>NZ_CM150739.1:0-5493235 GCF_056376275.1 Serratia sp. AR11
GTGTCACTTTCGCTTTGGCAGCAGTGTCTTGCCCGATTGCAGGATGAGTTACCTGCCACAGAATTTAGTATGTGGATACGCCCATTGCAGGCGGAACTGAGTGACAACACCCTGGCGCTTTATGCGCCCAATCGTTTTGTGCTGGATTGGGTTCGCGATAAATACTTAAACAATATCAATGGTCTGTTGAATGATTTCTGCGGTACGGATGCCCCATTGCTGCGTTTTGAAGTGGGCAGTAAGCCCCTCTCCCAAATCATCAGCCAGACCGTTACTGCCAGCGTCAGTGCACCCAGCGCGCCAATAGTGCGGGTTGCCGCGCCGTCCCGCCCAAGCTGGGACAACGCAGCGCCGCAGCCTGAACTTTCTTACCGCTCCAACGTTAACCCAAAGCACACCTTTGATAACTTTGTTGAGGGTAAATCCAACCAGTTGGCGCGCGCGGCGGCCCGTCAGGTGGCGGATAACCCGGGTGGTGCCTATAACCCGTTGTTCCTTTATGGCGGCACCGGCCTGGGTAAAACTCACCTGTTGCACGCGGTGGGTAACGGCATCATGGCACGCAAGGCCAACGCCAAAGTGGTCTATATGCACTCTGAACGCTTTGTGCAGGACATGGTCAAAGCCTTGCAGAACAATGCCATTGAAGAATTTAAGCGTTATTACCGTTCGGTCGATGCGCTGCTGATCGATGACATCCAATTTTTTGCCAATAAAGAGCGTTCGCAGGAAGAGTTCTTCCATACCTTTAACGCCCTGTTGGAAGGCAATCAGCAGATTATCCTGACCTCGGACCGTTATCCGAAAGAGATTAACGGCGTGGAAGATCGTCTGAAATCCCGCTTCGGTTGGGGGCTGACGGTCGCGATCGAACCGCCGGAGCTGGAAACCCGCGTAGCGATCCTGATGAAAAAGGCCGACGAGAATAATATCCGTCTGCCGGGCGAAGTGGCGTTCTTTATCGCCAAGCGCCTGCGTTCCAACGTGCGTGAGCTCGAAGGGGCGTTGAATCGCGTGATCGCCAACGCAAACTTTACCGGCCGTGCCATTACCATTGATTTCGTGCGTGAAGCGCTGCGCGATCTGCTGGCATTGCAGGAAAAGCTGGTCACCATCGATAATATTCAAAAGACGGTGGCGGAATACTATAAAATTAAAATCGCTGATTTGTTGTCCAAGCGGCGCTCGCGTTCCGTTGCCCGTCCCCGCCAAATGGCGATGGCGTTGGCAAAAGAGCTCACCAACCACAGCCTGCCAGAAATCGGCGATGCGTTTGGTGGCCGCGACCATACCACGGTGTTGCACGCCTGCCGGAAGATCGAGCAGTTGCGTGAGGAAAGTCACGACATCAAAGAAGATTTCTCCAATTTAATCAGAACATTATCTTCCTAGCGCTATGAAATTTATCGTTGAACGTGAGCATCTGCTAAAACCACTGCAACAGGTGAGCAGCCCGCTGGGCGGCCGCCCAACGCTGCCAATTCTGGGTAACCTGCTGTTGCAGGTGACGGAAGGCTGCCTGCTGTTGACCGGCACCGATCTGGAGATGGAGATGGTGGCACGCGTTGCCCTGTCCCAACCTCATGAAGCGGGCGCGACTACCGTCCCCGCGCGTAAATTATTTGATATCTGCCGTGGCTTGCCCGAAGGGGCCGAGATCACTGTGACGCTGGAAGGCGAGCGTATGCTGGTGCGTTCCGGCCGCAGTCGCTTCTCTCTTTCTACGTTGCCGGCGGTTGATTTCCCGAACCTGGACGACTGGCAGAGCGAAGTTGAATTTTCTCTGCCACAGGCGACCCTTAAGCGCCTGATCGAAGCCACGCAGTTCTCAATGGCTCATCAGGACGTGCGCTACTACTTAAACGGCATGCTGTTCGAAACCGAAGGTGAAGAACTGCGTACCGTGGCGACCGATGGTCACCGCCTGGCGGTGTGCTCGATGCCGATCGGTCAGCAATTGCCGTCGCATTCGGTGATCGTGCCGCGTAAAGGCGTGATGGAGCTGGTGCGTTTGCTGGACGGTGGCGATACGCTGCTGCAACTGCAAATCGGCAGTAACAACATTCGCGCCCACGTCGGTGACTTTATCTTCACCTCCAAGCTGGTTGATGGCCGTTTCCCTGACTATCGTCGCGTCTTGCCGAAGAACCCGGACAAAACGCTGGAAGCCGGCTGCGATCTGCTCAAGCAGGCGTTTGCTCGTGCGGCGATCTTGTCGAACGAGAAGTTCCGCGGCGTGCGGCTGTATGTCAGCCAAAACCAGCTTAAGATCACCGCCAACAACCCGGAACAGGAAGAGGCGGAAGAGATCCTCGATGTCAGCTACGACGGCACCGAGATGGAAATTGGTTTCAACGTCAGCTACGTGCTGGACGTATTGAACGCGCTCAAGTGTGAAGATGTGCGCCTGCTGCTGACCGACTCGGTTTCCAGCGTGCAGATCGAAGACGGTGCCAGTAAGTCTGCTGCTTACGTCGTCATGCCAATGCGGTTGTAGTTCATACCCGTCGTCTTTCAAGCTGCAGCGTTGTTGGCTGCACTAGCTTACCCCAGTTACTTACTTAAGTAAGCGCCTGGGGATAAGCTAGCTGGCCGCCTAGCCGCAACTTGAAATCCATAGGGTATATAAGGTTGAATAACTTACCGTCATGGGTAAAGAGATTGCATGGCTCTGACGCGTTTACTGATTAAAGATTTCCGTAATATAGAAGCTGCCGATTTGGCGCTGGCGCCGGGATTCAACTTCCTGGTGGGTGCCAATGGCAGCGGAAAAACCAGCGTGCTTGAGGCGGTGTATACCCTCGGACACGGGCGGGCGTTTCGCAGCCTGCAGGCCGGGCGGGTGATCCGCCACGACCAGCCGGAGTTTATTTTGCACGGCCGTATTGACGGCGCAGAGCGTGAAATTTCCGTAGGATTAAGCAAGAGCCGTCAGGGGGACAGCAAGGTACGCATCGATGGCAGCGACGGCCACAAAGTGGCTGAACTGGCGCAGTTATTGCCGATGCAACTGATTACCCCCGAAGGTTTTACCCTGCTAAACGGTGGGCCGAAATTCCGGCGTGCCTTCCTGGACTGGGGCTGTTTTCATAACGAACCCGGTTTTTTCACCGCCTGGAGCAACCTGAAACGGTTACTGAAGCAGCGCAATGCCGCGCTGCGCCAGGTCAGTCGCTATGCGCAGATCCGCGCCTGGGATCAGGAACTGATCCCCTTGGCCGAGCGTATCAGCGAGTGGCGGGCAGCTTACAGCGACGCGATTGCCGCGGATATTACCGCGACATGCGCGCAGTTTTTGCCCGAATTTGCCCTGAGTTTCTCTTTCCAGCGTGGCTGGGACAAAGAGAGCGACTACGGAGAGCTGCTGGAGCGCCAGTTTGAGCGTGACAGGGCGTTAACCTATACCGCGGTGGGGCCGCATAAGGCGGACTTCCGCATTCGTGCCGACGGCACGCCGGTAGAGGATTTGTTATCGCGCGGTCAGCTTAAACTGCTGATGTGCGCGTTGCGCTTAGCGCAGGGTGAGTTTCTCACCCGGCAGAGCGGGCGGCGTTGCCTGTATCTGATTGATGATTTTGCCTCCGAGCTGGACACCGGCCGTCGCCGGTTGCTGGCCGATCGCCTGAAAGCCACCCAGGCCCAGGTCTTTGTCAGTGCGGTAAGCGCTGAACAAGTGACCGATATGGCCGGTGAAAAGGGCAAGATGTTCCGCGTGGAACAAGGTAAAATAGAGGTTCAACCACAGGACTAAAATGAGCGAGAAACGTTGATGTCGAATTCTTATGACTCCTCAAGTATCAAGGTATTAAAAGGGCTGGACGCGGTGCGTAAGCGCCCGGGCATGTATATCGGCGACACCGATGATGGCACCGGTCTGCACCACATGGTATTCGAGGTTGTGGACAACGCTATCGACGAAGCACTCGCTGGCCACTGTAGTGACATCCAGGTGACCATCCATGCCGATAACTCCGTTTCGGTACAGGATGACGGCCGTGGTATCCCGACCGGTATTCACGAAGAGGAAGGGGTTTCTGCGGCGCAGGTGATCATGACCGTGCTGCATGCCGGCGGCAAATTTGATGACAACTCCTACAAGGTTTCCGGCGGTCTGCACGGCGTGGGTGTTTCTGTTGTTAACGCCTTGTCCGAGAAGCTGGAACTGGTTATCCGTCGCGAAGGCAAGGTGCACGAACAGACCTACGCCATGGGCGAGCCACAGGCGCCGCTGAAAGTGGTCGGTGAAACCGATCAGACCGGCACCACGGTGCGTTTCTGGCCGAGCTATGAAACCTTCACCAATAATGTCGAATTTGAGTACGATATTCTGGCCAAGCGCCTGCGCGAACTCTCATTCCTGAACTCGGGCGTGTCTATCCGCCTGAAAGACAAACGTACCGACAAAGAAGACCACTTCCACTACGAAGGCGGTATCAAGGCGTTTGTTGAGTACCTGAACAAGAACAAAACCCCGATCCATCCAAACGTGTTCTATTTCTCGACCATGAAAGACGACATCGGTGTGGAAGTGGCGCTGCAGTGGAACGACGGTTTCCAGGAAAATATCTACTGCTTCACCAACAACATCCCACAGCGTGATGGGGGTACCCACCTGGTCGGTTTCCGTACCGCGATGACCCGTACCCTGAACAGCTACATGGATAAAGAAGGCTACAGCAAAAAAGCCAAAATCAGCGCCACCGGTGACGATGCGCGTGAAGGCCTGATTGCCGTGGTTTCGGTGAAAGTGCCGGATCCGAAGTTCTCTTCTCAGACCAAAGACAAGCTGGTTTCTTCCGAGGTGAAAACCGCGGTTGAAACGCTGATGAATGAAAAGCTGGTCGATTATCTGATGGAAAACCCGGGCGACGCGAAAATCGTCGTCGGCAAAATCATCGATGCGGCGCGTGCTCGTGAAGCGGCGCGTAAAGCGCGTGAAATGACCCGTCGTAAAGGCGCATTGGATCTGGCCGGCCTGCCGGGCAAACTGGCAGACTGTCAGGAACGCGATCCGGCGCTGTCCGAACTGTACCTGGTGGAAGGGGACTCAGCGGGCGGCTCTGCCAAGCAGGGGCGTAACCGTAAGAACCAGGCAATCTTGCCGTTGAAAGGTAAAATCCTCAACGTTGAGAAAGCACGCTTCGACAAGATGCTGTCTTCGCAGGAAGTGGCGACGCTGATCACGGCACTGGGCTGCGGCATTGGCCGCGATGAGTACAACCCGGACAAACTGCGTTACCACAGCATCATTATCATGACCGATGCCGACGTCGATGGCTCGCACATCCGTACGCTGCTGTTGACCTTCTTCTACCGTCAGATGCCGGAAATCATTGAGCGCGGCCACGTGTTCATTGCTCAGCCGCCGCTGTACAAGGTGAAAAAAGGCAAGCAGGAACAGTACATCAAAGATGACGAAGCGATGGATCAGTACCAAATCTCTATCGCAATGGACGGCGCAACCCTGCACACCAACGCCAGCGCACCAGCACTTGCCGGTGAGCCATTGGAAAAACTGGTTGCCGAGCACTACAGCGTGCAGAAGCTGATCGGTCGTATGGAGCGCCGCTACCCGCGTGCACTGCTGAACAACCTGATTTACCAGCCAACTTTGGCAGAGGGCGATCTGAGCGATCAGGCCAAGGTTAAAACCTGGATTGATTCGCTGGTGAAACTGCTGAACGACAAAGAGCAGCATGGCAGCAGCTATGACTCGGTGATCTTTGAGAACCGTGAGCGCCAGATGTTTGAGCCGGTACTGCGCATCCGTACCCACGGTGTGGATACCGACTACGCGCTGGACTTCGACTTCATCCACGGCGGCGAATATCGCAAGATCTGCGTGCTGGGTGAGAAACTGCGCGGCCTGATCGAAGAAGATGCCTTCATCGAACGTGGTGAGCGTCGTCAACCCGTTGAAAGCTTCGAGCAGGCATTGGAGTGGCTGGTGAAAGAGTCACGCCGTGGGCTGGCAGTACAGCGTTATAAAGGTCTGGGTGAAATGAACCCAGAGCAGCTGTGGGAAACCACCATGGATCCGGAAAGCCGCCGCATGCTGCGCGTGACCGTGAAGGACGCCATTGCTGCTGACCAACTGTTCACCACCCTGATGGGTGATGCGGTTGAGCCTCGTCGTGCCTTTATCGAAGAAAATGCCCTGAAAGCGGCAAACATCGATATCTAACGCATTGATGGCTGTAAAAATCCGCGCCGGGCGACCCGCGCGGATTTTTTTACGCCTTTTTTGGCGCTGACATTACGGGCTGAAACGCGTTAGCATGGGGCAAAACCACTGGGAGAGGCTCGAATGGCTATTGAACTGATTGCGATTGATATGGACGGCACGCTGCTTAACCCGCAGCACCAGATTACGCCGGCGGTAAAGCAGGCGATCACCGAGGCACGCCGCAAAGGGGTGCATGTGGTGCTGGCCACCGGGCGGCCTTACGTCGGTGTGCAGGATTATCTGCGTCAGTTGGACATTCAGGGGCCCGGTGATTTCTGTATTACCTATAATGGCGCGCTGGTGTTGAAGGCGGTAGACGGCGCCTGCATCCTGCAGGAAACGCTGGGTTTTGAGGATTACCTGCACTTCGAGAAGATGGCTCGCGAGTTTGGCGTCCATTTCCAGGCGTTTGATTTCGATACCCTGTATACCCCGAACAAGGATATCGGCAAATACACCGTGCATGAGTCTGAGATGACCGGTATTCCGCTGAAATACCGCAGCGTGGAAGAGATGGATCCTTCGATTCGTTTCCCTAAAGTGATGATGATCGACGAGCCTGAGCTGTTGGATCGCGCCATCGCTCGCATCCCGGCAGAAACGCGGGAACGTTACACCATCCTGAAAAGCGCGCCTTATTACCTGGAAATCTTGCACCAGAAAGTGGATAAGGGGGCTGGGGTGAAAATGCTGGCCGATCATCTCGGTATTGCGCGTAAAAATGTGATGACGTTGGGCGATCAGGCCAACGACACGGCGATGATTGAGTATGCCGGGTTAGGCGTGGCGATGGGCAATGCTATCCCGGAACTGAAAGCGGTAGCGCAGTTTGTTACCAGCACCAATACCGAAGACGGTGTAGCCCGCGCCATCGAGAAGTTTGTGCTGAATGCTTGACGGTGATTCGATTTACAGGGGCGCAGTCGCGCCCCCAAAAACATTCTATATCCGTGCCAAAATACCCTTCACAATCTGTACGTCCTGAATCGCCAGCCCGGTCAGATCGGCCAGGGTGATTTGATGCGCGTCGCTGCGCACTTTTGTCCCCTGAGCCAATGCCGTACCCAATTCGACGATCGGCGTCGATTTAAGCAAACCCTGCCGGTAAGCAGTGGCGATCTCACCATAATCTGCACATTGTGCCAAAGCATCCACCAACAGCATATCCGCCCTGGCCACCAGATCGGCCGCCAGCTCTTGCTTGCCCTGGCTGTCAGCGCCGACGGCGGTGATGTGGGTGCCGGGTTGAATATCCGCCGCTTGCAAAATAGGTTCGCGGCTCGGGGTGGTGGTGACAATCAGCCGACAGTGCGCCGCCAGTTCTGCGGCATCCTGGGTGATATTCACCCGGAAACCTTCGGCTTCGACATCGCGCCGATAGGCTTGCAAGGTCTCTTCGTTACGGCCCCATACCCAAACCTCACGGCAGGCGGTCAGGGATTTTAGCTGTTGTAACTGCAGTCGGGCCTGCATGCCGCAGCCGACAATGCCAATCGCCGGGATCGATGCCGGAGCACAGAGTTCAGCGACAATACGCCCGGCCAGCGCGGTACGTAACGCAGTTAACCACCCCTCATCCAGTAACAATGCCTGGGGTTCACCGGTTTGCGCAGAGAAGGCCATCATCAGCCCCTGATTACTGGCCAACCCCTGCGCCGGATTACGGTAAAAGCCAGAGGAAACCTTGACGACAAATTGTTCGTCCCCTTCCAGCCAGGCCGATTTAATACAGCAGTCACCCGCTGCCTGTTCAAACAGGAAATGCTGCACCGGCGGCTGTTGTACCTGCCGTTGGGAATAGGCAATAAATCCTTTTTTGAGCAACAATGTGACGGCATCTGCATCGAACGCTTCAAGGATCTGCCGTTTATTAAGGATTTTCATCGGCGATTGCCTTAAGGTATTTCTCCAGCACAATGTTTTTCCCGCACAGTACCACCGCCACTTTTTTGCCCTGGAATTCCGGCGCCAGTTTGATGGCAGCGGCTAAGGCCACCCCGGCAGCACCTTCAATAATCCAGCGGTCGCTGGCGGCTATCTGACGCATGGCCTGTTTGATTTCCGCTTCGCTGACCAATACTTTGCGGTCAATCACCTGCTGACACAGCGGGAAGGTGATCGCACCCGGCTCAACGCCGCCGGCGGTGCCATCGGACAGCGTGTCCTGCTCTTCGACTGGATAAATATGACCGGCCTGCAGAGCACTGTACATGCTGGTGGAGTTTTCTGGCCAGCAGGCAATAATCTGCGTTTTCGGCGATAATTGCTGCAAAACGGTACCAATTCCTGAAATATAGCCACCACCACCGACGGCGATAAACACTGCATCCAAATCCGCTTGCTGCTCGACCAACTCCATACCGCAGGTGCCCTGACCGGCGATCACCTGCTCGTCGTTATAGGGAGAGACATACACCTTGCCCTGTTCCTGCGCCGCTTTTTCCCCCGCCTGTTCCGCTTTCAGGGCATCTCCCGGTACCGTCACCACTTCGCTGCCCAACGCGCGGATGGTTTCCAGTTTGATAGCTGCCGCTGTTTCCGGTGCATACACCGTCACGCTGACACCCGTCAGTTTGCCTGCCAGCGCCATCGCCTGGCCGTGATTACCGCTGGAAGCCGCGATCACCCCGCGTTGACGCTGCTCGTCACTTAACAACCGCAGTTTGTTGCTGGCACCTCGAAATTTGAAAGAGCCGGTAGGTTGCAGGTGATCGCATTTCAGATACAGCTCGCAACCCAACTGCTGTGACAGCAGTACGCTGCGTTCCAGCGGGGTCACGCGAACCTGCGGGCGCAATTGCTGATGGGCGGAAACAATCGCGTCAAATAGCTGACTCATACAGACTCCTTGATATTTTTCAGATAGTTGTAAACGGTAGCGCGGCCGATACCGAGGATTTTGGCGACGTAGCCGGCGGCGTTTTTTCCTTTGAAAGCCCCCTGGTGATAGAGCGCCTCCACCAGTGCCCGCTTGCCTGCACCGTTAAGGGTGCTGAGCGTCTGCTGGCGTTGTTGCAACCATTGGTGAATGAAGGTGTTGATGCGTTCCTGCCAGTCGTCCTGAAACAGCACGTCCGGTTGTGGTTGCAGAGCATTTCCGGCAAGGAAGACTTCCAGCGCGGCTTTGGCGCTTTCCAGCACGGTGATATCAAGATTGATGCACAACAGGCCAATGGGGGCAGCGTTATCGTCGCGCAATACCGCACTGATAGAACGCAGTTGGCTGCCATCCCAATTGCGCTTCAGATAGGGGCCGATCACCTGCAAGCCTTGGTCGCCCTGCAGCTCGCTCAGGTTGGAGTCTTCGCCCAGCTCACGCTGCGAGCGATTATTACTGATGTAAACCAGCTTCTGGCTGGCGAGATCATGAAGTGCCACCTCGGCGTAAGGGGCAAACAACAGCGTTATGGCATCGGCAATGGTGTGGTAGCGACTCAGCATGGTGATCTTTTAGTTAGATTTAAAAATCCAATTTAGAATTAATTTTCCAACATGTAAATCACTATGTTCTTCTGGCCGGTGTCTTTTTGTGATCCATCTTGTATTACAAGATGCGATTTCGTGTCTACAATGTGCGCTAGCCTATTAAACAACCAACCGATTTTTATATTCAACAACGAGTTTTTTCTGATGATGAGATGAAAACACCACTGGATGCGTGATTTGTCAGGAACAGATCGTGCAGAAATTAATGAATTGCTCTGGGGGATGAATTATGGATTCCAGTACTTATTCCACGACAATCAAAAGGATGAACCGGCGTATTATTCCATTTATTATGCTGCTTTATCTTATTGCATATATAGACAGATCAAATATTTCCATTGCTGCATTGCAGATGAATGCCGATTTGGCGCTTAGCGCCGAGATGTATGGTATTGCCGCAGGAATTTTCTATATTTCCTACATTATTTTTGAAGTCCCCAGCAACATATTATTGAGCCGTATCGGTGCCAAGATATGGATTGCGCGCATCATGGTCACCTGGGGCATCATCGCCGCCGGTATGAGCCTGGTGCAAACACCAACGCAACTCTATGTGATGCGTTTTTTACTCGGCGTGGCGGAGGCCGGGTTTACCCCTGGCATTATTTATTATCTTTCCTGTTGGTATCCGCGCAGTGACCGTGCGCGTGCCATGTCGATGTTTTACATCGGTGCAGCCCTGGCTTCGGTTATTGGCCTGCCGCTGTCCGGCAGCATCCTGAATATGCATGGTTTATTTGACATAGCAGGGTGGCGCTGGCTGTTCCTGCTGGAAGGTATCCCGGCGGTGTTGCTGGGCATCGTGACCTATTTTTACCTCGATGATGCGCCGCAACAGGCAAAATGGTTGGCGCCGCCGCAACGTCAGTGGCTGGTCAATAAAATGGCCGGTGAAATGGCGGAGACCGCTGGCGGACAATCACATCGCTGGAGCCAGGCGTTGACCAACCGGCGGGTTTGGGCGCTGAGCTTTATGTGGCTGTTGCAGGCGTTCGGCACCATAGGTATCACGCTATTTTTGCCTTTAATCGTCAAAGGCGTAGTCACGGAGCAAAGCTCCTTTGTTGTCAGTGTCCTTTCCGCCATTCCATTTTTCTTTGCCTGCATTTTCATGTACTTCAACGGCAGGCACTCCGATTTGACCGGTGAACGATCCCTGCATTTGGGGGGCCCGCTGATTGCCGCCGGTCTGCTGCTGCTGGCGGCGATTTATTGTCAAAATCTGGTGTTGGCCTACGGCATGCTAGTGCTTACCGTCGCGTTGAACTGGGCGATCACCCCTATTTTTTGGGCGGTAACCACCGAATCTATCGCCGGCGTGGCTGGTGCGGCGTCAATAGCCTTGATTAATGCGGTGGCCAATATTGCCGGCCTGGTCTTCCCACCGGTCATGGGGCGAATTAAAGATATTACCGGCAACTATGATATTGCGCTGATGGCCATTGCTGCGGCGTTGGTGGCTGGCGGCATTATCGGCCTGCGGCTTGGCAGGCCGCAATCAGCGGCCACAGGCGAGGTTGCACTGCAGGAGAACAACCATGGCTGAGACCATTTTGCAGGCCTCACCCTTGCCGCAAAGGTTGGTGGTGCAACTGCGTCAACATTTCCCATTGGTGGATCAGCGCGAATTGGCCCCTTTGGCGCTGGCGGCCCGAGCCGGCGAATTCACCGTCCTGCTGGTTGATGGCGAAACGGCGGTCAGTGCGGCACAAATTGCCGCTTTGCCGCAGTTAAAACTGATTGCCGTATTTGGCGTGGGTTATGAGCGGGTGGATGTGTTGGCCGCACGGGCTCAGGGTGTTCGGGTAACACATACGCCGGGGGTGTTGACCGATGACGTCGCCGATCTGGCGATTGGGTTGCTGCTGGCGACGGCCCGGCAGATTGGCGGCGCCCAACGTTTTATCGAGCGCGGTGACTGGCTGCAGGGCGGCTATCCCTGGACGCGCAAGGTTAGCGGCGCACGCCTGGGCATTCTTGGATTGGGAAGGATCGGGCGGGCGATAGCTCAGCGTGCAGCGGCCTTCAAAATGGACGTCAGTTATCATTCCCGCCAACAATATGACGATTTTACCGGGCGTTTTTTTGCGACCCCTCTGGCACTGGCCGAGCACTGCGACTTTTTATTGGTGTGCACCAACGGAGGGGTGGCGACGCGGGCGCTGGTGGATGCACAGGTGTTAGCAGCATTGGGCGCTAACGGCATCTTAATCAACATTGCGCGGGGTTCGGTGGTGGATGAAGCGGCATTAGTAAAGGCGATTGACCAAGGGGTAATTGCCGGTGCTGGTCTGGATGTTTTTGAATGCGAACCGCAGGTTCCCGCCGGGTTGATGGGGCGGGACAATGTGGTACTAACGCCGCATATGGCCAGTGCGACCCACAGCACGCGGTGGATGATGGCCGATCTGGTGTTCGACAACATAGCCGCTTATTTTTCCGGTCGGGCTTTGCCAACGCCGGTAACGGAAAGCCCCAACCCGTAGTGGCATTGCCTCTGTTTCCAGCCTGTTTATCGCCCAACAACGGTGGTCTGTTTTGATACGTCACGCAAACTTGTTGTCTGTTTTGTGATCTTGATTGTAGTACAACAAAACATATAGGTACTACAATGAGGTGGTGGTTGTTTAGGGAAGTTATCAAGATTGTGCTGCAACCGCAGGACGCCAATGGGAGACGCGGGTAAAGTAAATCCGTTATCACAGCATGGCGAACGCCACGGAGAAATCATGAACAAGCAGCAGATCGGTAAAACCGACCGCATCATTATCGAGATGGGCCAGCAGATCGTCGGCGGTAAGTATATTCCGGGGGCGGCATTACCCGCAGAAACGGAACTGTGTGAAGAGTTTGAAACTTCGCGCAATATCATCCGCGAAGTCTTGCGTGCGCTGATGTCCAAGCGGTTGGTGGAGGTGAAGCGCTATCGTGGCGCATTCGTAACGCTACGCAGCCAGTGGAATTATCTGGATACCGACGTCCTGAACTGGGTGCTGGCGCAGGATTATGATCCACGGCTGATCGCCTCGATGAGTGAGGTTCGTAACCTGGTGGAGCCAACGATTGCTCGCTGGGCGGCGGAGCGAGCTACCTCCAGCGAACTTGCGGTGATCGAAGCGGCGCTGAACGACATGAAAATCCATCACCAGGATCGCGAACGTTTTAATGAGGCCGACATCCGCTATCACGAAGCGGTGCTGGCGGCGGTACACAACCCGGTTTTGCAACAGCTTAGCGTGGCGATTAGCTCGCTGCAGCGCGCGGTGTTTGAGCGCACCTACATGTCGGATGAGAACAATATGCCGCGTACCTTGCGCGAGCATCAGGAATTGTATGACGCGATCCGTCATCAGGATCCTGATGCCGCAGAGCAGGCGGCACTGGCGATGATCGCCAGCTCAACCAAACGCCTAAAGGACATAACATGAGTGACAGCTTTATCGCGATTGACTGGGGTTCCACCAACCTGCGCGCCTGGCGTTACGAACAGGGCGTTTGTGTCGATAGCCTGCAGTCGCAGGCCGGTGTTACCCGCCTTGATGGCCGCACGCCACAGCAGGTTTTCAGCGAGCTGATGGCGCGGTGGGCTGAGCCACTGCCGGTGGTGATGGCCGGGATGGTCGGCAGCAATGCCGGCTGGCTGCAGGTGCCTTATCTGCATTGCCCAACCCGCCTGACCGAAGTTGCCCAACAGTTAACGGCGGTAGAGCAGGCTTTACCTTACCGGGCCTGGATTATTCCGGGCATCTGCATCGAACGTGAAGATAACTGCAACGTCATGCGCGGTGAAGAAACCCAGTTGATTGGCGCCTATGCCGAACAGCCGGCGGCGGTTTATATCATGCCCGGTACCCACAGCAAATGGGTGCGCATGGAGGGCGACAGCCTGGCGGATTTCCGCACGGTGATGACAGGCGAATTGCATCATTTGCTGCTCAGCCATTCGTTGATCGGCGTGGGGCTAAGTGAACAACGGCCTAATCCACAGGCGTTTATCAACGGATTGGAAGTCGGCATGAATGAAAGCCACATCGTGCGACGTTTATTTGAAACCCGCGCCGCTCACGTGCTTGGCAAACTGGAAAAAAGCGCCGTCAGTGACTGGCTTTCCGGCTTGTTGATCGGCAACGAGGTGGCGCAGATGCAGCGTGAATACCCGCTGCCGCCTGATGCTGCATTAACGGTGATCGGCAACCCGCAGCTTGGCGAGCGTTATGCCCAGGCACTGACTATGGCCGGGATACGCCACCAGATCCTGGACGGCGATCGGGCTTTCCAATCGGGAATAAGGAGCATTGTGCATGAGCTGGAATACTGAACTGCCGCTGATCGCCATCCTGCGCGGCATTACGCCGCAAGAGGTGGCTGATCACGTACAAACCTTGCTGGAGGCGGGGTTCGATGCGATTGAAATACCGATGAACTCGCCGGACTGGCAGCAAAGCATCGGTGATACGGTGAATAAATTCGGCGATCGCGCCCTGATCGGTGCCGGCACCGTGCTGCAACCTGCGCAGGTGGAAGAGTTGGCCGCGCTGGGTGGTCAACTGGTGGTGACCCCCAATACCCAACCGGCGGTGATCCGCAGGGCCGTGGCGCTGGGCATGACGGTTTGCGCCGGTTGCGCCACCGCGTCAGAAGCATTCAACGCACTGGAGGCCGGGGCTCAGGCATTGAAGATTTTCCCCTCGGTCTCCTTTGGCCCGGACTATATCAAGGCGCTGAAAGCGGTGCTGCCGCCTCAGATCCCTGTTTTTGCCGTCGGCGGCATCACGCCGGAAAACTTGCATCTGTATCTGGCCGCAGGCTGTGTGGGTGCCGGGTTGGGGGGCGATCTCTATCGCGCCGGCCAATCGGTGGAACGCACCGCTCAGCAGGCTGCCGCTTTCGTTCGGGCCTATAAGGAAGCCACTCAATGAAAATAACCAAAATGACCACCTATCGGCTACCGCCGCGCTGGATGTTCCTGAAGATTGAAACCGATGAAGGCATCGTCGGTTGGGGTGAACCGGTGATTGAAGGGCGCGCACGCAGCGTGGAGGCGGCGGTGCACGAGCTGTCGGAATATGTGGTCGGCCAGGATCCGGCGCGGATTAACGATATCTGGCAAACCCTCTACCGCGGCGGTTTCTATCGCGGCGGCCCGATCCTGATGAGTGCGATCGCCGGTATTGATCAGGCGCTGTGGGATATCAAAGGCAAGGCGCTGGGCGTACCGGTTTATCAGCTGTTGGGCGGATTGGTGCGTGACAAAATCAAGGCGTATAGCTGGGTGGGCGGCGATCGTCCTTCTGACGTGATTGCCGGCATCAACAAGCTGACGGAAATCGGCTTCGATACCTTTAAGCTGAACGGTTGTGAAGAGATGGGCATTATCGACAGTGCGCGCAAGGTGGATGCTGCGGTGGCGGTGGTGGCGCAGATCCGCGAAGCCTTTGGTAACCGTATCGAGTTCGGTCTGGATTTCCATGGTCGTGTCGATGCGCCGATGGCAAAAATCCTGATCAAAGAGCTGGAGCCGTACCGTCCGCTGTTTATTGAAGAGCCGGTGCTGGCGGAACAGGCAGAGTACTATCCGCGCCTGGCGGCGCAGACGCATATCCCGATTGCCGCCGGTGAACGTATGTATTCACGTTTTGATTTCAAACGGGTGCTGGCCGATGGCGGCCTGGCGATTATTCAGCCTGACCTGTCTCATGCCGGTGGCATCACCGAATGCTTCAAGATTGCCGCCATGGCGGAGACCTATGATGTGGCGCTGGCTCCGCATTGCCCACTGGGGCCGATTGCGCTGGCTGCTTGTCTGCATGTGGACTTTGTGGCGCGTAACGCGGTGTTCCAGGAGCAGAGCATGGGCATTCACTACAATCAGGGGGCCGAACTGCTGGACTACGTAGTGAATAAAGACGATTTCAAAATGACCGACGGCCACTTCTACCCACTGACTAAACCGGGCCTCGGGGTGGAAATTAACGAAGAGCTGGTGATCGAGCGCAGTAAACAGGCGACGGACTGGCGTAATCCCGTGTGGCGCTATCCGGACGGCGCAGTTGCCGAGTGGTAATTAGCCGTCATCTTTCAAACCGCAGCGTTATTACCTGCACGCACTGACCCCAGTCATGGATTGACGATTTACAGGGTAATAACCGATAGCGTTAAGGCTAAATAAAGTAGTCCTAAATTAAAAACACCATCAATTGAATTAAATAATTCTGTTAACCCGGAAGGGGATCCCCTACTTCTCTTCCGTCTTAAAATCCGAAAAATAACGGAATAAAAATAATGGAAATAACCTTAACCTCAGCACCAAAAAGTAAACGCCGCTATTTAACGTTATTCATGATATTTGTCACCGTGGTGATCTGCTATGTCGACCGTGCCAATCTGGCGGTGGCTTCGGCGCATATTCAGCAGGAGTTCGGCATCAGTAAGGCGCAGATGGGCTATATTTTCTCTGCTTTTGCCTGGACCTATACCCTGTGTCAGATCCCTGGCGGTTGGTTTCTGGATCGCGTCGGCTCAAAACTGACCTATTTTATTGCCATTATGGGCTGGTCAATTGCGACGTTGCTGCAGGGGTTCGCCAGTGGTCTGGTATCACTGATTGGCCTGCGTGCGGTGACCGGGTTGTTTGAAGCGCCGGCATTTCCCACCAATAATCGCATCGTCACCAGTTGGTTCCCCGAGCAGGAGCGGGCTTCGGCGGTGGGGTTCTATACTTCCGGTCAGTTTGTCGGGCTGGCGTTTTTGACGCCGCTGTTGATCTGGGTACAAGAGATCCTCAGTTGGCACTGGGTGTTCATCATCACTGGCGGTGTCGGCATCGTCTGGGCGTTGGTGTGGCAGCGTGTTTATCAGTCACCGCGCAACAGCAAAGGGGTGAACGACGCCGAGCTGAAATATATTCAGGACGGTGGCGGCATGGTGGATGGCGACGTCGCGTCGGAAAAGAAAAGCCGCGTGGCGCTCACCGCTGCCGACTGGAAACTGGTGTTTCACCGCAAGCTGGTGGGGGTGTATCTCGGCCAGTTCGCTATTACCTCAACGCTGTGGTTCTTCCTCACCTGGTTCCCGAATTATCTGACGCAGGAAAAGCACATTGCCGCACTGACCGCCGGTTTTATGACCACGGTGCCCTTCCTGGCGGCGTTCTGCGGCGTGTTGTTATCCGGTTTTGTTGCCGATCGCTTGCTACGCAGCGGCCGTTCCATCGGTTTTGCGCGTAAAACACCGATTATCTGTGGGTTGCTGCTCTCTACCTGCATCATGGGGGCCAATTACACCAACGATCCGCTGTGGATTATGGTGCTGATGGCGCTGGCATTCTTTGGCAACGGTTTCGCCTCCATTACCTGGTCGCTGGTATCATCGCTGGCACCGACCCGGTTGATTGGCTTGACCGGTGGGGTGTTTAACTTTGTCGGCGGGCTGGGGGGGATCACAGTACCCTTGGTGGTCGGTTATCTGGCGCAGGATTATGGTTTTGCTCCCTCACTGATTTATATCGCCGTGGTGGCACTACTCGGCGCGTTGTCGTATCTGTTGTTGGTGGGTGATGTGAAACGCGTTGGCTGATCCGGTAAGATGGCGGCTCAGTGCCAGCATGCGCAGGGGAGCCGCCATGAGCCATCGGGAAAAACAGCTGACTTTTGATCCACGTGGGCATCAGTTAACCAATATTAACGTCTGGACGCCGGACAGCCAGTGGCTGGCTTACGACGTACGCCCGAGCGGCGCCTCTTTCACCGGCCTGAGTATTGAACGGGTGAACGTCGACAGCGGCGTGGTGGAGGTGGTGTACCGTGCCCAGCACGGTGCTCATGTGGGCGTGGTGACCGTCAGCCCGGACGCACCGGCCCGGTATGCTTTTATCCACGGCCCGGAGCACCCAGATAGCGTTTGGCATTATGATTTTCACCATCGTCGCGGGGTGATTGTCAGTGAACCGGATCGCGAACTGGCCATTACCCTCGATGCGATGGACATCACCGCGCCCTATACTCCCGGCGCACTGCGCGGCGGCACTCACGTGCACGTTTTTAGTCCGGACGGCAGTCGCCTGAGCTTTACCTATAATGACCATGTGATGCATGAGCTGGACCCGGCGCTGGATCTGCGCAACGTGGGCGTAGCCGTGCCATTACAGGGCGTGAACCCTCCCAAGCAGCATCCGCGTGAATATGACGGCAGCCATTACTGCGTATTGGTCAGCGAGACCACGCCACAACCGCAGCCGGGCAGTGACCAAATTAATCGCGCTTATGAAGAGGGCTGGGTTGGCCAAGGCGGTTATACCCGGCCTGATGGGCGGCAACAGCGCTGGGCGCTGGCGTTTATCGGCGATACGATTTCCAGCAGCGGTGAAAAGCTGCCTGAGGTGTTTATCGTTGATCTGCCGCAGGATGATGCCGATTACGCCAAAGCCGGTGCCCGGCCGTTGCAAGGTACCCCGACCCAAATACCTGCCCCCCCGCTGGGGGTACGCCAACGTCGGCTGACCTTTACTGGCCGGCGACGTTTCCCTGGTGTGGCGACCACTCCCCGCCACTGGCTGCGTAGTTCACCCGACGGCAGTATGATTGCCTGCCTGATGAAGGATGACGCGGGCGTGGTACAGCTGTGGGTGGTCTCACCCAACGGCGGTGACCCGCGTCAGGTCACGCAGGGTGAACAGGGGATTCAATCGGCGTTCAGTTGGCATCCGCAGGGCGGTCGTATCGCGCTGGTGTGTGATAACAGCCTGATGTTATGTGAGGTAGCCAGCGGGCGGATGCAGCGTTTGACGCAGCGTACTGCGATACCGCCATCGGGTGATGCGGTGGTGTTCTCTCCGGACGGCAGTAAAGTGGCGTTTATGCGTGAGATCGACGGGTTCAGCCAGATTTTTGTGGCCGAGGTATGAGCAACGGCGGGCGAACAGCCCGCATCAGGTTTTTTACTGTGGGGTGGCAGCCGCCGCATGGGCTGGATCGCCGCTGGCAGCCAGATTCTGCTCTTCGCCACGCAAGATGCGCGCTCTCGGCGAGTCTGCGGTACCGTCACTGCCGGAGCGCATATAGTCGTAAGGCAGTAACACCGTGTCCATCACCGCCGAGAATGGCAGATCCAGCGCCACCAGTGGCATCATTGCCCAACTGGTATTGTCGTCCCTCAGCACGTTCATGCTGGCACGGGTACCCGGATAGTAGCCCTGATTCGGGCCGGTGTGACTCATTACGCTGGAGCAGCCGTTGGTCGCTAACAGCATGCAACTGGTTGCTATGACTCTTATCGTTTTCATTATTCCATCCTGCAGGGTGCTGTTCCCCAAAATCTGCTGATCTATAACATCTTGTGGATGTTTTAAAAGGAGCAAGAGCCCGCTCTGTGGCGGCCGTCTCAGTTTATTGTAAGGGATAAAAAAACTTTCGCTGCACTGATTATCATTTTTTTGATCATCGCCGGTTGAAATGGTGAAAGTCACCCCCATTTTCTTATCAGAAGCAAATTAAGAATTCGCCGTAAGGGAATTCTGATTATTTAGCCTGTCCATGATGGAAGGCTTAATTATTAAACCTCGCTGAAGTGCCTTAGGAGGCTGTTTTATGCGTAATTTCGATCTTTCTCCACTCTACCGTTCTGCAATTGGCTTTGACCGTTTGTTTAATGCGTTGGAGGCAGGCCAGAGTCAGGGTAATGGCGGCTATCCTCCTTATAACGTTGAGCTGGTGGATGAAAATCATTACCGCATCGCGATCGCGGTGGCAGGATTCGCCGAGCAAGAGCTCGAGATTACCACCCAGGATAACCTGTTGATTGTACGTGGCGCTCATAATAATGAGCCGGCGGAAAGAACCTACTTATATCAAGGTATTGCCGAACGTAACTTTGAACGTAAATTCCAGTTGGCCGAGCATATCCAAATTAAAGGCGCCAAACTGGAAAACGGCCTGTTGTATATCGATATGGAACGCATCGTGCCGGAAACATTAAAACCGCGCCGGATAGAAATTAAGTAATTCTTATTTCATCGGCGGAATGAACCGCCGGTGCAATGAATGTTAGTTAACTGCCTGCCGTCAGGGGGCGATTAAACCTTATCTCGCTTCATAGAAGGAGTTAATACTATGCGCAATTACGACTTATCCCCACTACTGCGTCAGTGGATCGGCTTTGACAAATTGGCCAGTTCAATGGGTGGCCAGGAGCCGCAAGGGTTCCCGCCATACAACATCGAGAAAAGCGACGATAACCACTACCGCATTTCTCTGGCGCTGGCCGGCTTCAAACAAAGCGAACTGGATATTGAAGTCGAAGGCCCACGCCTGACCGTGCGCGGTAAGCCGACACCGTCGGAAAAACAGGTGGAATATCTGCATCAGGGGTTGGTGTGCAAAGAGTTCGCACTGACCTTCACGCTGGCTGAGCATTTGCAGGTTTCCGAGGCCCAGTTTGAAAATGGCCTGCTGCATATCGATCTGGTGCGTCAGGTACCGGAAGCCCTGCAGCCACAGCGGATCGCCATCGGCACTACGCCAGGGCTGGAAGCCAAATAACCGACTGAGAAACAGTTAAATTTTCAGGGGGAAGTCCTAACGGGCTTCCCCCTTTGCTTTCTGTGGCGCAAGCCACAGTCACCCTTTTCCGCCTGTGCCAAAATCCCTGTTAATTGTGAGTCTTTAACCGCAAACCGGTTGTTAAACTTTTGGCAAGGATGTGAGCTATGAGCGAAATCGCCCTGACCGTCAGCATGTTGGCGTTGGTGGCCGTTCTCGGGCTGTGGATGGGTAACTGGAAGATCTACGGGGTGGGTCTGGGCATCGGTGGGGTGCTGTTCGGCGGCATTATCGTTGGGCATTTCGCCCAGAGCTGGCAGCTCAATCTTAATGGCGACATGCTGCATTTCATCCAGGAATTCGGCCTGATCCTGTTCGTGTACACCATTGGTATTCAGGTCGGTCCGGGATTTTTCTCCTCCTTGCGGGTGTCCGGGCTACGGCTCAACGGCTTCGCCATTTTACTGGTGCTGGTCGGTGGGTTGGTCGCGGCGGTGGTTCACAAGCTGTTTGCCGTGCCGTTGCCGATTATTCTTGGCGTGTTCTCCGGGGCGGTCACCAATACTCCGGCGCTCGGCGCTGGGCAGCAAATCCTTACCGATTTGGGTTCAGATCCGGCACTGGTTGATCGCATGGGTATGGGTTACGCCATGGCCTATCCGTTTGGCATCTGTGGCATTTTATTGGTGATGTGGCTGATACGCCTGTTTTTCCGCATTAATATCGAGCAAGAGGCGCAGGCGTTTGAAAGCAGCCTGGGCAACCAGCGCGAACTGCTGCATACCATGAACGTGGCGGTGCGTAACCCGAATCTGCAGGGGATGGCTATCAAAAATGTACCACTGCTGAACGGCGAGGATATCATCTGTTCTCGCCTGAAACGCGGCGATTTGCTGATGGTGCCGGCACCGCTTGAAAAGTTGGAACTGGGCGATTATCTGCATCTGGTGGGCAAGCGCGAAAGCCTGGAAAATGCCCGGCTGGTGATTGGCGAAGAGGTCGACGTCTCGCTGTCAACGCGCGGTACAGAGCTGCAGGTGGTGAGAGCAGTGGTGACCAATGAGAAGGTGCTGGGCAGTAAAATCCGCGATCTGAACCTGAAGCAGAAATACGACGTGGTGATCTCGCGACTCAACCGTTCCGGGGTCGAGCTGGTGGCCGGCAGCAATGTGACGCTGCAATTTGGTGACATCCTCAACTTGGTGGGGCGGCCCGAATCTATCGAGGCGGTGGCGGCGATTGTCGGCAACGCCCAACAGAAGTTGCAGCAGGTGCAAATGCTACCGGTGTTTATCGGAATCGGCCTCGGCGTGCTGTTGGGATCCATCCCGCTGTTTATACCGGGTTTCCCAGCGGCATTGCGTCTGGGGCTGGCCGGTGGCCCACTGGTGGCGGCGCTGATCCTTGGGCGTATCGGCAGCATCGGCAAGCTGTACTGGTTTATGCCGCCCAGTGCCAATCTGGCGTTGCGTGAACTGGGGATCGTGCTGTTTCTGGCGGTGGTCGGGTTGAAGTCGGGCGGTAACTTTGTCGATACGCTGATTAATGGCGAAGGGCTGGCATGGATTGGCTATGGCGCGCTGATTACTGCGATCCCTCTGTTTAGCGTGGGCGTACTGGCGCGGATGGTGGGCAAGATGAACTACCTGACGCTGTCTGGCATGCTGGCAGGGTCAATGACCGATCCGCCGGCGTTGGCCTTCGCTAACGGCCTGCACCCGACCAGCGGTGCCGCCGCGCTGTCTTACGCCACGGTTTATCCTTTGGCGATGTTCCTGCGCATCATGTCGCCACAGTTGCTGGCGGTCTTGTTCTGGGCGATGTAAGACTCTGGCAATAGTGCGTCAAAGTTGATACGGCATCAGCACACCGTTACTGGTGCCGAAGTCTTTGGGATTGCGAGAAATTAGCGTTCTGAAACCAATTTGCGCCGTAGCCCAGATAATGGCATCGGGTAGTTTTATTCCTCGTGAGTGACGTAGTTCAACTGCTCGCTCCGCAACCTCATCGGTGATTGGCAGCAACAAGAATTGCCCTAAAAATTGGCGGGTTTTAAGTTCGAGCGCTGACGATTGTTTTTTTGCTCCAACCATGACCTCCATCCAGGTAATGGCGCTGATTGCCGGGTGGGCATGGTATTCGGTGAGTACCTCCCTGGCCTGCGGAATGCCATTGAGATAATCGATCAGGATATTGGTATCAAATAGCACCAGTTGAGCGGTCATTAATCCCACTCCTCGCGGAGCTGATTCTCATAATCGACGCCGTCACCCAATACACCCGACCATAATCCGAAAGCATTACTTGGGTCATCCACCCGGTTTACCACCAGATAACGAGAGACTGCCTGCCGGATGATCTCAGCTCGAGGGACATGACGAATGTTCTTCAGATTGTCGAGTTGCCGCAGGTCTTCTTCAGGTAAATCAATCACTATGCGGGCCATAATTAACCTTCTGAGAAAAAAGATATACGATATACGTATCATATATCTTTTTTGGTTAATTTTCAATCAATCGGGCAAGGCAGGATCATTATTCCTGGTGCGCGCGTTCGATCTCTTCCGCCAGGATTGCCACGCCACGCTCAATCTTCTCCGGATCCGGCACGTAGTTCATCCGCATGCACTGATGAGTATGCGGCCATTCATGCTCCAGCCCAGGGAAGAAATAGTGGCCGGGTACCATCAGCACGCCACGTTTTTTCAGGCGCTGGTACAGCAATTCAGTGGTAATCGGCAGGTCCTTGAACCACAGCCAGAGGAAAATTGCCCCTTCCGGTTTATGGATCAGGCAGCGTTCTGGTGACAGGTAGCGGCGAATGATCTCGATAGTGTGCTCGACGCGCTGTTTGTAGAACGGACGGATCACTTCGTTGGACAGGCGCAGCAGATCGCCGCGTTCAATCATTTCCGTTGCCATCGCCGGCCCCATGCTGCCCGGTGACAGGCTAATGATGCCGTTCATGTTGGTCAGGGCGCTGATAGTCTTTTCATCGGCAATCACAATGCCGCAGCGCGAACCGGGCAGGCCGAGTTTCGACAGGCTCATGCACAGAATGATGTTCGGGTTCCACAGCGGCGTTGCGTCGCTGAAGATAATGCCGGGGAAGGGCACGCCATAGGCGTTATCGATCACCAGCGGAATATTGCGCTGCTGCGCCAACCGGTCGAGCTTCATCAGCTCTTCGTCGGTGATCACGTTGCCGGTCGGATTGGTCGGGCGTGATACGCAGATCATGCCGATATCATCGCCGATGTTCAGGTGTTCGAAATCAACGTGATACTTGAACTGGCCTTCTGGCAGCAATTCGATGTTGGGTTTGGCCGAGACAAACAGCCCTTCATCCAACCCGGCATCGGCATAGCCGATATATTCCGGCGCCAGCGGGAACAGCACGCGGCGGCGGCTGCCGTCGGCATAGCGGCCGGCAAACAGGTTAAACAAGTAGAAAAACGCGCTCTGACTGCCATTTGTCAGTGCAATATTCTGTGGAGAGATCTGCCAGCCCAGCTCGTCGCGCAGCAATTTGGCCAGTGCTTTCAGCAGGGCGTCTTTGCCCTGCGGGCCGTCATAGTTACACAGCGCCTCGGTCAGTTTGCCCTGGTCGAGCATGTCCTGACACAGCTGTTTGAAGTAGCTTTCCATCTCTGGAATTTGCGCCGGATTACCGCCGCCGAGCATGATGGCACCGGGGGTGCGCAGGCCTTCGTTCAGGTCATCCATTAAACGGGTAATGCCCGCGTAACGGGTAAATTTGTCGCCGAAAAGTGAAAAAGTCATAGGTGCAGCTGTATTATTTTTAGCAGGTAATTCCCCACCATACCGCCTGTCAATTTCCGACGCAATGCGGTTCATAAAACAGCCACCGGGAGTAAACTTCGCCCGATGGCCATTTACCAGCATATCGCGCTGAATTATTGTGACCGATCGCCGACCCACACCACCATCACCTTATCGTCGCCGAGCCGGCGGCTGAAGGCGTAGTATTGCGCCGTTTGTTGCGACTGCTGTTTACCCGCACCGATTGCCGGGTGACGAGCGCGGAATTGACCCAGCCGCTGCCAGTGCGCCAGCAGTGGGGCTTTGTCGCCCTGCAGCTCACTCCAGTTCATATCGGAACGGGTGCCCTGCAACGGGTCTGAGCCACTCGGGCCAAGCTGACGGCCACTTTCATCACCGTAGTAAATTTGTACCGCGCCGGGGGCCAGCAGCAGCAGGTCGGCGGCACGCTGCTGCAGCGCCAGCGACCCTTTGGCATCACTGGCAAAGAACAGCCGGGTATCGTGCGAAGAGATGTAGCTCAACACGTTGAAATCCTGCAGCTTGTCAGCCATCTGTTGGTAGGTGGTGTCGATGCTGGAGAAGCAGCTCAGCGCCTGCGACGCCTGATCCTGGAAATCAAAATTGATCATCGCGTCGAAGCCGTTCTGGTAATAGTCACTTTTCATCACGCCATGGCCCCAGGCTTCACCAGTCATCCAGAACGGGGTGTTATCCAGTGCCTGTTGCGGATGAGCGGCTTTCCACTCGGCCAACGCCGCCGTGGCACGCTGTTTCAGCAGCGCCAGCGTCGGTTTCTCCACGTGCTTGGCGGTATCGACGCGAAAGCCGTCAATGCCGTAATCGCGTACCCATTGGCTGAGCCAGGTAGTCAGGTAGTCGCGGGGAGTCGCACCGGGAATTTCGTGTGCAGCGCTGTCGGGTTTATGGCGATAAAACAGCGGCAGACCGCTGGCGCCGGACGCTTCAGTTTTGATGTCCGGGAGGAAGGCCAGCGACATGGTGAGGTCGTCATAGCCCGGTGGATCGTAGTCGCCGATATCGGTGCGGATCCAGTTTTTACCCCACCAGGCGTCCCAACCGGCCTTATCGCTGAAGTTGATGTAATCGTTGAAGCTGTGCCAGTTTTGTCCTGTGCCTGGCCGCCAGTCGCCCCAGTTTTTACCCAGTGTTTTTTCGATCTCTGCACCTTTCAGATACAGCGAGCCGAACTGGAAAGCCTGCATATCCGCCAGCGTGGCGTAACCGACATGATTCACCACCACGTCGAACAGGATGCGGATACCACGCTGGTGCGCTTGCTCGACCAGCGTGCGCAGATCTTGCTCGCTGCCCATGTTGGCATCGAGCCGGGTCCAGTCCAGCGCGTAGTATCCGTGATAGGCATAATGCGGGAAGTCGCCTTTGGTGCCACCACCAACCCAGCCGTGGATTTGCTCCAGCGGCGAACTGATCCACAGCGCATTGACGCCGAGCTGTTGCAGATAATCGAGCTTTTTCGTCAGGCCGGCCAAATCGCCGCCGTGGAAGGTGCCTATCTCCTGCATGCCGTCGCTGCGGCGGCCGTAGCTGTGGTCGTTGGCCGGGTTACCGTTTTCAAAGCGATCGGTGAGGGCGAAGTAGACCGTGGCGTTGTGCCAGTTGAACGGCGCGGCTTTCTCGCTGCTTGCCGACTCCAGCAACAGTAACCCCCCGCTGCCTGCGGCCGGTTGCAGGGTGACTTTGCCCTGGCTGACCCTGGTCGTTTGGCCAGAATAGAAATCACGTACCGTTTCACCTTCGGCAAAGGTCGCCGCCACGTCAAGAGTGACCGGCAAGCCGTTCCAGCGTGGGCAGATGCGTGCTACCGAAGCGGCGGCGATTTCCGGTGCGGTTTTCAGGCTGAGCTGCAACGTTGGTGTACCGCTGCGGGTGTCGATGCGCACCTGATATTCGCCTGCGCGGAACAACCGCCAGTTAACCGGTGGGTTATCGCCGCAAGGTTGCAGTGACAGGGCTTGATTCAGTTTGGCCGCCGTGGTCGGCTGCCAGCACTGTTGGTTCTGGTAAATCTTCAGCGGCAGTTCGCCCTTGGCCAACGTGGCGTGGCTGGTGAACAAGCCGCTGGCGGACTCGTCAAAGGTCGGGAAGCTTTGCAGCGTCCAGCTCGCCATTGCCGCCGGTGACAGCAGCATCAACAGGGGAAGGGTCAGGCGTTTCATGGCTCTCCTTACGCGTGGCAGGAAGCGTTTTTCTTGTAGGGTAATGCCCAGTGTGACCAACGATAAAAAAATAGCCTCATCCCAACAGATAATTTTCCGGGAGGAGAAGGTGGGGGGAGAAACCAGGCTGTTACCCGGTGGTTTTTTAATCTATATTACAATGTATACATTGTAGTGTGAGGTGACCTATGAGCGTGATGTCCGTTCGACTATCGGAAGATCTTAGTGAGCAGCTCGAAGCTTTGGCCAAAGCGACCGGCAGAACTAAATCGTTTTTGGCCGGGCAGGCCATCCGAGATTTTATTAACCGCGAAGCCTGGCAAATTGCTGAAACTCAGCAGGCAATCATTGAGGCGGATCAGGGGGATTTTGTTTCTGACGATGAAATGGAAGCCCGCTTCAAGAAGATGGGGGTGATTGTTAACGATGAAAATTAAATGGCTAAGGAAAGCCGCAAGCAATTTTGATGATGCGTACGATTGGTTTTATCAAGAGAGTCCTCAGGTTGCGACCCAATTCGCCAGGGAGGTTTTTCGATTAGTAAACTTGCTGGCGACAAATCCGGCTTTGGGCAGGGCAGGCAGGGTGATGGGAACCCGGGAAATCGTGATGAAAACCTTTCCTTATCTGATCCCCTACAGAATCAAAAATAATGAAATACATATCCTTCGGGTATTCCATATGCGGCGACATCCGCCGAAAAAATCTTGGTAATTTTGAATGGATGCCAGTTTTTATTTCACTGGCATCCATGAAAGTTACTTTTTCAGCAGTTGCGGATTAACACAGTTTTCTTTGACCGTGCCGGTCAGGGCGGCAATCAGGTTGTCGACGGCACATTCGGCCATGCCATAGCGGGTCTCATGGGTCGCAGAACCGATATGCGGCAGTGCCACTACGTTTGGCAGCGTCAGCAGCGGAGAAGACACCGGCAGCGGCTCTTTTTCGAAAACGTCCAGCCCGGCGGCATGGATGGTCCCGTTCTGCAGCGCTTCTATCAGCGCGGCTTCGTCCACCACCGGGCCACGACCGGCGTTGATCAGGATGCCGCTCTTTTTCATTTTCGCCAGTTGGTCGCGGCTGATCATATGGAAGGTTTCATCCGTCAGCGGCAGCGTAATGCAGATGAAATCGGATTCAGCCAATAGCGTATCCAGGTCACAGCGGCGGGCGTTAAAACGTTGCTCGGCTTCTTCGTGCGTGCGGCGGGCGTTATACAACACCGGCATGCCGAAGCCGAAGTGCGCACGTTGCGCCAGCGCCAGGCCAATTCGGCCCATCCCGAGGATGCCGATGGTTTTATGGTGTACATCGACGCCAAACCAGTCGGCCCCAATGCTGCCCTGCCATTCGCCGGCCTTTACCCGTTCGGCCACTTCCACCACCCGGCGCGCTGTCGCCAGCACCAGACTCATGATGGTATCGGCGACGGTTTCGGTCAGCACGGTAGGGGTATGCATCAGCAGCACGTTATGGGCATTAAGCGCGTCGACGTCGAAATTGTCGTAACCGACGGAAATGGTTGAGGCCGCACGCAGTTTTGGCGCCTGCTGCAGGAAAGCCTCATCAATTTTACCGCCGGAACCGATGATCCCTTCCGCCTGTTGCAACGCCTGGCGCAGCTCATCGTGGTTATCCGGGGTCAGGCCGTCGAAGGCGTGCACGGTGAAGTGCTGTTCCAGTCGTTCACGCAGGTCGGCGGGGATATTTTTGTATAAAACGATAGAAGGCTTCATCACGAACTCCAGCAAGCTAACGATTAGGACGTTGGGGATCCAACATAACATAAAGCAAAAAGGGTGAAGGGCGCAGCGCCCGTCACCCCGGTCATTCAGGTAGATCAGGCCAGTTGTGGCTGGGCCTCGTTGCGAGCGGGTTTGACGACCAGCGTCAGCACCACCGCCGCCAGCAGGGCAATAGCCATAAACATATAAGAAGCCGCCGGGCTACCGGTTGCGCCGTTCAGGTAACCGACAAACCACGAGCCGAAGAAGGAACCCAGTGCACCCATGCTGTTGATCAGTGCCATAGCGCCACCGGCAACGTTTTTCGGCAGCATTTCAGGAATGATGGCGAAGAAAGGCCCATAAGGGGCATACATAGCGGCACCGGCAATCACCAACAGGGTGTAAGAGACCCAGAAATGGTTGGCACCGACGGCGTAAGAGCCGAAGAAAGCCAGCGCGCCAATCAGCAACAGCGGCCAGACGAACAGCTTACGGTTTTGCATTTTGTCGGAGGCCCAGGACACCAGGATCATGGCGATAGTCGCCGCCAGATAAGGCACCGCCGACAGCCAGCCGGCTTCCACCATACCCATCTGCATGCCGCTGCGCAGGATGGAAGGCAACCACAGCACGAAGCCATACACGCCGATACTCCAGGCAAAGTACTGTGCGCACAGCAGAATAACGTTGCGTGAACGGAAGGCTTCACCGTAGTTACGCACCGCTTTAATGCCTTTTTGTTCTTCCTCCAACTGCTGCTGCAACGCCAGTTTTTCGCCGTCGCTCAGCCATTTGGCCTGGGCGGGTTTATCTTTGGCCAGCACCCACCAGCAGAAGGCCCAGATCACCGCCGGAATGCCTTCAAAGATGAACATTTCACGCCAGCCGTAGGCGTGGATCAGGTAGCCGGAAACCACCGACATCCACAGCACCGTGACCGGGTTGCCGAGGATCAGGAAGGTATTGGCGCGTGAGCGTTCTGATTTGGTGAACCAGTTGCTGATGTAAATCAGCATCGCCGGCATTACCGCGGCTTCCACCACGCCGAGGATAAAGCGGATAGCGGCCAGCATGGGGATATTACTGACCATGCCGGTCAGTGAGGCGCAGGCCCCCCACAGGATCAGGCACCAGAAAATCAGTTTTTTAACGCTGCGGCGTTCGGCATAGATAGCGCCGGGGATCTGGAAAAAGAAATAGCCGAGGAAAAACAGCGCGCCCAGCAGCGAGGACATGCCCTTGGTGATGCCCAGATCGTCATTAATGCCGGCGGCCGAAGCAAAGCTGAAGTTGGCGCGGTCAAGATAGGCCAGGCTGTAGGTGATAAACACGATGGGCATGATGTACCACCAGCGTTTAGCCGCGATAGTCGCTTTGTTCATGTTCAGATTCCTCAGTGTTCTCTCAACGCGTCCTGGTTGTAGGGCCAGAGGTACACGTCATGTGGAGAAGTCGGTTAACCGATTATGTTTGTTATATTTATTCAGCCAGTGCTGCGCGGGTCGGCAAGCCTTCGCTGTCGCCGATGGCCTGGATCGCCAGCGAGCCGATTTTGTTACCGCGTTGGACCGCCTGTTTCAGCGTTTTGCCTTCCAGCAGGGCGCTAAGGGTGCCGACGGCAAAACCGTCGCCTGCCCCCACGGTGTCCACTACGTTGTCGACTTTAATGGCAGCTACGGCCGCCTGGTCGCCGGCGGCGGTTTTAAACCAGGCGCCGTCCGGGCCGGTTTTGATAATCACCGCCTGTACGCCGCGCTCCAGGTAAAAATCGGCAATGCCTTCCGGCGTTGATTGGCCGGTGAGGATTTGCCCTTCTTTCAGCCCCGGCAGCACCCAGTCGGCGGCAAACGCCAGCTTATTGAGCTGTTCGATCATCACCTGTTGGCTGGACCACAGCACCGGACGCAAATTAGGGTCGAACGAAATGGTTTTACCCATCGCACGCATCTCACGTGCGGCATGGTGACACAGCGCCAGCGACTGACCGGACAGGGCCGCCGCTACGCCGCTCAGGTGCAGATGGCGAGCGGAACCGAAGTATTCGCGGTTGAAATCGTCCACTGAAAGATGACTGGCCGCCGAACCTTTGCGGAAATACTCCACCTTGGGATCGGTACCATCCGTGGTTTTAGATTTGATCTGAAAACCGGTCGGATAATTGCCGTCTACCGTTACCTGCTGGGCGTTAATGCCTTCTTTTTTCAATTGTTGCAGGGCGAAGCGGCCGAAACTGTCATTGCCGACGCGGCTGACCCAGCCGACGTTCAGGCCCAGACGTGCCAGACCGATCGCCACGTTCAGTTCGGCACCGGCAATGCGTTTGGTGAAGGTTTCCACTTCCGCCATATCGCCGGTTTGGCTTGCCACGAACATGGCCATGGCTTCACCCAGGGTGACGACGTCCAATGGTGCGCTATGCGCGGCTGTCAGCGTTGTCATGATGTTTTACTCCGCGCGTAACAGGTTAACGTAGTAGCGGGTTACGTCTTCCAGACTGTCACCCTGCAATGGGAATTCAATGCCACGTGGAACATCCTGCGGCAGGCGGGTCAGCAACTCACGCCATTTACCGTCACTGTCGTCCAGCGCCACGGCACGCCAGCCTTTCAGGCTATGAGTGGCGGCTTTAACGTGAACGTAGCTGACGTGGCGGGCCAGGCGCTCGGCGGCGGCGAAGGCGTCTTGGCCCACCCAATGCCAGTTGGCCATATCGAAAGTCATGCTGACCGGCAGACGGTTATCTTCCGCCGCGTGGAAAAAGGCGTTCAGCAGTGACAGAATGCCGCAGTCCGGGGTCTGGTCATTTTCCACCACCAGGTTGACCGGATGCTGCTCCAGTGCCACTTTCAGTTCGGTAAAATCGAAGCCCGGCTGGTAATGGCCCAGGGATAATTTTAACTGGCGCGCATTCAACGTCTGGGCTTCCGCCAGCAGTGCAGGCAGATTTGGGTTCAGCGTGTGCTGCGGGGTAAACAGGGCTTCAGGTGCGGAATAAACGGCAAACAGTTGCTGCTGTTCGATGGCCTGAGCCAGAGCCGGCAGGGCCTGTAGATCCTGAGCAGAAAACAGTTCGCGGCGAATTTCTACGCCGTCGGCACCTGCACCGGCGATGATCGGCAGTAAAGCGGCCTGGCCACCGAGCTGCTGGACGGTATCGGTGCCATAGGCGCCGGTCACTATGATAATTTCTCTGGTCATTTTTGCTCCTGAGGTGGTGTCAGTCCCACCGATACTGTTAACCACAAGTTAAATGGTACCGGTTCCAGACAAAAGCGACAGAGTGTAAAAATATGATCGCAGTCACGAACCTGAGCAAAAAATAGTCTGGATGATGCGATGTAAGGGGCGCACAGCTCGCGCCCCTGCGGGAAAGGGGAGAGATTATCGGGTGGTGGAGCCGCGCACGATCAGTTCACCGGGGAACATCTGTTCGCTGATGGGGGTATTCAGGCCCTGAATGCGTTGCACCAGTTGCTCCAGCGCGGCATGGCCCATTTGATAGGTGGGCTGTTTCAGGGTAGTGATGCCCACCCCAGCCAGTTCGGCCCATTCCAGCTCGTCAAAGCCCAGCAGGCCGATATCGCTGCCCCACTGGATACCCAGCCGGCGCATGGCGCGTGCCACCTGCAGCGTCAGGGCACCATTAGCGGAAATCACCGCCTTGCGCATACCGCGATGGCGAGCGTTAAAGTCGCGGATCACGCCTTCCAGCTGCTTAACGTCGTTAAGCGGAGTTTCGGCCTGTTCGGCCAACAGTCCGGCATGTTGCGCCATGGTCTGGTTAAAGGCGTGCAGCCTTTCCAGGCGGGTATTGACCGTGCCGATTGGCTCGCTGAGAAACAAAATGGCTTCGAAACCCTGTTGCAGCAGGTGTTCCGTGGCGACGGTGGCCGCTTCGTGATTGTTGAGGCCCACCACATCGCAGGCGAAATCAGAGATTTTGCGGTCAATAAGCACCATCGGCAGCATCGATTGTTGCAGGGTCGACAGCGCCTCTTCGCGCATACCGACGGCATTGACCACGATGCCCTCTACCCGGTAACTGCTAAGCAATTGCAGGTAGTGCTGTTCCTGATTGACCTCGTTATTGGTATTACACACCAGCAGGGTAAAACCGTGTTGGCGGCAGGCCGCTTCGATACCGCGCATTACATCCACCGAGTAGGGATTGGTGATGTCGGCGATGATCAGGCCAATCAGCCGCGTTTGGCCGCCCTTCAGGCTGCGTGCCATCTGGCTGGGCCGATAGTCGAGCTGGTGGATCGCCTGTTCGATGCGCTGTTTGAGATCGTCAGAAAGCAGGTGCTGCTCACCATTGAGATAGCGCGATACGCTGGTTTTACCCGTCTTGGCGGTTTTCGCCACATCGCTGATGGTGGCCCGCCCCGAGGCGCGAATTGCCTTAACACTGCTCACAGCCGATCTCCCCTGTGGTTAATTGCCAAGGAGACTAACACACCCGGCGCAGAGCCGGAATGCCCAATGGCGGAGCGGCGGAGGACAGGAAGTGGCGGGGCAGAGCGCCCCGCACGGGATTACTGCAGCGGGCTGAGGGTGATTTCAACGCGGCGGTTTTGCGCCTTGCCTTCCGTGGTGCTGTTGGAGGCGATCGGGTTGTCCGGACCGGCACCTGAGGTGCGGACGCGGTTGGCCGCAACACCCTGGGTGATCAGCGCGCTACCCACGCCGTCGGCACGTTGCTGCGACAGGGTCATGTTCAGCGCACGGGAACCGGTGCTGTCGGTGTAACCGACCACGTTAACCGCCGTTTTCGGGTATTCCTTCAACACCATGGCCACGCCGGTCAGGGTATTGGCACCCGCCGGTTTCAGGGTAGCGCTGCTGCTGTCGAAGGTGACGTTATTTGGCATGTTCAGCACGATATTGTCGCCCTGACGGGTCACGCTAACGCCGGTACCTTTCATTTTGTCGCGCAGTTTGGCTTCCTGCACGTCCATGTAATAACCGGCACCGCCGCCCAGTGCTGCACCGGCAGCGGCACCAATCAGTGCGCCTTTGCCGCGGTCTTTTTTCGACGAGGACAGCATGCCGACGCCTGCGCCCAATGCCGCGCCGATCCCTGCGCCAATGCCGGATTTTCCGGCTTCAGATTCCCCGGTGTACGGGTTGGTGGTACAGGCTGACAGCGTGAGCGCAATGCTCACCGCGCCGGCAATAATCGCAATGCGTTTATTCATGTTTTTTCCTTTGTGGCATCAGAATCTGTGTGCGTCAGTCCAATCTCGGGGACGCTAAAAAAAAACCGTTGGCCGCCTGGCACGCCAGATTGCGGCGCTACTATGACGCGTATCTCCTCCGGCAGTTCCGGAAAAAAACGTGACAAATTATAAGCGGCTCACGGGCTGCGCTTGTTATCCGGTAAAACGGAGGGGAATACCATGCAGCGGATTCTGAATTGAGCGCACCCCGGTGCGGAGTGCGCTGTTTTTAGCCAGAAGTGACAAGAATCAAACGCTGGCGGCCCAGTTCATGAGCAACGTATAGGCTTGAGTTTCTTCATTTAACAGGCGCTGTGTTACCTGGAAACCCTGCTTATGGTAGAACGCGCAGGCGCGCAGATTCTCCTGATACACTTCCAGGCTCAGCTGGGGATAGCGTTGTTGTACGTGCGCCATCAGCGCCTGTCCGACGCCGCGACCGTGAAACGCCTGTTCAACAAACAGCGCGCCAATGAAACGCTGATCCAACACGCTAATGAAGCCGACGATCTCCCCCTCATGCCAATACGCCCAACTGTGCGCTCGCGGCAGGTAGTTTTCCCGTACCAGCGTTGCGCTTTCCCGCCAGTAGCTTTCCTTCACGAACGGATGGGCGGCGATGGTGCTGGGCAACCACAGGGCCATCAGCCGCGGCAGATCGGCCGGGCCGCAAGGGTGGATCGCTACGGCTTTGGGTAGCAGAGGCATCCGGTCAGATGATCGTTCACCAGCCCGCTGGCCTGCATAAAGGCATAACAGGTGGTAGAACCGATAAATTTGAAGCCGCGTTTTTTTAGCGCCTTGGACATGGCGTCTGAACGTTCGGTTTTCGCCGGTACTTCGCTCAATTGTTGCCAACGGTTGAGCAGTGGCTTGCCGTCGACAAAGGTCCAGATAAAGCTGACGAAGTCTTCACCGGCTGCTTCCATCGCCAGATAGGCCCTGGCGTTGGCAATGATGGCCTCGATTTTGCCCCGGTGGCGGATAATGCCGCTGTCCTGCAGCAGCGTTTCCACCTCTTGTTGGCTGATGGCCGCCACCCGCTGTGGATCGAAATTGTGGAAGGCACGACGGTAGTTTTCACGTTTCTTTAGCACGGTGATCCAGGAAAGCCCGGCCTGTTGCCCTTCCAGACACAGCATTTCGAACAGTTCACGCGCATCGGTCGTCGGTGCGCCCCATTCCTTGTCGTGATACTCGAGATATAACGGATCTGCCGTCACCCAACCGCAACGTTCGTTGATCATACTGACTGTCCTTGTGCTGTGTTTATTTACAGTAAGCATCGCCCGAAGTTACGAACTTGGCAAGCCCCTGATTGTTTTATCAACGACCGGCTTGACGTGGCGAAAAAGCCAGCAATATTTACTAGATGGCCGGTAGCCAAAAAGGCCAATGATAAAAATGTATTTTCCTTCATTTGCTTGGCTCTCAGGAGTCTGTTCATGCCTCTAAAAATAACTCGTATGCCCCGCCCGGCGGTGCTTGCAGTGGCAATATTATGCAGTATGACGACCTCAGCGCTGGCCTACGACCAACTCTACGTCTTCGGCGACAGTCTGAGCGACACCGGCAACAATGGCCGCTTTACCTACGACAGCAATAAACATCTGTTATACGACGAAGTGCTGGCGCAACGTATTGGTGCCGCGCTGGTGGCATCGGATAACGGCGGTGACAACTATGCCGCGGGCGGTGGCGTGGCGGTACCGGCGCTTAACCCGGCGGATAACACTCAGGATCAGGTGCAGAGCTACCTCAACCGGGTCAATGGCCGGGCCGACGGTGATGGGCTGTATATTCACTGGATTGGCGGCAACGACCTGGCGGCGGCGGCGTTAAATCCGACGACTGCGCCGGGAGTGGCCTACAACAGTGCGGCCGCCGCTGCAGCGCAGGTTCACTCGTTGTTAAATGCCGGTGCCGGAACGGTGATTGTCCCGACGGTGCCGAATATTGGCTCTACGCCGCAGTTGATGGAACTGATTATCCAGCAGGCGCTGACGCCGGTGCAAAACGCGGCAGTGCAGGCGGCCTACGCCACCCTGAATTCGCTGGCGACCCCGGACAATGACTCGCGAACTCAGGCCATCCACCAAGCGCTGACGGCCGCTGCGGCGCAGGGCAGTGCCATCCCGCAGGTGCAGCAGGCGATTGCCGCACAGTTGATTGCCGCCTTTGACAACCTGAGTGCTCAGGCCGGGCAACTGACCGATTTTTACAACCAGAACGAAGACCGCCTGCTGGCACAGGGCAGCGGCAATATCGTTCGGGTTGATGTCAACAAACTGTTTAGCGAGGCGATTGCCAATCCGGCGCAGTTTGGCTTTACCAATACCGCCGGCATGGCCTGCCCGCCGGGCGTTTCTTCCGCGGTGTGCAGCTCGGCGATGCCGGGTTTTGACAGCAGCCAAACCTATCTGTTTGCCGATCATTTCCACCCCAGCCCGCAGGCACATCAACTGATCGCCGATTACATTCAGGCGGTGCTGGACGGCCCGGCGCAGGTGGTGGCGCTGAATCAGGCGACGGCGGCCATGGCGCGTGACAGCCGCGCTACCCTCGACAGCCGTTTCCAACAGTTGCGCAATGGCGGCAATCCGCAAGGGGCGCTGGGCGTGTTCGGCGGTTATGCCGGACAACACTATGACTATTCCGCCAATCTGGCGGCAGGTGATGGCAACGCCACCACCCATAATCTGACGGTCGGGGTGGATTACCAGTTGACCGACGGTTGGCTGATCGGTGCGTTGATTTCCGGCTCCAATGACGATCAGCAGCCTTCCAGCCGCTACGACTATAAGGCGCGTGGCCTGCTGTTCTCGGCCTTTACCGCCCTGGACGTGTTTGAGCACGGTTGGGTGAATGCCGATCTGCACTACGCGACAATGGATTACGATGATATTCGCCGCAGCATGCAGCTAGGGTCGTTAACCCGCACCGAAACCGGCAGCACCGATGGCAAGCAGTGGGGCGCAAGGGTCACCGCCGGTTATGACTTCCCTGTTACTTCTTATCTGACCACCGGGCCGATGGCGCAGTTCGCCTGGGATTACAGTAACGTCTCCGGTTACAGCGAGGACGGCAACGACAGCACCGCCATGCGGTTCAATGACCAGAACTATCATTCGCAGATTGGTGCGCTGGGCTGGCGGTTAGACAGCAATTTCGGCCTGTTTAACCCGTACGCCGAGGTGAGCTATCAGCATCAGTTTGGCGATGATGTCTATCGGGCCGGCGGCGGCCTGAAGTCCACCCAGACCTCTTTTACCCGCGACAGCGCCAATCAGGATAAAAACTGGGTGGATGTGACGCTGGGAGCGAACATGCCGCTGACCGATCAGGTGGCCGCGTTCGCCACCGTTTCGCAGACCGGCGGCCTGAGCAGCGGCGAACAGTTTATGTATAACGTCGGCGTCAGTGCGCGGTTTTGAGTGTCGAAGCCTAATCGCTTAGGGAGCCGTTTGCTGCACACCAGGGCGATTGGGCAGCGAGCCATCGGCCACTATCTTTCTTTCCGGCTGTAGCAGGGTCATGCACAGCATGCTGCAGAAGGACACCACGGCGGTGGCGAAGAACATCGCGCCATAACCGTGGTGTTGTGCCAGCCAGCCGCTCAGCACCGGTGCGGTGATCGAGGCAATATTGGCGATCGCCAGCGTCATGCCGCTGTAGGCACCCACCGAAGCCTTGGGCGTGACGTCGATCACCACCGACCAATACACATTATTCACCAGCGCATTCAGCGCGTTACCCAGCGTCATCAGCAGAATGATTTCGGTCGGCGTGCTCATAAAGGGGATCAGCAGGAAGCAGGTGGCGGTCAGCAGCAAGGTGATTGCCGCGAACAGGTTGCGCGCCAGCCGCAGGTTGCCAAAGCGTCGTAGCAGCGCGTCGGCGATGCGGCCGCCGAGCAGAACGGTGAAACAGGCCCCGCTCCACGGGATCATCGCCACATACCACAGCGAGTGCAGATCGTAATTAAAGGTGTCTTGCAGGTATTTAGGCCCCCAGGTCACCAGCACAAAGGTGACATAGAGGAAAGAGAAGTAACCCAGGGCGTTAAACACCAGCGTGCGGTTGGTAAAGAATGCCCACCACGGCAGGCGTGGTTGCTGGCTGTCTGCGTCCTGATCGGCGCTAATGGCTGCCAGTTCGACGGCGTTGACTTCAGGGTGCTCCTCCGGCGTGTCGGTGAAGAAACGGGCAAACAGCAGAATGGCGATCAGCGAGAACAGACCCAGCAGCATAAACATGCTGCGCCAGTCATCGGTCAGCAGCAGCAGCCCCACGGCCAGCGGTGCGGTCAGCAGCGACCCCACCTGAGTGCTCAGCAGGCCGATGCCCAGCGAAAACCCACGCTCCTTGCGCGGTGCCCAGTTGGCGATGGTTTTGTTCATCAGCGCATAGGCCGGACCTTCGGCAAAACCGAACATGATACGCAGCGCGGCGAAACCCATGATCGCCGACCCTCCAAACAGTGCTACCCCCAGTTCGCCCGCCCAGGCGGTGGCGATCTCCAGCAGCGACCACAGCGCCCCGGCGATCAGCCAGACCTTTTTGGTGCCGACGCGGTCGGCCAGAAAACCGCCGCACAGCGAACCGAACAAATAGCCAAAGCCGAAGTAGCCCAGCACGGCGCCCAGTTGGGCCTTGTTGAAGTTGAATTCTCGGGAGATATCGTTGGCGGCGAAGGATAGCGCACCGCGATCGACGTAGTTGATCAACGCAATAAAGAACACCATGGCGAAAATACGGTAGCGATAGCGGCTGTCGGTTAAGGCGGTAGTCATCAGCGAACCTCCTGAAATGTTGGTTATCAGGACGCTAGCAAGGTTGGTGCCAGTCTCGGAGATCATGGAGGGCGGGGGGGCGTGGTGTATTCGCAGGGGGAAACCGTGCCATGCAGGCGCATTTGCCCCATTTCAGTGCGTAAAAACACCGCGCTTCTTTGATGATTCGCACTTGTTACCGGATTCGGGCTGTATATCTTACGGTCAACGGGTATACTGGCGCATCCCATTTAAATCCACTTGTATCGCGTGCGAATTCAACATGCAAAAGTTTGATACCAAGACCTTTCAGGGCCTGATCCTGACACTGCAGGACTATTGGGCGCGCCAGGGCTGCACCATCGTTCAACCATTGGACATGGAAGTCGGCGCGGGAACCTCACACCCGATGACGTGCCTGCGCGCACTGGGGCCGGAGCCAATGGCTACCGCCTACGTGCAGCCGTCCCGCCGCCCGACCGACGGCCGCTACGGTGAAAACCCAAACCGTCTGCAACACTATTACCAGTTCCAGGTGGTGATTAAGCCATCGCCGGACAACATTCAGGAACTGTACCTGGGCTCGTTGAAAGAGCTGGGTCTGGATCCGACCATTCACGATATCCGCTTCGTAGAAGATAACTGGGAAAACCCGACGCTTGGCGCCTGGGGCCTGGGCTGGGAAGTGTGGCTGAACGGCATGGAAGTGACGCAGTTCACTTACTTCCAGCAGGTCGGCGGCATGGAGTGCAAACCGGTAACCGGCGAGATCACCTACGGTCTGGAACGTCTGGCGATGTATATCCAGGGCGTGGACAGCGTCTACGATCTGGTGTGGAGCGACGGCCCGCTGGGTGTGACCACCTATGGCGACGTGTTCCATCAGAACGAAGTGGAGCAGTCCACTTACAACTTCGAATACGCCGACGTGGACTTCCTGTTCTCCTGCTTTGAGCAGTACGAGAAAGAAGCCCAGTCGCTGCTGGCGCTGGATAAACCACTGCCGCTGCCGGCTTACGAACGTATTCTGAAGGCCGGCCACACCTTCAACCTGTTGGATGCGCGCAAGGCGATCTCGGTGACCGAGCGTCAGCGTTATATTCTGCGTATCCGCACGCTGACCAAAGCCGTGGCCGAGGCCTACTACGCTTCTCGCGAAGCGCTGGGCTTCCCAATGTGCAAAAAGAACAAGAGCTAAGAGGCAGCCATGACTCAACAGACTTTCCTGGTGGAAATCGGCACGGAAGAGCTGCCGCCGAAGGCTCTTCGTTCACTGGCAGAAGCTTTTGCCGCGAATTTTACCGCCGAGCTCGATAGCGCCAACCTCGAACACGGCGAAGTGAGCTGGTTTGCCGCTCCGCGCCGTCTGGCGCTGAAAGTGGCCAATTTGAGCGCTGCACAGGCCGATCGCGAAGTCGAAAAACGCGGTCCGGCCATTGCCCAGGCGTTTGACGCCGAAGGCAAGCCAAGCAAGGCGGCCGAAGGTTGGGCACGCGGTTGCGGTATTACCGTCGATCAGGCCGAACGCCTGGTGACCGACAAAGGTGAATGGCTGCTGTATCGCGCCCATGTTAAAGGCCAATCCGCGCAAGCGCTGCTGGCGGGCATGGTCAGCAATTCTCTGGCCAAGCTGCCGATCCCGAAACTGATGCGCTGGGGCGATTCCGACGTGCAGTTTGTGCGTCCGGTGCACACCGTGACGATGCTGTTGGGTGCGGAACTGATCCCTGGCACCGTGCTGGGCATCGATTCTGCCCGTACGGTTCGCGGCCACCGTTTCATGGGTGAAGCGGAATTCACTATCGACAATGCCGACCAATATCCGCAGATCCTGCTGGAGCGTGGTAAGGTGATCGCTGATTACGAAACCCGTAAGGCAATGATCAAGCGTGACGCCGAGCTGGCTGCTTCGACCATTGGCGGCAAGGCCGATTTGAGCGAAAGCCTGCTGGAAGAAGTGGCCTCGCTGGTGGAATGGCCGGTGGTGTTGACCGCCAAATTCGAAGAGAAATTCCTGGCGGTGCCGGCGGAAGCGCTGGTGTACACCATGAAAGGCGACCAGAAGTATTTCCCGGTGTATGACGCCGCGGGCAAACTGCTGCCGAACTTTATCTTCGTGGCCAATATCGAATCCAAAGATCCGCAGCAGATTATTTCCGGTAACGAGAAGGTAGTGCGTCCGCGTCTGGCCGATGCCGAGTTCTTCTTTAACACCGACCGCAAAAAACGTCTGGAAGACAACCTGCCGCGTCTGGAAACCGTGCTGTTCCAACAGCAACTGGGCACCCTGCGCGACAAGACCGACCGTATTCAGGCGCTGGCGGGCTGGGTTGCCGGTCAGATTGGTGCTGATGTTAACCACGCTACCCGTGCGGGCCTGCTGTCGAAGTGCGATCTGATGACCAACATGGTCTTCGAATTCACCGACACCCAGGGCGTGATGGGCATGCACTACGCGCGTCATGACGGCGAAGCTGAAGACGTGGCTGTTGCATTGAACGAACAGTACCAGCCGCGCTTTGCCGGTGACGCACTGCCGGAGTCGCTGGTGGCCTGTTCGCTGGCGATCGCCGACAAGATGGACACCCTGGCCGGTATCTTCGGCATCGGGCAACATCCGAAAGGCGATAAAGACCCGTTTGCACTACGCCGTGCTGCGCTGGGCGTGCTGCGTATTATCGTTGAGAAAAACCTGACGCTGGATCTGCAGACCCTGACCGAAGAGGCTGTGCGCCTGTACGGCAGCAAGCTGACCAACGCCAAGGTGGTCGACGAGGTTGTCGAGTTTATGCTGGGCCGTTTCCGCGCCTGGTATCAGGAAGAAGGCCACGCGGTCGACACCATTCAGGCGGTGTTGGCACGTCGTCCGACCAAACCGGCGGACTTCGATGCGCGCGTCAAAGCGGTGACCCACTTCCGTACCCTGGAAGCGGCAGCTGCGCTGGCTGCGGCCAACAAACGCGTTTCCAATATCCTGGCCAAATCTACCGATACGCTCAATGATCGTGTACACGCCTCGGTATTGAAAGAAGCGGCTGAGATCCAACTGGCGACCCATCTGGTGGTACTGCGCGATAAGCTGGAGCCGTATTTTGCGGCAGGCAACTATCAGGATGCGCTGGTGGAGCTGGCAGACCTGCGTGAGCCGGTCGATGCGTTCTTCGACAACGTGATGGTGATGGCAGAAGACGAAGCGGTGCGTGTGAACCGTCTGACGCTGCTGAGCAAACTGCGTGAGCTGTTCCTGCAGGTCGCGGATATCTCCGTGCTGCAATAAGCGGTTCTGCTGTGAAAAGGCGCCTCAGGGCGCCTTTTTTATTGCTGTCGGCGCAGTGCATCGCCTTGAAGGGTAAGGCGGTATTTCTGCAGGCGGCTGTTGGGTCTTTCAGGCAGCGTCATCTCAATCAGTTGAGCGCTCAACGCCGGGCGCAGATAGCGCTCCCGGAAAGATTTTCTATCCTGTAGCTGAAGTGCTTGTTGAATCTCTTCGCGTGACATCTCCCCCTTCAGTATCACCAGTAGCTCAGCGACTTGGGGGGTGACTTGGGGGGTGACTTGGGGGGTAAGGCTTTGCTCTAGTGCTCGCAAAATCATGTCCAGCATAAACTCAACGAAGGGAGCACAGTCGCTCTGCTGGTTACTGGCATTCAACGCTTGGTAGTAACCGGGCTGATTGTCATGTACCAGGCTTTCAACCGGTACGTTGGCAAACAGGGGGTCCCAACGTGACAGGATCAGCGTTTGCCACAGTCTGCCCATTCGTCCGTTACCGTCGGCGAAAGGATGAATAAACTCAAACTCGTAATGAAATACGCAACTGCCGATCAGCGGCGGCAGATCTGTCTCTTGTAACCAGACCAGCAGTTGACGCACTAACAGCGAGACCCGTTCTGCCGGCGGTGCCATATGAATGACGTTTCTACCGTTCATGACCCCGACACCGCCATGGCGATAATGCCCTGCATCAGGCAGCAGACCCTCCATCAGCACAAGATGTGCGGCGAGTAAATCCTTCTCCTGCACGGGACGCCAGTTGTTCAGATTTCCATAGCAACGAATGGCATTGAGTGCTTCCTGGATCTCACGAGGTGGCGCAATGATGCGTTTACCCTCGATGATGGCGGTGATCTGTTCTTCACTCAGGCTATTGCCTTCGATAGCCAGAGAGCCCTGAATAGTGCGGATGCGGTTGATGCGGCGCAGCCGTAAGGCATGTTCTTGCTCGGCCTGCATTTTTAAGCGCGCCAGTGCAGCACCGACATCGGTTACCAGATGCAGAATGCGTGAGCTGATGGTCAACGGTGGCTGATAGGATGACATGCGCAGCTTGGCCCGGTGATAAATGATACAAAAGTGTATCATGCTCCTGAGCCGGTACAGTAGCCTCTTGCCAACCCGCAGAGCTTGGCCTTTCACCGAAGAATAAGCCCCGAAAGGTGAATCGCGTATCGGATCGCACTCAGTTGATCTATTCTTATAGGCGCAGGGAGTGCAGCAAAAGGGACGGAGTCCGATGAAAAAGCAGGTTTATAACAGGAGTTATGTCACATGGCGGTAGGGATCCAGAGCAGGAATTTCGCGCGTTGGTTGGCCCCGGTATTGGCATTGTTGGTGGTCATGCAACTGACTGCTTGCGGCGATAAAGAGCCGGAACAACGCAAGGCGTTTATTGATTACATACAGAATACGGTGATGCGCAGCGGCGCGAAAATCCCGACGCTGAGCGAAGATCAGAAACAGAAGTTCGGCAACTATGCCGGTGATTACGCTATTTTGGTCGGCTTTTCACAGCAGTTGTCCAAGTCACTGGACGCCAGCCTGACGCCGGCGTTGGATCAAATCAACCAGATCCGCACCGCACAGGACTACATGAGCAAGCGCGATTCGTTGCAACAGTCCGTTGGGGCGCTGAACCTGCTGGGGCAGCAGATCCAGTCGGCCAAGTCACAGGCGGATACCGCCCGGGCAACGTTGAAGCAACCTGACGATCTGAAAGCCGTGTATAACCAGGCCTACGACAAAATCGTCACCGGGCCGGCCAATGCGCTGATGCCGGTTATTCCTGCGACCGCCAGTTTCGTTCAGGATCTGGTGCAGGTTGGGGATTTCCTGCGTACACAGGGTAATCAGGTGAGCTTTAACAATAACGGCGTGCAATTCCGTACTTCCCAGCAGGCAACGCAGTACAACACCATGATGTCGAATCTGGTCGCCAAGCAGCAGGATTTACTGAACGCACAGAAAACCGTCTCAAGCGTCACTCAGTAATAGTGTAAAAGCAGAAGCCGGCATACCCGGCTTCTGCCATTTCCCTTTCGCTGTTCCCTCCCTGTCTTTCCAATCACTTGCTCACTTCTTGCGCGTCGCTTCTGTACTACACTTCAATTAATCATCTTTTTCCGACATGTAGTTTTCTTTCATTCATCGCACTGTTATTTCCCGACGGGATGAATGCTCACAGGGAAGAACACCCCCAGGCCAGGATCCGGTAGCCATCAGCAAATAAATTGTGATTGATGTCACAATTTAAAAACAAATACGCAATATGAAAATGTGATCAACGTCGCATTATGTCGGGATTTTAGGGCGAATTTGGCGCGTTGTATTTTTTCTACACCGATTAAATGTGATGTATATCACTATAAATGCCTATTGGATGGGGTGTTGTTGGTGATCTGCATCACAAAAAATCCGTGAAGTTCGCACGGTAAAAACAGCGTGATAGAGTCCATTTCGCATACAGCCACAACACAGCTGGATCGTAACAACAATAATCACGCGCTCTATTGTCAGCGCGTAACAATAGGGGTGTGTTTTATGTTTTCACCAGACATCAAAGTCAAAGTTCAGAACTTTGGCCGCTTCTTAAGCAACATGGTGATGCCCAACATTGGCGCATTTATCGCCTGGGGTATCATCACCGCGTTATTCATTCCTACCGGTTGGCTGCCGAACGAAACCTTAGCCAAGTTGGTTGGCCCGATGATCACTTACCTGCTGCCGCTGCTGATCGGTTTCACCGGTGGCCGTCTGGTGGGGGGCGATCGCGGCGGCGTGGTCGGTGCCATCACCACCATGGGCGTGATTGTCGGCGCAGACATGCCGATGTTCCTCGGTGCGATGATTGCCGGCCCGCTGGGCGGCTGGGCGATCAAGCATTTTGACCGCTGGGTCGACGGCAAAATCAAAAGCGGTTTTGAGATGTTGGTGAACAACTTCTCCGCCGGCATTATCGGTATGCTGCTGGCTATCCTGTCGTTTATGGCGATTGGTCCGCTGGTCGAAGGGTTGTCGCATATCCTGGCTACCGGCGTGAACATCATGGTGACCAACAACCTGTTGCCGCTGGCGTCAATCTTCGTGGAACCGGCGAAAATCCTGTTCCTCAATAACGCGATTAACCACGGTATCTTCTCACCGCTGGGCATCCAGCAGGCGACCGAAACCGGCAAATCCATCTTCTTCCTGATCGAAGCCAACCCAGGCCCGGGCTTGGGCGTGCTGATGGCCTACATGTTCTTTGGCCGCGGCAGTGCCAAGCAGTCTGCCGGTGGTGCTGCGATCATCCACTTCTTCGGTGGTATCCACGAAATCTACTTCCCGTACGTGCTGATGAACCCACGTCTGCTGTTGGCGGTGATCCTGGGTGGCATGACCGGCGTATTCACCCTGACCCTGTTGCACGGCGGTCTGGTTTCTCCGGCTTCACCGGGTTCGATTCTGGCGGTGCTGGCGATGACGCCGAAGGGCGCTTATTTCGCTAACCTGGCGGCTATCGGTGCGGCCTTTGTGGTGTCGTTTGTGGTCGCGGGCTTCCTGCTGAAAACCTCAAAAGTGAAAGAAGAGGACGATCTGATCGATGCAACTCGCCGTATGCAAGAAATGAAGTCGCAGTCTAAAGGCGGCGCGGCGGCTCATGCAGCGGTCGATGGCGATCTGACCACGGTACGTAAAATCATCGTTGCCTGCGATGCCGGTATGGGCTCCAGCGCGATGGGAGCCGGGGTGCTGCGCAAAAAAGTGGCGGATGCCGGGCTGAAAAATATCTCGGTGACCAACAGCGCCATCAATAGCCTGCCGGACGATGTGGATCTGGTGATCACTCACCGCGACCTGACCGAGCGAGCGATGCGGCACGCGCCTCAGGCCCAGCATATCTCGCTGACCAACTTCCTCGACAGCAAGCTGTACAGCGATCTGACCGAGCGTCTGGTGGCGGCCAACAAAACCACCGATAACCAACAGAAAGTCATCAGCCGGCTTGACGACAGCTTTGAAGCGAGCGAGCAAAACCTGTTCCGCCTCAGCGAAAGCAACGTGTTCCTTAACCTGCAGGCCAGCGACAAGGAACAGGCGATCCGCTTTGCCGGTGAGCAACTGGTCAAGGGCGGCTACGTTGAGCCGGAATACGTTCCTGCGATGCTGGAGCGCGAGAAACTGACCTCCACCTATCTGGGCGAGTCGATCGCCGTGCCGCACGGCACCATCGAAGCCAAAGACCGGGTACTGCGCACCGGCGTGGTGTTCTGCCAATACCCGCAGGGCGTGCGTTTCGGTGATGAAGAGGACGAGGTGGCGCGGCTGGTCATCGGTATTGCCGCACGCAATAACGAACATATCCAGGTGATCACCAGCCTGACCAATGCGTTGGATGACGACGGCGTCATCGAGCGGCTGGCGAATACCAGCAGCGTGCAGGAAGTGCTGGATCTGCTGGGCGGCAAAAAACGCGGATAACAGAATCATTTTAAGGGGTGCAGCTTGCTGCACCCTTCGACATTAGAAAGGTAGGAATATGAAAGCATTACATTTCGGTGCGGGAAATATTGGCCGTGGTTTTATCGGCAAGCTGCTGGCGGACGCGCAGGCCGAACTGACCTTTGCCGACGTCAACCAGACGGTGCTGGACCTGCTGAACAGCCGCAAAAGTTATCAGGTGCACGTGGTCGGCGAACAGGCCAGGGTCGAACAGGTCAACAACGTCAGCGCAGTGAACAGCGGCAGTGAAGAGGCGGTTGCGCTGATCGCCGAAGCGGATATCGTGACCACCGCCGTGGGTCCGCAGATCCTGGCTAAAATTGCCGGGACTATCGCCAAAGGGCTGACCAAGCGTCACCAGCAGGGCAACAGCCAACCGCTGAACATCATCGCCTGTGAGAACATGGTGCGGGGCACCAGCCAGTTAAAACAGCACGTGTTTGATGTCCTGCCGCAGGAAGATCAGGCATGGGCCCTACAGCATGTGGGCTTCGTTGATTCGGCGGTTGACCGCATTGTACCGCCGGCGGAAGCGGGCAGCAGCGATCCGCTGGAAGTGACGGTAGAAACCTTCAGCGAGTGGATTGTCGATCAAACCCAGTTCAAGGGCCAGCCACCGGCGATTGCCGGCATGGAACTGACCGACAACCTGATGGCGTTTGTTGAGCGCAAGTTGTTCACGCTCAATACCGGCCATGCGATTACCGCTTATCTTGGGCAACAGGCCGGCCTGCAGACCATTCGCGATGCCATTCTTGACCCGAAGATCCGCCAGGTGGTGAAAGGCGCGATGGAAGAGAGCGGTGCGGTGCTGATCAAACGCTACGGTTTTGACGCCGCCAAGCACGCCGCTTACATCGACAAAATCCTCAGCCGCTTTGAAAACCCCTATCTGCAAGACGACGTGGAGCGCGTGGGCCGTCAGCCACTGCGCAAGCTGAGCGCCGGCGATCGCCTGATCAAGCCGCTGCTCGGCACGCTGGAGTACGGTCTGCCGCACGCCAACCTGATCCAGGGTATAGCCGCCGCCATGAGCTACCGCAGCGAGCAGGATCCGCAGGCCAAAGAGCTGGTGGAACTGCTGGCCAAACTGGGGCCAAAAGCGGCGCTGGCGCAAATTTCCGGCCTGCCGGTGGAAAGTGAGGTTGTAGAACAGGCGGTTGCTGTGTATAACGCCATGCAAAAGTAGATTCAATATGATGAATCTTCGGGCGCAGCAAGTTGCGCCCCTACACCCCGACTTCGGCATTGACGGCGCCACCCAGGCCATTCGAAAAGCGACGATGGAAGAAGCACAGGCATTTGAAAATAAGGTTCTGGAACGGCTGAACGCAGGCAAGACGGTGCGCAGTTTCCTGATCGCGGCGGTAGAGCTGCTGGCGGAGGCGCTGAACGTGCTGGTGGTGCAGGTGTTCCGCAAAGATGACTATGCGGTGAAGTATGCCGTCGAACCGCTATTGTCCGGCGCCGGTCCATTGGGTGAGCTGTCGGTACGTCTGAAGCTGATGTATGGGCTGGGGGTGATTTCACGTCACGAATATGAAGACGCCGAACTGCTGATGGCGATGCGCGAAGAACTGAACCACGACGGGGCGGAATACCGTTTTGTCGATGATGAAATCCTCGGGCCGTTCGGCGAACTGCATTGCGTGGCTGCGCTGCCGCCGGTACCGACCTTCCTGCAGCCCGGCGAAGCGGAAGAATCGCTGATCGCCATGCAGCGTCAGCGATACCAGCAGGTGTTACGTTCCACAATGGTACTGTCGGTCACCGATCTGATCGCCGGTATCGGTGCCAAACAACCGTCCCGGCTTTCCCCGCTCGGCCGCAATTAAGCAAAGGCCGCGCGCCACTCGTCCAATAACAGCCACAGTGCCGTGGCTGCCATCAACCCCGCCATGACGCCGTTAAACAACCGCAGTTTCCAGGTTACGCGCAGCGCGTCGCGCAGTCGATCGCCCAATATCGCCCATACCAGGACGCAAGGAATGTTCAGGGCGGTGAAACCGGCAATGATCATCAGCGTATGGCCAAGGCTGGCACCTTCTCGCGGGGTGAACAGAATGGCGACGTTAATCGCCATCAGCCAGGCTTTGGGATTCACCGCCTGAAACAGCGCGCCGCTGATTAAGCGCATCGGCTGTGCCTGCTGTTTGCCGTCGGGCGAGGCTGCCCTGAATAATTTCCATGATAGCCACAGCAGGTAGGTGCAACCGATCACCGCTAACGGAAAGCGGATCATGGCGGCCGAACTCAGGATCAGCGCCAGCAGGGTGGTGGTCAGGGCCAGTTGCACCGCACAGCCGACGCTAATGCCAAACACCATCGGCAGGGTGCGACGCAGCCCAAAATTGACCCCGGACGAGGCCAGCAGCAGGTTGTTGGGGCCAGGGGTGATCGACATGACTGTGACATAACTGATAAAGGCGGAGTCCAGCATAACGGGTTCCTTTTAAGGCTAAGAAGCAAGGGAACCAGCATAAAACCTACGGGCAGATGGTGACAGAACCAAAAACCCGCTATTGTCATGGATACAGTTGTAGCAAATTCAAACTGTACCCATTACCTGGAGACAAACTGTGACCTTGCTCGATGAAATGCCGGAAACGCGCTACCAGCAGCTGGCGGATACGCTGGCAGAAGCCATACGCCGCGGCACGCTGCTACCCGGCAGCCGTTTACCTTCGGTGCGCCGCTGTGCGCAGAGCCACAGCGTCAGTATCAATACCGTGGTGGCGGCTTACCGCACGCTGGAAGATCGCGGGCTGATAGAGGCACGGCCACAGTCCGGTTTTTATGTGTGTAACACCTTACCGGCGCTGAAGGCCGCTTCACCGACCAGCAGCCGAATAGAGCCACCGGCGGATGACGTACTGGCGTTGATCGACACGGTGTTTGCCGCCCAGCAAAACTCGGCGTTCACCAATCTTTCGCTGGCCTGCCCGCAGACTTCTGATTTTTATCCCGGCGGCAAGTTGGGGCGGATGCTGTCGTCGCAGTTACGCCGTCAGCCGAATTTGATCGGCCAATATGCACTACCGCCGGGTAGCCTGAGGCTACGACAGCAAATCACTCGTCGTTCGATGGCGCTGGGCATGCTGCTGGAGCCCGGCGATATCACGCTGACTCATGGCTGCATGGAGGCGCTGCAACTGGCGCTGCGGGTGACCACCAAACCGGGTGATTGCATCGGCCTGGAATCACCGACCTATTTTTATCTGCTGCCGCTGCTGGCCAGCCTGGGGCTGAAGGCGCTGGAAATTCCTACCGATCCGCAGCACGGGCTGTCGCTGGATGCGCTGGAACTGTTGCTCAATGAGAAGCGGCTGAATGCGGTGATTGCCATGCCGACGGTGCAAAACCCGCTGGGCTGCACCATGCCGCTGGCGGCGAAAAAACGGTTGGCGCGGCTGATGAACGATCACCATGTGCCCTTGATTGAAGATGGGTTGTACGCCGAGCTGCAATTCGGCGGTGCGCTGTCCCCGGCGGTAAAATCTTTCGATCGTGACGGTTGGGTGTTGTTCTGCTCCAGCTTTACCAAGACCCTGGCACCGGACTTCCGCATCGGTTGGATCAGTGGTGGCCGCTTTAACGAGGCATTGCGCAAACTGAAGGCGGTGTCGTCGATGTCCGAGTCGCAGCTGCTGTCGGAAACCCTGGCGATGTTTCTGGAAACCGGCGGCTATGATCACCATCTGCGCAACCTGCGAAAACGCTACGCCGCTCAGGTGGATGAGGCGCGGGCGCTGATTGCGCGTCACTTCCCACGTGGTACCCGGGCGACACAACCCGCGGGCGGTTTTGTATTCTGGGTGGAGTTCCCGGTCGGGGTCGATAGCGTAGCGCTATTCCATCAGATGCTGGAGGAACAGATTTGCCTGACGCCCGGCACGCTGTATTCCCCCAGTGGCCGCTATCGTAACGCGTTGCGGCTTTCCTGCTGCTACCCGTTTAATGTCCGTTACAGCCAGGCACTGGCACGTGTCGGTGCCAAAGCCTGCGAGATGAGCGGCTTGCCGCCGGGCATTGCGCAAGACGAGTAACCACGCGCGCATTTTGCTACAATGTGGACATCATTGATTAGCGTGCCGTATCGGCACAACAGGCCAGAAACCATGAAAGAAATAGAAAAGGCAGAGATTAAGCGCCTTAGCGACCTGCTGGACGCACTCAAGCACAAAGACACCCTGATTATCCAACAGGGGAATCTTGACCTGATTGCTCAGCACACCAAAGAAAAAGAGAAGATGGCTGCGGAGATCGAGCGCCTGAAAGGCGTGCGCGTTGAGAAGCTGAGCGCAGAAGCGCAAAAGCTGAGCCAACTGCCGTTCAATCGTGAAATCACCAAGAAAGAGCAGGCGGATATGGGCACGTTGAAGAAAAACGTGCGCGGCCTGATCGTGGTGCATCCGATGACCGCACTGGGCCGTGAAATGGGTCTGAAAGTGGTCACCGGCTACGCCAGAAAAGCATTCTGATTGCCGGGGCGCCGTTGATTGTGGCGCCCGGTTTTCAAAGCTTGGTGGTGAAATACGCTTTGGTCTGATAGGGCACGGTCACAGTGTCTTTGCCCTGCAGTTCCCCTTCCTCTGCCACCAACTGCCGAATCTGTTCGATCACCTGTTCCTGCTGCTCGAGCGGCAAGGCGGCGATAAAACTGGTGGAGCGCACCCGGTTATAAATCACATCTTCTACTGCGCCCTGGTGGCCGAGCATAAACACCTGTTCCTGCAGCGGTTCTAATCCTTTGGTCGGGAAAAGTTTACGCCATTCACCGGTGTAGAAACGCGGCGCGTCGCCTTCGTGACGGTCGACAATCTGATTGAGTTTACGCACCCAGCTCACGCGCGCATCGCGCATGTTCCACACCAGGCCAAGCTTGCCTCCAGGCTTGAGGATACGTTGGATTTCGGCCAAAGCACGCGGCGTGGCAAACCAGTGGAAGGACTGCGCGCAAACCACGGCGTCGACCGACTCATCCGGCAATGGGATTGACTCCGCGGTGCCCGCCAATGTTTTCACCTGCGGCAGCGCCGCCGAGAGTTTTTCCAGCATTTGGGCCACGGGTTCGACGGCGATCACCTGCGCACCGGTTTCCAACAGGCGCGGAGTGAACTTGCCGGTTCCGGCGCCGAGATCGATCACCGTCATACCGGCGTGCAGGCCGATGGTGTCGCGTAGCCAGGTAGTTATCTCCGGCGGATAGTCCGGACGCCCTTTAACGTAACGATCGGCGTTGGCCTGGTAGCCTTCGGCTGCGGCATGGTGAATCGAATGAGACGGGGTGTTCATAACTTTGCTCCTGCCTGAAAGAGGTTGCCGGAACGACCGACGCTGAACAGTATAGGCCGGTGAAAATGTTTAGCGCTGTAGGCAGCGCCAGGTTTTATTTTCAACCGGTCTATTTTAGCGGCCCAGCAGGCGGCGATTAAAGTCTTCGATCCGGCCTTCGCTGATGCGCGTCAGCATGGTTTTACTCCAGCTGGCAGACAGCCCGGCCACCGCCAACAGGCGGCGATACTGCTCTTCATCAAACGGCATATGCCAGGCGATGCCGATGGCTTCGGCGACCGAGACGTCGCTGTTGCGCGTTGCCAGTTCCAGCGGACGATCGCCACTGACCTTACCGGCGGACACTACGCGGTACAGCCAACCGCAGCGGCCGCTTTGCTGCATCAGCACCGAAATGTCGTCGATATCGAAATGGTAATTGAGCTTGAAGCAGGGAGAGCGCGGCTGGGTGACCTGGATCAGCGCTTCGCCCCAGCGGAAGATATCGCCCATAAACACGTTATGTTCGGTCAGCCCGAGGGTAGAAATATTTTCACCGAAGGCCGGTGCGCAGAACTGTTCCGCCTGCGCCGGGAACTGTTCGCGCCAGTGCTCGTAATGTTCACGGGGGTAGTGACACAGCGCGCGATCCGGCCCACCGTGATAACTTTTCTCCGCTTGTTCGTCGCCTTCCAGGCCGAGCGGGGTCAGTTTGACGATCCCATCCACCAGGCGCTTGGCGATGCCGCTGGGCCGTCCGCCTTCGTAGGGTTGGATAGTGCCGATGTAAACCTCTGGGTGATGCATATGCGCCTCCTTGTCTCGCGTCGAAGGCCCAGCATAGCCCGAGTTGGCAGCGGGGAACAATAACCCGCCCGAGAGGTTTCGGGCGGGAGAGGGTCAGAAGGTGGTCCAGTTGTCTTGCCCGGCGGTTTGGGTGACCGGTTGTTTGCCGATCGGGGCTTTGGCCACGACGGCTTTCGCGGCGGCAGGCACAGAATGCTCCGCCAGGCGGAATACCGAAACGCTCTGCAGCAACATTTCTGCCTGTTCTTCCAGCGAGTCGGCGGCGGCGGCGGACTCTTCCACCAGTGCGGCGTTCTGCTGGGTGGTGTGGTCCATTTCGACAATCGCCTGGCCGATCTGGGCGATACCCCGAGTCTGTTCGTCGGAGGCCGCGGCAATTTCCGCCATGATGTCACGCACGTGGGTGACCGACAGGACGATCTGCTCCATGGTATTGCCGGTGTGTTCCACCAGTGTGGTGCCGGTTTGTACCCGGTTGACCGACTCGGCAATCAGTCCTTCTATCTCTTTTGCTGCCTGGGCACTGCGCTGTGCCAGATTGCGCACCTCGCTGGCGACCACCGAGAAGCCACGGCCCTGTTCGCCGGCACGCGCAGCTTCCACTGCCGCATTCAGCGCCAGAATGTTGGTCTGGAAGGCAATGCCGTTGATCAGGGTAGTAATTTCAGCGATCCGCTGCGAACTGCTGGAAATATCGCGCATGGTGCTGACCACGCTTTCCACCAGTTTGCCGCCCTGCTGGGCCGTCTGCGAGGCATCGGTAGCCAACTGATTGGCATGATGGGCGTTTTCGGCGTTTTGCTTCACCGTGGCGGTCAGTTGTTCCATGCTGGCGGCGGTTTCTTCCACTGCGGCCGCCTGCTGTTCGGTGCGTGAGGACAAATCGGTGTTACCGGCGGCAATCTCGGCGGCGGCGGTGGACACCTGGCTGACGCCCATCTGGATTTTTTCAATCATATCGCGCAGGTTCTGGCTCATGGCCGCCACGGCGTTCAATAACTGGCCCAGTTCGTCGCGGCGGGTACTGGTCTGCGCCTGACGCAGATCGCCACTGGCGATGCGTTCCGCCAGCGCCAGTGTGCTTTGCAGCGGTCGGGTTATTTGCAGCGTGATGCGCCAGGCAACCAGTAATCCGGCGATAATGGCGATCAGCGTGGTGATACCCATCTGCAACTGCGCCGAATTGATGTCGTTATGGGTTTGCGTCAGTTCGTCCTGCATAAAGGCATTAACCAGCGTGCCGACTTCTTGCGCGCTGTTGCCCAGCAACTGACTGACCGCTTGTTCCTGCTGATAAGCCGGCAGGTAGGCTTCGATACGGTTTTTGTAGTCGTCGAGCGCAGTCAGCAGGGGTTGCAGCAAGGGGCGTTGAGCATCGCTGAGTCGGCGACTGAGCGCATTGGCCGCGCTGCGTGCATCGTCAATGGCCGCCACCAGCGGGGCTTCGGATTCCGCGCTCAGGCTCAGCAGCAGGCCGCGAGCACCGTAGCGCACCAGGGTCAGCTTTTGGTTCAACTGGATAAAGGCCAGTTGCAGGTCAGCATTGGTGATTTGCCGCTCCACCTGGTTCAGGCTGTCCTGCACTTCCGACATGTTCCAGCTTTGGCGTACGGCATCTTTTGCCGCTACCGCCTTTTCGAAGGCGTTTTGCTGTTGCTGGTATTGGCCAATCAGCCCGACCAAACGCTGCAGATCTTTCCGGCTCTGCGTATCCCAGTTCAGTTCCTGGCCCTGGTTGATCAGCTTGACCGCGTTTTCGATATTGGTGCGGTTATTTTTCAGGTATTCCGGTTGGTAGGTTTGGCCGAATAGCGCACGGTTGTATTTGGCCTGATTGATCTCGTCGTTCAGCCGGTTGCTGAAATCGATGCGGTTGGCGCGAGATTCGATGATATTCAGATACTGGGCGCCGGTACCGGCGATGATCGCCGTCAGCAACAGCATCAGGCCAAATCCGAGGCCGAGCTTTTTACCCACGGTGAGATGAACGAACTTTCCTGCCAAGGTTTTCAATGCCGCCATAATGATTTTCCTTTCCTTCGGGCGAACGTCAATTGAACAAACCATCGGCAAAGAACGGTCAAACTTTAGCGAATTTTGGTCAAAAAAATACCCGCATCAAGCGGGTATCTTCATTTCTGGGGGCGAATTACTTCTTCGCAGCGAAGCGTGCTGCCGCTTCATCCCAGTTAACCACGTTCCAGAATGCCTTGATGTAGTCTGGACGTTTGTTTTGATATTTCAGGTAGTAAGCGTGTTCCCACACGTCCAGGCCCACGATTGGGAAGCCTGAAGCGCCGGCAACGGCTTCGCCCATCAGCGGGCTGTCCTGGTTAGCAGTAGACACTACAGCCAGTTTGTCGCCTTTCAGTACCAGCCAGGCCCAACCTGAACCGAAGCGGGTCGCTGCGGCTTTCTCGAACTCTTCCTGGAATTTCTCAACGCTGCCGAAATCACGTTCGATAGCCGCTTTCAGATCGCCACCCAGAGTGGTGCCGATTTTCAGGCCTTTCCAGAACAGGCTGTGGTTAGCGTGGCCGCCGGCGTTGTTACGCATGAAGGTGCGCTTGTCAGCAGGCACTTTATCCAGATCCTGGATCAGGTCTTCAACGCTGTATTGAGCCAGTTCTGGGTAAGCTTCCAGTACGGTGTTGGCGTTGTTAACGTAAGTCTGGTGATGTTTGGTGTGATGGATTTCCATCGTCTGCTTGTCGAAATGCGGTTCCAGTGCGTCGTAGGCGTACGGCAGGGATGGCAGTGAGTAACTCATGATCATCATCTCCAATGGTATAGGGGCGGCGCATTATGTGAGCACCGCGTAAGCAGTCGGATCATTATAGTTATTTAAATGATATTGAAAATGATTATCAATGCCCTACTTATTATGTGGTCTTTGGTTAATCCACAATGCGCTGCGGATGGGTAAACACCGTGGCACGGCCGGGTTTGCTGAAGCCGACCAGCGTCAGGTTGCTGCGCTCGGCGATTTCCACTGCCAGTGAGGTGGCCGCAGAAACCACAAACAGGATCTCGACGCCGCACATGGCGGATTTTTGCACCATTTCATAGCTGGCACGGCTGGAAGTTAATACCGCACCCTGCTGCCAGCCCTGTTTGGCGCGTACGCCGAGCAGCTTGTCCAGGGCGACATGACGGCCCACATCTTCACACCCGCCGAGTAATTCCCCTTGTGGCGACAACCAGGCGGCGGCATGGGTGCAACCGGTCAGTTGCCCAACTTCCTGCACTTCTCGCAGTTGTTTCAATGCAGAGTCAAGATTGGTGAGGGAAAAGGTCTGGGTAAACGGCAGTGCAGGCAGCGGGCGAAAAATATCTGCCAACTGTTCGATGCCGCACACGCCGCAGCCGGTGCGGCCCGCCATGGCACGGCGGCGCTCTTTCAAACCGGCAAAGCGACGGCTGGAAAGCTCAATTTGCACCTCCAGTCCGTTACAAGTTTGGTTAATCTCTATACTGTAAATATCGCGCGGTGACTCGATGATGCCTTCAGACAGGGAAAAACCCAGGGCGAACGCCTCCAGATCTTTGGGGGTGCACATCATCACCACGTGAGAAATGCCGTTATAGACCAGTGCGACCGGGACTTCTTCCGCCAGCCAATCCTGCTGTGCGGTGGCGAGTTGCCCGCGTTGATACACCTGGGACCGGGTCACCCCTGTGAGCAAGGTCTCATTGATATCATTGATATGTTGGTCTGGGTTTATATTGTTCACTTAAGTGGCACCTGTTTGTAACAACCACATATACGCTGTGGTAATATTGCCGCGTAAAAACAACAGTAATTTTAGCGCTTCCCGCTTCCAGGGGGAAAGCGCCATTTGAAACAATGTGACAATCGCAAGTGAAAGGAGACCCCCATGCAGGTCAGCAGAAGGCAGTTCTTTAAGATCTGCGCTGGCGGTATGGCAGGGACGACGGTGGCTGCTCTGGGCTTTGCCCCGGAAGTGGCGTTAGCGGAAACCCGGCAGTACAAACTGCTGCGCGCCCGTGAAACCCGTAATACCTGTACGTATTGTTCCGTCGGCTGTGGGCTGTTGATGTACAGCCTTGGTGATGGCGCCAAAAACGCCAAAGAAAGCATTTTCCATATTGAAGGTGACCCGGATCACCCGGTCAACCGCGGCGCGCTTTGCCCGAAAGGCGCAGGCTTGGTCGACTTCATCCACAGTGCCAGCCGTCTCCAGTACCCGGAGTACCGCGCGCCAGGTTCCGACAAGTGGCAGCGCCTGAGCTGGGACGACGCCTTCACCCGCATCGCCAAGCTGATGAAGGAAGACCGTGACGCCAACTTCGTTAAAACCAACGAACAGGGCGTGACCGTCAACCGCTGGCTGAGCACCGGCATGTTGTGTGCCTCCGCTTCCAGTAACGAAACCGGTTATTTAACCCAAAAATTTAGTCGCGCTCTCGGCATGCTTGCCGTAGACAACCAAGCACGTGTCTGACACGGACCAACGGTAGCAAGTCTTGCTCCAACATTTGGTCGCGGTGCGATGACCAACCACTGGGTTGATATCAAGAACGCGAATCTGATTATCGTCATGGGCGGTAATGCGGCGGAAGCGCATCCGGTGGGGTTCCGCTGGGCGATGGAAGCCAAAATACACAATAAAGCCAAGCTGATCGTCATCGATCCGCGCTTTACCCGTACCGCATCGGTGGCGGATTTCTACACGCCGATCCGTTCCGGGACCGACATTGCCTTCCTGTCGGGCGTGTTGCTGTACCTGATGACCAACGACAAGATTAACCGCGAATACGTCCACGCCTATACCAACGCCAGCCTGCTGGTGCGGGAAGACTTTACCTTTGAAGACGGCCTGTTCAGCGGTTATGACGCGGAAAACCGCAAGTACGATAAAACCACCTGGAACTATCAGTTCGATGAAAACGGCTTTGCCAAGCGCGATCTGACGCTGCAGGACCCGCGTTGCGTGTGGAACCTGTTGAAACAGCACGTCAGCCGTTATACGCCGGAAGTGGTGAACAACATTTGCGGTACGCCGACCGAAGACTTCATCAAGGTCTGTGAATACATCGCCGAAACCTGCGTGGCGGATAAAACCGCGTCGTTCCTGTACGCCTTGGGCTGGACTCAGCACTCGGTCGGCTCGCAGAACATCCGTACCATGGCGATGATCCAGCTGTTGCTCGGAAACATGGGCATGGCGGGTGGCGGCGTCAACGCGCTGCGTGGCCACTCCAACATTCAGGGTCTGACCGACCTGGGCCTGCTGTCGCAGAGCCTGCCGGGCTATATGACGCTGCCGTCGGAGAAACAGACCGATATCGACACCTACCTGAAAGCCAATACGCCGAAGGCGTTGCTGCCGGGCCAGGTGAACTACTGGAGCAACTACCCGAAATTCTTCGTCAGCATGATGAAGAGCTTCTATGGCGACAAGGCGCAGAAGGAAAACGGTTGGGGCTTTGACTGGCTGCCGAAGTGGGACAAAGGCTACGACGTGCTGCAGTACTTCGAGCTGATGTCGCAAGGCAAGGTCAACGGTTACTTCTGCCAGGGCTTCAACCCGGTGGCGTCGTTCCCGAACAAGAACAAGGTGGTGGCCTCACTGTCAAAACTGAAGTTCCTGGTGACCATTGATCCGCTCAATACCGAAACCTCCAACTTCTGGCAGAACCACGGTGAGTTCAACGACGTCGATCCGTCGAAGATTCAGACCGAGGTATTCCGCCTGCCGTCTAGCTGTTTCGCCGAAGAGAACGGTTCGATCGTGAACTCTGGGCGCTGGCTGCAATGGCACTGGAAAGGGGCTGATGCCCCAGGCGAGGCTAAGCACGACGGGGAAATCCTGGCGGGCATCTTCATCCGTCTGCGTGAGATGTACGCGCGTGAAGGCGGTGCGGTACCTGAACAGGTGCTGAACATGACCTGGGATTACCTGACGCCGGAAGATCCTGCTTCGGAAGAAGTGGCGATGGAAAGCAACGGTAAGGCGCTGGCGGACGTTCTCGACGCCGACGGCAAAGTGCTGGCGAAAAAAGGTGAGCAGCTCAGCACCTTTGCCCACCTGCGTGACGACGGCACGACGGCCAGCGGCTGTTGGATCTTCGCCGGTAGCTGGACGCAGGCCGGTAACCAGATGGCGCGGCGCGATAACGCCGATCCGTCCGGCCTCGGCAATACGCTGGGTTGGGCCTGGGCCTGGCCGCTCAACCGCCGCATTCTGTACAACCGTGCTTCCGCTGACCCGCAGGGCAAGCCCTGGGATCCAAAACGTCAGTTGCTGGAATGGGACGGCACCAAGTGGGGCGGGGTGGATATCCCGGACTACAGCGCCGCCGCACCGGGCAGTGACGTGGGGCCATTCATCATGCAGCCGGAAGGCATGGGCCGTCTGTTTGCCACCGATAAAATGGCCGAAGGGCCGTTCCCGGAACACTACGAGCCGTTTGAAACGCCGCTCGGTACCAACCCGCTGCACCCGAACGTGGTTTCCAACCCGGCGGCAAGGGTGTTCAAGGACGATCTGGCGGCGATGGGCACTTCCGACAAGTTCCCGTATGTCGGGACGACTTACCGGTTGACCGAGCATTTCCACTACTGGACCAAGCACGCGATACTCAACGCCATCGCGCAGCCGGAACAGTTTGTGGAGATTGGCGAGAAGCTGGCGGCGAAAAAAGGCATTCAGCATGGCGATACGGTGAAGGTCAGCTCCAACCGCGGCTTTATCAAGGCCAAGGCGGTGGTGACCAAACGTATCCGCACCCTGCAGGTGAACGGCCAGGACGTCGACACCATAGGTATCCCGATCCACTGGGGTTACGAAGGGGTGGCGAAGAAAGGCTTTATTGCCAACACGCTGACGCCGTTTGTCGGTGATGCCAATACGCAAACGCCAGAGTTCAAGGCGTTCCTGGTCAACGTGGAAAAGGTGTAACGGAGACGAATTATGGCAATGCAATCTCAGGACATCATTCGTAAATCCGCCACCAATGGTTTCACGCCGGCGCCGCGCGCCCGTGACCACCAGGAGGAAGTGGCCAAACTGATCGATGTCACCACCTGTATCGGCTGCAAGGCCTGTCAGGTGGCCTGTTCCGAATGGAACGACATCCGCGATGAAATCGGCAGCAACGTCGGGGTGTACGATAACCCCGCCGATCTGACCGCCAAGTCGTGGACGGTGATGCGCTTTTCCGAGGTGGAGGAAAACGGCAAGCTGGAGTGGCTGATCCGCAAGGACGGCTGCATGCACTGCGCCGATCCGGGCTGCCTGAAGGCCTGCCCGTCGGAAGGGGCCATCATCCAGTACGCCAACGGCATCGTCGATTTCCAGTCCGAACACTGCATCGGCTGCGGTTACTGCATCGCCGGTTGCCCGTTCGATGTGCCGCGCATGAACAAGGACGACAACCGGGTGTACAAGTGCACCCTGTGCGTCGATCGGGTTGATGTCGGCCAGGAACCGGCCTGTGTGAAGACCTGTCCGACCGGGGCCATCCATTTCGGCACCAAGGACGCCATGAAGGAAATCGCCGCCGAGCGCGTCAGCGAGCTGAACACCCGTGGTTATCAGAACGCCGGTCTGTACGATCCGGCGGGCGTGGGCGGCACCCACGTGATGTATGTGCTGCACCATGCCGACAAGCCGCAGCTGTATCACGGTTTGCCGGATAACCCGACCATCAGCCCGGCAATCACGTTCTGGAAAGGCGTGTGGAAACCCCTGGCGGCCATCGGCTTTGCCGCCACCTTTGCAGCGAGCGTGTTCCACTATGTCGGCGTCGGTCCTAACCGCGTCGAAGAGGAAGACAACGACGAGCTGCACGATGAGGAGACGCGCAAATGAAGAAGGAAAAGCGTATTCAGCGCTACAGCGCGCCGGAGCGGATTAACCACTGGATTGTGGCGTTCTGCTTTGTGTTCGCCGCCATTAGCGGGCTGGGGTTCTTTTTCCCCTCCTTCAACTGGTTGATGAACATTCTCGGCACGCCGCAGTTGGCGCGTATTCTGCACCCCTTCGTTGGGGTGATTATGTTTGCGGCCTTCCTGCTGATGTTCCTGCGCTACTGGAAGCATAACCTGATCAACCGCGAAGACATCGTCTGGGCCAAAAACATCCAAAAAATCGTCATGAACGAGGAAGTGGGTGACACTGGGCGTTATAATTTCGGTCAGAAGTGCGTATTCTGGGCGGCAATCATTAGTCTGGTGCTGTTGCTGGCCAGCGGTGTGGTGATCTGGCGGCCGTACTTTGCGCCGTCCTTCCCAATACCGCTGATCCGTATCGCGTTGCTGGTGCATTCGCTGGCGGCGGTGGGGCTTATCATTGTGATTATGGTGCATATTTACGCCGCGTTGTGGGTAAAAGGCACCATTACCGCGATGGTGGAAGGCTGGGTGCCGGCGGCCTGGGCTAAAAAACATCACCCGCGTTGGTACCGAGAGGTCCGCGAGAAACAACAGGAAGACAAACCCTGATGAGCATCCGCATTGTTCCTAAAGAGCAGTTAGGGGCACAGCGTGAGAAGTCCACAACGGCGGAAACCATCCCGCCGTTACTTTTCGCGAATCTGAAAAGCCTTTACAGCCGCCGTGCTGAGCGCCTGCGCAAGCTGGCGACCGACAACCCGCTGGGCGACTACCTGAACTTCGCCGCCCAACTGGCCGAGGCGCAGCATCACGCGCTGCACGACAACCCGCTGACGTTGGATCTGACCGAAGCGTTGCAGCAGGGCGCAGCCAGCGGCAAACCACCGCTGGATCTGAGCGTTTTTCCGCGAAGTGAACACTGGCACAAACTGCTGGCTTCGCTGATTGCCGAGTTGCGCCCGCAGGCGCCGGAGCACATTCTGGCGGTGCTGGATAACCTGGAAAAGGCCTCGTCGCACGAACTGGAATTGCTGGCCGACGCCTTGCTTAACCAGGACTTCGGCAAGATTGGCAGCGAGAAAGCGCCGTTTATCTGGGCCGCGCTGTCGCTCTATTGGGCGCAGATGGCCGGTCTTATCCCCGGCAAGGCTCGCGCTGAATATGGCGAACACCGCCAGTTCTGCCCGGTGTGCGGCAGTATTCCTGTTTCCAGCGTAGTGCATATCGGCACCGTCAGCGGCCTGCGTTATTTGCACTGCAACCTGTGCGAAAGCGAATGGCACGTAGTGCGAATCAAATGCAGTAACTGCGAGCAGACTCGTGACCTCAACTACTGGTCGCTGGACAGCGAACTGGCGGCGGTGAAGGCGGAAAGTTGCGGTGACTGCGGCACTTACCTGAAGATTTTGTATCAGGAAAAAGACCCGCAGGTTGAAGCGGTTGCCGACGATCTGGCCACGCTGGTGCTCGACGCCAAAATGGAAGATGAAGGCTTTGCCCGCAGCAGCATCAACCCGTTCCTGTTCCCGGGTTCGTAATATCTGGCGTATGGGCTGAATATATTCGGCCCTTATCATTTATCGGATGATTAATTTCGGACTGGGCTTCTGGCATTCGCCGGGGCGACTTGCTACGTTTACGCAATGACGCGCGAAGCGAAAGGAAAGGGACTGACGATGTTGAAGACCATTGCGAAATTTACGGCGGTTGCCGTATTGGCCATCGGACTGGCGGCCTGTGACAACAAGGACGACACCAAACCTGAAGTGCCAAAGCCGGATACCAAACCGGTCGTCACGCAGCCTGCACCGACACCGCCGGTGGTGGAGACAAAACCCGCACCGCCTCCGGGCCTGAAAGTCTCGATGCAAAAGGGCAAGATCACCTTTGAATTGCCATCGGGCTTTAGCGATCAGACCGAGAACAGCGGCATCATCAACGACAGCAAATCCACCATTCAGCGCTTCCTGGACGGCAAATCGCGCCAGAGCACCGTCTCTTCCGAAGTGATCCCGCCTGACGACATGAAGCTCAACAGCAGCGATAAAATGCTCAAAGATCTGACGCAGAGCATGATTACCGAGCTGGCCGACCGTTATCAAAATATCCAGACCACCAAAGAAGAGAACTTCACCGTCGGTAAGCAGAAATTCCGCCGGGTGGACACCGAGCAGAGCATCAACGGGCAGAAGGTGGTGTCTACCATCATGCTGACGGTGCTCAACAAGCGGGTGGTGACGCTGCAAATGCTGTCGCCGGCCAAAACGCCGGAGGCGCATCAGGCGCTGGTTCAGCAGATTATCGACACGCTGACGGTGAACTAACAACGCTGAGGTTTGCAAGCCGAGGGGAAGACTGATGAAGCTTATTGGCAGTTACACCAGCCCTTTTGTCCGCAAGATTTCCGTGATGCTGCTGGAAAAGGGCATCGCGTTCGAATTCGTTAACGATCCGCCGTATGAGCCGGGCAGCCGGGTGGTGGAGCTGAATCCGCTCGCCAAGGTTCCGGTGCTGGTGGCTGACGACGGCGGCGTCTTTTACGACTCGCGGGTGATCGCCGAATACCTTGAACTGCTGCCTGCCGCCCCGGCATTTTTACCCGCCGATCGCGCGGCAGCATTGAGCATACGTCAGGTGGAAGCCCTGGCGGATGGCGTGACCGAGGCCGCCGCCACGCTGTATCGCGAGAGCCAGCGGGCATCGGATAAACAGGACGAAAACTGGATCCTGCGCCAGCGCGCCAAGCTGACGCACGGGCTGGACGCGCTGGAAAAACTGGCGCAGGAAAAAACGTTGTTGAACACCGAAACGCTGACGCTGGCGGATATCGCCACCGGCTGTGCGCTGGGTTATCTCAATTTCCGCCGTATCATGCCCAACTGGTGCGTCGAACGACCGGCGTTGATCAAACTGGCCGAACGGCTGTTTGCCCGCGAAAGCTTTGCCCGCACCTCGCCCCCCTGATGTCTCCCACCCCGCTGCGGCGGGGTTCTGCTTTATGCCGAGACCACTACAATAAAACCGAGCGACCATGAGCACTGAATCCCAGCATCTTTACAGCCAGTTACCCGCCATTGACCGCCTGTTGCGCGATCCCGCTATCGAACCATTGGTGGCGCAGTATGGCCAGACGCTGATTAGCGAGCTACTGCGCCAACTGCAATGGCAGGCGCGTGAGACTATTAAACAGCATCAACGGCTGCCTGATTGGTGCGCCGATTGGCCGCAGGCGCTTGGTGCCGGGCTGGCACAGCAGCAGCGCCCGTCGTTGGCACCGGTATTCAATCTAAGCGGTACCGTGTTGCACACCAATCTCGGCCGGGCTCTGCTGGCGCAACCGGCGATAGAGGCGGTGACGCGTTCGATGGGCGCGGCGGTGACGCTGGAATACGATCTCGATGGCGCCGGGCGTGGGCATCGCGATCGCGCCGTTGCGGATTTACTGTGTCAACTGACCGGCGCGGAAGACGCCTGCATCGTCAATAACAATGCGGCCGCGGTATTGCTGATGCTGGCGGCGATCGCCCCCGGCAAGCAAGTGGTGGTGTCGCGCGGTGAGCTGGTGGAAATTGGCGGCGCGTTCCGTATTCCCGACGTGATGCGTCAGGCGGGCTGCCAGTTGGTCGAAGTAGGCACCACTAACCGCACCCATCTGAAAGACTACCGTAACGCGATTAACGATCAGACCGGGTTGTTGATGAAGGTGCATACCAGCAACTACAGCATTCAGGGCTTTACCGCGGCGGTGGACGAAGCCGAGCTGGCGCAGCTGGGTGCCGAACACGGCCTGCCGACCGCCACCGATCTGGGCAGCGGCTCGCTGATTGATATGGCGCAGTACGGCCTGCCGGCCGAACCTATGCCGCAGCGACTGCTGGCTGCCGGTGTTGATCTGGTGACCTTCTCCGGTGACAAACTGTTGGGCGGCCCACAGGCCGGCATCATCGTCGGTAAAAAGGCGCTGATTGCCAGGTTGCAGCAGCATCCGTTAAAGCGTGCGCTGCGCGTCGGCAAACTGACGCTGGCGGCGCTGGAGGCCACCTTACGTCTCTATCAACAACCCGAACTGCTGGGGCAACAGTTGCCGACGTTGCGGTTGCTGACACGTCCACAACAGGCGATGCAGGATGCCGCCGAGCGACTGTTACAGGCGCTGACGCCGCAGTTTACCGGGCATTTCCAGTTGCGTGCCGAGCCGTGCTGGTCGCAGATCGGTAGCGGTTCATTGCCGGTGGATCGGCTGCCCAGCTATGCATTGACCTTTACGCCGCAGGACGGCCGCGGCGCAACGCTGGAAGCATTGGCGGAACGCTGGCGCGCTCTGCCGCAGCCGGTGATTGGCCGCATTAACGACGGCAGGCTGTGGCTGGATCTACGCTGTCTGGAGCAGGAAGACGCATTGATTGAGGCGCTGAGCGCATGATTATCGCTACCGCCGGTCATGTCGATCATGGCAAAACCACCCTGCTGCAGGCGATCACCGGGATCAACGCCGATCGCCTGCCGGAGGAGAAACGCCGCGGCATGACCCTGGATCTGGGCTATGCCTACTGGCCGCAGCCCGATGGCCGGGTGCTGGGCTTTATCGACGTGCCCGGTCATGAAAAATTCCTCGCCAATATGCTGGCAGGCGTCGGCGGCATTGACCATGCGCTGCTGGTGGTGGCCTGTGACGACGGCGTGATGGCGCAAACCCGCGAGCACCTGGCGATACTGCGGTTGAGTGGCCGGCCGGCGCTGACGGTGGCGCTGACCAAGGCCGATCGGGTGGATGAGGCACGCATTGAAGAAGTACGACGTCAGCTAAGTGACGAGCTGACGCACCAGGGTTGGCATCAGGTGCCCATGTTCGTCACTGCGACGCTACAGGCGCGGGGAATCGACGCGCTGCGCGCGCATCTGCTGGCGTTGCAGCCTGACGAACATGCGTTAACCCGTCGCTTCCGTCTGGCGGTGGATCGCGCGTTCAGCGTTAAAGGCGCGGGTCTGGTGGTGACCGGTACCGCATTGGGGGGGCAAGTCGCCGTGGGTGATCAGCTGTGGCTGACCGGTGCCGATACCCCGGTGCGGGTACGAGGCCTGCACGCGCAGAACCAACCGGTTGAGCAGGCGCAGGCCGGGCAGCGTATCGCACTGAATATCAGTGGTGACGTCAGTAAAGAACAGGTGGCGCGCGGTGACTGGCTGCTGGCGCAAAAGCCGCTGGCCGCTGCCGAGCGCATTTTGGTCGCACTGGATGCTGACCAACCGATCAAACACTGGCAACCGCTGCATCTGCATCATGCCGCCAGCCATATCACCGGGCGAGTTTCGCTGCTCAATGAGGGGCTGGCAGAGCTGATCCTCGATCGTCCACTCTGGTTGGCGGAAAACGATCGGCTGGTGCTACGTGATATTGGCGCTCGCCAAACGCTGGGGGGCGCCAGAGTGCTGAGTTTGGCCACCCCGAAGCGAGGCAAACGCCAACCTGAGTATCTGGCCTGGCTGGCGGCGCTGGCAAAGGCCGACGATGACCGGCAGGTGCTGGCATTGCATTTGCCTAATGGCGCACTGGATCTGGCCGCCTTCGCCTGGGCCCGGCAACTGACGGCAGGCGAACTGGCAGCACTGCTGGTGAGCCGTGAGTTGCTGATTGCCGGCGATATGGCGCTGGCGCAAGAGAATGTGCAGCAGGGTCAACAGCGTCTGCTACAGGTATTGGCCGACTACCACCAGCAGCATAGCGATCAGCTCGGTCTGGGGCGGGCGCGGCTGCGGCGCATGGCACTGCCTCAGCTTGCTGAGCCGCTGGTATTTATGATGATCGATCGGCTGCTGGCCGAGGGATTGATAAACAATACCCGGGGTTGGTTGCACCTGCCGGAACACGGCCTGGCGTTCAGTGCTGAAGAACTGGCCCTGTGGGAAATTATCGAGCCGCGGTTCGGCGATGAAGCCTGGTGGGTTCGCGATTTGGCGACCGAACTGGGCGAAGACGAGGCCCGGATACGGGCGACATTGCGTAAAGCGGCACAGTTGGGGCATGTCACGGCGGTAGTGGTGGATCGTTACTACTTAAGCCAACGCATTGAACAGTTCGCTGCACTGATCCGTGAGCTTGATGTGGAGCAGGGCAGCACCAATGCCGCCGATTTTCGCGATCGGCTCGGCGTGGGCCGCAAACTGGCGATCCAGGTGCTGGAGTTCTTCGACCGCAGCGGCTTCACCCGCCGCAAGGGCAACCAGCACCTGCTGCGCGACAGTGGGTTGTTTAAAATGTGATGTTGCTTTAGCCAAGGTTGTTCAATATTTGATAGATTACATCAGTAAACCTAATGTATTTAAGGATGAATATCATGGGAAGTATTGAACATGGGCAACTGTTATATCATTTAACCAGCCTGAGCAATTTGTCTTCTATTTTGCAACTGGGGTTATTAACCCGCGCTGAGCTTAATCCTGAATTATTTGAAGATGTTGCAGACGGTGGCATTTTAGAAAAACGAAAAAAACTGGGTTTGGACTACCAGGTACCGTTCCACTTCTTTGCCAACAACCCTTTTGATGGGAGGGTTCAATCTGAACATCAAGGTAAGCAATTTATTATCATCAGCGTCCGTCGTGATATTGCGGCGCGCGACAATTGGCGCATTGTTCCTCGTCACCCTCTTTCCCATGAAGATATACAACTGTTTGATTATTTAGACGGTGTTGGTCAAATTGATTGGGCAAGCATGGAGCGGCGTGACTATCATGATAGCCAATCAAAATGTGTTTGCATGGCAGAGTGCTTAGCGCCGGGAAAGGTAGAGCCTGCGTTGTTTAACACGATTTGGTGTAAAGATGAGGAGACAAAGCAGCAAGTAGATGCGTTGCTTACAGAGACTAAATATACTCCCCGAGTGACCGTTAACCAATGGATGTTCTTGAAGCAACATGGCGAACTATAAGAGCCTGAACCCCAAAAAAGCGCTGATTTGGCGCATCGTTCACAAGGATAATCTTCCCTGGATCCTGGCCAATGGTTTGTATGCCGGTAGCAGCGAGATAAAAGCTTCTGACTGGGTGAATATTGGCAACATGGAGCTGATTGAACGCCGTAAACAACGCAGGGTGCCTGTTGCTCCTGGTGGGACACTGAACGACTATATCCCTTTCTATTTCACGCCGTTCTCGCCGATGCTGTACAATATTCATACTGGTCGTGGTGGCGTAACCCGGCAGGATAACGAAGACATTGTCATCCTGGTTTCAAGCCTGCACCGGTTGCAGCAGTTAGAACGGGTTTTTGTGTTTACCGATCGTCATGCCTATACCCCTATGGCTGGTTACTATAGCCATCTCGAACAGTTGGATAAAATCGACTGGGAATTATTGCAGCAACGTAATTTCCACCGGGTTCTCGATAAACCTGAGCAAATAGAGCGTTATCAGGCTGAGGCTTTGGTTCATCAACATTTGCCCGTCACTGCATTGTTAGGGATTGTCTGTTATAGCCCGGTGTTACAAGAAGAATTGCAAAAAGAAATCGGTCATTTGCTGAACATACAGTGTTTGCCAGATTGGTATTTTAATGGTGGGGGAAACCAATGATTCGTTTTACTCAAGGTAACCTGCTGGATGCGTCTGCAGAGGCTCTGGTCAACACCGTTAATACCGTCGGCGTCATGGGTAAAGGCATTGCCCTAATGTTCAAAGAACGTTTCCCGGCCAATATGAAAGCCTATTCGGCGGCATGTAAGGCCGGGGCGGTGCAAACCGGCAAAATGTTCGTTACCGATACCGGTGAGCTAATGGGGCCGCGTTGGATTATTAATTTTCCGACCAAACAACATTGGCGCAGTCCGTCCAAATTAGAGTGGATTGTTGAAGGATTACGCGATCTCCGCCTCTTCATCATGCAAAATGAGATTGCCTCAATTGCCATCCCACCTCTTGGGGCAGGGCATGGCGGGCTGGGCTGGCCCGAAGTTCGTGAAGTGATTATTCAAGAGCTCAGCGATTTGCCGCAGGTGGATATCATTATTTATGAACCCATTGAAAAATATCAGAATGTGGCAAAAAACGTAGGTGTCGAGAAACTCACACCAGCTCGGGCGCTGATCGCTGAGTTGGTCCGTCGCTATTGGGTCTTGGGGATGGAGTGCAGTTTACTTGAAATACAAAAGCTGGCGTGGTTCCTGGAACGTGCAATCATCGCGCAACAGGTTGAAAACCCCTTGAATCTCCAGTTTAAAGCTCAGAATTATGGCCCTTATGCGGACAGACTGCGTCATTTGCTCAACGGGTTGGATGGAAGCTATTTACGCTGCGAGAAACGTCTGGGTGATGCTAAACCCTTGGATATTATCTGGTTTAATGATGCCAAGCGCGATGTGGTACTTGCCTATCTCAAAAGTGAAGCTAAAACCTGGTTACCTGCGTTGCAGAAGACAACGGAGTTGATTGATGGTTTTGAATCGCCTTATGGGCTGGAATTACTCTCGACTATTGATTGGTTAGTCTGCCAGGAACATGTCTCTGCCGACGAGGAGTCACTGGCAGAAGGTATTCGTCACTGGCCTGCAGGTGAGCGTTGGGCGCAACGGAAGGCAGGGTTGTTCGATAAGACGGCTATCAATATGGCGTTAACCCGCTTACAAACGTTATATCTCCCTCATGCCTGATGGGGTTCTGCACCCCATCAGAAGAGATCACAGGCTTGTTGTTGCCGTCGGCGTCACATCGCCGCTGCGGCGTTTGCTGAGGAACAGCGCCACCAGCGCCAGCCAGCACAGGCCGCTAATCAGGTTGAACAAATTGAACAACCCGCTGCCGCCCCAAACGTAGGCCACTTTCGCCAGTTCTATGCCGACGGTGAACACCATCATGCTCAGCATGCCCATGGTGGCGGAAACCGTGCCTTTGCTGACGGAGCTTGAGAACAGCGTCAGGCGGTACAGCCCGGCGTTGGCCAGCCCGATGCCGTAGGCGTACAGGCTCAGGCCGGCGGTCATCCACAGGTAGGCGTGAGTCGAGAACAGGGTAGCCAGCGCCGCGATCAACAGCCCCAGCATCATTGGCCCTGCACCCAGTTTGATCAGGCGTTGTACGCTGTTTTTACCGGTCAAACGCGCCAGCGTCAGGTTGCCGAGGATCAGCGCACCGAACACCGGAATTTGCAGCAGGCCGTAATCGAGCGTCGACAGCGACTCGCCGCTGATCAGGATCACCGGTGATTGGGCAATCCAGGCCAGCAACGGCAGGCTGGCGAAGCCAATGGCCAGCGCCCCGCAGACAAAACGACGGTTGGACAACACCTGGCGATAGTCACGCCACAGGTTGGCGGCCGAGAGTTTCTCACCCTGCAGCGACGCGGTTTCCGGCATCGCTTTCCACAGGCCATAGAAGGCAAAGGCCGCCAGCGCCGCGAACAGCACGAACATGCTCTGCCACGGCGCGACGTGGATCAGCGCAGCACCGGCCAATGGCCCGAGCAGCGGGGCAATCAGCGCCACGTTGGCCATCAGCGCGGTGATTTTTATGCACACCGATTCCTCAAAAGATTCCTGTATCGTGGCGTAGCCGACCGCGCCGATAAAGCACAGGCCAATCCCCTGCAGGAAACGCATAAAGATAAATTGCTCGATGCTGGTCACCAGCAAAATCGCCAGGCAGGCGACGATAAAGAATGCCACACCCGCCAGCATCACCGGGCGACGACCACGGCGATCCGACAATGGCCCCAGCAGCCACTGCAGGAAAATACCGCCGGCCAGATAGGCGGTCATTGAGGTTGGCACCCACTCTTCACCGGCGTTGAAATCTGCCACCACCGCCAGCATGCCAGGCTGGATCATATCGTTGGCGATATAGGTGGCGAACTCGAACAGCACCAGACAAAGAGGGAATAAAAGCGCCTGTCGACCCAAGCGAGCCGCAGGTGGTAATGTTGTTTTCATAGTTATCGTACTGAAAGTAAAGAATAAATAAGGAACTGTCAGGGCGGGGAACGCTATCTGAGCGAGTTGTTGCGGCTATTTTGCCGCCAATTGTTCACCTTGGCAATCATCAGGTGTTGTTTAAGCACATTCTGATATTGCCCGTCAGGGTTGCCACCCACACTTTCGCTGGTTAACCTCTTTATAACAAACGAAGATGACAATATTACGGGCGACCTTTGAGTAATAAAATTGGCTGGATAGATAACCTGCGCGCGGTGGCGTGCATGATGGTGGTGATGATCCACGCCACCACCTATTACGTCACCAGCGGAGTGGCGGTGGGGGAACACAACTGGGATATCGCCAATGTGCTGAACTCGCTGTCACGCGTCTCGGTGCCGTTGTTTTTCATGATTTCCGGCTATCTGTTTTTCGGTGAGAAAAGCGCAGGCAAGAAACATTTCATCCGCATTGGCTGTTGCATCCTGTTCTACAGCACCATCGCGTTGATCTATATTGCGGTGTTCACCAAAATCGGCTTCTGGCCGTCGCTGCGCGGCATGTTACTCAAGCCGGTGTTCTATCACCTGTGGTTCTTCTATGCGATTGCGGTCATTTATTTGCTGTCGCCGCTGGTCAGCGTCAAGCCGGTATCGCGCCGCTATCTGGCCGGGGTGCTGGTGATCCTGGCGGTGATTGCCAACCCCAATACCAGCTCGCTGACCCTGGGTAACACGCACCTGTTACCGGTGAATCTGTATATCTACGGCGATACCTTCTATTACCTGCTGTATGCGTTGGCCGGACGGGCGATTGGCATGATGGACACCCAGGGGCGGGGCGTCAGTGGTCTGGCGGCGTTGGGGTTTGTAGCCAGCGTGGCGTTGATTATCCACGGCACCAAAAGCCAGATGTTTATCAACGGCAACTTCGCCGATACCTATTACATTTACTGCGGCCCGCTGGTGTTTATCGCGGCGGTGTCTTTGGTTATCTGGTTTAAAAACTGCCTGCCGGAGCCGATTGGCTGGTTGGGCGTTTTTTCCCGCCATTCGCTGGCGATCTACGGTTTTCACGCCATTATCGTTAACTTTATGCGCAACCGGCACCTGGAACTGACCAGTCATCCGTTGCTGGATATCTTCTGGGTGTTTGGCGTGGCGCTGGCGCTTAGCCTGCTGCTGTCGATAGGCCTGCAGAAAATAGACACTCGACGGTTGGTGTCATAAGCCGATTGAGCCGCGCTGCTGGGCGCGGCGCAGTTGGCGGCCGGAGGAAAATCCCGCGGCCAACGCCGCTTTCTCCAGTCCATAGCCTTGCTGCAGGCGCTGCTGCGCCAACGCCAGCCGTAATTGTTCATGGTACTCACGCACGCTGATGCCAACATGGCTGCGGAATAGCCGTGCCAGATGGCGGCTGCTGACATGGGCCTTTTCCGCCACCTGCGGTACTGACCATTCCGCTTCCGGCTCGGCGGCCATCACGTCTTGCGCCCGGTGCACTGCCGGGTGCAGATGGTTACGGTAGCGAAGCCAGGGTGAAAGCTGCGGATCGTCGCCGGACCGGCGAAAATACACCACCATTTCCCGGGCAATCTCCATCGCCCGGCTAGCGCCGCATTGGCGATTAATCAGGTGCAACGCCAGATCGATCCCGGCGGTGATGCCGGCGCTGGTGTAAACGCTGCGGTCTTCAACAAAGATGCGGTTTTCTTTCACCTGCGCTGCCGGGGCCTGCTGGCGCATGCGTTCAATCACGTCGTGATGGGTGGTGCACTGGTAACCGTCGAGCAAACCGGCCTGTGCCGCTAGCAGGGCGCCGGAACAGACACAAACCAGCGTGATACGTTGCTGTTGCAGGTCGGGTTGCAGCGCGGCCAGCCAGCGACGGGCCTGTTCGGCCGGCCCATTGGCGAAGAAATGTTGCGAATCACTGACGCCCGGCACCACTAAAATAGCGCCGTCTTCCAGCCGATCAGGCAGCGGCTGTAGCTGACTCAACGTCATGCCAACCGAGCAGGTAACCTGCGGCACTGGGCTGATGTAGTGCAGGCTGAACTGCCCGGCCAGGCGCAGGGTTTCGGCTGGGCCGCTAACGTCCAGCGACAGCACCTGGGGCAGCATCAGAAAGTAGACGGCCTGCGGCATGGTTACTCCTGTGAGAGTTGCGCCAGAGCCTCATCCACGCTGGCGATGCGGGCGAAGCGGTCGACCAGCACCGTCTCAGTATGCCGCTTGAGTTGTTCGGTGGTAAAGACTTCTCCATCGGGATGCTGCATCGGGAAAGTCAGCGTGGCCTCGGTCACGAAAGTCACCTGATAGCCGAGATCGGCCGCCACCCGGGTGGTGGTTTCACAGCACTGTTCGGTACGAATGCCGCAAATAATCAAATGCTTGATATGTCGCTCCAGCAGCCAGGCATCCAGGCCGGATTCGGTCAGCGCGTTGTGCACCTGTTTGTGTACGGTGACATCGGCCTGATGGTCGAGGAACGGCAGGCGTTTTACCCAGCCGGACGCCAACGAAAATGGCCCCTCTGGCGATACATGAAATACATCAACCAGCGCTACGCCCTGCTGGCGGCAGCCTTCAATCAGCCGCGTCAGCGCCTGTTGGAAAGCGGGGAGATCCTGCTCTTGCCAGAATGGACGATGCTGAAATGATTGTTGAACATCGATGATCAATAACGCGCTATGTGACATTTTCGGCCCTCCGCCAATTAGGTATAACGCCATACTGAGCCGTTATTCTGCAAGGGAGAAGGCCAAAAACGGCCATCATGGTGGCATTAGCGGACCAGCATCAGGCTTTGCCAACCTGGCCGGCCACCAGCCGCCCTTGATGGAAGGTGGTGCGGCGCGTTGGCAGACGGGCTACCGCTTCGGCGGAGCAACTGGCGTCGATCAACACGAACTCCGCGCTGTCCCCGGCTTTGGGCCACACCCGTTGGCCTTTGTCATTCAGCGGCAGCACGCCGCCGGTGGAAATCGCCATGGCGCGTGACAGATGGAACTCGTCGGAACCCCGATAGAGCTGGGCGTAAAGGTTGGCTTTTTCCAGAATATCGCCGGTGCCGAACGGTGACCAATGGTCGATCACGCTGTCGGTTCCGGTCATCACAAATACCCCTTTTTCACTGAGCTGCGGCAGTGGCATCATCAACCCACCGATCGGCACCGTCGAGGCGATGGTGATTTGCTGCGCCGCCAGTCGGGTGGCGGTTTCCTCTAATTCATTCGGGTTCAGCGCGGTCAGGGCAAAGGCATGGCTGATGGTGACTTTGCCGCGTAGCGAAGGGTTCTTTTCTACGGTGGTAATCATGTAGTTGATGGCTGCCACCCCGGCCGGGCTGGTTTCGTGCAGGTGGATATCGACGCCTTTGCCGGTATCGAGCGCAATCTGGAACATGGCATCCAGCGACTGCTCCATCGCCCCGTCGACATTGGTCGGGTCCAGCCCGCCAACGTATTGCACTCCCATCTGCATGGCTTCGCGCATCAAACCGTCGACTTTGGAATGCAGCAGCCCGTGCTGCGGGAAGGCGACGATTTCACAGCTAAAATCTGCCCGGTGATTTTCCAGCGCGCGCTGCAGGTGTTCCAGGCTTTTCAGCCCGCTGACCGGATCGATATTGCAGTGGCTGCGCGCCACGGTGCTGCCTTTGGATTGCAGCAGGGCGATCAGGTTTTCTGCGCGCTGTTGCGAGGTGGGCAACAGTTTGGGGATTAATGTTTGTTCCAGCGCGATCATATCCATGATGGTTTTGCCCTGACGCGGGCGCGGTGCCTGCCATGGGCCGCTGTAAAAGGTTTTATCCAGATGGATATGCATGTCGCGAAATGCCGGCAGCAGTAACTGGCCCTGTGCCTGATAGCGCGGTACGCCAGCGGGGGCCGCGGTATCCTTCGGGTGGATGGCCGCAATCTTGCCGTCTTTGATTTCAAGCTGATAGAGCGCGGTGCGGGTGCCGATCACCGTGTCGCCATCGTACTCGAAACCCTCTTCCAGCCGCACATCGCTCAGCCAGTAGTGGCTGTCGGTCAGGGTCATGGGTTGGGCCTCCGGTAAACAAGGGCTGCCAGTGGGGACGGCGGCCTGCGCCACGCCGCCGGTCAGGCCGATCACCGCGCAGGCAGTGGTGATTTTGCCGGTTTGGCTGAGGAAAGCTCTGCGGCTTTGTTGTTGGTTTTTTTCCACGTTCAGTTCCTTAATCCAGAGGTGAAGTGCGTCAAAAGACAGCCACCAATTTAGGAGAGGAGCTGGCGGGTTGGCAGTGACATTTGCCACTGGCGACTATTCGATTTGGCAATAATAAGGGGGCAGGGCTAATGCCCCCACTGGTTTTACATCAGCGGCAACAAGCGAGTATAGAGTTCGCGGAAGGTGCTGCGCTGTTCGGCGTACTGCTGATGGCGCTCGGCATTAGGGGTATGCACCTGCTCCAGCGGCAACTCAGGCAGCATTTCGCCGAGTGGGCGCTGCGGGTTCAGTGCGATTTGGGCCAGCCGCGCGGCCCCCAGCGCCGGGCCGACGTCACCGCCGGTGCGGTATTCCAGCCGTTGACCACTGATGTCCGCCAGCATTTGCCGCCAGAACGGGCTACGCGCACCGCCGCCAATCAGGGTGATGCTGGTGGGCTGCAGGCCGCTGGCGTGCAATACATCCATGCCCTCTGCCAGAGCGAAACCGACGCCTTCCAGCACCGCACGCGCCAGATCGTTCGGCCCGTGCTGATGGGTGAGGCCCCAGAATGCCCCCTTGGCGTTCGGATTGTTATGCGGCGTCCGTTCGCCGGACAGGTAGGGCAGGAACCACAGCGGAGCCGCCGCCGGGGGGGCCTGTTCGACATTGCGCAGCAGGGTGGCGACGTCTTCGACGTTAGTCAGTTTGCAAACCCAGTCCAGACAGGAGGCGGCGCTGAGCGTCACCGACATCAAATGCCAGGTGTCGGGCAGCGCATGGCAGAAACTGTGCACCGCGCTGGCCGGGTTGCTGAGGAAGCCGTCGCTGACGGCAAAATAAACCCCTGAGGTACCGAGCGACAGCATCGCCTGCCCGGCCTGATACAGCCCGACACCGATCGCCCCGGCGGCATTATCGCCGCCACCGGCCACCACAGGTACCGGGGACATGCCCCAGCGCCGGGCCAGTTCGGTATGCGTTTGCCCGGTGACCTGATTGCCCTCGAACAGTTGCGGCATCTGCTGGCGGGTCAGGCCGCAGGCGGCCAGCATCTCGGCGCTCCAGTCGCGCTGCGCCACGTTTAGCCAGCCGGTGCCGGCAGCGTCCGACATGTCGCTGGCGAAGTCGCCGGTGAGGCACCAGCGTAAATAATCTTTTGGCAACAGCACCTTATCGATGCGATCAAACACCTGGGGTTCATGCTGTTGCACCCACAGCAGTTTAGGGGCGGTGAAGCCCGGCATCATCAGGTTACCGGTGATTTGCCGCGATTGCGGCACCGCCTGTTCCAGCGCCAGGCATTGCGCGCCGCTTCTGCCGTCATTCCACAAAATGGCCGGGCGTAGCACCTGTTGCCGTGCGTCCAACAGCGTGGCGCCGTGCATCTGGCCGCTGAGACCGATGGCCTTCACCTGTTGCAGGCTGTGTTGCTTGCCCAGCGCCAGCATGGCGCGATCGGTGGCGTGCCACCAGTCCTGCGGGGCCTGCTCTGACCATAAGGGATGAGGGCGGGAGATGGGCAGCGACTCACCGTGGCTGGCGAGCAATTGGCCCTGCTCACTGAGCAAAATGACTTTTACGCCGGACGTGCCGAGGTCGATGCCGATATACATGGAAAAGATCCTTAAAGGCGCGGCGAGTGCCGCGCGGGGTCAGTTAGCCGAACAGATAGCGGTTCATCAGGTTTTCAAGCTGTTCCTGGCGGCCGCTGACGTGCTGTGGCGCCAGTGCATGTCCTTCAGCGTACTGCGCCAGCGCCTCGAGCGACAGTTTGCCCTGCAAAATTTGCTGGCCCAATTCACCATTCCAGCCGGCATAGCGTTTTGATACCTGCTGATGTAACTGGCCGTCGGTCACCATTTTAGCCGCGACCTTCAGCGCCAGTGCCATGGTATCCATAGCCCCAATATGGCCATAGAACAGGTCGTATTTGTCGGTGCTTTGACGGCGTACCTTGGCATCGAAGTTCAGCCCGCCGGTGGTAAAGCCCCCGGCCTTGAGAATTTCGAACATCACCAGCGCGTTCTCTTCCACGCTGATCGGGAACTGGTCGGTATCCCAGCCCAACTGTGGGTCGCCCCGGTTGGCATCGACGGAACCAAAGATGCCGAGCGCAATGGCGGTGGCGATCTCATGGTGGAACGAATGGCCTGCCAGCGTGGCGTGGTTGGCTTCGATATTCACCTTGATCTCTTTCTCCAGGCCAAACTGCTTGAGGAAGCCGTACACGGTGGCGACGTCGTAATCGTATTGATGCTTGGTCGGCTCCTGAGGTTTTGGCTCGATCAGCAGGGTGCCCTGGAAACCGGTTTTGTGCTTGTGCTCCACCACCATCTGCATAAAGCGGCCAATTTGCTCACGCTCCTGGCGCAGATCGGTATTCAGCAAGGTTTCATAGCCTTCGCGGCCGCCCCACAGCACGTAGTTTTCACCGCCCAGGCGCTGGGTAGCATTCATGGCGGTGAACACCTGGGTGGCGGCCCAACTGAAGACTTCCGGATCCGGGTTGGTGGCCGCACCGGCACCGTAACGCGGATGGGTAAAGCAGTTGGCGGTGCCCCACAGCAGTTTTACCCCGCTGCTGTGTTGTTTTTCTTCCAGCACGTCGGTCATGACCGCAAAGTTGTGCAGGTACTCTTTCAGCGAAGCGCCTTCCGGCGAGACGTCGACGTCATGGAAGCAGTAATAGGGAACGTTCAGCTTGTGGAAAAACTCGAACGCCACGTCGGCCTTACGTTTGGCTAACGCCAGCGCGTCGCCCGGCTGCTGCCAGGGGCGATCGAACGAGCCGACGCCGAACATGTCCGCACCGTTCCAGCAGAAGGTGTGCCAGTAGCAGGCGGCAAAGCGCAGGTGCTCCGCCATGCGCTTGCCGAGCACCAGTTCATCCGGATTGTAATGATGAAAGGCCAGCGGATTATTACTGGTGGGGCCTTCGTAGCGCACTTGCTCAAGCTGATCAAAATAAGATTGCATTATCGACTCCTGGGTAGCAATGCCCGGTTTACGGGATGGCTTTATCTTCGGAGTTTGCGACAGGCTGCTCAATTACGTTATTTCACAGTTAAATTCACAGAATTATTAAATGTGCGACAGATCTCATAATTGGTTATTAACCGCAGTTTATTTAAGGCTTAATTCACTTTTATTTGTCGACCTGCTGTTTTTCAGCGCGAAAGCATGACCGCCATCATAAAAACAACATTAAACCAAAAATCATAATTGGCCGGTAAAAATCAGTAATTGCTGAATATTAAATAACCGATAACAATCCGCTCTAAGTTGCATCACCAGTCCGTTTCAATTATTGCCCCTACCCGTTAAATAACAAAGGTATATAAGATGAAATTCAAACCTGTGTTCCTTTCGGTCTGTGCGCTGCTGGCGCTGGCGAGCCAACCGGCGCAGAGCAAAGAAGTCAAAATCGGCATGGCGATCGACGACCTGCGCCTGGAGCGCTGGCAGAAGGACCGCGACATCTTCGTCAGCAAAGCCAAAGCGCTGGGGGCGGATGTGTTTGTTCAGTCGGCCAATGGTAATGAAGAAACCCAGATGGCGCAGATTGAAAATATGATCAACCGCGGCGTCGACGTGCTGGTGATTATTCCCTACAACGGCAAGGTGTTGAGTAACGTCATCAGCGAAGCCAAGCGGGAAGGCATTAAAGTGCTGGCTTACGATCGCATGATCAATAACGCCGATATCGATTTTTACATCTCCTTTGATAATGAAAAGGTCGGTGAGCTGCAGGCGCAAAGCCTGGTGCAGCGGGTGCCGCAGGGCAATTATTTCCTGATGGGCGGCTCGCCGGTGGATAACAACGCCAAGCTGTTCCGCCAGGGGCAGATGAAGGTGCTGCAACCGCTGATTGACGGTGGGAAAATCAAAGTGGTGGGCGATCAGTGGGTCGACGGATGGTTGCCGGAAAACGCATTAAAAATCATGGAAAATGCGCTGACTGCCAACAATAACAAGATTGACGCGGTAGTGGCTTCCAACGATGCCACCGCCGGCGGCGCTATCCAGGCGCTGGCCGCGCAGGGCCTGGCGGGCAAGGTGGCTATTTCCGGTCAGGATGCCGATTTGGCGGCGGTGAAGCGCATTGTCGCCGGTACCCAGACCATGACGGTGTATAAGCCAATCAGCAAACTGGCCGACGAGGCGGCGGGCATCGCGGTGCAACTGGGCAAGGGTGAACAACCGAAGGCCAACGCCACATTAAATAACGGCAGCAAAGACGTGCCATCCTGGTTATTAACCCCTATTCCGGTTGATAAATCGAATATCGACAGCACCATTGTTGCCGACGGTTTCCATAAAAAAGCCGAGATTAATTAATTCCGCAAGCCGGTAATCCGGAGGGAATAATGCCCAGCCTATTAGAAATGAAAAATATCACCATGCAATTCGGTGCGGTCAAGGCGGTAGATAATGTCAGCCTGAAGTTAGAGGCAGGCCAGGTATTATCGCTGTGTGGTGAAAACGGTTCGGGAAAGTCCACCCTGATGAAAGTGTTGTGCGGTATATATCCGCATGGCAGTTATCAGGGCGATATTTATTTCTCTGATGATTTATTAGCGGCGAAAAATATTCGCGACACCGAGCAGAAAGGCATCGCCATCATTCATCAGGAGCTGGCGCTGGTGAAGCAGATGACGGTGCTGGAAAACATGTTTCTCGGCAATGAATGGCGCCGGTACGGCGTAATGGATTATGACGCCATGTATCTGCGCTGCCGACGGATGCTGGCGCAGGTCAAGCTGGCGGTGGATCCCAACACCCCGATCGGCGAACTGGGTCTGGGGCAGCAACAGCTGGTGGAGATTGCCAAGGCGCTGAACAAGCAGGTGCGGCTGCTGGTGCTCGATGAGCCGACGGCGTCGCTGACCGAAAGTGAAACCGCTACGCTGCTGGCGATCATCGAGGATCTGCGCGATCACGGCATCGCCTGCATTTACATTTCGCACAAGCTCAATGAGGTGAAGGCGATCTCGGATCTGATCTGCGTGATCCGCGATGGCAAGCATATCGGTACGCGCCCGGCAGCGGAAATGAGCGAGGACGACATTATCGCCATGATGGTTGGGCGCGAATTAACCGAGCTCTATCCGCAGCAACAGCATGATATCGGCGAGGTGATCCTGCAGGTGGATAATCTCACCGCCTGGCACCCGGTGAACCGCCACGTTCGTCGGGTGGACGATGTTTCTTTCACCCTGCGACGCGGCGAGATCCTCGGGGTGGCCGGGTTGGTTGGCTCCGGGCGCACCGAAACCATGCAGTGCCTGTTCGGCGTCTACCCTGGCCGTTGGCAGGGGAGCATTAGCCTCAATGGCCAGCCGGCCGTCATCAACAATTGCCGCCAGGCGATGCGATATGGCATTGCCATGGTGCCGGAAGATCGCAAGCGTGATGGCATCGTGCCGGTGATGGGCGTGGGGGCCAACATGACGTTGGCGGCGCTGAGCGACTTTAGCGGCGTGCTGACGGTGCTTGATGATGCACGGGAACAGGCGACCATTCGCCAATCGCTGGCGCAGTTAAAAGTGAAGACTTCCTCACCCGAGCTGGCGATAGCCCGGCTGAGCGGCGGTAACCAGCAGAAGGCCATACTCGCCAAATGCCTGCTACTGAAGCCGAAAATTCTCATTCTGGATGAGCCGACGCGCGGTATCGATATCGGTGCCAAACACGAAATCTATAAGTTAATCAATCAGCTGGTCCAGCAGGGTATTTCGGTGATCGTGGTGTCTTCGGAGCTGCCGGAAGTGCTGGGATTAAGCGATCGGGTATTGGTGATGCACCAGGGGCGTATCAAGGCTTCGTTGGTCAACCAGGGTTTGACCCAGGAACAGGTGATGGAAGCCGCATTGAGGAGTGAAACAGATGTCGAAAAACACGCAGTCTGAAGCGATCGTGCAGGCAATGGTGGAGAAAAAAACCATAGTGAAACTAAAATCCATCAATTTGCAGGTGTTTGTGATGCTGGCGGCGATAGTCGTCATTATGCTGTTCTTTACCTTTACCACCGAAGGGGCCTATCTCAGCGCGCGTAATATTTCCAACCTGCTGCGCCAGACGGCGATCACCGGCATTTTGGCGGTCGGCATGGTGTTCGTGATTGTTTCGGCAGAAATCGATCTGTCGGTCGGCTCAATGATGGGCCTGCTGGGCGGGGCGGCGGCGATTTTTGACGTCTGGCTGGGTTGGCCGCTGCCGCTGACCATCGTGGTGACGCTGCTGGCCGGCCTGCTGTTGGGGGCCTGGAACGGCTGGTGGGTGGCCTATCGCAAGGTTCCGTCGTTTATCGTTACCCTGGCGGGCATGCTGGCCTTTCGCGGCATCCTGATCGGCATTACCAATGGCACCACGGTCGCGCCGACCAGCGGAGCGATGTCGCAAATTGGCCAGAGCTATTTGCCGAACGGCCTGGGTTTTGGCATCGGTGCCGTTGGGTTGATGCTGTTTGTCGCCTGGCAGTGGCGGCGACGCAGTCGGCGTGCCCAGCTCGGTTTGCCGGTGGCGACAGCAGGCGGTGACGTCACCCGACAAAGCATTTTGGCGCTGCTGGTGCTCGGGGCTATCTATTTGCTCAATGATTACCGTGGGGTACCGACGCCGGTGCTGATCCTCACCGCACTGATGTTGGCGGGGATATTTATGGCCACCCGCACCGCTTTTGGCCGTCGGATCTACGCCATCGGCGGCAATATTGACGCTGCGCGGCTGTCGGGCGTTAACGTCGAGCGCACCAAGCTGGCGGTGTTCGCCATCAACGGCCTGATGGTGGCGATTGCCGGGTTGATCCTCAGTTCGCGCCTGGGTGCCGGTTCGCCTTCGGCGGGCAATATCGCCGAGCTGGACGCCATCGCTGCCTGCGTGATTGGCGGCACCAGCCTGGCGGGGGGCATCGGTAGCGTGGCCGGCGCGGTGATGGGCGCATTCATTATGGCGTCGCTGGATAACGGCATGAGCATGCTGGACGTGCCGACCTTCTGGCAGTACATCGTCAAGGGCGCCATTTTGCTGCTGGCGGTATGGATGGACTCCGCCACCAAGCGCCGGGCATAAAAGAATAGCGTCTGAGCTCACAGTTATGAGGTGATGCCTGCTGTTCTTGCAGATAGTTGTGCTATCCCAGACCCAGAGGGCAGTTCGTTTACCGGGGATGTGGCATGTTTGAAAAGCGCTTTCGCATTACGTTGTTGTTCAACGCCAATAAAGTGTACGACCGTCAGGTGGTTGAGGGCGTAGGTGAGTATTTACAGGCCTCACAATGTGACTGGGACATCTTTATCGAAGAGGATTTTCGCTGCCGTATCGACAACATCAAGGACTGGCTGGGCGATGGGGTGATCGCCGATTTCGACGATGGTGCCATCGAGCAACTGCTGCATAACGTCCGGGTGCCGATTGTCGGGGTGGGCGGCTCTTATCACCGTGACGAGGACTATCCGCCGGTGCACTACATTGCTACCGACAATCAGGCGCTGGTGGAGGCGGCATTCAGTCACCTGAAAGAAAAAGGCATTAATCGTTTTGCCTTCTATGGTTTGCCCAGTGAAGGCGGTAAACGCTGGGCGCAGGAGCGTGAGCATGCTTTCCGCCAGCGGGTCGCGCTGGAGCAGTATCAGGGCGTGGTGTATCAGGGCATGGCCACCGCGCCGGATAACTGGCAATACGCGCAGAACCGATTGGCGGACTGGGTGCAGACCTTGCCGCAGCAGACCGGCATCATCGCGGTGACCGATGCGCGGGCGCGCCATTTGCTGCAGGTGTGCGAACATCTGGACATCGCGGTGCCGGAAAAGCTTTGCGTGATCGGCATCGACAATGAAGAACTGACGCGTTACCTGTCGCGGGTGGCGCTGTCTTCGGTAGCGCAGGGTACCCGTCAGATGGGGTATCGTGCCGCCAAGCTGCTGCACCAACTGCTCGATCGCCGTGAGCTGCCGCTGCAGCGCATTCTGGTGCCGCCGGTGAAGGTGATTGAACGTCGTTCTACCGATTTCCGCTCGCTGCGCGATCCGGCGGTAATTCAGGCAATGCATTACATTCGTCATCACGCCTGCAAGGGCATCAAGGTCGAGCAGGTGCTGGACGCGATTGGCCTGTCGCGCTCCAACCTGGAAAAACGCTTCAGGGATGAAACCGGCGAAACTATCCACCATATGATCCATCAGGAAAAGCTGGATCGCGCCCGCAACCTGCTGACGGCTACCTCGTTGACCATCAACGAGATTTCACAGATGTGTGGCTACCCGTCACTGCAGTATTTTTATTCGGTGTTCAAGAAAGGTTATGACATGACGCCCAAAGACTACCGTGGGCGTTATGGCGAGGTTGGGTATTAGGGTTTGCTTGTCTAATGTAGCCTTATTGGCTACATTTGTAGCTAATAAGGCTACATTACGAGGCACTATGTACGATCCTTTGCTTGCTCTCCTGTTCAGTGAATATCGGCGAAAATTGTTAACTTTGTTGCTAAATAAGCCAGAAAAGGCATTTCATGTGCGAGAAATTGCGCGTCAGACCGCAACTCAGGCCGGTACCTTACATAAAGAGTTGAACAAACTGGCACAGGGCGGCATCTTGCTCAGACAGCAACAGGGAAACCAAATCTGCTATCGGGCTAACCCTGATTGCCTGATTTTTCCTGAGTTGGTGGCTATTTTCCGCAAAACCTCCGGGATGGTCGAGCGTTTGCGCCAGGCATTGGTTGAACTTAACGCTGAGTTTGAACTGGCCTTTATTTTTGGTTCGATTGCCACTGGCAAGGCCAAGGATGACAGTGACATAGACGTCCTGATAGTCGGCAACCCGTCATTCTCAGAGGTGATCAACGCGTTTTACCCTCTGCAGCAGGAGCTCGGTAGGGAAATTAATCCCAAGCTGTACTCGCCAGTCGAGTGGCAGGCGGCTTTGGCGGAAAATTCAGCTTTTATTCAGGATATTATGAGTAAGCCTCAGCTAGGGATTTTGGGAGACAAGGATGACGTTAGACAACCTGATCGGCCTTGGCCTGGAGGCAATAAAGCCTGACGCGGGTGCAATCAGAAAATTACTCTCCGCCGCTGCGCGTAATCGACATGACGCCAGTATCACTCTGCTCAGCAATGAAACGCGTTTTGACACGGCGTATAAAGCGGTCATGCAAATCGCCAATGCAGCCCTGCAGGCGGAGGGGTTTCGGACCTCGACCCATAAACCCGGTCATCATCAACTCATGATCCAATCATTGCCGCTGACCCTGGGTATTTCGCGTGAGGCAATGATCTGTCTGGATGCTTTGAGGAAACAACGTAACATCGCCGATTATTCAGGTGATTTGGTGACGGATGCGGCGGTGTCCGCCTGTCTGGAACAGGCCGGCGCACTCTGGCTGGCGGTTAACGATTGGCTGCAGCTCAAACATCCGCAACTTTTGGAATAATCTTCTCACGCCAACCCACAAAACGCCTTCAGCCGTTCGGCCAGCGCGGGAGTGGCTGCGGGGGCGCCGTCGCGGTAGTACAGCGCCAGCTCAATGTTGTCGATCGGCGGCAACCCTTCGGCGCTGCCGAGAACCCGATGGCTGGGCAAGCGGCAGCCGGCCGGCAGCAGGGTGACGCCCAGCCCGGCGGCGGATGCGGCGGTGAGTGCGGCCAGACTGGCGCTGCTGTAGCCAATACGCCAGCGCTTGCCGAGGTTATCCAGCGCCTGACACAAATCATCGCGATATAACCCATTGAGCGGGAACACCGCCAGCGGTACCGGTGACTGTTCTATTGCCGGGAAGGCCAGGCTGTCCAGCCACAGCAGCGGTTCCGGCCGGGCGGCCCGCGGCGGCTGGCTACGGCGTTGTTTAACCAGGATCAGATCCAGCTCTTCACGGGCGTAGGCACTGTGCAGATCGGCGCTCAGGCCGCTGGTGACGTCCAGCCGCAGATGCGGATGCGCCCGGCTGAATTCCGCCAGCAGTTCGGTGGTGGGGGCGGCAAAATCCTCCGGCATCCCCAACCGCAGTACGCCGTCGCGCCAGATGCCGGTCAAGGCGTCGTGCGCCTCTTCATTCAGCGCAATGATGCGCCGCGCATAGCTCAGCAGCTTGACGCCTTCCTCGGTCAGCAGTACCTGATGGGACGAACGTTCAAACAGGGATTTACCCAGCATTTCTTCCAAGCGGCGCACCTGTTGGCTGACGGTCGACTGCGACAAAAACACCCGCTCTGCGGCGCGAGTGAAGCTGTTGCTGTCGCATACTGCGACAAAGCTGAGCAGTAACTGCGGATTGAACATCGGGTAACGATTCATTTTTCCACTGTTGGCTATTTTATTATTTAATTTCCCAATACTAACGGGGAAGCCTAGAGTAAGGCAACGTTGCGGCTGCCACTCTGTGAGCCCGCACTCTTCATCCCGGAAGTTCAGGAATAGATCGTGTTAAATCAATTTGTTGCTCCCCCTTTCTTACGCCGCTGGTTCAACCCCCTGCTGTGGGCGCTGGTGCTGATTGGCCTGAATATGCGGCCGCTGTTGACCTCGATCGGCCCGTTGTTGCCGACGTTGCGGCAGGCCACCGGGCTGAGCTTTGGCGGTGCGGCGCTGCTGACCACCTTGCCGGTGCTGATGATGGGGTTGATGGCGCTGGCGGGTGGGGCGATCAACCGCCTGTTCGACGAGCGTACCAGCGTAGTGCTGAGCCTGTTGGCCATTGGCCTGGGGGCCGCCTGGCGTGAGCTGGCACCGGGCAGCACGCAATTACTGCTGAGCGCGGTGTTGGGTGGACTGGGGATTGGGGTGATCCAGGCGGTGATGCCCGGCATTATCAAACATCACTTTCTCAAGCAGATGGCGCTGGTGGCCGGGCTATGGTCGGCGGCTCTGATGGGCGGTGGCGGTCTGGGAGCGGCGATGACCCCCTGGCTGATGAGTGTCGGCCATGACTGGCACCGTGCATTGGCCTGGTGGGCGGTACCTGCACTGGTGGCGTTAATCGCCTGGTGGCCGGTCAGCCGTAGCCTGGCACGCCTGACGCCATCCGGAACCTCCTCTGGGCCGAGCCTGTGGTTCAGCCGTCGTGCCTGGTTGCTCGGTGCCTATTTTGGTTTGATCAATGGCGGCTATACCAGCCTGATCGCCTGGCTGCCGCCGTATTATATGCAGCTCGGCTGGCAGCCGCAGGCCAGCGGATCGCTGTTGGCACTCATGACCTTCGGGCAGGTCGTCGGGGCGCTGCTGTTGCCGGCGCTGGCGCGATCGCTGGATCGACGGCCGTTGTTATTGCTGGCATTAGTCATGCAGTTGATCGGCTTCATCGGCCTGATTTATCTGCCGCAGACGTTGCCGTGGCTATGGGTGCTGGTTTCCGGCCTGGGGCTGGGCGGCGCCTTCCCGCTGTGCCTGGTGTTGGCGCTCGATCATATTCCGCACCCGGCGGCCGCGGGGCGATTGGTGGCCTTTATGCAGGGCATAGGTTTCCTGCTGGCGGGAGCCACGCCTTATATTTCCGGCCTGTTGCGTGATTACAGCGGCGGCTTTGTGCTGGATTGGCAAATCCATGCGCTGCTGGTGGTGGTGCTGATCGCCATCACCTGGTGCTTCCATCCGCACAGCTACCGGCGGGCGTTCGCCGAATAATATTACTGTCATTGCGGTTCCCTATAGTGACGTTGCTTTTACTTCTGGGTGATAACAACAAAAAGGGAACCAAGACATGCACATAACCAAAACCCGCCTGGCACTGTTGGCCGGCTGTATGGCACTGAGCACTAACCTGTGGGCGCAAGCCCAACCGGTGCCGGCAACCCTGGCCGGGCACGCGTTACTGGCGGTGAAATCCAACGTCGCCGCACCGCAGGATGCCCCCGCCGATTTACAGCAAAGCGGTAAATACACCAGCGGCAAACGCGTGACCGAACTGGGCAGCGTGGCGGGTAAATCCGCCGATCGCATGACCGGTATTGGCCTGCCGATCAACGGGCAGCCGCTGCAGGGCCATTCCGGCATCAAACATATGCCCGACGGTACCTACTGGGTGCTGACCGACAATGGTTTTGGCAGCAAGGCCAATTCGCCGGACGCCATGCTGTACCTCAATCACTACAAAATCGACTTTGACAACGGCACGGTGACGCCGCTGAAAACGGTGTTTCTGCACGATCCGGACAAAAATGTTCCCTTCCATATCATCAATGAGAGCACCGATAAACGTTACCTGACCGGCAGCGACTTTGACCCGGAAAGCTTCCAGTTTGCCGATAATGCCCTGTGGATTGGCGATGAGTTCGGCCCCTACCTGATTAAGGCCGATCTGAACGGTAAGGTATTGGCGGTGTTCGATACCAAGGTCGACGGCAAGGTGGTGAAGTCGCCGGATAACCCGACGCTGACCCTGCCGGGCGCACCGGATGGCAAACAGAACTTCCAGGTGGCGCGTTCCAAAGGCTTCGAGGGTATGGCGGCATCACCGGACGGCAGCAAATTGTACCCGTTGCTGGAAGGTGCGCTGTGGGACGGTGAAAAATTCGAGAACATCGATGGCAAACGTTACCTGCGGGTGCTGGAATTTGACGTGAAACAACAGGCCTGGACCGGGCGCAGTTGGCAATACGTGTTGGAGGACAACCAGAACGCCATCGGCGATTTTAATATGATCGACGCCACTCATGGCCTGGTGATCGAGCGCGATAATAACGAAGGCACGGCGGACCAAGCCTGCGCTGCGGGTGCGCCCACAGACAACTGCTTCAGTCAGGTGGCGAAGTTTAAACGGGTATATAAAATTGCATTTTCTGACGGCAACGTCGGTAAACCGGTCGATAAAATGGCCTATATTGACCTGATGAACATTCAGGACCCGAACAAATTGGCGCGCAAACCGCTGAACAACGGCGTGCTGACCTTCCCGTTCTTCACCATTGAAAACGTGGACGTGGTGGACGGCAGCCATATCATCGTCGGCAACGATAATAACTTCCCGTTCTCCTCCAGCCGCCAGCCGAACGTGGCGGATGACAACGAGTTTATCCTGCTGGACGTGAAGGAACTGTTGAAACCTTAACCCTGCCTGCCTCCGGCATAGTGCCGGGGGCTAGCGCTATTTCCCTCTTAGCGCCAAGGGTAAACTGCGCTATAATCAGCCCCTTGCTTCCTGTTCCCGAAGGAAGATCCTCGTCCCCGGTGGGGCGGCCGGACTTCAAATCCGGTTGGGGCCGCCAGCGGTCCTGGGCAGGTTCGACTCCTGTGATCTTCCGCCAATCAACCCCCTTCACCCCCCACAAGTGATTGAGTACACCATTGCCCAAGCTGGGCGATCGCCTGTTCAACTTCATCGTTATAACCAAAGCCTGCATTCAGTCGGAAACAGTGATCGTAGCGGTTATCCGTGGCAAAAATATGCCCGGGGGCGATACCGATCCCGGCATTACGCGCCTTGATAAACAGTGAACGTACGTTCAAGGCATTCTTCGGCATTTCCACCCACAGCACATAACCGCCTTCAGGCTCAGAGACTTTTGTGCCCGGGGGGAATGCTAGAAGCACTACCTGACGGATTTTGTTCACCAGGCTAGCCAACTTATGCCTGAGTTTGCGCAGATGGGCGTCGTATCCGCCATTGCTCAGTAATTCGGCAATGGTAGCCTGCGGCAATATGGGTGAGCCCATGGTCGAGGTGTATTTTAGCGAGGTGATTTTTCGCATGTAATGGTTGCTGTGAACCCAACCGACACGCATGCCAGGCGCCACGGTTTTAGAGAAACCGCTGCACAGGATGACATTGGGGCTAAAGGCCCTCATTGGAAATGGTCGTTGAACACCAAAGGCGATGTCGCCAAAGGTGTCATCTTCAATAATAATCACACCGTTTTCATCGGCCTGCCGCGCGATGTGAGCTTTTTTCTCGTTCGGTATGGTTTTGCCCAGAGGGTTATTAACATTGGCGAGGGTGACAAACACCTTCACCGCTTTTCTCTGGAACAGCGCAACCAGCTTTTCGCTATCAACATAGCCTTCGTTACCCGTTTCAACCTCAATCACGCGTAGTTTGAGATGACGCAACATTTGCAATAAAACGAAATAGCAGGGCGATTCAACGGCAACCGCATCTCCCGGTTTTACTGTCGCCATCAGCGAGAGCGACAGTGCCTCCACGCAGCCGTTGGTCACTAAAATGTTATCCGGGTTGATGTTGCAGCCGTAGTCTATTGCTCGTCGGGCAATTTCTGTTTTTAACGGCGCATAGCCAGAGCCTTTGACCGTATCACCAAGCAAAAATGGCTTGCTATAACCCAGCTGGCGCATGATCAAACTCAGTTTTTTGATGGGGTACAAAGAGCTATCACCATTAGCCAGATCCAGACGAACGCGGCAATCTTCCCCCACCATTGCCATGTGCAGTTCGGTTTGTTCATCCAGCGGCGCAATCTCACGTGGCTGTTCCACGATAACGGCGTCCTTTTGCAGCGAATGCCGTCTTGGTGCGACAAAAAAACCGGATTTGGGTTTGGCTACGGCGTAATGTTCGTCTTCCAGGGTACGCAAGGTTTTAAGTGCGGTTGTCAGACTGATGTTGTATTGAGTGGCCAGCGTTCTTACCGACGGCAAACGTGTATTGGCAGGTAAAAATCCTGCGTGGATTGCCTGTTTGATCTGTTCGGCAATCTGACGGTACAGGCTGCCCTGTCTTCCCGCTTCCGTCTGCTCCATCGGCATCTGTTCCACTCCATATCGCTCTGATCTGTACGTATAAAACAGATTACTTTGATAGTAGTTTAGCTAGCAAGGCTTGGAAATAATGAATTCAACGTGTTCATTCGCAGAAAGTTTGTCAGTTCGGGTTGATGAATTACCGGGGTTTATATTCCTGTGACTGCGCCGTTTGTTATTTATCAAAGGATAACTTTAATGGGATACAGAGAATTAATTTTTACTGCAATGATAAATTTCTAAAAAAACTGGGCTATTTTCGACTTTCGAGGAGGTTTGCATGGAATTGAGTGTGGCCAATGTGGCTGATATTGAACAAGTGACTGAACTGCTCAAGCGGTATCAGGTAGCAACCATCAGTGAGGAAGACAAGAAAGATGGTTTTGTGACCACTTTGCTGACCTATGAGCAAATGGTCGCGTTGATCGAGCAAGAACAAGGGCTGTTTGTCGCCAGGCAGGAAGGTAAGATTGTCGCGTTCGTGATGGCCGCTTCCTGGCAGTTTTGGGCACCCTGGCCTTTATTTGAGCACATGATTGGCAGATTGGGAGAATGTGAGTTTGCCGGCCAGGTGTTGACGGTGGAGAACTCTTACCAATACGGGCCGATCTGTGTCGACGTTTCGGTTCGGGGCAGCGGGGTGCTTGAAGCGCTGTTTGCGTTTGCATTAAAACAAATGTCATCGCGTTTTGATGTCTTGGTCACATTTGTGAATAAAATTAACCCACGCTCTTATGCGGCACATACGCGTAAACTGGGGCTGCAGGTTTTGAATGAGTTTACCTTTAATAATAATCATTATTACTGGATGGTTTGTGCTACTCGTCAGAGTGGTAACGGTTCTTCCGCTTAAACCTAAAAATCCCATAAAATCAAAGTGCCGTTGTTATCTATTTTGGTTCATTTTCTGTAAGGTACACCCGCCGAAATAAACTTACCCAGTTTTAGCACAAAAAGCTAAAAACGCGTCTATCTTTACCAGTGAACACGGGTTCCGCAAATGAGAGGCAGTTATGTTTCTTAATTACTTCGCGTTGGGTGTACTTATTCTGGTTTTCCTTATTATTTTCTATGGGATTATTATTCTGCATGATATTCCCTATCTTATTGCCAAGGCACGCAACCATCCGCATGCCGATGCTATCCATGTCGCGGGCTGGGTAAGTTTATTTACTCTGCACGTGATCTGGCCGTTTTTATGGATATGGGCTACTTTATATCGCCCCGAGCGTGGTTGGGGTATGCAAGGTCAGGAGGCGTCGTTCGCACAGTTGCAGCAACGTGTGGCGGAGCTGGAGTTGAAACTGGCGGGTAATAAAATGCCGCCTTCGGAGTAGCCACCATGGATCTGCTCATTATCCTGACTTATGTCGCTTTTGCCTGGTCCATATTTAAGATTTTCAAAATACCGGTCAATAAATGGACCGTGCCCACGGCTGCATTAGGTGGGGTGTTTTTAATTGGGGCGTTAATTCTGCTAATGAATTATAACCACCCCTATACTTATTTGGCGCAGAAAGCGGTTATATCAATCCCTATTACGCCACAGGTCACGGGCGTGGTTAGCGAAGTAACCGAGAAGCAAAACGTATTAATAAAAAAAGGTGAAGTGCTGTTTAAATTAGAACCCGCACGCTATCAGGCTCGGGTCAATCGACTTCAGGCTGATTTGGTCACCGAGATTAATAATACTCAGGTGCTTAAAGGGCAGCTCGACGAAGCGATTGCCAACACATCTCGGGTTAGTGCAGAGCGCGACCGGTTATATAAAGACTATCAGCGTTATGTCCGAGGCAGCCAGGCCAAGGTCAATCCATTTTCGGAAAGTGATATTGATAACGCCCGGCAGAACTATCTGGCGCAAGATGCGCTGGTAAAAGGTTCCGTGGCGGAGCAAGCGCAAATAAAAAGTCAGTTAGACAGCGTGATTAACGGGGAACAGTCTCAAATCGTTAGCCTCAGGGCGCAGTTGGCAGAGGCCAAATATAATCTTGATCAAACGGTGATACGCGCTCCCAGCGACGGTTACGTGACCCAGGTGCTGATCCGCCCAGGGACCTACGCCGCGGCAATTCCGCTGCGGCCGGTGATGGTGTTTATTCCTGAGCAAAAACGGCAAATCATTGCTCAGTTCCGCCAAAACTCGTTGCTGCGTCTTAAGGCCGGCGACGAAGCCGAAGTGGTGTTTAATGCATTTCCCGGCCAGGTATTCCCCGGTAAATTGATCAGAATTCTGCCGGTAGTCCCCGGCGGGTCTTACCAGGCGCAAGGGACGCTACAATCGCTGAGTGTGGCTGCCGGCAGTGATGGTGTGCTGGCGGTGATTGAGCTGGCACCCAACAGTGAAATCGATGAATTACCTGACGGCATTTTTTCGCAGGTGGCAGTTTATTCCGACCACTTTACCCACGTGGCGGTCATGCGCAAGGTACTGCTACGCATGACCAGCTGGATGCACTATCTCTATCTGGACCATTAGCGCAGTATAAAAAAGCCGCTTCCTGAGGAGGCGGCTTAATTTTTAGAGCGATAATGTTTAATCCAAATATATCTTTTTGAAATTATTTAAGTTGTTTATTATTTTGAAGTGGAGCCTTGTTATATTGATAAATGTTTGAAGTGAGAAAGACAAAACAGGCTCAACGCACAGTAATTCCCGCCCCTCTGATCAGCAAGGTTTTCGTTGACCATGATCGTCGCTTGTCTACTTAAGAGGGTAAAGCAACCCAATGGAGATGCATTGGCGACCTTCGGCCTTGGCGAAGATGAATTTGAAAGGATAAATTAGCAGGGTTAAATTAAGGATCCCGGCCAGCAGTGACTTTTTGTCTATTCTGTCTGACCGGAATAGTTTCCCTGGTGTTGGCTGAGTGACCTACCTGATCTTGCAGAGCAGTTTTTTACTCTTCGCCTAACGCGGTTCATTATAAGACAGAGTGCCTGATTCATAACCTGAACTTAAGTGCAGTTCGTACCTCTACATAAGTGCAGGTTTTCTCACTAAATGGACCAAGTCAGACTGCCACGGAGCCTGTATGTTTTCTTCCTTCAGTGAAAATCAAACAATAACGGAAACGCTCAGAGGGCATATCGACCGAAAGTTGTCCTCACTCGGTAGCCCTGAATTCGCCTACACGGTGATTAGAAAAAAAGATCCGTCAGATGTGCTTATTATTTCCAGTTATCCTGAAGAATGGGTAGATCTCTACCGCACCAACAATTTCCAGCTCACTGACCCGGTGGTACTGACCGCGTTCAAGCGCAGCTCGCCCTTTGTCTGGGACGAAAATATCACCCTGATGTCAGATAAGATTTTTTGCCTTTCCAGGCGCTACAACATTGTTAACGGCTTCACCTTTGTGTTGCACGACTCTATGAATAGCCTGGCGTTGTTATCGGTTATCCTCGGCGGCAGTGGAGAAGAGGATCTGGAAAAGCGGATCTCATCCGATCGCGGAGCCATGCAAATGTTGCTGATCGATATCAATGAACAAATGTACCGTCTCGCAGGATCGGTCTCATCCAACCGGCGGAAGCATCATGCGGATACGGAAAAACCCATTTTTACCCCACGGGAGAGTGAGGTGCTGTATTGGGCCAGTATGGGGAAAACCTATGGCGAGATTGCCGCCATCGCCAGTATTTCCCCGAGTACGGTGAAGTTTCATATGAGAAATATTGTGGTTAAACTTGGCGTCAGTAACGCCCGGCAGGCGATTCGGTTGGGTGTTGAGTTGGGGCTTATGACGCCGTCAGCAGCCAGATAAAATGAGTCAGGCCCGATGAGACTCCCTTATGTCATCTCACCGAACCCGCCAAAGGCGGTTTGGCTTTATCCCGCAGCAGGGCAGGTCTCCGCCAACTGCGTCAGACCCTCACTTTCCTGCCTGAATGAAACCTTGTCCTGATCCAGCGTCACCACAAAGATACTGTCGAAGTCGCTGCCCGGCCATTTTGGCACCAAATTGGCGTCACCGCCGCGTGCGGCCACGATGGCCTTCACTGCCTTATCGAGATTCTTGTGTTCCCAGGCGATGAAAATGCGTGAGTTTTGGTATTGCTCGCTGAGCAGTTCCTGCTGCAGCCCGGTGATGTCATCGGCGTGGAACTGAATGCCAATCGGCAGCCCGACGCGCACGGCGGTGGGCATGATGGTCGACAGCGCCCGCAGTGAACTGCCGAGCTTGTTTTCCTTCGGCCCGGCGGCAAAAATGTAGTCCGGTTTGCCGTAGCGCTTCAGCAACACGTCCGGCAGTGCCAGTGCGCGGTTCAGCCCTTTGCAGGTTAACTGCCCGCTGTTGTTGGCGGGTTTCTCCCCGTGCCGCACGAAGATCAGCGTTTCCTGTGCCAGTGCGCTTTGGCTCAGCAGCAGCAATGCCGCCAAACCGCCGAGTATTTTGTTGCCTGTTTTGTTAAACATCCTCAACCCTTATGTAATGGCGTGCTGATTTCTGGGCGCTTTTCATCGTGTTACTCGCTATCATAACCGGCGTGACAAAAAGGCTTGCCGCACCCATGTGGCGCCTCTGGGATAATTAAATACTGGCCTAAGGAAGGATTTACAATGAAAAACATTTTCTTTTTTGATGCGATGCTGACACCGAAAATCATCACCGGTGTCTACTGGCTGTGCCTGCTGAGCATTATTGTTGGTGGGATTGGGGCGATGTTCTACGGTGAGTTTTTCCGTGGTCTGTTCGCGATCATCATCGGTGGCGTGTTCACTCGCGTTTGCTTTGAAATGATCATCATTGCGTTTAAAAATAACGAATACCTGCGCAAAATCGCCGAAAAGCCGTAATCAAGTTGAAAACGCCGGGCATTGCCCGGCGTAGTATCATGCCCCCAGCGTTATCGCCAGCCGCTCCTGCATTAATTCAATAAAATTCTCCGGCAGCGTTTTCGTCGTTGGCGCCCGCAGCGCCGTGCTCCAGACCGGTTCCGGGAAGTGCGAATCGTCGAGGTAACGCGGGATGATATGCCAATGCAAATGCGGTAGCGCGGTGCCCAGGCTGGCGATATTGATCTTCGCCGGCGTCAGCAATTGCCGCAGCTGCGCCTCAACCTGCGCCACCACCGCCATGATGCTGTTGCGTTGGTCGTCACGTAAATCGCTCAGTTCGGCGATATGTTCATGCCAAACCACCCGGCACCAGCCCGGGAAGGGGCTGTCGGCGATGAATATCGCCCGGCACAGCGGGTTTTGCCACAGCACGATTTCATCGGTTGGATGGCAGTAAACGCAAGATTCATTATTCATTTTTAATCTCCTGCTGCGATTTGGGCGCAGCGAAACCCCGCCGCGCGTTAGCGCAGCCAGGAGTTTCATGTGAATGAGGGCGGGGCAGCGACCCCGCCGGGGATTACGCGTTAATGACCGACTGGCGGCACACCAGGCTGGGAGCAAATAAAAACTCCTCCACCGGCAGTTCAGGGTTTTCTAACCGGCCGATCAGCCGTTCGACAATTTTTACCGCCATCTCACGCAGCGGTGGCGCCACAGAGCTGAGCGCCGGGTTGAACAGTTCGGACAGAAACATGTTATCGATGCCGACAACCGAGATATCCTCCGGCACCCGCACACCGAGCCGCTGGAAGGCGGAAATCATGCCGATGGCCAGCATGTCGTTCAGCGCTACCACGCCGTCCGGCCGGGGTTCACTCTGGCAGATCTGCTCAGCCAGCGTTTTCCCCAGTTCGGCCATTTCGGCATCGCCGTAGGCGAACTGCGCTTTGCCTTCGATCACCCTGACCGGCAGCCCGGCCGCCTCCAGTGCCTGCCGGTAGCCGGCAATCTTGTTGGCGCGGCTGCTGGTCATGCCGGAGGCGGTGGCGAAAGCGATACGGCGACAGCCCTGGGCGATCAGATGCCGGGCCGCCATGTTGCCTGCGGCGCCATTGTCCATCGACACGCTGTCGATCGGCAGCGCCGTTTCACCTGGGGCCGTCAGGGCACGTTCGTCGTAGTTAATCATCACCAGGCCGCGTTTCAGAGCCTCACGGAAATGGGGGCGATCGTAAAAGGTGGAGGCCACCACCACGCCGCGGATGCCTAACGCCAGCAAATCGTCGAGAAAACGGATCTCCTCTTCCTGCTGGCGATGGGTATCGCCCAGCAACACCTGATAGCCGTAGTTTTGCTTGGCCGCCAGCTCAATCTCACGCACCAGTGCGGCGAAGCTGGGGTTGACGATCGAAGGTACCAGCAGGCCGAGCATTTTGACCTGCCCGGTTTTGAGCTGCTGCGCCGCACGGTTCGGTTGGTACTGCAGCGCCGCCATCGCCTGTTCGATACGGGCCAGCGTATCCTTGCGCATCTGATCGACCCGGCCGTTCAGCACGTTGGAAACCGTACTGACCGACACTCCGGCATGACGTGCCACATCACGTATATTCGCCATTACATTCCCGTTTTGCATTAGCCCATTACCCCGACTTTATCACGCGGCCGAAAGTGAGTCACAGACCCTTAGGGCGCAATCTGCCCGCCGTTGACGTCGATAATCTGCCCGGTGATGTAGCCGCTGCAGTTATGCGATGCCAGGAACAGGTAAGTGGGGGCCACTTCCTCGCTGCGACCAAAGCGGCCCATCGGGATCGAGGCGCACATCTTGCCCAGCACTTCTTCACTTTTACCCTGATGGAAGGCGGTGTCGATGCTGCCCGGCGACACGATATTGAAACGGATGTTGTCCTGGGTGAACTCCTTCACCCAGTTGCGATGAATATTGTGCAACCAGGCTTTGGCGCTGGCATACAGACCGGCGCCGATGCCGCCACCTTCGCGTGCAGCGATGGAGCCGGTGCTGATCACGCTGGCGGTAACGCCGCTCTCGCGTGCCGAAGCGCGCAGGTGAGGGATAGCGAATTTGGTGACCATCAGCGCTGAGCGGCAGTTCAGATCCATCACTCGATCAAAGAACTCGTCGTCTATCGCTTCCAGCCCGTTGCGCCCGCCCAGCCCACCGGCGTTATTGATCAGGATGTCGATGCCGCCGAAGCGGGCGACAAAGGCTTCCACCAACGCTTCACAGCCGGCGGAACGTGATAGGTCAGCGGAGAAGAACGCGCATTCACCGGGGAAGGCGGCGATTTCTGCCGGCGGTTCGCTGCGCATGCCGTTAATCCCCACTTTGGCGCCGTGTTGGGCGAACAGGGCGGCGGTTGCCAATCCGATACCGGCGGTGGAACCGGTGATCAACACGCGTTTGTTGGTTAAATCAGAGAACATGGTATGACTCCTTGCTTGAGAAAATCAGTAGCCCAGCCGCGTGGGCAGCCAGGTGGTGAGCGCCGGGAACAGCGCGATAACAATGATGCCGAGCAGAATGATCAGCAGGTACTTGGCCATAGGTTTAATCACGTCCTGCATCGGAACGCCGCAAATGGCGCAGGTGGTGTACAGGCCCAGGCCGATCGGCGGGGAAAACAGGCCGAAACCCATCGCCAGAATCATCACAATGGCGTAGTGCAGCGGGTTGAAGCCGAGCTGGGTGGCGATAGGGACCAGGATGGGGGCAAAGATAATCAGCGCCGGGGCCCCCTCCAGCACCGCGCCGAAAATAATCAGGATGACAATCGACAGCAGCAGAAACAGCCACGGGCCGTAGTCAGCGCCGATGGCGACCAACAGTTGCGCGCACTGCTGCGGGATCATCTCGATGGTCAGAGCGAAGGACAAACTGGTGGCGCAGGCGACGATAAACAACAGCATGCCGGACAGCGCTGCGGTGTCGACGAACAGTTTCACCGTGGCTTTCAGGGTCAGTTCCCCAAAGGCCAGCCGACCGACCACGATGGCGTAAACCACGGCAAAGGCGGAAATCTCGGTGGAGGTGGCGATACCGGCCACCACGCCCTTGCCGATCATCAAAATCATCACCAGCCCGACGGCGGCACCGATCAGCAGTTGGCGGGTTGGCATTCGCACCGGGTAGGCGTCATCGACGTTGATGCGCTTGCCGAAGATCACGGCGGCAATCAGCAGCAACACCAGCAGGCACAGCGCCGGGATCAGGCCGGCGATAAACAGTGCGCCAATGGAAATGTTGGCGATAAAGCCCATCACGATCAGATTGACGCAGGGAGGGATGGTTTCCGCCATGATCGCCGAGGCGGCGAACACCCCGGCAGACTCTGCGGCCGGCTGGCGTGCCCGGCGTACCGCGGGCATCAGCACGCCGCCGACCGTGGCGACGTCTGCCAGTTTGGAGCCGGAAATACCCGAGAAGAAGGCCATCGATACAATCGTGGTCATATTCAGGCCACCGCGATAACGCCCCATGCCGCGCACGATCAGCTCAACCAGCCGTGACGACATGCCGTTGACCTCCATCACCGCACCGGCCAGCAGGAAGAACGGAATGGCCAGCAGCACAAAATGATCGACGCCGGCGGTCACCTGCTGGGCAAAGAACACGAATGGCAGCGACGGATCGCTAAGAAAGAACACCATAGCCGACATGCCCAGGGTAAAGGCGATTGGCACGCCGGAGATGATGCCCAGGATAAAGCAGGCCAGCATCAGCGCGGCGGGCAGCGAGCTGAACCCCAGCGGGGCATGCAGGCTGAGGTAGCCAGCGCCGCCCAGAAGAGCGACGGCGGCGGCGCTGATTAACACCACTTTCAACGATGCCTGGCAGGCGTGATCGAGCGCGCTGACCAGCATCACTGCCGCGCCGATGAACACCGGAACCACGAAGATCGCCTGTGGCAGGCCGTGTTCGGTGGTCTGTGGCAGTGAAATACCCACCAGGCTGAAGCTGGACACCGTCAGGCCCAGCGCCACCAGTACCAGCACCCAACGGCTGGCATGCACTACGTAGGGCCGGGCTACCGCGGGCACCCAGCGCAGGAACAGATCGACGCCGATGTGTCGGCCACGCCCGGTGGAGGTGGCGACGCCGAAGAACACCAGCGTTACCATCAGCGCGCGCGCCACTTCTTCCGCCCATTCAATCGGGCTGTGCAACGCGTAGCGCCAAATCACCGAGGCAAATACCACCACCACGTTGATCAGCAGCGCCAGTGCGCCACCCCAGGCGGTAAAGCGGGTCAGACCGCGGCTTAACTGCGTCAGGATGGCCACTTTTTTTACGCTCATTTCAAGGGTTACAGGAAGGGTCATAGCAAATCCTCCGCCAGGCGTGCGTTAGGGCTGCGCTGTGGCATGAATGGCATCCAGCACCGCTTTGGCCTGTGGGTATTTCCCGCTAAATGCCGCCTGCAGCGGCAGTGTTTGCCGGCGGAAATAGTCGCGGTCGGTTTCGGTAAAGATCACACCGGCGGCTTTCAGTTTGTCCATCGCCTGAATTTCTTTTTCCGCTGCGATTTTGCGTTCATAAACCGTCGCTTCGCTGGCTGCCGCCAAGAAGTCGGCTTGCAGCGGTTGCGGGATGCGTTGGAACGCCGCCTGGCTGATGGTGGCGACAATCGGGTTGTAGATATGGCGGGTCAGCGTGGCGTATTTGGCAATCTCGTAATACTTGCTGGTGTAGACCGTGGCGGCGTCATGTTCCACACCGTCGATCACTCCCATTTGCAGTGCGGAGTAAACCTCACCGCCGGGCATCGGGATCGCCGTGGCACCCATGCTTTTTAGCGTGGCGATAAAGTTGGGGGCCGGCAGTACGCGTACTTTCATCCGGTTGAGGTCCTGCGGTGACTGCAGCGGTTTTTTACTGTAAATGTTGCGTGCGCCCAGGCTGAAACCATAGCCCAGCACCTTGATATTGCTTTGCTTGGCCAGCAGGGCGCTCAGCAGTTGGCCCGCCTGGCCATCCAGCGCCTGACCCAGTTGCTGGTTATCGTCAAACAGATAGCCCAGATCCAGCACGCCGATTTCCGGCACCAGCGTGCCCCAGATGGAAGTCCCGGAGATAGTCATGTCGATCGCGCCGATACGTACCTGTTGGACCGCATCGGCCTCTTTACCAAGCATGCCGTTAGGGAAGTAATTAAGGGCGATTTTGCCCGGCAGGCGCTGGTCCAGATTCTGTTTGAAGCGGTGAAACCAGATGGCGTGCGCGGAGTAACCATCGTCGGGTAGCGATGAATATACCCTCAGGCTAACTTCGGCGGCATTGGCGCGCAGTGGCAAGATAAACAGCATAAATAACAGCGTGATAAACAGACGCGGCGTTAAACGGCATGTCAGTGATTTCATCAGCCTGGCTCCCGATCGCAGACAGCCTGCGATGCTGGTGGTGAAGATGATTTCCCCTGTGGAGTAACGCTGTAGGGACAGGGGGAACGGGTACGATACTTTGTGTCTTTGCTTTCACTGTAACGTTTTAGTGTATCGTTACAGAAAACCTACAAACATTCCGTCGGCAGATCAATTTTTATCCGCCAAAATGGCGGGGAAATGCAGGTTCTGTGAGCAGGTTCTAAAAATCGGTGGGTCACGCCCGGCGATCGTCGAGCTGCCCCTGCGGGCATTTAACTTCTATAATCGCTGCTGGGATAACCGTGAATTCAGGAGTGGGCATGCCTTCCAGGGCGATAATTAAATGGACCAAACGGCTGACGATTGTGGCTGTCACCGTATTGCTCACGCTGTTTGCGGTGCGCGTTTACGATACTCAGAGCGGTCCGGCGCTGGAGCCGTGGCATACCTTTGTGCCACACGAGCTGTCGGCCGCCGAAATGGACAACACCGACTGGCAGGGCTATCTGGCCGCAGAGAGCCGGGTGTTTGATGAGGTGAAGGTCAACGTCACGGACAAACTCTCCGCCAGCGAACGTATTCCGCTTAATCGCTATTTTGACGGCAGTCCGGTGTATCCGGAGCACTTTACCCGTGACTGGAACCGTTCCTATGAGCTGATGCCAGAGGGCGAACCGCGTGGGGCGGTGGTGCTGTTACATGGCCTGACCGATTCCCCTTACAGCCTGCGGCACATTGCCGAGAACTACCGTCAGCATGGTTATGTGGCGGTCGGCATTCGCCTGCCGGCACACGGCACGGTGCCGGGCGCCCTGACCGATATTGAATGGCAAGACTGGTTGGCGGCAACGCGGCTAGCGGTACGTGAGGCGCGCAGTAAGGCCGGGGGCGACAAGCCGCTGCATATCGTGGGCTTTTCCAACGGCGGTGCGCTGGCGATGAAGTACGCGCTGGATGCATTGGACGATCCGCAATTGGCGGCACCGCAGCGGTTGATCCTGATCTCACCGATGATTGGCGTCACCAGTTTTGCCCGTTTCGCCGGTATTGCCGGTTGGCCTGCGGTGTTCCCGGCGTTTGCCAAGGCCGCGTGGCTCGGCGTCTTGCCGGAATTTAACCCTTTCAAATACAACTCGTTCCCGGTGAACGGAGCGCGTCAGTCTTATCTGCTCAGCAATGGTCTGCAACAGCAAATCGCCCGTGCGGCGCGTGATGGCAGGCTGGATAAATTAGCGCCGGTGCTGACCTTCCAGTCGGTGATGGATTCTACCGTCAGTACCCGGGCGGTGATCCGCGCGTTATACAACGAACTGCCGGCTAACGGCAGCGAACTGGTGCTGTTTGACGTCAATCGTACGGTCAACTTCGGCCCGCTGCTGCGACCCAATGCGGCGGCGGCAGTCAGCCAATTGCTGCCTACGCCCCCACGCCGCTACCAGACCACGGTGATTGCCAACGCCTCACCGGATAGCAGTGAGGCGATCGCCAGCGTAACGCCAGCCGGGGCAACGACGGTAAGTGAGCAGCCGCTGGGCATGACTTACCCAGCGGATATTTATTCGTTGTCGCATGTGGCGTTGCCATTCCCGGTAAGCGATTCACTTTATGGTCGTTTCCCGGTGCAGCGTGGCGAGTTTGGTATTAGCCTCGGCACGCTTGCTGCGCGTGGTGAACGCTCGGTGCTGGTGGTGGACCTCGATTCGCTAATGCGCATCGCCTCCAACCCGTTTTTCCCTTACCTGCTGCAGCGTATTGATAGCAAACTTTAGCCGAAACCGAGGATGCTAAACGCGTCGTCCTGTGGGTAGTAACCCAGCAGTTGGCTGGTTTCCTCCAGCGACAGCCGCTTATAGCGGTTGTTGGAAACGCCGTGCACCACCGCATGGTGTACGCCTTCAATGCGCAGGCAACGTTCCAGCAGATCGGCGGCGTCGCGGTGGCTGAGAAAAGCGCTCATATCACGAGCGCTGAGCTGCTCACCTGGTTCCAGCGTGGTGAAGTTGGCGATGCGCACCGACAATGCGGAAAGTCCTTCCTGATGGGCAAAGTAGGCGGCGATGCCTTCGCCGAATGCCTTGCTGACGCCGTACAGATTTTTCGGTTTGGGTGCGTCCTGCGGCCGAATTTGGTAATCCAACGCATAACCTTCCACCGCCTGCGCGCTGCTGGCGAAGACCACGCGTTTGCAACCGGCGTCCTTCGCTGCGCGGAAAATATTGAAGGTGCCGAGGATATTGTTATCCATCAATGAATTGCAGAAGTCGGCGTCAGGAGAAGGATCGGCCGCCAGGTGCAACACGGTATCGATGCCGGCACAGGCCGCGCGGCAGGCGGCGATGTCGGCAATGTCGAAGCTGATGATCTCATCATTCGGCTGTAGGTTGGTCAGCAGCCCGAGGTCTTTTTCCGCCAGCCGCAGTTGATAGCGATTTCCCACCGATTGACGGAATGCCGTCGCCACCCGGCCGCCCGCGCCGGTAATCAGAATTCGTCCAAATTCAGTACGCAAAGTCATGCTCTCAACCAGTCCCTAAAGTCCATTCTGTGGTGACCAGTAATAATCCGCCGCGTAAGATTTGTCCAGTATCAAATTAGCATGCCTTATGTTTTAGCGTGTCAGTGGGCATTTTTCCCCGATGATTTCGGCCAGGAAATTCATTACCGCGCGCACGGCCGTCGAGCGGGCCAGGTCCGGGTAAGTGACCAGCCACAGCTCGCGGGTCGGGGCAGCGATTGCAGTGGGCAGTGTAACCATGTCTGGGTCGCCATCGGCAACAAACGTCGGCAATACTACCGCTCCCAGTCCCGATCGTGCGGCTTCTTGCAACGAGAAAAGGTCGCTGGCCTGAAATACCACCGGACGGCCCTGCAAAAGCTGCTGCAGCCACTGTTGATGCGGTTGGTTTTGGTAGTGGTGATCGTAGCCAATGAAGGCCCGCGCCGCCTCCGGCAGGGCGGCGTGCTGCGGTGTGGAGTACAGCGCATAGCGCATCATGCCGATGCGTTGCACCAGTAAATCCGGCTGCTGCGGCCGCACCATGCGCACCGCCACTTCGGCGTCACCGCGATCCAGTTCGGCGATCGCCGATTCGCCGGAGAGTATCAGCGTAATATGCGGAAAAGTCTGGTGAAATTGCGCAATTTGCGGGGCAATAACCCGCGCGGCAATCGACGGCGGGGCGCTGATACGCACCTGGGTTTGCGGTGTTTCACCAATGCTGCGCGCATGGCGGACTATGGCGTGGCTTTGGTTTTCGATGTCGTTGGCCAGCCCGGCAATCACCTTTCCGTCCTGCGTCAGCGGCGTGCTGCGCGGCAGGCGCAGGATCAGCGGCAGGCCGAGAGCTTTCTCCAGCGCTGCCACCCGACGCCCTACCGTGGCGTGATCGCAGCCCAGCTCCCGTGCCGCTGCCGACAATGAACCGGTGCGTGCCAGCACCACGAAGTGTTTTAAATCCTGCCAATCGAACATCAGTGAATTCCTGCACAGTATTGCCGCGAGTTTACGGAATATTCACACAGACTGGGACGTGATTCAATGGCGTTATCTTTGTAACCAGATTGAATTATTCAATTAGGATATCTTATGAATTTGCATCTGCAGGGGCGTATCGCGTTGGTGACCGGTGCCAGCGAAGGGATTGGCGCAGGCATGGTTCGGGTATTGGCGGCGCAGGGGGTGACTGTGGTGGCGACGGCGCGCCGGGAAGACCGTTTGCAGACCCTGGCGGATGAGGTTGAGCAAGCCGGTGGCATACGGCCCTATGTCATCGCGGCAGATATCACCAATGCGCAAGCGCTCGACAGCATGCTGGCGCTGGCGCTACAGCAGTTCGGGACCATCGATATTGTGATTAATGCGGTCGGTGGGGCTCGCCCGACCACGTTGAGCGAAGGCGATGCCGGTTGGGAAGAAGCCTTTGCCCTGAACTTTACCCCGGCGCGTCGGATAACCCATGCGTTGTTGCCCCGGATGCTGGCGCAGGGCTGGGGACGGGTGATCAACATCAGTGGCTCGATGGAGCCGCGCAGTTTGAACGCTGCCACCGCCGCCAAGGGGGCGTTGCACCTATGGGCCAAGGGGCTGGCAGGCAACGTGGCGGCGCAAGGGGTTACGGTTAATACACTGCAGCCCGGGCGGATTAATAGCGAGCAGGTGCGTGAAAAACTGCACCCGACGGAGGCCGCCCGCCAGGCGTTTATCGAACAGAATATCCCGATTGGCTATTTTGGTGAGCCGGAGGATATGGCCTATCTGGCCGCGTTTCTTTGTTCCCCGCAGGCGCGCTATATCACCGGGGCGGTGATCCCGGTGGATGGCGGTATGCATTATTTTGCGCACTGAAGTGGTTGTCGGCTATGCCGCATCGCTTTCCCGATAGCGCCGGCGGGCATGTTCAAACCAGCTTGCCGGGACGTTATGCGGTGGCAATTGGAGCCTTTCCAGCCCCTTTTCGACAATATGATGCGCCTGCTGCCATAGCGTCGGGTCACCTTCGGTCAACACTTCCAGCAGCCGCTGTTTTTCGATCAGATAGGTTCTGGCGAAATGGCTGTCATAGTCCAGCAGTGAGCGGGTGTTGTCGATCAGGTCCGCCAGCTTGATGGTCTTGGCCTGTGGTGAAGCCTTGGCGCTGTGGCGCCGATCGCGGTTTTTACGCTCGAAGCGGTTGCCGTCACCGGTGCCGCTGACGTTGGTCAGCATCGCCACCAGGCTTGCGACCTGTGGCCCAAAGTGGCTTTCGATATCGCCAAGAGTGGTGGGCGTATCTTCTACCGTGTCGTGCAGCCAGGCGGCGGCCAGCATTTCTTCGCTGTGCGGCACGCTGCTGACGATTTCCATTACCGCCTGCGGGTGAACAATGTAGGGGTCATTAGTGTATTTGCGGCGCTGATCGATAGCCGCATGGGCCTTGGTGGCGTAGCGGCGCGCGCGTTCTGTCAGAGTGTCTGTCATGTCCTTTCCCTCCACACAGCACCTCGCTGTGGCATCCCCTGCTTTTAACAAGGTAGCATATTGGCAAAAAAATAGTTTGCGATTACATCGTGCACTATCTATATTCAGAGCATGAAAATCGAAAACACCGAACAACCCGCGACGAAAAACCTGCTGCTGCTTGACCAGCAACTTTGCTTTGCCCTGTACTCCGCCAACCTGGCGCTGAACAAGGTGTATCGCAAACTGCTGAGCCAGCTTGAACTCACCTATCCGCAATATCTGGTGATGCTGGTGCTGTGGGAGCGGGACGAAATCAGAGTCACGGACATTGGCGAACGGCTATTTCTCGATTCCGCCACCCTGACGCCATTGCTCAAACGCCTGGAGACCGCCGGTTTGTTAGCGCGTTACCGTGCCACCACCGATGAGCGGCAGGTGATTATTGCGTTAACCGATGCCGGTCGTGCGCTGCGTGAAAAAGCGCAGTCGGTGCCGGAAGCGGTCATGTGTGCTACCGATTGCAGCCTCGATGAAATCGTCAATATCAAACAGCAGTTGGAAAAGCTGCGTGGCAAGCTAATCAACCAGCTTTGACCTCCAGTGCCGGCAGCAGGATCGGCATGGGTGGACTACACTGGAAGTAAGCAGTAAATATATAGTGTGCGATTTAATCGTGAAAGATATACCAATGACGACGTTCCACCTGCAGGAATTGCCGTCTTGCCTCCAACCAGAAAGAAGGAATGATGTATGTCGATTGAAAAAGTTGTGTACCGTGCTCATGCCACCGCAACCGGTGGCCGCGATGGCCGTGCGACCTCATCTGACGGCGTGTTGGATGTCAAACTGGGCGTGCCGAAAGAAATGGGCGGCGCGGGCGGTGAAGTCACCAACCCGGAACAGTTGTTTGCTGCCGGTTATTCGGCCTGCTTCCTCGGCGCACTGAAGTTTGTCGCGGCGAAAGAAAAAGTGAAGATCCCGGCCGAAGCCAAAATTGACGGCACCGTCGGTATTGGCGAAATCCCCAACGGTTTCGGCATCGAAGTGCAGTTGGATATCTCTCTGCCGGGCATCGAGCGCAGCGTGGCGGAAGACCTGGTGAAAAAAGCCCACGTGGTCTGCCCTTATTCCAACGCCACTCGCGGCAATATTGATGTAACGCTTAACGTTAAGTAAGATTTCCGCCAATATCACGGAACAAATGGAGGGTTTCAGCCCTCCATTTCTCGTCTCGTGCCCCTTTATCCCTTGCACAAAAAATGGCAAAAATGGTTATTTTGTGAGAATTCTCTTGATTCTTACCCCCAAAATAGCGCTTATTGCCGATCGGCTGAACCTGCAGCCGCATCGAATGTCTGACTGACTTCAGAACTGTTAAAGCCCCCGGAGCCACCGCGTTACATGAACAAAGTTAAATCGCTATCACAGCAGAATTTATCGTTATTGTTAGCGATCTATATCGGCATCTTTTTGAACCTTTCCGTTTTCTATCGTCGCTTTGATTCGTTTTCGCACGGCATTCAGGGGATTAAGGTCATTTCTGCGGTAACCGAGGTTATCGCCATCGTTCTGTTCACCTTCTTTATTATGCGGCTGGTCTCGCTCGGCGGCCGGCTGTTCTACCGGATTATTGCCTCGCTATTGGTGCTGATTTCCGTGGCGGCCAGCTATTACATGACGTTTTTCAACGTGGTGATCGGCTACGGCATTGTGGTGTCGGTGATGACCACCGATATCGACCTGTCGAAAGAAGTGGTCGGTATGCACTTCGTGCTGTGGATGGTAGTGCTCAGCGCATTGCCGCTGCTGTGCATCTGGAAAAACAACCTGCGTTATACCCTGATCGAGCAACTGAAAACGCCCGGACACCGGATAAAACCGCTGGTGGTGCTGGTGGCGGTGGTGGCGCTGGTCTGGGTGCCGCTGCGTATGCTGGATAACGAGCAAAGCGCACAGGAAAAAATCACCAATGTGGATTTGCCAAGCTACGGTGGCGTAGTTGCACATTCCTATTTGCCATCCAACTGGCTGTCGGCGTTGGGGCTGTTTGCCTACACCCGTTATGACGAAAGTCAGGATCAGGCCAATTTGTTCGACCCGGCCAAGAACTTTACCTATGTTGCACCGGCCGATATTGATGATACCTACGTGGTGTTTATCATTGGTGAAACCACGCGCTGGGATCACATGGGCATTCTTGGCTACGACCGTGACACTACGCCACGGCTGTCCAAAGAGAAAAATCTGGTGGCGTTCCGCGGCACGTCTTGTGATACCGCCACCAAACTGTCGTTGCGCTGTATGTTCGTGCGGGAAGGCGGCACGGCAGATAACCCGCAACGGACTCTGAAAGAGCAAAACGTGTTCGCGGTAATGAAAGATTTGGGCTTCACCTCCGAGCTGTTCGCCATGCAGAGTGAGGTTTGGTTCTACAACAACACCGAAGTGAACAACTATTCGTTCCGCGAGATGATCGCCTCCGAAAAGCGCAACGACGGCAAATCGGTTGACGATATGCTGTTGGTGGATGAAATGAAGGAGTCGCTGGCCCGTTATCCCAAGGGCAAGCATCTGGTGATCCTGCACACCAAGGGCTCACATTATCTCTATTCCCAGCGTTATCCGCGTAGCTACGCGCGTTATCAGCCGGAATGTATTGGCGTTGACGATTTCTGCTCCAAGGATCAGTTGGTTAACGCCTTCGATAACTCGGTGCTGTATACCGACAGCTTTATCGCCAATGTGATTGATCAGGTACGCGAGAAGAAGGCGATTGTGTTCTATTCTTCCGATCACGGCGAATCGATCGGCGAGAATTCACACCTGCACGGCACGCCGCGTGAAATGGCGCCGGTGGAGCAGTTCCGCGTGCCAATGATGGTATGGGCATCCGACAAGTTCCTGGAAGACCCACAGCATCGCGGAGCGTTTGAGCAATTGCAGGCGCAGCAACGGGTTGGTAAAACCCACCGCCATGTTGAGCTGTTCGATACCATTCTCGGCTGCCTCGGTTATACCTCACCGAACGGCGGCATCGTGGCCAAAAACAACTGGTGTGATATTCCGCAGGAAAAAGCGTCGCCAAGCGAGCTGTAACCTCTCCCATACCGGGCGCACTGCGCCCGGTAAAATCTGCTTATACCTTCCTTTCATCAACTAATCTGGCTCAGGCTTGCGCTATACTTGCGCACTTTCCCCCTCGGACCGGAGATTTCCATGACCTTGCGCGTGGCGTTTATTGACGATCATGACATTGTGCGATCGGGCTTTGTGCAACTGCTGTCGCTGGAGCCGGATATTCAGGTGGTCGGCGAGTTCAGCAGCGCGGCTCAGGCACGCGCCGGCCTGCCCGGTCTGGAGGCGGAAATCTGTATCTGTGATATTTCGATGCCGGACGGCAGCGGGCTGGATCTGCTGGCGGACATTCCCTCCGGTATTCGGGTGGTGATGCTGTCGATGCATGACAACCCGGCGCTGGTGGAGCTGGCACTGGAACGCGGTGCCTGCGGGTTCTTGTCCAAACGCTGCAAGCCGGAAGATTTGATCACCGCGGTACGCACCGTCGCCAGCGGTGGCGTGTATCTGATGCCTGAAATCGCCCAGCAACTGGCGCGAGTGAAGGTAGACCCGCTGACCCGTCGTGAACGCGAAATCGCACTGTTGCTGGCGCAAGGGCAGGAGGTGCGGGAGATTGCTGTCGCGCTGGGGTTGTCACCCAAAACGGTACACGTGCATCGCGCCAATCTGTTCGCCAAATTGGGTATCAACAACAACGTCGAGCTGGCGAAGCGGATGCTGAACCTGTGATGCAACGCCTGATCACCCAACTGGCGTTGTTCTTTATCTATGCCACCAGTGCATTTTGCCTGTGGGGGATTGGCACCGCGCTGATCGACCCGCCGTGGCAGGCGTTGTTGCTGTTCCCGTTTGGTCTGCGTATGGGCATTCTGCTGCAAAGCCCTTACCGCTTCTGGCCGGGCATCCTGTTGGCCGATCTGCTGCTGATGGTGGTGTTGGCCGATCAGTTCGGTTACGGGCCGGCACTGTGGGCTTCGGTGGTGGTGCTGCTACTGACGGTGTTGCTCAGTCTGGTGGCCTCCCCCTGGTTGCTGCGGCATCAGGAAAGCGACAGCGAATGGCAATGGCCATTGATGCAGGGCGCGGTAGTGGCGGTGGCCGCGTTGCTGCAGGCGCTGGTGTGGCAGTTAGTGAACGGCGAGGGTGCCCGTGCGCTGCTGCTCGGGTTGGCTGGCGGTTTTACCATTGCCCCAACCTGTCTGCTGCTGTGGCACTATCTGGCGCGGCAGATCTGGGTGCCGCTTGAACCGGGCCTGATCCATAAGCCGGTGACGCTAAGGTTGCGCCATCTGGCCAGCTATTTGCTGCTGTTTGCGCTCAGTATCTGGCTGCAACAGCAGGTTAATGCCGCTGAGCTGCGTCGCTTCGCGCCGTTTTGTCTGGCCATCCCGATAGTCTTTATGTCCTATCGCTACGGCTGGCAGGGCGCACTGTTGGCAACCTTGCTCAATGGGGTGGTGCTGGTGGCCAACGAACCGCCACAACCTGAATCGCACCGTGATTTACTGTTGTCGCTGCTGGCCCAGAGCCTGACCGGTCTGCTGCTCGGCGCAGGTATTCAACGCCAGCGCGAGCTGAACCAGCAACTGCGGCTGCGGCTGACGGAAAACCGCCAACTGGCGCGCGCGCTGGTCACGGCAGAAGAACAGACCCGGCGCGAGGTGGCGCGGGAGCTGCATGACGAGGTCGGTCAAACCATTACCGTGATCCGCACTCAGGCCAGTATTATCAAGCGTTTGGCACCGCAGCCGCAGGTGATGGGCTGCGCCGAGGCGATAGATACCCTGGCGCTGCGGGTGTATGACGGCGTCCACGACGTGTTGACGCAACTGTGGCCGGCTGCGTTGAATAATTTGCCGCTGTCGGCGGCGGTGGCGGCGATGCTGCGCGAATCGCTGCCGCAGGATACGTCGCTGGTGAGCGTGATGCAGTGGCAGGTACCGGATGAATTGCTGGATGAGACTTTGAAAATTACGCTGTATCGGGTGTGTCAGGAAGGGGTGACCAATGTCTGCCGTCACGCCGCCGCCAGCCGGATTGAGCTGGATGCACGTCTTCGTCAGCGCAAAGGGCGGTTGCCGCAAGTCTTGCTGACCATTCGCGATAACGGCGTCGGTATCGATCTGGCCCATCATGAGCCGGGTTATGGTCTGCGTGGCATGCAGGAGCGCATCAGCGCACTGGGCGGCCGCCTGCGGCTGACGTCGGAGAATGGCACCTGTTTGAATGTGATCTTACCCACAGTTTCACCGGCGGAAGGGCCAAACTAGGAAATACTCCTAGGCGCGTCGGGAATCCGGCGTAAGTCATTTTCGCGCGCGCGCAGCATGATAGCGGCACTTTTCATATTCTCTGAGGTTTCACATGTGGTCTTTCCTTAAAAGCCGCGATGATGTGCCGCCGGTTACCGATCAAAAACAGATCGATGCCAGCTATAAATACTGGCGCATCCAGCTGATGTGGACGATGTACATCGGCTATGCCGCGTTTTACTTCACGCGCAAAAGCTTCAACTTCATTATGCCGGCGATGCTGAGCGATCTTGGCCTGACGATGTCCGACGTCGGCATCCTCGGTACGCTGTTCTACATCACTTACGGCTGCTCGAAGTTTATTTCAGGCATGATCAGCGATCGTTCCAACCCGCGCTATTTTATGGGGTTGGGCCTGATTATGACCGGCATACTCAATATCTTCTTCGGCCTCAGTTCTTCGCTGCTGATGCTGGGGACGTTGTGGATCCTCAACGCCTTCTTCCAGGGCTGGGGCTGGCCGCCATGTTCGAAAATCCTCACCAGCTGGTACTCGCGTTCCGAGCGCGGTAGCTGGTGGGCGATCTGGAATACTTCGCACAACTTTGGCGGTGCGTTAATCCCGCTGCTGGTCGGCTTTATCTCGCTGCACTTTAGCTGGCGCTACGGCATGATTATTCCGGGTATTATCGGCGTGGTGTTGGGCCTGCTGATGTGCTGGCGCCTGCGTGACAAGCCGTCCACCATGGGGCTGCCCAGCGTGGGTAAATGGCGTAACGACGCCATGGAGCTGGTACAGGAATCGGAAGGCCAGGGGCTGACCAACCGCGAAATTATCAAGCGCTACGTGTTGACCAACAAATACATTTGGCTGCTGGCGGTGTCTTACGTGCTGGTGTACATCGTGCGTACGGCCATCAACGACTGGGGTAACCTGTATCTGACGCAGGAGAAAGGCTATTCGCTGATGACTGCCAACTCGGCGATATCCTTGTTCGAAGTGGGTGGCTTTATCGGCTCACTGGTGGCCGGTTGGGGCTCTGACAAACTGTTCCGCGGTAACCGTGGGCCAATGAACCTGATCTTCGCCATCGGCATCTTCCTGTCGGTTGCGGCGCTGTGGATCATGCCGGGTGTTACTTTCCTGCTGCAGGCGGCCTGCTTCTTTGCTATCGGTTTCTTTATCTTTGGTCCGCAGATGCTGATCGGCATGGCAGCGGCTGAATGTTCGCACAAGGATGCTGCCGGGGCGGCAACCGGTTTTGTCGGCCTGTTTGCTTATCTGGGGGCGGCGTTGTCCGGTTACCCGATTGCCCGCATCATGGAAATCTGGCACTGGAATGGGTTCTTCGTGGTGATCTCGATCGCTGCCTGTTTGTCTGCGTTGTTCCTGTTGCCGTTTTTACGCGCCCAATCACCGACGCTGAAAACCGCCAAGGCATGATGAAAAAGCGTGCTGCAGGCTGCTGTAGCGCGCTTTATGCCGCTTTTATCACCACTTGATTGACCGGGACGAGAAAGTGATTGACGCGTATTATCGTCAGCAGTAAGATGCGCCCCGCATCGGCGAGTAGCGCAGCTTGGTAGCGCAACTGGTTTGGGACCAGTGGGTCGGAGGTTCGAATCCTCTCTCGCCGACCACATTCAAGAAAACCTGCTTTTTAAAGCAGGTTTTTTTTCGTCTGTCATTCAGGCGGCCTTGCCGACTACGAAGTCAAAATGGATTTCGTCATAGGGGAAAATAATGCCCCGTTCGCTTTTATCAACAATGCCGCAGCCTAACAGAGCCTGTAGATCGGTATGCACCGCTTTAACATCCCGTTTAACGCGACGTGCCACTTCCCGGATTGAAAGTTCGCCAGCGCCGGTCATGGTATGAAGGATTTGCATTTTTTTAGGCGACAGGGTTTTCCACAGGCTCTCCCAGTCTAAAAATGTGATGTAGCTTCCTTGCTGTTGCTTGTTGCCCTGCAGGGCTTTCTCCAAATTGCGTTGTACTTCCTCAAGAGAAGCCACGCGGATGGTGACTCTGTTCATTCTCTTTCACCTCTTAGTCGTGCGACTTCATTGAAGAAGCTGCGTTGCAGCGCTGTCAGGTGGGTAAACGTAATAGGTTGCTGCTTGTCGCCCACATGTTTGTGGTCGCCTTTACCTGCTTCATTGTCATAACGTAAACGGCAAATGCCCGCTTTGACGTAGGCAAACCTGTACTTGTAGTTATGAGTGCTGCCGTTAACGGGGGGATCGACATGCCAAATAACCATTTGCATAAATTCAGTGTTTGTCAGTTGGATTTTGTCCTGATAGATCAGTTGAGAAGGCACTTCCGTCTCCTTCGTGTTGTTTAAAATAACAGCATATTTAGAGTGTTGTCAATGAAGACAACATCTTGTGGCATGACAAATATTTATCCTTTCCCTGTATTTAATTCACTATCCTTATTCCCACTGCTGTTGGTTATCTATTATTAAATTAATTCATTATTGCTCAATAAAACCCGGTTGATAGCGCTATTGTTTTAAGGATTAATTTATCTATAGTCTGAATACACGAAATGGGAATGATAGATTTCCGTTACGTGGGAAAGATTAATACTTAGTTATTCATTTTAATCGGCCAGAGTTATTGCGGAATTATTCTTGTCCGACAATCGGCGGTCGTCATTAAATATTTTACGTTTATCCTCTCGGAATAAAGGAATCAGTTATGCGCAAATTTAATAAACCGCTGTTGGCGTTGCTGATCGGCAGCACGCTGTGCTCTGCGGCACAGGCCGCCGTACCGGGCAAGCCTACGCTGGCCTGGGGCAATACCAAGTTCGCCATTGTCGAGGTTGATCAGGCGGCGACGGCTTATAATAACCTGGTGAAGGTGAAAAATGCCGCCGACGTTTCCGTTTCATGGAATTTATGGAATGGCGATACCGGTACTACGGCAAAAGTATTATTAAATGGCAAAGAAGTCTGGAGCGGTGCCTCAACCGGCGCTTCGGGCACGGCAAACTTTAAGGTTAATAAAGGCGGCCGTTATCAAATGCAGGTGGCGTTATGTAATGCTGATGGTTGTACCGCCAGCGATGCCACCGAAATTGTAGTGGCGGATACCGATGGCAGCCATTTGGCACCGTTAAAAGAACCGTTGCTGGAAAAGAATAAGCCTTATAAACAAGACTCCGGCAAAGTGGTCGGTTCTTATTTCGTTGAATGGGGCGTTTACGGCCGTAATTTCACCGTCGATAAACTGCCGGCACAGAACCTGACGCATTTGCTGTACGGTTTCATTCCAATCTGCGGCGGTGACGGCATCAACGACAGCCTGAAAGAGATCGAAGGCAGTTTCCAGGCGCTGCAACGTTCTTGCCAGGGCCGTGAAGACTTCAAGGTGTCGATCCACGATCCGTTCGCCGCGTTGCAGAAAGGGCAAAAAGGCGTGACCGCCTGGGACGACCCCTACAAAGGCAACTTTGGTCAGTTGATGGCGCTGAAGCAGGCACGTCCGGACCTGAAAATCCTGCCGTCGATTGGTGGCTGGACGCTGTCCGACCCGTTCTTCTTTATGGGTGACAAGGCCAAGCGCGATCGCTTCGTCGGCTCGGTGAAAGAGTTCCTGCAAACCTGGAAGTTCTTTGACGGCGTAGATATCGACTGGGAGTTCCCGGGCGGGCAGGGCGCTAACCCGAAACTGGGCAGCGCACAGGATGGGGCGACCTATGTGCAACTGATGAAAGAACTGCGGGCGATGCTGGATCAGCTTTCCGCGGAAACCGGTCGCAAGTATGAACTGACCTCTGCGATCAGTGCCGGCAAGGACAAAATCGACAAGGTGGACTACAACACTGCGCAGAACTCGATGGATCACATCTTCCTGATGAGCTACGACTTCTACGGCGCGTTCGATCTGAAAAACCTGGGCCATCAGACCGCACTGAAAGCGCCGTCCTGGAAACCGGATACGGCCTATACCACGGTGAATGGCGTTAACGCGCTGCTGACGCAGGGGGTGAAGCCGGGCAAAATCGTGGTGGGGACTGCCATGTACGGCCGCGGCTGGACCGGTGTTAACGGCTACCAGAACAACATTCCGTTTACCGGCACCGCAACCGGCCCGGTGAAAGGCACCTGGGAAAATGGCATCGTGGATTATCGCCAAATCGCCAATGAGTTTATGAGCGGTGAATGGCAGTACAGCTACGACGCCACTGCCGAAGCGCCTTATGTGTTCAAACCTTCCACCGGTGACCTGATCACCTTCGACGATGCCCGCTCGGTACAGGCGAAGGGCAAGTATGTGCTCGATAAGCAGTTGGGCGGGTTGTTCTCCTGGGAAATCGACGCCGATAACGGTGATATTCTGAACAATATGAATAGCAGCCTGGGCAACAGCGCCGGCACGCAATAAATCGGTTGTAGCACGTTGCCGGGGGATATCCTTTTGCCCCCGGCTTTTTAACAGACGAAAGTTTTTTTACGGTGAATAGATTGTGGCGTCACCCGGCTAAAAAAATGCGCCGACGCCTCACCCTTTCGGGTGACAGGGCAGCATTTCGTCCTGTCTTTTACGCCGATCACAAAAATAACCGTTCAGATATTCATCATTCAGCAACAAACTTTTTTAGTTTTTTATCGGAGTTAAACACCAGCAACTTTCTGCAACACAGCCTATCGAACTAAAAATGACCGCATAGCATAAGTTTTCATGCTGCTACTGTTAAAAAAAGGTTTTTTTTATGTTTGTTTGCTGTTTCTCACAGTCTGCGTAAATCCCCACTGGTTATATTGACGACACCCCAAACAGTTGGCAATTTGGTAGCCTCAGGGGTAAGAGCGAGAGTTGTTTGAGTGAATTCCACGCGCTCAGACGCCCCCACCGGGAGGCGTTCCACCCGGCTCTCTCGCGCAATTATCCCTCCCAGCCTTCGGGCACGACTGCACAGGCCGCGCAATAAAAAATACAGGCTCTGGCGGTAATACACACATCACATCACATAATGGAGCACAAACGATGACAAGTTCCTTGGGAAAAACAGGGATTCTGAAATTCGGTATTGGGCTGATTGCGCTGACCGTTGCGGCCAGCGTGCAAGCCAAGACTCTGGTTTACTGTTCTGAGGGTTCCCCGGAAGGGTTCAACCCGCAGCTGTTCACCTCGGGTACTACCTATGACGCCAGCTCGGTGCCTATTTACAACCGTCTGGTCGAGTTCAAAATCGGCACCACCGAACTGCAGCCGGGCCTGGCTGAAAAATGGGATGTCAGCGAAGACGGCAAAATCTACACCTTCCACCTGCGTAAAGGCGTGAAGTGGCAGAGCAGCAAAGACTTCAAACCGACCCGTGATTTCAACGCCGACGACGTGGTGTTCTCCTTCGAACGCCAGCTGGACGCGAAAAATGCCTATCACAAAGTCTCCGGCGGCAGCTATGAGTACTTTGAAGGCATGGACATGCCGAAGCTGATCGCCAAAATCGAGAAAGTGGACGACTACACCGTTCGCTTTGTGCTGACCCGTCCTGAGGCGCCATTTGTGGCTGACCTGGGCATGGACTTCGCTTCTATTCTGTCTGCCGAATACGCCGACGTAATGATGAAGGCCGGCACCCCGGAGAAAATTGACCTGAACCCAATCGGTACCGGTCCGTTCCAACTGCTGCAATACCAGAAAGACTCCAAAATTCTCTATAAGGCGTTTGACGGTTTCTGGGGCACCAAGCCGAAGATCGACCGCTTAGTGTTCTCCATCACGCCAGACGCTTCCGTGCGTTACGCCAAACTGCAGAAAAACGAATGCCAGGTGATGCCGTACCCGAACCCGGCTGACATCGCGCGCATGAAGCAGGACAAAACCATCAACCTGATGGAACAACCGGGGCTGAACGTCGGTTACCTGTCGTTCAACGTTGAGAAAAAACCGCTGGATAACCTGAAGGTGCGCCAGGCGTTGACCCTGGCGGTCAACAAGCAGGCGATCATCGACGCGGTGTACCAGGGTGCAGGCCAGGCGGCCAAGAACCTGATCCCACCGACCATGTGGGGCTATAACGACGCGGTGAAAGACTACACCTACGATCCGGTCAAGGCTAAAGAGCTGCTGAAAGAAGCGGGCATGGCAGACGGTTTCTCCATCGATCTGTGGGCAATGCCGGTACAACGTCCGTACAACCCGAACGCGCGCCGCATGGCGGAAATGATCCAGTCTGACTGGGCGAAAATCGGTGTGAAAGCCAAAATCGTAACCTATGAGTGGGGCGAATACCTCAAGCGCGCCAAAGCGGGCGAACATCAGACGGTGATGATGGGCTGGACCGGCGACAATGGGGATCCGGATAACTTCTTCGCCACGCTGTTTAGCTGCGCCGCGGCTAAAGATGGCTCCAACTACTCTCGCTGGTGCTACAAGCCGTTTGAAGATCTTATTCAACCGGCGCGCGCCGAATCGAACCACGACAAACGCATCGAACTGTACAAACAGGCTCAGGTAGTGATGCACGATCAGGCTCCGGCGCTGATTGTTGCCCACTCCACCGTTTACGAGCCAGTGCGTAAGGAAGTGAAGGGCTACGTCGTGGATCCGCTTGGTAAGCATCACTTTGAGAATGTCTCTCTGGATTAATTTTACTACCGGTTAATACCACGCCCCTCTCTTTAAGGGAGGGGTGGGGTTGCCCGTAGGCAGAGAAGCACCAGAGGTGTGTGAGCTTTAATAAGCCTGGCGGACGATGAGCTGCCGGGCATTGATACAGAGAGTTCGGGATATGTTGCAGTTCATACTCCGACGTTTGGGGTTAGTTATCCCAACGTTTATCGGCATTACTTTGCTGACTTTTGCATTCGTCCATATGATCCCCGGCGACCCGGTGACCATCATGGCCGGGGAACGCGGGATCTCCGCAGAACGCCATGCACACCTGATGGCGGAAATGGGGCTGGATAAACCGCTCTATCAACAATATTTCACTTACGTATCCAACGTGTTGCATGGCGATCTGGGTACCTCGCTTAAAAGCCGAATCTCCGTTTGGGAAGAGTTCGTTCCGCGCTTCAAGGCTACGCTGGAGTTGGGGCTCTGCGCGATGATTTTCGCCGTGCTGGTGGGCATTCCGGTTGGGGTGCTGGCGGCGGTCAGGCGAGGCTCAATATTCGATCATACCGCGGTGGGTATCTCACTGACCGGCTATTCGATGCCGATTTTCTGGTGGGGCATGATGTTGATCATGCTGGTCTCGGTGCAACTCAACCTGACGCCGGTATCGGGACGGGTCAGCGATACGGTGTTCCTTGACGATAGCCTGCCGTTGACCGGCTTTATGCTGATCGACACCCTGATCTGGGGCGAACCGGGCGACTTCGCTGACGCCGTGATGCATATGATCCTGCCGGCCATCGTGTTGGGTACCATCCCGCTGGCGGTCATTGTGCGTATGACGCGCTCCTCGATGCTGGAAGTGCTGGGCGAAGATTATATCCGTACCGCGCGCGCCAAGGGCGTGAGCCGTATGCGGGTGATTGTGGTGCATGCGCTGCGTAACGCCTTGCTGCCGGTCGTGACGGTGATCGGCCTGCAGGTCGGCACCATGTTGGCCGGTGCGATCCTGACCGAAACCATCTTCTCCTGGCCGGGCCTGGGGCGTTGGCTGATGGACGCATTGCAACGTCGCGACTATCCGGTTGTCCAGGGCGGCGTATTGCTGGTCGCCTGTATGATTATTCTGGTTAACCTGCTGGTAGACGTGCTCTACGGCGTGGTCAACCCGCGTATTCGCCACAAGAAATAAGGGGCGCTCTAATGTCTCAAGTCACTGAGTCTGTCGTTAAAGGTGCGCCGAAGCCCATGAGCCCGTTCCAGGAGTTCTGGCACTATTTCAAGCGCAATAAAGGGGCCGTTGTCGGCCTGGTGTATATCGTTCTGATGTTTGTGATTGCCATCGGTGCCGGGGTGCTGGCACCGCATGCGCCGGCGGATCAGTTCCGCGACGCGCTGCTCAAACCGCCGGTCTGGCAGGAAGGCGGCAGTTGGCAATATCTGCTGGGTACCGATGACGTTGGCCGCGATGTGCTGTCGCGCCTGATGTACGGCGCCCGGCTGTCACTGTTGGTTGGCTGCCTGGTGGTGGTGCTGTCGCTGATCATGGGCGTGGTGCTGGGCCTGCTGGCTGGATACTTTGGCGGCGTGGTGGATGCCATCATCATGCGTATCGTCGACATCATGCTGGCGTTGCCCAGCCTGCTGTTGGCGTTGGTATTGGTGGCGATTTTCGGTCCGTCGATCGTCAATGCTTCACTGGCGTTAACCTTTGTCGCCTTGCCGCACTATGTGCGTCTGACCCGTGCTGCGGTATTGGTGGAAGTGAACCGCGACTACGTCACCGCTTCACGCGTGGCGGGGGCCGGTGCGATGCGCCAAATGTTTATCAATATCCTGCCAAACTGCCTGGCGCCGCTGATCGTTCAGGCTTCTCTGGGTTTCTCGAACGCTATCCTGGATATGGCCGCTCTCGGCTTCCTGGGTATGGGTGCACAGCCGCCAACGCCGGAGTGGGGCACCATGCTCTCCGACGTACTGCAGTTCGCACAAAGCGCCTGGTGGGTCGTAACCTTCCCTGGCGTGGCGATCCTGCTGACGGTGCTTGCATTTAACCTGATGGGGGACGGCTTGCGTGATGCTCTCGACCCCAAACTCAAGCAGTAAAGAGGACGAGAGAGATGGCGTTATTAAATGTAGACAAGCTTTCGGTGCACTTCGGTGACGAAGGCACCCCTTTCCGCGCGGTAGACCGTATCAGTTACAGCGTGGAGCAGGGCCAGGTCGTGGGGATCGTCGGTGAATCCGGCTCCGGCAAATCCGTCAGCTCGCTGGCGATTATGGGGCTGATCGATTTCCCCGGTAAGGTAATGGCCGAAAAGCTGGAGTTTAACGGCCAGGATCTGCGCAAAATTTCCGAAAAAGAGCGCCGCCAACTGGTGGGCTCGGAAGTGGCGATGATCTTCCAGGATCCGATGACCAGCCTGAACCCGTGCTACACCGTCGGTTTCCAGATTATGGAAGCGCTGAAGGTGCATCAGGGCGGCAACCGTCGCACCCGTCGTCAGCGGGCTATCGATCTGCTGACGCAGGTGGGCATTCCCGATCCGGCCTCGCGGCTGGACGTGTATCCGCACCAGCTTTCCGGTGGTATGAGCCAGCGCGTGATGATCGCCATGGCGATTGCCTGTCGGCCGAAACTGCTGATTGCCGATGAACCTACCACCGCACTCGACGTGACCATCCAGGCGCAAATTATCGAGCTGCTGCTGGAGTTGCAGCAGCGGGAAAATATGGCGCTGCTGCTGATTACCCACGATTTGGCGCTGGTGTCCGAGGCGGCGCATCACATCATCGTGATGTATGCCGGTCAGGTAGTGGAATCCGGTAAAGCATCGGAAATCTTCCGCGCACCGCGGCATCCTTATACTCAGGCGCTATTGCGCGCGCTGCCGGAGTTCGCGGCTGACAAGGCGCGCCTGGCTTCGCTGCCGGGCGTGGTACCGGGCAAATATGACCGCCCAAGCGGTTGTTTGCTCAACCCGCGTTGCCCGTACGCCAATGAGCGCTGCCGCAATGAAGAGCCGGAATTACGCACCATTCCCGGCCGTCAGGTTAAATGTCACACACCGCTGGATGATGCGGGGAGGCCGACCGTATGAGCCAGAACCAACCCTTATTGCAGGCGATTGACCTGAAGAAACACTACCCGGTCAAGAAGGGCATCTTTGCCCCGGAAAGGCTGGTTAAAGCGCTGGACGGCGTCTCTTTCACCCTTGAGCGTGGCAAAACGCTGGCGGTGGTGGGCGAGTCCGGCTGTGGCAAGTCAACGCTGGGCCGTTTGTTGACGATGATTGAAGTGCCGACCGGCGGTGAGCTGTACTATCAGGGGCAGGATCTGCTGAAACCGGACGTCACCGCGGAGAAGCTGCGGCGCCAGAAGATCCAGATTGTGTTCCAGAATCCTTATGGATCGCTTAACCCACGTAAAAAGGTCGGGCAGATCCTCGAGGAGCCGCTGCAGATCAATACCGGGCTAAACAGCGCGCAACGTCGTGAGAAAGCGCTGGAGATGATGGCCAAGGTTGGCCTGAAAACCGAACATTACGATCGCTACCCGCACATGTTTTCCGGCGGACAACGCCAGCGTATTGCTATCGCACGCGGGCTGATGCTTAACCCGGACGTGGTGATTGCCGATGAACCTGTCTCTGCCCTTGATGTCTCGGTGCGGGCGCAGGTACTGAATCTGATGATGGATTTGCAGCAGGATTTGGGGCTGTCCTATGTGTTCATCTCGCACGATTTGTCGGTAGTGGAGCATATTGCCGACGAAGTGATGGTGATGTACCTCGGTCGCTGTGTGGAAAAGGGCAGCAAAGATGCCATTTTCAACAACCCGCGTCATCCGTATACCCAGGCGTTGTTGTCTGCGACGCCACGTCTGAATCCGGATATGCGTCGTGAACGCATCAAACTGACCGGCGAGCTGCCCAGCCCGATGAATCCACCGCCGGGTTGTGCATTCAATGCCCGCTGCCGTCGTGCTTTTGGGCCATGCACCCAGTTGCAGCCCCAGTTGAAGCAATACGGCGAACAGATGGTGGCCTGCTTTGCGGTCGATCAGGATGAAAATCCTGCGGCATAACTTTGTTATCAATCACGATTAATTAGAATGCCGGCATTTACGCCGGCATTTTTTTGATTAAACCCATTGGTTTATTAATTAGTTTATTGAGCGAATAATTAATTCGTATTAATAGCGCTTATTTCTCTTAACGAAATCCTGACGAAATAATCGTTAGTTAGGAATCTTCGCACGATCATAATAATTGAATCGCTTAAGTTTAACTTTGCCTGATATCGGCTATAAAAAAGCACGCCCGAAGGCGTGCTTAATAATAACGGGGCAGACTCTTAGCTGCATTTACTGGGGGTAAGGCACCCAATCACCGCCGTTCAAGCGGATGTACGGTTTACCCTGGTATTGCATCACGATGGCGTTGTCATTCTCCGAAATGACCGCCGTCTGCGGCAGGTTCTGCGTCAGCGCCTGCCAGTCGACGCTTGGGGCGGCGAACGCTTTACCGTCGACCAGGCGTGAGACCAGCTCGGAAAGTGCCAGGTAGCTGCTCGGCGTCTTAATCTGCAACGGACTGCCCTGATGCGGCGCTTTCATGCCCACCAGTTTGATCCCCACTGGCGTATGGGTAATGTTCGGGCTGGGGATATCCCGCAGGCCGGACATCTGCATTTTATCGCCCACCAGGGCTGCGCCGTGCTCCGGTACAATCACCACCATCACCTTGCGTCCGGATTTCTCCAGTTGGTCAAGGAAGGTATTCAACTGGTCGAACAGCTTCTGCGCCCGTGGCTGATAGTCCGCGCTCTTGTTCGAACCGACAAAACGGTTACCGTCATGCAGCGGAATGATGTTGAAGAAGGTGGCGCTGCGGGTATCGCCGGCCTTTTGCTGCTGGCTCAGCCAGCGGGTGAGCAGCTCCAGATCGTTGTAAATCGGTTCGCCGTCAAACGACGCCAACTCATTGCCGATACCGGCCTGAGACATCAGCGGGGCCTGCATATCGCCCTGTTCGCGCAGCTCTTTGAGGAAGTTGCCGAACACGCCGGAGTGATCGAGCATCAACTGTTCTTTGAAACCCAGCTTGGCCAGATTATCAAACAGGTAGCACTGCTGATTCACCGGTTGATACAGATCGTGGTGTGAGGGTTGACCGCAGCTGGCGCGCAGCAAACGGATGGCCGCCGGGCCGCTGTAGGCGGTCGCCGAGTTGAAGTTGTCGAACATAATGTCCATCTTCGACCACAGCGGGTGGTTTTCCAGTTTCACCGCATCCATGTCGGCCCAGGCCAGCGAACAGATATTGATCACCAGCAGGTCGAACGGCTGAGCATCGGCAGGCAGGCTGGCCGGGAAAGCGGTGGCGCGGGCCTTTTCCTTATCGTAGAACTGGTTCAGATAGGCCGTCAGGTTGGCGCTGGTGGGTGGAGCACTGTCCGCCGGGGCGCTATCACCGCCAGCCGCCGGGGCTGTCGCTGCCGGTGTGCCGCTGGTGGAAGCGGTGCTGCTGGCGGGCAGCAGTGACACTGCCGGGCCGGCAATATTGACCAGGTTCAGCCACACCAGCGCGGCAACGGTGAACACCGTCACCCGTATCCACTGGGATAAAAACAGATAGGCAATCAGCATCACAAAGGCGGCGCCAATCATCTGCCAGTTGATAAAGCGGTTGGTCAACTCCAGCAGATACTGGGCACTGAAGCCGGTCAGTTGCGAACCCTGGCTCATGATGCTGTTGATGCCGGGCAGCCAGGTGTCGTGATAGAACAGCGCGAAACCGATCGGGATCGCCAGGTAATGGCGCCAGCGATGCACGCGCAGCGCCGGTATCGGCATCAACAAAAATGCCATGAACACCAGGTTTGGCAGTGCGTGGAAATTCAGGTAACCGAACCACAGCAGGGCAAACTTGGCCAGGAAGTAGTAGTTCCAGCCCCCCAGCCCACGCCAGTAGCGCCACAGGGAGTTATCGGATTGCGGGTTATTTGTTGGCTTCATGGCTGTTTTTACGCTTAATCTGGGATGAAGAACCTTCGCGCACCCATAACCCGGCGGATTTTAAATAGCGCGGTGATAACAACAGGTTTTGCCAGTATTGACGCCAGTGCGGGAAACGCCGATGAAAGGCATAGCCCAGTGGAATAAAAATAATGGCGCACAGGATAATCAACTGCACAATATCGCTAAGGTTCAACATGCTTGTTCTCCTGTGCCGTGGTGGTTAGCGTGAAGGCCACCGGTTGACGGCGTTCCTGCGGGCTTGCTGCCTCGGCGGCGGTTTGACGTGGTGCCACCGCGGCGGTCGCCGCGCCCAACGGAACCGGGGCGTTGTGCGCCAGCCGTTTGATTTCTGAAATAATATCTACGTCCTGATGCCAGACCACCCGGTTGCTGAAGGCTTCGTCTACCGGCAGGCGGAAGATAAATTTCAGGGCGGTATCCAAATCGTTAATTCGGCAGGTGGAGAGGAACAGCACCAGCCGGCCTTGCACCACGGTCATCACGTCGCCGAAGCGGCGCAAAAAACACAGGGTCATTGCCTGTTCGGCACGCAGCCCCGGCGCCGGGCGCAGTGCGACCATCACGCCTTTACCGTCCTCCGGCAACAGCGTGTTGCCCATCAGCGAAATGACTGCCTGACTAAAATCATCCGGCCGCATGTAGCCCTTCAACTGCAACGGCCGCAACCCGGCCAGCAGGGCGTCGATATCTGCCGGAACGTGGCGTGAGAAGCGTTGCCCCTGAATGCCTTCAAGCATGGTCAGAAAGCGCGACAGCGGTGCCACGTGCGGCACAATCAGGTTGGCGCCGCAGGCCAGCAGCAGGCGTTCGTCGCTGTAACGCAGGCTGGCGCTCATCTCGCGCACCACGATTTTCAGCCCGTTGCCGCGTTGGCGGCGCAGGCTGTGGATTTGGTGTGCCAGTGCATCGATTTCATCGCTTTGGTACAGCGCAAAAATCAACGTTGCCGAGAGTGTCAGCATGCCGTGCTGCGCCAGTAGCGCATTACTTTCCAGCAGTTGCCAGTTGGCCGACAGCGGCGGCGCACCTTCCAGAATGCTCTGTTGGGCCAGATAAAGTCCTTCATCGCTGCGAATGGAGGTCGGCGAGGGTTTGTTGTTGTCATCGTCACCCTGCCAGCCGTTTTCACCGGCATACAGCGTCAGCAGTTGGTTGGCATTGATGCCGTTTTCGGTACTCCACCAGTTAACCAAATACTGTGCGCTGTCCTGTTGCCACTGCAGGCTGGACAGGCCGTTAAGGATCCGGTGCTGGGCGCTGAGTTGCCCCTTGAGCTTGTTGACGCCGCCGCCGTGGCTGAGGATCAGCAGCGTGCAGCCTTGTCGGCGTAACCAGGCGCCGGTAGTGCGGGTCCAGTCGCGCAGTTCTTCACTGGTGAAGGTTTGCCACAAACTGGCATGGGCCAACAGGATTAATAAGCGGTTTTGGGGTTTTAAGGCGCGCATCAGGTCGTCGCTGAAATGCGTCAGCGCGGCTTTTTTTTCCGGCAGCTGGTACAGCGGAATTTTTTTCAGCGCCGGTGAGGCAAGTTCGGCCAGCAGTCGGTCAGGTTTATCCCCACTGCAAATCAATGCCACCTGGCTGGTTGCGGCCTGGGCGGCCAGGGTTTGTTGGCAAAGCAGGTTAGCATCGGTTTGACGGTCGATATTCACCCAATACAGACCCGGGGCCTGCATGACAGACAGTTCTTCCCAAACCTGCCGAATACCTAATGAGAAAGATTGCGCCATAGGTTATGTTTCTACTTTCGTTGAAAGTGTCGTCGTGGCCAACTGAGCATTGCTATTCAGTCATATTATCATTGGGATCAATAATAACAAATCTTACATTCTGTGTAATAATATCTGTTAGGAATCATCTTATTGGCCATGTCTTTTTATTAAGTTGCTATAGTTAATTAACATTAGCCTATTTTTAAAGGCGGCAGAATGAATAATCAATTAACGCGCTTTCATGCAGTAGTACCGCCAGAAACACAGGATGATCTGCTGGCCCTCAGTCATGCATTTTCCTTACCCAAATTAAGTTATATCGATATTTCGCGTCAGGAGCGTTTAACGCAGATGATGACTCGCTGGCCGCTGCTGGCCGAACTGGTGCAGAACACGGGGAGCCACTAATTTATGCCAGTGATTGCGCTGCAGGGTTTGCGAGGCGGGATGGGCGCAACGTCGGTCACCGCGGCGCTTGCGTGGGCATTACAGCAATTGGGCGAGTCGGTGCTGGCCGTCGATTTCGCGCCGGATAACCTGCTGCGTCTGCATTTTAATACGCCGTTTGAGCTGCCACGCGGCTGGGCCAGGGCGGAGCAGGACGGCGGCGAATGGCAGCAGGGCGCGATGCGCTACTGCGAAAACCTCGACTTTCTGCCCTTTGGTCAGCTCACCGCGGCAGAACGGTTAAATTTACAACAATATTGCCGGCAACATCCCACCCGCTGGCAGGAGAATCTGGCGCAGCTAAGCGCCAGTACGCAGTACAACTGGATCCTGCTGGACTTGCCGGCGGATGACCCCCTGTTGGCCGCGCAGGCACTGCCGTTGGCTGACTGCGTATTTATGCTGATCGCCCCGGACGCTAACTGCCAGGTGCGGTTGCATCAACAGGCGTTACCGGAAGGCTGCCGTTTCCTGATTAACCACTATTTCGCTGCCAGCCAGCTCCAGCAGGATTTGCATCAGCTATGGCTGCAAACCCTGGGCGGGCTGTTGCCGGTGGTTATCCACCGTGATGAGGCGATGGCCGAGGCGCTGGCGGTAAAGCAGCCGCTGGGCGAGTATCGACCGGAAAGCCTGGCCGCAGATGAAGTGCTGACGCTGGCCAACTGGTGTCTGATCAACCTGAAGGATACGGCGCCATGAGCCGGGTGATGAGCCTGCTGCTGGTGCCGCCGGTCCAACAGGCGGTGCAGACGCGTTATCGCGCCTATCGTCGCCATGGCTCATCGGCCTTTACCGCCTTTTTCACTACGCTGCTGGTGGCGTTGGGCTGGATTTTTCTGCGCTTTGAATCGCCGGGCTGGCAACGGCTGCGGGCCGGTCGTGCCTATTGGTTCCCGCATCTGTCGTCTAGCCGCCCGCGGCCGGCGGATGTACTGCGTTATCTGGTGCAGGGATTGTGGCTGTTGGTGTTCCGTACCGATCGCGAGCCGATGGACCATCAGCGTTTCGCCGGTTGGCAGCGCCTGCAATTGCGCTACGCCAACTGGCTGAAAACTATCCCGCAACGGCTGGAAAATGCCGGGCTGGAGCAGCGCTCGGTAGCACGGCTGAGCCGGATGAACCAGCGAGTGCGCCGCGTGCTGTTTATTATTGTCGGCGTATTGGCGGCGATCCTGGCGATCCTGTGTATTTCTCAGCCGTTCGACCTGCCTGCGCAGTTTGTGTTTGTGCTGTTGCTGTGGGGCATCGCCATGGTGGTGCGCCGGGTACCGGGCCGCCTGCCGGCGCTGATGCTGATCGTGCTGTCGCTGACCGTGTCCTGTCGCTACCTGTGGTGGCGCTATACCGCCACGCTGAACTGGGACGATCCGCTCAGTCTGACCTGCGGTCTGCTGTTACTGGTGGCGGAAACCTATGCCTGGGTGGTGCTGGTGCTGGGCTATTTCCAGACCGTCTGGCCGCTTAACCGTCAGCCGGTACCGATGCCTGCCGACAGTTCGACCTGGCCGACCATCGATCTGCTGGTGCCAACCTACAACGAAGATCTGGGGGTAGTGAAGCCCACTATCTACGCCGCACTGGGCATCGACTGGCCAAAAGAGAAGGTCACCATTTACATTCTCGACGACGGCAACCGGCCTGAATTCAAGGCCTTCGCCGAAGAGGTGGGGGTGAAGTATATTGCCAGGCCAACCCATGAACACGCCAAGGCCGGTAACATCAATAACGCACTGAAACAGGCGACCGGTGAGTTTGTGGCGATTTTCGACTGTGACCACGTGCCGACGCGCTCTTTCCTGCAATTGACCATGGGCTGGTTCTTCAAGGACAAGAAGCTGGCGATGCTGCAGACCCCGCATCACTTCTTCTCGCCGGATCCGTTTGAACGCAACCTCGGGCGTTTCCGCCAGACACCGAACGAAGGCACGCTGTTTTATGGCCTGGTGCAGGACGGCAACGACATGTGGGACGCGACCTTCTTCTGCGGCTCCTGCGCTATCCTGCGGCGCAGTGCGCTGGATGAAATCGGCGGCATTGCGGTGGAAACCGTTACCGAAGACGCCCATACCTCGCTGCGTTTGCACCGTCGTGGGCATACCTCGGCCTATATCCGTATCCCGCAGGCGGCGGGGCTGGCGACCGAAAGCCTGTCGGCGCACATTGGGCAGCGTATTCGCTGGGCGCGGGGCATGGTGCAGATCTTCCGGCTGGATAACCCGTTGTTCGGCAAGGGGCTGAAACTGGCGCAGCGGTTGTGTTACGCCAACGCCATGCTGCACTTCCTTTCCGGCATTCCGCGGCTGATCTTCCTCACCGCGCCTTTGGCTTTCCTGCTGCTGCACGCCTATATCATCTTTGCTCCGGCGCTGGCGATCGCGCTGTACGTGCTGCCGCATATGATCCACGCCAGCCTGACCAACTCGCGTATTCAGGGCAAATACCGCCACTCTTTCTGGAGCGAGATTTACGAGACGGTGCTGGCCTGGTACATCGCCCGGCCGACCACGGTGGCGCTGTTTAATCCGCACAAGGGCAAATTCAACGTGACCGCCAAAGGCGGGCTGGTGGAGGAGGAGCATGTCGACTGGGTGATTACCCGGCCCTATATGTTCCTGGTGATTTTGAATCTGGCCGGGCTGTTCTTCGGCGTCTGGCGTCTGGGCTACGGCCCGGCGGATGAAGTGATGACGGTGATCATCAGCCTGGTGTGGGTCTTGTACAACATGACCATCCTCGGCGGCGCGGTGGCGGTGGCGGTAGAGGCCAAGCAAGTTCGCCAGGCGCACCGGGTGGAGATTGCCATGCCGGCCGCCATTGCTCGTGCCGACGGCCATCTGTTCCCCTGCACGCTGCGCGATTACTCCGACGGCGGGGTGGGGATTGAGATGCGCGTGGCGGACGCGCTGAAAGACGGTGACAAGGCGTCGTTGTTGCTCAAACGCGGTCAGCAGGAATACAGCTTCCCGTGCGTGGTCACGCGCGCCTTCGGCAGTAAGGTGGGCATCCGCATGGTAGGCCTTAGCACCCGTGAACATATTGATTTTATTCAGTGCACCTTTGCCCGCGCCGATACCTGGGCGTTGTGGCAGGACGGGTTCCCTGAAGATAAACCGATCGAAAGCCTGCGCGACGTTCTGGCGCTGGGCTTCCGGGGTTATATACGTATGGCGGATTACGCACCGCCGATGGTGCGCCGCCTGCTGGTTGGAACCACGACGCTGATTGGCTGGATAGTGTCATTTATCCCGCACGGCGTCGGCAGGGCTCCAGCCTTCAGCCAAAAAGAGACAGTGGTATAGGCAAACCGCCCGCTTACTCGCCTGGCCCCCAGGCTCTAACATTGATGATGATACGATGACGAGAAAAATAACCTGGTTTACCGCCCTGGCCTTAGGCATCAGCACCCTGTCTCAGGCTGAAACTGCCACCGCGCCGACCGTTGCCGCACAACCGCCGCTGGCGGTGCCAGCCGACGCAGCGGTTACGACACCCATGGGATCGGTCGCGCCGCAGGATCCGAATGCGCCGGTGCGTGACGTGCAATTGCCGTTTGCCAAGATTGCGCCGCCGCCGGGCACCTTTACCCTGCGTGGCACCCGGCCGGATGGCCAGGTCGAATTCGGTGTGCGCAGCGATGAAGTGGTGTCGCAGGCGATGCTCGACCTGGAATTCACCCCGTCACCTTCGCTGATCCCGGTGGAGTCGCACGTCAAGGTGTACCTCAATGACGAACTGATGGGCGTGACCACTCTCGCCAAAGAGCAGCTCGGCAAACCCAATCGTATCCAGATGGCCATTGATCCGCGCTATATCACCGATTTTAACCGTGTGCGGCTGGTGTTCGTTGGTCATTACCAGAACATTTGTGAAAACCCGGCCAGCACCACGCTGTGGCTCGAAGTCAGCAAATCCAGTTCGTTGAATCTACGCTACCAAACCCTGCCGGTGAAAAACGAGCTTTCGCATTTCCCGGAGCCGTTCTTCGACAGTCGCGACAACCGGCCGCTGACCTTGCCAATGGTGTTTGCCGGCCAGCCGGATATCACCCAGCAGCGGGCTGCGGGCATTCTGGCCTCGTGGTTCGGCAGCAAAGCGCAGTGGCGCGGCCAGTCGTTCCCGACGCTGTATAACAAGCTGCCGGAGCAGCATGCCATTGTCTTCGCCACCAATAAGCAGCGCCCGGACTTCCTGCGCGATTATCCGCCGGTCAACGGCCCGACGGTGGAGATGATCAGCCATCCGGATAATCCGTACATCAAGCTGCTGCTGGTGCAGGGCCGTGACGACAACGACCTGATCACCGCCGTGAAAGGCATTGCGCAGGGTAACATCCTGTTCCGTGGCCAGAATGTTACGGTGGACAAGGTCGAACAACTGGCGCCGCGCCGGCCGTATGACGCGCCTAACTGGGTGCGTACCGACAGGCCAATGACCTTTGCCGAGCTGCAGCAGTATGCTGAACAACTGCAGACCAGCGGCATTGAGCCTGGCCCGATCTCGCTGACCATGAATCTGCCGCCGGACCTGTTCCTGATCCGCAGTACCGGCATTGATATGCATCTGAAATATCGCTACACCGCGCCGCGCATTCAGGACGGCTCGCGCCTGAGCGTCAGCCTGAACAACCAGTTTGTGCAGGCCTATTCGTTGGTGCCGGAGCATGAGCAGGGCGCTCAACTGTTACGTTTGCCACTGACACAGGGACTGATCGACTCGGACAAGAGCGTCAATATCCCGGCGCTGCGGCTGGGAGCCACCAACCAACTGCGTTTCGACTTTGACTACACCACCCTGCTCGCCAGCGGTGCCGAAGGACGCTGTGAAACCTACTCCTTCACCGCCAACCATGCGGTGATCGACGGTTCATCGACCATTGATTTCTCCGGTTACCGCCACTTTATGGCGATGCCGGATCTGCGTGCCTTTGCCAACGCCGGTTTCCCTTTCAGCCGTCTGGCCGATCTGTCGCAGACCCTGGTGCTGGTGAACAAGCAGCCACAGCCATCTCAGGTCAGCGCATTGCTGAACGCGATGGGCGTTATCGGCGCCCAGACCGGTTATCCGGCGCTGGCGGTGACGGTGAGTGACGACTGGTCGCAGGCCAAGGAACGCGATGCCGATATTCTGATGATCGGCACTATTCCGCCGGAACTGCGGGACGACAAAAAAATCAACCTGCTGGTGGATGCCACCCAGAGCTGGGTGAAGCAGCCGACGCGGCAGTTGCCGCTGCCGACCATGGACGTGCTGGCGGAGGATACCAAGGCGGACAGCAAAACCACCATCAGTTCAGAAGGGGCCATGTCGGCGATTGTTGGCGTGCAGTCACCGTTTAACGATCAGCGCAGCATTGTGGCGTTACTGGCCGACAGCCCGCGTGGCTACGACCTGCTGAACAATGCACTGCTGGACAGCGGCAAGCGTGCGGCGGTGTTTGGTTCGGTGGCGGTGATCCGGGAATCCGGGGTGAACAGCCTGCGCGTGGGCGACGTTTATTACGTCGGTCACCTGCCGTGGTGGGAGCGTATCTGGCATGCGCTGTCGACTCACCCGGTGTTGCTGGCAGTGATTGCGGTCGTGGTGGTGGTGATCCTGGCGCTGTTGTTGTGGCGTGGTTTGAAAGCCTTCAGCCGTCGTCGCCTGTCGCCTGAAGATCGGGACTAATCGCTATGCCTGCGGCATTGAAGCGTCTGACATTCGGCATGTTGCTACTGTGCTCATTCAGCGCGGTAGCCACCTGCGAGTGGCCGGCCTGGCAACAGTACAAACAGTTTTATATCAGCGAGCAGGGACGGGTGATCGATCCGAGTAGCCCGAATCGAATCACAACCTCGGAAGGCCAGAGTTATGGCCTGTTCTTCGCGCTGGTGGCCAACGATCGACCTGCTTTCGACCAACTGCTGACGTGGACGGAAAATAATCTGGCGGCGGGCGATCTCAGCGCCCATTTGCCTGCCTGGCTATGGGGTGAGGACGATAAAAAGCAGTGGACGGTGCTGGACAGCAATTCGGCCTCCGATTCCGATCTGTGGATTGCCTATAACCTGCTGGAGGCGGGTCGCCTGTGGAAAAGCCGTCGCTATCAAACTCTCGGTACCCTGCTGTTGCAGCGTATTGCCCGTGAAGAAGTGGCTGATATTCCCGGCCTGGGGCTGATGTTGTTACCGGGTAAGGTGGGGTTTGTGGCGGAAGATCGCTGGCGGCTCAACCCAAGCTACCTGCCGCCGCAACTGTTGGCGCGTTTTGCCGCGTTGAACGGCCCATGGCGTGCGATGCAGCAAACCAATCAACGGCTATGGCTGGAGACGGCCCCCCACGGCTTCTTGCCGGACTGGGTAGTGTGGCAGGTGGGCAAAGGCTGGCAACCGGACACCGTCAAGCCGAACATCGGCAGCTACGACGCCATCCGGGCCTATTTGTGGGCCGGTATGCTGGCGGACGACGATCAACACAAGGCGGCGCTGCTCAAGCAGTTGCAACCTATGGCACAGCTCACCGTTCAACAGGGCGTGCCGCCGGAGAAAACCGACACCGCCAGCGGCAAAACCACGGGTAACGGCCCGGTAGGTTTTTCTGCCTCGATGTTGCCGATGCTGGCCAATCAACCCGAGGCGTTACAGGTACAACGCCAACGCATTAAGCAAAACCCGCCGGGCGACGACGCCTATTTCAGCGCCTCGCTGGCGCTGTTTGGCCAGGGATGGGATCAACAACGTTATCGTTTTAATCGGCAGGGTGAACTTCAACCCTCCTGGGGCGGCCAATGCGTAACTTCCGAATAAACTGGCTGGGGCTGGTGCCTTTAAGTCTGGCAATGCTACCGCAGGCGCAGGGGGCAGAAACCGTCGCGCCGGAACAGTGGCTGCTGGAGCAGGTGCGCGTTGGCGAGGCCGGCAACAAAGATGAGCTGGTTCGCCAATCGCTCTACCGGCTTGAACTGATGGATCCGAACAACCCGGAGGTGATTTCAGCGCGTATGCGCCTGGCGTTACGCCAGGGGAATCAGGCATTGGCGCAACAGCAGTTGGATAAGCTGAAAAAGATTGCGCCGCAGTCCAGCGCCTATCGCCAGGCGGAAATGAATATGCTGCTGACCCAAACGGAAACCCGCCAAAAGTTGCAGCAGGCGCGGCTGATGGCGACCGCCGGTCGTTTGCCGGAGGCCAAGGCGCAATATGACGCTCTGTTCCATGGGGATCCGCCGACGCTTGAGCTGGCGGTGGAATACTGGCGGCTGGTGGCTCGGCTGCCCGGGCAGGAAGCGGCGGCGCTGAAACAACTGCAGACGTTGGATCAGCAATATTCCGGCAACGTGCCGCTGCGCATGTCGCTGGCACGGATGCTGTTTAGTCAGGATCGTGACGCGCAGGCCTATGATTTACTGCAGAAAGTGGCCGCGGACCCGGCCGGTCGCGGGGATGCCGCCGATCTGTGGCTGGAGAAAGTGAAAGCCATGCCGGTCAGCCCGCAAAGCGTGGCGGCTCTGAACCGTTTTCTCGGGGTGTTTGAAACCGGCGATCAGGCGGTCAGCGCCCGGCAGGAACTGGCCCGGCAGCAGGCGTTGTTGTCCGACCCGACCTATCTGGCGCGGGTGCGTGGGCTGGCGCAGGTCGACAAGGGCGGCAGCCGTGCCGCCATTCCCGAACTGAAGAAAGCGCTGGCGGCTTCTCCCAATGACGCCGAAGTGCTGGGTGCACTGGGGCAGGCTTATTCCCGCGCAGGTAACCGTCCGCAAGCGTTGAGCCTGTTCCGCCAGGCGTTGCAGGCCGATAAAAGCGGCTATGGCAGCAGCAAATGGCAGAGTTTGATCAAGAGCAACAGCTATTGGCTGGCGGTCGACGAAGGTGACAAGGCGTTGAAAGCCGGCAATTTGGCGCTGGCGCAGCAAAAATACCAACAGGCGCGGCAATTCGACAACACCGACAGCAGTGCCGTGATCGGCCTGGGTGACGTTGCGGTCGCGCGTAAAGATGACTCCGCCGCCGAGCGTTTCTATCAGCAGGCGCTACGGCTGGATCCGGGCAGCGGCAGTGCGGTGCGCGGTCTGGTGAATATCTATCAGCGTCAGTCGCCGGAAAAGGCGCTGGCCTATCTCAACAGTCTGCCGCGCAGCCAGCAAAACAAAATGCGCAGTACGCTCGAGGGTTTGCAGCTCGATATGCTCAAGCAGCAGGCCGAGCAGTTGGTACAGCAAAAGCAATGGCATCAGGCGGCGGAAAAATATCGCCGCGCCCAGCAGATGGACCCCGATGACGTCTGGTTGACCTACCACTACGCGCAAACGCTGCGTCAGGCTGGGCAGTCACAACAGGCGGATGCCCTGTTTGCTCGGCTGGCGCAAAAACAGCGTGGCAACCCACAGTTGGCCTATGCCTATGCGCTGTATCTCTCCGGCAGCGATCGCGACCAGCAGGCGCTGGCAGAGTTGAATGCTTTACCCAGCGCACAGTGGAACGACAATATGCGCGAACTGGCGCAGCGTTTGAAAATGCAGGCGACGCTGGAGCATGCCGAGCAGCTACGCGCCGCAGGTGATGAGCCGGGTGCCGTGGCTTATTTGCGCCGCCAGCCGGCGGACACCCGAATCGACCTCCAGTTGGCCGATTGGGCGCTGGCACGGGGTGACTATGACGCCGCACTGGCTGACTATCAGCGGGTGCGGGTTCGCGAACCGAATAACCCAGATGCGCGACTGGGCGAAATCGAGGCCTATGTGGCGCAGGGCAAGCTGGGTGAGGCACGTCAACGGCTGCAAACCAAAGCGCCGGAGCCAACTCCCTCAGGCAACAGCGAGCGACGGGAGGCTAACGCCTGGTATGCCGTTGGCGAACCGCAAAAAGCCACCGATATCTTTACCCGGCTAAAAACCGCGGCCCAATCAGAGCCGGCAAGCCAGTCGAAGGCGTTGATTTACCGCGATGCGGCCCGGCTCGAGCGCGACCAACTCCAACCGGCGCTGGCGCAACAGGATTATAAACAGGCGATGGTGGCCAGCGGCATTGCGCCGAGCGTGCCGCAGGATAACGACAGTTATACCTATCTGACACGCAACAACCCGAGCGACGACTGGCTCAAGCGGGGTATTCGCTCGGACGCGGCGGATTTGTACCGTCAGCAGGACGTTAACGTCACGCTCGATCACGATTACTGGGGCTCGAGCGGTACCGGCGGTATCTCCGATTACAAAGCGCACGACACCATGCTGCAGGTGGATATGCCGTTGTACGACGGGCGGGCATTTTTCCGTTCCGATACCGTGCAGTTGGATGCCGGCAGTTTCTCTACCGACGGCAGCGGTAAATATTACGAGACCTTTGGCACCTGTAATACCCAGGGGTGTAGCGGCGACGAACATCAGAAAACCACCGGCACCAGCGTGGCGGTTGGCTGGAAGAACGATCGCTGGGCGGGGGATATCGGCACCACGCCGATGGGCTTCGACGTGGTCGACTGGGTCGGCGGGCTGGCCTACAGCAGTGACTGGAACCACATTGGCTGGACGCTGGCGGCATCGCGGCGGCCGATTTCCAGCTCATTGCTGGCGTTTGGCGGCACCAAAGATCCGAACACCGGCACCACCTGGGGCGGCGTACGCGCCACCGGGGTCAGCCTGAGCGGCAGTTACGATCGCGGCGAGGCTCATGGCGTCTGGGCCGATCTCAGCGCACATCAGTTGACCGGTAAAAACGTTGAGGATAACCAACGTGAACGTTTTATGGCCGGTTATTATTATAAGCTGATCAACGAAGATAACCGTCGCGTCACCGTCGGGCTGAACACCATGCTGTGGCACTATCAGAAGGATTTGAGTGGTTACTCTCTCGGCCAGGGCGGCTATTACAGCCCGCAGCAATATATGTCGCTGGCGGTGCCGGTCAATTATCGCCAGCGGACCGAGAACTGGTCATGGGAGCTGGGTGGGTCGGTGTCGTTGTCCCATTCGAAAACCAACAGTCAGCAACGTTATCCGCTGCAAGGACTGATCCCGGATTCACTGCCGGACAAGTTTGCGGTAGAAGACGGCAGCTCCTCTTCCGGTGTCGGTTATACCCTGCGGGCCATTGTCGAGCGACGCCTCAGTTCGCACTGGACGCTGGGGGCCGGGCTTGATATCCAGCAGGCGAAAGACTATACGCCAAGCCACGCGTTAATCTATCTGCGTTATTCGATGGCCGGTTGGCAAGGCGACCTGGATTTACCGCCGCAGCCGCTGACGCCATACGCCGATTTCAAGTAACCCAATTCAGGTAGATTCAGAGTGTCGGCACAGGGTAGTTTTGCTACCCTGTGTGAGTTTGGTCTATAGCCTGAGATACCCGGGCCTGGCGCACCGAGGGGCGCTATCACTAATAACCGGCTTTATAAGCCGCGTTTCATTAGGAAAATACTGAAACCCGCGGTTTTCTAGGTTTTGTCCTGGGTATGGCAAGATAAAAACAGCTGACAATCGAGTATACTCAGACCGGTCCGAGGGATGGGTATTATTCATCCCTTTTTTATTTCAGCCCGAATTAGCGGAGAGCAGGTTTGCGGGTCAGGCGTTCATTAACGATTAAACAGATGGCAACGGTTTCCGGCGTAGCGCTGGTGACAATCTGTATCTTTATCGTGATCCAGTTATTCCATTTTGTGCAGCAGCGCAGGGATGACTATGCCCAGCAACTGGAAAATATTGCTCATTCCGTACGCCAGCCGCTGGCGGAGGCCGTGCTGCGCATGGACGTGCCGGAAACCAAGCGGGTGCTGAATACCCTGCTGCCGGTCGGCATTCTGAGCCGGGCGGATATCGTACTGCCGAACGAATTCCAGGCATTACACGCCAATTTTCCGCCGGAACGCCCGGTACCGACGCTGATTGCTCGCCTGTTCGAGCTGCCAATCCAGATTTCCGTTCCGCTCTATTCGCTGGAGCGCGTGCCGGCCAACCCGCAGCCATTGGCTTATCTGGTACTGCAGGCCGATTCGTTCCGTATGTACCAGTTCATTCTCAGCATGTTGTCGACCATGTTATCGACCTATTTGCTGCTGGCGCTGATCCTGTCGGTCTCCATTAGCTGGTGTATGAACCGGCTGATGGTGCATCCGCTGCGGGCGATGGCCAAAGAGCTGGAAAATATTTCCCAGGAAGAGGCGCCATACCATCAACTGATGCTGCCGGCGTTACACCAGGACGACGAACTGGGGCTGCTGGTGCGCAACTACAACCGCAATCAGCAGCGGCTGGCCAAAGCCTATGCCGAAATGAGCCGCATGAGCACCCATCATCCGGTCACCGAGCTGCCAAATCAGGCGCTGTTCACCGCCCTGCTGGAGCAGCATATTGCCTCCAGCCTGCGGCCCGAGCGTTTTAACTTGCTGGTGATCAGCATTGAAACCCTGCATGAGGCCTCCGGCGTGCTCAATCCGGCAATGCGAGAAGTGCTGCTGTTGACGCTGGTGAAGAAGCTGCGTGAGTGCATCGATGAAAACGGCGTGCTGGCGCAGCTGAGCAAAACCGAGTTTGCCATTTTGGCCAAAGGCGTCGAGCGTCCGTTCCACGCCATGCAACTGGCGCGTCGTATCATGGCGCAGATTAATGCGCCGCTGAGCCTGCAGGAGATGCCGTTGCGACCCAGCGCCAGCATCGGTATCGCCCATTATCTTAATCCGGGGGAAAGTGCGGAGCAGCTATTGCGCAGTGCCACCTCGGCGATGATGTCGGCGCACCGCGAAGGCAAAAATCAGGTGCTGTTCTTCGAACCCAGCCTGACGGAACGTACTCAAAAGCGTTTGACGCAGGAAAGTGAAATTCTGCATGCCATCGAGCAGCGCCGTTTCACCCTGTTTTTACAGCCGCAGGTCGATATGCAGTCCAACTCGGTGATCGGTGCCGAGGCCTTGCTGCGCTGGCAGCAGTACGACGGCAGCTTTACCCTGCCGGCAGACGTTATTCCGTTAGCCGAAGAACTGGGCGTGATTGTGCCGCTCGGCAACTGGGTGCTGGAAGAGGCTTGCCTGATCCTGGCCGATTGGCAGGCCCGTGGCATTACGCTGCCGCTGGCGGTCAATGTCTCCCCAATCCAGATGAAGCATGAAGATTTTATTCCACACCTGAAGAGCCTGCTGGCGCAGTATCAGATTGATCCGCGCAAGCTGTTGCTGGAAATTACCGAAACGGTGCGTATTGACGATCTCGATCGTGCGTTGGCGCTGTTGCGGGAGTTACACGATTTGGGGCTTTCCATCGCGCTGGATGACTTCGGCATGGGATATTCCAGCCTTAATTACCTCAACCGATTGAAATGCCTGCCGATCGATTTGATTAAAATCGACAAGAGCTTTATTCAGGGCCTGCCGACGGACGACGCTATGGTGCGTATTGTCAGTTCGATTTCTGAGGTGCTGGCGCTGCCGGTGATGGCCGAAGGCGTCGAAAATGCCGAGCAGCGTGACTGGCTGTTGCAGCAGGGTATTCATAGCGGGCAGGGCTTTTTGTTTGCTCGTCCGTTACCGCGCAGTGAGTTTGAAGCCGAGTTCTGCCGGCCTCCGGCCTGATCCCCCTTTTGCCTTTCGCCATGGGTGACAGCCACGTCGCCCAATAATCCCGTCCGAAAATCGCCAGTGTTATCTACCTCTTTCGCGTTAGTGCAAACAATGGGTTACGCAATTTACAGCCTTGCATTTGGGCTGGCGCGTTTCAGCTCTTAAATTCGTATCAACATGTATCTATTGGTGCAACAAATTATTTCCATGTTGTTAGGTGGGTGTTATTTTCCGCGCAAGCGATGAACAGGCGAGATAACTAGACTACCGCCTGGTGCGTGTCTTCCCCCCCAAAGGATGTTCATATGAAACTCACTATCTTTAAGAGCCTCTATTTTCAGGTGCTGACAGCGATTACGCTGGGTGTCCTGCTTGGCCATTTCTACCCTGACATTGGCGCGCAGATGAAACCTCTGGGCGATGGATTCGTCAAACTGATTAAAATGATCATCGCTCCGGTGATCTTCTGTACCGTGGTGACCGGTATCGCGGGCATGGAAAGCATGAAGGCCGTAGGCCGTACCGGTGCGATTGCACTGCTCTATTTTGAAATTGTCAGCACCATTGCGCTGCTGATTGGTTTGCTGATCGTCAACCTGGTACAGCCGGGTGCCGGGATGAACATCGACCCTGGCACGCTGGATGCCAAGGCGGTGGCGGTTTACGCCGAACAAGCCCAGCAGCAGGGCATTGTCCCGTTCCTGCTGGACATCATCCCCGGTAGCGTGATCGGTGCTTTCGCCAGCGGCAATATTCTGCAGGTGCTGCTGTTTGCCGTGCTGTTCGGTTTTGCCCTGCATCGCCTGGGTGATAAGGGCCAACTGATCTTTAATGTGATCGAAAGCTTCTCCCGCGTGATCTTCGGCATCATCAATATGATTATGCGCCTGGCGCCGTTGGGTGCCTTTGGGGCAATGGCGTTCACCATAGGCAAGTATGGCGTGGGCTCGCTGCTGCAGCTCGGTCAGCTGATCGCCTGCTTCTATCTCACCTGCGTTCTGTTCGTGGTGGTGGTGCTGGGCTCGATTGCCCGCGCCAACGGCTTTAGCATTTTCAAGTTTGTTCGCTACATCAAAGAAGAGTTGTTGATCGTGCTCGGGACTTCCTCTTCTGAGTCGGTACTGCCACGCATGCTCGACAAGATGGAAAAGCTGGGCTGCAAAAAATCGGTGGTGGGCCTGGTTATTCCGACCGGCTATTCCTTTAACCTGGACGGTACCTCAATCTACCTGACCATGGCTGCGGTGTTTATCGCGCAGGCGACCAACACCCATATGGATGTTATCCATCAGGTCACGCTGCTGGTGGTGCTGTTGCTGTCCTCTAAAGGGGCGGCAGGGGTGACCGGCAGTGGCTTTATCGTGCTGGCCGCCACCATTTCCGCCGTCGGTCATCTGCCGCTGGCCGGTCTGGCGCTGATTCTGGGCATTGACCGCTTTATGTCCGAAGCCCGTGCGCTGACCAACCTGGTCGGTAACGGCGTGGCCACGGTGGTGGTAGCAAAATGGTGTAAACAGCTGGATGAAAAGCAGCTGCATGACACCCTGTCCAACAAGCCTGGCTCAGGAGCCGATAAAACACTGCCTTCGGCCTGATTTTATCCTCAAATCACCGGTTGCCACGGCAATCGGTGATGTTTTATCCCCCCGCGTAATGATTTCTTGCATTAAAAATACGGTTATCCATTATTTTTCACACTAATGAGTGACATCCGCAAAGGCGCGCGGTCTAACTCGATGGTACACTTTCTGCTTTCCGCCCCACTGTGAAACTCAGGGCGTTTTGTTTGTAGGCTGTTGGTCGCAGCCTAATATTCCGGTAAATGGAATATCCGCATTTGCATAAAGAAATTGGATAGTCATTAAGTAGGGGTTCACATGCAGGGCACCAGAATTCATCTCATAGCAGGTGGGCTGCTGTTGGCTGCAGCCAACAGCAGCGTGCAGGCTGAAGCACTACAACCCGACCCTGCCTGGCAGCAGGGGGCGTTGGCCAACGGGTTTTCATGGCAGATATTAGACACACCGCAGCGGCCGAGCGATCGCGTCGAACTACGGTTGATGGTTAACACTGGCTCTTTAGTGGAGTCTTCACAGCAGATTGGCTTCGCCCATCTGTTGCCGCGCCTGTCGTTGGCGCGCAGCGAAAGCTTTACGCCACCGCAGTTGCGTTCACTGTGGCAACAAAGCGTAGACAGCGACCGCCCACTGCCGCCGGCCATCAGTTCTTATGACTTCACCATTTATAATCTCAGTTTGCCGAATAACCGCCCAGACCTGCTGAAAGAAGCGCTGACGTGGCTTTCCGATACCACCGGCAAGCTGGCGATCGACGAACATACGGTGCATGCGGTGGTCAACTCCAGCATCGATCCGGTTGGCACTTTCCCACCGAATCCCAAAGATGCCTGGTGGCGCTATCGCCTGAAAGGCTCGACGATGCTGGCACACGATCCGGCCCAGCCACCCAAGCGACCGGTGAATGTTGATCAACTGAAGAAATTCTACCAGCAGTGGTACACCCCGGACGCGATGACGCTGTACGTGGTGGGCAAGGTAGACAGCCGTAGCCTGAGCGAGCAAATCAACAAAGCCTTCTCGCCGCTACAAGGCAAGCGTGAAACGCCGGCCCTGATGCCAACGCTGACGTCCCTGCCACCGCAGCCGGTCAGCCTGATCAGCGAACAGGTGAAACAGGATACGCTGTCGATCATGTGGGATGCACCCTGGCACCCGATCCGTGACTCGCAAAATCTGAGCCGCTATTGGCGCGGGGATATGGCTCGCGAAGCGTTGTTCTGGCATCTCCAGCAGGTGCTGGACAAGAGTGACCAGAAAAACCTGCATCTGGGCTTCGATTGCCGGGTGCAATACCAACGCGCCCAATGTGCCATCCATCTGGACACGCCAAACAACAACCTGAACAACAGCCTGGGCTTTATCGCCCGCGAGTTGGCTAACGTGCGTAATAACGGTTTGTCGCAAGACGAGTTTAACGCCCTGCTGGCGCAGAAAAACGATCAACTCAGCAAGCTGTTTGCCACCTATGCCCGTACCGATACGGATGTGTTGATGAGCCAGCGCCTGCGTTCGCAACAGAGTGGCGTAGTGGATATCGCGCCGGAGCAGTATCAAAAGCTTCGTCAGGAGTTCTTGAGCGGATTGACGCTGGAAGCGCTGAATCAGGAGCTGAAACTTCAGCTTTCGCAAGATGCGACCCTGGTGTTGATGCAGCCGAAAGGCGAGCCAGAGATGAGCATGAAGCAGTTACAGGAAACCTATAACGGCATTATGTCCCCGGCACCAGCCGTGGTATCGGAAGAAGTTAAACCTACCGATACCGCTCCAGCGCCGGAAACCAGCGCACAGTAAGAATAGAGGGGGCGCTTGCCCCCTCAATCAGCTGCGATACAGCACTTTGATGATGTGGTAGCCGAACTGGGTTTTGACCGGGCCGTAGGGCTTGAGCAGCGGAATGCTGAACACCGCTTTATCGAAGGCGGCCACCATGGTGCCCTTGTTGAACTCGCCCAAAGAGCCGCCATTGCGTTTTGATGGGCAAGTTGAGTATTTGCGCGCCAGGGTGTCGAAACTGACGCCGCGTTTAAGCTTGGCCAGCAGTTCATCGGCCAGTTTTTCGTTATCTACCAGAATGTGCAGGGCGCACGCCGTCTTTGCCATGGTATTGCCTTTATCGATACAGAAATTGCGCTGATTATACCCGTTAAATCTCATCGGTGCTTTCTGCTACAATCCCCTCCTACGTTATAAAGTCGAGCAATAAAGCGCCATGCGATTAAATCCCAGCCAACAACAAGCCGTCGAATTCGTTACCGGGCCCTGTCTGGTGCTGGCCGGTGCCGGTTCCGGCAAGACGCGCGTCATCACCAACAAAATCGCTCACCTGATCCACAACTGTGGTTATCAGGCGCGGCAAATCGCCGCCGTGACCTTTACCAATAAGGCTGCGCGCGAGATGAAAGAGCGTGTGGCGCAAACCATGGGGCGCAAAGAAGCACGCGGACTGATGATTTCCACTTTCCACACGCTGGGGCTGGAAATCATCAAACGTGAATATGTCGCGCTGGGGATGAAGTCCAACTTCTCACTTTTCGACGATCAGGATCAGCTGGCGCTGTTGAAAGAACTGACCGAGAAATGGCTGGAGAATGACAAGACGCTGGTAGCGCAGCTGATTTCCACCATCTCCAACTGGAAGAATGATCTGGTCGATCCCCAGAAGGCGATGGAGCTGGCGCGCTCTGAACGCGACAAGCTGTTCGCGCATTGCTACGGCCTGTATCACGCGCATATGCGTGCCTGTAACGTGCTGGATTTTGACGATTTAATCCTGCTGCCGACTCTGCTGCTGCAGCGCAATGAAGAAGTGCGCGAACGCTGGCAGAACCGTATTCGTTATCTGTTGGTGGATGAATATCAGGACACCAACACCAGTCAGTACGAACTGGTGAAGTTGCTGGTGGGTAACCGCGCGCGTTTCACCGTGGTGGGGGATGACGATCAGTCGATTTACTCCTGGCGTGGTGCGCGTCCACAGAACCTGGTGCTGTTGAAGGAAGACTTTCCGGCACTGCAGGTGATTAAGCTGGAGCAGAACTACCGCTCCAGCGAGCGTATCCTGAAGGCGGCGAATATCCTGATCGCCAATAACCCGCACGTGTTTGAAAAACGGCTGTTTTCCGAGCTGGGTTACGGCGAAGAGCTGAAGGTGGTGACCGCCAATAATGAGGATCATGAGGCCGAGCGCGTCGTCGGGGAGCTGATTGCTCATCACTTCGTGAAGAAAACCAACTACGGCGATTATGCGATCCTTTATCGTGGTAACCATCAGTCACGGCTGTTTGAAAAAATGCTGATGCAAAACCGCATCCCTTACAAAATTTCCGGTGGCACCTCGTTTTTCTCGCGGCCGGAAATCAAGGATCTGCTAGCCTACCTGCGTGTTCTGACTAACCAGGATGATGACAGCGCATTTCTGCGCATCGTTAACACGCCAAAGCGCGAGATTGGCCCGGCAACGCTGCAAAAACTGGGTGAGTGGGCCAATCAACGTAACAAAAGCCTGTTCCGCGCCAGTTTCGATCTCGGCCTGAGCCAGCACCTGACCGGTCGTGGGTTAGAGTCGCTGCAACGCTTCACTCACTGGCTGGACGGGATTGCTCAGTTGGCGGAGCGTGAGCCGATAGCCGCGGTGCGCGATCTGATCCGCGGCGTAGATTACGAAAGCTGGCTGTTTGAAACTTCACCCAGCCCGAAAGCCGCCGAAATGCGCATGAAAAACGTCAATACGCTGTTCGGCTGGATGACGGAAATGCTCGAAGGCAGCGAGCTGGACGAGCCAATGACGCTGACCCAGGTGGTAACGCGCTTTACCCTGCGCGACATGATGGAACGCGGCGAAAGCGACGAGGAACTGGATCAGGTTCAGTTGATGACGCTGCATGCTTCCAAAGGGCTGGAGTTCCCCTATGTCTTCCTGGTGGGGATGGAGGAGGGGTTACTGCCGCATCAGAGCAGCATTGACGAGGATAACGTCGATGAAGAGCGGCGTTTGGCCTATGTGGGGATCACTCGCGCCCAAAAAGAGCTGATTTTCACCCTGTGTCGCGAACGTCGCCAATATGGCGAACTGGTGCGGCCGGAACCCAGTCGTTTCTTGCTGGAGCTGCCGCAGGATGACCTGGCGTGGGAAAGTGAACGTAAGGTGGTCAGTCCGCAAGAACGGATGCAAAAAGGGCAGAGCCATCTGGCGAATATTCGCGCCCAGTTGGCTAAGGCTAAAGGCGGAAGTTAAAATTAAGGGCGCTATTGGCGCCCTTCAGACTACTGACAAAGCCCGTTATTAGGGAGAGCGTGCCGAAGGGGTCGTAGCGGCTTGCCCGCCGGAGCGCCCCTCGATGCGCTAGGCCCGGGTATCTCGGATTCAAAGACAACTTTGTCATCAAACTCAAGGGTGCTATTCGCGCCCTTGTCATATCAACGTTGTTCTTCCAGTATCAACGGCCAATGAACATAGCTTTGCCAATGACTTTCCTGATCCAGCGCCTCCGCCCGTAGCGGGTGCTGCTCCAGCCAACCTGGCGGCAGGATCACCGTCAGCTCATCATCATTATTGGCACGCAGGCGTACCGCCGGCAGCGTGTCGTCGCGACGACGGCTGGCGAAGATGATGGCCAGGCGTAAAATCCGGCATAAACGTTGCGCCGTACGCGGCGGCAGGGCGTTTTGCTGGCTCAGCAGTGGCAGATCGATAGTGTTGCTCTGGTTTTGCAGCAGGGTGGCCAGCAGTTTTTTCTGCGCCGGGGTGAAACCGGGTAAATCCAGATGGCGGATCAGGTAGGCTGCGTGTTGCGGTGCCTGTTTGAAATCAACGCTGAGGCCGATTTCGTGGATCAGACAGGCGCTGTGCAATAACTCGCGACATCGCGCATCCAATTGCCATTCATTGCTCACCTGCTGCGAGAAGTTGGCGGCCAGTTGGCTGACGCGCTCGGCTTGCTCGGTATCCAACAGATAACGTCGTTGCAGGTTGCGAATGGTACGGCTGCGGATGTCCTGTTCGACCGGCAGATGCAACATGCCGTAGACCAGTCCTTCGCGCAGTGCGCCGCCGGCCAGCATCATGCTTTCGATGCCCAGCTCCTGGAAAATCGCCAGCAGGATCGACAGCCCGCTTGGGAACACCAGAGCCCGCTCCAGCGTCAGCCCTTCAATTTCCAACTCTTCCAGCTTGCCGCACTGAATGGCGCGCTGTTTCAATTGGCGCAGTTTGGACAGGGTGATGCGTTCATCCATGCCCTGTGCCACCATGATTTCCTGCAGCGCCTGAACGGTGCCGGAAGCACCAACGCAGACTTGCCAACCGTGCTGACGCAGCTGTGGCGCGATGGGACGCACCATTTCACGTGCAGCCTGTTCGGCCCGCTCAAAATTCTCCAGCCCCAGATTACGATCGCTGAAGAACCGCTCCAGCCAGGTGACACAACCCATCGACAGGCTGTACAGCTGAGCCGCCTGTGCGCCGGTACCGGTAACCAGCTCGGTGCTACCGCCGCCGATATCGACCACTAAACGCTGATCCGGGCCGCCGGTAGTATGGGCAACGCCGTGGTAGATCAGCCGTGCTTCTTCTTCACCGCTGATCACCTGGATCGGGCAGCCGAGAATTTGCTCTGCGTTTTGCAGAAACTCATCGGCATTGGATGCCAGACGCAGCGTAGCCGTGGCGACCACTCGGATCTGTGCGCGTGGAATGTCCTGCAGGCGTTCGGAGAACAACTTCAGGCATTGCCAGCCGCGCTGCATGGCTTCATGCGACAGGAGATTATTTTGATCCAGCCCGGCAGCCAGACGCACCTTGCGCTTGATGCGCGCCAAAGTCTGAATACTGCCGGCCACCTCGCGCACCACCAACATGTGGAAGCTGTTGGAGCCAAGGTCGATAGCGGCATAAAGTGCGCTGGAACTGAGCATGGTCTATCAGCCTGAACGTTTACGGTTATTGCGTGGCGCACCGCCACGACGTGGCGCGGAGTTACGGCGTGGGCCGTTGCCGCCGCGAGGACGTGCCAGGCGTTTCGGCGCAGGCAGATCACTCAATAACGCATCACTGTTGTACTTGCTCACCGGAATGCTATGACCGGTGTAGGTTTCGATCGCCGGCAGGTTGAGCGCATACTCTTCACAAGCCAGGCTGATGGAATGACCGCTTTCGCCGGCACGGCCGGTACGACCGATACGGTGAACGTAGTCTTCGCAGTCGTCAGGCAAGTCGTAGTTGAAGACGTGGGTAACCAACGGAATATGCAGGCCGCGGGCAGCGACGTCGGTGGCGACCAGAATATCGAGGTTGCCCTTGGTGAAGTCATCGAGAATACGCAGGCGTTTTTTCTGCGCCACATCGCCGGTCAACAGGCCTACGCGGTGACCATCGGCAGCCAGATGGCCCCAAACGTCTTCACAGCGGTGCTTGGTGTTGGCGAAGATGATGCAGCGGTCAGGCCACTCTTCTTCGATCAACGTCTGCAGCAGACGCATTTTTTCTTCGTTGGACGGGTAGAACAATTCTTCTTTAATGCGGTGGCCGGTTTTCTGTTCCGGTTCCACTTCAACATATTCAGCGTTGTTCATCTGCTCGAAAGCCAGCTCGCGTACGCGGTAGGAAAGGGTGGCAGAGAACAGCATGTTCAGGCGTTGATCGACCGCAGGCATGCGGCGGAACAACCAGCGAATGTCTTTGATAAAGCCCAGATCGTACATGCGGTCGGCTTCATCCAGCACCACAACCTGGATCGCGCCCAGATCGATATAGTTCTGTTTGGCGTAATCAATTAAACGACCGGTAGTTCCCACCAGGATATCCACGCCGCTTTCCAGCACTTTCAGCTGTTTGTCGTAGCCATCGCCGCCGTACGCCAGACCCATTTTCAGGCCGGTGGACTGGGACAGGGCTTCCGCATCGGAGTGGATCTGCACCGCGAGTTCACGCGTTGGCGCCATGATCAAGGCGCGCGGCTGGTTGATCTTGCGATCCTGTTTCGCCGGGTGAGAAAGCAAATAGTGAAAAGTAGACGTTAAAAATGCCAACGTCTTTCCGGTACCGGTTTGCGCCTGACCTGCAACGTCACGCCCAGAGAGCGTGAGCGGCAATGCTAACGCCTGGATAGGCGTGCAATGTTGAAACCCTTTCTTTTCAAGGGCTTCAAGGACTAACGGGTGCAGGGCGAAGTCGGAAAACTTCTGTTCGGTCAAGTGTGTTTTGCTCATAGTGTGGTAGAATATCAGCTAACTATTGCTTTACGAAAGCGTATCCGGTGAAATAAAGTCACCTTAGGTTGGTTAATGCTACACCAACAAGGTAGACACAATCCTTTGGAGTAGAACATGAGCGATAAAATTATTCACCTGACTGACGGCAGCTTCGACACCGACGTGCTGAAAGCTGAAGGGCCAATCCTGGTCGATTTCTGGGCTGAATGGTGTGGGCCGTGCAAGATGATTGCTCCGATTCTGGATGAGATTGCCGAAGAGTTCGAAGGCAAGCTGACCATCACCAAGCTGAATATCGACCAGAACCCGGCAACCGCACCCAAGTACGGTATCCGTGGTATCCCTACGCTGTTGCTGTTCAAGAACGGTGAAGTGGCCGCGACCAAGGTTGGTGCGCTGTCCAAAGGTCAGCTCAAAGATTTCCTTAACGCGAATCTGTAATCGGGCGGGAAGCCCTATGCCCAATGGATGTGATGCGGCGGCTAAAAACGCTGCTGCGTGAGAGACAACGGGGATATACAGGCGTCTGGCGGGGATGTTCAATTCACCGCTAGACGCCTGCCCAGAAGCGTGTTAAGTTTAACCATACTGCATATAGAACTTGCCCGAAGTTTTAAATCTAAAGAGTCTAAATCTAAAGCTTTACTCTGTGTTGAACCGCTGGCGTTGAAAGAAAAAATGAACTCAGCCCGCGTTTTAGCAATCAAAAGGTTTTGCAAAATCAATTTTAAGGTACCTTCGATCTTAAACCGTCATTGCGCGCGTCCTCTGTAAGCCATTTCTTACCGTGACGGCTCAGCGCCCGGTGATCGAACGTCCAGTAAACAGGCACGAATATCCAATGGATTTCAAGGCGTGGCCAGTCGGCAACCGAAAGCGTCTCCGCAGCTTAGTTCGCTAAGTTTTGGGATGAACAAGGGAAGCCAATGCAACCACCAGAAAGCCGGAAGAGATATCCCGCTGCCATACCATTCACGATGTAAGTTCGAGACATACCCCGAGTTTAAGAACCCACCACTATGAATCTTACCGAATTAAAGAATACGCCGGTTTCTGAGCTGATTACTCTCGGCGAAAATATGGGGCTGGAAAACCTTGCCCGCATGCGCAAGCAGGACATTATCTTCTCTATCCTTAAGCAACATGCGAAAAGTGGAGAAGATATCTTCGGCGATGGCGTGTTGGAGATATTGCAGGATGGATTTGGTTTCCTCCGTTCTGGAGACAGTTCCTACCTTGCAGGCCCCGACGACATCTACGTATCCCCTAGCCAAATCCGCCGTTTTAACCTCCGTACAGGTGACTCCGTTTCCGGTAAGATTCGTCCGCCAAAAGAAGGCGAGCGCTACTTTGCCCTGTTGAAAGTTAACGAAGTTAACTACGACAAACCGGAAAACGCCCGTAGCAAGATCCTGTTCGAAAACCTGACCCCACTGCATGCCAACTCCCGTCTGCGGATGGAACGCGGCAACGGCTCAACCGAAGACCTGACAGCACGCGTGCTGGACCTGGCTTCGCCGATTGGTCGTGGTCAGCGTGGTCTGATTGTTGCTCCGCCGAAAGCCGGTAAAACCATGCTGCTGCAGAACATTGCGCAGAGCATCGCTTACAACCACCCAGACTGCGTGCTGATGGTCCTGCTGATCGACGAACGTCCGGAAGAAGTGACCGAGATGCAGCGTCTGGTGAAGGGTGAAGTTATCGCTTCTACCTTTGACGAGCCGGCATCTCGCCACGTTCAGGTTGCAGAAATGGTGATTGAGAAGGCCAAGCGTCTGGTTGAGCACAAGAAAGACGTGATCATCCTGCTTGACTCCATCACTCGTCTGGCGCGTGCCTACAACACCGTGGTACCGGCTTCCGGTAAAGTGTTGACCGGTGGTGTGGATGCCAACGCCCTGCATCGTCCCAAGCGTTTCTTCGGTGCGGCACGTAACGTTGAGGAAGGCGGCAGCCTGACCATCATCGCTACCGCGCTGGTCGATACCGGGTCGAAAATGGACGAAGTTATCTACGAAGAGTTTAAAGGTACCGGCAACATGGAATTGCATCTGGCGCGTAAAATCGCCGAGAAGCGCGTATTCCCTGCTATCGATTACAACCGCTCTGGTACCCGTAAAGAAGAATTACTCACCACCTCTGAAGAACTGCAGAAAATGTGGATCCTGCGTAAAATCATTCACCCGATGGGTGAGATTGATGCGATGGAATTCCTCATTAACAAGTTGGCCATGACCAAGACCAACGATGAATTCTTCGATATGATGAAGCGCTCATAATGACGATGCGCTCATAATTGAGTAAATATTCCAAGAACGCCACGCCTAGTCGTGGCGTTTTTTGCTTTTGGAAGATACGATAAGTAACAGAAATGGAAACGTAAGTTATTTTCGTGACTTACTGAGAATTCATCTTATTTGCGGTCGGCGTTTCGTCGCTCGCGCATTGTTACTGCCGAAACAGCGGGCAAACACGGTGGAATAAGAATGAATGGCTGTCGTCATAGGAAATGACTGAAAGGTAGCGGGATACCATGGCGCAACCTGTCGCCCGTGTTAAGCTGCCTTATCTTCTACAGAGATCTTGTTAACTGTGAACTTACTCACTATGAGTACTGAAATTCTATTTGTTTTCCTGTTTTCTTTGGCTTTTCTCTTTGTTGCCCGTAAAGCAGCAAAACGTATTGGTCTGGTTGATAAACCTAATTACCGTAAACGCCATCAGGGGCTGATCCCTCTGGTCGGAGGTATTTCTGTTTATGCCGGGCTGTGCTTCGCCTTTCTTATCTCTGACCAAACGATTGCGCATGGCAAACTCTACCTCGCTTGCGCGGGGATATTAGTGTTCGTTGGTGCTCTTGACGATCGTTTCGATATCAGCGTGAAAATTCGTGCGCTGGTTCAGGCACTGGTCGGCATCGCGATGATGGTTTTCGCCGGGCTTTACCTGCGCAGTTTGGGTCATGTGCTGGGCGATTGGGAAATGCTGCTGGGGCCGTTTGGCTACCTGGTTACGCTGTTTGCCGTTTGGGCAGCCATCAACGCTTTTAACATGGTTGACGGTATTGATGGCCTGCTGGGTGGGCTGTCGTGCGTGTCTTTCGGTGCGCTGGGCGTGTTGTTGTACCTGAGCGGTCATTCTGACCTGGCCTTCTGGTGCTTCGCAATGATTGCCGCCATCGTTCCTTATATTCTGCTTAACCTCGGCATTCTTGGCCGCCGGTATAAAGTGTTTATGGGGGATGCCGGTAGCACGCTGATCGGTTTCACCGCCATTTGGCTATTGGTGCAAAGTTCGCAGGGCAAAGCTCACTCCATCAATCCGGTTACCGCGTTGTGGATTATTGCCATCCCGCTGATGGACATGATTGCGATCATGTACCGCCGTTTACGTAAAGGGATGAGCCCTTTCTCTCCAGACCGCCAACACATTCACCATTTGATTATGCGCGCAGGCTTTACGCCACGGCAGGCTTTCGTGTTGATTACCCTGGCGGCAGCCTTGCTGGCGGCTATCGGCGTGCTTGGCGAGCGCCTTACTTTTATCCCTGAATGGGTAATGTTGGCATTATTCTTGCTTGCCTTCTTCTTGTACGGCTACTGCATTAAACGCGCCTGGCGTGTTGCACGTTACATTAAGCGTATCAAGCGTCGTCTGCGGCGTTCGAACGGCAATAAGCAAGTATCTTAACCAGAGGCTTTTGGGCAGTGATGAATCCAGAAACAAGGTCTGACAAGAATATCCCGGCGGTGGATAACGAACTCGATATCCGCGGCCTGTGCTGCACCCTGTGGCGTGGTAAGCCATGGATTATCGGTATTGCGGTGTTATTCGCCGTGGTAGCGCTGATGGTTTCCTACCTGGTGAAACAGGAGTGGAGTGCGACGGCGATTACCGATCGGCCAACAGTGAATGCGTTGGGGGGATATTATTCCCAGCAACAATTCCTGCGTAATCTGGACGTGCGGACCATGCCGGCCGCCAGCACCGATCAACCCGGCATTGCTGACGAAGCCTATAATGAATTCATTATGCAGTTGGCGGCCTACGATACGCGTCGCGATTTCTGGCTGCAGAGCGATTATTACAAGCAGCGCCAGGAAGGCGATGCCGCTGCCGATGCGGCATTGCTCGACGAACTGATTAACAATATTCAGTTCACACCGCATGATGATAAAAAAGTGCCGAACGACGGCGTGAAGCTGACGGCGGAAACGGCGGCGGATGCCAACCGTCTGTTGCGTCAATATGTGGCGTTCGCCAGTCACCGCGCTGCGCAGCATTTGAACGAAGAGATCCAGGGTGCCTGGGCGGCCCGTACCACCTCGATGAAGGCGCAGGTCAAGCGTCAGGAAGCGGTGGCGGCGGCAGTGTATAAGCGTGAATTGAATACCATTCAACAGGCACTGAAGATTGCCGAGACGCAGGGTATCAGCCGGACTCAGACCGATACGCCGACAGAGCAACTGCCGGACTCCGACCTGTTCCTGCTGGGTAAACCTATGCTGCAGGCGCGTTTGGAAGGGCTACAGGCTTCAGGGCCAACCTTCGATCTCGATTACGATCAAAATCGTGCGATGCTGTCGACATTAAACGTCGGCCCGACGTTGGACGAGAAGTTTCAGACTTACCGCTATTTGCGGACCCCGGAAGAACCGGTAAAACGTGATAGCCCACGGCGGATATTCTGGTTGATCATGTGGGGCGCGATGGGTGCTTTGGTTGGCGCAGGTGTTGCCCTGGTGCGTCGGCCGCGTAATTAAAAATAATATAATAATTCGCTGAAGGGCGCATAAGCGCCCAATTCGCAGGTACGCCTGCGGTTAACCGACAATAAGAGATTCGCTGTGAAAGTGTTGACTGTTTTCGGCACCAGACCTGAAGCCATCAAAATGGCCCCGCTGGTACATGCCCTGGCTCAGGATGAAGCCTTTGAATCAAGAGTCTGCGTTACGGCACAGCATCGTGAGATGTTGGATCAGGTATTGCGGTTATTTGAGATAGTGCCTGATTACGACCTGAACATCATGAAGCCTGGCCAGGGATTGAGTGAGATCACCTGCCGTATTCTGGAAGGCCTGAAAGGCGTTCTTGAAGAATTCAAACCGGACGTGGTGCTGGTTCATGGTGATACCACCACCACGCTGGCGACCAGTTTGGCGGCGTTTTACCAGCGTATCCCGGTTGGGCACGTAGAGGCGGGTCTGCGCACCGGCGACCTTTACTCCCCATGGCCGGAAGAGGCTAACCGCAAGCTGACCGGCCATCTGGCGATGTATCATTTTGCCCCGACGGAAAACTCGCGTCAGAACCTGTTGCGCGAACTGTTACCGGACGATCATATCTTCGTCACCGGCAACACGGTGATTGATGCATTGTTCTGGGTACGCGATCGGGTGATGGGTGATGCTGCATTGCATGACAGCCTGGCACAGCGTTATCCGTTCCTGGATGCCGACAAAAAAATGATCTTGGTGACCGGCCACCGTCGTGAAAGTTTTGGCGGCGGGTTTGAGCGGATTTGCAGTGCGCTGGCAGAAATTGCCCGCACTCATCCCGATGTGCAGGTGGTGTACCCGGTACATCTCAATCCCAACGTTAGCGAGCCGGTCAACCGCATTCTGAAAGGGATCGATAACATCATCCTGATCGACCCGCAGGATTACTTGCCCTTTGTGTATCTGATGGCCAACGCTTATATGATCCTGACCGACTCGGGCGGCATTCAGGAAGAAGCGCCGTCATTGGGCAAACCGGTGCTGGTGATGCGCGATACCACCGAGCGGCCGGAAGCGGTCGATTCGGGTACGGTGCGTCTGGTGGGAACCGACGTAGCCAAAATTGTTGATGCGGTTACCCAGTTGCTGACGGACGAAGACGAATATCACGCCATGAGCCGGGCGCATAACCCTTACGGTGACGGGCATGCCTGCCAGCGTATTCTCGAAGCTTTGAAGAATCATCAGGTGACACTATGAGTTTTAACACTATTTCGGTTATCGGCCTGGGTTACATCGGTCTGCCAACGGCGGCGGCGTTTGCCTCCCGCAAGAAAAAAGTGGTGGGCGTAGATGTTAACCAACATGCGGTGGATACCATTAATCGCGGCGCGATCCACATCGTTGAACCCGATCTGGATAAAGTGGTGAAAGACGCGGTCGACGGCGGCTACCTGCAGGCGGTGACCCAACCCCTGGCTGCGGACGCTTTCCTGATTGCGGTGCCAACGCCGTTTAAAGGTGACCATGAGCCGGATCTGGCCTATGTAGAAGCTGCGGCCAAATCTCTGGCACCGGTGCTCAAAAAGGGCGATCTGGTTATCCTGGAATCCACCTCTCCGGTCGGCGCCACCGAGCAGATGGCGCAGTGGCTGGCCGAGGCGCGCAGCGATCTCAGCTTCCCGCAGCAGGCGGGTGAAGCCGCTGATGTGAATATCGCTTATTGCCCAGAGCGCGTTCTGCCAGGGCAGGTGATGGTTGAGCTGATTCAGAACGACCGCGTTATTGGCGGCATGACGCCAAAATGTTCGGAGCGCGCCAGCGCGTTGTACAAGATTTTCCTCGAAGGCGAGTGTGTCATTACCAATTCACGTACTGCAGAGATGTGCAAACTCACCGAAAATAGCTTCCGCGACGTGAACATCGCCTTTGCCAACGAACTGTCGTTGATTTGCGCCGATCAGGGCATCAATGTCTGGGAGCTTATTCGCTTGGCCAACCGCCATCCGCGGGTGAATATCCTGCAGCCAGGCCCTGGCGTTGGTGGCCACTGCATCGCGGTCGACCCTTGGTTTATCGTGTCGCAAAACCCGCAGCAGGCACGTTTGATTCATACTGCGCGTCTGGTGAATGACGGAAAGCCTTTGTGGGTAGTTGATCGCGTGAAAGCGGCGGTTGCCGACTGTCTGGCGGCGACCGACAAGCGCGCTTCAGAAGTGAAAATTGCCTGTTTCGGCCTGGCCTTCAAGCCAAATATCGACGATCTGCGTGAAAGTCCGGCGGTGGAAGTGGCCCATCTGATTGCCGATTGGCACGTGGGTGAAACGCTGGTCGTTGAGCCAAACGTGGAACAGTTGCCGAAATCGTTGGTAGGCCACGTGACGCTGAAAGAGTTGCCAGAAGCGTTGCAGCAGGCGGACGTGATCGTGATGCTGGTCGATCATAAACAGTTCAAGGCGATCAAGCCGGAAGAGATTACGCAGTCCTGGATCGTGGATACCAAAGGGGTTTGGCGTTGAAACGTATTTTAGTCACTGGAGGCGCCGGCTTTATTGGCTCCGCGGTCGTGAGGCATATTATCGAAGCCACGCAGGACAGTGTCCTGGTGCTGGATAAGCTCACCTACGCGGGCAATCTGGAGTCGCTTTCGGTGGTTGCCGATAACCCTCGTTATTCGTTTGAACAGGTGGATATCTGCGATCGCGCGGCGTTGGATCGGGTGTTTGCCGAGTACCAGCCGGACGTGATCATGCATCTGGCGGCAGAAAGCCACGTTGACCGTTCTATCGACGGCCCGGCGGCATTTATTGAAACCAACGTGGTGGGCACCTACACCATGCTGGAGGCGGCCCGCCATTATTGGCAGCCGCTGGACGCGGCAAAGAAGCAAAGCTTCCGTTTCCACCACATTTCCACCGACGAAGTGTATGGCGATCTGCACGGTACGGACGATCTGTTTACCGAAACCACGCCTTACTCGCCAAGCAGCCCGTATTCGGCCTCGAAGGCCTCCAGCGATCACCTGGTTCGCGCCTGGCTGCGTACTTATGGCCTGCCGACCCTGGTCACCAACTGTTCCAATAACTACGGCCCCTATCACTTCCCGGAGAAACTGATCCCGCTGGTGATACTCAATGCCGTTGCCGGTAAACCCTTGCCGGTATATGGCGACGGGGCGCAGGTGCGTGATTGGTTATACGTCGAAGATCACGCTCGCGCGCTGTACCAGGTGGTTACCGAAGGCGTGGTAGGGGAAACCTACAATATCGGCGGCCACAATGAGCGCAAGAATATTGAAGTGGTGCAGACCATCTGCGACCTGCTGGAAGAGTTGGCGCCGAACAAACCACAGGGCGTGGAGAAATACCGCGACCTGATTACCTACGTCAAGGATCGTCCGGGCCATGATATGCGCTACGCGATCGATGCCGGAAAAATTGACCGGGAGCTGGGCTGGCGCCCGCAGGAAACCTTTGAAAGCGGCATCCGCAAAACGGTTTCCTGGTATCTGAACAATGAAATCTGGTGGCGTCGCGTTCAGGACGGTTCCTATGCGGGTGAACGTTTAGGTTTATCCGACTAAATTTAGCGAGGCCACCGCTTAAGCGGTAGCCCTGTGGATTCTGGAGTGAGTATGAAAGGTATTATTCTGGCGGGCGGTTCCGGCACACGCTTGCATCCGATTACCCGCGGCGTATCCAAACAGCTATTACCTATTTACGACAAGCCGATGATTTATTATCCACTGTCAGTTTTGATGCTGGCGGGGATCCGCGACATTTTAATCATCTCTACCCCAGAAGATTTACCCTCGTTCAAACGCTTATTGGGCAGCGGCGAAGAGTTCGGCATTAACCTCAGTTATGCCGAACAACCCAGTCCTGACGGCCTGGCGCAGGCATTTTTGATTGGCGAAGAATTCCTCGCCGGCGAGCCGAGCTGCCTGGTGCTGGGTGACAACATTTACTTTGGCCAGGGCTTTAGTCCGAAACTGAAGACGGTTGCCGCCCGTACGCAGGGCGCTACCGTGTTCGGTTATCAGGTAATGGATCCCGAGCGCTTTGGCGTGGTGGAGTTTGATGATAATTTCCGTGCGCTGTCGATCGAAGAAAAGCCGAAAGCGCCTAAATCCAATTGGGCGGTGACCGGGCTGTATTTCTACGACAGCCAGGTTGTGGAGTTCGCCAAACAGGTGAAACCTTCGGAGCGCGGCGAGCTGGAGATCACCAGCATTAACCAGATGTACCTGGAGCGTGGCGAACTGACGGTTGAACTGCTGGGGCGCGGCTTCGCCTGGCTGGATACCGGCACACATGACAGCCTGCTGGAAGCCAGCAGCTTTGTGCAGACGGTGGAAAAACGTCAGGGCTTTAAAATTGCCTGTCTGGAAGAGATTGCCTGGCGTAACGGCTGGCTGGACGATGAGGGCGTGAAACGCGCCGCACAATCGTTGCTCAAAACCGGTTATGGAAAATATCTGCTGGATCTGCTGCATGCACGCCCACGCCAGTATTGAGCCATTAGCCTGGGAAACTGAGTTTTTCGCCCTTAACAGCGCCAAACTCAACTTCTCTACGGCGGCTCCGATGCTCACCGAGGCCGAACTGGATGCCTACGCATTAGTGCAGGCCAAAATTCCGGCGCATCAGACTGCTTTGGTGGACGGCTTGACCCGTTTGGGCTTCCAACTGGTTGAGGGTGAAGTCGATCTGGTGCTGAATATCGGCACGGAATGTGCATCACTTCATACCGAGGCTACGCAGGCCATTCGCCCGGCGGTACCGGCCGATATCCCGATGCTGCGCGCAGCGGCAGCCGGCGTATTCACCGCCAGCCGTTTCCGCGCCCCCTGGTATCACGCCCAGGACAGCGGCCGCTTTTATGCTGAATGGATCGAAAAGGCGGTATTGGGAACCTTTGACCATCAATGCCTGCTGGTACTCGACGATACTGGGCAGCCGGAAGGCTTTGTCAGCCTGCGCGAACTCGGTGGCCAGGAGGCCCGCATCGGTCTGCTGGCGGCGTTCCCCGGCGCGGCAGGCAAAGGAATTGGCTCTCGATTAATGGCGGCGGTTATTGCCGAGTGCCGCCAACGGTCACTGCAGCGTCTGCGGGTTGCGACCCAGTTCGGTAACATCGCCGCACTACGGCTCTATCAACGACAGGGTGCTGCTATTGAAAGCACCTCGTATTGGTTATACAGAGGAAGACATGATCCCATTTAACGCACCACCGGTTGTTGGCACTGAACTTGACTATATGCAGGCTGCGATGGGCAGTGGCAAGCTGTGTGGTGACGGTGGATTTACCCGTCGTTGCCAGCAGTGGATGGAACAGCGTTTTGGCAGCCCGAAGGTGCTGTTGACGCCGTCCTGCACCGCCTCGCTGGAGATGGCGGCGATCCTGCTGGATATCCAGCCGGGCGATGAAGTGATCATGCCAAGCTTCACCTTTGTTTCAACCGCCAACGCCTTTGTGCTGCGCGGCGCTACCGTGGTGTTTGTCGATCTGCGTCCGGATACCATGAACATCGATGAGAGCAAGATCGAAGCGGCCATCACCGATAAGACCCGTGCCATTGTACCGGTGCATTACGCCGGTGTAGCCTGCGAGATGGACACCATCATGGCGCTGGCGAAGAAGTACGAGCTGTTTGTGGTGGAAGACGCCGCGCAGGGCGTGATGTCCACCTACAAGGGGAAAGCGCTGGGTACCATCGGTCATATTGGCTGCTTTAGCTTTCACGAAACCAAAAACTACACCGCAGGCGGTGAGGGTGGCGCTACGCTGATTAACGATCCGGCGCTGATTGATCGGGCGGAAGTCATTCGTGAGAAAGGCACCAACCGCAGCCAGTTCTTCCGTGGGCAGGTGGATAAGTACACCTGGCGTGATATCGGCTCCAGCTATCTGATGTCAGATCTGCAGGCCGCGTATCTGTGGGGCCAACTGGAAGCGGCTGACCGCATCAACCAACGCCGTCTGGCGCTGTGGCAGAAGTATTACGACAGTTTCCTGCCGTTAGCCGAGGCGGGCCGTATCGTGCTGCCGAGCATCCCGGCGGACTGCGTGCAAAATGCGCATATGTTCTATATCAAACTGCGCGATGTTGAAGACCGTACGGCGTTTATCGATTATATGAAAGAAGCCGAGATCATGACGGTATTCCATTACATCCCACTGCATGATTGCCCGGCGGGCGATCGCTTTGGCCGCTTTGCCGGGGAAGATCGCTTCACCAGCCAGGAGAGCGCGCGGTTGGTACGTTTGCCGCTGTTCTACAATATGACTGATGTCACTCAGCGCACGGTGATCAATACCATTCTCAACTTCTTCGCCTGATATGTCGCTGGCAAAAGCATCGATTTGGACCGCCGGCTCTACGCTTATCAAGATTGGCGTGGGGCTGTTGGTGGTGAAACTGTTGGCGGTGGCCTTTGGCCCCAGCGGGGTGGGGCAAGCGGGTAACTTCCGCCAGTTGATTACCGTGCTGGGCGTGTTGTCCGGCGCCGGGATTTTTAACGGCATCACAAAATATGTTGCCGAATATCATCAGGATCCGCAGCGGTTGCGGTTGGCTGTTGGCACGGCGTCGACCATCGTGCTGGGTTTTTCCACGCTGTTGGCGCTGGTGTTTCTGTTCGCGGCGGAACCTATCAGTATCGGGCTATTCGGCCATGCTGATTATGTCGGCGTAGTGCGGGCGGTGGCGTTTATTCAGATGGGTATTGCTTACGCCAACCTGTTTATGGCGGTGCTGAAGGGCTACCGCGATGCGATGGGCAATGCGCTGGCGGTGATTGGCGGCAGCCTGATTGGCGTGGTGGCCTACTACCTGTGCTTCAAGCTGGGCGGTTATGAAGGTGCGCTGGCGGGGTTGGCATTGGTACCGGCATTGGTAGTGTTTCCCGCCGGTTTTATGCTGTGGCGACGCAAAACCCTGCCGCTGAGCTATTTAGCGCTGGCATGGGACAAGGCGCTGGCCAGCCATCTCGGCAAGTTCACCATTATGGCGCTGATCACCTCAGTGACGCTGCCGGTGGCCTATGTGATGATGCGTAACCTGCTGGCAAGCCATTACAGTTGGGAAGAGGTGGGGATTTGGCAGGGCGTCAGCAGCATTTCCGACGCGTATCTGCAGTTTATTACCGCCTCGTTTACCGTCTATCTGCTGCCAACGCTGTCGCGGTTAAAGGAAAAAAGCGCTATCTCGCAGGAGATTGTGCGCTCACTAAAATTTGTGCTGCCTGCGGTGGCGGCAGCAAGCTTCACGGTCTGGTTGCTACGCGATTTCGCTATCTGGTTGCTGTTTACGGACAAGTTCGTCGCGATGCGCGATTTGTTCGCCTGGCAACTGGTGGGGGATGTGCTGAAGGTGGGTGCTTATGTATTTGGCTACCTGGTTATTGCCAAGGCGTCGCTGCGTTTTTATATCCTGACCGAAGTCAGCCAGTTCCTGCTGTTGACGCTGTTCTCGCATTGGTTGATCCCTTTGCACGGCGCGCTGGGTGCGGCACAGGCCTACATGGCAACCTACATCGTGTATTTCACGCTCTGTAGCTGCGTATTTATTCTTTATCGTAGACGAGTATGACTACACTGATTCACGTATTGGGATCTGACATCCCGCATCACAATCAGACGGTGCTGCGTTTCTTCAACGACGTGTTGGCGAAGCGCTTGCCGTCCGATCAGACACGCCATTTCATGGTGGCTGCCAAAGATACCGCTGCGTTAGGGCCGTTCCCCGAGCTGAACCTTGAATGTCATCCGGACAAGAAAAGCCTGGCGATGGCGGTTATAGCCCGTGCTCAGGCCGATCGCGACCAGCGTTTCTTCTTCCATGGGCAGTTTAACCCGACGCTGTGGCTGGCATTGCTGAGCGGCAAAATCAAAGCCCATCAGGTGAGCTGGCATATCTGGGGCGCTGACCTGTATGAAAACGCCACCAGTTGGAAATTCCGCCTGTTCTATTTGCTGCGCCGCATTGCACAAGGCCGCGTCGGACGCGTGTTCGCTACCCGTGGCGATGTGATCCACTATCAACAGCGGCATGCGCGTGTGCCTGCCTCCCTGCTGTATTTCCCGACGCGGATGGATCCGGCATTGACCGGTATCAGCGTCGAGAAAAATCTGGCTGGGCCGATGACCATTCTGGTGGGTAACTCCGGCGATCGCACCAACCGGCACGTTGAGGCACTGAAAGCGATTCATCAGCAGTTTGGCGCGGATGTGCGCGTGATCCTGCCGATGGGTTATCCGGCCAACAACGAGGCTTATATTGAACAGGTCCGCACTGCCGGGCTGGCGCTGTTCAGTGCCAGCAATCTGCAGGTGCTGACGCAGCAGGTGGCGTTCGACGACTACCTGAACATTCTGCGCGAGTGCGATCTTGGCTACTTTATCTTTAACCGCCAACAGGGTATCGGCACGCTTTGCCTGTTGATCCAGTTTGGCGTGCCGTTCGTGCTGAGCCGGCAGAACCCGTTCTGGCAGGATCTGGCGGAGCAGCACCTGCCGGTGCTGTTCTACGGTGATTCTCTGGATGAGGCGGTAGTGCGTGAAGCGCAGCGCCAACTGGCGTCAGTGGACAAGCAGGCGATCGCCTTCTTTAATCCCAACTATGTTGATGGCTGGCAACAGGCATTGGCCCTGGCGGCAGGGGATAATTCATGACGCTGGCGCAATTTGGCGGGTTATTTGTCGTCTACCTGATTGGCACGTTGTTTGTTCTGACGTTGACCTATCAGGAGTTTCGGCGCGTCCGTTTTAACTTCAACGTGTTCTTTTCGCTGTTGTATTTGCTGACGTTTTACTTCGGCTTCCCGCTGACCTGCCTGCTGGTGTTTCAGTTTGACGTTGAGGTGGTGCCGGTCGAGTTCTTGCTGTATGCCATCCTCTCGGCCACCGCGTTTTATGCGATTTACTACGTCAGCTATAAAACCCGGCTGCGCAAGCGCAGTGTGCAACCGCGTAAAGCGGTATTCAGCATGAACCGGGTTGAAACCCATCTGACCTGGATTTTACTGGCATTGGTGGCGATCGTTACCGTCGGCATTTTCTTTTTGCAAAACGGTTTTCTGCTGTTCAAGCTCAACTCATACAGCCAGATTTTCTCCAGTGACGTGTCGGGCGTAGCGCTCAAGCGGTTCTTCTATTTCTTCATTCCGGCGATGCTGGTGGTGTATTTCCTGAAGCAGGATCTGCGAGCCTGGTTCTTTTTCCTGGCGGCGACGGTGGCTTTCGGCATCCTCACCTATGTGATTGTCGGCGGCACCCGCGCCAATATCATTATCGCCTTCTCGCTATTCCTGTTTATCGGTATCGTGCGCGGCTGGATCTCGCTGTGGATGCTGGTGGCTGCCGGGGTGTTCGGCATTGTCGGTATGTTCTGGCTGGCGTTAAAGCGCTACAGCCTGGACGTCAGTGGCCCCGAGGCGTTTTATACCTTCCTCTATCTGACGCGTGACACCTTCTCTCCGTGGGAAAATTTGGCGTTGCTGCTGCAAAACTACGACAAGATTGATTTCCAGGGGCTGGCGCCGATAGTGCGTGATTTCTACGTGTTTATTCCGAGCTGGCTATGGCCGGGCCGACCGGACACGGTGCTCAATACTGCCAACTATTTCACCTGGGAAGTGCTGGATAACCATTCTGGCCTGGCGATCTCACCGACGCTGATCGGTTCGCTGGTGGTGATGGGGGGCGCGCTGTTTATTCCTGTTGGCGCGGTGCTGGTGGGTATGATCATCAAGTGGTTCGACTGGCTGTATGAGATGGGCAAAAGCGAATCGAACCGTTATAAAGCCGCCATATTGCAGGGCTTCTGCTTTGGCGCGGTATTCAACATCATCGTATTGGCGCGAGAAGGGGTGGATTCGTTTGTCTCGCGGGTGGTGTTCTTCTGCCTCATTTTCGGCGTCTGTTTGCTGATGGCAAAATTGCTGTACTGGCTGTTTGATACTGCCGGATTGATTAAGGCGCGAGTGCAGCGTTCGCGAACGCTGACACCGCCTGCTTCTTCTGTGCGGGCCGACGGCCTTTTGTAAGGGTAATAATAAGATGGAAGCAAAAATCTCGGTTCCCAAATATGAGCTGCGTGGTTTCAGCCTGTGGGGATTTCGCGATATGGCGCAATGCATGGATTTTCTGTTTGACGGTGGCCGGGTCAAGCGCGGCACGCTGGTTGCCATGAACGCCGAAAAAATCCTGACGGCAGAGCAGGACACTGAGCTGCATGCCTTGCTGGACGAGGCTGAGTATAAGTATGCCGACGGCATCAGCATGGTGCGCTCAATCCGCCGTAAATATCCGGGTGCCGACGTGTCTCGGGTAGCGGGAGCCGATCTGTGGGAGGCGCTGATGCAGCGCGCCGGTCGTGAAGGCACGCCGGTGTTCCTGATTGGCGGCAAGCCGTCGGTGTTGGCAGAAACCGAACAGAAGCTGCGCAGCCAGTGGAATGTGAATCTGGTCGGTAGCCAGGACGGTTATTTCAAGCCGGAGCAACGTGAACCCCTGTTTGAACGTATCCATGCCAGCGGGGCCGCCATAGTAACGGTTGCCATGGGGTCGCCAAAACAGGAGATCCTGATGCGTGACTGTCGCAAGGTGCATCCGCAAGCGTTGTATATGGGCGTAGGCGGGACCTACGACGTATTCACCGGCCATGTTAAGCGTGCGCCAAAGGTCTGGCAGAACCTCGGCCTGGAATGGCTCTACCGGCTGCTCAGCCAGCCGAGCCGTCTTGGGCGCCAACTGCGGTTGCTGAAGTTCGTGAGTTATTATTATCGCGGCAAGATGTAATCAAGGCGTTGGGGCGGATTTTTCTGCCCCGACGCAATGAGTTGTTCAATTAACCTGCGTTGTGGCCAATTATCCAGCACTCTATAACCTCAGCCGCTAAACCCCTCCATGTTTATTCCATAAAGTTTTAAATTGCGGTTTGCTTATAGCGGCAAAATGCGAAACGATACCGCCCAGAAATTATCCCCAGCTGTTGGCGCCAGATGTGGCCGCATTGAACGACGTTTTTCTCCGCCGTAAGACCGTCCTATCACAAGCTGATGTCCGCCTGAGCGGCGGGAGATGATTTGCGCTATTTTTCATTAAAACAATAACGACCGGTAACGGCCGGCATGCAGACACAATCAAAAGAATATTATCGAGGATTTATGCCACACACTGAAAAACCGCAAGGACTACACCGGGGGCTGGAAGCCCGGCATATCGAGCTGATTGCTCTGGGCGGCACCATTGGCGTTGGCCTGTTTATGGGCTCGGCCAGCACGCTGAAATGGGCGGGGCCGTCGGTATTATTGGCTTATATCATCGCCGGGCTGTTCGTGTTCTTTATTATGCGTTCGATGGGCGAGATGCTGTTCCTTGAACCGGTCGCAGGCTCCTTTGCCGTTTATGCACATAAATACATGAGTCCTTACTTTGGCTATCTGACGGCCTGGGGCTATTGGTTTATGTGGATTGCCGTCGGCATCTCGGAAATTACCGCCATTGGGGTCTACGTGCAGTTCTGGTTCCCGGAGATCCCGCAGTGGCTGCCGGCGCTGATCGCGGTGGCGATGGTAGCGCTGGCTAACGTGGCGGCGGTACGCCTGTACGGCGAGCTGGAGTTTTGGTTTGCCATGATTAAGGTGACCACCATCATTGTGATGATTCTGGTGGGGCTGGGAGTGATCCTGTTTGGCTTTGGCAATGGGGGGCAGCCTATCGGCTTTGCCAACCTGACCGAGCACGGCGGTTTCTTTGCCGGCGGCTGGAAGGGCTTCCTGTTTGCGCTGTGTATTGTCGTGGCGTCCTATCAGGGGGTTGAGCTGGTCGGTATTACCGCCGGTGAGGCCAAGAACCCGCAGGTGACGCTGAAACGCGCGATTAACAACATCCTGTGGCGCATCCTGATCTTCTACGTCGGTGCCATTTTTGTCATTGTCACCATCTTCCCATGGAACGGTATCGGCACCACCGGCAGCCCATTTGTACTGACCTTTGCCAAAATCGGCATCGTTGCCGCTGCCGGTATCATTAACTTCGTGGTGCTGACCGCTGCACTCTCTGGCTGCAATAGCGGTATGTATAGCGGGGGGCGCATGCTGTATGCGCTGGCCAAAAACCGTCAACTCCCTGCCTCACTGACCAGACTGTCTGCCAGCGGCGTGCCGGTGAACTGTATTGCCGTGACCATCGCCTGTCTGTTGGTCGGCTCTGGCCTGAATTATCTGATCCCCAACCCGCAGGCGGTATTTGTCTATGTCTACAGCGCCAGCGTGCTGCCGGGCATGGTGCCGTGGTTTGTGGTGCTGATTAGCCAGCTGTATTTCCGCCGTGCCCATAAGGAAGCGATCAAAACCCACAGCTTTAAGTCGATCATGTTCCCCTATGTGAACTATCTGACCATCGCTTTTCTGGTCTGCGTGCTGATCGGCATGGGAATTAACCCGGATACTCGTATTTCTTTGCTGGTTGGGGCGATATTCTTGGCGGCAGTCAGCCTGTGCTACTTTGTTTTCGGTATGCACAAGAAACATCATCCGGCTGAAAAACGGACAGAAACCCAGCAATAACCGGTGAAAAAGGGCTACGGATAGCCCTTTCCTGCGCAGGACTGAGCAAAGCGTAATCAAACGCGACATTTCTGCGAAAAAGCACTAGACAGGATTGGGTTAAAACCGTAGTATCCCCTCCCGCAACGGCGCTATGCGCCCGTAGCTCAGCTGGATAGAGCGCTGCCCTCCGGAGGCAGAGGTCTCAGGTTCGAATCCTGTCGGGCGCACCATTAAGTTTGTGTGCAAGAGCTGCGGTGGTAGTATTACCGCGTGAAGTAGTTAAGAAGTAATGGTGGCTATAGCTCAGTTGGTAGAGCCCTGGATTGTGATTCCAGTTGTCGTGGGTTCGAGTCCCATTAGCCACCCCACTTCCTAAGAGAAGTGAAGAATTGTAAGCTGTTTTGTGACTGTGCGAAGGTGGCGGAATTGGTAGACGCGCTAGCTTCAGGTGTTAGTGTTCTTACGGACGTGAGGGTTCAAGTCCCTCTCTTCGCACCACACACAAAATGTCTAATAAATTTAATATTTACATAGACATAAGCGATAAAATTCGGTAGTATCTGCAACAAGAAATCGGCGAGTAGCGCAGCTTGGTAGCGCAACTGGTTTGGGACCAGTGGGTCGGAGGTTCGAATCCTCTCTCGCCGACCACATTCAAGAAAACCCGCTTTTAGCGGGTTTTTTTACGTCTGTAGTTTATAGGATGAGCACCTCCGAAGGAGGTTTGAGCCGAGCGCAGCGAGACAACGTTGCTTTAGCAACGGCCCGCAGGGCGGCATCGCAGATGCAGTAATCATCTCTCGCCGACCACATTCAGAAAAGCCCGTTCAGCAATGAACGGGCTTTTCGCTTTCTGCCATTCGGCAAATCTCGGTATCTTCCTGCTGTCCTTGCTTTGGGTTTCTGGAGGCGTGTTGGCTTTCAGCGACATCGGCATGGCGCATTGTCGCCAGGTTGAGACATATAACATTATGATTTAATACGATAAAAATCACTTTGGCTTAAGTCGTCGTTATAAGGCGACATATCTGCTGGGGCCAGGGGGAGAGTGGGTTTATATCCGATGAGAGGCGATAAATTTAATATGACGATTAAATCTCTTTTAATTCAAAGAATTAAATTTTTTCCTTCAAGCTAAATGGCACTTTTCCCAAAGTTGGCACGTCAAGTGCAATATCTATTTCGTAGATGCTCATTCCACCTCTTATGTTTGCCTTAGGCTTCATAAACCCTGGGAATGACGCAGAGCCGATTTAAGGTGCCTATTGCCCACCAGAACGATGTCAGCGTTGCTTGCAGCCGCAGACATCACACTCCGGGCATAACGTTGAGTGAGGCACCGCCCCTGTTGTCCTAGACCTGATTGCTTTTTTATACACTTGCCACCGCGGCAAGTGTTTTTTTTTGCCTGAATATAAGCGACAGGCGAAAAAAAAACGCGGCAACCATGCCGCGCTTTGATCTTTCGATAATGCCGTTATGACTCGCCGTTCTGCTTCAGGGTCAACATCAGACCTTCGCGACGCATTTGGGCCGCCTCGTCTGAGCGGTGCAGCTTATCCAGCACGTCCGCCAACCAGGCGTAGTCGTAGGCATCCGGACGCTGTTTCAGTGCTTCCCGGAATGCATCGGCAGCCTGTTGCCATTCGCCGTGTTTCATCAACAGCTGACCCAGCGTGCTGTTGAGCAGCGGTGTGGCACCGTGTTGCTTCACCTGCTGACGCAGCGCTTTTTCCAACTGCTGCGGATTGCCGGACTTCAGGCGCGGGATCAACAACACCAGACGCTCATCGTACTGACGCTTCAGGCTATCGAGTACGATTTCCTGCGCCAATTCATGGTCATTGCATTCGATCAGGTGATCCACCATCGCAATTTGCAGCGGAACCTCATGGCGAGTTTTGCGGCTCTGATCTTTCCACCAGCGTTTCAGACCCTCGCTGCCTTCATCTGCCATGGCCTGATTCATCAAACCAATATAGGCCTGCTGCTGCAGGGCCTGCAGTTCAGCCTCGGTATGCAGGTTGATCTTGCTCATCGACGGCAGGATCTCCAGCAACGAGGCAAAAGCGCCGGTGCGCAGATAAGCCAGCTCGGCCAGACGCAACACTTCCGGGTGACGCGGCGCCTGGTTCAGCAGGCGATCGACACCGTGACGTGCGGCATGGTTTTCGCCCTGCGCCAGTTGGATACGCACGCGAGTGATATCTACCGGCAACTGGTCGGTGTCGGCGGCTTCGGCGGCGCGTTCCAGGTATTGGTTAGTGCGGAAATCGTCACCGCGTTGCTGCGCGGCCTCGGCGGCCAGCAGGTAGTTCACCACCGGCTGTTCGGCGTGATCGGCGTTGCGCGTCAGCAGTTTTTCGACCTGCTTGTAATCGCCTTCGGCCAGTTTGATCAGCGCTGCCTTGGTCTGCTTGCGCGCACGGCTGCGTTTACGCCCCAGGAACCAGCCGCGGGTATGAGCACCGGTGCGGAAGATGCGGCGCAGGATCCATTCGATCACCAGCAGCACGACAAACAGCAGGACGCCCATGATCACCAGGCCGGTGACGCTGGTTTCGATATTGTAGTTATCGGTCTGAATCAGCACATAGCCCTGATGGCCGGCCAACATCGGCCCGACCACCACGCTGGCGATCAGCACCAGGAACAGAAATAGCACGCGTAACATGGCTTATCCCTCCTGATGAGCGGCAGGGGACTGGGTCATCAGATTACGCACCCGGGTCTGCATCAGTTTTTCCAGCAGTGGCTGGCTTTTCAACTGGTCCGGCACGTCCATGGTGATTGACTGCTGGCTCAGGGCATCCAACTCTTCCAGGAAAGCTTTCGTGGCCGGGTCGGTGGTATCAAAGTAGGCGCGGATCCAGGTCGAGATGGTTTCCAGCGACTGTTTATACACTTCGTTCTGGTGGCGTGGGATCGCCTGAGCGGCAACCAGCAGGCGCGAACGGATATTCTCGCGCAGGTAAATGTCCTGGTTCGGCGCCAGCAAAGGTTCTGCACTGCTATCACGGCGGCGAACGGTAATAAAGTCGGCCATAAAGTTGTGCCAGCTTTTGGTCAGATTTTGTCGCCACTCGCTGATCGAACTCGACAGCTCACCGCTGTCCTGATCCATCGGCGCTTCGTCACTGTCGTTATCCGCCAGGCGAAGGTTATCAACCTGATTGGATAACTGATTGGTCTTGAGGATGATACCGTCGAAATCCACCTGGGTCAGGGTGGACAGCGTGCTGACGTCTTCGGTGATCGCCCGACGAACCTCGAGCAGGCTCGGATCGTTCATGTCTGCCAGGCTGGCATCGGCACTTTTCAGCAGGGCGGCGGCGGTAGTCACGTCCTGATCGCTCCACAGTTTACGGCCGGCCATTTTCACCAGGAAGTCGGCCTGCGCCAGTAACCAGGTTTTGGCGTCGCTGCCGGAGATGATGGCGACTTTTTCTTGCAGTTCACTCAGTTGTCGCGTCAGGGTCGCTTGCTCGCGGTCGGCGGCATCCAGCGTTTTTCCCTGTTGCTGCAACAGGCCTTCCAGCGCGTTTTTTTCCTGCTGTTGGCTCTGTTTCAGCGCTTCGAGCTGCTGCTGCAAGTTTTGATTGGCGGAGATCAACTGCTGTGCCTGTCGATGTGTGTGGTAATAGCCACCCGCGCCAAGGGCAATAACCAGCACGATGGCGATCGCGCCCAATATCGGGCCGGTATTTTTACCTTTACGCTGGTTAGCGTCTGGTGGCTTGGGGCTATCAGCCACTGGGGTTGGCTCTTCAACCGGGGCGGAGGGGGTATTTTGTTCCGTCATAGTGGCACATCCCATAGTCAGGTTTATTGTAGCGCGCGGATCAGCGCGTCATTATCGGCGTTATCAGCTACCCGAATTGTGCTCCAGCCCAATTCCTGGGCGAGGGTAGCCAGGCGTTCACTCACTACGACCAGGCGGCAACGCAACAGCCACGATGAACGGTAGTAATCAGGAACTAAAGTATAGAGCTGTTGTAACATTTCACCGCTGGTGACTACCAGCGTATCAACACCGGCACGTTGCCAGTGGGCGCTTTGCTCGCTGCCATCATAATGCACCGGGCTGCGTTGATAACATTCATAATAGCTGACGGCGGCGCCGCGCTCACTCAGGCTGTTGCCGAGCAGCTCACGCCCGCCGTTGCCGCGCAGGATCAATGCCTGCTTACCGTCCAGATTCTGCAACGCCGGCAACAGGAGCAGCGTTTCGCTGATTTCCTGCTCGCGCGGATATTCCACCGGCAGGCTGCTGATGCGGTGCATCGCCAGTGCGGTGTTACGGCCGATAGCATAATAGGCCAACCTGGCCGGCCATGGCAGCCCAACGCGACCCATCACCGAGTTGGCGTAGCTGACCGAATGTTGCGACAGGATAAACACCAAATCGCCATCATTGAGTTGCTGCAATGCCTGCGGCAGTTTGGGCAGATCGCCGCCAGGGGCGAAATCGATCAGCGGGGCATGATAGGCAACCCGGCCGAGCGCACGCAGTCGGCTTACCAATTGCTCTCCCGAAGGAGAAGGGCGGGTTACCAGAATCGTCATGCCGGAGGATTTCCCTGATAAACATCCTGTAGAATTTCGCGAGCGCCCTGCGCCAGCAACTCTTCCGCCAGCTCAATGCCCATTTGTTCCGCCAGCGCTGCCGGGCCGCGACGTTCGCCGCGCACCATCTGACTGCCGTCCGGGGAGCCTACCAATGCACGCAGCCACAGGCTGTCGCCATCGAGTTCGGCATAGCTGCCGATCGGCACCTGACAACCGCCTTCCAACCGGGTATTCATCGCACGTTCGGCACGAACGCGGGTTTCGGTGACGGCATGATTGAGCGGGGCCAGTAGCGCACGGGTGGTTTCATCGTCGAGGCGGCACTCAATGCCCACCGCACCCTGACCGACCGCCGGCAAGCACTCTTCCGGGCTAAGCGGGCTGCGGATGCGCTGTTCCAGACCCAGGCGCTTGAGCCCGGCGACCGCCAGAATAATGGCGTCGTAATCACCGTTGTCCAGTTTTGACAAGCGGGTGCCAACGTTGCCGCGCAGATCGCGCACGATCAGGTCCGGACGACGTTCACGTAACTGGCACTGGCGGCGCAGGCTGGAGGTGCCAACCACGCTGCCCTGCGGCAGTTGATCGAGCGAGGTGAAACGATTGGATACAAATGCGTCGCGCGGATCGTCGCGCTCGCAAATGGTCACCAAACCCAGGCCGGCGGGGAAATCTACCGGGACGTCTTTCATCGAATGGACGGCGATATCGGCACGGCCATCGAGTAACGCCAGCTCAAGTTCCTTAACAAACAGCCCTTTACCACCGACCTTCGCCAGTGGCGTATCCAGAATAATGTCGCCCTTAGTGACCATTGGCACCAGTTCAACCTGCAGGCCAGGGTGGCTGGCCATCAGGCGCTGCTGCACATAATGTGCCTGCCAGAGAGCGAGTGGGCTTTGTCGGGTGGCAATTCGAATAATTTTGTCTAACATGCTTGTTACCGTTTTTATAATTCGCCGTTCATCCTACCACTGAGTGTGAAAACTGTCAGTGCAAGAAGCCGCAGGCGAAGAAAGGACAACGGAATCAACGGGACGTGTGATGTGTTTTGGGGCAGTTAACACTGCGGGTAAATCGTTTGGAGTGGCGCTACAATAATAGTGAAGCGTTACTTCCTTTACGGTCAATCAGCAAGGTGTTAGATTGATCACGTTTCCAGCAATAAGTTGCCAAATATTCTTCCAACACTAACGGCGCTTATGGAATACGGGTTTTTTTCTAAATACCGGGATAATCAGGCGAGACGTCTTGTACCTCTACATCGAGACATTGAAGCAGAGACTGGATGCGATCAATCAATTAAGAATCGATCGCGCCCTAGCGGCCATGAAGCCCGCGTTCCAACGGGTATACAGTCTGCTGCCTACCTTATTGCACCACCACCACCCACTGATGCCAGGTTATCTGAACGGTAACGTTCCCCATGGCGTTTGCATCTACACGCCTGATGAAACCCAGCAAGAATACCTCAACGATTTAGAAGACAAATGGGGCAGCCCGTTTGACAAGCCTGCCAGTGGTGAACTGCCGATTACCGGGGTTTACTCGATGGGCAGCACGTCGTCGATCGGCCAGAGTTGCAGCTCGGATCTCGATATCTGGGTGTGCCACCAGTCCTGGCTGGATAACGAAGAGCGTAACCGCCTGCAGCAGAAATGCAGCCTGTTGGAAAAATGGGCGGCGTCGATGGGGGTGGAAGTCAGCTTCTTCCTGATCGATGAAAACCGGTTCCGCCATAATGAAAGCGGCAGCCTGGGCGGTGAAGACTGTGGTTCTACCCAACATATCCTGCTGCTGGACGAATTTTACCGTACCGCGGTGCGCCTGGCCGGCAAACGTATTTTGTGGAACATGGTGCCGGGCGACGAAGAATCACATTACGATGAATATGTGTTGTCGCTGTACTCGCAAGGCGCGCTAACGCCGAACGAATGGCTGGATCTCGGTGGTTTGGGTACGCTGTCGGCGGAAGAATACTTCGGTGCCAGCCTGTGGCAGTTGTACAAAAGCATCGACTCGCCATACAAGGCGGTGCTGAAGACCCTGTTGCTGGAAGCGTACTCCTGGGAATACCCGAATACTCAATTGCTGGCGATGGACATCAAACAGCGCCTGCATCAGGGTGAAATCGTCTGCTTTGGTCTTGACGCCTACTGTATGATGCTCGAACGCGTCACGCATTATCTGAACGCCATCAACGATACCACCCGCCTCGATCTGGTCCGCCGCTGTTTCTACCTTAAAGTCTGTGAAAAACTGTCGCGTGCCAATGCATGCGTCGGCTGGCGCCGTGAGATCCTCAGCCAGTTGGTCAGCGAATGGGGCTGGGACGAAGAGCGTCTGGCTATCCTGGATAATCGCGCCAACTGGAAAATCGCACGGGTGCGGGAAGCGCACAACGAACTGTTGGATGCGATGATGCAAAGCTACCGCAACCTGATCCGCTTTGCCCGTCGCAACAACCTCAGCGTCAGTGCCAGCCCGCAGGATATCGGCGTGCTGACCCGCAAGCTGTACGCCGCGTTTGAAGCGCTGCCCGGCAAGGTGACGCTGGTGAACCCGCAGATTTCGCCGGACCTGTCAGAAGATGACTTAACCTTTATTCATGTGCCAGTTGGCCGCGCCAACCGCACCGGCTGGTACCTGTACAACCAGGCACCGGCCATGGACTCGATTGTCAGCCATCAACCGCTGGAATATAACCGTTACCTGAACAAGCTGGTGGCCTGGGCTTATTTCAACGGCCTGCTGACGCCGAAGACCCGTTTGCATATCAAGAGCGGCAACCTGTGTGACACCGCCAAACTGCAGGAGTTGGTGGCCGATGTGTCGCACCACTTCCCGCTGCGGCTGGCGGCACCGACGCCAAAAGCCTTGTATAGTCCATGTGAAATTCGCCATTTGGCGATTATCGTCAATCTGGAAAACGATCCGACCGCCGCCTTCCGCAATCAGGTGGTGCATTTCGATTTCCGCAAGCTCGATGTGTTCAGCTTCGGCCAGCAGCAACAGTGCCTGGTGGGCAGTATCGATCTGCTGTACCGCAACTCCTGGAACGAAGTGCGTACCCTGCATTTCAGCGGTGAGCAATCGGTGTTGGAAGCCTTGAAGACCATTCTCGGCAAAATGCATCAGGACGCCGCCCCACCAGAATCGGTGGAGGTGTTCTGCTACAGCCAGCATCTGCGCGGTTTGATCCGTACCCGTATCCAGCAGTTGGTGTCAGAGTGCATTGAACTGCGCTTGTCCAGCACCCGACTGGAACCGGGCCGCTTTAAGGCGGTGCGGGTTGCCGGCCAGACCTGGGGTCTGTTCTTCGAGCGGCTGAGCGTGTCGGTGCAAAAACTGGAAAACGCGGTGGAATTCTACGGGGCGATTTCCAACAACAAATTGCATGGCCTGTCGATCAAAGTGGAAACCGATCAGGTGCATTTGCCGCCGGTGGTGGATGGTTTCGCCAGTGAGGGGATCATTCAGTTCTTCTTTGAGGACACGTCGGACGACAAGGGCTTTAACATCTATATTCTGGATGAGTCGAACCGCGTTGAGGTTTATCACCATTGTGAAGGCAGTAAAGAGGAGCTGGTGCGCGACGTCAGCCGCTTCTACTCTTCCTCGCACGATCGTTTCACCTACGGCTCCAGCTTCATCAACTTCAATTTGCCGCAGTTTTACCAGATAGTGCAGCTTGATGGCCGCACTCAGGTGATCCCGTTCCGCAGTAACGTGTTGTCGAGCCTGTGCGTTCCGCTGACTGACGGCGCGGCTCAGCCGCTGAAACAGCAGTTCCAGCTGCACTGATATCGCAGGGGCTCAGTCAACTGAACCCCGGTGAGTGCGGCTATTTTCAGGCAAATTTCACTTCTTCGCCGGCCTGTGCGCTGGCGGCTTCGCTTAGCAACGGATAGAACGCACGATCGCTGCGATCGCAGAGCCACACGCCATCACGGTAGTTAAAGTGATAGCCGCCGGTCTTGGTTGCCAGCCAAACCTGATGCAGTGGCTCCTGGCGATTGATGACAATTTTGGTGCCATTTTCGAAGCTTAACGTCATTACGCCACCGTTGGTTTCGTAATCGATATCCGCATCGCCGTCAAAATCGTCCAGTGTCTCTTCAATATTAAGCATCAGTTGGTCAGCCAACTGGTGAAACTCACTGTCGTTCATATTCAATTCCTATTGCTTTTCATGATCCACCTGCGATTATAGAGACCTTGGACGCATGAATTACAGGCATTAATGCAAATGAAAAAACAACTACGCTATGCGCTGATGGCAGTTCTGCTTGCCGGGCTCTCCGGCTGTGGTCTGAAAGGCCCGCTGTACTTCCCTCCAGCCGATCCGGCCAGCACTAAGAAACCGGCCACTCAGGTTCAGACTGGCGAACAGGTACAGAAAAATCAGCAGGAACTTTCCAGCTCTCAGCAAAAACCGTCGATGAGCGCTCAGTAACACCCTATTTGCGGCGGCACAGGCCACCGCAAACCAAGACGGATAGCGGAGTATGATATGCAGTTCTCCAAAATGCACGGTCTGGGCAACGACTTTATGGTGGTCGATGCCGTTACACAGAATGTCTATTTTTCACCCGAGCTGATCCGCCGTTTGGCCGATCGGCACCTGGGCGTTGGCTTTGACCAGCTGCTGGTGGTAGAACCGCCTTACGATCCGGAACTGGATTTCCACTACCGCATTTTTAACGCCGACGGCAGTGAAGTTGCGCAGTGCGGCAATGGCGCTCGCTGTTTTGCCCGCTTTGTGCGGCTGAAAGGGCTGACCAACAAGCGCGATATTCGCGTGAGCACCCAGACCGGACGTATGGTGCTGAGTGTCACCGATGACGATTTGGTGTGTGTGAACATGGGCGAGCCGAACTTTGATCCACAGACGGTGCCCTTTCGCGCGACCAAAGAAGAAAAGACTTACATCATGCGCGCGGCGGAACATACGGTGCTGTGCGGCGTGGTGTCGATGGGCAACCCACATTGTGTTTTACAGGTGGATGAGGTAAAAACCGCCAAGGTGGAATTGCTCGGGCCGGTGTTGGAAGGGCATGAGCGCTTCCCTGAACGGGCCAACATTGGTTTTATGCAAATTGTCAGCCGTGAGCACATCAAATTGCGCGTGTATGAGCGCGGTGCCGGCGAAACCCAGGCCTGTGGAAGCGGCGCCTGTGCGGCAGTGGCAGTGGGGATCCAACAGGAATTGCTGTCAGAAGAGGTGCATGTAGAACTGCCGGGCGGCAGCCTGCATATTCGCTGGAAAGGACCGGGCAGCCCGCTGTTTATGACCGGCCCGGCAACCCATGTATATGACGGATTTATTCATCTATGAAGAGTGTTGAGGACCAGGCTGTCGCAGGCATTGAGCTTGACGACGACACCGTGATGCAGTTTCTGCTGCAAAACCCGGACTTCTTTATCCGCAACGCGCGGTTGGTGGAACAGATGCGCGTTCCCCATCCCGTTCGCGGTACCGTGTCGCTGGTCGAGTGGCATCTGGCCCGCCAGCGCAACCATATCAACCGGCTGGAAGAAGAAATCACCCTGCTGATGGAGCAGGCCAGCGCCAACGAAACGCTGTTTGCCAGCCTGCTGCATTTGCAGGCCAATCTGGCCACCGCCGACAGCCTGCAGGATATGCTCAATCGCCTGCAGCGTTGGGCGCGCGGTTTCGGTTTGGCCGGCGCCAATATTCGCCTGTTTTCTGAAAGCTGGAAAATCGGTGCGCCTTCCGATTTCACCCACCTTGCCCTGACGCGTTCTTCGTTCGAACCGCTGCGCATTCAGCGTTTGGGTGATCAACAGCATTTCCTCGGCAGCCTCAATGGCCCTGAGCTGCTGTTGCTGCTGCCGCAGGCCAAGCTGGTCGGCTCGGTAGCGCTGTCGATGTTGGGTGAAGACGGCGAACTGGGCATGGTGATTTTCAGCAGCCGCGATACGCAACACTATCAGCAGGGTATGGGCACCGTGATGCTCAATCAACTGGCGCGCATGCTGCCGGAACTGCTGGAACGCTGGGTCGAACGCGCATGATCCCGCTGGCGGCCAGCCTGCAACAGCCGGTGGACGCTTTTTTGCGCTATCTGAAGGTCGAGCGCCAGCTCAGCCCGCTCACCCAACTGAGTTATTCGCGTCAACTGCAGGCGCTGATGGCGCTGGCGCAGGAAATTGGCGTCACGGAGTGGCCGTTGCTGGACGCCGCCAAAGTCCGTCAGCTCGCGGCGCGCAGTAAACGTGCCGGATTACAATCATCCAGCCTCGCGCTGCGCCTGTCGGCGTTGCGCAGTTTTCTCGACTGGCAGGTCAGCCAGGGTATGCTGATTGCCAACCCGGCCAAAGGGATCCGAACGCCACGCAGCGGCCGTCATCTGCCGAAAAACATCGACGTTGATGAAATGAATCAGCTGCTGAATATCGATCTTAACGATCCTTTGGCGGTGCGCGATCGCGCCATGCTTGAAGTCATGTACGGTGCCGGGCTGCGTCTTTCGGAACTGGTGGGGCTGGACTGTCGCCATGTCGATCTGGCCGCCGGTGAAATCTGGGTGTTGGGTAAGGGCAGTAAGGAACGCAAACTGCCGGTGGGCCGCACTGCGGTGACCTGGCTTGAACACTGGCTGGCGATGCGCGATCTGTTCGGGCCGTCAGACGACGCGATGTTTCTGTCCAACCAGGGCAAGCGCATCTCGACCCGTAACGTGCAAAAGCGTTTTGCCGAGTGGGGCGTCAAACAGGGCGTTAACAGCCATATCCATCCGCACAAGCTGCGCCACTCGTTTGCCACCCATATGCTGGAGTCGAGCGGCGATCTGCGTGCGGTGCAGGAACTGCTCGGCCACGCCAATCTGACCACCACTCAAATCTACACCCACCTCGACTTTCAACATCTGGCGAACGTGTACGATGCTGCGCATCCACGCGCCAAACGGGGGAAATCCTGATGCATTTTTATCGTCCGCTGCGACCGCTGGCGGCGCTGACTTTTGATCTGGACGACACGCTGTACGACAATCGGCCGGTGATCAAACAGACCGAGCTGCAATCGGTCGCTTTTCTGCAGAACTACCATCCCGGGCTGAACCATTTCCAGTCGGCGGATTTTCATCGCCTGCGCCAGGAGCTGCGCGAACAGGATCCGGAGATTTATCACGATGTCACCCAGTGGCGCTGGCGCGCTATCCATTTGGCGCTGAGCCGTCAGGGGCTGCGTGATGCCGAAGCCGCCGACGGCGCCGATGCGGCGATGCAGAACTTTGCGCTGTGGCGCAGCCGCATCGAGGTACCGGAAGCAACCCATGCCACCCTGAAAGCGCTGGGTGAACGTTTCCCGCTGGTGGCGATCACCAACGGCAATGCCGACCCGGCACTGTGCGGGCTGGATGGTTACTTCCAGTTTGTGCTGCGTTCCGGGCCGGATGGCCGCGCCAAGCCCTATCAGGATATGTATCAACTGGCCGCCGAGCGGTTGGGAGTGGCCCCGGAACGCATTCTTCACGTGGGTGATGATTTGACCACCGACGTCGCCGGGGCATTGCGTTCCGGTCTGCAGGCCTGTTGGATCAATGACCGCCAGCGCAGCCTGATGCAGGCCGCCGACAGCCGGTTGCTGCCACATATTGAGATTTCGCAGTTGGCATCGCTGACAGCATTGTTATAATCCCTGCCAGAACTCTGTATAAATTCCCAGTGGAATCGCGTCTCTGACGCGCTTTCCCTTACCAATTAATGGTGCCTATGGACGTTTCCGATCTGCTCGACAGCCTGAATGAAAAACAACGCGAAGCGGTGGCGGCGCCACGTGGCAACCTGTTGGTACTGGCCGGCGCGGGCAGCGGTAAAACCCGGGTGCTGGTGCATCGCATCGCCTGGCTGCTGGCGGTAGAGAACTGCTCGCCGTATTCCATCATGGCGGTGACCTTCACCAACAAGGCGGCGGCGGAAATGCGCCACCGTATCGAACACCTGATTGGCACCAGCCAGGGCGGCATGTGGATTGGTACCTTCCACGGTCTGGCTCATCGGCTGCTGCGCGCTCATCATTTGGATGCCAACCTGCCGCAGGATTTCCAAATTCTTGACAGCGACGACCAGTTCCGCCTGCTCAAGCGTATCGTCAAAGCGTTGAATATCGACGAGAAGCAATGGCCGCCGCGTCAGGCAATGTGGTACATCAACGGCAAAAAAGATGAGGGCCTGCGCCCGCAGCACGTTGAAACCTACAACAACCCGGTGGAAGCGACCTGGCTGCGTATCTACCAGGCCTACCAGGAAGCCTGTGACCGTGCCGGGCTGGTGGACTTTGCCGAGCTGTTGCTGCGTGCCCATGAGCTGTGGCTGAACAAGCCGCATATCCTCAATCATTACCGCGAACGCTTCACCAACGTGCTGGTGGACGAGTTTCAGGATACCAACAGCATTCAGTACGCCTGGATCCGCCTGCTGGCCGGCAATAACAGCAACGTGATGATCGTCGGTGACGATGACCAGTCGATCTACGGCTGGCGCGGCGCTCAGGTGGAGAATATCCAACGCTTCCTGAAGGATTTCCCCGGTGCGCAAAGCGTACTTCTGGAACAGAACTACCGTTCGACCAGCAATATCCTGAAATCGGCCAACACCCTGATCGCCAACAACGGCGGGCGCATGGGGAAAAATCTGTGGACCGAAGGCGGCGAAGGCGAGCCTATCTCAGTCTACTGTGCCTTCAACGAGCTGGATGAATCGCGCTTCGTAGTGGGCCGTATCAAAGCCTGGCAGGAAAACGGCGGTGCGCTGAATGATTGCGCCATCCTTTATCGCAGCAATGCCCAGTCGCGTGTACTGGAAGAGGCGCTGCTGCAAACGGCGATGCCTTACCGTATCTACGGTGGGCAGCGCTTCTTCGAGCGTCAGGAGATCAAGGATGCCCTGGCCTACCTGCGGCTGATCGCCAACCGCAACGACGATGCTGCGTTCGAACGCGTGGTGAATACGCCGACGCGTGGCATTGGCGACCGGACGCTGGACGAAGTGCGTCGTACGGCCCGCGATCGTCAATTGACCCTGTGGCAGGCCACCCGCGCACTGTTGCAGGACAAGGTGCTGGCCGGGCGCGCGGCATCTGCGCTGCAACGCTTTACCGAGCTGGTGGACTCACTGGCGCACGAAACCGCCGATATGCCACTGCACGTTCAGACCGATCGGGTGATCCGCGATTCGGGGCTGTTCATTATGTATGAGCAAGAGAAGGGCGAAAAAGGTCAGGCACGTATCGAAAACCTTGAGGAACTGGTGACGGCAACGCGCCAGTACAGCTATCAGGATGAAGATCAGGATCTGATGCCGCTGCAGGCGTTTTTGTCACATGCTGCGCTGGAAGCGGGCGAGGGGCAGGCCGATGCCTATCAGGACGCGGTGCAGTTGATGACCCTGCACTCGGCCAAGGGGCTGGAGTTCCCGCAGGTGTTTATCGTCGGCATGGAAGAGGGGATGTTCCCGAGCCAAATGTCGCTGGACGAAGGCGGCAGGTTGGAAGAAGAGCGCCGCCTGGCCTACGTTGGGTTGACGCGCGCCATGCAGAAACTGACGCTGACCTATGCCGAAACCCGGCGTCTGTACGGCAAAGAGGTTTATCACCGGCCTTCACGCTTCATCGGCGAACTGCCGGAGGAGTGTGTGGAAGAAGTGCGTTTGCGCGCCAGCGTCTCACGGCCGGCGAATCATCGCCGCATGGGCACGCCGATCAGCGAAAACGACACCGGTTACAAGCTGGGCCAGCGAGTGCGCCACCCCAAGTTTGGCGAAGGGACTATCGTCAATCTGGAAGGCAGCGGCGAACACAGCCGGCTGCAGATTGCTTTTCCGGGTGAAGGCATCAAGTGGCTGGTGGCCGCTTACGCTCGCCTGGAGACGGTGTAAGCCCGGTGCCGGCAGGGGCGAATTATCGCCCCTATGTTGATATCAAACAGTATGGGTATAGCGATCGCCGATCTGCGCGGTGGCATACCAACGCATCACCGCTTCGGTGCCTTCGGCCCCTTCCTGCGGTGCCCACGGCATGCAGTCTTCTTCCGACAGCGCCTGATAAGGCCCTTGCTTCACTTCGAATACCACGCCACCCGGATCAACCGACAGCACGGCATGCCAGGTAAACGCCGGCATCTCCAGCACTTTGGTTTCTTCGCCGAGCAGGGTGCGCTGGGTGACGACGCCGTCCTCGTTAAACTGCAGCACCACAAAACGGCCGCGCAGCGGTGTCAGCAGCTCCCAGGTTTGCGGATGGCGGTGGGGGCGGATATAGGTGCCGGGTTCCATGGCAATCGCCAGTCGCTGCACCGGGTCGCTCAACTCTTCGTGTAACGTACGGTGCGCGCGCAGGCGTGCCACTTTAGCGGCCTGTTCACTCATGGCGGTCAGGTCGTGGGCAGTAATTTGTTTCATCGGTAAAGTCCGCAAGCTTATCGTGGCCTAATCTTAGCAACATTCTTGCGCGTGGTCAGAGATCGTCGCAGCTTTTTCGTTACCCTTTATCGCCGATTTTGCTGATTTCCCCCATTGGTTATAGCGATGAATTGTTGCGCAATTATCGGACCTAACCGGTTGACAGACTTTTTCTTCTCGGCGTAACATGCGCGCACTATTATCAATGAGGACATACGCCTTGGACACACCCAGTAGATACTGGCTCACTGACCTGGACAACAACAGGTGCAACTTCTAAGGCTATCCCATTGAGCTGATAGCCTTCGTGGTTGTCGGCGACCTCTTCAGTGTCGCTATGAGTCAGATCCTTACATGGTCTGAAACAAGCTGGTGATACAACATCCCCCTGTTTCTGTGCTTCCACGCGTTGTTTACCCCTGTCACCCCAAGGGAGTTTTAGCAGATGCTAAGCGCGTTTAAATTAGATAACAGCCGCCTGTCCCGTCTGGAGTTGGATGACTCCGATGACCTCACTACGTCACTGTGGGTTGACCTGGTTGAGCCGGAAGAAGGCGAACGTGAGCGCGTGCAAAACGAGCTGGGCCAAAGCCTGGCGACACGCCCGGAGCTGGACGATATCGAAGCTTCCGCGCGTTTCTTCGAAGACGAAGATGGTCTGCATATTCACTCCTTTTTCTATTTTGAAGATGCGGAAGACCATGCCGGCAACTCCACCGTGGCTTTCACCATTCGCGATGGTCGCCTGTATACCCTGCGTGAGCGTGAACTGCCGGCGTTTCGCCTGTACCGCATGCGTGCCCGTAATCTGACGATGGTTGACGGCAACGCCTACGAGCTGTTGCTGGATTTGTTCGAAACCAAGATTGAGCAGTTGGCGGACGAGATCGAAAACGTCTACAGCGATCTGGAAAAGCTCAGCCGGGTAATCATGGAAGGCCATCAGGGTGATGAATACGACGAGGCGCTGTCGACGCTGGCCGAACTGGAAGATATCGGCTGGAAGGTCCGTCTGTGCCTGATGGATACCCAACGGGCGCTGAACTTCCTGGTGCGCAAGGCGCGGCTGCCAACCGGTCAGCTGGAACAGGCGCGTGAAGTGCTGCGCGACATCGAATCCCTGTTGCCGCACAACGAATCGCTGTTCCAGAAGGTCAACTTCCTGATGCAGGCGGCGATGGGCTTTATCAACATCGAACAGAACCGCATCATCAAGATCTTCTCGGTGGTTTCGGTGGTGTTCCTGCCGCCAACGCTGGTGGCCTCAAGCTACGGGATGAACTTTGAGTTTATGCCGGAGCTGAAGTGGTCGTTCGGTTATCCCGGCGCCATCAGTTTGATGATCCTGGCAGGGCTGGCCCCTTATCTGTACTTCAAACGCAAGAACTGGCTGTAAGCTGACGGGCGAACCTGTTCGCCCGACATTTCTGCCGTTGGCCAACGCTTAGCCTGCTAAATAGGGTTAGAATGCCCCCACGGCTTATCTGTCTGTAAGGCATGCGTTTTGATGGAGAAGTTCCCCCGCTTGATTCAATGGTCAATCCTGCTGCTGGCTTCGCTGGTGTTGGGATTTGGCCTGCAAACCTTCCATATTCCCGCTGCGCTGTTGCTGGGGCCGATGATTGTCGGCGTAGCCATGGGGCTGCTGGGCGCCACGGTGCGCATTCCCGGCTACCTGTTTATCGCTGCGCAGGCGGTGCTGGGCTGCATGATTGCACAAAGCCTTTCTCCCGCTATTCTCACGCCGTTACTCGATGACTGGCCGCTGGTGCTGCTGGTGCTGATCGCCACGCTGCTGGCCAGTGGCATTTCCGGCTGGTGCCTGGTGCGCTTTAGTGGCCTGCCCGGGCCGACCGGTGCCTGGGGCTCGTCGCCCGGCGGAGCGTCGGCGATGGTGGCGATGGCCGGTGATTTTGGCGCAGACGTTCGATTGGTGGCATTTATGCAGTATCTGCGGGTACTGTTTGTCGCGACCGCAGCGGCGATGGTGGCCCGCATTGGGCTGGGCGATGAGGCAGGGCACGGCAGTGCGGCGCTGGAATGGTTCCCGTCGCTGGATTGGCGTTTTCCGGCGACGCTGGGCGTAGCCATGGTCGGTGCCTGGTTGGGGCCTCGGCTGCGTATCCCGTCCGGTGCGCTATTGCTGCCGATGATCATCGGTGCGGTACTGCATTCCAGCGGTACTATGGCGCTGCAGATACCAGAGTGGCTACTGGCCTTGGCTTATACGTTGATTGGCTGGAGCGTCGGGCTGCGTTTTACCCGGCCGATATTTCTACTGGCATTGCGGACTCTGCCGCAGATGGTGGTGTCGATCGTCGCGCTGATGCTGTTTTGTGGCCTGCTGGCGTGGATGCTGACGCACTTTCTGCCGGTAGATTTGATGACCGCCTATCTGGCTACCAGCCCCGGCGGATTGGATACCGTGGCGATCATTGCCGCCGGCAGCCGGGTAGACATGTCTTTTGTGATGGCGATGCAGACACTACGGCTGTTCACTATTCTGCTGACGGGGCCGGCGATGGCGCGGTTTATTTCCAACCACGCCACGCCGGCCTCAACCTAGCTCTGACCTCAGCGCAGTTTACGCTGGGTGTAGAGCGCGTCGAGGATAAACAGCAGCAGCGCCGCCCAGATAAAGCCGAAGGTGACCAGTTTGTCCTGTCCGACGGTTTCACCGTAGAAGGTCACGGCCAACAGGAACATCAGCGTGGGGCCGAGGTATTGGAAGAAGCCGAGCGTCGACAGGCGCAGACGAGTAGCCGCAGCGGTAAAGAACAGCAGCGGTATGGTGGTGACGATACCAGCGGCCACCAGCAACAGGTTCAGCGACCAGGCATTGGCACCGAGGTGGCTGGTCGGGCTGTCGGCGAACAGGAACAGATAGGCGGCCGCTACCGGCAGCAGCCACAGGGTTTCGATCAGCATGCCGGTCTGCGCGTCGATGGCGATCTTCTTGCGCAGCAGGCCGTAGAAGGCAAAGCTGAACGCCAGCCCCAGACCGATAATCGGCAGTGAACCGAACTGCCATAGCTGGATCAGGACACCGGCGAAAGCCAGTGCCACCGCCAACCACTGCATCCGACGGAAGCGTTCGCCCAGGAACAACATCCCCAGCAGCACATTCACCAGCGGATTAATGAAATAGCCCAGACTGGCTTCCAGCATATGGTGGTTATTCACCGCCCAGATAAACAGCAGCCAGTTGCCACCGATCAGCAACGCGGTCACGGCCAGCAGCAACAGCCGTTTACGGTCGTGGCAGGCGGCCCGCACCTGTGACCAGTTACGTCCGAGAGTGATCAGCGCCAGCATAAAGAAGAACGACCAAATCACCCGATGGGTGAGGATCTCATCGGCAGGCACCTGTTGGATCAGTTTGAAATAAGCCGGGGCGATGCCCCAAATAAAATAGGCGGCCAGAGCAAAGAAGATGCCCTGCCGTGTTTGCTGTGCGTCCATGACGTTACTCAGATGGGTAAAACGGAGATGCGGTGAGTGTACTTAAGACGCTCACCGCACACAATCACCCGACCAGGTAGGTAGCGGTGGCGCTGGCGATATGCAGGCCATCGTGATTATGCAGTTCGACGCGGGCGACCGCGACTTTATTGCCGCTGCGCAATACGCTGGCGGCGGCGACGAAATGCTCGCCACGGCCAGGGCGCAGATAGTCAACGCGCAGATCTATGGTTCCCATGCGGGAAAGACGAGTAGCGACTTCTTCTTCGATCAACGGATCCAGACGCATTAACACGCTGCCGGCGCACGCCAGCCCGGCGGCGACGTCCAGCACCGAGGCGATCACGCCGCCGTGCAGAATTTTCTGCGCGGCATTACCCACCAGCTTGGGTTGGTTGGTAAAACTCAGCTCCACATAGTCGTCGTCAAAGCGGCGCAGTTCCAGGCCCAGCTCGCGGTTAAACGGCATGTGATAAACAAAGATCTCGCCAATTTTCTGGCGGGCGGCTTCAAGTGTCAGTGGTGTGGTAGACATAAATACCCATTCTTTTCTGTGTAGTAGGGGAAGCTAACTGGTCAGTCCAGGTTAACCGTTTGTTGATATTATGCCTATATTTTGTTGCTTTCCAGACTAATCCAATAAATACACGCCGCACTGCTGTAAAACTCTCTTTGTGTGTAAAATGGCCTGTTTTTATTTCAGAATTTGTCAATTTTGTTGGGGTGAGGAACGTTATGCGCATTTTGTCAGGGTTCATTTTGGCCACGCTGGCGGCGGCTCCGCTGGCTCAGGCGGAAGAAGCCAAAGAGCAGCAAATTCATGATAAACCGGCGGTGCGCGGCAGCATTATTGCCAATATGCTGCAGGATCACGACAACCCATTCACGCTGTATCCGTATGACACCAACTATGTGCTGTATACCGATACCAGCAATATCAACAAAGAGGCCATCCAGTCCTATAACTGGGCCGATAATGCCCGCAAGGACGAGGTCAAATTCCAACTCAGCCTGGCGTTCCCACTGTGGCGTGGCATTGCCGGTGATAACTCGGTGCTGGGCGCCTCTTATACTCAGCGCTCCTGGTGGCAGCTTTCCAACCACAGTGAGTCATCCCCGTTCCGTGAGACCAACTACGAACCGCAGGTGTTCCTGGGGTGGGCGACCGATTACAGCTTCGCCGGCTGGACGCTGCGTGACGTTGAAGTGGGCTTGAATCACCAGTCCAACGGCCGTTCTGATCCCACTTCACGCAGCTGGAACCGGGGTTATGCGCGCTTTATGGCACAAAACGGCAACTGGCAGGTGGATCTCAAGCCCTGGTTCCGCTTTTCGGAAAGCGACAGCAGTGACGATAACCCGGACATCACCAAATACATGGGCTATTACCGTCTGAAAGTGGGCTATGCCTGGGGTGACAGCGTGTTCAGTGTCGACAGCCATTACAACTGGAACAGCGGTTATGGCGGCGCGGAATTAGGCTGGAGCTACCCGATCAGCAAGCACGTGCGTTTCTACACTCAGGTGTTCAGCGGTTACGGCGAATCCTTGATTGATTACAACTTCCGGCAGACACGGGTTGGCGTTGGTGTCATGCTTAACGATATTATGTAATCCGGCCGTCATAAAGGCGGCGTATCGCAGCAAAAAATGGGGAAGTGTGTGTCAACCGCAGCAGTGATAAACAGAGAGTTGCTGGCCGAGCAGGTATTACGCGATACCTTCGGCTACCAGCAATTCCGACCGGGTCAACAAACGATTATCAACACGGCGATCGGCGGGCAGGATTGCCTGGTGGTCATGCCGACCGGTGGCGGTAAATCGTTGTGTTACCAAATCCCGGCGCTGGTGATGGATGGCCTGACGTTAGTGGTTTCCCCGTTGATCTCGCTGATGAAAGATCAGGTCGATCAACTGCTGGCCTATGGCGTCGCCGCTGCCTGCTATAACTCAACGCAAACGCGTGAGCAGCAGCTCGAGGTAATGGCGGGTTGCCGCAGCGGCCAGATCAAAATGCTGTATATCGCCCCCGAGCGGCTGATGATGGACAGTTTCCTCGATCAGCTCGGCGGCAACCCACCTGCCTTGCTGGCGGTGGATGAAGCGCACTGTATTTCGCAGTGGGGCCATGATTTCCGGCCTGAATACCGTGCATTGGGGCTGTTGAAGCAACGCTTCCCTGATATGCCGGTGATTGCGTTGACCGCGACCGCTGATGAATCGACCCGTGGTGACATAGTGCGCCTGCTGGCATTGCAGGATCCGCTGGTGCAGGTCAGCAGCTTTGACCGGCCAAACATCCGCTATACGCTGGTGGAGAAATTCAAGCCGCTCGACCAACTGTGGCGGTTTGTGCAGGACCAACGTGGCAAAAGCGGCATCATTTACTGCAACAGCCGCGCCAAGGTCGAAGACACCACTGCCCGCCTGCAAAGCCGTGGGCTGAGCGTGGGAGCCTATCATGCCGGGTTGGACAACGACCGCCGCGCGCAGGTGCAGGAAGCGTTCCAGCGCGACGATTTGCAGGTAGTGGTCGCCACCGTCGCCTTTGGCATGGGCATTAACAAACCCAACGTGCGCTTTGTGGTGCACTTTGATATTCCGCGCAATATCGAATCTTATTATCAGGAAACCGGCCGCGCCGGGCGTGACGGCTTACCGGCCGAGGCGATCCTGCTGTATGACCCGGCCGATATGGCCTGGCTGCGCCGCTGTCTGGAGGAAAAGCCCGCCGGGCAGCAACTGGATATCGAGCGCCACAAGTTGAACGCCATGGGGGCTTTTGCCGAAGCGCAAACCTGCCGCCGGTTGGTGCTGCTCAACTATTTTGGCGAAGGTAAACACCAGAACTGCGGCAACTGCGATATCTGCCTGGATCCTCCCAAGCGTTACGATGGGCTGGAAGATGCGCGCAAGGCGTTGTCCTGTGTGTATCGCGTCGGCCAGCGTTTCGGGCTGGGTTACATTGTCGAAGTGCTGCGCGGTTCCAATAACCAGCGTATCCGCGAATACGGACATGAGAAACTGCCGGTGTACGGCATTGGTCGCGAGCAGACCACCGAACACTGGACCAGCGTGCTGCGTCAGTTGATCCACCTGGGCTTTATCACCCAGAACATTGCCATGCACTCGGCGCTGCAACTGACCGAGGCCGCGCGCCCGGTGCTGCGGGGTGAGCTGGAACTGCAACTGGCGGTACCGCGCATCCAGAGCCTGAAGGCCCGCAGTAGCAGTAACCAAAAGTCCTACGGCGGCAATTACGATCGCAAACTGTTCGCCAAATTGCGCAAGTTGCGAAAATCGATTGCCGACGAAGAAAATATCCCGCCTTATGTGGTGTTTAACGATGCCACCTTGTTGGAAATGGCGGAGCAGATGCCTATCAAGGCCGGCGACCTGTTAAGCGTTAACGGTGTCGGTCAGCGCAAGCTGGAGCGCTTTGGCGCGCCGTTTATGGCGATGATCCGCGATCACCTCGATAATGACGAAGATTAAGGGCAATAAATCATGCTGATGCTGTTTCTGACCGTGGCGCTGGTGCACCTGATTGCGCTGATGAGTCCGGGGCCGGACTTCTTTTTTGTTTCGCAAACCGCCGCCAGCCGCTCACGTCGTGAGGCGATGATGGGCGTGCTGGGTATTTCACTGGGTATCGTGGTGTGGGCGGGCGTAGCCTTGATGGGCCTGCACCTGATCCTGCAAAAAATGGCCTGGCTGCATCAGATTATCATGGTTGGCGGTGGGATTTACCTGTGCTGGATGGGCTGGCAACTGTTGCGCTCCGCTCGTTCTCAAAATGCCCAGTCGGTGCCTGCGGCGGAGGTGAAAGTGGCCTTGCCAAAGCCTGGGCGCAGCTTTATCCGCGGTTTTCTGACCAACCTGTCCAACCCGAAGGCGGTTATCTATTTCGGCAGCGTGTTTTCACTGTTTGTGGGTGACGACGTCGGGGCCGGTGCACGCTGGGGCTTGTTCTTGCTGATCATCGCCGAGACTTTTGTCTGGTTCAGCCTGGTGGCGGTGGTGTTTGCATTGCCGACCATGCGCCGCGGTTATCAACGGCTGGCCAAGTGGATAGACGGACTGGCGGGCGTGCTGTTTACCGGTTTTGGTTTACACCTGATCTTTACCCGCTAAACACTGCCGCACAGATTTTGAGGGCCGAACTGCCATGTTCGGCCCTTTTGCATTATGCCTTTCTGGCCGTAGCCAGCAGCCCGGCCACCAGAATAAACAGTGAACCGAAAATACGGTTCAACAACTGCATCTGGCGAGGCGTCTTCAGCCAACCGGCAATGCGGGTGGCCAGCGTGGCGTAGCCAATCATGACAAAAATATCTACGACCACGGTGGTGATACCGAGCACCAGGTACTGCTCGGCCTGCGGTTGGTTGGGCAAAATAAACTGTGGGAACAGTGCGGCCAGAAACACGATGCTTTTCGGGTTGGTCAAATTCACCAGCACGGCACGGCGGAACAGGCGGCGACGCGGCATAGTGCCTGCCAGCGTATGCAAGTCCAGCGCACCTGCAGCGCGCCATTGTTGAATGCCAAGCCAGACCAGATAGGCGGCGCCGAACCACTTCAGCATTTCAAACGCCAACAGTGACTGCGATACCAGCGCGCCCAGGCCAATGCCCACCAGCACGATATGCAGGCTCAGCCCGACCTGCAGGCCGGCAATAGACGCCGCTGCGCCACGATAACCGTGGCTGATACCGGTACTCATGGTATTGATCGCCCCGGAGCCGGGCGACAGGCTGAGGATAAGGGTTGTCAGCAGGTAGGTTAACCACCAGTCCAAGGTCATTGAGGTACTCCCTGAAAGCGCCAATGGCCAATATGTGCCAAAATGGTTCGGTTTTTGTAAGAATTGAATCACAATACGCTAGTATTATTTCTTGTGCCAGAGGTCACATTTTTGCCGCTGGCGGCTCAGGGAAAAGCATTTGATGACGTCGTTTACTCTCAGCACTGATGACTGGTTAACGCGTGAAAAGCAGTTTGCTGCTTTCGCCACGGGACCGCTGCTGGACTTTTGGCGGCAGCGCGAGGAAGGCGAGTTCAGCGGCGTCGGCGGCGTACCCATCCGTTTTGTGCGTTTCAGTTCCTCTCGCCATCAGCGGGTGGTGGTGGTAAGCCCCGGTCGTATCGAAAGTTATATTAAATATCCCGAGGTTGCCTACGATCTGTTCCATTGCGGTTATGACGTGATGATTTTGGATCACCGCGGGCAGGGCCGTTCCGGCCGTTTGCTGACTGATATGCACCGTGGTCATGTGATAAACTTTGCCGATTACGTTGATGACTTCGCCCAGTTTTATCAGCAGGAAGTGGTGCCACTGGGTTACCGGCAGCACTTTGCGTTGGCTCACTCGATGGGCGGTGCGATCCTGGCGCAGTTTCTGGCCCGCCAGCCACAGGCATTTGACGCTGCTGCGTTTTGTGCACCGATGTTCGGTATTTATTTGCCGATGCCGGGTTGGATGGCCAACCGCATTCTGAACTGGACGGAGAAACACCCGAAGGTGCGCGATTACTATGCGATAGGGACCGGCCAGTGGCGACCGCTACCCTATGTGGTCAACGTGTTGACCCACAGCCGTGAGCGCTATCGTCGCTGTTTACGTTATTACGCCGATTATCCCGAGTTGCAGGTGGGGGGGCCAACCTACCACTGGGTACGGGAAAGCCTGCAGGCGGGACGAGAAATCATCGCCCAGGCGGCTAAAATCACCACGCCGCTATTATTATTGCAGGCCGGTGAGGATCGGGTGGTCGACAACCGTTCTCATCAGGCTTTTTGTCAGGCATTGTCAGAAGCGGGACATCCCTGTGAAGGGGGAAAACCGCAGGTTATCGAAGGCGCACGGCATGAGATCCTGTTTGAGCGGGACGCGATGCGCGCCGAAGCATTGAGCGCAATCCTGCGTTTCTTTGCTCATCACTTAGGTGGTACCCCAACCGCCGACCACACCATTAGAGGTTAGAAATTACCGCTATGTATCACGTCGTCGCTTCCGATTTAGATGGCACGCTGCTGTCACCCGACCACACTCTGTCCCCTTACGCCAAAGAGACACTGAAGCTGCTGACCCAGCGTGGCGTACATTTTGTCTTTGCTACCGGTCGTCATCATATCGACGTTGCGCAGATCCGCGATAACCTCGAGATCAGCGCCTTTATGATCACCTCCAACGGCGCCCGCGTGCACAACACCGACGGCGAGCTGATTTTCAGCCATAACCTGGCCGAAGACATTGCCCGCGATCTCTACGGTATGCTGCATAACGATCCGGACATCACCACTAACGTTTATCGTAATGACGACTGGTTCATTAACCGCGAAAGTCCGGAGCAGAAAGAGTTCTTTCAGGAGTCCGTCTTCCAGTATCAACTTTTCGAGCCGGGCCTGCTGGAAACCGATGGCGTCTGCAAGGTGTACTTCACCTGCGACGATCATGAAAAGCTGTTGCCGCTGGAAGATGCCATCAATGCGCGTTGGGGCGATCGGGTTAACGTCAGCTTCTCGTTCCCAACCTGCCTGGAAGTCATGGCGGGTGGCGTGTCAAAAGGCCATGCGCTGGAAGAGGTGGCCAAGATCATCGGCTATACGCTGAAAGAGTGCATTGCCTTCGGCGACGGTATGAATGACCTGGAAATGCTGTCGATGGCCGGCAAGGGCTGCATCATGCGCGACGCGCACCAGCGGCTGAAAGACAAGCTGCCGGAGCTGGAAGTGATCGGCTCCAACGTCGATGACGCGGTGCCGCACTACCTGCGCAAGATGTTCCTGGGTTGATATGAACATTGAGATCAACCATCGGGTGACCTTTGGTTTTTCTCTTTGCATCTGGCGTGCCAGTAGTACGGGTTCTGGCTTACCTCGTTTCGTCATACTGCTGATTGTTGCTGCCCTGGTTTATCCGGCCACGCGCTCCAGTTGGCCAGCAGCGTCTGCGCCTGTCCGGGCGCCGACCTGAACAAGTCTACCGCACTGCATAACCTCAGTTTCTCCATCAGCCGCTGTTTCTGCAGGCTGATGGTTTTGATGCTTTTATGCTGCTCGCGGGCAATCGCGCCCACCGTTTTACCCTGCAGCAGGCCCGCCAGCACCCGATGCTCCCGTGGAGAGAGCGACTGCATTTGCTGAGGGGAGGCCTGCGGTAAAGGCGGACTCAGCAGGGCGGCCAGGGCATACAGCATGGCGTTGTTGTTCAGGCCCAGTTTTTCCATCGCCCGTTGCTTGTGGTTGCTGACGGTGCGGATATTGCGGTTGCGCCGTTGGGCAATGGCGGTCAGGTCCTGCCCGTTGAGCAGGGCCTGCAGCACCAGACGTTCGTTCGGCGTTAATTTCTCTGCCAGATGCGGGGGCAACAATACGGGGGATCTTGGGACGGTATCGGTTAACGGCATGGGCGTCTCCTGCAGGCAATGACTGCGTTAATTGCTGTACAAAATGGTGAAGGTAGCACTGGCATTGGCGCTGCCAGCGCTCACGGTGTCGCTGATGGCGATATAACGGGCGGTGAAGGCCAGTGATGAGACGCTGCCGGCACCGCCCTGGATCGCCATGGCCGCCGAGGGCTGCCCAAACCGCAGCACGGCGGCATTGGCATCCTGCAATTGAATGCCGACGCCGCCGGCAACGCCGCTGCCCGCCGTTAGCGCCAATACGCTGGTGTCACCGCTGACGGCGTTGCCGTCAAACCGCACCTGTACCTGGCTGATTTCCGCCGGGCAGTTTTTCAGCCGCAGGGTAAAGCGGGTGGCCGAGGCGGTGCTGCCCTTGCCCGCCAGGGCGCTTTGCGACAGGGTGACGAGCGGCACGTTCAGCGGATTGACCTCCGGCTGGCAGGCGGAAGAGAGTATCCGCCCGGTCACGTTGATGCTGGCGCTGTCGGCCAGGGCGGCGGCAGGCAGCAGCAACGCCAGCCCGGCCGCCATCAGGGGCTTGAAAAGGGTCATGCGCTTCTCCCGGTTTACTGGTAGGTGATATTCAGGGTGGCACTGCTGTTGGCCAGCCCGGCGCTGATGGCGGTTTGGGTCTGGTAATAGCGCGCGCTGAACGGTAGGGTTTCCTGACCGCCGGCGGAGGTTTTCAGCAGGATATTGTTGTTGAGCTTCAGCGGCACGCTGCCGTACAGCAGTTGCACCCCGACGCCTTTGGCGGTGCCGCTCTGCCCTGCGTTGGTCAGCGCCAGCACGCTGGTATCGGCGGTGTCCGCGTTTTGGCTGCCGGCCAGCGCGACGTTGATATTGGCGTCCTTGTCGCAGCTCAGGCCCAGATTGAAGGTTTTATCGCCAGCGGTGGTGGTGATGCCGGTGAATTGGGTGGCGGAGACGTCACCCAAGGGAACGCTGATGGTGGTGTTGGTGAGGGAGCAGGCGATTTTGGTGACGGTGCCGGTGATATAGATGGGGATTTCAGGTCCCCATACTGTTGGATATACGCCATCGCTTGATATGTATGCGCCAATTTTTCCTGATAAGGTGCCTGAACCAATATCCTCTGTTTTATAAAGTCGGATCCTGGCTTTCAGCGCCAGAGGCCAGCTCTCGCTCCCCTGGGAAGCATTAACCAACCTCCAGTTTTGCCCTCCCCAGCCGTTAATAGTATCCCCAATCCATCTCAGGCCTACCGCGCCACTCACTCCTATGGACATGGCCACTCCAGCTACATTGGAGGCAAACAGCGAGGCGCCTGAGGTATTTTTTTTGCCGGTATCGGACAGATACGATTTAATTCCCAGTCCGCTAGAACCAGTACCTTTGGAGCAATCGAACCCACCGTTAGCACCAACAATCTCCGGAGTTATGGGGGAATTTATCGGGACGTCTTTGAGTACGTTAATATTGCCGACATTTATTGTGATTGACGCGGGGTCACCCGTACAAAGAAGAGCAGCTTTGCTACCTGAACTATAAATTCCAAATATGATAGCACTTACCAGCAGGTGGACTCCCAATCGCGTATTTGGCTGTTTCATTTTCAATATTTTTATTATCTGAACGTTCATCGACAGATTCCCTCTATCTGCATGATGCCCCCAACAGGGGCTCCTGTGGGCAGCCGATAATTGACTCGGCAGGCGCCGCCGCTGCCGTTGCCCCATTTCACCCGCAGGCTGCCGCTGTCGGCCAGGCCGCTCAGGTACACCTGGCCGCCGTCGCCGACGATGCTACCCTGCGCCGCGCTCTGGTCTGCCTCGCTGACCGTGGCACCAAAGGGCACCGGGCGGCCATCGGCCTGGGTTAAGGTCATCAGCACCCGTGCGCCCACCTTGGCGATAAAGGTGGCGCGTACCAGCGCGCCCCGCGTCGGGGTGACCCGCTGGCTGTTCTGCTCAATCTCCGCGTCCGTCGGCAGCGTTTCCGGGTTCAGCGCCACGTTGCCGTTGCGGTACGGCGTCAGGTAAGGCACCAACGCGTAGCCGCGGTAGTCGGTGCGCACCCCGGTCTGGTTGCTCACGCTCACCCCCGGCGCGCCCGGGGCCGCCACCAGCGCGGCGGTTTCCCCCAGCGGCTGGCCCAGCGTAATGCCATTCTGGTGCGCCACCAGGCTGCCCTGCAGCCCGTAGTTCAGGCGTCGGTTGTATTTGTCGTAGCCGTAACCGGCAGCCACTTCGCCGTAGGTGCCGCGGTAATCCAGATTGCTGTTGCCGCCATAGCCCTGGCCCCGGCTACCGTAGGTCTGCTGCACGCCCCAGCTCAGGCTGTTGTCACGTAGCGCCACGCCGCTCAGCCCCAGATTGTGGCTGGTCGCCCCCCCTTTGGTGTTGTTGAGGCCGTAGTTGACCCAGGCGCTGTTGTTGTCCCACAGGTTCAGCGGCACGTTGAGGTTCAGCGCTATCTGCTGGTCGTTACTGCGGGTGGCGCCCTGGGTGTTGCGGTTGTAGTTCCAGTTGACGCCGTAACTGATGCCGCGCCAACTGTTGCTGTAGCCCAGCCCCAGTGACGCCAGGCTGCGCTCGCTGTTCCAGTAGTCTTCCCGTACCGCGCTCAGCGACAGGCTGCCTGCCTGCTGCCCCAGTTGCTGGTTCATGCTCAGTTCGGCCCGATTGCGCCGCCGCTCGTTCAGCCAGAACGGGGTGGCGCTGCTGCGCCAGCCGTCCAGCACTTCCGCCAGCGAGTAGAACCCCGCGGTGGAGTAACGGTAACCGGCGATGGCGAAGTTGGTGCCGGTCTGCACCAGATTCTTGCTGTAGCGTACCCGCCATGACTGGCCGGTGGCGCTGTCCTGGTCTTTCGGCTGGCTGCGCGACTGCGTCATGTCCACGGAGAACGCCCCCCAGTCGCCGAGGTTGTTGCCCAGCCCCAGTGCCGCCGACTGGTAGTGTTGCGCCGCCTGCACGCCGCCATACAGGGTGGTGTTCCACGGCAGGCCGTAAATCGCGGTGCCCTGCATCAGGGCGCTGTTGTCGACGTTGTTGTCATAGCTGCGGTACTGGCCGCCGGTCAGGCTGTATTTGAGCCGGCCTTCCCGCTGCAACACGGGCAGGGAGGCGAAGGGCACCACTAACTGTTGTTCGCTGCCATCGGCTTCTTTAATGGTGACCTGCAGGTCGCCGCTGCCGCCGGTGGGGTACATGTCGTTAATCACGAAGGCGCCGGGGGCCACAAAGGTGCGGTAGATTTCATAGCCGTTCTGGCGCACCACCACCTGGGCATTAGTGCGGGCGATGCCGCGAACCGAGGGTGCGTAACCGCGCAGGCTGTCGGGCAGCATCTCGTCATCCGAGGCCAGCTGCACGCCGCGAAAGGGCACGGCGTCAAACACCTCGGCCGGGGCATTGCTGTCGCCCAGGGTCAACTGGCTTTGCAGGCCAATCAGGTTGCGCTGCGCGTAGGTGTACACCGTGTCCCATTTATCCTGGCCGTCGCTGCTGCGGCTCCAGGTGGTGTAGTTGCGCAAGCGCCACGGACCGGCGTTCAGGCCGGGGCGCAGGTTGGCGAACTGGCTGTTGCTGTCGCCGCCCTGACCGCTGCCGCGGGCGGTGGTGTCCGCGCCGGTCAGGCTGTAATTGAGTATCAGCGCCGGGATACCCTCGTCCCATTGTGACGACGGCACATAGCCGCGCGGTTGCGGCGTCATGGCCGCCTGGGGAATGCTCAGCAACAGCTGCTGCTGACTGAAACGCAGCTGCGCCGACGCCTGGGGAATGGCCGTCAGAGTGGCGCAATGGCTGTCTGCGTTGCCGAGGGCCGGGAACAGGGCGGTCCGTACCCCCCAGCCGGCCAGGTCGGCCACGCTCAGGCAGGGTTGCAGGCCGCCTGGCCCGGCGCTGAAGGTGACCATGCGGGTCTCGGTCAGGCGTTCGTTGAGCAGGATATCCACCCGATAGGTGCCGGGGGGCTGTCCGCCGGCGTCTTCAAACACCGACAGGTCGGTCTGGCTTTGGCGGGCGTCGCCCTGCTCCAGCAGGGCCGGGTTGAAATAGTCCCGCGCCTGTACCGCCGGCGACAACGCCAGTGCGGTCAGTATCATCATCCTCAGCGGTTTTATTCCTGTCGTCCGTTGTTGCTGCATCGCATGCTCCTTGCTTGCGTCGCCGTAACCGGTTAACCGGCCACGGTGCCATTCAGCCATTGCCCCGCGCCGCCGAAATCGTTCAGCAACCGCCAACTGACCTCACGTCCGTTGCCCGGCAGGGTCAGGGTCGCGCGGCTGAACGGGGCCACGTAGGTGGCGTCTTTCACCGGCTGGCCATTGACCTTGATACCCTGAAAGTTCATGTAAAACGGCGTGGGGTTGCTGACCTCCAGCTTGCCCGCCACCCGGCGCCAGGTCAGTTGACCGCCGACGCTCTCCGGCTGGCGGCCGCTCAGGGCCTTCGGGCGGAAAATCAGTTTGATGCGCGTCTTGATGGCGATTTGCAGCGTGTTGTCCTGGCGCACGGCCGAGGGAATGGCTTTGACATTCAGCCAGTACAGCGTTTCCCGGTCTTCGGGCAACGCGCCGCCGACCCGAACCACGCGCAGGACGTTTTGCTGCCCTCCGTCGAGGCGAAACAGCGGCGGGGTCAGGATGAAGGGGGCCTTGTTCTCGTCGGTCCGGGCGGTTTCGACCCAGGACTGGATAAGGTAAGGCGAGGCGTCCGGGTTGCTGACGGTCAGGGAACTCTCTTTTTTGTCGCCCTCGTAGACCAGGCGGGTGGCGCCGACCACCACGCCGGCCTGCGTCGGCAAGCTGGTCGTCAACACGCCGGCCATCAGCGCGGCGGTCATCAGAACACGGCGATAGCGTGCAGTGAGCCGATAGGTCATGGCATTGTCTCCGGCAGGAAAAGGGGCAGCAGCAGCTGCCGCCCCAGAGTGGTATCAGTTGTAGTTGATGGTGAAGCTGGCGGTAGAGTTGGCCGTCCCGGCGCCCACGGTCGCGGCCGTGGCAATGTAGCGGGCGGTGAAGTCCAGGTTGTTGGTGACGTCTTTGGTGGTGTCGGTGGCATCGCCCAGCGCCAGGGTATAGCTGGTCGAGTTGGTGGCCAGCGGCAGTACTGCACCGCTCTTGTCGGAGAGCTGGATGCCGACGCCGGTGGCGGCACCGGCACCGCCGGTCAGGGCCAGTATCTTGTCGTCACCGCCGGCGGCGATACCGTCGAATTTCACGGTTGCCGTGGTGGCCGTCGGGCAGGTTTTCAGTTGCAGGCTGAATTTGGAGGCGGCACTGGTGGTGCCGGCACCGCTGAAGGAGGTGGTGCTGATTTTCCCCATCGGGACGGCCAGGGTGGTGGAGCCGCCCATATCGACCTTACAGGCGGTGGCGCTGATGGAGCCGGTGAAGTTGACGGTACCGTCTGCGGCCAGGGCAGAAGACAGGGACAGCGCGGTGGTGGCGAGCAGTGCAGTGGCGAGCAGTGTCTTTTTCATTGATAAATTCCTTTCAACATGTGTTCCACACATAAAAATCCATTAACCCTTTGAAAAGGTTGTTCCTTTTGGTCTGTCTCGGTGCGTTGCCCGTTGGAAAAAAGGTAACATTTTGAGCCAAAGTGTTACTTTTTACATATTGTTCTAAAAGTCAGGGTAAACAGAGAAGATGTCAGGAGATAACACCAGGGACGGTGTTTTAATTATGTGTTTATCTGGGTGAATGGTGGTCAATGAACGGGGTGGGTAAAAATCACGCAGGGCGCTGGGCGAAACCGGGTTTTTATCCGGAAAGGAACGCCTTAACGGAGTGGGATATATCTTACTGATAATGTGATGTTTATTCTGGGGATGAAAAAAATACGGCGGCGGTATTGACTTCTTTTCGGGTAATTCTTAGTTTATGTGTCAGTTTGGCTCAAAGTGTTACATTTTTTTGGCTTTTTTCCTCCCATAAGTACCTGAATCTCCCGGCATTGGCGGCGGTGTACAACACCGTGTGTTGAATGTTGCGATGCCCCAGATAATCCTGAATCACCCGCGTATCCGCGCCGTTATCCGCCAGCGCATAGCCACAGGCATGACGCAGCATGTGCGGGTGCGCCTCGACCTCCAGCCCGGCCCGCCGGCCATACTCACGCAGCATACGAAAGATACGCTGGCGCGACAGGCGATAGCCCTTTTGTGACAGAAACAGCCAGTCCTGGTCGTCCAGGTTGCGGCAGAATTGGCGTTTTTCCAGCCAGCGCTGCAACAGGTGTTTCTCGGTGGTTTCCAGCGGGTGGGTGGTGGACAGGCCGTTTTTGAGGCGGCTGATGTAAAGGCAACCGTCGTCCATATCGAGGTCGGCGAGGCGCAAGCCGGTGAGTTCGCTGACGCGACAGCCATGAATGAAACCCATCCAGATCAGGCAGGTGTCACGCTCGGGCGCCCGGCCGGCGGCGGCTTGCAGCAGCAGACGCCCGACTTCACCCCGGGTGAGGTGCTTGCGGTGCTGTTGTGATTTGATCACGGTATTCTCCTCGAAAAGAAACGGCCGGCGGGTGCCGACCGTTGTCTGTCACAGACAGAGTGGGGGGGAGTATAGCCTAACGCGGTGTATCGGCAGTCAGGGGACGAATAAAGATGAGGAGCAGGAGAATAAGCCGATCACCCGTCTGCTAATGCCAGCGGAAGTTAAGCTTGATGGAATAACCTCCGGGCTGTTGCTCATCTTTTTCGTATTGCGCCAGGCGGCACCCTTTATCTGATTACTTGTGCTGGCCCTGCTTTTGCAGGAATTGCACGCCCTTGTCAGGGAAGTCGGTGAACACGCCGTCAACGCCCGCCTGGTTGTAAATCACGTCATACAGTTGATTCACGTTGGTCACGTAGTCCGGCAGCGCATCCGCACGGATGGTGAAGGGGTGCACCGCCAGCTTGTTGGCATGGGCTTCTTTCACCATGTCGGTCAGCACTACCTTGCCCGGCTTGGATTTCTCCGCCACCACCAGCATGTGGTAGTCCGGCCCGATGCCGTCGGCATACTGGGCAATCTGCTTCATCGCGCCCGGCTTGAACATCCAGTCATAGTCATATTCCACCCACTTGCCGTCGGCCTTCTGCTCATAGGTTTCCTGCCATTTGTTGTAGGCGATTAGTTGGATCAGCTTCAGATCCATGCCCATCTTCGGTTCCAGCTCGGTTTTAATGCGTTTCAGCTCGTTGGCGTCGAAGCATTGCAGATAAACGTTGTCACCCTTGCCGGTATAACCGTACTGCTTCAGCACCGCCAGCACTTTGCTGGAAATATCCTTGCCTTCCTGCTTGTGGAACCATGGCGCTTTGATTTCCGGATAAATACCGATGTTCTTGCCGGTTGAATGGTTCAGGCCCTGCACAAACTCGATCTCTTCCTGGAAGGTATGGACGCGGAAATCGGATTTGCCCATCGGGAAACGACCAGGGTAACCCTGCACTTTTTTACCGTTCTCAATCTCGAAGCCTTCGGTGAACTTCAACGATTTAATTTCCAGCAGGGTAAAGTCGATGGCGTAATAGCGGCCGTCTTTACGTGCGCGGTCCGGGAAACGTTCGGCGACGTCGGTGACGCGGTCGAGGTAGTGGTCATGCAACACCACCAGCTCGTTGTCCTTGGTCATCACCAGATCCTGCTCGAGGAAGTCTGCACCCTGCGCGTAGGCCATGGCCTTCGCCGGCAGCGTGTGTTCCGGCAGATAGCCGCTGGCGCCACGGTGGGCGATCACCACCTTGTCGGCAGCCTGTGCGGCGCTGACCATTGAGGTGGCCAGGATAATCCCTGTCAGCAGGGCTTTGACTTGAGTCCGCATTCTGTTGTTCTCCATATTGTAGGGGCAGGGGGTAATAAAAAGGCCGCGGTGCGGCCTTTAAATAATGCGAAAGTGGTATGACGCTTAACCGCGTTTGTTGGCAGCGATTTCCGCGTGGTGTTTTTTCTCACTCAGCATGGTCAGTAACAGCAGAACTACTGCACCGACGCTACCGCCGATCATCACCATAAAGCCGCCGTCCCAACCGAAGTAGTCAACGGTGTAGCCGACGATGGCGCTGGCTGCGACAGAGCCGCCCAGATAACCGAACAGACCGGTGAAGCCCGCCGCGGTACCGGCCGCTTTCTTCGGCGCCAGTTCCAGTGCGTGCAGACCGATCAGCATCACCGGCCCGTAAATCAGGAAGCCGATGGTGATCATGCAGGCCATATCGATGCCAGGGTTACCGACCGGGTTGAGCCAGTAAACTACGGTGGCGATGGTGACCAGGGTCATGAAGAACACGCCGGTGGCGCCACGGTTGCCCTTGAACACCTTGTCCGACATCCAGCCGCACAGCAGGGTGCCCGGAATACCGGCATATTCGTACAGGAAATAGGCCCAGGAAGACTTATCCAGCGTGAAGTGTTTCACTTCTTTCAGGTAGGTCGGTGACCAGTCCAGGATGCCGTAACGCAGCAGGTAAACGAACACGTTGGCCACGGCGATGTACCACAGCAGCTTGTTCGGCAGGATGTACTGCATGAAGATTTGCTTGGCAGTCAGCTCTTCTTCCGCTTTCTCGCTGTAGTCGTCCGGATAATCGTTTTTGTATTCTTCGATCGGCGGCAGGCCACAGGATTGCGGAGTATCACGCATCAGGGCAAAGGCGATCAGAGCCACCAGGATGGCGCCGAAGGCCGGCATATACAGCGCTGCATGCCAGTCGTTGAACCAGGCCATGCCCAGCAGGAACAGCAGTGGCGGCAGACCGCCACCCACGTTATGGGCACAGTTCCAGACCGAAACGATGCTGCCGCGCTCTTTCTGCGACCACCAGTGCACCATGGTACGGCCACATGGCGGCCAGCCCATTCCCTGGAACCAACCGCACAGGAACAGCAGCACGAACATGACCGCGATGCTCGAAGTCGCCCATGGCACGAAGCCCATGAACAGCATCACCGCGGCAGCCAGGATCAGGCCGGCGGGCAGGAACACGCGCGGGTTGGAGCGGTCAGAAACCGACCCCATGATGAATTTGGAAAAACCGTAGGCGATGGAAATACCGGACAGCGCGAAACCGAGGTCACCGCGGCTGAAGCCCTGGTCGATCAGGTAAGGCATGGCCAGGGTGAAGTTCTTGCGCACCAGGTAGTAGGCGGCATAACCGAAGAAAATCCCCATAAAAATCTGCCAGCGCAATTTACGGTACAGCGGGTCGACTTTGTCGACCGGCACACGGGAAATGTGTGCTGCCGGCTTAAAAATACTCAACATGAGCGCCTCCGATGGCTTTATCTAGTTATCACATCAATATGACCTTTTACGTTCATTTGATGATTGAGCGGATATCGAATGTGGTGTTTTTTTGTTCCATAACGAGCGTCATCCTAGTCAAAACAGCCTGGTGTCGCTGTGATGGATGGCGCAATTGTTACACTTTTATGAAACACCGGCGGATTTTGAGCGATTCGTTAACGTTATGAAATAGAAAAACGCCTAAAAATCGTGATTATGATCACATTCATGGTTTTTTGTGGACATTTGGTTTTCGTTTTGAGTTCGTTATTGTTCCTTATCAAACAAAGACCCCAATGACTGTGGCTCAATAGGCTAATAATCACGGATCCTGAGAGAGCCTCATGAGCAGCCATTCACCGGATAACGAAACGGATGTGATCATTATTGGCGGCGGCGCGACCGGTGCGGGCATTGCTCGTGACTGCGCGCGTCGTGGCCTGCGTTGCATACTGCTGGAGCGTCACGATATTGCCACCGGTGCCACTGGCCGTAACCACGGGCTGCTGCACAGTGGAGCACGCTATGCGGTGACCGACGGTGAGTCGGCGCGTGAATGCATAGAAGAAAACCAAATCCTCAAGCGTATTGCGCACCACTGCATCGAACGTACCGATGGGCTGTTTATTACGCTGCCGCAGGATTCGCTGGACTATCAACAACAGTTTATTGCCTCCTGCCACAGCGCCGGTATCAACGCCGAAGCGATCGACCCACAGCTGGCGCTGCGTCTGGAGCCGGCGGCCAACCCGGCTCTGATCGGTGCGGTTCGCGTGCCGGACGGCACTGTCGATCCTTTCCGTCTCACTGCCGCCAATATGCTAGACGCCCGTGAGCACGGTGCGCAGATCCTCACCTATCATCAGGTGGTCGGTTTGCTTCGCTCGGGTGATCGCGTTACCGGGGTGCGCGTTTTCGACCATCAATCTGCACAGCGCTACGATATTCATGCCGAAGTGGTGGTCAATGCCGCGGGCATCTGGGGCCAGCAGATAGCGGAATATGCCGATCTGCGCATTCGCATGTTCCCGGCCAAGGGCGCTTTGCTGATCCTCGGCCACCGCATCAACAACATGGTGATCAACCGCTGCCGCAAACCGGCGGACGCCGACATTTTGGTGCCGGGCGACACCATCTCGGTGATTGGCACCACCTCCACCCATATTGACTATGACCAGATCGACAACATGCTGGTGACGCCGCAGGAAGTGGACATTCTGATCCGCGAGGGGGCGCTGCTGGCACCGGAGCTGGCGCAGACGCGTATTCTGCGCGCCTATGCCGGTGTGCGCCCATTGGTAGCCAGTGACGACGACCCCAGCGGCCGCAACGTCAGCCGCGGCATCGTGCTGCTCGATCACGCCAGCCGCGACGGCCTGGAAGGCTTTATCACCATTACCGGCGGCAAGCTGATGACCTACCGGCTGATGGCGCAGTGGGCGACCGATAAAGTGTGCGAAAAGCTCGGAATCGACAGCCCCTGTACCACCGCGCAGGAAGCCTTGCCCGGTTCGCGGCAGTCGGCGGAGGAAACGGTGCGCAGCGTGGTTTCCCTGCCTGCCAGCATTCGCGGTTCGGCGGTTTATCGCCACGGCGACAGGGCCAGTCAGGTACCGGCCGGCGATCGGCTGGATAACAGCCTGGTGTGCGAATGCGAAGCGGTGACCGCCGGTGAAGTGCGCTATGCGGTAAATTCCCTCACCGTTAATAACCTGGTCGATCTGCGCCGCCGCACCCGCGTCGGCATGGGCACCTGCCAGGGGGAGCTTTGCGCCTGCCGTGCCGCCGGGCTGTTGACGCGTTTTAACGTCACCACCCCGCAGCAGTCTATCGATCAGCTATCGCATTTCCTTAACGAGCGTTGGAAAGGGGTAAGACCGATCGCCTGGGGCGATGCGCTACGTGAAAGTGAGTTTACCAGCTGGGTTTATCAGGGATTGTGCGGGCTCGATGCCCGGAAGGAACAGGAGGCCGATGATGCGATTTGACGTAGTGGTGATTGGCGGTGGCCTGGCAGGCATGAGCTGTGCCATTCGATTGGCAGAGCAAGGCAAGCGCTGCGCCGTGGTCAGTTCTGGCCAAAGCGCACTCTATTTTTCATCCGGATCGCTTGATCTGCTGGCGCAGCTGCCCGACGGCACCCTGGTGGAATCACCGTTGATGGCGCTACCGGCACTTGAGCTGCAAGCGCCACGGCATCCTTATGCGCTGATCGGCGCTGAACGGGTGGCCGCACTGTCAGATGATGCGGCTCTGCTGTTGCAACGCTGCGGCTTGAGCCTGCAAGGCAGCAATGAGCGTAATCATCTGCGGGTGACTCCGCTGGGTACGCGCCGGGCCACCTGGCTTAGTCCTCAGGCTATTCCGGTCACGCCGTTGGACGGCGAACTAGCGTGGAAAAATATCGCGGTGATCGGCATTGAAGGATTTTTGGATTTTCAGCCACAGCTGGCCGCCAGTTCCCTGATACAGACGCTGGGCATCAAGGCGGAAGTGGCTTATATGCATTTGCCGGCGCTGGATCGGCTGCGTAACAACCCCAGTGAGTTCCGGGCGGTGAATATCGCCAGAGTACTGGATCTGCCGGAAAACCTGACGCCGATGGCAGAAGAAATGCGCCGGTTGGCCGGTGATGCCGAGGCGATTTTCCTGCCTGCCTGTCTGGGGCTGGAAGATGATAGCGCACTGGCCGCGTTGCAGGCTGCGGTGGGTAAACCGATTCTGCTGTTACCGACGTTGCCGCCTTCGGTTCTGGGTATGCGCCTGCATCAGGCGCTGCGTTCGCGTCTGCAGCAACTGGGCGGCGTTTTTATGCCGGGTGACAGCGTACTGCGGGCAGATATCGAAGCCGGGCGAGTCACTGGCCTCTATACCCGCAACCATACCGATATTCCATTGCTGGCGCAGCAGGTGGTGCTGGCCAGCGGCAGCTTCTTCAGCAACGGGCTGGTGGCGGGCTTCGACGGCATACGTGAACCGGTGTTTGGGCTGGATGTCGACAGCCGTGCGGATCGCGCAGACTGGAGCGATCGCAATCTGTTTGCTCCGCAACCCTATTTGCAATTTGGGGTACGTACCGATAACCGACTGCGTGCCTTAAGGCAGGGGGAGCCATTGAGCAACCTGTATGCCATCGGCGCAGTGACCGGCGGCTATGATCCCCTGCAGCAGGGCTGCGGTGCGGGTGTTTCGCTGATTGGGGCGCTGTACGTCGCGCAACAGATTGCGGCACAGGAGGAGCGTCCATGAGCCGGCATAAAGACAACAGTTTTGAGAATTGCATCAAATGTACCGTCTGTACCACCTATTGTCCGGTAGCCAAGGTGAATCCGCTCTATCCGGGGCCAAAACAGGCGGGGCCGGACGGTGAGCGCCTGCGACTGAAAGATCCGGCGCTGTATGATGAGGCGCTGAAATATTGCACCAACTGCAAACGCTGTGAGGTGGCCTGTCCGTCCGACGTCAAAATCGGCGACATCATTCAGCGCGCCCGCGCCGACTTTGCCCAGAGCAAGCCCACTCTGCGTGACGCTATCCTCAGCCATACCGATCTCATGGGCTCGCTGTCGACGCCGTTTGCACCGATTGTTAATGCCGCTACCGGGCTTAAACCGGTGCGTGCCCTGCTCGACAAGGCGCTGAAGATTGATCATCGCCGCGAACTGCCCAAATACTCGTTCGGTACCTTCCGCCGCTGGTACCGTCAGCAGGCGCAGGCCCAACGGCGTTATGCCGAGCAGGTCGCGTTCTTCCACGGCTGCTTCGTTAATTACAACCATCCGCAACTGGGCAAGGATTTGATCAAGGTCTTTAATGCGATGGACATCGGCGTGCAGTTGCTTAAGCGGGAGAAATGCTGCGGCGTACCGCTGATCGCCAACGGTTTTATCGCCCAGGCCAGGAAACAGGCCAAAGTGAACGCCGAATCGCTGCACGAGACGGTGTTGGAGCGGGGTATCCCGGTCGTGGCAACCTCATCGAGCTGTACTTTTACCCTGCGTGATGAATACCCGCACCTGCTGGACGTGGACACCTCGGCGGTGCGTGAACGGGTGGAGCTGGCGACGCGCTATCTGTACCGCCTGATCAATCAAGGGCGCCAGCTGCCGTTGAAGCACACGCCGCTGCGGGTGGCCTATCATACGCCATGCCATATGGAAAAAATGGGCTGGACCGCCTATACGCTGGAGCTGTTGCGGCAGATACCGGGGCTGGAACTGGTGGTGCTGGACTCGCAGTGCTGCGGTATTGCCGGCACCTATGGTTTTAAATCGGAGAACTATGAGACATCGCAGGGCATTGGGGCGTCGCTGTTCCGCCAGATAGAGGAGAGCGGGGTCGATTTGGTGGTGACTGACTGCGAAACCTGCAAATGGCAGATCGAGATGTCGACCAGCAAGCGCTGCGAACATCCGATCACCCTGCTGGCGCAGGCATTGGCTTAAGGGCGCAGCAGTTGTGTACTGCGCCCCGGAAAAGTTTATTGCTTCAGTTTCAGCGTTTTGATGATGCCTTCGGCCTCGCTCTGCGCCTGCTGCTGGTTATCCGCCGGCAGCGTCACCTGAATGGTCAGCATGTTGTTGTCCAGCGTGCCGATCAGGATAGAGGAGTAGGCTTTCTCGCCGCCGCTGGTGATGATGCTGTCCAACTGACGCAGCGGAACACCGTTAACGTCGATGGCTTTGTTGGTAATCACCTGCAGGTTGGCGTCGCGCGAGCGCTGGGTATCTTCCAGACGCTTGCTCAGGGTTTCCAGGCTGTCGGCCGTTTTATCGCCGAGGATCACGATCAGTGCACGCTGGCCGGTACTGTCGGCGTAAACGTGCATGTTGTTCGCCTGATTACCCAACTTGCCGCTTTGGTCCGCCATGCCCGCCGGCAGGGTGAACGCCAGCTTGCCATCCAGCAAGCTTACCTGTTGCCCGGCTGGGGCGCTGGCTGCGGCATCGCCTGCCGATGCCTTGGTGTCTTTGGTTTCGCCGTCACAGGCCGCCAGGCCAAGCACTAATAGGCTGATACCCATCAATTTTGCTACTTTACGCATTGGGCTTCCTTCTTCCTTTCAGGTAGGGGTTCTCTCACGTATCGCAACCTATTCCAGGGTGAAATGCAAGCAGAGGTTGTCATGGCGGATGGTGATGGCGGCCTCCGGGGGGCTGGCCGCCAATAATAACATGGGTCAGCCGGGTTGCAGGCTGCCGTCGTTCTGGCGGGCGGCAATGCGCTTAAGCAGCATATTCAGCAGTACGCCGTACATCGGCAGGAAGAACAGCAAGCAGATCAGTACCTTGAAGCTGTAATCCACCAGCGCGATTTCAACCCAGTTGTTAGCCATAAAGGCGTCGCTGCTCTTGTAGAACGCAATAAAGAAGAACGACAGGGTATCGCTGATGTTACCGAGGAACATGGCGGCGGCAGGAGCGACCCACCAGGCGCTGCGCTGACGCAGGCGATTGAAAACGTGGACGTCGAGGATCTGACCGAGCACATAAGCCATAAAGCTGGCGACGGCGATACGGGCGACAAACAGATTAAAGCTGCCCAAGGCGGCAAAGCCCTGCCATTCGCCCTGATAGGTCACGGTGGAGATCACGTACGAAATGAACAACGCCGGTACCATCACCGAAAGAATGATGCGTCGCGCCAGCGGAGCGCCGAAAATACGCACCGTCAGATCGGTCGCCAGGAAGATAAACGGAAAGGTAAAAGCACCCCAGGTGGTATGAAAGCCGAAAATGGACATCGGTAACTGCACCAGGTAGTTACTGGAGGTAATGATGACAATATGGAACAGCGATAGCCAGACCAACGCGGTAAGGCGCTGCCGAGCAGTAAACGAATACATGTTGTAGCCTTTTTAATAGTGGGGTGAGGGAACCCAGAATGTCTTTTCTGCGCCGAGAAATAAGCGTCGCGGCCGCATGATACGCGTTTGCGCAACCAATGCAATGGTTAAATTTAACGCAAACGTTAACGCATCTTGCACAGAAAAACTACCGGCGTAAACTATGCGCTAATGAGATGTGGCGAGCGTTCGCCGATCGTTTTCGACCGAGAAAAATTGCATGACTGACTTATTTGCCCAGGCCGACCAGACGCTTGATGCGCTGGGGCTGCGTTGTCCTGAACCGGTAATGATGGTGCGCAAAACCGTGCGCCATATGGATAACGGTGAAACTCTGCTGATCATCGCTGACGATCCGGCTACCACCCGCGACATTCCGGGGTTCTGCCGCTTTATGGAACACACGCTGGTGGCGCAGGAAACCGACACCGCGCCTTACCGCTATTTGTTGCGCAAAGGCGTTTGACGTTTATCACCGCCTGTTTGCCTGGCGTTTTGTAATATTTGCTGTGCGTCTGCTGCGCGAGCATGTAATGCCAGGCCATTGAAATCCTGTGGGCGGTAATAGTGGGCGGGTGCCGGAAGATGGCGCATGTCATCCGTCGGCCAGAGTTGCAGCTCGCCCAGACTGGCCAGACTGAACCCCTGAAGCTGTAGCGGTAACGTTAGGCGCTGTGGGGCGGTCTTTTCGAACGGGGGCAGCGCAGGCAGGCGATTGCTTCCGGTGGCGTAATCCCGTTTTAACACCAAAAACTTCTCCGGCACCCGGCGATGGCTGTCCCACCAGTCGCCGTCAATACCGTCAAACTGCCGCTGGGTCGCCGCGATGGATACCGCGCCAAGCTGGTGCAGAGCCTGAGGGAGCAGCCTCTCCATGGCGCTGTTGTAGGCAGTGAGAGAAACCGCCTGTCCTTGCAAAATTGCATCGATCGCCAGCCGTGCCCCCAGCAGATTGGAATACAAATCTTCCGGCGAAAAAGCCGAGACCTCCTCAGAAAACCCCGGCACGGAACGGTAGCCATACCACTGTGCAATCTCATGCCATGCCGCCATTTGAAAGGCGATCTCTCCTGCCAAATAGGCCGCCAGCGTATAGCGCTGTGCTGCATCCTGAGGTGGGCTAAAGGCGTTAAGCTGTATGCGACGCGTTGCCAGCTCAGGGCTAAGGTCGATATGCCACTGCTGACCCAATCGGGGTAGCAGTTGGCTGAAAAGGAAAAGGGTATTGTCGGCGGTATCACGGACGTGGGCGATATCGATAAACCCTCCCCGGTGGGTGTAGATCAAGCCCAATTGCTCACTGCCAATGCCCAGCAAGTTGCTGATGGCGTTGAAAGCGCTGTCGTTATAGTGATGGGTGCCAAGCCGGTCGGCATCCACCAGGTTACCTAATTGATAAAGCGGCACGGGAATACCCCAGGCTTGCGCTTTGAGGTTATAGCCAAAGGCGCAGCAGGGGCGCAAACCTCCCGGTGGTGGCAGTGGCGCGGCCACCGGCCAGGCAATTTGGCTTTCACCGACGGGATGCGAAGTGATCAGCGTTTCCAACGGTTTGGCGGGCAGCGAGAGGGGCAACAACAGAAAAAATAGCAGTGCAACAGAACGCATTAAAAAGCTTCCCCAACCTGAAAGTAAAATCCGCTGCTTCCACGCCCGACGCCAAAATCGAGCCGTACGTTCATTTTCGGTTTGAATTCAAAACGGTAACCCGCTCCCAGCGTAGGCAACCAGGGACCACGGCCCAGATCGCCGGCCTTGCTGCTTAGCGTTCCGGCACCGGCCCACAGCACGTACCCGTGCCGCCAGTTCAGCTTGCGACGATACTCGACCTGGCTACTGAACACATTCCTGTCGCGATAGCGGCCTTGATAATAGCCACGCATTCGTTGGTCGTCCCCCAGCTCAGACAGCCTGTCCCAGGGGACCTCGCCAGTGGTCAGGCGGCTGAAGGCATCCAACGCCAGCACGCTTTTCGCACTCAAACTGTGGTAGGCATTGTATTGGCCTTCAACGGCATTGAAACGGCTGTCACCGCCCAATTCCGGTGCAAAATAAGTGTCGCTCAGGCGAAAAAACTGACCCCGACTGGCATTGGAAACGAAATCACGGGTGTCGTAACTCAGCGAACCGCTGACTCCTGAGCTCAGTGAGGACACACCGGCGTTTTGGGCCCTTAGCAGGCTGCTGTCACCCTCATCGGGATCGCTGGCGTGAGTTGAGGAAAAGTCCCAGCCGATTCCTGCGTAGGTAGCGCTGGCAATGCGGTACAACAGCTGTGGCGCTATCTGGAATGACTGTTGAGTGTACTTTTCCTTGTTCCCCTCGTTATGCCCAGCCTGGTAGCCGGTGCCCCAGAAATAGGTGGGCATATTATTGAGAGAGCCGTCGGCAAAGAAGCGCCATTGGTCGTCAGCGAAAAAACTGTGGTTTTGGAAACCGACGCCAAAGGCCCCCGTCGAGCTGACAAAGCCTTTTAACGCCAGCGTCGAATTTTGGCTGACGTTGTCGTGGCTGTCCGGCCGATAGATCCCAACGATAGCGGTACCGAGGCCAAGACCGAGTTCGGGAGTATAAAACGGGCCAGGCAAGACACCCCAATCGATGGCTTTGCTGCTGTCGAAACGGTTGTCAGACCCCAGAGGGGCCAACATTTCATCTACTTGCTGACGTGACAATAAAGCGGCATCAACACCGGGCAACAGGACTAACAAGGCCAGGGGTAAACTGCGGGTAAATATCGCCATCAGAAGCGATATTCACCGGAAACCATGAAACTGTTGCGTTGGCTAAAGCCAAACTCGGTCAACACGTTGAAGTTTCGTGTGATCTCATATTGCGTGCCAACCAGGACATTCCATGGGGATTGCAGATGCTGCTTAACCTCGAAACGACCTTCGCCTTTCTGATTGGCCAGGGCCATCAGCGACTGCAGTTCTGCCGGCATTCTTAGATCAGACAGGCTGCCTTTGAACTCTTGCTGGACGTCCTGATACATGGTGCCGACCCAGAGGTTTAGATGACTCTGCCCACTGATACCTGGCACCAGGAAACGGTAACCTACGCGGGGTGACACCGTCAGCGCGGAAATCTGGCCGTCGAGGATATCGAAACTGGTACGGGTGTAGTTGGTATCGACCGAGGCGAACCAGTTGTCATATCCCCCGACTATTGTGGCACCCGCGCCGTAAGTGGTGCCCTTAAAATCAAGTTTGAAATCCAGATCGCGCAGTGTCCCTTGCTTATTCATGCCGTGTACGACATTGGCGATGATTTTTTCCATCATTTCTGAATGTTGGCTGGGATCGGCATCAACGGAGACCTGGGACAAAGAACTGCCTTTGGTATGGCCGACGATGCCGTAAACATTGAGGAACGGCAGCACCCAGGTATCCAGACGCATGGTTTCCGTTTTGCTCTGTTCGCGAGTTTTGCCCACATCGATTTTGAACAAATTTGACGGCAGATTGAATGTATCCCAACCCAAACCGGTAAAGTTGATGCTATCGACTTCTATATTCTGCCGCATGTTCATGTAATTGACGCCGATGCCAAAGGGTTCCGGCAGGTCATAGCCGCGAGCTCGCGCTTCATCGCCCCAAATGGGCAGCAGGCGATGCTCTGGTTGGGGCTGGGATTTTTCGGCGGTTACTGCTGTATGGCTGGCGGCGGGTAGCACCCCTTGGGTAAATGGGGGGCGCTGGGCCTGGTCGATCAACTGTTGCGTACTGTCGGTTTCAGGCTGCTGTGCAAAGCTCAGGGGAGAGAGCAGGGTCATTGGAACAAATAACAGGTAGGTATAATTAAAGTTTTTCATATTTAGGCTCTTGGCATTTAAGGGTGGGGCATCCTTGACGGTCCCGTCATGCAAGTGCGCGAGAATATAGTAAAACCCTACAGTTAATAGTGCATAAAATGCGTCACATCATGCGCCCTGTAGTCTGGCGCATGATGTGGTTTTCATAGGGTATTATTGACGTTTCTTCAGCAGCCGCAGGGCATTGGCGGTGACCAGCGCGGTGGCGCCGGAGTCTGCCAGCACCGCCAGCCACAGCCCGGTCAGCCCCAGCAGGGTGGTGATCAGAAATACCCCTTTCAGCCCCAATGCAATGGTGATGTTCTGCCGAATATTGGCGTGCGTCGCGCGTGAGATGCGGATCATTTCCGCCACGCCCACCAGCCGGTTATGGGTCAGCGCTGCATCGGCGGTTTCCAGCGCCACGTCGGTGCCGCTGCCCATCGCGATACCGATGCTGGAGGCTTTCATCGCTGGCGCATCATTGATACCGTCGCCGATCATTGCCGTTGGGCGCAGTTCACTCAGTTCGGTCACCGCACGCACTTTATCTTCCGGCAGCAGCCCGGCACGGTAATCCAGCCCCAGCTCAGTGGCAATCGCCGCCGCCGCACGCGGGTTGTCACCGGTTAGCATCACTCCATTGATCCCTAATGCTTTCAGTTCGGCAATCGCCTGTTTGGCATCGCTACGCAGCGTGTCGCGCAGCGCCAACAGGCCAATCGGCACGCCGTCTTCCAGCACCACCACCGCCGTTTTACCGGCGTTTTCCAGCTGTTCCACCTGATTGACAGCCTGCTGATTGAGCAGGCCTGCGGCCAACTTGGCCGGCGCACTGATCAGCAGGGTTTTGCCGTCGATAACGCCCTCTACCCCAACGCCTGCCAGCGCGCGGCGACCCTGTGCCAGTGGCAGAGGCGCGCCATACTGCTCGGCACGGTTGATAATCGCTTGCGCCAGCGGGTGATGGGAACCGGCCTCGACGGCCGCGGCCAGCGTCAGCAACTGCTGTTCGCTGATGCCGTTGAGCGGCAGCACATCGGTCACCGTCGGTTTACCTTCGGTCAGCGTGCCGGTTTTATCGAAGGCGATGGTTTGCACCTGGCCCAATTGTTCCAGTGCCGCGCCGCCTTTAATCAACGCACCACGTCGGGTAGCGGCTGCCAGCCCGGAGGTGATCGCCGCCGGGGTAGAGATCACCAGCGCACAAGGACAACCGATCAGCAGCAAAGTCAGGCCGCGATAAATCCAGACATCCCAGGGCTGTGCATACAGCAACGGTGGCACCAGGATCACCGCGATGGCCAGCAGCATAATGGCTGGGGTGTAGTAACGGCTGAAACGGTCGAGGAAACGTTCGATCGGCGCACGGCGCTCTTCGGCTTCTTCAATCAGTTGCAGAATGCGGTCGATGGCGTTTTTGCCCGGCTCGGAAATGACCTTCATCTGCGCGGCCTGATCGACCGACAAACTGCCCGCCGCGACTTTCTGCCCCTGTTGACGTTCGACCGGCACCGACTCGCCGGTCAGGGCGCTTTCGTCGAAGCTGGCAAACGGGTTGAGCAGTTCGGCATCGGCCGGCAGGCGGCCACCGGGTGCAATTTCAATCACATCGCCGGGGCGCAGGCTGGCAACCGGCACGCGTTTGCGCTCCGTGCCCTGCAGCAGCAGAGCGTCTTCCGGCACCAGTTCCATCAGTGCCTTCACACCACGGCGTGCGCGGTTGGCTGCGTAAGACTCCAGCATCTCGCCAACCATAAACAGCAGCAACACCATCGCCGCCTCGGCGGTGGCACCGATAAACAACGCACCAATGGCCGCGACGCTCATCAGGGTTTCGATGGCAAACGGCGTGCCGGAGCGGATCAGGCGTACCGCCTTGGTGGCAACCGGAGCCAGACCCACCAGCGTGGTGGCGATAAAGGCAATGCGGCTCAGTTCAGGGTTGACCATGCTGAGCGCCCAACTGACGATCATCAGCGTGGTGAGCAGCAGCAGTGGACCAAACTCCCCGAGGCGCGATGTTTTTGGCTGGTCGGCTTGGGAGGTCTGGGTGCCGAGCAGGGTGAAACCGGCTTGTTTCACCGCGTCCTGAATGCGCAGGCTGATATCGGATTGAGCATCGACCACCAGTTTTTCGGTGGCGAACAGCACACGAGCATTATCGACGCCTGGGAGCGCGGTTACGGCATTTTCAATTTTTTTGGCACAGCTTGGGCAGTCCATGCCGGTGACTTTCCAGCTGTAGCGCCGGCTGCCGGAGAGAGGGGCGGCAGCCAGCCTGTCGCTTTCCTCATCCGGATCTTCATGACCGTCAGTGTTGCACCCGCCGGCACCGTGATCGTGCGTGTGGGCATGCCCACTATGGCTGTCGGCACTTTGCTTTTCACTGCTGCAGCCGTGCTGGGTTTTGCTGTGGCTGTGGTTGCAACCGCAGCCGCCTTCCGCATGGTGATGTTCCTGATGATTATGCTTTTCATGGTTAGTCATAGCGTCCCCCTCCGGGCCGTTAATGAAGTTCATTGGGCAGACTCTACACCCTGGAGTCAACTCCAGAGTCAAGCGGCGGGATGAGAATTATTGCTAACTGTGAGGCGGGCGTTATCGTGGGTGGCGCAAGGCCGTTAGACGAAAAAAGAAAATGGTATTCCCTTAGAAACTTAAAAGTCCCGGCGGCTAATAATAAAGAGTTATTAATCTATAACTCTTTAGCTAAATTTAACTTTTCGTCACTTAAAAGCCAGCACGATCCGCTTGCACCTGCAGGCCGCATTTTTGTTGAAGTTTGTTGCTAACTTGTGACCGTCAGGTTTCATTTAGATTGTAAGTATCGCCAAAAACCAGCATAACTCTCCTTCGTTATGAAAATATATAGCTGATTATTTTATGTTCAGTTTTGCGCACCTGCCTATAATTGGAATCGATTACCATTTATGGCGGTAATCTTATTTGCTGATATATATGCATTAATTCTATCTAACACACTGCCGGTAACGGCGCATAAGTCCCTTCCGGTTAATCGGCGGAACCTTCTCCGTGGCTGACCGGCAGGTTATGTCTATCTGTCTGATTGATAACGATCAGCTAATGAGTGGAATCGAACCAATGCAATCTACTAAAAAGGCAATTGAAGTTACTGAATCCAGCCTCGCAGCAACAGGATCTGGCTACAATGCTGTAGACGATCTGTTGCATTACCACGAGCGTGGCAACGGGATCCAGGTTAATGGCAAGGACTCATTTTCTAACGAACAAGCTGGGCTGTTTATTACCCGTGAGAACCAAACCTGGAACGGTTATAAAGTTTTTGGCCAGCCGGCTAAATTAACTTTCTCATTCCCGGATTATAAATTCTCCTCCACCAACGTCGCCGGCGATACCGGGCTGAGCAAGTTCAGCGCGGAACAGCAACAGCAGGCGAAACTGTCGCTGCAATCCTGGTCTGACGTGGCCAATCTCACCTTCACCGAAGTTGCCGCCGGCCAAAAGGCCAATATTACCTTCGGCAACTACAGTCAGGATCGTCCCGGCCATTATGACTATGATACGCAGGCCTACGCTTTCCTGCCCAATACCATCTATCAGGGCCAGGATCTGGGTGGCCAGACCTGGTACAACGTCAACCAGTCCAACGTCAAACATCCGGCCAGCGAAGACTATGGCCGTCAGACGTTTACCCACGAGATTGGCCATGCGCTGGGCCTGAGCCACCCAGGTGAATACAACGCCGGGGAAGGCAACCCAACCTACAATGACGTTACCTATGCCGAGGACACCCGCGAGTTCAGCCTGATGAGCTACTGGAGTGAAACCAACACCGGCGGTGACAACGGTGGGCACTACGCGGCAGCACCGTTGCTGGATGACATTGCCGCCATCCAGCATCTGTATGGCGCCAACCTGTCTACCCGTACCGGTGACAGCGTCTATGGCTTCAATTCCAATACCGGCCGCGATTTCCTCAGCACCACCAGCAACTCGCAGAAAGTGATCTTTGCTGCCTGGGATGCGGGCGGTAACGACACCTTCGATTTCTCCGGGTACACCGCCAACCAGCGCATTAACCTGAATGAGAAGTCCTTCTCCGACGTGGGTGGGCTGAAAGGCAACGTGTCTATCGCGGCGGGTGTGACCATTGAAAACGCCATCGGCGGTTCGGGCAATGATGTGATCGTCGGCAATGCGGTCAACAACGTGCTGAAGGGCGGCGCGGGCAACGACGTGCTGTTCGGTGGCGGCGGGGCAGATGAGCTGTGGGGCGGTGCAGGCAAGGATATCTTTGTCTTCTCAGCGGTCAGCGATTCCGCGCCGGGCGCTTCCGACGTGATCAAGGATTTCCAGAAAGGCACTGATAAAATCGATCTGTCGTTCTTCAATCAGGGCAAACAGAGCGGTGACCAAATCCACTTCGTCGATCATTTCAGTGGCTCTGTGGGTGAAGCGTTACTGACTTACAACGCTTCGAATAATGTCAGCGATTTGGCGCTGAATATCGGTGGCCATCAGACGCCGGACTTCCTGGTGAAGATCGTGGGTCAGGTAGACGTCACCACTGATTTTATCGTGTAACAGTGAAGATAACGCCCGGCGCAGTCTGGCCGGGCGTTATGCGGGAGCCGATATGAAAGGCAGCTTGGCGCGTACCGCCATAATGGCGGGAAATATGATGGTAACGGGGGCAGCTATGGCCAGCAGTTTGGTTCTTCCTTCCGCGCAGTCTCTGGCGGGTCAATGGCAAGTCGCCGATGCGCAGCAGCAATGCCAGATCGAATTTCTGGCCAGCGAACAGAGTGCAACCAACGGCTACCCATTGATTGATCGGCAAAATTGCCTGAAAAAAGTGTTAACGGCTGAGGTGGTCGGCTGGCGTCCGGCACCGGATGGCATTGCTTTACTGCAGGCGGACGGCAGCACGCTGGCTTTTTTTTCGCGGGATGGGGACGTTTATCGTAACCAACCTGGCGCAGATGGCGGCCTGACGCTCAAGGCTCTGGCTTAGTAGCAGCGGGTTCGGCAGCCGAACCCGCCCTGAGTCACTACAGGTATAGCGAACGGACAATCAGGAAATGGCCGGAGAAATAGCAGAAGGCCACCAGCGCATCGGCCGCGCGGAAGCTAAAGCGATAGCGATTAAGCAGCCAAATGACGTTGGCCAGCAACAGCAGTGAGGTCCCTGCCAGCAGTGAGAAACCGAAATCGGTGCTGCGCATGAAATACTGTTCCCCTGCCAGCCACACCATTAGCAGCGTCATTGCGACCAGGGTGGCAATCGGCCAGCGCATCTCTTCCAGCCGGGTCCAGATGGTCGCCAGCAACAGCACGCCAATCACCAGCAGCGCCAGTGGCAGTGGCCAAAACAGGCTGAAGGTCATCTGACTGGCAAAGCTCAGGGTATACAGCAGGCTCGACAGGAAAAATGCGCCGATGGCGTACAGCACGCGTTCACGCGGCAGCAGCAACAGAGCGTCGCCGAGCAGCGTCGCCAACAGGCCGAGAACGATCAGATAGCCTGCCGCACCCAATACCGGCGCTTGCCAGGCCAGCAATAACAGCAGCAGCAGAGTAACAGGTTTAAATACCCAACGTTGCCAGCGTGGCCCACGGTAGGAGGCGTCGACGAACAGCCAACCGGAAAAGAATACGGCAAGGAACGGCCAACTCATATGTCTTCCTTATTCATTATGGGAGCCACAGCCTCCGGCTCCAAATTGTCACCAGTGTCACTTCCTGATTGCAGTGTAGGCAGCAGGCCTGTAATCGACAACGCTTTCTTGCGTATGGACTGTAACCTATTTGAGGTTGCAATAAATGGACTTTAGTTTCCGATTGCCAGGTTAAATACGCCGCAGACTTTTATTTGCGGGTAATGCTGTTTAGACTCCACTTCAGAAAAGAAAATATCAGGGATAGCGTTTGAAACATATTTCCATGCTGGTTCGGCTGCTTGCCGTTTCAAGCGTTTTTTCACTCACCGGTTGTTCATTCTCACCGGCAATACCGGTATTCGGTGCAACATTCCCCGGCTGGTTCTTTTGTTTGCTGGGCGGCGCATTCTTGTTGATCCCCTGCCATATGTTGATTGTGCGTAAAGGCTGGCAGGCGCGTTTTTCACCGCTGGTGGTGAGTTACCTGGCGCTGATGTTCCTGTTTGCCGCGATCCTCTGGTTCTTACTCTTTGTTAAGTAAACATCTATGACTGATTCCCGTTCCAGTGTATTACGCAAAAAGTGGCCATTGCTGGTCATCGTTCTGGCCGCTATCGTTGCGATGATCTTGTTGATATGGCAGCTACAGACTTCGCCGGAAACCAACGACGCTTATGTCTATGCGGACACCATTGACGTGGTTCCGGAAGTGAGCGGACGCATTACCGAGATGCCCATTCGGGATAATCAGCGGGTGAAAAAAGGTGATCTGCTGTTTCGTATCGATCCCCGTCCTTATCAGGCTATGCTGGACGACGCCATCGCCCGGTTGGCCACGCTGGATGCCCAGATTGGGCTGACGAATCGCACCGTCAAAGCGCAGGAGTATAACGCCCAGTCCGTTGCCGCCGCCGTAGCCCGCGCCCAGGCGTTAGTTAAACAGACGACCTCCACCCGCACTCGCCTTGAACCTCTGGTACCTCAGGGATTCGCTTCTCAGGAAGACCTGGATCAGGCCAGAACGGCAGAAAAAGCGGCGCGGTCAGAACTGGCAACCACCCAATTGCAGGCGAAACAGGCGGCCGCGGCGGTCACCGGTGTGGATGCGATGGTCGCACAGCGGGCAGAAGTGATAGCCCAGATTACGCTGGCTGAACTGCACCTGGAATATACCGAGGTCCGGGCTCCCTTTAATGGCGTGGTGGTGGCGCTGAAGACCACCGTCGGTCAGTATGCCTCCGCTTTAAAGCCGGTATTTACCTTAATGGATGACGATCACTGGTTCGTCGTCGCCAACTTCCGGGAAACCGACCTGCAAAATATTCGCGCCGGCGTACCGGCACGGATAACGGTAATGACCAATCACTCCAAAACTTTTGACGGGGTGGTGGACTCTATTGGCGCCGGTGTCTTGCCCGGAGAGGGAGGCAGCGTGATCGGCGGTTTGCCGCTTATCCAAAAGAGCATTAACTGGGTTCATGTGTCGCAACGTTTCCCGGTGAAGATCGCAATTACTCATCCGGACCGTCAGTTATTGCGCATGGGGGCGTCCGCCAGCGCGGTTCTATTGCCCCGAACCGAGTCTGAGTAAGGGCGGCGTGTGCAGAATATCTGGCAATATCTGAGCCGAGAGTTACACGCCACGCCTGGCAGGGGGGGTTATACCCTGCGTTTGACGCTGAGCTGTGCGGTGTTGATCACGTTGTTTATGACGCTGCAGATCCCTTTCCTGGCCGTGGCGCTGATCGTGGTTTTCTATGTCAGCCAGCAAAACGTCCTGATGATCAAACTGATCGGAATAGTTTTCTTGATCACCATCAGCGTCGCCATCGGCGGTATCCTGCTGATTTTCAAATGGACCTATGATTATCCGCTGATACGGCTGGTGGCTTCGACGCTGCTGTTTTTCTGTGCCATGTATCTGATGAGGGTGCTGGGCAAGCTGGGGTTGGCATTTTTTGTCGTCGCTCTGTCGGTGATTTATGCCCAGACATTCCCTTCCATGACCAGCGAAAGCGAAGTTCTGGTTCGGCTGTTACTGTGGCTGTGGGTGGCGATCAATACCGCTATTTTGGTTACGCTGCTGGTTAATGCCTGTTTTTATCAGGCCTTTCCCGGCTATCAGTTCAAAGCCCTGCTGGCGCAGATGCTTCGCCAAACGTCTGCACAATGGGCCCGTTTGGGCGACAACCTCAAGCTGGAAGGGCAACCGAAGCTGCTGGATGTGGCGGCGCAATTTTCCCGTTTGCAATTGCTGCATAAGCTGGCGGGCCGTTCCAGTGCCGAAATCAGCAATGATCCGCAGAAATGGCAATTGCTCATGGCGGCGGCCAGCCGTTGTTACCACCTGACTGCGCTGCTTCAGCAGGATGAAAATGACCCGCATCTCCAACAACAAGCCCGGATGATCTCTGGCGTACTGGCCGATTTGGCGGAACATCTGGATAGCGAAGTTGTACCGGCTCAAATGGAGATGCCGGCTGCAAGCGACAGCGCAAACCTGGCCATTCTGCTGGAAATGACTCGAACCTTGACTTGTCTGGCTCGGGGCGAGGCGATTCCCTTGCCAACTGAAGGGCAGGTGAAAGAGCCTTTGCTGTTACCGGATGCCTGGTCAAATCCGGCCTACCTGCACTTTGCCCTGAAGACGCTGCTGGCGACCTTGATCTGCTATGTGTTTTATACTGCGACAGACTGGCAGGGGATACACACCATTATGTTGAGCTGCGTTATTGTGGCCCAGCCAGGGTTGGGGGCCACTATGCAAAAGACTCTGTTGCGCATTGGCGGAGCGTTGCTGGCTACGCTGCTGGCGCTGGTATGTATCGTATTTATTCAGCCCCATACGGACTCCCTCACCGGGTTGCTGGCGATGGCGCTGCCGGTTATGGCTCTGGGAGCCTGGCTGGCGGCCGGCTCCGAAAGAATTGCCTACGCGGGTATCCAGATCGCCTTTACTTTTTCCCTGGCTTTCTTCAGTTGGTTCGGGCCGTTGTATAACCTGACGGAATTGCGCGATCGGGTTATCGGTATCCTGCTTGGGGTATTGGTTTCATCGATTGTCCATCTTTACCTGTGGCCAGACAGTGAGGCACCGCAGTTAAAAACGCAGTTGGCGCGCCTCTACCGCCAAATTGCCGACTATCTGACGGCAAAAGAGGATGAAGCTAATATAGCGCCGCTGTTGCAGACCTTGATGAAAACCGAAACGCTGATCGGCCGGGTCTCTGCAGAACCTTTCAATACCTACGCCCACCCCTACCCGCAAGCGAAACGCTGGCCGATTAACGCCGCTTTTATGCAGGCTCAGGAAATTGTGCGGTTGAGCGAAGGATATCGGCTGTACATGGCGCCAAGGGATACTTTCCTGCCCCAGTGCGCGCAGCTGTTGCGCAGCTACGCCGATAACATAGAGCAGCCTGGCGCTGCTGCAATATTGACGCCGGTGGGGCGAGACAGGCCGATAAATCCTTTTTTATATCCTCTGACACAGGCGATGCAAACTTTGCCTGACTGGCGGCAGCCTCATCTTTCCGAGATTAAGCAATGAAAATTATGATGATGGCAGGAGGCCAGCCGCGTCTCGCGGCGCTAGTGCTGAGTTTGAGCCTGCTGCTGAGCGGGTGCGCATTAATTCAGGACGATCCCGGTCAGGTGACCATAGTCAATCCGCAGCAGGCGCAGTTATCGCAGGTGATTCATTTGGCTCACAGCGGGTGGCCGGCGGCCAACTGGTGGGAGGGCTATCATGATGCTCAGCTCAATATGCTGGTCAACCGCGCATTGCAAAACTCACCGACCATGCAGGCGGCTCGCCTGCGCATTAGTCAGTCCCAATCTTCGGTCGAGCTGGCTCAGGCGGCCCAGGGGCTTCAGGCCGTGGGGGTAGCGGCCCAGAATCGGGTGAGAGTGACCGATCGCAACTTTACCTGGCCCTACTCATTTTCGCTGCCCGCGGACCGCAATGGTCCCTGGTATACGCTCAATACCGTCGGCGTGGGTGCCACCCTGGATATCGATCTATGGGGGGCGGATCGCGCTCAGGTAGCTGTCGCCATCGGGGAGAAAAATGCCCGAACCGCGGAGACGGCCGGTATCGAACTGGATCTTGCCAGCAGTGTCGCACAGCTCTATTTCGCCATGCAGAGCAGCTTCCAGAAGATTGCGCTGCTCAATCAGTTGGAGTCCATTGCCCGGCTATCGGTGCAGGCCCACGAAAACCGCGCCGCACGCGGGTTGGAAGATAGGGTTGATATTGCCAACGCGCAGGCTGAACTGCTGGCGGCGCAACAGCAGGTGATTACCGAACAGGGGATGTTGACCCAGTATCGTGAAACGTTACGCGCCCTGATAGGGGCAGATGCGCATAATATGCCGAGTATTCATGCTGTTGACCTGCCGGCGCTGCAGGAAACCTTACCAGCTTCCTTATCTTTCGAACTGCTGGCCAGACGTCCGGACCTGCAAGCATTGAGCGGCTACGTGACCGCCTCTTTAAGCCGGGTCGATGCGGCCAAGGCGGCCTTTTACCCGCATTTTGATATCAAGGCCTTCTGGGGATATAACGCCTTAAGCGTGGGTGACCTGTTTAAATACTCCTTCCAGCAGATCAATATTCTGCCCGGCTTGCAGCTGCCGTTGTTCGATGGCGGCCGACTGAACGCCAATCTGAAATCGGTTCGCACGGCCAGCAACATTCTGATAAAACAGTATAATCAGGCAGTACTTGATGCGGTGCGTGATGTGGCAATCAGCTCGAGCCAACTCAATGATCTTAACCAGCAGGTCATGCTGCAGCAGCAGAAAGTCATCGCCGCCATGGCCACTACGGAGAGCGCGGGCGCTCATTACCAGCGCGGGTTGGCCAGCCGCTATGCTGCCGAGGAAGCCCGGCGAGCCACTATCGCGCAGCAGTTGCTGTTACTGGATATTCAGGCGCAACGGCTCAGCACCGACATTACGCTGATAAAGTCGCTGGGAGGCGATTATCGTGGCCAGCCTGCGACCCGCGATGCGGTAAGCACTGCCCAACCGCACTAGATTCTGAACCTTTGGGAGCCAAGATGAGCAAACCGCCGCTGTTTTTTATCGCCGTGATAGCACTGATCGCCGTACTGGCCACGCAGCGCTATTTCAACCAGCGCCGATCTGAGGCGGAAAACGACCGCGCGCCGGTCCGCAGCCTGCAGGTTACGGTGAGCGAGAAGCGTGAATTCCCTGCCTCAAATAACCGTTCACGCCAGCGTGAGCACATCGTCAATGAAGCAATGCGGTATGAAGTGGTGTTCCACCCGCAGCGTGGGGGAGAGGACATCACCCTGCGGCTGAAACAGCAGCAGTACCACCCTATTGAGAAAGGGGCGCAGGGCATGTTGATGGTGCAGGGCACGCGTTTTGTGTCATTTACTGCTCAGTCGGCGCCGCACTAAGCTATTTTCTTTTGATTGGCGGCTGCTTTTTCTGCCAGGCCAGCAGTTCGAAGACGCCAAAGATAAAGATCTTGGCTTCCTGCCAGTAGCTTATCGGCTGATCTTTAGGCTGCGTGGATTTCAGCAGTACCAGCTGTAGCCCGTGCATCACCACCATAAAGAACAGCGCCACGTCGATGAAATACTTCAGCGGCTTGGGAAAAGGGTGAAACAGATTGGAGAGCAGAAAGCCCCATACGCACAGCATCAGCAGGCGACCCAGATTAATCAGCATTGTCGGTTTTCTCTTGAGAGCGAATATAAAGACGGTAAGCCACCTGACCGGCGACTTTTTCACGGTGTAGCTGCCAGTTGGCCGGAACGTCGGTGGCGGCGCTTTCGGCTTCGGCCTCTACGTAAATCCAGGCCTCATCGGCCAGCCAGCCCTGCTGCTCCAGCAGCGTGACGGTTTCCGCCAGCAGCCCTTTGCGAAAAGGCGGATCGAGAAACACGACGTCAAACGGTTGGGCATTATTCGCCAGCCAACTCAGCGCGTTGGTGTTGACCACATGGCCTTTGCCTTGCAGCAGCGCCAGATTCTTTTCCAACTGCTGCGCCACCGGGCGTTCAAACTCCAACAGCGTAACGCTGCCGGCATAGCGGGACAGCGCTTCCAGGCCGAGCGCACCGCTACCGGCGAAACAGTCCAGGCAGCGCGCGCCCTGGATCACCGGCGCCAGCCAGTTGAACAGGGTTTCACGGACGCGATCGGTGGTTGGACGTAGCCCAGGGCTATTTGGCACCGGCAGTTTCCGCCCGCGCCATTGGCCGCCGATAATACGGATCTGCCCGGCCGCAGCCTGAGGCGGTTTTTTTGCCGACGCCCGTGGCGATATTCTTGTCATAGGATTGGTTTATTTCTGTTTGGGGCGGTGAAGGCCGCACAAGTTAGCGAAAAGTTGCCTCTATTCTACCGGTGAGACGCGCCGGGGGAAACGGTAAAACTTTGTTGCCTGATTTCACAGTGGAAAGCATACCGGATGCGTGTTGCTGGGCGAGGGAAAGTGATAGACTCGGCGGAATAATTGTCAGCATAAGCAAGCCTTCGGTACGGAGTAGAGTCATAACATGGCAAAAGATAAGAAACGCGGGTTTTTCTCCTGGCTGGGCTTCGGCCAGAAGGAAGAAGAGCAACAGCAACCTGAGACGGCGGTAGAACCGGCGGAAAATCAGGCCGTGGAGACCCCGGCTGAACCGGTTGCTCCCAAGCTGGATGACCAACTCCCCGCCCAGGAATCTGAACCTGCCGCCTCCGTAGAAACCCCAGGAGAATGGGACGGCAGCCTGACCGGCGAGCATATCGCAGAAAGCGTGCCGGTGGTTGCCGAGCACTCTGCAGCGGCACAAGCGCTGGCGGAAGAGATTGTTACCCTCACCGAACAGGTGGCGGCAGAGCAGCAGCCGGTGACAGAGGAAGAGATTGCCGAGCCGGTTGCCGAGGTTGAACCTGAGCCGGTGGTGGTGATTGAGCCGGAAGCGATTGTCATACCTGAACCAGAATGGGTTGAGCCTGAGCCGGTTATCGAACCCGAGCCGGAAGTGATTGCGCCTGAGCCTGTTATCGAGCCTGAGCCAGAACCGATTGCGGTGCCTGAAGTGGAGGCGATCGAGCCTGAACCTGAGGTTATCGCGCCAGAGCCAGAGCCAGAGCCAGAGCCAGAACCAGAACCAGAACCAGAACCAGAACCAGAGCCTCTGCCGGCCAGCGTAGCGCTGGAACCGATTATCGTCGCTCCGGCCATTATTGAAGAACAACAACCTGAGCTGCTGGCCCCTGCGGTGACTCAGGAGCAGGCACGCCCGACCAAAGAAGGTTTCTTTGCCCGTCTGAAACGCAGCCTGGTGAAAACCAAGCAGAATCTGGGCTCCGGTTTTATCGGCCTGTTCCGCGGCAAAAAAATCGACGACGATCTGTTTGAAGAGCTGGAAGAGCAGCTGCTGATTGCCGATGTCGGCGTGGAAACCACGAGTAAAATCATTACCTCTCTGACCCAGCACGCCAGCCGCAAGCAGTTGAAAGACGCCGAGGCGCTATACGGCAAGCTGAAGGAGGAAATGTCTGAAATTCTGGCTAAAGTTGATCAGCCGCTGGATGTTGGCGGTAAAAACCCGTATGTCATTCTGATGGTTGGGGTGAACGGCGTGGGTAAAACCACCACCATCGGCAAGCTGGCCCGCCAGTTCCAGGCGGAAGGCAAATCGGTGATGTTGGCGGCGGGGGATACCTTCCGTGCCGCGGCGGTGGAACAACTGCAGGTATGGGGCGAACGTAACCGGATCCCGGTGATCGCGCAGCATACCGGTGCTGACTCCGCTTCGGTGATTTTTGACGCGGTACAGGCCGCCAAGGCTCGCGGCATCGACGTACTGCTGGCCGATACCGCCGGACGTCTGCAGAATAAAGCGCATCTGATGGAAGAGCTGAAGAAAATCGTCCGCGTTATGAAAAAACTGGACGACCAGGCCCCCCATGAGGTTATGCTGATTCTTGATGCCAGCACCGGACAGAATGCTGTCAGCCAGGCGAAATTATTTAATGAAGCCGTAGGCTTAACCGGTATCACACTGACTAAACTGGACGGTACCGCCAAGGGCGGGGTGATCTTCGCCATTGCCGATCAGTTCGCTATCCCGATTCGCTATATCGGCGTTGGGGAAGGCATCGAAGATTTGCGGCCGTTTAAGGCCGACGATTTTATTGAGGCACTTTTTGCCCGAGAGGATTAATACGGATGATTCGCTTTGAACAGGTCAGTAAAGCTTATCTGGGCGGACGGCAGGCACTGCAGGGGGTAGATTTTCATCTGCGCCCGGCAGAGATGGCGTTTCTGACCGGCCATTCCGGCGCGGGTAAAAGTACCCTGCTGAAACTGATTTGTGGCATCGAACGGCCGAGCGCCGGCCATATCTGGTTTGGTGGTCACGACATCAGTCGCCTGAGAAACAGTGAGGTGCCGTTCCTGCGTCGTCAAATCGGCATGATTTTCCAGGATCACCATCTGCTGCTGGATCGTACGGTGTATGACAACGTGGCGATGCCGCTGATCATCGCCGGTGCCAGTACCGAAGACATCCGCCGCCGCGTTTCCGCCGCGCTGGACAAGGTCGGGCTGCTGGATAAGGCCAAAAACTTCCCAATCCAGCTTTCCGGTGGTGAGCAGCAGCGCGTGGGTATTGCCCGTGCGGTGGTGAACAAACCGGCGGTGCTGCTGGCGGATGAGCCAACCGGTAACCTGGATGATGCGCTGTCGGAAGGCATCCTGCGTCTGTTTGAAGAATTTAACCGTGTTGGTGTGACCGTGCTGATGGCCACCCATGACACCGGGCTGATTGCCCGTCGTAATTACCGCACTCTGCGCCTGAGCCAGGGTCGTATGGCTGGAGGAGCGCATCATGGCGAATAACGCAAAAACCGCCAAGAGCAAAGCGCTGCGCGGGGGCTGGCGTGAACAATGGCGTTACGCCTGGATGAACGCCATCAAGGATATGCTGCGCCAGCCGTTGGCAACGTTGTTGACGGTGATGGTGATCGCCATTTCTCTGACGCTGCCGAGCGTGTGTTACATCGTCTGGAAAAACGTCAGTACCGCAGCGACCCAATGGTACCCGACGCCACAGTTGACGGTTTATCTGGATAAATCCCTCGATGACGACGCCGCGGTGAAAGTGCTCGATGCCATCAAGGCGGAAGCCGGCGTCGAGAAAGTGAATTACCTGTCGCGTGAAGAGGCCCGGGGCGAATTCCGCAACTGGTCTGGCTTTGGCGGCGCACTGGATATGCTGGAAGAGAACCCGTTGCCGGCGGTAGCCATCATCACGCCGAAAATGAGCTTCCAAAGTTCCGACACCCTCAACACCCTGCGCGATCGCGTAGCCGCGGTACAGGGCGTGGATGAGGTCAGAATGGACGACAGCTGGTTTGCCCGCCTGGCGGCGCTGACCGGGCTGGTGGGCCAGGTGGCTGCGATGATCGGCGTGCTGATGATTGTGGCGGTGTTCCTGGTGATCGGCAACAGCGTGCGGCTGAGCATCTTCAGCCGTCGTGACACTATCAACGTGATGAAGCTGATCGGTGCGACCGACGGCTTTATCCTGCGGCCGTTCCTGAACGGCGGGGCAATGCTGGGCTTCTTTGGCGCGTTGCTGTCGTTGCTGTTATCCGGCGGGATGGTGTGGCGTCTGGAGTCGGTGGTCACCGGCGTAGCCAAGGTGTTTGGCACCACCTTTACCCTGCACGGCCTGGGTTGGGATGAAGCCCTGCTGCTGCTGATTGTCTCCGCGATGATCGGCTGGATCGCCGCCTGGCTGGCGACGGTGCAACATTTACGTCGATTTACACCACAATAAAGTTTTTTTGGTATACTCTTCTCCTGCTGCTCCGAGCGTGTTGCGGGAGAAGAGCTACCGGCACCAACCCAAGCCCCATTCAGTCTCTTCTTTGCGCACAAATTCCCTATCGGCCTGAGTCTTCGTCACGTATTGTCATGCACAATGTGATCGAAAAACTGTGAACTAATAGGGCGGAACACGGTCAAAATCTGCAGCAAAATGTTATGGTGCCCGGCGTGTGGACCGCTTTTGCAATAGCAACTGCCGTAGAATCAATTATTTCCCCGCCGTGATAAATCACCTGCATGACCTGTTTTTTCAAGAGAGGGTTTGAATGACCAAAGAAATGCAAACTTTAGCTTTAGTGCCCCAGGGCAGTTTGGAAGCCTATATCCGGGCCGCCAACACCTATCCGATGCTGACGGCAGAGGAAGAGCGGGAGCTGGCTGAACGGCTGCATTATCAGGGCGATCTGGAAGCCGCTAAGCAGCTGATCCTGTCTCACCTGCGCTTTGTCGCTCATATTGCCCGCAATTACTCTGGTTACGGCCTGCCGCAGGCGGATCTGATCCAGGAAGGTAATATCGGCTTGATGAAAGCTGTTCGCCGCTTCAACCCAGAGGTTGGGGTGCGCCTGGTTTCCTTTGCGGTGCACTGGATCAAGGCAGAAATTCACGAGTACGTACTGCGCAACTGGCGTATCGTCAAAGTTGCTACCACCAAGGCACAGCGCAAGCTGTTCTTTAACCTGCGTAAAACCAAGCAGCGTCTGGGCTGGTTCAACCAGGACGAGGTGGAATTGGTGGCCCGTGAACTGGGCGTGACCAGCAAGGACGTACGCGAGATGGAATCCCGCATGGCGGCACAGGATATGACTTTCGATCCAACGCCGGACGACGACGCCCGTGAAGGCCAGTCGATGGCGCCAGTGTTGTACCTGCAGGATAAAAGCTCTGACTTTGCCGAAGGTATCGAAGAAGATAACTGGGAAAGCAACGCCGCAGACAAACTGGCCTACGCGATGGAAGGCCTGGACGAGCGTAGTCAGCATATTATTCGTGCCCGTTGGCTGGACGACGATAACAAGTCCACGCTGCAAGAGCTGGCCGATCAATATGGCGTTTCCGCTGAGCGTGTCCGCCAGTTGGAAAAAAATGCCATGAAGAAACTGAAAATGGCGATCGAAGCCTAATCCCGCGTAAGCGTTAAAAAGCCCGGCTAGCCGGGCTTTTTTGTGCCTGAAATTCGGCGCTATGGCGTAACGGCAGCGAAGTCTGGCGCCGGGCAGCTATAGCCAAACTTGTTGGCCCAGGGATAACGAGACCCGGTGTTGATATAGCGCTGATACAGTGCCTGACCGGTTTTTGCATCACGTTTTATCACCCAACCGGCGGCATTGCACAGCACGGCGGCATAGGTCTGGCTTTTTGGCGGCAGCAAATCGGCAGCCTGCTGGGCCAGGGTGACGGCCTGCCAACGATAGTGCAGGAAGCGGTTGTCCTGTGGCGGCAGTGCCGCTTTGGCCCGTGCCGCTTCCGCGCTGCTGATCCAACTCTTATGTTTGAGTTCGCGAGTATCAAACGCATCTCCCAGATAGGAATAACCTGCGTCATAAATCGCGTAATCCGGCGTCATCTCATAGCCGGTGAAGGTTAGCCCTTGTGTGCGCAGTAGCGTGGCCGCCTGATAATAGGCTTTGGCGCGTGCCAGTTTGTCGGCGGTTTTGTCCTGCGCTGTTTTCAGCGTATCGGCGTACTGCTGCGCCACCTGACGATAGTTCGGGATGTCGAAATAGCCCATGGCCTCTTGAGGACGTCCGGCACGCATCAGCCGTCGCGCCAGCAGCTCGCGCAGTTGTACCTCTGGCGTAAGTGGCTGACCGTTGTACTCGTCCGGATTGACCGGTTTTAGCGGCGTAGTTGGCGCTGGCGCATGTTTATCGACAAAGCCTTTCAGCTCGTCGACGGTCAGCACCCGTTCGGCTACGTCGGCGACGTCAGCCCAATAAATCTCTTTACCGCGATACAGGAAATCCATTGCCTGTAGATAGTCACCGCGATCGAGTGCCAGGATCGCCTGCTCACCCGCCACCCGACACTCGGGCACAATGGTTTCTTGCACAAAGTCGGCATTGCGCTGCTCGCCCCAGCTTTCACTGGATGGGAAAGCGGCCGCCGCTTTGGCGTAGTTTGCGGTAGCGGCTTTCACATCACCGTCACGCAGCGCCATCTTGGCTCGTAGCCACCAGGCCAGGCCACTGTCACCGGCGTGTTTCAGCAGGCTGGCCGCCATCGGATATTGCCCGGTGCGGTAGGCCAATGCTGCCAACCGGTCGCTGCCGTTGAAGCCGTTTTTCACCGAGGCGTCCAACAGCGTCAGAATTTGGCTGATAATCTGCGTTGAGCGGCTACCGGTGCCGTCCGTGTCGGCCATTTGCAGATTACTGCTGCGGGCGAACAGTTCGATAGTGACCAATTGCTGGATCAGCGGATCGGTAATCGCCTGTTTTAGCGTATCGAAGTGGTCAGGATTGACCAGATAACTGGAAACGTACTGCAACGACAGTCCACCGTTTTGATCGCCCTGAGCCGCCTGCTGGGCATACAGCCGCGCCGCTTGAGTCACGTCATTGAGCCACAGGTGGATACGTGCCTGCTGGCCGAGACTGCTCAGCGCCAGTTGATCCGGATCGGCCGTGCCGCTTTTCACTCGCTCAATCACCTGCTGGAAAGCCGCCAGCGCTTGCTCCAGCTGCGGTTTTGCCGGGTGTTTGGCCGTCGCAGCCGGTTCGCCACTTTCGTTCTCTGGCGTGCCGTGATCGCCCATCAGCAGTCGGCCGAGTGAGTATTGCGCTCGTAGCCCCCAATCGCCCTGTTCTGCAGCGGGTAGCGCCAATACCTGCTGGAAGTATTCGCCGGCCCGCGGATCCTGGCCGGCAAAGGCCACTGCGCCCAGTTGGTACAGGCGAGCGGCATCAGACAACCCCTGAGTATTGACCGCATCGGCCTCTTCAACGGTTTTTGCCGCGCGCATTTTGCCGATGATGATGGTTTCTGGCGACAGAGGCATCGGTTTCGGCGGCATGGGCGGCGGTGGCGCTTTCCATTGCGGTAGTTGCTTATCTATCGCGACCAGGCGGCCGGCTTCAAAGGCAAAATTGCCTTCCGGCATATACAGCAGTGTGCCATTGCGATCGACCAGCAACCGGTTAGGGAAATCCGGTCCGCAGGCGTAGCCGTTAATCGGCAGCGCCAACGCTGAGCCGATCAGGGCCGCCAGTGGGAGAGTGCGAGCATTAAGGTGTGACAAGGGTGCCTCCTGGCGTCAGTTGTTGGCAGCGCAGCCAGCCCAGTGGCCGGGATTGCCCGGCACGTAACTGGTCGCCGCTAATCAGGACAAAGCGTTGCCGTTGAGGCTCACTTTCCAGCCGGTAGTTGCCCGCGGCATCCGCCGCCAGACAGTCGCTGGCGGTGATGGCAATTTCATGGGGCAGCGGGGAATCAATCGGCCCATTATTGTGAAGTATTAGATCATTGAGCCCATTTTGCTGTGGCTGAGGACTAATTTTTACCAGCCAGTTGACGCTGAGCGGTTGGTTTTCAATCACTGCCCGCAGCGTCGTCAATGACCAGGCGCGACGATCGTCCGCCAGCGGCAGCCGGAACCAGATAATGCCACGCAGGTGCGGCGTGGTTTGCGCGTTCAATTGATGCAGAAAATCAGCTATCTGCTGCGGCGCGACCGTCAGCTCTCGCGAAGTCCCGGCCACGCGCAGCGAGGCTTCGCTTTCAACCTGCGCGCCCTGCTCATCAAACCCCACCAGACCCATGCCGTAGGCGGGCAAGGCCACCCGGAAGGGCTTCGTCGTCATTTTCGCGTACTGCTTGACCCAGCGCAGTGCCAGCGGGCCGGAAAATAACCCTTGCTGCGGCGACAGCACCGCATGTACCTGCAGTACCGAACTGTCCACCTGTTGTAATACGCCGGGCAGCGCTGCTGAGCCGATCCAGGTCGGTAAGGCGGTAATACCCAGTTGCAATGAGCGAGGCAGCTGCTGGCGCAGTTGTTGAAGGAAATGCTGATAGTCGGGCAGGCGAGCGGTGGCGGCGTCGTGATCTATTTCAACGCCGATGACCTGCAACCCGGCGGCCTGCCACTGTTGCACCTGCTTTAGCAGGCGCTGGCGAATGGCGGATTCGTCCAACTGCGCCAACTGCCCATCCAGACGCACGACCAGCCACAGCGGGCGGCCATCTTGTTTCAATAATGGGAGATTAACCGGAATTTCACGCCAGCTTTCGCGCGGATGTACCTGCAAACCCAGCACCCGCAACGCAGAGAAAAGATCGCGGCTTTGCGCCAATGCCGCAGCATGTTGCGGCGTCCAGACGCGTTGCCAAACGTAGGCCTGGTTATCCCAGGCTTGCTGCAGTTGCAGTGCCTGCAGGCGGCCACCGAACCAGGCGATGAATGCCAGTGCCAGCATTAATAGCGCCATTAGCCCGCGTTTCATTGCTGCCAGAGTTCGCCTTGCTGAGTGAAACCGCAGGCGCGCATAAAGTTATCCACTTCACCGCGTTCGCGCGCTGTCAGACCGGCGGTTGAAAGCTGCCAGTGCGTTATCTGCGGCAGTTGACGCTGGGCGTCCTGCACCAGATACAGCCCGACGCCGCGACGGCGTGTCACCTCACGCACCAGTAAATCTTGCAGTTGGGCATGCTTACCGTTCAGCTCGATTTTCACCGCACCGAGCAGCCGTTCGTTGAAGCGGGCTGCGAACAGGGCTTTATCGCCGCTCAACCCGCTTTGCCACTGCTCCGGCTGCTGATGCGGCCAGATTTTGCCAAGATCGATAAGGTCTTGCGGGGACAGTGTGGTTAATCGTTCTATAGTTAATTTCATGCAGGATTTCCGAACGGCTAATCGATGCCGACAGTGTAATAGATCTTGCACAGAGCGTTGTGTAAGTTTTTCTGTACGATTACTGCGCGAAATGTTTTTTGCAAGACGCATTTTCCGAGTAAATATGTAGTAAAGCGATCGGGAACCAGCATAACGCGCTGCGCCTGATGCAAAACAGCGCAGATTTAATCCGGATTTTATGCTGTTTACACCGCTTGTTCCTGATTGTGCAAGTTGATTTGCAGCAGAAAATTCCTGTTTAATGGCATGAAAAATAAAGTCTTATTAGAAAATATTGCCGCGAAAACACCTAAATCATTATTACTTATGAATAAAAGCAGTAAATAAGGGTCAGGTGCAGGCAAACACAACAGGTACGTTCACAACGACAGATGGGGATTTGCGGATGAAATTAACAAAAGGTAAGGCATTGTTGGCTGGCTGTATCGCGATGGCAATCGGGCATGCGGCAATGGCAAAAGACATTAAGGTGGCGATCGTCGGGGCGATGTCCGGCCCGGTCGCACAGTATGGCGATATGGAGTTTACCGGTGCCCGTCAGGCAATTGCCGATATCAATGCCAAGGGTGGCATCAAGGGCGATAAGTTGGTTGGTGTGGAATACGACGATGCCTGTGACCCAAAACAGGCGGTAGCGGTGGCCAACAAGGTGATCAACGACGGTATCCGTTATGTGATCGGCCACCTGTGTTCTTCCTCGACGCAGCCGGCTTCCGATATTTATGAAGATGAAGGCGTGATCATGATTACCCCGGCGGCCACTAACGCCGATCTGACCACCCGTGGTTACAAGATGATCATGCGTACCACCGGCCTGGACTCCGATCAGGGCCCGACCGCAGCCAAGTACATCCTCAGTGAAATCAAACCCAAGCGTATTGCCGTGATCCACGACAAGCAGCAGTATGGCGAAGGCCTGGCACGCTCGGTACGCGACAGTCTGAAAAAACAGGGTACCGACGTGGTGATGTTTGAAGGTATCACCGCCGGCGATAAAGATTTCTCCACTCTGGTGGCACGCCTGAAGAAAGAGAACGTCGATTTTGTTTATTTCGGCGGCTACTACCCGGAAATGGGCCAGATCCTGCGCCAGGCCAAACAGGCCGGGCTGACCACCCGCTTTATGGGACCAGAGGGGGTGGGCAACTCCTCACTGTCTAACATCGCCGGTGCGGCTTCCGAAGGCATGCTGGTGACCTTGCCGAAACGCTACGATCAGGTTCCAGCCAACAAACCTGTGGTCGATGCGCTGAAAGCCAAGAAACTGGATCCGACCGGGCCGTTTGTCTGGACCACCTACGCCGCACTGCAATCTCTGACCACCGGGATGGAGCGCAGTGGCAGCCAGGAGCCGGCCGATATCGTCAAGGATTTGAAAACCGGCAAGCCGGTGGACACCGTGATGGGGCCGTTAAGCTGGGATGACAAGGGCGATCTGAAAGGCTTCGAGTTCGGCGTGTTTGAATGGCATGCAGACGGCACATCAACACCAATCAAATAAGCCATAATCATCAGGGTAGGGTGCAGTTCTGCTGCGCCCGCGGGCCGGCTTGCCGGCTCCGTATCCCTTTACCTGAATTTTCTTCGCGTTCAGGTTTCGCAGCCAAGGGTTAGAGTATGTCAGAGCAGGTTCTCTATTTTCTGCAGCAGATGTTCAACGGCGTCACGTTGGGCAGCACCTATGCATTGATCGCCATCGGTTACACCATGGTCTACGGCATCATCGGCATGATCAACTTCGCCCACGGCGAGGTGTATATGATCGGCAGCTATGTCTCCTTTATTGTTATCGCCGCCCTGATGATGGTGGGCATCGACGTGAGCTGGTTGCTGATTGGCGCCGGGTTCCTGGTGTCGATCGTCATTGCCAGCGCCTACGGCTGGAGCATTGAGCGGGTAGCCTACAAGCCGGTGCGCAACTCCAAGCGTCTGATCGCGCTGATCTCCGCCATCGGGATGTCGATATTCCTGCAAAACTACGTCAGCCTGACGCAGGGCTCGCGCGATTTGGCGCTGCCTAGCCTGGTCACCGGCCAATGGGTGTTGGGTGAAAGTAACGGTTTTGCCGCCACCATCACTACCATGCAGTTGATTATCTGGGTCGTCACCTTCCTGGCGATGCTGGCGCTGACGATATTCATTCGTTATTCCCGCATGGGCCGCGCCTGCCGTGCCTGCGCGGAAGATTTGAAAATGGCCAGCCTGCTGGGCATCAACACCGACCGGGTTATCTCGCTGACCTTCGTGATTGGCGCGGTGATGGCGGCAGTGGCCGGCGTGCTGCTGGGCCAGTTCTACGGAGTGATTAACCCATACATCGGTTTTATGGCAGGCATGAAAGCCTTCACTGCGGCGGTGCTGGGCGGGATCGGCAGCATTCCCGGCGCAATGATTGGTGGCCTGGTACTGGGCGTGGCGGAAGCGCTGACCTCGGCCTACCTGAGCACCGAATATAAAGACGTGGTGTCGTTCGCGCTGCTGATCGTGGTGTTGCTGATCATGCCAACCGGCATCCTTGGGCGTCCGGAGGTTGAGAAAGTATGAAACTCAATCTGCTCAATGCGTTGATCGCCACGCTGGTGCTGTTTGTGATGGCTTCGTTCCTGATGGGGATGCAGCTGAGTCTCGACGGAACCAAACTGGTGGTTCATGGCGCGGCGGAAGTTCGCTGGATGTGGATCGGCATTGGCTGTGTCATCGTGTTTTTCTTCCAATTGTTGCGTCCGTTGATGCAGCAAGGGCTGAAAAAAATCTCCGGCCCGTCATTCGTCTTACCGAGCTTTGATGGCACCACCGCGCGCCAGAAGCTGCTGGCCGCGGCGATCATTGTCGCGGCGGTCGCCTGGCCGTTCCTGGTATCGCGCGGCACGGTGGATATCGCCACCCTGACGTTGATCTACGTGATGCTGGGTCTGGGCCTGAACGTGGTGGTCGGCTTGTCCGGCCTGCTGGTGCTGGGTTACGGCGGTTTTTATGCCATCGGCGCCTACACCTATGCGCTGCTGAACCATTACTATGGCCTCGGCTTCTGGGAAAGCCTGCCGCTGGCGGGCATCGTCACCGCCATCTTCGGTTTCCTGCTCGGTTTCCCGGTGCTGCGTCTGCGCGGCGATTACCTGGCGATTGTGACCCTGGGCTTTGGTGAGATCGTGCGTATCCTGCTGCTGAACAATACCGAGATCACCGGCGGGCCGAACGGTATCAGCCAGATCCCAAAACCGACCTTCTTTGGGCTGGAGTTCAACCGCAGCCTGCGCGACGGCGGCTGGGACACCTTCCACAACTTCTTTGGCCTGAAATACGATCCGAGCGATCGCATTGTGTTTTTGTATTTGGTGGCACTGCTGCTGGTGGTACTGACGCTGTTTGTGATCAACCGCCTGCTGCGCATGCCGCTGGGCCGCGCCTGGGAAGCGCTGCGCGAAGATGAAATCGCCTGCCGTTCACTGGGCCTTAACCCGACCAAAATCAAGCTGACCGCCTTTACCATCAGCGCCGCCTTTGCCGGTTTTGCCGGTACGCTGTTTGCCGCACGTCAGGGCTTTGTCAGCCCGGAATCCTTTACCTTTGTCGAGTCGGCCTTCGTGTTGGCGATCGTGGTTTTGGGTGGCATGGGATCGCAGTTTGCCGTGATCCTGGCGGCTATTCTGCTGGTGGTATCGCGTGAAATGATGCGCGATCTGAACGAATACAGCATGTTGCTGCTGGGCGCCCTGATGGTGTTGATGATGATTTGGCGGCCACAAGGGTTGCTGCCGATGAAGCGGCCACAGCTGAAACTGAAAGCGGCGGATATCCACGCGGGCAAGGGGGAACAGGCATGAGTATGCAACCTTTGCTGAAGGTCGAAGGGTTATCGATGCGTTTCGGCGGCCTGCTGGCGGTCAATAACGTGGCGCTGGAACTCAATGAAGGCGAGATCGTTTCGCTGATCGGCCCAAACGGTGCCGGAAAAACCACGGTATTTAACTGTCTGACCGGTTTCTACCGCCCAACCGGCGGCACCATTAAACTGCGCGAACGTCATCTGGAAGGGTTATCCGGCCAAAACATCGCTCGTATGGGCGTAGTGCGGACTTTCCAGCATGTGCGGTTGTTCCGTGAAATGACGGTGATCGAAAACCTGCTGGTTGCGCAGCACCAGCATCTGAAAAGCGGCGTTTTCGCCGGGCTGTTGAAAACGCCGGCCTTCCGTCGTGCCGAAGCCGACGCGCTGGAACGTGCGGCGGTGTGGCTGCAGCGGGTTGGCCTGCTGGAGATGGCTAACCGCTCGGCGGGCAACCTGGCATACGGCCAGCAGCGGCGGCTGGAGATTGCGCGTTGCATGGTTACCCGGCCGGAGCTGCTGATGCTCGACGAGCCTGCGGCGGGTTTGAACCCGAAGGAAACCGACGAACTGGACCATTTGATTGTCGAGCTGCGTAATCAGCATAAGGTGTCGGTGTTGTTGATCGAACACGACATGAAGCTGGTGATGGGCATTTCCGACCGCATCTACGTGGTGAACCAGGGTACGCCGCTGGCGCAGGGCACTCCGGCAGAAATCCGCAACAACCCGGACGTGATCCGGGCTTATCTGGGCGAATAAATTATGTTGTCATTTAATCAGGTATCCGCCCATTACGGCAAAATCCAGGCGCTGCATCAGGTCAGCCTGAACATTAAGCAGGGTGAGATAGTCACGCTGATCGGAGCTAACGGCGCCGGTAAAACTACGCTGCTCGGCACGCTGTGCGGTGAACCCCGTGCCAGCGAGGGCAGCATCACTTTCCTCGATCAGGATATTACCCAGTGGCAGACCTCGCGCATCATGCGTGAGGCGGTGGCTATTGTGCCGGAAGGGCGACGGGTATTCTCGCGAATGACGGTGGAAGAGAATCTGGCGATGGGCGGTTTCTTTGCCGACCGTCAGCAGTATCAGCAGCGTATCGAAAGGGTTTTCGGCCTGTTCCCACGCCTGCTGGAGCGCCGTGCCCAACGTTCCGGCACCATGTCCGGCGGTGAGCAACAGATGTTGGCTATCGGCCGTGCGCTGATGAGCCAGCCAAAGTTGCTGTTGCTCGACGAACCTTCCCTTGGGCTGGCGCCGATCATTATTCAGCAGATTTTTGACATTATTGAGCAACTGCGCGAAGAGGGAATGACCATCTTCCTGGTGGAGCAAAACGCCAATCAGGCGCTGAAACTGGCCGATCGTGGTTATGTACTGGAAAACGGCCGCGTGGTGTTGGAAGATACGGGAGCCGCATTGTTAGCAAACGAAGCAGTTCGATCCGCTTATCTCGGTGGATAGTTTGTCCCAGTAACTAATAATAATCAGGAATGAGAAGAAGAAATGAACACAGAAGGGTTACTCGCGCAGCGCATCGTAAAAGTAAAAAGCTCGGCAATTCGTGAATTGCTCAAGCACAGTAAGATGGAAAACGTCATTTCGCTGGCGGGCGGCATCCCCTCTGATGCCCTGTTTGATTTCGAAGGTTTGAGCATCGCCACTCATCAGGCGATCACCGAGCAGCCGAAAAGCGCTTTCCAATATGGTTTGACCGAAGGCAGCCCGGTGCTGCGTGAGCGCATCTGCGAACTGTGCGCCCAGCGTGGTGTTTCTGCCACTGCCGAAGAAGTGATGGTCACGGCCGGTTCCCAGCAGGCGCTGGATCTGGTGATGCGTGCCATCGTCAATCCGGGCGATGTGTTTGTGGTGGAGCGTCCGACCTATCTGGCGGCGTTACAGACGCTGGAGCTGGCGGAGGCCAACATCATGTCGGTGTCGTCCGACAGCGATGGCATGGTGGTTGAAGAGCTGGCCGAACTGCTGAAAACCCAGCGCATCAAGGGCGTGTATGTGGTGCCGAACTTCGGCAACCCAAGCGGTATCACCCTGAGCGCACCGCGCCGCGAACTGTTGGTGAAACTGGCGGCCGAGCACAATTTCCTGATCATCGAGGATGACCCGTACGGCGAACTGCGCTTTACCGAAGAGCGCAACGCTACGCTGCACCAGATTTCCCAGCAGGTGCTGGGTCATACCGATAACATTATCTACACCTCGACCTTCTCCAAGATCCTGGCGCCGGGCCTGCGCCTGGGCTGGGCAATTTTGCCTGAGTTCCTGCTGCATAAAGTGGCGATCATCAAGCAGGCGGCGGATCTGCACGCCAGCGCGCTGTCGCAGAGCATCGTCGAATGCTATCTGGGGTTGGATCGTCTGGCGGCGCAGATCGAAAAGATCCGCGCGGCCTACAAGCACAAGGGCGAGATCCTGGCCGGGCTGGTGGAACAAGAGCTGGGCGACCATATCAGCTTCGATATGCCGAAGGGCGGTATGTTCCTGTGGGCGCGTTTCCGTCAGCCGTTTAACGCTACCGAATGGCTGAAAACCACCCTGCAGCAGGGCGTGGTATTCGTGCCGGGGGAATACTTCTTCTCAGACAACCCGGATCGTTCGACCTTCCGCCTGTCGTTCGCCACCGCGACCGAACAGCAAATGCAGGAAGCGGTCGCTCGACTGCGTCGTTCACTGTAATACCCACGGCGGCGGGGCAGTTCTCCCTGCCGCCGACATCAAACCGCAATCTGCACTTCACTCTCCCGTCACACGGCTGTCATCTGGCAGTTATATTTCTGTCATCCGAGCATGGCATGTTAGCTACCGAACAAAAAACTGATTCTTTTCGCTCACGCGCTTATTACACCAGCTTTTTTCAGGAGTTAGGCATGCTCACCTACGCTATTCGCAAAACTACGCTGTGCGTCGCGTTGACCCTGGCGGTCAGCACTCAGGCACTGGCGGCAACCGAGATCCCGTTCTGGCATTCAATGGAAGGTGAATTGGGTAAAGAAGTGGATTCCCTGGCGGATCGCTTTAACCAGTCGCACACCGACGTCAAAATTGTCCCGGTTTATAAAGGTAACTACGAACAGAGCCTGGCGGCGGGCATCGCGGCCTATCGCTCAGGCAAAGCGCCGGCAATTTTGCAGGTGTACGAGGTGGGCACGGCAACCATGATGGCCAGCAAGGCGATCAAGCCGGTGTATGAAGTGTTTAAAGATGCCGGTATCAACTTTGACGAGTCGGTGTTCGTGCCGACGGTGGCCGGTTACTACACCGACAACAAGAGCGGCCACCTGCTGTCTCAGCCGTTCAACAGTTCCACTCCAGTGCTGTATTACAACAAGGACGCCTTCAAAAAAGCCGGCCTGAACCCGGACCAGCCGCCAAAAACCTGGCAGGAACTGGCGGCGGACACCGCCAAACTGCGTGCAGCCGGTATGAAGTGCGGCTACGCCAGCGGCTGGCAGGGCTGGATCCAGCTCGAGAACTTCAGCGCCTGGCACGGGGTGCCGTTCGCCACGGAGAACAACGGTTTCGGGGGAGCCAGCGCCAAGCTGGAATTCAACAAGCCGCTGCAGGTCAAGCACATCCAACTGCTGGAAGAGATGAACAAGAAGGGTAATTTCACCTATTTCGGCCGTAAAGACGAATCCACCGAGAAGTTCTACAGCGGCGACTGTGCCATTACTACCGCGTCATCCGGTTCGCTGGCAGATATCAAGCATTACGCCAAGTTCAACTACGGCGTGGGCATGATGCCGTACGATGCGGATGCCAAAAATGCACCGCAGAACGCCATCATTGGCGGTGCCAGCCTGTGGGTGATGAACGGCAAAGATGCCGCCACTTACAAAGGGGTCGCCGAGTTCCTGCAGTATCTGGCCCAGCCGGAAATTGCCGCCGAATGGCACCAGAAGACCGGTTATCTGCCGATCACCACCGCGGCCTACGATCTGACCAAGCAACAGGGCTTCTATGACAAGAACCCGGGCGCCGATGTGGCGACACGTCAGATGCTGAACAAGCCACCGTTGCCATTCACCAAGGGCCTGCGTTTGGGCAACATGCCGCAGATCCGTACCGTGGTGGATGAAGAATTGGAAGGCGTGTGGACCGGCAAGAAAACGCCACAGCAGGCGCTGGATGCCGCCGTGCAGCGCGGTGACGTATTGCTGCGTCGCTTCGAGTCCCAGACCAAGTAGCGTCAACCGGGACTCCGTTCCGGCGAACGACACCGATTTCACCCCCTCTCCCCTGGGAGAGGGCCGGGGTGAGGGGCTCAGTCAGCCCTCTCCCCACATTAACGGTTAACCCCTATGTCATCTTCCCGTCCCGGTTTCGGCTGTAGCTGGCTGCCCTATGTACTGGTGCTGCCGCAACTGTTGATCACCGCAATCTTTTTCCTGTGGCCCGCCGGCGAGGCGCTGTGGTATTCGGTGCAGAGCCTCGATCCCTTCGGTCTGTCCAGCCAGTTTGTCGGCCTGGATAACTTTACCCAGCTGTTCCAGGATCCTTACTACCTCGATTCGTTTTACACCACGCTGATTTTCAGCTTCCTGGTGGCGGGTATCGGGCTGGTCGTGTCGTTGTTCTTCGCTGCGCTGGTGGATTACGTGCTGCGCGGCAGCCGGATTTACCAGACGCTGATGATCTTGCCTTATGCGGTAGCTCCGGCGGTGGCGGCGGTACTGTGGATCTTCCTGTTCAACCCCGGCCTGGGGCTGATTACTCATTTCCTTAACGGACTGGGCTACAACTGGAACCACGCACAGAACAGTGGGCAAGCGATGTTCCTGGTGGTACTGGCTTCGGTCTGGCAGCAAATCAGCTACAACTTCCTGTTTTTCCTGGCGGCATTACAGTCCATTCCCCGATCGCTGGTGGAAGCGGCGGCTATCGACGGTGCCGGCCCGGTGCGGCGTTTCTTCAATCTGGTGCTGCCGTTGATCACGCCGGTGAGCTTCTTCCTGCTGGTAGTCAATTTGGTGTACGCCTTCTTCGACACCTTCCCGGTGATCGATGCCGCGACCGGCGGTGGGCCGGTGCAGTCCACTACCACGTTGATCTACAAGATCTACCGCGAAGGCTTTGCCGGTCTGGACTTGTCCAGCTCCGCGGCGCAGTCGGTGATCCTGATGCTGCTGGTGATTGGCCTGACGGTGATCCAGTTCCGTTTTGTCGAACGTAAGGTGCGTTACCAATGATTGAGAACCGACGCGGGCTGGATATCTTCAGCCACGTAATGCTGATTATCGGCGTGCTGGTGGTGCTGTTCCCGCTATACGTGGCCTTTGTCGCCGCCACGCTGGACGACAAACAGGTGTTTCAGGTGCCGATGACCCTGATCCCGGGCGGCCACCTGTGGGAAAACATCAGCAATATCTGGCAGGGCGGTGTGGGCAACCTCAAGGTGCCATTCTCGCTGCTGCTGCTCAATAGCGTGATCATGGCGCTGGCCATTACCTGCGGCAAAATAGTGGTATCGGTGTTGTCGGCCTATGCCATCGTTTATTTTCGTTTTCCGCTGCGCAGCCTGTTTTTCTGGCTGATTTTCATGACGCTGATGTTGCCGGTGGAAGTGCGTATTTTCCCCACGGTGGAGGTGATATCCAACCTCAACCTGCTGGACAGCTACACCGGTCTGACGTTGCCGCTAATGGCCTCGGCAACCGCTACCTTCCTGCTGCGCCAGTTCTTTATGACCTTGCCGGATGAACTGCTGGAAGCCGCGCGTATTGATGGTGCCGGCCCGATGCGCTTCTTCTGGGACATCGTGTTGCCGCTGTCGAAGACCAACCTGGCGGCGCTGTTTGTCATCACCTTTATCTACGGCTGGAACCAGTACCTGTGGCCGATCCTGATCACCAGCGATGCCTCAATGGGCACCGCGGTGGCGGGCATCAAAAGCATGATCTCCACCTCCGGCGCGCCGACCCAGTGGAATCAGGTGATGGCGGCGATGATTCTGACTTTAATCCCACCGCTGGCGGTGGTTCTTCTGATGCAGCGCTGGTTTGTACGCGGCCTGGTTGATAGCGAGAAGTAACGAAATGGCAGGTTTAAAACTACAGGCAGTCACCAAATCCTACGACGGTAAAACGCCGGTGATTAAGCAGATCGATCTCGACGTGGCGGACGGTGAGTTTATCGTGATGGTTGGCCCGTCCGGCTGCGGTAAATCGACGCTGCTGCGCATGGTCGCCGGGCTGGAACGTACCACCAGCGGCGATATCTATATCGACAGCCAACGCGTGACCGATATGGAGCCGAAAGATCGCGGCATTGCGATGGTGTTTCAGAACTACGCGCTGTATCCGCACATGAGCGTGTATGACAACATGGCCTATGGCTTGAAAATTCGCGGCTTTGGCAAACAGCATATCCAGCAGCGGGTAGAAGAAGCGGCGCGCATTTTAGAGCTGGAGCCGCTGTTGCAGCGCAAGCCGCGTGAGCTTTCCGGCGGCCAGCGTCAACGGGTGGCGATGGGGCGGGCTATCGTGCGTGAACCGGCGGTGTTCCTGTTTGATGAACCCTTGTCCAACCTGGACGCCAAACTGCGGGTACAGATGCGTCTGGAATTACAACAGCTGCATCGCCGGTTGAAAACCACCAGCCTGTACGTAACGCACGATCAGGTGGAGGCGATGACGCTGGCGCAGCGGGTGATCGTGATGAACAAGGGCGTGGCAGAGCAGATTGGCACCCCGAGTGAGGTCTATCAACGCCCGGCGTCGCTGTTTGTCGCCAGCTTTATTGGCTCACCGGCGATGAACCTGTTGCCAGGCACCCTGAGCGCCGACGGCAGCCAACTGCAACTGGCGGACGGTATGACCTTGAATTTACCGCAGGCGAAGGCGCACTGGGGCGGACGCCGGTTGACGCTGGGTATTCGTCCCGAGCATATTCAACTGCTCCCCGATGGGCAGGGGGGCGTGCCGCTGGTACTGCAAACGCTGGAGCTGCTGGGTGCGGATAATCTGGCGCACGGGCAGTGGGGCGGCCACGGGGTCATTGCGCGGCTATCGCATGAAACTATGCCGACGGCAGGCAGCACGCTATATTTACAACTGCCTGCACAGGCGCTGCACTTTTTTGATACCGATAGCGGATTACGGATGGAATGATGACCACAGCCTGGCCTTACCCTCATATTGTTGCCCACCGTGGCGGTGGCTCTCTGGCACCGGAAAATACCCTGGCGGCGATCGACGTTGGCGCACGTCACGGCCACAAAATGATTGAGTTCGACGCCAAGCTGGCGCAGGACGGGCAGATTTTTCTGCTGCACGACGATACTCTGGATCGCACCAGCAACGGCTGGGGCGTAGCGGGCGAGTTGCCGTGGGACAAGCTGGTGCAGCTCGATGCCGGCAACTGGTATAACTCCGCCTACAAAGGCGAACGCTTACCCTTGCTGGCGGAGGTCGCGGAACGCTGCCTGCAGCACGGTATGATGGCGAACATTGAAATCAAGCCCACCACCGGCAGTGATGACGAAACCGGCCGGGTAGTGGCGCTGGCGGCACGCCTGCTGTGGCAGGGGCAGACCGATCCGCTGCTCTCTTCGTTCTCGGTTGAGGCACTTGAGGCAGCACAACGCACCGTGCCTGAATTGCCGCGCGGCCTGTTGCTCGATCAGTGGGATGACAACTGGCCGGCGCTGACCGAACGTCTGGGTTGCGTGTCTTTGCACATCAACCATAAAGAGCTGACCGCCGAACGGGTGGCAGCACTGAAAGAGGCGGGATTACGCATTCTGGTTTATACCGTTAACCAGCCGGCGCGGGCGCGCTTGTTGTTAAACTGGGGCGTTGACTGCATTTGCACGGACCGAATAGATTTGATTGGCCCCGATTTTCCCAATGGCTAACCTCGGTTGACCGGCGTCGGCAGCGGCGCCTGAGGTACCGCAGGCGTGGTACGATCGAACGGATTGCGCGGTTGGTTGCCATTTGGCAGCAGTTGCCCACCGTTCGGCGAATTTCGCAGCAGTTGTTGCTGGTTATTGTCGAACTGCCGCTGTTGTTGCAGACGGCGCTGATCCAACTGCTGGTTATTCAGCATGCGCTGTTGCTGCGCCTGTTGACTGCGTTGGTTGAGAAACTGCTGCTGCGAGCTAAGCTCGGTAACCCCGTTGGCCGCAGTAGCCAACCCGGACAGCAACAACAGGCCGTAGAGCAGGTGATAAGTCTTCATGATGTTTACCTCGCTTTTTTATTAAGCCTAACCCACCGGTGAATTTTTTGCCGATAGTTTATATTTCGCACAGATGTAAACTGCCTTTTCGTCACGACCTATCCCGCCTTCCGTTACAATCGCCCTTTGTGAATTTTTAGGATGAACCCATCGTGCTGCTTCTGGTGATTACTACCATTTTGTGGGCGTTCTCTTTCAGCCTGATTGGCGAATATCTGGCGGGCCAGGTCGACAGCTGGTTCTCGGTGCTGATGCGCATCGGCCTGGCGGCATTGGTGTTCCTGCCTTTTCTGCGCTGGCGCAACATCAAGCTGAAAGTGATCCTGATGTACATGCTGGTGGGGGCTTGCCAGCTCGGCATCATGTACCTGTTCAGCTTCCGCGCTTATATGTACCTGACGGTGCCGGAATTCCTGCTGTTTACCGTGCTGACGCCGCTTTACGTCACGCTGATTTATGACCTGATCAGTGGGCAGCGCCTGCGCTGGAGCTACGTATTCAGTGCGTTGCTGGCCGTTTTGGGTGCGGCGATCATCCGGTACCACCAGCTTAGCGAGCATTTCTGGCTGGGGCTGCTGCTGGTGCAGGCGGCGAATATCAGCTTCGCCATTGGCATGGTCGGTTACAAGCGGCTGATGGAAGTGCATCCGTTGCCACAGCACACCGCGTTTTCCTGGTTCTACCTGGGCGCGTTGGTGGTGGCGGTGGTGGCCTGGTGCCTGTGGGGCAACCCGCAACAGTTGCCGACCACCAATCTGCAATGGGGCATTCTGGTGTGGCTGGGCGTGGTCGCTTCCGGGCTGGGATATTTCATGTGGAACTACGGTGCCACGCAGGTGGATGCCGGCACGCTGGGCATCATGAATAACATGCATGTGCCTGCCGGGCTGCTGGTGAATCTGGCCATCTGGCAGCAACAGCCGCACTGGCCAAGTTTTATTATCGGTGGGGCGGTGATTGTTGCTTCGCTGTGGGTACATCGCCGTTGGGTGGCACCCAAAATAATCAGTAAATAAACCGGGCTGCCCAAGCGCAGGCAGCCCTGGTCGTCAGGGTTGTGAGGCCAGCGGTTTGACGCTGGCAACACCGGCGCTTGGGCGGGCGGCGTCCCGGACGAACGGCAGATGATTGCAGGCGTGCTGGCGTGCCGAACGGATAAAGGCTTCGGTTACCGCCTGACGCTGCTCACCATCGCGAACTGCGGCATACAGACGGCTCCACAGGCCATCGCCCAGGGTTTTGGTCACCACCAACCCCTGGCGTTCAAAACTCTCCACCACCCAATGCGGTAACGCCGCAATCCCCATCCGCGCGGACACCATCTGGATCAGTAGCAGGGTGTTATCGACGTTTTTCAGCGCCGGGCTGATGCCCGCCGGCTGCAGGAAATGACGCCAGATATCCAGCCGTTGACGCTGTACCGGATAAATCATCAGCGTTTCATCGATCAAATCTTCGGGTTCAATGTGCAGCTTGCTGGCCAACGGGTGATCCGGCGCCAGCACCAGTCGCACTTCAAAATCAAACATCGGTGAATAATGCAGACCGCTGCGCGGCAGAATATCGGAAGTCAGCACCAGATCCAGCTCGCCTTGCTGTAAGGCCGGTTGCGGATCAAAGGTGACGCCGGACTTAAAGTCCATCACCACCTGCGGCCAACTCTGACGGAAGTTATCCAGCGCCGGTGTCAGCCATTGAATACAGCTGTGGCATTCAATGGCGATACGCAGCGTGGCCTGATGCGGTTCGTGGCACGTTTGCAATGCCTGCTGAATTTGCGGCAGAACCTGCTCTGCCAACTGTAACAGGATCTCTCCCTGCGCGGTAAAGCGCAGCGGTTGGCTTTTACGAACGAACAGCTTGAAGCCCAGGCGCTGCTCCAGATCGCTGAACTGATGCGAAAGAGCAGACTGCGTCTGATGGAGTTGGGCAGCCGCAGCCGCCAGCGAACCGGTATTGCGCAGAGCCTGCAGCGTCCGTAAGTGTTTCAGTTCGATCATGAGAGTCCTTCACAGTGACAGTGAATAAATTGCGCTTGTGGTTAATACAGTACCTGCGGATTATGGATGTGTAAACATCTGGACGGCTAAATGGGGAATATGACGATGGCAATTCTAAATCACACACTGGGTTTTCCTCGCGTTGGGCTACGACGTGAACTGAAAAAAGCTCAGGAAAGCTACTGGGCAGGTAACTCAACGCAGGAAGAACTGTTGGCAGTTGGCCGCGAGCTGCGCGCTCGCCATTGGCAACAGCAACAACAGGCCGGGGTGGATTTGGTGCCGGTCGGCGATTTCGCCTGGTACGACCATGTATTGACCACCAGTCTGCTGCTCGGCAACGTGCCGGCGCGTCACCAAAATGCGGACGGCACAATCGATCTCGATACGTTGTTCCGCCTGGGCCGTGGCCGCGCACCGACCGGTGAACCGGCAGCAGCGGCGGAAATGACCAAATGGTTTAACACCAACTACCACTACATGGTGCCCGAATTCCATAAGGGACAGCAGTTCAAACTGGGCTGGACCCAATTGCTGGACGAAGTTGACGAAGCGCTGGCGCTGGGCCACAAAATCAAACCCGTACTGCTGGGGCCGGTCACATACCTGTGGCTGGGCAAAGTGAAGGGTGAGCCGTTTGACCGCCTGTCACTGCTCAACGATATCCTGCCGGTTTATCAGCAGGTGCTGGCCGAGCTGGCGAAACGCGGCGTTGAATGGGTGCAGATCGACGAGCCTGCGCTGGTGCTGGAATTGCCGCAGGCGTGGCTGAACGCCTTCAAACCGGCTTATGACGCGCTGCAGGGCCAGGTAAAACTGCTGCTGACTACCTATTTCGACAGCGTTGGCCACAATCTTGACACTCTCCGTGAGTTACCGGTGCAGGGGCTGCACGTTGACCTGGTTGGCGGTCACGACGATATCGCGGTATTGAACAAGGCACTGCCGAAAGAGTGGCTGCTGTCACTGGGGGTAATCAACGGTCGCAACGTCTGGCGTGCCGATCTGAGCAATTGGTTCGAACGTTTGCAGCCATTAGTGGGCAGTCGCCCGCTGTGGATCGGCACTTCCTGTTCACTGTTGCACAGCCCGATCGATCTGAGTGTGGAAACCCGGCTGGACGAAGAAGTGAAGAGTTGGTTCGCCTTCGCCCTGCAAAAATGCGGCGAACTGGCGTTGCTGAGTGCGGCGTTGAACGCACCGGGCGCAGCAAAACAGGCTGAACTGGACGCCTACAGCGCGCCAATCCGTGCCCGTCGTCAGTCCAGCCGTGTGCATAATGCGCAGGTCGGTCAACGCCTGGCTGCTATTACCGCGCAGGACAGCGAACGTCAGCGTCCTTACGCCGAGCGTGCTCAGGCACAGCGTGAACGCTTTAACCTGCCGGCCTGGCCGACCACCACTATCGGTTCATTCCCACAAACCACCGAAATTCGCGGCCTGCGTCTGGACTTCAAGCAGGGGCGTTTGGACGGCAACAACTACCGCACCAGCATTAGTGAGCACATCAAACAGGCGATCGTTGAGCAAGAACGTCTGGGGCTGGACGTATTGGTGCATGGTGAAGCCGAGCGTAACGACATGGTCGAATACTTCGGTGAGAACCTCGACGGCTTCGTATTCACCCAAAACGGCTGGGTACAGAGCTACGGTTCCCGCTGCGTAAAACCGCCGGTGATCATCGGCGATATCAGCCGACCGGAAGCCATCACCGTAGAGTGGGCGAAGTATGCTCAGTCGCTGACCGACAAGCCGGTGAAGGGCATGTTGACCGGCCCGGTAACCATTCTTTGCTGGTCATTCCCGCGTGAAGACGTGACCCGTGAAGTGATTGCCAAACAAATTGCCCTGGCGCTGCGTGATGAAGTGGAAGATCTGGAAAAAGCTGGCATTGGCATCATCCAGATTGACGAACCGGCACTGCGTGAAGGTCTGCCGCTGCGTCAATCCGACTGGGCTGCCTACCTGAATTGGGCGGTGGACGCGTTCAAATTGAATGCCGCCGTGGCGAAGGATGATACTCAGATCCACACCCACATGTGTTACTGCGAGTTCAACGACATCATGGATTCGATTGCAGCGCTGGATGCTGACGTGATCACCATCGAAACCTCGCGTTCCGATATGGATTTGCTGGAAGCCTTTAAAGAGTTCGAATATCCGAACGAAATCGGTCCGGGCGTGTATGACATTCACTCGCCAAACGTGCCAAGTGTGGAATGGATCGAAGCGCTGTTGCGTAAAGCCGCGCAGAACATCCCGGCAGAACGCCTGTGGGTTAACCCGGACTGCGGCCTGAAAACCCGTGGCTGGCCGGAAACCCGTCAGTCGCTGGCCAACATGGTGCTGGCTGCACAGCGCCTGCGCGAGCAGCAGGCCTGATTGCCACCGTGGTGCAATGATGTTTTGATCGGCAATCTGGGCGCTTCGGCGCCCGTTTTTATGTCGCAAGCGGCTGTCTGGTCAGGCAGCCGTGAGGTGAGGTTTACTTAACGCCCGGAACGCCATGTTGGGTGAACCATGCCAGCATGCGTTGCCAACCGTCGGCGGCCGCTTCGGCATCATAGCTTGGCCGGTAATCGGCATTGAAGGCATGGCCGACGTCGGGATAGACCACGATCTCGGCATCGGCGTTGGCCGCACGCAGCGCCTGACGCATGCTTTCCACCGTATCCAGCGTGATACCTGTGTCTTGCCCGCCATATAATCCCAGCACCGGCGCAGAGAGTTGGGTAGCGACATCGATCGGATGTTTTGGCGAGTTCAGCGTTTTTTCGCCCACCAGTTTGCCGTACCAGGCGACGGCCGCTTTCAACTGCGGATTATGTGCCGCATACAGCCAGCTAATACGCCCGCCCCAGCAGAAACCGGTAATCGCCAGCTTGCCGGCATCGCCACCGTGGCGCGTGGCCCAATGAGCGGCATGATCCAGATCCGCCAGCACCTGACGATCCGGCACTTTGGTCACCAGCTTTTGGAACAGTTCGCCGATGTCGGTGTAATCCCGGGCATCTCCCTGACGGAAATACAGTTCCGGTGCTATCGCCAGATAGCCCTGTTTGGCCAGGCGACGACACACGTCCTGAATGTGCTCATGTACGCCAAAAATCTCTTGTACCACCAGCACCACCGGGAAGGGGCCGCTGCTATCGGCAGGTTTGGCGATATAGGCCGGCAGATTGTCACCCTGCGAGGGAATAGTGGTTTCCCCGGCATGAATGCCTTGTTCGTCGGTAAGAATGGTTGAAGCAGCCAAGGGGGTAACGGCCGGGGTGAATCCCCCCTGGGCCTGTTTTAATGTCATCACTTGATCGGTTTTCATTGCGGTCTCCGTGCAATCGAGAAAAGCGCTGAGATTAACTATAGGAAAGATTACCCGTTATTGGCACCGGGTGGAGCATTTTCGGCCAAGTCTGTAAAAAACGAATAATTATCTGGCTTTAGCGCGTTTTTGTTGCCTTTTTATCATGCTATTACGCATGTTGACCTGCATTAATACCATAAGGTGCGTTAGCTCCCTTTATTGTGGCTAAGTCACCGATAAAATAAGGTTATTTTCTGTGGCGGTGTCAATAGTTTCATCAGGAAATCAGCTCTGCGCTCAGGAGACAGGGTGAAAAACGGCGGTGCATTTTGTCGACTAGACTTGGGGCATCTGAGACAACCATTCCAGCTTCTGGTGTGTTTTTGTGACTTTAATCACAAAAGTTATGTAGATTGCATTCTGTTTCTTTATTCATAGTGATGGTTGTCACGAAATTGAATGGCAATTTTCAGTAGAGTACTTTTTTGTTCCTCCCAATAAACATGATCCATGAGGAGTCTCGCATGTCCCAATCTGACGTTTTTCATCTCGGCCTCACTAAAAAAGATTTACAAGGGGCCCAGCTTGCCATCGTTCCAGGCGATCCACAGCGCGTAGAGAAAATTGCCAAGCTGATGGAAAATCCGGTGCATCTGGCTTCCCATCGTGAATTTACCTCCTGGCGCGCAGAGCTGGACGGCAAGGCGGTGATCGTCTGCTCTACCGGCATTGGTGGCCCGTCTACCTCTATCGCCGTTGAAGAACTGGCGCAATTGGGGATCCGTACCTTCCTGCGTATCGGTACCACCGGTGCGATCCAGTCAAACATCAATGTTGGCGATGTTCTGGTCACCACCGCCGCGGTTCGTCTCGACGGTGCCAGCCTGCACTTCGCACCGATGGAATTCCCGGCCGTGGCCGACTTTGCCTGTACCACGGCACTGGTCGAAGCCGCCAAGGCTGCCGGCGCTACCACGCACATTGGCGTGACCGCGTCTTCTGATACCTTCTACCCTGGACAGGAACGTTACGATACCTTCTCCGGCCGCGTCGTCAGCCGCTTCAAAGGCTCGATGGAAGAATGGCAGTCGATGGGTGTGATGAACTATGAAATGGAATCCGCTACCTTGCTGACCATGTGTGCCAGCCAGGGCCTGCGTGCCGGTATGGTTGCCGGTGTGATTGTTAACCGCACTCAGCAGGAAATCCCGAACGCAGAAACCATGAAAAACACCGAAAGCAAAGCGGTGCAGATCGTGGTTGATGCGGCGCGCCGCCTGCTGTAATTACCTCGCAGTTCAACGGGTCGCCGACGCGGCCCGTTTCTCCATTCGGCCGTAATCTGTTACGGTTAACCTCATCAGTGCCATCTTTCTGGCCGCCTCTTTACCCGTTGAGCCCGGTTTTTCCGCTGCTCTCAGGTTGCGTTTTTCAGACAATAACCACGAGGACGTCTATGACTGCCCAGATCCTGCTTCATCCTTCATTGGCGCCGCTTGATGGCGGCATTAACTTTCGCGATCTTGGCGGCAATAGCGTCGCCGATGGCCGCCGTATCAAGCGTGGTCTGCTGTTCCGCTCCGGCTCGCTGGAGCGTCTGACAGAAGACGACTGCACCTTCCTGGCCGGTGTGCCGGTGCGTTCGGTGCTGGATTACCGTGACGCCGATGAAGTTCAGGCCAAGCCCGATGTCCTGTGGAGCGGCGCCGATTATCATCATTTCCCGGCCAATCCGTTGAGCAATGAGGTGAATGCCAACCTGGAAAAACTGACCAGCGAAACGCTGGCCGGTTTCGACGCGCAGGCCTTTATGCTGGAACTTTACCGTCGGCTGCCTTTCGGTAATGCGGCGTATAAGCAGTTGGCCCAATTGCTGAGCAATGTCGATAACGGTGCCATCGTCCAGCACTGCGCGGTAGGCAAGGATCGTACCGGGGTCGGTTCGGCGCTGGTGTTATTCGCGCTGGGGGCAGATGAAGCGACGGTAGTGGAAGATTACCTGCTGACCGAAACCACGCTGGCGACCTTCCGCGAACAGATGCTGGATCAACTGTCGATTCGCCTTAACGCTTCGGCACTGGGGCAATTTGCCTATGTGCTCAGCGCCCGTGAAGAATTCCTGATGACCGCCCTGAACTGCATCCGTGACCAATATGGTTCAACCGATCGCTGGCTGGAGGCCGAGTACGGCCTGGGCCAAAACCAGCGTGAAGCACTGCAGGCGTTCTACCTCGAGTAAACTGCACGGGTGTTTAGCCGGGGTTTAATCGGCCCCGGCCGGCATTGCGTATCCTTGGGGCCATAAATCCCGCATCAGGAGCCCATATTGAGCCTCAATGACATTATCCACTGGGTCAGCGACACCGTGCGGCAGCATGAAGCCTGGGCCATCCCGATTATCTTCTTCCTGGCGTTCGGTGAATCGCTGGCGTTTCTGTCGCTGCTGTTGCCGGCCACGGTGATTCTGCTGGCGCTGGGAGCCTTGATAGGCGAAAGCGGCATTGCATTCTGGCCTATCTGGGCCGCCGCCGCCGCCGGGGCCTTTTTCGGCGACTGGCTCTCTTACTGGATTGGCTATCACTATCAAGACCGGGTGGCGCATATGTGGCCCCTTTCCCGCAATCCACAGCTACTCACGCGTGGCCATGCGTTTTTTGAACGCTGGGGCGTACTGGGCATTTTCATCGGCCGCTTCTTCGGCCCGTTGCGTGCCGTGGTGCCGTTGGTTGGTGGCATTTGCGGCATGCCCCAGCGTTATTTCCAGGTGGCGAATATCACTTCAGCGATGATCTGGGCGTTTGGCATTCTCGCGCCGGGGGCGTTTGGCATCAAGTGGTTAAGCCAGTGGTTTGGCTAGTTCTGGTCTGACTTGCGTAGCGTTTCGCAATTTTGCGCCGTCGGGGCAAAAACAGACTGGACATCCATACAGCATCCCCTTAACGTGACGGGCAACAGGCGCATAAAACGCCAGAACGGTCAGGTGTAACAGGAGGCAGGGTGGATACCAGTTTGGTTTACGGTATGGGCGGGGTGGCAATTGGCCTGCTGTTGGGGTGGCTAATTGCCAGTTTGCGTGTGCAGCAGACGCAGGCACAGCATGAAACCGAGCAACGGCTGCTGGAACAATCGCTACAGCAGGCGCAGCAGGAAACAGCAGCCCGGCAAGAAACGCTGCAGCGTAATGAACAACAAATGCGACAGACCGATCTGGAACTGCGCAATTTGCACAGCCAGCTGGCCGCCGGGCACGAAAAACTTCAACAGCTCAATCACTGGCGCAACGAATGCGAGTTGCTGAATCAGGAACTGCGCGCCCAGCGTGAGGTTAACAGCGCTCAGGAGGCCGAGCTGCGTGAGGTGACTATCCGCCTGGAAGAGACCCGTATGGCGGCAGAAGAGAAACAGCGTCTGCTGATTAACAGCGAACAGCGCCTCACCACCCAGTTTGAAAATTTGGCCAACCGCATTTTTGAACACAGCGGGCGCAAGGTTGACGAGCAGAATAAGCAAAGCCTGGACCGCCTGTTACTGCCGCTACGTGAGCAACTCGATGGTTTCCGCCGCCAGGTGCAAGACAGTTTTGGCCAGGAAGCGCGTGAACGCCATACGCTGACCCACGAAATACGTAACCTGCAGCAGCTCAATGCACAAATGGCACGCGAGGCGATTAACCTCACCAAGGCCCTGAAAGGGGATAACAAAACTCAGGGTAACTGGGGTGAGGTGGTGTTAAGTCGGGTACTGGAAGCCTCCGGCCTGCGCGAAGGACACGAATACGAAACCCAGGTCAATGTGCGGCTGGATCATCAGAGCCGTATGCAGCCCGACGTCATCGTTCGTTTACCGCAGGGTAAGGACGTGGTCATCGATGCGAAAATGTCGCTGGTGGCCTACGAACGTTACTTCAACAGTGAAGATGAAGTGGAACGCGAGGCGGCGCTGAGTGAGCATATTGGCTCGCTGCGTGGCCATATCCGCCTGTTGGGACGCAAGGATTACCAGCAGTTGCCCGGCCTGCGTTCGCTGGACTACGTACTGATGTTTATTCCGGTCGAGCCGGCTTTCCTGCTGGCCATCGACCGTGAGCCGGAGCTGATCAGCGAAGCGCTCAAACACAACATCATGCTGGTCAGTCCGACTACCTTGCTGGTGGCGTTGCGCACCATCACCAATCTTTGGCGCTATGAGCATCAGAGCCAGAATGCCCAACGCATTGCCGACAGAGCGGCGCGGTTGTATGACAAAATGCGGCTGTTTGTTGACGATATGTCGGCGCTGGGGCAGAGCCTGGACAAGGCCCAGGGGAGTTATCGCCAGGCGATGAATAAACTGAGCGAAGGCCGTGGTAATCTTATCGGCCAGACCGAGGGGTTCCGCGCTTTGGGGGTTGAGGTGAAAAGGCCGATTAACCCGCTGCTGGCTCAGCAGGCCAGTGCGCAGCATGATGAAGAATGCGAGGCGACGGGCTTTGATGAAGTTGACGCGTTGCCCGGGGCGGAAGACGACGACTCCGCAGAGGAACCCCGCTCCGCATCGCAGGCATGACAGCGGCTGCGAGGTGGGGTATTGCGTAGGGTTCTGGTACACTCATCCACACTAAATTGACTGAATAGCAGGCAGGACAATGGCAGATCAACCGCAGGAAACCACCGACTTCGGTTTTCGCACCGTAGCTAGAGACGAGAAGCAGGCCATGGTGGCAGATGTTTTTCATTCGGTAGCTGCAAAGTATGACGTGATGAACGACCTGATGTCGTTTGGTATCCACCGTATCTGGAAGCGTTTTACCATTGACTGCAGCGGCGTTCGCCGTGGGCAGCGGGTGTTGGATCTGGCCGGTGGTACCGGTGACCTGGCCGCCAAGTTCTCCCGCATGGTCGGTGAGCAGGGGCAGGTGGTACTGGCGGACATTAACGATTCCATGCTGAAGATGGGGCGCGAGAAGCTGCGCGACCGCGGCATTATCGGTAACGTCAACTATGTGCAGGCCAATGCCGAAGCGCTGCCGTTCCCGGATAACTATTTTGACTGCATTACCATTTCCTTCGGCCTGCGCAACGTGACCGACAAAGACAAGGCGCTGCGTTCCATGTTCCGCGTGCTTAAGCCGGGCGGCCGTTTGCTGGTGCTGGAGTTCTCCAAGCCGCTGCTGGCGCCGTTAAGTAAAGCCTATGACGCCTACTCGTTCCACGTGCTGCCGAAAATCGGGGAGCTGGTGGTGAAGGATCCGGAAAGTTACCGTTATCTGGCTGAGTCGATCCGCATGCATCCCGATCAGGAAACCCTGAAAGGTATGATGGGGGCTGCCGGCTTTGACAACGTGACCTATTTTAACCTGACCGGCGGCATTGTGGCCCTGCATCGCGGCTTCAAGTTCTGATATGGAAATGCCGATGCTGTTAACCCCGTTGTTGACCGGCGTGCTGGAAACATCGCTCAACAGCCTGCTGTTCCGCGATCGCAGCATGAAAGCCGCCCGTTTGCGCCTGGCGGGTAAGGTTCTGCGTATTGAATTGCAGGAGCTTTCCTCACCGTTGGTGTTGCTGTTCAGTGAGCAGCGTGTCGATGTGCTTGGTCAGTCTGAAGATACCGCCGACTGCACGGTGCGCAGCCGCATCTCGGTGTTGCTGAAGCTGCGGGATCGCCAGCAACTTTCGCCATTGATGCGCAGCGGTGAACTGATTGTCGAAGGTGATATTCAGGTGGTTCAACAACTGGTTGGGCTGCTCGATCTGGCAGAGTGGGATCCGGCTGAATGGTTGGCCCCCTACATCGGCGATATTGCCGCGCAGGGTATCACGCAGGCGTTCGGTAAGGGCGCGAATCTGCTGAAGACAGGCTTTCAGCGTCAACAGCATTATGTAGCGGAAACGCTGACGGAAGAGTGGCGCGTGGCGCCAGGCCCACTGGAAGTTGTGTGGTTCAACGAGGAAGTTGATGCCACCGTTCGCAACCTCGAAGCGCTGATTGCTCGCATGGACAAGTTGGAGGGTAAACGATGACCCCTGGCGAACTACGCCGCCTGTATTTGATCGTCCGCGTTTTTCTCAGCTATGGCCTGGATGAACTGATCCCCCAGATGCGCTTGACGTTGCCGCTGCGCGTGGGGCGCCGTCTGCTGTTCTGGATGCCAAACCGCCATGCAGACAAACCGCTGGGTGAACGTCTGCGTTTGGCCTTGCAGGAACTGGGGCCGGTATGGATCAAGTTTGGCCAGATGATGTCCACACGCCGCGACCTGTTCCCACCACAGATCGCCGATCAACTGACTCTGTTGCAGGACCGGGTTGCCCCCTTCGATGGTGCACTGGCACGCAAGCATATTGAGTTGGCGATGGGCGGCCCGCTGGAAACCTGGTTTGATGATTTTGACCAGCAGGCGCTGGCTTCGGCATCGATAGCTCAGGTGCATACCGCACGGCTAAAAACGACCGGGCAGGAAGTGGTTCTGAAGGTGATTCGGCCCGATATTCGGCCGATCATCAAGGCTGACGTCCGCCTGATGTATCGTTTGGCGGCTTGGGTGCCAAAGCTGATGCCGGATGGTCGCCGTCTGCGTCCGCGTGAAGTGGTGCGCGAATATGAAAAGACCTTGCTGGACGAGTTGAACCTGCTGCGTGAAGCGGCCAACGCCATCCAGCTGCGCCGCAATTTCGACGGTAGCCCGATGCTGTATGTGCCGGAGGTTTACTCCGATTACTGCCGCGAAAGCGTGTTGGTCATGGAGCGTATCTACGGAATTCCGGTTTCGGATATTCCAACGCTGGAAAAGCAGGGCACCAACATGAAACTGTTGGCCGAACGCGGGGTTCAGGTGTTCTTTACCCAGGTGTTCCGCGACAGCTTCTTCCATGCGGACATGCATCCCGGTAATATTTTTGTCAGCTATGAGCATCCTGAAGATCCCTGCTATATCGGCATTGACTGCGGTATTGTCGGCTCGTTGAACAAAGACGATAAACGCTATCTGGCGGAAAACTTTATTGCCTTCTTCAATCGTGACTATCGCAAGGTTGCAGAACTGCACGTTGATTCTGGCTGGGTACCGCGCGACACCAACGTGGAAGATTTCGAATTCGCTATTCGCACGGTGTGTGAACCCATCTTCGAAAAGCCACTGTCGGAAATTTCGTTCGGCAACGTGCTGTTGAACCTGTTCAATACCGCACGCCGTTTCAATATGGAAGTGCAGCCCCAACTGGTGTTATTGCAGAAGACCTTGCTGTATGTTGAAGGTCTGGGCCGGCAGCTCTATCCACAGCTGGATTTGTGGACCACTGCAAAGCCGTTCCTGGAAAGTTGGATGCGCGATCAGGTCGGTATACCGGCAGTGATCCGCGCACTGAAAGAAAAAGCGCCATTTTGGGCCGAGAAACTGCCCGAACTGCCTGAATTATTTTACGATAGCCTGCAGCAGCATAAACTGTTGCAACAAAGCGTTGATAAGCTGACCAATCAAATGCAGGCCCAGCGCGTTCGCCAGGGACAATCGCGTTATTTGTTCGGCGTTGGCGCTACACTGTTAGTAAGCGGTACGATTTTGCTGTTGGGGGATGTTGAAGTGTTCCCTGCGTGGCTGATAGCGGCCGGTATCGTATCCTGGGTGATTGGCTGGAAGCGAACCACCTGAATTGATTCGAAACTCTGGTAAAATCTGCCGTATAATGCGACGGATTTTGAAAAAACCCTGTAAAAATAGAGGTAATTGCAATGGGCGGTATTAGTATTACGCAATTGTTGATCATCGCAGTGATCGTGGTGCTGCTGTTTGGTACCAAAAAGCTCCGTACGCTGGGCTCTGATCTCGGTGCATCAATCAAAGGTTTCAAAAAGGCGATCGGCGATGACAACACGCCGCCGACCAACACGGCTGAAAAAAGCAGCCTGGATGACGCTGACTTCACGGCCAAGCCTATTACCGATAAGCAGCCGGAAGTGAAAACGGAAGAGTCGAAGAACAAAGAGCAGGTATAAACCGTGTTTGACATTGGGTTTAGTGAACTGTTGCTGGTTCTGGTTATCGGCCTGGTGGTACTCGGGCCGGAACGGTTGCCGGTAGCGGTAAGAACAGTTTCGGGCTGGATCCGCGCGCTGCGTTCGCTTGCGGCTTCGGTGCAGAACGAACTTTCTCAGGAGCTGAAGCTGCAGGAATTGCAGGACAGCCTGAAAAAGGTAGAGAAGGCGGGCATGCAGAATTTGTCGCCGGAGCTGAAGGCGTCGATGGATGAGCTGAAAGACGCGGCGGAATCGCTGAAGCGTTCTTATCTGGGTGACAGTGACAATAAAACCGAACCTGCTCACACCATCCATAACCCTCTGGTCACCGATCCTGAAGCCATTCATGACGGCGTGACGCCGGCAGAGGCTGCGGCCGTGGCATCGTCCCCGGCTGTCGTGCCGGAGCCGGTGGTTTCGGTAACGCCGCCGGTTGCACAACCCGTGGTCGAGCCGGTTAAACAACCGGTCGTTTCGGGCGTTCAGGCAACCCCAGAACCTGTTGCGGATAAAACCCCAGCGTCTCACCAACCTAGTGGCGATCGTTAAAACATGGCTGTTGAAGATACCCAACCCCTTATCAGTCACCTGATAGAACTGCGTAAGCGGTTGTTAAACTCGATTATCAGCATACTGGCGATCTTCCTGGTGCTGGTTTTTTTCGCCAATGATATTTACCAACTGGTGTCAGCACCGCTGATCAAACAGTTGCCCGCCGGGGCGAGCATGATCGCCACCGACGTGGCTTCACCGTTCTTTACCCCGATCAAATTGACCATGATCGTTTCGGTGTTTGTGTCTGCTCCGGTGATCCTGTATCAGGTGTGGTCCTTCATCGCACCGGCGTTGTACAAACATGAACGTCGCCTGATGATGCCTTTACTGGTCTCCAGCAGCCTGCTGTTTTATCTCGGCATGGCGTTTGCCTACTTTATCGTTTTCCCGCTGGCGTTCGGCTTTTTTGCCAAGACCGCACCGGCCGGGGTAATGATAGCGACCGACATCAATAACTATCTCGATTTCGTCATGGCGCTGTTTATGGCGTTTGGCGTGGCCTTTGAGGTGCCGGTTGCCATTATTCTGCTGTGCTGGAGTGGCGTCACTTCACCGGAAGATCTGAAAAAGAAACGACCTTATGTTCTGGTCGGCGCTTTCGTGGTCGGTATGCTGTTGACCCCGCCGGATGTGTTCTCGCAGACCCTGCTGGCGATCCCGATGTATCTGCTGTTTGAAGTGGGCGTGTTCTTTGCCCGCTTCTACACCGGTAAGCGTCGTCCGCAGCCAGAAGAAGAAGACGAGGGTGACGAACCCCCGGCACCTTAATTTCTGTTTGTTTCTAAGCCGCCCGATGGGCGGCTTTTACTTTGGGAACATCATGTTTGATATCGGCGTCAATCTCACCAGCTCACAATTTGCCAAAGACCGTCCGGCGGTGGTGGAGCGCGCCCGTGCTGCAGGCGTAACAGGGCTGCTGATTACCGGTACCGATCTGCAGGATAGCCGTGCAGCCAGTGAACTGGCGCAACAGCATGCGGATTTTTGCTGGTCCACCGCCGGTGTGCATCCTCACCATGCCAGCAGTTGGGACGAGCGAGTCGCAGAACAAATCTGCGAGTTAGCCTCCCGGCCACGGGTCGCGGCTATTGGTGAATGTGGACTGGATTTCAACCGCAACTTCTCTACTCCAGAGCAGCAGGAGGCGGCATTCAGCGCACAACTGGCGCTGGCGGCAGAGTTGTCGATGCCGGTTTTTCTTCATTGTCGTGATGCACACGCACGTTTTGCAGCGCTGCTGGCGCCGTGGTTGGATAAACTGCCCGCGGCCGTGGTGCACTGTTTTACCGGCACCGCCGAAGAATTGGAAAGCTGCCTGTCGTTAGGCCTGTCGGTGGGTATTACCGGTTGGGTCTGCGATGAGCGGCGTGGCCTGGAACTGCGCGCGTTGCTGCCGCAGATCCCGGCGGACCGTCTGTTGCTGGAAACCGACGCCCCCTATCTGTTGCCCCGGGATTTACTTCCGAAACCCACATCTCGCCGCAACGAACCCTGTTTTTTGCCTCATATCGTCCGGCAGGTGGCCGCCTGGCGACAAGAAGATCCCGAATGGCTGGGGCAAAAAATCGATGAGAACGCCCGCCGGCTATTCCGGCTGGAATGAGTTAGGAGAAAACTATGAGCTATGCATTTCCGGGCACCTTCCCAGGTCGCCGTATGCGCCGCGTGCGCCGTCATGATTTCAGTCGTCGCCTGGTGGCGGAGAACCAACTGACGGTTAACGACCTGATCTACCCGGTATTTGTCATGGAAGGCAGTAACCGTCAGGAAGCGGTAGCATCCATGCCTGGCGTATCGCGCATGAGCATCGACCTGCTGGTTAAAGAAGCGGAAGCTATCGCCAAGCTGGGCGTGCCGGTGATCTCCCTGTTCCCGGTGATTGAGCCTGGCCTGAAGTCACTGCACGCAGAAGAAGCTTATAACCCGGACGGTCTGGTGCAGCGTACGGTACGTGCGTTGAAAGACGCGGTGCCAGATCTGGGGATTTTGACTGATGTGGCGCTCGATCCTTACACTACCCACGGTCAGGACGGCATCATTGACGAGCAAGGTTATGTTATTAACGACATCACCAAAGAGATTTTGGTGCGTCAGGCACTGTCCCATGCTGAAGCCGGTGCGGAAATCGTGGCGCCGAGCGACATGATGGATGGCCGTATCAGTGCGATCCGCGATCAACTGGAGCATCAGGGCCTGATTAACACTCAGATCATGGCTTACTCTGCCAAATATGCGTCTTGCTACTATGGTCCGTTCCGTGATGCGCTCGGTTCCAGCGGCAATCTGAAAGGTGGCAACAAGAAAACCTACCAGATGGACCCTGCCAACAGCGACGAAGCGCTGCAGGAAATTGCGCAGGATCTGCAGGAAGGCGCAGATATGGTAATGGTGAAGCCGGGCATGCCGTATTTGGACGTGGTACGCCGGGTGAAAGACACCTTTGGTGTGCCGACTTTCGCCTATCAGGTGTCCGGCGAATATGCGATGCACATGGCGGCGATTCAAAACGGTTGGTTGCAGGAACAACCGGCGGTGATGGAGTCGTTGATGTGCTTCAAGCGTGCCGGTGCCGATGGTGTGCTGACCTACTTCGCCAAGCGGGTAGCTCAGTGGATGCATGACGACGCGATGCAGCGCTAAGGCGCGAGTATCCAATGATAAAGGCGCCTTGGGCGCCTTTTTTACATTACAGCTTTTGGAACTGTCGGTTGTCCACGCTTTGGCTGACCTGTTTGTTGATCAGGTTGAGCAACAGCATTGAGCGCGCTTCGCCGTCCGGCTCGGTGTAAATCGCCTGCAGCCCTTCGAACACCCCATCGACGATCAACACACTATCGCCGGGTTGCGGCGTTTCCGGGTCGACATAGGTTTCGCAGGTGTGTGTCTGCAACTCTTCGATTACCTTCTGCGGGATAGTGGTCGGCGTCGAACCAAAGCGCACGAAGTGGCTGACACCACGTGTTGCACTGATGGTGGTGGTATGGATACGCTCCGGATCGAATTCCACAAACAAATAGTTGGGGAACAGAGGCTCGCTGACCGCGATGCGTTTGCCGCGAACGATCTTTTCCAGCGTAATGATCGGGCTAAGGCAGTTCACTTCCTGCCGCTCGAGATGTTCCTGCGCCCGTAAGAGCTGGCCGCGTTTGCAATACAATAGATACCAGGATTCCATAATTTCACATGCCTTTCTGTCAGCCGGTAAGCATATCAAAAGCCATTACGGATACATAGTGATGCAAGTTTCAGCATGTAACAGCCGCTATCTGCATGAATCTTTGGCAATTAGCGAGGGGTCACACACTTATCCGCACGGCTTGGGTATAACAGAGGGCTAAAAATTTGCTACCGTCGCAGTATGCCTTGGGGCGCTGTCGCCTGATGTGACGGTATTCATCGTTTTTGATTGAGGGGGAGAAATGGAGTTATTTCTGTTGAGCAACGGCAAACTGTCCGGTGAGAGTGAACTGCTGGGTTATGCCAAGAGCCATCTGTTGGCGATGATCGCCCGCCGTGGCATTACGTCCGCCGTCTTTATCCCCTATGCCATGATCCGCAGTGATTACGATCAGCGCGCGCAGGAGCTGGCGCAAACTCTGGGCATCAAGGTCACCAGCATTCACCATGCCGAGTCACCGGCGGCGGCGATTGAACAGGCGGAATGTATCCTGGTCAGCGGTGGTAATACCTGGATGCTGAACCAAATGCTGCATGAAAAGGGCCTGATTGTCCCGATCCAGCGGGCTGTTCGTGAACGTAGCGTCCCCTATGTTGGCTGGAGCGCCGGTTGTAACGTGGCTACGCCAAGTATCCGTACCACCAATGATATGCCGGTACGCAACAGCGTAGTGTTGCCGGCGTTGAGCCTGTTCCCGGTGCAGATTAACCCGCATTACATTGACGCCCATATCAGTGGCCACATGGGCGAAACCCGTGATGAGCGCCTGGCGGAATTCTGTGCAGTCAATCCGAGCGAATCTGTGGTGGCGCTGCGCGAGGGCAGTCTGTTGCACGTTGAGGGCAATGACTTGCGTTATTTCAGTGCCAGAGACCAAGGCTTCAAGGTGTTCCGCCACGGCGTAGAGACCCAAGAGTATCAGGATACTCAGGCATTACGCCCGCTGGTGCCGTTCACGTGCCACTGAGTGCCGGTAAGGTCTTTACCGGTGTTTAACAAAAGTGCAGCAACAACCGTGAAGAGGGCTTATAATGCCCTTCTCACTGGCCGTTATAATGATCAGCATGAAATACCGTGACTTACGCGATTTCCTCTCGTTGCTGGAAAAGAGAGGGGAACTAAAACGCATCAGCCAGCCGATTGATCCCTATCTGGAAATGACAGAAATTGCCGATCGTACTTTACGTGCGGGCGGCCCGGCGTTGCTGTTCGAAAACCCGAAAGGGTACGACATGCCGGTGCTGTGCAATCTGTTCGGTACTCCTGGTCGCGTAGCGATGGGGATGGGCCAGGAAGACGTCAGCTCGTTGCGCGAGGTCGGCAAGTTGCTGGCGTTCCTTAAAGAGCCGGAGCCGCCAAAGGGCTTTCGCGATCTGTTCGATAAACTGCCGAAGTTCAAGCAAGTGCTGAACATGCCGACCAAGGTGTTGGGTTCAGCGCCTTGTCAGGAGCAGGTATGGCAGGGGGATGACGTCGATCTCAGCCGTATCCCGGTGATGCACTGCTGGCCGGAAGACGCCGCACCCTTGATCACCTGGGGCCTGACCGTGACCCGCGGGCCGCAAAAAGAGCGGCAGAACCTGGGTATTTATCGCCAACAGGTGCTGAGCAAGAATAAAGTCATCATGCGTTGGCTGTCGCACCGCGGCGGCGCGCTGGATTACCAGGAATGGTGCCAGGCGCATCCCGGTGAGCGTTTCCCGGTTGCGGTTGCGCTGGGCGCAGACCCCGCCACCATTCTCGGCGCGGTCACGCCAGTGCCAGATACCCTGTCTGAATATGCCTTTGCCGGGCTGCTGCGCGGCAACAAAACCGAAGTGGTCAAGTGTATTTCCTGCGACCTGGAAGTGCCCGCCAGTGCGGAAATCGTATTGGAAGGCTATATCGAGCCGGGTGAAATGGCGCCTGAAGGCCCGTATGGCGATCACACCGGTTACTACAACGAAATTGACCACTTCCCGGTATTCACCATCACCCACATCACCCAGCGTCGTGATGCCATTTATCACTCGACCTATACCGGCCGTCCGCCGGATGAGCCGGCGGTGTTGGGCGTGGCGCTGAATGAAGTCTTCGTTCCTATCCTGCAAAAGCAGTTCCCGGAAATTGTCGATTTCTATCTGCCGCCTGAGGGTTGCTCATATCGCCTGGCAGTGGTGACTATCAAGAAACAGTATGCCGGTCATGCCAAGCGCGTAATGATGGGGGTCTGGTCATTCCTGCGTCAGTTTATGTACACCAAGTTTGTGATCGTCTGCGATGATGACGTCAACGCACGCGACTGGAATGATGTGATTTGGGCGATCACCACCCGAATGGATCCGGCAAGGGATACCGTTTTGGTGGAGAATACGCCGATCGATTATTTGGACTTCGCCTCACCGGTTTCCGGTTTGGGATCGAAGATGGGGCTGGATGCCACCAATAAATGGCCGGGTGAAACCCAGCGCGAATGGGGCCGTCCGATTCAGATGGATGAAAAGGTGCGTGCGCGCGTCGATGAAATCTGGGATGAGCTCGCAATTTTCAGTGACAGAGAACCGACGCTTTAGCGCCAGGCTTTGTTCTCAGTTTTGCATTGATGACCCGACAGAGGGAACGCATGACAATATTGAGCTGTAAAGTGACCTCCGTAGAGGCCATTACCGATACGGTTTATCGGGTACGCTTGGTGCCTGAGGCACCGTTTTCTTTCAAGGCAGGACAGTATCTGATGGTGGTGATGGATGAGCGCGACAAGCGTCCGTTCTCACTGGCCTCCATTCCGTCAGACCAGGATTACATTGAGCTGCATATTGGCGCTTCGGAACTGAATCTGTACGCCATGGCGGTAATGGATCGCATTCTGAAAGAGCAGGCGATTACCGTTGATATCCCGCACGGTGACGCCTGGCTACGTGAAGAAGGCAGCCGTCCGCTGGTGTTGATCGCCGGCGGTACTGGTTTCTCCTACGCGCGCTCGATTCTGTTGGCCGCGCTGGAGCAGCAGCCGGAACGCGATATTTCCATCTACTGGGGCGGACGCGAACTGAAGCACCTGTATGACTTGAGCGAGCTGGAAGCGCTGTCGTTGCGGCATCCTAATCTGAAAGTCATTCCGGTGGTTGAACAGCCGGAAGAGGAGTGGCGCGGCCGCAGCGGCACAGTGCTCAGCGCGGTGCTGCAGGACTTCGGCACGCTGGCAGAGCACGACATTTATATTGCCGGCCGCTTCGAGATGGCCAAAATCGCTCGCGAACGTTTCTGCGCCGAACGTGGCGCGCTGGAAGCGCATATGTTTGGCGACGCCTTCTCGTTTATCTGAGGCGCGAAGCAGTAGCAAACGGGGTGGCCAATGGCTGCCCCTTTTTATTGGGGCGTCAGTAGAATTCAGGCATAAAAAAACCCGCCCCTGACAGGCGGGAAGTACGGCAACTAAACTTGGTGGAATGCTGCGGTTTGAAGTGTTGACGCAGTCATCCCTAATAGACACAGCTAAACGCGTTCAAAAACGGTAGCAATCCCCTGACCCAAACCGATACACATGGTCGCCAAACCAAACTGTACGTCGCGGCGTTCCATATTGTTCAGCAGGGTAGTCGAGATACGTGAGCCCGAGCAGCCTAATGGGTGGCCCAGAGCAATGGCGCCGCCGTTCAGGTTGATTTTGTCGTCGATGCTGTCCAGCAGTCCCAAATCCTTGATGCACGGCAGTGACTGGGCGGCAAAGGCTTCATTCAGTTCAAACAGGTCGATGTCCTGTACGCTCAGGCCGGCACGTTTGAGCGCCAACTTGCTGGCAGGCACAGGGCCGTAACCCATGATGGAAGGGTCACAACCGACAACGGCCATTGAACGAATGCGGGCACGGGCTTTCAGGCCAAGCGCTTTGGCACGTGATTCACTCATCAACAGCATGGCAGAGGCACCGTCGGACAATGCCGAAGAAGTCCCGGCGGTCACGGTACCGTTGACCGGATCGAAGGCCGGACGCAGCGCTGCCAGGCTGGCAACGGTGGTTTCCGGGCGGATGACCTCGTCGAAGTCATAGCGGGTCAGCACACCGTCGGCGTCGTGGCCGGTGGTTGGGATGATTTCATTCTTGAAATAGCCGGCCAGGGTGGCGGCATGTGCGCGTTGGTGCGAGCGTGCTGCGAACTCATCCTGCATCTGGCGGCTGATATTGTGCATCTTGGCCAGCATCTCGGCGGTCAGCCCCATCATTCCGGCGGCTTTTGCCACGCTGCGACTCAGACCCGGGTGGAAATCCACACCGTGATTCATCGGTACGTGGCCCATATGTTCTACGCCACCAATCAGGCTGACGTGTGCATCGCCGACCATAATGGCGCGTGCGGCATCGTGCAGTGCCTGCATGGAGGAGCCGCACAGCCGGTTGACGGTGACCGCCGGAACACTATGCGGGATTTCGGCCAGCAGCGAAGCGTTACGGGCAATGTTAAAGCCCTGCTCCAGTGTCTGCTGCACGCAACCCCAATAAATGTCGTCAATTTCGGCGGCATCCAGCGACGGATTACGGCTCAGTACGGCGCGCATCAGGTGAGCGGAAAGATCTTCAGCACGTACCTGGCGGAAGGCGCCGCCCTTGGAGCGGCCCATCGGCGTGCGTACGGCATCAACAATAACTACGTTTTCCATCTTTATGACCTCATGCCGGTTGGCCAGTGGAGACATCGGACAGCGGCGCTGCCACCGGGTAGTAGCTTTCATTATGTTCAGCTTTGGCGCGCAGGCCGGCAGGCACCTGATACAAAGCGCCGAGATGCGCATAACGCTGGGCCAGTTCGACATAATTGGCGGTACCAAGCGTATCCAGGTAACGGAACGCCCCGCCGTGGAACGGAGGGAAACCGATGCCGTAGACCAGCGCCATATCGGCTTCGGCCGGGCTGGCAATAATGTTTTCTTCCAGACAGCGCACCACTTCGTTAATCATCGGGATCATCATGCGGGCGATAATTTCTTCGTCGCTGATGGTCTGACGCGGTTGGCTGACTTCGGCCAGCAGCACATCGGTCTGCTCATCGTTGTCTTTACGCGGCTTGCCTTTGTTGTCCTGGCTGTAACGATAGAAGCCCAACTGGTTTTTCTGACCAAAACGCTGGTTATCGAACATCACGTCGATGGCGTCGCGATAATCTTTACCCATGCGTTCAGGGAAACCGGCCGCCATCACCGCCTGGGCGTGGTGCGCGGTATCAATCCCCACTACGTCGAGCAGATAAGCCGGGCCCATTGGCCAGCCAAACTGTTTTTCCATCACTTTGTCGATCTGGCGGAAGTCCGCACCGTCGCGCAGCAACATGCTGAAACCGGCAAAATACGGGAACAGTACACGGTTGACGAAGAACCCTGGGCAGTCGTTAACCACAATCGGCGTTTTACCCATGCGGCTGGCATAGGCCACCACGGCGGCGATAGTGCTGTCGCTGGTCTGCTCTCCGCGGATAATTTCCACCAGTGGCATGCGGTGTACCGGATTAAAGAAGTGCATACCGCAGAAGTTCTGTGGGCGCTTCAGCGATTTCGCCAGGTGATTAATCGGAATGGTCGAGGTATTGGACGCCAGTACGGTATTTTCACCGATCAGGCCTTCCACTTCGGACAATACTGCCGCCTTAATCTTTGGATTCTCGACCACGGCTTCGACGATCACCTGCGCGCGTTCGATACCGGCGTAATCCAGCGTCGGTTGAATGGTCGATAGCACCTGGGCCATCTTCATGCCGTCCAGCTTGCCGCGTTCCAACTGCTTGTTCAGCAGTTTGGCGGCTTCATTCATACCGAGAGTCAGGGATTTGTCGCTGATGTCTTTCATGACAACCGGCACGCCTTTCAGCGCGGACTGGTAAGCGATACCGCCACCCATGATACCGGCGCCCAACACTGCCGCCTGCTTCGGTGCTTCGACACCCTTCGCCAGCTTCTTCGCCTGACCTTTCACAAACTGGTCATTGAGGAAGATGCCGACTAGCGCGCGCGCCTCTTTGGAGCGGGCCAATGGCACAAAGCTGGCGGTTTCCAGTTTCAGTGCTTCATCACGGCCCAGCCTGGCGGCGGCCTCAATGGTTTTGACCGCGGTCATCGGCGCCGGATAATGTTTGCCAGCGGTTTGCATCACCATGCCTTTGGCGGTGGTGAAGCTCATGGCCGCTTCGATTGGGCTGAGTTTCAACGGCTCGAGCTTTGGCTGGCGATAGGCGCGCCAGTCCAGCTTGCCCTCAATCGCCTGTTGCAGCATTTTCAGCGCGGCTTCCACCAATTTTTCTGGTGCGACGACCGCATCCACCAGGCCGACTTTCAGTGCATCTTTGGCACTGACGTCCTTACCGGCGGCAATAATTTCCAGTGCGCTGTCGTTACCCAAAAGGCGTGGCAAGCGAACGGAACCGCCGAAGCCCGGCATAATACCCAGTTTGGTTTCCGGCAGGCCGATACGCGCATCCGGGGATGCGACGCGGAAGTCGGTCGCCAGAATACATTCGCAGCCGCCGCCGAGTGCATAGCCGTTAATGGCCGAAATGGTCGGCACCGGCAGATCTTCCAGCCGGTTAAAGATCGCATTGGCGAAGTTCAGCCACTCCTGCAGCTTTTCAGCCGGGGCAGCAAACAGCGAAAGGAATTCGGTGATGTCGGCGCCGACAATAAAGGCGGCCTTGGTAGAACGCAGCAGCAGGCCTTTCAACTCGGTCTGCTTTTCCAGCACCGCGAGCGCTTCGCCCAGGCTGGCAACGGTGCGGGTATCGAGCTTGTTTACCGAGCCTGGGGCATTGAACACCAGCTCGGCGATACCGTTGTCGAGCCAGTGCAGTTGTAATGTTTCGCCTTGGTAGAGCATGTCTATCTCCTGAATCAGCGTTTGATCTGGTATGACCAGATGATGAGGAGTGTGGTTTTTATGTTAACAATATGCAAATAAGAGATTGCATATTTGCTGGTCTGATCACATGACTCTGAGTTAGTGTTTTGATTTAAAACGAAGTTATATTTTATGCTTTATGGTGATTTGTCGGCGTGTAAAAGCACTCATACACTTGCCAGAGCAGAGCGCTGCCCACGCAGAGGTGTGAAATGAGTAAAGCGGTATGTGTAAAACACAGTGGTTTCTGGAGTATTCCCGCCAGAACCATGACGCTGGCTTGTCTGCTGGTGTTTATGGCTCAGATGGCGACGACGGTGTATTTGCCTTCATTACCGACGGTGATGCAGGAACTGGCAATGACGCGCCGCGCCACCGAACTTTCTATATCGATATTCGTGATAGGAGCCGCCTTGCCGGTGTTGTTCTGGGGTGCTGCGGCCGATCGTTTTGGCCGTCGCCTGCCGCTGACATTGTCTCTGGCGTTGTTTATCAGTTGCAGTGCTCTGCTGGCATTTTGCAGTAACGGTACTCAGTTATTAGTGCTGCGGGCACTGCAGGGGGTTGCCGCCGGTGGTGCTGCAATCATCGCGCGCATTATTGTTCGTGATAACTGGAGCGGTGACGAGCTGGCAAGGCGCCTTTCGGTGCTGTCGATAGCCTTTATCGCCGCGTTGGGCGGTGGGCAGTTTATCGGTGGGCTGCTCAGTCAGTATTCGCACTGGCAAATGGGTTTTGTGGTGATGGGGCTGACCGGGCTGGCGATATGGTTACTGATGCTGACGTTGCCACTGGAAGCGGGCCGCGGAGCAGGCAGGCGCCCGGCCATGGCGGCAACCTATTGGCACATTCTGCGTCGTCCGGGGTTCTTCTGGCCGGCCATTGTCGGTGGATTGGGGTTTGCTACCACCGTCACTCTGCAGGAAGTGAGTCCGTTTATCATGCAGCAGGGGTTTGGCCTGAACGTTACCGCCTTTGGGGCTCTGGGGCTGGTGATCGGCGTGGCTTACTTTACTGGAGCAATGGCGGTAAACCGGACGGTTGCGCGCTTTGGCGGTAAGCGGCTGATGCAGGCGGGGACGAGTATCGTTGCCGTTGCCACTGCTGCGATAATGGTGCTGTGGTGGAGCGGTGTACTGGTGGGGCTTTCCGGTATGACAGTCTTCATCGCTTTGTATTGTTTGACGATTTTTGGCCAGGCGGTGTTGTTTCCCAATAGCATGGCGATGGCGGTCAGCGATGTTAAACAGCAGGGCGCCTACGCCATGGCGTTATGTGGCTTTCTGCAACAGTGTCTGGCAGGCATAGCTGCAGCCGGTGCGGTTCTACTCGAACATCATGGCCTGTGGGCGGCTGCTATCGCGTTGCTTGGTCTGATCGCTTGGTTAATTGTTAAGCTAAGGATGTAACGGCGTTTACAGCGATTTGCGAACCGCTCCGCATGCCAGAGCTGATGGGGTTGGTGCACCTGAACGGTGTGCTAAGATGACTCATTCCGTTCTAATGGTATGTATAAGGGTATTGTGATGGAAACGCTGGCTTCTTTGTATAACGACCACCTGGCAGAACTGCAAAAACGGGCGCGTGAAGTGTTAACGCGCAACAAACTGGATGCGTTGTTGATTCACTCTGGGGAACTGCAACGGATATTCCAGGACGACCGTAGTTACCCGTTCAAAGTGAACGCGCACTTTAAGGCCTGGGTGCCGGTTACCTCGGTGCCAAACTGCTGGCTGTGGGTGGATGGCGTTAACAAACCGAAGCTGTGGTTCTATTCGCCGGTCGATTACTGGCATAGCGTTGAGCCACTGCCGGAGAGTTTCTGGACCAGGTCCGTTGAACTGATGCCGCTGGCCAATGCTGATGATATCGCGCAGCAGCTTCCTGCCCAGCGTGAGCGTGTAGGCTATATCGGTTATGCGCAGCAACGTGCCCGCGATCTCGGTATCCTGGCAGAAAACGTCAACCCGAAAGCGGTATTGAATTACCTCGATTTCCATCGCTCAATCAAAACGGGCTACGAGCTGGCCTGCATGCGCGAAGCGCAGAAAACCGCTGTTATGGGCCACCGTGCCGCTCATGAGGCCTTCCTGTCCGGCATGAGTGAGTTTGATATCAACCAGGCTTACCTCACCGCCACGGGGCATCGCGACACCGATGTACCTTATGACAACATTGTTGCGCTGAATGAGCATGCTTCGGTGCTGCATTACACCACGCTGGATCATCAGCCTCCGTCCGAAATGCTAAGCTTCCTGCTTGACGCCGGTGCCGAATATAACGGTTACGCCGCCGACCTGACTCGCACCTATGCTGGCCAGAGCGGCAGTGATTTCGCGCAGCTGATAAAAGATCTTAACGGTGAACAACTGGCACTGATGGATACCATCAAAGCCGGTGTGCGTTACACCGATTACCATGTGCAAATGCATCAACGCGTCGCCAAATTGCTCAAGAGTCACAAGCTGGTGACCGGCATCAGTGAAGAGGCCATGGTTGAGCAGGGGCTGACCACGCCATTCCTGCCACACGGTCTGGGCCATCCGCTAGGTTTGCAGGTGCATGACTCTGCCGGCTTTATGCAAGATGAACAGGGCACCCATCTGGCCGCCCCTTCCAAATACCCTTACCTGCGCTGCACCCGCGTGTTGCAACCTGGCATGGTGTTAACCATTGAGCCCGGCATGTATTTTATTGATTCCTTGTTGGCGCCATGGCGCAGCGGCGAATTCAGTCAACATTTTGCCTGGGATCGCATCGATGCGCTGAAACCTTATGGTGGTATACGTATTGAAGACAATATCGTGATCCACGAAAAGCGTATCGAGAACATGACGCGCGATCTGAACCTGGCCTGATGCAGCCTTACCCGATCCCGGCAGGCCCCGTCAGTGTCAGCGAAGAAATAAAGAAGAGCCGTTTTATCACCCTGCTGGCACCGACCAGTGGGGTTGATATTGCAAAGGCGTTTATTCAGCAGGTTCGTGATGAACACCCTGCGGCCAGGCACCATTGCTGGGCATTTGTCGCAGGATCACCGACTGACTCACAACAGTTGGGCTTTTCCGACGACGGCGAACCTTCCGGCACGGCCGGTAAACCCATTCTGGCACAACTGATGGGCAGTGGAATCGGCGAAATCACCGCCGTGGTAGTGCGTTACTACGGCGGTATCAAGTTGGGCACCGGTGGTTTGGTGAGAGCCTACGGCAGTGGCGTGCAGCAGGCATTAAAGCAATTGGCCGTGAGCTACAAAATCCCGCAGGCCGAATATACTTTGCAATGTGACTATGCTCAGTTGGCATTGGTAGAGAATTTATTGCAGCAAACTGAAGGGCGGATAGTGCAGGGGGAATATGGTGCTTCCGTCATGCTGCATTTGGCTTTACCGGTCACCGGCGTTGAAGCGTTTGGGAATAAATTACGTGATCTTAGTCGCGGTAATTTGCAATTAACCCCCATTTCGCAATAATTCCCCCAACTGAATTGCTAAGGATCGTGCTGAAATGCATTTTCGCGCTATAACCCGTATCGTTGGTTTGCTGGTCATCCTGTTCTCCGGGACGATGTTTATTCCTGGTCTGGTGGCATTGATATACCGCGATGGGGCGGGGCGGGCATTCAGCCAGACCTTCTTTGTGGCGGTAACCATCGGCCTGATGCTGTGGTGGCCTAACCGTAAACAAAAGCATGAGCTGAAGCCGCGAGAAGGTTTTCTGATTGTGGTGCTGTTCTGGACGGTGCTGGGCAGCGTCGGGGCATTACCGTTTTTATTTTCGGAGCGGCCTAATCTTTCGTTGACCGATGCCTTCTTCGAATCGTTTTCCGGTTTAACCACCACCGGGGCTACCACGCTGGTGGGGCTGGACTCACTACCCAAAGCGATTTTGTTCTATCGGCAGATGCTGCAATGGATGGGCGGGATGGGGATCATTGTGTTGGCAGTGGCGATACTGCCGATCCTCGGCGTCGGCGGCATGCAGCTGTACCGCGCAGAAATGCCTGGTCCGCTGAAAGATAACAAAATGCGCCCACGCATTGCCGAAACGGCCAAAACCCTGTGGCTGATTTACGTTCTGTTGACTATTGCCTGTGCGCTGGCACTTTGGGGCGCTGGCATGTCGGTGTTTGACGCCATCGGCCACAGTTTCTCAACCATCGCTATTGGCGGTTTCTCCACCCACGACGCTAGCATCGGTTATTACGCCAGTCCGACCATCAACACTATCATTGCTATTTTCCTGCTGATCTCCGGTTGTAACTACGGCTTGCACTTCGCCTTGTTGAGCGGCCGCAGCCTGAAAGTTTACTGGCGTGATCCTGAGTTTCGCATGTTCATTGCCGTGCAGTTGACGCTGGTGGTGGTGTGTACTGCCGTGCTGTGGGGGCATGGTGTCTACAAAACCGGAATGGAAACGGTCAATCAGGCGTTCTTCCAGGTGGTGTCGATGGCGACAACGGCGGGCTTTACCACCGACAGTATTGCCAAATGGCCGTTATTCCTGCCGATGCTGTTGCTGTGTTCTGCATTTATTGGTGGCTGTGCCGGCTCGACCGGTGGCGGCTTGAAGGTGATTCGCATTCTGCTGCTGTATTTACAGGGCTCGCGTGAGCTAAAAAGGCTGGTGCACCCCAATGCGGTTTACACTATCAAGTTGGGTAACCGCGCGCTGCCGGAACGTATCCTGGAGGCGGTATGGGGGTTCTTCTCTGCTTATGCGCTGGTGTTTATCGTCAGCATGCTGGCAATTATCGCCACCGGCGTTGATGATTTCTCTGCCTTTGCTGCCGTAACGGCGACGCTGAACAACCTTGGACCAGGGCTGGGAGTGGTTGCGGATAACTTCACTACTATGCCTGCACCGGCGAAGTGGATCCTGGTTCTGACGATGCTGTTCGGGCGCCTTGAGGTCTTTACACTGCTGGTTCTGTTTACGCCGACATTCTGGCGTGAATGATCCTGATAGAAGGAGTAACGCCGTGAAGGCACTGATTCTTTATTCTAGCCGTGATGGGCAAACACGTTCTATTGCTTCTTATATAGCAAACAAATTGCAGGATACGCTGCGCTGTGACGTGATCGATTTACTACAGGCGGATAATGTCGACCTCAGCCAGTATCAGCAGGTGCTGATTGGTGCCTCAATACGCTATGGCCATTTCCATCCGACGCTGGAAAAGTTCGTTAAGCGCCATGCTGAGCAGTTGAACCAGATGCCGAGCGCGTTTTTTAGCGTGAACCTGACCGCGCGTAAGGCAGACAAGCGTTCGCCACAGACCAACGCCTATACCCGCAAGTTCCTGTTGTCCTCTCCCTGGCAGCCCAAACAGTGTGCCGTGTTTGCCGGCGCGCTTCGCTATCCACGTTATCGCTGGTTCGATCGAGTCATGATCCAACTTATTATGCGTATGACGGGGGGCGAAACAGATACCAGTAAAGAAGTGGAGTACACAGACTGGCAGCAGGTGGACCGTTTTGCCCAGGAGTTTGGTCATATTCAGTATGAAAAGTGACGAAAACGCTGACTTGTGCAGCGCTTTGTTGAAATAATCCGCGCTTGAAAAGTTTTTTGCATTTAGGGGTTGCGGCCTTCTGAGAACTCCCTATAATGCGCCTCCACTGACCGGGAACAACGACTCCTCTAACGAGAACCAAGTCGCCCAGTCGGAAAGAGAAAAGCGAAATAAACGCTTGACTCTTCGGGTGAAAAGCGTAATATACGCCACCTCGAGATAGCAAGCTACGGCGGCTAACTCACTGCTCTTTAACAATTTATCAGACAATCTGTGTGGGCACTCCACAAGACGATATCCAGAACCTTCGGGTTCGAAAAAATATCAAGTCTTGAAGAGTGACCAAGCAATAAGTTGTTTTGTTGGCTTGTCCAACTGAATGACTATTACGAAAGTTAATTTTCGAGCATCGCTTCACGAGTTGAAGCAAATCAAGCTTTTAATTGAAGAGTTTGATCATGGCTCAGATTGAACGCTGGCGGCAGGCCTAACACATGCAAGTCGAGCGGTAGCACAGGAGAGCTTGCTCTCTGGGTGACGAGCGGCGGACGGGTGAGTAATGTCTGGGAAACTGCCTGATGGAGGGGGATAACTACTGGAAACGGTAGCTAATACCGCATAACGTCTTCGGACCAAAGTGGGGGACCTTCGGGCCTCACGCCATCAGATGTGCCCAGATGGGATTAGCTAGTAGGTGGGGTAATGGCTCACCTAGGCGACGATCCCTAGCTGGTCTGAGAGGATGACCAGCCACACTGGAACTGAGACACGGTCCAGACTCCTACGGGAGGCAGCAGTGGGGAATATTGCACAATGGGCGCAAGCCTGATGCAGCCATGCCGCGTGTGTGAAGAAGGCCTTCGGGTTGTAAAGCACTTTCAGCGAGGAGGAAGGGTAGTGTGTTAATAGCACATTGCATTGACGTTACTCGCAGAAGAAGCACCGGCTAACTCCGTGCCAGCAGCCGCGGTAATACGGAGGGTGCAAGCGTTAATCGGAATTACTGGGCGTAAAGCGCACGCAGGCGGTTTGTTAAGTCAGATGTGAAATCCCCGCGCTTAACGTGGGAACTGCATTTGAAACTGGCAAGCTAGAGTCTTGTAGAGGGGGGTAGAATTCCAGGTGTAGCGGTGAAATGCGTAGAGATCTGGAGGAATACCGGTGGCGAAGGCGGCCCCCTGGACAAAGACTGACGCTCAGGTGCGAAAGCGTGGGGAGCAAACAGGATTAGATACCCTGGTAGTCCACGCTGTAAACGATGTCGACTTGGAGGTTGTGCCCTTGAGGCGTGGCTTCCGGAGCTAACGCGTTAAGTCGACCGCCTGGGGAGTACGGCCGCAAGGTTAAAACTCAAATGAATTGACGGGGGCCCGCACAAGCGGTGGAGCATGTGGTTTAATTCGATGCAACGCGAAGAACCTTACCTACTCTTGACATCCAGAGAATTTGCTAGAGATAGCTTAGTGCCTTCGGGAACTCTGAGACAGGTGCTGCATGGCTGTCGTCAGCTCGTGTTGTGAAATGTTGGGTTAAGTCCCGCAACGAGCGCAACCCTTATCCTTTGTTGCCAGCACGTAATGGTGGGAACTCAAAGGAGACTGCCGGTGATAAACCGGAGGAAGGTGGGGATGACGTCAAGTCATCATGGCCCTTACGAGTAGGGCTACACACGTGCTACAATGGCGTATACAAAGAGAAGCGAACTCGCGAGAGCCAGCGGACCTCATAAAGTACGTCGTAGTCCGGATCGGAGTCTGCAACTCGACTCCGTGAAGTCGGAATCGCTAGTAATCGTAGATCAGAATGCTACGGTGAATACGTTCCCGGGCCTTGTACACACCGCCCGTCACACCATGGGAGTGGGTTGCAAAAGAAGTAGGTAGCTTAACCTTCGGGAGGGCGCTTACCACTTTGTGATTCATGACTGGGGTGAAGTCGTAACAAGGTAACCGTAGGGGAACCTGCGGTTGGATCACCTCCTTACCTAATGATATTGATTGCGTGAAGTGCTCACACAGATTGTCTGATAGAAAAGTAATGAGCAAAAGCGCTACCTGTTGATGTAATGAGTCTCTGACTCATGCTGATACGAACCGATTAAGACGAGAGTCTGATCGGAATTTCGTGTCCCCATCGTCTAGAGGCCTAGGACACTGCCCTTTCACGGCTGTAACAGGGGTTCGAATCCCCTTGGGGACGCCATTCCGATAATGAGTGAAAGACATTATCACCGGTGCTTGCTGCGCCGAAAACATCTTAAAGATGACTTTAACGAGTCGTGTTTAAGATATTGCTCTTTAACAATCTGGAACAAGCTGAAAATTGAAACATGACAGCTGAAACTTACTCCTCCGTAGATGTACTGGAGTAAGGAGTACCCTGTCATAGAGTCTCTCAAATGTAGCAGCACGAAGGTGGAAACACTTTTGGGTTGTGAGGTTAAGTGACTAAGCGTACACGGTGGATGCCTAGGCAGTCAGAGGCGATGAAGGGCGTGTTAATCTGCGATAAGCGTCGGTAAGGTGATATAAACCGTTATAACCGGCGATACCCGAATGGGGAAACCCAGTGCAATTCGTTGCACTATCATACGATGAATACATAGTCGTATGAGGCGAACCGGGGGAACTGAAACATCTAAGTACCCCGAGGAAAAGAAATCAACCGAGATTCCCCCAGTAGCGGCGAGCGAACGGGGAGGAGCCCAGAACCTGAATCAGTTCTTGTGTTAGTGGAAGCGTCTGGAAAGTCGCACAGTAAAGGGTGATAGTCCCGTACACTAAAATGCATTAATTGTGAGTTCGATGAGTAGGGCGGGACACGTGACATCCTGTCTGAATATGGGGGGACCATCCTCCAAGGCTAAATACTCCTGACTGACCGATAGTGAACCAGTACCGTGAGGGAAAGGCGAAAAGAACCCCGGCGAGGGGAGTGAAATAGAACCTGAAACCGTGTACGTACAAGCAGTGGGAGCCTACTAGTTGGGTGACTGCGTACCTTTTGTATAATGGGTCAGCGACTTATATTTTGTAGCAAGGTTAACCGTATAGGGGAGCCGTAGGGAAACCGAGTCTTAACTGGGCGAATAGTTGCAAGGTATAGACCCGAAACCCGGTGATCTAGCCATGGGCAGGTTGAAGGTTGGGTAACACTAACTGGAGGACCGAACCGACTAATGTTGAAAAATTAGCGGATGACTTGTGGCTGGGGGTGAAAGGCCAATCAAACCGGGAGATAGCTGGTTCTCCCCGAAAGCTATTTAGGTAGCGCCTCGTGAACTCATCTTCGGGGGTAGAGCACTGTTTCGGCTAGGGGGCCATCCCGGCTTACCAAACCGATGCAAACTCCGAATACCGAAGAATGTTATCACGGGAGACACACGGCGGGTGCTAACGTCCGTCGTGAAGAGGGAAACAACCCAGACCGCCAGCTAAGGTCCCAAAGTCATGGTTAAGTGGGAAACGATGTGGGAAGGCATAGACAGCCAGGATGTTGGCTTAGAAGCAGCCATCATTTAAAGAAAGCGTAATAGCTCACTGGTCGAGTCGGCCTGCGCGGAAGATGTAACGGGGCTAAACCATGCACCGAAGCTGCGGCAGCGACGCTTAGGCGTTGTTGGGTAGGGGAGCGTTCTGTAAGCCGTTGAAGGTGGCCTGTGAGGGTTGCTGGAGGTATCAGAAGTGCGAATGCTGACATAAGTAACGATAAAGCGGGTGAAAAACCCGCTCGCCGGAAGACCAAGGGTTCCTGTCCAACGTTAATCGGGGCAGGGTGAGTCGACCCCTAAGGCGAGGCCGAAAGGCGTAGTCGATGGGAAACAGGTTAATATTCCTGTACTCGGTGTTACTGCGAAGGGGGGACGGAGAAGGCTAGGCTAGCCGGGCGACGGTTGTCCCGGTTTAAGCGTGTAGGGGGAGTGACCTGGTAAATCCGGTTGCTTATTCAACCCTGAGGCGTGATGACGATGCACCACGGTGCAGAAGTAGTTGATGCCAAGCTTCCAGGAAAAGCCTCTAAGCATCAGGTAACACAGAATCGTACCCCAAACCGACACAGGTGGTCAGGTAGAGAATACCAAGGCGCTTGAGAGAACTCGGGTGAAGGAACTAGGCAAAATGGTGCCGTAACTTCGGGAGAAGGCACGCTGGCGCGTAGGTGAAGAGACTTGCTCTCGGAGCCGAAGCCAGTCGCAGATACCAGCTGGCTGCAACTGTTTAATAAAAACACAGCACTGTGCAAACACGAAAGTGGACGTATACGGTGTGACGCCTGCCCGGTGCTGGAAGGTTAATTGATGGGGTCAGCCGCAAGGCGAAGCTCTTGATCGAAGCCCCAGTAAACGGCGGCCGTAACTATAACGGTCCTAAGGTAGCGAAATTCCTTGTCGGGTAAGTTCCGACCTGCACGAATGGCGTAATGATGGCCAGGCTGTCTCCACCCGAGACTCAGTGAAATTGAACTCGCTGTGAAGATGCAGTGTACCCGCGGCAAGACGGAAAGACCCCGTGAACCTTTACTATAGCTTGACACTGAACATTGAGCCTTGATGTGTAGGATAGGTGGGAGGCTTTGAAGCGTGGACGCCAGTCTGCGTGGAGCCAACCTTGAAATACCACCCTTTAATGTTTGATGTTCTAACTCGGCCCCGTGATCCGGGGTGAGGACAGTGTCTGGTGGGTAGTTTGACTGGGGCGGTCTCCTCCCAAAGAGTAACGGAGGAGCACGAAGGTTAGCTAATCACGGTCGGACATCGTGAGGTTAGTGCAAAGGCATAAGCTAGCTTGACTGCGAGAGTGACGGCTCGAGCAGGTACGAAAGTAGGTCTTAGTGATCCGGTGGTTCTGAATGGAAGGGCCATCGCTCAACGGATAAAAGGTACTCCGGGGATAACAGGCTGATACCGCCCAAGAGTTCATATCGACGGCGGTGTTTGGCACCTCGATGTCGGCTCATCACATCCTGGGGCTGAAGTAGGTCCCAAGGGTATGGCTGTTCGCCATTTAAAGTGGTACGCGAGCTGGGTTTAGAACGTCGTGAGACAGTTCGGTCCCTATCTGCCGTGGGCGTTGGAAGATTGAGAGGGGTTGCTCCTAGTACGAGAGGACCGGAGTGAACGCACCACTGGTGTTCGGGTTGTCATGCCAATGGCATTGCCCGGTAGCTAAGTGCGGAAAAGATAAGCGCTGAAAGCATCTAAGCGCGAAACTTGCCTCGAGATGAGTCTTCCCTGGGAACTTGATTCCCCTGAAGGAACGTTTAAGACTAAGACGTTGATAGGCTGGGTGTGTAAGTGCAGCGATGCATTGAGCTAACCAGTACTAATGATCCGTGAGACTTAACCTTACAACACCAAAAGTGTTTTGATTTGAGAGATTTTCAGCGCGTTCCGAGATTGGTTCTGGTGGTCATGAGAATGACGGCTGGAATGAAACAGAATTTGCCTGGCGGCAATAGCGCGGTGGTCCCACCTGATCCCATGCCGAACTCAGAAGTGAAACGCCGTAGCGCCGATGGTAGTGTGGGGTCTCCCCATGCGAGAGTAGGACACTGCCAGGCATCAATTAAGCCAAGAGGCCATCCGCAAGGATGGCCTTTTTGCTGTGTGCGAAAGACAAAAACAGACGCAGCTACGCTGCGCCTTGAAGCAGACTCCACATCACAATATCCTCCGAATAAAAGCCAACTGGCTATCTTTAATATATAAATATCAACAATGTTTAAAAATGATAAATAACTTCAAATATATATAATCCAATTTAGGAGGAGTGTTTGAATTTGTGCTAATAAGACTCAGTTATGAGGAAATGCCGTTATTAATCATTTTGGTTTCTATCTAAAACTTATTACTTAATTCATTTATATAGAAAATACCTTATAAAACAATCGAAAGCATTCCCCCAATGGATGTTCTCCAGATAAAAAACCTATCGATGAAAACAAATATTAGCCTAGCGTGCCGAATCGAGTAGACTAGGTGCAGGTTCATTTCCGTATAGGTATTTATCGTTATGTCTACTGAAAGCGCGTCATTAAAAAAACACAATACTTTTGCGCTCCCGGTCAACGCAGCGCATCTGGTCATTGCAGAAACAATCGAATTAATGATCAAGGTTTGGCAGAAAACACAGAAGCGTCAAGAGCCGCTACTGGTACTTGGAGAAGGGAGTAACGTCCTGTTTCTTGATGATTTTTCCGGTACGGTAATGATCAATCAATTAAAAGGTATCGACATCCGAGAAGAGAAAGATGCCTGGTTTCTTCACGTTAGCTCTGGTGAGAATTGGCATGGTTTGGTTTGTCGCACTCTGGAAATCGGCATTCCCGGGCTGGAAAACCTGGCGTTAATCCCCGGCCTGGTCGGCTCTGCACCTATTCAGAACATCGGTGCCTATGGTATCGAACTCAAGAGCGTATGTGACTACGTTGATCTATTGGATCTGACTACGGGTGCCATCGATCGCATTGCCGCATCTGACTGCGGCTTTGGCTACCGAGAAAGTATTTTTAAACATCATTTTCAGAAGGGGCATATCATTGTTGGTGTAGGCCTGCGCCTTAGCAAGCAATGGGAACCGATGCTGAATTATGGCGATCTGACAAAGCTGGATCCTGAAACGGTGACACCACGTCAGGTATTTGACTCTGTATGTGCAATGCGCCGCAGCAAATTGCCCGACCCTAAAGTGACGGGTAATGCAGGCAGCTTCTTCAAAAACCCACTGGTTGGTAGTGACAAAGCCGCCGCGTTGACCACCGAATATCCTGGCATACCGCATTACCCGCAGCAGGATGGTCAGGTGAAGCTGGCTGCAGGCTGGTTGATCGATCAGTGTGGGCTGAAAGGACACCAAATTGGCGGTGCGGCGGTACATAATCAACAGGCGCTTGTGCTGGTTAATACGGATAATGCCACCAGTCAGGACGTGGTGGCGCTGGCACGGCATGTACGTAATACCGTAGCGAAAAAATTCGACGTATGGCTTGAGCCGGAAGTTCGCTTTATCGGTACGGTCGGTGAGTTGAATGCCGTAGAGGTTCTTTCATGAAGGACACCAAAGTTCCCCTTAAGCTCATTTCTATACTGGCCGATGGCGATTTCCATTCTGGTGAGCATCTTGGCGAGTTGCTGGGCATGAGTCGTGCCGCTATTAATAAACATATCCAGACCATCCGGGAATGGGGTTTGGATGTGTTTACCGTGCCCGGAAAGGGCTATAGCCTACCGAGCCCGATCCAGTTACTGGATGTTGAATGTATTCTTGACCAACTGGTTGATAAACGTGTCACGGTGCTGCCGGTTGTGGACTCCACCAACCAATATTTGCTGGATCGTATTACCGAACTGCAATCTGGCGATGCCTGTGTTGTTGAGTACCAGCAGGCCGGTCGTGGCCGTCGCGGTCGTCAATGGATCTCACCATTTGGCGCCAATCTGTATCTCTCCATGTTTTGGCGTCTGGATCAGGGGCCTGCAGCCGCAATGGGGCTGAGTCTGGTGATTGGCATCGTGATGGCCGAGGTGCTCAAAGACCTTGGGGCACAAGATGTCAGGGTTAAATGGCCAAACGACTTATACCTTAACGATCGCAAGTTAGCTGGTATCTTGGTCGAATTAACAGGAAAAACCGGTGATGCGGCACAACTGGTCATTGGTGCCGGTATCAATTTGGCAATGCGTGAAACCAATGCCAATGCGATTAATCAAGGCTGGATAAACCTGCAGGAGGCGGGGATTAATATCGATCGTAATGAATTGGCCGCCACCTTACTCAATGAATTGCGCCAATCGCTGCGGCAATTTGAGATTGATGGTTTAGCGCCATTTATTGCGCGCTGGCGTGCTTTGGACAACTTTATCGATCGGCCGGTTAAACTATTAATTGGTGAACAACAAATTTTTGGTATAGCACGAGGCATTGATCAACAAGGGGCATTATTGCTCGATCAGGACGGTGTGATTAAACCGTTCATTGGCGGGGAAATCTCTCTGCGCAGCGCCGAGTAATTATCATTAAATATAAGGGGGCCGGTAAGCCCCTGCTTATTATTAAATTACTTTCTTAAACGTACGTTTTCAACCGCGTGATTAGCACTCTTCGTCATGATCAGACTGGCGCGTTCGCGGGTGGGTAAGATATTTTCTTGTAAATTCAATCCATTAATCTCATTCCATAGTTGAGATGCTATATTGATAGCTTCTGGTTCAGGTAACTTGGAATAGTTATGGAAATAAGAGTCAGGATTGGAAAATGCACCCTGACGGAACTTAAGAAATCTATTGATATACCAGGATTGCAGCAGTTCTTCAGGTGCGTCGACATATATTGAAAAATCAACAAAGTCAGAAACAAATACACGATGCGGATCGTGAGGGTAATCCATCCCGCTCTGTAATACGTTTAGCCCTTCAAGAATAAGAATATCCGGCTGCTCGATGACTTTATTCCCTTCGGGAACAACATCGTAAATCAGATGGGAATAGACCGGAGCGGTCACGCGCTTAGCGCCTGATTTCACTTCAGAAACAAATTTCACCAGGCTGTGCATATCATAAGACTGTGGGAAGCCTTTTTTCTTCATCAGCCCGCGTTCGTTCAACACCTTATTCGGATGCAGGAAACCGTCGGTGGTGATCAACTCAACGCTACGATGTTCCGGCCAACTGCTAAGCAATGCCTGTAGCAAACGTGCCGTGGTACTTTTACCTACGGCAACGCTGCCGGCAATGCCGATCACGTAGGGGATTTTTTGTCCATCGGTACCGAGAAATTGCTCAAGTACGGCCTGACGGCGCAGGTTCGAACTGATATAGAAGTTCAACAATCGGGATAGCGGCAGATAAATCTGTGCTACCTCTTCCAAAGAGAGATCTTCGTTAATCCCTTTCAGTTTAACAATCTCTTCTTCTGACAGTGTCAGCGGCACCGAATCCCGTAACGCAGCCCACTGGGTACGATCGAACTGAAGATAGGGCGTCGCTAAAGATTGATCTCTTTTTATCATAAGCCAAATTCTGCCTGTTAACGCAGGTTGGGAAAGGCGCCGGACGCCAACTCCAGATAATAATCAAGCTGCATATTATAGACAGCTTCGTTTTTGACGTAGACTTTTTTCGCAAAAGTTGGCGATTAGTATGAGTTTATCTCAATTGTGCGAAGCGGCGCGCAGTAGGCGGAAGTCGCTTTCGGCGTATTTTTACTTCAATTCACAGCTTGCCGAATGGGGTGAAACTGCTGTTTAGGTAAAATATGTGGGCGACACTGGCAAAAGAACAATTACAGTGTAGGGAGTGCTGACTGTGATTGATGAATTTTTGCACGCCTTACAGTGTGAATTGCCAGGTAGTGGGCAAAATTGGGCGATTTGTGAGCGAAAGTGCAGTTAACGCAATTTTTTTGTTGCATAGCCCGTCCGGTCTACCTAGAATGCGCTGCACTTGATGCCGGCTTAGCTCAGTTGGTAGAGCAACTGACTTGTAATCAGTAGGTCACCAGTTCGATTCCGGTAGCCGGCACCAATCAAGTCACAATAGTTAAAATCTGGTGGGGTTCCCGAGCGGCCAAAGGGAGCAGACTGTAAATCTGCCGTCACAGACTTCGAAGGTTCGAATCCTTCCCCCACCACCATATCTTGCCTTCGGCAGTTAACTGGCCAGCGATAAACTCGCAACGGTTAAATTGCGGAAGGGGAAGGCGAAAGTCTTCAGCAAGGTTCGAGTTGTGCAGCGCATCGCGCAGCCGGCCCGAAGGGTGAGAGTTAAGCGACGAACAATCCTTCTCCCACCTAAAAATTCTACAGAAAAGTCAGGTAGCCGAGTTCCAGGATGCGGGCATCGTATAATGGCTATTACCTCAGCCTTCCAAGCTGATGATGTGGGTTCGATTCCCACTGCCCGCTCCAAGATGTGCTGATATAGCTCAGTTGGTAGAGCGCACCCTTGGTAAGGGTGAGGTCGGCAGTTCGAATCTGCCTATCAGCACCACTTCTTATAATCTCGCCCCCTGATTTTCTTTCTGTTCTGGATTCAACAGGCAAATGCTTGGTTGATGTGGTGATACCACCGATTTATCCGTGTCTTAGAGGGACAATCGATGTCTAAAGAAAAGTTTGAACGTACAAAACCGCACGTTAACGTCGGTACTATCGGCCACGTTGACCACGGTAAAACTACCCTGACTGCAGCAATCACCACCGTTCTGGCTAAAACCTACGGCGGTTCTGCACGTGCTTTCGACCAGATCGATAACGCGCCAGAAGAAAAAGCTCGTGGTATCACCATCAACACTTCTCACGTTGAATATGACACCCCGACTCGTCACTACGCGCACGTTGACTGCCCAGGGCACGCCGACTACGTTAAAAACATGATCACCGGTGCTGCTCAGATGGACGGCGCTATCCTGGTTGTTGCTGCGACTGACGGCCCTATGCCTCAGACCCGTGAGCACATCCTGCTGGGTCGTCAGGTTGGCGTTCCTTACATCATCGTATTCATGAACAAATGCGACATGGTTGATGATGAAGAGCTGCTGGAACTGGTAGAAATGGAAGTTCGTGAACTTCTGTCTGCTTATGACTTCCCTGGTGATGACCTGCCGGTTGTTCGTGGTTCAGCGCTGAAAGCACTGGAAGGCGAAGCTGAGTGGGAAGCTAAAATCATCGAGCTGGCTGGTTACCTGGATTCTTACATCCCAGAACCAGAGCGTGCTATCGACAAGCCGTTCCTGCTGCCAATCGAAGACGTATTCTCCATCTCCGGTCGTGGTACTGTTGTTACCGGTCGTGTAGAGCGCGGTATCGTTAAAGTTGGCGAAGAAGTTGAAATCGTTGGTATCAAAGACACCGTTAAGTCTACCTGTACTGGCGTTGAAATGTTCCGCAAACTGCTGGACGAAGGCCGTGCTGGTGAGAACGTTGGTGTTCTGCTGCGTGGTATCAAGCGTGAAGACATCGAACGTGGTCAGGTACTGGCTAAACCAGGTTCTATCAAGCCGCACACTCAGTTCGATTCAGAAGTGTACATCCTGAGCAAAGATGAAGGTGGTCGTCATACTCCATTCTTCAAAGGCTACCGTCCACAGTTCTACTTCCGTACCACTGACGTGACCGGTACCATCGAACTGCCAGAAGGCGTTGAGATGGTAATGCCTGGTGACAACGTGAACATGAAAGTCACCTTGATCCACCCAATCGCGATGGACGACGGTCTGCGTTTCGCAATCCGTGAAGGCGGCCGTACTGTTGGCGCTGGTGTTGTTGCCAAAGTTATCGCTTAATCGCTGATAACGTTTGACGCGACACGCGGTAAAAGGGCATCATTTGATGCCCTTTTTCTACGCTGTGAACTAGAACCTATCTCATCAGCGATTTTGCAGTCATAATCATTGGTGAGATGGGCTCTTAAAGCGTATTGACTGAAATACGTCATAGCGTAAAACACCGAAATGCTGCCGAGCAGCATCTGATCGGTTTGGTTTGCCTTGCAGTGCGAGGCAAAGTTGTCTGTTCTGAATTCATTGTGACAGGTTGGTTTATGAGTGCGAATACCGAGGCTCAAGGGAGCGGGCGCGGCCTGGAAACGGCTAAATGGCTTATCGTCGCTGTTCTGTTGGTTGTAGCGATTGTCGGTAACTATTTCTACCGTGATTTCAGCCTGCCATTACGCGCGCTGGCCGTTGTAGTGGTTATCGCTGTTGCAGGCGCTGTGGCGCTGATGACGACCAAAGGCAAAGCCACCGTTGCGTTTGCACGCGAAGCGCGTACTGAAGTACGTAAAGTGATCTGGCCAACTCGTCAGGAAACGCTACATACCACGTTGATCGTTGCCGCGGTAACTGCCGTGATGTCACTGATTCTGTGGGGGCTGGATGGTATTCTGGTCCGTCTGGTATCGTTTATTACTGGCCTGAGGTTCTAAAATGTCTGAAGCTCCAAAAAAACGTTGGTACGTCGTTCAGGCGTTTTCCGGTTTTGAAGGTCGCGTAGCGCAATCGCTGCGTGAATACATCAAACTGCATGATATGGAAGAACTGTTCGGCGAAGTCATGGTTCCTACGGAAGAAGTTGTTGAAATCCGTGGCGGCCAACGTCGTAAAAGTGAACGTAAATTCTTCCCTGGCTATGTACTGGTTCAGATGGTGATGAACGATGCCAGCTGGCACTTGGTACGCAGCGTTCCACGCGTAATGGGTTTCATCGGCGGGACTTCTGACCGTCCGGCGCCGATTAGCGACAAAGAAGTCGATGCGATTATGAACCGCCTGCAGCAGGTTGGTGATAAGCCGCGTCCGAAAACGCTGTTCGAACCGGGTGAATTGGTCCGCGTTAGCGATGGTCCGTTCGCTGACTTCAACGGTGTTGTTGAAGAAGTGGATTACGAGAAGAGTCGCCTGAAAGTTTCCGTTTCCATCTTTGGCCGTGCAACGCCGGTGGAACTGGACTTCGCTCAGGTTGAGAAGGGCTGATCAATTAATCAGCAATAAGTGGCTTTTGCCGCTTGTCAGAGGCGCGAAATTGAACTATAATTTCGCGCCTTTTGTTTTTATAGGCCTTGCTCTTTAGAGTGAGGTGATACACGGGGAGCCTTTTGCGAGGCGTTATTACCCAAACCGAGGAATTGTAAATGGCCAAGAAAGTACAAGCCTACGTTAAGCTGCAAGTTGCAGCCGGTATGGCGAACCCAAGTCCGCCAGTTGGTCCAGCTCTGGGTCAGCAAGGTGTTAACATCATGGAATTCTGTAAGGCGTTCAATGCTAAGACTGACAGCGTTGAGAAAGGTCTGCCGATTCCGGTTGTTATTACTGTTTATTCTGACCGTTCTTTCACTTTCGTTACCAAAACCCCGCCAGCAGCAGTTCTGCTGAAAAAAGCGGCTGGTATCAAGTCTGGTTCAGGCAAGCCGAACAAAGACAAAGTAGGTAAAGTGACAAGTGCTCAGGTACGTGAAATCGCAGAAACCAAAGCTGCGGACATGACTGGTTCCAACGTTGAAGCGATGACTCGCTCCATCGAAGGTACTGCTCGTTCCATGGGCCTGGTAGTGGAGGATTAAGAAATGGCTAAGCTGACCAAGCGCATGCGCGTGATCCGTGACAAAGTTGATGCTACTAAACAGTATGACATCACCGAAGCTGTTGCTCTGCTGAAAGAGCTGGCCACCGCTAAATTCGTAGAAAGCGTTGACGTTGCTGTTAACCTCGGCATCGACGCTCGTAAATCTGACCAAAACGTTCGTGGCGCTACCGTTCTGCCAAACGGCACCGGTCGTTCCGTTCGCGTTGCCGTATTTGCCCAGGGCCCTAACGCTGAAGCAGCTAAAGCTGCTGGCGCAGAGCTGGTAGGTATGGAAGATCTGGCAGACCAGATCAAGAAAGGCGAAATGAACTTCGACGTTGTTATTGCTTCTCCTGATGCAATGCGCGTTGTTGGTCAACTGGGCCAGATCCTGGGTCCACGTGGCCTGATGCCAAACCCGAAAGTGGGTACCGTTACTCCGAACGTTGCTGAAGCAGTGAAAAACGCTAAAGCAGGTCAGGTTCGTTATCGTAACGACAAAAACGGCATCATCCATACCACTATCGGTAAGGTTGATTTCGAGTCAGACAAGCTGAAAGAAAACCTGGAAGCTCTGCTGGTTGCGCTGAAAAAAGCAAAACCATCTCAGGCTAAAGGCGTGTACATCAAGAAAGTTAGCCTCTCCACCACCATGGGTGCTGGCGTTGCTATCGATCAAAGCGGCCTGACTGCTGTAGCGAACTAATCGCCCTGCGATTATCGCTTTGACTTGGGGCGAAGATTTGTCTAGAATCTTATGCCCCAAGGTTTTGCTATTGGCCATAGCCACAGCGAAACAAAGATTTTTCGGTTGGAGCCTGGCCTATCCAGGCCTCCGTCCAAGACCGCAGGTGTATCGAAAGGTACTTAATCCTTCCTGCGTAGACGGTGACAGAGCCTAAAGAAATTTTTTCTTTTTATAAAAGAATAGTCTTTGCTGGATTCTGCTCACCGTGTTTGAACGCTCTCACTGCGTGATTTATCACAAGGTGTTGAGTGATGTGAGTGCCGGGGATTTCCCCCGGCTAAATCCAGGAGCAAAGAGCTAATGGCATTAAATCTTCAAGACAAACAAGCGATTGTTGCTGAAGTCAACGAAGTAGCCAAAGGCGCGCTGTCTGCGGTTGTTGCGGATTCCCGTGGCGTTACCGTTGATAAAATGACTGAACTGCGTAAAGCAGGTCGTGAAGCTGGCGTTTACATGCGTGTTGTTCGTAACACCCTGATGCGTCGCGTAGTTGAAGGCACTCCATTCGAATGCCTGAAAGACACGTTCGTCGGTCCTACCTTGATTGCATTTTCTCATGAACACCCGGGCGCTGCTGCTCGTCTGTTCAAAGATTTCGCGAAAGCGAATGCAAAGTTCGAGATTAAAGCTGCGGCCTTTGAAGGTGAGATGATCCCTGCGGCACAAATTGACCGCTTGGCAACTCTGCCTACTTACGATGAAGCAATCGCACGCCTGATGGCAACCATGAAAGAAGCCGCTGCCGGCAAATTGGTTCGCACTCTGGCTGCACTGCGCGATCAGAAAGAAGCGGCATAAGCCCTTTTTCTTATCCGTTGCTTACGTATTTAAACTATTTCTGAATTTTAGGAACATTTGTTATGTCTATCACTAAAGACCAAATTATCGAAGGCGTTGCAGCTCTGTCTGTAATGGAAATCGTTGAACTGATCGCCGCTATGGAAGAGAAGTTCGGTGTTTCTGCTGCTGCTGTAGCTGCAGGTCCTGCTGCTGCTGCTGAAGCTGTTGAAGAAAAAACTGAATTCGACGTTGTACTGAAAGGTATCGGCGCGAACAAAGTTGCAGTAATCAAAGCAGTACGTGGCGCAACTGGCCTGGGTCTGAAAGAAGCTAAAGACCTGGTTGAGTCTGCACCAGCAGCACTGAAAGAAGGCATCAGCAAAGACGACGCTGAAGCACTGAAAAAAGCTCTGGAAGAAGCTGGCGCTGAAGTTGAAGTTAAATAAGCCACTGCTTTCTGAGTGCAGTCTGTTTTAACTAACAGACTGATGGCTGGTGACTTTTTGGTCACCAGCCTTTTTGCGCTGTAGGGCGTCAGTAGAGTTTCACACTGTTTGGCTACTGGCTAACCCCAATATTTCTTTCTATCGACGACTTAATATATTGCCTTCCCTGCCGCAGCAAAATCTGCCGCACAACGCAACGAAATGATTTAAGCGTGATAGAAACGAGTATTGCGGAGAGTGTTCCCGCTTTCCGGTCGACAAAATGGTGTTGCGTGAACCGTCCTATATCCGGACGGACAATAGGTTCGACTTTCCAGCGAGCTGAGGAACCCTATGGTTTACTCCTATACCGAGAAAAAACGTATTCGTAAGGATTTTGGTAAGCGTCCACAAGTTTTGGACATACCATATCTCCTTTCTATCCAGCTTGATTCGTTCCAGAAGTTTATCGAGCAAGATCCAGAAGGGCAGCACGGCCTAGAAGCCGCCTTCCGTTCTGTTTTCCCTATCCAGAGCTACAGTGGCAATTCGGAGCTGCAATACGTTAGCTACCGTCTTGGTGAGCCGGTCTTCGACGTCAAAGAGTGCCAGATCCGTGGTGTGACGTTCTCTGCACCGCTGCGCGTAAAACTGCGCCTGGTAATCTATGAGCGCGAAGCTCCGGAAGGTACGGTCAAAGACATCAAGGAACAAGAAGTCTATATGGGCGAAATTCCGCTCATGACCGAAAACGGCACCTTTGTGATCAACGGTACTGAGAGGGTTATCGTATCTCAGCTTCACCGTAGTCCTGGCGTATTCTTTGACAGCGATAAGGGTAAAACCCACTCTTCGGGTAAAGTGCTGTATAACGCACGTATCATCCCTTACCGCGGTTCATGGCTGGATTTCGAGTTTGACCCGAAAGACAACCTGTTTGTGCGTATTGACCGTCGCCGTAAATTGCCTGCGACCATCATTCTGCGTGCATTGAACTACACCACTGAGCAGATCCTTGACCTGTTCTTTGCGAAAGTAGTTTACGAGATCCGTGATAACAAGCTGCAGATGGAGCTGGTTCCAGAACGTCTGCGTGGTGAGACTGCTTCGTTTGATATCGAAGCCAACGGCAAGATCTACATTGAGAAAGGCCGTCGTATCACCGCTCGTCATATCCGTCAGCTCGAAAAAGACGAAATTCAGAGTATTGAAGTACCGGTTGAGTACATCGCGGGCAAAGTGGTCGCGAAGGACTATATCGATACCAATACCGGTGAGCTTATCTGCGCAGCCAACATGGAGCTGTCGCTGGATCTGCTGGCCAAACTGAGCCAGTCAGGCCACAAGCGTATCGAAACGCTGTTCACCAACGATCTGGACCACGGTGCGTACATCTCTGAGACTGTACGTGTCGATCCAACCAGCGATCGTTTGAGCGCACTGGTAGAAATCTACCGCATGATGCGTCCTGGTGAGCCGCCAACGCGCGAAGCTGCTGAAAACCTGTTTGAGAACTTGTTCTTCTCTGAAGACCGCTACGATCTGTCTGCGGTTGGTCGTATGAAGTTCAACCGTTCTCTGCTGCGTGACGAGATCGAAGGTTCGGGCATCCTGAGCAAAGACGACATCATCGAAGTGATGAAGAAGCTCATCGGTATCCGTAACGGTAAAGGCGAAGTGGACGATATCGACCACTTGGGCAACCGTCGTATCCGTTCCGTCGGCGAAATGGCTGAGAACCAGTTCCGTGTAGGTCTGGTGCGTGTTGAGCGTGCGGTTAAAGAACGTCTGTCCCTGGGCGATCTGGACACCCTGATGCCACAGGACATGATCAACGCCAAGCCGATTTCGGCGGCGGTGAAAGAGTTCTTCGGCTCCAGCCAGCTGTCTCAGTTTATGGACCAGAACAACCCGTTGTCCGAGATTACGCACAAACGTCGTATCTCTGCATTGGGCCCAGGCGGTCTGACCCGTGAACGTGCCGGCTTTGAAGTTCGAGACGTACACCCGACTCACTACGGTCGCGTGTGCCCAATCGAAACGCCGGAAGGTCCAAACATCGGTCTGATCAACTCCTTGTCCGTGTACGCACAGACCAACGAGTATGGCTTCCTGGAAACTCCGTACCGCCGCGTGCGTGACGGCCTGGTTACCGATGAAATCAACTATCTGTCTGCTATTGAAGAAGGCAACTTCGTTATCGCTCAGGCGAACTCCAACCTGGATGATGACGGCCGCTTCGTAGAAGACCTGGTCACCTGTCGTAGCAAAGGCGAATCAAGCCTGTTCAGCCGCGACCAGGTTGACTATATGGACGTATCAACCCAGCAGGTTGTCTCCGTTGGTGCTTCACTGATTCCATTCCTGGAACACGATGACGCCAACCGTGCATTGATGGGTGCGAACATGCAACGTCAGGCGGTTCCAACCTTGCGTGCTGACAAGCCGCTGGTAGGTACCGGTATGGAACGTGCTGTAGCTGTTGACTCCGGTGTTACTGCCGTAGCTCGACGTGGCGGTGTGATCCAGTACGTGGATGCTTCCCGTATCGTTATTAAAGTTAACGAAGACGAGATGCTCGCGGGCGAAGCAGGTATCGATATTTATAACCTGACCAAGTACACCCGTTCTAACCAGAACACCTGTATCAACCAGATGCCGTGTGTGAATCTGGGTGAGCCAATCGAGCGCGGCGACGTGCTGGCAGATGGCCCATCCACTGACCTGGGTGAACTGGCGCTGGGCCAGAACATGCGCGTGGCATTCATGCCATGGAACGGCTACAACTTCGAAGACTCCATCTTGGTGTCCGAGCGTGTCGTTCAGGAAGATCGCTTCACTACCATCCACATCCAGGAACTGGCATGTGTGTCTCGCGACACCAAGTTGGGGCCTGAAGAGATCACTGCCGACATCCCTAACGTGGGTGAAGCTGCGCTCTCCAAACTGGATGAGTCCGGTATCGTGTATATCGGTGCTGAAGTGACCGGTGGCGACATTCTGGTTGGTAAGGTAACACCAAAAGGTGAAACCCAGCTGACGCCAGAAGAGAAGCTGCTGCGTGCGATCTTCGGTGAGAAGGCGTCTGACGTTAAAGACTCCTCTCTGCGCGTACCAAACGGCGTTTCCGGTACGATTATCGACGTGCAGGTCTTTACCCGCGATGGCGTGGAAAAAGACAAGCGTGCGTTGGAAATCGAAGAGATGCAGCTGAAGCAGGCGAAAAAAGACCTGACTGAAGAACTGCAGATCCTGGAAGCTGGTCTGTTCGCACGTATCCATGCGGTGCTGGTTGCCGGCGGTGTTGAAGCTGAAAAGCTGAGCAAACTGCCACGCGATCGCTGGCTGGAACTGGGCCTGACCGACGAAGAAAAGCAAAACCAGCTGGAACAGTTGGCAGAGCAGTACGACGAGCTGAAATCCGATTTCGAGAAGAAGCTGGACGCCAAGCGTCGTAAGATCACCCAGGGCGATGATCTGGCACCAGGCGTGCTGAAAATCGTTAAGGTTTATCTGGCTGTTAAGCGTCAGATCCAACCGGGTGACAAGATGGCAGGCCGCCACGGTAACAAGGGTGTTATCTCCAAGATCAACCCGATCGAAGATATGCCTTACGATGAAAACGGCACGCCGGTTGACATCGTACTGAACCCGTTGGGCGTACCATCACGTATGAACATCGGTCAGATCCTGGAAACCCACTTGGGTATGGCTGCGAAAGGCATTGGTGAGAAGATCAACCAAATGCTGAAGCAGCATCAGGAAGTGGCCAAGCTGCGTGAGTTCATTCAGAAGGCTTACGATCTGGGCGACGATGTCTGCCAGAAAGTTGACCTGAACACCTTCACCGACGACGAAGTACTGCGTCTGGCAGAGAACCTGAAAAAAGGTATGCCAATCGCAACGCCGGTGTTTGATGGTGCGAAAGAGAGTGAAATCAAGCAATTGCTGGAAATGGGCGGGATCCCAACCTCGGGTCAGATTACGCTGTTCGATGGCCGTACCGGTGAGCAATTTGAGCGCCAGGTTACCGTTGGCTATATGTACATGCTGAAACTGAACCACTTGGTTGACGATAAAATGCACGCCCGTTCAACCGGTTCTTACAGCTTGGTTACTCAGCAGCCGCTGGGTGGTAAGGCGCAGTTCGGTGGTCAACGCTTCGGTGAGATGGAAGTGTGGGCACTGGAAGCATACGGCGCAGCTTATACCCTGCAGGAAATGCTCACCGTTAAGTCGGATGACGTTAACGGCCGTACCAAGATGTACAAAAACATCGTGGATGGCGATCACCGCATGGAACCAGGCATGCCGGAGTCCTTCAACGTACTGTTGAAAGAAATCCGCTCGCTCGGTATCAACATCGAACTGGAAGGCGAGTAATCGTTTTTCCGGCTCAGGCTCCCGGCCTTAGGGAGCCTGAGGGTGGTTGTTCAGGTCACACGGGCGCGCGATTTGTCAGCGAGCGCCCAACAGGTTTAACTCCGACAGGAGCCAATCCGTGAAAGACTTATTAAAGTTTCTGAAAGCGCAAACCAAGACCGAAGAGTTTGACGCGATCAAGATTGCTCTGGCATCGCCAGACATGATCCGTTCCTGGTCGTTCGGCGAAGTCAAGAAGCCGGAAACCATTAACTACCGTACGTTCAAACCAGAACGTGACGGCCTTTTCTGCGCCCGTATCTTTGGGCCAGTAAAAGACTACGAGTGCCTGTGCGGTAAGTACAAGCGCTTAAAACACCGCGGCGTGATTTGTGAGAAGTGCGGCGTTGAAGTGACCCAGACCAAAGTACGCCGTGAGCGTATGGGGCACATCGAGCTGGCTTCACCAACTGCGCACATCTGGTTCCTGAAATCGCTGCCATCCCGCATCGGTTTGCTGCTGGATATGCCGCTGCGTGACATCGAACGTGTACTGTACTTCGAATCCTATGTGGTTATCGAAGGCGGTATGACTAACCTCGAGCGTCGTCAGATCCTGACTGAAGAGCAGTATCTGGATGCGCTGGAAGAGTTCGGTGATGAATTCGACGCCAAGATGGGTGCGGAAGCTATTCAGGCCCTGTTGAAAAACATGGATCTGGAGCAAGAGTGTGAAACTCTGCGCGAAGAGCTGAACGAAACCAACTCCGAAACCAAGCGTAAGAAGCTGACCAAGCGTATCAAGCTGCTGGAAGCGTTCGTACAGTCTGGCAACAAGCCAGAGTGGATGATCCTGACCGTGCTGCCGGTACTGCCACCGGATCTGCGTCCGCTGGTGCCGTTGGATGGGGGTCGTTTCGCGACTTCAGATCTGAACGATCTGTATCGCCGCGTGATCAACCGTAACAACCGTCTGAAACGCCTGCTGGATCTGGCTGCGCCTGACATCATCGTGCGCAACGAAAAGCGTATGCTGCAAGAAGCGGTAGATGCCCTGCTGGATAACGGCCGTCGCGGTCGTGCGATCACCGGTTCCAACAAGCGTCCTCTGAAATCTTTGGCCGATATGATCAAAGGTAAGCAGGGTCGCTTCCGTCAGAACCTGTTGGGTAAACGTGTTGACTACTCTGGTCGTTCTGTAATCACCGTAGGTCCATACCTGCGTCTGCATCAGTGCGGTCTGCCTAAGAAAATGGCACTGGAGCTGTTCAAACCGTTCATCTACGGCAAGCTGGAGCTGCGTGGCCTGGCCACCACCATCAAAGCCGCCAAGAAAATGGTTGAGCGCGAAGAAGCTGTCGTTTGGGACATCCTGGACGAAGTTATCCGCGAACACCCGGTACTGCTGAACCGTGCACCAACCCTGCACCGTTTGGGTATCCAGGCATTTGAACCGGTTCTGATCGAAGGTAAGGCTATCCAGCTGCACCCGCTGGTTTGTGCGGCATACAACGCCGACTTCGATGGTGACCAAATGGCAGTACACGTTCCACTGACGCTTGAAGCTCAGCTGGAAGCGCGTGCGCTGATGATGTCTACCAACAACATCCTGTCACCAGCGAACGGCGAGCCAATCATCGTTCCTTCTCAGGACGTTGTATTGGGTCTGTACTACATGACCCGTGACTGTGTTAACGCCAAAGGCGAAGGCATGGTGTTGAGTGGCCCGAAAGAAGCGGAGCGTATTTACCGCGCCGGTCTGGCTTCTCTGCATGCGCGTGTCAAAGTGCGTATCACCGAAGAGATTAAAAACACCGAAGGCGAGTCTGTACACCAGACTTCGATCGTCGACACTACCGTTGGTCGCGCCATCCTGTGGATGATCGTACCGCGCGGTCTGCCGTATTCGATCGTTAACCAGCCTTTGGGCAAGAAAGCTATCTCCAAGATGCTGAACACCTGTTACCGCATCCTGGGCCTGAAGCCGACCGTTATCTTTGCTGACCAGATCATGTACACCGGTTTTGCTTACGCTGCCCGTTCAGGCGCGTCAGTAGGTATCGATGACATGGTAATCCCTGCCAAGAAAGCAGAGATCATCGAAGAAGCAGAAACCGAAGTTGCCGAAATCCAGGAGCAGTTCCAGTCTGGTTTGGTTACCGCCGGCGAACGCTACAACAAAGTGATCGATATCTGGGCCGCAGCGAACGAACGTGTTGCCAAGGCAATGATGGAAAACTTGTCTGTTGAAGACGTCGTCAACCGTGACGGTGTTGTTGAACAGCAGGTTTCCTTCAACAGTATCTTTATGATGGCCGACTCCGGTGCGCGTGGTTCTGCAGCACAGATTCGTCAGCTGGCCGGTATGCGTGGCCTGATGGCCAAGCCGGATGGTTCCATCATTGAAACGCCAATCACCGCGAACTTCCGTGAAGGTCTGAACGTACTCCAGTACTTCATCTCCACGCACGGTGCTCGTAAAGGTTTGGCGGATACCGCACTGAAAACGGCTAACTCCGGTTATCTGACCCGTCGTCTGGTTGACGTGGCGCAGGATCTGGTGGTTACCGAAGACGACTGTGGTACTCACAACGGCATCATGATGACTCCGGTTATCGAAGGTGGTGACGTTAAAGAGCCACTGCGCGAACGTGTTCTGGGTCGTGTGACAGCAGAAGATATCATCAAGCCGGGTACGGCTGATATCCTGGTGCCACGTAACACCCTGCTGCACGAGAAGACTTGTGACCTGTTGGAAGAAAACTCTGTCGACAGCGTTAAAGTCCGTTCCGTCGTTAGCTGTGAAACCGACTTTGGTGTGTGTGCAAACTGCTATGGTCGCGACCTGGCACGTGGTCACATCATCAACAAAGGCGAAGCTATCGGCGTTATCGCGGCACAGTCAATCGGTGAGCCGGGTACACAGCTGACGATGCGTACGTTCCACATCGGTGGTGCGGCATCTCGTGCGGCTGCTGAATCCAGCATCCAGGTGAAAAACAAGGGTACTCTGAAGCTGAGCAATGTGAAGTTCGTAATGAACGCCGCAGGCAAGCTGGTGATCACCTCTCGTAACACCGAACTGAAGCTGATCGACGAATTCGGCCGTACTAAAGAACGCTACAAAGTGCCTTACGGTTCCGTGATGGGCAAAGGCGACGGTATGGAAGTTAACGGCGGCGAAACCGTTGCTAACTGGGATCCGCACACCATGCCTGTTATCACCGAAGTGAGTGGTTTCATCCGCTTCGCTGATATGGTTGACGGCCAGACCATTACCCGCCAGACCGACGAACTGACCGGTTTGTCTTCTCTGGTAGTACTGGACAGCGCAGAGCGTACCGGTAGCGGTAAAGACCTGCGTCCGGCACTGAAAATCGTTGATGCCAAAGGCGACGACGTATTGATCCCAGGTACTGATATGCCTGCTCAATACTTCCTGCCAGGTAAAGCGATTGTACAGCTGGAAGACGGCATTCAGATCGGTGCGGGTGATACCCTGGCGCGTATTCCTCAGGAATCCGGCGGTACCAAGGATATTACCGGTGGTCTGCCACGCGTTGCGGATCTGTTCGAAGCACGTCGTCCGAAAGAGCCGGCAATCCTGGCTGAAATCAGCGGGATTATCTCGTTCGGTAAAGAGACCAAAGGCAAACGTCGCCTGGTAATCTCTCCACTGGACGGCAGCGATGCGTACGAAGAGATGATTCCAAAATGGCGTCAGCTCAACGTGTTCGAAGGTGAAGTTGTGGAACGTGGTGACGTTGTTTCTGACGGCCCAGAATCTCCACACGACATTCTGCGTCTGCGTGGTGTGCATGCGGTTACTCGCTACATCACCAACGAAGTGCAGGAAGTTTACCGTCTGCAAGGCGTTAAGATTAACGATAAACACATTGAAGTTATCGTTCGTCAGATGCTGCGTAAAGGCACCATCGTTAGCGCTGGTGGCACCGAGTTCCTGGAAGGCGAGCAGGCTGAAGTGTCTCGCGTTAAGATTGCCAACCGTCAGCTTGCTGCTGAAGGCAAAATCGAGGCAACCTTCTCACGCGATCTGCTGGGTATCACCAAGGCTTCCTTGGCGACCGAGTCCTTCATCTCCGCAGCATCGTTCCAGGAAACGACGCGCGTTCTGACCGAAGCGGCTGTTGCCGGTAAGCGTGATGAACTGCGTGGCCTGAAAGAGAACGTCATCGTGGGCCGTCTGATCCCAGCCGGTACCGGTTACGCTTATCATCAGGACCGCATGCGCCGTAAAGCACAGGGTGAAACGCCAGTTGTTCCGCAGGTGAGCGCGGAAGAAGCAACGGCTAACCTGGCTGAACTGCTCAATGCAGGCAACCTGGGTGGCGGCAACAACGATTAATCGTTGAATGCGCCTTGGGGTTCGGCATTGCCGGGCCCTGACCAGATAAACCGCCCCTTCGGGGGCGGTTTTTTTTTGCCTGCGAACCGGGCTGGGTGAGGAGCTACAGGGGGCATCAACATTCTGAGGTCCCGGAGTCACGCGGGAGGGTAATCCGACGTGATCCGGGAGAGGGTAAGGCGAAACCGTCTGGTAGGTGACGGCTCCGGCTGGCACCGGGTTTGGCAACCAGCATCGCCACTATAGCGGGGCTGATTTGCCCCGCCAGCGGTGTCGATAGCTTCTGCGCAACGCTTCCCTCGTTTTTTCAACGGCGTTGCAAGGCTTGCAGATTACTGCGGGCTGCGCCCCAGGTATCCGTCCCAGTCTTTCCACACCGGCTGTAAACCAGCGTCGCTGATGGCTTGTGCCACCTGCTGTGGGGTACGGCCATCGTGCGGTTCAAACTGTTCCAGCTCCGGTGGCACATCGTCGGCATAGCCGCCAGGCTGGGTTTTGGAGCCGGCGCTGACGCTGTTGATCGCCACCGGGATCATATGATCGCGGAAAAACGGCGACTCACGCGTCGACAAAGACAGCTCCACGTCGGGGGCGAACAGCCGGAAGGCACAGATTAGCTGCACCAATTGCGGTTCACTCATGATCGACGCCGGTTCGATACCTCCGGCACAAGGGCGCAGGCGCGGGAACGAGATCGAGTAGCGGCTCTGCCAGTAAGTTTGTTGCAGGTAGAACAGGTGTTCAGCCAGCATATAGCAGTCGGTACGCCAACTGTTGGAAAGCCCGATCAGGGCCCCGAGGCCGATCTTGTCGATCCCGGCGCGGCCCAGGCGATCCGGTGTGGCCAACCGCCAGTGAAAGTCCTGTTTCTGGCCGCGCAGATGATGCTGCAGGTAGGTCGCGGGATTATAGGTTTCCTGATACACCAGCACGCCATCCAACCCCAGAGCCTTTAATTCGGCGTACTCTTGCTGCTCCAGCGGTTGTACCTCCATCATCAGCGAGCTGAAATGGCGGCGGATCGCGGGAATGTGTTGGCGGAAATAGTCCATGCCGACCTTGGTCTGGTGTTCACCGGTGACCAACAGCAAATGCTCAAAGCCCAACGCCTTAATCGCCAGACACTCGCGTTCGATCTCGGCGGTATCCAGGGTCTTACGCTTGATGCGGTTGCTCATCGAAAAGCCGCAGTAGGTGCAGTCGTTGGCGCACAGATTGGACAGGTACAGCGGCACGTAGAAACTGACCACGTTGCCAAAACGTTGACGCGTCATCTGCTGCGCACGCTGCGCCAGTGGCTCCAGATAGGACGCGGCGGCAGGGGAAATCAGTGCCATAAAGTCTTCGCGCGACAGTTTTTCCGCATTCAGCGCATGCTCGACATCACGCGCCGTTTTACTGTTAATACGCAGCGAGATATCGTCCCAATCCAACTGTTGCCAGCGGCTACTGAAATCATCAGCCATCACAATGTCTCCCCTGTCTGGCTGAGAAAAGCGGTCAACGGGCTGGAGGCAACCGCATTACGCTGACTGCTGCCCAATCCCGCCTGACGCGCCAATTCTCCGGCCTCAAGTGCCAGGCGAAAAGCCCGAGCCATCTGCACCGGGTCGCGTGCCACGGCGATTGCGGTATTCACCAACACGGCATCGGCACCCAGTTCCATGGCTTCCAGCGCATGGCTTGGCGCACCGATGCCGGCGTCGACCACCACCGGCACCCTGGCCTGCTCGATAATGATCTCCAGGAAGTCACGGGTGCGCAGGCCACGGTTGGAACCAATAGGTGCGCCCAGCGGCATGACCGCGGCACAGCCCGCTTCTTCCAGGCGTTTACACAACACCGGATCGGCACCGCAGTAAGGCAGCACCACAAAACCTTCTTTCACCAATATTTCCGCCGCCTTCAGGGTTTCGATCGGGTCCGGCAGCAGGTATTTCACATCGGGATGGATTTCCAGTTTCACCCAGTGGGTGCCAAGCGCCTCACGGGCCAACCGGGCGGCGAACACCGCTTCTGCCGCGGTCTTGGCGCCGGAAGTATTCGGCAACAGGCGTACGCCCAGTTGCTGCAGCGGCGCCAGAATGGCGTCATTACCGCCGCGCAGGTCAACACGCTTCATTGCCATGGTGACCAGCTGCGAGCCGGAGGCCTGTAATGCCTCCAGCATCAGCGTTGGGGTGGCGAATTTACCGGTACCGGTAAACAGGCGTGAGGTAAAAGTGGTATCGGCGATTTGTAGCATGTCAGCCTCCGGCGATCGCTTGAAACAGCAGAATGTCATCGCCGTCTTGCACCAGGTGGTTAGCCCAGTCAGTGCGCGGGATGATGATTTGGTTGATAGCCAGTGCAGTGCCCGGCTGGTGGCGTTCCAGTTGCTCGAGCAGGGTGCTGACGCTCAGCGGTTGTGCCAGCTCCAACGGCTGGTCATTAAGCCGAATTTTCATGCTGTCCCTCCGCACGCCGGACAGGTGCTGGCCTGACTGAGTTGCAAGGTGCTCCAGCTTTGTTGTTTACCATCGAACAGCCGCAGTTTGCCGCTGATGGCGGAAGGCAGGCCCGCCAGCATTTTTATCGCTTCCAGCGCTTGCAGCGTGCCAATGACGCCGACCACCGGGCCGAGTACGCCAGCGGTACGGCAGTTGCGTTGGGGTTCAGTTTGTTCCGGATACAGGCAGGCATAGCAGCCGTGGGCATAGGGAGGTTCTATCACCAGCAGCTGACCGCTGAAACCCACCGCACTGCCGCTGATCAGCGGTTTACCGGCCTGGATGCAGGCGGCGTTCACCGCATGGCGAGTTTCCATGTTATCGCTACAGTCCAAAATTAAATCGGCGCGTTGTACGGCGCGCTGTAACACTTCCCCCTGCAGACGCTGTTCCAGCGCAATGGATTCGACCATCGGGTTCAGCGTCTGTAGCTGGTGCTTTGCCAGGGCGGCTTTGCTTTGGGAAACGTCGCTGCTGCGATAGAGGATCTGACGCTGCAAATTGGTGATGTGCAGCCTATCGTCATCGGCCAGCAGCAGGGTGCCGACACCGGCGGCGGCCAGATAAAGCGAGGCGGGGGAGCCTAACCCCCCCAACCCGACGATCAGTGCCGTCGACTGTTTTAGTTTCTCCTGGCCTGCGGGGCCGATGTCTTCCAGCAGCAACTGGCGGCTGTAGCGCAGGAACTCTTGATCGCTCAGCATGGCATCACTCCTTGCCTTCGATCAGTTGCAGCAGCTGTGCAGTCGCTGCGCGCCAGTCCGGGGCCTGGGTAATGGCGCTGACCACGGCGACGCTACCGACGCCACAATCCAGCACTGCCGCCACGCGATCGATACTGATCCCGCCGATCGCCACCGTTGGGTAGTCACTCAGCCCGGCGATATGGCGTTTCAGCTCCACCAGACCCTGTGGGGCAGAAGGCATGTCTTTGGTTTGCGTCGGAAAAATATGCCCCAGTGCGATATAGGAAGGTTTTACTGCAATGGCGCGGGCCAGTTCACTATCGTCATGGGTGGAAACCCCCAAACGTAGCCCGGCGCGGTGAATGGCGGCCAGATCGGTAGTGTCCAAATCCTCCTGGCCGAGATGTACACCATAGGCACCGTGTTTAATCGCCAGTTGCCAGTAGTCGTTGATAAACAATCGGGCGTCGTAGCGCTTGCCGAGGGCAATAGCGGCAGTAATGTCGTCCTCGACCTGTTCATCCGGCAGATCCTTAATCCGCAGTTGAAGGGTAGTGACGCCTGCGTCCAGCAAACGGGCAATCCATTCAACGCTGTCGACCACCGGGTATAGCCCCAACTTGTGAGGCGTGGCGGGGAAGGGCGTGGTGATATCAGTCATTGCTTAATTCCTCTTGCAGGTTACCGGCGCTGTGGTACAGCTCGCTGCCGCGTGAGCGGAACTCGGCCGACATCTTTTCCATGCCGGTTAGCTGCACTGCTATCGGTTTGGCCGCTTCCTGTGCGGCGGCATAGTCGCGAACTTCCTGCGAAATTTTCATCGAGCAGAATTTTGGCCCGCACATAGAGCAGAAGTGGGCGATTTTGCCGGACTCTTGCGGCAGGGTTTCGTCGTGATAAGCGCGAGCAGTGGCTGGATCGAGCGCCAGATTGAACTGATCTTCCCAGCGGAATTCGAAGCGCGCCTTGGACATGGCGTTATCGCGGATTTGCGCACCGGGGTGGCCTTTTGCCAGGTCGGCGGCGTGAGCGGCAATTTTGTAGGTGATCAGCCCCTGCTTGACGTCCTCTTTGTTCGGCAGCCCGAGATGCTCCTTTGGCGTGACGTAACACAGCATGGCGCAGCCGAACCAGCCGATCATCGCGGCCCCGATGCCGGAGGTAAAGTGATCATAACCCGGAGCGATATCGGTGGTTAGTGGGCCAAGAGTATAGAATGGTGCTTCGTGGCAGTGCTCCAGCTCCTCGGTCATGTTGCGGCGGATCATCTGCATCGGCACGTGGCCAGGGCCTTCGATCATCACCTGCACGTCATATTCCCAGGCAATTTTGGTCAACTCACCCAAGGTGTGCAGTTCGGCGAACTGTGCCTCGTCGTTGGCGTCCTGAATTGAGCCCGGCCGCAGGCCGTCGCCGAGGGAAAGAGAAACGTCATAGGCGGCGCAAATCTCACAGATTTCGCGGAAGTGCTGGTACAGGAAGTTTTCCTGATGATGTGACAGGCACCATTTGGCCATGATCGAACCGCCGCGGGAAACGATGCCGGTCAGGCGTTTGGCGGTCATCGGCACGTAGCGCAGCAGCACGCCGGCGTGAATGGTGAAGTAGTCAACCCCTTGCTCCGCCTGCTCCAGCAGCGTATCGCGGAACATTTCCCAGGTGAGGTTTTCCGCCACGCCGTTCACTTTCTCCAGCGCCTGATAGATAGGCACGGTGCCAATTGGCACCGGGCTGTTACGCAGGATCCATTCGCGGGTTTCGTGAATATAGCGGCCGGTAGACAGATCCATCACGGTATCCGCGCCCCAGCGGGTGGACCACACCAGTTTCTCGACCTCTTCCTCGATCGATGAGGTCACCGCCGAGTTGCCGATGTTGGCGTTAACCTTCACCAGGAAGTTACGGCCGATGATCATCGGTTCGGATTCCGGGTGGTTGATATTGGCGGGGATGATGGCGCGCCCGGCGGCGACTTCCTGGCGAACGAATTCCGGCGTGATGTTCTCCGGCAGGTTGGCCCCCCAACTTTGGCCAGGATGCTGGTGGCGTAATACCTCGCCACGGATGCGCTCGCGCCCCATGTTTTCGCGAATGGAGATAAATTCCATTTCTGGGGTGACGGTGCCGGCACGCGCGTAGTGCAACTGGGTCACGCATTGGCCCGGTTGTGCCTTGCGTGGCAACGGCAAATGTTCAAAGCGCAGGTGATCCAGGCCTTCATCGGCCAGGCGCTGCTGGGTGAAACCTGAACTGACGCCCTTGAGGGCTTCGGTATCACCGCGTTCAGCGATCCAACCGGCACGTAGCTTCGCCAGGCCGCTATGCACGTTGAGTTCTGATTGGGGATCACCGTAAGGGCCGGCAGTGTCGTACACCGGAATCGCTTCGTTTGGCTCGTACTTCGGGTTGTCCTTATCGCCACCGATCAGCGTCGGGCTGAGCTGAATTTCACGCATTGGCACCTGCAGATCACTACGTGAGCCCTGCAGATAGATCCGGCGTGAATTGGGGAAGGAAACGCCTTGCAGGGTGTTGATAAACTGCTGGGCTTCTTCGCGTTGCTCTTTACGAGCGCGGGGTTTGTTAACGTTAGACATAGCAAGTTCCTACCAGTGTGTTGGGTTGGGAAAGTTGCTTGTCTGGAGCTCGGAGGGAGTAATGATGCTGGCCAGCAAAGCAGGATTATCCCAAATCGGGGTCACCTGCCTGTGGCGATAGATTACTCTTGTTCCCTTCGCGGGTATTAACCCGATCAGGTTCCGCGGATCCCGAATTAACGGTCTCAGCCTGGCCAATTTGATGAACAAATCAGGCGCTAGGCACTCCGACAAGATGCCCTCCAGTATAGGAGGGATAATAAAAAAGACTACAAAATTTTAGCCGGCTGGATCCAGCGTTTTGTCCGGCTCAGCCTGCTGCCAGGTTTCAGCCGCCAGTTGGATCAGCCTGTCTTCAAGGGTAAAACGAGCCGCCAGCGTTTCACCGATATCGGACAACGCCTGATGTAATTCCAGACACAGGTCCTGATCGATATCCACTTCGGTATAGCGATCGTGGAAAGCCATGATCTGCTCGGTATTGGCCCACAGCTTGGGATAGATGTTGACCGCCAGAGACATTTTCGGACTGGATGCGCCTTCCACTTGCTTGATTATTCTGTCATAGATATGAAAATGGCCGGCGGAGAGATAATCCACCAAATTATGGCAAAAGTTCTCCAGCGCTTTTTCATTCAGCGGCGTATGCTTTTCTTTGTTAGGTTTAATGCCCACCAGGGCACAATAGGCGACCAGCAACTGCTTGCGTGCCTGAAGCCATTGATCTACTAATTCATTACTACCACCAACGCGCTGAGTCAGGCTTTCCAAACGGTTGAGCATGTTTGACTCCGTAAGTAATAAAACGTAACAGTAAGTTATTAAAATGTAACAAGGCCGATTTGTAGAGTGCCAGTGAAGCTGAGGTTGTGCAACAACGATATGGAACTTGCATTAACGGGTAATGAAAATGGCTGGTGGATCGTCAGCCATGAAAGCAAACTTTGGTTACCGAACGGTGAATTGCCGTGCGGTTTGGCCGCGTCATTTTCCCTGCAGGGAAGAATGGCTCGTGTTATTGGCGAATGGGAAGGATTGCCGGTCTGGCTGGTGCGCCACGCAATGCCGCAGGAGATGGGATCGGTACGCCAACTGTTAGAACTGGATCGCGGGCTGTTCCAGCTTGCCGGACGGGGCGTACAACTGGCCGAGTTTTACCGTTCCCATCGCTACTGCGGTTACTGCGGCCATGAAATGCATCTCAGCCGCACCGAAAGTGCCTGCCTGTGCGGCCACTGCCGGGAGCGCTACTACCCGCAGATCGCCCCCTGCGTGATCGTTGCCATTCGGCGTGACGATGAGATCCTGCTGGCGCAACATGTGCGCCATCGCGGCGGTATTCATACCGTACTGGCCGGCTTTGTCGAGGTTGGCGAAACGCTGGAGCAGGCGGCTGCACGCGAGGTGATGGAAGAAAGTAATATTGAAATCAAAAACCTGCGTTATGTCACCTCACAACCCTGGCCGTTCCCGCACTCGTTGATGATGGCCTTTATGGCCGATTACCACCGCGGCGAGATCCGTCACGATCCGAAAGAGCTGCTTAACGCCGGTTGGTACCGCTACGATCGGTTGCCGCTATTACCGCCGCCCGGCACGGTAGCGCGTCGCCTGATAGAGGACACCGTAGCCTTATGCCGTGAGCAATAAATCGCTACAATACCGGCAGATGAATAAGGGAGCCCCATAAATGAATGAGTTGAAGAACGATCGCTATCTGCGCGCACTGCTGCGTCAGCCGGTGGATGTGACCCCTGTATGGATGATGCGTCAGGCCGGTCGTTATTTGCCGGAGTACAAGGCCACCCGCGCCCAGGCCGGGGATTTCATGTCGCTATGCAAGAACGCGGAGCTGGCTTGTGAAGTCACGCTGCAGCCGCTGCGCCGTTTCCCGTTGGACGCGGCGATCCTGTTCTCCGATATCCTCACCATTCCCGATGCCATGGGGCTGGGCCTGTATTTCGAAACCGGTGAAGGTCCGCGTTTCTCCTCGCCTATCACCAGTCGTGCCGATGTCGACAAGCTACCGGCGTTCGACCCGGAAGTGGAGCTGGGTTATGTGATGAACGCAGTTCGTACCATCCGTCGCGAGCTGAAGGGCGAAGTGCCGCTGATCGGTTTCTCCGGCAGCCCGTGGACGCTGGCGACCTATATGGTGGAAGGCGGTAGCAGCAAGGCCTTCACCAAACTGAAAAAAATGATGTACGCCGAGCCGGCGACGTTGCACCTGCTGTTGGATAAGCTGGCAGACAGCGTCATTCTGTATCTTAACGCCCAGATTAAAGCCGGCGCGCAGTCGGTGATGGTGTTCGATACCTGGGGCGGCGTGCTGACCGGTCGTGACTACCGCGAGTTCTCACTGCATTACATGCACAAGATTGTTGACGGCCTGCTGCGTGAAAACGACGGCCGCCGTGTGCCGGTCACGCTGTTCACCAAAGGTGGCGGCCAGTGGCTGGAGGCGATGGCGGCAACCGGTTGTGACGCACTGGGTCTTGACTGGACGACCGATATTGCCGATGCACGCCGTCGCGTAGGGGACAAAGTCGCACTGCAGGGCAACATGGACCCTTCGATGCTGTATGCGTCACCGGAGCGCATCGGCCAGGAAGTGGAAACCATTCTGGCCGGTTTCGGCCACGGCGAAGGGCATGTGTTCAACCTGGGCCACGGTATTCACCCGGACGTGCCGCCGGAGAACGCCGGTGCCTTCGTTGAGGCAGTCCACGCGCAGTCGGGGAAATACCATCGTTAAGGATTGGATGTGATAGATACTCAAGCCCTGCGTGCAGAACAACGGCTGCGCGCCTCCGAAGTCATTCGCCAGGATGATTTCCTGGTCGTTCCACCGGCCTTTATCGCCGGTGCCGACGTGGGCTTTGAGCAGGAGGGCGCGGTGACTCGCGCCGCTATCGCCATCCTGCGCTATCCGTCGCTGGAGCTGGTGGAATACCAGGTGGCACGAGTGGCCACCACCATGCCCTATATCCCCGGTTTCTTATCGTTCCGTGAATACCCAGCGTTGCTCGCAGCCTGGGAGCAACTGCATCAAAAGCCGGACCTGGTGCTGGTTGATGGCCATGGCATTTCGCATCCGCGCCGTCTGGGCGTAGCCAGCCATTTTGGCCTGCTGGTCAACGTGCCGACCATCGGCGTAGCCAAAAAGCGCCTGTGCGGTAAGTTCGCCCCGCTAGACGAGGCTACAGGTGCGCTGGCACCGCTGGAGGACAAAGGCGATCAGCTGGGTTGGGTATGGCGCAGTAAGGCGCGCTGTAATCCGTTGTTTATCTCCACCGGCCATCGCGTTGGCGCCGACAGTGCACTGGCGTGGGTGCAACGTTGCATGGCGGGCTATCGTTTGCCGGAACCTACACGCTGGGCCGATGCCATCGCCTCGCGCCGCCCGGCCTTCCAGCGCTGGCTGCAGCAGCATCCAGAGGTGTCGCAATGACCGATTTCGGGTACACTGCGGCGCAGATAACGCGTAAGAGAGTGAATAATGCTACGTAACCCGATTCATTTACGTCTGGAAAAGCTTGAAAGCTGGCAACATTTGACCTTTATGGCCAGTTTGTGCGAGCGTATGTATCCGAATTACCAGATGTTCTGCCTGCAAACCGAGTTCGGCGAACCGGCAATTTACCGCCGCATTCTGGATTTGGTGTGGGAAACTCTGGTGGTCAAGGACGCCAAGGTCAACTTTGACAGCCAGCTGGAGAAGTTGGAAGAGGCGATACCCGCGGCAGAAGATTACGATCTTTACGGCGTTTACCCGGCGATAGACGCCTGTATCGCATTAGGGGAACTGATCCATTCGCGACTCAGCGGGGAGACGCTAGAGCACGCCATCGCCATCAGCGAAACGTCTATTCGCACCGTGGCGATGTTGGAAATGACTCAGGCCGGTAAAGAAATGACCGACGATGAGCTCAAGGTTCTGCCTGCGGTAGAGGAAGAATGGGACATCCAATGGGAAATTTTCCGCCTGTTGGCTGACTGCGAAGAGCGCGATTTAGAACTGATCAAAGGGTTGCGTTCTGACCTCCGCGAGGCCGCGGTTAGTAATATCGGGATAAAATTAACGCAATAAGGCAAGAAAACGTGATTTAACGCCTCATTTGTCGTGCCTTAAGGCTTCACATCCGCACCCTGTCTGGTCTACATTTGGGGGGCGGAAAAAAAGTGGCTATCGGTGCGTGTATGCAGGGAGTGCTGTACATCGGCATATCCGTCGCACTCGATGCTTTGCAAACGATAAACACACTGTAAGGATAACTTATGAACAAGACTCAACTGATTGATGTAATCGCGGACAAGGCTGACCTTTCCAAAGCACAAGCTAAACTGGCTCTGGAATCCACCCTGGCTGCTATTACTGAGTCTCTGAAAGAAGGTGATGCAGTACAATTGGTTGGTTTCGGTACTTTCAAGGTAAACCACCGCAACGAGCGCACTGGTCGCAACCCGCAGACTGGTAAAGAAATCAAAATCGCAGCTGCTAACGTGCCTGCGTTCGTTTCTGGTAAAGCACTGAAAGACGCAGTTAAGTAATACTGCGTGTTGGTGAAAAGATTAAACAGAGGGGCAATTGTGCCCCTTTTGTTTATCCGACAGGCGCTTATGGTCATCGGCATTGCCGCTGGCCTGAGCGCCTGCAGCAGTCATTCAGATCTTCCTTCCTTTAGTGCCAGCGGTTATGTGGCCGACCAGGGCGTTATGCGCCTGTGGCGTAAAGATGACGAGCGGCACCGCCCGCTGGTGTTGATGAGCGTCTACAGTCCCTATCGTGGTCCGGGCACCGTTACCACGCTGTACGAATATCAAGACGGCAAGCTGCGCCAAATCAAACGCACTGACGCCGATGGCGATCAAGACTCCATTCAATTGCGCTTTGCCGATGACGGCGGAGTAAGCTTTATGCAGCGCCAACTGGCCACGCGGCGTGAACAACTGACCGCCGATGAAATCGCGCTGTATCAATATCAGGCACGACGCGTGCTGGAACTGAGCAATGCGCTGCGTGTCGGTAAGGTGAAGCTGCTGCAGGGGCGTTGGCAGCAGGGAGTAGTACAAACCTGTGATGGTCAAACGTTGAGGCCGGATCTGGATAGCAGTGCCGAAGCCTGGATCGCGCGACGTGCCCGTAATAGCAGCCAGCCGGTGAATATAGCCTGGTTGGATGCGCCGGAAGGGCGTGAACTGCTGCTGGTAGCGAACGACGATTTTTGCCGCTGGGAACCGAAAGAAGACCAGCTATAAAAAAGGCCCCGCATTGCGGAGCCCAAGAGCGTTGCGGTGTTCAGATCATTTGCCGCGCGCAATCGCACGGTAGCCAATGTCTTTGCGGCTGAAACTCCCCGGCCACTGAATACCTTCCGCTAATTGATAGGCGCGTTGTTGCGCTTGAGCCACCGACTCACCCAGTGCGGTTACGCACAGCACGCGTCCACCGCTGGTGACCACGTCATTGCCCTGCATGCGGGTACCGGCGTGGAACACTTTACCGTCGGCACTTTCCTGCTGTGGCAGACCTTGGATGACTTCACCGTTGTTGTAATCACCCGGATAGCCACCGGCTGCTAACACTACGCCCAGCGCAGGACGTTCATCCCACTCGGACGTTTTCTCGCCCAGCTTGCCTTCTGCACCGGCCAGACATAGCTCGACCAGATCAGAACGCAGGCGCAGCATGATCGGCTGCGTCTCCGGATCGCCAAAGCGGCAGTTGAACTCAATCACCTTTGGCTGGCCGTCGGCGGAGATCATCAACCCGGCGTAAAGGAAACCGACGTAGGTATTACCTTCCGCAGCCATGCCACGTACGGTAGGCCAGATGACCTGATCCATGGCGCGCTGGTGGATTTCATCGGTGACTACCGGTGCCGGGGAGTAGGCACCCATGCCACCGGTGTTCGGGCCGGTATCACCGTCACCGACGCGTTTGTGATCCTGGCTGGTGGCCATCGGCACCACGTTCTCGCCGTCGACCATCACGATAAAGCTGGCTTCTTCACCTTCAAGGAACTCTTCTATCACGATACGGTGACCCGCATCGCCAAAAGCGTTACCGGCCAACATGTCCTGCACCGCGTCTTCGGCTTCCTGCAGCGTCATGGCGACGATCACGCCCTTGCCTGCGGCCAGGCCGTCGGCCTTGATGACGATAGGTGCGCCTTTACTGCGCAGATAAGCCAGCGCCGGTTCAACCTCGGTAAAGTTTTGGTACTCGGCGCTTGGGATGTTATGACGCGCCAGGAAGTCTTTGGTAAAGGCTTTAGAGCCTTCTAGCTGGGCTGCTGCCTGAGATGGCCCAAAGATTTTCAGGCCGGCGGCCTGGAAGGCATCAACCACGCCAATCACCAGCGGCGCTTCCGGCCCGACGATGGTGAGACCAATGTCATGGCTCTGGGCAAAGGCAACCAGCGCCGGAATATCGGTAGCGGAGATCGCGACGTTCTCGAGATTGCTTTCTAATGCGGTACCGGCATTGCCCGGCGCCACATAGACTTTATCTGCCAACGGTGACTGAGCGGCTTTCCAGGCCAGCGCGTGTTCACGCCCGCCATTGCCGATAATTAAAATATTCATCAGGTGCTCCACGCAGAGCGTGCGCTGTAGCGCACGCGGCAAAAGAAGGATTAATGGCGGAAGTGGCGCATGTCGGTGAAGATCATTGCGATGCCGTGCTCATTGGCGGCGGCAATCACTTCGTCATCACGGATCGAACCGCCTGGCTGGATCACGCAGCTGATGCCCACCGCGGCGGCGGCATCGATGCCATCACGGAACGGGAAGAAAGCGTCAGACGCCATGGCGGAGCCTTTGACTTCCAGGCCTTCGTCCGCGGCTTTGATCCCGGCGATCTTGGCAGAGTAAACGCGGCTCATCTGGCCGGCGCCTATGCCGATGGTCATGTTGTCACGTGCATAGACGATAGCGTTGGACTTCACGAACTTGGCGACCTTCCAACAGAACAGCGCATCACGCAGTTCCTGCGCGGTCGGCTGACGTTCAGATACCACGCGCAGATCGCCTTCGTTCACCATACCCAGGTCGCGGTCTTGCACCAGCAGGCCACCGTTGACACGTTTGAAGTCGAGAGCGGCAATACGTTGCTGCCATTGGCCGCAGGCCAGTACACGGACGTTCTGTTTGGCTGCCAGCAGCGAGCGGGCTTCCTGGCTGATGCTCGGCGCGATAATCACTTCCACAAACTGACGGCTGATAATGGCCTGTGCGGTAGCGGCGTCCAGTTCGCGGTTAAAGGCGATGATGCCGCCGAAAGCAGAGGTCGGGTCGGTTTGATAGGCACGCTCATAGGCCGCCAGAATATCATTGCCGATCGCCACACCGCATGGGTTAGCGTGCTTGACGATCACGCAGGCCGGCTCGGCGAATTCCTTCACGCATTCCAGTGCGGCGTCGGTGTCGGCGATGTTGTTGTAGGACAGCGCTTTGCCTTGCAGTTGTTCCGCGGTGGCGACAGAGGCTTCCTGAACGTTCTCTTCTATATAGAAGGCCGCTTGCTGGTGGCTGTTCTCACCGTAGCGCATATCCTGCTTCTTTATATAGTTGAGGTTCAGGGTGCGAGGGAAACGACCGGCAGGTTGTTCGGTATCGCCATGGTAGGCAGGAACCAGTGCGCCGAAGTAGTTGGCGATCATGCTGTCGTAAGCGGCGGTGTGCTCGAAGGCTTTGATGGCCAGATCGAAACGGGTGGTGTATTGCAGTGAACCGTCGTTGTTATCCATCTCGGTAATAATAGCGGCGTAGTCGCTGCTCTTTACCACGATGGCGACGTCTTTGTGGTTCTTGGCCGCGGAGCGCACCATGGTTGGGCCGCCGATGTCGATGTTCTCGACCGCGTCTTCCAGTGAGCAGTTCGGGCGCGCCACGGTCTGGGCGAACGGATAGAGGTTTACCACCACCATGTCGATCGGCTTGATGTCATGCTGACCCATGATGGCGTCGTCCTGGCCGCGGCGGCCGAGAATACCGCCGTGTACTTTGGGGTGCAGGGTCTTTACTCGTCCGTCCATCATTTCCGGGAAGCCGGTGTAGTCGGAAACTTCGGTAACAGGCAGGCCGGCATCTGCCAGCAGACGGGCGGTGCCACCGGTGGAGAGCAGTTCAACGCCACGCTGGGACAGCGCTTCGGCGAATTCAACGATACCGGCTTTGTCAGAGACGCTGAGCAGGGCCCGGCGGATTGGACGAGGTTGTTGCATGGTTTTATCCCTTGGCTTTGGAGTCGCAATAAAAGAGCGTTACGTGAATTTCCACCTTCTACTCTTTATAAGGAAAGGTTTTTCTCTCTATAAAGGGGTAATCAGGCACAGATTCAGGTAACGCCCCCGTAAAAAGGGGAGCGTTTCGTCGCGGGGAATTGTAGCGAAAACGTTTGCGTGGCGCTCGTAAAATTTCCGGGCAAATCACTTCTGTGGATAAGTTTGTTAACAACAGGGTATAAAGCGGGGTTTTGCTGTGGAATGCAGCAAACGATCGTTTTTGTCGAAAATACCTATTGCGGCCTCCTGAGAACTCCCTATAATGCGCCTCCATCGACACGGAACATGTGAACAACTTCACAGAGTCTCCGGGGTTCGAAGAGAAAAAATCCTGAAAATTAGGGGTTGACTCTGAAAGAGGAAAGCGTAATATACGCCACCTCGAGATAGCAAGCTACGGCGGCTAACTCACTGCTCTTTAACAATTTATCAGACAATCTGTGTGGGCACTCCACAAGACGATATCCAGAACCTTCGGGTTCGAAAAAATATCAAGTCTTGAAGAGTGACCAAGCAATAAGTTGTTTTGTTGGCTTGTCCAACTGAATGACTATTACGAAAGTTATTTTCGAGCATCGCTTGCCTGTTCTTGCAAAAGACAGGTTGAAGCAAATCAAGCTTTTAATTGAAGAGTTTGATCATGGCTCAGATTGAACGCTGGCGGCAGGCCTAACACATGCAAGTCGAGCGGTAGCACAAGAGAGCTTGCTCTCTGGGTGACGAGCGGCGGACGGGTGAGTAATGTCTGGGAAACTGCCTGATGGAGGGGGATAACTACTGGAAACGGTAGCTAATACCGCATAACGTCTTCGGACCAAAGTGGGGGACCTTCGGGCCTCACGCCATCAGATGTGCCCAGATGGGATTAGCTAGTAGGTGGGGTAATGGCTCACCTAGGCGACGATCCCTAGCTGGTCTGAGAGGATGACCAGCCACACTGGAACTGAGACACGGTCCAGACTCCTACGGGAGGCAGCAGTGGGGAATATTGCACAATGGGCGCAAGCCTGATGCAGCCATGCCGCGTGTGTGAAGAAGGCCTTCGGGTTGTAAAGCACTTTCAGCGAGGAGGAAGGGTAGTGTGTTAATAGCACATTACATTGACGTTACTCGCAGAAGAAGCACCGGCTAACTCCGTGCCAGCAGCCGCGGTAATACGGAGGGTGCAAGCGTTAATCGGAATTACTGGGCGTAAAGCGCACGCAGGCGGTTTGTTAAGTCAGATGTGAAATCCCCGCGCTTAACGTGGGAACTGCATTTGAAACTGGCAAGCTAGAGTCTTGTAGAGGGGGGTAGAATTCCAGGTGTAGCGGTGAAATGCGTAGAGATCTGGAGGAATACCGGTGGCGAAGGCGGCCCCCTGGACAAAGACTGACGCTCAGGTGCGAAAGCGTGGGGAGCAAACAGGATTAGATACCCTGGTAGTCCACGCTGTAAACGATGTCGACTTGGAGGTTGTGCCCTTGAGGCGTGGCTTCCGGAGCTAACGCGTTAAGTCGACCGCCTGGGGAGTACGGCCGCAAGGTTAAAACTCAAATGAATTGACGGGGGCCCGCACAAGCGGTGGAGCATGTGGTTTAATTCGATGCAACGCGAAGAACCTTACCTACTCTTGACATCCAGAGAATTCGCTAGAGATAGCTTAGTGCCTTCGGGAACTCTGAGACAGGTGCTGCATGGCTGTCGTCAGCTCGTGTTGTGAAATGTTGGGTTAAGTCCCGCAACGAGCGCAACCCTTATCCTTTGTTGCCAGCACGTAATGGTGGGAACTCAAAGGAGACTGCCGGTGATAAACCGGAGGAAGGTGGGGATGACGTCAAGTCATCATGGCCCTTACGAGTAGGGCTACACACGTGCTACAATGGCGTATACAAAGAGAAGCGAACTCGCGAGAGCCAGCGGACCTCATAAAGTACGTCGTAGTCCGGATCGGAGTCTGCAACTCGACTCCGTGAAGTCGGAATCGCTAGTAATCGTAGATCAGAATGCTACGGTGAATACGTTCCCGGGCCTTGTACACACCGCCCGTCACACCATGGGAGTGGGTTGCAAAAGAAGTAGGTAGCTTAACCTTCGGGAGGGCGCTTACCACTTTGTGATTCATGACTGGGGTGAAGTCGTAACAAGGTAACCGTAGGGGAACCTGCGGTTGGATCACCTCCTTACCTAATGATATTGATTGCGTGAAGTGCTCACACAGATTGTCTGATGAAATGAAAGAGAGCATAAGGCTTAATCTTCGCGGTTAAGTCTTAAAGCACCTTGTCGGGTCTGTAGCTCAGGTGGTTAGAGCGCACCCCTGATAAGGGTGAGGTCGGTGGTTCAAGTCCACTCAGACCCACCAATTCTCTCCTATCCTGCGTTGTCGCCCTATTCGTTTATGTGAATAAACGTCGTAGGACTTCGCTTTGACTAGAAGCGAATTGGCGAAGGTAGTAGATAAGGTGTGAAAAATGCTTTTCTGATATGGGGCTATAGCTCAGCTGGGAGAGCGCCTGCCTTGCACGCAGGAGGTCAGCGGTTCGATCCCGCTTAGCTCCACCATATCAAAAAATCTTAAAACTGATTCGCAAGAGTCATGTTTAAGATATTGCTCTTTAACAATCTGGAACAAGCTGAAAATTGAAACATGACAGCTGAAACTTACTCCTCCGTAGATGTATTGGAGTAAGGATTAACCTGTCATAGAGTCTCTCAAATGTAGCAGCACAATTGTGTCTATTTGTTTACAAGAGACGCTTTTGGGTTGTGAGGTTAAGTGACTAAGCGTACACGGTGGATGCCTAGGCAGTCAGAGGCGATGAAGGGCGTGTTAATCTGCGATAAGCGTCGGTAAGGTGATATAAACCGTTATAACCGGCGATACCCGAATGGGGAAACCCAGTGCAATTCGTTGCACTATCATACGATGAATACATAGTCGTATGAGGCGAACCGGGGGAACTGAAACATCTAAGTACCCCGAGGAAAAGAAATCAACCGAGATTCCCCCAGTAGCGGCGAGCGAACGGGGAGGAGCCCAGAACCTGAATCAGTTCTTGTGTTAGTGGAAGCGTCTGGAAAGTCGCACAGTAAAGGGTGATAGTCCCGTACACTAAAATGCATTAATTGTGAGTTCGATGAGTAGGGCGGGACACGTGACATCCTGTCTGAATATGGGGGGACCATCCTCCAAGGCTAAATACTCCTGACTGACCGATAGTGAACCAGTACCGTGAGGGAAAGGCGAAAAGAACCCCGGCGAGGGGAGTGAAATAGAACCTGAAACCGTGTACGTACAAGCAGTGGGAGCCTACTAGTTGGGTGACTGCGTACCTTTTGTATAATGGGTCAGCGACTTATATTTTGTAGCAAGGTTAACCGTATAGGGGAGCCGTAGGGAAACCGAGTCTTAACTGGGCGAATAGTTGCAAGGTATAGACCCGAAACCCGGTGATCTAGCCATGGGCAGGTTGAAGGTTGGGTAACACTAACTGGAGGACCGAACCGACTAATGTTGAAAAATTAGCGGATGACTTGTGGCTGGGGGTGAAAGGCCAATCAAACCGGGAGATAGCTGGTTCTCCCCGAAAGCTATTTAGGTAGCGCCTCGTGAACTCATCTTCGGGGGTAGAGCACTGTTTCGGCTAGGGGGCCATCCCGGCTTACCAAACCGATGCAAACTCCGAATACCGAAGAATGTTATCACGGGAGACACACGGCGGGTGCTAACGTCCGTCGTGAAGAGGGAAACAACCCAGACCGCCAGCTAAGGTCCCAAAGTCATGGTTAAGTGGGAAACGATGTGGGAAGGCATAGACAGCCAGGATGTTGGCTTAGAAGCAGCCATCATTTAAAGAAAGCGTAATAGCTCACTGGTCGAGTCGGCCTGCGCGGAAGATGTAACGGGGCTAAACCATGCACCGAAGCTGCGGCAGCGACGCTTAGGCGTTGTTGGGTAGGGGAGCGTTCTGTAAGCCGTTGAAGGTGGCCTGTGAGGGTTGCTGGAGGTATCAGAAGTGCGAATGCTGACATAAGTAACGATAAAGCGGGTGAAAAACCCGCTCGCCGGAAGACCAAGGGTTCCTGTCCAACGTTAATCGGGGCAGGGTGAGTCGACCCCTAAGGCGAGGCCGAAAGGCGTAGTCGATGGGAAACAGGTTAATATTCCTGTACTCGGTGTTACTGCGAAGGGGGGACGGAGAAGGCTAGGCTAGCCGGGCGACGGTTGTCCCGGTTTAAGCGTGTAGGGGGAGTGACCTGGTAAATCCGGTTGCTTATTCAACCCTGAGGCGTGATGACGATGCACCACGGTGCAGAAGTAGTTGATGCCAAGCTTCCAGGAAAAGCCTCTAAGCATCAGGTAACACAGAATCGTACCCCAAACCGACACAGGTGGTCAGGTAGAGAATACCAAGGCGCTTGAGAGAACTCGGGTGAAGGAACTAGGCAAAATGGTGCCGTAACTTCGGGAGAAGGCACGCTGGCGCGTAGGTGAAGAGACTTGCTCTCGGAGCCGAAGCCAGTCGCAGATACCAGCTGGCTGCAACTGTTTAATAAAAACACAGCACTGTGCAAACACGAAAGTGGACGTATACGGTGTGACGCCTGCCCGGTGCTGGAAGGTTAATTGATGGGGTCAGCCGCAAGGCGAAGCTCTTGATCGAAGCCCCAGTAAACGGCGGCCGTAACTATAACGGTCCTAAGGTAGCGAAATTCCTTGTCGGGTAAGTTCCGACCTGCACGAATGGCGTAATGATGGCCAGGCTGTCTCCACCCGAGACTCAGTGAAATTGAACTCGCTGTGAAGATGCAGTGTACCCGCGGCAAGACGGAAAGACCCCGTGAACCTTTACTATAGCTTGACACTGAACATTGAGCCTTGATGTGTAGGATAGGTGGGAGGCTTTGAAGCGTGGACGCCAGTCTGCGTGGAGCCAACCTTGAAATACCACCCTTTAATGTTTGATGTTCTAACTCGGCCCCGTGATCCGGGGTGAGGACAGTGTCTGGTGGGTAGTTTGACTGGGGCGGTCTCCTCCCAAAGAGTAACGGAGGAGCACGAAGGTTAGCTAATCACGGTCGGACATCGTGAGGTTAGTGCAAAGGCATAAGCTAGCTTGACTGCGAGAGTGACGGCTCGAGCAGGTACGAAAGTAGGTCTTAGTGATCCGGTGGTTCTGAATGGAAGGGCCATCGCTCAACGGATAAAAGGTACTCCGGGGATAACAGGCTGATACCGCCCAAGAGTTCATATCGACGGCGGTGTTTGGCACCTCGATGTCGGCTCATCACATCCTGGGGCTGAAGTAGGTCCCAAGGGTATGGCTGTTCGCCATTTAAAGTGGTACGCGAGCTGGGTTTAGAACGTCGTGAGACAGTTCGGTCCCTATCTGCCGTGGGCGTTGGAAGATTGAGAGGGGTTGCTCCTAGTACGAGAGGACCGGAGTGAACGCACCACTGGTGTTCGGGTTGTCATGCCAATGGCATTGCCCGGTAGCTAAGTGCGGAAAAGATAAGCGCTGAAAGCATCTAAGCGCGAAACTTGCCTCGAGATGAGTCTTCCCTGGGAACTTGATTCCCCTGAAGGAACGTTTAAGACTAAGACGTTGATAGGCTGGGTGTGTAAGTGCAGCGATGCATTGAGCTAACCAGTACTAATGATCCGTGAGACTTAACCTTACAACACCAAAAGTGTTTTGATTTGAGAGATTTTCAGCGCGTTCCGAGATTGGTTCTGGTGGTCATGAGAATGACGGCTGGAATGAAACAGAATTTGCCTGGCGGCAATAGCGCGGTGGTCCCACCTGATCCCATGCCGAACTCAGAAGTGAAACGCCGTAGCGCCGATGGTAGTGTGGGGTCTCCCCATGCGAGAGTAGGACACTGCCAGGCATCAATTAAGCCAAGAGGCCATCCGCAAGGATGGCCTTTTTGCTTTGCCTGCTATAAATAAATGACCGTTATCCCACCAATTTTCATATCACTCTTCAATGCGCATCACATAAATCACGCTATATTTCTCATCCGCTATTTACCTGTTCTCATATATTCATCTGTAGTGTGAGTTCCCACACTACAGGGATAAGTTATAACCTTATATTCACCATGGTATTGTCTGCTTGTTTTAAAAACATTATTTAAAATAGGCGGAAAATATGAACAATGAATATACAAAAACGGTATTTGAAGGTAATACTGCCGACAAAGCCGATACTTTGCTGGCAAGGATAGACTTCAATACGGAAGTTAACGATGTCTCGGGGAGTGATAATATAGAGAAAGTTGAGGGTAATATCATTCTGGTTAAAAATAATATTGGCCAGAATGGTTATTTCGAAAATGGCACTATTTCACTGGTCAGGGATAGTTTTTTATTTTCTACAGATCGTGATTTTAGCCTATCGTTCTGGATTAAATCTGGATCATCAAGTGATGGCGTGATTATCTCTAATAAAGATTGGGGTAAAGGCTCAAATATCGGCTGGTTGGTGGGTATTAATCATGATTATCTGGTCTGTAATTGGAAAGGGGTCTCCGGTTCACGTTTAGATGTCGGCGCTGAACAAAATATAAAAGTTGCTGACAATCAGTGGCATCACATTGCAGTCACTTTTGACCGTCAGGGTGACGTTATTTTTTATAAAGATGGAGATCAAGTATATAACATTAATATTTCTAACTCGGGCAGTATTGATAGTGGATATACAACGGTTATCGGTGCGGATGCTCTGGGTCAATATCCTTTAAAGGGCTGTCATCTGGATGAGATTGAAATCCACGATAAAGTATTAACTCAAGAAGACATTAAGCAAAAATTTTATGATCTGAAAGATAAACTGCAGAAGCCACTGAACGTATTAATGAACTTTGAAGGGGATCTCAAAGACAGTTCAGGCGAAAGCAACGATGGTATAGCAACCGGGGATATTGGCTTTGTTCGTGGTTTTGACGGACTGGCAGCTAAATTAGAAAAATCGTATATTACGCTACCACAAAGTGAGTTATTTCCCGCTTTGGATGGTGACTTCAGCGTTTCTTTCTGGGTAAAGGCTAACGCACAATATGAAGGGGTTATATTTTCTAACAAAGATTGGCGTGTTGGCGGGAACATTGGTTGGGTAATAGGGATTAGTGGTAAAAGCCTAAGGTGGAATTGGCAAGGTGCTTATGGTCGCCGGTTAGATATGGCGGATATCCCTATCGCCGATTTTAAATGGCATCATGTTGCTATTGCACACGATCGTTCCAGAGACGCGGTTTTCTATCTCGATGGTCAGGAGCTGTCCCGGGTCACTATTGCCAACAGTGGACACACTAACACCCATTTTGATTTTAATATCGGCGCGGATGGTCGAGGTGAATATCGATTGGCGAATACTTTTCTCGATCGAGTAAAAATAACCAATACCATTATCTCCGCCCAGAAAGTCCAACAAGAATATGACGAGTATTATGAAAAACTCACTCCGGCACCTATCTCACTGTATTACGACTTTAATGATCATTTAAATGATGCCTCGGTTAATGGCTACGATGCGGTTATACATGGCAAGGAGGAATATGTATCCGGCTTTGCCAATAGTGCATTTTTGTTCAATGGCGATAGTTTTATCACCATTCCTAATCCAGAATTACAAAATGATTTGTCAGGTGATTTTAGCCTGTGCTTTTGGATCAAGGCTCCTACCGGCAATAAAGAGCAAACGATTATTTCGAATAAAGACTGGAACAGTGGGGGCAATCCAGGTTGGCAATTAGGGGTTCATAAAAATGCACTGAGTTGGAACTGGAAGGGGGACAGCGCCGGTCGTTATGATCTTGGTGATGACTATCCTATTTATGTGGCAGATGGCCGCTGGCATCAGATCACGGTGAGTCACGATCGCTTTGGCAATGCCTGTTTCTTTAAAGACGGCGTGCTGAAACAACAGATTGATATTCGTTTTTCGGGGGATACTGCAACTGCGTTGGATATCGCTGTTGGTGCAGATGCTATGGGCCAGTATCGCCTAAGCAACGAAACAATGATTGATGAGCTACGGATTATCAACCGGGCTGTAGACAGGCAGGAAGCACTGGCACTCTATGAGGAATATCGCGATCTGGTTGTTAAACCTTTGACTGAGAAATTTAGCGGTAGTTTGAAATTCGTTGGAGCGGAACAGACGGTGACGGACTCTGCGTTTACGCTGAATCTGCATTTACGTACCAACAATATGGTGAATGTCATTGATGATTGCACCAGCGAACTTCATTATGATTCATCCTTATTTGAATTTATTGAGGCCGTTGGTAGAGATATTTCTGCACAGGTTACAGCAACCGGAGTTTTGAAAATCAGCGTATATGGCGGCCGTACCTTCAACAATACTGACCCTTTAGACTGGCAAAAAACAAAAGTGGGGGAACTGCGGTTCAAAACCACTGCAGCAGCGGGTGCCGGTGAGTTCTCTTTGTCAAATTGCCAATTCTACGAGAATGGTCGTTTATATCAGATTGACTCGCTGGATGTGGAAACACATCATCTGACGATCAATGAGGCGTTATCTCTGGACGCTAACCAGGATGGTGTGATCACATTAGGCGATATTATTGGCCTTCCCCATGATCGGCAAGTCCATGTTGCCGAGCAGCTCGCTTTTATGCCTTATAAGCGCGTGCTATTTATTGGTCTGGATGGTGCGGGTGCCGGTGTCAGCATGCAGGCTCCCTATTGGCCTTCAGTCGAGTCGAAAAAAGAAACGGTTGGCGAACGACTACATATTCCGAATTTACGAAAAATGATTGAACAAGGCGCGGTGACCTACACGGCGCAATCGGTCATGCCGTCCGACTCAGCCCCAAACTGGGGGGCGATACTCACCGGTGTGGATACGAGTAAACACGGGGTAACCAATGGTGTTGCTGCCGAATACTACTATCCGGAAAACAGCCGCTATCCCACCTTATTTAAACGGCTGCGACAGGCCATGCCAAACCGCAAGCTTGCCGCTTACGTTTCCTGGGATGCCATTGCCAATAGCCTGATTGAGCCTTCGCTTGGGGTGGAGTGCGTCAAAGATTATGATGCGGCTATCGTGGAAAAAGTCACTGCCTATATTGCCGGCGGCAAGATGAAAGATACTGCATTCATGATGGTTCATCTAAGCAATATCGATCTGGCCGGACATTCAAAGGGATACTACGGGCCGGAGTATTACCGGGCACTGACCACGGCAGATGGGCAAATCGAAAGTATTCTCAGTGAGCTGGAACGGCAGGGCTTACGTGAAGATACTTTGGTGATTATCTCGCCCGACCACGGTGGCGGTACCGAGCAGGCGGACGGGACTCAAACACAGAACTTTAGCCATGGGCAAAACTCCGCATTGGCGCGAACCGTCTTTATCGCGGCGAATGGTCGAACCGTCGCCAGAGAGACGGCAGGTGAAAAAACGCTGTTGGGCGGCTCCACGAAAGATATTGCCGCTATGGTGTGCCATGCATTGAATATCCCACAGACCAGTGATGAAGTGGGTTTACGCAATATGTTCATGAGGCAAGATGAGCTGTCAGATGCCGACTTGCCTGAATGGGTGATGACCCAAGTGGTTAATACGCCGTCGAACAGCGTCGGTAGCTATCAATTAATGCTGGCAAACGGCAGCGATGATATCTGTGCCGCCGATATTACGATTGAGGTGGATAATACCCAGGTAGAACAGGTTATTCCCCTGCTGGCCGACATCAGGCTGTTACGCAAAGAGTTTGCCGCGGAAAAGTTACGCTTGGTATTTGTCTCCGACCAGCCATTACCGGCCGGGCAGGCATTGTTTACCTTTAAGACGCGAAGACATTCCCCGCAGTATGGCCTGCAAATCAAGGATGCGATGGTTGCCAATCAGCAAGGGCATGAGACCCTGCCTGGATTGACGCAGCAAACACTGACGCAAGGCGATCCGCTCGGCATCACGCTGAGTCAGGAAACGGTCACGTTGGAGATGGGCAAGCAGTTTACCTTGATCGCGGGTATCAAGGGAGTACAGGCCGATGATTTGAAATGGAAAAATACGCGCCAAGATGTCGTCATCCTGCAAGCGAATGAAACTATTTGCACCGTTAATGCGCTTAAACCCGGCTTCACGAAGATCACCGTCGAAAGTGTAGATGGTGCATATTCCGCTGAGTGTGACGTCACGGTGATAGCGCCTCTCACTTTGGATAATGAAGGTTTCACCGACAAGAGCCGTTGGTTGATGGGTTCGGCGACCCCGGGGAGTAAGCTCGAAGTCACCACTGAAAACGGGGCGTCGATTTTCGGCTCGGTGGCAGACGATGGACGTTTCCACCTTGAACTGCCGTCGTTGTTGGAACATTCCCAGTTTTATATCCAGGAAACCTATCCTCAGGGCACTAAAGGGGATAGACATAGTTTTGAGGTGCGTCCTAGTTACAACCTGTTGTGGGATATCAATGCCCAGGCCAGTGCCAGCAGCGTTTGGTTCAAACAACCACAGTATGGGGCTGATAAAGCCATTGATGGTGATGCTGGCAGTCGCTGGGCCTCTCATGATGAGCCGCTTCCGGCGTGGCTTGTGGTGGATTTGGGCGCTGAAATTGATTTCGATCTGGTGAGAATCAAAGAGTATGAGTCTCGGGTTGAGGCCTTCACGCTTGAAATCCTGCAAAATGGGCAGTGGTTGCCGGTTTATCAGGGGACGACCCTTGGACAAAACGCCGAGCTTTATTTCCCTCGCGTTAAGGCATCGCAAATCAGGCTGAATATTACGGCCGCGAGTGATTCCCCCACAATCTACGAACTGCAAATTTTTGATACGGCCAATCCTCCGGTGCGCGAGATCAGCGATTCCGCGTTGATTGCGTTGGAAACCAGAAAAAGTTTCAATTTCTTCTGGGAAATGGCCAATAGCGATCCTGCCAGCCCCGGCTACGGTTTGGTTAGCGACGCGAAGCCCTCGGCGATCTGCAATGTGGCGCAGGTCGGTTTTGCCCTGTCGGCGATTCCAATTGGCGTTAACAACGGTTGGATCACCTGGGATGAAGGGGCAGCACGCACCCTGGGCACGCTGAATATGTTGTTGAATAATGTCGATCAACACCGGGGATTCTTCTACCACTTCCTGAATAAGTGGACGGGGAAACGGGCCTGGAACTCTGAACTTTCAACCATTGATACCACACTGGCGTTGAATGGTGTGATTGTTGCCGGGGAGTTCTTCGGGGGTGAAATCAAACAAATGGCGGACCAGATTTATCACAAAGTTGACTGGGAGTGGTTCCGCGATCCTATAACCAATCAGTTTTATATGGCGTGGTTCCCGGAGAATGGCGGTGGGTTCAATGAGTACAAATGGTCCGGCCCGGTTGAACAGGCCAGCATGTATGTACTGGCGGCAGGCTCTCCGACGCATCCGGTCAACGGCGATATGTTCTACAGCATAAATCGTGCTAAACGATCGTACCGCGGTAGCGAGCCGGTGTTTGATACCTGGTTTGGCTCCAGCTTTACCAACCAGTTTTCTAATGCCTGGGTCGATTTCCGTGGCAAGGTCGATAGGCTGGGTGATGACTGGTTTAACGATGCGGTGCTCAACTCGCAAATCAGTCGCCAATACAGCATTGATGAACAGGATAACTTCAAGACGTTCGGTCCTGATTCATGGGGACTGTCGGCGGCGCCAGGCCCAGATGGCGCCTATCATGGCACCTATGGTGCGCCACCGGCGACGGCGGCCAGCACGGATGGCACTATGGTGCTTTCCGGCGCAGTAGGCGCCATTGTATTCACGCCACAAGCATCACTGGCGGCGATGCAAAACTATTACCGGAACCACCCTTATACCTGGGGCAAGTACGGCTTTAAAAGCGGTTATAACCTGGATGTTAAGCCGTATTGGTACTCTTCATCAGTTAATGGGCTGGAAAAAGGGATTAGCGTCGTCATGCTCGAAAATTATCGCACAGGCATCATTTGGCGGTTGTATATGCAGAATGAGGCGATTAAGCGAGGTGTGGCCGCCATTGGCCTGACTGCGCGCAATGAGGTTAGCGGAGAGTGACGTGACTGACAGACAGTTAGAGGCAGTTTTTTGCTGTCAGTGATAATAAAAAGTGGGTTCAGCATGCTGAACCCACGGTTTTATTTTAATGCGAACTGCCCTGGGAAATCCCCAGGCCGGTTTGCGAACGTACAAATTGGAAACGGAAGCGCTCACGCTCCTGCTGCCCAGCCAATGAGCTGTCGGTGACCGAGAACAGCCAGGTGCCGACGAACGCGACAATCATCGAGAACAACGCCGGATATTCATAAGGATAAATGGCTTTCTCGTGCCCCAGGATCTGTACCCAAATTGTTGGGCCAAGGATCATCAGGATCACCGCCGTCAGCAGACCTAACCAGCCGCCGATCATGGCGCCGCGCGTAGTCAGGCGTGACCAATACATCGAAAGAATGATAATCGGGAAGTTACAACTGGCAGCAATCGAGAAGGCCAGCCCGACCATAAAGGCGATATTCTGTTTCTCGAACAAAATCCCCAGTGCAATGGCCACGATCCCCAGGATCACCACGGTAATCTTTGAAACCCGCAGTTCATCACGCTCGGTCGCCTTACCGTTTTTAATCACGCTGGCGTACAAGTCATGAGATACCGCAGAAGCTCCTGCCAGCGTCAGGCCGGCAACCACCGCCAGAATGGTGGCAAAGGCGACCGCCGAAATAAACCCGAGGAAGAAGTTACCGCCGACGGCGTTGGCCAAATGCACCGCTGCCATATTGGTACCGCCCAACAGCGCTCCGGTAGCGTCTTTGAATGCCGGATTAGGGCCGACTAACAAAATTGCGCCGAAGCCGATAATAAAGGTCAGGATATAGAAGTAACCGATAAAGCCGGTGGCATAGAACACACTCTTGCGGGCTTCTTTGGCATCGCTGACGGTAAAGAAGCGCATCAGGATGTGCGGCAGACCCGCAGTACCAAACATCAGCGCCAGCCCCAACGAGAGCGCGGAAATAGGATCGGACACCAGTCCGCCCGGGCTCATGATGGCGATGCCTTTCGGATGCACCTTCACGGCCTCGGCAAACAGGGTATTGAAGTCAAAATTGACCGACTTCATCACCATCAGCGCCATAAAACTGGCACCGGCCAGCAACAATACCGCTTTGATAATCTGTACCCAGGTGGTTGCCAGCATGCCGCCGAACAGCACGTACAGCACCATTAAAATACCGACCAGGATCACCGCCACGTGGTAGTTAAGACCAAACAGTAACTGGATCAGCTTACCGGCGCCAACCATCTGTGCAATCAGGTATAGCGCGACCACCACCAGTGAGCCGCAGGCCGAGAGGGTACGGATTGGTTTCTGCTTAAGTCGGTAGGAGGCCACGTCAGCAAAGGTATAACGGCCCAGATTTCGCAGGCGTTCTGCAATCAGGAACAAAATGATCGGCCAGCCGATCAGGAAGCCGATGGAATAAATCAGTCCGTCATAGCCAGAGGTATACACCAGTGCGGAAATACCCAGGAAAGAAGCGGCTGACATAAAGTCGCCGGCAATCGCCAGGCCGTTCTGCAGGCCGGTGATTTTGCCGCCTGCGGTGTAGTAATCCTGGCGTGAACGAGTTCGTTTGGAAGCCCAGTAAGTGATGTATAGCGTGGCTCCGACAAACAGCACGAACATCACGATCGCCTGAATGTTCAGCGGCTGGCGATGAACTTCGCCACTAATGGCATCAGCAAAAGCCAGGCCCGGCAGCATCAGCAGGGCGGCGACAGACAATAAAGGCTTCATTTCTTCACCTCACGCAGGACTTCTGCAGTCAGGCGATCGAACTCGCCGTTGGCGCGGAATACGTAGATCCCGGTCAACACGAAAGAGATCACGATCAGGCCGACGCCGACCGGGATCCCGCGGGTAATGGTCGATCCTTCAGCGATCGGTGTGCCCAACCACTGTGGATCGAAAGCGATCAATAAAATAAAGCTGACGTACAGCGCCAGTGTAATCAGTGAAAGCAGCCAGGCGAATCGGCTACGTTTTCGCACCAGTTCTATAAAGCGCGGGTTTTCCTCAATCCCTTGATAAATGGTGTCATTCATCAGAGCATCTCCAGTAGGTATTGATAGAGTACGCCGCGCTTGATGCCGATCACCGGGTTATTTTCCCACTGATCGGCCTGAGGCGGCGGAAATTACGACGGAACTTTCATTGATTGTTTTTCTTCCAACAGCTTTTCGACTACGGCCGGATCCGCCAGCGTTGAGGTATCTCCCAAATTGCTGGTATCACCGGCGGCAATTTTCCGCAGGATGCGACGCATGATCTTGCCGGAACGCGTTTTTGGCAGAGAGTCTGTCCAGTGCAGCACGTCCGGCGTGGCGATCGGTCCTATTTCTTTACGTACCCAGTTACGTACTTCGGTATATAGCTCAGGCGTCGGTTCTTCACCGTGGTTCAGCGTGATATAGGCGTAAATCGCCTGGCCCTTGATGTTATGAGGGATGCCGACCACCGCCGCTTCGGCAATTTTCGGGTGGGAAACCAGGGCCGACTCAATCTCGGCGGTGCCCAGACGGTGGCCGGAGACGTTAAGCACGTCATCGACACGGCCAGTGATCCAGTAATAGCCGTCTTCATCACGGCGTGCGCCGTCACCGCTGAAATACATGCCCTTAAAGGTGGAGAAGTAGGTTTGTTCGAAACGATCGTGGTCGCCGAACAACGTGCGAGCCTGGCCTGGCCAGGAGTCGGTGATCACCAGGTTGCCTTCACAGGCGCCCTCCTGCACAGTGCCGATATTATCGACCAGTGCCGGTTGAACACCGAAGAACGGCCGCGTAGCGGAACCGGCTTTCAACTCGGTGGCACCGGGCAGCGGAGTGATCATAAAGCCGCCGGTTTCGGTCTGCCACCAGGTGTCGACGATTGGGCATTTAGCGTTGCCGATTTTATTGTAATACCACTCCCAGGCTTCCGGGTTGATCGGCTCGCCGACCGAGCCCATGATGCGCAGCGAGTCGCGTTTGGTGCCTTCGATCGCCTTGTCACCTTCGGCCATCAGGGCACGAATGGCGGTAGGGGCGGTATACAGGATATTGACCTGGTGCTTGTCGATCACCTGTGACAGACGGTTAACGCCAGGGTAGTTCGGCACCCCTTCAAACATCAGGGTAATGGCACCGCAGGCCAGCGGGCCGTACAGCAGATAGCTGTGGCCGGTGACCCAACCGACGTCGGCGGTACACCAGTACACGTCGCCGTCGTGGTAATCGAATACGTATTTAAAGGTCATGGCGGCATACACCAGATAACCGCCGGTGGTGTGCAGCACGCCTTTGGGTTTACCGGTCGAGCCTGAGGTATAAAGGATAAACAGCGGATCTTCCGCATTCATCTCTTCCGGTGGACAGTCGGCTGAAACACCCTGGGTCAGTTCATGCCACCACAGATCGCGGCCTTCCTGCCAGTAACCCGGTTTGCCGGTACGCTGGAACACGACGACGTTGGTGACGCTTTTCACGCCTGGATTTTTCAGCGCGTCATCGACGTTTTTCTTCAGCGGAACGGCACGCCCGGCGCGCAGGCCTTCGTCAGCGGTGATAACCAGTTTAGAGTTGGAATCGATAATACGGCCAGCCACGGCTTCCGGCGAGAAACCACCAAAGATCACCGAATGCACGGCCCCGATGCGGGCGCAGGCCAGCATGGCGACAGCGGCTTCCGGCACCATTGGCATATAGATCGCCACGACGTCACCTTTCTTGACGCCCAGCTTTTTCAGCACGTTGGCGAATTGGCAGACATCGTGGTGCAGTTGTTTATAGGTCACCTGTTTTGACTGGGTGGGATCGTCACCTTCCCAGATAATGGCGGTTTGGTCGCCGCGTTCGGCCAGGTGGCGATCGAGGCAGTTGGCCGCCAGGTTCAGGGTGCCGTCTTCAAACCAGCGAATGCTGATATGGCCTGGATCGAACGAGGTGTTTTTCACCCGGGTATAAGGTTTTATCCAGTCGAGGATTTTTCCCTGCTCGCCCCAGAACGTTTCTGGGTCTTGCACAGACTGTTGATAATATTGTTGATATTGCGTCGGATTAATCAGGGCGTGTTCTGCAATTGCAGAAGGAATAGCGTGTTTATGCACTTGGCTCATGGCTTTTCTCCTTGAAGTTGTTAATAATATGTCAACTAGAGGTTAAGTATAGTTTGCTCCGATTCTTTGTTTCTTTTTTGGGCGGCAGATCACGCAACGAAGATATTGATTTGTAATAGTTCTGCCTCATTCGTGTGGGGCATCTGCCTGCTTGGTGGGAGAAAGCTGGTAAATAGGAAGTTTTAGTCAGAAAACGCTATCTAAAGAACTAAAAAGAATAACCAACTCGGCAATAACTCCGCTTTTTATCGGTATTAGTTAATATAAAATTCCGCGGTTAAAATCGCTGTTAAACCTTTTCGGACCGTAGAGCACCTTTAATATTCGATGTCGATATTAATAGCCAAGCCGTCAGCCAAGAGTGCTAATAAGGAAAAAATTTCGGAATCATCCTATTAAATAGGAGGCCTGTGAGGCCCGGATATTTTCATTTTGAAAACTTTAATGTAACAGAATACAAACATCTCTATCGGACTAAATATGCAAGATTAACGAAAGTTAACGCATTTTCATCATGTATCAAACTCAAGATCCCAGGTGCTATTGTGATTCACCTCACATAAAATTAAGCTTTTAATAACAATAAATTATGCCTGGCGACACTGAAAATTAAATCACGCGAGTTCGTTTTTTGCACAAAACCCAGATAAAACAAGGCTTGCAGAGTATGCCTGCCAAATGGTAAAGATTTAAACAGCGTCACACTAAGGGCAGGTGAACGCTTCCTGGTCATTAACATAAGCCTGTATTAAATGATTAAGTATTCTTTTCGGCGCGTTATTATAAATGTGCCGAAAAGAGTCTTTGAGGACTTTTTGGGTATGAAGAGTGTAAAAATCAGTCTTGCCTGGCAAATTATGATTGCATTGGCGTTGGGCATTATTGTTGGGGCGGTGCTCCATAATCAAACTGAATCACGAGAGTGGTTAGTCAGTAATATTCTAAGCCCGGCCGGTGATATATTTATCCGCCTGATTAAGATGATTGTGGTACCTATCGTTATTTCTACGCTGGTGGTGGGTATTGCCGGCGTGGGGGATGCGAAGAAGTTAGGCCGTCTCGGGTTGAAAACCATTATTTACTTCGAAGTGATCACCACTATCGCCATTGTGGTGGGGCTGACATTGGCTAATGTTTTTCAACCCGGCCACGGTATCGACATGTCGACGCTGACCGCGGTGGATATCTCGCAGTATGAAAAAACCACGGAGCAGGTGCAAAGTGGCTCACACAGCCTGGTTGCCACCATTCTGTCGTTGATCCCGTCGAATATTTTCGCCTCGATGGCGAAGGGCGACATGTTGCCGATCATCTTCTTCTCGGTGCTGTTTGGCCTGGGCCTGTCGTCACTGCCGAAAGAAACCAAAGAGCCGCTGCTGAAGGTATTTAAAGCCGTTTCCGAAAGTATGTTCAAAGTCACACATATGATCATGCGCTATGCGCCGATTGGGGTGTTTGGTCTGATTGCAGTGACGGTTGCCAACTTTGGTTTCGCCTCATTGCTGCCCCTGGCCAAACTGGTACTGCTGGTGTACTTCGCCATTGCGTTCTTTGCGCTGGTGGTGTTGGGGGCTGTCGCACGCATCTGTAACCTGCGTATCTGGACGCTGATCCGTATCCTGAAGGATGAACTGATCCTGGCCTTTTCCACCGCCAGTTCGGAAACGGTGCTGCCGCGCATCATTGAAAAGATGGAGGCTTACGGCGCGCCGAAGGCGATCACCAGCTTTGTGGTACCGACCGGTTACTCCTTCAATCTGGACGGCTCAACGCTGTATCAGAGCATTGCCGCCATCTTCATCGCGCAGCTGTATGGGATTGAACTGTCCCTGGGCCAGGAGATTGTGCTGGTGGTGACGCTGATGCTCACCTCGAAGGGGATTGCCGGCGTGCCCGGTGTTTCCTTTGTGGTGCTGTTGGCGACGCTGGGGAGCGTGGGGATCCCGTTGGAAGGCCTGGCGTTTATTGCCGGCGTCGATCGCATCCTGGATATGGCGCGTACCGCACTGAACGTGGTGGGCAATGCGCTGGCGGTGCTGGTGGTAGCTAAATGGGAACACCAGTTCGACAGTAAAAAGGCGCTCGCCTTTGAGAAAGAGTTCTTGTCCGGCAAAGCCAGGCAGATAACAGACTCTTAACCGCTTTTGGACGAGATTGATTTGACGACTAAACCCGCCTGATGGCGGGTTTAGTCGTCTTGGGATCAACAGGAGGGGGCAGAGCCCTGGGCTGGCAGGAAGCGCAGCGGATCCAATGCGGTAGCACGATAACGGATCTGGAAGTGCAGCATCACCTTGTCGGTACCTGTGCTGCCCATGGTGGCAATCTTCTGCCCGGCTTTCACTTCCTGAGCATTGCGCACCAGCAGAGTGTTGTTGTGGGCATAGGCGCTGATGTACTCATCATTGTGTTTGATCATAATCAGATTGCCATAACCCCGCAGTTGGTTGCCAACGTACACCACCCGCCCTTTGGCTGCGGCAAATACCGGTTGCCCACGGTTACCGGCGATATCGATGCCTTTATTGCCCCCGTCGGCCGTCGAATACTTGCTGATAATGTTGCCCTGGGTTGGCCAGCGCCAGCATTTGATACTGCTGCGGATCGGCGGTGCAACGGCTGCAATCTGGCTGGTTGACTGTGTTTTGCGTGTCTTGCCTTTCTTTGCCGTCGCGTTATTTAACGCCAGCTTTTGGCCAATCTCGAGGTTGTAGGGTTTGGGGATTTTATTGCGTCGCGCCAACTCGCTGACTTCGCTGTTGGTGATCCAGGCAATGTAGAACAGAGTATCGCCACGTTTGACGGTATAGGTGTTGCCGTTATAGCTGCCTCTGGCCAAGCGATCATAATCACGGTCGTAGCTGTTCGATTTCTTTCCGGAGCCGCACCCCAGTAATCCCAGACTGATTACGCACACGGCAATCAGCCGCCATACAGCGAATGTGCTTCCCATACTCAAATATCGTCCTTAAACGTCGTCGCGCTCTATTGTGATCTGCCTATAGTAACATCAACGGTCAGGTGGTCAAAAACGCCCCCGTGGACTAAATTTTGCCGGGCTAAGGCAGAAGGTTTTACCTTTTGGCTCAATAATGTTCATGGATTGGGAACAGCTGATATGCAAGAAACCTTAACGCTCTCCGGTTATCTGGTGCTGGCAGCCACACTATTAGTGGCTTATGTGATCTTCGGCATCGCCGGTTTTGGTTCCGCGTTAGTCGCCAGTCCGATAATGGCGCTTTATATGCCGGTGGCGAAAATCGTCCCGTTGCTGGCACTGCTGGATATGTGCGCGGCGATTGTTAACGTCAGTCGCGACGGGCGGAATGCTCAATGGCCTGAATTAAAAAGGCTGGTCCCACTGATGATTATCGGCAGCCTGTTGGGGGCGGCGATCCTGTTGAAGACTCGACCAGAAATTCTGTTGCTGGCGCTGGGGATTTTTGTGGTGTTTTACGCGCTCTATTCACTCAGTGGTTTAAAGCCCGCTCGGCAATTTTCACCCAGGGCGGCGGTGCCTTTTGGTTTGGTGGGGGGGATATTCAGCGCGCTCTTTGGTAGCGGTGGCTTTATTTATGCCATCTATCTCAGTGGCCGGATTGAGAAAAAAGAAGCTTTCCGTATAACCCAAACCACTCTGATTGGTATGAGTACCCTGACTCGGGTGGTCATTTTTGCTCTGGCCGGTGTTTATCTGGACGTTGACTTATTACTGCTGGCGCTAGTGCTGGTGCCGGGCATGCTGGTGGGAATTACCCTGGGCCGTTACTTCACGTTGAAGATGTCGCGTGAGCAATTCCTCAAGCTCATCAATGTGATCTTGTTGGCTTCCGGCGCTATGTTGATTATTAAGTACTTTAGTTGACGAAGATGGCGGGGCTGGTTATACCTCAGAAAGCAAAAAACCCGCCATAGGCGGGTTCTTCTAAATATGGTGCCCGGACTCGGACAACCGGCGTTTACGCCGGGTTGAACAACGCTTCAGCGTTGGCCCGCAGGGTGAGGCCTCTGGCCGAATAATCGAACTTGTTCGATGGAGAGTCCTACCCCTGAAAAGCAAAAACCCAGCCATAGGCTGGGTTCTTTAAATATGGTGCCCGGACTCGGAATCGAACCAAGGACACGGGGATTTTCAATCCCCTGCTCTACCGACTGAGCTATCCGGGCAACGCGCAGCATTAAACCGTATTGGCCGAAGGCAGTCAACGGCTTTATGAATGAAATCAGGTAAAACGCGTCTGGTTGCTGGCTTTTCGGTCAAAGGGCGCAAAAATTGCGCCGGATTGGCCAAAATTCTGCGGCGGCGGTGCACCGCCGCACACTGAATTAACTTAACGCCCCGTTTCTGCGGCACTGAGCTACCTGCAAGATGTCTTCCGCCAGCCGCTTGGCCACGGAAACGTCCTGTAGCTGGCGTTTTATCAGCAGTTTGCTCAGGCAACCTTCCTGGATCAGCTCCATCTGTTGTGCCACCATATCGGCGTCGTCGGCATCCATTTCACGCAGCAAATCGCGGGTCAGATCCAGCGACGTCAGCTTCTGTTGCTCTGCCAATTGATGGATAGGGTGATCCACTTCCGGGAAAAAGCTGCAGGCAGCGATAAACAAACAGCCGGGATAGCGGTCGTGTTTGACGTACTCTGCCAAAACGTCATAGCGCGCCAACAGTTTTTGCTGTGGGCTTAGAGTCTCGTCCAGCAGCAACTGGCGACGCCAGGTGTCAATTTGCTGGCCATGATAGCGCAGGCAGTCATACAGCAGCGCTTCACGATCCGGCCAGAACCGTTTCAGGTCGCCCGGCTGTACATCGAGTTTATCCGCCAGCATTTCCAGTGTGGTGGTCGCCAGGCCCTGTTGTTCCAACAGCCCCAGTGCCGTATCAAGGACGTGTTCACGTTGCACTTGTGCTTCCTCCAAATTCGGTTCCGATCCTCAGTGTTATTTATTGCACCGTTTTCTGCAAATGCGCGTTGAACGCTGCGGCATCCATAAATCCGGTAACCCGTTGGCTGGTTAACTCTTGCCCCGTGCCGTTAAAGAACAGAATAGTTGGCAATCCCAGGACTTTCAGGTGTTTAAGGAGTGCGACCTGCTCGGCATTGTTGGCCGTGACATCCGCCTGCAGCAGCACGGTGTTGGCAAGCGCAGCCTGAACGCGCGCATCGCTGAAGGTATATTTCTCGAACTCCTTGCAAGCGACGCACCAGTCGGCGTACAGATCCAGCATCACCGGCTTCCCCTGCGCCTGCTGCAGTGCAGCATTGAGCTGATCTACATTACTGATACGCGTGAAGTTCAGGTGTTGTACCGCTGCCTGCTGTGCGCTGCTGGTGCCAAAGGCCCAGTCTTGCAGCGGTCGCGCAGCAATGACGGCCGCAGCCAGCAGCAGTAATTGCAATGCCCGTACCCAGCCGCGGGAGGTCTTCAGGCTCAGCGCGAAGGCCCAGCCGAAGAACGCCAGGCCAAGCAGGCTCCACAGCCGTAGTCCCCACACATCACCGATCACTCGTTCCAGCAGGAATACCGGCAGCGCCAGGATCACAAAGCCGAACGCCTCTTTGACATACTGCATCCATGGGCCACTGCGTGGCAACAGACGGTTACCGAACAGGGTCACCAGCACCAGCGGGATGCCCATCCCCAGCGCATACAGATACAAAGTGCCACCGCCGGCCCACATATTGCCGCTTTGGGCAATGTACAACAGGATGGCGCTAAGCGGCGCTGTGGTGCAAGGGGAGCAAATCAGCCCGGCCAGCGCGCCCATCAGAAATACGCCAGGCAGCGAACCGCCTTGTTGGCTATTGCTCCAGCCCGCCAGCCGGGTTTGCAGTGAAGAAGGTAACTGCAGCGAATACAGACCGAACATCGACAGTGCCAGCGCGATAAACAGCACTGACAGGCCGATGAGCACATACGGATGTTGCAGCGCTGCCTGGAATTGCAAGCCAGCGGCGGCAACCACCAAACCCAGCACAGTGTAGGTTAACGCCATGCCCTGTACGTAAACCACCGCCAGTGCCAGTATACGTCCGCTGCTGTGCGGTTTTTCACGCCCAAGAATGATGCCGGAAATCAGTGGATACATCGGCAACACGCAGGGGGTGAAAGCAATGCCAATACCAATCAGCAGTGCCCACAGGGGGGAGAACGGCAGACTGGCTGGCACCGGTTCTTCTGGTGCGCTGACTGGCAGTGCGGTTGTGGCACTTACCGCATCCAGCGGGATCACCCGCGTTTCCGGCGGATAGCAGAAACCTGCTTCGGCGCAGCCCTGATAAGTCACGCTCAGGCTGGCACCGCTGGTGGCCTGCTGCAGTGGGATCGGCAGATTCAGCTGTTGTTTGAAAATAGAGACTTCGCCGAAGAACTCATCCTTGTGGCTCAGCCCGGCCGGTAGCTCAAAGGAGCCTAACCTTGCCTGCTGCGGCACCAGCTTGATTTGCTGGCGATAGAGGTAATAACCGGGGCGAATTTGCCAGTTCAGCGTCAGCTGGTGGTCTTGCTGCTTAAAATCGAAGGCAAACGCCTGATCGACCGGCACGAATTGGGTGCCGCCGTTAGGGGCGAACAGCGATGCCTGAGCCGCCTGTGGCAAAAAAAACAGGCTGCAAAGCAGGAATATCAATTTAATGAGGCGTTGATCCATAACAGGTAGTCTTTATCTCCAGCCATCACCGGCAGCACCAACAGCTCGGGCGTTTGATACGGGTGATGTTGTTTCAGGTAGTTGAGCAGGGCATCTTGATGGCTGCGTTGACTTTTAAACAGCATCTGCACTTCGTACTCCTGTTCCAGTTTCCCTTCCCAGTAATATAACGATGACGCGCCGGGCAGCAGCGTGACGCAGGCCGCCAGCTTTTCCCCCAAAACCCGGGCCGCCAGGTCTTGAGCCGTGGCTTCATCGGGTGCGGTGCAGAGTATGACGACAGCTTCGCAATCAGACATCTTCAGCCCTCTCATCGAGATTATCAGTGGGCACTATACCTTGAAGGACGGTCGGCTAGAAGGCGAGTTTATCGCCAGTGGGGCGGAGTGGGGAAACCGGGGCCGTAGCCCCGGTGAAAGCATTACAGCATGACGCTGCCCAGCAGGAAGCCGAACAGCACCGCCAATATCACCCCGATGGTGCCGGGAATAAAGAACGGGTGGTTAAACACAAAGCGGCCGATACGTGTGGTGCCGGTGTCATCCATCTGTACTGCGGCGACCAGCGTAGGGTAGGTCGGCAGGATAAACAGCCCAGAGACGGCGGCAAAGGACGCGACGGCGGTCAATGGCGAGACGTTCAGCGCCAGTGCCATTGGCATCAGCGCCTTGGCGGTGGCGGCCTGAGAGTACAGCAGCGCCGAGCAGAAGAAGAAAATCACCGCCAACAACCACGGGTGTGATTGGATCACGCTGCCTGCGGTATCTTTGATCCAATCGATGTTGGCCTGCACAAAGGTGTCACCCAGCCAGGCAACGCCCAGAATACAGATACAGGCGCTCATGCCGGCCTTAAAGGTGCTGGAGTTGAGTACCATATCGGTATCGACTTTACACAGTAAGGTGGTCAGGGTGGCGACGCTCAGCATGATGATCAAAATCGCGTTGGTGGTGTTCATCAAGGGTTTGGCCACCAGGCCCAGACCCGGACTGTTGATAATGGCGTAGGCCACCACGCACAGCACGCCCAGCAGGAACAGCAACACAGACACTTTGGCGCGCGGTTTGATTTCCATCACTTTGTTGCCGCGCAGGGTGACCAGGCCTTCTTCAAGGCGTTTCAGGTAAACCGGATCGTCAGACAGTTTGGAGTCAAACAGCCAGCTTACCAGCAGCGACATCAGTACCACGGCGCAGAAGGTCGAAGGCATCACCACCATCAGCAGGTGCAGGTAGCTGACGCCGTGACCTTCCATTACTGAGGACATGTAGACTACCGCTGCGGAAATTGGCGAGGCGGTAATGGCAATCTGGGCGGAGACCACGGCGGTAGACAACGGGCGGCAAGGTTTGATGCCCTGTTCTTTCGCCACTTCTGCAATCACCGGCAGAGCGGAAAGCGAAATGTTGCCGGTACCGGCGAAGATGGTCAGAAAATAGGTGACGATCGGTGCCAGAATAGTGATGTGCTTAGGGTTCTTGCGCAGCAGTTTTTCCGTTTGCTGAACCAGATAATCCATGCCACCGGCGACCTGCATTGCCGAGATCGCGGCAATGACGGCCATAATGATGGATATCACGTCGAACGGAATGCTGCCCGGCTTCACGCCAATCAGCGCCAGGACTAAAACCCCCAGCCCTCCTGCAAATCCAATTCCGATACCGCCCAGCCTGGCCCCTAAAAAAATGGCCAGCAGAACGATAACCAATTCTACGGCTAACATAGTGTCTACTCCTTAAAATAAGATTATTTGAAAATAAAAAGTTAAAATTTTGTGGGCGATGGAAAGTAAAAAGGCACGCTATCCAGAGGATTTAGCGTGCCTTTTTGGGCTACCGGGTGTGTCTGTTATTGTTCATTTTCATCCGTATAGCGTTTGGCTTTATAGGCTGGGTGCATCAGGTTCTCCACGGAGAAGATGTCATCCAGCTCGGCTTCGGTCAACAGACCGCGTTCCAGCACCACTTCGCGTACGCTCTTGCCGGTTTCAGCACAGATCTTCCCGACGATGTCACCATTGTGGTGGCCAATGAACGGGTTCAGATAGGTGACGATACCGATGGAATTGAACACGTAGTGCTCACACACTTCTTTGTTCGCGGTGATGCCGTTAATGCATTTTTCCAGCAGGTTATAGCAGGCGTTGGTCAGGATATGGATTGACTCAAACATGGCCTGGCCAATCACCGGTTCCATTACGTTCAACTGCAGCTGGCCTGCTTCGGCCGCCATGGTAACGCAAGTGTCGTTGCCAATCACCTTGAAACACACCTGATTGACCACTTCCGGGATCACCGGGTTGACCTTGGCAGGCATGATGGAGGAGCCGGCCTGCAGTTCCGGCAGGTTGATCTCGTTCAGACCGGCGCGTGGGCCTGAAGACAGCAGGCGCAGGTCGTTACAGATTTTGGACAGTTTGACCGCCAAACGTTTCAGCGCGCTGTGCACCATAACGTAGGCGCCGCAGTCGGAGGTGGCTTCGATCAAGTCTTCGGCCGGCACGACCGGCAGGTTGCTGACTTCAGCCAGTTTCTGTACCGCCAACTGCGAATAGCCTTCCGGGGTGTTCAGCGCGGTACCGATAGCGGTGGCGCCCAGGTTCACCTCCAGCAGCAGCTCGGCGGTGCGATGCAGGTTGCGGGTTTCTTCTTTCAGCAACACGCTGAACGCATGGAATTCCTGGCCCAGTGTCATAGGCACCGCGTCCTGCAACTGGGTACGACCCATTTTCAGGATGGTTTCGAACTCTTTGGCCTTGTGGTCAAAGCCTTCGCGCAGTTGGTTGATGGCGTCGATCAACTTTTGGTTGGAAGCGTAAACCGCAATGCGGAAACCGGTAGGGTAGGCGTCGTTGGTGGACTGGCATTTATTGAGGTGATCGTTAGGGTTCAGGTATTGGTATTCGCCTTTCTGATGACCCATCAGTTCCAGACCGATATTCGCCAGCACTTCGTTGGTGTTCATGTTCAGCGAAGTGCCTGCACCGCCCTGGAACACGTCTACCGGGAACTGATCCATGCATTTGCCTTTATCCAGCACTTCATCACAGGCCTGGATGATGACATCGGCGATTTTGCGTGGGATGGTTTTTAGTTCTTTGTTCGCCAGCGCAGCGGCTTTTTTTACCATCACCATGCCACGGACAAACTCGGGCACGTCACTGATTTTGCTATTACTGATATAAAAATTTTCAATCGCACGCAAAGTGTGAACACCGTAATAGGCTTCTGCGGGGACTTCACGTGTTCCTAACAGGTCTTCTTCGATACGAATGTTATTTGACATGAGAACCTTCTTTATATTGCTGCCGAATTAATTAATTGTCAGGTAACCAAATTATGTTGCCGAAGGCTTCAGGCGTGAAACGATTAACCACCGTGCCCGTTGCTGCCCAGATCATATGCTGGTTAGTAATAAATGACTGAATCCAGATCACCTTCTGAGCCTTCTAAAATCACGTGTTTCCCGTTCTGTGATCTCATTCACGTTTACTAACTTTAGCAATAAAAAAGAGCCTTTGGTTGAAATGGCCGTCGGCTGACCCCATTGTATTTAGGTCGGCCGTTTACCGGCCCCTTTTTCGCGTTGTCGCCACTGTGCGGCAACGTAGATCTGCCAGAGGAGAACCAGGTGCGCTGGTTACCGTTACTGCTGATATTTTTATTGGCTTACATAGAAATATCGCTATTTATCAAAGTCGCCGCCGTCATGGGCGTAGCGATCACCCTGTTGTTGGTGGTGTTTACCTCCTGCGTCGGCATTTCGCTGGTGCGTAATCAGGGCATGAAAACTTTCATGCAGATGCAACAGAAGCTGGCCGCGGGTGAAAGCCCGGCGGCGGAAATGGTGAAGAGCGTTTCACTGGTACTGGCGGGCTTCCTGCTGCTGGTGCCGGGATTCTTTACCGACTTCCTTGGCCTGTTGCTGCTGCTGCCGCCGGTGCAGAAGTCGTTGACGCTGAAGCTGATGCCGCATCTTTCCGTCTACCGTCCTGGCGGTTGGGGAACGGGGGGTGATGCTGCCAACGGCAACACCTTTGACGGTGAGTTTCAACGTAAGAGTGACGATCGTTATACCCTGGGAAGCCAGCCTGAAGATCGTGACAAACCTAACGACAGATAAAGAAACGCGGCCCAGGCCGCGTTTCTTGTATCCGTAGCTCAGTTTTGCCATCAAAAGCGAAAATTTTTTTGGCTGCCCCCTTGAAGGGGGATGGAATGCCCCCATTTCAAATCCCACGAGGCCGGTAATCATAATCCGGTGACAACCCTAAATCTGATAGAGACCTTCTTACAGGAGAGCGTTCAATGAGTATTCGTCCATTGCATGACCGCGTTATCGTCAAGCGCAAAGAAGTTGAATCAAAATCTGCTGGCGGCATCGTTCTGACTGGCTCTGCAGCGGGTAAATCTACTCGTGGTGAAGTAGTAGCAGTGGGTAAAGGCCGTGTGCTGGAAAACGGCAACGTCCAACCACTGGATGTGAAAGTTGGCGATATCGTTATTTTCAACGACGGTTACGGCGTGAAAGCAGAGAAGATCGACAATGAAGAAGTGTTGATCATGTCCGAAAGCGACATTCTGGCAATTGTTGAAGCGTAAGAACGCTTTATCTTCTGAACTGAACGAGTTGAAGGGAAATACCAATGGCAGCTAAAGACGTAAAATTCGGCAATGACGCTCGCGTGAAAATGCTCCGCGGTGTGAATGTTCTCGCTGATGCAGTAAAAGTGACCCTGGGCCCGAAAGGCCGTAACGTAGTGCTGGATAAATCCTTCGGCGCTCCTACCATCACTAAAGATGGCGTATCTGTTGCTCGTGAGATCGAACTGGAAGACAAGTTCGAAAACATGGGTGCGCAGATGGTGAAAGAAGTTGCCTCTAAAGCGAACGACGCTGCGGGCGACGGTACCACCACTGCAACCGTACTGGCTCAATCCATCATCACCGAAGGCCTCAAAGCAGTGGCTGCCGGCATGAACCCGATGGATCTGAAGCGCGGTATCGACAAAGCGGTTATCGCCGCTGTTGAAGAACTGAAAAAACTGTCCGTACCTTGCTCCGACTCCAAAGCCATTGCTCAGGTTGGTACCATCTCTGCAAACTCCGACGAAACCGTGGGTAAACTGATTGCAGAAGCGATGGAAAAAGTGGGCAAAGAAGGCGTTATCACCGTTGAAGAAGGCACCGGCCTGCAAGACGAGCTGGACGTTGTTGAAGGGATGCAGTTCGACCGCGGTTACCTGTCTCCGTACTTCATCAACAAGCCAGAAACCGGTTCTATCGAGCTGGAAAGCCCGTTCATCCTGCTGGCTGACAAAAAAATCTCCAACATCCGTGAAATGCTGCCAGTACTGGAAGCCGTGGCGAAAGCCGGCAAACCACTGCTGATCATTGCTGAAGATGTTGAAGGCGAAGCGCTGGCTACCCTGGTGGTTAACACCATGCGCGGCATCGTGAAAGTGGCTGCGGTTAAAGCACCTGGCTTCGGCGACCGTCGTAAAGCCATGCTGCAGGACATCGCTACCCTGACTGGCGGTACCGTTATCTCTGAAGAGATCGGCCTGGAGCTGGAAAAAACTACCCTGGAAGATCTGGGTACGGCCAAACGCATCGTTATCAACAAAGACACCACTATTATCATCGATGGTAATGGTGAAGAACCTGCGATTCAGGGCCGTGTGTCCCAGATCCGTCAGCAGATCGAAGAAGCAACTTCTGATTACGACCGTGAAAAACTGCAAGAGCGCGTAGCGAAACTGGCTGGCGGCGTTGCGGTAATCAAAGTCGGTGCTGCTACCGAAGTTGAAATGAAAGAGAAGAAAGCTCGCGTTGAAGATGCTCTGCACGCAACCCGTGCTGCAGTAGAAGAAGGCGTGGTTGCTGGTGGTGGTGTTGCACTGATTCGTGCAGCGTCCAAACTGAGCGAACTGCGTGGCGTGAACGAAGATCAGAACGTGGGTATCAAAGTTGCGCTGCGCGCAATGGAATCACCACTGCGTCAGATTGTTCTGAACTGCGGCGAAGAGCCATCTGTTGTTGCCAACACCGTGAAAGCGGGCGAAGGTAACTACGGTTACAACGCAGCAACTGAAGAATACGGCGACATGATCGCGATGGGTATCCTGGATCCAACCAAAGTAACCCGTTCTGCTCTGCAGTACGCGGCTTCTGTGGCTGGCCTGATGATCACCACCGAGTGCATGGTAACCGACCTGCCAAAAGGCGACGCACCTGATTTAGGTGGCGCTGGCGGTATGGGTGGCATGGGCGGCATGGGCGGCATGATGTAATCATCCCCCACGCTTGCGTGTGCAGAAGCCCCGGCCAATTGGTCGGGGCTTTTTATTTGCGTGCTTTGTCGCACGGCATTTGATGATATTTTTGCAGACCGGGCTGATTTAGCTGGTAAACTGATAGTTCATCAGCCGTCGCTCAAGACGTTGGCCAGCTACCAGTGGCAACGGATGCTTAAGAGATGGCAACGCTTTCTGATAAGCTTTTGCGGAATTCTCAATATCATATGGGGAACAAGATGCGGATTAAAGCCTTACTGGGTCTTTCGGCAGCCGTGCTGCTGGCAGGCTGCAGCAGCACCAATGAACTGTCCGCCGCAGGCCAGCAGGTTAAATTTACCGACACCAAACCGGCAGCAGAATGCCAGCTGGTGGGCGAAGTGACGGGTACCCAGAGCAACTGGTTGTCCGGTAACGGTGGTGAAGGCAGCTCCATGCGCGGTGCGGCAAACGATCTGCGTAACAAGGCAGCGGCGATGGGCGGCAATGTGATTTACGGCGCAACCAGCCCAAGTCAGAACCTGCTTTCAAGCTTTGCTCCGCTGGACAGCAAAATGGCCGGCCAGGTTTATAAGTGCCCATAACGGCCTAATGAACAACGCGTAACATAAAAAAGAGGCATGCTCCGGCATGCCTCTTTTTGTATCTGCAATATACCGCTAATCAGTCTTGCATCAGGTGCAGATCGAGAGGAGTTTTGCTTGGCTTACCGCCGACCTCACGGGTCAAGCGTGGCACCATATAGCCGGAAATCTTGCCCAGCAGCGCTTGCATGATAGTGCGTGCCTCATCATCACTGACCATAAAGTGTGCAGCCCCCTGCACCTTATCCAGTACGTGGATGTAATAAGGCAGAATGCCTGCGTCAAACAACGCGTTGCTCAGTGCCGCCAGCGTATCGGCATCGTCATTGATACCGCGCAGCAGCACGCTTTGATTCAGTAGCGTGACGCCAGCCAGACGCAGTTGCGCCATGCTGGCCTGCAGTTCGCGGTCAATCTCATTGGCATGGTTGATGTGCGTGACCATCAGCACCTGCAGGCGCGATGCCGACAGCCGCCGGCACAGCTCCGGTGTAATTCGCGCGGGGATAACCACCGGCAAGCGGGTGTGAATGCGCAGACGTTTTAGATGCTCAATGGCTTCCAGTTCACCGATTAGCCAGTCCAGCTCATGGTCTTTTGCCATCAGCGGATCGCCACCCGAGAAAATAATCTCATCGAGTTCCGGGTGTTGGCGGATATAATCCAGCGCCTGACGCCAGTTGGCCTTATTGCCCTGGTTGTCCTGATACGGAAAATGGCGGCGGAAGCAGTAGCGGCAGTTGACCGCACAGCCGCCCTTAACCAGCAGCAAAGCACGATTACGGTATTTATGCAGCAGCCCCGGCACTACGCTACGCTGTTCATCAAGCGGATCGGTGGTGAAGCCAGGCGCATTGATGAATTCTTCGCTGGCAGTCAGAACCTGGCGCAGCAGCGGGTCATTGGCATCGCCAGGCTGCATGCGGGCTACGAAAGAGCGGGGGACGCGCAGCGCAAACAACCGACGGGCTTCACGGCCCTGTGGCAATTCCGGATGCGTATTCAGTGACAAAAGCTGCAGTAATTCATCGGGATCGGTAATAACATCGGCGAGTTGATGCAACCAATCTTCTCTATATGCCGTATTTTGGGTTATAATGTGTGCCATTTTTTTGGCTAAGCTACCAGTTTAAATATTCAGAGGGCCATCATGGCGACTTATTCTAGCAACGATTTCCGTCCGGGTCTTAAAATCATGTTCGAGGGCGAGCCTTACGCTATCGAATCCAGTGAGTTTGTTAAGCCGGGCAAGGGCCAGGCGTTTGCGCGCGTTAAAATGCGTCGCCTGCTGACCGGCAGCCGTGTAGAGAAAACCTTTAAATCTACTGACTCTTGCGAAGGTGCAGACGTTGTAGATACCAACATGAACTACCTGTACAACGACGGTGAGTTCTACCACTTCATGCACCCTGAGACTTTCGAGCAGCACGGTGTTGAAGAGAAAACCGTATCTGACGCGGCAAAATGGCTGCAAGATAACGCAGAATGTATCGTTACCCTGTGGGACGGTCGTCCTATCGCTGTTCAGCCACCGAACTTCATCGAAGCTGAAATCACTGATACCGATCCTGGCCTGAAAGGCGATACTGCCGGTACCGGCGGCAAGCCTGCGACCCTGAGCACCGGCGCCGTGGTTAAAGTGCCATTGTTCGTGCAGATTGGCGAAGTTGTCCGTGTTGACACCCGCTCTGGCGAATACGTATCACGCGTAAAATAAGTTTCAATACAAAGGAGCCTCGTTGGGCTCCTTTGTTTTATCCCCGCAAATTGTTGGCAGAATCTGCATAATGAAGAAAACTCTGTTGGCCGTTATCTCCCTGTTGCTACTGATGTCCCTTAGCGGATGTAATACTTTCCGTGGATTCGGTGAAGACGTTCAGCACCTTGGCGGCGCTATCTCGCGTACGGCCAGTTAATAAGTATCAAATGCACTAATGTATTAGTGCGAAATAAGACCATTCTAAACAGCAACTCTCGCTGATATTTACTAAGCTTAGAAAGCCGTACTTTTTCATCACTGACAAATAAGGGCTTTCATATGCTGAAGAAAAGTATTATCGCGATTTTCTCTTTGATGTTCTTGGCCTCATTGACCGCATGCAATACCACTCAAGGCGTGGGCGAAGATATTCAGGCTGGTGGTAAGGCCATCCAGCGTAGCGCCGAATAACCCACCTTGCTGATTTCTGCGGTATTCCGCGAACGGCCGCAAAAGGGCATCGTCGTGGGATACCGCTTTCTCCGCTGAGCCTTTCCCGGCAGGCACCTTTGTGCTGTTATCCTCCCTGGCTGCAGGTATAATCTCCGGGCATATCACAACGCTAAACGGGACGACCTGTTTACGCATCTGTATCCGGGGACGACCCCATGGTAATGGAGCCTGTTTCATGGCTTGGATTATTCTGCTTATTGCCGGTTTGCTTGAAGTAGTGTGGGCTATCGGTTTGAAATACACTCACGGTTTTACCCGTCTGACACCCAGCCTTATCACTATTGCCGCCATGGTGGTCAGTATGCTGTTGCTGGCGCATGCCATGAAAACGCTGCCGGCCGGCACGGCCTACGCGGTCTGGACCGGTATTGGTGCGGTAGGTGCCGCGATTATGGGGATGGTGCTACTGGGCGAATCAACCAATATCGCACGCATTCTCAGCCTGTGCCTGATCGTTGTCGGCATACTCGGGCTGAAGTTCAGCAGTCATTAAGAGATGTAAAAGGCGGCCAACGGAAGTGGCCGCCAGAAGAGGCTTACAGAGTCACTACGCCGATCACGGTCACTACGCTGAGGATGGCAGCCAGGCCGTAGAAGACCCATTTGCCGGCCGGCACATGGATTTTCAAATCGTGCATCGCATGGTGGATACGGTGCAGACCGCACCACAGCGGCAGGATAATCATCAGCAACAGGAACAGGCGGCCGATCAGGCTCTGGCAGAAGGCCAGTACGCGGTCATAGCCCAGCGCATCGCCTGGGAATAACCCCAATGGCAGCAGAATGCCGACCAGCAGCACTATGGCGGGGGCGATAATGGCTCCCCACATGCCGCCGGCGCCGAATAATCCCCAGAAAACCGGTTCGTCTGAGCGTTTAGGTGCTTGATTTATCATGTTTCCTCCGGATTACACCAAGGCCACGGCCAGAATGACCACGCTGGCAACTATCGTCACCGCCCATAGCGTTTTCACTATTGGCCCCGGGCCCATTTTCTCGCTGTTAACCACAATGTTGGCGGCTTTTGGCGCCAAATCGAACCAGGTCTTGGTATGCAGCAGTGCGGCCAGTAGCGCGACGAAGTTAATCAGCAGCACCAGCGGGTTTTGCAGAAAACCGACGAAACCGGCCCAACTGTCTACTCCGCCTTTTAGCGCAAAGACGCCGTAGATCAGCACAATACTGAACCAGACCGCCGGCACCGAGGTGCCTTCACGCAGCATATAGAAACGGTAGAAGCCGAGCTTTTGCCACCAGGTCGGCGTCATGGTGCGCACATAGGGCTTACGTTGTGTTGTCATTGCTGTTTATCTCCCTTATTGCGGCTTCAGCATGGCGATCATGAAGTCTTTGGCACTTTCTACCTTGCCCTGCTGGATGGCAGCGGCCGGGTCGACGTGTTTCGGACATACTTCAGAGCAGTAACCGACAAAGGTACAGCTCCAGACGCCATTGTCACCGTTGAGCTGCGCCATACGCTGTTTCTGGCCGTGGTCGCGGTTATCCAGGTTATAGCGGTGCGCCAGGGTGATCGCCGCCGGGCCGATAAACTCAGGGTTCAGGCCGAACTGCGGGCAAGCGGCATAACACAGACCGCAGTTGATGCAGCCGGAGAACTGGTGATACTTGGCCATCTGCGCCGGAGTCTGCACGTTAGGGCCATCTTCCGGCTTGCGGTTATTGCCGATGATGTAAGGCTTAATCGCCTCCAGACTTTCGATAAAGTGGGTCATGTCGACCACCAGATCGCGCTCAATCGGGAAGTTGCCCAGCGCTTCGACCTTCATGCCGCCAGTGTACTCGCGCAGGAAAGTTTTACAGGCCAGCTTTGGTACCCGGTTGACCATCATGCCGCACGAGCCGCAGATCGCCATACGGCATGACCAGCGGTAGGAAAGGTCGGGGGCCAGGTTATCCTTGATGTAGCCCAGGGCGTCGAGCAACGAGGTTTGCTCATCATAAGGCACCGCGAAGGTCTCGAAATGCGGCTCAGAGTCGCGTTCCGGGTTATAGCGCATGACCTCGATTTTCAGGGTGTTCATCTCAGCCATTTGCCTGCTCCTTATCCTTTTTATCCTGCGCTTCGGCTTCAGCGCCGTAAACACGTTTGGCCGGTGGCAGTTTGGTGATCTTCACGTCGCTGTATTCCAGGCGTGGTGCGCCGTTCGGGTTATGGAACGCCAGCGTATGCTTGAGGAAATTCACGTCGTCACGTTCGGTGCAGCCTTCGTCCAGACGCTGGTGGGCACCGCGGGATTCTTTACGGTTGAAGGCGGAATGCGCCATGCATTCGGCCACGTCCAGCCCGTAACCCAGCTCGATGGTGTACAGCAGATCGGTATTGAACACGCTGGAGCTGTCGGTAATTTTGACGCGCTTGAAGCGTTCTTTCAGCTCGGCCAGTTTATCGACGGTTTTCTGCATCAGTTCCGGCGTGCGGTAAATACCGCAGCCTTCTTCCATCGACATGCCCATCTCGTCGCGGATTTTGGCCCAGTTCTCGTTGCCTTCCTGTTTCATCAGGTTGCTCAGCCGGGTTTCGACGTCGCGCCCTTGTGCATCCAGAGCACTACCGTTCGCCGGGCCGGTTTCCAGCGCGCGGCGAGCGGCTTGTTCACCGGCTACCCGGCCGAACACCACCAGTTCCGCCAGCGAATTGGAACCCAGACGGTTGGCGCCGTGCAGGCCGACGGAGGAACATTCACCGACGGCAAACAGCCCTTTGATACGGGTTTCGCAGTTTTGATCGGTTTCAATGCCGCCCATGGTGTAGTGCGCGGTCGGACGTACCGGGATCGGCTCTTTCACCGGGTCGACGCCGACATAGGCCTTGGCCAGTTCACAGATGAACGGCAGACGTTCCAGCAGTTTCTTTTCACCCAGGTGGCGCAGGTCGAGATAAACCACGTCTCCGCGTGGGGTAGCAACGGTACGGCCGGCACGCCATTCATGCCAGAAAGCCTGTGAAACCTTGTCGCGCGGGCCCAGTTCCATGTATTTGTTCTTTGGCTCACCCAGCGGGGTTTCCGGCCCCATGCCGTAGTCCTGCAGGTAGCGGTAGCCGTCTTTGTTTACCAGAATGCCGCCTTCGCCACGGCAGCCTTCGGTCATCAGGATACCGGAGCCCGGCAGGCCGGTAGGGTGATATTGGACGAACTCCATATCACGCAGAGGTATGCCGTGGTGGAACGCCATGCCCATGCCATCACCGGTGACGATACCGCCGTTGGTGTTATAGCGGTACACGCGGCCGGCACCGCCGGTAGCCATGACTACCGCATTGGCACGGATCTGCACGCGGGTGCCTTCCATCATGTTCATCGCCACCAGGCCGCGGGCCTGGCCGTCATCCACCAGAATATCCAGCACGAAGTGCTCGTCGAAACGTTGGATTTGCGGGTATTTGAGCGAGGTCTGGAACAGGGTGTGCAGCATGTGGAAGCCGGTCTTGTCGGCGGCGAACCAGGTGCGCTCAATCTTCATGCCGCCGAAGCGACGTACGTTGACTGAACCGTCCTCTTTACGGCTCCATGGACAACCCCATTGCTCAAGCTGGGTCATTTCGCGCGGGCAGTTGTGGACGAAATGGTCGACCACGTCCTGTTCACACAGCCAATCGCCACCGGCAACGGTGTCGTTGAAGTGGTAGTCGAAGCTATCGTGATCCTGAGTGACGGCGGCGGAGCCTCCTTCAGCGGCAACCGTATGGCTGCGCATCGGGTAGACTTTTGAGATTAGCGCGATTTTCAGTTGGGGGTTGGCTTCCGCTGCGGCTATTGCTGCACGTAAACCAGCACCCCCGGCCCCAATAATGGCAAGATCGGCGTTAAAGGTTTGCACTGCATTCCTCCAATATTCTTGTTAAGAACGGCAAATTAAATATCTATGCTTAATATTTATAAAAAACTTCGGGTGCTAACTAACTGAGTTTATTGTCGTTGCATTAATACTAAGGATAGATATCTCCCACCAATAATGTGGAATTAACTATACCTAAAGTTAAGTAGAAGAAATTTGATGTGATCGATTGTTTTGCCTTTTAACCGCCGACCGGGAGGATAATTTACCGCAGGCAGGATTTAACGTTTATTCACCTTTTATTAACCTTATTACTAACTATTTATCAGGTAATGTCGCGGTTAAAAGTCCAGGGCCTGTTAAGAATTTGTTTGCATGCCGGGATACGAGTAGACTGCATCCCCTGTTTGATTTCGGAGTAATTACCATGAGCGAAACGGCAAGCTGGCAGCCAAGTGCACCCATCGCCAATTTGTTGAAGCGCGCAGCGATCCTGACTGAGATCCGGCGTTTCTTCGCCGATCGTGGCGTATTGGAAGTTGAGACGCCAACCATGAGCCAGGCGACGGTCACCGATATCCACCTGTTCCCGTTCCAGACGCGTTTCGTCGGGCCCGGCGCGGCGGATGGCCTGACGCTGTACATGATGACCAGCCCGGAATACCACATGAAGCGCTTGCTGGCGGCGGGCAGCGGTCCGATCTATCAGATGGGGCGCAGCTTCCGTAATGAAGAAGCCGGCCGTCACCACAACCCGGAATTCACCATGCTGGAGTGGTACCGCCCGCATTACGACATGTACCGTCTGATGAATGAGGTGGACGATCTGCTGCAGCAGGTGCTGGATTGCGACAGCGCGGAAACCCTGTCCTATCAGCAGGCTTTCCTGCGCCATCTGGATATCGATCCGCTGTCAGCGGAGAAGGCACAACTGCGTGAAGCGGCGGCCAAGCTGGATCTGAGCAACATTGCCGATACGGAAGAAGATCGCGATACGCTGTTGCAGTTGCTGTTCACCGTCGGCGTGGAGCCGCACATTGGCCGTGACAAACCGGCGTTCGTTTATCACTTCCCGGCCAGCCAGGCGTCGCTGGCGGAGATCAGTACCGAGGATCACCGGGTGGCGGAGCGTTTCGAGGTTTACTTCAAAGGCATTGAGCTGGCGAATGGCTTCCGTGAACTGACGGACAGTCGCGAACAAGGACAGCGTTTTGCCCAGGACAACCGCAAGCGTGCGGAACGTGGCCTGCCACAGCATCCGATTGATAACAACCTGCTGGATGCTTTGCAGCACGGCATGCCTGAATGCTCTGGCGTGGCGCTGGGGGTTGACCGTTTGGTGATGTTGGCGTTGGGTGCCGAGAGCCTGAGTGAAGTGCTGGCGTTCCCGGTCGATCGCGCATAACTATATATCCGTCGTCTTTCAAGCCGCAGCGTTGTTACCTGCACTCGCTCACCCCAGTTACTTACTGAAGTAAGCGCCTGGGGATGAGCGAGCTGGGCGCCTAGCTGCAACATGAAAGCCATAGGATATATTGTGGTGATAAAAGGGTTCGGCCATGGCCGAACCCTTTTTGCATTCTGCGCTTACAGACTGCCTGATTCGCGTTTGGTGTTCGGCGGCGGGGTGGACGGCGGCGTACGGCCATTGCTGGTCAGGCGTGAGAGCGTCTCGCTGCGTACCTGGAACGGTGGGTATGGCAGCGTAATGCCGTGTTCGCGATAACCGTCCAGAATCAACTGATGGATCTCGTGGCGTAGCGGCATGCGGTGGCCCATCTCGGCGGCATAGATACGCAACTCAAAGATCTGGATGCCCTGCTGCAGATCGACCAAATACACCTCTGGCGCGGGGGTATCGAGCACCAGTGAACAGCGTTCGGCAGCGTTGGTCAGGATCTTGGTCACCTCTTCGCTGTTGGCATCCCCTGGCGCCGGCACGGTCAATACCACACGGGTCAGGTTATCCGACAGCGACCAGTTAATGAACTGTTCGGTGATAAAGGCCTTATTCGGCACGATGATCTCTTTGCGATCCCAGTCCGAAATGGTGGTGGCACGGGTGTTGATCTTGGTGACGCTGCCGGTCAGATTACGGATCGTCACGGTATCGCCAATGCGGATCGGCTTTTCGAACAAAATGATCAGGCCGGAGATAAAGTTGGAGAAGATCTCCTGCATACCAAAGCCCAACCCCACGCTGAGCGCGGTCACTACCCATTGCAGTTTCGACCACTCAATACCGATCCAGGAAAAACTCAGTACTGCGCCGAACAGCAGCAGCAGGTACTTGGTAATGGTGGTAATGGCATAGCCGGTACCCGGCGTCAGATCCAGATGCTGCAGCACCGCCAGCTCCAGCAGAGCCGGTAGATTACGTACCAACTGCATGGTGACGATCAGCACTAAAATGGCGATCAGCACCGCGCCCAGGGTGATGGGGTGTGGGGTATCCACGCCGTTAACCGTGGAGCTGACGTTCCACAGGGTGATGTTTTCAAGGAAAGCGAAGGCGGAATGGATCTCCGACCACAGGACGATCACCGACACCAGCGCGATCATGGTCAGGATCGAACGCACCAATCGCAGCGACTGGGCGCTGATGGTGTCCAGATCGATCTCCGAATCATCCATGTCCATCGAGCCTTCGGTACTGTTAGGCGTATGCGGCGTTTCCTCTTCGCCTCTGGCGCGCTGCGCCAGGATATCGGCGCGGCGCTGCTTGGCGCGGTCGAAGGCGATGCGCCGCCGTTGGATCAGCATCCAGCGACGGATAATATGGTAAATCACCAGCAGGAAGAACCAGATGGCTACCGAGGTTTCCAGACGCGCCAGCAGCGCCTGCGCCGTGGTCAGGTAACCGACGGCCGAGGCCAGCGCCGCCAGCACCGGAGCCGACAGCAGCAGCCCCCACAGCGCGGTGTTGACCATGTTCTCGCCGGAGCCTTTCTTGTCCAGATACAGCGGGATGCCGGCACGTTTCAGGCTGTTGGTTACCAGGGCCAATGCCAGACATAGCAAGATAAAGCACAGCCGGCCGAGGGTGTTGGCAAATTCGCGCTCTTTCAGGCTGTCGAAGGTAATCAGCGCCATGATCAGCGGCACGATCAGCCAGATCGACATCTTGTAGTAACGCATGGCGCGTGAAACCTGCTTCACTGGCCAGCGGAAGTGCACGATAAACAGCCCCTGGGGGTGGGCAAAGGCGGCGCAGATCATACAGACCCACAAAATAGGCAGCGTGGCGGTGACGCCCTTGCCGATGGCTTCGGCTACCGGATAGTTCCAGGCACTCTGCAGGCCAAAACCGAGCGCCGCCCACAGCACCGGTAGTGGCAGCGCCACCAGAATCGACCAGAACACGGTGCGAACCGTCAGGAAAAACTCATCCTGGGTAACTTTGCCGACCCGGCTGCTGGCCCGGGTCAGGAAGGCGTGGTAGTGCTTGCGGGAACTGATGCTGAAAATCACCAGCAACAGGGCACCGAAAATCGGGATTAGCGTTTCCTTGCTGGTCACCATCATCATAAAGGCGCCGCCGAGTTGTGACAGCGTATCCAGTGACAGTAACACAGTGAGATCGTGCGCCACGTTAATCGGGTAGGACAGGTTGATCGGATTAATGTCCGGCACCCAGAACAGATAACGGTGGGTGGCGTCCCGGATTTCGTTCAGGGCCTCAATCAGCTGGGTGTTGGCCACTTTCAGCTTGGTCAGCTCGAGAATTTGGGTATCGCAGCCGGAAAGCAGTGAATTGAGCAGTTCGCGCTGGGTACGCAACTGGGCGTCGACGATACGTCGTTCCGCGCTGGTCAGTTCGCTACCGTCGTCGCGTTTAAACTCCCGCTGTGAGAGCTTCTCCAGTTGGCTTTCAAACTGCAGCCGCTGTACGCGCAGCTGAGCCATATCGCCGTCCAACTGCTGTGGCTTGGGCATTTCCGGCAGCGTCGCCACCTGGGCGCGCAGGGTTTCTCCCAGTGCGGACGAGGAGCCAAGCCATTGGGCCTGTTCGATGATGGTGCTTAATGCCTGGCGTACCTGCAGCGTTTGCGCGGCAGCCTGACGTTGTTGGGATGAGATCAGATCCATGCGCTGGGCCTGATTGTTCAACGCGGCGGAAAGCTCACGGTTGATCTGTAGCTGCTGGCTGATGCTTTTTGGCAGGTCACCGTTCTGCTCGGCCAACTGTTCGGTTTTTTCCAGTGCCAGTTCGGCTTCACGTTGCCGCTGGGCATTGAGGTTATTGCGCAGCGCCTGCAGTTGGATGTCGATTTTCTCGTGGCGCTTTTTGTAGACTTCAGCGCGCATCCGCGCCAGTTCCTGACGATTATTGGCCGACAGTTGCGCCAGCTCGAGTTCATCGACCTTGGCCTTGCGCGCAGCGGCTTCGGTTTGCAATAGCGCCAGTGCGGCCTGAGCATGCGGGGTAGTTGGGTTAGCGGGTTGAGCCTGCAGACGGCGCTGCACTTCCGTCAGCGCCCGGCGAGCGTCGGTCTGCTGCTGTGGCAATTGGCCGAGAGAGTCGCTGATTTCCCGCGTTCGCTCCTGCTCCTGTTGCAGCAGACGGGCTTGTTCCAACAGCAGGCTGCTGGTCTGCAGGATCTGCTGCTCCAGATCGCTGGCCGGCAGGTTGTCGCCATTCGGCAGGATCTTGCTTTCTTCAATGACCAACTGACGACGCAGTTCCTGCGTCATCTTCGGGAAATCGTCAATCACCCGCTGATACTGCTCAACACGCGTCAGCGACTCTTTGCGTTCCGATAACCAGTTGAGGGCGCTTTGCAGCGCCTCAGTGGTTTCCGCCTGATTAGGCGCGTTTTTGTTGCCTTCTGCCTGCTTCAGCTCTTGCTTGAGCTGTGTTTCGGTAGGCACCGCGGCGGCCAGCACCGGTTGAGACAGTAAACAACCGAGCAATAGCGTGATAATCAGGCGCACAGTAACAATTCCCTTAGATCTGCGTTGTTTCAGCGGCGACAGATGCAGCCGGGATTTCTGCGAAGGCTTCGCCCATACGGGTCACGGTGCCGTTGTTCAACTGCGGGGCAAACTGCACGCTGCCTGGGGTAAACAGGTTGATGACCGTCGAGCCGAGCTTGAAGCGGCCCATCTCTGCCCCTTTCTCCAGTGCGATAGCGCCTTCAGTGCCTTCTGCCGGATAGGTCCAGCGCTTGATGACGCCTTCGCGCGGCGGCGTAACGGTACCGGCCCAGACGGTTTCGATGCTGCCGACGATGGTGGCGCCCACCAGGATCTGCACCATAGGCCCGATAGCGGTATCGAATACGCAGATCACACGCTCATTGCGGGCAAACAGGTTTGGCACGTTGGCCGCGGTCAGCGGGTTAACAGAAAACAGGTCGCCCGGAACATAGATCATTTCGCGCAGTACGCCATCGCATGGCATATGCACACGGTGATAGTCGCGAGGTGCCAGGTAAGTGGTGGCGAACAGGCCGTTGCGGAACGGCTCAGCCAGTATGTAGTTGCCGGCCAGCAGCGCCTCAAGGCTGTAGTAATGACCTTTAGCCTGGAAAATCTGGTCGTCGTTGATCGGGCCGAGTTGGCTTATCGCGCCATCTGCAGGCAGCGCCAGCCAGTGGGTGCCATCGACGATCGGACGTGCGCCGTCACGCAGTGGGCGAACAAAGAAGTCGTTGAAGGTCGCATAAGAGGTCAGGTCAGGATTTTGTGCTTCCTGCATATCCACGCGGTAATAGCGGGCGAAGCCCTTCACCACTAGCTGGGTCAGCCAACCGGCTTGTTTATCTGCGCCCCAGCCGGCCAGGCGCGTCAGCGCCAGCTTGGGTAACCAATACTGCAATTTAATTTTGATGCTATCCAGCACATTAACCTCGTGAATCGGGGTAAAGGGCGCGCATTGTAACCGTGGCTCCGCCACAGTCAACGCCGCCCGGTATTATCAGCCTGCGGCGTCGGTGAAGTTCTTGCGAACCTTCACGGAGGCCATGCTTTCCAGAATGCGATGGTAGTTTTCGAAACGCTCTTTCGCGATATCGCCTTTCTCCATCGCCCCGCGGATGGCGCAGCCTGGGTCGGTATCGTGGCGGCAGTCGCGGAATTTGCAACCGCCCAAATAGTCACGGAATTCGACATAGGCTTGAGTCACTTGTTCCGGCTCCAGATGCCACAGACCAAACTCACGCACACCCGGTGAATCGATCACATCGCCGCCGTGCTGGAAATGGTACAGCCGCGCAGCGGTGGTGGTATGTTGCCCGAGGCCAGAGACATCGGAAACCTGATTTACCAGAATTTGCTTATCGCTCGGTGGCAGCAGGGCGTTCAGCAGGCTGGATTTACCCACCCCGGACTGGCCGGCAAAGATACTGATACGGTCGGCCAGCGCTTGTTCAAACGCCTCCATGCCTTCACGCGTCTGGCTGGAAACTTCCAACACCCGGTAGCCGATATGGCGGTAGATATCCATCATCCCGTCGACGGTCTTGCGTGCTTCGGCATCCAGCAAATCGATTTTGTTCAGTACGATCAGCGGCTCGACTTCCAGCGTTTCACAGGCCACCAGATAGCGGTCGATCATATTCAGCGACAGCTCTGGCAGGATGGCGGAGACGATGACGATCTGATCGATATTGGCGGCGATGGGCTTCACGCCGTCGTAGATGTCGGGGCGGTTCAGTACGGAAGTGCGTTCATGCACGGCCTCTACGATGCCCTTCACCCCGGCATGGGTGCCGACGCCAGGGCGCCATACCACACGATCGCCGGTCACCAGCGAACGTAACGTACGGCGGATGTTACAGCGGTGCTGAGTGCCATCCGCTGCTTCAACGTCGGCGTGCATGCCGAAACGACTGATGACGATGCCGTCCTGCGGCTCACCCAGTTGGGAATCATCCAGTTCCGGTTTGTTGTCAGTGCGCTTCAGGCGACGTTGATGGTTCGCCTGCACGCGGCGTTCTTGACCTTTGGACAGTTTGTTCTTGCTCACTGCGCCTCACTTGAATCCGCTTTATCGCTCATGGCGACCAAAAGGACTATGATACACGCTATTTTATATTAAATAACCGTTGTTAGCCGCCACGTGCAGCCTACTACCGTCGGCAAACAGCCAGCGTCGCTCGCCGCCTTGCCTATAGTTTGTTTATCTTTTGGCTTTTACGCAGGAAATATCATGACAGGAAACGAAAATAACCTGATTTGGATCGATCTGGAGATGACCGGGTTGGATCCAGAACGCGATCGCATTATCGAGATCGCTACCCTGGTCACCGACGCCAATCTGAATATCCTCGCGGAAGGGCCAGTGATCGCCGTGCATCAATCCGACGAACAGCTTGGCCTGATGGATGACTGGAACGTGCGGACTCATACCGGCAGCGGACTGGTGGAAAGGGTGAAGGCCAGTCAGTACGACGACCATGCCGCCGAGTTGGCCACCATCGCCTTTTTGCAACAGTGGGTACCGGCGGGCAAATCACCAATCTGCGGCAACAGTGTGGGGCAGGACCGCCGCTTCCTGTTCCGTTATATGCCGGAACTGGAAGCCTACTTCCATTACCGCTATCTGGATGTCAGCACTTTGAAGGAGCTGGCGCGCCGTTGGAAACCGGAAATCCTCAGCGGTTTTAAAAAGCAGGGCACTCATCAGGCTATGGATGATATCCGTGAGTCGGTGGGCGAATTGGCCTATTACCGTGAGCATTTCATCCAGCTATAATGGATGTCAGCCCCCTGAACAGGGGGCCTTATTACTGCAAGCGGCCAATTCCGCCGCTTAATTAACCAGTTTGGCGCTTTAATCGGCAAACAAACAAAAAACGCGTTTTTTTGCTTTCAGGGGCTTGCGGCAGAAAGGATTTCTCGTATAATGCGCACCCCGTACCGATGAAGAATTTCGTTTAGTTCCGACATCGTTACGCCGGGCGGGAATAGCTCAGTTGGTAGAGCACGACCTTGCCAAGGTCGGGGTCGCGAGTTCGAGTCTCGTTTCCCGCTCCAAATTCAACAATGCTGCTTAGGTGGCGTGATGAATAAAAAAAGTATCAAGTAGTACCCATGCGACGCGGGAATAGCTCAGTTGGTAGAGCACGACCTTGCCAAGGTCGGGGTCGCGAGTTCGAGTCTCGTTTCCCGCTCCAAAAAATTCAAAGGCCATGTTGTTGTTTGATGGCCGGATGCCCAAAGCATCTCAATGCGGGAATAGCTCAGTTGGTAGAGCACGACCTTGCCAAGGTCGGGGTCGCGAGTTCGAGTCTCGTTTCCCGCTCCAATTTTATCTTCGATTTAACTCAGTCCAACGCCTTTAGCGGCGCGGCTTCCTGTCTTGTTGTACATACCCTGTCGAAATGTTGTGAACAGACTTATCCACAGGTAGCGTACATAATACCCTCAGCTCAAAAAATCAACGCCACACAAATGAAATATTTATTAGTTTGATTTATAACGATATTTATTTATCGGCAAACGTTATGCCGATCACTTGCTCTTTTTGTTGCAGTTGAAAGACAAAGCATTTTTATTTTTATGCACAAATCCACAGAGTGACTATTGGGCCTGAACGCAGGGTTTTAGGCATCCCTCGGTAATCCTTTTTCCACAGCCCGTATCAATCGTTTTTTCTGCATTGTCTGCACTTCTATACCTTGCTCCTCACGCCGCCCCAATTGCTGCTTCAGTGCCCAGTGGATATGTTCATCCAGCATAGCGTCCTGTTCCAGCCGGGAGCGCAGCGCGATCACTATGGCATCCTGATAGGGGGCATTACCCAGCGCCACGGCAATATTACGCAACCAGCGTAAATGGCCGATGCGTCGGATGGCAGAACCTTCGGTGATGCGCAGGAATTTCTCTTCCGTCCAGGCGAACAGTTCAATCAGCTGCGGCGCATGCAGTGCGGCACGCGGGCTGAAATCATCTTCGTCAGTGAGCTGTGAGAAGCGGTTCCAGGGGCAGATAAGCTGGCAATCATCACAGCCGTAGATACGGTTGCCTAACAACGGCCGAAATTCTTCAGGAATGGCGCCTTCCAGCTCGATGGTGAGATAGGAGATGCAGCGCCGGGCATCCACGGTATAGGGCGCGACGATGGCTCCGGTCGGGCAAGTGGTGATACAGGCGACGCAGCGGCCGCATTGTTCCTGTTGCGGTTCATCCACCGGCAAGGGCAGATCGATCAGCAGTTCGCCGAGAAAGAACCAGGAGCCGGCTTCGCGGTTGAGAATAAGTGAGTGTTTACCAACCCAGCCAATCCCGGCCTTGGAGGCCAATGCGCGTTCCATCACCGGCGCGGAGTCGACAAAAGGGCGGAAATTCAGTTCGCCGCAGTAGGCCTGGATCTGATCGCCAAGCTTTTTCAGCCGTTGGCGTAGCAGTTTGTGATAATCACGCCCCAACGCATAGCGGCTGACATAGCCCAATTCGGGGTTCTGCAGCGTGCTGGCAAAGGCCGCTTTGGCCGGTAGATAGTTCATGCGCACGCTGATCACCCGCAGGGTGCCGGGCAGTAGCTCATGGGGCCGGGCGCGCAGCATACCGTGGCGCGCCATCCACTCCATTTCGCCGTGGTATTGTTTGTCCAGCCAGGCCTGCAGTTTAGGCTCTTCCGCGCTAAGATCGGTGTCGCAGATGCCTACCTGCTGGAATCCTAGCGATTGGCCCCATTGCTTGATATGTTGGGCGAGTTGATTGAGATCGAGGGGGTGAGTCATGACGGGCCACAGTGAAAAACAATACTCCGCTAGTTTATCACACTCTGTCTGGTCTGCAGACTGGATCCGGCGGGCTGAAGCCAGCGCCGCTGCCTCGCTGGGGATTTCACTCTACCAACTGATGCAACGTGCCGGAGAGGCGGCTTACATCCTGGCACGCGACCAGTACCCGGCCGCTCACCACTGGCTGGTGCTGTGTGGCCATGGCAACAACGGCGGCGACGGTTACGTGGTCGCCAGACTGGCAGCGGCGGCCGGTGTTAAGGTCAGTTTGATCGCCTGCGAAGGCACACGCCCACTGCCACCCGAGGCCGCAGAAGCGCGACAGGCCTGGTTGGCCGCCGGTGGTGAAATTCATCCGGCTGACAGTCGTTGGCCGGAAGATAGTGATCTGATCATCGACGGCTTGCTTGGTACCGGGCTGAGTCGTGCGCCGCGTGCGCCATACGATGCGCTGATTGAAGCCGCGAACCGCAGCTGCGCACCGGTGATCGCACTTGATATTCCCTCGGGCTTGCTGGCCGAAAGCGGTGCTGTGCCTGGGGGGGTGATCCGCGCTTCGCACACTATGACGTTTATTGCCCTTAAACCGGGCTTATTAACCGGTCAGGCCCGTGATTGGGTCGGGCAACTTCACCAGAGTACGCTAGGATTATCGGGTTGGCTGGCGAAGCAACCGACACAGATTCAGCGGCTTACTGCCGAGTCCCTGCCTCTGTGGCTGAAACCGCGTCGTCCGTGCTCGCATAAAGGTGAACAAGGGCGTTTGTTGGTGGTTGGCGGCGATCATGGTTTTGGCGGTGCGATACGCATGGCGGCAGAGGCGGCACTGCGCAGCGGCGCCGGATTGGTGCGAGTGCTTACTCACATAGAGCATGTCGGGCCATTATTGACCGCCAGGCCTGAGCTGATGGTACAGCCTTTAAGTGACGAAGCATTGCAGCAGGCGCTCGACTGGGCTGATGTTCTGGTGGTGGGGCCGGGACTGGGCCAGGGCGAATGGGGTAGGAATGCGCTGAAAGTATTGCAAGCCAGTGATAAACCGGCGTTATGGGACGCGGATGCGTTGAACTTGCTGGCATTAAATCCCGAGAAGCGTCAGAATCGTGTGATTACCCCGCATCCTGGGGAGGCGGCACGCCTGCTGGGGTGCCGTACCGCCGAGATTGAGAGTGATCGCTTACTTGCAGTGCGTAAACTGGTGGCGCAATACGGTGGCATAGCCGTGCTGAAAGGTGCGGGCACGCTGATTGCCGACCAGTACGGCCAGATGGCGATCGCCGACGTCGGCAATGCCGGCATGGCCTCCGGCGGAATGGGCGATGTTTTGTCGGGTATCATCGGCGGTTTGCTGGGGCAAAAGCTCTCGCTGTATGATGCAGCCTGTGCCGGATGTGTGGCGCATGGCGCAGCCGCCGATCGCGTGGCGGCAAGACAAGGAATCAGGGGGATGCTGGCAAGTGACTTACTGCCGGAAATTCCTTATTACGTTAATCCTGAGTTGGCATAAATAGAAACTATCGAATGAAAGAACTCGTTTTACCTCTGCCGGATGAGGCAGCGACTGTCGCACTGGGTGCCGTCTTGGCTAAGGCGTGCGATCGTGCCAGCGTAATTTACCTTTACGGTGACCTGGGCGCCGGTAAAACCACCTTCAGCCGTGGTTTCCTGCAGGCGTTGGGTCATCAGGGCAATGTTAAAAGCCCCACTTACACGCTGGTAGAGCCTTATGCGCTGCAGCCGCTGGCGGTATACCATTTTGATTTGTACCGCCTGGCCGATCCGGAAGAACTCGAATTTATGGGCATTCGCGATTATTTTGCGCAGGATGCTATTTGCCTGGTGGAATGGCCACAGCAGGGCACGGGCGTATTGCCGGAGCCGGATCTGGAGCTGCATCTCAGCTATCAGGATCAGGGGCGAGAAGCAAAAATTCAGGCGGTTTCCGCCTACGGCAGCCAGCTTTTAGACCGTATTCACGGGCCACAGGAATGACGCCGCAATGACGTATGCGTTGAGAAAACTATTCGTAATCGCCCTGATCGCCGTATTGGGGCCTTTGGGTGCGGCCAGTGCGCTGGCCGCATCGTCGCTGTCTGATATTAAAGTCACCAATGCCCAACGCGAAGCCACCGTCTCGGTGAGTTTCAACGGCCCGCCGGATTATGCCTTTTTCCCACTGCATGGCCCGGACCGCGTGGTCCTGGACGTTAACCAGAAGGGCAAGGTCGGCGGCCTGCCGCTGAATTTTAGCGGTCAAAACCTGGTGAAAAGCATCCGCTCCAGTACGCCGAAAGACGCCCAGAGCGTGCGGCTGGTGTTTGACCTGACCCAACGTTCGAAGACCCGGGTGGCAACACGCCAAAGCGGCAGTATCTATACCGTGGTGTTTACCATTGCCGCCGAGGGTAGCGCTAATACCAACATAGTGCGTAAAGCTCCGGTACCTGCGCCGGTGGTGAGCCAGCCAACGCGTAAAGCGCCAGTCGTGGTGAGTGAGCCTGATGAACCGGCACCGGTGCGTAAAGCACCAAGCGGTTCGAATCCGTTCAGCAACAAGACAACCGTAGTTGCGGGGACCGCATCGGAAATTACGCCGCGCAGCAGCCGCGTTTCCGCAGGTTCCGGCGATCGGGTAGTGGTAGCCATTGACGCCGGTCACGGCGGGCAGGATCCGGGCGCTATCGGCCCGAACGGCCTGAAAGAGAAGAATGTCACTATCGCTATTGCTCGTCGCCTGCAGGCGTTGTTGGATGCCGATCCTCAGTTCAAACCGGTCCTGACGCGCAATGGTGACTACTTCATCTCGGTGATGGGACGTTCCGACGTAGCGCGCAAGCAGGGCGCCAACGTGCTGATCTCCATTCACGCCGATGCCGCGCCAAACCGCAGTGCCAATGGGGCCTCGGTTTGGGTTCTGTCCAACCGCCGGGCCAACAGTGAAATGGCGGGCTGGCTGGAACAGCATGAGAAACAGTCTGAATTGCTGGGCGGTGCGGGCGATTTGCTGGCTAACAGCCAGGCGGATCCTTACCTGAGCCAGGCAGTGCTGGATCTGCAATTCGGTCACTCGCAACGTGTGGGTTACGATGTTGCGGTCAAAGTCTTGCAGCAGTTACAGAGCGTCGGTTCATTGCATAAACGTCGTCCGGAACACGCCAGCCTTGGCGTGCTGCGTTCGCCGGACATTCCATCATTGCTGGTGGAAACAGGATTTATCAGTAATAGCACGGAGGAGCGGCTGCTCGGCAGTAGCGCGTATCAGGAAAAAATTGCCAGGGCGATCCACAACGGCCTGCGTAGTTATTTCCTGGCGCATCCGCTACAAGCCGACCCAAAGGTGGAAAACCGACCGCTGGACGTCGCAGCGGCGGTTAACTCCTCAACACCAGACGTCAGTCAGCCTGCACCGATCGTCAGTTCGGCCGGCAGCAGCCGTATTAGCGGTAAAACGCAGATTCACGTAGTGAAGCGGGCGGAAACGCTCTCCGGGATCGCCGACAGCTATGGCACTACCATGGCGGCGTTGCGTGACCTGAACAAGCTGAAGAAGGATGGCGTATGGGTCGGCCAGCGCCTCAAGGTGCCGGCGGGTAAATCCGCCGCTGCAGCCAGCACGGTCGCCAAGGCGAAACCCAGCGTGAAGAAGCCATCGAAGCATAAAGTGGCCCGCGGTGATACTTTGACTTCTATTGCCAGCCGTTATGGTGTCAGCGTCAGCGATCTGAAACGCGTGAATAAACTGAAGTCGGACGTCGCGCCGCTGGATCGGACGCTGACCATTCCGCAGGCCTAGCGCCCACAATACAGGAGTCAGCATGCCCATCCAGGTGTTACCGCCCCAGCTTGCCAACCAGATTGCCGCCGGTGAAGTGGTCGAGCGGCCCGCGTCGGTGGTCAAGGAATTGGTGGAAAACAGTCTGGATGCCGGGGCGACGCGTATTGATATTGATATCGAGCGTGGTGGCGCCAAGCTGATCCGCATTCGTGATAACGGCAGTGGTATTGGCAAGGACGACCTGGCTCTGGCGTTGGCCCGTCACGCCACCAGTAAAATCAGCACGCTCGACGATTTGGAAGCCATTGTCAGCCTCGGCTTTCGCGGCGAGGCGTTGGCCAGCATCAGCTCGGTTTCTCGCTTAACCCTCACTTCACGTACCGCAGAACAAAACGAAGCCTGGCAGGCTTATGCCGAAGGCCGCGATCAGGCGGTGACGGTCAAGCCGGCGGCACACCCGATAGGCAGCACGCTGGAAGTGCTGGATCTGTTCTACAACACCCCGGCGCGGCGCAAATTTATGCGCACCGAGAAAACCGAATTTGGCCATATCGATGAAGTGGTGCGACGTATTGCACTGGCGCGTTTCGATGTGGCGATCAACCTTAGTCACAATGGCAAGCTGATGCGTCAATATCGCGCAGCGAAAGACGAGAGCCAGTATGAGCGCCGTCTGGGCAGTATTTGCGGCCCGGCCTTTTTGCAGCATGCGCTGAACATCTCCTGGCAGCACGGTGACCTGACCATTCGCGGCTGGGTGGCCGATCCCGCCGGTGCCCGGCAACTGGGCGAAATGCAGTATTGCTACGTCAACAGCCGCATGATGCGCGATCGTTTGATCAATCACGCCATCCGCCAGGCTTATCAGGATCAACTGAAAGACGACCAGCAGCCTGCCTATGTGCTGTATCTCGAGGTAGACCCGCATCAGGTGGATGTGAATGTTCACCCGGCCAAGCACGAGGTGCGTTTCCATCAGGCTCGGCTGGTGCACGATTTTATCTATCAGGCGGTAACCACCGTGTTGCAGCAGGTCGGCAATGCGCCGCTGCCGTTGACCGATGAAACCGATCAGCAACCGGCACCGGTCTGGCAGCCGGAAAACCGCGTCGCCGCTGGCGGCAACCATTTTTCGCAGCCTGCACCGCGCCGAGAAACCGCATCAACCGAGCCTGCCGTCGCGCGTGAACGTGCGCCGCAACCGGCCTATCATTCGGGCAGTGGTTACCAGAAGCGGGAAGGTGAGCTGTACGGCAAGCTGTTGCAGGCCACGCCAGTGGCTGAGCCACGGCAAGAAGCACCGAAGCAACCGCTGTTTCCACCGGTAAAAACCGAGCAGGAAACGCCACTGGCCGGGAGTCAGCACAGTTTCGGCCGTGTGCTGATGATCTACCCTCCGTGTTATGCGCTGATTGAAAACGGTCAGCAGTTGATGTTGCTTAACCTGCCGGTGGCCGAACGCTGGTTACGTCAGGCGCAACTTAATCCTTCGCAAGAAGGCCTGCGGCCACAGCCGCTGCTGATCCCCATCAAGCTGACGTTGAACAAACAAGAGGCGGCAGCCTGCATACATCATCAGCCGCTATTGGTAACAATGGGGTTGGATCTGCAAGTAGATCACGGGCGTGTGACGTTGCGCGCAGTACCTTTACCATTACGCCAACAAAATTTACAAAAACTGATACCCGAACTGTTAGGCTATCTGGCCGAGCATCAGGAGATGTCGCCCGCGGTATTGGCCACCTGGTTTGCCCGCCATTTAGGTAGCGAACATGAACAGTGGAACACCTCGCAAGCGATACAATTGCTGACCGACGTTGAACGACTTTGCCCGCAGCTGGTCAAATCACCACCCAGCGGACTTTTACAACCTGTTGATTTACAGGCTGCACTGACAGCACTTAGGCATGATTGAAACTGAAATGACACCACGTCCCCCGGCTATCTTTATCATGGGGCCGACCGCCTCGGGCAAAACCGCATTGGCGATCGCGCTGCGTGAACGCCTGCCTGTGGAATTAATCAGCGTGGATTCCGCACTGATTTATCGCGGCATGGATATCGGCACGGCCAAACCGAGCGCTGAAGAACTGGCGCAGGCACCGCATCGGCTGATTGATATTCGCGATCCCGCCGAAGCTTACTCCGCCGCGGACTTTCGCGCCGACGCACTGAAAGAGATGGCCGCCATTACCGCCGCCGGGCGTATCCCGCTGCTGGTGGGGGGAACCATGCTTTATTTCAAGGCGTTGCTGGAAGGATTATCGCCGTTGCCACCTGCCGATCCTATGGTGCGCGAACGCATCGAACAGCAGGCGGCGGAGCAGGGTTGGGACGTTTTACACCGTCAGTTGCAAGAGATTGACCCGGTTGCGGCATTGAGAATTCATCCGAATGATCCGCAGAGACTGTCCAGAGCACTGGAAGTTTTTTTTATTTCGGGTAAAACTTTAACGGAACTGACTAAAATTTCGGGTGAATCGTTGCCGTATCATGTGCACCAATTTGCGATAGCGCCGACCAGCCGTGAGTTGATCCATCAACGCATCGAGCTGCGGTACCATCAAATGTTGGCGGCAGGTTTTGAGACGGAAGCGCGTGCACTTTTTGCACGGGGTGATTTGCATACGGACTTGCCTTCCATTCGCTGTGTCGGTTATCGCCAGATGTGGTCATATTTGTCTGGTGAAATTAGTTACGATGAGATGGTTTATCGTGGTATTTGCGCAACGCGTCAATTGGCCAAGCGCCAAATGACCTGGTTACGAGGCTGGGACTCGGTACATTGGCTGGGCAGCGAGAAGCCGGGAGAGGCTTTGGACTCGGTAATACAGGTTGTTAGTGCATAGGTTGAGTGATTGTGTACAATTGATGAGTATTCAGCGCGCAAATTTTTTAGGTCGTTTATTTTAGAGCCGACAGGTTCTTAGTTAAAAACAACAAGCAAATAAGGAAAAGATAGAATGGCTAAGGGGCAATCTTTGCAAGATCCGTTCCTGAACGCATTGCGTCGTGAACGTGTTCCGGTTTCTATTTATTTGGTGAATGGTATTAAGCTGCAAGGCCAGATTGAGTCTTTTGACCAGTTTGTCATCCTGTTGAAAAACACGGTGAGCCAGATGGTTTATAAGCACGCTATCTCTACCGTTGTCCCGTCACGCCCGGTTTCGCACCATAGCAATACTCCGAGCGGCGGCACCAGTAACTATCACCATGGTAACAACCCGTCTGCGCCGCAACAGCCGCAGCAGGAAAGCGATGACGCTGAATAAAGCGCGTTGCGAGTCAACCATGACGGGGAGCATAAGCAGCCGTGGGCTGTTTATGTCCCCCAAACTCACGGATTTCCGTTTGAGAGGTTGCACGCTTGTTTGACCGTTATGAAGCCGGTGAGCAGGCCGTCCTGGTTCATATCTATTTCTCGCAAGACAAAGATACAGAAGATCTCAGTGAGTTCGAATCCCTGGTGTCCTCTGCAGGTGTCGAAGCTTTGCAAGTGGTGACTGGTAGCCGCAAAGCCCCACATCCCAAGTACTTTGTCGGTGAAGGAAAGGCCGAAGAAATTGCAGATGCGGTAAAAGCCAGTGGCGCATCTGTTGTCCTGTTTGATCACTCCCTTTCCGCGGCGCAAGAGAGAAACCTTGAACGCCTGTGCGAATGCCGGGTGATCGATCGCACCGGGTTGATTCTAGACATCTTTGCCCAGCGTGCCCGTACCCATGAAGGTAAGCTGCAGGTAGAGCTGGCGCAGTTGCGTCATATCGCCACGCGTTTAGTTCGTGGCTGGACGCACCTTGAGCGCCAAAAAGGGGGGATTGGCCTGCGCGGGCCAGGGGAAACCCAATTAGAGACCGACCGTCGTCTGTTACGCGATCGCATTAGCCTGATTCTACGCCGCCTGGAGCGGGTAGCTAAGCAGCGTGAACAGGGCCGACGTGCGCGTACCCGTGCCGAAGTGCCAACCGTATCGCTGGTGGGATACACCAACGCCGGTAAATCTACCCTGTTTAATCGAATAACGTCTGCCGATGTGTACGCGGCCGACCAGCTATTTGCCACCCTGGATCCTACCCTGCGGCGTATCGACGTGGCCGATGTGGGCGATACCGTGTTGGCGGATACCGTAGGCTTTATCCGGCACCTGCCGCACGATCTGGTGGCCGCCTTCAAGGCAACGCTGCAAGAAACGCGTCAGGCATCTTTGCTGTTACATGTAATCGACGCCGCGGATACCCGTGTCGATGAGAACATTGAAGCGGTAAATACCGTGCTGGCAGAGATTGAATCGGATGAGATCCCTACACTGTTAGTGATGAACAAAATAGATATGCTGGATGATTTTGTTCCGCGTATCGACCGCAACGATGAAAACTTACCGATCCGGGTGTGGCTGTCCGCCGCCAGCGGTGAAGGTATCCCGTTGCTGTATCAGGCGTTGACGGAGCGCTTATCGGGGGAAATCGCGCATTATGAGCTGCGCTTACCGCCAGAGGCAGGCCGTCTTCGTAGCCGTTTTTACCAGCTTCAGGCAATTGAGAAAGAGTGGAACGAAGAAGACGGCAGCATTGGCGTGGTGGTTCGTATGCCTATCGTCGAATGGCGTCGCCTCTGCAAACAGGAACTGGATCTGATTAACTTTATAGTATGATCATATCCTGTTACATTTGAGCTTCGCGTAAGCCTGAAGTACCCAATCACAGAATATGGAGCTAAAACATGGCGTGGAATCAGCCCGGTAATAACGGACAGGACCGCGACCCGTGGGGGAGCAGCAATAACAATGGCGGCAACTCTGGCGGTAATAACAAAGGCGGTCGCGATCAAGGGCCACCTGATTTGGACGATATCTTCCGCAAGCTGAGCAAGAAACTGAGCGGCTTGGGCGGGGGCAAAGGTTCCAACAACAATAACGACGGCGGTACTGGCACTTCGGGGCCGGGCTTTAGCGGTCGTATTATCGGTATCGCTGCGGTTGCGGTGGTGGTGATTTGGGCCGCCAGCGGTTTCTACACCATCAAAGAAGCCGAGCGCGGTGTCGTGACTCGTTTTGGCAAGTTCAGCCACCTGGTGCAGCCGGGTCTGAACTGGAAGCCGACCTTCATTGATGAAGTGCGTCCGGTCAACGTGGAGTCGGTGCGTGAACTGGCCGCTTCTGGCGTGATGCTGACCTCCGATGAGAACGTGGTGCGCGTAGAAATGAACGTGCAGTACCGCGTGACCAATCCGGAAGCCTATCTGTTCAGCGTGACCAACGCCGACGATAGCCTGAGTCAGGCTACTGACAGCGCCCTGCGTGGCGTTATCGGCAAGTACACCATGGACAAGATCCTGACCGAAGGCCGTACTATCGTGCGTAGCGATACCCAACGCGTACTGGAAGAGACTATTCGTCCGTACAACATGGGCATCACGCTGCTGGACGTCAACTTCCAGGCCGCTCGTCCGCCGGAAGAGGTGAAAGCCGCATTTGATGATGCGATTGCCGCACGTGAGAACGAGCAGCAGTACATCCGTGAGGCAGAAGCTTACGCCAACGAAGTTCAGCCACGCGCTAATGGCCAGGCACAGCGTCTGTTGGAAGATGCTAAAGCCTATAAAGACCGTACCGTCCTGGAAGCACAGGGTGAGGTTGCGGGCTTTGCCAAGCTGTTGCCGGAATACAAGTCTGCACCGCAAATCACCCGCGAGCGTCTGTATATCGAAACCATGGAAAAAGTCCTGAGCCACACCCGTAAAGTGTTGGTGAATGACAAAGGCAACAATCTTATGGTGTTACCGCTGGATCAAATGCTGCGTGGCCAAACCGGCGCGGCGGCTGAAGGCAGTAAAGACACCAGCCTGATTCGTCTCAACCCCGCTCCGTCTGCCAACAGCGGCGCCAGCTCCAGCAGCCAGCGCACCAGTAACGGCACGGTCATGGACCAGCGCCGGGCGAATGCGCAGCGTGACGACACCACTCGCGTAGGGAGAGAATAATCAATGCGTAAGTCTTTTATAGTAATTATCCTCGCGGTGCTGGTGGCGTTGTATGCATCCTTGTTCGTGGTTCAGGAAGGTCAGCGCGGCATCGTGCTGCGTTTCGGCAAGGTACTGCGTGACAGCGACAACAAACCGCTGGTCTATGCGCCGGGCCTGCACTTCAAGATCCCGTTCATTGAAACAGTGAAAACGCTGGATGCACGTATCCAGACCATGGACAACCAGGCTGACCGCTTTGTTACCAGCGAGAAGAAAGACCTGATCGTCGACTCATACCTGAAATGGCGTATCAGCGATTTCAGCCGTTACTATCTGGCAACCGGCGGCGGTGATGTATCACAGGCCGAAGTGTTGCTGAAACGTAAGTTCAGTGACCGTCTGCGTTCCGAAATTGGTCGTCTGGATGTTAAAGACATCGTGACCGACTCGCGCGGTAAACTGATGTCCGACGTGCGTGACGCGCTGAACACCGGTACCGTCGGTGATGACCAGGAAGTGGCGACCACCGAAGCCGATGACGCTATTGCTTCTGCAGCGGCGCGTGTTGAAAAGGAAACCACCGGCAAACTGCCGAAGGTTAACCCGAACAGCATGGCGGCGTTGGGTATCGAAGTGATCGACGTGCGTATCAAACAGATCAACCTGCCGGCAGAAGTGTCTGATGCAATCTACCAGCGTATGCGCGCCGAGCGTGAAGCGGTAGCCCGTCGTCACCGTTCACAGGGTCAGGAAGAGGCTGAGAAGCTGCGCGCTACCGCAGACTACGAAGTGACTCGTACCCTGGCGGAAGCCGAACGTACAGCGCGTATCACCCGTGGTGAAGGTAATGCCGAAGCGGCCAAACTGTTTGCTAACGCATTCAGTCAGGATCCGGACTTCTACGCCTTTATCCGTAGCCTGCGTGCTTATGAAACCAGCTTCAGCAGCAATAACCAGGACGTGATGGTACTGAGCCCGGACAGCGATTTCTTCCGCTACATGAAGTCGCCTGATTCCGTACGCAAGTAACCGCGACAGGTTAATGATCGAGGGCCCGTTTAAACGCGGGCCCTTTCTTTTTGGGAGACATTGATGAATTCAACGATCTGGCTGGCGCTTGGGCTGGTTTTGGTGCTGGAAGGCTTGGGCCCGATGCTGTTTCCGCAGGCCTGGCGCAAAATGATACTGGCGATGACCCAGTTTCCTGACGCGACACTGCGCCGATTTGGCGGTGGAATAGTGGTTGCAGGCTGTGTGATCTACTACATGTTGCGTACACACGCAGGGGTTTAAAGTTTAGCCTAAAAAATATGCAACCCTATGCTAAAAGTGCTGAAACTCGCGAATTACGGTGGTAGAATCCATTTTTAAGCAACCGGTGATTTTTAAAATGGGTAAGAACGTCGTCGTACTGGGCACTCAATGGGGTGACGAAGGTAAGGGCAAGGTCGTAGACCTGCTGACCGAACGGGCTCAATATGTAGTGCGCTACCAAGGGGGCCATAACGCTGGCCACACTCTGGTTATTAACGGTGAAAAAACCGTCCTTCATTTGATTCCATCAGGCATTCTGCGTGAAAACGTGACCAGCATCATCGGCAACGGTGTGGTTCTGGCTCCAGACGCATTGATGAAAGAAATGGGTGAACTCGAAGCGCGCGGCATCCCGGTACGCGAACGTCTGTTACTGTCCGAAGCCTGCCCGCTGATCCTGCCTTATCACGTTGCGCTGGATAACGCGCGCGAGAAAGCACGCGGCGCGAAAGCTATCGGTACCACCGGTCGCGGTATCGGCCCGGCTTACGAAGATAAAGTGGCTCGTCGCGGTCTGCGCGTTAGCGACTTGTTCAACAAAGAAACCTTCGCCGTTAAGCTGAAGGAAATTGTTGATTACCATAACTTCCAGTTGGTCAACTACTACAAAGTTGAAGCCGTTGATTACCAGGCGACTCTGGATTATGTGCTGTCTATCGCCGACATCCTGACTGCAATGGTTGTTGACGTGTCCGAACTGCTGGACGGCGCGCGCAAGCGTGGCGACCTGATCATGTTCGAAGGCGCACAGGGCACCCTGCTGGATATCGACCACGGTACCTATCCGTACGTGACCTCTTCAAATACCACTGCTGGCGGCGTTGCTACCGGTTCAGGTATTGGTCCGCGTTACGTGGATTACGTACTGGGCATCGTTAAAGCCTACTCTACCCGTGTGGGTGCAGGTCCGTTCCCAACTGAACTGTTCGACGAAACCGGTGAATTCCTGTGCAAGCAGGGTAACGAATTCGGTGCTACTACTGGCCGCCGTCGTCGTACTGGTTGGCTGGACGCGGTAGCGGTTCGCCGCTCTGTACAGATCAACTCCCTGTCCGGCTTCTGCCTGACCAAGCTGGACGTGTTGGACGGCTTGAAAGAAGTGAAGATCTGCGTGGGTTACCGCATGCCTGACGGCCGCGAAATGACCACCACTCCGTTGGCGGCTGAAGGTTGGGAAGGTATTGAACCCATCTACGAAAGCATGCCGGGCTGGAGCGACACCACTTTTGGCGTGAAAGAACACAGCAAACTGCCACAGGCGGCGCTGAACTACATCAAGCGTATTGAAGAGCTGACTGGCGTGCCGGTAGACATTATCTCTACAGGTCCAGACCGTAGCGAAACCATGATCCTGCGCGACCCGTTCGACGCATAATCTGGTTTTACTGCAGTAAAACAAACCGGGCATTGTCCCGGTTTGTTTTTATCCTGATTTCCCCCGGTTGCGATTTCACTTCAAAAAATCCTTTCTTTAACCTGTCCAGCGTCCGAGATGCGCTAAATAATTAGCGGCGAACTCTCTGGCTGGTTTATTATCCAATAAGTAATCTTTTGAATAATGCCGAAAATCGGCGTATCAGACGGGTAAAATGATACCCAGAGGTAGATGTGCAGTTAACAAGTTTTACTGATTACGGCCTGCGGGCGTTGATCTACATGGCCTCGCTGCCACCGGACAAAATGACCAGCATCTCGGAAGTTACCGAGGTCTACGGCGTGTCCAGAAACCATATGGTAAAGATCATCAATCAGTTAAGCCGTGTTGGGTTTGTAACCGCAGTGCGCGGTAAGAACGGCGGCATCCGTTTAGGCAAACCGGCCGAAACCATTCGCCTCGGCGACGTAGTCAGGGCGCTGGAGCCGCTGTCACTGGTTAACTGCAACAGTACTTTCTGCCACATAACCCCTGCTTGCCGCCTGAAACAGGTGCTCCAACAGGGCGTACAGAATTTCCTTGAAGAGCTGGACAGCCACACGCTGGCCGATATGGTCGAAGACAATCCATCGCTCTACAAGCTATTGCTTGTCGAATAAAGCGTCGCTGAGAAGACAAGGCTCAGCGGCACCCTGCTGATGACAACGGAGGAACCGCAATGTCACAAGATCCATTCCTGGAACGAGAAGCAGAAAAATATGAATCCCCAATCCCGAGCCGTGAATTCATTCTGGCCCATCTGGCGAAAAGAGAAACGCCGGCCAGCCGCGAAGAGCTGGCCAAAGAGCTGAATTTAACCGGTGAAGAGCCGTTAGAAGCGTTGCGTCGCCGTTTGCGTGCGATGGAACGTGACGGTCAGTTAATATTTACCCGCCGTCAGTGCTATGCGCTGCCGGAACGTCTCGATCTGCTGCGCGGTACCGTTATCGGCCACCGTGATGGCTTTGGTTTCCTGCGTATTGAAGGCAGCAAAGACGACCTGTATCTGTCAGCTGAGCAGATGAAAATGGCAATCCACGGTGATGTGGTGCTGGCACAGGCAATGGCTGCAGATCGCAAGGGCCGCCGTGAAGCGCGTATCGTCCGTGTGCTGGTGCCGAAAACCAGCCAAATCGTCGGTCGCTTCTTTATGGATGCCGGTACCGGCTTTGTGGTGCCGGATGATAGCCGCCTGAGCTTTGATATCCTGATCCCGGCCGAAGCAGCCAGTGGCGCACGCATGGGCTTTATGGTGGTGGTTGAGCTGACCCAACGTCCGACCCGTCGCACCAAGGCGGTAGGCAAGATCGTTGAGATCCTCGGCGATAAAATGGGCACCAGCATGGCGGTGGATATCGCTCTGCGCACCCATGAGATCCCGCATGTTTGGCCGCCACAGGTGGAAAAACAGGTTGCCGATCTCAGTGAACAGGTACCTGAAGCCGCCAAGAAAGGCCGTGTCGATCTGCGTCAGTTACCTTTGGTGACCATTGACGGCGAAGATGCACGCGATTTCGATGACGCGGTTTACTGTGAGAAAAAACGCGGTGGCGGTTGGCGCCTGTGGGTGGCCATTGCCGACGTCAGCTACTACGTGCGTCCGCGCACCGCGCTGGATGACGAAGCGCGCAACCGCGCAACTTCGGTGTACTTCCCATCAGAAGTCATCCCGATGCTGCCGGAAGTGCTGTCCAACGGCCTGTGTTCGCTTAACCCGCAGGTTGACCGCCTGTGTATGGTGTGCGAGATGACCATCTCCGCCCAGGGGCGTCTGTCGACGGCCAAATTCTATGAAGCGGTAATGAGCTCTCACGCCCGTTTAACCTACAACAAAGTCTGGCACATCTTGCAGGGCGATCAGGAGCTGCGTGAACATTATCACCCGCTGGTCAAGCACCTGGAAGAACTGCACACAATGTACAAGGTGTTGGATCAGGCGCGCGCCGAACGTGGCGGTATTGCTTTCGAAACCGAAGAAGCCAAGTTTATCTTCAACGCCGAACGTCGTATTGAACGTGTTGAGCCAACGGTGCGTAACGACGCCCACAAACTGATCGAAGAGTGCATGATCATGGCGAACGTTGCCGCGGCACGCTTCGTTGAGAAGAATAACGAGCCGGCGCTGTTCCGCGTGCATGACCGTCCAAGCGACGATCACATTACCGCGTTGCGCAGCGTGCTGGGCGAACTGGGCCTGACGCTGGGCGGCGGTAACAAGCCGCAGCCGAAGGACTACGCCACCTTGATGGATGAAGTTTCCGAACGTCCTGACCATGAAATGCTGCAAACCATGCTGCTGCGTTCCATGAAGCAGGCGGTCTACGATCCGGAAAACCGGGGCCACTTTGGTCTGGCGCTGGCTTCTTATGGCCACTTCACCTCACCGATCCGTCGTTATCCGGATCTGGCGATGCACCGCGCAATCAAATACCAGCTGGCTAAAGAGCACGGCGAGCCGAAAGAGCGCTGGACGCCGACCGGTGGTTGGCACAGCGAGTTTGAAGAAATGCTGCAGCTGGGCGAGCACTGTTCGATGGCCGAGCGCCGCGCTGATGAAGCGACGCGTAACGTTGCCGACTGGCTGAAATGCGACTTTATGCAGGATCACGTCGGGGAAGTGTTCAGCGGTATTATTGCCAGCGTGACCGGCTTTGGTTTCTTCGTTCGTCTGAACGATCTGTTTATCGACGGTCTGGTGCACGTATCATCGCTGGATAATGACTATTATCGCTACGATAATATCGGCCAGCGTCTGATTGGCGAATCCTCCGGCGTGGTTTATCGCCTGGGCGATACGGTAGAGATCCGCGTTGAAGCGGTGCATATGGACGAGCGTAAAATTGACTTCGCTCTGGTCTCCAGCACTCGCAAGCCGCGTGGTGAAGGCAAAACCGAACGCGATCGTGCCAAGAATGGTGGCCAACGCACCCTGCGTGGCGGAGCCGGTGCAGGCCGCACTTCTGCACCACGCAAACGTCGTGGTGGTAAAGCGCCGGCCAATTTTGAGCCTGACAGCGCCTTCCGTAAAGACGAAGCCAAACCCGCTGACAAGGTGAAGAAAGACAAAAAGGCGAAAGCCAAGAAAGTGTCCGACAAAACCCGGAAAATAGCGTCGGCGACCAAGGCCAAACGCGCCGGCAAGAAGAAAGGTGCTGAGCAGGCTTAAGCTGCCACACGTCATTATCACCGGCTGGCATACGCCAGCCGCACAGTTAAAAGAGCATCATGAGCGAAATTATTTACGGTATTCATGCCGTCAAGGCCCTGTTAGACAACGATCCGCAACGCTTCCTGGAAGTGTTTATCCTCAAAGGGCGTGACGATCGCCGCTTGCAGCCGCTGATTGCCGAGCTGGAAGCGACCGGCATTGTTATCCAGGTGGCTAACCGCCAGTGGCTGGATGAGAAGGTCGAGGGCGCGGTGCATCAGGGGATTATCGCCCGGGTGCGCGAAGGGCGTCAGTATCAGGAAAACGATTTGCCGGCGCTGCTGGAAAGCGTGGACACGCCTTTCCTGCTGGTGTTGGACGGCGTGACCGACCCGCACAACCTCGGCGCCTGTCTTCGCAGTGCCGATGCGGCCGGTGTACACGCGGTGATCGTCCCGCGCGATCGCTCTGCCCAGTTAAACGCTACCGCCAAGAAAGTGGCCTGCGGCGCGGCGGAAAACGTTCCGTTGATTCGCGTCACCAACCTGGCGCGTACCCTGCGTTTGCTGCAGGAAATGAACGTCTGGGTCGTCGGCACTGCCGGCGAAGCCGATCACACTTTGTTCCAGAGCAAAATGACTGGCCCGATGGCGCTGGTGATGGGGGCAGAGGGCGAAGGTATGCGTCGTCTGACTCGCGAGCACTGTGACGAGTTGATCAGCATTCCAATGGCCGGGACGGTGTCTTCACTGAACGTTTCAGTGGCGACCGGCATCTGCCTGTTTGAAGCGGTGCGTCAGCGCAGCTGATTTACCGGTAAGGGCGCAGAATTTTGCGCCCTTGTTGCTTTCTCAATTCCCACCCTGTGATCTCACCTGCGGCAGAAATCCCCCTGACGACCATACTTACTCCTGACGCCTTTATCAGGGAGCAAGCCGATGGTCTGGAATACACACACCGTTTTTAATCAGCCGAAGCCGCTGGGGAATAGCAATCTGTTCCTGTCCGATACGCCACTGCATGAGGCGGTACAGCGCGAGCAAGCCGGTTGGGATGTGGAAGTGCTGGCCTCGTTGGGGCAGCAGTTGGGTACCCAGGAATCGCTGGAACTGGGGCGACTGGCCAATGCCAACCCACCGGAGTTATTGCGCTATGATGCTACCGGCCAGCGGTTGGACGACGTCCGTTTCCATCCCGCCTGGCATATCCTGATGCAAGGCTTGATCGCTAACCGTGTGCATAACCTGCCGTGGCAGGAGGATGCCCGTATTGGTTCATTCGTGGCGCGCGCCGCGCGTTTTGTGCTGCATGCTCAGGTCGAAGCCGGCACCCTGTGTCCGGTGACCATGACCTTTGGCGCTATCCCACTGCTGCAGCGTTCTCTGCCGGCAGAATTCCAATCCTGGTTAACGCCACTGCTATCCGATCGTTACGACGCGCATGTGCTACCCGGTGGGCAAAAGCGCGGCTTGCTGATTGGCATGGGCATGACCGAAAAGCAGGGCGGTTCCGACGTATTGAGCAATACCACCGCCGCCAGCCCGTTAGCGGCCCGCGGCCCGGGGGAGGCTTACCGACTGGTAGGACACAAATGGTTTTTCTCGGTGCCGCAAAGCGATGCGCACCTGGTGCTGGCGCAGGCCGAAGGGGGACTGTCGTGCTTCTTCCTGCCACGTATTTTGCCGGACGGCACGCGCAACGCCATTCGGCTGGAGCGGCTGAAGGATAAACTGGGTAATCGTTCCAACGCCAGCGGAGAGGTTGAGTTTCAGGACGCCAGCGCCTGGCTGGTGGGCGAGGAAGGGGATGGCGTGCGGCATATCCTGAAAATGGGTGGCCTGACGCGTTTTGACTGTGCGTTGGGCAGCCAGGGTTTGATGCGGCGCGGGCTATCGGTGGCGTTATATCACGCTCTGCAGCGGCAGGCGTTCGGCAAACCCTTGATCGAACAACCGATGATGCGTCAGGTGTTGGCGCGGATGGCGCTGCGGCTGGAGGGGCAAACGGCGGCCCTGATGCGCCTGGCGCGAGCCTATGACAGCATCGGCGTCGGGGCGCCTTTGGAACAGGCGCTGTGTCGGGTGATGACCCCGGCGGCGAAGTTTGAAGTCTGTCGACAGGGCATTCCTTTTGTCGGCGAAGCGATGGAGGCGCTGGGCGGTATCGGCTACTGTGAAGAGAGTGAACTGCCGCGGCTGTACCGTGAAATGCCGGTGAACAGCATTTGGGAAGGTTCCGGCAATATCATGTGTCTGGACGTGATGCGAGCCTGGGGGAAGCTGCCGGTGGTACAGGAAGCCCTGGAGCTTGAATTTGGTGAGGTCAGGGGGCAGAACCGTCACTTTGATCGCCAGTGGCGGCATTTGCTCCAGTTGATGCGCAAACCCCAGGAGGAGCAGGGACGGGCAGTCACCGGAGCGTTATTCAATCTGTTCGCCGCGGCGCAGCTTCTGCGCTACAGTTCACCGCCGTTAGCGGAAGCCTGGTGCCAAATGATGCTCGATACCCGTGGTGAGCGAACATTACCAGACCGTCTGTGCGAGACGTTGTTTGCCCGAGCGATGGGAGGCTAGGGAAAACAGTAGCGCTACAGCGGGAAAAGCTTTTTAATTCAGCACTTGGCCCGTAAGGGATACTGACCTCTGACCAGGAAACATGACATGGATATTCTCAGCGCGTTGGCGGCATTCGCCTCTTATTTCTTCAGTGGCTTTGCCATGGTTCTGGTGTTCTTGTTTGTTTATACCCGCATTACGCCGCATGACGAATGGGCGTTGATCAAGGCCGACAATCAGTCAGCCGCTTTTGGATTCGTCGGCGCCTGCCTGGGTTATGTGATCCCGTTGGCCAGCGCGGCGATCAACTCGGTCAGCCTGCTGGACTACCTGCTATGGGGCGTGGTGGCCTTGGTGGTACAACTGCTGCTGTTTGCGGCGGTGAAAATCTATATGCCGCGTATCAGCGACAAGATTGAGTCCAATCACGTCGCCGCCGGGATTTTCCTGGGGGGCGTGTCAATCAGCGGCGGCATACTGAATGCGGCCTGCATGACCTACTAAAGATAGAGAATTGCAAAGGCGCGCCAGCCAGGCTGATGCGCCTGTTCTTCCATCCGCAGGATGCGGTAATAGCTCGCCCCATGCTCATCAGCCTTGCGGGCAATCAATTGTTCTACATCCTGAGGCGAGCCGGGCAGGTTATTCAGGGTGATTTGTGCAATTTCGCTGAGTGGCGTAACGCGGTCTGCGGGCGCCAACTCAGCGGACTGAGCGCTGGCGCTGAGTAACCCCATTGAGAGCAGGAGGGCGGTGAGTGCGGCGGAGCGTGTCATGGCGTTCCCCTTGGTCGGATCCTGGACTCACGCTCGCAGGCTGCGGCGCGCTGACCGCCAGTGTGCAACAGCCAACTTCAGTCTGTGCAAAGCCAATGTAAATCTTATTAAAACTCCAGAGTTTACCGGTACAGGATCGCCTGCGAATACCACTGGCCGGGCACCACGGTTTCACTGTTCATCATGATCATGTAATAGCGTGCGCCGCTGGCGTTGGCTTTCTTCTGAATTTCTGCTTCCACATCCATCGGACTGCCGCGGACCAGGGCGCTGGTGGTGCCCATTTTCACCAGACTGCCGGTTTGCGCCCGGGTTACCTCTTGCGCCTGCCCATTGGGCGCCGGCGGGGCTTTTGGCGTCGTGGTCATTATGCCACAGGCACTAAGCAGCGTGACCAGCGCCAGGGGCAGCAACAGATGGGACAGTTTCATAGAGACCTCGACAAAGCGGAAAGCATGATTTCAGTGTAACTCATTATAAATTGGAACAGATTGAGCTAATGCTATTAAGCTCAAGTTTGCCATTATGGAGGCAAACAGCGACGTGGAGAAAAACGGATGATTGAAATCTATGACGAGCGGGTGGGAGACACTGCGGTGATCCACGCGGTGCCTGCGGGGCAATATCACCAGCCATTGCCGACGGTATTTTTCTACCATGGCTATACCTCGTCGAAAGAAGTGTACGCCTACTTTGCCTATGCATTGGCCAAAGCAGGGTTTCGTGTGGTGCTGCCGGATGCCGATCTGCACGGCGAACGTTTTGATGGCAATGAAGCCAAACGGCTGGCCAGTTTTTGGGAGATCCTTCGACGCAATATTGACGAGTTACCGGCGCTGAGGGCGCACTTTGAACAGCTCGGTCTGATTGCCGAGGGGCGCATTGGCGTGGGCGGTGCGTCAATGGGCGGCATGACGACATTGGGCAGTTTTGCCCGCTATCCGTGGGTGAAAGCGGCGGCCAGCCTGATGGGGGCCGGTTACTACACCTCTCTGGCACAAACGCTGTTCCCACCGCTGGATGAGCAGGGAAATCCTTTGTCGAGCGAGGATTTTGATGCGCGCATTGCCATGCTGGCGGATTACGGTCTGGAACAGCAGTTGGAGAAAGTTGCCGATCGTCCTTTGCTGCTGTGGCACGGTGAGGCGGATGACCTGGTGCCGGCGGCGGAAAGCCTGCGGCTGGCGACCGAACTGCGCCAGAGTGGCTGGGACCGACAATTGACGTTACTCACTGAGCCGGGAGTCAAGCACCGCATTACGCCACAGGCGCTCAGTACCACCGCCGATTTCTTCGTGCAATCGCTGTAAAAAAGCCCCCTGCAGGCAGGGGGCCGATGGTGACTTTCGCAGTTTAATTTACTGTTTTAGGCGCGAGTTGCTTCCCTGGTACTGCATTTTCACTTAGCGATACAGTTCGGCGCTGACGTGGATGGTGCTGTTGTTTTCAGGCTCATGCAGGGCAATGATCCGATAGGCGGTGGCGCCGCGCTGGTCGGCTATCTTGCTCACCTGACTGGTGGCGTCATCTGGAGAAACCACATTCTGGTTCAGCGTGACGAAGCCAACGCTTTGACGTTGATCGGCCTGGTGTGAGGTGATCTCTGTTGCGGCCATGACGTTGGCGGAAAACAGTAAAGCAATGGCGGTAGCGATGGTGATGTGTTTCATAATTGCCTCTCTTAACTGTTTGCTTCAACGGCCTGACAGCCGGTGCCAGTGCAGCAAAAAGTTATTTGCATGTATTGAATAACCTCAAATCTTTTTCGTCGCGCTGTCTGCGGCGGATAACTACAATTTTAGACCTTCCGGCAGGATTAAAAAGGCCGCCATTTTGATGGCCTCTTTCAAAAAAAATGAATGAAATTCATGCGGCAGTGATGATTTTATTGAGAGATTTTTTCAACTGATGGATTTGTGTACATAGGTTTTGCCGACAGCAAATCGTGCTATTTACGCATCCGCTTCGCATTACCGATAATAAGCCCCCTTCGACCCTTGAGTTTTTCAGCCTGCGCAAGTATGATTACGCGTCATTTTTTCAGCCGCACACACATACACGTTCCTTGCTTCCATGGGCCGCGGTTGACCCTGACAGGAGGCTGAATAATCCGTAAGGAGCAATTCGATGCGTCATTACGAAATCGTTTTTATGGTCCACCCTGACCAAAGCGAACAGGTTCCGGGCATGATCGAGCGTTACAGTGCTACCATCACTAACGCTGCTGGTCAGATTCACCGTCTGGAAGACTGGGGCCGCCGTCAACTGGCTTACCCGATCAACAAACTGCACAAAGCCCACTACGTTCTGCTGAACGTTGAAGCTCCGCAGGAAGCGATCGATGAGCTGGAAACAAACTTCCGCTTCAACGACGCCGTTATCCGTAGCATGGTTATGCGCGTTAAGCACGCGGTAACTGAAGCATCTCCGATGGTTAAAGCGAAAGACGAACGTCGTGGCGATCGCCGCGAAGACTTCGCTAACGAAACCGCAGATGATGCTGATGCTGGGGATTCTGAAGAGTAATTTACCGTGACGGCTAATCGGCTGACGTTGTCTGGCACCGTGTGCAAGACGCCGACGCGTAAAGTGAGCCCGTCAGGTATTCCACATTGCCAGTTCGTGCTTGAGCACCGTTCAGTGCAAGTGGAAGCCGGTTTTACCCGGCAAGCCTGGTGTCGTATGCCGGTGATTATCAGCGGCAAGGCCCATCAGGCCATTACTCAAAGTATAACGGTCGGCACGCCTCTCACCGTTTCCGGTTTCATTAGCAGCCATCAAGGGCGCAATGGACTGAACAAAATGGTGTTGCATGCCGAGCAGATTGAATTGATAGATTCTGGAGACTAGCCTAATGGCACGTTATTTCCGTCGTCGCAAGTTCTGCCGTTTCACAGCGGAAGGCGTTGTTGAGATCGATTACAAAGATATCGCAACGTTGAAAAACTACATTACCGAAAGCGGTAAAATTGTCCCGAGCCGTATTACCGGTACTCGTGCAAAATACCAGCGTCAGCTGGCTCGCTGCATCAAGCGCGCTCGCTACCTGTCCCTGCTGCCATACACTGATCGTCATCAGTAATCGGCCGCCGTCTATTAACGACTTTAAGAGGATAAGGTAATGCAAGTTATTCTGCTTGATAAAGTAGCAAACCTGGGCAGCCTGGGTGATCAAGTTAACGTTAAAGCGGGCTACGCCCGTAACTTCCTGGTACCACAGGGCAAAGCTGTTCCTGCTACCAAGAAAAACGTAGAGTTCTTCGAAGTACGCCGTGCAGAACTGGAAGCCAAACTGGCTGAAATTCTGACTGCTGCTGAAGCTCGCGCAACCAAGATCAACGAACTGGGTTCAGTCACCATCGCGTCTAAATCAGGCGACGAAGGTAAACTGTTCGGCTCTATCGGCACCCGCGACATCGCTGACGCAGTTACTGCGGCAGGCGTTGAAGTTGCCAAGAGCGAAGTTCGTCTGCCGAATGGCGTTCTGCGTACCACTGGTGAACACGAAGTTCAGTTCCAGGTACACAGCGACGTATTCGCACAGCTGAATGTAGTTGTGGTAGCAGAAGCTTAATCGCTGCTGCTCGCCAAGTTAAAACGCCAGCCTCGTGCTGGCGTTTTGCTTTTCTTAGGTCCGCTAAATCGCGTTACCCTGTTATCACCTTGAGTGAGGAGCAGCGGCAAATGGCAGAGATTAACTTACAGCGTGTGTATGATTTTACTGGCCCGGCGCCGGTGAACTGTTATCTGATAGATCGGCTGTGGCCGCGAGGCGTCAGCAAGGAAAGGCTGCAGGGCGTGCAGTGGCTAAAGCAGGTGGCACCGGATAACGCACTGCGGCAGTGGTTTCATCAGCACCTTGAGCAGTGGGAAGAGTTTGAAAGCCGCTACCGACGGCAACTGGCGGAAAATGACGCCTGGCAGCCGCTGGTGGCATTATTACGGCAAGGTCAGCCCATGACCCTTCTTTATGGCAGTAAAGACACACAGCACAACCATGGCGTCGTGCTGCGCGACTTTCTGTTGGCGCAGTTGGCCGATTAACGCTCGCGGCGGTAACTGCCGTCGGCCTGGCGGCGGAACAACACCTGCGTATTATCAGCGGCGGTGACCGAGAGCGCGGTGATCACGCCGTTAGTATCACGTTCGATACGTACTTCCTGGCCGGCTTTCATGTTACTGAGCGGCTTGTCATTACCTTCCACCTGCGCCATGGCGAAGACTTCGTTCACCGGCAGGCTGTTGTCGCGGAACAGTTGCGCCAGCGTCTGCCCCGGCTGGATCTGGAAACGTTGCCAGTTGCCCGCCGGTTCAGGTTCGACAGCGTGCTGTTGCTGAGCATTATTTTGCAGATCGGCCCGCAATGGCACGCTGTTATCCTGCTGGGTAACCGGGAAAGGTTGCCCGCTGTTCTGGGAAGAGTATGGCCATAGCAGCGCCAACAGCAGGATGATGCCGAAAATCAGGGTCCAGCGGCGGTGAAAATAGGGTAATGGCTCCATCCAACCGAAACCGTCCGGCAGGTGCCAGATCTTCAGCAATAATGCTTTGATACTTTGCCCCTTACCGTTTCCCGGTGGTTGTTCTGAATCCGGATCTTCTACCGCCTCTGGCGCGGAGCCTGGTTTCAGGCGCTGGCTGAAGTTCAGCCAGGTACGCAGCAATGGCTGGTAGACACGGGTGGTTTTCCTTCTCCTGGGCGAGATTCTGCCCATGGTGACCTCTCTTCAACGGCGTAAAATATCAGGGTACAAAAGGCTGTACCGACGTCCCGATGCTCTTGTTTCAGTATAGTCCGCTAACTGATTGAAGTGAAAGGCAGCAGCAAACCCATGCCTGTTGCGGCAGGCAATTCGCCTGGGGCGCGGGAGCGGGCGTTAACAGGAGGTTATTGTTTCTTTTTCTACGACAAAAGTCATCATTCTCCACACAAGATTTTACCCGGCTTTACGGCGCTGTTATGCTGCGCTTTCGACTTTTTAAAGACTAAAGGAAAACCCCATGACAACCCCTTCTTTTGACAGCGTTGAAGCTCAAGCGAGTTACGGGATTGGTTTACAGGTCGGCCAGCAGTTGCAAGAGTCCGGTCTGGAAGGTTTACAACCGGAAGCTCTGCTGGCAGGTTTGCGTGACGCGCTGGAAGGGAATGCCCCGGCGGTTCCGGTAGACGTGGTTCACCGTGCACTGCGTGAAATTCACGAACGTGCTGATGCCGTGCGTCGCGATCGTCAGCAGGCGATGGCCGTTGAAGGTCAGAAATTCCTGGAAGACAACGCCAAACGTGACGAAGTGACGCTGACCGAATCCGGTCTGCAGTTCTCCGTGCTGGAGCAGGGCGATGGCCCAATCCCGTCCCGTCAGGATCGCGTGCGTGTGCATTACACCGGCCGTCTGATTAACGGCGACGTGTTCGACAGCTCTGTAGAGCGCGGCCAGCCGGCAGAATTCCCGGTCAGCGGCGTGATCCCAGGCTGGATCGAAGCGCTGACTCTGATGCCGGTCGGCTCCAAATGGCAGCTGTACATCCCACACGACCTGGCCTACGGCGAGCGTGGTGCAGGCGCATCCATCCCGCCATTCAGCGCGCTGGTGTTTGACGTCGAGCTGTTGGAAATTCTGTAAGTCACCGCAGAGTTTTTCAAGGGCGCCTTAACGGCGCCCTTATTGTTTATTTCTTCTGCAAATCAATCTGATAAACCGCAAAGCCGATGCTGTCTGTCCCTTCAGCTTTCATCGGGTACTGGGCGTGCGTTTTGATAAACGCGCTGGCTTTGTCACTCGGTGAGGTTTCAAAGCGGATATCCAGCGGCTGCGGGCTGCTGAACGTCGCCAGGCGCCAGTTATTATCCACCTGTGGCTTCACTGCGCCGTGTTGCCTGGTTTCAGCGCTGATATAAGCCGCCAGTACCGAACGGTTCTCATCCGGTGAAGCAAAAGCAATGTGTTGATCGCCGGTGCCGGCAAACTTGCCGCCGTAGGCGCGGTAGTTATTGGTGGCAACCAGGAAAGTGGCGTTTGGATCGATCGGTTTGCCTTTGAACGTCAGCTCCTTGATGCGCTGCGCCTTGTCGTTAATTAACTGGCATTCGCCGTCGTAACGCGCCGGTTGGCTGACGTCGATCTGATAATTGACTCCGTCAATCACATCGAAGTTATAGGTGCGGAAACCGTCCCAGTTGATCAGGCCCTGTGGTTTGCTGCTGTTGACGTCGATCTGGTTGAACTGCCCGGCGGAACACTCCAGCCATTCCTTCACTTCTTTACCGCTGGCTTTCACCACCACCAGTGTGTTGGGATAAAGGTAGAGGTCTGAAGCGTTACGGAAGGTGAGCTGACCTTTTTCCACCTCAACGAAGCTGGCCGGATCGTTTTTGCGCCCGCCCACCTTGAACGGCGCCGCGGCTGACAGCACCGGCAGGTCAGCCAGATCCGGATCGCCCTGAATATAGTGCTCGACGTAGGCCTTTTGCGCGTTATTGACGATCTGCACCGTCGGATCATCCTGCACCAGCGCCAGATAGCTGTACATGTTGTCGTCGGCCTTGCCGACGGGCTTGCTGACGAAATCTCGCGTGCCTTTGTGATCTTCCGCCAGCACTTTCAGCAGGTTGGCGTCTTCCGCCGCCAGCGATTTCTTGTTCTCTTTGTCGTAAATCGGCCGAGCTTGCGCCTTGGCCGCCGTGACTTTCCAGGTGCCGCTGTCGTTATTCAATTGCAGATCGACCACGCCGAGATGATCGCCCCACTGGCCCGGCATCACTGCCGGGATGCCGTTCAGCGTACCTTGTGTGATGTCAGCCCCTTTGATATTGGCGAAGTCCTTGCTGGGGAACACGGCGTGAGCGTGGCCGAACATGATGGCGTCGATGCCCGGTACCTGGCTGAGGTAGTACACCGAGTTTTCCGCCATGGCTTTGTACGGTTCGCTGGACAGGCCGGAGTGCGGGATAGCCACAACCAGATCGGCGCCCTGTTTGCGCATTTCCGGCACGTAACGTTTAGCCGTTTCGGTGATGTCGTTAACGGTGACCTTGCCCTGCAGATTGGCTTTATCCCACACCAGGATTTGCGGTGGCACAAAGCCGATATAACCGATGCGCAAACTATGTTCTTTGCCGTCACGGTCTTTTACCGGCGTATCGACGATAATGTAAGGAGTGAACAGGGGTTTTTGTGTTTTAGCGTCGATCACGTTGGCGTTGATATACGGGAATTTGGCACCGGCAATGGCGTTTTTCAGGTAATCGAGCCCGTAGTTGAACTCATGGTTGCCGATATTGCCGACCACATAATTCAGGGTATTCATCGCCTTATACACCGGGTGTACATCACCGGGTTTCAGGCCTTTGGCCGCCATATAATCGCCGAGCGGGCTGCCCTGAATAATGTCGCCGTTGTCCACCAGCACCGTATTGGCGGCCTGCTGACGGGCTTGTTCAATCAGGCTGGCGGTGCGTACCAGACCGAATTTATCGGTCGGTTTATCCTTGTAGTAATCGAAGTCCATCATGTTGCTGTGCAGGTCGGTGGTTTCCAGCACGCGCAGATCGACCGTTGCCGCTTGTGCGGAGGCGCACACCAGCATAGCGAGGGCAGACAACGTCAGCGGACGCTTCATCATTTTTAGTTTTCTCCATTCCATTTTTCGAGTTTTATCGCAGAGGAACATGTAATTAACATTGGTTGTCTCACCAAACTGTGAAGTGTGGCAGAAAATAAGCCAGTGCAGGACAGTAAATGTCACAGTTGTGACGGCAAAGACTCGAGTGATTACCGCGGGTTAAATCGTTGTGATGGATATTCCATGCAAAAAAAACTAGGCTGCTAGCAATGAGAAAGGGGAAATGACCCATGGAACTGCATATCTGAGGTGAATGATGTTAGAGCAAATTTGCCAACTGTCCCGCGAGGCGGGCGCAGCGATCATGGCGGTATATGACGGTAAACAACCGCTTGATGTCGCACAGAAAAAAGATGATTCCCCGGTGACTGCGGCCGATCTGGCAGCGCACCACATTATCCAACGCGGCCTGGCAGCGTTAACGCCGGACATACCTTTACTGTCAGAAGAAGATCCACCGAGCTGGGAAGTGCGACAGAATTGGACGCGTTACTGGCTGGTTGATCCGCTGGACGGCACCAAGGAATTCCTCAATCGTAACGGCGAATTCACGGTAAATATTGCGCTGATTGAAGGCGGTGAAGCGGTGATGGGCGTGGTTTACGCCCCGGCGATCGACGTGCTGTATCTGGCCGAACGCGGCAAAGCCTGGAAAGAAGAAAAAGGCCAACGTCAGGCGATTGGCGTCAGTAATGCCAATCCGCCGTTGGTGGTGGTTAGTCGCTCGCACAGTGACGAAGAGCTGAAGGATTACCTGAATCAGTTAGGTGAGCATCAGACCGTATCGGTCGGTTCCTCGCTGAAGTTCTGCCTGGTGGCAGAAGGTAAAGCGCAGCTTTATCCACGTTTTGGGCCGACCAATATCTGGGATACCGCCGCCGGACACGCGGTCGCGGTGGCGGCCGGAGCGCAGATCCACGACTGGCAGGGCAGGCCGCTGCTCTATACGCCGCGTGAGTCTTTCCTCAACCCCGGTTTCCGGGTTTCGCTGTTCTAATTCAGTTTGCCAGCAGTTGGTGCAGTTGGGTCATGACCTGCTGCACCTCTTCCGGCGTCAGTGCGCCGTCTTTGGCAAACTGGATCCTGCCCTGCTTATCCAGCACCACAATGGCTGACCCCTTCGGCTGTAAATCCCAGGCTTTGCGCACGTTACCGTTGCTGTCGACCACAAACTGCGACCAGGGGAACTCTTTCTTGCTGTCTTCGATACTGCTGCGGACAAACATCGCCGTGCCGAGCAGAGCATCATCGGTATTCACTATTGTCGTCGTTTGGTAACGATCGTGCGGTAGCTTGGCTTTCTTAATCGCTTCTATCAGTGGGTCGTTCATGTCCTTGGCAGAGCTGCGGCCGGCAATATGCTGGATGACTCGCACTTTTCCACTGAGCTGCGCGCTATTCCAGTTTTGATAGCTAAACTTATCATTAGCGTAGTTCAGCTCACCCTTGTCGCTGACGCCAATCGGCGCTACGCGTTGCTGGAGCTGGAAGTTATGCGCAGAGGCAAAAAGGGGTGCAAACAGCAGGGACGCAATGAGCATGTGACTTTTTTTCATGCCTTCTCCTTGAAGGTGGAATGGTGCCGACCGCACCCGACAGCCTAAAGCATAGGTGGTGATCGGAGGTCTGTCCTGTTAGCCGGATCTCAGTTCTTCTTTCAGGCCGCTAATACCCGGTTTTTGAAGGGATATACTGAAAAAGATATATATAATCATATACAATTCTGTCAAAAAGTGTAAATCCAGTGAAGATCTCCAGGCGGAAATGAACGTTATGGTCTTTACTAGGTCTACTACATGGCAATCAAGTTGCGTTCTTACTTTAGAGGCTGCCACCTTGGCGGCTCGCTGAGCGCATGGACCAAACGGAGGAAAGTAATAGAATGAGAATCTTCCAGCGTTATAATCCGTTGAAAGTGGCGAAGTACGTCAAGACCCTGTTTCGTGGCCGGCTGTATATCAAAGATGTGGGCGCGTTCGAATTCGATGAAGGGAAAATTCTGCTGCCGAAAATTCGCGACCGACGTCACTTCAGCGTGATGTCAGAGGTTAACCGTCAGGTGTTGTTGTTGCAGACCGAGATGGGTTGATCAACTACCCGTCGCCTTTCAAGCCGCAGCGTTGTTACCTGCACTCAGTTACGTGGCCCATCCGTGGGCCACGCCCCTAAAGGGGCCGCTGCAACCAGCGTTCAAATCTGTTCCCGACAGATTTGTCACCTCAGTTACTTACTAAAGTAAGCGCCTGGGGATGAGTGAGCTGGCCGCCTAGCTGCAACTCGAAATTCATAGGGTAATAGTTAGAGCACCTGCAAAAGCTAAAATAATCGCGGCCCCGTTTGGGGCCGCTGACGTTTTTATCGATGGAGATCAGGCCGCGGGTTTTTCTTCCGGTGCCTTCGGCAGTACCGATGCCGGTTTGTCGCTCAGCCGGGTTACCAACAGTTGGTCAATCTTGTAGCTGTCGATATCCACCACTTCAAACTTGTAGCCGGCGTATTTGACGAAGTCGGTCCGTTTCGGGATCTTGCGCAGCATATACATCATAAAGCCGCCGATGGTTTCGTAGTTGCCCGCCTGCGGGAACTCATCAATGTGCAGTACGCGCATTACATCGTCGATCGGCGTCCCGCCCTCAATCAGCCATGAGCTTTCATCACGCGCCACGATCTGCTCTTCCTGGCCCTGGCCTACCAGATCGCCCATCAGCGTGGTCATCACGTCATTGAGTGTGATGATACCCACGACCAACGCATATTCATTGAGAATAACCGCAAAGTCTTCACCGGCGGTTTTAAAGCTTTCCAGCGCTTCGGACAGCGTCAGGGTATCCGGCACGATCAGCGCCGAGCGGATCTGCACGCCGCTGCTCAGCACCAGGCTCTGATTGCCCAGCACGCGGTTCAACAGGTCTTTGGAGTCCACGTAGCCGACGACTTGATCGATATTGCCATCACAGACCAGGAACTTGGAGTGCGGATGGGTCGAGACCTTCTCGATAATGCTTTCTTCGGTCTCACGCAGGTCGAAGTAAACCACGCTTTCACGCGAGGTCATCGACGAAGGTACGGTGCGAGATTCCAGTTCGAACACGTTTTCGATCAGCTCATGTTCCTGTTTGCGCAGCACACCCGCCAGGGCACCGGCTTCTACCACCGCGTAGATATCGTCGGAGGTGATGTCGTCTTTGCGCACCATCGGCAGTTTGAACAGGCGGAAGATCAGGTTTGCCATGCCGTTGAAGAACCACACCAGCGGCCGGAAAATCATGATCGAGAAACGCATCGGGTTGATGATCCGGACGGCAAACGTCTCTGGTGCAATCATACCGATGCGCTTCGGGGTCAAATCTGCAAACAGGATAAACAGGCTGGTTACCAGCACGAACGAACAGACGAAGCTGGCCTGCTCTGCCAGTTCAGGGGATAAAAAGCGGTCGAACAACGGTTGGAATGTAGGAGAAAAGGCTGCATCGCCGACGATACCGCCGAGTATGGCCACGGCGTTCAGGCCAATCTGTACCACGGTAAAATACAACCCCGGGGTTTCCTGCAGTTTGAGGACTTTGGCGGCATTGACGTTACCTTCGTCAGCCATCATTTTCAGTTTAATCTTGCGTGACGCGGCCAGAGATATTTCCGACAGTGAGAAGAACGCACTCACTGCGATCAGAAAAAGAATCAGTAAAATACTGTTTAACATAATCTATCCATACGTGCCGACGGGATGACGGCGCTCTTGAGGAAGGGTAGTACATTGTAAAAAAAGTAGCGATAACAACCAGAAAGAAGGTTATCGGGCCGATGATCCGGCCCGCACAGTATAGCAGCAGCCCTACCGGGGCCGCCAGCGGTTAAAAAATTACCTCCAACCTGCGGCTTAGCCCTGTGGTGGCAAGCAAACACCGATACCACCCAGACCACAGTATCCTTCAGGGTTTTTGTACAGGTACTGCTGGTGGTCGTCCTCGGCATAGTAGAACGGCAGGGCCGGTGCGACCTCGGTGGTGATGGCGCGTTTATCGCCGGCCTGCTCCATCGCCTGTTGGAAACGCTGCAGGCTGCTTTCCGCTTCGGTCTGCTGCTCCGGCGTCAGCGTATAAATCGCCGAGCGATACTGGGTACCGACGTCGCCGCCCTGACGCATGCCCTGCGCCGGATCGTGGTTCTCCCAGAATACCTGCAGCAACTGTTTGTAGCTGATGATTTTCGGATCGAATACCACTCGTACCACTTCCGTGTGGCCCGTTTGGCCGCTGCATACTTCGCGGTAGGTCGGGTTTGGCGTATAGCCACCGCTGTAGCCCGCTGCGGTGCTGTAAACCCCTTGCTGTTGCCAGAACAGGCGTTCTACTCCCCAGAAACACCCCATGGCGAAGATCGCTACTTCCAGGCCGTCCGGCACTTGGGTCATTGAGTGATCGGTGACCACGTTAAGCGTGGCAACCGGCATGGGAGTGGTGCGGCCAGGTAATGCGTTTGCCTGGTCGACAGTTTGTGTTTTATCAAAAAATGGCACCACGGTTGACTCCTGTTGTCACAGTAAGAATTGGCCCAAGAGGCGGCAGTTAAGTTGTATCTAACCGCAACTTTGCCCACAATAAGCTACATATTGAGATTATGTCTCAGATTAACGCAGTATCTAGAGCGCCAAAAGATAAGAATGCGCCAGTTCACTGCGGCAGTAAAACCGTAACATGCAGCGTCTGGAAAAATGCTGAAAAGGGCCGCCGTCCTGATAGCGCGGAGTAGGCCCTGGCCCCAGAGCGAGTGTTATTACAGGAAAGTAAAATAAATTAAGGAGAACACGTGCCACGATACCGTGCCCTGTGCTTTGTGTGTGCGCTGCTCGCCACGCCTGCGGCCTATTCGGCGAATGTGCGGCTGCAGGTTGAAGGACTTAGTGGGGAATTGGAAAAAAACGTCCGGGTGCGTTTGTCGTCCATCACGCCGGAGGAGGTCAGTACGGATGGCCGTTTTCGCGCACGTGTGGACGAAGCCGTCCGTCAGGGGCTGAGAGCACTTGGCTATTATCAGCCAACCATCGACTTTACGCTGGATGACCGGCCAGGGCTGGCTCGTCCGGTGCTGCACGCCAAGGTTAATCCGGGCGAGCCGGTGCGGATTGCCGGCGCCAATATCGTGCTGGAAGGCGGCGCGAAAACCGATGACGACTATCTGGCGTTAGTCAAAAAAGGCAAGCCGACGATAGGCGAGATCCTCAATCACGGCAAATACGACAGTTTTAAAGGTTCGCTGACCGGCCTGGCACTGCGTAAAGGCTATTTCGATGCCGATATGACCAAAAGCCAGCTCGGCGTGGCCGAAGATCTGCACAAGGCCTATTGGGACATCGACTTCAACAGCGGGCAGCGTTATCGCTTTGGCCAGGTGAAGTTTACCGGCTCGCAAATTCGTGAAGACTATCTGCAAAATCTGGTGCCCTTTCATCAGGGGGATTATTACAGTTCGGAAGACCTGGCCGAACTGAACCGCCGTTTATCCGCCACTAACTGGTTTAACTCGGTGGTGGTGTCCCCTGATTTCCAAGATGCCAAAGAGAACAAGATTTTGCCGTTAGATGCGTTGGTATCGCCGCGCACGCGTAACACCATCGAAACCGGGGTCGGTTATTCCACCGACGTCGGTCCCCGGATCAAAGGCACCTGGAAAAAACCCTGGCTTAACGACCGAGGTCACAGCCTGGAAACCAGCGCCAGCGTTTCGGCCCCGGAACAGCAGCTCGATTTGACCTATAAAATCCCGTTATTGAAGAATCCACTGGAGCAGTACTATCTGCTGCAGGGCGGTTTCAAGAACGTCGATCTCAACGATACCAAGTCCGTCACTTCAAAAGCGGTGGTTTCCCGCAACTGGGATCTTTCCAGCGGCTGGCAGCGGGCATTGAACCTGACCTGGCGTCTTGACCACTTTACTCAGGGTAACGTCACCAACACCACCATGCTGCTGTATCCCGGCGTTAGCGTTAACCGCACCCGTTCGCGCGGCGGCCTGATGCCCACCTGGGGGGACAGCCAGCGCTATTCTATCGATGTGTCCGACAGCACCTGGGGGTCTGACGTAGACTTCGCGCTGATGCAAGCGCAGAACGTCTGGATCCGCACCCTGGCCGACAAGCACCGTTTTGTCGCGCGTGGGCAGGTGGGCTGGATTGAAACCAACGACTTTGAGAGAGTGCCGCCAGACCTGCGATTCTTCGCCGGTGGCGATCGCAGCATTCGTGGTTACAAGTACAAGGGCATTTCACCCCGCGACGACGACGGTAAGCTGACCGGTGCATCCAAAATGCTGACCGGCTCGCTGGAGTATCAATACAACGTGACCGGCAAATGGTGGGGCGCGGTGTTTGTCGATTCAGGCGAAGCGGTGAACGATATCAAGCAGAGCGACTTTAAGACCGGTGCCGGCTTCGGCGTGCGCTGGCAGTCACCGGTTGGCCCGGTGAAGCTGGATATCGCCGCCCCGGTTGGGGATAAAGACACCCACGGGGTGCAGTTCTATATTGGTTTGGGGCCTGAACTATGAGCCTGATAAAAAAGATTTGCCTGGGTTTCCTGATTGTCCTGCTATTGCTGATCGGCGGCGTTGCGTACCTGCTCGGGACCACCAGTGGTTTGCATTTGGTTATCAACAGTGCGGCACGCTGGGTGCCGGGGCTGGATATTGCCAGCGTCACCGGCGGCTGGCGTGACCTGACGCTGAAAGGCGTGAAATACCAGATGCCCGGCGTAACGGTAAATGCCGGGCAGTTCCATCTGTCGCTGGATCTGGCCTGTTTTAAAAACAGTTCGCTGTGCGTCAACGCCCTGACTGCGCAGGATGTGGACGTGGTGGTGAAAACCAAAGAAATGACGCCGTCCGCGCCGGTGGCAGAGACCAGCGAGCCGACCACCAACCTGAGCACGCCGTACCCCATCACTTTACGCATGCTGGCGCTGAACAACGTTAAGGTCAGCGTCGACGATACGGCCATTTCTCTTGGCCAGTTCCGTACTGGCGCGCAGTGGCAGGAACGTGCTCTGACCCTGCTGCCAACCAAAATCAGCGGCTTGTTGATAGCTCTGCCGAAAACGCCGCAGAACCCACTGCCGGAGGCCGTGCAACCGGTGGTTGAGGTGGCGAAAAAGGTAGAGGAAAAAGCCAATCAGGGCGCGAAGCCGGCTCCTCAGCCGGAAGAGAAGCCGCTGGGCGAAACGCTGAAAGAACTGTTCGCCAAGCCACTGCTGCCGGATCTGCCGGACATTCGCCTGCCGCTGGATATCACCGTTAAGGAGATCAGCGGCGAACAGCTGCGGTTGACCGGTGATACCGACGTGCTGATCACCAGCCTGCTGCTGCAGGCCAGTACTCTGGATCAGCATATCCAGCTGGACAATTTCGACGTCAAATCCCCGCAGGGCACGCTGTCGGCCCAGGGGCAAGCTACGCTGACCGGCAGTTGGCCGGTGGAAATGGTGGCCAACAGCACGTTGAACATCGATCCATTGAAAGGCGAAAAGGTTAAGCTGAACATTGGCGGTGGGCTGCGTGAAGAACTCAAGGTAGCGCTCAACCTGTCCGGTCCGGTCGGCGCGCAGCTTGATCTGCAAACCCAACTGGCCGAAGCCGGTTTACCGCTGGCGCTGACGCTGCAAAGTAAACAGCTGAAATGGCCGTTGAGCGGCGAGGCGCAATACCAGATCAACGATTTCCGCCTGCGCTTTAACGGCAAGGCAACCGACTATGCGTTGTCGACCCGCGCCAATATCAAAGGCCAGGACTTGCCACCGGCGGTACTGACGCTGGACGGTAAAGGTAACGTTGAACAGTTCAAACTGGATCGCCTGCGGTTGGCGGCCTTGCAGGGCAATACCGATCTGACCGCGCTGGTGGACTGGAGCAAGGCCATCAGCTGGAATTCGCAGCTGACGCTGAGCGGCATCAATACCGCCAAACAGTGGCCGGAATGGCCGGCGAAGTTGGACGGCAAAATCACCACCCGCGGTAGTCTGCACGGCGGCAGTTGGCAATTGCAGGTGCCGGTGCTGCAGCTCGACGGTAACGTGAAGCAAAACAAGGTCACCGCGCGCGGTACGCTCAGCGGCAACGCTGCCGGCCAATGGAAAATTCCGGGTATCGATCTGACTCTGGGTCGTAACCAACTGAACGTCAAAGGCCAACTGGACGAGAAGAGCTGGAACCTGGATGCGAACATCGACGCACCGCGCCTCGACGGCGCTTTGCCGGGACTGGGCGGTACGGCGAAAGGCTTGCTGAAACTACGCGGCAACCTGCAGGCACCTCAGTTGCTGGCAGATTTGACGGCATCTGGCCTGCAGTGGCAGGCGCTGCGCATCAACCGGGTCAAAATTGACGGAGACGTGCGATCCAGCGACCAGATCCAGGGGCAACTGGCAGTACGCGTCGAACAGCTCAAGCAAGATGCGTTGGACATCAACCTGCTGACTTTGGATGCCAAAGGCAGTGAGAAACAGCATCAGTTGCAACTGAAAATTGACGGCAAACCGGTCTCTGGCCAGTTGGCGCTGCAGGGCAGTTTCGATCGCGAGCAGCAGCGCTGGCGCGGCAACCTGAACAATACGCGCTTCGATACTCCGGTGGGGGAATGGCGGTTAAGTCGCGCCATCGCACTCGATTATCTGAATACCGCACAGAAAATCAGTATCGGGCCACACTGCTGGCAGAACCCGAATGCCGAACTCTGCGTGCCGAAAACCATCGAAGCCGGGCAGAGCGGTCAGGCCAGCGTGGTGCTGAACCGCTTTGATCTGGCGATGATCAAGCCTTTCCTCGGGCCGGAAACGGCTCTGAGCGGCGTGTTCAGCGGGCGGGCGGACGTCAGCTGGAAACCGGGCGGTGCGTTGCCGGAGGCGAAAGTCTCGCTGGTGGGTAACGGCGTGAAGGTGGTACAGCAGGTGCAGGGTAATGCGCTACCGATCGCCTTTGACAAGCTGAATCTCAACGCCGGGCTGGCCAATGGCCGTGCGCAGGCCGACTGGTTGATTAAGCTGACCAATAATGGCCAGTTTGACGGTAACGTACAGGTTGTCGATCCGCAGGTGCGCCGCAATATCAGCGGAAACGTCAACATTACCAATATTTCACTGGCGATGATTAACCCGGCGTTGATGCAGGGGGAAAAAGCCGCGGGCATGCTGAATGCCAACCTGCGTCTGGGCGGTAACGCGCAGAAACCTTTGGTGTATGGCCGTATGGCATTGGACAAGGTCGATATTGACGGTCACTGGATGCCGTTCGACATGACCGAAGGCCGGCTGGCGATGAACTTTGACGGCATGACCTCGACGCTGGAAGGCTTGGTCAGCACCACCCACGGTCAGCTTAATCTGTCCGGTGACGCTGACTGGCGTGATATCAACGCCTGGCGTGCACGCATTGCCGCCAAGGGCGATAAATTGCGGGTGACGGTGCCGCCGATGATCCGCATCGACGTGTCACCTGATCTGGTCTTTGAAGCCACGCCGCAGCTGTTCTCACTTAATGGTTCGGTAGATATTCCGTGGGCGCGTATTACGGTACAGGAACTGCCGGAAAGCGCGGTGGGCGTCTCTTCCGACGAAGTGATGCTGGATGAGCAGCTTAAACCAATACAGCCGAAAACGGCGGGGATCCCGATCAACAGCAACCTGATGATCCACGTTGGCAACGATGTGCGATTGGATGCCTTTGGTCTGAAAGCGCGGTTGAAGGGCGATCTGAAAGTGGTGCAGGATAAGAATGGCCTGGGCCTGAACGGTCAGATTGACATCCCTTCCGGTCGCTTCCATGCTTATGGTCAGGATTTGATCGTTCGCAAGGGCCAGTTGATGTTCTCGGGGCCGCCGGATCAGCCGTTGCTGAATCTTGAAGCGATCCGTAATCCGGACTCGACCGAAGATGACGTTACCGCTGGGGTGCGGGTCACCGGGTTGGCGGATGCACCTAAGCTGGAAGTGTTCTCGGATCCGGCCAAATCTCAGCAGGAGGCGCTGTCTTATCTGTTGCGCGGCCAGGGATTGGGCAGTTCCGGTGCTGATGGTAACGCAATGACCTCAATGTTAATTGGGATGGGGGTTGCACAAAGTGGTCAACTTGTGGGTAAAATCGGCGAGGCATTTGGCGTAAGCAATTTGGCCCTGGATACTCAGGGGGTTGGCGACAGTTCCCAGGTTGTCGTCAGCGGTTATGTTCTCCCAGGCTTACAAGTAAAATATGGGGTGGGCATTTTCGACTCATTGGCCACACTGACGTTGCGTTACCGCCTGATGCCTAAATTGTATCTTGAAGCGGTGTCTGGTCTCGACCAGGCATTAGATTTGCTCTATCAGTTTGAGTTTTAGCGATGCGAATAATTGTCTACGGCAGTTTACGACGCAAACAGGGAAACAGCCATTGGATGACTAACGCCCAATGGTTAGGCGAGCATGAGCTCGAAGGCTATCAGATTTATAATCTGGGCCATTACCCGGCGGCGATCCCTGGAGAGGGCACGGTACATTGTGAGGTGTACCGCATCAACTCATCGATTTTGGCTGAGCTGGACGAACTGAAAAGCAACACCAAGGACTATAAGCGCGAGCTGATTCAGACGCCTTATGGAAGTGCGTGGATCTACCTGTATAAACACAGTGTGGACGGTTACCCGCGGATTAACAGCGGTGACTGGCTGAAGCGTCTCGACGAAAAGTAAAAAAAACACCGCTCACTGAGCGGTGTTTTTTTATCGGACGGCGGTCAGGAATTACTTCTTGGCAGCACGTTCGAAAGAGGCAATGATTTCAGCTTTGGCAGCGGCAGCGTCTGCCCAGCCTTCCACTTTCACCCATTTGCCCTTCTCCAGATCTTTGTAGTGCTCGAAGAAATGAGAGATCTGTGCTTTCAGCAGTTCCGGCAGGTCGTTCACATCTTTGATGTGATCGTACTCTTTGCTCAGTTTGCTGTGCGGAACGGCAACCAGTTTCGCATCTTCACCGGCTTCGTCGGTCATCTTCAGTACGCCCACCGGACGGCAGCGGATCACTGAACCAGGCTGCAGCGGGTATGGCGTTGGTACCAGCACGTCAACCGGATCACCGTCCAGAGACAGGGTGTGGTTGATGTAACCGTAGTTGCACGGATAGAACATCGCGGTGGACATGAAACGGTCAACAAACAGCGCGCCGGTGTCCTTGTCGATTTCATATTTGATCGGATCGGCATTGGCCGGGATTTCGATAACTACGTAGATGTCTTCTGGCAGGTCTTTGCCAGCAGGGACGTTAAGCAAGCTCATGTCGGTTTCCTTTAATCAAACCAGAAATGGAGTGGCGGCTATTATAGCGGACTCTTTTGCGATTTCCTGCCCTTTTCATCACCCAAGCCCCGGCAGACAGTCATCCACTGAATTTCCAGATTAATCCTCCAGCGACGTTAAGTTTTCCCCGAGGTTGCCGATAACTTCATCAAATAATAATGAGTCGGCGAAGTCTGGCTCCGCGTTTTACCTCCTCTACGTTAGAACTCACTATTTCTGAAGCCGGGAAGAACTCATGCTAAAAAAGATTACGGTCAAGGCCGGGCTGATTGCCTTGCTGAGCCTGATGACGCTGCTGTTGATTATGGTCAGCACCATCGGCGTCAACGCCATTAACGAAGGGTCGCGATCGTTGCACACCCTCAACCAGATTTTAGGGGAAGAACTGGGGTCGCTGGCCAGTAGCTCCAACCTGACGCTACGCGCCAGAACGGCCGCCTCCTTGGCGGTGCGCCAGCGTGAAATCGGCCAGATCGAGGTATCCGACGCCACTGTGGGGCGCATCTATGATTACCTTGCACAGTCGAAACAGGAAATGGCGCGCTTTGTCAGCGTCGGCACCGTCACCGAACGTGGGCGTGAACTGTCCAGTCGCTTGCAAAACAGTTACCGTGCCTATCTGGAACAGGGCGTCAGACCGATGGCCGACGCCATCAAGGCCGGCAAGGTTGATGACTATTACGACATCCAGGAAACCAAAATCTCTGCCCTGAGCATCGCTTTCGAAAAGGACCTCAGCGACTTCCGCAGTTTTGCCATGAAGATCGGCCAGCAGCGGGTGAATGAAGCGGAAAGCAATGCCAGCACCAAGATTACCCTGATCCTGATCGCCGGCCTGCTCAGCGTGTTGCTGGCGGTACTGGCCTGGTTCGCGCTGCGGGTGATCATTCTGCGCCCACTCGATGAGTCCATCGCCCAGTTGGAACATATCGCCGGCGGCGACCTGACGCACGACATCACCGGCGAAGGGGAAACCGAAATGGGTCGTCTGATCCGTGCGATGCAGCGGATGCAGCAGGCACTGGTCAGTTCGGTCAGCAAGGTTCGTGATGCCAGCAGCCAAATTGACACCGGCTCACGCGAGCTGGCCGCCGGCAACCTGCATCTGGCGCAGCGCACCGAAGAGTCGGCCGCTTCGCTGGAGGAAACCGCTGCCAGTATGGAGCAACTGACCTCGACGGTGAAAATGAACGCCGAGAATTGCGAGCAGGCCAATCAGCTGGCGCTCAGCGTCTCTGATATTGCCAATCAGGGCAGTGAGGTCGTCAGCCAGGTGATGGACAAGATGCAGGCCATTACCGATAGCTCGCGGCGTATCGCCGATATTATCAGCGTGATGGACGGTATTTCCTTCCAGACCAATATTCTGGCGCTGAATGCGGCGGTAGAAGCGGCACGCGCGGGTGAGCAAGGGCGCGGTTTTGCCGTGGTGGCGGGTGAAGTACGCAGCCTGGCTCAGCGCAGCGCACAATCGGCCAAGGAGATCAAAGGGTTGATCGAAGCTTCGCAAAATCGGGTACAGGAAGGCGAGCAGATGGCCGAGTCAGCGGCGAAAACCATGAATGGTATAACCGGTGAGGTAGGGCGTGTGACAGCGTTGATGCGGGAAATTTCTGCGGCTACGCGTGAACAAAGCAGCGGTATTGAACAGGTTAATCTGGCGGTGGCGCAGATGGATCAGGTGGCGCAGCAAAATGCGGCATTGGTCGAGGAGTCGGCGGCGGCAACGCGCTCGCTGGAGGATCAGGCCCAGTTGTTGGCCCAGAGTATGGCGGCGTTCAAACTATAATGCAGGGGGGCGACAGGCGCCCCCCACATAGAACCGGTTATTCGTCCGGGTTCTCGGCGATAAAGCGCTCGGCGTCTTCCACCATGGATTTGGTGCCGACGAAGAACGGTGCACGCTGGTGCAGTTTCACCGGGGTAATGTCCAGAATACGGTTTTTACCGTCGCTGGCTTTACCGCCGGCCTGTTCCGCCAGGAACGCCATCGGGTTGCATTCATACAGCAGGCGCAGCTTGCCTTGCGGGTGGCTGGCGGTGCTTGGATAAATATAGATGCCGCCTTTGAGCAGGTTGCGGTGGAAGTCGGCAACCAGCGAACCGATGTAGCGTGAGGTATAAGGGCGCTGAGTGGCTTCATCCTGTTCCTGACAATATTTGATGTATTTCTTCACACCGCGCGGGAACTTGATGTAGTTACCTTCGTTGATGGAATACATATTGCCGGTAGCCGGGAAGCGAACTTTCTCATGGGAGAGGCAGAACACGCCCAGAGAAGGATCGTAGGTAAAGGCATGCACGCCATAACCGGTGGTGTACACCAGCATGGTGGATGAACCATAAACGACATAGCCGGCGGCGACCTGAGCGCTGCCTGGCTGCAGGAAGTCTTCTTCGGTCACGGGAATGCCGACCGGGGTAATGCGACGATAGATAGAGAAAATCGTACCGACCGAGACGTTGACATCGATGTTGGACGAACCGTCCAACGGATCCATCAGCACCACGTACTTGGCATTTTCAGCCCGCTCGCCGTCGAATATCACGATTTCATCTTCTTCTTCAGAAGCGATACCCGCAACTTCACCGCGTGCTTTCAATGCTGCTTTCAGCTTTTCGTTAGCGTACAGGTCCAGTTTCATCTGAACTTCACCCTGTACATTGGAAACGCCGCTGGTGCCGAGAATATCAACCAGACCCGCTTTGTTGATATCGCGGTGGATGATTTTGGCGCCCAGTTTAATTGCAGAAAGTAACGCTGTCAGCTCGCCGGTGGCGTGAGAGAAGTCGTGCTGTTTCTCGACGATAAATTCGCCTAACGTTTTCATGACACAATCCCTGAATCTACGGATGGGTAGCGGTTTGTTAACAAACCGCCAACGTATTCGCGAGCAGTGTAGCCCAAAGATGAACGCTATTCATAGGCAAATCCATTTCTTCTGGACGATTCTGAGCGTTAGAATGTGCCAACATTCGACGTACTCTATGAGAAAACTATGCGCATTCACATTCTTGGGATCTGTGGCACCTTTATGGGTGGGCTGGCGGTGCTGGCTCGTTCGCTAGGGCATGAGGTGACCGGCTCTGACGCTAATGTCTATCCGCCGATGAGCACGCTGTTGGAGAAAGAAGGGATCGCACTGATCCAGGGTTACGATCCGGCTCAGTTGGATCCTGCGCCGGATCTGGTGATCATCGGTAACGCAATGACGCGCGGTAATCCGTGTGTTGAAGCAGTACTGGAGCAGGGTATCCCTTACGTTTCCGGCCCGCAGTGGCTGCATGATTATGTGCTGCGCGATCGCTGGGTACTGGCCGTTGCCGGGACACACGGCAAGACCACCACCGCCGGCATGGCAACCTGGATCCTGGAAGCCTGCGGCTACCAGCCGGGCTTTGTTATCGGTGGCGTGCCGGGCAACTTTGACGTTTCTGCTCGCCTGGGGGGCAGCCCGTTCTTTGTCATCGAAGCCGATGAATATGACTGCGCGTTCTTCGACAAGCGTTCCAAGTTTGTGCATTACAGCCCGCGTACGCTGATCCTGAACAATCTGGAGTTTGATCACGCCGATATCTTCGACGATCTGAAAGCGATCCAGAAACAGTTCCACCATCTGGTGCGTTTGGTGCCAGGCAAGGGCAAAATTATTTTGCCTGATAACGACAGCCACCTGAAACAGGTGATGGCGATGGGCTGCTGGAGCGAGCAGGAGCTGGTTGGGGAAGAAGGCGCATGGCGTGCACAGAAACTGACGCCGGACGCCAGCCATTATGCGGTTTTCCTTAATGGTGAGCAGGTGGGCGAAGTTAAGTGGTCGCTGGTCGGTGAACACAACATGCATAACGGTTTGATGGCCATTGCCGCCACACGCCATGTGGGCGTGTTGCCTGAAGATGCCTGCCGCGCGCTCGGTGATTTTATCAATGCCCGCCGTCGTCTGGAGCTGCGTGGTGAAGCCAATGGCGTCACGGTATATGACGACTTTGCCCATCATCCAACGGCAATTCTGGCGACCCTGGCTGCGTTGCGTAGCAAGGTGGGTGGCACTGCCCGCATTCTGGCGGTGCTTGAACCGCGCTCCAACACCATGAAAATGGGCATCAGCAAGAACGATCTGGCCCCGTCGCTGGGTCGTGCCGATGAAGTCTTCCTGTTCCAGCCGCACCATATCCCCTGGCAGGTGGCGGAAGTGGCGGAAGCCTGCGTACAGCCGGCCCACTGGAGCGCCGATCTGGATACGCTGGTGGATATGATCGTGAAAACGGCTCAGCCGGGCGACCATATTCTGGTGATGAGTAACGGCGGCTTTGGGGGTATTCACGATCGGCTGCTGGAGGCTTTGGCCAACAAACCCGATCCGAAAGCAATCTACTGATTACTTAAGTAATTGACAAAATCTGTTCAGAGGGCCGATAACGGCCCTTTTTTACGCCCATAAAAAAGCCCTCGCGAGCGAGGGCAACGGGGTTCGTCGGATAGGACGACGAATTTCTTCAGAGAATCAAAGCTTACGACAGAACTCGGCAGTGGCAGTGACGAGGGTAATCAGTTCGGTAAGCCTGTCCTCTGAATTGTTATTTATAGATTTCGGCGGTCGCGTGCCAGTTGCCGTTTTCGTAGGCTTCGATCACGCGGTAGGCTTTAGCACCTTGTTTGTCGGCCTTGTCAGACAGCGCCTGACGAATATCGGAAGGTGCGCCGGTAATGCCGCTGGCGGTAATGGTACCGACAGACTGAAGATTGGTCGCCTGGTCATTTGTGATTAACGTAGCGGCAGAAGCCCCGAAGGAAACAACTGACAGCAGGCTAAGTGCGACGAGGGTAGTTTTCATGCTCATGATATTAAGTCCTGTTGTGATAACCGCCTGGAAGGGCTTTTTCAGCGTTTTTATACTTGAAGGCCGTTATCGGGGTACTGGGTTCCAGAGTTTTATTGCCCGTTGCCGGGTAACGCCTTGTACTTATTTGTAAATTTCTGCGGTCGCGTGGAAGTTGCCTTCGTTGCGCGCTTCGATCACACGGTAAGCGGTTGCCCCTTTGGCATCGGCTTTTTCAGACAGTGCCTGACGGATGTCTGAAGGTGCACCGGCAACACCGCTGACGGTGATAGTGCCTGCAGACTGCATATTTGCAGCCTGATTTGCATCAACAGATTGTGCTGCAAATGCGCCGAAAGAAAGCATGGATAGAACGCTCATGGTTGCGATGGTAGCTTTAATTTTCATTTTCTCACCTTATCGTATTCTTTTATCAGTTCCTGTGAACTGTGATTTACGTCACGGAAATGAGTATACATCTAGTAACGCGAAAAATTAATAGTTAGCTAACAGTTTCTTGTGAAACTTTATTATGGTGTTGCTTATTTTTAATAACCATATGGAATAAAAAACGCTTATAAAACGATCTTTCAATGTTAAATTTATGTAATTTCAATAAGGTAAGTGCTTTTGACCAAAAGTGCGGAAGATCACAGCAGCTATCACTAGTTACGTACCAATGTCATTGAAATGTGCTGCAGCGCGACAGGAATCTGGTTTTAAACGTGGCAAGGAATGAGGGAAAGGTAAGGATAGGGTTAAAGAAGCGCTAACAAAACGCGACGGTTAGCCGCATTTTGTTAGCGCACTACATCATAACTCTTGTTCGAACAGCGACAGGATGGCTTCGTATAACTGACGAGCGGTAAAGCTGCTGGCCGGGGTTACGAAAATAGTGTCGTCACCGGCGATGGTGCCGAGAATACCTTCTGATTTACCCAGCGAGTCCAGCAGGCGGGCAATTAACTGCGCGGCGCCGGGGCTGGTGTGGATCACCACTACGGCGTCGTTATGATCGACGTCCAGCACCAGGTTCTTCAGCGGGCTGGTAGTGGTAGGCACGCCGAGTTCGGCTGGAAGGCAATACACCATTTCCATTTTGGCATTACGCGTACGCACCGCACCGAACTTGGTCAGCATGCGCGATACTTTGGATTGGTTGATGTTTTCGAAGCCTTCTTCTTGCAGCGCCAAAACGATCTCGCCTTGAGAACTGAATTTTTCTTCTTTCAATAACGCTTTAAACGCTTTGATCAGATCTTCCTGCTTTGCGGGATTACGCATTTTGCACCGTGGAATGTTGACAGTAGAAGTGATTATTATGCATATAAATGAATTTTTATGCAATAAGATGGCGTCCGGAAAAAATAATAATGGCCGGACAATGGGGAAAGGGCGGCATTTTAACAAAATCCGTATCCCATGAATATGCCCTTTCCATGACCGAAGGATCCGTCCGTGGTGGTAAAGAAAATGTTATTAAAATGATGTTGTTCTGATGTTATGTAAGGGTGTAATGTAACCGCCGGTTAACTTGCTCGTGAATAACCTCGCAGTATTTTTGATTAGTGTGCGCTATGCCCTTAATGCATAAGCGATTTAATCTAAGATAAGCGCGACATCGGTCGATTTATTGCGCCAGTTCTCAAACAGACTGTTAAGAGATTGTTTTTAAAGGTGTAATAATTTAAGGTCCGTACCCAACATATTCACGGCGCTTTATATATTTAAGATAATAAAGGAGTATAGGATGAAAGTTGCAGTTCTCGGTGCTGCTGGCGGTATCGGCCAGGCCCTCGCCCTTCTACTCAAAACCCAGCTTCCTTCAGGTTCTGAACTCTCTCTCTACGACATTGCCCCCGTTACCCCAGGCGTTGCCGTCGACTTAAGCCACATCCCAACCGCAGTTAAAATCAAAGGCTTCAGTGGCGAAGACGCTACTCCAGCTCTGCACGGTGCAGACGTGGTACTGATCTCTGCCGGCGTTGCACGTAAACCAGGCATGGATCGTTCAGATCTGTTTAACGTGAACGCGGGCATTGTGCGTAATCTGATCCAGCAAGTGGCAACAACCTGCCCGAAAGCCTGCATCGGCATTATCACCAACCCGGTTAACACCACCGTGGCTATCGCAGCAGAAGTGCTGAAGAAAGCCGGCGTGTATGACAAAAACAAACTGTTTGGCGTGACCTCGCTGGACATTATCCGTTCCAACACCTTCGTGGCCGAGCTGAAAGGCAAGCAGCCGGAAGAGTTGAACGTACCGGTTATCGGTGGGCACTCTGGCGTGACTATCTTGCCGTTGTTGTCACAGATCCCGGGCGTAAGCTTCACTGACCAGGAAGTTGCCGATCTGACCAAGCGTATCCAGAATGCGGGTACTGAAGTGGTTGAAGCTAAAGCCGGCGGCGGGTCTGCAACTCTGTCAATGGGCCAGGCGGCGGCGCGTTTCGGCTTGTCTCTGGTTCGTGCGCTGCAGGGCGAAAAAGGCGTGGTGGAGTGTGCTTACGTGGAAGGCGATGGCAAATATGCCCGCTTCTTCGCACAGCCTCTGGTGCTGGGTAAGAACGGCGTTGAAGAACGCAAGGACATCGGTACTCTGAGCGCATTCGAGCAGAAAGCGCTGGACGATATGCTGGATGTTCTGCACAAAGATATCGAACTGGGCGAAAAGTTTATCAATAACTGATCATTCAGTGGTGCATGAGTATGCATAGGCCGCCGGACAGCGTACCGGCGGTTTTTTTATGCCTGTAGCTATGTGCGGATGCGGGCTTTTCGATCCAGCAGGTGATGGGTATGTGGGTCGAAATAACGGCTTGGCCAGATCTCCGCAGGATGAATGTTAAGGGCTTCAGCAATTAACCATTCCCCTTTTGGCCAGGGGCGCGACAGCGCGTTTGCCAGTGTTGATGAGCTAAGCCCCGCCTTGCGCGAAACCGCCGCCAGTGTTGTCCCCTTCTTACGTAGAGCCGCAATGATATCCGCCGGATGCCAGTCCTTGTTCCTTGAGTTCATGTTTGCATTCCTTTTTTGATTAGCGAAAGTTCTGTTAGTGGTATAACTAACAGGTCAAGATTAATCGTTTGAACAACATGAAGCGCTTATACGGAAACTAGGATACCACTAAATTTCTTAAAAAATATCCCATAAATTTCCAAAAAAAAGATATTTGCCGACTTTGCCCAGAGAACATGGCTATGAAAAAAGAGTGGTTTGCCGCCAAGGAACTGACAGGCGTGGCAGGATTACCTTCCTCACCACAGGGAATAAATTTGATGGCACGTCGGGAAGGCTGGAACAGCCGTCGGCGCAAGGGCGTGCAGGGGAAAGCGCTGGAATACCATATTGACAGCCTGCCTGCGGGAACGCGCAATTTGCTGGTTTTGAAAGAAGAGCCTGCCAGCTATCAGGTTGAACGCAAAGATCCGCTAGTCGTGTGGATTGAGTACTACTATCACCTGACAGAGTGCGAACGTGAGAAGGTATTGGCGTTCTTGGTACGAGAAGGGATCGGTAGCTTGCTGGCACGTATTTCAGCAGATAAATGATCAGACCCGCAGTGCGGGTCTGTGGAAACAATAATATTCTTATAGTTTCTTAAAAATCGCGTTGGACCGCAAGATGCGCTAATCCTTCCAGCGCGGAACGATGTGGCGATTCGGGTAGAACCTGCAACGCGGCAATGGCCTTGTCAGCCTCTTCCTCAGCCCGTTGGCGGGTATACTCCAGTGAGCCGCATTGCTGCATGGCTTGCAACACCGGTTCCAGCAAATGACGGCCGTTACCCTGTTCAATCGCCCCGCGGATCATGGCTTTCTGCTCGCCTTCGCTGTTATGCATGGCGTGCAGTAGCGGCAATGTCGGCTTCCCTTCATTGAGATCGTCACCGGTATTTTTGCCCAGTGTACTGCCGTCGGCACTGTAATCGAGCAGATCGTCGATCAACTGGAAAGCGGTGCCGAGATAGCGACCGTAATCCTGCAGCGCTTTTTCTTCAGCAACGCTTGCGTCTGACAGGATCGCCGAAGATTGCGCCGCCGCTTCAAACAGACGTGCGGTTTTGCTGTAGATCACCCGCATGTAGCTTTCTTCGGTAATGTCAGGATCGTTGACGTTCATTAACTGCAGAACTTCACCTTCGGCAATCACGTTGACCGCCTCAGACATCAGTGCCAGCACGCGCAGCGATTCCAGACTGGTCATCATCTGGAAAGCACGCGTATAGATGAAGTCGCCGACCAGGACGCTGGCGGCATTGCCGAAGGCGGCATTGGCGGTGGCCTTGCCGCGGCGCATATCTGATTCATCCACCACGTCATCATGCAGTAGAGTTGCGGTGTGAATGAATTCGATCAGCGCGGCAACGGTAATGTGTTTATCACCCTGATAATGCAAAGCCCGCGCCGCCAGAACGGCGATCATCGGGCGGATGCGTTTACCGCCACCACTGATAATGTAATAGCCAAGCTGATTGATGAGCGTGACATCGGAATTCAGCTGTTCGAGAATTGTTGCGTTCACGGCCGCCATATCTTGCGCGGTTAACTCGGTAATTTGCTCTAGGTTCATTGTATTTTTTTCAGCTGTGTTTCTCTTCACCGCGTTGAGATCGCTGCTCACATCGGTACATGGCGGTAACTGTCCCTCTGATTGTACTTGAAAAACGGCCCAGATAAACGCCATGAAAGAAACTGTGCTTTTTTTCTTCTTTTTTCTGCTTCTGGTCTTATTCTGCTCTTGTCATACGCTGGATTATTGCGTAGAATTCGCGCCCTATTGTGAATATTTATAGCGCGCTCTGTACTGAACAGTTGGGCACGCGGAAAGCGGAGTTTTATATGTACGCGGTTTTCCAAAGTGGTGGTAAACAACACCGAGTAAGCGAAGGTCAAACCATTCGCTTGGAAAAGCTGGACATCGCAACTGGTGAAGCAGTTGAGTTTGACCAGATTCTGATGATCGCTAATGGCGAAGATATCAAAATCGGCGTTCCTTACGTCGATGGCGGTAAGATCAAAGCTGAAGTCGTTGCTCACGGTCGTGGCGAGAAAATTAAGATCGTTAAGTTTCGTCGTCGTAAGCACCATCGTAAGCAGCAGGGCCACCGTCAGTGGTTCACTGACGTTAAAATCACCGGCATCAGCGCTTAAGTTAGGGGAGCAGATTAATGGCACACAAAAAGGCTGGCGGCTCGACTCGTAACGGTCGCGATTCAGAAGCTAAACGTCTGGGCGTAAAACGCTTTGGCGGCGAAGCAGTACTGGCAGGCAGCATCATCGTTCGTCAGCGCGGCACTAAATTCCACGCTGGTACCAACGTGGGTTGCGGCAAAGACCACACTCTGTTTGCTTTGAAAGACGGTAAAGTCAAATTCGAAGTTAAAGGCCCGAGCAATCGTAAATTTATCAGCATCGAAGCTGAATAATTTTTCGAGCCTTACTAAATAGATGTAAGCCCCGCAATTCGTTGCGGGGCTTTTTACATTTATGGGCTGCTTATGTATCGGCCCGTCAGCGCTGGCAAAGGTAAGATGGAAACAAAACAGCAGGTCGGAATTGGCATTTCTCTGGCGGTGACTACGGCAGTTTGCTGGGGCGCATTGCCGATTGCGATGAAAGAAGTGCTGGTAGTGATGGATCCGTTTACCATCGTTTGGTATCGATTTACCATGGCTGCACTTGGGTTGGGGCTGATTTTGGCCGTGCGCGGCAAGTTGCCGCCGGTGACCCTGTTCCGTCAACCGCGCTGGTTGTTGATTCTGGCCATCGCCACCGCAGGCCTGCTGGGGAATTTTATTTTCTTCAGCTCTTCGCTGCAGTATCTCAGCCCGACAGCATCACAGGTGATCGGCCAGTTATCGCCGGTCGGCATGATGTTTGCCAGCGTGCTGATTTTAAAAGAGCGGATGCGCATCACTCAGGTGATTGGCGCGCTGATGCTGATCTGCGGGTTGCTGTTGTTTTTCAACGTCAGCCTGATTGAGATTTTCACCCGCCTGACAGATTACACCCTTGGGGTGCTGCTGGGTGTGTGTGCGGCAATGGTCTGGGTCACTTATGGCGTTGCGCAGAAAGTGTTGCTGCGTCGATTAGCCTCGCCGCAAATTCTGGTAATGTTGTACACTTTATGTGCAGTGGCGTTATTTCCTCTGGCCAGGCCGGAGGGGATTTTCCAGCTCAGCGGCTGGCAATTAGCCTGTTTGCTGTTCTGTGGTGCCAACACGTTGATTGGTTATGGTGCGCTGGCTGAAGCAATGGCGCGCTGGCAGGCGGCACAGGTGAGTGCGTTAGTTACGCTGACACCGCTGTTTACCCTGCTTTTTTCAGATTTATTGGCGCTGGCCTGGCCACACGTATTCGCCGCCCCGACCTTAAATGTCGTCGGCTATGTCGGTGCTTTCGTAGTGGTAGCGGGCGCCATGTTTTCCGCAATTGGTCACCGTTGGTGGCCGCGACGGGCAGAACCCCGCCTGGTTGCTCCTTTGAAGCAGCCCGGTGAATGATTTACGGAGACGGTAAATGAAGTTTGTAGATGAAGCAGCGATCTTGGTCGTTGCAGGTGACGGTGGTAATGGTTGCGTCAGCTTCCGTCGCGAAAAATATATCCCGAACGGCGGGCCTGATGGCGGTGACGGCGGCGATGGCGGCGACGTCTATCTGTTGGCGGACGAAAACCTCAACACGCTGATCGACTACCGCTTTGAGAAATCTTTCCGCGCCGAACGTGGCCAGAATGGTCAGAGCCGTGACTGTACCGGTAAGCGTGGCAAAGATATTACCATCAAGGTTCCGGTCGGTACTCGCGTGCAGGATCAGGGCACCGGCGAAATCCTCGGCGACATGACCCGTCACGAGCAGCGTCTGATGGTGGCGAAGGGCGGTTGGCACGGTTTGGGCAACACCCGTTTTAAATCATCCGTTAACCGTGCTCCGCGTCAGAAAACGCTGGGCACCGCCGGTGAGGCTCGTGACATCCTGCTGGAGCTGCTGCTGCTGGCGGATGTGGGTATGCTGGGCCTGCCGAACGCCGGCAAGTCGACCTTTATCCGTGCAGTCTCTGCTGCAAAGCCAAAAGTTGCCGACTATCCGTTTACCACTCTGGTGCCAAGCCTGGGTGTGGTACGTATGGATCACGAGCAAAGCTTCGTGGTTGCCGATATTCCGGGGCTGATCGAAGGTGCCTCTGACGGCGCTGGCCTGGGTATTCGCTTCCTGAAGCATCTGGAGCGCTGCCGCGTGCTGTTGCACCTGGTGGATATCGCCCCGATCGATGAATCTGATCCGGTAGAAAACGCCAAAGTCATCATCAACGAGTTGAATCAGTACAGCGAGAATCTGTCGCAGAAGCCACGCTGGCTGGTTTTCAACAAGATTGATGTGATTGGTGAAGAAGAAGCTGCCGAACGTGCCAAGGCGATTGCAGAGGGCATGGGCTGGGAAGGTAAGTACTACATGATCTCCGCTGTCAATCGTGAAGGCGTCAACGCGCTGTGCTGGGATGTGATGAAGTTTATCAATACCCAACCGAAAGCCATGGCAATTGAAGAAAGCGCGCCGGAGAAAGTCGAGTTCATGTGGGATGATTATCACCGTGAACAAATCGCTGAAGTGGAAGCTGAAGCGGATGACGACTGGGATGACGACTGGGATGAAGAGGACGACGAAGGCGTCGAAATCATTTACCAGAAGTAATCTTGTGAAGAGAGGGGCTCAGTTAACACTGGGCCCTTTTTTTATTTCAGGACGTTTTCCGGGAGCCAGCATCGTGCATCGAGCCCGCTGGTATCCTGACGGTTTTGCAACGTTAAACGCCCCTGATGCAGCTGCACAATACGAGTTACGATATTCAATCCCAACCCACTGCCGCCATAGCGTTGATCCATGCGGCGGAAGGCCTGCGTGAGTTCACCCGCTATTTTCTCTTTGACGCCCGGACCTTCATCGATCACCTGTAGCCGGTAACCGCGTTCCTGCGCAGAAAGTTGTACCTGGATCCTGCTACCCTCAGGGCTATAACGATGGGCATTCTCCACCAGGTTACGCAGCAGCAGACGTAACAGTACCGGGTCACCATGCACCGGGGCGGTGGTCGGAAGCTGCCATTGCAAACTTTGCCCGCGTTGTGTGGCCAACTCCTCGAGCTCTTCCCGCAGCGGTTGGATTACATCGCTCACCAAATCGAAGCGTTGATAATGGCCACTGGCAAAATCTTGACCGGCGCGTGCAAGCATCAGCAATTGTTCGACGGTGTGAATCAGTTGGTCAATGCGCTTAATCAGTGGCCCACTTTGCGGGACTCCCTGTTTTTCCATTAACTCCAGATGCAGGCGGATCCCCGCCAGAGGCGTGCGTAGCTCATGGGCGGCGTCGGCAGTAAACAGCCGTTCCTGCTGGATGGTGTTATCCAGCCGCGAGAACAATTGGTTGAGCGTAGTGGTGACCGACATTATTTCGAGGCTGTCGCTGTTAAGCGGCAGCGGCGTCAGGTTATCGGCAGAACGCTTTTCCAGCCGTTGTTGCAACTGATTGAGCGGGCGGATAATCCAGCTGATAGCCCAAAATGAGGCGAGCAAAGTCACGACCATCATGATCAGTGAAGGGGCGAGCAGTGAGGCTATTGCTTCGGCGATTTCCGTATCGACACGCTCGGTGCGAACCTTGGCCGACAGGGTTTCATCCACCAGGAAGCTGATTTGCTCCTGGCTTTCATGCCACAACCAAAAGGCACTGATAAGCTGGGTGACCAAAAGGATCAGCGCCAGCATCAACAACAGACGACGGCGCATGCTGATCATGATGAGGATTCCAGACGATAGCCGATACCGCGAACGGTGCGGATGCGATCTTTACCCAATTTGCGGCGCAGATTATGGATATGTACTTCCAGCGTGTTGGAGCCCAAATCGTCCTGCCAGGTATAGAGATCCTGCTGCAGCAGTTCACGATTGACCGTTTGCCCGGCGCGCATCATCAGACGTGACAGGATGGCGAACTCTTTCGGGGTGACTTCCACCGGCTGTTGCTGAACATAAACCTGCTGACTGGAGAGATTGAGTTGGAGGTCATCGAGCTGCATGAGGTTGTCACTGTGACCCTGATAGCGACGGATCAGCGCCCGCACGCGCGCCTGCAGTTCAACCAACGCGAAGGGTTTCACCAGATAATCGTCGGCGCCGGCATCCAGCCCATCAACACGGTCTTCAAGCGCATCGCGAGCGGTCAGGATCAGCACCGGCAGCTCGACTTGCTGGCGGCGCCACTGCCGAAGCAGGCTGGCGCCGTCCATGTCAGGCAGGCCCAGATCGAGGATAATCATGCTGTACTGACTGGTGAGGAGCAGAGCATTGGCCTCCGCCGCCGTAGCCGCGCAGTCGCAGGCATAGCCCTCGCCAGCTAATGCCAGGGCCAGGCCTTGCTGCAGCAGCTCATCGTCTTCAACAATCAGCAGTTTCATCATAACCCTCAGTTATTCTGATAAATATCCCGGTACAGACGGCTTTCGAAACGCACCAGTGGAGCGCGGCGCTGTTTTTGATCTTCCGGCGGCACGGCATAGCCCGACAGATACTGTACGAATGCAAAACGTTGGCCGCTGGCGGTGGTGATAAACCCGGCCAGGTTGTACACGCCTTGCAACGCCCCGGTTTTAGCGGAAACCTTCCCGTCGACACCGGCTTCATGCAGGCCGCCACGGTAACGTAAGGTGCCGTCATAGCCAGACAACGGCAGCATTGAAATAAAGTTCAGTTCACTGTCATGCTGCGCGATGTACTGCAACGCCTGCATCATGGTTGCCGGGGCCAGCAGGTTATGGCGTGACAGGCCTGAGCCATCCACCACGATGCTGTTGCCCAAATCGACACCGGCTTTCTGACGAAGTACCTGACGCACGGCATCGGCACCGGCACGCCAGGTGCCCGGCACGCCAAAACGTTCATGGCCTATAGTGCGGAATACGGTATCGGCAATCATGTTGTCCGATTTCTTCAGCATGATCTTCAGCAACTCGTGCAGAGGCGCTGATTGAGCCTGTGCGATCACCGTTCCCTTCAGGCCAGGTTGGGTCTGACGCTTCAGGTGGCCGTCGATCTGAATGCCGGCCTGCGTCAGCTCATCTTTCAAAATAGCCCCGGCATAGCTGGCACCATCCTGAATGGCGAAGGCCAGCGGCAGCGGATCGCTGCGTTGGGTCAGACAGCCGGTCAGGGTAAAGCGATTCAACTCGCCCGGCACCACATCCAGCTCACAATATTGGGCATCTGCGGAGCCTTTCGCCAGCGTACGTACCTGGCTGAACATATTGACCGGGTAATACGAGGCCACGCGAATAAAGGCCATATCGCCCGGATTCGGCGCGCTGTACAACGACACAGAGAAACAGTTGCGATCGACTATCGCCGCTGCCGGCGGTGCGCTGAAGCACTGGGTCAGGTCGTTCCACGGCCAGCCGGGGGCTTTGTCATGGCTGGCGAATACCGAAGTATCGACCAGCACATCGCCGGTGATCTGGCGGACACCCTGCTTTTTCAGGATCGCCACCATGTTACGCAGGCTTTGGCGCTTAAAGGTCGGATCGCCGCTGAAGCGGGCAATCAGGTTGCCGCGCAGCACGCCGTCACTGATATCACCCTGGCTTTCCAGCGTGGTGGTGAAGCGATAGTCGGGGCCGAGCTGCAATAATGCAGCCAGCGCGGTCAGCACTTTCTGGGTACTGGCCGGCAACGCCATTTGCTGAGAGTGATAATCGATGGTCGGTGCGTCTGCGCCGATCTTCTGAACTACCAGGGCAAGGTTGGCCCCATCAGGCAAATATTGTGTGTAATCTTCAACCGGGGCCGCATTCGCATTTAGAACAAATGCGCAAGCCAATGCACTGACAATTCGTGAAAAACGCATAATCTCGGGATAACAGCTGGATAACGTGCCGTCATACTACGGTGCATTCAGGGAAAAAGTAAACGATGACCCTCAAGGAACTCTAAGCTAAAATGCGTATCAAAATGCAAAATCGATCCTGACTTGGGCAACTGTTCCGAGTCAGGCTTCTTTTGTTTGTCGCCTGGAGGCGGGGGGCATGTAGCCACCGTTTTTTCATTCGAACACGTCAGGATGACGGTTATTTGAACAGGAAGGATTTAGAGGTATTTAGCTTATGAAACAGATTCCGATGACCTTGTTTGGCGCTGAAAAACTGCGCGAAGAACTCGAATATTTAAAAGGCGTGCGCCGTCCGAAAATCATTGCGGATATCGCTGACGCCCGTGAACACGGCGATTTGAAAGAAAACGCAGAGTACCACGCCGCTCGTGAGCAGCAGGGTTTCTGCGAAGGACGTATCCAGGAAATTGAAGCCAAGTTGTCCAACGCGCAGGTGATCGATATCACCAAGATGCCTAACAATGGCCGCGTGATTTTTGGCTCCACCGTATCGGTGATGAACCTCGATAGCGAAGAAGAAGTGACCTACCGCATCGTTGGCGACGATGAGGCCGATTTCAAGAAAAATCTGATTTCGGTCAATTCACCGATGGCACGTGGTTTGATCGGTAAAGAAGTGGATGACGTGGTAGTGATAAAAACCCCGGGTGGCGATGTCGATTATGAGATCTTGAAGGTTGATTATCTCTGATCGCTCTGCAATCGTTCAGAAAATCGCCAGGGTTTTGTAAAGAAAGGAAAAAGGCCGCACGCGGCCTTTTATCTGAATCAGGTGCATGGCACCTTTTCGTTAACCCAATGCTTATTAACGCGGTAGACTGATCTTGCGCTCTTTAGAAGGGCGGTAAAGAATAAGCGTACTGCCGATGACTTGCACGTTGCAGGCACCCGTTTCACGCACGATAGCGTCGGCGATCAGGGTTTTGGTTTCGCGATCTTCAGCAGCGATTTTTACCTTGATCAGCTCATGATGCTCCAGAGCCTGTTCAATTTCAGCCAGCACCCCTTCGGTGAGACCGTTATTACCCAGCATGACAACCGGTTTTAACGGATGCGCCAGGCCTTTCAGGTGCTGTTTTTGTTTATTATTCAGATTCATTGTCTTTTTTGCTTAAGTTGGGATTGAAAACGGTACATTCTACCGCCATCTCATGTATATCACCAAATCGGTCTTCACCGGTGTGAGTCTACGTGAGCTGCGAACCTGACATTAAGACTCTTTTTATGATAGTTGGAAAACGAGATGGCTAATAAAAAGCGTTCTGCTAGCTCCAGTCGCTGGTTACAAGAACACTTTAGCGATAAATATGTTCAACAGGCGCAGAAAAAAGGGCTGCGTTCGCGCGCCTGGTTTAAACTTGATGAAATACAGCAGAGTGACAAACTGTTTAAACCCGGCATGACCGTAGTGGACTTAGGTGCGGCTCCGGGTGGTTGGTCGCAATATGTCGTGACCCAGATCGGCGGTTCCGGCCGCATCATCGCCTGTGATATTTTGCCAATGGATCCAATCGTTGGCGTCGATTTCCTTCAGGGCGATTTTCGTGATGAACTGGTGCTCAAGGCTCTGTTGGAACGTGTAGGTGAAAGCAAGGTTCAGGTGGTTATGTCTGACATGGCCCCGAATATGAGTGGCACTCCGGCCGTCGATATTCCAAGATCGATGTACCTGGTGGAATTAGCACTGGGAATGTGTCGTGATGTCCTCGCACCAGGCGGAAGTTTCCTGGTGAAGGTGTTCCAGGGAGATGGTTTTGACGAGTACCTACGGGAAATTCGCTCCCTGTTTACGAAGGTTAAGATTCGTAAGCCAGACGCTTCCCGCGCACGTTCGCGCGAAGTGTACATTGTAGCGACAGGGCGCAAGCTGTAGTACCCTAACGCTGTTTGTTAACACAGTTGTAATATGAGGTTAATCCCTTGAGTGACATGGCGAAAAACCTAATTCTCTGGTTAGTCATCGCGGTAGTGTTGATGTCTGTATTCCAGAGCTTTGGGCCCAGCGAGTCGAATGGCCGTAGGGTGGATTACTCTACCTTCATGTCCGAGCTGACCCAGGACCAGGTTCGCGAAGCGCGAATCAACGGACGTGAAATTAACGTTACCAAGAAAGACAGTAACAAATACACGACCTACATCCCTGTCAACGATCCGAAATTGCTGGATACGTTGTTAACCAAGAATGTGAAAGTTGTTGGTGAGCCACCTGAAGAGCCGAGTTTGCTGGCTTCTATCTTTATTTCGTGGTTCCCAATGCTGTTGCTGATCGGGGTTTGGATCTTCTTCATGCGGCAGATGCAGGGCGGCGGCGGCAAGGGCGCGATGTCCTTCGGCAAGAGCAAGGCCCGCATGCTGACGGAAGACCAGATCAAAACCACTTTTGCCGACGTTGCTGGTTGCGACGAAGCAAAAGAAGAAGTGAGCGAACTGGTGGAATACCTGCGTGAGCCGAGCCGTTTCCAGAAGTTGGGCGGTAAGATCCCTAAAGGCGTGCTGATGGTTGGCCCTCCAGGGACCGGTAAAACGCTGTTGGCGAAAGCTATCGCCGGCGAGGCAAAAGTGCCGTTCTTCACCATTTCCGGTTCCGACTTCGTGGAAATGTTCGTGGGTGTTGGTGCATCTCGTGTGCGTGACATGTTCGAACAGGCCAAGAAAGCGGCACCGTGCATCATCTTTATCGATGAAATCGACGCCGTTGGTCGCCAGCGTGGCGCCGGTCTGGGTGGCGGTCACGATGAACGTGAGCAAACGCTGAACCAGATGCTGGTTGAAATGGACGGCTTTGAAGGCAACGAAGGCATTATCGTCATCGCTGCGACCAACCGTCCTGACGTACTTGACCCGGCATTGCTGCGTCCAGGTCGTTTCGACCGTCAGGTTGTTGTTGGTCTGCCAGACGTACGTGGTCGTGAGCAGATCCTGAAAGTGCACTCCCGTCGCGTGCCTTTGGCACCGGATGTTGATGCTTCAGTACTGGCACGTGGTACACCGGGCTTCTCAGGTGCTGACCTGGCTAACCTGGTCAACGAAGCGGCACTGTTTGCTGCCCGTGGCAACAAACGCGTTGTGTCGATGGTTGAGTTCGAAAAAGCCAAAGACAAGATCATGATGGGTGCGGAACGTCGCTCCATGGTGATGACCGAAGCGCAGAAAGAGTCGACCGCGTATCACGAAGCAGGCCACGCCATTATCGGCCGTCTGGTTCCTGAGCACGATCCGGTACACAAGGTAACCATTATTCCTCGTGGTCGCGCGTTGGGGGTTACCTTCTTCCTGCCGGAAGGCGATGCTATCAGCGCCAGCCGTCAGAAACTGGAGAGCCAAATCTCTACTCTGTACGGTGGTCGTCTGGCTGAAGAGATCATCTACGGGCCAGAGAAAGTCTCTACCGGTGCGTCGAACGACATTAAAGTGGCGACCTCGATTGCCCGCAACATGGTGACCCAATGGGGCTTCTCCGAGAAGCTGGGGCCATTGCTGTATGCGGAAGAAGAGGGCGAAGTGTTCCTGGGCCGTTCCGTGGCCAAGGCGAAACACATGTCGGACGAAACCGCGCGCATCATCGACCAGGAAGTTAAATCCCTGATCGAACGCAACTACATCCGTGCGCGTGCGTTGTTGATGGAAAACATGGACATCCTGCATTCAATGAAGGATGCACTGATGAAGTATGAAACCATCGATGCGCCTCAGATCGACGATCTGATGAACCGCAAAGACGTGCGTCCGCCAGCGGGTTGGGACGATGCGAGCAAAGGCAGCAACTCCGACAATGGCGGCACACCAAAAGCCCCAACGCCGGTAGATGAGCCACGCACGCCAAACCCAGGCAATACCATGTCTGAACAGCTAGACAAGTAACTTTGGCTGTGTAATAACATCGAACCCCGGCATGCCGGGGTTTTTTATTGTCCGGCGGGCAGTGAACCAGGCAACAGTAAGGTGGATTAGTAATGCAGTTAACCGTGCGAGACACGACTTTCGATCTTTCCCATCCGCGGGTGATGGGGATCCTCAACGTAACCCCGGATTCTTTTTCTGACGGCGGCCAACACAACACTCTAAATCAGGCGTTGTTGCATGCCCATGCCCTGATTTCGGCGGGTGCGACCATGATTGATGTGGGGGGCGAGTCGACCAGACCGGGAGCGGCAGAGGTTAGTGAAGACGAAGAGATCGCACGCGTAGTGCCCGTGGTGGAAGCCATTGCCCGGCGTTTTGAAGTCTTTATCTCGGTGGATACCTCGAAAGCCGGGGTGATCCGCGAGTCGGCTCAGGCGGGGGCGCATCTGATCAACGACGTTCGCTCGCTACAGGAGCCGGGCGCGCTGGCTGCCGCCGCGGAAAGCGGGCTACCGGTGTGTCTGATGCATATGCAGGGTGAACCGCGCACCATGCAGCAGGCGCCGCACTATGATGACCTTATTGGTGATGTTAACGCCTTTTTCCAGCGACATATTGAACGCTGTAATGCCGCCGGGATTACAAATCAGAAATTGCTGCTCGACCCAGGATTCGGTTTCGGTAAGAATTTAGCGCACAATTATCAGCTTCTGGCCAGATTGTCAGAGTTTCATCACTTCGGCCTGCCGTTGTTGGTGGGGATGTCGCGTAAGTCGATGATTGGACAACTGCTGAATGTGCCCCCCGATCAGCGGGTCATCGGCAGCGTGGCCTGTGCGGTGATCGCCGCCATGCAGGGCGCACAGATTGTCAGAGTGCATGACGTTAAAGAAACCGTCGAGGCGATGCGTGTCGTCGAGGCAACACTTTCAGCTAAGGGATGATAGAGACATGAGTGAGCGCAAATATTTTGGTACCGACGGCATTCGTGGCAAGGTCGGCGATACTCCTATTACCCCGGAATTCGTTCTGAAGCTGGGCTGGGCGGCGGGTAAGGTACTGGCACGTCACGGATCTCGCAAAATTATTATCGGCAAAGATACCCGCATCTCCGGCTACATGCTGGAGTCGGCGCTGGAGGCGGGACTTGCCGCTGCGGGGCTGTCAGCTTCGTTTACCGGCCCAATGCCTACGCCGGCGGTGGCGTATTTAACGCGTACCTTCCGTGCTGAAGCCGGTATTGTTATTTCGGCATCACATAACCCGTTTTACGACAACGGCATCAAGTTTTTCTCGATTGATGGGGCCAAGCTGCCGGACGATGTTGAAGAAGCCATTGAAGCCGAAATGGAAAAACCGCTGACCTGCGTGGAATCCTCAGAATTGGGCAAGGCCAGCCGGATCATCGACGCGGCCGGCCGCTATATCGAATTCTGCAAAGGCACCTTCCCGAGCGAATTGAGCCTGAAGGGTCTGAAAATCGTGGTGGACTGCGCCAACGGTGCGACCTATCACATTGCGCCAAGCGTGCTGCGTGAGCTGGGCGCCACGGTGATTGCCATCGGCGTTGAGCCGGACGGCATGAATATCAATGAAAAGTGCGGCGCGACTGATGTTCGTCAATTACAGGAGCGGGTACTGCAGGAAAAAGCCCATGTCGGCCTGGCATTTGACGGTGACGGCGACCGCGTGATGATGGTTGATCACCTTGGCAACAAGGTCGATGGCGACCAAATCCTGTATATCATCGCTCGTGAAGGGCTGCGTCAGGGCCAGTTGCGCGGTGGCGCGGTTGGCACGCTGATGAGCAACATGGGTCTGGAATTGGCGCTCAAGCAGTTGGGTATCCCATTTGCACGTGCGAAAGTCGGCGACCGCTACGTTCTGGAGAAGCTGCAGGAGTTGGGATGGCGTATCGGTGCGGAAAATTCCGGCCACGTGATCCTGTTGGACAAAACCACCACGGGTGACGGCATCGTTGCCGGTCTGCAGGTGCTTACTGCGATTGTTCGTAACAGTATGAGTCTGCACGACCTGTGCAGCGGCATGAAATTGTTGCCGCAAATTCTGGTCAACGTGCGTTTTGCCGGCGAGCATAACCCGCTGGAATCCGAAGAAGTGCGTAAAATCACCGAGCAGGTTGAAGTGGAATTGGCCGGTCGCGGCCGCGTTCTGCTGCGTAAGTCCGGTACCGAACCGCTGATCCGCGTGATGGTGGAAGGTGAGGATGAGCAGCAGGTGACTGCGCTGGCACATCGCATCGCCGATGCGGTGAAGTCCGCTGGTTAATGGGGCGCTGATGAGTTCGGGGGCGGCAGTTGCCCCCGAAAATCACAGCCTGCGAATTTTATTGGTGTTTTTTTCCGCAAACGCGCCGGTGGCTGCAAATTGCCCTTGCGTGGTTTGGCACCTTTGGTTAGTATTCACACCCGCTTCAGTGGGCAGTTTGATATAACGCCTGCGACTTCTTGTTAGAAAAGAAGCCTATGGGGTGTGAAGCATTTGGCACGCGGTGAAGCCGCAAGGATACGGGTACAACTATGTACGAAGCTCTTCTGGTAATTTTCCTGCTGATCTCAATCGGGCTGGTAGCTCTGATTATGCTGCAGCAAGGTAAAGGCGCTGATATGGGAGCCTCATTCGGAGCAGGTGCATCTGGCACATTGTTCGGTTCGAGTGGTTCCGGCAACTTCATGACCCGCATGACGGCTGTGCTGGCGACGTTGTTCTTCGTCATCAGTCTGATCCTTGGCAATCTGAGCACCAACCAGACCAAGAAGGGCAGCGAGTGGGAAAACCTGGGTCAGCCAGTGAAATCTGAGCAGACTACCGCGCCGGCAGCACCAACCAAGCCGAGCAGCGATATCCCGCAGTAAGTGCCAAGCAGTAACAGAGTTTGAAAGCGGTTGTTGTTACCTCGATATAAATAACAGCCGTTAGCAGTAAGAATCAGTACCGAGGTGGTGGAATTGGTAGACACGCTACCTTGAGGTGGTAGTGCCCTAACGGGCTTGTGGGTTCGAGTCCCATCCTCGGTACCAAATCCCAGAGATAACTTGCTATTTTGCGATTATCGGCGTAATATTTGCCACGTTTTCGGACGCGGGGTGGAGCAGCCTGGTAGCTCGTCGGGCTCATAACCCGAAGGTCGTCGGTTCAAATCCGGCCCCCGCAACCACTTTCCTTTAAGTGTTTATTTTCAAATACACTTTTCGATTGAATTCCGCTTTTCTCGATCAACATTTGAAAATGACACTTGCTAGAAAGTTGCACCGAAGCCGCTTAGCGGCAAACAGGGTCCAGTTGCATAAAGCCCCGAATTTTCGGGGTTTTTTGTTATTTGGCAACAGAATCACTGGGCTATTAGGCCCTTTTTTTATGTCTTGGGGGTGGGCTTGTCCACATTAGAGCAAAAATTAACAGAGATGCTTTCGGCACCGGTAGAAGCGTTGGGCTTTGAACTTGTAGGCATCGAATTTATTCGTGCGCGCCAATCGACGCTCCGTATCTATATTGATAGTGAAAACGGCATCAATGTTGACGATTGTGCTGATGTCAGCCACCAGGTCAGCGCTGTATTGGACGTTGAAGAGCCAATCACAGTCGCTTACAACTTGGAAGTCTCCTCTCCTGGCCTTGATCGCCCGATGTTCACCGCCGAGCACTATACTCGTTTCCTCGGTGACGAAGTCAGCCTGGTCTTGCGCATGGCCGTACAGAACCGTCGCAAATGGCAGGGCATTATCAAGTCTGTCGATGGCGAGATGATCACGGTTGCTGTGGAAGGGAAAGATGAAGTGTTCGCGCTGAGCAATATCCAGAAAGCGAACCTGGTACCCCACTTTTAAAGTTTGGATGAGGCAACTAGGATGAATAAAGAGATTCTGGCTGTTGTTGAAGCTGTTTCCAATGAAAAATCCCTTCCGCGTGAGAAGATTTTCGAAGCGCTGGAAACCGCATTAGCCACCGCCACCAAGAAAAAATACGAGCAGGAAATCGAAGTTCGCGTCAGCATTGACCGCAAAACTGGCGATTTCGACACCTTCCGTCGTTGGGTCGCTGTAGATGAAGTGACTCAGCCAACGCGTGAAATCACGCTGGAAGCTGCACAGTATGAAGAGCCAGGCATCGAGCTGGGCGGTTACATCGAAGATCAGATTGAATCTGTGACCTTCGACCGTATCACCACTCAAACCGCGAAACAGGTTATCGTACAGAAAGTACGTGAAGCCGAGCGCGCGATGGTGGTTGACGCCTTCCGCCAGCACGAAGGTGAAATCGTCACCGGCGTGGTGAAGAAAGTTAACCGTGACAGCATTGCGCTGGATCTGGGTAGCAACGCTGAAGCGGTCATTGGCCGTGAAGATATGCTGCCACGCGAAAACTTCCGTCCGGGTGACCGTATCCGCGGTATCCTGTACGCCGTTCGTCCAGAAGCCCGTGGCGCGCAGCTGTTTGTCAGCCGCTCCAGCGCCGAGATGCTGAAAGAACTGTTCCGCATCGAAGTACCGGAAATCGGCGAAGAAGTGATCGAAATTAAAGCGGCAGCCCGCGATCCTGGCTCCCGTGCAAAAATTGCAGTGAAAACCAACGACAAACGCATCGACCCGGTCGGCGCTTGCGTAGGTATGCGCGGTGCGCGCGTTCAGGCCGTTTCGAGCGAGCTCGGCGGCGAACGTATCGACATCATCCTGTGGGATGATAACCCTGCGCAGTTCGTCATCAACGCCATGGCGCCGGCAGACGTTGCCTCAATCGTGGTTGATGAAGATAATTGCACTATGGATATCGCCGTTGAAGCCAGCAATCTGGCACAGGCGATCGGCCGTAATGGCCAAAACGTGCGTTTGGCATCCCAGTTGTTAAAACAGCATCGTGACGATGACCGTTGGGAACTGAACGTGATGACGGCGGACGATCTGCAGGCCAAGCACCAGGCCGAAGCTCATGCCGCCATTGATACCTTCACCAAACATCTTGATATTGACGAAGATTTCGCCACCGTACTGGTTGAAGAAGGCTTCTCTACTCTGGAAGAGTTGGCTTACGTGCCAATCAAAGAGCTGCTGGAAATCGACGGTCTGGATGAAGATATGGTTGAAGCGTTGCGCGATCGCGCCAAAGCTGCATTGACCACGCTGGCCCTGGCACAAGAAGAAAGCCTGGGCGACCAAAAACCTGCTGACGATTTGCTCAACCTGCCGGGTCTTGAGCGCAGCATGGCCTTTAAACTGGCCGCGCGTGGGGTTTGTACGCTGGAAGATCTTGCCGAGCAGGGTGTTGACGATCTGGCTGATATTGAAGGGCTTAGCGATGAGCAAGCCGGCGAGCTGATTATGGCCGCACGTAATATCTGTTGGTTTGGCGACAACGCGTAATAAACTGTAGCAGGAAGGAACAGCATGACGACAGATGTAACCGTAAAATCGCTGGCAGCAGAGATTCAGACTCCAGTTGATCGCCTGGTACAGCAGTTTGCTGATGCAGGGATTAACAAGTCTGAGACAGACTCTGTAACCCAACATGAGAAAGAAGCCTTACTGGCGCACCTGAACCGTGAACACGGTAGTGCGCCGGGTAAGCTCACGTTGCAGCGCAAAACGCGCAGCACCTTGAATATTCCGAGCACCGGCGGTAAAAGTAAATCGGTGCAAATCGAGGTCCGCAAGAAACGCACTTATGTAAATCGCGATACGCCAGAAGCCCAACAGGCTGAAGCGGCAGAGCAGGCACAGCGTGAAGCGGAAGAGCAGGCACAGCGCGCAGCAGAAGAGCTGGCGAAACGCGAAGCAGAAGCAAAGCGCGCAGCCGAAGAGCAAGCCAAACGTGAGGCCGCGGAGATTGCTAAGCGTAATTCAGCGGAAAAAGAAAAAGTGACGAATCAACATACCGACGAAATGACCAAGCCAGCTCAGGCAGAAAAAGCACGCCGTGAAGCCGAAGCCGCAGAACTGAAACGTAAAGCGGAAGAGGAAGTACGACGCAAGGTTGAAGAAGACGCCAAACGCGTAGCGGAAGAAGCGCGCCGCATGGCCGAAGAGAAAGGCGAAGAATGGGCTGCTGCCGAGAAAGCCAGCGCAGCGGTTGAAACTGCCGATTATCATGTAACCACTTCCCAGCACGCCCGTGCTGCCGAAGATGAAAACGACGCTAAAGTTGAAGGCGAACGCCGCACCCGCACTCGTGGCGGTAAAGCGACCAAGCAGAAAAAAGGCAACAAACTTTCCGAGTCTAAAGCAGACCGTGAAGAAGCGCGCGCCGTGACCCGTGGTGGTAAAGGCAAGCGTAAGCCAAGTACTCTGCAGCAGGGCTTCAACAAGCCGGCTCAGGTGGTTAACCGTGACGTTGTGATCGGCGAAACCATCACCGTAGCCGAACTGGCTAACAAGATGGCGGTTAAAGGCTCTCAGGTCATCAAAGCGATGATGAAACTGGGCGCAATGGCCACCATCAACCAGGTCATCGACCAGGAAACCGCACAGCTGGTTGCCGAAGAGATGGGCCACAAAGTTATCCTGCGTCGTGAGAACGAGCTGGAAGAAGCGCTGATGAGCGACCGTGATACCGGTGCTGCGGCTGAGCCACGTGCGCCAGTTGTGACCATCATGGGCCACGTTGACCACGGTAAAACTTCTCTGCTGGACTACATCCGCTCCACCAAGGTGGCAGCAGGCGAGGCCGGTGGTATTACCCAGCATATCGGTGCTTACCACGTAGAAACCGACAACGGCATGATCACCTTCCTGGATACTCCAGGCCACGCAGCCTTTACTTCAATGCGTGCTCGTGGTGCTCAGGCGACAGACATCGTTGTTCTGGTGGTTGCTGCCGACGATGGCGTGATGCCGCAAACCATCGAAGCTATCCAGCATGCGAAAGCAGCGCAGGTGCCTTTGGTTGTTGCAGTGAACAAAATTGACAAGCCGGAAGCCGATCCGGACCGCGTTAAGCAGGAACTGTCTCAGTACGGCGTTATGCCGGAAGAGTGGGGCGGCGAAGCACAGTTCGTTCACGTATCTGCGAAAGCCGGTACCGGTATCGACGAACTGTTGAACGCCATCCTGTTGCAGTCCGAAGTTCTCGAACTGAAAGCGGTACGCAGCGGTATGGCCAGCGGTGTGGTTATCGAATCCTTCCTGGATAAAGGTCGTGGTCCGGTTGCTACCGTGTTGGTACAGGAAGGTACGCTGAACAAGGGCGATATCGTTCTGTGTGGCTTCGAATACGGCCGCGTGCGTGCGATGCGTGACGAACTGGGTCGCGAAGTGACCTCTGCAGGTCCTTCTATTCCGGTTGAGATCCTGGGTCTGTCCAGCGTTCCAGCCGCGGGTGATGAAGCGACTGTGGTGCGTGACGAGAAGAAAGCGCGTGAAGTTGCGCTGTACCGTCAAGGCAAGTTCCGCGAAGTTAAACTGGCGCGTCAGCAGAAATCCAAACTGGAAAACATGTTTGCGAACATGACCGACGGTGAAGTTTCTGAACTGAACATCGTACTGAAATCCGACGTACAGGGTTCTTGTGAAGCGATTTGCGAATCACTTCTGAAACTCTCTACCGACGAAGTGAAAGTGAAGATTGTTGGCTCTGGCGTAGGTGGTATCACCGAAACCGACGCCACGCTGGCAGCGGCTTCCAACGCCATCATCCTGGGCTTCAACGTTCGTGCCGACGCTTCAGCGCGCCGCGTGATTGAAGCAGAAAGCCTGGATCTGCGTTATTACTCCGTGATCTATAACCTGATCGACGAAGTGAAGCAGGCGATGAGCGGTATGTTGGCGCCTGAGTACAAGCAGCAGATTATCGGCCTGGCCGCAGTTCGTGACGTGTTCAAATCACCTAAATTCGGCGCCATTGCAGGTTGTATGGTTACCGAAGGGAACATCAAGCGTCACAACCCAATCCGCGTTCTGCGCGACAACGTGGTTATCTATGAAGGCGAGCTGGAATCCCTGCGCCGCTTCAAAGATGACGTCAACGAAGTCCGTAACGGCATGGAATGTGGTATCGGCGTTAAGAACTACAACGACGTGCGCGTCGGCGACATGATCGAAGTATTCGAAATCATCGAGATCCAACGCACCATCGCTTAACGCTAGCACATCTGCTTAAGTCTGTTCTGGGGGGCCTTGTGCCCCCCGATTTGTCTGGAGAATCCATAATGGCAAAAGAATTCAGCCGCGGTCAGCGCGTGGCACAAGAGATGCAAAAAGAGATTGCTATCATTCTGCAGCGTGAAGTCAAAGATCCGCGTGTCGGCATGGCTACCGTTTCTGGTGTAGAAGTTTCTCGTGATTTGGCCTATGCCAAAGTTTACGTCACCTTCCTGAACGTATTGACCGAAAACGCCGATCCGAATCTGGTGCCTAACGGCATCAAAGCTCTGGAAGATGCTTCCGGCTACATCCGCACGCTGCTGGGTAAAGCCATGCGCCTGCGCGTAGTACCTGAGCTGACCTTCGCTTACGACAACTCCCTGGTTGAAGGCATGCGCATGTCCAACCTGGTGACCAACGTAGTGAAGAATGACGCCGAACGCCGTTCCGCATCAGGCGATGACGAGGAGGCTTAATGAGTCGCCCTCGTCGCCGCGGCCGTGATATCCACGGTGTCCTGTTGCTGGACAAACCGCAGGGCCTGTCATCCAACGACGCCCTGCAAAAAGTAAAGCGCCTCTATAACGCCAATCGCGCGGGTCATACCGGCGCGCTCGACCCGCTGGCGACCGGCATGCTGCCAATTTGCCTCGGTGAGGCGACCAAGTTTTCACAGTTCCTGCTCGACTCCGACAAACGTTATCGCGTGATTGCCCGACTGGGTCAGCGTACCGATACCTCGGATGCCGACGGCCAAATTGTGCAGGAGCGGCCGGTGAGCTTCACCCAGGCGCAACTCGATGCGGCGCTGGACAGCTTCCGTGGCGATATCAAGCAGGTGCCTTCGATGTACTCGGCGCTGAAATACCAGGGCAAGAAACTCTATGAGTATGCTCGCCAGGGTATCGAAGTGCCGCGTGAAGCACGCAGCATTACCGTTTATGAACTGCAGTTTATTCGCTGGGAAGGGGATGAACTGGAGCTGGAAATTCACTGCTCAAAAGGCACTTACATCCGCACCATCACCGATGACCTCGGCGAGCTGCTGGGATGTGGCGCGCACGTGATCTACCTGCGTCGTCTGCAGGTGGCGACCTACCCGACCGAGCGCATGGTCACGCTGGAGCAGTTGAACGAATTGCTGGAGCAGGCTCATCGGCAGGAAATCGCCCCGGCCGAGCTGCTCGATCCGTTGTTGATGCCGATGGACAGCCCGGTGGAGAACTACCCGGAAGTGAATTTGCTGCCAGTGGTAGCGGGTTACGTTAAGCAAGGGCAACCGGTTCAGGTTGCCGGTGCACCGGCCTCGGGCATGGTCCGTATCACCGAAGGTGAAGAGCGTAAATTTATCGGCGTCGGTGATATTGCCGATGACGGTCGTGTGGCGCCGCGCCGCCTGGTAGTTGAATATTTCGACTAAGGGTAGAAAACGCACTGCCTTGCGATCGCACTGCGCTAAGGGTAGAATGGCGCAGCTTATGCATTGGGTTGCTGAATTAGAGATCGGCGCCTGTATTTATTATCTATAATCTGGAGTAAGACAATGTCTCTAAGTGTTGAAGCTAAAGCTAAAATCGTAGCTGATTTCGGTCGTGGTACTAACGACAGCGGTTCTTCCGAAGTTCAGGTTGCCCTGTTGACTGCGCAGATCAACCATCTGCAAGGCCACTTCTCAGAGCACAAAAAAGATCACCACAGCCGTCGTGGTCTGCTGCGTATGGTTTCTCAGCGTCGTAAGCTGCTGGACTACCTGAAGCGTAAAGATGTAGCACGTTACACCAGCCTGATCGAGCGTCTGGGTCTGCGTCGCTAATCAAGCGAGTTTCAGTGGAAAGGGGCCTATTTTGGCCCCTTTCTTCTAGGAAGCATAAGCAAATCAGGTTAATGTATTACTGATGTTTCCAAACAGGATCTTCCGTTACAGAGGTTCGCGCGGCTAATGAGAGGCTTTGTCTCAGGCTTGAGATAAGGATTGTCATTAGTCGCGAGGATGTAGTGAGAAGGCAAACCGAGTCACTGGCGTGTCGAGTCGACAATACGATTGCGCGCCTAATCTAAGGATATAATTTTGCTGACACCGATCATTCGCAAATTCCAGTATGGCCAGCATACCCTCACTATTGAGACCGGTATGATGGCTCGTCAGGCCACTGCCGCCGTTATGGTAAGCATGGATGACACCGCAGTATTCGTTACCGTAGTTGGCCAGAAAAAAGCCAAACCAGGCCAGAGCTTCTTCCCACTGACGGTTAACTATCAGGAGCGTACCTACGCTGCTGGTCGTATCCCGGGTAGCTTCTTCCGTCGTGAAGGCCGTCCGAGCGAAGGTGAAACCCTGACCTCCCGTCTGATTGACCGTCCGATCCGTCCACTGTTCCCGGACAGCTTCCTGAACGAAGTTCAGGTGATCGCGACCGTTGTTTCCCTTAACCCGCAGGTTAACCCGGACATCGTTGCGATGATCGGTGCCTCTGCCGCCCTGAGCCTGTCCGGTATTCCGTTCAATGGCCCAATCGGTTCTGCGCGCGTGGGTTACATCAACAATCAATACGTATTGAACCCAACCAGCGACGAGCTGAAAGAAAGCAGCCTGGATCTGGTAGTTGCCGGTACCGCTGGCGCAGTACTGATGGTTGAATCCGAAGCTGACGTTCTGAGCGAAGATCAGATGCTGGGCGCGGTGGTGTTTGGCCACGAGCAACAGCAAATCGTTATCGAAAACATTAATTCCCTGGTTGCCGAAGCCGGCAAAGCCAAGTGGGACTGGCAGGCACCTGCAGTCAACGAAGCGCTGCACGCGCGCGTTGCAGAACTGGCAGAAGGCCGCCTGGGCGACGCTTATCACATCACCGAAAAACAAGAGCGTTACGCTCAGGTTGATGCGATCAAGAGCAGCGTTGTTGAAACCCTGCTGGCACAGGACGAAACCCTGGACGTGTCTGAAATTCAGGACATCCTGGGTAGCGTTGAGAAAAACGTCGTTCGTAGCCGTGTGCTGCGTGGCGAGCCGCGTATCGACGGCCGTGAAAAAGACATGATCCGTGGTCTGGACGTGCGCACCGGCGTTCTGCCGCGTACCCACGGTTCCGCACTGTTCACCCGTGGTGAGACTCAGGCACTGGTTACCGCAACGCTGGGCACCGCCCGTGACGCGCAGAACCTGGATGAGCTGATGGGCGAAAAGACCGACAGCTTCCTGTTCCACTACAACTTCCCTCCGTACTCCGTTGGTGAGACCGGGATGGTAGGTTCACCAAAACGTCGTGAAATTGGTCACGGTCGCCTGGCGAAACGTGGCGTATTGGCTATGATGCCTAAACCAGAAGATTTCCCGTACACGGTGCGTGTGGTTTCTGAAATCACCGAATCCAACGGTTCTTCTTCAATGGCTTCCGTCTGCGGTGCTTCTCTGGCACTGATGGATGCAGGTGTGCCAATCAAGGCCGCCGTTGCCGGTATCGCAATGGGCCTGGTGAAAGAACAAGACAACTTTGTTGTTCTGTCCGACATTCTGGGTGACGAAGATCACCTGGGCGACATGGACTTCAAAGTAGCCGGTAGCCGTGACGGTATTACCGCGCTGCAGATGGACATTAAAATTGAAGGCATCACCCGCGAAATCATGCAGGTTGCTCTGAACCAGGCCAAGGGCGCGCGTCTGCACATCCTGGGCGTGATGGAACAGGCTATCAGCACCCCGCGTGGCGATATCTCTCAGTTTGCACCACGTATTCACACTATCCGCATCAACCCGGACAAGATCAAAGACGTGATTGGTAAAGGCGGTTCTGTCATCCGTGCGCTGACTGAAGAGACCGGCACTACCATTGAAATCGAAGATGATGGTACAGTTAAAATTGCTGCTACCGACGGTGAGAAAGCGAAATTCGCTATCCGCCGCATCGAAGAGATCACTGCCGAGATCGAAGTGGGCCGTATTTACCAGGGTAAAGTTACCCGTATCGTTGATTTCGGCGCATTCGTGGCGATCGGCGGCGGTAAAGAAGGTCTGGTGCACATCTCTCAAATCGCTGACAAGCGCGTTGAGAAAGTGACCGACTATCTGCAGATGGGTCAGGAAGTACCGGTTAAGGTACTGGAAGTTGACCGTCAGGGCCGTGTGCGTCTGAGCATCAAAGAAGCGACCGCACCAGAAGCAGGTTCACCTGCGCCTGAAGCAGAATAATTGTATAGATAGATTTACAGCTCCCGACCATGGGGTTGGGAGCTGTTCATATAACGCGGGCAGGATGCCTGCGTATTTGCAAACGGATGAAAGGATGTTCATCCAATGTTTGTCTTCGGGAGTGGGAAATGAAGCCTTTCTTGCGCTGGTGTTACGTTGCGACAGCACTCATGCTGGCAGGATGCAGCAACCATGATTGGCGTAAAGACGAAGTTTTGGCGATCCCGTTGCAGCCAACTCTGCAGCAGGAAGTGATCCTGGCGCGCATGGAACAAATACTTGCCAGCCGGGCACTGACGGACGATGAGCGTGCGCAGCTTTTATATGAGCGCGGTGTACTGTATGATAGCCTCGGGCTACGTGCACTGGCGCGCAATGATTTCTCGCAAGCGCTGGCGATACGTCCTGATATGCCAGAAGTTTTCAACTACCTGGGCATTTACTTAACGCAGGCAGGCAATTTTGATGCTGCCTATGAAGCGTTTGATTCTGTACTAGAGCTTGATCCAACTTACAATTACGCGCGTTTAAACCGGGGCATCGCTCTTTATTATGGCGGCCGCTTCCCGTTGGCGCAGGATGATCTGCAGGCGTTTTATCAAGACGACCCAAACGATCCCTTCCGTTCGTTGTGGCTGTATCTTGTGGAAAGAGAAATCGATCCCAAGAAGGCTGACGTAGCGCTCCAGCAGCGTTATGACAAGGCGAACCGAGGGCAATGGGGATGGAATATTGTCGAATTCTACCTGGGCAACATCAGTGAAAAAACGCTGATGGAAAGGCTCAAGGCAGATGCAACGGATAACACTTCGCTCGCTGAGCATCTCAGTGAAACTGACTTCTATTTAGGTAAGCATTACCTAAGTCTGGGGGACAAGGACACCGCTTCGGCGCTGTTCAAACTGACGGTTGCTAACAACGTTCATAATTTCGTTGAGCACCGCTATGCATTGTTGGAATTGGCGCTGTTGGGCCAAGAACAAGACGACCTATCGGAATCGGACCAGCAATAGCTGACGAACAACTATCAGCCTGATATACATTGGTTTTTTGCCAAAGTTATCGTCTTAACGGGCGAGGGCTTTTTTGTTCGTTTTATAATCTAATTTGAGCCGGTTCACACTTTTCAATGAAAATGACTGAAAATTTTCTCGACGAGTTATGTAGACTGGCTGCCATTATTAATGAGGCACGTGTACATGACTACTGAGCTTGAAACCTCTTTTGCTGACCTGGGGCTGTCTGCTCCGATCATTTCTGCCCTGACCGATCTGGGCTACGAAAAACCTTCACCGATCCAGGCTGAGTGTATTCCTCACCTGTTGAACGGCCGTGATGTGCTGGGCATGGCACAGACCGGTAGCGGCAAAACTGCGGCGTTCTCGCTGCCACTGCTGCACAACCTTGACGCTTCCCTGAAAGCACCTCAGATCCTGGTGCTGGCACCGACCCGCGAACTGGCGGTTCAGGTTGCTGAAGCGATGACCGATTTCTCCAAACACATGCATGGCGTTAACGTCGTGGCCCTGTACGGCGGCCAGCGTTATGACGTGCAGCTGCGCGCTCTGCGTCAGGGCCCGCAAATCGTAGTAGGGACTCCAGGCCGTCTGCTGGACCACCTGAAGCGTGGCACCCTGAACCTCTCTAACCTGAGCGGTCTGGTGCTGGATGAAGCCGACGAAATGCTGCGTATGGGCTTTATCGAAGACGTAGAAACCATCATGGCAGAGATCCCGGCTGAACATCAGACCGCGCTGTTCTCTGCAACCATGCCGGAAGCTATCCGTCGCATTACCCGCCGCTTTATGAAAGAGCCGCAGGAAGTGCGCATTCAATCGAGCGTGACTACCCGTCCAGACATCAGCCAGAGCTACTGGACTGTGCAGGGCATGCGTAAAAACGAAGCCCTGGTACGTTTCCTGGAAGCTGAAGATTTTGATGCGGCGATTATCTTCGTTCGTACCAAAAACGCGACCCTGGAAGTGGCCGAAGCGCTGGAGCGCAGTGGTTACAGCAGCGCGGCACTGAACGGTGACATGAACCAGGCCCTGCGTGAGCAGACCCTGGAGCGTCTGAAAGATGGTCGTCTGGATATCCTGATCGCGACCGACGTTGCTGCCCGTGGCCTGGACGTTGAGCGTATCAGCCTGGTTGTGAACTACGACATCCCTATGGATTCCGAATCTTACGTTCACCGTATCGGCCGTACTGGCCGTGCTGGTCGTGCCGGCCGTGCGCTGCTGTTCGTAGAAAACCGCGAACGCCGCCTGCTGCGTAACATCGAACGCACCATGAAGCTGACCATTCCAGAAGTTGAACTGCCAAATGTAGAACTGCTGGGTGAGCGTCGTCTGGCCAAGTTCGCAGCTAAAGTACAGCAACAGCTGGAAAGCAGCGATCTGGACATGTACCGTGGCCTGCTGGCTAAACTGCAGCCGGGCGAAGAAGAGCTGGAAATGGAAACGCTGGCCGCAGCACTGCTGAAAATGGCACAGGGCGAACGTCCTCTGATCCTGCCACCGGATCCTGTCTTCAAACCACGTCAGCGTCGTGAGTTCAACGACCGTGACGACCGCGGTAGCGACCGTCGTCGTGACGCACGTCCAGACAGCCGTGACGGTGGCGCTGAGCGTCCACGTCGTGAACGTCGTGACGTTGGCGAAATGCAGCTGTACCGCATTGAAGTGGGCCGTGATGATGGCGTTGAAGTTCGTCATATCGTTGGCGCGATCGCTAACGAAGGCGACATCAGCAGCCGTTACATTGGTAACATCAAGCTGTTTGCCGGCCACTCAACTATTGAGCTGCCAAAAGGCATGCCGGGCGAGATCCTGTCTCACTTCACCCGTACCCGCATCCTGAACAAGCCGATGAACATGCAACTGCTGGGCGATGCACAGCCGCATGAACGTCGTGAGCGTCCTGCACCTGCCGGTAACGGTGAGCGTCGTGGCGGGGCTCGTCCATTCAACGGCGAACGTCGTGAAGGGGCAAACCCAGGCCGTCGTTCTTTCGGTGATCGTCGTGAAGGCGGTGCTGCTGCACCTGCCGGCAACGGTGGCGAGCGTCGTGGCGGTAACTTCAACCGTGACGGCCAACGCGCACCACGTCGTGATGACGCCGCTCCGGCTGCACCACGTCGTCGCTTCGGTGATGCATAACATCTAATTTGACCGTTCGCGGTTAATTGGATTAAAAACCAGCCTTCGGGCTGGTTTTTTTATGCCTGAAATTCGCCGTTAAGTGAGGGAAAATGGCGTATCATTTATAAGGTTTTTTCTTATGGATACTACGCACGGGAGATGCCATGAGTTGGCAGCAGTTCAAGTCTCAATATCTGGTGCGCTTTTGGGCACCTTTACCCGCGGTGATTGCCGCCGGGATCCTCTCTACCTACTATTTCGGTTTGACCGGGGCCTTCTGGGCGGTGACCGGTGAATTCACCCGCTGGGGCGGCCATATATTGCAGCTGTTCGGGTTGCACCCAGAGCAGTGGGGTTACTTCAAGGTTATCGGGCTTGAGGGGACGCCGTTGCAACGCATCGACGGCAGGATGATCATCGGCATGTTTGCCGGCTGTATCGCCGCCGCGCTGTGGGCTAACAACATCAAGCTACGCCAGCCGCAGAATCGCATTCGCATTGTGCAGGCGCTGCTGGGCGGTATCATCGCCGGTTTCGGTGCACGTCTGGCGATGGGCTGCAACCTGGCGGCCTTCTTTACCGGCATTCCGCAGTTCTCGCTGCACGCCTGGTTCTTTGCGCTGGCGACCGCCGCCGGCTCTTATTTTGGTGCCAAATTTACCCTGTTGCCGATGTTCCGCATCCCGATCAAATTACAGAAGGTGAAGGCGGCCGCGCCGCTGACCCAAAAGCCGGAGCAGGCGCGTCGCCGTTTTCGTTTGGGGATGGTGGTGTTCTGTCTGGCGATCGCCTGGTCGCTATGGACGCTGTTTGATGCACCGACGCTGGGTATCGCCATGTTGTTTGGCATCGGTTTTGGCCTGCTGATTGAACGGGCGCAAATTTGTTTCACCTCGGCGTTCCGCGATCTGTGGATCAGCGGGCGTACCCATATGGCGAAGGCCATCATTCTCGGTATGGCCGCCAGTGCCATCGGCATTTTCAGCTACGTCCAACTGGGCGTGGCGCCTAAAATCATGTGGGCCGGCCCCAATGCGGTGCTGGGCGGATTGTTATTTGGTTTTGGCATAGTGTTGGCCGGGGGTTGCGAAACCGGCTGGATGTACCGTGCGGTAGAAGGTCAGGTGCATTACTGGTGGGTTGGGCTGGGCAATATCATTGGTGCCACGCTGCTGGCCTATTTCTGGGATGATTTGGCCCCGACGCTGGCCACTGACTACGACAAGGTTAACCTGCTGGAGACCTTCGGCCCGATCGGTGGCCTGCTGGTAACCTACCTGCTGCTGGCATTGGCGTTTGGCGCCATGCTGTGGTGGGAAAAACGATTTTTCCGCGCCAGGCCCGACGCGCAGGTGGTTAATTTAAGGAGTGTGTCATGAAGCAAACGGCGATAGTGCCGGATTACCGGTTGGATATGCTGGGTGAGCCTTGCCCTTACCCGGCGGTGGCGACGCTGGAAGCGATGCCGCAGTTGAAGCCGGGGGAAATCCTGGAGGTGATCAGCGATTGCCCGCAGTCAATCAACAACATCCCGCTTGATGCGCGCAACCATGGCTACAAGGTTCTGGATATCCAGCAGGATGGTCCCACCATCCGCTACCTGATCCAGCGCTGATAAAATGAGGGCGCCGTAAAGGCGCCCAAATAGTTTATCCCTTCACCAAATCGCCTTTCACCCCGGCGACAATTTCAAACGAATGTAAGCGCGCCTGATGGTCAAAGATCTGGCCGTTAACCATGATTTCATCCGCACCGGTTTCGCTGAGCAGCGTCTGCAGCCCATTACGCACGGTAGTTTCATTGCCAATGACAGACATGCGCAGCGCCTGATCGACGCCATATTGTTCTCCGGCGGTCCACAGCGCGTGGATATTGTCCACCGGTGCCGGCAGTGGGCCCGGCGAGCCGCGGCGCAGATTGATAAACTGCTGCTGCATCGAGGTAAACAGGAAACGTGCATCGGCATCGCTGTCGGCGGCCACCACGTTGACGCATACCATGGCGTGTGGCCGTTGGCATTGCTCGGAAGGCTTGAAGTTGTCGCGGTACAGGTTAAATGCCTGGAACAGCATCTCTGGCGCAAAGTGGGAAGCGAAGGCAAACGGCAGGCCAAGCTGTGCCGCCAACTGGGCGCTGTACAGGCTGGAGCCCAACAGCCAGATCGGCACGTGTAACCCCTGGCCGGGTACTGCCTGCACCGGCTGGCCCGCTTGTACCTCACCAAAGTAATGTTGCAGTTCCTGCACGTCGCGCGGGAAGTTATCCACTTCACCGGACAGATGACGACGCAACGCCATCATGGTGCGTTGGTCGGTGCCGGGCGCGCGGCCCAGACCCAGATCGATACGTCCCGGGTACAGCGATTCCAGCGTACCGAACTGCTCGGCAATCACCAGCGGTGCATGGTTGGGCAGCATCACGCCACCGGAGCCGAGGCGGATACTCTGGGTACCGGCGGCCAGATAGCCCAGCAAAACCGAGGTTGCCGCACTGCCAATGCCGGTCATATTGTGATGTTCTGCCAACCAATAGCGTTGATAGCCCCATTTTTCGGCATGTTGTGCTAAATCTAAAGAGGCGTGAAAGGCATCACGGGGTTTGGCCCCTTGCGGAATGGGGGATAAATCCAGTACCGAAACCGGCACCGTAGTTTTTTCAGTCATGATATCGTCCATCAAAGAGTTGATCGCTTAAAGGGCGATTGCAGAGGTCTGCAAACTACAAAGCAAAATGTGCTTTTAGTGTTAAAAGCATAATCCAATTTATAGTTATAAAAGAGGATATATGTGCTTGCTATATCCTTATGATAAAAATGGTTTTTGGGAGTTGATATAAAATATGGACGTGATGATTCCACCCGCCGCTTATCGCTCAGGGAGCTGAGAGAATGAAAAAAAAGACGTTGTTTACCTTATTGTTGATGGTGGTGGCGATCGCCATGGCGATCTTGTTCCGGGCACATAATCAGGATTTGTTATTGCAGGGGGAAGTGGACGCGCCAGAGGTGATCGTGGCCTCCAAGGCCAAGGGACGGGTGGTTGAACGCCTGGTTGAGCGTGGTGACGACGTGAAAGCCCAACAGGTGATGATCCAGCTCGATAGCCCGGAACTGATGGCCCAGCTGCGTTCCGCCCAGGCGTCGCGCGATGAAGCCAAAGCGCAGCTCGACCAATCTCTGCACGGCACGCGTGAAGAAAGCATCCGTAATCTGCGTGCCAACCTGGCGCAGGCCGAGGCGCAATATCGCAACGCGCAGAACGACTACAACCGTAACCTGAGCGTTTCCGGCAAAGGTTATATTTCGAAGTCCGAGCTGGACAGCTCACGCCGGGCGCGTGACACCGCATTCCAACAGGTGCAGGCGGCCAAGGCCAACCTGGACGAAGGCACGAATGGCGACCGTATCGAACTGCGGCAACAGTACGCCGCAGCGCTGCGGGCAGCGGAAGAAAACCTGCTGCAAGTGAAGGCTCAGACTGACGACCTGCGGGTTTTAGCCCCGGTGGCCGGCGAAGTCGGGCCGATCCCGGCGGAGGTCGGGGAATTGTTGAATGCCGGCAGCCCGTTGCTGACGCTGATCCGCGTTCCGGATGCCTACTTCGTCTTTAACCTGCGTGAAGACATTCTGGCTCATGTGCGTAAGGGCGATAAGGTGCAGATGCGGGTACCGGCGTTGAAGGACAAAATGATCGAAGCGGAGGTGCGCTATATTGCGCCGCTGGGCGATTACGCCACCAAACGCGCCACTCGTGCTACCGGTGACTTCGACCTGAAAACCTTTGAAGTGCGGCTGTATCCGTCACAGCCGGTGGAAGGCCTGCGTCCAGGGATGAGCAGCTTATGGTTATGGAAAGAGTAAGGGCCGGTTGGCGCTGCTTCAGTCACGCGTTTGACAACGAGTGCCGCGTCGCCTTCCGCAGCCCGGTAATACACTGGCTGAGCTGGATTTTCCCGCTGATGCTGTTTGGTCTGGTCAGCAGCAACTTTTCGGAAGGGACCTTGCTGGATCTGCCGGTGTCAGTGGTGGATAACGATCACAGCTCGTTGTCCAAGTCGCTGACGCGCCGACTGGATGCCGGTTCTCATGCTCACGTAGAGCTATATGACGGCGGGCTGAATGAATCGCTGTATCGTCTGCGTAGTGCGCAGGATTACGCGTTGTTGTACGTCCCGCCGGACTTTGAAGCCAATGCGCTGGCGGGCAAGCAGCCGAGCGTGGTGATGTATTACAACGCATTGTTCTATGGTGCCGGGCTGTATTCTACTCAGGATTTCAGCGGGCTGATGACCGAAATCAATGCCGGCTACCGCAGCATTATCGCCGCGGAGATGGGCAAGACGCTGCCGCCGTTGGCGGACGTGACGCTGTCGTACGGCAGTCTATTCAACGCCAGCGGCAGTTATATTTATTACCAGCAGTTTGCCGCGACTATCCATTTGCTGCAGCTATTTGTGGTGACCTGCATGATCTACGTGTTGGCGCGCAGCAAATCGCTGTTGAAGGCCCGGCCATTCAGCCTGGCACTGCTGGGTAAATTGGCGCCATACACCCTGTGTTTCACCAGCCTGCTGATGGTTGAAATTGCCGCGCTGGTGGGTATTTTTGACGCCCGCGTCAGCGGCAATCCGCTGTTCATGTTGATGATAGCCTTCTTTTACGTGATGGCGGCGCAGAGCATCGGCCTGCTGCTGTTTACCTTTACCAGCAGCATTATCACCGCCTACAGCCTGATTGCCATCCTGGTCAGTATTGCGCTGACCTTCTCGGGTATGGCGGTACCGGAACTGTCGATGCCGTTGCCGGCGCGAATCATCTCCAATATTGAACCCTTAACTCACGCGCTGTACGCGATGTTTGACGTGTTCCTGCGGCAGGTTCCGGCCAGTGCCATCTTCAGCGTTTGTGCATTACTGTCCGTCTACCCGTTGGTGACGGCATTCCTGGTGCGTAACCGGCTGTTGCCGCGGCTGCTGAAGGAAGGGGGCGCGGGATGAAAATCTACTGGCAAACCTTCGTCCGGGTGCTGCTTGGCATGCTGGAGAGGCCGATGTGGTTGATGCTGATCCTGTCGCTGTGCGTCATGAGCATGGTCTATGCCAACCGGACGGTGTGGGATCTGCCGGTCGGCGTGATTGATCAGGACCACAGCACCGCCAGCCGCCAATTGATTCGCCAACTGGACGCGACCTCGAAGATTGCCATCGTGACTTACGATAGCCTCGAGCAGGCAAAAAGTGACCTCGGTTGGCGTAAACTGTTCGCGGTGATCATCATGCCGGTGGATCTGGAGAAGAAGATCCTGAGCGGCCAAAATATCGTGGTACCGGTCTATGGCGATGCTACCAACCGGCTAGCCAACGGCCAGATCCAGCAGGACGTGGTTGCGGCCTATCAGCAACTGCTGAACCAGTACAACAACGGCTTACTGCTGCGCAGCGGTTTCAGCGAACGCCAGGCGCAGGTGATCCTGACGCCCATACGAGGGCAAACGCTGGACGTGTTCAACCCGGGCATCAGCTTTGCAGCGATCATCTTCCCTGGCCTGCTGGTGATGCTGTTACAGCACTCGTTATTGATTGCCTGCGTTCGCGTCAGCATTGCCATGAAGAGCATCCCCGGCGGCAAGCCCCCGTTGGCGGCCCATTTGGGCGGGCTGACGGCGCTGCTACCGATCTGGCTATTCCTGTCTATCGTGCTGTTTGTACTGTGGCCGTGGGTCTTGGGCTATCGTCAGACGGCGAGTATTGCAGAAATTTTGTTGCTGACCTTCCCGTTCCTGTTGGCGGTACTGGGGCTGGGCAAGCTGGTCACCGAATGCCTGCGCAGCGTAGAAATGATCTACCTGACGCTGGCGTTTATCACCACGCCGATATTCTACCTCTCCGGTACCATCTGGCCGCTGCAGGCGATGCCGGCCTGGGTGCGGGCGATTTCCTACTGTATCCCCTCCACCTGGGCTACCAAGGCCATTGCCGGGGTTAACCAAATGGGCCTGTCGCTCAATGAAGTCTGGGGCGACGTGGTGATGTTGCTGGTGTTGGGGATTATTTACACCCTGCTGGGGGTCGGGGTGGGTTTCATGCGTAACAGCGTGGCGCTGCGTAGCCTGCTCCGCAAACGGGCAAGTTAATTCCGGGGGCCTGAAGCCATGTTTCCTTGACCCTTAACAAGGTGTGCAGGCCCGCGCTCTCGCATAATCACGCCCGTGGATCCTCTTACTGGTGTGATTATATGGCTTACCAACTGAACCTGAACTGGCCCGAGTTTTTAGAGAAATACTGGCAGAAAAAACCTGTGGTTTTGAAAAATGCCTTCCCGAACTTTGTTGACCCTATCACGCCAGACGAACTGGCGGGTCTGGCGATGGAGCCGGAAGTTGACAGCCGTCTGGTCAGCCAGACAGGGGGGCAATGGCAGGCCAGCCACGGTCCGTTTGAACATTTCGATGATCTCGGCGAAACCGGCTGGTCCTTGCTGGCGCAGGCCGTTAACCATTGGCATGCGCCCTCAGCCGAGCTGGTGCGCCCGTTTTGCGTTTTGCCGGACTGGCGTCTGGATGACCTGATGATCTCCTTCTCGGTGCCGGGCGGCGGTGTGGGGCCGCACATCGACAACTACGATGTGTTCATCATTCAGGGGATGGGCAGCCGTCGCTGGCGTGTAGGCGATGCCTTACCGATGCGTCAGTTCTGCCCGCATCCGGCGCTGCTGCACGTTGATCCGTTCGAGCCGATCATTGATGAAGATCTGGAGCCGGGAGACATCCTGTACATCCCGCCAGGTTTCCCGCATGACGGCTTCACCCACGAAACTGCGCTCAACTATTCAGTGGGTTTCCGTGGGCCAAACGACCGCGACCTGATCAGCAGCTTTGCCGACTACGCACTGGAAAACGATCTGGGTGGCGTGCACTACAGCGATCCTGATTTAACCCTGCGTGAGCATCCGGGGCGGGTAGAGGAATATGAGCTTGAGCGCCTGCGCACAATGATGGTCGAAATGATCAGCAAGCCGGAAGACTTTAAGCAGTGGTTTGGCCGTTTTGCCACCACGCCTCGTCATGAGCTGGATATCGCCATGGCGGAGCCGCCGTATGAGGCGCAAGAGGTACTGAGTGCGCTGATGGACGGTGAAACCCTGACCCGTTTGAGCGGCTTGCGTGTGCTGCACATCGGCGACAGCTTCTTTATCAACAGCGAGCGTCTGGACACCGTTGACGCACGCGCGGCCGATGCTCTGTGTCGTTATACCGAGCTGGGCCGGCAGGAACTGGGCGATGCGCTGCAAAACCCGGCGTTTGTGGCTGAGCTGACGGAGCTGATGAACCAGGGCTACTGGTTCTTCAAAGAGTAGTTGCCGCTGCCTGCTTAATGGCCGGGTGGCATTACGCTTACCCGGCTTGCAAGCATTCCGTTGCCTGCCTGTGGCAGGCCGTCTGATTAGGGCACCAACTCCAGTCCGGCAACCCGCCGCCAGTAACCGTTGCAATCGGCCCGATCGGTGAGGGTTAACGGCTGTGTGCCTTGCTCATTGGCGCGGAAGCGCTCGACCAGCGCCAGTGTCTCTGTGCCCTGTGGCGAAAGACGCACAATGTCCACCAACCCCTGCATACCGGTCAACTCGTTGCCCAGGTTGTAGCAGTACCCGCTCATGGTCTGGATGCCGTTCAGCACAAACACCTGCTGCTGTTCTTGCGAACGCATCACTCGTCCCTGCGGGTATTTGATGCAGCAGGTTTCGCATTCATCCTTGGCACGGTCTTCCGAACGTGCGGTGAAGCAGCGCGCCGAATAGGCCAGCGGCAGGTGACCGTAGCTCAAGATTTCCACCTCAAACTGCCGGCGGAAACCCAGTTCGTCGCACTGTTCCAGCAGTTTGGTCAGCCAGTCGCGGGAAAGCTCGACCGGCATGCACCAACGCATCATGCCCTGGCGGTGCAGCAGGCGCAGGGTGTAGGCGTTGTAGCAGTTCAATGCATGACCGGCAACAAACGGCAGGCTGCGCTCGGCCGCCATGTTCACGGTGCCCAGATCGTTGGCTTCAATCAGGAATTCCCCGTTTTCCACATAGCGCTTCAGTTCGTTCAGTTCGGACGGTGCCTGCAGCAGTGCCAGGGTAGAGAGCACCACCTGTTTGCCGCTGCGGGCAATTTCTTGCGCCAGCGCCAGCCAGTCGCCGACCTTCATCTCACGCCGCTTGGTGCAGACGCTTTCACCGAGGTAAATAATCTCCGCGCTGCTGCTTACCGCCTGGCGGTAGAACTCTTCGAGCTCGGTTTTCGGCCAATAATACTGCACCGGGCCTAATGCGTATTTCATGTTTCCTCCTGCTACTGCCATTTACGGTGATAAGCACCGAGCGTGGTTTGAGTGCCTTCAGACACCGCACCCAGGGCTTCCATCCAGCCGGCGTCGGCCTGATAGGCGGCCGGGTCGGCCTGGCAGCGGTCGATGGCCTGGCGCCAGACGCGGGCCACCTGGCTCACGTAGGCCGGGCTGCGTTGACGACCTTCAATCTTCACCGACGCGATATTGGCAGCCAGCAGTTCCGGCAGCAGCTCCAGCGTATTGAGGCTGGTGGGTTCTTCCAGCGCGTGATAGCGCACGTCATCGACCAGATAGCGGCCCTTGCACAGCGTTGGGTAGCCGGCATTTTCATCGTCGCGATAACGGTCGATCAGCACACCATTCAGGCGTGACTCCATGCCCTGCGCCGTTTGCTGCCAGCGCACGTAGCGCGCCGGTGAGCAGGCCCCGACGGTATTGGGAGACTCGCCGGTCAGATAAGATGAAAGGTAGCAGCGTCCCTCGGCCATGATGCACAGGCTGCCGAAGGCGAAGACCTCCAGCGGCACCGGGCTGGTACGTGCCAACTGCTTGACCTGATGCATCGACAACACGCGCGGCAACACTACCCGGCTGACATCAAAATGGCGCTGATAGAAACGGATCGCTTCTTCGTTGGTGGCGGACGCCTGCACCGAGACGTGGCGCTCCAACTGCGGGTAACGTTCGGCGGCGTATTCCAGCATCGCCAAATCGGCCAGGATCAGCACATCGGCGCCCAACTGCGCCGCCATATCTACCGCGCGCTGCCAGCGGACATAGCCGTCAGGGTGGGCGAAGGTGTTGATGGCGATATGCAGTTTGCGGTTATGACGATGCACATACTCGACCGCTTCCTGCAGCTTTTTCTCGGTAAAGTTGAGGCCGGCAAAGTGGCGGGCGTTGGTATCATCTTTCAGGCCGATATACACGGCGTCGGCACCGTTATCTACCGCAGCCTTCAGGGCCGGCAGATTACCGGCGGGACAAAGCAGCTCCATAGATTTATCCTGACTCCAAGGGTTGCCGGTGACTCTTTCACCGGCAAACGCTAATCGGGAGGCAATTTTAGTGAAAGCGTACTTAACAGGTTTTGATTTGAGGCAGCTTCTGGCGTATTGATAAAGCTGGCGGTGAAATGCACTATTTGTTGATATAGAGCGCGGCAGCCGTGTATCGCTGTGGCAAAATAGCGTATCTGTGTTGAAAGGAGTGAACGACAGTGTTGGAACAATTAAGAGCGCGCATTGTGCGCCAGGGGCCGTCGTTGCTGCGTGTACCGCTAAAATTCACGCCGTTTGCCTTGCAGCGTCAGCTTCTGGAACAGGTACTGGGCTGGCAATTTCGTCAGGCGCTGGCAGATGGCGATCTGGAATTTCTCGAATCGCGCTGGTTGAAGATCGAAATTCGCGATCTGGCGCTACACTGGTTTATGACGGTAGAAAACGACAAACTGGTTGTCAGCCAACACGCCGAAGCTGATGTCAGCTTCAGCGGCGACGCCAACGATCTGATTCTGATCGCAGCGCGTAAGCAAGATCCCGATACGCTGTTCTTTCAGCGTCGGCTGCAGATTGAAGGGGACACCGAATTGGGCCTGTATGTAAAAAATCTGATGGACGCCATCGAGCTGGAAGCCATGCCTGCGCCGTTGCGCATTGGCCTGCTGCAACTGGCCGAATTTGTGGAAGCAGGGCTGCAGGAGGGCACGGTGCAAACTTCCCGTGTGCCGGCAACATGTTAATCCGCGTGGAAATTCCGGTAGATGCGGCAGGCATTGATGCCCTGCTGCGTCGCGCCTTTGGGCGAGATGATGAAGCCGATCTGGTGCAGCAACTGCGCGAAGACGGCCTGCTGACGCTGGGCATTGTCGCCACCGACGACGAAGGCGGCGTAGTGGGTTATGCCGCGTTCAGCCCGGTGGACGTGGCCGGTGAGGATCGTCAATGGGTCGGTCTGGCACCGCTGGCGGTGGACGAAAGTCTGCGTCGTCAGGGGCTGGGCGAAAAGCTGATATACGAAGGGCTGGATGCGTTGAACGAGTTCAGCTATGCCGCGGTAGTGGTGCTGGGTGAACCGGCTTACTACGGGCGCTTTGGCTTTAAACCGGCCGCTGCCTATGGTCTGCAGTGCCGCTGGCCAGAAACCGAGGCCGCGTTCCAGGTTTACCCACTGGCGGAAGATGCCTTGGTTGATGTTGGCGGGGCGGTGGAATACTCCGAGCCGTTTAACCGGCTTTAACCTCAACGTCCGGCAGTAAATAATCCAACGAAAGAGGCGGGTGACTCACCAGCCTCTCTTTTTGCGTTTTGCTCAGTTGCTTGACCCGATATTCCAGTCTCAGCGCTTTTGAGCGATCCCCCGCCTGACAGTGAAACGCCAGCACCAGTTGGCCTTTACCCCGTAGTGCCTTGGCCCCTTTGCCCGCCTGATGCTGCGCCAGCCGCCGCGTTACGTCGGTAGTAATGCCGGTATACAGCATACCGCTGGGCATGCGCAGCATGTAGAGATGCCAGGTTGGGAGTATTTCCGTCATGAATAAGCAGCAACGTTGGTGGCCAGGGATGGAATATGATGGCATGTTCCCCGTCGTAATCCCATCCCCGGCCGCCTATGGCTTATCACCGTTAGCCTTTTTTCCCCGCCATTTCGAAACGCGGTGAAACCATACCGTACAGCGTCCAACCGAGGAAGGTGGCGATGGCGCCCCACATCATCGCTTCCTCACCGGAACTGTAGAGGGCATAGAAACTGTACAGTGCGCCAATGCCGGCAATGATGTTGGCAATTCGCGCTTTTTTCTCCGGTACTTTCGCCACTTTCTGAATAATGATCAGCGCCGCCATCGACAGAATGTAAGGGATGATATTGGTCACCACCGCCAGATTCACCAGCACATTGAACTGTTTATTCAGCGACGGGCTGATGGTCATCAAAGACAGCACGCTCTGGATCATGACTATGGTCAGCATGCCTTTGACCGGTGCGTCGGCCTTGCTGAGTTTGGAGAAGATTTTCGGGAAGAAGCCGCTGTCGGCAGAGGATTTGAACACCTGGGCGATGGTGAACTGCCAGCCCAGCAGTGAGCCGACGCAGGACATGATCATCAGGGCCATAATGATCTTGCCGACCGTTGGGTTGAACATGTGGGAAAACGCCAGCCCAAATGGCGCGGTTGAGTTGGCCAGGTCCATATTCGGCACGATACCGGCAATGACGTTGGTTGAAACGATATAGATGACTGCCGCGCTGAGGGTACCGCCGAGTACGGCGATCGGCACGTTACGCTCCGGGTTTTCCACCACGTCGGTATTGGCGCAGGCGGACTCCAGGCCCAGAAATGCCCACAGCGTCATGGAGATAGAAGCGCCAATGGCTTCAAAGGTCGGTACCGAGTGCGGGTTCCAGGCGGCAATATAGGCGCTGCCGCTGAACCAGTGCCAGCCGATGATCGAGATCCCCACCACCGGGATAATCACGCCCCAGACGGTGATGCCGCTGATTTTCCCGGTCAGGCGTGCCCCGCCGAAGTTGGCGACGGTAGCCAGCCATAGTACGCCAATGGTGGCGATACAGATCCCCAGCGGCGACAGGTTGGCACCAAACAGCTCGGTGCCGTAACCAACGGCGGAAATGGCGATGGCGATATTGGCGATCAGCAACGACACCCCATAGGTGTAGTTCGCCATGAAATTGCCCGATTTACCGAAAGCATATTCCGCATATCCGCCCATACCGCCGGATTTGCGGCTGAACATGCCGCATTTGGCGAAGGCGTAGGCCAGCGCCATCGAGCCCACGGCGGTAACCAGCCAGGAGACAATAGAAATAGTACCCACTTCGGCCAGCTTGGTGGGCAGCATAATTATGCCGGAGCCCATCATGTTTACCGCAGTAAGGATCGTTAGCTGCACGACCCCCATTTTATTATTGGACTTACTCATGATCATTCTCTCTTTTATAATGCGATCCGGGCGGTGAATAAAATTCACCGCCTTGTAAGGTGATTAATTTTTCATTACGTAACCGTAAGCACGGTTCCAGCCATCTTCATCCTGCTGGATATACACGCCCTGTAATTCCGGTGCGAAGCCGGGCAATAAATTGATGCCTTCTTCCAATGCCAGGAAATAACGCTGTGCAGCCCCGCCCCAAACTTCCCCTGGGACAACGCACAATACGCCTGGGGGATAAGGCAAGGCACCTTCGGCGGCAATTCTGCCTTCGGCTTTCGCCAGAGAGACCAATTCCACATTACCGCGGACAAATTCGGTGTTGGCGTCTTGTGGATTCATTGCCACACGAGGGAAATAACTCTTCCTGAACATTTCTTTCTGCAGTTCTTTAACGTCGTAGCTGACATAAAGGTCGTGCATTTCCTGGCAGAGTTGGCGCAGGGTATAATTTTCATAGCGCTGCTGATTGTTTTTATAAACCGCAGGCAAGACTTCACTAATTAAAGAATCTTGCTCAATATGTTTTTCAAAGCGGGCAATCAGCGCCACCAAATGCTGCATCTTGGCGATGTCTTCTGCCGGAGTCAGCAGGAACAGGATCGAATTGAGGTCGCATTTCTCCGGTACTATGCCGTTTTCACGCAGATAGTTAGCCAGAATGGTCGCCGGAATACCGAAATCGCTGTAGTTACCGCTTGCCGTATCAATGCCAGGCGTGGTGAGCAGCAGTTTGCACGGGTCGACAAAATACTGCGATTGGGCATAGCCTTCAAAGGCATGCCATTTTTCACCGGGAATGAAGTTGAAGAAGCGCAAATCGTTGGACATCGTCTCGGTATCATAAGACTGCCAGGCTTTACCGTCGATTTGGTCCGGCACAAAGGGCTTGATTAAGCTGCAGGTCTCCAGCAGCATCTTGCGCGCCTCAATGCCTACGCGAACGCATTCTTTCCACAGACGTCGGCCGCTTTTGCCCTCATGCATTTTGGCGTTAACGTCCAGTGCGGCGAACAGCGGGTAAAACGGGCTGGTGGAAGCGTGCAGCATAAAGGCATTGTTAAAGCGTTTGTGGTTGCAATAGCGATCTTGTCCCTTGATGTGCTTGTCTTTCTTGTGGATTTGCGAGGTCTGCGAGAAGCCGGCCTGCTGCTTGTGGACGGACTGAGTCACAATGATCCCCGGGTCGTTTTCATTGAGCTCGAGCAGTAAAGGTGAGCAGTCTTTCATCATTGGAATGAATTGCTCATAGCCGACCCAGGCCGAGTCGAACAGGATGTAATCGCACAGATGACCAATTTTATCGACCACCTGACGGGCGTTATAAATGGTGCCGTCATAGGTGCCCAACTGAATGATCGCCAGGCGGAAAGGTCTGGCTTCATTGGCGCGCTCCGGCGCGACCTCGCGGATCTGCTGGCGTAAGTAGCGTTCTTCAAAGCAGTGCGCGTCAATGCCGCCGATAAAGCCAAACGGGTTGCGGGCGGTTTCCAGATACACCGGTGTTGCCCCCGCCTGGATCAGCGCGCCATGATGATTGGATTTATGGTTATTACGGTCGAACAGCACCAGGTCACCGCGCGTCAGCAGGGCGTTGGTTGCCACCTTGTTTGAGGCGGAGGTGCCGTTAAGAACGAAATAGGTTTTATCGGCGTTAAACACTTTGGCGGCATGCTGCTGCGCCGCGCAGGGGGCGCCTTCATGGATCAACAAATCACCCAGTTTGACGTCCGCGTTGCACATATCGGAACGGAAAAGGGTCTCGCCAAAGAAGTCAAAGAACTGACGCCCGGCCGGATGCTTACGGAAGAATTCGCCCCCCTGATGCCCAGGGCATGCAAAGGTGGCGTTACCCATTTCGACATACTGGGTCAGCGTATTAAAGAAAGGTGGCAGCAGTTCGCTTTCATATTTTACTGCCGCAGCTTCCAACTGCTTGCCATAGAACTGGGTGTTCTTGCCACAGAGTTCAAATACGCCATGCAGGGCAGGCAGTATGGCGTTGTCCAGCTCTTCTTCGCAGCAAACCGCCACGAATAACGGGATATTCAGGCCGATCTCTTCGAGGTGAGCCACCATACCTTGCGTGACATCCTCCACCGACAATACGATGGCGGCAATATCATTAAAATCACTCTGGTGTACATCGACAACTTCGCGAGTGGTTTCGAAGCAACTTAATGTTTTGCTATTAGCGGCAATTTTTAATTTATTCATTTTAATCATTCTTCAGGCAAAGGCATCCCGCCGGCAGGTTAATAACCCTGTCGCTAATGCCCTCACTAAAATAAAGGCGTGAGAAGAGCGCAGTCATGCTTAATCGCAGGCCTGAGTTCATTCGGATTTTTGTTTTATGTCGTGTGTACTATAAACAGTAATTTACTTCTGTTATTTCACGGAAAAATAAAATAGAAATCCGTCCTGACATATCAGGAAAAATAGTTCAGACGTAATAGTGACAGGCTGTTTTTAGTAACAACGAGAGAGGTGAGGGTTATCTGAAGTTAAAGAAGGCAAAGCTAAAGCAGCTACGATGAGCCATCATCATAATATGGGTTGTGCGTCTTATATGCGCCATTTTTCGATTGTTGTTTTCCATTTCTAATCCACCTTATGGAGTGAAAAGATGGCGTTATTTTAACGTGCTGCAGAGTTAAATATGTGATGCCAGTCACGTAATGTGGGTTATTGATAAATAACTATTCACTTGTTATGCAGAGATGTGCATAAAAATGAATAATGGTGCTTTTTAGATATGTAAAGGGTTTGATAAAAAACCAGCGAATTGAGCGCTGAATTTTATCTGCGTAGGGCCGGTAACAAAAAAAAGCATTTAAATTGCTCGCATAATACCCAGATAAATCTAATTTGTTTTTTATATGTTATAAGGATATTTATTCACTATTTGAATATAAATGCACCATGTGTGATTGGTTAATCATCTGCGTAAAGTGGTGGCATTATCGTTATTTGTGACCGTCCTCAACAACGCAGGTAAGATGACGCGAGCAAAGGGAAGGAGAATCGACGTTGAACACGACTGAAGAGCAGCAACAAATTGCGCATTTCCTCAGCAAACAGCATGTGCTGACACTGTGCGCCGGCAATGGTATGGACATGTGGTGTGCCAACTGTTTTTACGTCTTTGATGCCGGGCAGATGGCGCTGTGGCTAATGACCGATACCGATACCCGCCACGGCGAATTGATGCTGCAAAATAGCCGGGTGGTCGGCACCATAGCGCCAAAGCCGAAGACCATCGCGTTGATCCGCGGTGTGCAGTATCGCGCCGAAGCGGTGATGCTGAGCGGTGACGAGGAGCGGCTTGCACGTGCACGCTACTGCAAGCGTTTCCCAATAGCCAAAGTGATGAAAGCACCGGTATGGCAACTGAGTTTGCAAGAAGTGAAAATGACCGACAACACCCTCGGCTTCGGCACGAAACTGCATTGGACGCGGACCTGACGCAATAAACTATACTTTTCATAGAGATCATTCGGCGGGAGGGTATATGGCACGGGTATTTATGGTAGGGGCTACCGGGTTGGTGGGGCGCGAACTGTTGCACCTGCTGCAGGCCGATCCGCAGGTCACGGCGATCGTGGCGCCAACGCGTAAGCCGCTGCCGGCGCATGAAAAATTGGATAACCCGGTGGGTGATGACCTGTTCGCGCTGCTGACAAAGCAGGAGCAGCCGGTCGACATAGTATTCTGTTGCCTGGGTACCACGCGGCGTGAGGCGGGCAGCGATGCCAATTTCCATTACGTCGATTACACCCTGGTGGTGGAAAGCGCGCTGACCGGTCGGCGATTAGGTGCGCAGCACTGTCTGGCGGTCAGTGCGCTGGGTGCCAGCACGCGTTCGACCTTCCTTTACAACCGTACCAAGGGGGAAACGGAACAGGCGCTGCGTGAGCAGAACTGGCCGCGCCTGACGCTGGTGCGGCCATCGATGCTGTTGGGCGAGCGCTCCTCGCCACGTTTGCTGGAGCGCCTGAGTGCGCCGTTGTTTAAATTGCTGCCCGGAAAATGGCGCGGGGTTGCCGCCAAAGACGTGGCGCAGACTCTGTTGGAGCAGGCGTTCAGCCCTGGTCAGGGTGTTAAGGTGCTGGAATCCGATCGGCTGCATTGCTACCACAGTGCACGCTGAGATTATCGAACGCCAGCTCCAGACCCGGAGGCAGTTCGTTGTCCATCAGCCACAGATCGAGATGATGGCTGATGTGTGTCAGCAGGGTGCGGCCGGGTTGTAAGCGTTGTTGGGTTTCCCGTGCGCGGGTCAGATCGTTGTGATTGCGCGGAGCCTGCGGCTGAGGCGGCAGGCTGCAGTCGAGCACCATTAAATCCAATGTTACTGCACGCAGAAAAGCCTCGGTATCCGGCGGAAAACCGACGGTATCGGTCAGATAGGCCAGCGATTTACCCGCGACCTGGATCAAATAACCCAGAGTGAGTTTCGAATGTTGCAGCGGCAGCGGGGTGATGTGCAGCCCGCCCAGTTCAACCGTTTCGAAGGGGGTAAACGGCGGCTGAAACGCCAAAATACCCGGGTGTTTGAACAAATCGTCGCAGCCCTGTTCATCGGCCGGGCCATACACCGGAATAAAATTTCCGCACCCCCAGCGCAAAGGAAATAACCCCTGTACATGATCCATGTGGTAATGTGTCAGTAAAAAACGTTGAATTTCCCCCGCCGAAAAACGCCGCTCCAACGACGGCAATCCCGCATCCAGCAAGGTCGTTTCCCCCTGAAATTTAAGCATCGCACTGCAAGGTCTGCGCCGGAATGCCGGTTCGCGCCGCGCCCGCTGACAGACCAGACAATCACAGCCGAACACCGGGATCTGCTGGGCACCGCCGGTGCCGAGAAACGTCAGTTGCATCTGGTCACTCCCGATTATAAATACTTCTCCGCAAAGGCATGGATATCACGGAAATCCGCCAGCCGTTGTTGCAACGTCTGATGATCCCAATGCCACCACTGGCTGCGTTCAATACGTTCAATCAGTGCGTCGTCAAAACGCATACCGATCTTTTTGGCCGCCACCCCGGCGACGATTTCATAAGGGGCCACATCCTTGGTCACCACCGCCGCGCTGCCGATTACCGCGCCGTTGCCAATGCTGACGCCGGGCATCACGATGGCGTTATGGCCGATCCACACGTCGTGGCCGATGGTCACGTGGTGTTCACGCCGCCAGTCGAAGAAGGCTTCATCATCTTCCCCCAGGTCGTACTCCGAAGCGCGATAGGTGAAATGGTGCTGGGCGATGCGCTGATAGGTGGGGTGGTTGCCGGGATTGATGCGCGCGTAAGAGGCAATCGACACGAATTTGCCGATGGTGGCGTAAAAAATCTGGTTATGTCCGGCGGTGTAGGAATAGTCGCCCATTTCGACTTCTTCGAGGATCGCATCGTCGGCCAGATGAACATACTGGCCGAGGCGGCTGCGGTTAAGCGTCACATTGTCGCCGATTTTCGGCTGCGCCAAATCATTCATGGCATGGCATCCTGTGGCTGTTTGGCTGAAGCGGGCAGCAGCGCCAGTAGCGCCGCCAGGGTGTCGTCTAGGTTGCCGTCGTTATCCAGTCGGCAGCAAATGGCGGGCAGCTTTTGCTGATATTCCGCCGCCCGAGCCAGCCGCTGTTCTATCTGATCGGCATTTTCGCGCCCGCGGTTTTGCAGCCGTTGGCGCAGAATCCCCGTGCTGACCTGCAGGCACACCGGCAGCAGTTGTGCGCCATAGCGTTGCTGTGCCTGTGCCAGATGGGCACGCGATCCGTTGACCACCACATCGATCCCCTGCAACAGCCACAGATCCACCTCGATGCCAAAGGCGTAATGGTGCTGATGTGCTTGCCAGTCGAGGGCAAACAACCCTTTGGCGCGGCGGCGCAGGAACTCCGGTTCGCTGAGCGCAATATGGTTCTCGCAGCCGGCGTCTGCCGGCCGGGTGATATAGCGGTGTGCCACCAGTGGGGCGCTGTCGACATCGGCGCGCAGTGCGGCCAACAGGCTGTCTTTGCCTGAGCCGGATGGCCCCATCAGATAGATAAGCTGCGCCATCAGAACACCTGCTTGCCCTGGCGCCACACGTTCTGCACGTAAACGTGCTCGCCGTGCGGTCGTACCAACACCAGATCCGCCCGTAAGCCTTCGGCGATGGTGCCGCGATCCTGCAAATCCAGCGCTCTGGCCGGGTTACGGGTGATCATCTGTACCGCCTGCGGCAGGCTGTAGCCGTTGCGCTCATCGGCCGCAATGCGAAACGCCGCATCCAGCAGGCTGGCCGGGTAATAGTCTGAGGACAGGATATCCAGCACGCCCAATGCCGCCAGATGATGGGCTGCCACGTTGCCGGAATGTGAGCCGCCACGCACGATATTCGGCGCGCCCATCAGCACCTGTAATCCTTGTTGGTGCGAAGCAAGAGCGGCATCTTCGGTGGTGGGGAACTCGGCAATCACGCTACCCAGCGCGCAGGACTCGCTGACGTGGGCGGCGGTAGCGTCGTCGTGGCTGGCGAGCGAAATTTTACGCGCCCGGCAATGGGCGGCAATGGCTTCGCGGTTCGGCGTGGCCCAGCGGGCAGAAAGCTTGATCTGCTGCTCTTCATACTCGCTCATCTGCTGGTCGTTGAGGTGATATTTGCCCTGATAATACTCCCGGTATTTTTCGCGTGAGGCGAACTGGCGCTGACCCGGCGAATGGTCCATCAACGACACCAGCGAGACGCCGGGCTTGTCCATCAACTGTTCGAACAGCGGCAGGGTGCTCTCGTTGGGCAGTTCGCAGCGCAGGTGCAGCCGGTGCTCGGCGCGGTTGACCCCGGCGCGCTGGCTGTGGATCACCGCGTCGATCATTTTTTGCAGGTTTTCCAGCCGATGGCCGCCGTCGCGTACGTCGCCAATCGCCACCGCGTCCAGCACGGTGGTGATGCCGTTGGCCACCATCAGTGCATCATGGCTGCTCATGGCAGAATGCGCCGGCCAGTCGACGTTCGGACGTGGGGTGAAAAACTTGTCCAGATTGTCGGTGTGCAGTTCAATCAACCCCGGCAGCAGCCAGCCGCCTTCACCGTTCAATGCCTGCGGCAACTGGCTGGGCGTATCGGCAAAGCTGCGGATCATGCCGTCGCTGACCTCCAGCGATCCTTCGACGGTTTGATCTTCCAGCACCAGTTTCACGTTATTGATGATCATCAGAGGATCTCCAGCGCCTGTGGCGCCTGCATGTCATATAACCGGTCGGCGACCTGCTGGCGGACGCCTTCATCATGGAAAATACCGACGATCGCCGCGCCACGTTGTTTGGCCTGCTCGATCAGTGCGACCACCGCCGCGCTGTTGCGGCTGTCGAGGGAGGCGGTCGGTTCGTCCAGCAACAGGATCGGGTAATCGACGATAAAGCCGCGTGCGATGTTCACCCGCTGTTGTTCACCACCGGAGAAGGTGGAGGGGGCCAACTGCCACAGGCGTTGCGGCACATTGAGCTGATTGAGCAGCGTCTCGGCGCGTTCGCGGCATTCGGCGCGGTTGACACCCTGTTCCAGCAACGGCTGCATCACTACGTCCAGCGCGCTGATACGCGGGATCACCCGCAGAAATTGGCTGACCCAGCCAAGGGTATGGCGGCGTACCGCCAGGATCTGACGCGCTTCGGCCTGCACCATATCCAGCCATTCACCCTGGTGATTAACCCAGATATGGCCGCTATCAGGCAGATAGTTGGCGTACAGTGAGCGTAGCAGAGTGGATTTTCCGCTGCCGGAATGTCCGTGCAGCACCACGCATTCGCCGCTGCTGACCGTCATGTTGGCATCGTGCAGCACCGGCAGTTGCGTGCCGTGCTGCTGGTGGAGCACAAAGGTTTTGCTGAGGTGTTCAACCCGGATTTGAATAGTCATTTATCATTACCTTGCGTTACGACAGCACCGAAGAAACCAGCAGTTGGGTATAAGGATGGTGCGGATCGTCCAGCACCCGGTCGGTCAGGCCGCTTTCCACCACCTCGCCCTGTTTCATCACCAGCAGTCGGTGTGCCAGCAGGCGCGCTACGCCGAGATCGTGGGTGACGATCACCGCCGCCAACTGCATTTCCACCACCAGCGTGCGCAGCAGATCGAGCAGCCGCGCCTGTACCGAAACGTCCAGCCCGCCGGTGGGTTCGTCCATAAACACCAGCTTCGGATGGGTCACCAGATTGCGGGCAATCTGCAACCGCTGTTGCATGCCGCCGGAGAAGGTGGTCGGCAGGTCATCCAGGCGTGATACCGGGATCTCGACGTCCTCCAGCCACTGGCCGGCCTGACGGCGAATGTCGCCGTAGTGACGCTGGCCAATAGCCATCAGGCGTTCACCGATGTTGCCACCGGCAGAAACCTTGGGGCGCAGTCCGTCGAGCGGATGCTGATGCACCACGCCCCAGTCGGTACGCAGCAGGCGGCGGCGATCGCTTTCCGCCATCGCGTACAGGTCGTGCTGTTGCCCGGCCTGCGGGCGGTAAAGGATTTGTCCGTGCTGCGGTGCCAGCCGTGCGGAAATCGACTTCAGCAGCGTGGTTTTGCCGGAGCCGGATTCGCCAACGATGCCCAGCACTTCGCCGGGATAGATATCGAAAGAGACATCGCTAAAGCCCTTGCCCGGTGCGTACAGATGGGTGAGGTTAGTCACCGACAGCAGCGGTGTGGTGCTCAGAGGGGTGGAAGTCATCAGTGCTGCGCCTCTTGCGAAGGTTGCGCCAGCTGCTGCTGGCAGTAATCGGTGTCGGAACAAACGAACATGCGGCTGCCCTGATCGTCGAGCACCACCTCATCGAGATAGCTGTGGCTTGAGCCACACAGGGCACAAGGCTCGTCCCACTGCTGCACGGTGAAAGGATGGTCGTCGAAGTCCAGGCTCTCCACCTTGGTGAACGGCGGCAGGGCGTAGATACGCTTCTCACGCCCGGCCCCAAACAGCTGCAGTGCCGGCATCATGTGCATTTTCGGGTTATCGAATTTCGGGATCGGTGACGGATCCATCACGTAGCGGTCGTTGACCTTCACCGGATAGGCGTAGGTGGTGGCTATATGGCCGTAGCGTGCGATGTCTTCATACAGTTTCACCTGCATCACGCCGTATTCTTCCAGCGCGTGCATTTTGCGGGTCTCGGTTTCACGCGGCTCGATAAAGCGCAGCGGCTCCGGGATCGGCACCTGATAAATCAGGATCTGGTCTTCACGCAGCGCGGTTTCCGGGATGCGGTGCCGGGTCTGGATCAGCGTGGCCTCCGGCGTGCGCTCGGTGGTGGCGACGCCGGCAACGCGCTGGAAGAAGCGACGGATGGAAACCGCATTGGTGGTGTCATCGGCCCCCTGGTCGATCACCTTCAGCACGTCGGCGCGGCCAATCACGCTGGCAGTCAACTGAATGCCGCCGGTGCCCCAACCGTAGGGCATTGGCATCTCACGGCCGCCGAACGGCACCTGATAGCCGGGGATGGCCACCGCCTTCAAAATAGCGCGGCGGATCATGCGTTTGGTCTGTTCGTCCAGATAGCCCAGGTTATAACCGGTTAATACTTCACTCATCGCGGGCCTCCTGACGTTCGCTGAATTCCTGCCGCAGGCGCTTGAGCAATTCCAGTTCGGCCTGGAAATCGACGTAGTGCGGCAATTTGAGGTGGGAAACGAAGCCGGCGGCTTCGACGTTGTCGGCGTGGGCCAGCACGAACTCTTCATCCTGCGCCGGGCTGGCGATGCCTTCTTGGTACTCGGGGCTTTGCAGTGCGCGATCCACCAGCGCCATCGCCATCGCCTTGCGTTCGGCGCGGCCAAACACCAGACCGTAGCCGCGGGTGAAATGCGGCGGCTGGTCGACCGGGTCGATAAAGCCGTTGACCATTTCACATTCGGTAAACAGGATCTCGCCGATATCTACCGCGAAACCCAGCTCTTCAGGCACTATCTCCGCCGAAACATAGCCAGTGCGGATCTCGCCGGCGAACGGGTGGGTACGACCGTAACCACGCTGGGTGGAGTAGCTCAGTGCCAGCAGGAAACCTTCGTCACCGCGTACCAGTTGTTGCAAGCGTGCCGAGCGGGAACAGGGGTAAACCGGCGGATTGCGGGTGATATCATCCGGCGCGCTGCCGTCATCCTGCTCCGCCAGTGCCAGTTGCTGCTGACTGAGCAAGTCGAACACGTGGGCGCAGTTTTCCGGCAGCGGTTCGTCGGCCTGTGGCGCACGCGGCGCTTCGCCTTCGGCCAGCAGGGCAAAATCCAGCAGCCGGTGGGTGTAATCGTAAGTTGGCCCCAGCACCTGGCCACCGGGCAAGTCCTTGTAAACCGCCGAGATACGGCGTTCCAGCCGCATGTTTTCGGTCGCCAACGGCTCACTGACCGCCAGCCGTGGCAGGGTGGTACGGTAGGCGCGCAGCAGGAAAATAGCCTCGACCAGATCGCCGCTCGCCTGCTTGATGGCCAGCGCCGCTAACTGCGGATCGTAGATACCGCCTTCGGTCATTACCCGATCTACCGCCAACCCCAATTGCTGTTCAATCTGCTGGGTGCCGAGCGCGGGTACGCTGTCGTCGCCGCGCCGCAGTTGTTCCTGTAACTGATGGGCGGCCTCAATGGCTTTTTCGCCCCCTTTAACGGCAACGTACATCAGCACACCTCCACATGGGTGGTCCGTGGCAGCGCCAGCAGGCGCTCACCGCAGGTCAGCAGGAAATCCAGCCCCAGCGGGAAACGCTGCGGGCGGTTAATCAGGTAATCCAGCACGGCCTGCGGCAACGACGGCGAGATAACCCGTTGATGTTCAATGCCGGGGCCGGTCAGGCGCAGCGGGGTACCCTGTTCCAGACTGTCGATCTGTACCACCACCGTGGCGCTGAACTCGGGGGAAATCTCACTGCCGTGCGGTAACGCTTGCAAATCAGTGGCCTGCAGTTGCGCATCGAACAGGGCAAAGCACACCTCTTCGCTGTTATTGGCCAGCGGAGCACCGCTATGGAAACGAATGTTTGTTAGCACTTGCTCACTTTCTAGCGCCAGACACAGTTGAATCGGGGTTTCCTGGTCTGCCAGGGTCAGCAGTGCGGCGGTGCTGGCGGCGTTCAGCGCGCCCCAGGCCGGGCTTGCCGGCAGTGTGACGATATAGCCTGGTTCACTTAACGCCTTAAGGATCAGGCGGAAAGCCTGTTGCGATTGTTCGATCGGTTGTGCAAAACCTGTCAGTAGGCTCATCGGTTAATCCCCTCGCACCAGCGTAAAGAAGTCCACCCGGCTGGAGGCTACCGCCCGGGCACGGAGTTGGCGTTGCTCATGCTGCAAGGCCGCCAGTGGCTCAATCAGCTGCTGTTGCAGCAATTCGGCCTGCTCCGGCAGTTGCAAAAGGGCATCCGCCAGCGCACAGAGTTCGGCATGCGCCTTGTCACGTCCGGCGATATAGCTGTAGCCGTAACCGCCGTTTTCCAGTTGCACTACCGCGCGGGTGACGGTCATGTCGCCCAGCACAAAGCGGCGGCCGGTGGCGCCCATGCGGCCCTGTAACTGCGCCAGGCCAATCTCCGGCGCGCGAATGGTTTGGTAGCGCGGGCTGAGGTTCAGCGCCTGCCAGTGGCTGCGCAACTGGTCCGGCTGGCTGTGCGCCAATACCGACATCCAGCGTTGTCTCGGCTGTAAGGCTTGCATTCAGTGCTCCATGGTCAGTTCAATCATGTCGGCGCGTGCCAGGCTGACGGAGTATTCCGCCACGCTGTCACTGCCGGTGCAGACGTTGAGGGTGCGCACGCACAGCAGCGGCGCGTGGGTGGCTATTTCCAGCAACCGGCTCTCTTTAGCCTGCGCGCGGCGTGCGCTGATGCGCGTCTGCTTGCGGGTCAGCGGCTGGTGGATGTTGAGTTCGATAAATTCGTGCAGCGAGCCGCTGTGGAACTGCTGCAACGCCGGCCACCAGTCCAGATCTGGCAGATAATGGTCGATCAGGCTCATCGGCACGCCGTTGACCCGGCGCAGGGTGCGCAGGTGGATCACTGTTTCGCCTTCTTCACGCGACAGTGCACTGGCAACATGCCCATTACACGGGCGTAATACAGCGAGTAAGCGCTCACTGGTGGGGTGGCTGCCCTGCTCGAACAGGTTCTGGCTAAAGCGGGTATTGGCATGCAGCGGATAGTCATAGGGGCGCATCAGCACCAAAATGCCGATGCCGTGTCGACGTTGCAGCCAGCCGCGATCCACCAATTGGTCAACCGCGCGGCGCAGGGTATGGCGATTAACCTGATAGCGCTCTGCCAGCTGTTGTTCGGAGGGCAGATAGTCACCGCAGCGGTATTGGGTACGCAGCTCTTGCTCTAGCTGCGCGGCGATTTGCTGGTAGCGGGTAGGAAAACTGGTCGGATGTCTAGATAAGTCCATCATAATAAAAACCTCGGCGTGCCGAATACCCATTCACAGGATGCTGATGGTTGGCGTTGCATGATGTGTACCCTTTGGTGAAGTTGGCGTTATTCTGCCGGGGTTAAATGACAATCTGGTTACGTGTTAGTGGCGAACAGATGAACTATTTGGGACAGGCTGATGATGCACTCGGGGCGGCGGCGCGCTGGTGGCACTGTGCGGGATAGTCACTGGCGTGGTGGGAATGGGGCTGGTGTAAATTGTTTAATAAATAGTCTTTCATTCATTTCGTGTTGTCACAAACGTGCTAACATTGGCAACTTGTCAGTTGTGAATTATTGAGCGAATGCAGGAGTCTCAAGATGGAAAGTCGTATCCAGTTTCGCATTGAAGATGAGACTAAACGTTTGGCGCAGAAAACGGCAGAAGCCAAGGGGATCACGCTAAGTGAGGCGTGTCGACGTTTGACTGAACAAATGGCGGATGAGCAACGGGCTGTTGAACAGCATGAGAATTGGCTGAAAGAAAAGGTTGATGCCGCCTTTGCCCGTTTACATGAAGGAAGTGCGGTCTATCTTAGCCAGCGGCAGGTTGAAGAAAGCATGGATGCCTTTAAGGCAAAAGTCCGGGCGAAATACGACCAAAAATAGGGATCGTTATGCGTGTCGAATGGGATGATGAAGCGTTACGGGACAGGGAACGTATTTTTGATTTTCTCTATCCCTTTAATCCACAGGCTGCTGAGCAGGCTGATTCCGAGATAAATAAGGCAGTGAAGCGCCTGTTGACTTACCCTGAACTCGGTAAGATTTGGTACGGACAGGCGCGTAAATTATTGATCAGTCAAGCTTCACTATTAGTTTTATACGTTGTTGTTGGCGATGTAATTAAGGTTTTAGCCGTTGCTCATCAACGAGAGAAATTCCCTGACTTATAGAGTCAACGCAGCTTATGCACCACCTGATTGGCGCTGCCGCGCCAGATCAGCGCCGGGTCTTTTAAATCCTGCACAAACTTGCCGTCAATCAGCACGTTAATCCGATCCACAACCTGCATTTGCTGGGCATCCAGCTCTGCCAGCCGGTAGCCGGTCCACAGCCAGATATCCTTGCCGGGGCACTCGGCATGCACTCTTTTCACCAATTGCAGCACCGCCGCGACATTGGCCGGGTGCAGCGGATCGCCGCCGGACAGCGACAGGCCCTGGCGCGGAATACGCGTGTCGTTCAGATCGGCAATCAACTGGTCTTCCATCGCCTGGGTAAAGAGTTGCCCGGAGTTAAGCCGCCAGGTGCTTTTGTTGTAGCAGCCGGGGCACTGGTGTACGCAACCGGCGACAAACAGCGTGCAGCGGGTACCAGGGCCGTTGACCACGTCGATGGGATAATACTGGTGGTAGTTCATATTTCGCTTTCTGATGGTAGGGGCTCAGCATGCTGAGCCCTGATGCAGAGCGGCCCGGCGTTAGCCGATTTGCCCATTCCCCAGGTGTTTCACCCGGCGTTTCACTTCTTCCTGCTTACCGGCGTTGAACGGCCTGGCGTCCGGGCTGCCGAGGTAACCACACACCCGACGGGTGACGGACACCTTGGACGGCTCGTGGTTGCCGCATTTCGGGCAGGTAAAGCCCTTGCTGGTACAGGCAAACTCGCCGGTGAAGCCGCACTCGTAGCACTCATCGATCGGCGTATTGGTGCCGTAATAAGGTACGCGGCTGTAGCTGTAATCCCACACGTCTTCCAGCGCTTTCAGGTTGTGCTGCAGGTTCGGGTATTCGCCATAACAGATGAAACCGCCGTTGGCCAACGGGGGATAAGGCGCTTCAAAATCCAGTTTGTCGTAAGGATTAACCTTTTTCTCCACGTCGAGGTGGAAGCTGTTGGTGTAATAGCCTTTGTCGGTGACGCCCGGTACCACGCCGAAATCGGCGGTATCCAACCGGCAGAAACGGTCGCACAGGTTCTCGCTCGGCGTGCTGTACAGGCTGAAGCCATAACCGGTTTCTTCTTTCCAACTGTCGGTGGCGGCCCGCAGGCGGGCAACAATGGCAACCGCCTTGGCGCGCAGCGCTTCATCGTCGTAGACGTGCCGTTGGTCACCGAACAGCGCGTTGATGGTCTCATGCAGGCCGATATAACCCAGTGAGATCGACGCGCGGCCATTCTTGAAAATGTCGGCGATATTGTCGTCCGCCTTCAGGCGTACACCGCAGGCGCCTTCCATATACAGAATTGGCGCGACCCGGGCCTTGATGCCTTCCAGCCGGGCAATGCGCGTCATCAGCGCCTTTTTCGCCAACAGCAAACGCTGGTCAAGCAACTGCCAGAAGCGGTCTTCATCGCCGACCGCCTCCAGCGCAATGCGCGGCAGATTCAGGCTGATCACGCCGATATTGTTGCGGCCGTCGTGTACCAGTTCGCCATTTTCTTCATAGGTACCGAGGAAGCTGCGGCACCCCATCGGGGTTTTGAACGAGCCGGTGACTTTCACCACCTGATCGTAATTGAGGATGTCCGGGTACATGCGCTTGCTGGCGCACTCCAGCGCCAGCTGTTTGATATCGTAGTTCGGATCGCCGTACTGGTGATTAAGGCCGTCGCGGATGGCGAACACCAGTTTGGGGAACACCGCCGTCTTACGGTTCTTGCCCAGCCCGGCGATGCGATTTTGCAGGATTGAACGCTGGATCATCCGTGATTCCCAGCAGGTGCCCAGGCCAAAACCGAAGGTCACGAACGGCGTCTGGCCGTTGGCGGTGTGCAGAGTGTTGACCTCATATTCCAGCGACTGGAAGGCGTCGTAACACTCTTTCTCGGTGCGTGCCATGGCGTAGCCTTGCGCGTCCGGGATCTGCCACTGTTCGGCGACCTGCCGATGCTTGTTGAAGCTTTCGCTGACGAACGGGGCCAGGATCTCGTCGATGCGGTTAATGGTGGTGCCGCCATAAATATGGCTGGCAACCTGCGCGATGATCTGGGCGGTGACCGCGGTGGCGGTAGAGATCGACTTCGGCGGTTCGATCTCGGCGTTGCCCATCTTGAAGCCGTTGGTCAGCATGCCTTTCAGGTCGATCAACATGCAGTTGAACATCGGGAAGAACGGCGAGTAATCGAGATCGTGGTAGTGGATCTCGCCGCGCTCGTGGGCCAGCACTACGTCACGCGGCAGGATGTGTTGCTTGGCATAATGCTTGGCGACGATCCCGGCCAGCAGATCGCGCTGGGTGGGGATCACTTTGCTGTCCTTGTTGGCGTTTTCGTTCAGCAGCGCCATGTTGCTTTGCTCCACCAGGCCGCGGATCTCCTGGTTCAGCCGCCCGCGCAGTTCACGCGCTACGTCGCGATCGTGACGATATTCAATATAGGCGCGGGCCAGTTGCTTGTATTCGCCGGCCATTAGCTGGTTTTCTACCGCCTGCTGAATTTCATGGATATCAACGCGCTGCTGCTGTGACATCCGTTGAGCGACTACGCGGGCGACGGTAGCGCAGTAGTCGGCATTGACAATACCGACGGCCAGCGCGGCGCGCTCGATAGCCTGCCCAATACGTGCCTCGTCAAAAGGTACCTGACAACCGTCCCGTTTAATCACTACTGGTTTCACGTTGTTACTCCTTGTTCCCCGAGGGAGCGCTGATGCCCGGTAGGCTAAAAGCCGTTGGGTATCGGTATGATTTCGGCTTATCCACAGGGCAATGCCGCAGCGCACAAGGGCTGAAGCGACGTGTGGATGAATTTGTGGATAACTACTACATATAGGTGTTGGTGTTTCTTAATGCACTATATATAGATATTGGCGAGATTCTTTTGACGTAGAACAAGGAAATGGAAAGAGCGGGCGTTAGCTGTACAAGCCTGAATTTTTGGCCTGAAAACTCAGGCCGGGCGGTGACGGAAATGCTCGAGCAGGAACTCAACCCAGACGCGCACCCGCGGCGGCAGATCGGCGGAGGCATAGTACAGCCACAGTTGGGTCGGCCGCGGCCAGCAATCCGCCAGCACCGGCTGCAGGGTGCCTTGTGCAAAATGATGCTCTGCGTACCAACGGGCCAGGCAGACGATGCCCAGCCCGGCCAGCGCCGCATCCAGCAGCATTTCCGGGCGGCTGGCTACCAAACGGCCCTGCAGCTCCAGCGCTTTGGCTTCGCCCTGTTGTTGCAGCGGCCATTTTACGCTGCGACCGGTGGCCGGGTTGCGATGCAACAGGCAGTTGTGCTGCAACAGATCTTGCGGATCCTGCGGTATGCCGTGCTGCGCCAGATAGCCGGGCGAGGCCGCCAACACCATCTGCATCGGGTACAAGGATCGCGCCACCAACCGGCTGTCGGGATCGACCCGGCTGCCGATCCCCACATCAAAACCTTCCCCCACCAGATTGACCACCCGCGCATCCAGCGAAAGATCCAGGTCGATCTGCGGGTAACGCTCAAGGAATTGCGGGATCAACGGCATCAGCATCTGGCGGCCGAAACCGGGGATCATGCTGACGCGCACCGTACCGGAAGGGGTTTGCTGTGCGCTGCCGGCGGTTTCCAGCGTAGCGGACAGTGCCTGCCACAACGGCGCTACCTGTTGCAACAGCGCCTTGCCTTCATCGGTCAGCACCACGTTGTGGGTGTTACGCTGGAACAGCCGCAGCGCCAGTTTTTCTTCCAGCACGCGGATGTTCTTGCTGATGGCCGCTGGCGTGACGCCCAATTGACGTGCGGCGGCGGAAAAGTTCTGCGCCTGGGCGGCAGCAAGGAATGCCGGCAGCAGGCGGTGCACATCAAAGGGCAGCGACATAGTGGTTGATACTTTTAGTTGAAATTAAAGTGACAACTAACAGCCTACACCCGGCGCGTGAGAAATGGAAAAATGCGATATCAAATTTCAATCAAGGATCTCTTATGTCGCGCATTTTAGTGTTAACCGCCCACCGTTTTCCCGATGACTCACGGATCAACAAAGCGTTGATCGAAGCCCTACGTCCTTCGCCTAACGTGACTATTCACGAACTGATGCGTGCCTACCCGGACTATCAAATCGACGTGGCGCGCGAGCAGGAATTGCTGCAGGGCCATGATGCGGTGGTGATGCTGTTCCCATTCTACTGGTACAGCTCCCCGGCGATCCTCAGTGAATGGCAGGACGCGGTATTAACCCACGGTTTCGCCTACGGCAGCGAAGGCACCCAACTGCAGGGTAAACCGCTGCAACTGGTGGTCACTACCGGCGGCAATCAGCAGGCTTATACGCCAGAAGGTTATAACCGTTATCCGGTGGCAGATTTGCTGCGCCCGTTCCATGCGATGGCCAATCTGACCGGCATGGATTACCTGCCGCCGCATCTGGTGCAGGGGGTGTTTGATATGAGCGATGAACGCCTGGCGCAAGAGGCTGCCGGCGTGGTGGGGCTGCTGAAAAAACTGTAGGGCGCGGTTGGCCACGCCCCGACAGCATTAGTCTTCCAGCAGCCACCACACCGCTTCGAACGGGCGCAAGCTGGTGGCCAGCGGCTGGGCAGGGGCGTCGGCGTAGTTGCCCATCAGCGGTCGCCATAAAGCAGACGGCTCCACGCCTTCGGCCTGCCAGGCAAGCGGCTCGCGGCTGAGGTTGGCCACCACCAGCAGGCGCTGGCCATTCCAGCTGCGTTGATAGCACCACAACGCCGGGTGAGCAGGGGCCAGGTCACGGTAGTCACCGTGGGTCAGCAGTGGGTACTGTTTGCGCAGGGTGATTAACTGACGATAGGCGTAAAACACCGAATCCAGATCGGCCAGCGCCGCTTCGGCGTTGATCTGCGGATAGTTTTCCGCACAACTAATCCACGGCGTGCCCTGGGTGAAACCGGCGTTTGGCGCGCTACTCCACTGCATTGGCGTGCGGCCGTTATCGCGGGATTTGCTGGCCAGGATCGCTAGCAGCTCGGCGTCACTTTTCCCCTGCGCGCAGAGTTCGGCGTACATGTTCAGGCTTTCCACATCGCGATACTGTTCTATGGAGTTAAAGCCCGGATTGGTCATGCCGATCTCTTCGCCCTGATAAATGTAAGGCGTACCCTGCATGCCATGCAGCACCATCGCCAGCATCTTGGCGGCCGGCACCCGCAGTTCACCCTCGTCACCGAAGCGTGAAACGATACGTGGCTGATCGTGGTTACACCAAAACAGCGCGTTCCACGCCTGATTGTGCATGCCTTGCTGCCAATGGCTGAAAATCTGTTTGAGTTCGACGTAATTCGGCGCCGCCAGCGTCCATTTTTCGCCGCCGGCATAGTCCACCTTCAGGTGGTGGAAGTTGAAAGTCATCGACAGCTCTTCGCCGCTTTGCGCCGCGTACTGCCGGCAATGTTCCAGCGTGGTAGAGGACATTTCACCGACGGTCATCAGGCCACGCGGCTGAAACACGTCGCGGCTCATTTCCTGTAGAAATTCATGAATGCGTGGGCCATCGGTGTAGAAACGGCGGCCATCGCCCTGGTTATCGGACGGGAAATCCTGCTGCTTGGAGACCAGGTTGATCACGTCCAGGCGCAGACCGTCGACGCCTTTGTCGGCCCAGAACTGACAAACCTTCTTCAGCTCTTCGCGCACCGGTGGGTGCTCCCAGTTGAGATCTGCCTGCTCGGTGGCAAACAGGTGCAGATAATACTGGCCACTGTCGGCGTGCCACTGCCAGGCGTTGCCGCCAAACTTGGAGCGCCAGTTGTTTGGCAGGGTGTCGCCTTCACCATCGCGCCAGACATAAAACTGGCGGAACGGGCTTTCAGGATCCTGCGAGGCTTTAAACCACGGATGTTCGGTCGAAGTGTGGTTGAACACCATATCCATCACGATGCGGATGCTGCGCTGGTGGGCGGCGGCAATCAGCCGATCAAAATCCTCCATGGTGCCGTAGGCAGGATCGATGGCGCAGTAATCTGCCACGTCATAACCGTTGTCCACCTGCGGCGAGACATACACCGGCGTCAGCCAAATGGCGTCGATGCCCAGTTCCTGCAGGTAGTCCAGCCGCTCCGTCACACCGGCCAGATCGCCGTAGCCGTTACCGGTGCTGTCCTGAAAACTCTTCGGATAGATTTGATAGATGACGCCATTCTGCCACCAGGGGATTGGATTGCTCATATAAATACCTTAATAGGCCCGGCGTACCGGGCCCCTACATTTCAATCAGACCGGCAGCTCACCGCGGCTGGCCTTGCGTTTGTAAACCATGATGGTCAGTACCAGTGGGATCACCACCGCCACCAGGATCGCCACCGTGTAAATCATCCAGAACTGCGGTTTGATCGACAGAATGCCCGGCAAGCCACCGACGCCGATACCGTTAGCCATCACGCCGTCCAGGCCACAGATCAGCCCGGCGAAGGCGGAGCCGATCATTGCGCACAGCATTGGGAAACGGTATTTCAGGTTGATCCCGTACATCGCCGGTTCGGTGACGCCGAGGTAGGCGGAGATGGCCGCCGGCACCGAGATTTCACGTTCGTTGGCCTTGCGGCTGACAATAATAATGCCCAGCACCGCCGAGGCCTGCGCAATGTTGGACAGTGCGATCAGTGGCCAAACCGGGGTGCCGCCCATGCTCTGGATCATCTGCATATCGATGGCCAGCGTGGTCTGATGCACACCGGTAATCACCAGCGGTGCATACAGGAAGCCAAACAGCGCGGCGCCAATAGGTGCGAAGCTGCCGGTCATCACGGCTTTCACCGCCCAGGCTACCCCGTCGCCAATCATGCGGCCGAACGGCCCGATAAATGCGTGCGCCAGGAACACCGCCAGCAGCAGGGAAACCACCGGCACCACCACCAGATACAGGTAATCCGGCACGATCTTTTTCAAGCGGGTCTCAATCCAGCCCAGCGCCATACCGGCCAGCATGGAAGGGATCACCTGCGCCTGATAGCCGACTTTCTGAATGGTGAACCAGCCGAAGTTCCACACTTCCGGGATCTGCTGGCCGAGCTGATAGGAGTTCATCAACTGCGGGGACACCAGCGTGATACCCAGCACGATGCCGAGTACCGGCGTACCGCCCATTTTTTTCACCGTTGACCAGCAAATGGCGACCGGCAGGAACATGAAGATGGCTTCACCGAGCAACCACAAGAAGTCGTAGATGGTTTTCCACGCCGGATGCATCTGCGCCAGCGTTTGGCCGCCGGACATCGGGATGTCGCCGATGACGTTGCGGAAGCCGAGGATCAAACCGCCGCTGATCAAGGCAGGTAGCAGCGGGAAGAAGATTTCGGCGAAGTGCGAGATGGCGCGTTCGCTCCAGGTCATGTTCTGGCGTGCCGCGACTTTGGCCTGCTCTTTGTCGGCTTCATTGACGCCGGTGGTGGCGATCAGGGCCTGGTAGTAATCCCCGACCTCAGGGCCGATCACTACCTGGAACTGACCGGCGTTGGTGAAGCAGCCTTTGACCATCGGCAACTCTTCGATTTCTTTCGGTTTGGCCAGAGCTGGGTCATTGAGAACAAAACGCAGCCTGGTAATGCAGTGGCTAACGGTAGCGATATTCTCGCGCCCGCCCACCAGCACAATCAGGCGATCGATATCCTGCTGTTTTACTTTGCTCATTATTAGATACCTTTCTTGGTATGGGACTGCCGCAGAGGTGTTGTCGGAGTAATGATCAAAGCTTAGTCACTCCGCTTTTTTTATGGAATGGGAACGTTCCCGGTTTGGGGCGAGGATCACAAAACGATAAAAAAATGACCATTTATTCAACAGGGAATTTTGCGAGCCGGCCGAAACATCCGGTAATATTTTCTTGAACAAGCGCATTGGCGGCTATACTGTCACCCTTAACAATCAATAAGTTGATTGAAATTAGCGCGACTCATTAGTCCGATACGTTATGTGATCGTCGCTACCACACACTTTTTCAAGGAAGAATGATGACTTTGACATTGCCCCGAATCCTTATTGTCTTCACCGCGCTGTTCCTGAGCGCCTGCACTAGCCAAAAAAGCAGCCCGGAACGCCACGCCAAGCATGCGATTTATCAACTGGCGCGAGAGGATTTTTCCCCCGAAATGCGAACCCAAATTCCAGACTCGATAAAAGCCTCTATTCCGTTTTTTGACCAGTTCTATCAAATGGGGAAGGCCGATCGGGCCAAGGGATTGACGCGCCAGCAGGCAGAGCAGCAGGAAGCCTATTTCCGCAGCCCTGAATTCCTTAGTGAAATGGGGCAGAAAGGGAAATTTATCAATCAGGAATATTCAGTGGATAACCCGCAAAAACAACGCCAGATCCTGCTGGATTCCGCCGTGGCTACCTACTGGGATGGCTATGACGGACGGCCTTGAGGGGGATAGATAAATACGTTATTAATAAAAAATGCCCAATAAACGATAATTTGTTGGGCATTTGTTTAAATAATCCTGTTTAGAAATGGTGGAAGATTAAAGCAGATTAAATTTCTCCAGGGTCGCTTTTACTTCTTTTCTCAACTCAGACTCATCCAGTTCATAATCAGCACGATCTGAATCTGGATTATAAATCTCAGCCACCATAAATAGCTCTTCACCACAGTTTAAAACATTCCTTTCTTGTTCGATACCATATAATTTACGTCTTTCAACACATATTTCTTCAGAGAACTGAAGTGCATTAACTTTTGATTCTAAAAAACCTCTAGCTAATTCAATTATCGCCATTTTGTTCATAATTCACCTGTCTCTAAATATATTCTACCGTTATCCGCTTCGGGATTTATTTTCCACCCGGAGAGAAAATCGCCGTTGGCTTTGAGGATTACAATCCTCATACTGTTGGGATTGAAGTAAACTTTAGACCCTTTTTCCCGTCGGTATGTTCCCTTCTCTATGGTCTCTTTATCTGCCAAATGTGCATTGATCTCATCGCGGAATTTTGTCAGCGTTTCACGATTTTTCTTTGCGTCACTGATACCAAAATCAATGGCATGTTTGTATTTCTTGTCCAATTGTTTACGAGTAAAACGTCCTGAGTCAAGTGGATCACTTAGCATCACATAAATCGCTTCCACGCCGCTGCCTGTGGCGTCCGGCTGCCAGTAAATGAAATCCTGCAACTGCGGGACGTCGCTCGCCGGAAAGCTGGTGGTGACGATACTATCTGCCTGCTTTATGTCAGTGCCGGTATGCACCGGCGTCACTGGCACCGGGGCGTCGTTGCCGGTATGAGACGGGGCTGTAGGCCTTACAGGTGCCGGATTGATCAGGATGGTTCTCGATGGTGCCCCGGCCATCGCCGGTAACACTATTCTGTCCAGGCCCGTTTCTTTATCACGTACCGGGCGATGCACCGGCACGCTGGCGGAAACGCCGCCGGCCCCCGTTTTAACCAGTATCACCTCTTGCTGACCGTTGTTCCCCATGGTAATAAAACCGCGTACCGGTAAATTGACCACGTTCATTTCTGGTTGGACAGGGGAGTACCCGGCGGCAAATAGGCTTGCCTGGGCAGCAAACATCTCTATGTTGCGTCCAGGTACTATGTCACTACCCTCGCCAGCTTTCCGCGGCCAGAAGCCGATGACAAAAGCGCCCACAGTCGGACCTATAGCGCTGACTGTTGCTATTCGGGAAACTTCAGCTACGCCACGCCACACTGAGCTCGATACCCAGCCTGCCAACTCGCTGGCTGTCGTCATGGCGCTGTTAGCCACCGTAGATAACTGCACCATGCCGCCAGCACGGTTAAGCACGATTGTCCCTACTGCTGCCAATGCGGTATTGCCCGCTTTAACTTTTTCAGGGGTGTAAGTCGGGGCGTCTAAAATTCCCGCTCTTGCGAACAACGCTTTTCTGGCTTCTTCGGCCTTGCGGGCTTCTTCGGCCTTGCGGGCTTCTTCGGCCTTGCGGGCTTCTTCGGCCTTGCGGGCTTCTTCGGCTTTGCGGGCTTCTTCGGCCTTACGGACTTCTTCAGCCTTACGAGTTTCCTCGGCCCTGCGAGCTTCCTCGGTTTTCCGTATCTGCTCCTCTTTTTCCTGTTTTAATATCTCCTGCTGTTCTTGCCATATTTGTTGATATGCATCAAGCATGTCCCAAGAGTTACCACCAAGAATACCTGTCCACGGGTTATTTGTTGGGGTATTTGGAAATCCAATGCCTGTACCTCCTGTATGGTTGGAATTACCATTATTATTAGGGTTTACTGTTAGTATGTCACCGTTCCAACTACCTGAAGTTGGCCATCCCCACTGTGCCCCGTCCCATACCTGACCTGTCTCAGGTGGAGTACCATTATTATTACTGGAGTTTCCCATATAAATCCTTTTATTAACTTATTTAGATTCTGGTTTGCCTTCGGATAATATAAGTTAAATATTATTCTTATCTATTCCAACACCGCCAACCGAGTTTCCAGCGCAAGCCGGGCCTCACGTTCTTCCTTTAACGCCTCAACCAGTAACGCGACCACTCCGTTGATATTAATTCCGCGGGCGTCTTTCAAAACGCTGCCGTCATTTAATTTCAGTTCGGTGGTGGTGACGGATTGAGGTAATACGTTCTCTACTTCCTGGGCAATGACCCCGGCTTCCGGCACGCCCTGTTTCAGGTAGGTATAACCGCCAATTTTCCCCAGTTTCTCCAGCGCACCATCTATTTTCTCGATGTCGGTTTTCATCCGAATATCGGAGCTGCTGTTCCAGGCACCGTTGGTATACGCATGGCCATCATTGCGGAATTCATACCAGCCGTCAGCGCCTCCGTTGGCAACGTGCAGCGCCAGCATGTGGTGTTTGCCGATACGTTCATAGTGGTATAAGTCGGCGGACAGGTTTCCCGCTCCCTGTACATGCAGGCCGTTGGTAATGCGGTCGGCATTATTGTTAACGTTTTTATTGCCAGCAGCCCAAATCCAACCATCGGCATTGCGTTTGATTAATTGCCCCACTGAAAGCTCGGCGTTGGTCCTGACCTGTAATTCGTTCCAGTTCCCCTGCCAGTCACGGTAAGAGAGCAAGCCATGATCCTCCTTGCCGGCGACAACGCGCGATCCCATCAACATGGTGGTGGTCACATTGCCGCTGGTGAAACCGGCACTGACGTCGGCAGCATAGTAGACTTGCCCTGCGATCAGCGGTGTTGGGCCGGTGGTCGCAGTGGAAACACCGGCATTGTGCGACACCATCGCGCCGCCGGAAATATCCACCCCGTTACGCAGCGACACGCGGCCGGTTGAGAGGTTAAAGGAGAAGGGGCGCAGGGTGTTCCACTGCCCGTCCTGTGCCTGACCGCTTGGCGTGGTCAGGGCGTAAAAATGCTTACCGTCGTTACGCAGCATCACGCCGGTATTGCCGTTTGCCAGGCGAAAACCGTTTGCTGCTTTAGACACAATTTCACCGTCACTGACGACACGTTTACGCAGGGTGGTCAGTGATTTCAGCTCAGTCACATCGTCATTAACGCCGTTAGCCACCTGAGCATTTTTCTTTTCTTCAGCCATGATTATCTTCCTTTTCGACTCTCTGTTTCCTGATGGTTAACAGCGTCCGGTACCCTCCGTTGCTCCTGAATGGCAGGTCTGGGGAGGTACACATTCCGTGTGCTGAAAAACCGCTAAAACACACAGATAGCACTGTGTGTATAAACAGTAGTTTACTTGGCTGGGTGAGGAAGGTCGATTAGTGGTTGTTGTGTGGTGGCGGGCACAAAAATAGCGATGAATTGACGCCCACTGGGTGTGAGCATCAACAGGGGATTTCAGACTGGGGAATGTATGCGGATAAACAACTAACCGCCGTCAGGCGAGTTGGCTGGGTACGATGATCTGGCGGATGCCCTGTTCGCCGCTGAGCTGGCCCAGCAGCTGTTGTGCGGCCTGCAGCCCGGCCGTGCCGTAGCCCAGATCAACCGAAAAGGTTTCGGGGAACAGGAAGTTTAGCAGCGGAGTATTACCGATCCCGCACACCTGCAGCGGGGCAATATGCTGCTGTTGCAGGTATTTGATCGCACCCAGGGCGATAGTGTCGGAGGCGCACACCAGGGCGGTAGTCTGGGCATCGATGACCGAGGCAGCCAGTTGGAAACCGCTCTGATAGCTCAGTTCGCCCAGCGCCACGCTTGGGCTAATCTGCTGTTGCCGGCAGGCGTCGAGATAGGCCTGGTGGCGGCGCATACCGGTGGTGGCATCCGACAGTTGCACCCCCAGGTAGCCGATATGCCGGTGGCCCTGTTGCTGCAGGCGTTCCATCAGCAGCCGCACGGCACCGTCGTCGTCGTAGCAAACCGAAGAAAACCCCTCGTATTCGCGTGCCAGCACCACCATTTTATCCTGCCATGGGCTGAGCATGGCCGCCGTCAGGCCGGTGAAACCAAACAGGATCACTCCGTCGACATTACGCTGTTGCAGAACGTGCAAATGCTCTTCCACCAGCCGGGTCTCGAACTGGCTTTCCATCACGATCGGGTCGAAGCCGTGCTGATACAGCAGTGGCAACATGGTGCGTACCGCCTGGTTTTCAGACGGAGAGTCGAGACGGGAAACGATAATGCCGACCACTTTGTCGCTCTGGCCGCGCATGGCGCGAGCAGACTTGGACGGGCTGAACCCCTGCTGACGGATCACCGCTTCCACCCGTTCGCGGGTCTGCGGGCTCACGCTGCCTTCGTTGTTCAACACGCGTGATACGGTGGATTTACCTACGCCGCTCAGGCGTGCGATGTCCTTGATGGTCAGCCGGTTTTGCATGGTTTAATTTTCATTGAGGTTAAAAGGCGTAAACTGGCGGCCTACGCTGAATGCCCGTCAGCATAGCCTATTTTCCGCAACGGATCTTGGCGCTGTATCCGTCATCTTTCAAGTTGCAGCGTTGTTACCTGCACTTGCTCACCCCAGTTACTTACTTAAGTAAGCGCCTGGGGATGAGCAAGCTGGTCGCCTAGCTGCAACTTGAAAGCTATAGGCTAATGCAGGGATTTACGTACCGCGCTGAACGGCCGCTCTTGTCGTTCGATCTTTTCATTTACCGGAGGTTATCAACCCTATGGATCCCGATCCGACCCCGTTAGACCCTGACTCGGCTCTCCGGTAAAACCTGCCCGCTTTGCGCTGCTGTTTTACCGGTGAAGTAATAAACGGTAACCGGTAGCGCGCGCCCGTCGTTCGCTCCTGCTGCTATAAAAAAAGACAAGGATCTGCCCCGGCAGAGGCTTTTTGGCGTGTCCGAAAGCCTGGCCGGGGGCGATCCCGCGTTCACCCACTGCCGTGAGGCAATGGGCGACGAGGTGCAAAAAAATGAAACTAAAAAATATCCCCCGTCAGCTGCTGGGCCTGCTCAGCCGCAATTTACCGCGCCGTTTGGTGCACCGTGACAGCCTGTTGGACGGCCTTGGCGGCAAAGCGCAGGGGTTGCCCGCCGGTCTGGCGCAGCAGCGGCTGGAATGCGCTGCCGCGAACACCACCGAGCTTTATCTGCGCTTTCAAAGCCACCCGGAAGGCATAACCGCCCATGAGGCGGAGCGGGTACGCGAACGCTGCGGTGAGAACGTTATCGACGATCAGCAGCAAGAGGCCTGGTGGCAGCACCTGTGGCACTGCTATCGCAACCCGTTCAACCTGCTGCTGACCGCGCTTGGCATGATCTCTTATGCCACCGAAGATCTGACCGGGGCGCTGGTGATCGCCCTGATGGTGGTGATCTCCACGCTGCTGAATTTCATTCAGGAAGCGCGTTCCAACAAGGCGGCGGATGCGCTGAAAGCCATGGTCAGCAATACCGCTACAGTAATTCGTAGTGACGCACTGACCGGCAAAAGCGAACACCTGGAACTGCCGATCTCGCAACTGGTGCCAGGCGACATCATCAAGCTGGCGGCGGGCGACATGATCCCGGCGGATCTGCGCGTGCTGTCGGCAAAGGATCTGTTTATCAGCCAGGCGGCGCTGACCGGTGAGTCCTTGCCGGTGGAGAAAGTCGCCGAGCTGCGTGAGCAGTCAGAAGATCCGCTGGAATGCCAAAACCTGTGCTTTATGGGCACCAACGTGGTGAGCGGCACCGCGCTGGCGATGGTGATCGGTACCGGTGGCGACACTTACTTCGGTCAACTAGCGCAGCGCGTGATCGGTCAGGATCAGCAACCCAATGCCTTCCAGAGCGGGATCAGTAAAGTCAGTTGGTTGTTGATCCGTTTTATGTTGGTGATGACGCCGATTGTGCTGCTGATCAACGGTTACACCAAGGGCGACTGGTGGGAAGCGGCGCTGTTCGCGCTGTCGGTGGCGGTGGGGCTGACCCCGGAAATGCTGCCGATGATTGTCACTTCTACCCTGGCCAGAGGGGCGGTGAAGCTGTCCAAACAGAAAGTGATCGTCAAACGCCTGGACGCCATTCAGAACTTTGGTGCCATGGATATTCTGTGCACCGATAAAACCGGCACCCTGACCCAGGATAAAATCGTGCTGGAGCGCCATACCGACGTGTTCGGCGTCGCCAGCGACCGGGTGCTGCATTACGCCTGGCTGAACAGCTTCTACCAGACCGGGCTGAAAAACCTGCTCGATGTGGCGGTGCTGAGCTGCGCACAACAGAGCCAGCAGCCGGATGCGTTGCAGCATTACCACAAGGTGGATGAGATCCCGTTTGATTTTGAACGCCGCCGGATGTCGGTGGTGGTGGCCAAAGACGCGCAATATCACGAGCTGATCTGCAAGGGTGCGCTGGAGGAGATGCTGGCGATTTGCAGCCATGTGCGGCAGGAAGATCAAGTGATCCCGCTGACCGAGGCGTTGTTGGCACGCATTCGGCGCGTTACCGACGATCTTAACCAGCAGGGGCTGCGGGTGGTGGCGGTAGCCAACAAGATCCTGCCGGCGCAGGCTTATGAATACGGCGTGGCCGACGAATCGGATCTGATCCTCGAAGGTTATGTGGCCTTCCTCGATCCGCCAAAAGAGAGCACCGCACCGGCGCTGGCGGCGCTGAAAAACAGCGGTGTAACGGTGAAGATCCTCACCGGCGACAACGAGCTGGTGGCGGCCAAGGTGTGTAAAGACGTTGGGCTGGCGGCGGATCATGTGTTGCGCGGCAGTGAGATCGAACAGATGGACGACCAGCAACTGGCGCAGGCGGCGGCGCGTACCACGGTGTTCGCCAAGCTGACGCCGTTGCATAAGGAACGTATCGTCAAGCTGCTGCGCCAACAGGGCCATGTGGTCGGTTTTATGGGCGACGGGATTAACGATGCCCCAGCGCTGCGTGCGGCGGATATCGGGATTTCAGTCGACTCTGCGGTGGATATTGCCAAGGAAGCCGCAGATATTATCCTGCTGGAAAAAAGCCTGATGGTGCTGGAGCAGGGGGTGATTGAGGGGCGTCGCACCTTCGCCAATATGCTCAAGTACATCAAAATGACCGCCAGCTCTAACTTCGGTAACGTTTTCAGCGTGCTGATCGCCAGCGCCTTTTTGCCGTTCCTGCCGATGTTGCCGCTGCACCTGCTGATCCAGAACCTGATGTATGACATTTCGCAGGTCGCTATTCCGTTCGACAACGTCGATGACGATCAGATCACCCAGCCACAGCGCTGGAACTCCGGCGATATTGGGCGCTTTATGGTGTTCTTTGGGCCGATCAGTTCGATCTTTGACGTGCTGACCTTTAGCCTGATGTGGTGGGTGTTTAAAGCCAATACGCCGGAAATGCAGACGTTGTTCCAGTCCGGCTGGTTCGTTGAAGGGCTGCTATCGCAAACGCTGATAGTGCATATGATCCGCACGCGCAAAATTCCGTTTATCCAGAGCCGTCCTTCGTGGCCGCTGTGCATCATGACCCTGGTGGTGATCGCCACCGGTATCGGCCTGACCTTCTCGCCGCTGGCCAGTTTCCTGCAGCTGCAGGCGCTACCGCTCGGCTACTTCCCATGGCTGGTGCTGATCCTGACCGGTTATATGGTGCTGACCCAGTGTGTGAAAGGCTGGTTTGTGCGCCGTTACGGCTGGCAGTGATTCCCGCGCCCCTCTTTCGTCTGGAAGAGGGGCATCTGTGATCTAACCCGGCTTTTCACCCTCGCCGTTGGACATCTGTACTGTGCTCAGTCTTTATTTATAGCTTCGCTGTTTTTATTGATTTTTTTCCTCTGAGGAATTTCTGATGCACAGATCTCTGCGTTATACGCTACTGGCTTCATCGTTATTGCTTTCCCTGGGTGCATTGGCGCAGCCGGCCGGCGATTTGCCGCTGATGCCCTGGCCGCAGCAGGTGGAACTGACCCAACCGGCGGGCAGGCTGGTGCTGGATCACCGTTTGTCGATTAACCTGCAGGGCGACGATTTGGGTGATGCGCTGCAGCGCTGGCGGCAACGTATTGAACTGCAAACCGGTTGGACGTTGGCACCGCAGGCGGAAAAAGCCGCAGGCGTGGTGATTAACGTGAACATCAAAGACAAGGTGGCGGCGCAGCCGCTGCCGGGCAGCGACGAGAGCTATAAACTGCTGGTGATGCAGGATGGCGTCACCCTGACCGCCAATACCCGTTTCGGTGCGCTGCGTGGCATGGAAACCCTGCTGCAACTGGTGCAGACCGACGGCCAGAACACCTTCCTGCCGCTGGTTAGCATCACCGACGTGCCGCGTTTCCCGTGGCGCGGCGTGCTGCTGGATTCGGCGCGTCATTTCCTGCCGCTGGCGGATATTCTGCGCCAGCTCGACGGCATGGCAGCAGCCAAGCTCAACGTGTTTCACTGGCACCTGACCGACGATCAGGGCTGGCGTTTTGCTTCTGAGCATTATCCCAAGCTGCAACAGCAGGCCAGTGACGGCCAGTTTTATACTCGCGAACAGATGCAACAGGTGGTGGCCTATGCCACCGCGCGCGGCATCCGGGTGGTGCCGGAAATCGATCTGCCGGGCCATGCTTCCAGCATCGCCGTGGCTTACCCGGAGCTGATGAGCGCGCCGGGGCCGTATCAGATGGAGCGCAAGTGGGGTGTCCATAAGCCAACGCTCGATCCGACCCGTGAAGAAGTTTATCAATTTGTAGACGCTATTATTGGCGAACTGGCGGCGATCTTCCCCGATCCTTACCTGCATATTGGTGGTGACGAGGTGGATGCCAGCCAATGGAAGCAATCGAAAACCATTCAGGCCTTTATGCAGCAACATCAGTTGGCGGACATCCATGCATTGCAGGCCTACTTCAACCAGAAGCTGGAAAAAATCCTCGAACAGCACCAACGGCAGATGGTCGGCTGGGATGAGATTTATCACCCGTCGCTGCCACGCAGCATTGTGATCCAATCCTGGCAGGGTCAGGACTCACTGGGGGCCAGCGCGCAGGACGGCTATCAGGGCATTCTGTCCACCGGCTTCTACCTCGATCAACCGCAGAGCAGCGCCTATCACTATCGCAACGAGATCCTGCCGCAGCCGCTGGGCGTCGCCACCGAGGTGCAGCCCGATGAAAAGGCGCAGAGCTGGCAGTTCAGCATGCCACGACTGAAGGGCAGCGCGGTGGAGGGCAGTTTTACCCTGATTGAAGGCAAACAAGGCTGGCGTGGCTTTATCGACTTCAACGGCAAATCTCGCCGTGCGTTGCAGGATATCGTCTGGCGTTCTCCGCAGCAGGTGAGCTTCCGCGTCGATACCTGGATGGGCGAGACGCGTCCGGTGTTCACGCTGCAGCAGGATAAGCTCAGTGGGTATACGCTGGTTGGCAACGTGCGTTACCCGACCAGCGGCGGCAAGCTGACGGCGATCCCGGCGGGCAAGATGCCGGTGGTACCGGACGCGAAGCAGCAGGCCAATATTCTTGGCGGCGAGGCGGCGCTGTGGGCGGAAAACATCAGGGCGCCGATCCTCGATCTCAAGCTGTGGCCGCGCGGGTTCGCGGTGGCGGAGCGCTTGTGGTCGGCGCAGGACGTAACCGATGAAAACAACATGTACCGGCGGCTGGCGGCAGTTGACGCCTGGTCGGTGGTGTCGGTGGGCTTGCAGCAGCATGCAGAGACCGCCCGCGAATTCACCCGGCTGGCGAACAGCGTGCAGATTGCACCGCTGCAAACCCTGGCCGAGGCGGTCGAGCCGGGCCAGTACTACACCCGTCAGCATCTGAAATTCAAGGCCGGTAATTATCACCAGTTCGAACCGCTGAATCGCTTTGCCGACGCTCTGCCGGCGGAAAGCAACGCAGTGCGCGAGATGGGGCTGCAGGTCGCGGCCCTGCTGAAAGATCGCAATAACAGTGCGGCGGCACAGGCGCTGCGCGAACGTTTGCAACGCTGGCAGTTGAATACCGCGCCGGTGAAAACGGTGATTGCCGGTAACCGGGTGATGCAGGATCTGGCTCCGGTAGCGCAGGATGTCGGCGCGCTGTCGGCACTGGGGCTGATGTTGCTGGAGCGTTATCAGCAGAACAAACCCTTGAGCAAAGCCGAAGCCGGGCAAATACAGCAACAGCTGGATACGGCGGCGCAAATACGTGACGAAGTGGTGATTGCGGCGGTTTATCCGCTGGAAGCCCTGCTGCGTGCCAGCGCGATCGAATAATTTTCTGCATCGTCGGGCTCAGCATGCGTAGGGGATCTGCATGCCGAGCCCTCACAGCACCTACAGCTGCAGCGGCGGCAACTGTTTGAAAATGCTGACCAGCCCTTCGCCCCAGCCTTTGCGGATGGCGTTGAAATGCGGATGATCTTCGGTAATACGGTATTGTTGTGCGCTGCTGAAACTGTCGCGCGGATAAATCATCACGTCGAGCGGCAGGCCGACCGACAGGTTACTGCGTAGCGTAGAATCGAGGGAGATTAGCGCGCACTGCATCGCTTGTTCCAGCGGGGTATCGTAGTTCAGCACCCGATCAATAATCGGCTTGCCGTATTTGCTTTCGCCAATCTGGAAATAGGGCGTATCGCGGGTGGCTTCGATAAAGTTACCCTGCGGATAGATATGAAACAGCCGCATTTCTTCGCCATGGATCTGGCCGCCGAGCAACAGGCTGCAGCTAAAATCGGTGGTGCTGCCGCTCTGCTGGGCTTCGCTGTCGCGTTGGATCACTTCCCGCACCGTTTCGCCCACCAGCGTGGCGGCTTCGTACAGACTGGGCGCATTCAGCAGATTGGGGCGTTCGGCGTCTTTGCAGCGGCGCTGCAGCAGGCTGATGATGCTCTGGGTGGTCGCCAGATTGCCGGCACTTTGCAGCACCAGCAAGCGTTCGCCGTCCTGCTGGAACACGTGCAGTTTGCGGAAGGTAGAAATATGGTCCACTCCGGCATTGGTACGCGAATCTGAAGCAAAGACCAGCCCGGATGACAAGCGCATGGCCACACAATAGGTCATTCCACAATTCCTCAAAACAAGACTGGCACGCCGCCAAACGCCAGCGTGCCGTAAACCTTCACTTTCGGCAACAGACTATTGCCCGCTGGGCATCATCTGCACTTCGGCGATGGTCTGCATATTCTCGCAGCCGCCGCCCAGCCGCATGCCGCGCACCGGGCAGGCGTCCAGATAGTCGATGCCTACCGCCAGCTTAAGGTGCTGGTTCGGCAGACGGGTGTTGTTGGTAACGTCAAAACTGTGCCAGCGTTCGTCAACCCAGGCTTCCGCCCAGGCGTGGGTGGCGACGTGCGTCGAGTCTTCGCTGTAAAGATAACCGCTGACATAGCGCGCCGGAATATTCAGGCTACGGCAGCAGGCCAGAAATACGTGTGTGTGATCCTGACAGACGCCGGTACCGGTGGCGAACGCCTGGGCCGCGCTGTCGGTGACGCTGGTGGATCCAGGGCTGTAAGGCATTTTCAGCAGCAGCTCGCCCATCAGGTTCTCCAGCCCGGCAAGCACCGCTTGCGGTTGGTAATAGCGCAGGGCAAAGGCCTGGATCGCACTGTCGGGCTGGGTCAAGGGGCTGTGGCGCAGGAATACCAGCGGTGACAGATGCCCCATCACCTGATCCTCTACGCCGTCTTCAATCTCCACCACGCCGTGGGCCTGAATGGTGATCGCCTGATGCGGGTGATCCAGCGTCAGCACGTGCAGTACGTTACCGAAAGCATCGGTGGTGCACACCGCATCTTCCGGCAGCATCAGTTGCCAGGAGATAACGCGCTGGTGCCGGGAATTCTGTGGCGTCAGGCGCAGATACTGGGTGCTGCGCTGCACCTGCTGGGCGTAGGTATAATGGGTATTGTGCTCAATGTTGAGTTTCATTGTGCCTCCAGATAGGTGTGATGGATGCTTTCCGCGATGCCGCCAATTTGCCCCAGAAATGCGTCCAGCCAGTCGTTCAGCCCGACCCGGTTCAGATCTTTCATGCTGCTGAAGCGCAGTTCGGCGTGCAGCGTATGTGCCAGCCGGCGCGGTTGATTGGCGCTGTTGCCACCAATCTGTTCCAGTTGCTGCACCATATCGCCGACGCAGGCCAGCAGGGAGCGCGGGATCTCATTACGCAGGATCATCAGCTCGGCGATGGTGTCGCGGCTGAGCTGCTGCTTGTAGATGCTGTGATAGGCCTCGCGGGCGCTGACCGCCCGCAGCAGCGTATCCATGCGGTAATACTCGCGGACCGGGTCGCCGTCGCTGTCCATCAGCGCGTTTTTCACCCCCAGCAGGCGGGCGGTGCTGTCGGCCCGTTCCAGCAGGGTGCCGAGGCGAATAAAGCACATGGCGTCGCTGCGCAGCAGGGTGCCGAACATGGCACCGCGAAACAGGTGAGAACGTTCTTTTACCCAGTCGAAGAAAGCATCGGCGCCCACCGAGCCAATGCCCTGGCGGCGGATCAGCTTCATCTCGATCCAGGTGGAGTTAATGCACTCCCAAACCTCGGAAGACAGGCTGCCGCGTACCGCGTGAGCGTTGTTCCAGCCCATCTGCAAACAGCTGTAAATGCTGCTGTGGTTGCGGCTGTCGAGGGCAAAAAAACTGACCAGATTGGCCATGGTCAGGTCGGGATAGGCTGCGGCATACAGCTCCCCGGTGCTGGTCAGATTGAGCGGCACCTGCAGATCCTGATCTTCGCTGTCGCGGATCGGCATCATCGACAGCTTGTTGGTGACGTCGAGTACCCGGGCGATGCTTTCTGCCCGCTCCAGATAGCGGGCCATCCAATAGAGTTCACTGGCAGTTCGGCTCAGCATGCGTCGTCCTCCAATACCCAGGTATCCTTGGTTCCCCCGCCTTGCGACGAGTTGACCACCAGCGAGCCTTGCGCCAGCGCCACGCGCGTCAGGCCGCCGGGCACCAAGCGAATTTCCGCACCGCTGAGGGCAAACGGCCGCAGATCGATATGCCGCGGCGCGAGGCCGTCGTTGACGAAGGTCGGGCAGGTCGACAGTGCCAGCGTGTTTTGCGCAATATAGTTGTGCGGTTTGGCCAGCAGCAGGGTACGGAAGTGAGCGATTTCGTCTTTGGTCGCAGCCGGGCCGATCAGCATGCCGTAGCCGCCGGCGCCGTGAACCTCTTTCACCACCATCTGTTCCAGATTGGCCAGCACGTAAGACAGCTCATTTTTATGACGGCATTGCCAGGTCGGCACATTGTTGAGGATCGGCTCCTCCTGCAGATAGAAGCGCACCATCTCCGGTACATAAGGATAGATCGACTTGTCGTCGGCCACGCCGGTGCCAATGGCGTTGGCCAGCACCACGTTACCGGTGCGATATACCGACAGCAGCCCCGGCACGCCGAGCATCGAGTCCGGGCGGAACGCCAGCGGATCGAGGAAGGCATCGTCTACCCGCCGATAGATCACGTCCACCTTGCAAGGCCCGGCGGTGGTGCGCATAAACACCGCGCCGTCCTTGACGAACAGGTCGGCGCTTTCCACCAGTTCAACCCCCATTTGCTGCGCCAGGAAACTGTGTTCGAAATAGGCGCTGTTGAAGCGGCCCGGCGTCAGCACCACCACGGTCGGATCGTTAATCGGCGAGCTTTCACGCAGGGTTTGCAGCAGGTGCGACGGGTAGCGTTCCACCGGTGCAATACGCTGCTGGGCGAACAGTTCCGGGTACAGGCGCATCATCATTTTGCGGTTTTCCAGCATGTAGGACACGCCGGAAGGGGTACGCAGGTTGTCTTCCAGCACGTAATACTGGCCGTCGCCGCCGCGCACCATATCCACGCCGACAATGTGCGCGTAAATATTGCGGTGCAAATCGACCCCTTGCATGCAGGGTTGATACTGATCGTTGGCCAGCACCTGTTCCGCCGGAATGATCCCGGCCTTCAGAATATGTTGTTGATGGTAAATATCGTGCAGAAAGGCGTTCAGCGCCTGGACGCGCTGGCGGATGCCGCGATCGAGCATCGCCCATTCGCCGGCGGGAATGATGCGCGGCACGCTGTCGAACGGGATTAGCCGTTCGGCACCATCATCCTCACCATAAACGTTAAAGGTAATTCCCACCCGATGGAACAGCAGTGCAGCCTCTTCCCTTTTACGCTGAATGGCCTTGTGATCGGCCTGTTGCAGCCAATGGCAGTAAGCTTCGTAATGACCCCGGTGTTTACCCTCAGCCAGAAGCATCTCATCAAAAAACGGTGAAGCGGACAGATCGATATTTAGCATCGTCACCTCGTCGACATTGCAGGCTGTAGACGGATCCAGCATAAAATGTGCCAAGGTGATAAAGGGGCGATAATGGCGCGAAAACGCCAGGTTGTGGCAGGAGACGGCCCGCTTTGGGTGCAACCCAACCGGACGCTGCCTTAAAACGGGGCAAAACTGCGGCGCGTCTGGGGTAATTATGACCGCTGATGGCGCAACGCTAAGGGCAAAATGTTCTACTGGTGCACTGGCGGGCCACAGGGGCCCGCCTTGAGGTTCAAACCTGCAATGACGGCTGTGGAGCGCCGATAGACTGCTGCAGATAATTCAGTAGCACCTGCCGGGTAAAGTGTGGTTCTTCTATCCCGCTGTGCTGCAGGAAATGCTGCAGGTTGCTGCAATCCCACTGGTAGGTGTTTTGGTAGAGCTGCACTGTCGATTGTCCATTCACCATATTGTCCCTGAACAGGCTGAGCAACGGGTAGAGCGGCGCATCGCCGTTGTGTTCCCACTGCGCCCGCCATTGATCGAAGGGCAGCGGATGGAAGTGGAAGCCAAATTCACGCTCCAACAGGCTGAAGAAGTCCTGCAGCGTCAGGTTATTGCGGTGCTGGTGGATCAGGTTGAATTTCTTCCCCAGAGCCTGCGGATTACGGCTGACGTATGCAATGGCCTGGGTCATATAGTCCACCGTCGTCAGGCCCTCGCGCAAATCCTGCAGCGCAGGCCGCGTGCCACTGGCAATACAGGTTTTCACCAGTCGCCCCCACCATTGATAGCTGGCGCTGACGCCGGTGCGGCTATGGCAGGTGGCGTACCCCAGACGGAAGGTCATCAGCGGCAGGCCTTGCGATGCCGCCAGATCGGCAATTTTTTCCATTACCCATTTGCTGCGGACGTAGCCAATATCGGTGATCACCGCCGGCAGGTTCTGGTCGATGTCGTCACTTTCCAGCATCACCCGTTTGCCGGTGTGCAGATGCCCCCAGCTATAGACCGAAATCGTCGACATCAACATCAGTGGTTTGGTGCGCTGATGCGCGGCAAAGCGAATGATTTCGCGCAGCCCCTGCACATTGTCGCGTTTCATATAAGAATAGGGTTGGATAAAGTTCACCGCGCTTGCCGAATGATAAATGATATCGACTTGCTGGCTGAGTTCACGGTAGCGCTCAGGTGACAGGGCGAAATCATGCTCGGCCACGTCGCCGGGGACCAGATGGATGCGGCCGCGCTGCTCGGGGGATAAAGCAATCTGATAGCGAGTCAGGATCTCGTCGAGTCGTTGTTGCGGGGATATCCGGCTGCGCTCCCGCACCAGGCAATACAACTCGGCACGGGTGGTGGTCAGCAGCTCTGCCAGCAGATGCGCACCGATAAACCCGGTGGCACCGGTGAGCAAAATGGCCCTGGGCGAGCTTATCTGCCATACGTCGTAATGCGGATTGATGGTGAGGTCTGCGGGTAACCAGACGTCGTCCTGCAGAGCACGCACCGGTTCGCTGTCCACCGCCGGCAGTGCATGGCCGCTGCGTTCATCCAGCGCCTGCGCCAGACGATTTATCGTCGGGTATTCATAAATATCGCGGACATAAACCTTCCCTCCAATTTGCTGGGCGATGGCCGTCGCCAACTTTGCCGCCAGCAGTGAATGGCCGCCGATGTCGAAAAAATTGTCTTCGGCACGGATATTCTCCGTCCCCAACAGCTGGCACCAAATAGCGGCAAGGGTCTGCCGGCTGCCGGTCAGCGTTTCTGCTGTCGGAGGTTGATCCGCGCGAGAAAGGGCCAGCAGCGCAGCCTTATCGGTTTTGCCGTTGGCGTTGATCGGCAGACGATCCAGCAGCCGGTACTCGGCGGGCAGGAAGTAAGATGGCAATGTGGTTTTCAGATGTTGCTTCACGCGTTCGATCACTCCAGCGTCGTTCCGGTCGGCCACCAGAAAGGCCACAATCTGTTTGTTAGCCGGATCCTGCGGCTGGGTAACGGCAGCAACGGCGGCCTTCACGCCTGTCACCTGTACCATGACGCTTTCTATTTCGCCCAGTTCCACGCGGTTACCACGGATCTTGATCTGGTCGTCGATACGGCCGAGGAACTGGACACGATGATCCGGCAGCCAGCGCGCCCGATCGCCGCTGCGGTAGAGCCGTTTGCCGGCAAAATGCGCGGGGGTAATAAATTTTTCGGCGGTGAGCGGCGAATCATTCAGATAGCCGCGTGCCAGGCAACTGCCGCTGATGTAAAGCTCGCCGGGTTGCTGCCCGCTGACGGGTGGCAGATTATCATCGAGAATGAATATCTCGGTATCTGCCACCGGCCGACCGATAGTGGCAGGAGCGTGTTGTGTGGCGCAACTGACCAAATTCCAGGTGGCGAAGATGGTGGCTTCTGTCGGGCCGTAGTAATCCACCAACGGGTAGCTCACCCCGCTGAGATCGACCGGGTTGAGCTTTTCCCCTGCGGTAAACAGGTAGCGCAACGCCAGGTTTTCCGGCTGTGGCGCACTGACAATTTCAGCCACCAACACTGTGGGCACAAAAGCATGGGTGATTTGGTGGTGCGCGAAAAAGTCGAGCAGGGCAGAAGGCTGCAAGCGAGTCTCTTCCTCTGGCAAATACAACGTACCGCCGCTGGTCAATGCTGCCCAAATTTCCCACTGCGCCACGTCAAAACCAATACCGGCTATCAGCGTTGAACGGCTTGTGTGGTTCATGGCGAACTTTTGGTTATGCCAGAGGACAATATTCAACAGTGAATGATGGGCAATCATGACCCCTTTGGGATTGCCGGTGGTGCCGGAGGTGAAAATAATATAGGCGGTCGCATCACCCTGCGGTTTTATTAATTCAAGAGGTAACGGTTCATTCGAGGTAATATTATCAATGGCAAAGGCTTGTACGCCAGGGGATTTAATTGCAAGATCGATTGATAAGTTGCTCAATATTATTGTGTTTGATGCGCTTTGTCTGAGGATATCCTGAATTCTTTTTTCAGGATATCGGGCATCAATGGGAATATAACTGGCTCCGGCTTTCAGGACTGCCAGTATACCGATCGGGAATTCTGCAGTACGTAATGCTATAAGCGGCACGCAGTCACCGGGGCGGACGCCTTGCTGTTGCAGGTATCCACACAGCTGGTCACTGGCGTCATCCAACTGCCGATAAGTGAGGCGCTTATTGTGACTGACGATCGCCAGTGCTTCGGGGGAATAGGTCACCTGTTGGATAAAATAATCCAATACGCTTTGAGCCATGGGGTTATTCTCCTGAGATTATTAGTCTGATTAACAAACCGCAAAGAGTCATGTCCCGGCCGGGTGAAAAATAATTATAGATGCATTTTTATTGTGGGAATGTAAATGTGTTGGAAGTGAGGTTATCTTTATAAAATAACTGGAATAATAATTTTCATGAAATAAAAACGGCCAGCCGATGGCTGACCGTTGGGCGCGTGCGCGGTCGTGGAATTAACGACGAACGGCGATGGCTTCGATTTCGATTTTCACGTCTTTTGGCAGACGGGCCACTTCGACGCAAGAACGGGCCGGGAACGGCGCGTTGTGCTCGGTGAAGAAGCTTTCATAAGCGGCGTTAACGGTGGCGAAATCGTTCAGGTCTTTTACGAAGACCGTGGTTTTCACGATGTCGGCGACTTTCAGGCCGGCAGCTTCAACGATCGCTTTAACGTTTTCCAGTGACTGGCGTGCCTGAGCGGCCACGTCGTCGGCAACGGCGCCGGTTTTAGGATCGACCGGGATCTGACCGGAAGTGATGATCATGCTGCCCAGATCAACGCCCTGCACGTAAGGACCAATGGCTGCCGGGGCGAGTTCAGTGCTGATGTTACGTGACATTTTTTCTCCTGATAATCGAGGGTTGTTCTATCCAGAAACCCCATTATAGGGCGTCGCCGGGAGAATAACAGCGCCGTCTCCCGGCGAAAACCGCAGACTCAGTCTGCCTGCAACACCACCTGATGTTCGAACTCTTTCTCACAGTAGCGGCATTTCAGATGTACGTCGCCGTCGCGGGATTTCACGCTAAAGCTGGAGGACACCGGCTCACTGCGGCTGATGCAGTTGCTGTTCGGGCAGGTCAGCACGCCGTCGATATGGTCCGGCAGGCTGAGGGTCAGTTTGCGCACCACTTCGTAATTGTCGATGCGGTTAACCGTGGCTTTGGGTGCATACATCGCCAGTTGGTTGGCCTGCTGCTCGGTCAGGAAAGTGTTCTCGATTTTGATCAGGTCTTTGCGGCCCAGCTCGCCTGAAGGCAGATTCAGGCCGATGGTAATGCGCTGGTCGGTGGCGGTCAGCTTAAACAGCGTCAGCAGCTTAAAACCTATCTGCGCCGGAATATGGTCAATCACCGTACCGCACTTGATCGCTTCAACCTGCAGTTTGTTATCGTGAGTCATGACGGTTCCCCCTTAAAGAGCCAAATCTGCGTTTAATACCAGCGCCAACAGCGCCTGACGGGCGAAAATACCGTTGCCTGCCTGCTGGAAGTAGTAGGCGTACGGCGTTTTATCCACGTCGGTGGTGATCTCATCAATGCGCGGCAGCGGGTGCAGCACCTTGAGGTTGTCACGTGCCCCGGCCAGATCTGCCGCGCGCAGCACGAACTGCGCCTTCACGTTGGCGTATTCGGAAGGATCCAGGCGCTCTTTCTGCACCCGGGTCATGTAGAGAATGTCCAGCTCCGGCACCACTTCTTCAATGCTGCTGTGCAGGCTGTATTGAATGCCTTTCTCTTCCAGCATCTGCAGGATGTAGGCCGGCATCGCCAGCGCGTCCGGGGCGATGAAGAAGAAGCGGTTGCCTTCAAACTTGGCCAGCGCCTGCGCCAGCGAGTGTACGGTGCGGCCGTATTTCAGGTCGCCGACCATGGCGATATTGATGTTGTTCAGGCGGCCCTGGGTTTCCTGAATGGTGAACAGGTCGAGCAGCGTCTGGGTCGGGTGCTGGTTGGCACCGTCACCGGCGTTGAGCACCGGAATGCCGCCGGAGAACTCGGTCGCCAGCCGCGCCGCGCCTTCCTGCGGGTGACGCATCACGATGGCATCGACGTAGGTACCAATCACCGAGATGGTGTCGGCCAGGGTTTCGCCTTTCTTGCCGAGCGAGGTATTGCTGCCGTCGGCAAAGCCCACGACCGAAGCGCCCAGACGGTGCATCGAGGTTTCAAACGACAGGCGGGTACGGGTGGAGGCTTCAAAGAAGCAGCTGGCGATCACCTTGTGCTTTAGCAGCTCGGGCTGCGGATTGGCTTTCAGGCTGGCGGCGGTGCGCAGCACCAGCTCCAGATCCTCGCGGCTGAGATCGTTAATAGAGATGATATGTTTGTGATACAGCGGGTTGGCCATTTTTCACTCTCCTCGACTCGTGCCCGTGGCGCGGGACTTTTCAGGCAAAAAAAAGCCCCTCAACGAGGGGCTTGAAACGATCGGTTTAGCAACAGGAGAAACAACGGCAGTTGGCTGCCGCTTGGCAGTCGGTTTTGTCGGTTGTGGCTAACAAAACAAGCGTCGTTTTTCATGCTTTCTCCTGGCAAATTGTCGCGCATTATACTCGCGCTTTTGATCACTGCAAGCGCTAAAACGCCGTTTTTTGCCCTTTCGCAATCGATTGGCTGGTGGCCTTTAGAGACAGGCCATATCAATTGACGATCACTGGGTTCGTCGTAGCAAAATGGCCAGCACGAAAATACCGCCCAGACCGGCAGTAATAATGCCGATAGGCAGTTCCTGCGGCGCGGTAATGACCCGGCTGAGCAGATCGCCGGCAGAGAGCAGTACGGCACCCAATACGCCAACCAACGGCAGCAGACGCCGGTGACGCACGCCGGTAAAGGGGCGAGCCAGGTGGGGAACCATTAAACCGACAAACCCAATCACTCCGGTTAATGCCACCAGTAGCGCGGTTGCCAGCGAACAGCACAGAAAGACTTCGGTGCGTAAGCGGCTGGTGTTGATGCCCAGGGTGCCTGCTGTCTGTTCGCCCGCCAGCAAGCCATCCAGCGATCGCCAGCGCAAGGCAATCAATGCCACCAATATCAGTAGCGCCAGCAAGGCAAAAATCAAATTGTCCCAACGCGCCAGCCCCAGCCCGCCCAGCGTCCAGAACAGCACGCTGCTGGCGGTGCGTTGATCGCCGGAAAACACCAGATAATTGGTGAAGGCCCCGAATAAAAAAGAGACCGCCAGGCCACAAATAATCAGTTTATCGGTGCCTTTCTGCGATTGAGTCATAAAAATAATCATCACCACCGCAGCGGAGAGTATCCCACCGACAAAAGAAGACACCGGTAATGCCCAGGCCCCGAGGCTATTACCGAGGCGGGTAATGACCATGACCACGCCGGCGGAGGCACCGGAGGAAAGGCCGAACAGAAAAGGATCGGCCAGGTCATTGCGGGTGGTGGTTTGTAATAGCGCCCCGACCAGCGCCAGCCCGGCACCGGCCAGTAATCCCAGCAGCGTGCGGGGCAGCCGCAGATCCAGCACAATACTTTTAATCATCGGCGGCACTTCGCCAGGGGTGATACCCAGTGCGGTCACCACCTGAGAGAAAGAGAGCGACACGCTGCCTTGTGCGACATTGGCGAACATCAACCCTGCCAGCAACAGTGGGGCGACTGTCCATGCCAGCCTGAAACGCATTTTTTCCGACATTAGGTAAAGGCTGCGGGGTAAAGGGCGTGCGCCAGTTTTTGGATGGCATCAATATTGACCGGCCCCGGCGTCAGCTCCTGATATTTCAATTTCAAATAACGATGATGGAGCACTGCCCGGGTGTGTTTCATCAATGGGTGCTGTTCAAGGAAAAGCTGCCTTTGGTCGGTATCGTCGGTCGTCTCTGCCTGGTAATCCACCAGAATGATAAATTCAGGCTCTGCCGCCGCGACACTTTCCCAGTTGGTGGTTGCCCAACTGGTGTTCAGGCTATCCATCACATTCTTCGCCCCGGCGGCTTCAATAATTGCCGTCGGCATCGCGTAGGCCCCGCTGGTGTAGGGCTTGTCTTCGCCGGAATCATAAAGAAACACCTTTATCGGCTTTTGCGTCGCAATTTTTCGATGGATATCGGTCACTTGCTGCTTCCAGCCACTGACCAGCGTTTCCGCCTGTTCCTGTTTGCCGAAGACTTTGCCGAGCCTAATCATGTCGTCATACAACAAATCCAGGCTGGCGCGTGGGCGATGACTGTCTACGTGGATGCAGCTTTCGCTCAGTATCAGCGTTTTGATATTAAATTTCGCCAGCGCCTGCGGGGTGACGTCACCGCGCAGGCCATAGTTCCAGCCAGCGAAAAACAGGTCAGGATTAACGGCGAGAAGATTTTCGACAGTCGGGTATTTCGGTGCCAGCTCAGGGATGGTTCCCCGATGTTGCGTAAACTCAGGGATATTTTTATACCAGCCGGAAATACCGGTCACGCCAACCATCGCAGGCTGTAGCTGCAGGGCAAATGCCATTTGCGACATATTAATGTCCTGGATAACCGCCCGTTGCGGGGCCTGGGCAAAGGTCATTGGCTGACCGCAGTTGTCTACGGTGACAGGAAAACCAGAGGCTGCGACGCTTTCTGAGGCTAATGCCAGTAAGGCGGCGAGGATTAACTTTTTCACATCGACTCCAGATTGATAAACCGGAGTCAGTAACCCGGCTCATTGGGAACCGGGGCAACATACCTGAATAATTCGTATGACAAATGTAGTTAGATCAAACAACCGTCGATTGGGATGAATTTCAGCAGGGTGATGTCGGCAACGCCTCGAAAAAGCGCAGGGCTTCGCCAGTTAGCGGATGGCAGGCTTGCAGCGATTTCATACCAAATACCTGTTGCAGGTGCGCTGACTCCAGCACCGCATCGGGGGGCCCATAACAAAGGATTTTCCTTTGATGCATCATGATGACCTGGTCGGAAAAGGGTTGGACCAACTCAAGATCATGCAGCACTTTCAAGCTGGCTATCTTTTTTTGATGGATCAGTGACAGCAGTTGGTGCCGGGCCAGGGGATCGAGATGATTGGTCGGCTCATCAAGTAATAACAACACCGGCTGCTGCGCCAGAACCCGGGCAAACCCGGCACGTTGACGTTCGCCCCCCGAAAGCCTGGCCAACGGAAGATGTTGCAGATGGCGGATACCTACGTCATCCATCGCCGTTGCGATAATGCGCTGGTGCTCGGATGGCACGCGATCGGCCTGCCAGGGCAGGCGCCCCAGGGCCACGTACTCATTAACTTTAAGCCGTAAATCTGCATTATCGTGTTGGCTAAGTAAGGCGATGGAACGGGCACGCTGCTGGGGTTTGATGGCCGATAAGGGCGTTCCCTGAAAGAGAATCTCACCTTCACTCGGTTTTAGCTCACCGGTAATGAGCCGTAATAGCGTGGATTTTCCACTGCCGTTTGGACCTATGATGGTGACGGATTCATCTTGCTGAAGGGTAAAGGTGACCCGATTAATCCGTGGGACTTTCCCTGGGCCGGCCAGGGAAAGATTCTGCACCGATAAAAGACGGTCGGTGGGCAGGTTATTCATCAGGTATCCTTTTCCGTTATCAGAAAAACGTCTCAATGGTTTCTATAACGTTGTAATTATCGTCAATCAAAAACAGCGTTTTCCATTTATCAAAGGTCAGGCACGGGTGAGAAGTGGCGAACACCAGAATATCACCGACCTGCACCGGGAACTCTGCCGGGCAGCTTAACATGGCATGCTGATCCATGATGCCATGGGTAATCAGGTGCTGTGTGTCGCTCTGCTGGCGAACCCCATTGCGATAATGGGCGACTGGTTGCGGCAGGCCGGCGTCGAAGGCGGCATCTCGTTTGCCGAAGTTGACGATAACCCGGCCCGGCTCAGGCACCGACTGCACCAGCGCCACCAGTTCCAATGCCGAGGTTAATTCCCCCGCCAAATCGCAGGCGTAGCTGTCACGGGCCAGCACCGCATTTTGCGCGTCCTGGTAAATTCCCTGGTCGTGGGTGATGTAGCAGCCGGGGCGGATCACTACGCGACAGTTTGCCGGCAGCGCCTCTTCACTCCAGATGTTGCAAACCACGTCATACCAGGAGGAACCGGCACCGGTCAGGATCGCTTGTTCAGCGTTCAATAAACCTTGCTGGTGTAGCCTGCGCAGCAGACCGGCGGCTTCACGCAGGAATTGTTCGATTTTGCTCTGGGCGTCGTCGCCGTGCATCACGCCTTCATACAGTTCGATACCTTGCAGACGCAAACCCGGCAGTGCGGCTATCTCCTGCGCCAGCCGTTCTGCCTGCGCCACGCTGCGGCAACCGCAGCGCCCGCCGGGGACGCCCAATTCCACCAACACATCCAGCGTTTGCCCGCGCTGGCTGAAAAATGCCGCGAGGGTTTGCGCATTGCTCAGGCTGTCGATACAGCAAAAGAAACCGCTAGCGGGATGCTGCGCCTTGAGTTCGGCGATCAGTTGCATATTGGCCTTGCCGACCAGTTGGTTTGCCATCAGCACCCGAGGCACGCCGGCTTCCATGGCCACCTTGGCCTGCCAGGCGGAGCCGACGCCAATTGCCCAGGCACCTTGCGCTACCTGACGCTGGAAGATCCACGGCGTCATGGTGGTTTTACCGTGCGGGGCTAAAGAGACGCCGCGCGCATCGGCATAGTTTTGCATCCAGGCAATATTGTTTTCCAGGCTGCTGCGCTTGATGGCGGCAGCCGGCAGGCAGACATCTTCATTGAGCAGGTTCGCCGGGCCGTTCGGGGTGCTGTGCATCACGGCGGCTTTGTGGGTAACGGTGAAATCTGTTTGGTATTTCATAACATTATCCTTTAGGTGCTCTATCTTTTTTTAAAATGAGTATCGTGACTAAAATTATTGATTTAAATGATTTTTAAATATTTATTATCTTGAGTTGGGTACAAAGTATCATTTTTAGAACTTTTTTTTGTGTAGTCTTCCACTGTTTTCTTGCATTGTAAATGACAAAATTTAACCACTATGAGGTCAGGCGATGGGTGTTGAAATCGACATTATCTCGCGCATTACGGAGCGTTTTATCGAGCTGAGCAGCGCCGAAAAACGCATCGCACAATTCATTCTGGATGATGCGGAGGCGGTGACTGCCCTGCCGATTGCCGAATTGGCCCGGCAGGCTAACGTTAGCCAGGCTTCGATCACTCGTTTCGCCAAAGCGCTGGGCTGCCGGGACGTGCGTGACCTTAAGGTGAAGTTGGCGCAGTCGCTGGCGGTGGGGCAACGCTTTATTCACGAAGAGCCGGACCTCGAAGGAATTCAGGGGATTTATGAAAGCATCATCAATGTCCTGAATATAAATCGGCGGAGCCTCGATGACGCAGCGCTGGCCAAGGCGGTGGAGTTACTCAGTGGTGCGCGACAAATTGTGGCAATGGGTATGGGCGGCGGCTCGACCCTCTGCGCAGCAGAGATCCAGCATCGGCTGTTTCGTCTGGGGTTGCCGGTGACGGCACAAAGTGATGGCTTGCTGGTGCGCATGATGGCGGCGGTGGTGAGCCGGCAGGATGTGGTGGTGGCGCTGTCACTGGGCGGCTACACGCAGGAAGTGGTGGAAAGTGCCGCCATTGCCCGCCAGTACGGGGCCAAAGTGGTGGTGATTGCTCCCGCCGGAACGCCACTGGCGGCGCAGGCTGACGTGCTGTTGGCGTTGGTGGTGCAGGAAAATGATTACATCTACAAACCCAGCAGCTCGCGCTACGCCATGCTGGCGATGGTGGACGTGCTGGCGACGGCGCTGGCCATGGCAAATAAACGCCAGTCCAGAGATCGGCTACGCCGCATCAAGCTGGCGCTGGACAGCCATCGCGGAGGGGCCGATCGGCAACCATTGGGTGACTGAGCCGGATCCCACAGACAATAACGGAAGGATAATGATTCATGCGGTATCAGTATCTGTTTAAAAATGTCACGGTGATCGATGGCAGCGGTGGGCCACAGTACCGGGCGGATGTTGCGGTCAAAAACGATCGCATTGCGGCGATTGCGCCTGCCATCGAGGCCGACGCCGAAGTGGTGATTGAGGGGCACGAACGGGTATTGTCGCCAGGATTTATCGACGTGCATACCCATGATGATACCAACGTGATCCGCATGCCTGAAATGCTGCCGAAGATTTCACAAGGCGTGACCACGGTGATTGTCGGTAACTGTGGTATCAGCGCGGCCGGTGCGACGATCAGAACCCAGGTGCCGGACCCGATGAACCTGCTGGGTGAGAAAGAACATTTCGTTTACCCGACGATTGCCGCCTACCGTCAGCAGGTGGAAACCGTAACACCCGCGGTGAATGTGGCGACATTAATCGGACATACGACGCTGCGTAGTAATCAGATGGATGATCTGTTCCGCCCGGCCAATAGCGAAGAAATTGTTGCCATGCGCGAGCAGTTGCGCAGCGCATTGCAACAGGGCGCGTTGGGGTTGAGCACCGGTCTGGCCTATGCCTCGGCGTTTTCGGCCCCCACCGAAGAGGTGATGGCCCTGGCGGAAGAGCTGGCGGATGAGCAGGGTATTTACACCACTCACCTGCGCTCGGAGTTTGAACCTATCCTTGAGGCGATGGACGAGGCCTTCCGCATTGGCCGCCACGGCCGGGTGCCGGTGGTGATTTCGCATCATAAATGTGCCGGGGCCAAAAACTGGGGCCGCACGCAGGAAACCTTAAAACTGTTCGACAAGGTGCGCCAGACACAGGATGTGTCCTGCGACTGCTACCCTTATTCCGCCAGTTCTTCGACGCTGGATTTAAAACAGATCACCGATGATTTCGACATCGTCATCACCTGGTCCGAAACGCACCCGGAGATGGCGGGGCAGTCTTTGCGCGACATCGCCGGAGGCTGGTCGATGAGTCTGCATGAGGCCGGCAAGCGGCTGATGCCGGCAGGGGCGATTTACTACAACATGGACGAGCAGGATGTCCGCCGGGTGTTGAGTTATCCGCTGACCATGGTGGGGTCGGATGGCCTGCCGAACGATCCGATGCCACATCCGCGCCTGTGGGGAGCCTTCCCGCGCGTACTGGGGCATTACAGCCGTGACGAAGGTCTCTTCCCCCTGACCGTGGCGGTGCACAAAATGAGCGGCATGTCCGCGGCGCGCTATCAACTGCCGCAGCGTGGGCTGATTAAGACAGGTTACTACGCCGATCTGGTGTTGTTCGATGCGTTGAAAGTGAAAGACAGCGCGACGTTCAGCCAGCCCCAACAACCCGCCGCCGGGATTGACGCGGTGTGGGTGAACGGCGTACTGAGTTACGAACATCAGGCCGTTACCGGCCTGCGCGCCGGGCGGTTTTTGTGCCGCCAGGGCAAATAAATCGACAGGAGCAAGGCATGACGATTAAAAGATACGGAATTGATGGCGGAACCGGCACGGGTGGGCAACACCTGCCCTTTTCCAGAGCGGTTGAAGCCGGTGGCTGGCTGTATATCTCCGGCCAGACGCCGATGAAAGACGGTGAAGTGGTGGAGGGCGGCATTATCGAGCAGTCGCGCCTGGCGATCCAAAACTGTCTGGATATTATGGTGGAGGCGGGATACGGCCTGGAAGACGTGGTGCACGTTAAGGTCATTCTGACCGATGCGCGTTATTTCCAGTCATTCAATAAAGTCTTCCGCGAGTTTTTTGCTGCTCATCCACCGGCGCGTATTTGCGCGGTTGCCGATCTGGTGGTGGATTGCAAAGTTGAAGTGGATATCACCTGCTATAACGCCGCACGCATTGCCCGCTAGTGGATGATGGAACGATCATGACTTGATGGTTTCATTGCTTGCTGCGCTGCAAAAAGAGCCGGGCCTACGGAGGGGCCTGGCTCGCTTTCATCGACCTAACGGGCTAAAAGAGGTTGTATTATGAATGCATATCAACCCATTAATTGCGATCTCCATGACCATTTGGAAATAGCCTGCTTATATTCCTGGGTATTACAGATTGAGTTAGATGACGGGAAGGTAATAACCGCTAAGCCCATCACCACCCTGACTCAGCCTGGCGACGGTGAATTTCTTATTCTGGATGATGGTGGCGACAGAGTAAGTATCCGTCTTGATTATATTCATGCCATAACTCATCTGGATAAAAACAAGCTGATTCATCGCATTGTTTTTAAGTAAAGGGTTTATATTGCCGTGTTCAAGAAAATTGAACCGTTATAGAAGAGGCGGCGCTGGCCGCCTCGTCATATCCCACTGCTTAAAGATGCTCCTTTTGTAGCCCCTTATTTGCTGACGCGATCGTAGTAGACCATGTCGGCATTCAGACCCTGCTGGTAGCCTTTGACGTTATCGCGCAGCACCACTTCGGTTTTTGCCTGATCGATAAACACATACGGCGAGTTGCGCTGCAGTTCCTGCTGCATGGCGGTATAGAGTGCGGTGCGCTTGGCCGGATCGGCCTCGGCTACTGCCGCCAATGTTTGTTGGCTTAGCTGCGGGATCTGCCAGCCATTGAGGCCCGCTACCGTGCTGGCCTTGCCGTCGTTATAGGCGAAGGCGCTGGCGTTGGAGTGGGCGTCAAAATAGTCCGGGATCCACAAACGGATCGCTGCCTGATGCTGGCGGGCGCGCACCCGCGAATAGACCTGACTGCCGGCCGCCGGCAGCAGTTCCAGCTTCACGCCGCCCTCGGCAAAGCTGGCCTGCAACGCCTGGGCGATGGTGATAAACGGCGGTTTGTTCTCCACGTCCAGCGTCAGCGCCGCGTTGGTGATGCCGGCCTTGGCCAGGATCGCCTTGGCCTTGGCCGGATCGAAGCTGAACGGATTGTCTTTCAGCGCGCCCGGCAAGCCGACCGGCAGGAAGCTCTGGTGGACAAAATACTGGCCCTTCAGCAGATCTTTGGTGATGCCCTGATAGTCGACCAGATAACGCGCCGCTTCCCAGAAGGCCGGATTTTTCAGCAGCGGATTGGCAGTATTGCCGGTGTTGAACACCAGATAGTTTTGCTCGGCGGAAGGGATTTCCAGCACCTTCACGCCCGGCTGATTTTTCAGCGCCACGGTCTGGTCCGGGCCAAGTTCGCGTGCTACGTCGGCGTCGCCCTGCTGGATCAACAGGCGGCGGGTGGCGGAGTCTGGCACGCTTTTAATGATGATGCTTTTCAGCAGCGGCTTGCTGCCCGGCGACGTCGGGTTGGCATCCAGCACAATCGCCTGATGCGGTTGGTAGACGCGCATTTTGAACGGCCCGCTACCGGCGGAGTGCATTTTCAGCCAGGCGTTGCCGTAGTCACCGTCTTTGATGTTGGCCTGCACCGCCTTGCCGTCGACGATCGAGGCGATCGGCGTAGAGAGAATATTCAGCGCCACCGCCGGGCTGACGTCTGCCGTCCAGCTCAGTTGCAGGCTATGGTCGTCGATTTTCTTCAGCTGTGCGTCGATGTTATCCGGCTGCCAGCCGAGGACGTTGAGGATAAATGCCGGTGACTTGTTCATCTTCACCGCGCGGCTGTAGGAAAAGATCACATCATCGGCGGTCAACGGGTTACCGGAGGCAAATAGCGCCTGTGGGCGCAGTTTGACCGTCAGGGTTTTGGCGGCGGCGTCGCCCTGCCAGCTTTCCGCCAGCACCGGCACCACCTTCGCCGGATCGTCGCGATCCGCCTGCACCAGCCGCTGATACAGGCTTGGCACGGTCTGGATGCTGGACAGTTCGTTGGCTTCCGCCGGATCGAGGCTGACGATGTCATCCAGCGATTGCACCACCACCAGCGTGTTGGGTGGAGTGGCGGCCAATGTGGCGGTGGACAGCGCGGCAAGCATTAACAGCGGCAGGACTTTGGCTTTCATTGATATTTCCCCTGAATGCACCGCGGGCTCCGGTGCCGAGAAGTCATTGTTATCGTTAGTTTTCGCGGCGTTTCGCCGTCAGCATGCACGGTAGAACCTTTGTCGGTGGCTGACAAAGGTTAATCGGCTATTTGATAGACAAAAAAACTATAAGAGGCCAGAGCGCGAAGCGCCATTTTCAATGGTAAATAAAGCCCTGTTCAATACAAGGCTCCAGACGTCTGACAAAGTCCGTTATTAGGGAGAGCGTGCCGAAGGGGTCGTAGCAGCTTTAGCTGCCGGAGTGCCCCTCGGTGCGCTAGGCCCGGGTATCTCGAGTTTAAAGACAACTTTTTTATCAAAGCCCTGTGCAATACAGGGCTGGTTGGGCATCAAAGACCGGCATTGCTTTCCAGCAGGTTCAGCAGCCGCTGATGCAGCTGAGCGACATCTCGCGTATCGCGCGGCGCTATCCACACCACATTGCTGCTGGCGATCACGCCCAATACGGTGGGCCAGGCGCAAAGATCGATAATCCTCGCCATGGCTTTCGCGTAACCGGAATTCATGTGGATCAGCACAAACTTGTCGTTATGCTCGACGTCGATCAGCATCGCTGACAGCGGCTCGTTGATATCGGGCGCCGGGTGGTGCAGCGCATTGAGGGAATAGACTTTTTTCCCCTTGGCATTCTGCACCTTCATTACCCCCAGCATTTTCAACAGGCGAGATACGGTCGACTGGCTAATGCCCTTATAGCCGCTACGCATCATTTGATGACGGATCTCCTCCTGCGATGAATAACGTTGGCTGACGACCAGTTTGCGGCACAGTGCCAGTTTGCGTTGCTCCTTGCCCCATGAGGTTTCTATCTTATTCGTCATTTTAATACTGCCTTGGTTTGAAAATGAGCGATAACTCTATATAAATCAATGTAATAAAGTATTGTTAACCGAGGGTGATATGACCAGTCGCAATCATATAAACGGTAATGCAGGCGATAATGACCAAAAAGGTGGCAATTAGTGCTTCATAGCCTTTCCAAAGCCGCTCTGCACGCTGGGTTTTCTGGTGCCACAGGAAGACCAGCACACCGGGAACGAACAGCAGCGAACTCAGCAGCATCTGGCTGCCAGCCGCATAACACAGCCAAAAACCGTAGAGGGTACCAATCAATCCGAGGGCCAGATCGCGGGTGCGCGACTCCCCAACACGGTAGTTTTCGCCGGTGATCGCCAGTTTCAGACCATAGGCGGTGCTGAACAGGTAGGGAGGCAGGATGGCGGCGGTGGCGATAGAGAACAGTGCCTGGTAACCGGCGCTACAGAACAACGTCAACAGCAGGAACAGTTGAATCAAACCATTGGTGATCCACAACGAGGTTGACGGTGAGCCATTGGCATTGGTTTTGGTGAATATTTTGGGGAACATGCCGTCTTTGGCCGCGACAAACGGCAGCTCCGAGGCGAACAGTGTCCAGGCTAACAGCGCGCCGGCTACCGACAAAATGACCCCAGCGGCGACCAGGCGTGCCCCCCAGATGCCGATCACGGATTCCAGCACCCCAGCGGTCGACGGATTTTTTAATCCGTTCAGCGTGGCTTGATCCAGTACGCCCATCGACAGCACGCTGACCAGAACATAAATCACCAGACAACCCAGCAACCCAATCACGGTGGCCTTGCCGATATCGGCGCGTTTGGCTGCTCGCGAGGAGACCACGGTAGCCCCCTCGATGCCGACAAACACCCAGGTGGTAATCAGCATGGTGCCTTTTACCTGTTCAAACAGCGCGGGATGACTGCCATTGACCAGCATCATGCGGCCCCAGAAGTCTGTAGTGAAAATGCCGATGCGGAAGGCGATCACCACTGCGGCGATAAATACCAGCAATACCAGTACCTTGACTACCGTCAGCACGGTATTGATCATCGCGGTCTCTTGCACGCCGCGCAACACCAGCGCATGTACCAGCCACAGCACAATGGAGGCCCCGAGGATTGACTGCCAGTTATTACCCAGGCCGAACACCGGGAAGAAGAAGCTGAGGGCGCTGAACAGCAGTACCGAATAAGAAACGTTGCCCAGCCAGGCGGCGAACCAGTAACCCCAGGCCGACTGGAAACCGATAAAGTCCCCGAACCCGGCGCGGGCATAGCTGTAAATCCCCCCTTCCAACTTTGGACAGCGGGCGCTGAGATTCTGATAAATCAGTGCCAGGCAAATCATCCCGACGGCGGTAATCAGCCAGCCGATCAACAGTGCACCGGGTGAGGCCACAGAAGCGAAGTTTTGCGGCAGGCTGAACACGCCGCCACCCACCATGGAACCTATCACCAGCGCAATAAGCGCCATCAGTCCCAGTTTTTTTTCAGACATAAGGGTTCCTCCAGCTACACAGGGCAGCAAGAAAATAAATAATGATGCAGAGAGGGGAACGCGGCAGTGACTGGCACCGCCGCCTGCCGATCAGTCGCCGAGGGTGGCGACCATTACGGCCTTGATGGTGTGCATGCGGTTTTCCGCTTCATCGAACACGATGGAGTGGGAGGATTCGAACACCTCTTCGGTGACTTCCAGCCCTTTAAGACCGTAGGCAAGCTCAATCTCTTTACCCACTTTGGTTTGCTCGTTATGGAAGGCGGGCAGGCAGTGCATAAACTTGACCTGTGGGTTGCCGGTGGCTTTCAACACCGCAGCATTGATCTGATAGGGCTGCATCAGCTTGACGCGTTCAGCCCAGGCTTCCTTGGGTTCCCCCATAGAGACCCAAACGTCGGTATAGAGGAAGTCGACATCTTTCACGCCTTGCTCAACCTTGTCGGTCAGGGTGATACGCGCGCCGGTATTGCGGGCGATATCGGTACACTGTGCGACCAGTGCTTCATCAGGCCAAAAGGCCTTTGGTGCGACCAGACGGATGTCCATCCCCATTTTTGCTGCGCCGACCATCAACGAATTACCCATGTTATTGCGCGCATCCCCAAGGTAGGCGAAGGAGATTTGATTGAGTTTTTTCCCCGGCAGATGCTCCAGCATGGTCATCAAATCCGCCAGAATTTGCGTCGGGTGGAATTCGTCGGTCAAACCGTTCCATACCGGCACCCCGGCAAATTCCGCCAGTTCTTCGACAATCGCCTGGCCGAAGCCGCGGTATTCAATACCGTCATACATCCTGCCCAGCACCCTGGCGGTATCTTTCATCGATTCCTTAATGCCGATCTGGGAGCCGGTGGGGCCGAGGTAAGTGACCCGGGCGCCCTGGTCGAACGCGGCCACTTCAAACGAGCAGCGGGTGCGGGTAGAGGTTTTCTCAAAAATCAGCGCGATGTTTTTACCGCACAGGCGTTGTTTTTCTGCTTTTGCGTATTTGGCTTTTTTCAGCGCGAAGGCCAAATCGATCAGGTGTTGGATTTCGTCGGTGCTGAAATCCAGCAGTTTCAGAAAATGGCGATGACGTAAGTTGATGCTCATAAGGTTGCCCCTCTCTATTCAATGCGTTGGAGAAATTAATGTGCCCTGCTCGCCGGTCAGAATGCGGGTGGCATCTTGCAGTGCGCCAATGCCGGCAATGCCGTGGCGAGAGCGCACAAAATGGCTGGCAGCCGAGACTTTCGGCCCCATGGATCCGGCGTCGAAGGTGATGTCGGCTAGATCCTCCGGCGTCACCTTGCTCAACGCTCGCTGCTGTTGGGTGCCCCAGTCGAGATACACGGCATCGGCATCGGTCAGGATCAAAAGAGCGTCGGCATTGATTTGTTCCGCCAGGAAAGCGGCGGACAGATCTTTGTCGATCACCGCCTCGATCCCCTGCAATTTGCCTTCCTGCCGCAGCACCGGAATGCCGCCACCACCGGCACAGACAACCAGATGGCCCTGGGCAATCAGTGCGTTAATCGCGGCGGTTTCAATGATGTTGAGCGGTTTGGGTGAAGGCACCACGCGGCGGAAATACTTGCCGTCCGGTTTGATTGCCCAACCTTTATCCAGGCTTAGCGCCAGCGCGGTTTCCTGGTCGTAGACCGGCCCGATATATTTGCTGGGGTTGCTGAAGGCGCCGTCGTCAGGGTCAACCTCCACCTGGGTGAGCAGCGCACTGACTTGTTGCTCCGGCAGACAGTTTTTCAACTCTTGAATCAGCAGATAACCGATCATGCCCTGGCTTTCTGCCCCCAATACGTCCAGCGGATAAGGCGCGACCTGCGGGTAGGCGCTGTTTTGCAGCGCCAATAATCCGACTTGCGGGCCGTTGCCGTGCACCAGTACCACGTTCCAGTCCTTGGTCAGCGCAGCGATTTGGCGGCTGGCGAGCAAGACGTTGCGGCGCTGGATATCCGCCTCAAGCGGTTCTCCACGGCGCAGCAGGGCGTTCCCACCCAGGGCAATCACCACAGTAGGTTTAGTCATGATGTTTATTATTCCGTTGGGGGGTTAGATAGCGTCGCGTTCCAGCGGGCAGCTCATGCAGCGGGCGCCGCCGCGGCCACGGCCCAGTTCATCGCCGGGGATCGGCAGTACGGTGATGCCGGCCTTGTCGTATTTTTCGTTGGTCCAGGTGTTACGTTCGTAACCGACCACCACGCCAGGGCGGATAGTGAGGACGTTATTGGCATCGTTCCATTGTTCGCGCTCAGCTTCGAAGCTGTCGCCACCGGTGGTGATGAGCTGCACCTGAGTAATCCCCAGGGCGCGTTCAATCGCGGTCAGGAAGTGTTTTTCCTGTTGGCGATGCAGGCCGCCTTTCCCGTCAGGGGTCAGCGTCCAGCACTGTGACTCTTTGCGCACCACTTCCGGATAGACCGAGAAGGTATCCAGATTGATGTGAGTCATGACGGTATCCAGGTGCATACAGGAACGGTGCTTGGGTAATTCCAGGGCGATGACCCGCTCTGCCTGATGGGACTGGAAGAGTGCCTGTGCCAGGAATTCCACCCCCTGTGGCGTAGTGCGCTCTGACATACCGATTAATACCGCGCCGCGGCCAATCACCAGGACGTCGCCACCTTCCAGCGTGGCATGATCATAATTTCGTTCCTCATCGCCAAAATAAGTCGTGAAGTTGCCTTTTGAAAAATAAGGATGCCATTTATAAATGGCGCGCAGATTATTGGTCTCACGCTGACGTGCCGGTTTCGCCATTGGATTAATCGATACGCCGTTATATATCCAGCATGAGGTGTCGCGAGTAAATAAATGGTTAGGCAGTGGCTTCATAATAAAATCGTTGCCCTGATGGGTATCGACCACCATATTACTGAAGCTGGCAGGGATCTCGGCATAGGTCAGGCCACCGGTCATATGGCGGGCAAGTTGCAGATCGGACAAGTCGCCCAACCAGCCACGAATATCGGCCGCCAGTGACGGCCCAAGCCGGAAGTCAGAGACCTGTGTCGACAGCAGCCATTGCTTGGCGGCGGGAATGCTCATGGTCTCTTTCAGTAGATCGGTAAGCAGTAATACTTCGACATTCTGGTCTCTTAGCGTTTTGGAGAATATATCGTGGTCGGCGCCAGCGCGTTCGACAGATAATACGTCATCAAATAAGAGTTCATGACAATTAGACGGTGTTAATCTTTTCAAACTTAAATTAGGACGGTGAAGCATAACGCTGCGCAGTTGGCCTATTTCAGACCCTACATAGTTCTTATTCATTTCATTCCCTATTTTCAGATTTGAGTAACATCGAACGAAAAGAAATAAAGGGATTATTTCCTTTCATAAGGATGGGTACCGTTGCGTTGCGGAGAATAATAAACTTTGCTTGGCGGTTTTTTGTGATGGAGGTCACATGATAAATAGGTGGGGAATGAAACATGCTATGAATTGATTGATGTCATTGTTTTGTTTTTAAATCTATTATTCAGAATGCATTAATACTCGCGCCTCGCGTTAATTATCCAATAATAAAATGGGGTGCCGGGCTTTAGTTTGATCAGTTTAATCTTAACTTATTGTTTTTATTTTCTTTGTGTGGATTGCTGACGTACTTATTCACTAATTGGCAATTTATATTCTTATGAATCCATGTTTTTTTGAATTTTTATTCCTGTTGGCACTAGAGTGGCGATTTTTATTTTTGTGATAGGGTCGGTTTATCTTTTTTTTATGCTGAATAAACAGATTATTAGCACCGGGGTTTATCCCGGTCAGGATGGGGTTATGCGCGCAGTTTGCATAAAAATCCACTGAACGGCGAAAGAGGACGGAATAATTAATCGGCAAGGGGATGGGGCGGGTCAAGAGCCCGCCCGTCATGCCTGGCTGGTGGGGTTAAAGCGTTTCGCTCAGGGTGGCGACCATCACCGCCTTGATGGTGTGCAGGCGGTTTTCCGCCTGATCGAACACCACGCTGTGCGCGGACTCGAACACTTCATCGGTCACTTCCATGCCGCCATGCAGCCCGTATTGCTCTGCCATCTGCTTGCCAAGGGTGGTTTGGTCGTCGTGAAACGCCGGCAGGCAGTGCAGGAATTTAACGTTCGGGTTGCCGGTCAGTTTCACCATCGCCATATTGACCTGATAGGGTTTCAACAGCCCAATACGCTCGTGCCAGGTTTCTTTGGGTTCACCCATCGACACCCAGACGTCGGTATACAGGAAATCCGCGTCCTTCACCCCTTCGGCAATATCTTCGGTCAGGGTGATTTTGGCACCGGTCTGTTTGGCTAATGCCTGGCACTCTGCCACCAGTTCCGGCTGCGGCCAGCAGGCCTTCGGCGCCACCAGACGCAGATCCATTCCCGCCAGTGCGGCGGCTTCCAGCAGGGTGTTGCCCATATTGTTGCGGGTATCGCCGAGGTAGGCGAACTTCACCTCGCTCAGCGACTTGCCCGGCAACTGTTCCTGTACCGTGAGCAAGTCTGCCAGCAATTGGGTGGGGTGGAACTCATTGGTCAGCCCGTTCCACACCGGCACGCCGGCATGCTGGGCCAGGGTTTCCACCAGATGCTGGCCGTACCCGCGGTACTGAATACCGTCATACATCCGGCCCAGCACGCGGGCGGTGTCTTTCATCGATTCCTTGTGGCCAATCTGGCTGCCGCTCGGGCCGAGATAGGTGACCTGAGCACCCTGATCGAATGCGGCAACTTCGAAAGAGCATCGGGTACGGGTCGAGTCTTTTTCGAAGATGAGCGCGATGTTTTTGCCCTGCAGGTGGCGTACTTCCTTGCCTTGCTTCTTGGCCTGCTTCAAGTCGGCCGACAGTTTCAGCAGCGCATGCAGCTGTGCCGGGGTGAAATCCATTAACCTCAGGAAGTGACGTTTGTAGAACGGGTTTATGCTACTCATTGCCGTATATCCTTATCGCTTGAATTGAATTTAAATTCACTTTATATGTATGAATATTCAATTTCAACCCCGGAATGGAAATCTTTCACGTTTATCGTGGAAGCAATGCCGACGGTGTGTGAAAATAGGCGCAATACAGGCCATTTGACTTGAGGATATAGGCATGGCAAACAGCGAACAGCTAGACGAACAACGTGAAGAGACCCGCCTGATCATCGAAGAACTGCTGGAAGACGGTAGCGATCCAGAGGCGCTCTACACCATCGAACACCATCTCTCTGCCGAGAAGTTTGAAGTGCTGGAGAAAGCTGCTGTCGAAGCCTTCAAGTTAGGCTTTGAAGTGACCGACGCCGAAGAGCTGGAAGTGGAAGACGGTACTCTGGTGATGTGTTGTGACGTGATCAGCGAAGTGGGTCTGAACGCCGAAGTGATCGACGCTCAGGTTGAGCAACTGGTCGCACTGGCGGCACGTTGCGGCGTTAACTACGACGGCTGGGGCACCTACTTCGAAGATCCGAACGGCGAAGAAGGTGACGATGATGAAGAAGAAGGTGACTTCATCGACGAAGACGACGACGGTAAACGCCATTAATTAATTTCTGCTTAATTCCTGTGGGCCGGCGCTTGTTGGCCCCTGATAAGAACACATGAAATACCAATCCCTGTTAGCCCCGATTTTAAACTTCCTGCACTGTGAAACCCCAGACGCCTGGATTGATGCTGCGCGCCGCCCGGAAAACCTGCCGCTGTTGCTGACTGACCATATGGTTTGCGAGCTAAAAGCCGCGCAGACCGGCATGTGGCTGATCCGTCGCTACGTGGCGGACAAAGAGAGCGGTGACGCACTGCTGGCGCTGCTCAGGCCCTACGAGGCATTTTTGCATGAAGCGCAGGGCGTGCCGGAAGCGCTGTTCCAGCAGAACAATTTCACCCGCAAGATCCTGCCAAAATACGGCTCGGCCTACGGTCAGGATCTGGCGGACAGAATGGTGCTGCTGATCAAAGAAGAGCTGCATCATTTCTCGCAGGTGCTGGAGATCATGCTGGCACGGCAGATCCCGTATAAGAAAATCACCGCCAGTCGCTATGCCAAAGGCATGATCCGGGAGATCCGCACCCACGATCCGGCCACGTTGATTGATAAACTGATTTGCGGCGCTTATATCGAAGCGCGTTCCTGCGAACGTTTTGCCCGCCTGGCACCGCATCTGGACGACGAGCTCAACCGCTTCTACGTTTCGTTGCTGCGCTCTGAAGCGCGCCACTACCAGGACTACCTGACATTGGCCGAACAGATAGCCGGTGGCGATATCAGCGAACGGGTGGCCCATTTTGGCCGCATAGAAGCGGCGCTGATCCAAACCCCGGACAGCGAATTCCGCTTCCACAGCGGCGTGCCTGCCACCGTCTGACCGCCGGGCGCCCGTATGAATTTATTCCGGCGTGTCCAGCAGTAAATCCACCGCTTTTTCCGCCAGCATGATGGTCGGCGCATTGGTATTGCCGCTGGTCACCTGTGGCATCACCGAGCAGTCGATCACCCGCAGCCGTTCAAAACCGTGCACCCGCAGTTGTAAATCGGTTACCGAGTCCTGCGGGGATTGGCCCATGCGGCAACTGCCCACCGGGTGATACACCGTTTTGCAGAAGTTGCGCACGAACTCTTCCAGTTGTGCCTCATCGTTCAGCCATGCCGGCTGTGGTATCAGCAGATCCTTGATCAGTGGTTTGAGGGCGGCGGTTTGCAGGAAACGCAGGCCGAACTTCACCGCACGCACGCTGCCGGCCAGATCTTCCGGGTGGCCAAGATAGTTGACGTGCAGCTTCACCGGATCCTTGGGATCGCGACTGCGCAGCAGCACTTCACCGCGCGCCCTGGGTTGCAGATAGCCAACCTTGAGCGTGAAGCCGTGGATATTGGGCAGTGGTTCGCCGGGTACGCCATCCCAGCTGTCGAGCATCGGCAGGAAGTGGATTTGTACGTCCGGGCGGCCGTCACCCAGGCTGTCGGTAAAGGCGGCCCCTTCCAGTACGTTAGAACTCAGAACGCCGCTGCGGAACGCCAGCCATTCGGTGGCGTGCCGCAGTGCCTGCAGGCCGCGATCGGCACCGTACAAACTGATCGGCTCGCGGGTGCTGACGTTGATCGACATATGCAGGTGATCGTGGAGGTTTTTGCCTACCGGCAGATCCGCCAGCGGTTCGATGCCCAGTTGCTGCAGATGTTCACGCGGCCCGATACCGGACAGCATCAGGATCTTTGGCGATCCTACCGCACCGGCGCTGAGGATCACTTCCTGCGCGGCATGGGCCGTGACTTCGGCACTGCCGTTTTGGCTATACACCACGCCGGTGGCGACGTTGTTGTCGAACACCACCCGGTGTACCAGCGCATTGAGTTTCACCACCAGCCGCTGTTCGTTACGCACGGCTTTCAAATAGGTACGTGCAGTGCTGGCGCGCTCGCCGTTGTGGGTAGTGGTCTGGTAGAAGCCGACGCCGTGTTGGCTGTCGCCGTTGAAATCGTTGCGGTAGGGGAGATCCAACTCCTGGCCGGCGCGAATAAACGCCATGCTGAGCGGGTGGCGGTAGCGGTTCTCGCTGACCGGCAGCAGCCCCTCGCCACCATGATAGGTATCCGACAGACTCTCGTTGGCCTCGGCGCGTTTGAAGTAGGGCAGCACGTCCTGATAGCCCCAACCAACACAGCCATAGCGTTCGGCCCACTCGTCGTAATCCTGTCGCTGGCCGCGAATATAGATCATGCCGTTGATCGAGCTGCTGCCACCCAACACCTTGCCCTGAGCTATCTGTATGCGGCGGTTATTGGCATGCGGCTCCGGCTCGGTTTCATACGACCAGCTTTTTTTGGCGATGATTTTTGCCACGCCGGCCGGCATCTTGATGAACAGATTATTGTCGTCGCCACCGGCCTCCAGCAGCAGCACCCGCGCCTGGGTGCGGCGGATCAACTGTGCCGCCAGTACGCAACCGGCGGAACCTGCGCCGACAATGATGTAATCAAAAGCGTTATCCGACATGACTGCTCCCTGTGCGATAGCGGTATTAGCTTGTTCTGGCAGAGTATCGCAAGCGTGCGACAGGTCAATTTTAAATCGTTAATTTGTTAATGAACATCACAGAAATTATTTGTAATTTTTGTCATATACATGATTTTTATGGATAAAAAATAACGTAACCATATTAATGTTTGTTTGCTGCTTTTCTGCGGGCACAGGCTGGCGAGAGAAAATGCGGTTTTATAAACAAACGGCGCATTGTTTCTTAAAGGAATATTAATTATGAGACTTATCCGAGCCGGAAAGAGAGTGTCAGAGTAAAAATGCTGCTATATGATGAGCCAATCTATTATCGGATAAGATATTAAGAAATATGGAAATTTCGATTAATAAGTCTAATTATTTAAAAGGGATTGCCATCATTCTGATGTTAATCCACCATCTATTTGCTTACCCAAGCCGCATTAGCCCGGATATCCCGGTTTATCATATGGTTAACAGTGTCGATATTGAGATGTTTGTTGGCCTGTTCGGCAAGATTTGTGTGTCGATGTTCCTGTTTTTATCCGGCTACGGATTCTCGCTAAAAAAAGAAGTGTCGTTTAAATATATCTGGGGCAAGCTGAAGAACTTATATATCAGCTACTGGATAGTGCTGTTTATCTTTGTGCCGATTGGCATCATTTTCTTTCCGGGCGAAAGATATTCCCTGTCGCCGTCGCTGTTTCTCGAAAACCTGATGGGCATAAAATCCACTTATAACAGCGAGTGGTGGTTCTTTAAACTCTACGTGTTGTATGTGCTCTCTTTGCCGCTGCTGTCACGGCTGAATATCGGCCCGTTGCTGGGGCTGTTGTTTCTGGCGGCGCTGTGCGGCAAGGGGCTGCAGTATGTTGGCTGGGCGCCAGAGGTGTTGATCGAATATTGCACCTGGTTGCTGCCGTTTGGCTTTGGCATGGTGTTTGGCCGTAGCCAGAAAATGCCGCCGAACTCGTGGCTGGTGAAACTGATCGCGACCCTGAGTCGTACCCATCCGCTGATCTTGCTGATGGTGACGGTGGCGGTATTTATCGTCGCGCATAATCCTGGGCTGCTGCTGGTGACGCCGCTGTTTATTATTGCGCTGATGAATACGGCAGATGGCCTGGGCAGCAGGGTGAACCGGATAGTGGGCGAGTTGGGCAAGCATTCGATGTATATGTGGCTGACCCACAGTTTCTATTGCTATTACTTCACCCAGAAGCTGATCTTTGCGCCGCGCTATACGCCGCTGATCCTGCTGTTGTTAATTGCCGTATCCTACCTGACCAGCCTGGTGCTGAGCCGGATTGAGTTGGCTATCAAGGGTGGAATGACGGGGAAAGAGCAGAAGGCGGGGTAAGCTGGATAAGAAAAGAGATCATTTGTGTGTTCTCTCAGAAGACGAACAATGTTTGTTATTAGGGAGAGCGTGCCGAAGGGGTCGTAGCAGCCTTGGCTGCCGGAGCGCCCCTCGGTGCGCTAGGCCCGGGTATCTCGGGCTGAACAGTAAGCGCTGATCACAGCGTCTTCAGCATGGTGACTTCGCAGTCGACGTGGCCGGTGGTGCCCATGGCCTGGTCGATATGCTCAAAGCCCAAATGCTCATACAGGCCGATAGCCTGGGTCAGACTGGCGGTGGTTTCTAAATAACAACAGCGGAAACCCTGTTGACGGGCGAACTCCAGTGCCTGCAGCGCCAGGCGTTTTGCCAGACCCTGGCCGCGTAAAACCGGCAGGAAATACATTTTCTGTAATTCGCAAATATCCACTTCACCGCCCTGCAGCGGCGCAATACCGCCACCTCCGGCAATCTGACCGTCGACTTCTATCACCCAATAAGCGCTGCGTGGCAGGCTGTAGAGCTGATACAAGACGTCCAGATTGGGGTCGGAAACGGTATAGCCTTTGTCCGCCGTCAAACCGTGCTCGGCGGAGACTTCGCGAATGACATTGGCAATAGCGGCATTATCGTCAGCCGTTATTGGGCGCACCAGAAGACGTACTGGGGTTGCTGTTGTCATGTTTACACTCGCCATTAAAAGGAACCACATTCGTTTTTATCGCAGCACAAAACGCGCCTGGGTTGATTCCCCGGCGGCATCCATGCGGCATATATTAATATATTGTAATAACATCTTAAGCGGGCCAGATGCAACGGCGATAAAAAAACAGCGGGGAAATCCCCGCTGTTTTCAGCTGTTACAGTGAACCGACAGATTACAACGCGGCGATGGTCGCCTGCTGTTCCTGCAGCTTCACTTTGCCTTCTTTGCAGGCGGTCAGACGTTCGCGCTCTTTGGCGACCACGGCTTCTGGCGCACGCGCCACAAAACCTTCGTTAGACAGCTTGCCTTCGATCGAGGCGATTTCCGCATCCAGCTTGCCCATCTCTTTCGACAGACGCGCAATCTCGGCGTCTTTATCGATAAAGCCGGCCATAGGGATCAGCAGCTCGGCACCGTCCACCAGCTTGGTGACCGATAACGGACCTTTATCACCGGCAGGCAGCAGGGCGATCGACTCCAGACGTGCCAGACGCTGAATAAAGCTCTGGTTCTCCTGCACGCGACGCTGGGCGTCGGCATTGCAGTTACGCAGCAGCACTTCCAGCAGTTTGCTCGGGGCGATGTTCATCTCGGCGCGAATGTTACGCACCGCGGTGATCGCCTGCTTGATCCACTCCAGGTCGTTCAGCGCTTGCGTATCTTCCAACGCGGCGTCGTACTCTGGGAACGGCTGCAGCATGATGGTGTCTGCAGTTTCGCCGGTCAGGGTTTTCACGCGCTGCCAGATGGTTTCGGTAATGAACGGGATCACCGGGTGCGCCAGGCGCAGCAGGGCTTCCAGCACGGTGATCAGCGTATGGCGAGTGCCGCGCTGTTCCGCTTCGCTGCCGTTGGTCACCACCGGCTTGGTCAGTTCCAGATACCAGTCACAGAACTGGTTCCAGGTGAATTCGTACAGGATGTTGGCGGCCAGATCGAAGCGGTAAGTGTCCAGCGCTTCGCGGTATGCCTTCACCGTGCGGTTGAATTCAGCCAGGATCCAGCGGTCCGCCAGCGACAGCACTTTCTCGCCGCCGTTAAAGCCACAGTCCTGGCCTTCTGCGTTCATCAACACAAAGCGGCTGGCGTTCCACAGCTTGTTACAGAAGTTGCGGTAGCCTTCCAGGCGCTTCATGTCCCAGTTAATGTCACGGCCGGTTGAAGCCAGTGCCGCCAGGGTGAAGCGCAGGGCGTCGGTGCCGTGCGGCTCGATGCCGTTCGGGAACTGCTTCTCGGTGCGCTTGCGGATTTTTTCCGCCAGCTGCGGCTGCATCATGTTACCGGTGCGTTTTTCCAGCAGGTCTTCCAGCGAGATGCCGTCAACCATGTCCAGCGGGTCGATCACGTTACCTTTCGACTTGGACATTTTCTGCCCTTCGTCGTCGCGGATCAGACCGGTCATGTAGACGGTCTTGAACGGAACCTGTGGCTTGCCGTTTTCATCCTTCATAAAGTGCATGGTCAGCATGATCATGCGCGCAATCCAGAAGAAGATGATATCGAAGCCACTGACCATCACGCTGGTCGGGTGGAAGGTTTTCAGCGCGTCGGTCTGCTCTGGCCAGCCCAGGGTAGAGAAGGTCCACAGGCCGGAAGAGAACCAGGTGTCCAGCACGTCTTCGTCCTGGTTCAGCACCACGTCAGGGCCCAGGTTGTTCTCGCTGCGCACTTCTGCTTCGTTGCGGCCAACATAGACTTTGCCGTTCACGTCGTACCAGGCCGGGATACGGTGACCCCACCACAGCTGACGTGAGATACACCAGTCCTGAATGTCACGCATCCAGCTGAAGTACATGTTTTCGTACTGCTTCGGCACGAACTGGATCTCGCCTTGCTCAACCGCTTCCACCGCCACTTTCGCCAGCGGAGCGGTACGCACGTACCATTGGTCGGTCAGCATAGGTTCGATCACCACGCCGCCGCGGTCGCCGTAAGGCACCGTCAGATCGTGTGGTTTGATTTCTTCCAGCAGGCCCAATTCTTCAAAGGCGGCAACTACCGCTTTACGCGCGGCGAAACGCTCCAGGCCACGGAACTGGGCCGGGATCTCGTTGCAGTAATCGGTGCAGATTTCGCCGAGGGTGTTGAACACTTCCGCTTCCTGACGGATATCGCCGTCGAAAGTCAGGATGTTGATCATCGTCAGGCCGTGACGTTTACCGACTTCGTAGTCGTTAAAGTCGTGCGCCGGGGTGATTTTCACGCAGCCGGTGCCTTTTTCCATATCGGCGTGCTCGTCACCGACGATGCGGATGCGGCGACCAACCAGCGGCAGAAGGATTTCTTTGCCGATCAAATCTTTGTAGCGTGGATCTTCCGGGTTCACCGCGACGCCGGTATCACCGAGCACGGTTTCCGGACGGGTGGTGGCGACCACCAGGTAATCTTTGCCCTCGGCGGTTTTGGCGCCGTCGGCCAGCGGATAGCGCAGGTGCCACATGGAGCCTTTGGACTCGCGGTTTTCCACTTCCAGATCGGAGATGGCGGTGCGCAGTTTCGGATCCCAGTTCACCAGGCGCTTGCCACGGTAGATAAGATCTTCTTTGTGCAGACGAACAAACACTTCACGTACCGCGTTGGACAGGCCTTCGTCCATGGTGAAGCGCTCACGCTCCCAGTCCACGGAGTTGCCCAGACGGCGCATCTGACGGGTGATGGTGCCGCCGGATTCTGCCTTCCACTGCCAGATTTTGTCGATGAACGCATCGCGGCCATAGTCATGGCGGGTTTTGTTTTCTTCTGCGGCGATCTTACGCTCAACCACCATCTGGGTGGCGATACCGGCATGGTCGGTACCCGCCTGCCACAGGGTGTTTTTGCCCTGCATGCGCTGGTAACGGATCATGGTGTCCATGATGGTCTGCTGGAAGGCGTGGCCCATGTGCAGGCTACCGGTGACGTTCGGCGGCGGGATCATGATGCAGAAGCTTTCCTGGCTGGTATCACCATTTGGCTTGAAGTAACCCTGGTTTTCCCAGTGATCGTACAGCTTCTGTTCGATCTCTTTCGGGTCGTAGGCGGTATCGAGGTGACTGTTTGTCTTTTCCATTTTATATCGTTGTTCAGTGAGTTGGCGGCGTGGCCGTGGTCAAATGGAAGCCGACGCTGCGATAAGCTTTATATCGGTCGCGCGCCAACTGTTTTAAGGTGTCTTCGTATGGGACGAAGTCTACCACTTCATGGAAAGCAGTAGCAAAATCTGCAAACTGCGGCAGCAGGGCGATCAGCAGGTCACGCGGGGAGTTGCCGCGTTTGCCGGGCCAGCACAGTTCGACCGGGGCGCCGTAATGCGGGCCTTCACCGGCCAGGTTGTGCGGCACGAACTGGTGCGGATCGCGCTGCCATAGCGCTTCGTCCAACCGTTGGGCCTGTTCCTGGCTCTCGCAGGCGATCAACACCCGCTTGCCGGAACGCCAGCGTTCGGCGGCAACGGCGCAGGCCACGGCCTCATGCGCGCTGAGCGCACCTGCGGGTTCCGCGTGTTCGATTAGATAGAACGTTGCCTGTTTCATGGTCTGATTCACCGCTGCCTATAAAAAGTGTAGGGGCACAGCATGCTGTGCCCCTCGGGATTATACCTGAATTACCGCTCAGATTTAATCGTCGCCGTTCAGCCCCGCACGGTTAAGCAGGAACTGCGACAGCAAGGCAACCGGACGACCGGTGGCCCCTTTGGCCTTGCCGGAGCGCCAGGCGGTGCCGGCGATATCCAGGTGCGCCCAGCTGTACTTGCGGGTAAAGCGCGACAGGAAGCAGGCTGCGGTGATAGCCCCGCCCGGACGGCCACCAATGTTCGCCATATCGGCAAAGTTGGAGTCCAGCTGCTCGTAGTACTCGTCGGACATCGGCAAGCGCCACGCGCGGTCGCCGGCCTGTTCGGACGCGCCGATCAGTTCATGCGCCAGCGGGTTGTGGTTCGACATCAGGCCGGTGATGTGGTGGCCCAGGGCGATCACGCAGGCACCGGTCAGGGTGGCAACGTCAATCACCAGCTCCGGATCGAAACGCTCAACGTAGGTCAGGGTGTCGCATAATACCAGACGGCCTTCGGCGTCGGTATTCAACACCTCGACGGTCTGGCCGGACATGGTGGTCAGCACGTCGCCCGGACGATAAGCGCTGCCGCCCGGCATGTTTTCACAGCCAGCCAACACGCCGATCACGTTCAGCGGCAGGTTCAGTTCCGCCACCACGCGCATCACGCCGTACACGGTGGCAGCGCCACACATGTCGTACTTCATCTCGTCCATGCCTTCGGCAGGTTTGATCGAGATGCCGCCGGCATCGAAGGTCAGGCCTTTACCGACGAGCACAATTGGCTTAGCGTCCGGGTTAGGATTGCCCTTATATTCCATCACCGACATCAATGATTCGTTACGCGAACCGGCGCCAACCGCCAGATAGGCGTTCATCCCCAACTCTTTCATCTGCTGTTCGCCGATGACGCGGGTGGTGATGTTGGTGCTGAAGGCGTCCGCCAGTTGGCGAGCCTGTGAGGCCAGGTAACCGGCGTTACAGATGTTCGGCGGCATATTGCCGAGATCTTTCGCCGCCTTGATGCCGGAAGACACCGCCAGACCGTGCTGGATCGCACGTTCACCGCTGGTGAGCTCACGACGGGTCGGCACGTTGAACACCATCTTGCGCAGCGGACGACGTGGTTCCACTTTGTTGCTTTTCAGCTGATCGAAGGTGTAGAGCGTCTCTTTTGCGGTTTCCACCGCCTGACGCACCTTCCAGTAAGTGTTGCGGCCTTTCACGTGCAGCTCGGTCAGGAAGCAGACCGCTTCCATGGAGCCGGTATCGTTAAGGGTATTGATGGTTTTTTGAATCACCTGTTTGTACTGGCGTTCATCGAGCTCGCGCTCTTTGCCACAGCCAATTAACAGGATGCGTTCGGAGAGAATGTTAGGTACATGGTGCAGCAGTAACGTCTGCCCGACTTTACCTTCCAGTTCGCCACGGCGCAGCAAAGCGCTGATATAACCATCACTGATTTTGTCGAGTTGTTCTGCGATAGGGGACAAGCGGCGCGGTTCGAAAACGCCGACTACAATACAGGCACTGCGCTGTTTTTCCGGGCTACCGCTTTTTACACTGAACTCCATGCACTCTCCTGAATCTTAAAGACAAAGGCAGGCGCTACGGCTAGAATGGCGCACTCCGTAACGATCTCCCGCCATTGAGTTAACGAGTTATGTTAACCTGAACGGCGTAAATTGCTCTGTTTTGGCGACTATAGGCAAGTTCCTATAGGACACCCAAATGCTAGATGTTGTAATACTATTTTAGCTGTGTCGGTTGCCATATGATGAGAATAAATGGCGGATTAGCGATGAAACTATCGATTTTCCTGCAAAAAGACAAGTTTTCACAGGCGTAATAAGCGTGATCATCATAAGATATCTGGTACGGGAAACGCTAAAGAGCCAAATCGCGATCCTGTTCATCCTGCTTCTGATCTTCTTTTGTCAGAATTTAGTCAGGGTGTTAGGCGATGCGGTGGACGGCGATGTCCCGACAAATTTAGTTCTTTCTTTGCTCGCATTGGGTGTGCCGAAGATGGCGCAGCTAATCCTGCCATTAAGCCTGTTTCTCGGCTTGTTGATGACGCTTGGGCGGCTGTATACCGACAGCGAAATCACCGTGATGCATGCCTGCGGACTGGGTAAACGAACCCTGATCATTGCGGCCATGGTATTGGCACTTTTCACCTCCGTTATTGCGGCGGCCAACGTGTTCTGGGTCGGGCCCTGGGCTTCGCGCTATCAGGACGTGGTGGTTTCCGAAGCCAAAGCCAACCCAAGCATTGCCGGGCTGGCAGAAGGGCAGTTCAAAACCTCGCAAGACGGCAACGCGGTGCTGTTTATCGGCAACGTTAAGGGCAGCACCTTTAACAACGTGTTCCTGGCGCAGCTGCGGCCGAACGGCAACCAACGCCCTTCCGTGGTGGTGGCTGAACATGGCCAGATTAACCAGATGAAAGACGGTTCGCAGGTGGTGACGCTGGACAAGGGCACCCGCTTTGAGGGCACCGCGCTGCTGCGTGACTTCCGCATTACCGATTTCAACGACTATAAAGCAGTGGTAGGCCACCGTGCGGTCACCGTGGACGGCAACCAGGCCGAGCAGATGTCGATGAAGACGCTGCTGGCGTCTGACGATCCGGACGCGCGCGCCGAGTTCCACTGGCGCCTGACGTTAGTGCTTTCCGTGGTCATTATGGCGTTGCTGGTGGTGCCGCTCAGCGTGGTGAACCCGCGTCAGGGCCGCGTGCTGAGCATGCTGCCGGCCATCCTGCTGTATTTGATATTCTTCCTGCTGCAGACCTCGCTGCGTTCTAACGGCGGCAAGGGCAAGCTGGATCCGATGGTATGGCTGTGGGTAGTCAACGCGGCGTACTTTGCGATCGCGCTGGCGCTGAACCTGTGGGATACGGTGCCGATGCGTAAGCTGCGTGCACGCCTGAGAGGAGCGGCCTGATGTTTGGCGTTTTAGACCGATATATCGGTAAGACGATTTTCAACACCATCATCATGACGCTGTTCATGCTGGTGTCGCTTTCCGGCATCATCAAGTTCGTCGACCAGTTGCGTAAAGTGGGTCAGGGTGAATACACGGCACTCAGCGCCGGGATGTTTACCCTGCTGAGCGTGCCGAAGGACATCGAGATCTTCTTCCCGATGGCGGCCCTGCTGGGCGCACTGCTCGGGCTGGGGCAACTGGCGACGCGCAGTGAACTGGTGGTGATGCAGGCTTCCGGCTTTACCCGCATGCAGATCGCCGGATCGGTGATGAAAACCGCCATCCCGCTGGTGCTGTTGACCATGGCGATTGGCGAGTGGGTGGCACCGCAGGGCGACCAAATGGCGCGTAACTACCGCGCGCAGCAGATGTACGGCGGCTCGCTGCTTTCCACCAAGAACGGCCTGTGGGCGAAAGACGGCACCGACTTTATCTACATCGAACGCGTTGCGGGCGAGAAAGAGCTTTCCGGTGTGAACATCTACCATTTCAACGACCAGCGCAGGCTGGAGACGGTGCGTTATGCCGCCAGCGCCAGCTTTGAAGACGGTGTATGGAAGCTTTCGCAGGTGGATACCTCTGACCTGACCAACGAAAAACAGGTCACCGGCACCCAAACCCTGACCGGCGAATGGAAAACCAACCTGACCCCGGACAAACTGGGCGTGGTGGCGCTGGACCCAACCTCACTCTCCATCAGCGGCCTGCACAACTACGTGAAGTACCTGAAGCAGAGCGGCCAGGAAGCCAACCGCTACCAGTTGAACATGTGGAGCAAGGTGTTCTCGCCGCTTTCCGTTGCGGTGATGATGCTGATGGCGCTGTCGTTCATCTTCGGCCCACTGCGCAGCGTGCCGATGGGCGTGCGTGTGGTGACCGGTATCAGCTTCGGGTTCCTGTTCTACGTACTGGACCAGATATTCGGCCCGCTGAGCCTGGTGTACAACATGCCGCCGGTGCTGGGCGCGTTGCTGCCAAGCATGCTGTTCTTGTTGATCAGCGTTTATATGCTGCTGAAACGCAAGTAGCGGCACTGCAGGCAGTTTAAGAGGGCGTAGCCATTGGGTTACGCCTTTTTTGTTTCTGGTGGCCTGGTGAGGCGGCTCTTGCCGAAATGAATACCTAGGGGCGCCGCATGCTGCGCCCATAAAACCAGCCAAATGTGACCCCGGCGACGATTTTTTCAGCACTTAACTCATTGAACAACGGATAAGTGTTGCACGCGGATCGCTGAAAGGTATAATGCCCACGTTTTCCGCATACTACTTGCAGTGCCGAAGTGGCGAAATCGGTAGACGCAGTTGATTCAAAATCAACCGTAGAGATACGTGCCGGTTCGAGTCCGGCCTTCGGCACCATATGTATGTAAATAGACCTCAACTGAGGTCTTTTTTTATGCCTAAAATCCAGTCCCCGCAAGGCTTTGCCCCGCTTTTCAGTCAACCGACGTCAATCTGAGTTACCCCACATCAACATGCTTGTGAGTATAGAACCGAGTATATATGCTGGTTCGATAATGCTTATATACTCACGGCAGCATATGGAAGGAATACCATCATGGCCCTGACTGATACCAAGGTGCGTTCGGCAAAACCTGAGGCAAAGGAATACTCGCTCGTCGATGGCGACGGCATGTTTTTGCTGATACACCCTAATGGCTCCAAATACTGGCGTTTCCGCTTTCGCTTTGGCGGCAAGCAACACCTGATGGCCTTTGGGGTTTATCCTGAAACATCCCTGGCTGATGCTCGGCAAAAGAGGGAGGAGGCTAGGAGGCTTGTTGCTGCCGGTGTCGATCCTCGTGAACATAAGCGTGCAGTAAAAGTAGATCAGGCTAAAGAGGTCATCACTTTTGAATCTGTTGCCAGAGACTGGCACGCCAGCAATCAAAAGTGGTCTGAGTCGCATAGTGGTCGTGTTCTTAAGAGTCTGGAAGATAATCTCTTTGATGCGATTGGTAAGCGAAATATCGCTGAGCTAAAAACCAGAGATTTACTTATTCCTATCAAAGCTGTGGAGATGTCTGGACGTCTTGAGGTGGCTGCACGTCTACAACAACGAACTACAGCAATTATGCGATTTGCCGTGCAAAGTGGTTTAATCGATTACAACCCTGCACAAGAGATCGCTGGTGCGGTCGCTACCGCTAAACGGCAACATCGCGCTGCGCTAGAACTTAATCGCATCCCTGAACTACTTCATCGTATCGACACATATACTGGCAGACCACTAACACGCTTAGCTGTGGAGCTGACGTTATTGGTATTTATTCGATCTAGTGAGCTGCGATTTGCTCGTTGGTCAGAAGTCGATTTTGAAAACGCAATGTGGACGATTCCGGGAGAGCGTGAGCTACTGGAAGGTGTGAAGCATTCACATCGAGGTTCGAAAATGCGGACTCCCCATCTTGTTCCTTTATCCCGCCAGGCTCTGACCATTCTGGAAAAGATCAAAAGCATGAGTGGAAACCGAGAGCTGATTTTCGTTGGTGATCACGATCCTCGTAAACCGATGAGTGAGAACACGGTGAATAAGGCTTTGCGGGTTATGGGCTACGATACGAAAGTTGAAGTCTGCGGACATGGTTTTAGGACGATGGCGTGTAGTTCGTTGATTGAGTCAGGATTGTGGTCGAAGGATGCGGTAGAACGGCAGATGAGTCATCAGGAACGTAACTCTGTGCGTGCGGCTTATATCCATAAGGCCGAGCACCTAGGGGAGCGCAGGCTAATGGTGCAGTGGTGGGCTGATTATCTGGATGTGAATCGGGAAAAGGGGGTTAGTCCGTTTGATTTTGGAAAGAACTAATAAATCTACCCGCAGTGGCCTTAATCTAAGGCTTCTGCGGGCTCTGTTTAATCGTTTATCATAATTTGATACGATTAGTTGTCCGGATTTTTATGTGCTGGTAAATATCATTGATTCACCTAGTCGTTGTGTATAATCACAAAACCTTTTTTTCTCATTTTCCCGCAAATTCTCACTTAATCGAGTGATATTAATATTTAAATTATTCCCTGTACTTAATCCATGGCCGTATGAGTATCCAACTTTATTTGTAAGAATAAACCTATCATGAATATATTGATTTGGCCAGATATGTACCTCGACTGTAAACCCATCTTTCAAAAATGGAACTAAATGGTCATTCATACTGCGTTCTATTTGGTTTCTTCTCATATCTGTTTGTTCACATAAGTGTAACTGTAGACAATTGGTTCGTGCTCTATTATTTTTTATTTTAGTAATGAATTTGAAAAATGGAGATCTGAATCTATCGTCAATGATATTAAAATAGGGATCAATGAAAATAAATTGAGTAGATAAATTGATTGAGGTTTGGATTGTATTCACAATATCATCAGCAGTAGGATTTACGCTAATTGAATGTGCAATATCCCAATGAGTAGGAGTAAACTCAATCATTCTCGGATAATTATAAATCTGTCTGTTAATATCATCACTATCAGACAGTATCGCATTGAATTGTTCTCTGCTATGGATAGTTACTACATGTGAAATCCAACTTTCATCTTCTGCTAGTTGTCTATCACCTCGCGATATCAGAGAAGTTTTCATCTTCTTACTAAGATTCTCTAAATATCTAGTTTTTTCTATCGGCCTTAAACCTAACTTATTAAGCTCATTTTTAAAACTTTGAAACCAACGTAAGGGTACTTCAGCAATCACTCTTCCATTTTCAGCCCCAAATTCGGAATAGAATCTTTGCAAAATGTTAATGTCTGAAGTAACCACAGTCGGGTCAATAGCATATTCTCGTAACATTTAGAGTTCCTCATACCGTTCTTCAAAGAACCCATTGGGCCAATCAAATTCAAAGTCTCCATCTTGAGTTACTGCTATTTTTTTTACTATAACTCCAGCATCAGTATCAGATATATAAGTTACACTAATATCATTGGGGAAAACCTTCATGAGATTATGCGGTAGAGTACCGTTATTGCTTTCTTTAACTCTCCGAAGCAGCCTAAGTATAATATGCTCACTATGTGTTTCGATAATAAACATTGGCTTTGTAACCATTGGCACTTGAAGCTGAGTGAATAAATCACCAATCGCAACTTGTAATGCAGGGTGAATATGCAGCTCTGGTTGTTCTATTGCAATGAAACCATTCTTTACAATATGGGCTGAAGCGATTATAGGGAGAATTTGGCTGAGACCAATACCAACTTGATTTGGATAAAGTTTCAAATTATTTTTTTGACTTACAAAGAATAACTGAGGATCATCATTTTTTCCGAAAAAAGCATAATTATCTGGTCTAAAGAAGCAGGATGCGGATTTTTGATCAGAGCCAAGTTTGTTGTGAATTAATATCTCTTGTAGATTTATGTCTCTTTGAATTTTATATCCACTATTGAGTTTTTCTTCCGAAAATAACCAGTCATTGATTTTTTCAATTAAGTTTTCATCACCAATATTGGACTCTAATTGATAAAGTATATCCCACGCAGCTGTTCCATTAAACCAGTTTTTTTGCTCTGTGTAAGGATTGGGTTTGAATGAAGCATCTGGAACGATTCTTATTGGTCCTATTGATACACTATCATCTAAGAGAATTTTTAGTTTATCAAGAGGGGAAGTAAATATTTGAGTTAATGCTCTATTAATAATATCATTGTTTATTAGCTCTGATATATTTTCTGGCTCCGACGTTTCTAAACTTGTTTGTACTAAACAACCCAAAGGTGGTAATGCACCCGCGAATCCTTTTATTAATACTGGCCTAGCCGAGTTTTTATCAATGCTTGAGTCATCATCATCATCATCATCATCATCATCATCTTCATTTATTTTTTTGTAAAAGAAGTCAGCTCTTTTACCACCAATAAGGGAGTTGTATTTTTCATGAAATGTGTTTTTGAATAAGTCATCTTCATTAACACTTTCAACTTCTTCATTAATTAAATGATGAGAGAAGTTAATATCATTTATAATGGTTTTATCAATGTTTTCATTAGAGCGAAGTACTCCAATGTATTCATCATTTATTGTTACTTTATATTCTCTAACATAAGCTGTTCTTTTGGAAAATGACCATGAAATTAAGAATTCTAATTTTATTTTTTTAGCTTCGTTAGATAAATCATTTACTGCTATAAGGTCTAAATTAGTTAAGTCCGATATCCTATCAATATATTCACTATATTCATTGCCAATAGTTGTCTCAGTCAAAAACTCAATACCAATACTAATTTCCTTATTTAGGTCTCCATCATTGACCAACGACTTGAAACCATCTATCTTTTTTTCACCCATGGCATCTATTTTTGAAGGATTACATTGCTCCTTTGTTATTATCTGTTGCAGATAAAAAAGAGCCATCAAAATAGTTGTTTTACCAACACTGTTTGGACCAAATAACAATGTGAGAGGTGCAAATTCAATGGTTTGAGTGTTTTTGAAAGACCTGAAATTAGTTAAAAAAAGCTTGGTTAATTTCATTGGATTTCCGTTAACTTTAGTTAAATAATTGATTGCTGAGAGTGTTGAATAATTTATCGAGCTCAGTTTTACTCTTAATATAAGTGCCGACTCTATTTCTTACTGCTTTATATATTTCCTCGTATTTATATTGCAATTCTGCAGGTGGTATAAGGATTTTAATATTTTGCATTTCTTGAGCGTTTATATTGGCCATGCCAACAATACTTTTGCTCATGTTTATTAAAGTATTCTTACCATGAGCAGAGTTCAAATATCCTGATATATAGTGATTATTTCCAAGTTTATTTGTTCTAACTCGAACTAAATAACCAGCATAAGCCATCTCAATATCGTTTTCAAATACAGCTGTTTTTCCTACCAGTTCTTTGCTATTTGTTCTATTAAATAACAAATCACCTTTTCGTACTAAAAATTTTTCTTTAGATTTCTCATCTAAATCGATATATTTCAAATCTGTGAAATCCCAATATCCTTGGTATGTAATATTTCCCATTCTGAGCATAGGATATCTTCCACTATGTTCTGATGCTTTACCCGAGGAGCCATAGTTTGCTGAACTCACAAGATCTCGAATAGTACCAATAGGGAATTGTTTAGGATTGTTTTCTGGGTCACCAAACATACTCAAAAATGTAGTACGCAGAAATTCATCCGCAAGTTTGATAGCGTAATCACGTTTAAATTGTATGGATTTTGTTTTATTTAAGATTGCCGCTATATTTTGTTGTTCACTTAGTGTAGGGAGTGGTATCTCTAGATTTTCTAAAACCGATTTCCTCAGGGCTGGTACCGTTGTGGCTCCAATATATTGATAAAGATCTAATTTGCATAAGAAATGATATAAATAATCTACATCTATAATTTGAGTGTTGGGAATTAATCCCATTACATTATTATCAACGACCATTTCTACAGATGTGATCAATCGGAAGTTTTGTCTTATTGCTTCACCTATTTTAGCAAAAACAATGGTTCCCGCAGGAAGTGTTTTTGCTTTTAAAATTTCAATATCTTCGCTACTGACATAATTTGCAGCTTTTGATATGTATAATTCACCAGCTCTCGCCAAGGTAGATATGTCGCCAACTTTTGCAAAAGGATATTGACCTGTTTTTTTGCCTTGAAATTCATGTGGAAACCCAAATCCTGCTTTGAATTCTCCGATATCACCTAGCTTTACGTTCGGCCATCTCACAGCATATCCTCCAAATCATTCAGATCTGAGATAATATCATTCTCCAATGATTTTAGCCGTTGTAATATTATTTTTGGATCTTCATGTTGTTCAGCTTCATATACCACTTTCTTATAACGATTTATTGAAAGATCGTACTTTTCAGTAGCTATATCCACCTTTGGTACGATAAATGCAATTTGAGTACGGTCCAGATAATCCGTGGTAGTATTAATTCCCTGTGGATATTGTTGCTTCAATAGAGAGCTAAACTTATCGCCTAAGAAATTATCTGTAGGAAAACCTTTGCATTGACGATAATGTTTCCAACTAGCAATAAGATGGGGTAAGTCGCTATCTTTTATAGGATTACGTTTGTCATCCAGGCTGTAGCCATCGTTTTTGAGGTCATAAAACCAGACGTTATCGGTTTGCCCACCTTTAGTAAATATTAGGATCGCTGTTGCCACTCCAGCGTAAGGTTTAAACACACCAGAAGGTAGATTGATAACGGCTTCAAGTTGATTGTCTTCTACAAGAGTTTTGCGCAATGACTGGTGGGCTTTGCTGGAACCGAACAGTACACCCTGAGGTACAATCGTTGCACTGCGGCCACCAACCTTCAGCATTTGCAGAATACGTGCTAAAAACAGGAGTTCGGTTTTTTTTGTTTTAACTGTTGCCAGCAGAGAAGGATCAATGTCTTCTTCGTCCAGAGAACCAGTGAACGGTGGGTTTGCCAGAATCAAGTTAAAAGCATTCTTACTGGCCTGTGGGAAGTTGTCGCTAAAGCTTTGGCTCATTGTATCCTGATAATGAATATCCGGCTGTTCTACGCCATGCATAATCAGGTTCATTGCTGCGATGCGCAGCATGGTGGTGTCAAAGTCATAGCCATGGAACATGTTCTGATCCACGTGAGCACGATAATCGGTTAGCAGGTCACCTGTAAAAATTTTCTGTTCTTCCAGTTCACCTCGCTCATTCACACCTAATTCGCTATGAATCGACTCAAGGGAGCTGTATTTTTCCAGCAGATACTCATAGCTTGTAGCCAGAAAACCCCCAGTACCACAAGCAGGATCACAAACGGTTTCGTTACGAGCAGGATTAGGCTCCATCATCTCTACGACGGCGCGGATAATGTGACGGGGTGTACGGAATTGACCGTTAATGCCGGCAGTTGTGAGTTTGCTGAGTAGGTATTCATACAAATCACCCTTGGTATCACCACGATCCAACGGCAAGTTTTTGATCATCTCTACTGCTTTGGTCAATAGTGACGGTTTCACTATCTCCAGACGGGCATCTTTCATAAAGTTGCCCAAAAGTGAATCACTGCTGCCTAATGTCCGAAAATGCTGGAATACACCGTCACGGACCACTTCCATCATTTCATCGGCACCTAAATTGCTGTACTGGCTGAAACGAAACTCTTGTTGTTCAGGGGCAAAGCGTGGCTTGAAATCGATTTTTGTCAGTTGCTTACGCTTTTCGTCCTTCAGCTCAAGGCTGTCGAGCATCCGGGAGTACATCAGGTAAGTGATTTGCTCGATCACCGTCAGGGGGTTAGTGATGCCACCAACCCAAAAATCTTCCCATAAGTTATCAATACTGCTCTTTAATTCTCTTGTGATCATAAGGCTTCTTTAATTCACGTTTATCGCTACCGATGGCAGCTCTGATAAGAGAAAGCCCCGGGATGTACGAGGCTTGAAAGGGAGCATTATAGCGCCGGTGACGGAATGACTACACCCAACTCTTCTACGATTTTTTGCAATGTCACGATCTGCTGCATATCAGGGAAGATTCCAGTGACACCCTCGCCATGTATCTGGGTAAATGGCTGTTCGAAGAGCTGTTTCATCTCGATAGTACCGTAATCACGGATATGGTTTTTGAGCATTTCCAGGAAACGAATCTGCTGGCTGTTAAGGTGATTTTCAGATGCAAACATAGCGAAGCGTTCAGCAACTGCTTGCCCATCCATACCGATAATCGTGCGTAAAAGCTTATCCAGACTGGCAGTTGCCTGTGGAAAGAAGCTTTTCAGATCGCGAATATCGACATTGGGGTTTTGGATTAGCACCAGTTTTGCCAATTCGTCCAGTTCTTCAGGTGTGACTGGTTCACCATGTCTGATTTTCTTGAGTACGGGGTTTTGCTGGAATAATGGTTCCAGTGCCCCCTGAACCTGTTGACGCCAAAGTCTGAAATCTACAGTTCGAACTTGTGTTTTCCTGATGGCGGTTTCTATCTGAGTTACATCCTCAGTAATATCTACCGTAAGCGTTCCAACTGACGGTATGACTTCTTTTTCCATCAGATGCATGATGCCACGCAGATGAATACGCATATCTTCGAAATCATCAAAACTAGCTTGTTTCCACCAGGAAAGTTCTCGCAAATTGTTTATGCGAGCCCCTTGTTGCTGTACCTGCACTAAATGAGGGGGGAGCCTTTCTAGCTTTTCAACTACGGTAGGCCATAGCACATCCAGCTCTTCTACGTTGGTGTAGCGGGCAGTTTGTGCAGTTAGCATGTCCATATCGAAACGCATGGCGTCACTTTGGCCGCGTACATCAACCCATTGCATCAGTGGTGCAATAAAATCCAGTAATATCTGTTGGGTCTGTGGGGCAAATTGCTGCAAAAGCTTTTCATCGCTGCATTGTGCTTTTTGCTGCCATCTTTCTTGCACTGATATGGAGTTATCATCCAGAGCATTAATTTGTACCAATAGCTGTGCCGCAACGCGATTAACTGCTTGTTTATCAAACTTTCGTAATGCCGCCCGGCCTAGCTCAATCCATGCCTCAAAACGTTTCTGTGCTAGGGGCTTGCTGGCTGTAACCTCGGCTTCTTCGGTATTAAGTTCGTGATACTCGAAATTGCCCCAATGATCAAATATGCGGAATTTCTCTTTATCCAGTGATTTTCCATTCTCATCAACACCGTATAGACCTTTAGCGAGACGTGTCCCACGGCCAATCATCTGCCAGAACTTCACTTTTGATTTAACCGGTTTTGCGAAAACCAGATTGACGATTTCCGGTACATCAATACCGGTATCTAACATATCAACCGAAATAGCGATGATAAGCTCTTTGTTGCAACTTTCATCCAACCCTTTGAAATCCTCGATCAGTTGTTCCGCTCTGACTTCCTGATTATCAATAACCTGGCAAAATCGACCAGCAAACTGCGGATACATCTCATCAAACAGATCTCTCAACAAGATGGCGTGGTTGTGCCCCCTGGCGAAAATGATCGATTTGCCAGGAAGCTGCCCGTCTTTATCTTTCAGGCCTTTTTCCATCAGATTACGTAAAATCAGCCTGTTAGTGTCTCGGTTATAGACCCGATCGTCGATGGCTTTGCTATCAAATTCCAGTGTATTGGGATCTATATTCTGTTCTTCTAGTTCACGTATCTGAGCATTGCTTAAATTATCGCGCCTGATTCCCTCACGTAAAAACTGTGTCGTGTGGGTGACCACTTCATAGGGCACCAGATTGTTGTCTGCTATTGCATCTTCGAGACTGTAGTTTGCCGTAGGAATGCGTCCTTCGCAGCCAAACAACCCAAAGGTGGTTTTACTGACCATATCAATAGGGGTTGCTGTCAGGCCTACCTGTAACGCATCAAAGTATTTAAACAAATCTCCGTATACGTTATAGATGGAACGATGTGATTCATCAGCGATAATGAGATCGAAGTAACCAACATCAAAACGATCCATGATGTTCATCATCCCCGGATAGGTCGCGATGTAGACACGGGCATTGAGCATATCTTTCTTTGGGGATACGCCAACCACATACATAGGGTCGCTGATATATTGTTTAAACGCGTTACCTGCCTGCTTACGCAGCTCTTTTCGGTCGCAAAGGAATAACACGCGCTTTACCCAGCGGGCATCAATCATCAGTTTACTCAAAGCGATGGCAACTCGAGTTTTCCCCGTGCCAGTAGCCTGTACAATGAGCGACTGACGATATTTCTGGGTAAAACGTTCACTCACCCTCGCTAGGGTCTCTTGTTGATACAAGCGGCCAGCGACTAGCTCACCTTTGCTGTCTCTGGCGTGGGGAACCTCATTCAGTGGTAGGCGGGTCTCGCGTTGTTGAATCAGATATTGCAGGCTTTCTTTACTGTAGAAACCGAATACTTTACGTGGTGGGTAGCCCTGTGTTTTATGGTCATCCCACAGATAAATATCGTAGCCATTGGTATAAAAAATAACAGGGCGTTGCCCGTATTCTTTCTCTAGCCAATCAGCATATAGTCTGGCTTGTGTACGACCTTTATCTGGACTGACTTTAGTTTTTTTTGCTTCAACTACGGCAATCGGTTTGTGGCTATCATCCCACAGTACATAATCTGCAAATCCTTTTCCGGATGTCGTTGGTTGTTCTTTAACAGGATGCTCCTGAGACACCTGTTCAGTATTGGCAGCGTCAGGAGCTACATCCCAGCCTGCAGCAATGAGGCGCGAGTCAATCAGATGGCGGCGAGTTTCAGCTTCATCCAGTGATAGAATGTCAGCAACTTGCTGGTTACGATCTTTTACTTCATGTAGACGTTGTTCAAGTACTTCTGTTTTTTCATGCTCTTTTTGCAATGCGCGCTGAAGCGCAATTTCCCGCTCGCGAGCACTATCAAGATCTTTGATCGCCGTATCTAAACGTTTTTGCTGTTCTGTAAGATTAACTGAAGTATTTAGAGCATCAGACAATGGAGGTAGAGCAAAAGGTTGGCAGTCATCAACATTCCCCTGAGCGTAACGAACGTAAAGCCATAGTCCTAACAGAAATGCTTCTTTTAATAACCAGTATGCATCCTGAGCTTTAATGGTGCTTCCGTGAGCTGCACGATTACCATGAATGCGCAGAGCGTCCATTTTCATCACAATTGCTTCAGGCATGATGCTGGTAAATACAGAAGCATTCATCAGATCATACAAACTAGCTTTGAAACCTTCAGGTAGACGTTCCTGTCGGTAGATCCAACGGACAATCTGTTCGTCATAGTTACGTAGTTTAACCAAGCAACTTTCTGGATCGGAATGGACGTACTGTTCTGCTGCGGTCGCAAGGCTTGCTAAATCAGGCCACTTACTGCGTAGCATTTCAAAATTGCGAGACTGCTCCATTAAATCGTTGCCTTATGCAATGGATACAACAAGATATCTGTGGATGTTATCACAGGTTATCACTCAATTTTTGTGAGATATACGCGAGCTTTGGTATAGCAGCTATAGATTAAATTCATTAAATTGATACTGTTAGTATCCATTCTAAGTCAGCTTATAACGTAACCTATATAACCTACGCGAAGGGGGACCGCAGATGAGTCAAACTTTGACGGGACTTCAGTTTGTTAATACCCTCGCTTTGAAACCAGAAAGATTTGCATGGTTTCTTGGAGCTGGAGCGTCTGCATCTGCTGGAATTCCAACCGGTTATTCGATTATGTTGGACTTTAAGAAGCGATTATTCTGTCAGTTAACCGGCTTAAAAACGCAAGAAGTCGATGCCAATGACTCTCTTTGGGTCGATAGAATCAATCTTTTTTTCAAAACTCACCCAGTACTCCCCCCTTCAGGAGATCCGACTGAATATGCTGCTGCTTTTGAGGCGGTTTATTCCACTCAGGAAGAGCGCCGTTTATATATTGAAAATGCGGTGAAGCAAGGTTCCCCGTCGTTTGCGCACAAGGTCATTGGATCTCTTCTAACGACAGGGCGCATTCCTTGTATTTTCACAACCAATTTTGATCACTTGATCGAAACGGCTACGACAGTGGCAAGCCAATTAATTGGTCGCGTATTCAATGCGTAGATCGGGTCATTGCAGGTAGTGCTCACGCTCAATGAATGTACCGATAATTTTATCATGCATTTCTGGTGATTTTGAGTATCCGAGGGTCTTACGATTAAGCCGCTTCAACCGGCTCATGGGGCAGGTAATGCCTGACTGGGAGAAAACCAAGAAGCGTTTGGATGGGATGGCTAGGATGATAATGACAAGCTAAACATAATGGCGTGCGATGTGACCTGCTCCCAGTTGATTAGTACACCCCGATGTTAGTAATGTCTTCATAAGCCACGTGAGGACATCCCCATGAAGAAGCGTTTTTCCGACCAACAGATCATCAGTATTCTCCGCGAGGCTGAAGCCGGGGTATCCGCCCGTGAACTCTGCCGCAAGCACGCCATTTCCGATGCCACGTTTTACACCTGGCGTAAGAAGTATGGCGGTATGGAGGTGCCTGAGGTTAAGCGCCTGAAGTCGCTTGAGGAAGAGAACGCCAGACTCAAGAAGCTGCTTGCCGAAGCCATGCTGGATAAAGAGGCGCTTCAGGTGGCTCTTGGGCGAAAGTACTGACGACAGACCAGAAGCGGGAAGCCGTGATGTTGATATGTGATGCGACCGGTCTGTCGCAACGTCTTGCCTGCAGGCTCACGGGTTTATCCCTGTCGACCTGCCGCTATGAGGCTCAGCGCCCGGCTGCAGATGCGCATTTATCAGGGCGCATCACTGAGTTGGCACTGGAGCGCAGGCGTTTTGGCTACCGTCGCATCTGGCAGTTGCTGCGCCGTGAAGGGCTGCATGTTAATCATAAGCGCGTGTACAGGCTTTATCACCTCAGTGGCCTGGGCGTAAAACGCAGAAGACGTCGTAAAGGGCTGGCAACAGAACGTCTGCCGCTGCTCCGTCCGGCGGCGCCCAATCTGACCTGGTCGATGGATTTCGTCATGGACGCATTGGCCACCGGTCGCAGGATCAAGTGCCTTACCTGCGTAGACGACTTCACGAAGGAATGCCTGACGGTCACTGTTGCCTTTGGGATTTCAGGCGTGCAGGTCACGCGTATTCTGGACAGCATTGCGCTGTTTCGCGGCTATCCGGCGACGATAAGAACGGATCAGGGCCCGGAATTTACCTGCCTCGCACTCGATCAATGGGCCTTTGAGCATGGCGTGGAGCTGCGACTTATCCAGCCCGGCAAGCCGACACAGAACGGATTTATTGAGAGTTTTAACGGACGCTTTCGCGATGAATGCCTGAATGAACACTGGTTCAGTGACGTCAGTCATGCCAGGAAAACCATCAGTGAATGGCGTCAGGATTATAATGAGTGCCGCCCGCACTCCGCGCTGAATTATCAGACGCCGTCTGAATTTGCGGCGGCCTGGAGAAAGGGTAATTCTGATAGTGAAGGATCCGACATTACTAAGTGAGCGTTGTATCTAATCCTGGGGGCAGGTCATGGCGGACGCAGGATTGTTGTTTCCGGCGGTTTACCTTCTCTGGGAAAAAGATGATGTACCGCTGCGCACCATTTGCAAAAAGCGAAGCAGGCCAAAGACCCTGCGTTTAGAATATCGGACTGTTAACGTTAATTATTACTGTTATAACTGACTTAAACTACTTAACATGCGGCCGGAAAAATCAGGCATGCAGGGAGGCACATGACCACGAGCAATGAACTTCTCCTTAGGCCAATTAGCGACTTGATGAAACAGCGTTTTTTCATACCTTCATACCAGCGGGGCTATCGCTGGACGCCAAGGCAGGTAACAGATCTGCTGGATGACATCGCGGAATTTCAGAAAAACAGCGAGTCAAGTTCCCGCAAAGCCTTCTACTGCCTACAGCCTGTTGTTATTAAGCAGTGTGGCGAAGAATGGGAATTGGTTGATGGTCAGCAGCGCCTGACAACTATCTGCATTATCCTTCATTATCTGAAAGACATTGCCGCTATGCTTGGACATTCAGGGTACTCTCTGCGCTACGAAACCCGCCCTGAGAGTGCAAGTTTCCTTAGCAATATCAATAGCGATCACGCAGATGATAATATTGATTTTTATCATATGAATCAGGCTCGGGAAGCAATAGACGCATGGTTCAGTTCACGACCGCCTGTCTATAAGTTCAGCTTTTTGCAGACTCTGCTGAATGATGATGAGGCCGGTAAAAATGTAAAAGTGATCTGGTATCAGCTAAGCGATCAGGCAAATGTGACGGAGGTCTTTTCCCGGCTTAATCGTGGAAAAATCCCGCTAACCAACGCAGAGCTGGTCAAAGCACTGCTGCTCAATGCCGGAAATTTCAGTCAGGCGACCGAACTCAGCGTTCGCTTTAATCAGCTCAGAATTGCGCAGGAGTGGGATGAAACGGAGCGCCGCCTTCAGCAGGAAGACTTCTGGTATTTCATCAGTAACCATACCCGTGAGAGTAACCGCATAGAGTTTATACTTGGCTTGGTTGCAGATTCATTAAAGTCAGGTATTTCCCGTCAGGATCCACACTACATCTTCCTGTCGTTCGCCCATTACCTGGAGGAAATGCATCAGGACCAGGATCGCATAGAAAAAGTGTGGCAGCTTATTAAACAGCGCTTTATGTTGCTGGATGAATGGTACCGTGGGCGCGTGACTTATCATCTTGTCGGCTATCTTATCAATAATAGTGAGAGCGTCATTCCACAGCTCATCAGCGAATCTGAAAGCTGCGAGAAAAAGTCAGAATTCATTACCGGACTAAAGAAAAGGATTCTGCGCATTGCTCTGCCGGGACTCGTGGGCTCGTTGAGCAGGGAGCGAACCGAGCGTAGCACTCAGATTGACGCCGCGCTATCCGCGCTGACCTATCCGGAGCGGTCGCTGCGTCCCGTGCTTCTGCTTTTCAATATTGCCATTTTGTTGACGAACAAAACATCCTCTACCTGTTTCCCGTTCCGGCATTACAAACTCGACGCCTGGGACATTGAGCACATTACTTCAGTCAGCTCGCAAATGCCGGAAAATATCAGCGGTCAGAAGGCCTGGACGGAAGTGATGCGAGAGCATTTCCGGCCTTTCGATATAGTGGAAGAGGAATCAGACACTACCCGGTCAGCAAAGCATCTACTCTTTGATCGTGCGGGGGCGTTGCTTCAGGAGGAGCCCTTTGACAGTGAAAAATTTGAAGCCTATTTCAGCGATGTTCTGAATGAGTACAGCCGTATGCCGCAACAGGATAGGGATGACAGCATTGGAAACCTTACGCTTTTAGATCAGTCAACTAATAGAAGCTACCGCAATGCCATCTTTCCGGTTAAGCGGAATCGCATTATTGAAGCGGACAAGGCATCAACATTTGTTCCTCCCGGTACACGAAATGTATTTCTCAAATATTACAGTAGTAACGTCCACGATATGACTTTCTGGAATGCTCAGGATCAGGATAGCTACCGACGCGCAATTACAGATGCGCTGACCGTATTTTTTGATGGAGCAACGTATGCAACAAGGTAAAACCATCACATTCGCCAGCTTATTCAGCGAAGTCAGCAACGTTGAGATCCCTATCATACAGCGTGATTATGCTCAGGGTCGCGAGGAGGCTTGGGAAATTCGCGATCAGTTTCTCCATTCGATCAGCCAAGCACTAACAGCTCCTGTTGATGCACTGCCGCTCGATCTCGATTTTATTTATGGAAACCTCAGCGCTGAGGAGAGTCCTACCCTTTCGGTCCTAGATGGTCAGCAGCGCCTTACGACTCTCTTCCTGCTGCACTGGTATCTGGCGAACAAAGAGTCGAAATATGCTGATTTCAGTGAACGATTCACTTATCAGGGCAAATCCCGTTTCACCTATCAGACCCGCACTGCCGCAACGGAGTTTTTCCATGCTCTGGTGCGAGCCGACAACAGTGGCCTAAAGTTTGCGGAGAATGCCCCCACTCTTCGGGAGCAGATAACGGATAGCAGCTGGTTTTATCACTCCTGGCTTCAGGACCCTACGGTCTCCGCCAGCCTGACGATGCTCAATGCGATTCAATCATGCTTCGGTGACGTGCCGAGTGAGCTTTATGCAAAACTATGCAGTTCTGACTCCCGGCCAGTGGTATTCCAGTATCTGAACCTGTCCTCATTTGGACTTTCTGACGATCTCTATATCAAAATGAATTCGCGAGGAAAATCGCTTACTGATTTCGAAAATTTCAAAGCCTGGCTTTCAGGCAGAATGAGCCAGCAGCCCGGTGCTGTGACCTTTGGTGAGAAAATCGATCAGGCCTGGACCGATATGTTCTGGAGCCTGAGCAAAAAAAGGATCGAAAGCTTTGATACCCTCTTTCTACGCTTTTTTAAGCGGATGGCGTTTCTTCTTGAATGCAGTCAGTCATCTGAACCTGCATATCTGTTGGCAAATCTAAATACGGCTTGGTTCAACACCCTGAGAAGCACCCGTGAAGGTTTTAGTTCCTCAGAATTTGAAGCGAGGGATACCTTCAACCCTAGGAACATTCAGATCATCTCATCCATACTAGATTTTCTTTGCTCTTCGCACGCAACCCGTGAACACCGTAGCTTGCTGATGGAATTTCTGACGGGCTCTGACTTACTCGGAGCATGCCGTTTTTATGCACTCTGTGCATTTATTACTGCCAAGAGATCGTCCATCGATGTCCGCTTCGCTGAGCAGCACTCTCAATGGAGCCGTGTAACCGATAACTTCCTTTACACCATGCGTATTGACAGTAATCAAGTTGCAGTGGGGATTATTCGTTCACTTGATGAATTGGCCCCCTATGCTGATGACATATACAGCTGTCTTCGTACAGTTGAAGTTCGACTGGGTTTTAACGAGCAGTGGGATGAAGAAGCCCTTAAAGCAAAGCTGATTATTCTGGATAGTGCATGGGAGCCTGCCTTAATTCGGGCAGAATCTCATCCTCATCTTAAAGGTCGCATAAGGGGGCTGCTCAAGGGGGCCAAAACTGCTGAGAATAGCGGTTACGATCTTACCCGATTTATATCTCTGACAGAGAAAACCTATTGGGTCCTTAACGAAAAGGTTCTGCATAACTACGAGCACCTACTTGAACGTGCGCTGCTGTCACTGGGAGACTATCTGATATGGCAGAAAGGACAACGATACACATTTTGCCTGCCTTCGCATCAGTCTTGGCGTGAGCGTAATGAGAACTGGCTGAGGGTGACAGAGAAAAGCGTGTTTATTGAGCTGCTGGATAAGCTAAATAAAAAAGAAGATATGTCAAATACGCTCCGAGAAATTATTCAGGAAGCAAACCCAGGCGGCTGGCGTGAACTGGTCGTGAAAGACCCTGAGACCATTCGCTATTGTTCGGAAAGAATTATCGACAAGTTAGATAACCAAGTGTATCTGCTAAGTAAGACAAACCTTCGCGGCTATTTCCGGGAGCTGCACAGTTGGGTGCTCTCGAAAAGGTTGTTGGCCCTTCTTCGCAGAGAGGATGGAAACGCGCCTTTCACTGCCGTGACCTATCACTCGGTCTATGGTGATGCATGGCCATGTATCGAGCTTACAGTAAGTGAAGAGGAAACGTTCTTTATCGCGCATGAGAACGGAGTATGGTTTGACTGTAACAATGTGGATGAGGAGGGTGAGCCGCTCCCTCTCCCATCCTTCTTTAAACCACTGGTAGATAAGTTGATGCATGAAGCGGATACTGTTTCCAGAAACTGACGCGGTGCTGCTGACTGTGACAAACTAGGGGAACGGCAAAATCCAGCATGTCACTTTAATGTCACACATATTTCCTTGGGTTATTTTATAACCTGTGGCGGTTAATGAGCCGCTAGAAATATAGGCTCATTAACCGCTCGCTTCATACCAATGCAAGCGTCTCTTACAAATCTCCGGTACTGCAGCAGTAGTTTTTCTGCCAGTTCACTTCTTAGATGCTGTAGATACCGGCCTGACACTTGTAACAGCGCTTAATGCCCTGATAATGGTCACCGCACCACACGCAGTACCAGAACATCGTCATCACATTGCATCTAGTCCGTTGAGCATATTGCGCAGCTTTTATGCCGAGCTTCAGCTTTCACTTCCGGGGCAAGAAGCGCGCAGTTGATGAGTACATCTTGGGCTATGGTCTGCTGGTCATGCTCAAACCAAGCTTCCTCAACTAGTGTGCCAACATTAAGTAACAATCGACACCCGCAGGCGGTGCAGCTCAAAGTGTCACCTTCCGTACTGGTAGCCTCTTTAGCTGTCACAAATCGTCCTGCGGAGGTATTCGCGATATAACACTTCATCATACGCATGTAACTCTCTCTGCTCCGGGTTTCCACGATAGGGAAAGCCTCGCCGGTCCCTCTGTGCTGTTGGAACCGCTATGGCAACGGGATCAATAGCGTTCTCCTTAGTAATACTGAACGCATTCCATGCAACACCAGTCAGCCTTCACAGATGGCAGGCTTAACGGTCGTAAGGGGTACGCTTTGACGGTGACTGCAGAGGTCAACCGCCCACGTGAAGCATGGGCAATAAAAGATTTGGCATACATGATGTTGTTCCTTACCGCCAGACAGCACGTAGGCGAAAGCCGTCCCTGTATGGGCAGGCTGGCTGTGTGCGTATGATGGAATGATTCAGTTCAGATGGATGGGCGGTGATTTAGCAGTAAATGGCTGAGTTGGGGATTACGAGCGGGACTGCGCAATACGCTGCTGCATCCAGGTTTCCACTTCGCTTTTGAGCCAGCGGGAGCTGCGCCCGAGCTTGATAGGCTTAGGGAAAGCACCATCCTGAATAAGTTTGTAGAACCACTTATCCGTCATTTTGGTATAGGTGGTGATGAATGCCATATCGACAAGCTCGTTGTTGTGCTGGAAGGGTAAATTATTCTGAGTTGTCATAATGACGGTCTCCATATGGAAGGTTGAGAGGTATGGAGATGTGCCGTACAGGTATGATTAACCGTTGGCACTTTCTCCTTCTCAACATCCACATGCGAGTAATAAAATACTGTCTTGACATTTACCCTTGAGAACAACCTAGATTACGCCTGCTGTCTGAGTGGTCTTTACTAAATTCTTTAGCCAGATACATCGCTCTTTGGGTTAATGCTTGGCAGTCAGTCTCAAAGTGAGGTTTATTACGATTTAAAGAATAAAACCCCCTGATAGGAAGATGGATAAGCCCATGATGGTTTTTTTCATGGTCATCACGTTTAATTGCCCGGATCCAGGCGTTAATCACGATTTGATAGATGCTGTAAAAATTAAACATCGGTTCTGTTTGTATTTTACCAGGCCAGGGATAGGCATCCTTGTTAAGTAGCAAAAGAACGTGATAGTGGTGCTTTGTTTCATCCTGATTGAGTTCCCGCACCCATACGAACCTTACCTTACAGGTCAGCGTTGTCTTACCTGCTTTTCTCTTGCGCTTAACGTCCTCTTTAATCTGGGATTTCACTGAGGCAATAAAGTTGGAAATAACATCGGGAGCGTCGTAATAGCGTGTAGGGCAGTCCATCCTTTCTTCTTCGTCGGGGAAGCGAAGGTCAAATCTGACAGCCATCACACGGGGATAGTCCGCAAGGGCTTTATCTACCGTTTCGCTGATCCTTTTGACATAGTATTCATTAGGCGTGCATTTATCTGATTTCTTTTTGTTCATTACGTTGAGTCCTTAGCTGATTGAGTTCAGTTCATCGGATCTCTGGTAATTTTCTACTGAGTGTCAGCCTCTCTTGTACTGACAGTACTCAAGTGCATACAGGTGGTTATGTCGTACTAATAGCTCTATTCATACCCCTATATCTTTAGATGACTTGATCTCCATTATTAACAATACGGAGACAAGGGCGAGTGGATAAAGGCAGTTTGCAATAGTAGAAGGATTCGCCAAAATCAGGCTTCGACGAGTCTGTAAACCTGCTGAAATCACTCCCGAGTTATCGTTGAACTTTTCGAGGGATTTAGCTCATATTCCTCTTGCGTTTATACGTTGTCTGAATGCTGTCTGAAGTGGATCAAAAAGCGTTAGGGCCTACAGTAATTTTTAACTGAAGAACGTATAGCCTCTTTCTGTATTGCAAAGCCTAAGTTGGTTTGCCAGAACAACGATCGGAGGATTTCTGACGCAGTAATCGGCAAGAGAGGTTGTGAGCAGGGCGAAATGGCTAAGTCTTCCATGCAATACAAAGCCCAGTAAAAAAATACTTAAAACAGCGAAAGGTTTGCACTGGCTACAGTAAAGGGGGGCAGAGGAGTCGAGTATCTTTCTTGTGTGTGTTAGAATATCTATATTAATATATCAACATGTTATGAAAAGTGCTGTACTATTTTGGATTGAAAAGGTGCTGCACCTTGAGAGGTAAAAATGCCCAGTAATAACCGGATAACCGTTAATCTCCCATCCAAGTCGCTCTACAGTGCTCTAAAAAAACTAGCTCAAAAGACGGATCTCACACTTTCAGGACTTGTGCAGAAAATCGTTATCGCCAGCCTCAGGTCTGATGCAACGGATACTTTTTTTCTGGAGGGATTACGCGCAGATACAAACACAGACGAAGTGAAGATACAAAAGCGGAATTTAACACGTATTCTCCATCACACCTTGTCGGTGCCGAAAGAAGGGTACACATCAGATAAGCTGGTTACGTTAAATGCCAGGTCAATAGTGCTACCTGATTATCAATATGCAGCCCCTGATGTAAAATTTACGAGGCATACTCAGTCTGGAACTTTGGGGGCTAATGTTAGTGATGAATTAAAAAAACTAATCCGAGAGTCACTGAAAGAGTATGTTAACAGTAGGGTGCCAATCATCATTGGTCAGCTTGGTGGCACACCAGATATTCTTCATTTATTCGTTAAGAAAGCAGTAGTTCGGTATTATCGTGATGACCATGGTTCCATCATATTTAAAATTCGACCTGAGTTGCATGCATTACCACTTTTCATTAATGATGCAATGAATAGTCGGCTTGACCTTCTTCAGGTCAAATTTAAACAGTTCAAGGATGTAGCCGTAAATGGTTGGGGTAACATGAAATATGAACGGTTGGTTTTAATAGATAACGCATCTACTTCTCGTTCGGGAGGGTATTTTGTTGGGGTTTCTTTATACAAGCTGGATTACATTACGGATGAATATAAGGATTTTCATTACATCGATATAAACAGCGATACTGGTTTGGAATCTGTAAATTACATGGTGCATATTCATCCCAGAGATGTGAAATTCAAAAGAATATCATAGCCTTTCGCTCCATAAATATTCAGACCTATATTATCTCCATGAGAACGGCAGCAGATTTTTCTGCCGTTTTGTAATTTCAAATCACGGAGGTTAATGTGCCAGATAAAACCGAACAAGGCATCGCTGCCTTGACACAACCACTATCCTTTTTCCCTGAATACCTCTCTCTTGCCATTCTCAAACATATACATCAGTGCATTCATTACGAGCCAACGATTGCCATTATGGGTAAAACCGGTGTGGGTAAATCCAGCCTCTGCAATACCCTATTTACTCCGCCACCCGCCAAAGTCAGCGCAGTCAAGGGGTGTACCCGACAGGTAGGGCGTTATCAACTGAGCCTTGCGCCGTATGCCTTACTCATTGTGGACTTTCCTGGAATAGGTGAAACGCCAGAACGTGACCGCATTTATAAACGGTTATATCAACATTGGCTGGATAAACTGGACTTGATTATCTGGGTGCTGAAAGCTGATGACCGGGCGTGGAATGATGATATCCGTTGCTATAATCAATTGATTTCTCAAGGGGCAGACCCCGCCCGTTTTCTATTCGTCCTCAACCAGGCCGATAAAATAGAGCCTTGCCGGGAATGGGATCTCGTCACTCACCAACCTTCTTTACTTCAGCAACAGCACCTGCAGCTAAAAATAGCGCAGGTCAATGCACTGTTTTCCACCCAGCATCCAGTTCTGGCCGTATCGGCGTCGGAGGGGTTCAATATGCTCCTCTGGGCCGAAACCTTCATTCGTGCTTTGCCGGATAACGCCAGCAGTGCGGTTACCCGTCAGCTTGAGCCTGAGTATCGTACGAAGAATGTTATCAACACAGCGCAGGACAACTTTGCCCGTGGAGTTGGCCATATTTTCGATGATGCGCTCTGTGCAATGCAAACCACTGGTGTGTTGGTCCGTCAGTTTAAACGGCTTCGCCAAAGGCTGCTTTCTGTTGTCCGTGCCGTCTGGTATCTCCTGTTCTGATTTCTCACGGTCAGCAGCTCACGCGTTCGATCTGTTTCGCCGATCGAACATAAAATAATAATAGCCCGAGGCTATTGAATTGTTATTTTTGATCGTTATTGTCGATAGGTTTCAACGATCGGTTTCGATTTATTGATCTTCACTAACGATTATCCCTCCTCTTTACATCCCGATACGATCCCCTCGCTGGGGAGGTCGTTTAATCCCAACATTTTCTAATTGATTATTAATAAAGGAATATTTCTCTATGTTGAAACCTTATCCGTTTCTCAAGCAAGACACCTACGCCTGGTGTTTGTCCATTGGCCTTCCAATACTCTGGGTACCCTTCGCCATTTTCTTTCCTAAAGAGATTGCCCTTGGCCTGTATATGGTGCTCTCCCTTATTTGGGTGCTGCTCGACCGACTCATTTTGATGAAACAAGAAAAACGCGCACCTTCATTTTTATATTTCCTATTACCGATGGTTTATCTGCGACAACGTGACGAGCGTCAGGGGAAACCCTGGCGTTTGTTACAGGTTTGGCTGATTTGTACCGTATTGTCAGCCGTGGCCGGTAATCATTTTAAAAAGCAGTCGGGCACCGAACAACTTGCACAGAGCGCTTGTTCTACTGTTACCCAGATCATGCAACGGGAAGGCATTGATGAACGTTGTGTTCGCGTAACGGATTTAAAGGAAGAGGTCAGCGGGCGTTTTTATCGGGCTCAGGCACTGATGAACACCGGCAACAAGGAGCCAATGACCATTGAAGTCAGGGTCAGGGATATTTATGTCGTATTACCCGAACTGGGGGAATGAAAATGACAAGTCAATTAAAAAGTATCGCCAGCGCTCTGCTGTTAAGCACCGGCTTGTTGCTGTCATGCATGAACGCTGCTCAGGCTGAAAATCAGCGCTGTGCAAAACCGGTCTTTTATGCGCAGACGGCCAACCATAAAAAAGAGGTGGAGATTTGTATCCTCACCCCGTCAGTGTTGTATTCGTTTGGCAAGACCGGCGCTACGTATAAAGAGATGGATATCACTGTTCCAGCGGCCAGCACCACTTACGCGTACCAGAGTAATCAGGCCATCAGTATTCAGGAATTTACCGTGCAAAATAGCGGCACAAGCTATCAGATTTCAGCTGGAACAAACGATGAGGGTGCTCCAGTAGCTTCACTTTATGTATTTAAGGGCGCTCCGGAAACCGGAAAACTGCTGGCAGAGATAAAACTCGACCCTCATACGGTGATGAACAACATCAGCCACGCATTGGCGGATGACGGGGTTGCCCAGGCTGATGGCATCTGATGCTGAATCTGGCCTATGCGTCAGAATACAAACCGTTGTTATTAAGGAATTTTAATGATGTTTAAAACCCTGCTTACCACCATGTTGCTTGCTCTAGCGCTTCCTGCGCTGGCGGATAATGCACCGCTGTCTGTTAATGCGAAGGAAACTTATCTCCCGAAAGTTAATTTTCCAGTCTGGCAACTGACGCTGACCAGCCTTGAAAATGACATCACTATCCAGTCAATCACCCTGAACCGGGGTAACTGTCTGATTTCAATGTCGGGGAGGGGACAGAATGTGAACAAACGTCTGGGGTACGGTCAGACGCTGTCCTTTACCACACCCAGTAACAGCAACTTCACGCAATGTCGTCCTCTGGAGCTAAGCGTACAAACCAGTAAAGGTGCCTTTACCTTCAACTGGAAATAACAGTGGTATTACAGCCTGGATAAAACGGGTCCAAAACCTCCACCGGTAAATACATAGCCAGTCATACATTACTGCACTGACAGGGCTGTTCCTCCTTCGGGAGGGGCAGCCCTTTTCTTTTTCTACCAGATAAGGATTTAATCATGAAATTAGCCAGCCGCTTTGGTGCGGTCAATCTCGTTCGCCGCGATCGTCCGTTAACCCGTGATGAACTTGCGCATTACGTTCCCAGCGTATTCAGCGAAGAGAAACACGAGTCGCGCAGTGAGCGATATACGCATATCCCGACTATTTCACTTTTAGACAACCTGCAGCGTGAAGGCTTCCAGCCGTTCTTTGCCTGTCAAACCCGCGTACGTGACCCAAATAAACGCGAGCATACCAAGCATATGCTGCGCCTGCGCCGCACCGGACAAATCACCGGGCATCAGGTGCCGGAAATAATCCTCCTCAATTCCCACGACGGCTCCAGCTCGTATCAGATGCTGCCGGGGCTCTTCAGGTCAGTTTGCCAAAATGGGTTGATTTGCGGTGAGAGTTTTGGGGAAGTGCGCGTGCCACATAAAGGCAACGTGGTGGAGAAGGTTATCGAGGGAGCATACGAAGTATTGGGGATATTTGATCGGGTAGAGGAGAAACGCGACGCCATGCAATCTCTGTTGTTACCGCCACCTGCACAACAAGCGCTGGCAAAGGCTGCGTTAACCTATCGCTTTGGCGAGGAGCATCAGCCAGTGACCGAATCACAAATTCTCAGTGCTCGTCGCTGGCAGGATGAAAGTACCGATCTCTGGACCACATATCAGCGTATCCAGGAAAACCTGATCAAAGGTGGACTGTTGGGGAGAACGACCAAAGGCAAGCGTGCCCACACTCGCGCCGTGAAAGGTATCGATGGCGATGTGAAGCTCAACCGCGCCCTTTGGGTTATGGCTGAAAACATGCTGGAGCTGGCCTCCTGATCCTTCTCTTATCTATTTTAAATTCACTGAATGTCATCCCGATAAGGCTGCTATTTCACCGGATAGCGGCTTTTCTTTTTTATTGGAGTTAGCCACATGCAATATCAAACCCACCAGCGCGTTATCCAGATGGCGCTGACCTTGCTTGAAAAGTAGATGAAACAGAAACCCATTGGCTTCAACTCCAGCGCTGAGACGTTGCAGTACCTGCGTCTGCAACTGGAGCAACTCGAACGCGAGGTGTTTATGGTGCTGTATCTGGATGCTCAGCACCGCCTCATTGCCAGTGAAACGACGTCATTGGGCACCATCAACGCCACCTCTGTTTATCCAAGGGAAATCATCAAATGTGCCTTAGGCCACAACGCGGCCGCTGTGGTTTTTGCACACAACCACCCATCGGGAACTGCAGAGCCCAGCAGTGCAGACCGTTCCGTGACAGAACGCTTGATCGAAGCATCAACTCTGATGGGTATCAAGGTGCTGGATCATGTCGTCATCGGAAACGGTGAATCGATATCTTTCGCCGAACGCGGCTGGCTGTGAGGATATAGTCTGATGACTTCAATTTCTAAAGCAGTGACACCGACTGAAGCCTGGCAAACTCTGCTGGCATATCTGTTCCAGCAACATTACGGCCTGACGCTAAACGATACGCCGTTCAGTGAAAGCCGGGTTATACAGGAGCATATCGATGCGGGGATCTCGCTGGCAGATGCGGTGAATTTCCAGGTTGAACGCTATGCACTGATTCGGACAGACCGCGATGGTTTTTCCTGGGAAGAGCCTTACCTCAACGTCGTCGATGTTCTACGTGCGCGGCGGGCTACCGGAATATTTTCTCAGACAAAAGGGGAGAGGCCATGAACGATAACACTTCTTCCAATACTGGATTATATCGTATCAAACAGGTTCAGGAAGCTGAACCAGACGCGTGGCTGGATCTATGCAGGGCCGTGACTTCCGCTTATCGCTACATAAGAACGCAATCGCAAACCACAGGCCATCTCAGCCTGACCATTTGCGAGCATTCAGGTAATACGTCGCTACGGTTTGACGATAGTTTAATTGGTCTAGGCGTCATTTCGTTTAACGGAAGTGGAGCCCGCCAGCAGGCAGGGGATGCATTTATACTGACTCGCGGAATGCATCAAACAGCCGACTATCGCTGCAATACCAATAACCTGCCTTATGGTTTTTTGGTCAGGGTGGTTATTCTATTAGCTTACTACTATTGCCCTGCCACCTGGCAGATAAATACTGATATTCCCCTCTCTGATTGGCAACAAACAGCTGACTGGATCGCTAAGTATCTAAATCTTGCGAGCCGCATTCCTGATTTGAACGCCTGATTTTTCTTGTCTCAACTCTACCAGCATAATGCGCCAGCCATTCCCGGCAGGCGTGTTTGTTTTTGTTCATGGAAAACTAATGATGCAAACAGAACATGAAGTACTTACTGACCATACTGAACTCATCTGCTCGACCAATATCGAGCGGATCGTTTCCGGACGTAACGCAGCGCTGGCACAGACTGAAGCCCTTATCTGCCAGCTTGAAGGCATCTCGGCAACCACCAGCAGCATTGGCGGTGGAGTTGCAAGAGACTGGGCCATGCGACAAGACTTTCGCTGTGGCTGCTGGCTTATGGAGAAAGCAGAAACGGCAATGAAGGTGGTTACCTGCAATCTTGATCGCGGTATATGGCGAGATTTGATGAAGAAATCGGGAATGCTCAGTTTGATGGATGCCCAGGCAAGGGACCAGTGGAACAAAAACCTTGAGGGGGAGAATATTCCTGCCATCAGCGAAGCGAATATTCTCAGCACCTTTGAGCAGTTGCATCTCAACAAAATGGATGTCTTTGAGCGTGGCATTATCAACGTCTTCAAAGGGCTATCGTGGGATTACAAAACTAATAGTCCGTGCAGTTTTGGAAAGAAGATCATCATCAATAATCTGGTAACTCACAATCGCTGGGGTTACAGCCTTAACTGGGGCTGGCGTAGAGACCAGTTAGCCGATTTGGAGCGCATGTTATTTTTGCTGGACGGAAAACCGATTCCTGACAACCGGGGCGATATTACTACCCGACTCATGGAACATGTGCGTGATCACCCGAGCCAACAGTCTTATGAAGATGATTACTTCAATATTAGATATTTCCAGAAGGGTACCGGGCACTTGACGTTTAAGCGCCCAGAGCTAATCGACAAGATGAATGACATCATTGCGAAACACTACCCCGGAATGTTAGCGCAAAGCATCTAATCTAGGCATTTCTAAAATCTGTTTTTCTTCAGAAAAATCACGTAAAATCTCAAAACCACAAATTCACTAACTTATTGATTTAATGTTGTTTTATGTAAAAATCAATTGAGTATATAAGTGAGTATACATAGTGGTTGTGTCTTGATCTATTTACTTATAATTCAGATGGTTGAAAGTGATTGGCGAGTCCGGCCTTCGCACCATTAGTACAGCGCGAACAAGAAGCCACCGAAAGGTGGTTTTTTTGTGCCTGAAATTTGGCATGGTGGAGTGCCCCCGTTCCGGTAGACAGTTTCTGTCCTCGCGGCGAGGCCTTTTCGAAGACCTCAGGGCTGACGCCACCGAGATGGCTATGGTGCCGGGTACGGCTGTAGCACACTTCAATGTAATCGAAGATATCCACCCGGGCCATGTCCTGATTTTTATAGTGAGTTAACCCAACGGGCAGTAAAACTCTCGGCAGTGCAATCAATTTATGCAGGCAAGCTACGCTGCATATCCAGATAGGTCGATAAAAATGACCTTTTCAAACCTAATCCCCCAACGTGTTTATGACAGCGGCATATTCCGACTCTGTGTCGATGAAATTCGTTTTTTTAAACATATGGCTGGGATAGATCCAGGGTATCGACAGGTTCCGCTGATATATCGATAAAATGCAATTTTTTAAACATGATGGCGTGACATGTTTATGGCATCGACATAAGATGGCTATATGTCGATGAAAACGGTTTTTATAAACATATGAACTGGGATCCAGAAACTCCTTACAACGATTTGCCGATACTGCCGCCCGATCTGGAGCGTGTTGAAACGCGCAATGTACTCAAAGCGTGCATAAGTGCGCGCGCAGCGATCGCAGAGTTGAAAACTGCAGGTGAGCTGATCCCCGATCAAGGTTTGCTGATAAATATCCTTCCTATGCTGGAAGCGAAAGACTCTTCACGCATTGAGAATATCGTGACTACCAGCGATCAGCTCTTCCAGTATGCAGATCGCGCAGATGGCGCAGATCCGGCCACCAAGGAAGCGCTGCGCTATCGTACAGCACTTTATGATGGCTACACCCACCTCGAGGCTTATCCGCTCTGTACAAACACCGCGATAACTATCTGTACCAAATTACGCGCAGTGCAAACCGATATCAGGAAAACGCCGGGTACGGTATTGCGCGATCAGAACAAAAACGCTGTGTACACCCCCCCCGTGGGTGAAGACGTTATTTGTAACTTACTGGCGAATTGGGAGCGATTCATACACGGCGATGATGATTTAGATCCACTAGTAAAAATGGCTATTGCGCACTATCAGTTTGAGTGTATTCATCCCTTTCCTGACGGGAACGGGCGAACGGGCCGTATCCTGAATATCTTGTATTTGATTCAGACTGGGCTGCTTTCGCTGCCTATTCTGTATTTATCTCACTTCATCCTGGAGCGGCGTGACGATTACTACATGCTCCTGCGCAGGGTGACAGAAGAGGGGGATTGGGAATCATGGATCTTGTTTATGCTGGAGGCGATAGAGAACACGTCTCGGTGGACGACTGACAAGATATCGATTGTTCGGGCATTGATGGCAGAAACCACAGAATATGTGCGCGAGAAGTTGCCGAAAATTTACACCCATGAACTTATCCAGGCGCTTTTTGCGCAGCCGTATTGCCGGATCGATAACCTTGTGGAACGCGGTGTAGCCAAGCGCCAGACGGCATCAACGTATCTTAAGCAACTGGTAGAAATTGGTATTCTGGAGGAAATGAGAGTTGGCCGTGAAAAGCTGTATATCAACACCAGGCTGCTACAGGAATTGAATCAGTAGTTATATACCCATTAAGGTAGGGGCAACGACCCATCCGTGCTCAATAAGTGGGGGGAGTTCACGGTCACCCCCTCAATTAAAGAATGCGCAGAGAGCGGTTATCCCCAATTTAACCGCGTTGCCGCTACTCGTCATTGCCACTTTTGCGGGCAGGTTCCGCAGTCCCTTGAACGTTCATTTCCTTCTAAGAGGTGCTGGACTAACCGGGAGTGATGATTATCATGTTATCGATACTACCGATCCAGAGAGCGTGTTATGCAACATATCATTGAAGGTTTCCTCAGCTTCCAGAAAGAGATTTTCCCACAGCGTAAGGAACTCTTCCGCAGCCTTGCCTCCAGCCAGAACCCTAAAGCGCTTTTTATTTCGTGTTCTGACAGCCGCCTGGTGCCCGAGCTTGTGACTCAGCAAGACCCGGGGCAGCTTTTCGTTATCCGTAACGCAGGCAACATCGTCCCTTCCTTTGGCCCGGAACCGGGCGGCGTGTCGGCGACCATCGAATACGCGGTGGTAGCACTGGGCGTCACGGATATCGTGATTTGCGGCCACTCGAACTGTGGCGCCATGAAGGCGATAGCCTCTTGCCAGTGCCTTGACCCGATGCCTGCTGTGGCCCACTGGCTGCACTATGCGGACGCGGCCAAAGCGGTGGTAGAGAAGAAAACCTGGGATAACGAAATCGACAAAGTTAACGCTATGGTCGAAGAGAACGTCATCGCCCAGCTAAATAATATTAAGACTCACCCGTCCGTTGCCGTGGGGCTGCGCAACAACGGCCTGCGCCTGCACGGCTGGGTGTACGACATCGAAAGTGGCGAGATCCGCACGCTGGATAAAAATACGAAGAATTTCGTGTCACTGGCGGATAACCCCGCAGTTCACTTCGAATAAAGCGATGCCTGGCCTTGGCTATGAAATTGAATCCACGTTTCGGCGTGGATTTTTTTATGAATAAATTTAGCCAAGATAACAGCCTTTAGGCTGTATCTATAATTAAACACCCTATAAGCTGTATTTTGCATTTACAGCCTGTGGGGTGTAATGTGAACAATACAGCTTATAATCTGTACACAGCGATAAGACAGCGAGCCGCTATCTATGAATACCGTCTATCCGTTAAAAACACTAAGCCAGCTACGTCCTTTACTGGTGGGTTTTCGTAAAGCAAAAGGCCTGACGCAAAAAGACGTCTCTGAGAGGCTGGGCGTAACCCAGCAGACCTATGCACGCCTGGAGTCAAACCCTACATCAGCCAGTCTGGAACGCCTGTTTAGGGTGTTTAATGTGCTGGGTATTGAAATGGTGTTTTCATCAGAGCTTACCTCTCCGGGATGTGAAACCGAGGAAGCCTCTGCCGAACATAAAAACTCACCCGCCAGGCGGGAACAGTGGTGATGATATTCGTCGTTTGCAAAAACGGTTTTCTAATCACAGCAAAATAAGGGCAGAGGATGATGTGGGGAAAAGATGATCCTTTTTTAGACCCCGATCTTTAAACACCACCCTTGAAACACTTCTGCTCAAATAGTTTTTAAATAATGGCTATTTAAAATTGGCTTCTTTCAGCTCCAACTTCACCATCAAAGTCTGATTCAGCGTCTTCCCATCAACCCCACTATGGATCCGACGGTGGCAGGTAGGGCAGATGGCACCAACCCACTGGGGGTGATCGGGGCCTTCATCGGCTAGGCGTTTTGTGTGATGAGGTTCCAAGTAGGGGTCGCCATTTTTTTTCTGGAACGGTGCGGGTTGTTCGCATGACTCACAGATGCCGTTAGCGCGTTGAAGTACGTATTTTTTCACGTCCTCGCTGCGTTTAAACCAAGAATTTTTGCTGTCACTTTCTTTACGCTGGCCCGTCATCATGGATGATTTTATGGCCTTGGCACGTAGCTGCTCGAGCGTTTCTTTCTTTTGGTCTATTTCTGATGTAGTGGTGTCATTGTCAACGTCTTGAGCGGAAGATACCCGGAATAAATTAAAAACGATCCCTTGCCTCATTTTTTTCTCGGTATCTAGACATTGGGTGTAATTCCATGAATCGCACTCAAACAATCCAACAAATTTTACGCCAGTACGTTTTTTATTATATTCAAATAAAAGTATATCCCTACCATTATCTTTATGGTCTCGGATATGTTTATTACCGTTGGTAAACGCCATATCACCGTTTTGGCCTTCTCCCGTGTAGGAAAAATGGTCGTCGTTAGACCATCCGTCTTTGTACCCATGAGTTTCGCCAGCTTCGCCAGTAAAAATGAAGATCACGGGGAATTCTTTGGGTGTCGATATTCCGCCCTGCTCTTGCCCGCCATAGAGGTCGTGGAGGTCTTTACGTTTGTAAAGCTCACCTTTTTCTAATTTCTGCAGAGGGTGCGGTGTCTCAATCACCTCGAAGCCAAGGTTTTTAAACGCTTGGATGATTATTTCTAAATCAACACTGAATTTTATTTTCTCTGACGGTTCTCCAAGTTGGAGAATATAAGCTGCTGTAGCGATCCCATTAATGTCGTACAGAGATTTATTATAACGGACCTTGTGTGTTCTTATTTTTTCAATTTTATTTTTTTTAAGGAAATTATCATAACCTTGGTTGTTATATTCCTTGATTGCGTCTAAAACAGCCTCTTTAGAAGATAACATCGCGATCTTAATAGCCAAAACATTTCCCTCATTGCAGAACAGATTCTGATCAATGCGTTTGCGTACTGCCAGCGGCCATGCGTCGTCACCCAGCAGTTAACTCATCGATTTATCGAATGCGTTAACTATGCCAGGCCACGGGGGAAATGCCTACCTTCGTGAATGTGTTTATCGTGATATGTCAGTCAGATCTATGAGATTTACCGGAGTGATAAGAACGGCACAAAACTAATGCCGTTCTTATTATTGATTTTGGCTTTTATTTTAACTTATCAGCTCTGGCACTCCATCTCACGCAGTGCACGGCCATAGAGGTTGCAAAGTGCTGGCACCAAGTGAGCCGTCGCGTTGAGGTAGTGAGTTAGCTGTTCCCACTGGGTGTCGTCGGGTTGCGGGTGCTTTTGCATAAGGTCACCAAACAGCATCAGGCCGTGGCAGAGTCCTTCGGCCTGCTCGGCGGAGAGGGCGGCAAGGTCTAAGAGTTGCGTTGCGTCTAGGGTGCTGAGATCGAGCTGATTGAACAGTTGGCGATAGAGGGGGAGGGTACTTGGCGCTGTTTCAGGTGTGCTTGTTGGAGAGGTGTTTTCCATATCGGTCATTTCCATTGGGGAGAGAAATACCGCTACCAGAAGAGACGCTAAACTCGGGGTGGTAGCTCGAGCGGAGTTAGCGTAACCGGCCCCAACGGATCCCGGCCTTCCCGGAGGAAGCACCACCCGAGCCACCATTGTTTGGGTGCGCATCGGCATGCCCGAATTTATACCATATTCGAGCAGGGTTGGGGGATTCGGAACGCTAACTCCGGCTGCGGAATGTGCCGCAGCCAACAGACTATACCTCTGACAGAAAGGCGAAAAAACAGCCTGTACAGAATTACAGGGGCTTACTGCTCAGTCTGGAATACGGCTCGCAACAATCGCCTTTAGCAACCTTTATCGCACCCACCCCCATCACCCCAAATCGGCCCCATTACTGGCAATCACTCGTTTGTACCACCAGAAAGACTTCTTGCGGGTACGGGCGAGGGTGCCGTTGCCGTTGTCGTCGCGGTCGACGTAAACCAGGCCATAGCGCTTGCTCATTTCCCCGGTCGATGCCGCCACCAGGTCAATGCAGCCCCAGGTGGTGTAGCCCATCACCGGCACGCCGTCGGCGATGGCGTCGGCCATGGCGCGGATGTGTTCCCGCAGGTAGCTGATGCGGTAATCGTCGGCTATCTCGCCGTCGGCATTGAACTCGTCGTGAGCGCCCAGGCCGTTTTCCACCAGAAACAGTGGTTTTTGGTAACGGTCGTACATCATGTTCATGGTGATGCGCAAACCCAGTGGGTCGATACCCCAGCCCCAGTCGCTGCGCGGAATATGCGGATTGGTCAGGGATTTCACCACGTTGGCGGCGCTGCTGTTGTTGTCGTTCATATCGGCAGAGGCGCAGCGCGAGGCGTAATAGCTGAAGGAGACAAAATCGACGGTGTTCTTCAGGATCTCGCTGTCGCCTTCTTCCATCGCGATGCTCACGCCTTTCTCGCGGAATACCCTGGCAGAGTAAGAAGGGTAGGCGCCGCGGGCCTGCACATCGATAAAGAACAGGTTCTCGCGGTCTTTCTCCAGCGCGGCCCACACGTCTTCCGGCTTGCTGGACCAGGGGTAAAAATTGCCGCCGGCCAGCATGCAGCCCACCTGGTTGGCGGGGTTCACCTCGTGCGCGATGCGCGTCGCCAGCGCACTGGCCACCAGTTCGTGATGTATGGCCTGGTATTTTACCTGCTCGGGGTTCTCGCCTGCTTCAAACACTAGTCCTGCGCCGGAAAACGGGCTGTGCAGCACAATGTTGATCTCGTTGAAGGTGAGCCAGTATTTCACCAGCCCGTCGAAGGCTTCAAAACAGGTGCGGGCATAGCGGGTGAAAAACTCTACCATCTTGCGGCTGCGCCAGGAGCCATACTCGGTCACCAGGTGCATCGGCACGTCGAAATGGCACAGGGTCACCAGCGGCTCGATGCCGTATTTGCGGCACTCTTCGAACAGGCTGCGGTAGAAGGCGATGCCTTCCGGGTTGGGCGTCAGCTCGTCGCCGTTCGGGTAAATCCGGCTCCAGGCGATGGAGGTGCGGAATACGCTAAAGCCCATCTCCGCCATCAGCGCAATGTCGTCGCGGTAGCGGTGGTAAAAATCAATGGCGTCGTGGCTTGGGTAAAACTCGTCTTCACGCAGGGTAAAGCGCTTCTCCAGGCCGAGCTTCACCGGCATGCGGTTGGGGCCATGCGGGATCATGTCAACCGTGGTCAGCCCTTTCCCGCCCTCCAGATAGCCACCTTCAGACTGGTTGGCGGCCAAGGCGCCGCCCCATAAAAACCCTTGCGGGAATGTCGAATCAGACATGAAATCCTCTGTAACTTAAATAGTGCTTCATTGGGTATTCGCGGCGTTAACGGTATTCGTCGCCGGGGCCGGGGGCGCGGTTTGAGCCTCTTCGCTTTCCGGGATGTCTTCGAAGCCCAAAAGCAGCGTGAGCACGAACGACAGCACCACGGCGAGCACCATCACGCCGCCGACCCAGACAATGCTCATCGGGTTGGTCGGGTCGAAGAACTGCACGCTGGTGAACAGGCCGGGCGAAGCCATCGAATGGCTGGCCAATCCACCGATACCGGCGACGGCACCGCAGATAAAACCGCTGATCAAACTGGCGATCAACGGGCGCTTAAGCCGCACTGCCACGCCGTATAGCGCCGGTTCGGAAATGCCCGCGACAATGGCGGAAGCGGCAGCGGCCAAGGCGGTCTGGCGCAGTTCGCGGTTCTTGGTTTTGAACGCCACCGCCAGCGAAGAGCCGCCGAGCGACAGGTTGGCACCAATCTCCGAAGGCATCACCATGCCCTCTTTGCCGGTTTCGGCGATGGTCTGAATGATGGTTGGTGTGAATACGCGGTGCATGCCGGTCATCACCAGCAGCGGCCAAATGGCCCCCATAATGGCGACGGAAAGCCAGCCCAGGTAGCCATGCACGGTGTACACCAGCGCCGAAATCCCGCTGCCGATCCAGATGCCGACCGGGCCGATAAACACAATCGCGATCGGCGCGGCAATCAGCACAATCAGCATCGGCTTAAGGAAGTTCTTGGTCACCGCCGGGGTGATGCGGTCAACCCAGCGCTCGATGTACGACAATATCCAGGTCATCACCAGCGCGGGGATCACCGTGTAGGTGTATTTCACCGCTGTCACCGGGATATAGGCGAACTCCACCGCCTGGCCCTGCGCCGCCTTGGCCATCAGGTCGATAAAGTTGGGGTGCAGCAGCACCCCGGCAATGGCGATCGCCAGCGACATATTGGTTTTGAATTTCAGCGCCGCAGAGGCGGCCACCATCACCGGCAGGAAGAAGAACGCGCCGTCGCCAATCACGTTCAGTATCACCAGGGTCGACGAGCCTTTTTCGAACACGCCGAACATATCCAGGATCATTGCCAGCAGTTTCACCATCGAACCGCCGATGATGGCCGGGATCAACGGCGACATGGTGCCGATCAGGGCGTCGAGAATGCCGGCACCAATGCCTTTCAGGGTGATTTTGCGTTTTGCCGGAGTGGCGGTGGGGGTGTTACCCGGCATGCCTAGCGCCAGCACCGCCTGATAAGCCTTCGACACTTCATTGCCGATGATCACCTGGCATTGCTCACCGCTGTGCACCACGCCCAATACGCCATTAATGGCTTTCAGCGCCGGGGGGTCGATCAGCGCCTGGTCTTTCACCACGAACCGCAGGCGGGTCATGCAGTGGGTCACGGCTTCAATATTGGTGAGGCCACCCAGCGCCTTCACGATAGCGGGTGAGATCTCTGCGTAATTCTTCGGCATGGAATTATCGTCTCTTTAGATAGGAATTCGGATTGCCCAAAGGCGAACTTTTATTGCCTGGGCGATCCGCCGTTCCATCTGAATGAAACGCCCATAAGAAACCGGTTTCACAAAATCATGATGTGATATTTGTTTGGTGGCAAGAATTATGATTTTTTGGTTTTTTGTTTCGTGATGGTGGTCACTTTTGGTTCAGGGGTGGCGACGGGAGCGGGCGTGAAAACATTTCAAACCGGGGGCGTCTTGGGTAGACTGCGCTGACTCAATCGACTTTGACGGCGCAGAGATGGCAACAATACTTGAGGTAGCGAACAGGGCGGGCGTGTCGAAAGCGACGGTGTCCCGCGTGTTGTCCGGCAGCGGCTACGTCAGTCCGGAGAAGCGTGAACGGGTGGACAAAGCCATCGCCGAAACGGGTTACCGGCCCAATCTGCTGGCGCGCAATCTGGCGACCAAAACCACCCAGACCATCGGGCTGGTGGTGACCAATACGCTGTACAGCGGTAACTACTTCAGCGAGCTGATGTTTCAGTCGGCGCGCATCATGGAAGAGCACGGCCGCCAGTTGATTTTGGCGGACGGCAAGCACACCGCCGCAGAAGAAAAAGCCGCCATTGAATACCTGCTGGATATGCGCTGCGACGGCGTGATCATCTACCCGCGTTTTCTGTCGATTAGCGAAATGGACGAGATCATCTCCCGGCACAAGCAGCCGATCCTGGTCATCAACCGTCGGCTCAGGCTGAACGACAGCTACTGTATTTTTAGCGATCAACACGCCGCCAGCGCGACGGCGGTGCAGCAGCTGATCGAGCGGGGGCATCGCGATATCGCTTTTATCACCGGCTCGCTGGATTCCCCCACCGGGCTGGAGCGGCTCTCAGGCTACAAATCTGCGCTGGCGGAACATGATATTGACGTAAAAGACGCGCTGATTGTCGAAGGGAAGTGGAACGCGCAAAGCGGCATGGCGGCGGTCGATAAGCTGTTGGCCGGCGGCCACGCCTTTAGCGCGATTGTTGCCAGCAACGACGAAATGGCCATCGGCGCGATTAAGCGGCTGACGGAATGCCAAATCCCGGTGCCATCCGCCGTGTCGGTGATAGGTTTCGATGATATTCCACTGGCCCCTTATACCATTCCCTCACTCTCCAGCATGAAAATGCCGGTGTCCGAAATGATCAAGGAAACCATCCATCGGCTGGTGTCGATGCTGGACGGCGGCGAACTGAGCAAGCGCCCCACTTTCCCGGCCAGCCTGATGCTGCGTGATTCGGTAGCGGCGGGGCCTTATTGGTTGGCAGATAAGGCGCGCGGTTAACGGCGGATCAGCATATAGGCGCGCGGCGAACTGCCGGTCATATTTTTAAAGAAGGTTGAGAAGGCGCTGTCGCTGGAGAATTCAAGCTTACCGGCGATATCGGATAGACCGTATCCCTCCGCCAGCAGCTCGATGGCTTTGATCAAACGCCATTGCTGGCGCCACTGCTGGTAGCTCAATCCGGTCTCCTTGCGAAAGATACGGCTGATGGTTTTCTCCGAAGCGCCGCTGTAGCGCGCCAGCTCATTGAGCGGCGGCACCTCCTCCATGCCGGCCAGTTGCCGTAAGCGGCGGTCCTTGGGCAGCGGCAATAAGGTCAGTTCGCGCTGTGCATGCCGTATTTCGTCCAGGCATACGGCAAGAATATTGGCGCTGGGGCCGCTTTCCCACTGGGTGGTAAAGTCGGCGAGGGCGATCCGCTCCAGCACTTCCCGCAGCAAAGAAGAGGCCGACAGCACTTCCAGATGGGGCGAAAGGCCGGGGTAGCGGTGGTTGTCGAGATAAACCGAGCGATAACCCGCCACGCCGGTAACCTGAACACGGTGCACCACCAACGGTGGGATCCAGGCAATGCGCGCCGGCGGCAGGAGGCAAATGCTTTCATTCAGCGTGATGCGCATACAGCCCCGTTGGCTGAACAGCAACTGCCCCATGTTGTGCCAGTGCGGCCCGGAATCATGTTGCGCCAGCTCGGCCGCAATGCCTAACACGCTATTGTTGATAGCATCGGGATCAAATTCATCCTGTGCGCTGAGCCATGCCATAAGTCTGTCCGATTTTATAAGTTTTTTGTCTTTTATATTGTAATGGTCGGAGTGGGGAAGGTGCTACTTTGTGGCCTACTTTCTTTTTGGATACGGGATGTACCATGCAACGCAGACTGACCCTGACCCTGGCGACACTGATGATGATGTTTCCCCAAATTGTGGAAACGATCTATAGCCCGGCTCTCACGCACATTGCCGACGGTTTTCACGTCAGCGCGGAGGTCGCGGCGCAAACCCTGTCCTGTTACTTTTTCGCTTTTGCTTTCGGGGTTGTCATCTGGGGCCGCTTGTGTGACGTGATCGGCCGGCGCCCCACCATTTTGGCCGGTTTGGCGCTGTATCTGCTGGCGTCGATCATCGCCATCTTCAGCACCGGCTTTACCCTGCTGTTGGCGGCCAGGGTACTGGCGGCGTTTGGTGCAGCGGTGGGGTCCGTAGGCACCCAGACTGCCATTCGCGATCGGTTCGACGGTTATGAGCTGGCGCGGGTGTTTTCCGTGATGGGGATTGCGATGGCGGTCAGCCCTGCGGTGGGGGTGCTGAGCGGCGCCCTGTTAACCCATTACTGGGGTTATCAGGGGGTGTTTGCCGGGCTGGCGGCGTTGGCCGCCTTGCTGCTGGCCTATGCCGCATGGCAGTTGCCGGAAACGCGCCCGGCGCAGGTGGTGAAAAGCTCCTTCTTCGGCACGTTTGGCAGAATGGTGAAAGACGGCGATATCTGGCGCAGCGCATGGCTGGTGGCCCTGTTCAACGTCTGCATGTTCAGCTATTACCAGCTGGCACCGTTTCGGTTTGAAGCGCTGGGCATTCCGCCGCAGTGGTTTGGCTATACCGGGTTGGTGCTGGCCGCCGGCGTCGGGATCGGCGCGGCAATCAACAAGTTTCTCATCGCCAAACAGTGGCTGTTTACGCCACTGCTGATGCTGGCCTGCGTATTGGCGTTGATCGGCGGCGGCCTGGTGTTCCTGTTGGAAGATAAGCTGTGGTTCGTGCTGCCGATGATGCTGGTGGTGATGGCCTACGGCATCGCGATCCCAAATATTTTGGCGCGGGCGCTGCGAAATTATAAGGATTGCATGGGCACCGCGGGCGCAATCCTTGGCCTGATGTACTACCTGATGCTGGCGGCGGGGCTGGTGCTGGCCGGGTTGGCGCAGCGGCCGGGCATCGTGCTGATGACGAGTAGCGCCTGCGCGCTGCTGCTGGCGTTGACCCTGGTGCGCGGTGAACGCACCGTCGCTATCTCAACCCAACCCGGCAAACCGCTCCCGGATCGTCTCCTCCGGTAAGTCCACGCCAATAAACACCAGCGTACTGCGGCGTTCCTCGTCGGGCAGCCATTCCCGATCCCAGTCGGCGTTATACAGCCGTTGCACGCCCTGGAACAGCAGGCGGCGCGGCTCGTCCTTGATCGACAAAATCCCCTTATAACGTAGCAGGCTGTCGGCGTATTCCAGCAGCAGGCCTTCCATCACTTCGGAAACCTGCATCAGCTCCAGCGGTTGGTCGTGGTACACCACAATCGACTGAATGTTGTTTTGCGCCTGCGGAATACGGCGGAACAGCGGGGCGGGCGGCGTCAGGTTCAGCTTGTCGTTCAGCACAAAGCCTTCGATGTCGAACAGCACGCCCAGATCGATATCGCCGTGCGTCACTTTATAAACCGGGGCGCGGGCGTTCATCTGTTGCAGCCGTTGGGTCAGCGCTTCACAGTCCGGCGCCACGTCGGTTTTGGTCAGCAGAATACGGTCGGCGTAGCCCACCTGCGCCTGCGCGATGCTGAACTGGTTGAGTTGTTGATCGGCATGTGCGGCGTCCACCAGGGTAATGATGCCGTCCAGCAGGAAGCGTTCGCAGAGGATCTCGTGCGAGAAAAAGGTCTGGGTGATCGGGCCGGGATCGGCCATGCCGGTGCATTCGATGATCAGCCGGTCGAACTCCAGTTGGCCCTGATCGACACCGTCCAGCAAGTCCAGCAGCGCGTCAGCCAGCTCGTTGGATTTGCTGCAGCAGATGCAGCCGTTGCTCAGGGTGGTGATGCGGCTGGCGCGATCGCCAATCAATGCATTGTCGATCGGGACTTCGCCGAACTCGTTTTCAATCACAGCAATCTTGTAGCCGTGTTCGGCGTTGAGAATATGGCGGAGCAGGGTGGTTTTACCGGCGCCCAAAAAGCCGGTCAGAATGGTGACTGCGATGGGTTTCATTACAGGTCCTTGTTAACAACAGCGCATGCCGCCTTTGCCGTCCCCACCGTAGCGGGCCTGCTGGCGTTCGCGGAAAAACTCTTTATAGGTCATCACCGGCTTGTCCGGGTGGTTGTCTTTCATATGCTGGACGTAGGTATCGTAGTCAGGCACGCCGACCAACATGCGCGCCGCCTGCCCGAGATATTTACCCGCCTGGCCGAGATTACCGAACATAGCCTTCTCCCAAAAAATGACCCTGCATAATAGATTTCATTATGCAGGGTATCCGTTAAATCACCATCAGTGCTGCGGTGAAACTTTGACGTCCCCCTCAGTTACGCCGTTGGATGGCGCTTCTTCAGGCACCGGTACGTAAGGGGTTTCCTGGTCGCTGCGGTTCGGGTTTTTGTGCGCCGCCATGGCGGTTTTCACCCCATAGAAGATGATGCTGTACACCACCAGCAGGAACAGAATACTCAGCCCGGCGTTGGTGTAGTTGTTCACCACGATATGGTTCATGTTGGCGACCTGCTGGGTGGTCAGCTCAGCGCCGCCTTCGGCGATTTTGCGTTTGTACTCGCCGGCCTGGAAGAAGAAGCCTTCCAACTGCGGGTTGTTGCTAAACAGTTTCAGGCCCAGGGCGTAGGTGGTACAAATCAGCAGCCAGACGGCCGGTACCACGGTGACCCAAATGTATTTGGTGCGCTTCATCTTGATCAGCACCACGGTCCCCAGCACCAGCGCCACGGCGGCCAGCATCTGGTTGGAGATGCCGAACAGCGGCCACAGGCTCTTCACGCCGCCGAGCGGATCGACCACCCCCTGATACAGCAGGTAGCCCCACAGCCCCACACAGCCGGCGGTGCCGACAATACCGGCCACCAGCGAGTCGGTTTTTTTCAGGAACGGCACAAAGTTGCCCAACAGGTCCTGCAGCATAAAGCGGCCGGAACGGGTGCCGGCGTCCAGTGCGGTCAGGATGAACATCGCTTCAAACAGAATGCCGAAGTGGTACCAGAAGCCCATATTGGCGCCAGGAATGATCTGGTGGAATACGTGGGCGATACCCACCGCCAGGGTTGGTGCGCCACCGGCGCGGTTCAGCACTGAAGGTTCACCGATGTCTTTGGCGGTCTGCAGGATCTGTTCCGGGCTGATGACAAAGCCCCAGGAACTGACGGTCGCCGCCGCATGGGCCGTCACATCACGCAGAGAGGCCATGATCATCGGGGCGTCTTCGGTGCCCAAACGGTGCAGGTCCGGCATGGTGATGCCCAGGGCCGCCGGTGGGGTGTTCATGGCGAAGTACAGGCCCGGTTCGATGATGGAAGCCGCGACCAGCGCCATGATGGCGACGAAGGACTCCATCAGCATCGCGCCGTAACCGATAAAGCGCGCGTCTTTTTCATTGGCCAACAGCTTCGGCGTGGTGCCGGAGGCGATCAGCGCATGGAAGCCGGAGACCGCGCCACAGGCGATGGTAATGAACAGGAACGGGAACACCGAGCCTTTCCACACCGGGCCGGTGCCGTCGATAAACTGGGTCATCGCCGGCATTTTCAGCTCAGGGTTGAGGATCACGATGCCAATCGCCAGCCCGACGATCACGCCGATTTTCAGGAAGGTCGCCAGATAGTCGCGCGGCGCCAGGATCAGCCACACCGGCAGCAGCGCGGAGATAAACGCATAGCCAATCAGCGTATAGGTGATGGTGGTGTCTTTAAAGGTCAGCGCCGGGCCCCAGAACGGGTCGTGGGCAATCACGCCGCCGAACCAGATCGAGAGCACCAGCAGCACGATGCCAATCAGCGAGATCTCACCGACCCGGCCGGGGCGCAGGAAGCGCATGTAGATACCCATAAACAGGGCAATCGGCACGGTAGAGCAAACGGTGAACACGCCCCATGGGCTTTCCGCCAGCGCTTTCACCACGATCAGGGCCAGCACCGCCAGAATAATGATCATAATCAGGAAGCAGCCAAACAGCGCGATGGTGCCCGGTATCGGCCCCATTTCCTTTTTGATGATCTCACCGAGCGAAGCACCGTTGCGGCGTGAGGAGATGAACAGCACTAAAAAGTCCTGCACTGCCCCCGCCAGCACCACGCCGCCCAACAGCCACAGCGTGCCGGGCAAATAGCCGACCTGTGCTGCCAGCACCGGGCCGACCAGCGGGCCTGCGCCGGCAATGGCGGCGAAGTGGTGGCCGAACAGCACGTACTTGTTGGTCGGCACATAGTTCAGGCCGTCGTTGTTGACCACCGCCGGGGTGGCGCGGAAGGCGTCCAGTTTCATCACCTTGGTGGCGATGTACAGGCTGTAATAACGGTACGCCACCAGATACACCGCCACCGAGGCGACGATGATCCACAGTGCGCTGATGTGTTCGCCGCGACGCAGCGCCACCACACCCAGGCAGGAAGCGCCGAGTATCCCCAGCAGCATCCAGGGTATGTGTTTTAAAATCCCCTCTCGGTTCATTGAGATGTCCTTAGTTCAAATCTGCAAAATGAGTGAGTTAATCCGCTTATAAGATGTTTCAGGCTCGCGGCCTGGGTGCGGATAACGGTCGGGTATAGGAACAGCTCATCATTGCGGGTCGGGGCAGGGGAAGACATCTGAATTTCAGTCAGCGGTGCTATAGGGGAGCTAAGCGGTCAAAATCCCGGGGTGAGCGGTTGGGCGCTGTGCGGCAACGCCAACCGGGCGGTGGGTCAGTAGATGTTGCGGGCGTTGATCCCGGCCGGGAAGATGCCGGTGGCAAAGATATGGCCGTTAACCTGCAGCCGATCGTCGGGCAGCATCTCGACCGGGTATTCATTGGCCAGATAATTGAGGAAGTTGTTGCGATCGTCCAGCGACTGAAAGCCAATCAGGTCGTAGAAAAATAGCGACTCGATTAACCCCTGATGCTCGGGGATCTGCCTGAGCAGCGCCGCCGACGGGAACGGCAAATGGAAGAAGAACGCGCAGGGGTTCAACAGCCCCTGTTCCTTCAGCGCCTGGCCGCAGGGCAGCAGCTGATAATCATCAATGCAGATGATGTCGTTCGGGCACACATACTCGCAGGCGATATCGGCGAAGTGCTGGTTGAGCTGGCGGTAAGCGCGGTAGTTCTCGGGCGTGAAATGCGCCTTCTCCGGGTGGTTATGGAATACCGGCCACAGGCCATCGTGATAGTAACCCTGATAGTGAAAGTGAAACTCTTCGGTGGACAGCGGGAAGGTTACTTGCTGATAGCCGCTGCGGTGCTGATAGCTGACCGGGCGCAGCGGTGCGGCGCCAAAGTTTTGCACGTCGCCGTTCCAGCCCAGCCACAGGCCTTGCTCATTATCACTGGCGTCAACGGAGGATAGCGCCTGCGTGGCGCAGGCCAGGTCTTTGCTGTCACACTGCTTATTCGAGATCAAAACCAAACGAGACATGTTTTGTTCCTTGTTCAATTATGGGGCGAATATATTCGCCCGATGAATGCAGAACCCGGCGGGTTAAAGCATCCAACTGACTTCCGCGGCGGTGACCTGCCCTTCAAAGCGGCGCAGTTCGGCGGTTTTGCAGGTGTACCACAGGGTGCAAAATGCCGGGCCAAGCAGCTCGCGCAGCGGCTGACAGCGGCGAAACAGCGTAAGTGCCTCCCGCTGGTTGAGTGGCAGTGGTGCGGCGCTGTCGTTTTCATAGCCGTTGGTGCTCGGGGGCAACGGCAGGGGCTGTTCCAGCCCGTGCAATAGACCGCCGAGTATTATCGCCACCGCCAAATAAGGATTGGCGTCGGCCCCGGCCAACCGGTATTCAATACGTTGGTTGGCGCTGTCGGCACAGGGCAGGCGTAGCGCGACGGTGCGGTTGTTGTGCCCCCAGGAGGCACGCAGTGGCACATGCATGCCTGGGCGAAAACGGCGGAAGGCGTTGACATTCGGTGCCAGGATGGCCATCGAGGCCGGCATCAATGCCAGCATTCCGGCCATCGCCTGTTGCATGTTGTCGCTCAGTTCACCCGGAGCGCCGGTCAGCAGGTTGTTGCCCTGTTCATCCTGCAGGCTGATATGAAAGTGCAAACCGCTGCCGGCGGATTGCGCGCAGGGTTTGGCCATAAAGCAGGCGTGCTGGTGGTGTTTCTCCGCTATCTGGCGCGTTAGCCGTTTCAGGGCCAGCACCTGGTCGCAGGCTTCCAGCACCCGGGCACTGTGGTGCAGGTTCAACTCGTACTGACCGGAGGCCGCTTCGGCCACCACGCCGGTGAGCGGCAGCGCCTGCAGTCTGGCCTGATGTTCGATATCGTTGAGCAGGGCGTGGTGGCGTTCCGGGGCATCGACAGAAAAACTTTGCGTCGGGCACTGGCCGGCAACGGCGGGTTGTTGCTGCGAGTCATGCAGATAAAACTCCAGTTCTGCCGCGATCACCGGGTAGTAGCCTTTGGCCTGCAGGCGTTTGAGAATCTGTTGCAGCACCACGCGCGGTTCCAGTTCGCAAGCCTCACCTTCGGCGTTTTTCATCGTCAGCAGCAACTGGGCGTGGTGCTGTGGGTCACGGGCGCAGGGGCGCAATGTGCCCGGTACCGGCAGGCACAACCTGTCCGGCTCCCCGGCCTGCTGGCCCAGCCCGCTTTCTTCAATGACCTGGCCCGCGAGATCCATGGCGTAGAGCGACAGCGGGAAATAGCAGCCCTTTTCCAGCCTGAACAACTCGGCGACCGGCAGCCGTTTGCCACGGAATTGACCGTTTAAATCGTTGAGATAAATATCGACGTGTTCGGTATCCGGATAACGCTGTAAATACTGTTCAACTTCCTTGCCAAAGGGACGTGGCTGCGCGGCGGTAATATCCGCCAGCATTGGGTTGAAGCCAATAATATTAGAATACATGAAACATCCGTCTCGTGAGGCCATATTGGCGATGTAATGATGTTATCCGTGGCCCTAAAAACTGTCTGTAAAAACGCCGTAACTTTATTTCCGCCCGGAATAAAAAAACTGTAAATAATGCGTCGTCGTCCGATGGCTGAATAATAAACAGCCGCATATACTGCGAATCATTGGGTTATTCAGGAGAGAAGTTGATGATCAGATCTTTAATCGTATTTATCGCCGCCATCACGGCGTTCAACGTCGCGGCGTCGTCGGAGGCTGCCTGGGCCAGTGGCGATAAAGCGCTGCAAGCGGCCTGTCTGAAAGCCAGCGGACTGAAAGGTGCCAAAGCCGCCGGAAGCATTATTCATTATGGCGACGACGTCGGTTACTCGGCGCTGCTGATTAGCGGCCGTTACCCGCAGGCGTTTATGCACAACAAGCCAGGCAAAGAGCTGTGTCTTTACCAGCGTGCCACTAAAAAGGTGGTGATCCAGGATGCCGACGGGCTGGTGGGGCAGGTGTAGTCAACGGACTATTAATGGCTAAATTTTCAACAATGGCGTTGTATTTATAGATTGTGGTCTATATCTTTGTCATAGATTGTAGTCTATAAAAAGGGAATGCCATGTGGACTGTAATAACTACGGAAGAGTTTGATCGATGGTTTGCATCGCAAGATGAACCTACTCAAGAGAAGGTGCTTGCTGCAATGGTAATGCTTGGGCGAACAGGCCCCAACCTGTCAAGGCCGTTTGTAGACTCATTGAGGGGATCACAACACCCAAATATGAAAGAGTTGCGAATTCAGCATAAGGGGCGGCCAATTCGTGCTTTTTTTGCATTTGATCCGAAACATCAGGCAATCGTTCTGTGTGCTGGCGATAAGACAGGTAACGAGAAGCGGTTTTATAAAGTCATGCTACCTATTGCAGATGCGCAATTTACCCAGCATTTGATGTTCAATTTTGAGGAGTAACCAATGGGTACTTTAAAAGAAATGTTGGCTTCACGTACTCCTGAGAGCAGGCAGCGGATCGAGGAAATGGCAGAGGAGATGCTGTTGGAAACCCGTTTGTACGAGTTGCGCGAAGCCCTAAATATCTCGCAGCAGGCGTTGGCGAATAGTCTTGGTATTTCCCAGCCCTCCGTTGCGGCGATCGAGCAGCGCGGGAATGAGCTAAAAATTTCGACATTAAAGCGTTATGTCGAAGCCATGGGGGGGACACTGCGGTTGGATATCGAATTGCCGGACGGCAAGCACGTCGGGTTTAAGGTTTGAATTGATAAAAGGGGCGCTATAGCGCCCCCTGTCGGTGTTATTTCAAAGCGATGCGGATCACGTCATCCGGCGCCGTGGCCTCTTTCTCACGGCTGGAAGCCTGCTTGACGCTGACGTACAGCGTCTGGCCATCCGGTGACAGCGCCAGGCTGTTCGGGTGAGTCGGCGTCTTGATGGTTTGCAGCAGCTTGTAGCTCTTGGCGTCAATCACGCTCACTTCACCCGCCTGGCGATGGGTCACGTAGACTTCATTGCGCGCCGGATTGAACAACACCGCCAGCGATTCCGGCACGTCGATCTTGCTCAGAATTTTGCCGTCGCGGGTATCGACAACCAACACCTGTGCCTGCTTGGAGTCGGTGATAAAGGCGCGGTGAGTGGCCGGATCCAGGCTGATGTTCAGGAAGAAGTGCTCTTTGGACTCATCGAGCTTCTTGCGGCTGACGACCTTGTTGGTTTTGGTGTCGATAGTCACCAGTTCGCCGTCGGCGTTGGTTACATACAGCCGGCCGGCAGCGGCGTCCAGCGCCAGGCCGGTGCCGTATTTGCCTGTCTCGGTGATGGTGGTGCGCAGGGTCAGATCCTTGCCGTCGACCACCCAAACCACGCTGGACTCACCCAGCCCGGTGATATACAGGGTATCGGTGGTGGCATCGGCGACCAGCTCACGCGGAGCCAGGGGTTTTACCGTCTCGGAACGCTTGCGCGCGTCCAGCACCAGGCGGCCTTTCACCTCACCGGTTTTGCCATCGATGGCGGTCACCGAGTTGCTGGTGGTGTTGCCAAAGAACAGCGTGTCGGTTTTGCTGTTAATGGCTGCGCCGAAGGGTTTGATGTCGTTGTGAATGATCTGGGTGATATCCAGCGTCTGTGGATCCAAACGATAGACTACGCCACCTTTATCCAGCTTGCGGCTTTGCGAAGTGGCCAGATACAGCGCGTTCTCGCCCTGGCTGTAGACCATCTCATAAGCGCCTTTCGCGATCGGTTTACGCAGCAGTTCTGGCTCGCCCTGGGCCAGCAGCGGGGCAGAAAACAGCATTGAAGTGAGCAGCAGCAGTGGGAAAGCGGTGCGCGTGCCGAAACGGCGGTTGCGAGTTGTTGCAGAGTTCATAACCTCTCCATGGAGTTAAAAAGCCTGTCGCCGCAGAGCCGTTGCCCTGAGGTCAAGAAAGCTCAACATTGAATTGAAGGTAAAGTCCTGCCGGTCGCGTCGTGGCGCACCGGATTCTGTTCTTGAGAATAGTAATCATTATTTATTGAGAATGGGAGTTATTTCAATGCAGGCTGGGGTGAAAATCACAGTGTGGAGGATTGGCTGGCAGCCATTTCCCGTTCAATCACCCCGGCCAGCGCCTGGGCCGCCGAAGACAGACGGTGCTGGGCGAGGCGGATCAGTCCGACGCGGCGTTCAATCACCGGGCCGAATAACGGCACGCAGGTTGCACCTAACTCGCCCATCTGTTGCTCACACAACGCCGGTACCGCGCTGGCGCCCAGTCCGTTAGCCACCATGCGGCCGACCGTCACCAACTGGTGGCTTTCAAACGCCACCTCCAGCGTTCTGCCGCTTTTGGCCAGCGTTTGTTCCAGCAACAGACGCACCGCAGAAGGGCGCTGCAGGGTAATAAAGTCCAGCGTCAACAACTCTTTCCAGCTCACCTGCGCCCGGCTCGCCAGCGGTGAATGCTTTGGCACCACCGCCACAAAGCGATCGTTGCACAACGGGGTGAAGTGCAGGGTATCGCTGGGCTCCGGCTCGAAGGCAATGCCCATTTCCACCCGGCCTTCGCGGATCATCTCGAACACCTGCTCGTTAATCACGTCGTGCACCGCCACGTTGATCCCGGCGTAGTGATCGCGAAACACTTTCAGGATCGGCGGCAGCGGGTTGGCAGCGAACGAAGGCATGGCAGCGATCGCCACTTTGCCCAGTTGCAGGGTAAAACGCTGACGCATCGCCTCTTCCGCATTGTCCCAGTCCGCCAACAGTTGGCGCGCCATCGGGAAGAAGCTTTCCCCTTCCGGCGTCAGCGCCACACGCCGGGTGGTACGCAGCAGCAACTGTCCCCCCAGCACCTCTTCCAGTCCGCGAATGGCGAGACTCAGCGCCGGCTGCGAAATATTCAGCCGTTCGCTCGCCTGGGCGAAGTTAAGAGTGTGAGCTACCGCTAAAAATGCGCGTAACTGTTTGATGCTCATTTTCATTTTTGAATTATTTAACTCTTTTGAAAACAGTAATTAACAATTTATTAATAAAAATTTTAAATCAATGGGGCATAAAAACAAAATTAACAAATCATTTTTGTGACCTGATGATGCCTTTGCACAGGCAGGGGCATGCCGCCCACGGCCACAGAATACTCAGAGGCAGCCAATGGCAGGGCTCGATAAACGCGTCGCAAGCTACCAGGAAGCGCTGGCAGGCCTGACGGACAATATGACGGTGTTGGCGGGCGGTTTCGGCCTGTGCGGCATCCCGGAAAACCTGATTAATGAGATCCGTCGCCTGGGAGTGACCGGCCTGACGGTGGTATCAAACAACTGCGGCATCGACGGCTTTGGCCTCGGCCTGCTGCTGGAAAACCGGCAGATCCGCAAGGTGGTGGCCTCCTACGTTGGTGAGAACGCGCTGTTCGAGCAGCAGGCGATCAGCGGTGAACTGGAAGTGGAGCTGACGCCGCAGGGTTCTCTGGCAGAAAAAATTCGTGCCGGAGGCGCCGGTATCCCGGCGTTCTTCACCGCTACTGGCTACGGCACCCCGGTGGCCGAAGGCAAGGAGGTACGCGAATTCAACGGCCGCCCTTACATCATGGAGCAGGCGATCACCGGTGACTTCGCCATCATCAAGGGCTGGAAAGCCGATCACTTCGGCAATGTTATCTATCGCCACACCGCACAGAACTTTAACCCGCTGATGGCCACCGCCGGGCGAATCACCGTGGTGGAGGTGGAAGAGATCGTCGCACCGGGCGAACTGGATCCGGCAGCGATCCACACTCCCGGCATCTACGTTGACCGCCTGATCCAGGGCAGTTTCGAAAAGCGCATTGAACAGCGCACTCTGCGTACCTGAGGAGAACCCCATGCTTACCCGTGAACAAATGGCGCAGCGCGTGGCACAAGAACTGCGTGACGGCGACTACGTCAATCTGGGGATCGGCATTCCGACGCTGGTGGCCAACTATGTGCCGCCGGGCATGGACGTGATGCTGCAATCCGAAAACGGCCTGCTGGGAATGGGTGGCTTCCCGACCGAAGCTGAGCTGGATGCCGACATGATTAACGCCGGTAAGCAGACGGTCACCGCCCGTATCGGCGCCTCGATTTTCGACTCGGCACAGTCGTTCGCCATGATCCGTGGCGGCCATGTCGATCTCACCGTATTGGGCGCTTTTGAAGTGGACGTTGAAGGCAACATCGCCTCGTGGATGATCCCCGGCAAGTTGGTGAAGGGCATGGGCGGCGCGATGGACCTGGTGGCCGGTGCGGAGAACATCATTGTGGTGATGACCCACGCGTCAAAGAGTGGCGAGTCCAAGCTGTTACCGCGCTGCACGTTGCCGTTGACCGGTGCCGGTTGCATTCGCAAGGTTCTGACTGACCTGGCCTATCTGGAAATTGAAAACGGTGCCTTTGTGCTGCGCGAACGTGCGCCCGGCGTCAGCGTGGAGGAGATTGTCGCCAAAACCGCCGGTCGGCTGATAGTGCCGACTCAGGTGCCGGAGATGCGCTTCTGATGATGTTATCCAGGGAGAAAACCATGCAACAGGTAGTGATTGTAGCGGCGACTCGCACGCCGATTGGCAGTTTTCAGGGCGCGTTGGCCTCATTGTCGGCGGTGGATCTGGGCACGGTGGTGGTGAAAGCCCTGCTGGCCCGCAGCGGGGTTGCAGCGGAGCAGGTGGATGAGGTGATCCTCGGGCAGGTGCTGACGGCCGGTTGTGGGCAGAACCCGGCACGCCAGACCGCATTGAACGCCGGGCTGCCCCATAGCGTGCCGGCGTTGACCATCAACAAAGTCTGTGGCTCCGGTCTGAAAGCGATTCATCTGGCGGTGCAGGCGATCCGCTGTGGTGACGCCGAGGTGATTATCGCCGGGGGGCAGGAAAGCATGAGTCAGTCGCCGTATCTGATGAACGGCGCGCGTGCCGGGCTGCGGCTGGGCCACGGTCAGTTGACTGACAGCGTGATCCAGGACGGCCTGTGGGATGCCTTCAACGATTATCACATGGGTATCACCGCTGAAAATCTGGCGGAGAAATACGCCATCAGTCGCAGCGAGCAGGATGAGTTTGCGCTGCGTTCACAACAGAAAACCCAGGCCGCCCAACAGGCCGGGCGTTTTGTGGCGGAAATCACTCCGGTCGAGGTCGCTAAACCCAAAGGGGAAGTGCTGCGGGTGGCCAGTGACGAGCAACCCCGCGGCGACGCCACGCTGGAAAGTCTGGCCCGGCTGCGTCCGGCGTTCCGCAAAGACGGTACGGTGACCGCCGGTAACGCTTCCTCAATTAACGACGGTGCGGCGGCGGTGCTGTTGATGAGCGCGGCGAAGGCGGCCGAGCTGAAGCTGCCGGTGCTGGCGCGCATTGCCGGTTATGCGGCATCGGGTGTTGATCCGGCGATCATGGGGATTGGTCCGGTACCGGCGGCGCGTCGCTGTCTGGCCAACGCCGGTTGGTCGCTGAGCGAAGTCAATTTGATCGAGGCCAATGAAGCCTTTGCCGCACAGGCGCTGGCCGTCGGCCGCGAACTGGAGTGGGACAGCACCAGGGTCAATGTTAACGGCGGGGCGATAGCGCTCGGGCATCCGATCGGGGCTTCCGGTTGCCGTATTTTGGTCACGCTGCTGTATGAGATGCAGCGCCGTGAGGTCAACAAGGGGCTGGCGATGCTGTGCATCGGCGGCGGACAGGGTGTGGCGCTGGCGGTTGAGCGCGGCTGATAACCCAGGAGGAAACTATGCGTTCATCTGAGACTGTGGTGCTGGGCGCCGGGCTGATGGGGGTTGGAATCGCCACCCACTTTGCCCGCCACGGCCACGACGTCCTGCTGTATGACCCGGACTCGCAGCGGCTGGCGGAGGTTGCGGCGGTCGCGGGCAGTATTCTGGCGGAGCTGATCGAGGTTGGGCAGTTTGCGGCGGCAGAGCAGGCGACGGTGCTGGCACGTCTGAGCGTGACCGACGATCTGAACGATGTGGCCCGCGCCCGGCTGTTGATCGAGGCGATCCCCGAGCGCCTGGCGCTCAAGCATGCCTTGTACGAACAGCTGGAAGGGCTGATTGCCGACGATGCGGTGATCGCCAGCAACACCAGCGGTCTGCCGCCGGATGAGTTGGCGGTCAGAATGATCCATCCGCAGCGCCTGTTGATCGCCCATTTTTGGAATCCGCCGCATCTGATCCCGCTGGTGGAGATCGTACCCGGCAGTGCCACCGATCCCCGTTATCTGACCGCGGTGCAGGAATTACTCAGTGGTATGGCGCTGGAGGCGGTGCTGCTGGATCGTGCCGCACCGGGGTTCGTTGGCAACCGGCTGCAGTTTGCGCTGCTGCGCGAGGCGCTACACATCGTACAAAGCGGCATTGCCAGCCCGCAGGTGGTGGATCAGGTGATGCGCGCTTCGCTTGGGCGGCGTTACGCGATGGTCGGGCCGTTGGAGGCCGCCGATATGACCGGTCTGGGGACGGTGGCGGATATTGCCCGCCACTTGCTGCCGGAGTTGGCGACCGATGACAGCATGATGGCGCTGGTGGAAAGCCGGCTCCGCCAGGGCAACACTGGCCAACGCAGCGGCCAGGGATTTTATCACTGGGATGAAGCACGCAGGGAACGCATTCAACAGCGGCGGGCGCACCAACTGCGTTTTGCTCTGAAACCTTAACCGCACCCAACAACAATAATGAATTGCTCAATATGGCTGGCGTGGTTCAGACATCAAGGGCAATAGGGAGTGATGATGAGCGTTTTGATTGCCCTGGCAGCACTGGGAGTCCTGATGCTGGCCGCCTACCGCGGCTACAGCGTTATTTTGTTTGCCCCGATCGCCGCGCTGGGCGCGGTGTTATTGACCGATCCCGGCGCGGTCGCCCCGACCTTCACCGGGCTGTTTATGGAAAAGATGGTCGGCTTCGTCAAACTCTACTTCCCGGTGTTTCTGCTGGGGGCGGTGTTTGGCAAACTGATTGAACTGTCCGGTTTTTCCCGCTCGATTGTGGCAGCGGCGATTAACATCCTCGGCCGTCGCCACGCTATCCCGGTGATTGTGCTGGTCTGTGCACTGCTGACCTACGGCGGCGTCTCGCTGTTTGTGGTGGCGTTCGCGGTCTATCCCTTCGCCGCCGAGCTGTTTCGCCAGAGCGGTATCCCTAAACGGCTGATCCCGGCGACGGTGGCGCTCGGCGCGTTTTCCTTCACCATGGATGCGCTGCCCGGCACACCACAGATCCAGAACATCATTCCGACCAGCTTTTTCGACACCAATGCCTGGGCCGCGCCCTGGCTGGGGTTGATTGGCTCGCTGTTTATCATCGCGGTCGGCCTGTTTTATCTTGAACGCCAGCGCAGCAAGGCACAGGCACGGGGTGAAGGCTACGGTACCGAACTGCTCAACGAGCCTGAAACCCCGGACAACATCAATTTACCCAATCCGCTGATCGCCATTATGCCGTTGATCCTGGTGGGTTTGCTGAACCTGGGCTTTACCCACTGGATCCCGCAGTGGTATGGCGTCAGCCACGAGTTGACCCTGCCGGGGTTGGCCAAGCCGATCACCACCGAGATCGGCAAGATCACCGCCATCTGGGCGGTGGAGGCGGCGTTGGTGTCGGGTATTCTGCTGGTGCTGATTTTTGGTTTCCGCAACGTTCGCGGACGGCTGGCGGAAGGCAGTAAAACGGCGGTCGGCGGGGCGATTTTGGCCGCGATGAACACCGCTTCGGAATACGGCTTTGGCGCAGTGATCGCGGCACTGCCGGGGTTTCTGGTGCTGTCGAAGGCGCTGGCAACCATTCCCAACCCGCTGGTGAATGAGGCGGTCAGCGTCACGCTGCTGGCGGGCATCACCGGTTCGGCCTCCGGCGGCATGAGTATCGCGCTGGCGGCCATGTCCGAATCCTTTATCGCCGCCGCCCACGCCGCGCATATCCCACTGGAAGTGCTGCACCGGGTGGCCTCCATGGCCAGCGGCGGCATGGACACCTTGCCGCATAACGGTGCGGTGATCACCCTGCTGGCCATCACCGGTCTTAGCCATCGGCAGGCCTATGGCGGCATCTTCGCCATCACCCTGATTAAGAGCGCCGCAGTGCTGTTTGTGATTGGCGTGTTCTACCTGACCGGCATTGTTTAAAGGAGCAACAACATGAATTTACAAGGAAAAACGGCACTGGTGACCGGTTCGACCAGCGGTATCGGCCTCGGGCTGGCCGCCAGCCTGGCGGCCGCGGGCGCCCAGGTGATCCTCAACGGTTTTGGCGAGGTGGAGCAGGCGAAGGCACATATCGCAGGTTTGGGCGCCGCGCCCGGCTACCACGACGCAGATCTCAGCGATCCGCAACAGATCGCCGATCTGATGCGTTATGTCGAGCTGGAGTTTGGTGGCACCGACATTCTGGTTAATAACGCCGGTATTCAGCATGTTTCACCCCTGGAGTCATTCCCGGCCGATAAATGGAACGCGATTATTGCGATTAATCTGTCGTCGGTGTTCCACACCAGCCGCCTGGCACTGCCGGGTATGCGAGAGCGCGGTTGGGGACGGATTATCAACGTTGCCTCGGTGCATGGGTTGGTGGCATCCAAAGACAAGGCGGCCTATGTGGCGGCCAAACACGGCGTGGTGGGGCTGACCAAAACCATCGCGCTGGAAACCGCGCGTAGCGCCATCACCTGCAATGCCATCTGTCCCGGTTGGGTGCTGACACCGTTGGTGCAGCAGCAAATTGACCAGCGGATTGCCGCCGGCACCGATCCACAGCAGGCGCGCAATGAGCTGCTGGCGGAGAAACAGCCCTCGCTGGAGTTTGTGACGCCGGAGCAGTTGGGGGAACTGGCGCTGTTTCTGTGCAGCGACGCCGCAGTGCAGGTGCGCGGTGCCGCCTGGAATATGGATGGCGGCTGGTTGGCGCAGTAACTTTGTGGCCGGTTTCGGAACTACATGACGATCCCGGCCCCTTGCGCCCGGTCCGCCGCATTTTTCTCTGCCAGATAGCGCGCCGGCGGTTTACCCACCGCTTTTCTGAACATGGTGACAAAACCGCTGGCGCTTTCGTAGCCCAGATCCAGCGCCACCCGTTGCACGCTGTCACCCTGGGTCAGCCGTTGCAGCGCCAGCACCACGTGCAATTGTCGCCGCCAGTGGCCAAAGCTCATGCCCATTTGTTGTTGCAGAGTGCGGTTGAGCGAGCGTTCGCTCATGCCGATACGCTGCGCCCATTGGCCAAGTGTTGCCTTGTCCGCCGGGTTGGCCAGCAGCCGCTCCGTTAACTGGCGAATGCGTGCGTCATTGGAAACCGGCAGGTGCAGATTCTCAACCGGCGCCTTGACCAACTGATCCAACAATACGCCGGCCAATCGTCCTTCCGGGCCTTGTTGGTCGTACAGCTGTTCGAAAGCGCTGGCCTGGAACAGCAGTTCACGCAGCAGCGGGGACACCGCCAGCGTACAGCAGTGGGTCGGCAACCCGGCGATAGCATCCTGATCGACAAACAGGCAGTAGCACTCGCTGGCACTGGCCCCCTGGGCGTTATGCAGCACATTGCTGGGCATCCATAACGCACACTGTGGCGGCACCAGCCACAGACCGTTTTCCACCTCGCAGCGGATCATGCCGCGCACCGTATAAATCAGCTGTGCCTTGCGGTGCCGGTGATGGGTGATCTCCCAATCTTTATCAATGGTGGAACCTTGCACGGCAAAAATGGCACGCGGTACCTGATCGATATCGAAACGCGGCTCGGTGATAAAGGTCATGAGAATAATTCTCAGTTTGGCGTAATTGAAAAACATTATGTCCTGATTGTGCAATGTGGTCTAGCACCGCGACCGATACAGTGAGCGCTGGTTTTGGCACTCTCAGGAGATAAGGTGGCGCTATGTATCAACAACAGGTCATTACGGCACTGCTGGCCTGGATCGAGCAAAACCTCGACCAGCCGCTGACACTCGACGATATTGCGGCCAAATCAGGCTATTCCAAATGGCACCTGCAGCGGTTATTCAAAGAGTTAACCGGCGAAATCCTGGGAACTTACGCCCGGCGCAGGCGGCTGACGGCCGCCGCACGCGAACTGCGGCTCACCAATCACGGCGTGGCCTTTATCGCCGACAAGTATCAGTTTGATTCCCAGCAGACTTTCACCCGCTGTTTCAAAAAGCAGTTTGGTATGCCGCCGGCCGGTTATCGCCGCAGTACCGACTGGTCAGGGCAGGGGATGCAGCCTCCGCTGCGGCCGATGGATGCGCCATTACCACAGGCGGAGATCATTACGCTGCCGGCAATGCAATTGATTGGCCACACCCAGCACCGCAGTTGTACGTTGGGACAGCTGCTGCATTCGAAAAACGAGCTGCGTCAGCATGCCTGGCGGCAGATGATGCCGAAGGAAGCCGAAACCTCGGCGGTGGTCTATGGCCTCACCAGTCTGGAGGCCGACAGCAGGCTACGCGGTAGGCAACGGATGGCTTATACCCTGGCGTTGGCGGACGAGCGGGCAGAAGGCGAACGGGTACTGATCGAGCAGGGCGACTACGCCAGCTTTACCTATCAGGGGCAGGTTGAAGAGTTACAAAACTTTATCGCCCGCCTGTATGACACCGCGATACCCATGATGAAAGCAATACGGCGGCCGGGTAAGGATATCGAGCGTTTTTATCCCGCGTTGGGTGGCGTTTGCAGCGCCGGCGGTACGGCGATCCGCTGCGAATATCTGATCCCTATCCGCCTGATGTCAGCGCCAATCGCCGCGTTTTAGCGGCGGTTTTCACAGTGGCTCCTCTTCGTGCCGCACCAGGTTACAAAAAAGTTCGATATTGCGCCGGTAATGTTTCACACTTAGGTCGATGTGCACATATAATGCGCATCCGGTCATTTATGGCCGAAATAACCTATAACTGCCAGTGGCCATAACCTACACGAAGATGAAAATGAGCATTCGCGCGTTAATAACCCTGTTTACGGCACTGGTGGTTTTCAGCCAAGCTGCCTTCGCCGTTGTCTATCCATTACCAGCCAAAGACAGCCGTCTGGTGGGTGAGAACATCCAAATCACCGTACCGGAAGACAGCAAGCTGCCGTTGGAGAGCTTTGCCGCTCAATACCAGATGGGCCTGAGCAATATGCTGGAAGCCAACCCGGGTGTGGATCCGTTCCTGCCGAAGGCCGGCAGCACCCTGACCATCCCTCAGCAGCTGATCCTGCCTGACGCTCCGCGTGAAGGCATCATCATCAACAGCGCCGAGATGCGTCTGTACTACTACCCGAAAGGCACCAACACGGTGATCGTGCTGCCAATCGGTATCGGCCAGTTGGGTAAAGATACCCCTCTGAACTGGACCACCACGGTACAGCGCAAGAAAGACGGCCCAACCTGGACGCCAACCGCCAAGATGCGCGCAGAATACGCCGCTGACGGCGAGATCCTGCCAGCGGTATTCCCGGCCGGTCCTGACAACCCGATGGGGCTGTATGCGTTGTACGTTGGTCGTCTGTATGCGATCCACGGTACCAACGCCAACTTCGGTATCGGTCTGCGCGTGAGCCACGGCTGCGTGCGTCTGCGTGCTGACGACATCAAGTTCCTGTTCGACAACGTGCCGGTCGGGACTCGTGTGCAATTTATCAACGAGCCGATCAAAGCCAGCGTAGAGCCGGACGGTTCCCGTTACCTGGAAGTGCACAACCCGCTTTCCGCTAACGAAGAGCAACTGAAGTCGAAAGATCCGGTGCCGTTGACCATCTCTGCGCCAGTAGGCAAAGTGATGATGGATCCAGCCGTTAACCAGAGCGAAGTGGACGCGGCAATGAAAGCCCGTTCCGGTATGCCGGTTAAAGTGAACTGATTAAATCAGTGCTGCAAAACAAGACGCCTGCGGGCGTCTTTTTTTATGGTGGTTATTTTAAATAACAACATTTATCTCTCAAAAAAGTGAATTATCGTCCTGTGGATAGGATAGTTATAATTTAAATGTTCCGTAGTTATATTTTAAAGGTGTCTTACCGTTGTGAGATATATATAAATCAATGCTGGATGGCCATGATTAACCTGTTCGTAAATAATATAAATACTCTGAATTAGTTCTGGTTGATATATTTTTTTCAGAATTTTTCTTTAAGTTTAATTTATTATTTTCATTTTAATTCATGGTGTTATGTCGTGTTTGTCTCTGTATTGCGCGTTCACTTTACCATGGTCGCTAATATAACCAAGTAGTTGCTTGTGATAGTGTGGAATTAAATAATACGCAAAGGCTATCAGGGAATGAAAAAGAAAAACAAAACGCCAACGCCACACGATGCGGCATTTCGTCAGTTTTTGACGCAGCCGGAAATTGCCCGCGACTTTATGGAGCTCCATCTTCCGCCAGAACTGCGTGCCATCTGCGACCTCAGTACGTTGAAACTGGAATCCGGTTCTTTCGTTGAAGATGACCTTCGCCAGTATTTCAGCGATGTGCTCTACAGCCTGAAAACCACTGCCGGGGATGATGGTTATATCCACGTACTTATTGAGCATCAGTCTACACCCGATAAACACATGGCTTTCAGGCTAATCAGGTATGCAATAGCGGCCATGCAGAGACATTTGGACGCCGGTCACAAAAAACTGCCGTTGGTGATACCTGTCCTGTTTTATACCGGCAAACGCACTCCTTATCCTTATTCCACCAACTGGCTGCGGGAGTTTTACGATCCGGAACTGGCGGGAAAACTCTATACAGCCGAATTTCCGCTGGTCGATGTGACGGTTATCCCTGATAACGAGATCATGGGCCATCGCAGCATGGCCGCACTGACCTTGCTGCAGAAACATATTCGGCAGCGGGACCTGGCAGAGCTGACTGACAAACTGGCCACTATCCTGCTGAGTGGCTATCTGTCTTCGCCACAGGTGATTTCGCTGGTACACTATATTCTTCTGGCCGGAGAAGCGTCCGATGCTGAAGCCTTTGTACGCGAATTGGCACTGCGGGTACCGCAACATGAGGATGAACTAATGACTATTGCACAACAGCTTGAGCAGAAGGGCATCGAGAAGGGCATCGAGCAGGGTATCGAAATGGGCATCGAGAAGGGCATCCCGCTTGGTGAACAGCGCGGTATCGAGAAAGGGCGTCAAGAAGGCGTGCTTGAAGGAAAGATTACCGTTGCCCGCGCCATGCTGGCGAACGGCATCGACCACGACTCGGTAATGAAAATGACCGGTTTGACGGCAGACGACCTGGCGCAAATCCGCCATTAATTGTGTGAACATCTCCTCCTAAATCCTGATGCAAAAGCAGGGTCTGAAGATCTTGCTATAAAGTGTCAGGATAATCACAAACTCCCTTCCTACGCATTAATCGCTATAAGTTCTCCCTCGTCATTATTCCATTAAAAATCATATCCAATTAACCAGTTATATAACCCCTCTGACCAGTTACTCGCTGGGAATATTCTCTCAAAATGTGATCACTGTGAGAATAAGATCACACAAGCGTAACAAAAGGTAAACATAGGCTCTCTATATTGGCTGCTTTGCTTTTGGGAGGGAGTGCCATGCGTAACTGGAACGAGCCGAAGAAGAACAAAGCGCACATCGAACTGATCCCGATGATCGACGTGATGATGTTTTTGCTGGTGTTTTTTGTGTTGATTAGCCTGAACGTGATCCCGGCCCTCGGGCTGAAAACTCAGTTGCCGTCCGCCGGCAGTGCGCAGCAGTTGAAACCGCAGAAGAAGGCGATCATTACGCTGGGTGCCGAAGATCAACTGCAGCTCGACGGCCAGCCGTTGGCGCTGAGTGCGCTGGTCAGCACGCTAAAACAACAGCAACAGGAAAACCAGACCACCACCATCATCGTCAACAGCGACAAGGGCGTTTCGGTAGAGCGGCTGGTGGCGGTGATGGATAACCTGCGTCAGGGCGGTTTTTACTCTGTCTCTATCGCCACACGGAAGCTGTGACATGTATCTGCTCTATCGTTCACGTCACCTTTTCAGTTGGTTACCGGCGTTGATCGTCGTCGGCTGCGTACTGTTTGCCAGCCAGCAGGCGGCGCTGAAAATTCAGCCGCGCTATGACGAAACCGCCATGGAATTGGCGTTGGTCGAGCCTGAACCTGCACCAGAACCTCAAGCGGAAACACCACCGGAGCCGCAACCCGAACCCCCGCCGCCAGAGCCGGAAGCGATCCCCGAACCGGTTGTGCCGGCACCGGAGCCGATTATCGAAGCCAAACCGGTACCCAAACCACAGCCGAAACCCAAGCCCAAGCCAGTAAAAGAAAAAGCCAGGCCGGTGGAGAAGGCTAAACCTGTTGCGGCCCCTGCAGCGCCGAAGGCACTGGTCAGCAAACCGGTGGCACAACCTGCCCCGGTCGCCCCGGCGGCGCCGAAAGTGAATGCGCAGGCAATCGAAAACGGTTATCTGCAGGCGCTGCGTCATGAGCTGGAGCAGCGCAAGCGCTACCCGAGTGGTCGGCAGGCGTCACTTGAGCGGCCGCAGGGCAACGTCGAGGTCTGGCTGGAGGTCGATCGCAGCGGTCGGGTGCTCTCGTCCGGTATCGCCAATAAAGCGGCCAGCATGCTGCTCAACCGTGCGGCGCTAAGCAGTCTGCAAAGCATCAGCCAGGTGAAGCCGTTCCCAAGCGAGGCTTTCAACGGGCAAACAACAAAACGATTTTCAGCCACGTTCAATTATCAGGCGCCTTGACGCCTGGCATAACAGTTTGATTTTTATGGGAAGGGAACAATGAAATCTTTCAATCGATCTGGGCTTTATCTGGCGTTGATGTCGGCGATATTGCCGGGGGCGGCGCTGGCGGCGGACTCGACCGACGTCGGTACCATCAGCGTAAAAGGGCAGTCGCTGGGCGGCGGCATGATGGTGCAGGACGATAGCGCCAAGGGGCGATCGACCGTCACCAAAGAGGCGATGGATAAAATGCCGGCGGCGGCCAACGCCATCGACAAACTGAAATATACCCCAGGCCTGAACGTCAACAGCAACGACGCCAGCGGCCTGAGCGGCGTCGATTACACCATGCGCGGTATGAACTCCGATCAAATCGGCCTGTCGATGGACGGCATTCCGATTAACGATTCCGGCAACTACGCGGTTTACCCAAACCTGCTGGGCGACTCGGAAAACCTGGAGGAGGTGTTCGTCACCCAGGGTTCGTCTGAGGTGGATGGCCCGCATATCGGTTCCAGCGGCGGCAACATTGGTATGGTGACGCGCCGTCCGGCAAAAGATTTCGGTGGCTTCGTCAAACAGACGCTGGGCAGCAACAACCTGAGCAAAACCTTCGCCCGTCTGGAGACCGGTGAGTACAACGGCTTCAGCAACTGGATTTCCTACTCGCACACCGAGGCGAAAAAGTGGCGCGGGGAAGGGCGCGAGTACTCCAACAAGTTCGAAATGAACTCGTTGTATGAGGACGGCAACGGCAACAGCAGCAACCTGATCATGAAGTACAACCAGCAGAATAACGTCAACTACAACACCCTGAGCAAGGCGCAGTTTGAAAATGACGGCCGTTATACCGACTACGCCACCACGCCGGAGTACAACAGCAAGGGCCAGTTGAACAAGTACTACAAACTCAACCGCAACCCGTTTGACACCTTCACGTTGTCGTTCACCCAGAAGCTGCAACTGCGCGACAATCTGGCGTTGACTCTGCAACCCTATTACTACTGGGGTAATGGCGGCAGCTTCACCGGCCAGACCGCTTCGGTGTTGTCCAATACTTCGGATAAGGCCGGTCAGTACGATCTGAGTAATTTGCAGTCCAACACCTATTACCGCCCTTCCTGGACGCAAACCTGGCGGCCGGGCATTACTACCAAGCTGAAGTGGGACATCAACGATCAGCACAGCCTGGATATCGGCTACTGGTATGAACGTGCGCGCCAGTCGCAGACCCAGCCGTTTATCGGCATCAAGGACGACGGTAACCCGGAGCAACTCTCTGGCAAACCGGGCGGCAGCGATCAGGTGAAGGACGCCAATGGCAAAACCGTGCAGGGGCGCAACCAATACACCATCACCCCGGCGCAAAAAGTCTGGCTGCAGGACACCTGGTTCGCCACGCCGGACTGGACCTTTGTCGGCGGGCTGGCTTATCAGTACGTTGAGCGAAAAGGGGATAACAAGGGCAGCCTGTACAACGTGCCGGAAAAGCGTGATGCCAAATATCATGAATTCCTGCCGAATTTCAGCGCCAGCTACAAGCTGAACCAGGAAAACCAGGTGTTCTACAACCTGACGCGCAACATGCGTACTCCGCCGAACTACGTGCTGTACAACGTGGGCGACTCGCTTAGTACCAAGCCGGAACTGAGCTGGAACCACGAGCTGGGCTGGCGTTTCCAGCAGGAAAATATGCTGATGAGTGCCACGCTGTTCTATATGCGCTACAGCGATCGTCAAATCTCCACCACCAACTCGGCCGGCGATTACGAGATGATGAACATCGGCAATGTGGAGAACAAAGGGCTGGAGCTGGAATGGAGCGGCCAACTGCCGCATAACTTCAACTACTACACCTCGTACACCTACACCCAGTCCAGGCAGAAGAGCGACATTGTCAGCAACGGCGGCCAGCCGCTGCCGACCAGTGGCAAAGAGGTGCCGAACGTGCCGAAAAACCTGCTTAACATGACGTTGGGCTATGACGATGGCCTGTATTACAGCAGCGTCAGCGGCAAATACGTCAGTTCGTTCTACGGCGACCTGACCAACGACGAGAAGATCGGCGGCCGCACGGTGTTCGATCTGGCGGCGGGGGTGCATCTGCCGGTAGACAAGAAGATCGTCAAGAGCGCGGCGTTGCGCTTTGGTATCAGCAACCTGTTCGACAAGGAGTACCTGACATCGGTGCGTACCACCACCTTCAACGCAGCGCCGTATGGCGGCGTGAAGGCCAGTACGCCGTACTACAACGTCGGGGAAGAACGTACCTTCAGCGTATCGCTGGAAGCCACCTTTTAACCAATCCGAGATCTGAATGATGAATGCCAATTTAATGCACGACATTATTTTCTACGTGATGTACGCCGCACTGGCGATTGCGCTGGTGATCATTATCGAACGCGCGCTGTATTTCGCCTACACCCAGCGCCAGGCACGCCGACTGGAGCAGGCATTAACGCTGGACGTTCGCCGCACCGCCGATCTGCCGGATGAGCTGACCCAACGCAACAGCCTGCCGTTGGCGGTAATTTCACCGGTGCTGGAGCAAAAGCACCGTGCCGGCGACCGTGAAGCGATCGGGGATTTGATCGACGCCCAGTACCTGCTGAGCAAACCGCTGATGGCGCGTGGCCTGTGGCTGCTGGAAACCATCGTGACCGCCGCCCCGCTGTTGGGGCTGCTGGGGACGGTGATGGGGATTATCGAAACCTTTAAGGCGCTGGCGGCCTCCGGGGTTTCCGAGCCGAGCCTGGTTTCTGCCGGGATGGGTACTGCGTTGTACGCCACCGGGCTGGGGATCGCCATCGCGTTGTTGTGCCTGGTGGGCAACAACTATCTGCAAAGCCGCATGGAACGCATTAACGAGCTGCTCAAAGTGCTGCTGATCCGCGCCGGTGCACCAGCCAGCCGTCCGGAAAACGGCAACCGCGAGCAATGGGTTGACAGTGAGGCACCGCGCTATGCCTAATGGCCGTCAACCACGGCGGCCGCTGGGCCGCCTTTACACTGCGTTATGGGGTAGCTGCCTGTTGATGTTGAGCCAGAGTGCGACGGCGCGTTTTGAAATTCCCGGCTACGAGCTGGTGTATACCGCGCCGGTGGAAACCGCGTTGCAGGCGGATGACCTGCGTAACACCGCGCAAGTGTGGCAGCAGATGTTCGATGCGGCGAAAACCCGCATCGATCTGGGCCAGTTCTACGTGGCGAACCAACAGGATTCGCTGCTGGATGGCGTGCTGCAACACCTGAAAGCGGCGGGCGAACGCGGAGTGAAGATCCGTTTTCTGATGGAAGAGAAGGGCATCCGCATCTCTACCCCTGAGACGCTGGAACAGCTTAAGGCGATCCCTAATCTTGAGCTGCGCATTATTCCTTATCAGCGGCTAAGCGGCGGTATTTTGCATGCCAAATACCTGCTGGTGGACGGTGAGCAGGCGTTTGTCGGCAGCCAGAACTTCGACTGGCGTGCGCTGGCGCATATCCATGAAACCGGGCTGCGCATCAGCGATGCCGGGGTGGTCGGGCAGATCCAGGCGATCTTCGAGCAGGATTGGCAAGCTCAGACTTTGCTGGCGGCGGATAAGCCGGTGCCGCAACGGCCTTACCAGCCAAAGGCCGAAACGCCGCAGGGTAACTATCTGGTCGCCAGTCCGCGTGCCTATAATCCGGCCGGGGTGATTGACTCGCAGGTGGAGTTGCCGCGCCTGCTGGCTACGGCCAAACAGCGAGTACGGGTGCAGGTGATGGATTATGCACCGTTGTCTTTTGGCCCAGACCACACCCGGCCTTATTACGCGACGATCGACAATGCCCTGCGCAGCGCTGCCGCCCGCGGTGTGCAGGTTGAGCTGATGGTCGCCAACTGGAACACCAAAAAACCGGATATCGCCTGGCTGAAAAGTCTGGCGGTGGTGCCGAACGTGCAGATAAAGATCGTCACTATTCCCCCGGCCAGCAGCGGCTTTATCCCGTTCGCCCGGGTGATCCACAGCAAAATCATGACCATTGACGGTGAAACGGCATGGATCGGCACCAGCAACTGGACCGGCGGTTATCTGGATAACTCGCGCAATCTGGAGTTGGTGCTGCACAACCTGGCCATGAGCCAGCGGGTGGATAAGCTCTACAGCCAGCTATGGGACAGCGTTTACGCCGAACCGATCAAGCTCGATTATGACTACCCGGCCCCCAAGCCGGGTGGTGAGTCCTGACTGATACAGGGCGCGGCATGCCGCGCCTCTACTCTTATGCTCGCCAGCCTGCTTGTTCCAGCGCGGTCAGCAACTGCCCGGCACTTAGTCCTTCCGCCCGGTGACCGTTACCGGAAATAGTATTGGCCGCCAGCAGGGCATTGATAATTGCCTCCTCCACCGCTTCGGCCGCCGCCGCAAAAAGTTCGGAGATGTAATCGTTATTCACCATACGTAGTGCCGTGGTGAAGGCCCCTTTGTCGGCGTAGTCGGCTGGCGGCAGCCCGTCGTTGCCGGTGGCGAAGGCGATAAAAATATCACCGCTCGAATCTTCAGTACCGCCGCCGGTGCGCGCAATGCCGATGCTGGCGCGTTGGGCCAAACGCGTACATTGGTGTGGCAACAGCGGGGCGTCGGTGGCCAGCGTGACGACAATTGACCCCATGCCCGGATGTGGCAGTTGTGGGGTGAATGGCGAGTGAATATGCCCCAGATGGCGACCTACCGGATAGCCGCCAACCAGCAGCGACGTACGTTTGCCGTGGTTGGCCTGCACGATGGCCCCGACCGTCCAACCGCCACGGTCTGCAGGCAGACGGCGGGATGCGGTGCCGATACCCCCCTTAAACTCATGGCAGATCATACCGCTGCCGCCGCCGACCGCACCTTCCTGTGGCAAACCGTTATGTGCTGCCTGCAGCGCCTGCCGTACATGCTCGGGCTTGACGTGAAAGCCGTTGATGTCGTTGAGCAGGCCGTCGAAGGTTTCCATCACCACCGGCATATTCCAGTACACCGCCTTATCGTCGGCGGGTAGCGTTTCGCGCTCCAGCGCGATCAGGCTGTCGCGCACCACGCCGACGCTGTGGGTGTTGGTAAAGGCAATGGGGCTGGTGAGCAGGCCGGCTTCACGGATCCACTCCAACCCGGTGGCGTCGCCGTTGCCGTTGAGTACGTGCACCCCGGCAAAGCAGGGGGATTGCCGGGCCTGTCCGGCCCGCGGTTCGATCACCGTGACGCCGGTGTGCACGCTGCGGCCATCGGCCAAGTCGGCGTGGATGCTGGCGTGGCCGACGCGGACGCCGGGCACGTCGGTGATGGCGTTCAGCGGGCCGGCAACGCCGTGGCCGATTTTAATGCCCAAATCCTGAGCGCGCTGCGACATGGTTATTTTCCTTCAATTGAGGGTTCAACCAGCGGGACGGCCTGCCGGTTGCGGATGTAGCTCAGCACCACGGCGAGGACGCTGAGATTGCCTTTGAATTTATGTTCTGTCATGGCTTAACCCTGCCCTGATGGGAAACTGAAGCTGGCATATTGGGCATCGCTGGATGATGGCCAGCGCTGGGTGATGGTTTTGCGTTTGGTGTAAAAGCGCACCGCATCCGGGCCGTAGGCGTGCAGGTCACCGAACAGCGAGCGTTTCCAGCCGCCAAAGGAGTGGTAGGCCACCGGCACCGGCAGGGCGACGTTGATCCCCACCATGCCGACCTGAATATGGCTGGAGAAGTAGCGTGCCGCCTCGCCGTCGCGGGTGAACAGGCAGGTGCCGTTGCCGTATTCATGGGCATCAATCAGCGCCATCGCTTCTTTCAGCGAGCCGACTCGTACCAGGCCCAGCACCGGGCCGAAGATCTCTTCCTGATAAATCCGCATGCCGGGCCGTACATGGTCAAACAGCGTCGGGCCGAGGAAATACCCTTGGCTGAGTTGTCCACTGTCGTCCCGCACCTGCAGCTCGCGGCCGTCGACCACCAGGCTGGCTCCTTCTTCGACGCCCTGATTGATGTAGCTTTTCACTTTCTGATAATGCTGGTGGGTGACCAGCGGCCCCATATCGTTACGGTTGTCGCTACCGGCACCAATCCGCATGTTGGTCATTTGCTGCCGTAGCCCGGCGATCAGCGCGTCGGCGGTGTCATCCCCTACCGCCACCACCAGTGGGATCGCCATGCAACGCTGCCCGCAGGAACCGAAGGCCGCCCCCATCAACGCGCTGACGCTGCCGGCGATGTCGGCGTCCGGCAGCACTACCGCGTGATTTTTCGCCCCGCCCAAGGCCTGTACTCGTTTGTTTTGGCCGCAACCGGTGTGATAAATATGCTCTGCTACCGGCGTTGATCCGACAAAACTCACCGCTTTAACGCGTGGGTCGTGCAGCAGGGTTTCTACCGCCTCGCGGTCGCCATTGACCAGATTCAGCACTCCGGGCGGCAGCCCGGCCTCTGACGCCAGTTGGGCGATATACAGCGTGGAGGAGGGCACACGTTCTGAGGGTTTCAGCACAAAAGTGTTACCGCAGACCACTGCCATCGGCCACATCCACAGCGGCACCATTGCCGGGAAGTTAAACGGCGTGATGCCTGCCACCACCCCCAGCGGCTGGAATTCGCTCCAGCTGTCGATACCCGGCCCGGCATCCTTGCTGTGCTCGCCTTTGAGCAACTCAGGTGCATAGCTGGCGTACTCAATATTTTCGATGCCGCGCTGCAGTTCGCCCATGGCGTCGCTGAGCACCTTGCCGTGCTCGGCGGTAATCAACTGACAGATGCGGTCGGCGTGCTGCTCCAGCAATGTTTTCAGGCGGATCATAATTCTGGCCCGCTTTAGCGGCGGGGTATCGCGCCAGGCCGGGTAGGCCTGCTCGGCCGCATCGATGGCGCTTGCTACCGTGGCCCGGTCGGCCAGCAACACTTCCTGTTGGGACTGTCCGGTCGCCGGATCGAATACCGGCTGGCTGCGGCTGCCGCCGAGGGCGGACTGGCCGTTGATCCAATGTGCAATAGGCATGGCATTCGCTCCTGATTATTCTGTTGCGTTGATGGCGTCGCCCAGGGCGTTGATCAACGAATCGATCTGCGCCTCGCTACTGATAAACGGCGGTGCCAGCTGCAGGGTGTCGCCGCCGTAGCGAACATAAAAGCCTTTTTCCCAGCAGCGCATCGCCACCTCATACGGCCTGCGTGCCGCTTCCCCCGGTCGTGCCGCCAGCGTGATGCCGGCTGCCAGACCAAAGTTGCGAATGTCGGTGACGTGACGGCAACCCTGTAAACCGTGCACCGCCTGCTCGAAATAGGGTGCCAGTGCCTGCACCCGTTCAATCATCTGCTCGCGTTCAATGATATCCAGCGTCGCCAGCCCTACCGCACAGCTGACCGGGTGGGCGGAATAGGTGTAGCCGTGCGGGAACTCAAGCAAATACTCGGGTTCATCGGTGGTCATAAAGGCCTGATAAATCTCTGGCCGAACTACCACCGCGCCCATCGGCTGGGCGCCGTTGGTCACCTGTTTGGCGATATTCATGATGTCCGGCGTGACGCCAAAGGCTTCGGCCCCGGTCAGGGCACCGCAGCGACCGAAGGCGGTGATCACTTCGTCAAAAATCAGCAGGATATTGTGTTGAGTGCAGATCTCGCGGATGCGTTGCAGATAACCGACCGGTGGCACAATCACCCCGGCGGAACCGGAGAACGGCTCAATAATCACCGCGGCGATGGTTGAGGCGTCACGTAGCGTAATGATGCGGTTCAGCTCTTCCGCCAGTTCTGCGCCCTGTTCGGGCATACCGCGTGAAAAGGCGTTACCTGCCAGCAGGGTATGCGGCAGGTGATCCGCTTCGGCGCTGGCGCCAAAGGCTTTACGGTTGCCGGCGATGCCACCCACCGCAATACCACCGAAGTTAACGCCGTGGTAACCCTTTTCGCGGCCGATAAAACAGGTTTTGCCTGCCTGACCCTTGGCGCGCCAGTAGGCACGGGCCATTTTTAACGAGGTGTCCGCCGCTTCAGAGCCGGAGCCGGTGAAAAACACATAGTCCAGCCCGGCAGGCGTCATGGCCTTAATCTTGTTGGCCAGTTCGAAAGATAATGCATGGCCAAACTGAAACGCCGGAGAATAATCCAGCCGAGAGAGTTGTCGGTAGGCCGCCTCGGCAATTTCCTGGCGGCCATGGCCCAACCCGCAGCACCATAACCCGGATAAACCGTCAAAAATTTTGCGGCCGTCCTGGCTGGTATAATAAACGCCTTCAGCATGGCTTATCATTCGCGGGTTGGCTTTAAAATTACGGTTACCGGTAAACGGCATCCAATGGGCTTCTAACCATTCAGGTTCGGGCTTATTTTCAGGGTGATTTAAATCAGCCATTTTTCCCTCCGGGCGGGAGAATAGGTAGGGTTAATAATCTGACGTGTTAATGAATTGTTGCTTCAAATTGACTATGTTCCGCTTCTTCACTAATGTGAATAATCAAATATCGAAACTTACTTAAGGTTTTATGCAAGTAAAAAAGCGTGCGATTTTAGGGCAGTTGTCGGATATGGATCTGCGCTTGCTGCGGGTGTTTAAGGTGGTGGTCGACTGTGGTGGCATGAGCGCCGCCGAACTGGAGCTGAATATCAGCCTGTCGACCATCAGCAAACACATTAAGGATCTGGAGCAGCGGCTGGGGCTGACGCTGTGCCATCGCGGGCGCGAGGGGTTTGCGGTCACTGATGAAGGGCTGCTGATTTACCAGGAAACCATTAACCTGCTGGCGGCCACCGAGGCTTTTCGCCGTGGGGTGGATGACGTACACCAGCGCCTGGGTGGGCAACTGCACGTGGCGATATTTGACCATACCGTCAGTAACCCACAGGCGCATATTGGCCGGGCGATTGCCTTATTTAGCGAGCAGGCGCCGGAAGTGTCTTTGCAAATGTATGTGGAGCCGATAAATACCATTGAGCGTGGCGTTATTGACGGTCAATTTCAGATTGGCATTATTCCCATGCACCGCAGTGCGGAAAGTTTATCTTATAGTTCATTATTTAGTGAGAGGATGTTCTTATATTGCGGCGCGCAGCATGAATTATTTTCCGCCGATCATGAAATGCTGAATTGGGATCTGTTGCACCATTATGCCTTTGCCGGCTTGGGCTACCATTCGCCGAATATGGAGCTGAGTCTGCAGCAGCATTTGCAGCGCAAGGCTACGGGTTTTGCCCAGGAATCTATCGCGACCTTAATCCTCTCCGGCAAGTACGTGGGTTTCCTGCCCGACCACTATGCGGCGTTTTTTGTCGCGCAGAATATGATGCGGGCCATCAAACCGGCGCTATTTCGTTACCATTGCGAGTATTCCAGCGTGCTGCGGCGTTCACCCAGCCCACAGCGGGTGGTCAAGCTGTTCCACGAATGCCTGCTGGCGACCCATGGAACAGCGTGATCAATCATGCGGTAGGGTTTATGCCCTGCCAAAAGCCCACGAAAACCATGGTGTAACCTCCTCGCAGGCGATTGAAATACAACCGGTTAACTGAGTGACACAGGGACATGAAAATGAACACGGGAAAAGTAAAGCTCTTCTCTACCGACAGAACCGACGTCTATTGTTTGACGGAGTATTTCGTCCCGGCGATGCAGACCTTCTTGCAGAGCAATAAACAGAAATTTGCGCCTTTTGAGCCATTACGCACTGAGGACTATTATTCCCACGCCAGTATCAGCCAGCGCATTGCCGCATCCTGGCCCGATTATCAGGATAAGAAATGCCTGCTGTTGGTTTTCTCATTAAAGGATTCCGATGAAATTGCAGGAAGCGTCAATTTTACCAACTTTGTCTACGGGGTCTTTCAGGCGGGCTATCTGGGATTCTCTCTTGACCAACAACATGAAGGACGAGGATTGATGTCTGAAGTGTTGGTGACTGCCCTCGATTATGTCCATCAGCAGTATGGCTTACACCGCATTATGGCCAATCACCTGGCGGATAATCAGCGCAGCAAAAATACGCTGGCGAAACTGGGTTTTGTACAAGAAGGCTTTGCGCGGTCTTATTTGAAAATCAACGGAAAATGGCAGGATCATGTACTGAATTCGTATGTTTTTCCGGTGAGCGAGCAGGAGTAAAAATGTTAAACAGCACCCGTCCTGGGTTTATTTGAAGCACGGACTTTTCAGGGGGCGTTGCCTGCTCGAACTGGAAATATACCGCCGTTACCTGTTGCGTAAAGAGGGTATTGCCGAGCAGGCGTTCGGTGCGACTAGCCTTTGAAAGGCAGTTTACTGGTCTTTCTTCTTGCCAAAAATCTTGATCAGCACGCCGACCAGGATGCCGATGGCGATGCCGGTGAAAATCCAACTGACGATACCCATTTCCCATCTCCCGCTATTACTTTGATCGAATTATATAATCATTCGACGTGGAAAGCGCCTTCGATCATCTGCTGCCGCTGCGGCGCGCTGTAGTCGATCAGCGAGTTTTTGCTGTTGGATTTTGCCAGCGTTACCGCCAGTTCGTCGGCGGTGATCGGCAGGTCGTCCTGCCAGAAACTGGCGATGGCGTTGCGGGTAATAAAGTCGATCAGATAGCGCTCAGGGCTGTCCTGTTGGTCGGGGAACAGGCGGGCGGCAAGTTCGGCCATCAGCGCTCGTTGCTGCGGTTGCTCGCTTTGCGCCAGCAGTTCGAGGAACGGCAACAGCAGGCGGCCGCAGACCTGGCCGTGGTGATAATCACGCAAGGCGCCTATCTCGCCGGCAATGCCGTGGATCACCCCCAGCCCGGCGGCGCTCAGCGTCAGCCCGCCAAGGTAGGAGGCCTGCAAAATATGCTCGCGAGCCTGGGCACTGCGGTTGAGTGCCGGCCAGGCGAGCAGGAAATGGCGAATGCCGGTCAGCGACATTTCACGCGTCATGGCGTTGGCGGTTTTGGACAAATAGGCTTCGAACAAATGGATGAAGGCGTCGATGGCGCAGTAGGCCAGCACCTTGTCCGGCGCACCCTCCAGCAGTTGCGGGTCCAGAATGGCGGTATGTGGCACAAAGTTGTTATGGCGCAGCGAGGCTTTCACCTTGCTCAATTGAGTGTCGGTGATCACCGCATTTTGCGTGACTTCGCTGCCGGTACCGGCGGTAGTTGGAATGGCGATCAGCGGCAGCGTGGCTCCGCTGATTTTGGTATCGCCGATCTTTTCCATATAGCGCAGAGTCGGCAGCGGGTGCTCCACCAGGGCAGCGAAAGCCTTGGCGGCATCCAGCACGCTGCCACCGCCGATGGCGACGACACGCTGGGCTTTTCCGCGCCAGCGTGCCACCCAGGCGTCTATCTCCTGCGGTGAGGCCTCGTGGCTGACGATCTCAGTGCCGATCAGCAGCGGCGTCAGCGCATCGGCCAGAGAAGAGTACACCGCGCCATTGAGGAATGAACGACAGCTAAACAGCAGCGTTGGCTGCGGTTCAGCGGTCAGTAGCGGGATCAGTTGGCTGATACTGCCGTGGCCGAACCAGGTATGGCGGTTGGCTATCGTCAGGCTGGTAGTCATGGTCTCTCCTTGGCGCGCGAAAACCCCAGCATAATCCAGCCTCTGTGGCTGAACCACTGCTTTTCACCGCCTGAAAGGCATTCCATTAATATATTAATCCTGAGTCGCTGAGTCAGACGGTAATAACCGGGCGAAGGTGTGATTTGTTTAACATGTAAACAATTGCGCTGTTGCATTTGGCGCTATTGAGTGTTTTCTATAACAAGTAGGCCACGGCGCAGCCGAAATAAAGTGATTGTTAATTTATTAATGATGGCGAGGCGAAGATGAATATTCAGGTCGAAAGATTATCAGCAGTGATCGATGCGGTAGCGACCCCGCGCTTCTATCCCAGCCTGCTGGCCTGGCTGGAAGGTTTCTTCGCCTTTGATAATGCCATTGTTTACGCCTTCGAACGCGGCCAGGCGCCACGCTGTCTGATCAAAACCGAGAAAGAAAACAGTGACGCGGTCAATCAACTCTACCAGCAGGGCGCTTACCTGCAGGATCCGTTTTATCAGGCGCTGAACGGCGGGGGATGCGGCGAGGTATTGACCCTGCGCCAACTGGCCCCCTGTGGTTTTTATCATACGGATTATTACCGTAATTTTTATCGCAAGACCGGCTGGCATGACGAAGCCGGTGTGCTGCTGCCGCTGACGACGGAGCGCGGGCTGGGGGTGTTTTTTGGTTCGGCGCGCCAGTCGGTGGGAGTACGTTCCCCGCAACTGGCGGACCTGCGTGATGCATTGGCGCTGTTGAAAAGCGTCGCTCGCCTGCATGGCGAAGTGCGGGTTGCGCCTGCCACGCCAGATCGGGTAACGGACAGTGCCGTACAGGCACGCTACCTGCTGACGCCACGCGAGCGCGAGATTGTGGATCTGATCCTCGACGGCTGCGGCTCGCAGCAGATCGCCGACCGGCTGTTTATCAGCCTGGGCACGGTAAAAAACCACCGCAAAAACATCTACAGCAAGCTGGATATTGGTTCGCAGGCCGAACTGTTCAGCCTGCTGCTGGCCACGCCGCTGCGTCGCAGCGCCTGAGTGTTAATTATTTGTTGCGAATGTCCCTAAGGGGACATGGTGGCCGCCCGGCCGCTTGCCGATAATCCGATGACAGAGCAGGGCATCGGGAGTGCGGCAGTGAATAATAATATCGAATCCTTAACCTATTACGCGGCAACCAAAAAGTACGATCTGCGCTTCCCGACGCTGGAAGAAGATCTGGACGTTGACGTGGTGATCATCGGCGGTGGCTTCTCCGGCATCAACACTGCGCTGGAGCTGGCGGAACGGGGCATCACCAATATCGCTATTCTGGAAGGCCGCCATTTGGGCTACGGCGGCACCGGACGCAACGGCGGGCAGGTGATGGCCGGCATCGGCCACGATCTGGAGAAGATCAAACGTCACGTCGGCCCGGCCGGGTTGGAAACCATCTTCAAAATCAGCAATCTCGGCGCCGGGATCATTTGCGAACGCATCAAAAAATACCAAATCGATGCCGATTTCTGCTTTGGCTACGGCTACCTCGGCAGCAATGCGCGTCAGGAGAAAACCCTGCGCAGTTGGTTGAAGGAGTTTAAGGCGGTCTCGCCGGATGAAGAGATCGAGCTCTATACCGGCGCCGAGGTGAAGCAGGTGGTGGGATCGGACGCTTACACCTGCGCATTGAAACACATGGGCGGCGGCCACGTACATTCGCTCAATCTGCTACTGGGCGAGGCCCAGGCGTTGAGTGGCTACGGCGTGAAAATCTTCGAAAACAGCAGTGTGATTGACGTGGAGTATGGCCAGCGCATAAAAGTGCGTACCGCCATGGGGTCAGTGCGTGCCAACAAAATGCTGTGGGCATGCAACGGTTTTCTCAACGGCATGGAGCCGTTCATCTACAACAAAACCATTAATACCTATGCTTTCCAACTGGCGACCGAACCGCTGTCTGACGAGCTGATCCGCCAGATCAGCCCGATCCGCGGGGCCTACAGCGATATCCGCCCGGTGATTGATTATTACCGGGTGACCAACGAAAACCGCCTGCTGTTCGGTAGCGCTACCCGATTGATCGAATACATTCCGGCGGATCTCAAAGCCTGGAACCGCAACCTGATGCTGAAGGTGTTCCCCTATTTGCACGACGTCAAAATTGACCTGGCCTGGGGCGGTCCGCTGTGCTGCAGCGCCAACCTTTTCCCACAGATCGGTACCTTGCCGCAGCACGACAACGTGTTCTACGTGCAGGGTTATTCCGGCTTTGGCGTGACCCCAAGCCATATCGTTTGCAAGGTGTTGGCGGAGGGCATGAGTGAAGGATCCGATCGTTACGATCTGATGAGCTCGATCCCACACGTCAATATCTTCGGCAAGGACAAACTACGGCGGGTGATGACTACCGCCGGCAAGGTGTGGCACCAGACTTCCGGCTACTGGAAAGGCCGCCGTTAATTGTTACCTGAGGAGAGAGAAATGAAACCATTACTGCTTAAACAACCGCTGCCTGAACTGCTGGAAATTGGCAGCGTCAGCAACCTGGGCGCCACCGTGATCGCCGGTGAGCCGAACGTCGGCGTGGCGGGCATTTTTGGGGAGCCGACCGATAACCTGAGCTGCGGTATCTTTAGCTGCACCCGTGGCACCTTCGTGATGGAGTATCCGTTTGCCGAGCATGCCACGGTGTGGGAAGGCACCGCGACCCTGACCGATGAGAACACCGGTCAATCCGTGCAGTATCAGGCCGGTGACTCGTGGTTTGTCGAGAAGGGAACTCCGGTGCGCTGGGAGATCACCTCCGATCGCTTTGTGAAACACTATCTGGCGATTGTCGAAGGCTAATCTCGAACTTTCCCCTCTTCGTTGGAGAGGGGATCCGCTACCCCAGCACCCGCTCAATAAAATCGCCGATCCGCCTTAATATCTGATCCTTGTTGATCTCGTTAAAGCTTTCATGCCGCCCGCCCGGGTTGATCATGACTTCAAAATCGTTGCCCTTCAGCAGGTTGATGGCGGTTTGCGATTGCGCCATTAGCACCAGGCGGTCGTCATCGCCGTGTATCCACAGCGTGGGCAGTGTGCCGAAGCCCGGCCCGGCGTTGATTTTAGCCAGCATTTGTTGCATGGCGTGCAACGTCGGGCGTTTGAATGGCCCATGCCATACCAGCGGATCGGCCTGATAGGCAATGCCGACCGCCGGATCGCGCGACAGGGTGGCGGTATCGAGCGGCTCGTCGGGGATCTTCGGCAATTCAAGCAGATCGGAGATCTGGGTTCTTTCGCCGATCAACGGGCCGGACAGCACCAGCGCACGTACGCCATCGCCATAACGCTGAACGTAACGGGTGGCAATCATGCCGCCCATGGAATGGCCGATGACCACCAGCGGCAGATCAGGGTGCAATGCCTTAAAATGCTCAACTACGCGGTGAACGTCGTCGACTACAGCATCATAATCCTCAATCAATACGCGTTCGCCCTGCGACAACCCATGGCCAAGGTGGTCGGGGCCGAATACCCGTGCGCCCTGCGCCTCTAACGTGCGCGCCACGTACTGATAGCGGCCAAGATGTTCGCCGTACCCGTGTACCAATAGCGCCAGAAAGCGCGGCTGATCATGGCCCCAGTCATGCACGGCGATATCGCCCTGGCTGCCTTTGATAAAGCTTATTTTTTGTTCAGACATATTATTGTTCTCAACGGTAGGGTCATATTCAGCGTAGCGGCAAAGCCAGAATTGCCAAGGGGCACAACGTGCTGTGCCCCGAAGAGAAATTACAGTTTGAACTGCTGCGCCAGCCGGTCGATAGCCTGACGCTGGAACTGATTAAAGGCGTCGCGCGGCTGCTGTTGCTGGATAAAGGCCAGCAGCGGATCCTGCACTTCGGTGCGGATGCCGCTGAGCTGTTCCATCACCGCCAGGCCACAGAACGGCACGTAGGATTCGGCGTAACCCCCTTCGTGTACCATCACCAGTTTGCCGTTGCACAGACGATCGGCGGCGTCCTGCACCAAAGCCGTCATGCTGCGGAAACTGTCACTGTGCAACTGCATGCGCGCCAGCGGATCGAGTGCGTTGGCATCGTAGCCGCAGGCGACAATGATCAGCTCCGGCTGGAATTGCTCCAGCGCCGGGATGACGATTTGGCGCATAGCGTACAGATAACCGTCGTCACCGGCACCGGCCAACAGCGGAATATTGATGTTATAGCCTTCGCCCGCACCGGCACCACGGTCTTGTTCACCGGAGTACCCGGCGGGGAAGCAGCCGTCCTGATGCAGCGACAGCGTCAACACGTCATCCCGCTGCCAGTAGATATGCTGGGTACCATTGCCGTGATGCACGTCCCAGTCGAGCACCGCGACTTTGCCCAGGCCGTATTTGGCCTTGGCACGTTCGATGGCGATCGGAATATTGGCCAAAAAGCAAAAGCCCATCGACTGGTCCGGCAGGCAGTGGTGGCCGGGTGGGCGCGACAGCGCATAGGCGTTTTCCAGCTCTCCCTGCAGTACCGCCTCGACGGCGGCGCAGGCCAGCCCGGCGGACAGTTTGGCGATTTCATAACTGCCCGGCCCCAGCGGAGCTTCCTCTCCCAGCATGCCGCCGCCGTTGTCGCTTAACTGTTTGAAACGTTGCAGATAGTTGGCGGGGTGAATGCGCAGCAGGTCTTCATCGGTCGCCAGCTCGGCGCTCAGCAGTGAGAGCTGGCGCGACAGGCCGGACACATCCATCAGGTTCTTCATCCGCCGTTTGGTCTCCGGCGACTCGGCATGGCCGGCCCCCGAAGGCGGTTGCACCCAGCCGCCGATCGGTAGCGTAGTGGCGTGCAGGCCGGTGCTATGCCAGAAGCAGCGTTCATCAAACAAGAAACCGGTTTTTCTTTTCACCTTATTACTCCTGTTAAACGGCGCGGCGTGCGCGCGGTGAAGCCAACAAAATCAACAGCAACGACAGCAGCGAGCAGCCCAGCGCCCCGGCCAGCAGTGCGTCGAAACCGCCGAAAGATTCAATCAGATAACCGGCCAGCGTCGGGCCAATCGCCATGCCACCGCCAATCACCAGATTGATGTTGTTCATCAACTTGCCGTTGTTATCCAGCCCGGCGACGCGAGCCAGAATAAACGGCAGTACAAAGGTCCAGGTGAACTTGAACAACACGGCGGCCACCGCAAAGCGCAACAGCAGGGGCTCACGAGTCAGCAGCGCGATACCGGCGATTAACAAGCCATAGCTCAGCCAAATCAGTCGATTACCCGCGTGCCGCCCTCGGATTAACGCCGCACCCCCGGCACCGGCGATACCGAACAGCGTGGCCGCGGCCAGTATCTGTCCGCTATTGACCGGCGAAAGACCGGCGGCGGCGGCGATGCTGCCGATAAAGGTCCAGACCGCGCTCAGGCTGATGTAAAAAGTCAGTACCGCCAGCACGGCGAAGAGTTTACGAAACCAGGGGATTGCGGCGCGATGGGCGGCGGAGTGCACCGGGTGAAACCCGCTGGGGAAGGCAGCGATCAGGGGCAGGCAGCACAGCATGATGGCCGCCAGGATCAGATAGACCGCCATCAGGCCAAAATGGGCAAACAACGCTGGCAGCACCAGCAGCCCGATCGTCCCCAGCACCAGTTGGCCCAGCACCCACAGGGCATAGACCCGGCTGGGGTTGGCGGTGCCGGCGGCGCAGGTGATGCACAGGATCATCAGGGTGCCGCCCGCCAGCGAAGCGACAAAGCGCAACCCCAGCAGCAGGCCGAAATCGTTGACCCACGCCGAGGCCAGGTTACCGGCGATAAACACCCCTGCCGCCAGCGCTGCCACCCGACGCCAGTTAACGCGGCCAATCCACCACCAGGCGGGTAGCGTGGCCAGGCTCATCGCCCCCAATTCGGTCGAAAACAGGTGGCCGACTTGCGCCGGGGTCAGCTGCCACTGGCTGGCCAGTTGTGCCGCTACCGCCGGTGCGGTCATCAGAATGCCCGGCGCAATGGCGGCAAAGATAATAATGGCGGTCAACAGCCGCGGCGGGCAGGGGAGAGCCGCCCCGGCTGCGGGTACGGAAACAGAATCACTGGACATAAAAATTATCTCCACCGGGCAAGTCTGGGTCAGATATATCCGCGGTACCCTGTTTTGGGCAGGCGGAAACCGCGCCATTAATGGCGAATAATTAACGCGTTTTATTTATCGGTCATAAGCCATTGCTATGGCTTAATTTATTAACCGTGAGCAATAAAGCTGCTGGCGACCAATTCGGTGCGATTGACCACTTCGGTTTTGGCAAAAATATTACGCATATGGGTTTTTACCGTGGACAGGGAAATACCCAATTTCAGCGCTATACGTTTATTACTGGCCCCTTCGCGCACCATATTGACGATCTCTTGTTCCTTGGCGGTCAGCAATTGGGCCTCCCCCTCGGGCAACAGATCGCGGGTCGCCAGTTCAATCAGCGGCATCACCGCGCGCAGACGACCGCGTTCGAGTTCGGTAAACGGCGTATCGCGAATTAAAGACACCCCGGCGACAATGCGCTTGCGCTGGCGGATAAATATCTCTGTCATATCGCGCATATTATTGGGCAGCATAAAGTCATGATAATAATGGCGGTTATTGTTGATCGCCGCCGGGCTCATGCCGACCATATTGATATCCTGCTGGTGGAAGTTGGCCGGTTTAAGCGGATCAATCTGCTGGAAATGATTCAAATACTGCTGATGGGTTTTATCGGAAATGCCATGCAAAATATAATGGTCTGGCCGCAGATCCGAGTTCACCAAATAAAATACCCCGGCGGACACCGGGATCAGGTGCGCAATGGTGTTCAGGCAGCTAGTGATAAAGGCATCGGATGGTGCGGTGTGCATGATTCATTTCCCCCTTTACCCGTTCGCTCTGGAAGGTTCGGTCAATATATGAACGATACAAGCATAGTTGTAGCAATTTAGCAACACAATCAAAACATATTAACAACGTGAGCCGGATTGCAATAAAATACATAAATAACAAGGTGGCGGCCGGTGGTTGAAGGCCCTGACGGTCCTTGGGGGTCAATATTTCATTAATATATTAATGAGTGCGCTGTATCCTTCCCGCTGAATTTACAGCGATTTCCCATTTAGAGTGACGTCCCCGCCACGAATCCTCCTTTTATCGCCCCGTTGAGCCGTCATTGGCGTCTCGTTCCTAAGAACGATAGACAAACGCAACCTCTCTTATTCCCCGGTGAAAACCGCTTCTATCCGGTTAAAACCATAACGGCTGACCGGGCGACCAGGGTAAGACGAAAAAACTATGGCTAGGCCTTAGATTCCTTAAAAAGCCAGTTATTAGGGAGAGCGTGCCGAAGGGGTCGTAGCGGCGCAGCCGCCGACCAATTTGCCGGGAGCAAATTGGAACGACTTCGTCGGCCCGAAGGGTGGGACACACGGATGTGTCCCATAATAGCCCCTCGGTGCGCTAGGCCCGGGTATCTAGGGCTAAATAGCAACTTTGCGATCAAATCCTCTCGTTCTTAAGGACGATAGTCAGCATTTTCTTTTCCTCTCTATAGTGATATTGCCGCCACTGGCGACGCTACACCTGCAAATGCAACATCAGGGCAAAACGATAAAACTATAAGAGGAAATACCCATGAACCTGTCGTCGCGGCTTCACGCCCATCTTGAGCGGGGCAAGGTCGGATTCCCTACCACGCTGGCCAGTTCGGTCGGGGTGATTATGGCCAGTCCGGTGATCCTCACCGTCACCAGCGGTTTCGGTATCGGCGGTGATACCTTCGCGCTGGCGATGCTGATCGCCTTTATCATGATGCAGGCTCAGCTCACCACCTTCTCCGAGGCGGCGGCAATACTGCCGACTTCCGGCTCGGTATATGACTACATCGCCTGCGGCATGGGACGCTTTTTTGCCATTACCGGCGCACTGTCGGCCTACCTGATCGTGCACATCTTTGCCGGTACCGCCGAAACCATTCTCTCCGGCATCATGGCGCTGGTAAATTTCGAGCACCTCAACACCCTGATGGAAACCCACAATGCCTCCTGGATGGTCGGGGTTGGGCTGGTGATTGTGTTCGGCATCCTCAACGCCTTCGGCATCGAGGCGTTCGGTAAGGCGGAAATCGTGCTGACCTTCGCCATGTGGAGCACGCTGGTGATCTTCGGCATTGCCGGGCTGTTGTCACCGCATGCGGTACCGCTGGAAGGCTGGTTCGGCAGCACGCTGAGCCTGAACGATCCGTTCGCGGTATTTAGCCTGATCGGTATGGCGATGTTTATGTTCGTCGGCTGCGAACTGGTCACGCCGATGGCGCCGGAGATCAAACGCTCCGCCAGCGTGATCCCGCGTGCCATGTCGCTGGGGCTATGCGGCGTGGCGGTTTGCATGGCGTTATACGGCGCAGCGCTCAGCCACCAGGTGGAAAACGTGCTGGTGGATGCCGCCAATGGCGTTCATCTGCTGGACACGCCGATGGCCATTCCGGCCTTTGCCGGCCAGGTGATGGGGGAATTCGGCAAATACTGGCTGGGCATCGGGCTGCTGCTGGCCGGGGCAGCGACCATCAATACGCTGATGGCGGCGGTGCCGCGTATTCTCTACGGGATGGCGCTGGATGGCGCGCTGCCGCGCATTTTCGCTTACCTGCACCCGCGTTTTAAAACCCCGGTGGTGGGGATCCTGGTGGCGGTGTTGATCCCCTGTGTGCACGCCTTCGCCATCCAGGGCGATCTCGATCGCATTATCCCGCTAGTGCTGGCGGCGGTGTGCGCCTGGGGCGTGGCCTACCTGCTGGTGACCTGCTCGGTGGTGATCCTGCGGATCCGCCGCCCGGATCTGCCGCGTGCCTACAAATCGCCCTGGTTTCCGCTGCCGCAAATCGTCTCCAGCGTCGGTATCGTGCTGGCGATTATCTATATCACTCCGCCAGGCATGAACCCGCGCGCGGTGTACATCCCTTTTAGCATCATGATTGGCCTGACCGCCGCTTACGCGCTGTTTTGGACCCTGTGCGTACAGAAGGTCAACCCGTTCAAACCGGTGCCGGTTGAGCAGGTGCTGGAAACCGCTTTTGCCAAGGCAGAAAACGAGGAGGCGCAGTTTGATCGGCTTACTTCCCTCACTTAACCGCCTCTGGCAGCGTTCCCCGGCGGGCTATCAGCCGGGGGTGACCCTCAGCCGCCTGGCGAACAACCTGCAGCCCTATGCCTGCGAGCGCGTTACGCCGTGTCTGCTGCGGCTGACGTTGCCACAGGGGCCGGTTATTGACATCAGCGAACAGGTTAGCGCGCTGTTTATGGCACATATCGTCAGCCAGCGTTTTCAACGGCAGGGGGACTGTCGGCTGACAGCGCCGCTGACGCTGCGTATTACCGCCGGGGGATGGTTACGGCGAAGCGGTGTGGTTTATCGCGCCAGCCGGAATGACGCAACGGCGCAACGGGTGATCGCCGCCCTGCAGCGTTATCCGCAGATCGGCCAAACGCTGGAGCAACTTGATTTTCGCCGTATTCAACTGACGGTGGTTGCCGGTCGTTGGCGGTTGGAGATCGAACATTTTGCCGCTTCGGAAGTGGTCAGCCGTTTGCCCGCCGGTCGTCGCTATCTGCGGCTGGAACCGGAGCAACGGCGGTTGCTGCTCAGCAGCCTGCTGATGATCGGCCAATTGATGGAGAAAATCGATGAGTAGAGTGGTGGTGATTACCGGTGGCGGCACCGGCGTGGGGGCCGCCTGCGCCCGGTTATTGGCAGCCCACGGCGATCGGGTGTTTATCATCGGGCGCCGCCGTGAACCGCTGGCCGCGCTGGCCGATGAGATTGGCGCTCAGGCGTTGGTCGGCGATGCCGCCAGCGGGGAGTGTTGGCAAAGCCTGCTGCTGCCGGCCATTTTGCAACAGGCCGGGCGCATCGACTGCCTGATCGGCTGCGCCGGCGGCATGGGATTGGGGCGTATTACCGAGATCGGTGACGATGACTGGCGTCAGGCGCTGGACAGCAACCTCAACAGCGCTTTTGCCAGCGCCCGTGCCTGCCTGCCGGAGCTGGTGAAAAGCGGTGGCAACCTGCTGTTCGTCGCCTCTATTGCTTCATTGGCAGCCGGGCCGGAAGTCTGCGGCTATGTGACTGCCAAACATGCGCTGATCGGGCTGATGCGATCTATCGCCCGTGACTACGGCCCGCTGGGGGTGCGCGCCAACGCGGTGTGCCCTGGTTGGGTGACGACGCCGATGGCGGATGAAGAGATGCAGCCGTTGATGGCCGCGCACCAACTGACGCTGGAGCAAGCCTACCAACGGGTGTGCCGCGACGTGCCGTTACGCCGCCCGGCCAGTGCCGAAGAAATTGCCGGCATCTGCCGTTTTCTCTGTTCGCCAGAGGCGTCAATTATTACCGGCGCGGCGCTGGTGGCCGACGGCGGCTCAACCATTGTCGACGTGCCGACTTTGGCATTCACTTCCCTTTAAGGAGCAGCAAATGAGTACAGAAGCGATATTCATTCAGGTTGGCGCACTGGCGGAAGGCTTTGCGCCGCACAGCAATACGCTGGAACAGCAGCACGGCCTGAGCGGCACCACGCTGGCACTGCGCTTTGCCGACGGGGAAACGCTGAGCTGTCATTTCGTCGATCAGCAGACGCTGAGCTGGGGCGAGTACCGGGGCATCGCTTATCGCGCCACCAGCATTCGCCCCGGCATTCTGTTTATTGATTTTCTCGATCCCGCGCAGGACAACGCCAGTATTACGCTGGTGTGCGATCGCAATCAGGGCAATTTCACGGCGGTCTACGGCCAGTTGCCGGACGAACAGCAAACCCGACTGGACGCTTTCAGCCGCGTAGAACAAGGGTTGCCGCTGACGGCGGTCAATGCGGAGTTCCATTTCGGCACGCTGGATGATGCTACCGTTGCGCCGCCGGATTTCACCGATGAGTTAATCGGCATGCGCAATATGTACACCTACAGCCCGACCGAACGCTATGAGCACATTTACCTGAACGACAATTTCTACGCCTGGCAGTGTCTGGACGGGGTGGAGAAAGGGTTGGCGGATGTCGATCGTTGTCATTACGTGAAGGTGGCGGAAAAACTTTACCTGTTCGTGTGGCGCGAGAAGATCGTGCCGACGCTGGGCGTGGTGATGATTGATCTGCAGGGCATGCGCACCGACGGCAAGATCCTCGGGTATCAGGGCAGCGATTTCAGCGTGCTGAGCAATTTTGCCGTGGGTGCTCATGCACAGGTGCTGAACACCACGCGTCATCCACAGGGCTAGACCGATGAAGACAACTTATGCGGCCGATGCCTTTAGCGGTCAGGTGGTGCTGGTGACCGGCGGCGCGCAGGGCATTGGGTTGGCGATTGTCAGCGCCTTTGCCCGGCTGGGGGCGACGGTGGTGGTGGCGGATCTGCAACTGCAAAAGGCGCAGGATGCCGCCGAGACGCTGCAGCAGCAGGGCTGGCGGGTACAGGCGATGGCCTGTGATCTGGCCGACCCTGGGCAAATAGCCGAACGGGTGGCGGCGGTGGGGCAGCAGCATCAGCGGCTGGATGTGGTGGTTCACAACGCGGCCTACTTCCCGTTGACCCCTTTTGCCGAGATTGACGTGGTGCTGTTGCAACGCACGTTGAGCGTCAATCTGATGGCCCCGTTTTTTCTGGCACAGGCGGCGTTGCCGTGGATGCAGCGCCAGGGCGGCGGCAGCATTCTGGTGACCTCGTCGGTGACCGGGCCACGGGTGGCCTATCCGGGGCTGGCGCACTATGCCGCCTCCAAAGCCGGGGTGAACGGTTTTATTCGGGCGGCGGCGCTGGAGCTGGCGGCGGCGGGCATTCGGGTCAATGGTGTGGAGCCGGGGATGATCCGCACGCCGGCAATGGCCAATCTGGGGGGCGCGGCGGTCAATCAGGCGATTGCCGCAGCGGTACCGCTTGGGCGGCTGGGGGAGCCGGAAGACATCGCGGCGGCGATGGTGTTTCTCGCCTCTCCGGCGGCGGCCTATATCACCGGCCAAACGCTGGTGGTGGACGGCGGCGCACTACTCCCCGAGGCCCATCCGTAAGGGACGAACAGGTTCGTCCCGATTTATACGGGCGCAGAAGGCCGCGCCCCTACGGCTTTTTTGTTGGGTGGGCGGTCACATTGGCGGGCAGTTGGTCGCCAAGCCGGATCAGTTCGTCCAGCAGCGTCATCAGTTGGCCCATCTTCTGCTGCGAAAAGGCGGCTTCAATCTCCGCGTAGCCCTGTTCCACCTGATGGCGCGCCACTTCATACAGCTCCTGGCCCTGCTGGGTCAGCGATACATACAGCTTGCGCTGATCGTTAACCGGTTTCAGACGGAAGATCAGCTTGTCGCGCTCCATGCGCGACAAAATGCCGGTCAGGCTGGGGCGCAGAATGCAGGTTTCTGCCGCCAACTCGTGGAACTCAATTGAACGGCTGTTGGCCAACACGCGAATGATGCGCCACTGCTGCTCGGTCAGATTATGGCTTTTCAGGATCGGGCGGAAAAAGCCCATGGCGGTTTCACGCGCCTGTAGCAGGGCAATGGTCAAGGATTCATGCATAGATTTGGCCTTAGCTATCAAGGTGTTCGTTATTCCGGTACTGCACACAGGTAATGCCCGGTGCAGTCTGGATTTATTAATAACTTAATAGTAGCCAGGTTTACCTTGCCGGATAAAGCGAAAATGCACCTGCGGGTGGAAAAATCGCCTGAAAATGATTAATGCGTTGAATAATCACGCTAATGTTCACGGGTTGTGAATATTTTGTTATCACGATCACAAATCAATCCTCCCGCGTTGCGTAAAAGCTGAACAGCGTATAAAAGTAATCATTAACATATTAATGAATGCCGGTTGTCATGTTCTGTCATTGAAAGGAGTTTGCATGAAAGGCACCGTTTTTTCCGTCGCGTTGAACCACCGCAGCCAGATGGACGCCTGGGATCAGGCGTTTCATCAGCCACCTTATAAAACCCCGCCGAAGACCCCGGTGTGGTTTATCAAACCCCGTAATACCCACCTCGCCAACGGCGGGGCGATCCCGTTTCCTGCCGGCGAGCAAGTACAAAGCGGGGCCACGCTGGCGGTGGTGATTGGCAACACCGCGCGCAAGGTTCCTGCCGAACGGGTGGCCGATTATCTGGCCGGCTATGCGTTGGCCAATGATGTCAGCCTGCCGGAAAGCAGTTTTTACCGCCCGGCGATCAAAGCGAAATGCCGCGATGGCTTCTGTCCTTTGGGGGATATTGGTCAACTGGCAACCAGCGACAGGCTGGAAATTATCACCGAAATCAACGGTGTGGAGCAGGACCGTTGGTCGACGGCCGATCTGGTGCGTTCGGTGCCGGAACTGATCGCCGCCATCAGCGATTTTATTACCCTGCAGCCGGGCGACGCGGTGCTGATCGGAACGCCGCACCAGCGGGTGGAGATTAAACCGGGGGATGAAGTGACGGTACGCGCCGCCGGTCTGCCGACCCTGACCAACCGCGTGACGCAGGCAGGAGGAGCATCATGAAACACGCCCGTATTCGCCATCACGGCCAAATCTTTAACGTCAGCGTTGACCAGCAACTGCGTGTCACCCTGCCGGACGGCAGCGTGCTCAATGAACTGGACGTCGAATGGTTGCCACCGGCGCAGGGCACGGTATTTGCCCTGGGCCTGAACTATGCCGACCATGCCAGCGAACTGGAATTCAAGGCGCCGGAAGAACCGCTGGTGTTCCTGAAGGCCCCCAACACCCTGACCGGCCACCGTCAGGTATCGGTGCGCCCGGCCGACGTCGAGTATATGCACTACGAAGCCGAGCTGGTGGCGGTGATCGGCAAAACGGCACGCAACGTCAGCCGTGAGAATGCCATGGACTATGTAGCGGGTTACACCCTGTGTAACGACTACGCCATCCGCGACTATCTGGAAAATTACTATCGCCCGAACCTGCGGGTGAAAAGCCGCGACACCCTGACGCCGATTGGGCCGTACATCGTCGATCGCGATGATATCGCCGATCCGCACCGTCTGGCGCTCAGCACTTACGTCAACGGTGAGCTGCGCCAGCGCGGCAGCACCGGCGACATGATTTTTGATATCCCCTATTTGATCAGTTACCTGAGCGAATTTATGACGCTGCAGCCGGGCGACATGATCGCCACCGGCACGCCGAAAGGGTTGGCCGACGTGCAACCGGGGGACGAAGTGGTGGTGGAGATCGAAGGCATTGGCCGTCTGGTTAACCACATCATCAGTGAAAAAGATTACGAGGAAAGCCTGCGATGAAAACCATCAACCATTGGATTAACGGTAAAAACGTAGCCAGCAAAGAGTACTTTACCACCACCAACCCGGCCAACGGTGAGGTGCTGGCGGAAGTGGCGTCCGGCGGACAGCTGGAGATCGATCAGGCGGTGGCCGCCGCCAAGGCCGCCTTCCCGAAATGGGCCAATACGCCAATGAAAGAGCGTGCGCGCCTGATGCGTCGCCTGGGCGAACTGATCGACGAGAACGTGCCGCAGATCGCCGAGATGGAAACCGCCGATACCGGCCTGCCAATCCACCAAACCAAAAACGTGCTGATCCCGCGTGCCTCGCACAACTTTGAGTTCTTCGCCGAGATCTGTCAGCAGATGAATGGCCGCACCTACCCAGTGGACGACAAGATGCTCAACTACACGCTGATCCAGCCGGTCGGGGTGTGTGCGCTGGTGTCGCCGTGGAACGTGCCTTTCATGACCGCCACCTGGAAAACCGCGCCCTGCCTGGCGCTGGGCAACACCGCGGTGCTGAAAATGTCCGAGCTGTCGCCGCTGACGGCCGATCGTCTGGGTGAACTGGCGCTGGAAGCCGGCATTCCGGCCGGGGTGCTCAACGTGGTGCAAGGTTACGGCGCTACCGCCGGGGATGCTCTGGTGCGCCATAAAGACGTGCGCGCCGTGTCCTTTACCGGCGGCACCGCTACCGGTCGCCGGATTATTGAAAGCGCCGGGTTGAAGAAGTTTTCCATGGAGTTGGGCGGCAAATCGCCGGTGCTGATTTTTGAGGATGCCGACATTGAACGTGCGCTGGATGCCGCGTTGTTCACCATTTTCTCGATCAACGGTGAACGCTGCACCGCCGGGTCGCGCATCTTTATTCAGGAGAGCATCTACCCGGAATTCGTCAAACGCTTCGCCGAGCGCGCCAACCGTCTGCGGGTGGGGGATCCGCAGGATCCCAATACCCAGGTCGGGGCGCTGATCAGCCCGCAGCACTGGGAAAAAGTCTCCGGTTATATCCGCCTGGGGCTGGAAGAAGGGGCCACTCTGTTGGCCGGCGGCCCGGATAAACCGGCCGGTCTGAGCCACGGTAACTTCCTGCGCCCGACGGTGCTGGCGGATGTCGACAACCGGATGCGCATTGCGCAGGAGGAGATTTTTGGGCCGGTGGCCTGCCTGCTGCCGTTCAAATCAGAAGAAGACGGCCTGCGTATGGCCAACGACGTGGAGTACGGCCTGGCGTCGTATATCTGGACGCAGGATGTGAGCAAGGTGCTGCGTCTGGCTCGCAATATTGAAGCAGGCATGGTTTTCGTCAACACCCAAAACGTACGCGATCTGCGTCAGCCATTTGGCGGCGTGAAATCGTCCGGCACCGGCCGTGAAGGCGGGGAATACAGTTTCGAAGTGTTCGCCGAGATGAAGAACGTGTGTATTTCCATGGGGGATCACCCGATCCCACGTTGGGGCGTCTAGGAGGGTTATATGGGCAAATTGGCTTTAGCAGCAAAGATCACTCATGTGCCGTCAATGTATCTGTCGGAAATGCCTGGAAAAAACCATGGTTGCCGCCAGGCGGCGATCGACGGTCATAAAGAGATCAGCGCGCGCTGCCGTGAAATGGGCGTCGACACCATTATTGTGTTCGACACCCACTGGCTGGTGAACAGCGCCTATCACATCAACTGCAGCCCGCATTTCGAAGGGCTGTATACCAGCAACGAACTGCCGCACTTCATCCGCGACATGACCTACGAATACGAAGGCAACCCGGCACTGGGTCAGTTGATTGCCGCTGAAGCCTGCAAACTCGGGGTACGCGCCAAAGCGCATGAGATCCCAAGCCTGAAGCTGGAGTACGGCACGCTGGTGCCGATGCGCTACATGAATAGCGACAAACATTTCAAAGTGATCTCGATTTCAGCGTTTTGCACCGTGCATGACTTTGCCGACAGTCGTCGGTTAGGTGAGGCGATCAAAACCGCGATTGAGAAATACGACGGGACGGTGGCGGTATTGGCCAGCGGTTCGCTTTCACACCGTTTCATCGACGACCAGCGTGCCGAAGAAGGTATGAACAGCTACACCCGCCAGTTTGACCAGCAGATGGACGAACGGGTGGTCAAGCTGTGGGAAGAAGGGCGCTTTCGCGAGTTTTGCGAAATGCTGCCGGAGTACGCCGACTACTGCTACGGCGAGGGCAATATGCATGACACCGTGATGCTGCTCGGCCTGCTGGGCTGGGACAAATATGACGGCAAGGTGGAGTTTGTTACCCCACTGTTTGCCAGTTCCGGCACTGGGCAGGTCAACGCCATCTTCCCGCTGCCAGCCGAAGCCTGAGGAGTCTCCATGCCCCATTTTTACGCTGAATGTACCGACAACATCCGCCATGAGGCGGATTTGCCCGCGCTGTTCGCCAGGGTCAATCAGGCGCTGGCGGACACCGGTATTTTCCCCCTGGCCGGGGTGCGCAGCCGTGCCATCTGGCTCGATACCTGGCAGATGGCCGACGGCCAGCGGGATTACGCTTTCGTGCATATGACGTTGAAGATCGGCCACGGGCGCAGTCTGGAAAGCCGTGAACAGGTAGGGGCGATGCTGTTCAACCTGATCACCGAGCACTTCGCTGCGCTGATGGCCAGCCGCTATCTGGCGCTGTCGTTCACCATGGAAGAGTTGGATCCGGTGCTGAACTACAAGCAAAACAATGTCCACGCGCTATTTCGTAAAGAGTAAGGGGCCGTCCATGTTGAATAAAGAGCTGGTGAGCCGTGCCGTGCAGCGTTTGCATCAGGCGGAGCAGAACCGCGAGCAGATCCGTGCGCTGTCGCTGGAGCATCCCGAGATCACTATCGAAGACGCTTACGCCATTCAGCGGCAGTGGGTAGCGCTGAAAATCGCCGAGGGCCGCACGCTGAAGGGCCATAAAATCGGCCTGACGTCACGCGCCATGCAGGTCAGTTCGCAAATCACGGAGCCGGATTTTGGCGCGCTGCTGGACGACATGTTTTTCAACGACGGCAGTGATATTCCGATCGATCGCTTTATCGTGCCGCGCGTCGAGGTTGAACTGGCATTTGTGCTGGCCAAACCGCTGCGCGGACCGAACTGCACGCTGTTCGACGTTTACAACGCTACCGATTACATCATCCCGGCTCTGGAAATCATCGATGCGCGCAGCCATAACGTCGATCCGGAAACGCAGCGCCCGCGCAAGGTGTTCGACACTATCTCCGATAACGCCGCTAATGCCGGCGTGGTGATGGGCGGGCGGCCGATCAAACCGGATGCGCTGGATCTGCGCTGGATCAGTGCGCTGCTGTACCGCAACGGCGTGATCGAAGAATCCGGCGTGGCGGCGGCGGTGTTGAACCATCCGGCCAACGGTGTGGCCTGGTTGGCCAATAAGCTGTTCCCGTATGACGTGGAGCTGGAAGCCGGACAGGTGATCCTCGGTGGCTCCTTTACCCGGCCGGTAGCCGCGCGACGTGGCGATACCTTCCATGCCGATTACGGCCCGATGGGCTGCATTAGCTGCCGTTTTGTTTGATTTCCTCCCTCACCCTAGCCCTCTCCCAGAGGGAGAGGGGATAGATCGAGTGGGATCGAGGCGGTTTACCCCCTTTCCATTGGGAGAGGGGATCAATCGAGCCGGTTTACTCCCTCTCCCAGAGGGAGAGGGGATAGATCGAGTGGGATCGAGGCGGTTTACCCCCTTTCCATTGGGAGAGGGGATCGATCGAGCCGGTTTACTCCCTCTCCTTTGGGAGAGGGCCGGGGTGAGGGGAAAACACCAAGGAGAACATCATGTTAACCAACACTTTCAAGCAGGCGCTGCAGGAAAAACGCCCGCAGATCGGCCTGTGGCTGGGGCTATGCAGTAGCTACAGTGCAGAACTGTTGGCCGGCTCCGGCTTTGACTGGCTGCTGATCGACGGCGAGCATGCGCCCAACAATGTCCAAACGGTGCTGGGCCAGTTGCAGGCGATTGCGCCTTATCCGAGCCAACCGGTGGTACGCCCGGCGTGGAACGACGCGGTGATGATTAAGCAACTGTTGGACGTCGGTGCCCAGACGCTGCTGATCCCAATGATTCAAAACGCCGGGCAGGCGCGTGAAGCGGTGCGTGCCACCCGTTATCCGCCGCATGGGATACGCGGAGTCGGCAGTGCATTGGCGCGTGCGTCGCGCTGGAATAGGGTACCGGATTATCTGCAACAGGCCGATGCGCAGATGTGCGTATTGGTGCAGATCGAAACCCGCGAGGCGGTGAAAAACCTGGATGAGATCCTGCAGGTGGAAGGCGTCGACGGGGTGTTTATCGGCCCGGCGGATCTCAGTGCCGACATGGGGTATGCCGGTAATCCGCAACAGCCGGAGGTGCAACGCACCATCGACGATGCCATTGCGCGCATCAGCGCTGCCGGCAAGGCGCCGGGCATTCTGACCGCCAATCCTGAGCTGGCGCAGCATTACCTGGCGTCCGGCGCGCTGTTTGTCGCGGTAGGGGTGGATACCACCCTGTTGGCGCGGGCGGCGGAGTCCCTGGCCGGTCGCTTTAAGCAGCAACAGCCTCCCGAGCAATCCCCGGGCGTTTATTAGGTTGCAGGACGCAATCTCACTGGAGACACCATGAGCAACGTCGATTCGCTGCCGCCGGTCAACCCGGCGCAGCAACATAAAGCGTTAACCGCCACCGAACAATCGGTGATTAAAAAGTTATTTCGGCGACTGATTATTTTCCTGTTTGTACTGTTTGTTTTCTCTTTCCTCGACCGCATCAATATCGGTTTCGCCGGGCTAACGATGGGCAAGGATCTCGGTCTCAGTTCGACCATGTTCGGTCTGGCAGCGACCCTGTTCTACGTCACCTACGTGATTTTCGGTATCCCGAGCAATATCATGCTGGGGATCGTCGGGGCGCGGCGCTGGATCGCCACCATCATGGTGCTGTGGGGCATCGCCTCAACCTGCACCCTGTTCGCCACCGGGCCAACCAGTCTGTATGTGCTGCGGATGATCGTCGGTATCACCGAGGCCGGCTTCCTGCCGGGTATTCTGGTGTATCTCACCTACTGGTTCCCGGCGTTTTACCGCGCCAGGGCCAACGCGCTGTTTATGATCGCCATGCCGGTGACCATGGCGATTGGCTCGCTGGTGTCCGGCTATATTCTGGCGCTGGACGGGTTGATGAACCTCAAGGGCTGGCAATGGCTGTTCCTGATAGAGGGCATTCCTTCGGTGCTGTTGGGCGTGGTGGTGTGGTTCTATCTGGACGATACCCCAGCCAAGGCCAAATGGCTGACCGACGAAGAAAAAACCAGTCTGAAAGCGATGATGGACGCCGACAAACTGCAGCTGGTGCAGCCCAATGGGCCAGGCAGCCACCGGGCGATGCAGCAGCGTAACCTGTGGCGGGAAATCTTCACGCCGATTGTGCTGATGTACACGCTGGCCTATTTCTGCCTGACCAATACCCTGAGCGCCATTAACATCTGGACGCCGCAGATCCTGCAGAGCTTCAACCAGGGCAGCAGCAACATTGTGATCGGCATTCTGGCGGCGATCCCGCAGATCTGCACTATCGCCGGGATGATCTGGTGGAGCAAACGCTCGGATAGGTTACAGGAGCGAAAACATCACACCGCACTGCCGTACCTGTTTGCCGCCGCCGGTTGGCTGCTGGCCTCGGCTACCGATCACAGCATGATCCAGCTGCTGGGGATAGTTATGGCGTCGGTAGGCTCGTTCACCGCTATGGCGATCTTCTGGACCACGCCAGATCAGTCGATCAGCCTGGAGGCGCGGGCGATCGGGATCGCGGTGATCAACGCCACCGGCAATATAGGATCGGCGGTCAGCCCGCTATTGATCGGCTGGTTTAAGGATCTGACCGGCAGCTTTAACTCCGGGCTGTATTTCGTTGCGGGGCTGTTGATCCTGGGTGCGCTGATCGTCTGGCGTATTCCGATGCAGGGTTCGCGGCCGCGGGCCACGCCATAATGGGGATAGGTTACGGGCGCGGCATGCGGCGCCCCTTACCGGAGGAATGAGGTCAATAGATGCAGAAAAGTACCGGTTTTATCGCCAATATCGATATCTGCAAAGAGTACGATGCGCGTTATGCCACCGATGAAGTGCATTACGAAACCTTTGCCGGGCTGGCGGCCTTTTTTGGCCGCGATATGCAGGTGCACTGGCACGATCGTTACTTCCAGGTGCACTTTCTGGAGACCGGCAAGATTGAGCTGCAGTTGGACTCACAGCACTATTCGGTGCAGGCGCCGCTGTTTATCCTCACGCCACCCTCGGTGCCGCATGCGTTCTTCACCGAGCCGGACAGCGACGGCCACGTGCTGACGGTACGTCAGGAGCTGATCTGGCCGCTGCTGGAACGGCTGTACCCCGGCAGCAACCTGGCGCTGGACATGCCGGGTATTTGCCTGTCGATGGCTGATGTGCCGCAAGAGCTGACGGCGCTCAGCCATTACTGGGCACTGATCCGCCGCGAATTCAGCCAGCGCCTGGCCGGTCGCGAACAGACGCTGGCGCTGCTGGCGCAGGCGGTGTTCACCCTGCTGTTACGCAATGCGTCGCTGGAGGACTCTGCCGCCAGTGGGGTGCGCGGCGAGCTGAAATTATTCCAACGTTTCAACAAGATGGTGGATGAACGCTTCCGCGATCACCTGCCGGTGCCGGACTATGCCCAGGCGCTGGGGGTCACCGAGTCACGGCTCAATGACCTGTGTCGGCGTTTCGCCAATCAGCCCCCCAAACGACTGATATTCGATCGCCTGCTGCGTGAAGCCAAACGTATGCTGCTGTTCAGTGCCTGCACGGTGCATGAAACCGCTTATAGCCTGGGTTTTAAGGATCCGGCTTATTTCGCCCGTTTTTTCAATCGGCTGGAAGGCTGTTCCCCTTCGAGCTACCGCGCCGCACAACACTCCCTTTCGTAAGCTGGATCACAGTTTGCAGCGATAGTGGCAAAGCTGCCTGAAAAGTACCGGCGATTGCCGCAAAAGTCTCTTCTCGAAATCGGCGTTGGGGGCTTCAATTAAGCAACCAAAAGAAAACATTATTTTAACAAGTGGCCGGATCCACGGCCCATAAAATGCCGATTACGAGGAAGACTTAAATGAAACCTGAAGACTTTCGTGCTGACAACAAACGCCCGTTCACCGGCGACGAATACCTGAAGAGCTTGCAGGACGGCCGCGAAATTTATATCTATGGCGAGCGGGTGAAGGACGTTACCACTCATCCGGCATTCCGCAACGCAGCGGCCTCGGTCGGCCAGTTGTACGATGCGTTGCACGATCCGGTTAGCCAGGACCGTCTGTGCTGGGGCACCGATACCGGCAGCGGCGGCTACACCCACAAATTCTTCCGTTACGCCCGCAGCCCGGATGAGTTGCGTCAGCAGCGTGACGCCATCGCCGACTGGTCGCGTCAGAGCTACGGCTGGATGGGACGCACCCCGGACTACAAGGCGGCCTTCGGATCTGCGTTGGGCGCTAACCCGGAGTTTTACGGCCAGTTCGCTGATAACGCGCGCCACTGGTACAAACGCATTCAGGAAACCGGTCTGTACTTTAACCACGCCATCGTCAACCCGCCGATCGACCGCCACAAGCCGGTCAACGAAGTGAAAGACGTATTTATTCAGGTGGAAAAGGAAACCGATGCCGGCATTATCGTCAGCGGTGCCAAGGTGGTGGCGACCAACTCGGCGCTGACCCACTACAACTTTATCGGCTTCGGCTCGGCCCAGGTGATGGGCGACAACCCGGACTTTGCGCTGATGTTTGTCGCACCGATGGACGCCGAAGGGGTGAAGTTGATCTCTCGCGCCTCTTATGAACTGGTTGCCGGTGCCACCGGATCGCCATTCGATTATCCGCTTTCGAGCCGTTTTGATGAGAACGATGCGATCCTGATTATGGATCATGTGTTGATCCCATGGGAAAACGTGTTGATCTACCGCGATTTCGATCGCTGCCGCCGCTGGAGCACCGAGGGTGGTTTCGCCCGGTTGTTCCCGCTGCAGGCCTGCGTTCGTCTGGCGGTGAAGATGGACTTTATTACCGCGCTGCTGCAAAAGAGCCTGGCCTGTACCGGCGTGCTGGAGTTCCGTGGCGTTCAGGCCGATCTCGGTGAAGTGGTGGCCTGGCGCAATCTGTTCTGGTCGTTGACCGATGCGATGTGCGCCGAGGCCACCAAGTGGGAAAACGGCGCCTATTTACCGGATTCCGCCGCGCTGCAGACTTATCGCGTGATGGCGCCGATGGCCTACGCCAAGGTGAAGAACATCATCGAAAAGAACGTCACCAGCGGCCTGATTTACCTGCCGTCCAGCGTGCGCGACATGAATAACCCGGAAATCGATAAATATCTGTCCCGCTATGTGCGCGGATCCAACGGGATGGATCACGTCGAGCGCATCAAGATCCTCAAACTGATGTGGGATGCGATCGGCAGTGAGTTCGGTGGCCGTCACGAACTGTACGAGATCAACTATGCCGGCAGTCAGGACGAGATCCGCCTGCAATGCCTGCGTCAGGCGCAGGGATCCGGCACCATGGGCAAGATGATGGAGATGGTCGACAAATGCCTGTCCGACTATGACCAGCACGGTTGGAAAGTGCCACATCTGCATAATAATGACGATATTAATCAGTTGGATAAACTGCTTAAGTGATCCGCGTGGAGGTTTGTATGTCTCAGGAAAATGAACACCGTCTGCTGTTTCGCGACGCCATGGCCAGCCTGTCTGCCGCGGTGAATATCGTCACCACCGATGGCCCGGCAGGACGTTGCGGTATTACCGCCACCGCGGTGTGCTCGGTGACCGATACGCCGCCGACGCTGCTGGTGTGCATTAACCGCAACAGCGCGATGAACCCGGTTTTCCAGGCCAATCAACGGCTGTGCGTCAACGTGTTGAATCATGAGCAGGAGCTGATGGCGCGCCACTTTGCCGGAATGACCGAGGTCAGTATGGAAGAGCGTTTCCGTCTGGATGACTGGCAGAGTGGCACGCTGGGGCAACCGGTGTTGCGTAACACGCTGGCCAGCCTGGAAGGGGAGATCGAGCAGATCCAAAGCATCGGCACCCATCAGGTGTATCTGGTGCAGATCCGCCAGATCGTGGTCAGTGCGGCCGGTAACGGCCTGATCTACTTCAAGCGCAACTTCCATCCGGTGATGCACGAAAGGCTGGCTCTGGCCTGACCCTAATGGGCGCAGCTCACCGCTGCGCCCGATAACATCAACTTTTATTCGCCGCCAAATCACTCACCAGTCGGTTTACCGGATCGCTCATGTTGGTGAACTTGCTCAGTTCCGAGCGGGTCACCACCACAAATACCCCGACGTTTTTCTGCGGGATCATCGCCATATAGGTAATAAAGCCGCCGCCACCGCCGGTTTTCTGAATAATCCCCGGCAGTTCGCCGTTCGGTGCCATATACACCCAGCCCAATCCTAATGCGCTGGCTTCACCCGGCACGTCCATGCCTTTTAGCGAGACCAGATCGTTGCGTTGGAAGTACATGGTCTGTTCGCTGGCGGCGGTCGATTTACGTGAGCCAGAGACGTTGGAGGTAAGGAATTGCTGCATCCAGCGCTGCATGTCGCGCGGGGTGGAGTAAACGCCGCCGCTACCGGCCGCGGCTGTGGTGTCACGGCAGGCACTCGGGCCGGCGGAAGCCACCATCAGGCGTGAGCACTGTTCGGCACTTGGGGTGAGAGTGGTGTCGACCATGCCGAGCGGTGCGGTGATTTTTTCCTTCAGCAGCGCGGTGTAAGGTTTACCCGCCGCCCGCGACAGTGCATCCGCCAGCAGGTCGTACGCCAGGTTGGAATAAGAGGCGCGCACGCCCGGTGGCACCGTGACGTTAGCGTGCTCCAGCCATTGCCAGCGCTGTGCCTTGGTCGGCCAGGTAAAGACCGGCGTTTTAGGCGGCTTCTTGCCCGGCTGTTCACGCGGCAGGGCGCTGGTGTGGGTTGCCAGGTTCAGCAAAGTGATCGGCTGGCGTGTGTTATAGGCCGGGACGTAAGCACCCTGCGGGGCATATTTGCGCAGCGGATCGTTGAGCTTGACCCGGCCTTCCGCCGCCATCTTGACCATCACTTCACTGGTCATCAGCTTGGTGATTGAGGCAATGCGGATCAGCGAGTCCGGGCGCGGGCGCAGGTTATTGCCGGGTTTGGTATCACCAAAACTGCGGTTAACCACCTGGTTACCGTCGATCACCACCAGCGCCATACCGGTGGCACCGCTGTTGTAGAAAATATGTTCGGCATACTGGTCGACAATTTGCGAGGCCAGTTGCGGGGCGGCGGCCTGCGCGGCCAGCGGGGCGGCACACAGGCTCAGCGCCAGCAATGAAGCGGAGAAAGAGTTCTTCAACGGTCGTTATCCATTTTAAAAGGCAGCAGGAGGCTAAATTCGTTTTTCAGTGTAATGCCGTATTGTTTTAAATGGCATATGAAAAAATGGCAATCTGTAAAAGTTTTGTTGGGGTTAACTGCCGTCTTTGGACTGCAACAGAGGGGAAGTACGTGAGTGTGCGGCAAGATGAGCGTTAAGCTAACGCCAATAAACCAAGAGGGCCACCGGCAGTCTCTATATAAGGTAAAGAGGCTGACAGTGACCCTCTTGCAGAGGGTTCAGGATTGCGGTGCTAACTAGTTCCCGCGATAGGTGGAGAAGCCGTAAGGGCTGACCAGTAGAGGAATATGATAGTGAGGTACGGAGCCGTCAGCCTTGAAAATCACCGGGATCTCAGGGAAGAATGTCGGCGTTTTATGCTTGCTAAACCATTCACCGGTCTTGAAGGTGACGCGATAGTTGCCTTTGTCTATCGTGCTGTCTTTCGGATAGAGCGCGGTAATACGGCCTTGTTCATTGGTGACCCCTTCGCTGAGGCGAACCCATTTATCACCGTCTTGTTTTTCCAGCATGACGCTCACGCCGGTTGAGGGCAGCCCGTCTTGCAGGTTGAGTACGTGAACGCTCAGCGGGTTGGATGCGGCAAAGGCAGAAGCGGCAAGCGCGGTATTGAGCAAAAGTCCGGTCAACAGCATTTTTGTTTTGGTCATGTTATGTCCTTATTTTAAGTTAACGTACTGAATGTGATTCACTTCCCTGCCGGCATAACCTTTTCGATAGCCTGCAATGCGCAGGCTTCGTCGGAGGCCGCTCCTCCTGAGCCGCCGACGCCGATCGCCCCGATAACGTCATTGCCGACTTTTACCGGTACGCCGCCGCCGATCAGCAGCAGGCTGTCAACGGTGGTCAAATTTGCGGACTCCGGCTGGGTTCTGGCGTTGGTGGCAAGTTGGCGGGAAGGTGTTTTCGTTGAAAGGGCGGTGAAAGCTTTTTTACGTGCCGCATCCGTATTGTGGGGGCCGACATTATCATCACGTTGCAACGCCAGTAGATGACCGCCGCGATCAATGACGGTAACCACGGCTGAACGACCTTGTGCGTGACAGCTTGCCATTGTTGCTTCCACTAAGGCATTTGCCAGCGCCAGTGACATATTATTTTGTTGTATAGGTGAGGCGGCGAACAGGCTGCCAGAGGCAGAAAGCAATAGTCCGGCAATAGGAACAGCGATTCTTCGCATGTGCATTTTATGAATCCTTTCATCGTTATTGATTGCGAGTAGGTAAAATCAAACTTACATTTTTGTTATTGACGTGACGATTTCACCAAAATTACATTTTTGTAATATTAATTTTTTCATATCCGCTTTAGACTTTAATTAATCACGGCTCAAGGAGGATCTATGCGTATTTTGATTGTTGAGGACGAAATTAAAGCAGCCGATTATCTTAAAAAAGGGCTTGAAGAATCAGGCTATAAAGTTGAGGTTGCTTATAATGGCGTGGATGGCCTGCATCTGGCCCAGAACGACCATTTCGATTTATTGATATTGGATGTCATGCTGCCAGGTTTGGATGGCTGGAGCTTTATTCGAAAATATCGGGAAAAATATCAGACAACCGTGCTGTTTCTTACCGCCAGAGATGCCGTAGAGGATCGGGTTAAAGGGTTGAATCTGGGCGCCGATGACTATTTGGTTAAACCCTTTTCCTATGCCGAACTTCTGGCGCGCGTGCGCACGTTATTGCGCCGAACGCCGATACGTGAACCTGATATTTTTCGCCTGGCCGATCTCGAGCTTGATGTGCTGAAACGGCGTATATCGCGGAAAGGCCAACGGATCGACTTGACCAACAAAGAGTTCGCCTTACTCCACCTTTTGGTGCGGCATCAGGGAGAGGTGATGTCACGTACCTATATTGCCTCTCAGGTCTGGGATATGAATTTCGACAGCGATACTAATGTCGTGGATGTCGCTATTCGCCGGCTTCGCGCTAAATTGGACGATCACCATGAGCTGAAACTTATTCAAACCGTACGCGGGATGGGTTACCGAATTGACGAAGCTGACCTATGAGTCATTTCAAAACGATGAGCCTGCGGTTGCGTTTGGCGCTGATGTTTTCGGCCGCCAGTGCGGTGCTTTTGGCCGTGATGGGAATTTATGTTTATAGCGCATTAAATAAGGAAATAGCATACAGGGATGATATTGCCTTATTAGGCCGCATTGAACAGATGAAGGTGTTAATTAGCAGTTACGAGAATATTGATGATCTACGTAGACAACCGCAACTTTATGCAAATATGCTAGGGAATAAAGAAAATATTTTATGGGTTATCAATGAACGTGGGGACACGCTTATTGAAATTAACCCAACCCATATAGTGTTGCCCCCTTTACCGAATGGCACCGCGCCCCTGTTGTTTGATCACCATGGCAATCAAGCCGCCAGATTAGCGGGCATGAGTATGGAATATCGCCAGGGAACCTTAACGCTCATCGCCGGAAAACTGTTGGCGGAACGCCGACAAATGATGGCGGCCTATCGGGTTAACATCGGTTTTGCCTGGTTGGTCGGCGTGTATATGGCGTTTATTCTGGGCTGGGTGGTTGTGCGCCGTGGCCTGATGCCTTTGAAGCAATTGAGCCAGCATGCGTCTTCCATTGTGCCGAGGAATCTCAATATTCGACTCGATCAAGAGCGGCAACCTCATGAACTGCAAGACCTGACCAAAGCCTTGAATCTGATGCTGGAGCGCCTCGACGAGGGCTATACGCGGTTGTCGCGTTTTTCTGAGGACCTGGCGCATGAAATGCGCACCCCGCTGAATAACCTGATGATTCAAAACCAATTGGCGCTGAACCTCCCTCGTGACGCGCAGCACTATGAAAATCTACTGGTTTCGAAACAAGAGGAATACGAGCGGTTGAACCGGATGATTGAGAACATGTTGTTTATCGCTCGCGCTGAAAAAACCGAATCTATCCTGTGCTTGCAGCCCGTCCTCCTGGCTGAAATGGCAGAGCAACTTGGGGAATATTTTGAAGGGATGGCGGAGGAGCGAAACATCCGTATTCAAAGCCATATGCAGGATATCCTCATTGCCGACAGTGCCCTGCTGCGCCGTGCTTTAGCCAACTTATTGGCGAATGCCTTGCGCTATGGGGCGGCAAATTCCGTAGTGACCCTAAGTAGCCATGTTCATGCACAGGGGATGAATATTGAGGTGGCAAATAAGGGAGAGGCCATCGCTCCTGAGCATTTGTTACACCTGTTTGAACGTTTCTACCGCTGTGATGCTTCCCGTTCCCAGCCCGGCGACTCCGGGGGACTGGGATTAGCCATCGTCCAGTCCATTATGCAGATGCATAATGGACAGATTACCGTTGAGAGTTCCCTGCAAGGGACCACATTTACTCTGCAATTCCCCTTTCTCGTGGCTACCTCCCGGCCCGAAAAACCTACTGTGCGCGAGTGAAAATGGCGATCACTTCGTCCAGATGGGCTTTCATCGCCTTACGCGCACCACGCACGTCACGGGCTTCAATCGCCGCCAGAATAGCCCGGTGTTCCTGTTCGGAACGGTGTGGCATATCGTCCGGCGTATAGTGGCGCTGCAGCACGCGGAACATGCTGCCGTAGCGGTGGCCTAGAAGGTGACCGATGACAAACGCGTAGGCCGGGTTGCCGCTGGCCTGAGCGATACGGATATGGAATAGCCGATCGCCGGGATGGGTAGCCGAACCCGCGCGGTTATCGCGACAGTTTTGCTCGTAGGCATCGCGGATGCCTGCCAGCTCCTGATCGGTAGCGTGGCGCGCGGCCAGCGCGGCGGTTTCCGGTTCGATCAACAGGCGGGTTTGCAGCAGTGAGAACGGCGGCAGCTCGGCGTTAAAATCCAGCTCGATATTCAGCTCATCATCAATTTCCGCCCACTGATCGCGCCCCGCCTGCGCCATTACCGGTTCCTGCGAAGTCATCACCGGCGTTTGCGCCCGGACGATCACCCCGTTGCCGACTTTGACATCCACCAGACCAATCACTTCGAGCGCGATCAGCGCCTCACGCACAGAGGCGCGGCTGACCTGTAGCTGCTGGGCCAGATCCCGCTCGGACGGCAGGCGGCTGCCCGGAGGAAATTCATTATTATCGATGAGCCGCTTCAATTGGTCGGCTATCTGTCTGTAAATACGTGGGTTTTCCAGTCGTGTGATCGGCATTTTTGACCTTAGGCTGTTCGATGTTAAGTGATGTTGCGCACAAATATGGCTCAAGCCGCTTGAGTAATGGTTAATCAGGTGTAAAAAATTGGTTAAACGAAAAGCTGTTTTGCCTGTGTCTCATAACATTCTCACCAAACCATAACGCGTAAAGCGTCTTTTGTCATGTTAAAGGCCTGACCTTTAACCGCCTTTAATGGCCTGACCATTAGGCCTTTAGGCCAAGGGAGCGAAAATGAATTTAAGTGGAAAACGCGTGCTGATCACCGCCGCCGGACAGGGGATTGGTTTCAGCACCGCCAGATTGTTTGCTGATGCGGGTGCCGAGGTGATCGCCACCGATATCAACACCGAACAACTGCAGGGACTGCCCGGTATTCAGCCAATGACGCTGAACGTGACCGATCCTGCGGCGATCGCCGCGGTGGCGGAAACCCTGGGGCCGATCGATGTGCTGTTCAACTGTGCCGGCGTGGTGCACAGCGGTTCGATCCTCGAGTGCAGCGAGGAGCAGTGGGCGTTCGCCCTCGATCTGAATGTGACGGCGATGTTCCGCATGATCCGTGCCTTCCTGCCCGGCATGCTGGCACGCAAAAACGGCTCGATTATCAATATGTCGTCGGTCGCCTCCAGCGTGAAGGGGGTGCCGAACCGCTTCGCTTACAGCGCCACCAAGGCGGCGGTGATCGGCCTGACGCGGTCGGTAGCGGCGGATTACGTCACTCAGGGCATTCGTTGCAACGCCATTTGCCCCGGCACGGTGGAATCGCCGTCGCTGCGCCAGCGCATCGCCGAGCAGGCCCGTGAGCAGGGACGCAGCGAAGAAGAGGTGTATCAGGCGTTTGTTGCCCGCCAGCCGATTGGCCGTATCGGTACCACCGGCGAGATTGCCCAGTTGGCGCTGTATCTGGCGTCCGACGCCAGTTCCTATACCACAGGTACGGTGCAGATTATCGACGGCGGCTGGAGCAACTGAGGCCTGTCCATCTACTTTCTTAGTGAGGATTGCATGAAACTTTTACGTTATGGCGCACCGGGGCAGGAACGTCCGGGGATATTGGACAATCAGGGTCAGATCCGTGACCTCTCACAGCACATCGCCGATCTGAGTGGTGAAGCACTGCTGCCCGCCGCGTTGGACCAACTGCGCGCGCTGGACATCAACCAACTGCCGAAGGTGGCTGGACAGCCGCGTTTGGGGCCGTGCGTGGGCCACATCGGCAAGTTTATCTGTATTGGTCTCAATTACGCCGACCATGCGGCGGAAACCGGCGCGGCTATCCCCTCTGAGCCAGTGGTGTTCAACAAGTGGACCAGCGCGGTGGTGGGGCCGAACGACGAGGTGCAGATCCCGCGTGACTCGCTCAAGACCGACTGGGAGGTGGAGCTGGGGGTGATCATTGGTCAGGGTGGGCGCTATATCAGCGAGCAGGACGCGATGCTGCACGTCGCCGGCTACTGCGTGATTAACGACGTCTCGGAGCGTGAATTCCAAATCGAACGCGGCGGTACCTGGGACAAGGGCAAGGGGTGCGACACCTTTGGGCCCACCGGCCCTTGGCTGGTGACTGCCGATGAAATTGCCGATCCCCATAGCCTGAATCTGTGGCTGGAAGTGGACGGCAAACGCTATCAGGACGGCAATACCAGCACCATGATCTTCCGCATTCCACAAATTATCAGTTATTTGAGCCGCTTTATGAGTCTGCAACCGGGTGATGTGATCTCCACCGGCACGCCGCCGGGCGTCGGCATGGGGCAAAAGCCAACGCCGGTCTACCTGAAGGCCGGGCAGACGATGCGCCTGGGGATTGAGGGATTGGGTGAACAGTGTCAAACAACCGTACAAGCCTGATGGGGAGCATGCCATGACCACAATTACCGCACTGCGGGTTGAAGATATTCGTTTCCCCACCTCGCTGGCGCTGGACGGATCCGACGCGATGAATCCGGATCCGGACTATTCCGCCGCCTACGTGATCCTGGAGACCGATCGTGACGATCTGACCGGCCACGGGCTGACCTTTACCATCGGCCGCGGCAATGAGATCTGCTGTGCGGCGATCCGCGCGCTGGAGCATCAGGTCGTCGGGGTCTCGTTGGAAGAGATCGCCGCCGATATGGGCGCCTTCTGGCGACGTTTTACCGGTGACAGCCAGTTGCGCTGGATCGGCCCGGACAAGGGCGCGATCCACCTGGCGACCGGGGCGGTGATCAACGCGGTTTGGGATCTGTGGGCCAAGGCCGAGGGTAAACCGGTGTGGCGACTGGTGGCAGAGATGACGCCAGAGGAACTGGTGCGCTGCATCGATTTTCGCTACATCACTGACTGCATTACGCCGCAGGAAGCGCTTACCTTGCTCAGGCAGCGGGCGCACGGCAAGGAGCAGCGCCTGGAGCGGCTGCTGCAGGACGGGTATCCCTGCTACACCACTTCCGCCGGTTGGCTGGGTTACCCGGACGATAAGCTGCGCCGGTTGTGCCAGGAAGCGGTCGATGCCGGTTTCTCCTACCTGAAGCTGAAGGTCGGGCGCGATCTGGAAGATGATATTCGCCGGGTGCGTATCGCCCGCGAGGTGATCGGCCCCGATCGTCAACTGATGATCGACGCCAACCAGGTTTGGGAAGTCAACGACGCCATTCCCTGGGTGAAGCATCTGGCGTTCGCCAAACCCTGGTTTATCGAAGAACCGACCAGTCCGGACGACGTGGAAGGGCACCGTCGTATCCGCGAAGGGGTGCATCCGGTCAAGGTGGCCACCGGCGAGATGTGCCAAAACCGCATCCTGTTCAAGCAGTTCATTATGCGCGAAGCGATTGACGTGGTGCAGATCGACGCCTGTCGCCTGGGGGGCGTTAATGAAGTGCTGGCGGTGATGCTAATGGCGGCCAAATACAACCTGCCGGTGTGCCCGCATGCCGGTGGCGTGGGACTGTGCGAATACGTTCAACATCTGTCGATGATCGACTACCTGTGCATTGCCGGCACCCACGACGGCCGGGTGATCGAGTACGTCGATCATCTGCATGAACATTTTGTCCATCCCTGTGAGGTCAAGGGGGCGGCCTATATGCCACCGCTCAATCCCGGATATTCGATCGAGATGCATGCGGCGTCGCTCGAACAGTACCGGTTCCGCGGTTGAACGGGAAACAAACCATGCTGCGCATCGATGCTCACCAACATTACTGGCATTACCAGCCGCAACGCTATCCGTGGATCAGCGAGCAGATGGCGGTGTTGCAACAGGATTTTGGCCCAAAGCAGCTCGAACCCCTGCTGCAACACCACGGTTTTGACGGTGCGCTGGTGGTACAGGCACGGCAGTACGAGCAGGAAACCCAAACGCTGCTGGCGCAGGTGCAGCAGAGCCGCGGTGTGTGCGGGGTGGTGGGCTGGCTGGACATCACCGCGCCGCAGCTGCCGCAGCGGCTGGAGGCATGGCGGCAGCAGCCGCTGCTGCGCGGGTGGCGTCATCTGGTACAAGACGAGCCGCAGCCGGATGCCTGGCTGGCGCTGCCGGAAGTGCGGCGCGGTATGCAGGCGTTACAGCGGCATGGTTACGTCTACGACATTCTGGTTACTCACCGGCATTTGTCGGCGGCGGCGCAGTTTGCCGCCGAACATGACGATTACTGGCTGGTGCTGGACCATCTTGGTAAACCGGATATCGCTCAGGGTGCAGAACATTGGGCACAGCAAATCAAACCGCTGGCGGCGTTGCCGCACGTGGTCTGCAAGCTTTCCGGGTTAATCACCGAAGCCCCCGGTGGGCATTGGCAGGCCTCACAGCTACTGCCGTTTTTTGAGGCGGCGCTGGAGGCGTTCGGCCCGCAACGGCTGATGTTCGGGTCCGACTGGCCGGTGTGCCTGCTGGCGGGTGATTACGGCCAGGTTTATCAACTGAATGAGCAGGCGATCGCCACGCTGAGTCCTTCGCAGCAGGCGGAGATTTGGGGTGGCACGGCATGCCGAATTTATGGGTTAACGGAGTCTGGTTATGGATCTGTATCTGAAAGATAAGGTGGTGATGGTTACCGGTGGCGGCTCCGGCATCGGTGCGGCGGTTTCCCAACTGCTGGCTGAAGAAGGGGCAATCCCGGTGATTGTCACTAACGCCATGCCTGAGGCCGAGTTTCTGGCGCAGCTGCGTCGCTTGCAGCCACGGAGCACGGTAATCATCACCGATTTGTGTGAAGAACAGCAGTGTCGGCGGGCGGTGGCGCAAACGCAGGAAACCTTCGGCCGTATCGATGCATTGGTGAATAACGCCGGCGTTAACGATGGGGTAGGGCTGGAGGCCGGGCGTGAAGCCTTTGTCGGATCGCTGGAGAAAAACCTGATTCATTACTACCTGATGGCGCACCTGTGCCAGTCGGCGTTGCAAAGCAGCAAAGGGGCGATCGTCAATATCGCCTCCAAGACCGCACTCAGCGGGCAGGGAGGCACCAGTGGCTATACCGCCGCCAAGGGCGCGGTGCTGGCATTGACACGCGAGTGGGCGGTGTCGCTGCGCCATGAAGGCGTGCGGGTGAATGCGGTGGTACCGGCGGAGGTGATCACGCCGCAGTACCAACGCTGGATCAATACCTTCGAGCAGCCGGAGCAGCAGCTCGAGAAAATTACCGCGCGTATTCCTTTCGAACAGCGGATGACCACACCGCAGGAGATCGCCAACACCGTGGTGTTTCTGATCTCATCGCGTTCGTCGCACACCACCGGCCAATGGCTGTCGGTGGACGGCGGGTATCTGCATCTTGACCGGGCTATCACATGAGTGGCGTGACGGGGCAGCGCTTCTGTCAGGCGCTCGATCTGGTCGACTCACCGGCGTTGATCGAGGAATACCTGGCCTATCACCAACGCATCTGGCCAGAAATTGCCACTCATCTGCGTGAGCACGGCATCCTGGATATGGAGATTTATCGGCTGGGTACCCGGCTGTTCATGATTGTTGAAGTCAGTAGCGGATTCGATGCCGAGCGGTTTGACGCCGCCGGTTTGAGCAATCCCCACGTGCAGCGCTGGGAAGCCCTGATGTGGCACTACCAGGTGGCCACCCCCTGGACGCCGCAAGGCGAAAAATGGGTGGTGATGGAGCGGATATTCTCTTTGAAACAACAATAACTTACCCTACCGAGGATATATCAATGCTTGCTGAAAAAACTGCTGCCCCACCTCAGGTGGGCGCCAAGGCGACGGCCAATCTGCGCTGGGCTTTTATCTTGGTGACCAGCCTGTTCTTTATGTGGGGGCTGTCATATGGCCTGCTGGACGTATTAAATAAGCACTTTCAGGAAACGCTGCACGTGACCAAGGCGCAGTCGGGATTATTACAGGCGGCATATTTTGGCGCCTACTTCCTGGTGGCGCTGCCCGCCGGCTATTTTATGGATAAAAAAGGCTACAAAGCCGGCATTCTGATCGGACTGTGTCTGTATGCGCTCGGGGCATTGCTGTTTGTACCGGCGGCCTCCGCCAACAGTTTTGGCATGTTCCTGTTTGCGCTGTTTGTGATTGCCTGCGGGCTGGGTTGCCTGGAAACCGCCGCCAATCCTTACGCCACGGTATTGGGGGACGCAAAGGGGGCCGAACGGCGGCTGAACCTGTCCCAGTCGTTTAATGGGTTAGGACAGTTTATCGGCCCGATGATCGGCGGCACGCTGTTTTTCTCCGCCACCCAGGGGGCAGGCAGCGGTGACCAGAGCGCGGTGAAGATGACCTATGTGGCGATCGCCGTGTTGGTACTGCTGATTGCCTTTTTGTTCAGCCGCACCCGGTTGCCGGACATCCGCGAGGAAGAGCAGCCGGAGCATGGTGAAATCGCCCAGGGGTTGTGGCAGCACAAGCACTTTGTTGGTGGGGTGATCACCCAGTTCTTCTACGTGGCGGCACAGGTCGGTGTTGGTGCGTTCTTTATTAACTACGCCACCGAACACTGGAGCGACGTTTCCAACCAAAGCGCGTCCTATTTGCTCTCCATCGCCATGATTTGCTTTATGGTCGGGCGCTTCTTCAGCACCTGGCTGATGGGCAGGGTCAAACCGGCCACGCTGTTGATGGTTTACTCGTTGGTCAACATTGTGCTGTGCGGTGTCGTCATGCTCAGTATGGATGGCATCTCGGTGGTGGCGCTGATCGCCGTATTCTTCTTTATGTCGATTATGTTCCCGACCATTTTCGCCCTGGGGGTGAAAAACATGGGCAAACACACCAAGCGCGCCAGCTCCTTTATGATCATGGCGATCGTTGGCGGTGCCATCATGCCTTACTTTATGGGGGCGCTGGCGGACAGGTATAGCACGGCGTTGTCGTATTGCCTGCCGCTGCTGTGCTTCGCCGTGGTGTTTGCTTACGGCCTGCAGCAGCGCCGCCGCTAAGCTCACTGCCCGCCGGCTCACACGGCGGCGGGTTGAACGTTTTGCGCCAGCTGAATATTATTGCGGCCGTTGTTTTTCGCCTGATATAACGCGGCGTCGGCCGCCCGGATCGCCGAGGCCACATCCAGCTTGTCCAACGCGGAGATCCCGGCACTGAGCGTGACCGTGGTGGTTTCAAACTGGTTAAAGCGTTGGGGGATTTTGAGTTCCTGCACCCGCTGGCGCACCCGTTCAGCCACTTGGGTGGCGTAATCCTCATTCACATTGGTCAACAGCACCAAAAACTCCTCTCCACCGTAACGCACCACGATATCGCGTGAACGTACCGAATCGCGGATGGCGATGGCGACCTGCACCAGCGCCTGGTCACCCATGGTATGACCATAATTATCGTTATAAGCCTTGAAGTGATCGATATCGAGCAGCAGCACGAAATGGCAGTCTGACGCGGCCGCCGGCAACATATTGATTTTATTCTCCAGACCACGACGGTTATAGAGCCCGGTTAAGGGATCGATCATGCTTAAATTGCTGAACCTGTCCCGTTCGTTATACAGATTCGCCACCAGGGTTTGGGTAAAGTGTTCGCTGCGTTTAAGCATCAGGTGATGGATAGAGAACGCGATAATCGGCAATACCGTGGTGAATACTATCCGCATGGTATTGTGCATGCCGTCCAGTAATAGAATGACTAATGCGGATGGAACGGCGTGCAGGCAGAAGGCGATAAAATTATCGGTTAAGGCAATGGCGCTGATAAAAAACATACTGAACAGGCTAATTAATAGAAAACTTTGGTTGTTCGGCGCACAGTGCTGACTTTTAAGGTAAATATGTGCCGCCCACAGCAGACCCAGGACGCAGGAAAATAGATTCAGTTTTTTGACGTATAACCGCGGAGACTGCAGGGTAAATAAAAATGCCGCCAGACAAAATAGCGGTATACCTAATAAAGGCAGGGTAAAAGCGGGTTTGTTTTGAAACGGGACTAATAATGTAAATACGGAAGAGGCCGCGTTCATCAATAAAAATAAAAATAATGATAAGCGGTGTTTGCTGTTCAGCAGTTCCTGATAAGAACGCGCGTTCATGCGGAATTCACTCTTTACAATATCGATCTGTCGAAAAGGTAAGGTTGCGAAAAATTCTGTCGGTGGGAATTAAACACTCGCATTGTATGGTTGTAGATTGTGATTATTAACATGCGAATTAGACTAGGAATTTTCTTATGGCAAATTATCATTTTTCAACCGTTATGTCATCCGCGTTTGACCGTCGCGGCGAAAATGATGCGCAGTGAAAAAAAGTGGTATATGATATTGGTTCTCATTATCACTTGAAGGGTAGGGTTATCATGATTGCCGCCATGATTACCGCGTGTGGGCTGTGGGGCGTCAGTTGGTGCCTGGGTAGCCGTCTGGCCAGCGCCTGGGGCGTTTTGCTGCCCTGCGCCTTGTTGCCGTTACTGGCATTGATCAACCTGGATATGATGCAATTGCGCACGCTGATTGTGATTGCCATGTTGGCCACCCTGGTGATGCTGTTCAATAGCCGTTGGCGACACTACCTGCTGCTGCCTTCCTGCATGGCGCTGGCCGGTGGACTGGCGGCGATCGGTCTGAACTTCAATCTGGGCTGAAAACGCAAAAACCACGCTTTCGCGTGTTCATCATCGTTTCAATTGGGGATTGCTTTGGGGGGTATTACCGGAGAGAGTTATCGATTGGTGCGAAGAGAGGGACTTGAACCCTCACGTCCGTAAGAACACTAACACCTGAAGCTAGCGCGTCTACCAATTCCGCCACCTTCGCACAGCCGATATCTTTATTTTGCTTTCGATTTATATCACCAGCTTGGTGCGAAGAGAGGGACTTGAACCCTCACGTCCGTAAGAACACTAACACCTGAAGCTAGCGCGTCTACCAATTCCGCCACCTTCGCATTGATGCTGTGCAATATAAATCATGTGGTTATTTGGTGCGAAGAGAGGGACTTGAACCCTCACGTCCGTAAGGACACTAACACCTGAAGCTAGCGCGTCTACCAATTCCGCCACCTTCGCATTCCAAGAAACATTACCGGAGTAACGTACCACGGAGGCGAATTCTAGAGATTTTGGCGGGGACGTCAATAGTTATTTCCCCTGTTTGCGGGTGTTTGCTGGAAAAACGTCCGTTTTGGGCTGTTGATACTGTTCAAACAGCCAAATCAGCCAGTCAATCAATACCCTGACCCGCGGTGCAAGGAAACGGCCGGGGGGATACATGATGTAAATGGGCATCGGCGGCGGCGGGGTTTCCGCCAATACTTCGACTAATTCCCCTTTCTGCAGCCAGGGCGCCAGCGAGTAATGCGCCGCCTGTATCAGCCCCATGCCGGCGCGACAGCCGCTGGTGTAAGCATCGGCACCGCTGACGCTCAGCCTGGCGGGCAATTCGCGCAACTCCACTTTACCGTTGCGGCAAAACTCCAGCGGGTAATTACGGTTACTGGCGAGGGAAAAATAGCCCACCGCCTGATGCTGCTGCAATTGGTCAATCGACTGGGGGACACCGAACGCGGCCAGATAGCCGGGAGAAGCACAGGTCAACTGTGGCAGCATGGCGATGCGTCGTGCCACCAGGCTGTCATCTTCGGTTTCCCAGGCGCGCAGCACGCAATCCACCCCCTCGCGCAGCAGATCAACATGAGTATCGTTGGCGCCCAACGCCAGAGTCAGGTCCGGATAGCGTTGGTAAAAGTCATCCAGAGCGGGGATCACGATTTCACGCGCCAGCGAATGGGGCATATCAATGCGTACCTTGCCGGAAGGCTGCAGCTTATGGTGACTGAACAGCGTGTCTGCTTCTTCCAGTGCCCCCAGCAACTGCACGCAGCGCTGGTAATACAGCGTGCCTTCGCTGGTCACCTGCACCTGGCGGGTGGTGCGGATCAGTAAGCGGACGCCGAGGCGCTGCTCAAGCCGTTTGAGGGCATTGCTGACCGTGGCACGAGGTAACTGCAAACGCTCGGCTGCCCGGCTGAAACTGCCCAGTTCGACGATGCGGGTGAAAATGCGCATGGCCTGGATCTGATCCATTTTGCCGCTCCGTATTGTTAGCGATTTTTGAACAGTGATGTGTAATCCGCATTATTTATCTTTTCAGGGTAAACAACCAGACTCTGTTGTACCAGCACTCCGCTGATGAAAACCGCATGAGGGCAACACAATGCAACAACGTCAATTAGGTCCCAATGGCCCGACCGTTTCTGCCCTGGGGCTGGGCTGCATGGGGATGAGTGATTTCTATTCGACCGCGCAGGACGAAAAAGAGGCCATCGCCACACTGCACCGGGCATTGGAACTGGGGGTCACCCTGCTCGACACCGCCGACATGTACGGCCCGCACACCAACGAACGGTTGATTGGTAAAGCGATCAAGGGCAAACGGCAGCAGGTCTTCCTGGCCACCAAATTTGGCATCCTGCGCGATCCGGCCGATCCCGACGCCCGGGGCGTCAGCAGTCGGCCGGAATATATCCGTCGTTCGGTAGAAGGCAGCCTGCAGCGGCTTGGGGTTGAGGTGATAGATCTTTATTACCAGCATCGCGTGGATCCAGAAGTGCCGATCGAAGAGGTAGTTGGCACCATGGCGGACCTGATTAGCGAAGGTAAAATCCGCTACATCGGGTTGAGCGAGGCTTCGGTCGCTACGCTGGAGCGTGCGCACAAGGTGCATCCGATAACCGCGTTGCAGACCGAGTATTCACTGTGGACGCGTGATGCCGAGCAAGGGGTATTGGCGGCCTGTGAGCGTCTGGGCATCGGCTTTGTTCCTTACAGCCCGTTAGGGAGAGGTTTTCTGACCGGAGCTATTCAACGGCCGGAAGATCTGGATGCCGACGACTTCCGCCGCAGCAACCCGCGTTTCCAGGGGGAAAACTTTGCCCGCAATCTGGCGCTGGTGGAGAAAGTGAGCGAATTGGCCAAACAGAAAGGCGTAGCACCTTCACAGCTGGCATTGGCGTGGGTATTGGCGCAGGGCGAGCATATTGTGCCGATCCCGGGGACCAAGCGCCGTCGTTATCTGGAAGAGAACATTGCGGCGGTCGAACTGACGCTGAGCCAGGCGGAACTGGCGGCGATTGAGGCGGTGTTTCCGTTGCAGGCGGCGGCAGGCGAACGCTATGGCGCAGAGTCGATGACCTATATCAACGGATAAAAAAAGGGCGCGGCGTGTGAACGCTGCGCCCTGATCCCCGCTATTTGCGGGCGGCGTTACTTATTTCTTCTTCTTGGCATCGCGTGGTGCACGGGCAACGGTTGCCTGGTACACCTTGAAGCGGCCGTTTTGCGCCAGCACTTCATGGCTGCCGAAGGTGGCGTCCAGAATGTCCGGGTACGGCAGGAAGGCGTTGGCCACGATGCGCAGTTTACCGCCGACGCCTAAGTGCTTCAACGCTCCGCGGATCAGGGTTTCCGCCGCCGTCAGGCTGGTTTGCAGCCCATCATGGAACGGTGGGTTGGAGATGATCAGATCGAAACGGCCGGTAATGTCGGAATAGACGTTACTGACAATCACTTCACCTTCAATGCCGTTAGCGGCCAGCGTTGCGCGGCTGGACTCAATGGCTGCGGCGTTGACATCGCTGAGGGTCAGCTTCATTTTTGGCGACAGTTTGGACAGCACCGAGGCCATCACACCGGCACCACAACCCACGTCCAGCACTTTGCCTTTCATGTGTTTATCCAGCGTTGACAGCAGCAGTGAGCTACCGACATCCAGTCCGTCGCGGCTGAACACGCCCGGCAGGGTTTTCACTTCCAGATCGTGCAACTGATAGCTTTCCCACCAGTCTTCCAGGTTGAATTCGGTCTGGGTGTCCAGGCGACCGTGATACAGGCCACAGCGGCGGGCGCTGTCGATTTTCACCAGCGTGGCGTAGTCTTCCACCATCTGATCGGCGCTGCGCACGCCGCTGCGGTTCTCACCGACCACGAACACGTCAGTGCCTACCGGCAGCAGTGCCAGAATGTTGCACAGCTGGAATTGCGCTTCCTGTTTGCTCTTCGGCCAGTAGTAGATCAGCGTGTCGCACTCGGCGACGAACGCAGCGTCTACGGTCAGGCCGTACTGCACGTTGTCACCCATCGCCCGGTTCAGTAACTGCCAGTGATGGTATTGCTGGGTATGGACACGCACATCCGCGGCCTCAAATTGGGCCGGCAGGGCGTCCTGCAGGTCACCGGCGAACAGAACGCGGCGTTCGATAAACTCATCACTGTGGCGCAGCATGACTTCACTGGCGGGGGTTAATGCAGACATCAGGTTTTGGCTCCTAGAAATTAGACCGGGGATTATAGAGCTTTGTGGCGATATGTTCGACGGGTTTGTTGGCGCAGGCCGCGCGGGTTTGTTAGCATAGCGCGGCGCATGGCAGGCATGGCGCACCACAACGGGTAGATCCTGACAGGAATCGGCATGGCATCAAAACGCGACTGGCTGTTACAACAACTGGGTATTACGCAGTGGACATTGCGCCGCCCGGGCGTGTTGCAGGGCGAAGTAGCCGTCAGCCTGCCACCCGAGGTGCGTTTACTGGTCGTGGCGCAGGCCTTGCCTGAGCATAACGATCCGCTGTTTTGCGACGTGCTGCGCAGCCTGGGCCTGACCCCGGCGCAAACCTATGGCCTGACGCCGGATCAGGTGGCTATGTTGCCTGAGGATACCGAATGCAACAGTTGGCGGTTGGGCGTTGCGGAGCCGCTTGCGGTGGCCGGCGCGCAGCTATACAGCCCGGCACTGGCCGAGCTTTCTCTCGATGCGAGTGCCAAACGCGCACTCTGGCAGCAGATTTGTCATCATGAACAAGATTTCTACCCTGACCGCGGCCGACCTGGCCACAGCCTTCAAGATTGAGCAGGCCAGCCACGCCTTTCCCTGGACACAAGCTACCTTTGCCACTAATCAGGGCGATCGCTACCTTAACCTGAAACTGGAAGCCGACGGGCAGATGGCGGGTTTTGCCATCACCCAAATCGTGCTGGATGAAGCCACGCTGTTCAATATCGCCATTCATCCGGACTGGCAACGCCAGGGCTTTGGCCGTCAATTGCTGGAAGCGCTGATTGCACAGTTGGAACCCCGCGGCGTGTTTACGCTGTGGCTGGAAGTGCGTGCCTCTAACCGTGCGGCCATCGCGCTGTACGAAGATCTCGGCTTTAATGAAGTCACCATCCGCCGTAACTACTACCCTGCAGCCCATGGGCGTGAAGACGCGATAGTCATGGCGCTGCCGCTGGCATAGCGAACATCTCGGTCCTAACTTGTCCGCTGGTAAAAGCATTGATTGTCACCGGTTGGTAAATCAGCGAAAATGCCCGGCTATTATCTTTTATTTACCGCTTTGCCTGGCGCCGTGCGCGGCGCGTTCTGATGCTTTCGCAGGGCGGACTAACTGTAGAATCTGAAAAACATGTCTCCTAGTGAATTTGCCCGCGAAGTCTCGAAAAGAAGAACTTTCGCCATCATCTCGCACCCCGATGCCGGTAAAACCACCATTACCGAAAAGGTGTTGTTATTCGGACAGGCTATCCAGACCGCCGGTACGGTAAAGGGCCGCGGCTCAAATCAGCATGCCAAATCCGACTGGATGGAAATGGAAAAGCAGCGTGGGATCTCAATCACCACCTCGGTGATGCAGTTTCCGTACCGCGAATGCCTGGTTAACCTGCTGGATACCCCGGGGCACGAAGACTTCTCCGAAGATACCTATCGCACCCTGACCGCCGTCGACTGCTGTCTGATGGTGATCGACGCCGCCAAAGGGGTTGAGGATCGTACCCGCAAGCTGATGGAAGTTACCCGCCTGCGCGATACGCCGATCCTGACCTTTATGAACAAATTGGACCGCGATATCCGCGATCCGATGGAAGTGATGGATGAAGTGGAGCGTGAGCTGAAAATCGCCTGCTCACCTATCACCTGGCCTATCGGCTGCGGCAAGCTGTTTAAAGGGGTTTATCATCTGTACAAGGATGAAACCTATCTTTACCAGACCGGTAAAGGCCACACCATTCAGGAAGTGCGCATAGTCAAAGGGTTGGATAACCCGGAGCTGGATGCCGCCGTGGGTGAAGATCTGGCCGCGCAGCTGCGTGAAGAGCTGGAACTGGTGCAGGGCGCATCTCACGAGTTCGATCATGAAGCTTTCCTGAGCGGTGATTTGACGCCGGTATTCTTCGGTACCGCTTTGGGTAACTTCGGTGTGGACCATATGCTTGACGGTCTGGTGGCCTGGGCTCCAGCGCCGATGCCGCGTCAAAGCAGCACCCGTGAAGTGGTAGCCGCAGAAGAGAAATTCAGCGGTTTCGTGTTCAAGATCCAGGCCAATATGGATCCTAAACACCGTGACCGCGTGGCCTTTATGCGTGTGGTCTCCGGCCGCTACGAGAAAGGCATGAAGCTGCGCCAGGTGCGCACCGGTAAAGACGTGGTGATCTCCGACGCCCTGACCTTTATGGCGGGTGACCGTTCGCACGTTGAAGAGGCTTATCCGGGCGATATCATTGGTCTGCATAACCACGGCACCATTCAGATCGGCGATACCTTCACCCAGGGTGAAGATATGAAGTTCACCGGTATTCCGAACTTCGCGCCGGAGCTGTTCCGTCGCATTCGTCTGCGCGATCCGTTGAAGCAAAAGCAGCTGCTGAAAGGCCTGGTGCAACTGTCCGAAGAAGGGGCGGTGCAGGTATTCCGCCCTATCGCCAGCAACGATTTGATCGTCGGCGCGGTCGGTGTGCTGCAGTTCGAAGTGGTGGTTGCACGCCTGAAAAGCGAATACAACGTCGAAGCCTTGTACGAGTCGGTCAACGTTTCGACCGCCCGTTGGGTGGAATGCAGCGACGTGAAGAAGTTTGAAGAGTTCAAGCGCAAGTGTGAGCTTAACCTGGCATTGGACGGCGGCGACAACCTGTCTTACATCGCGCCTACCATGGTTAACTTGAATATCACCCAGGAACGCTACCCTGAAGTGGTGTTCCGCAAAACACGCGAGCACTAACGGTAACAGAACAGCAGGGCGCCTTAGGGCGCCCTTAGTTTCTGGTGACAAAGTTGTCTTTGAAGCCGAGATACCCGGGCCTAGCGCACCGAGGGGCGCTCCGGCGGGCAAGCCGCTACGACCCCTTCGGCACGCTCTCCCTAATAACGTGCTTTGTCAGCAGTCTTAGAGCGCCCTGTGTTATATTGCTTCACCCCATTCTGCTAATTAATAAGTCTCCTTCATCTTTTCAGTCCCCCCGCAGCCGCCAGGATTTGCCCGGCAATACCTGCTTTTTCTGTCATATGGTCTATATTTAACAGGGCATAACCGAACCGTTAAGCGTAATTCACTGCGCTTTGTCTTAACGGTAGCGAGTTATTCTGCACTGTTGCCAATAAGAGACAGTGTGATGTTTTAGAAATCAATAACATAGCAATAACATTGATTTTACTGATGGGTGTTGTCGTCAATAGGTGACAGTTTTTAGCCTAAAATGTAAGCGTTATTTATTTTATTATTGATTTTAAATGGTTTTTTAAAATTGGCACGGCCGTTGCAATACTCCTGATGTGGCAACAATCGTTTAGCGTGAATGTTTGAACGTATAGAAATCGTGAAGTATTACTGAGTGGGCCGCGTTATGGCGGCTGAAGGATCCTAACCATTTTGGATCCGCAACCAAAGGAAGAGATCGATGAAAAATACTAAATTTGCACAATCACTGATGGCTGTTGTTTTGGGTTCCGTTCTGGTTAGTGGCAGCGCGCTGGCTGAAGATACTCTGCTCAATAAAGCGTCAAGTGCCGCTGATAGCGCGGGTGCCAAAATCGATAGCTCCATGAAAAAAGTTGACGGCTACATGGATGACAGCGCAACAACGGCTAAAGTTAAAAGTGCGTTGGTCGATGACAAATCCATCGCCAGCTCTGATATCTCGGTGAAAACCGAAAAAGGCACCGTCACCCTGAGTGGTTTTGTCGGCAGCCAGGCGCAGGCCGAGCACGCGGTTGAAGTGGCCGGTAAAGTGGAAGGCGTCAAATCCGTCAGCGACAAGCTGCACGTGAAAGACGAAGGCAAACAGTCGATGAAGGCTTATGCCGGTGATACCGCGACCACCAGCGAACTGAAGGCCAAACTGCTGGCCGATGACATCGTCCCTTCGCGCAACGTGAAAGTAGAAACCACCGACGGTGTGGTGCAGCTTTCCGGTGAAGTGAAAACTCAGGCGCAGTCAGAGCGTGCAGAAAGCATTGCCAAGGCTATCGACGGTGTGAAAAGCGTTAAAAACGACCTGGTCGTTAAGCCATAAATTTTTTAGCAAGCGTAACAACAAGCACCAAATCCTGGGTTAGCCGTGAGGCTAGCCCAGGATGCACCATCAAAAAAAGAAACTGACCGGCAGTCCGGTGGCGCCCGAGAAGGGCACGGATTGCGATGCGTTTTTTCACTATGGTAAGGAGAAGCTTATGTTTCGTTGGGGCATTATCTTTTTAGTCATCGCATTGATTGCTGCAGCATTAGGTTTTGGTTCACTGGCGGGTACCGCCGCCTGGGCTGCAAAAATCGTCTTCGTCGTAGGGATCATTCTGTTCCTGGTCAGCCTGTTTACCGGTCGCCGACGCCCTTAGCTTTATCCTCAAAGTGTAACAAAGCTTAATCTGTTTTCTCGCAGTAGGGAGGTCAGTCATGAACAGCGACATCATCCTCGGACGCTGGAAACAGCTGAAGGGCCGGGTGTGTCAGAGGTTGGCGCAGTGGTCTGACAGCGACTGCATCTGGCTGATGGGCAGCAATGATTGCCTCTCTGGTGTACTGCAAGAGGATTACGGAAGAGAGCAAGACAAGGTATCCTCGGGTAAAACGTCTCACTGAGGATGCAGGGTTGGGATACAGAATACCCATCACGCTCGGCAATATCGAACCGCTGGCGTATAAACCTTACCGGCCCGGTAAAATGGCGCTGGTATGTGAAGGGGGCGGGCAGCGCGGCATTTTCACTGCCGGCGTGCTGGACGAGTTCCAGCGTGCCCGCTTTAATCCTTTTGATCTGATGATCGGCACTTCTGCCGGCGCGCAAAACCTCTCGGCTTTTATTTGTGGCCAGATGGGCTACGCGCGGCGGGTGATCACCCGCTACACCACTTCCGCTGAATTTTTTAACCCATTGCGCTTTGTGCGCGGTGGGCATCTTATCGATCTCGACTGGCTGCTCGATACCACGACCCAACAGCTGCCGCTGGCGATGGACGTTGCGGAAAAAAGCCTGGTTGATGGCCGTGAATTCCTGATGTGCGCCTGCCGCAGTGATGACTTCGAACCGACCTACCTGCCCGCGCAACGCGAGAGCTGGCTACCGGCCATCAAAGCATCCAGCGCCATCCCCGGTTTTTACCGCATGGGTGTGGAGCTGGACGGCGTCAGCTATCAGGATGGTGGCATCAGCGATGCGATCCCGGTTGAAGAAGCCTATCGCCGTGGCGCGGATACCATCGTGGTGATCCGCACCGTGCCGTCGCAGATGTACTACACGCCGCAGTGGATGAAACGCATGGAGCACTGGCTGAGCGAAAGCAGCCTGCAGCAGATGGTGCGCATCCTGCAACACCACGAGCAAAGTTACCACCGCATCCAGCAGTTTATTGAGAAGCCGCCCGGCGAGCTGCGCATCTTCGAGATTTTCCCGCCGAAGCCGTTGGCCAGTAATGCCCTGGGGAGTCGCGTCACGTCGCTCAATCAGGACTATCACCTGGGCCGTAAGTGCGGGCGCTACTTCCTGGCAACCGTCGGTCACTGGCTGGTAGAACAGGACAAACTGGACGGCATGAAGGTGAAAAAGGCGCTGTCGCGTCGTTTGATCCAACCGGAGAACGTCATCATGCCTTCACCGATTATTACCGACATCAGTCACCCGCGCGATCTTGCCAACCCGTCGGAAGCCAAACTGGCGGCGATGGACATTATTTTGCCGGGCGAAGTGCCACCGGGCGAGGGTGGGCTGCTGTGATGCACGACTTCACCGACACCCACTGCCACTTCGATTTCCCGCCGTTCAGCGGTCACGAGAGTGAAAGCCTGGCGTTGGCGGAGCAAGCGGGCGTGCGACGGATTATCGTGCCTACGGTGACCGCCGATCGTTTTGTGCGGGTATTGAAGTTGGCACGCGATTATCCACCGCTGTTTGCTGCCCTGGGGCTACACCCGTTGTATATTGCCGAGCACCATGAGCCGGAGCTGGAACAATTGGCGGGGTTCCTGGCCAGCCGACCGCCTAAGCTGGTGGCGGTGGGGGAGATTGGCCTCGATCTGTATATGGAAAACCCGCAGTTCGAGCGCCAACAGCAGGTGTTAACCGCGCAATTGAAGCTGGCAAAGCAATACGATTTGCCGGTGATCCTGCATTCACGCCGCAGCCATGATCAGTTGGCGGCGATGCTGCGTCGCACCGAAGTACCTCGTCGCGGCGTGGTGCACGGCTTTGCCGGCAGTCTGTCGCAGGCGCAGGCGTTTATCCGCCTGGGATATTACATTGGCGTCGGTGGCACCATCAGCTATGAGCGGGCGCAGAAAACCCGTAATGTCATGGCCCAACTGCCGTTGACGTCGTTGCTGTTGGAAACCGATGCGCCCGACATGCCGCTGGCCGGTTACCAGGGGCAACCGAACCGCCCCGAGCGCGCTGCTGAAGTTTTCGCTGCCCTGTGCCAATTGCGCCCGGAGTCGGAGGAGATGATCGGCGCCCAATTACAGCGAAATACACGAGAGTTATTTTCAGTGTGATGGGGTGTTTTTCGGGGGATTATATTTTCGTTATGGATGCTTTGCCATTCGTTTATTTTGTTTTTAGCGTATTGTAATTGCTTTTCGAATAACAAGTTAATGACAATCAATAAATGAATCGATAACGGGCTAAGTCTTATTTTTCAAACATGACATAATTCACAAAACAAAAGTGGATGCTATGTTTAACTAAGCGCGTCTGTCGTTTTCCATTCATATTTACCCTGTTATATTCAGACAGCAGGGCAGTTAATCTCCAATCATCAGGTATTACAATACACTTAACGCGTTTAAATAAAGGGTGATTCAAAAACACTTATTGGATCAGGCAGTGCCCTACACATGGATTGAGGGAATATTACGTGAAAATATCAAAGTTTATCTTTCCATTAGTCACGGTGGCATTCTTTACCAGCGCCTCTGTTCAGGCTGTTGATCTTACGATCTATCATACCAACGACTTGCACGCCAATGTGCTCCCTTTTAAAGCCCCTTACGTCAGCAAAGAAAAACCAGTGGGGGGATTCGCCAATATTGCCACTATCGTCAAACAGGCCAAAGCCAAAGATGATGCTGTCTTCTTCTTCGATGCCGGGGATTTTTTTACCGGTCCTTATATCAGCACGCTAACGAAGGGTGAGGCTATCATTGATGTGATGAATCAAATGTCGTTTGATGCTGTTTCTATTGGTAATCATGAATTTGATCACGGCGTACCGAATATGATTCAGCAGATGAATAAGGCCACCTTTCCTGTGTTATTGGGTAACCTGTTCTATGAAAATAGCGATAAACCGGTGTGGGATAAGCCCTGGGTTATTTTGGAAAAATCCGGTGTTAAGGTTGGCGTGATTGGTCTGCATGGGAAATTCGCTTTCTACGATACGGTAAATAAAAATATGCGCAAGGGTGTCGAAATGCGCGACGAAGTGGAATACCTGAATAAATATCTTGGGCAGATCCGCGACAAGGTGGACATTACCGTATTGTTAATCCATGAAGGTGTGCCGGCACGGCAATCCAGTTTTGGTGCGACGGACGTGAGTCGGCGGTTAAATAAAGATATAGAGCTGGCAAAGCAGGTACAGGGGCTGGATGTCATTATTACCGGTCATGCTCACGTGGGTACGCCGGAACCCATCAAGGTGAACAATACATTAATTGTTTCCACCGATGCCTATGGCATCGATCTGGGAAAACTGGTGCTGAATATTGACGATAAAAGTAAAAAGATCACCGGCTATAAAGGGCAGCTAATCAATATTTACGCTGGCGATGTTGAACCCGATCGGGCAACGGCGGATAAGATCGCGCTATGGACGGATAAGCTGAAAGAGATCACTCAGCAGAAAATCGGTAAGGCCAGCGCAGAATTGACGCGTTCTTATGGTGAGTCTTCTCCCGTAGGCAATATGGTCGGTGATGCTTTTTTGGCCATGGATCCACGGGCGCAATTCGCCTTCGTCAACAGTGGCGGATTGAGAAGTGAACTGGCTCAGGGGCAAATTAAACTGGGCGATATTATCACCCTGTTCCCTTTCCCGGACGACTTGAGCTACATGGAAATCAACGGCAAACAGCTACGTTCGTTAATGAATCATGCGGCAAATCTGACCAACGGCATCCTGCAAGTCTCGAAGGGCATCGAAATGAAATACGATAGCCGCAAGCCGCTCAATCAGCGCATCGTCTCGTTAACGGTGCAGGGGCAGCCGCTAAAGGATGACGCCTGGTACCCGATTGTGGTGAATTCATTCCTGGCCACGGGTGGGGATGGGTTCAGCGCCTTTACCGAAGGGCGTAACATCAAGACGGTGGCCGGCAGCGGCGCGGCAGAAGCGGTGGTGGACTATATCAAGTCCCAAGCGGAGATCTCCCCCAACGAGCAAAAACGGATTAAGGACGTGGCACTGTAGCCAATTAGGCCGATGAGCCAAGGTCATGCAGAAGGATTAAACCGTGATGTATGTCACGTACTGGTGTTTTCTATTGCGTCTGGTTGTATATATTTGTGACATAAATCGGTGCGGGCGTTGTCCCGCTCCGTATAATCGCACCCCGAAAACACTCATAAGCAACCCTCGCGGGACAACCGGACAGGGATGCATTTCTTTTTTTCGCAACAGGGATACTTTGCATGCAACTCATCATGAGCCTGGTCGGCATGGCGGCGCTGATCGCCATTGCCGTGCTGCTCTCCAGCAACCGCCGCGCGATTAAGTTTCGCACCGTTGGCTGGGCATTCGTTCTTCAGGTCGCCATCGGCGCGCTGGTGCTGTACGTCCCGGTAGGTCGCAGCATTCTCGGCGGCATGTCGGCCGGCGTGGCTAACGTAATCGCCTACGGTAATCAGGGCATTTCATTTATCTTCGGCGGTCTGGTTTCCGACAAGATGTTTGAAGTCTTTGGCGGCGGCGGCTTTGTTTTTGCGCTGCGCGTCCTGCCGGTGATCGTGTTCTTCTCCTCGCTGATTGCGGTGCTTTACTACCTCGGCGTCATGCAACTGGTGATCCGCGTACTGGGCGGCGGCGTGCAAAAATTGTTGGGTACCTCGCGGACAGAATCGCTGTCGGCGACCGCCAATATCTTTGTTGGCCAAACTGAAGCTCCGCTGGTGGTGCGTCCGTATATCGCCACCATGACCCAATCTGAGTTGTTCACCGTGATGTGTGGCGGCCTGGCCTCGGTGGCCGGTTCGGTGCTGGCAGGTTATGCCCAGATGGGCGTACCGCTGGAATACCTGATTGCGGCTTCGTTCATGGCCGCACCGGGTGGCCTGCTGTTTGCCAAGCTGATGGTGCCGGAAACCGAAAAAACCCACGACAGGGACGATGCAACGAAGTTGATCGCGGAAGAAGACCGCCCGGCCAACGTGATTGACGCAGCGGCTTCCGGTGCAGCTTCCGGCATGCAGTTGGCGCTGAACGTGGGCGCAATGCTGCTGGCGTTTATCGCGCTTATCGCCCTGTTGAACGGCATTCTCGGCGGTATTGGCGGCTGGTTCGACTATCCGCAGCTGTCGCTGGAGCTGATCCTCGGTTGGGTGTTCTCACCTATTGCCTTCCTGATCGGCGTGCCATGGCATGAAGCGATGACCGCCGGTTCGTTTATCGGCCAGAAGATCATCGTGAATGAATTTGTTGCCTACATGAACTTTGGTGCTTATTTGCGTCCGGACGACGTGGTGGCGGCAGAGGGGCTGCAGGTGCTGTCGACGCATACCAAGGCGATTATCTCCTTTGCCCTGTGCGGCTTTGCCAACCTGTCATCGGTGGCGATCCTGCTCGGTGGTCTGGGCAGCATGGCACCGAATCGTCGTCACGACATCGCACGTTTCGGTCTGAAAGCCGTGGCGGCGGGGACGCTCTCCAACCTGATGAGCGCGACCATCGCCGGGTTCTTCCTGGCGCTGTAATCCCCGGGCTGTCCTGCATAGGGCAACAGGCTCTATTGCAGGACAGCGCCTATACTTCTAACACGGGCACAGAATGCTGTGCCCGCTATCTTTGCCCGTTTCTTTAGCGAATTTGTGAACGATATCGCGTTATTTTGTGATGGTCTTCACATATAATTCCGGTCTGTTACAGTGTTATTTCATATAGTGTGACTGTGAACGCGAATTGCCCCTGGCGATCGTGTTCAAATAGCTATTACTGACCCTGCGCGATGCGAAGGGTTATGTGCGGTGAGAAGGATCTCAGTTGCCGAAGAGGGAACCCGTTCCCCTGCGCTATCTTCAAGGAACCAAGTCCGCTCGCCAACACCCAGGTTCTCAGTTGGAGAGTTTTATGACCGAATTAACCGCAGCAGCGCAACGTGCGCTGACCTTAATGGATTTGACCACGCTGAACGATGATGACACCGATGAGAAAGTGATCGCGCTGTGTCGTCAGGCGAACAGCCCGGCCGGGCATACCGCGGCCATCTGCATTTACCCGCGCTTTATTCCGGCGGCGCGCAAGGCCCTGCGTGAGCAGGGGACGCCAGACATCCGTATTGCGACCGTCACCAACTTCCCGCATGGCAACGATGATATCGAGATCGCGCTGGCGGAAACGCGTGCGGCTATCGCTTACGGTGCCGATGAAGTGGACGTGGTGTTCCCATACCGCGCACTGATCGCCGGTAATGAGCAGGTCGGTTTTGAGCTGGTGAAACAGTGCAAGCAGGCCTGTCTGGCCGCCAACGTGCTGCTGAAAGTGATCATCGAAACCGGTGAGCTCAAGCAGGCCAATCTGATCCGCAAGGCTTCGGAAATTGCCATCAATGCCGGCGCGGACTTTATCAAGACCTCAACCGGTAAAGTGCCGGTCAACGCGACGCTGGAAAGCGCCGAGCTGATGATGTCGGTGATCCGCGATATGGGCGTCGCCAAGACGGTGGGCTTCAAGCCGGCCGGCGGCGTGCGTACGGCGGAAGATGCACTGCATTACCTGCAACTTGCCGATCGTATTCTGGGTGAAGGCTGGGCCGATGCGCGTCATTTCCGCTTCGGGGCTTCCAGCCTGTTAGCCAGCCTGTTGGCGACGCTGGGCCACGGTGCCGAGCCGTCTGGCAGCGGTTACTGATCGATTCCGTCGGCAAGGCGCGATATGGCGTCTGCCTGCACTCTACATTAGCTAAAACAGGGGGATGCCTTGTTCCTGGCACAAGAAATTATTCGTAAAAAACGTGACGGTCAACCGTTGAGCGAAGCGGAAATCCGCTTTTTCATCAATGGTATCCGTGACAATGTGGTTTCTGAAGGGCAGATCGCGGCGCTGGCGATGACCATTTACTTCCACGATATGACCATGCCGGAGCGCGTGGCGCTCACCATGGCGATGCGTGATTCCGGCACCGTGCTGGACTGGAAAAGCCTGTCGCTGAACGGCCCGCTGGTCGACAAGCATTCTACCGGTGGCGTGGGCGACGTGACTTCGCTGATGCTCGGCCCAATGGTGGCGGCCTGTGGCGGCTACGTGCCGATGATCTCCGGCCGTGGCCTGGGGCATACCGGCGGTACGCTGGACAAGCTGGAAGCGATCCCGGGTTTTAATATTTTCCCGGACGACAATGCCTTCCGTAAGATTATTCAGGACGTGGGCGTGGCGATTATCGGCCAGACCAGCTCGCTGGCACCGGCGGACAAGCGCTTCTACGCGACCCGTGATATTACCGCCACGGTGGATTCTATCCCGCTGATCACCGCCTCAATTCTGGCGAAGAAGCTGGCGGAAGGGCTGGATGCGTTGGTGATGGACGTTAAAGTCGGTTCCGGTGCCTTTATGCCAACCTACGCATTGTCGGCCGATCTGGCACAGGCGATTGTGGGTGTGGCTAACGGCGCAGGCTGCAAAACCACCGCGTTGCTGACTGACATGAACCAGGTGCTGGCTTCCAGCGCCGGTAATGCGGTCGAAGTTCGCGAAGCGGTACGCTTCCTGACCGGTGAATACCGTAACCCACGCCTGCTGGAAGTGACCATGGCACTGTGCGTGGAAATGCTGCTTTCCGGTGGCCTGGCGAAAGATGACGCCGATGCACGTGCCAAACTGCAGGCGGTGCTGGACAATGGTAAAGCGGCTGAAGTGTTTGGTCGCATGGTGGCGGCGCAACAGGGCCCGACCGATTTCGTCGAGCGCTACGACAGCTACCTGCCGGCCGCAACTCTGAGTAAACCGGTTTACGCCGAAAAACAGGGTATCATCAGTGCGATGGATACCCGTGCGCTGGGCATGGCGGTGGTATCGCTGGGCGGCGGCCGTCGTCGCGCGACCGACAATATCGACTACAGCGTCGGCCTGACCGGCATGGCCCGTCTGGGCGATAAAGTCGATACCCAGCAACCGCTGGCGGTGATCCACGCTAACGACGAAGAAAGCTGGCAGCAGGCGGCCGAAGAGGTGCGCAGTGCGATGGTGCTGAGTGACAAAGCGCCGGAAGTGACGCCAGTCGTTTATAAGCGTATCACTGAATAATTAACGAATCAGGAGTGGCAGCGGCGTTTTCGCTGTCGCCCACAGCGTGAGAACACGCAGGAGAGCATGATGAAACGCACATTTATTATGGTATTAGACTCATTCGGTATTGGCGCAAGTGAAGATGCGGCGAAATTTGGCGATCAGGGTTCCGATACTCTGGGCCACATTGCCGAGGTTTGTGCTCGCGGTGAAGCCAACGTGGGCCGTCAGGGCCCGTTGACCCTGCCTAACCTGAGCCGTCTGGGCCTGGGCAAAGCGGCGGAAGAATCCACCGGTACCTTCCCGCAGGGGCTGGACCGTAATGCAGACATCATTGGCGCCTATGCTCACGCCAGCGAACTCTCTTCCGGTAAGGATACGCCTTCAGGCCACTGGGAAATTGCCGGCGTGCCGGTATTGTTCGACTGGGGCTATTTCAGCGATGAGCACAACAGTTTCCCGCAGGAGCTGCTGGACAAGCTGGTTGAGCGCGCCAATCTGCCGGGTTACCTCGGCAACTGCCACTCTTCCGGCACCGTGATCCTCGACCAGTTGGGCGAAGAGCACATGAAAACCGGCAAACCGATTTTCTACACCTCTGCCGACTCGGTCTTCCAGATCGCCTGTCACGAAGAGACCTTCGGCCTGGACCGTCTGTATGAGCTGTGTGAAATCGCCCGTGAAGAACTGACCGAAGGCGGTTATAACATTGGCCGCGTGATCGCGCGCCCGTTCCTGGGCGACAAGCCGGGCAACTTCCAGCGTACCGGTAACCGTCATGACCTGGCAGTAGAGCCACCGGCGCCAACCGTGCTGAAAAAACTGGTGGATGAGAAGGGCGGCGAAGTGGTGTCTATCGGTAAAATCGCCGATATCTACGCTAACGTGGGTATCACCAAAAAGGTCAAGGCGACCGGTATCGATGCGCTGTTCGACGCCACTCTGATCGAAATGGAAAAAGCCGGCGACAACACCATTGTGTTCACCAACTTCGTTGATTTTGACTCCTCTTACGGCCACCGTCGTGACGTTGCCGGCTATGCCGCCGCGCTGGAGCTGTTCGACCGTCGCCTGCCGGAGCTGCTGAAACTGGTTAAAGATGAAGACATCATTATCTTCACCGCTGACCACGGCTGTGACCCAACCTGGCCGGGCACCGACCACACCCGTGAACACATCCCGGTCTTGGTTTACGGCCCGAAAGTGAAGCCTGGCTCGCTGGGCCACCGTGAAACTTTCGCCGACATCGGCCAGACGGTTGCCAGCTACTTTGGCGTGTCGCCGATGGATTACGGCAAATCGATGTTCTAAGACTTTGTTAGTGCCGGGCGGTTGCCCGGCGTATTTTTTTATTCATGACGACGATTTAAAGGAAGACAATTATGGCTACGCCGCATATTAATGCTGAAATGGGTGATTTCTCTGACGTAGTACTGATGCCGGGCGATCCGCTGCGTGCAAAATACATCGCGGAAACTTTCCTGGAAGGCGCGGTGGAAGTGAACAACGTGCGTGGCATGCTGGGCTTCACCGGGACCTACAAAGGCCGCAAAATCTCCGTAATGGGTCACGGTATGGGTATCCCGTCCTGCTCCATTTATGCGCGTGAACTGATTGCCGAATTCGGCGTGAAGAAAATCATCCGTGTGGGTTCGTGCGGCGCGGTGCGTGACGACGTTAAACTGCGTGACGTGGTGATCGGCATGGGTGCCTGCACCGATTCCAAAGTGAACCGCATGCGTTTCAAGGATCATGACTACGCGGCAATCGCCGACTTTGACATGGTGCGTAACGCAGTAGACGCAGCGGCAGCGCAGGGTATTCCGGCGCGCGTAGGTAACATCTTCTCCGCTGACCTGTTCTACACGCCAGATCCGGACATGTTCCAGGTGATGAAGAAGTACGGCATCCTGGGTGTGGAAATGGAAGCGGCCGGTATCTACGGTGTGGCGGCGGAGCTGTACGAAGAATTTGGCTGTAAGGCACTGACCATTTGTACCGTTTCTGACCACATCCTGCGTCACGAAGCGACCACCGCGGCAGAACGTCAGACCACCTTTAACGAAATGATCGTTATCGCGCTGGAATCTGTACTGCTGGGCGACAAAGAGTAATATCCTGCGGGCGCAGCACTCTGCTGCGCCCCTGTAGCAATCTATTCACCTTTCCTAAATCATTTCCTGCAAATACTTTACCTGACAGCTAATTAGCGCTATTACTCTATTCATAAATCTATTCACGAATCTATTCATCTATGACGGGCATCGAGCAATTACTACGTAATGGCCCAGCGACATCTACAGCACTTACTGAAGCGCTGGGTATCAGTCAACCGACATTATCGCGCCGTATTCGCAATTTGGCAGGAAGCGTACTGGTGATGGGCAAAGGCCGGGCCACCCGCTATGCGTTGCTCAGAAGCGTGGCAGGTGAAGGGCAGTTTCCGCTGTATCAGGTGGATGAGCAGGGTAAGGCACATAAGTTTGCCACGCTTTATCCTGTCTATCCGGCTGAAGGATGCGCGGTACAAAATGAGCAAAATGGTGAATGGCAACTTTATGATGGTCTGCCTTGGTATCTGAACGATCTGCGGCCGATAGGTTTTCTTGGCCGGGCATGGGGGAAGGCGGTTTCTCAAGTATTGCGCCTGCCGGAAGATACTCTGCTTTGGAACGAAGAGCAGCGACTGTGGGCGCTTTGTCACTTTGGTGACGACATGAGCGGTAACCTGCTGCCTGGCAACGGCAGCTATCAACGCTGGCTGGTACATGACCTGGAGCCGGCAGTGCCGATGGCGGAAAAAACAGCCCGTTACGCAGAGCTGGCTGAGAAGGCGCTTGCAGGGGAACTGGTCGGGTCTTCTGCCGGTGGTGAGCAACCCAAGTTTATTGCTTATGCTGAACTGAGGGACGAGCGACAAGGTCATGTATTGGTTAAATTCAGTACGGCCCCGGAAAACCCCAATGCGCAGCGTTGGAGTGATTTGCTGATCGCAGAGTCACTGGCGTTACAGGTCGTGGCGGAAGCGGGGTTGCCTGCGGCACGAAGTGAAGTCTTGTTGGGTGAAAATCAGCAGTGTTTTCTGGAAATTGAACGGTTCGATCGCATCGGCCCGTTTGGCCGGGTGGCGATGGTTTCACTCGAAGCATTGGATGCCGAGTTTAGCGGTAGCGGCAATGCCAATTGGGTTATGGCGGCGCAAGGGTTATTGCAGCATGGTGTGATAGACAACCCCACCTGTCAGAGAATGGCTCTGTATTGGGCATTCGGCAGGTTGATTGCCAATAGCGATATGCATCAGGGGAACTTGTCGTTTCTGCACCCCGAACAGCGGCCGGTGGTTTTAGCCCCTTTGTATGACATGTTGCCGATGGCATTTGCGCCAACCAGCAGCGGTAATATGCGCCATCAAGCGTTGGAAATCCGATTGGGTCATGAAGTCAGCGGTGCCGTTTGGCGGCAGGCGGAATTGATGGCGCTGGAGTTTTGGCAACGTGTGGCACGGCATACACTTATCAGCGAAGATTTTCGCGTTATCGCCGACCAGATGCTGGCACAGGTTCAGGGGCTGAACGAGCGTATTCAGCGAATGGCTTAAGAACCGCTCTCGGGCTTCTTCTCTTCTTCTTTATTCGCATCCGGCCGCGCGTCGTCATCGTCATTTTCTACCGTGTTACCTTCTTCCAATGGCGTATTGGCGGTCAGCAGGTACGGCGATTGCTGCCAGCGGCTGCGGCGGTGTTGCAGTAGCGTACGCGCCAGAATAATACCGATGGCCAGAGCCAGCAGGATCATCAGGCGCAGCAGGTTGGTGGTGTTATCCACCTGTTTGGATTCGGTCGCCAGTACGTGGGTGTCCAGCGTGATGCGGATAAAGCCGATTGGGCCGTCTTTGCCCTGAATGGACTCGACCAGTTGATGATTGAAGTAGCTGCCGGCGCGTTTACCGTCGAGCGACAAACGATCGCGTATACTTATCTGTTCACCGGCGTGGGAAACCAACGTGCCGTCGAGCTGATAGACGCTGGCGTCCAGAATGCGGCTGCCCCCGGTGAGCTGTTTGAGGATGGTGTCGATGCGCTGGTTATCGACGTCGCTGTCGTCGTCCATCAGCGGAGCCAGGCTGGAGGCCACCTGTTTGGTCAGCGTTTGCGCCAGTTCTTCCACCTGTTCGGATCGCGCCAGTTGGTGACTCAGGCTAAAATAGGACGCGCCCTGCATCAACAGTACCAGCAAAGCCAGGCAAATCAGGATAATAGCGGTGCGGTGCAGGCGAAATTTCAGTTTAGCGCGAGCCATGCAGGTTCCTTGGGCATCTTGGACACTTTATGTTGCCAGAAGCAATGGCGATAGGATAGCTTGATGCGTCGTTTTATCATGCAGTGTTTTTTCAGGAGTTAAGGATGTCGAATAGTCTGACCTATTGCGATCTCCCGGCAGAGATCTCTCAATGGCCGGGTCTTCCCCTTTCGCTGAGCGGTGACGAAGTGATGCCGCTGGATTATCGGGCGGGTCATACCGGTTGGCTATTATATGGCAGAGAACTGAACAAAACGCGCATTACCGATTTCCAGCGCAAGCTGGGTGCGGCGATGGTGATTGTTACCGCCTGGTGCGTCGAGGACTATCAGGTGGTGCGTCTGGCTGGCACCCTGACGGCACGCGCCAAGCTGTTGGCGGCGGAGAGCGGGCTGGATGTGGCTCCTCTAGGCAAAATTCCTCATTTGCGCACCCCTGGGCTGCTGGTGATGGATATGGACTCTACGGCGATAGAAATTGAATGCATCGACGAGATCGCCAAACTGGCAGGCGTCGGTGAGCAAGTGTCTGAAGTCACCGAACGTGCGATGCGGGGTGAACTGGATTTTACCGCCAGCCTGCGCCAACGCGTCGGCACGCTGAAAGGCGCCGATGCCAATATCCTCAAGCAGGTGCGCGATGAGCTGCCACTGATGCCTGGGCTGGTCAACCTGGTGCGCAAGCTGCAGGCGATGGACTGGCATGTGGCGATCGCTTCCGGCGGTTTCACCTATTATGCCGAGTACCTGCGCGATAAACTAAAATTGGTGGCGGTGGCGGCTAATGAGCTGGAAATTCGCGACGGCAAACTGACCGGTGAAGTGCTGGGACCGATAGTCGATGCGCAGTTTAAAGCCGATACGCTGGTCGCACTGGCGGAAAAACTGGGTATTCCGCCGCAGCAAACCGTGGCCATCGGCGACGGTGCCAACGATTTAAAAATGATGCAGGTTGCCGGGTTGGGCATTGCCTATCACGCCAAACCGAAAGTCTATGAGAAGGCGCAGGTGTCGATTCGCCATGCTGACCTGATTGGCGTGCTGTGTGTACTGACCGGTAGCCTGAAACACGAAGTTCGCTAAAGTTGACCCTGATCCGGCGATAATGCCAGACAGCGGCAATGTGGTAAAAACAGAGGTAATACGTGGCAAAAGCAGCAAAACGGGCGTTTGTATGTAATGAGTGCGGGGCCGATTATCCGCGCTGGCAGGGGCAGTGCAGCGCTTGCCACGCCTGGAACAGCATTACAGAAGTGCGTCTGGCTGCGGTGTCTTCCTCTTCTCGCAATGAGCGCCTGAGCGGCTACGCCGGCGATGCCGGCATCAGCAAGGTGCAAAAGCTGTCGGACATCAGCCTGGATGAGCTGCCGCGTTTCTCCACCGGTTTCCTTGAGTTTGACCGGGTGCTGGGGGGCGGGGTGGTGCCGGGCAGTGCGATCCTGATCGGCGGTAACCCTGGCGCCGGCAAGAGTACGCTGCTGTTGCAGGTGCTGTGCAAACTGTCCGAACAGATGAAAACCCTGTACGTCACCGGTGAAGAATCATTGCAGCAGGTCGCGATGCGCGCCCACCGTCTCGGCTTACCGACTGGCGGCCTGAATATGCTGTCGGAAACCAGTATCGAGCAGATCTGCCTGATTGCCGAGCAGGAACAGCCGAAACTGATGGTGATTGACTCCATCCAGGTGATGCACATGGCGGACATTCAGTCTTCGCCGGGCAGCGTAGCGCAGGTGCGTGAAACCGCCGCCTACCTGACGCGCTTCGCCAAGACGCGCGGTGTGGCGATTGTGATGGTGGGACACGTCACCAAAGACGGCTCTCTGGCCGGGCCGAAAGTTTTGGAACACTGTATTGACTGCTCGGTGCTGCTGGACGGCGACGCCGATTCGCGTTTTCGTACCCTGCGCAGCCACAAAAACCGCTTTGGTGCGGTGAATGAATTGGGCGTTTTCGCCATGACAGAGCAGGGCCTGCGTGAAGTCAGTAACCCGTCGGCCATTTTCCTCAGCCGTGGCGATGAGGTCACTTCCGGCAGTTCGGTGATGGTGGTGTGGGAAGGCACGCGGCCGTTGCTGGTGGAAATTCAGGCGCTGGTGGATCATTCGATGATGTCCAATCCGCGTCGGGTGGCCGTGGGTCTGGAACAAAACCGGTTGGCGATCCTGCTGGCGGTGCTGCATCGCCACGGTGGGCTGCAGATGTCGGATCAGGACGTGTTCGTCAACGTGGTTGGCGGGGTGAAAGTCAGTGAAACCAGCGCCGATCTGGCGTTGCTGATGTCGCTGGTGTCCAGCCTGCGCGATCGCCCGCTGCCAAACGATTTGGTGGTGTTTGGCGAAGTGGGGCTGGCGGGGGAGATCCGTCCGGTGCCGAGCGGCCAGGAACGTATTTCCGAAGCGGCGAAACACGGTTTCAAGCGGGCCATCGTGCCACATGCCAACGTACCCAAGAAACCACCGGCCAATATGCAGGTGTTCGGCGTGAAGAAACTGGCGGACGCATTGGACGTGCTGGAACAGTTTTATTAATTGCCACGCGGTGTGCAGATTATGCTATTTTGTTTAGCATATTAAACGGAGGGGCTATGCGGCAATTCGATTACCTGAAGGCGTCGATTAAGCAGAAGAGCTGCACTCTGCAGCAGGTGGCGGATGCCAGTGGCATGACCAAAGGCTATCTCAGCCAGTTACTGAACGACAAAATCAAAAGTCCGAGCGCCCAGAAACTGGAGGCGCTGCACCGCTACCTTGGCCTGGAATTTCCACGGCGTGAGAAAAAGGTCGGCGTGGTGTTTGGTAAATTTTACCCTCTGCACACCGGCCACATTTACCTGATCCAGCGCGCCTGCAGCCAGGTAGATGAGCTGCACGTGATCCTGTGTCACGACGAACCCCGCGACCGGGAGCTGTTCGAAAACAGTTCAATGTCGCAACAGCCGACGGTCAGCGATCGTCTACGCTGGCTGCTGCAAACCTTTAAGTACCAGAAAAACATCCATATTCATTCCTTCGACGAACAGGGCATTGAACCCTATCCGCATGGCTGGAATGTCTGGAGCGATGGGGTGAAGGCTTTTCTGGAACAGAAAGCCATTGTGCCGAGCTTTATCTATTCCAGCGAAGCGCAGGATGCCCCGCGCTACCGTGAACATCTGGGCATTGAAACCGTTCTGATTGATCCCGAACGTTCATTTATGAATATCAGCGGCCGCCAGATCCGTCAGGATCCGTTCCTTTATTGGGATTATATTCCGACCGAAGTGAAGCCGTTCTTTGTTCGTACCGTGGCGATCCTCGGCGGTGAATCGAGCGGCAAATCGACGCTGGTGAACAAGCTGGCAAACATCTTTAACACCACCAGTGCCTGGGAATATGGCCGCGACTATGTGTTCTCGCACCTCGGTGGGGATGAGATGGCGCTGCAGTATTCCGACTACGACAAGATTGCTCTCGGGCAGGCGCAGTACGTCGACTTTGCGGTGAAGTACGCCAATAAAGTGGCCTTTATCGACACCGACTTCGTCACCACTCAGGCCTTCTGTAAAAAGTACGAAGGGCGCGAGCACCCCTTTGTGCAGGCACTGATCGACGAGTACCGGTTTGATCTGGTGATCCTGCTGGAAAACAACACCCCCTGGGTGGCGGATGGCCTGCGCAGCCTGGGTAACCCCAAGGATCGCAAAGTGTTCCAGCATTTGTTGGAAGAGATGCTGCGGGCCAATAACATCGAGTATGTACACGTGGAGTCCAGCGACTATGACGAACGCTTCCTGCGCTGCGTAGAGCTGGTAAAACAACTGCTGGCGGCCGATGCCAGTCGGCTGCTCGGTGTTGCGGCGGTATAAGCCATCGGGGCGCAGCGTGCTGCGCCCCGTCTGTCATCAGTAAACAATCACCAGTTTGCCCTGCATATGCCCGTCGAGCAGTTTTTTATGCGCGGCGGTCAGGGTGTCGACCGTCAACCCCTGCAAGGTTTCGCTCAGGGTGGTACTCAGTTTTCCTTCATCCAGCATTTGCGCCACTTGCTTGAGGATCTCACCCTGTTGGGCGATGTCCGGCGTGGTGAACATGCTGCGAGTAAACATCAACTCCCAATGCAAAGCGGCACTTTTCAACTTCAGCGCATTTTGGTCCAACGGCTGTGCATTTTCGACGATGGTACAGATATGGCCCATTGGCGCAATCAGATCGGAAATCGCTTTCCAGTGCCCGTCGGTGTCGTTCAGGCAAAGAATATAATCCACATTCTCAATGCCCTGCTGCGCCAGATTGGCTTTCAGATCGCGGTAGTCCACCACCAGATCGGCACCGCGCTCCCGGCACCAGGCCGCCGACTCGGGGCGTGAGGCAGTCGCAATCACCTTCACCTGGCTGCGCTGTGCAGCAAACGGGATCGCCAGCGAACCTACGCCACCGGCACCGCCGATAATCAACAGGGTTTTACCGGGTGCGGCGTCCTGAATCTTCAGGTGTTCGAACAGCGCTTCCCAGGCGGTCAGGGCGGTCAGCGGCATGGCGGCGGCTTCAGCCCAGTTCAGACTTTGCGGCTTATGGGCGGTAATACGCGAGTCAATCAACTGATGGGTCGTGTTGCTGCCTGGGCGGGTGATATCACCGGCGTACCAGACTTCATCACCGGGTTTGAAACCGCTGACGCTGCTGCCCACTTCGACCACGATACCGCTGGCATCCCAACCGAGAATACGGGGCTGTTGCAGACCACTTTTTTGCAGGCCGGCATGGACCTTGGTATCCACCGGGTTGACCGACACCGCTTTGACTTCAACCAATAAATCGTACTGGCCTGGGGTGGGTTTTTCCGGGCTGATTGCAATGAAGTTGGCGGGGTTTTTCGGGTCTACGGCAATGGCTTTAATCGACATGACTGTGCTCCTTTCGAATGAATACCCTCAGTGTAGACCCGTTGGCAGTTGATGATAAGATGGACAATAGCTAACTGAGTGTTCGTTGGAGGTGAACAATGAGGTTTAAACAGCTTCAGGATATGGCGTTGTTTGCGCTGGTGGCTGAATGTGGCAGTTATACCGCCGCCGCCAAACGGGCTGCCTTGCCAAAGTCCAGCGTCAGCCAGCGCATTAGTCAGTTGGAACAGACGCTGGGTCTGCGGCTGTTAAACCGCACCACCCGTCAGCTCAATCTGACCTTTGCCGGTGAACGCTATCTGGAACACTGCCAGGAGATGCTGTCCGCCGCCGAACGGGCCGACCTGGCGCTGCAACGGCTGCGTGATAACCCCAGTGGGCGGTTGCGTATCTCGACCCCCGCCGGGTTGGGGGCAACCTTGCTGGCGCGGCTGGCGGCGGATTTCCAGCGGCAATATCCGGATGTCTCGCTGGAGGTGTCGGTATCTGATGCTATGGTAGATATGGTGCAGGAGGGGTTCGATGCCGCGCTGCGAACCGGCAAACCGCAGGATTCTTCACTGATTGGCCGTCGTTTGGGGCATGCGCCACGTTATTTGCTGGCGTCGCCGGCCTATCTGGCGCAGTCCCCGCAGATTGTCGATCCGCAACAGTTGCAGCAGCACCGCTGTATTGCACATAGCTCCTGGCCGGTCTGGAGCCTGCGTCGGGGCGACGAGTATTTTCGTTGGCAGCTGCCGATGCGGCATGTTACCGATAATCTGCTGTACGCGCGGGAATGTGCGATTGCCGGTGCGGGTATCACCATGCTACCGGCCTTTCTCAGCCGTGAGGTGGTGGCGCAAAAACAACTGGTCGAGGTGCTGCCGGAATGGCAGGCGGAAGGCAATGAGCTGTATCTGGTTTATCCAAGCCGCAAGCTGAATTCACCGGCGCTGGCCTGTTTTATCGACGTGGTATTGCAACACCCGGTGTTTGACGATTATGCCCGCGAGCTGGCGTAGGAATAAAAAAAGCGCCGCATGCGGCGCTTTCCGGGATTACTTGGCGATTCGCTTGTACTTGATACGGTGTGGTTCAAGCGCTTCGGCGCCCAGCGTCCGCTTCTTGTACTCTTCGTATTCGGTAAAGTTACCTTCGAAGAATTCCACATTGCCTTCATCCTGATAATCCAGAATGTGGGTGGCGATGCGGTCAAGGAACCAACGGTCGTGCGAGATGACCATCGCACAGCCTGGGAATTCCAACAGGGCGTTTTCCAGCGCGCGCAGGGTTTCGATATCCAGGTCGTTGGTCGGTTCATCGAGCAGCAATACGTTGCCGCCAACCTGCAGCAGCTTGGCCAGATGCAGACGGCCACGCTCACCACCGGACAATTCGCCGACGCGTTTGCCCTGATCGACACCCTTGAAGTTGAAGCGGCCGACATAGGCACGGCTTGGCATTTCGGTGTTGCCGATACGCATGATGTCCTGGCCGCCGGAAACTTCTTCCCAAACGGTTTTGGAATTATCCATGCTGTCGCGGAACTGATCGACCGAGGCCAGTTTGACGGTGTCACCCAACACGATGCTGCCGGAATCAGGTTGTTCCTGGCCGGACATCATGCGGAACAGCGTGGATTTACCGGCGCCGTTCGGGCCGATAATGCCAACAATCGCGCCTTTCGGTACTGCAAAGGTCAGGTCATCAATCAGCACGCGGTCGCCGTAAGACTTGCGCAGGTTACTGACTTCAACCACTTTATCGCCCAGGCGTGCGCCAGGTGGGATAAACAGTTCGTTGGTTTCGTTACGCTTTTGGTATTCGGTGCTGTTGAGCTCTTCAAAGCGAGCCAAACGGGCCTTGCCTTTGGACTGACGGCCTTTGGCGCCCTGACGAACCCACTCCAGCTCTTTCTCGATAGATTTGCGACGTGCGGCTTCGGAAGAGGCTTCCTGCGCCAGACGAGCGTCTTTTTGCTCCAGCCAGGAAGAGTAGTTGCCTTCCCATGGGATACCTTCGCCACGGTCCAGCTCGAGGATCCAGCCGGCCACGTTGTCGAGGAAGTAACGGTCGTGGGTAATGGCCACTACGGTGCCTTCAAAGTCATGCAGGAAACGTTCCAGCCAGGCCACGGATTCGGCATCCAGGTGGTTGGTCGGTTCGTCCAGCAGCAGCATGTCCGGTTTTTCCAGCAGCAGGCGGCACAGGGCGACACGGCGACGTTCACCACCGGAAAGGTTGGCGATTTTCGCGTCCCACTCCGGCAGGCGCAGCGCATCGGCGGCGCGCTCCAGCTGGGTGTTCAGGTTGTGGCCATCATGGGCCTGAATGATCTCTTCCAGGCGGCCCTGCTCAGCGGCCAGCTTGTCGAAATCGGCACCTTCTTCGGCGTACAGTGCGTACACCTCATCAAGACGTTTCAGCGCACCGACCACTTCTGCCAGCGCTTCTTCGACCGACTCACGGACGGTATGTTCGAGGTTCAGCTGCGGTTCCTGCGGCAGGTAACCGATCTTAATCCCTTGTTGTGGGCGAGCTTCACCTTCGATATCGGTATCGATGCCGGCCATGATGCGCAACAGAGTGGATTTACCCGAGCCGTTCAGACCCAGTACACCAATTTTGGCGCCAGGGAAGAAGCTCAGCGAGATGTTTTTCAGGATGTGACGCTTCGGCGGAACCACTTTGCCGACGCGATGCATGGTATAGACGTATTGAGCCACGGTGCCTCTGCCTCTCTATATCAGTTTTTATAGGATGTCTGGCTGCGGAGTGTAGCCCGTTTCGACAGCGGATCCCAGACATCACACAGCGATCGTCAAGTATAACCTTTTATGCTTATGCGCCGGTGAAGGCGCATATTGGTTGCTTAAGGGGTGACGACTATCGCGACGCGGCGGTTTTCCGCCCGGCCGCTGGAGGTGCGGTTATCGGCCACCGGATCGCGTTTACCCATGCCGCGGGTTTCGATGTTGGCACGTGGAATGCCTACGCTGGCGAGCAGATCCGCCACAGCATTGGCGCGACGCAGAGAGAGCTGATCGTTATAGCTGTCTTCACCGTAATTATCCGTATGACCATCCAGACGGAACTGAGTGATACCGACGCTCATCAATGCGCGGCCCATTTTCTGTACCGTGTCGGTACTTTCCGGGTTCAGCTTGCCGATGTTATTGCCAAACAGCACTTTGTCGGACAGGCCAAATTCCCAGCCGTTATCGGTCAGCTTGAACCCTTGCGACTGCAACAGGGCAATTTGCTCGGGCGTCAGGCCCTGAGGTTTGCTCTGGCAGCCGGCGAGGGCCAGCAGGGCGATAAACATCATCGCCAGCAGTGAAAAACGGTTTTTTAGTGTTTGCTGTATCATAATCAAAATCCCTAGTTTTATTTTTTAGCCGGGGCCTTATTTTTGTATTGCCAGCCGCCAGCCTCCGTTATAACGATGCTTTGCCTGGTACATCGCATCGTCAGCTTCGTGCAAGAGCCCCTGAGGCGTTACCGCATGCTCTGGGTAAAGTGCAATACCGATACTCAGAGAGGAAATCACCGCCTCATCGTTCGGTAAAATCACCGGTTGGGTCATGCAGTCGATTATGTTATCGGCAATCTGCAGGACATCTTCCGTAGTGTGGACCGGTGCCAACAATACGGCGAATTCATCACCTCCCAAACGTGCCACCAGATCGCTTTCACGCAGCTGCGCGCGAATGCGCCCGGCAATGGTAGTCAACACCACATCGCCTGCGGCATGGCCGTAACTGTCGTTAACTTCCTTGAAGCGGTCACCGTCGATAAACAGCACCGCCAGTTTTTCGCTGGGTTTAATGTCCCCCAGCGCACGGCTCAGGCGGCCCTCAAAGAAGGCGCGGTTCGGCAAGCCGGTCAGGCTGTCGTGGGTGGCCCGGTGAGTCAGTGAGTCATTTTCCTGCTTCAGGTGTGCCTGCCAGGCTTCCAGCTCGTCGAGCAGGCCATTAAAGTCGCTGCTCAGCTCATGCAGTTCGGCAATCGGCGCCGACGGCACCCGCAGGCCAAAGGCGCGATCGCGACGTACCGCATGCGCGACATTGGCGATGTCATCCAGAGAACGGACAATGCCTACCAGCATGCGGCGGGAAAGTACCAGCGCACACAGGGTACTGAGCACCAGACAGGCGATCATGCCGATCATGCCGCGCAACAGAAAGCGCAGCAGGCTGCCGCCGTGGCCCAGCAGCCAAACTTTGCCGACCTCTTTGCCTTCATGAGTAATCGGCAGGATCACCGGTTCCGGCAGCGCCCAGCGGGCCACGATTTGTTCCATACCGTGCAGCGGGCCATCTTCGGGGTGACGCCAGGTGGCGAGCACTTTGCCGCTGTTGTTCAGAATTCTGGCTTCCGATACCTCCTCTTTGGAGGCGATCAATACCAGCGCCTCACTTGCGGCGGTGCGGTCTTCAAACACCACGGCAGCTTCGACGGTATAGCTGATGGAGCGTGCAATCAGGTGCAGGTTATGGTTGGCATAAGCGCGCAGCGCAAACAGCGCGACCAGCGTCAGGAAAATCCCGGCGGTGCCGACGGCAATCAGCGCCAGCCCAAGATGCACCCGTTGCAGCACCCGGCCCAGCGTCGGGCGTGACTGACCCGATCGGTTCTTGCGCAACCACTTCATAGCGGCGGCACCGGTTTGCGTGCCAGTTGCAGCACGTTGGGGTGAACGCGTACGCCGCTGCGCGCCAGTGCATCAAGGTTCACTTTAAAGCTGGCCTCGTCCCCTTCGAACTGCAGACAAAATGCGTTGCCGGCAGAACACTCTGCATCGTTCTCGCTGATGCTGAGAATCGAATGACCGCTAATGCGCTGGATGAAATTCTGTTTCTGCCCGGCATTGATATTGCCTAAATAAATCACATCACAGCCGGTGCTCAGCAATGGGCTGTCGAAAGCGATGCGCTCGGCTTTTATTGGCCTGGGCGCGCTAAGCAGGATGGGATCGAACAGTCCGTCGGCATATTGTGTCGGCGCCGTCACGCACAGTCGGATAGGGTTGGGTCCACTCGGCCAGCGGGCATAGCTGATGATGCCGACCACCACAGTGGTGACGGCATGGGTACGATTTTTATATGAATCGCCCGTCTCGGGGTGGGCCAAACCGGGAAATGCCAACAGAGCGAGTAGAAACAGCGATAACAGACGGCCGTTGTCCAGACGTGCGCAAAGGAAACTCATGAATGAGTTTTTTGCGCAGGTCACTAACAACGCGGCATTTTTTGCCATCTTCATCTGCTATTCCTGCCCACGTCCGCAGTACTGTTGCGGCAACATAACGATGAGAAGCCTGACCCGGTCGAAGGGATAATTGTCTTGCTGAAAACTGTCAATCGCACTGCCTGATGAACACTATCTAACCCATAATTGGCGCGGATTGTATTATAAGATATCCCTGTTGCGCGCTTTATGTGCCATTTTCTCGGAATTATCTTAGCCTTTTTTAATAGTATAAAAACGACCACCGGGGTTTGCCAGGCGTTTTCTGCAAAGTTGGCGCGCCAGGCCTGGGTTCTGGCGGTTTGCGCAACTTTTCTGCCCCTCGTTTTGAGTGCGAAATCCTGCGACGGCTAATAATTTCAAATGGCTTGGTTTTATATTGGCGGTGGGGATTAATAATCGCGGGTCCGACCGGTTTTTAGCGTTAGCCCAGGATGAAATGATTAAAACGGCAAAAATTGCCGCCAGCTTTAATTAATTTGTCAGCGAGGGTAAACCTTTTTTACCTGAAGCCCATCGTGACGATAAACTTCTTCTACAGTAGTGAATGGATAGGCGATCCTGCTGTCTATGATAGACGGCTGAGCGGGTTGCTCAGCGTCCCCCTTTTGCTCTGGCGTGCCGGATAGACGTTATTCCACGACAGAGCGCGAAATACTCGGAGAGCCGGGTTCACCGATCCGTTGGCTGCTGACGTAGCGCGGCAACGGGCTGAAGCGGCTCTGGCAACACCATCAGCATTAGCGAGGAAAGAGTCAGTATGGTCAAGGTAGACAAGTGGCGGTTTTTGGCTGTGGGCCTGTGCCTGACGGCATTTTCAAGCGCCGCATTGGCGGATTCCCTGGACGCTCAGCGTCAGCGCTACCTGCAGATCAAGCAGGCGTGGGACAGCAAACAGATGGACGTGGTGGCGCAACTGATGCCGACGCTGCGTGATTACCCGCTTTACCCTTATCTGGAATACCGTGAGCTGACGCAAGATCTCAGCCAGGTCGGATTCTCTGAGGTGAATGACTTTATCAAGCAGCATCCGACGCTGCCGCCGGCCAAATCGCTGGCCCCGCGTTTTGTTAATGAACTGGCGCGGCGTGAAGACTGGCGTACCCTGCTGGCCTTCAGCCCGCAGGCACCGAAACCCATTGCTGCGCGTTGCAATTACTACTATGCCAAATGGGCCACTGGCGATCAGACCGCGGCCTGGAGCGGTGTCGACGACATCTGGATGAGCGGTAAATCGCTGCCGGGAGCCTGTGACAAGTTGTTCAGCGTCTGGCAGGGGGCCGGTAAACAAACGCCAACGGCTATTTTGGAACGCATGAAACTGGCGTTGAAAGAGGGCAACAGTGGCTTGGTGAACAGCCTCTATCGCCAATTGCCGTCAGATTATCAGACCATGGGTGATGCCCTGGTGCGTCTGCAAAACGATCCTGCGACGGTTGAGTCCTTTGCCCGCAGCGTGGGGCCGACCGACTTTACCCGTGCAGCGACCGGCATCGCCTTCGAACGCCTGGCGCGTCAGGATGCGGAAAACGCCCGGGCGATGATCCCAACCCTCGTCCGTCTGCAGAAAATGAGCGACAGCGAGCGGCTGGGGCTGGAGGAAGCGGTGGCATGGCGCCTGATGGGCAGCGATGCGACCTTTGAACAGACCCAGTGGCGCGACAAGGTGATCCTGCGTAGCCAGTCACCGGCACTGCTGGAGCGCCGCGTGCGTATGGCGCTGGGGGCCGGCGATCGCCAGGGGGTGGCGACCTGGCTGGCGCGTCTGCCGACCGAGTCACGCAATAAAGATGAATGGCGCTACTGGCGTGCGAGCATGTTACTGGACGAAGGCAAACGCAGCGAAGGGGAAGAGATCCTGCGTCGGCTGATGACCGAACGTGGCTTCTACCCGATGGTGGCGGCACAGAAACTGAATACGCCTTACCCGGTGATGGTGGCGGTAGCGGCAAAACCCCGCGCATCATTGGTGGACGGCCCGGAAATTGCCCGGGTGCGCGAGTTGATGTACTGGAATATGGATAACCTGGCGCGCAGTGAGTGGACTTCCTTCGTGGCCAGTCGCAGCCGCCCGGAACAGGAAGCGCTGGCGCGTTATGCCTTCGAGCAGAAATGGGCCGATCTCAGCGTGCAGGCAACTATTGTCGGCAAAATGTGGGACCACCTTGAGGAACGTTTCCCGGTAGCCTGGCCGCAAGAATTCCGCGCCGCGACCGATGACAAGGGGATAACGCCGAGTTATGCCATGGCGATTGCTCGTCAGGAGAGCGCCTGGAATCCGAAAGCACAGTCACCGGTAGGGGCCAGCGGCCTGATGCAGGTGATGCCACGTACCGCGCAGCATACCGTGCAGATGTACAATATTCCCGGTTACTCAAGCCCCAGCCAACTGCTTGATCCGCGTGTCAATATTACCATCGGCACCAGCTATCTGGAGTACGTTTACCAGCAGTTTGGCCGCAATCGGATCCTGTCATCGGCGGCTTACAATGCCGGTCCGTCTCGGGTGAATACCTGGTTGGGTAACAGTGAAGGGCGGGTTGATGCCGTGGCATTTGTCGAAAGCATCCCGTTCTCGGAAACCCGTTCTTACGTGAAGAACGTGTTGGCATACGACGCATTTTATCGCTATCTCATGCATCGGCCGGCTAAAGTGCTGACCGACGCCGAGTGGCAGAGGCGTTATTGATTTTGACGTCGCTATGGTATGCTGCTGTACTAGTTAAATAGTATGGTGGCTTGCCATGACGCAATTATCGCTTAACGACCCGGCTCTTTCAGAACAAGGTAATGAGGATTGGCTGCGCTTTGTTGCGCTGCTGCAGAATTCGTTTGCCCAGGATCTGCATCAACCGCTGATGCAACTGTTGTTGACGCCGGACGAACGTACGGCTTTAGGCACAAGGGTACGGATTATCCAGGAATTGATGCGCGGTGAGATGAGCCAACGTGAGCTGAAGAATGAACTGGGGGCGGGGATTGCCACCATCACTCGCGGTTCAAACAGCCTGAAGGCAGCGACCCCGGCATTAAAGCAGTGGCTGGAACAGCAGTTGCTGGGCGAGGCACCGTAGCGCCGCGCCCACCGAAGGTTATTTTTGTGCCGCGTTGTTATGGTTCTGGTAGATAGGGTTGTGGAAAGGCACCAGCGCCAGCAGCAGAGCCTGATGGTAAACGCTGGTGCGGCTCAATCGCCCATCGGTAAAGATGCCAATAGCGCCCCCCTGGCGTTTCACTTCGGCATTGCCGGTGATGGTTGCCATTTCACTGCCCAATTCGCGGCCGGCGCGAATTCCCTGTAAAATCGTCTCCGGCAGCATCAGGCTGGCTGAGCGCGATTCGCCACGGGTCTGCGGATTTTCCACCGTCATCCAGGCGAAAGTCATATTCTCTTCGATTCCTGCCTCAACGCCGACCCAAAAGTCGGCTTCCGGGCGTACCTGCCGCGCTTCCATAACACGCTGGCGTGCACCGGTGCGGGTTTCGTGATTACCTATGGGTTGCAGTGAAACGCCACTGGCGACGTCGACCGATTCAATGCGGCATTGGTCCTGGCCAAAAGTGTCCTCAAAGGCCAGTTGAATAGCCTTGATCTTTGCCGGGTTGGTAGTTGCAGCGACAACATGATACATAACGGGTTTGGCATCCTTAAGCTAAGAGCCTATTCACTACGTCAGGCGTTTGCGCAAGCGGCATCTGACGACGATAAACTCAGGTTTCACGCAGTATAACGGAAAAGCAAAATGTTACAGGTATACCTCGTTCGCCACGGCGAAACGGAGTGGAATGCGGCTCGCCGCATCCAGGGTCAGTCGGACAGCCCGTTAACCGCCAACGGTGAACATCAGGCTCGCCTGGTTGCCCAGCGCGTCAGCAAACAAGGCATCACACACGTGATTACCAGCGATCTGGGGCGTACCCGCCGCACTGCGCAAATCATCGCGGAGGCTTGCGGTTGCGAGGTGATAAACGATCCGCGTTTGCGTGAGTTGCATATGGGGGTGCTGGAAGAGCGCTTAATCGACAGTCTGACGCCGCAGGAAGAACAGTGGCGCAAGCAGATGGTCGATGGTACTGCCGATGGCCGTATCCCTCAGGGCGAGTCAATGAGCGAGTTGGGCGACCGGATGCGCGAGGCATTGGAAAGTTGCCTGATGTTGCCTGAAGGCAGCAAACCGCTGATTGTCAGCCATGGTATCGCTTTAGGCTGTCTGATCAGTACCGTGCTCGGGCTACCGGCCTATGCCGAGCGCCGCCTGCGTTTACGCAACTGTTCACTGTCGCGAGTCGATCACCAGCAGAGTCCCTGGTTGGCTTCTGGCTGGATTGTCGAAACGGCGGGCGATGTCACGCATCTGGACACGCCCGCGCTGGATGAACTGCAGCGTTAACGGCGGATCGGGATCAAATAGTCGCAGTTGATCTCGGTTGGCGGTTGGGGTGGCCGGCGGTCACCCTTGGGATAAAAGCGCTCAATATCGTGCCCTTTACGGCGCGTGAGTTTGAGTGCCGGCAGGCAAGTGCCATAGAGGGTCAGAATAAAGTCCTGCAGGCCAGAAGCCGGGCCTTCATAGCTGAACATCGCATACTCACCACCTTGCAACACCAGCGGCTGTCCGGCCTGAATTTTCGCCGGTACGTGATGCGGTTCCAGCGCCGTGGTGTACAGCACTTCCTGCTCGTCATCCTTTTCCTGACTCGGACGTGAATGGTGCAGCCCGTATAACACCGGCGGCAGCGACTCTGCTTCGCCCAGATACTGGCGCCAGAACTGCGACCGCAATTCGGTACGGCAGTGGGAGATTTGCTCCAGCGTACAGGAATAGCTTTGCGTCAGGCCAATCAAGTGCTGTTCCGGCATCGTGACAAACTCGGGTTGCGGCAGAGTAAAGGCGCCCAGGCGGATTGGCGGACAAATGCCGAATGAGTTCCAGTCTTCTGCACGGCGATACAGTGCCGGCGTTTGCGCAAACTGTTTTTTAAATGCGCGGGTAAATGTCTGCTGCGAGTCGAAGCGATACTGTAAGGCTATATCCAGAATAGGTCGGCTGGTTAAACGCAGCGCTACCGCAGCCTTGGATAATCTCCTTGCCCGGATATAAGCCCCGATGGCGTTACCGGTAATATCTTTAAACATCCGTTGTAAATGCCATTTAGAGTAACCTGCTTTGGCCGCCACATTGTCCAGTGACAAAGGTTGGTCCAAATGGCTTTCCAGCCAGCTAAGCAGATCACGAATAATACCGGCTTGATCCATAGATCTTCCTCGTAGAGCTTTAGGGTAGGAACCCGAACTGTTTATTCATTACGCTGGTGCTTGCGCTATCAGACCAATCCATGAGCCATTTTGCGTAGCACTCTTTCCTCTTGCCACTGTTGAGCAAGGGTTGGATAGGGGCACACCTTAAACGGGCGCAAAGATATAACGACGCCGCATAATAGCAATTTTTTTCCTCTGAGACTCTCAAAGATTTTTTTCACGCTCTGTGCTAAAAAGACCGGTGCGGACCAGAAAGATCCTTTTCTGTGACCTAAAACATAAACAATATTGATTGCCGGTACCCATTTTTAGGATTTAGCCTATTGGAGTTAAGTGAATGAAAAAAGGATGGTTATTTTTGTTTTGTTTAGTTTGCGCAACGGTAAATAGTGCGCAGGCAGAACAGGTTGGGTCGGTTGATACGGTATTTAAACTCTTTGGTCCGGACCATAAAATTGTGGTGGAAGCGTTCGACGATCCTGATGTTAAAAATGTAACTTGTTATATCAGCCGGGCAAAAACCGGGGGCATCAAAGGTGGGTTGGGATTAGCGGAAGATACTGCGGATGCCGCCATTTCTTGCCAGCAGGTTGGGCCGATTGAGCTGACTGATAAAATCAAAAATGGTAAGGCGGAAGGGACGGTCGTGTTCCAGAAGCGAACATCGCTGGTGTTCAAGAAACTGCAGGTGGTGCGTTTCTACGATGCTAAACGTAATGCATTGATTTATCTTAGTTATTCAGACCGCGTGGTGGATGGTTCACCGAAGAATGCGCTGAGCGCAGTGCCGATCATCCCCTGGGGTGAGGCAAAATAAGATTTGGGGTTCTGCGGAACCCCAAATATTTTAACGCGGGAGGAGGGCTTACTCTTCCAGATCGCCGCAGAAACGGTAACCTTCACCGTGAATAGTAGCGATGATTTCCGGCGTGTCCGGCGTTGATTCGAAGTGCTTGCGGATGCGACGGATGGTCACGTCCACGGTACGGTCATGCGGCTTCAGCTCACGGCCGGTCATCTTCTTGAGCAGTTCGCCACGGGATTGGATCTTGCCCGGGTTTTCGCAGAAGTGCAGCATGGCGCGGAATTCACTGCGTGGCAGTTTGTATTGCTCGCCCGCGGGGCTGATCAGTGAGCGGCTGTTGATGTCCAGCTCCCAACCGTTGAACTTATAGCTTTCAACCAGGCGACGTTCTTCGCCGACGCTTCCCAGGTTCATGGTGCGTGACAGCAGGTTACGTGCGCGAATGGTCAATTCACGCGGATTAAATGGCTTGGTGATGTAATCATCGGCGCCGATTTCCAGGCCGAGGATTTTGTCAACTTCGTTATCACGGCCGGTCAGGAACATCAGCGCAACGCTGGCCTGTTCGCGCAATTCACGCGCCAGCAGCAGGCCATTTTTGCCTGGCAGATTGATGTCCATGATAACCAGATTGATATCATTTTCAGACAGGATGTTGTGCATCTCTGCACCATCATTGGCTTCATGAACAACGTAGCCTTCCGCCTCGAAAATGCTCTTCAGGGTGTTACGAGTGACTAACTCGTCTTCGACAATCAGAATGTGCGGGGTCTGCATATATGCTACCTAAAATTGCCAACAAAATAGAAAATAGGAAGTACAGAAGTCTTTGTTTTCATAGCGGAGGGCAGAGATTAGCGCTCACGTTCCCTTCTACCAAACGACTAAAGTACGTAAACTCGTTCTTGATGCACTTTCCATCCCATGTCAACAAGATCGCTAGCTTGGTTGGGGCGCTATTCCTTACATCCCCAAAGGTGCCAAAACGGTGCATATCCTAACCGTATTAACAGCAATATAACAGTGCGCACCGAATTCATCACCCAACAAAACTAAGGTTTGTTGACATATATCAAATTCAATTGTAGCACGTTAACAGTTTTGTGAAAAACACTTACAGAAATGCCAGCTTAAGTCACAGAAGCCTAAATTCTGTGTACGATTCAGCATTGCGGTGCCTAATGAGGTAGAATTATTGACTTATTGATAAAAGGCTTCTTTTAACGCTTTGATTAATAAGCACAGTAAAACATAAGTAGCAATAATATGTATTACGAGAAATTTATCGGGGCAATAACCTATTTAGCCCTGTCTACCCTCAATTTCGGGATTATTGTTGCGTAGATGTAAATATAATCAGACTATCCCAAACAGTCAAAAATACGCGATCTGTCGTTTAGTGGAGTATTGATGCAGCTTCATATTGTTTTAGTGGCTCCGGCGCGGCCGGAAAACGTCGGCGCTGCGGCGCGGGCAATGAAAACCATGGGTTTCACTTCGTTGCGCATTGTCGACAGCGAAGCGCACCTGCAACCGGCGGCTCGCTGGGTGGCTCATGGGGCGGGGGATATCCTCGACGGCGTGCAGACTTTCGCCACTCTCGAGCAGGCGCTGGCGGACGTGGATTTCACCGTTGCTACCACTGCCCGCAGCCGCGCGCGTTTCCATTATTACTGTACGCCGCAGCAACTGTTGGGTCAGTTGAGTGAGCGCAGTCAGTGGGTGGGGCAGGCAGCGTTGGTGTTTGGCCGTGAAGATTCCGGCCTGACCAATGAAGAGCTGGAGTTGGCCGATTTGCTGACCGGTGTGCCGATGCAGGCAGATTACCCTTCGTTGAATCTCGGCCAGGCGGTGATGGTGTATTGCTATCAACTGTCGGAACTGATGAAGGTTAGCGCACCGCAGGAACCAGTGGCTAATGAGGGCCAGCTTAAAGCACTGCGTCAGCGTGCCGATGGTTTGCTGGGGGCATTGGGGGTGGGTGACGATCAAAAATTGCGCGATTGGCTGCACCAGCGGCTTGGTACTTTGCAGCAGCGCGATACGGCAATGTTGCATACTTTGCTGCATGACATCGAAAAAAAACTGACAAAGTGATACCCGCAAACATGGCTAATTAGGCAGTGTGATCCACTGCAAAACTGTCGCCAGTCTGTCTTTTTATCCTGCCATTTGGCTTTTCGACTGTCGCATTGCCCAGTTGCTGCATTGGGCAATAAACAAGCAAAAACAAGAAATAATTTGACTTGGGATAGCGATTGCTTTAACCAATAGAGGGGACAGAGTATTTAATGAGACAGACAGACAAAATGCGAAATATCAGCCTGAACACAACAATTATTACCACCACCGATACCACAGGTAACGGGGCGGGCTGACGCGTACAGGAAACAAAAGAAAAAAGCCCGCACCTAACCAGTGCGGGCTTTTTTTTCGGCTTAAATTCGGGAGAGACAAGAAATGCGAGTGCTGAAATTTGGCGGAACCTCGGTAGCGAATGCAGAACGTTTTCTGCGCGTTGCCGACATCATGGAAAGTAACGCACGTCAGGGACAGGTGGCCACGGTCTTGTCCGCTCCGGCTAAAATCACCAACCACCTGGTGGCGATGATTGATAAAACGGTAGCGGGGCAGGACATTCTGCCAAATATGAGCGATGCAGAACGCATCTTTGCCGACCTGCTGAGCGGTCTGGCACAGGCGTTGCCCGGCTTTGAATACGATCGTCTCAAGACGCTGGTCGATCAGGAATTTTCCCAACTCAAACAGGTACTGCATGGCGTTGCGCTGCTGGGGCAATGCCCGGATAGCGTGAATGCGGCTATCATCTGCCGCGGTGAGAAGCTCTCTATCGCCATCATGGAAGGGGTGTTTCGCGCCAAAGGTTTCCCGGTTACGGTGATAAACCCGGTGGAGAAACTGCTGGCGCAGGGGCATTACCTGGAGTCCACGGTAGACATTGCCGAATCCACACTGCGCATCGCCGCCGCAGCAATCCCGGCGGATCACATCGTGCTGATGGCCGGTTTCACCGCCGGTAACGATAAAGGGGAACTGGTGGTGCTGGGCCGTAACGGCTCCGACTACTCTGCTGCGGTACTGGCTGCCTGCCTGCGCGCCGACTGCTGTGAGATCTGGACCGACGTCGACGGCGTTTATACCTGCGATCCTCGCACCGTGCCAGACGCCAGGTTGCTGAAATCGATGTCGTATCAGGAAGCTATGGAGCTTTCCTACTTCGGCGCCAGCGTGCTTCACCCCCGAACTATCGCTCCCATTGCCCAGTTCCAAATCCCTTGCCTGATCAAAAATACCGCCAACCCGCAGGCCCCAGGCACGCTGATTGGCGGCGAAAATCTGGATACCGATACCCCGGTGAAGGGCATCACCAATCTCAATAACATGGCGATGATCAACGTCTCCGGGCCAGGGATGAAGGGCATGGTCGGCATGGCGGCACGCGTGTTTGCCGTGATGTCCCGTGCCGGTATCTCAGTGGTGTTGATCACCCAGTCCTCTTCCGAATACAGCATCAGCTTCTGCGTACCGCAGAGTGAGCTGCAGCGTGCCCGTCGCGCACTGGAAGACGAATTCTATCTTGAATTGAAAGATGGCCTGCTGGAGCCGCTGGACGTGATGGAGCAGTTGGCGATTATCTCGGTCGTCGGCGATGGCATGCGCACCCTGCGCGGTATTTCGGCCAGCTTCTTCTCCGCCCTGGCGCGCGCCAACATCAATATTGTCGCTATTGCCCAGGGGTCCTCCGAACGTTCCATCTCGGTGGTGGTCAGCAACGACTCGGCGACTACCGGGGTTCGCGTCTGCCACCAGATGCTGTTTAACACCGATCAGGTGATTGAAGTGTTTGTTATCGGCGTTGGCGGCGTCGGCGGTGCGTTGATCGAACAGATCTACCGTCAACAGCCGTGGCTGAAGCAAAAGCATATCGACCTGCGGGTGTGCGGCATTGCCAATTCACGCGCCATGTTGACCAACATACACGGCATCGCGCTGGATAGCTGGCGTGATGAACTGGCCGGTGCGCAGGAGCCATTCAACCTTGGCCGTCTGATCCGCCTGGTGAAGGAGTATCACCTGCTGAATCCGGTGATTGTCGATTGCACCTCCAGCCAGGCGGTGGCCGATCAATACGCCGATTTCCTGGCCGATGGTTTCCACGTGGTGACGCCGAACAAAAAGGCCAACACTTCGTCGATGAATTACTACCAACAACTGCGCACCGCCGCGGCCGGTTCACGTCGCAAGTTCCTGTACGACACCAACGTCGGTGCGGGGTTGCCGGTGATCGAAAACCTGCAAAACCTGCTGAACGCTGGTGATGAGCTGACGCGCTTCTCTGGCATTCTGTCCGGTTCGCTGTCGTTTATTTTCGGTAAGCTCGATGAGGGCATGTCGCTGTCGGCCGCGACCCTGGAGGCCAAAGCCAAGGGCTATACCGAGCCGGATCCGCGTGACGATCTTTCCGGTATGGATGTGGCGCGCAAGCTGCTGATCCTGGCGCGTGAGGCGGGTTACAAACTGGAGTTGGCCGATATCGAGGTTGAGTCGGTGCTGCCACCTTCCTTTGACGCTTCCGGCGACGTGGAAACCTTTATGGCGCGCCTGCCGGAGCTGGATAAAGAGTACGCCCGCAACGTGGCCAATGCCACCGAGCAGGGTAAGGTGCTGCGCTATGTCGGGGCGATCGAAAATGGCCGCTGTCAGGTGCGTATAGATGCGGTAGACGGTAACGATCCGTTGTATAAAGTGAAGAACGGCGAGAACGCCCTGGCTTTCTACAGCCGCTACTATCAGCCATTGCCACTGGTGCTGCGCGGCTACGGTGCCGGTAACGATGTGACCGCCGCAGGGGTATTTGCCGACCTGTTGCGCACACTGTCATGGAAGTTGGGAGTTTAATATGGTTAAGGTGTATGCGCCGGCCTCAATTGGTAACGTCAGCGTCGGTTTCGACGTTCTGGGTGCAGCGGTGTCGCCAATTGACGGTACCTTGCTGGGCGACTGCGTCAGTGTAGAGGCCGCCGAAACGTTCAGTTTGCAAAATGCCGGTCGCTTCGTCAGCAAGCTGCCGGACGATCCGAAAGAGAACATCGTTTACCAATGTTGGGAGCGCTTCTGCCAGGAAATCGGTCAGCAAATCCCGGTGGCGATGCGACTCGAGAAAAATATGCCGATCGGTTCAGGTCTGGGATCCAGTGCCTGCTCGGTGGTCGCCGGGTTGATGGCGATGAATGAGTTCTGCAACCGCCCGCTGGATAAAATGACGCTGCTGGGCCTGATGGGCGAGTTGGAAGGCCGCATCTCCGGCAGCGTGCATTACGATAACGTAGCGCCTTGCTACCTCGGCGGCCTGCAGTTGATGTTGGAAGAAGAAGGCTTCATCAGCCAGGAAGTGCCATGCTTTAAAGACTGGCTGTGGGTGATGGCCTATCCGGGCATCAAGGTATCCACCGCCGAAGCGCGTGCGATCCTGCCCGCGCAGTATCGTCGTCAGGACTGTATCAGCCACGGTCGCTATCTGGCGGGCTTTATCCATGCCTGCCATACCCAACAACCGCGCCTGGCCGCCAAACTGATGCAGGACGTGATTGCCGAGCCGTACCGCACCCGCCTGTTGCCGGGTTTTGCCGACGCACGCAAAGCCGCTCAGGATATCGGTGCCTTGGCTTGCGGTATTTCCGGTTCCGGCCCGACGCTGTTCGCCGTTTGTGATGACGGCGCAACGGCGCAACGCATGGCCGACTGGCTGACTAATCACTATCTGCAAAACGACGAAGGTTTTGTTCATATTTGCCGCCTGGATACCGCAGGCGCACGACTACTGGGATAACGCATGAAACTGTACAACCTTAAGGATCATAACGAGCAGGTTAGCTTCACACAGGCGATCAAACAGGGCCTGGGCAAACAGCAAGGGCTGTTTTTCCCGCTGGATCTGCCGGAGTTTGAACTGACCGAAATCGACCATCTGCTGGAACAGGACTTTGTCACGCGCAGCAGCCGTATCCTGTCGGCATTTATTGGCGATGAAGTTTCTGAAGAAGCATTGCATAAGCGTGTGGCGGCGGCCTTTGAGTTTCCGGCACCGGTAGCGCAAGTTGAAGATGATATCGCCTGCCTGGAGTTGTTCCACGGCCCAACGCTGGCGTTTAAAGACTTCGGCGGCCGCTTTATGGCACAAATGCTGGCGGAAGTGGCGGGCGATCAGCCGGTCACTATCCTGACCGCGACCTCCGGTGATACCGGCGCGGCGGTGGCTCATGCCTTCTACGGCCTGAAGAATGTGCGCGTGGTGATCCTGTATCCACAGGGCAAAATCAGCCCGCTGCAGGAAAAACTGTTCTGCACCCTGGGTGGCAACATCCATACCGTGGCGATTGACGGCGATTTTGACGCCTGCCAGGCATTGGTGAAGCAGGCATTTGACGATCAGGAATTGAAAGAAGCCCTGCACCTGAACTCGGCCAACTCGATTAACATCAGCCGCCTGCTGGCGCAGATTTGTTATTACTTCGAAGCGGTTGCGCAATTGCCACAGGAAGCACGCAACCAGTTGGTGATTTCAGTACCCAGCGGCAACTTCGGCGATCTGACCGCCGGGCTGCTGGCCAAGTCACTGGGCCTGCCGGTGAAGCGTTTTATCGCCGCGACCAATGCCAACGACACCGTGCCGCGCTTCCTGACTAACGGTCAGTGGCAGCCTCATGCCACGGTGGCTACGCTGTCTAATGCGATGGATGTCAGCCAGCCGAACAACTGGCCACGGGTCGAAGAGCTGTTCCGCCGTAAGATTTGGCAGTTGAAAGAGCTGGGCCATGCCACGGTCAGTGACGAAACCACCAAAGACACTATGCGTGAACTGGCGAAGTTGGGTTATCTCTCCGAGCCGCACGCGGCGATTGCTTACCGCGCGTTGCGTGACCAGTTGCAGGAAGGGGAGTTTGGTCTGTTCCTCGGCACCGCGCATCCGGCCAAATTCAAAGAGAGCGTCGAGGACATTCTCGGCCAGGAATTGCCACTGCCGAAGGCGCTGGCACTGCGTGCTGATTTGCCGCTGCTGTCTCACAACCTGCCCGCCGGTTTTGGCGAACTGCGCAAGTTCCTTATGGCCTTGCCAGCCTGATCCTCATGGCCACATAAAGCGAAAAGCCGTCATTGCGACGGCTTTTTTATGGGTGCTGGCCTTACTGCTCTGGGCGTTTGAACACCAGCTCGTTGCCTTGGGAATTGGCTTCGTCAAATGCGTAGCCTTCCAGATTGAAATCAAGCAGTTGTTCGCGCTGCGTCAGACGATTTTTGATGATAAAGCGGCTCATCAGTCCGCGCGCCTTCTTGGCGTAGAAGCTGATCACTTTGTATTTGCCGTTTTTCTCGTCGAGGAACACCGGTTTAATCAGCTCGCCGTGCAGTTTAGCCGGTTTCACCGATTTGAAATATTCGTCGGAAGCCAGGTTGACCACCACATCGTCACCTTGTTGCTCCAGCGCTTCATTAAGTTTTTTGGTGATTTGCTCGCCCCAGAAACTGTACAAATCCTTGCCCTTGGCATTGTCCAGTTTGATGCCCATCTCCAGACGGTAAGGCATCATCAGATCAAGCGGGCGCAGCACGCCGTACAGCCCGGACAGCATACGCAGATGCTGTTGGGCGAAATCAAAGTCATCTTCGCTGAAGTCCTGCGCGTGCAGCCCGGTATAAACGTCGCCTTTAAACGCCAGCAGGGCCTGGCGGGCATTGTCCGGGGTGAATTTCGGTTGCCAGTCGCCAAAGCGAGCGGCGTTCAGGCCGGCCAGTTTATCGCTGATGCCCATCAGCTTGGAGATTTGTACCGGCGTCAGATCGCGGCAGATTTTGATCAACTGCTTCGATTTATCCAGCAGTTCCGGCTGGGTGAAGCGTTCGGTTGCCAGTGGGCTTTCGTAATCAAGAGTTTTTGCAGGTGAAATAATAACGAGCATGGCCAGATCCTGTTTTTCCAAGAACCGCTACTGTAGCAAAAAGCGCGGGAAAAAGGGTCAATGGGTCTGATAGGCAGGGCGCGCGTTTGACGCACCCGCAAAAATTAATTTTTGTCCCACACGCCCGGTTCAAGCTGAGATTTCAGCTCGGGGAAGCGGTTGGCGTCAAAAGTGGGCAATCTTCCCAGCGTTCGCTGACGGTGGTAATCGTTAGCCAATTTCAACGCAACGCGTGACAGCAGCAGGATCGCCGTCAGGTTGGTGATAGCCATCAACGCCATAGAGGTATCGGCCATTTTCCATACCACCGGCAATTCGGCCAACGCACCAAACATCACCATACCCAGTGCGGCGCAACGGAAAATCAACAGGCCGGCCGGGTGGTTGTGCTCCAGGAACACCAGATTGCTTTCGGCATAGGCGTAGTTGGCGATAATCGAGGTAAAGGCGAAGAAGAAAATGGCGATGGCGACAAACGGCGAGCCCCAACTGCCGACGGCAGCAGACAGCGCGCGCTGGGTCATGTCGATACCGCTGATGTTGTCCACCGGTTGATCCAATACGCCGGAGGACAGAATGATGGCGGCAGTTGCACTACAAATCACGATAGTGTCGACAAACACCCCAAGCATCTGCACATAGCCCTGCGAGGCCGGATGCGGTGGGTAAGGTGAGGCTGATGCCGCCGCATTGGGCGCAGAACCCATACCGGCTTCGTTGGAGAACAGGCCACGCTGTACACCCTGAGTCATCGCCTGCGAAATACCGTAGCCGACGGCACCGGCCGCCGCTTCCTGCAGCCCGAAGGCGCTTTTCACCACCAGCGAGAGGATCGCCGGCATATGTTCAATGTTATGGCCAATCACCCACAGGGCCAGCAGTAAATAGGCTGCAGCCATCAGCGGCACCACCAGTTCGGCCACGCGGGCCACGGAACGAATGCCGCCGAAAATCACGATACCGCTCAGGACCACCAGGCCGATACCGACATACAGCGGTTTAACGTGGAAAGCGACGGCGGAAGCCTGGGCGATGGAGTTGGCCTGTACGGCGTTGAACACCAGGCCGAAGGCGATGATCAGGAAGATTGAGAACAGCACGCCCATCCAGCGCATGCCCAGCCCTTTCTCCATATAATAGGCCGGGCCGCCGCGGTAGTTACCCTGGTCGTCTTTGGTTTTGTAGAGCTGTGCCAGACTGCTTTCCACAAAGGAGGTGGCCATGCCGATAAAGGCCACTACCCACATCCAGAAGATGGCACCGGGGCCACCGGCGGTGAGGGCAATGGCCACGCCGGTCAGATTACCGGTACCGACGCGAGCGGCGAGGGTAGTACATAAGGCCTGAAAGGAGGAGATACCTGCGCTGTCGCTCTTGTTGCTGTTTTTCAGCAGCGAGAACATGTGGCCAAAATGGCGAACCTGGATAAAACGCGTGCGCAGGGTGAAATAAATACCGGTACCGAGCAGCAAATAAATCAGTACCGAACCCCACAAAATATTATTTATAAAATTTATCAGGTCCGTCACGGATCCCTCCTTGTTGAAATTTGTTGCGCACCGCGCCGTATCCACCGCGGGTGAAAATATATTGACTGAGTTTTTACAAGAGCTTAGCTGAAATCAGCCCGGTTCCGAGCAATTGAGACTTTTCTCAGATTTCGAAACCTATTGCATTAATTTTCGCGAATTTAACATAATTTATTCAAGCGATAGCACGTTATTGCCTTTTCATCAGCTCGGGAATGACGAAAGATAGCAGCGTAAACGGTTGCTCGCTCAAGGATAAAACCAGCACCGCCGGGGCGTGATTTTCCAGCCTTGCACCGGGCCTTGCGCATGTTATTATCAGGGCAGGGCATGGTTGAACGATGCCAAAAGTTCATGCACACACGATGAGATAATGCCAACATGACCGATAAATTAACTTCCCTGCGCCAACTGACTACCGTGGTTGCAGATACGGGCGATATCGCGGCTATGAAGCTGTATCAACCGCAAGATGCTACGACCAACCCTTCGCTGATCCTCAATGCAGCCCAAATTCCTGAATACCGCAAACTGATTGACGAAGCCATTGCCTGGGCTCGCGAGCAGAGCAGCGATCGCGAACAGCAGATCGCCGATGCCGCTGACAAGCTGGCCGTTAACATTGGTCTGGAAATCCTGAAGCTGGTTCCAGGCCGCATCTCCACCGAAGTGGACGCACGTCTGTCTTACGACACCGTAGCCAGCGTTGCCAAGGCCAAGCGCCTGATCAAACTGTACAACGATGCCGGCATCAGCAACGATCGCATCCTGATCAAACTGGCCTCTACCTGGCAGGGTATCCGCGCTGCGGAACAGCTGGAAAAAGAAGGCATCAACTGTAACCTGACGCTGCTGTTCTCCTTTGCTCAGGCCCGTGCCTGCGCCGAAGCCGGCGTTTACCTGATCTCTCCGTTTGTTGGTCGTATCCTCGACTGGTACAAAGCCAATGGCGACAAGAAAGAGTTCGCGCCAAACGAAGATCCAGGTGTGGTTTCCGTTACCGAGATCTACCAGTATTACAAACAGCACGGTTTCAAAACCGTGGTGATGGGCGCCAGCTTCCGTAACGTTGGCGAAATCATCGAACTGGCCGGTTGTGACCGCCTGACCATCGCCCCTGCACTGCTGAAAGAGCTGGCAGAGAGCGAAGGTACACTGGAGCGTAAACTGGCCTACACCGGCGAAGTGCAAGCGCGTCCTGCCGCTTTGACCGAGCCTGAGTTCTACTGGCAGCACAACCAGGATCCAATGGCAGTTGAGAAACTGACCGACGGTATCCGCAAGTTTGCCGTAGACCAGGGCAAGCTGGAAAAAATGATCGCCGATCTGCTGTAATTCCGGCAATCAGTGCAGAAAAAGGTGGCTTAGGCCGCCTTTTTTTATGCCTGCAGATCCCGCAGGCAGGCAGACACTTTATACTCTCAAGATTGAAAATAGGGCGGGAAGCGAACCCGTCCGAACCCCATCAGGCTGTAGAGGTTACGCATGGACATATTACGTATTGGTTTGGTTTCCGTTTCTGACCGCGCTTCCGGCGGCGTTTACCAGGACAAAGGGATACCGGCGCTGGAGGAATGGCTGACTGGCGCGTTGAGCACTCCGTTTAAGCTGGAGACCCGCCTGATCCCCGATGAGCAGACGTTGATCGAACAAACCCTGTGTGAGCTGGTGGATGAAATGGGCTGCCATCTGGTGCTGACCACCGGTGGTACCGGCCCCGCGCGCCGCGACGTGACACCTGACGCTACCTTGGCCATTGCCGATCGCGTGATGCCCGGCTTCGGCGAGCAAATGCGTCAAATCAGCCTACACTATGTGCCAACGGCCATTCTTTCACGTCAGGTGGGGGCAATCCGCAAGCAGGCATTGATCATCAACCTGCCGGGGCAACCCAAGTCGATCAAGGAAACGCTGGAAGGGGTTAAGGACGAGCAGGGCAAGGTGGTGGTGCATGGCATCTTCGCCAGCGTGCCGTACTGCATACAGTTGCTTGAGGGGCCCTATGTGGAAACCGAGGCGGCAGTGGTAGCAGCATTTCGTCCGAAGAATGCGCGTCGCGAGATAAACCTCTAAATTTCAGCCTTTTGTGAGATTAGCGCTAGCCGATCTGGTGTGAAAATAATTTGCCGTTATAGTAAGGATTCGTTTACAGAAAGCCGCTGGCTTTTATTTTCACAGTTTCCTCCGACGGTACCCTATGTCTCACGATAATAATCGCCGGTTAAACCGGCAAGACTACAAAACTCTGACGTTAGCTGCCCTGGGCGGTGCGCTGGAGTTCTATGATTTCATCATTTTTGTCTTCTTTGCGGCGGTGATGGGCGAGCTGTTTTTCCCGGCGGATATGCCGGAATGGCTACGTCAGGTGCAAACCTTCGGCATTTTTGCCGCCGGTTATCTGGCCCGCCCGCTGGGCGGCATTGTGATGGCGCACTTCGGCGATCTGGTCGGCCGCAAAAAAATGTTCAGCCTGAGTATTTTGCTGATGGCGCTGCCGACATTGGCGATGGGTCTGTTACCGACCTATGCCAGCATCGGCATTGCCGCACCGCTGTTGCTGCTGCTGATGCGAGTGCTGCAAGGGGCGGCGATCGGCGGCGAGGTGCCGGGGGCCTGGGTGTTTGTGGCTGAACACGTGCCGCGTCGGCGCATCGGTTTTGCCTGCGGCACGCTGACTGCCGGCCTGACCGTCGGCATCCTGCTGGGCTCGCTGGTGGCGACGGTAATCAACACCACGCTTAGTCAACAGACCATTATTGACGGTGGCTGGCGCATCCCGTTCCTGCTGGGCGGCATTTTCGGCCTGGTGGCGATGTACCTGCGCCGCTGGCTGCAGGAAACGCCTATCTTCATCGAGATGCAGGCGCGTAAGGCCCTGGCAGAAGAGCTGCCGTTGAAATCGGTGGTGCTCAATCATCGCAAGGAAGTGGTGGTGTCGATGCTGCTGACCTGGCTATTGTCCGCCGGCATTGTGGTGGTGATCCTGATGACCCCGACCTACCTGCAAAAACAGTTTGGTATCGCCCCGGCGTTATCGTTGCAGGCCAATAGCATCGCTACCATCATGCTGATCGCCGGTTGCATCATCGCCGGCTTGTCGGCGGATCGCTTTGGCGCCAGCAAAACCTTTATCGTCGGCAGCCTGCTGCTGGCCGGTTGCAGTTGGCTATTTTATCGGACGGTGGGCGAACACCCGGAAATGCTGTTTGCCTGCTACGCGCTGGTGGGTTTCAGCGTAGGCGTAGTGGGCGCGGTCCCCTACGTGATGGTGCGGGCTTTTCCGGCGGAAGTGCGATTTACCGGGATTTCGTTCTCATATAATGTCGCATACGCCATTTTTGGCGGTTTAACCCCAATATTTGTGACGTTGATCATGAAGTTAACCCCGTTAGCGCCCGCTTACTATGTGCTGGCGCTGTCGGGCATCGGACTGCTGCTGGGGATCTACCTGCATCGCGATCTAAACAGCGAAACCAAGGCACAGCGCGCCGGTTCCTACAGCTGAAAAAAAAGCCCTGCAATAAACCGCAGGGCTTCTGGTTTCAGGCCAGTGGCGTTTATGCCACTGCCCGAATTGGTTCTACATTGTCGACTGTTGGCTCGCCAATCGGCAGCACCGTGCGGCCAAACTGCTCGTTGAGCACTTCCGCCATGGCCAGGTAAATGGCGCTGGCACCGCAGATAATGCCTTCGTAGCCGGCAAAGTTCAGCAGCGCAGGGTTGCCGGTGATGTTACCGATGGCCAGCAGAGCGAACAGCAGCGTCAGGCTGCCGAACACGAACTGCAGCACGCGGTTGGCGCGCAGAGTGCCGAAAAACATGAACAGCGTGAAGACGCCCCACAGTGCCAGGTAAATCCCCAGCACGCCGGCATCGGTCGGTTCCGCCAGACCCAGACGCGGCAGCAACAGCAACCCAACCAGGCTCAGCCAGAAGCTGCCGTAAGAGATAAAGGCCGTCATCCCGAAGGTGTTGCCTTTCTTGTATTCCAGCAGGCCGGCCATAATCTGGGCAAGTCCACCGAAGAAAATCCCCATGCTGATAATGGCGGAGTTCAATGGGAAAAAGCCCGCGTTGTGCAGGTTCAGCAAGACGGTGGTCATCCCGAAGCCCATCAGGCCGAGAGGGCCGGGATTCGCCAACTTGTTGGTGTGCATAAGTCCTCTGCAATAACAGAAAATTAACGGAAACAGTGAAGTAAATTCATATATGGTCTGAATGGCCGAAAAGTTGATAACTTCCATCAGAGCGCGCGGCATCATAATGATCCCCAGAACAGGAAACAATGATCTGAGTGACGATAAAAAAGAATTTTTTTTTGTCCTGCCCCTTGATGCTCGGTTGTATGACCCCATCTTATTTGCAACCGCAGTTGCTGACCGCGGCTAAGACTGAAATGTTGGGCAGTTGAAAAACAAAAAATTGCCCACATATAGGTTAGCAACCTGACCGAATATGAATTTATTAGTGGAGACGTTTAGATGGGCAAAATTATTGGTATCGACCTGGGTACTACCAACTCTTGTGTAGCAATTATGGATGGTGGTAAAGCGCGCGTGCTGGAAAACAGCGAAGGCGACCGTACTACACCTTCGATCATCGCATATACCCAGGATGGTGAAATTCTGGTTGGCCAACCTGCTAAGCGTCAGGCTGTTACCAACCCACAAAACACCCTGTTTGCGATTAAGCGCCTGATTGGCCGTCGCTTCCAGGATGAAGAAGCGCAGCGTGATAAAGACATCATGCCGTACAAAATTGTGGCTGCTGATAACGGCGACGCATGGGTTGAAGTGAAAGGCCAGCGTGTAGCACCTCCGCAGATCTCTGCTGAAGTGTTGAAGAAAATGAAGAAAACGGCTGAAGATTACCTGGGCGAACCAGTAACTGAAGCGGTTATCACCGTACCTGCATACTTCAACGATGCACAGCGTCAGGCGACCAAAGACGCCGGCCGTATCGCAGGTCTGGAAGTAAAACGTATCATCAACGAACCGACCGCTGCGGCCCTGGCTTACGGCCTGGACAAAGAAGTCGGCAACCGTACCATCGCGGTTTATGACCTGGGTGGCGGTACTTTCGATATCTCTATTATCGAAATCGACGAAGTTGACGGCGAAAAAACCTTCGAAGTTCTGGCAACCAACGGTGATACCCACCTGGGTGGTGAAGACTTCGACAGCCGCCTGATCAACTACCTGGTGGAAGAGTTCAAGAAAGAACAAGGTTTCGATCTGCGCAACGATCCGTTGGCGATGCAGCGTCTGAAAGAAGCCGCTGAGAAAGCGAAGATTGAACTGTCTTCTGCTCAGCAGACCGACGTTAACCTGCCGTACATCACTGCAGATGCGAGCGGTCCTAAACACATGAACATCAAAGTGACCCGTGCAAAACTCGAGTCGCTGGTTGAAGATCTGGTTGCGCGTTCTATCGAGCCGCTGAAAGTAGCTCTGAAAGACGCAGGCCTGTCGGTTTCCGACATTCAGGACGTGATCCTGGTCGGTGGCCAGACCCGTATGCCAATGGTTCAGAAGAAAGTTGCTGACTTCTTCGGTAAAGAACCGCGTAAAGACGTTAACCCGGACGAAGCCGTTGCGGTGGGTGCTGCGGTACAGGGCGGCGTGTTGGCCGGTGATGTGAAGGACGTTCTGCTGCTGGACGTTACCCCGCTGTCGCTGGGTATCGAAACCATGGGCAGCGTGATGACTCCGCTGATCACCAAAAACACCACTATCCCGACCAAGCACAGCCAGGTGTTCTCTACCGCTGAAGACAACCAGTCTGCGGTAACCATCCATGTGCTGCAGGGTGAGCGTAAACGCGCTAACGATAACAAGTCACTGGGCCAGTTCAACCTGGACGGCATCCAGGCTGCTGCACGCGGTATGGCGCAGATCGAAGTGACCTTCGACATCGACGCTGACGGTATTCTGCACGTGTCTGCCAAAGACAAGAATACTGGCCGTGAACAGAAAATCACCATCAAGGCTTCTTCCGGTCTGAACGAAGAAGAAATCCAGAAAATGGTGCGTGATGCCGAAGTGAACGCCGAAGCGGACCGTAAGTTCGAAGAGCTGGTGCAGACCCGTAACCAGGCCGACCACCTGATCCACGGCACTCGTAAGCAGTTGGAAGAAGCGGGCGATAAACTGCCGGCGGAAGACAAAACGGCTATCGAAGCAGCGCTGAAAGATCTGGAAGTAGCGGTTAAAGGCGAAGATAAAGCCGAGATCGAAGCGAAGACCCAGGCTCTGGTGCAGGTTTCCGGCAAGCTGCTGGAAATGGCTCAGGCGCAGCAGGCTCAGCAAGGTGCTGATGCCGGTGCTGACAACGCGGCGCAGAAAGACGACGACGTGGTTGACGCTGAGTTCGAAGAAGTTAAAGACAAAAAATAATCGCCCTTAAGCGGGCACGGAACGGCCGAGAGGCCGTTACCGCAAACCAGCACGGGCGTCGAGGCAACTCTACGCCCGTGCACGCATGTTAAGGGTTACAGAAATAATGGCGAAGAAAGACTATTACGAGATTCTCGGCGTCTCCAAGACGGCGGAAGAGCGTGAGATCAAAAAGGCGTATAAACGTCTGGCGATGAAATTCCATCCTGACCGCAACCAGGAGCAAGACGCCGAAGCCAGGTTTAAAGAGATCAAGGAAGCCTACGAAATCCTGACTGACGCTCAAAAACGTGCGGCCTACGATCAATACGGCCATGCGGCCTTTGAACAAGGCGGTATGGGCGGCGGCGGCGGGTTTGGCGGCGGTGCTGAATTCAGCGATATCTTTGGCGACGTATTTGGCGACATCTTCGGTGGTGGCCGCCGTCAGCGCGCCAGCCGCGGTTCCGATCTGCGCTACAACATGGAGCTGTCCCTCGAGGAAGCGGTTCGTGGCGTGACCAAAGAGATCCGCATCCCAACGCTGGAAGAGTGTGGCGTTTGCCACGGCAGCGGCGCGAAGCCGGGCAGCTCGCCGGTGACCTGTCCAACCTGTCATGGGCAGGGCCAGGTGCAGATGCGCCAGGGCTTCTTTACCGTGCAGCAGGCCTGTCCGCACTGTCATGGTCGTGGTCAGATCATCAAAGACCCATGCAATAGCTGCCACGGCCACGGCCGGGTAGAGAAAGCCAAAACGCTGTCGGTGAAAATCCCGGCCGGCGTTGATACCGGTGACCGCATCCGCCTGGCGGGTGAGGGTGAAGCGGGTGAGCACGGCGCGCCGGCAGGCGATCTGTACGTTCAGGTTCAGGTGAAAGCGCACCCTATCTTTGAGCGCGAAGGCAATAACCTGTACTGTGAAGTGCCGATTAACTTCGCGATGGCGGCATTGGGCGGCGAGATTGAAGTCCCGACGCTGGATGGCCGTGTGAAGCTGAAGGTGCCGGCAGAGACTCAGACAGGCAAACTGTTCCGCATGCGCGGCAAGGGTGTCAAATCGGTACGTGGTGGCAGCCAGGGCGACCTGCTGTGCCGTGTGGTGGTAGAAACCCCGGTTAACCTGAACGACAAGCAGAAGCAATTGCTGAAGGAACTGGAAGAGAGCCTGGGTGGCCCTTCCGGTGATAAAAACAGCCCACGTTCGAAGAGCTTCTTCGACGGGGTGAAAAAGTTTTTTGACGACCTGACGCGCTAAGCTACTGTTTCCGTTAGCATACTGAATAACCCCGGCGTCAAAACCGGGGTTTTTTATTGCTTAACCTCCGCCAATAGCCCAGGTTAAAGTGTGATATAAATCGCTTATAGATCGGTTTTTACGATGTTTTAAGCATTTATAAACGTATTTTATCGAAGTGATTCGCCGTCTATACTCATTCCATTACTTTGTCTGCAGGGCCGTCTGTGCCTTGCGCTGCTCTGGAGAGACGTATTGTGACCAACATCATTCGTCAATTTTTACGTCAGGAAGCCGCGGGCGGCATTATCCTGATCGTAGCCGCGATTATCGCGTTGATCATGGCCAATACCCCAGCCCAGGGGATTTATCACGCCTTCCTCAATTTGCCTGTGATGGTGAAAGTGTCCTCACTGGAGATTGCCAAGCCACTGCTGTTGTGGATTAACGACGGCCTGATGGCGATCTTTTTCCTGGTGGTCGGGCTGGAGGTCAAGCGCGAGCTGATGCAAGGTTCATTGGCCGGGCGCGACAAGGCCGTGTTCCCGGCGATCGCCGCACTGGGCGGCATGCTGGCACCGGCATTGATTTACCTGATGTTCAACGGGGCGGACGAGGTTACTCGTCAGGGATGGGCGATCCCGGCGGCAACCGATATTGCCTTTGCCCTCGGGGTGATGGCGCTATTGGGTAACCGCGTGCCGACCAGCCTGAAGGTGTTCCTGTTGGCGCTGGCGATCATCGATGACCTGGGGGTCATTGTGATTATCGCGCTGTTCTATACCCACGAAGTCTCGATGGCGGCATTGGGCGTGGCAGCAGCCTCTATTGCCGTGCTGGCGTTTATGAACTGGCGCGGGGTGGGCAAAACCTCACTTTATATGATTGTCGGTCTGGTTCTGTGGGTGGCTATCCTCAAGTCCGGGGTACATGCGACGCTGGCCGGGGTTATTATCGGCTTTATGATCCCGCTGAACGTGAAGAAAGGGCCATCGCCGTCAGAGACGCTGGAGCATGAACTGCATCCGTGGGTGGCATTCCTGATACTGCCGCTGTTTGCCTTTGCCAACGCCGGGGTTTCATTACAAGGCGTGTCACTGAGCGGGCTGACCTCACTGTTGCCGGTGGGCATTGCGGCAGGCCTGTTTATCGGTAAGCCGTTGGGCATTTTCACCTTTAGCCTGCTGGCAGTGAAACTGGGTATTGCCAGGCTGCCTGAAGGAATTGGTTTCAAACAGGTGTTTGCCGTTTCCGTGCTCTGTGGTATTGGTTTCACCATGTCGATATTTATCGCTTCGCTGGCCTTTGGCGATGCGGATGTTGTACTGAGCACCTATTCGCGACTGGGGATCCTGATTGGGTCAACCACGGCGGCGGTGGTCGGGTATGGTCTGTTACGCATGTCGTTACCACGAGTCAGATAACTCTTTTAGGGGATCCCCTGTTCGTGGGGACTCACTACAATACAATAGCTGGTCGGAGCTGCGCAGGATAAAATATGCGCAGCTTCGGCCATTCTGTTTGGGACGAATGCAGCAACAGGTTGTCTGAAACAGGGAAAGGACATTAGTCGCTCGTTACGGCCGCAGTTTTGCCATGACGGAATGTTAAGGAGAGCACCTCGTGAGGATGTCGCATATCAACTTTAATCACCTTTACTACTTCTGGCAGGTCTGCAAGGAAGGTTCGGTGGTCGGCGCCGCAGAAGCCTTGTTTCTGACACCGCAGACCATCACCGGCCAGATCAAAGCGTTGGAGGAGCGTTTGGACGGCAAGCTGTTCAAGCGTCAGGGGCGTGGGCTGGTGCCATCCGAATTGGGGCAACTGGTTTTTCGCTATGCCGACAAGATGTTTATGCTCAGCCAGGAAATGCTGGATATCGTTAATTACCGCAAGGAATCCAACCTGCTGTTTGACGTCGGGGTAGCGGATGCGTTGTCCAAACGTTTGGTGAGCCAGGTGCTGGAGACGGCGGTAGTGGTGGATAATGAGCAAATTCACCTGCGCTGCTTTGAGTCGACGCATGAGATGCTGCTGGAGCAGCTCAGTCAGCATAAGCTCGATATGATCCTGTCAGACTGCCCGGTGGATTCCAGCCAGCAGGAAGGGTTGTTTTCGCTCAAGCTGGGTGAATGCGGTATCAGTTTCTTCTGCCGCCAACCGGCACCGGATCTGCCGTTCCCCGCCTGTCTGGAACAGCGAAAACTGCTGATCCCGGGTCGGCGTTCGATGTTGGGCCGTAAACTGCTGAACTGGTTTAACACCCAGGGCATTCAGGTGGAGATCCTGGGCGAGTTTGATGATGCGGCCCTGATGAAAACTTTTGGCATGTACCACAACGCGATCTTCGTTGCGCCGACGCTGTATGCGCAGGATACCTATAACGATGATGACGTGGTGGAGATTGGACGTATTGATAGCGTGCAGGAAGAGTACTACATCATCTTTGCCGAGCGCATGATCCAGCATCCGGCGGTACAGCGGGTGTGCAACAAGGACTTCTCTGCGTTGTTTGCTTACTAGACCGGGTAATGCAGACGTAAAAAAACCGGCCTGAGCCGGTTTTTTTTCAAGCAGACAACACGATGCTTATTACAAAGCGTTGATGCGCGCCGACAGGTTTGACTTATGGCGTGCAGCTTTGTTTTTGTGGATCAGGCCTTTAGCAGCCTTGCGGTCCACGATTGGTTTCATTACAGCGTAAGCAGCTTGCGCAGCTTCTTTGTCGCCAGTGGCGATAGCAGCTTCTACTTTCTTGATGTAGGTACGCATCATTGAGCGGCCGCTAGCGTTATGCTTACGACGCTTCTCAGACTGTACGGCGCGTTTCTTAGCTGACTTGATATTAGCCAAGGTACAACTCCCAAATATATTCTATTGAGGACAATTCGAAGGCCGAGGAATATGCCCTTTTGGCCTGCGTTTGTCAATGAATTTGTGCAAATAAGCGCCGTTTGTACGGGCGGCACTTGCTACGTTGTGATGGCGCAGGATTTTACCAGCTTCGGTCGTGGGAATACAGTGTTTCGCGAGAAAATTCACCAATGATTTGCCAGGGTCACCGCAACCCCTTGGCCGCAGTCGGTAATCATACGGATGGCGCCGGATAAACTGCGGTCAGGGCGTTTCACCTGCAGATTATCTCCGGTATGGTATGTCTATTACATAAAGGCACCAATCGCGGGTTAACCTTAACCGCTGTACAAGGTATAATCCGGCGATTTCCACTGTTTTGAGCCAGCTATGGAGCTAATTCGCGGCATTCACAATATCCGGGCACGCCACCATGGTTGCGTGCTCACCATCGGCAACTTTGACGGCGTACACCGCGGTCACCAGGCGTTGCTGGAGCAGCTGAAACAAGAGGGGCAACGCCTCGGGCTGCCAGTGATGGTCATGATCTTTGAGCCGCAGCCGCTGGAAATGTTTGCAGCGGACAAGGCACCGGCCCGCCTCACGCGTTTGCGTGACAAGGCCAAATATCTGGCGCAGGCGGGCGTTGACTACCTGTTGTGCGTCAAGTTCGACCCGCGTTTCGCTGCCAATACGGCGCAGGCATTTGTTGCCGAACTGCTGGTGGAGAAACTGGGCGTGAAATTCCTGATGGTCGGGGATGATTTTCGCTTTGGCGCGACTCGCCAGGGCGATTTTCCGCTATTGCAAAAAGCCGGGAAAGAATACGGTTTTGAAGTGATTAGCACGCCGACCTTCCGCGAGGGCGATCAACGCATCAGCAGCACCGCGATCCGCAATGCGCTGCGCGATGACGACCTGGCATTGGCTGAAACGCTGCTGGGCCATCCGTACAGTATTTCTGGTCGGGTGGTACACGGCGATGAACTGGGCCGTACCATCGGCTTTCCCACCGCCAACCTGCCGCTGAAACGCCTGGTTGCCCCGGTGAAGGGAGTCTATGCGGTGGAGGTTTATGGCCTGGGGCCCCAGCCGCTCCCCGGCGTGGCCAATATTGGTACACGCCCAACCGTTGCCGGCGTGCGACAGCAGCTGGAAGTCCACCTGCTGGATGTCACAATGGATCTTTACGGGCGCCATATAGACGTGGTGCTCCGCGCGAAATTGCGCAATGAACAGCGTTTTGCTTCGCTCGATGCGCTGAAGCAGCAAATCGCCAATGATGTGGTGACGGCCCGGAAGTTCTTCGGGCTACAGACACCGGTTTAATCTCTATAGCCGAAAACGGAACCGAGAATCTAATGAGTGACTACAAGAATACCCTGAACTTGCCGGAAACAGGGTTCCCGATGCGCGGCGATCTGGCCAAGCGTGAACCTGGCATGCTGCAACGTTGGTATGAACAGGATCTGTACGGGATGATTCGTACTGCCAAAAAGGGCAAGAAATCCTTCATTCTGCATGACGGCCCTCCGTATGCGAACGGCAGCATTCACATTGGTCACTCGGTTAACAAGATTCTCAAAGACATTATTATCAAGTCGAAAGGGATGTCCGGTTTCGACTCGCCTTACATTCCGGGTTGGGACTGCCACGGCCTGCCGATCGAACTGAAGGTCGAGCAACTTTACGGCAAGCCGGGTGAAAAACTCACCGCGGCAGAATTCCGTATCAAGTGTCGTGAGTACGCCGCCGAGCAGGTTGAAGGCCAGAAGAAAGACTTCATCCGCCTGGGCGTGCTGGGTGACTGGGGTCGCCCGTACCTGACCATGGACTTCAAAACCGAAGCCAACATCATCCGCGCGCTGGGTAAAATCATCAGCAACGGTCACCTGCTGAAAGGCGCCAAGCCGGTGCACTGGTGTACCGATTGCCGTTCTTCCCTGGCGGAAGCGGAAGTGGAGTATTACGACAAAACTTCGCCGTCGATCGATGTGGCTTTCCACGCGGTTGACGCGGCTGCCGTAGCGACCAAATTTGGCGTGACCCGCTTCAACGGCCCGGTTTCTCTGGTTATCTGGACCACCACCCCGTGGACGCTGCCGGCTAACCGCGCCATCTCGCTGCACCCGGAATTTGCCTACCAGCTGGTACAGGTAGAAGGCCAGTGCCTGATCCTGGCGGCTGAGCTGGTTGAAAGCGTAATGAAACGCGCGGGCATTACCCATTGGGAAGTCCTGGGCAGTTGCAAAGGTGCCGATCTGGAGCTGATGCGTTTCGAACACCCGTTCATGGGCTTCGACGTACCGGCGATCATGGGTGAGCACGTCACGCTGGATGCCGGTACCGGTGCGGTACACACCGCCGGTGGCCATGGCCCGGATGACTTTGTCATCAGCCAGAAATACGGTCTGGAAATCGCCAATCCGGTAGGGCCGAACGGCTGCTATCTGACCGGCACCCATCCACTGCTGGATGGCAAGTTTGTGTTCAAGGCCAACGATTTGATCGTTGACTTGCTGCGTGAGCAAGGCGCATTGCTGCACGTGGAAAAACTGGTTCACAGCTACCCGTGCTGCTGGCGCCACAAAACGCCGATCATCTTCCGCGCGACCCCTCAATGGTTCATCAGCATGGATCAGAAAGGCCTGCGCAAGCAGTCGCTGGAAGAGATCAAAGGCGTGCAGTGGATCCCTGAATGGGGCCAGGCGCGCATCGAAACCATGGTTGCCAACCGCCCGGACTGGTGTATTTCGCGTCAGCGTACCTGGGGCGTGCCAATGTCACTGTTTGTGCACAAAGACACCGAGCAACTGCACCCACGCAGCGTTGAGCTGATGGAAGAAGTGGCCAAGCGCGTTGAGCAGGACGGTATTCAGGCGTGGTGGGATCTGGACGCGGCCGACATTCTCGGTGCGGATGCTGCCGATTACGTGAAAGTACCAGACACCCTGGACGTCTGGTTCGACTCTGGTTCGACCCACTCTTCCGTGGTCGACGTTCGTCCCGAGTTCAATGGCCATGGTGCCGACATGTATCTGGAAGGCTCCGACCAACACCGCGGCTGGTTTATGTCATCACTGATGATCTCCACTGCGATGAAAGGCAAGGCACCGTATAAAGAAGTTCTGACCCACGGCTTCACCGTGGACGGTCAGGGCCGCAAGATGTCCAAGTCGATCGGCAATACCATCAGTCCACAAGACGTGATGAACAAGCTGGGTGGCGACATCCTGCGCCTGTGGGTCGCTTCTACCGACTACACCGGTGAAATTGCCGTGTCGGACGAGATCCTGAAACGCTCCGCCGATTCTTACCGCCGCATCCGTAACACCGCGCGCTTCCTGCTGGCCAACCTGAACGGGTTTGAGCCGAGCACCGACTGCGTGGCACCGGAAGAGATGGTAGTCCTGGATCGCTGGGCGGTGGGTCGTGCACTGGCGGCGCAGCAGGATATCGAAAAGGCTTACGCCAATTACGATTTCCATGAAGTGGTACAGCGTCTGATGCAGTTCTGTTCTGTTGAGATGGGCTCCTTCTATCTGGATATCATCAAGGACCGTCAGTACACCGCGAAAAGCGACAGCGTCGCCCGCCGTAGCTGCCAGACTGCCTTGTTCCATATCGCAGAAGCGCTGGTTCGCTGGATGGCACCGATCATGTCGTTCACTGCCGATGAAATCTGGGCCTTCCTGCCGGGCAAACGCGCGCAGTACGTATTCACTGAAGAGTGGTACGACGGCCTGTTCGGTCTGGCCGAAGGCGAAGGCATGAACGATAGCTTCTGGGCCGAGCTGCTTAAAGTCCGCGGCGAAGTGAACAAGGTGCTGGAACAGGCTCGTGCAGACAAACGTCTCGGCGGTTCTCTGGAAGCCGCGGTGACGCTGTATGCCGATAGCGAACTGGCTGAACGCCTCAACAGCCTGCAGGATGAACTGCGCTTTGTGCTGCTGACCTCCGGCGCGCGCGTTGCACCTCTGGCCGATGCGCCGGCAGATGCACAAGCTGCAGAGCTGGTGAAAGGCCTGAAAATTGCCTTCAGCACCGCAGAAGGTGAGAAGTGCCCGCGCTGCTGGCATTACACCACCGATATCGGCCTGGTGGCGGAGCACGCAGATCTCTGCGGCCGCTGTGTTGTCAACGTAGCCGGCGACGGCGAAAAGCGTAAGTTTGCCTGATGAGTAAACCTATTTGTTCGACCGGCTTGCGCTGGCTATGGCTGGTAGTGGTAGTGCTGGTGCTGGATTTTGCCAGCAAGCAGTGGATCCTCGGTAACTTCGTGCTGGGCCAGTCCCAGCCGCTGATCCCGTCGTTCAATCTGTTTTATGCGCGTAACTACGGTGCCGCATTCAGCTTCCTGGCCGATCACGGCGGTTGGCAGCGCTGGTTCTTCGCCGGTATTGCCGTCGCCATCGTGGCGGTGCTGCTGGTGATGATGTACCGCAGTTCGGCGCAGCAAAAACTGAACAACATTGCCTATGCATTTATCATCGGTGGAGCGCTCGGCAACCTGTTCGATCGCTTGTGGCACGGCTTCGTGGTCGATTTTATCGACTTCTATGTGGGCAACTGGCACTACCCGACCTTCAACCTGGCGGATAGCTTTATCTGCGTGGGGGCGGCGATGATCGTGCTGGAAGGCTTCTTGTCGCCGGCGAACAAAAGTGCAAAGAGCAAAGGTGAGTAATATGACGGCTCAGGTTAAGGGCGACAGCGAAGTATTGGTTCACTTCACGCTGAAACTGGAAGACGGAACGACGGCAGAATCCACTCGTGGCAACGGTAAACCGGCGCTGTTTCGTCTGGGCGACGGCAGCCTGTCCGAGCCGCTGGAAGCGCAGTTACTCGGTCTGAAGGCGGGCGACAAGTGCGCCTTTACCCTGCAACCGGAAGCGGCGTTCGGCGAAGAGAACCCGGACCTGGTCCAGTTCTTCTCACGTCGTGACTTCACGGAAACCGGCGTACCGGACGCGGGTACCATCATGCTGTTTACCGCGGTCGACGGCAGCGAAATGCCGGGTGTGGTGCGCGAGGTGGCGGAAGATTCGATTACCGTTGATTTCAACCATCCGCTGGCGGGCCATCCGGTCACCTTCGATATTGAAGTGCTGGAGATCGATCCGCAGCAGGAGGAGACGCATGCAAATATTGCTGGCTAACCCACGCGGCTTTTGCGCCGGGGTTGATCGTGCGATCAGTATCGTTGAACGCGCGCTGGAAATTTACGGTGCGCCTATCTACGTGCGTCACGAAGTGGTGCATAACCGCTACGTGGTCGATAGCCTGCGTGAGCGTGGGGCGGTGTTTATTGAGGAAATCACCGAAGTGCCGGACGGGTCGATTCTGATCTTCTCGGCGCACGGGGTTTCCCAGGCGGTAAGAGCAGAGGCCAAGGCGCGTGATTTAACCATGTTGTTTGACGCCACCTGCCCGTTGGTGACCAAGGTGCATATGGAGGTGGCGCGAGCCAGCCGCCGTGGCACCGAGGCGATCCTGATCGGCCACGCCGGTCACCCGGAAGTGGAAGGTACCATGGGCCAGTACAGCAACCCGAAGGGCGGCATGTACCTGGTGGAGTCACCGGACGACGTCTGGAAGCTGCAGGTGAAGGATGAAAGCAACCTGTGCTTTATGACGCAAACCACGCTGTCGGTGGACGACACTTCTGACGTGATTGATGCCTTGCGCAAGCGTTTCCCAAGCATTATCGGGCCGCGTAAGGACGACATCTGCTACGCAACCACCAACCGTCAGGAAGCGGTACGCAACCTGGCCGGGGATGCGGACGTGGTGCTGGTGGTGGGGTCGAAAAACTCGTCCAACTCCAACCGTTTGGCCGAATTGGCGCAGCGGGTTGGCAAACCGGCATACCTGATCGATTCCGCCGCTGACATTCAGGAAGCCTGGCTGAAGGACGCTCATAATATCGGCGTTACCGCTGGGGCTTCGGCACCTGATGTGTTGGTACAGGATGTTATCAGCCGCCTGAAAGCGCTGGGCGGTGTCAACGTGCAGGAAGTCAGCGGCCGTGAAGAGAACATCGTGTTCGAAGTACCGAAAGAGCTGCGGGTTGATATCAAACAGGTCGATTAATCAGCATCGGGCATAAATAAGATAACGGGGAGCTTCGGCTCTCCGTTTTTTTTTAGGGAGCGGTACCCGGCAATAAAATTATTAAAAATGAACTTGAGGAATGACTGATTCAAATTTTCTGTTATTTAAAGTCAAATTTGTTCTGACAATTTGAATTAATGGCAGAGGGAATGATTATATAGACAGTGATAAAGTTATTAAGGTTAATATCATTAGGCTGCAATCTAAATAAACTCTGGTGCTGGTCAGCAACGGGCTGAAAGGTTAAATAACTAAATTAATTGGCGTTACAGATTATTCTTATTTTAAATGCGTAATTGTCCTACGGAATTTTGCTCTTTTTGCTGTAAATGGATTTTCATATGTTCAAGTAAACGACGGACCTTTAATGGTTGGCTGTCCCTGCGCGGCATAATGGCATAGCAACTAATATCTGGTAGGCGCCACTCTGGCAGTACCTCGACCAGCTCACCCCGGTTCAATTCCTTTTCAACATTGACGAAGAAATTACGGATGATCCCTTTACCGGCCAGCGCCAATTCTTTCATTGCCATGCCGTTATTGGTAAATAAACGCCCGGTCATGCGCAGCCGATGCTCGTCGCCATCAGGGTGGAGCAGACGAACAAATTGTGGATTCCCCAACGGGGTAAAAGTGACCCATTGATGGTGCATCAACGCCTGCGGAGTTTCTGGCATGCCGTGGTTGGCAAGGTAGGCCGGCGAGGCACACAGCACTTCCCGAAAGCGCCCCAGACGGGTAGAGACATAGCTGGAGTCAGCCATCACGCCACCGCGGATCGCCAGATCAATACGCTGGTTTATCAGGTCGATCTTTTCATCATGAATTTCCAGCCTCAGTGTGATGCGCGGGTGTTCGTCCAGGAAGCTTTGCAGCGCCGGTACCAGATAATGAGTGGCAAACTCCGTAGAGGTGGCGACGCGCAGTTCCCCGGCCAGTTCACCGCGTAGCGCGGCAATACGTTGTTGCCCGCGTTCGGCGGCATGGATCATCAACACGCAATCCTCATAAAAACACAGCCCGGCCTCGGTCAGGCTCAGTGAACGGGTAGAACGCAGAAGTAATTGAATGCCCAACTCGTTTTCCAGCAGGCGGATATGTTGGCTGACGGCGGAGGTTGTAATGCCTAATTCTTTGGCTGCCGTGCTGAATGCGCCGCAATCGACAACTTTAGAAAAAATAGCCATGCGTTTTAGAATATTACTCATAGTTTGTTAAGTTCAACTTAACCAAGATTGTTAATTATAAGGGCTAATAATATAGCATTATCTCTTCTATATTGCCTGACGCAGATAAATCGCGAGGTAAGTCCGACTTCCCGTTCGGCCTCTCTCTTTTTGATAAGTCTTATTGCGTTTGCAAATAAGTTGCCTGTGCCACATCTGAACAGGAGTTAATTGTGGATAGTGCTCGCATTGAACAAATATCGTTAAAAATCCTTCATGAGCTATTGCAATATCGGCGTCGATTTCCGGGTGGGGAAAGTTCAAACGCTGAAGAGGAACAGGCAGTTGCTCTGGTGCAATTACCGCGTATTCGGGAATTTATTGAAAATGAGCAGCGCATTGAATTTGTCCTGCCTGCCTTCCCGACCAAATCACCCAATACTAATAAGGTGATCGGTGCACTGCCCGATATGGCCGAACGACTGTCATTGATATTTCTTAATTCCCTCTGTCAGCGTATTCAGCTTTATTACCCGCCGGGTGCTCATATCATCATCTGCTCCGATGGCCACGTTTTCGGTGATTTAATCCGTGTCAGCGACGACGCGATCAACCGTTATCAGCATGAAATTGAAAACCTGCTGCACGAGGTGGGGGCGACTCATCTGAGCGTTTTCAATCTGGGTGACGTGGAAGGGCTGGCCGAGTATACCGGTGACTATGACCTGCTGCGGCAGTTGCTGGTTGACGGCTATGCCGAGCCGGAGGAGACGATCAAACACCGGTTGATGCAGGACGAGCAGGGGTTGCAGTTGTATCGTGCAATCACCCGATTCCTGTATGAAGACAGCCAACTACCGGGCTACAGCGGCTCCAATGCAGCGCTGCAGAAAGACGCCAAACAGCGCGCCTGTGGCGTGATCCAGCGCAGTTGGGCCTGGGGCAATTTGCTGGCCCAGCATTTCCCGCTGGCAATACGTTTGTCGATTCACCCACAGCCCGCCGACAGCCTGAAAATGGGGATCCACATGATGCCGACCAAAGACGACTGGCTGACTCCCTGGCATGGCGTGGCAGCCAACGTTAACGGACAGTTTGTGCTGATGAAGCGCAAAGACGCGCAGCAGCTGGCGGGCGAACTGGTGGCGATCCGCGGAACACCCAGCCATTACCTGGTTGAACAGCCACAGATGGCGTAATGCAGCATCTTGCGCCCGCCACTTTAACGGGCGTCTTTTAACGGCACGGTGGCCGTGTGAGCAGCAAATTCGATTCAAGGAGAGTGACCCATGGAAAATCAAACGCTGAACTGCCGCATTGAACTTAATACCCCTTTTGGCGCAGTGCTGACCCCGCAGTATCCTGGCCAATCTATTCGCGAACTGCCGGTGGCAGCGCTTCGTTCACTGGCCCAGCAGCATCACCTGCTGGTGCTGCGCGGCTTCGACTCTGGTTTTACCGATCCGCAGTTACTAACCCGCTATGCCGAAGGCTGGGGCGAAATCATGATGTGGCCGTTCGGAGCGGTGCTGGACGTGAAAGAGCATCCGGATGCCAAAGATCATATTTTCGACAGCAGCTATGTGCCGTTGCATTGGGATGGCATGTACAAGCCGACCATTCCGGAATTCCAGCTGTTCCATTGTGTGGCAGCACCTTCACAGGATGAAGGCGGCCGCACTACCTTTGTCGACACCACGTGCCTGCTGGCTAATGCCGATGAGTCTTTGTTGGCGCAGTGGCGGGAAGTGTCGATCTCTTATCGCATTAAGCAGGTGGTGCATTACGGCGGTGAGGTTCGTTCGCCGCTGGTAGTGGATCATCCGAACGGTAATGGGCAGATCATGCGCTACAACGAGCCGCCGACCGAAGGCAAAAAGTTCCTTAACCAGCACGCGCTGGAATATCACGGGGTGCCGCAGGAGCAGCAGGAGGCATTTCATCAGACCCTGCAACAGCATCTCTACGATCCGCGTCATTATTACGCCCATCAATGGCAGCAGGGAGATGTGGTGATAGCGGATAACTTCTCGCTGCTGCACGGGCGCGAAGGCTTTACCGCGCGTTCTGCTCGCCATTTGCAGCGGGTGCATATTCAGAGCAACCCGGTGTGCGCCAATCAGGCACTGAAGCCAGCTAACGCAGAGGTTTAATCCCTATGGCAAGTATTCTGATGACCGCAGTGGCCACGCCCGGCCACGTTTATCCGATGCTGAGCATTGCCCGGTACTTGATTGGGCAAGGGCACCGGGTGCGGGTGATGACCGGTGCGCTGTTTCGTCAACGCGCTGAGGCAGCAGGCGCGCAGTTTATCGCCTTTGATGAGCGGGTAGATTTCGACTATCGCTATCTTGAGCAGCACTTTCCTGAACGGGCTGCGCTACCACCGGGCAATGCACAGATGGCACTGGCGCTGAAAGACTTCTTTGCCGCCCCGATCCCGTTGTTGGATCAGCAGTTACGCAGCGTGATGGCTGCCGAGACTCCTGATCTGTTGATCGTGGAAAACTGCTTTTATGGGGTGCTGCCGTTGTTACAGAGGACGGATCGTCCACCGGTGATTGGCATTGGGGTAACGCCGTTGTCGTATTCCTCAAGGGATTCAATCTTCTATGGGCCGCGTATTCCTCCTGCGCTGTTGCCACGAGAGCTGCAGCGAGAGCAGTTGGTGGACGAAGACACTCGCGCGTTAATTGATGAGGTGCAACGGAGTTTTGATATTGCGATGGCACAATCTGGTAGCCGGCCGCTGCAACAGCCTTTTACCGATGCGTTGATTGGCGGCTGCGATCGCTTTTTGCAACTGGCCACTCCGGCGCTGGAGTATCAGCGCGAAGATCTGCCGGACAGCGTGCGCTTTATCGGGCCGCTGCGCAGCGCGGTGGCGGCGGTTGAAGCCACCGATGAATGGGAGGAGGCCGACCGGCGGCCGTTGGTGATTGTTTCGCAGGGGACGCTGGCGAATGTCGATCTGCACCAGTTGATTGTCCCGACGCTGAAAGCACTGGCTGAATTGCCGGTACGGGTTTTGGCGACCACTGGCGGGCGTGCCGTCGACCCACTGCTGGCGCTGTTGCCCGCTAACGCCAGAGCGCGGGAGTTTATCTCTTTCGAACACTGGCTGCCGCAGGCGGCGCTGCTGATCACCAACGGTGGCTATGGCTCAATCAACTACGCCCTGGATCAGGGAGTACCATTGATTGTTGCTGGAACCGGCGAGGATAAACTCGAAGCCGCCGCCAGAGTGGTGGCAGCGGGCTGCGGCATTAGCCTGCATACCAGCACCCCGGATGAGGGGCAGTTGCGTCAGGCGGTGCAGCAAATTCTGGATCAGCCGGCTTATCGGCAGCGTGCTGCGGTGGTGCAGACCGATTACGCCCGTCATGATGCACTGATGGCAATCGCCGACGAGGTGGCTACGTTAACCTAGCCGGTTGAATGGTCTGTCGAACGGGGGGCTTTGGCTCCCCGTTTTTCTTTCAGTTAGTCGGGGTCTTCATCCTGCATGATGGCACTGCGCCCTCCGTCCATCACAATCGTGGTGCCTGCGATAAATCCCGCGTGTTCACTGGCGAGAAACAAACACAAATCACCGACTTCTTCAGGTGCTCCCAGGCGGCCGACCGGGTGCTTGTTTACGGTTCTTTCCCGCGCCAGTTTGGCATCTGGGTGGCTATCGAACCAGGTTTGGTTGCCTTCGGTATCGATAAAACCAGGAGCAATCCCCAGAGTGCGGATCGCCGGACCCCACTCGATAGTCAGGCTTTGTACCAGGGAGAGTAGTGCCCGCTTGCTGATGTTATACGGCGCACAGCCCGGCAGGGTGGAGAATGCGTGGTTGGAGGTGATCACCAGGATCACGCCACGGCTTTGGGTCAGGGCCGCACGGGCACATTTGGCCAGATACCAATGTGAGCGCAGATTGAGATTGAAGTTATGTGTCCAGTCTTCTTCTTCGCAATCAATGCCTTTGAAAACGTTTTTACCGGCGTTGGAAACCACAATATCGATACGATGGAACCGTTGCTCAGTATTGGCGACAAAACGTTTTATCTCGGTGGTCTGCGTGACATCCACCGAGTCGTAGAAAAAATGTTGCGGGTACTCGCGCCGCAATTGCTGGGCATGGGGGGCTTTCTCCAGGGCTGGTTCGGCGCAACCCATAACGCTATCGCCGTTAGCGAGAAAGGCCTTGGTAATAGCCAGACCTATGCCCTGGCTGGCACCGGTGACGATCACCACTCGTCCGGATTTGTCGATAAGCATATAAACCTCGGCAAGGACTGTTTTGCTAAAGAGAAAACTGGCCTAAAAACCGGTCGATCATCAGGTGATCGTCTGCGGTGAGTTGCCAGCCGGGGTGACGGCAGTAATCGGTGGCAATGATATTGCGCCGCTGCAGAATCGTCTTCTCAACCTGAATAATGTATTCGCAGTGGCTCATCCAGCGCTGAATGTAAGGCAAGAGTGCCTGATGCAGCCTTTGCGCCAGTTCAGTCTCTCCGGCTTGCCAGTGGCGATAAATCCGCAGATAAACCTCACTGAACGAACCGCCGGGCATCACGCCTTTGCCGCCCGCCGCCAGCATCTGCAACATATAAAGCCCGGCATAGCCATTTAACACGCTGGCCTGCGGCGCCAGTTGCAGAAATTCTTTGGTGTAATCCACCGGCGGATTGCACTCTATCTTGAACACCGCATGGGGGTAGCGTGCCGCCACGTCAGCCAATTGTTGAGGCGTGATCGGCGACCCGGTTTCGCCCGGCGCGTATTGCACCATCACCGGGATGTCTACGGCATCCAGTACGGCAAAAATGTGCTGTTGGATCGCCTGCGGACTGGGCTGCAGGAAAAATGGCGGCAGCAGCATCAACGCGTCCGCCCCCAGTTGTTGATAATGACGAGCGCGTTTAACGGCGACTTCGCTGCTGTGATCGGTGACTGAGATCGCGCGGTACAGTGGGGCGCCCGCCAGCGTGGCGATAAATATTTCCGCCAGCCGAGCGCGTTCGCGGTCGTCCAGTTTAGGGAACTCACTGGCGATGCCAAACAGCGTCGTTCCCTGAACGCCGGTGGCGGCTAAATGCTCCAGCAATCGCACAAAACTTGCTTCATCTATCTCGCCGTCAGCCCTAAACGGCATAGCGACAATAGGATTGACGCCGCAAATATCTGCGGCTTGATAACGGCTCATTATTCTTCCTCCCTGTCAGCCAGTACGGCACCCTGAGCGGCCGGCATTGCCCAGCGGCGATAAAGTCGCAGGAAACCGCGTGGCACTTCTTTATCCACCGGTTGCCAGGTTTTACGTCGCAGGATCAGTTCGCTCTCGCTGACATGCAGCGTTAGGGTACGAGCTGGAATATCGATGGAGATCGGGTCTCCGTTCTGCACCAGTGCCAGTTCGCCGCCCTCCACCGCCTCAGGTGAAATGTGGCCGACAAACAGCCCGCGGTTGGAACCGGAGAAACGGCCATCGGTGATCAAGGCGCAACTGTCGGACAGGCCCATACCTTCCAGTGATTTCATCGGTTTATACATTTCCGGCATGCCGGGGCCGCCTTTAGGCCCTTCGTAACGCAACACCAGTGCGCTACCCGGCTTAATTTGACCGGACATAATGGCGTCGACCGATTCCTGCTCGCTGTTGAACACCACAGCGGGACCACGGAAACGCATCAAATTTTCCGGCACGGCCGCAGGCTTCACCACGCAGCCGAGCGGCGACAGGTTGCCGTGCAGCACGGCAACGCCGGCTTCATTGCGCACCGGAATGGCCAGGGTGTGGATGACCTCCGGACGTCGGCTCGGCGGGGTCTTCGCCACTAGCTCAGCCTTGGTTTTGCCGGTGACGGTCAAGGCGTTAAGGTCGAGCAGTTTGGCAATCTCAACTTCGACCGCCGGTACGCCGCCCGCCTCCCAGAAATCAATCATGTCATGCTCGGAGGCCGGGTACAGCGAGGCGACCAGCGGCACCTGATGGCTCAGCTCATCGAAGGCGGACAGCGGCAGATGCCCCAGTTCGGCTTCGTAATAAATGGCTTGCAGATGCAAAATGGCGTTGGTGGACCCCCCAGTGGCCAACAGATAGACCATCGCATTACGGATCGATGCGGTGGTGATGATTTGGCGTGCGTTGATGCCATTGAGCACCAGCGCCACTGCCTGGCGGCCGGTTTCGACAGCACATTCGCGCCGCTCTGCTGATACCGCCGGCAGTGTGCTGCTACCCGGCAGGCTCATACCCAAAACTTCGCCGATACAGCACATGGTGTTAGCCGTACCGTACATGGTGCAGGAGCCGGGGCCTGGCTCGGCGATATTTTCGATATGAGCGAATTCTGCCTCATCGATTTCGCCGCGTTTTTTCCAGCCGATGGCTTCGGTGACGATGTTGCCGTCCCAGTGCTTGCCTTTATATTCCGCCGGATACATCGGCCCACCGTTGACCATGATCGCCGGAACGTCCAGCCGTGCCGCCGCCATCAGCATGGCAGGCACAATTTTGTCGCAAGATCCCAGCAGTACCATGCCGTCGAAACGATGGGCGCGCATCATCACTTCAATTGAGGCGGTGATCACCTCGCGGGCGGCCAGGATGTAGCGCATGCCCAGATGTCCTTCGGCAATGCCATCGCAGGGGGCGATAGTACCGAACACCATGCCGACACCACCGGCCTCTTCAATACCCTGTAACACCCTGGCCGTCAGTTCATTGAGGTTGACGTGGCCGGCGGTGGCATTGGTATAACTGTTGACCACGGCGATCACCGGGCGTCGCAGTTGTTCGTCGCTGTGGCCCATCGATTTATACAACGCACGTTTCAGCGCACCGTCATCACCCTCGAGGATTGGGTTAAAATGCGCGCCGCAACTGCCGCCGCCACAGGTTCCACATCCGCTCATAATTAAAATCTCTCAGTTATATTTAAAGGGCCTTCGGTATCAGGCTGAGTCGCCTGATGCGGTTTGATCTTTGGGTTTATCAATCTGGCCGGAAGCATGAAGATCAACGGGGCGCAGAGCAGCAGGAAGCCCGCCAAAATATACAGTCCACTGTCAGTCTGGCCGGTTTGGTCTTTCAGCCAGCCGAGCACCGTGGGGCCGAAGAACCCCGCGAGATTGCCGACCGAATTCACCAGTGCGATACCGGCTGCTGCCGCAGTGCCGGAAAGCAATGCGCCCGGCAGGCTGATATAGGTGGGGATCAGCGCCAGGGTGCCGGACATGGCAACGCAGATCCACGTCATCATCCAGAAGGTCGAGCCGCTGCAGTAAGCGCTGAGTGTCAGCCCGATGCAGCCGATCACCGCCGGGATGGCGATATGCCAGCGCCGCTCCTGTTTCAGATCGGAGTGTCGGCTGTTCCATATCATAAACAACGCGCCAAATACGTAGGGCAAGGCCGCCAGCAGGCCGATTTGCAAATCGTCGCTGATGCCCGAGGTTTTGATGATGGAAGGTAGCCAGAAACTGATGCCGTAGTAGCCGACATTAAAACTGAAGAAAATCAATGCCAATAGCCAGACGTAGCGGTTAGCCAGCATCTCTTTGAGACTGTGAGCCGCTTTGCCGTTGGCCGCCCGGTCGCGGTTGGCCTGATCTTTAGCCAGATCGGCCTGTACCAGGTTTTTCTCTTCGGCGGTTAGCCACTTGGCTTCGGCCACATTGTTATCCAGGTAACGCAACACCACAAAGGCCAGGAGTAAAGACGGGATTGCCTCAATCAGGAATAGCCACTGCCAGTTATGCAAGCCGCCGACGTTTTCAAACAGCTTGAGGATCAAACCCGACAGCGGGCTGCCGATGATCACCGACAGCGGCGTGACCAGAATAAACAGCCCCAGCGTGCGGGCGGAACGCCATGATGGGAACCACAGCGTTAAATAGAACACGATGCCGGGGAAGAAACCGGCTTCGGCCACGCCGAGCAGAAAGCGCAACACGTAAAAGCTGGTGGGGGTGGTGACAAACATCATGGCCGCTGACAGTACTGCCCAAGTCGCCATGATGCGGGCTATCCAGAATCGTGGCCCAAAGCGTTGCATCAGCAGATTGCTGGGCAACTCAAAAATAAAATAACCAATGAAGAAGATACCGGCGCCCAGGCCATAGACGGTATCGCTGAAGTTCAAAGCATCCTGCATATGCAGCTTGGCGAACCCGACGTTAACGCGGTCCAGGTAAGCGAAGAAATAACACAGGATCAAAAAAGGGATCAGGCGGCGTGTGATCTTACCGTAGACCTGTGTTTCAACGGCTTGCTTCACCGTCTGCTTTTCCGTCGTCAACTTCATGAGCGGTTCCTCAGATTTATTAGTCGGGTTATACCGGCGTATTCAAGGAGCGAACATCAGCCTTCGGCTGCGGTGATTTGCCGATGTGGCGCAGGGCAACACCGTTCATCAGGTTTTTTTCGATGTGTTCAAGCGAGATATTCTTGGTTTCTGGCACCAGCCATAACGTCAGCAAGATACAGAACAGGTTGAGCCCAGCGTAAAGCCAGAAAGTGCTGGCACTGCCGACGGTGTCGATCAGTGTCAGGAAGGTAGCGCCGATGATCATATTGGCCATCCAGTTGGCCATGGTGGAGCAGGTAACGCCAAAATCGCGTCCGGCCAGCGGCTGGATCTCGGAGCACAATACCCAAATCAAGGGGCCTGCACTCATGGCAAAGCCGGTGATGAAAATCAGCAGCACCATAACCGCTGCGTATTGTTCTGCTGGATTGCTGATGCCGGTGTGGAACATATAACCCAGGGTGCCCATGCAAATGGCCATCACACCGAAACCCAGCTTGAGCATTGGCTTGCGTCCCCAACGATCGACCAGCGCGATAGCGATAAAGGTAGCCAGCACGTTGGTCAACCCGGCGATCACGGTGCACCACATTTGTTCGCTGGTGGTGGAGAAGCCGGCGATTTCAAAGATCTTCGGTGCGTAGTACATGATTATCGTCATGCCGGTGAACTGCTGCATAAATTGCAGCAAGATGCCAAGACAGGTGGAACGGCGGAAGTTGGCATTGTGGCGAAACAGTTGCCAGCCGCGTTGCTTCATTTGCAGACTTTCACGGATTTGGTCCAGTTCCACGCGGGCTTCATCATCCGAGTTACGTAGCAGCATGAGCACCTTTGAGGCCAGCTCGCTGCGGCCTTTCATGGCTAACCAGCGCGGACTTTCCGGCAGCGTCACCACGCCAATAAACAGGATGATGGCGGGGAATGTGATAATACCCAGCATCCAGCGCCAGTGACCTCCGGCGCTGAAGGCGGTGTCAGACAGGAAGGCCGCCAGAATGCCGATAGTAATCATCAATTGATAAAGCGAGATCATGCTGCCGCGAATTCGTTCCGGGGCGATTTCCGACAGGTACAGTGGTGCAGTGAACGACGCTACGCCGACGGCTAAACCCAGAATAAAGCGCGAAATAACCAACACTTCGAGATTAAGGGTAATGGCGCAACCGACAGAGCCGACGACAAACAACACGGCGCTCAACAACAGGCTTTTTTTACGGCCAAGGCGGGAAGACATCGGCCCGCTGCCCAGTGCCCCGAGTGCGGCACCGAGCATCATAATGCTGACCACGATTTCCTGCTGTTGGCTGGACAGGCTGAATTCGTGGGCCAGGAACGGCAATGCACCGGCGATTACCCCCATATCCAGGCCAAACAGCAGCCCTGCTAAGGCGGCGAGAAAGCAAACCTGCAGGGTTTGCCGGTTAGTTTTGGCGGGAACAGCGATTTTTTTCATAACAACACCTTTTTATTCAATGCGTTATATTTTTATGCGGAAAGCGCTGGCACCGAACTGTCGGTGAAGCCCGCCCCAGAAGTAAGCCGTTCAGTTATTATTCATTCAGGTAATACAAAACTATCAATCTTGTAATACAAGAATGCTAGAGCCAAAAGCACTCGGGAACTGTGAGATTGATCGAAATTACAGCAAAGGAGGGTTTTTAGAGGATATGAGCGAACATTTCCGGCTGTTTATGCCAATTATTCTTTCTGGCCGCGTTGAGCAGAATGACACGCATGCATTGGCGCGCATTTTCCACCTGCTTGAAGCGAATAGCCTCCAGCAGCTGTTGGTGTTCTTCTACGGCTTTTTGGGCCAGGCGTACGTCCTCTTCCAGCGTTTGCTGAAAAGAGAGGGCCATTGCGGCGGACAGCGCACTGCCTAATGAATGTAAAAAGGGGTTATGGCTGGCCCCCAGTAAAGCGAGATGAAATGCCATATCGCCCTGTTCGAACAGTTCGCGGCTGGCTTGTTGCTGCCCTTGCGCCATCAACTTGCAGGCATCTTCGAGCGCCGCCAAATCATGACCGGTGGCATTAACCGCCGCCAGCGCGGCGATATTGGGTTCAAAGATCAAACGAGTGACCATTAGCTGTTCAATCAACAACGGATCGAGGCTGTCTTCTGCCAGCCAGGCCAGAACATCGGTATCCAAAAAGCTCCACTGCTGGCGTGAGTTAACCGTACTGCGCTTCTTGGCCTGGATGGAAATCAGCCCTTTTGCGGCCAGCACCTGCAAGGCATTGCGTACCGAGGTACGTGAAACCTCGTACTGCTGTGCCAGCTCATTTTCCCCCGGCAACGACAGCCCGGGCGGCAAATCGCCTCTGATGATGCGGCGTGCCAAATCTTGCGTCAGGGTTTCCGATAGGGTCGTGGGTGCGGTTTTCATCCGTGGCTCTCAGGCAATAAAGCGGCAGTTACGCCATATACTAAGCTAAGCGGCTGATTGGTGGTACCCATGCCGGTTTTAGTGAATGAAATGAGGGTTTTTTCCTGCGATGTTTAGCCATTGAAATTGCATGATTATGTACAATCGGCAACAGACACTTTTAGGTCAATTGTTAACCCATTGACAGCATTGCTGATGAAATACGAGAGATATCATAATTTTCTAATTATGAAATGAATCCTCTGGCGGTGATAGGGCGAGGCAGTTACCCTGAACCGATAGCCTAATGGGATAGGCGTCAAATCAACAAGAGAGCAAGTATGACTGATTCATTAATCCGCATCGCGGTTGCGGGTTCCGGCGGCCGTATGGGCCGTCAATTGATCCAGGCGGTACAGCAGGCACCGGGCGTGGTGCTGGGGGCAGCGATATCGCGGCCAGGTTCAAGCCTGATCGGTACCGACGCCGGTGAACTGGCGGGCGTTGGCGCACTGGGTGTGACCGTTAGCGACAGTCTGGAAAAGGTGGTCGATGATTTCGATATTCTGATCGACTTCACCCGCCCGGAAAGCACCCTGGCCTATCTGGCTTTCTGCGTCGAGCATAAAAAAGCCATGGTGATTGGCACTACCGGCTTTGATGACGCCGGTAAAGACGCCATCCGTGCCGCCGGGCAGCAGATTGGGATCGTCTTTGCCGCCAACTTCAGCGTCGGCGTCAATCTGGTGCTGAAACTGTTGGAAAAAGCCGCTAAGGTGATGGGCGACTATACCGATATCGAGATTATTGAAGCGCACCATCGCCATAAAGTGGATGCCCCTTCGGGCACGGCGTTGGCAATGGGTGAGGCTATCGCTGGCGCATTGGGGCGCGATCTTAAAGAGTGCGCGGTGTATGCGCGTGAAGGTTATACCGGTGAACGCGATCCGAAGAGCATTGGCTTTGCCACTGTTCGTGCAGGCGATATCGTGGGTGAGCATACCGCCATGTTTGCCGACATTGGCGAGCGGGTTGAGATCACCCATAAAGCCTCCAGCCGGATGACTTTTGCCAGCGGGGCGGTACGGGCGGCATCATGGTTGCATAACCGTGATAAAGGGCTGTTTGATATGCGAGATGTGCTCAATTTAGACCAATTATAATTGATTTATATACCATCGTGATGTGGTTGTATTGATCATAATGCTATGATTAATGGACAATAATTTTATTGTCCTTTTTTTTAACACATAAAACATGAGTTATGCGATTATTTATTTTTGTAGTGGCTGTTTTTGTGTGTTTTCATATGTTTTTTAACCGGGATCTCTTGATGGTGATGTTTTTTGCCCTGAATTTTGCCTTCATCATCGCGCTTTTTTGTCATTCATCCCCGCAACCGTTTACCAACCCGAGTTTAGCGGTGTTTTTATGGCTGCTAACCCTATTAAACGTCGAGAAGTGCAAAAATAAGAGAAAAAATGGCGCTTTGGGTAGACAAGCGGAGCTCTCATCATTAGAATGCGCCCAATTTGCCAAAAATTGACCTTGAGGGCGGTTTTTGCATTGATTTAGATCGCGATATCTGAATTAATATGCAAATATTGTGATTGATTATTCCTTGGAGGGTGTTTTGATTAAGTCAGCGCTATTGGTTCTCGAAGACGGAACCCAATTCCACGGTCGGGCCATCGGGGCAGAGGGTACGGCAGTAGGAGAAGTGGTCTTCAATACGTCGATGACCGGTTATCAAGAAATCCTCACTGATCCTTCCTACTCCCGCCAGATCGTTACTCTTACTTATCCTCATATCGGCAATGTCGGCACCAATGCTGCTGACGAAGAATCCTCCGCAGTACACGCCCAAGGCCTTGTCATTCGCGACCTCCCACTGATTGCCAGCAACTACCGCAACGAAGAAGGCCTGTCTGACTACCTGAAGCGTCATAACATCGTGGCGATCGCCGATATTGATACCCGCAAGCTGACCCGTCTGCTGCGTGAGAAGGGTGCACAGAACGGCTGCATCATTGCTGCCGATACCCCGGATGCAGCCCTGGCCTTGGCCAAGGCCAAAGGTTTCCCGGGCCTGAAAGGCATGGATCTGGCGAAAGAAGTGACCACCCAGGAAGCTTACAGCTGGCAGCAAGGCAGCTGGCGGCTTGAAGGCGAACTGCCGGAAGCCAAAGCGGCCTCCGAGCTGCCATTCCACGTAGTGGCTTATGACTTCGGCGCCAAGCGCAACATCCTGCGTATGCTGGTGGATCGCGGCTGCCGCCTGACGGTAGTGCCGGCACAGACCCCGGCAGATGAAGTGTTGAAGATGGCTCCGGACGGCATTTTCCTGTCCAACGGCCCGGGTGACCCGGAGCCTTGTGATTACGCCATCACCGCCATCAAGCAGTTCCTGGAAACCGACATTCCGGTGTTTGGCATCTGCCTCGGCCACCAGTTGTTGGCACTGGCCAGCGGCGCGAAAACCGTGAAGATGAAGCTCGGCCACCACGGCGGCAACCACCCGGTAAAAGACCTGGATAAGGACTGCGTCATGATCACCGCGCAGAACCATGGTTTTGCCGTGGACGAAAATAACCTGCCGGCGGAACTGCGCGTAACGCACAAATCCTTGTTTGACCACACGGTGCAGGGCATTCACCGCACCGACAAAGCGGCGTTCAGCTTCCAGGGCCATCCGGAAGCCAGCCCGGGCCCACACGATGCCGCGCCGCTGTTCGATCACTTTATCGAACTGATCGAGACTTACCGTTCTAACGCCAAATAATCAGGAGCAGTAAAAATGCCAAAACGTACAGACATAAAAAGCATCCTGATCCTCGGCGCTGGCCCGATTGTTATCGGCCAGGCGTGTGAGTTCGACTACTCGGGTGCTCAGGCGTGTAAAGCGCTGCGCGAAGAGGGTTACCGCGTTATTTTGGTGAACTCCAACCCGGCTACCATCATGACTGACCCGGAAATGGCCGATGCGACCTACATCGAGCCGATTCACTGGAAAGTAGTACGCAAAATCATCGAAAAAGAGCGCCCGGATGCCGTGCTGCCGACCATGGGCGGCCAGACCGCACTGAACTGTGCGCTGGAGCTGGAACGTCAGGGCGTGCTGGCCGAATTTGGCGTGACCATGATTGGCGCCACCGCTGACGCGATCGATAAAGCCGAAGACCGTCGCCGTTTCGACGTGGCGATGAAAAAAATCGGCCTGGACACCGCGCGCTCCGGTATCGCGCACAATATGGAAGAAGCGCTGGCGGTTGCCGCTGACGTTGGCTTCCCGTGCATCATCCGTCCTTCCTTTACCATGGGCGGCAGCGGCGGCGGCATCGCCTATAACCGCGAAGAGTTCGAAGAGATCTGCGAACGCGGTCTGGACTTGTCACCGACCAAAGAGTTGCTGATTGACGAGTCGCTGATTGGCTGGAAAGAGTACGAGATGGAGGTGGTGCGCGATAAGAATGATAACTGCATCATCGTCTGCTCGATTGAAAACTTCGACGCCATGGGCATCCATACCGGTGACTCCATCACCGTGGCCCCGGCGCAGACGTTGACCGACAAAGAATACCAAATCATGCGTAACGCCTCGATGGCGGTGCTGCGTGAAATCGGCGTGGAAACCGGCGGCTCCAACGTGCAGTTCTCGGTTAACCCGAAAACCGGCCGCCTGATCGTTATCGAAATGAACCCGCGCGTGTCCCGCTCTTCGGCGCTGGCATCGAAAGCCACCGGCTTCCCGATTGCCAAAATCGCCGCCAAGCTGGCGGTGGGTTACACCCTCGACGAACTGATGAACGATATCACCGGTGGCCGTACGCCGGCCTCGTTTGAACCGTCCATCGACTACGTGGTAACCAAAATTCCTCGTTTCAACTTCGAGAAATTTGCCGGCGCCAACGACCGTCTGACCACCCAAATGAAATCCGTCGGCGAAGTGATGGCGATTGGCCGCACCCAGCAAGAGTCGCTGCAAAAAGCGCTGCGCGGTCTGGAAGTGGGCGCCACCGGTTTTGACCCTAAAGTGAGCCTGGACGACCCGGAAGCGCTGACCAAAATTCGCCGCGAGCTGAAAGATGCCGGCTCTGACCGCATCTGGTACATCGCCGATGCCTTCCGCGCCGGCCTGTCGGTGGACGGCGTATTCAACCTGACCAACGTCGACCGCTGGTTCCTGGTGCAGATTGAGGAGCTGGTGCGCCTGGAAGAGCAGGTGGCCGAAACCGGCATTAACGGTTTAACGCAAGAATTCCTGCGCACCCTGAAGCGTAAAGGCTTCGCCGATGCGCGTCTGGCTACCCTGGCCGGCGTTGCCGAAAGCGAAATCCGCAAGCTGCGCCACGGTTATGGGCTGCACCCGGTGTACAAGCGTGTGGATACCTGCGCGGCGGAATTCGCCACCGACACCGCTTACATGTACTCCACCTATGAAGAAGAGTGCGAGTCTAATCCGACCAACGACCGTCCGAAAATCATGGTGTTGGGCGGTGGTCCGAACCGTATCGGCCAGGGCATCGAGTTCGACTACTGCTGCGTACACGCCTCGCTGGCGCTGCGCGAAGACGGTTACGAGACCATTATGGTCAACTGTAACCCGGAAACCGTGTCAACCGACTACGACACCTCCGACCGTCTGTACTTCGAGCCGGTCACGCTGGAAGACGTGCTGGAAATCGTGCGTATCGAGAAGCCGAAAGGCGTGATCGTGCAGTACGGTGGTCAGACCCCGCTGAAGCTGGCGCGTGAGCTGGAAGCCGCAGGCGTGCCGATTATCGGTACCAGCCCGGATGCGATTGACCGTGCGGAAGACCGCGAGCGTTTCCAACAGGCGGTACAGCGTCTTGGCCTGAAACAGCCGGCCAACGCCACCGTCGCCACCATCGAACAGGCGGTAGAGAAAGCGGCCGGTATCGGTTACCCGCTGGTGGTTCGTCCTTCCTACGTACTGGGCGGCCGCGCGATGGAAATCGTCTACGACGACATCGACCTGCGCCGTTACTTCCAGAACGCGGTCAGCGTCTCTAACGACGCGCCAGTGCTGCTGGACCGCTTCCTGGATGACGCGGTAGAAGTCGACGTCGATGCGATTTGCGACGGCGAGCGGGTGCTGATTGGCGGCATCATGGAACACATCGAACAGGCGGGCGTGCATTCCGGTGACTCCGCTTGCTCACTGCCGGCCTACACCCTGAGCAAAGAGATCCAGGACGTGATGCGTCAGCAGGTTGAGAAACTGGCGTTCGAGCTGCAGGTTCGTGGTCTGATGAACGTGCAGTTTGCGGTGAAGAACAACGAAGTCTACCTGATTGAAGTCAACCCACGTGCCGCGCGTACCGTGCCATTCGTCTCCAAGGCAACCGGCGTCCAGTTGGCCAAGGTGGCGGCACGCGTGATGGCAGGCAAAACGCTGGCCGAGCAGGGCGTAACGGAAGAAGTTATCCCGCCTTACTACTCGGTAAAAGAAGTGGTGTTGCCGTTCAACAAGTTCCCGGGCGTCGACCCGATTTTAGGGCCGGAAATGCGCTCTACCGGGGAAGTGATGGGCGTTGGCCGCACCTTCGCAGAAGCCTTCTCCAAGGCGATGCTCGGCAGCCAGTCAGGCATGAAGAAACAGGGCCGTGCACTGCTGTCGGTACGTGAAGGCGATAAAGCCCGGGTGGTGGATCTGGCGGCAAGCCTGCTGAAACAGGGCTTTGAACTGGATGCGACCCACGGGACCGCCGTGGTGCTGGGCGAAGCGGGGATTAACCCGCGCCTGGTCAACAAGGTGCATGAAGGCCGTCCGCACATTCAGGACCGTATCAAGAATGGCGAGTACACCTACATCGTAAACACCACGGCCGGTCGTCAGGCGATTGAGGACTCCAAGCTGATTCGCCGCAGTGCGCTGCAGTACAAGGTGCATTACGACACTACCCTGAACGGCGGCTTCGCCACCGCGATGGCGCTGAAGGCTGACCCGACTGAACAGGTCACTTCGGTGCAGGAGATGCACGCACGCATCGGTAAGTAATCTCTCCAGGCCGTAACATCGGGGCGCTGCAGTTCAATGCAGCGCCCTTTTTTTATCTCCTTCAGCCAATTTGTTGTCTCGCGTTAAAAATTTCCGCTATCAATCATTCAGCAAACTGTCACTCTGTGTGATTGGTATATGCTTGATATATTGGCAAGGAACGAAGGAACGACGACAACCATGATCCTGATAATTTACGCTCACCCCTATCCTCGGCATTCTCATGCCAACCACCGTCTGTTGCAGGCGGTCAAGGATCTTCCCGAGGTGGAAGTCCGTTCGCTGTATGAGCTGTATCCCGATTTCAATATCGACATCAACGCCGAACAGCAAGCGCTGGAGCGTGCCGACCTGGTGGTGCTGCAGCATCCGATGCAGTGGTACAGCCAACCGCCGTTGCTGAAACTGTGGATCGACAAAGTGCTGGAGCACGGTTGGGCCTACGGCCATGAAGGCGATGCCCTGGTAGGCAAAGATGTCCTGTGGGCGGTAACCAGCGGTGGCGATGAGCATCATTTCGAACTGGGCGATTACCCGAATTTTGCCGCCCTGGGGCAACCGCTGCAGGCCACGGCGCTGTATTGTGGGATGAACTGGCAGCCGTATTTTGCGGTGCATAATACTTTTACCTGCAATGAACCGGCGCTGATTGCCGCCGGAGAAGCCTACCGGCGGCGGCTGGTGGATTACCTGATGGAACACAGTGAACCGGCGGAGCAGGGAGTCGAGCATGGATAATCACCATATGATGATTGAGGGGCTGATCTATCTGGGATCGGCCGCGCTGTTCGTGCCGATCGCGGTGCGGCTGGGGTTGGGCTCGGTACTGGGTTATCTGATCGCCGGCTGTATTATTGGTCCCTGGGGGCTGAAACTGGTCTCTGATGCCGAGTCGATCCTCACCTTTGCCGAGATTGGCGTGGTGCTGATGCTGTTTATCATCGGGCTGGAGCTGGATCCGAAACGGCTGTGGACACTGCGTGCTTCGGTGTTTGGCGGCGGCATTATCCAGATGGCGGCCTGCGGGTTGGCATTGAGCGCCTTTTGTTATTTCCTCGGGCTGGACTGGAAGGTGGCATTGCTGATTGGCCTGACGCTGGCTCTGTCCTCCACCGCCATTGCCATGCAGGCGATGAGTGAACGTAACCTGACACCCTCACCGATTGGTCGCAGCGCGTTTGCGGCCTTGTTATTCCAGGATATTGCGGCGATCCCGCTGGTGGCGATGATCCCATTGTTGGCCAGCAGCGGCGCCGTCACCACGTTAGCGACCTTCGCCCTGTCGGCGGCCAAGGTCGTCGGCGCGCTGGTGATTGTGGTGCTGCTCGGCCGCTATGTGACCCGGCCACTGCTGCACTTTGTCGCCCGCTCCGGCATGCGCGAAGTCTTTAGCGCCGTGGCGCTGTTCCTGGTGTTTGGCTTTGGCATCCTGCTGGAAATGGCCGGGCTGTCGATGGCCATGGGCGCTTTCCTTGCCGGGGTGATGCTGGCGAGCTCCGAATACCGTCATGCATTGGAAAGTGATATTCAGCCGTTCAAGGGCCTACTGCTCGGGCTGTTCTTTATCGGTGTTGGCATGTCGATCGACTTCGGCACCCTGTTCCATCATCCGCTGTTGATTGCCTCGCTGCTGTTGGGCTTTATGCTGATCAAGGCGGCGCTGTTGTGGTTGATTGCTCCCTGGCTCGGCGTACCGAAACGCCAGCGCGGCATGTTTGCCATTTTATTAGGTCAGGGCAGTGAGTTTGCCTTCGTGATCTTCGGGGCCGCGCAGCTGGCCGGGGTGTTGCCGCCGGAGTGGGCCAAATCACTGACGCTGGCGGTGGCCTTGTCGATGGCGGTGACGCCGCTGTTGCTGGTGGTGGCTGCAAGGATTGAGAAAAACGCGCCGAAAGACGAGCGTCCGGCGGATGAAATCGATGATGAGAATGCCAGTGTGATCATTGCCGGATTTGGTCGTTTTGGCCAGATCGCCGGCCGTTTGCTGTTGGCCAATGGTGTGCATACCGTGGTACTGGATCACGATCCGGACCATATTGAAACGCTGCGCAAATTCGATACCAAGGTGTTTTATGGTGATGCCACCCGCGCCGATCTGCTGGAGGCCGCAGGCGCCGAGCACGCCAAGGTACTGATCAATGCTATCGATGATGTGGAGGCTAATCTGCAATTGACTGAGTTGGCCAAGCGGCATTTCCCACACCTGAAGGTGGTGGCGCGCGCACGCGATGTTGACCACTGGTATCAGTTGCGCCAGTTAGGGGTGGAAAGTCCGGAGCGTGAAACCTTTGAAAGCTCGCTGCGCATCGGTCGCGAAACGCTGGAACTGTTGGGGTTGGATGCTTACGAGGCACGTGAAAAAGCGGATACCTTCCGGCGCTACAACCTGAAAATGCTCGAGGAAACGCTGGAGAATTATCAGGATACCGAATTCCGTCTCGCGGGTCTGCAACGGGCCAAAGAGATGCTCAGTGCGGCTATCGAGCAGGATCAGAATCGGTTGGCACGGGTACAGCAGAGTGGCTGGCGTGGCAGTATTGACGGCAAGGCACCAGAGGATGAGGTAGTGGAAGCCAAGGGGTAAACCCGATGGGCGCAGCACGGTGCTGCGCCCCATTCTAGAAGAGTTAGCTCAGTGCGACTTTGATGCCCAGGGCAATCAACATGCCGCCCAGCAATTTATCAACTATCTTCTGGGTCTTTTCCAGCCCGCGACGCACCGGGCCACTTTGGATCAGGAACACCAGCACCGGCCACCACAGGACGGACAGGCCAAGGATAATCCCCGCATACCACAGTTTTTCACCCAACCCGGAGTCGATCTGCAATACCTGAGTGAATACCGCCAGGAAGAACAGCGTGGCCTTCGGATTGAGCAGATTACACAGATAGCCCTGCACAAAGGCACTTTTCAGACTCACCTGCTGCTGTGGAACATTACTGACGTTCATTTTACTACCGCCGCGTGACAACAGCGCCTGAATGCCAATCCAGACCAGATAGACCGCACCGGCGTATTTCAGCACGTTGAACAGCCATGGGGTGGTGGTGATCACTACCGCCAATCCGGCAACGCAGTAAGACATATGGGTCGCGACGCCGCAGATCACGCCGAAAGCGGTCATCATGGCGGCCAGGCGCGGGTAGCGGGCGGCATTCTTGATCACCATGAAAAAATCCGGGCCGGGCGACAGCATACCCAGGGTAGCAATACCGGCAACGAACAGCGAAGTTTCAAGCATGATTTGACTCTCTGCACAAAAGGCCTAATTGCGCTGATAATAACGCCACTTCCCCTGATACGCATCAACCCAATGAGGTAATGTGTAGCACTATGATGAATATTCACTCACGGACGTGACGGAGCATAATGCATCAGGCAACCCCGACAGAAACGCCGGAGCTGAACCGGCAACAGCGTGAAATCACTCGTCTGTGTATTCAATGTGCCTTGCTGTTGTTACAGCACGGCGCCGAAAGCACGGTGGTGGAGCAGTTATCGACCCGTTTGGGGCTGGCGCTGGGGATGGACAGCGTGGAAAGCTCTATCTCGGCCAATGCGGTGGTGCTGACGACAATCAGTCACGGCGAATGCCTGACGACGACGCGCAAGAACGTCGATCGCGGCATCAATATGCAGATGGTGACCGAGGTACAGCATATCGTTATTTTGGCGGAACACCGGCTGGCGGACGCGCACGACGTGGCCCGACGCTTCGAGAAAATTCGCCCGCTGCGCTATCCGCGCTGGCTGGTGGTGCTGATGGTGGCACTGTCCTGCGGCTGCTTTAGCGTGTTGAACGGCGGCGATCAGAAGGCGTTCGCCGTGACCTTTATCGCCAGTGGTCTGGCGATGAGCGTGCGCCAAATGCTGACCGCGCGCCACATGAATCCACTGATCAACTTTTGCCTGACGGCGTTTGTCGCCACCTCGGTTTCCGGCCTGTTGCTGCGGCTGCCGATGTTCAGCGAAACCTCCACCGTAGCGATGGCTGCCAGCGTGCTGTTGCTGGTGCCGGGCTTTCCGCTGATTAACGCGGTTGCGGACATGTTCAAAGGCCACATCAATACCGGGCTGGCGCGTTGGGCGATGGCCAGCCTGCTGACGCTGGCGACCTGCATTGGCGTGGTGATGGCGATGTCGCTGTGGGATCTGCGGGGGTGGTCATGAATCTGCTTTGGGCTTTGCTGCAGGACATGCTGCTGGCGGCGGTACCGGCGTTGGGTTTTGCCATGGTATTCAACGTCCCGGTGCGCGCGCTGCGTTATTGTGCGCTGCTTGGCGCAGTAGGCCACGGTTCACGCATGCTGATGATGCACGCAGGAATGAACATCGAATGGGCCACGTTTTTGGCGGCGATTTTGATCGGCATGATCGGCATTTACTGGTCGCGCTGGCTGCTGGCACACCCGAAGGTGTTTACCGTGGCGGCAGTGATCCCGATGTTCCCGGGCATTTCGGCCTATACCGCGATGATCTCGGTGGTGGAAATTTCGCATTTGGGTTACAGCGAGGCGCTGATGGCCACCCTGATGAGCAACCTCCTCAAGGCCTGTTTTATCGTCGGCGCGTTATCGATCGGGCTGTCGTTACCCGGGTTGTGGCTGTACCGGAAACGCCCTGGCGTTTAAGCGTGACCAAGCCGGTAAAATTGATTATTAGATATACTGATAAGAGCTATCTTATATATTCATATTGCTTGATTAGCCTATCGACGGCAGTTGGGGCTTTACGTATAGTGTGAGCAATTTTGCTGCCTACACAGGGTTTAACAATGATTATCAGCCTGATCGCTGCCTTGGCGGCGGATCGCGTTATTGGCATGGAAAACGCCATGCCGTGGCACCTGCCGGCGGACTTAGCGTGGTTTAAACGTAACACGCTGAATAAACCGGTGATTATGGGCCGTAAAACTTTCGAGTCGATTGGTCGTCCATTACCGGGCCGCCATAACATCGTGTTAAGCAGCCGCGCCGGCACCGATGCCGGGGTGACCTGGGCCACGTCTATCGACGAAGCGCTGGCCGCTGCCGGGGATGTGGAAGAAGTGATGGTGATCGGCGGTGGGCGTATCTACAGCCAATTCCTGGCGCGCGCCAATCGCATGTATCTGACGCATATCGATGCCGAAGTCGGTGGCGACGCCCATTTCCCTGACTATGAGCCGGATGAATGGGAAACGTCGTTCAGCGAGTTCCACGATGCTGACGAAGTGAATTCTCACAGCTATTGCTTCGAGATTTTAGAACACCGTTAATTCCCGGGCGTTAGTTGTATCTTCCTGAGGGCGCAAGAGATTGCGCCCTTTGTCGTTTCTGCGGCAAACCTCCGCCGACTTCTGATTGTAACATTTTCGTCACACTTCCTGATTAGTATGAAGCCCAACTCTGAGCGCCCGGCAACTCTGGTGAATCTTGACTGCGGCGCCATTTAAAAAAGGAAGCAATGCAATGACGAGCAAAATTGAGCCATTAGATGCCGACCGCCTGACCGATCCCACCCGTCGTAAACTGCTGCTGGGCAGCGCCGGAGCCGTAGGCCTGGCCGGTTTCCTCGGCGGCGGCATCTGGACGGTTTCCGCCGAAGCACTGGCCGAGGATTTACCGCCGAACAAGCTGCTGGGTTTCAAAGGCATTGCGGCCTCCACGGCCGATGAGGTGGTGATTGCACCGGGGTACCGCGCCGAGGTGCTGATCTCCTGGGGCGAGCCGCTGGTAGAGGGCGCTGCCGCTTTTGATCCACAGGGGAACAACAGTGCCGCCGACCAGGAAAAACAGTTCGGCGACAACAACGATGGTATGAGCTTCTTCCCGATTGATGATAATCACGGCGTGATGGCCATCAACAATGAATATGTTAACGAGCAGTATCTGTTTGCCCATGGCGGCAGCAAAGCCACCAGTCTGGAAGATGTGCGTAAATCGCAGGCCGCGCACGGTGTTTCTATCGTGGCAGTGAAGCGCGCCGGTGACAGCCAGCGTTGGGAAGTAGAGCGTCCGTCGCGCTATAACCGTCGTATTACGGCCAACACCGAAATGCAGTTCAGCGGCCCGGCCGCCGGTCATGCATTGCTGCAAACGGCAGCCGATCCGACCGGGCGCAAGGTCCTGGGCACCTTCGGCAACTGTGCCAACGGTAAAACGCCCTGGGGGACTTATCTGACCTGCGAAGAGAACTTCGATACCTATTTCGGCACCCATCAGGCCGACTATAAGACCACGGCGGATCAAAAGCGCTATACGCTAAAAGTCAGCGAACCGGAGCGCAATTGGCCGGATTACGACGAGCGTTTTGACGTCGCGAAGAATCCGAATGAATTTAACCGCCATGGCTGGATCGTCGAAATCGACCCGATGAATCCAACTTCGACGCCAATCAAACATACGGCGCTGGGCCGATTCAAACATGAAAATGCCGCGGTAACCGTTGCCAAGGATGGTCGCCTGGTGGTTTACATGGGTGACGATGAGCGCGGTGAGCACATTTACAAATACGTTTCCAAAGGTGTGGTGGACGTGGCTAACCCGGCCAATAACCGTAGTTTGCTGGACGAAGGCACGCTGTATGTGGCGCAGTTTGACGGTGATGCCGGCGGTACGCCGTTGAAAGGCACCGGCCGCTGGATTGCCCTGGAGTTCGGCAAAAATGGCCTGACGCCGGAAAACGGTTTCCGTGATGAGGCCGAAGTGTTGATCTTCGCCCGCAAGGCCGCGGCACAGGTGGGCGCCACCAAAATGGACCGTCCGGAATGGATCGCGGTCAACCCGCATGATGGTCGTGCCTACTGCACACTGACCAACAACAGCAAGCGCGGCGAAGAAGGCATGCCATTGAACGCGGCTAACCCGCGCCCGAACAATGTCTATGGCCAGATTATCCGTTGGGATGAGGGCGGCGATGCTACGGCGGCGTCATTCACCTGGGATATTTATGCGCTGTGCGGCAACCCGATTGCGCATCCGGAAGGGGTGAACCGCGGTACGCCAAATATCACGGCAGACAATACCTTTAACAGCCCGGACGGGTTGGGCTTTGATAAGTCCGGTCGCCTGTGGATCCTCACCGACGGTAAATACAGTAACAAGGGCGATTATGCCGGGCAGGGGAACAACCAGATGCTGGTGGGCGATCCACTCAGTGGCGAGATCCGCCGCTTTATGGTTGGGCCAAAGTCGTGTGAGCTGACCGGGATTACCTTCACGCCGGATTACAAGACGATGTTCGTCAACGTTCAGCATCCGGGGGAAGAAGGAGACTCTCATTTCCCGAACAATAGTCCGCGTCCGCGCTCGTCAGTATTGATGATTACGCGTGAAGACGGTGGAGTGATTGGGGCTTAAGAAGAAAACAGCGGGGCGGTATTGACCGCCCCGGCTTGATTATGACGCGGCCTGTTGGTGCACGCCGTCCAGCAAATCCCGGCGATTGGCAGGTTGGGTAAAGTACTGTTGGTCTTCCCAGCGCAGCATGGTCAGATCGCCTCCCCAGCAGCAGCCGGTATCGAGGCCAATAACGCCTGCCGGTGTACCTCTGCCTTCCAGTGATGCCCAGTGACCAAAGATAATGGTGTAATCGGCATCGACCAATCGTGGCAACTCAAACCAGGGTTTGAGCGGCGCAGGCGCGGTGCCTGGCGCATCTTTGCAGATCATGTCGAGCTGGCCATTCGGGAAGCAGTAACGCATGCGCGTCAGGGCATTGGTGCTGAAACGCAAGCGCGCCAGCCCACTCAGCTCCGGGCTCCAGTTGTTCGGCATATCGCCGTACATGGCATCGAGGAACAGTGGGTAGCTGTCGCTGCTCAGTACCGCTTCCACTTCACGGGCGCACAGTTGCGCGGTTTCAATGTCCCACTGCGGCGTGATACCGGCATGTGCCATCACCAGCTTGAGTTGTTCATCTACCTGCAATACCGGTTGGCGGCGCAGCCAGTTGATCAACTCGTCGGCGTCCGGGGCTTCCAACAGCGGGGTGATGCGGTCTTTGGGCTTGTTGCGGCTGATACCGGCGTAGACCGCCAGCAGGTGCAGGTCGTGGTTGCCCAACACCATGCGTACCGCAGGGCCGAGTGAACGCACGTAGCGCAATACATCCAGTGAACCAGGGCCGCGGGCGACCAGATCGCCGGTCAGCCACAGCTGGTCTTGCTGAGGATCGAAAGCCACCTGGGCCAATAGCGATTTCAGTTCATCAAAACAGCCATGAACGTCGCCGATAAGATATGTCGACATAATTAGTGAATCAGCGTTGGGATAGCTAAGCGGAACACCGGAATAGCGGTCTGGAACGGCTGACCCTGATGATCAACCATTTCGTAATGGCCTTCCATGGTACCCAATGGCGTTTCAAGGATCGCGCCGCTGGTGTATTGGAATTCTCCACCGGGCGGGATAAGCGGCTGTTCGCCGACGACGCCTTCGCCCTGAACTTCGGTCTGACGGCCATTGCTGTTGGTGATCAGCCAGTAGCGGCCCAGCAGTTGCACATTGAAACGCCCCAAATTGCGGATGGTGATGGTATAAGCGAAGACGTAACGTTCTTCCTCAGGTATCGACTGTGATTCCACATAGACACTTTGTACCTGAATACATACGCGGGGCGAATCAATCATGACCACTACTCCTTATTGCTGCGGCGCGGGATTGGCTGAAAGCCAGTTGGCCAGCTTACAGTATTGCGCCACAGAAATATTCTCTGCTCTCAGTATCGGATCGATACCCAACTCCGTCAGTTGCTCTGGGGTGAACAGGTCGCCCAGGCTGTTACGGACGGTTTTCCGGCGTTGGTTGAACGCCTGAGTGGTGATACGGCTCAGCATCCGCACGTCGCCTACCGGGTTCGGGTTCACCAGGTGTGGCACCAGACGTACCACGGCGGAATCCACTTTCGGTGCCGGGGTGAAGGAGGTCGGTGGCACTTCCAGCACCGGAATAACGTTGCAGTAGTACTGCGCCATTACGGTCAAACGCCCGTAGGCCTTGCTGTTCGGGCCGGCAACCAGGCGGTTAACCACTTCTTTCTGCAACATAAAGTGCATGTCGCGAATGGCCTGAGTATAGCTGAAAAGGTGGAACATCAGCGGCGTCGAAATGTTATACGGCAGGTTACCAAACACGCGCAGCGGCTGGCCAGCCTGTTCGGCCATTTCGGCAAAGTTCACCGTCATGGCATCTTGCTGGTGAATGGTCAGTTTGTCTTTCAGCTGTGGGTGGTTCGCCAGGCGGGCCGCCAAATCGCGGTCCAGCTCAATCACCGTCATGCGATCCATGCGTGCGCCGACCGGCTCGGTCAGTGCGCCCAGGCCGGGACCGATTTCAACCACCGCTTCACCCGGCATCGGGTGAATGGCGGAGACAATGCTGTCGATGACAAACTGATCGGTTAAAAAGTTCTGTCCAAAGCGTTTGCGGGCAAAGTGCCCTTGGTGGACTTTATTATTCATTACAATTAATTATCATTTTAATGGCGAGATTCAAGGCCGTTTTAAAACTGCCTGCATCGGCGGTGCCGGTGCCGGCCAGTTCCAAAGCGGTACCGTGGTCGACCGAGGTACGGATAAAAGGCAAACCGAGGGTAATATTTACCGCCCGGCCGAACCCTTGGTATTTTAGCACCGGCAGACCCTGATCGTGATACATCGCCAGCACCGCATCGGCATGTTGCAGATACTTGGGCTGGAACAGGGTGTCTGCCGGCAGTGGGCCGATCAGAGTGATACCTTCAGCACGCAGCGCGTCGAGCGCCGGGATGATGGTATCTATCTCTTCACGTCCCATATGGCCGCCTTCCCCGGCATGCGGGTTCAAGCCACAGACGTAGATCTGCGGTTGGGCGAGGCCAAATTTGGTTTTCAGGTCGTGGTCGAGAATGCGGATGACTTCATGCAGGCTTTGCCGGGTGATAGCGCCAGGCACCGCCAGTAAGGGCAGGTGGGTGGTCGCTAGCGCCACGCGCAGCTCTTCGGTCGCCAACATCATCACCACGCGATCGCAACCGCTGCGATCGGCAAAGAATTCGGTATGGCCAATGAACGGCACGCCGGCGTCGTTGATGACGCCCTTGTTCACCGGGCCGGTGATCAGCGCGGCGAATTCACCGTTCAGACAACCGTCACAGGCACGCGCCAAGGTTTCTACCACGTAGGCACTGTTACCTACGTTCAACTCACCCGCTACTACCGGATGAGCGGTAGCGACCGGCAACACCGTCAAGGTACCCGCCCGCTGCGGCTGAGCAGGTTGCTGTGGCTGATAGGTGCGCAGTTGCAGCGGCAGGTCTAACTGCCGGGCGCGTTCAAGCAACAAGGCCGGATCCGCGCACACCACCAGTTCAACAGGCCAATCCTGTTGCGCCAGCGCTGCCACCAAATCCGGCCCAACCCCGGCAGGCTCGCCGGGGGTGATTACGATGCGATTATTGTTGTGCATTACCGTCAAGGATCTTCACGTAGGCCTGAGCACGTTGTTCCTGCATCCAGGTCTGCGCTTCTTCAGCAAACTTGCGGTTGAACAGCATGCGGTAAGCGCGATCTTTCTGCGCCGCATCGGTTTTGTCTACCTGACGCGTATCCAGCAACTGAATCAGGTGCCAGCCGAAGGAAGAATGCACCGGTTGGCTGACTTCGCCTTTACTCAGCTTCATCAACGCGTCACGGAAGGCCGGATCGTAGATGTCTGGAGAAGCCCAGCCCAGATCGCCGCCCTGCAATGCAGAACCTGGATCCTGAGAAAGCTGTTTTGCTTCGTCAGCAAACTTGGCGCGGCCGCTCTTGATGGCTTCGGCCACCTCTTGCAACTTGGCACGTGCCTGATCGTCAGTCAGCACCACAGAAGGTTTCAGCAGAATGTGACGAGCGTGAACCTCGGTAACAGACACCGACTGGTTGGCCCCACGGATATCATTCACTTTCAGGATGTGGAAGCCGACGCCGGAGCGGATTGGCCCAACCACATCGCCTTTTTTGGCGTTAACCAGTCTTTCGGCGAACAGGGTCGGGATCTCCTGCAGTTTGCCCCAGCCCATGTTGCCGCCTTTCAGCGCCTGGGAGTCGGCAGAGTAGGAGATTGCCAGCTTGCCGAAGTCGGCGCCGCCGTTGATTTCACCCATCAGTTTTTTTGCCAGCGCTTCCGCGTCGTCTACCTGCGCCTGCGACGGGTTTTCCGGCAGCGGGATCAGGATGTGGCTGATGTTCATTTCGGTATCGCTGCCGTTCTGGGCGCCAACCTGAGCGGCCAGTGAGTCCACTTCCTGCGGCAGGATAGTGACGCGGCGGCGCACTTCATTGTTACGCACCTCAGAAATCAGCATTTCCTTGCGGATCTGCGAACGGTAGGTGTTGTAGTTCAGGCCTTCATACGCCAGACGGCTGCGCATCTGATCGATGCTCATTTTGTTCTGTGCGGCGATGTTGCCGATGGCTTTGTCCAGATCGGCGTCAGAAACGTTGATCCCCATTTTCTTGGCCATCTGCAGCTGGATGTTATCCATAATCAGACGCTCAAGGATCTGGTGACGAAGCGTTTTGTCATCCGGCAATTGCTGGCCGGCCTGCTGTGCATTGAGTTTTACCGACTGCAACAGGGTGCTTACGTCGCTCTCAAGGACCACGCCGTTATCCACGACGGCGGCGACTTTATCCACTTCTTGGGGTGCTGCGAACGCGGTATTGGCACAAACCACCAATCCGAGAATAAGCGTTCTCCAGTTCTTCATACATTTCCCATTATGTAATCCGCAAATGCGGGTTAAAGTTCTCGTTTTCAAAGTGTTACAAAGCATCAAAATGCACGCTGGTAAGGCAGGATGCCGCCACGCAACATTTCTGCGGAGCCCAGACTGTGATCGCTGCTCAGGCCACGCAGTTCGACGTTGAACGAAACTTTGTTGTCATAAACGCTGGTATTGTTGCTGCCATTCCAGTCGGTGATCTTACGCTCATAGCCCAAGGTCACTGCCCAGCAGCAGGTGTTGTACTTAACACCGAGCAACTGATCGGCGGACTGCTTGGCACGGGTGTCGTAGTAATAAGCCCCAACGACGGCCCAACGATCGGCGATTGGCCAACTGCCGGTGACGCCCACCTGCGAAATACCGTCCTGATAGGCCGGAACCTGCGTGGTGTTCAGTGCCGTTTCAATATACTCCGGCGTGGCGTAACGGTAGTTCAACTGCAGGACGCGTTCAGAATCCTGACGGTATTCCAGTACGCCGTTGCCCAATGAAACGCTATTAAGGCGCGTGTCATACTGCAGGCCGCCACGCAGGCCCCAACGATCGTCAATCTTCCAATAGGTGTCACCGGCCCAGGCCAGGCTGCCGGTATCATCATTGTTATCGTAACCCGTGGTTTGGTCACCGGTACGGGAACGGCTGAAGTAGTAGATTTGACCCACGGAAGCGTTAAAACGTTCAACCAGAGCGTCATCATAAATTCGCGTGGTCAAACCGGTTGAAACACGGTTCTGTGAAGCGATGCGATCCAGGCCGCTGTAAGTACGGTCACGGAACAGACCGGAGTAGTCGGTTTGCAGCAGCGTGGTGTCGTAGGTGTAGATGTTGCTCTGGTCGCGATACGGCACATACAGGTACTGCATGCGCGGTTCCAGGGTCTGGGTATAGCCTTCGGACCAGTCCATTGGACGGTCGAACACCATCTTGCCGTCGACCTTGAACTGCGGCAACACGCGGTTGACCGAGTCTTCAAGACCTGGCGCATTGTTACCGGTACGGCTCTTGTAGTTGGCGGCAAAACCGTCAGGAATATCCTGCTGATAGTGGGTCGCCAGCAGTTTGGCCTCGGTGTTCAGACTGCCCCAGCCGTTGGTCAGCGGCAGGCTCAGCGTCGGTTCCATATGCAGACGAGTGGCGTCCGGGCTGTATGGGTTGACGCTGATGAACTTGGCCGCCTGGCCGTAGATGCGGAAATCGAACGGGCCGAGATCGTCTTTATAGTAGTTCAGGTCCAGCTGTGGCTGAACTTTATAAGAGTCAGAACGGCTGCGGTCAGTATCGTCGTAGATCTGGAACTGCTTGGAGCTTAACGTCGCGTCCCAGTTATCGATGGCGTAGCCGAGGCTGAATTTCTGCGTCGCATAACCGTCGGTGGTAGAGCCGTATTTGGAGTCCAGATCGGTAAAGTATTTGGAATCGCTGACCTTGGTGTAGTCGACATTGAAGCGCCACACCTGGTCCATCACCCCATTGTGATTCCAGTAGAACAACCAACGTTTACTGTCGTCAGGGTTGTCCTTGCTGTATTCCTTATCGTTCGGCAACCAGTCGAACTCCATCAGGCCCAGGCCCGGCTGCACCAGATAGCGGAATTCGTTCTGCAACTGCAGGCCGCGTCGGGACATGTAGTGCGGTGTGATGGTGGCGTCGAAGTTCGGCGCAATGTTCCAGTAATACGGCAGCATAAATTCAAAGCCATTGCTGCTGCCATATTTTGCGTTCGGGATCAGGAAACCGGAGCGACGTTTATCACCGACCGGCAATTGCAGGTACGGGCTGTAGAACACCGGCACGCCGCCAATTTTAAAGCGGGCGTTCCAGATTTCCGCCACCTGCTCTTCGCGGTCGTGGATCACTTCGGTACCGACCACGCTCCAGCTGTCGTCGCCGGGCAGACAGGAGGTAAAGGTGCCGTTTTCCAAAATGGTATAACGGTTGGCGCCGCGCATCTTCATCTTGTCGGCATCGCCACGCCCCTGACGGCCTACCATCTGGTAGTCACCCTCATAGACGTCGGTATCTTTGTTGTTCAGGTTCGACCAGGCTTTCGGGCCTTTCAGCTTGATCTGATTGTCGCTGTAGTGCACGTCACCGGTAGCGGTCACGGTGCGCACCGGATCGGTCTGCCCCGGATTTTGCGTCTGGTTCAGTTCCACCTGTTTGGCGGTCAGGGTGCTGTTGCCTTGTTCAATATTCACGTTACCGGTGAACAGCGCACTTTTCGGATAGTCCGCGCGGGAGTCATCGGCGTGAATGGTGACGGGCAGGCTGTTGGGATCGCCGCTGACCAGCGGTTTATCATAAACAGGAACGCCAAGCATGCATTGCTCAGCAAGGTCAGCCAGAGCGTGCTGGCTGTAGAGTGCCGTCCAAATCAGTGTGGCCAGCAGTGTTGGGAAACTTTTTTTCATACGCGGTTTTGGTGTTCCGTCATCAGAGGCGTCATGTCCGGCAAACGGTCAGAGACTATATTACTCATCTGCGTTGCGCTAGTGTTAAATCCGGCCGTTTACTTGCGTCGTCGATAGGCGCAAAGATAAATGACAGGTATGATAATCCAAATCCTGAGAAAAATCGCCTTAACCCTTACCTAAGACGGAAGGGAGCAGTCGGCTTTCGGCATGATAATTGAGGAGTATATGCAGTATTGGGGAAAACTGCTCGGGGTCATCGTGGCCGTTTGGGCTGGCGCGGGATTCTGGGGTGTAGTTTTGGGGCTGATTGTCGGTCATATGATCGATACTGCGCGCAGCAATAAGCGTAGCCGGGGCTTTTTCTCCGGCCAGCAAACGCGGCAAACTCTGTTTTTCCGCACCACTTTTCAGGTGATGGGTCACCTGACTAAATCAAAAGGACGCGTTACCGAGGCGGATATTCAGATCGCCAGCCTGTTTATGGATCGTCTGCAACTGCACGGAGAAGCTCGAACCGCGGCGCAGCAGGCATTTCGTGAAGGCAAACAGAGCCAGTTTCCGCTGAGAGAAACGCTGCAGCAGTTCCGCAGCATTTGTTTCGGCCGTTTTGACCTGATTCGGATGTTTCTGGAAATTCAAATCCAGGCGGCATTCGCCGACGGTTCGCTGCACCCGAACGAGCGGCAAGTGCTGTATGTGATTGCTGAAGAACTGGGTATTTCGCGTGCGCAGTTCGATCAATTCCTCAGCATGATGGAAGGCGGGCGCCAGTTTGGCGGCGGTCAGCAGGGCGGTTATTCGCACGGCGGTTTCCAGCAGGCGCAACGTGGGCCAACGCTGGATGATGCTTGCAAAGTGCTGGGTGTCAGCAGTAGCGACGATGCCACCACCATCAAGCGCGCTTACCGCAAGCTGATGAGCGAGCACCATCCGGACAAGCTGGTGGCGAAAGGTTTACCGCCACAAATGATGGAAATGGCCAAGCAGAAAGCGCAGGAAATTCAGGCAGCATACGACCTGATCAAGCGTGAGAAAGGCTTCAAGTAAGTCTGATCCTGAATGCCGGATAAGGGCCCAGCATGCTGGGCCCGTCTTTAATCCCACTCAGAAATCCGGCTCGGCGCGAAAGTGCATGGGGGTCTGGAACGCCGGGTGGGTAATACGCAGTTCCTGGGCATGCAGCTGTAACCTGGGCGCCATGGCTTTGACTTCTGGCGGGGCGTAGAAACCGTCACCGAGAATTGGGTGGCCCAGCGCCAGCATATGCACGCGTAACTGATGCGAGCGGCCGGTAATCGGCATGAGTTTTACCCGCGTGCTGCCATCGGCGTCGCGTGACAGCACCAGATACTCGGTTTGCGCCGCTTTGCCCGTCTCGAAACACACCTTCTGCAACGGCCGGTTCGGCCAGTCACAAATCAGCGGTAAATCCACCAGGCCTTCATCGTGCTCCAGATGGCCCGATACACGGGCGATGTAAGATTTCTTCGGCTCGCGATCGCGGAACTGGCGTTTAAGCTCACGCTCTGCCGCCTTGTTCAGCGCCACCACAATCACACCGCTGGTCGCCATATCCAGGCGATGCACCGATTCTGCCGCTGGGTGATCCGCCAGGATGCGCGTCATCAGGCTGTCTTTATTTTCCGGGGCGCGGCCGGGTACCGACAACAGGCCACTCGGTTTGTTGACCACCATAATGTGCTCATCCTGATACAGAATATGCATCGGGCCTTGCGGGGGATTGTAGGGTTCCATCTAATTGGCTCCGCTGAAAGTGACAACAGGGGAACCGAAGTTCCCCTGTGCGCAGGTTACTGGTGAGTTACTACCACCAGACGGATAGCATCCAGACGCCATCCTGCTTCATTCAGGTTTACCAGCACCTGCTTGCGATTGAACTCCAGCGCTTCGACTTCGTCATCACGGATGTTCGGGTTGACCGCCTTCAGGGCTTCCAGACGCGCCAGCTCGGTGCTCAACTTGTCATCCGCTTCCTGTTTCGCCTGCTCTATCAATGCGCGAGCCTGTTCTTCAACCAGGCCTTCTGCCTGTTGCAGCATGGCATGCACATCCTGTTGCACCGCATTGACCAGTTTGCTGGAGGTGTGGCGGTTAACCGCGTTCAACTGACGGTTGAAGCTTTCGAATTCAACCTGTGCCGCCAGATTGGTCCCTTTGCGGTCCATCAGCATACGGATTGGCGTCGGTGGCAGGAAGCGGGTCAGTTGCAGGTGCTTCGGCGCCTGAGCTTCTACCACGTAGACCAGTTCGACCAGCAGGGTGCCGACAGGCAACGCTTTGTTTTTCAACAGGGAAACCGCACAGCTGCCGGTATCGCCGGACAGGATCAGATCCAGGCCGTTACGAATAATCGGGTGTTCCCAACTGACGAACTGCGCATCTTCACGCGACAGTGCCTGTTCGCGATCGAAGGTCACGGTGCAGCCGTCCTGCGGCAGGCCCGGGAAGTCCGGCACCAGCATGTGGTCGGATGGCGTCAGGACAATCAGGTTGTCGCTGCGATCGTCCTGGTTGATACCAACGATATCGAACAGGTTAAGCGCAAAGCCCACCAGATTGACGTCGTTGTCCTGATTGGCGATGGCCTCTGCCAGCGCCTGCGCTTTCTCGCCGCCGTTGGAGTGCATTTCCAGCAGGCGGTCACGGCCCTGCTCCAGTTGCACTTTCAGGTGGTCGTGCTGCTGACGGCAGTGGTGAATGAACTCATCCAGCCCTTCCTGCTCGGTCGGTGCCGCCAGGAAACCAATCAGTTGCTCGTAGCCGCTGTCATAAATGGTACGGCCGGTCGGGCAGGTATGCTCGAAGGCATCCAGCCCTTCGTGGAACCAACGGCCCAGCACCGCCTGAGCGGTATTTTCCAGATAAGGCACCATGATCTGAATGTCATGCATCTGGCCGATACGGTCCAGACGGCCGATACGCTGTTCCAGCAGGTCCGGGTTGAACGGCAGATCGAACATCACCAGATGGCTGGCGAACTGGAAGTTACGGCCTTCTGAGCCAATCTCCGAGCACAGCAGCACCTGGGCGCCATCTTCTTCTGAGGCGAAGTAAGCGGCGGCACGGTCGCGTTCGATAATCGACAGGCCTTCGTGGAATACCGCGGCGCGGATCGCTTCACGTTCACGCAGCACTTGTTCAAGCTGCAGCGCGGTGGCGGCGTGGGCGCAGATCACCAGTACTTTCTCGTGGCGGTTGGCCACCAGGTAGTTCAGCAACCATTCAACCCGCGGATCGAAGTTCCACCAGGTGGCGTTCTCGCCTTCGAATTCCTGATAGATTTGCTCCGGATACAGCATATCGCGCGCGCGCGCCTCAACGGTTTTCTTCGCGCCCATGATGCCGGACACTTTAATCGCGGTCTGATACTGGGTCGGCAGCGGCAGTTTGATCTGGTGCAGGAAACGGTGCGGGAAGCCCTTGACGCCGTTACGGGTGTTACGGAACAGCACGCGGCTGGTGCCGTGGCGGTCCATCAGCATGGTGACCAGTTCCTGACGCGCCTGCTCACTGTTGTCGCTGTCGCTGTTGGCCGCTTTCAGCAGCGGTTCGATATCCTGCTCGTCGATCAGTTCGCCCAGCAGGTTCAGTTTGTCATCGGCCAGGCGTTCACCGCTCAGCAGCAGGGTGACGGCATCGGCCACCGGGCGATATTTCTGCTGTTCGGCGACAAAATCCTGGTAATCGTGGAAACGGTTCGGATCCAGCAGGCGCAAGCGGGCGAAGTGGCTTTGCTGGCCGAGCTGTTCCGGGGTGGCGGTCAGCAGCAGCACGCCGGGAATGTGCTCAGCCAGTTGTTCGATGACCTGATACTCGCGGCTTGGTGCCTCTTCGCTCCAGGCCAGGTGGTGGGCTTCATCGACCACCAGCAGATCCCACTGGGCGTCGGCCAGTTCTTCCAGGCGCAGCTTGTTGCGACGGACGAAGTCCAGCGAGCAGATCACCAACTGTTCGGTTTCAAACGGGTTGCTGCTGTCGAGCTTGGCCTCGGAATAACGGCTGTCGTCGAACAGCGAGAAATACAGGTTGAAGCGGCGCATCATTTCGACCAGCCACTGGTGTTGCAGGGTTTCCGGCACCACGATCAGTACGCGCTCGGCGCGGCCTGCCAGCAATTGCTGGTGAATGATCATCCCGGCTTCGATGGTTTTACCCAAACCCACCTCATCTGCCAACAGTACGCGCGGCGCATGGCGCTGGCCGACTTCATAGGCGATGTGTAACTGGTGCGGGATCAGGCTGGCGCGCATGCCGCGCAGGCCGGCAAATGGCAGACGATACTGCTCGCTCTGGTATTTGCGCGCACGGAAACGCAGGGCGAAACGGTCCATACGGTCGATCTGGCCGGCAAACAGACGGTCCTGTGGCTTGCTGAAGGTCAGTTTGCTGTCCAGCAGCACTTCACGCATTGCCACACCGCTTTCCTGGGTATCCAGGCGGGTGCCAATATAAGTCAGCAGGCCGTTTTCCTCTTTGACCTCTTCCACCTGCAGCTCCCAACCTTCGTGGTTGCTGATGGTGTCGCCCGGGTTGAACATCACGCGGGTGATTGGCGAGTCATTTCTGGCATAGAGGCGGTTTTCGCCGGTGGCGGGGAAAAGCAGGGTAATCATGCGCGTATCCAGCGCCACGACGGTTCCCAGTCCTAATTCGCTTTCCGTGTCGCTGATCCAGCGTTGACCAAGTGTAAAAGGCATATATTGTCGGCTCGATTCTTTAAGTAAGTCTTGTTACCGGGCGAAAGGGCCGCGGCACCCGTATCAAACGTTGCTAATCCCGATTTATTTTAATATGGCGGGCAATAGCTAATACCCGTCGTCTTTCAAGCTGCAGTGTTGTTACCTGCACTCGCTCACCCCAGTTACTTACTCAAGTAAGCGCTTGGGGATGAGCGAGTTGGGCGCCTAACTGCAGCTTGAAATCCATAGGGTATCGCTCCCATGCCTATGTCATCAGGCGGTGAGGGAGATGATTCAGAATTTGGGAAGGGCGCTATGGTAATGGAAGGCGGCGCGTTCGTCACCTGCAAAACCCGATGAATTTTTTTAACCCTTCACCAAAGCCCGCAGAGTGGGCTGAATGCTAAAACAGGCCCATCTGCCCGGTCACCAGCGTAGTAAAATCGTCATGCAAAAATGGCAGTATAGCGTCTGCCACCGGTTCCAACTGGCGCTCCAGATAATGGGGGTAATCAATCGCCGACTGCTGGGTTTCCAGCGGTTCTGGCCCGGCTACGGTCATCACATAGCTGATCCAGCCGCCGTTCTGGTATTGCAGCGGTCGTCCCTGCTGACGATTATAGTCGTCGGCGATGCGGGCTGCGCGGACATGTGGTGGGACGTTGCGTTGATATTCGTCCAGCTTTCTGCGCAGGCGCTTGCGGTAGACCAGCCGATCGTCGAAATCGCCGTTAAGCGTTTGGCGAACGTATTCACGCACAAAATCCTGATACGGCTGGCGTTTGAAAATACGTTGGTAAAGCAGCTGCTGGAACTGCTGCGCCAGCGGGGTCCAGTCGGTGCGTACCGTTTCCAGCCCTTTGTACACCATCTCTTCGCTGCCGTCCGGTTTGGCGATCAGCCCGGCGTAACGTTTTTTACTGCCCTGTTCGGCACCGCGAATGGTGGGCATCAGGAAACGTGAGTAATGGGTTTCGAACTCCAGTTCCAGCGCATTCTCCAGCCCATACTGTTGCTGCAAATGCTGTTGCCACCATTGGTTCACCTGTTCGACCAATGTCCGGCCTATTTGCGCTGCCTGCTGCTCGTCATGCGGCTGTTTGAGCCAGACGAAGGTGGAGTCGGTATCGCCGTAGATCACCTGATAACCCTGAGCCTCGATCAGTTCGCGCGTCTGGCGCATGATCTCATGGCCACGCAGGGTAATCGACGAGGCCAGACGGGGATCGAAGAAACGGCAACCGCTCGATCCCAATACGCCGTACAGCGCGTTCATGATGATCTTCAAAGCCTGGGACAAGGCTTTGTTCTGCTGACGCTTGGCTGCTTCGCGACCCTGCCAGATCTGCTCGACGATCGCCGGCAGGCAGTGTTTGCTGCGCGAGAAACGGGCATGGCGGAAACCGGGCACCGAATCGGCATCGCCGGGGTGTTGCATGCCTTCCACCAGTCCGACAGGGTCGATGAGGAAGGTACGGATGATCGACGGGTACAGGCTCTTGTAATCGAGCACCAGCACCGAGTCATACAGGCCGGGCTGTGAATCCATCACAAAACCGCCGGGGCTGTGCTCTTCCGGCTGCTCGCCAAGGTTGGGGGCGACAAAACCCAGCCGGTGCATGCGTGGCATATACAGATTGCTGAATGCGGCGACGGAACCGCCGCTGCGGTCGGCCGCCAATCCGGTCACCGTGGCGCGTTCCAGCAGGAAGGTCAGCAAATCGGTCTTGGCGAAGATTTGCGTCACCAGTTCGCAGTCTTTGAGGTTGTAGCGTGCCAGTGCCGGTTTATCTTCGGCGAAGCGCCGGTCGATTTCTGCCATTCGCTGGTAGGGATTGTCGATCGACTTGCCTTCGCCCAACAGCGTCTGCGACACATGTTCGAGGCTGAAAGAAGGGAAGTTCCAGGTGGCGGATTTCAGCGCCTCGATACCGTCGATAATCAACCGACCGGCAGCGGAGGCGAAAAAGTGGTTCTGTTTGAAGCCGTGTTCACGCCATTCGAGCAGGTTACCACCGCGGCCCAGTTTTAGCGGAATTTGGTAACGCTCAGCGTGTTTTTGCAGCACCCGTAAATCGAACTGCACCAGGTTCCAGCCAATGATGGCATCGGGATCGTGCCGCTCCAGCCACTGATTCAGCCGTTCCAGCATCTGCGGGCGGCTGACGCAGTACTCCAGGTCAAAATCCAGCGCTTCATTGCCACCGTTGGCCGGCCCGAGCATGTACACCTGGCGCTGGCCGCAACCTTCCAGCGCGATCGAGTACAGCTCGCCGTGGGCGGTGGTTTCAATGTCCAGCGAGACCAGTTTCAAGGTCGGGCGGTATTCCGGTGCCGGTTTCATTTGGCCGTTGATCAACGGGCCATTGCCGTTCGCCTGGCCGCTGAACCAGACCGGTGCGGTGATAAAACGCTCCATCAGGTAGCGTTCCGGCGGGCGAATATCGGCCTCATAGAGGTTAACGCCGCCGTCTTTCAGCAGCCTTTCCAGTTTGATCAACTGGCGGTGCTGACGGCAATACAGCCCCAACACCGGACGATGATGGAAATCGGTCAGCGGCAACGGTTTTAGCTCCCATTGCCGCTCTTCCCGTAGCAACAGTTCGGTGCGTTGGCGCTGTTCGGCCGGAATAAAGGCGACCGAGGTCTGCGGTGCCAGGCGAAGTTGCTGCGGGCCGCTGTCGGTCGCCAGCCAAAACTCTACCTCGGTGCCGGCGGGCGTATCACGCCAGTGGCGGGTGAGCAAGAAACCCTGTTGGAGTGACATCGCGCTGTTCCTGACAAGCTAAGCTATAAGGGAGAAAATATAAATATAGTATGGGTTTTTATACAGTGATTGTCCATTGCCGCACAGTTCTGCCAAAAACGCATACAATTCACCGGTTGACTCGTTCCCGGCCGCACCTGACAATCCCACGCCCACGCGCTTTGGATAACCAACAGAGGTTTAATGGAAGCCTATTTACAGCATTTGATTACCCAGTCTTTGGCTTTCACTCTGATGGTGGTCATGTTCGTCGCGTTTCTGGAATCTCTGGCGCTGGTAGGGCTGTTGCTGCCCGGTACGGTGATGATGGCCAGCATCGGCGCGCTGATCGGCAGTGGCCAGGTGGACTTCTATTATGCCTGGGCGGCGGGGATCGTCGGTTGCCTGCTGGGGGACTGGATCTCCTACTTTATCGGCCGCGCTTTCAAGGGGCCGCTGCACCGCTGGTCGTTCCTGAAAAAGAACAAGGCGATGCTCGACAAGACCGAGCACGCGCTGCATCAACATAGTATGGCAACCGTTCTGATTGGCCGTTTTGTCGGCCCGACGCGCCCGCTGGTGCCGATGGTGGCCGGAATGCTGGACTTGCCGCCGTACAAATTCGCATTGCCGAACATTATCGGCTGTATCACCTGGCCGCCGGTCTATTTCTTCCCGGGTATTCTGGCCGGCGTGGCCATCGACATTCCCGCCAGCGCCAACAGTGCCTTATTCAAATGGCTGCTGTTTGCGGTGGCGATGCTGATTTGGCTGGCCGCCTGGCTGAGCTGGCGCTGGTGGCGTGAAGGCAAGCGCAGCAATGACCGCTTAAGCCGCTGGCTGTCGCCACTGCGGCTGCGGATAGCCTGCGTGCTGAGCTGGATCCTGGCGTTCGGCACCTTTTATTACCTGTCCCTGCAGCCGCTGATGCCGGTTTACCGGCATTTGCTGTGGAAGGTGCTGGCAGGGTAATAACAAGGGGGCGTAACGCCCCTCTGTACATTACTGGAAGAAGGCTTCCAACTGTTCGAACACCCGCACGTCCTCGCTATGGCGTTTTACCTGCAGCACATCTTCGAGTTTTTCTACCTGACTTATCATCTGCATCAGCCGCTGATCGTCCGCCACCAATAGCCAGATACGGCTCTGTTTGCCGTCTTTCAGCGGCAGACACAAAATACCCTCTACGTTGAAGGCGCGGCGGGCAAACAGGCCGCACACGTGCGACATCACGCCGGGATGGTTACGTACCGTCAGTTCCAGGATCACCTGTGGATTATTCAATTGTTCTGACATGGCTTATTCTCCAATCATGTCGATGTTGGCGGCACCCGGCGGCACCATCGGGAACACTTTTTCATTGATATCAATCAGAGCGTGGATCAGACAAGGACCAGGCCGTTGGATCGCCTCGGCCAGCGCGGCTTGCGGATCTTCTGCGGCGTTCAAATCACAGGTGTCCAGCCCGAAACCGGCGGCAATCTTGATAAAGTCGGTACGCTTGGGATAGGCGGCGGCAAAGATGCGCTGCTGGTAGAACAGCGTTTGCTGCTGATGCACCAGCCCCAACGCCTGGTTGTTCATCAGGATAATTTTCACGTCCAGATCATGCTCGACGGCGGTGGCCATTTCCTGAATGTTCATCATCAGGCTGCCGTCACCGGAGAAGCACAGCACCTTGCGCTGCGGTTCGGCCAGGGCTGCACCTATCGCTGCCGGCAGACCGAAGCCCATGGTGCCCAATCCGCCGGAGGTCAGCCACTGGCGCGGACGGCTCAGCGGGTAGGCCTGCGCTACCCACATTTGATGCTGGCCCACGTCGGTGGTGATAATGGCGCTTTCATCCACGCAGCGCGCAGCAGCCAGCACCAGCCCATAGTGGCTCAGTGGATCTTCGGCATTCGGCATGCTGAACGGAAACTCGCGCTTCAGGCCGTTGACGGTCTCCAGCCATTCGCTGCGTGGCTGAGCCTCAATCTGTGGTAACAGCTGTTGCAATACCTGGCCAACGTCGGCGTGAATGGCAATGTTGGCCTGCTTCACCTTGCCCAGTTCGGCACGGTCGATATCCACGTGAATGATGGCGGCGTTCGGGCAGAACTGTTCGGTTTTGCCAATCGCCCGATCGTCAAAGCGGGCACCCAGTACGATCAGCAGGTCGGCCTCTTGCAGAATAAAGTTGGTGCTGCGTGCGGCATGCATCCCCAGCATACCCAGCGACAGCGGGTGCTGCACCGGCATGGCACCCAACGCCATCAGCGTCATGGTGGTCGGCAGGTTGTCGCGTTCCGCCAGCTCAATCGCCTGTTGGTGAGCATTGGCGCAGATGATGCCGCCACCCAGATACAGCACCGGGCGTTTGGCCTGATTGATCATTGCGGCGGCCTGCGCTACGGCTGCGGTCTCGAAGGCCGGTGCCGCGTCGGGAATAGCTATCGGTGGCAGTTCATCCAGAGTGATCACCGCGGTTTGCACGTCTTTCGGCACGTCGATCCACACCGGGCCAGGGCGGCCGGATTCGGCAATACGGAACGCGTCGCAGATCACCTGCGGCAGTTCACGGATATCGCGAACCAAATGGTTGTGCTTGGTGATAGGAATCGAGATGCCGTAGGTATCCACTTCCTGGAAGGCGTCGGTACCGATCATCGAAGAGGGTACCTGGCCGGTGATACACACCAGCGGGATGGAATCGAGCTTGGCGTCGGCGATAGCGGTGACCAGGTTGGTGGCCCCCGGCCCGCTGGAGGCGATGCACACCGCCGCCTTGCCATTGGCGCGTGCCATGCCCTGTGCCATAAAGCCCGCGCCCTGTTCGTGGCGGGCCAGTACGTGATGAATGCGGGTGCTTTGGCTCAGTGCGTCATACAGCGGCAGTGCAGCGCCGCCGGGAATACCGGCAACGGTGGTGATGCCCTGACGTTCCAACAGGTGAACGATCAACTGTGCGCCGGTGAAGCTGTTGCCTTGCTGTGGCGTGCCCGAAATTGCCATGTTCCTATCCTTTCTCAAGGCCGGTTCGCTTTTCTGGGCAGGGGACTGAAACTAAAAACCCCGCCCGGTTTGCGCCGGCGGGGTTTGGGAATCGATGCGTTGATTCGGACCCTACGGCGCATTGCCGACGACCACCACCACACGCACGACGACCATCACCGCGGCTGGTAGCGCGGTAACTAGTAGGGTCGAAGTCAGCGAGGATGCGATCACAGGGAACCTTATCATCAGTAAAAAAAGTCAGGTTTTTATAAAACCACAGGCGCAAAATTCACACAACAGGTTTATTTGCGCAGCATAAAAAACGCGCTGCAGATCACGGTTTGTGTGAAATACCCAGCACCCTGGCTTCCGGTGCGCTGCCGTCCAGCAACGCCTGCGTTGGGCCGTCGTAAAAAATGCGGCCATCGACCACCAGCAGGGTACGCGGGGCGATACGCGCGGCGTCATCCAGATTGTGCGATACCATCAGCAGCGTCAGGTTACGTTGGTCGCACACCTCTTGCAGCAGTTGCAGCATCTCATTGCGTAATGCCGGATCGAGCGCCGAAAAAGGTTCGTCGAGCAGCAGGATCGGCCGCTGGCGGATCAGACAGCGCGCCAGGGCTGCGCGCTGGCGTTGGCCGCCGGAAAGTTGAGACGGCAGACGCGACAGATGCTCTTCCAGTCCCACTTGCCGGGCAATTTGCGCCAGCTGCAGCTTTTGCTGTTCATTCAGCCGCAACCCCGGATCCAGACCCAGCCCGATATTCTGCTCTACCCTCAGGTGAGCAAACAGGTTGTTTTCCTGAAACAGCATTGAGACCGGGCGTTTGGCCGGTGGCGTGGCGGTGTGATCGCTGCCGTCGAGCCGCAACCTGCCGCTGGCAGCCGGCAGGAACCCGGCAATCAGGCTGAGCAGCGTGCTTTTGCCCGCGCCGCTGGGGCCAAGCACCGCAACACGTTCGCCAGGCGCAATGCGCAGGTCAAAGCGCATCGGCAGGTGTTCATACAGGTAGGTCAGTTTTTCAAGCTCTATCATGGCGGCCCGGTAAGCGTTCGATCAGGGTAAACAGCAGGAAGCATAACAGCAGCAACAACAGGGCGGTGACCGCGCCATCATTGCTGCGATAGGCACCGATCTGTTGATACAGGTAGTAAGGCAGAGTGCGGAAGTGCTCGTTGCCGAACAGGGCGACGACGCCGAAATCGCCAATCGACAGTACGCAGGCGAAGGCCAGCGCCTGGGCCAGTGGGCGGCGCAATGCTTTCAGTTCGATAAGCCGCAGTCGCTGCCAGCCGTGGATATCCAGCGACAGGCACAGTGGGTTGTAGCGTTCGGCCAGGTCGCGCATCGGGTTTTCCAGCACTTTCAGCGCGTAGGGCACCGCCATCAGTGCATTGGTGAGGATCACCAGCGCATACGGCGACTGCGGCAGCCCGACGGTGTCACTCAACAGCAGGAAGAAACCGGTCGCCAGCACGATGCCTGGCATTGCCAGGATCACCATGCCACTTAGCTCAAGTCGCTGGCCCCAGCGCAGCCGCTGTTGCAGCTTCAGCTCACGACTGCTCCACAGCAGCATCATGGTCAGTAGCACGCACAGTACGCCGGCACCGAGAGCAATGCGTAATGAGGTGAATAACGCCTGCCACAGCACAGGCTGTTGCAGCACGCTGACCAGGCTTTGGTTGGCACCGTCGGCAATCACCGCCAGCAGTGGGGGTAACAGCAGCAGCAGGGCGGCAGCGATCAGCAAAAAATCGCTGGTGCGGCGCCACAGGCTGTCTTCCGGATTACGCCAGATGTGGGCGTGAGTGTTGCCGACCGGCAATGCCTGGCTTAACCGCTGGCTGAGCACCACCAGCCCCAGGCAGCAGGCCAGTTGGATCAGCGCCAGCAGCGCGGCACGGCTGAGATCGTAGTCGTAGCTGAGCGCCTGGTAGATAGCCAATTCGATGGTGGTGGCCTGCGGCCCGCCGCCCAGTGACAATACGGTGGCGAAACTGGCAAAGCACAGCATAAAGATCAGCGCACCGCTCGGCAGGATCTGGCGGCGTAGTGCCGGCCATTCGACAAAGCGGAACTGCTGCCGCCCGCTCATGCCAAGCTGCGCAGCCAGTTGACGCTGTTCGACCGGAATGTTTTCCAGCGCCTGTAGCAGCAGGCGGGTCGCCAGCGGCAGGTTGAAGAACATATGGGCCAACAGAATGCCCTGCAGGCCATAGGGGGAGAAACTGTAGTTAATGCCGAGCCAACCGCATATCGCGGCCAGCCAGCCTTGTCGGCCATAAACACTGAGCAGACCGAACACCGCCACCAGTACCGGCAGCACCAGCGTCATGGCGCACAGCCGTAGCAGCAATTGGCGGCCAGGGAAACGGCGACGGAACAGCGATCGCGCCAGCAGGATAGCGGGCAGCACCGAGATCAGTGCCGACAGCAACGCCTGCCAGAAGGTGAAACGCACCACGTGCCACAGGTAGCTGTCCTGCCACAGACCCTGCCAGTCGCTTTCGGGCGCGTGTCGCCACAGCGAACCCATCGCCAGTACGGCGATGGTCAGGATCAGACCGGAAGCCAGCAGCCCCGGCCATAGCCAGCGTGGGATCAGTGGCTGACGGCGGTTTGCCATGCCCGGATCCAGTTGCCGCGTTGTTTGGCCACTTCTTCAGCGCTGTATTGCAACGCGGTCTGCGGTACGGTCATTTGCTCAAACCCGGCCGGTAGCTGGGTTTTGATCACCGGATACATCCAGTTGCCGGTGGGAATGCTGTTCTGGAACGCCGGGGTCACCATAAATTGCATAAACTGCTCTGCCAACTCCGGCTGTTTGCCGGCCTTGAGTTTGCCTGCCACCTCGACCTGCAGGTAGTGGCCTTCGCTGAAGTTAGCGGCGGCGTAGCTGTCTTTCTTTTCTTCAATCAGATGGTAGGCCGGAGAGGTGGTGTAGCTGAGTACCAGGTCGCCTTCGCCTTTCAGGAACAGGCCGTAAGCCTCACTCCAGCCCTTGGTCACGGTGACGGTTTTCTTTGCCAGCTTTTGCCAGGCTTCGGGAGCCTTGTCGCCATAGACTTTCTGCATCCACAACAGCAGGCCGAGGCCCGGCGTGCTGGTACGCGGATCTTCATAAATCACCTTCCAGTTCTGGTCACTGTCGACCAGTTCCTGCAGGCTTTTGGGCGGGTTCTTCAGTTTTTCTTTGTTGTAAACGAAGGCAAAGTAGCCGTAGTCATAAGGCACGAAGGTTTTATCCTGCCAGCCGCCGGGAACGCTCAGTTTGGTGCTGTCGACGTTGCTCGGCGCAAATAAACCGGTTTGTTGCGCGGCCTGCAGCAAATTGTTGTCCAGCCCCAACACCACATCGGCGGCGCTGTTTTTTCCTTCCATGCGCAGGCGGTTAAGCAGCGAAACGCCGTCTTCCAGCGCGACAAATTTCAGCTCACAGTCGCACTGGGCTTCAAAGGCTTTTTTGACCGCCGGGCCAGGGCCCCAGTCGGCAGCGAAAGAATCATAGGTGTAGACCGTCAGTACCGGTTTGGCGAACACCGGTGCGGCGCACAACAACAGTAATAAGGGCAGGCTTTTTTTGACCACTTTGCACTCCTGAAAATTTAGGGGGGCAAGGGTATCTGAGGGGGCGAGTGGCGGCTGCCGGTTCGCTGGGCTCAAATCCCTCCGCCGGTATTGACCGGATCAGGTTCGACGGGTTTGTTCTCAGCAAAATCGGCACGCCGCATTTTGCACCCCGTTGAGACGGCGTCATTGTAAAGACTAACGGGCGTCGGTGAAAGGCGCTTATGCTTCCGGCGGCGCAAACCAGGCGGATTTAAAATCAAACCAGCCCAGGGTATTCATCCGTACGCCGCGCATGCTGCGCTGGCCGTGCAATTGCAACCAGTGGTGGAACAGCGGGTGTAACTGATGATTGCTGACCAGGCGCTGGCAAAAATCGGCCAGCGGCAGGCTATTGGCGCGCCACAACGCGGCATCCTCAGCGAGATCTTCATTCATGCAGTGCTGCATCAGCGGCAGTTCATACAGGGTGGCGAACAGCGAGAACTCCAGCGGCAGATAGAAGTTGGCGCTGCCGAGCCACAGATCGCTGATGGCTTCGCCTTTATGCCAGGTGTCGTAATCCACGGCCTGGATCTTCAGCTTGATACCCTGCTGCGCCAGCAGGGGTTCGATCGCCAACTGAATGGCGTGGAACTCCGAGTGCTCGCTGTAGTAAGTCAACGTCAGCTCGGTCAACCCGTCCGGTTTGGGCAATTGTGCCAGTGCGCGGTTGTGATGCCAGCGCGGCAGAAGGCCGTAGGCCGGCGACCAATAGCGTTGATAGACCGGGCCGGCATTGCTCAGCAGCGCAATGGGGTTGATCAACTCGCACAGCCAACTGCGAATGGCCGGATCGGCCGCCAGTGGCGAACGCTGATCGAACAGCAGGAAATAACAGCCTTCTTCCAGCCGGCTTTCCAGTTCGTTTTTGCCGGTGTCGTCCGCCTGCAACTGGACGCCGGAATGTACCAGTTCTTCGGTCACTTCCGGCAGCACCCAGATATTCACCTCATCGATCAGCGCGCGGTAGCCAAAGTAATCGTCAAAGGCGTGGATTTTCATCTGGCTGCGGTGGTTGCGTACCACGCTATATGGCCCGGTGCCCACTGGGTGGCGCGAGAAGTCCGGCAGGCTTTGCCATTCGCGCGGCAAGATCATCGCGGGCACGCTGCCCAGCAGCCACGGCAGCCAGTAATCGGGACTGTGCAAATGCACGTCGATCACATAAGGCGTCGGTGAGGTCACGCGTTCGAGATGTGAAAACAGTGGCTGTGGCATCAAACGGGTAAGCGAGCTGATGACATCCTCCATTTCCAGCTCGCGGCCATGGTGAAAATGAATCGCCGGGCGGAGATAAAAACGCCAATGCAGCGGGGTCAAAGCTTGCCAGTGATGCGAAAGATCAGACTCCAGTTCCCCGTTTTCCTCGTTTATGCGCGTCAGGCCGCTGAAAATCTGCCGTGCCAGATGGGTTTCCGAACGCCGCAGCGCCGAACCGGGCAGCAGGTTATACAACTGGCGATAGTAGAGCACCCGCAGGATGTGTTTCCCCTGACGAAAGCTGCGTCCCAGTTGGGACAGCAACATTTGGCGCACCACGTTTTTATCGCCGACCAGTTGCACCAGTTGATCGATACGGTCTTGCTCCAGCAATTCCTCCGCCCGCTGCTGTTGCAGTGCCAGACCGGTGTAGTGAAAGGTGAGCCGTGAACGTTTGCCGCGCCCGGACTCGGCCTGCCAGGTTAACCAGCCCTGGTGCTGCATGGCACCCAGTAGCGAACGCACGTGGCGGCGCGAACAGCTGAGCACTTCGGCCAGCTCCTGCAGGGTGGTTTCGGTCGGCTCGCCGTGGCAGCGCTGCCACAGGCGAATGAACTGCTGTTGCAATCTGGAGGTGGACATAAAAGAGGAACGCTCCGGCATCAACCCATCAATTTATCTTTCCCTATATTACGCCGATAATTTTCCTCAATGAAAGGGGGAGGGCGACGGATGAAAGTTTTCTTGTCAAAACAGTTCTATCAGCGCTATTTCAGCGCGGTACGTCGCCAGCGGGCCGATTGGTTGGGGCTGGTGCCTGAGCAGGCGCGGCTGGAGATGCTGGCCCATCTGACCCAGTGGGACATCCACTCCATGACGGATAAGCAATACCGTGAGCATCTGTGAGGCTCGGGTAGAAAAAGTTTCTGAGTAATGGTGTTGTTCACCAGCCAGTGGGATCATACCCACTGGTTTTTTTATTCTCGGTCGCGGGGATATTCTTGCAATTTTGCCACCGTAGCCTAAGGTTCTGTCTTCCGCTTTAGGGTCAGGAACGAAGAGATGAAACGTCAGCGCTGGCTGCCACGCCGCTTTAATCCCGTCTTTGCCGCATTCCTGCTGATTGCCTTTCTTTCCGGCATTGCCGGCGCGCTTTTGGCGCCGACGCTGAGCCTGTTCCTGACCACCGAGGTTAAGGTGCGGCCGCTGTGGGTTGGCCTGTTCTATACCGTCAACGCTATTGTCGGCATCGCGGTCAGTTTCCTGTTGGCCAAGCGTTCGGATACGCGCGGCGATCGTCGCAAGTTGATTTTGCTGTGCTGCCTGATGGCGGTCGGTAACTGCCTGCTGTTTGCCTTTAACCGTGACTATCTGACGCTGATCACCGCCGGGGTATTGCTGTCGGCGATTGCCAATACCGCGATGCCGCAGATTTTTGCGCTGGCACGAGAATATGCAGACAGCTCGGCGCGCGAAGTGGTGATGTTCAGCTCGGTGATGCGCGCACAACTGTCGCTGGCCTGGGTGATTGGCCCGCCGCTGTCGTTTACGCTGGCGCTGAACTACGGGTTTACCTGGATGTTCATGATTGCCGCTGCGACCTTCGCGATTTGTGCATTGCTGGTATGGTTTACCCTGCCTTCGGTACCACGTGCGGAGCAAAGTAGTTCGGAGCTGAACGCTACTGCTTCGGTTCCGATTGCCCCCGTCAGCGCCTGGCGCAACCGCAATGTACGTCGTTTGTTTATTGCGTCGATGCTGATGTGGACCTGCAACACCATGTATATCATCGATATGCCGCTGTATATCACCGCCGATCTGGGCCTGCCGGAAAACCTTGCCGGGCTGCTGATGGGCACGGCCGCCGGGCTGGAGATCCCGGCCATGTTGCTGGCGGGTTACTACGTCAAAAGGTTCGGCAAACGCAATATGATGCTGTTCGCCGTGGCGGCCGGCATCCTGTTTTATGCAGGATTGGTGGTGTTTAAATTTAAGCTGGCGCTGATAGTATTACAGCTGTTCAACGCCATATTTATCGGCATCATCGCCGGTATTGGCATGCTCTATTTCCAGGACCTGATGCCGGGACGGCCAGGTGCGGCGACCACGCTGTTTACCAACAGTATTTCCACCGGGGTGATCCTGGCCGGGGTGCTGCAGGGGGCGCTGGTGGAAAACCTGGGGCACTATGCGGTTTACTGGTTGGCGACTATCCTGGCAGTCGTGGCGCTGTGGATGAGTGCCCGCGTGCGGGAAGTGTGAGCTTAAACGTCACCAACCTTGACGCATGTCATTGAGAACATTACGCCCGCCCCCCAAGCTGAACGGACCCGGAACGCGATAAGCGCGTTCCCGCCCATCTTGCTGCCAAGATGCCGATCCGTTTAGAAAAGTGGGTATGTTATGGATAAACTAACGCCGCTCAAGCCCGTTCCTTCTTTGTGTGCCGTCGCCGCTGCTTTACTCATCTGGTTTGTGATCCCGGTGCCTGAAGGCGTGGCACCCAATGCCTGGCATTTACTGGCGCTGTTTATCGGCACCATCATCGCCATCATCGGCAAAGCGATGCCGATTGGTGCCGTTTCGGTGGTGGCGATCGCGCTGGTGGCGGTAACCGGCGTCACCAACCCCGGCAAACCCGGTGCTGCGCTCAATGACGCGCTGAGCGGATTTTCCAACCAGTTGATCTGGCTGATTGGTTTTTCGATCATGATCTCACTCAGCCTGAACAAAACCGGGCTGGGGGCGCGTATCGGTTATTACTTCATCTCGCTGTTTGGTAAAAAGACTCTGGGGATCGCCTATGCGTTGACGCTGGCGGAAACTACCCTGGCGCCGGTGACCCCAAGTAATACCGCGCGTGGCGGCGGGATTATCCACCCGATCATGAAGTCGATTGCCGACAGCTTCGGCTCCAAACCCGAGCTCAATACCTCCGGCAAGATTGGCCGCTATCTGTCGCTGGTCAATTACAATATCAACCCGATCACTTCGGCGATGTTTATCACCGCTACCGCGCCGAACCCGTTGATCGTCAGCCTGATTGCCAAGGGCACTCATGGCAACTTCGAGCTGTCCTGGTCCATGTGGGCAGTGGCGGCATTGGTGCCTGGGCTGTGTTCGCTGATTGTCATGCCCTTGGTGATTTACCTGCTCTACCCGCCAGAGGTGAAAAGCACCCCGGACGCGCCGCGTTTTGCTCGTGAAAAGCTGCAGGCCCTGGGGCCGGTAACGCTGCCGGAGAAAATCACGCTGGCGGTGTTTGCCCTGCTGCTGGTGCTGTGGGCCGGTATTCCGGCGATGATCTTTGGACCTGCGCTGGCGGTTAACCCAACCACGGCGGCGCTGATTGGTCTGGCGGTGCTGCTGGCGACCGGGGTATTGAGCTGGGAAGATGTGCTCAAGCACAAGGGTGCCTGGGACACGGTGGTGTGGTTTTCCGCGTTGGTGATGATGGCCAGCTTCCTCGGCAAGTTGGGGCTGATTGGTTGGCTGTCGCAAACCGTGGGCAACGGTATTGATCATATGGGGATGAGTTGGGTTGGCGGCACCATCCTGTTGACCCTTATCTATCTGTATTCGCATTACTTCTTTGCCAGCACCACCGCGCATGTCACCGCCATGTTCGCCGCGTTCTTTGCCGCCGGGATTGCACTGGGTGCTCCGCCTGCGCTGCTGGGCTTGATCCTGGCGTTCTCTTCCTCGCTGATGATGTCGCTGACCCACTACGGTACCGGCACGGCACCGATTGTCTTTGGCTCCGGCTATGCGACCTTGGGTGAGTGGTGGAAAGCCGGTTTTGTGATGAGCGTGGTCAACCTGCTGATTTGGATATTGATTGGTGGGGCTTGGTGGAAGTGGCTGGGCTACTGGTAAGCGGTTATTGATAATAAAAAAACACCCGCCAGGTGGCGGGTGATTAATATCAGTTCAGGAAGGCGGGCTGCTGCGCCTCGTAGCGGGAAATATCCGCTTCGTGCTGCAGCGTCAGGCCGATACTGTCCAGCCCGTTAATCATGCAGTGACGGCGGAAGCTATCAATCTCGAACGGATAGCTTTTGCCACCGGCTTTGACCGTCTGGTTTTCCAAATCAACTTCAAATTCAATGCCTTCGTTGGCAGCCACCAGCTGGAACAGCGTTTCCACGTCCTGTTCGCTCAGCTTAACCGGCAGCAGCTGGTTGTTGAGCGAGTTGCCGTAGAAGATATCGGCAAAGCTGGGGGCAATCACCACTCTAAAACCATAGTCGGTCAGCGCCCAGGGCGCGTGCTCGCGTGATGAGCCGCAGCCGAAGTTTTCACGGGCCAGCAAAATGCTGGCGCCTTTGTAGCGCGGTTTATTCAGTACAAACTCCGGGTTTGGCTGCTGGCCGGCATCGTCCAGAAAACGCCAGTCGTTAAACAGGTGCTTACCAAAACCGGTGCGCGTCACCTTCTGCAAAAACTGTTTTGGAATAATGGCATCGGTATCGACGTTCGCCGCATCCAAAGGCACCACTAAACCGGTATGTTGAGTAAATTTAGCCACGGTAGCCTTCCTTAGTGAATATCACGGATATCGGCGAAATGGCCGGCAATAGCGGCCGCAGCGGCCATTGCCGGGCTGACCAGGTGAGTACGCCCACCGCGGCCCTGACGCCCTTCAAAGTTACGGTTGCTGGTGGAGGCACAGCGTTCGCCGGGGTTCAGGCGGTCGTTGTTCATCGCCAGACACATCGAGCAGCCCGGCAGGCGCCATTCAAAACCGGCATCGATAAAGATTTTATCCAGGCCTTCGGCTTCCGCCTGCGCTTTTACCGGGCCGGAGCCGGGTACCACGATGGCCTGAACACCGCTGGCAACCTTGCGGCCCTTGGCGATGGCAGCCGCTGCACGCAAGTCTTCAATGCGTGAGTTGGTGCAGGAACCGATAAAGACTTTGTCGATCGGCACTTCTGTCAGTTTGATGCCCGGTTTCAGATCCATATAGGCCAGGGCTTTTTCGGCCGAGGCACGCTCACCCGGATCGCTGAACGACTCAGGGGCCGGGATGGTCTGGTTGACGGCGATAACCTGCCCAGGGTTGGTTCCCCAGGTCACCTGCGGCGCGATGTCTTCAGCACGCAGGGTGACAACGGTATCGAATTTGGCATCGTCATCGGATTTCAGCGTGCGCCAGTAGGCAACGGCCTGTTCCCAGTTGCTGCCGGTTGGCGCAAACTGACGGCCCTTCAGGTAATCAAAGGTGGTGTCGTCCGGCGCAACCAGCCCGGCTTTGGCACCCATTTCGATCGCCATGTTGCACAGCGTCATGCGGCCTTCCATGCTCAACGCCTGAATGGCCTTGCCGCAGAATTCCACTACGTGGCCGGTGCCGCCGGCGCTGCCGGTTTTGCCGATCACCGCCAGTACGATGTCTTTCGCCGTGATGCCTTCCGCGGCGTCGCCGGTCACTTCAATTTTCATGGTCTTGGCGCGGCCCTGCTTCAGGGTTTGGGTCGCCAACACGTGCTCCACTTCGGAGGTGCCGATACCAAACGCCAGCGAACCGAAAGCCCCGTGAGTCGCGGTGTGGGAGTCGCCGCAGACGATGGTCATACCCGGCAGTGTCATGCCCTGCTCTGGGCCGATCACGTGTACGATGCCCTGGTATGGGTGGTTCAGGTCATACAGCAATACGCCAAACTCTTCGCAGTTCTTGATCAGTTCCTGCATCTGAATGCGTGCCATCTCGCCGCTGGCGTTGATGTCTTTGGTTTGGGTAGAGACGTTGTGGTCCATGGTGGCAAAAGTCTTGCCCGGCTGACGCACTTTGCGGCCCATGGCGCGCAGGCCATCGAATGCCTGAGGCGAAGTCACTTCGTGTACCAGGTGGCGATCGATATATAACAGCGGGGTCTCTTCCGGCGCTGAGTACACCACGTGGGCATCGTATAATTTCTGATATAAAGTTTTAGACATGTTATGCCCCCTGAGCGACAAAGCGGGCGATGATGTCACCCATTTCATCGGTGCTGATGGCTGGGCCGACACCGGCCAGATCGGCGGTGCGGTAACCTTGTTCCAGTGCCTGATTGATGGCGTGTTCAACGGCGTCGGCCGCCTCCGTGGCACCCAGGCTGTAACGCAGCAGCAGGGTGGCAGACAGGATCTGTGCGATTGGGTTGGCAATGCCTTTACCCGCGATATCCGGCGCTGAGCCACCGGCCGGTTCATACAGACCAAAGCCCTGTTCGTTCAGGCTGGCGGAAGGCAGCATGCCCATCGAACCGGTGATCATCGCACATTCGTCGGACAGAATGTCGCCGAACAGGTTGGAGCACAGCAGCACGTCGAACTGGGACGGGTCCTTGATCAACTGCATGGTGGCGTTGTCGATGTACATATGTGACAGCGACACGTCCGGGTAATCCTGGGCGACCTGATTAACCACTTCGCGCCACAAAATGGAGCTTTGCAGTACGTTGGCCTTATCAATCGAGGTCACCTTGTTACGACGCTTGCGGGCAGACTCAAAGGCGATGCGTGCAATGCGCTCGATCTCGAAGCGGTGATACACCTCGGTATCGAAGGCGCGTTCCTGCATGCCCTGGCCTTCGCGGCCTTTAGGCTGGCCAAAGTAAATACCGCCGGTCAGTTCACGCACGCACAGAATATCGAAACCGCGTGCGGCGATATCGGCTCGCAGTGGGCAGAACTCTTCCAGCCCCTGATACAAACGGGCAGGGCGCAGGTTGCTGAACAGTTTGAAGTGTTTACGCAACGGCAGCAAAGCGCCACGTTCAGGCTGCTCTGCCGGCGGCAGGTGTTCCCACTTCGGGCCACCGACCGAGCCGAACAGGATGGCGTCGGCCTGCTCGCAACCGGCGAGGGTAGCCGGAGGCAGCGGGCTGCCATGGCGATCGATGGCGATGCCACCGACGTCATACTCGGCTTCAGTGATGCGGATATCAAAGCGCTGACGCACTGCGTTCAACACCTTACGCGCCTGGGCCATTACTTCCGGGCCGATTCCGTCTCCGGGCAAGACGGCAATGTGGTAGGTCTTCGTCATGTTCACACCGTTTCCTGATTATTTTGATGTTTGCTTTGCTGCAGACGCTGTTTTTCTTTTTCTACCTGCTGGGAGCGCCAAATATTATTTAATACGTGAACCATCGCCTTGGCGGAGGATTCCACAATGTCGGTCGCCAGACCCACGCCGTGGAAGCGGCGGCCGTTGTAGGACACCACGATATCCACCTGGCCCAGTGCGTCACGGCCCTGGCCTTTGGCGGTTAACTGGTACTTCACCAGTTCGATCGGGTATCCGGTAATGCGGTTGATGGCCTGATAAACCGCGTCAACCGGCCCATTACCGGTGGCCGCTTCGGCTTTTTCTTCTTCGCCGCAGATCAATTTCACCGATGCGGTGGCCATGATGCTGCTGCCTGACTGCACGCTGAAGTAGTCCAGGCTGAAATGCTCGGGTTCTTCCTGTTGCTTATTAATGAAGGCCAGAGCTTCCAGATCGTAATCGAATACCTGACCTTTCTTATCGGCCAGCTTCAGGAAGGCGGCGTACAGGTTGTCCAGGTTGTAGTCCTGCTCTTTGTAGCCCATCTCTTCCATACGGTGTTTCACCGCGGCGCGGCCGGAACGAGAGGTCAGGTTCAACTGCACATCTTTCAGACCTATGGTCTGCGGTGACATGATTTCGTAGTTTTCACGATTTTTCAGCACGCCGTCCTGATGAATGCCAGAAGAGTGGGCGAAGGCATTGGAACCGACGATCGCCTTGTTGGCCGGGATCGGCATGTTGCACAGCTGGCTGACGATTTGGCTGGTGCGGAAAATTTCCTGATGATTGATATTGGTGTGCACGTTCATGATGTCCTGGCGCACTTTGATCGCCATGATCACTTCTTCCAGCGAGGTATTGCCTGCGCGTTCACCAATGCCGTTCAAGGTGCCTTCGACCTGGCGAGCACCCGCCTGCACCGCGGCGATGGAGTTGCCGACCGCCATACCCAGGTCGTCGTGGCAGTGCACAGAAATAATGGCCTTATCGATATTCGGTACGCGGTCATACAGGGTAGTGATAATGCCACCAAACTGGTTCGGCGTGGTGTAGCCCACGGTATCCGGAATGTTAATGGTGGTGGCACCGGCATTGATCGCGGCTTCTACCACGCGACACAGGTTATCGATTGGCGTACGGCCTGCGTCTTCACAGGAGAATTCAACGTCGTCGGTGTAATTACGGGCGCGTTTCACCGAGCGGATCGCCATCTCCAGCACTTCGTCGAACGAGCGCTTCAGTTTTGATTCAATATGCAGGGTTGAGGTGGCCAGGAACACGTGAATACGGAAGGCTTCGGCTACGCGCAACGCTTCGGCTGCGACGTCGATATCTTTATCCACGCAACGGGCCAGGCCACATACGCGGCTGTTTTTAATCTGGCGGGCGATGGTTTGCACAGATTCAAAATCGCCCGGCGAGGAGACCGGGAAGCCGACTTCCATGACGTCGACACCCATTCTTTCCAGCGCCATCGCGATCTGAATCTTCTCTTTCACGCTCAGGCTGGCTTGCAGCGCTTGTTCACCATCACGCAGCGTTGTATCGAAAATAATGACTTGTTGGCTCATCAGGGTGGTTCCTTATCGTGTTTATTTCACGCTAAGCGGGTAAAAAAAAACCCGCGCAGTAGCGCGGGTTTGTTATGAGGTGGGCTGAATCAGCTCTGAACTGCGTCCACCGGCATACCGCGCAAACAAGATGCGTTAAGTAGTAGGCCTAGTAGACGGAAAGTAGAGTTCATGGCGGTTCAGCTCTCTAAAATAGTTTCGTTGCCTAATTTGATACGTTATTGGCTTGGTTATGTCAACACCTGATTGAAAATGAGGGTACTCCTTTACCTCCAGATTAACGGGCTTTTGCTGGCAGAGGATAGTTCGGTAAAAAATGGTATTGTCAGATAAAAAGTAAGGGAGGATTTGCGAGCCTGTTAGCATAAATTAAATGAATATATATCACCGCAATTGCTTCTGATGTTGATTGGGTTAAAATTAAAGATGCAAAACTGCTGAAGGCGTGCTAGCCAAAAATTAAAAGTGTGAGTTTTGTATTCTTGATATCAATATGTTGCTGTCAGTTATGTTTTTTATGAATTGTTCATAAGGCTGACGGGTGTTGGAAAACTATGGGCGTTAATGAATAGAGGGCGGTTATGCATGCTGTATTTAATCGTTTGATTAAATATGAACGGTAAATGATAGTGTGGTGATGGGCTATTACAATGGGTCTATTTTGATGGTGTGCGAGATGACTCTCTGTTAGAAAATAAACCCAGTGTGTATTAGAACAAAATCTTAACCATGTTTGTATATAGGATGATTCTTGAGCTTTGTTTTAAATGAGCGGAGCGAGAGATAACTAATTCTACCGTGTGAAATCAAGATGGCGCTGTTTTGTCATTTTTATTACGCGTGGAGAATTATCTACACAGGACTTAGTGGAGTGGGATATGTCGGAATGTAATTCAGGAGTTGTTATCGATAAAGAAACCAGCGAACTGCATTTGCGCAGCGTCGATCTGAATTTGCTCACCGTGTTTGATGCCGTTATGCAGATGCAGAATATTACCCGGGCAGCGAGCTTTTTGGGGATGTCACAGCCGGCGGTGAGTAACGCCGTTGCGCGTTTAAAGCTGATGTTTAATGATGAGCTGTTCGTCCGCTGTGGGCGTGGGATCCAGCCTACGGTGCGGGCTAAGCAGCTGTTTGGCCCGGTTCGTCAGGCGTTACAGCTGGTGCAAAATGAGCTGCCCGGAGCGGAGTTTGAACCCTTTAGCAGTGAGCGAGCTTTCTCTATCGCCATTTGCAGTCCGCTTGATTTGCGTTTGGGGGCTACTATAATTAATCACATGAGGGAAATAGCGCCTCATACCCATTTGAAAATAAAGTCATATATAACCAATAACATCGATAATCAATTGCGCTACCAGGAGGTTGAGTTCGTTGTTGGCTATGCCAGCTTTGAGTCTTCAGAGTTTAAAAGTATGGCGCTTTTTGATGACGAGCTGGTGCTGGTATTTTCCAGGAAGCATCCGAGGATAGAAAAGTCCATTACGCCGGAACAAATCCTGGCGGAGCAACACGCAGTGGTTTCACTCGAGAGCTTTTATTCTTTCAGTAAGCCCTACTATATAGAAGAAGCCATGCAACGAGTCGTGGCTCAACAATGTACTGATTTATACAGCGTACTGAATATAGTATCCAGTACTGACATGATTGCCATTGTTCCGGCCTGGCTGGCTCGACAGCAGGCTGAATCCTTAAAGCTGCGTTTTATTCCTTTACCCTGGAATGAAAACAAGGTGACCTGTTATCTGTCGTGGCATGAGTCGGCTGAACGGGATAAGGGACATCAATGGATGAAACTGATGCTTGGCCAGTCTGAGTTGACTGAATAAATCAGCCTATTATTACCCCCCGAGGTGGTGGTTTTCCATAGGGGGAATAATTTTCCCGTGCTTTGGTTAAGAATTATCTTGGGTTTATCTAAGATATATCTTGGCTTAACTGTGTTAAATTAACCGCTTCCGAAAGATTTCGATAGTTTCATTAAAAATTATCATTATAAAATTATGTGCTGAGATATTTATTCCATCTGGTGTTTTTATCTGTTTCCCTCGCTGCCTGTCGAACACCCATTTTGTGAGCTAAATAAAACCTTTTCATCACCCTTCTGTCCAACTGGAGGATGCGGTGAAATTAACCTGAGTTTTAGCTCACACTTCTACGCTGAAATCTCTTTTCCCGCCGCCACGGAGTAGGTAGACTGCGCGAAAAAAAGTAAACACGTGTAAGCTGAGACGCAGAGCCAGATGTCCTGCTCAACGCTAACTGTTTGATTCATTTCAGGCTCAGGGCGCTATGATCAATAATCTGCTGCAATACCATTTAACTCACCGTATACAGCACCAAATTTCCCAGCGTGCCGATTGCACCGCTTTTCGCCAATGGTCTCCCAGTGGCGAGAGCCAACTGACCTGGCGACAGGTCGATACGCATATCAACCGCATCGCCAGTGCGCTGTTGGCTTTGGGTACCGACGTGCAGGAACGTATCGCGATCTTTGCCAATAACTGCATGGCCTGGTCGCTGGCGGATTTGGCCGTGCTGCGGTTACGTGGGGTCAGCGTACCGCTGTATGCCACCAATACGCCGGCCCAGGCGGCTTTTATCATTAATGACGCCGATATCCGCATTTTGTTCGTTGGCGAGCAGGCTCAACTGGACGCCGCCATTGCGTTGCGCGGTGTCTGCCCTCAACTGATCCACATTATTGTATTTGATGATGACGCCGATCTGCGTGGCTGTGAGATAGCTCAGCACCTGAGCACCTTTGAGCGCGCAGCCGATCTGGCGGCGTTTGAATCGCAGTTACAGCAACGCATTGCCGATTGCTGCCTGGAGGATCTGTTCACGCTGATTTATACCTCCGGTACCACCGGCGAACCCAAAGGGGTGATGCTGGATTACCGTAACCTGGCGGCACAGCTTTATCTGCACGATGGGCGGCTGACGGTAAATGAAGAAGATGTCTCTCTCAGTTTCCTGCCGATGTCGCATGTGTTCGAACGTGCCTGGAGCTTCTTCATTATGCATTCCGGCGCGCAAAACGTGTTCTTGCCGAATACCGACTGGGTGCGTGAAGCCATGACGGCAGTACGTCCGACGCTGATGTGCGCGGTACCGCGTTTCTACGAAAAAATCTTCAGTGCGGTGCACGAGAAAGTTGCGCGTGCACCCTGGTTGCGTCGTGCCCTGTTCCATTGGGCGATTGTCTGTGGTGAACGCAAGTTTTTACAGGAACGTGCCGGCAAACCACTGGGCAAGCTGTTTGATCTTTCCCACCGCTGGGCCGACAAGCTGGTGCTGAGCAAATTACACGGCATCCTCGGTGGGCGGGTGCGCTTCTTGCCGGCCGCCGGTGCCAAACTGGACGACAACGTCATTCTGTTTTTCCAGGCGATGGGCATTAACATCAAATATGGCTATGGCATGACCGAGACCTGCGCCACCGTTTCCTGCTGGGAAGAGGGCAATTTCCGCTTTGGCTCGATTGGTAAGCCGCTGCCGGGGATAGAGGTGCGTATTGGCGAGGAAAGTGAAATTCAGGTGCGTGGCCCGGTGGTGATGCGCGGTTATTTCAATAAGCCGCTGGAAACCGCCGCCTCCTTTACTGCAGATGGCTGGTTGAAGACCGGCGACGCCGGTGCCATAGATGAAGGGGGAAATCTGTTTATCACCGAGCGTCTTAAGGATCTGATGAAAACCTCCGGCGGCAAGTACATTGCCCCGCAGATGCTTGAAGGCACGCTGGCGCAAGATCGCTTTATCGAACAGGTGGCAATCATCGCGGATGCCCGCAAATTTGTCTCCGCCTTGATTGTGCCCAGTTTTGAGTCGCTGGAAGAATATGCCAAGTCCATCAACCTGAAATATCAGGATCGGCTTGAACTGCTGCGCCATAGCCATATTCTGGAAATGTTCGAAAGCCGTCTGCGTGAGATGCAAAAAGAGTTGGCGCGGTTCGAACAGGTGAAGAAATTTACTCTGTTGCCGGCGGCCTTTTCGATGGAGTTGGGTGAGCTGACGCCAACGCTAAAACTGCGCCGTAAGGTGATTATGCAGCGCTACCAGAGTGAAATTGACTCGATGTACCAGGATAAGACTTAATCCTGTTGCCGGGGCAGATTATCCGGTTAAAAAATCAGCATCGTTCTTGCCTGATATAGTTCTGTAATTCTCCACCTGACTGAAACAATGCCTAGCCCGATTTGCCAGCGGCTAGTGCATTGTTTTTGTAAATCCCCGATCCCCAGCCCGTAGCCAGTAACCTTTCTGTTGTTGTGCCATTTTGCCGTTTGCCTGCCTTATCTTCTGACGTTATGTTAATGGGTTATAGTCAATCCATAAAAATTTTGGGGTATTGCCCCACAACAGGTGCCACGTTCCGGTGCCAGATAAGAATAAGTTAGCCTGGAGGCAAACCCATGGAGATGTTGTCAGGAGCCGAGATGGTCGTCCGATCGTTGATCGATCAAGGCGTTAAGCATGTATTCGGTTATCCGGGCGGGGCGGTACTCGATATCTACGACGCCCTGCATACGGTCGGAGGGATCGACCACATATTGGTGCGCCATGAGCAAGGTGCGGTGCATATGGCCGATGGCTATGCGCGTGCGACCGGCGAAGTGGGGGTGGTGCTGGTGACCTCTGGCCCTGGAGCGACCAATGCGATCACCGGCATTGCAACCGCCTATATGGACTCCATTCCGATGGTGGTGCTTTCCGGTCAGGTTCCCAGCTCGCTGATTGGCTATGATGCCTTCCAGGAGTGCGACATGGTCGGGATTTCGCGCCCGGTGGTGAAACACAGTTTCCTGGTCAAACGTACCGAAGACATTCCCGGCATACTGAAAAAGGCTTTTTACCTGGCCTCAACCGGCCGCCCTGGGCCGGTGGTGATCGATTTGCCGAAAGACATCGTGGGCCCGGCAGTGAGAATGCCTTACGCCTATCCGCAGGAAGTGAGCATGCGTTCCTATAACCCGACGGTGCAAGGTCATCGCGGGCAGATCAAACGGGCACTGCACACCATTCTGACGGCCAAAAAGCCCGTTATGTACGTCGGTGGCGGGGCGATCAACTCGGCCTGTGACGCAGAGCTGCTGGAACTGGCGGAGAAGCTGAATCTGCCTGTTACCTGTACCCTGATGGGGTTGGGGGCCTTCCCCGGCACGCATCGCCAGAGCGTGGGTATGCTCGGCATGCATGGGACTTATGAAGCCAACAAAACCATGCACAACTCTGACGTGATCTTTGCCGTCGGCGTGCGTTTTGACGATCGCACCACCAATAACCTGGCCAAATATTGCCCGAACGCTACCGTGCTGCATATCGACATTGACCCTACCTCAATTTCCAAGACGGTAGACGCCGATATTCCTATTGTCGGCGATGCCAAACAGGTGTTGACCCAAATGCTGGAGCTGCTGGCGCAGGAAGATAAAGCGCAGGATCACGACGCGTTGCGCGACTGGTGGCAGGCTATCGAACAGTGGCGTGCGCGTGATTGCCTGGGTTACGACAAAAACAGCGGCACCATTAAGCCGCAGGCAGTGATCGAAACCCTGCATCGGCTGACCAGAGGGGACGCTTATGTCACTTCCGATGTCGGCCAGCACCAGATGTTCGCTGCACTCTACTATCCGTTCGACAAGCCACGCCGTTGGATCAATTCCGGCGGATTGGGCACCATGGGCTTTGGTCTGCCGGCGGCGCTGGGCGTGAAGCTGGCGCTGCCTGATGAAACCGTGGTGTGTGTCACCGGCGACGGCAGCATCCAGATGAACATTCAGGAACTGTCCACCGCGCTGCAATACAACCTGCCGGTGATCGTGGTGAATCTTAACAACCGCTATCTGGGTATGGTGAAGCAGTGGCAGGACATGATTTATTCCGGCCGTCACTCCCAGTCTTATATGGATTCCCTGCCGGACTTCGTCAAACTGGCGGAGGCTTACGGCCACGTAGGCATTGCCATTCGCACGCCGGATGAACTGGAAAGCAAACTGGCTCAGGCGCTGGCCGAGAAAGAGCGCCTGGTATTTGTCGACGTGACCGTCGATGAGACCGAACATGTTTACCCAATGCAGATTCGTGGTGGAAGCATGGACGAAATGTGGTTAAGCAAAACGGAGAGGACCTGATCATGCGCCGTATTTTATCTGTATTGCTGGAAAATGAATCCGGTGCGTTATCGCGTGTGGTGGGTTTGTTCTCTCAGCGCGGTTACAACATTGAAAGCCTGACGGTAGCCCCGACCGACGATCCCACTTTGTCACGTATGACGATTCAAACCGTCGGCGATGAGAAAGTGCTGGAGCAGATTGAAAAACAGCTGCATAAGCTGGTGGACGTGCTGCGCGTTAGCGAACTGGTGCAGGGTGCTCACGTTGAGCGTGAAATCATGCTGGTGAAGCTGCAGGCCAGCGGTTATGGCCGCGAAGAGGTGAAACGTTGCGCCGACATTTTCCGCGGTCAAATCGTTGACGTCACCGCCACGCTGTACACCGTTCAGCTGGCGGGCACCAGCGACAAGCTGGATGCATTCCTGAGTGCGGTGCGTGAAGTGGCCGAAATTGTTGAAGTGGCGCGTTCCGGTGTGGTCGGCGTGTCGCGCGGCGATAAAATCATGCGCTGAGGCGTGATATTGGCATAATCTGAGGGCGCGGCCAGGCTGCGCCCTTTGTTTTTCGGTGTTTTTTGCCCGTTTGCTGGCACCTTTCGGCAAAAGCGGTTGCTAGGCAGTGTTTTCTGCTGTTAGATCGCAGAGGCTGGATTGAATAACCGCACAGGATGCGATGGTTAATCCGAGCATGGTTTTCACTTCTATTTTCAGCGTCATTAAGGGGTTAACGTGAAACTGGATGAAATCGCGCGTCTCGCAGGCGTTTCGCGCACCACGGCCAGTTATGTCATCAACGGCAAGGCGAAGCAGTATCGTGTCAGCGATAAAACCGTCGAAAAAGTGATGGCCGTGGTCAGGGAGCACAACTATCACCCGAATGCCGTCGCGGCAGGGCTGCGCGCCGGGCGAACTCGTTCAATCGGTCTGGTGATACCGGATCTGGAAAACACCAGCTATACCCGCATCGCCAATTATCTGGAGCGTCAGGCCCGTCAACGCGGTTACCAGCTGTTGATTGCCTGTTCGGAAGATCAGCCGGATAACGAAATGCGCTGTATTGAGCATCTGCTGCAACGCCAGGTCGACGCGTTAATCGTTTCTACCGCCTTGCCGCCGGAGCATCCGTTCTATCAGCGCTGGGCCAATGATCCGCTGCCAATTATCGCACTGGATCGGGCGCTGGATCGCGAGCATTTCATCAGTGTGGTCGGGGCCGACCAAGAGGATTCCTTCGCACTGGCGCAGGAGCTTCGTACCTTCCCGGCAGAGTCGGTACTGTATCTGGGAGCGTTGCCGGAGCTTTCCGTCAGCTTCCTGCGTGAGCAGGGTTTCCGCGAAGCCTGGCAGGATGACGAACGACCTGTCGATTATCTGTATGCCAACAGCTATGAGCGTGAGGCGGCCGGCGTGTTGTTTGCCGAATGGCTGAAAACCCATCCTATGCCCCAGGCGCTGTTCACTACCTCATTCTCTTTGTTGCAAGGGGTGATGGATGTGACGCTGAAGCAACGTGGCCGTTTGCCGACCGATCTGGCCATCGCCACCTTCGGCGATCACGAGCTGTTGGACTTCCTTGAGTGTCCGGTTCTGGCGGTCGCTCAGCGCCACCGTGACGTGGCTGAGCGGGTGCTTGAACTGGTACTGGCCAGCCTGGATGAGCCGCGTAAACCCAAGCCGGGTCTGACGCGTATCCGCCGTAATTTGTTCCGCCGCGGCAGCCTTAGCCGGAAGTAAACCCAAACAGGAGCGCCCCGTTGCGCTCCTGCTTCACACGTAGCCCGCCACCCTGAACAACCTTCTGCAGTATTCCAGAAAATAGCCATACACCACGCCCATTGCCATCGATACCACCGCGTTGCTGGTCACCGCCGTGATGATTTGTTGCCCATCGGCGCCGACGCTCCATAAGATGGCGGCATAGACCGGTGATTGGAAACTGACATAGGCCAACAGATCGGCCAGGTTACGCAGTAAAAAAGGTTGGCGTTGAAAGCGCCTGGCGACACGGATAAACAGATCGCGATAGCGCCCATAGGGCCAGGCGATCAGGATATTTACCGGGATCGACAGCAAGCGGGACGAGAGTGATTGTTGAAAGCTCATGCCGGACACCAGGATTTCTATCGCCATACCGGCGATGAAACAGTACACCACCAGTGCAAAGGTATCGGCAGCGGCGCTGCGCCAGTGAGCAACAGGCGAAAGCATGATGCAATCTCCATGATTGTTGGTTAATGTTCTGTTAAATTGTTATTTTTCAGGTGTTAAATCTGGTTTTTTATTCTTCTTTTAGTTTACACTTCTGCCTTGAATTGGCTAAGTAGCTGAATATTTTTATTTAAAGGCGTTGTGTGGTTTTTGTGCTGAGCTCAGGCTGAGGAATATGGCGCGAAGGGATTAAAAATGGATGAATTCAAACTATTCAATTAAAAACAATGAGTTGCATTATTTATTGCGAACGGGCGATTTTTCACAGTAAAAATTGTGGGAATAAATGATGTAAGGAAATGAAACCATAATTGTAAACAGGTATTTTGAGAATAATCTTACTAAATTGATTTAAATAGAAATTAGCTCTGCTCGTAATATCCGAGTCATTTATTTTTTCAGCGCACTTATCACTGAGGCTTTAATTGAAGTAAAATAGCGGCCGGCCTGCAGCCTAATAAGCGTTGAGTGTTATTAACTCAATGGCTTAAGCCCTATTTCGGCTTTAGGGTGAGTTTGCGCCGAGCCTTGTCCGGTGCGGGTCGCACCGGGTTACAGGGATGTGATTGCCGAGCTAAAAAATGAGACATCGATTGCAGAAGGAAGTATTGAGTTAATTAATCGCCAATTTGTCAGGTTTTTAATCACGCTCTTTCCGCTTAGAAATTTCTCCCCGTTTATCATGATGTTAATTTTTAATCATCTAATAAATAGCGTTCCTTTCGCGAGCCAGCTCCCAAAATGACCGAAGAAATATTGCCAAAGCGCTGGCGCTCTGGCTTGACAAGGTTTTCATACCCTCCGTAAACTCCATTATGTGGGAATTTGTGGGGTAAAGTGGTGAAAACGGTCGTGGAGGGGTAGCTCAGGCATGTTCCGTGGAGCAACGATGGTTAATCTCGACAGCAAAGGGCGGCTTGCCGTACCCACCCGTTACCGGGAATTGCTGAACGAGCAATCGGAAGGCCAAATGGTTTGTACCATTGACCTCCACCAGCCCTGCCTACTGCTTTACCCACTGCCCGAATGGGAAATTATTGAGCAAAAGTTATCCCGTCTGTCGAGTATGAATCCCGCCGAGCGCCGCGTTCAGCGTTTGCTGTTGGGACATGCCAGTGAGTGTCAGATGGATAGCGCCGGTCGGTTGCTGTTAGCGACAACGCTACGCCAACACGCCGGGCTTACCAAAGAAGTGATGCTGGTCGGGCAGTTCAACAAGTTTGAACTGTGGGATGAACAGACCTGGTATCAACAAGTCAAGGATGATATTGACGCAGAACAGTCGACTCAGGAACCGTTGTCTGAGCGGCTACAGGACTTGTCGCTATAAGCATGTTGGAAAATTATAAACACACCACCGTACTGTTGGATGAGGCGGTTAACGGCCTTAATATTCGCAGTAACGGCACATATATCGACGGTACTTTTGGCCGCGGTGGCCATTCGCGTCTGATTCTGTCCCAGTTGGGGCCGGAAGGGCGTTTGCTGGCAATTGACCGCGACCCACAGGCGATTGCAGCCGCCAAGTCTATTGAAGATCCTCGTTTTAGCATCGTACACGGCCCCTTTTCAGATTTGTCACACTATGTGCGGGAACGCGAACTGGTGGGGCAGGTTGACGGCATTTTACTCGATCTGGGCGTTTCTTCGCCGCAGTTGGATGACGCAGAGCGCGGTTTCTCCTTCATGCGTGACGGGCCGCTGGACATGCGTATGGACTCCTCAAGCGGTCAGTCAGCCTCCGAGTGGCTAATGAAAGCGGAAGCCGACGACATTGCTTGGGTGCTGAAAACCTTTGGCGAAGAGCGTTTTGCCAAGCGTATCGCTCGCGCCATTGTGGAAAGAAACCAGGTCGACCCGATGACTCGCACCAAACAGCTGGCCGATTTGATCGCCAACGCCAGCCCGTTCCGGGACAAGCACAAACACCCGGCAACCCGCAGTTTCCAGGCGATCCGCATCTACATCAACAGTGAGTTGGAAGAGATCGAACGTGCACTGGACGGCGCGCTGGAAGTGCTGGCTCCGCAGGGGCGCCTGTCGGTGATCAGTTTCCACTCGCTGGAAGACCGTATCGTTAAACGCTTTATGCGCCACCACAGCCGCGGCGCTCAGGTGCCGGCCGGTATTCCGCTGACCGAAGCGCAATTGCGCAGTATGGGCGGACGCACGCTGAAAGCGCTGGGCAAGATGATGCCTGGGGATGCCGAAGTGGCGGAAAACCCGCGCGCACGTAGCTCGGTGCTGCGAATTGCCGAGAGGATGCCCGCGTGATTGGTAATGAGCGTCACGGCCTGGTTGGGGTGATTGGCGGCGATCTGCTGCGTAACGCCAAGATCCCGTTGATTTTGCTGATTGCCTCGCTGGTGTCAGCGGTTTTTGTGGTGACTACCGCGCACCGCACCCGTTTGCTGACCGCCGAGCGCGAGCAGCTGGTTTTAGAGCGAGATGCTCTGGACATTGAGTGGCGCAACCTGATCCTGGAAGAGAATGCTCTTGGGGACCACAGTCGGGTAGAGCGCATCGCTACTGAAAAACTGCAGATGCAACATGTTGATCCATCGCAGGAAAATATCATCGTTAAACAATGAATGGTTTAACTGAAATCACTACACGGAGTAGAAAGGGAACGCATGAAAGCAGCACGGCCCGGTAAGTTGAAACGCCAGGAAGATCAGGCCAGCTTTGTAAGCTGGCGTTTTGCGTTGCTGTGCGGCTGTATTTTGCTGGCGTTGGTTGGGTTGATGCTGCGTGTGGCTTATCTGCAGGTGATTAATCCGGACCGCCTGGTGAAAGAAGGCGACATGCGTTCACTGCGCGTGCAGGAAGTGCCCACTTCGCGCGGCATGATCAGCGATCGCTCAGGGCGGCCGCTGGCGGTGAGCGTGCCGGTGAACGCCATTTGGGCCGACCCGAAAGAGCTCAATGAGCGTGGTGGCATAACGCTGGACAGCCGCTGGAAGGCACTGTCTGATGCGCTGAATATCCCGCTGGATCAGCTTTCTACCCGCATTAACGCCAACCCGAAAGGGCGCTTTGTCTACCTGGCGCGCCAGGTGAATCCGGCGATTGGCGATTACATCCACAAGCTGAAACTGCCGGGCATTTACCTACGTCAGGAGTCTCGCCGCTACTATCCGTCCGGCCAGGTGACCTCGCATATTATCGGCGTGACCAACATCGACGGTCAGGGGATTGAAGGCGTAGAGAAGAGCTTCGACCGCTGGCTGACCGGGCAACCGGGCGAAAGAACCGTACGTAAAGACCGCTTTGGCAGGGTGATCGAGGACATTTCTTCGGTCGACAGTCAGGCGGCGCATAACCTGGTGCTGAGCGTCGACGAACGCTTGCAGGCGCTGGTTTATCGCGAACTGAACAACGCCGTGGCGTTCAACAAGGCTGAATCCGGTACCGCGGTTCTGGTGGACGTGAACACCGGCGAAGTGTTGGCGATGGCCAACAGCCCGTCTTATAACCCGAACAATATGGCCGGTACGCCGAAAGAAACCATGCGTAACCGTGCTATCACCGATATTTTTGAACCCGGCTCCACCGTAAAACCTATGGTGGTCATGACGGCATTGCAGCACGGCATTGTGAAAGAAAACAGCGTGCTCAATACCGTCCCTTACCGTATCAACGGCAAGGAAATCAGGGACGTTGCGCGTTACGCGGAACTCTCCCTGACCGGGATCTTGCAGAAGTCGAGTAACGTCGGTGTTTCACGACTGGCGTTATCGATGCCGTCCTCAGCGTTAGTAGATACTTACTCTCGTTTTGGATTGGGAAAAGCGACCAATTTGGGGCTGGTCGGAGAAAGCAGTGGCATATACCCAAAAAAACAACGGTGGTCTGACATAGAGAGGGCCACCTTCTCTTTCGGCTATGGGCTAATGGTAACCCCGTTACAGTTAGCGCGAGTCTACGCCACGATCGGCAGCCTGGGCGTTTATCGTCCGCTGTCGATTACCAAAGTTGACCCACCGGTTGCCGGTGAGCGCGTCTTCCCTGAACCTCTGGTGCGCACCGTGGTGCACATGATGGAAAGCGTTGCCCTGCCGGGCGGCGGTGGGGTGAAAGCCGCGATCAAGGGCTACCGAATTGCCATTAAAACCGGTACCGCCAAAAAGGTGGGCCCGGACGGCAAATACGTCAACCGATACATCGCTTATACCGCCGGCGTTGCGCCGGCGAGTAATCCCCGTTTTGCTCTGGTGGTGGTCATCAATGACCCACAGGGTGGGAAGTACTACGGTGGTGCGATCTCCGCACCGGTATTTGGCGCCATCATGGGCGGCGTGTTGCGCACCATGAACGTCGAGCCGGACGCGTTGCCTACCGGTGAGAAAAGCGATTTTGTAATTAACAGAAAAGAGGGTTCAGGTGGCCGATCGTAATTTGCGCGACTTACTCGCTCCGTGGGTGCCAACGGCGCCCGGGCGCGCGCTGCGGGAAATGACATTAGACAGCCGTATTGCGGCTGCCGGGGATCTGTTTGTCGCCGTTGTTGGCCATCAGGCAGATGGACGCCGCTTTATTCCGCAGGCTATCGCGCAGGGCGTTGCCGCTGTGATTGCCGAAGCTGAAGGTCAGGCTGAAGACGGTGCTATTACTGAAATGCACGGCGTGCCGGTGATTTATCTGAGCCAGCTCAATCAGCGCCTTTCCGCGTTGGCCGGTCGTTTTTACCATGAGCCGGCAGAGCGTCTGCGTTTGGTCGGCGTCACCGGGACCAACGGCAAGACCACCACCACTCAACTGCTGGCACAGTGGGGCCAACTGCTGGGTGAAACCAGCGCAGTGATGGGCACCGTGGGCAACGGCCTGCTGGGCCAGGTATGCCCAACCGAGAATACCACCGGTTCTGCGGTGGATATTCAACACGTGCTAAATGAACTGGTTGATCAGGGCGCGACCCTTGCCGCGATGGAAGTTTCTTCTCACGGCCTGGTGCAACACCGTGTGGCGGCGTTGCCGTTTGCCGCCGCGGTGTTTACCAACCTGAGCCGCGATCACCTGGATTACCACGGCGACATGGCCAATTACGAAGCGGCCAAGTGGTCGCTGTTCGCCGGTCACGAAGTGGGCCAGGCGATTATCAATGCCGATGATGAAGTCGGTCAGCGCTGGTTAAGCCAATTGCCGGATGCGGTGGCCGTCACCATGCAGGATAACCTGCAGCCAGGCTGCCATGGGCGCTGGCTGAAGACTACCGCGGTCAACTATCACGATAACGGCGCGACTATCCACTTCAGCTCAAGCTGGGGCGACGGCGAGATTGAAAGCCGTCTGATGGGAGCCTTCAACGTCAGCAATCTGCTGTTGGCACTGGCGACGCTGCTGTCGCTGGGTTATCCGCTGGCCAAATTGGTCGCCACCGGCAATCAGCTGCAGCCGGTCTGCGGCCGCATGGAAGTGTTCAACGCGCCGGGTAAACCGACGGTAGTGGTTGATTACGCCCACACCCCGGACGCGCTGGAAAAAGCATTGGAAGCCGCACGTCTGCACTGCCTGGGGCAGTTGTGGTGTGTGTTTGGCTGCGGCGGCGATCGTGACAAAGGCAAGCGCCCGCTGATGGGCGGCATCGCCGAACAGTTCGCCGATCGCGTAGTCGTGACCGATGACAACCCGCGTACCGAAGAGCCGCAGGCGATTATCGCCGATATCCTTACCGGCCTGCTGGACGCCGGACGCGCTCTGGTGATCCACGGTCGTGCGGAAGCGGTAACCAGCGCCATCATGCAAGCCAAAGAACAAGATGTGGTCCTGGTGGCGGGTAAAGGCCACGAGGACTACCAACTGGTGGGGAATCGCCGTTTGGATTACTCCGATCGTACCACCGTAGCGCGTCTGCTGGGGGTAGTAGCATGATCCCTGTCTCCCTTCGGACACTGGCCGATGTATTGAGCGCTGAGTTGATCGGCGCCGATTGCCAAATCGTTGAGGTGACGACAGATACCCGTCAGGTAACTGCAGGTTGCCTGTTTGTGGCACTGAAAGGCGAGCGTTTCGACGCTCACGACTTTGCTGTTGATGCGGTAGCCGCTGGCGCCGGGGCACTGCTGGTAAGTAAGCGCTTATTGGTGGAGGTTCCGCAACTGGTGGTAAAAGACACCCGCCTGGCACTGGGACAGCTCGCTGCCTGGGTTCGCCAGCAGGTGCCGACCCGCGTAGTGGCGTTAACCGGTTCATCGGGCAAGACCTCGGTGAAGGAAATGGCCGCGGCCATTCTGCGCGAATGCGGTGAAGTGCTGTATACCGCCGGTAACTTCAACAACGATATCGGCGTGCCGCTGACGCTGTTGCGTTTGCAGCCACAGCATGACTTTGCCGTGATTGAACTGGGTGCCAACCATATTGGCGAAATTGCTTACACCACCGCTTTAACCCGTCCGCAAACCGCCCTGGTGAATAACCTGGCGGCCGCCCACCTGGAAGGCTTTGGCTCTTTGGCCGGCGTCGCTCAGGCGAAAGGCGAAATTTTTGCCGGTTTACCGGCTGACGGCGTGGCGATCATCAACGCCGACAACAACGACTGGCCGCACTGGCAGAGCATGCTGGACGGCAAAACCGTGTGGCGCTTCTCGCCGCAGGCGTCGGAAGGCGTTGATTTCTTTGCCAGCGATGTGCAGGTGAACGGCAAGGGCACGCAGTTTAGGCTGCACAGTCCGTTCGGCACCGCAGAGATTGCACTGCCGTTGCCGGGTCGCCATAACGTAGCCAATGCGTTGGCCGCTGCGGCGCTGGCCATGTCGGCCGGAGCATCGCTTGAGGCGGTGCGTCAGGGGCTCAAACAATTACAGGCGGTGCCGGGGCGTTTGTTCCCGATTGCACTTTCTGACCATCAGCTGCTGCTGGATGACAGCTATAACGCCAACGTCGGTTCAATGACCGCCGCCGCACAGGTCCTGGCGGAAATGCCGGGCTACCGCGTGATGGTGGTGGGTGACATGGCAGAGTTGGGGGCAGAAGCCGAAGAGTGTCACCGTCAGGTGGGCGAAGCCGCCCGGTTGGCAGGGGTCGACAAAGTATTGGGTGTCGGTCCGTTAAGCCAGGTGCTGATTGAAGCTTCGGGTAATGGCGAACATTTTCAGAATAAGGCAGCAGTGATCGCGCGCGTGGCGGAATTACTGTCAGAACATGCGGTAATTACCGTGTTAATCAAGGGTTCACGTAGTGCCGCAATGGAGCAGGTAGTACGCGCGTTACAGGAGAAAGCACCATGTTAGTTTGGCTGGCCGAACATTTGGTCAAATATTATTCCGGCTTCAACGTCTTTTCCTACCTGACGTTCCGAGCCATTGTCAGCCTGCTGACCGCGCTGTTCCTCTCCTTGTGGATGGGGCCGCGGGTGATTAAACGCCTGCAGGAGATGTCCTTCGGCCAGGTGGTGCGTAATGACGGTCCGGAGTCGCATTTCAGCAAGCGCGGCACGCCGACCATGGGCGGCATCATGATCCTGACCTCCATCACCGTTTCGGTGCTGATGTGGGCCTATCCGTCCAACCCTTACGTGTGGTGCGTACTGTTCGTGCTGGTGGGCTACGGCATCGTCGGCTTCGTTGATGACTACCGCAAGGTGGTGCGCAAAGACACCAAAGGGCTGATTGCTCGCTGGAAATATTTCTGGCAGTCGGTGATTGCGCTGGTGGTTGCTTTCGCCATGTATGCCGTAGGAAAAGACACGCCAGCCACCGAGCTGGTTGTGCCGTTCTTTAAGGACATCATGCCGCAGCTGGGCCTGTTATACGTGCTGTTGGCGTACTTTGTGATTGTCGGCACCAGCAACGCGGTCAACCTGACCGACGGTCTGGATGGCCTGGCAATTATGCCAACGGTGTTTGTGGCTGCGGGCTTTGCACTGGTGGCCTGGGCGACCGGTAACATGAACTTCGCCAACTACCTGCACATCCCGTATCTGCGTCACGCCGGTGAATTGGTGATTGTCTGTACTGCCATCGTGGGCGCCGGTCTGGGTTTCCTGTGGTTCAACACCTACCCGGCTCAGGTCTTTATGGGCGATGTTGGCTCACTGGCACTGGGCGGCGCGTTGGGCACCATTGCGGTGCTGCTGCGCCAAGAGTTTTTACTGTTGATTATGGGCGGCGTGTTTGTGGTTGAAACGCTGTCGGTGATTTTGCAGGTGGGGTCGTTCAAGCTGCGCGGGCAACGTATTTTCCGCATGGCACCGATTCACCACCACTATGAATTGAAGGGCTGGCCAGAGCCGCGCGTGATCGTGCGCTTCTGGATTATTTCGCTGATGCTGGTGCTGATTGGCCTGGCGACGCTGAAGGTGCGGTAATTATGGCGGATTATCAGGGTAAAAAAGTAGTCATCATCGGGCTGGGCCTTACCGGCCTGTCCTGTGTTGATTTCTTTATGGCGCGCGGCGTGACGCCACGCGTTATGGATACCCGCATCTCACCGCCAGGGCTGGACAAGCTGCCTGAAAGCGTTGAGCGTCATCTGGGCGATTTGAATCAGGACTGGCTGCTGGCAGCGGATTTGATCGTAGCCAGCCCGGGAATGGCGCTGGCTACCCCGGCATTAAGCGCCGCTGCGGATGCCGGCGTGGAGATCGTCGGCGACGTCGAGCTGTTCTGCCGCGAAGCGCAGGCACCGATCGTGGCCATCACCGGCTCTAATGGCAAAAGCACCGTCACTACCCTGGTGGGTGAGATGGCGAAAGCGGCCGGTTGGGCGGTGGGCGTTGGCGGCAATATCGGCCTGCCTGCGCTGAGTTTGTTACGTCAGGAGTGCCAACTGTACGTACTGGAGCTATCAAGCTTCCAACTGGAAACCACCTTCAGCCTGCATGCGGCCGCGGCGACCATTTTGAACGTCACAGAAGATCACATGGACCGCTACCCATTTGGCCTGCAGCAGTACCGTGCAGCCAAACTGCGCGTTTATGAAAATGCCGAGGTCTGCGTGGTCAATGCGGATGATGCGCTGACCATGCCGGTTCGCGGCGCCGATAAGCGCTGCATCAGTTTCGGTGCCGATGTGGGCGACTACCATTTGAACCGTCAACTGGGCGAAACCTGGCTGCGGGTGCGTGGTGAGAAAATCCTCAATACCCGCGAGATGAAACTGACTGGCCGTCACAACTACACCAATGCGCTGGCGGCGTTGGCATTGGCCGATGCGGTCAATATCCCACGCGCCTCCAGTCTGAAAGCGCTGACCACCTTTACCGGCCTGGCACATCGCTTCCAACTGGCGTGGGAACATAACGGCGTACGCTGGATTAACGATTCCAAAGCCACCAACGTCGGCAGTACCGAAGCGGCGTTGAATGGTCTGCAGGTGGACGGGACTCTGCATCTGTTGCTGGGCGGCGACGGCAAGTCTGCCGACTTTTCCCCGCTGGCGCAGTATCTGCAGGGCGATAACGTTCGTCTTTACTGTTTTGGTCGTGATGGCGAACAGCTGGCGCAGCTGCGGCCGGAGGTCGCTACGCTGACCGAGACCATGGAACAGGCGATGCAGGCGATAGCCGGTCGGGTGCAGTCCGGCGATATGGTGTTGCTGTCACCGGCATGCGCCAGCCTGGACCAGTTCCGTAATTTTGAAGTGCGCGGCGACGAGTTCGCCCGTCTGGCACAGGAGCTCGGCGGATGAGACTACGTTTGCCGAACTTCGGGTTGACCGAACTGTTTAAAAACTGGGTCGCGGGATCGCGTGATAACGACTCGGTCAATATGGTGTTGTACGATCGCACCTTACTGTGGCTGACCTTTGGGTTGGCCATTATCGGTTTTGTGATGGTGACCTCGGCATCGATGCCGATCGGTCAGCGTCTGGCGGACGATCCTTTCCTGTTCGCCAAGCGTGATGCGCTGTACCTCGCCTTGGCGTTCGGCCTGTCGATGGTGACGCTGCGCATTCCGATGGAAGTCTGGCAGCGCTACAGCAACATCATGCTGCTGTTGTCGATTGTGATGCTGTTGATCGTATTGGTGGTCGGCAGCTCGGTAAACGGGGCATCACGCTGGATCTCGCTGGGGCCGCTGCGTATTCAGCCGGCAGAGCTGTCCAAGCTGTCGCTGTTCTGTTACCTGGCAAGTTATCTGGTGCGCAAGGTAGAAGAAGTGCGTACCAACTTTTGGGGCTTCTGCAAGCCGATGGGCGTGATGGTGGTGCTGGCGGTATTGCTGCTGGCCCAGCCGGATCTGGGGACCGTGGTCGTGCTGTTCATTACCACGCTGGCGATGCTGTTCCTGGCCGGTGCCAAAATGTGGCAGTTCCTGGCGATTATCGGCTCCGGAGCTTTCGCGGTGGTGCTGTTGATCATTGCCGAACCTTACCGTATGCGCCGCGTGACGTCGTTCTGGAATCCATGGGCCGATCCGTTCGGCAGCGGCTACCAGTTGACCCAGTCGCTGATGGCCTTTGGACGCGGTGAGTTCTGGGGACAGGGGTTAGGGAACTCGGTACAGAAACTCGAGTATTTACCGGAAGCGCACACCGACTTTATCTTCTCGATTTTAGGCGAAGAACTGGGCTATATCGGTGTGGTTTTTGCATTGTTAATGGTATTCTGCGTCGCTTTTCGTGCTATGTCGATTGGCCGCCGTGCGCTGGAGCTGGATCAACGTTTTTCCGGCTTTTTGGCCTGCTCAATTGGCGTGTGGTTTAGCTTCCAGGCGTTGGTTAACGTCGGTGCCGCGGCCGGTATGTTGCCGACCAAAGGTCTGACGCTGCCATTGATAAGCTACGGCGGTTCGAGCCTGCTGATTATGTCGACGGCGATCGTGCTGTTATTGCGTATTGATTATGAAACGCGTCTGGCTAAAGCCCAGGCGTTTGTGAAGAGGTAAGGGATGAGCGGGAAACCTAAGCGTTTAATGGTGATGGCAGGCGGTACCGGCGGACACGTGTTCCCGGGACTGGCGGTCGCACATCATCTGATGGCGCAGGGCTGGCAGGTGCGCTGGCTCGGAACCGCAGACCGAATGGAAGCCGATCTGGTGCCAAAGCACGGGATCGAGATTGATTTCATCCGTATTTCCGGCCTGCGCGGCAAAGGGCTGAAGGCCCAGTTGAGCGCACCGTTGCGTATCTGGCACGCGGTACGCCAGGCGAAGGCAATCATGCGCAACTACCAGCCGGACGTGGTGCTGGGCATGGGCGGTTATGTTTCCGGCCCTGGCGGTTTGGCGGCATGGTTATGCGGTATCCCGGTGGTATTGCACGAGCAAAACGGTATTGCCGGCCTGACCAACCGTTGGCTGGCGCGTATTGCCAAAACCGTGCTGCAGGCATTTCCTGGTGCGTTCCCGAACGCCGAGGTGGTGGGTAACCCGGTTCGTACCGATGTACTGGCGTTGCCGCTACCGGCAGAACGTTTGATTGGCCGTGAAGGGCCGATCCGCGTGTTGGTGATTGGTGGCAGTCAGGGGGCACGGGTGCTGAATCAGACAGTTCCTGAAGTCGCGGCGAGATTGGGCGATAAAATAACGCTCTGGCATCAGGTAGGTAAAGGTGCACTGGAAAACGTGTTGCGCGACTACGAGAGGGTAGGGCAGACGCAGCACAAGGTGGCCGAGTTTATTGATGACATGGCTGCCGCCTACGCCTGGGCTGATGTGGTGGTGTGCCGTTCCGGCGCGTTGACCGTCAGCGAGATTGCTGCCGCAGGCCTGCCCGCGATATTTGTGCCATTCCAGCACAAAGACCGTCAGCAATATTGGAATGCTCGTCCGCTGGAAGAAGCCGGCGCGGCGAAGATTATCGAACAACCGCAGTTTAACGCCGATGTAGTGGCGGAACTGCTGGCCGGCTGGGATCGTCCAACGCTGTTGGCAATGGCTGAAAAGGCGCGCGCTGTCGCCATTCCGGATGCTACCGAGCGTGTGGCGGCGGAGCTGGTGCGGGTCGCCAAATAATTTGCAGGGGTTCGGTACGCCGGGCCTGAATTAAAGAATGTCATACAGGGGCCCGGTATGCCGGACCCGGATTAGAGAGAGTGATGAATACACAACAACTGGCGAAACTACGTACTATCGTGCCCGAGATGCGACGCGTCCGGCACATTCACTTTGTCGGCATCGGTGGCGCCGGCATGGGTGGTATCGCCGAAGTGTTGGCTAACGAAGGTTATCAAATCAGCGGTTCTGACCTGGCACCGAATCCGGTAACCCAACAGTTGAGCGCGCTCGGGGCGACGATTTACTTCCATCACCGCCCGGAAAACGTACTGGATGCCAGCGTAGTGGTGGTTTCTACCGCCATTTCCGCCGACAACCCGGAGCTTGTCGCCGCCCGTGAGGCGCGTATCCCGGTGATCCGTCGCGCAGAGATGCTGGCCGAACTGATGCGTTTCCGCCACGGTATCGCCGTTGCCGGTACGCACGGCAAGACCACCACCACGGCGATGGTGTCGAGCATTTATGCCGAAGCCGGCCTGGACCCGACCTTTGTCAACGGCGGGCTGGTGAAAGCGGCGGGTACCCATGCGCGTTTGGGTTCCAGCCGTTACCTGATTGCGGAAGCGGATGAGAGCGATGCGTCGTTCCTGCATTTGCAGCCGATGGTGGCGATTGTCACCAATATCGAAGCCGACCATATGGAGACCTACCAGGGTGACTTCGAAAATCTGAAGCAGACGTTTATTAACTTTTTGCACAACCTGCCGTTCTACGGTCGTGCGGTGATGTGTGTTGATGACCCGGTGGTGCGCGAACTGCTGCCACGCGTGGGCCGCCATATCACCACCTATGGTTTCAGTGATGATGCCGACGTACGCATCGAGAGCTATCGCCAGGTTGGGCCGCAGGGCCACTTTACGCTGAGCCGTCAGGACAAACCGTTAATGACGGTCACCCTGAATGCGCCGGGCCGTCACAACGCGTTAAACGCCGCGGCGGCAGTGGCAGTGGCAACAGAGGAAGGTATTGACGACGCAGATATCCTGCGTGCGCTGGCCGGCTTCCAGGGTACCGGTCGCCGCTTTGATTTCCTCGGCGAATTCCCGCTGGAGCCGGTCAACGGCAAAAGTGGCAGTGCGATGCTGGTTGACGACTATGGTCACCATCCGACCGAGGTTGACGCAACGCTGAAAGCGGCGCGTGCCGGTTGGCCGGACAAGCGTCTGGTGATGGTTTTCCAGCCGCACCGTTACACCCGTACGCGCGATCTGTATGACGACTTCGCCAACGTGCTGTCGCAGGTGGACGTGCTGCTGATGCTGGACGTGTATTCGGCGGGTGAAACGGCGATCCCAGGGGCGGACAGCCGCTCACTGTGCCGGACTATCCGCAGCCGCGGCAAGCTGGATCCGATTCTGGTTTCCGATGCGGACACCGTGCCGGAAACCCTGGCGCAGTTGTTGCAGGCCGACGATTTAGTGCTGGTGCAGGGCGCCGGCAACGTGGGCAAAGTTGCCCGCAAACTGGCTGAGCTGAAGCTGCAGCCACAGAAAAAAGAGGAGGAACACCATGGCCGATAAAGTTGCCGTACTGCTGGGTGGCACCTCTGCTGAACGTGAAGTGTCATTGCAATCCGGCGCCGCCGTGCTGGCCGGGCTGCGTGAAGCCGGTATCGATGCCCACGGCATTGATATCCGTGACTTCCCGGTAACCCAACTGAAAGAACACGGGTTTACCAAAGTCTTTATCGCGCTGCACGGTCGCGGCGGCGAAGACGGCACCCTGCAAGGGATGCTGGAGTTCCTCGAGCTGCCTTATACCGGCAGCGGTGTGATGGCTTCGGCGCTGACCATGGACAAATGGCGCACCAAAATGGTGTGGCAGTCGATGGGCTTGCCGGTGGCGCCTTATGTCGCGCTGAACCGCAAGCAGTATGCCGGTGCCGAGAAAGCGACGCTGATTGCCCGCGTGGAGGCCTTGGGCCTGCCGCTGATCGTCAAGCCTAGCCGTGAAGGTTCCAGCGTCGGCATGAGCAAAGTCACCGAGCGTGACGCGCTCGAAGCGGCGTTGGAAGAAGGTTTCCGCCATGACGACGACGTGCTGGTCGAAAAATGGCTGAGCGGCCCGGAATACACGGTAGCGATGTTGGGCGACCAGGTATTGCCTTCGATCCGCATTCAACCGGCCGGCGTGTTTTACGACTATCAGGCCAAGTACATTTCGGACGATACCCAGTATTTCTGTCCGAGTGGCCTGGGTGCGCAGCAGGAAGCCGAAATGGCTGCCCTGGCGTTACGCGCCTACCGTGGGCTGGACTGCAGCGGCTGGGGCCGTGTAGATGTGATGCAGGATAGCGATGGCAGCTTCTATCTGCTTGAGGTGAATACCTCGCCGGGCATGACCAGTCATAGCCTGGTGCCGATGGCAGCGCGCCAGTCTGGTTTAAGCTTCTCGCAGCTGGTAGCGAGAATTTTGGAATTGGCCGACTGATATGTCGCAAGCTGCCCTGAATGCGCGTGAACGCGAGGTGGATAACAACCCGCGCCGCAGCAATGGAACCCAGTTGGCGGGAATGGTTTTCCTGCTGATGGTATTGGGAACGGTCCTGTGGAGTGGCTGGGCGGTGATTGGCTGGATGAAAGATGCCAGCCGCCTGCCGCTGTCACGACTGGTGGTAACCGGTGAACGCCACTACACCACCAACGACGATATTCGCCAGGCGATCCTGGCACTGGGATCGCCGGGTACTTTCATGACGCAGGATGTGGATATCATCCAGCAGCAGATTGAACGCCTGCCGTGGATCAAGCAGGCCAGCGTACGCAAGCAGTGGCCGGACGAGCTGAAAATCCACCTGGTGGAATATGTCCCGGTAGCGCGCTGGAATGATTTGCACATGGTGGACGCCGAAGGCAAATCCTTCAGCGTGCCGGCAGAACGAATTGGCAAACAGAAGTTGCCGTTGCTTTATGGCCCGGAAGGGAGCGAACAGGATGTTCTGGACGGATATCGGACCATGAGCAACATGTTAGCGGCCAGCAAATATACGCTGAAAATGGCGGCCATGAGTGCTCGCCATTCCTGGCAGCTGGCTTTGGATAATGATGTTCGGCTGGAGCTGGGACGCGACGATCGCACCGGACGCCTGCAGCGCTTTATCGAGCTTTATCCGATATTGCAGCAGCAGGGGCAGGCAGAAAGCAAGCGAGTCAGCTACGTCGACTTACGCTATGAGGCCGGTGCATCGGTAGGTTGGGCCCCAGTGTTTATCGACCCGCAGGCAGCAGGCGATCAGCAAAACAGTAATCAGCAACAGAATCAGGCACAGGCAAAACAACAATGATCAAGTCGACGGACAGAAAACTGGTAGTTGGACTGGAGATCGGTACTGCAAAAGTCTCCGCATTGGTAGGGGAAGTTCTGCCCGATGGCATGGTCAACATTATCGGGGTGGGCAGCTGCCCGTCTCGCGGCATGGATAAGGGTGGCGTTAACGACCTGGAGTCGGTAGTGAAGTGCGTACAGCGCGCTATCGATCAGGCCGAACTGATGGCTGATTGTCAGATTTCTTCGGTTTACCTCGCATTATCGGGTAAACACATCAGCTGCCAGAACGAAATAGGGATGGTTCCTATTTCCGAAGAGGAAGTGACACAGGAAGATGTGGAGAACGTAGTGCATACCGCTAAATCGGTACGCGTCCGTGATGAACACCGCATCCTGCACGTCATCCCTCAGGAATACGCCATCGATTATCAGGAAGGCATCAAAAACCCGGTTGGGTTGTCCGGCGTGCGTATGCAGGCCAAGGTGCACCTGATCACCTGCCATAACGATATGGCAAAAAACATCGTCAAGGCAGTAGAACGTTGCGGTCTGAAAGTAGACCAACTTATTTTCGCCGGTCTGGCCGCCAGCTATGCGGTACTGACCGAAGATGAGCGCGAACTCGGCGTTTGTGTGGTGGATATCGGCGGCGGCACCATGGATATGGCGGTGTACACCGGCGGTGCGCTGCGCCACACCAAAGTAATCCCTTACGCCGGGAACGTGGTCACCAGCGATATCGCCTACGCCTTCGGCACACCGCCGACAGATGCGGAAGCGATCAAAGTTCGACACGGCTGTGCGCTTGGGTCGATTGTTAGCAAGGATGAAAGTGTAGAGGTGCCAAGCGTTGGGGGGCGTCCTCCTCGTAGTCTGCAAAGACAGACACTGGCTGAAGTTATCGAGCCACGCTACACCGAACTGTTGAATCTGGTTAACGATGAGATTTTGCAATTGCAGGAGCAACTGCGTCAGCAAGGGGTGAAGCATCATCTGGCAGCGGGTATTGTGCTGACCGGTGGCGCCGCCCAGATTGATGGCCTGGCAGCTTGTGCGCAACGGGTGTTCCATACCCAGGTACGCATCGGCCAACCCTTGAACATCACGGGTCTGACGGATTATGCGCAGGAGCCTTACTACTCTACGGCGGTAGGTCTGCTGCACTATGGAAAAGAGTCTCACCTGAGTGGTGAGGCAGAAGTAGAAAAACGCGCCTCGGTGGGCAATTGGTTTAAACGTATCAATAGCTGGCTGAGAAAAGAGTTTTAATGTTTCAACAAAGAGATCATGCTGAGTAATCTTTTTATGATCTCGCAGCGACAGGCACAAAACGGAGAGAAACTATGTTTGAACCAATGGAACTAACCAATGACGCGGTGATTAAAGTCATCGGCGTCGGCGGTGGCGGTGGCAACGCCGTTGAGCACATGGTGCGCGAGCGCATCGAAGGTGTTGAATTCTTCGCCGTTAATACAGACGCTCAGGCGCTTCGTAAAACGGCAGTTGGCCAAACCATCCAGATCGGTAGCGGTATTACCAAAGGTCTGGGTGCAGGCGCGAACCCTGAAGTGGGTCGCAATTCAGCGGAAGAAGACCGTGAAGCCTTGCGTGCCGCACTCGATGGTGCAGACATGGTCTTCATTGCAGCCGGCATGGGCGGCGGTACCGGTACCGGTGCAGCGCCAGTCGTCGCAGAAGTTGCTAAAGATCTGGGTATTCTGACAGTGGCCGTGGTTACCAAGCCTTTCAATTTCGAAGGCAAGAAACGCATGGCGTTCGCTGAGCAGGGTATTGCAGAGTTGTCCAAACATGTGGACTCACTGATCACTATCCCGAACGACAAACTGTTGAAAGTTCTGGGTCGCGGTATTTCTCTGCTGGACGCGTTCGGCGCGGCTAACGACGTGCTCAAAGGCGCGGTGCAGGGTATTGCCGAACTGATCACCCGTCCGGGCCTGATGAACGTCGACTTCGCCGACGTGCGCACCGTAATGTCCGAAATGGGCTACGCGATGATGGGTTCCGGCGTTGCCTGTGGTGAAGACCGTGCTGAAGAAGCAGCGGAAATGGCGATCTCCAGCCCACTGCTGGAAGACATCGACCTGTCCGGCGCTCGCGGCGTTCTGGTCAACATCACCGCCGGTTTCGACCTGCGTTTGGATGAGTTCGAAACCGTGGGTAACACCATTCGTGCTTTCGCTTCCGACAATGCGACCGTAGTTATCGGTACCTCGCTGGACCCGGAAATGAACGACGAACTGCGCGTGACCGTGGTTGCGACCGGTATCGGCATGGACAAACGTCCGGAAATCACTCTGGTGACCAACAAACAGGCCAGCCAGCCAGTGATGGACCATCGCTACCAGCAGCACGGCATGTCGCCGTTGCCGCAGGAAGTGAAACCTGCCGCCAAGGTAGTGAACGATCCGACTGCGCAGCCTAATAAAGAGCCCGACTATCTCGATATTCCTGCCTTCCTGCGCAAGCAGGCAGACTAAGAATATCCTGAGAATTTGGAATCTCCGCTCTTTGTGCTAAACTGTCCCGCCGGCCATGCTGTATGCTTGGTCGGTAGGATTGATAACATTGCGAGATAAAACGATGATCAAACAACGGACATTAAAACGTATTGTTCAGGCGACTGGTGTCGGTTTGCATACCGGCAAGAAAGTCACGCTGACAATGCGCCCCGCAGCGGCTAATACCGGGGTCATCTATCGTCGCACTGACTTGAATCCCCCGGTTGATTTTCCGGCTGATGCAAAATCCGTGCGTGATACCATGCTGTGCACCTGCCTGGTGAACGAGCATGACGTGCGTATTTCTACCGTTGAGCATCTTAATGCCGCGCTGGCTGGTTTGGGTATCGACAACATCGTTATCGAAGTTGACGCCGCCGAAATTCCTATCATGGACGGCAGTGCCAGCCCGTTCGTCTTCCTGTTGCTGGATGCCGGCATTGAAGAACTGAACTCTGCGAAGAAATTCCTGCGTCTGAAAGACACAGTGCGTGTTGAAGATGGCGACAAGTGGGCCGAGCTGTCCCCGCATAACGGGTTCCGCCTGGACTTCACCATCGACTTCAACCACCCGGCTATCGATGCCAGTACGCAACGCTACCGCCTTGATTTTTCTGCCGACTCGTTCGTGCGTCAAATCAGCCGTGCGCGCACCTTCGGTTTTATGCGTGACATCGAGTATTTACAGTCACGTGGCCTGGCCCTGGGTGGCAGCTTTGACTGCGCTATCGTGGTGGATGATTACCGCGTTCTGAATGAAGACGGCCTGCGCTTTGAAGACGAATTCGTACGCCACAAAATGCTGGACGCCATCGGCGACCTGTTCATGTGCGGCCATAACATCATTGGCGCGTTCACCGCGTACAAGTCTGGTCATGCGCTGAACAACAAACTGCTGCAAGCGGTTCTGGCGAAACAGGAAGCGTGGGAATTTGTCACCTTCCAGGACGAAGCCGAAATGCCTTTGGCATTCAAAGCCCCGTCCACCGTATTGGCATAAGCTGATACCACTGATTATTTATCACGACTGGTAGCGTTGGCACCTTCTCCGGCCAGCGATGCCAGTCGTTCCAATATCTTGCGCAGTTTTTCTGGGCTCCGGCTCGCCAATCCCCTTAATTCCTTAGCACTTTCCTGGCTCAGATGACGCATAGGCACCTTCTCCTGCGTATTTCCTGCCGTTTTTGCGGCGTTCTGCACAAGGTTGCTCCCTTTTGCCATCAAGGCCGGATTAATCCTGATGTCGATCGACGACAATGATGGTAGAATTTGCGCTCGTAGTGCAGATAATAAAGCCGGTTGTTCGTAGCGTAGACGCATCATCCAGCTGGCATTTGCCGTTTCTAGCACTAAAATACCCTGTCGGAAATTTGCGACGCGGCACCAGGGATGCAGTTGAACCGGCAATACGCCTTTCACTGCACGGTTAAGCTTCAGCAGCGCCACTGCGCGTTGTTGGACGTTATGCAGCGGGCCTTTGTCTTCTGTGTTAGCGTCGTCAAACAGGGAATCTAATAATTGTGGACGGCTATCGCGCATAATGGGCTCCGGCGGATAATAAACTCGTGATCGGTATTCTAAATCGTTGGCGACAATTTGGCAGACGTTATTTCTGGCCCCATCTCCTGTTAGGGATGGTCGCGGCCACGCTTGGCGTACCTACAAATCTGTCCGGCACGCCCGATCAAGCCGCTCTGCCGAGCACCTCGTCCAGCCTGAACCGGCAAAATTCCGCCAGCGGGGCCTTTAATAGCCTGGCATTACTGCAGGAAGCGCATCGCCGCCCGACCTTCAGTGTCGATTATTGGCACCAGCATGCGCTTCGCACCGTCATTCGTCACCTTTCTTTTGCTCTTGCACCGCAGGCGGTTTTCGCGCGAGGGCAGGAAAGAGAAGCGGAAGCGACCGAACCCCCATTACAGGTAGCGCAACTGGCGCTGCTTTCTACTCTCAACGCGCTGCTGACGCATGAGCAAAAGCCGCCGACCATCATTCGTGATACCCACCATGCCGTGCTACCTGCCTTTGCGCAGCATCAGACAGGGTTATGGCTGGCACAGGTGCAGGGCATTCGCGCCGGACCCGCAGCCTTAAGCTGATTTCTTGCCCATCGGGCGACAAAAAACCTAAAAATAACAGCAAATTGACGGCCCGTGTTGGCTGTCATGACAGAGATATCAAACATCATGTTAGTGAAATTATTGACCAAAGTTTTTGGTAGCCGTAACGATCGTACACTGCGTCGCATGCGTAAAGCGGTTGAACTGATCAATCAGATGGAACCGGACATGGAAAAACTGTCCGATGACGAACTGAAAGCCAAGACCAACGAGTTCCGCGCGCGCCTGGAAAAGGGTGAAGTGCTGGAAAACCTGCTGCCGGAAGCCTTCGCCGTAGTGCGCGAATCAAGCAAGCGCGTGTTCGGCATGCGTCACTTCGACGTGCAGCTGCTGGGCGGTATGGTACTGAACGATCGCTGTATTGCAGAGATGCGTACCGGTGAAGGTAAAACCCTGACTGCAACCCTGCCGGCTTATCTGAACGCCCTGAGCGGCCGTGGCGTGCACGTGGTTACAGTGAACGACTATTTGGCACAGCGTGACGCCGAAAATAACCGCCCACTGTTCGAGTTCCTCGGCCTGAGCATCGGTATCAACCTGCCAGGTATGCCGGCACCGGCCAAGCGTGAAGCTTATGCCGCCGACATTACCTACGGTACCAACAACGAATACGGCTTTGACTACCTGCGCGACAACATGGCGTTCAGTCCGGAAGAGCGAGTTCAGCGCAAGCTGCACTATGCGTTGGTGGATGAGGTTGACTCCATCCTGATCGATGAAGCGCGTACTCCGTTGATCATCTCCGGTCCGGCTGAAGACAGCTCCGAGATGTACATCAGAGTTAACAAGCTGATCCCTCAGTTGATCCGTCAGGAAAAAGAAGATTCCGATTCCTTCCAGGGCGAAGGCCACTTCTCGGTTGACGAGAAAGCGCGCCAGGTGCACCTGACCGAACGCGGCCTGATCCTGATCGAAGAAATGCTGATGGAAGCCGGCATCATGGATGAAGGCGAGTCACTGTACTCACCGACCAACATCATGCTGATGCACCACGTGACCGCTGCGCTGCGTGCCCACGTGCTGTTTACCCGTGACGTTGACTACATCGTAAAAGACGGTGAAGTCATTATCGTTGACGAACACACCGGCCGTACCATGCAGGGGCGTCGCTGGTCTGATGGTCTGCATCAGGCGGTGGAAGCCAAAGAAGGCGTGGAAATCCAGAACGAGAACCAGACGCTGGCATCCATCACCTTCCAGAACTACTTCCGTCTGTACGAGAAGCTGGCCGGGATGACCGGTACTGCCGACACCGAAGCCTTTGAATTCAGCTCTATCTACAAGCTCGATACCATAGTGGTGCCGACAAACCGTCCGATGATCCGTAAGGACATGCCGGATCTGGTCTACATGACCGAGCTGGAGAAGATTGGCGCCATCATTGAAGATATCCGTGAACGTACCGTCAACGGACAGCCTGTGCTGGTGGGGACCATCTCGATTGAAAAATCCGAAGTTGTTTCCCGCGAACTGACCAAAGCCGGTATCGAACATAAGGTTCTGAACGCCAAATTCCACGCCATGGAAGCCGACATCGTGGCCCAGGCCGGCCAAAGCAGTGCGGTCACTATCGCCACCAACATGGCGGGTCGTGGTACCGATATCGTGCTGGGCGGCAGCTGGCAGGCCGAGATTGAACAGTTGGAAGACCCAACTGAAGAGCAAATTGCCGAAATCAAGGCAGCCTGGAAAATTCGCCATGATGCGGTACTGGCCGCAGGCGGCCTGCACATCATTGGTACCGAGCGTCATGAATCACGCCGTATCGATAACCAGTTGCGCGGCCGTTCAGGTCGTCAGGGTGATGCCGGTTCATCCCGCTTCTACCTGTCGATGGAAGATGCTCTGATGCGTATTTTCGCCTCGGATCGCGTTTCCAGCATGATGCGTAAACTGGGTATGAAAGAAGGTGAGGCCATTGAGCACCCATGGGTCACCAAGGCGATTGCCAACGCACAGCGCAAAGTGGAAAGCCGCAACTTTGACATTCGTAAGCAACTGCTGGAATACGATGACGTGGCCAACGACCAGCGTCGCGCTATCTACAGCCAGCGTAACGAACTGTTGGACGTGTCTGACGTTAGCGAAACCATCACCAGCATCCGTGAAGACGTGTTCAAGACCACTATCGACGGCTACATTCAGCCAGAATCGCTGGAAGAAGAGTGGGACATTGAGGGGCTGACAGAGCGCCTGAAAAACGACTTCGATCTGGATATGCCAATCGCCGAATGGTTGGACAAAGAGCCTCAGCTGCACGAAGAAACTCTGCGTGAGCGTATTCTGGAAAAGGCGAAAGAAGAGTACCAGCGTAAAGAAGAAGTGGTTGGCGTCGAGATGATGCGCAACTTCGAGAAGGGTGTGATGCTGCAGACACTGGATTCCCTGTGGAAAGAGCATCTGGCGGCGATGGACTACCTGCGTCAGGGCATCCATCTGCGTGGTTATGCGCAGAAAGATCCTAAGCAGGAGTACAAACGCGAGTCCTTCAACATGTTTGCCACCATGCTGGAATCGTTGAAGCATGAAGTCATCAGCGTCCTGAGCAAGGTTCAGGTGCGGATGCCGGAAGAGGTTGAAGCGCTGGAGCTGCAGCGCCGTGAAGAAGCCGAGCGCCTGGCCAAGCAGCAACAGCTGAGCCACTATGAAGAAAATGCGCTGGTTACCGAGGATCCGAATGCACCGGCAACGGCGGAACGTAAAGTAGGGCGTAACGATCCTTGCCCATGTGGTTCCGGTAAAAAATACAAACAGTGCCACGGCCGTCTTCAGAGCTAAGCCCGGCAATGTTTAACCAATAAAACCCAGGGGTTCAGCGTGCTGAGCCCCTGTTTTTTGGGGTGAAGCCCGTGCCCCGATGGATCAATCAGGAGGATGCGATGAAACATCTGAACATCGCCGTTGGCATCATTCGTAATGCCCAGCAGGAAATCTTTATTACCCGGCGTGCCGCCGATTCGCATATGGCCGGTTTCTGGGAGTTTCCTGGCGGCAAGATTGAGCAGGGGGAGACGCCGGAGCAGGCGCTTAGCCGTGAACTGCAGGAAGAAACAGGCATTGAAACCAAGCGTGCAGAGCTATTGGAAGTGCTTGAACACCGGTTTAGCGATCGTATCGTGACGCTGAATTTTTATCTGGTGGAAGGTTGGGCAGGTGAGCCGTTTGGCCGTGAAGGTCAGCCAATGCGCTGGGTGAAACAGGCTGATTTACGGGAGGAAGAATTCCCGGAGGCCAATGTCAGTATTATCAAACTGTTGGTGGCACAGGCGAACGCTGCACAGTAAAACGAGCGGCCTGGCAGAAACCAGGCCGACAAAAGACGATCGATCAACGATCGTCTTATTCGACTCGTCCATGAGTCTCACCCTTACAGGGCCGCTGCAAGCAGCGTTCAAATCGGTTCCGGACCGATTTGTCCTTCACTCCATTCTTCGCTTTCCGACAGATCGCTGTTGCTGGGAATACGCTTCTCTTCATCGGCCCACTCGCCCAGATCGATTAACTGACAGCGTTTGCTGCAAAACGGGCGGAACGGGCTCACTTCACCCCAAACTACACCTTTGCCACAGGTTGGGCATTTCACTACGGTCGTCATATCTGTTCCTTACTCCCTTCCAACACGTGAAAGGTTTTTATGTCATTGGGTTAGCAACAGGCCAACTCAAAGGTTAATCGTTCCGGTACCACGCCAAGCTCACTGTCCAGCGGCAGGAAGCGGATCGCATAGCGCGTCTTATGGCCGGAAATCTGCGGATAAAGTTGGTGTGCCAGATTGATGCGCAAGCGCAACAGATCGGCGCCTTCCGCGTTATCCTGGAAGAAACCGTTCAAACTGATCTGATTGCGAAACTGCCCGGACTGACGGATCAGATCCAGCACCATGGTCAGCGCCTGGTTCAGTGGCTCCAGCGTTTGCTGCCATTTGGCTACGTCATCATCCCGTTCTTGCTGGGGCGCATGCATCCACATGTGCAGCGTCGGCAAGTCAAAGCTGCAACAGCCGCCGGGGATGCTCAGGCGCTGCCGCACCAGGCTAATCAGCCGGTCTTCACGCAGCGACTGGCCAAGACGCGGAGCAGACATCAATGCCGCCCCGCGCTGTTTCAACTGGTTGCGCAACTGATCCACCAGCGACATGTCGACACCTGGCACATCGGCCCAGGCCAACAGCTTTTGCTGCTGCCGTTCCAGCTCTTTCAGTAACTCTGTGCGCACTTCGCCGCGTTCCAGCACGTCGAGCAGATCGGCGACGGTACGGAAGAAGGTCAGGGCAATGGCTGTTTCGCTCAATGCCCGCTGGCCGTGCAATTGCTGCAGTAAAAATTCCATACGCAACCAGGTACGCATTTTTTCATTCAACGGGTGTTCAAAAAGAACGCTTGGGGAAACATCACTCATTCAGTTTAATCCTGTCGGGTCGCTGATGCCGCCAGCTCAAGGTAACGGCGATGCAGTGCGGCAACCAATGGCTCTATCCCCTGAGCGGTGCCGCTATTATCAATTATGTCATCTGCAGCGGCCAGGCGCTGCTCGCGCGTGACCTGCGCGGACAGTATGTTCTGTGCCTGCTGACGGCTGATGCCGTCGCGGGCGATGGTTCTGGCCAACTGAGTCTCGCTGTCAACGTCGACCACCAGGACGCGATCGGCGCGTTCCTGCAGGTTGTTTTCAACCAGCAGGGGAACGACCCAAAGTGCATAAGGACTGGTCACTTGCGCCAGTTGGCATTGGGTTTCCTGATGAATCAGCGGGTGCAGCAGTTGGTTCAGCCAGCTCTTTTCATCCGGGTTACTGAAGATACGCTGACGGAGCGCAGCGCGGTTAAGCCTGCCATCAGGCTGCAACATTTCATTACCAAAACGTTTGGCGATAGCAGCCAGCGCCGGGGTTCCAGGTTCGACAACTTGCCTGGCGATAACGTCTGCATCGACCACCGTCACGCCATGGCGGGCAAAGGCGTCTGCCACGGTTGACTTACCGCTGCCGATACCCCCTGTCAACGCAACAATGTAGGCCATGGTAGGGAATGCACCTGATGTTCATAAAAAAATAATAGACGAATCATAAAGCGATCGCGCAGAAGTGCAAGTCAGCAGGCGGCGCTTGTTCGGCAGCTTGCGCTGTACGGTGATAAAAAATGCAGACGGAAAGAAAAAATGAGCGGGCGGTCACACTGCGTATTCGCAGGTAAATTTGTCGGATTGTAGCGTAAATAAAGGAGAATTCGCAGTCTTGTCCGGCGATTTTTAGCGCGTATGATAGCGTCACTGGAACTGGCATTAATCTACCGTCGCCTTTCAAGACATTGCGTTCTGCGATCCGTCGCCATAAACCAGGAAATCATAAGTCATGCGTATTGAAGAAGATTTGAAGTTAGGCTTTAAAGATGTGCTGATTCGCCCTAAGCGCTCCACGCTGAAAAGCCGTTCAGAAGTTGAACTGGAGCGTCAGTTTACCTTCAAACATTCTGGCCTGAGCTGGTCCGGCGTGCCGATTATCGCCGCCAACATGGACTCGGTCGGCACCTTCAGCATGGCAGAGGCCCTGGCCACCTTCGACGTACTCACCGCCGTACACAAACACTACACCCTTGAACAATGGGCCGCATTTGTGCAGCGCGTACCGGCATCGGTGCTGCGCCACGTTATGGTTTCAACCGGCACTTCAGAAGCTGATTTTGTGAAGATGCAACAAATTCTGGCCTTGTCGCCGGGGTTGAAGTTTATCTGCATCGACGTCGCCAACGGTTACTCAGAGCATTTTGTCGCCTTCTTGCAGAAAGCGCGTGAAGCCTGTCCGAACCATGTGATCTGTGCCGGTAACGTAGTCACTGGTGAAATGGTTGAAGAGTTGATCCTCTCCGGTGCCGATATCGTCAAAGTGGGTATTGGTCCTGGGTCAGTCTGCACCACCCGAGTGAAAACCGGCGTGGGTTATCCGCAGCTGTCTGCGGTGATCGAGTGCGCCGATGCGGCACACGGCCTTGGCGGTCAGATCGTCAGTGATGGCGGTTGCTCGGTACCGGGTGATGTAGCTAAAGCCTTTGGTGGCGGCGCAGATTTTGTCATGCTGGGTGGCATGCTGGCCGGCCATGACGAGTGCGAAGGCACAGTAGTGGAAGAGAACGGCGAGAAATTCATGCTGTTCTACGGTATGAGTTCCGAATCGGCGATGAAACGTCACGTCGGTGGTGTTGCCCAGTACCGTGCGGCAGAAGGCAAAACCGTCAAACTGCCACTGCGTGGCGAGGTTGAGTTTACCGTCCGTGACATTCTTGGTGGCCTGCGCTCTGCCTGTACTTATGTCGGTGCGGAACGTCTGAAAGAGCTGACCAAACGCACCACCTTTATCCGCGTAGCGGAGCAGGAAAACCGCGTATTCGGCAGTAACTAATCCGGCTCGCTTCAGCCTGACCAAACCTTGGGCGCAGTTCAGTGCTGCACTCAAGGTTTTCCAGAACTTACCCCAAAACGTTCCCCAACTGGAATATCGGCAAATACATGGCGATCACCAGCGTGCCGACGATCCCGCCCACCACCAGCATCAATATCGGTTCCAGCGTTTGCGCCAGCGTATCGGCCAACTCAAAAGTTTGCTGCTCATGCCACAGCGCCAGCTTGCCCAACAGCGTATCTAACGAGCCGGATTCTTCGCCCACCCGGACTAACTGCTGACAAAGCGGGGGGAAAAGTGCCTGTTCCCCCAACGCACTGTGGAAAGTCTGACCCTGCGCTATCTGGTGCTGCACCTTCTCCATCGCCTGTCGGTAAAACAGGTTGTCCACCGACAGCGCTGCGGCATTCAATCCTTCAACCAACGTGAGCCCGGCCTGCTGAGTCATGGCCAGAATGCGGAATATTTGGCTCAGGCAACCGCCCTTGATCAATTGAGCGATCAGCGGCAGGCGCAGTAATGCCGCCTGTTCGCGCCTGCGCCAGTGTGACTGCGGGTGCAGTCTTCGAAAATAAGCAAATATTGTGCAACCCAGTCCCGTCACCAGCCAGGGGCCGCCGTGGATCAACCAGGTAGAAAGGTTCAGCAGCCCCTGGGTAAACCACGGCAGCGGCGCATTGAAGGACTGATAGACGCCGGCAAATTCCGGTAACACCATGACCAACATCAGAATGCTCACCAACAGCGCGACTGCGCAGATAAACAAGGGATAACGCAGCGCCTTAACCACTTTCTTCTGCAATTTTTGCTGTGCTTCCTGCTGTTGGGCCAGTTGCAAACAGCACTGATCCAGGTGGCCGGTCAGTTCCCCAATGGCGATCAACTGGCGGTAGATCAGAGGAAAGATGGCATGTTGCCCGGCGATAACCTCGGAAAAGGGTTGGCCTTGCCGCACCTGTTCGCTGATGTCCCGCAGCAGACAGCGCCAGGCGGCAGACGGGTGTTCTGCCGCCAGCAACTGCAACCCGCTGACCAGCGGCAACCCGGCCTGCAGCAGGGTGGCAAGTTGGCGGGTGAACTGGAGCAAGGGTTCGCCGCGCCACTGACTGGGGGCAATGCGTTTCCCGCTGTTAATTTGGCAGGGTTGTAGCCCTTGTTCGATCAACCAGTGGCTGACCAAATTCTTTTCGCTGCACATCAGTTCGCCCTGACGCAGTTGACCCTGAGGGTCAATCGCCTGCCAGAGGAAAAGGCGCAGCGCTTTCAAGGAGCCTCCTCACCGGCAATGATGCCGACAATACGGTATACCTCTTCCAGCGATGTGACGCCTTGTGAAACCAGCGTTAACCCGGCTTGCAGCAGCGTTGTCTGCCCTTGCTGTTGGGCAATGTCGGCCAGTTCACCAGGGGCGGCGCCCCGTAACAGACCGGCCTGTACCTCTGGGGTGATGGTTAGCAATTCGTACACCCCGGTGCGGCCGTAGTAGCCGCTAAAGCAGTGTTCGCAGCCATCAGCCTGCCAGGGCAGCAGGGGTGTGGCCCAAATGGCGGCAGGGAAGCGTATGGGCTGGCTTTGCTGATAGCGGCAGTGGCTGCAAAGTTTGCGCACCAGCCGCTGGGCTATCACCAGCTTCAGGCAGGCGGCAGTCAGATAGCCGGGAATCCCCATATGGGTCAGGCGCGTCAGGGTTTCGCTGGTGGAGTTGGTGTGCAATGTGGATAGCACCAGATGGCCGGTTTGCGCGGCTTTAACCGCGATCTCTGCCGTTTCCCTGTCGCGGATTTCACCGATCATGATCACGTCCGGATCTTGTCGCAGTAAGGCGCGTAAAACGCGGGAAAAATCCAGGTCGGTTTTGGCATTGATTTGCGTCTGGTTAACGCCAAACAATGGGATCTCGATCGGATCCTCGACGCTGCATAAATTACTTTGCGCATCATTCAACTGACGCAGGCCGCTGTAAAGCGTCACGGTTTTACCACTGCCGGTCGGGCCGGTGACCAGGATCATACCCTGTGGGCAGGACAGTGCCTCGGCAAACTCCGCCAACGCCGGCGGATCCATTCCCAGCCGATCCAGCGGTAGCTCCTGGCGTTCGGTTTGCAGGACTCGCAGCACCACTTTTTCGCCGTGCAGCGTGGGCAGGGTGGCGATGCGCATCGAGTAACTGGCGTTATCCAATTGCACGCTGAGCTGACCATCCTGTGGCAAGCGACGTTCGGCAATGTCCAACTGCCCCATGATCTTCAGTCGGGCGATGAGGCGAGCGGCGAGCGTGAATGGCGGTGAGGTTATCGCCTGCAGTACCCCGTCGATACGCAGGCGGATACGTAGCGTCTGTTGGTAAGGCTCGAAATGAATATCCGAGGCACGCCGTTGAATGGCGATGCGCAGCGTCTGATTGATAAACTGCACAACGGGAGCGTCGCTGTCGTCGTTTAATGAGGGTGCATCAGGTTGTGTCTCCGGCACTTCTTGCGGGAGTCGATCGCCTTGTATTTGTCGTTGGTTCAGTTCCATTTCCAGCCGGGCGGCCGGCCACTGTTCCAGATGAATGCGCTTACCGGTGGCGAAACGCAGCGCCGACAGCAGCGCCTCTGGCGCCTCCGTAGTCAGGGCCACATTCAGACAGTACCGATCTTCGCTGAGCGCCAATGCCTGATAACGGCGGCACAGCGCATGGATTTCGTCACTGATCGTCGTACTCATGGTGTTGGCGCCGTCGTGGTGGCGTCAAAACGGAAAACTTCCTGGCAGGTTTCCTGCAGATTGGCGTTGCTGCTGGTGCACTGACGTGTCCAACGGGTCAGGCCGCTGGCGTTTTGGGTTGGGGTCAGTGCGACCGTCAGTCCTTGCAGCGTTTGCGTACCGGTCAGTGAGATCACGCCCTGGGTGACCTTGACTGCGCTGACGTAGCGTGAGGCATCACCGGCAGGGATACCTTGGCTGCCGGCGTTACAGCCTGTTGGCGCGCCAGTGTCGAGCACGCACAACTCAACGGCCAGTTTATACGGCGTCATGGTTTGCAGCATGTCGGTCATCGCTGCTTTTTGGATATAGCGCTGGTAGGCGGGAATGCCTATGGCGCTCAGGATGGCGATAATGGCGATCACCACCATCAGTTCGATTAGGGTAAAGCCGCGCTGTGTTTCCATCTGTTGTTGCCTCCGTGTGAATGTGGAAGCAAAGGTAAGCGTACAGGACGTGGGTTTCGAGCGGGTTATGGTCGTTTTTGGGCGCAGTTCCACAGCAATTTATCCGCATTGCAGAGGAAAGAAAAAAGATGGGGCGAGCTTCGCAATTCTGACGAGAAAATACCTCCCCGATGGACAGGGAGGCAGGGATGACGGAGTTTATTTAAAGCGCATCGACAGATCGAGCGCAGTCACGTGTTTGGTCAGGGCGCCAACAGAGATGTAGTCCACGCCGGTTTCGGCGAAGGTGCGCAGGGTTTCACTGGTCACGTTGCCTGAAACTTCCAGTTGGGCACGCCCCTGAGTTTGCGCCACGGCGGCACGCATCATCTCGACGCTGAAATTATCCAGCATGACGATGTCGGCACCGGCATCCAGCGCCTGCTGCAGTTCATCCAGCGATTCGACTTCCACCTCTACAGGCACGTCAGCATGCAGCCAGAATGCCTTCTCGACCGCCTTTTTAATCGAACCGGAGGCAATGATGTGGTTTTCCTTGATCAGGAAGGCATCGGAAAGCCCCAGGCGATGGTTACTGCCGCCGCCGCACAGCACGGCATATTTCAGCGCGGTGCGCAGCCCTGGCAGAGTTTTGCGGGTGTCCAGCAGGCGGGTTTGCGTGCCCTGCAACAGCGCCACGTAGCGGCTGACTTCGGTCGCTACGCCGGAAAGCGTCTGGACAAAATTCAGTGCGGTGCGCTCACCGGTCAACAATATCCGAGCCGGGCCGGTCAGTTTGCAGAGCGGCTGGTCTGGGACCAGGCTATCGCCGTCCGCCACCTGCCATTCCACTTTCACCTGGTTACCCAGTTGAATGAAGACTTCATTCAGCCAACGCTTACCACAAAAGATGCCGGGCTCGCGGGTAATAATGGTGGCTTCGGCCCGGGTGTCGGCCGGTAATAATTGCGCGGTAATATCGCGTTCGGCATCGACTTCACCACCCAGGTCTTCACGCAGCGCCTGGGCAACGGCATAGGGGATATCGCTTTCAATTCGTTCAAGAAGCTCGGTGCGGCGACTGTCGGCACTGTAGCGGCGTGTCGGCATAGAAAACTCCGAAATGGACGGTAATATCGTAGGGGGAACATGCTACTCTGTTGCCATGATAAGTACCACCGCAGCGCGGTGGTTGCACCGCTAATCTGGTATTAATCCGATCCAGCGGCGATATTTGAGCGGGATTTAAATCTGGCATCTCTGGAACAACCCGGCAAGCCTGATGACGCTATGCTTGGAACAATGGAAAGGGAGAGGAGTCGCTAATGACGCTGTTTACGCTGTTACTGGTTCTGGCGTGGGAACGTTTGTTCAAGCTGGGTGAGCATTGGCAGTTGGACCATCGCCTGGAGGTGGTGTTTCATCGGTTGCATCGGTTCTCGCTGGCGCAGACGTTGCTGATGACCCTGGCCTGGATGGTGGTGGTCGGGGGCATTCTGTGGCTGTCTCAAGGGTTGTTTTTTGGCGTAGTGACGCTATTGCTGTGGATTATCATTGATTTGCTGTGTGTGGGTGCGGGCATCAAGCGTAAACACTATCGCGCCTATCTGAAAGCGGCGCGGCAGGGGGATGTTCATGCCAGCGACCAGATGGCGGAGGAGCTGGCACTGATCCACGGTTTGCCGGTGGATTGCAGCGAAGAGCTGCGCCTGCGTGAACTGCAAAATGCGTTGCTGTGGATTAACTTCCGTTATTATCTGGCACCGCTGTTCTGGTTCGTGGTCTGCGGGCCTTATGGGCCGATTGCGCTGGCGGGCTACTCCTTCCTGCGTGCTTACCAGACCTGGTTGGCGCGCCATAATACCCCGCTGGAGCGTTCGCAGTCGGGCATCGATCATCTGTTGAACTGGCTGGACTGGATCCCGGTGCGTCTGGCCGGTGTGGCTTACGCCCTGTTTGGACATGGTGAGCGAGCACTGCCGGCATGGTTTGCATCGCTGGGCGATCTCCATTCTTCGCAGTATCAGGTGCTGACGCGGCTGGCACAGTTCTCACTGGCGCGTGATCCCCATATGGATCCGGTGCAGACCCCGCGCGCGGCGGTAACCCTGGCACGTAAGGTGACGATGATTATCGTGGTGGTGGTGGCGCTGCTGACGATTTACGGTACTTTGCTCTGACGGCGAAATTTGGAAGTAAAAACGGGCGCTGAGCGCCCGTTTTTATTGGATAGCCGAAACTTACAGTTTGGCGAAGCAGCGGCGCGCGGCATCGATAGTGCGCTGAATGTCTTCTTTGCTGTGCGCAATGGACATAAAGCCGGCCTCGAAGGCAGAAGGCGCCAGATAAACCCCTTCCTCCAGCATCAGATGGAAGAAACGCTTGAAGCGCTCTACATCGCACTGCATCACGTCCTGATAACTGGTGACTGACGGCGCATCGGTAAAGAACAGGCCGAACATGCCGCCAACGTGGTTCACCACCAGCGCGACGTTTTCTTCTTTAGCCGCGTGCAGCAGGCCGGCTGCCAGCATATCGGTCAGTTCGGTCAGCGTCTGGTGGACACCGACCTGCGAAACTTCGGTCAGGCAGGCAAAGCCTGCCGCCATCGCAATCGGGTTACCGGACAGCGTGCCTGCCTGATAGACCGGGCCGGTAGGTGCCAGCGCGGCCATCACTTCACGACGGCCGCCGAATGCGCCAACAGGCATGCCGCCGCCGATGATTTTACCCAGACAGGTGAGGTCCGGCACCACATCGTAATAGGATTGTGCCCCGGCCAGCGCCACGCGGAAGCCGGTCATGACTTCGTCGATAATCAGCAGCGCGCCGTACTTGTCGCACAGCGCACGCAGGCCCGGCAGGAATTCTGGCAGTGGCGGTACGCAGTTCATGTTACCGGCGACCGGTTCGACGATGATGCAGGCGATCTCGGAAGGATACTGCTCAAATGCGGTGCGTACCGAGTCCAGATCGTTAAAGGTGCAGGTCAGGGTGTGCTTGGCAAAGTCAGCCGGCACGCCCGGGGAGTTTGGCTGGCCCAGGGTCAGCGCGCCGGAACCGGCTTTCACCAGCAGGCAGTCGGCGTGGCCGTGGTAGCAGCCTTCAAACTTGATGATTTTATCGCGGTTGGTGTAGCCGCGTGCCAGACGAATGGCGCTCATGGTGGCTTCGGTCCCCGAGTTCACCATGCGTACCATATCCATGGTCGGCACCAGTTCGGTGACCAGCTCCGCCATTTTAACTTCCATCTCGGTAGGGGCGCCAAAGCTCAGGCCGCGCTGCGCCGCTTCGATGACCGCGTTGCGGATCGCCGGGTGGTTGTGCCCCAATACCATTGGGCCCCAGGAACCGACGTAGTCGATATAGGCTTTGCCGTCGACGTCGAACAGGTAAGCCCCGTCCGCCCGTTCGATAAACAGCGGCACACCGCCAACGCCGTTGAATGCACGCACCGGAGAGTTAACCCCGCCTGGGATTACCTGTTTTGCCTGGGCATACAGACTTTCGGACTTGCTGTGTAAGCTCATAAATCGGCTCCTGGATTCTGTTTGAATGATTTGACCGCGCTATTCTAGTGAAGTGTTCGCCGATATGAAACGATCACAGTCAGATACCTATTTAGAGGGGCGGTCAGTCTGCGGGTAGGCTAGAATAATCAGCTGGCCTATTTGTATTACATTTGATTCCATTAATGAATAACCCATTATGACTGAATTACAGCAACAACCGCCGCTAGCGCGTGCTCCGCGCCTGAAACGTAGCGACGCGGTGCGCCAGCTTATACGCCGGGATAAAACGCCGGTGGCGATCCTGTTGATGGCGGCACTGGTGGGAACCCTGGCGGGTTTGCTCGGCGTGGCCTTTGATAAAGCGGTGGATTGGGTGCAGCAACAGCGTTTGTCCGGGCTGGCACAGGTCGCCGATTATTGGATCCTGGTTTGGCCGCTGGCCTTTATTCTTTACGCCGCGTTGGCGGTGTTGGGGTACTACCTGGTGCACCGTTTTGCCCCGGAGGCGGGCGGTTCGGGTATCCCGGAGATCGAAGGGGCGTTGGAAGAGTTGCGCCCGGTGCGCTGGTGGCGGGTGATCCCGGTGAAGTTTATCGGCGGCATGGGGACGCTGGGGGCAGGCATGGTGCTGGGGCGCGAAGGGCCTACGGTGCAAATGGGTGGCAATGTCGGGCGCATGGTGCTGGATATCTTCCGCATGCGCGGTGCCGAAGCACGTCATTCGCTATTGGCCACCGGTGCGGCTGCCGGCCTTTCCGCCGCCTTCAACGCGCCGTTGGCGGGCATTTTGTTTATCATTGAAGAGATGCGTCCGCAGTTCCGCTATAACCTGATCTCGATTAAAGCGGTATTTATCGGCGTCATTATGTCGAGCGTGGTGTTCCAGCTGTTCAACGGCGAGGGTTCGGTGATCGCGGTGGGCAAGCTCTCTTCGGCACCGATTAACACCCTTTGGCTGTACTTGGTGCTGGGGGCGATCTTTGGTGCGGTGGGCGTGATGTTCAACGCGCTGATTTTCCGCACCCAGGACATGTTCGCTCGCCTGCACGGCGGCAAAATGCGTAAGGTTTTGCTGATAGGTGGATTGCTTGGCGGCATTTGCGGCATTTTGGGGCTGATCCAGCCGGAAGCGGCCGGCGGGGGTTTTGGGCTGATCCCGATCGCCGCGGCAGGTAACTACAGCGTCGGCATGCTGATGTTTATTTTTATTACCCGGGTGATCACCACGCTGTTATGTTTTGGCTCCGGCGCGCCGGGCGGGATTTTTGCGCCGATGCTGGCGCTGGGTACGCTGTTTGGCACCGCTTTTGGCCTGGCCGGTGCCCATCTGTTCCCTGCGTACGGTATCGAGGCCGGTACCTTTGCCATTGCCGGAATGGGCGCCCTGTTTGCCGCCACGGTGCGTGCGCCGCTGACCGGTATTGTGCTGGTGCTGGAAATGTCCGATAACTACCAGCTGATACTGCCAATGATTATTACCTGCCTGGGGGCTACCTTGGTAGCACAGTTCCTCGGCGGTAAACCGTTGTATTCCTCAATATTGGCTCGTACCTTACAGCGGCAGGAAGCGCTGCAGGCGCGTGAAGCGGCAGATAAAACAGGTAAAGAAGATACAACAAATGCGGTGAATACTTGAACGCAACACTCAGGTATTAGATAATCAATAACATTAATCCGGCCGCCATTGTAGCGACCTGATGCAGAACAATGTTGGGAGTAAAGAGTATGAGTGATGAAACAGCACTGCCCCTGCAATTTACCGAGGCAGCAGCAAGCAAGGTTAAAGTCCTGATTGCTGATGAAGAAAATCCGGATCTGAAGTTGCGGGTTTATATTACCGGTGGCGGCTGCAGCGGATTCCAGTACGGCTTCACTTTTGACGACAAGGTCAACGATGGCGACATGACCATAGAGAAGCAGGGCGTTGCGCTGGTGGTAGACCCAATGAGCCTGCAATATCTGGTCGGCGGTTCGGTCGATTATACCGAAGGGCTGGAAGGCTCCCGCTTCGTGGTGACCAACCCGAACGCCAAAACCACCTGCGGCTGCGGATCCTCGTTCAGCGTCTGATCCTGCCTGCTGCAGTATAAAACCCGCCAACCTCACCGGTTTGCGGGTTTTTTTATCGCTACCATTCCACCGTGACCAGCTCCTGATGAGGATTATGTTCACCCTCGGTCAGCAACCGGCTGCGGGTGACTTTAGGCTGGGGATCGGCCGTACCGCCGCATTTTATCTGAGGCTCTGGGCCGTCAGTACGCACGCTGCACTTTGGGGTAATGGTCAGGCTGACACCGATTTGCCCGCTGGTGGCGCCGGCATAAACGAGGGGGCTGCACAGCAGCGCACTGAATAAAAACAGAATATTTTTCATCATTTGGGGAATAGCCATCCGTAAGCAATCACATAGTGGCTTATCGGCAAAAAGTTAATAAGATTTAACAGGGCGGGATAATAATTAACCTGGGGTTAAAAAGTTTATTACATTGTTTTCCCTGCGTTTTTCAGGCAATGATAATAACACTTTGCTCATTAATTGGTCGAAAATTCTGTTTTGAAATGTGACAGCTTGATAAAGCTCCGCCCGAAACCGGGCGGAGGGATTAGCGTTCGAGGATAAAGGCGGGAAGTTTCAGGTGCCAGCGAATGGCCGCCAGGCGGATCGCCAGCGTGATGCCCATGCCGAGCATCATCGCCTGTTGCAGCGGCATACCGAAGGTCGCATAGGCCGTAGCATGCACAATGCCGCCGATGATGCAGGCGGTGGCGTAAATTTCAGTTCTCAGGATCATCGGAATTTCCCGCGCCAGCACATCGCGGATAATACCGCCGCCGACCCCGGTGATCACCCCCATGCAGATTGCCACCAGCGGACTGGCGTCGGCCGCAAAGGCTTTATTGACCCCGATGCCGACAAACACCGCCAGCCCAACGGCGTCCAGCACCGGCAAGATCCACTTGGGCAGACGGCGCGGCTGGCGTACCAGCAGCAGCGTCAGCACGCAGGTGATCATGGCGACCACCAAATCGGTGGGATCCTTCACCCAGAATACCGGCCCGTTGGCTAACGCCATATCGCGGATGGTGCCGCCACCGACCGCCGTGACCACGCCCAGTACCAGTACGCCGAACGGATCCATCCGCAACTTGCCTGCCAACAACACGCCGGAAATGGCGAAAACCGCGGTGCCGAGAATATCCAGCCAGAACACCAGCATTAATGAATCTCCGCCAGTTGGCTGCACAGTTGTTGCGCCGCCAGCATGATGCGCGGGCCGGCGCGGTTGAACCAGTCGCCATTCACCGCAAGCACCGGTACCTGCAGTTGCGGCGCCCAGAAGGCTTTCACGCTGGCGATTTCTTTTTGGTCGCCGGTAATGACGATGGCCTGCGGTTGGCGGGCCAGTACCTGCTCGCGGCTGATTTGCGGCCACGGCATGCGGCTGTCGGCAAAAATGTTCTCAGCGCCACACAGTGACAGCACCTGGCTTTGCAAGGTGGCTCCGGAACTGGTGAACAGCGGCTGGGTGCCGAATTGCAGCAACACCCGTCGCGGCTGACTGTGCGGATATTTTGCCTTCAGCGCGGCAATTTGCTGACGGATCGCGTTCGCGGCCTGATGCGCTTGTTCTGGGTGTGGGCTGTATTGGGCCAGGTCATCCAGCCGCTGGGCGATGTCATCGATGGTGGTGGCATCGGCATAAAAGATCGGGATGCCAAAAGAGGCGATCTGATCCAGCACCCGTTGTGGATTGCCGCCGCGCCAGGCCAGGATCAGATCCGGCTTCAGCGCCAGCACCCGCTCCAGGTTGATGCCTTGCCAGGAAGCGACTTGCTCCAGCTTGCTGGCCGCCGGGGGATAGTCGGAATAAGCGCTTACTGCCAGCAGGGTATCGCCCATGCCGGCAGCATAGGCAAGCTCGGTGGTGTTGGGTGCCAGGCTGATCACCCGTTGGGCGGCGCCGACGGGCAGCGCCATCCATAATACCAGCAGCCACAGCAGGGCTGAAAAGCGTCGCGTCACATCAACCGCGCTTAGCCAGAGTCTGCAGCATGGCGTTAACCATCAGCGTAGATTGCTTGGCCGCCACGACAAGAAACTCGTCAAAGCTCATGTGCGATTCGCTGTCGGCCACGTCAGAGATAGCGCGCACTACCACAAACGGCGTGCCGAACAGGTGGCAGACGTGCCCGACTGCCGCGGCTTCCATTTCTACTGCCGCTACGTTCGGGAAGGTAGCGCGGATGCGTGCCAGTGGCTCTGCACCGTTAATGAAAGCATCACCGCTGCAAATCAGGCCGCGTACAGCGTTCAGGTTCAATTGCTTAATGCAGCTTTCGGCCAGCGCAATCAGCGCGTCGTCTGCCACAAACGCGGCTGGGCAGCCGGCCATCTGACCTGGCTCGTAACCAAAGGCGGTCACGTCGGCATCGTGGTAGCGCACTTCTTCGGATACCACAATATCGCCGACCTTCAGCGTGCTGGCCAGGCCACCGGCGGAACCGGTATTGATCACCAGGTCCGGCTTGCAGTGTTCCAGCAGCAGGGTGGTACCCATGGCGGCAGAAACCTTACCGATGCCGGATTTGAGCAGCGCCACGTCAACACCGCCGATCTGGCCGGTATAGATTTCACAGCCCGCGCGTTGAAGGGTCTGACGGTTTTCAATTTGATCGCGCAGCAGGGTGACTTCCTGCTCCATTGCGCCGATGATGCCTACTTTCATAAATAACGCTCACTGATTGGGTGTGGGAATTTCGCCATAGTCTATCATGGCTCTCATAGAGAGATAATCCGTTGCATATGCCGTCGGGAATTGTTATCACGGAGGCAGGGTGCAACGGCGGAGAAACAGATGTCCGGGATCGACTTTAAGCAGAAAATCAGCTTCCAGCGGCCATTCAGCAAGCCAATTGAAGCCGAGGAAGAATACGACATTGTCCGGCAGTTCGAGAGCGATCGCGGGCGCATAGTCAATTCCGCCGCCATTCGCCGTCTGCAGCAAAAAACCCAGGTGTTTCCTCTCGAGCGTAACGCCGCGGTCCGCAGTCGCCTGACGCACTCGATGGAAGTGCAACAGGTCGGAAGGCATATCGCCAAAGAGATCCTCAATCGTTTTAAACAGGACGGGCGAGTCGAGGCTCTCGGCCTGACCAAACTGCTGGATCCTTTTGAAAGCATTGTCGAAATGGCCTGCCTGATGCACGACATCGGTAACCCGCCTTTTGGTCATTTTGGCGAGTCGGCGATTAACAACTGGTTTTCCCAGCGTCTCGATCCCGCCAGCTGCGGCAGCGAACCGGCCAGCAACGATCGCTGCCAGGTCAGCGCATTGCGTCTGCACGAAGGCGAGAGCGATCTTAACCGCTTGCGCAGCCGCATCCGTCAGGATCTCAGCCATTTTGAAGGTAATGCCCAGGCGATCCGGTTGGTGCATACCCTGCTGAAGCTTAACCTGACCTACGCGCAGGTGGGCTGTATCCTGAAATATACCCGCCCGGCCTATTGGGCGAGTGACATTCCCGCCAGCCATAATTACCTGATGAAAAAACCGGGCTTTTATCTGGCAGAAGAGGCCTTTGTCGATCGCCTGCGGCGCGAGCTGAATATGGGCGAGTTCGACCGTTTCCCATTGACCTATATTATGGAAGCCGCTGACGATATTTCCTACTGCGTGGCCGATCTGGAAGATGCGGTGGAAAAAAACATTTTTACCGTCGAGCAGCTTTACCAGCATTTAACCCAGGAGTGGGGCGAAGTCACGCCTGGCGATTTGTTTGATAAAACCGTGGCCAGCGCTTTTCGCAAGATTGCGCACGGTGGTGCGCGGCGCAGTAGCGAAGATCAGTTCTTCATGTATTTACGGGTCTTTACCGTGGCGCGATTGGTCCCGCATGCGGCGCAGCGTTTTATTGATAACCTGGAGGCGGTCTATCAGGGGAACTTTAATCAGGCGCTGCTGGAGGACTCCAGCCCGGCTTACCAATTACTGAAAATATTCAAGAATGTCGCGTTCAAACACGTGTTCAATCACCCCGAAGTGGAACAGTTGGAGCTGCAGGGCTACCGGGTGATCAGCGGCCTGCTGGATATCTACAGCCCACTGTTGGCGATGCCGCTGGCGGACTTTACCCTGTTGGTGCAGGGAGACAGCCACCGAGCTTACCCGATCGAAACGCGTCTGTTTCATAAGCTTTCAACCAAGCATCGGCTGGCCTATATCGAAGCGATTGAAGGCCTGCAACATCTGTCACCCGAGCAGTTGGCGATCCGCGAGTATTATTTCCGTGCGCGGTTACTGCAGGATTATATCAGCGGCATGACCGATCTTTATGCCTATGACGAATACCGGCGATTAATGGCTGCGGAATAATTCATTCAGCTAATAAATATTATTTTAAGCACTTTGCCTGGTGCTACGGTCCTATTTGGAGTTTTGTAAAGACGGACAATATTTGTTTACTATTACCAATAACCTGCGCCGGAACTTAGCGGTATTAATAGGTTCTGATTATGCACAAAGACCGTAATACTTTCTGAACGACTTTATAAGAGACACACAGATGAAAAAAACCGCATTAGTTCTGAGCGCATTGGCATTCAGTATTGGTATGGCGATGGGTCCGATGACGGCCAGCGCCGCAGAAACCGCTTCTTCCAGCACTCAACAATTGCCAAGCCTGGCACCGATGCTGGAAAAAGTGATGCCTTCCGTGGTGAGCATTAATGTTGAAGGCAGCACCACGGTCAATACGGCGAAGATGCCGCCGCAGTTCCAACAGTTCTTCGGTGAAGATTCACCGTTCTGCCAGGACGGTTCACCGTTCCAGGCTTCGCCGATGTGTCAGGGTGGCGAGCCGGGTGCACCGGGTCAGGGGACCCAGCAGAAATTCCAGGCGCTGGGCGCCGGGGTGGTGATTGATGCCGCTAAAGGCTACGTGGTGACCAACAATCACGTGGTGGATAACGCCAATAAAATTCAGGTCCAATTGAACGACGGCCGTAAATTTGACGCCAAGGTGATCGGCAAGGATCCACGCTCCGATATCGCGCTGATCCAACTGAAAGACTTTAAAAATCTGACAGCGATCAAAATGGCAGACTCCGAGCAACTGCGAGTAGGTGATTACACCGTCGCGATCGGCAACCCGTATGGGCTGGGTGAGACCGCCACTTCTGGCATCGTATCTGCGCTGGGCCGCAGCGGCTTGAATATCGAAAACTACGAGAACTTTATCCAGACCGATGCGGCGATTAACCGCGGTAACTCCGGTGGTGCGTTGGTTAACCTGAACGGTGAACTGATCGGCATTAACACCGCCATTTTGGCACCGGACGGCGGCAACATCGGTATCGGCTTTGCCATCCCGAGCAACATGGTGAAAAACCTGACGGCGCAGATGGTCGAATATGGCCAGGTGAAACGCGGCGAATTGGGCATTATGGGTACCGAACTGAACTCTGAGCTGGCGAAAGCGATGAAAGTGGACGCGCAGCGTGGGGCCTTTGTCAGCCAGGTGATGCCGAAATCCTCTGCCGCCAAGGCGGGTATCAAGGCCGGTGATGTGATTGTTACCATGAACGGTAAAGCCATCTCCAGCTTCGCGTCGTTCCGTGCGGAAATCGGTACTTTGCCGGTCGGCAGCAAAATGTCGCTGGGCATTATCCGCGACGGCAAGCCGGTTACCGTGGACGTCACGCTGGAGCAAAGCGCCCAGACTCAGGTTGAATCCGGCAATATCTACACCGGTATTGAAGGCGCCGAACTGAGCAATGGTCAGGCTGGCGCTCAGAAAGGCGTGAAGGTGGATAACGTCAAGGCCGGCAGCGCTGCCGCACGTATCGGCCTGAAAAAAGGCGACTTTATCCTTGGGGTTAACCAGCAGCCGATCCAGAACCTGGGCGAACTGCGTAAAATCCTCGACAGCAAACCGTCGGTACTGGCGCTGAATATCCTGCGCGGTGACACCACGCTGTATCTGCTGATGCAGTAAGGTTAACCAGCCAATCCTTGTGAACAAGGCACTCCACGACGGAGTGCCTTTTTGTTGCCTGTCGTATCAGGCCAGATGAGCGCGAGCCGCCTGGCTGACCAGCTCAATTTCATCCAACAGTTCCAGCCATTCCGGCTCCAGCTCGTCGTTGCTGACGCCCTGACGTAACTGCTGTTCAAGGTAGAAACACAGCTGTTTCAGGCGCGGTACGCCGCTGTAGCTGCAACTGCCGTGCAGCTTGTGGATCAAATCGAGAATGCCGTCATCCGGCGTGCCGTCCAGTATCGCTTGCACCCGTCCGCTGACCTGCGGCAGGAAATCGAGCAGCATCTGCAGCAGGTCATGCGCCAGATCGGGCTTGTTCGCCGCCTGACGCAACGCCAACGGCCAGTCGAGCGACAGCAGTGGTTGATTGACCGCAGTTTCCGGCTCCGGCTCGCCGCTGTAGTAACGCGCCAGTACGCGCGTCAGCATCGCTTCGTCAATCGGCTTGGCCAGATAGTCATCCATCCCGGCCTGCAACAAATGCTCGCGCTCGCCGCTGACCGCGTGGGCGGTGACGGCGACGATTGGCGTCGAATTGTGGTGCGGCAGTTGGCGGATCAACTCGCTGGTACGAATGCCGTCAATATTGGGCATCTGAATATCCATCAGGATCAAGTCCAGCACGTTGTCGCGCGCCAGCTGCAGCGCTTCTTCGCCGCTTTCGCACAGCAGGGTCTTTTCCACCTGCTCGGCCAGCAGAGTGCCAATCAGCTTCAGATTGGCCGGATTATCATCGACCGCCATCACCGTCAGCGGCAGGCGTTTATGTTCCGGCAGGGCGGCGAGGCGCGGCGGTGTTTCCATGCGCAGCAGCGGGAACAGACGGTTGCTGGTGATCGGCTTGATCAGGCAGCCGGCCGCACCCTGTTGTTTAAGCTGTTCGGCGTTGATTTGTGATTGGCAGGGCAGGGCCAGAATCACCCGGTCGGCGATTTTCAGCGCCGCCAGCAGTTTGCTTTCGTGCTGCGCCATATTCTCACGGAACGGGATCGGTACCCCGACCAGCAGGAAGTCGTAATTTTTCTTCGGCAACTGGGCCAGCGTTGGCGAATGGGTGATCACCAAATGGGTGACGCTCAGCATATTCAGCGTCGCCTGCGCCGCCATCGGGTTGGCTTCGATATAGCCGAGGGTCTTGCCTTGCAGATCCGGCAGGTTCGACGGCAGCGACAGCATGCCCTCGTGCAGGTCGAGGGTAATGTGGAACCAGAAGGTCGAACCACGGTTCAGCTGGCTGTGGAAACAGATATCGCCGCCCATCTCTTTCACCAGCTTTTGGGTGATCACCAGCCCCAGGCCGGTACCGCCGTGGCGGCGCGAAATGCTGGCATCCGCCTGACGGAACGCCTGGAACAGTTGCGACTGCTGCCGTTCGGAGATGCCAATGCCGGTGTCATGGATTTGTACTTCCAGCTCCATCTGGCGCTCTTGCTGGCCACGCAGCTCGACGCGGATATCGATGTTGCCGGTTTCGGTAAATTTGATCGCGTTGCCCAGCAGGTTGGTAATGATCTGTTGCAGCCGCAAGGAGTCGCCAATCACCTGTTCCGGCACGTCGTTATGCACGTCCAGCGTCAACTCCAGCCCTTTCTCATGGGCGCTGGGCGCCAGCAGCACTATCACTTCGTCCAGCGTCTCGCGCAGCGCGAACGGGATATGCTCCAGCACCAGCTTGCCGGCCTCCAGCTTGGAGAAGTCCAGCACGTCGTTGATGATGGTCAGCAGGTTGTTGGCCGAGCGCTCGATGGTTTGCAGATAGTCGGTCTGGGTGACGCTCATTTCGGTTTTCAGCATCTGGCGGGTAAAACCGATCACGCCGTTGAGCGGGGTACGCAGCTCGTGCGACATGTTCGCCAGGAATTCGGATTTGATGCGCGCCGCTTCCTGGGCACGTTTTTTTGCCAGGTCCAGCTCGACGTTCTGGATCTCCATTTGCTCCAGCGTCTCGCGCAGATCGGAGGTCGCCTGATCAATATTCTGCTGCATCTCTTCGTGGTAGGCGGTGAGCGACATCGCCATCGAGTTAATGCCGTTCTTCAGCATGTGCAGTTCACCGAGCATAAAGCCTTCGACGCGGCTGTCGAGCTGGCCGCGGCGGATGCGGTCAACGGTATTGACCATATTGCGGATCGGGCCGGTGACGTCGCGCATCAGGCGGTAAGCGAACAAAATGGCGATACACATGCACAGCAACAGCAGCAGGGTAGAGACAAACACCTCTTTGTATTGCTGTAACCGGACCGACTGCAGATCCAGCTCGATCGCCACATAGCCCAGGCGGTTGTCCTGCGGAGGATCGCTGCTGGCGGCCTGGTCCGGATACTGGCTCTCCGCCAGGATCGGGGTGCGCAGGATCAGTGAGTCGCCACGCCGTGTCAGCATCAGGTCGGTGGGGATGGGTACCCCTTTCGGCAACTGCAGTTGGGTAAAGTTGTGATGATAATTGGAGGTGACAAACAGATTATTCTGCGCGTCGAACACCGTAATCGAGCGCACGATATCTGAATGACGGCGGTGCAACAGGCTGACCAACTGCCTGACCGATTCGCGGCTGCGGAACGTCATGCCGTACTCGCTGGCCACCGCCAGCGGTTCGATAATACTGGCACCGGCGTCAACCAGCTGTTCCTGCAATTCATTGTAGCGATGCACTACGAAGAAGGTGCTGAGCAACAGACCAATCAACAGCGTTGGGGCCAGAATCAGGATCATCATGCGCGCCCGCAGGCTGTATTTGGTCATGGGTTTCCAAAGTGGGAAAATTGCCGGACAGACTCTACTTTAAATGAACCGGCGCTCGATCGACAAACTATGGTGCATTTCTTTATTCGGCACCCTGCGGTGAGCGCCTCGAAAAACTGCGCGGTGAAACGCCGTATTATCAGGTCGGCGGACTACGCTTAGACTGCCGTCCGTGTGACTTTATTCATATAAATAGCTTATTAAATCAGTGAATGGTGGGGCAGGCCCTTGAATGGTTCGCTATTCAACCCAATGATCGGGTATTGGATCTGTTCTGCGGTCAGGGCCATTCTGCCCAGCCGTTGGCGCGACGCGCCGCTGGCATAGAGGTGTTGCCACACCGCGAGCGAATGGGCAATATAATGCACATAAGAATAGGCTGAGTTATGCCGGCTTCTTATCGTCTTGCGCGTGTGTGGATATTGGAGCGGTTTTCGCATACGGGGCATCTTGAGTCAATGGCGCTGTTGATTAACGGTTTTGCGCCAGAGGTCGCTGCAAAGTAGGGAGAGGTTATGGTTGCGGTAAGAAGTGCACATCTGAACACGGCTGGCGAATTTGCTCTCGACGAGTGGATTGCCAGCTTGGGGCTACCTAACCCGCAGTCATGTGAGCGATTAGCCGCAACCTGGCGCTACTGTGAGCAACAGACTCAGAACCATCCCAACGCGTCGCTGTTACTGTGGCGCGGGCTGGAAATGGTTGAAATCCTCTCCACCCTGAGCATGGACAACGACAGCATGCGCGCCGCGCTGCTGTTCCCGTTGGTGGATGCCGGTATCGTGGATGAAGAAACCCTGACCGAAGCCTTCGGCAAGGGCATCACCTACCTGGTACATGGCGTACGCGATATGGACGCCATTCGCCAACTGAAAGCCACCCAAAACGATTCGATGGCCTCCGAACAGGTCGACAACGTGCGCCGCATGCTGTTGGCGATGGTGGAGGATTTCCGCTGCGTGGTGATCAAGCTGGCGGAGCGTATCGCCCACCTGCGTGAAGTGAAAGACGCGCCGGAAGACGAACGCGTCCTGGCGGCCAAAGAGTGTTCGAATATCTATGCGCCACTGGCCAACCGTCTCGGTATCGGCCAACTGAAATGGGAGCTGGAAGATTTCTGCTTCCGTTACCTGCACCCGGACGAATACAAACGCATCGCCAAGCTGCTGCATGAGCGCCGTATCGATCGCGAACAGTTTATCGATGATTTCGTCGCCTCGCTGCGTAATGCTATGGTTGATGAAGGCGTCAAGGCGGACATCTACGGCCGTCCAAAACATATCTACAGCATCTGGCGCAAGATGCAGAAGAAGGCGCTGGCGTTTGACGAGCTGTTTGACGTGCGCGCGGTGCGCGTGGTGGTCGAGCGCTTGCAGGACTGCTATGCGGCGCTGGGGATTGTGCATACCCACTTCCGCCATCTGCCGGATGAGTTCGATGACTATGTCGCCAACCCGAAACCCAACGGTTACCAGTCGATCCACACCGTAGTTCTGGGGCCACGCGGTAAAACGCTGGAGATCCAGATCCGTACCCGCCAGATGCATGAAGACGCCGAACTGGGCGTGGCCGCGCACTGGAAATACAAAGAGGGCGCGGTTGCGACGGTACGTTCCGGCTATGAAGAACGCATCGCCTGGCTACGCAAACTGATCGCCTGGCAGGAAGAGATGGCGGACTCCGGCGAAATGCTCGACGAGGTTCGCAGCCAGGTGTTCGACGATCGGGTTTACGTGTTTACCCCGAAAGGCGACGTGGTGGATCTGCCGGCCGGCTCCACGCCGCTCGACTTTGCCTATCATATTCACAGCGACGTTGGCCACCGCTGCATCGGCGCCAAAATTGGCGGCCGTATCGTGCCCTTTACCTATCAGTTGCGAATGGGCGATCAGATTGAAATCATCACCCAGAAGCAGCCGAACCCGAGCCGCGACTGGCTGAACCCGAACCTGGGCTATGTCACCACCAGCCGTGGGCGCTCCAAAATCCACAACTGGTTCCGCAAGCAGGATCGCGACAAGAACATCCTGGCCGGTCGCCAAATGCTGGACAGCGAGCTGGAGCACCTCGGTATCAGCCTGAAAGAGGCCGAGAAACTGCTGATCCCGCGTTACAACATGAATTCGCTGGATGAAATACTGGCGGCGATTGGCGGCGGGGATATTCGTCTGAATCAGATGGTGAACTTCCTGCAGGGTAAGTTCAACAAACCGAGTGCTGAGGAGCAGGATCGCGAAGCGTTGCGCCAGCTGGTGCAGCACAAAGCGCCGGCAGCCACCCGCAGCAAGGACAACGGCCGGGTGGTGGTGGAAGGGGTAGGCAACCTGATGCACCACATTGCCCGCTGCTGCCAGCCGATCCCGGGTGACGATATTATCGGCTTTATCACCCAGGGCCGCGGCATTTCGATCCACCGGGCAGACTGTGACCAACTGGTGGATCTGCAGTCACACGCGCCGGAACGCATCGTTGACGCGGTGTGGGGTGAGAGCTATTCCAGCGGATACTCGCTGGTGGTCCGCGTGATGGCCAACGATCGCAGCGGTCTGCTGCGCGACATCACCACCATTTTGGCCAACGAAAAGGTCAACGTGCTGGGCGTGGCCAGCCGCAGCGACACCAAAAAGCAGTTGGCGACCATCGATATGGACATTGAAATCTACAACCAGCAGGTGCTGGGCCGGGTATTGGCCAAGCTCAATCAACTGCCGGACGTGATTGATGCCAAACGACTGCACGGCAGTTAACCTTACATTTTTTATCGCGGGGCCCATATATTGGGCCTCGCTCGTTTCAGAGACTTCGTCATGACCCAATCTTCTCCGTTACAACGCTTGCTGAACATCATGAGAACGCTGCGCGATCCGCAGGCCGGTTGCCCGTGGGACCGCAAGCAGACCTTTGCCACTATCGCCCCTTACACGCTGGAAGAAACCTATGAGGTGCTGGATGCCATAGAGCGTCAGGACTACGGCGATCTTCGTGACGAACTGGGTGACCTGCTGTTTCAGGTGGTGTTTTACGCCCAGATGGGCCAGGAGCAGGGGCTGTTTGACTTCGACGAGGTATGCAATGCCATCAGCGACAAGCTGGAACGCCGTCATCCGCATATTTTTGGCGAAGCCGATGCAGCAGACAGTGAGGCCGTTGCGGCGCGCTGGGAGCAACTGAAAGCCGGTGAACGCGCCGAGAAAGAGCTGCATTCGGCGTTGGATGATATTCCGCAGGCGCTGCCGGCGTTGATGAAGGCGCATAAAATTCAGAAACGCTGTGCCTCGGTCGGTTTTGACTGGCACACCCTGGGGCCGGTGCTGGACAAGGTGTACGAAGAGATCGACGAAGTGATGCATGAAGCGCGGCAGGCGGTGGTCGACGAACAGAAGCTGGAAGAGGAAATCGGCGATTTGCTGTTCGCCACGGTGAATTTATCGCGTCATCTTGGCCACAAGGCAGAAAACGCGCTACAGGCCGCCAATCGCAAGTTCGAGCGCCGTTTCCGTCAGGTGGAAGAAATTGTCAAACAGCGCGGGCTGCAGATGGGCGAAGCCACGCTGGAGCAGATGGAAGAGGCGTGGCAACAGGTTAAACGCCAGGAAAACTAATCAGCAGCAGTGCTGTCCTATGATTATCGCAATGTTGATCGGCGACAAGATTTACGCAAGCTGAAACGGTTAAGCTCAGGGTCATGGTTTGCTGAACTGTGGTCCGCCGACAGTAAAACGCCAACAAACTGAATTCTAAGGCGTTTTATTATCCCGAAAGGGCGGTAAATTGAATTTTTCTGTGCTAACTCATTGTTTTAAAAAGAGCGTTTCTAGCGGGCCGAAAGAGTAAACCCGGATGAACTCCCGAGGGGAAAAGAGATGATGGACAGTAAAACGATCGTTTGTAGGTCTGAAGAGGTTCGGGTATACTACTTTCCCGTCTTGGTTCTTCCATCGTCTTTAAACCTAAACTCTCAGGTTCAGCATGACAACTAATTATATTTTTGTGACCGGCGGGGTCGTATCCTCTCTGGGTAAAGGCATTGCCGCAGCCTCTCTGGCGGCTATTCTTGAAGCCCGTGGCCTCAACGTTACCATCATGAAACTGGACCCGTACATCAACGTGGATCCGGGCACCATGAGCCCGATTCAGCATGGGGAAGTTTTCGTCACCGAAGACGGCGCAGAAACCGATCTGGATTTGGGTCACTACGAGCGCTACATCCGTACCAAAATGTCGCGTCGCAACAACTTCACCACCGGTCGTATCTACTCCGACGTTCTGCGTAAAGAACGCCGTGGCGACTATCTGGGCGCAACCGTACAGGTTATTCCGCACATCACCAACGCGATCAAAGAGCGTATCCTCGAAGGTGGCGAAGGTCACGACGTGGTATTGGTGGAAGTTGGCGGTACCGTGGGCGATATCGAATCGCTGCCGTTCCTGGAAGCCATTCGTCAGATGGCCGTGGAAGTGGGCCGTGAGCACACCCTGTACATGCATCTGACGCTGGTGCCGTACCTGGCCGCTGCCGGTGAAGTGAAAACCAAACCTACCCAGCATTCCGTAAAAGAGCTGCTTTCCATCGGTATTCAGCCTGATGTGCTGATTTGCCGTTCTGATCGCGCCGTTCCTGCTAACGAACGTGCAAAAATCGCACTTTTCTGTAACGTGCCGGAAAAAGCGGTTATCTCCCTCAAAGACGTTGATTCTATTTATAAAATCCCAGGCCTCTTGAAATCTCAGGGGCTTGATGATTATATTTGTAAACGATTCAGCCTCAATGCGCCGGAAGCCAACCTGGCCGAATGGGAGCAGGTGATTTACGAAGAAGCCAATCCGGGCGGCGAAGTGACCATCGGTATGGTCGGCAAATATGTCGAACTGCCGGATGCCTATAAGTCGGTGATTGAAGCTTTGAAACACGGCGGCCTGAAAAATCGTCTGACAGTGAACATCAAGCTGATCGACTCGCAGGATGTGGAAACCCGTGGCGTAGAAGTGCTGAAAGGTCTGGATGCTATCCTGATCCCAGGCGGCTTCGGTTACCGTGGTGTGGAAGGCAAGGTGATGACCGCGCGTTACGCGCGTGAAAATAACATCCCTTACTTGGGCATCTGCCTGGGTATGCAGGTGGCACTGATGGAGTTCGCCCGCAACGTGGTGGGTATGGAGAACGCCAACTCTACCGAGTTTGTGCCAGACTGTAAGTACCCGGTGGTGGCGTTGATCACCGAGTGGCGCGACGAAGACGGCAACGTCGAAGTGCGTACTGAAGAAAGCGATTTGGGTGGCACGATGCGTGTCGGTGGCCAGCAATGCCACCTGACCGACAATAGCCTGGTGCGTCAGATGTACGGCGAACCGACCATTGTTGAACGTCATCGTCACCGTTATGAAGTTAACAACATGCTGTTGAAGCAGATCGAAGCCGCCGGGCTGTTGGTTGCCGGCCGTTCCGCAGACAACAAGCTGGTTGAGATTATCGAACTGCCGAATCACCCGTGGTTTGTAGCTTGTCAGTTCCACCCGGAATTTACTTCGACGCCGCGTGATGGTCATCCGCTGTTCGCCGGCTTTGTGAAGGCCGCTGGTGAGTATCAGAAGCGCCAGGTGAAATAAAATATTTGGTAGGCGGCGCGCGGTGAGAACCGCGCGCTGTTTGTCTGGAGTTTTAGTTTAACTTGTACTGAGGAAAACCTAATGTCCAAAATCGTTAAAGTCATCGGTCGTGAAATCATCGACTCCCGCGGTAACCCGACTGTTGAAGCCGAAGTGCATCTGGAAGGCGGTTTCGTAGGTCTGGCTGCTGCGCCGTCAGGTGCTTCTACCGGTTCCCGTGAAGCACTGGAACTGCGTGACGGTGACAAGTCTCGTTTCCTGGGTAAAGGCGTACTGAAAGCCGTTGCTGCAGTAAATGGCCCGATTGCTCAGGCAGTACTGGGTAAAGATGCCAAAGACCAGGCTAACATCGACAAGATCATGATCGACCTGGACGGCACCGAAAACAAATCTCAGTTCGGCGCTAACGCCATTCTGGCGGTTTCTCTGGCTGCTGCCAAAGCGGCTGCGGCTTCCAAAGGTATGCCGCTGTATGAGCACATCGCTGAGCTGAACGGCACCCCAGGCAAATTCTCTATGCCACTGCCTATGATGAACATCATCAACGGCGGCGAGCACGCTGACAACAACGTCGATATTCAGGAATTTATGATTCAGCCGGTTGGCGCTAAATCCCTGAAAGAAGCCGTTCGCATCGGTTCTGAAGTTTTCCATCACCTGGCCAAAGTGCTGAAGGCCAAAGGCCTGAACACGGCTGTCGGTGATGAAGGCGGCTACGCACCAAACCTGGGTTCCAACGCTGAAGCGCTGGCGGTTATCGCTGAAGCGGTAAAAGCAGCAGGCTACGAGCTGGGCAAAGACGTGACCCTGGCAATGGACTGTGCGGCTTCCGAGTTCTACAAAGACGGTAAATACGTACTGGCCGGCGAAGGCAACAAAGCCTTCACTTCCGAAGAGTTCACTCACTTCCTGGAAGACCTGACCAAACAGTACCCAATCGTGTCCATCGAAGATGGCCTGGACGAATCTGACTGGGATGGTTTCGCATACCAGACCAAAGTGCTGGGCGACAAAATCCAGCTGGTGGGCGACGACCTGTTCGTTACCAACACCAAGATCCTGAAAGAAGGCATCGAGAAAGGCATCGCTAACTCCATCCTGATCAAATTCAACCAGATCGGTTCTCTGACCGAAACTCTGGCTGCTATCAAGATGGCGAAAGACGCAGGCTACACCGCGGTGATCTCTCACCGTTCAGGTGAAACCGAAGACGCAACTATCGCAGACCTCGCGGTAGGTACTGCGGCTGGCCAGATCAAAACCGGTTCCATGAGCCGTTCTGACCGCGTTGCCAAATACAACCAACTGATCCGTATTGAAGAAGCGCTGGGTTCACGCGCACCTTTCAATGGCCTGAAAGAAGTTAAAGGTCAGTAATAACGGTTTGATTCGTTGTTAAATAAAACCCGTAATGCCGGTCACTTAAGGTGGCCGGCATTTTTTTATAGAGTATTTACGTTTCAATGATTTCAGTTCCCGGTAGCAGCGTTCTATTTCCCTACGAGAATAAGCCAGAAAGCAAAAAGGTCAACTAGCATGCGAAACTAACAATAAAGCTATTTTGACTGCAAGAAATTACTGTCAGCATCACGAGCGAATTTTTTTAATATTGAACTAATGGCTTCTTTATCTGTGTTGCAGGCATTGAGTGCCTGGTGAAGAATAACAACATAGTCTGGATAATCCCTCCATCTCATTATATTAGCTCTCGGAATCGGGCAAGGAGTCAGCAGGCTCGGCGGAATGAAACGCACCTGAGCTGATGGCTTCATACTGCACCCGCAGAATATCAGCAGGCACAAGCTGGTCAGCACAATAATCATTGATCTCAATATCACGAAGGATTTTACGTGTAGCATATGCTTTTTCCTGTAATTGAAGTGATTTTTTTTTATGGTTTGCCATCGTGTCAGCGACAATGGCAGCTTGCTTTTCAATCAATAATATTTTTTCGGTCAGTGCCAAAACATTATCAGACGCATGCTGATATTTATTCTGAAGATGATTAATATATCCGTATTGAATATAAATAACGCCACCCGCACTGATGAGTAGGGTTATACCTATTGAGATCATTAACTTTGGAAACCGCATGAACCCTCCGGGATAGAGTTGTGTTCTAGAAAAAGTCATTCAGGATGTTTGACTTTATAAATTCAAAATATAGATGCAGCCTAAAAACACAGAAAGTTATTTCTTGTTATTTATATATCATTCGTTTAGCTTCAGCATTATCTGCTGGCTGTCATAAGCCGTTATTCGGTTGATGTAGAGACATTTATGTCAATAAGCGTTGAATAACTTTATGGTTTTTTTTGCGAGTGTGGTTATTTTTTTGTTATTAGTGTGTGTAAATAGGTAAACTTGATCAATATCAAAGAGATATACCTTTTTGTGTAATACTTTCAAATTATATAGTTAGTGAAAAAGGTATCTCACATGATTTTCTCAAGAAAAATAAAGCATTTTATGAAAGTAATTGAAGAAGGGAGTTACTCTAAAGCTTCGGAATCCCTTTGTTTAACAACCTCCGCTTTAAGGCACTCTATTTATGAGTTAGAGAGGGGCGTTTCTAGTAAGCTTTTTTTACGATGTAATTCAGGTATAGTGTTGACTGATAATGGGCGATGTCTTTACAAATCACTATGTCCTATATATCACGAAGTTAATAGAATTTATAATGACTTTATGCAGGATAACAGTACAGCAACGCGCATAAAAATATTTATGGATGGATTTTACTATCCCGTTGTTGTTGATAACTTGAAGATAATCCAATCTCAATTATGTAAAGAGGTCGTAATTTCACAGATTGAACACTCGGCACATAAAGAACTTGCTTTAGGGAATTGTGATATTGCAATAAGCACAGTGATAGGAATTCCTGAATCATCTAGACATATATCTAATTTGTTTCTCTCCAGAGAGGCGGTTGGGATACTGGTGAGTAAAAAAGCACTGGTAAAATGTAAGGACATAAAAACATTACTAAAAAATGAGGAGGTTCTGCATCGAAGTGAATTACTAAATCATCCCATATATAAGTATGTATGTAATAGAATAGGATGTTATGGTCTTGAGTGTAATTTCATTGGGATGCCAGATTTTAGCGATATTATGGAAACTATAAGTGGGGGGAATGGATTGACTATGATTACCGAAGATTTTATTAAAAGGAGAAGAATTAATGAAGATATTTTAGAGTTTATACCTAATCCATTTCCTGAACCGATAATCTTTGAGAGACATATGTTTTTCCATACGGAAAATTATCATGAGTTCGGCAAGATCGCTACGATACTAAAAAACTCCAGATTATAATGGTCAATTGATAATATTTAGAATTATTTAATATGAAAACCCCTACCGAAAAAACACATTAGCAGATGTATCAATTAATCTTGCAAACCAGTATGAATTACCAGTTAAAATAATAAATGCTAGCCATAAAACGGCTGTGACTGTTTGTGATGTTCATACTGGTTTGTAGTTTTAGACCAGTTAAAAAATTCAACATAAAGGGTTTGCGTTCTCCTTGTTTTATTGTTCAAGTTTCCTGCTGCTGACTAGTTCAAAAATCTATATCCTACCCTCATAAAATAAAATTAACCTCGTTAATTCTTTAATAAACCATTGACGCATTATCTCCTCCATCGCAGTTTATGGTTATCTCTACGTAATATATTTTGTAACGGCGTTACCCGATATAATTAACTGGGTTGATCATGACGTATCGCCTAACCTATCTCGTGACAACAATGTCGTTGTTATACAGGTAAGGTTATAAAAATGAATGATGTATATATTACAATCAATGCGAATGCTGACAAAAAATCGAACGTCGACAGTAATAACTCTACGTTGACAGTGGTACCTCAGCGCAGAGAGTCGCTTATTATCGCGCCACATTCATCTGTCAGGGATGTTCTTTATAATGGGAGTGGTATTATTCCTGAAGTATGGCCAAACGTTTCTATTACTAATGAGGGGCCGGCACAAGAGATTACCGCTGAGTATTTTTGGGCTGCCTTTATCGGGGCGTGGACTTTATACACAAGTGTAAAAGTAAAGGTTGGAGAAACAAAAGTTTTATCCTCACCACCTAATGCTACGAATTATAGCATGATTAAAATTACCAATGACACGAAAAGGCAATGTTTTGTCACTGCAGAAACCATGGAAAACATAACCTGAAATATGTTGACGATATTTCTTTTGGAAGATAATTGTATAAAAGAGGATTTATGATGAGTTTAGTAAAGTCAGTGGATACTAATCAAATGATTCCATATAACGCTTACAATAGAAGTGTTTTTGAGTTTGACTGGAATGGTGTTGTAAAAGATACCATTATCAATGGAGTAGGATTCATTCCAGAAATAGGGCCCTATCTTTCATTTATTATAAATTTGTTTTGGCGTGATACTCAGGTTGATATATGGTCTTCAATTGTAGAGCGGTTGAAGGAATATGTTGAAGAGCGAATCATTACAGCAATTCGTAGCATATTACTAGGTGAGATGGCTCAACTTCAGGGGAAAATCGCATCGGTAAAAGCTGCTTTCACCGATCACCCAGGATCGGCAGAGGCCAGAGATTTGTATATGAGTGTTAATGTTATCCTTGATAGTGTTCATCTACAGTTTACCACTTTTGAACGCGAACATAATTACCAAATCCTCCCGCTCTATTCAACAACGATACTGCTTCAACTCATGTACTGGACCATGGGTATCGAGCGAAGAAAGGAAATTGGCTTGAATGAGAATCAAGTAAATGAAATTCAGCATAATATTGACACTCTAGTGAAACATGCTGAAGAATATATCTCGGATTTATATTCTGTAGAGCTGGAAACTCAATTCAATATATCCTCCCCTAGGAATATTGCGACTAATATTATGAATGTTCATTATCATTGTGGCATGCATGGCATGGAATATCTGGAGATTGTTCGTAATGTCCATAAGAATGGTACCCTCGGAAAATCTTTTTATCCTGCGACGCTCTGTTATTCCACGTTATTTGGATATAATACAAGCCAGGCCAGGATTATGGCTCTGAAAGATGAGTCGGATAGAGTCCAACCGATTAAACCAAATATGATTAATGGCCGGTATAACCAGATTAAATCCATTACTGGTTATGATGTGCGTATTGGTAATGCACCACGAGTTGGAGGTGTTGAAATTACATTTGAAAATGGAGATACGTATCACCAGGGTACTCGTTCTGGCGAGTCAAAAACTATCGAGCTTAATGGCCGTGTGATTAAATCAATTGAAACATGGGGTACGGATGCACTTGATGAACTCATGTTTACGTTGGATGATGGCACTTTATTCAAAGTTGGCCAGCGCTACTCGAAAAATTATCAAAAGTTTTATGCGGACTCACATTATATCGCGGGGATATTCCTTTCCAGCGATCGACGGGAACTTGCAGGACAGGCCGCAAATATTTGCATTATGTTCCATAGAATAACAAGTTAACTAACTTTTACCCACAGGGGCTTGGCTTAATTCCCTGTGGGTTTTTTCACTAGCATCGTACCCGGAATATTTAACAGCACCTCACAGAGCGGGGGCGCTACATTTATATACAAAGAATACCTGTATTTAAGATAGTTTTTGCTTTCGTACAGCAGTGTTTCGAGCTTTCATATACTGTAAAAATTTTAGTCGAGATACGGAAGAACTATCGAATATTTTGATGATTTCTGGCTTTACCTTGTAAACCTACCCACTGTATTCTCACCCTTCTAGCTCTAAGAGCTTATCTGTTTGACGATAATTCGATGCCATACTTTTGTGGCCTGCGCGTATAATCACCATTCTGCTGGAGCAATCTGCTACAACACATATACAATTTTTCAGTTGGCCTTTAATTACTGCAGTTGCAGGCACATGTGGCTCAAATGAGCTAGGGTGATAAGTTTGCGCCAACACTCTAGCCTGTGTTGTTATTTCATATTATATGCGTTATTGGTTTTTGTTAGATTTATTTTATTTAAAATGAAATGCAACATAACAGCATTTTAATAACTTCACATTTCTTTTTTTTGTGAATTGAATCACACAATTGATGCTTTAATTAAGTTTTTGGATTTTGATAAATAATCATGCGGCTCCATTCTGTTTGGTGTTTGATAAAAATAAGCCGGTTAGTGGAATTAAATTTATCACTATTGTCATAAAATTCATCTTCTCTTTCGTTCATTTTAACTATATTTATAATTAATTTTCTTAATTATAAGAAATGATAAAGCTCATGATTGATATTTAATGAAACGGAGTGCTGTTTATGAATCGGATTTTAAATCTACAGAGTGAGCTGGCATTGCAGGATGTTCATCCCGATCTTGTTGTCGTGGTTCGCGATGCATTTATGCATAGCGAGATCATCTTCAGTGTTCTGGAGGGGCGTAGAAGTTACGAGCGACAAGCAAAACTAAATGCTGCGGGTATGTCGCAGACCATGAACAGCCGGCATTTGACAGGACATGCAGTCGATCTGGTTCCATGGGTCAATGGTACTATTCCATGGAGTGACTGGGAGGCATTTGCTGCTATTGCAAAATCAATGAAAGCATCAGCCAAAAAGTTGGACATACCTATTATCTGGGGTGGCGATTGGAAAAGCTTCCGGGATGGACCTCATTTTGAATTGCCAAAACAGTTCTACCCTTAAGGGATTCATCACCGTCATTGTCTGATAATTCGTGCTATCACCATTTCCGAGTAACAGAGTATTAAGAGAGCAGCATAATTACGCTTAGAGGTGACACTAATGAAGATTCTATTGATTGATGGATTCACGAAGACTTTATTCTGTAAAAATAAAAAAGTGTCTCTGACTGATAAGGAGTTTTTATTGTTCGAATACATTTCATCCAGACGATGGGGCGATAACATTCCTGTTAGAGAAATAATTAGCCATGTATGGTGCGGGAGAGAAGCCGCAATAGGTAGACTTAATATTTCGCAACTTATTTTTAGACTCCGTAGGAAGCTTGAATTACTGGATAATGCGGCGGAAATTACATTTTCAATGTTAAATGGAATTAGTTTTAGTTTTCTTGAAAAGTGCATTGTGCTAAGGAATCCGTATCTTTTCAGATTTTTAACAATACTTATCCCGTAATTATTTATGAATATAAATAGGGTAAATCATGTCAAGCAAAGAACCTACTGATCCTGACTTCTGTTTGTGGATAGTTATGATGCTTCTTTCCGCATGGGGTGGCTTGGTAAAGTATCTAATCAGAATCAACTATCAGCATCAGAAATGGAGTTGGATAGAGGTTACAAGTCAGCTTATTATCTCTGGGTTTACAGGATTGTTAGGGGGGATTCTAAGTATTGAAAATGGTGCTAGCAATTATATGACCTTGTTTTTCTCCGGGCTATTTGGCGCTATGGGAAGTGCGGCTTTGACGTATTTTTGGCAGCGACTATTTCCATCGTGATCGATTTTTTCTCGCACATATTAATAGAGGTTCCCCGAGTTGCCCTGTGCCAGTCAGACGATGTGTTCGAGACCCAATAATGTCAGGGTATACCACAGGGCATGCGAGTTTCCTGATGCTAACAGCTGTTGTCTGGTGAGGGCGGAGTATTGATAATGCCAATTTCCTGACAGAGTTGCAGAATAATGGCCTTAGCTCTTTCTTAGAATCCTTTGTACCGACCACAGTATCGCTAAACTGCGTATTGAATTTTGGTTGTTAAACTGAAAATGTTCATTTTTGGTATCATTCAGCTATATATAGTTAAGTAAGTTATAGTGTGTTTTTTTTGGTTTTCGCTTGATTTTAATCATGGTTTTTTAACTATATAATTTAATTGTAATAATTAATGGGGTTTTGATAAATGCCATTTTATATTGCTTTATATTCTTTCGTTACTAGACTGCTAGTAAGGCGGCGAAATTAAGCCTGTACTCCTGCCTCCGTTCGTTTCTTCATAAAATTGTCGACCTGCGGGCCGGCTGGGTGAGGGCTTGATGCAAAACAGGATTGTGGTTGTCGGTGGCGGCACTGGCGGGACCATATTAGCCAATTTACTGGCGGCGAAATTACACCGGGAGATATTGAATAATAAAGTTGAGTTATTAATGCTTTCGGACTCTCCGGTTCATTATTATAAACCCGCTTTTATGTACGTAGCCTTCAACGCTTTTTTTAAGCAGGAGTTGACCCGCTCTCAACAAAGTCTGCTGCGCCCGGAAATAAAATTTATTGTCGATAAAGCCGAGCGTTTTGATTTATCCCAAAGGGTCATTCATTGCCAAAGTGGTAAACATTACTCCTATGATTTTCTGGTGTTTGCCACTGGCTGTGTACCCTGGCCGGATCGTATCGACGGGCTGGCGCAGGCGGGCGATCATTTCTATCAATATCAGGCCGCCCGACAGCTGGCGCAAAAGCTGGCAACGATTGAGAAAGGCCGAATCTTTATTACCGTCTCCTTCCCCGAAACGCCTAACGTGCCGCATCAGTGCGGCATTGCCCCGATAGAAACCACGCTGATGCTCGATGATTACCTGCGTCGACGCGGGGTGCGTAAGGCGATCGAAATTGTTTATACCTATCCCAGCGTCTCGCAGCTGCTGCGTAACTGCCTGTTTTTGCAGCGCCCGACCGCCGAAGCCTTGCCCGGTATCTTCGCAGCGCGTGATATCCGTCATCAGCGTGGCTTTACTCTCAGCCGGGTGGACGCGCAGCAGAAAGTCGCTTACTCCGCCGAGGGAGAAGAACAGCCGTTCGATATTCTGATGGCCACGCCGCCGATCCGCGCCGTAGAAGCGGTACGCAATACCGACCTCAGCGAGGGTAATAATGGCGAAGGCTGGCTGCCGACCGACCACCAGACGCTGCAGGTTTATGGCCAGCAGGGGGTTTATGTCATCGGCGATACGGTGGATCTGCCGGTCAGCAAGGCCGGTGGTTCTTGCCACAATCAGGCACCGGTGATCGCCGATAATATCGTGGCTGAACTGCGACTGGGCCAGACCGTCAGCCACTATGACGGCAAGGTGCAGGCGATCGCTCAAATGGGGCTACAGGCCGGTATGCCACTGGTTTACGACTATCGCCACGATGTGCTGCCGACGCCGTCAACCAAAGTGGGCGGCATGCTGCGCAACGGCTTTAATCGCGGGCTGTATTGGGCAACGGTACGCGGGCTGATTTAACGGAGGGCTTATGAACGCATCTGAACAAGCATCCCTGGCACCCTTGCTGGACAAGCTGCAGCCACTGCTGGCCGGTGGGCGGCTCGATAACGTGGTCGATTTATTGTCACTGCTGTCGGACCTGGTGGATATCGCCGATAACGCACTGGTGGAAAAGTTGGCCGGCGTGTTTGAAGACTTGGTGGCGGCAGGCTGGGAAGGGGGAATGGCGTTGAAGATGGCGCATACCGAGCTGCAGTCAGATCCGTCGTCTGCTAATTTTCGCTCGCTGTATGCCCTGTTACGTCAGCCGGATACCTTGCTGGGTCTGATGCTGGTACTTCGCACCCTGCAAATCATCGGCCAGCGGGTACGCAGCAGCGCGTTACCGCCGGACGTTTAAGCGAAATCATTGGAATTGCTTTCACTCACTCAGGAAAGGAGTTGTCATGTCTGTCACATTTAGGCACGGTTTTGCCACACGTGCGATCCACCATGGCTACGATCCCCAGCAATATCTGGGAGCGCTCTGCCCGCCGGTGTTTATGAGTTCGACCTTTACCTTCCCGACGGCGGAATACGGCGGTGCCTGTTTTGCCGGTACTGAGCCAGGCTATTTTTATTCGCGTATTGCCAATCCGACGGTCAACCTGCTGGAACAGCGAATTGCCGATCTGGAGGGCGGGGAGGCGGCGGTGGCGTTTGCCTCCGGAATGGGCGCGATTACCGCCTGCTGCTGGACGCTGCTCAGTCCAGGGGATGAGCTGATCGTCGATGAAACCATTTATGGCTGCACCTTCAGCTATTTTCATCATGGGCTGGCGCGCTACGGCGTGAAAATCACCCACGTTGATCTGACCCGGCCGGAGCGGTTGGCGGCGGCAATAGGCCCGCGTACCCGGCTGGTGTATTGCGAAACACCGGCTAACCCCAATATGCGCCTGGTCGATATTGCCGCAGTGGCCGAAATTGCCCACCGTCAGGGGGCGCTGCTGCTGGTGGATAACACCTATTGCACGCCGTATCTGCAACGGCCGCTGGAATTGGGGGCGGACATTGTGGTGCATTCCGCCACCAAATACATCGGCGGACACGGTGACTTACTGGCCGGTCTGGCGGTGACGCATCAGGATCTGGCGCAGGACATTCGTTTGGTCGGGCTGAAAGACATGAACGGGGCGGTGCTGTCGGCGCAGGATGCCGCACTGTTGCTGCGTGGCCTGAAAACCTTGCCGTTACGCATGGAACGCCACTGCGACAACGCTCAACGCCTGGCGGAAATGCTGGCGCAGCATTCGGCGGTGGAACGGGTTTATTATCCCGGTCTGGAGGACTTCCCGCAGTATGCATTGGCGCAGCGGCAAATGGCGCGACCGGGCGGCATGCTGGCCTTTGAATTGAAAGGCGGCATGGCGGCGGGGATCCGCTTCCTCAATGGGTTGAACCTAATCTTGCGTGCGGTCAGCCTGGGGGATTGCGAGTCTCTGGCCCAGCACCCCGCCAGTATGACTCACTCGGCCTACAGCGCCGAGGAGCGGCAGCGCCACCATATCAGCGATGGTTTGGTGCGGCTGTCTGCCGGACTCGAAGATCCTGACGATCTGCAGGCGGATATCCGTCAGGCCTTGGCCCAGCGCTAAGCACGATGCCCCCGACCTGTGGGTGTACAGACCGGGGGCAGGGGCGGGGATTACAGCAGCGTCGGGGCAATTTCCGCCAGCGCCTGTTCATCCTGCAACAGCGCGGCGCTGCTGGCGATATCCGGTGCCAGCCAGCGATCCTGATGATAAGGGGCCACTGTTTGCCGCAGCCGTTGCCAGGCACGTTGGGTGCCGTCACCGAAACGGTGCTGCTGCAGGAACTCAAAGGCCTGTGCCGCCAGCAGGTATTCAATCGCCAGGATCTGGTTAATGTTGCCCAGCGCCTTATGCAGCCTTAGCGCCGCCCCGGTGCCCAGGCTGAGATGATCTTCCTGCAGCGCCGAGGTCACATAATTATCCACCACGCAAGGCTGTGCCAGTTGGCGGTTCTCCGCGCACAGCGATGCCGCCACGTATTGAGCGATCATCATGCCTGAGTTCACCCCGGGCTCGCTGACCAGAAATGCCGGTAAGCCACTGACCAGTGGGTTAATCAGCCGATCAATGCGCCGTTCTGCGATACCACCCAGTTCGGCGATGGCAATCGCCAGCAGATCGGCGGCCATGGCCACAGACTCGCCGTGTGGGTTGGCCTGTGACATCACTCTATAGTTGTCCGGCGTGCCGAGCAGCAGGGGATTATCGCTATTGCCGTTCAGCTCGATTTCAATCTGCCGTTCTGCATGAGCAATTTGATCGCGGCAGGCACCGTGCACCTGCGGGATTGAACGGATGCTCAGCGCATCCTGGGTACGAATGCCCTTGCTGGCGGCAATCATCTCGCTGCCGTTCAATAACATCCGCAAATTACTGCCGACCCGTTGCATACCCGGGTGCGGTTTCAGTGCCAGGATTTCGCTGTCGAAGGCGGCGATCTGTCCGCCCAGAGCTTCAAAGCTCATCGCCGCGAGCACGTCCGCCCAGCGGGCCAACCGCCAGGCATCGGCCAGCGCCAGGCAGCTCAATCCCGTCATGCACGGCGTGCCGTTGACCAGGCACAGACCATCTTTGGCGCCCAACTGTGGCGGCACAATGCCTTCCTCCGCCAAAGCCTGGGCTGCGGAGACGAGTTGGCCACGGTAGCTGACTTCGCCCAGACCGAGCAGCGCGACGCCGACGTGTGCCATATGGGTCAGATAGCCGACCGACCCTTGCGACGGCACCCGCGGGGTTATCCCCCGGTTAAGCAGTGCCAGCAGCGCTTCTACGACCGGGCGTTGAATGCCGGACTTACCCTGGCAATAGTTGACGATGGCGCAGCAGATAATGGCGCGGGTCTGCTCATCGCTCAGCGGTTCCCCTACGCCGCAGGCGTGACTCATCAGCGTGTTGCGGGACAGTTGCGCCAATTGTTCGCCGTGCAGTGCCTGATTGCATAGCGCCCCCAGGCCGGTATTGACGCCATAGGCACGTTGTTCACTGGCGACAATTTTCTGAACTATGGCCTGCGCATTGTCGATACGCGCCCAGGCAGCGTCAGACAGGTTGAGCGGTGCCTGATATCTGGCTACCGCCACCACGTCTTGCCAGCGCAACGGCAGGTTGTCGAGGGTGACCGAAATAGGGTAGTGCATATTGCTCTCCTCAGGCACGGGCCGCGATCATCGGGCGCGGTTTCTGTACGTTCTCATCCAGCGCCAGACGGCGTTGTACGAAGCGGTTAACATACTCATCGGCCGGGTTGTTAAGGATCTCCTGCGGCGTGCCGACCTGGATCAGTTTGCCGTCTTTGAGGATCGCGATCCGGTTACCGATGCGCACGGCCTCGTCCAGATCGTGGGTGATAAACACCAGCGTCTTGTGCAGCTCTTTTTGCAGCGCCAGCAGTTGATCCTGCATTTCGGCACGGATCAACGGATCGAGCGCGCTGAACGCTTCGTCCAGCAAAATGATGTCGGTATCGGTGGCCAGCGCACGCGCCAGCCCGACGCGTTGACGCATACCGCCGGAGAGTTGATGCGGGTAGGATTTCTCATAGCCCTTTAGCCCGACGGTGTTGATCCAATGCAGTGCGCGCTCCTGATACACTTCTTTTGTTTCACCGCGTACTTTCAATCCGTAGGCCACGTTGTCCAGCACCGTCTTGTGCGGCAGCAGGCCAAAGCTCTGGAACACCATGCTGATTTTGTGACGGCGGAAGTGCTCAAGCTGCTTCTCGTCGTAGCGCAGGATATCCTCGCCATCCACCAGGATCTGGCCGCTGGTGGGATCGATAAGCCGGTTGAAGTGGCGCACCAGGGTGGATTTACCCGATCCGGACAGGCCCATGATCACAAAGATCTCACCGGCTTCGATCGACATCGACAGATCGTGCACGCCGATCACGCAGTCCGTCGCGGCCTGCACTTCCTGCTTGGTTTTACCCTGCTGGCTCATTGCCAGCGCCGCCGCCGTTTTGTGGCCGAAGATCTTGTAGACGTTCTTGATTTCGATTTTGTTCATCGGGGTTACCTCGCAATGGCGGTGCGGCCATAAGCCTGGGTGATACGGTCAATGACTACGGCGAGAATAACGATCGCCAGACCTGCCTCCAGGCCCAGACCGACGTTCAGTGTCTGAATGCCCACCAGCACGTCTTCGCCCAGCCCGCGTGCACCGATCATTGAGGCCACAACCACCATTGACAGCGACATCATGGTGGTCTGGTTGATACCGGCCATGATGCTTGGCAGCGCCAGCGGCAACTGCACGCCGAACAGTTTCTGCCAGCGGTTGGCGCCAAAGGCAGTGACGGATTCCATCACTTCTTTGTCCACCTGGCGGATACCCAAATCGGTCAGGCGGATCAGCGGTGGCGTGGCGTAGATCACCGTCGCCAGAATTGCCGGCACCTTGCCCAGCCCGAACAGCATCAACACCGGGATCAGGTAGACGAAGCTCGGCATGGTTTGCATCACGTCCATCAGCGGCATCATTACGGCCCGTACGCGATCGCTACGCGCTGCCAATATGCCTTGCGGAATGCCGATAATCACCGCCAGCAGCGTGGCGACCAGCACCAGCGCCAGGGTTTGCATCAACTTGTCCCACATCCCTGCGGTACCGACCAGCAGCAACAGGCCGACGATCACCACCGTCGGCAGCCAACGGCGGGTGGCGTGCCAGGCCAGTAGCCCGACCACGGCCAGCATCACCCACCATGGGGTGGCGCGCAGCAGGCTTTCGAGGTGGATCACCGCCCACAGCAAGGTGTCGGAGATCTTGCGGAACATATCGCCATAGTTGGTGACCAGCACGTCGACCCAGCGATTGATCCAATCGGCGATGGAGAAAGTAAAACGATCTGGAAACATAAGTATTTACCCCTGTCAGGCCCGAAGCGCACAGGCTCCGGGTTGGTGTTTACTGAATGCCAAAGCGATTACAAGGAGGCCTGAATTTTTTTCGCTGCGTCTTCGCTGACCCACTGTTTCCAGATTTCCGGGTGCTGCTTGAAGAACTCCAGCGCCAGCTTCTCTGAGCTGATGCGTTCCTTGCTCATGCGCGCCAGATTCTGGTTAATCAGATCAAGCGGCAGATTCACTTTTGACAACACCTGCACCAGTTCAGGCGCCTGCTGGTTAAACACGCTGGAAATACCGACCTTGATATGGATGTTCTTGTCCACGCCCGGCTCTTCCAGTTTCACCAGATCGAGCTGGCCCATGATTGGGGTCGGTGACCAGTAGTAGAACAGGATAGGTTCGCCGCGACGGTAGCTGGAGAGGATCGCGGTATCCAGTGCCGGGCCGGTGCCAGGGCGGAAGTTGGTGAACTTGTCGTCCAGCTTGAATTTTTTGAGGATCGCGGTGTTATCCAGTTCGCAGGTCCAGCCGGCCGGGCAGTTGTAAAAACGGCCTTTGTCCGGTTCTTCCTGATCGCGAAATACCTGCACATATTTGGCCAAATCGGGGATGCTTTTCAGATCCGGCGTCAGCGGTTTCAACTTGCGTTTGGCATCGCCTTCAATCACATAGCGCGGCACGTACCAACCTTCAACCGCGCCGACAATCGGCGCACCGACGCTGACCGCTTTGCCGGCTTTCTCTGCCTTGTTCCAGACTTCGCTGCGGCCAATCCACTCTTCGGCGAACACCTGAATGTCGTTGGTGCCGACCGCCTGCTCCATGGTGATGGAGTTACCCGGCAGCGCGTCGGTTTTACAGTCGTAACCCTTTTGCAGCACATATTGCATGACGTCGGTCAGCAGCATGCCGCTTTCCCAGTTGAGTCCGGCGAATTTGACCGGCTTGCCGGACTCGCACCAGCCTGCTGCGCGCGCGGACAGGCTGCCTGTCATCAGCCCGAGCGCGATCAGCGGTATCCATAGTTTGTGTCGTGTTTGCATAGTGATACTCCACTTTAATGACGAAGAGCCCGGGAACGGCGGGCTCGTGAGATTAATACTGTGGTGAGGACGTGACGGGTGAACCCCCGCCTTTTTTACGTACCCACAACCAGTAAGCCAGGGTAAGGAAGGCCACCCACACCAGCCCCACGTACAGGGCAATGCGGCTGTCTTCGAAGTAACCGAGCAGGCCGATAACGAACAGCATAAATATCGTTGCCAGCGCCGGTGCGACCGGCCACCACGGCACCGGGAAGCTCAATTTGCTAACCTCCTGCGGTGTCAGCGTACGGCGCATGGCAATCTGTGATAGCAGGATCATCAGCCAGACCCAGACGGTGGCGAAGGTGGCGATGGAGGCGATGATCATAAATACCTGTTTGGGGATCAGGTAATTGAGCACCACGCCCAGCAGCAGGGCGACCGACATCACCAACACCGTCATCCAGGGCACGCCATTGGAGGTCAGTTTGGAGAAGCTTTTCGGTGCCTGACCATCCTGCGCCATGCCGTACATCATGCGGCCTGCGCCGAAGATGTCGCTGTTAATGGCGGAAATGGCGGCGGTGATCACCACCACGTTAAGTACGTTGGCAGCCGAGCTGATGCCCAGATTGCTGAAGATCTCAACAAAGGGGCTGCCGTTCTGACCGATGCTGTTCCACGGATAGATAGCCATCAGTACCAGCAGCGTCAGCACATAAAACAGCAAAATGCGGATCGGTACGGCATTGATCGCCTTCGGCAGTACCTTCGCGGGGTCTTTTGCCTCGCTGGCGGTAATACCGATGATCTCAATGCCGCCAAAGGCGAACATCACCACCGCCAATGAGGCGACCACGCCGCCGATGCCGTTAGGCATAAAGCCGCCGTGCGCCCACAGATTGCTGATGCCGGTGGCGTGCTGAGCCTGGCCAAAACCAAACAGCATCACGGCACCGCCGCCGACTATCATTGCCACAATGGCGGCAACCTTGATCAGCGACAGCCAGAACTCCATTTCGCCGAACACTTTCACGCTGCACAGATTGAGCGCACCGATAAACATGATAATGCTGAGTACCCACACCCATTGGGCGACGTCCGGGAACCACAGCCCCATATAAATGCCGAAGGCCGTCACGTCCGCCAGGGCGACAATCACCATTTCGAAGGTATAGGTCCAGCCGGTGAGGAAACCGGCCAGCGGGCCAAGATAATGGCTGGCGTAGTGGCCGAACGAACCGGAAACCGGCTGATGCACCGCCATTTCCCCCAGCGCGCGCATCACCATAAAGACCGCCGCGCCGCCCACCAGATAGGCCAGCAGCACTGCAGGACCGGCCAGTTGGATCGCCCCGGCGGAGCCATAGAACAGCCCGGTGCCGATGGCGGAGCCGAGTGCCATAAAGCGGATATGTCGCGCGTTTAATCCGCGTCTGAGTTGTGGTGTTTCGTTATGCATGTTGCTTCCCGTCGAGTTTTTACGGCAGAACAGGCACGCGCTATCCGCACCGGGCGGATAGCGCCCGGTGGGACAGAACAAACTGCGTGGTAGGGTTTATTTATGCCTGGCTAGGCAGCAGTGCTGCAGGCATTAGCGAGGTCAGGTGACCGGCCGCCAACAGCAGGCTGGCGGCTTCAATGTCGGGAGCGAAGAAACGATCCTTGTCGTAGTAACTGACTTGCTCGCGCAGTGTGCGGCGGGCCTGCTCCAGGCTTTCGGTGGTTTTCAGCCCTTTACGCAGATCCAGCCCCTGACAGGCCGCCAGCCACTCGACGGCCAGAATGCCGCGAACGTTATCCGCCATTTCCCACAGGCGACGACCGGCGGCCGGTGCCATGGAAACGTGGTCTTCCTGGTTGGCCGAGGTCGGGATGCTGTCGACGCTGGCCGGGTGCGCCAGCGCTTTATTTTCGCTGGTCAGCGCCGCGGCGGTCACCTGGGCAATCATAAAGCCGGAGTTCACCCCGCCGTTGTCCACCAGGAAAGGTGGCAGCTGCGACATGTGTTTATCCATCATCAGCGAGATGCGGCGTTCGGACAGTGAGCCGATTTCGGCAAACGCCAGCGCCAGATTGTCGGCGGCCATGGCGACCGGTTCGGCGTGGAAGTTACCGCCGGACAGTACGTCGCCTTGGTCAGCAAAGACCAGTGGGTTATCGGAGACGGCGTTGGCTTCAATTTCCAGCACTTCGGCGGCCTGGCGAATCTGCGTCAGGCAGGCGCCCATCACCTGTGGCTGGCAGCGCAGGGAGTACGGATCCTGCACTTTTTCACAGTTGCGGTGTGAATCGGACACTTCGCTGCGCTCGCCCAGCAGATGGCGGTAAGCGGCGGCGGCGTCGATCTGACCACGCTGACCGCGCACGGCATGAATGCGCGCATCAAACGGGCTGCGTGAACCCAGAGCGGCTTCCACCGTCAGGCTACCGGTGACCGTTGCCGCGGCGTACAGGTCTTCCACGTCAAACAAACCGCGCAGGGCAAAGGCGGCGGAAACCTGGGTGCCGTTCAGCAGTGCCAGGCCTTCTTTGGCCGCCAGCGTCAGCGGTTTCAGGCCCGCTTTGGCCAGCGCTTCGGTGGCAGGCAGCCATTCGCCCTGATAACGGGCCTTGCCTTCACCCAGCAGCACCAGGCTCATGTGTGCCAGCGGTGCCAGGTCGCCGGAGGCGCCTACGGAGCCTTTCAGCGGGATATGCGGATAGACTTCGGCGTTGACCAGCGCCATCAGCGCCTCGATAACTTCCAGACGGATGCCGGAGAAGCCGCGCGACAGGCTATTGATTTTCAGCACCATAATCAGGCGCACCAGATTGTCGTCGGTGGGCGCACCGACACCGGCGGCATGCGACAGCACGATAGAACGCTGCAGGTCTTCCAGATCTTCGCGGGCGATGCGGGTGGATGCCAGCAGGCCGAAACCGGTGTTAATGCCGTAGGTGGTACGGTTTTCCTCAACGATACGTTCAACGCAGGCAACGCTTTTCTGGATGTCTGCGTAGGCGTTGTCGTCCAGAGTCAGGGTGACCGGATGTTGATAAATTTCACGCAGTTGTGCCAGTGTCAGTTGGCCTGGGCGTATGGTCAGCGCTTTCATGCTTTGTCTCCTTGAGTCGCAGCCACCATCGGCAGGTTCAGACCTTGCTCGCGGGCGCATTCAATGGCGATGTCGTAACCGGCATCGGCGTGACGCATTACGCCGGTGGCCGGGTCATTATGTAATACGCGGGCGATGCGTTCTGCGGCTTCATCGGTGCCGTCACAAACGATAACCATACCGGAGTGTTGGGAGAAGCCCATGCCGACGCCACCGCCGTGGTGCAGGGAAACCCAGGTTGCGCCGCTGGCGGTATTGAGCAGGGCATTGAGCAACGGCCAGTCGGATACGGCGTCTGAGCCGTCTTTCATTGATTCGGTTTCACGGTTCGGGCTGGCAACCGAGCCGGAGTCCAGATGGTCACGGCCGATGACGATAGGTGCGGACAGCTCACCGCTGCGGACCATTTCGTTGAACGCCAGACCCAGTTTGGCGCGTTGGCCCAGACCGACCCAGCAGATACGTGCCGGCAGACCCTGGAAGCTGATGCGCTCGCGTGCCATATCCAGCCAGCGGTGCAGATGCTCGTCATCCGGGATCAGTTCTTTAACCATGGCGTCGGTTTTGTAGATGTCTTGTGGATCGCCGGACAGTGCGGCCCAGCGGAACGGGCCAACGCCGCGGCAGAACAGCGGACGGATATAAGCCGGTACGAAGCCTGGGAAATCAAAGGCATTGCTGACGCCCATTTCTTTCGCCATCTGACGAATGTTGTTGCCGTAGTCGAAGGTTGGCACGCCCATTTTCTGGAACGCCAGCATGGCTTCAACGTGTTCGGCCATTGACTGCTTGGCGGCGATAACCACCTGAGCGGGTTCGGTCAGCGCACGCTGACGGTATTCTTCCCAGCTCCAACCCTTAGGCAGGTAGCCGTTCAGCGGATCGTGGGCGCTGGTCTGGTCGGTGACCATGTCCGGACGCACGCCGCGGCGCACCAGTTCCGGCAGAACGTCCGCCGCGTTACCGCACAGGGCGATGGAGATGGCTTTGCCTTCAGCGGTGTATTTCTTGATGCGGGCCAGTGCGTCGTCCAGATCTTTGGCCTGTTCATCGACGTAGCGGGTTTTCAGACGGAAATCGATGCGGCTCTGCTGGCATTCGATGTTCAGCGAGCAAGCACCTGCCAGCGTGGCGGCCAGCGGCTGTGCGCCACCCATGCCACCCAGACCGGCGGTCAGTACCCAGCGGCCTTGCAGGCTGCCGTCATAATGTTGGCGACCCGCTTCGACGAAGGTCTCGTAGGTGCCCTGGACGATGCCCTGGCTACCGATGTAGATCCAGCTGCCGGCGGTCATCTGGCCGTACATGGCCAGGCCTTTGGCATCCAGTTCGTTAAAGTGTTCCCAGGTTGCCCAGTGAGGCACCAGGTTGGAGTTGGCGATCAGCACGCGTGGCGCGTTGCTGTGGGTTTTGAATACCCCAACCGGTTTGCCGGACTGCACCAGCAGGGTTTCGTCGTCTTCCAGGGTTTTCAGGGTAGCGACAATTTTGTCGTAGCAATCCCAGTCACGCGCGGCGCGGCCGATGCCGCCGTATACCACCAGCTCGTGCGGATTCTCCGCCACTTCAGGATCGAGGTTGTTCATCAGCATGCGCAACGGCGCTTCGGTCAGCCAGCTTTTTGCATTTAATTTTGTGCCGCGTGGCGCGCGTACTTCGACATTGCGAACTTTGTTATTTGCAGTCACAGCATTTTCCTCAAACAGTATTGGTGCAGAATCCCATAACGCGGTGGGGTGAATCACCACGCCATAACAATGCGTAGGGTTTATTAACATATACTTGTATGTACAAGCATATGCAACACCGACCAGTGGATGCCCAAAATGGCATAAGAGAAAGTTATTTTTGTTATTAATCAATGCGTTGATATTTAATCAGACGTTGTGGCCATTAGCTGGGCAGGGGAGAACAGTGAGCTATTCAACAAAAATGAATTAAAAATGGGTCAATTTTGCGCGTCTAATCACAATAAATTTACATACCTATTACAAGTTAGGCCCTGTGATAAAAAAGTCCTATATCTGAAAGCAAAACGCCCGCCAGAGGGCGGGCATTTCTCTTTATGCAGCAGGCTGTAATACCGCTCTGCGGGTCATTTTGAATACCGTGGCGATAGCGGCGATCAACGCCGGCACGCACAGGAACATCAAAATACTCTGCACTTCCCACTGCATGGCCAGCAGCTGCGCTCCCATCATGGTACCTGCCACGCCACCAAAGCGGCCGATGCCCTGCATCCAGGCAATGCCGGTTGCGCGACTGTGGGTGGGGTAGAAGGTCGCCGCCAGCGTTTGCAGGCCGGACTGCGCGCCGTTCATGGTAATCCCCATCAGGAAGATAAAGGTGCCCAGCAGCACGATATGGCTGTCCTCGGTGGCCATCGCCACGATCAGCAGCGCGGTAATGACAAAGCCGCTCGACACCACCTTATGGGCATTCCAGCGATCCATCAGCCAGCCGGCCACCAGAATGCCAAGGGTACCGCCGAAGGTGAACAGCGAGGTCAGGATCGCCGACTGCTCCAACTGATAGCCCAGTCCCTGCATCAGGATCGGCATCCAGCTCAGCAACACGTAATAAATTACCAGCCCCATAAAGTAGGTCAGCCACAGCATCAGCGTGCCGGTCAGATAAGGCCGGGTGAACAACAGGCCGACGCTGGTTTTCGACTGTGCCAGTTTCTCTTCATACAGATAGAAACGCGTGACGTTATCGAGATTTTGGCTGACAAAGCGCTGGGCAATGCGTTTGATTTTGATCGCATCTTTGCCGCGGTTAACCATGTACTTCACCGATTCCGGCAGGAACAGGATCAACAATACCGTCAGCACCAGCGGAGCGATCGCTCCCAGCAACAGTACGCTGTGCCAGCCATAGGCCGGGATCAGCCATGACGAAATCGCTCCGCCGCCTGCGGCACCCAGAGGGAAACCACAGTACATGGTGTTAATCGCCAATGAACGGCAGCGCTGCGGTGCATATTCGGAAATCAGCGTGATGGCGTTCGGCATTGCCGCTCCCAGCCCCAGACCGGTGAGAAAACGCCACAGCGTCAAGCTATTGAGTGAGCCGGCATAGGCGGTGGCCAGGCTTGAAAGACCAAAGAACAGGCATGAAAACACCAACACCCGTTTGCGACCGATACGGTCGGAGATCGGTCCGGCAACCAAGGCACCGAGTGATAGCCCCAACAGGGCGGCGCTCAGTACCGGGCCGAGATCCTGTTTCACAATGCCCCAGTCTTTGGCGACCGAAGGGGCGATATACCCCATGGCCGCGGTGTCGAAGCCATCAATGGCCAGGATCAGGAATCCCAAAATGATCAAGGTCCAGTGAAACAGCGAGAATTTGCTGTCGTCGATGGCCTGCTGAATATTCAACTCGGTGGAATGAGCCATGGCACCCTCTAAACGCAGATGTGATTGTGGTGGATGAACCGCCGAAACTGGCGTCCGGCTTGTGCTTGCCTGTATATACATCTGCGTGCGAGCGATTTATGTCAAATATATTTATCTTATACGTTAATTAAATGTTGTTTTTGCGAAGTAGATTACACCGTCAGTGCAAGGGACTGGTTCAGTAAACTAATTAAATGAAGCCGATAGCCGGTGAGATCGGCTGGCCGCCGAGCGCTGGATAAAATTTAATACAATTTCGCCCGTTTGGTCGCCGGGCCGGAATCTGCGATAATCCCTTTTTACCTTTCCAGATTGAGAAACCGATGCAGTACCCGATTAATGAAATGTTCCAAACCTTGCAGGGCGAAGGCTTTTTTACCGGCGTTCCGGCCATTTTTATCCGCCTGCAGGGCTGCCCGGTAGGATGCAGCTGGTGCGATACCAAACATACCTGGGAAAAGGAAGCCAATCGGGAAGTTGATATGCAACGGATTTTGGTGAAAACCGAAGAGAGCGACGCCTGGGGCAGCGCCAGCGCCGAGCAGTTACTGGCGGTCATTCGCCAACAAGGCTACACCGCGCGCCATGTAGTGATCACCGGCGGTGAACCCTGCATTTACGATCTGACTCCGCTGACTGAATTACTCGAAGAGCACGGCTACGGTTGCCAGATTGAAACCAGCGGCACTCACGAGATCCAATGCTCGGCGAAAACTTGGGTGACGGTTTCACCCAAGGTGAATATGCGCGGCGGCATGAAGGTGTTGAGCCAGGCTTTGCAACGCGCCGATGAAGTAAAGCATCCGGTCGGACGTGAGCGTGATATTGAAGCGCTGGATGCGCTGCTGGCGACGCTGCACGATGAGAAGCCGCGGATTATCGCGTTGCAGCCGATCAGTCAGAAGGATGAGGCGACCCGCCTGTGTATTGAAACCTGCATTGCGCGCAACTGGCGCCTGTCGATGCAGACCCATAAGTATCTGAATATCGCATAAAAAAGTTAACCAAGGATGGTTAGGATTGAAAAGAGAAATTGCTTGGGAAGAGCCTTTTGATGACAGTTATGGCCCCGGATTTATTACCAGAATGTTTGTTGTTTTTGGCAGGGTCTATGCAGTGGGTTTTGAGGAAATCTACAACGATCAACAATTGGTAAATAAAGGCATTCATATCAACGCCGACATACCTGATTTCCAATTTCCTGATGCGGGAATGTGGGCTGTCGCATTTGATCAGGTTGAAACGGCTGAAGCGTGGGGGGGTTACAACCACGTGAGATTACCTGGATTATTGGCCGGTAAGGTGCTGCTTAAAGTTGCCAGGTCAATTATTGAGCATTACTATGTATCAAATGCAGGTGCTTATGTTTTCAGTGCTGCACTGGACCGAGAGCATGAGAGGAATGTGGATCTCGTAAGCATTTATAATGGTTTCTTGGGATTAGGCTATAAAAGAACGAAACCGTTGGTCGCACTACCTAATATGAAATGTTATGGCAATCTGGGTGAAGGAGGGAGAGGATATGTCATCACTACAGAAAGTTACTGATGCTGCAACTCTGGAGCGTTTGTCTTTAGACTTGGGTTCCAAACTTCACGCAGCGGCCAGAGACATTATGAAGAAGAAGTTACAAACTGGCGAATATCAAATGATCAATGGGCGTATTGTTTCTGTTGATCATAAGCGCAGTAAAAAAACTGTTTTAGAGGTTTGAAACAGGACATTTTGTAGAAGGGCGCCATAGGGCGCCCTTTCTTTAGCCTTTATACACGCATCCGGCGGTACAGGTTTCTTTCACCATCACCGCAGTCAGTTCCGGCAACTGGGGTTTGAGTTGCTGCCAAATCCAGGCGGCAAGGACTTCGCTGGTGGGATTTTCCAATCCTGGAATATCATTGAGATAATTGTGATCCAGGCGCTCCCAGATTGGGGAGAACACGGCTTTAAGCTCGGCGAAATCCATCACCCAACCGGTGTGTGCATCCACTTCACCGGTCACTTCCAGACGCACCATAAACGAATGCCCGTGCAGACGGCCGCATTTATGGCCCTCCGCTACGTTCGGCAAGCGGTGTGCGGCTTCAAACTGAAAATCTTTAAACAGCGTGGTTGCCATTATTACGGCCTCATTGACTCAAAAACCGCCGAAGTTTACCGGAAACGGAGCTTTCTTGCCATTTATACCGCTTTGGTCTACCGGTAGCGCTGTCAAAGTTGGCTTAACACTTTTTTTGTTTGGTCCTTGATAGACCTATCGGTTGGGGTAATGAGCGGTAAATGCGATTCATTCAATAAGCGTCAAAAAAACGGTTTAATTTTCATGTGGATAAAAAAGTCCGCTTAGCGCTTTAAGCACTATCCGTTACCAGAAAAACAGCTTAGTCATTTTAGTTATTATTTATTGCTATCCCTTATTTAATCGTTGCCAATCGGCTGGGTAACCTTACAAACTCTCCTGATCTTTTCAGGACCGCAGACCGAACGAAAAAATAGCGGCTGACACTGGCGAGCACCTGGCTGGATAGGTGCCATGTATAGGAAATAAGTACTGCAATGACGACTCAGGCACCTCCAACATCTTTGCTCCCGCTGACGCCCGAACAGCTGGCGCGCCTGCAGGCGGCGATTGGTGAATATTCACCAACGCAGCTGGCGTGGCTGTCAGGTTATTTCTGGGGAATGGTTAATCAACAGCCTGGCAGCGTTGCCATTGCGCCGGTGGCTTCCGCTGCCGCCAGCATCACGGTGATCTCTGCTTCGCAGACTGGCAATGCACGTCGCCTGGCGGAACAGCTGCGCGACGATCTGTTGGCCGCCAAGCTGAGCGTCACCCTGGTGAATGCCGGTGACTACAAGTTCAAGCAGATTGCCCAGGAACGCTTGCTGGTGATCGTTGCCTCCACACAGGGGGAAGGCGAGCCGGCGGAAGAGGCGGTTGCGCTGCATAAATTCCTGTTCTCGAAGAAGGCACCCAAGCTTAACGAGACCGCGTTTGCGGTCTTCGGGCTGGGGGATACTTCCTACGAAAACTTCTGTCAGTCGGGCAAAGACTTCGACGGCAAGCTGGCCGAACTGGGTGCCGAGCGCCTGGTCGAGCGGGTGGATGCCGACGTGGAATATCAGGAACTGGCCACGGCCTGGCGTAAACAGGTAGTGGAAGTGCTGAAAGCCCGCGCGCCGGCGGAAAACGCCGCACCGGGCGTACTGGCCAGCGGCGCAGTTGATCTGCTCGATAGCAGCCCGTACAGCAAAGAACAGCCGCTGACCGCGCAGCTGGCGGTGAAGCAAAAAATTACCGGCCGTGCGTCAGATAAAGACGTACGCCATATCGAGATTGATCTGGGCGATTCGGGTCTGCGCTACCGACCGGGTGACGCGTTGGGCGTCTGGTTCGATAACGATCCTGCGCTGGTGGACGAACTGGTGCAACTGCTGTGGCTGAAAGGCGACGAGCCGGTAGAGGTCGAAGGTAAAACTCTGCCGCTGGCGCAAGCGTTGCGCAGCCATTTCGAATTGACGCAGAACACTACGCCGATCGTCGACAAATACGCGGCGCTGTCTCGCGACGAGAAACTGATTGGCCTACTGGCAGATAAAGCCGCGCTGCAGCATTACGCGCATAACACGCCGATTGTCGACATGGTGCGTCAGGCACCGGCCGATCTCAATGCCGAACAGTTGATTGGTCTGCTGCGTCCGTTGACACCGCGTCTGTACTCCATCGCCTCCTCGCAGGCTGAGAACGAAAACGAAGTGCACGTGACCGTCGGCGTGGTGCGCTACGACATTGACGGTCGCGTTCGTGCCGGTGGCGCTTCCAGCTTCCTGGCCGATCGCCTGGAAGAGGACGGTGATGTGCGGGTGTTCATCGAGCACAACGACAACTTCCGCCTGCCAGCCAACCCGGAAACGCCGGTGATCATGATTGGCCCTGGCACCGGCATTGCGCCGTTCCGCGCCTTTATGCAGCAACGTGACGCTGATGGCGCCGGCGGTAAGAATTGGCTGTTCTTCGGCAACCCGCACTTTACCGAAGATTTCCTGTATCAGGTCGAATGGCAGCGCTATGTGAAGGATGGCCTGCTGACTCGTATCGATCTGGCCTGGTCACGCGATCAACAACATAAAGTCTATGTTCAAGACAAACTGCGCGAACAGGGCGCGGAAGTGTGGCGTTGGATCCAGGAAGGCGCGCATATTTACGTCTGTGGTGATGCCAACCGCATGGCGAAGGACGTGGAAAACACATTACTGGAACTGGTGGCCGAGCACGGTGGTATGGATACCGAGCTGGCGGATGAATTTTTAAGTGAGCTGCGCCTTGAGCGCCGTTATCAGCGAGATGTTTACTGATGAGTGATAAACACCCGGGGCCTCTGGTGGTTGAAGGCAAATTGGCCGATGCCGAGCGTTTGAAGAAAGAAAGTAACTTCCTGCGCGGCACCATCGCTGAAGATTTGAAAGACGGTTTGACCGGTGGTTTTACCGGTGACAACTTCCTGCTGATCCGTTTTCACGGCATGTACCAGCAGGACGACCGTGATATTCGTGCCGAACGTGCCGAGCAAAAGCTGGAGCCGCGCCACGCGATGATGCTGCGCTGCCGTCTGCCGGGAGGGATTATCTCACCCCAACAGTGGCTGGGCATTGATAAGTTCGCGCAGGAAAGCACCCTGTACGGCAGCATTCGTATCACCAACCGCCAGACCTTCCAGTTCCATGGCATTTTGAAGGGCAACGTTAAGCCGGTTCACCAACTGCTGGGCCGTCTGGGGCTGGACGCGCTGGCTACCGCCAACGACGTTAACCGTAACGTGCTTTGTACTTCTAATCCGGTGGAGTCAGAACTGCATCAGGAAGCCTACGAGTGGGCGAAGAAGATTTCCGAACATCTGTTGCCGCGCACCCGTGCTTACGCAGAAGTGTGGCTGGATCAGGAAAAAGTGGCGACCACCGACGAAGAACCGATTCTCGGGGCGACCTATCTGCCACGCAAGTTTAAAACCACGGTGGTGATCCCGCCGCAGAATGACGTTGATCTGCACGCCAACGACATGAACTTTGTGGCGATCGCCAAAAACGGCAAGCTGGTGGGCTTCAACCTGCTGGTGGGCGGCGGTCTGTCGATTGAACATGGCAACAAGAAAACTTATGCGCGCCAGGCCAGCGAGTTCGGCTACATCCCGCTGGAGCACACGCTGGCAGTCGCCGAAGCGGTAGTGACCACCCAGCGCGACTGGGGTAATCGTACCGATCGTAAAAATGCCAAAACCAAATACACGCTGGAGCGTGTCGGGGTGGATACTTTCCGCGCCGAAGTAGAAAAACGGGCAGGCATCACTTTTGAGCCGATCCGCCCGTACGAATTCACCGGTCGCGGCGATCGCATTGGTTGGGTGAAAGGTATTGATAACCAATGGCACCTGACGCTGTTTATTGAGAACGGCCGGTTATTGGATTACCCGGGGCGTCCGCTGAAAACCGGCGTTGCCGAGATCGCGCGGATCCACAAAGGGGATTTCCGCCTGACGGCCAACCAGAACCTGATCGTCGCCGGTGTGCCGGAAAGCGAGAAGGCGAAGATCGAAGCTCTGGCGCGAGATCATGGGCTGATCGACGATGGAGTCAGCGTACAGCGCCAAAACTCGATGGCCTGCGTATCCTTCCCGACCTGCCCGTTGGCAATGGCGGAGGCCGAGCGTTTCTTGCCGGAGTTCGTCACCAAGGTGGAAGGGATCCTGCATCGGCACGGCGTGGGTGACGAGCACATCGTATTGCGCATCACCGGCTGCCCGAATGGCTGTGGCCGCGCACTGCTGGCGGAGATTGGCCTGGTGGGTAAAGCGGTAGGTCGCTATAACCTGCATTTGGGCGGTAACCGGGAAGGCACGCGTATTCCGCGCATGTACCGAGAAAATATTAACGAAGAAGAAATTCTTCGAGAGATTGACCAACTGGTGGGCCGTTGGGCCACCGAGCGCACGGCAGGCGAAGGCTTTGGTGATTTCACCATCCGCGCCGGTGTGGTCAGGCCGGTGGTTGATCCGGCGCAGGATTTCTGGGACTGACGCCATTTGGCCCCGCTGGTACAGGGGGCTGGATCTGCGCGGTATGATTCAAGCATCAGGAGGCAGGCAACATGGCTGAATTCAATCTGGCGGAGCTGAACGCGCTGCCCAAATCAGGGCAGGCGTTGTCACTGGCGGTGGTTAATGGTCAGTTGGAAACCCTTTCTGCCGAGCAACGTGTCGAATGGGCGTTGGAGCATTTGCCGGGCGAGTTTGTACTCTCTTCAAGTTTTGGCATTCAGGCTGCGGTGTGTTTGCATTTGGTGACCAGGATCAAACCGGATATCCCGGTGATCCTCACCGATACCGGCTATTTGTTCCCGGAAACCTATCAGTTTATCGATCAATTGGCCGACAAGCTGAAGTTAAACCTGCAGGTGTTCCGCGCCGAACAGTCGCCTGCCTGGCAGGAGGCACGCTACGGCAAACTGTGGGAGCAGGGCGTTGAGGGCATTGAGAAATACAACCAAATCAACAAGGTTGAGCCGATGAATCGCGCGCTGGAAACCCTCGGCGGGCAGACCTGGTTCGCCGGCCTGCGTCGCGAACAATCGGGCAGTCGTGCTCACTTGCCGGTGTTGGCAGTGCAGCGCGGAGTGTTCAAGATCCTGCCGATTATCGACTGGGACAATCGAAAAATATATCAATACCTGACCGAGCACGGCCTGAGTTACCACCCGCTGTGGGAGCAAGGCTATCTGTCGGTAGGAGATACCCACACTACGCAGAAATGGGAACCGGGCATGAGCGAGGAAGAAACCCGCTTCTTCGGCCTGAAGCGTGAGTGCGGCCTGCACGAAGGCTAATGCCCTCTTTAAACTGACCAAGGGCTCGGCATTGGCTGGGCCCTTGTTAATTTAGCAGCATATGTCGCCAGAGTGCCGCACCGATATCTTGGCGGGTATGTAAAATCAGTAGAATATCTACGCGATTTTCTGTCACTTCATACAGCGTGCGGTAGTCGTGACGATCCAAACGTTCACGTACTGCCAGGCCAAACTCGGCTAACTGAGCGTTATAACGGCAGCGTAGTGGGTCAACGCGCAAATGTTCGAGAGTTTCGGCAAATATCGCATCAACGAATCTTGCCGCCCCTGGTGGGCCAAGAGTGATGGCTTTAAAGGACTCAATATCACTGAGGCACTGCAATGCGGTATTAGTTAGGTGAACATCATACATGGTGGTGATCCTTACCCCCGTGATGCGCGTAACCTTTGTAATGCCTCTTCAGCAGAAAGTGTTCTGCCTTCAGTGACATCCTGTTTAGCTTTCAATGTTAGTTTCAGCAACGCATGTGTTTGCCGTTCTCGTTCCCAGGCAGCCAGCTCTTCCTGGCGCTCGGCTGCAGTTTGAACGAATAATTCAGCGGTTCCATTTCTCGTCACCCAAACACCTCCCTTGAAAATTTCGGGAGAGCCGAGACTTTCCCGCGTCGCTTTCTGCGACAGGGTCTTTTGTGTGCTCATCAGTCGGGCTCCTGTTGCGAAATCCTGGCAACAGTATACTCAGTCGAGCATTGGGGTACAAAATTTGTACTGAATTTTGCCCCCGATAAGACTACTTTTTCTTTGGCGCTTTAGGCGGATGCGCCTGCGCCAGCTCTTTGATCAACGGCAACAGGATCTGCACGCTCTCGCGGCTGCGTTTATCGATCCGTCCTGGCAAATTACGTTCCAGGTATTGCAGATTATCGTACTGCGGGCGGTGCCAACTTATGCCCTGTGGGAAGTGCGGGCTGACGGCACGCTGCTGATAACCGTCTTTCTTGCCCAGCGACCAGTTGGTGGCTTCGACGGACAGCACCGGAATACCGGCTTTATCAAACACCTCCTGATCGGAGCAGCAGCCGGTGCCCTTCGGATGCGCCTGGCTGCCTGGGTTAGTGGCGGCGGCAATGCCATAGCGGTGGGCGATGTCCAGTGCGCGATCGCGGCTCTGTTTCGCCAACTTGGGTGGCGTGTTGCGGCCGGCGTTGAAATACAGGCGATCGCCGGTGATCAGGCTGTCGAGGTTAATCACCAGCGCAGTATTACGTTTTTCTTCCGGGCTCATACGCTGCAGATAGTTCTGCGCCCCCAATGAGCCGATTTCTTCGGCGCTGGTGGCAACAAAGCGCAGGCCGTAAGCCGTGGGAATGTTCTTCAGGCGCTCTGCCAATTCCAGCATTACACCGATGCCGGAGGCATTGTCATCGACCCCCTGTAGCGTCAGGCCACCGAGGTTGTTATCCAGGTCGGCGTCGCTTTGTGGCGTATAGGTATCAAAATGCGCCACGATCAGAATTTGCTGCGGATTGCTGCCATTTTTAGCGGCGATCACCGAGCTGGCGGTAACATTATTCCAGTTCTTTTTACCGTCTTTACTGGTGTAGAGATAACGGGTATTGAAGCTGCGGATATCGCTCTGATAACCCATCTTGCTGAACTGCTGGTTTAGATAGTCTGCGGTGAGCAGTTCGGCCGGGCTGCCTGCCATACGGCCGGGGAAATAGGTAGCGATATGGCGGATTTGGTCAGCGGCGAATTTACCCATCGGGAGATCTTTCGCGGGCTGTGTGGCGGCAGAAACGCTGAAAACACCGCCGAGCACTGCCACCAGCAGGCCGGCCTTTAGATAAAAGCGGGAAAACATACCGAAAAATCCTTCTTTTTAATGTCGGTAATACCGATTCTTTTTGCGGCCCTCAGTATGAGACTCGGCGGCAGATTAAACAATTTCCACCGCTCTGAAATTTTAGCCGCACAGGCAAAATTTCGGTGCTGTGCGCAACTAATGATGTCGAACCTTGTTCCGAGCAAAATATTGTGCGAAATGCTGGGCACATTACGGGAATCGGTATTTAACCATGGTAATGGTGTGGTTTATTATTCAGCGATAAGGTTCATATGGATAGAAGGAGAAACCCTGATGTTGGACAAGTGCAATGACAGGTTCGGCCTGATAGAGAAGAAAGCCGAGTATGTGGAACATACTCTCAATCAGGTCAAAACCGATTTGGCGACGCTGACCATGCGTTCAGTGGAGTTTGTTACCAAAGGCGATTTGCATAAGGAAGTGGGATTGCTGCACCGGGAGATCGGTTTAGTTCATAAAGAGATGGCTAATCAAACCAAATGGATGGTTAGCACCATATTAGTTGTCGCTGGACTGTGCATGACTGCCGCAAAGTTTTGGTTTTAACTTCTGCCTGCCTGGGCTGGATAATCGCCGCGGCCTTACCTGATGTGTAACCGCCGCAAACCCTGACGCTGCGGCCTATATTCCATAAAAGAACTAGTCATTCCTTTTCGTCATTTCAGAGGCTAAATCTCAGCCCGTATAGTCACAGTATCTTTCTGCATATATGAAAAGGCTGTTGTGGACTATCTACCTATATTCGCCGAGCTGAAACAACGCCCGGTGTTGGTCGTTGGCGGCGGTGAAGTGGCTGCGCGCAAAGTTGACCTTCTCCTGCGCGCCGGGGCTGAAATACGGATAGTTGCGCAGTCACTCTCACCGATACTCGAACAACTGCGTCAGCAGGGGCAGATCCACTGGCTGGGACAGGCTTTTGCCGCTGAGCAACTCGATGAGGTTTTCCTGGTGATTGCCGCCACCGATGACAGTGCGCTGAATGCCGAGGTATTTAGCGAGGCGGATAAACGCCGGGTGCTGGCCAACGTAGTGGACGATCAGCCGCGCTGTTCGTTCATCTTCCCGTCGATTATCGACCGTTCACCCTTGGTGGTCGCAGTCTCTTCCAGTGGTCAGGCACCGGTGCTGGCACGCATGCTGCGTGAAAAACTTGAGGCCTTGTTGCCCGCCAGTCTGGGGCAGATGGCTGAGGTCGCCGGGCGCTGGCGTGGTCAGGTGAAGCAACGGTTGAATGCCATTGGCGAACGCCGCCGCTTTTGGGAGAAAACCTTTGGCGGCCGCTTCGCAACGCTGGTGGCCAATGGCCAAACCGCCGAGGCGCAGCGGCAACTGGAGCAGGACTTAGAGCAGTTTGCACAGGGCAGCGAAGGCACTCAGGGCGAAATTGCCCTGGTGGGGGCCGGGCCGGGCGACGTGGGGTTACTGACCCTGCGCGGGCTGCAGGTGATGCAGCAGGCCGACGTGGTGCTGTACGACCATCTGGTTAGCGATGAAATTCTTGATTTGGTTCGTCGGGATGCCGAACGCATCTGCGTGGGCAAACGCGCCGGCGCACACTCGGTGATCCAGGAAGAAACCAACCGTCTGCTGGTGGAACTGGCACAGCAGGGCAAACGTGTGGTGCGGCTGAAGGGTGGCGATCCCTTTATCTTTGGCCGTGGTGGTGAAGAATTACAGGTGGCCGCCGCGGCGGGCATTCCCTTCCAGGTGGTACCGGGAGTAACGGCCGCCGCCGGGGCAACCGCCTATGCCGGCATCCCTCTGACGCACCGCGATCACGCACAGAGCGTTACCTTTATTACTGGCCACTGTCGCCCCGACGGCGATGGCCTGGACTGGGCCGATTTGGCGCGTGCGCGCCAGACTCTGGCTATCTACATGGGCACCATGAAGGCGGCAGATATCAGCCAGCGCCTGATAGCCCACGGCCGTGCGGCCACAACGCCGGTGGCGGTAATCAGCCGTGGCACCCGTGCGGACCAACTGGTGCAAACCGGTACGCTGCAACAACTCGAACAATTGGCTCAACAGGCACCGTTACCGGCGCTGCTGGTGATCGGCGAAGTCGTGGAATTACATCACCAAATCGCCTGGTTTGGGCATCAACCGCAGGCGGAAGGGGTATCACGCCCAGCCGTCGTGAATTTGGCTTAAGGATCTGTTATGGACGAAAAACGACTCACTCATTTGCGGCAATTGGAGGCGGAGAGTATCCATATCATCCGTGAAGTCGCCGCTGAATTCGGCAACCCGGTGATGCTCTATTCCATCGGCAAAGACTCTTCCGTGATGCTGCACCTGGCGCGCAAGGCCTTCTTCCCAGGCACGCTGCCGTTTCCACTGCTACACGTGGATACCGGCTGGAAATTCAGCGAGATGTACCAGTTCCGTGACCGCACCGCCAAGGAATACGGTTTTGAGCTGCTGGTGCATAAAAATCCGGAAGGCGTGGCGATGGGCATCAACCCGTTCGTTCACGGCAGTGCCAAGCACACCGATATCATGAAAACCGAAGGTCTGAAGCAGGCGCTGAACAAATACGGTTTTGATGCCGCCTTTGGTGGCGCCCGCCGTGACGAAGAAAAATCACGCGCCAAAGAGCGTATCTATTCTTTCCGCGACCGCTTCCACCGTTGGGATCCGAAGAACCAGCGCCCGGAGCTGTGGCACAACTACAACGGTCAGATCAACAAGGGAGAGAGCATCCGCGTGTTCCCGCTGTCGAACTGGACCGAACTGGATATCTGGCAATACATTTTCCTGGAAAAAATCGACATCATTCCTTTGTACCTGGCGAAACCACGTCCGGTAGTAGAGCGTGACGGCATGCTGTTGATGGTGGACGACGATCGCATTGATCTGCAGCCGGGCGAAGTGATCAGCCAGCGCATGGTGCGCTTCCGCACCCTGGGTTGCTGGCCGCTGACCGGCGCGGTGGAGTCCGAAGCGCAAACGCTGCCGGAAATCATCGAAGAGATGTTGGTATCCACCACCAGTGAGCGCCAGGGACGGATGATCGATCGCGATCAGTCCGGCTCGATGGAGCTGAAAAAGCGTCAAGGGTATTTCTAAGGAGCCGCCGGATGAACACTATAGTTTCGCAAAACCAGGCAATTGCCCAACAAATCGCTGAACAGGGCGGAGTCGAGTCTTACCTGCACGCGCAGCAACATAAGAGTCTGTTACGGTTCCTGACCTGCGGCAGCGTCGACGACGGTAAAAGTACCCTGATCGGTCGTCTGCTGCACGATACCCGCCAGATCTACGAAGATCAGCTGTCCACGCTGCACAGTGACAGCAAGCGTATCGGTACCCAGGGCGAAAAGCTCGATCTGGCATTGCTGGTCGACGGCCTGCAGGCCGAGCGCGAGCAGGGCATCACCATTGACGTGGCCTATCGCTATTTCTCAACTGAAAAGCGCAAATTTATTATCGCCGATACCCCTGGGCATGAGCAGTACACCCGCAATATGGCGACCGGTGCCTCCACCTGCGATCTGGCAATTTTGCTGATTGACGCGCGTAAAGGGGTGCTGGATCAAACCCGCAGACACAGTTTTATCGCTACGTTGCTGGGCATTCGCCATTTGGTGGTGGCGGTCAACAAGATGGATCTGGTGGATTACCAAGAGTCGGTATTTGAGCAGTTCAAGCAGGATTATCTGACCTTCGCTCAGCAGTTGCCAAAGGATCTGGATATCAAGTTTGTCCCGCTGTCGGCACTGGACGGCGATAACGTGGCTGGCGAAAGCACTCATATGCCTTGGTACAACGGCCCTACGTTGTTGCAGGTATTGGAAAGCGTGGATGTTGTCAGCGAGCGTGAAACGCAACCGCTGCGCTTCCCGGTGCAATATGTTAACCGTCCGAACCTGGATTTTCGTGGCTATGCGGGCACCCTGTCGGCCGGTGTCGTACGTGTGGGCCAGCGCGTGAAGGTATTGCCTTCCGGTGTGGAATCCACCGTTGCACGTATTGTCACCTTTGATGGTGATTTGCAGGAAGCGGTACCGGGTGAAGCGATCACCCTGGTGCTGAAGGATGAAGTGGATATCAGCCGCGGCGATTTGCTGGTTGATGCCGGGGAAACTCTGCAGGCGGCGCAAAGCGCGCTGGTGGACGTGGTGTGGATGGCCGAGAAGCCGCTGTTACCGGGGCAGAGCTACGACATCAAGGTCGCTGGCAAAAAGACTCGCGCACGAGTGGAAGGTATTCGCCACCAGGTAGAAATCAACTCGCTGGCTCAGCATCAGGCGGATACCTTGCCGCTGAACGGCATTGGCCTGGTGGAACTGACCTTCGACGAACCGCTGGTGCTGGACAGCTATCAGCGTAATCATGACACCGGCGGATTTATCTTTATCGACCGCCTGAGCAATGTCACGGTTGGTGCCGGGCTGATCCGCGAAACCTTGCAGGACGCTCAGGCAGCCACTGGTGACTTCAGCGCATTCGAGCTGGAACTGAATGCCCTGGTGCGTAAACACTTCCCGCATTGGGGCGCACGCGACCTGATCGGGGGCAAGTAACGTGGCCGACGTAGAGCAACGACCCACCGGGCCGGATGATGACAACGTGGTCTGGCATCCGCATGCGGTAGCGCGTGCGGATCGCGAAGCCCGTAATGGCCATAAAGGCGTGGTGCTGTGGTTTACCGGGCTGTCCGGCTCGGGTAAATCCACCGTTGCCGGTGCGCTGGAGCAGGCGCTGCACGCCCTTGGCGTCAGCACCTATTTGCTGGATGGCGATAATGTGCGTCACGGCCTGTGCCGCGATCTGGGATTCTCAGATGACGATCGGCGCGAGAATATTCGCCGCGTGGGTGAAGTGTCCAAACTGATGGTAGATGCCGGGCTGGTGGTGCTGACCGCGTTTATTTCACCGCACCGCACAGAACGGCAGATGGTGCGCGAACTGCTTGATGAAGAGCGCTTTATCGAGGTGTTTGTCGACACGCCACTGGCGATTTGTGAGCAGCGCGATCCGAAGGGGTTGTACAAAAAAGCCCGGGCCGGGGAACTGCGTAATTTCACCGGAATTGACTCGGTTTACGAGGCTCCGCAACGGCCGGATACTCACCTTGATGGCCAACAATTGGTAACAAATTTGATTGCGCAATTGTTAGACGTGCTGCGTGGTCGGGCTATTATCAAACCCTGAATTCAGAAAAGCGTGTGGCGTTTTTGCGCCATACGCTTTTTACGCTAAGCCCGCCGGAGAGCGTGCCGAATAACCAGGGATCACTATGCAAAATGTCTCGCCTATCTTGATTGACTCAAACCAGGAGAAAGAGGAACCCTCTTATTCTTTCCTGGGCGGCGTCTGCGGCTTTGTTTTCTACTGGCTGGCGTTCGCGGTGCCTTTTGTGGTCTACGGTTCCAACACGCTATTCTTCCTGCTCTACACCTGGCCGTTCTTCCTGGCCCTGATGCCGGTATCGGTGCTGATTGGCATCACGCTCAGCATGCTGTTGCGCGGTCGCCTGATCCTGACGCTGCTGCTGACCGGCGCTATCGTGCTGTGTCTGTTCTGGCTGGTATTCAGTTTTCTCACCGGTTGGTGAGAGAGTGGGCGCAGTTGCCTGCGCCCGAAGCATTGCAAAGCCGTGCCGAAGGTTACAAAACTTTGCTTAGAAAAGCCTGAGTGCGCGGGTTGGTCGGATTGCTGAAAATCTGCTGCGGTGTGCCTTCTTCCTGAATGATCCCCTGATCGATAAACAACACCCGATCGGCCACTTCACGGGCAAAGCCCATCTCGTGGGTTACCACCACCATGGTCATACCTTCGTGTGCCAATGACTTCATCACCGCCAGCACTTCGCCGACCAACTCGGGATCAAGTGCTGAGGTGGGTTCGTCGAACAACATGATTTTTGGCTCCATCGCCAGCGCCCGGGCAATGGCCACCCGTTGTTGTTGGCCGCCGGACAGGCTGCTGGGATAGGCGTCTATCTTGTCCAACAGACCCACCTTGCGTAACAGCGTTTCTGCACGCAGGATGGCGTCGGCACGCGAAAGCTTTTTCACCCCCATCGGCGCCATAATGATGTTCTCCAGCACCGTCATATGCGGGAACAGGTTAAAGCGCTGAAACACCATCCCCACGCTTTCACGCATTTTATTGAGATCGGTTTTCTGGCTGTGGATGGCGAAACCGTTGACCAGGACTTCGCCGCCGGAAAGAGTCTCCAGCGCGTTGATACAGCGCAGAAAGGTACTTTTGCCGGAACCGGACGGACCAATGACGCAGACCACTTCGTTGGCCGCGATCTCGCAGGAGATACCACGCAGTACGTGGCTTTCGCCGAATTGTTTTTGCAGGTTATGTACGCGAATCACTTTTCCCGAACCTCTTTTCCATGTGTTGCACCATCAGCGAAAGCAGGAAGGTGAGGACCCAATAGACCAGCGAAATGGTCAGGTAAGGCTCCCAATAGGTGGCATAAGCGCCGGAAACCGTCCGGGCGGCATAGGCCAAATCGGCCAGACCGATGGCGGAGGCCAGTGAGGAATCCTTGACGATGGCAATGGCGTTATTGCCCAGCGGTGGCAGCATGCGACGGAATGCCTGCGGCAGGATCACTTTGCGCATGGTTTTGCCGTACCCCATGCCCAGCGAGCGCGAAGCTTCCATCTGGCCGCGATCGATTGACTGAATACCGGCGCGGAAAATTTCCGAGACGTAGGCACCTGCGTTAAGCGTAATCGCCACCACACAGGAGAGAAATGCGCCATAGTCGGAGCGCAATGCACGGGCGAAATCACTGCTCATCAGGCCGTTGGTGACCAGCAGGCCGTCACGCGGGTTAATAAACAGCGGCACCAGGGCGAAGTGCACCACCATGATCTGCACGAACAGCGGCGTACCGCGGAAGGCGCTGATATAAATGCGCACCGGCCACTGTACGCCGTAATGCAGTATTGGTTTCCAGATGCCATGCGGCGCTTGCGCCAGACGGCCTAACCCCAGGAGCAGCCCCCAGGTGGTGCCCAGTATCACGCAGATAATGGTGCATTTGATGGTCATCCAGGCGCCTTCCATAAACAACGGGGCATATTCCTGGATAATCTCCCAACGGAAATTCAATGGGTGTTCCTTCTCGGTGTTCTCACGATAGTGTTGCTCCGGAGCTCGTGCGAGCTCCGGTCACTTAAGGCTTATTCGGCAGGCAGTGTCGGAACGTTGCTGTCAAACCAGGTCTGGTAAATTTTGGCGTAGGTGCCGTCGGCGATGATTTTCTTCAGGCCGGCGTTGATTTTACCGCGTAGTTCATCGTTGCCTTTGGCAACAGCAATGCCGAAATACTGACGTTCGAATTTGGCGTCTGACACCAATTTGAACTCTTTTTCCGGGTGGGTTTTTATGTAGAACTTGGCTACGCCAACGTCGCCTACGGCTGCGCCGATGCCGTCTTCGTACAACTCCTGCAGCAGCAGCGGGGTATTGTCGAAACGTTTGATGGCGGTGCTGTTTTTACCCAGCACGTCGGATACCACGATGTCGCCGGTGCTGGAGTTCACCACGCCAACTTTCAGCGCTTTCAGCGCGGCAATAGAGTTCACTTGAGAGTCTTTGGGAACCACGATGGTCTGCTCCGCCGGGAAATAAGGGGCAGAGAAATCAACCATTTGCTTGCGTTTGTCGGTGATGGTGATGCCGGAAATAATGATGTCGCGATCGCCGGAGTTCAGCGTGGCAAAGATGCCTTCCCACGGTGTATTTACCAGCTTGACCTGGAAGCCTTCGGCCTTGGCGACGGCCTTGATGATATCAATATCAAAGCCTTCCAGCTGTTTGCTGCTGTTTTCGAATTCGAACGGACGATAGGTGCCGCCGGAGCCGACGACGTAAGTGGGTTCTGCCGCCAGAGCAGAAGCCGACAGGGTGGCAGCCAGGCAGGCGCCAATCAGAATTATGCGTTTTAACATCACGATCCCCGATAATTAAAAGTTATTCATTGGATTTATTTATGCACTATGTGTGCATAAAAATAACCTTCAATGAATAAAAATACAACTCCTACCTGATGGTGTGATTTTTAATGGTGATAAATATGCACTTTTCCATTGCGATTGGCGGAAGCGTTGGCGAAACGGCGGTGCAGCCAGTTTTTCTTGCTGCATAACCGATATAAACATTGAGTGAGGGAATGTGAAGCTGTCGATCGGTGAGTTATCGGGTGAAAGTGCTTTTTTTTGCCGCTTTCGGCGCGAATTTAGGTTATAAACTCAAGAAATTCTCATCCTACTCTGAATTTGGCGGTGAAATGCCGTTCCCAGTGTGGAGTCCAACGAAAAGTTGTGGGATGATTAGGCGGTTTTTCAGGGGGCGGAGATGGGAAAACTTACGCTGTTATTGCTGGCATTGCTCGGTTGGTTACAGTATTCACTGTGGCTGGGCAAAAATGGTGTTCACGATTACGTGCGGGTCAATGATGACGTTGCGGTCCAGCAGGGCAGCAATGCTAAATTGAAAGCGCGTAACGATCAGCTGTTCGCCGAAATCGACGATTTGAACGGCGGTCAGGAAGCGATCGAAGAGCGTGCGCGCAATGAACTGAGCATGATCAAGCCCGGTGAGACTTTCTATCGTCTGGTTCCTGACCAATCCAGACGCAACGCGGCGTCCTCCTCGCAAAATAACCTACAAAAGTAACGCATGAATCACTCCGCAGGAACCTTTCCACCGGTGATTGCCGTCCTGCCCGCTGCCGGTATCGGCAGCCGTATGCAGGCGGATTGCCCGAAGCAGTATTTAACCATCGGCCACCAAACCATTCTCGAGCACGCGATCCATGCGCTATTGCGCCATCCGCGTATTCCGCAGGTGATTGTGGCGATCGGTCCCGATGACCAGCAGTTCCACCAGTTACCGATTGCCAAAGATCCCCGCGTGCGGGTCACCGTCGGCGGTCAGCAACGCGCCGATTCGGTGATGGCCGGGTTGCAGCTGGCCGGCGAGGCAAAATGGGTGCTGGTACACGACGCGGCAAGGCCCTGCCTGCATGCCGAAGATCTGGAACGCCTGCTGGCGATCACCGAACACAGCGAGGTAGGGGGCATTTTGGCCGCGCCGGTGCGTGATACCATGAAGCGTGCCGAACCTGGTCGCAGTACTATCTCCCACACCGTTGAACGCCAGGATCTGTGGCATGCGTTAACTCCGCAACTGTTCCCGCTGGCGTTGCTCAAGCTCTGCCTGCAGCGAGCGATGGATGACGGTGCGACGGTCACCGATGAGGCTTCTGCCCTGGAGCATTGTGGCTATCATCCGCTGCTGGTCAGTGGACGCTCGGACAATATTAAAGTCACGCGCCCGGAAGATTTGGCGCTGGCGGCCTTTTACTTAACTCAGTTGGACAATTAAGGAGCGCATCATGCGTATCGGTCACGGTTTTGACGTACATAAATTTGGTGGCGAAGGGCCGCTGGTGATCGGTGGTGTTCGTATCCCTTATGAAAAAGGTTTGCTGGCTCATTCCGACGGTGACGTGGCGCTGCATGCGGCGACCGATGCTCTGTTGGGGGCGGCGGCGTTAGGGGATATCGGCAAGCTGTTCCCGGATACCGACCCGGCATTCAAAGGGGCCGACAGCCGCGTTCTGCTGCGTGAGGCCTGGAAACGCATCCGCGCTAAAGGCTATCGTCTGGGGAATCTGGATATCACCATTATTGCCCAGGCCCCTAAAATGGCGCCGCATATCCCGCAAATGCGCGTATTCCTGGCGGAAGATCTGCAGTGCCATATGGACGACGTCAACGTTAAGGCCACCACCACCGAACAGCTCGGTTTCACCGGGCGCGGCGAGGGCATTGCCTGTGAAGCGGTCGCCTTGTTGATCAAGGAATAAACGCATGGATATGGCTAACCTGACCTGGCTGCATGGCCAGCCACAGAGCACCGGCGTGTTGAAAGCCAACCCGGAAGATTTTGTGGTGGTGGAAGACCTGGGCTTTGAGCCGGACGGCGAAGGCGAACATGTGCTGGTGAACATCCGCAAGAACGGCTGTAACACTCAGTTTGTCGCCGATTATTTGGCGCGCTTTGCCGGGATTCACGCCCGTTCTGTCAGTTACGCGGGTCTGAAAGATCGCCATGCGGTGACCGAACAATGGTTCTGCCTGCATCTGCCGGGCAAAGAGACACCTGATTTTACTCAGTTTTCACTGGAAGGCTGCGAAGTGCTGGCCAGCGCCCGCCACCTGCGCAAAATGCGTATAGGCACGCTAAAAGGCAATGCTTTCACCCTGGTGCTGCGGCATATTTCTGACCGTCAGGATGTCGAACCGCGGCTGCAGGCGATTGCAACCGGCGGCGTGCCAAACTATTTTGGCAGCCAGCGCTTTGGTCGCGGCGGCAATAACCTGGTGATGGCGCGCCGTTGGGCGAATGACGAGATCCGGGTTAAAGAACGCAGCAAGCGCAGTTTTTATCTTTCCGCCAGCCGCAGTGCGCTGTTTAATTTGATTGCCAGCCGACGCTTGGCCAACCAGCAACAACATACCGTGCTGGAAGGCGATGCCTTACAGCTCAGTGGGCGTGGCAGTTGGTTTGTCGCCAAGCAGGAAGAGCTGGAAGCGCTGCAACAGCGGCTGGATGCCGGCGAACTGATGATTACCGCCCCTTTGCCGGGTGACGGCGAACCAGGCACCGCCGGTGAAGCACTGAGTTTTGAACAGCAGTGCTTGCTGGAGCAACCGGAACTGATGGCGCTTTTAAAGCGTGAGCGTGTTGATCCGGCCCGCCGTGCGTTGCTGTTACAGCCAAAAAACATGCAGTGGGAATGGTGGGATGATGCCACCGTTGAACTGCGTTTTTGGCTGCCGGCCGGCAGTTTCGCCACCAGCGTGGTGCGCGAAATTATGCGGCAGGACAGTAGTGATGCGGATATTAGTGAGTAATAATTAAAAACCTGCTTATGCATAACACCGTTCACTTAAGATGTTTTGAGTGAACGGGATACTGGGTTTTTGAGATTCGAACGGTCCTCTTTTTGGGCCGTTTTCTCTTTTCTGGCAGGATAAATTGCTTCACATTCTCCCGCATTTTCTTCAGCTTCGTCGGGATCGTCCCTGGTTTACCCAATGAACACTAGATGAGTTCATCCTGGATCAGTCTCATCGCCATCACGAAGCTTATCCGCAGTGGCGGCACTTTTGCTTCCCGTGCTATCTGACTCATCTCCATTCTGATCAGATTATAGGCCGTCAACAGACCCCAGATTTCCTGATAAATACCGCTCACTTTCTGGCTGCGCAGCAACGTCGCTGTACTCAGCTGGAACTGTTTCAGCTCCCCGTAGCCATTTTCTATGCTCCACCGCTCCTGATATACATAACGCAGCGAGTCTGCCGGATACCGCTCCGGCTCGGTCAAAGAGCTGATAAAACCTTTGTAATTGCCTGATTCATCTTTACATTCTATTAGCCGGGCCTGCCAGTATTCAGGCAGCGAGCAGTCCTGTTTTCGGGCTTGCGGTGAGACCTGCATCTCCACCCGAGGTCTCCTTCTCCGAACGTTTCCACTACAGGGTATTTCGTGTTTCCCTTCAGGGGAACCAGCCAGTGCACATCGTTCTGTCTGCGTTGCCAGTTAATCAGTAACTCTGCGGATAAATAGCAGCGGTCAAACAGCGTCAGGCTTTTCGCCTGCGGCGATAACTGCTTCGCGTAACTGACTTCGCCGGTATTTGCCGGACCAAATTTCACGTCATGGATCAACCGGCTGCGCAGTGACATCATGGCGCACAGCCTGACCATCGGGTACTCAGTGTGTCTGTCCGGACGATGCTTTATGTACTCAAAATAGTCTGCAAGTTCGGGCGTATCGGGTGTGCGAAAAAGCGTGCCATCAACGGCGAACAGCCGCAGTCCGTGCCAGAGGTCATCCTTATCTTCCTGTTGAGTCCAGTGGCTGGCCGTCAGGGTGAAGAGCTCCCGAAGCGGTTCATCGCTCAACCGCTGGCGTGCCTGGGCAATGGAACTGGCAGCGAGAGTCTCACCTTCCTGCGAACTCAGGACGAGGTCGAGTTTTGTCACAACGTCTGTGATGGAGCGGTTGCGGTACAGGCCCATGCCCACAATCAGCCAGACCACGAGTTCTGCGGGGAGTTTACGTTTACGGATACTGGCTTTATTCGTGGAATCAAGAACCTGAGAAATCCACTCAAGGGGAATGGCACGCTGAAAACAGGAAAGTGAAGCGGGTTCAGCCCAGGTCTGGGTATCGTCAAGCCAGGTTGAAAGCATAAAAAAGCCCCATCAGAGAATTGATGAGGCTATTGTCGTCTACCCACCGGATCGTTCAACCGATCATTTTGCTTAACCGATCGGTGTTATGCATAAGCAGGTTTTTTTTCGAATGTTTTAGCGCTGAGTGACAAACTTTTTTTCAGTTTTTAACTCGTTCTTATCGGACTGTACCTGTCCGGAAAAGCGTTTTTTTAGCCATTCGTAACAGGGTTTCTCAAAGAAACGATGAGTAAGATGTGAAAGCACTAGTGTCAATGTGATAAAGACGGTGAATTTTGCTGCGAAGGGTAAGTTAAGTGGTACGAGCACAGACCCCATAACCAGAATAATGGGGGTGTGTATCAGATAAACAGAATAGCTGATATCACCAAGCCAGCCTGGAATTCGACTGCCGATAATTTTATTAAACCATGAATTCAGTGTAGCCAGACTTAAAATCAGCAATGCAATTAGAGGGATCGGTAAGAAGCTGAGTTTTCCAATCGGCGTTTTTTGATAAACCAAGTACACCACGGCTGCGAAAAGAATCATGTCAAGGCAGCCAATAATAGATTTCTGCATATAGTTGAGTCCTGTCTGCCCCATACCCTGAACCATACGGCAAACCGCGATCCCCAACGTGACGCCAGCGATGCATCTGACAAAGCCTGAAGTGACGATGCCATACATCATTTCATGAGCGACCATCAGCGAGCCAAAGGATGTATATAAAACGGTGTAGCACATTAAAGCTATAAATAACAGTTGGTTGGTTTTAACTCGACGAATACACCATGGAACTAAAAAAACAGAAACCCAAAACTCGGCAGATATTGACCAACTAGGGTCATTCCAGCTCCAGTTGCTGACAAAACCCATATCTTGCAGAAGGAATATATTGGCGATGCCAGAAAAAAACGGCTCGTCAAAGGGAAACGTGCGTTGCGTCAACAGGTAAATGATACCCACGACGACCATAGTGACAATGTGCAACGGGTACATACGTGCGAAGCGATAAAAGATAAATTTCCTATCGCTCATCAAGCCTGAGGATAAGGCTTGGCCGTAAACGTGAGACAGTACAAAACCCGAGAGAATAAAAAAGAAATCAACGGAAATATATGCATTTTGGAATGGGTAGTCATGCCAGCCATATTGGCTGCCAAAAAAATGGCTTAACGCTACGGTCAATGCAAATATACCGCGTAAACCATCCAAATATTTTAGTCTTGTTGTTGGCATTGAGGGGGTAAACCTTGTAATCAGTGAGTCGCGATCTTACTAAAGCTTCTCCATATTGTCAGATTTTCGTAAGGATTGTGTGATGATCTTCAGGTCCTATCTGCTGCATCGGGTCTTGGGTGTAAGCTGTCTTTTCCCTTGGTGACTGGACATGTCGGGGGGAGTAAACATAATATCTGCTGGTTAAGTCCCTCCTTTTGGGCGTTGATTTCGAGTATTTAAATACCAGGCCGCGTTAAAGGCGTTCTGATTGAGAGATAAAAAAGAAGACAATCTTTTATGCGGATATTGCTGAGTAATGACGACGGCGTGACCGCCCCGGGCATCCAGGTGCTGGCGGCGGCATTGAGAGAGTTCGCCGAAGTGCAAGTTGTGGCACCCGATCGTAACCGCAGTGGTTCTTCCAATGCGCTGACGCTGGAATCTCCATTGCGCACCCTGACGATGCCCAATGGAGATATCGCCGTACAGCAGGGAACGCCGACAGACTGCGTGTATCTGGGAGTGAATGCCCTGATGCAGCCTGCGCCGGATATCGTGGTTTCCGGCATCAATGCGGGCCCCAATCTGGGCGATGACGTTATCTATTCCGGCACCGTAGCGGCTGCTATGGAAGGGCGTCATTTGGGATTGCCTGCGCTGGCCGTGTCGTTGAACGGCCATCAGCATTATGCGACCGCCGCGGCGATCACCTGCCGGGTGCTGCGTGCGTTACAGCGCGAACCGTTACGCACCGGTAAAATTCTGAATATCAACGTGCCGGATTTGCCGCTGGACCAGATTAAGGGCATTCGTGTGACCCGCTGCGGTAGTCGCCATCCGGCTGACAAAGTGTTCTGCCAACAAGATCCGCGCGGGCAAAATCTCTATTGGATTGGGCCGCCTGGTGATAAGTTTGATGCCGGGCCGGACACGGATTTCGCTGCGGTAGAACAGGGTTATGTGGCCATCACGCCACTGCAGGTGGATTTAACCGCTTATGCAGCCCAGGACGTGGTAAAAACGTGGTTAACCAAAGCAGGGGTTGGCGGGGAATGGTGAACAAGCGTATGCAAACATTGCTGACGCAGCTGCGTCAACAGGGGATCCGGGACGAACGGTTGCTACAGGCGATCGAAGCAGTGCCGCGTGAACGCTTTGTTGATGAGGCACTTGAACACAAGGCTTATGAGAATACGGCGTTACCTATTGGCTCCGGCCAAACTATCTCTCAACCTTATATGGTTGCACGCATGACCGAACTGCTGAATCTGACGCCAACCTCTAGAGTATTGGAGATCGGCACCGGTTCTGGCTATCAAACCGCTATCCTGGCGCATCTGGTACAGCATGTTTGTTCCGTTGAACGTATTAAGGGGCTGCAATGGCAGGCCAAGCGGCGGCTGAAACAACTCGATCTTCACAATGTTTCCACTCGTCATGGCGATGGCTGGCAGGGTTGGGCATCGCGAGGGCCGTTTGATGCCATCATTGTCACAGCAGCGCCGCCGGAGATCCCTCCGGCGCTGATGGAGCAGTTGGACGACGGTGGCATTCTGGTGTTACCTGTCGGTGAGCAGGCCCAAACTCTGAAGTACATTCGGCGACAGGGAAGCGAGTTTGTTATCGATACCGTCGAAGCGGTGCGTTTTGTTCCCCTGGTGAAGGGTGAACTGGCCTAGCGATTGTCTGAATTTTCGACAGGAAACGAAATCTGTTGCACTTTCATCACCTCCGGTTAATGTTTTAACGTTTCAATAAAACTAATTTTCAATACAATTGCCTTTCTGCGTAGTTGTCTTATGGTGCAGCAGCGCTAATGTGGTTAGCATTGGCGCGCTGTTTTGAGGCTCCGGTATGAGATTTCCTGACATTCAGGGATCGGCCGTGGGCACCTTTCAGGGTAGAAATCGAGAGAATGTTAAAAGCTCAGCTACCATGTAAAGGGTATTTGGATATATCGCTGATATTGCTGTCATGGGGGAAGCATGAGCACGGGAAGCCCAATGATTACATTACGCCGGGTTGCGGTGTGTACGATGGTAAGTTTGTGGTTGGCAGGTTGTACGAACACTGAATCGACATCGGCCCCTATTAGTAGCGTAGACGGTGGCGGAGCCGCCGCATCCAGCAACGCTGGAGCGCAGGCTAACGCTGAAGGGCACATTGTTTACAACCGCAGTTACACTTCGATCCCCAAAGGGAGCTACAGCGGCAATACTTACACGGTTAAGCGCGGAGACACGCTGTTTTACATCGCCTGGATCACCGGAAACGATTACCGTGACCTGGCCCAGCGCAACAATATCCCTGAGCCATACAGCCTGAATGTGGGCCAAAGCATTCAGCTTGGTAATGGTTCTGCCAACGGAAACGGCGGTATGCTGGCGGCAACAGACGCGACCAGCGGCGGTGTTCCTAAGCCACCATCGACCTCTCAGATACAAACTGCAACGGTTGATTCTCCATCAACTAACGCGTATTCTGATAATTCGGGTAAACAGAATGTAGGTAAGATGTTACCTGCAGCAGGCGCAGTGGCGGCAACTACCGCAACAGCCCCTGTTACCGCACCGGTCGTTGCTCCCCCAGTGAGCAGCACCGTCAGCAACAGCGCCCCAGTAAGTACCTGGAGATGGCCGACTGACGGTAAGATTATTGATAACTTTTCCTCATCAGAAGGTGGGAATAAAGGTGTCGATATCGCCGGGACTCGTGGGCAGCCTATCTTCGCTACCGCCGATGGTCGTGTAGTGTACGCAGGCAACGCTTTACGGGGTTACGGTAATCTAATCATCATCAAACACAATGATGATTACCTGAGCGCCTACGCTCACAACGACACAATGCTGGTCCGGGAACAACAAGAAGTGAAGGCGGGTCAAAAAATAGCCACCATGGGTAGCACCGGAACCAGTTCAGTACGTTTGCATTTTGAAATTCGTTACAAGGGGAAATCCGTAAACCCGCTGCGTTATCTTCCGCAGCGATAGATTGGGCAGAATACGCTGTATTCTGCTCGCGGTATCACGGGTAGGAGCAGCATATGAGCCAAAATACGCTGAAAGTTAACGAGTTACATGACGATGCGGATTTCGACGAGAACGCAACGGAAGCGGAATCATTCGACGAAAAAGCACTGGTTGAAGAAGAGGCCAGTGAGAGTGATCTAGCGGAAGAAGAGTTGTTGTCACAAGGCGTGACCCAACGCGTATTGGATGCGACGCAGCTCTATCTTGGCGAAATCGGTTATTCTCCGCTGCTGACCGCAGAGGAAGAAGTTTATTTTGCGCGGCGTGCACTGCGCGGTGACGTGCCGTCCCGCCGCCGAATGATTGAAAGTAACCTGCGGTTGGTGGTGAAAATCGCCCGCCGTTACAGCAATCGCGGCCTGGCGCTGCTGGATCTGATTGAAGAGGGTAACCTCGGTCTGATCCGCGCAGTGGAAAAGTTTGACCCAGAACGCGGTTTCCGTTTCTCGACTTACGCAACCTGGTGGATCCGGCAGACGATTGAACGGGCGATCATGAACCAAACCCGTACCATCCGCTTGCCTATCCACATTGTTAAAGAACTGAATGTCTATTTGCGCACCGCGCGCGAGCTTTCTCATAAACTGGATCATGAACCGAGCGCTGAAGAGATTGCAGAGCAACTCGACAAGCCGGTCGATGACGTCAGCCGTATGCTGCGCCTGAATGAACGTATCACTTCTGTCGATACGCCATTGGGTGGGGATTCGGAGAAAGCCTTGCTGGACATTCTGGCCGACGAGAAAGACAACGGACCGGAAGACACCACGCAAGACGATGACATGAAACAGAGCATCGTTAAATGGTTGTTCGAACTGAACGCCAAACAGCGTGAAGTGCTGGCGCGTCGTTTTGGCCTGCTGGGCTACGAAGCGGCAACGCTTGAAGATGTGGGTCGTGAAATTGGCCTGACTCGCGAGCGAGTACGTCAGATCCAGGTTGAAGGTTTACGCCGTCTGCGTGAAATTCTGCAAATGCAGGGCCTGAGCATTGAGGCACTGTTCCGCGAGTAACCCAGGCAGTTGAATCGCATCAAAATAAAAACGGTGAGCGCTATGCTCACCGTTTTTTTATGCCTGCAACCTGCGAAGGGTCAGACCATATTCTTCAGGCGGTAAATCCACTCCAGCGCCTGACGAGGTGACAGTGAGTCCGGATCCAGTGCCTCGAGCGCTTCAACCGCCGGTGAGGTTTCCTCATTCAGCAGCGTCATCTGGGTGGCATCAACGGTACCCGTCGCGGTATGGCTGGATATCGCCTCCAGCTCGCGCAGTTTTTGGCGCGCGCGTTTGATCACCTCACGTGGCACACCGGCCAGAGCGGCAACCGCCAGGCCATAGCTCTTGCTGGCGGCACCGTCCTGTACGCTGTGCATAAAGGCGATAGTGTCGCCGTGCTCCAGCGCGTCCAGATGCACGTTGACCACGCCTTCCATTTTCTCCGGCAGGGTGGTCAGCTCAAAGTAATGGGTGGCGAACAGCGTCATGGCTTTAATGCGGCTGGCCAGGTTCTCGGCGCAGGCCCAGGCCAGGGAGAGACCGTCGTAGGTTGAGGTACCGCGGCCAATTTCATCCATCAGCACCAGGCTGTTTTCGGTGGCGTTGTGCAGGATATTGGCGGTTTCAGTCATCTCTACCATAAAGGTAGAACGGCCGGAGGCCAGATCGTCCGCCGCGCCCACGCGGGTAAAGATTCGGTCTACCGGACCGATGACCGCCTTGCTCGCCGGCACGTAGCTGCCGATGTGTGCCATCAGCACGATCAGCGCCGTTTGGCGCATATAGGTACTTTTACCGCCCATATTAGGGCCGGTAATGATCAACATCCGCCGCTGAGGCGACAGCGATAGCGGGTTGGAAATAAACGGCTCGCTCAGTACCTGTTCGACCACCGGATGGCGGCCCTCAGTGATGCGTACACCGGGCTGTTCGCTGATGGTTGGGCAGGCGTAGTTGAGCGTTTCGGCACGTTCAGCCAGGTTGGCCAGCACGTCCAGCTCGGCCAATGCAGCGGCACTTTGCTGTAGATCGCCCAGGTGCGGCAACAGCAAGTCGAACAACTCTTCGTACAGACCCTTCTCGATCGCCAACGCTTTCCCTTTGGAAGTCAGAACCTTGTCTTCATACTCTTTCAATTCGGGAATGATGTAGCGTTCGGCATTTTTCAGCGTCTGACGGCGCACGTAGTGGATCGGTACCAGGTGGCTCTGCCCACGGCTGACTTGAATGTAATAACCATGCACGCCATTGAAGCCGACCTTCAAGGTATCCAGCCCCAACTTTTCACGCTCGCGGATCTCAAGACGGTCGAGGTAGTCGGTGGCTCCATCGGCCAGTGCACGCCATTCATCCAGCTCGCTATTGTAGCCGGGAGCGATAACGCCGCCGTCGCGTACCAATACCGGTGGGGCTTCGACCACTGCGCGTTCCAGCAAGTCTTGCAGTTCATCAAACTGACCGACCTGTGACAGTAGCTGTTGCACATACGGGGTTTCTACCCCTTTCAGTAACGCGTGGATATCCGGCAACTGTTGGAAAGCATGACGCATACGGGCCAGATCGCGTGGACGGGCACTGCGTAATGCCAGACGGGCCAATATGCGTTCCAGATCGCCTACCTGACGCAGCGAAGGTTGCAGGTCGCTATACAGATCCTGCAGGGAGCCGATCGCCTGCTGACGGTTATTCAATACTTTGATGTCACGGGTCGGCATATGCAGCCAGCGTTTAAGCATACGGCTACCCATTGCCGTCACGCTGCGGTCGAGGATGGCCGCCAGGGTATTTTCGCTGCCGCCGGACAGGTTTTGGCTCAGCTCAAGGTTACGCCGCGTGGCGGCATCCATGATAATGCCATCCTGCTGGCGCTCCATGGTGATGCCACGGATATGCGGTAATGAGGTGCGTTGAGTATCTTTAACATATTGCAGCAGACAACCGGCGGCGCGCAGTGCCTGATGGGCCTGTTCAACGCCGAAACCGGTCAGATCGCGGGTGCCGAACTGCAGATTCAGCTGTTGGCGCGCAGTCTCGGGTTCAAACTCCCACAGTGGGCGACGGCGCAGGCCATGGCGTTGTTCAATCAGCGACATCTGTTCAAAGGTTTCGGGGTAAAGCAGCTCGGCAGGATTGGTGCGCTGCAACTCTGCCGCCATGGTTTCGATATCTGCCGGTTCGGCCACGCGGAAACGACCTGAGCTGATGTCCAGCGTGGCGTAGCCAAAGCCGCGTGCGTCCTGCCAGATGGCCGCCAGCAGGTTGTCCTGACGTTCTTGCAGCAGGGCTTCGTCGGTGATGGTGCCTGGCGTAACGATGCGCACCACTTTGCGTTCTACCGGGCCTTTACTGGTGGCCGGATCGCCGATTTGTTCGCACAGGGCGACGGATTCACCAAGCTGCACCAGTTTGGCCAGATAGTTCTCGACCGCATGGTGAGGGACGCCGGCCATCGGAATGGGCTCGCCCGCTGAGGCACCGCGTTTGGTCAGCGAGATATCCAGCAGTTGGGAAGCGCGTTTGGCATCGTCATAGAACAGCTCGTAAAAGTCGCCCATGCGGTAGAACAGCAGGATCTCGGGGTGCTGTGCCTTGAGGCGCAGATACTGCTGCATCATTGGGGTGTGTGAATCGAGCTTATCGGTACTATTCATAAGATTACTGTTTCCAATCCATTGAATTTAAAGTTGGTTGTGATGTTGATTGTCATCATTAGGGTTCACGCCGCGGCACAAAAAAACCACTCGATAGAGCAGTGGTTGACGGCGGTAAGGATCAATAAGCCCTTAATACTGTCGCTATACTAGCCCAGCGGGCAATCGGCTGTCACAGGTAAAAATGGGAAGCTTTACGCAAAGTCGATTTGTAAGGCAGGGGAGAGCGTTGCACAGGTTAATCTTGGGGGATAAAGCGCTGCGTTGCAGATGTCATTAGTGGGCAATCAAAGCAATGTGTTACCCCAATCAGGCGATCTGTCCCGAAGAGTAACCCAGCCCTGTCTGAGCCTGACCTGCCAAACCAGCCCCAAAAATTTTTCCATTTACCTCTTCTTTTCCAACCCCCCGGATCGTCATATCTTGCTGAAGTGTTCTAATCAAGGGCGAACGATTTTATGCTCATCAATCGAACGATGGATGACCCCGCGCACAGAATTATCCATAAATACTCTGCATGTTTATAACTTACTGTTTATAATTGTTATTTGCTTATTTATGACGAATTAATTCAGTAATTAAAGGTTATTTGCGAGACAGATCACACTATTTTTTTATGTGAAATGTGAAGAGGGTCAATCAGGAAGGTCAAGCAGAGACGGTTCTTACTGGTGATGGCTTACCGTTCCGCTTCACTGCCTCCGTATACTGTCTGCAACCAGGGCAAAGTAACGGAAATTTTCATAAGGAATGTGCGTGAGGCAATGGCTATTGCATCTGGCAAACAAATGACACGGGGCTTTTTTGATTATCTTGAGGGATTGGGTATGGAAAAGAAAAAAATCTATCTGTTTTGTTCTGCTGGTATGTCGACTTCCCTGCTGGTTTCAAAAATGAAAGCACAGGCCGAGAAGTACGAAGTGCCGGTGATCATTGCCGCCTATCCTGAGGCGTTGGCCGCAGAAAAGGGTGCCGAGGCGGATTTGATTCTGCTTGGGCCACAGATTGCCTACACGCTCGCCGAAGTGCAAAAGCAGTTACCCAACAAGCCCGTTGAAGTGATCGACTCTGCCTTATACGGCAAGCTCGATGGCCTGGGCGTGTTGAAGGCCGCAGTCGCCACCATAAAAAAAGCTAACCAATAAAGGGGTCTGCCGTGAATACGTTAATTGCCTCGTTGGAAAAGGTCATTCTGCCCTTTGCCGTGAAAATTGGTAAACAGCCCCATGTTAATGCCATCAAAAACGGGTTCATTCGCTTGATGCCACTGACGTTGACCGGGGCGATGTTCGTGCTGATCAACAACGTGTTTCTTAGCTTCGGCGAAGGCTCGTTCTTCTTTTCAATGGGGGTGCGGCTGGATGCGTCTACCATTGAGACGTTGAATGGCCTGAAGGCCATCGGTGGCAGCGTTTATAACGGCACCCTGGGGATTATGTCCCTGATGACGCCCTTTTTTATCAGTATGGCTTTAGCTGAAGAGCGCAAAGTCGACCCGTTGGCCGCAGCGCTGCTGGCGGTTGCCGCCTTTATGACCGTGACCCCGTTTAGCGTCGGTGAGGCTTATGCCGTAGGCGCTAACTGGCTGGGTGGTGCCAACATCATTTCCGGTATGGTGATCGGCCTGGTGGTGGCAGAGATGTTTACCTTTGTGGTGCGCCGCAATTGGGTGATCAGCCTGCCGGACAGCGTACCTTCTTCAGTGTCACGCTCGTTCTCGGCCTTGATCCCCGGCTTTCTTATCCTGTCGATCATGGGCGTACTGGCCTATTGTCTGACGCTGTGGGGCACCAACTTCCACCAAATCATCATGGACAGCATCTCGGCACCGCTGGCAAAAATGGGCAGCGTAGTGGGCTGGGTGTATGTGATGTTCTCCTCTCTGCTGTGGTTCTTCGGGGTACATGGTTCAATGGCGCTGGCCGCACTGGACAGCGGTATCATGACGCCATTCGCACTGGAGAACGTCGAGCTGTACAACAAGTACGGTTCCGTCGAAGCCGCGGTGGCTGCGGGTAAAGAGTTCCACATGTGGGCGAAGCCGTTCGTTGACTCCTACATCTATCTGGGCGGGACGGGTTCGACACTGGGGCTGATTATTGCCATCTTTATCGCTTCACGCCGTGAAGATTATCGTCAGGTCGCCAAGCTGGCGACGCCGTCGGGCATCTTCCAGATCAACGAACCCATCCTGTTCGGTCTGCCGGTGATTATGAACCCGGTGATGTTTATTCCGTTTATTCTGGTTCAGCCGGTACTGACGATTATTACCACGGTGGCTTATTACACCGGGCTGATCCCGCCAATCACCAATATTGCGCCATGGACCATGCCGGTGGGGCTGGGGGCGTTCTTCAACACCAACGGCAGTATCGTGGCCATGTTGCTGAGCTTCTTCAACCTGGGCGTCGCGACCTTGATTTACCTGCCGTTTGTGATGATCTCCAACAAGGCGCAGAGCCAGATTGATCAGGCAACGGAAAGCGAAGAAGACATCGCCAAAGCGTTGAAATTCTAACTGCAGTCTGGGGCAGCAATCCGCTGCCCCGGTTTTAGAGGGGCTTCTGATGAAATATCAATTTGCTGACGATTTCTGGTGGGGAAGCGCCACCTCGGCACCCCAGTCGGAAGGGGCTGCCGCACGGGATGGCAAAAGCCAGAACATCTTCGACTACTGGTATGAGATTGCACCAGAACGTTTTCATCATCAGGTCGGCCCGTCCGAGACCTCCACGTTTTATGACAACTTCCAGCAAGATATCCTGCTGTTAAAAAACCTTGGGCATAATAGCTTCAGAACCTCTATCTCCTGGTCGCGGTTGATCCCGGATGGGGATGGCGAAGTGAATCCGAAAGCGGTGGCTTTCTATAATGCGCTGATCGACAGCCTGTTAGCCCAGGGCATCACGCCATTTATCAATCTTTACCATTTCGATATGCCGCTGTGTATGCAGCAACAGGGGGGCTGGGAAAGCCGGGCGGTGGTTGATGCCTACGCGCGTTATGCCAAAACCTGCTTCAGCCTGTTCGGCGACAGAGTCAGCCATTGGTTCACCTTTAATGAGCCGATTGTCCCGGTCGAAGCCGGGTATCTGAACGACCTGCATTATCCTTGTGTCATTGATTTCAAAAGGGCAATTACAGTGGCTTACCACAGCGTGTTGGCCCATGCCAAAGCGGTGAGTGAGTTCAGGGCGCTGGGGAACCAGGGTGCTATCGGCATTATTTTGAACCTGAGCCCGACCTATCCTCGTTCGGACAGCCAGGAAGATGGCGTGGCGGCTCACTATGCGGATCTGTTGCTGAATAAAAGCTTCCTCGATCCGGTGACCAAAGGGCGTTATCCGGACGATTTGGTGAATTTACTGCGGGCCAATGATTTGTTGCCGCAGACAGCAGCGGAAGACGCGCAGCTGATTGCCGATGGGGTGGTGGATATTCTGGGCGTGAATTACTACCAACCGCGCAGGGTCAAAGCAAAAGAAGGTTATCAGGCCAGCGACTCGGTAACGATGCCGGAAGACCTGTTCAGCTATTACGCCATGCCGGGCCGCAAGATTAACCCGCACCGCGGCTGGGAAATCTATGAAAAAGGCCTGTATGACATCCTGATGGATCTGAAGGAAAACTACGGCAACATTCCCTGCTATATTTCAGAAAACGGTATGGGCGTGGAGGGCGAAGAGGCCTTCATCGGTGCCAGTGGGCGGGTAGAGGACGATTATCGAATCGACTTTATTCGTGACCATCTGAAATGGTTGCATCAGGCGTTGTCCGAGGGCTCCAACTGTAAGGGCTACCATCTATGGACCTTTATTGACTGCTGGTCCTGGCTCAATGCCTACAAGAATCGCTACGGGTTGGTCCGGCTGGAGCGGGATAGCCAGCAACGTACGATTAAAAAGAGCGGCTATTGGTTTGCCGAGACGGCCAGGCAAAACGGTTTTGATTAATGGGAGCGCGCGCGGTGTCTGACAACCTGGTTTCGCTGAATACCAACGACGTTAAGCTGATTCGGGAGCAGGATTTTTTTAACTGCAAAGATTTCCATCTGTTTATCTATAACAAGGTGGAGAGCGCCACCGGGTTGCATCAGCATGACTATTACGAATTCACTATCGTCCTGAGCGGCAAATGCTATCAGGAGATCAACGGTAAGCGGGTGCTGCTGGAGCGGGGGGATTTTGTGTTTATTCCCATTGGCTCGCGTCACCAGAGCTTCTATGAGTTCGGCGCCGCGAAAATCTTTAACGTGGCGGTCGGCAAGGTTTTCTTTGAAGAAAACTATCTGCAGCAGTTGCCTCGCTGCTTTGTCGCCTCTCAGGCCTATAGCCTGAAGAATGAGTTTCTGGCTTATATCGAGTCGGTGGTAGGTTCCCCACAGTTCCGTGAGGATGATTTTGCCGAGTTTCTGGAAACGCTGACCTTTTATATCATCAGCCGCATTCGTCATTATAAAGAAGAGAGTGGCGAGGGGGATGATATACCTCAGTGGCTGAAGAACACCCTGGCCGGCATGCATGATAAAGCGATGTTTGGTGAAAAGGCGTTGCTCAATATGGTTGAGCTGTCGGGTAAAACCCAGGAGTACCTGACCCGGGCAATGCGGCGTTATTACCATAAAACGCCGATGCAGGTGATTAATGAAATCCGCATTAATTTCGCCAAAACCCAGCTTGAGGTCACCAACTATTCGGTCTCGGATATTGCTTTTGATTCGGGCTATGGCGACGTGAGCCTGTTTATTAAAAACTTTAAAAGACTCACTGAAGTGACGCCGGGTAATTACCGAAAAAAGTTCTACGGCCCTATTTAGGGCCGCTCCCGATAAGCATTAACGCCGATATTCCGAATGCCTTTCAGGCCGCCAATAGCCTGATGAGATAAATTTCTTTGCTTAAGCGAAGGGGAATTGCCGTACCTGACGGACGGTATTCTCTTGCCAAAAATTTGTTAAATGGATGCCAAAATGGAAAAGTTACTGATAGTGAATGCTGACGATTTTGGTCTGAGCAAGGGCCAGAATTATGGCGTTATCGAGGCGTATCACTACGGGGTTGTCTCTTCAACCACTGCCATGGTCAATAGCGTGGATGTGCACCATGCCGCCAGGCTCAGCCAGCTTTATTCCGGGCTGCAGATTGGCCTGCACTTTGTGCTGACCCACGGCAAGCCCCTGACGGCCATGTCGTCGCTGGTCAACGAACGTGGGGAATTGGGCAAGTGGTTATGGGAAAGGGCTGAGTCCGCGCAGTTGGATCTGGATGAAATTCACGACGAGTTGGTGAGTCAATATGACAAATTCGTCGCTGTGTTCGGTAAAGCGCCGACGCATATCGACAGCCACCATCACGTGCACATGCTGCCGCAGATTTATCCGCTGGTGGAGGCTTTCGCCCAGTCTAAATCCCTGCCGCTGCGCATAGGTCGCGAGGAGGTTGAACGGCAAGGCATTCCACTGCGCTATGGCCACAGCACCGAATGGTTTGATGCGGGCTTTTATGGTGAGGAAATATCCGAGGCGCTGTTTTTACAGGTGCTTGAGCGCACCGATCAACGCGGCGCCCGGTCGGTGGAGATGATGTGCCACCCGGCGTTTTTGGACAAGACGATATTGGCGAGCAAGTATTGCTATCCACGGCTGGCCGAAGTGGACGTGTTGACTTCGCCGGGGCTTAAAACCGCGATCGCGGAACGCGGTTACCGCCTGGGTTCTTTCCTCGATCTGTAACAGGCACAACCTGATATAAATATGGCCCGCTTAAAGCATCGAGTGGGCTTTCTTCAGCCCGGTATCCTCATCAGGATCGGCACCCTGCGGGATGGCCGCCTCGGCTTCTTCTTCCCCCGACGTTTCACTGACCTGCGGCTCTACCGGATCAGGCGCCGCCTCCGGTGGCGGCATGGTGTCGTGGATTATCTGCTCATCGAAGGTTGGGTTCAGCGCCGGAGAGAGTGGGGAACTGGTCAGGCTGTCTGGCAGCGGAATATGTGGCAATGGCGCATCCTGCACAAACTGCGACTCGTCCTGTTTTACCGTCCGGCTGAAGCCCACCAGCAGCACGCCGCAAAGCGAGAAGAAGGCATACAGAATATTGCCGCCCAGTGGTTCAATCAGTGAACCGACCGCCAATGGGCCGATACTGGCACCGACACCGAAGGCCATCAGCAAGCAGGCAGCGAGGGATACGCGCCGTTCCGGTTCGATCAAATCGTTCGCCAGGGCGACCACCAGCGGATACAGCGTGAACTGCAACATGCTGACGATAAAGCCCACCACCAGCAACACCGGAAAATCAATGTGCGGCACCAGCGCCAGCGGCAGGGCGGCGACGATCAATAAAATGGCGTTGATGCGCATCAGTAGTGTGCGGTTATAGCGGTCCGACAGCCAACTGAGTGGGAACTGCGCCACCAGCCCGGCGAAGATGGCTATCGCCATAAACAGGCCGGTTTGCTGGGTGGTCAGCGATTGCAGACTTGCGTACACCGGTGCCAAACCATAGAAAGATCCCACCACCATGCCGATCACCAGCGTGGTCGCCAGCACTTTGGGAATGGCCCCGATAAAGTAGCGCAGCTCCATAGGAGCTGGTGACATATGCCGTGCGTTGGTGCGGGTGGTGAGGGCGATAGGTACCAGGCAGAGTGCAAAGCACAGGGCGATCAGCAGCAGGGTGGTAATGCCGAGATTGCTCTGCAGCATTAACACCACCTGACCCAATGACATACCCAGATAGGTGGCCGCCATATAAAAGCCGAAAACCGTTCCGCGCTGATTGGATTCCGCCTGATCGTTCAGCCAGCTTTCCAGTACCATGAATTGACACATCATGCACATGCCGATAATCAGCCGCAGCACCACCCACACGGGAATATATTCCGTCAGGCCATGCCCCAACACCGCAGCGGTGATAATGCCGGCGCAGGAAACGTAGGCGCGGATATGGCCGACGCGGGCAATCAGAAAATGCCCGACTTTGCCGCCGATCACCAGGCCGATGTAGTTGGCGGCAATAATCGCGCCGATCAGCGCACCGGTCACGTGGATAGAGGTTAAACGCAGGGAGATGTAAGTGGTGAGCAACCCTGAACCCAGCAGCATCAGCAGGGTGGTGGTATACAACGGAAAGAAGACGCCTAACGTTTTTTTCACTCTATCATCCTAATCTTTTATCCTGGTTTGCCCTGGGGTTGACCCTGCCGGCGGCAAAGGCAACCCGGTGAGATCCCTCGTGCAAAACACCGCCCGTTAACCCGGGCGTTACATTCGATACTAGCAGTTTGGTTTGCCGCTTAACACCGCCTCGCCTGCGAAGCGGCGCGCATTTCTGTCAACGCGCGCTCGGGCAAGCTTGATAAATGCTACTATCGGGCGCATATACCTGATTCGCTAAGGAGAGGTTATGAGTGAAAATCAGCTGCGTGAACTCAGTATTGCGGTGGGCGAAAAACTGAAGGCCAACGGCCAGTGGATCACCTGTGCGGAATCCTGCACCGGTGGCGGCATCGCCAAAGCCATCACCGACATTGCCGGGAGTTCTGCCTATTTCGATCGCGGTTTTGTCACCTACAGCAATACGGCAAAGCATGAGTTGCTGGGCGTGGCGGAGGCGACTCTGACGGCCCATGGCGCAGTGAGCGAAGAGGTGGTGCGCGAGATGGCCCTGGGGGCGTTACACGCAGCACGGGCCAGCCTGGCGCTGTCGGTCAGCGGCATTGCCGGGCCGGACGGTGGCAGTGCGGAAAAACCGGTGGGCACCGTCTGGTTTGGCTTTGCCGACGGTACTGGACGGGTACTGGCGCACAGAAAGCAATTTGCCGGCGATCGTGATGCCGTGCGGCTTCAGGCGACGATTTTTGCGCTGCAAACCGCGCTTGATGATTTTTTGTAAAATTAGGCTTGATACTGTATGACCATACAGTATAATTAGTGACATTTCCTGCACAACATACAATCAGTGGCAGTGTGGGGTAACACCGACATTGCGTAACGAAGGAGCAAAAATGGCTATTGATGAGAACAAGCAAAAGGCGCTAGCTGCGGCACTGGGCCAGATTGAGAAACAGTTCGGCAAAGGCTCCATCATGCGTCTGGGTGAAGACCGTTCTATGGACGTAGAAACGATCTCTACCGGCTCACTGTCACTGGACATCGCATTGGGTGCGGGCGGCCTGCCAATGGGTCGTATCGTTGAAATTTATGGCCCGGAGTCTTCCGGTAAAACTACCCTGACGCTGCAGGTTATCGCTGCGGCACAGCGCGAAGGTAAAACCTGTGCGTTCATCGATGCCGAGCACGCGCTGGATCCGATTTATGCGAAAAAGCTGGGGGTTGATATCGACAACCTGCTGTGTTCGCAGCCGGACACCGGTGAGCAAGCGCTGGAAATCTGTGATGCCTTGACCCGCTCTGGCGCGGTTGACGTGATCATCGTTGACTCCGTAGCGGCGCTGACGCCAAAAGCGGAAATCGAAGGTGAAATCGGTGACTCACACATGGGCCTGGCGGCGCGTATGATGAGCCAGGCGATGCGTAAGCTGGCCGGTAACCTGAAAAACGCCAACACGCTGCTGATCTTCATCAACCAGATCCGTATGAAAATCGGTGTGATGTTTGGTAACCCTGAAACCACCACCGGTGGTAACGCACTGAAATTCTACGCTTCTGTCCGCCTGGATATCCGCCGTATCGGCGCGGTTAAAGAAGGCGATGAAGTGGTCGGCAGCGAAACCCGCGTAAAAGTGGTAAAAAACAAAATCGCTGCGCCGTTCAAGCAGGCCGAGTTCCAAATCCTGTACGGTGAAGGTATCAACAGCCGTGGTGAATTGGTCGATTTGGGCGTTAAGCACAAGATGATCGAGAAAGCCGGCGCCTGGTACAGCTACAACGGCGATAAAATCGGTCAGGGTAAGGCCAACGCCTGTAACTTCCTGAAAGAAAACCCGGCGGTTGCTGCCGAGTTGGATAAACGACTGCGTGACCTGCTGCTGCACAGCAACGGCGAACTGGTTGCTGCAACCAACGAAGGCTTCGACGACGAAGCTGAAACCAGCGAAGAGTTTTAATCGCTGCTGGCGTTCGTGGACATCGTTATAGGTTCACGAACGTTAACTAAATCAGGCTTGAAAAATGAATGACTTGCTAAGCCGCGCCATGCGCCTGCTGTCGCAACGCGATCATAGTGAAGCTGAACTGCGCCGCAAACTTGCGGCGCAGCCATTTATGGCGAAAGCCAGATTTGGCACCAAAACTCCCTCGTCTACCGCTCCGCTGCCTGAAGAACCCGTCGACCCTGCCGTTATAGAACAGGTTATTGCCTATTGTTACCAGCATAACTGGCTGGACGATCAACGCTTTGCCCGCAGCTACATCGGTAGCCGCAGTCGTAAAGGCTATGGCGCGCAGCGGATCCGCTCCGAATTGATGCAAAAAGGCGTGGATAAGGAACTGACGCAGGCGGCGTTGGCGGACTGCGAGATTGACTGGTGTGAACAGGCCAAACAGGTGGCGCAGCGTAAATTTGGCGATCAACTGCCAACGGACTGGAAAGAGAAAGCCAAAGTGCAGCGTTATCTGCTCTATCGTGGCTTCTTCCAGGAAGAAATTCAGTCAATTTACCGTGATTTTGCGCAATGAACGCACACGGGGTTTTACTTCCCTCTGAAGAAAATTTATCTTATCCCCACTTTTTGTTCGTGAGCTAGGTGCCATCGTCAGGATGTCGCGTATCTTGCTCACGTGTCGTTATTCTAGCCTTTCCGGGAAAATTATGAGCAAGAGCACCGCTGAGATCCGTCAAGCGTTTCTCGATTTCTTTCATAGTAAGGGCCATCAGGTTGTAGCGAGCAGCTCCCTGGTGCCTGACAATGATCCGACATTGCTGTTTACCAATGCCGGCATGAACCAATTTAAAGATGTTTTCCTGGGGCTGGACAAGCGTGCCTATTCCCGAGCCACTACCTCACAGCGTTGTGTGCGTGCGGGCGGTAAGCATAACGATCTGGAGAACGTCGGTTATACCGCACGTCACCACACCTTCTTTGAAATGCTGGGCAACTTCAGCTTCGGCGATTATTTCAAACATGATGCCATCAACTACGCATGGGAACTCTTGACCGGTGAAAACTGGTTCAACCTGCCGAAAGAAAGGCTGTGGGTGACCGTCTATGAAACCGATGACGAAGCTTTCGACATCTGGCAGCAGCAGATTGGTGTGCCGGCAGAACGTATTATCCGCATTGGCGACAATAAAGGCGGCGCCTTTGCCTCAGACAACTTCTGGCAGATGGGTGATACCGGTCCATGCGGCCCGTGTACCGAGATTTTCTACGATCACGGCGATCATATCTGGGGTGGCCCGCCGGGCAGCCCGGAAGAAGACGGCGATCGCTACATTGAGATCTGGAACCTCGTTTTCATGCAGTTCAACCGTCAATCCGACGGTACTATGCTGCCGCTGCCAAAACCTTCGGTAGATACCGGTATGGGGCTGGAGCGTATTGCCGCCGTATTGCAGCACGTGAACTCCAACTATGAAATCGACCTGTTCAGTAAGCTGATTGCCGCTGTGGCCAAGGTGACCGGTGCCACAGATTTGGATAACAAATCCCTGCGCGTGATCGCCGACCACATTCGCTCTTGTGCCTTCCTGGTGTCAGACGGTGTTACACCGTCCAACGAAGGTCGTGGTTATGTTCTGCGCCGCATCATTCGCCGCGCAGTTCGCCATGGCAACATGCTGGGTGCGAAAGACACCTTCTTCTACAAGTTGGTTGCACCGCTGATCGAAGTGATGGGGCCGGCAGCCGACGAATTGAAGCGTCAGCAGTCACTGGTTGAGCAAGTGCTGAAAACCGAAGAAGATCAGTTTGCCCGCACTCTGGAACGTGGTTTGACGTTGCTGGACGAAGAGCTGGCCAACTTGCAGGGCGATACCCTGGATGGTGAAACTGCATTCCGTCTGTACGACACTTACGGTTTCCCGGTCGATCTGACGGCAGACGTGTGCCGTGAACGTGGTCTGAAAGTGGATGAAGCCGGTTTCGAGCAGGCAATGGAAGCACAGCGCCGCCGTGCGCGTGAGTCCAGCGGCTTCGGCGCAGACTACAACAGCATGATCCGTGTTGATGGTGCCAGCCAATTCAGCGGTTATGACCACGAGCAACAGCAGTCCACCGTGACCGCGCTGTTCCGTGATGGTCAGCCGGTGAACGAGATCCACGCCGGTGAAGAGGCCGTGGTGGTACTGGACGAGACTCCGTTCTACGGTGAGTCCGGTGGTCAGGTTGGCGATAAGGGCGTGCTGAAAGCTGCCAATGCTGATTTTGAAGTGAGCGACACCCAGAAATACGGTCAGGCTATTGGCCATCAGGGCAAGCTGTCTCACGGCACGCTGAAGGTGAACGACCGCGTTGACGCGCAGATCGACACCGTGCGACGCAACCGCATTCGTCTGAACCACTCCGCAACCCACCTGCTGCACGCTGCACTGCGCCAGACGCTGGGTGAGCACGTGGCGCAGAAAGGCTCGTTGGTTAACGATAAATACCTGCGTTTCGACTTCTCGCATTTTGAAGCGATGAAGCCGGAGCAAATTCGCACCGTGGAAGACTTGGTGAACCAACAAATTCGTCGTAACCTGCCGGTGCAGACCGAGGTTATGGCGCTGGATGATGCCAAAGAGAAGGGCGCTATGGCGCTGTTCGGTGAGAAGTACGACGACAACGTGCGCGTACTGACCATGGGCGACTTCTCGACCGAACTGTGTGGCGGCACCCATGCCAGCCGTACCGGTGACATCGGCCTGTTCCGCATTCTGAGTGAGTCTGGTACCGCCGCAGGTATCCGCCGTATTGAAGCGGTAACTGGTGATTGCGCGATTGCTACCTTGCATCAGCAAAACGATCTGCTACAGGACGTTGCTCATCTGGTTAAGGGTGACAGCAATAACCTGACGGACAAAGTGCGTGCGGTGCTCGATCGTACCCGCGCATTGGAAAAAGAGCTGCAGCAGTTGAAGGACCAGCAGGCGGCACAAGAAAGTGCTTCATTGTCCAGCAAGGCGAAAATGGTTAACGGTGTACAGCTGTTGGTCAGCCAACTGGATAACGTTGAGGCCAAAATGCTGCGTACTATGGTTGATGATCTTAAAAATCAACTGGGTTCCGCGATTATCGTGCTGGCCACCACGGCGGATGATAAGGTGAGCCTGATTGCCGGCGTGACCAAAGATCTGACCGACCGGGTAAAAGCCGGCGAGCTGATCGGTAACGTAGCGCAGCAGGTTGGCGGTAAAGGGGGCGGACGCCCTGATATGGCGCAGGCCGGGGGAACGGATGTCAGCGCCCTGCCAGCGGCATTAGACAGCGTAGAAGCCTGGGTGGCCTCGAAACTGTGAATATAAATAAATAGCACTTACAAACGCCATAACTCATTACTGATTATGGCGTTTTTAACCTGTGCTAACACAATTTGGTTACAATTACGGGAACAAAGTTTTTCAGGTCGGCTAAACTTATCATTATCTGAGGTGAGACCAAGTCTGCTTACACTTATTGTGGATTACATGACTTACGTTTTCGCAGCATATGATGGATAATGACGGGGAAACTGAGAGACCCGACTCTTTTAATCTTTCAAGGAGCAAAGAATGTTAATTCTGACTCGTCGAGTTGGTGAAACCCTCATGATTGGCGATGAGGTCACTGTCACAGTGTTAGGGGTCAAGGGCAACCAGGTTCGTATTGGTGTGAATGCCCCCAAAGAGGTGTCAGTTCACCGCGAAGAAATCTATCAGCGCATTCAGGCAGAGAAGTCTCAACCGACGACTTACTGATTTCGATGCAGCGTCTCGTTGCTCAGCGAGACGCTACTGAGCTTTTTTGTGCCCCCCACAGACTATCCTCTGACTTACCCTGTTAAATCTTCCTGCAGCTCCTCCCACTTTGTTTGCTGATTCACTGTTATTGTCTGTTGATAAAACAATCTTTTTGACGTGAAATCGCCCATGTTGAGTGTGAATTGTGCAAACGCACATGAGATGGGAAAAATTGTTTGACTTAAAAGTCGGAGAAAGTAATATGTGCGCCACGCAGTGCCGATGAGCTTCTCCAAAGCAAGTTAGGCACAATTCGCAAGAAGCGTATGGTGAGGTGGCCGAGAGGCTGAAGGCGCTCCCCTGCTAAGGGAGTATGCGGTCAAAAGCTGCATCCGGGGTTCGAATCCCCGCCTCACCGCCATTTGCATCCATAGCTCAGCTGGATAGAGTACTCGGCTACGAACCGAGCGGTCGGAGGTTCGAATCCTCCTGGATGCACCATATTTTGCAGTATGGTGGGGTAGTAACAACGTACCATACGGTATCAAAAAAGAATTCCTGTGCATCCATAGCTCAGCTGGATAGAGTACTCGGCTACGAACCGAGCGGTCGGAGGTTCGAATCCTCCTGGATGCACCATTCTTTCTGTCAAACTTGTTTCTTCAAGCAGACAAACCAAAAATAGTAATGCATCCATAGCTCAGCTGGATAGAGTACTCGGCTACGAACCGAGCGGTCGGAGGTTCGAATCCTCCTGGATGCACCATCTAAGAAAAACCCGCCTTGGCGGGTTTTTCGCTTTCTGGCATTCGGCGATACGCTGCTGTAATCCCATCATCTTTCCTCTTGTGCACAGCACATTCCGCTATTACGCGATCAGCGACAACCTTCCGGCTTTACGCTAAAGTAGTTTTCTTTCCTCAACGATCATGGAGTAACGATGTACGACCGCTATCAGGGTCTTATTTTCGACATGGACGGCACCATTCTCGATACCGAGCCGACGCACCGAAAGGCGTGGCGTGAAGTGTTGTCCCGTTACGGTATGACGTTTGATGAGCCCGCGGTGATGGCGTTGAGCGGTTCTCCGACCTGGCATATTGCCCAGGCGATTATTGCCAGCCATCAGGCCGATCTCGATCCCCATCAGTTGGCTGCAGAGAAAACCCGAGCGGTAGAGATTATGCTGCTGGACAGCGTGCGCCCCTTGCCGCTGATTGAGGTGGTGAAGGCCTACCATGGCCGCCGTCCAATGGCGGTGGGTACCGGTAGTGAGCATCGCATGGCGGAAACTCTGCTGCGCCATCTGGGCCTGTTCCACTGCTTTGATGCGATCGTGGGTGCCGATGATGTGCAGCGTCACAAGCCGGAACCGGACACCTTCCTGCGCTGTGCCGAACTGATTGGCGTACCGCCGGAGAAATGCGTAGTGTTTGAAGACGCAGATTTCGGCATCCAGGCGGCGAAAAGCGCCAATATGGCGGTGGTAGACGTTCGTACGCTGTGAGTAGTACGCTGGCGGTGATGTCGTTATTCGGCGGCAGCTTTCTCAGTGCGACGTTGTTGCCGGGAAATTCAGAAATTATTTTGGTTGCCTTGCTGACCAACAGCCGTGTCTCACCGGAGTTACTGGTGCTGGCCGCGACGTTGGGCAATACGCTCGGTGGGCTGACCAATGTCATTATCGGGCGCCTGTTACCGGTGTTGAAACCACAGCGAGGGCTGGATACAGCGCTTGGGTGGATGCAACGCTTTGGCCCGGCTGCGCTGTTGCTCAGTTGGGTACCGGTAGTGGGCGATTTGTTGTGCGTGTTGGCAGGCTGGCTGCGCATGCCCTGGGGCCCTGTTGCGCTATTTCTGTGTATCGGAAAGGCGCTGCGTTACATCATTTTGACTATGATAACGCTACAGGGAATGGCCTGGTGGCATTAACGACGTGAATATAACTCAATATTCTCTCGGGTGCAGATTCAGTATGCTTACGAGTTCTTGTTTTTAGAAGCGGGAGGTCAATTTGATCCCGGACGTATCCCAGGCGCTTTCTTGGTTGGAAGCCCATCCCCATGCATTAAAAGGCATTCGTCGCGGCATTGAGCGTGAAACGCTGCGTGTCACCGAAGACGGAAAGCTTGCAACAACCGGGCATCCGGAAAAATTGGGGGCGGCATTAACGCACCACTGGATAACCACAGACTTTGCCGAGGCGCTGTTAGAATTTATTACGCCGGTTGACGACAACCTCGATCACCTGCTGACGTTCTTGCGTGATATTCATCGTCACGTGGCGCGTAATCTGGGTGAGGAACGCATGTGGCCGCTCAGCATGCCGTGCTTTATTGAAGCCGAGCAGGACATTGAACTGGCGCAGTTCGGCTCGTCGAATATTGGCCGCATGAAGACGTTATACCGTGAAGGGTTGAAGAACCGTTACGGCGCGCTGATGCAGACCATTTCCGGCGTGCACTACAACTTCTCCCTGCCGCTAGAGTTCTGGCAGGCATGGGCCGGCGTTAAAGACGCAGAAAGCGGTAAGGAACAGATTTCAGCGGGCTATTTCCGTCTGATCCGCAACTATTATCGTTTTGGCTGGGTGATCCCGTATCTGTTCGGCGCATCGCCGGCGATCTGTTCCTCGTTCCTCAAAGGGCGCGAGACCGCGTTGCCGTTTGAGCGTACAGAACAGGGTATGTGTTATCTGCCGTATGCCACTTCGCTACGCTTGAGTGACCTGGGTTACACCAATAAATCACAAAGCAATCTGGGCATTACCTTTAACGATCTGCAAAGTTATGTTGAAGGCCTGAAGCGGGCGATTGTTACGCCTTCGGAAGAGTTTGCCAAATTAGGTGTGAAAGATGGCGATCGTCATCTGCAGTTGAACAGTAACGTGCTGCAGATCGAAAACGAACTCTATGCACCAATCCGGCCGAAGCGGGTGACTAAAAGCGGTGAGACACCGTCAGATGCGCTGCTGCGCGGCGGTATCGAATACATTGAAGTTCGCTCGCTGGACATCAACCCGTTCTCGCCAATCGGCGTGGATGCGGTACAGGCACGTTTCCTGGACCTGTTCCTGATATGGTGTGTGTTGGCCGATGCGCCAGAGATGAGCAGTGATGAATTGCTCTGCACGCGCAAAAACTGGAACCGGGTGATCCTCGAAGGGCGTAAACCAGGACAGACCATTGGCATAGGTTGCGATGACAGCCGTGAGCCACTGGCAAAAGTAGGCAAAGCCTTGTTTGACGATTTGCGCCGCGTGGCGGAAGTGTTGGATAGCGAAGCCGGCGATCGCCAATATCAGCAGGTGTGTGACGAACTGGTCGCAGCGTTTGACGATCCGGAACTGACGTTCTCGGCCCGTATCCTGAAAGCGATGAAGGAAGAGGGCACCGGTCGTGTGGGCCTGCAGTTAGCTGAGCAATACCGTCAGATGCTGATTGAAGAGCCGTTGGAAATCCTGACTGAAGCCGAATTGGCGAAGGAGCAGGAAGCCTCATGGCAGCGCCAACGTAACGTAGAAGCCAGTGATACGCTAAGCTTTGAAGAGTTCCTGAAGCAACATGGCGGGAGCTGAAAAAGAAAAAGGCCACATCAATGTGGCCAAATATGCATCTCTGATGACAGGGATGATGATAACAAATGCGCGTCTTTCACATATTCAGACTCGCTGAGTTAGAAAAGGTTTCCTGGATAGATAAAAAAGTTTCGAAATAAATACTCTTTTACGAGGAGGTAACGAAATGCCACTGCTGGATAGCTTCACCGTAGACCATACCCGCATGGCAGCCCCGGCTGTCCGCGTTGCGAAAACCATGAAAACTCCTCATGGCGATACCATCACCGTATTCGATCTGCGTTTTTGCCGCCCGAATCTGGAAGTGATGCCTGAGCGTGGCATCCATACGCTGGAACACCTGTTTGCCGGTTTTATGCGTGACCATCTGAATGGCCAGGGCGTTGAGATTATCGACATCTCCCCGATGGGATGCCGTACCGGCTTCTACATGAGCCTGATTGGCGTGCCGGAAGAGCAGCGTGTTGCCGATGCCTGGAAAGCGGCAATGAGTGACGTGCTGAAAGTGACCGATCAGCGCAAAATTCCTGAGCTGAATGAGTTCCAGTGCGGTACTTACCACATGCACTCGCTGGAAGAAGCGCAGGAAATTGCCAAGCATATCCTTGACCACGACGTGGTAGTGAATCACAACGAAGAGCTGGCGCTGCCGAAAGAGAAGCTGCAGGAACTGCACATCTAGTTCGTCACCGGGCTACAGCGATAAAAAAAGACGCGATGTTCGCGTCTTTTTTCCTTTCTGGTGGGCGGTCAGTGTTGCTGGACGCTGGACTGCAGCGATTTTATTGGCGTGACCCGCACCTGTTTGATCATGTTGTCCTGCACGTCGAGGATATCAACGTCGTAATGGCCTACACGAACCCGGGTGCCCACCTCAGGGATCTCCTCAAGCTCCTCCAACAGCATGCCGTTAATGGTGCGTGCATCGGTGGCCGGCAGCGTCCAGTTGAATGCCTTGTTTAACTCGCGCACGTTGGCGGTACCGTCGATCAGGACCGAACCGTCGCTTTGTGGATTGACCTCTTCCGCCAGCGTTGGCGACATGGAGGTGGTGAAATCACCGACGATTTCTTCCAGGATATCTTCGACCGTCACCAGCCCCTGAATATCACCGTACTCGTCCACCACGATGCTGACTTTCTCTTTGTTGCGCTGGAATTTCACCAGTTGGACGTTAAGCGGCGTGCCTTCAGGCACGTAGTAAATCTCGTCGGCGGCGCGCAGCAGGTTCTCTTTGTTGAACTCTTTCTTCTCGGTCATCAGGCGGTAGGCTTCGCGTACCCGCAGCATGCCGATAGCATCATCCAGTGAGCCGCGATACAGCACGATGCGACCGTGCGGCGAGTGGGTGAGCTGGCGCATGATCGACTTCCAGTCGTCGTTGACATCGATGCCGACGATCTCGTTGCGGGGCACCATGATGTCGTCGACCGTCACCTTCTCCAGATCCAGCACGGAAATCAACATGTCCTGATTGCGGCGAGAAATCTGTGAGTGGGATTCATTAACGATGGTGCGCAACTCATCCTTGCTGACGGCATCGCTGACCCGCACGTTGGTGTGGATGCCGAACAGGCGCAAGACCAGCGTGGTGATGCCATTAAGCAGCCATACCAGCGGGAACATCACCTTCTGCAGCGGTGCCAGCAGAACGCTGCTGGGGAAGGCGATGCGCTCCGGATATAACGCAGCGAAGGTTTTCGGCAACACTTCGGCGAACAGCAGCACGGCAAAGGTCAGGATACCGGTGGCGATGGCTACGCCGAAATCGCCATATAGGCGCATACCGACAATGGTTGCCAGCGCCGAGGCGAGAATGTTGACCAGGTTATTGCCGATCAGCACCAGGCCGATCAGACGATCCGGTTTTTGCAGTAGTTTCTCGACCCGGCGGGCAGAGCGGTTGCCCTGCTTGGAGAGATGACGGAGACGATAGCGGTTTAGCGTCATCATGCCGGTTTCGGATGCTGAGAAGTAAGCGGAAACCACGATCATAACCACCAGGATAATGATCAGGGTTCCTGTCGAAACGTGCTCCAACGCGGTATTCCTTATGTATGGAGAAAGATAGCCTGAGGGCTTAGCGAACCATCACTTGCTGGATCAGACGGCTGCCGAAGTAGGCCAGCGTTAGCAGAAAGGCGCCGGCAAAGCTGAACCACACGACACGGCGGCCACGCCAGCCTTCATGGTAATGGCCCCACAGCAAAACGATATAGACAAACCATGCCATGATCGACAGCACGGCCTTGTGCACGTTTTCTTTGCTGAACAGGTTATCCATATACAGCAGGCCGGTGCATAACGTGAGCGTGAGCAGCACGACACCGATCTGGGTGATGTGGAACATTTTGCGTTCGATGCTCATCAGCGGTGGCATGTCGGCGCTGAACGACAGCTTTTTGTTTTTCAGCAGGTAGTCCAGCCAGGCCAGTTGCAGCGCATACAGCGCGGCAATAATCAGCGTAGCGTAGGAGAACAGCGCCAGGCCGATATGCACCATCAGTTCCGGACTGGCTTCAAGATGGGTAATGAACTCACCCGGCATAAAGCTGGCGAAGGCCAGATTGATCATCGCGAAGCTATAAACAATCGGCAGCAGGAACCAGCCGCGATCGCGCGAGGCGACAAAGGTCATGACCGAACAGATGATCAGGCTGACTATCGAACCGATGTTCAGCAAGCTGAGATTTTGTCCGGCGCTAACGTCAAAAATACGCTGCTGCAGTGCGATGGCGTGGCAAACCAGCGCCACCACCGCCGAGACGAGAGCAAGCCGACGGTATGCGCTGTTCTTCCGCAACAAGCTGGGAATAATCAGTCCAAGGCTGAGCAGGTAGGCGATCAAAGCCACAATGGAGAAAACTGGCATAGCGTTTAATTTTGCTTCGGCGTGGTGAATTGGATTGTCAGTATAGCGTCGTGCGCGTCCCACTCCAACCGATCTCCAACGCTGAGGCAGAGATCCTCTTAGCTTCGTGTTATAATCGCCGCAATTATGTCGCCAGAGCGGCCTGTCATTACACGTTGAGCAAGAGACGATGTTTGAAAATTTAACCGATCGTTTGTCGCGCACCCTGCGCAATATCAGCGGCCGTGGGCGGCTGACCGAAGAAAATATCAAGGAAACCCTGCGTGAAGTGCGCATGGCATTGCTGGAAGCGGACGTTGCGCTGCCGGTGGTGCGGGACTTTATCAATCGCGTAAAAGAAAGCGCGGTAGGTCATGAAGTCAACAAAAGCCTGACGCCGGGGCAAGAGTTCGTAAAAATCGTCAAGAGCGAACTGATTTCCGCGATGGGCGAAGTGAACACCGAGCTGAACCTGGCGGCACAGCCGCCGGCAGTGGTGCTGATGGCGGGCCTGCAGGGTGCCGGTAAAACCACCAGCGTCGCCAAGCTCGGTAAGTTCCTGAAAGAAAAACAGAAGAAAAAAGTGTTGGTGGTTTCCGCTGACGTTTATCGCCCAGCGGCGATCAAACAGTTGGAAACGCTGGCGGAAAGCGTCGGCATCGACTTCTTCCCGTCCGATGTTAAAGACAAGCCGATCGACATCGTTAACCGTGCACTGCAACAGGCCAAGCTGAAATTCTACGATGTTCTGATCGTCGATACCGCCGGCCGTTTGCACGTTGATGAAGCGATGATGGATGAGATCAAACAGGTGCACGCGGCGATCAAGCCGGTGGAAACCCTGTTTGTGGTCGACGCCATGACCGGCCAGGATGCGGCCAACACCGCCAAGGCCTTTAACGAGGCGCTGCCGCTGACCGGCGTGGTGCTGACCAAGGTCGATGGTGATGCGCGCGGCGGTGCTGCGCTGTCCATCCGTCACATTACCGGCAAACCGATCAAGTTCCTCGGCGTGGGCGAGAAAACCGAAGCGCTGGAGCCATTCCATCCGGACCGCGTGGCGTCACGCATTCTCGGCATGGGCGACGTACTGTCGCTGATCGAAGATATCGAAAGCAAAGTTGACCGCGAACAGGCGGAAAAACTGGCTAACAAGCTGAAGAAGGGCGACGGTTTCGATCTGACCGACTTCCTGGAGCAGCTCAAACAGATGCGTAACATGGGCGGTATGGCCAGCATGCTGAGCAAACTGCCCGGCGCCGGCCAACTGCCGGACAATGTAAAATCGCAGATGGACGACAAGGTTTTGGTGCGCATGGAGGCGATGATCAACTCGATGACGCTGAAAGAGCGCGCCAAACCGGAAATCATCAAAGGTTCGCGCAAGCGTCGTATTGCGGTGGGTTCCGGCATGCAGGTGCAGGATGTTAACCGCTTGTTAAAACAGTTCGGCGACATGCAACGCATGATGAAAAAGATGAAGAAAGGCGGAATGGCGAAGATGATGCGCGGCATGAAAGGTATGATGCCGCCGGGCTTCCCAGGCCGCTGACAGCCGCTTGCCCTCTGGGGTGAGCCTGTTTAAGCATTTGCCGTTCGCGGTGAAAACCGCCCGAAATATTACCGGCGAAAAAAAGTAGTTGACGACGAACTACGCTTTCGATTGCTTTTTGCGCCAAAATGAGTAAAATTTTCGGGCTTTTTATATTGCAACCGGGCCCCGTTCCCTCAATGGGGCCCGGCTGTTTTATTAACTAAAGAGGATGTTATGGTAACAATTCGTTTGGCACGTGGCGGCGCAAAAAAGCGTCCGTTCTATCAAGTAGTAGTGACCGACAGCCGCAATGCTCGTGATGGTCGTTTCATCGAGCGTGTAGGTTTCTTCAACCCAATCGCATCTGGTCAGGCTGAAGCACTGCGTCTGGACCTGGATCGCATTGAGCACTGGGTTGGTCTGGGTGCTACCGTTTCTGATCGCGTTCACGCGCTGATCAAAGACGCTAAGAAAGCAGCTTAATCTGTCGCGGTGGTGGCAATGAGCAAGCAACTCAAACCGGTAGCACCTAAGCAGCCGATTGTACTCGGTAAGATGGGGTCTACTTACGGCATCCGTGGTTGGCTCAGAGTGTTTTCATCCACCGAGAACGCCGAAAGCATATTTGACTATCAGCCCTGGTTAATCCAGCGCTCTGGTCAGTGGCAGTTTGTCGAGTTGGAAGACTGGAAACGCCACAGTCAGGATCTGATCATCAAGGTCAAAGGCATTGACGATCGGGATGCTGCGAATCTACTGACCAATTGCGAAATTGTCGTAGATTCCGAGCAGTTGCCTCCGCTGGAAGGCGATGATTACTACTGGAAAGACCTTATGGGCTGCCAGGTAGTCACCACTTCCGGATACGAACTGGGTAAAGTCATCGATATGATGGAAACCGGTTCTAACGACGTCATGGTCGTGCGGGCAAACCTGAAAGATGCATTCGGTATGAAGGAGCGGTTGGTCCCGTTTCTTCATGGGCAGGTTATCAAGAAAGTCGATCTCACTGCTCGCGTGATTGAAGCAGATTGGGATCCTGGTTTTTGACCTCCGAATTAAACGGTCGAAACAAGTGGAATGACAGTAAGGGGATTGGCTTGTGTTCATTGGTATTGTAAGCCTGTTTCCTGAGATGTTCCGCGCGATCACCGATTACGGGGTGACTGGCCGGGCAGTAAAAAATGGCCTGCTGAGCGTGCAGTGTTGGAGTCCACGTGACTTCACCTACGACCGGCATCGTACCGTGGACGATCGCCCTTATGGCGGCGGCCCGGGAATGCTGATGATGGTGCAACCCTTGCGGGAAGCCATTCATGCAGCAAAAGCAGCGGCAGGCGAGGGAGCAAAGGTGATTTATCTGTCACCTCAGGGGCGCAAGCTGGATCAAACCGGCGTGTGCGAACTGGCGGCCAACCCGAAGATGATTCTGGTGTGCGGTCGTTATGAAGGGGTAGACGAGCGCGTAATCCAAACCGAAATTGATGAAGAATGGTCAATCGGCGATTACGTCCTCAGCGGCGGGGAACTGCCGGCAATGACCCTGATTGATTCAGTCGCCCGCTTTATACCGGGTGTGCTGGGCCATCAGGCTTCAGCAGAAGAGGACTCTTTTGCCGATGGATTGCTGGACTGCCCGCACTATACCCGTCCTGAGGTGTTGGAAGGGATGGAGGTTCCGCCAGTTTTACTGTCGGGCAACCATGCCGAGATACGTCGCTGGCGCTTAAAGCAGTCGCTGGGCCGTACCTGGCTTAGAAGACCTGAACTTCTGGAAAGCCTAGCTCTGACTGACGAGCAAGCGGTGTTGCTGGCTGAGTTCCAACGGGAACATCAGACCAAGCAGCAGGACTATGAAGGGAACGTCTGAGCAATTGGCTCGACGGGACCGATATATCAGTTTACCTAGGGTAAGAGACATATTATGAGCAACATTATTAAGCAAATTGAACAAGAGCAGATGAAGCAAGACGTACCTGCATTCCGTCCGGGTGATTCCGTGGAAGTTAAGGTATGGGTCGTTGAAGGTAGCAAAAAACGTCTGCAGGCATTCGAGGGCGTGGTTATCGCTATCCGTAACCGCGGTCTGCACTCTGCATTCACTGTTCGTAAGATTTCCAACGGCGAAGGTGTTGAGCGTGTATTCCAGACTCACTCACCAGTAATTGACAGCATTGCTGTTAAACGTCGTGGTGCCGTTCGTAAAGCCAAACTGTACTATCTGCGTGAGCGTACTGGTAAGTCTGCTCGTATCAAAGAGCGTCTGAACCGCGTCGGCTAACGCTGCATCCAAAAGTTAATAACTATGAAGGGGTTGGCAATATGCCGACCCCTTTTTTTATGCTTAAAATCTGTTGATTGCATTTGCAAGATTTATTTTCGGAAAAGTAAGTTTACGCAGATATAAAAAAGCCTGCGGTGGCAGGCTCTTTGCGTTACAGCGCCGCGACACGCTGTTTACTTTTTTCCGGGTGCGGCTGAGCCGGAACAATATCGCCAGGCTTCACAATCACTCGCGCGACGGACTCATGCGTGGCAAAGGTGCAGCTACAGTTAATGTTCTGGCATTGGTGGTAGCGCTCTTTGGTCGCTTCACTGAGGTAACGGCTGGAACGAGTGTGGGCCACGCTACCGCAAAGTGGACAGTGCATCATAGTTGAATCCCTCTTTCGACTGCATCAAGTTATATGACTTATAATAGCTCAATAACTTGCAAAAACAAGATTAGATTTTCGAAAGCGAGATTAATTTTCTTTGGTAGTGATCTCAACACCCTCAATGTAGACGTTAAGTTCCAGATTACTGAAGAAGCCACTGTTGCTTAAGGTATGAGTGATCTTATTAACCACCCACAGTTGCTGATCGATAGCTTCCTTAAAACCATAAACTCGGATGGGAGTCTCAGGGAACAGATCTGGCTGTCCGGTGGCCAGGCTGATACTAAAGGTTGCGATCCCTCTTTGTAATTGCTCAAACAGTGACTGAGCTGCCCGCATGGCGGTTTCTTTATCACGATAGATTTTTGCAATGTGGTAGACCTGCTTTTCTTTACCGACCATATAGCTACTGGTTTGCTGTGGCGCGGTAGCTATTTTGTCAGCGAATTTGGCGGCAGGATGCCGGGATGTACTGGCGTTTGCCTGCGGGATTTCCCGCTCTACTTGTACGCTGCTGTTGGCTCGCTCTGGATGTTCGGTATTCAGCCAACTGGCGCTGACACCGGTGTAACCGCCGCGATCTTTCAGTTCAAAACGGTGAGTGTCGCCGTCACTGCGGGTCAGTGTTTTTATTGGGTTTGGCTCGCCACGCGGGCTACGACCAAACCCGGGTTTGATAAACTGCAGGCGCTGGTATTTGATAGTCACTCGTGCACTATTTACCAAGGCTAACCGGGAAAGAAATTGAACATCGGTCTCATTGGTTTGGTCGATATGCGCAATCTTTATTGCGGCCAACTCATCGCTCAAATAGGGTTCGTTCAGCCCATTACGCGTTGAAATTTGTTGCACGATTTCGCCAAAGGTCTTGTCTGAATAAGACTCGCTGCGGGATTCGTTCAGCGAGCCGCGAAAATCAACGCTACGAGCTGTGATTGAGATGAGATCGGGAGCGCCAGAGTGGATGATAGTATCGACAATAAACTTGCCCTGGCCAACCAGCGCCGAGTTATTCCAACCAAGAAACAACTCCAGAATGGCCCCCCGGCTGGGCAGGGACATCAGGCCATCGCTGTCGTCCAGATTAATGGTCAATTGATCGGCGCTCAGGCCGCCATTATCTACCATGTTTAACGAGATTAGCCGCTGACGGATATCGTTGGTAATGTCTTTATCCGCCAGCGTCAGGATAAAGTCGGGGGCCGGTTTGGCCCCCATGGGCTGATAAACATCGGCGATCATAATGACATTCCCGTCGCTTTTTGCGCTTTCGCCAACAGGTCGCCAGCCTGGTGACGCAAATCACCGAACATGGCATGTAGCGATTCATCCACGCGTTTTAATGTGATGGTGAAGGAAATTTGGCGTGGTTGGCCGTTAGCGAAAAATTCTTTGCTGTCTTGAGTGATTTTCTCGATCACAAACATGCCGTAAATGGTGCCGCTGCCTTCGATAAGCGGCCAGGCACGCCCCTGTTCGGCCATGGTTTGCAGGGCAAGTAAAGAAAGCCTACCTCCGGTTAGCTCAGGCATCAGTTGTCCACTTAAGGTGATAGTTTCACCATCCACCCCCAGAAATTGAGCGCTTGGTCTTTGGCCGACGCGGCTTCCTGTTGGCCAGCGATAGCTCAACTGACGGTTCATAGCTTGGTAGGGCAGGGTGCGTAACATAAATACGAACAGTCCCAGTGTTAGCATCATTAGTCTGGCTCCTTATACCTGCGCATAAGCGCTGAGGTGCTGATTACGGCGAGTATTTTCGATGTCCATCATGGCTGAACGGACGACACGTTCCATTTCGTCACGCGTAGTTCCCTCCGGTACGTTGATAGAGACGTTATTGGTCCGTACGCTGTTATCTGAAAGGTTAGGGGGAGCGGTTGGGCGAACGGCACGATAGTTTTCGTTGCCCAAGCTCAGCACGCCACCGCTGGGGGAGAGGCTACTGTCATATTTTTCCGAGGTTGGATCCCTTTTTTCATTGCTAAACCATCCAATGGCCGAATCAATGATGCCTCGCGCCTTGCCGATTAAGCCAATTAACTGGTTAAGCGCATCGCCGGGCAGCCTGAATGCCCAAACCAGCCATTCGCCCAGCATTTTTCCGTAAGCCGCTGCGGTGTTCAGTTCTTCCTGAGTGCTTTTTATCGGTGTCAATAATTGCATAAACCAGTTATAGACCGGTTTTAACTTGTCCATGACGCTGTTGAAGGCTGTAGTCACTGGAGAAAATGCATCACCAATAGGACCCATTGCCGTACTGAAACTTTCCGCGACTCCACCGATAAAGGCGCTAATCGGTTCCCAATATTTATAGATTAAGGCGGCTCCTCCGACGATCGCTGCGACTACGGCGACAATGGGCAGGCTGAGGGCAGCAAAGACTCCGGCTATCATGCCGCCAACGGAAGTGAATACGGTGCCCAGTAGACCCGCACCGGCCATCAGCATGTTAATGGCGCTCAGCGCCGGCACGATAAAGGTACCTATGGCTGACAGGCCGCCAATCAGTGCAGTGATTGCAATGGCAACCGTCATCAGGCTATTGGCTAACGTAGGGTTTTCTTTTGACCATTGGCCCAGGGTGTTGAGCCAGCCGGTCGCGGTTTGTGTGAGTTGGCGCAGAGATGAATTCTGGCCGTCGAAAAGATCTATGTGAATGCTGTCCCAGTTGGCGAACAGTTTCTTGATATCGCCATCCAGATTATCCCCCCGTACGGTGACCATCGCCTGAGCCGCGCCATCGACGTTTCCCAGGCTGTGCCCTTGTGGGGCCAACTGTGCGGCGGTTTGCTCCAGGCTCTGTCCACTCTGGAGGGCTGCCGGTGCGGCTGTCCGTATTTTTTTATCGAACTCATCAAGGCTCCACTGATAGCTGCTGCTGGCTTTGGCCATTATATCGGCGATATTTCCAGCCTGATCGGCCGGCAGCTGAAACGCCTGCTGGATACCCGATAGAGCTTTTACTGCCTCCTCGATGCTGCTGCCGCTGGCCTTGGCCAGATTCAGTGCTGCGGGGGCCGCAGCCAAAACTTCCTGAGGGTTGTAGCCAGCGGCGGCCAGAGCGGATTGCGTTTCAGCGACCTCCTGCGGGGACTGTCCCTTGGACACCCTGCCGGTTGCCTGCTGGCGCAGGGCTGTTAACCGGTGGTCGTCTTTGTTTAATCCCAACTGCGCCTGCATACCGGACATCTGCTTTTCAAACTTCATACCCGGTGCCAGCAAATCTTTACCCGTATTGAAGGCAGTACCTGCCAGTCCCAACCCCTTTGAAGCAACATCGCGAATCTTTCCAATTCCGTTCTGTCGGGTTTGAAAATCACCAAGCACTTCTGTGCGTCTTTGCTGACTCAGTTTTTGGCGGACGCGTTGTTGGCGGCTAAGAAGGTTTTGGGCGGTCTCTGAATTTTCTTGTGAGCGTTGCTGGGCGCCGGTTAAATTGGCGGTATCAATCCCTTTGCCCTGGAGCTGTTTTTCCAGATGGCCTTGCTGGAGCGATAAAATGGCTCCACGGGCCTTTTGCAGGACGTGATTGAGATTCGCCTGCTGCGTTGTTTCAATATCTTTGGGGGAAGATAAAAACGCGGGCAAAGCCATACGGGTATTTTGAATCGCATCAAACTCAATCAGTACGTCGGCCTGCGCCGCTTTTATCTTCAGTAATTGGGTTAGTTGAGCCTGGTTTTTTTGTTCTGTTTTTAGCCGCTTTTGCTGGTTGCGGATGCTGGTGTCCGCGTTTGCTAACGTTTTTTTGCTGCCGCTGCTACTCATCTGTATTTACTCCACTACGTTGAAGGGCCTTATAGCGCCATTCCATCAGCTCTGTCAGCGTCATGCCGTTCATCTCTGATGGCGGCCAGTGAAAAATCACTGCGATGTCCGCCATCAGATCGTCCACGGTCAGAACGGGGTTGATGTTTACTCGGCCGATTTCGGTGACAAAAAACCGATCACCTGGCCTGCCAGCGCGATCAGGTCCGGCAGCTCCAGCCGGGCGCACTCTTCTTTGGTCAGGTTCGGGTAGGTGACGCGCGGCAGGATGGTGATCAGGGCGTCGACGTCGGCGTTGGCCAGTGCTGCCAGACCAATACCGCGCAGGCTGCCTGCATTCGGTTTGGTGACCTGTACTTCACGGATCTCGCTGTCGCCGCGTTTGATCGGGGTTTCCAGTGCAACGGTATTTTCTGGGGATGCATTCAGTTCCATGGGGGTATCCAATTATTGTCAGGGAAGCAGGGCCAGCACTGTGGCTGGCCATTGAAGTGATGAATTACAGGCCGATAGCGCGGCGGTGGGCCGCCAGCAGATCCACGCCGTCAACTTTTTCAATCATGTTGACGGTATCGATCTCGATCAGCTCTTTGCCGTCGATGCTCAGTTTGAAGTAGGTACAGTCGGTAGAAACCTTGGTCTCGGTGTCTTCGCCTTGTTTGAAGTCACCGCTGTCGATTTCTTTGTGGCGACCGCGCATCACGACTTCGAGTGCCGATACTTCACCGGTGTCGTCACGCTGGAAAGAACCGGTAAAGCGCAGCGGTACCGCGTCGACGCGGCCCCATTGTTTCAGCACCAGCTCATCGATACCGCCCATGGTCCATTCGACTACCAGCGCATCGTCATCCAGACCGAAGTCCACCGAGGCTGCGCCGCTCATGCCGCCACCGCGGAATTTTTCCAGCTTACGGGTCAGTTTTGGCAGGGTCATGGCGGAGACCACGCCCATGTAGTTGAAGCCGTCGTTAAACAGGTTCAGATATTTCAGTTTTTTTGGCAGTGCCATTATTCAGGTCTCCTTAGCTGTTCACGGACGCGGCGAAGTTCGCCAGGTAACGGTCGGTGATGCGCTGGCGCAGGGTTAAATCTTCCAGCGGCGGTACCGGGGTGTAGTCGTAATCGATAAACAGTTTGCCGGCCTTCAGGGTTTCTTTATCGTTGGCGCTTTCGTCGTACCAGCAGTCGCCGTCAATGATCAGTCCGGCGGATTTCAGCTCGCGGAACTTGGCTTTGATGCCGTCGATCATGTCGCGGATCAGCGTTGGCGTAACCGGGCGGTCAATTGCCCACAGATGAGCTTCGGCCATGGTGTCAGCCAATACCTGCGCGGTACGGGTATAGTTTTCGAACTGGAATAATGGATCGTCGGAACAGGTGCGTGAGCCCCAAAACTTGAAGCCATCTTTGCGGATCAGGGTGGTGACGCAGGCTTCGTTCAGCAGGTCAGCATCGGTACCGACGGTTTGCAGATCCCAAAATACGCTGGCTGAAATACCGCTGACGCCGTTGACGCCGACGTTGGACAGGGTCTTATGCCAGCCAGTTTCCTGGTCAATCTTGGCGCGCAGACCGAGTGCACGAGCGGTAGCGTATGCGATGTCGCTGCTGTTGGTGGTGGTGTTCCAGTTAACAAAGTCTGGCCAGATCAACATCAGTTCGCGTTGGCTAAAGCCTGCGCGGTACTTGATGGCGTCGGAGACGGTCTTGCAGCCGTAAGCGCTGATATAACCAAAGGCACGCAGTTGTTGGCAGATACCGGCCAGTGCGGTTGCTACCTCCAGGTTGTCGTGGCCTGGCACACCTAGGATACGTGGCTTCACACCCAGTTCGGCCTGTGCCGCCAGCAAGGCTTTCATGCCGGTGTATTTACCGTTTTCATCGGCGTCGCCAATGATATTGGAGGTGGTTTCGGCCTCGTCTTTGCCTTCTGCCACACGTACCACGACGGTGACCGGTTTGGCCTGCTCGGCAATCGCCAGCAGCGAGCGTGTCAGGGTGCCATTTTTGCCGGCCTTGCCACTGGCGGCCAGAACGTCAGTGATCAACACCGGAGTGTTGAGAGGGAACAGGCTGGCATCGGCATCTTCTGCAGTACAAACCATGCCAATAATCGCCGTCGAGACGGTGGAAATTACGCGGGTGCCTTCATTGATTTCGAGGACACGCACGCCGTGGTGATAATCACCCATAGCATTACTCCGTTTGTGGTTGGTAACAACAGAATGCCTTTCGTGACCGGGTCGCGCATCTCATTGGGTATGTATGAGAACTGGTACAACAGCAGGAAAATCAAGATAAAAAAACGCCCCGGGCGGGGCGTTGAGTAAGATGATTCTCTGCTAATAGAATTATTAGATATTAGGATAAGTAGGCCAGGTAATGTTCGGAGCCGCGCTCACCTCAATACGATTAGTCTGGATACGAAAAATTACCCATGCTTTTAACTTTGTTAACTCTTCTTCTGTGGCAATACCCAACTCTTTTGCATCTTGTAACGGTGCGATAACTTTAGTAGCTAATACCATAAGCTGGTCTTTATCTTGCTGAGCTTGTTTTTCAAGTTCGGTCTGCGAAAACTGGCGTGGAATAATATTTTTACCATCAAACATCCATTCTCCAGTGTTTGACAATTTTTTAGGTGTATCTTCTTCGCTGAATTCAATGACCGATAAATTAAATGGCCATAACATAGATACATCATGCGAAAATGCACAGATAATCCCATTAGCATCATAGGCGACCTTTATAGTGTCGGCCGAGTATTCTTTTTGATGCTCATACCAGTCGTTGCCATTTTCATCACGCAGGTAAGTCACGTCTAAACCCAGTGATGGTATTTCTGGCGTATACTGTTTAAGGTTTTTTAAATGTTTCATTATTATTCTGTCCCGATAGTAACCCATTGACCATTTCTTACAACCTGTATTGCCGAGTAGGCACCCCAAACACCTGGATTATAGTTTGCCCCCGACATACCGCTATAAACGCAACCTGACGGTAAATCCATTCTTCCACCGGTATCGGCGATAACAGTTCGGCCTGATAGGCGAACCCCTTGAATGAGATTTTGATATGCCCAGTCTTTGGCATTATTTTGTGCTGCATTAGCAGCTTGATCAGCATGTCCCCAGACTGCGTCACGTGCAGCGTTAATGTTGGCTACTATTGCATCCCATAGCCATTGACCATTGGGATTCCAGCGTGTGCCCCAGATGTTTCCATCTGGAGTCATGTTGGCGTTGCCAACAAAAAGTGTGTTTCCAGCTTTTAAGCTTTTTGGAGCTATAAAATCACCTTCTGTTGACCATGAAAATTGAATATCTTGCCCTGCGGAACCTCTAAATTGCATTAACCATTTAGGACTACCATCAAGAGCTAAACTGCCTTGTGATATTGCCCATGATGATTTATTTTCAATGGTTATTTTCTGTTTTATTAACGGGCTATATGCATTTGTTGAGCGTGCAGAGAACTCACCATAGAATGCGGCTTTAGAATTATATTGCTCAGAAAAAACTTGTGGACCGTTATATTGACCGGTCAATTCACCAGTCATTATGTCGCCGCTCTGTTTGACAAATTTTCCGTCGACCTCGGCCTTGTTGTAGGCCCCAACATCCGCCGCCGTAGGTTTAAAACCCGTGTGAAAAAATGTATAAGGCTTACCGGCTACCAGCGTTTGTGGGTTGGTTTGCGAGATAATAATGGAGGGAACATTACTACCACCCAATAATACGGCATTAGGGTAGGTTTGGTTCCCGAGCATGACCATATTGTTTTGCGCGCCGGCAGCGTCCAGGCCGTAGATACCCGTTTTATAACTCATTCTTACCAAACCGGTGATATCACCCCCACTCAGTGGCAGACGTTTTTTGACCTCGTCATTAACCGCTTTCACCGCTTTTGGCGTCGCTGCCAGAACTTCGCTGTTGCTATTGCTGTCGCTGCTCAGTTGGGTGAAGCCTTTGGCCAGCAGGGTGGCATCCGGGTGGTTACGTGAACGGGCATGTTCGGCGATAGCCGCATCCAGCGTATCGCGGGAAACCAGCACGGCAGTTTTGTCTGCCACAATCACTGCGCTGGCGTCACCTTTGACCAGCAGGACCATGCGCACTACCTGAGTACGACCGGCACCTTCGGCCAGCAATGGCTTGTAAGTGTCTGGTGTATTAGCCACGGCCACCAGTACGCCATTTTTATCGTACAACCCCAATTCACGGATCCACCAGCCACCGGTATCTTCCGGGATCACCTGCTCGGCGATCACCTGGTTGCCGCTGTCGGCGTTAACTTGCAGGGAATTGAGCACCGCCCGTCGTTTTTCATTCACCAGCCTGGTTTGGCTTTCGCTGGGCAGAGTGGCCGAGCCGCCGCCATCGCCGACCGCCATCTGGGTGATCTCCAGCTTCTGGCCGGTTGCCGCGGCGTTAGCCAGCAGCGCTTTACCCTGATCGGTGAGCAGGGCGCGATATTTTGCTGTCATGTCGTTGCTCTCTTTTGTTTGTCGGCCAGGTCATTCAGGCCGTTCTTGTACATCACATACAGGCTCAATCCGCGCAGGATTTCACCCGACCAAAAACCGAAGAACATCCCGTTGTCCGTGCCGGGACGTGGTGCCGGTGACCAGGCGCCATCCATCACATCTCCAGCGGTGAGAAAATTCTTCTGTAACTCTGTAACGCATTGTTCGATAAAGTGTTCGGTGCCGGAAATCTCACTGCCGGCCATTTTTGCCAGCACGGCGCCGGCCAACCACAGGCCGCACATATGGCCTGTAAAATCATGTTTGTTGGGCTGCGGGATGTCGGTCATCGGGAAATCGGTCGGTGTTATACCGCCAGAGTCCTGGGTAAAGCCGATCAGCCAGCGCAGCCAGTTTTCGACATAACCGACCAGTTTGGCTGGCGGTGTTTTTCCCGCCAGTGTCAGCTCATGCCAGGCACGCGCGGCGCCAAAGAAGGCCCGAGGTTGATAGCCGGACCAGGCGGTGCCGTCGCCCCAGTGGTACATGGTCCAGCTGTCCGCGGGGCCATAGCTCAGATTGTCCCAGCGATTCCAGATATAAGCGGAAGCTCCCGGCCCCAATACGCCAAACTGCTGCTGATACCACTGCTGCGATTGCCACAGAAACTCGGTCATGTTGTTGAGCATTACACCGTCAGGATCGGCGTCGGCATGCACGAAAATGAACGGGTATTGGTAGCCTGGATAAGGCATGCCGTGCCAGCCGTCGAACTGTTGGCTGTCTGCCTGATAGATATTGGAAAAGGGGATCACGCCGGGCGTGCAGAACAGGCTGTCCTGACGATGGCCCAGTAGGGTGCAATCCCCCAGCAGTGCGGTGTAAGGGTTGTCTGCCTGTAGCGTGACGCGGTATTTGATGGTGTAACCGTCGTCGGCGTTAAAGGTTGGCGGAATATCATTCAGTACGTAGTAGCTGAAGTTAGCGTTCGCCACATTGCCGTCTTGCAGGATAGTGACCTGATCCACCGTGCTGAAATCAGGACGGGCAGGTTTCTCATCGCCATCCTGATGGTCTGGCTGATAGCCGCTCAGCACCGCGGCAGCCGGGTCAAAGGTTGCCAGCGTCCATTTTCCGTCGGTGGCGGGCAGCATCCAGTACCAGCGCCATTTATCGTCGTCCTCAAGCCGCAGATTGAAGTCGGCATCAGCACGATAAACCAGTTGGTTTACCGGAAAACGTTCCTCGGCGGTCAGCCAGGCGCCGATCACCATGCCAGCGTCATCGTTGGGGTAGCTGGCGTTGATCACCGTTGCGCTGCGCCGATCGTAAACCTGTTCTTCAAACCGGCTGCCGATCACGCAACCGCCGTAATCGGTCACCGCACGCAGGTCGGCCAGCAGATAATCGCTGCCATCCTCGCGAGTCAACGCCGCCAGACTGGTGAGCGCGATATCATAGGTTTTTACCTGCGTCTGGGTGGACTGCGGCAGACCGATGCCCCAGTCGGTGGTTTGTTTTGCATCCTTTTCCGCTGCTATGGCCAATTGCAACCGGCAGGAAATAGGCTGGTTCTGGTCATCAACGCCGCCGAAACTGGTGCGAACTTTTGACTGTTTGCCAACGCGGAACCACACCGATTGCTGTTCCAGTGACTGCTGTGACGCAATTTCTTTGCGCAGGGTGATCATGCCATCGGCGTTGCGTGCATAGCTGACGGGCGCACCGGCAGGATATGACCAGTCGTAGGAGATGCCGTCGGTGAAGGGAGTATTGGCATGCAAACTCTGGCGGAAGAACTTATCCTGCGCGTCAATATCGGTGTATTCCATTGCGGTGAATTCAACGCTTTTCCAGGCATTGAAATAGCGTTGCTCGCCGGTGATTTTGTGCAGCAGGTGGCAGGCATCGGCAAACCATAGCTCGGCGTCTGCCGCATTACCCATGGCATTGTGCGGGACCGGCACGTGCAGCGGACGATTGTGCTGAGCCTGATTACGTTCAATCATGACGCCGCCGTGCTCGACGGGCTGACGATTGGCAAAGTTCAGCTTATGACTGCCACTGAGCGTGTTATCTTTCAGTTGAACGGTACCAAACTGCGCGGCGGGCAGACCCTGGGCCAGAATGTCACCATCGGCGCTAATCTGATAACCCTGCCAGTTAATGATCCACGCCACGTCGTAACGCTTGCCGTCACTGCTCCAGTCCACGTTGCCGGCGGCGTCAACTGCACGCACCTGCGCATTGATGGCGTCCCAGGCCAGGGTGCCGTCAAAGGCGAAGGTGGCGATATCCAGATATTCTCCCCAGTAAGGCGCGCCCTGCGGGATCTGTGTTTTGCCTTTAATGAAGGTCATGGGGACGCCTTTGAAACCGCTGTGCGTCGGATCTTTACTGTCTACCGGCCAGTTAGCCGGCACCGGCTCCTTGGCGTTGACGATCCAGTTGGCTACCCAACGCTGAGGGGTTTTCGGGATGGGGGCGCCGTCGTAAAAATGAGTCACATAAGCATCGAAACAGGCAATGGCCTGATCCAGATACTTCTGTTGTTGGGTCGCCAAAAAGGCATGGGCATAGCCGAGAATTTGCAACGCCTGCCCCTCGGTGGTGGCATCATTGGGCAATCCCGCCATGCGTGAAAGCTCTCGTTCATGGCGTGAGTCGGCCAGAACATGTTCTGCGTTGAGAACAAAATGTTGTTGGGTCGAATCCAGGGTGGTACCGGTATTACGTTGTAAAAACTGATAGTGGCCCTCCAGCATTTGGCGGGCGAACTCGACATAATCCGGATATACCGTGGTTATCTCAGCGTCGTAATGACCACCGGCCACCTCGATATTACCTGAGGCCTCCAGGTTCAGCGCCAGGCCGGTCAAGTGGCGGCTGACAGGCTTGGCGTCGGCGATCATCCGTTCCATTTCCAGGTACATTTCTTCGGTGATGCCATTTTCTAGCACGCCGATATCCAGTGAAAAGGTGCCGGGTTCTGCGTTGGTTTCCCACCATTCACGCAGTTTGATCAGATAGCCCAAGGGCTCGACCACGCGGCGGATGGCGCCGATAGTGCCTTTATGACGATGCACGAAGAAGGCAGAGGAGACGACGTTGCGTTTGGTTTCTTCCGTCCAGCCCTCATCCCAGTGATCGACCGAAAACGCCCAGGCCAGATACGGCAGCAGGTTGACCGGGCAGGTGGCCGGGTTCCACAACTCCCGCAGCGGTACCGGCATCGTGGTCAGCTCGGCGCAGGCGGCCGCCGCAGCGACCTCCAGCGGTGAAGAGCCGACCGGCAGCAGACGGTTACTCATCGGAGCCTCCGACGGTCAGAAGATAACTGGCGCAGTACGACGCCTGGGTTTTATCCAGCACGATATCGGCCTGCGGGCTTTTCAGTTCCACCCGTTGCACCCCTTCGGCATGCAGAGCGGCGTAAATTGCCGACAGACGGATATCACGCCCCAGACGGTGTTGGGCGCTGATGTAGCTTTTCAGCTTGGCTTCGGCGGCGCGGCGGATAGGTTCTGCTTCCGGACCAGGGTAGAGATAAAGCACGGCATCGATGTTGTAATTGACGATAGTGGCGGAGCGTACGCTGACGCGATCGGCCACCGGGCGCACGTCTTCATCGTTTAGCGCTTTATCGACAATTGCCACCAGCTCGGCGCTGGCGGTGCCATCACCTTCACGCGACAGCACCGAAATCAGTACGTTGGCCGGGCTGGGGCTGGTGGCGGAAACATCGGCTACCCGACCATCGGCGGAACGACCGTGGTATTCGTAGGAACCGCTGGAGCCGGCCACGCTCAGCCCTTCGAATGCCTGTTGGATGCGTACGCGGAAATCGCTGTCGGACTCCATAATCGCCGCTACCGGCGGAATGACCGTATTGTCAGGCTGCTGGACCACCAGGCGTTCAACCTGGAAGTTAGCGCCAAGCTGATCGAGATCGCTGCCGCCGGCATAGCCGAGCATCACCGCCTGAGCGGCCTCATTGATGCGCTGGCGCAGGATCAGTTCACGGTATGCGTTTTCCTGCAGCAGTTTGACGATCGGTTCCGACTCCAGCGTCAGCGTGCGTGCAATGGCTTCACGCTGTTCTTCCGGGTAAAGGGAAATCAGCGTGGCCTTGCGATCGGCCAGCAGCGACTCGTAGTCGAGGGGATCCACCACCGTGGGGGCGGGTAATAAGCTCAGGTCAATGGTTGCCATGGTGTCAGCTCACAGAAACAGAAAGAGAAAAGGTATCCGGCGTATCGATACGGTTGCCGGTAATGTCGACCACCATTTTTCCGTCGATGGTAGTGTTAAAGGTGATGCCACTAAGTTGAATGCGCGGCTCCCACTGCAGCAGCGCGCTGTAGCAGGCGGCCATAATCTGCAGCCGCAGCACGTCGTTTTGCGGCTGATCCAGCAGCTCGGACAGCAGCGAACCGTAATTGCGGCGCATGATGCGTGAGCCGATTGGGGTGATCAGAATGTCGCTCACTGACTGACGGATATGTTCAATGTCGGTGATCGCGCGGCCTGAGCCGCGATTCATGCCAAGATATTTCGCGTTATTCATACTGGTTTATCCGTTTGGCCTCCGCCGTTTTGCACGCCGCCGTGGGTGTGGCTATGTACCACCACGCCGTTAGAACTGATGCTGCCGCCGGAGTGGTTGAGATCGCCGGTCATCGAGCCGCCCTGTCGGATGGCGATGGTGCCGGTGGTTAATAGCTGAGTGCATTCCACCTCGGGGGCATCCAGCGTGATCTTGCTCGTTGCACGACAGGTGATGGCCGGTGCAGTGACGATTACCTGCTCTGTGGCTTCAATGGTGGCGCTTTTGATCCCCATGACTTTCAGTGCCCCCTCTGCCGGTTCGTATTCGATTACCGCGCCGTCAGGGAAGGTGATGTGTGCCGCCTGAGCCGAGGTTGACGGCGCGGGATGGGCATCGGAAAAAATGCCGGGGAGCACGAAGGCGGTATCAAGCTCGCCCCCCAGCGACAACACCAGCACCTGTTCACCTACGCTGGGTGCCCACCAGCAGCGAGCGTCACCGGCTCGGCCGGTTAGCCAGCTAAGCCAGTCGGTGAGGTTGCCACCGGTGGCAACGCGACAGCGCCCGCGTTCGAGGTCGAGCTCACTGATGGTGCCGATGCGTATCAGGTTGCGCACCAGGCGCTGAATATCGAAGTTGTCTGTGTTCATTTGTTAAGAATGCCGCCGTATAAGGGGGGCGACAACGCGGCGGCGTTTAGCTGACGCCAGCACAACCGAAGCCGTCCCCAGGGTCAGTTTATGGCTGCTGAAATTGGCTGATCAGCTCGCCGTGCAGGTAAACACGGGTGAAGCGAATGACGTTTTCCGGCTCCGGCGGCTCGGCCAGGGGAGTGATATGCAGTGCACCCTCGCGCTGTTCCACCTGGATGCGCTCGGTCAATTGCAGTTGAAGATCCAGTTGGCCGGCGGCGCTGACGTCGCGTTTAAAGGCAAAACCGTTTTTACGTTTATCCGGGTTGGCGAGAATGTCGGGCTGGTGACGGCGTAGCCAGGCCAAGACAGTGACCATCACCAGGTCTTCTTCGGCTGCCTGGTCGCTCAGCGTCAGATTGAGCTGGTATTGGTATTCGAATGACAGCGAAGGGCCTAATGTTGAAACCACGCGGCCATTATCCAGGCTGATGCGTAGCTTATCGGGATGCGTTTGTAGGTCTGGCAGAGCGGTGGTCAGCGCAGTACGCAACTGCTCGGGTTTTAGCATGATGTCTCTCCTTGAGTGGTTGAAGCGATGCAGCCAGGATCAGCGCTGAATACCCTGCAGGCACAGAGCACGTTCGGCATGACGACGGCGTTCCAGCCCCTGGCTTTTAACGCCCTTGACATAGATCCAGCGCGGTAGCTGATCGCAAGCCGCCTGCCATTGTTGGCGTTTGATAAAGGTGGCCAATGTGGAATTGCAGGCAGCGCTGACGCCAACGTTGAAGGCAAAGGCGCTGACTGCGTCGTAAACCGGCTGCGGCATCTCTACGGCCATGCAGCGTGCGATACCGAGCTCGACGGTGCGGACATCCTCGATCAGATTGGCCGCGGCTTGGCGTTCGTCGATGACTGAGCCGGATTTCACACCGGCGGTATGGCCGATGCCGTTGGTCCATATCCCGGCACTGCACTGGTAGGGGGAGAGTCTGCAGCCTTCGAAATCGGCAATCAGGCGCAATCCCTGTTCAGAGGTGTGTAGGGTATTGAACTGTGGCAGCAGGGCGGCGAGGGCCAGAATAGCCGCCACGCTGCAGCGTTTAGCGAGTGAGCTCATCGTAGACTCCGCGTTTCAGACCGTTTTTTTTTAACGATTTCAACAGCTGGTAACTTTTACGCCGGTAGTACCAATTCACTGCGAAAGTACCGACACCGACCGCAGCGCCGACCAAGAGGGCAATGTCCTGTGTGGAATGTCGCCCCATCCAGGCCAGGCAGGCCGCCGTGAGGTAGGCAAGCGTTGAGGTGAGTTTTTCCATCGCTTAGTCCCACAGTTTGACGGTTTCTCGTTGAGCGGCCGCCGGCAGATCCGGCAGTTCTACCGGATGACCGTGGGGGAGTAGCGGGCCTGCGTCGGCCAGATCGCGATTAGCGAGATAGACCTGCTCCACCAGACGCTGAGTGCTGCCGTAATAGCGCCAGCAAATCGCGTCTATGGTGTCGCCTTGTTGTGCATAAATTTTCATCATTACGCTCCTGCGATGTGGTTGACTGAGATGGACGCTACGGCCCCGGATAAGCACTAGTTTCCCGTGAGAACCAGGCATCGGCAACGCGATGGGGTTGTGGATGCGCTGGCACAACTGAACGGGGGAATGCTGGTGACAGAAACGAAAACACCCGCCGATGGCGGGTGCTGGAAAAGGGGATTTAGCGTAAGCAGACGCTGATTTAGCGAGAGTCCTGTCCGTCAGCCGGGTAAAATATTTCTTGATAATCATTGTCCGGCAACACCTGGCTGGCCAGATCCGAAATCAGCGACATGGCGATCAGAAATTCGGCGGCACTGCACTGCGCGGCCTGCGAAACATCGGCGATGAACTGGATGCGGGACAGTGTTAGCTGTTGTTTATCCATAATTTCCACTGTTCTTGCCCTCTCTTAAGTATACTGTTTATTTATACAGTATTAAGCAAAACGCTAAAGGCGTCAATGATTGGATTTATCATTTGTGCAGTAAAAATTTGCCCAGTCATTGATTAGCGGAAATTGTACAAGTTGTCCGTCAAAGCTGATTTTCCCTCCTCTTGCTAATACTTCCAACTGCCAGCGCTGTGGATCGATACCTGTCTGCCGAAGATCGCGGGCAATAGTCAGGCAATACTGCTGTTGTGCTGGAGTCAGACGTGCGGAGGGCGCCGGTTTTGGGGCGTTAAAGGAGGAGGATCCACAGTTATTGGCAGAACTCCAAGGTGTCGCAGGTTCGCGGTTTTTAGCGACGATGCGCCATTGTAGCGTACGGGTCCGGTACACCCGATCAGGGCCCAGATGGGGGACATAAATACCGACCACCTTTTGCACTCGTTCGTCATAGCTGTTCAGCATGGGCGCATCATCACGCGCTACGCGCACCCACTGCCGGCTGCGCGGCACGTTAGCACCGCCCTGAGCATTGATATAACCGGCAAAATCTCCCGTATCGGCGGCGGCGCGTACGGCTTCGGTTCGCGCATCGAACTGCTGCGTCAGGCTTTGCCCACGAATGCGACGACACTCGCGATATGCGCCTATGCTGGGCAAACCAAAAGGATGAAACTGCGGAATACGCCAGGTGCTGGCCCAGGCGCTGACGGCATTGGCGGTTTCACTCAGCGGGCTACCGGTCTCATGATCGAGTTCTTCCTCCAGTGCATAGCCATCGAGATTCTTGGCAATGTATTTGGCCATGTAAGCTGTCGCTCCCCCTCGATTCAGGTGCTTATACTGGAGACGATTCTCTTGCGCTCCGGGTTCCCCGGCATCTTGCTGCAGTGCATAACGGCGCAGAATATCGATCACCTGCTGACGATGGGGTTGAGGGGTAAACAGCATCAGATGCCAATGCGGTGTGCCGTCGTGATGCGGTTCCACTACGCGAACACCGTAGACCTGCAACTGGCGATCTTTGAAAGCAGTGCGCATTTTGCTCCATTGCTTCACCAGGTAGCGTTGGCCGTCTTTGGGGGTAAAATCTTCGCGGTCCCAGCGGTGATTAAAGCGTGACTTACCGCGGTCGCCGGCAGTGCGCGTGGGATGAAAACGGGAGGGGGTAGTCAGGGTGACAAACAGGCCGATGTGGCTGCTGCGTGCGGCGTAGGTTTCAATGCCTGCGAGGGTATTCATTAGCTCCATACGGCGGATCGCCGGGTTGGCAATGCTGCCGAGCACTTTCTCCATCAGATCGATACGCTCCCCGGTAACGGTATTTTCCAAATCGCAGCGGCGAAGATAATCCAGGTTTGACTGGCGTCTCGCCTTCACGTCACGAATGGCCTGCCGGCTGGCATAGGGCGATGTGTTGCGGCTGACGTTGCCAATGGCGATCAGCAGCGCTTCGCGCCACTGCATACGTTGCATCTTCAGGCGCCGCAGCCACCAACGATCGCTGGTCAGTCTCGACAGTGCCGCTACCGCGCGGTGGCTGTCCAGCACCCCCTTGCGATAACAGTGCCAGTGCATGGGCTGAATATTAAAAGCGCGTGCCATACCGGCAATCTGGCCATACAACCGCGATTGAATTTCGTCCCGCAGCAGGACAGAAGAGTCTCCCGCATGCCTGGTCAGTAGGGTGTCGCACTCGCTTTGATAAAGCGCCAGTAACTGGCCGGCGATACGTTTTGCCAACTGTTCCAGCGCCTTGTCACCCAACGTGGGCAAAGCGTTATAGTTGTCGGACTCACTACCAAAGCGCATCGAGGCCTGCCGATTCAGAGCAAATTTATCGTTCACTTGCTGAATACGCGGCCATATACGACGTTCGAAAACCAACACTAAATAGTGCCAGGCAGCCTTCGAACCTTGTTGACTCAACAGATGTTGGTGGCGCTCGGTAAACTGTATACGCAGATAATAAGGTAGAGAATTGACGCGCCGCAGCGCGGCTTGCCACTGGCGTAACCGATCGCGGTTTAGCGTGGGTTCGCGGCCAATGGCTGGCCGCGGGGCACTCCAGGGATAGGCACCTTCAAACGAGGCTGAAGGCGGGGGGCCAATAAGGCCGGGGGAAGCTGGCATCGTATTAACGCCGGATAAAGTGACGTTGCTGAGCCTCTGAGATCTCCTGGCAGGCCACGCAGCGGCTTACGCCGGGAATAGCGCGGCGTCGTACCTCAGGGATCGCCCCGTCACAGTCTGCACAAAACTGCGCAGAGGCTTGGGTGACTACAGGCCTGGCGTGCGCGATTTGCTTTTCGAGCATCAGCGCCTGGCGTTCTTGCGCCATATCTATGGTATCAGCCATGGTGTGTTCTCCAGATAGGGTAAATTTGGGCCGAATGACATCCGGCGGGTTGCACGCCAGAAGTTGCAGAACGGCTATTTTTTTTGATTCAGCAGGCAATCCTCTTCGCTGATATAGCGCGGCAGTGATTTGCCCAGTTCAATGAATGCATTGAGCGCAGCGACAATTTTCTGTCGCTGGGGATAACTCATCTCGTGGAACTGCAGCATCACGTGACGCTCGGTCAGGCCTGCATGAAAGCAGAGCGTGTGACGTAGATGCAGTGGTGCCGTGTTGTAGATCTCCTCGGCCTGATTTTTATATTGGGCGAATAACGTGCGGCGGATTTCAGCGATACGCCGTAGGCCGATAGCCCGTTGCTCTTCACTCGCAAGCAGCATAACAACCTCCCTGGATGCGGATTGATATATGGGCTTGCAAAAGCGAGGCAGCTCTCGGTTCGAATCACCATCACTGTGTGAGCTTACCGTTAACCAATGGCAGCATAACTTGCTATTGGACTACCAGGATGTTTGCATTTTCATCAATCATGTCGCATCATCTTAACTAAAGTGACATTTAAGCCGTTTGTGAAACATTCATACGGCACTTTAGATCGCAAAATGCGACTTGTAAATGCAAATTTTGATTTTAATTGGTGATGATATGCGTGAAGAGACTGTGAACGATAACGCCTCAGTAGGCGCAGTGATTGAAAGGATCCTTTCATCTTATGGCGTTGGCACGCAGAAAGAGCTGAGTGAAATCCTGGGGATAGCCCCTAACAACATCAGCAGTTGGCAGCAACGTGGCAGTGTGCCTGGCTATGTGATCATCAGCTGCGCGCTGGCTACGGGCGCGGATTTGGCCTGGCTTATGACCGGGGAGCTTGCAAAAGCAAAAAGTGAACGTAAACCGATTCAACCCGCGCAGGGAAAAGCGCTTTACGATCGGGTTCTGGCCTCTGGCGGTAAAGGTGTGCTGCGCCGCATTCTCGATGCCTATGGTTTCAGTTTGCAGAAAGAGCTGGGAGATTTACTGGGTATTTCGTCGGGCACCATGAGCACCTGGGTTCGTCGTAATTATTTCCCGGGAGATATCGTGGTGACTTGCGCTCTGGATACCGGTGTTTCTCTGTTGTGGCTGGCAACCGGACAGGGGGAAATGGGCAGTGGCAGCACGGCGGTGACGGTACCTAAGGGCGGGCAAGGGCTGCCGAAATACCGGCTCGTCGCCGGGCAGTTGAAAGAGGCGGGAGAATGGTTGGCGGACAGTTCGCTGATCCCGGCAGGGGTAGCGCAACCGGCCTACATTGACGGCGGTCGGTTATCCTGGCTGGTGGATTTAGCGGTGACGCACATTGCCAATGGCCGTTGGCTGATCGATATCGACGGCAATATCGACGTCTATGATATTGCGCGTTTGCCGGGTAATCAGGTTCAGGTCAGTGGGGGAAATGCTGACTTCCAGTGCTCTACCGATGCGCTGAAAGCCTTGGGCATGGTCTGGTTGACTCTGACGCCTCAGGCATAAAAAAAGCCCATTAATAATGGGCTTAGTCGTATAAGAAATGCGGAACCGAAAAGATTACAGACCGTACACCAGGCTGATGGAGGTGGTGGTGTCGGTGTTCTTCGGTGCTGACGCCGGCGGCTTGCTGTTGTAAGTCACGTTATAAGCCAGACGCAGTGCGAACCTTTCGTTAATCGCGACGCTTAGCGCGGTTTCGGAGTTCAAGGTGGTTTCTTCGTTAGCCAGTGCGGAAACACCCTCGGAGAACTTGGTATTGTCGGTCAACTGATACGAATAGTTGGCTGCGCCGTAAGCCAGCGCTTTGGTGGAGCGACCACCGCCATGATATTCATCGTGACGTACGCCGGGACCAAATTCAACTCGCAGGTCGCTGAGCGGCCCGTTGAGGATTTGGCGACCATAACCGCCGGTCAGCGTGGAACGGGAGTCATAACCGTTGAAGCGGTCACTAAGCCAACTTGCCTGACCGAACAGGTAGTTGCGATCGGACAGGTTATAACGGGTACGGCCACCGGCCTGATACTTTTCAGACGAGCGCACGTTAGAGGAGGTGGTGTTGTTGGCGGCTCCCCACAGGCTGTAGGCGGCATCGCTGTTGAACCAGGTCATGCTGGTGTTGGCCAGCAGGGTCGAGCTTTGTGAGTTACCAGACTGCGAGTTGTAGCCGGCCTGGACGTTGCCTTCAAACGGCTTTTTAGCGGTGGCCGGATCGTCCATCGCGGTGAAAAGCGTATTGTCGGCAAGGGCTGAAACACTGGTGAAAGTCGTTAAGCAGCTAATGAACAGCGGAATAGCGCGGCGAGCGCGTAAAGAGAGCATTTTGGATCCAGTTGTTAAGAGTGATTATAAGTGATGTCAGTCACATTATATCGGTTCGTCATGGCGACCAAAATAGCTACGATTAGCTTAAGTTTTTAATTTCTCATCCTTACTTATTCACTTTTCTTCTACTTAATTAACCCCTTCCTGCGGCATATCATGCTGAGTATCCTTAGCGTTTGGCTGGGTTTTGGCTAAGGTTGTCGTCTGGTGGCAACAGCGGGTGGGCAGCCGTGCTCGATAATCCGGATGAGACTGAGAGCTGTATCGCGGCCTGATGTATTGTTGTGGAAAATATGGTGTATATTTTTATTTACACTTGATGGTGATGATTCCGATTCTTAAAGCTTAAAGGGGATAAACGATAACCTTGATTGTATTTGTTTATTTTTGTTTATAAAACATATAATTGACTGTTGTTCTCTGTCTCTTTTAATATGGGCTTTCAAGCGGATTTGTCAGTGGTAATTTTTTATTTACAGATATCGGATTGAAAACTTTACATCACATGGTATGGTAAGGACCTGAAACGCTCAAGGTTGTATTAACGCTTACGCATAACGGCAAACGACAGGAATAGCATCATGCAAAAAGACGCGCTCAATAACGTTCATATCAGTGCAGAACAAATTCTGATCACTCCGGAAGAACTGAAGAACCAGTTTCCGCTCAGCGCCAGCGATGAAAATGAAATCGCTACCGCGCGTAAAACCATCGCTGATATTTTGCAGGGGCGCGATCATCGCCTGCTGGTGGTGTGCGGACCCTGTTCTATCCACGACCCGGATGCTGCCCTGGATTACGCCCGTCATTTGAAAACCCTGTCGGCTGAATTGAGCGATCAGCTGTATATCGTTATGCGCGTCTATTTTGAAAAACCACGCACCACCGTTGGCTGGAAAGGCCTGATCAACGATCCGTACATGGACGGTTCGTTTGATGTTGAAGCCGGTTTGCACATCGCGCGTCGTCTGTTGCTGGATCTGGTAGGTATGGGTCTGCCGTTGGCGACAGAAGCCTTGGATCCGAACAGCCCGCAATACCTGGGCGACCTGTTCAGCTGGTCGGCGATTGGTGCGCGTACCACAGAATCGCAGACTCACCGCGAGATGGCTTCAGGCTTGTCGATGCCGGTGGGCTTCAAAAACGGCACCGACGGCAGCCTGGGGACGGCAATCAACGCCATGCGTGCCGCGGCGATGCCACACCGTTTTGTCGGCATCAACCAGGCAGGGCAAGTGTGCCTGCTGCAAACGCAGGGTAACCCGGATGGGCACGTGATCCTGCGCGGTGGTAAAACGCCGAACTACAGTGCCGAAGACGTTGCGGCCTGTGAAAAACAGATGCGGGACGCGGGACTCCACCCGTCCTTGATGATAGATTGCAGCCATGGCAACTCGAATAAAGACTATCGCCGTCAGCCGACGGTTGCCGAGTCCGTGGTAGAGCAGATTAAAGCGGGTAACCGTTCGATCACCGGCATCATGCTGGAAAGCCACCTGCACGAAGGCAGCCAGTCTTCTGAGCAACCGCGTGCAGATATGCGCTACGGGGTTTCTGTTACTGACGCCTGCATTAACTGGGAGAGTACCCAGACGCTGCTGCGCCATATGCACCAGGAACTCGGCACTGCGCTGACGGCACGTACTGGAGAGTAGTAAGTTATGGTGGCTGAACTGACCGCGTTGCGCGATCAAATTGACGAAGTGGATAAGGCGCTGCTGGAGCTGCTGGCGAAACGCCTGCAGCTGGTGGCAGAAGTGGGTGAGGTTAAGAGCCACCACGGTTTACCGGTATATGTTCCCGAGCGTGAGGCGGCGATGTTGGCCTCACGGCGCCAGGAAGCAGAGAATCTGGGTGTACCGCCCGATCTGATTGAAGATGTACTGCGCCGGGTAATGCGTGAGTCTTATGTCAGCGAGAACGACAAAGGCTTTAAAACCCTGAACCCACAGCTGCGTCCTATTGTCATCATCGGCGGTAACGGCCAAATGGGACGGTTGTTTAATCGCCTGCTGACGCTGTCCGGCTACCAGGTCAAGGTATTGGATCAGCAAGACTGGCCGCAGGCCGATGCTTTGCTGGCAGACGCCGGAATGGTGATTGTCAGCGTGCCGATTCACGTGACCGAGCAGGTGATTGAAAGATTACCTCCGCTGCCGGCAGACTGTATCCTGGTCGATCTGGCGTCGGTAAAAAATCGCCCGCTAAATGCCATGTTGGCAGCGCACTCTGGCCCGGTGGTGGGTCTGCATCCGATGTTTGGTCCGGACGTAGGCAGCGTGGCCAAGCAGGTGGTGGTCTATTGCGATGGCCGCGAGCCGCAAGCCTATCAATGGTTGCTGGAGCAACTGCAGGTATGGGGCGCGCGTTTGCACCGTATCAGCGCGGTTGAGCACGATCAGAATATGGCCTTCATTCAGGCGCTGCGCCATTTTGCCACCTTTGCCTATGGTCTGCATTTGGCGGAAGAAAACGTTCAGTTGGAACAGTTGCTGGCACTCTCTTCACCAATCTACCGGTTGGAATTGGCGATGGTCGGGCGGCTGTTTGCGCAGGATCCGCAGTTGTACGCAGATATCATCATGTCGTCGGAAGAGAACATTGCGCTAATCAAACGCTACTACCAACGGTTTGGCGAGGCGATAAAACTGCTGGAACAGGGCGATAAACAGGCGTTTATCCAGAGTTTCCAAAAGGTCGAGCATTGGTTTGGCGACTACGCGCAGCGTTTCCTGGTGGAAAGCCGTTCGTTGTTGCGCCAGGCGAATGACAGTCGACAGTAAAATATCTGGGTTCGGCAATGCCGAACCCTTTTTTATCTCATTCAGGATGGATTGACCGGCACCACGTTGTCGCTGGGGTAGCAGCCCAACACCTTCAACGAGCGAGTTATAGGCGTCAGATCCCTCAATGCTTTCTGCATTGATTCAGAACGCAGGTTAGCCTGCACATCGATATAAAACATTTCCTCCCACGGATTGCCGTTAATCGGGCGAGATTCCAGTTTGGTCATAATGATGCCGTTTTCGCGCAGCACCAGCAGCGCTTCAACCAGTGCACCAGACTGCTGCCCGGTGGCCATGATCAGCGTGGTTTTAGCCGGCACTTGCTCGGAGACGTCGATAGCCTTACGCGCCAGCACGATGAAGCGGGTGATGTTCTGCTGTTGATTGGCCAGATTGTGCTCCAGCACCTGCAGGCCATACAGTGCCCCGCCGGCTTCGCTGCCCAGCGCTGCGGCTTTTGGCGAGTTCAATTTGGCGACCTTTTCCATCGCTGCGGCAGTGCTTTCACAATATTCGATTTTCCAGTGCGGATAACGATTAATGAACTGGCTGCATTGCTGGAACGGCTGCGGGTGGCTATACACGGTTTCAATCTGGGCAAGATCGGTATCGCTGGCTACCAGGACGCAGTGATCGATAGGGTTGGTTAGTTCGCCGACGATCGACAGGCTGGTGTGCTGCAGCAGATCGTAGACATCGTTAATCGAACCTGAGCTGGTATTTTCAATCGGCAGAATGGCGTAATCCGCCTGGCCGGTTTCGACCTGGGTAAATATGTCCTGGAATTTCTGGCAACCGCACTCGATCAACTGGTCGAAATGACGAGCAGCGTATTGGCGTGCGGCCAGGTGTGAATAAGAGCCTTTCGGGCCGAGGAAAGCGATGCGGGCTGAATGCTGACTGACTTGATTGAGTTGGTTTTGCAGTAAAGACTGCTGGGTTAATACCGAGTCTTCGATAATTAGCTGGAACAGGCGGGTGACGTAGAACCCGTCCAGATCGTAGGGTTTGGCAGCGGCGATCAGGGCGTCCAGCAGGTCGCGCTCACGCTCTTTATCCCGAATTGGACGATGAGAGTGCAGCTTGGTTTTCCCTACCTCTACAGCCAGTTCACGGCGTTCTGCCAGCAGGGACAGCAGTTTCAGATCCAGTGCGCTGATGCGTTCGCGCAGCACGAGTAACGGGTTGTCAGTCATAATCAGCTTCTGCCTTATATTTTTTATACGTCGTAAATAGCCATAAAAAAAGCCCCCTGATTTCAGGAGGCTTTGCTGTTCGTCTTCGCATTCTTTATCACACGACGAAACGCCTCCCAATCAGGGGAAGGTAAAAAAGAATGCGAAGAAAAACGGTTTACGGAGCATGGGTTATCCAGAGTATGCGTGAGACAGGTTTTAAAGTAACCGCAGGCCTTTATCTCGTCAATAAAAAAACCAGACAAAAAACGCGCCCTCAGGCGCGTTTGATGTGAAACAGCCGCTAAACGGTTATTCCTGTTCCGGTTCGACTTCCGGAATGATGTCCTTCACGCTGGTCGCGGCACGGCGTGCTTCGCCTTTGTGCTGCACCTTATTCAACTGGCGTTCCAGCTTGGCGATCAAATCGTTAACGGCGGTGTACATGTCTTCATGTTTAGCGCTGGCGACCAGCGGGCCGTTAGGGGTAGTAATGGTGGCGTCGGCAACAAACCCTTTCGGTTCTTTGGATAAGACGATATGTGGGTTAATCAGTTGGGCCTGCCATTTTTCCAGTTTGGTGAGACGGTCTTCGACGTGACTGCGGATTGCGGGAGTGATATCCATTTGTTTGCTGGTAATGTTCAATGTCATATAACTTACCTCTCTGTCTTTCCGTCTTGGATGGATCCAGCATACCCCGCTTTTTGCTTAAATGCGTGATGAAAATCACGTATTTTTGTCACTTTTTGCAAAGTTAGTTCAATCTGTGATTCAGCATTTGAATTGGCTATCTAACGCTTGAGTCTTGTGAGCGGAACGCGCATTATTGAAAGGATAAGCGGTGGGGCAGACTTGCTAACATCGTGTTTTTGCTTGTGTATTTATCCAGTTCTGGCTAAGTTCGCAGCAAATGAAAACGGCAGCCAAGGCTGCCGTTTTGTTTTTCTGCCGTTGCCAATTCGGTTATGCCGGGTTGGCGGCAATCACTTTGGCCACTTTGTCGGCCTGACCGTTCAGTTGCAACTGCTTATACGCATTTTCCATCAGCGGCAGCGCGTCGCGCGTTGCTTTGGTATCCGGATATTCACGTAGCATCTGTTCGGCGCGATTAACGACCGCGACGTAGGCACCGCGTTTAGTGTAGTATTCCACCACCGAAAGCTCATACTTGGCCAGGCGGTCTTTCAGATACACCAGACGCTTGTTGGCATCGGTCACATACTGGCTGTTCGGGTACTGCTGAATCAGCTGGCTGAAATCGCGAAACGCAGCGCGAGCATGCTGTGGATCGCGGTCTGAACGATCGACCCCGAAGAAGCCTTGCAATGCACTGTCATCCAACGCCATATCGGTCAGACCACGCATGTACATCACGTAGTCGATGTTCGGGTGCGTAGGGTTCAGACGCATGAAACGATCGATAGACGCCTGAGCCAGTGGTAAATCGGCAGATTTGTAGTAGGCATAAATCAGGTCCAACTGAACCTGCTGAGAGTACGGCCCGAAAGGATAGCGGTTATCTAACGCTTCGAGTTGCGTAATCGCGCCCTTAAAGTTACCGTCCTGCAGTTTTTGCTGGGCAGTAGCATAGATTTCCGAAGGTGGGTTGTCGGGAACCGCATCCTTGGATGTGGAGCAACCTGCCAGCGCCAGGCTCAACGTGGCTGCCGCCACCAGATATTTCATACGCGTCATGACGTTTTGATTATCCTCAGGGTGTTATTCCGGGAGACTGTCCGTTAAGCTCCCGACAAAGACCAGTTACAATAGCACATTATATTAAACGGCATCGCCGTGAAAACCCAACGTTAACGAAGAAGCTGCATATGGCACAACAAGTACAACTCACCGCAACGGTGGCCGAATCTCAACTCGGACAACGTTTAGATCAGGCTTTGGCCGAATTGTTCCCTGATTATTCACGATCTCGCATAAAAGATTGGATCCTGGACAATCGGGTACAGGTTAATGGCAAAACGATAAACAAACCGAAAGAGAAGGTACTGGGGGGAGAGACGGTCGCCATTGATGCACAGATAGAAGAAGACGCCCGTTGGGAACCGCAGGACATCGCGCTGAATATCGTCTACGAAGACAGTGACATTCTGGTCATCAACAAGCCACGCGACCTGGTCGTGCACCCTGGCGCCGGCAACCCGGATGGCACGGTGCTCAATGCGTTGCTGCACTACTATCCTGAAATTGCCGATGTGCCGCGTGCCGGCATCGTGCACCGTCTGGACAAGGACACTACCGGTTTGATGGTCGTGGCCAAAACCGTTCCGGCGCAAACCCGACTGGTAGAAGCGCTGCAGGCGCGTGATATTACCCGTGAATATGAAGCGGTCGCCATTGGCACCATGACCGCCGGCGGTACTGTCGAAGAGCCAATTTCGCGCCATTCGACCAAGCGCACCCATATGGCAGTGCACCCGATGGGGAAACCCGCGGTGACGCATTACCGTATTATGGAGCACTTCCGTGCGCACACGCGCCTGCGTCTGCGTCTGGAAACCGGCCGTACTCACCAGATCCGTGTGCATATGTCACATATCAACCATCCGTTGGTGGGGGATCAGCTGTACGGTGGCCGTCCGCGTCCGCCAAAAGGTGCGTCGGATGCATTTATTGCCACGCTGCGCGGTTTCGATCGCCAGGCACTGCACGCTACCATGCTGCGTTTATATCATCCAATCAGCGGTATCCAGATGGAGTGGCACGCGCCGCTGCCTCAAGATATGGTCGATTTGATTAACGCGCTGAAAGCCGATACCGAAGAATTTAAAGATCAGATGAACTGGTAATGGATTCGCTTATCCTGCCCGATTGGCCGTTGCCTGCTGGGGTAAAAGCCTGCAGCACGACCCGTCACGGCGGCATCAGTTTACCGCCGTATGACTCGCTCAACCTCGGAACCCACGTGGGTGATGATGCGCGGGCGGTGGCGGATAACCGCCAACGGCTGGTGGAGGGCGCCGGCCTGCCGCAGATGCCAGTCTGGCTGGAGCAAATCCATGGTACCCGTGTAGTGCGGCTGGATGGGCAAACGCCAGCCGACCTGCGAGCGGACGCCGTTTACAGTAATGTCCCGGGGCAAGTGTGTGCCGTGATGACGGCGGATTGCTTGCCGGTGCTGTTTTGCTCGCAGGCCGGTGATGAAGTTGCTGCAGCCCATGCCGGTTGGCGTGGGCTGTGCAATGGCGTGCTGGAACAAACTCTGGCTGCTTTTGCTGCTGAACCGGGTTGCATCAGCGCCTGGCTCGGCCCGGCAATTGGTCCGCAACAGTTTGAGGTAGGGCCAGAGGTCCGTGCGGCATTTATTGCTGTGGATGACGCAGCGGCGGCAGCATTCACCCCCCAGGGTGATAAATTCCTGGCCGATATCTATTTATTGGCTCGTCAGCGCCTGCAACGCGCAGGCATTCACGCCATCTACGGTGGCGATCGCTGCACGGTGAGCGAAATCAGTCATTTTTTCTCCTATCGTCGCGATGGAATAACCGGACGTCTGGCAAGTTTAATCTGGCTGATATAACCTATTGAATTAGGACGGTCCAAAGACGCATGATGTAGTACCGAAAATATACAGTCGAAATAACCTTGAATTTTTGAGGGATGACCTCATTTAATCTCCAGTAGCAATTTCGACCCATCTTGGAGGTGTTATGCGTCTGGATCGTCTTACTAACAAATTCCAGCTTGCCCTCGCCGATGCCCAATCTTTAGCCCTTGGGCGCGACAACCAGTTTATTGAACCGTTACATCTGATGAGCGCTCTGCTCAATCAGGACGGGGGCACGGTTCGTCCACTCTTAACTTCTGCCGGTATCGATGCAGGGCGCGTGCGCACTGAAATCGAACAGGCACTGTCTCGTCAGCCTCAAGTCGAAGGTACCGGTGGTGACGTTCAACCGTCCCATGAACTGGTGCGTGTCCTTAACCTGTGCGACAAGCTGGCGCAAAAGCGGGCGGACAAATTCATTTCTTCCGAACTCTTTGTACTGGCGGTGCTTGAGGATCGTGGAACATTGACCGATCTGTTGAAAGCGGCCGGTGCGACAACCGATAAAATCAGCAAGGCTATTGAGCAAATGCGAGGTGGAGACAGCGTGGAAGATCAGGGTGCTGAAGACCAACGTCAGGCATTGAAGAAATACACTATTGATCTGACCGAACGTGCCGAGCAGGGCAAGCTTGACCCGGTTATCGGCCGTGACGAAGAGATCCGTCGCACCATTCAGGTGCTGCAACGTCGTACCAAAAACAACCCGGTGTTGATCGGCGAGCCTGGCGTGGGTAAAACCGCCATCGTCGAAGGTTTGGCGCAACGCATCATTAATGGTGAAGTCCCGGAAGGCCTAAAGCATAAACGAGTGCTGTCCCTCGATATGGGGGCGCTGATTGCCGGGGCCAAGTACCGCGGTGAGTTTGAAGAGCGTCTGAAAGCGGTGCTGAGCGATCTGTCCAAACAGGAAGGCAGCGTCATTCTGTTTATTGATGAACTGCACACTATGGTTGGCGCGGGTAAAGCCGATGGCGCAATGGATGCCGGCAATATGTTGAAACCGGCGCTGGCGCGTGGGGAACTGCACTGCGTCGGTGCCACCACGCTGGACGAATATCGCCAGTATATAGAGAAGGACGCGGCGCTCGAACGTCGTTTCCAGAAAGTCTATGTGGCGGAACCCAGCGTTGAAGACACCATCGCTATCCTGCGAGGCCTGAAAGAACGTTATGAACTGCATCACCATGTGCAGATCACTGACCCGGCGATTGTTGCGGCGGCGACCTTGTCACACCGCTATATCTCCGATCGTCAATTGCCGGATAAGGCTATTGACCTGATCGATGAGGCGGCGTCCAGCATCCGTATGCAGATGGACTCCAAGCCGGAATCGCTCGATCGTCTGGAGCGCCGCATTATTCAGCTTAAGCTGGAGCAACAGGCGCTGAGTAAAGAGTCGGACGACGCCAGCAAGAAACGTCTGGAAATGCTTAGCGGCGAGCTGGAGCAGAAAGAGCGTGAATATTCAGAGCTGGAAGAAGAGTGGAAAGCGGAAAAAGCCTCACTCTCCGGTACGCAGAATATTAAAGCGGAACTTGAGCAGGCCAAGATAACCCTGGAGCAGGCGCGTCGCGTCGGCGATCTGGGGCGGATGTCGGAACTGCAGTACGGCAAGATCCCAGAGTTGGAAAAACAGCTTGCTGCCGCCACGCTGGCCGAAGGCAAAACCATGAAGCTGTTGCGTAACCGGGTGACCGACGCAGAAATTGCCGAAGTGTTGGCGCGAGCTACCGGTATTCCTGTTGCCAGAATGCTGGAAGGCGAGCGTGACAAGCTGTTGCGCCTGGAGCAGGAGCTGCATTCTCGGGTGATTGGCCAGGATGAAGCCGTGAGCGCGGTATCTAACGCCATTCGCCGTAGCCGAGCTGGGCTTTCAGATCCAAACCGTCCAATCGGTTCGTTCCTGTTCCTCGGCCCGACCGGGGTGGGTAAAACAGAACTCTGTAAGGCGCTGGCCTCGTTCCTGTTCGACAGTGACGATGCCATGGTGCGTATCGATATGTCCGAGTTTATGGAAAAGCATTCGGTATCGCGGCTGGTGGGTGCGCCTCCGGGCTATGTCGGGTATGAAGAGGGCGGTTATCTGACCGAGGCGGTACGTCGTCGACCTTATTCAGTGATCCTGTTGGATGAAGTTGAGAAGGCGCACCCGGATGTGTTCAACATTCTGCTGCAGGTCTTGGACGATGGGCGTCTGACCGATGGTCAGGGACGTACCGTTGATTTCCGTAATACCGTGGTGATCATGACTTCTAACCTGGGGTCCGATCTGATCCAGGAACACTTCGGTCAGATGAACTACGCGCAGATGAAGGAATCGGTGATGGAAATGGTCACGCATCATTTCCGTCCGGAATTCATCAACCGTATAGATGAGGTGGTAGTGTTCCACCCACTCGGCCAGAAACACATTGCCGAGATCGCCAAGATTCAGTTGGCGCGTCTGTACAAACGTCTGGAAGAGCGTGGTTACGAAGTCACTATGACCGAACCGGCGTTGGAACTGCTGGGCAAAACTGGTTTCGACCCTGTGTATGGTGCTCGTCCATTGAAACGCGCTATCCAGCAGGAGATCGAAAACCCATTGGCGCAGCAAATCCTTTCCGGCAAGTTGATTCCGGGCAAACCGGTGACGCTGGATGTGGAAGACGAGCACATCGTCGCTAAACAGTAACGACTATCTATAGTCATTGCGATAAAAGGGAGCGGGTGACCGCTCCCTTTTCTTTATCTGTTTTCATTGCTCTTAGAGAGTTTTCCGGGCTAATGGCCTTAAAACACCACTTTTCCGGCTAATAAATATCCTAAAAGGCCTTTATTGGTTGTTATTTGAACGCTTGAAAAGTTTTTTGCATTTAGGGGTTGCGGCGTTCTGAGAACTCCCTATAATGCGCCTCCACTGACCGGGAACAACGACTCCTCTAACGAGAACCAAGTCGCCCAGCCAGGAAGAAGCAAGCCGGTGAAAACACCGTTTCTTAATAAGAAAAAAGCTTGACTCTTCAGCGGGAAAGCGTAATATGCACCTCCCGCGTTACCGAGAGTTATCTCCGTAACGAACGCTCTTTAACAATTTATCAGACAATCTGTGTGGGCACTCCACAAGACGATATCCAGAACCTTCGGGTTCGAAAAAATATCAAGTCTTGAAGAGTGACCAAGCAATAAGTTGTTTCGTTGGCTTGTCCAACTGAATGACTATTACGAAAGTTATTTTCGAGCATCGCTTCACGAGTTGAAGCAAATCAAGCTTTTAATTGAAGAGTTTGATCATGGCTCAGATTGAACGCTGGCGGCAGGCCTAACACATGCAAGTCGAGCGGTAGCACAAGAGAGCTTGCTCTCTGGGTGACGAGCGGCGGACGGGTGAGTAATGTCTGGGAAACTGCCTGATGGAGGGGGATAACTACTGGAAACGGTAGCTAATACCGCATAACGTCTTCGGACCAAAGTGGGGGACCTTCGGGCCTCACGCCATCAGATGTGCCCAGATGGGATTAGCTAGTAGGTGGGGTAATGGCTCACCTAGGCGACGATCCCTAGCTGGTCTGAGAGGATGACCAGCCACACTGGAACTGAGACACGGTCCAGACTCCTACGGGAGGCAGCAGTGGGGAATATTGCACAATGGGCGCAAGCCTGATGCAGCCATGCCGCGTGTGTGAAGAAGGCCTTCGGGTTGTAAAGCACTTTCAGCGAGGAGGAAGGGTAGTGTGTTAATAGCACATTGCATTGACGTTACTCGCAGAAGAAGCACCGGCTAACTCCGTGCCAGCAGCCGCGGTAATACGGAGGGTGCAAGCGTTAATCGGAATTACTGGGCGTAAAGCGCACGCAGGCGGTTTGTTAAGTCAGATGTGAAATCCCCGCGCTTAACGTGGGAACTGCATTTGAAACTGGCAAGCTAGAGTCTTGTAGAGGGGGGTAGAATTCCAGGTGTAGCGGTGAAATGCGTAGAGATCTGGAGGAATACCGGTGGCGAAGGCGGCCCCCTGGACAAAGACTGACGCTCAGGTGCGAAAGCGTGGGGAGCAAACAGGATTAGATACCCTGGTAGTCCACGCTGTAAACGATGTCGACTTGGAGGTTGTGCCCTTGAGGCGTGGCTTCCGGAGCTAACGCGTTAAGTCGACCGCCTGGGGAGTACGGCCGCAAGGTTAAAACTCAAATGAATTGACGGGGGCCCGCACAAGCGGTGGAGCATGTGGTTTAATTCGATGCAACGCGAAGAACCTTACCTACTCTTGACATCCAGAGAATTTGCTAGAGATAGCTTAGTGCCTTCGGGAACTCTGAGACAGGTGCTGCATGGCTGTCGTCAGCTCGTGTTGTGAAATGTTGGGTTAAGTCCCGCAACGAGCGCAACCCTTATCCTTTGTTGCCAGCACGTAATGGTGGGAACTCAAAGGAGACTGCCGGTGATAAACCGGAGGAAGGTGGGGATGACGTCAAGTCATCATGGCCCTTACGAGTAGGGCTACACACGTGCTACAATGGCGTATACAAAGAGAAGCGAACTCGCGAGAGCCAGCGGACCTCATAAAGTACGTCGTAGTCCGGATCGGAGTCTGCAACTCGACTCCGTGAAGTCGGAATCGCTAGTAATCGTAGATCAGAATGCTACGGTGAATACGTTCCCGGGCCTTGTACACACCGCCCGTCACACCATGGGAGTGGGTTGCAAAAGAAGTAGGTAGCTTAACCTTCGGGAGGGCGCTTACCACTTTGTGATTCATGACTGGGGTGAAGTCGTAACAAGGTAACCGTAGGGGAACCTGCGGTTGGATCACCTCCTTACCTAATGATATTGATTGCGTGAAGTGCTCACACAGATTGTCTGATAGAAAAGTAATGAGCAAAAGCGCTACCTGTTGATGTAATGAGTCTCTGACTCATGCTGATACGAACCGATTAAGACGAGAGTCTGATCGGAATTTCGTGTCCCCATCGTCTAGAGGCCTAGGACACTGCCCTTTCACGGCTGTAACAGGGGTTCGAATCCCCTTGGGGACGCCATTCCGATAATGAGTGAAAGACATTATCACCGGTGCTTGCTGCGCCGAAAATATCTTAAAGATGACTTTAACGAGTCGTGTTTAAGATATTGCTCTTTAACAATCTGGAACAAGCTGAAAATTGAAACATGACAGCTGAAACTTACTCCTCCGTAGAAGTATTGGAGTAAGGATTAACCTGTCATAGAGTCTCTCAAATGTAGCAGCGCAATTGTGTCTATTTGTTTACAAGAGACGCTTTTGGGTTGTGAGGTTAAGTGACTAAGCGTACACGGTGGATGCCTAGGCAGTCAGAGGCGATGAAGGGCGTGTTAATCTGCGATAAGCGTCGGTAAGGTGATATAAACCGTTATAACCGGCGATACCCGAATGGGGAAACCCAGTGCAATTCGTTGCACTATCATACGATGAATACATAGTCGTATGAGGCGAACCGGGGGAACTGAAACATCTAAGTACCCCGAGGAAAAGAAATCAACCGAGATTCCCCCAGTAGCGGCGAGCGAACGGGGAGGAGCCCAGAACCTGAATCAGTTCTTGTGTTAGTGGAAGCGTCTGGAAAGTCGCACAGTAAAGGGTGATAGTCCCGTACACTAAAATGCATTAATTGTGAGTTCGATGAGTAGGGCGGGACACGTGACATCCTGTCTGAATATGGGGGGACCATCCTCCAAGGCTAAATACTCCTGACTGACCGATAGTGAACCAGTACCGTGAGGGAAAGGCGAAAAGAACCCCGGCGAGGGGAGTGAAATAGAACCTGAAACCGTGTACGTACAAGCAGTGGGAGCCTACTAGTTGGGTGACTGCGTACCTTTTGTATAATGGGTCAGCGACTTATATTTTGTAGCAAGGTTAACCGTATAGGGGAGCCGTAGGGAAACCGAGTCTTAACTGGGCGAATAGTTGCAAGGTATAGACCCGAAACCCGGTGATCTAGCCATGGGCAGGTTGAAGGTTGGGTAACACTAACTGGAGGACCGAACCGACTAATGTTGAAAAATTAGCGGATGACTTGTGGCTGGGGGTGAAAGGCCAATCAAACCGGGAGATAGCTGGTTCTCCCCGAAAGCTATTTAGGTAGCGCCTCGTGAACTCATCTTCGGGGGTAGAGCACTGTTTCGGCTAGGGGGCCATCCCGGCTTACCAAACCGATGCAAACTCCGAATACCGAAGAATGTTATCACGGGAGACACACGGCGGGTGCTAACGTCCGTCGTGAAGAGGGAAACAACCCAGACCGCCAGCTAAGGTCCCAAAGTCATGGTTAAGTGGGAAACGATGTGGGAAGGCATAGACAGCCAGGATGTTGGCTTAGAAGCAGCCATCATTTAAAGAAAGCGTAATAGCTCACTGGTCGAGTCGGCCTGCGCGGAAGATGTAACGGGGCTAAACCATGCACCGAAGCTGCGGCAGCGACGCTTAGGCGTTGTTGGGTAGGGGAGCGTTCTGTAAGCCGTTGAAGGTGGCCTGTGAGGGTTGCTGGAGGTATCAGAAGTGCGAATGCTGACATAAGTAACGATAAAGCGGGTGAAAAACCCGCTCGCCGGAAGACCAAGGGTTCCTGTCCAACGTTAATCGGGGCAGGGTGAGTCGACCCCTAAGGCGAGGCCGAAAGGCGTAGTCGATGGGAAACAGGTTAATATTCCTGTACTCGGTGTTACTGCGAAGGGGGGACGGAGAAGGCTAGGCTAGCCGGGCGACGGTTGTCCCGGTTTAAGCGTGTAGGGGGAGTGACCTGGTAAATCCGGTTGCTTATTCAACCCTGAGGCGTGATGACGATGCACCACGGTGCAGAAGTAGTTGATGCCAAGCTTCCAGGAAAAGCCTCTAAGCATCAGGTAACACAGAATCGTACCCCAAACCGACACAGGTGGTCAGGTAGAGAATACCAAGGCGCTTGAGAGAACTCGGGTGAAGGAACTAGGCAAAATGGTGCCGTAACTTCGGGAGAAGGCACGCTGGCGCGTAGGTGAAGAGACTTGCTCTCGGAGCCGAAGCCAGTCGCAGATACCAGCTGGCTGCAACTGTTTAATAAAAACACAGCACTGTGCAAACACGAAAGTGGACGTATACGGTGTGACGCCTGCCCGGTGCTGGAAGGTTAATTGATGGGGTCAGCCGCAAGGCGAAGCTCTTGATCGAAGCCCCAGTAAACGGCGGCCGTAACTATAACGGTCCTAAGGTAGCGAAATTCCTTGTCGGGTAAGTTCCGACCTGCACGAATGGCGTAATGATGGCCAGGCTGTCTCCACCCGAGACTCAGTGAAATTGAACTCGCTGTGAAGATGCAGTGTACCCGCGGCAAGACGGAAAGACCCCGTGAACCTTTACTATAGCTTGACACTGAACATTGAGCCTTGATGTGTAGGATAGGTGGGAGGCTTTGAAGCGTGGACGCCAGTCTGCGTGGAGCCAACCTTGAAATACCACCCTTTAATGTTTGATGTTCTAACTCGGCCCCGTGATCCGGGGTGAGGACAGTGTCTGGTGGGTAGTTTGACTGGGGCGGTCTCCTCCCAAAGAGTAACGGAGGAGCACGAAGGTTAGCTAATCACGGTCGGACATCGTGAGGTTAGTGCAAAGGCATAAGCTAGCTTGACTGCGAGAGTGACGGCTCGAGCAGGTACGAAAGTAGGTCTTAGTGATCCGGTGGTTCTGAATGGAAGGGCCATCGCTCAACGGATAAAAGGTACTCCGGGGATAACAGGCTGATACCGCCCAAGAGTTCATATCGACGGCGGTGTTTGGCACCTCGATGTCGGCTCATCACATCCTGGGGCTGAAGTAGGTCCCAAGGGTATGGCTGTTCGCCATTTAAAGTGGTACGCGAGCTGGGTTTAGAACGTCGTGAGACAGTTCGGTCCCTATCTGCCGTGGGCGTTGGAAGATTGAGAGGGGTTGCTCCTAGTACGAGAGGACCGGAGTGAACGCACCACTGGTGTTCGGGTTGTCATGCCAATGGCATTGCCCGGTAGCTAAGTGCGGAAAAGATAAGCGCTGAAAGCATCTAAGCGCGAAACTTGCCTCGAGATGAGTCTTCCCTGGGAACTTGATTCCCCTGAAGGAACGTTTAAGACTAAGACGTTGATAGGCTGGGTGTGTAAGTGCAGCGATGCATTGAGCTAACCAGTACTAATGATCCGTGAGACTTAACCTTACAACACCAAAAGTGTTTTGATTTGAGAGATTTTCAGCGAGTTCCGAGATTGGTTCTGGTGGTCATGAGAATGACGGCTGGAATGAAACAGAATTTGCCTGGCGGCAATAGCGCGGTGGTCCCACCTGATCCCATGCCGAACTCAGAAGTGAAACGCCGTAGCGCCGATGGTAGTGTGGGGTCTCCCCATGCGAGAGTAGGACACTGCCAGGCATCAATTAAACGTTATCGGTTTGACACCCGGTAATGAGCAGGATCGCCAAGAGCGGTTTTGCCACATCGAAAGATGTAACGTGAAAGAACCGGTGGAGCGGTAGTTCAGTTGGTTAGAATACCTGCCTGTCACGCAGGGGGTCGCGGGTTCGAGCCCCGTCCGTTCCGCCACTAATTTGATAAGCCCTGAGTCTCTGACTCAGGGCTTTTTCATATGCAAAATTCAACAAAATTAAATATTGCAGCGTGTTTTATGCGGTGAAAATCTGTTCTGATAAATAATTATCTGAATTGAATGCCAATATAAAGAATAATATACCCGGCAGCAGGAACCTCCGCCGGGTAATAAGTTTGGTGATTATTTAATATTCTGACGCGCAAGTTCCAACTGAATATCCTTATCCAGATTGGCCACCCAGCGATTATAGTTTGGATGAATCTTTCCGTCTTTGGCATCCATATTACCGCTAGTAATATAGTTAATCTGATAACTATTTGTATTGTAAGTGATACGTATATCTGCGCTGTGACCACGTAGCAAAATCTTGCCATCGATCACGCCATCTGCGGTAGGGTTCATAATCCAGCCGCGGTTCAAGCCGGCGGAGAGGATCGCCTGGCGTACCTGTGCATTACTGTGGCTACCTGCAATGTTTTGGCTGACGTTTTTAACCGGAGCCGTGCCAGCGCAACCGGTAACCAGCATAGCGGCGAATACGCCAGTTAAAATGAGCTTAAATGGTTTCATACTCTTGTCCATGAGTGTTGGTAAATAAGAAAGGTATTAATCATGCAGGGGAAGTGATGCATGACGATCCCTGATTAAGATACACTCATCGGAAAAATTCGACAAATACTGCTGCTTTTCATCGTGATATTTCCCTTTTTCCTCAAGTGTTGCCGGCTTATGTCGATAAGTAAGCCTAATCGTTTAATCGAATATTCGGTGAAAAAATAGGAATTTTGGGAATGCATTCTGGGGTTAGATATAATAAATTTACCCACGGAATTTTTCTGACCGGTAATCCCCTTAATGGCGGGCGACATGAATATACTCAGTTGGTGGGCAATGGCTCCCGATCGTGGAACGCGTGATGCATGGCGCCAATGGGCTACGGATAATGCATTTACCGCTGAATACCCGGGGGTATTACCCGGTTGTTCTCATATCCCCATGATGTCGCTGCGTCGGATGAGTATCGGAACGCGCCTGGCGGTAGAAAGCGGGTTGATCTTATTGAATGATTACCCGGCGGATATGGCAATTTTTACCAGTCGTCATGGTGAGTTGGAGCGGACGCACAAAATTCTCCAGCACTTGCATCAGCAGCAGCCCTTATCGCCAACGGATTTTGCCATGTCGGTACACAACACGGCGGCGGGGTGGTTGACTATTATGGCGAAGAATACTTTGCCGACCACTTCACTGGCCGCCGGCGAAGACAGCTTCCAGCAGGGGATGATTGAAGCCCAGGCCGTATTGGCCACGGGCAGTGCGGAACGGGTGTTATTAATCGATTTCGACGGGATCGTACCGGATGTTTATCGGCCTTTCGCGCCGGAAAATTCGGTTCCCTATGCTGTCGCCCTGCTGCTCGAAAGCGGTGGCACGCTGCAATGTCAGGCAACAACGGCCGAACAGGTGAACCACCAGGAGCCGCAAGGCCTGTCGTTTTTAAGGGGGTGGCTGGGCGCTGATGATGAATTCACGGTGCCGGGCCAGCGGCACGACTGGTTGTGGAAACGCTGATGGCGACAACTATCTCTGCCCAAACGGCTCCCGAACGATCCTCATGGCTTAATCGCTGTTGGCGAGTGGTGGCAACGGGCTTTTGCTTTTCGCTATTTGGTTTGGGTGGCCTGCTACTGTCTGGCGTCTGGTTTAATCTGATGCGCCTGGTGGTGCGAGATCCCGCACGCCGCAGCCGGTTAACGCAGAACTCAATCCGTCACAGTTTCCGTTTCTTCCTGGCAACGACGCGTTTTTTTGGCGTGCTGGATTACCATTTCGACAATGTAGAACGCTTTAGTGAGGATCGCGGTTGCCTGGTGATCGCCAACCATCCCAGCCTGTTGGATTATGTGCTCCTGGCATCACAAATGCCGCGCTGTGACTGCATCGTCAAAGAGGCCTTGCTGGAAAATGTATTTGTCAGCGGGGTGATCAAAGCGGCGGGATATTTGGCTAACGCGCAGTCGGATATTCTTTTGGAACAATGTCATCAACGTCTGGCCAGCGGAGGGACCATCCTGATCTTCCCGGAAGGCACCCGTACCACGCCGGGCAAGGCTCTGACGCTACAACGGGGGGCGGCCAATATTGCGCTGCGGGGGCAATGTGATATCCGGGTAGTACATATCCACTGCCATCCCCCCATGCTGACGAAGCAGGGCAAATGGTATAAGATCCCGGCGATAAAACCGCAGTTCCATATCACCGTTCAGGATAAGATCGACGCCCGCGCATTCATTCATGCAAATGACGTTTCTCCCGCCCTTGCGGCAAGAAGATTAACCCAGCATTTAACTGACGCCTTACAGTCAGAACCTATAAATAATGAGATATAGCGGAATGAATTTATTGAGCACCGAAATCAAGCAATTGATCATTGATACGCTCAATCTTGAAGGTATGACACCGGAGGAGATTGACGCCGAGGCACCGCTGTTTGGTGATGGACTGGGCCTGGATTCCATTGATGCATTGGAGTTGGGCCTGGCATTAAAGAACCGTTATGGCGTGGTGCTATCGGCTGAAAGCCAGGATATGCGCCAACATTTTTATTCCGTGGAAACGCTGGCAAAGTTTGTTTCTGCACAGCGTAGCAAATAAGGGGTTTTCATGGATAAGCAAGAAATTTACCTGCAGATTCAGGCGTTGCTGGTCAAACTGTTTGAACTTGATGCCGATGATATCAAGCCCGAGTCCCGTCTGTATGAAGAGCTGGAGCTGGACAGCATTGATGCGGTGGATCTGGTTGTGCACCTGCAAAAAACAACCGGCAAGAAGATCAAACCGGAAATGTTCAAGTCGGTGCGCACCGTGCAAGACGTAGTTGATGCCATTGATGAGTTGCTTAAGTCAGACAGTTAAGGCCGCTGCGTTAAGGTGAAAACGTCCCCTTGGATAAACCCGATGTTGCGGCTGTTGCAGGCCGTAACCTGGCTGGTGTTGCTGCTTTACCCGCTGGCGGTCTGGTTTGGTTTGGCGCGTTGGGGTACCACCGTTCTGGCGCCGCTGCTGGTGGCAGTCTTTACCTTACGGCTGATACTGCTGCGCGGTAAACTTCGTCAGCAAATATGGTTGGGCAAGGCCCTGGCTATGGTCGGCATCTTGTTGGCGCTTGCCAGTTGGGCGCTGAAGCAAAGTCATTGGCTGTTGTATTACCCGGTCTTGGTTAACGCCTTACTGCTGTTGCTGTTTGCATATTCGCTGTTTGCGCCACCCACCGTGGTGGAGCGATTGGCGCGTATAACCGAGCCACAGATGGATGCCGCTGGCGTGGCTTATACTCGCAAGGTGACTCAGGTCTGGTGCGGGTTCTTTATTGTTAACGGTGCGATAGCGCTGGCAACCTGTCTGTCCGGGGATATCACACTCTGGACGCTGTATAACGGCGGCATCAGCTACCTGCTGATGGGGGCATTAATGGGTATTGAATGGATAGTCAGGAAAAGGCTCAGGCGCGTCTGAGTTTACCGATGAGCCAATGGCTCAGCGTGGAGCGTGATGATGGGGTGATTGTTGCCTGGCGTGGCACTCAGGTATTTTGTCTCGGTCAATTTCGCCGGGATGTCTCCGCATTGGTTGCACAGCTGGCAGGCAGGGAAGAGCAGCGTTGGGCGCTGTGTTTTGATGATAGCTACCGTTTTGCCGTTGCGCTGTTGGCCTCTTTGTATGCCAACAGGGTGCCGGTAATTTTTGGTCATCAGCGCGAAGCTATCCTCAAAGAGCAGCGGGCAGATTTCGACGCACTGCTAACTGATTTATCCCTCGATCTTGGTGTCCCGGTTTTGCCGGTACTAGAAGGGGGCAGTACGGAGATAGCACTGCCTGCCTGGCCCCAGGATCCTCGTTTTATCCTTTATACTTCCGGCTCGACCGGTCAACCACAGGCCGTGACCAAGTCCGTTGCCTGCATGGATCGTGAAAGCGAATTGTTGGCTGCAAGCTGGAAAGATGTCTTTCAGGGCTGCAGCGTGATCGCGTCGGTCTCTCATCAGCATATGTATGGCCTGAGCTTTCGCTTGTTCCTGCCACTGGCTTTTGGCCTGCCGTTCGATGCGCAGTTAACGCAGTATCACGAACAGTTGATTGCCCGTCACCAGGGGCGACGTTTGGTGTTTGTCAGCAGCCCAGCCTGGCTGAAGCGTTTGGATAACCACCTGGCACTGGCAGAGTGCGTTGAGGTATTTTCCGCCGGCGGCCCGCTCTCTTACGCGGAAGCTAATTTGTCGCAGCAGGCATTGGGCGTATTGCCGCTGGAAATTTACGGTACAACGGAAACCGGCTCGCTGGCATGGCGCAAGCAAGTTAGAGAAGCCTCCCTGTGGCGGCTGTTTGCCGGAGTGACATTAACGGCAAATCCTGATCACAGCATGAATGTTGCGTCGCCACTGATACCCGATACCGGTGAGCTCGCACTAAGCGATATTATTCAGCTTGCGCCAGAGGGTCGGCAATTTCAGTTAAACGGCCGGGCCGACCGCATTATCAAGCTGGAAGAAAAGCGTCTGTCGCTGACCGAAGTCGAGCGCCGGCTGGTTTCCCTGCCGGAGGTCGCCGATGCTGCCGTGCTAACGCAGCAGCAAACAGGGCGCACAGTATTAGTAGCGGCGATAGTTTTGTCACCCTATGGCAAAAGCCGACGACAAAAATTGTCAGAAGGGGAGTTAACCCGCGAACTGCATCAGGCGTTGCGGGGCTGGCTGGAGCCGGTGGCCCTGCCGCGCCGTTGGCGTATTATCGATGCTATCCCTCTGAACCCGCAGGGCAAGCGCGCCTATGCTGAACTACAGGAGCTGTTTTTATGATGCAACCTGAGGTGCTGCAACAGCAGGTGAGCGACGCTACCCATGCCAGCCTGCTACTGCGTTTGCCTGCCGAACTGTTTTGGTTTCGTGGCCATTTTCCTGAGCATCCGATCCTGCCGGGGGTCACACAGCTGAACTGGGTGATGCAGTATGCCCGTCAATTGCTGGCTATCGAGGCCGGGTTCAAAGGGATCGAAGTGGTGAAATTTCAACAGCCCTTGCTGCCGGAGCAAAGCGTGTTATTGCAGCTTGAATGGCAGCCGGCACGGCATAAACTGTTGTTCAGCTACCGCGTGGGTGAGGCGACCGCCAGCAGCGGCAAGATCTCATTATGTCAGTGAAGGCTCCCTTTACTCCCTGCATTGTTATCCCCTGTTTCAATCACGGACAGATGATGGCCGCAGTGCTGACCAGGCTAGCCGATTATGGCCTGCCATGCCTGATAGTGGACGATGGCAGCGACGCCGGCACCGCCGAAGAGCTACAGCGCCTGGCTGCTGACCGGTCATGGGTCAGATTGATGCGGTTGGATAAAAACCAGGGGAAAGGAGCGGCGGTGATCGCCGGCCTGCAACTGGCGCAGCGACAGGGCTACAGCCACGCTTTACAGGTGGATGCTGACGGTCAGCATCAACTGAGTGATATTCCGGCAATGATTGACGAAGCCCGCGCTCATCCGGACTGTCTGATTTCCGGCCGCCCCATTTACGACAGCTCAGTGCCAAAAGCACGCCTGTATGGCCGCTATGTCACCCATGTCTGGGTGTGGATAGAAACCCTGTCGCTGTCGCTGAAAGACAGCATGTGCGGTTTCCGCGTTTACCCGGTGGCTGCGACGTTGGCATTAACAACACGCCATCCGCTCGGCAAACGGATGGATTTCGATACCGAAGTGATGGTCAGACTGTACTGGCAGGGCGTGCCCAGCCGTTTTCTGCCGACGCGCGTGACCTATCCGGCTGACGGCGTTTCTCATTTTGATGCACTGCGCGATAACCTGCGCATCTCCTGGATGCATACCCGTTTGTTCCTCGGGATGTTGCCGCGTATTCCTCGTCTGCTGCGCCAGCGCCGACGTGCTGCCAGTTCACAACACTGGTCGGCAACCCCAGAAAGGCATGGCCTGTGGGGCATCCGGCTGATGTTAAAAGTCTACCGACTGTTTGGCCGCCGGGTATTTCAATTATTGTTGTATCCGGTGATCGGTTATTTCTGGCTGACCGGGCGCAGCCAGCGTGAGGCATCACGCGATTACCTGCAACGCCTGCGGCAATTCGCCGAACAACAGCAACAACCACTGCCTGCACCGCTCAACAGCTTCAGTCACTTTATGAGATTTGGTGATGCTATGCTCGACAAGCTGGCGAGCTGGCGAGGGGAGCTCAATGACATACGGCTGGTGGATCGCACGCGCTGTGAGAAGCAGATAGCGTCCGGCAAAGGCACGCTGATTCTGGCTTCACACCTGGGGGATATCGAGTCTTGCCGCGCACTGGGCGAGCTGGATTCTGGCGTAAGGGTGAATGCCCTGGTGTTTACCGAGCACGCCGAACGCTTCAATCAGGTGATGAAAGAGGTGAATCCGCGTGCCAATCTGAATCTGATCCAGGTGACGTCGCTGGGGCCAGAAACGGCCATGCGTCTGCAAGATAAATTGGATGCCGGTGAATGGGTGGCGATCGTCGGCGATCGTACCTCGGCCGGCAAGCATCAGCGGGGTGAGCAACCGCGCGTGGTGTGGAGCCGCTTCCTTGGCCAACCGGCACCCTTTCCTCAGGGGCCATTTGTCCTGGCCGCCGCGCTGCGCTGCCCGGTATTTCTGATGTTCGGCCTCAAGCAGCAGGGGCGTCTTAACGTTTATTTCGAACCCTTCGCCAATCCGCTGTTATTACCCCGTCAGCAGCGCCAACAGGCGTTGCAAGATGCGGTGGACAGTTATGCCGCACGGCTGGAGCATTATTGCCTGCTGGCACCGCTCGACTGGTTTAATTTTTTCGATTTCTGGCAGTTGGCGGCACAGCCGCCAGTGCAACAGGGGCCTGAGACATGAAGCTAAAAGACGATCCGCGATTTTCCGTCAGCATTGAAATCGTTATCCCTTTCCATGATACCGATGCCATGGGCGTGGTATGGCACGGCAACTACTTCCGTTATTTCGAAGTCGCGCGTGAAGCGCTACTCAAACAGTTTAATTACGGTTATCGGCAGATGCAGGCTTCGGGCTATGTTTGGCCGATCGTGGATACGCGAGTGAAATACATCGCGCCAGTGCTGTTTGAACAACGGATCATCGTCTGTGCCGAGCTGGAAGAGTATGAAAACCGCCTGCGCATTGGTTACCGTATTCTCGATGCGGATAGCGGCAAAACCACCACCCGCGGTCATACCATTCAGGTAGCGGTCGATGCCGACAGCAAAGAAATGTGCTTTGCCTCGCCGCAGGTGCTATTGGACAACATTGAGGGGGCGCAATGAAGTACGGGTTATTGTTTCTTATCACCTTTTTCAGCCTGAGCGTCCAGGCGGTCACGCTGCCGGAGCTGCAACAGCGCTTTAGCCAACAGCCGGTGCTGCGCGCCGAGTTCGAACAGCAGCGCAGCATCAGCGGTATGGCGAAATCCTTAAAATCCAGCGGTGAGCTGCTGATTTCACAACAAAAAGGGTTATGGTGGGCACAGCAGAAACCCTTCCCACTGACCTTGCTGCTGGATGATAAGCGTATGGTGCAAACTCTGGCCGGTCAGCCGCCGCAGGTGGTGACGGCAGAAAACAATCCGCAGATGTTCCAGTTCAACCACTTGCTGACCGCATTATTCCACGCCGACAGCAAGGCACTGGAGCAAAACTTTGCTTTGCAGTTCAGCGATTTGGGTAATAACCAATGGCGGCTGGTGCTGACGCCAAAAACCACGCCGCTCGACAAGCTTTTCAGGCGCATCACCCTCAACGGCGGGGATTTCCTGGAAACCATTGATATCGATGACATGCAAAGTGACGCTACCCATATCCGCTTCTTTAACCAGCGTACGGCACCACAGACGCTAACCGCCGAGGAGCAACAGCGTTTTGCGTCCTGAACTGCACCGGCGGCTGGCGCTTGGCTGGCTGGCGATTTGCCTGTTGCTGTTGGCGGCACTGTGTTGGCTGTTGCCGCGCAGCCAGATCAACAGCAGCGTATTGGCGTTATTACCGAAGCAGCAACTGGTGGGCGTGCCGGATGAACTGGCCGAAGGTTTCAGCCGTCGGCTCGATCGGCAACTGATGTGGTTGGTCAGCCCGCCGCCGGGTGCGGACAACACTGCGGTGAGCTGGTGGTGGCAGCAATTGCGCCAGATGCCTGAGTTACAGCAGGTGGGCGGGCCTATGGATGCGCAACGTCAGCAGCAGTGGGGGCGTTTTTTCTACCAGCACCGCAATGTGCTGCTGGATGACACCACCCGGCAGCGTTTGCAGCAGGGCGCGGACGTGCAAAGTCAGTGGATCCTCGGGCAACTCTATTCTGCCTTCGCCGGGGTCAGCGGCAAGGAACTGGCTAACGATCCGCTGATGCTGGTGCGAGCCTCGCAGTTGGCTCAGCAGCAAAACGGTGGTCTGCTGAGCTTGTCCAATGGCTGGCTGGTGGCGCGTGATGCTCAGGGCCGCAGTTGGTATCTGCTGCATGCCGAATTAAGTGCCTCTTCTTATGACATCAGCAGTGCCCGGCGCACGGTGGACAAACTGAGCGCGATGCAACAGCAACTGCAGCAGCGCTGGCCGGGGGCAGAGGTACTCAACCGCGGTACGCTGTTTTACAGCAACTACGCCAGCCAACAGGCCGAGCGAGATATTTCGACTATTGGCCTGGCTTCGGTAGTTGGTGTGTTCTTATTGGTGTTGTTGATGTTCCGTTCGCCATTGCCTCTGTTGCTGTGCGGGTTATCCGTGGGGATGGGAGCCCTGGCGGGTACCGTCGCCACGCTATTGGCTTTTGGCGAAATACATTTGATGACGCTGGTGTTGAGCATCAGCATTGTCGGCATTTCGGCCGATTACACGCTCTATTTCCTGACCGAACGTATGGTGCACGGTGACCAGTCAACGCCACTGGCCAGCTTGCAGAAGCTGTTGCCCGCGTTGTTGATGGCATTGCTGACCACCGTGGTTGCCTATCTGGCACTATTGATTGCTCCCTTCCCGGGCTTGCAACAGCTGGCGGTGTTTGCCGCTGCCGGGCTAAGCGCCGCTTGCATCACCGTAATTTGTTGGTACCCACGTTTGTCGCGTCGGCTGCCGGTGCGTCCGGCACCGGGGCTGCGGCTGATCCTGGGCTGGCTGCATGCCTGGCGCCATCGGCGCTTGCTGCGCTACGGGTTGCCCACCGCGGTGTTGTTACTGGTGGTGGCTGGTTTCAGCCAGTTGAAGGTCGACGATGATATTGGTCAGTTGCAGGCTTTACCCGCGGCGTTGCAACAACAGGAACAACGTATCGCGGCGCTGACCGGGCAGCATAACGATCAGAAATGGTTGGTGGTGTACGGCGAAAATGCCGAGCAGTTGTTGCAGCGTATCGAGCTATTGCAGCCCAGGCTGGCACAGGCAAAACGGCAGGGCGTGCTGGCGGATTATCGCCTGTTGTCTCTGCCTTCGCTTCAGCGCCAACAGCAGAACATCGCCCTGTTGCAACGGGTGGCACCACAGGTGATGACGCAATTACAACAGGCGGATCTGGCCCTGAAAGCCCCTGACTTAACCCCGGAATGGGTGCTGCCGGAGCAGTGGCTGGGCAGCGTGGTCAGCGAGGGGTGGCGGTTGCTGTGGTTGACGCTGTCGGATGGGCGCAGTGCGGCGCTGGTCCCGGTCAACGGCGTGCAGAACAGCGCGGCGATGCAGGCCCTGGCCGAACAGGTACCGGGCACCGGTTGGATCGACCGTAAAACCGAATTCAGCGAACTCTTTGGCCACTACCGGCTGTATCTTTCGTATCTGCTGATGCTGTCGGTGGCGGCGATCGCACTGATTTATCTGTGGCGTTTTGGCCTGCGACACGGTCTGCGCTGCATGGTGCCGACGCTGCTGTCACTGGGCAGCGGCATTGCGGTATTGGCGCTGAGCGGCCATACGCTGAACCTGTTCTCGCTGTTGGCACTGGTGCTGGTATTGGGGATCGGCATTAACTATACGCTGTTCTTTACCAATCCCCGGGGCACGCCGACCACCTCGATGTTTGCCATTTTTATGGCGGTACTCACCACCCAACTGACCTTTGGCATGCTGGTGCTGAGTCATACTCAGGCCATCAGCAGTTTTGGCATCGTATTGAGCAGCGGTATCGCCGTGGCCTTTCTGTTGGCACCACTGACATTAGCAACCAGAAGAAAAAGAGGAAAAGCCTGATGCGCGGCTTACGAATCACGCTGTTAATACTGGCCACCCTGCTGGCCGGCTGTGCCGGTTCGCAGAAGGCAACCCTGCCGCAGGCGTGGCTGAAACCGGGTACGCGGGTGACATTACCGGCTCCGACGCTGGCGCAACCCTTCAGCCAGCAGCAACTGTTGACCGCCGAAGTGAAAGGGCAGCAACATTCGATGTTGGTGTTGCTCAACGCCGACGGCCAGCGCCTGCAGCTGGTGGGCATGTCGCCGCTCGGTATCCGGTTATTCAACCTGACCTACGATCGTCAGGGGATCCACACCGAACAGCTGATCAAAGTGGGCGAATTGCCCCCGGCCAGTCAGGTGTTGGCCGACATTATGCTGAGCTATTGGCCGCTGGCTGACTGGCAACCCTTACTGCCCGCCGGGTGGCGACTTGAGGATCGGCCGCAGATGCGCCGGCTGTATGACGATCGCGGGACGATCATCAGCGAAATCCGTTACCAGCAGGCCGACGGCCGGCGCGAACCGCAGTCGATTGCCCAATCCGCTTTCCACTATCGCATCGCTATTCAGAATCTGGGGAGCGAATAATGGTTTACTTCTCTGCCGTAGGGATGGTGAATGCGTTGGGCAACAGCCTGTCGCAGATTGCGGAAAATCTGGCGCTTGGCGGGTCGCCCGGCATGCAGCAGCAGGCGCAGTGGCTGCTGGGCGGGGAAACTTCCTGGTTCGGTAACGTACTGGGCGAACTGCCCGCCATTCCTGAACCTCTCAAACGCCATAACTCGCGCAATAACCGCCTGCTGTTGGCGGCGCTGGCACAGATCGACACGCCAGTGCGCGAAGCCATCGCCCGCTACGGTGCGGATCGCGTCGCGGTGATTATGGGCACCAGCACCTCCGGTATCCATGAAGGCGAGCTGGCGCTGCAGCAGTATCAGGCAGGGCAGTGGCCGCAGGGCTATGACTATCGGCAGCAGGAGCTGGGCGATCCGGGTTTGTTTCTTAGTGATTTTCTCGCGACCCGTGGCCCGGCCTATACCCTGTCTACGGCCTGTTCTTCCAGCGCACGGGCCATCATCAGCGGTAAGCGGCTGATCGACGCCGGGTTGGTGGATGCGGCGATTGTTGGCGGTGCCGACAGCCTGTGCCAAATGCCCATTAACGGGTTCAACAGCCTGGAATCACTGTCCGCACAACGTTGCACGCCATTTGCGGCCGAGCGCAGTGGCATTAATATCGGCGAGGCAGCGGCGTTGATGCTGTTAACGCGGGAACCGGCAGCGGTAGCGCTGTTGGGCGTTGGCGAATCATCCGATGCCTGGCATATGTCAGCACCGCATCCCGCCGGTGAGGGCGCCGAGCGGGCCATCAGCATGGCGCTGCGGCAGGCCGGTCTCAATGCCGGACAAATTGGTTATATTAATCTGCACGGTACGGCTACACGGCTGAACGATCAGGTTGAAGCGCAGGTGGTAAATCGGCTGTTTGGCAACGAGACGCCCTGCAGTTCTACCAAACATCTCACAGGCCACACGCTGGGCGCGGCCGGTGCGGTGGAGGCGGCGCTGAGTTGGCTATTGTTGACTCAGCCATTGCCGCTGCCGCAGCAAGATTTCAGCCGCGTGCCGCGCGATGCCGAACTGGCACCGATCGGTCTGGTTTGCCAGCCACAATTACTGGGGCAGCGTGCGATTTTGTCCAATTCGTTTGCCTTTGGCGGTAACAATGCTTGTCTGCTGCTGGGGGACGCCCGATGATTCATTATCACGCCGCCGAATACTATCTGCCCCATGCCTCTCCAATGGTGCTGCTGGAGCAGGTGCTTGAAGTGGGCGAAGAGCATGCCCTATGTTCCGTCACGGTCAGTGTCGACGGCGTGCTGGCACCGTTTCTTGACGCGCAAGGCGCACTGCCGGGCTGGTATGGCATTGAGCTGATGGCACAGGCGATCGGGGTCTGGAGCGGCTGGCATGCTTGTCAGAGCGCTCAGTCGCCACAGCTTGGCATGCTGCTTGGCGGGCGGGCGATTCACTGTGAGTTACCGGCTTTTCCTGCCGGCAGTAAACTGTTGGTTAGCGTGCAGCAACTGTTAAAAGATGAAAAGCTGGCCAGTTTTGAGTGTGAAATCAGTATCGATAATGTGCGCATCGCACAGGGCAGGCTGAACACTTACCAGCCTGATCAACAAGAAATCATTCAATTGACGACCTTAAGGGGAGACGCATGATGCGTTCCGTTTTAGTCACCGGCGCCAGTAAAGGGATCGGTCAGGCTATTGCCTGCCGCCTGGCTGCCGATGGCTTTTTGATAGCCGTTCACTACCACAGCGATAAGACCGGGGCCGAACACACACTGCAGCAGATTATCAGCGCCGGCGGGAAAGGGCGGCTGATTCAGTTTGATATCAGCAATCGCAGCCAGTGCCGTGAGGTGCTGGAGCAGGATATTGAAACCCACGGCGCCTATTATGGCGTGGTGAACAATGCCGGTATTACCCGCGATGGCGCTTTCCCTGCGCTGAGTGAAGACGACTGGGATGGCGTGATCCATACCAATCTCGACAGCTTCTACAACGTACTGCACCCCTGCGTGATGCCGATGATTGGCCTGCGCAAGGGTGGGCGGATCGTCGCGCTGTCGTCGGTTTCCGGCGTGATGGGTAACCGTGGGCAGGTCAACTACAGTGCGGCCAAAGCAGGGGTGATTGGTGCCTGCAAGGCACTGGCGATTGAGCTGGCGAAACGCAAAATCACCGTTAACTGCATTGCGCCTGGGCTGATTGACACCGGCATGATCGACATGGAGCCGGCGGCGCTGGATGAAGCGATGCGCGTTATCCCACTCAAACGCATGGGCTCGGCGGAAGAGGTGGCCGGGCTGGCCAGCTATCTGATGTCGGATATCGCCGGCTATGTGACGCGGCAGGTCATTTCCATTAATGGAGGAATGGTATGACACAACGAGTGGTAGTTACCGGCATGGCAGGCGTGACCGCGTTTGGCAATAGCTGGGCAGAGGTATCCAGCCGCCTGCAGCAGGGCAAGAATGCGGTGCGTTATATGACGCAGTGGGAAGAGTATCAGGGGCTGAATACCCACCTTGGCGCGCCGGTCGAGAATTTCGTGTTGCCGGAGCACTATACCCGCAAGCGCATTCGTTCGATGGGGCGGGTTTCACTGTTGGCCACCCGCGCCACCGAACTGGCACTTGAGCAGGCTGGGTTACTGGGGGAGGCGGTACTGACCAATGGTGAGACCGGTATCGCCTACGGTTCATCGACCGGTAGTACCAAGCCGGTCAGCGAGTTCGCCACCATGTTAACCGAGAAGCACACCGGCAATATTACCGGCACCACCTATGTGCAAATGATGCCTCATACCGCGGCGGTGAACACTGGCCTGTTCTTCGGTCTGCGCGGTAGGGTGATCCCGACCTCCAGCGCCTGCACCTCGGGCAGTCAGGCAATTGGCTACGCTTACGAGAGCATTCGCCACGGCTATCAGACAGTGATGGTGGCGGGCGGTGCCGAAGAGCTGTGCCCTTCAGAGGCGGCGGTATTCGATACGCTGTTTGCCACCAGTCAGCAGAACGATCATCCGGAGCTTTCGCCACGTCCGTTTGACTGTCAACGTGACGGACTGGTGATTGGCGAAGGCGCCGGGACGCTGATCCTGGAGTCGTTGGAGCACGCGTTAGCGCGTGGTGCCACCATTTATGGCGAGATTATCGGCTTCGCCACCAACTGCGATGCGGCTCATATTACCCAGCCGCAGCAGGAAACCATGCAAATCTGCATGCAGCAGGCGCTGAAGGCCTCCGGGCTGGCGAGCAGCGATATTGGTTATATTAGTGCCCACGGCACGGCGACCGATCGTGGTGATATCGCAGAAAGTCAGGCAACGGCAGCGATCTTCGGCAATAGCACACCGATTTCATCATTAAAAAGTTATTTTGGTCATACGCTGGGGGCCTGCGGCGCACTGGAGGCCTGGATGGCGCTGGAAATGATGCGTGAAGGCCGCTTTGCGCCGACCATTAACCTCAGTGAGCCGGACCGCGATTGTGGCGATCTGGACTACATCATGGGCGGCTATCGTCAGATTGAGACCGAGTTTGTGCAATCAAACAACTTCGCGTTTGGTGGCATCAATACCTCACTGATCCTGCGCCGCTGGTCGTAATTTTGCGTTGCCGGGGTGCTCACCCCGGCAATTGTTGCCGTTTAATCAAAAGTCTTATGCACAATATGGCGTTTTTGATCAACAAAACAGTTGCCATAATCCTCCCATATCGCTTCAACATCCTAATGAGAGAATAAAATTATGAGCATCCCTGCATTTGGTTTAGGTACCTTCCGTCTTCAGGATCAGGTCGTCATCGACTCGGTCAGCACGGCGCTGGAGCTGGGGTATCGCGCCATTGATACTGCACAAATCTACGAAAATGAAGCTGCGGTGGGCCAGGCGATTGCTGCCAGCGGTGTGCCACGTGACGAGCTGTTTATCACCACCAAAATCTGGATCGCCAATCTGGCGAAGGGCAAGCTGATCCCAAGCCTGCGGGAGAGCCTGACTAAACTGCAAACCAGCTATGTTGATCTGACTCTGATCCACTGGCCTTCGCCGAATGACGAAGTCTCGGTGGCCGAGTTTATGACTGAGCTGGCGGAAGCCAAAAAACTGGGCCTGACCCGCCAGATTGGGGTCTCCAACTTCACTCTGGATCTGATGCAACAGGCGATTGATGCCGTGGGTAGCGATCAGATCGCCACGAACCAAATCGAGCTGTCGCCATATCTGCAGAACTGCAAAGTGGTGGAATTTGCCCAGCAGCATGGCATCGCCATCACTTCCTATATGACGCTGGCCTATGGGCAGGCACTGCAGGATGAGACCATCAAGGCCATCGCGGCACGCCGCCATGCTACTCCGGCGCAGGTTATCCTGGCCTGGGCGCTGCAACTGGGTTACGCGGTGATCCCATCATCAACCAAGCGTGAAAACCTGGCGAGCAACCTGTTGGCGCAACAGCTAACGTTGACCGCCGAGGAAATGGCGGAAATCGCCAAATTGGAAAACAATGGCCGTTTGGTCAGCCCGGAAGGTCTGGCACCTAACTGGGATTGATTTTCCACGGCATACGCATTGAGGCGCCCAAACGGGCGCCTTTTTTATTGCGCCAATCGCTCACTGATAAAATCGATAAAGCTGCGCAGGCGATTGCTAACTGCACTGTCGCTGTAATACACCGCGTTAACGGGCATTGCTACCGGCAGGGTTTCTTCAACCAAAATCGGCACCAGATCGCCGCGCTCGATATCGGCATCAATCATAAAATTCGACAGGCAGGCAATACCGTTGCCGTGCAGACACAGATGACGCTGGGTTTCCCCACTGTTGGTGGTCAGGCCAGGCGTAATTTCCAACTGGCGGCCATCAGCACAGGCCAGTGGCCAGCGGTTGAGGCTGGGCAAATCGTTAAAACCAATGCAGCTATGCTGCTCTAATTCTTCTACCTTTTGCGGCGTACCGTACTGTGCCAAATAGGCGGGGGAGGCCAGCACACGCCGGTAGCTGGTCATCAGCTTGCGTGCCTTGAGACTGGAGTCGGTCAATTCGCCGACGCGAATGGCGATATCCACCTTGCGCTCAATCAGATTGATAAAGTTCTCCGACGACACCAGCGACAACGACATTTCCGGATACAGTGTCCGAAACTCCGCCACCAGCGGGGTCAATACGTGCAGCACCACCGGGGTGGCGGCATCGACGCGTAGTAGTCCCTGCGGACGCTGACGGCTTTCCATCAGCGCATTCTCTGCCGCAGCCATATCACTCAGTACCTTCTGTACCTGACGGAAATAGTTTTCCCCTTCCTGCGTCAGACTGATCTGGCGCGTAGTGCGGTTGAGTAACGTTACGCCCAACTTGGCCTCCAGCTTCTTGACCGTGCGGCTGACCACCGAATTGGCCTGATCAAGTTGTTCTGCTGCCCGGCTGAAGCTACCGCTTTCCACCACGGTGACGAAGGTAATTAACTCATCAGAGTTCGCTTTCACTGTTGCTCCATTGGCAAAATTAATTTGATATTTTGAGCATTTTTATCATTTAAGCACGGGTCGATAATAGCCGCCATCAACCTGAATGCTATTTGGAGTAAAAAGATGCCTCTCGCATTACTTGCATTGACCATTAGTGCCTTTGCTATCGGCACCACGGAGTTTGTGATTGTCGGACTTATCCCGACTATCGCAGAACAGTTGGGGGTGACCGTACCGTCAGCCGGGCTGCTGGTAACCATTTATGCTATCGGCGTGGCTATTGGCGCACCGGTGCTGACAGCCTTAACCGGTCGCGTGCCGCGCAAGTTGTTGCTGATCAGCCTGATGGTGCTGTTCACTCTCGGTAACTTATTGGCCTGGCAGTCGCCTGGCTATGGGACGCTGGTGGTGGCCCGCTTGTTGACCGGCCTGGCCCACGGGGTCTTCTTCTCAATCGGTTCGACTATTGCTACCGGCCTGGTCGCGAAAGAGAAGGCCGCTTCGGCGATCGCCATCATGTTTGGTGGCCTGACCGTGGCGCTGGTGACAGGGGTGCCATTGGGGACCTTTATCGGTCAGCACTTTGGCTGGCGTGAAACCTTCCTGGCAGTATCACTGATTGGTGTCATAGCCACCGTAGCCAGCGCTATTTTGGTGCCAAACAACATTAAAAATCAGGCCAGCGCCAGTATTAAGGAACAGTTTAAAGTGCTGACCCATCCTCGCCTGTTGCTGATTTACGCCATTACTGCACTGGGTTACGGCGGCGTGTTCACGACTTTCACCTTCCTGGCTCCGATGATGCAGGAGTTGGCGGGCTTTTCTGCTCCGGCAGTCAGTTGGATCCTGCTGGCCTACGGCATTGCGGTGGCGATAGGTAACATCTGGGGTGGCAAACTGGCGGATCGTCACGGGGCGGTACGCGCACTCAGCTTTATTTTTGCCGCGCTGGCCGTTCTGCTGCTGGTGTTCCAATTCACCGCCAGCCACAGCATTGCCGCGTTGCTGACGGTGATCGTCATGGGGGTGTTTGCCTTTGGTAATGTTCCGGGGCTGCAGGTGTATGTGGTACAGAAAGCCGAACAATACACGCCGAACGCGGTGGATGTGGCCTCCGGCCTGAACATTGCGGCTTTTAACGTAGGTATTGCCCTTGGTTCGGTGATTGGTGGGCAAACGGTAGCCACTTTGGGCTTGGCACAAACTCCGTGGATTGGTGCTTTGATCGTGCTGGTGGCTCTATTATTGGTTAGCCTAAGTGGGCGGTTGGATAAGAAATATCGGCCGCAATTAGCCTAAACCTCCTCACGCTCTCTTCTCTGGCCCGTATTTTGCGGGCCTTTTCGCATTTATGATACGGCGCCGCCAACCTTTACACACATATACTGTCAGAAGATTGAAATCCCTGTACCACGCCCCTATAACTGAAAGGGTATAACCCCTAAAAGCCATGCCGTCAGCCGAGGGCAGGCGTATAATCAATTCATTGTTGGCGGGAATGTCACTGCCAGTTTTATCCTAATGGGAAATAGGCGAATAGCGTGCCGAAACGAACTTATGCAATGAGGTATGTTGCAGGTCAGCCAGTTGAGCGAATTTTCCCTGGCGCCATCAACCAACCGCTGCCGCCTGGGGCTGCATTGCCCACGTCCGGTGCATTACGGGTGATGGTGTGGAACATCTTTAAACAGCAGCGGGCCGATTGGCTTTCGGTGCTGAAAAGTTATGGCAAGGATGCGCAACTGGTGCTATTGCAGGAGGCGCAAACCACGCCTGAGCTGGTGAGCTTTGCCACGTCAAACTATCTGGCTGCCGATCAGGTGCCGGCATTCGTGTTGCCTCAGCATCCTTCCGGCGTAATGACGCTGGCGGCGGCGCATCCGGTCTATTGTTGCCCACTGCGTGAACGTGAGCCATTGCTGCGGCTGGCCAAGTCGGCGTTGATTACCGTCTACCCGTTGTTTAACGGCCAGCTTTTGATGGTGGTGAATATCCATGCGGTGAATTTCAGCCTGGGCGTGGATGTCTACAGTAAGCAACTGGGACCAATTGGTGAGCAGATTGCCAATCACCAGGGGCCGGTGATCATGGCCGGGGATTTTAATGCCTGGAGTCGTAAGCGAATTAATGCGCTATACCAGTTTGCCAGTGATATGGCGCTGCGTGAGGTGAACTTTACCGACGATCACCGCCGCAAGGCGTTTGGCCGCCCGCTGGACTTTGTGTTTTATCGCAACATGGGGGTGGCAGAGGCTTCGGTGCTGGTGACCAGCGCATCGGATCATAATCCGCTGCTGGTGGAGTTTCACCCTGAAGCCGACAAGCCGCATTGGTAATATTCGCACCATATTCAGACAATAAAAAAGCACCCCGAAGGGTGCTTTTTTTGTGCCGAAAATTTAGGTATCCGGCGACGTTTTATCGCTGACAAACAGGGTCAATTTCAGACCCGGCTGCAGGTTGCTGTTGGCTTTGGCAAGCGTTGAGTTCCAACGCATCACGTCGTTAATATCGACGCCGTGACGACGTGCAATACTGGCAAGCGAATCACCTTTACGAACCTGATAGGTGATGCTGCTGTTACTGCCGGTATTGCTGGCCACTTGCAGGGTTTGCCCAACTTTTAGCGTGCTCTTGGCGCGCAAATTGTTCCAACTCTGCAAATCGCTGGACTTGATATTCAACCGCTTGGCAATGCCCGATACCGTGTCGCCGGAGCGCACTTTATACGAGCTGCCACCAGACAGGCCGCTGTTCTTCGCCAACTGAGTGGTTGGCTGAGTCACTGCGATCTGGCCATCGGCCAACGAGTCTTTCAGCTGATCGGCATGACCTTTGGGAACCATAATATAATGGGGCCCGTTGGGTGCCGTAACGCCTTTTTTGTAGCCTGGGTTATAAGCCTTCATCTTGGTCAGTGAAAGCCCAGCCATCTCAGCCGCCTGAGTTAACTGTATTTGCTGACCAACATCAATACGCGCCAGTGCACGGGTGTTATCAGTCTTAGGCAGATTGATACCGTACTTCTTGCTGTTTTTAATGATGTCGCTCAGCGCCAGCATTTTCGGGACATAAATTGACGTTTCACGCGGAAGCGACAATGCCCAGAAATTGGTTGGCTTACCCTGGCGTTTATTCGCCTTAACCGCCTGCATGACACGGCCTTCACCACTGTTATAAGCGGCAATGGTCAGTAACCAGTCACCGTTAAACATGCGGTTCAAATACTGCATCATATCAAGCGCAGCAGTCGTCGAGGCCACGACATCGCGTCGCCCGTCATACCACTGGTTGTTTTTCAAACCATAATTCCGACCCGTTTGCGGCACGATTTGCCATAGCCCTGCGGCGTTGGCACTTGACGTGGCGTGGGGGTCAAAAGCGCTCTCCACTATGGGTAGCAGTACCAGTTCCATCGGCATATTGCGTTTCTTAATCTGCCCGACTATCCAGTACATGTACGGCTCTGCCCGTAATGTTACATCGTGGAGATAGCTCTTACTTTTTAGGTACTTTCTTTTTTGATCACGGATCCGGGAATTTTCCGGAACCTCCATCTTCAGCTCGTCGCTAATGAAGTTCCACAGGTTCTGTTGCGCGGCACCACTATTGTTATCTAGCCACCGCGCCGAGCTCGCTCGACCATTCGCTGTGTACTCTCCTGCTTCACCTTCTTGACCTGCCGAAGACAAACTCTGTGCATGCTGTTCTGGGGCCGGTGCGTCCTGCCTGACGACTGGCACCCCACTAGCAAGACTGAGGCGAGAAATATCGCTTTAGCCTTCATGTGTGTGTCAATGTAGTTGCTTAAAAGACGAGCAATCATACTTTGCTTCGCCAAACAACACAACTAAAAGCTCAGAAGTTGTCTTTACGCAGGCGTAATTCGGAAAAAACCGAATGAAGATGCTCTGGTGGCGTATGAAAGCCTAATTCTCTTTGTAAATCAGTGTCATGGCAACGTAAAAATAGGTTAATTTTACGCTCTAATTGTAGCGTCGTGGGTACGCTGGATTGGCCTTTTGCCCGTAACGCCTCAACTTGTTGCTGATATGTTTCAATGTGTCGATCTTTCGGCAAAATAGCTCGCGCAAACTTAAGATTTGAAAGCGTATATTCATGCGCACAACAAATTAAGGTGTTATCGGGAAGTTGCGCGAGCTGTTGAAATGAGTTGAACATTTGCTCTGCGGTGCCTTCAAAAAGCCTTCCGCAGCCAGCAGAGAAAATAGTGTCTCCGCAGAACAGATAAGGTGCGCTATAGAATGCTACATGGCCCAAGGTATGTCCGGGAACCGCGATTGTGGCGAATTTCTGGCCGTTAATTTCGATGGTTTCGCCATCATGAACGATGTGGTTGGCTCCCTTGTCGGCAGTTTCCTGCGGCCCATAGACTTTTAGCCCGGAATAACGCGCCACAATTTGCGCTACGCCGCCAACGTGATCGTGATGATGATGGGTAAGCACAATGGCGTCAGGCGTCAGATTCAGGCGATCCAGCGTTTCCAATACCGGCTGTGCTTCACCGGGATCGACAATAATGCAATGCCCCTGCTGGTTATCCAATAACCAAATGTAATTGTCCTGGAAGGCGGGAATGCTGATAAGATTCATGTTGGACCTCTCGTTGGCAACGGCTTGAAAGAAGATAATAAATCATGAAACCAGCCCATACTCTACAAAAGCTCACCGGCCCACAGTCCTGGGCAGAGTTGCCGTGGGGAGAATACTATCGTGAGGCGCTCGAGCGGCAGTTGCAACCCTGGTGGTCGAAGCTGTTTGGTTTCCACCTGTTAAAGCTCGGTAATCTCAGTGCCAGTCTGGCGACCGACAAATGCGCCATTTCTCATCAGGTAAATGTAGCCCTGGAAGGGCAGAACCTGCAGGTGATCGCGGATGCCTATCAGCTCCCTTTTGCTGCCAAATCGGTGGATGCCTGCCTGTTGGCGCATACGCTGTCCTATGCTGATGACCCGCACCGCATGCTGCGAGAGGTGGATCGCGTGTTGATCGACGACGGCTGGCTGGTGATCAGCAGTTTCAATCCGTTCAGTTTATTGGGGCTGGGTAAGTTGGTGCCAGGGTTACGTCACCGTCAACCTTATGCTAGTCGGATGTTCACCCAGATGCGTTTGTTGGACTGGCTGAGCCTGCTTAATTATGAAGTACTGCATCAGTCGCGTTTTCACGTGTTGCCGTGGCAGCGTAAAGGCGGGAAATTTTTATGTACCCATTTGCCGGCATTGGGCTGCATGAGCGTGATTGTGGCGCGTAAACGCACCTTGCCGCTGACGCCAACGCCGATGAAATTCGGTGCGAGAAAACCTGCTCTCAGCCGCGCCGTCGGCGCGACCAAGAGTTATCGCAAACTGCCTTAACTTTCCGGTTTGTAACCGACATCATCCTGGGTTGGATTGCCGGCCGCATCACGCGCCAGCACGTCGCAGCGTTCGTTTTCCGGATGGCCGGCGTGGCCCTTGACCCATTCCCATTTAACCGTATGGCGTTGAATGGCCAAATCCAACCGCTGCCATAAATCGACATTCTTGACCGGTTTTTTGTCGGCCGTTTTCCAGCCGCGCTTTTTCCAGTTGTGGATCCAGGTGGTAATGCCCTGACGTACATACTGGCTGTCGGTGCTCAGGGTCACTTCGCAGGGCGTAGTCAGAGCTTCCAGCGCGACAATCGCCGCCATCATCTCCATGCGGTTGTTGGTGGTCAGGCGGAAGCCCGCGCTGAAGGTTTTTTCAGTCTGCTTATAGCGCAGTATTGCACCATAACCACCGGGGCCCGGGTTGCCAAGGCAGGATCCGTCGGTGAAAATTTCTACCTGTTTGAGCATCTCTGGTAGACTCTTCCTATCAGTTTTATAAAAGCCAAGTCTGACATAAACAAGCGCTGCGAGCACTGCAATATGATCTCAACAACCACCAGACAGATTGTCCTCGATACCGAAACCACCGGTATGAACAAACTCGGGGTGCATTACGAAGGCCACCGCATCATTGAAATTGGCGCGCTGGAAGTGATTAACCGCCGCCCAACCGGTCGTCACTACCATGTTTACATCAAGCCGGATCGGCTGGTGGATCCTGAGGCCTATGGGGTTCACGGCATCAGCGATGAGTTCCTGGCGGATAAACCGACCTTTGCCCAAATTGCCGATGAGTTTATCGACTTTATCCGCGGCGGCGAGTTAGTCATCCATAACGCGGCGTTCGACATCGGCTTTATGGATCACGAATTCCGCATGTTGCAGCAGGGCATCCCGAAGACCGATACCTTCTGTACCATCACCGACAGCCTGTTAATGGCGCGCCGCCTGTTTCCCGGCAAGCGTAACAACCTCGATGCGTTATGCAGCCGTTACGAGATAGACAACAGCAAGCGTACGCTGCACGGCGCCTTGCTCGATGCCGAGATCCTGGCGGAAGTCTATCTGGCGATGACCGGCGGTCAGACGTCAATGGCCTTCCAGATGGAAGGCGATACGCAAAATAGCAATTCAACGCAGGACATTCAGCGCATTGTGCGCCCGGCGACGACGATGAAAGTCGTCTATGCCAGCGATGAAGAAATGGTGGCCCACGAAGCGCGTCTGGATTTAGTGGCGAAAAAGGGCGGCAGTTGCCTGTGGCGTACCGAAGTGGAATAACGGCGTTTTAATCCGAGCCGATAATCTTTCGGCCCGGTTAGCTGAAAAACTGTGCAAACGGTTCATTTGGTAAGAAAAAGGCATTGACGCCATAGTGGCTCAACCGTAATATGCGCCTCGTTCCTCTCGAAAGAGAAGAACGGCGCGGAGCGGTAGTTCAGTTGGTTAGAATACCTGCCTGTCACGCAGGGGGTCGCGGGTTCGAGCCCCGTCCGTTCCGCCAACATTAAGAAGCCCTGAGTTAGTAATAACTCAGGGCTTCGTTGTTTTTAATCTTTGCTTAATTCCGCCTTGGCAAAGGTTACCGCCTGATTGGCTGCCCATTCGCGACGGGCAATGATTCGATAACATCCCCCACCCAGTGCCGCCCCGATAAACCAACTGAAGTTCGCCACCTGATGCAGACTCGGCGTAAAACTGATCGCCAACCCGATCACCACTGACGGCACCAGCGCCCAAATCGCATTCGGATTGAACCCGTTCTTGTACCAGTAACGGCCGTTTGGCGTGGCGTTATACAAATCGTCGACGTGCAATTCACCGCGCTTGATGATGTAAAAGTCGACCAACAGAATACCGAACAGCGGGCCGATAAAGGCAGCCAATACGTCCAGCGTGTAATGAATCAGTTCGGGTGACTGGAACAGGTTCCACGGTGTCAGCAGGAATGAGCCGACGGCGGCGATCATCCCGCCGGTGCGGAAGCTGATCTTCTGCGGCGAGCAGTTGGAAAAATCAAACGCCGGTGAGACAAAGTTGGCCACAATATTGATGCCGATAGTGGCGACAATCATGGTCAGCAAACCCAGGGCGACGGCAATATCGCTGTCGAGACGGGTAACGGTTTCGATCGGGTCGGTGATCAGTTGCCCAAACAGCGGCAGGGTGCCGGAAACGATCACCACGGTCACCAATGAGAACAGCAGATAGTTGAACGGCAAGCCCCAACGGTTACCGCGCTGCACTTCGGCAAAGCTTTTGCCGTAGCGGGTAAAGTCGCCGAAGTTAAGCAGCGGGCCGGAGAAGTAGGACACCACCAGCGCGGTCGCGGTCAGCATCAGCCAGCCCTGTTCGCCGGTGCTCAGGTTTTTGCTCGACAGCGTGAGGGAAAGGTTGGAGAAACCGACGCGATAAACAATCCAGCCCGCCAGCGCAAACATCACCAGGTAAACCGCCGGTCCGGCGATATCGATAAAACGCTTGATTGCCTGCATACCGTGCCAAAACACCATCGCCTGCAACAGCCACATGATGATGTAACAGCCCCAGCCAAGCTGCGACAGCCCGAGGAAATGCGGCTGGGTCATCGGTTCCAGCGACGGGAAGAATTTCAGCAGCGTCAGCATCAACGCGTTGGAGGCCAGATAAGTTTGGATGCCGTACCAGGCGAAGGCGATCATACCGCGGATCACCGCCGGAATATTGGCGCCGAACACGCCAAACGCCTGGCGGCTTAATACGGCGTAGGGCACGCCGCCGAGTTGGCTGGGCTTAGCCACCAGGTTTGCGCAAAACTGCACGATGCAAATCCCTACCAGCAGACAAATCAAAACCTGCCAACTCGACAGGCCGAGGGCGAAAAAGCTGGCGGCCACCACATAGCCGCCCATGCTGTGTACATCGGACATCCAGAAAGAAAATATGTTGTACCAGCTCCAGTTCTGGTCACGCGTGGGTGCCAGATCGTCGTTGCACAGCTTGGGACTGTAGTTTTCATTAGGGTTTGGCATAAATCGTGCTCCTCTCAAGAACGTCACCCGGATGTTGTTATCTGTTTTTTGGCAAAGATTGCTGAGAGGGCATTTGCAGGATCCAGGCCAGACTGCTCTTTTTTGTATACAAAATATCTAATTCTTGTATACGATTTGACGATTGAAGGGGACGGGGAGCAGAAAAATGATCGGTACAGCGATCGACACTAACGCCGCGTGGCATGGGCAACAGGCCAGTTATTTCATTGAAGATAAAGACGATTGCATTTACAACTCGCTGGTGAAAGCCATCGTCGAACATCGGTTGCTGCCCGGCAGCAAATTGCCGGAAGAAGCGTTGGCGGAGACTTTTGGCGTCAGCCGAACCGGCATCCGGCGGGTGCTGCAGCGCCTTGCCGCAGTGCAACTGGTCACTCAACTGCCCAAACGTGGTGCACAGGTTGCCACGCCGGGGCAGGACGAAGCGGCGAATGTTTTCCAGACGAGAAAAATGCTGGAGTGCGCCAACCTGCCGCAGGTGGTTACCCACTGCAAAGAAGAGCATTTGCTGGCGATGGCAGAGCTAGTGGCGCAGGAACAGCAGGCGCACCGCGATCAGGACGGTGCGGCGGCGATCCGCCTGTCCGCCGCGTTCCACGTTCAATTGCAAGCGATCGCCGGTAATCAGGTGCTGACCGAGATGGTTTCGCTGCTCACACTGCGTTCATCGTTGGTGATAGCCGTTTACGGCTCGCCCTGGCAGCAGGGTTGTCGTTGCCACGACCACGGTGATCTGCTGGGGCTGTTGCGCGACAAAGACAGTGTGGCGCTGGCGGATCATATGGCCCGCCATTTTGACGACATCGTGGCCAACCTGCGGTTTGATCATGGTGCAAATGAAACGCCGGATTTTGCCCGGATATTTGCCGAATCCGGCTCGAGGGAACCGCTATGATCGCTGACTGCATCATTCAGGTCATCAATCCAAATACCAGCCGGGTAATGACGGAAACCATTGCTGCCGCTGCCCGTTCGGTGGCCTCGCCGGGAACCAAGATCCTGGCGGTTTGCCCACAGGAAGGGGCGCCGTCAATAGAAGGGCATTTTGACGAAGCCATTGCTGCGATCGGCGTATTGCAGCAGGTGAAGTTGGGCCGAGATGCGGGAGTCAGCGGCCATGTCATCGCCTGTTTCGGCGATCCGGGCCTGCTGGCGGCGCGGGAGTTGGCAAACCGGCCGGTGATTGGCATCGCCGAGGCGGCAATGCATATGGCGACGCTGGTGGCGACGCGTTTTTCCATCGTCACCACGCTGCCGCGTACGTTGGTTATCGCACGACATTTACTGCATCAATATGGTTTTGAGCGACACTGCGCCGCGTTGCATGCGATCGACCTGCCGGTGTTGGCGCTGGAAGATGGAAGTGGTCTGGCGCAGCAAAAGGTACGTGAACAGTGCATCCAGGCAAAACAACAGGACGGCAGCGGCGCGATTGTGCTCGGTTGTGGCGGCATGGCGGATTTGGCGCGTGAACTGACGCTGGAGCTGGGGATCCCGGTGATCGACGGTGTCAGCGCCGCGGTGAAAATGATCGAGTCGTTGAATGCCCTTGGTCTGAGCACCAGCAAACACGGCGATCTGGATTTTCCGCGGGCAAAACCCTTGTCCGGTATGTTTGGCAGTTTTAGCGGGTAATCAGTAAAGGGAAACAGCGATGGGTGAGTTCCAGTTCAATCAAGATTATCCCCGAGATTTAATCGGCTACGGTGGTCGTCCGCCGCACGCTGGTTGGCCTGGTCAGGCGCGAATCGCGGTGCAGTTTGTTCTCAACTACGAAGAAGGCGCTGAAAATAACGTGCTGCACGGCGACGCCGGTTCGGAACAGTTTCTCTCCGATATCATTGGTGCTGCCAGTTATCCCGAACGGCATATGTCGATGGATTCCTTGTACGAATATGGTTCACGTGCTGGTTTCTGGCGCATTCATCATGAGTTTCAGCGCCGTGGTCTGCCGTTGACGGTGTTTGGCGTGGGAATGGCACTGGCGCGTAATCCGTTGGTGGTTGAAGCGATTAAAAACGCCGATTACGACGTAGTCAGCCACGGTTGGCGCTGGATCCACTATCAACATATGGATGAAGCGACCGAACGGCAGCATATGCAGCAGGCCATCACCGTACTGCGCGATCTGTTCGGCAAGGCGCCGCTCGGCTGGTATACCGGTCGCGATAGCCCGAATACTCGTCGGTTGGTGGTGGAACAAGGAGGTTTACTGTACGACAGCGACTATTACGGCGACGACCTGCCGTTCTGGACCGAGGTGCAGTGCGCCAATGGCGAGAAGAAACCGCATTTGATCGTGCCCTATACGCTAGAGACTAACGACATGCGTTTCGCTTCGCCGCAGGGGTTTAACACCGGCGAACAGTTCTTTACCTATCTTAAAGACAGTTTTGACGTGCTGTATGCCGAAGGGGCAGAGTCGCCGAAGATGCTGTCGATCGGCATGCATTGTCGCTTGCTGGGGCGTCCTGGCAAGTTTCGCGCATTGCAGCGTTTTCTGGATTATATCGAGCAACACGATCGGGTTTGGGTATGCCGGCGGCAGGATATCGCCGAGCACTGGGTCGCGCAGCACCCGTTCAAGAAATGAAGAAAGGGCCGAAGTGGCCCTTTCTTCATTCTGTTTGGGCGCGAAAATGCGCCCAGGCAGGGATCAGAACAGTACGGAGTAGTTCAGACCAAAGGTGCGGCCACGGCCTTTATAGCTGTAAAGCTCTGGTGAGCCGTAGGTTGGGCTATAAAGGATCGGTGCGCGCTGGCCCCAGACGGTGGTGTATTCCTTGTCCAGCAGGTTCTCTACGCTAAAGCTGAGTTTACCCACTGGCAGGGCATAGCTGCCGAGGAAATCGATGGTGTTGTAGCCATCAATTTTGCGGCCCTGAGTGGAGCCGGCCTTGGTGTAATCACCGTCATCCGAGACATCGAAGCTCTGTTGTGACTGCAGGCGCAGGTTCCAGTCGCCCGGTGCCCAGCCGACATAGGCGGTGACTTTCGATGGGCTTGCCGTGTCCACCAACAGTTTTTTCCACTCGCCGTTGACCTTGGTCTCGGAGCGAATGAAGTTGAAGTTGGTGCCCGCGCTCCAGTCACTGTCTTCGAAGAAGTAATCGACCGCGCCTTCCACCCCGTAGATACGACGCTTATCCGAATTGACGTTGATGGTCATATCGGTTTTGTTGATCGAAATGCTCTTATCAGACAGTGAGTAGTAGCCGGCGATCTGCGTACGCAGGTTGTCACCGGTATAGCGCCAGCCGAGCTCATAAGAGTTAACCTTAATGCCTTCCAGCTTGGAATCGCCGACGTTGACGCTTTTGTTCAACTGATAGTGGCCGTTGTTCAGCGAATAAGTGCCGTTGCCGTAATATTTGCCCGGATCCGGGATCTCGTAACCCTGCGAGAAGTTGACCCAGGTCTGTTGGCGTTCGGTCAGGTGCGCCAGCAGGCCGGCGTTGAACAGGGCGTTGTTATAGTCGGTTTTCCCACCTGGGATCGCGTCCGCTGAGGTCGCGCCGCCGGTGGCGATGGCCTGCTGTTGGTTATAGCCAACAAAGTCATCAATCTTGTTTTCAGTGTACTGATAACGCACACCGCCGCTTAGGGTAAAGATAGGGTTGATATCGTAACTGGCCTGCATAAAGGTGGCCAAATTGCTGGTGGTGTAGCCTGGGTAACGCCCGGTGTTATAGGCGTTTTGCAAGTCCATGCCGCCGGACTGTTGCGCCTTGGCCAGATCGAAGAACTGCTGGTTGGAATTGAAAGTTTCATGCTCGGCGTCGATGCCGTAGGTCAGCGTCAGGGCGTCGATCGGTTTGCTGTTCAGCGTCAGCTTGCCGCCGTAAAAATCGGTTTTCTGCTGCGAGGCACCGATGCTGCTGACGTAGTAGTCCGGTGCTTTGCCCGCCAGCGTCGGGAACGGGTAGAAGGTCAGCGACTCATCGCGATAATAAACCTGCGCCACCAGATCCTGCCCGAGGAAATCGGTATTGGAGTACTGCAGGTTGATCAGGTGACGTTCAGTGCCAGGAATACGGTCCGAATTCAGGTTGCCGCTGTTATAAGCTTTGGCGCTGCCGGTCACCGCGGAGAAATTCTCCCCCAGGAACAGGCCGTGGTCGCCGTCGGACTGGCTTTTGTAATACTGGGTGGTCAGTTGCAGCTGCTGGTGATCGTCGATATTAATGGTGCCGGTACCCATCACGTCGAGGCGATCGGAATATTGCAGGCCAGTCTGGGTATTGTCGATCAAGACTTCATTGCCCTTGCCGTCGTACCAGCCGCCGTAGCGCTGGTAAGAGACCGACAGGCGGCCCGAGGCATTATCGTTGCCGCCGCTGACCGCCGCCGCCACGTTTTCGTCGTGGTCGTTATGGCCGCCAAAGCCGGTTTTTCCGCCGATCTGCAGCTCAACCTGCTGCTCTTTCTGGCCTTTTTTGGTGACGATGTTGATCAAACCGCCGGTGCTGCCGCCGCCGTACAGCGAGGTGGCACCGGAGATTACTTCAATGTGGTCGATATTAAACGGGTCGATCGAATCCAACTGGCGGCTGTCGCTGCGCGAAGAGTTCAAACGCACGCCGTCGATCATCACCATCATTGAACGGCCACGCAGGTTCATGCCGTAGTTGGTTCGGCCCTGACCGCTGACGTCCATCCCCGGGATCAACTGCGCCAGCATATCCTTGATCTCTTTGCCGCCCTGTACCTGTTGCTCAATTTCCTGGCTCTCAATCACCCAGGTGGTCTGCGCCATTTCTGCTACGGTACGGTGCGCACGGCTGGCGGAAACCACCATTTGCTCTTCGCTTTTTTGTTCTTCTGCCCAGGCTGCTGCTGGTGCGATCATCGCCAGCAGACAAGGATTTAATACCCAGAGGTGTTTGCGCTTCATCATTATCTTCCAGTGTTTCCCATCATTGGTGTGTAGTTAAAACTCGGTGTAATTGAGCATGGCGTGTGTCGCTCGGGCTGGGGTGCCCGGTTGCTGGCTGCGCCATTGGATCACCGCCGGGGTGGACGTTAAATCGAACTGGTCGCGTCCTAAAGCCCGGTTGAGAATACGAGCCGAACGCCAGGCCATCAGGCTGAGCTGGGGTTCGGCGATGCCGTGACTGTGCATACCGGCGTTCACCGCAAACAGGCAATTTTCGCTGGGGCCTTGCCACTCCAGGGTGAAGTCGGGGGCCACGCGGTACTGGTCATCGGCGGTGGTTAACAGACGGTCCGCCAGCGGCTCAAGGAAAGCCGGACGATCCTGCTGATAGCCGGTGGCGAAGATCACCACGTCGGTATCGAAGGTTTCTTTGCCCTGATCGAGATGATGGTGGGTCACTAACTGCCAGCCGTTGCCTGCGGCCTGGATCGCCGCCAGCGAGCGGCTGGGTAACAGGTGCGCCCAGGGCTTTTCGCGCAGCACTTCAAACTGGTGGTACATCGCCCGGTAAATAGCTAACAGCGAGTCGCTGGTGATGCCGTCAGAAGTCATCTTCTGCTCGGTCAGCATGCGCTGTTTGGCGCTGTCGTTCAGGCCATAGAAGCTGTCAACGTAGTCCGGGGTGAAGTACTCGTTGGCGAAAGCGGCTTCATCCAGGGCGTTATAGTTGTTGCGACGCGAGATCCAGTTCAACTGCGCCGGCTGGCCCCACTCGGCGCGGAAGATGTTCAGGAACAGATCGGCACCGCTCTGGCCGCCGCCGACGATGGTGACGCGCTTGCCGGTCAGATCCGGGTTACGCAACGTCATCTCGCTGGCATGGAAGCAGCGATCGTTTTGTTCGGTAACGCAGTCCGGCAGCTTGATGCGTTTGCCGATGCCCAGACAGACGTGGCGTGCCCGGTAGGTGGCGCGCTGGGTGGTGACGACAAATTGCCGCTGCTGGTCGTCAAAATCCACGCTTTGAATGTCCTGGCTGAACTCGAGCGACTTCAGGCCATTGGCGGCCCAGTCGAGGTAGTCGGCAAACTCTTCGCGCGACACCGTGCGCAGCTCGGTTGTCAGGAAACGGTAAAATTTCTTCCGTTTCACCAGATAGTTAATAAAGCTGTAGGGATTGGTCGGCGATACCGCGCTGACCAGATCCTTGAGGAAACTGGTCTGCATATGGCAATCCGGCACCATCATGCCGGGGTGCCAGGAAAAGTGCGGTTTGCGCTCGAGAAATTTACTGTTAAAACCGGCAACTTCACTGCCGAGAGCGGCAATACTGAGGTTGAACGGACCTACGCCAATGCCGATGAAATCCAGGGGCTGATTCATTGGGCAAACTCCTTGGTGACCAGGTAAAGAGGGTTATCCAGATCCTGCAGATAGTTTGGCAACATACGGCTGCCGCCATCCTGCTCCGAGTAGGTGAGTTTCACCGGGTTGAGCACCACGCGAATGATTTGTGGTTTAAACAGATCAAACAGGGCAAAACGTTCCGCCATCTCCGGGTGCCGTGCCATATAGCCTTCCAGCACCTGCGCCAGCAGCTGATAGAAACGGGCTTCACTGACTCCGCAGGCCTGCATCAGCGGTGAGATAAAGCGCAACACGGTGACGAAATGCCCGGTTTGCAAGTCATGGATCAGGTAGTCGGCGGACAGACGCACGGTGACGTCCTTGACGACTTTCGGCAGCGTCGCCGCTTCGGGGAAGTCCTTATCCACCAGGCGCATATCTCCCTGGAAGTCTTTAAGCAGCACGCGTTGCGGCACGTGGTCTTTCATCACCAGCGTGATGTTCTGCCCGTGGGCGATCAGCGCCACGCCGTAGCGGCACATCAGGTGATACATCGGCAACACCACCACGCTGAACATCTGTTGCAGCCAGGCTTCAGCGCTCAGGCCGGAGCGAGCAATATAGGCGGCGATCAGCGGCTGGCCTTGGTTGTCGGTTTCCATCAGCGTCGCCATCAAAATGGCTTGCTCACCCTCCTGCAGATAGCAAGAAGGGTTCTCACGCCAGATCACGCCAAGCATTTCCTGATAGCGGTAGGGGGCTTTGGCCAGGGATGCGTAGGTTGGGTGGGTCATATAACCCGCCGCCGGTTCACCCAGGATTTCGGCGCCGCTGGCACGCAGCGTGCTGTCTTCGGAAAAGATCTGCTGCAGCCAGCGGGAAGCGGCCGGCCCGGCGCTGATGTACTTACCCGGAATACCGCGATAACACGAAGTGTTGTAAATGGTCAGCGGCAGTTTGATGTCGAACGCGGAGCGGCGGCTGATATTGGTCAGGGTACGCAACGATTGCTGTGCCAAATAGTTGTCACCAAATTCCCCCAACTCCACCAGTTCACCTTCGGCCAACTGCGGCAGGAAGTGCAGCGCGATCTTTTGCTGCCACTGCCACGGATGCAGGGGCACCGGGATCCAGTCATGGGTCAGTTTCAGCTCGCGCCAGCGGTGGTCGAAGCGCTGGCGTTCGGCGCTGTCCATGGCGCTATCGAGCAACTGGGTCAGCGGATATGCTTCATCAGCACACCAGACGAAGCTGCCACGCTTGGCCGCCACCCAGTGCAGGCGAAACTGGCCCTGGTATTCCGGGGCATACTGCTGCAGCGCGGTCAGGCCCCAACCACGACGACCTTTATTAAAGATAAACTTGGGATGTCCGGCCAGCAGGCATTGCAGCGCATCGGCGTCCAGTGCGATCAGATCCTGCGCACTCATACCGTGACGGGCAGACAGCAACTGCATATCGCCGCGCAACGTGGCGTACAGGTCTTCCAGATGTTCTGCGACCTGCGCATCGTCCATCTTCAACACCTGTGCCAGTTGGCGCAGCGTTTGGTCGGCGGCTAACGGCGATTGATCGCAGGCCAGCGAAGCCGGATCGATGTGCAGCCAGCCCCAGATGCCGCGTTCGGCGCTGAAGCGGTAGTGGGCGTCGCCCAGCGCAATGTGCCATTGCCCGTCGTGATGTTCGGCCTGCAGCGCGCGCTCGTATTCCAGCTCGGCGAGGATCTTGGCGATCATCTGGCGGTTAACGCGCTGCCAGTCGGCGTAATCTGGCGTCATCATACGCAGGTCTCCTGGAAGAATTCGGCACGCTGATTCACGATCAAACGCGAACGCTTATGTGGGAAATCAAACTCTTTAAGGGTGTGATAACCGGCGGCAGGCAGGTGACGGAACAGGCGTTGGTTGTCGGCACGCGGCTCGGCGACCACCCGCGTGGTGCGGGGCTCATCCAGATACAAGTAATGCGTCAGGCCGCGCAGCCAACTGCGGATGTACTGCGCACCGCGGCAGTCTTCTTCACCCACCAGCATGTGCAGCCCACGATCGAAGGGTTGCCAGCGATAGTGGCGGCCAATGCGATCCTCCGGCGCCCAATAAACTTCGAAATAGCCGAACGGGCGATCGTCAAAGCAACCCAGCAACGGGTAGCAGTAGCTGGAATCCAGTTGACGCTGCAGGTAGGCGGCCTGGGTTTCGAGCGGGCCGCTCATTTCCCAGAAGGCGTCAACGCGCGGTGAATTCATCCAGCGGGTGAACTGTTCGGCGTCGCGTTCCACTTCCGGCAGGCGGAAACTGAGGGTTTTCTTCAACTGCGGATCGTAACGGCGGTACACCTCACCGTTGGGACGCGCCGGGCGCTGTGGGTACCACAGGCTGCGTTCGGCGTCATACTGCATCTGGCCGGAGGCGCGGTTGCGTTCAGCCATCAGCCACAGTGGCAATTGATAAAAGGTTTCGCGTGCCAGATAGTCACCGCTGGCCAACGCGAACAGCGCCTGCGCCTGCGGTTCTTCACGCCATTGCGCGTAAGGCAGCGTGACACCGCTGAGCTGCGGCGCGGCCACCAGTAACTGGTCTAACGCTTGAACCAGCCAGCCCTGTGGCAGTGGGCCTGGATAGTGCAGCACGGCGCTACCGTCGAGACCGAGGCCAAGCTGCAACTCCCGTTCCAGCCGTTCACAGCGGAAACCGCTGCCGGCATGCATCAGTTTGGCGTGCGGCATCATTGGGCGGCTCCCTGGCGCAGCGGGTTAACGAAATCAAAGTAAATCACCGCCGGATCAACGATGGTGTTTTCGTTATGGTCGTGCAGGTAACAGAAGAAGTTGCCTTTACAGTTCCAGTGGCTGCTGTCGAGCACGTAGTCCAGGCACAGGGTGTTTTTGGCGTTGGCGCGCAGGCCGCTCAGTGCGTCACGTACCCGGGCCATCAATGCCTCTTCACTGTCGAAACCGGCCGCAGCCAGTGCGGCGGTGACCGCCAGGCTGGAGTTCACCAGCAGGTAGTAAGGGAAGTAGCGCAGCAACTGTTGCTCGCTGAAGCGGTTTTCCGCATCGGCTTCGCCAATCTCCTCCAGCCAGGGGCCAGCGTCACGGGTAAAACCACTGCCCTGACAGTCGCGATACAGCATGCCGATCGGCAGGTCCTGCTGCATCTCTACCAGAATGTTTTGCTGGTGAGCCAGCAGCACCAGCCCGTAATCGGCTTCGGTACTGAACAGCGGCAGCAACACCTGTTGGCAGTAGGCATCCAGCCAGGTGTGGGCGGCTTGTTGCAACGGCAGATTCAGGCGGCTGGCCAAACGGCGTACCGCTGCAGCCAGCAGGCTGTCGCCGCCATCCGGCGCGGCCTGGGTCAGGGTCACCAACACGTTGGTCTGGCTTTGTGGCTGGTCGAACAGCAGGTTATCGCGCAGCGCCATCAGGCTTTCTTCCTGGACGGTGCCGTCTGCCGAGCGAAGACCGGCCCAGCCGTCTTCCTGCATTACGCGGAAGGTCGGATAGCGCGCCTGCAACTGTTGCCAGCGCGGGGTTTGCGCCAGACGTGCCAGACGGATCCCGCGCTTCACTTCTTTTACCGACAGGGTGCGCACCGAGTTGGTCAGGCGCACGCTGAGGGAGAATTTGATCATGTCACGGTTACTGGCGCTGTACAGCGAGCGTGAAGAACTGGTAGGCAGCCAGCGTTCGCCGGCTTCGCCCAGATCCTGCAGCAGCCCCTGGGTCACCAGATCCTGGCACCAGTTCTGCGTCAGTAAATGGTCGGCCTGCCACGGATGCATCGGTAGCAGCCAGACGTTATCGCTAAAGTGTGCCAACAGCTGCGGGGCACTTTCGGCGGCAAAACGTTGCAGGCGCTGCTGCAGCGTCAGATTCAGGCTGTCGCCGCACAGTTGGCGTTTATCGACGGCAAACCAACGCAGCGGGAAGCTGGCGGCAAAATCCGGCAGATAGCGGTGCGCCTGCTGATGGTTGAATGGCTCATGAGACTTCGGTGCCGGGTGAAAGGCGTGACCGACCAGCAGCCCCTGTTCCGCCTGGGCGAAGTTCAGCGGCTTGTCGCGCAGCGCAGGCCAGTCCAGACGGATATTGATCGCCTGCTGGGTATTTTCATGACTTTCCAGTACACGCTGGCGGAAACGGGCCACCACGTCATCCGACAGTTCGCCTTTCACCGCCGGTTTTTCCAACAGCAAGGAGATAAGCTGTTCCACGCTCAGCGCAACCCCTGCACCGTCATCCTGCTGATACAGATAAGCGGGGAACAGGTACTGGTGATGCTGAGTGGGGGAGGTATGGCGTAAAGCGATGCGAATAGCCTGAGAAGGCGAAAGTGGAATGTGCAGTTGCGGATACTGTTGGTGGCTGGCCGCCGGAACGATTTGCCAGTCCCGGGTTTCACGCATCAATGCGTTGAGAAAACATTGTGCAGCCACGTCGGTCGCCGCGGTTTCAAACTGGATTGTCATGATCCCATTTCACTATTGAATCAATTGAGAATGATTCTTATATCAATAATATTTATTGTTATCAATCATCCTATGATACAATTTTTCAATGAATTGAACATAACCTTATAATTTTATTAACGGTAAATTTACGTTTGATGCATATTTCTTCTCCCCCTAAATCACCGACAATTGGGAATACGTCTCCTTCCAACTGGCCACTGGCGCTTTGTGCCGGGTTGTTGGGCATCGGGCAAAACGGCCTGCTGGTGGCATTGCCGGTATTGGTCAGCATGACTCATCTATCGCTTTCCGTCTGGGCCGGGTTACTCACGCTCGGCTCAATGCTGTTTCTGGTCGGCTCGCCGTGGTGGGGCAAGCAGTCCGAAGTTCGCGGCTGCAAGTTTGTGGTCACCATGGCGTTAGCAGGGTATTTGTTCAGTTTTGCCTTGCTGGCACTGGCGGTTTGGGGGCTGGCGGCAGGCTGGCTTTCGCCGATGACGGGATTGGGCGCCCTGATCGTGGCACGGATTATCTATGGTTTGACGGTGTCCGGCATGGTGCCTGCCAGTCAGACCTGGGCCCTGCAGCGGGCCGGTTATGAGCAACGTATGTCGGCGCTGGCGACCATCAGCTCCGGGCTGAGCTGCGGGCGGCTGCTTGGCCCCCTGTGCGCCGCGTTGGCGTTGTCGATTCATCCGATGGCACCGCTGTGGCTGATGGCGCTTGCGCCATTAATCGCCCTGCTGGTGATATGCCGCCAGCATAACGATCCCCCTTTGCCACCGGTGGCCCATCAGCAAAACCGACTGCGCCTCAATATGGTGCCTTATCTGCTGTGCGCGGTGCTGTTGGCGGCTTCGGTCAGCCTGATGCAACTCGGGTTGGTGCCGCATTTGAGCCGTTTATTCAGCCACTCTGCCACCAGCGTTAGCCATCATGTGGCGGTGCTGTTGAGCGTAGCGGCGGGTTGTACCCTGTTGGCACAGTTTCTGGTGGTGCGCCCACAGCGCTTTAGCGCGTCACAACTGCTGCTGCTTGCTGCGGTATTGATGGTGGTCGGATTGGGCCTGATGTGCGCTGAGCCGCTGGCGTTGTTCTATGCCGGTTGTGCGTTGGCTTCCTTTGGCGCGGCTATGGCGACACCGGGCTACCAGCTATTGTTGAATGATAAATTGTCCACCGGCAAAGGGTCGGGAGCCATCGCCACCAGCCACACGCTGGGTTACGGTCTGAGCGCGCTGATGGTGCCGGTGGTGGCCAGGTTTTATGGTGAGTCGCAGCTGATTGCGGCGGCTCTGACGATGGCGGTCCTGTTGGGCGGTATCAGCGGCTGGCTGTGGTGCCAGCACCGTGTCAGGGTAAATTCTGCGGGAGAGTAACAGCTATGTCCGGCGCATCAAGCTACAGAGTTTTTGATATCACACTGAAAGTAAAAGAAAACATATCGCCTTCCTTACTGCGCTGCGTTTTCGAAGGACCGGACGTCCACCGCATGAAGCTGGAGGCGCCGGATCAGCGCATCAAACTGTTGTTCCCGGCCGAGAATGGCCAACTTTCCTGTCTGGAAAATAGCGACGACTGGTATCGTCATTATATGGCGATACCCAAAGAACAGCGCCCGGTGATGCGTACTTACACGCTGCGCGCATTGCGCAGTGAACAGAATCAGATGGACGTCGAGTTTGTGTTGCATGGCGTCAACGGCCCGGCTTCCGCCTGGGCGACCGAGGCCAAACCGGGTGATACCCTGCAGGTGGTTGCGCCCAATGCCGATTTTGACGGCGACAGCGGCGGTTATGAATGGGCACCGCCAAGCGCATTGCAACAGGCACTGCTGATCGCCGATGAAACTGCGGTGCCGGCGGCAGTGGGTATTTTGGAACAGCTGGCGCAGCAGGCGAATCCACCAAGAGTGCAGGCGTTCTTTGAAGTGCCGGTCGCGGGTGACTGCCTGAATATGGACCGCTTCCCGTTTGCCGAGGTGTATTGGTTACCGCGTGACGTGGGGCATCAGCAGATGCACGGCACCTTGCTGGTGGAATCGGTGCGCCAGCGGGTGAATATTCCAGAGTCGGCGCGTACGCAGTCACAGTCGCTGACCGAAAACAGCCTGGGTGGCGACCTGCTGTGGGAACGGGCCGAAGGGGCGAAAAGCTTCTACGCCTGGGTCGCGGCGGAGTCTTCAGCGGTGAAGGCGTTGCGCCGTTACCTGATTGGCGAACGCGATTTGGACCGTTCCACCGTTAACTTTATGGCCTATTGGTGTTGAGCTAATCCTTCAATAGCCGGCTTCACTTTGGTGGCGCACCGCCAGCAGTACTGCGGTGTGGCCATCAAAATGATATAGCGCGATATAACCACTGTTGCCGAAATCGATCGGCCATTCTCTAAATTCCGTATCCATCTCTTCAACCGGGCGACCTACCTGCGGTTGGTGAGCGAGGATATTGACGCTGTGACGGATGGTGGCAACGGCCCTCTTTGCGGAGTTGAGGTCTTTCTCCGCCAGAAATCGGTACAATCGCTGAATATCTTGTAGCGCTGCAGGCGTCCATATCAGTTGTGGCACTCCGGGATCTCCGTATCATCACCTTTTTCCAGGCTGATGAGCCAATTATCGGCCTCTTCCTGAGACAGATGTTTACCATTTGCCTGATAGACTTCCCATGCCTGTAACGCATCTTTGCGCAGCGCTTCGCGTTTTTCTTCTCGTTCGACATATTCGCGGATCGCCTCGCGCATTATCCAGTGCGCGCTGCGCTGGCGTGTAGCCGCAATTTGCTGCACCCGCTGCTTCAGTTGTTCATCAATTTTAATCGATGTTGCACTTGTCATTGGTCGCCCCAGTTAGCTAAAGGTAATACCTTTGGCTACTATACGGCGGACTGAGTATGGCTGTCCAATTTTTGTGCAATCGCGATTATTCCGCCATCAAACTCACATGCGCGGCGACGATGCGCCAGCCGCAGGGCAGTTTGACCCAGGTTTGCATCTGCCGGCCGACACTGTCGCTGCCGGGGCGACGGAATTCGGTGCTGGCGACCGCCATATCATCACCGTAGGTGGTGATGACGGTGTTTTCCAGTACGCGATCCAGCCCTTTTGAGGGCCGCTGTTGGCGGAAGTCGCGGATCTGTTCGATACCGTACAAATTCTCCGTCGCACCATAACGGACGGTGCGCCCATCGTGCCAAAACAGCTCGTCCAATACCTCAATATCATTGCCAGTCAACGCCTGTTCGTAACGATAAAAGGCGGCATTCACTTCTGCCAGCACTGCCGGCCGATCGATATATTCACTCTTCATTAGTTAATCCTGTTTCCCTGGTAAAACACAGGTAGCTACGTCGCGTTGTTCCAGCGCATAGGCGGCTCGCAGTGCCAGATCTTCACGCCATGGCGGTGCGATAAGCTGCAGCCCGATCGGTAGCCCCGCCGCGGTTTTCAGCGGCACCGTCACCACCGGCAGGCCGAGAAAGGAGATCGGCTGTGTCAGCATGCCCATGCCGGCACGGATCGGCAGGTCGGTGCCGTTGATACGTAGGGTTTCCTGACCAATGACCGTTGCGGCGCACGGCGTGGCCGGGGCGATCAGAATGTCCCAGTGTTCAAACAGCGGCAATACCTGCTGCTGGAAATGGGTGCGGAAACGTTGTGCCTGCAGGTACCAGGCGGCGGGCAGCATGGCCCCGGCAAGCAGCCGCTCGCGCGACAGCGGTTCAAAGCGCTCGGGTTGGTTGCGCAACTGCGGCAGATACTGGTTACCTCCCTCGGCGGCGGTGAGAATAAACGCCGCCGAGCGCGCCAGTTCAGCCTGGGGCAGTTCGACTTCGGCGACGGCCTCCAGCGCCTGAGCGACCTGCTGCACCGCCGCTTTGGCGTCTTCATTGCACCATTGCTGGAAATAGCCGGCCAGCACCGCGCAACGTAACCCTTGTTGGCCACGCGGCAGCAGCGACTCGGTTTGGGTGATCGGTTTTTCCGCCTGGAAGCGGTCTTCGATATCGGTGCCCTGCATCACGTCATACACCGCGGCCAGATCGCGCACCCGCCGGGCAAAGGGGCCGACATGATCCAGACTGGCGACAAACGGCTGGCTGCCGCTGCGCGACAGGCGGCCAAAGGTCGGCTTCAGCCCGAAGATGCCGCACAGCGAAGAGGGCACGCGTATTGAGCCGTTGGTATCGCTGCCGAGTGAAAATGTTACCAGCCCGGCGGCGACCGCAGCCGCTGAACCCCCAGAGGAGCCCCCGGCAATACGCGTGGTGTCGTGTGGGTTACGCGTCGCGCCGTAGTGGCTGTTTTCGGTGGTGAAACCGTAGGCATAGGCGTCCATATTCAGCATGCCGGAGAGCAGCGCGCCCTGTGCCGCCAGCCGGTTCACCACCCAGGCATCTTGTTTGGCGGGTGGGTTATCGCAAAACAGGCTGGCACCGGCCAGGGTGGTTTCCCCGGTGACATCGAACAGATTTTTCACCGCATAAGGAATGGCCGCCAGGCTGGGTAGCGCTTGCCCTTTGGCACGGGCACGATCGAGATTATCGGCCTCCGTCAGCATACGTTCACGGGTGACGTGGGTATAGGCGTTAAGCGAAGGGTTTTGGGTGTCGATATTATCCAGCGTTTGCTGGGCTACCTCACGGGCGGAAATCGCACCTTGCTGCAGGGCGGCGCGGATCTCGGCGATCGACAGTGTGCTGATTGGATTCATGCTCGATATACCCCGGCAATTTCCAGACGCTGATCGAGCGGCAAGGCCATCAGCGGCTCTGCCATTGCGGCGATGCGGTTGAATTGGATCAGCAGTTCCTGGCGGCGCACGTCATTGAGCTGCAGGGCCAGTATGTTTTCCATCTGGCTGATATAAGCCGCCCAGTCGGTGGCAGGTGGATGGTTCATGGGGATCCCCTTATTGAAAGAGCGGCTAGAAGCCGGCGGCGCTGCCGTTGCTGCGCGGATCAAAAGCGCCTTCGAGCATGCCGTTAGTATGGCGAACAATGGCGCCGGCGTGGCCGACCGCCTCGCTGAAATCCGCTAAAAGTTCTACCTCGTGGCCGCGTTGACGCAGGTAGGCCAGGGTTTCCTGACTAAAACGCCCCTCCAGTTTTAATGAGTCGGAGCTTTCGCCCCAGGTGCGGCCGAGCAGCCAGCGCGGCGCGCTGATCGCCTGTTGCAGCGGCAACCCCTGCACCACATGGCGGACAAACACCGCTGCCTGGGTTTGCGGTTGGCCGTCACCGCCCATCGAGCCGTACACCAGGGTACGCCCGTCATACAGGCGTGCCGCTGCCGGGTTCAAGGTATGGAAGGGTTGTTTACCCGGCGCCAATGCCAGCAGGTGCGCGGCATCCAGACTGAAAGACGCGCCACGGTTTTGCCACAGCACGCCACTTTGTGGCAGTACCACGCCGCTGCCGAATTCGTGATAGATACTTTGAATAAAGGACACCGCCAGACCGCTGCTGTCCATCACCCCCATCCACACGGTATCGCCCGGCCCTTTGCCTTTGCCCCAGGGGGCGGCCTGTTCAGGATCAATGCGCCTGGCCAGCGCGTCCAGGTGTTCGGCGGTCAACAAGGCCTGTGGATCCTGAGTCATCTGACGCGGATCGGTGATGAATTGGTCACGCAGGCCGAAAGCCAGTTTGGTAGCCTCGACGATGCCATGTACCACCGCGCCTTCGCTGCGGCTGGCAAGTGGCAGACGGTCGGTCAGCCCGAGGATCGCCAGCGACACCAGGCCCTGAGTCGGCGGCGTCAGGTTAAAGATCTCACCTTTCTGATGCTCCAGCCGCAGCGGCGTGCGGCGGCGCGGCCGATAATCCGCCAGATCCTGCGCAGTGAGCGGCATGCCCAGCCTGGCCATATCCGCCGCCATGCTCTCTGCCAATCGGCCGCGATAGAAGCTGTCCAACCCCTGTTCGGCCAGGGTAATCAGGGTCTCCGCCAATTGTGGCTGGCAGAAACGCTGTCCGGCGTGAGGAATTTCACCGTGCGGCAGGTAGGTGCGGGCAAAATGCTCCCGATCTGCCAGCTCATGATATTTGCTGCGGGTAGCCGCCTCCTGCGAGGCGGTGACCGGAATGCCGTCTGCAGCGTAGCGAATCGCATCGGCCAGCAGGCGTGGCAACGGCAACTGCTGGCCGCCCAGTTCAGCGGAGTAATCCAGTGCTTCCTGCCAGCCCCCGACGGTACCGGCGACGGTCAGCGCGGCTTTTGGCCCCCGATGGGGAATGTGACTTTCCCCGGCGTAAAAATCCAGTGTGGCCAGCGAACCGGCTGCGCCGCTGGCGTCGATGGCCACCGGATCACCCTGCGGCGGCACGATCAGCCAGAACCCATCGCCACCCAGGCCGTTCATGTGTGGGTAGACCACGGCGATGGTAGCGGCGGCGGCGACCATGGCTTCAATCGCGTTGCCGCCTTTGCGCAGTATCGCCAGTGCGCTTTCGCTGGCGAGGTGGTGCGGCGTGACGGCCATGCCCAATGGCGCGGTGTTGCTGTTAATCATTTCTTGGCCCTTGTTTGAGGTCAGCGTCTGCCTCAAACACAAGCAAGAGACGTTCCATGTTTTCTGCCAGGACAATAATCGCTTGCCAGCGGGTGGATTGGCCGTGCTATGTTCCGCTGAAACAAAGGTTACAGCAGGAGTAGCAATGCAGCAGATTGATGAACGCCTGCGCGGGGAATATCCGCAGCTCACGCCACAGGAACAGCGGGTGGCCGATTTTATTTTCGATCACTTCGATGACCTGATCAGCTACAACAGCGCTGAACTGGCGCGGCTGAGCGGGGTATCCAAAGCCACCGTCAGTCGCTTGTTCAAACGCCTGGGTTACCCGAGCTACCGCGCGATGCGTGACGAATTGCGCACTCTGCGCCAGAGCGGTATGCCGCTGACCGATAACCGTGACGCGGTGCAGGGCAATACCCTGTTGGCGCGCCACTACAAGCAGGAAATGGCTAACCTTACCCAGTGGGTGAACCATATTGATGCCGAGCAGTTCAACGCAGTAATTGCTGCTTTGGTGCAGGCGCGGCGGGTGGTGTTAATGGGGTTTCGCAACAGCTATCCGGTGGCGATGCACCTGCGCCAGCAGCTGATGCAGGTGCGTGAGCAGGTGTTACTGGTGCCGCAGCCGGGTCAGACACTGGCGGAAGAGCTGGTGAGTCTGTCCCCGCGAGATGTAGCGATAGTGGTGGCGTTTCGCCGCCGACCGCGGCAGGTGCGGGCGTTGTTGACGCAGTTGCAGGTTCAGCAGGTACCGACACTGCTGGTGTGTGAACCCCAGGCACAGGCGCTAATCCCGCTGGCGAACTGGCATCTGGCGGCACCGCTCGACAGCGTTTCCGCCTTTGACAGCTATTCCGCCGCCATGAGCCTGGCCAACCTGCTCAGCAATGCTCTGCTGCACGAGATGTTGGCGCAAGGGCGGCAACGAATTCACCAAATTGCCGATCTGTATATGGGGCTGGATGAGCTGGAGCAGCGCTGAGCCCAGCGCCATTTTGGTGCTTTCGCACTTTGATGGTGCGCAATTTGCTCACTTTATTCATTCACCCTGTCATCACGTTGGCAGGGGAATTCCCATCTTAACCCCCTAACTTAGCGACACTAAAGCCGAACGTTCCCGACGCCGCTTATTGGCACATTAGTTGCAGAGTGGTGATCAAAGAATCTTTTGTTTCATCATTTCACCATCGGGGATAGTCTATGAACTTCAAGAAAATCGGCGTAGTGGCATTAGGTGCAGTGCTGTTGATGGCTCAGGCCGCTTCGGCGATGGCGGATCAACTGCAGGAAATCCAGCAGCGCGGCGTGTTGCGGGTAGCGGTACCCCAGGACTTCCCGCCGTTCGGCTCCGTGGGCACCGATCTGCAACCACAGGGTTATGACATCGATATGGCGCAGTATCTGGCCGACAAGATGAAACTTAAGTTGCAGCTGGTGCCAGTCACCAGCGCCAACCGCGTGCCTTATCTGCAGACCAACAAGGTTGATTTGGTGATTTCCAGCCTGGGCAAAAATGCGGAACGCGAGAAGGCAATCGCCTTCAGCCGCACCTATGCGCCGTTCTTCCTGGGGGTATTTGGTCCGAAAGAGTCGGTGCTGGCAGACGCTGTGCAGCTGAATGGTAAAACCATCGGCGTGACGCGCGGTGCGGTGGAAGACATGGTGCTGAGCGACACCGCGCCAAAGGGCACGCAGATCAAGCGCTATGAAGACAATAACACCACGCTGTCGGCCTATCTGTCCGGTCAGGTGCAATACATCGCTACCGGCAATCTGGTGGTGAGCGCCATTGCGCGGTAGAACCCGAGCAAGGCACCGGTAGCCAAATTTATGCTGAAAGATTCCCCCTGCTATGTGGGGCTGCGTCTGGGTGAACCGGCGTTGCAAGCGAAAGTGGACCAACTGATTGAACAGGCATTGAAGGATAACACCCTTAATGGCCTGTCCGAGAAATGGCTCAAAGCGCCGCTGCCTGCCGACTTCGGCGCATAACGGGGGCGCCTGATGACCTATCAGCTGAATTTTCCCGCCCTGTGGCCTTACCTGCCCGAGTTGCTGGCCGGTTTGTTGACCACCATTGAGCTGACGGCTCTGGCCACGTTGATCGGGGTGGCGCTGGGGATTTGCGGTGCGGCGATCCGCAGCGGCAAGGCTAACCTGGTTAGTCGCGTTTGGGGCATTTACGTTGAGGTGGTACGCAATACGCCGTTCGTGGTGCAACTGTTCTTCATCGTCTTCGGCCTGCCGAGCCTGGGCTGGAAACTGACCGCCGGGCAGGCGGCGCTGCTGGCGATGGTGATTAACCTGGGGGCCTACAGTACCGAGATTATCCGTGCCGGCATTCAGGTGACGCCGAAAGGCCAGTGGGAGGCCGGCAGGGTGCTGGGGCTCAGCCGTAGCCAGACGTTTTTGCGTATCGTGCTGCCACCGTCGCTACAGCGGATTTATCCGGCGTTGGTCAGCCAATGCATTATCGTCATGCTGGGGTCATCGGTGGTGTCGCAGGTGTCGTTCGAAGAGTTGACCTTCGCCGCCAACCTGATCCAGTCGCGCACCTTCCTCAGTTTTGAGGTGTACCTGGTGACGGCGCTGTTTTACCTGCTGTTATCGATACTGATGCGCCAGCTGTTGCTGGCCGCCGGACGCCGTTTTCTGGGGAGCCAGGGCTGATGCTGACTTTTACCGACTGGGACATTGTGCGCAACCTGCTGCTGGCGGCACGCTGGACCTTACTGCTGTCGCTGACGGCATTTTTGGGCGGCACCCTGGTGACGCTGCCGCTGTTATTGCTGCGCCTGAGTAAGCGTAAGTGGGCGCTGCGGTTTGTTCGCGGTTATTCCGAGCTGTTTCAGGGCACGCCGCTGTTGATGCAGCTGTTCCTGGCCTTTTTTGGGCTGGCACTGTTCGGCATTGATGTGAGTCCCTGGACCGCGGCCGCGTTGGCGCTGACGTTATTCACCAGCGCTTTTCTGGTGGATATCTGGTCCGGCAGCATCGCCGCATTGCCGAAAGGCCAGTGGGAAGCGTCGCGCTGTCTGGGGCTGAGTTTTGGCCAGACGTTGGTGCGGGTCATTGTGCCGCAGGCCGTGCGCATCGCTATTGCACCTACCGTCGGCTTTTCGGTTCAGGTGATCAAGGGGACCGCATTGGCGTCGATCATCGGTTTTGTCGAACTGACCAAGGCCGGCACCATGCTGAACAACGTCACTTATCAACCCTTTAAAGTTTTTGGTCTGGTCGCGCTGGGCTATTTCCTGATGTGTTATCCGCTGTCGCGCTACAGTCATTATCTGGAGAAGAAATTCCATGCCGCTCATCACAATTAATCAGGTTCAAAAATATTACGGTCAGAACCATGTACTGAAGGGCGTGGATCTGGATATCGATATGGGCCAGGTGATTTCGATCATCGGCCGTAGCGGCTCCGGCAAAAGTACATTGTTACGCTGCATCAACGGGCTGGAAGGTTATCAGGAAGGCAGTATCAAACTGGGCGGTATGACGGTGACCGATCGCGATTCGCAGGCGCGTGAAATCAGCCGCTCCATTGGCATGGTATTCCAGAACTTCAATTTATTCCCGCACATGACCGCGCTGGAGAACGTGATGCTGGCGCCGCGTCGGGTGCTGAAGAAAAGCCCGGCCGAATGCCGTGAGCTGGCGGAAGAGATGTTGAACAAGGTTGGGTTGGCTGAGCGCATGCATTACTCACCGGCTAACCTTTCCGGCGGCCAGCAGCAACGGGTGGCGATTGCCCGGGCGCTGGCGATGAACCCGAAAGTGTTGCTGTGTGACGAAATTACCTCGGCGTTGGATCCTGAACTGGTGGGCGAAGTGCTGAAAGTGCTGGAACAGCTGGCCAAAGAGGGCATGACGCTGATCCTGGTGACCCATGAAATGAACTTTGCCCGCGAGGTCGGCGACCGGGTGGTGTTTATGCACCAGGGCAAGGTATGGGAGCAGGGCGATAGCCGCACGCTGTTCGCCAATCCACAAACGCAGGAATTAAAACAATTTATTGCTTCGGTCCGCGGTTTGTCTGAGAACTGATGACATCAAATCTATTAAGTTATTAAGCTGGTAAGGAATTAACATGTTAGATATCACCCAATTCGATCAGATTAATCCACCCGCCCGCCTGTTGATGGGGCCGGGGCCGATCAACGCGGATCCACGCGTGCTGCGTGCCATGTCGAGCCAGTTGATTGGTCAGTACGATCCCGCGATGACCGGTTACATGAATCAGGTCATGGAACTGTACCGCGCATTGTTCCGCACCGAAAACCGCTGGACCCTGCTGATAGACGGAACTTCTCGCTCCGGTATAGAAGCGATGCTGGTCTCTTCCATTCGTCCAGGTGACAAGGTGCTGGTGCCGGTATTTGGTCGTTTTGGCCATCTATTGTGTGAGATAGCCCGCCGCTGCCGCGCCGAAGTCCACACCATCGAGGTGCCCTGGGGGGAAGTGTTCAGCGCCGACCAGATTGAAGACGCCATTAAGAAAGTACGCCCGCGCCTGCTGTTGACGGTGCAAGGCGATACCTCCACCACCATGCTGCAGCCGCTGGATCAACTGGGCGATATCTGCCGCCGTCACGGCGTGCTGTTTTACACCGATGCCACCGCCTCTTTTGGCGGTAACCCGCTGGAAACCGACGCCTGGGGGCTGGATGCGGTTTCCGCCGGTCTGCAGAAATGCCTGGGCGGCCCATCGGGCAGTTCGCCGGTCACGCTCAGCCCGCAGTTTGAAGAGATTGTTCGCCGTCGTAAATGCGTGGAGCAGGGTATTCGCACCCTCGATCACGCCGATGGCGAGGACGAGATGATCTACTCCAACTATTTCGATCTCGGCATGATCATGGATTACTGGGGCCCGGAGCGCCTGAACCACCATACCGAAGCCACCAGCATGCTGTTTGCCGCGCGCGAGTGCGCCAGGGTTATTCTGGAAGAAGGGCTGGATAACGCCATCGCCCGGCATAAGCTGCACGGTGCGGCCATGCTGGCCGGCATTCAGGGCATGGGGCTGGAAGTCTTCGGCGATTTGGATAACCGAATGAATAACGTGCTCGGCGTGGTGATCCCGCAGCAGGTTCATGGCGAGCAGGTACGCCAGATGATGCTGAACGACTTCGCCATTGAGATCGGCACCTCGTTCGGCCCGCTACAGGGAAAAATCTGGCGCATCGGCACCATGGGCTATAACGCGCGTAAAGACTGCGTATTGCAGACGCTGACGGCACTGGAAGCCGTGCTGAACCGGCTGGGTTTCGCCAGCAAACAGGGCGAAGCGCTGCAGGCGGCATGGAATACTTACGACGACGACAGCCGTTGATGGCCGCGCTGTTAACCGCCCAGGAGGCGGAGCAGGCTGCGGCTCGGGTGATGGCACGCTGCGATGCGCTGGCGGCGATCAGCGCCACGCCGGGCCAGTTGACGCGGGTCTACCTGTCGCCGGAGCATCAGCGAGCCAACCAGCTGGTCGGCGACTGGATGCGCACTATCGGCATGAAGGTTTGGCAGGACAACGTCGGCAACCTCTGTGGCCGCTATGAAGGCCAAACGCCCAATGCCCCCGCACTGCTGCTCGGTTCGCATCTGGATACGGTACGCAACGCCGGGCGCTATGACGGCATGCTCGGCGTGTTGACCGCGCTGGAAGTGGTGGCGCATTTACATCGGCAGCAGCGGCGTTTGCCGGTGGCGGTAGAGGTGATTGGCTTTGCCGATGAAGAGGGCACACGCTTTAGTATCGCCCTGTTAGGCAGTCGGGGCATTAGCGGGCAGTGGCCGGCCGAGTGGTTGGATCGCACCGATGCCGACGGCATCAGCGTGGCACAGGCATTACGTGAGTTTGGGCTGGATCCGGCAGCCGTCGGTGAAGCGCGACGCGCGCAAAGTGATATTTGCGGCTATCTGGAATTGCATATTGAACAGGGGCCTTGTCTGGAGGCCGCCGATCTGGCTTTGGGGGTAGTGACGGCCATTAACGGTGCCCGTCGGCTTAACTGTACCTTTACCGGCCAGGCTGGGCATGCCGGTACCGTGCCGATGGGGCAACGCAAAGATGCATTGGCGGCGGCGGCAGAATGGATGGTGGCGGTAGAGGCGATCACCTCGGCCAGCGATCGGCATCTGGTGGCGACCGTCGGCCGGATTGAAAGCCTGCCGGGGGCGGTGAATGTGATCCCCGGTGAGGTCAGGCTGTCGCTGGACGTGCGTGGGCCGGAAGATGGCCCGCTGGCGGCGTTGCTGACGCAGTTGCTGGAACAGGCGCAGGCGATCTGTACCCGTCGGGGACTGAGTTTTGACAGTGAAGAGTTTTACCGCATAAATGCAACGGCTTGTGATGCAAATTTGCAACAACGCTGGCTGCAGGGCGTGATGGCGGTTCAGGGGCGCAGCATGGCGTTGCCGAGCGGCGCCGGGCATGATGCTATTGCCCTAGCGGCCTGTTGGCCGGTGGGTATGCTGTTTGTCCGCTGCGATCGCGGCATCAGCCACCATCCCGCCGAAGCCGTCAGCCAGTCCGATGTGGCGCTGGCGATCCAGGCTTACTGCTATACGGTTGGCGGTTGGGAGGAGGGCTGATGAGTCTGCAGCGATTTAATCAGTTACCGGAGGCGCAAGCGGAGCTGTTACTACGGCCCTGCGTGGATATTGCGGCCTGGATTGCGGCGGTGGTGGTAGCGCGGCCATTCAGCAGTGTTGATGCCGCGCTGGCGGTGGCCTGGCAAGCGGCGTTGCGTTGGCAACCGGAAGAGGTCAGCCAGGCACTGGCCCAGCACCCGCGTATCGGCGAAGGTGCCAAAGGCCAGGGGCAAGAGGCGCGGTTTTCGCAGCGTGAACAAGCGGCGGTCAATGCGCAGGATGCAGAGCTGAGTGAAGCGCTGCGGGTCGGCAATCGACGCTATGAACAGCAATTTGGTCAGGTATTTTTGATCCGTGCCGCCGGTCGCGACGGCCAGAGCATTCTGCGCGAGTTGCAAAGGCGATTGAGCAACAGTGTGGAACAGGAACTGCAGGAAACAGCCGAACAACTGCGTGAAATCACCATGCTGCGTTTTAAGGAGCTACTGAGCGATGAGTAATATCAGCACCCATATTCTGGACACCTCACTCGGTAAACCCGCTGCGGGCGTGCGGGTGTGGTTGGAACACGAACAGGACGGGTTATGGCGAAACCTGGCAGAAAGCCAGACCGATGCTGACGGCCGCGCGCGTGATCTAACCTCTGACAGTCTGCTTGCCGGACATTACCGCCTGTCTGCCGATCTCGGTGCTTACTTTACCCGTGACCTGCGTGAAACGCTGTACGCCACGGCAATTATCGATTTCGTCATTCAGGATGCGGCGCAGCATTACCATTTACCGCTGCTCATCAGCCCATATTCCTACTCGACCTACCGGGGCAGTTAGACGCTCGTCAGAAGTTACGGGTGCAGCGAACCGCACCCGCAATGATTAATCGTGGCGCAGGAAGCTGTCGGCATCACGCCAGGCCGGGAAGGCGCTGCGGTAGCTTTGCAGGTTTTCCAGCGACAGTTCGGCGTCCAGCCGTGCGGCGGCACCGGGTTCCACCTGGGCCAGTGTTTCCCCCTGCGGGCTGAGGATCAGGCTGTCACCGCTGTAGTTCAGGCCGTTACCGTCTTCGCCGACGCGGTTACAACCGGCCACATAGACCTGATTCTCGATGGCGCGAGCGGCCAACAGCGTTTGCCAGTGTTTACTGCGCGGGGCCGGCCAGTTGGCAACGTACAGCGCCAGATCGTAATCCTGCTGATAGCGTGACCACACCGGGAAGCGCAGGTCGTAGCAGATCTGCGGCAGAATGCGCCAGCCGCGCCACTCGAAAATTTCACGTTTTTTGCCTGCCTGATAGTGCAGGTGCTCACCGGCCATGCGGAACAGGTGGCGCTTATCATAGGCATGTACCCGGCCGTTCGGCTCCACCAGCAGGAAACGGTTAACCGCGCCTTCGGCGGTTTTCAGCGCCACGCTGCCGCCGACCAGAGCGTTACTTTTGCTCGCCCAACCGTGCAGCCAGTCGACAACCTGTTGTTCCGGCAGTGCGCTTTCTCCGGCATCCATGGCAAAACCGGTGGTAAACATCTCCGGCAGTACAATCAAATCGCGGCCGCTTAATGGCGCCAACAGCTCATCAAAATGCCGCAGGTTGGCTTCGCCATCACGCCAAACCAGGGGTTGCTGCAACAGGGTAATTTTTAAAGTCGACATAACCGCTCCGCAGCCGCATCCAGCGTGGCATCCTGTTTAGCGAAGCACAGCCGGATCAATTTATGGGGGAAAGGATCGGCACAGAAGACCGACAGCGGGATCGCCGCCACGCCTACGTGCTCGGTTAACCAATGGCAGAACGCCACGTCGTCCAAATCGGAAACGGCGCTGTAATCTGCCAGTAAGAAGTATGTACCTTCGCAGGGCAAAATTTCCAGTCGACTGCTGGACAGCGCCTGCACAAAACGATCGCGCTTGGCGCGGTAAAATGCCGACAGCTGTTGCCAGTGTTCAGGCTCGCTGCGCAGCATATCCGCCAGCGCCAACTGGGCCGGGGTATTGACCGAGAAGGTCAGGTACTGATGCACCTTGCGTACTTCTGCGCTCAGCGCTGCCGGGGCCACACAGTAACCCACTTTCCAGCCGGTCATGTGGAAGGTCTTGCCGAAAGAGGACACCGCGATGGCGCGCTGGCGCAATTGCGGGTGAGCCAGGACGCTGGTGTGGCCGCCCCTGGCGAAACAAATGTGTTCGTAGACTTCATCACTCAGCACGTAGATTTCGCGATCGCTAATGGCGTGCCACAGTTGCTGCATATCTTCCGCCTGCCAGGCAGTAGCAGAAGGATTGTGCGGCGTGTTGAGGATCACCAGCCGGGTGCGTGGTGACAGCAACTCGCCGAACTGTTGCCAGTCGACGCTGAACGCCGGGGGCTGCAGCGCAATGCGTTTTAGCGTGCCACCGGATAGGGTCACCGCCGGCGCATAGCTGTCGTAGCTGGGATCAAAACAGACAACTTCATCACCGGGGCGCACCAGCGCGCTGATGGCGGCGAACAGTGCCTCGGTGGCACCCGCCGTGATGGTGACTTCGTTAGTGGCGTCCGGTAGCCAGCCGTACAGAGCCGCGGTTTTCTCGGCGATGGCTTCGCGCAGTGGGGCAACGCCGGTCATCGGAGCATATTGGTTCGCCCCCTGGCTGACATGCCAGGCCAGACGTTCTTTCAGGTAGTCCGGGCCATCGAAATCGGGGAAGCCCTGCGACAGGTTGATTGCCTGATGCTGCGCCGCCAGCGCACTCATCTGGGTGAAAATAGTGGTGCCCAGCGCGGGTAGTTTACTTTCGGGGATCAGTGCTGAAGTGCTCATCGTAGGCTAATACTCCTGGCGCTTATGTTGCCGTCAATATAACACGATGTTAGTATTTGGCAATCAAGACGCTTAGATGGCTAAATGAAGAAAAAGTCTTACCCTTAATCAAATCATTCTAGACATCATTTGCTTATAACCTACAGGTCAAAAAATGTTAATGACAGAGAATCAGCAACTTAAAGCGTTATTGTCGGCCTGTCACTGGATTGGTGAAAAGGGCTGGTGCCCGGCGACCGGTGGCAATATGTCGCTGCGTCTCGATGAGCAACATTGTCTGGTCACCGAATCCGGCAAGGATAAGGGCAGCCTGACTGAAACTGACTTCCTGCTGGTGGAAACCGCCAGCAACCATGTGCCGAGCGGCCGCACGCCATCAGCGGAAACCGGTCTGCATACCCTTATTTATCGTTTGTACCCGCAGATTGGCGCGGTACTGCATACTCATTCGGTGAATGCGACCGTGCTGTCGCGGGTTGAACGCAGCGATGGGCTGGTGTTGCAGGGCTATGAGATGCAAAAATCACTCGGTGGGCAGACTACGCATCTGGACAGCGTGGTGATCCCGATTTTCGATAACGATCAGGATATCTCGCGATTAGCGGCGCGGGTGGCAGCCCATGCCGAAGCCACCCCGTTGCAGTACGGTTTTCTGGTGCGTGGCCACGGTCTGTATTGCTGGGGTCGCCAGGTCGCGGAAGCTCGTCGTCATCTTGAAGGGCTGGAATTCCTGTTCCAGTGCGAACTGCAACGCCGTTTACTGGAGGCCAAATGATCCGCGCCATCGTTACCGACATTGAAGGTACCACCAGCGATATCCGTTTCGTTCATCAGGTGCTGTTCCCTTACGCACGTGAACGCCTGGCCACCTTTCTCCGTCTTCACGCTGAAGATGTCGAAGTCGCCGCGCCACTGACCGCCTTACGCCAGGAGCTTGACCAACCGCAGGCGGATATTGAGCAACTGATTGCTGCGCTGTACCGCTTTATGGACGAAGACCGCAAATCCACCGCGCTGAAGGCGCTGCAAGGTATCATCTGGCGCAGTGGTTATCAGAACGGCGATTTTCGCGGACATTTGTACCCTGAAGTGGCCGGGCAGTTAGCCGCCTGGCAGCAGCAGGGGCTGAAGCTGTACGTCTATTCTTCCGGCTCGGTAGAGGCGCAAAAGCTGCTGTTCGGCTACAGCGATGCCGGGGATCTGCAGCCATTGTTCAGCGGTTATTTCGATACTCACGTCGGTGCCAAGCGGGAAACCGCTTCGTACCTTAATATCGCGGGTAAAATCGGTATTGCAGCTGATGAACTGTTATTTCTTTCCGACATTCATCAAGAGCTGGACGCCGCACGTGCCGCTGGTTGGCATACCTGCCAACTGATCCGCGATGAAGCCGATAGCCAAAGCCAGCATCCGCAGGTTAACCGTTTTGATCAAATCGATTTAGGGGAGTTTGCCTCATGAGTGGATTGACCATTTTCAGCGATCAAGAGCCGCAACAGCCGCTGTGGCAGAGCCGTGACGCGCAGGCCATTGGGCAGCAACTGGCGCAAATCGGCGTACGTTTTGAACGCTGGCAGGCGGATCGTGAACTGGGTGAAAACCCGGATCCGGCCGTCGTGATCGCCGCCTATCAGCACCAGATCGACCGGCTGGTGGCGGAGAAGGGCTACCAGAGTTGGGATGTAATCAGCATGCGTCCGGATAATGCCCAGCGTGAAGTGTTGCGCAGCAAATTTTTGTCCGAGCATACCCACGGTGAAGATGAAGTGCGTTTCTTTGTCGAGGGGGCCGGGCTGTTCTGCCTGCATCTGGATGGCAAGATCTTCCAGATCCTGTGTGAGAAGAACGATCTGATCTCGGTGCCGGCGAATACCCGTCATTGGTTCGATATGGGCTCAGCACCGAATTTCACTGCGATCCGCGTGTTCGATAACCCGGAAGGCTGGGTGGCGCATTTCACCGGCGATAACATCGCCGATGCCTACCCGCGTCTCGACTGAGCGCTATAACGCGGGCGTTAACCCAACGCCCGCTGAAAAATCCCTTCACTGACCTGCTGTGGCGTGATCACGCCGCTGTCGAAGACCCAACCGCTAATCAATGCCGCCGGTGTCACGTCGAACGCCGGGTTATAAACCGGGGCATCGACAGGTGCCCACTGACATGAGCCAAAGCTGCCGGTGACACCGGTCACTTCAGCTGCGGCCCGTTGTTCAATCGGGATCGCAGCCCCGTTCGGGCAATGCGGATCCTGAGTGGTGTGCGGTGCGGCGACGTAGAATGGAATCCGGTGATAGTGCGCCAGCACCGCCAGGCTATAGGTGCCAATCTTGTTGGCGACGTCACCGTTGGCAGCGATGCGATCGGCCCCCACCCATACGGCGTCTACCTGGCCCTGCGCCATCAGACTGGCCGCCATGGAGTCACAAATCAGCCGGTAGGGGATACCCAGTTCACCCAGCTCCCAGGCGGTCAGCCGGCCGCCCTGCAATAGCGGACGCGTTTCATCGACCCACACCTGCTGTACCTTGCCCTGCTGATGAGCACGCAACAGTACGCCAATAGCGGTACCGATACCGGCGGTAGCCAGGCCCCCGGTATTGCAGTGGGTCAGCAGACGGCTGCCGGGTTTCACCAGCCCGGCACCGTGATCGGCAATGCGATCGCACAATTTTCGGTCTTCCTCCACCAACCGCTGCGCTTCTTCTACCATCGCAGGCACCCATTGCGGTTGTGCCAATGCCAGCTTCATGCGATCCAGATTATTCATCAGGTTGACTGCCGTCGGCCGTGAAGCACGCAGGGTAATCAATGCCTGCTCCAGTTCACCACGCGGCAGGCCACGCTCTGCCAGCAAGGCCAATAACAGACTGGCAGACAGGCCGATAAGCGGTGCCCCCCGAACTCGCAGGGTAAGGATATGATCGACCAGTTCTTCCACGCTGTCGCAGCTGCGCCACTGTTTTTCCTGCGGTAAAGCCTGCTGATCGAGGATCAAAAGTCGGTTGTCACTCAAGGTCAAACTGGTGGTGTTAAGCGCTTGCATCGGCGGTTAATTCCTTGTTGCGTAGTTATTGCATCTGGAAAGCTATTCTGCCAACATGACTTCCGGATGTATAGACGTCCAAATGCTTTTACGTCTAAAAAATATAATCGCTGGGTCAGTGAGAAAGATTAAAGGGGTTGGGGATGTCACATTATCGTACGTTTACTGCTGCTGATGCCGTTGAATATGCTCGTCAATACGGGCAGTTAGCCGATCCACAGGCGCTGGTAAGCGCTGACGAGATTGGTGACGGCAATCTGAACCTGGTGTTCAAGATCCGCGATCGTGACGGCGTTAGCCGGGTGATCGTCAAACAGGCGCTGCCGTATGTACGTTGTGTGGGCGAATCCTGGCCGCTAACGCTTGATCGGGCGCGCATTGAAGCGGAAACCCTGTTGATTCACGGCGGTTTTTGCCCAAGGCATACGGTAAAGGTACTCCATCACGATGCCGAATTGGCGGTGATGGTGCAGGAAGATCTTTCGGATCATCACATCTGGCGCAGCGAATTGGTCAAGGGGCACTATTACCCCCTGGCGGCAGGGCAACTGGCAGAATATTTGGCGCAAACCCTGTTCCATACTTCCGATTTTTATCAAACGGCGCAGGAGAAAAAGGCGGAAGTTAGTCGCTTTAGCAACCCCGAACTGTGCCAGATCACCGAAGATCTGTTCTTTACCGATCCCTATATCGATCATGAGCGTAATCAGTTTGATCCGGCGCTGTTGCCGCAGGTGCTTGAACTGCGTAACGATGCGGCACTCAGGCTGGCGGTCGCCGGGCTGAAGCATCGTTTCCTGAGCAAGGCGGAAGCGTTGTTGCACGGGGATATTCACAGTGGTTCGGTTTTTGTTGCAGAAGGCAAGCTGAAGGCGATCGACGCCGAGTTCGGCTTCTATGGCCCGATCGGTTTTGACGTCGGTACCGCGCTGGGTAATCTGTTATTGAATTACTGCGGTCTACCGGGCCTGTTCGGGCCGCGCGACGCCGCTGCCGGGCGTGAACAACGTCTGCAGGATGTGCGCGAGCTGTGGTTGATTTTCGCCGATCGCTTCCTGGCATTGTGCCACCAACAGACCCGCGAAGCGGCACTGGCGGTGCCGGGTTATGCCGAACAGTTCCTGCAGCAGGTGTGGACAGATGCCGTCGGCTACTGCGGCAGTGAGTTGATCCGCCGTACTATCGGTCTGGCGCACGTTGCCGATCTGGACAGTATCAGTGACGCCGAGATGCGTGCCGAATGTCAGCGTAATGCTTTGGGGTTGGGCCGTGCGTTGATTGTGAATGCGCCGCAGATTGAGCATATCGATGCGTTGTTGGCGCGTATTCGCCAGAACGGTTAAATCTCCTGGATACCGTGAAAAAAGGGTGCTCATGGATCCGTCGTCAACAACCAACAGGCGGGGTGAACCCCGCCGTTGGGTTGCCTTACCCTTCGGTTTCGTAAGCCAAAATGGCGGCTACCTCCGTGTCTCCCAGTGTGATGCGCAGTTCACATAGTGAACCGCGGGTGATCCACATCAACGCTATCAGCGTGATGCAGATAATCATCAGCCTTAGAACGACCCGTTCTTGCTGCATTTTTGACCTCCTTATCCTTGCCTTGCGGCGGGGAAGAGGCTAACCTGACGTTGCTAAGCGTTCAGAGTGGCCTCGGGTTGATTACATCGACTCGGGGCCTTTCTCTTTCTATCCGTTACCAATACAAGGCTCCGGACAGAAAGATCCAGAGCACCCATCCGCAGTCTATCCGATTATCCCCGGGGTTAAATTAGCCGTTCTGGCAAGGCTGCGGTGTGCCACGCAGTTTTGAACAGAAGACTGGCAAAATGCGCCGATGACGGGGAGTTGTGAGTCTGGCAGAGGGGAAGGGTGCTCATGGATCCGTCGCCAACAACCAACAGGCGGGGCGAACCCCGCCGTTGGGTTGCCTTACCCTTCGGTTTCGTAAGCCAAAATGGCGGCTACCTCCGTGTCTCCCAGTGTGATGCGCAGTTCACATAGTGAACCACGGGTGATCCACATCAGCGCTATCAGCGTGATACAGATAATCATCAGCTTTAGAACAACCCGTTCTTGCTGCATTTTTGACCTCCTTATCCTTGCCTTGCGGCGGGGAAGAGGCTAACCTGACGTTGTTGAGACGTTCAGAGTGGCCTCGGGTTGATTACATCGACTCGGGGCCTTTCTCTTTCTATCCGTTACCGATACAAGGCTCCGGACAGAAAGATCCAGAGCACCCATCCGCAGTCTATCCGATTATCCCGGGGTTAAATTAGTCGTTCTGGCAACGTTGCGGAGCACCGCGCAGTTTTGAACTGAAGACAGGCCAAATGCGCCGATGACGTGGAGTTGTGACTTTGGCTGAGGGGAAGGGTGCTCATGGATCCGTCGCCAACAACCAACAGGCGGGGCGAACCCCGCCGTTGGGTTGCCTTACCCTTCGGTTTCGTAAGCCAAAATGGCGGCTACCTCCGTGTCTCCCAGTGTGATGCGCAGTTCACATAGTGAACCACGGGTGATCCACATCAGCGCTATCAGCGTGATACAGATAATCATCAGCCTCAGAACGACCCGTTCTTGCTGCATTTTTGACCTCCTTATCCTTGCCTTGCAGCGGGGAAGAGGCTAACCTGACGTTGCTGGACGTTCAGAGTGGCCTCGGGTTGATTACATCGACTCGGGGCCTTTCTCTTTCTATCCGTTACCAATACAAGGCTCCGGACAGAAAGATCCAGAGCACCCATCCGCAGTCTATCCGATTATCCCCGGGGTTAAATTAGTCGTTCTGGCAACGTTGCGGAGCACTGCGCATTTTTAAGCAGAAATAGAAAAGGGGCGATGATTATCGCCCCTGGGTCAGTCAGTTTTTTGCAGTTACGCGGCTTCGGTGTGTTTCAGGCGCTTATCCTGCTTGAGCGGCTTTTCCGGCTTACTGGCCGCCAGCGCATCCGGCTCGAAGTCATCCACGTTGATGGAACGCAGACGGCTCTCCTCGGCTTTCACCAGGATCTTCGCCTCATCGGCGCTGATCTTGCCTTCTTCCAGTGCACGTTGTGCCAGACGATCCAGTCGGGTGAACGGCAGGTTCTTGCCGGCCGCCTTGCACAGACGGTCGTGAATCGGTTCGGCGGCGATCACGTCAGCCAGTGCGGCTTCCAGCAGGCCAACCGGGTTATGCTCGCTGGGTGTCAGATACTGGCCACGGCCCAGACGGCTACGGGTAGCAGACGGCTGTTGGATGATCTTGGCCAATTGGTGATCCAGACGGTCAGACGGTGCAGTATGGACACGGCCTAACGGGAAGACGACCAGGCGCATCACTCCGGCGATAAAGCGGTTCGGGAAGTTGCGCAGCAGATCGTCCAGCGCCTGTTCTGCCTGATGCAGACTGTCCTGTACGGCCCAATGTACCAGCGGCAAATCTTCTTTCTGACGGCCTTCATCTTCAAAACGTTTCAGTGCCGAAGAAGCCAGATACATTTGGCTGAGGATATCCCCCAGACGGGCGGAGATACGCTCACGGCGCTTCAGACTGCCACCCAGCACGCCCATGGAAACGTCTGACAACAGCGCCAGGTTAGCGCTCAGGCGGTTCAACTGTTGGTAATAACGACGAGTCGCGTCTTTGGTTGGTGTGCTGCTGGTGCGACCGTTAGTCAGGCCCAGCCAGAAGCTGCGCACCTTGTTGCTGCCCACGTGCCCCAGATGACCGAACAGCAATTTGTCATAGGCGTTCAGGTCGTTCTTCTGCGCTGCAGCCATTTCGTCCAGCACGTAAGGATGGCAGCGGATAGCCCCCTGACCGAAGATCATCATGGTACGAGTCAGGATATTGGCGCCTTCTACCGTGATGGCGATAGGCGCGCCCTGATAGGCTCGGGCCAGGAAGTTGGATTTACCCAGCATGATGCCTTTACCGCCGGCGATATCCATTGCATCAATGATTGCCTGCTGGCCGCGATGGGTACAGTGGTATTTCACGATGGCCGACAGCACGGCCGGTTTCTCGCCCAGCATCAGGCCGCTGGTGATAAGCGTAGCCGCGGCATCCATCACGTAGGTGTTACCGGCGATACGCGCCAGTGGTTCTTCGATACCTTCCATCTTGCCGATTGAGAGCTTGAACTGACGGCGGATATGGGCGTATGCCCCAATCGCCAGTGCCATGGACTTCACGCTACCGGTCGAGTTGGAAGGCAGGGTGATGCCACGGCCTACCGACAGGCACTCAACCAGCATACGCCAGCCCTGACCGGCCATTTTTGGCCCGCCGATGATGTAATCAATAGGGACGAACACGTCATTACCGCGAGTTGGGCCGTTTTGGAACGGCACGTTCAGCGGGAAGTGGCGGTTACCGATTTCAACACCTGGGGTGCTGGTTGGGATCAGCGCACAGGTGATGCCCGGTGATTCGTTATCGCCCAGCAGGTGATTCGGGTCATACAGTTTGAACGCCAGGCCCAGCACGGTCGCAACCGGTGCCAGCGTGATATAGCGTTTGTTCCAGGTCAGGCGCATGCCCAGCACCTGTTCGCCTTGCCAATCACCCATGCAGACGGTGCCGACGTCCGGAATGGCCCCGGCATCGGAACCGGCTTCCGGGCTGGTCAGGGCGAAACAAGGGATCTCGTCGCCGCGCGCCAGGCCTGGCAGGTAATGGTTTTTCTGTTCGTCAGTACCGTAATGCTGCAGCAGTTCACCGGGGCCGAGGGAGTTTGGCACGCCGACGGTGATGGCCAGAATACCGGAAACACCGGACAGTTTTTGCAGCACGCGCGCCTGAGCATAAGGAGAGAAGTCCAGGCCGCCGTATTCTTTTTTGATGATCATCGCGAAGAAGCGGTGTTCTTTCAGGTATGCCCACAGTTCCGGCGGTAAATCGGCCAGCTCGTGGGTGATTTGGAAGTCGTTGGCCATGCGGCAGGCTTCTTCCACCGGCCCGTCGATGAACGCTTGCTCTTCGGCGGTCAACTGCGGTTTCGGGTAGTTATGCAGCTTGTTCCAGTCCGGCGCACCGCGGAACAGATCGCCTTCCCACCAGGTGGTCCCGGCTTCGATCGCTTCCTTTTCGGTGGTGGACATTGGCGGCATCACCTTGCGGAATGCGCGCAGCGCCGGGGCGGACAGCATTGAACGGCGCAATGAGGTGACGTTCAACGGCAGCAGGATAATCGCCAGCGGCAGCAGCATCCAGAAGCTCCACAGGCCGATAGCGCCCATGGCGGCGGTGTACGCCAGAAGAATAAGGCTACTGAGGGTGAGGTTCACTCGGTGATAAAACACCACACCAATGAGTGCCAGCAAAACAACAATACTAAGAACCATCATAAGAAGCTCCAAAGTGGCAAGAGGTCTGACCTGTTGTGTGTATGTAATAGGTTTTAGTACAACCCCATATTTTTATCAATGCATTTACAGTTTAATTACAACTTAAGTCACAAACTGACCGCATCAATCATCAAAAACCTCATCGCGGCCTCAACCAGGCTGCTGTTTGACTGACAATGCTTCTCGGTTTTTCCCCGATCCGTTACACTGCGGAGCGGAAGATTGACGATAACAAGAGGTTCCTCATGTACCACGACCTTATTCGCAGTGAACTGAACGAAGCGGCCGATACCCTGGCGAAATTTATCAATGACGACGCCAATATCGACGCCATCCAACGCGCAGCAGTGCTGCTGGCCGATTCCTTTAAAGCCGGCGGGAAAGTCATTTCTTGCGGTAACGGTGGCTCCCACTGTGACGCGATGCACTTTGCCGAAGAGTTGACCGGCCGCTACCGTGAAAACCGTCCGGGTTATCCGGCGATTGCCATTTCCGACGTTAGCCATCTGTCTTGCGTCAGCAACGACTTTGGTTACGAGTATGTGTTTTCACGCTATGTGGAAGCGGTAGGTCGTGAAGGCGACGTCTTGCTGGGCATTTCCACCTCCGGCAATTCCGGCAACATTATTAAAGCCATCGAAGCTGCACGTGCCAAAGGGATGAAAGTGATCACCCTGACCGGCAAAGACGGCGGCAAAATGGCCGGTTCTGCCGATGTGGAAATCCGCGTACCGCACTTCGGTTACGCAGACCGCATTCAGGAAATTCATATCAAAGCGATCCACATCTTGATTCAGCTGATTGAAAAAGAGATGGTTAAGGCTTAACGGCTTTAGGGGGCATATTGCCCCCGTTAATAATGCACCGGGGTGCAGCAGGCCGCGCCCGAATAAACGGTGTCAGTGTGGTTAAGGAGTGCTGGCGATGTGTGAACTGCTCGGGATGAGCGCAAACGTACCGACCGATATTTGCTTTAGCTTTACCGGGCTGGTTCAGCGCGGTGGCCGTACCGGGCCACATAAAGATGGTTGGGGCATTACCTTCTACGAAGGGAACGGTTGCCGCACGTTTAAGGATCCCCAGCCGAGTTTCGACTCGCCGATCGCCCGTCTGGTGCAGGAATACCCGATCAAATCCTGTGCGGTGGTATCGCATATCCGCCAGGCCAATCGCGGTGAAGTGGCGCTGGAAAATACCCATCCCTTTACCCGTGAACTGTGGGGCCGTAACTGGACCTACGCGCACAATGGCCAGTTGAAAGGCTACCGTCAGTTGGAAACCGGCACCTTCCGCCCGGTTGGCCAGACTGACAGCGAATACGCTTTCTGCTGGCTGCTGCATCAGCTTTCCCTGAAATATCCGCGCACCCCGAGCCGTTGGCCGCCAGTTTTCCGTTATATCGCTTTGCTGGCGGATCAACTGCGTCAGAAGGGGGTATTCAATATGTTGCTGTCGGATGGGCGCTTTGTGATGGCTTATTGTTCGACCAACCTGTACTGGATCACGCGTCGCGCGCCGTTTGGCAAAGCCACGCTGCTCGATCAGGACGTAGAGATTGATTTTCAGCAGCAGACCACGCCTAACGATGTGGTCACGGTGATTGCTACCCAGCCGCTGACGGCGAATGAAACCTGGCACAAGATTGCGCCAGGTGAATTCGCACTATTTCACTTCGGTGAGCGGCTTGGTCTGAGCGAAGGGATTGGTACTGACAGTGGGAGCCGTGGTTGACGCATACTGCGTCATCTGGCCGCTGCTCAGCACGGGCTGACCCAACACGTACTGGCCATTGGCTACGCTGACCATCGGCGGCTGGTGATTTTTGACGAAGTAGTCATAACCTGGCTTCAGCTGGCGCCAGAAGGCGATGTAGCTCGATGAGCTGTGACGTTTCAGGTTCTTGTCGGTCATGCGGAACGGATAGATACTGATATCAATCCGGCTCTGGCCGTAAGCAAATGCGGCTTCGACGTAGCGATAAATCTCATCCATATAGGTGTTGGTCATTGCATAACACCCAATAGATTTACATTCACCGTGGATCATCAGATAAGCGCCGGAATAACCCTGTGATTTATCGTAATCATTCGGAAAACCGATATTAATGGCTCGATAATACTTGCTGTCGGGTTTCAGATGACGCGCGTCAACGCTATAAAAGCCTTCCGGACTCTTAAAGTCACCTTCACGGCGTTTCGGGCCGAGGCCGCCGGAGAAATTACAGATTTGGAAAGAGTTCACCAGACGGAATTCGTTGCCCATTTTGGCATACAATTCCAGCGTGCGTTCCTCTTTGAAGATCTGAATATAGACCGGTGACCCTACTAATTGCTGCTTAACTACCGGAACCTCGGGAACCTGCTCGCTGGCGCTGCAGGCCGTGATCATCGGCATAGAAAAAAGCATCGCAAACAACAACGCGATTTTGCTCATTATTATTCCTGCTTATATTTATCTGCTGGCTCAATGCACTTGGCCAACATGCCACTGATTATTGTTTTACGGTCTTAAAACACCGTCAGATTACCAGTGTGTTCTTTTTTAGCAATATGTGTTGTGTATAAAAAAACTACAAACTTCGATAAAAGTGAATCGACAGGCAGATTTTAACGATTAGTGGGGCGAAACAGCCGAAATTTAATTGTGTTTGCTTGACTCAGGTCACTGCCTGACACAGAAAAATGTTGTGAAAAATGTTAATATTCCGCCTCGAATTAGCGCGCAAAAAATGGACGCAGGAGTTAATCAACGGAATGTACGTTACCCCATTTTGTCAGTGCGAAAGATTTCATGTTGAGCGTGATGCCGTTTCGCTCAACCCAGAGGCTGCCGAAGCGGCCTCATCATCCAGGCATCGTCAGCACCAGCCTCTGGGGCCGGTAAGACGTGTGAAACTAACCAACATCGTATAAATCCTATGATTAAAATCAGAAAAGGGTTAGATCTGCCCATTGCCGGAGCTCCGGCTCAGGCGATTCAGGACGGCCCAATCATTCAGCATGTCGCCCTGCTTGGGGAAGATTATGTCGGAATGCGCCCGTCTATGCTGGTGCAGGAAGGCGAGAGCATTAAGAAAGGCCAGGCGCTGTTCGAAGATAAAAAGACCCCCGGGGTTTTCTTCACCGCTCCCGCCAGTGGCCGTATTCTTTCGATCAACCGCGGTGAACGGCGCGTATTGCAGTCGGTAGTTATCGCCGTTGAAAATGGCGGCGATGAGCAACTGGAGTTTGCTCATTATCCGGTTGCCGAACTGGCGATGCTGCCGCGGGAACAGGTCGAAAGCGAATTACTCGCCAGCGGTCTGTGGACTGCGCTACGTACCCGCCCATTCAGTAAAACGCCTGCACCGGGTAGCACTCCACGTGCCATTTTTGTTACCGCCATGGACAGCCAGCCGCTGGCTGCCGATCCGCAGGTGATCATCGCCGAGCAGTTGGCAGCGTTCAACGCCGGACTGGCGGTATTGGCCAGGCTTACCGACGGCAAGGTGCACGTTTGCCATGCCGCGGGCGCGAACCTGGGCAAACAACCCGATGCGCAGGTGACCTATAACGAATTCGCCGGTCCACATCCTGCCGGGTTGGTGGGCACCCATATTCATTTCCTCGAGCCGGTCAGTTTGAAAAAAACCGTCTGGCATATCGGCTATCAGGATGCGATCGCCATCGGCACCTTGTTCACCACCGGCAAACTCGATACCCGTCGGGTGGTGGCACTGGCCGGGCCGCAGGTGGAACAGCCGGTGTTGCTGCGCACCCGGTTGGGCGCCAGCATCGACGAACTGACCGCCGGGCGTCTGAAAGCCGGTGAGAACCGGGTGATTTCCGGTTCGGTGCTGAGCGGCACCCACGTTGCCGGGCCGAACGCTTACCTCGGCCGTTTCCATTCGCTGGTTTCCGTACTGCAGGAAGGGCGTGATAAAGAGCTGTTTGGTTGGATCGCGCCATCACCGGATAAATTTTCCATCACCCGTACTACGCTGGGCCATTTCCTGAAGAACAAACTGTTCGCCTTCTCGACCACCACCCACGGCGGTGAGCGTGCAATGGTGCCGATTGGCAACTACGAGCGGGTAATGCCGCTGGATATCCTGCCGACCCTGCTGCTGCGCGACCTGCTGGCGGGTGACAGCGACAGCGCACAGGCGTTGGGCTGTCTGGAGCTGGATGAAGAAGATCTGGCGCTGTGCACCTTCGTTTGCCCCGGCAAGTATGAATACGCTCCGGTGCTGCGCGATGTGCTGACCAAGATTGAGCAGGAAGGATAACCGATGGGCCTGAAGAACTTTTTTGAAAAAATCGAGCATCACTTCACACCGGGCGGCAAGCTGGAAAAGTGGTACCCGCTGTTTGAAGCGACTACCACGGTGTTCTATACCCCTGGTTTGGTGACGCGCGGGGCTTCGCACGTGCGCGATGCCATCGATCTGAAACGTATGATGATCCTGGTGTGGCTGGCGGTATTCCCGGCGATGTTCTGGGGCATGTACAATGTCGGCCAACAGGCCATTCCGGCATTGCACCACCTTTACAGTGGCGATCAACTACAGCAGGTGCTGGCGGGGGATTGGCACTATCGGTTGGCACAATGGCTGGGGGCATCACTGGCGGCGGACGCGGGCTGGATCAGCAAAATGGTGCTGGGCGCCTGCTATTTCCTGCCGATTTACGCCGTGGTGTTCCTGGTGGGTGGTTTCTGGGAGGTGCTGTTCGCGGTCATTCGCAAACATGAGATTAACGAAGGCTTCTTCGTCACCTCAATCCTGTTTGCACTGATTGTGCCGCCCACGCTGCCGCTGTGGCAGGCCGCGCTGGGGATCACCTTCGGCGTAGTGGTGGCGAAAGAGATATTTGGCGGTACCGGACGCAACTTCCTTAACCCGGCCTTGGCGGGGCGCGCGTTCCTGTTCTTTGCTTATCCGGCGCAGATTTCCGGTGACCTGGTGTGGACCTCCGCCGACGGTTTCTCTGGCGCGACGCCGCTGGCACAGTGGAGCGCGGGCGGGGCACACAGCCTGAGCAACGTGGCTACCGGCCAGTCCATCAGTTGGATGGATGCGTTCCTCGGCAACATTCCCGGCTCGGTGGGTGAAGTCTCCACGCTGATGATCCTGCTCGGCGGAGCGATAATCCTGTTTGGCCGCGTAGCTTCCTGGCGCATTGTCGCCGGCGTGATGCTCGGCATGATGGCTACCGCCTTCCTGTTCAACAGTATCGGCTCTACCACCAACCCGCTGTTTGCCATGCCTTGGTACTGGCACCTGGTGTTGGGCGGCTTCGCCTTCGGCATGATCTTTATGGCTACCGATCCGGTTTCCGCCTCGTTCACCAACAAGGGGAAATGGTGGTACGGCATTCTGATTGGCGTGATGTGCGTGCTGATCCGGGTGGTCAATCCGGCCTATCCGGAAGGCATGATGCTGGCGATCCTGTTCGCCAACCTGTTCGCGCCGCTGTTCGATTACCTGGTGGTGCAGGCCAACATCAAGCGGAGAAAAGCCCGTGGCGAATGAATCTAAAAACGACAGCATCGGTAAAACGCTGCTGGTGGTACTGCTGCTGTGCCTGGTGTGTTCTGTGGTGGTGGCGGGTTCCGCCGTCGGCCTGAAGTCCAAACAGCAAGAACAGAAGTTGCTCGACAAACAGCGCAATATTCTCGACGTGGCCGGTTTGCTGCAGCCGAAAATGGAAGGCGAGCAAGTCAAGACGCTGTTCACCCAACGTATTGAACCGCGCCTGCTGGATTTGAACAGCGGTGAATTTGTTGCGGGTAACGCGACGGCGTTCGATCTGCCCGCAGCCCTGCGTGATAACGCCAAAAGCGTAGCGCTACCGGCGGCCGACGACCCGGCCGGTATCAAACGCCGTAGCAACCAGGCGGAAATCTACCTGGTACGTGACGACAGCGGTGCAGTGAACAAAATCGTGCTGCCGGTCTACGGTACCGGCCTGTGGTCGATGATGTATGCCTTTGTGGCGCTGGATAACGACGGCAACACGGTGAAGGGCATCACTTACTACCAGCAAGGGGAAACTCCGGGGCTGGGTGGTGAGGTCGAAAATGCCGGCTGGCGCCAGCAGTGGATCGGTAAAAAGCTGTTTGATGACAGCGGCAAACCGGCGATCCGCGTAGTGAAAGGCGGGGCGCGTCAGGGGGATGAGCATGGGGTGGACGGTTTGTCCGGTGCCACGCTGACCTCCAACGGCGTGCAGCATACTTTTGACTTCTGGTTGGGCGAGCACGGCTTTGGCCCGTTCCTGCAAAAAGTTCGTGAAGGAGCGCTGAAAAATGGCTGATTCCAAAGAGATTAAACGGGTCCTTTTAGGGCCGTTGTTCGACAACAACCCAATTGCCTTGCAGGTGCTGGGTGTCTGTTCTGCGTTGGCGGTGACCACCAAGCTGGAAACGGCGGTGGTGATGACCATCGCAGTAACGCTGGTTACCGCGTTCTCCAGCTTCTTTATTTCGCTGATCCGCCACCATATCCCGAACAGCGTGCGCATCATCGTGCAGATGGCGATTATCGCCTCGTTGGTGATTGTGGTCGATCAGTTGCTGCGCGCCTATGCGTTCGAGATATCCAAGCAGCTGTCGGTGTTTGTCGGCCTGATCATCACCAACTGTATCGTGATGGGGCGCGCCGAAGCCTATGCCATGAAATCGCCACCGATCGAGAGTTTTATGGACGGTATCGGCAACGGCTTGGGCTACGGGGTGATCCTGGTGTTGGTCGGTTTCCTGCGTGAGCTGTTCGGTTCCGGCAAGCTGTTTGGCATTCCGGTGCTGGAAACGGTGCAGAACGGCGGCTGGTATCAACCGAACGGCCTGTTCCTGCTGGCACCGAGCGCGTTCTTTATCATCGGCCTGCTGATTTGGGCGCTACGCAGCCTGAAACCAGCGCAGATCGAAAAGGAGTAATGGCCGATGGAACATTATATCAGCCTGTTTGTACGCGCGGTGTTCGTTGAGAACATGGCGTTGGCGTTCTTCCTGGGGATGTGTACCTTCCTGGCGGTATCGAAGAAGGTATCGACTGCCTTTGGTTTGGGCATCGCGGTGACCCTGGTGCTCGGGATCTCCGTGCCGGTGAACAACCTGGTCTACAACCTGATCCTGCGTGATGGTGCGCTGGTGGAAGGTGTTGATCTGAGCTTCCTCAACTTCATTACCTTTATCGGCGTGATTGCGGCGCTGGTGCAGATTCTGGAGATGATCCTCGATCGCTTCTTCCCGTCGCTGTACAACGCACTCGGCATTTTCCTGCCGCTTATCACCGTGAACTGCGCCATCTTCGGTGGCGTGTCCTTCATGGTGCAACGTGACTACAACTTCGCTGAATCAGTGGTGTACGGATTCGGCTCCGGCACCGGCTGGATGTTGGCGATTGTCGCGATGGCGGGGATCCGCGAAAAACTCAAGTATGCCAATGTCCCCGCAGGGTTGCGCGGCCTGGGCATTACCTTTATCACCACCGGGCTGATGGCGTTGGGCTTTATGTCCTTCTCCGGTGTTCAGTTGTAAAGGCGGGAAGAATTTATGGAAATTATTTTAGGCGTCGCGATGTTTACCGGCATCGTTATGGTGTTGGTGTTGCTCATCCTGTTCGCCAAATCCAGGCTGGTGAACACCGGTGACATTGCGGTAGAAGTTAATGGCGATCTCGACAAGAGCTTTACCGCCCCGGCGGGTGACAAGCTGCTGAACATGCTCTCCAGCCAGGGGATCTTCGTTTCGTCCGCCTGTGGTGGCGGCGGTTCTTGCGGCCAGTGCCGGGTGGTGATCAAAGAGGGCGGCGGCGATATCCTGCCGACCGAACTGTCGCACATCAACAAGCGTGAAGCGAAAGAGGGCTGCCGACTGGCTTGCCAGGTGAACGTGAAGCAGAACCTGAAAATCGAGCTGCCGGAAGAGATCTTCGGGGTGAAAAAGTGGGAGTGCGAGGTTATCTCCAATGATAACAAAGCCACTTTTATCAAAGAGCTGAAACTGAAAATCCCTGATGGGGAAGACGTGCCATTCCGCGCCGGTGGGTTTATCCAGATCGAAGCGCCGGCACACGACATCAGCTATGCCGATTTTGACGTGCCTGACGAGTACCGTGGCGATTGGGACAAGTTCAACCTGTTCCGTTACCGCTCGGTAGTGAATGAAACCACGGTACGTGCCTACTCGATGGCCAACTACCCGGACGAAAAGGGCATTATTATGCTCAACGTACGTATCGCCACGCCGCCACCGCGCGATCCTGACGTGCCGCCGGGCATCATGTCCTCTTATATCTGGTCGTTAAAGGCCGGGGACAAGGTGACCATTTCCGGGCCGTTCGGCGAGTTCTTTGCCAAGGACACCGACGCGGAAATGATCTTTATCGGCGGTGGTGCCGGTATGGCACCGATGCGTTCGCACATCTTTGACCAGCTCAATCGTCTGAAGTCGAAGCGTAAAATCACCTTCTGGTACGGCGCGCGTTCACTGCGTGAGATGTTCTACGAGGAAGATTTCAACCAACTGCAGGCAGAGAACGAGAACTTTACCTGGCATGTGGCGCTTTCCGATCCGCAGCCTGAGGATAACTGGACGGGTTACACCGGCTTTATCCATAATGTTCTGTTGGAGAACTATCTGCGGAACCATCCGGCCCCGGAAGACTGTGAGTTTTACATGTGCGGTCCGCCAATGATGAACGCCGCAGTGATCAAGATGCTGAAAGACCTGGGCGTTGAAGACGAAAATATCATGCTTGATGACTTTGGTGGCTAAATGCGCGCATGGGCAATGAAGGGGTTGATGACGACGGTGGCGCTCAGCGCCACCCTGTTATTGACCGGCTGCGGACCGGAGCAGGTCAATCTCGATGGCAAAACCATGGGGACATCGTATTCAGTTCGCTACGTCACCGGTGATGACACGCCGTCAGCCGCCAAAATACAGGCGGAGATCGACAAGCGGTTGGAGTTGGTGAACGACCAAATGTCCACCTACCGGCCAGGCTCTGAACTGAGCCGCTTCAACGCCAGTCGCGCTGTTGATAAACCCTTCCCGGTATCGGCGGCAACCACCGAGGTGGTGCTGGAAGCGCTGCGCATTAACCGCGTCACCGACGGCGCGCTGGACGTGACCGTCGGGCCGCTGGTTAATCTGTGGGGCTTCGGCCCGGAAGGGCGGCCGGACAAGGTGCCGAGCGCTGCCGAACTGGAGCGCCGCCGCGCCTGGACCGGTATCGACAAACTGTCGGTGCAGGGCAATGCATTGGTAAAGAGCATTCCTGAGCTGTATGTCGATCTCTCCTCGATCGCCAAGGGCTACGGGGTGGATGTGATTGCCCAGTATCTGCAATCGCAGCAGGTTAAGAACTACATGGTGGATATTGGCGGTGAGGTCCGTACTCGTGGCCACAACGGTGAGAAAAAACCGTGGCGTATCGCCATTGAACGGCCGACGGCCGGCATGGAGCAGAAGGCGCAACTGGTGATCCAGCCGGGCGAGATGTCGATCGCCACCTCGGGGGATTATCGCAACTACTTCGAACAGGACGGCGTGCGTTATTCGCACACCATAGATCCGGTTACCGGCAAGCCGATCCATCATCATCTGGTGTCGGTTACGGTGCTGAGCCCGACCTGTATGGCCGCCGATGGTCTGTCTACCGGGTTGAACGTATTGGGGCCGGAGCGCGGCATGGCGTTGGCGAACCTGATGGGGATCCCGGTGTTCATGATTGTGAAAACCACCAAAGGTTTTGAAGAGCGCTACTCCGACGCGTTCAAACCTTATTTGAACAAGAGCTAGTGAGGTCGCTATGTTGACAGTATTTGTCGCCAGCTTCGTGTTGTTTCTGCTGATTGTCGGCGGGATGTCGTTGGGGTACGTGTTCAAGCGTAAAAGCCTGCAAGGCAGCTGCGGCGGGATCACGTCGTTGGGGATGGATAAAGTCTGTGACTGCCCAGAACCCTGCGATGCGCGTAAAAAGCGTCTGGAGAAAGAGGCGTTGCGCCAGCAACAGTTGGAAAAACACCGGATTATCTGAATAACTGGGGCGCATACAGCGCCCTTTTTTACAGCGTTTTAAATCGGTTATTTGGCCTTGGCAAACTCCCTGGCTTCAGCCGGTGAGTTGACCATAACCCCGTCTACACCCAGCGCCAGCGCCTGCTGGTATTCTGCCGGGGTGTTGATGCCGAACAGGATGATGTGCGCCGGGCCTTGCGAACGGAAGCAGTCGATCGATTCTTTATCCCAGGTTAGAAACGCCTTGGAGCGCCCTTCACCCAGGGTAAATTTCTCCACCACTTCTACTTCTCTTTTCAGTTCCAGCCCGTACCAGCGCGGTTGCTGATGGTCTGGCTTCAGCTCACACAGATGCGACAGGCTGATATTCGCCAGCAGGTCGCGGGTTTCATCGCGGGTTTCAAAACGTTTGATCGCCGGCGGCAGCGCCTGCAGATATTTGGCATCGGTGGAGTACACGCGGGTGCGGTTCAGGCTGTTGGTTTTTTCCAGCGTTGCCAGCAGGGCTTTGCCGAACTGGGCCGGGTCTGCGTCTGGGGATTTGATATCCAGATAGAAGTTAACCTTGGGGAAGGCATTGAGGATCTCATCCAAACGTGGAATGCCAATGCCTTTACCCCGGAACGGATGGGTTTCACCTTTGGCAAATGACCAACCGGCGTCAACTTTCGCCAGTTGCGCAGCGGTAAAGGCGGAAACCAATCCCTGCCGATCGGTTAGCGCTTTCAGATCCGAAGGGCGGTAAAGCACGATCACGCCGTCTTTGGATTCCTGCAGGGTGATCCAGATGGCGTCGGCGCCGTTTTTCAGTGCGGTTTCAATGGCGACGCGGGTATTTTCAGGAGCGTCGGCGGTACCACCACGGTGAGCGATAATGGCGGGCGCGGCGGTAGCGGCAAGGGATATCAGGGATAAGGCTGAGGCTAACAAATAGACCGATAATGTTTTCATGTAGGGCACCATCCTGTGCGTAGAGTTATTGTTGTCAGTAACTGTGGCGACTAATTTGCCACAGCGTACTATTGAAAAATTACGCTTTTTTAACAAGTCGAAGATAATTGGGTGAAACCCCGTTTTCTCCGAGTAGAGCCGAGGCTTGAGCTTTCCATTGTTGCCTGTATACTTATACAGTGTTATTGGGAGGCGCGATGCGTAAAATCATTCATGTCGATATGGACTGCTTCTTCGCGGCGGTAGAAATGCGCGACGATCCCAGCCTGCGCGATATTCCGTTGGCAATTGGCGGCAGTGCCGACCGGCGTGGGGTGATCAGCACCGCCAACTATCCTGCACGCCGCTATGGTGTGCACAGTGCGATGTCGACGGCGATGGCGCTCAAGCTTTGCCCGCACCTTAAGCTGCTGCCCGGGCGTATGGCGGCGTATAAGGAAGCCTCGCAGCATATCCGCGAAATCTTCGCCCGCTACACCCCGCTGATTGAACCGCTGTCGCTGGATGAAGCCTATCTGGACGTGACCGACTGCCGCCAGTGCAACGGCTCGGCGACGTTGATCGCCGAGCAAATTCGCCAGACTATCTCCGATGAACTCAACCTTACCGCTTCTGCCGGTATCGCGCCGATCAAGTTCCTCGCCAAAATTGCCTCAGAGTTGAATAAGCCGAACGGACAATACGTCATCACCCCGGCGCAGGTGCCGGCTTTTTTACAGCAGTTACCGCTGAGTAAAATCCCTGGCGTGGGCAAAGTAACCGCCAAACGGCTGGAAGAAGTGGGGCTGATCACCTGCGTCGACGTGCAGCAGTACGATCTGGCGGCGCTGTTAAAGCGCTTCGGCAAATTTGGCCGGGTGCTGTGGGAGCGTTGTCAGGGAATTGATCTGCGTGAGGTTTCGCCAGAGCGGTTACGCAAGTCGGTGGGGGTGGAGCGAACCTTGGCGGAGGACATCCATGACTGGGAAGACTGCGAAGCGTTGATTGTCGATAAACTCTATCCCGAGCTGGAACTGCGGTTGCGTAAGGTGAAACCGGATCTGCACATCGCCCGGCAGGGGGTAAAACTGAAGTTTCAGGATTTCCAGCAAACTACCCAGGAACACGTTTGGCCAGTACTGAATAAAGACGATTTAATCAACGTGGCACGGCAGGTATGGCGTGAGCGGCGTGAAGGGCGCGGGGTGCGACTGGTCGGGTTGCACGTGACGCTGCTGGATCCGCAACTGGAGCGGCAACTGCTGCTACCCTGGGAATAACAAGGGCGCAATGCAGTATTGCGCCCTTGGTTTAATCACTAAGTCATCTGTAATATTACGCGCGCTCTGGGATAGCTTTCAGCAGTGCCGTCAGCAACTTCCAGTACAGGCCCACGCTTTCGATATGCACCTGCTCATCCGGCGAGTGTGGCCCGGTGATGGTTGGCCCAATCGACACCATATCCATGTTTGGGTACGGTTTTTTGAACAGACCGCATTCCAGACCTGCGTGGATCACCATGATGTTCGGCGTCTTGTTGAACAGATCCTGATAAATCTCGCGCACCAGATGCATCACCGGTGAGTCTGCGTCCGGCTGCCAGCCTGGGTAGCCGCCTTTGGGTGCCACTTTGGCGTTGGCCAACTGACCCAGAGCGGTCAGCATGCCGACCACGTAGTCTTTACCGCTGTCGATCAACGAGCGGATCAGGCAGATGATTTCTGCTTCGCTGTCGCTGGTGGTGACCACGCCCACGTTCAGTGAGGTTTCCACCACGCCTTTCACCGCGTCGCTCATGCGGATCACACCGTTTGGCGTGCCATTGAGCAGCGCTACAAAACGCTGTTGGCTATCGCTGGTCATCGCCTGCGAGGTGCTGGTGACAGGCTCCAGCAAAACGGTAATGTTCTTCTCTTTGGCAGCCAGCTCGTTTTGCAGGGTAGCCAGGAACGCCTGGCTCAGCGCTTTCAGCGCATCGGCTTTCTCGGCCGGCACGGCAACCACTGCAGAGGCTTCACGCGGAATAGCATTACGCAGCGTACCGCCGTTCAGATCCAGCAGGCGCAGGTTCAGCTCAGCGGTATGATCAAACAGGAAGCGTGCCAGCAGTTTGTTGGCATTGCCCAGCCCAACGTGGATATCCGCGCCAGAGTGGCCGCCTTTCAGGCCTTTGATCGTCAGCTTCAGGGTCTGATAACCGGCAGGCACGGTTTCGCGCTGCAGTGGCAGGGTGGTGATGAAATCAATACCGCCGGCGCAACCCATGTAGATCTCGCCTTCCTCTTCTGAGTCGGTGTTGATCAGGATATCCGCTTGCAGCCAGTTAGCCTGCAGGCCAAATGCACCGTCCATACCGGCTTCTTCGGTCATGGTCAGCAGCACTTCCAGCGGGCCGTGTTCGACGCTGTCGTCGGCCAGCACGGCCAGTGCGGAGGCCATACCGATGCCGTTGTCGGCACCCAGCGTGGTGCCGCGCGCCTTGATCCACTCACCGTCGATGTACGGCTGAATCGGATCCTTGGTGAAGTCGTGCACGGTGTCGTTATTTTTCTGTGGCACCATGTCCAGGTGCGCCTGCAGTGCAACCGGCTTGCGGTTTTCCATGCCTTTGGTGGCCGGCTTACGCAGCAGGATGTTGCCTACATGGTCACGCTCGGCGTGCAGGTTTTTCTCTTTGGCCCACTCGAGGATGTGCTGTGCCAGCGCTTCTTCATGATAAGAAGGATGCGGAATAGAGCAGATTTTGGCAAAAATATCCCACAGCGGCTGTGGCGAAAGTTGAGACAATTCAGACACTATAAGTCTCCTGTAACAGCATTCTCGGCAGTGCGGGAATGCCGCTCGGTTAGGGTTAGGGGCATCTGTGCGGCTTTGGCACGATCTCCAGAGAATATCACTTTATTCCGGGCGGTGCCCGTCCCGTATTGTGCTGTTTAAGCGCTTGATCACACTAGTTTGGTTGGTCGTTGCTCATTTATTCAGCATCAATCACCAGACGAAATACTTATGAATTCCAAGGTACAACTGGCATTTGATGCGGTCAGTCTTTATAATCTCGCGCAACCTTTTTTCCCCTGATTACTGAGTAAGCCGCACCACTGCTGGCTGGGACACCATTCTATGAGCGAAAAATACGTTGTTACCTGGGACATGCTGCAAATGCAAGCGCGCAAACTGGCTCACCGCCTGCTGCCTGCTGACCAATGGACGGGCATTATTGCCGTAAGCCGCGGCGGGCTGGTACCGGCTGCCTTACTGGCGCGTGAGCTGGGTATTCGCCACGTGGATACCGTCTGCATTTCCAGCTATGACCATGACAATCAACGTGAAATGAAAGTGCTCAAGCGCGCTGAAGGCGACGGTGAAGGCTTTATCGTTATCGACGATCTGGTGGATACCGGCGGCACCGCGAAAGCGATCCGTGAAATGTACCCGAAAGCGCACTTCGTCACTATCTTCGCCAAGCCGGCAGGTCGCCCGCTGGTAGACGACTATGTGGTTGATATCCCACAGGATACCTGGATCGAGCAGCCATGGGACATGGCGGTGACCTTCGTGCCACCAATCGGCGGTCGTTAAGTTCGCCACGCCGATTTGCCAAAACGCCCGGTTCCACCGGGCGTTTGCATTTCTGATTTCCGCCCCACAGATCCGCTTCAAGTATGACGGGTTTATCGCGCCAGACTTAGGTACACTACCTCCAGTTGATTAGGCTGTTTGCGGCCTATTACCAGATTTACGGAGGCTGTTGTTACCATGGCACAAGCCAACCTTTCTGAAATCCTGTTCAAACCCTCATTTAAGCACCCTGAGACCTCAACTCTGGTACTGCGCGCGCGCAGTAAAATCAGTGCTGAACTGCATTCCACGCTGGAAGGCAATACCGTCAGCAATTGGTACCGCATGCTCAACCCACTGTTGTGGGCCTGGCGCGGTGTCGATCCCATTGAAATCAACGAAGTGCTGGCCCGTATTGCCGTTGCGGATGTGGAACACACCAACGACAAATGGCTGGATACCGTGGTCGGTTACCGTAATGGCAACTGGATCTACGAATGGGTGCATCAGGGCATGCTTTGGCAGCAGCGAGCGCTGGAACAGCAGGATCCGCTGACCGGCGGCCAGTATTGGCTCAACGCCGCCAACTTTTACAGCATTGCCGGCTACCCGCATCTGAAAGGTGACGAGTTGGCCGAGCAGGCGGAGGCGTTGTCCAACCGGGCTTACGAAGAGGCCGCGCTGTTACTGCCGTACCAGTTGAAAGAGCTGGAGTTTCGCATTGAAGGTGGCAGCAGCATCACCGGCTTCCTGCATTTGCCGGAGAAGGGCGAAGCGCCGTTCCCGACGGTACTGATGTGCGGCAGCCTGGATACCCTGCAGACCGACTATCACCGCCTGTTCCGCGATTATCTGGCACCGCAGGGCATTGCCATGCTGACCATTGATATGCCTTCCATCGGTTCTTCTTACAAGTGGAAACTGACGCAAGATTCCAGCTTCCTGCATCAGCAGGTGCTGACCCAGTTAACCACGGTGCCCTGGATTGACCATCAGCGCGTCACCGCGTTTGGTTTCCGCTTTGGCGCCAATGTGGCGGTGCGTCTGGCCTATCTGGAGCCACAGCGGTTGCGTGGCGTGGCCTGCCTGGGGCCGGTGGTGCATCGCCTGCTGTGCGACAGCAGCACCCAGAAGCACGTGCCGGACATGTATATGGACGTGCTGGCCAGCCGGATGGGCATGGCCAACGCTTCGGATCATGTGCTGAAGGTCGAGTTGAACAGCTATTCGCTGAAAACCCAGGGGCTGTTGGGCCGCCGTTGCCCGACGCCGATGCTGGCCGGCTACTGGGAGCAGGATCCGCTCAGCCCGAAAGAAGAGTCGCAGCTGATCGTTTCGTCCTCGATGGACGGCAAACTGATCGCCATACCGCGCAAGCCGGTGTACAGCAGTTTCCACAAGGCGCTGTTGCAAATGTCCCATTGGATGAAAGATAAAATGCGTTAATTAGTTGCTAAATTTTAACAGTTTGTTAAAAAGAATGGTCTACATTGAGGAGCTTAAGAATGACGTTACCGAGTGGTCACCCTAAAAGCCGACTAATGAAACGTTTCGCCAGCTTGGGGCCGTATCTGCGTGAAGGGCAATGTGAGAACGACCGTTTTTTCTTTGATTGTTTAGCCGTCTGCGTCAATGTTAAGCCTGCTCCAGAGCTGCGAGAGTTTTGGGGTTGGTGGATCGAACTGCATGCTGAAGATACGCGTTTTACCTATTCGTATCAGTTTGGCCTGTTTGATAAGAAAGGGCAGTGGACGCCGGAAAAGATTAAGGATACTGAAGTCAAAACCAAGCTGGAAACCACCCTGCGTGATTTCCATCGTCGTCTGGGCGAACTGCTGGCCACCATGGAACTGACGCTTGAACCCGCCGCTGATTTCAAAGAAAAACTGATTAAACTTTCCGCCTGACCCCGTTTGACCGCAAGTATTCTGCTGATTTCGCGTTGTGCCTGTTGGCATAACGCGTCTCTCCTGTTACAAAGTCCCTAGTATTATTCTTCTCATCTTACACGGCAGAAACACTATGAACGGCAGCCAGACACTGGTTGTGAAATTGGGCACCAGCGTGTTGACCGGCGGATCGCTGCGTCTTAACCGTGCCCATATTGTCGAACTGGTTCGCCAGTGCGCACAACAGCATGCAGCGGGTCACCGCATCGTTATCGTCACCTCCGGCGCGATTGCCGCCGGGCGCGAACATTTGGGTTACCCCGAACTCCCCGCCACCATAGCCTCCAAGCAGTTGCTGGCGGCGGTCGGGCAGAGCCGGTTGATCCAACTGTGGGAGCAACTGTTCTCCATTTACGGTATCCACGTCGGGCAGATGTTGCTGACGCGTGCCGATCTGGAAGACCGCGAACGCTTCCTCAATGCGCGTGACACCATGACGGCGTTGCTGGACAACCGTATCGTGCCGGTGATCAATGAGAACGACGCGGTTGCGACCGCAGAAATCAAGGTAGGCGACAACGACAACCTGTCGGCATTGGCGGCAATCCTGGCCGGGGCAGACAAACTGTTGTTGCTGACCGATCAGCAGGGGCTGTACACCGCCGACCCACGTAACAACCCGCAGGCAGAGCTGATCCGTGAAGTGCACGGCATCGACGACGCCTTGCGCGCCATCGCCGGGGACAGCGTTTCTGGCCTGGGCACCGGCGGCATGGGCACCAAGCTGCAAGCCGCCGACGTGGCCTGCCGTGCCGGTATCGACGTAATCATCGCCGCCGGCAGCAAGCCGGGTGTGGTGGCTGACGTGATTGAAGGCAAACCTGTGGGCACCCGTTTCCACGCGCTGGAAACCCCGCTGGAAAACCGCAAACGCTGGATCTTCGGCGCACCCCCGGCCGGTGAGATCACCGTCGACGACGGTGCGGTCGACGCCATTATGGCGCGTGGCAGCTCACTGCTGCCGAAGGGCATCCGCGAGGTCAAAGGCGATTTCTCCCGTGGTGAAGTGATCCGCATCCGCAACCTGACGGGGCGCGATCTGGCGCACGGCGTCAGCCGTTATAACAGCGACGCGATGCGCATGATTGCCGGTCACCACTCGCAGGAAATCAGCGAAATTCTCGGTTATGAATACGGCCCGGTGGCAGTTCACCGCGACGATATGATTGTCAGCTAAGGAGTGAGCATGCTCGAGCAGATGGGGAAGGCCGCCAAGCAGGCCTCCTGGCAACTGGCGGTGCTGAGCACGGCGAAGAAAAACCAGGTGCTGTCGGTGATTGCCGACAAACTGGAAGCCGAAAGCGAAGTGATTTTACAGGCTAACGAACAGGACATGGAGCAGGCACGCGCCAGCGGAATGAGCGAAGCGCTGCTCGATCGCCTGTTGCTGACCCCGGCACGTCTGGCGGCGATCGCCAACGACGTGCGTCAGGTATGCCGCCTGAACGACCCGGTCGGCCACGTATTGGACGGCAGCCTGCTGGACAGCGGGCTGAAGCTGGAACGTCGCCGGGTACCGCTCGGGGTGATTGGCGTGATTTATGAAGCGCGGCCCAACGTCACCATCGACGTCGCCAGCCTGTGCCTGAAAACCGGCAACGCGGTGATCCTGCGTGGCGGTAAAGAAACCCACCACACCAATCAGGCGACGGTGAAGGTGATCCAGCTGGCGCTGGAACAGTGCGGCCTGCCGGCAGCAGCGGTACAGGCGATTGAAAGCCCGGATCGCGCACTGGTGAATGAATTGCTGCGCCTGGATCGCTACGTCGACATGCTGATCCCACGCGGCGGCGCCGGCCTGCACAAGCTGTGCCGCGAACAGTCGACCATCCCGGTGATCACCGGCGGTATCGGCGTTTGCCACACTTATGTTGATGACAGCGTTGATTTCGACAAAGCACTGACTGTGATCGAGAACGCCAAAATTCAACGCCCAAGCGCCTGTAACTCGCTGGAGACGCTGCTGGTGAACCGCAATATCGCTGCAGAGTTTCTGCCTGCCTTGAGCAGCAAAATGGCGGCGGTCGGCGTCACCCTGCACGCGGCGGAGAACGCCATGCCGCTGTTGCAAGACGGCCCGGCAACGGTGGTGGCGGTCGCGGCGGAAGATTACGACGACGAATGGCTGTCGTTGGACTTGAACGTGGCGCTGGTGGATGACATCGATCAGGCCATCGACCATATTCGCACCCATGGCACCAGCCACTCCGACGCGATCCTCACCCGTTCACTGAGCAGCGCCGAGCACTTTGTGCGTGCGGTGGATTCAAGCGCGGTGTACGTCAACGCCAGCACCCGCTTCACCGACGGCGGCCAGTTCGGCCTGGGCGCAGAAGTAGCCGTCAGCACCCAGAAACTGCACGCCCGCGGCCCAATGGGCCTGGACGCACTCACCACCTACAAGTGGATCGGTTACGGTGATGATTTGGTTCGGGGTTAGGTTTTAGTTCGGGGCTTAAAAAATGCAGGGGCGCAGTTCATTGGACTGTGCCCTTTGTATTTGGGGGATAAAAGGGTTTTATGCCAATGCTGATATATCTTGGTTGGTGGTGTTGCTGGCCTAAGTGAAACTTCTCCTGACAGTCGGCTTTGTGCCAAGTATAGTCATTCGCACCCTGAGAGTTACACTTTTAAGTGATTCAGGGTATGCGCTTATTGGTTACGAATATTGTGCCAGAATCATGTGATTTGATGATTGCCGCTTTGCTTTCGAGCCAGTAAGTGCTCCACGTTCGCTAACGAATACTCAGGGCATGCAGAAAACTGCTGACTATATTTCTTTCGAAGAGCGTGGAATGCATACCAATCCCCGATAAAAAGGAGTTGGTGATGACTGCGATTAATCAGTTTGCTGCTCATGTTGGTCTGGACTGGGCGGATAAAAAACACGATGTCTGCGTTCAGTTTAAAAACGGTGAACGCGTATTCCATGTGATTGAACATACACCAGAAGCGCTTGATGTCTGGCTTACCGAGTTACACCAGAAAGTAAAAGGCAGAATCGCCATAGCTCTCGAGCTGAAGAAGGGCCCCGTGGTATATGCTCTTCAAAAATATCCCTTTATCACCGTTTTCCCCGTCCACGCTTTGTCCCTGGCTCGTTACCGGCAAGCCTTCTCGCCCAGCGGCGCTAAAGATGACCCGCAGGATGCAGAGCTGGCATTAGAGTTAATGCTGCGTTATCCCCAAAAGATAAAAGCTATTGAACCCGACAATGCGGATATTCGCTTACTTCAGCAACTGGTTGAGCAACGTCGTCAACTGGTTGAAGATAAACGCCGTTTTGTGAACCGGATAATCAACACTCTTAAACAGTATTATCCTCAGCCCCTGGAGTGGTTCTCACATCGGGGGAGCTTACTGTTGTGTGAACTGATTATACGATGGCCCAGTCTGCAACAACTGAAGCGAGCCAGGCGCGACACGATCCGCAACTTTCTGAATGCCAAAGGTGGTCGCGCAGTGGCCCTTACCGAGCAGCGTGTTTTGAGTATTGATAACGCGATCCCATTGACGACAGACCCGAGTGTTATAGAGGCTAATGCTTTGATGGCAACAGCACTGGCGACACAAATTAAAGTCGTGAGTGAAATCATCAAAACCTATGACGAACGAATCGAAACGCTGTTTGACACGTTGCCAGATGCGGGGCTGTTCAAATTACTTCCGGGCATGGGGCCGTGTATGGGCCCACGGATGCTTGCTGCGCTTGGTGATAACCGTGATCGGTTTAACAGCGCTGAAGAAATTCAAAACTATGCAGGTATTGCACCGGTGACCGAACGAAGTGGCCAGAAATCATGGGTTCACTGGCGATGGCAATGTGCCAAGTTCGTCAGGCAGACCTTTGTTGAATGGGCTGCCAAGACGGTTAATTCATCATACTGGGCCAGACTTTATTACCAGGGGCAGCGAGAAAAAGGGAAATCACATCAATCAGCCATCCGGGCTTTGGCGTTTAAATGGATAAGGATCATTTACCGCTGCTGGAAAACCAGAACCCAGTACGACGAAGCGAAATATTTGCTGGCTCTCGAAGCGCGACACTCGCCCTTACTGAAGCCATAAAAAGCTTGTCGAATGTCTCAGGGCGTGAAGCGGACATAGCTCATGGCCTGGAACTTTAAAATAATCTATCTGACGAGTCGCAGCCCTCTGGATACAATTTTTTTGAATTCCTCACATTCGGAATGCTCAGTCTTTGTACAACATGCGACATGTTTCAGTCCCCGGCTTAACAACTGGAGTTTGCGGATAGTGCCGTCGATCTCCGTTGCTCGTTGGAGAAGCTGAACGCTGTCTAATGCGAGTTTGTTCTCTGCACTAAACATTGCGCCTATTTCATCAAGAGAAAACCCTGCTGCCTGCCCAAGCGCGATTAACTGCAGTTTATCGATCACGCTTTCCTTGTACTGCCTTCTTAGACCATTACGGCCAACAGGTTTGATTAGCTTTTTCTTTTCGTAGTATCGCAACGCTGACGGGGTAACTCCGGTAAGGTCAGCGATTTTCCTGATATCCAGTTCTTTCATTGTTGACTTAAACCTCACTTTAAGTTGCACACTGATTATTATGTCACTGAAAAGAAGGAGTAGGCTTTGGATATCATCATTTTTTTCAAAACCCTAATAATAGGCATTGGTGCAACGCTGGTCATGGATTCGTGGTCGTTATGTCAAAAGCTCATCTTAAAAATTCCACCGTTAAACTATGCGCTGGTTGGTCGCTGGATTTTATGGCTTACACAAGGAAAATTCAGGCATCACACCATTCTTTCAGCGTCACAGATACGAGGAGAGAATATTACTGGCTGGGTATTCCATTATCTGACCGGCATACTTTTCGCGGTTATCCCACTTTTGCTTAACGGAAGGGGCTGGCTCCATGACCCCTCTCTCTTCACGGGCGTGTTAACAGGTTTGTTAACTTTAATTGCTCCGTTCTTAATTTTGCAACCCGCGTTTGGCTTTGGGATCGCTGCCTCCCGTACACCTCGTCCATGGGTGACGCGTTTGTTAAGCCTGATTACGCACCTTGCGTATGGTATTGGGTTATATGGCATTACCGCTGTTATGGCGTCATCATCATAGCGATATTGAGCAGTTCAAGTGTCAGAACACTCACTTTTATTGCCTGGCACTGACCCTATCGCTGTTTTGATAAGCCGGATGAACAGAAAGTTATTAATAGGCGGACAATTTCAATGTCCGCTCTTCGCTTTAGCAGACTTAGTTACTCTTCAGTCGGTCCACTCCGTCCTAGGTGCGGACCAGAGTATTGTGGAAGATTTCAGTTCATCATCCCTTTTGTTGACTCAAGTTACTGGTTAAATACCCAAGCGTATGGTATGTGTGAAATCTCGGTGAATGGGAAGTTAGTTGTAAGGAGATGTATGGCGACTAGTTACATAAGTGAACACAGCGCTGAGTACTATTTAGTACCAGCACTAAAGGAGATTTTGCAGGAACAATATAGCCATGTTGCTCCTGTGTTTCCGTGGATATCTCGAGAGTTTAGTAAGATCTCAAGACAACTTCATAAAGATGATCTGTTTCATGTGCTAGTAATGTTTCCGCGCAGGCCAAAACTTAATGATCCAGATAGTGGTGAAATATATGTCACCATTAACTTGGAACTTGAAAATTTTAATAAAATAGGGAAGGAAAAAGGAGTTCCAGTGATAGCCGGTTGCCCTAGAGCAGTAGATATATGGGAACTGTCTAATTGTCAGAGTTACGCATGGTTAGATCTGGCACAAAGTAATTATCATGAATATTTAAATCCAATAAGTAAGATGAAAAAAAATGGATGTTTGCTAAAAAAAGAGGACATTCTAGCCCTTGTAAGGAACAGTGCTATTTTTAACTTGGAGTCTTTTAAAGATTTCTTTCGTGATGTAAAAAAAACTCAACCTTACGGGATGTATGGCAGTCAATATAAGGCTGTATACTTTCTGATTAAGATACACTGATACATAAGAATGCTACCGCTTTCGGCCGCTCATTAACTCAGCGTTAATGTCCGCTCCTCGCTCATAGCCGCCGAAGTCCTCTACGGGAGTTTCAGCCAGGATCGTCTACCGGTGCGGAGTCAGCCACCAATGGCTAGGAAGTGCCTAATTTACCCATGGCGATTCGATACGCATTGATATTGGCTCTATATCTGCATTCATAATCTGAAGGCCAAAGGTTCAGTCCCTAGCTAACACAATACCGCAACCCGCCCACCAATCATTCCCAGCACAGCCCCGGCATCAACCCCAAGCAACCGAGCGTTCAAAGCAAACTCCACCACATCGAGTTTGCGCTCGCCGTTCTCAACCTTGGCGATAAACGACTGCGAGCATCCCGAAGTATTTTTATAACTAATTGATACTCGGTTGAATAAACTGAAGTCATGGCGTTTTCCGGGAGTGATATCCCAAAATCGAATATCTGCCATTATCCCAAAAAGGGATTATTGAGCAATAAGTTAACAAAGATGATTAATCATTATGGATAAACGCGGCTGTTACCTGGCGGACGTTAGCGTCTTATTAAGTAAGGGGCTGCGGTAGTGAATGCTATCCACAACCCCCATTATTATTAAATACATATTCTAAATTATTTCTTAACCATAAGGTGTTTACGTTCCTCTTTACTCATCGCCTTGTTTGAGCTGGAAATAACGCAATTGTATTCCTTCCCTTTATTAATAATCATAAAGGTACTAACGGGGTTTTTAAAATCCTTGCCGATGGTGAAATAAACATAGTCCTGCGGCAGAACATTGGGTTTAAAGGCACCAAAGGCATAAACCCCTTCAAGACCGAGTGGGGATAAATCAACCGTCAACTCCAGCGGTTGCGTAGCCATCGGGGAGGGCAGCATCGATTTCGCGGACATTATCATCGAGCTGGGGTTAACGGTGTATTCGCTGGTGACTTTCATCCCGACATACTTGGACGTCGGCATAGAAAGCTCCTTCATGCAGGCCGCGTCGTGTTGTGGCTCGGGGCTGCCATTCTCCTGCACGGCATGCACGTGTTCCAGGGTAACCGTCTCTTTGCCGGTCACCGGTTGTTTGCTGTCTGCTGCGTGCGCCATGCCGGTCATTGCGATGGCGGCAACGGTAGGTAAAATAACGCCAGTTATTATTTTCATTACTTTGCTCCTGACTTTATGATGGGAAGTTAATATTAACTTTCCCGTGTGTGTAGCCGATGGAATTTAATTAATGAAATCATAGGGTGCTCTGCGTCGCCTTGTGTTGCCACAGGGCATGACACCGCTCTCCCGAAAAATAACTGGCGTTTTTTAAGATGAATATAATCAGTGGTTAATAAGATTGGTTACGGATCTTCGTCAGCCCATGGGCTTATGATTTGTATGAATAACCTTAGTCAATAACTGGAATAGATACAAATCGCCGGATATAAATTTATTTTTAATAGTCACAAACTATAAAAATAATAAGCCAATGGATTATACCTATTGGCTTATATATACATGCTTATTATTACGCTGTTGGTATTGTCACCTATAGCTAAGGCTTTTTCAGCCACGGCAGCATGCGCACCAGCGCATTGTCCTTAACGATATAGTGATGGAACAGCGCGGCGGCGGCATGCAGCCCAATAAGCCAATAACCGAAGGCCGCCAGCGTCTTGTGCCAGCCGATAATCATCCGCGCCTGCGGCCGATCGGCAACCTCGGCAAAGGGCATCGGCAGGCCAAACAGAAACCACTCTTTACCGCCCAGATAGCGGGAATAAACCCCCAACACTGGCAGCGTCAGCAGCAACAGATAAATCAGGCTGTGCACCAGATGCGCCGCGCCGGTTTGCCATTTAGCAGGTTTCGGGCTGATGACAGGGCTGGTGTGGCGCCAGCGCAGGAATAGACGGGCGATCATCAATACAAAAACCGTCACCCCACAGCTGAAGTGGGTCACCACCAACACGTACCATAACGGGGTGCCCGGTATGGTAAATCCTCTTAGCTCAATCGTCGTGCAGGTGATGATCAGCAGGATCGCCACCAGCCAGTGCAGACGGATCTGCATCGGCATATAAGAGTTCTGCACCGGGTTGCCTTTGAATGTTAAATCACAGTGCTGATGAGAGTAACCAAATGTTACAGAGGAGGAAAGCGCCGGATGTGAAAATCATCCGGCGCGGGCTTCGACTCAGTTGGCCTTGGCTTTGGCGAAGTCACTGCCGTTAACGTCAACCACATAGCCGCTGACGTTGCTGCGGGTGGCGTAGAACACCTTGCCGTTAGCCAATGGCAGCAGGGGGAGCTGTTTGGCAAAAATCACCTGCGCCTGCTGGTAAAGCTTGGCGCGTTCGGCCGGGGCGCTGACCGAAATTGCCTGCTGGATCAGCTTGTCATAGCTGCTGTCGCACCAACGGGCCGCATTGGCACCGGTCTGCACGCCGGCGCAGTTGAGCAGCGTGGCGAAGTTGTCCGGGTCGCCGTTATCCGACATCCAGCCGTACAGTGCGCTCTGCTGTTCCCCTTTGCGCAGCCCGGCCAGGTACTGGCCCCATTCCCAGGTGACGATTTTGGCCTTCACGCCCACTTTTGCCCAGTCGTTTTGGATCATCTGGGCGATGCGGCGTGAGTTAGGGTTGTAAGGGCGGGCTACCGGCATTGACCAAATATCGGTCTCAAAGCCTTTTTCCAGCCCGGCCTGTTTCAGCAGATCCCGCGCCTTCTGCGGATCATAGGCGTATTCCGGCAGCTTGTCGTTGTAGCCCAGCATGCCCGGCGGCAGTATCGAGTTGGCCGTGGTGCCACTTTCTTTAAACACCGCCGCGACGATGGCCTTTTTGTCCACCGCGTAGCTTAGCGCCTGGCGCACCAGCACGTTATCAAACGGCTTCTTCTGGGTGTTGAACGCCAGATAGCCGACGTTCAGGCCGTCGATACTGTGCAGCTGCAGGTTTTTGTCGTTCTTGATGGCGTCAAACTGTTCCGCCAGCGGGGCAGGGATAATCTGGCACTCGTTGGTTTTCAGCTTCGCCAGCCGGGTTTCCGGGTTTGGCGTGATGGAGAAGATCAGGTGCTTGCTGGCCACTTCGCCCTGCCAGTAATGCGGGTTGGCGATGTAGCGGATCAGTGAATCCTGTTTGTACTGTTGCAGCGCGAACGGACCGGTGCCGATAGGCCAGTTATCGACGTTCTCCGGCGTGCCTTTTTTCAGCATGGCATCGGCATATTCAGCGGAAAGGATCGAAGCGAAGTCCATGGTCCAGTCCGCCAGGAACGCGGCGTTAGGCTGGCTCAGCGTAAAGCGCACGTGGTCGTTATCCACCGCCTCCACTTTGGTGATCAGTTTGTCCAGCCCGGTGTCGGTAAAGTACTCGTAGTTGCCGCCGGACACCTTGTGATACGGATTATTGGCATCTTTTTGGCGCATCACGGTGAACACCACGTCCTCGGCGTTGAAGTCACGCGTTGGGGTGAAGAACTTGTTGCTGTTGAATTTCACGCCCTTGCGCAGCGTAAAGGTGTAGGTCTTGCCGTCCGGGCTGATGGTCCACTCGGTCGCCAGTGAGGGAGCGGGGGTTTTATCGCTTTCACGCAGCGTCAGCAGGCGGTTGTACAACACCTGCGAGGTGGCGATAAAGGTGGTTCCGGAGCTCGATAGCTGCGGGTTGAAAGACTCCGGCGAGGCCACGGTGCAGTAGACCAGGGTATCGCTGGCGGCCAGGGCATGGCCCGCCGTCAACAGGCCGGTTCCCGCTAATAACAGACCCATAGTGCTTGGTTTTAAACGCATAAAATGGATGGCTCCCTCAGGTTGATTGAGGACACTGCCGCCGCATTGGCATTCAGGCAGCCCTCAAATTAAATATAAGTGATTGATAGCAGATATGGGAACTGGGGGATGAGAGTTCTCTCCCGATCTGTTGCTTCGTCATGTGCCGGTTGGTCAGGCAAGTTTGCGGTATGAACAGGTTGTTCTATATTCATGAAAATGATAATAAGTGTTATTATCATTTTCATTTGTAACTGAATCGAAACATCTTCAGTGCGCTGTGGCCGTTGTTTTTAGTGGTCCACGCCGTCTCGTTTTTACCTGAACCAGGGAGGTCAGGCACGCCAACCACAATAAGCAGGAACACGCCGGGCAGTCTGCCAACGGGTCGCCCAGCCGTGTCCAGCATTCATCCCGCTTTGGCCGCTATCAAACGTAATTTGCGGCGGCGGGGTTTTGGCTTGTGTTGTTTCAACATTTGTTTATGGCTTTTCAAAGGTAGGTAACATGTCGGGAACTGTTTTAGCTACTGAATGGCTGCCGCTGACACCGGCGCAGTTAGACTTCTGGGACGAATTTACCTTGCACCCCAGGCAGCCTTTTTCCACCGTTGCCCACGTCAGCGAACTCCGTGGCGCGGTGGATGAGCTGGCGCTGGCTCGGGCAATCACGCTCACCATGGCGGAAACGCAGGCGTTTGCCTTGCGGTTTAGCGCCGGTACTGGCGATAGCCCGCCGCTGCAGCGTTACGACCCTCAATCGGTACCGGCCTTGCAGCAAATTGATCTGCAGGCGCAGTCCGATCCTTATCAGGCGGCGATGCGGCTGATGCAGGCGGATGTCGAACGACCAATAGATTTACGCAGCGAACCGGTGGCGGCCGTATGGTTGATCAAACTGGAGCCGTCGCGCTACCTCTGGTATCTGCGCACTCATCATATTGTGATCGATGGCTTCGGTATGGCGTTGGTCGAACACCGCTGCGCCACGCTATACGCGCATTTCCTTGGCAACGGCGCAGTGGGGCAGGCTCTGGGCACCTTCAGCGCTTTCCAGCATCATGAACTGGCCTATGCCGCTTCTGAACGTTGCTCAAAGGATCGGCTTTTTTGGCAGAACTATCTGCCGCCGTCGCAGACCTTGCCGACGGTGCGCAAAGGCGGCCGGGAGTACGGCGTGAAATGCCTGAGCACCAGCACGGCTCTGCCGGAAGAGATTTCGCTGCGGTTGCGTGAGCTGTCGGAACGCAGCGGCATTGGCTGGCCCGATCTGCTGTTGGCGCTGTCCGCCGCCTGGCTGTTCTTTACTTTACCGCCGTTGCCGCATGATAAAGGCGATACGCGCACTCTATGGATGCCGGTGATGAACCGCCGCAGCAGCCAGGCGACCAATACTCCGGCGCTGGCGGTTAATACGCTGCCGCTGTTGGTATCACTGCGCGGGGAGGAGACGCTGGGGCGTTTTCTGTCAGACATGGCGCAGAGGCTGCGCGAGCTGCGCAGTCACGCCGGTTATCGCTTGCGGCAGATTGCTGCCGATCGCGGCGTGACACCGGCTTCGCGTTTGTTTATCTCTCCGTTTATCAACGTTCAGCCGTTTGATCCGGCCGGTTTCAGCGGTTGCACCAGCACGCGTCGGGTACTGGCCGGCGGATCTGGCGACGGCGCTAACCTGACCTTCCGTGGCCGCACTGACGCCGGCGATCTGTATCTGGATATTGATATTTACGTGCAGCAGTTCCCCACGGCTGGGGTTGCCGACTACGGCAATGCCCTGCAGGAGTTTTTACTGCGTGCGTTGCAGGAAGAGGCGTTGGAGACGGCGGTCGGTGAACTGGTGGCGGTGGCTGCCTGATGGCGTTCCGGTAGGGGTCGAACACGTTCGACCCGATTTACCCTTGGGTGATGTGAGAGGGCGCAGCATGCAGCGCCCCTACGTTTAAACAGTGTTAACGCGCCAGTAGCGCTGCGACCTCCCGGGCATTTTTGCAGGGGATCAGCAGCGTGGGTGGCAGACGGGTGCCGAAGGCGTCGTTGAGCTGCGCGGCCACCTGCCGAATGTGCGGCAGTTTCAGCCCCATGCTGATAAAGGCGGTTTCATCCCCCCATTCCGGGCGCGGCGTTGCGCCGATGGTCTGCAAATAGATAGCTAAAATCTTGCCGCTATTGGCCGGTGCTGCGCCTGGCAACGGTGCGGCGCAGGCGTTTAACCCCGGTGCCGCCCGTTCGGCGCTGAAGGCGGCGCGGATGCGGTGGCGGTCTGTCTTACCATTGCCCGAAAGCGGCAGCGCTTCGGCGTGGATAAAGCGCGTCGGGATATGGGTGCAGGGCAGGTAACCGGTTGAGAACGCGCGGATCGCCGCCAGCGACAGCGATTCGCCGTCGTGAGTGAGGTACATCGCCCCGAGCGTGGCTTCGCCGTTATCTCCGCCGGGGTAATCCACCACCACGATGTCGAGGATCGCCTCGTGTCCACGCAAGACGTCTTCAATCTCCGGCAGCGAGACGCGCACCCCACGGATTTTCACGTAGCCGTTCACCCGGCTGGCGAACAGGATATTGCCATCGGCACGATAGTAACCCTGGTCGCCAGTGCGGAAGGCGCGTAGCGGTTGGCCGTCTGGCCCCTCCAGCGTGACGAAATCATGCTGTTTTAAATCACCGTCTTCCAGATACCCCAATGCCAGATTCACCCCGGCAGTATGGATGCGGCCGACCACACCGGCCGGGCAGTGGCTGCCGTCGTCATGGCAAATAAAATACTGGTTGGCTGGCAATGGCTGGCCATAGGGCACGGTTCCTGTGTCCTGCGGTGCTATCGGGTGCCAGATGCTCCAGATGGTGGTTTCGGTTGGCCCGCCGAGCGAGAACAGGCTGATATCCGGGCGCAGGCCACGCAATTGCTGCACCGTGGCCGGTTTGATGTAGTCGCCGCCCTGAGCCACCAGCCGCAGCGAACGCAGGCTGTCTTCGGTTTTACAGGTGAGCAGCATCTCCAAAATGGCCGGTACCGAACACCACAGGCTGACGCGATGGCACTCCACCAGTTGGTTCCAGCTGATGGCGTCTTTTTCCTGATGCGGTGCCGGTAACACCAGGGTCGCACCGGCGCTGAGCGAGCCGAACAGATCAAACATCGACATATCATGGTGCGGCGGCGTGACCGAGATCATCACGTCATCGGCGGTGACCGCCCAGCGTTGCAGGGTCTGGCCGATAACGTTAGCGGTGGCGCGGTTGTTGAGCACCACGCATTTCGGCTTGCCGGTGGTACCGGAGGTATACAGGTAATAACTGGCCTCGCTGCTGGCGCTGCGCTCGGTCAGCGTCTGGCGGTCCGGCAATGTTGCGTGGCTTGCTGACGGAGTGAGCAGCTCTGCCGGTGTTACCCCGTTCGGCGTTTCCAGTTCACCACGCTGTACCACCAGGTCCGGCCGACAGTTGGTCAGCAGATAAGCGGTGCGCTCCGGCGGCGAGTTAATGTCGATCGGTACCCAGATAATCCCCAACAGCGCACAGGCCAGCGAGATAGTGACATGCTCCGGGCTACGCGCCAGATACAGCGCCAGTACGCTGCCAGGCCCCAGACCACGCTGTTGCAGGTTGGCCATTACCGCGGCGACCTGCTCGCCTAGTTGCGGGTAAGTCAGGGTTTGTTGATCGCAGATCAGCGCCGGTCGTGGCTGCGGATCGTTAAACAGTCGTTCAGCCAACTGAGCAAGATAAGGGTAGGCACTGTAGGTTGTTTCGCTGTGGTTATGCCGGTAATGCTGATAATCGATAAATTGCGCCGGGGCAATTTCCAACTCGCCCTGTTGGCACATCAGCATCACCCGGCGCTGCAGCGCGTCCAGCATCGCCTGCACCTGCTCGCCGTCCAGCGCTTGCTCGGCATAGTCAACGCACAGCAGCAGGTTTTTGTCGGCATCCTGCGTCAGCCGGATATCGATCGCCACCTGCGGCGTCTGGGTTACGCCGTCAAAATAACGCACTGGTGCATGGGCCGGCAGTGTCTCCCAGCCCAGACAGTTGGTGAGGATTACCGGCAGCGCAGGAGATCCCTGACTGTGGCTTTGTAGCTGCCGCGCCAGATCAACGCCGGAAAACGTCAGGTGGTCGAGTGCGCCCAGCACGTCGTCTTGCAGCGCCTGCGCGCGGCTGACAAAGCTGCCGCCAAGGCGGGTATAACGTACCGCCACGAAGGTGGAAGCGTTACTGAGTGAGCCATCCGCCGCAGGAAATGCCACCGGCACCCCAACGCAAAGCTCGCCGTCGGTGGTCCACTGCGCCAGCGTATCGAGGATCAGCGCCGAAAGGCTGCTGTTGCGCAGCAGGGCATGGGCGGACCCCAGGCGAGAGAACTGTTTCAGTACTTCACGCGGCAGGGTCAGGTTGGCACGGCGGTAACGCGAAGATTTGATATTGGCCAGCGGAGTGCGCCACGGCAACGCCGACGGGGTGGTAATGTCCTGCAGCTTGGCCTGCCAGTAGGCGGCGTCGGCCTGACGCTGCTCTGCCGTGGCGATGGCCGGTGGGCTGGTGGGGGCGATGGGCGGCAGCGTGGCGTCGTCAAACAGCCGGGCGATCACGCTGGAGATACCCTGACCGTCGAGAATTAGCGCGTCGAAGCTGGTGAAAATCACACTGTCGTAAGGGTTGCCTGCCACGTCCTGCATCTCTGGCAATTGAATGGCGACAATACGCCACAGCGGCTGCGCGGGATCGTGGCGCTGGTGCGAATATTGCTCACGAAGGTCGGCCAGATGTTGTTGTGCAGCCTGATGATCGAGCGCCCGCAGATCCTGTCGATCCAGGTTCAGCGTGGCTTCCGGCCGAACATGCTGAGTAAAGCGCTGGGGATCGATGCAGGTGCGAAGCGCCGCGTAATGTTGTACCAGCTCCCTCAGCCGGGCTTCCAGCCGTGCCAAATCCAGCCGCAGGCCGTGATATTCGCGAAAGTCGTGCATTGCCACGCCGCCGAGCGGCCATTGTTCGCTGCGGCCGAGCAGATAAGCCTGCTGCAGCGTGGTTAATGGTGTCTCCATGGTATTTCCCTATTGTCGCTAACCAACGAAAAGAATGCGGAGCGCGTGAGGCTACGCGCCCGTCACTGATATCAGGCTTTGGGTGTCAGTACCTTCAGCAGCATTTGCGCCCCCTCGGCGGCGTTGGGCGCCTGCCGGCAGATCAGCGCAGCAAGGGCCGCCGGGGATGGATTAGCCGCTACGTCCGCTGGGGTCAGCGCCACCGACAGATATTTGTTAACCACCGCCAGTAATGCCGGCAGCCCGTCCTGCGGCAATGGCAGGGCGTTGATGTCGTCGTCATCACTCAGTCTGGCGTCCGGCACCACGCGTGCCAGCAAACGATGCAGCAATTGGCGCACCGGCATTTGGCGGGCCAATGCCGCTGTGGAACACTCTGCCAGCCACTGCGCCAGCGGCAGATTGAAGCTGCCCGGTTGGTTGGCGGCCTGTTTCAGCAAGGCGCCATAGGTGGCAAACAACTGTGGCAGCAGCCCATCCGGGAAGGCATCCAGTCGCACGTCCCAGTTGATCAGAATGCCGCCGTTGGCGTGCGCCACCTGGGCATCCAGCGCCACCTGCGGTCCCTGGGAAATCACCCATTCCAGCGGACCAAAGGTGCGGGTGACATTGCCTGAGAACAGCGCTTTGCCGCGAATGCCGAAACCGGCGGTAAATACCACCGGCGAGGGCTGCATGCTGCCCTGCAGGCGCGACAGATCGCGCATCACGCTAACGCCCGGATAGTCGGCATGGGCGATCAATTCTGCCAACTGCGACATCAGGCGTCGGCAGAAGGCGGGTAGATTTTCTGCCGGATCCAGCTCCACGCCGAGCAGCACCAAATTGGAGAAGTCACCAATCAGGTTGTCGACGCTCTCTTCGGCACGATGGAACAGCGGTACGTTCAGCCGAAAGCGCGATAGCTTCCAGCCGTGGCCAACGGTGACGGCGAACAGCGCTAAAAACAACGATGAAAGCGTGATGCGGTGCGCTTTGGCGACTTGCTCCAGGGCTTTGGTTTCTGTGGCGCTCAGTTGCAGCGCCAACCGATCGCTACGGCAGCGATCCGGGGTACGCAGCAGGTGCGGTGCGGGCGGCAACTGGGCTAGCCGCTCACGCCACCAAGCCTGCGCGCGGGTGCGGTGTGCCTGAAGCTCGGTGTCAGCTTGCTGCCGCTCCAGATAGTCAAAGTAGGCAATGCCATTGTCGCTCGGTGCAGCCGGGCATTGATGATAAAAGCGCGCCAAATCCTCCATCAGCACGCGAAAGCTCATGGCATCACCGGCAATCATATCCAAATCGACATGCAACCTGCTGTGGCCACCCGGCAGCAGACTGAGGCTGATATCACAGGGGATACCCTGTTCCAGCGGCAGCATTTGGCTGCTTTTCGCCAGCCGTTTTTCGGCAAGCCTGTGGGTAACATCGGCAGTGTCCGCGTGGCTAAAATCGTCCAGATGCAGGCCATGTTGCGGGCCGCAGGGGGCGATAGTTTGTTGGCCATCGGCGGTGACCTGCAGGCGTAACATGGGGTGATGCAGGTAAAGAAGGGCAACGGCCTGTCTCAGTCGTTCGACATCCAGGTCGCAGCAGTTAAATTCCGCATACAGGTGGGCACTGACGCCCCCCAGTGGCGCTGCGGATTGCCGGCCCACCCAGTAGGCGGCCTGCATCGTGGTCAAGGCTTTCATCGGGTTTCCATCAAGATTTAGAGACTGTAAGAATATATTGCAATGTTAATGGGAATGAAAATTATTACTATTAATATTTATTATGATAACGCAGAGGAATAATGGGGTTAATGCTGGGCGGTACTCAGGGAGATAAATTATTAACTCTGATATGGTTATGTTTTATATTCATTTTAAATGAAATTATTGATTTTTTAGTGATGTGATTCTTTTGCTTTACCGATCTCCTTTCTGATTGTTTTCCCTGGTATTCATTCACTCAAGTGATAATGATTTGCATTAAAATATGTAAAATATTATCATTATTAACAATTCTTTACGTTTCCAGACAAAAATCAGCCTCTACCCGCTGCGTATCGGGGGTGGGGCGTTTGTCTGCGGCAAGGATATGCAACAGCAAGGTCAGGAAGGCCGCAATGCCATTGTCAGTGTGAAAAGCAGCGTCGTTACCTATGTGAAAACAATTAAATTTTTGTGCATCTGGGATGAAAGGAGAATACATCTATGAGCAAGCATTCAGCGGCTCAAAGGCATAAAATCGTAGGAAACAAGGAAAAAGCAGGCTTACAGGTCATCGGGGCATTTTCCTCACTCTTTCTGGGTCTTTGCTCTCTGTCTGTCGGCAGCGTTAACGCCGCCGCCGTGGACGAGAAGGTTCAGGAAACCGCAGACAGCAAACGTAACGACAACTGGCAGGACTCCGAGAGCCTGCTGGTGACCGGCGAAAAAATCAAACGCAGCATTTTTGATACCGGCTCCAGCGTGCAAGTGTTCGACAGCGAACGCATTGCCTCTATGCCCAATGCGTTGCAGGTCCCTGATTTACTGAGGATGACTGCCAACGTCATGGATGTGGGCATCGGTAACGACCTTCCGACCGTGCGCGGTATCGATGGCTCCGGCCCGAATACCGGTGCCAATGCCTTCCTCAGCGGCACCCGCCCACGTCTCAATCTGTCATTGGATGGGCGTTCATTAACCTATAACGAGCAGGCCTACGGCCCGCAGTCGCTGTGGGATCTGGATCGCGTAGAAGTCTTCCTCGGGCCGCAGAGCTATATTCAGGGGCGCAACGCCATTGCCGGCGCCATCGTGATGGCCAGTAAGGATCCGACCTTTGACTGGGAAAGTGCCTTCAAGGGGGGCGCGGGCAACCAGCATTCTTCACAACTGTCCGCCATGGTCTCCGGCCCGCTGGTGGAAGACCAACTGGCGTTCCGCGTCAGCGTCGATCGTCAGCGCCGCCGTAGTGACGTCGACCTGCCTGCCTATGAGCCGGTGGGCGATCCGCGCGAGGTTGAAGCCACTACCGCCCGTGCCAAACTGTTGTTCAACCCGGCAGGCATGCGCGAGTTGACCACCAAGCTGACCTTTAACCATTTTGGCAGCACCTCACCGCAAAACGAGAGCCTCAATCCGCTGGTTCACCCGACCAGCCTGCGTCACGATCCGCGCCGTGCGGTATTTAAAAGCAACACCAACAGCGGCGTCTGGGATCTGGCCTGGGAGCAATCCGACAGCCTGACGCTGGAAAACCGGGTGATCTATACCGACTTCAATATCAACCGTCCTACCGCTTATGCCTTGCCGTACGCCGATATCGGCGGCAAAGAAGTGCATGTGGAGCCGGTGGCGCGCTTTGGCGGGCCGGGCAGCCGCCTGCACGGGCTGGCGGGGTTGCGTTACTTCCATGCCAAGCAGGATGAGTTCGTTAACATTTTCGGTGGTTCCACCTTCAAGGATAAAACCGACACCAATTCGGTGTTTGCCGAACTGACCTATGCCATCACGCCACAGGTGGACCTTACCGCCGCCAGCCGCCTGGAGCGAGAGCACCGTCAGCGTACCGGTGGCAGCAAGGCCGTACGTATCGACTTCGACGAAACCTACGACGTGTTCCTGCCGAAGCTGGATCTGGCCTGGAAACCGACGGATACCCAGACCTACGGCGCCAAGGTGGCGCGGGGTTATAACGCCGGTGGCGCGGGCATCACTATCGGCACGCCGGTGGTCAACTACACCTACGGTTCCGAGTATGTCTGGAACTATGAGCTCTACACCCGTCACCACCTGAAAGACGCCAACGTCATTCTGACCAGCAATATTTTCTACAACGACTACAAAGACATGCAGTTGCCGTACTCCCTGGGGCCAAACTCATCGGTGATCCGCAATGCCGACAAGGTGGAAACCTACGGTGCGGAGATGGGGGCGACCTGGCAGCCGCGCTGGGACTTCGAGCTGTTCACTAACGTTGGCCTGTTGAAGACCAAAATCAAGAAGTTCTCGGGCAGCGGCGTCGATGGGCACGAACTGGCGCGTGCGCCGGCTTATACCGCCAACATGGGCGCCAAGTACCAACTGATGGCCGGGCTGGAACTGGGCGGCAACGTGGCGTTCTCGGATTCCTACTACTCGCAGTACGACAACGACTCACGCGGGCGCATCGGTTCTTACTGGTCGGCGAATACCCAACTGGCGTACACCTTCGCCTATGGGCGCGCCACCCTGTATGCACAGAACCTGTTTGACTCGGAGCGTCGCGTGATGGTCAGCAGCAACGACGTGTACACGGCGACTCAACAGCGCCCGCGCATGATTGGCGCGGCACTTGAACTGACATTCTGATGCGGTAGCAGCCAGTCTGCACAAGGGGCGTACCAACACCCCTTTTCATGACTCGCGTTCCCCGATGTTCCGGCGTGGCCGGGCGCAAGGAGATAGAGCAGTGAGCGGTTATTTTGACAATATTCTTAGCGATGACGAAGCCCAGCGTTTGGATCTGGCGTTCCAGACGCTGGGTGCGCGGGCGGCGGATGCCTCTCAACCCTTGAGTGAAGCGGAAGAGCTGGCGTGGTTCATGCACCAGCAGCGGGGCGATGGCAGCAGCCAGCAGGCAATGGCCTGGCGCCTGGGTGGCGAGCCGGATATCGGCCGTTTGGTTAGCGCGCTGGAAGCCCTGACGCGGCTGATGCCTGAACTGGACGTTCGTTATGACTTCGATGACGAACAGGGGTTACGCAAACTGCGCGGTAACGCGACGCTAAACCCGGTGAGCATTCAGGCGGTGCTGGACGAACGACAGGCGGTTAGCCGTTTGCTGCAGGCGCAGGCCGCTCCTCTCGAACTGGCGCGAGAAGCACCGATACGTTTCCTGCTGTTCACCGGCACCGGAGCGATATTAGGCGTAGTGGCGCACGATATTTTGGCGGAAACGCTGTCCTGTCGGCAATTATTGACCACGCTGTCGGCGCTGTATAACGGTATTGAGCCGACGCCGAGTTTTGCCATCATTCCTCCGGTGCCGACCCTGGCGGAAGCCAGCGAACTGGCGCTGCCGTGGCCGCGTCAGGCGATGGCCCTGCGTGATTACCAGACATCCGCCCCTCAGGATGAGCTGTTGGCTCAGGCCGGGGTGCGTATAGCGACTCGCGTAGCGCGCAAAATCTTGCCGGCTGCAGACAACCCGGCGACGCTGCTGGCGGCGATTGCCGTGCGTTTTGGGCGCTTTATCAGCGCCCAGTCCGGCGGGCAACCGGTGCAACTGAGTGTGCCGCAGGGCGATGCGCAGCAGGCGAGCGGTCTGGACGCCTGGATGAGCACTGCGCAACTCAAACGTCTGACTCTGGGGCCTGTGGATCCTGAGGCGGAAAGTCACCTGCTGGCACAGCAAACGGCGGAACGGGCTAATCCCCAACTGGCCCAACTGTTGGTGACCTGGCTGGCGGACTCGTCGGTGGCGTTGCAGCTTGACGGTGTCAGCGCCGAACGACTGTTGCTGCCACCACTGCATACGCCGTTTGAAATGGTACTGGCCCTGAGCCTGCCGGATCCGGACACGGTGGTGCTGGAACTGGTTACGGATCCCCGTTTAACCCCACATGCCGCGCCTTTCCTGCTGGAGCAGTTTGTTGCTTTCCTCGCCGGACGGTTAATAACCACGGCGCTGCTTCCTGCCGCTGAGCAGCCGTCAACCTTGCACGAGAGCGTTTTGGCGACGCAAGACGCGCAAGCAGAAAATGCCGAGATTACCCAACTGATCCTGGCAGAATTCCGTGACGCGCTGGTCGCACCGGAGATGACCGCCGATGAAGATTTCTTCGATCGCGGCGGGCACTCGCTGGTGGCTACCCGGGTTATCGGCCGCCTGCTCAGCCTGCACCGCATCGAACTCAACATTAACGATCTGTTCAGCCACGCGACCGCCCGTGGATTGTCGGCTTACGCCAAACGTCAGGCAGTGGCGGAACCGAGCGCACCGCAACTTGCCGCGCAACCACAGGGGGAGGCGGTTCAGGCGCCGTTGTCTCTGGCGCAGCACTCCTTGTGGAAGGTCTACGAGGCTTTCGGCCACGACGAAATTTTCAATCTGCCATTCGCCATCTGTTTCCTTGATCCGGTGGATGAAACCGCGCTGCGTCAGGCGTTTATCGACGTGATGACCCGCCACAGCGTATTGCGTTCGCTGTTTATCGACCGCGACGGCGAGGTATATCAACAGGTGGTGCCAGCCGCTGACCTGCTGGATTACGGCTGGTTTTATTTCTCCGATGAAACACCGGCCGGTAATGCCAGTGAGTTGTTGGCCAGGGCGGGGGATCACCGTTTTGATCTGACCGCCGAGCTGCCGCTGCGCGCGACCTTCCTGCGGGATGCCGCCACCGGTCAGCAGTTGCTTTCGCTGCTGTTCCACCATGTGGTACTCGACGAGTGGTCGCTGAACCTGATGATGGACGAATTGGGGGTTGCCTATAGCCAGCGCGTGGCGGGGCAAGCGCCGCAGTGGAAAAGTGCCGTGCCGCAGTTTCACGCCTTTGCCCGGCAGCAGCAGGCGGGCGGCGTAGTACAGCAGCACCTGGATTACTGGCTGGATAACCTGCGCGACGCGCCGGTCGGTCAGCCGTTGTTCCAGCAGCAACCTTCGCACCACCCTGCGGTACCGGCCGACGCCGATGTTGACGGCGGCTGGCTGGAGTTTGACGTCGACCCGGCGGTGGCCGATGGGCTGTACGCGCAGGCCAGAAAGAACAACGCCTCACTGTTCAACGTGGTCTACGCCGGGATTACCTCGGCCCTGCGCCTGCTCGGTGGCCCGGCGGATCTGCTGGTGGGCACTTCCACCTCAGGCCGTAACGACGCCGAGTTTTTCGACACCATCGGCTACTTCACCACTGTGGTGGTGCACCGGGTACGTTTCGCCGAACAGCTAACGGTGGCGGGCCTGATTGATCAGGTTAAAAACACCATCAACGGTTCCATGCCCTACACCGATATCCCCATCGATCTGGTGGAAGAAGGGCTGTTTGGCGTTGATGCCGATCGCAAGAATCACATGTTCGAAGTGTTCATTCAGATCCACAGCCGCATCAAGTTGAATGGGGCATTCACCCTGCAGGATGGCAGCAGGGTGGCCTACCGTCAGGTAGAGCCGGAGAAAACCGCATCGCTGCTCGGTTTGCAGTTTGAAGTGATGGAAGAAAACCTCGATGGCGCGAAATCCCTGCGCGTGATGATGACCTACCGCACCGATCACTACACCGCGCAACAGGCTGAGCTGATCGCCGGCAGCATTCAGCACGTGTTTTCACATTTTGCCCAGTTGGCCGACGGGGATATGCCGCTGGCAGCCCTGCCGCCGGTACCACGGCAATGACACTGTTCACCCTAACTGACTTTATTACTTTCATGGAGATAAACGGATGTCTGGAACTTTAGGAACACCCCGCGCTTTATTGTCATTGTTGATCGCCACGTCGTTGGTGGTGGCCGGTGCGGCACAGGCCCGTGATACCGGGATTAAGCCAGAAGATATCAAGCGTCAGCCTTTATCGTCGGCGGTGGTGGAAATGGCCTTCAGCCCAAGCCAGCAGGCACTGTTTGTCAGTGCGCCGGACTGGAAGGAAGAGGCGAAATCCCGCGTGCTGCGTCTGGATCCGGCCACGCTGGCGGTGCAGGCGGAGATCCCGCTGCAGGTGAAGGGCTTCGGCGTGGCGCTGGATGATGCCGGGCATCGGCTCTATCTGACACAGGGTTTCAACGGCTCGGTCGGCGTGGTCGACACCACCACTAACCGAGCACTGGCCAGCATCCCGGTGACCGAAAAGAGCATGCTGGAAAAAACCTACAAAGACGCCGGTATCAGCGGTAAACGACTGGAGTTTTTGCTCGAAGAGCTTAAGCGCTTCAAGATAACCGAAGACTATCAATACCGTATCCGTGAGGTGAAATATGACGCGCAGACCGGTCGCCTGTTCCTGCCGGGGCTGGGCTTCGGGGTGGATAGCGTGCTGTTTGTGGTGGATACCAAAACCAAAAAACTGGAAAAAATGATCCCAGGGTTTGGCTACAACGCGGTAGGGATCACCCTCGATGAAAAAGGACGGCGCGTATTTGTCTCTAACATGCAGGGACAGTTGATCACCCTGAATGCCGATACGCTGGCGATCACCTCCACCAAAGAGATCCAGGCGGATCAGTTGCTGAATCTGGTGTATGACGGCAAGAACAACCGTTTGTTAGGCGTGGATCAGGGGATCGATCGCGATAACTATCGCAACACTCATCTGGAGCGCGACTACGTGAAGCGCAGCAGTGGTCACCGGGTGTTTGCACTGGACGCGGACAGCGGCAAGGTATTGGCCAGCGAACTGACCGATGAAGTGCCGATCGGCCTGCTGCTGGACGATCGTAATCAGCGGGTGTACGTCGCCAACCGCAATGGGGTCCGTGTCGACCACGGCGCGGGTACGTTAACGGTGTTCGATTCGAAGACCCTCAAACGCCTGCAAACGCTGGATTTGCCACCGCACCCTAACAGCCTGGCACTGGATACCAGTAACAATGTGCTGTTCGTGACGGTGAAAAATGACGGTGCCAGCACCAAGGCCGGTAAACCGGAAAGCGTGGTGCGTATTCAACTGCCGAAAAACTAGTTTTATCCTGCTGCGTCAGTGAAGGCTGACGCAGCGTATTTCTGCCCGACCTCAATATGCCGCCAGCTCATGCATACACATTCTGTGCTTCTTCACGGCCAACGCAATTGATCCCCACTGCAACGCAGATCTACACTGCTGGACGGAAGGCATCGCCATTCCCCCCGATATTTGATCAGCCAAATACCTCCATTAAGGGCTTCCCATGAATCATTTTCGACCCGTTGCACTGGAACATGCCAGCCGTTTACTTAACCATGGCCCGACGGTGTTGATCACCAGCAGAAGTCAGGATGGCGAACGGCGCAATGTGATGGCGGCCGCTTGGTCGATGCCGGTTGAATTTACGCCGCCGCGCATTGCCATTGTGGTCGACAAGGCGGCACATTCCCGACAAATGATCGAAGAGAGCGGGGTGTTTGGTATCTGCATTCCGGCTGCGATGTTTATCGACACCACCTATGCGGTGGGCAATATCTCGGGGCAGGAGGTGGAGGATAAGTTTTCCCGTTTCAATATTGCCACGATCTCCAGTGCGACGTTGAATGTCCCCTTGATAGAACAGGGCTGCGTGGCCTGGCTGGAGTGCCGTCTGTTACCGGAGAGTGGCGCTCAGCAGAAATATGACACCTGTTTCGGCGAAGTGGTCGCCGCTGCCGCAGATGAACGGGTATTTCAGGGTGGCCGCTGGAACTTTACCGACGCCGATCCGCAGTTGCACACCATCCATCATCTGGGGGCCGGCAATTTTATTCGCAGCGGCGATACCCTGCGGGCAAAAAGCCTATAAATAATTTTCAGCCACTCACACCCGCGGTAAGCACGTGGGTGTGAGTTTTCCGCATTTGAATCATCGCGGACTCAGTCACCGGAATTAATTGTGGTGAGCGGGGCGAGCCTCTGGCGCACGTTTTTCTGGCGTTTTTTTATATGGTTTCTTGAGCGCTTGTTTATTGTGATGTGATTTTTGTTGCATTTTATTGCTGTGCGGTTTTTTATTATTTTGATGAACTACCGGCCTGTCATTATATTTGTTAACCGGTGCTGCAGCGAATACCGATGTGCAATTTAGCGCCATTACGGCGGTAATAATGAGTATCAGTTTTTTCATTATGATGTCCTGATTTATTTCAGTGGTGTTTTCGGTCAGCCCCAGACAAGGGGCTGACTCCTTAACGTGGGCCGTTAAAATGATAGCCAGGGCCACCGCGCCCACCGCCGCCTGGAGGCGGGAATATACAGCCGGAAAGCATTGCGCTAATCGCCAGCGCGCTGATGAACATCATAATACGACGCATAATATAACCTTTAATCTCTAAATTAAGATGGCTAGTATCATCTTCCGTCGTTGGTATTAGCAATATGGAAAGAGTAGGCAAACCGAAAAGGTTCTGTAAGTAAGAATATTCTAATCGGGGTGTGACCTATTACGGTAGTAGGAGGGGTTAATATCCCGCCCTGAGCATTTCATCTCGCAATAAATCGATTATCGCCGGCTCTATGTCAGGGAATTGCCGCGTAATATCGTTTATGGCTTCCTCGACGGAAGGGGCGACAAAGGTACCGGAGAAGGGCAGCAGAGGAAGGCTGGCATCGCTGTCCGGGAATTCACCACTGATGGTGCCGGTGATGATGCCCGCTATCTTTTCCGCAGTGAAATCGTATTCGCCAATATTTTTATTAATGGGTGTCATTTTAACCTCGGTATAGAATTTCCTGGTGCTGCTACGCACCGGTCAACGCCTTCTTTTAAGCATAGTGCCTGGGTCGGAGAACACCACCAAACGTCTGGCCCACGCCTTTGATATGGGTCAATCCCACATAAACATAAGGTAATAAAAACTGGTCTTGTCCCGATAATTTGATTATAAACACCGGCGTTAGGGACAATGTTCTCATCTGAATTGGAGTAGTTATGTTGGCTAAAGTTAATCGTCTGCTTGCCGGTGCGTTACTGGTGTTATTGCTGCCTGCCGTTGCTGCGGCGGCGGATTACCGCGCGGGCGAGCAATATACTCGTCTGGATAAGCCGGTGGCGTCGGCCCCTGCAGTGGTGGAGTTTTTCTCTTTCTATTGCGGCCCGTGCTATCAGTTTGCCGAGACTTACCATGTGGGCAGCACCGTCAGCCAGGCATTGCCTGCGGGCACCAAACTGACCAAATACCACGTTGGCCTGATGGGCAAACTGGGGAATGAGCTGACCGAGGCCTGGTCGGTGGCGATGGTGATGGGCATTGAGGACAAAATCGAAGGCATGCTGTTCGACGAGCTGCAAAAGAAGCGTGCCATCAACAGTGAACAGGATATTCAGCGGGTGTTTGCCGCTGCCGGTGTTGATGCGGCCACCTATGAAAATGCGCGTCACAGCCTGCTGGTGAAGGGCATGATCGCCAAACAGAATGAAGCGGTCAAAGCGCTGGACGTGCGCGCCACGCCATCGTTTTATGTTTCCGGCAAGTACAAGATCGACAATGCCGGAATGGCGAGCCAAAGCGTTGACGGCTATGCCAAAGAGTACGCCGCCGTGGTCCACTATCTGCTGACCACCCAGCCTTAAGATTTTCCCCTTACTCTTGTTTTTACCTACCCGGCTGCGGCCGGGTTTTTCATATCGGGTGGCGCAAGACGCAATCTGTGATCTCGGCGCCAGATCCCGGCTCCGGCATTGCTTGTATGTTATCGGGTTGTTATGTTGATTTTCTGTTCAACGCCGACAGCGTTTGTCGCTGATGTGTGAAGGGGTAAGGCATGGCAATTTCCGCGCAGGTCAGGGAGGCCGGTTTCGAGGAGTGGTTGGCGAAAATCAACTCCGCCTGCGGCCGCTTTTGCGCCAGGACATTGGGGCCTGGCTTTAGCGGGGCTATGCAGGAATTCCGTGCCCACGCGCTGCGCCTGAGCGTGGTGGATGCCGCTCAGACCCGGTTGTATCGTACCCAACAGGAGATTGCCCGTAGCGACGGTTCGCACTTTTTCACGGTATTTCAGCTACGTGGCAGCTCAATGATGGAGCAGGGCGATCGGCAGGCGGTGTTGTCCGCCGGTGACGTCACGCTAATCGACGCTTCGCGCACCAGCAGCTTTACCTTTCAACAAGACTCCCGCCAAATTTCATTGCTGATGCCGCGCAGCTATCTTGAGCAGTCTTCGTCCGATGTACAGTGCGTGCGGCGGCTGGATGCGCAAAGCAGCGTGGTGCGCCTTAGCCGGCAACTGGTGCTGGGGTGTATGCAAGACTCACAGATGAGCGCTCCAGAGAGTGAGGCGATCCTGAACGCGGTTGCGACGCTGTTGCGTCCGGCGCTGGTCGATCGCGTGGTGGGGGAAGACAGCCCTCCGCGCAGCTTCAGCCGTACGCTGGCGTTTATCGATACGCATATTCAGTCGCCGCAGTTACGGCCGGAGTGGATCGCCGATGAGCTTGGCGTTTCGGTGCGCAGTCTGTATCGGATGTTTGCTCGTCAGGGGCTGGTGGTGGCGCAATATATCAAGCACCGCCGTCTGGATTTGTGTGCGCAGGCGTTACGCAGCGCGCCGGAGCGGCAGAAACTGGCCACTATCGGCTATGACTGGGGTTTTGCCGATCACAGCCACTTTTCCACCGCCTTCAAAAGCCGTTTTGGCGTTTCGCCGAGCGAATATCGCAAGCAGTATCAATAGCGCCTTCTGCGGCGCTATTGATGATGAAGGCGCTCTTTAGTAACGAATGCACACCGATTTGGATTCGGTATAGGCATCCAGCCAGTCCGGGCCGAAGTCGCGGCCGCTACCCGATTGTTTAAAGCCGCCAAAAGGCATGTTGGCGTCGATCAACGTATGGGTGTTGACCCAGACCGTACCGGCCTGAATGCGTGGCGTATAAGCCATTGCTGCCTGCAGGCTGGTGGTCCACAGGCTGGCGGTCAGGCCGTAATCGGTGTCGTTGGCTTTGCTCAGCGCTTCTTCGGCGTCCGCCACCCGGATCAGATTCACCACCGGGCCAAACACTTCTTCGCGTGCCAGATTCAACTGATCATCCGGGTTTATCACCAGCGTCGGCGGAATATAGAACCCTTGTGAGTCCGGTCCGGCTGCGCCGCTGATCAGTTCCGCATGCTTGGATCTGGCGTCGTCCAGATAGGCCGCCACTTTATTCCGGTGATCGCTGGAGACCAGTGGGTTGATCTGCGCATTGGCATCCATGCCCGGCCCGACGGTCAGTGACTTCACCGCCTGCTCGAACCCGGCAACCAGGCTGTCGTAGATCGGTGCTTCAATATAAATCCGTGAGCTGGCGGCGCACACCTGGCCCTGATTGAGGAAACTGCCCGCCATCAGGCCTTCGATAACCTGTTGTTGATCGGCGTCTTTCAGCACGATGGCCGGGTTTTTACCGCCCAGCTCCAGCGTGACGCGGGTCAGGCGATCTGCCGCCGCCCGCGCGATGCCTTTACCCACCGGTGTGGAGCCGGTGAAGCTCACTTTGGCGATCAACGGGTGTTCGGTCAGTGCCTTGCCACAGCCGGTGCCTTTGCCGGTTACCACGTTAAATACGCCCGGCGGAATACCGGCCTCGGTAGCCAGTTCGGCCATGCGCAGCAGGGTGAGCGGGGTGGTTTCCGACGGTTTGATGACGATAGAGCAGCCCGCCGCCAACGCTGGCATTACCTTCCACATGCCGATCATTAGCGGGAAGTTCCACGGCACGATACCGGCTACCACGCCAATCGGCTCTTTACGGGTATACACCTGATATTTGGCGCCCGGCGGCATCGGGATTGACACGTCCAGGGTTTGGCCGGTGATTTTGGTGGTCAGCCCGGCGGTGTAGCGCATCCAGTTCAGCGTGCAGCCGACCTCGAACATGCGGGCAATATTGATAGACTTACCCTGTTCCAGCGTTTCCAACTGGGCCAGCTCTTCGGTGTGTTGTTCAAGCAGGTCGGCATAGCGCAGTAGAATGCGCTCGCGCTCGGCGGGTAAACGTTGTGCCCAGACTCCGGAGGTGAAAGCCTGGTGGGCAGATTGTACGGCACGCGCGACGTCCTGTGCGTTGGCGTCGGCGGTGGAGGAAATTTGTTTTCCGTCAGCGGGGTTAAATACCGCCAACCGATGTTCGGCACTGGACTCGCACCATTGGCCGTCAATATACAGCCCATGATGACGATCGAGAAAACGCGAAACGCTGTCCATCACTGCTAGGGTGTTGTCAGGCATACGCCCTCCTGTCAGACAAAAAAGGTCGCTATCATTAACCTTAAAAGTCTACAGCAGGCCCAGCGGCAGGACTTTTGTCTGCCTGACAATCGGTTTGCTCTGCGTGACATAACGGCTGAATGAGTCAGCCGTTAATCGGCGGGATCAGGAGCTGAGGGTCGCCAGGCGGGTGGCGAAGCCGAGGAACAGCAGGCCAATCAGACCATTGCCCAGTTTTGCCAGGCCTTTCTTGTGGTTAAAGAAGTGCGCCAGCATCGCGCCGGAAAAGATCAGCGTGGTCATGTAGATAAAACTGACCGATTCGAGGATCAACGCCAGAATGGTGAACGACAGACCGGTATGGGCATAGTTGAAATCGATAAACTGTACGAAGAACGACACATAAAACAGGATCGCTTTCGGATTGGTCAGGCTGAGCGTCAGCGATTTGCGCAGAATGCTGTGGCTGCCTTCAATCTGTTGATGCTGCTCGGCATTTTTCTGGATAAAGGTGGCGTAGAGAATCTTGGCACCCAGGAACAGCAGGTAAATCGCGCCGAGAAAACGCACCAGGGTAAACAGAAACGGCGTGGTGCGGATCAGCGAAGCCACGCCAATGTAGGCGCAGAAAATCAGGATTGCATCACCGATAAACACGCCCAGCGCGGCGGTATAGCCGGCCCGCACACCGCGTGTTACGCCGGTTTTCAACACATACAACGTATTCGGGCCCGGCAGGATGATGATAAAAATCACCCCGGCCAGATAGGTCCAAAGATTCAGGACGCCAAAACTTTCTAACACAATAACCTCTCCATGCGCGGAACTGACAGCCAATAACACTGGCTACACCCGTAGCCGGGCGCGATCCTAACGCCGCGGGGGCGGGTTGGCAACGTAATAAACTTCATGTTGATTACCGTATTTCGCCATCAGTTGCGCGCAGGCAGACAGGGGTTATGGCTTACGTGCCAGCAGCGTGGCGAAACGCAGCGAAATGCGATTACCGGCGGCATCGGTTTTGTGCAGTTGGCCAACGTCCTCGTTGTACTTAAGCACTTCCCACCCGGCGTAATAGTCTTTCAACTCACCCGGTTTAAAAGTGAATGGGAAGGGCAGGCTGCAAGGGTAATCCGGGGTATCCATCGCCGCGACGATCAGGTTGTAACCGCCGTCGACGGTACTGTCCTGCATGTTTTTCACCAGCCGCGGGATCTGCGCCGGGTTGAGGAACATCAACACCACGGTGGAAAGGATAAAGTCGTATTCGCCGCTGAAAGTATAAGTATTGAGATCCTGCACGCTGGCGCGAATGTGCGACAAACCTTCGCTATCGATGATGCCGTTGAGGTTATCGATCGACGGGCCGTGTTTGTCCCAGGCGGTGACGTCAAAGCCTTTCAGGTTGAGATAAAGCGAGTTGCGTCCGCCGCCGCAGCCCAGATCCAGCGTCTTACCGGGCGCGATCTGCTGTACGGCCTCAATCACTTCGGAGTGGGTACGCGTCAGCTGGTATTTCTTGTGATAGTAATCTTCCGGCGAGCAATAGAAAGCCAGTTGGCAGGTCATATCATCGGAGAATGAAACGATGCGGTGCCATTGCTGCGGCTCGATAAACGGCGGTTGGCTCTCGGGGCTGAACTGCCAGGTTTCGGTGGTTTCGCCCTGTTCGTTCATCAGTGCGAAGGTCAATGTCCCGCTCAGTAGCCTGAGTTTGGCCCAGGTGCCGCTCTGGGTGTTGTGCTTTTGCTGGAAGCTCTCTGGCAGCGTAGTGCTGTTCCATTCAGGCAGGGTTTTATAACAAAGCAGTTGGTTCATCTATCACTCCTTGGGTTCTGCGTTGCCGCATTACGATTCTATATGTTGCATATAAAATACATGTTTAAGGGCGCTTTGAACATGCCTGAGATCATCAAAGTGCATTTTCCTGGTGGCCGTACGAGAGGATTGGCATATTTAAACTGGATCACCGTCCCAGCCTGGGCTAACGTCAGTGCAGTTTATGCTAAAAGATCAGGGAAAAGATGCTAATTCGCCGTTTTATCAAGCCATTGAGCCTGGGTGCACTGTTGGTGCTGGCCGGTTGTAGCACCAAAACCACGACCACTACGCCGGTGCAACGTCCAGCAGACGTCAAAGCCCAACTGGTACGGTTAATGCCGGCCAACACCGCGGACCGTCAGGGGTGGGCCACCGATATCACCGCCGCTTTTGCCGCGCAGGGCATTGAACCCAGCGACCAGAATCTGTGTTCGGTGCTGGCCGTCACCGAGCAGGAGTCGACCTTCCAGGCCAACCCGCCAGTGCCGGGGCTGCCAAAAATCGCCTGGAAAGAGATCGACCGCCGCGCTGACCAGCTGCATATTCCCAACTTCCTGGTGCATACCGCCCTGATGATCAAATCACCAAACGGCAAGAGCTACAGCGAGCGGCTCGATAAGGTGCGCACCGAAAAAGATCTGAGCGATATCTTTGATGACATGATTAATTCGGTGCCGATGGGGCAAAAGCTATTTGGCAGCCTCAATCCGGTGCATACCGCCGGGCCGATGCAGGTGAGTATTGCCTTCGCCGAAGCCCATGCCAAAGGCTATCCGTACCCGATTGACGGCACCATCCGCCGCGAAGTCTTTAGCCGCCGTGGCGGCATGTATTTCGGTATCGCTCACCTGTTGGGCTATCCGGCCAACTACAGCCAACCGATTTACCGATTTGCCGACTTCAATGCCGGTTGGTACGCCAGCCGCAATGCGGCCTTCCAGAGCGCAGTCAGCCGCACGTCGGGCATTCCGTTGGCGCTGGACGGCGACTTGATTAACTACGGTACCGATAAGCCGGGCACCACCGAGCTGGCGGTACGCACCCTCGGCAAGCGGTTGGACATGAGCGACTCGTCGATTCGTCGGGCGCTGGAGAAGGGGGATTTGCCTGAGTTTGCCGACACCGATCTGTATGAGCGAGTCTATGCCCTGGCGGAGAAAACCACCGGCAAGAAACTGCCACGGGAAATGCTGCCGGGCATTCAACTGGAAAGCCCGAAAATTACCCGCAAGTTGACCACCGCCTGGTTTGCCAAACGGGTGGACGAGCGGCGCCAACGTTGCATGACCCGCGCCTCGGCGGGTTAAACCTGTGGGGTGCTGATAAATGCAGGATGCCGCTCGGCCTGGGCGGCAAATGCCGCCAGCGTCGGGTGGTTATCGGCGCTAATCAATTCGGGCAACATGAGTTGAGTGAAGCTCCAGGCCACCGCCACGCTGACCTCAGCGCTGCCGATCACCGCGAGTGCGGTGCCGGCTCGCGCCAACTGTTTTTCCAGTTCGGCATAGGCTGCCAGCAACTGGCCCTGAACGCGATCCAACCAGGGCTGATGCTGTTTCTCCTGCGGCCGTAACTGTTGTTCATAAACGATTTGCACCGTTTTTTCGCAGACGGCCAGCGCCAGGCCATTGAGTTGCAGGGCATAAAGTCGCGCAGTACCTTCAGTCGGCAGCAGAGCCTTACCGCTGGGGGCTATGCCGGCGGCGTATTCCAGGATCAGTGAGGAGTCCATCAGGATTTGATCGTCGGCCAGTACCAGCGTCGGGGCTTTTACCACCGGGTTAATGGCTTTGAATTGCTCAAAACCGCTGAATACCGAAATTGCGCGGTGCCCAAACTCTATCTCTAATAATTTCAGACAAATTGCCACCCGGCGTACATAGGGTGAATCCAGCATGCCAATCAGTTGCATCACGTTCTCCTGAGCCTATTCGCCCGATTTAAGTGAATGAATAAACGTCACCAGCCGTTGGGCTACCGTTTCCGGCGCGTCTTCCATTAAAAAATGGCCCGCCTGAGGGATCACCTGCAGCCTGGCACCGGGAATGTCGCCCTGCAAACGATAGGCGTAACTGACCGGTTGCCACTCATCGTCCTCACCCCACAGGATTTGCACCGGCAGGCGTAGCTCAGGCAGGCGCTGGGCGAAGTCTTCAGTATAGCGCGCGTCGTAATGGGCGATTTGATGTTGATAAAATGCCGGTTGACCGACCACGCCGACGATCGGTGCCAGATAGTGCTGTAATAGCTCTCCGGACATCCGCGATTTGTTGAACACCGCCATTTTCAGTTGGCGAGCCAGGGTTTGCTCATGCTGTGAGGCGTCCATAACGGCGTACTGATGATAATTATCGCGGATGCCGCGCCAGCTTGGTGAAGGCCAGGAATCATAACTGCAAATATCCGCGATGGTCAGCGAGCGAAAGCGCCGGGAGTGCCCAAACGCTGCGCGTAGCGACAATGCGCCCCCAATATCGTGACCAAACACGTGGGTGGACTCCAGTTGCCAATGGTCCAGCAGGTCGATCAGTAAATCTGCCTGTGCAGCAATTGAAGTGTCAGCCGACAATGGGCGTTCTGATGCGCCGTAACCCAATAAATCGTAGATATGGACTCTAAAGCCCGCCGCCGTCAGGCTGGGCAGCAAATCCCGCCAGATGATCGAGTGGGCAGGGGTGCCGTGTACCAATACCAGGGGGTTACCGGTGCCATGTATGCCGGTGGCAATACGATGGCCATTAACAATAACCTGCTGATTAAGCACAGATGTTAAGCCGTTCATGTTGATTATCCGGTTGCCGTGTTGTACGCAAACCATACTCATCGTCTTCCTATGACGCCAATGACAAGTTATGGTGAGTAAATCCGATTTTTGTCATGAGGTGTCTATGAACCAGCGCTTATCCATTGATGCTTTACGGGCGCTTCAGAGCGTTATCGATACCGGTAGCATGACGCGTGCGGCGCAACAGCTAAATCTCAGCCAGTCGGCGGTAAGTTGGAAAATCAAACGGCTGGAGGAACAGTTGGGGCGCACGCTGGTCAATCGTCAGGGCATGACGTTGACTGCCACAGCGGATGGCGAGGCACTGTTGTCGCATGGACGGCAGATTCTGCAGGCTCACGATCGGGCACTGGCGCATTTTTCTCCTTCATTATTGCAGGGTAAGGTGCGTTTTGGTGCCACGGAACAGATGTCTTTACCTCAGTTGGCTGCCCTGCTGGCGGGATTCACCCACCAACACCCACAGGTGGATGTGCAACTGGTCATCGAGCAAAGCCAGGTGTTGCGTAATGCACTGGAGCAAGGAACGCTGGATCTGGTGCTACACCAACAGTTTTGCGATGCGCTGAGCGCAGAAGATGTGGTGCTGGCAACGGAGCATATTCACTGGTGTGTACCACCGGGTTGGCGCTATCAGCCCGGAGACAGGGTGAAACTGGTCAGTTACGGACCGGACTGTTTTTACCGCCGCCTGGCGCAAGAGCGCCTGAGCGCCGCGGGTATTGCCTGTCAGGTGTCGGTGGAGTGCCCGTCGGTGGCGGGGATGCTGGCGGCCATCTCTGCAGGAATGGGCATTGGTCTGCTCAATCAGCAGTCTGTCGATCGGCGAGTACAGATCGAGGCCAACTTTGAGCGCAGTCTGCCTTTGCCACCCGTGGCGCATGCGTTACGTCTGGGGGCCAGGCGGCACCACCCAATACTGCAAACCTTGCAGCAGCAGGTGGTGCAAGCTCTGGGAAAATCCGCCGTTACCTGAGCAACGGCGGATGGAGCTAAGCGCGGCGCGGGTTGGTCAGGCCGAAGTTAAAGTTATTGCAGCGGTTGCAGAACTCCTTCATCACCGGCGGTGTGTCCATCATCGGCACCTTTATTTCGATAAAGGTCAATTGATCCTGTCGTGAGGCGTGCTCGAGCGCCAACTCCAGCTGTTGGGTGGTTTCTACCGCCACGCAAAACGGTGTCGCCTGGGTGTTGAGCACGGCAGGCAGTTTGGCGTAGTCCCACGGCCCAATATCGTTGTACGACGAATTTTCGCCGAGAATGTAACGCTCGATGGTGTAACCGTCGTTATTAATCAGGAAGATAATCGGCTTCTGATCGTAACGCAGCAGGGTGGAAACTTCCTGCGCGGTAAGCTGGAACGAGCCATCGCCAATAAACAGCAGGTGCCGCCGTTCCGGGGCGGCCATCATGGTGCCCAGCAGCGCCGGTAAGGTATAACCGATCGAGCCCCAAATCGGCTGATTGACCACCTGGACGCCGTCCGGCATCCGCATGCCGCCAATCGCCGCGCCCGAGGTGCCGTTCTCTACCACCAGCACGTCATCGGCCCGAATAAAGCGTTGCAGGCGCTGCCATAAATAAGCCTGATCGATTGGGGTTTCGCTCGGCGTCGGTAGCCGATGGCGCGCTTCGGGTAGCACGGCCGGCTGATGATCTGCCACGCCTTCACCCAATGCCAGCAGCGCCTGTAGCAGGTCTGTCGTCGCCACTGCCGGATAAGAAGTCTCTCCCAGCTTCACTGAAAACGGCTGAATATCGATTTGTGCGTCGGACGGGATACGATGCGAGAAATAGCCGGTGGTGGAGTCCACCAACCGTACGCCGAAGCTCAGCACGCAGTCTGAGTGCGCCATGTGTTCATAGAGTTCGGGGCGTGACAGATTACCGCTGTAACCGCCGATCCAGCCCGGCGTGGTTTCTGGAATAATGCATTTGGCCGTCGGCATGTTGGTGAGCGGGATGGCGAATTTATGCGCCACGTCGATCACCAATTGTTGTAGCTGAAAGCGGTCCACCATTTGGTCGACCAGAATAATCGGTTTTTTTGCCAGTTTTAGCCGCGCAAGCAACGCCATTGCTGCCAGTTGAACATTATATTTGTCGCTGGCGGGTAATTGCGGTGGTGCCACCGCCTGAGTGATTTCAATTTCTACATCACAAATATCAGAAGGTAATTGCAAATAAACCGGTTTCTTTTCCGTCCAGGCGCGGGAAATAACGCGGGGAATTTCCACTGCCGCATTTTCCGGCGTAATTAATGCCTGGGCGACGGTGAATTGTTTAAAACAGTTCATCACGTTATCAAAGTTACCGTCCGCCAGCGTGTGGTGCAGCAGCAGGTGATTTTTCATGGCATGCAGCGGCGGGGTACCGGACAGGCAGACCACCGGGGCCGATTCGGCGTAGGCACCGGCAATGCCGGACAGTGCGGCCAGGTCGCCGACGCCATAGGTAGTGATTAGCGCTCCGGCGCCTTTTAGCCGTGCATAGCCATCGGCTGCGTAGGAGGCATTGAGTTCATTACAGTTGCCAATGAACTCCAGCCTGTCATCCTGTTCAATCAGTTCCAGCAGCGCCAGATTATAGTCGCCGGGTACGCCATAAATACGATCGATGTTCAGGGTGCGGAGCTGTTGCAGGATAAAGGCTCCAATAGTGATTTTCATGTATTTCTCCGGATTTCTTATCTTTCTTTTATCAGGCAGAGAACGGCAAAGTTAATTGCCGGTGATGTTGTGTCGCGAACCATGAAATAACGCTGAACCCGTATGAGCAGGGCTTCGCTGGTTAGCTTTAACAATTATTTAAACTATCGGCTTGTTCAAGTTGCGGTGGCGGTATCGGGAGCCGGTGGCTTGTATTCGGGGGTTTACGTTGTGACTAATCGCCATCAAATGTAAGGTTATTGATGTTGGTATTTTTCATTGAATGTAATAGATATGTAAAATTTGGCGTGTGTAGCCAAATCATGGGCCGCTGGTTGAACGTTCGGTACTTTTGCCTGCGGGTTAAATTGCTGCCTGCCATCCACCCGCTATCGACGACATTGGCCTCTATTGCAGCGATGTAACTGCATATTTACAGCGGCGCTGCCCGACGGGGGCCTGAGCTGGATGGGATCGCCGATATAACGGGTTTTCAGTCCCGATTAAAAACGTGACCGCCGTTACATTTGCTTGCCGGTCGGCAGTAAACATTTCGCTACACCCAGAGTAGAAAAGAAGTTTTCCCACAGGTTTTATAACCGCCAGAACCCGCCAGCGTGGCGGGGCGATTGCGGAGTATTCTGACAGACGCTGCCCTGAGGGAAGGATAGCCTGAGCGCCCGAAATCGGCTCTCGCCCCTGATGACGGCTAAACTTAACCAAGTGACAACAGGGGGGAGAAACAGGCTGGATAAATAAGATACAGCTTGATCTTGATTAGGTGATGGGTAAGAATCCCCGGCCTTATTTTTTACAGGAGTTTGATAATGCTTTTTAAACGGACAATTTTGGCTTGCACACTGGCGCTGCTATTTCCTGCACTACCTTCTTTCGCTGAGGTTGGTGCAGAAAATGGCAATTCCGCGCAGGCTGAAAAACCGGGGTTGTGGAAGCGTTTCACCAGTAACGTGGCCGAAACCTGGAACAACTCTCCGAATAAAGACCTCTATGTGCCGGCAATTACCTGGCACAACCGCCTGACTTACAGCCAGGAAAAAATCGACTCGTACAACGAGCGGCCGTGGGGCGGTGGCTATGGTATCTCGCGTTACGACAGCGACGGCGACTGGCATGGCCTCTATATGATGGTATTCAAGGATTCGTTCAATAAGTGGGAACCAATCGGCGGTTACGCTTATGAGAAGATCTGGCGGCCGCTGGAGGACAAGGATTTCCGTCTTGGCCTGGGCTTTACCGCCAGCATCACCGCGCGTGATAACTGGAATTACATCCCTATCCCGGCACCCTTGCCGTTGGCCTCTATCGGCTACAAACAACTGACCTTCCAGGCCACCTATATTCCCGGCACCTACAATAACGGGAACGTGTTCTTTGGCTGGTTCCGCTGGCAGTTCTAATCACCGGCGGGTCGTTCGATCTGCCCCCTGTTGCTGATTATTCAGCCAAAAAATTACCTCAATTCTGAAAAATTCGCGGCATTGTCAGTTAAAAGGAACTTGTCGCCGGTGGTGGCGTCCGAAGATGTGACCCAGCGCATTGCGCTTATTGCACCGGATAGGCCCGCCTGATTTCCCCTGCCGTACAGGGCAATGGAAGCAGGCAGGAATGGCGAGATAACAGGAGTTTTACCCTAATGAACACCAAGCAACGTTTACTGCTGGCACTGACATTGACCACCGCTATGACCTGTGGCACGGCTCAGGCTGCCGGACTGATGGATTCTCTCAGCAGCGCCGCCGGTGAACTGAGCAAGTCAGGCGGCAACACTGGCGGCACGTCACTGTCTTCACTAACCGGTTTGTTGAACGGCGGTGATAAAGCGCTGAGTTCCAACAGCATGACCAATGCCGCCGGCATCCTGCAGTACTGTGTGAAAAATAACGTACTGTCAGGCAACAGCACTGAAGCGGTACAGGACAAGTTGTTGAGTAAGCTGGGTATCAGCAGCCCTGAGAACGCCAAGAGCCAGGACTACCAGCAAGGGCTGGGCGGTCTGCTGCAAACCGGCGAAGGCAAGAGCCTGGATCTGAACAGCCTGGGCACCTCGCAAATTACCGAAAAAGTGAAGCAAAAGGCCTGCGATCTGGTACTGAAGCAGGGCACATCCTTTATTTCCTGATAGCGTAAACGGCGGCTAACAACAGTTACCGCCGTTTTAATTTGTATAAGCATGAAAACATGAAAAAAATTCTGATGATCTCGCTGTTCGCAGGGATGGCGATGCTACAGGGCTGCACCATGAACTCCAACGATGCGCCACCCCCACCTAAAATGAAACCGATCGGCATGGCCAATCCGGCAGACGTTTATTGCACCGAGATTGGCGGCAAATTGAATGCCAAACAAAATGCCAACGGCCAGTATTCCACCTGTACCCTGCCTGATGGCCAGGAAATTGAAAGCTGGGAACTGTTTCGCCGCGATCACCCGGTGAAGAAATAAGCGTTCGGGTTAAAACTCACGATCGCTGATCGGCTGTAGCCGCACGCTGCCGTCCGTTTGCGGGGTTAGCGGCAGCCGCCAATTCTGCTGGCTGTTGAGGGTGAAAGGCCGGGAGCGGAAGTTACAGCCGCTTTTGATATTTCTGACCTTCAGGACATACTCGCCGGCCGGATTGGTTTTGAGATGGAAACTGCCGGCCGCGGGAATAAACACTTCGGCCAGCTGTTGCGGCTGGCCGGGCGTTTCCAGTTTGACCAACACCGGAAAATCGTTGTTTTGATTGTCCAGCGTCAGTTGCTGCAGGCGCCCGTTGGCCTGGTGTTCCGCCTGGTGCAAGAAACCGGCTGAGGTTGGCCAGGGTTGTCCTGCATTGTCATGCAGGGGGCCACCGCACTGTTCGCGTGCCTCGCGCAGCGGCATTTCACGCTGAATAGCCCGGTTGTAATCAGTGGGGATGACCGAGACAAACTCATCGTCATTTTGATGAGCGCGCAGATAGCGCTTGGCGCTGAACACCCCAACGGCGATCAGCATAAAGAAGATAAAAATCGTCAGGCGACTCCTGAAAATTCCCCCAAACAGCCTGCCCGGCAATTGAAACAGCCACTTCACCACTTTTGACAGCATCTTTTTCCCTTAGCGCCCAAGCCGTTACGTTCTGCGGTAACGTTGCTTGCCTCAGTATAGTCAAATCATTCGGGCTGAGGAGAGCGTCTGATGAAATTCCCGTGCTTACCCGATCCCTTATTCCAGTAACAGCAGCAGTAAATGTCCACCACGACGGCAACCACAAAACCCGCCAGCCCCGTTTTCGAATTATTTGTACGTTTATGCACATTTGTGTACATTCATGATCACTTGTTCGCCACCGAGAGACAGAATGTCCAAACTGCTCCCCAACCAACGCCATGAAGCCATCCTGACCCTGCTGCAGCAACAGGGGCAGGTGCTGGCGGTCGAAATGGCCGAGCGCCTGAACACCACCGAAGCCACCATTCGGCGCGACCTGCGCCAGTTGGCGGCTCAGAACCTGTGTAAGCGCATTTACGGCGGCGCACTGGCACCGACACCGGCAACCGGGCCGATCGAGGCACGACTGCATTTGAGCGGTGATGAGAAGCAGGCTCTGGCGTTGGCCGCACTGGCGTTGATCAAGCAGGATCAGGTGATTTTCCTCGATGCCGGCAGCACCCACCTTTACCTGGCCGATCTGTTGCCATCTGACCAAGGGCTGACAGTGGTGACCAATTCACTGAGTATCGCCGCCAAAATGCTGGAAAGGCCGGGGATCCGCACTATTTTAATCGGCGGTGAGCTGGATGCCGACATCGGTGGTTGCGTGGACGCTAAAGCGGTGCAGGAAATTGACGGTTTTCATTTCGACATCGCCTTTACCGGCATCTGCGCCTATGAGCCGGGCAGCGGTTTTTCGGCGCTGAATTATCAGGATGCCCAGTTCAAGAAACGCTTGCTGACGCGTTCCGGTAACGTGGCGGTGCTCTGTACCGGCGACAAAATTAATACCTATGCCCCTTACAGCTTCCTCGATGCCAGCCGCGTTGATTACCTGGTGACGCCTCCTGGCAGACACCCACAGCTCGAACAGCAGGTGACCCACAGCGGTGGCAAGGTGTTGTACAGCGATTCCCCTATTGGAGAGTGAAATGAAAATAGCCCATGTTGCCCTGTGGACCCGTGATATTGATGCGCAGGTGGCGTTCTGGCAGCGTTACTTCAACGGCGTGGCCGGAGAGTTGTACTTCAGCAAGAATCGCCCGGGTTTTGTTTCCCGTTTTGTCAGCCTGGCTAGCGGCCCAACGCTGGAGATCATGAGTTTGCCGGAGTTGCTGCCGACGGATCAGGCCAATGAACGAGTCGGTTGGGCACATATTGCGCTGTCGGTCGGCGACGAGGGGCTGGTCGATCAACTGGCGCAGCGTGCGCAGCAGGAGGGGATCCTGCAAGCGCCGCCACGCTGGACCGGCGATGGTTTTTACGAAGCGATCATCCGCGATCCGGACGGTAACGCCATCGAAATCACCGGTTGATCACTCTTCTTCGATAGTCGCGAACTGCTGCGCCAGATAGTCGAGCAGCAGCCTCACCGCTGGCAATAGCCCACGGCGTGACGGGTAAACCGCATGCACCACGCCGCCCTGTGGCTGCCAGCCGGGTAACAGTTGCACCAGCTCGCCGCGCAACATGTCGTCGCGCATCATCATCGACGGCAGTTGCACAATACCGGCGCCGGCAATCGCCGCGGTACGCAACATCAGCATATCGTCGGTAACCAGCCGTGGCCTGTGTTCCCATTCCACTTTTTCGCCGTCCGGCCCGGTCAACTGCCACAAATGCTGTGCACGCGCAGGCCCGAGATCGAGCGTGGGATACTTATGCAGATCCTCCGGTCGTTGCACCGGGCCGAGGGTGCGCACCAGTGCCGGGCTGGCGGCGATACACCAGGTGCGCTGCGCCAGGATCTTCAGCACCAGATCGCTGTCTTCCAGCGGCGGTGGCCGCACGCGGATCGCCAGATCCAGTCCTTCCCCCACCACATCTACCCGGCGGTTGGTGGCGTCCAGGTGCACCGTGACTTGCGGGTAATCGGCCATAAAGGCCGCCACCATGCTGCCGACCCGGGTATGCAGGATCGCCACCGGGCAGGACATGCGCACCGTGCCGCAGGGTTCGGCGCGGGTTTGTTCGATCGCCTGCTGCGCCGCATCGGCCTCCACCAGCATGGCCTTGCAGTGTGCATAGTAGTTCTGGCCGACGTCGGTGACGGAGAAACGCCGCGTTGAGCGTTGGATCAGGCGCACGCCCAGACGTTCTTCCAGCAGTGCCACACGGCGGCTCAGTTTTGACTTGGGAATGCCCAGTGCACGGCTGGCGGGGGCGAATCCCTGGTGATCGACCACGGCGGCGAAGTAAAACAGATCGTTCAAATCAGTGAACATCGTCTGTCCTTATCGTTCCATTTATAGAACGCTGAGTGTACATCTTGCCTACTACTGCAGCAAATGGCGTTGGATTAAACTTCTGGCATCAACCTAAGGTCGTGAGACCTGAAACAGGAGTTCAAGATGAAAAAGATCCTCGGTATTTACAACAGCCCTGAAGCCCACTGGGTCGGCAACGGCTTCCTGGTGAATTCGCTGTTCTCCTATAACGATCTGGGGGCGGAAATGAGCCCGTTCCTGCTGTTGGATCACGCGGCACCAACCAAGTTCCGCTCTGCCTCCGGCACCCGTGGCGTTGGCCAGCACCCGCATCGCGGGTTTGAAACGGTGACCATCGTCTATCAGGGGGAAGTCGAGCATCGCGATTCCACCGGCAGCGGCGGGGTGATTGGCCCTGGTGACGTGCAGTGGATGACTGCCGCCTCGGGTATTTTGCATGAAGAGTTCCATTCACGGGACTTCTCGCGCAACGGCGGCACCATGGAAATGGTGCAGTTGTGGGTAAACCTGCCGGCCAAGGACAAAATGGCTGAGCCGGGTTACCAGACGCTGCTGAATGCGGATATCCCGGTGGTTCCACTGGCGGATGGCGCAGGGCAGGTTCGGGTGATTGCCGGTAGCTTCGGCGACGCAGCAGGCCCGGCACGCACCTTCAGCCCGCTTAATGTCTGGGACATGAAGCTGAACGCCGGCCACACCACCACGTTGACGGTGAAAGAAGGCCATACGCTGGCGCTGGTGATACTGCATGGTGCCATTCATGTTAACGGCGAGGAAGTGGTGCGCGAAACCCAAATGGTCAGGTTTGACCGTGCGGGGGATTCAGTCACTATCGAAGCCAATAACGATGTCAGCTTGCTGGTACTGAGCGGCGAGCCGATCGACGAGCCGATCGTCGGTTATGGCCCGTTCGTGATGAACAGCGACGCGGAAATCCAGCAGGCTTTCCAGGACTTCAACGGTGGTAAGTTCGGCAGCATGGCAGCTGAGCACCAGGCTGGTTAAGCGCTTATCCACACTTTAGAACCGATCCGGAAAAACAGCTCCGGATCCGGTTCTACACTTTAAGACAATCTCTGCGCTCTGGCCTTATCGGCCAAGGGCAACTTTAGCCGCAACAATCAAAACCCCACAGGAGTAAACCATGACTGCAAATTACAAACGCCTCGACAAGGATCAGGCCGCCGTATTGCTGGTGGATCATCAGGCAGGACTGCTTTCACTGGTACGAGATATCGATCCCGATCGTTTCAAAAACAACGTACTGGCATTGGGTGATTTAGCGAAGTATTTCAACCTGCCGACCATCCTGACCACCAGTTTTGAAGATGGCCCCAACGGCCCGCTGGTACCGGAGCTAAAAGCTCAATTCCCTGATGCGCCCTTTATCCCTCGTCCTGGACAGATCAATGCCTGGGACAACGATGACTTCGTCAAGGCAGTGAAAGCCACCGGTCGTAAACAATTGATTATCGCCGGGGTGGTTACCGAAGTGTGCGTGGCCTTCCCGGCGCTGTCTGCTCTCAGCGAAGGTTTTGAGGTGTTTGTGGTCACCGACGCTTCCGGTACCTTTAACGAACTGACTCGTCAATCGGCCTGGAGCCGGATGGAGGCCGAAGGCGCGCAGTTGATGACCTGGTTCGGCGTTGCCTGTGAGCTGCACCGTGACTGGCGTAACGATGTGGAAGGGCTGGGGGCGCTGTTTGCCAATCATATCCCTGATTACCGTAACCTGATGACCAGTTACAGCACGCTGACCAGCGGCAAGTAATGTCATACAGGAAGCAGCCCCCGATGACTCTTTACATAATCCTTAAGCTTTCATCACGTTAGCGGTGGTATGTAAGCAAAGATCATCGGGGGTGAAAAGGTCGTGAAAAGCGACTTTCTCATGGGCCGGGGGCGGAGTAGGTTAAATCCAATCCCGGCAAATGAGGTCAATAACATGAAAAATACCGTCAAATTACTGGCACTGCCTTTTCTGGCTGGCGTGACGCTGTTCAGCGTCAGTGCGCTTTCCGCTCCGGCTCCGGCCGATAAAAATGCCCCACCGCCGCCTGAGCAAGGCTTCCGTTTGCCGCCGTTCCCTGGTGGGCATATGCCCAAACCGGGTTTCTGCCACGGGGGCGAGCTATTTTGCGCGACTTCCGCCAGTGATAATCCAACTGAAACCATCAATAAGCTAACGTCGGTGATCCCGGCCGGCAGTGCCAAACATTATGAGGTGCGTATCTCTGTGGTGGCATTACCGGATAACCCTCCGGCCCCGCCTGCGCCTTAAACGGGCCTGCTGGCACTGAGGGGAAATGCGCGTTAGTCTGGTGGCAACCCCTCAGGAGGCAGGATGAATCGGCCAGGACTCCCCCCTTATCTGCAACCCGGTGATCGGGTGCTGTTATTCGATGGTGAATGTAATCTGTGCCACGGGCTGGTGCGATTTTTGATCCGTGCCGATCGGCAAGGCAAGATCCTGCTGGCCACGGTGCAATCTGAGGAAGGGCAGGCCATTCTGCGCTGGCTGGCGTTACCTACCGATCGTTTTGACTCCATTGTTTACCTGGCACAGGGCCAGCATTGGCTGCGCTCGGCGGCGTTCTTTCAGGCACTGCGGCAGCTTGGCTGGCCATTTCGCCTGCTGGCGTTGGCTCGCTTTCTGCCGCAACGGCTGGCGGATGCGTTATACAATGCGGTGGCGCGTAACCGCTATCGGCTGTTTGGTCGCAACGACGGCACCACCTTGCCTGGGCTTGAGCTGCCGGAGCGCTATCTGCATCGTCGTGGGGAATAAACTCGCTGAGCTTTACGCTTCTTTACCCTTTAATCGATTGAAATATCAGCGTTCCGACCCCATATAATGGAACGTTCAGCCAATCGGGAGAGAGTATGGGAATCAGTGAAGAAGAGCACATCCGCCGTTTAAGTCAGGAAAAGAATACGATGGGGAATACGGCGAAATGGGTAGCGATTGTTTCTGCCATTTACTTTGCCCTGATGGTGTTTTACGGCCATCCGATCGGCGTGCTGACCATGTCCGGGCTGATTTTTATCGTATCCACCACCACCTGGCTGAAGAAACGCCAGAAGGTGAAGTCCTACCGCCGGGAACTGGCGAAAATCAACGACGAACCTCCGGTTCAGTAGCCCTGATAGTCCCTGCGCGTGATGCTGTAGACCAGGCTGGGCGTATCGCCGGGCACGTCATCGAGGGTATCAACACGACGTAAACCTGCTTTTTCCAGCACGCGGCACGAGGCCAGATTTTTTTCACGAACAATCGCGGAAATTTCTGCCAGCCGTAGCTGTTCGAAACCATATTCCAGCGCGGCTTGTGCCAGTTCCGTAGCCAATCCTCGGCCCCAAACCTGTGTGTCAAAACGATAGCCCAGATTCACCGTACGTTGGGCCCCCAGCGGCCGCCAGGAAATCCCGCCAAATCCAATAATCCACTCCGGCCGTTCATGCAGCGCAATTGCCCAGGAACCATAGCCGTGCTGCCGCCAGCTTTCGATCCGCTCCGACAACGCCTGCTGTGCCAACTGCTCATTGGCGACAGGCCCGGCGGGGTTAAAGCGTTGCGTTTCCGGATCGCCAAAAATAGCGTAAAAGCGGGCAACATCGTCGGCTACCGGCGGACGCATCAGCATGCGGGCGCTGACAAAAGGGGGAGTTGAGGGAATTTGCGGCATGGTTTCTCGTCACTTGCGGTCATTGGCAAGGGTTAACTGTAGACCAGGATGCGGGGAACAAGAAACATTAAGCCCCTCCCCGGACGGAGAGGGGGCGGCATCAGATAAACGAATCGTCGTCGCTGTAGTCGTCATCAGAGAAGTCGGTGTTATCGTCGTTTTGATAATCCGCGTTCTGGAAGCCATTGTCCTGATTGAGGAAGCGACTATCGCCACCGTTGAAGGTGTCGAGGTTGTTGGAGGCGTCGAAATTGCTCATCGCGCTGTCATCCACCGGCGTTGCCGGGGTCTCGTCGATAATGTTCACAATCTCTTGCGGTTGCGAGTGACGGAACATGCCGGTCAGCATATCGGCCAATACCACCCCGCCTGCCACGCCGGCAGCGGTCTGCAATGCCCCACCAAGGAACCCACCGGCGCGTGAAGGTGCTGCCTGTTGTGGCTGGCTGTAAGCCGGTTGCTGCTGTTGCTGAGCATAGCCCGGCTGTGTCTGATTGTTCCACGCCGCATTATTTTGCTGTTGTGCCTGATACTGCTCGCGCGGGCTTGGCGTGCTGCGGTTACCGCCGCCGAACAGCCCGGCCAGAAAACCGCCGCTGCTTGGCTGGCTGGCGTTATTTTGCTGCTGTTGGGCAAGTTGGCCCTCCAGATCTTTCACCCGCTGATCCAACTGTTTGAGCGCCGCTTCCTGAATGATCATCGCCTGCGCCATGTAATAGGGCGCGGAAGGCTGTTCACGGATGTGCTGGTTGATTTGCTGCTCTGCCTGGAGATCCCTCTGGCCCGTCTTGGTCTCGGCTTCTTTCAAGCGGCCAAACAGACCATCGATAAGACGTTGTTCTTCGGATTGCATAGGATTACCTCAAGGAGATGAATAACGTTACTGGATGATGGATATCATCGGTAGCTATCACCCTAGCGCGTTTATATGAACCAATAAATAAATGGCAGGTAAACCTGTTTATGAATTTGTTACCAGTTACGGCAGAGGGATCAGCATCACCAGCTTCAATCCGCTATTTTCCGCCGGGTTAAACGTCAGTTGCCGATAGCGCAATGCCCCCTGTTGCAAGTGGGTAAACGCACGCTCGCCTCCTTCTCGTGCCAGCACGTCCTGCTGTTTCCACCAGTGGTTAAAGGCCTCACTGTTGTGCGTCATGTTACGCACGAAAGCACGCATTTCTTCGGTGTTCTGATGGTGACTGGTTTCGGCCCGAAACTCGGCGACCACGCGTCGCGCACGGTCATCCCAGTCGCTGACCAGGGTTTTGGCCAACGGATGGAAGAACATAAAGTGCAACAGGTTGGGGGTAGCGGCCTGACCCAGCCAACCGCTGAACAGGCTTTCCGCCTGCGGGTTCCAGGCAACGACATTCCAGGTGATATCCAGCAGGTAGCAAGGCCCCGTTACCTGGTGAACGCTTTGCAACACGGCGCTGTTCGCCGTTTCCTGATGCTGCTCCTGTTCGGGATCGGCTACCCGAGCCAGGGTAAACAGGTAGTGACGTTCGGCTGCTCCCAACCGTAGCGCTTTGGCAATGCGTGCCAGCGTATGGGGGGATATGGAAACTTCGCGCCCCTGTTCGATCCAGGTATACCAGGTGGCGCTGATACCGCTGATTTGTGCCAGCTCTTCACGGCGCAGGCCGCTGGTGCGACGGCGTGGGGCGCTGGGTAAACCCAACATTTCCGGTGTGATGCGTTCCCGGTGCGCACGCAGGAAGGCCCCCAGGGCTTTAGGGCCGGATAAGGCTTCTGATTGCATAGACTGGTACCTCATGATACTAGGATAACTGCTTATATTGTACCCGTATAATAAGCCAATTATAGTCATTGAAAGCCATCCGGCACAGGCGCAAGCCATACAATAAAGGGAGCACCTATGAGCATCAGCAATAGCCATAAAAATGCGGTCGACCGCCAGTTTGGTGAGCAGGCCAGCGCCTACCTGACCAGTGCAGTGCATGCACAGGGAAAGGATCTACAGCGGCTGGCACGACTGCTGGAACCCCATGCCAACGCCAAATTACTGGATCTGGGTTGTGGCGCAGGGCATGCCAGCTTTACTGCTGCGGCTAAAGTGGCGCAGGTGGTGGCCTATGATTTATCGGCGCAGATGTTGGATGTGGTAAGCCAGGCGGCGCAGGATAAAGGTTTCAACAACATTCAGGTGCAGCAGGGCGTGGCAGAATCGCTGCCGTTTGACGATGCCAGCTTTGATGTGGTGATCAGCCGTTACTCGGCGCACCACTGGCATGACGTCGGCCAGGCGCTGCGCGAGGTTCGACGAGTATTGAAACCGGGCGGCAGGGCCATCTTTATGGATGTGGTTGCACCGGGGCATCCGCTGTTGGATATCTATCTGCAAACCGTAGAGGTACTGCGTGATACTTCACATGTGCGCAATTACGCGCCAGGTGAATGGCTGAGTCTGCTGACAGAGTCTGGATTGTTGGTTCGGGAGGTGACGTCGGATCGGCTTTATCTGGAGTTCAACAGTTGGGTGGAGCGCATGCGTACGCCAGAGCATTTCGTCACTGCGATTCGCGCGTTGCAACAGGGACTCTCTGAAGATGTGCAGCAGCATTTTGCCATCGAGCTGGACGGTTCATTCACCAGCGACATTATGATGTTTGAAGTCGTCAGAGGTTAAATAATTCAGGGCAGCCGATATACCCTTCATTTTCCCGATGGCAATCGGAAACACACGGGATATAGCGGCTGCCCTGACAGAATACTGCCAGGTAAGAAATTACTTCTTGTCTTCCAGCAGGCAGCGATAAATCAGGCCGCCGATAACACCGCCCACTAATGGCACCAGCCAGAATACCCATAGTTGTTGCAATGCCCAGGTTCCCTGGAATATTGCTACGCCGGTACTACGCGCCGGGTTAACGGAAGTATTGGTAACCGGAATACTGATCAGGTGAATCAGGGTTAACGTCAAACCAATGGCCAATGGAGCAAAGCCCGCAGGCGCACGTTTATCTGTTACACCATGAATAACGATCAGGAAGAATGCGGTCAGTACCAATTCGATTACGATTGCGGACTGCAGAGAATAGCCGCCCGGTGAGTGTTCACCGTAACCGTTGGAGGCAAAGCCGCCGCCGGTAGCGTCAAAACCTGCCTTGCCGCTGGCGATCAAATACAACACCGCCGCTGCAGCAATCCCGCCAATAACCTGAGCAATCACATAGGGGATCACGTCTTTAGCGGCGAAACGGCCGCCGGCAAACAATCCCACGGTAATCGCCGGGTTAAAGTGCCCGCCAGAAATATGGCCAACGGCATAAGCCATGGTGACCACGGTCAAACCAAAAGCGAGCGCGACACCAAGAAAACCAATACCCAGCTGTGGAAATGCTGCTGCTAATACTGCGCTACCACAACCACCGAACACCAACCAAAATGTGCCAAAAAATTCGGCAAAAAGTCGCTTTGACATAGACTCCATCCTACGGAAAATACTAACGGGCGTTAGCACTAAAAACTATAGAACACCTTTTTCAATTAATGCAGGTTTCTATCAGGATTATTCTTAATGTACCTTGAATAACGACAGATATTAAATCCCTGCTAATTAACTTTGTCTATGCGAATGCGGCTATATATGTGGCTTTGCAGTGTGTTTGCTGATTTTTTTATCGCTGTTATAAGAATTTACCCTAAGCTTAAGCGGTATAGGTATTTCTGGCGGAAAATAGCCATGGCTATTTTCGATTTCTCATATGATTTTTCCATTGGGTTTATCAGGGTTAATTGTTAATTCCTATTTGCTATATTTAATTTTCACGAAAATTCAGGGCATTAGGTCTGTCTTGTCATCAAATCGTCATGCAGGACTAATACCTTAGCAAGCTGCCAACTTCATCCCCTTAACTCTGAGCCATAACCATGAAAATAAAATCGGTTTCGCTGTTAATCAGTTCGTTGTTCCCTCTGTTTTCTTATGCCGCCACCGACGTTGAGGTGGCGCGCTACGTGGTCAGCTTCCCCGGCGGCGAGCATGTGAGCTATCAAGGCGCGTTCGCCAGGAATTTCCCACAGGGGTTGCCTGTAGGCATTGGTTCGGGCCTGGTATTCAATGGCCGTGAAGGCCAGGATCTGCTGTTGACCACCCTGACCGATCGCGGCCCCAATGCCGATGCACCTGCGGTGGGTGAACAGGAAGCGAAAATTTTCGCCAATCCGGAGTTTGTTCCGTTGTTGATGGATATTCGCGTCGGCGGCGGCAAGGCCGTTGCCGGCAATTCACGCCCGCTGCATGACCAGCAAGGGCCGATCAGCGGGTTGCCGCTGCCGGCGGGCCTGATTGGTTCAACCAACGAAGTGGCGCTGAGCGATACGCTGAAAACCTTGCAGAGCGACCGGCGCGGGCTGGATACCGAAGGTATCACTGCGGACGGCAAGGGCGGTTACTGGTTGTGTGACGAATACGGCCCGTTCCTGATCCATATCGACAGCCAGGGCAAAATCCTTGCCAAATACGGCCCAACGCCGGAACAGGGCGAGCAGGCGGTGGCCGGTGGGTTGCCGAATATCATCAAGTGGCGCCAGCCGAATCGCGGCTTTGAGGGCATTACCCGGATGCCGGACGGACGGATTTTAGCGGCGGTACAGAGCACGCTTGACGTTGAGGGTAAAAGCAAGAACAAGGCGCAGTTCACCCGCCTGGTCAGTTTTGATCCCGCCAGCGGTAAAACGGTGATGTACGGCTATCCGATCGATATCGACAGCTATAAAAAAGCCAAAGACGCCAAGGTCGGCGACATTGTGGCGGTCGATAATCAGCACATCCTGTTGGTTGAGCAGGGCAGCGACAAAGACAAGCAGATGATCAACAAGATCTACCTGGTTGATCTCAGCCAGGCAACCGACCTGACGAATTTTGACGGCAAGGGCAAGGCGTTGGAATTTGACGATGCGAAAGATCTCGCCAAACGTGGCGTGAAATTGGCCCAGAAGCGTGAAGTGGTGGATCTGCGCAAATTGGGCTGGCAGCAGGAGAAAGTGGAAGGTTTGTCGTTGATTGACGATCGCACGTTGGCGGTGATTAACGACAACGATTTTGGTCTGCAGGCCAAGCTGGTAGACGCGCAACCGGGGGGGAAGAAAATCGGCGATTATCAGTTGGATCAACAGGGCAAGCTGAGCCTGGATGGCAAAACCGTCTCGACCCGTATCGAATTGCAGCCGCTGGAAAAACCGGAGTCGCTCAGCGAACTCTGGGTCTTGACGTTGCCGCAATCGCTGAAGTAAACACCACGGCCGGGGGTGAGGCCCCCGGTCAGACTACTGACAAAGCCCGTTATTAGGGAGAGCGTGCCGAAGGGGTCATAGCGGCTTTAGCTGCCGACCAATTTGCCGGGAGCAAATTGGAACGACTTCCAGTCGGCCCGAAGGGTGGGACACATGGACGTGTCCCATAATGGCCCCTCGGTGCGCTAGGCCCGGGTATCTCGGATTCAAAGACAACTTTGCCATCAAACTCACAGGGGCATGGCCCCCTGCTTCTTTCCTTATATGATAGCGTCGCGGTTAGCCTGTGACGCTTTGCCACGCGAGATGCTTTCCCATACCGCCACGGCCACCATAATCAGCGTGGTCAGGCCGTTCACCATCAATAAATCGGTGAGATAGGCAATCGGTGCCAGCACCGCCAGCGCGATCAGCCCCAGTAAGTGCGACAGCGGGAAACGGCGATACACCAGTCTCTTGTACAGCGCATTGGCGAGCAGATAAATTGCCGGGCCCAGCAGTAGCACCGCTGCCGTCACGTTATTGATGTGGCCGTCAGGGTGGGCGATCACCAGTTCATTGGCGACGGCGCAGACGATGATCGCACCCACCAGTACCACATGGACATAATGGAAATAGGCACCCAACTGGCCAGGGTTTTCTGCCTGACTGATGGCATGGCTGCCGGCTTTGCTGCTGGTATCGAAATAAACCCACCACATCGCCAGACTGCCGAGAAAGGCCACCAGTGACGCAATCAGCACCGGCGCTGTCCAGGACTCCATTTCGCTGAGGGTGGAACCGGTGATCAGAATGGTTTCCCCCAGTGCCACAATGACAAACAGTTGGCAGCGCTCTGCCAGGTGATGGCCTTCAATCGTCCATTCGCTGCTGCTGTCGGAACGGCCAAGCACCGGTAAGCGGAAACCGAACATCGGCGAAACGTATTCACACAGGACCGCCACGGCCCACAGCAGCAGTCGAAGGTTGCCCTCCGTCAGGCCACCGAGGATCCAGAAAATCGCCGAGATGCACATCCAGCCGAGAATGCGCTGGAAGTTTTGTTTTAGCGGATGGTGGGCCGGTAACAGATTCAGGACTACCAGTGAACGGCCAACCTGGATTGCCACGTAAAATAGTGCGAACGTCAGTCCTCGTTCACCAAATGCCTGCGGCAGCGCGGATGAGGCGAACAACCCCAACAGCATGATGGCGAACAGCAGGATGCGAATCGGGCGAGTATCCGGGTTAAACCAGTTAGTGACCCAGGCCGTGTATTGCCACGCCAACCAGACGGCGAACCATAACAACAGGGTTTCCAGCGCACCGGTTAACGTCAGGTGGTGCAGCAGATAGTGGGAAAGTTGGGTAACGGCAAAAACGTAGATCAAATCGAACAATAGTTCCGAGAACGAAACCGAGGCGCCATGGCCATCGCGTACACGTAGTAAGGTTTGTGACATAGAGAGTCCTTCCAAAATGGTAACCTTCAGCAATAGCGTAGTTCAGCCACCTGCGGGTGGGAGAGAAATCTTAAAAGTGAGGTTTTTATCTTTTGATTGACCAAACGGACTTTTAATTGTCATCCGCCGGGAGTAGAGTCGCTGTGTAGACCGCTATTATTCCCTGTAAGACATATCTGCACTCACCTTCTCCTTATTTTCGTCACAATGATTGATGTTCTTTACATTGGATTACGTCCATTTTCACTGCCTGGCGGATAATTAACTCCACTGATACGACGAAATAAACAAAAACACCTGGAGTTAATCATGAAACTATTACCTGGCATCGCAGCAGTTCTGTTGGCAGCCGCTTCGTTTTCTTCCTTTGCAGCGCCGCTGTCATCGGTAAAACAGGTCAACACTGAACAAGCCAGTGGCCTGCAGAGCCTTGGCGTAGTATCGGTTTCCGGTGTCAGTGGTTCACCGGCTGATGCGGTTCACGCGCTGAAAGAAAAAGCTCAGGCAGATGGCGCCAGCCATCTGCGTATTATTGGGCTGGACACCCCGGGGGACTCCAGCAACTGGCGTGGTAATGCGGAAATCTATCGGTAATTATCAGGCAGTAAATTAAAATCGGTCACTAAAATAAGTGGCCGATAAAATAAACGGTTGTGGATAATAATCTGACCGGCAAGGCCATTATTGGCTAACCCGATGATCATTATCCACAGCCGTTTTTTTTCGGTTGTCAGTTGCATTTTATTACAACTGTGTCGGTGGTTTTAGGACACATGTTAATGAATACTTAAGGAATTGAGTTCAGATTGGTGGCTACTCAACCTAAGGAGGCCCCAATGTTAAATGCGACACGGCTGCAACTGAAGAACCACTTTTCCTATCTCCAGCAGTTTATGGCTTCGCCACGCACCATTGGCACCCTGGCGCCTTCTTCCCCCTGGCTGTGCCAGGCGATGCTCAATCAGATTGAATGGACAGGCGCATTGTCGATCGCGGAGCTGGGTGCGGCGGACGGCGTGCTGACCAAGCGCATATTGGGACGCATGCGCGCCGATGCTTCGCTGGAAGCTTTTGAAATTCAATCAAACTTTGTCCATCAATTGCGGAAAATCGACGATCGCCGCCTGCAGGTAATGGACCGGTCGGCGGAACAGATGGCTCGCGATTATGACGTGGTGTTCTCCTGCCTGCCGCTGCTGTCAATTCCGCTTAAAATCAGTATTCGTATTTTACAGCAGGCGCAGCAGTGCCTGCGTGCACGCAATGGCACGCTGGTACTGTTCCAGTACAGTCACCTGTCGGAAAAATTACTGTCCCGCTACTTCCACTGGAAACGACTGCGGGTAGTGCGTAACTTCCCGCCGGCGCTGGTGTACGTCTGTACTCCGCGTTAGCTAAAGCCTTTTCTCCATCACCACCACCTGGCCATCATATTGCTGCCGACGCTCGATAGTTTGCCAGCCCCAACCCGTATATAGCGGTTCTGATTTATCAGTGATCAGGTGCAATACGGGATGGTTGCGTTGGCGTGCCAGTTGGACGATGGCGGCCTCCAGACGCTGTGCAATGCCCTGACGGCGATGGTCAGGATGAACAAACACCCCAGCCAGCCAGGGGGAAAGGTCCATTCGGTGATGATCGTCACTCGGCCAATCTGGCTCACCCGCTAGCGGACTATCGACCGCTTTTTTAACTTAATAAAACCGTATTTATAGCGGTTTTGCACGCATCAGTGACGAAACTGCGTAATTCAGCGGATTTGACTCGCTCTTTGCCTGTTGTGATTGAAAGTGCTAATGAGAGTGATTATCATGCGCGCATATTTTGGCTAATCCGGCTCACTGATGCGCAATTCCCTCATTTTTCTGCTGCTTTCCCTGCTGTTCGGCTTTTTTGGCGTTCAGGCAAAAATGGTCACTGACATTACGGGGCGTCAGGTTGAGGTGCCGGACAATCCGCAGCGTATTGTGCTGGGCGAGAGCCGCATGTTGTATACCCTGGCGCTGCTCGAACCGGGAAACCCCGCCCAACGCATCGTTGGCTGGCCGGAAGATATGGCGCGTTTCGATGCGCAAAGCTGGCAACTCTACACGCAGAAATTTCCGCAGATCAAAGCGATCCCCTCTATCAGCAAGGGCAATTTCCGCCAGGTAAATATTGAAAACCTGATCCGCTTGAAGCCGGACTTAGTGATCCTCGCGCGCTATGCGCGGGAAGAGGGTGACAGTGATTTATTGCTGAGTGCGTTGAGCAAGGCCGGCATTGCGGTGATCTACGTCGATTTACGGATCGATCTGCTGAACAACACCGTGCCTAGCGTCCGCCTGTTGGGCGAAGTGCTTAACCGTCAGCCGCGCGCAGAGCAGTTCATCAACTTCTATCAACAGCATATGGCGGTGATCCAGCAGCGGCTGGCCGGTTATCAGGGGCCGAAACCCAAGGTGATGTTGCACCTGCACCTCGGGCGGCGCGAAACCTGCTGCACCACGGCGGCCCATGGCAACCTCGGTGACTTGCTGACCTTTGCCGGCGGCGACAATATTGCCAACGCCAGCATCAAAGGCGTCTACGGTGAGCTGAACCCGGAAACCATTCTAACTGCCAATCCTGACATCTACATCGCCACCGGCATGGCCGGGCCGCAGGGCAAGCATTTTTCCGATCTGCGCCTTGGGCCGCTGGTCACCCAGCAGGAAGCCGATGAGAGCTTTAGCCGGGTGATGCAAAAACAACCGATGCTCGCCAACCTGAAAGCCATAAAAAATCACCAGGCCTGGAGCATTTGGCACAACTTTTATCTCAGCCCTTATCACGTTGTCGCGGTTGAGATGTTCGCCAAAACCTTCTATCCGGATCTGTTTGCAGACATCAACCCGCAGCAGACCTTTAAGCAGTTATATCAACAATTTTTGCCGTTACCTTTTTCAGGGACCTATTGGAGTCAGTTAAATAATGAATAACACCCAACGTGGCTGGTGGTGTGCACTGCCTCTGGCGGCCTGCGCCTGTGTACCGGCGATCGGTGCCGATAAAACCGCAGAGAAGGGCGAAACCCTGGTGGTGGTTGGCCAGGCACAGGCCGATGGCGTACAAAGCTATCAGCCGCTGACCAGCGTGACCGGCACCCGCACGGAAACCAGCCTGCTGGACGTGCCGCAGGCTATCGACGTGGTGCCGCAGCAGGTGATTACCGATCAGGCGGTCAGCAGCCTGGATGAGGCGCTGTATAACGTCAGCGGCATCACTCAGGCGAATACGTTGGGGGGGACTCAGGACGCGGTAATGTAGCGTGGTTTTGGCGATAACCGCGACGGCTCCATTCTGCGCGACGGCGTGCGCTCGGTGCAGGCACGCAACTTTACCCCAACCACCGAACGGGTTGAGGTGCTGAAAGGCCCGGCCTCGATGTTGTACGGTATGGGTGAACCGGGCGGGATGATCAATATGATCACCAAAAAGCCGCAGTTGCAGCAGCATACCCATGTGGAAGGCTGGGGCAGCAGCTTCAAGGGCGGTGGCGGCCAGTTGGACGTTACCGGGCCGCTGGGGACTTCAGGATTCGCCTATCGGATGATTGTCGATCACGACGAGACCGACTACTGGCGTAACTTTGGCCGCAACCGCCAAACGGTGATCGCACCGTCGCTGATGTGGTTCGGCGAGAGCACCACGGTGCGCGTTGCCTACGAGCATATGGAGTATTTGGTGCCGTTCGATCGCGGTACCATCATCGATTCGCGAACCGGCAAACCGGTGAATACGCCGCGCGATCGTCGCTTCGACGAAAGCTATAACGCCACGCGTGGCGATCAGGACAGCGTTACCCTGCAGGTTGATCAGGTGCTGAACGAGAGCTGGAAAAGCTCACTGACCTACGCCTACAGTCGCAACAGCTACAGCGACAACCAGGCACGTGCGTTGGCTCTGGATCCTGAAACCGGCGTGCTGTCGCGCCAGGCCGACTCCACCGCCCATGCGGTCAGCCATGCCAACGCGGTGCAGTTGACGCTCAACGGTGACGTCGACTGGGGCAGCATCAACCACCAAATGCTGTTCGGCTTTGATTTTGAAGATAATCGCACCTATCGCGGCGATATGATCCGCGGCAAGAAGAACAGCGATTTCAATATCTACAACCCTGTTTACGGCCAGATGCCTACCTCGAACGCCGTCAGCGCCAAAGACAGCGATCAGCGTGAAAACCTCACCAGCTACGGCTGGTTTATGCAGGACTCCGTGCAACTGACCGATAAATGGCTGGTGATGGGCGGACTGCGTTACGACGCCTTTGACGTGTTTGCCGGCAAAGGGCGGCCGTTTGTCACCAATACCGACAGCTCCGATGGCAAACTGGTGCCCCGCGCCGGGGTGGTCTACAAGTTGACGCCGTATGTGTCGCTGTACAGCAGCTATACCGAGTCTTTCAAACCAAACTCTTCCATCGCCAGCCAGATTGGTTCGCTACCGCCGGAACAGGGCAAGGCCTGGGAAATGGGCAGCAAGGTTGAGTTGCCGAACGGTGTCACCGGGACCCTGGCCTTGTTCGATATCACCAAACGCAACGTGATGGTCAGCGAACTGGTGAATGGCGAAACCGTGACCCGCACCGCCGGGCGCGTGCGCTCGCAAGGGGTGGAGCTGGATGTCGCAGGCAATATTACCGACTCGCTGAGCCTGATCGGTTCTTATGCCTATACCGATGCGCGGGTGGTGGACGACCCGGACAACAAGGGCAAGGAAATGACCAACGTGGCGCGCCACACGGCTTCACTGTTCCTGACGCAGGATTTGGGTTCCCCAGGGCTATACAGCGGAGACAACCTGCGCATGGGAGCCGGTGCGCGTTATGTGGGCCGCCGCCCTGGCGATGCTGCCAACAGTTTTAATCTTGATAATTACACCGTCGCCGATGCCTTCGCCGCTTACATCATGCCGGTCAATGGCTACCGGGTGAAATGGCAGTTGAACGTGAAGAACCTGTTCGACAAAACCTATTATCCTTCCAGCGGCGGCAATTTGCGTGTGGCGGTGGGGGAACCACGTGAAGTGGTGCTGCGTGCCAGCGTCGACTTCTAATTTGGCGGGCCGGGAAGCCAGTCCGGCGGCGGGTATCTGCCGTCGGATAAATCTGGTTAAATAGCCGGCCTGTTGTTAAGGAGGATCCGATGAGCCTGAAAATTCGTTTGGCGCAACTGCAGGACATTGCTCAACTGATCGCCGTCGAACGCTCGGCTGCGCAGTTATTTCATCAACAACCGGCCTGGGCTTTTATTGCCGAAGGCCCGGTGATGGATGCGCAGCAGCATACTGATTTTATTCAGCGGCGGCAGGAATGGCTGGCGGAAAGCACCGCGGGTGAGGCGGCCGGGTTTATCGCGGTGATGGCGCAACAGCAGGATTGGCATATCGCTGAACTGTCGGTTGCCGCCAACTGGCAACGTCAGGGCATTGGACGCCGGTTGATTGCCGAGATCGCAGCACAGGCCAGGTTGCAGGGGGCGCAGCGCCTGACGCTGACCACCTTTATTGATGTGCCCTGGAATGCACCCTATTACCAACGGCTGGGGTTCCGGCCGATAGCCCCTGAGCGGCTCAGCGCATCATTAAGCTCTCGGTTGGCGCAAGAGGTGGCGGATGGCTTCGCCGTCGGCAGTCGCTGTGCCATGGAATTTACACTATCGTAAATATTGAAATACAGAGTGATGGCGGTATGATGCAGCAACCACGCCATCGCAGGATTTAGCACGCCGGGTTCTGGCGAGCAAATGCACTCAAGTCACCGTATAAGGGACAACCCGTAATGACACAAACCATTTTCATGGTAGGCGCGCGCGGAGCCGGTAAAACCACGGTGGGCAGCGCACTGGCGCTGGCGCTGGGCTATCAATTCGTCGATACCGATCTGTTTATGCAGCAGACCACGCAGATGAGCGTGGCGGAAATGGTCGAACAAGAAGGCTGGCTGGGATTTCGTCGCCGTGAAAGCATTGCTCTGCAAACGGTCACTCAACCGTCAACTGTAGTTGCCACTGGTGGTGGTGCGATCCTGGCGGAGGAGAACCGCCGCTTTATGCGTCAGAACGGCAAGGTCATCTACCTGCGTTCACCCGCCGAAGTATTGGCACAGCGGCTGGAAGAGTACCCGCAAGATACACAGCGCCCTACGCTGACCGGCCGTCCGATTGCCGAAGAAATGCTGGAGGTGCTGGCCGCGCGTGAAGCGCTGTATCAGGAGGCCGCTCACTACGTGATGGACGGCACCGGTGGCCCGCAACAGGTGGTTGAGCAGATCCTCTCCGCCCTGCAGTTGGAAACGGTAAAATAAGCTCTCTCTTGGGGCACCGTCAATTGCGCCTGACGGCTGCCTCGTTTTTCTCCCGAACATGAGTCTCGTGCTGAACAAAATACAATCCCGGTGTGGTACCAAAACGCTGACGGAAAGCGGCAATGTAGGCGCTGACATTGTCATAACCGCAGTCGCCGGCAATCTGATTGACGGCTTCACCGCGTGACAATGGCTCCAGCGAACGGAGCACCCGAGCCTGCTGGCGCCAGCGGGCGAAAGTCACGCCGGTTTCGCTGATGAAATGCCGGCTCAGGGTGCGGACGCTCAGCCCGGCCCAGGCGGCCCATTCACTCTGGCTGCGTTCGCTGGCCGGCTCATTGAGTAGCGCACGGGCGATTTTCAGCAGTCGTGCGTCCTGCGGCAGAGGCAGTTGCAACGGGGTACTTTCCTGCGCGCACATCTCATCGAGCAATACCTGTAGTAGTCGCCGTTGCGGCGCGTTCAGCCTTTGGCCTGCTAATGATGCAAGGCGTTCCACCAACGCCAAAATCAACCCGGAAGCCGTGCTCAAATGAGGTTGTTTCGGCAGATCTGCACATTGGGATCCAGGCAGATACAGGCTCCAGCCGGCGACGTTGCCACAGGCCAATGCCTGGTGCGCGCAGTTCGCTGGCAGCCAGCCGATACTGCCGGCGGTCATTGCCCATTGTTGCTCCTGAGTTTCCAGCGCAATCATGCCGTGGGTTAATAAATAGAGCTGTCCGCGGGTATGTTGATGCCAGGGCGTTAAGTGCTTTTTTTCATGCCACAGTCGTTCGCTTTGCAGGATCATCTTGATTGGCCGATTTACCGTATTGAATGTCCAGTTGCGGTTATTATGCCATCCTCTGCCTGATCTATGATCTCCTCAACGTTTAACTTTGGAGATAAAAATGAGCCTGCAAACCCCAACCGCCCTGGTGCTCGAGGCCCTGCAACGGGTCGTCGCGGCATCACAACACCAGCCGCTGCTGATTGCTGAGTTTTTCAGTGAAGATTACCTCCAGCAGGTGGACGGCAACACGCTGGATTACGCCCACTTCATGCAGCATATGGCGTTACTGAAACAACTCACCCGCAGCATGACGCTGGAGATAGTCGCCGTAGCCGGGCAGGGGGATTCGGTACTGACCCACCACCAGGTTCGGGTGGAAAAACGTGACGGAAGCCACAGCCTGGTTAAGGTATTGGCACATTTCAGCGTGCGTGACGGCAAGATCTGCGCCTGCGATGAGCTGACGCAGCTGCTGGAAGGCGAACACGGCGATCGCGATTTGGGGTCACGCGTGTCGGTATAGATACCGCTGCTATACTTAAACTTGTGGAATCACACGGGAGATCAGCATGCGCGAAAATAACCGACCTGGCTATCCGAGAACTGCCCGAGTGGTCGCCGTTGACCGGGGCGACCCAAGCTTGCATATGCACCGTTTTGAGGTGCGCACCGATGACATTGAGCCCAATACGCTACTCAGTGAGCATCCTACCGAGCAGGAAGCGCTCGATGCCAAGCATCGTTATGAAGATCCGGCGCTGGAAGATTAAATAATATCCCTCTGAAACCGGCATCAGGCCGGTTTCTTTATTCATTCCGTTTACTGCTTTAATTACCTCACTCGATAACGATAAATTAGCATGACATGCTGGTTTATACCGCCATGCTCGAATAACTGCGTGGTAATCGGCCTATTTTATCAGCGTTAGCCGTTGCATTTAATTTAGTGAAGCATCATCCGCTGCTATTAATGGGCAGAATAAAAAATAAACTGCTTGACGATAAGTTGTACGAGTTTTAGTTTCTAATTATCAAACAGGAACTTAGTTCCATATAGTGGAACAAGGCGTGCGATGACAACTCTGGAAAATGCCGCTGCGGTATTAAAGTTATTTTCACAACAGCGAATGATGCACGGCCAGGCCGGTATTTCATTCAGTGATGTGGTGAGTCAATTGGCGTTGCCAAAAAGCACGGCCTCTCGCCTGTTACAGACCATGGAAACCCAGGGCATGCTGGAGCGCGATCCTGACAGCAAGCTGTATAAAATCGGTCGTTTGCTGCTATCGGTCTCCAGCCACTATCTGTCGACGCCGTTGGTCGACAGCGTGGCGGCCAGTATGGTGCAGCTCAGCCAACAGACTAACTGTACGGGTTATGTTTCAGTGCTGGAAGCGCAGGAAATTATGGTGATGCGCATGTTCCCCGGTCGCCATTTTCTCCAGGTGGTGACGCCGGCGGGCAGCCGCTCACCGGTGGCGGAAACCTCGGTAGGCCGGGCGATACTAGCGCGCGACAGTGATGAGCAGGTGATAGCGCGTTTTGCCGCAGGCTACCGTGTGGCTTCACCCAATGCTCCGCAAACGCTGGAAGCATTGTTGACTAAGCTGGCACAGGTCCGGCAGCAGGGCTGGTCTCTGGCACGTAATGAGACGTTGCAGGGCATCAGTTCGCTGGCGACATCGGTGACCAACAAACACCGCAATGAGACGGTCGGTCTGTGCTTGTCTTTTCCTACGCAGGCGGAAGAACAGCCATTTTCACCCGCTGTGCTGGAAGCATTAATGACAGTATCCCGGCAATTGGCGGAAAAACTCGGTGATGATTATTGGCAACAGATCAAATAACGCACCGGAACACTCTGTCAGTATCTGATAATTAACGAAAACCAACACCAGGGAATTTCTTAATTATCTATCTTGGATTTATGGGCAATAAATACTTAATGGCACTCACAGTTCCAATATTCGGAACTGTGAGTGCCACCTCATGCCGAAATTAACGTTGCCAGACGCCAGGGAATATTCAGGGAAATGAAAACTATGAAACCAAAAAGCAGCATAAATCCTTTGAAAGATATCGGTACTCTGCTGGTGATGGTGCTGCTGTCCATCGTCGGCGCAATTATCGGCGTGCAGTTGATCACCACGCTGGGCGTGACGCCCAACACGTCGATTATTGGCGCGTTGATCGCCATGCTGTTGGCGCGCATTCCACTGCAAATGTTCCAGCGTTACCGTTCGGTACATACGCAAAACCTGGCGCAAACGGTGATCTCTTCCGCCACTTTCGGCGCGGCCAACTCGCTGCTGATGCCAATTGCCGTGCCTTATGTGATGGGGCAACCGCAGCTAATCCTGCCGATGTTTTGCGGGGTGGCGGCCGCGATGTTGCTCGACGCCTACCTGCTGTACCGCATGTTCGACACCAAAATATTTCCTGCGGCCAATGCCTGGCCACCGGGTGTCGCGGCGGCGGAAGCCATTAAGGCCGGTGACCGGGGTGGCAAGCAAGCCTGGCTGCTGGTGGTGGGCGTGGTAGTCGGCATCGCCGGTTCGATGCTTAAAATCCCGATGGCGGCGTTCGGCACCGCGTTTATCGGCAATATCTGGGCTTTGGGCATGTTTGGTGTCGGCCTGTTGCTGCGAGCCTACGCGGAACCCATGGCAGGCTTCGATATCAATGCGAATTTCATTCCTCACGGAGTGATGGTTGGTGCCGGACTGGTGGCGTTGATCCAGGTGGTTCAGGTGATCCGCAGCAAGCGTGCGGATACCAGTGGTTATAGCCAGGCCGACAGTGAAGTGCGCAAAGCGCTCGGGTTGGGCGCGGTGGGATATATCGTTATTGCCGCGCTGTTGGCGTTGGCCGCTGGACTGTACAGCGAGATGTCGCTGGGCATGCTGGTGCTGTTTGTGATTTACGCCGCGTTTGCCGCCTTTGTGCATGAACTGATCGTCGGCATCGCCGCGATGCACTCGGGCTGGTTCCCGGCCTTTGCGGTGGCGCTGATTACCCTGATTATCGGCATCCTGATTGGCTTCCCGCCGCTGGCGCTGTGCGTGCTGACCGGGTTTACCGCCGCCACCGGCCCGGCGTTTGCCGATATGGGCTTTGATCTGAAAGCCGGATTCATTCTGCGCGGCTACGGCAAAGATTTACAGCAGGAGCTGCTGGGGCGCCGCATTCAGTTGTTTGCTGCGCTGATCGCCTTTGTCATCGCCATCCCGGTGGTGTACTTCGCTTATACCAGCTACTTCCTGCAGGACCTGATCCCGCCGGTGGCGCGGGTGTACGCCAAAACCATCGAGGCAGGTGCGCAGCCGGGCATTGCCTACAGCCTGCTTGTCTGGGCTGTCCCAGGTGCCATTGTGCAGTGGATTGGCGGGCCAAAACGTCAGCTCGGCGTGCTGTTGGCCACTGGCCTGTTGATCAACAACGCGTTGGCGGGGTGGGCGGTGATCGTCGGTATCGCGCTGCGCATTCTGATTATTCGCCGCTGGGGCGACAAGGGCCGCACGCCGATGGAAATCATGGCGGCCGGTTTTATCGCCGGAGACGCGCTGTATAACTTTTTCAGTTCCATTTTTTCCAGCAAAGGGAAATAACCCATCCGGTTAAATTGTGAGGTCAGCCGATTATGAGTTTGCAACAAACGCTGCAGGTTTTTGAATTAATTGATAGTGCCTATGTGAACGGTCAGCAGGTTGTCGATCTGTTCACGTCCTATCCCGGCATCCGCGCCAGTACGCTGCGTGCCAGTGGGCCAAAAGGCGCGACCGACTTCGTGCGCATTGAGATCCCCGGCAGCAATGGTAAAAGCCAGGGTGGGGATGCGCCGACGCTGGGCATTATCGGCCGCTTGGGCGGCATCGGAGCGCGGCCAACGCGGATTGGCCTGGTGTCCGACGGTGACGGCGCTATCGCCGCTATTGCCAGCGCGCTGAAGCTGGCGGAAATGCAGCGCAAGGGCGATGTATTGGCGGGCGATGTGATCATCACCACCCATATTTGCCCTGATGCGCCAACCCGTCCGCACGACCCGGTCGACTTTATGGATTCGCCGATCGACGACGTGACGATGAACGATAATGAAGTGGTGCCGGAGGCCGATGCGATTTTGTCCATCGACACTACCAAGGGCAACCGCATCATCAATCACAAAGGCTACGCGCTGTCACCGACGGTGAAAGAAGGCTACATCCTGCGGGTGGCGGAAGATCTGCTGCGGATTATGGAGATGACCAGCGGCCGCCCGGCGGTGACCTTCCCGATCACTACCCAGGACATTACGCCGTATGGCAACGGGGTACACCATCTGAACAGCATTCTGCAGCCCTCTACCGCGACCTCTGCGCCGGTGGTTGGCGTGGCTATTTGCACCGAGTCGGTGGTGCCGGGCTGCGGTACCGGCGCCAGCCATGAAGTGGATATTGCGCTAACCGTCAAGTTTGCGGTGGAAGTGGCGAAAGAGTTTGGTCGCTGTACCTGTCATTTTTATCAGGCTGACGAATACGCACAGTTGCTGGCGCTGTACGGCAGCCTGAGTCATCTGCAAAAAAGGAAATAACCGGATGAATGCTTCATTTGCCACGCTGACTATCGGTCAGGCACCGCGCAACGACATTATGCCGTTGCTGTCTGCCTATCTGCCTGCGGAACAGGTGAGGCATGTCGGGTTGCTGGACGGGCTGAAGGCCAGCCAGATTGACGAGCGTTATACACCGCAGGCCGGAGAGAAGGTGTTGGTTTCACGCCTGCTGGACGGCACACAGGTGAGATTGGCGGCCTCGCGGGTCGAACTGGGGTTGCAGCAGAAAATCAATGCACTGGAAGCGGAGGGCTGTGAGGTGATCCTGCTGTTGTGCACCGGCGAGTTTGGCCAGTTGCATGCACAACAGGCGCTGTTGCTGGAGCCGGACCGCATTATTCCGCCGCTGATTTCTGCCATTGTCAGCCAACACCGGGTGGGGATTGTGGTGCCGGTGGCGGAGCAAATCAGCCAGCAGGCGAGCAAGTGGCAGTTACTGGCGACGCCGCCCTGTTTTGCCGTCGCCAGCCCTTATTTGGCGGATGACGCGGTGCTGGAGTTGGCCGCAAGCGAGCTACAGCGGCAGGGCGCGCAGGTGGTGGTGCTCGACTGCATTGGTTATCACCGGCAGCACCGTGATTTCCTGCAGGCTCGGCTGGAAATACCGGTGCTGTTGTCCAATGCGCTGGTGGCCAAGCTGGCTGCTGAGCTAATCGACTGATTAAAAAGCCAATAAAATCTTATATGGCGGTGTGTCGGGGGCGGTGCTGCGTGTTTTTGGGCGTGCACCCAGAACGGCAGGCTGACGGTCAATCGCTTGGCAGCGTTTTACTCTGCGCCACGATCGCATTTCGCGAGAAAAACCAGTGACAGATCAACCGCAATCCCCCAATATGGATTTCCCATAAAGTTGATTACGCGGGTGTCAGTCTATGCTGAAAGTAAACGAGTATTTTGCCGGGAAAGTGAAGTCTATCGGTTTCGATAGTAGCAGCATCGGCCTTACCAGCGTCGGTGTCATGGAAGAGGGAGAGTACACCTTCACCACCGCCCTGCCGGAAGAAATGACCGTGATTACCGGCGCGTTGAAAGTGTTGCTGCCGGGCTCGCCGGACTGGCAGGTGTTTATGCCGGGTGAGAAGTTCTTCGTACCGGCCCACAGTGAGTTCAACCTGCAGGTGGCCGACGCGACCGCCTATCTGTGCCGTTATTTAAGTAAGTAATTTCCCCTTCGGTGAGAAATCAGGGCTCTGCATGCAGAGCCCTTAGACGTTTACGACCTGGGATATTGGGCAAAAACGTGGCGCTGAACCCTCAGGTTATTCTTCATCTTTTATTTTTAGAACATACTTTTTCCAGAAGTGGCTGGAAAGAAATGCATAAATCAATGTGAAGATAATAGACGCTAAAAAGGCTTTGATTAATGAGGTAGGGAAGGAAAACTCTCTTATGTTTACGATTAAAAATGATGAAAAGGAAACCCCTGCAACGAACATCAATCTTTTTAATCTTTCCTGTTTCACAACTCACTCCTTTTGCTTAAACGGAGAGATTGCAATCTCTGGGTGTGATAACAAAGTTGCCTTTGAACCTGAGATACTCGGGCCTAGCGCACCGAGGGGCATTCCGGCGGGCAAGCCGCTACGACCCCTTCGGCACGCTCTCCCTAATAACGGACTTTGACAGTAGTCTGAGGGATTGTAATCTATTTTCCTGCAACATAAACAATTCCTTTTCATGATTTAATTGATGCGAATATAAGGTTTTTTAAATGTCATTTATAAGTGGTATCAATATGCGTAGATAAAACATAATTAAAAACGGCTGGCAGTTATTCAGAAAATACTATGGGTGGGGAAAGTGAGTGATTTTCCTGCCATGAAATATGGCAATCAGGGCTCTGCATGCAGAGCCCTTGGTATTTTAAGGCAGGCTTAGCGCTGGGCTTCGCCACCCAGGGCTTCGATGGTGTTCTTGATTAACGCCGCCAGTTCGCTGGTCATCAGGATAAAGTCGGCGTCAAAACGCTGGGCAAAGTCGTCACGATCGATATCGTCGTTCTGTTCGCGCAGCGTATCGGCGAACTTCAAACGCTTCAGCGAACCGTCGTCTGCCAGCACCAGTTGAATGCGCTCCTGCCAGTCCACCGCCAGCTTGGTCACCAGCTTGCCGGCTTCGATATGTACCGCAATCTCATCGCTGATCAGGTTCTGTTTCTTGCAGCGGATCACGCCGCCGTCTTCCAGAATTGCCTTCAACTCTGCTTCGTCCTGAATGATAAAGCCGGCCGGCAGCTCGCCAGAGCGTACCCACTCGGTCAGCGTCAGTTCGATCGGGCTTTCCATGGTCAACGGCACTACCGGCAGTGAACCCAGGCTTTTGCGCAGCAGCGCCAGAGTGTCTTCCGCGCGTTTGGCGCTGGCGGCATCAACCATAATCAGGTCATTAACCGTGTCGATCCACATAAAAGTCTGATTAAAGCGGCTAAAGGCGCGTGGCAACAGGCTGTGCAGCACTTCGTCTTTCAGCGCGTCTTTCTCGGTTTTCTTCAGCTTACGGTGTTGTTCACCTTCCAGGCGTTCAATCTTGGCCTGCAACTCTTGTTTGATGACCGGCGACGGCAGGATTTTTTCTTCCTTGCGCGCGCAAATAACGATCTGGCCGTTAACCGCGTGTGTCAGTGACTCGCTGTGGGAACCCATCGGAGAAACCCAGCCGGTTTTCGCCATGTCCTGGCTGCCGCACGGGGTGAAAGCAAAAGCGCTGAGTTGTTTTTCCATTTCATCCGCGTTTAACGCCACTTCGCGGCTCAAACGGTAAACCATCAAATTCTTAAACCACAGCATAATGTTATCCCTGGCTGGGCGTGCATCTGGCACGCTTATTCATCAAAAGCAGGGCGGCATAATAACGAATCAGGGGCGAAAAATCGCCTCATTCCCTCCGAATTGCGTCAGCGGCCGCGTTTGAGCGGCGTGCCCGTTGCAGTGCCAACGCCAGTTGCCGCTGGCTGAAAGGCTTGCGCAGCAGTTCAACGTTGGGCAGTGTGTCTTCGTGGTGGCGGCGTATATCCTGACCGCTGATCAGCAGCGCGGTAAGGCGCGGATTAATCTCCCGCGCCAGCCCAATCACCTGCACACCGTCCAGTTCGCCCGGCAGCATCAGGTCACTGACCAGCACCCCAATATCCGGCGTCTGGCGCAGCAGCGCCAGCGCTTCATGGCTGTCTGCGCAGTCCAGCGTCAGGTAGCCGAGCTGATGCAGGTGTTCGCACAGCGTATGACGCACGTCATTTTCATCTTCCAGCACCAATACCAGACTGTCGGTGCCGTCGCTTTCTTCGAGCGGCAGGGGCGGTGCTTGGGCGATTGCCGGTGCCGGGGCGCGCGGCAGTTGCAGACGCACCAGAGTGCCTTCGCCCGGTGCGGTTTCAATCTGCACCCGGCCGCCGGACTGGCGAACAAAGCCGTAAACCATCGACAGCCCCAGCCCGCTGCCGCTGCCGACTGCCTTGGTGGTGAAGAAAGGTTCGAACACCTGCGCTTTCACTTCCTCCGACATGCCGCAGCCGGTGTCGATCACCTCCAGCGCCACCATGTCCTGTTTTTTGCCACCGCTGCGCACCACTCGTTGGTTATAGATACGGATCTTGACCACGCCGCTGCGGCCTTCCATGGCATCCCGGGCGTTGACTACCAGGTTGATCAGCGCGTTTTCCAACTGATTGGCATCCACCCACGCCGGCCAGCCGGGCCGCTGAGTCTCAATGCTTAGCGACAACGTCGTGGGCAGTGAATGACGCAGCAATTCCTGCAGGTTTTCTACCAGCGTCTGTAGCGTGATGGCCTGCGGATGCAACGCCTGTTTACGCGAAAATGCCAGCAGCCGCTGGGTGAGCTGTGCACCGCGTTCGGCGGCCTTCAGAGCCCGGGCAATACGCTGTTCGGTTTGGGCGTCCTGAGTCTGTTGGGTGGTCAGTTCCAGGCTGCCGATAATCACCGCCAGCAGATTGTTAAAATCATGCGCCAGGCCGCCGGTGAGCTGACCGACCGCCTTCATTTTCTGGCTGTGCAGCAGCGCCTCTTCCAGCGCTTTGCGCTCGGTGCGTTCCAATACCACGTTAACTACGCCGCGATTGGGCACCGGACTGAAGCGCAGCTCGACGGTGCGGCCGTCGCTCAGGCGCAGTTCCTGCGGCTGCGGCAGTTCACTGGACAGGTTGGCCAGCACCGCTTCCCAGCGCTGACCCGCCGGGGGCGTCACGTGTTGCAGTAATTCGCGGTAGTGTTGGCCACGGTGCAACTGGTGTTCGTTTAGCCCCAGCAGCAGCGGATACTGCGGGTTCCATACCACCAGTTGGCCGTCGTTATCAAACAGCGCAAAGCCGTCGCGCATTGCCAGAAAGGTGGTTTCCAGCTGGGTGCTTTTCTCTTTCAGCAGGCGAGAAGTTTGCTCCAGCGAGGCGGTATTGCGTGCAAAGACGTTGAATGCCCGCGCCAAATCGCCCAGTTCATCACGGCGCTGCAGTGCCGGTACGCTGACCTCACGTTCGCCGCGCGCCAGCCGCGTCATGGCACCGGCGATTGCCGTCAGGTTCGATCCCAGATTACGGTAGATATACCACCCGGCGAAGCCGGTAATCACCAGCGCCAGCAGGGCGAACAGGCCGATAAACCAGCTGATGGAGCTGAGTTCACGATGGGTTTGATGGGTGCGCAGCTCCGACTCGTCTGCCACCTTCTGTACGTAGAGATTGATGTCGTCATTGAGCATCGCCACTAAGGCTTTGATATGGTAGGTGTAATAGGCCAGGGCCAGATCGCTTTGCTCCAGCTCCAGCGTTTCGGGCAGCAGGCGTTGTTCGCTGTCGCGAAACTGGCGCATTTTCTCGTCGACCAAGGCATCCGGGCTGTGCTGCGGCCAGTAAGCCATCACGCTGTCGAGTTGCTGGGCGGCGGCCTTGGGCGTCGGGGTTTGAATGGCGATCGCCAGCAGCCGGTCGATCTGGCTCAGCAGCGGCAGCGAGGGCGGGTTCTGATTATTACGTTGGTTGAGGCTGGCAATATGCCGCAGCGTGCTCTGCGCCTGATACAGCCCACTGAGCAGAATGTTGCGTTGCAGATGCCGTGCGTGACCGAGATCCAGCATGCGGGTCACGCTGGTTTCCAACGCGTTGCTGCGGCTGATGATGCGTTGCACCAGCTCCGGCTCGCTATGTGCCAGCGGAGCGTCCGCCAGTCGGCCCAGAGAGGCTTGCAGCGCCAGCTGGGTTTGCTTCAGCCGGGCTGACTCGCTCTGATACTCCAGCGCACCCACCACCTGCGATAGCCGAATGGCGGCGGTCGCCACGTTCGAAGTATCCCGGCTCAGCGCCATGCTGCCGTTCATCTCATTTAGCGTTTGCGCCTGAACTTGTTCCTGCAGCTTGCCCGCATGGTTAAAGCCGACGATCGCCACGCCGCTGACCATCAGCGTCACCGCCACCACCAACAGGTTGAACATCAGCAGGCGCCCACGTGCACCGGCTAGGAAAGGCAGTCTGCGCATTGGATCCCCCGTAACTGACTGTCCGCATTATAAATCCCCGTCCCATTAACAATATGACAAAGATGAACGGCCGCTGACATTTTGCATTTATTTATGCGTGGTTAACTGCACTCAATCCGAACCGCAACCCGAGGTATGACGATGAGCGCGACCCCGATCCTGGAAATGCACAACATCGCCAAGAGTTTTGGTCAGTTTTACGCGCTGAAGGGCGTCAACCTGACGGTTTATAGCGGTGAGATCCACGCGCTGATGGGTGAAAACGGCGCGGGTAAAAGCACCTTAATGAAAATATTGGCCGGCGCTTATATCGCCAGCAGCGGGGAAATTTTTATCGATGGGCAGCCGTTTGCCATTAAAGGGCCAAAAGATGCCCTGGCGGCAGGCATCACGCTGATTTACCAGGAAATGAATCTGGCACCGAATCTGACGGTGGCGGAGAACATTTTTCTGGGCAGCGAGATCCAGCGCGGCGGCCTGGTGAAGCGCCAGCAGATGTTGCTGGAAGCACAGAAAGTCATCGATCGTTTGGGCGCGCAGTTCAGCGCCGGCGATCGGGTGATGAAATTAACCATTGCCGAACAGCAGCAGGTGGAAATCGCCCGAGCGTTGCACCGCAACAGCCGCATTCTGGTGATGGACGAACCGACGGCGGCGCTGTCTTCGCGTGAGACGCATCGGCTGTTTGAGTTGATCAAGCGTCTGCGCGATGAGGGGATGGCGATCATTTACATCAGCCATCGCATGGCGGAAGTCTACGAGCTGTCGGATCGCGTTAGCGTGCTGCGCGACGGCCAGTATGTTGGCAGCCTGATGCGCGACAAACTGTCCGCCAGCGAATTGGTACGCATGATGGTGGGGCGCCCGTTGAGCGATCTGTTCAACAAGGAGCAGGGTATTGCGGTGGGCGAACCACGTCTGACGCTGCATGGCCTGACTGACGGCAAGAAGGTGAAACCGGTCAGCCTGCAGGTGCGTGCCGGTGAGATCGTCGGCCTGGCCGGGCTGGTGGGCGCCGGCCGCTCCGAACTGGCGCAGCTGATTTTCGGCGTGCGCAAGTCCAGCGGCGGTACGGTGGAAATTGACGGTAAGCCGGTCAATATCCGTTCACCGCGTGACGCCATTGCGCTGGGCATCGGTTTTCTCACCGAAAACCGCAAAGAGCAGGGCCTGTTTCTCGATCTGGCAGCGCATGAAAATATCGTTATGGCGACGCTGGAGCGTGACGGCCGTTATGGCCTGCTGAATCGGCGTAAGGCTCAGAGTATTTCCAGCGACGCCATCGGCCTGCTGAATATCCGCGTGCCGCATGCTCAGGTACGGGCCGGTGGGCTGTCCGGCGGCAACCAACAGAAGCTGCTGATTTCACGCTGGGTGGCGATCGGCCCGCGTATTCTTATCCTCGATGAACCCACTCGCGGCGTTGACGTGGGTGCCAAAAGCGAAATTTATCGCATCATGAGTCAGATGGCGCAGCAGGGAGTGGCGATCCTGATGATCTCCAGTGAACTGCCCGAGGTGGTTGGCATGAGTGACCGGGTTTATGTGATGCACGAAGGCAGTATCGCCGGGGAATTGAGCGGCGCAGAGATCAGCCAGGAGAGCATTATGACGCTGGCCACCGGCGTCGAACCCGCCCTGGAGGCGGCCAGCCATGAATAATTCTATCCCTACGCTCAAGGAGCCTGTCATGACTTCGAACCCGCTGCCACCCGCCGCAAAAAATCCCACGCTGAAACGGGCATTGTTGGGCGATATGATGCAAACCGTCGGCATTTTGCCGATATTGATCCTGATCGTCGCCGTTTTCGGCTTTGTTGCACCGAATTTCTTTACCGACGCCAACCTGCTGAATATTGCCCGGCAGGCGTCGATTAACATCGTGCTGGCGGCGGGTATGACCTTCATCATCCTGACCGGCGGTATCGATCTTTCTGTTGGCTCGATGCTGGGCACCACGGCGGTGGTGGCGATGGCGGTTTCACTGATGCCGGGGCTGGCCGGGCTGTCGATCCCACTGGCGCTGCTGGCCGGCTTGGGCATGGGGTTGTTTAACGGTTTTCTGGTGGCCTACGCCGGTTTACCACCCTTTATTGTCACGCTAGGGACCTATACCGCACTGCGCGGCGCGGCTTATCTGCTGGCCGACGGCACCACCATCATCAATTCCGATATCAGTTTCGAATGGATCGGTAACTCGTATCTGGGGCCGATCCCCTGGCTGGTGATTATTGCCTTTGCCGTAATTGCGCTGTGCTGGTTCATTCTGCGCCGCACCACGCTGGGGGTACATATCTACGCGGTGGGCGGCAACATGCAGGCGGCGCGCCTGACCGGGATTAAGGTCGGTGCGGTGCTGCTGTTCGTCTACGGCATGAGCGGTTTGCTGTCAGGGCTGGGGGGAATAATGAGTGCCTCACGCTTGTACAGCGCCAACGGCAACCTCGGCATGGGCTATGAGCTGGATGCGATTGCCGCGGTGATCCTCGGCGGCACCAGCTTTGTCGGCGGCATTGGCACCATTACCGGCACGCTGGTGGGGGCGCTGATTATCGCCACCCTGAACAACGGCATGACGCTGATGGGCGTCTCATACTTCTGGCAGTTGGTGATCAAGGGGGCGGTGATCATCATAGCTGTGCTAATCGACAAATATCGCACCCGCAACTACCAACACTAACTTACCCGGTGTCTTTCAAGCTGCAGCGTTGTTACCTGCACTAGCCCACCCCAGTTACTTAACTTTAGTAAGCGCCTGGGGATGAACTAGCTGGGCGCCTAGCTGCAACTTGAAATTCATAGGGTAAGGTTGAGTGATAAAGAAAGGTTGGCGCCCACCGGGGCAGGTTTTCGTAGATCGGAAAATAATGAGGAAAACACTATGCGTTTCAAGCCATTGATTACCGCTTTGCTGGTTACTGCCGCGCTCGGCAGTGCCTCGTTGGTGCAGGCAAAAGAGTTGAAATCGATTGGGGTGACGGTGGGCGATTTGGCCAACCCGTTCTTTGTCCAGATCACCAAGGGTGCAGAAATGAAGGCGCGCGAGTTGGCCGGCGATAAGGTCAACGTGACGCTGGTGTCGAGCGGTTACGATCTTGGCCAGCAGGTGGCGCAGATCGATAACTTTATCGCTGCCAAGGTTGACATGATCATCCTGAACGCCGCGGATTCCAAGGGTATCGGCCCGGCGGTAAAACGCGCCAAGGATGCCGGTATCGTGGTAGTGGCGGTTGACGTGGCGGCCGAAGGTGCCGATGCCACTATCACCTCGGATAACACCCAGGCCGGCGCCATGGCCTGTAAATACATCAGCGATCGCCTGAAAGAGAAGGGCAACGTGGTGATCATCAACGGGCCACCGGTGTCTGCCGTGCAAAACCGGGTCGAAGGCTGCATGACCGAGTTGAAGAAACACCCGGAGATCAAGCTGCTGTCCTATAACCAAAACGCCAAGGGCAGCCGTGAAGGCGGGCTGGAGATCATGACCGCGCTGTTGGCGGCCAATCCGAAGATCGACGGCGTGTTCGCAATTAACGATCCTACGGCGATCGGCGCCGATCTGGCGGCCAAACAGGCGCAGCGCAGCGAGTTCTTTATCGTTGGCGTGGATGGATCGCCGGACGGGGAAGAGGCGCTCAAGCGTGGCGGGAAATCGCTGTTTGTCGCGACGCCGGCGCAGGATCCGCAGGTGATGGCGGCCAAGGCGGTCGAGATCGGTTACGACATTCTGCAGGGTAAACCTGCGCCAACCGCACCGGTGCTGATCCCGGTAACCATGATCGATAAAAACAATATCGGCAGCTACAAAGGCTGGACGGTGAAATAACCTGTTATCGGCGGGGCCCAGCCAGACAGGGCCCCTCATTCCCCTACCGCTTGCGGAGGTACCATGAACCGTTCCGCCGTGAATCAAATTCTGCAGCAAACCCAACACTTTTTTGCCCGTTTCGACGTCCAGTTGCCGCCCTTCGCCCATTTTAGCCCCTCGGTCTGGCAGCAGCTCGATCGCCAGCCGTGGCAGGAGGTGTTTGACCTGAAACTGGGTTGGGACGTTACGGCGTTCGGCGACGATGATTTTGCCCGCAAGGGGCTAACGCTGTTTACCCTGCGCAACGGTTCACCCGGCGGGCAGCCTTACGCCAAAGGTTATGCGGAGAAAATCATGCATTGCCGCGAAGCTCAGGTGACGCCAATGCATTTCCACTGGCGTAAGCGGGAAGACATTATTAACCGCGGCGGCGGCAACCTGATCGTTGAACTGCACAACGCAGACTCTCGGGAAGGGCTGGCCGAGACCGCCGTGACCGTGACGCTGGATGGCTGTCGCCAGACCCACGCCGCCGGTTCGCGCCTGCGCCTGGCGCCGGGAGAAAGCATCTGTCTCACGCCGGGTATCTATCACAGTTTCTGGGGCGAAGAGGGCTTCGGAGACGTTTTGGTAGGGGAAGTGTCGACGGTAAACGATGACGATAACGACAACCGTTTCCTGCAGCCGCTCAGCCGCTTTAGCCAGATTGAAGAGGACCAGCCACCGCAGTGGTTGCTGTGTCATGAATACTTGCGTTTTATCGCTTAAGGAGAACCAGCATGGCATTGATTTCATTGGCGCAGGGTTTGGCGCAGGCTCGTCAACACGGCTATGCGCTGGGCGCATTCAACGTGCTCGACAGCCATTTCCTGCGTGCGTTGTTTGCTGCGGCGCAGGCGGCGCGATCGCCGTTTATTATCAATATTGCCGAAGTGCACTTTAAATACGTCTCGCTGGAGTCCCTGGTGGCGGCGATTAAAAGTGAAGTGGCGCAGCATGATATCCCGGTGGTGTTGAATTTGGATCATGGCCTGCATTTCGAGGCGGTGGTGCAGGCGCTGCGGCTGGGATTCAGCTCGGTAATGTTTGACGGTTCCGGCCTGAGCTACGAAGAGAACGTGCGTCAGACGCAGGAAGTGGTGCGCATGTGTCACGCGGTCGGCGTCTCGGTTGAGGCTGAGCTGGGGGCGGTCGGCGGTGACGAAGGCGGCGCGCTGTACGGCGAGGCCGACAGCAATAAATTTACCGACCCGCAGCGGGCGCGCGAATTTGTCGAATTGACCGGCATTGATGCGCTGGCGGTGGCGATTGGCAATGCGCACGGCAAATATAAAGGCGAGCCGAAGCTCGATTTCGAGCGGTTGGCGGCTATCCAGCAGCAGGCGGGGATCCCACTGGTGCTGCACGGTGGTTCCGGCATCAGCGACGCCGATTTCAAACGCGCCATTGGTCTGGGAATTCACAAAATCAATTTCTATACCGGCATGTCTCAGGCGGCGCTGGGGGCGGTGGAGCAGCGGATAACGCAACGCCACGCGATTTACGATGAATTTGCCGAAGTGTTGCTGGCGGTGGAGCAGTCGATCAGCGAAGTGGTGCAGCAGCAAATGCATATTTTCGGCAGCGCCGGGCGGTTGTGATGAGCCGGCGTGGCATTGTTTCGGCCGGCAACATGCTGGTGGATCATGTGCATCAAATTGCGCACTGGCCGCAGCCGGGCTGGCTGGTTGAGATAGAACACAGCCAGCGCGCTACCGGTGGTGCGCCGCTTAATGTGTTGCTGACGCTGGCACGCATGGAGACCGGGCTGCCGTTGGCGGCGCTCGGGTTGATCGGCTGCGACGCAGACGGCGACTACATTCTGCAAATGCTGGCGCAGCACCGGGTCGACAGTGGTCTGGTCAGACGTAGCGAAACGGCGATGACTGCCATGTCGCAGGTGATGACCGAGCCGGGCGGCCAACGGACGTTTTTTCACGCGCCGGGGGCCAACCGGCAGTTGGATCTGGCCGATTTCGACCAACTGCACAGTGAACATAAAATTTTCCATCTGGGTTATCTGCTGCTGCTCGACAGCCTGGATCGCCCGGATGAAGAGTTTGGCACCCGCAGTGCCCGCCTGTTGGCGCAAATGCAGCAGCGTGGTTATCAAACGTCATTGGATTTAGTGTCGCGCCAGGGCGATCCGCGCTATCGACCGCTGGTGCTACCGGCGCTGCGCTGGCTGGATTATCTGGTGATCAACGAGCTGGAGGCCGGTGAGTTTACCGGGCTGGCATTGCGTGCGGCCAATGGTGCGGTACAACCGCAGTTGATGGCCGAGGCCGCAGAACAGCTATTGCTGGCCGGTGTGCGGCGGCGAGTGGTGATCCACTGCCCGGAAGGTGCATATGGACTGGAGAAAGGCGGTGAAGCGCGCTGGCAACCGTCGTGGCAGGTTGGCGAAACTGAAATCGTCGGCAGCGTCGGTGCTGGGGATGCCTTCTGCGCCGGGGTGCTGTACGCCAGCCATGAAAACTGGCCTTTGGCAGAGACGCTGCAATTGGCGCATGCCTGTGCGCGGTTCAATCTACTGTGCGCCAACGCGATCGATGGCGCACGCCCCTTGTCGGAACTGCAGGATTATATCAGGCGGCAGCCACCGGCTGGCTGACGTCGGCGGCGAAAACATAGCCCAGCCCGCGAATGGTGCGGATCAACTCGGGCTGATGCGGGTTGATCTCGATCTTGCGTCGTAGCCGCATGATCAGCACGTCGATGGTGCGATCGAACACCTCCAGCGTTTCGCTGTGGGTCAGCTCAAGCAGGCGATCGCGGGTCAGTACTTTGCGCGCGTGCTGTACCAGCGCCAGCAGCAGGCCGTATTCGCCCTGGGTCAGATCGACCGGTTGTCGCTGCGGGTTGTGTAGGGTGCAGCGGGCAGTGTCCAGGCACCAGCCGTTGAACTGCCAGCCTTCGGCTTTGTTCCGACCGGCGATGGCCGGCTCCAGCGCCAGCGCACCGGTACGGCGTAACACCGCCTTGGCGCGGGCGACCACCACGCGTGGGTTAAAGGGTTTGGCAATGTAGTCGTCGGCCCCCATTTCCAGACCGACCACCACGTCGGACTCGGAGCCCAGGCCGGTCAACATCACCACCGGCAGATCCGGGCGCAGACGGTGGATCTGCTGCAACACCAGCAGGCCGTTGGTGTCCGGCAGGATCAGATCAAGCAGCACCAGAGCAATATCCGGTTGCTGGCTGAGTAAGGTTAACGCCTCGCTGCCCCGGTGGCAGGCATGCACGCTAAACACATGCTCATTGAGGACGTCGCAGAGCAGGTCACAAATGGCAGGATCGTCGTCGACGATCAATACGGCAGGTTTCATCGCTGCTCTCCGGATTTTAGGATGCGGAAAATGTTATCAACAAGTTAACTGGTTAAATGCAGTGTACCCGATGGCTAATTAATAAGCGGCAGCCGGTGTGAGTCTGATGCGGAAATTGCCATCACCGTCACACTCGGCGCTGATTGAGTGATCCTGGCAACCGAATATATTAGGCTGTGGCAACGTTGTTGTGCATTGAGGAGAAAAATCGTGCGCATTGGTATCGACCTGGGTGGCACCAAAATTGAAGTGATCGCGTTGGCCAACGATGGGCAGGAACTGTTCCGCCATCGCATCGCCACGCCGCGCCATGATTATCAGCAAACGCTGGATGCGATTACCGGTCTGGTGAAATTGGCAGAAGAAAATACCGGCCAGCAAGGCTCGGTCGGCGTCGGCATTCCCGGCACGCTGTCGCCCTATACCGGGCTGGTCAAAAACGCTAACTCGGTCTGGCTCAACGGCCAACCGCTGGATAAAGACCTGTCGGCGATGCTGGCCCGTGAAGTGCGTATTGCCAACGATGCCAACTGCCTGGCAGTGTCGGAAGCCACCGATGGTGCAGCCGCCGGCAAGCAAACCGTGTTCGCGGTGATTATCGGCACCGGTTGCGGTGCTGGAGTGGCGATCAACGGCCAGGCACACTCGGGCGGGAACGGTATCTCTGGCGAGTGGGGGCATAACCCGCTGCCGTGGTTGGATGAGGACGAGCTGCGTTTTCGCGCTGAGGTTCCTTGTTACTGTGGGAAGCAGGGCTGCATTGAAACCTTTATCTCCGGTACTGGTTTTGCCACCGACTATGCCCGTTTGAGCGGTAACCCGCTAAAAGGTCATGAAATCATGACGTTGGTGGCACAAGGGGATGCGGTGGCGGAGCAGGCCATCAGCCGTTACGAGCTGCGGCTGGCGAAATCGCTGGCGCACGTGATCAATATTTTTGATCCGGACGTGGTGGTGTTGGGCGGGGGGATGAGCAACGTGGATCGGTTGTACCAGCGGGTGCCGCAGTTGGTGAAATCCTGGGTGTTCGGTGGCGAATGCGAAACCCCGATCCGCAAGGCGGTACACGGCGATTCCAGCGGCGTGCGCGGCGCGGCGTGGCTGTGGCCGCAACTTTAATTACCGTTGCAAAAAAAGCGCGGGCCTGCTCGCGCTTTAATCAATCTGCTGTACAAAAACTGGACTCCCCTCTATGCTTTAGCTAACTTAGCTAAGGAGATCGCGTATGCCTATTCAGGCCAATATGCACGAAGCCAAATCCAACCTGAGCCAATTGGCGGATAAAGCCGCACAGGGAGAGACCGTGATTATAGCGAAAGCAGGGAAGCCTTATGTTCAGCTGGTGGCCATCAAGGGGCAAACCCGCAAGCCGGGTGCTGCCAGGGGCCAATTCACCGTACCGGACAATTTTAATGATGGCGATGCAGACATCACCGCACTGTTTGAGGGCGACGAGTGAAACGTCTGCTGCTGGATACCCATGCGCTGTTGTGGTGGCTGATAGACGATCCCAGCCTGGGGGAGAACGCCAGAAGGCAGATCGCCGATCCCGGCAACGTGGTGTATGTCAGCGCGGCCAGCATTTGGGAGATTTCGATTAAGCGTGCGCAGGGCAAGCTGACGCTGCCGGAGGATATCTTCGAGATAATTGATGCAGAAGATTTTTTGCCTTTGCCGATGGCGGCCTTTCACGGGCAGCAGGCGGGCCAGTTGCCGCCGCATCATCAGGATCCTTTTGATCGCATGCTGATCGCCCAGGCGCAGGCCGAAGGGCTGACGTTGGTTTCCGCCGACGCCGCTTTTCCGCAGTATGGCATCCGGGTGTTTGACGCCCGGCGCTAAAGCGGGTTAACCCTGGGGGTTCACTAGGCACCGGCTCCCTTTCGCCGGTGCTGCAACCCTCTTTCTCAATCAGAGCTGGGTTATTCCAGCCGGAACTGCGGCTCCAGCCGGCTGATGCCGAGCCCGTTGACCTTTTTCACCTTAATTTGTACCGGGATCCGTTCTTTCATGGCTTCCACGTGGCTGATCACGCCAATCGTTTTCCCGGAGGCGTTCAGGCTGTCGAGCGCATCCAGCGCGGTATCCAGGGTTTCCGCATCCAGCGTGCCAAAGCCTTCGTCGAGGAACAGCGAGTCGATACTGGTCTTGTGACTGACCAGGTCAGACAGCGCCAGTGCCAGCGCCAGGCTCACCAGGAAGCTTTCACCGCCGGACAGGGTGCGGGTATCGCGCAGCGCGTCCGCCTGCCAGGTATCCACCACCTGTAGCTCCAGCGCATCGCTGGTTTTACGTTGCAACAAATAGCGTCCGTGCAGCCGTCCCAACTGGTTATTGGCCAGATACACCAGGTGATCGAGCGTCAGCCCCTGGGCAAACTTACGGAATTTATCCCCTTCTTTGGAGCCGATAAGCTGATTGAGATAACTCCAGTCGTCGTATTGGCTCTGGCTCTGGCTGATTTGCTCAAACAGCGACTGCTGATTGATGCGGCGGGCAGTGTCGCTTTCTAATTGATTGCGTACTTCGCCCTGGCGTAGCTGCAAGGTTTTTAACTCTTGCGCCAGCGCTGCCAGGCTCTGGCTCAGGGCCTGGGGATCGGTCTGATGCTCATCCAGCCCTTCGGGACGCTGTTGCAACTGCTGTTTCAGGCTGTCAACGGCCTGTGCCAGCAGGGCGCTGGCTTCAACCTGGCGTTGTTGCAACTGTTCTTTGCGCTGTTGCAGCTGTCGGCGCTGGTCGTCATCCAACAGCGCGGCGCTGAAGCTGGCTTCGTCGCTGAATTCACTGGCGGCCAACGCCTGTTGCCACACTTGTTCCGCCTGTTGCAGCCGCTCAGTCTGTTGCAGCAGTTGCTGTTGCAGCCCGGCCAACTGGCCGCTCAGCCGATCGCGTTGCTCTTGTGCCTTCTGCCACTGTTCGGCCGCCTGCTGGCTGGCCTGCTCGCAGGCCGTTTGCCGGGCGCGTAACTGTTCGCGCACCTGGGTGATTTGCTGTTCGCCAAACAGGGCCAGACGCTGCGAACGTTGCTCGCCAAGGACTCGTTCGCCGTCCTGCCACTGCTGCTGCAGACGCTGCTGTTGCAACTGGGCCTCTGCATGGCCTTTCTCCAGCAGGATGAAACGCTCGTCCAGCCGGGCTTTCTCTTGGTGCGCCTGCTGCTGTTGCGTTTGCAGTGTGGCCAATTGGTCTTTGGCCTGCTGCACGGCGTGCGACGCCTGTTCGTGCTGCAGCAGGGCGGCCTGACCCTGACGTTCTTCGTTGTCGCAGGCGCTCAGCCATTGGCTCAGGCGGTCGGCGTCTTGCAGGGTAAAGTCAAATGCCAGCGGTGTACTGAGGGTTTGCCACTGCTGCAGGTGAGTAGCCAACTGTTGCTCGTCTTGCGTGATGAGCTGCTGTTGGCGCTGTTGCTGTTCTTTCAGGCTTTCGCAACGGGTGCGCAGTTCGGTGCCCTGAGTATACAAAGCTTCGGTTGTGGCGCGCATCTGGGCCAGGCGCAATGCGGTTTCAGAAGGTTTTACCGCCTGATACTGCTCAATGGCCGGGTGGCTGCAGGAGCCACACAGCGGACAGGGTTCACCGGTTTGCAGGCGGGCGCGTTCGGCTTCCAGGCTGACAATGCGCTGTTCCAGCTCGAGGGCTTTTTCCACGTCTGTCTGGTGGGCTTTTTGCTGTTTATACTGCTGCCGCGTCTCTTCGAGCTGTTTTTCATGTTCGCCGAGTTGCGTCTGGCGGGCGGCAAACTCCTTGCGCTGCTGCTCCAGACGTTCGCTGACCTGGCTAAACAGGGAAGACAGGGTAAATAACTGCTGGCGTACCGGGCGCAGCTCGGCCAGTTCGGTCTGGCGCTGGCGCAGTACCATCAGGGGCGACTGGGCTTCCAGCGTATTTTGTTGTTGCTGTTGCGCCGTCAGCGCGGCGGTGAGGCCGTTAAGTTTTTCCTGATGCTGCCCGGCCTGTGCGGTCAACTGGCTTCGCTGAACCTCGAGTTGTTCCAGCGCTGTTTTTTGCTGGGCATACTGCTGTGCAGCGCTATCGCACGCCTGTTGCAGCTCGGCCTGCGTTTTCTGTAACTGGGCAATCTGGTGATCGAGCGGGACGACTTGCTCGTCGATCAGCCGCTGTTGCGTCTGCTGATGTTCAACATGCGCCTGCAGTTGCGCACGGGCCTGCTCCACCGCCTGTTGCAACGGCGCCATCTGGGCTAGCTGTTGCTCTTGCTGTTGCGTTAATTGGCTTATCTGCTGTTGCAGCGCCTGCTGATCGTTGCGGCAGCGGTTACGTTCATTCAGCAACGGCCGCAGTTTTTCTGCCGGCTCGCTGCGCGCCAACTGCTGCAGTTGCGGTTCGGCCGCCGCCTGTTCTTGCTGGGCCGCGTTCAGTTGACGTTGATATTCCTGTTGTTTTTGCTGTGTTTGTTGCCACTGCTGTAACCAGTTCAGCGCCTGCTGCTGCTGGCGGGCCTGTTCGCCAAGGGTATTTTCCTGCGTTCCCAGCTCAATTAATTGGTTTTCAAGCTGCTGACGCTGTTCGTCATTGAGCAGTTCAATGCCGCTGGCGCGTTGATGCAGCGCATCCAAATCGGCCCTGGCCTGCTTATGCTGTTCGAAAACCCGCTCGGAAAGCTGGCCGTAGATCTCGGTGCCGGTCAGTTCTTCCAGCAGTTCGGCACGATCGTTGGCATCGGCATTGAGGAAGGCGGCGAACTGCCCCTGGGATAACATCATCGATTTGGTGAAGCGGCCGAAGTCCAACCCGGTGATCGCGGCGGTCATATCCAGCTTGTCGCGTACCTTGTCCGCCAGAATTTTTCCGTCTTCACGCAGCGCCAGCTCCACTTTAGGTGCCTGCAGGTTGCCGTCCGGGGCATTTTTGGCGCGGCGCTGGCTCCAGAAGGCGCGATAGCCGACCCCTTTAACTTCAAATTCGACCTCCGCCAGCGATTCGGCGGTGTGGCGTGTCATCAGCTCGTTCTGGCTCGGCGTGACGTTAAGGCGCGGCGTCTGGTGGTACAGCGCCAGACAGATGGCGTCCAGCAGGGTGGTTTTGCCTGCCCCGGTAGGCCCGGTGATGGCGAATAACCCATTGCTGGCAAAAGGCTCGGCGGTAAAATCGATCTTCCATTCGCCCTGCAGGGAATTGAGGTTTTTTAATCTCAGGCTGAGGATTTTCATTGGCTCGGCTCCTGGTCGTTGTGCCGCACGGACTCGACCACCTGCTGGAACATTTGGCTCATTCGTTGCCGACGTTCTTCGGCCATTTCAGGCTCCTGCGCCAGCCGCCGTTCGAACACCTCGTTGACGCTCAGTTCATTGAGCGTTTCCTTGTCCTGCTGTTCAATGGCCTGGCGCCGCTGTTCTTTGCTGCGGCGCAATAACACTACTTCTACCGGCAGTTGATCGGCCAGTAACTGGATGCGGCGCTGAATGTCGCTAAGGTAGTCCTGTGTTGCCACTTCAATGTCCAGCCACACCGGTAGTTCACCCTGATAATCGGCGAACTGCTGCAATTGTTGTTCGATCTGCGCCAAATCACCCTTGATAAGCTGCATCGGTTGGAAGCTGGGGATCTCCAGCGCAGTGACCTGTTGCAGAGCGCCCGCGCTGAAATCCACCATAAACACGCTTTTGGCTTTGCCCAACTCGTCAAAACTGAGTGGGATCGGCGAGCCGCTGTAGCGAATATGTTCGGATTTGGCGACGTTCTGCGCGCGGTGTATATGCCCCAGCGCGATGTAGTCGGCCGGCGGGAAGGCCTGGGCCGGGAAGGCGTCCAGCGTGCCAATGTAGATATCGCGCACCGAATCGGAGGTGGTGACGCCCACGGTGGTCAGGTGGCCGGTGGCAACAATCGGCAGTGGCAAGCCCAGCGCATCGCGACGCGCGCAGGCCGCTTGGTACAGCCTTTGATAATGGTCGGCGATAGCCTCTTGCAGCGCCTGCTGTTTTTGCACTCCGGAGTCGCCGGCTCGGCTGGTGAGCAGATCGCGTGGGCGCAGGAAAGGGATGGCACAAAGTACCGCACCCGGCTGGCCGTCGCGCTGATTCAGCACCAGAATTTGTTGTTCGGTTTCGCTCTGTGCGTTGGCAATCACGGTGGTATTCAGGCAGGAAAGCAATTCACGCGACTCATTCAAGGTTGCCACGGAGTCGTGGTTACCGCCCAGTACCACCAACTGGCAGCCGGTGCGCTGCAGTTCCACCACGAAACGGTTATACAGCTCACGGGCGTAGCTTGGCGGCGAGCCGGTATCGAACAGGTCCCCGGCGACGATCAGCGCATCCACCTGCTGTTGTTCGATCTGTTCGATCAGCCAGCGCAGAAAAGCCTGATGTTCGGCGGCGCGGCTTTTGGTGAAAAAATACTGGCCAAGATGCCAGTCAGAGGTGTGGATCAGGCGCATGACACTCCCGGGGCGATAGAGTAATGGCAGGGATTATAAAGGGAATATGATGTTTCTGTATTATTAGAAATAATCGCTATGCTTACTGCCTATGACACCCGGTTTATTTCATGGCTATTTATTTCATAAATCTGTCACAAAACTGACGCATAATGGCGCCCGCAATCAACTGTGATCGCTAACACATTGGCAGGATTGACGATGGCAAGACGCATACTGGTGGTGGAAGACGAAGCGCCGATCCGTGAGATGGTGTGCTTTGTGTTGGAACAGAATGGTTACCAACCGTTGGAAGCTGAGGATTATGACAGCGCAGTGACGCGCCTGTCTGAGCCGTTCCCTGATTTAGTGTTGCTCGACTGGATGTTACCCGGAGGTTCCGGCATTCAGTTTATTAAACATATGAAGCGTGAAGCGATGACCCGCGATATTCCGGTGATGATGCTGACCGCACGCGGTGAAGAAGAAGACCGTGTCCGTGGGCTGGAAGTCGGGGCGGATGATTACATCACCAAACCCTTCTCGCCGAAGGAGCTGGTAGCGCGCATCAAGGCGGTAATGCGCCGCATTTCACCGATGGCGGTGGAAGAAGTGATTGAAATGCAAGGGCTGAGCCTGGATCCTTCTTCACACCGGGTGATGGCCAACGAGCAGGCGCTGGATATGGGGCCGACCGAGTTCAAATTGCTGCACTTCTTTATGACTCATCCAGAGCGTGTTTATAGCCGCGAACAGTTGCTTAATCACGTCTGGGGCACTAACGTTTATGTGGAAGACCGCACCGTTGACGTGCATATCCGTCGGCTCCGTAAGGCGTTAGAGACCAGTGGTCATGACAAAATGGTTCAAACCGTTCGGGGCACCGGCTACCGATTCTCAACGCGCTACTGATCGCGACGCGCTGGAGAATATGCCGTGCTAGAACGTCTATCCTGGAAGAGGCTGGCCCTGGAGCTGGCCCTTTTCTGCTTGCCTGCCTTGTTGCTGGGGCTGATTTTCGGTTATCTGCCCTGGTTGCTGCTGGCCTCCGTGCTGGCGGCGCTGGTATGGAATTTCTACAACCAACTCAAACTTTCCCACTGGCTGTGGGTTGACCGCAGCATGACGCCGCCACCCGGGCGCTGGAGCTGGGAACCGCTGTTTTACGGCCTGTATCAGATGCAGCAGCGTAATCGCCGTCGGCGGCGTGAACTGGCGCTGTTGATCAAACGCTTCCGCAGCGGCGCGGAATCGCTGCCCGATGCGGTAGTGATGACTACCGTCGAAGGCAATATCTTTTGGTGTAACGGTTTGGCGCAGCATCTGCTGGGTTTCCGCTGGCCGGAAGACAATGGTCAGCACATCCTTAACCTGCTGCGTTACCCGGAGTTCAGCCACTATCTGCAACAGCAGGAGTTCACCCGGCCGTTGACGCTGCAGTTGAACAATGAGCACTACGTCGAATTCCGCGTGATGCCTTATTCCGAAGGGCAATTACTGATGGTGGCGCGTGACGTCACCCAAATGCGCCAGCTGGAAGGCGCGCGACGCAACTTCTTCGCCAACGTCAGCCACGAGCTGCGTACCCCGCTCACGGTGTTGCAGGGCTACCTGGAGATGATGAGCGACGAAGAGCTGGATGGCTCGCTGCGCGGCAAAGCGCTGGGCACCATGCAAGAGCAGACCCGGCGTATGGATGGGCTGGTCAAACAGCTGCTGACGCTGTCGCGGATTGAGGCGGCGCCTAACGTCGAGATGAACGAACGGGTCGATATCCCACTGATGTTGAGAGTGTTGCAACGGGAAGCGCAGTCGCTGAGCGGTGGCAACCATGAGATTAGCTTCCGGGTGAACGAACAGCTCAAGGTGTTCGGCAACGACGACCAACTGCGCAGCGCGGTATCAAACCTGGTGTACAACGCCGTCAATCACACGCCAAAGGGCACCAATATTGAAGTGAGTTGGCAACAGACGCCCAACGGCGCGCAGTTCCAGGTCAGTGATAATGGGCCGGGCATCGCCGCCGAGCATATTCCGCGCCTGACCGAACGTTTCTATCGCGTCGACAAGGCCCGTTCACGCCAGACCGGCGGCAGTGGGCTGGGGCTGGCAATCGTCAAGCATGCGCTCAGCCACCATGACGCGAGATTGGAGATCCTCAGTGAGCAGGGGATTGGCACCCGATTCATCTTTACCTTGCCTAACCGGTTGATTGTTCCCGCAGCTTTATCAGAGAATGCGGTGAAAAATTAACGCGCGAGAGGCTGGTATGATCCGAATGACCCGAGGGCTGTTGCTTTGCCTGGCGCTGCTGGTGAGCCGTGGCGCGTTAGCGCAGCCGGACGGCATGCTGTCCGGCAACCTGTCGAGCGTCGGTTCCGATACGCTGGCGAATCTGATGGCGCTGTGGGCGCAGGACTTCAGCCAGCATTACCCCAACGTTAATTTGCAGATCCAGGTCGCGGGCTCCTCAACTGCGCCGACCGCTTTGGCTGCGGGGGCCGCGCAGCTGGGGCCGATGAGCCGACCGATGAAGGCGGCGGAAGTATCGGCATTCGAACACCGCTATGGCTATGCGCCGCTGGCAGTGCCGGTCGCCGTCGATGCGCTGGTGGTGCTGGTACATCAGGACAACCCGCTGCGCGGTCTTAATCTGCAGCAGCTTGACCGAATTTTCTCCGCTACCCTGCGCTGTGGCGAAAACCAGCCGGTGACGCGCTGGGGTGAACTGGGGTTGAACGGCGATTGGCAGCAGCGTGCGCTGCAACGCTTTGGGCGTAACTCGGCCTCCGGCACCTACGGCTATTTCAAACTGCGTGCGCTGTGTGGCGGTGACTTTATGCCACGGGTCAATGAACTGCCCGGTTCTGCCTCGGTGGTGCAGGCGGTGGCCGGTTCACTGAACAGTATCGGTTACGCCAGCATTGGTTTTCGCGCCAGCGGCGTGCGGCTGTTGCCCCTGGCCGAGTCCGGCGAAAACTATGTCACCCCCAACGATGCCAACGTGCGCAACGGTAGCTACCCGCTGTCGCGCTATCTGTATATTTACATTAACAAAGCGCCCAACCAGCCGTTGGAGCCGCTGACCGCCGCATTTCTCGATCGCGTCCTGTCCGACACCGGACAAAACCTGGTGAACCATGACGGCTATCTGCCGCTGCCTTCTGCTACTTTGCAGAAAACCCGCCGGGCGTTGGGTCTGCAATAAATTTCACTCGGGCGTTGATTCGCCCTCAACATGAATTTCTCTCACTACCGATGAAATTTCTTCTATTGCTGCCCGGCAGTGGGTATGACAGCATGCTCTCTATCTTTTTTAGACGTCTGGATGTCCATAATAACCTGACGTAATAATTCAAACTGTCAATTACTGAGGTAAAGGCCCGATCTTTTACCTGCTACCGGGAGTCATAATATGTGCGATTGCAACCACGCTTTTCACGCTGACGTTGTCGGCAGTCTGTTGCGCCCTGCAGCGCTGAAAACCGCTCGCCAACAGTTTCAGCAAGGCGATATTGACGCTACTGAGCTGCGGGCGGTTGAGGATCAGCAGATCCGTCTGGCGGTGGCCAAACAGCAAGAGCTCGGCCTGGCGGTGGTGACTGACGGCGAATTCCGCCGGGCGTGGTGGCACTTTGATTTTCTGGAAGGGCTGGACGGCGTGGAAGGCTATGACGCGGAGCAGGGGATCCAGTTCAACGGCGTGCAAACCCGGGCGCGCAGCATCAAGGTGGTCGGCAAGTTGGGGTTTAACCCGCAGCATCCGATGCTGGCAGATTTCCGCTTCCTGAAGGCGATTGCCGGTGATACGGTGCCGAAAATGACCATTCCAAGCCCGAGCGTGCTGCACTTTCGCGGTGGGCGCAAGGCCATCGACAGTCAGGTCTACCCGGATCTGAACGCCTATTTCGACGATCTGGCCCAAACCTATCGCGATGCGATCAAGGCATTTTACGATGCCGGTTGCCGCTATCTGCAGCTGGATGACACCGTCTGGGCCTATCTGTGTTCAGACGAACAGCGCCGGCAGATCCGCGAGCGCGGAGAGGATCCGGATCGCCTGGCGCGTATTTATGCCGATGTGTTGAATGCCGCGATCGCCGACAAGCCGGACGATCTGACCATTGGGTTGCACGTTTGCCGCGGCAACTTCCGTTCCACCTGGATCTCCGAAGGCGGCTATGAGCCGGTGGCGGAGATCCTGTTCGGTCAGGTGAATATCGACGCCTTCTTCCTGGAGTATGACAATGAGCGGTCCGGCGGGTTTGAGCCGCTGCGTTTTATCAAACCAGGTAAACAGCAGGTGGTGCTGGGGCTGATCACCACCAAAAACGGTGAACTGGAAAACCCTGAGCAGGTGAAACAGCGTCTTGAGGAGGCCGCGCAGTTTGTCGACCGCAGCCAACTTTGCCTCAGTACCCAGTGCGGTTTTGCCTCGACCGAAGAGGGCAACAGCCTGAGTGAATCACAGCAGTGGAATAAACTGCAAAGCGTGGTGAATATCGCCCGGCAGGTTTGGTAACGGCGAAAAACTCGTTCAGACTGCGCGAAAACTGGCTGTTTATTGGCGTTTTCGCGCGGTCATTAGCCAAAGCCTTCACGTTTTGTGAATCTGTCGCTTAAAAATTATACAAATCATGTATTGTATATTTATTGATAGCCACTATGATCGACTGGCCTCGAAAGATTATCTGGTCTATAACTCTGCTTTTTGTCATGCGCCTTGCCTTTCAACGCTATAAACGTTTAACTTAGCCCCCGTTGTCGGACTAAACCTCCATTTATAACTCCTAAAACTCTGCCCATCATCATGAGTGGTCACTTTCGAATAAGGACAAAACGCCGGACGTTATGCGTTTTCTGCTCTTATTTGGTCTCGCGATGAAATGGCAAGCCGGCAACCGGGTGGGGCATAACGCCACCACGTATCGGACACTTTTTTTCATTTGAACAGGCAACACGACATCGTATGAGTCATCGTTTAACGTCAAAAGATATTATTGCACTGGGTTTTATGACCTTTGCCTTATTCGTCGGAGCCGGGAATATCATTTTCCCGCCGATGGTCGGTTTACAGTCCGGTGAACACGTCTGGACTGCAGCTATCGGCTTCCTGATCACTGCCGTCGGTCTACCGGTGATGACGGTGATCGCGCTGGCTCGTGTCGGTGGCGGCATTGACGCCCTGAGCACGCCAATTGGTCGTCGCGCCGGCCTGCTGCTGGCGACCGTCTGCTATCTGGCCGTCGGCCCGCTATTCGCCACCCCGCGTACCGCGACCGTCTCCTTCGAAGTGGGCATTGCACCGCTGACCGGTGACGGTGCCATGCCGCTGTTTATTTACAGCCTGGTGTATTTCGCACTGGTGATCGGCATCTCTCTGTATCCGGGCCGCTTGCTCGATACCGTCGGCCACGTACTGGCACCGCTGAAAATTGTTGCGCTGGGCGCACTGGGTATTGCCGCGCTGGCCTGGCCTGCGGGCACGCCAATTCCGGCCACCGAGGTCTATCAGAACGTTCCATTCTCTACCGGCTTCGTTAACGGCTATCTGACCATGGATACGCTGGGTGCGCTGGTCTTCGGCATCGTCATCGTTAACGCTGCGCGTTCCCGCGGCGTGAAGGATGCCAAATTGCTGACGCGTTACACCATTCTGGCGGGCCTGATCGCCGGTGTCGGTTTGACGCTGGTTTACCTGAGCCTGTTCAAGCTGGGTTCCGGCAGCGGTGTGCTGGTGCCGGATGCCACCAACGGCGCGGTGATCCTGCATGCTTACGTACAAAACACCTTCGGTGGATTGGGCAGCTTCTTCCTGGCCGCGCTGATCTTTATCGCCTGTATGGTGACTGCGGTTGGCCTGACCTGCGCCTGTGCCGAGTTCTTTGCCCAATACCTGCCGTTCTCTTACAAGACGCTGGTGTTCATTTTGGGTCTGTTCTCGATGCTGGTTTCCAACCTGGGCCTGAGCCATCTGATCCAGATCTCTATCCCGGTGCTGACCGCGATTTATCCGCCGTGTATCGTGCTGGTGGTGCTGAGTTTCACTCAGCGCTGGTGGAACAGCGCGCCGCGTATCATCGCGCCGGTGATGTTAGTCAGCCTGTTGTTTGGTATCCTTGACGCGGTGAAAGCGTCCACCTTCCAGCACTTCCTGCCGGAGTGGACCAATCACCTGCCATTGGCGGATCAAGGGCTGGCATGGTTGCCGCCGTCGCTGCTGATGCTGGTGCTGGTCGCAATTTATGACCGGGTTTGTTCGCGCTCCGAAGTGACCGCGCACTCCTAATTCCCCGGCTAAATTTTGGGCCACGGACTTGTCCGTGGCTTTTTTACGTTTAAAAAACACGGGTTATCTTCATGCAACAACAGTCACCCGCCGCTCCTGCGGCCAATAAGCTGAAACGCGGTCTCAGTACGCGTCACATTCGCTTTATGGCTCTTGGCTCGGCTATCGGCACCGGTCTGTTCTACGGTTCGGCGGACGCCATTAAAATGGCCGGCCCGAGCGTTTTGCTGGCCTACCTGATTGGCGGTATTGTCGCCTTTATCATCATGCGCGCGCTGGGCGAGATGTCGGTCAACAACCCGCAGGCCAGTTCGTTTTCACGCTATGCGCAGGACTACCTTGGCCCGATGGCCGGCTATATCACCGGCTGGACCTACTGTTTTGAAATCCTGATTGTCGCGATTGCCGACGTGACGGCGTTCGGTATCTATATGGGGATTTGGTTCCCAGAGGTGCCGCATTGGATTTGGGTGCTGAGCGTGGTGCTGGTGATTGGCGCCATCAACCTGATGAGCGTGAAGGTGTTCGGTGAGCTGGAGTTTTGGTTCTCATTCTTCAAAGTGGCCACCATCATCATCATGATTGCTGCCGGTATCGGTATCATTATCTGGGGGATTGGCAACGGCGGACAGCCGACCGGTATCCATAACCTGTGGTCTAACGGCGGCTTCTTCAGTAACGGGTTTATCGGCATGATCCTGTCGCTGCAGTTGGTGATGTTTGCCTACGGCGGCATCGAAATTATCGGTATCACGGCCGGTGAAGCCAAAGACCCGAAAAGCTCGATTCCCAAGGCCATCAACTCGGTGCCGTGGCGTATTCTGGTGTTCTACGTCGGTACGCTGTTCGTCATCATGTCTATCTACCCGTGGAACCAGGTGGGCACCAATGGCAGCCCGTTCGTGCTGACCTTCCAGCACATGGGAATTACCGTGGCGGCAGGTATCCTTAACTTTGTGGTGATCACCGCATCATTGTCTGCGATTAACAGCGACGTGTTTGGCGTTGGCCGCATGCTGCACGGCATGGCTGAACAGGGCCACGCGCCGAAGATATTCAGCAAGGTCTCCAAACGCGGTATTCCGTGGGTCACGGTAGTGGTGATGATGCTGGCGCTGCTGCTGGCGGTGTATCTCAACTACATCATGCCGGAAAACGTGTTCCTGGTGATTGCCTCCCTGGCGACCTTCGCCACCGTGTGGGTGTGGATCATGATCCTGTTCTCGCAGATTGCCTTCCGTCGCAGCCTGAGCAAAGAGCAGGTGAAAAACCTGGCCTTCCCACTGCGCGGCGGCGTATTCACCTCGGTGGTGGCGATCGTCTTCCTGGTGTTTATCATCGGCCTGATTGGCTACTTCCCAACCACCCGCGTATCGCTGTACGCCGGTCTGGTCTGGGTGGTGGTACTGCTGGCGGGCTACTACTTCAAGCTCAACCACCAGAAGAAGCTTGCGGTGCTGGCGCAGCAGCAGGATTGAAAATGAAAACACCGGCCATGCGCCGTAATGCTTGTAAGTTAAGGTGATCTTGTTCCCTCTCCTTTGGGAGAGGGTTAGGGTGAGGGGATACAAACCAACGCGAAAGCCCCTCACCCCGGCCCTCTCCCTCGGGAGAGGGGGACGCCCACTTAAACAATGTCATACATTCTTATTCATAATTTTGCTTAACTAACCGGCATTACGGCCATGCGCCAGTGTTTTTTAACGTTTTTCCTCTGGCTCATCGTCCCCGGAGGAGCGAGCTTCGATGCGCAGGCTGCTGTCGTTCAGACGTTCTTCCTTCCCTTCTCCTGCTGCGCGCGCCAGCATCTCACGGATATCCTGCATATTGCTGCTCAGGGCGCTCAGCGCCGGCTGCAAGGTCCGACTCATACGGCTTTCGTCCAGCGAAGCGCTGTGCAGACAGCCAATAAACAGCAGCGTGGCCAGCAGGGTAAACAGCCGGTGGCGTAATGATTTCAGCAATCCTCTTTTCCTTCTGCGGGCGATAATCAACGCATTAACGCGGTTTTTATGCCGAAAGAGAAGCGGACCGAGACATCCGTTGTCCCTGGGTTGAGAGTCATTACCGGCAGAAACAGTTACGTCAACCTGCGTCAGGAAAGGTCGGGCGCCTGGCGCATCTGGCTCAGCATGCTGCGCATATCGTTGCCGGTTGGCGTTTGATGGACACGCAGGTCGAATTCGTTAATCACCGCCAGAATATGGTCGAAGATATCCGATTGAATGCTTTCGTATTCCGCCCAGACCGTGGTGTTGGTGAAGGCGTAAATCTCCAGCGGCAGGCCCTCCGGCGTTGGCGCTAATTGGCGCACCATCAGCGTCATATTCTGATGAATATTCGGGTGGGCGCGCAGGTACGCCACCAGATAAGCGCGCAGCGTGCCAAGGTTGGTCAGGCGGCGACCGTTGAGGGGGGAACTGAGATCTACGGCAATCTGCTGATTATGTTGGCTTAACTCCTGCGTTTTATCGTTCAGATAGCGTTGCAGCAGCGGGTTGCGGTTCAGCCTCTGCTGTTCTTCATCCGACAAGAAATGCACGCTGGTGGTGTCGATATTGATGCTGCGCTTGATGCGACGCCCGCCGGATTCCGACATGGATCGCCAGTTTTTAAAAGAGTCGGAGATCAGCGCGTAAGTCGGGATGGTGGTGACGGTGTTATCCCAGTTGCGCACTTTTACCGTGGTCAGGCCGATGTCGGTGACCGCACCGTCTGCGCCGTATTTCGGCATCTCCAGCCAGTCGCCGATGCTAAGCATATCGTTGGCGGAAAGCTGAATGCCGGCCACCAAACCGAGGATCGGGTCTTTGAACACCAACATCAGCACCGCGGTCATCGCCCCCAGTCCGCTGAGCAGCAGCAAGGGTGACTTACCCATCAGCAAGGAGACGATCATGATGCCAATCAGGATGGCGGCTACCAGCTTCAGGCCCTGGAAAATACCGCGCAACGGCAACTGGTTCGAAATCGGGCTTTGGCGCAGCATCGCCAACAGCGTATCCAACAGGGAAAACAGCGACAGCAGGGCGAAGCCCATGATCCACACCTGAGCAGCAGTGACGATAACCGCCTGCGTCTGACCACCGGCGTGCAGCCACAGCACCGCCTGCAGATTAATGATCACCCCCTGCAATAACAACGCCATACGCTGGAACAGCTTGTATTGGGTGATTGCCTGTTGCCATACGCGTTGCGATTGCTGGCCACGGCGCTGGATTGCCCTCAGCACTACGCGGTGCAGCACCAGATGGATCACCACCGAAATCAGGACGATCAGCCCCAGCACCATCAGCAGAGACATCACCCCGCTAAATTCCAGCCCGAACTTCTCCAGCCACAGGGTTATCTGTTGTTGCATTGCCGCTCCTTTAAAAAATGTGCAAAAAACATCCAATAGACTCAAAACACGTTAGCCTAATGGCTGCGGGCCACAATGTGCGTCTTTTTACCCTTTTTTACATAGGCTTGCCGCTGACCGACTATCTCCACCCCCCGGCTCCTCCCCGAGTTTACCGGCCAAAGAGGAGGGGGACTGGCACTCAACGTGGCATTGTTCGTGGCATTGAATAACGTCGTCGATTTCGTTTTGTACAGCAGGAGGAAAGTCATGCTTAACGCCTGGCATCAACCGGTCCCGCCCTTTGTGGTGAAGAAGGGGCAACGTCTTGATATCACGCTGTGGTTACAGGGTGATGATGTACCTGAACGGGTGTTTTTACGCGCCGAGCCGGATAATGAAGAATGGTTGCTGACGATGAAAGTGCAGCATATTGACGGGCTGCATCGCTATCAGGCCAGTTTGACGCTCAATGAGGGTGAGCCGACCCGCCGTTACTGCTTCAAGCTGGTTTGGGCCGCCAGTCAGCAATGGTTCGGCCCCCAGGGTTGGTCGCTGACGCCGCCGGGACAACTGGCGCAGTTTGCTGTCGACGTGCCCGACCGCAGCCCGGCCTGGGTGGCGGATCAGGTTTTCTATCAAATTTTCCCCGATCGCTTCTCCAGTAGCGGGGGGGAACACGGCATTCAGAGCGGCAGCTATCGTCATCATGCGGCCGGTTGTGATGTGGTGCGCCGCGATTGGCACCATCCGCTGGAAGACCGGCATGCTGCGTCCACCTTCTACGGTGGCGATCTGGATGGCATCAGCCAAAAACTGCCTTATCTACAGCAGCTGGGCGTGACGGCGCTGTATCTGAATCCGATTTTCACTGCGCCCAGCGTACATAAATACGATACCGAAGATTATTACCGGGTCGATCCCTATCTCGGCGGCAACGCCGCCCTGCAGCGTTTGCGAGTGAGTACTCACAAGGTGGGGATGAAACTGGTGCTGGACGGGGTGTTTAACCATACCGGCGATTCGCATCCGTGGTTTGACCGCCACCAGCAAGGGGATAACGGCGCTTGCCATCACCCCGATTCACCTTACCGTGGCTGGTTCAATTTCTACCCCGATGGCCGCGCGCTCGACTGGAAAGGGAATGCCAGCCTGCCGAAGCTTAACTTCGCTGAACCGCAGGTAGCGGAAGCGATTTATCGCGGTGACGCCAGTGTGGTGCGCCATTGGTTGCGGCCGCCGTACAACATCGACGGTTGGCGGCTGGATGTGGTGCACATGCTGGGTGAGAACGGGGGCGCTACCGGCAATTTGCAGCATCTGGCGGGCATTTATCAGGCGGTTAAACAGGAAAACCCGCAGGCCTACGTGCTGGGCGAGCATTTTGGCGACGCGCGTCGCTGGCTGCATGCCGGCGTGGAAGATGCGGCAATGAATTACATGGGCTTTGCCCTGCCGGTGCGGGGGTTCCTCGCCGGACTGGACGTGGCGCACCATCCGGTGCAGATGGATGCGGCGGACTGCGCCCAGTGGATGGACGGTTATCGGGCCGGGCTGCCGCATGGCCGTCAGTTGATTCAGTTCAACCAGCTCGACAGCCATGACACTGCACGTTTTCTGACGCTATTACAGGGCAATCAGGCGCGGATGCGGATGGCGGCGGTGTGGTTGATGAGCTGGATCGGCGTACCCTGCCTATATTATGGCGACGAGATTGGTCTGGATGGGGCCAACGACCCGTTCTGCCGCAAGCCTTTTCCGTGGGATGAAAGCCAGTGGGATCAGAACCTGTTGGCCCTGTACCAGCGCATGGCGGCGCTGCGCAAACAGAGCCTGGCGCTGCGCCGCGGCGGTTGTCAGGTGCTGCACGCCGCCGCTGAGACGCTGGTATTTGTGCGTATTTACCAACAGGAACAGGTGTTGGTGGCGTTACAGCGTGACGGCAGCGGCAGCGTGACCCTGCCACACGGCCCGTTGCTGGCCGCAGGCCAATGGCAACGGCTGGAAGGGGACGGCGAGTTAAATGACACGCCAGACGCGATCTCGCTGCAACTGGGCAAAGAGTCGGTAAGTCTGTGGCGGCTAACAGCCTAATCTGGCCAGGTTCCCCTTAAAAAACCTGGCCCCAGTTGGCCAGCAGCGTCTGCGCCTGTCCGGGCGCCGACCTGAACAAGTCTACCGCACTGCATAACCTCAGTTTTTCCATCAGCCGCTGCTTTTGCAGGCTGATGGTTTTGATGCTTTTATGCTGCTCGCGGGCAATCGCTCCCACCGTTTTACCCTGCAGCAGGCCCGCCAGCACCCTATGCTCCCGTGGAGAGAGCGACTGCATTTGCTGAGGGGAGGCCTGCGGCAAGGGCGGACTCAGCAGGGCGGCCAGCGCGTACAGCATGACGTTGTTGTTCAGGCCCAGTTTTTCCATCGCCCGTTGCTTGTGGTTGCTGACGGTGCGGATATTGCGGTTACGCCGTTGGGCAATGGTAGTCAGGTCCTGCCCGTTGAGCAGGGCCTGCAGCACCAGGCGTTCGTTCGGCGTTAATTTCTCTGCCAGATGCGGGGGCAACAATACGGGGGACCTTGGAGCGATATCGGTTAACGGCATGGGCATCTCCTGCAGGCAATGACTGCGTTAATTGCTGTACAAAATGGTGAAGGTGGCACTGGCATTGGCGCTGCCGGCGGTCACGGTGTCGCTGATGGCGATATAACGGGCGGTGAAGGCCAGTGATGAAACACTGCCGGCACCGCCCTGGATCGCCATGGCCGCCGAGGGCTGCCCAAACCGCAGCACGGCGGCATTGGCATCCTGCAATTGAATGCCGACGCCGCCGGCAACGCCGCTGCCCGCCGTCAGCGCCAATACGCCGGTGTCACCGCTGACGGCGCTGCCGTCAAACCGCACCTGTACCTGGCTGATTTCCGCCGGGCAGTTTTTCAGCCGCAGGGTAAAGCGGGTGGCGGAGGCGGTGCTGCCCTTGCCCGCCAGGGCGCTTTGCGACAGGGTGCCGAGCGACACGTTCAGCGGATTGACCTCCGGCTGGCAGGCGGAAGAGAGTATCCGCCCGGTCACGTTGATGCTGGCGCTGTCGGCCAGAGTGGTACCGGGCAGCAGCAACGCCAGCCCGGCCGCCATCAGGGGCTTGAAAAGGGTCATGCGCTTCTCCCGGTTTACTGGTAGGTGATATTCAGGGTGGCACTGCTGTTGGCCAGCCCGGCGCCGATGGCGGTTTGGGTCTGGTAATAGCGCGTGCTGAACGGCAGGGTTTCCTGACCGCCGGCGGAGGTTTTCAGCAGGATACTGTTGTTGAGTTTCAGCGGCACGCCGCCATACAGCAGTTGCACCCCGACGCCTTTGGCGGTGCCGCTCTGCCCGGCGTTGGTCAGCGCCAGCACGCTGGTGTCGGCGGTGTCCGCGTTTTGGCTTCCGGCCAGCGCGACGTTGATATTGGCGTCCTTGTCGCAGCTCAGGCCCAGATTGAAGGTTTTATCGCCGGCGGTGGTGGTGATGCCGGTGAATTGGGTGGCGGAGACATCACCCAAGGGAACGCTGATGGTGGTGTTGGTGAGGGAGCAGGCGACCTTGGTGACTGCCGTGCTGCCGTCAACATACAGCTGTCCCGCGGTGACAGATCCCGTGGTTAAGGATGCCAATGGGGAAGCAAACGACAGTTGGCCGCTGGCAGTGCCGCCGATGTAAATCAGCTCCATTTTAAAGAAAATGTATTTGCTTTCGTTATAAGTCCAATAAGCCACAATGGTAACAACGTAATTGTTTGATGTGGGGACAGCATTCCACAGAGAATAAGTGCCCTGATTTCGCACCCGGAACCCTATGCCCGGAACCGTGGTCTGGTAAACATCGGTATACCCGGGAACCAAGGTTTGTGCAGTAAGGTACTGCGTCGCTTCTGTATATGCGGCAGAATAACCTGAACAACGAACAAGCGTCGTACCTGCCGGAGTACTTTGCCCACTAGTCCATAACACCGTTCCCACGGGGGTGTCACGCTGTATTACCAGACTGGCCGGTAATGACAGACGCATGGGTAATGTTGTATATCCACTCTCAAAATAACAATCGGCACGCGCATGGCTATTTCCCCACAGGACTAAGGCGAGCAGCGTGCATAGGGGGGCGATTTTCCGAACAGTGATCGGGCTTCTTTTATTGATGGTATTGAGTTTCGTCATCTTTGCGTTCATTGACATATTCCCTTCATCTGGATAACACCACCCGGCTGTGGCGCTGTGGGCAGCCGGTAATTAACCCGGCAGGCGCCGCCGCTGCCGTTGCCCCATTTCACCCGCAGGCTGCCGCTGTCGGCCAGGCCGCTCAGGTACACCTGGCCGCCGTCGCCGACGATGCTGCCCTGCGCCGCGTTTTGGTCGGCCGTGCTCACCGTGGCACCAAAGGGCACCGGGCGGCCATCGGCCTGGGTTAAGGTCATCAGCACCCGCGCGCCCACCTTGGCTGTAAAGGTGGCGCGGACCAGCGCGCCGCGCGTTGGGGTGACCCGCTGGCTGTTCTGTTCAATCTCCGCGTCCGTCGGCAGCGTTTCCGGGTTCAGCGCCACGTTGCCGTTGCGGTACGGCGTCAGGTAAGGCACCAACGCGTAGCCGCGGTAGTCGGTGCGCACTCCGGTCTGGTTGCTCACGCTCACCCCCGGCGCGCCCGGGGCTGCCACCAGCGCGGCGGTTTCCCCCAGCGGCTGGCCCAGCGTGATGCCGTTCTGGTGCGCCACCACGCTGCCCTGCAGCCCGTAGTTCAGCCACCGGTTGTCTTTGTCGTAGCCGTAACCGGCACTTACTTCGCCGTAGGTACCGCGGTAGTCCAGATTGCTGTTGCCGCCATAGCCCTGGCCCCGGCTGCCGTAGGTCTGCTGCACGCCCCAGCTCAGGCTGTTGTCACGTAGTGCCACGCCGCTCAGCCCCAGGTTGTGGCTGGTCGCGCCGCCCCTGGTGCTGTTGAGGCCGTAGTTGACCCAGGCGCTGTTGTTGTCCCACAGGTTCAGCGGCACGTTGAGGTTCAGCGCTATCTGCTGGTCGTTGCTGCGGGTGGCACCCTGGGTGTTGCGGTTGTAGTTCCAGTTGACGCCGTAACTGATGCCGCGCCAGCTGTTGCTGTAGCCCAGCCCCAGTGACGCCAGGCTGCGCTCGCTGTTCCAGTAGTCTTCCCGTACCGCGCTCAGCGACAGGCTGCCCGCCTGCGGCCCCAGTTGCTGGTTCATGCTCAGCTCGGCCCGGTTGCGCCGCCGCTCGTTCTGCCAGAGTGGGCTGGCATTGCTGCGCCAGCCGTCCAGCACTTCTGCCAGCGAATAGAACCCCGCGGTGGAGTAACGGTAACCGGCGATGGCGAAGTTGGTGCCGGTCTGCACCAGATTCTTGCTGTAGCGTACCCGCCATGACTGGCCGGTGGCGCTGTCCTGGTCTTTCGGCTGGCTGCGTGACTGCGTCATGTCCACGGAGAACGCGCCCCACTCACCGAGGTTGTTGCCCAGCCCCAGCGCCGCCGACTGATAGTGTTGCGCCGCCTGCACGCCGCCGTACAGGGTGGTGTTCCACGGCAGGCCGTAAATGGCGGTGCCCTGCACCAGGGCGCTTTTATCGACGCTGCGGTCATAGCTGCGGTACTGGCCGCCGGTCAGGCTGTATTTGAGCCGGCCTTCCCGTTGCAACACCGGCAGGGAGGCGAAAGGCACCACCAACTGTTGTTCGCTGCCGTCGGCTTCCTTGATGGTGACCTGCAGGTCGCCGCTGCCGCCGGTGGGGTACATGTCGTTAATCACGAAGGCGCCGGGGGCCACAAAGGTGCGGTAGATTTCATAGCCGTTCTGGCGCACCACCACCTGGGCATTGGTGCGGGCGATACCGCGTACCACCGGGGCGTAACCGCGCAGGCTGTCGGGCAGCATCTCGTCATCCGAGGCCAACTGCACGCCGCGAAAGGGCACGGCGTCAAACACCTCGGCCGGGGCATTGCTGTCGCCCAGGGTCAACTGGCTTTGCAGGCCAATCAGGTTGCGCTGCGCGTAGGTGTACACCGTGTCCCATTTATCCTGGCCGTCGCTGCTGCGGCTCCAGGTGGTGTAGTTGCGCAAGCGCCACGGACCGGCGTTCAGGCCGGGGCGCAGGTTGGCGAACTGGCTGTTGCTGTCGCCGCCCTGACCGCTGCCGCGGGCGGTGGTGTCCGCGCCGGTCAGGCTGTAATTGAGTATCAGCGCCGGGATACCCTCGTCCCATTGTGACGACGGCACATAGCCGCGCGGTTGCGGCGTCATGGCCGCCTGGGGAATGCTCAGCAACAGCTGCTGCTGACTGAAACGCAGCTGCGCCGACGCCTGGGGAATGGCCGTCAGAGTGGCGCAATGGCTGTCTGCGTTGCCGAGGGCCGGGAACAGGGCGGTCCGTACCCCCCAGCCGGCCAGGTCGGCCACGCTCAGGCAGGGTTGCAGGCCGCCTGGCCCGGCGCTGAAGGTGACCATGCGGGTCTCGGTCAGGCGTTCGTTGAGCAGGATATCCACCCGATAGGTGCCGGGGGGCTGTCCGCCGGCGTCTTCAAACACCGACAGGTCGGTCTGGCTTTGGCGGGCGTCGCCCTGCTCCAGCAGGGCCGGGTTGAAATAGTCCCGCGCCTGTACCGCCGGCGACAACGCCAGTGCGGTCAGTATCATCATCCTCAGCGGTTTTATTCCTGTCGTCCGTTGTTGCTGCATCGCATGCTCCTTGCTTGCGTCGCCGTAACCGGTTAACCGGCCACGGTGCCATTCAGCCATTGCCCCGCGCCGCCGAAATCGTTCAGCAACCGCCAACTGACCTCACGTCCGTTGCCCGGCAGGGTCAGGGTCGCGCGGCTGAACGGGGCCACGTAGGTGGCGTCTTTCACCGGCTGGCCATTGACCTTGATACCCTGAAAGTTCATGTAAAACGGCGTGGGGTTGCTGACCTCCAGCTTGCCCGCCACCCGGCGCCAGGTCAGTTGACCGCCGACGCTCTCCGGCTGGCGGCCGCTCAGGGCCTTCGGGCGGAAAATCAGTTTGATGCGCGTCTTGATGGCGATTTGCAGCGTGTTGTCCTGGCGCACGGCCGAGGGAATGGCTTTGACATTCAGCCAGTACAGCGTTTCCCGGTCTTCGGGCAACGCGCCGCCGACCCGAACCACGCGCAGGACGTTTTGCTGCCCTCCGTCGAGGCGAAACAGCGGCGGGGTCAGGATGAAGGGGGCCTTGTTCTCGTCGGTCCGGGCGGTTTCGACCCAGGACTGGATAAGGTAAGGCGAGGCGTCCGGGTTGCTGACGGTCAGGGAACTCTCTTTTTTGTCGCCCTCGTAGACCAGGCGGGTGGCGCCGACCACCACGCCGGCCTGCGTCGGCAAGCTGGTCGTCAACACGCCGGCCATCAGCGCGGCGGTCATCAGAACACGGCGATAGCGTGCAGTGAGCCGATAGGTCATGGCATTGTCTCCGGCAGGAAAAGGGGCAGCAGCAGCTGCCGCCCCAGAGTGGTATCAGTTGTAGTTGATGGTGAAGCTGGCGGTAGAGTTGGCCGTCCCGGCGCCCACGGTCGCGGCCGTGGCAATGTAGCGGGCGGTGAAGTCCAGGTTGTTGGTGACGTCTTTGGTGGTGTCGGTGGCATCGCCCAGCGCCAGGGTATAGCTGGTCGAGTTGGTGGCCAGCGGCAGTACTGCACCGCTCTTGTCGGAGAGCTGGATGCCGACGCCGGTGGCGGCACCGGCACCGCCGGTCAGGGCCAGTATCTTGTCGTCACCGCCGGCGGCGATACCGTCGAATTTCACGGTTGCCGTGGTGGCCGTCGGGCAGGTTTTCAGTTGCAGGCTGAATTTGGAGGCGGCACTGGTGGTGCCGGCACCGCTGAAGGAGGTGGTGCTGATTTTCCCCATCGGGACGGCCAGGGTGGTGGAGCCGCCCATATCGACCTTACAGGCGGTGGCGCTGATGGAGCCGGTGAAGTTGACGGTACCGTCTGCGGCCAGGGCAGAAGACAGGGACAGCGCGGTGGTGGCGAGCAGTGCAGTGGCGAGCAGTGTCTTTTTCATTGATAAATTCCTTTCAACATGTGTTCCACACATAAAAATCCATTAACCCTTTGAAAAGGTTGTTCCTTTTGGTCTGTCTCGGTGCGTTGCCCGTTGGAAAAAAGGTAACATTTTGAGCCAAAGTGTTACTTTTTACATATTGTTCTAAAAGTCAGGGTAAACAGAGAAGATGTCAGGAGATAACACCAGGGACGGTGTTTTAATTATGTGTTTATCTGGGTGAATGGTGGTCAATGAACGGGGTGGGTAAAAATCACGCAGGGCGCTGGGCGAAACCGGGTTTTTATCCGGAAAGGAACGCCTTAACGGAGTGGGATATATCTTACTGATAATGTGATGTTTATTCTGGGGATGAAAAAAATACGGCGGCGGTATTGACTTCTTTTCGGGTAATTCTTAGTTTATGTGTCAGTTTGGCTCAAAGTGTTACATTTTTTTGGCTTTTTTCCTCCCATAAGTACCTGAATCTCCCGGCATTGGCGGCGGTGTACAACACCGTGTGTTGAATGTTGCGATGCCCCAGATAATCCTGAATCACCCGCGTATCCGCGCCGTTATCCGCCAGCGCATAGCCACAGGCATGACGCAGCATGTGCGGGTGCGCCTCGACCTCCAGCCCGGCCCGCCGGCCATACTCACGCAGCATACGAAAGATACGCTGGCGCGACAGGCGATAGCCCTTTTGTGACAGAAACAGCCAGTCCTGGTCGTCCAGGTTGCGGCAGAATTGGCGTTTTTCCAGCCAGCGCTGCAACAGGTGTTTCTCGGTGGTTTCCAGCGGGTGGGTGGTGGACAGGCCGTTTTTGAGGCGGCTGATGTAAAGGCAACCGTCGTCCATATCGAGGTCGGCGAGGCGCAAGCCGGTGAGTTCGCTGACGCGACAGCCATGAATGAAACCCATCCAGATCAGGCAGGTGTCACGCTCGGGCGCCCGGCCGGCGGCGGCTTGCAGCAGCAGACGCCCGACTTCACCCCGGGTGAGGTGCTTGCGGTGCTGTTGTGATTTGATCACGGTATTCTCCTCGAAAAGAAACGGCCGGCGGGTGCCGACCGGTGTCTGTCACAGACAGAGTGGGGGGAGTATAGCCTAACGTTGGCACGCAATACCGGGCCAACGCAGGGATCATCAATAACCTACGGCGGAGCCGGCCGGGCGACGAACGTCATTGGCGCCGTACAGGTAGCCTTCGCGCACTCTGCCGGAAACTGCGGAGTCATTGCCGGAGTTGGCCGGGCTGACGCCTGCGGCGCCTGGCAGGCCGACCAGAATCAGTTCGGCGGCGCCCCATGGCGTTTGCTCAACCATCTTGTAGCCCATACCGCTGAGGATTTTCAGCGTATCGGCAGAAACTCCGCGCTGTTCGTAGTAAACCTCATCCGGTAACCACTGATGGTGGATACGCGGCGCATCGACGGCCTCCTGCGGCGCCATACCGTGGTCGATCACGTTTAAGGCGGTTTGCAGAGTGATGGTGATGATGCGCGATCCGCCGGGTGAACCGAGAACCATAAAGATTTTATTGTCCTTGGTCACCAGCGTCGGGCTCATCGACGATAGTGGGCGCTTACCGGGGGCTATGCTGTTGGCGGTTCCCTGCACCAGCCCATAAAGATTTTTCTCGCCGACTTTGACGGTGAAATCGTCCATCTCATCGTTGAGGAAGAAGCCGGTGCCCGGGGCGATCACCACGGCACCAAAGCGACCGTTGACGGTATAGGTGGTGGAGACGGCGTTACCCTGATGATCGACAATCGAGTAGTGGGTGGTTTCCGGCTTCTCGTGGGGTTCCATGCCCGGCTGCACGTTCTCTGACGGCGTGGCCTTGTCCGCGACGATTTTCTTGCGGATCTCTTCGGCATAGCTCTTGCTGACCAGCCTGTCGATCGGGTTCTTGATGAACTCCGGGTCGCCCAGGTAGGTGTTACGGTCCATATAGGCGTGGCGCATCGCTTCGGTCATGGTATGGATGGCCGCCGCCGAATTAAAGCCCATGCTCTTGAGATCGTAGCCTTCAACCACGTTGAGGATTTCGCACAGCGTCACGCCGCCAGAGCTTGGCGGGGGAGCCGAAACAAACTTATAACCGCGATAGCTGCAGGTAATCGGCGGGGTTTCGGTGACTTGGTAATTGGCGAAATCGGCCGCCGTCAGAATGCCGCCGCCCTGTTTGGCTGCCGCCTCTACCGCCTGGGGTATTTTGCCTTTATAGAAGGCGTCGGGGCCTTCTTTGGCGATGGCCGCCAGCGTATTGGCCAGGTCGCTCTGCACCAAGCGATCGCCCGGTTGCAACGGCGTGCCGTCCGGGCGCAGGAAGATTCGGGCAGATTCCGGATCCTGTTTAAAGCGTGCGATGGTGGTATCGAGGATATCGGTATCGGCGCGGGTCAGCACAAAGCCCTCGCGTGCCAGTTTGATTGCCGGCTCCATCACCTGCTCGCGGCTCAGTTTGCCGTATTTCTTGCGTGCGGTTTCCATGCCCAGCACGGTGCCCGGCACGCCTGCGGCCAGATAGCCGTACAGACTGGCGCCTTTCTTCACGTTGCCGGCGGCATCCAGATACATGTTGGCGCTGGCCGCTGCCGGCGCGGTTTCGCGGAAGTTGATAAAGGTGTCGGTGCCATCGGCCAGGTGCACCGTCATAAAGCCGCCGCCGCCGATATTACCGCAGCACGGGTTGACCACCGCCTGCGCATAACCCACGGCGACGGCCGCATCAATCGCATTGCCGCCCAGTTTCAGGATATCCACGCCGACCTGCGAGGCCAGATGTTGCGATGTCACCACCATGCCGTTTTTGGCTTCGACCGCCGGATTGGAGGCGGCATACAGGCTGCTGCTGACCAGCAGCGCCGCCATGGTCAGCGGCTTGCTCCATTTTTGTAAAAACATAGTTATTCCTACCCTGTCAGTTTTCTTATTGTGTTTGGCTTGCCCCTCCTGCCGTGCAAAGAGCGGGCCAGCGTTATTGATACTAGCCAGAGTTAAGGGATTGTGCGGAAAATAGCCGGGGAAATGTGAGCGGAAACAAGCAAATGAAGCACACAATGGGGGCGATGCGCCCTAAAAAAGGGCAAAAAAAACCGGCCACGAGGGCCGGTTGATACACTTGCAGGCTGAAATTACAGCTTGGAAGCGTTCTCAGACAGGTATTTAGCTACGCCGTCCGGAGATGCGCCCATACCTGCTTTGCCTTTTTCCCACTGAGCCGGGCACACTTCGCCGTGTTGCTCGTGGAATTGCAGCGCGTCAACGGTACGGATCATTTCGTCGATGTTACGGCCGATTGGCAGGTCGTTAACAACCTGAGCGCGAACCACACCGTCTTTGTCGATCAGGAAAGAACCACGCAGGGCAACGCCTGCTTCTGGGTGCTCGATGCCATAAGCTTTCTGAATTTCACGCTTAATGTCAGCAACCATTGCGTATTTCACTTCCCCGATGCCGCCATTCTCGACAGGGGTTTTACGCCATGCGTTGTGGACAAATTCTGAGTCGAATGAAACGCCAACCACTTCAACGCCACGCTTCTGGAATTCTTCATAGCGGTGATCGAAAGCGATCAGCTCAGAAGGACATACGAAGGTGAAGTCCATCGGCCAGAAGAACAGGACGGCTGGTTTGCCGTTCAGGTGCTTCTTGAAGTTGAAGTTTTCTACGATTTCGCCATTGCCAAGTACGGCAGCTGCAGTGAAGTCAGGGGCTTGACGAGTTACCAGGACCATAATTACTCCTGTAATAGGTGTTAAGGGGTTGATGTAAAAGCAAAGGCCAGTATAGGGGCTACGACTTGGTGAATAAAGGGTAAAAGACCAATCAATGAGATAGCTTTCACCTATCAAAGTCGGTGATTAAATTTAGCAGGTTTTAAAAATAACCTTTTCCCATAAAAGGGCAAGGCTTAAAAAGCAATTTCTTGTAAAGCATCGCATTTTCAAAGGCTTTGGCTTGACCTTACAGCTGCTTGTCTTTGGCCTGCTGCATCATCTGTGGGTAAAACTGCCAGAATTGTGTTTCAAGCTGATGATAGTTGCGCTCCACGTCGGCGAAGGAGCTGGCCAATGCGGCCAGACGCGGACGACGGCTGGCCATGCCTGCCAGCACGTTACCGATAAACGGCAGTTCGGCGTAGCGCTCCAGCCAGCGTTCCGGCCATATATAGCCGTTCAGATTCTGAAAGCGTGGCGGCGTCAGCGGCAAATGCGGCAGGATTTGGCTCTGGGCTTGCTGGGTAAAACCCGGCAGGCTGAGGGAGGGTTCCAGCTGTTGCCAGTGGCGTGCCAGGAAGTGATCCCACACCACGTCGAGGGTAATGGGGGCCACGCGTCGGTGTTCTTCCGAGAAATAGGCGCGGCAGGCTCTTACCTGCGGTAGGTTGTCGGTCAGTACATCGACGCGACGGTGCATCATAATGCCGGCCACCACGGCGGGATCGTACTCGCCGGCAGGGTTGCCGCGCACGAAGTCGGCCAACAGATTGCCCAGCAACGAGCTTTCCGCCAGTGAGGCTAAATGGAGATGAGCGAGATAATTCATCCGGCAACTATACCTGAAGTCATGCAAATCCTCCTTATTTCTTGCCGCTGACCGCCCGCAGCTTTAGACTAGGCCGCCTGTTTTTTACCAACCAGTCCTATATTGAAGAAGTGAATAGCCATGCGCGTCGCCGATTTTTCGTTTGAACTTCCCGAGTCCCTGATTGCCCACTATCCCCAGCCTGAACGCAGCGGTTGCCGTTTGCTGCAGTTGGACGGGCCGAGCGGGGAGCTTAAGCATGGCGTATTCACCGATCTGCTGGATAACCTGGAAGCCGGCGATCTGCTGGTGTTCAACAATACCCGGGTGATCCCGGCGCGCATGTTTGGCCGCAAGGTCAGCGGCGGCAAGATTGAAGTGTTGGTCGAGCGCGTGCTGGACGACCATCGGGTATTGGCGCACGTTCGCGCCTCGAAGGCCCCGAAACCGGGCACCGACCTGCTGCTGGGCGACGACGAAAGCATCGCCGCGACGATGGTCGCGCGCCACGATACGCTGTTCGAACTGCGCTTCAACGATGAACGCGACGTCTTTACTATCCTTAATGCCGTTGGCCATATGCCGCTGCCGCCGTATATCGATCGTCCGGACGAAGACGCCGACCGCGAACTTTATCAGACGGTCTACAGCGAAAAACCTGGTGCTGTCGCTGCACCAACCGCCGGGCTGCATTTCGACGAGCCGCTGTTGGCTGCGCTGCGCGAGAAGGGCATCGAGATGGCGTTTGTCACCCTGCACGTGGGCGCGGGCACCTTCCAGCCGGTGCGGGTGGAAACCATCGAAGAGCACGTCATGCATGCCGAATACGCAGAGGTGCCGCAAGAGGTGGTTGACGCCGTATTGGCCTGCAAAGCGCGCGGCAAGCGCGTGGTGGCTGTCGGCACCACCTCGGTGCGTTCTCTGGAGAGCGCCGCCAACGCCAGCAAAGAGGCATTGATTGCGCCGTTCTTCGACGACACCAGCATCTTTATCTTCCCGGGTTACCACTATCAGGTGGTTGACGCACTGGTGACCAATTTCCACCTGCCGGAGTCGACGCTGATTATGCTGGTTTCCGCCTTTGCCGGTTATAAAAACACCATGCATGCCTATCAGCAGGCGGTGGCCGAGCAGTACCGTTTCTTTAGCTATGGCGATGCGATGTTCATCAGCCGTAACCCGCAGGCGGAGCAAGAGTCCGTCGGCGCCTGATTTCCTGGGCTGCGCATCTGGCGCAACCCTGTTTTAACGACATCAGACTGTTTCTCTGATGCTGGAGGCTTTGTGAAGTACGAATTAGACACAACCGATGGCCGCGCCCGCCGTGGCCGCCTGATTTTTGAACGTGGCGTGGTGGAAACCCCAGCCTTTATGCCGGTCGGCACCTACGGCACGGTAAAGGGCATGACGCCGGAAGAAGTGAAAGAGACCGGTGCGCAGATCCTGCTGGGCAACACCTTCCACCTGTGGCTGCGTCCAGGGCAGGAGATCATGAAGCTGCATGGCGATCTGCATGATTTCATGCAGTGGCATGGCCCGATCCTCACCGATTCCGGCGGCTTCCAGGTGTTCAGTCTGGGCGCGATGCGCAAGATTAAAGAGGAAGGCGTTCATTTCCGTAACCCGATTAACGGCGATAAAGTGTTCCTCAGCCCGGAAAAATCGATGGAAATCCAGTATGACCTGGGGTCTGACATCGTGATGATCTTCGACGAGTGCACGCCGTACCCGGCAGACTGGGACTACGCCAAAAGCTCGATGGAAATGTCTCTGCGCTGGGCGCAGCGCAGCCGTCAGCGTTTTGACGAACTGAATAACAAGAACGCTTTATTCGGCATTATTCAGGGCGGTGTTTACGAAGATTTACGTGATGTATCAGTAAAAGGGCTGGTGGATATCGGTTTTGATGGTTACGCTGTGGGCGGCTTGGCAGTAGGTGAGCCAAAAGAGGATATGCATCGCATTCTTGAACATGTTTGCCCGCAAATTCCGGAAGATAAGCCACGTTACCTGATGGGCGTTGGCAAACCGGAAGATCTGGTTGAAGGCGTGCGTCGCGGTATCGATATGTTCGACTGCGTGATGCCAACGCGTAATGCCCGTAACGGCCATCTGTTCGTGACTGACGGTGTGGTAAAAATCCGTAATGCCAAGCACAAGGATGATACTTCTCCGCTGGATAAAGACTGTGATTGCTACACGTGTCGCAATTACAGCCGCGCCTACTTGCATCATCTCGATCGTTGCAACGAAATACTCGGTGCCCGATTGAACACCATTCATAACCTGCGTCACTACCAACGCCTGATGGCGGGTTTACGCGAGGCCATTGAACAGGGTAAATTAGAGCTGTTTGTTGCGGATTTCTACGGTCGGATCGGTAAACCGGTTCCACCTTTAAACGCTTGAATTAATAATTGATAACTTAATGAGGGAATTTCAATGAGCTTTTTCATTTCTGACGCCGTCGCATCCGCAGGAGCTCCGTCTCAGGGAAGCCCGTACTCTCTGATCATTATGCTGGTGGTTTTTGGCCTGATTTTCTATTTCATGATCCTGCGTCCACAGCAGAAACGAGCTAAAGAGCACAAGAAACTGATGGACTCGATCGGCAAGGGTGATGAAGTGCTGACCACCGGTGGCCTGATTGGTCGCGTGACCAAAGTGGCTGACACCGGCATCATCGCTATTGCGCTGAACGACACCACGGAAGTGATGATCAAGCGTGACTTCGTGGCGGCCGTTCTGCCGAAAGGTACCATGAAGGCCCTGTAATTTTGTTTTCCCGAAGGGAATTGCCGTGCTAAACCGTTATCCTTTGTGGAAGTATCTGATGCTGATCGTAGTGATCATCATCGGTCTGCTTTATGCGCTTCCCAACCTCTATGGTGAGGATCCGGCTGTACAGATCACTGGCGCGCGCGGTGTCGCCGCCAGTGAAACTACGCTGGACCAAGTCCGTACCGTATTAGAAAAAGACAAGATCGCGAGCAAGTCGATTGCGCTGGAAAATGGCGCCATCCTGGCTCGCTTTAGCAATCCTGATATTCAGCTGCGCGCGCGTGAAGCCTTAATGGCTGAGCTGGGCGACAAGTTCGTGGTGGCGCTGAACCTGGCCCCGGCCACGCCGGCCTGGTTGGCCATGCTGGGCGCCGAACCGATGAAACTCGGTCTGGACCTGCGCGGTGGCGTGCACTTCCTGATGGAAGTGGACATGGACACTGCGCTGAGCAAACTGCAGGAACAGACCATGGACACCCTGCGCAGCGAGCTGCGTGAAAAGGGCATTCCTTATGCGTCTATCCGCAAGCTGGACAACAACGGCGTGGAAGTGCGTTTCCGTGACGATGCTGCCCGCGATCAGGCCATCAGCTACCTTGGCCCACGCCAACGTGACATGGTGTTCTCTGCCAACGGCACCAACACCCTGAAAGCCAACCTGACGGATGCCCGCCTGAGCGAAGCGCGTGAGTATGCGGTGCAGCAGAACATCACTATCCTGCGTAACCGTGTTAACCAGCTCGGCGTTGCCGAACCGCTGGTACAACGTCAGGGTTCTGACCGCATCGTGGTCGAACTGCCGGGTATTCAGGATACCGCACGTGCCAAAGAGATCCTGGGCGCTACCGCGACGCTGGAATTCCGTCTGGTTAACACCAATGCGGATACCACTGCGGCAGCCAACGGCCGTGTGCCGGGTGACTCCGAGGTAAAAGACACCCGCGAAGGCCAGCCGGTTGTGCTGTACAAGCGCGTGATCCTGACCGGTGACCACATTACCGACTCCACCTCCAGCACCGACGAATACAACCAGCCGCAGGTTAATATCTCGCTGGACAGTGCCGGCGGTACCGCGATGTCCAACTTCACCAAGGACAATATCGGCAAGCCGATGGCGACCCTGTTTGTGGAGTACAAGGACAGCGGCAAGAAAGACGCCAACGGCCGTGCAGTCCTGGTGAAACAGGAAGAAGTGATCAACGTGGCGAACATTCAGTCGCGTCTGGGCAACAGCTTCCGTATTACCGGTATCGGCAACCCGAACGAAGCACGTCAGCTCTCGCTGCTGCTGCGCGCCGGTGCGCTGATTGCGCCTATCCAGATCGTGGAAGAGCGGACAATCGGTCCGACCCTGGGGCAACAGAACATCACCCAAGGTCTGGAAGCCTGCTTGTGGGGCCTGGTGGCATCCATCGTGTTTATGGTGGTTTGGTACCGTAAGTTCGGCATGATCGCTACCACGGCGCTGGTCGCCAACCTGGTGCTGATTGTCGGCGTGATGTCCCTGTTGCCGGGGGCGACGCTGACCATGCCGGGTATTGCCGGTATCGTGCTGACGCTGGCGGTGGCGGTCGACGCCAACGTACTGATCAATGAACGTATCAAGGAAGAGCTGAAAAACGGACGTTCCGTTCAGCAGGCGATCCATGAAGGCTATAAAGGCGCGTTCTCCAGTATCGTTGATGCCAACATCACTACCCTGATCACCGCGATTATTCTGTACGCAGTGGGCACCGGTTCGATTAAAGGCTTTGCGATTACCACCGCAATCGGTGTGGCGACGTCCATGTTCACCGCGATTGTCGGTACCCGTGCCATCGTCAACCTGCTTTACGGCGGCAAACGCATTAACAAGCTGTCTATCTGAGGAGTGCGTTGTGGCACAGGATTATACTGTTGAACAACTCAACTACGGCCGTAAAGTCTATGACTTTATGCGCTGGGATTACGTGGCCTTCGGCATCTCGCTGTTGCTGCTGATCGCGTCAATCGCCATTATGTCGGTGCGTGGTTTTAACTGGGGTCTGGACTTCACTGGCGGTACCGTCATTGAAATCAGCCTGGAACAACCGGCCAACCTCGATCTGATGCGCGATACGCTGGAAAAAGCCGGGTTCCAGGACCCGATTATTCAGAACTTTGGCAGCAGCCGTGACGTGATGGTGCGTATGCCACCGGCGATCGGCACCGCAGGTCAGGAACTGGGTAACAAAGTCATCAGCGTGATTAACGACTCGGTCGATAAAAACGCCACGGTGAAGAGGATTGAGTTCGTCGGCCCGAGTGTGGGCACCGAACTGGCGCAAAACGGCGGCATGGCGCTGCTGGTGGCGCTGATCTGTATTCTGATTTACGTCGGTTTCCGCTTCGAATGGCGCCTGGCGCTGGGGGCGGTTATCGCGTTGGCGCACGACGTGGTCATCACTCTGGGCGTGCTGTCGTTGTTCCATATCGAGATTGACCTGACTATCGTCGCATCATTGATGTCGGTTATCGGTTACTCGTTGAACGACAGCATCGTGGTTTCCGACCGTATTCGTGAGAACTTCCGCAAGATCCGTCGCGGGACGCCTTACGAAATCATGAACGTGTCGTTGACCCAGACGCTGAGCCGTACCTTGATGACTTCCGGTACCACCCTGATGGTGGTTCTGATGCTGTACATCTTCGGCGGCGCGATGCTGCACGGCTTCTCTCTGGCTATGCTGATTGGTGTGTCTATCGGTACCATATCCTCTATCTACGTGGCGTCCGCGCTGGCGTTGAAACTGGGTATGAAACGCGAGCACATGCTGCAGCAGAAAGTGGAAAAAGAGGGCGCAGATCAGCCTTCGATTATGCCGTGATTTGCCCGTGAGTTGAAAATATCATGCCGGTCGGCTTATTCCGACCGGCATTTTTTTTGCCTACAGGCGGCTGACTCCGCTCTCTGAGGGTTCGGTTAACGTCAGTTGATTGAGTGAATTCATCAGCTCCGCCAGGCTGGCGGCCTGCATTTTTTCCATCACTCTGGCCCGATGCACTTCAACGGTACGCACCGCGATAAAGTGACGATCGGCGATCAGTTTATTGGTCATTCCCGCAGCCACGGCGCGGGCTATTTCACGCTCACGCGGCGTCAGCGCACTGAAACGCTGCTGTAGCTGATAGCGTTCCAACCGGTTTTGAGAATGGGCGATCCCGCGATCCAGCGCTTCGATCAGCGGCGCGGCGGCAATCGGTTTTTGCAGGAAATCCACGGCCCCCAGCTTCATCTCCGTCACGGCCATGGCAATATCACCGTGACCGGTGACGATCACCACCGCCAGGGTACTTTCCTGCCGACGCAGTTGTTGATGAACCTGTTGCCCGTCCATGCCCGGCATCCGAATATCCAGCATCACCACACCGCATTGATAAAGACTGACCTGGTCGACGAACTTTTGGCTGTCGTGCCAGATCTGCACCCGATAGTTCAGCCCCTCGAGTAAAAAGCGGCAGGCGTCGGTAACGGCTAAATCGTCATCGACCAGATGTATTAACGCCATGGCAGGTTTCCTGTTGGATCACGGGGAAGTATAGGGTCACGCGCAACCCTTGCTGTTGAGAAGCGGAAAAATAGTTTTCCAGTGTCAGATCGCCGCCCTGGTGCTTCAGCAACCGCTGGCAGATCACCAGCCCCAAACCGAGGCCTTCCGGTTTGCTGCTGCGAAACGGGACGAACGGCAGCGTCAGCTGCTCGGCGTTCAGGCCGCCGCCGTCGTCCTCAACGATCAACCGTTGCTGATGTTGGTCGACTTCCAGCCGCAGAGTGATTTGTTGGGCACCTGCTTGCAGGCTGTTACTCAGCAAATTAGTGAGCACTTGCTCCAACAACGTCGTCTGGCTATACAACTGGCTTTGAGCCGGGATGGCCAGGGTTATGCGGCACAGCGGATACTGTTGTTCTATTTGCATCAGTTTAATCAGGTGTTCCACCAGCGGACGCAACAGCAGGGGGCGTGCGCTTTCATGGTGCGGCGTTTTGCTGGCCCAGCGTCGCAAATTGACAATGCTTTCCGCACCACGCTGCGCCTGCTGGCCAATTTGTTCGAGGATTGGCAGCAGTTCGTGCTGTCGATCGCTGCGCTCAAGACGAATACGGCAGCCCTCCGCATAGTGCCGGATCGCCGCCAGCGGCTGGTTAAGCTCATGAGCAAAGCCGGACGCCATTTCGCCCAGAGTGCTGAGACGTTGTGCCTGAGCCAGCGCGGTTTCTCTGGCGCGCAGCGTCTGATGCATCTGTTCGAGTTGGCGTCCGCGACGGCGCACCAGATGGCCGATCCACAGGTGGTTAGCGCCGAGCAACAGCATCCCCCCGAAGATGCCACCGAGCAACAGCAGGTGTTGCTGTGCCCAAAGGGTCACCTCCTGCCAGAGTGAGCGTTGGCTTGGGTGGATATTCAAATCTCGCAGTAGCTGATTAACCTGGCGGGATGACGCCGGGGCGCCCCAAACCGGCAGGCCGGGAGCGTTCATCTGCAGTAACTGGCGGGTTAACTCATCTGCCAGCCGATCCGGGACGTGGTTCAGGGCGGCAAATGACCAGTTGGGATACAGCTCGGTGCTGGTCAGGCAGGGCTGGCCACTGTGTTTTGCCAACAGGGCGCGGTAATCACTGGCCTGCAGCAACCCTTCTGCCTGCATTTTTTCCAGCAGGCAAACCGGCACAATCACCGCATCCAGCGCCCGATCGCGCAGCTGATAAAGCAGGGCATCCGCCGGGTAACCGCTGAAATGCAGTTGCAAGTCTTTCTCCGGGTCAAGGCCCGCGCCAAGCAGTTCTTTATATCCCAGCAGGTAGCCGCCAAAAGCGTCCGCGGCGACGGCACCGACCTTTTTACCGGTTAGCTGATTGGCCGTAGTGGTTGGGCTGTCGTGGCGCACCAGTATGACGCTGCCGACCACGTTGCCTGAGGCCTGCTGCGGCTGTTGGGAAGAACGCAGCGAAACCAGCCAGCGCAGCGGGTAGCGGTTATCCAACTGGACATATTGCGCCGGGTTGGTGAGCAAAAAGTCCACGCGTTCATTACGGACCGCCTCATCCATACCGGTCAGGCTTAGCGGCGACAGTTGGAAGTGATCGCCGGGAAACTGGCGATTAAGGTGATCGACCAAGGGTTGCCACTGGGCCAGTGCATGAGCGTCGCCGCGCAGCGCCAGCACCGCGATGGTCCATTGTCCCGCCCAGGCAACGTTTAACCAACCCCCCAGCAACAAGATTAGCGCTGCTCTTTTCACCTCTTCTCCACTTTTATGATCCGCATCACCGGGTTGAATTGTCCTGGATCAAGCCGCCGTGGGGAATGTGGTAAACCACAATATTGGCGGTCGGTCGCTGTTTTTACACTCCTTTGTATCAGTTCCCCGGCGGATACTTATTGGGAGAAATCAATGGACAGTGGGAAACGGCAGTTTTTACAACGACTCGGTGCATTGACTGCCGGCGCAGCTCTGGTGCCGCTGGCGCAGTCAGGCTGGCAGTTGCAGCCGGCTCGGCGGGAAGGTGACAGCAAAAAGCGCATGGCGATGCTGATCGACCTGCGCCGCTGCATTGGCTGTCAGGCCTGTACCGTTAGCTGTGCGGTGGAAAATCGGCTACCGCAGGGGCAATTTCGCACCAGCGTACTGCAATATCAGGTCAGCCTGACGGGGCAGAACTCGACCACCAACGTGCTGCTGCCACGGTTGTGCAACCACTGTGACAATCCGCCTTGCGTGCCGGTCTGCCCGGTGCAGGCGACTTTCCAGCGTCAGGACGGCATTGTGGTTGTCGACAATACCCGCTGCGTCGGCTGTGCCTATTGCGTGCAGGCCTGTCCTTATGAGGCTCGGTTTATCAACCATGAAACTCAAACGGCCGATAAATGTACTTTCTGCGCGCATCGGCTGGATGCCGGGCTGTTGCCAGCCTGCGTCGAGTCCTGTGTCGGTGGTGCGCGGATGATTGGCGATCTTAACGATCGGCAAGGTGCATTAAGGCGGGCTCTGGATGAGCATCAGGCACAGCTCAAGGTACTGAAACCCGAACAGGGAACGCACCCTCAGGTGTTCTATCTGGGGCTTGATGAGGCATTTGTCAGTCACGTCCGGGGACAACCGGCGCTGTGGCAGGAGGTGCATCCATGATCCGCGAAATTATGGCTCGCCCGCAGGAGATCGCCTGGTTGCCCTGGGCGGTGCAGTATTTTTTCTTTATTGGCCTGGCATGCGGCAGCATCATGATTGCCGTCTGGCTGCGCTGGCGCGACCCGCAGAACACATCCCGGTTGGAGCTGGCCGCCGTCTCACTGGCGGTGGTGAGCGGCACCGTGGCGCCGATGGCCCTAAGCGCGGACTTACATCAGCCTGCCCGCATCTGGCATTTCTACGCCTACTTTACCCCCTGGTCGTGGATGTCGCTCGGCTCGCTATTTTTACCGCTGTTTACCCTGCTGGTGGTCAGCTATTTCGTTCTGCTGCTGCGTGGGCAGTTGCGAGCGAAGACCTTGCCGTTCTGGGCGCGCTGGCTGCAGTTGCGCCCGGCATGGCGTGAAGAAAAATGGCTGCGTTGGGTAGCGTTGGCCACTTTACTGTCTGCGGTCAGTATCCTGCTTTATACCGGGCGCGAAGTTTCGGTGCTGCGGGCGCAGCCGCTGTGGTTCAGCCTTTGGTTACCCTGGCTGCTGTTGCTTACCGCCATGCAGGCCGTCCCGCCGCTGTTGGCCTGTTGGCTGCGTCAGGAACCGCAATGGCAGTCGCGTCTGGCTCGCTATCAGGCCGTCAGCCTGCTGCTGTTGTGCCTTTCCGGTCTTGGCTGGTGGCTGGATGGCAGCACTTCTTCCGTCGCGTTGCGCTCGCTTTCGACTCAGGGGGCAGTCTGGTTGTGGGCCGGTATCGCCTTTGTCGCCTTAACCCTGTTGCTGTTGGCGCTGGCGTGGCGCACCCGCCATCGGCCGTTGGGCACCAAAGGGCTACTGGCGCAATCTACCGCGGCGTTACTGCTGTGCTGGGGTGTGCGCTGGATGCTGCTGATGCAAACCCAGACGCTGCCCAAGTTCAACGTATTAACCAATCCCTATGTGTTACCCCTTGGCAGCGAAGGGCTGTTGGCGATCCTGGGCACCCTGGGTTTATGGATGGCTTTAATCATTGGAATTCGTGAATTACAGCATGGGCTGATGGAGAAAAAACACTATGGCTAATTCAACGCGGCGTCAGTGGTTGAAAGGTGGGCTCGCCCTGGGTGGATTGACGCTGTTTGGTGCCAGTTACAGCGAGATGGTGCAGAAAGTGTTTACCGGCCTGCGTGACGGCAGCAGCGGTAAATTGACGCTCGACCGGATCAGCGCCAACTCGCTGCCGACAGAGGGCCATCGGCACCCGGATGGCTGGCAGGCCAATCCGCAACAGGCGGTGTCCATGACCCAGTGTTTTGGCTGCTGGACGCTGTGCGGCCTGCGGGTCAGGGTGGATCGCGACAGTAATCAGATTTTGCGCGTGGCGGGCAACCCTTATCATCCGCTGTCTCACGACCACCACTTTCCCTACTCTTTGCCGGTGAGTGACGCACTCAACCGTCTGGGTGGCGACGAAGGCCTTGAACAGCGTTCCACCGCCTGCGCCCGTGGCGCGACCTTGCTGGAAGGGCTGACCAGCCCCTATCGCGTGCTGGAACCGATGAAGCGGGTAGGGCCACGCGGCAGCGGGCAGTGGCAGCGCATCAGTTTTGAACAGTTGATCCACGAAGTGGTCGAGGGCGGCGATCTGTTTGGTGAGGGGCCGGTTGAGGGACTGCGGGCGATCCGCGATCTCGAGACGCCGCTCGATCCTGAACAACCTTCGCTGGGGCCAAAGGCCAATCAGTTGCTGGTCACCAATGCCGGTGATGAAGGGCGGGACGCTTTTATCAAACGCTTTGCGCAAAACGCCTTTGGGACACGTAATTTCGGCCATCATGGCGCTTATTGCGGGCTGGCTTACCGTGCGGGATCCGGGGCGTTAATGGGGGATTTGGAAACCAATGCGCACGTTAAACCGGATTGGGACAATTTGCGCTTTGGCTTGTTCCTCGGCACTTCGCCGGCGCAGTCCGGCAACCCATTTAAACGTCAGGGGCGTCAGTTGGCCAACGCCCGTCTGCGTGATGAATTCCGTTACGTGGTGGTGGCACCGGCGCTGCCGTTGACCACCACGCTGGCCAACGATCACAACCGTTGGGTGCCGGTGTTGCCGGGCACCGATTCCGCACTGGTGATGGGCATGATCCGCTGGATCATCGAACAGGAGCGTTATAACGCCGACTACCTGGCGCTGCCCGGCGAGACGGCTATGCAGGCGGCCGGTGAAAAGAGCTGGACCAATGCCACGCATCTGGTGGTGATGAATGACGATCATCCGTTGTGCGGCCAGTTTTTGCGTCAGGTGCATTTGGACGGCGGCACAACCGGAGAGGCCGAAAGTCCGCCTTTGGTCTGGGATACGCAGCGGGCTGAACCGGTGTCGGCTAACCAGGCGCTACAGGGCGCGTTGCGGGTGGAGCAACAGCTGCGGCTGGCCGACGGTTCACAGGTCAAGGTTCGTTCGAGCTTTCTCTGTCTGCAGCGGGCGGCTGAGCGCTTCACGCTGGCTGAGTACAGTACTCGTTGTGGCGTCAGTGCCGAGACCATTGCAGCGCTGGCCAAAGAGTTTACTTCCTATCAGCGGCAAGCGGCGGTGATCGCCCATGGCGGCATGATGAGCGGCAACGGTTTCTATAATAGTTGGGCGGTGATGATGCTCAATGCGCTGATCGGTAACCTGAATCTTAAGGGCGGCGTCTCGGTCGGCGGCGGTAAGTTCAAAGAGTTTGCCGATGGGCCGCGCTATAACCTGAAGACATTTCCCGGCATGGTGAAACCGAAAGGGCTGGTGCTGTCGCGTAGCAAACAGGCGTACGAACAATCGGACGAATATCGCCGCAAGATTGAGCAGGGTGACAAACCTTACCCGGCGCGCGGCCCCTGGTACCCGTTTGTCGCGGGCCAGTTCACCGAGCAATTGGCCCCGGCGCTGATGGGATATCCCTATCCGCTAAAAGCCTGGATCAGCCACATGGGTAACCCGCTGTACGGGGTTGCCGGTCTGCGAGAGGTGGTCGAAAGCCGGTTGAAAGATCCCCGGCAACTGCCGCTGTTTATCGCGATAGATGCCTTTATTAACGAAACCAGTGCGTTGGCGGATTACATCGTGCCGGACACTCACAACTTCGAGAGCTGGGGTTTTACCGCTCCCTGGTCCGGTGTGATGGTGCGGGCGAGTACTGCGCGCTGGCCTATTGTCCCGGCGCGTACCGCGCTCACGGCCGATGGGCAGCCGGTAGCGCTGGAAAGCTTTGTTATCGCGCTATCGAAGGCTATGGGGCTGCCGGGATTTGGCGATGCGGCGCTGCAAGATACGCAAGGCAACACTTTTGGATTACACAGCGCCGAAGATTATTATCTGCGTGCTGCGGCCAACGTCGCCTTTGCCGGTGAGCCGTTGCCCGAAGCGACGAAAAGCGAACTGCGGCTGACCGGTGTTGATCGCCTGCTACCGGCGCTGGATAAGGTGCTGAAAGCGGATGAACGGTTGCGGGTCGGCTATATGCTGGCTCGGGGTGGGCGTTTTGCACCTTATGAGCAGGCCTGGCGAGGCAATGAAACCGGGCCGCAGTGGAAAAAAGGGCTGAATATCTGGAATGAAGAGGTGGCGCGCCATCGCCATGCCATGACCGGAGAGCGTTATAGCGGCTGTCCGACCTATTATCCGCCGCGTTTTGCAGACGGCTCCGATGTTGGGGAGCACTATCCGCCAGAGGCATGGCCGTTCCGTTTGATGTCGTTCAAGTCGCATCTGATGAGCAGCTCTACGGCGCCCATTGATCGCCTGCGTGCAGTGAAACCAGTCAACCTGGTGGCGCTCAATCCGGCCGATGGTGAGCTTTATGGACTACAACATGGCGATCGGGTGCAGTTGCAAACCCCTGGTGGCAGCGTTGAGGCGCAGATCAGCTTGCTCGACGGCGTGATGCCGGGTGTGATTGCTATTGAGCACGGTTATGGTCATCGCGAGATGGGGGCGCGTGCGCACCTGCTGGATGGTCAGCCACTGGCTGCCGATGCGCGCATTGCCGCCGGAATCAACTTAAACGACCTTGGGTTGCCGGATCCGACCAGAGAAATCAGCAATAGCTGGCTGGATTGGGTCAGCGGGGCGGCGGTGCGCCAGGGGCTACCGGCAAGGTTGCAACGGCTGGGTTAAGCAGGTGGCCCACTTTCTCTAAGGGGGGGCGTGGGCCTGGCCTGGTTAGTTTTGTGCGGCGGCTGCCGTTGTGGGTTCTACGCTGTGCAGTCGCACATAGCCCAGTTGATCCGGTGTCAGGCCGCTGAAACGCAGCTCAAAACTGTATTCCGTTTTGGGCAGCAATGAGTCCTGGCTCACGATCGGCTGCGAAAGTGCTTCAGCCGTCAGTGGTTTGCCGGTGGTCGCATCCAGTTGGCCCCATTCGACAATGGCCTTGAACGCCGGCAGGGAGGCCTGCGATAGCGTGCGAACGTGCAGCATGGCCTGGGTGCCGTTAGCCTCGCTTTTCACATGGCTGAGTGACACGCTCAGTTCACCGAGACTGCTTTGCAAACGTGCGGCGTTATTGGCTGCCGGCAGCAGATAGACGCCGCTGGTGGAGTTCTTGTTCAACTGGTTTTGCTGTTCCAGCGCCGTGGCCTGGTTAGTCAGGGTGGTTAATTGCTGATTTAGCTCAACCACCTGATTATGCAGCTTGGGCACTTCGCGAGTTTGAGCGCAGCCTGCCAGCAGCACCAGTGTGCTGAGCAGGAAAATCTTGGGGTAACGGGTTGTCATGGCGGGGATTTCCTATTCAACTTCTCCTGTTATCAGCTTAGTCCGCCTGATGGGGAAAGTCATGTTGATTGTCCTTTCGGGGCGTCGTTCATAGGGGCGCTCCGCAACAAATAGCCGACGGCCTTTGTTGTAACCGTACTTCGGGGTAAACTGTTCTTAACTATGAAAACGTTTATCAGGACGTGTTATGCATTGCCCTTTCTGCGCCGCCGTTGATACCAAAGTCATTGATTCCCGCCTGGTGGGTGATGGTTCGCAGGTGCGCCGTCGCCGCCAATGTTTGGTTTGTAATGAACGCTTCACCACCTTTGAAGTGGCTGAACTGGTGATGCCACGGGTAATCAAAAGCGATGAAGTGCGTGAGCCATTCAACGAAGACAAGCTGCGTCGCGGCATGCTGAAGGCGTTGGAAAAACGCCCGGTCAGCTCCGACGACGTGGAGAACGCGATCAACCATATTAAATCTCAGCTACGTGCCACCGGTGAGCGTGAGGTCCCGACCAAACTGGTCGGTAACCTGGTGATGGACGCGCTGAAAAAGTTGGATAAAGTGGCCTATATTCGCTTTGCCTCGGTTTACCGCAGCTTTGAAGATATCCGCGAATTCGGCGAAGAGATCGCCCGTCTGCAGGACTAAAGGGGCTTTGATGCATAACGACGAGTTTTATATGGCTCGCGCCTTTGAGCTGGCGCGACTGGGGCGTTTTACTACCGCACCGAATCCCAATGTCGGCTGCGTTATCGTCCGCGATGGCGAAATCGTCGGCGAGGGTTTCCATCTGCGCGCCGGTGAACCGCATGCGGAAGTCCATGCGCTGCGCATGGCGGGCGAAAAGGCGCGCGGTGCCACCGCTTATGTCACGCTGGAACCCTGTAGCCACCACGGCCGCACGCCGCCCTGTGCCGATGCGTTGGTCGCCGCTGGCGTAGCCCGTGTGGTTGCGGCGATGCAGGATCCCAACCCGGAAGTTGCCGGACGTGGCCTGTATAAACTGCAGCAGGCGGGGCTGGATGTGCGCCACGGTTTGATGCTGGCCGAGGCCGAAGCGGTGAATCTGGGCTTCCTCAAACGGATGCGCACCGGTTTCCCTTATGTGCAACTGAAGCTCGGCGCCTCACTCGATGGCCGCACGGCGATGGCTTCCGGCGAAAGCCAATGGATCACTTCGCCGCAGGCACGTCAGGACGTGCAGCGTCTGCGAGCGCAAAGCGCCGCTATTCTCAGCACCAGTGCCACCGTATTGGCTGACGATCCGTCACTGACGGTGCGCTGGGATGAACTGGACGCCGAAACGCAAAGCATTTACCCGCGTGAAAACCTGCGTCAACCGTTGCGCATTATTCTGGATAGCCAAAATCGTGTCACCCCACAGCACCGGGTGGTACAACAACCGGGGCAAACCTGGCTGGCGCGCCTGCAGCCGGATGAGCAAATTTGGCCGCAGGATGTCGAGCAACTGACCTTCCCGGCGCACGGCGGTGGCGTTGATCTGGTGGTGATGATGATGCAACTGGCGAAACGCCAGGTGAATTCCATCTGGGTCGAGGCGGGCGCGCAGTTGGCCGGTGCCTTGTTGCAGGCCGGGCTGGTTGATGAGCTCATTTTGTATATCGCGCCAAAACTGTTGGGTGATAATGGCCGCGGTTTGTGCCATTTGCCGGGCCTTGAACACCTGACCGATGCACCGGAATTCGTCTTCAGCGAAGTGCGGCAAATCGGCCCTGATTTGCGGCTGCGGCTGAAAGCAAAATACTGATTTTAAAACCTGCGTGCCGGGTCGGCTGTCGTTTTACAAAACCGCCGCGCAGGCAGATAAAGAATGTGATAGAATCCGCCCCCCTGCGGGGTATTGAACCCATTTTTAAGGAAAGCCCATGAAAGTTATCGAAGGTGTTGTTGCTACTCCAAATGCCCGTGTGGCGATTGCAATTGCACGTTTTAACAATTTCATCAATGACAGCCTGCTGCAAGGTGCTATCGACGCACTTAAGCGCATTGGCCAGGTTGCTGACGACAACATCACCGTTGTCTGGGTCCCGGGCGCTTACGAGTTGCCGTTGACTGCACGCGTGCTGGCTAACACCGGCAAATACGATGCAGTGATCGCACTGGGCACCGTTATCCGTGGGGGCACCGCGCACTTCGAATATGTCGCGGGCGAAGCCAGCTCCGGCCTGGGCAGTGTTTCTCTGAACACTGAAATCCCGGTTGCCTTTGGCGTGCTGACGACCGAAAGCATTGAACAGGCTATCGAGCGTGCCGGCACCAAAGCGGGCAACAAGGGCGCTGAAGCGGCTCTGACCGCACTTGAAATGATTAATGTTATCAAAGCTATTAAAGCCTGAATTTAGTTAAGGGGAATTCCGTGAAACCTGCTGCTCGTCGCCGCGCTCGTGAGTGCGCTGTTCAAGCGCTTTACTCTTGGCAGTTGTCTAAAAATGACATTGCCGATGTTGAACACCAGTTCCTGTCGGAGCAAGATGTCAAAGATGTAGACATCGTCTATTTTCGGGAGCTGCTGTCCGGCGTGGCGGTGAATGCAGGTCTGCTGGATAGCCTGATGGCACCTGTCCTGTCGCGTCAGCTCGAAGAGCTGGGCCAGGTAGAAAGAGCCGTTCTGCGTATTGCGCTGTATGAGCTGAAAATGCGTGAGGATGTGCCTTACAAGGTGGCAATTAACGAGGCGATCGAGCTGGCGAAAACCTTCGGCGCTGAAGACAGCCACAAGTTTGTGAATGGCGTGCTGGATAAAGTGGCACCAAGCATTCGCAAGAAAAAATAAAAAATTAAGGCCGGTATCCCCGGCCTTAATTTCTTCTATTGGAATATCGACCATGGCATGTGGCGAATTTGACCTCATTGCCCGCTATTTTGACCGGTTTAAGAGTCTGCGCCGGGATGTACAGTTGGGCATTGGAGATGACTGCGCACTTCTGACAGTGGCAGAAAAACAGCTTTTGGCCGTCAGTACCGACACTCTCGTTTCGGGCGTTCACTTCCTGGCGGATATCGATCCCGCCGATCTCGGCTACAAAGCACTGGCAGTTAACCTGAGCGACCTGGCAGCCATGGGCGCCGATCCCGCCTGGCTTTCGCTGGCGCTAACCCTGCCGGAGGTGAATGAACCCTGGCTGAAGGCGTTCAGCGATAGCCTGTTCGAACAACTTAATTATTACGGTATGCAGTTGATTGGCGGTGATACCACACGCGGCCCGTTAAGCATGACGTTAACCATTCACGGCCTGATCCCGGCCGGGCGGGCATTGACCCGCAGCGGTGCGCGTATCGGCGACTGGATCTACACCACAGGTACGCTGGGTGACAGCGCCGCCGGTCTGGCGGTGCTGCAGGAACGTTTGCAGGTAGCGGACGCCGAGGCACGCAATTACCTGATTGGCCGTCATCTGCGGCCTCAGCCACGGGTATTGCAGGGGCAGGCACTGCGCGATCTGGCCAGTTCGGCGATTGATATTTCCGACGGCCTGATTTCTGACCTGAAGCATGTGCTGAAAGCCTCCGAGTGCGGTGCGCGCATCAATCTCGATGAGCTGCCGTTGTCGCAGGCGTTAAGCAGCCATACGGATGCCGATCAGGCGCTGCGCTGGGCATTGACCGGCGGTGAAGATTACGAACTCTGCTTCACCGTACCGGAAATCAACCGTGGTGCACTGGAGGTGGCGTTAAGCCATCTGGGCGCTGACTATACCTGTATTGGTCAGATTGGCCCGCTTTCCGAAGGCATCAAATTCTACCGCAGCGATGAAGTGGTGGAACTGCCGTGGCACGGTTTCGATCATTTCAGCGAAGGGCAGGCGTAACATGGATGAAGCTAAACGCCGCTTGCGGATGAGCAATCCGTGGCACCTGCTGGCCACCGGCTTTGGTAGCGGTTTGTCGCCGGTGATGCCGGGCACCATGGGTTCACTGGCGGCGATCCCCTTCTGGCTGCTGTTGATCCAACTGCCATGGCAACTGTATTCGCTGTTGGTGATGTTCAGCATTTGTATTGGCGTCTACCTGTGCCATCAGACCGCCAAAGATATGAAGGTGCACGACCACGGCAGCATCGTCTGGGACGAGTTTGTCGGCATGTGGATCACGTTGATGGCACTGCCGGTCAATGACTGGCAGTGGGTTGCGGCAGGTTTCGTGATTTTCCGTATTTTGGATATCTGGAAGCCATGGCCGATCCGCTGGTTTGATCGCAATGTGCACGGTGGCATGGGGATCATGGTCGACGATATCGTCGCCGGGGTCCTTTCCGCCGGTATCATCTACCTGATTGGTCACCATTGGCCGCTTGGGTTGTTCTGATTTTGAGGGCGCAGTTCAATGCTGCGCCTCTGAACCCTCCAGGTTATTCAAATCCTGTCACATGGTGCGGCACATAAGCCGTTTCCAGCTCGGCAATCTCTTCCGGTGTTAATTCAAGATCGACGGCGGCGACGGCGTCTTCCAGATGGTCATGGCGTGACGCACCGATAATCGGCGCGCTGACGACAGGCTTGCTCAACAGCCACGCCAGTGCGATTTGCGCACGGGGCACACCGCGTTCTTCGGCAATACTGGCTACGCGTTCGGCAATGATGGCGTCGATGCCCTCGGTTTCATCGTACAGATTTTTACCGACCTGATCGGAGACCAGACGCGCAGTGGTTTCCCCCCAGGGGCGGGTTAAGCGACCCCGCGCCAACGGGCTCCAGGGCAGCACGGCAATGCCTTCGGCAGCGCACAGCGGTAACATCTCACGCTCTTCTTCACGCTGGATCAGGTTGTACTGGTTCTGCATGCTGACAAAGCGCGTCCAGCCGTGCAGATCGGCGGTGTACAGCGCCTTGGCGAACTGCCAGGCGTACATTGACGATGCGCCGATGTAGCGTGCCTTACCGGCTTTCACCACATCGTGCAGCGCTTCGAGCGTTTCTTCCAGCGGCGTTTCATAATCCCAGCGATGGATCTGCAACAGATCAACGTAGTCGGTGCCCAGCCGCTTGAGGCTGTCGTCAATGGATTGCATGATTTTGGCGCGCGACAGTCCCTGCTGCAGATTACTCAGGGGGAAATAGACTTTGGTGGCGATCACTACCTGGTCACGGCGGGCATAATCGCGCAGTGCCTGGCCGACGATCTCCTCACTGCTGCCGTCTGAGTAGCTGTTGGCGGTGTCAAAGAAGTTGATGCCGGCATCCAGCGCCTGTTTCAGCAGCGGTCGGCTGCTTTCCTCCGGTAACGTCCAGGCATGGTTGCCACGGCTGGGTTCGCCGTAGGTCATGCAGCCCAGACAGATACGTGAGACGTTCAGGTCGGTGTTACCCAGTTTCAGATACTTCATGCTTGCCTCCCGGTGTCAGCACAGAACTTTAACTGTAGCGGATTTTCGGGTGACAGAAATAAAAACGCCCCCGCAAAGCGGAGGCGTCGATCGATCGAGCGGGCGCGACGATTATTGCGCCAGCCAGACCTCAATTTGCCGCTGGATGCCGGCGGCGTCCAGGCCGAGATCGCTACGGACTTCTTCCTGGCTACCCTGGGAGACAAAGAAGTCCGGCAGGCCGATATTCAGCACTGGTACCATTCGGCGCCTGGCCATCAGCAACTCGTTCACGCCGCTGCCGGCACCGCCCATAATGGCGTTCTCTTCCAGCGTGACCAGTGCGTCGTGGCTGGCTGCCAGTTCCAGTATCAGCTGTTCGTCCAGTGGCTTCACAAAGCGCATATCCACCAGCGTTGCGTTGAGCGTTTCCGCTACCTGCGCGGCTTCCGGCAGCAACGTGCCGAAATTCAGGATCGCCAGCTTTTCACCTTCGCGGCGGACAACGCCTTTGCCGATCGGCAGAGAGTTGAGAGGTTCCAGCGGTGCACCGGTACCATTGCCACGTGGATAACGCACGGCGCTTGGGCCTTCGTTATAGTGATAGCCGGTGTACAGCATCTGACGGCACTCATTCTCATCACTTGGCGTCATGATCACCATGGTCGGGATGCAACGCATAAATGACAGATCAAAGGCTCCCTGGTGAGTCTGGCCGTCAGCGCCGACAATACCGCCGCGATCGATGGCAAACATCACCGGCAGCTTTTGAATGGCGACGTCGTGGATCAACTGATCGTAAGCGCGTTGCAGGAAGGTGGAATAAATTGCTACCACCGGCTTATAACCGCCAATGGCCAAACCGGCAGCGAAGGTCACCGCGTGCTGTTCGGCAATCGCCACGTCAAAATATTGCTGCGGATAGTCGCGGGAGAACTGCACCATGCCCGAGCCTTCACGCATGGCCGGGGTGATGGCCATCAGCGAGCTATCCTTGGCGGCGGTTTCACACAGCCAGTCGCCAAAAACTTTTGAATAAGTTGGCAGGCCGCCGGCGCTTTTCGGCAGGGTACCGCTGGCCGGATCGAATTTCGGCACTGCGTGGAAGCTGATCGGGTCTTTTTCCGCCGGGGCGTAACCACGGCCTTTTTTGGTCATGATGTGCAGCAGTTGCGGGCCTTTCAGGTCACGCATGTTTTTCAGCGTGGCAACCAGCCCCTGGACATCGTGGCCGTCGACCGGGCCGATATAGTTAAAGCCCAGCTCTTCGAACAGCGTGCCCGGTACCACCATGCCTTTCAGGTGTTCTTCGGTGCGTTTGACCAGCTCTTTAATCGGCGGCAGGCCGGACAGCACTTTTTTACCGCCTTCGCGCAGGGTGGAATAAAGCTTGCCGGACAGCAGCTGCGCCAGATGGTTGTTCAGCGCGCCGACGTTTTCCGAAATCGACATTTCGTTATCGTTCAGCACCACCAGCATATCCGGGTCGATATCACCCGCGTGGTTCATGGCTTCAAACGCCATGCCGGCAGTGATCGCGCCATCGCCGATCACGCAGACCGTACGGCGATTTTTGCCTTCACGCGCAGCGGCTACCGCCATGCCGAGACCGGCACTGATCGAGGTGGAAGAATGACCGACCGACAGGACGTCGTATTCACTTTCTGCCCGCCACGGGAAAGGGTGCAGGCCATTTTTCTGGCGGATGGTGGCGATTTTGTCGCGACGACCGGTCAGAATTTTATGCGGGTAGGCCTGGTGGCCAACGTCCCATACCAGATGATCGAAGGGGGTTTGGTAAACATAGTGCAATGCCACCGTCAGTTCGACGGTACCCAGCCCGGAGGCAAAGTGGCCGCTGGAGCGGCTGACGCTGTCCAGCAGGTATTGCCGAAGTTCGTCACACAGCTTCGGTAGGCTCTCTTTTGGCAGCGAACGGAGTTCATCCGGATTTTCCGCTAGCGCCAAGGTCGGGTATTTGGCTATATCAAGACTCATTCGATACTCATATCAGAGGAGTTAACGTCACACGTTAATTGTCGCGTTCAATAATGAAGCTGGCTAACGCTCGCAATGGCGCTGTGTTATAAGATTGTGCTGCCAAAGTGTCTAATGCAGCTAAAGCTTCCTGATAGAGATCCCACGCTTTTGCTTTCGCGCTGTCAAGCCCGAGCAAAGCTGGATAGGTGCTCTTTCCGTGTTGCTGGTCCGCCCCCTGGCGTTTACCGATTTTCTCGGTTTCGCCGACCACGTCCAAAATATCATCCTGCACCTGGAACGCCAGGCCAATCGCAGCGGCGTAGCGATCAAGCTGCACCAGTGCGGCGCGGCCAGGCTCACCGGCGGCTAATGCCCCAAGGCGAACGGCTGCGCGAATCAAGGCACCGGTTTTGTGTCGATGGATTTGTTCCAGCGCTTCCAGACCAATCTGCCGGTCTTCGGCTTCCAGATCCAGCGACTGGCCGCCACACATGCCGGCAACGCCGCTGGCGGTTGCCAGTTCGGACACCATCGCCAGCCGGTCGCGCAGTGCCACGTCGGGCATCTCGGCATCGGCCAGAATGGAAAATGCCAGCGTTTGCAGGGCATCGCCGGCCAAAATGGCGTTGGCCTCACCAAATTTGATGTGGCAGGTCGGCTGACCGCGACGCAGATCGTCGTCGTCCATCGCCGGCAGATCGTCATGGATCAAAGAATAGGCGTGAATGCATTCTACCGCAGCGGCGGGCGCATCCAAATTATTCAGTGATACGCCAAACATCTGTCCGGTGGTATACACCAGGAACGGACGCAGACGTTTACCGCCCAGCAGCGCGCCGTGACGCATTGCCGCCACCATGTTGCCATCATTGAACGGCAGTGGCGCGATAAAATTAAGCAGCGTGCGGTCGGCCCGCTGGCGTAAAGCCTGCAACTGGTCAGAAAAGGCGGTCTGTTGGACAGTCTCGGACATGGTGATTACTCGGCATCCGGTGTGAAAGGCGTCAGCGCCGCATCATCGGCGCTGTCGTTAAGCAAAATTTGTACGCGTTGCTCCGCCTGCTGCAGTTTCTGCTGGCCCTGGCGTGCCAACTGTACGCCGCGTTCGAACTCATTGAGCGCGTCTTCCAGCGGTAACTCACCCGATTCCAGACGCGTGACGATGCTTTCCAACTCGCTAAGGGAGCTTTCAAAGCTGACGCTTTGCTCTGTACTGTCTGATTGTGCAGGTTTTTTTGGCATAATTTTCTTTTTACATCATCATGTGAACAGTGGCGCCAGAGCCTATCTTAGCGGGTCTTGATTGGCAAATCATGGCGCACATGTGTGGTTTTGTGCACCGAGCCCCACCAGATAGTGGTATACTCGGCGCCGCAAATGCGATTGATAAAACATTCGGCAGCCCCGTTGGTTTTATCAATCGCATATACATTGTAAATCCTTTTCCCTCGTAATTCTGACAATAAAGACCGCCATGAAGTTTATCATTAAATTGTTCCCGGAAATCACCATCAAGAGCCAATCTGTGCGCTTGCGCTTTATCAAGATCCTCTCGACCAGTATTCGCAACGTCCTGAAGCAGTATGATGAAACACTGGCGGTTGTCCGTCACTGGGATCATATCGAAGTTCGCGCCAAAGATGAAAACCAGCGGCCGGTGATTGCCGACGCGCTGACGCGCATTCCCGGTATCCACCACATTCTGGAAGTGGAAGACCGCGACTATACCGATATCCACCACATTTTCGAGCAGACGCTGGAAGCCTACCGCGAGCAACTGGAAGGCAAGACCTTCTGCGTGCGCGTTAAGCGCCGCGGCAAGCAGGACTTCAATTCGCAGGACGTGGAGCGTTACGTCGGTGGCGGTCTGAACCAGCATATTGAAAGCGCGCGCGTTAAGCTGTCGCATCCGCAGGTGACGGTTAACCTGGAAATCGAAAACGACAAGCTGATGCTGGTGAAAGCCCGCCGTGAAGGCATCGGCGGCTACCCGGTAGGCACCCAGGAAGACGTGCTGTCGCTGATTTCCGGTGGTTTCGACTCGGGTGTTTCCAGCTATATGCTGATGCGCCGCGGTTGCCGCGTGCATTATTGCTTCTTCAATCTGGGTGGCGCGGCGCATGAAATTGGCGTGCGTCAGGTAGCTCACTATCTGTGGAACCGCTTTGCCAGTTCGCACAAGGTGCGCTTTATCGCTATCGATTTTGAACCTGTGGTTGGCGAGATCCTGGAAAAGGTCGAAGACGGCCAGATGGGCGTAGTGCTCAAGCGCATGATGGTGCGTGCCGCTTCGCAGATTGCCGAACGTTATGGCGTGCAGGCATTGGTGACCGGTGAAGCGCTGGGGCAGGTATCCAGCCAGACGCTGACTAACCTGCGCCTGATCGACAACGCGTCCGATACGTTGATCCTGCGTCCGCTGATCTCCCACGATAAAGAGCACATCATCAAAGTGGCGCGCGAGATTGGTACCGAGGACTTCGCCAAGACCATGCCGGAATACTGCGGTGTGATCTCGAAAAGCCCGACGGTGAAGGCGATTAAAGCCAAGATCGAAGAAGAAGAAGGGCACTTTGATTTCAGCATTCTTGACCGTGTGGTTAGCGAAGCCAAGAACGTGGATATTCGCACCATCGCCGAGCAGACTCAGGAGCAGGTTACCGAAGTCGAAACCGTGGCGGAGTTCGATGCTGACCAGGTGATTCTGGATATTCGTTCTAACGACGAGCAGGAAGATAAACCGCTGAAGCTGGATCAGGTTGAGGTGAAACCGCTGCCGTTCTACAAGCTCAGCACCCAGTTTGGCGATTTGGATCAGAGCAAAACTTACCTGCTGTACTGTGAGCGCGGCGTAATGAGCCGCCTGCAGGCGCTATATTTGCTGGAGCAAGGCTTCACCAATGTTAAGGTTTACCGCCCGTAAGTCATTTAGGGGGCGCACTGCCGCCCCCATGATTTAATCGCGAAAATCGTACATTCCAGGTATCAATACCAGCTGAGCGGCGATCTCCGCCGCTTTGGCTTTCCCCAGCAGTAAATCAATCAGCTTCAGCGCAAACTCCATTGAAGTTCCCGGCCCCTGGCTGGTGAGCAGGTTAACGCGCGGATCGAACACCACACGTTTTTCTATCCATTGGTCGGCCGGGATCTGTTCTTTCAGCCCCGGGAACCCGGTCATATTGCCAATGGGGAACAGATCGTGGTGTTGCAGCACCAGCGCCGGTGCTGCGCAGATGGCGGCGACAATATTGCCCTGCAGGTGCATCTGACGCACTTTCTCCACCAGCAGCGGGCTGTCGCGGAAGCACTCGGCACCTTTCAGGCCACCGGGCAGCACTATGGCGTCGAAAGGCTCGTCCACAATCGACACTAGTGGTGCATCGGCCAGCAGTTTTACCCCGCGTGAACAGACGATGGTCAGGTCGCCATCGCCTGCTACGCTGGCGGTAGTCACTTTAACGCCCGCCCGCACCAGTAAATCTATCGTGGTGACGGCTTCGATTTCTTCGCTACCAGGTGCCAGGCAGACCAGCGCCGATACGCTCATATTCATTTTCCTTTCGCTTAATCAATTCAAACAGACGTGCGTTCTCTGGCAGAGTCACGCCGTGGCTACGCGCGCGGCGCAGCAGGTAACCGGTAATGTAGTCGATTTCGGTGTGTCGCTGGGTGCGGATATCCTGCAGCATTGAAGAGACGTTGTCCGCAGTGCTTTGGATCACTTCCATGACGTACTGCTGCAAACCCTCGCATGAGGTGTGGTAGCCCTCCATTTCCATCACGCTGGAGACCTCGCGGCAGATAAGCTCGATTTGTTCGGGATAGCGTTGCAGATCGCCATTACGGCAGTTATACAGCGCCGTGAGCGGGTTGATCACGCAGTTGACCGCCAGCTTGCGCCAGTTCGCCGAGGCGATATTATTGTGCCAGGCGACGTCAGGCAGGGCCTGATGCAGCACTTCTGCCAGGTGGCTCAGTGATTGCGCCGCCGGGGAGGTCGGGCCGATATGGGTGGTGCCACCGGCGACATGGATAATAGTGCTGCCGTCATGACGCGCCGCATGGGTAGTGGTGCCCTGCAGTATCGGTTGGTTGTTCGCTGGCAGTTCGTCCTGGGTGCCCATGCCGTTATGCAGCAGTAGGATCGCGCAGCGTGGGTTCAACTTTGGCAGCAGCGTGCTGACCGCACTCGATACCTGCCAGGCTTTCAAGGTGACCAGCAGCAGTTCGCTCTGGGCTAAATGTTCGGGGTCGTTGGTGGGTAAATTACGGTTGAACGAAGCGCCTTGCGGCTCAATCACGTTCACTGCGCAGAAGGGTTGTGGCACCCGTAGCCATCCCTGTACATCGTGACCCTGCTGATAAAGCCGGGAGAGCCACAGTTGTCCGAGCGCGCCGCAACCAAGAATAGTTATTTTCATCCAGACTCCTTGGGGTAACGGGAATATCGCTCAATGACTGTCTTATAATTATAGACTTTTCTGCTGTTCGGCGGCTTATCCGCCGCTAGCTTCAGCCGATTTTGCCTGAGACGCTAAAGCGGTTATCATGCTCGGCATCGAAATCGCCTATCCCATTAGGCTCTCATTCAGGAGGAAGAAGTATGCCATCTTTCGACATTGTTTCCGAAATTGATATGCAGGAAGTGCGTAACGCCGTCGAGAACGCCACGCGCGATCTGGGCACCCGTTGGGATTTCCGCAACGTGCCGGCCAGCTTTGAGCTGAACGAAAAAGACGAAAGCATTAAAGTTGCCAGTGAGTCTGATTTCCAGGTGCAGCAGTTGCTCGATATTCTGCGTGAAAAGCTCAGCAAGCGCAGCATTGAAGGCAGCGCACTCGAGATCCCGGAAGAAATGACTCACAGCGGTAAAACCTACAGTGTGGATGCCAAGCTGAAGCAGGGGATTGAAAGCGCCCAGGCGAAGAAACTCGTCAAGCTGATCAAAGACAGCAAGCTGAAGGTCCAGGTACAGATTCAGGGCGATGAAGTGCGGGTGACCGGTAAATCACGCGACGATCTGCAGGGCGTGATGGCGCTGGTGCGCGGTGCCGATCTCGGACAGCCGTTCCAGTTCAAGAACTTCCGCGATTAAGGTTTTTGCGAAGGTGACGATCTTGAAGGGCCAGCTTGCTGGCCCTTGGGTTAGATGACAAAGTTGTCTTTGAGCCCGAGATACTCGGGCCTAGCGCACCGAGGGGCACTCCGGCGGGCAAGCCGCTACGACCCCTTCGGCACGCTCTCCCTAATAATGGGCTTTGTCAGCCGTCTGAAGGGCCAGCTTGCTGGCCCTTTTCTTTACAGTGAATTCACCAGCGCTTCCAATTGGACTCGGTTGGTTTGTTTGGTATCGACCTTCACGTAGGCGCTGCGCTCTTCCGGCACCACTATCGCTTCCGCCACGCCCGGTTGGGCTTTCAGGCGGCTTTCCAGTGCCGAATCCTTCACGGCCAGTTCCGACAGCGTAATACGCAGGCTGCTGACGTAAGGCGGTTCTTGCATGGTGCTGCTGACCAGGAACCAAACGGCAGCTAACACCGCCCCGGCGATAAACACCAGCCCCGCACCCTGCAGGCCATACAGCAAGCCACCCAGGCTGCCGCCGATCGCCACGCCGATAAACTGGCTGGTGGAGTAAACCCCCATCGCCGTACCCTTGTAGCCGGCCGGAGACTCTTTGCTGATCAGCGAAGGCAGAATGGCTTCCATGACGTTAAACGCCATAAAGAACAGCTGCACGCCGGCAATGATGCCCCACAGGTGCGCGCCGGACAGCCACAGCAGCACTTCCGCGCAGAACAACACCGCTACGCAACCCATAAAGACCTGCTTCATGCGGCGCTTCTTCTCGGCATAAATGATAAAGGGCACCACGGCAGCAAAAGAAACCAGCATGGTGACCAGATAGACAACCCAGTGTTCGCTCGGCGCCAGGCCGGCTTTTTCCATCGCCAGTGGCAGCGCCACGAAGCTGGACATCAGCAGGATATGCAGACACATGATGCCGAAATTGAGCTTCAACAGCCGGGAGTTGCTCAGCACCTTGCTGAAGCTGCCGCGTACGATGCTCGATTCCCGGTTCAGCACGTGGTGGCTGGCCGAAGGAACCACTGCCAGAGTGATCACGATGCCGGCCAATGCCAGCACGGCAATCATCCAAAACAGCGCATGCAGGCCAAAGGCGTGGGTAACGATCGGGCCGACCACCATGGCAATAGCGAAGGTAATACCGAAGCTGACGCCGATAAACGCCATTGCCTTGGTACGGTTTTGTTCCCGGGTCAGGTCGGACAGCAGTGCCATCACTGCCGCGGCGATAGCGCCGGAGCCCTGTAATGCCCGGCCGAGGATCACCCCCCAGATGGAGTCGGTCGCGGCGGCAATGACACTGCCCAGCGCAAAGATCAGCAGCCCGCCGACAATCAACGGTTTACGGCCGATACGATCGGATATCAGGCCGAAGGGGATCTGAAACACCGCCTGCGCCAGGCCATAAATACCGATGGCGATACCGATCAGCGTTTCGCTGGCGCCGTTCAACGCCATACCGTAGGTGGTCAGTACCGGCAACACCATAAACATGCCCAGCATGCGCAGTGAGAATACCGTGCCTAATCCCCAGGTCGCTCGTCTCTCCAGCGGGGTCATTGCATTATCGTTCATTAAAACCTCATTAAAAGCCATTCCGTCAGGTTATCGGTGATAACGCCTGAGGGGATAGCTTCTGTGAAAGAAGCGTCATTTTAGTGTGAAGGGCAGGGGGGGTAAATCTAATGTTGTTTAACAGATATTACAGTTCGTCGGCTTTTGGGCGAGACAAATAAAATGGGCCGCTAAAGCGGCCCATTTACAGACGATTTGGCTTACCAGACGTACGTCATCAACGCTTCCGGCGCGGCTGTCGCGCTGAAGTCGATAGACATCATTACGCTCAGCGAAGTGATGGCAACAATCGAGAACACAAACAGCTTGCGTGCCCAAACGCTGTCATTTTCGGTTTTGTAACCACGCAGTGCCATGCCTAGCCACCATACGCTCACCGCCGCAGCGACGATCAGGTATTTGTAACCGGCGTAGCCGCCCAGGGTCAACATCAGGGTGGCAATCATAAACGCCACAATGTAGACCGTGATGTGGTTCTTCGCCACCGAAATGCCTTTCACTACCGGCAGGACCGGAATGTTGGCTGCCTGGTAATCTTTAAAGCGGAAGATGGCAATCGCATAGGAATGCGGCATCTGCCACAGGCTAAAGATAGCCAGCAGGATCAACGCGCCGGCATCGAACTCGTTGGTGACTGCGCAATAACCGATAACCGGTGGCGCAGCGCCCGACAGGCTGCCGATCAGCGTGCCATAGACCGAGTGGCGTTTCATGTACAGGCTATAAACACCGACATAAACCACAAAGCCCATCACCGCCAGCCACATGGCCAGCGGGTTGGCACCGATATACAGCAACGCAAAGCCCGCAATACCCAGAGCGGTAGCGTAAACCAGGCTTACACTCGGCGCGATCAGGCCCTTAACCAGCACCCGATTCTTCGTTCTCTCCATTTTCTTGTCGATGTCGCGGTCAATGTAGTTATTAAATACACAGCCCGAAGCGACAACCAACGAGACCCCCACCAGGGTGGCGAGAAACAGGGGATAGTCGATGCTCCCTTTAGAGGCGAGCAGGAATCCCCCGACGACAGAAATTAAATTGCCGAAAATAATTCCTGGTTTAGTTACTTGCAGGTATTGCTTAATCATCACGTCCAGCTCTGCTCTTAATCGACCATCATATTGATGTTGAGGTTGTACATAATCCAGAGTGAACCCACAACAACGATACCGATGATCATAGCGGTGAACAGCAATGCCACCAGGTTCCAGCGCTCTTCCGATGAGGTATTCATGTGCAGGAAGTAAATCAGGTGAACAACTACCTGAATCACCGCCATGCCGACTACAACCGCCAGGATAGTTGAATGAGAGGCGGTGCCGCTCATCACCATCGCAAATGGAATCACCGTCAGGATGATCGACAGAATAAAGCCGATCAGATAGGTCTTGACGCTACCGTGGCTTGCGCCGCCGTGAGAAGTTTCATGGGATGAATGACTCATGACATAACCCCCAGCAGGTAAACAACGGTGAATACGCAGATCCAAACCACGTCCAGGAAGTGCCAGAACAGGCTCAGGCACATCAGACGGGTTTTATTGGTTGAAGTCAGGCCGCGCTTGCTGACCTGAATCATCATGATAACGATCCAAACCAGGCCGGTAGTCACGTGCAGACCGTGGGTAGCAACCAGTGCGAAGAAGCCGGACAGGAACGCGCTGCGATCCGGACCATAGCCTTCAACGATCAGGTGATGGAATTCATAGATTTCCATCGCTACGAAGCCCAGACCAAACAGGAAGGTCAGGAACAGCCAGGTATTAACGCTGCCAACCTTGCCTTTGTTCATGCCGATCATCGCCATACCGTAGGTGATGGAGCTGAACAACAGCAGGAAGGTTTCAACCAGAACAAACTTCAGATCGAAGATGTCTTTGCCAGAGGGACCGCCAGCGGTCCCGTTCACCAGTACTGCATAAGTCGCGAACAAGCTCGCAAACAAAATACAGTCGCTCATCAGGTAGATCCAGAATCCGAAGACTTTGGTCTCACCTGCGTCGTGGTGCCCATGCTCTGCATGGGCTGCGTCATGGTTAGTCAGAGTATCAGTTGACATGTTTCACGCCTGCTTTGCTGATTTGTTCATAGTGTTGGTTTTCAATGCGCTCGATTTCATCAACCTGCACATAGTAATCAACATCTTCATCGAAGCTCTTGGCAATCCAGGTCACGATCATACCTACGAAGGCAGCGATCGCCATCCACCAGATGTCCCAGATCATCGCGAAACCAAATACCAGGCTGAAGCCAGCAATAATCACACCGGCACCGGTATTTTTCGGCATATGAATCGGTTCGTATTTCGCCGGTTTCTTATAAGCGTTGCCTTTTTCTTTCATGTCCCAGAATTCATCACGGTCATGAATCTGCGGCACTACGGCAAAGTTATAGAACGGCGGTGGAGACGAAGTAGACCACTCCAGCGTACGAGCGCCCCATGGGTCACCGGTCAGGTCACGGTTCTGCTCACGGTCGCGCACACTGACGTAGATCTGAATCAGTTGGCACAGGATACCGCAGGCAATCAGAGCCGCGCCGCCAGCCGCTACCAGCAGCAGTGGGTGGAACTCTGGGTTGATGTTCTGGCTGATACGACGAGTCATACCCATAAAGCCCAGAGCATACAGTGGCATAAAGGCCACGAAGAAACCGATGATCCAGAACCAGAACGCACGGATACCCCAGGTCTCGTTCAGCGTGAAGCCGAAGGATTTAGGGAACCAGTAGGTCAGGCCGGCGAAGCAACCAAACACCACACCACCGATAATCACGTTATGGAAGTGGGCAATCAGGAACAGACTGTTGTGCAGCACGAAGTTCGCGCCCGGTACTGCCAGCAGAACGCCGGTCATCCCACCCACGGAGAAGGTGATGATGAAGCCGATGGTCCACAGCATTGCGGAGTTGAGCTGAATGCGGCCCTGGTACATGGTGAACAGCCAGTTGAAGATTTTCACCCCGGTAGGGATGGAAATGATCATGGTGGCGATACCGAAGAAGGCGTTTACGTTCGCGCCGGACCCCATGGTAAAGAAGTGGTGCAGCCATACGATGAACGACAGAACGGTAATCGCGATGGTTGCCCATACCAGTGAGGTATAGCCGAACAGGCGTTTTCTTGAGAAGGTCGCGGTGACTTCAGAGAACACACCAAACACTGGCAGAACCAGGATATACACCTCTGGGTGACCCCAGGCCCAAATCAGGTTGATGTACATCATCATGTTGCCGCCCATATCATTGGTAAAGAAATGGAAGCCCAGGTAGCGATCCAGGGTCAGCAACGCGATGGTAACAGTCAGAATTGGGAAAGAAACGATGATCAGGACGTTAGTACACAGCGCCGCCCAGGTGAACACCGGCATCTTCATCAGAGGCATGCCAGGAGCACGCATCTTCATGATGGTGGCGAAGAAGTTCACACCGGTCAGCAGGGTACCCAGACCGGAAATCTGCAGACTCCAGATCCAGTAATCGACCCCGACGCCAGGACTGTATTCCTTACCCGACAGCGGCGGATACGCCAGCCAACCGGTCTGCGCAAACTCACCCACCCCCAGAGAGATGTTGATCAGGACGACACCCACCACGAAGAACCAGAAGCTCAGGGAGTTCAGGAACGGGAAGGCAACGTCGCGCGCACCGATTTGCAAGGGTACAACCACGTTCATCAGGCCGACCACGAAAGGCATCGCCATGAAGAAGATCATGATTACGCCGTGGGCGGTAAAGATCTGGTCGTAGTGGTGCGGCGGCAGGAATCCGGCCTCACCGGCGGACGCAAGCGCCTGCTGGCTACGCATCATGATGGCATCGGCAAAACCACGCAGCAACATAACCATTGCCACGATGATGTACATGATACCAATTTTCTTATGGTCGACCGAAGTCAGCCAATCGCTCCATAGCCATTTCCACTTGCCGAAATAGGTTATCAGAGCCAGCAGAGCCAGACCCCCGATAACAATTGCAGCAACGGTGACCATGATGATCGGTTCGTGGTACGGAACCGCATCAATCGTTAATTTTCCCAACATCAGTTATTCCTCGGCTCCGGCGTGAGCTGCATGTTCACCCATGTCCATACCCTGGCTCATGTCCATACCTTCGTGCGTGGTAGCGCCCTTGTGCATGTTCATGTCGCCCATAAATTTGCCAATAGTTTCTTTGAACAAATTCGGTTTGACACTGGAGAAGTACTCAACCGGGTTATTTTCACTCGGCTCTGCCAGTTTGTTAAAGTCGCTGGTGGCGTTAAGGTTAGTCGGCGATGCTTTCACCTTGGCAACCCACTGATCGAAGTCGCCTTCGGTTGGGGTGACAATGGCGGTGAACTTCATGCCGGAGAACCCGCGACCGCTGAAGCTGCTGGAAATACCGTCGTATTTGCCTGCTTCATTGCCGATCAGGTGCAGTTTGGTCTGCATCCCGGCCATCGCATAAATCTGCCCACCTAACTGAGGGATAAAGAACGAGTTCATTACCGAGTTAGAGGTGATTTTGAATTCAACTGGAACGTCTTTCGGGAAAGCCAGTTCATTAACCGTTGCGATGCCTTGTTCCGGGTAGATAAACAGCCATTTCCAGTCGAGCGACACCACTTCGATAGTCATCGGCTTCTTGTCAGTGACAATCGGCTTGAACGGATCGAGTTCGTGGGTAGTCTTCCAGGTTATGGTGCCAAGGATGGCGATGATAATGATAGGAATGGTCCAGACGACCGCTTCGATTTTGTTGGAATGTGACCAGTTCGGACTGTATTTGGCATCTTTGTTGGAAGCACGGTACTTCCAGGCAAAGGCGAACGCCATAAAGATAACTGGTATCACCACGATCAGCATTAATGCGATAGCAGTGATAATCAGTGTCCGTTGCTCAACACCAATTGCTCCTTTGGGATTCATCAATACCATATTGCAACCACTGAGCATTACAGTGGAGGCAATTAATGACAACATCCCAATACTTTTATTGTATTTCTTAAGTCTCATCTAACGACCTCAATTACAAAGGCTCTATTGTCGTTTCATGTGTGCGGGCATTTTACGGGAAGGTTGCAGTACTGTAAACATGCTTAAGGGAGTGTCAGCGCCTTGTTGACACTTTCTGTTAAGGGGGTCACAGATGTCACGTTGCGTGACAATTTACTAATGGCAACAAAGCGTTGGCACGCTGAATCGTGCCGGGCAATTCGTATGTTAAGGAAAACTAAAGGTATGATGAATCCGGCAGGTAAAAACGCTTTTTGGAAATACGAATGAAAGGTTTATTTAATGTAAAAGAATTGTGTCTTAAAGGTGAATTTAATTTTATTTCCCGAGCGCCACACTCGGATAAAAAAATAATTTGGACGGGAATTATATTTTTTAACTAAATAAATACATCACACTGATGCATTTTTGCCGACCGGTGTTACCACCGGCCGACGATATCAGGCCAGCCGGGTACGCCGCAACGCCAGATAGTCCAACAGGCTGCCCATGACAATGCCCACCAGGCTCAGCGCTGCACCCATCTGCAGTAACCGATCGGCCAGGTTTGGCAAGGCGCTCCAGTCGAGTGCGTTGGTGATAAGCAGAATCAGCCACAGGCCCAGCAATGAGCAACCCAGGGTCAGCATACGCAACGCCCAGCGGTAAAACTGCCGGAATTCGGTGCGCGGCATGAAGTTATCCGTGCGCTGGGTATATTCCAGCGTCTGTCGACACAGGCGCAGCAGCAACAGACCGGGCAGGGCCGCGGCTATCGAGAATAAATAGAACAGCGGCCAGCCGTGCGCTTCGACAAACCAGCCGGCAATCGGGCCAACATAGACGCGGCCGACGGCGGACAATGCCGACAGCAGGGCAAACTGGGTGGCGGAAAATGATTTGTTGCACAGCGTCATCAGCAGCGCAACGAAGGCGGCGGTGCCCATGCCGCCGCACAGGTTTTCCAGGAAGATAGCGCTGCCCATCGTCATGATGTTTTTATCGGTAACGGCCAGTATCCAGTAACCGAGATTAGAGACCGCCTGCAGGATGCCGAACAGCATCAGGGCGCGGAACAGGCTGAGGCGTTGCATCAGCACGCCGCCAAACAGCGCCCCGACGATAGTGGCGAACAGGCCGAGAGTTTTGTTCACCAGCCCCACTTCCCCGGCATCGAACCCAACGCCGCGGATCAGGAAGGTGGTGCTCAGGCTGCCGGCAAAGGCATCGCCCATTTTGTACATCACAATCAGCAGTAAAATCAGCCAGGCATTGTTACGTGCGAAGAAATCACGCAACGGGGCGACTACCGCCTGTTCCATGGTTCGCGGTGCCGGAATGCTGTCGTCCGGTTCCGGTGCCAGCAAAGTAGCGGCGATGCCGATCAGCATCAGTCCGGCCATCAGCCAGTAGGTTGACTGCCAACCGAAGTAACGATCTGCCAGCCACAACGCCAGCCCGCCGGACACCAGCATCGCCAGGCGGTAGCCCAGAACCGAAACGGCGGCACCGGTGCCGCGTTCTTCAGCGCTCAACAGATCGGTTTTATAGGCATCGAAAACAATATCCTGCGACGCAGAACAGAACGCCACCAATACCGCCAATGCTGCCAGCCACCACAGATGCTGTGCCGGTTGCATAAAGCCCATCGCCACAATCGATACTACCAGCAGCACCTGGCTGATCAGTAGCCAGCCGCGTCGGCGACCGAGGAATGGCGGGGTATAGCGGTCCATAAAGGGCGACCACAGGAATTTGAACACATAGGCCTGACCGACCAGCGAAAAAATGCCGATGGTTTTCAGATCGATGCCTTCGACGGTCATCCAGGCTTGCAGCGTGCCGGAGGTCAGCGCCAGTGGCAGACCCGAGGCAAAGCCCAGCAGCAGCAGGATCGCGGAGTTACGCTGGGTGAAGAGGTTCAGATAGTGTTTCGACATGAGTTCCCTGTCTGCACCGCCCGACTGTCCGGGCGGTGCAAGGCGTTCGCGGATTAACGCGCGTTTTGCTTGATAAAGTCGTTGACGCTGGTGTCCTGCGCCATATCGGCAATAACGTCACCCAACACGCTATTGACCGCGTTAGTAATTTTATCGTTGGTTGCCGTGAAGGCGCCCTGGACGTTATAAGTTGAGCGGTAGTTTTTCACCTGCTTATTGCCGTTTTTCGCCTGAGCGATGATCGAGATATCGGCCTTGGTGGTGATGTTGTAGCGCAGGTTGCCTTCGGAGACGTCTGCGTACAGGTTATTCACCACGATTTGCAGATCAACGGCGCCGTCGGCACCGATCATATAGCCGCGTGCGCCCATTTGTTTCTCTAACACTTCCTGCAGCAAGAAGCGCAGGTCGCGTGATGGCGTCAGCGTCACGAGCTGGCCGTCGCGGTTAACTTTGGCCAGGGCCTGATCTTTGCGCTGATCCGCGCCGTTAATGCTGATGGTGACGCCTTGCAGAGTCGGGTCCTGCTGCGGCAATACGATCTTTGGAGTCACGTTCAGGGTGTTGCTGCTGGTAGCACAGCCGGCCAGCAGCAGTGCGGCCAACAGTGGAAGGCAAAGTTTCTTTAACATAGTTACTGTCTCATTCTCGATGGATTTTAAGCTGCCCAATCCCAATATAGAGAGGCTGGCTTGAGCAAGCTTTCTGTAATAATCAGAGCGGGATAGCCAACAACAAATTGTCGACATCATAGCATCGCCGCCGGCCGGAGGAAGCGCAGAACGCACCGGAGTGACAAATTTTTACCTGCCGTTGATAAAAACATGCTTTTTTGACCGTCTCAATCAGAAAAACCTCAAGCGGCGGCGGATGTTGGCCGTTTTTTGTCCGCAAAGAAGAGAAATTTACCTGCGCAATGGTCTAAAAGGGGAGAAAGAGGCTAATATTGAAATAGATGGGGACGGTCCTCTGCCGGTGTAGTAAGGAGATCCTATGATTCGCGAGCAAATAGAAGCAAAGTTAAGGGCGGCATTTGAGCCCGCGTATCTGGAAGTCGTTGATGAAAGCTATCGTCATAACGTTCCGGCGGGTTCAGAAAGTCATTTCAAGGTGGTGTTGGTCAGCGATCGCTTCGTTGGCGAACGTTTCCTGACGCGGCATCGCTCGATTTACGGCGTCTTGTCGGAAGAGTTATCCGATGGTGTACATGCGCTGGCGTTGCACACTTATACCCTGAAAGAGTGGGAAGGGCTGCAGGATACCGTGCCGGCTTCCCCCCCTTGTCGTGGTGCCGGAACCTTGGCCTGACGGCTAAATTTGCGGTATCAGTGGAACTTTGACCACGATTTGGGGTATTACTACAGACGAATTTTGGAACGGCCTGCGGGCCGTTTCTGTTTTTGACGACGACACAGCCGATGCGCAATGCAGCCAAGGCCGGGTCGGCTTCGGCGGCCTTTTGGCGATCAAATCGGCAAAAGTGTGAGTTTTAGCGCGCCGCCGCTGCCTTGCTTTCCTCGACTCGCTCCGCTTGCGCCGCTATAATGTCGCGTCTTATTTTTCCGGAATGGTTTCGGGACACTTCTGTCATCAGGAAACTCGGTTCTGTAATGTAGCCGTCCTGGTTCTTCGAACGGAGTTGACCGAGCACTGTGATTTTTTTGAGGTAACAAGATGCAAGTTTCAGTAGAAACCACTCAAGGCCTTGGGCGCCGTCTCTCTATTACTGTACCCGCTGATACAATCAAGCAGGCTATTAAAAAAGAGCTGATCAACGCTGCAAAAAGCGTTCGTATCGATGGCTTCCGTAAAGGCCATGTACCGATGAACATCGTTGAGCAACGTTATGGCGCTTCCGTTCGTCAAGACGTACTGGGCGATGCAATGCAACGCAGCTTCGTTGATGCGATCATCAAAGAAAAGATCAATCCGGCTGGCGCACCAAACTACGTGCCGGGCGAGTACAAAGAAGGTGAAGACTTCACTTTCGCCGTTGAGTTCGAAGTGTATCCAGAAGTTGAGCTGAAAGGCCTGGACGGCATCGAAGTTGAGAAGCCGGTGGTTGAAGTTAACGACGCTGACGTTGACACCATGCTGGACACCCTGCGCAAGCAGCAGGCGACCTGGAAAGAAACCGATCGCGCAGCTCAGGCTGAAGACCGTGTGACCGTTGACTTCGCTGGTTCTATCGACGGTGAAGAGTTTGAAGGCGGCAAAGCCTCTGACTTCGTACTGGCTATGGGCCAGGGCCGCATGATCCCAGGCTTCGAAGAAGGTCTGGTCGGTCATAAAGCCGGTGAAGAGTTCACCATCGACGTTAACTTCCCAGAAGATTACCACGCTGAAAATCTGAAGGGCAAAGCGGCTAAGTTCGCTATCGTTCTGAAGAAAGTGGAAGAGCGTGAACTGCCAGAGCTGACTGAAGAATTCATCAAACGTTTCGGCGTGGCTGATGGTTCTACCGAAGGCCTGCGTGCTGAAGTGCGTAAAAACATGGAGCGCGAGCTGAAAGGCGCAGTGCGTAACCGCATCAAGACTCAGGCAATCGACGGCCTGGTCAGCGCTAACGAAATCGACGTTCCTGCTGCGCTGATCGACGGCGAAGTTGACGTTCTGCGCCGTCAGGCTGCACAGCGTTTCGGCGGCAACGAGAAGCAAGCGCTGGAACTGCCACGCGAACTGTTCGAAGAGCAGGCCAAGCGTCGCGTAGTTGTCGGTCTGCTGCTGGGCGAAGTGATCAGCACCAACGATCTGAAAGCTGACGAAGAGCGCGTTAAAACGCTGATCGAAGAAATGGCTTCCGCTTACGAAGATCCAAGTGAAGTTGTTGAGTTCTACAGCAAAAACAAAGAGCTGATGAACAACATGCGCAACGTTGCTCTGGAAGAACAAGCGGTTGAAGCCCTGCTGGCAAAAGCGAAAGTGACTGAGAAAGCCACTACCTTCAGCGAGCTGATGAACCAGACTCAACAGGCGTAATGTCTGTACGCCAGAGCGCAACTTGTTGCGCTCTCAGGGCCGGCTTGCCGGCTCTGGCGTTAAAAAAGCCCGTAACCTTCGGTTGCGGGCTTTTCTTTTTGCCACGTTGCTGATTAATCTCAGGTTAAGCGTGACAATATGCACTATATTTACACTGTTGCTCTTGGCACAGTCTGGCATGATGGTTATCACCTGCTGTCAGGGGGGGCGGGATAACCGCTAAAAATACTCTGCCGGGCTTGAAATTCTGTCTGTGGCCCCAATCTGTAAAAAGTATATGTATACCCTATAGCTTTCAAGTTGCAGCTAGGCGCCCAGCTCGCTCATCCCCAGGCGCTTACTCGAGTAAGTAACTGGGGTGAGCGAGTGCAGGTAACAACGCTGTGACTTGAAAGATGACGGGTATAGGCTGTTTGCCAGAGTGCGCGGGATAAAAAACCGTCGGGTACGTGTGGCGTGGGTCGAATGCTTGAGCATAGTCATCATGACCGTTCTCAAGTAGAATCGGTGTAATAGGGTATAACCCTGGCCGCCAAGGCAATTTCTATTAGGAGACGGTAATGTCATACAGTGGCGAACGAGATCAATTTGCACCTAACATGGCCCTGGTGCCGATGGTGGTAGAGCAGACTTCACGCGGGGAGCGTTCTTACGACATCTATTCCCGCCTGCTGAAAGAGCGCATTATTTTCCTGACCGGCCAGGTCGAAGATCACATGGCCAACCTGATTGTGGCGCAGATGCTGTTCCTCGAAGCAGAAAGCCCGGAAAAAGACATTTTCCTCTACATCAACTCCCCGGGTGGCGTGATCACCGCAGGCATGTCAATCTATGACACCATGAAGTTCATCAAGCCGGACGTCAGCACCATTTGTATGGGCCAGGCGTGCTCGATGGGTTCCTTCCTGCTGACTGCGGGTGCCAAGGGCAAACGTTTCTGTCTGCCGAATTCACGTGTGATGATCCACCAGCCGCTGGGCGGCTATCAGGGCCAGGCGACGGATATCGAAATCCATGCGCGTGAAATCCTGAAGGTGAAGGCGCGTATGAATGAGTTGATGGCAGAACACACCGGCCAGACACTGGAGCAGATCGAACGCGATACCGAGCGCGATCGCTTTATGACCGCGGAAGAAGCGGTAGAATACGGTCTGGTTGACGGCATTCTGACGCACCGCAAGTAACACCACGCGGCTGGCGAGGTAATTGTGCGAGCCGATAGACTATAGTAATCAGAGCGGGCGTGGCTCGCTCTGGTGAGCATTATCGGCATTCCTGGTATGAATTCGGGGCGCACGGCCGCCGTGATTTTCCTGCGGGACAAAGACTAAAGAAGAGGTTTACTGATGACAGATAAGCGCAAAGACGGTTCAGGAAAGCTGCTGTACTGCTCTTTCTGCGGCAAAAGCCAGCATGAAGTGCGTAAGCTGATTGCCGGTCCGTCAGTGTATATCTGCGATGAATGTGTTGACCTGTGTAACGACATTATTCGCGAAGAGATTAAAGAAGTTTCACCGCATCGTGAGCGCAGTGCGCTGCCGACGCCGCATGAGATCCGCCACCACCTGGATGACTACGTCATCGGTCAGGAACCGGCGAAGAAAGTGCTGGCGGTAGCGGTGTATAACCACTACAAACGCCTGCGCAACGGCGATACCAGCAACGGTATCGAGTTGGGCAAAAGCAACATTCTGCTGATTGGTCCTACCGGTAGCGGTAAAACCTTGCTGGCGGAAACGCTGGCACGCTTCCTGGATGTGCCTTTCACCATGGCCGATGCCACCACGCTGACCGAAGCCGGTTATGTGGGTGAGGACGTGGAGAATATTATCCAGAAGTTGCTGCAGAAATGTGACTACGACGTGCAGAAAGCCCAGCGTGGCATCGTCTATATCGATGAAATCGATAAGATTTCTCGTAAGTCAGACAACCCGTCCATTACCCGTGACGTTTCGGGTGAGGGCGTGCAGCAGGCGCTGTTGAAGCTGATCGAAGGCACTATTGCTGCCGTTCCTCCTCAGGGGGGCCGCAAGCATCCGCAGCAGGAATTCCTGCAGGTTGATACCTCGAAAATCCTGTTTATCTGTGGCGGCGCATTTGCCGGCCTGGATAAAGTGATCGGTCAGCGCGTTAATACCGGTTCCGGTATTGGTTTTGGCGCCACCGTGAAGGGTGAGTCTGAGAAAGCGACCGAAGGCGAACTGCTGCTGCAGGCTGAACCGGAAGATCTGATCAAGTTTGGCCTGATCCCTGAGTTCATCGGTCGTCTGCCGGTCGTGGCCACGCTGAGTGAGCTGAGCGAAGATGCGCTGATCCAGATCCTGAAAGAGCCGAAAAATGCCCTGACCAAACAGTATCAGGCATTGTTCAATCTGGAAGGTGTGGAGCTGGAATTCCGTGAAGAAGCACTGAACGCCATCGCCAGAAAGGCGATGAAACGCAAAACCGGTGCACGTGGCCTGCGTTCTATCGTGGAAGGCGCGCTGCTGGACACCATGTATGACCTGCCTTCAATGGACAGCGTCGACAAAGTGGTGATCGACGAGTCGGTCATCGCCGGCCAGTCCAAACCGTTGCTGATTTACGGCAAACCGGAAGCACAGGCTTCAGGCGAATAATTCGCCAGTCAAACCAGAAAGTTAATGTCAAAATGGGGGATTTTATCCCCCATTTTTATTTCCTGCGTTCTTGCCGTTGAATGTAAGAGATTCATCCCCATATACTCATTAACCAGATTTTATGAAACGTTTGATGCTTGCGTCTCATGAGATTCCCCCTCAACCTGGCGGAAGTTAAACTTAAGAGAGAGCTCTATGAACCCTGAGCGTTCCGAACGCATTGAAATCCCCGTGTTGCCGTTGCGCGACGTGGTGGTTTATCCGCACATGGTGATCCCGTTATTTGTTGGCCGGGAAAAATCGATTCGGTGCCTCGAAGCAGCAATGGATCACGATAAAAAGATCATGCTGGTGGCACAGAAAGAGGCCTCAACGGATGAACCTGGCATTAATGATTTGTTCTCAGTCGGCACGGTAGCGTCGATCCTGCAAATGCTGAAATTGCCTGATGGCACGGTAAAAGTGCTGGTCGAAGGCCTGCAGCGGGCGCGTATTACTACGCTTTCCGACAGCGGCGAGCATTTTGCTGCCCAGGCAGAATATCTTGAGTCACCCGCGATTGACGAGCGTGAACAAGAAGTGCTGGTACGCACTGCAATCAATCAGTTTGAAGGCTATATCAAACTGAACAAGAAAATTCCACCGGAGGTGCTGACGTCATTGAACAGCATCGACGATGCTGCGCGCCTGGCGGATACCATCGCCGCGCACATGCCGCTGAAGCTCAGCGACAAGCAGTCGGTACTGGAGATGTTCGACATCACCGAACGTCTTGAATATCTGATGGCGATGATGGAATCGGAAATCGACCTGCTGCAGGTTGAGAAACGCATCCGCAATCGCGTCAAAAAACAGATGGAAAAAAGTCAGCGCGAGTACTATCTGAATGAGCAGATGAAGGCGATTCAGAAAGAACTGGGCGAGATGGACGATGCGCCGGACGAGCATGAAGCGCTGAAGCGCAAGATCGAAGCGGCGAAAATGCCGAAAGACGCGCGTGAAAAAACCGAAGCGGAACTGCAAAAGCTGAAAATGATGTCGCCAATGTCTGCGGAAGCAACCGTGGTGCGCGGCTACATCGATTGGATGCTGCAGGTGCCGTGGAATGCACGCAGCAAGGTTAAAAAAGACCTGCTCAAGGCGCAGGAAGTGCTCGATATCGATCACTACGGCCTGGAGCGCGTCAAAGACCGTATTCTTGAGTATCTCGCAGTACAGAGCCGCGTAAGCAAAATCAAAGGGCCGATCCTGTGTCTGGTAGGGCCTCCTGGCGTGGGTAAAACCTCGTTGGGCCAGTCGATCGCTAAAGCGACCGGCCGCCAGTATGTGCGTATGGCGTTGGGTGGCGTGCGTGACGAAGCGGAAATCCGTGGTCACCGCCGTACCTATATCGGTTCAATGCCGGGCAAACTGATCCAGAAAATGGCCAAGGTCGGGGTGAAAAACCCGCTGTTCCTGCTCGATGAGATCGACAAGATGTCTTCCGACATGCGTGGCGATCCGGCCTCTGCACTGCTTGAGGTGTTGGATCCGGAACAGAACGTGGCGTTTAACGATCACTATCTGGAAGTGGATTACGACCTGTCCGACGTGATGTTCGTGGCGACCTCGAACTCGATGAACATTCCTGCGCCGTTGCTGGATCGTATGGAAGTGATCCGTCTGTCTGGCTATACCGAGGACGAGAAGCTCAATATTGCCAAGCAGCACCTGTTGCCGAAGCAGCTTGAGCGTAACGCCCTGAAAAAAGGTGAGTTGACGGTCGACGACAGCGCCATTACCGGTATTATCCGCTTCTACACCCGTGAAGCTGGGGTGCGTAGCCTGGAGCGCGAAATCTCCAAGCTGTGCCGTAAGGCGGTGAAAACGCTGCTGATGGACAAGAAGCTCAAGCATATCGAGATCAACGGCGACAACCTGAAGGATTACCTGGGCGTACAGCGTGTTGACTACGGCCGTGCGGATACCGAAAACCGCGTGGGTGAAGTTACCGGCCTGGCGTGGACGGAAGTGGGTGGCGATCTGCTGACCATTGAAACCGCCTGCGTACCGGGCAAAGGTAAGCTGACCTACACCGGTTCGCTCGGTGAAGTGATGCAGGAATCTATCCAGGCTGCACTGACCGTGGTGCGTGCGCGCGCGGATAAATTGGGGATTAACCCTGATTTTTACGAGAAGCGTGACATCCACGTGCACGTGCCGGAAGGCGCTACACCTAAGGATGGCCCAAGCGCCGGTATTGCGATGTGCACCGCGCTGGTTTCCTGCCTGACGGGCAACCCGGTTCGTGCCGATGTGGCGATGACCGGTGAGATCACGTTGCGTGGCCAGGTTCTGCCGATTGGTGGCCTGAAAGAGAAACTGCTGGCGGCGCATCGCGGCGGTATCAAAACCGTGCTGATCCCGTATGAAAACAAGCGCGATCTGGAAGAGATCCCGGCCAATGTTATTGCCGATCTGGTTATTCATCCGGTGCAGCGAATTGATGAAGTTTTGGACCTTGCGTTGCTCAATCCGGCCTTCGGTGCACTGCCGGTAGCGGCAAAATAGTGATGTATCGCAAAAACCATTGATAAAACTTATGCTGGCAAGTCATTTCGGACTTGCCAGTCTTTTTTTGTACCGCTAAGTTAGACAGCTGTCGGCCCGCGTTTTGTCACGCTTACGGTGGCTTGCCAAGGCACGATGGGATTGATATAACAGCTGCGCTGTCGCAACCGTAGGGATTTTTCGGTGCGACGATTGAATTCTAGAGGGGATGATAGAGTGAATAAGTCACAACTGATCGACAAAATTGCCGCAGGTGCTGATATTTCCAAAGCGGCAGCTGGACGTGCTTTAGATGCAGTGATTGCATCTGTTACTGACTCCTTGAAGGAAGGGGATGACGTGGCCCTGGTGGGTTTCGGTTCCTTCACCGTGCGTGAACGTTCGGCCCGTACCGGTCGTAACCCGCAAACCGGTAAAGAGATCAAAATCGCGGCAGCCAAAGTTCCGGCCTTCCGTGCAGGGAAAGCGCTGAAAGACGCAGTAAACTGATTGTTTGCGTCTAACCGTTTAGCGTTACAGGGCTTTGTAATAAACAATCACCTGACGCAACGGTGCTGGTAAGGTAAGATATAAGGCGCATCAGATTGATGCGCTTTTTTTATTTTTGTCGCAGGGAACGCGCCTGCACAAGGGTGTTTTTAATCCACATCACAGCGGAGTGTTGTCACACTATGATGGACAATTTACGCGCGGCAGCTAATCACGTCGTGCTCAAAATCATCCTGGGCTTGATCATTTTGTCATTTCTTTTGACAGGGGTGGTCAGCTATCAGGGGAGTGCCGGTGATTATGCAGCGAAGGTCAATGGCCAGGTGATCGAGCGTGCTCAGCTGGAACAGGCTTTCCAAAGCGAACGCAGCCGCATGCAGCAACAGTTGGGTGACCAGTTCTCCGCACTGGCGGGCAACGAAGGCTATATGCAGCAGATGCGCCATCAGGCACTGTCACAGCTGATCGACAACATGCTGCTGGACCAATATGCCAAGAAATTAGGCCTGAGCGTCAGTGACGATCAGGTGAAAGAAGCTATCCGTAAAGCACCTTACTTCCAGACAAACGGCCAGTTCGATAACGCGAAATATCTCGATCTGATTAGCCGCATGGGTTACACCGCCGATAACTTTGCACAATCAATGCGTCAGCAGTTGGTTAACCAGCAGGTGATCCAGGCCTTTGGCGGTTCGGGCTTTATTCTGCCTGCCGAAGCTCAGGACATGACGGCGCTGGTGCTGCAACAGCGCGATGTGCGCTTGGCTACGCTGGATCTGAAAGCGTTGCAGGCCAAGCAGACCGTGACCGACGACGAGCTGAAAGACTACTACAGCCAGAACAAGAACAGCTTTATTGCGCCAGAACAGGTCAAAGTAAGCTACATCCCAATGGACGCCGCTGCTATGCAAGACAAGGTGACGGTAGCCGACGCGGATATCAGCGCCTATTACGACCAGCACAAAAGCAGTTACGGCCAGCCTGAACGCAAGAACTACAGCGTGATTCAGTTGAAAACCGAGGCGGAAGCCAATGCGGTACTGGATGAACTGAAGAAAGGCGGCGATTTTGCCACCCTGGCGAAAGACAAATCCACCGACATCATTTCACGCCGTACCGGCGGTGAACTGGGCTGGCTGGAGCCGGACACCACTGCAGACGAACTCAAGCAGGCTAACCTGACCGAAAAAGGCCAGCTTTCCGGCGTCGTGAAGTCTTCAGTAGGCTATCTGGTGATCCGTCTCAACGACATCGCACCGGAAAAAGTGAAGCCGTTGAGCGAAGTGCGTGACGCTATCGCCAAGCAGGTTAAGCAGGAGAAAGCGGTAGACGCTTATTACGCACTGCAACAGAAGGTGAGTGAAGCGGCTACCAGCGATAACGAGTCTCTGGCATCGGCCGAAGAGGCCGCCGGCGTGAAAGCGGCGCAGACCGACTGGTTTACCCGCGACAATATTCCGGCAGCGCTGAATTTCAAACCGGTCATTCAGTCGATTTTCGACGGTTCCCTGATTGGTGAAGGCGGCTCTCCGGGCAGCAACTCCGACGTGATCACCGTTGATGGCGACCGTGCCTTCGTGATCCGCGTGTCTGGCCACAAGCCAGAGGGCATTGAGCCGTTCGACCAGGTGAAAGATCGCGTGGCAGAACTGGTCAAGCGCAACAAAGCGGAACAGGAAGCCAAACTGCAGGGCGAGAAGCTGCTGGTTGAGCTGAAGCAGGGTAAGGGCGACGAGGCGATGAAAGCCGCTGGCCTGAGCTTTGGCAGCGTACAGAAGATGGCGCGCGCGCCGGAAGACAGCCAACTGGTGCAGAGCGTGTTCGCGCTGCCGCATCCGCAGGAAGGCAAGCCGGTTTATGGCATGTCGCAGGACCGTCAGGACAACGTGGTACTGATTGCACTGGATGCCGTGAAGCCAGGCACCTTGCCGGCTGAAGAAATGAAAACCTTCGTCAGCAAGATGGAAGAAGGTGCGACTGGCGTGTCCTTTGACTCTCTGCTGGCCAGCCTGCGCAAAGAAGCCAAGATCACCATGGGTGCCGCTGAGCAGCAGCAGCCTCAGTAAAGCGCCGCAGTTTTCTGCAACGCAATGCAATCCTCAAAGGCCGCTTTCGCGGCCTTTTCCATATCTGAAATCCGCCAATTGCTGAAGTTTCTTCGCTGCGGCAAGGTGAGCTTGCTGTTACACACAAGGAGGATACAGCATGCAACCTACAGTAATAAAAGCGGTAAATGAGAGTGGTTTTAACTTCAAAGCCTTGCTGACCGTAGCACTGCTCTGCCTGACCGGGCCATCTTTGGCCGCGGAAGAAAAAGCGCTTACCGGGCAACCGGTGCTATCCGTGACGGCGGCTAACGCCGGGCAGGGTGCAGAGGCCGTGGCGACTGCCAATGATGAAGCATCGGTCAGTATCAATCAGGCCGATGCCGAACAACTGGCCAGCATACTCAAGGGAGTTGGATTGAAAAAAGCGGAGAGCATTGTGCGCTACCGCGAGCAGAATGGTCCCTTTACGCAGATTGAGCAGCTTCAGGAAGTACCGGGCATTGGGCCTGCACTGTTTGAAAGGAATCGCGCGCGGCTCAAAATGTGATTTCGATCACGGCTGTGTGGCAAAGTGATAATGCAGCCCTTTTTCCTCTGCTACATTTTACAGGTCTTACCAGTTTGGCACCTTGACCAAATGGGTGAAGGAGTCGCTAGCGGCTCCTTCTTTCTGTAATCACCAGGCAGGAGCGATTGTTACCTATGCACCAGACCTTTATCAAAGTCCGTGGTTATCATCTTGATGTTTATCAGCACGTGAACAACGCCCGCTATCTGGAATTCCTGGAGGAGGCGCGATGGGATTGGCTGGAGAACCAGGAAGGCTTCCGCTGGATGACGGAAAACAACATCGCCTTTATCGTGGTGAACATCAACATTAACTATCGCACCCCAGCGGTATTGGGCGACAAGTTACGCATTGACAGCCAGATGGTACAACTAAACGGCAAAAGCGGCGTGTTGAGCCAGAAGGTCTCGCAGGATGCCAGCGGGGATCCGGTAGCGGATGCACTGCTGACCTTTGTTTGTGTCGATCTGAAAACCCAGCGGGCATTGCCGATCGAAGGGCAACTGCGCGAACACCTGCAGGTGCTCACGCCGCTTGAAGATAGGTAAAGCAACGAGCGGCAACCTGTGCCGCCGTTATTCAATCAGACCAGCCCGGTCTTTTGCTTCAGGCTCGCCATCACTTCGGCCTTGTTGATTTGGTACTGCTGCAGGCCGTTGGCGCGCAGATGACAGGCCGCACATTCACCGCAGCCATTGCCTTTGATGCCGTTGTAGCAGGTCAGAGTGTCCTGCTGCACCAGCTCCAGCTGATGGTAGTAATCTGCCAGTGCCCAGGTTTCTGCCTTGTTCAGCCACATCAAAGGCGTTTCAAAGCGGATATCGCGGGCGATGCCCAGTACTATCGCCTGGTTCAGCGCTTTGACAAACTCGTCGCGACAGTCTGGGTAGCCGGAGAAGTCGGTTTCACACACGCCGGTGATCACCGCTTCAGCTTCGACCTGATAGGCATAAATCGCCGCCAGCGTCAGGAACAGAATGTTGCGCCCCGGCACAAAGGTGCTCGGTAACCCATTGCTCTGCGTGCTGTCGTAGGCGGGAACCGGAATGTTGTCACGGGTCAGGCTGCTGATAGCCAGCTCATTGAGCAGGCCTACGTCCAACAGCTTATGCGCCTTGGCCCCCAGGGCCACTGACAGTTCCTGAGCCACCTCAATTTCGGCACGATGACGCTGGCCGTAGTCGAAGGTGACGCAGTGAACTTCATCATACTGTTTCAATGCCTGAATCAAGCAGGTCGTGGAATCTTGTCCACCGCTGAAAACGACAACCGCGCGCTTCATAAAATAACCTCAATTTATTGCTGAGACCCTACCCGATACACATTCGGGCGGTAAGATAAAAATGCGTTGCGGCAGCAATGGTAGCAGAAATGGTGGCATACCGCTGGGCCGGGCAAATTCAGTCGGTTGATGGAGGCGTGGTATTTTCTACCGGCGGTGGCAGCCAGGCCTGACAGAAATCGAACCAACCGTGGGCCGTCAGGGTGACGCCATGAATGCGCGGCGGCGCGCTGATTTGATACTGATAGTGAAACAGCGGAGTGATGATCGCCGCCGCCATAAGCTGCTGATAATAGTCTTTCAATTGCTGGTAACGCGTTTGCTGCGCCGGGAGCTGCTGGATCTGTTGCAGCGTTTGTTGCTGGTGCTGCCAGCGGGCGTCGGGCAGGATACCGCGCCACAGCGTATCTTGCCGTAGCCAGCTTTCCAGCGTGGCTTCCGGTGACTCTCCAATCAGATTATCCGCCAGCAGCAGATCGGCCTGTTCGATTTGTTCGGCGCTTTGCCAGCGTTTACCTGCGTAGTAGCGCAACTCCAGCTCGCAGCCGTGTTGCGCCAACAGTTGCTGCAAGGCCACCGTGACCGTCTCCAGTTCCACCGGGGGCCGATACAACAGCGTCAATTTAGCGGGCAGGGCAATATCCTCAGCGGCCTGATGTTGTGGAATTGCCCAGCCGGGCAGCATCTCACTACTGGGGGTGATGACGCTGTTGGGCACCGGCAGATTGGCCAACAGGCCGGATTGCTGGATCAGCATCAGCAGTTTTTTTCCCTGAGCCTCGCTGAGCACGCCGTGCTTCAAATTTACCGCCAGATAGCACCAACCCAGACTCATGCTGCGCTGTACCGGCCGCGCTAATGCTATCTCTTCCTGCTGACCGAGGGTAATGCGTACCGGATGCTGGCAACTGGTATAAGCCTCACCGGTGTTCAACTCGGGTGTGATCCAATACTCGATGCTCTCAAGAAAAGGATGTTGCAAATGGTAAAACGGGTGTTGCTCCAGCCGGACCAGGTGCGGTTGGTTCAGCGTCAGCTTAAACGGGCCGGCTCCCATGCCCGAAGCCTCCGGATGGGTCAGCAGACAAGGCAACTCCGCCAGCCGGTGCGCCAGCCAGTAGTCCGGACACTGTAAATCAAACTGCAGGCACAGCGCATGGGGAAGGCTGATAGCGGCAACGTTGGCCAGGCTCGGTTGGCTGCGAGGATGGTGCTGCAGTTTTTCCAGCGTTTGCAGCAGTTGCTGGCCGGTTAGCGGCTCACCGTTGTGCCAGCGCAATTGGCTGCGCAGAAAGAACTGCCAGCGCAGGCCGTCATGGCTGATTTGCCAATGATGGGCCAGATCTGATTGCGGCTCGGGGTTACCGGTATTAAAGCGAGTCAGGCCGGCATGCAGGGTGGCGACCAAATGCTGTTCGGCGCGGCCGGTCAGGGTCAACGGATCCAGCGATTCGAGCGTACGGTAGTAGGGGATACGCAGCGTTGGGCTGCCGGCTTGCCATTGCCCCCCAAGATGGGGGCTGAGCAGCTCCTGCAAATGTTGCGGATCCAACTGCGCCATTTCCAGCGCTCCCTGATGATCGCCTTCCTTCAGCAACCTTTGCAGATGGGCTGCACGTAGTTCATCCGGCGTTTTCAGGCAGTGCAGGTGCGCACGTTTGCCGCGCCCGGGCTGTGACTGCCAGTTCAGCCAGCCCTGATCCTGCAGTTGTTGCACCAGCGTGCGGGCATGGCGCTCACTGCAATAGAACATTGCCGCCAGCTCGCCAACGGTAATGGCGACCGGTGTGCCACCGAGCTGCTGGTACAGGCGTTGATACTGGCTGAGGCGGTGGGTCAGGCGCATGATGGGAAATCCGGAACAGTTTTCCAGAATTGTTCACTATTACTTCCGTAAATACCATCCCATACTGCACGGACTGTAATCGCGTTCACATTCACGAGGTTTTTATGTATCGCCTGGCGGCTTTTGATATGGATGGCACTTTGTTGACACCGGATCACCGGGTCGGGCCGGAGACTCTGGCGGTGCTAAAGCAACTTGTTGAACGGGACATGGTGGTGACTTTCGCCACCGGGCGCCACTACCTTGATGCACAGCCGATCATGGCGCAGCTGGGCCTGCAGGGTTATCTGATTACCGGCAACGGTACGCGGGTCTATGACGACCGGGGGCAGCAACTGCAGGCTACCGATTTGCCGGCCGATATTGCCGAAGAGGTACTGCATACCCACTGGCGTACCGACGCCAGCATGCACGTCTTCCGTGATGAAGGCTGGATGACTGAGTTTGCGGTGCCGGAGGAAATGTTGCAGGCCCACCACCTGAGCGGCTTCCATTATCAGCTTACCGAACTGCGGCGTTTACCGGCGTTCGGCAACAGCAAGGTTTGTTTTGCCGGGCCACATAAGGAACTGCTGAAACTTCAGGTGCAGCTGCGCCGGCACTTTGCTGCGCGGGTTGATCTCTGTTTCTCGGCCTATGAATGCCTGGAGGTCTTGCCGCTGGGCTGCAACAAGGGCTCGGCGCTGGATATGCTGAGCCGCCATCTGGGGCTGAAGATGGCGGACTGTATGGCGTTTGGTGATGCGATGAACGACAAGGAAATGCTGGCGACGGTAGGGCGCGGAGTGGTGATGGGCAACGCCCTGCCACAATTGAAGTCGCTATTGCCACAGCTACAGGTTATCGGCCACTGCGAGCAGCAGGCAGTGGCCCACTATTTGCAACATTGGCTGCGTTCACCTTACCTCACCTATTCCCCCGAATTATGAGGCTTTATTGGCAGCCGGCCGGGTAGACTTACCCGGCTTTTTTTCGTCTGAACCTGCTGATTACAAATCTGCCAACTGCGCCAGATAAGGCGTCAGATCACCGATATTGTTTCTGACCCATTCCGGGTTGTAATAGGTGTCCAGGTAGCGCTCACCGCTGTCGCACAGCAGAGTCACAATCGAACCCTGCTCGCCGTTTTCCCGCATTTGCTTCGCCAACTGCAGCGCACCCCACACGTTGGTGCCGGTGGATGCCCCTACCTTGCGTCCGAGCACCGTTTCCAGCCAGTGGATAGTGGCGACGCTGGCGGCATCCGGCACGCGGATCATGCTGTCGACCACCGACGGAATAAAGGATGGCTCGGCGCGTGGGCGGCCAATACCCTCGATACGGCTGCCACAACTGCCGATAAGGGTGCGGTCATGCTGGTGGAAGCAATCATAGAACACCGAATTTTCCGGATCGACCACCGTCAGGCGGGTGTCGTGCCCCTGATAGCGGATATAGCGGCCCAGGGTCGCAGAGGTACCACCGGTGCCGGCGCTCATTACGATATGCTTGGGTACCGGGAAAGGTTCGCGTTCCATCTGGCGGAAGATGCTGTCGGCGATGTTGTTGTTGCCGCGCCAGTCGGTGGCCCGTTCAGCGTAGGTGAACTGATCCATATAGTGGCCGTTCAGCTCTTTCGCCAACTGTTCGGAGACGGCGTAAATTTGCGCCGCATGGTCGACGAAGTGACAGCGACCGCCGTAGAACGCGATCTGCTCAACCTTGCGGCGTGCGGTACAGGAAGGCATGACGGCAATAAACGGCAGGCCAATCAGCCGGGCGAAGTAAGCTTCGGATACCGCGGTACTGCCGGAGGAGGCCTCGATAATCGTGGTGTTTTCGGTGATCCAGCCGTTACACAGACCATACAGAAACAGTGAACGCGCCAGCCGGTGCTTCAGGCTGCCGGTCGGGTGAGTGCTTTCATCTTTCAGGTACAGGCAGATGCCGGGAAATTCCGGCAGGTTCAGGCGAATCAGGTGAGTATCGGCGGAGCGTTGAAAATCCGCTTCTATTTCACCAATAGCATATTTTACCCAAGAATTTGTCATCATCTGGCCTCAGAATAGGGGGCTTGTTTGTTGCATAATATAGCCTGCCGCGAGGAAAAAAGGATTGCCATTTTTCCTGTTTAATCGCCTAATGAGAGAAAATTATTCTCCTGGTTGACGATATGTTAGATAAAACAGACCGTAAATTACTGTGCATGCTGCAGCAGGACTGTACGCAACCGCTGCAGGTGTTGGCCGACGCGGTCAATCTGACGTCAACACCCTGCTGGAAAAGGCTCAAGCGGCTGGAAGAAGAAGGTTATATCCGTGGGCGAGTCGCGCTGCTGGATAACGAAAAGCTCGGCCTGGGCCTGACGGCATTTGTGCTGATCAAAACTCAGCAGCACAGCAGCGAGTGGTATCAACAGTTCGTGCAACTGACCAAGCAGATGCCGGAGGTGCTGGCCTTCTATCGCATGGCGGGAGAGTACGATTACCTGATGCAGGTGGAAGTGGCGGATATGAAGAGTTACGACAGCTTCTACAAGCGCCTGGTGAACGGCGTGCCGGGGCTGATCGACGTCACTTCCAGCTTCGCGATGGAAAAAATCAAATACACCACCGCACTGCCGGTTCCTGAGTGAAAAGTTCACCAAATTGGCAAAGTAACGGTGGTATCCTACTCTGCTGAGGCAGAACGAGAGAAAAAACCATTACATCCTGGAATAAAACTGCGTGAGACTATTTGCTCAAATCGGCTGGTATTTCCGCCGCGAGTGGCGCCGCTACCTCGGGGCGGTGGTGCTGCTGATCATCATTGCCATACTGCAACTGTTGCCGCCCAAGCTGGTGGGGATCATTGTGGATGGCGTCACCGAAAAACAGATGTCCGGCGGCGTATTAATGGCGTGGCTGGGGCTGATGCTCGGCACTGCCGTGGTGGTCTACCTGCTGCGCTATGTGTGGCGGGTTCTGCTGTTTGGCGCATCCTATCAGCTCGCCGTGGAGCTGCGTGAAAACTTCTACCGCCAGCTTAGCCGTCAGAATCCGGCCTTCTATCTGCGCCACCGTACCGGCGATCTGATGGCGCGCGCCACCAATGATGTCGACCGGGTGGTTTTTGCCGCCGGTGAAGGGGTGCTGACGCTGGTGGATTCGCTGGTGATGGGATTAGCGGTGCTGGTGGTGATGAGTACCCAAATTAGCTGGCAGCTGACCCTGCTGTCGCTGATCCCCATGCCGATCATGGCGATCGTCATCAAGTACTACGGCGACCAGTTACACCAGCGTTTTAAATCGGCGCAGGCGGCGTTCTCCAGCCTGAACGATCAGGCGCAGGAAAGCATGACCAGTATCCGCATGATCAAGGCGTTCGGGCTGGAAGATCATCAGTCCAATCAGTTTGCCGAAGTGGCTGCCCAGACCGGGGCCAAAAACATGCACGTAGCGCGGGTGGATGCCCGTTTCGACCCGACGATTTATATCGCCATCGGTACCGCCAATCTGCTGGCTATCGGCGGCGGCAGTTGGATGGTGGTGAACGGTACTCTGACACTGGGCCAACTGACCAGCTTTGTGATGTACCTCGGCCTGATGATTTGGCCAATGTTGGCGCTGGCCTGGATGTTCAACATCGTTGAACGCGGTAGCGCGGCCTATAGCCGTATCCGCAGCCTGCTGGATGAAGCGCCGGCAGTGACGGATGGCGATCAAGCCTTGCCGGCTGGGCGTGGCAATCTGGCAATCGACATTCGCGCATTTCACTATCCGGGCAATACCCACCCGGCGCTACACGATGTGGTACTGAAGCTGGAGCCGGGGCAAATGCTCGGCCTGTGCGGCCCGACCGGTGCCGGTAAATCGACGCTGCTGTCACTGATCCAGCGCCAATTTGATGTTGATGACGGCCAGATCAGCTATCAGGGGCTGCCGCTGACCCAGGTGAAACTCGACGACTGGCGTTCGCGGTTGTCCGTAGTCAGCCAGACACCGTTCTTATTCTCAGACAGCGTGGCAAACAACATCGCGCTCGGCAACCCAGGGGCGACGCAGGAACAGATTGAGCGTGCGGCCCGCCTGGCCAGCGTGCACGAGGATATTTTGCGCCTGCCGCAAGGCTATGAAACCGAGGTGGGCGAGCGTGGCGTGATGCTTTCCGGTGGTCAGAAACAGCGTATTTCCATCGCACGCGCCCTGTTGCTGGACGCGGAAATCCTGATCCTCGACGACGCGCTGTCGGCGGTGGATGGCCGTACCGAACACCAGATCCTGCATAACCTGCGCAGCTGGGGGCAAAACCGCACGGTGATTATCAGTGCGCACCGGCTTTCGGCATTGACCGAAGCCAGCGAGATTTTGGTGATCCAGCACGGCGGCGTGGCTCAGCGTGGTGAACATGCGTCACTGGCGGCCCAACCGGGCTGGTATCGCGATATGTACCGCTATCAGCAACTGGAAGCGGCGCTGGACGAGGCACCGGAAAGCGGCGAGGAGATACTAGCCAATGAATAAGATGCAAAAGCTGTGGCCGACGCTGAAACGGTTACTGGCTTATGGATCGCCGTACCGCAAACCGCTGGGGCTGGCGGTGTTGATGCTGTGGGTCGCGGCGGCGGCGGAAGTCGCCGGGCCGATTCTGGTCAGCTACTTTATCGATAACTACGTTGCCAAAGGGCAGTTGCCGCTGACTATCGTCTGCGGGCTGGCGGCGGCCTATATTCTGCTGGAGCTGTTGGCGGCGGCGCTGCACTATTTTCAGGCGTTGCTGTTTAACCAGGCGGCGGTCGGGGTGGTTCAACGTCTGCGAACGGACGTGATGGATGCCGCATTACGCCAGCCGCTGAGCGCTTTTGATACTCAGCCGGTCGGGCAGTTGATCTCCCGGGTGACCAATGACACCGAGGTGATCAAAGATCTGTACGTGATGGTGGTGTCTACGGTGCTGAAAAGCGCTGCGCTGATTGGCGCTATGCTGGTGGCGATGTTCAGCCTCGACTGGCGCATGGCGTTGGTGGCGATCTGCATCTTCCCGGCGGTATTCGTGGTGATGGGCATTTACCAATACTACAGCATCCCTATTGTACGCCGGGTGCGTAGCTATCTGGCCGACATCAACGACGGCTTTAACGAAGTGATTAACGGCATGGGCGTGATCCAGCAGTTCCGCCAGCAGATCCGCTTCGGCGAGCGCATGAGCGCTGCCAGCCGTTCCCACTATACCGCGCGTATGCAAACGCTGCGGTTGGACGGTTTCCTGCTACGGCCGCTGCTCAGCCTGTTTTCGGCGCTGGTGTTGTGCGGCCTGCTGATGCTGTTCGGTTTCAGCGGCGAAGGGGCGATCGGCGTCGGTGTGCTGTATGCCTTTATCAACTATCTGGGGCGTTTGAATGAGCCGTTGATTGAGTTGACGTCGCAGCAGTCGATTTTGCAGCAGGCGGTGGTGGCCGGTGAGCGTATTTTCGAACTGATGGATCGCCGCCAGCAGAGCTACGGGACGGATGCTCGTCCGCTGGAGAGCGGCCGTATTGATATTGACGACCTGAGCTTTTCCTACCGTGATGACAAAAAGGTGCTGCAGCATATTTCGCTGTCGGTGCCTTCACGCGGCTTCGTGGCGCTGGTCGGCCATACCGGCAGCGGCAAGAGCACGCTGGCCAATCTGCTGATGGGCTATTACCCGGTCGATCAGGGGGAAGTGCGTCTCGACGGACGGCCTCTGTCCAGCCTTTCACACGCTACCCTGCGGCAGGGCATCGCTATGGTGCAGCAGGATCCGGTGGTGATTGCCGAATCGGTACTGGCCAACGTCACTCTGGGGCGCAATATCAGTGAAGAAGCGGTCTGGCAGGCATTGGAAAGGGTGCAACTGGCTGAGTTGGTTCGCTCTTTCCCTGAAGGCATTCACACGCGGCTGGGCGAGCAGGGTAATAACCTGTCGGTGGGTCAGAAGCAGCTATTGGCGATGGCCAGGGTACTGGTACAGGCACCGAAGATCCTGATCCTCGACGAAGCCACCGCCAACATTGACTCGGGTACGGAACAAGCTATTCAGCGGGCGCTGAGTTTGATCCGCGAGCACACCACGCTGGTAGTGATCGCTCACCGTTTGTCGACCATTGTTGATGCCGATTCGATTCTGGTGTTGCACCGTGGTCAGGCGGTCGAGCAGGGTAACCATCAGCAACTGCTGGCGCAGCAGGGGCGTTACTACCAGATGTATCAACTGCAACTGGTGGGTGAAGAGCTGGCAGCCGCCAACCGCGAAGAAACACAAACTGCATGATCTATGAGGCCGCTTGAGCGGCCTCTTTCTTTTCCCGCCACGCACCATAAACAGGCATCGCTGCGTTTTAAATCCCTTTCTCTGCACTTTTTCGACGCGTCACGCACCAAAATAGTGCGCAATATTTAATCAATCCCCTGTGCGATAGCCTGCCATTGGCTAGCGGCGTTGCGTTACACCCCTGCCTGGTCGGTTAATTTGCTGAATTAGCGTACCAATCCATTTATGGCATAGCCTTTGCTTTATAAGACTCGTACCAGGGGTGAGTTTGGGCTTAATTCGTGGAGGGGCAATATGAAGCTGGTGACCGTGGTGATTAAACCATTCAAGCTGGAGGACGTGCGTGAAGCCCTATCCTCTGTGGGTATTCAGGGGCTGACCGTAAGCGAAGTAAAAGGCTTTGGTCGCCAGAAGGGGCATGCTGAGCTCTATCGTGGAGCCGAATACAGCGTCAACTTCTTACCTAAGGTAAAAATCGACATCGCTATCGCCGACGATCAGTTAGACGAAGTGGTCGATGTTATCAGTAAAGCGGCCTACACCGGCAAAATTGGTGATGGCAAAATTTTCGTTGCCGAATTGCAACGTGTCATTCGCATTCGCACCGGCGAAACAGACGAAGCAGCACTGTAATCACTGGCTCAGTAAAGTAATGGGGATGGATTGATAATGAAAAAACTTTTATCCATGTTGGGCCTGAGTACGGTAACCATGGTTCCTTCTTTGGCACTGGCCGCTCCGGCGGTCGCAGACAAGGCGGATAACGCCTTCATGATGATTTGCACTGCTTTGGTGCTGTTCATGACCCTGCCGGGTGTCGCTCTGTTTTACGGCGGTTTGCTGCGTTCCAAAAACGTGCTCTCCATGTTGACCCAGGTCACCGTTACCTTTGCCTTGGTGTGCGTGCTGTGGGTGCTTTATGGCTACAGCCTGGCTTTCAGCGAAGGTAACGCCTTCTTCGGCGGTTTCCAGACGGCGATGCTCAAAGGCATTGGCATCGACAGCGTCACCGGGACCTTCAGCCAGATGATCCACGTGGCGTTCCAGTGTTCGTTCGCCTGTATTACCGTTGCGCTGGTGGTGGGCGGCTTTGCCGAGCGTATCCGCTTCTCTGCGGTGGTGATCTTCGCAGCCATCTGGTTCACCATTTCTTACCTGCCGATTGCCCACATGGTGTGGGGCGGCGGCTTCCTGGCCGCTGATGGCGCGTTGGACTTTGCCGGCGGTACCGTCGTGCACATCAACGCAGCGAGTGCCGGTCTGGTTGGCGCTTACCTGCTGGGCAAGCGTGCCGGTTTCGGTAAGGAAGCTTTCAAACCGCACAACCTGCCCATGGTGTTTACCGGGGCTTCCATCCTGTATATCGGCTGGTTCGGCTTTAACGCCGGTTCTGCCAGCGCGGCTAACGGCATTGCGGCCCTGGCGTTCCTGAATACCGTGGTGGCGACTGCCGGCGCGATCCTCTCCTGGACCTTTGCCGAGTGGATTGTTCGTGGCAAGCCTTCCCTGTTGGGCGCCTGTTCCGGCATGATCGCCGGGCTGGTTGCCATCACGCCGGCTGCAGGCACCGTGGGTATTGGCGGGGCGTTGATTATCGGCCTGATTGGCGGTATTGCCGGTCTGTGGGGCGTGGTCACGCTGAAGAAATGGCTGAAGGTAGATGATACCTGCGACGTGTTCGGTGTACATGGCGTGTGCGGTATCGTCGGTTGCCTGCTGACTGGGGTATTCACCTCGGCCTCGTTGGGCGGCACTGGGTACGCCGAGGGCGTCACCATGGGCCATCAGGTGTGGATCCAGTTGTTGAGCGTAGTGATTACGCTGGTGTGGTCTGGTGTTGCTGCCTTTATCGCCTTTAAAGTGGCAGGGGCCATCGTCGGGCTGCGCGTACCGGAAGAGCAGGAACGCGAAGGTCTGGACGTCAACAGCCATGGCGAGAGTGCCTATAACCAATAAGCCTTGAAGAAGGGCAGTGCGCTAAAATAACTCGAAAAATAATGATGATGCAAAAAGGGCGATGTCACCATCGCCCTTTTTTTTGGCCTGCGTTTATCAGGCTTCGCGCTGGCGGATCACGCCTTCCTGTACCGTGGTGGCAACCAATACGCCGTCACGGGTATAGAATTGACCGCGTACAAATCCACGGGCGCCGGAGGCGGACGTGCTTTCCACCACGTACAGCAGCCAGTCATCCATGCGGAATGGGCGGTGGAACCACATTGAGTGATCGATGGTCGCCACCTGCATGCCCGGCTCCAGGAAACCGACGCCGTGCGGCTGCAGCGCCGTCGGCAGGAAGTTGAAGTCAGACGCATAACCCAGCAGGTACTGATGGATGCGCAGATCGTCCGGCATGGTGCCGTTGGCGCGGAACCATACGTAGCGGTGCGGTTCTTCCACACTGCCTTTCAGCGGATTGTGGAATTTGACCGGACGCATCTCAATCGGTTTCTGGCCGATAAACTTCTCACGCACCTTGTCCGGCAGCATATGCGACAGTTTTTGGGCAATGTCTGACTCAGACATCAGCCCTTCTGGTGGCGGCACGTCCGGCATGGTGTTCTGGTGTTCAAAGCCTTCTTCCGGACTTTGGAAGGAGGCGGTCATGTAGAAAATCGGTTTACCGTGCTGAATGGCGCTGACGCGACGGGCGCTGAAGCTGTTGCCGTCGCGCAGAATTTCCACGTCATAAATGATTGGCTTGCTGCTGTCGCCCGGACGCAGGAAATAGCTGTGGAACGAGTGAACGCTGCGTTCAGCCGGCACCGATTGCTTGGCGGCATACAGCGCCTGACCCACCACCTGGCCGCCGAAGACCTGGCGTAATCCCAGATCTTCACTTTGGCCGCGGAACAGCCCTTCTTCAATTTTCTCCAGATCCAGCAGATCGAGGAGGTTTTGCAGTGCCTGGCTCATAAAGTTACTACCCTTTTAATAATCATTTTGCGCAGTGTGCGGAATATCACGGCAAGACGTCAATATATTGCGTTATGGCACAGAGAAAATTGACTGAATGCTGAGCGTTATTAGAGGGCTAAGTGATTAATAGGCAGGACTAAATGGATTTTTCAGTGTTTTGTGCTAAGTTTAATAGGTGCGGTGGTGAAAGCCACCAACATGTTGATAATAAAAAAGGAGAGCGATCCATGAAACTCTGGCAAATCGTAGGTGGAGCAGCTGCATTGACCCTCACCCTGGCGGGCTGTGCCCAAAAGAGTGCGAATGTGCCTGTACCAACAACGGGAAACCCGGCGATTGCGCAAACGCAGATTCAGGGCCCAGCGGTGACTGGCTCGGTTAACATTCGCCAGCGCATTGCGCTGCCGCCGGATGCAGTACTGACCGTCACGCTCTCTGATGCCTCGCTGGCGGATGCTCCGTCTAAAGTCATTGCCCAGCGTGCGGTTCGCACCGAGGGTAAACAGGCACCGTTTAATTTTGTCCTGCCGTACAACCCGGCCGATATTCAGCCTAATGCACGCATCATCCTGAGTGCGGCAATTACGGTAAATGGGCAGATGACCTTTATTACCGATACGATCCAGGAAGTGGTAAACCGTAACGGCACCCGTGCTGACCTGGTAATGGTCCCGGTGCAGGGCGTTGCGGTTCAGGCAGCCCCGGCAACCATGCCGTAAGCCGGCAGCACTGAAAGAGTAAACCTTCAACAGCCTTTGCGCTTCGGCCAAAGGCTGTTTTGTTTATTACCAGCGCCAGCCGTAAACCAGCAGATCTACCGTGCTGTGCGTGCCGAAGATAATCCCCTCCGCAAGCAACGCCTGGCGCTGGCGCTGGAAGTCCTCTCCCTGCTGTGAAATTTGGCCGTGCCGGTTGATCACCCGATGCCAGGGCAGGCTGCTACCTTCTGGCAGGCGCCTTAATACGCCACCGACCTGACGTGCGGCGCGTGGTGAACCGGCCAGCCGCGCCACTTCGCCATAGGTCGTGACCTTGCCATAGGGAATAGCGGCTATCACGTGGAACACGCGTTGGCTGAATGAGGCATCTTCTGGCTCCATTTCTGTTTTCCTGCTGCGGCAAAAACCAAGGATGAAAGTGTGCCACAGTCGAGGTGGGTAAGAAAACAGCGGTTGGCCCCGGTTGGCTTGCTATTTGGCTGGTCATCACCGATAATGCCCACCGCTTCAGAGTACAGAAGCCGTCAATGGGGGCCCTGTTGGTTCTCCCGCAACACTAACTTGTGAACTCGGTCAGATCCGGAAGGAAGCAGCCGTAGCAGGTGACGTGTGTGCCGGGATGTAGCTGGCAGGGCCTCCACCAATTTCTGCCTTTCATTGCTTTTTCTTACCATCCCCTCAAGTACTCTTTCAGCGCTCAATAAAGTAAAAATCAACCTAGAAAAGTAGGGCTCCAGAAACGGGTGATGAACTGCTGGAAAATCTCTGGATACCAAAGCAGGGCGGGAGCATAGCAATGCGGCGTGCGGATTTCCGATATGTTCGGATTTACCCTGCGACCTAGAAAGCCGCAGGGTATGGGTGTTACGGAGTTACAATGTTGAACCAGAATTCAAAGTTATCCATGTAGCCTAACATTTCGTCCATTTTCGCCCCGTTCCCCGTTACCTTCACTTCTCCCTTATCTTCCGCCTGTTTTAGCGTTTCCTCCTTGAGGATGATTTTATTCAATGTGTCGCGGTTAAGGGTGAGGGTGGCATCGGCATCTTTGGCTTCGGCGTTGGCGGTGTGGTTTAGCACGCCGTTTTCCAGTTCCAGCTTGTACTTGCCGCCATCGCTACCAAGATCAATGTTAAACACGGCTTTGGCCTTGCCGGCCTTTTCTCCGTTGATATGCACCGCCAGGAAGTCAAAGAACATTTCCGGCGTCATCGCTCGAACGGTATCCGGGCTGGCGGTATTCGGGGTTGGCCCTTTCACCACGCCGTTACGCAGTTCCTGAGCGCCGGTGAGGTAGAAGTTACGCCATGGGCCAGATTCAGCCTGATAGCCCAGCTGTTCCAGGGCGTCAGCTTCAAGATTACGCGCGTCCTGATTATTCGGATCGGCAAAGACTATTTTACTGACAACCTGAGCGACCCAACGATAGTTGCCCTGATCAAAGTCGGTTTTGGCTTTCTTGAGGATCGCATCGGCACCGCCCATGTAATCGACGAATTTCTTCGCGGCTTCTTCCGGTGGCAGTTCATCCAGCGTGGCAGGATTGCCATCAAACCAGCCCAGATAGAGCACATAAGTCGCTTTAACATCATGGCTCACCGAACCGTAATAACCCCGGTTGGCCCAGGTTTTCGCCAGGCTGTCCGGTAGTTTGAACTTCGCTGCTATTTCATCACGGGTCAGACCCTCATTCGCCATGCGAAGGGTCTGGTCATTAATATAACGGTAAAGATCGCGCTGGCTCTTGAGCAGGTTAACGACGTTCTCGTTACCCCAGGTTGGCCAGTGGTGCTGAGCCATAATGATTTCCGCTTTGTCACCCCAGCGAACTATCGCTTCGTTAATATATTTTGACCAAGGGAGGGGTTCGCGGATTTTTGCGCCACGCAGCGAATAAGTATTATGCAGCGTATGGGTCACATCTTCTGCCGCTTCGATGAGTTTCTTCTCTTCGATAAACCACAGCATTTCTGATGGTGCTTCAGAGCCTGGCGCCAGCATGAAATCATAGGTAAGGCCGTCGATGACCTCTTTTTGGCCATCTTTCTCTATGATGTGGGTTGGGGCAATCAGGGTGACGGTACCCGCCGAAGTGGTGGTGCCCAACCCCGCACCCACCTGGCCTTTGGCATCCGGTTTCAACAGATTGCCGTACATATAGCTGGCGCGGCGGCTCATGACGTTACCCGCCATGATGTTTTCTGCCACGGCGGCCTCCATAAAGCCGGCGGGGGCATAAACCTTCACTTTGCCAGACTTGACATCGGCCTCATCGACTACACCTCGCACACCACCATAATGGTCTACGTGGCTATGAGTGTAGATAATAGCGACAACGGGCTTTTTACCTCGATTTTTATAATAGAGATCCATACCCACTTTGGCGGTCTCTGCCGAAACCAAAGGGTCAACCACGGTAACGCCTTCTTTCCCCTCAATGATGGTCATATTGGAGAGATCCAGGTTACGGATCTGGTAAACACCATCCGTGACCTCAAACAGGCCGCTGATGTTAATCAACTGCGACTAGCGCCACAGGCTTGGGTTCACGGTATCCGGTGATTTTTCGCCTTCCTTGATGAAGGCATACTGTTGGGGATTCCAGATGACATTGCCTTTTTCACCTTTGATAATTTCGGTGGGCAAGGCAGCTATGAAACCTTTATGTGCGTTGGCAAAATCGGTGTTATCTGAGAAGGGGAGCTGATCGTACAGCGCATCATTGGCTTGTTTGGTTGCGGAGGCTGCTTCTTTCGGCGCAACTTCTGCCCAGGATGAAATAGCAAAGCCGGATAGCATTCCCGCTAACGCCAGCCCTCTCATGATTGGTGTTAATTTCATTAGGATCCCCGTTGGTTGTTAGATGGAGAATGATGAGTAACAGTGATTTCCCTTGTAACGATTTGTAACTCAAGTATTAAATGTAATAGATGATTGAGATTCGGCAAGTTTAAATAAACAAAGTGTTGTGCTTAGGCAAAATAGCGTTGGTTTTTATATCAGGAATGGGGTTTTAGTTTGGCCGGTTTTGGTTTTGTAATGTAATCATTTAAAATCAAATGGTTGTTATTTTTGTTGTTCTGATTTTACGTTTTTATGGGTTTGGGCATTATTTGGAATGGTTGATAGGGTTTTTCGTAAAAGAAGTGTTTATTTATCGGTTATCTCCCTGTGTGGTCTATTTTACAGGGCGACAGCGAATATATTTCTGTACTCGAGTTATTAAAGTGGTGCGCTGACAGAATATCAGTGCACCACTTTTAGATCAGTGCCTAACCAGCGTGGCAAAATAGTATGCCAGCGGGATCGCCAACAGATACAACCCGGCGGGTACTTCGCGCCATTGACCGGCAATCACCTTGATAATGATATAAAACAGCAATCCACCAGCGATACCGGTACCAAAGCTGTTGGCGATCAGGGTGATCATTACCATCATCAGTACCGGCAGGCCGTCGGTGAAGTTGGCCAAATCAACTTTGCGTAGTCCGCTGAACATATTCAGACCGATCAAAATCAGCGCCGGGGCGGTGGCTTCTTTCGGGATCATCAGCGCAATCGGTGTGAACAGCAGCATCAGCAAAAACATCACCGCAGCGGCCAAGGCGGTTAGCCCGGTTTTTCCACCGGCTTCTGCCGCCGCAGAGGATTCAATCAGGGCGGTGGCGGCAGGAATACCGACTATAGGGCCAAGCGCGGCGGCGATAGAGTCCACCATAAAGGGCCGGTTGATGTGCGGCATATTGCCGTGTTCGTCCAGCAGGCCGGCTTCACCGCCTACGGCCAGCGTGGTGCCCATGGTGGAGAAAAACTCCGAGGCGAAAAAGACGAACAAATAGGGCAGGAAGGCGATATTCAATGCACCTATCAGATCAACATGGCCAAGCACCGGGGCCAATGAATGCGGCATCGCCACCAGGCTGGTTGGCAGATGGGTGACGCCGAACGGGATGCCGACCAGAGTAGCGAACAGGATGGCCCACAAAATAGCACCGGGAATACGTCGGGCCTGCAGGGCGATGGCCAGGAACAGGCCGCATAGGGCGATCAATGCACCGGGCGCGGTGAAGTCACCCAGCATCAACGCGTTGGATTTTGCATTGGCCAGCACCAGCCCGGCATTGCGGAACCCCAGTATTGCCACGAACAGCCCGATAGAGGCCGTCAGCCCCAGCTTGATCGATTGCGGTACCGAACGGGTGACCACCTCACGTAGCCCGAGCCGGGTCAGGGCGAAAAACAAAATACCGGACCAGCAGGCGATACCCAGGCCAATCTGCCAACCGATACCTTCACTGCCCGCAAGAGTTACGCCGACCAACACCGAGCCGCCGATGCCCGGTCCGACGATAAACGGCAGGTTGCCGTATAACGCCATCAGCAAGCTACCCAGCACAAACACCAGAATGGTGCCGGTAGTGGCAGCCCCCTTATCCATGCCGCCGACGGCTAACAACCCTGGGATCACCACCAACAGATAAGCGGCCGCCAGAAAACCGGTGATACCGGCCAGACATTCGGTTTTGACATTACTTTGCCGCGCATGCAGTTGAAAACGCCGTTGCAGCCAGCCCCCTGGTGTTGGAGCAGGTACTGAATTTTCAGCCATTTAAATTCTCTCCTTCGTTACCCGTCGTATTTTAAGCCGCAACTTGAAATCCATAGGGTACATATTGTTATTATGATTATTTTTAGGCCGGGGTTTCCCAGCAGGCGATCAGCGGATCGACAATCTGACGTGTTGAGCCGTCGGTCAGGCCGAGATCGGTCAGGTGCGGCCCGGCGTTACACGCCAGGCAGGTGCCTTCAATCGCCTTGAAAACCCGGTAAGGCGGTTCCCAGTCGGCGATTCGTGCGCTCAAATCGCGCAGGTTTTTGAACTGTTGTGCCAGCTCTGCGGCGGGCAAGTCAGAGAGCATACCGGCAATCGGCATTGCCACCTGCGCCAGAATTTCCCCGTTTTGACTCAGGGCCATGCCGCCGCCACTGGCAATCAGGGCGTTGGCGGCCAGCGCCATGTCGGCGGCATCACGCCCCAGCACAACCAGATTATGTGAGTCATGTGAGTAGCTGGTGGCAATGGCACCCCGCAACTCACCCCAGCCCTCCAGCAATGCCAGTTGCGGTGTGGCCTGATGGCGGCCATGGCGGTGCTGCACCCAGATCAGGCTAAAGCCTTGCGGGATCTGCACTTCGCCGTTACGTACTTCGACCGTGGTTTCGTTCCACTGGGTAAAACGCGCGCCCTTTATGTGGCGTAGAGTGGCTTTGCCGTGACGGATCGCCGGAACCTTCAACACAAAGTCCCCGGCAGCCAAAGGTTGCAGCCGCAGGGTGTCACGGGGTGCCGCCACGTTAGGGTTGGCCTTGAGCGGCTTTTGCATCTTGCCTTGCTGTGCCGTCAATTTACCTGCGACGTAGACCTGTTGCGCTCTAAGCTGAGTCAGCGAATCAAACACCACCAGATCGGCAACGCGGCCTGCGGCAATCAGCCCGAGATCGTTGCGCTGCAAACGAATGGCGGCATTGAGCGTGGCCATCCGCAGCACGTCGGTCGCCGGCAGGCCTTGTTCGATCAACATATTGAGTAACGCTACTATGCCGCCTTTTTCCAGCAGCATATCTGGCGGGACATCATCGGTGCAGACGGTGATTTGTGAGGACAGGTGCGGCAGCGTTTTCAGCGCTGCGACAATCTCCGGCAGCAGATAAGGGTGGGAACCTCTGATTTCCAGCGTCAGACCGGCGCGTAGTTTCTCCAGCGCATCGGCTCCGGAGGTCAGCTCATGGTCGGAGGTGACTCCCGCCGCCAGATAGGCCTGCAGGTCGGCGCCGCTCAGCCCGCGCGCATGGCCTTCGATCAATTTGCCGCTATTAAGCCCGGCATTGAGAATTTCCAGCATGCGTTCGCTGCCATTCAACACGCCGTGCATGTCCATGACCTCGGCGACGCCGCCGACTTCTGGCCACGCCAGCATGGTTTCCATTTCCTGGCCGGCAAAATCGGCACCGGACATTTCCAGCCCCGGAGTGGAGGGGACGCTTGAAGGGGCTGCGCAGATCACCCTGAGTGGCAGGCCGCGGCTGGCGTCTACCGCATAACGCACACCGGCAATGCCGAGCACGTTGGCCAACTCGTGCGGATCCCAGAAAATGGTGGTGGTGCCTTGGGCGACGACAATCTCGGCATAGCGTTCCGGCGGCAGGTGTGAGCTTTCAACATGTACGTGGGTGTCGATCAGTCCTGGGCTCAGATAAGCACCGGCCAAGTCCTGCGTCTGCAAGGCTTCGGTCAGGGTGCCGCAGGGATGGACGCTGGCGATCAGTGCGCCGACGATGCCGACGTCGACGTTACGGATTTCGCCGGTTGCCATGTCAATTAACGCAGCGTTGGTCAGTAGCAGATCAAAAGGAAGCTGGCCTAATGCGGCCTTCACCGCACGCTGGCGTTCGCCCGTGCTGATGCAATGAGTGGTCATGGTAATTACCCGGCATGATGACAGGGTTGTTACTCTAGGGCGGCGGACTGGCTTTGCACAGATGATTTAATTTATCGCCTGATAAGAAACGTTTATGCTGTCGCAAACGTTTACTTTTTAGCGGACGGAAAGCTGACATGTCTGAACCCTGGCGCCGATTACCCGCGCTTTCTCTAAAGCAGATCCAATATTTCGTCACCCTGGCGCAGCTACGGCATTTTACCGATACCGCGAACCGTCTGGCGATCAGCCAACCGGCATTGAGTAGCGCATTACGGCAGATAGAGACGGTGCTGGGTGGCAAGCTGGTGAACCGTACCGCTTCAGCAGTGACGCTGACTGAACAGGGCGCAGCTATCTTGCCGCATGCCGAACGACTGCTGAATGTGGCGCAGGCGGCTTTTGATGATATGCAGCGCATCATGCTGGCAGGCGGGGATGGTACTGTACGTATCGGGCTGGTGCCTTCGGTCAGCGGGCTGTTGTTTCCGGCCGTGCCGCAATTGCTGGCGGCAAATTTTCCGCGTTTGCGGATAGAATTTCACGATCAAACCAATGACTCATTGTTATTGCAATTAGAGAACGGGTTGATCGATTTTGGCATTGGCGCGCTCGACAGTTCGGTGCCGGAATCGCTGGAGATATATCCGTTGCAGGAGGATCCGTTCGTGGTGGTTATGCGCCGTGACGATCCGCTGGCTGAATCTCATCATCTGCCATGGCGTCAATTAACCCGACGAGATATCGCGGTTTTCTCCAAGGGGAATATCAGTCGGTTGGTTTTGGCGCTGGCGGAAAGCCATCGTCTGAATTTAACCGCACGCTTCCAGGTGGATTTTTTGGAGACGTTATATGGGTTGGTGCGTTCGAAATTGGCGGTGGCTATTTTACCGCAACTTTACACCACACACTTGAACGATGATGAATTAACCGTGGTTCAACTACAGCAGCCGATGCTTAGCCGCACCGTGGCGTTAATGCGCAGTGCGCATCGGAACCATCCGGCGTTAATTGAGGATTGTTTCCAATTGTTATTACAGGATTTTCAACAACGAATGAAAGTGCAGTAAGTCAATGAGAAAAATAGGAAGATAGAGGTAACATTGAGGCCGACGAATGTATCGGCTCAACGCGTTTTTAGCCTGGATTATCTTACGAATTTCCAAACGGCAGTAGGGATTTTATCGTAGAGTTTATTCATGGTGAGCTCGGCCAGGCGATGGTCGGCTGCTGAGTAAAACAGCTCCAGTTCGTCATCTGAAAGCTCATACTTGTTTTTTTCAATAACGCGTTCCAGTGTTTCGATCGTGGTGCATTTACGTAAACGCATCAGATAATCAATTTTAGTCATGATAACCTTTGGTGTTATAAACCGTCGAATAGAATAGTTTGGGGATAATTATCCCCTAAGTTTTCATTGTCGTACAGATGTCCTCTCCTGAGAACATTCTGAATAATCGCGCCTTGGTTTTCTGCCAACGACGCAGATCGGAATCATTTATACCGTAACTGCTGAACAGCGTGTAGGTATCATCGAGATACTCTTCGACAAGTTCCGATAAATCACTTTCGTCCATGTATTTAATTTTATAACTCATCACAAACGAAGCAATATGTTCGATCAACTCATTAAGCTGGAGGTTGACGGAAGACGTCGGATCGTTCACCCAGCCATGATGGCTGTCGCCCAGCGTGGCGATACCTTCATCATACAGGTTTTCACACAAGAATTTCAGCTGAGCAATATCGTGCCTTTTAGGCGAATACTCATCCATATCATCCCCTCCGTAAGTCTTAATTTCGGTGTTGATAACACTCTGTGAGTAAGCTGATTTACATCATGGACAGAGGTAGCTTAAAGATGATGATAAAATAAACTTCCCGTATAATGAATATAAATCATTTCTTCGCATCTGGCCTGCTGTTATTACGTAAACTTACAATTCATCTGCGGTAGATGGGCGGGAGTTATCAATGAGGTCAAAGATAAGTCCTGCTTCGGCCTGGCTGAAAGTGACGCTGTCGCTGATGTATTCCTCGGCGCTGATATCCAGACAGGCATTGAAAATTGTCCATTTATAGCGGTAACTCATTGAATACTGGCTGCTGCTCAATTCCTGAATATCAAGTATTTCTAATGAACCTTCAGCATAACGCGCGCTTTCCGAATAAAAACTCAGGCCGCTGGTCAATGCTGGTGCCAACTCTGATATTTTTTCGTTAATCACTTTCTTTAGTTTTTTAACAGAAAGTGCTTCCGTCATTGTGTCGCAGCGAAGAGTGACTTGCATTTAATGCCTGGCAGTATAGCGATCCTATCTATTAATCTTACTCCTTTTTTATCAATTCGTCGGTAAACTTTTCGTTAGCAGTCGACTTTTTTACAGAATCTCAACGTTGTTTATCGATTAATAACCCTGATATTTCTCGGTATATCCCGGAAGGAGTAGCGCTGACGTTGTCAAAGCGGTGAATTGCCAACGAAAGTAACGCATCCCTTGTTACGTTCAGTTGCATTAATCGTAGTGTGAGGGCTTGAGTCAGTGAAAGGTTTGTGATGTTATAATGTAACACTTAACTTTCCTTCCGTCTGGCCATGAAACTGACATCCACACCGCAAGATGGTGCCATACCGTCCTTGAATTCATTGTTCACCGCCTCTGCCCGATTGCGCTGTGGCATCGCCATTTTATTACTGGCGATACTCTGGGCAGGCATCTACTGGGCGGTGGCGCTGCCATGATTACCTTAAAACAGGCTGTCGTGGGCTACGGTAGTGCCCCGCTTTTTCCGCCGCTCAGCGGTCACTTCACCTCCGGCTCTTTGACCGCCGTCGTCGGAGTGAACGGTGCCGGCAAGTCAACACTGTTGAAAACGTTGGCCGGGCTTTTGCCTCTGCAAAGTGGGAGCCTGTCTTTTAGCGGAAATAAATTACCGCGTATGGCTTATTTACCGCAGCAGGCCGAGTTGGATCGCCAATTCCCAATGCTGGTCAGCGATCTGGTGGCGATGGGCAGTTGGCCGCAGATCGGTATGTTTCGAGGGCTAAATAAGCGAGCTGCGCAGCAGATAGCCGAGGCGCTGGATACCCTGGGGATGACTCCGATGGCCCGCAGCCCGGTCGGTGAGCTTTCCGGTGGCCAACTGCAGCGGGTACTGTTTGCTCGAATGTTGGTTCAGCAGGCGCCGCTGATTTTACTGGATGAACCTTTTACCGGTATCGACAGCGCCACTATCCGGCTATTGCTGCAAGTGATCGCTCAGTTGCATCGACAAGGCAAGACGGTCATCGCGGTGCTGCATGACATGTCGATGGTGGCGAACCATTTCCCGCAGGCCTTGTTATTGACGCCACAGTGTTGCCACTGGGGGGCGGCAGATCGGGTGCTGGAACACATTCCAGCGTTGAATATTGCCAGCTCGCCGCTGTGTCGAATGGCGGTGACGCAATGATGTTGGTTGATCTCCTTGTCGATCCCTTTGCCTCGTTCGGTTTTATGCGCCGTGCGCTGGTGGCTTGCTTTGCCCTGTCGCTCAGCGCAGCACCGTTGGGCGTTTTTCTGCTGTTGCGGCGCATGAGTTTGGTCGGCGATGCGCTGTCCCATGCGGTCTTGCCCGGTGCAGCGATAGGCTATCTGATTTCCGGTATGTCGATGGTGGCGATGGGCGTCGGTGGCTTTATTGCCGGGCTGGCGGTGGCCATGCTATCCGGGCTGGTCAGCCGGCGAACGCCGCTGAAAGAGGATGCCAGCTTCGCCGGTTTTTACCTGGGGTCACTGGCGCTGGGCGTCACTTTAGTCTCGCTGCGTGGTTCCAGCGTTGATTTGCTGCATGTGTTATTCGGTTCGATTCTGGCGGTGGATATTCATGCGATTGTGATGGTGGGGGCGATAGCCAGCTTGTCGCTGCTGGCATTGGCCGCACTGTACCGTGCCCTGGTGATTGAATCTTTCGATGCCACCTTTTTACGCGTCAGCGCTCCGCGCTGGCTGGCGCTGATACATGGATTGTTCCTGGCGTTGGTGGTGATCAATCTGGTCGCTGGTTTCCAGATCCTCGGCACATTGATGTCGGTCGGGCTGATGATGCTTCCCGCCGCCAGCGCGCGATTTTGGGCGCGTAATTTGCCGCATACGTTGGCGGTGGCTATGGGTATCGGCATGCTTTCAAGCCTTATCGGGCTGGAATGGTCGTACTACGCGTCATTGCCTGCAGGGCCGGCGATCGTGCTCAGCGCCAGCGTGATTTTCTTTGGGTCAATTTTGTTTGGGACGCGTGGGGGGATTTATTCCCTGGCGCGCCGTTGAGAAGTGCCAAGTGCAAGGAGAAAGTATGAAACGTTTACCTATATCGCTGGCAGTCGCTGCTCTGCTGTCCAGCCCATTGGCTATGGCGAAGACGGTTGACGCTGTTGCCAGTTTTTCTATCCTCGGCGACATCGTCAAGCAGGTGGGGGGAGAACATGTCAATGTCTCTACGCTGGTGGGGCCGGACGGCGACCCGCACAGCTTCGAACCTTCACCGAAAGACAGCAAGCTATTGTCGCAGGCTGACGTGGTGTTCGTCAGTGGCCTGGGCCTGGAAGGGTGGATCGATCGCCTGGTCAGTGCCTCGGGTTACAAAGGGCAGGTGATTACCGCATCGCAGGGGATCAACTCGCGTCAGATGAATGAAGACGGCAAAGAGGTCACCGATCCTCATGCCTGGAACAGCATGAAGAATGGCGTGCAGTACGCCACCAACGTGATGAACGCGCTGATTGCCGCAGATCCTGAGGATGCCAACTATTTCCGTCAGCGCGGCGCGGAATATATCCAGCAGCTGCAGAAGTTGGATCTGTGGGCCAAAACGCAGTTTACCGCAGTGCCGCAACAAAAACGCAAGGTGCTGACCAGTCACGATGCTTTTGGCTACTTTGGTCAAGAATATGGCGTCACCTTCCTTGCCCCGGTCGGCTTCTCTACCGAGGCTGAGGCGAGTGCCAGCGACGTGGCCGGGCTGATCAAACAGATCAAGCAGGAGAAGGTTAATGCCTACTTTATTGAGAACCAAACCGATCCGCGCCTGGTGAAGCAAATTGCCGCCGCCACCGGTGCCAAGGCCGGGGGGGAACTGTATCCGGAAGCCTTATCCAAAGCTAATGGTCCAGCAGCCACTTACGAGCAGGCATTTAAGCACAATGTCGATACTCTACTCGGCAGCATGAAATAACGCATTCGCCCTGTCTGTCAGGCAGGGCATTTTTGGTGTTTCAGCTTTCTCCATAAAAAAAGCCCCGTTGAGCAGCAACGGGGCTTTGCGACAGACAGATGGCACTGCTTTACTTAGCGCTTTTTCTTACGTCCCTGTACCGCTTTGAAGCGTGGGTTAGTTTTACAAATCACATAGATACGGCCTTTACGGCGCACGACCTTGCAATCCGGATGGCGGTTCTTCGCCGAACGCAATGAACTCAAAACCTGCATGTGGATCCCCTGTTACTTATTGCCGGTAAAGAAGCGGCCAAAACGTTGCTGGAAGCGCGCAGTGCTGCCTTCTTTAGAGAACTCTTTCTGCTTGCCGGTGTAATACGGGTGCGAAGCGGAAGAGACGTCGAGAGTGACATACGGCCAGCTTTCACCTTCAAGCTCAATGGTGCGATCGGTGTTAATGGTCGAACCCACCTTAAAGTAGGTATCGGCACTGAGGTCGTGGAACACCACGGTACGGTAGTTTGGGTGGATGCCTGCTTTCATGATGCGCTCCAATGTAATGTTATACTATAACAATAATTATGCGCCGCACGGCAGGGCGGATCAAGTACAAAATGCATCTGCCGATAAATTAATGAGAGTGGTTTGCATTAAGCCGATGAAGCCAAAGAAAAAGGCCGCATAAGCGGCCTTTGTATTCAGGGGGAAGCAGTCACTGAGTTATCAGTGATGATCAACCGGGTGGCTGTGTTCCACATCTTCAGACTTCTTGCTGAAGCGGCGGCGAACCACCACGAAGAAGACCGGAACGAAGAAGATGGCCAGCACGGTTGCGGTAATCATCCCGCCCATAACGCCGGTACCTACCGCGTTCTGTGCGCCGGAGCCTGCACCGCTGCTGATAACCAGCGGCAGAACCCCGAGGATGAATGCCAGAGAAGTCATCAGAATTGGACGCAGACGCATACGCACCGCTTCCAACGTGGCTTCTATCAGACCCTTGCCGTCTTTATCCATCAGGTCCTTGGCGAATTCCACAATCAATATGGCGTTCTTCGCCGACAGACCTATGGTGGTCAACAGCCCCACCTGGAAGTAAACGTCGTTGTTAAGGCCGCGCATGGTGGCCGCCAGCAACGCACCGATAACCCCCAGTGGCAGAACCAGCATGACCGAGAACGGAATTGACCAGCTCTCGTACAATGCTGCCAGACACAGGAACACCACCAGAATCGAGATGGCATACAGTGCTGGAGCCTGGTTACCGGACAGACGTTCCTGATAGGACATACCGGTCCAGTCGTAACCAATGCCGCTCGGCAGCTTGGAGGCCAGTTCTTCCATCAGGTTCATGGCTTCACCGGTACTCTTGCCTGGCGTTGCCTGCCCCAAGATTTCCATGGAAGGCAGACCGTTATAACGTTCCAGACGCGGTGAACCGTATTCCCATTTCGCCGAGGAAAAGGCGGAGAACGGAACCATCTGGCCGCTGGTGCCGCGGACAAACCATTTATTGATATCTTCCGGCAACATACGGAACGGCGCATCAGCCTGTACGTACACTTTCTTCACACGACCACGGTCGATGAAGTCGTTAACGTAAGAGCCACCCAACGCGGTGCTCAGCGTGCTGTTAATGGTGGTGATGCTAACGCCCAGAGCCTTGGCTTTTTCCTGGTCGATAATCAGTTTGAACTGCGGCGTATCTTCCAGACCGTTAGGGCGCATGCCCACCAGCATGTCCGGATGCTTGGCAGCCATGCCCAGCAACTGGTTACGTGCTTCGGTCAGTTTTTCATGTCCCAGGCCACCCTGGTCAATCAGCTGGAAGTCAAAACCGGTCGCGGTACCCAGTTCGATAATCGCCGGCAGGTTGAACGGGAATACCAGGCCATCTTTGATTTGCGAGAACGCGCCCATTGCGCGGCCTGCAATCGCCGGGACCTTATTCTCTTCACCTTTACGTTCAGACCAGTCTTTCAGGCTGACGAATGACAAACCGTTGTTCTGACCGTTACCGTTAAAGCCGAAGCCCGCAACGGTAAACACCGAAACTACGTTGTCTTTTTCTTTGGTCATGAAGTAGTCGGTGACTTCTTCCAGAACCTTAGAGGTACGCGCTTCGGTAGCACCAGCAGGCAACTGCACCATGGTCAGCAAAATGCCCTGGTCTTCGTCCGGCAGGAACGAGGAAGGCAAGCGCAGGAACAGCAGCGCCATGCCGACAACGATCAGCAGGTAGATCACCAGATAACGACCGGTGCTGCGCAGAATGTTGGCTACGCTGTCGGTGTAGTGATGGGTGCTCTTTTCGAACATGCGGTTAAACCAACCGAAGAAGCCGGTTTTAACCCCGTGGTCGCCTTTCGCTACGGGTTTCAACAAGGTGGCGCACAGTGCAGGCGTCAGAATCAACGCTACCAGTACTGACAGCGCCATCGCAGAAACGATGGTGATGGAGAACTGACGGTAGATAGCACCGGTCGAGCCGCCGAAGAACGCCATAGGGACGAATACCGCCGACAGCACCATGGCAATACCGACCAACGCGCCCTGGATCTGTTCCATCGATTTCTTGGTGGCTTCCTTCGGCGGCAGTCCCTCTTCGGACATTACACGCTCGACGTTCTCTACCACCACGATGGCATCATCCACCAACAAGCCTATCGCCAGCACCATGCCGAACATCGTCAGGGTGTTTATCGAGAAGCCGAAGGCCGCCAAAATGGCAAAGGTCCCCAGCAACACCACCGGTACCGCAATGGTCGGGATCAGGGTTGCGCGGAAGTTTTGCAGGAACAAATACATCACCAGGAATACCAGGATGATGGCTTCGATCAGCGTTTTCACCACTTCGTTAATCGAGATTTTAACGAACGGCGTGGTGTCGTACGGATAAACCACTTTCATCCCTTGCGGGAAGAAAGGCTGCATTTTGGTCAGCGCGTCTTTCACACCTTGAGCGGTGTTCAGGGCGTTGGCACCGGTAGCCAGTTTGATACCCAGGCCTGCCGCCGGTTTGCCGTTATAACGTGCGGTCACCGCATAGCTTTCAGCTCCGCGCTCAATGTGTGCCACGTCGCTCAGGCGAACCTGAGAACCGTCGGCATTCACCTTCAGCAGAATTTTGCCGAACTCTTCTGGAGAGGTCAGACGGGTCTGCGCGATGATCGAGGCGTTAAGCTGTTGACCCGGCACCGGTGGCATCCCACCCAATTGCCCTGCGGCGATTTGGTTGTTCTGCTCGGTAATGGCGGACGTCACATCAGTAGTGGTTAATTGGAAGTTATTGAGCTTATTTGGATCCAACCAGACACGCATCGCGTACTGGGCACCAAACAGCTGCACTTCACCCACGCCGGATGAACGGCTGATCGGGTCCTTGATGTTAGAGGCCACATAGTCCGCGATGTCGTCCTGAGTCATGCTCGGATCGTCGGAAATGAAGCCGGCTACCATCAGGAAGCTGCTGCTGGACTTTTCAACTTTCAGGCCCTGCTGCTGTACTTCTTGCGGCAGTAACGGCGTAGCCAATGACAGTTTGTTCTGTACCTGAACCTGCGCGATGTCAGGGTCTGTTCCAGAGTTAAACGTCAGTGTAATGGTGACGCTACCAGAGGAATCACTGGTGGAGGACATGTACATCAGATTATCGATACCGTTCATGTTCTGTTCGATAATCTGAGTCACGGTATCCTGCACCGTTTTTGCATCTGCGCCCGGATAGTTTGCGGAAATACTGACCGCCGGTGGTGCAATAGTTGGATACTGCGCAATCGGCAGTTTCATTATTGACAGCACACCCGCCAACATGACGATGATGGCGATTACCCAGGCGAAAATAGGGCGATCTATAAAGAACTTAGCCATGTCTTACCGGCTCCTTTTTATGACTTCTGCGCTTCAGACTGCGGCTGCTTTTGCGCCTGAGTGTCAACTTCCTGCACTTTTACCTGAGCGCCTGGGCGGACTTTCATCAGGCCAGTGACAATTACGCGGTCGCCGGCTTTCAAGCCGTCGGTAACCAACCATTTGTCACCAATCGCCTGGTCCGCTTTCAGCGTGCGCATTTCGACTTTATCGTCAGCGCCCACTACCATCGCGGTAGCTTCGCCACGCGGGTTACGTGTTACACCCTGCTGTGGCACCAGCAATGCATCGCTGCGCACGCCTTCGTCCAGACGGGCGCGAACGAACATACCTGGCAGCAGCGTATCGTTCGGGTTAGGGAACAGGGCGCGAATGGTGATTGAACCGGTGGTTTCATCCACGGTGACGTCAGAGAATTCCAGCGTGCCTTCCTGAGCGTACTGCGCGCCGTTCTCCAGCAGCAGTTTCACCTTGGCCTTGCCGTTTTCCTGTTTCAGCGCACCGCTGGCCAATTCTTGCTTCAGGCGCAGGAAGTCGTTGCTCGACTGAGTGACGTCGACGTAAATCGGATCCAACTGTTGCACGGTAGACAGCGCCGTGGTTTGACCGTTGCTGACCAGCGCGCCTTCGGTTACTGAAGATTTGCCGATACGCCCGGAGATTGGGGACGTCACTTTAGTGTAAGCCAGGTTGATACGCGCAGTTTCAACCGCCGCTTTTGCGGCTATCACAGCGGCGTCTGCCTGCTGCAGGTTGGAAACGGCTGTATCGTAATCCTGCTTGCTGATGTAGCTGGTGCCCAGCAAGGGCTTGTAGCGGTTGACCGTCACGCGCGCGATAGAAGCGCTGGCCTGTGCTTTGGCCAGATCGCCTTTGGCGCTGTCATAGCTTGCCTGATAGGTAGCAGGATCAATCTGATACAGGGAAGTGCCTGCCTTGATATCACTGCCTTCAACAAAGTTGCGTTTCAGGATAATACCGCTGACCTGAGGGCGAACTTCGGCGATACGATACGCAGCGGTGCGGCCAGGAAGATCGGTAGTCATATTGAGAGGCTCGGCCTTCAAAGTCACTACACCCACTTCGGGAGCCGGTGGATGGGCGCCTTGCTGTTGGGTTTCTTTATCGTTACATCCTGTAAGCATTAAGCTGCCTGAAAGCATCAGAACTGCCGCCAGAGGCGTTAACCCTCTGTTTTTGTTCATAGAAAAACCTCAAGTGTCCGATTTCAAAATGATCAATGGATCACAAGCTTTAAAACCCATTGCTGCGTTAATTATATGTGCGTGCTATGGTACATACATACGCGAATGTATGTAAATCACACTCCCCCGAAAAAACAACGTCATGGCACGAAAAACCAAACAGCAGGCGCTAGAAACTCGACAGCACATACTTGATGCTGCGGTGCAAGAATTTTCTGAACGTGGCGTTTCTGCAACGTCACTGACAGATATTGCCACTGCTGCCGGAGTTACGCGTGGTGCAATTTATTGGCACTTCAAGAACAAGGTAGACCTGTTTAATGAAGTTTGGGAATTATCAGAGTCAAAAATTGGTGATCTGGAACTAGAGTATCAGGCAAAGTTCCCCGAGAATCCACTGCGTATTTTACGGGAAATTCTGATTTACATTCTGACGGCTACGGTCGATGACAGCCGCCGACGAGCGCTGATGGAAATCGTTTTCCACAAGTGCGAATTCGTCGGTGAGATGATGCCGCTGCATGAGGCGCGTAAAGTCTTGTACCTGGCAGGTTATGAACGCATTGAGTCGGTGCTGCGTGACTGTATGGCCCATGGCCAACTGCCCGTTGATTTGCACACCCGCCGCGCGGCAATTATCCTGCATGCTTATATTACCGGCCTGATGGAGAATTGGCTGTTTATGCCGGAGAGCTTTGATCTGAAAGCCGAAGCGACGGCGCTGATCGACTCCTTCCTCGAAATGGTCCAATTCAGTCCCGCCTTACGAATCAAGCCGGAAGAACTGGCGACGCAGCCACACAGCGTCGAAATCCATCCTTTATAGGAGAAACACCATGTCATCCGTAGTGTTGATTGCCAATGGCGCCGCCTATGGCCACGAATCCCTGTTTAACGCCCTGCGTCTGGCCATTACCCTGAAAGAGCAGCAAAGCGATCTCGACCTAAAACTGTTTCTGATGTCCGATGCGGTGGTGGCCGGGCTGGCAGGCCAACAGCCGCGCGAAGGTTACCATTTGCAGCAGATGCTGGAAATTCTCACCGCGCAACAGGTGCCGGTGAAGCTGTGCAAGACCTGCGCCGACGCACGTGGCGTGAGCCAATTGCCACTGGCGGATGGGGTAGAGATCGGAACCCTGGTCGAGTTGGCGCAGTGGACGCTGGCGGCAGGAAAAGTGCTGACGTTCTGATCCTGCGACATCTGTACATCACCAGCAATGCTTTTCTTATTCTTTGGCTATCTGCGATCGTGATAATCTTTAGGCTTCTTTATTATTGATTCGAAGCCAAATCATGCATCGCAGGTTAGCTAAAGGTTCTTTTCTGGCGTTCCCCTCGTTCCTGAGTGTGGGCCTTTCCCGCACCCTTGCCCTGTTTTTACTGATCGCGGTTTGTGCGGTGTGCCAACCTGTGGCCTATGCGTCCCTGAATGGCGACCTGCCGTCCCGTAGCGAAATTCAAGGCCAGATTGAAGCCTTGAACAAGCAAAAGACGCTGACCCCGGTCAATAAGCTCACCCAACAAGATTTGGCCCGCACGCTTGAGCTGCTGGACGCGATTGAACGCACTAAACAGGATGGCGCTCAGCTTAAGCAACAGTTGCAACTGGCGCCGGGCAAATTGCGTCAGGTAACCGCCGATCTCGATGCACTCAAGACGCCGGTAGACGGCACGGCCGCCAGGGCCGAACTGCTGCAGCTTTCGCTGCGCCAGTTGGAAACCCGCCTTTATCAAACCCTCGACGACCTGCAGACTGCGCAGGAAAACCTGTCGACCTATAACAGCCAGCTGGTTTCACTGCAGACCCAGCCGGAGCGGGTGCAGAGCAGCATGTACACCGCTTCGCAGCGTCTGCAGGAGATCCGTAACCTAATCAACGATCAGACGCCGGGCCAAAACTCACTGCGCGACAGCCAGTTAGTGATGCTGGCAACCGAACAGACGTTGCTCAATGCGCAAATTGATCTGCAGCGCAAAAGCCTGGAAGCCAACACCACCCTGCAAGATTTGCTGCAGAAACAGCGCGATTACACCACCGGGCATATTGATGCTTTGGATCACAACGTGCAGTTGCTGCAAGAAGTGGTCAACAGCAAGCGCCTGACGCTGTCGGAAAAAACTGCCAAAGAGGCGCAGAACCCGGAAGATGCCACGGACATCCAGCACGATCAGCTGGTCAGTAAAGAGCTGGACGTTAACCGCCAGCTCAGCCAACGGCTGATTGCCGCCACCGAAGAGAGCAACGTTTTGTTCCAGCAGAATATTCGGGTGAAGAACTGGCTCGATCGTGGCCTGCAGGCGGAACGTAATCTAAAAGAACAGATCCAGGTGCTCAAAGGCAGTCTGGTGCTGTCACGCATTTTGTATCAGCAGCAACAGAGCCTGCCGCAGGGGACGCTGGTGGCAGACATGGGCACGCGCATCGCCGATCTGCGTCTGGAACAGTTTGATATCAACCAGCAGCGCGACGACCTGTTCAAAGGCGACGATTACATCAATAAGCTGGTTGCCGACAGCAAAGAAAAAGCCAGTGCGGACGTGCTGGACGCTTTAAACGAAATCGTCGATATGCGGCGTGAGCTGTTGGATCAGTTGAACAAACAGCTTAGCAATCAGTTGGCGCAGTCGATCAACCTGCAGATCAACCAGCAGCAGTTGACCAGCGTTAACAGCTCGTTGCGGGATACGCTGACCCAGCAGATTTTCTGGGTTAACAGTAACAAACCGGTTGATTTGGCGTGGTTGAAAGCTCTGCCGGGGGCGGTCAGAGATCAGCTCGCCACCCTCGATTTCAAATTAGACCTTGGAAAAATAGTGCAGGGCGGTTTGAATTCGCTGGTGGTGCTGATCCCGCTGTTGCTGCTGCTCGGCCTGTTACGCTGGCGCTACAAGCTGATCGACAGCCATTTGCAACGGCTGGCCAACGATGTCGGGCAGTTAAAGCGCGATGGCCAACTGCACACACCCAAAGCCATCTTACTGACCTTGCTGAAGGTCGTTCCCGGCTCGGCGCTGTTGCTGGGGGCGGGGTTCTGGGGGGATCGTGCCGAAATTGGCCTCAGTGATTTCATTTGGGCGCTGTCGCAGCAGTTGGCGCTATTTTGGCTGATTTTCGGCTTCACCTACCGCATGCTGGCAGTCGGCGGCGTTTGTGAGCGGCACTTTAATTTTGCCCCTGAGCTTTGTGCGCATTACCGCCGTCAGACGGTGCGGCTGGGCCTGGCGCTGCTGCCGTTGATCTTCTGGTCGGTGCTGGGCGAGAAAGCGCCGCTGCGGCTGGTGGAAGACGTGATCGGCCAGGTGGTGGTCATGCTGACGCTGGCACTGCTGACCGTGCTGGTGTTCCCGATGTGCCGTGACAGTTGGCGCGAGAAAGGTTCGCACGCGGTACGGCTGGTGATTGTTACCGCCATTGCTGCCACGCCGTTGATCCTGCTTGGGCTGATGTTTGCCGGTTACTTCTACACCACGCTGCGGCTGGCTGGCCGCTGGATCGACAGTCTGTACCTGTTTTTCCTGTGGAATATTGTATATCTGACTGCGATCCGTGGGCTGAGCGTCGCGGCGCGCCGTCTGGCCTACCGCCGTGCGCTGGCCCGTCGCCAGAGCCTGGCGAAAGAGAAAGAGGGAGCCGAAGGGCTGGAACCGGTTGAAGAACCTCCTTTGGCGCTCGACCAAATCAACCAGCAGTCGCTGCGACTGACCACCATGGCGCTGTTTATTATCTTCGCCAGCGCTTTTTATGCCATTTGGTCCGATCTGGTGACGGTGATCTCGTATCTGGACAGCATCACGTTATGGCATTACACCTCTACCGTTGCCGGCAGCAGCGTGGCGCAGGCGGTAACGCTGGGCAACATGATGGTAGCGATAGCGGCGGTTATCGTCGCCTACGTCATGACGCGCAACCTGCCTGGTTTACTGGAGGTGGTGGTGTTGTCGCGGTTGCAGTTACGGCAGGGCACCTCTTACGCCGTTACCACCATACTGACCTATCTGATCACCACCGTGGGGGCAGTGACCGCACTGGGATCGCTGGGCGTATCCTGGGATAAGCTGCAGTGGCTGGCGGCCGGTTTGACCGTCGGGCTGGGCTTCGGTTTACAGGAGATTTTCGCCAACTTTGTCTCCGGTCTGATTATCCTGTTTGAACGGCCGATCCGTATCGGCGATACCATTACTATCGGCAGTTTCTCAGGCTCGGTCAGCAAAATCCGCATTCGTGCCACTACCATCACCGACTTTGACCGCAAAGAAGTGATCATCCCTAACAAGGCGTTTGTTACCGAGCGGTTGATCAACTGGTCGCTGTCAGACACCATCACCCGCGTATTGATCAAGGTTGGCGTAGCCTACGGATCTGATCTGGACAAGGTGAAAGCGGTGCTGTTGCAGGCGGCGCGCGATAACCCGCGGGTGATGACCGATCCCGAGCCGCAGGTATTCTTCCTTAATTTCGGCGCCAGCACGCTGGATCACGAACTGCGCCTTTATGTGCGTGAGTTGCGTGACCGCAGCTATACCGTTGACGAACTGAACCGCTCGATCGAACGCCTGTGCCGTGAGAACGATATCAATATCGCCTTCAACCAGCTTGAGGTGTATTTGCATAATCAGCAGGGCAACGAGGTGCAGGAAGTGAAACGGACATTATCGCCGGATGAAGGCGGTACGTCGGCAGGATGATAATGGATTGAGAAGCAAGGGTTCAGCGCAGGCTGTAAAGCCTTCAGACTGCTGACAAACCTCACTCCTGCACAGAGCGAGTAGAGTTCGATAAATAAAAAATTAGGAAAATCAATTTATTGATTTTCGGCTGATCACCACAAAGTAGGAAAAACCACGTTTTTTCCTGCTTTGTCAGCAACCTAAACCCTTTTTACTGGCCGACAGGCAGGTAAGGGGAGGTTACGCCGTTGCGCTGCAACTTTTCCTGGTAGTCCCGTTTGACAATATCCAGCGCCGCCAGCGCGGTGGCCGGATCGATCTCATTGCATTCCAGCAGGTAAATCAGGTCTACCGCCAGTTGCAATTCTGCTGAGGCATTTTCTAGAGACATAAAACCCACGTTTAAATTGAGATGAATGAGTGATGCTTCGCTTCGGCTGAGTATAGTGAACAAGATCCGCGGAGGGGAAGAATCATTAAAATATTGTGATAAATCTTCAAAAACCGTTTTCTTTACGTTCAATACTGCGCTCGATTCGTGCCAGCGCCTGGCGGCAACGCATCAATCGGCCTTCCAGCGCCGCCAGCTCATGCTGCAGTTTTTGCTGTGCTGCCAGCGTGGTCTGTCTGCCCAACAGGCTTTCCCGATCCTGGATCATCGAAATAATCCGACGCTCATAATCCTGATGCTCAGCCAGCTTATGGTACAAATCGGCCGCCACGACTTCCTTGGGCTGATTTTTCCGGCGCAGCGCCTGGGTCGCCAATTCGCGCTGCAGGGCGGTGATCTGCGCCACCAGTCTCTCGGCCAGAAAGGCCACCTGGGTGGTGCGGCTGTCGTTGGCTGCGGTCTGCAACTGGGCGAAGTTCTTTTGTACTTCTGTCAGGTAATCGCGCAGCCGGGTGCCGCGGTTGGAAAATAACGCAGCGTCAAAGCGTGCCTGAGGGATCGGTGCGTCTCCTTGCGGTGTGATTTCGCCGGCTAACACCGTGATCTGTTGTTCTAACACTTGTAAAAGACGCTGAGTACTCACGTTGGCTCCATGACGAGGATAGTGGGCTCAGCTTGCACGCGTTCACACCGTGAAACAAGCGCTGTACGCATATTCCGGCCGCTGCGACTGGTGACGCTGGGGAGGCTGGTGATAAAGTGACGTCAGACAGATTGATGGACAAGGATCCCCATGACGCGTTGGTTATTGATAATCCTCGGTTGGCTGGCGGTGGTGCTGGCGACGCTGGGCGTGGTATTGCCGCTGCTGCCCACCACGCCCTTTCTGCTGCTGGCCGCCTGGTGCTTTGCCCGTTCGTCGCCGCGATTTCACGCCTGGTTGCTGTACCGTTCATGGTTTGGCTCCTATCTGCGCCATTGGCAACAGCACCGCGCCTTGCCGCCGGGGACCAAATGGAAGGCCGTATTGATGATTGTGCTGACGTTTGCGGTTTCGCTGTGGTTGGTGAAGCTTTGGTGGGTGCGCGGTTTACTGTTGGTGATGCTGGCCGTTCTGCTGATCTTTATGTCACGGCTGCCGGTTGTTGACCTGCCACAACAAAAACGGCGCTGATCGCACACCGTCGGTTGCATTTGTCCGCCAGTTTGCATAAATTTGACCGTTTTCGTGTGCGGGTTAAGATGACCTGCGCGCAAGTCATCAGGCAGTTTTATCAGGCAACAATTATGACCGCTACTGCGCAGCAGCTTCAGTTTATTAAAGACAGTATCAAAACCATCCCGGATTACCCTAAGCCGGGCATACTGTTCCGTGACGTCACCAGCCTGCTGGAAAATCCGCTGGCCTACGCCGCCAGCATTGAATTGCTGGTTGAGCGTTTCCGCGAAGCGGGCGTCACCAAAGTGGTTGGCACCGAAGCGCGCGGCTTCCTGTTTGGCGCCCCGGTTGCGTTGGCGCTGGGCGTGGGTTTTGTACCGGTGCGCAAACCGGGCAAGCTGCCGCGTGCCACCCTCAGCGAAAGCTATGAGCTGGAATACGGCACCGACAAGTTGGAAATCCACACCGATGCTATCAGCGCCGGTGATAAAGTGCTGGTGGTGGACGATCTGCTGGCAACCGGCGGCACCATCGAAGCCACAGCAAAACTGATCCGCCGTCTGGGTGGTGAAGTGACCGACGCCGCCTTCATTATCAATCTGCCGGATCTCGGCGGTGAAGCGCGTTTAAACACCCTGGGTATTGAATGCTACAGCCTGGTCAACTTCTCCGGCCACTGATCTGCATTACCACAACGGCCTCGCGGATCGCCGCGGGGCTGTGTTAGCATGACCCTCCAGATTACTCGACTTTTCCGGTATTAATGAGCTATCAGGTTCTAGCCCGTAAGTGGCGCCCTCAAACGTTTGCAGATGTGGTCGGACAGGAACATGTCCTGACGGCACTGGCTAACGGCCTCTCGCTGGGGCGGATCCATCACGCCTATCTGTTCTCGGGTACGCGCGGCGTGGGTAAAACCACCATTGCGCGCCTGCTGGCCAAAGGCCTGAACTGTGAAACCGGCATCACCGCCACGCCGTGCGGTCAATGTGATAACTGCCGCGAGATTGAGCAGGGGCGTTTTGTCGATCTGATCGAAATCGACGCCGCGTCCAGAACCAAGGTGGAAGATACCCGCGATCTGCTGGATAACGTCCAGTATGCCCCCGCCCGTGGCCGCTTCAAGGTTTACCTGATTGACGAAGTGCACATGCTCTCGCGTCACAGCTTCAATGCGCTGTTGAAAACGCTGGAAGAGCCGCCTTCGCACGTCAAATTCCTGTTGGCAACCACCGACCCGCAAAAGTTGCCGGTAACCATTTTGTCCCGCTGTCTGCAATTTCATCTGAAGGCGCTGGACGTCGATCAGATCCGCAGCCAGTTGGAAACGGTGCTGCAGGCAGAGCAGATCACCAGCGATCAGCGTGCGTTGCAGCTATTGGCGCGTGCCGCCGATGGCAGCATGCGTGATGCACTGAGCCTCACTGACCAGGCGATTGCCATGGGACAGGGGCAGGTGACTACCGCCACCGTCAGCCAAATGCTGGGCACGCTTGACGATGAACAGCCGCTGGCCATTCTCGAAGCGCTGGTCAGTGCCGATGGCGAAAAGGTGATGGCCCAGGTCGCGCAGGCCGCTTCGCGCGGTGTCGATTGGGAAAATCTGCTGATCGAGACGCTGGCGTTGCTGCACCGTATTGCGATGGTGCAGTTGCTGCCGTCGGTGTTGGATAATCATTACGCCGCCATTGAACAGCGGCTGCGTGAGCTGGCGCGTACCTTGCCGCCGACTGACGTACAGCTCTATTACCAAACGCTGTTGGTTGGCCGCAAAGAGCTGGCCTTTGCGCCGGATCGCCGCATGGGGGTTGAAATGACCCTGCTGCGCGCGCTGGCGTTTCATCCGAAGGCGATGATCCCCGAGCCGGTAGCCATGGTGCAGACTGCACCTGTGCAGATGGCTCAGCCGCAGGTTCAAGCGGCCCAGCCGCCACAGTTTCAGGACGCACCGCCGCCGTTAGGGCAGGTTGCACCGCAGAACAATCAGCAAGCGAATTTACCGGATGCTACCGCGCAATTATTAAAGGCGCGTACCCAACTGCTGAGGCAGCAGGGAGCATCCACAACAAAAAAGAGTGAACCGGCGGCGCCTGGAAAAGCGCGGCCGGCGAACTCGGCACTGGAGCGATTGGCTTCCGTGACTGAGCGCAGCCAGCAGCGCCAGGCGGAAAAGATCGTGCAGGAAAAACCGGCCAAGCCGGAGGCTTATCGCTGGCGCGCACTGACCGAGCCGGAGGCCGAACCGGAGCCGCTGGCTACGCCGAAAGCGTTGCGCACCGCGCTCGAGCATGAGAAAACGCCCGAGCTGTCGGCCAAACTGGTGGTTGAATCGCTGGAACGCGACGCCTGGGCGGCGGAAATCGATAAGCTTAAAATCCCAAAACTGGTGCAGCAACTGGCATTAAACGCGGTTAAACAACAGTTGGAACCCGGTAAGATTTGTCTTCACCTGCGGTCGTCGCAGCGTCACCTGAATTCGCCTTCGGCGCAGAAGGTGCTGACCGATGCGCTCAGCGAGCTGTACGGTAGCCCGGTTGAGTTGACCGTGGTGGAAGACGATAATCCGGCGGAGCGGACTCCGCTGGAGTGGCGACAAGCCATTTATGAAGAAAAACTGGCGCAGGCGCGCCAGTCGATCGTTACGGATACCCATATTCAGACTTTGCGCCGTTTCTTCGACGCGGACCTGGATGAAGAGAGTATTCGCCCCATTTAAACGCTGCGTAAAGTGCGCGGCCCTAGCGACGAGAGACGACTATGTTTGGTAAAGGCGGTCTGGGCAACCTGATGAAGCAAGCCCAGCAAATGCAAGAAAAAATGCAGCAGATGCAGGAAGAAGTCGCCAAATTGGAAGTGACTGGCGAATCCGGTGCCGGCCTGGTGAAAGTCACCATCAATGGCGCGCACAACTGCCGTCGTGTGGAGATCGATCCGAGCCTGATGGAAGACGATAAAGATATGCTGGAAGACCTGATCGCTGCTGCGATCAACGACGCCGCACGTCGTATCGACGAAACCCAGAAAGAGAAAATGGCGTCTGTGTCCAATGGCATGCAACTGCCACCTGGCTTTAAGATGCCGTTCTGATGCAAACCAGCCCGCTCCTTGAAACACTGATGGAGGCGTTGCGTTGCCTGCCGGGCGTTGGCCCCAAGTCGGCGCAGCGCATGGCATTCCAACTGTTGCAGCGCGATCGCAGCGGTGGCATGCGTTTGGCGCAGGCGCTGACCCGCGCCATGTCGGAAATCGGTCACTGTGCCGATTGCCGCACCTTCACCGAGCAGGATATCTGCACCATCTGCGCTAATCCGCGCCGTCAACAAAACGGCCAGATCTGCGTGGTGGAAAGCCCGGCTGATATTCACGCCATCGAGCAGACCGGCCAGTTCGCCGGGCGCTACTTTGTGTTGATGGGCCACCTGTCGCCGATGGACGGCATTGGCCCAGGCGATATCGGTCTGGATCGGCTGGAGCAACGGCTGGAAAAAGAAAGCGTTACTGAAGTGATCCTGGCGACCAACCCGACGGTGGAAGGTGACGCAACCGCCAACTACATCGCCGAGATGTGTGGCCAGTATGGCGTAGTGGCCAGCCGCATTGCCCACGGCGTGCCGGTGGGTGGCGAGCTGGAGATGGTCGACGGCACCACGCTGTCGCATTCCCTGGCCGGTCGCCACGTTATCAAGTTCTGATGCTTAGCGGGGCCATCACGGCCCCGTTACTTTGCCAAAAAAATTCCCCCAGTCGCTTGAAAAACAATGCTCTGACCCCCACTTGATCCTCATTGTCCGATTTTGGTAGCTATATCTTTGAGGTAATCAATGAGTATGAAAGGTCAAGAAACCCGTGGTTTCCAGTCTGAAGTAAAACAACTGCTTCATTTGATGATTCATTCGCTGTACTCCAATAAAGAAATTTTCCTGCGCGAGCTGATCTCCAACGCCTCAGACGCCGCCGACAAGCTGCGTTTCCGCGCGCTGTCCGCGCCAGAGCTGTATGAAGGCGACGGCGAGCTGCGTGTGCGTCTTTCCTTCGATAAAGACCAGCGTACGCTGACCATTGCCGACAATGGCATTGGCATGAACCGCGAAGAAGTGATTGAAAACCTGGGCACCATCGCAAAATCAGGGACTAAAGCCTTCCTGGAGTCTATCGGCTCCGATCAGGCCAAAGACAGCCAATTGATCGGCCAGTTCGGCGTGGGCTTCTACTCCGCGTTCATCGTGGCGGATAAAGTCACCGTGCGTACCCGCGCAGCCGGTGCCGCCGCCGATCAGGGCGTGTTCTGGGAGTCTGTTGGTGAGGGCGATTACACCATTGCCGACGTCAGCAAAGAAGATCGCGGTACCGAAATCACTCTGCATCTGCGCGAAGGCGAAGATGAATACCTCGACGCCTGGCGTCTGCGTTCGGTGATCGGTAAATACTCCGACCACATCGCACTGCCGGTTGAGATTGAAACCAAAAACGAAGAAGACGGCACCGTCACCTGGGAAAAAATCAACAAGGCGCAGGCCCTGTGGACCCGTAGCAAGGCCGACGTCACTGACGAAGAATACAAAGAGTTCTACAAACACATTGCTCACGACTTTACCGATCCGCTGAGCTGGAGCCACAACCGGGTGGAAGGCAAGCAGGAATACACCAGCCTGCTGTATATCCCGGCCCAGGCCCCGTGGGACATGTGGAACCGCGATCACAAGCACGGCCTGAAACTGTATGTTCAGCGCGTGTTTATCATGGACGAAGCTGAGCAGTTCATGCCGAACTACCTGCGTTTCGTGCGTGGCCTGATAGATTCCAACGATCTGCCGCTGAACGTCTCGCGTGAAATTCTGCAAGACAGCCGTGTGACGCAAAACCTGCGTGGCGCGCTGACCAAGCGTGTGCTGCAGATGCTGGAAAAACTGGCCAAAGACGACGCGGAAGGCTACCAGAAGTTCTGGCAGCAGTTCGGCCTGGTGTTGAAAGAAGGCCCGGCGGAAGACGCGAACAATAAAGAAACCATCGCCAAACTGCTGCGTTTCGCCTCTACCCAGAGTGACAGCTCGGCGCAGACGGTTTCGCTGGAAGAGTACGTTGGCCGCATGGCCGAAGGGCAGGAGAAGATTTATTACATCACTGCCGACAGCTATGCCGCCGCCAAGAGCAGCCCGCACCTGGAGCTGTTCCGCAAGAAAGGCATCGAAGTATTGCTGCTTTCTGACCGTATCGATGAATGGATGATGAGCTACCTGACCGAGTTTGACGGCAAGCCGTTCCAGTCGGTCAGCAAGGCGGACGACGCGCTGGACAAACTGGCGGATGAAACCGAAGAGCAGAAGGCCGCTGAGAAGCAGCTGGAGCCGTTCGTTGACCGCGTGAAGACCCTGCTGGGCGATCGTGTGAAGGATGTGCGCCTGACGCACCGCCTGACCGATACGCCGGCTATCGTCATCACCGACGCCGATGAAATGAGCACCCAGATGGCAAAACTGTTTGCCGCTGCGGGCCAGGAAGCGCCGGCCGTGAAATACATTTTCGAATTGAATCCGGAGCATGCGCTGGTCAAACGCGCATCCGATGTGGGCGATAACGAACAATTCGCCGAATGGATTGACCTGTTATTGGATCAGGCGCTGCTGGCCGAACGCGGCACGCTGGAAGACCCAAATCAGTTTATCCGCCGCATGAATAAGCTGTTGTCCGCATAATTTCGACCTTATACGCCTCTGACCTAAAGGTTGGAGGCGTTTTTTTTTGCTTTTCTCACTGATTTTCAGCGTTTTACCCTCTTTTTTGCCCTTTCTGCTCCGCAATCGATTTCCTCGGGTACCTTGAGCCAGCCCCCCCTGAAATGGTATGGTTGAGCGTTTTCGCAATTTTATAAAAACTACATAGCAAGGGGATTTACGCAATGCGTATCATTCTGCTGGGCGCTCCGGGCGCTGGTAAAGGTACTCAGGCTCAATTCATCATGGAGAAATACGGTATTCCGCAAATCTCTACTGGTGATATGTTGCGCGCAGCCGTGAAGGCCGGCAGTGAACTGGGCAAGCAGGCGAAAGAAATCATGGATGCCGGCAAGCTGGTAACCGATGAACTGGTCATTGCACTGGTTAAAGAACGCATCACCCAGGAAGACTGCCGTAACGGCTTCCTGCTGGACGGTTTCCCACGCACTATTCCACAGGCTGACGCGATGAAAGAAGCCGGCATCAACGTGGATTATGTGCTGGAATTCGACGTGCCGGACGAACTGATCGTTGATCGCATCGTTGGTCGCCGCGTGCATGCGCCATCTGGCCGCGTGTACCACGTTAAATTCAATCCGCCGAAGGTGGAAGGCAAAGACGACGCAACCGGCGAAGACCTGACGACCCGTAAAGACGATCAGGAAGAAACCGTGCGCAAACGTCTGGTTGAATATCACCAGATGACGGCACCGTTGATTTCCTACTACAGCAAAGAAGCTGCAGCAGGCAACACCCAATACCGTAAAATCGACGGCACCCGTAAAGTGACCGAAGTGAGCGCTGAACTGGCGACCATCCTCGGCTGATCGGTTTTTCATTGCGGTGTATAGCGCCAGGCCTTATCGGTCTGGCGTTTTTTTTTGCTATTTTCCAGCCGAACTGTGATCGCCGTGGCTTGTTGAGCCAGTGCGCTTTAATCAGCCGCGATAAATGACGTATAACTGCCTCCATAATCACCCATGGGGACTCTCCTGATGCTCAGATCCACCAATTTGCTGGCAGAATCCACCGCGCGCCAGATCGTGCAGCGGGCGATGGGCATCATCAATCATTCCGTCAACGTTATGGACAGCAACGGTGTCATCATTGCCTCCGGTAACCCCTCACGCCTGTTCCAGCGCCATGAGGGCGCGGTGCTGGCGCTAACCGAGAACCGGGTAGTGGAAATTGATGCGGTGACCGCAGCGCATCTTAAAGGGGTACGGCCAGGCATTAACCTGCCATTTAGCTTTCGTAGCCAGCAGGTGGGGGTGATCGGCATTTCCGGCGAACCCACCCAGGTGCGCGCCTATGCCGAACTGGTAAAAATGGCGGCTGAGCTGATGGTGGAGCAGGCGGCATTATTGAGCCAAAACCAGTGGGAAAAGCGTTATCGCGAGGAACTGGCGAATCAGTTGTTGCAGCCGCAGTCGGCATCGGCCTCGCTGGAGGCGATGGCTGCCTATCTGGGCCTGGATCTGCAACTGCCGCGTATCGTCTGGATCCTGGAGTTACAGGATCCCCAGCCGAATTTATTGCGTGAACTGCTGGCGGAACTGGAACACAGCCAGCGTGAGGCGCTGCTCGCCATCACCGGCCTCAACGAAATGGTCCTGCTGCGGCCCGCCAGCCTGGTGCAGGGGGAATGGAGTTTGAAACAGGAGCGCAAACAGGCGCAGCAGTTGCAAAGCCAGCTCCAGTCGCGTTTCAACCTGCGTTTGATTATCGGCGGCTTCTTTAGCGGTGAGGCGGGGCTGCATCGTTCTAACCTGACCGCCCGCGCCACCCAGGCGATGGCGCAGCGGTTGAAACTGCGCCACAAGACGCTGTTCTACCAAGATTACCCGCTGCCGTCATTGCTGTGCGATTTGGGGGAAGACTGGCGTGCGCAGGAGCTTTCACGCCCCTGGCAGATCCTGGGGGCCAGTGATGAAAAAGGCGTACTGCGCAGCACCCTGCGGCACTATTTTTCGCGAAATTGTGATCAGACGCAGACTGCCACTGAGCTGCATATTCACGTCAATACCCTGCGCTATCGCCTGCAGCGCATTGAGGCGATTACCGGATTGAAAATCAATCAGTTAACTGATGCCTTGCAGTTATACATCGGCATGCTGATGCACCACTGAGTTGTGTAAAACCACAACTTTACGGCGCGCCAGTCGGTGGGTTTTTGTGGCTTCCTCTCACGCTAATGTTCGGCGCTCAGGATATGTTTTCCCCACACCAACAACGGGGAAAATAATAATGACAACGGTATCCACATTGGGGGCGCTGGTGGCATTGGTCGTCGCTATCGTTCTGATTTTACGCAAGGTTCCGCCAGCCTACGGCATGATTGCCGGTGCGCTGGCCGGTGGATTGTGTGGCGGCGCCGATCTGGTACAGACCGTGACGCTGATGATCACCGGCGCTCAGGGCATCACCAACGCCGTAATGCGCATTCTGGCCGCGGGGGTATTGGCCGGGGTGCTGATTGAGTCCGGCGCGGCGCACACCATTGCTGAAACCATTGTCCGCAAGGTTGGGGAAACCCGTGCGCTGCTGGCGCTGGCGATAGCTACACTGATCCTTACGGCGGTTGGGGTATTTATCGACGTGGCAGTGATCACCGTAGCGCCGATCGCTCTCTCCATTGCCCAGAAGGCCGGGATCTCGCGCGGTGCCATCCTGTTGGCGATGATCGGTGGCGGCAAGGCCGGTAACGTGATGTCACCCAACCCGAACACCATTGCGGCCGCCGATAACTTCCATGTGCCGCTGACCTCGGTAATGATGGCCGGCATCGTGCCTGGCCTGTGTGGGCTGGTGGTGGCCTATCTGCTGGCCCGGCGCTTGAGCAACAAGGGGGACAAGGTGCTGGCAGAGGAACTGACGCAGCATGCTGAGGGTTCTCGCCCAGGCTTTGCGGCGGCGATCAGCGCGCCGTTGGTTGCCATTGTGCTGCTGTCACTGCGGCCGATCGCCGGTATCGCCGTCGATCCGCTGATTGCGTTACCGGCCGGCGGATTGGTGGGAGCGTTATTGATGGGACGCATTCGCCAGTGTAATCAGTTTATGGTTTCTGGCCTGAGCCGCATGGCTCCGGTGGCGATTATGCTGCTCGGCACCGGTACGCTGGCGGGCATTATCGCCAACTCGGCGCTGAAGGACGCGTTGATTAACGGATTGACCCACACCGGTATGCCGGCCTGGCTGCTGGCCCCGCTGTCCGGGGCATTGATGTCGATGGCGACCGCTTCCACCACCGCCGGTACCGCCGTGGCATCCGGCGTATTCAGCAGCACCTTGCTGGAGCTGGGCGTCAGCGGGTTGGCGGGGGCGGCGATGATCCATGCCGGTGCCACGGTGCTGGATCACCTGCCACACGGCAGTTTCTTCCACGCCACCGGCGGCAGCGTCAATATGGTGGTGCATCAACGGCTGAAATTACTGCCGTATGAAACCCTGATAGGCTTCACCATTGCCGCCGTCTCGGCGTTGATGTTTGGCGTATTTAATCTGGCAGGATAAGGAATACTGATGAAAACGCTGAAAAAAGTGGTAATTGCCCCAGACTCGTTTAAAGAGAGCCTGAGTGCGATGGCGGTGGCTGAGGCCATCGAGCGCGGATTCCGCCAGATTTACCCGCAGGTGCAGTATGTGAAATTGCCGATGGCGGACGGCGGCGAAGGCACGGTGGATTCGATGGTGGCGGCCACCGGCGGAGAAATCGTCAGGGTTGAGGTCACCGGCCCGTTGGGCCAGCCAGTCTCTGCCTTTTACGGCTTGCTGGGGGAGGGGGAAACTGCCGTTATCGAGATGGCGGCCGCTTCCGGCCTGCATTTGGCGCCCAAGGGACAGCGCGATCCGCGTATTACCACCAGTTACGGTACCGGTGAACTGATCCTGGCGGCGCTGGAACGCGGCGTGAAGACGATTATTCTGGGTATCGGCGGGAGTGCCACCAACGACGGGGGGGCCGGTATGATGCAGGCGCTGGGGGCCAGGCTGCTGGATGACCAACAGCAACCGTTGCCGCCGGGTGGCGCGGCACTGGCCCGGTTAGCGCAAATTGATCTTTCAGCGGTAGACCCTCGCCTGCAGCAGGTGAGCGTAACGGCTGCCTGTGACGTGGATAACCCGTTATGTGGCCCTCACGGGGCTTCGGCGGTGTTTGGCCCGCAGAAGGGCGCCACGCCGGAGATGGTGACGCAGTTGGATGCGGCACTAAGCCATTTCGGCTGTTTGCTGCAGCAGGCTACCGGCCGCGAGGTGCTCAACGCACCGGGCGCCGGAGCGGCGGGCGGAATGGGGGCGGCCTTGCTCGGCATGCTCAACGCTCGCTTACGGCCAGGAATTGAGATCGTGATTGAAACTTTGCGGCTGGAAGAGGCGCTTCGCGACGCCGATCTGGTGATCACCGGAGAGGGGCGACTGGATAGCCAGTCGATCCACGGCAAAACGCCGATTGGCGTGGCAAGGGTTGCCAAACGCCATGGCTTGCCGGTGATCGGCATCGCCGGCAGCCTGTCGAAAGATTATCAGGTGGTGCACCAGCATGGCATTGACGCCGCTTTTTCGGTACTTGACCGTGTCGTCACGCTGGAAGAAGCCCTGACTGACGCGGCCGATAATCTTGAGGTCACGGCCCGCAATGTGGCGGCGGTCTGGAAGCTGGCGCAATCCTGAGGTTCATACCCTTTACCTGTTGCTGATATCGGTTCCGATGAGGCGCTTTTCCGTTACAATAGGTGCCATTAATTGACGTTAACCCCCTGACCCAGAACGGGGGGTTAGCTTGCAAGGAACCAAGGGGAACTGTGATGAAGCAAGAGAAACACGGAGTATTGCTGGTGAACCTGGGCACGCCGGATGCTCCGACCTCGTCGGCGGTAAAACGCTATCTAAAGGAATTCCTCAGTGACGACCGCGTGGTGGATACGGCCCCGCTGATTTGGTGGCCGATCCTCAACGGCGCCATCTTGCCGATCCGTTCACCGCGGGTCGCCAAGTTGTATCAGTCGGTATGGATGGACGAAGGTTCTCCGTTGCTGGTTTACAGCCGCCGCCAGCAGCGCGCGTTGGCCGCACGTATGCCCAACACGCCGGTTGAGCTGGGTATGAGCTACGGCTCCCCAAGCCTGGCCGAAGCGATTGACAAGCTGCTGGCGCAAGGCGTGACCAATCTGGTGGTGTTGCCGCTGTACCCGCAATACTCCTGCTCGACCAGCGCCGCGGTATGGGACGGAGTGGCCCGGATACTGAAAGGCTACCGTCGCCTGCCGTCAGTCAGCTTTATCCGCGACTATGCCGAGCACCCGGCCTACATTGCCGCGCTGCGCCAAAGTGTTGAGCATTCGTTTGCCGAGCATGGTCAGCCGGATCGGCTGGTGTTGTCATTCCATGGCATTCCCAAGCGCTATGCGCGTCTGGGCGACGATTATCCGCAGCGTTGCGAGGACACGTTACGTGCCCTGACGGCGACGTTACCGCTGGCACCGGAACGGGTGATGATGACTTATCAGTCGCGCTTTGGTCGTGAGCCCTGGCTGACGCCTTATACCGACGAGACCCTCAAAGGCCTGCCGGCTCAGGGTGTTAAACATATTCAGCTTATCTGCCCCGGTTTCTCTGCGGACTGCCTGGAAACGCTGGAGGAGATAAAAGAGCAAAACCGCGAGATCTTCCTTAAGGCCGGCGGTGAGAAGTTCGAGTACATTTCAGCGCTCAACGACGAGCCGGCGCACATTGATATGATGCAGCAACTGGTGGCACAGCGCTTCTGATCCTCAGAACGCAAAATGGTGACGGCCATCATCAATCGGGCAGGAATGTGCTAACATTCTCTGCCTGTTAACTGCCACTGCCGCCAATTAAATGAAATTTCCTGGTAAACGTAAGTCCAAACACTATTTTCCGGTGAACGCCCGCGATCCGCTCTTGCAGCAGGCTCAGCCCGAAAATGAAATCAGCACCTCTTATGTCGTCGGTATTGACCAGACGCTGGTGGATATCGAAGCCAAAGTGGACGACAGCTTCGTCCAGCGCTATGGCCTGAGTCTGGGGCATTCTCTGGTGATCGAGGATGACGTCGCCGAGGCGCTGTATCAGGAATTGATCGACAACAATTTAATCACCCATCAGTTTGCCGGCGGTACCATCGGCAATACTTTGCACAACTATTCAGTGCTGGCGGATGACCGCTCGGTGCTGCTCGGTGTGATGTGCAGCAATATCAAGATTGGCAGCTACGCCTACCGCTATCTGTGCAATACCTCCAGCCGTACCGATCTTAACCACCTGCAGGCGGTTGATGGTGCTATTGGTCGCTGCTTCACGCTGATCGGTGAAAGCGGTGAGCGCACCTTCGCCATCAGCCCAGGGCAGATGAATCAACTGCGGCCGGAAAGCGTGACGGAAGAGGTGATTGCCGGTGCCTCGGCATTGGTGCTGACGTCCTATCTGGTGCGTTGCAAGGAAGGTGAGCCGATGCCGGCGGCGACCATGCAGGCGATCGAGTTTGCCAAAAAGCACGATGTACCGGTGGTACTGACGCTCGGCACCAAGTACGTGATCGCCGACAACCCGCAGTGGTGGCGCGATTTCCTGAAACAGCACGTTTCTATTCTGGCGATGAACGAAGATGAAGCGCTGGAGCTGACCGGGCTGAGCGATCCGCTGACCGCTTCTGACATGGCGCTGGAATGGGTCGATCTGGTGTTGTGTACCGCCGGGCCAAGTGGTTTGTATATGGCGGGTTACACCGAAGAGGCCAACAAGCGCGAAACTCAGCATCCGCTGTTGCCGGGGCATATTGCCGAATTCAACCGCTATGAGTTCAGCCGCGCGATGCGTCGTGAAAGCTGCGAGAACCCGTTCCGCATCTATTCGCACATTGCACCCTATATGGGCGGGCCGGAAAAAATCATGAACACCAACGGTGCCGGTGATGGGGCGCTGTCAGCGCTGCTGCATGATATTGCCGCCAACGGTTTTCACCGTAATAACGTGCCGAACTCCAGCAAGCACGTTCGCAGTTACCTGACTTACTCCTCGTTGGCGCAGGTGTGTAAATACGCTAACCGCGTCAGCTATCAGGTACTGAACCAGCATTCACCGCGTCTGACGCGCGGCCTGCCGGAACGAGAGGACAGCCTGGAAGAGTCTTACTGGGAACGGTAAAAAACAAAAAGGTCCGGAAATATTTAATCATCTGTTAATTAGGGTATTTATTTATAGTATGCAGGAGGTGCTGTCTCGCCAGGTGTTAAATTCTGTAGGCATCTCCAATAGCTATCATTTGTTTAATGAACGGTAACTCAAGGTATTTGAGCTGTTGCCTCCCGGTATGCGACCGCCATATCCTGATGAAATTCACCATAACTGGGCATCTGTTCTGCAAGTTGTTCTATATCGATGCCAGCTGCATCCAAATGTAGTACTTGTGCTACCGTTGACACTTCACCCGCTAATGCTTCGTTTAGCTGGGCTTTGGCCGAATTTGGTACATTGTCGTTACCAGATAGGTCTTCCAGTCTGGCGCATTGTTGGTAATTATCACGCAATACACAAAGCATCCATGTCTCTGACTTTGGTTTTGGGACCATTGCTACGCCGCGTTTTCCTAAACCAGCATCGTTGAAACCGTGACGAATGGAGCTCACTTTATCCTGCCATAGGCTTGCAGCCGCTGACCTTGTGCCATCACAATCGCGAAACAGCACGGCTATCGCCGGATCGTTGTGTTCTTCAGCAAGACGGTTTGTTATCTCACCTAGCATGAGTGCATTGAGATAAAAGAAACCCGTTTCCACGCCTGGTCGGTTTTTACCGGTCAGTGACATGCTTTTTTTATTCTCACGTAAACGTTGCGCTGCTTTGGTTAACTCGATTTTACTGACAAAGATATATTGTTCGGGTGTAATATCCAGTAAGGAATATCCAATCGACCTCTCAACTTCTTTATCCACAAAGCAAGTCATAGGACCGTATCGGAAATCGGGTGGTTGACATTCACCCTGATCATTCATGCAACAGCCCAAATCTGAGGGCCCCTCACCACTCAATACGACTATCATCATCATTCCTTGTCAGAGGGTTCACTTTGCTCATCAAGTGCAATATTTTCTCGTGTTAATTGCTGCAGATCTGTATCAATGAATGCTTCTCCTGGCCCCATTACCGCCAATTTTTCATCAATTCGTTGTATGTCAAAGAACCTTCGAGCACGGGTCTGAGCTTGTGGGGACTTATAAACATACTGAACGCCTTTACGGGCAATATCATCAGCGAGATAGTTGAGGATCATTGGACTATGAGTAGTGACGATTACCTGTGATTTTGCTTCCACCAGGGTATCGACTAGCTGTTCAATAATCTGTGGATTGATACCATTTTCAATTTCATCGAGCAGTAGTAAAGAGCCCTTTTGAGATTCTACTTGCGCCAGCACAGCCAGAATACGCAATAGCCCATCATTTAGTTGACTGGCATCAGTCTTGCAAAAGGTAAGTGCACCATTTTCGTCGAGAAATCGCTCTTCAACAATCAGGCGCTTCCAGCCACCTTTGGTGGTAGAAATTCGGAAGTGTTCAATTTGTGGGTAGAATTTTTGCAGAATAATCAGCAGGTTATTTTTGCTGCTGCTGGTGAGTGTATCGAGATATCCTGACAATTTTTCGCCGCCAATACCGACTCCCGAAGGTTCAAAATCAGATCGTGACCGTTTGCGAAGTAGGTGTGGAGAAAGAAGTTCAAGTGATTTTATATTTCGCAATGCGTCTCGAAACGGGATAATGGCTGCAGGAAAAATAGTCTCCTTCAGCACAGATAATATTGAACCACTATATTCAAAAGGGATGGATTCATAAGGTCTATCAAGTGTGCGGTATTTCCCATCCTGTACTTCAAGGAACATCCTTCCGTCAATATGAATGCTTTCACGAGTCATTCGCATAAAATTGCGATTGAAGTAACCTTGCCAGATCAGTGTGCGATCATTGAGTTGATAAATAACCTCTAAAAATAAAGGATGGGAAGATGCTTTACTATTACTGGTACGTGAATAAAGATCGCTGGATTCCCAACCCCTATCTTGTAGCCAGGTATACAAATTCCCTCGCATCTGTTGAGCCATGAAGTCAATGGCCTGTAGCAGAGTACTTTTACCTGCGCCATTCATACCAACGAAGCAATTGAATTTTTCCAGACTGATAGATACATCAACTAAAGATTTAAAATTACGTATTGTTATTGTTCGAATCATTAAATTTTCCTTATCCACTCTCTTAACAACGCGTGAAAGAGTCGAAAGAACAAAGAATAATCGTTAAGAAGGCGAGTAGCAACTCTGAGGGGCTGAACTTAGATAGCTGCACACTATTGCCCCCCACAGGGAGGCAAATCCCAGAGTATCTCCTTCCTTAATGGGCGGCATGGTGACATGTAGAGTGTGTCACATCAAATCGGGCAGCCGCCCATTTTCTCTTCTTCAGTCAGCGTATCCAACTTAAGGATATTCAGCATGCTGTTGGCGATTTCCCGTTCTCCCATCACCACCTGATTCGCCCCACGATCTGAGATATAGGATACTTCGTCATCGTAGTGCGCCCGGGCGATAATCTCGATGTTGGGCCGCTTGGTTCGCGCAGAGGCTACGATCTCACCGGCCTCGTAACCATTGGGGATGGTCAACAACAGCCAGCGTGCGCAGTCCAGCCGTGCTAGATCCATCACTTCCGGATTGGCGGCGTTACCCAGCACCGTTTTAATGCCCTGTTCACGCAATGCTTCAACCCGTGGCCGTGAGTTTTCGATCACTACCAGCGGAATACCGGCTTCGGCCAGCTTGGCCCCCAGCAGACTACCTACGCGGCCATAGCCAACCACCAACGCGTGGTTGCACATATCGACCGGGATCTGCTTCTCGTCCTCTACCGCTTCTTCCAGGATTTGGTCTTCAATGGTCTCGGTCTTGGCCAGATAACGTTCGAGCAGGGTGAACAGCAGCGGGTTAAGCATGATCGACAAAATAGCCCCGGCCAGCACCAGATTGCGGCCGTGCTCCGACATCATGCCCAGCGTGATCCCAAGCCCTGCCAAGATGAAGGCAAACTCGCCAATCTGCGCCAGGCTGGCGGAGATGGTCAGCGCGGTGCGTTTGGAGTGGCCGAACATTTTCACCAGCAGGAATGCGGCCGCCGATTTACCGAACACGATAATCGCCAGCGTTGCCAGCACCGCCAGAGGCTCATTGATCAGGATCATCGGATCAAACAGCATGCCGACCGAGACAAAGAACAGTACGGCGAAGGCATCGCGCAGCGGTAAGGTGTCGTGGGCCGCTCGATGGCTTAGCTCAGACTCATTGAGCACCATACCGGCAAAGAATGCCCCCAGGGCAAAGGAAACATCGAACAGTTTCACCGCGCCATAGGCAATACCGAGTGCCAATGCCAACACCGCCAGGGTAAAGAGCTCACGTGAACCGGTACTGGCGGTTTTCGCCAGGATCCACGGCACCAGGCGACGGCCAACCACAATCATCAGCGCGATAAAGGCGATGACTTTACCAATGGTCACTGCCAACTCAATCAGTAACTGACCGCTGCTGGCGTTGTTATTACCCAGCATATTGCCGAACGCCGGCAGCAATACCAGCGTCAGCACCATCGCCAGGTCTTCTACGATCAGCCAGCCGATGGCGATTTGCCCACGCTGGCTATCAATCAACTGACGCTCTTCCAGCGCACGCAGCAGTACCACGGTACTGGCGGTGGATAAGCAAAGCCCGAACACCAGACCGGAAATCAAATCCCAGCCGAGCAGTTTTGATAACCCTATACCCAGCAAGGTGGCAACGGCAATCTGGGCCACGGCACCGGGAATGGCGATATGTTTTACTGCGAGGAGGTCTTTAAGAGAGAAGTGGAGGCCAACACCAAACATCAACAAAATCACGCCGATTTCCGCCAGTTCCGGAGCCAGCGAGGTGTCGGCAACAAAACCGGGGGTAAAAGGGCCGGCGAGCACGCCTGCGGCAAGGTACCCGACCAGCGGGGAGATGCGCAGGCGATTCGCCAGCATTCCGAGGAGGAAGGCGAGGACCAAGCCTCCGACAATGGTGGTGATTAACGGTGTTGAATTATGCATCCAGACTCCTTCTAGCTATGCATTGCAGCAGAGGGGAAACGCAACAGAGTTACGAAAAGATACATTTAGTTTATTGCATTTGTTCGCGACGTGCTTAGCTAAATATAGCTATTTTGCGAAAAAGCAGAGGATTCCGCTTTTGGTGTGCCAATGAGGAGATTTAACACTTAATAAGCCAAATAATATGGATTTGTGTGGGGGATGACCCGGTTTGGCGATGAATTCAAATCGGGCCTGTAGCAGGGTTATTGTGAGTTATGGTCCATATTGGGCAGCAATGCGGTAATAATGCCGATCAGTGGCAGGAAAGCACAGATTTGGTAGACCAGCTCGATACTGGTCAAATCTGCGACATAACCAAGAACTGCCGCACCTAATCCGCCCATGCCAAAAGCAAAACCGAAGAATAAACCGGAAACCATGCCCACTTTGCCTGGGATCAGTTCCTGAGCGTAAACCAGAATGGCAGAAAACGCCGAAGCGAGTATTACCCCTATAAACACCGTTAAAATGCCGGTCCAATACAGAGATGCATAGGGTAAAACAAGCGTAAAGGGCGCTGCACCAAGGATTGAGCCCCAAATAACACGTTTTCGACCTATCTTGTCGCCAAGAGGCCCGCCGATAATGGTGCCTGCGGCTACGGCGAACAGGAAGGCGAATAGATGAAATTGGGCGTTTTGCACTGAAACACCGAACTTGTGCATCAGATAAAAGGTGTAATAACTGCTAATGCTGGCCAGATAGAAGTATTTGGAGAAAATCAGCACCAGCAGGATGCCAATGGCATAGGTAACCGTACGTTTCGGCAGCGGTTTCACCAAAGAGGCCGTTTTAGGCTGGCCTTTTGTTGCCCGATGCTGTTGTTGATACCATTTACTGACCTGCAATAGCACCACAATCGCCAGCAGCGCTGCCAGGGAGAACCAGGCGACGTTACCCTTGCCGTAAGGTGCGATAATCAGCGCCGCCAGCAGTGGCCCGAGGGAGCTGCCAAAGTTACCGCCCACCTGGAACAGTGACTGTGCCAGGCCATGTCGGCCACCGGAAGCCATCCGCGCTACACGGGAGGATTCCGGATGGAATACCGAAGAGCCGGTACCGACCAATGCCGCCGCCAACAGAACCAGCGGGAAGGTATTGGCCATGGACAGCAGCAGCAGTCCGCACAGGGTAAAACCCATGCCGATGGGCAGCGAATATGGCTGCGGATGTTTATCCGTGTAGTAACCAATCAGCGGCTGCAATAAGGACGCCGTGAGCTGGTAGGTCAGAGTAATCATGCCGATCTGCACGAAGCTGAGGCTGAAGTCAGCCTGCAGGATCGGGTAAATCGCCAGGATCAGCGATTGAATCATGTCGTTGAGCAGGTGAGAGACGCTGATGGCACCGAGAATCGAGAAAGCAGTCCCTTTAACCGCACTGCCCTTGGCCTGTGGCAGGGCGGTTTCGCTACGGTCGGTCATTTTATTATTAGCCTGGTAAGTTTTAGAGGACAGAGCAGATATCTTAGGCAAGATGTTCAATATTTACCATATCCGACATAATTTGACGCACATCGCAAAAATTTGAAATTAGTTGCCATTGTTTCGCGCTACAATTTCGGCCATCTCAAAAAAGCAGTTAAATATCATATGGAGTTCCGCCATGCGCTTTTCGTTAAAGACCACCGCATGCGCTTTGGCCGTGTCCCTGACTTTCCTGTCGGGAGCCGCCAGCGCCTGGGAAAAGGATAAGACCTACGACATCACCATTTTGCATACCAACGATCACCACGGCCATTTCTGGCAGAACGACCACGGTGAATATGGTCTGGGCGCACAAAAAACGCTGGTGGACAGCATTCGCCAGGAGGTCGCGGCCAAGGGCGGCAGCCTGTTGCTGCTGTCGGGCGGTGATATTAATACCGGCGTACCGGAATCCGATCTGCAGGATGCCGAGCCGGACTTCCGCGGCATGAATCTGGTGGGCTATGACGCGATGGCGATCGGCAACCATGAATTCGACAATCCGCTCAGCGTATTGCGCCAGCAGGAGAAGTGGGCCACATTCCCGCTGCTGTCGGCCAACATCTATCAGAAAAGCACCCAGCAGCGCCTGTTCAAACCCTATGCCTTGTTCGATAAGCAGGGCATCAAAATCGCGGTGATCGGCCTGACTACCGATGACACCTCCAAGATTGGCAACCCGGAATATTTCACCGACATTGAGTTCCACGTACCGGCGCAGGAAGCCAAACAGGTGGTGGAGCAACTGCGCAAGGAAGAGAAACCGGACGTGATCATCGCCGCGACCCACATGGGCCATTACGATGACGGCAACCACGGCTCCAATGCGCCCGGTGATGTAGAAATGGCGCGCAGCCTGCCTGCCGGTTATCTGGATATGATCGTCGGTGGCCACTCGCAGGATCCGGTTTGTATGGCCGGTGAAAACCACAAGCAGGTGGATTATGTGCCGGGCACTCCGTGCTCGCCGGATCGTCAGAACGGCACCTGGATCGTGCAGGCGCATGAGTGGGGCAAGTACGTGGGCCGTGCCGATTTCCAGTTCCGTAACGGTGAACTGAAGCTGGTGCATTATCAGCTGATCCCGGTCAATCTCAAGAAGAAGGTAGAGAAAGCCGACGGCACCAGCGAGCGCGTCTATTACACCCAGCAGATCGCGGAAGATGCGTCGATGATGAAACTGCTGACGCCGTTCCAGGAAAAGGGCAAGGCGCAGCTGGACGTTAAAATTGGCAGCGTCAACGGCAAGCTGGAAGGCGATCGCAGTAAGGTGCGCTTTGTTCAGACCAACCTGTCGCGCGTGCTGCTGGCAGCGCAGATGGAACGTGCCGAGGCCGACTTTGCCGTAATGAGCGGGGGCGGGGTACGTGACTCGATTGAAGCCGGTGACATTACCTATAAAAACGTGTTGAAGGTACAGCCGTTTGGCAACACGCTGGTCTACGTCGAAATGAAAGGCAGTGAGGTGGAGAAATACCTGGCGGTGGTGGCTAATATGAAAGTGGATTCCGGCGCCTATGCACAGTTTGCCAACGTCAGCCTGACGGCGGACGGCAAGCAGGGCGTCAGCAATGTCAAAATCAAAGGCGAGCCGCTGCAGGCGGATAAAACTTACCGTATGGCCACGCTGAACTTCAATGCGCTGGGCGGTGACGGTTATCCGAAGCTGGATACTTTGCCAAGCTACGTCAACACCGGCTTTATCGATGCCGAAGTACTGAAACAGTACATTGAGAAGCACTCACCGCTGGATGCGGCGGCCTATGAGCCGAAGGGCGAGATTGTGTATCAGTAAGTCGTCAGCGGGGGAGGCGTAAGTCTCCCCCTATCGATTCAGTCGCGCTTGGCGATATCGGCGAAGCTGCCGGCCAGCAGCCGACAAAGATCCTCTGCCGCCAGCTCAATGTCCAACCCGCGTTTGCCGCCGGAGACATAAATGGTGGCGAACTGCTGTGCCGGGCTGTCAATCACCGTAGGCAGGCGCTTTTTTTGCCCCAGCGGGCTGATGCCGCCCACCAGATAACCGGTGACGCGCTGCGCCAGTACGGGATCGGCCATTTCGGCCTTTTTCGCCCCCAGTGCATGGGCAACCTTTTTCAAATCCAATTGCCCAGCAACCGGCGTGACGGCCACCGCCAGATGTTTGGCATCGCCGTTCAGCGCCACCAGCAGCGTTTTATAGACGCGGTCGGCATCCAGTCCAAGCTTCTTCACCGCTTCATCACCGAAATTGGTTTCGGCACTGTCGTGATGATAGGAATGAAGAGTAAAGGCGACTTTTTGTTTCTCAAGCAGGATCACTGCGGGCGTCATGTGTTTTCCTATTTCTCCCACTGCTCAAGGTTGCAACGGGATGCAACAAAATTACAAAAATATAACGGTAACAGCAACCTGAGCAACGGCAGCGTAATGCGGGTTGCCAAGATGTTCACTCGGTTGCTACCCTGTCTATTGTAACCGTTAACAGGGTTACAATGCGTATAACTACAATACAAGAAATTCCTCTTTGACTGGCCAGTAGCGATATTGGCCACTTTTTTACTGCCCCTGCAGCATTGCCGGCAGATTATCCTCGCCGTACAGATGCAGCGCACCCACCGCTACCACGTAGTTGCCGGCCGGTAACGCCTCCAGTTTTTGTCGCCAATCGCGATTGCGCTGATGCATCAGCACGTCGTAAAGATCGGCACTGAAAGTGGCTGGCAGGGTTTCCAACATACCGCTGGGTTTCGCGTCCAGCCACCAGCTCACCATGGTTTGCAGCAGCCGTGCGTTGGTATGCCAGTGTTCCAGCGTATCACGCAGCAGGGCCATGCCCCCTTCCGGTAACTGCTCCAGCATCGCCATTTGCTGCTGCGCGCCTTCCAGCTCGATCACCTTTTTATGCTGTGCTCTGGCCGCTTGCAGCAGTTGATAATCCACCCCGTATTCAGCGCGCAACCCCAAACGCTGAGCCTGGCGGGCCTGCATCATTAGCGCCACCTGCCAGCCGGGCAGGGTTGAAAAGGTTGCTGCATCGGTGCCCAGTTCCTGACACAGCGTCAGTAACTGCTGAAATTCGGGTTCAGAGAGCCGTTGATCAAGTTCTGCTTGTTGTTCTATATGGTCAAACGGCGAGGCGGAGCCGGTAATATCGGCTTCAACAATCAAGGCATCTGCCTGCTTGAGGCGTGCGGCCAGTTTGGCCGGCAGCGGAGACATATCTACCGTACCCATATGAATGCTGCCGACCAGATGGAACTGACGATCGCCAGGCAGTCGAATATCCAGCGCCGGATAGGCGTAGGTCATGGGAGAGATCAGACCGAGAAAGGCGGCGATGCGGCGTAACAGTTGACCCATACAGCGTGGCTCCTGAATAACTTGTTCGCCTTTCAGCTTGAAAGGTGAGGGGCGTAACATTTACCCCATGCTAAACGCTATCAGGCAGACAAGAAAGTCTGAAGAGTGAAGGAATTATCCCAAAGAAAAAAGGGCGCATTGATGTGCGCCCCGTGGTCTTGGCTCGGCCTATGAGGAGGTTAGGCAAGGGTGGCTTGATAACCGGCCTGTTCCACCGCGTTAATCAGCATTTGTGGCGCGACATCGCCGGTCACTTTGGCGCTATCAAGGGCGACTTCCACGGCGCTAACGCCAGGCACGGCTTCTAAAGCTTTACGTGTGCTACCAACACAATGCATGCAGGTCAGCCCCTGCAATGCCAGTACGGTAATTTGTGACATGGTTCGATTCCTCTCAATAACGGTGTTTAAAGGTTGACCGCTTTACCTGTTTTCACTAAGAATGAAGGATAAACCTTCCAGCAAGGGGAAGGTCAAGGAGTGAAAATGAATATCAGCGACGTAGCGAAAAAAACCGGTTTAACCAGCAAGGCCATTCGCTTTTATGAAGAGAAAGGGCTGGTGACTGCGCCGATCCGTACCGACAACGGCTATCGCAGCTACAGCCCGAAGCACATCGAAGAATTGACGCTGCTGCGCCAGGCACGGCAGGTGGGATTTAATCTGGATGAATGCCGCGAGCTGGTGGCGCTGTTTAACGATCCGGCCCGCCACAGCGCCGATGTGAAAGCGCGCACGCTGCAAAAAGTGGCGGATATTGAAAAGCACATCGCCGAACTCGGTGAGATGCGCCAGCGTTTGGTGGCGCTGGCAGATCAATGCCCGGGTGATGACGGAGCCGAGTGCCCAATCATTAACAACCTGGCGGGCTGTTGCCATAAGCATTAACGGGCAATGGCGCGGATCACCAAAGTTATGCCCTCGACGGCAATGACTTCTACTTCGGTGCCCACCGCCAGGTCTTCACTGGCCTGTGCGCGCCAGCTGCTGTCGCCGATGTTAATACGGCCCATACCGTTGTGCATGGGTTCGGTCAGCGTAGCGCGGGTGCCAATCAACTGACGATTGCGTTGGTTAAGCACCTGCGAACCGCTGGAAGCCGCTGCCGGGCGCTGGCGTAGCCAGTACCACCACAGGTAGGCCACCACCACGGTCAGTACGGCAAAAATCACCCCCTGCCACTCCCAGGCCAGCTGCGGCAGCAGCCAGACGATGGCACCGACCACCACCGCCGATACGCCACTCCATAACAGGTAACCGCTGGCACCGAGCATTTCTGCCGCCAGCAGCAGCCCGCCAAGGGAAAGCCAAAACCAGTGCGGGTTTGCTGCAATTTGTTCGAGCATGATTACTTGCCTTTGTTGTCTTTCAACAGTTCGGCAATGCCACCAATGGAACCAAGCAGGCTGCTGGCGTCCAGCGGCATCATGATGACTTTACTGTTGTTGGCAGAGCCGATTTTTTGCAGCGCATCGGTGTATTTCTGCGCCACAAAGTAGTTCACCGCCTGGATATTACCGCTGGCGATAGCGTCGGAAACCAGTTGAGTGGCTCGCGCTTCCGCTTCAGCGGCACGCTCACGGGCTTCGGCCTGCAGGAACGCCGACTGACGTTCACCTTCCGCTTTGAGGATTTGCGACTGTTTGTCGCCTTCGGCACGCAGGATGGCGGCCTGACGCACACCTTCGGCCTCCAGAATATCCGCACGCTTGGTTCGCTCGGCCTTCATCTGGGCGTTCATTGCCGAGATTAACTCTGCCGGTGGACGTACGTCACGGATCTCGATACGGGTGATTTTAATGCCCCACGGATTGGTGGCTTCGTCGACGATATGCAGCAGGCGGCTGTTGATGCTGTCACGCTGCGAGAGAATTTCGTCCAGCTCCATGGAGCCGAGCACGGTACGGAAGTTGGTCATGGTCAGGTTGACGATCGCCAGTTCCAGATTGCTGACTTCATAAGCGGCACGTGCCGGATCGACGACCTGGATAAAACACACCGCATCGATGGCCACGTTGGCGTTGTCGCGCGAGATAATTTCCTGCGAAGGAATATCCAGCACCTGCTCCATCATATTAATTTTTCTGCCGATGCGGTCCATAAACGGCACCACCAGGTTTAAACCGGGCATCAGCGTTTTGGTGTAGCGGCCGAAGCGTTCCACCGTCCATTGGAACCCCTGCGGAACAATTTTGACGCCGGCGAATACGATGATCAGTGCGACGACAATCACGATGGGAATAAGGGTAAACATGGCAAACCTCCTGTCAGACATATGTAAACAGATATTACGCCAGCTAGAGTGCAAAGACTAATATACCCGTCATCTTTCAAGTTGCAGCGTTGTTATCTGCACTAGCATTAACATTCCAAATTGGCATGTTTCCAATAATTTTAATTCATTTCATGACGTTGTCCGTCTTGGCTAGAGTAAAAAGCATTGCCGTTTTTCACTTCGAATATTTGTCATTTTTATTTGCGACTATGCTTTTTGAAATGACATTTCTCCAAGGATTGTTATGGACTCAATCAGTGTTGATGAACTCGCCCCAAAAAAAGATCGTTGGTATCGCATTGTGGAGGAATTACTGTCCGCTGCCGGTATTGCCATCAATGGCAACCGTGCCTGCGATATCAAGGTACACAACCCGGCGTTGTTTAAACGTATTTTGCAGGAGGGGTCGCTGGGGTTCGGCGAAAGCTACATGGACGGCTGGTGGGACTGCGAGCGGTTGGACGCATTATTTACCCGCGTCCTGCAGGCCGGCGTTGATGAACGCTTGCCAAAAAATCTGAGCGACATTGCGCGCATCGCCTATACCCGGCTGTTCAACCTTCAGTCACGCAAACGCGCCTGGCAGGTGGGTAAAGAACATTACGATATCGGCAACGATCTGTTCCGTGCGATGCTCGATCCCTATATGCAATATTCCTGCGGTTACTGGAAAGAGGCCGATACGCTGGAGCAGGCGCAGTTGGCCAAGCTGAAAATGATCTGCGAAAAGCTGCAGTTGAAACCGGGCATGTCGTTGCTGGATATCGGCTGCGGCTGGGGTGGGCTGGCGCAGTATGCAGCGGAAAACTACGGCGTAACAGTGCATGGCGTGACCATTTCGGCCGAGCAGCAAAAACTGGCGCAGGAGCGCTGTGCCGGTCTTGACGTCGAAATTCTTTTACAGGATTACCGCGACCTGAACCGCCAGTTTGATCGTATTGTTTCTGTCGGCATGTTTGAACACGTGGGGCCGAAAAACTACGACACTTACTTCCGTGTTGCCGCGCGTAATCTTAAGCCCGACGGTTTGTTCCTGCTGCACACCATTGGCGCCAACCAAACCAATCTTCACGTCGATGCCTGGATAAACAAGTACATCTTCCCCAATGGCTGTCTGCCTTCGGTGCGCCATATTGCCCAAGCCAGCGAAGGGCGCTTTGTGATGGAGGATTGGCACAATATCGGCGCCGATTACGATCGCACGCTGATGGCCTGGTATGAGAATTTCAAACAGGCGTGGCCGATGCTGTCCGAGGGCTATTCTGAACGTTTCGAACGGATGTTCACCTATTACCTGAACGCCTGCGCCGGAGCATTCCGCTCGCGTGATATTCAACTGTGGCAGGTGTTGTTCAGCCCGAAAGGCGTTGAAGGTGGGGCACGGGTTTACCGTTGAGAAGGGAGGGGCGCAGCGGACTACGCCCCGAACTATCAGTACAACAGCGAATACAGCTGACGGCGGTATTTGGCGGCCAGCGCATCGCCGGTGCCCAGTGCGGCCAGAATATCCATCAATGTTTTACGCGCGCTGCCGTTGGCGGCGGCGAGATCTTTCTTCAGATGCCCGATCAACAGCTCCAGCGCTTCTTCATTGCGCCCAACCTGATGCAGTTGCAGCGCCAGCTGCACGGCTAAATCGACGTTCTCCGGCTGTTGATCCACTTGCTGTTGCAACAGCTGAATTTCCGGCGTATCAGCGGCCTGTTTCAGCAGTTCAATCTGCGCCAGCAGGCCCTGATAACGGGTATCTTTATCCTGCAACGGAATGGTCGCCAGCACGGCTTCGGCCTCTTCAGTGCGGTTCAGCGCGATCTGGGTTTCCGCCAGCGTCAAACCGATATCACTGCGTTGCTGGCTCGCTTGCCAGGCGTCTTTCAACAGCGGCAGCGCTTCTGCCGCATTGCCTTCTGCCAGTAACTCGGTCGCCTGCGCCAGTTTCAGGTCTTCTTCCTTCGGCAGGAAACGCTGCAGGAATTCACGGATCATCTCTTCCGGCTGCGGGCCCTGGAAACCGTCGACCGGCTGGCCGTCTTTGAACAGATATACCGTCGGCAGCGAGCGCAGGCCGAATTGAGCGGCGATGGCCTGCTCGGCGTCACAATCCACTTTTGCCAGCAGGAACTGGCCGGCATATTCCGCCGCCAGCTTATCGAGTATCGGGGTGAGTTGCAGACAGTGTTGGCTGCGATCCGACCAGAAGTAGAACACCACCGGCATGGACATTGACTGTTCCAGCGTCTGGTGCAGGTTTGTTTCGTTAATATCAACAACAGCTTGAGCTAGCATGTAATTTTCTCTCTGATCTTGCGGAGCCATTGGCTTTTAGATGGGGGCGGGACGGCATTCTTCAACCCCAGACAGCCAAATTAACCGTTGCTGCGTAACACCCAGTCCAGACAGCGGCCGGGCAGGATGCGGCGTAATATGCTGAGCGCGTGCGCCAGCAGGGTCACCGGATACCGCAGCTTGGCCCTTGGGCTTTCCAGCGCGTGGCGCAGTTTGGGCAAAATGGCTTCCGGCGGTAGTGTGAGGCGTTTGGCAATGCCGGGGTTGTGCACCGGTTTGTCGCTTTGGGCCTGATTGACGTTCTGGGTAAAGTGGGTGGTGAGCGGGCCGGGTTCAATCAGGCTGACCTGAACACCGGTGCCGTGCAGCTCCATCCGCAGCGCGTCGGACCAGGCTTCCAGCGCAAACTTGCTGGCGGCATAGGCACCGCGCCCGGCGCTGGACACCAGCCCCATCACCGAACTGGTCTGAATAATACGCCCCTCGCCGTGCGGCAGCATCGCCGGCAACAGCAGCTGGGTTAATTGATGGGTGCCGAACAGATTGGTGGCGAATTGGCGTTCCAGCTGCTGCCGAGAAATGCTGCTCAGCGGGCCGTAAACGCCAAAACCGCCGTTGTTGAACAGGCCATACAGGCGGCCGCCGGTCAGTTCGATCACCTGTGCGGCGGCGCGTTCGACGCTGTCACTGTCGTCCAGATCCAGCTCAATGCCTTCCAGCCCAAGCTGACGCATATTTTCAACGTCCTGCGGCTTGCGACAGGCGGCCAGCACCCGGTAGCCACGGTTACGCAGATCCTGCGCGGCAATCAATCCAATCCCGCTGGAACAGCCGGTTATCAATACTGCTTTTTGCATAACTTTACCTAGTGTACAACCCTATTTAGTTAGACTCATGTTTTACTAGAGGTTCCAGGCGTTCCGCCATCCAGGTGGCGATAAACGGTTGGGCATCCTTATTGGGATGCAATCCGTCATCCTGCATCCATTCCGCTTTCACCACCACCTGTTCCATATAGAACGGCAGCAGTGGAATGTCGAATTGTTTGGCAAGCTGCGGGTAAATCGCACTGAAGGCCTCGGTATAGCGGCGGCCATAGTTGGGCGGAATACGGATTTGCATCAGCAGCGGCTGCGCGCCGGCTTGCTGCACCAGCGTGATGATTTGGCTGAGGTCGCGTTGCAGATCCTGCGCCGGGAAACCGCGCAGACCGTCGTTGGCACCCAGTTCAATCAGTACCCAGCGTGGCTGATGTTGTTTCAGCAGCTCGGGCAGACGTGCCAGCCCCTGTGCGGCGGTATCGCCACTGATGCTGGCGTTGACCAGTTGCGGGTCACCCGGTTTTTTCTGCCATTGGTCGGCCAGCAGCGTCGGCCAGGCTTGCGCCACCGGCAAGCGGTAACCGGCGCTTAAACTGTCGCCTAATATCAATAAGGTATCGGCGGCGACAGCGCGTAAACTGAATAATCCCAACAGCAAAAGGAAGGGAAGATGCCAGCGGAAAACGTTCTTGAAGTTCATCATCTTAGTAAACACGTTGGTCAGGGTGAGCATCAGCTCTCCATCCTTACCGGAGTCGAGCTGGTTGTCAAACCCGCGCAGACAATTGCCCTGATTGGCGAGTCCGGCTCGGGCAAGTCAACGCTGCTGGGGATCCTCGCCGGGTTGGACGACGGCAGTGAAGGGGAGGTGCATTTGTTGGGCGAGTCACTGACCGCGCTGGATGAAGAGGGGCGCGCCGCGCTTCGCGCCAAAAATGTCGGCTTTGTGTTTCAATCCTTTATGTTGGTACCGACGCTCAATGCGCTGGAAAACGTCCAGTTACCGGCGTTGCTGCGTGGGGAAAGCGATCGCCAGAGCCGCGAACAGGCGGTGCAGCTGCTGGAACAGCTTGGGCTGGGCAAGCGTCTTGACCACTTGCCGGCACAGCTTTCCGGCGGCGAACAACAGCGCGTAGCGCTGGCACGGGCGTTCAGTGGCCGACCACGGGTGCTGTTTGCCGATGAACCCACCGGCAACCTCGATCGCCAGACTGGCGAACGCATCGCCGATTTACTGTTTTCCCTCAACCGCGATTTCTCCACTACGTTAATCCTGGTCACCCATGACGAAACCCTGGCGGCTCGCTGCCAGCGTCGGCTGCGCCTGCGTGAAGGCCAGCTGTGGGAGGAAGCATGATCTGGCGCTGGTTTTGGCGTGAGTGGCGTTCACCGTCACTGCTGATCGTCTGGCTGGCGCTGACGCTGTCGATGGCCTGCGTATTGGCATTGGGCAGTATCAGCGATCGCATGGACAAAGGTCTGAGCCAGCAGAGCCGCGATTTTATTGCCGGCGATCGGGTACTGCGCAGCGCCCGGCCGGTGCCGGAAGGCTGGCTGCTGGACGCGCAACAACAGGGGCTGAAAGTCAGCCGACAGTTGTCGTTCACCACCATGACCTATGCCGGCGATCGGCCCCAGTTGGCAGACGTGAAGGCCACCGATCTTGCCTATCCGCTGTACGGCAAGCTGGAGACCCGCCCGGCCAACGTCAAACTGACGCCGGGGAGCGTGCTGGTGGCGCCACGTTTGTTGGCGTTGTTGAACGTGAAGGTCGGTGACAGGCTGGACGTGGGCGATACCAGCCTGCGCATTGCCGGTGAAATTATTCAGGAGCCGGATTCCGGCTTTAACCCTTTCCAGACGGCACCGCGCATCATGATCAATCTGGCGGACGTGGACAAAACCGGGGCGGTGCAGCCGGGCAGCCGTCTGACCTACCGTTATATGTTTGCCGGGGCTGCGGAGGATATCCAGCGTTATGAAGATCGCCTGACGCCACAGCTTGGCCCCGATCAGCGCTGGTTTGGCTTGCAGGAGTCCGGTAGTGCATTGGGTAAATCGTTGCAGCGTTCGCAGCAGTTCCTGTTGCTGTCGGCGCTGCTGACCTTGCTGCTGTCGATTGCCGCCGTCGCGGTGGCGATGAGCCATTATTGCCGTAGCCGTTATGACTTGATCGCGGTGTTGAAAACTCTGGGGGCCGGCCGCAGCGCATTGCGTAAGTTGATTGTCGGCCAGTGGCTGGCGGTAATTCTGCTGGCCGCCGTCGGAGGGGGCATTATCGGGCTGGGGTTTGAAGCACTGTTGATCCGCCTGCTGGCACCGGTGCTGCCGGCGGAACTGCCAGCCGCCGGGGCCTGGCCGTGGCTGTGGGCGGTCGGCGCATTGCTGATGATTTCTCTGTTGGTGGGGCTGCGGCCGTACCGGCAGTTACTGGCGACCCAGCCGCTGCGGGTGCTGCGCCGCGATGTGGTGGCCAACGTTTGGCCGCTGCGTTATTTCCTGCCGCTAACGGCGGTGATTGTGGTGGCGCTGTTGACGGCATTGATGGGGGCCAGCACGCTACTGTGGTCGATCCTCGCCGGTATTCTGGTGCTGGCGCTGCTGTTGGGCGCTATCGGCTGGGGCAGCCTGTTATTGCTGCGACGCATTACGCTGAAGAATCTGGCACTGCGACTGGCGGTTAACCGTCTGCTGCATCAACCCTGGGTCACGGTCAGCCAACTGGCGGCTTTCTCTCTGTCGTTTATGTTGCTGGCGTTACTGCTGGTGCTGCGTGGCGATCTGCTTGAGCGTTGGCAGCAGCAACTGCCACCGGACAGCCCGAATTACTTCCTGCTGAACATGACTGAGGCGCAGGTACCACAGGTGAAAACCTTCCTGCAACAGCATCAAACTAAACCGGAAACCTACTATCCCATTGTCCGCGTGCGCCTGACCGAGATTAACCAGCAGGTGGCGACCGAACGGGTGCATGAGGACGATCCGGGCGGCGAGGCGGTGAATCGTGAGCTGAACCTGACCTGGCTGGCCGATCTTCCTGCGCACAATCCATTGCTGGCAGGCAGTTGGCCGCCGAAAGCCGGCGAGGTGTCGATGGATCAGGGCATTGCCGGACGACTCAAGATCAAACTGGGCGATACGCTGACTTTCAGCGGCGATACCCAGTCGTTCAGCGCCAGGGTCACCAGCCTGCGCCAGGTGGATTGGGAAAGCCTGAAACCGAACTTTTACTTCATCTTCCCGCCGGGTGCGCTGGATGGCCAGCCGCAAACCTGGCTCACCAGTTTCCGTTACGACGGGGACGGACAGATGCTGACCCAGCTTAATCGCCAGTTCCCGACGCTCAGCCTGCTGGATATAGGTTCGATCCTCAAACAGGTGGGCGGTGTGTTGCAGCAGGTGAGCCGCGCGCTGGAAGTGATGGTGGTACTGGTGGTGCTCTGCGGCGGTTTGTTGCTGATGGCGCAGGTGCAGGTGGGTATGCGTCAGCGGCGTCAGGAACTGGTGGTGTACCGTACGCTCGGTGCCGGCAAGCGCCTGTTGCGCAGCACGCTGTGGTGTGAGTTTGCCCTGCTGGGGCTGGTGGCGGGTATTGCCGCCGCGGTGGGGGCAGAAGCGGCGCTGTGGTTGCTGCAAAGCCAGGTATTTGACTTCCCATGGGCGCCAACACCGGTGCTGTGGTGGGCACTGCCGCTACTCAGTGCGTTGTTGCTGTCGCTGTGCGGTGGTTGGCTGGGCGTGCGCTTGCTGCGCGGGCAGGCGCTGTTCCGCAGTTACGACGCTTAACTCACATATCAAGCTGGCCCAGGTTACCGGGCCAGCCGAACAACGATCGTTATTTTCCTCTTGTCTGACCTTCGCTTCCCCCCCAATCACCAGTCTTTTATCCACGGCGTTCGGACGTCTGTGGTGTGATATCGGTTACATTTAGTTGGGGGTTATTAAAATGGACGCCCTGCGATATGGTAATAAGATGTTGCGATTGTCTTCATTTTAAAGCAGTGAATGAGATTATTATCTTTCTTAATCAAGGGTTTTTTACTTTTTTGTGGTAATCCGGCTGTTATGCTGATTAAGATAAAGTCGTGTAATCGTTTCCACTAATGTGATCGCACTCACTTACCTCTGACGGATTGCCTCCTATCATAACGGCAACTTAAGAACGTTATCGATTGGAGGCAGTATGAGTACTACCGTCAAAGTGTCGGCGGCTGAGAAAAGCCAAAGCAATGCAGGCATGACTTTCTTCGTCTGTTTTTTGGCCGCACTGGCCGGGCTGCTGTTTGGTCTGGATATCGGCGTTATTGCGGGGGCTCTGCCGTTTATCACCGATTCGTTTCATATGACCAGTTCCCAGCAGGAGTGGGTGGTCAGCTCTATGATGTTTGGCGCTGCGGTCGGGGCCGTGGGCAGTGGTTGGATGAACTTCCGCATCGGGCGTAAATACAGCCTGATGATTGGCGCCGTGCTGTTCGTGCTGGGATCCTTATGCTCAGCGGCTGCGCCTAACGTTGAAGTCTTGTTGGTGTCACGCATTCTGCTCGGACTGGCGGTGGGTGTCGCATCCTATACGGCGCCCATTTACCTGTCTGAAATCGCGCCGGAAAAAATTCGCGGCAGCATGATTTCTATGTATCAGCTGATGATTACCATCGGCATCCTGGCGGCTTATCTGTCGGATACCGCGTTCAGTTACACCGGTGCCTGGCGCTGGATGCTGGGGGTGATCACCATTCCTGCCGTGCTGCTGCTGGTTGGGGTGTTCTTCCTGCCGGATAGCCCACGCTGGCTGGCTTCGCGTAACCGCCATGAGCAGGCGCGTCAGGTATTGGAGAAACTGCGTGACAGCAGCGCCCAGGCGCAGCATGAACTGAATGAAATTCGTGAGAGCCTCAAGCTGAAACAGAGCGGCTGGTCGCTGTTTAAAGACAATAAAAACTTCCGTCGTGCCGTTTTTCTCGGCGTGCTGCTGCAGGTGATGCAACAGTTCACCGGTATGAACGTCATCATGTATTACGCGCCGAAGATTTTTGGTCTGGCGGGTTTTGCCAGTACCGCACAGCAGATGTGGGGTACGGTGATCGTTGGCCTGGTGAACGTGCTGGCCACCTTTATCGCCATTGGGCTGGTTGACCGCTGGGGCCGTAAACCGACGCTGACGCTGGGCTTTATCGTCATGGCGGTGGGCATGGGTGCCCTGGGGACGATGATGCATGTGGGGATGAGTTCGCCTGCCGAGCAATACTTCGCTGTTATCATGTTGCTGATGTTTATTGTCGGTTTTGCCATGAGCGCCGGCCCACTGATTTGGGTGCTGTGTTCTGAGATCCAACCGCTGAAAGGCCGTGACTTTGGTATCACCTGTTCCACTGCCACCAACTGGATCGCCAACATGATCGTCGGGGCGACCTTCCTGACCATGCTCAATTCGCTGGGCAGCGCCTACACCTTCTGGGTCTACGCGGCGCTCAACCTGGTGTTTATCTTCATCACGCTGGCGTTGATCCCGGAAACCAAAAATATCTCTCTGGAACATATCGAACGCAATCTGATGGCCGGTAAACCGTTACGTAACATTGGTTCACGCTGAGCGGTAAGCCAGACACGCGAGGCCCGCTGATATGGCGGGCTTTCGCTCCTGACACTGATTAAGGGGAAATTATGTCTATTCTGGTGACCGGCGGCGCCGGCTACATTGGTTCACATACGGTGCTGGCTTTGCTGGAACGTGGTGAAGATGTGGTGGTGTTGGATAATTTGATCAACGCGTCCGAAGAGTCTTTGCGCCGCGTGGAGCAACTGACGGGCAGGGCCGCGACGTTTTATCGGGGAGATGTACAGGATGCCCGCTGCCTGAAGCGTATCTTTGAGGAAAACAACGTTGCCTCGGTGATCCACTTTGCCGGCCTGAAGGCGGTGGGGGAGTCCACCCAAAAACCGCTGGAGTACTATCAGAATAACGTGGCCGGTACCTTGGTGTTGCTGGAGGCGATGCGCGAGGCGGGAGTCCATCAGTTTATCTTCAGCTCTTCCGCCACGGTGTATGGCGAACATGCGCCGGTACCTTACCGGGAAGATATGCCGATTGGCGGCACTACCAGCCCTTACGGCACCTCCAAATGGATGGTGGAGCAGGTCCTGCAGGACTTTGCCAGGGCTGAACCGGCATTTTCGATTATCGCGCTGCGCTACTTCAACCCGGTAGGCGCACATGAGTCGGGCCTGATTGGCGAAGACCCGAGTGGCATCCCCAATAATCTGCTGCCTTATATCGCGCAGGTGGCCATCGGTCAGCGGGAAACTCTGAGCGTGTTTGGCGGCGACTATCCAACCAAAGACGGCACGGGCGTGCGCGACTACATTCACGTGATGGATGTGGCGCAGGGCCATCTGGCGGCGATGGATCATTTAGCGCAGATTGCCGGGTTTAAAGCCTATAACCTGGGTTCCGGGGTCGGTTACTCGGTGCTGGAAATGGTGCGGGCGTTTGAAAAAGCCTCGGGCGTGACCATTCCTTATCAGATTTTACCGCGCCGTGCGGGTGACCTGCCTGCCTTCTGGGCCGATGCCGGGTTGGCAAAACAGGAACTGGGCTGGCAAGTGCAGCGCGGGCTTGACGTGATGATGCGTGATACCTGGAACTGGCAAAGCAAAAATCCGCAGGGCTATCGCCGTTAACAAACCTGCATAAAGGCTAAACCGGTAGGGGGCGAACATGTTCGCCCCGACTTAACCCGTTGATTATATGATAGGGCGCGGCATGCAGCGCCCTACCATGAAACAACTTTTGGCACTGAGAAACGTTTAAGCCAGCTTTTGCTGCGCCCAGGCCAGACCGCTTTGGTATTCGCTCGGCAGCAGCGGTGCCAGTGCCTGCAAGGTTTGCAGCAGCGCAGCGGCGTCAGGATCGTTCAGGTTCAGGTGCCCGACCTTGCGACCTTCACGCACCTCTTTCTCATACCAGTGCAGATGCACCAGCGGCAGCGCCAGCCATTGCGGATTCACTGCGGTGCCAATCAGGTTGACCATCACCGACGGCGTGCTTACTACCGGTTTTGGCAGCGGCAGGGCGAGAATAGCGCGCAGATGCAGTTCGAACTGGCTGATAGACGCGCCGTTCTGCGTCCAGTGGCCACTGTTGTGTACCCGGGGGGCCAGCTCGTTAATCAACAGGCGATCGCCAACGATAAAGCACTCCATCGCCATTACGCCGACGTAGTTCAGCTCATCAAGGATGGCCGTCAGCATTTGCTCCGCCTGCCGTTGCAGGCCAGGGTTGGGCTGCGGCAGCGCCACGCTGGTGCGCAGAATGCCTTCTTCATGCAGGTTATGGGTCAGCGGATAGAACACCGACTGGCCGTCATGCCCGCGTGCGCCAACCAGTGACACCTCACCGGAGAAGTTAATCCCTTGCTCGACGATACATTCGCCATAGGCATCGGCCGGCAATTCGGCTTCTTGCCCTGGGCGTAAACGCCATTGACCGCGGCCGTCGTAACCGCCAACGCGACGTTTGACGATCGCCAGTTCACCCAGAGTAGCGAACACCTGTGGCCATTCGGCGGCGTCAGCCAGCAGTTGCCACGGCGCGGTGGCCAGACCAAGTTGGTCGAGCAACTGCTTTTGCGTCAGGCGATCTGCCAGACGCGGGAAAATATCACGGTTGACGAAGCTGTTGTGGGTTGCCAGTTCGCGCGTCAGCGCGGTTTCCGGCCAGCGTTCGATTTCGGCGGTGATCACGCTGTTCTGGTAGGGCACGGCTTCCGGTTCGGCGTCGAGGCCTACCGGGTACACGGCGATGCCCAGCGGTTCACCGGCCTGGCGTAGCATGCGCCCTAACTGGCCGTTGCCCAGTACGCAAACCGGCTTCATGCTTCCTCCCGCGGATCCGGGTGGTTCAGAACCTCGTCAGTTTGTGCCTGACGCCATTCGGCGAGGCGTTGTGCCAGCGCGGCGTCGTGCAGCGCCAGAATTTGTGCTGCCAGCAGGGCAGCATTGGCGGCACCGGCTTTGCCGATGGCCAGCGTACCCACTGGAATACCGCGCGGCATTTGCACGATTGAATACAGGCTGTCTACACCGCTCAGTGCGGCGCTTTGCACCGGAACACCCAGCACCGGAACCAGCGTTTTCGCCGCCAGCATGCCCGGCAGATGCGCAGCACCGCCTGCACCGGCAATGATCACGTCAAAGCCATTATCAGTTGCCTGCTCGGCAAAGCTGAACAGCTTGTCTGGCGTGCGATGAGCGGAAACGACTTCGACATGGAACGGGACATCGAGCGAGGTCAGGACTTCGGCGGCAAACTGCATGGTGGCCCAGTCACTTTTCGATCCCATTACAATTGCGATTTTAACCCCAGCGTGGGTGGCTGAAGCGGCGTTGGCTCCCATGGGTGTAAGGCTCCTGTATTGTACAAACGACGGCCGGTTGCCTGCGGCGGGAGGCCGAATGAGGGCACAGAGCATACCATGAGCGCACGGCGAGGAAAACGGTTGCGTCGCCGGTTTTCATTGCCAAAAGCGTGAATTTTTTTACCTGTGCGACAAGTCAGGAACTTAGAACGGGAATTGGATCAGCTCGACGGCGTCGGCACTGACTTTGATCATGGAGCCTTCAACGTGCCAGGCTCCCAGCACCACGCGGTGGGCCTTGCCGTTGCTCAATGCCAATTCATGCACCGCCGGACGGTGAGTGTGGCCGTGGATCATCCAGTGAACCTTGTGGCGCAGCATCGCCTGCTCAACCGCCTGTGGATTGACGTCCATAATAGAGTCCGACTTGTACTGGTTACTCTGCTGGCTGCGGGCACGCATTTTGGCCGCGATCTTAAGACGCCAGCGCAGCGGCATGGCCAGAAACAGTTTTTGGATCAGCGGATTGTGTACCTTGCGGCGAAACTGTTGGTAGGCCTGATCGTCGGTACACAGCGTGTCGCCATGCAGGATAAGGATTTTTCGGCCATACAACTCCAGCACTTTCTCTTCCGGCAGCAGTTGCATACCGCTGGCACGGGCAAAGCGTTTGCCGACCAGAAAATCACGGTTGCCGTGGATAAAGTAGCAGGGTACCCCAGCCTGTTGCAGCGCCTTCAGCGCCGTGGCGATTTCGCCGTGCAATGGCTCGGGATCGTCATCGCCGATCCAGGCTTCAAACAGGTCGCCAAGAATGTACAGGGCGTCGGCGTGAATGGCATCTTGCCGCAAAAAACGCAGAAAACCGGCAGTGATTGCCGGTTCCTGTGCGCTTAAATGCAGATCTGCGATGAACAGCGTGTTCATGCAGCCGCGATTACTCGCTGACGGTAACGCTAGTGACGATGACGTCTTCTACCGGTACGTCCTGGTGCATGCCGCTACGGCCGGTTTTCACCGCTTTGATCTTGTTAACCACGTCCATGCCTTCAACCACTTCAGCAAATACGCAGTAGCCCCAGCCCTGCGCGTTTTCGCCGCGGAAGTTCAGGAAGTCGTTGTCTGCCACGTTGATGAAGAACTGTGCGGTCGCAGAGTGTGGATCGTTGGTGCGAGCCATTGCCAGGGTACCGATGGTGTTTTTCAGACCGTTGTTGGCTTCGTTCTTGATAGTCGCTTTGGTGTCTTTCTGGGTCATGCCTGGCTCAAAACCGCCGCCCTGAACCATAAAGCCATTGATAACACGGTGGAAAATGGTGTTATTGTAGAAACCTTCACGGCAGTAGTTCAGGAAGTTTTCAACGGTAACCGGCGCTTTGTCAGCAAAGGTGTTGATAACGATATCGCCGTGATTAGTGTGGAAAGTAACCATAGTTTTAGTCCTAACAAGATGAATTGAGATGTCACAAGGATCGAGTGAACAATCAGACCGCCGTTATAACATATCTCCTTTAATCAGTCAGCAGCGGGTAAACCGCACGCTGGCTGTGGTAAAACGATAATTGTTATATTATAACATTGATGGCGATCGCTGATTTCTCACCGTTTTCCACCTCTCAGCTTAGCAAAGCGCGGCCTTAACCTTGCATTAGATCAGGCTTCGGGTTTCAATACGCTGCTGGGTGAATCGCCTAATTACTATTTTTGTTATCACGCACACCACGGAATGTCCCGATGCTAAAGATTTTTAATACCCTGAGTCGTCAAAAAGAGGAATTTAAGCCCATTCATGCCGGTAAAGTTGGCATGTACGTGTGCGGGGTAACCATCTATGACCTGTGTCATATCGGCCACGGGCGTACCTTTGTTGCTTTCGACGTCGTCGCGCGTTATTTGCGTTACCTCGGCTATTCGCTGAACTACGTGCGTAACGTTACCGACGTTGACGATAAAATTATCCGCCGTGCGACAGAGAATGGCGAAAGCTGCGATCAACTGACCACGCGCATGCTGGCAGAGATGCACGCCGACTTCGATTCTCTGCTGATTGAACGTCCGGACATCGAACCGCGCGCCACTCAGCATATCGCCGAGATCGTTGAGATCACCCAGCGCCTGATCGATCGCGATCACGCCTACGTGGCCAGCAACGGCGACGTGATGTTCTCTATCGACAGCGATCCGCAATACGGCTTGTTGTCACGCCAGGATCTGGATCAGCTGCAGGCCGGTGCGCGGGTAGAAATCGATGATGTAAAACGCAACCCGATGGATTTCGTGCTGTGGAAGATGTCCAAGCCGGGCGAACCTAGTTGGGAATCGCCATGGGGCGCAGGCCGTCCGGGCTGGCACATTGAATGTTCTGCGATGAACTGCAAGCAGTTGGGCACCCATTTTGACATCCACGGCGGCGGTTCCGATCTGATGTTCCCGCATCACGAGAACGAAATTGCCCAGTCTAGCTGTGCGCACGACGGCCCGTACGTCAATTACTGGATGCACTCCGGTATGGTGATGATCGACAAAGAAAAAATGTCGAAATCGCTGGATAACTTCTTTACCATCCGCGACGTGCTGGGTTACTACGACGCAGAAACCGTGCGTTACTTCCTGATGTCTGGCCACTATCGCAGCCAACTGAACTACAGCGAAGAAAACCTGAAACAGGCGCGTACCGCACTGGAGCGTTTGTACACCGCACTGCGCGGTACCGACGTTAACGCTCAACCGGCCGGTGGCGAAGTGTTTGAGGCTCGCTTCCGCGAAGCCATGGATGACGACTTCAATACCCCGGAAGCTTATTCGGCGCTGTTTGACCTGGCACGCGAGGTTAACCGCCTGAAAGCAGAAGATCTGACTGCAGCCAACGGCCTGGCGGCGGAACTGCGCAAGCTGGCGAAGGTGCTGGGCTTGTTGCAGCAAGAACCGGAACTGTTCCTGCAGGGCGGCGCACAGGCGGACGACGGTGAAGTGGCGGAGATCGAGGCACTGATCAAACAGCGCAATGACGCGCGCAAAGCCAAAGATTGGGCGCTGGCGGATGCCGCGCGCGACCGTTTGAACGAGATGAATATTGTGCTGGAAGATGGTCCGCAGGGAACCACCTGGCGCCGTAAGTAATTCGCTTTAGGCTGAAAAGCAAAAAAGGCGCTGAGGGTTAACTCAGCGCCTTTTTCTATGGAGCACGGCTTATGGTTTAACTACAACCTTGCCGCCGTTAAACTCCACCACCTGATCGGCGACGATTTTGCAGCGCTTGCGCGTTTCTACTTTGCCGTTCACTTTCACCTGCCCATCGGCGATGACTTCTTTGGCGGCACCGCCACTTTCACACCAGCCCTGGAACTTGAGCAGGTCGCACAGTTCGACGTGCGGGTGATTATCCAGATTAAAAGTTTCCATACTGCCTTACTTATTTAGGTTGAACGTCGTGATAAACCTCGCAGGCCTGCAAGGTATTTTGGATCAGTGTAGCAACGGTCATTGGGCCAACGCCACCCGGAACCGGAGTAATATAGGCCGCGCGTTCGCTGGCGGCATCGAATTCTACGTCGCCGACTACTTTACCACTTTCAAGACGGTTAATGCCGACATCCACCACGATCGCGCCTGGTTTGATCCAATCACCCGGAATAAAGCCCGGTTTACCGACCGCGACGATCAGCAGATCGGCATTTTCAACGTGATGACGCAGGTTCTTGGTGAAACGGTGGGTCACGGTGGTGGTGCAACCGGCCAGCAGCAGCTCCATGCTCATCGGGCGGCCAACGATGTTGGACGCGCCAACCACAACGGCATTCAGGCCATAGGTATCGATGTTGTAACGCTCGAGCAGGGTCACGATGCCGCGTGGGGTACATGGGCGCAGTTTAGGCGAGCGTTGGCACAGACGGCCGACGTTGTAAGGGTGGAAACCGTCAACGTCTTTATCCGGATGAATACGCTCCAGCACTTTGACGTTATCGATGCCGGCAGGCAGTGGCAACTGCACCAGGATGCCGTCGATCTCGCCGTCGGCATTCAGCCTGTCGATCAGCGCCAGCAATTCGGCCTCACTGGTGGTGGCAGGCAAATCGTAGGAGCGAGAGAGGAAACCCACCTCATCACAGGCGCGGCGCTTGCTGGCGACGTAAATCTGTGAGGCCGGATTCTCGCCAACCAGCACGACTGCCAGGCCCGGCGCGCGTTTGCCGGCGGCCAGACGTTGTTTAACTTGCTCAGCCACTTCGTTTCTAACCTGCTGCGCAATCGTTTTACCATCAATAATCTTTGCTGACATCAGTGAGGAAATCCATCAATTAAGAAAAGCGGGGATGGCGCTATTTTGTCAGAAGCGGAGCGCGCTGTCAGGCGCTGAATCGTGTTCGACGCTGTTTGCCGGAGGGGATTTACGCTTTTTTTATGCCAACAGAATGATCCTCTACGCCTTTTTTATCTTGCGCTACTTAAGCTGTGGCTATTCACACTGCGGTATTCGCGCCAGCCGCAGGCGCTAACGGAGCCACAATCATGATGATCATCACTCGGCTACATCCATGGCATCAGCAGATTTCCAGCCCGATTAACCCGCCCAAACATGTGGGCGAAACGGTGTTCGACTCGTCAATGCACCCGGCGGACGTGGCGCAGTTGATGGCGTTGCACCAGCTCGCCGCGCACAAAGTGCAGCCTTCCTGGCGAGCACGCCTGCGTGTGCTGTGCCGGAGGTTGCACGTATGAGATATATCAGAGGGATTGGTTTTATGCTGCTGGCGTGGATGCCAATGGGTCATGCCTCGTTGAATGCCACGCCGGTCAGCGCCGCACTAAACCAACCGTTGGCGACCGCCTGCAACCTGCTGACTACCGAGCATGCCGACTGGGGAAATATCAATGCGGTGGTGCGCTCGGCCCGCATTTGTCTGCAGCGCCCGGCAGGGCAACAGCAATCGGAACGGCTCCCCGAACAGGCCGAATCCGGCCTGGTTCACTACAGCGGGAGTCTGTTGCCGGAGCTAATACAAGGGAAATAAAGATGTTTTGCCGAGGGACGGCGGCAGCAATGGCTGAAAAATCACCATAAAGCACGGCTGACGCCGTAAGGTCATGAAAAGGCATTGACTCAGTAACCCCTGACCGTATAATCGCACTCCGCAACTCCGGTTGCCGCATCCCAATGCGCCCTTAGCTCAGTTGGATAGAGCAACGGCCTTCTAAGCCGTAGGTCACAGGTTCGAGCCCTGTAGGGCGTACCATTTCGAAGTCAACTGACGTCAATCGACGTCTTTTTTTATGCCTAAAATTCAACAGGTTGGTTGATTTTAGTGCGTCGAGATTCTCTGCAAGTCTACCTACATCTACCAGCATCAAGTAGTATCTGTTGGTATATGTGATGGTACATCCCCGTTCAATAAAATCTTGTACCAACAGCCAGCAACGGAGGGCCTCAAATGGCATTAACCGATGTAAAGGTAAGAAGTGCAAAGCCTACGGAAAAGCCTTACAAGCTTACCGATGGCGAAGGAATGCATTTAATGGTTCATCCCAATGGATCTAAATACTGGCGCTTACAGTACCGCTTTGACGGTAAACAAAAGATGCTGGCGTTGGGCATCTATCCTGAAATTTCTTTATCTGAAGCCAGACAGCGAAGAGATGAAGCTAAACGACAGGTAGCTAATGCCATTGATCCCAGTGAACAGAAGAAAGTAGAAAAACAAGCTCGCAAGGCGACGGTAGAAAATACCTTCAAAGCAATCGCTCTGGAATGGCATGAGTACAAACGCCCTAACTGGTCGAAGGGTTACGCTGAAGACATTATGGAAGCGTTTGAAAACGATATCTTCCCGGATATCGGTAAGCGCCCAATTGCAGAGATAAAGCCACTGGAGATACTCAGCTCGCTGCGTAAACTCGAGAAGCGTGGTGTGCTAGACAAACTGCGCAAAATCCGCCAGGCCTGTAATCAGGTATTTCGTTACGCCATTGTCACTGGTCGAGCTGAAACTAACCCAGCCTCAGAGCTGGCAAGTGCGTTAACCCCACCAAAATCTGTTCATTACCCTCACCTGTTAGCAGATGACTTTCCGGCTTTCTTACAAGCTCTTGCTGCTTATTCCGGTAGCCCAATAACCCGGCTAGCGACAAAGATTCTGATGTTAACGGGCGTTCGTACTATTGAACTGCGTATGGCTGAATGGAAAGAATTTGATTTCGATAAACGTGTTTGGGAGGTCCCGGTAGAAAGGATGAAGATGCGTCGCCCGCATCTGGTGCCTTTATCGGATCAAGTTGTGTCGTCACTTCGTGAGATTCAAGTGGTGACAGGCCGTTACAACCTGGTTTTCCCTGGCCGTAACGACATCACTAAACCGATGAGTGAAGCGAGTATCAATCAGGTATTAAAAAGGATTGGTTATCACGGGAAGGCGACAGGACATGGTTTCAGGCACACGATGAGTACCATCCTGCACGAACAGGGCTATAACACGGCGTGGATCGAGTTACAGCTTGCGCATGTGGATAAGAACACCATTCGTGGCACATACAACCATGCGCAGTATCTGGAGCAGCGTAGGGAGATGTTGCAGTGGTATGGGGATTATGTGGACAACCTAGAGCTCGGTGGAAAAGTGGCTTGCGGGGAGTTTGGGTATCGTGCTTAAGTTAATTTTATTAAAAATATCAATAAAATAGATCGGCGGTACTAGCGAAAGTGCTGGCGCTGTTGGTTTCAGCAGCCTCTTGTTTTTTTGTTTCGTTGAGATAATGGGAGGTTTGCGCTGGGTTGGTGACCGTATCCCGGGCGGAACCGATGACTGCGAACACCGTCAAAAAAGTAATTCGCGTGATGGTTTATGATACCAAGGTTGAAATTTGGAAACGTATTGTCAACGCCTTGGTTTTTGACCGGATTTCAGAACGATGACTTGTAGTTCGTTGATTGAGTTGGGGTTGTGGTCGAAGGATGCGGTAGAGCGGCAGATGAGCCATTAGGAGCGTAACTCTGTACGGGCGGCCTACATCCATAAGGCGGAGCATCTTAGAGAGCACAGGCTAATACTGCAGTGATAGGCTGATTATCTGGATGCGAATCGGGAGATGGCGGTTAGCCCGTTTGATTTTGCTAAATTGATTTGAGATTGACTTTCATCGGCACCACCTTTATTCAGGTGGCCAAATTCACTATGCCACTACAGGGGCAATCTACTGGGTTAAATATTGAACTTAAACCTGGGCAAACAGTAGTTATCGAACTAGTGGCGACGCGTGGAGTATCGAAAATGTATTATGATTATAGCGCATCATTAAATGGTGTGGCCGCTCTTAATTATAACCCAACGCATAATAGTAGGCATTTTTATGGTGTCAATGACCCACAATTAATGAGCAGGATTAAAATCCCAAACAATCATCATGCGTTTCAAGAAATTGAAATTATAAGTTTTGCGAAAGCAAGAATAAATGTTAAGGATCAATTATCAGATGAGGTTATTAGAGTATTCAATACGGAAGAGTTAACTTTTGGTGAAAGTTAATTATTTACAATTAAGACAATGCACTAGGTTAACTCTGGTGCATTATCCTCATATGAGATTACTTCATAATTGTATTAGGATTGTGTTGCAATGACTAATAATTCAGTGGTGTCAGTACAATAATGGATGCTAAATTAAGGAGTGTTTGTATTTAGTCAAGAATTTCATTGAAAAATAAAATATGAAGCCGTGAAAATATTAACAAGCTGGGGGCTACCCTGTTTATGCGGTTGTGACACGGCTTGGTGTTTCTACTAGCAGCCTTTACGCGTGGGCAACACGTTACCAAAAACCTGATCCACAGCGTAAAAATGATGATACCCTTCAGCATGAAGTAAAACGCCTAGGAAAGAAATTAAGCGGATGAGGATTGGGTATTTTAAGGCCGTTGCATACTTTGCAAGGCCGTCAAGACGAAGTACGCCGTCATTAAATAAATGCTGTCTTTATATGTTGTTCACTAATTGTGTCTGGTTCTTAGCCACCATTACAGCTGTTATGAAAACTGGCTAAAGTGGCCTAAATGTTTGCGTGCTAGGAAAAAGGAGCACTAAACAGTGCTGCATTAAAAAATGCAGCTTGAAAGTATTAGGTAGTGACATGACTTATATAAGGATGCATGAGGGGGGCTGTTGTGCACAATCTCTTATCGTTCCGGGCTATCTGCTGGCGTATGGGTGGGCGATGATAGCAGAGTTGGTTATGGATACCTTTGTTGATGGATGTATGACGACGTAAACTAACTGTGAAAGTATTAACCTATTCAAACCAGGATTCTCAATAAAAGGATGAAAGATGTCAGCATTTTCTTGTGGCTAAAAAACAGCATTAGTTACGTAGGTAATTTACATAAAAATTGGCGGAAGAAAGTTTTTCCCAGTGGCTGAAACTAGAAAGCATAAAGAAAAGGAACCCTAAAAATAGAGAAGGAGATAAAAAGTAGTTATTAGATTATGCTGAGGTTTATTATAATTATAGACGTCGGCATCGTACCTGTGAAGATTAAGTCCTGCAGTTTATTAAAGCGATTGGTATATGGATATGGGATCGTCTAAGGAACTCGGATCTATTCATAGAAACCATCAATGTTTCAATAAATATTATTGAAATATTGATTTTTTTATTAATGTTTTTAGTTAGATTAATCTTGTTCGGGATAATATATCACACTTAATTAATTTAATAGTATTTTTCACTGGTCATGTGATTCATGTTGACTTTATGTATATTATTGTTTTTTTTGATTTAAATAATATTAAATTGCATTTTGATCGCTATAGTCGATCGTCAGGTTTTTTTTGATAGGTAAAACCTATTAATATTTGAAGTATTAATACATCTAAACAATTTGTGTGCAGGGTGGTTAACAATTACTCTGTAGTAAATCTAGGAAGGATTGGTGAACATAGTAGGTTCACTTTGCACAGTTGCAACAACTGAGTGAAAAGGATGACAGACAATGAATGAAGTCACATCTAATGAGATAAATGGTGTCGAGTTTGACCCTCACTATAGTGAGATAGAATTTACCCTGTCAGAATATGATAGTGAAACCGATCCGCTGAATGCTTTGGATAGCGCCCGTGATGTTAATTGGCCTGCTATTCGCGAGCAGGCCACAGCGCTGCTTGAACAGTGTTTTGATTTGCGTGTCGTACTTTGGCTTATGCGTGCAAATCTTCATATCGATGGCTTTTCGGCCTTTTATCTGGGAATTGCGCAAATAGATAAGAAATATTCTGATGAAGGGGTAACTATTTTCCCGCAGGCCGATATCGACCAATCCGCGGGCAGCAATCATGCCGCTGCATTAGGTTGGCTCGCCACTTCATCCTGTCTGCACGAAATCAAAAATAGCCGCATTTATCCCGATAACTCGCTAACAATAGATGAATTTCTCAATTTTCGCCTTGTTGAGCAAGAGGGGAAATATCAGCATTTCTCTGAAGCGGTTAAATTGATTGGCCAGACCAATGCCTACTTTTCCTCGCGTAGTATACCCTCGTTGCAGCAACAATTGACGTTGCAGTTGGAGGCTTTGGAGCGGGTGGAAAATTACGCCAATTTGCAAGCGGAAGACTATCGATTGGATTGTCGCCAGGTCCGGGATTATTTTCAGACGCTTATCCGTTTGCTGAGCTCTCTTGAACAGCAGGAATTACCGCATGCTGACGAGGAACTGTCGTCCGATATAGCGGGTGAAGAAGTAAATATAGCTAACGGGAATAAATATATTCGTTCCAGGCAGGATGTCATTTTATTGTTGGACCAGGTGCTGGATTACTTCCAGAATTATGAGCCAAGCCATCCCGCTCCTATTCTTATCAGACGCTCGCAAAAAATGATTGGCATGGATTTCGCGACGATAGTTGAGGAACTCTTGCCTGAATCTCTGGCATCGTTAAACCAATTGGCTGGGAAGTGATTTTTTACAGAGGAGTTTTCCAATGGCTAAGGACTCAAGCTCTCAAAAGTTTATTGGCAAGAATAATGCGCCCCGTGTGCAAATTGAATATGACGTTGAACTTTATGGTTCACAAAAGAAGGTTGAGTTGCCTTTTGTGACTGGGGTTATGTCCGACCTCTCCGGACATCGGAAAAAACCTTTGGCGCCCATTGAGGAACGGAAGTTTCTGACTTTCGATCAGGATAACTTCAACGATCGCATGCGAGCAATTAGACCTCACCTGCAGTTTTACGTTGAGAATACCTTAAGTGAAGATGATTCATTGCTGGATGTTGAGCTGGAGTTCGAGTCCATGGATGATTTTTCTCCGGGGGCGATTGCCAAAAGGGTTCCTCAAATGCAGCGACTTCTGGAGGCCAGAGAGCACCTTACTGAATTAATTACTTATATGGATGGGAAATCAAGCGCGGAAGAAGTGGTGAAAAACCTGCTTGAGAAGCCGGATTTCCTGCATCGCCTGGTGATGGATGCACGCAAAACGGTGGCAGACGCAGAGCAGGATGCACAGGATACCGGCAATAAAGGAGAGGCGTAATGGGAGCGAGGCAACGACGCTATACGGCAAAGCAGCAGGCTACCGCTGTTGTCGAGATAGAAAAGAGCGAGGTGGAAAATGAGCTGGACGGCTTGCTTAAACGCTCTTTTCGCCCGAGAACGAATGAAGCTTCGGAGGCGGTGCGCCGGGCCATCGGCACGCTGTCGGAATACGCCAATCGCGGCAAGGTAAAGGTGAGCCACGATGTGGTATTGACCATCGAGTTGCTGATTGCCCAGATCGACGAACAGCTTTCAGAGCAGATGAACAATATTTTGCATCATCCGGAATTCCAGAAGCTGGAATCTGCATGGCAGGGCCTGAGTTATCTGGTGGACAATACCAACGTTAGCGAGACGCTTAAAATTCGCGTGCTTAACATCAGCCAGGATGAGTTGACGCGTAATTTGCGCCGTTACCGTGGTGCGGCATGGGATCAAAGCCCAATCTTCAAGCAGATTTATGAGCAAGAATATGGTCAGTTCGGCGGTGAGCCCTTCGGCTGCATAATCGGCGACTTCGAGTTCGACCACAGCCCGATGAGCGTAACCTTGCTGACGGAGTTGGCGAAAATCTCCGCCGCATCGCATTGCCCATTCATTTCCGCTGCGTCGCCGTCGCTATTGCAAATGAGCAAGTGGAACGAACTGGGGAATCCGCGTGATATTGGCAAAATCTTCACGACGCCGGAATACGCCTCATGGCGGCGTCTGCGGGAAAGTAATGACTCGCGTTATTTGGTTTTGACCATGCCGCGTTTCCTTTCGCGTTTACCCTACGGGGCTAAAACCAACCCGGTGGAGGCGTTTGCTTTTGAAGAGTCTGTCCGGCCTGGCGTGGATGACGATTTTTCCTGGGCGAATTCGGCGTATGCCATGGGGTTGAATATCAACCGTGCTTTTCACGAGTATGGTTGGTGTTCCAAAATCAGGGGGATCGAGTCCGGCGGTTCGGTTGAGGAATTGCCTGCCTATGCGTTTCCTTCTGACGAAGGCGGTTATGAGCTCACTTGTCCGACTGAGGTGGCGATTTCCGACCGAAGGGAACAGGAGCTGTCCGACGCGGGCTTTTTACCCCTGGTGTATCGTAAACATTCAGACTTTGCGGCTTTTATCGGCTCATGCACGATGCATGCCCCGGCGAAATATGAGGATCCCGATGCAACGGCTAACGCTAAACTTTCATCTAGATTGCCTTATATTTTTGCTACGTGTCGCTTCGCGCATTATTTAAAATGTATCGTGCGAGATAAAATCGGTTCGTTTCGTTCCCGAGACGACATGCAGCTTTGGCTGAATGACTGGTTGATGAATTATGTCGATGGAGATCCTTCGGTATCCACAGAGGCAACAAAAGCGCGCCGTCCATTAGCTGCCGCGGAAGTTCGCGTCGAGGATGTCGAAGACGATCCTGGATATTACCGAGCACATTTCTATTTACGCCCTCATTACCAGTTGGAAGGCATGACCGTATCCTTGCGACTGGTGTCCAAACTTCCGTCAGCTAAAAAGGATGGGAGCAGATAAGTTACGGCTGGTCATTGATTAGGATATTGCCAACGCCAATTATTACGGCGGCTAGTATGTTTTAATATCATATTAAGATTTGTAGGCGTGGTGAATTTATTTGCTGCGAGCATCTTTACCTTAATATTTAAATAAACGTTAACATTGCTATTGTGATGATAGCGGAGGCGATGTCCGAACTTATCTGAATCAACTTTTAACTTAATGAGTTAGACTTATCAGTCAAGGAGACAAAAATGAGTACTAAAGCTTTAGTAGACTATTTTTTGAAGATTGAAGGTGTTGATGGTGAATCACCTGATCAAACCTATCCAGGATGGATTCAGCTGCAGGCCTGGCAATGGGCTGAAGAAAATGCTGGGCGCTGGGGATATGGCAGTGGTGGCGGTTCTGGCAAAGTGGAGATGAAAGACTTTGAGTTTCGAATGGTTAGCAACAAGGCCTCGCCGAAGCTTTTCCTCATGTGTGCTACGGGTGAGCATATTCCTCAGGCGAAACTGGTCTGCCGTAAATCAGGTCAGGGGCAGCAGGACTTCATGGCCGTCACCTTCAGCAACTGCCTGGTTTCGTCTTTCAAAACCGTTGGTAATATGCCGCTGAACTCTACGGTTGGCGCCGAAATTGATACCGTGCTTCCGACAGACGTTATCAAACTCAACTTTGCCCGTATCGAAGTTGAGTATAAAGAGCAGAATAATGATGGCTCCATGGGGGCGGTAATCAAGACGGGTTATGATCTCAAGCTTAATGCCCGTATCTAATTATTGATGAAATAACATTAATTGCAGGGTGTCTGCCCGCATTATTGCGGGCAGACATAGCCAAATATAATGAGGCGGCAGATGAAAGCGTCATTGCCAATGTTATTCGATAAACTCAGCACGAAAACTCAGAGCACTGGTCCGGATAAATGGCGGAAGGTTATAGTGCGCGATATAGAGTTTTTGCTCAATGATGCGTCGCGCAGCGCCGATCTGAAACTTTATGATTACAGGCACTGTGAAAACTCAGTGCTCAATTATGGTTTTCCTTCGCTGAGCCAACGGATACCTATTAGCACCGATCCTTTAACCTTAGCGAAACATATACAAAGAATCATTACCTCTTTTGAACCTCGTTTGGATCCGAAAACGATTCGTGTCGTGCCGGCGGTTAATGAACGTCAATCTTATGTTCTGGCCATTTTATTTGACATATACGGTACCTGCTCATTACCGGGCGATGAGATGTTAGTGAACTTGCGCATTGCGCTTGATTATTCATGTGGTGCTGTTCGTGTGTTTGATTAGTAGGGGGAATTATGTTCAGTGAGCGCTTTCTTCAATTATATAATGATGAACTGCGTTACTTTCGCGAGGCCGGGCGTCAATTTGCGCTGTCTCATCCGCAGGTAGCCCAGCATCTGGGAATGCATATCGACGGTGTGCTTGATCCCTTTGTCGAACGCCTGCTGGAAGGCTCGGCTTTTCTCTGCACGCGGGTTCAAGAAAAGCTGAACAATGAGCAGCCTGAGTTTGCATTGCAGATGCTTTCTCGTTTGGCGCCTCTCTGGTATACGCCGGTTCCCTCTATTGCGACCATCGCCATCAAACCCGATCTGTCTTTCCCTCAGTGGCACAGTCAGGTTGAATTGCCGCGTGGAAGCAAGCTCACGCTTAACGATGCGTCGCTGAATAATAAGCCAGCCACGTTTACCACTGCGCGCCACATCAAAGTACAGCCGATTGAGATTGCGTTGGCCGAATGCGAAGTTTTACCGCCGCATCATTTGCCAGCCGGCGTGGCTCGGCATTTGAAAGACGGTTCTGCACATGTGCGGCTGCGCCTGACGACTCACGGCGTACTTTCCCTCTCTGCGCTCGACCTCGAGCCGTTGCACCTGACGTTGGCGGAAGAAACGGTGCGAGTGAATCAGCTTATGGCAACGTTGCTTAACCATACTTTACGTATAGTTTTATGGGCGAAAACGGATGATCAACCAGTGATTAGCGTGCTTTCACCGGCGAGTTTGCGCCTGGGCGGCGTAAGCGAAGATGAAGCGCTGCTGCCGGTGGCGGTGGGGGAGCTGCCGGGTAGCCGGTTGATGCGTGAATATTTCGCTGCCCCAAGCCGTTTCTTCAGCCTGGAGCTGTGCGGCGTTCGGGATTTCCTGCTGCAATGCGAACGGGTACATGAGTTTGAGGTGTTGTTCGTGCTTGAGCAGCGCCCGCTCCCTTTGATTGGTCGCGTCCACGCCAGGGATTTTCACCTTTTTGCGACCCCGGTCATCAACCTGTACCGTCGTTATTGCTCGCCGCTGCAACTGACGGGGGAGAAAACGGAACATCAGCTGGTCGTCGATCGTCTGAATACCTCTTTGTACGAGATCCATAGCGTCAAGCAAGTCAAGGGTATGATGCCGGACGGCAATCCGGTGATTTTTTCATCGTTGCAGGCAGATACGTATTTTGACTGTGAACGCGAGCCTGCCGGATACCAGCTGCGTCGCCGGCGTGAGCCTTCGCCATCCAAATATAACAATCTGCATTTGCCCAACGAGGATACGTTCATCTCCATCTCGCCAGGCAAAAGCGGTATTGATATCGACGCTCTGAGCTCGCTGAGCGTTGAGGCGCTGGTGTGCGAGCGCCACCTTATACCGGCCCATCTTCAACAGCCGCATTTTATGCTGGAAACAGCGATGCCCGTGCACCAGGTTGAAATTGTGCGCCATCCGACCAATCCCATCGCGGTGCCGAACATAAGCCAGGCTTGGCAGGCCGTTCAGATGCTGGCGATGAACCCCTTGCGCTATGCGCGCCCCGAAGTGCAGGACTGTTCGACGCTGTTGCGCGACTGGCTATCGCTGTTTTGCCACCCGGACGACGTCAGCCAGCGCAGGCGCATCGCCAGTATCAAGAACGCTTCGGTAGATCACCATTTTGAACGCTACCAGGGGCGAGGGCCGTTGGCATGGATCCGCGGCGCTGAAATCAGCGTCAACCTGAGCGTCAATCACCACGCCGACCACGGCGCTTATCTGTTCGGTAAGGTACTGCACCATGCGCTGAGCCACTATGGCGATTTGAATCAAACGTTAAGCATGATGCTGATGCTTGATGGGGAAACTCACGCCAACTGGGGGGCTATCTATCATGGCTGACATGCCGCTGGCGCAAAAAACGGTGCTGACGTCGGCACAGCAGTCGCCGCCGAATCACCTGCGCGAAAAGGTGGGGGCCGCGGAAATCAAGGGGCTGTCCAAGCGGCAGGATTTCTTCGAGTTATTGCGGCGGATAGAGCGCGCGCAACAGGATGCGCCACGCCTGGGTATGACTAACGATCGCAGCCGCGAACGCCTGAGTATCACGCAGCCCGCCGATATGGCCTTCGCTTCGCGCGAGATAGTCGATATTGAGCAGCGTCCGCCGCAAGTACTGATCAAAGCCCGACACTTCGGCATGTTTGCACCTTATGGGCCTTTGCCGATCCATATGACGGAACATGCGCGCACCGAAGTCATCGCTAGGCGAAATCAGGCATTCCAACAGTTCGTCGGCATTATGAGCCAGCGTTTCGCCGTGCTGCACTATCGCGCCTGGTCACAGTTGAATGCGATGATCGGCCATGACCATGCCGATCACCAAAATCCGTTCTTGCTTCATTTGCGGCAAACCTGCGGGGTGAACCCGGGCCTGGCGGTGAATACGCATATTCAACGGCTGCGCGAGGCTTATCCTGGCGTTTATCTGCCGGGGCGTCGTTCTCTGAAGCAGCTTAACCAGATGTTGGCGGCCTATTTTTCCGTGCCGATCGAGGTCACGCCGCGCTACGCCAAATGGATTGACGACGGTAAAAAGGCCGACAGCCAGAAGATGGGGTGCCTGGGGAAAACGCGCGTCGGCAGCCGTTTTTTTGATGCGCAATATGGCGCGCATATCCAGATTGGCCCGTTGGCGGCACCGCAATATCAGCAGTATCAGCGCGGCAGCCGGCGGCTTCAGGCGCTAGTGAGCATTTGCCATGACTTTATGAGCTATCAGCTGATGCTCGATATCAGTCTGCTCATTATCACTGAACCGGGAATGGCGGCGCAGTTGGGCGGCAAATCTCTGAGCAAAGATGGCTGGTTGAAACCTAAAGCAGGGATGTTTAGGCAACTGGTCTACCAATCACCAACTTAATATAAGGATGATTAAGGTGTATCAACGTGAACGTCTTTTCTCGCGATTAGGGCATTTTGCTTATCAGTCTTTTGTTGAGGCAACCAAACTGTGCCGTACTTTTCGGCATGAGTATGTGGAGCTTGAACATTGGTTGAAGGTGCTGGTGGATAAGGAACGCGGCGATCTTCCGCTGATATTGGCGCATTACGAGGTCAATATTCAGCGCATCAGCGATGCGCTGGATCGTATCCTCCATACCCTGCCTAACCGCACCAATGCGGTAGTGGACCTGTCCGCGCAGTTAGAAACGGTAGTGGAAAGGGGGCTGTTAATGAGCCAACTTGCCGAGTTTCCGGGCGGCGGGGTACGCACTATCCATATCCTGGTCGGCATTCTGCAGGACGCCACGCTGCAGCGCGGGTTATACCGGTTGAGCGATGAATTTAAAAAGCTCCCCATTCCGCAGGTTTTTGATGATTACCCGTCTCTTTTGGCCAATTCAGTCGAGCATGAAGAGATAGAAGAGATCGCCGAGGGGGAATATCGCGGCGATGCTTCAGGTTCCGCAGACGGTGGAGACATTCTCGATCAATGGTGCGCCGACCTGACTCGCCAAGCGCGCGCCGGCGAGATCGATCCGGTTATCGGCCGCGAAGCGGAGCTGCGCCAGGTGATTGATATTTTGCTCCGTCGTAGGCAAAACAACCCTATTTTGGTCGGGGAAGCGGGGGTGGGGAAAACCGCCGTAGCCGAGGCGCTGGCCTGCAAGATCGCCGCGGGTCAGGTACCGCCCTTGCTGCAAGGCGCGCGTTTGCTGTCACTGGATCTGGGGCGAATGCAGGCTGGTGCCAGCATGAGAGGCGAATTTGAATCGCGTCTCAAAGCGCTGATTGATGCGATTACCCGTTCCGGCGTGCCGGTGATCCTGTTCTGTGATGAGGCACATACGCTGGTGGGCGCAGGCGGCCAAACCGGTACGGGCGATGCCGTCAACCTGCTTAAGCCGATGTTGGCGAGGGGAACGCTGCGTATGGTGGCGGCGACAACCTGGTCGGAATACAAACAATTCATTGAACCCGATGCCGCTCTCACGCGTCGTTTCCAATATGTGCTGGTTTCCGAGCCTGACGAAGAAAACGCGGTCAACATGATGCGTGCCATTTCACCGCATTTTGCACGGCACCATAACGTCATTATTCGCGAATCGGCGTTGCAGGCTGCGGTGCATCTGTCGCTGCGTCACTTACCGTCGCGCCAGTTGCCGGATAAAGCCATCAGCCTGTTGGATACCGCCTGCGCACGCGTGGCACTGAGCCAGCATGCCCAGCCGGAAAAGATTGAGTCTCTGGAAGCCGGTCTGGCGGTCATGCAAACCGAGGTGAACAGCCTGCAAGATGAGGTCAGGTTTGCTGGCCAGGCGCCTAACCGCATGAGTGAGTTGCAGAATGCGATTTTCGCCAAGGAGCAGCTTCTGGCCGGATTACGTCGGCGGCAGGAACAGGAACGGCTGGCGGTGACGCAACTGCGGGAGGCGGAGCAGCAGCAACCTGACCGGTTGCCGCTGTTGGCGGAGCAATTGGGTGAACTGCAGGCGGGCGATCTGCCATTGGTTTACCCCTGGGTGGACGATCGCGTCGTGGCGGAGGTGCTTTCGGACTGGACCGGCATTCCCACGGGGCGCATGTTGCAAAACGACCTGGACAACGCGCTCAATCTCAACCGATTGCTTGAGCGACAGATATTCGGCCAGACGACGGCGATCAATGAGATCGCGCAGGCGGTGCGCATTTCTCGCGCCGGCATTCAGGCGCACGATCGGCCACTGGGTGTTTTCATGTTGTCCGGTCCGAGCGGCGTCGGCAAGACCGAAACGGCTTTCGCTTTGGCTGAAGCGATGTATGGCGGGGCGCATAACCTGATCGTGTTCAATATGAGCGAGTTTCAGGAGTCTCATACCGTTTCCACCTTGAAGGGCGCGCCGCCCGGTTATGTCGGCTACGGCAAAGGCGGCAAGTTGACTGAGGCGGTGCGGCGAAAACCCTACTCCATCGTGTTGCTCGACGAGTTCGACAAGGCGCACCCCGATATACACGAAGTGTTTTATCAGGTCTTCGACAAGGGCGTGATGGAGGACGGCGAAGGCCGCATGATCAGCTTCCGTCAGTGCTTTATTTTGATGACGTGCAATGTCGGCGCCGCCGAAATAGAAGCCACGCTGTCAGAAACGCCGGATCTTAAAACCGAAGCATTACGCCCGATGTTACATGACGCTTTGGTGCGTGTTTTCCCGCCGGCTCTGCTGGCGCGCATGAATATGATCCCTTATGTGCCGCTTTCCATCGAAGCGATTACCCATATCGCCGCGAAACAGATTTCCCGTTTACAACAGCGTTTGCAAAAAGAAGTGGGCGTTTCTTTGGTGCTGGAAGGCGATATTTCCGGTTGGATAGCCCAGCGTGTCAGCACGCACCCATCGCGCGGCAGAGCGGTTGAGTCGCTATTGCAACAGGCTATTTTACCGCCGATCAGTAATGAAGTGCTGCAGCGCAAACGTACGGGACAGGAACTGAAAAACATCCAACTCATGGTCGAGAACGAAAGTTTGAGTGTTTATTTCGACTGATTTTTAATTTTTCCCGTTGGCCGCTAGCGGCCTTGTGGGGAAATCCGGTGTCAGAGAGGTTGCTATGCCTTTAATCGAAATTGATAACCCTGTTTTATCAGGTTTGAACGCATTTCCGCTCAGCTTCACCACGAAGGAGGGGCTGTCGAGTAATTCTCAATATACGCTCGAATTTGAGTGCGAACAGGCCGACGTCGATTATGAAACCCTGCTGGGCGAGGGGGTGAATATTCGTATCGAAAGGCCGGACTTTGGTTCGCGTCCATTCTATGCCTACGTTATTGGCGCCTCTGATACGGGGCAGCATCAAGATAAATTTGTTTATAAGCTCGAACTGAGCACCTGGTTATGGTTTTTGATGCAAAACCGCAACTGCCGTATTTTTCAGGATCTGAACATACTCGATATTATCGAGCAAATATTTGCTCGCTATAGCTTTGCCGATTATCGCCTGGATATTCAGAGAACCTATCCGCCGCGGGAATACTGCGTGCAGTTTGCAGAAACGGATTTTGCGTTTATTAGCCGACTGCTTGAAGACGAAGGCATTTGGTATTACTTCGATCATGAGTCGGATAAGCATACGCTGGTTATCACGGAGCGTCAGAACTTCGATGATTTGGACCAGGGCTATGCGGTGCTGCCATTTATGCCGGACAGTGAAGAGAACCGGGCAATCCGCGAGGGGATCCAGCGTATTCAGCGCTCGCGTAAGGTGCGCCCGAACGAGATTGTGCTGCGTGATTTCGATTACCTGAACCCGCGAAAAAATCTGCAAACCAAGGTCGAGGAAAGCAGCCTCGGCCTGCAGAATACCCCACTGGAATGGTATGACTACGCGGCGGGCTATGTTGATACCGAGCGCGGTGAGTATTTGGCACGGCTGCGTCTGGAAGAAATGCAGAGCGACGGCCATTTGCTTTTCGGCGAAAGCAACGCCGTGGGGCTGATGGCCGGTAAAGATTTTACCCTGACGCTGCATCCGGACGGCAACCGTAACCGCCGTTTTAAATTGATTCGCTGTGACTATATTTTCGTGCAGGATGGCCCTGACAGCAGCAGTGAGGGGCGCAATGTCACATGCCAATTCAGCGCCCTGAATGATGACGTGGCGTTTCGCCCATTGCGGCTGACCCCCAGGCCGCAGATGCCGGGCATTCAAAGTGCGACCGTGGTGGGGGCGCCGAACTCCGAAGTTCACACCGACAAATTTGCGCGTATTCGCGTCCATTTCCATTGGGATCGCTACAAAACTACCGAGGAAGACAGTTCCTGTTGGATCCGCGTCGTGCAAGCCTGGGCAGGGAAAGGCTGGGGCGTGCTGGCCATGCCGCGCGTTGGGCAGGAAGTGCTGATCACCTATGTTGATGGCGATTTGGATCGTCCTATGGTCACCGGCATTGTCTATAACGGCGACAACCCGCCACCTTATCAATTGCCGGAGTACATCAACTATACCGGCCTGGTATCGCGCTCGTTGCGCTTTGGCAAACCGCAGCACGCCAGCCAACTGACCTTCGATGACAACCGTGATAATGAACGCGTCATGCTGCATGCCGAGCGCGATCTGCAGACCACTGTGGAACGCAACCAGGCCACCGATGTGGGCATGGACAAGTTCGACATTATCCGCCGCACCTTTACCGACTGGTTCAGTAATCACGTTTCTTATAAGGATTACATCTTCAGCATTACCGGCTTTTCCGCATCCATAACGGGGGTCAATGCATCATTGACGGGGGTCAGCATCAGCGCTACCGGCGTCAGCACCTCGTTCACCGGCGTCAGCACCTCGTTCACCGGTGTCAGCACCTCGTTCACCGGCGTCGGCACGTCATTTACCGGGTTGAGCAACTCATACACCGGGCAGAGCACCAGTTACACCGGCGTGTCCAATTCCATGACGGGCGAAAGCAACTCTTTTACCAGCATCAGCAACAGCATGGTGGGTGAAAGCAACAGCTTTACCACGGTCAGCACCAGCCAGACCGGTTCGAGCGCCAGCTTTACCGGCGTCAGCGTGAGTACCGTAGGCTCTTCAACCAGCACGACAGGCGTTAGCCTGAGCACCACCGGCGCCTCGACCAGCACTACCGGCAGCAGTATCAGCACTGTCGGCAGCAGCATCGGCACCACGGGCAGCAGCATCAGCACGACCGGCAGCAGCGTCAGCAGCACCGGCAGCAGCAACAGTACTACGGGGGTTTCCATCAGTTACACCGGCGCGTCACTGTCTGAAACCGGTGTTGACCTGAAAACGGTTGGGATGCAAAGCAAGAACTAACGAGGGACCGCAATGAGAATCATACGACCGCAGCAGTTGGTTGTTATCAAAGGGGGCTATCAGCTCGGACGAGAAAGCAGGCTTGGCGTCAGCGTCATTGCAGGTTGTTATCTGTCCCAGCCGGCACACTTCGTGAGCGAGGCCCAGATTTGGGAGGCGTGGAGAAGCGCGCCTGTCAGTTTTCCTGCGTTGGACGCTGCGGAACCCAAGCCGTTCGCCGAGTATCTGATCGCCGGGCATGCCGGTATTGGCCGGCCGGTTAAAACGTTGAACGTCAGCGCGGATATCGGCAGCCTCTCGCGCCGTTGGCGCATTGAGGGGGAAGGGCGGCGCGGTACCCTTGGCGTAGAGCCTTTTCTCAGAATGCCGATGGATCATCCTTCAGCTTGGGGAGGAACAGAGGTCAAGGAAAATCCGTTGGGGCGCGGCAGCGACGATGGCCTGCGGCCTTTGCTGATGAACCTGGTCGCCGACGGTTCCGCACAGGAGCGCTCGCCATTGGCGGCGCCAACCCCGGTGCCGCACGAGTTCCTGCTGCGTAAAGCGCATATCGACAAGGTGGCGAGCCAGATGTCGGGCAAGGAATACCTGGAAACTGTCTTCCCGGGGTTGCCGGCCGCGATCGATAGACGCTATTTCCAGATGGCGCCGCCCGCGCAGTGGCTGTCGGAGGCGGAGTGGCCGGATCAGGTGCCGTTTGGACTGCAGGGATTTCATGCGCAAGGCGAGGCGATTCACGGCGTTTTGCCTGCGGTGCGCGGGCAGGTATTTATTCGCCGTCATGGGAGCGGCCAATTGGAAACCGTCGCTTTGCAGCGCAAGACGCTGTGGTTCCTGCCGGATAGCGATATCGCTCTGATGATCTTTACCGGCAGCGTGCCGGTTGAGCATCTTTTGGATGAGTCTATCGAGTTGATGATGGCGGCGCTGGATCGTTGTGATGCTCCCCGTTCCCTCGACCATTTCCAGCAGGTGCTGCATAAGCGCAGCGATGACGGTGCCTCTCCCTTTGAGTTTTTGTTCGACCCGGACCTGATGCCGGCGGATATGGGGCTGAACATCATCGAGTCCGCCGCAGATCACCCCAATTCGCTGCATTACGACCCTACGCCCACCGCCGCAGGGACGTCGGCCGCTTTTTATCAGCGCATCCGCGAGGCCATTGCAGTACACCGGCAGCAACAGGCTGAGCCTGCGGCGTCGGGAGCGTTGCCGGAGGTACCTGATGATAACGAGGCCGATCTGCTCTATCAGGATATCGCGACCTTGGAGGAAAAAAACTTTAGCAGTGTGCGTTTTAGCGGCCACCTGACGGGTAAAACCTTCCTCCGCTGCCGCTTTGTGGCGTGCGATTTTTCGCAAGCGACGCTGGAAAACTGCGCGTTCGAAAAATGTGTTTTTGTCGCAGCGGATCTCACACGGACGACCTTGCGCAACGTTCGAATGAGCCACTGCACGTTACAAGACGCGGTGCTGACGGAAAGCCATCTGCGTGAAGTGACGTTCGACAACGTGACGCTGGAGGCACCGCAAGGCCAGCGCTTGCAGGTTGGGAAGTCAACGCTGAACTACTGCGTATTTAATCAAGGGACGTTGAGTGCGAGCTGCTTCGACGCCTGCACGATCGGCAATGGCATGTTCAATGGGACAGTGCTGTGCGGGGTTCGCTTTCTGCAGGGTCAATTGGACGCCTGCATATTCAATCGCTGTTTGGCCGAGGAGGCGGTGAGCCTCGACATGGTGATGACCAAGAACTCCCTGCTTGGCGGTGTCTGGCGAAAAGCCCGCTTTGAACGCAGCAGCATTGAAAGCATGACGGCGGGGATGCAGGTGGATTTTGCCTGCTCGACGTTCAGTGATTGCAGTTTCACCAAAGTCGGGTTGAAACAGGCCGACCTGGCTGGTTGCCGCTTACTGCACTGCTCTTTCATCGAAAGTAACTTCGATCAGGCGGATTTGACCTCTTCGTCAATAACCGCCTGCGATATGGCGGGGGCGCGTTTCAAAGATAGCGTACTGGCTCATTCGCGTTGGCAAAACACCAGCCTGCAGCAAGGCATGTTGTATAACGCCGATTTGCGTGATGCGGGGTTTGACCAGTGCAATCTGGCATCGGCAAACCTGGCGATGTCCTGGCAGGATGCGGCTACCCGATTTAGCGGCTGCCTGTTTGAACGCGCGTGCTGGATGCCTCGCAGAGCCCTGCATGGAGGGTATCCGCATGACAACTGACAGCCGCGTTATTCAACAGGCATTGCCTGACGCCGAGGCGATCAAACAAGAGGTCGAGGGGGCGCTGGCTCAGGTATCGCCTAAATCCCGGGTGTTCAAAAAACGGTACTTTCACGATCGTGAACTGCAGGTGCTGGCGCTGAGCGACTGCTTTTTCATCGACTGCCGCTTTGAACGGGTGGTCTTTAAAGACTGCGATCTACGCCAACTGCATTTCGAGCGCTGCACGATGAAAGATATCGGTATTGTCGGCGGCCGGCTGGCGCGTCTGACATTTAGCGAATGCCGGCAAGACAACCTGAGTCTGAATGGGGTCAGCGTCTGGAATCTGGCGTACAACGAAGGCGACTTACAGGGGTGTTTTGTCGTTAATTGCCTGTTTGACGATCTCAGCCTGAACCGCAGTAAAGTGCGGGGCGCGGAGGTTGAACACAGCCGCTTAAGCCATTTTGCCGCACAGACCTGCGTGGTGGAGAACGTGATGATGCATCAGGGATTGTTGCATGACGTCAATTGGTACGCCTGCCAAATCAAGGGTTGCGTCTGGCAAGCCTTGTCTTTGGAACGGCAGGTGGCGGGGAGTTGCCAGATCGAGAACTGCAGCTGGCAGGCCATCACAGGGCTAGGTCGCATCTGGTTCGCCAGCCGGCTGACGAAGTGTATTTTGGCTGAGCTGCCGCTTTTGGGGGCCAGCTTTCATCGCTCTGAGCTGGAGGCGTGTTCCTTCGCCGGCAGCGATCTGTCGCTGGCGATTTTTACCGAAGCAAGGCTGCTGCGCTGCGATTTTAACCAAGCGGTTTTGCTGATGGCGCAAGGTCAGGATGCGCGTTTCAGCGAGTGCGCAATGAACGGCGCTAATTGGGAGAAGGCAGTGCTGCCGCGGGCGGAATTCCACCGGTGCGAGCTGGCGCAGGCCAACCTCAATCAGGCCGATTTGCGGGAGATGAATTTGCTGGAGCAACCTTTGTCCACCGCACAGCAGCAAACGGCCCGGTTGCACGGCGCAAAACGTTGCCGCACTGAGACTGCCCCCCTCAACGCCGACCCTTTTTTAATTGCCATTGATGAATGGTACGCACATCAACAACCGGGCCCACGACAACCAACCTATCCGCGACCTACAGGAGCGAGCAGATATGTATAAATCCAGAAGAGAACAGCATCAGAAAGGGGGTGCCAACACCAGTGTTACCCCGTTGCGATTGGTGAGCCGAGCCCCACGGGCAGAACAGGGCAGCCGCAAGGTGGTAACGGTGGAGGCTGACGCCAATGGGGGGCTGTATGTCGATGGCATGCGCGCTTATTGCCTGGCGGTGGCCACCAGTTGCCTGGTGCGGCCTTTGGAGGGCGATCGCGTTTGCGTCATTGTTGACGGAACAAAATTGGTCATTACCGAGATTTTGTCGCGCCGCCAGGAAAACACCCTGATGACGCTCGATAGCCGATGCGCCAGTTTGCGCATTGTGGCGCCGGAAATTGAACTGCATGGTGCTAAGCGACTGATGCTGCATAGCCCGGATTTCACGCTGCTGACGCGCAGCAGCCGCTGGATTGCTGACACCCTGCATCAGATTTCCCAGCGCTTGTTCGTCCGCAGCGGATATGCCAGCCGCAAGGTGGATCAAACCGACGAAGTTCAGGCAAAGCACATTGTGCAGGATGCCGATCAAAGCTTTGTCATGAAAAGCGAAATTGGTTCTTTGAAGTCTTCGGCGGTGCTGAAGATCGATGGCGGCCAGGTACACGTGGGGTAATCGAAATGACAGCGGCCAATACCAACATGGGGGGGATCAGCTTTGCCGGCTGTGATCCGATGATACCGGCGCCGGGCCCGAATACCGCGCCGAACAATACCGGCATACCGAACGTCGCCAACTATTTCTGTTGCGGTGGCAATGAACAGAATATAGCCACTATCCGGGTGACGACTATCGATTCTGGGGGCGTTATCGGTGCCGCCTCAGGTACCCATTCAGCCCAAATGCAACCGATGCAGGGCTCGGGGAAATATTTTATCCAGGGCATGCCGGCAACGCGTTTGGGGGATATGAGCATGACCAATAACAACAACATGGTCGCGAATCAAATTGCGCCAAGTCAGACCAAGTATTTTATCAACGCATAGGAGTCACCATGGTGAGGATGCTCCGGGGGTATGCCGCATCGGGCGTTCTGGCGGCAGGGTTACTGAGCGGGTGCAGTTGGTTCTCTCAGGATCCGTCACAGGAGATGACCAACCGAATGCGTTCGATTGACGTTGATGTTACCGCCGGTGCCGATGCGAATCCCAATTCCGCCGGTCAGGCGCAGCCTGTCAAGGTGTGCGTGATCGAAACCACCCGGCCCGGCTGGATACCGGAAGGGGTTAGCGATGGCGCACCTTGTCGCGATGCGCCTTTGACTGAGGGGGTATTGAGCCGCAATCAGAGCATTCTGCAACCGAAAGAGACGCGGCGTTATCGCTTTGAGGTTCCCGCCGGACAGGAACGGTGGATCGTTATCGGCGCGGAGTTTCAGCAAATCAGTGGGGTATTGCCTTTAGCCGAACAAAAATCACCAGCGCTGGCTTATTCGCAAATAAAGGTAATGGTGGGAATGACGTCACTCTCAGTAGTGGCTAACGACAAAATGGATGAATGACATGTTACCTAAACAACGCGTCGCCTGGGTAGAAGGCATGTTGATGGAGCCGCAGCACTTCCAGCAACAGGAACGGTTTTTCGAACACTTGATTGATACGAGGCTGCGCAGCGTCGAGACCTTTACCTGGGGTTTTATCACGCTGGAGATCGATCGCGGGCTATTGGAACAGGGCAAATTCGCGCTGAAAAAAGCCAAAGGAGTCTTTCCGGACGGCACGCCTTTCAGCATGCCGGAAGATGTGCCGCTGCCTTTGCCGTTGGTGATGGGCGAGGATTGCCAAGGGAAGGTGGTTTGCCTGTCGGTGCTGATGGATATTACGGGCAACGCGCAGATTGACCTAGTTCAGGATGATCGCAAGAACAGCCGGTTTCGCACTGTGGATGCCGAGGTGCCGGATCGCAACCATGGCGTTAGCCTGGAAGGCACGCCGCGCGTATGCACCATGCAGTTAGGGAGCTTGGTTACCCGGCTGAGCCTGGAGGAAACCGTCAGCAGTGCGGAAAGCGCCTTGCCGGTTGGCTTTATTCGCGAAATAACCAGCGATCGCCGAATTATGTTGGATGAACGTGCATTGCCGCCGCTGCTCGATTTCCGTGCCATCGGCTGGTTGCCCGGCTTCACCAGCGAACTGCTCGGCCTGATCAGTCAGCGCCTGGAGTCGGTATTCCGGCCCGATGTGCATATGACCATTGGCGGGCTTTCTGAACTGTTGGAATTGCTGCTGTTGCAGACGTTGAGCGAGTTTAACTTGCGCATCAGCCAACTGTTGGCGTGCCCGCAGGTGCATCCGGAAAAGCTGTTCGAAACCTTGCTGAGCCTGTTGGGGCGGTTGAGCATAATCCCCGGCGGAGAACGCCTGTGGGATCGTGCGGATCTGGTGTATCTGCACAACGAGCCGCACAACAGCTATTTTCAGCTGTTCGCCTCGATTCGCCGAGCACTGTCATTGGTTATCGAAGCGCCTGCAGTAGCACTGTCGTTTATTGATCGGGGGGACGGTATTTATCTGTGTCAAAACGATACCCAACTGCGGTTGGAAAAACTGGTGTTTGCCGTCAGTTGTGGTTTATCCATCGAGCATTTGCGCTCGTACTTCCCCGCTCAGGTCAAGTTGGGGTCGGTGGAGAAAATCATTCAACTGATCGATTTGCAATTGCCGGGAGCGCGACTGCTCCCTATGGCATCACCGCCGCGGCATATCCCTTATTACCCGAACAGCATTTATTTCGAGGTCGATCACTCAGACCCTATTTATAAGGAAATGATGGCTGGATCGGCGCTGGCGCTCAGTATTGTTGGCGACTTCCCGGATTTGCGTTTTGACGTCTGGGGGCTAAGGCAAGGAAGAGTAGGATGAACGAGTTCGAGAGAAAAATGCGCGAGGCGATGGCGGCCACACGCAACAAAGCTTATCCACAGCTTCCCTCTGCGGAGGCGGGGAAAATTGCAGCGGAAATTGCCGGGCTTTCCCTGGGCGCTCGCGCATTGGCCGCGAAAATGCGTCCTGGCAGTCAGGGAAATCCGGCGGGAGCCGCGCATGCCGAGCCAGCAGCGGGTGAGTCTGAATTTGTCACAGCGGCAACCGGTGAACCTCACGCGGTAGCACAGGCTGGCGAGGCAGCTTCAGGTAGCGTCAATGGCCTATTTGGACGGGCGGCGTTGAGCAGGCCCGGCGTGATGATGGGGCATTGGGATAATGCGCTGATTGCTGCGGCGATACCGGTTTTACTGCAGGTGGAACGGGGGCGCGATCAGGGGCAGCTGAATCCGGCGGCGGTGCGCGCCCAAATGGTCCGGGAGATACAGCAGTTTCAGCAGAGCTTACTGAAGGAACATATTACGCCGGATGATGTGGACAAGCTGGCGTACCTGCTTTGCTCTTATGTTGACGAATGCTGCATGAGCACTCTGGAAGCGGGCACGCTAAATCTCAGCCTGCTGGTCGAGTTTTATCGCGACGCCTGGGGCGGCGAAAAATGCTTTGACCATCTGCAGGGCTATCTGGCCGCCACTCCGCGGGATAAGGATATCCTGGCTTTCTACGATCTTGTCCTGTCACTGGGGTTTGAGGGGAAATTCCATGTGATGGAGCGTGGGGCAGTGTTGTTGGCTGACGTACGCAATCATCTTGATAGTTACTTATATAGCCAGGATCCGACGCAAACGCTGGCCGATGCCAAACCGGAGAGGGTGACGCATAGAGTGAGCCGAGTCACCCCTATAAAGTTATTGGGCTACGGCATGTTGCTGGCATTGCTGACATATGGGTCAGCTGCTTGGTATCTACACGAACAATCACGGGCGTTGCGTAATGCCATCTTGGCATGGACGCCACCAATACCTAGAAAAATCAATATAATGGAAACCCTTCCGCAGCCGCTGCCTCAAATACTTAGAGAAGGTTGGCTTGAGGTCAGGGCGGATCCGCGTGGCTGGTTGTTAATCTTTACTTCCGATGGCGCATTCGCCAACGGCAAGTCGACACTGTCGGAGGAGTTTAAACAGAAACGCAATATTGAGCGCCTGGGGGAAGCCTTGGCCCCGTGGCCGGGTGACTTGGAAGTGATCGGCCATACGGACAACACTCAGTATCGCAAAACGTCCAACAACTCCAACCTGAAGCTTTCCGAAGCGCGTGCGCAGACGGTGGCGGAAAAGCTGCGAGAGTCGCTGGTCAATAGCAAATACAACCGAACCGTGACGTCGGTCGGCAAAGGGGATGCAGAACCGCTGGATGACAATGCGACCGAAGAAGGGCGCCGCCGTAACCGCCGGGTAGACATTCTTTGGAAAATTGGTGAACGAGAGATATCCGATCCGCCAGCGGATTTAAACAAAGCAGATGTTGCGGCTGCCCCTGGGGAAAACTGAAGGAACTCACCTGCGTCGGAATAAGGAAGTTATATGATACGTAGATCATTCGTCTTAGTGCTGGCCCTATTGCTTTGTGCGGTGGTGTGGTGGATTGGGCCGCTGATTGCCATCGGCACTTACAGGCCTTTGTTCACCGTGTGGGGGCGCGGCATCATCATCGCTCTGATTCTGTGCTGGGCGCTGTGGCCATTCGTCGCGACATTTTTGTCTTGGGTATTCGGCCACGCCCGAGCGCCTGCACCGGTCAAGAAAAAGTCGGCCCAGCGCGATCGCGTGACCTCGCGTTTTTACGATGCTATGCGCACATTGCAGTACGTGGGATTAGCGAAGCAGTGCACCAATTGGCAGCGCTTTAAATACCGCTTTAACCGCCATCACATCGGTGAAAAACCCTGGTTCCTGGTTATTGGGCCGCCGAACAGCGGGAAAACATCGCTAATCGGAGAAAGCGGGGAACGTTTTCTGATGGCGGAGCATTATGGCCTGCAGCAGACGGTGGATATCGGGCCGACGCAGGACTGTAACTGGTGGCTGGCGGAAAACTCGGTGTATATAGACACCTCTGGCGAATGGTTGCAGTTGAACGGCTTGGACGAAGAAGGCAGCAAAGCGCGCGACACCCTGTTCAAACTGATTAAGCGCCATCGCCGCCATCCGGGAATTGACGGCATCATATTATGCCTGGATGCACGTTGGCTGCTGCATGCGTCGCTGACGGAAAGAAAATCCGTGGCCGATGCGTTGCGGGTGCGCTTGTTGGAACTCGCCGCCTGGTTTCGCAGCGATCTGGCGGTGTACTTCACCATTAGCCATATCGATCAGATTGTCGGCGGGGCCACCTTCCTGTCGATGCTGGGCGACGATCTGTTGCAAAAAGGCATGGGTTTTAGTCTCAATCGCGCCAAACAGGGGGAAACTCCTTTCGAACAGTACGAAACCCTTTACCGTGAAATGGTGGCGCGAGTCAGTCATCACGTTCTTGAGCTGTTGCACGATGTGCCGGACGGCCACAATCGTCAGCAACTGCTGTTTTTCACGGAGGCGCTCGGCTCGCTGGGCAATCCGCTTTATTCGCTGTTGGAGCAGATCTTCCCGCAGACCCCGGTGGGCTATTCCTGCCATCTGCAGCAGGTTTGGTTGGGCAGCACCGTCGCGCTGCCGCCGCAGGGCGCTATTTATAACGCGCAGGCGGCGGACATGTATGAAGCCCGTCCAACCGGGTGCATATATCACCCTGAACTGAGCTACGCCAGACAGGAGCGCGGGGTATTGCAGCAGTCGTCGCATGGGCTGCCGTTGGGCAACAGAATGGGCGTGATTGGGCGCTATACCCTGGTGTTGATCCTATTGGCGGTGTCTTTCAACCTGTTGGCGATGCGTTACCTGTGGGAGAGCGATTATATTTCCTATATTGCGGCACGCTTCGATGAAACAAAACGCATCGTGCGTGAGATACCTGTCACTAATCGCATCAGCGATGACGTTATTTCTGCGTATGAACAAATGGGCTATATGAACGCCCAACTGGGAGGTGAAGTGTCACCTTTGCCGAATCCCTACTTCGAACACAAGCTGATCAACAACGCGGCGCAAAAAACCTACCAGCGCCATTTGCTGCAGATTTTCTGGCCGGCGGTAGAGAACTACATAGCCAGTGAGCTGAAGAACGACGTATCGGCCTCCAATAAAGATGTGTATAGCACCCTGAAGGTTTATCTGATGATGGGGCAACCTTCGCATCGTTCCGCACAGGCGCTGAACGATTGGTTTATGGCGCGGTGGGAAAACTTTATGCCGCAAGGCTACACCGATATGAACAAGGATATTTTCGCTTACCACTTGCGCGAAATGTTCTCGTTGCCCGATGCGCCGGTGATGAAAATGGACGGCGATCTGTTGCGCTTGGCACGGGTGAAGGCGATGAATATTCCGATGCAGCTCAGGGTTGTGCGCCGCATAGAAGAAAAACCCTTGCCGGCCGCCATCGGCGACATTTCTTTGGCCGATGCTGCGGGGCCAAATGTCTCTTTGATGTTGCGGCGCAAGAGTCAGGCAACGGTTACCGATAGCGCCGTGCCGGGGTTCTATACCCGAGCCAGTTATCGGGATGTGTTCCTGCCTCAGCTGGACTATGCCGCCAAGGATATGATCGAAGAGGAGTCCTGGGTGCTGCGCGACAGCAAAGAGGATGGCTCGAAAGTCACCACACTTGCTTCCGCGCAGAAGCTGGCCGATGAGGCGAGGAAACTCTATCTGATTGAGTATGCGGACAAGTGGGATGCCTTTGTTCGCGACGTTCGGGCCCGGCCGGTTAACGGGCTTGAGGATGCGGCGATTTTGGCGCGTCAACTGTCGGATCCGTCTTCGCCATTGGCTAACCTGGTGCGGTTTGCCGCTCGGGAAACCAGCATTACGGGAACTAATCAAGGGGATGCGGCCAGCTGGTTCGATCGTCAGCGCAACCGAATTGAGCAGCAACGGCGTGATATTCTCGGCGAAATCTCCGGCGAGCGTGCGCGCTTTCGTCTGACGCCGGAACGGGCGGTTGAAGATCGCTTTGAACTGCTTCGTCGCCTGGGCTACCAGCTACTGCAAACCACCAATGCCAGCAATGATCCCTTGAGCCGCAGTTTTGAGGCGCTCTATAGCCAGTTGACCACGTTGTCTACCTCGCTGCGCGGCGGGCAAGTGGTACCGGCCGGCGGCACCTTGAAGCGCTTGCAATTGGATGCGGCGCGGCAGCCGGAGCCGGTGTACAGCGTCATGATGGATCTCCTGCAGGTTGGGGATAGCCAGACGGTGCAGCAGAGCCAAAAAAATCTGAGCAAAGGGGCTTCGTCGCTGGCCTCCGGATTGTGCAAAGGGAGCATCAGCGGGCGTTATCCGTTTGCCCGCAACGCCAGGGCAGAGGTCGGGATCGAAGACTTCTCACGTATGTTCGGTCGCGATGGCGCCATGCAGCAGTTCTTTGACGAAAACTTGGCCTCCTACGTGGATGTGAACGCCAAAAAGTGGAATGCCAAGCCAGGAGCCGAAGGCATTGTCAATGCGAGTACCTTGGGGGCTTTCGAAAATGCCCGATTGATTCGCGACACTTTCTTTACCTCGGGCGAGAAGCTCTCTTTTTCAATGTTTATCAGGCCATTATCACTGACGCCTACCATTACCGAAGCCACTTTGGATATTGATGGCCAGGTGATTACCTACAGCCACGGTTACAGTCAGCCAACCCGCATTGATTGGCCCGGCCCCAAAGGCGGCAGCTATGTTCGCCTGACATTTAGAACGGGTACCGGCCAGATTCAGGTTTCCAGTTTTGACGGCCCCTGGGCTTTGTTCCGCATGTTTGATGCCAGTAATCCAGTACCCCTTGCCGGCGATAGGCGTGAGTTAACGATGTCAATGTCTTCCGTCGTTGGCATGCTGAAACTGGAATTGCGTTCCACCATGAAGGATTTCCCACTCTGGTCACGGGCGTTGAGAGGATTCTCCTGCCCAAAAGCGATGTAAACACAACCGAGAAGAGGTAATTACTATGTTAGATCCAGCAAAAATCTTTGAAACCATGCAGGCGGGCGGCAGCCTGGGACAGAATTCTCAATCTTCCCTTAGCCAACCTTTTATGCAAGGGGTGAGTAATATTCAGATGTCGGGCCCTGATGCGGCGAAGTCCGTGATGAGCAACGTGACAAAATCCTGTGACGATATGTTTGGTAATATGAAAGGCATTTTTAACGGGCTGCAATCAAATGTGACGGCGCACCAAAAAATGCAAACGTCCGAACAGCCGAAAGACTTTAACGTGCCAATGGACGACCTTCGCCCAACGATTGCTAAAGGTTTTCCAAATGAAATGGCAAACTTTTTCACGAAGGTACCCAAACTGTAACGTGGAGGCTATGTGCTTTAATCATTAAGAATGCCGGGGGATGAATTTGTTCCCTGGCATTATAAACAGGAAGGGGTGCCATGATATATAACTGGATGTTAAAAAATGCTAACCCACTGACGGGTTTTTTACTCGTTACATGTTCTGGTTTTTTTAATTTTTAAAAAACAATATACGTGAGAGATCAGTAACGGCGTATACCTATATTGCAGGTGCAATAGTCTAGTATGCGCTCGACTACAAGCTTGATCAAGTTGTTGATAATGGATGTTTTATCAAAGGATTGACTCCAACTTTCATCATATAAGTAGAGAGATTTTGCTGGCCGCTAAATTTTTATACTTAATATTTTTAACACCTTTCTATGTAAGTTATATTTATGGACTTAACATTATAAATAAAATGATTTATAAATGCATACAGACAGCAGTAAAGGAGCTAAAGTATATACTCCGTTATCACTAAGACTCTATGACTGGTGGGTGCTAAATCTCTCTAACCGTTATGCGTGGTGCTGCAAAACAGAATCTGTACTACTAGAGCATTTTCAACAGTATATAGGAGTTCGACATTTAGAGGTCGGTGTAGGGACGGGTTATTATCTTGCAAAGTCATAACACAAAATTCGATACATCACATTACTGGATCTCAATCCAAACAGCTTGAAAGCGGCAGAAAATCGCGTGGGCTCTGAGCGATTTGCAGAATGTATTGAGCATGACGTATTCATCCCGTTACCGAAACGCCTAGAAGGTAATTACGATTCAGTTTCAATGTATTATCTGCTGCACTGCCTACCAGGCGACATAGTGGTAAAAGCGCCATTATCGGTAATTTTGCGTCCACATTGAAGGCGTCAGGCACATTATACGGAGCGACCATTTTGGTCAAGGGTGTGGAGCAAAATACATTTGGCCGAAAATTGATGAGTATATATAATAAGAAGGAAATAATCTCGATTCACTCGACAGTTTACATATTCCGTCAGCCAGCGCTCCATTATTTCCCGTGCTTCATTCAGTATTCTGAACAGATAAAAATCCAGTATTTCGGTCCGGTACGTTCGGTTAAACCGTTAGATAAAGGCATTTTTCGTCGGTTTGCCTTGACCTGCCCCCAGGATTAGATACAACGCTCACTTAGTAATGTCGGATCCTTCACTATCAGAATTACCCTTTCTCCAGGCCGCCGCAAATTCAGACGGCGTCTGATAATTCAGCGCGGAGTGCGGGCGGCACTCATTATAATCCTGACGCCATTCACTGATGGTTTTCCTGGCATGACTGACGTCACTGAACCAGTGTTCATTCAGGCATTCATCGCGAAAGCGTCCGTTAAAACTCTCAATAAATCCGTTCTGTGTCGGCTTGCCGGGCTGGATAAGTCGCAGCTCCACGCCATGCTCAAAGGCCCATTGATCGAGTGCGCGGCAGGTAAATTCCGGGCCCTGATCCGTTCTTATCGTCGCCGGATAGCCGCGAAACAGCGCAATGCTGTCCAGAATACGCGTGACCTGCACGCCTGAAATCCCAAAGGCAACAGTGACCGTCAGGCATTCCTTCGTGAAGTCGTCTACGCAGGTAAGGCACTTGATCCTGCGACCGGTGGCCAATGCGTCCATGACGAAATCCATCGACCAGGTCAGATTGGGCGCCGCCGGACGGAGCAGCGGCAGACGTTCTGTTGCCAGCCCTTTACGACGTCTTCTGCGTTTTACGCCCAGGCCACTGAGGTGATAAAGCCTGTACACGCGCTTATGATTAACATGCAGCCCTTCACGGCGCAGCAACTGCCAGATGCGACGGTAGCCAAAACGCCTGCGCTCCAGTGCCAGCTCAGTGATGCGCCCAGATAAATGCGCATCTGCAGCCGGGCGCTGAGCCTCATAGCGGCAGGTCGACAGGGATAAACCCGTGAGCCTGCAGGCACGACGTTGCGACAGACCGGTCGCATCACATATCAACATCACGGCTTCCCGCTTCTGGTCTGTCGTCAGTACTTTCGCCCAAGAGCCACCTGAAGCGCCTCTTTATCCAGCATGGCTTCGGCAAGCAGCTTCTTGAGTCTGGCGTTCTCTTCCTCAAGCGACTTCAGGCGCTTAACCTCAGGCACCTCCATACCGCCATACTTCTTACGCCAGGTGTAAAACGTGGCATCGGAAATGGCGTGCTTGCGGCAGAGTTCACGGGCGGATACCCCGGCTTCAGCCTCGCGGAGAATACTGATGATCTGTTGGTCGGAAAAACGCTTCTTCATGGGGATGTCCTCATGTGGCTTATGAAGACATTACTAACATCGGGGTGTACTAATCAACTGGGAGCAGGTCAATATCCGCTGCTACCGACAACTGGTGTCGCACGGTGCGGATCCGACCCGGTTTCTTTTTGTGCTTAACCAGGCCGATAAAATCGACCCCTGCCGGGAATGGGATACCGTTGCGCATCTGCCCTCATTACGTCAGCAACAGCACCTGCAGGAGAAAGTGGCTCAGGTGAATGCGGTATTTACACCGGCCCACCCCGTTTTAGCCGTTTCCGCACCGGAGGGGTTCAATATAACTCGATGGGTTGAGGCCCTGATCACCGCATTACCGGATAAAGCCAGCAGTGGGGTAACCCGACAATTGGAGCCGGCGTATCGGACCGAAAAGGTGACCGACACAGCTAAGGAGGGCTTTGCCCGTGTGGTGGGGGATATCTTTGACGAAAGCGTGGAGGCCCTGCTGGAGTCTCATACACTCAGAACCTGGTTAACACGGATCCGTTATCGATTGCTCTCTCTGGCCAAACTGCTGTGGCATCGCTTCTTTTAATGCATGTCTAAAAACCTGTCATGCGTTCGATCTGTTTCGCCGATCGAACATGGATTTATTATAGCTTTTAACTATCAATATCAAATTAATGATCGATATTGACGATAGATTTAAACGATCGGTTTCGGTTTATTGATCTTCACTAACGATTATCCCTCCTCTTTACATCCCGATACGATCCCCTCGCTGGGGAGGTCGTTTAATCCCTACGTTTTCTACTCAATGATTAATAAAGGACTATTTCACTATGTTGAAACCTTATCCGTTTCTCAAGCAAGACACCTACGCCTGGTGCTTATCCCTTGGTCTTCCGGTCATCTGGGGACTCTCCGCTATTTTCCTCCCACAAAAGGTGGCACTGGGCCTTTATATGCTGTGCTCCCTGGTCTGGGTGCTGCTCGACCGACTGAGCCTGATGAAACAGGAGATAACGGCCCCTTCACTGGGGTGGTTCCTGCTGCCGATGGTGTATCTGCGCCAACGTGACGAGCGTCAGGGGAAACCCTGGCGTTTGTTACAGGTATGGCTGATTTGTACCGTGTTGTCAGCCGTGGCCGGCAATCATTTTAAAACACAATCCGGTACCGAACAGTTGGCGCAGAGTGCTTGCCCGGTGGTCACTAAAATCCTGCAGCGTCAGGGCATAGAGGAGCACTGTATCCGTATCACAGATATCAGGGAGGAGGTGGCGGGGCGCTTTTATCAGGCTCAGGCTTTGCTGAATACCGGATCAAAAGAACCGCTGACGATAGAAGTACGCTCAGGCGGGAGTATATACGTCACGCTAACGGATTCTGAATAAGTGATTTTTATCAAGGAGATGATGAACATGAAGAAAGTGATAATGATGTTTACCCTGTTGGTCAGCGCTCAGTTGAGCCAGGTCGGATATGCAGCGGCGTATGACCCTAAACCGGTGGAATACCAGAATGTGGTGGCTGACAGCGTACAGGTTGAGCATGACCGTATTATGGCGGGCGTTGATGAATTTATCATCACGGGGAAGAAGGGGAAAATCACTGAGAAATTCCGGCTCACCTGCAACGCCGATGAAGCACGTCTGGACATCATGTATTACCTGAAAGATATCTATGGCGATAAGGCTGAGGGGGCAACGGGAATGACTCTGCAGTATTACCCGGCAGGGGCTCATCAAATGAACATCAGTATCGATCATCCCGATACGCTGATGGATAGTCTGCTGACAGCCAATTTGGCACAGGCTGTTTCAAAAATGCTGGATCACAAGACTGGAAGCTTTGTTTTTCACTTCTACCATAATGACAGCAGCTTCGATCATGTCCCTCTGGCGTACAGCTTCCAATACCCTGCGAAATTGCTGGCCCCAGCCCTGGGGAAGGCATTGGTTAATGCTAAAACCACATCATGCGACATCAAATCAGGCAATAGTCAGCTTTCCCCCCTCAAGCGTCTTGTTGATCATCTGTAGCTCTTTTTCACACGATGACGTGCCATCAACTGCAGGCCTTCCGGTTATCCGGGAGGCCTGGGGGCAAAGCCAACGGGTAAGACGACGGGAGACGGTTCACCCTGAGCCGTCAAAACCGATTGAGCGGGATTTTCAAATAACGGTGTCCATCTCTCTCGGGCAACGGCAGTTTGCCGCCATTGATATTCACTTGCAGTGCCATCAACATGAGCTCCGGTAACGGCAACTGCTTATCACGTTGTGCTCGCATTGCACTAAAACTGGCCCGATCTTGATGGCGTAAAAAGGGATTGATGTCACGCTGTTCCCGTAGCGTGCTTTCATAGCACACCTCACGGCCACCTGGCCGGTAGTCGTGGCCGGTGAACAAACGCGTCTCCTCCGGTAACGTCAACAGCCGCTGTAATGTTTCCCACAGCGCCTCCGCACTGCCGCCGGGAAAATCTGTACGAGCAGTTCCACTGTCCGGCATGAACAGCGTATCGTGGACAAAGGCGCAATTACCGATATGGTAAGTGACGGAGGCCAGCGTATGGCCGGGTGAATACATCGCTTCCCCCCGCAAATTCCCCACATAAAAAACGTCGCTGTCTTTAAATAATCTGTCCCAAATTAATTTGGGTGCACTGAGCTCGGGCAAGTGATAAAGCGCTTTCCAAAGCGTCTGCACGTCTTCGATCTTTTCCCCTATCCCCATGGGTGCACCGGTCTGCTCCGCCAGCCAGGCTGCAGCGGAAAAATGGTCAGCATGAGGGTGCGTATCCAATATCCAGGCAACCTGCCATTGCCAGCTTTGGATAAAATCCAACAGATTTTGCGCCTGGTGAGACGAAACTGCGCCGGTCTGGCGATTAAAATCCAGCACTGGGTCGATAATGGCGCAGCGTTGGCTTTCAGGATCGGCAATCACATATTGCAGGCTCCCGCTGATCGGTTCATAAAAAGCCTGTACCTGTGCTACCGGTGAACATTGTTGCTGGCGGGCATACCAGGCCAGCGCCGGTTCAGCGTCTGCGTTATATTGGCGGCAATATTCCCGAAAGGTCTTTTCATCAATCAGACCTTCATTCAGGTCATGCAAAAAAAATATCCCTACCGAGCGAGAACCCGAGCGGCAATGCGCCACTACTTTCTTTCCACTCTTTGCTTGCCGATTAAAGGTATAGACTTGTTCCCAAGATAATGAATCGTAGGTGAACGGCATGTAGATATAATCCATAGACTGCTGGTCTGCTAACACTTTTTCCTGGCTGTGCGTTAAATAATTGCCCCCTTCCTCATCGGGACGATGATTCACGACGAGGGTATAGCCCTCATGGGACAGTTGCTGAAATGCCTCTGCTGTTAGTGCATCAGAAAATGAAAGCCAGTCATTAACATGGCGAAGGTTCATTGCGTTCTCCCGTATTTTTCAGAGGTTCTTAATTAACATATAGAGTGCCATTGCGAGCAGCATCATTGAAAATAACAACTCAATGGCCCTCGTGTTTTTCTTAAGTCGATGAGCTATTACCGTACCCATAGCGCCACCGAAAAATCCCCCTAAAATAATCAGCAGCGTATTTTCAGGGGCAACATAGCCCGCTAAGGCATAACTGAGGCTGGTCGACACGCCCATGGCAAATACCACCATCAGTGAGGTGGCGATAGCGTCCAATGTGGAGCACCGGAACAGCCAGACCAGGACGGGAACCACCAAAAAGCCACCGCCAATACCCAAAAAACCCGAAAGCAGCCCCACCGTAAAACCGGCAATGCCCCCCCATCTGGGGTGAGGATACCGCCCGCGGCCCGTGATGGCTGGGGAGACGCGACGCAGCCGGTTGATCATCAGCAATGCCACCGTCATCATCAGGAGTGAGAACGGAAGCAGCAGGTATTTCCCATTGAGCACCTTGCCCAACTCCGCGCCAATCAAGGCTCCCGAGACGGCGAACACCGTGAGCAATATTCCCTTTTTCCACCTGACGTGACCCTGTGAGGCATGGGCCAGCAGACTGAGCAACGCACTGACAGCCACGGTTATCGCACTGGTAGCGATAACCATGTGCACATCTTTCATTTTTACCCAATAAAGCAAAAGCGGAACACACACTACCGATCCCCCTCCACCGGTCAATGCCAGCAGCAAACCGACAATGACACCCGTGAGCATCAAAGAGAAAGGAGGAGTTGAGGTAAAAAAATAATCTCCTGTAAGCTCATAGGGATCCCTGTTGTTATTTTTTTACGCTATTAGGCGATGGGAAAAATACAGTGTCAATCACTTATTCTGTAAAGTTATTACATATAGCAAAATGGAATAATAAATATTCATTATAACGTAACAGTCTAAATAAAACCTATTAACCGGAAAGTCTCTGAGATAAGTTGAAGGGAAAGGAGGCGTAAATGACAAGAGTTGAGAAGGCTTCATCACAGCGACTGTTGGTCATCGGTGGGGGATCTGCCGGAATAGGTGTCATTGCCAGTATAAAAAAAAGAAACACAGACATAACGATTATTTTGGTCGAGCCACAAGAATATCATTACTATCAACCCGCATGGACCCTGGTGGGAGGAGGGGTATATGATATTGAAAAAACACGCCGGCCCATGCAGCAGGTTCTTCCTCCAGGGGTCACCTGGATAAAAGACACGGTGACACGGGTCAAACCCGATGAGAAAGTTGTTGAGATACGTTCAGGTGACTGTATTTCTTACGATTATCTCATTGTGGCAAGTGGTCTGGTATTACACTGGGAAAAAATCATCGGTCTGGAAGAAACACTGGGGCGTAACGGGGTGACGTCTAATTATCGTTTTGACCTGGCCAGTTATACCTGGGATGTAGTGAAAAATCTCAAACAGGGTAACGCGATTTTTTCTCAACCCCCTGCCCCTATAAAATGCGCAGGCGCCCCCCAAAAAGCCTTATACCTTTCCAGTGATTACTGGCAGCGTCAGCGTTGCCTGGAGAATATCAACGTCTTTTTTTGCCTTGCGGGAAACACCGTATTTGGCATACCTGAGTTTGTTCTCCCTTTACAGGCCCAGTTAAAAAAATATAACGCCAGGGTCAACTATTCTCACACTCTCATTCGTGTCGAGGGTGAAAAAAGAGTGGCGACCTTCGCCGTCGCGGGAGGGGAAAAGGAGGAGGTGACGCTGCCCTTTGATATGCTGCATGTGGTTCCACCACAGTCCGCCCCCCCATTTATTGCAGACAGTGGACTTGACGATGCTAATGGGTGGTGTGATGTCGACAAATTCACCTTGCAGCATCTACGCTGGCCCTCCATTTTCTCGCTTGGCGACTGTTGTTCAGCGCCCAATGCAAAGACTGTGGCGGCGGTGCGTAAACAGATTGTCATTGTGGCTAACAACCTGACATCGGTCATGCGCGGGGAGAGCCCAACATCACGCTACGACGGCTACGGCTCCTGCCCACTGACCGTTGAAAGAGGGAAAGTCGTGCTGGCGGAGTTTGGTTATGGAAACCGGTTATTGCCGACATTTCCGCTTGACCCCACCCGACCGAGTCGTTTCGCCTGGTGGTTAAAGGTCTGGTTCTTGCCTCGGTTCTATTGGGCCGGAATGCTTCGCGGTGTGGAATGGCTGACCAGGAGTAAAATGTAAATGCTCTCGTCGCCTGGCCTGTGTCATCCGCTTGGCGACAAGAATGCCTGGATAAAAAAAGAGGGACTGAAGCTATTGACCAAGAGAGGACTGGATAAATATTTACCCGGGCGATATCACTAAAAAGCGTTTTTTAACACACGATCGGCAGAGACGCTCTGGGTGCCGATTATCTCCCCATTTGCGTCGTAACACGACGTGGTCAAGAGTGCAGGCATAAGCATCAATCCCATTCTTATCGTTTGTTTAACACGTCCCTTTCCCGCTCATTGACCTGACAGTAATAACACGCACACCTTCATATCCCGGTAGCCGGACATCCTGTCTGGCTACCTTTTATTCACCCGAAAAAAGCGTCTGGAAACACCTTATGACATGTGAAAAACGCCCTCATGAAACCGCCCCCTTGACGATGATCGTCGCGCTCGTCTCTGAGGCTGACCGCCCGTCGTTCTGGTTACAGCATTTTGGTAATGTCCCGCATTGGCTCCGGATTGAGTCACCGATATTTTCCTGGCTCGACCTTTTGTGTAAGGACTATCACGGAGATTATTGGGAATTTTACACCCTCAGTAACGGGGGGCATTTATTATCCCGTCCACCGAAGGCGAGTACGCACTCTTTAACGCACTGAACGGGAATGGCACCACCGTCGGTAATGAGGCCGCTGGTATCATCGCCTGCCTCATCACTTACAGCCACCACGCTTGCCGCACAATGTGCAATGCGATGACGGAACATTACTACCGACTGCGGGATTACGCCCTTACTCATCCTGAGTCTAACGCCATTATGCGCATCTTCGACTAACCCTCCATACTACCAACGGATACACCCTCATCATGATGAGTACTCTCTTAACCACGACCGTCAACGAGTTACCGTTACCCACGCAACGTACCATTCAGCGCGCGTTAGCCTTGCTGGAACAGCATCTAAGGCAACCGGGTGTTTCTTTCACCTCCGCCAATGCCGCTCGCGACTGGTTGCGACTGCAGATGGCCCGGCTGGAGCGTGAAGTCTTTATGGTGCTTTATCTCGACAACCAGCATCGCCTGTTGGCCCATGAAACCTTATTCACCGGCAGCATTAACAGTACCGAAGTCCATCCCCGCGAAATCGTGAAATCGGCGCTGAAGCACAACGCCGCGGCGGTCCTGCTGGCGCACTGTCACCCATCGGGACATGCCGAGCCCAGCGATGCGGACAAAAAAATCACCCGCAGGGTACAAGACGCGCTGGCGCTGGTTGATGTCCGCGTGCTGGACCACTGCATTGTCGGCGGCATGACGGTGTACTCGTTTGCCGAACACGGACTCGTATAAGGAAAGTAGCATGTCTACAATAGATGTCCCCGCCTGGGGCCTGAAACGCAACATCACTCCGCAGTTGGGTGCCCGCCTGGTACAGCAAGGTAACCGACTCCATTATCTGGCCGACCGTGCCGGCATCAGCGGCGCCTTCAGCGAAGTGCAGACCCGTTCACTGGATAATGCCTTCCCGCAGTTTATCAACCATCTGGAACTGATGCTGTTGTCCGGGGAACTCAATCCCCGGTATCAGCACTGCGTCACGCTGTACCGTGACGGATTGACGTGCGAGGCAGACAGCCTCGGATCGCACGGCTACATCTATATATCGATTTATCCGACACACGAAGCACCCACGAAAAACTGAATCCCCCTTCTACGCATCAACTCCTTTTTCCTGCCCAACAAAGAGATACCCCTTATGCAAACAGTATCAGCATCCCCAAAACGGGAGACTCAGCCCTGCCCGTCACCCGTTGCCGTCTGGCAATCCTTGCTCGCACACCTATTGTCACAGCATTACGGCCTGACCCTGAACGATACCGCGTTCAGCGATGATACCGTGATTCGAAAACACATCGATGCCGGCATCTCGCTAGCCGATGCGCTGAATTTTATCGTGGAAAAGTTTGACCTGGTACGAATCGACCGTCGGGGTTTCTCCTGCCGCGAACAATCCCCTTTCGTCACCACCATCAATATTCTGCGCGCTCGCCAGGCCTGTGGCTTGATGACCCGACGTGGTTACCGCACCATCACGCAGACCATCCAGGGAATGAAACAAAAATGAGTCGGCACACACTCCCTACCGGTGTGCGGCTCACCGGTATCCAGTGCAGCACCGCTCATATCACCGACGACGATAACAGCCGGCTATATCACGCCTCACACCAGTTGGAAGACTACGGCAACGGCGAATGGTGCCATTTCACCGGTACGGGGTACCTGATACGACTCAATGCCTGGCGGCATCCGGTGCTACGGCTTAAACGATTGGGGTTGTCGAAAGCCTGCCGTCGGTTAATTATCACCCTGATGCGACAACACCACATCACCCTCCTGCATCTGGATGCGGCGGGCGACCTCCTGCCGGGATTTGCCACGTTTGATTGGTAACCCCTGCAATATCGCTGACGCCATTTTCTCGAACCCTATTTTTATTAATACCGCATAACGCCAGTCCTTACCGGCTGGCGTTTTACTTTTATATAAGGAAAATTTAATGACTGGACTCGCTCATACTGAACCCGAAGTAGGTACCGAACACACCGACGTGATTTGCTCCACCAGCATTGAACGTATCGTCACCGGACGAAACGCTGCGTTGGCGCAGATTGAGATGCTCATCCAGCAGCTTACCGATATCTCGATGCTGACCCGCAGTATCGGCGGTAAAACTGCCCTGGACTGGGCCATGAAGCAGGACTTTCGCTGCGGTTGCTGGTTAATGGAGAAATCAGAAACGGCGATGAAAGCCATTATCCGCAATCTCGATCGCGGTATATGGCATGATTTAATGAAGCGGTCAGGGATGCTTAGCCTGATGGATGCCCAGGCACGCGACCAGTGGTACAACAGCCTGGAAAAGGATGACATTCCTGCCATCAGCGAAGCCAATATTCTCAGCACGTTTGAGCAGTTGCATCAGAGTAAAGGCGATGTATTTGAACGCGGGGTGATCAATGTCTTCAAGCGTTTAAGCTGGGATTACAAGTCGAATTCGCCTTGTAAGTTTGGCAAGAAAATCATTGTAGAGGGATTGGTCAGCCACACTCGCTGGGGTTTCAGCTTCAACGGGGGTTGGCGGCGCGATCAACTGGTCGATCTTGAACGCATGTTGATGTTATTGGATGGTAAGCCGCTGCCAGATAATCGTGCAGATGTTGCCTGTCGTCTTGGCGATCATATCAGTCAGCATAAATCGGCAGATAGCTATGACGATACGCTGTTCAGGATTAAGTATTTCCAGAAAGGTACGGGCCACATCACCTTTAAAAGACCGGAGCTGATTGATAAGATGAACGACATTGTAGCAAAGCATTTTCCCGCTGCATTACCTCCCCGGTCCTGAACTTTGTTGTTTTACCGGCAAGAGACAATGGCAGACTTGCGTGAGTGATGCGGCGCATGTACAACGTTGTACTGGCGTTTCTGGCGTGTTGTTCGGGGGGACGTTCAAATGTACCGTGGACATGTCAGAAACGCCATTCAAAACCCTTAGCAACATTGACTGCTCTGAGGGGTTGATATTAGCCTCAATCCCGTGCTCGATTCTATTCCGTATGTCTATCATTAAGGACTGAGGGTATAAATGAGAGTACAAAAAAAATCAAATAAAAAATAAACGTTAAATTACAACAAATTGATTCAATAAGTAGATTCCCTAGTCCGCACCATATTTAGAAGAACCCGCCTATGGCGGGTTTTTTGCTTTCTGAGGTATGGACTAACGCTTCATACCTTCCCAATTTCCACCGAACTCCACCCAATTCTACCCGCCCCCCATTTGCGAGGGTAAAAATGAGGATAGATGATGCCTCCCACCCATTTCTGATTCGGCTCACCGGCGTAAAAGTTCTGCTTCAGCAGGTTTTCAGACACTGGCAGGCCATGTTAACGGTAACTGACTGGGCCGAACCGCCGTGCGCCCTTTGCACACAGCCCTGACAGCACAGGCTGGCTGCAATGGTTTTGACGCTGTATGCAGGAAGCTCATCAGCAAGACGAGGCGGAACTGCTGGCGCGAGGTTATTGCAGGGTAAGATCAAACATCTGTGCTGTCGCAACCAGGCCCGCAGGATATCGAAAATGGCGGCAAATTTTTGATGAGATGGCGCGAGTGGCATCTGCACAAAGTATCAGGCTACCGTTCGCCACGGGAATATCGACGGCGCCGGCAGGTCTGTATATGAGAGTCAATGTGTCTGGAGTTATAAGGGCAAATCCGCTGCCATAAAATCACGTACTCAAGCCTTGATTATTTTCTGAGGTAGGCTATAACTATTTTAGTTAAAGAAAGCCAAAATATCTAATCCATGATTGAGTGTTTTAATGAAAATAGCACAAGTTAATGAGAAAATTGCAATATGGTCGGCCAAATATATTAAAATCATAATAAAACCACTATAAAAATGCATGTCAGCTCAAATTATTGAAAGGCTATAATGATATAAAAGACCATGAAATTTTTACACTTATATTTTAAAAAATAACTTTATATCATGAAAATTTATCATGTTGGTTTATTTTTTATGTGAGGACGCATGTAGTCTGATACTTGACTTACAATCAAACATCATGCCTGTATGATTTAATTTATTAATCACTCTGTAACTTAAAAAAATAACTTTAAAAATCAAATACAGAATGGCACACTAATCACACCCATCTAAAAAACATTAAATAGTCAAGAGTTGTTATCCAACGAGCCTGATGAAATATCATTTATTATTCAGCATCAGACTTCAGTGCTATAGGTACATTATTGCTTTATGAATTGATAGAGGCCTACGCCACATGCGAAATGATAATATTGGCCACGGATTAAAGTCTCTTGGCCGAGATCATATTACTATGAAATACCTTACCCATACCTGGGCGGTGCTCACGATATCAAGTCCTCTTGACTTCTTATCCATACACAATGTGCTAGGGAGCGCTTCAGGGGTGAAATCATATCAGTTTCGGGAAATTGAGTTATTTATGGGTAATAAAGATAATAATAACCTCGCAAACTATCGCAGCAACCTGGTTGCGGATCTATCAACAGCGTAGCCATTACTGGCCACTTTATGAGCTGGGTGAAAAACTTGTCGATATTGCGCAAAGCTTCAAAAACTGACGTTTCCCTGGTTGAACGCATCATTGGCGATCATCCGGGGACTGGTGGCACTAGTGGCGTGAATTATCTACGTTCGACGTTGGATAGCTCATTCTTCCCAGAACTTTATAGCATGCGTGTGCAGCTATAGCTTTATTCAGAAGAGTCTGATTATGAATTTATTACATGAAATCACCGACACCACTGGCATGACGCGTCGGCAGGTTGCGGTTGTGGGAGCGGGGCTCGCCGGCCCTTTGCTGGCCTGTCTGCTGCGTCAGCATGGATTTGAAGTGATCGTATTTGAAAAGCGCGCAGATCCGCGAACACACCCGGCTCCCGAAGGGCGTTCGCTTAATCTGGCCATTGCGGAACGTGGCCTTCAGGCGTTACGCCTGGCGGGAATTGAACAGGATGTGTTGAGTTATGCAGTCCCTGTGTCCGGTCGGATGGTACATGTGGAAGAAAAAAGCAGTTTCCATGCTTACAGTTCCAGAGAGGGCGATGTCATCTGGTCCGTGCAGCGTAGCCAACTTAATGCGCATTTACTGGATGTTGCTGAGCAGAAAGGTGTGCGGTTCTTCTTTGACATAGATTTAGTGGCGATTGATCTGCAGGCATCCCGATTAACCACTCAACATGGAACGACGTTCACTTTTGATCTGATTGTCGGTGCCGACGGTGCAAATTCCGTAGTAAGAGACGCACTAACCCGCGTTTGCGACGTTGACTGTGAATGTGAAATTTTAGCTCATGGCTATAAAGAGTTGGATATCTCTGTCGAGGCGGCGCGCCAGGCGCTTCTAAATCCTAAAGCACTTCACATCTGGCCACGTGGCGGGTATATGTGTATGGCGCTGCCTAATCATGATGGCAGTTTTACTGCTACTGCTTTCTTGCCTCTTAAAATACAGGGCCAACAGCTTTCCAGCTTTGCCGCACTCAACCACAGAGACGTGGTTCGCCAGTTCTTTAATTCTGAATTTAATGCACTTTCGCGATTGCTTTGTGATTTGGAAGCGAACTACATGGCTCGCCCTGTTGGCATGATGGCTACCCTGCACGTTTCGCGTTGGCACTATAACCAAACGGTGTTGATCGGTGATGCGGCTCACCAAATGGTACCGTTTCATGGTCAGGGTATGAACTGCGCCTTTGAAGATGCCGTGTTCCTGGCTCAGTGCCTAGCGGCACCTTCTGGGGATATAGGGAGTGCTCTCGCACGCTACGAAACTCAACGCAAACCTGATGTTGAAGCCATTCAGGCGATGGCTTTGGACAACTACGAGGAAATGCGAGCGCGGGTCAGCTCGCCTGATTACTTGCTTGAACGGGAACTTTCTGCCTGGCTGGAAAAACGCTACCCACAGCGTTTTATTCCACGTTATCACATGGTGACATTCACCTGCCTGCCTTACTCGATAGCTCACAAACGAGGGAACATACAGAAAGATATACTGAAATCGGCAATTTCAGGTTGTCAGACTTTCCAGCAAATTAATCTCGAGGACGCGGAAAGAAATGTCCTGGATAAGCTTTCTGAACTCCCCCTCTGACACAACTATTTCGGTTCATGGTTAGGCGTCTGGCAGGCTTCTTTTGAGGGCGACTGACCATGAACGGTAGGGTTTAACATCCTTTGATAACGCGGAGTTATGCAGATTTATGTGTAAAAATGACTGTTTCGGTGGCGTTTTAGTCTACAACTTGTTTTTCAGGCATACTGCTCGAATGCCGGCATCTGCTGCCCTTCGCGTTCCAGCGTAGCTGGCAATGCCGACACTCTCCCCCTCACACATCCAGCATATTAACCTACTATTTTCACTACTTTTTTAGCCGTTGGTAAATGTACGGTGCCGTCATGGGGGAATGACGAACCGGTGCAGCGTTCAACGGTGTCAGGGCATCATCGATGGCGCTGGCGATAACCGCACTGACGGCGATACAACCCGCCTCTCCCACGCCTTTAACACCAAGCGGATTTAACGGTGTCGGCGTTTCCAAATGCATCAGTTCGATATCGGGGATATCAGCTGCCCGGGGCATTAAAAACTGCGAAAAGGTGCTGTTTTGAACCTCTCCGTGTTTATTGATTCCTAATGATTCATAAAGCGCTCCACCGATGCCTTGCGCAATCCCCCCAATTATCTGGCCACGCACGATATCGTGATTGATAATATGACCACAGTCGTGGATACAGAGATAACGAAGAAGCGTCACGTGGCCCGTGCCTGGATCTACCTCGACAATAACGGCATGCGCCCCAAACCCCCAACAGGCTCGAGGGGGGCTGAAAAAAGTGCGGCTTTCAATCCCTGGTATTTTATCTCGAGCCAATGCCGGCCCATCATGATGTTGTCCCACAAACTGCGTGGCTATCCTGGCGGTATCATTAAAAGCGTACCGTAACGGATTGGCGAGGGTCGCCACCGCGGCCAAAGGCATAGTTAGCGAACCGTTGCGATGACGAACCTGGCCATTTTCCAGGATGACCTCTTCAACAGAAACCCCAAACACCGCCGCAGCTTTTTGTCGTATTTCCTGGCGTACCTGGCACGCGGCCAGATAGACGGCATTTCCCGCCACAACCGTGCTGCGACTGGCGTAAGTCCCCCCGCCTAGATCAAAGGCATGGGTATCTCCGCCCAACACGATGATTTGTTTGGGAGAGACACTGAGCTGTTCCGCCACGATGCGGGTAAACAGGGCTTTATGGTCTTGTCCCTGGCAGGTGACTCCGGAGGAAACAAACACGTTACCGCTAATCGGATGCACTCTGACTATCGCCCCTTCGTAGGGGCCGATCCCCGTTCCCTCGACACAACAGGCCAGCCCTACACCAAGGTAGCGCCCCTGGGAGCGGTAACAAGCTTGCTCGGCACGAAATTTTTCAAAATTAACGGCGTTACTCAGCATGTCTAAGGCCCGTAAATATTGCCCGCTGTCCAGTTCAACGGAGGCGCCATCCTGGAACACCAGTCCCTCACGCCGGTAGGGAAATTCATCATCCCGGATCAGGTTACGTTTACGGATTTCAACTGGGTCGATTGACAGTTCAAGGGCGAGCTGGTCCAGCGCCCTCTCAATGGCAAAACAGGCATGGGGGCGGCCGCATCCTCGGTAAGGGGTGACGGGCATTGTTGGGGTATACACCACATCGCAGTCAATGTGCAGGTGAGGTATGCGATAGGGACCCGCAATAGAAGTAGCACTGACGTGAGCAACAATAATACCGTAGGGCATAAAGGCCCCGCTATCGTGTTGGATACTGTCGTGCAATCCGAGTATTTCTCCATTCTTGCGGGCGTACAGGGTAAGCGAATGGATCTGCGTTCGCTCCTGTGAGGAGGCCAGAAAGTTTTCTCTCCGATCTTCCGTGTATTTAACCGGTCTCTTTAATTGCATCGCAGCGAAAGGAACCAGCAGTTCGTCAGGATAAAAGAACAGCAGTTTTTGCCCAAACCCCCCGCCGACATCCGGCGCGATAACGCGTACCCGATGTTCATCCAGTTCCAGCAGTGCCGCCAATCCGTTTCTCACCGCTATAGGGGCCTGTGCCGTATCCCATACCGTCAACTCCCCTGTTCTGTCATCGAACTCCGCAGCAACCGCCCGCGTTTCGATGGGGGCTGCAGTCGCACGATCCATGTGTACAGTCACTGTAGTGACATGGTCAGCAAGACGCTGGGCTGTCGACAACATGCCACTTTTCTGCGTAAAGCGTGCGCCGATATTGTCAGACATATCAGCATGTACCCGGGGGGCTTCTTTTTGTGCCGCCTTCGCGAGGTCAATCACAAAAGGCAAGGGAGAATATTCAACGTCTACCCATGCCGCAGCATCCTCTGCGTCATAACGGCTTTCAGCCACGATCATGGCAATGGGCTGCCCCACGTAGTGAACCTCATACTCTGCCAGTGGAGACTGTGTTTTGCCCGAGATAATGGCCGGATGGGGGATCAGGAGCGGTAAGGGTGAATTCAACACGCCAATGTCTTTTGCCTGGTAAATGGCCACCACCCCCGGAGAACACTGCGCCTGGCTGATATCTACCTTTACAATCGTGGCGCGAGCGTGCGTACTGCGCACAAAAGCCACATGCAGAGCCCCTGTAAAAGTGAGGTCGTCAACGAACCTGCCTTGCCCCCTGACAAACCGCTCCTCCTCGTTCAGTTGCCGACGTTCGGACGTTGAAGTCATGATGCTGACCAGTGCAAGGCAGAAAAGACGTCGCTTATCGCCTCCCGCATTTGTTGGTATCCCGTACAGCGGCACAAGTGTCCCGCCAATACGTGCCGGATAGCGTCCTCACCCAGAGCTGGCGTTGGCGGGTGTTGATACTGCTCGAGTAAGGTCATAATAATACCCGGTGTACAGAATCCACACTGGAAGGCCCTGTGAGTGATGAAGGCCTGTTGAAGGGGATGCAGTTGAAGTCCTGCAACAGATTCAATTGTTTGAACGGAGCAACCCGTGGACTGTACCGCGAGCATCAGGCAAGACCGTGTGGCGCGCCCATCGACATGTACCGTACAAGCACCACAATCGCCCTGCTCACAGCCAACATGGGTGCCCGTCAGCATCAAATCCTGGCGCAGAAAATCAGACAAGGTTAACCGAACCGGTATCACACGAATGACGTGTTTATCATTAACAGTAACGGCAATATTTGCCGTGATCTCATGGTGAGGATCCGTTCTCTCTGTCATGATTTCCCCCCTGCCTTTCGACTTTTTGATGCGGCAAATGCCTGCAGTAAAGCTCGACAGACGAGTGTGCTTACAAGCTGACGCCGATAATCCGTGGCGAGTGTTGTATCGTCAGTCAGTTGAACGTGCCTGGCCGCATGTTGCCCGGCCTGCACGGCCAGTGAATCTTCCGGGGATCCACCGATCAGTACGCTTTCCAGGTCATGGCAGCGTCTAGGGGTCTCCGTTACCCCCCCGATGGCAATTTTGATGTCAGCCACCCGCCCCAGGCTATCAATAAGCACGATCACTATGGCAAGACACAGTGCACGGTCATTGGTGCGCTGTGAGTATTCGCAATATCCCCAGCTATAATCGGAGGAAGGAACCGGAAAGCAGGCTGCAGTAGCAATCTCATTTGAGGAAAGAGAGGTTTTATTATTGCTGACAAACAGTTGGTGGGCAGGGATATATCGTTTTCCCTGGAGAGACTGCGTTACAAGCGTTCCCCCCAATAATACGAAGAGCAGAGGTATTTCGGCCCAGGCCCCACCCTGACATAAACTGCCAACAACCGTTCCCCTGTTTCTGATAGCTATCGAGCCAATGTAGCTCATCAGATGATTCATCAGTGGAAGCTGTTTTTTCACCATCGTATTCAGTTCCACGTCACGCTGCCGGGCCATGGAGCAAATAACAACCTGCCCTTCTTTTTCTTGCATCACATTGCAATCTGGAATGTTTTGGATGTCCACTAACCAGTCACAATGTAAATATCGAGAAATAAGCTGTGGTAATAAACTTTGTCCCCCGGCGAGGACTTTTCCCGCTTCACTTTGGGATAACGTTGTCAGCGCTTCTTCAAGGGTATCAGGGGCTATATACTTTAACGGCGCAATTTTCATTAGTGTGCACCAGCCTGTTGAGCAGTTTACCAAATAATCATAATTTTAGATTACCCTCATTATTTTACCATTTGCCGATACTTTATTTTCATTCAGAGCGAGGTGAGAAGGTGAAAAAGTTGCGATGAAACCGTGATTCGAAAACACATCGATGCCAGCATCTCGCTAGCCGATGCGCTGAATTTTATCGTGGAAAAGTTTGACCTGGTACGCATCGACCGTCGGGGTTTCTCCTGCCGCAAACAATCCCCTTTCGTCACCGCTATCGATATTCTTCGCGCCCGACGGGCTTGTGGCCTGATGACCCGACGTGGTTACCGAACCATCACGCAGACCATCCAGGGAATGAAACAAACATGAGTCGGCACACACTCCTTACCGATATGCGGCTCACCGGAACCCTTGCAGCATCGCCTCCGCCATTCTCCCAAACAACATTCACCCACATCACCGTATAACGCCCGCTATTTAACCGGCGGGCGTTTTATTTATGGAGAAAAACATGCAGACCGAACCTGAAGTGCTCACTGGCCCTACCGAGATCATTTGCTCCACCAGCATTGAGCGTATCGTATCTGGACGAAACGCTGTGCTAATGCAAATTGAGGCCCTTATCCACCAGCTCGATGAAATATCGACGCTGACCAACAGCATCGGCGGCGGAACGGCAAAAGACTGGGGCATGCGACCGGGGCATCGCTATGACTGCTGGTTTACGGAGAGGGCGGAAACCGCCATGAAAGCTATCACCCGAAACATCGATCGCAGCGTCTGGCGTGACCTGATGTTGAAATCTGGGGTGCTCTCTTTGATGGATGCGCAGGCACGTGACGAATGGAACAAAAATCTGGAGGAGGGCGATTTGCCAGAAATCAGTGAGGAAAACATTCTGGCCACCTTTGAGCATTTGCACCACAGCAAGGGGGAAGTATTCTAGCGGGGAGTTATCAACGTATTCAAAGGACTCTCCTGGAATTACAAAACAAACAGCCCGTGCAGTTTTGGCAAAAAGATCATCATTAACAACTTGGTCACTCACAACCGTTGGGGTTTTGGCCTGAACTGGGGCTGGCGTCGTGATCGGGCTCCGTTTGGGAAACGGAAAATATTGTACGTTAAGATGATTTTTTGTACTGACTCATATCAACTGGTCGCAAAGGACGATACTTTCCTTCAGACAGTTTTTTATTGTTTCGCCAGATATAGTCACCCGTCAGATTAATGTGCTCCCAGCCCAGCGGAGGCAAGTGTGACAGCAACTGATCATTGATATGTAGTCCCTTCTTTTTCAGCAGGTTAATGGCGTTTTCTATATATACCGTATTCCACAATGTGATCGCAGCGGTGAGCAGCGTAAGTCCGCTGGCGCGGTAACTTTTGTTTTCCAGACCACGATCCCTTATTTCGCCCAGACGATGCATGAAGACAGCTCTGGCAAGGGCATTCCGGGCTTCCCCTTTGTTCAGACCTACCTGAACCCTACGACGCAACGCAGGATCGCGGAACCAGTCCAGCATAAACAATGTTCGCTCAATGCGACCGATTTCCCTCAGCGCCTAAGCAAGCCCATTCTGTTTCGGATAACTGGCCAGTTTTTTCAGCATCAGAGAAGCGGTAACCATTCCCTGTTTGATTGAGGTAGCCAGCCTCAGAGTTTCATTCCAGTGTGCTTCTATCTCTTTGATATTCAGTGGTGTTGTGGAAATAATTGACTGTAGAGCCGGATATTTATCATCTCTCCCCTGAATAAACAACCGCTTGTCGTGAAGATCCCGGATCCTTGGGGCAAAAGCGAACCCCAGCAGATGCTAAAAAGGATCCAAAGAAAGTCCCGTTGTTGTGTGGTGTTCTCCACATCCTCTCTGCGGTGCTTTATATAAATCACAGGAATACACTCATTTCTATCCGGTTACCACCTTGTTTTGAATTTGGCGTTCCGGATTAAAACATAACCTCGTTAACCTATTTAATAAGGAACTATCATGAGTGATCCAAACAGCGGTTCAGGCTGGGGTGTGAGCCATACGCCCTATGGCGATGTGCGTAATTATAATCCCAATGAATTTGGCGGCAACGGCGGTTCAGGCGGGGGCAATGGTGGCAGTAATGGTGGGAATCAATCCGGTACAGGGGCTTATTCCGGTCGCTTTAATATGGGCTCTCTATCCTCTGATGCTCCCAGTCTTAGCACCTCAGAGCTAACAGCGATTTTTAATAATACGGTGCGTTGGGAAGGATTATCCCACAATATGTATGCTGATACGTTGGGGAACGTGACCGTCGGGATCGGTTCGCTGTTGTCGACACCAGAATCAGCAACTCGGTTGGGGTTTAAAAACCGTCGCGTCACGCGTGGCCACGGTGACGAAATGGTAGGTTATGTGAATGCCTCTGACTCTGACATTCGTTCTGCTTACCAGGGCGTAAAGGATGTATTTAATAACAAATCACTAACCCAACGCCAGAAGACAGCACAATGGTCCGGGAGTGCAATGGTACTGTCTGACGCCGAAATCGGCTCGCTGGCGGTTAAACACATTAACAGTGACCGGACTAGTTTGCGGGGACTTTATGCTGGCTTTGACAGTTTTCCTGAAAACGCCAAAGTGGCCTTGCATGACATGGCTTATAACATGGGTATCTCAAGATTGCGAAACAACTTCCCGCGATTTAACGATGCCATTAACCGCCGTGACTGGGCTGCTGCTGCCGCAGAGTCTCACAGAACCGGCATCGGTGATAATCGAAACAATGCCACGCGGGATCAGCTGCTAAACACCCGTTAACTGAAAGCTATCGCCCCCGGAAGCGGGGGCTTCATCATTACAGTGGCGTGTTTTCAGTGACGGGAATTACCGTCCAAACTTTACCTTTCATGTCGTTGATACGGTAGGTGGACAATGCCCTTAAAGTACCACCGGTCACCCCAGAGCCCAAGGTGATGAACGTCAGTGACTGCCCCTGCGAATTTTTGAATGTCTGATATTGGCTGACGGTATAGGCAACCTGCTCCTTGTCCGAGACCATCCGGTCATCCTTCAACTTCAGACTGGGAGTCCATTCCTGCAGCGTTTTACCCCGTCCTTTGGCCTTGAGCGCCGTAGCCTCATCATCCGAGACTACCAGCGCAGTGCTGGCCGGAAAATGAGCCACCACTTGTTGAATACTCGGCACTGCAGGGCTAGTGATTGGCGCATACTGATGCTGTTTTACATAATTTTGAATGTTGCACTGGATCAGCGAGTCTTGTGCTTCGACATAATCGCGATCGGACAGTCCGGTAATAGAAGTGATTTGCTGCTTATTCTGTTGCAAAGAAAGGTAGTCTCCACACGTAGCCAGCGAATGGTTTTTTCCATCAGCCGTCACCACCTGCAGTGGCTTTCCCTGAATAGAGATGTCCTGCTCGTCAGCCAGAACCGACGCAGAAACCAGCAGGGCACAGCTTGCGCCCAATACTTTCATTTTGTTCACGATAACGCTCCCTAACATGACTGGTAAGATAGGACAACATTCAACGAGCTAAGAATATCACATTGCTGAAGGGGCTGTTGATGACACGGGGGAAAATGTTGGTTAGATATGTCGTATTTTTCAGCTTGGCTCCCATTGGGCCAAGTTGAAAAGTACAAGAAACAGTCTTAACGAATCTACGATTGCAAAGTAGCTTTTTCAAAGGCTGGCATGGTTAAAAAATAGCCTTAACGTACAATGTTTTCCGTTTCCCAAACGGAGCCCTGATCAACTGGCAGATCTGGAACGGATGCTCTTCCTACTGGATGGCAAACCCATTCCTGACAATCGCGGTGATGTTACGACCCAGTTAATGGAACATATTCGTGATAATCCGCCCCATTCCCACTCGAAACGCAACAAAGTGACCCACTGGCCAGACTCGGAGATCGCCTCCCAGCTATGGCCGTTCTTCAGAATAATGATCGCCGTGAGCATGGTGCTGAGGATAATGGCCACCTGCAATGGGCCGTTGACGGCTTCAAGACCAAACAGGGCAACCGAGGCACCGACCAGCAGAATCAATGCGACAATCGGCAGCAAAGCATCCAGAAAACTCGGGGCTTTGACAGGGCGGGGAGCTTTAACGGATTTGGTCATGGGATGACTCCACAGACAGTTAGGACAGGAAAGTTCAGGAAACTGCGATATCTATGGTAGCTACTGCGATAAGTATAGCCATCGCTGGCATAGGGTAATGATTATTTTCAGTATTGCGGATCGGCGTTGAGGCTCCGTAAGCGTGCGACGATTTGCCGATCCAGTGGCAGACAGCGGAAATCGGTCATGATTTGCAGCTCTACCGGCGAATTCATTGCAGTAACATAGCTTTTGCGAAACTCGGTTGGTGTCATGCGGCAGTATTTGTTAAAGGCGAAAATCAGCTGTTTGTGGCCGCTGAAACCGCAGGTATAGCTGATATCGGTTATGGGGATATTGGTGTCTTTCAGCAGCAACTTGGCCTTGTTAATGCGGATCATGGTCAGATATTCTTTAAAATTGTAACCACTGATCTTCTTGAAAATGCGGGAAAAGTGGTGATAACTGACGCCAGCGCGATCGGCAATGGTTGCCAGGTTGAGCTCATCGTCAAAATGTTGGTTGATAAACTCAATGCCGAACTTGACCAACTGCTGGTCTTTTTTCCTGACGTTCACCTGTTGCTGGTCTGTCTGGTTTGACGCTGCTGCGGCCAGCGATCCCAGCAGATGATAAACCAGGGCAATACGGGTAAAGGAGGGTTGTGACACCACCAGGTTATCGAGCAGGGCGATCACGTCGCGGCTAATCTGTTGCCCTGCTGCCCGATGGCCATGATTGAACATCAGCGGTGCCGGATGGGTCTCATCAAACAGATGGGGTGAAAACTGGATGGTCAACAGTTGGCTATTGGGTATACGGGCCTCAAGCGAATGGATCTCGTCCGGGTTGATATACAGCAGGCTGCCAGCCCTGACCACCGAGGTGGCATGGCCGAGGGTAACGGAAAACTCCCCGGATAAGATGCAGATCAGCTCCGGGGCCGAGTGCCAATGTGGCTCGCAGTAGTAAACCTCCGCGGCGAAGACGTTCAGCTTTTCAGCGTCAAACGAGATAAGTTCATAGCCGCTGCCGTCGTGGATCGCCGCCGCTGCTTGCCGATGGGACTGCGGCTTGGGCTGTCGAGTGACAGAGAAAGGAAACATCGGCTAACTCCCTCATTTATAAAAATAGGTGTGGCGATTTGCCCCTCGCCCTCTCCCCAGGGAGAGGGCAAGAGTGAGGAACTAGCTCCCAGCAGGTTCAGCTAAAGCAGCGGCCAATTCTTGCTGGGTAATATCAATAGCCAGGAACTCCGTCAGAGCGATAAACAGGCCACAGAACAGATCCGGGGCAATCGCGGCAAGCTTTTCGCGCATCAGCGCCTCCGGCAAGGCGTTTTTACTGACCAGCAGCTTAACAACGCGGTCAAACGCTGGCGGTGTGGCCAGTAGCTGTTGCAACGAGTTATCAACCTTGAGCGGTAAATAATAGGGCTTGGCGCACAGCTTGACCACCGTGCTCAGCGCGATACCCCGCGATGAGCGTGCCACGTGCAACTGATACAGGCCCGGATCGACCACCCAATCAGCCATACCCGGATGGAAGCAGGCAAAATCCTGCCACTGCAGCGTCATGGTAACCCGTTTGCTTTCGCCAGCCTCGAGATGCACCTTGGCAAAGGCTTTCAGCGCCAGTACCTCTCGCGCCAGATCGCCCTGCGGCGCAGTAAGGTAAAGCTGCACAATCTCTTTGCCCGCCCGATCGCTGCAATTGGTCACCTCCACGCTGACGGTTAGCGGCTGCCCCTCTGCAAGTTCCTTGGCCGACGTTGCCAGCTTGGCATAGCTAAACTGGCTATAGCTCAGACCAAAACCGAACGGGAACTGCGGCGTCAGTTTACGCCGGTCGTAGTAGCGATAGCCCACGTAGATCCCTTCGCTGTAGTGATGGCGCAGGTTTTCACCTGGATAGCCGAGCCAGGCCGGGGTTTCCTCCAGCGTATTGGGCACCGTGACCGTCAGCTTGCCACAGGGATTGGCCCGGCCAAACAGAATATCTGCCACCGCGCGACCCATGCCCTGGCCCGCAAAGAAGGTCTCCAACAGGGCTTTGCAATCCGTAAGCCAAGGCATTACCACGGCATCGCTGTTGGCCAGTACCACGACCAGATTGGGCTGCACCTTGGCCACTGCGCGGATCAGCGCCTCATGGCTAGGCAAGATGTTCAGATCCTTGCGATCGCCGTTTTCGCCGTCCTCACCAATGGCGGTACTGACAAACACCACGGCAACGTCGGCCTTACTGGCTAACTCAACCGCATCGGCCAGGGCTTGCGGGTCGACGCAATTATCGTCCGGGGTGCCGATGGCGTAGTCAATGTGGAAGTCGTTACCGGCGACCTCGAAAATTTCATCGAGCGGACGATCGAGCATATAAGGTACGGTTGTGGCACATCCGGATCCCTGGATTACCGGCTCCTGTGCCGGTTTACCCAATACGGCGATGGTGGCCTTCTGCCCGGCTAGCAGCGGCAGAATATTCTCTTCATTTTTCAATAACACCATCGATTCGGCAGCCAGTTGCTGTGCCAGCCGATGATGCTGCGGGTAATCGGCCTTGATGCCCGACTTACGGTGGCGCTGCACCTTGTCGATCAGGGTTAACATCCGCAGGCACGCGGTATCGAGGATCTCTGCCGGGATCTCTCCCCGCTCAATCGCCTGCAACAGTTCCAGTTTGTCGCGCTGGGTTTCCGGCATCGCCAGGTCGTTACCCGCCAACAAGGAAGCGGGGCGATCCTTGATGCCGTACCAGTCGGACATTACCAGCCCGTCATAGCCCCACTCATTACGTAGCACCTCGGTCAAGAGCCAGTGGTGTTGCGACGTTTGTACCCCGTTGAGCCGGTTATACGACGACATTACCGTCCAGGGCGTGGATTTGTCGATTGCCCGTTTGAAACCGGAAAGGTAAATCTCGCGCAGTGCCCGTTCTTCCACCACCGAGTCCATCTCGGTACGGCGGTATTCCGAGTTATTGGCGGCAAAGTGCTTCAGGCTGGCACCTACGCCACCGTCTTGCAGACCGTTGATTAGCGCAGCGGCAATGTCACCACTGACCACCGGATCCTCCGAGTAATATTCGTAACCACGGCCAGCCAAAGGCGTACGACGAATATTGATACCCGGACCGAGCAGAATGCCAACGCCCATCTCCTGACACTCTTTAGCCAACGCTTCGCCCATTTGGTACACCAGTTCCACGTCCCAGCTACAGGCCAGGGTGGAACCGTTCGGGAAGCAGGTGGCCGGTTTGGACTTGCTGAACAGCGCCTCAGAGCCGCCTTTGTGTTCCTCCTGCTCCACTTCGCCCGCGCTTTGACCAATCACGGCCAGAAAATCGCTAATGTGCCAGTTTTCCCCCTGTTCGATCTGGCTGGTACTGTAACGGACACCGTAGGTGCCATCCGTCATCACAATGTCGCGGATATCATGCTGCGGAAAGCTGGCCGTGCGCCACAAACCGCTGCCGCTGAGCAACGCCACCTTTTCTTCGGCAGTCATGGCGGCAATGATGGCGTGGAATTGTTGTTTCATATCTATACCTGCTGGTTACAGCGCGCTGACTTTGCGCAATTCAATGTCTTTGATGATATTTCGATAGGTGTGCTCATCGAGCTTGTAGAAGAAGATAAACAGCATCCCGAGGGCGAACATCAGGCCGGGGAACAACGTCATCATCATATTGATGCCGTTGAGCGCGTTGGCGCTGAGATGTTCGGACGAGTAGTCAAAGTAATCGAGCATCAACCCGGCGCAACCGCCGCCAATCGCCATGGCAATTTTGGTGATGAAATTAAAGAAGCCGTAAATGGCCCCTTCGGTGCGCACGCCGTGTTTCCATTCGGCATACTCGACGGTATCGGCAATCATCGACCACATCGCTACAAAACCCATCCCCAGGGTGATGCTGTACAGGCAAACGCCGGTCATGATCAGGTAAGCGTTATCTCCCGCCAGGAAATACTGGAACAGCACGCCGACAATGCCGATCAGCAGCCCCAGTTGAACCATCTTCTTTTTGCCCATCAGGCTGATGAGCTTTTCGGAAATCACCGTACCCACCACATAGGCCGCAGATTGAATGGCGAAGAACTTGGCGGTAAAAGCTTCATCACCCAGAGTGTACTTGATGAAGTAAATCGCAATCGCCATCCAGACCGTGTAGGCGATATAGAAAAACACTGTGAATAGCGAAAGGTGGATTAGCGGCAGGTTGCCGGAAACAGCGGTGATCATCTCTTTTAGCGTTGGCGCTTTTTGATCTGGCAGGCTTTTGACCCGCTCTTTGGTCATGCCAAAGCAGGCCAGGAAAAAGAAGGTGGCCAACAGGCTAAAACAGCTGACGGCAAACACATAACCCATCTTCTGGTCGGTGAACTGTGAGATCAGCAGGTCGGCACTGGTCGAAACAATCAGATAACCGACGATAGCCAACACAAAGCGGTAGACCGACAACGAAGCCCGTGAACCTTCGTGCTGGGTCAGCATATTGGTCATCGCGGAATAAGGTGTATTGACCGCCGTGTAGGCCAGGCAGTAAATGGTGTAAGTGATCAGCGCGTAATAAAATTTATAGTCACTGTCGAAGGTGCTGAAACACAGGATCGTCAAGATCCCCAAGGGCACGGCGCCGTAAAGCAGATAAGGGCGCAGCTTACCGTGCCGGGTTTGGGTCTTATCAATAAAATAGCCGACAAAGATATTGAAAATCGCATCCACTACGCGGGCAATAACGAAGATCAAACTCGCCTGCACCGCGCTGATGCCATAAATATTGGTATAAAAAAACAGTAAGAACAGGGAGACAAAGCCAAACGACAGGTTAGAGGCCAGATCGCCGAAGCCATAGCCGATCTTTTCCCGTACGCTGACCAACACATAGCTGTCTGAGGTGATTTCTGTTGTTTTCATTGTGCTGACTCATTCAGATTGATTCGCCTTGAGTATACCGAGAGCGCTACGGATGACTTGCCAGCCGTTGTTTATACAGTTCCTATTTTTTGCTCGCCTCTGGCTTTGTCACGGAGTTGTGAGAAAGCTCACAGGCGCATAATTCATATCAGGCGTTTGGTGCACTTATAAAGTGTATATGCTGCTTCGGGTAGGCAGTCGTACGAAGATGAGTTCTTCTACATTCGTTACTTTCAGGAGGGGACCGCGCATATCACATTCAAGAGACCAGAGCTGGTTGAGCGAATGAATGATATCATTGCTAAACATTATCCTGGCATGTTGGCTCGTCGATAATGGGTCCTACTTTCTGACAAATTTATCTGTTGGTATAAATGTTGGTATAAATTTTATCGAATACGATATTGTCATTTAATAACAGTGTGTTGTATGTCTGGTTTGAATCCTGTAGGGACCATTTAGAATCAACGACTTATGCTTATTCCCCAACAGCCACATTTTCCAAAAGTGCCAGATTAGTGACATTGCCCGCCAAGACTTCGTCAATTTTTCTCGCATGTTCGGTTAAATGAGAAGGGGATAAGTGAGCATATCGTTGAACCATCCCTATGCTCTCCCAACCTCCCATTTCTTGTAGCGCTGAAAGTGGCACCCCTGCCTGAACTAACCAGCTTGCCCAAGTATGGCGAAGGTCATGAAATCGAAAGTCGGTTATTCCTGCCCGCCGCTTACCTGTATTCCATGCTGAGTTATCGTCAACGCGCATTTTTCTGACTACGGGTGTCATACCTCCGCCTGCTTTCTTTTTCAATTCCCAACGTTGCCGGTGCTTCCTGTTGGGCATCTTGGCGACCGCTGCCATAATTCTATCCTCCGTGATCGACGAAAGGTTCTTTCCGGAAAAATGCTGAAGGAAAAACTCTATCTTCGTGCGGTCAGCTGAGTAAAACACTCCCTACCGGTTCTGCGGCTGTCTATCTGCAAATGGCAGAGGCAAACGGTAAGAAATAGAAATAGGCCCAGATGATCGAGAGGCTGAGAGTGACACCACCGTCTATAGACGCATGAATTTCTAGAGTATGAGCATTACTGGTGGCCTTTGCTAGGGCCATCGATAATGCAGTGAGGGATCACTATTTCTTTTTGGATGCTTCACACTTATCTCTGAGTCTTGCGTATGCATCAGGCAACATCGGTGCGCCAGTCATAGCGCGGTAGTTACTGCATTCAGGTGTCTCATTTTGATATGGATTAAAACTTTCTTGTTGCTTGTCAGAACATCCAGCAATAGCTACGAGTGGTAAAACTGCGGTGAGTAAAAACATCTTCATTGGCACGCTCCTTTGACTCTTGCAATGAATGCCAGCTTAGCAGATATTTGTTACCAATAAATTAATCAGCAAATGGCTGAGGCCAACGGTAAGAAGTAACAGAACATCGATAACGACCCGCTACGGCGGGTTTTTTAATGGGAGTAATTCATGGCAATACCAGAAAACCGAGTTGCCCATGAAAGGAGACCATGTCCACCTCTACAATTCATAGAATCCCATCAACTGATGCCATACATCGGCCTTATTCCAGCAAATGAAGTCCATGAGTGGGCACTCAGTCAAATTCTGAGCAACACAGGGAGCCTGTATAACCCTGACCATTTCCACCTGGTGGATGCCGATGTGCGTTTCATGTGGGCATCGTCAGCCTGTGAGAAAAAAGGGCGTCATGTACTCGGCCAAGCCGAAGAAGTGGCTATGCGTGCAGGCGGCTGGCAGAAGGCCAGAATGGAACAACAGATGCATGAATGGTTCGGCGAGGTTGTAGCCAGCACGCGGATCAATCGCTATGAGAAAGGTGTCCATGAGGTAAACATCGAAACGGCCCAGCTTCTGGCCAATGTTTTAGAAGTACCTTTAGCGTATTTATATACCGCAGACAATGAGCTAGCGGAATTGATGCTGTTGTTTTTGCAGTTGTCACAGAATGAAAGAAGCGACCTTTTAAAACGGCTGCAATCATCACAGAGTTAATAAATTTCAATCCATCATTCACTGGATATCTGCTGATTTTGGCTTCTCCTTTCCCCCACGAACCCATTGGTCGCCGCCGAACCTCATGCTATTTTGAGTCCCAAACCATCTAAGACGACAGGGCATCAAATGTTGAGTTTGTTTGTGTACGGCACCTTGGGCCCAGGGCGGCCAAATGTTTATATCATGGAAAGTATTGGCGGTAGTTGGGAAGAGGGCAGTGTCGGTGGAACGCTGCTAAATGAGGGCTGGGGTGCTGACATGGGGTTCCCCGGCATCGTTGTGGATAATAGTGGCAATAGGGTGGATGGCTTCTTGTTCCACTCTGACAACCTCGCTGACCACTGGAACACTCTCGACGAGTTCGAAGGTGAGGGCTATGAGCGGGTGCCGGTGGAAGTCACCACTGCTAGTGGCGATATCGTTGATTCATTTATCTATATGCTGAAAAAATAGAACGACAATTTCTTAAAACCGGACCCGCGCCGGTTTTATGTCAGTATTCAGCCGGCTATCGAACCAAAAAGCGCACCGACGCCTGATGAAACACCCATCGCCAGGGCGCTCCAGAAAGTAATGCGAATAATACCGGGAAGTATCGGTGCCCCACCGGCCCTGGCGGCAATCCCGCCCAGAATGGCCAGAGAAATTAATGCGGAAAGGGCAATGGCGGGGATCGCCCACTGGGCCGGGACAATCGCGGCCACCAATAAAGGCAATATTGCTCCCGTCGAGAAACTTGCTGCAGAAGTCAGGGCAGCCTGCAAGGGGCGGGCAGTGGTGATTTCTGAAATGCCCAATTCCTCGCGCGCATGTGCTGCCAAAGCATCATGGCTCATCAGTTTTTCTGCCACTTGTTTCGCCAGCGCTGCGTCCAGGCCACGATGGACATAAATTGAGGTTAACTCGCGAAATTCCCCCTGGAAATCGGCATCCAGCTCGGCCTGTTCTTCCGCCAGGGCGGCTTTTTCGGTGTCTGCCTGAGAAGAGACGGAAACATATTCACCGGTTGCCATCGACATCGCGCCAGCGACCAAACCGGCAATGCCGGTCAACAGAATACTTTGGTGAGTGACATTGGCGGATGCTACCCCCAACAGCAGGCTTGCGGTAGAAACGATGCCATCGTTAGCGCCAAGGACCGCCGCTCTGAGCCAGCCTATTTTCTCTATGCTGTGTCGTTCTCTGTGCATCACGCCGCTCCCATATTTCATTCTGTCGATTCAACCGGTCTGCTTTGCGGAACTCAGGCTGGGTTATCAGCGAGCAAAGTTCAGAAATTTTAGTTTAGCCTGCATCCGGCCGATGCCCGTAAAGTGGATGCTTTGCCGGGAGGTTTCACTGACTTTTACCTGTTGATTGAGTCACCATTTACTTGATCTCGGCAATGATGACGCGGCGTCTCCACATTTTTATTATCTGCTACTGCATGGGTGGATGCTGTTGTTTGGCGATAGCATTCTGGCGGTGCAATCCCTCAGCATGCTGTTTGGCGTCGTTACGGTGGCGCTGGTAATCAAACTAACCCGTTGGTTGGCCAATGAAAGGGCCGCGTTGCTGGCCGGCGGCCGGTGGCCTGATGGCAATGATGCCGATGGCGGTGCGCTACAGTCAGGAAGCGCGCATGTATGCGCTGATGGGGACGTTGGCTGGATCCCACAAGTGGTATTGTGCGATCTGCCCGCCATGTTCTGGCGTTTTTTAACCGGAGATGACGGCCGGAATTATTACTGGGGTATTTTCCTGTTGCTGCCGGCATTCTTCTTTGGGTTATCTGCTTTGCTGTTGGTTTCTCGTGGGGTAGAAAACAAATTCAAGCTATTGCAGCTCAGTGGTGTATTTGTCCCGGTCTTACTGCTGTTTGCGGTTTCCTGGCGAATGCCTCTGTTTGTTGATCGCTATTTTTTTTGCTGCGTAAGGTATCCCAATCATTTTGGCGATCCTGATTGCAGAAAGTAAAAGTAAGCTGCGTGGGGTTTCGCTGCTGGTGTTTTTTAGTCTGCTGTTCAACAGTGGGTTACGTGATGATTATTTATCGGATAAAGATCAGTTTAAGGGGATGGTGCACCATATCAACAGTGGCTATCAGCCTGGCGATGCCGTTGTTGTCAGCAACATGTTCAATTATCTGAGCTATGTCTATTACAACAAAAAAACTACCGCGCGTTGTTATATACCCAGATAAAACCTAATGGTATTTCCGGTAAACCCAATGCCTATGGATTTGGGACGTTCTTCCACGATCGGGCGGCGCAAACCTACGTCGATAATCTCAAAGTTCTGTCCGTGAACCATCGCCGGGTATGGTTGGTCAGCGGAGGAGATTTCAATCAGAATTTTGGTCGCTCACCCTTGGGGTGGGTTAATACCCGTACCTTTAAAAGTGGTGGGTTTGAATCGCGCCTGTTTGTGGTTCACCCCGCCAGATAAGTGGATGCCGCCAGTGCACGTATCCGCTCTCAGACTCCAGTCGTTGCTCAACGCTAGTGATGTGTGGCGTGGTATAAAGAACCGGCCCTGTAGCTCAGGGCAGTCAGTTTCTGATTGATATCACTTCTATAAGAATCCACCGTAAAAATCTGATTAGTCATTCCTCCTATAGGTAAAATTCTGCACATGATGCAAAATGCACCGTCAAGAAACATTACAAGCTGTTAGCTATCCTCATAATTTTGAAAGATGAGTATTATATATGTCTTCTACTGCAAGGACTTTTCGGCATGACATCAACGGGCTTCGCGCCTGGGCTGTAATCGCTGTTGTTCTCTTCCACTTTGGCATACCTGGTTTCGCTGGCGGTTTTGTCGGGGTGGATGTCTTCTTTGCTATTTCTGGTTTTCTGATGACGCAGATTATCGTCACTGGGTTGGAAACCGGTAAATTCTCAATTTGGCGGTTCTATCTGGCCCGCGCCCGTAGAATTATCCCTGCACTGCTGGCTTTGTGTTTGACTCTGCTTGTTCTTGGTTGGTTTTTCCTCACTACGGTAGATTACAGTACGCTTTCAAAGCATGTTTTAGTCGCGATTTTATTTATTTCAAACGTAAAGTTCTGGAAAGAATCGGGTTATTTCGATGCTGCATCTCATGAAAAGTGGTTGCTTCATACCTGGTCCCTATCTGTTGAATGGCAGTTCTATATCATTCTCCCCATTATCTTACTGATTATGTGGAGGTTTTTGAAATCTGGCGGGATAAAATTCACGATCTTCGCTGGGTTTATTCTCTCGTTTTCCCTTGCCTGTTATTTATCAATCAAATTGCCTTCTGCCGCGTTTTTCTTATTGCCAACGCGGGCCTGGGAGATGCTGGGCGGTGGTGCTGTATGGTGGCTGACCCGCAACGCGAAATTTTCCAAGAACCAAGAAAAGCTGATGGAACTAGTGGGTTTCATCATGATTACTCTTGCGATTGTCTTTTTCACACCTAAGCTTGCCTGGCCGGGTATTTATGCATTGGTTCCGGTTGGGGGAGCAATGCTGGTGCTTGCTGCCGGCAGGCAAGGCTCTATCTTTACGTCAAATTATGTTGCAGAGCGTGTTGGGGTTTCTTCTTACTCTATCTACCTTTGGCATTGGCCGATTGTGGTCTTTCTGGCGTACAACAATACTGCCGGATTATGGACATGGATGATTGGCGGGCTCATTTTAAGCGTCATTTTGGGTGAGTTGTCGTTGAGGTTGATTGAAAACCCTACGCGTAAAGGATTATCCAGACAAACTGCATGGGGTAATGTGTTCACTATCGCTGCCTGCATGATGATTATTGGTGTTGCATCCGTCGCGATGTTTAAATTTAATTATCCTGATAGAGTTCCGGCAAAGATTGACCTTATCGCTAACGAGAGCCTCAATTCCAATCCAAGCCGGGTGGGCTGTTTTGCCATATCGGGTACAACCTCTCCCGGGTGCGTTTTTGGTGGTAGCAAGATTAAGGCAATACTGGTTGGCGACAGCCATGCAAATGCCATGACTACTGCAGTGGAAGCTGCATTACCGAGTAAAAACGATGGGGTCTTAAATCTGACTTATGCTGGTTGCCCAACAATTTATCGGGCAAAAACTGTCCCTAGTGAAGCAACAGATAATCAAGACTGCTATGGGTTCAATCAATGGCAGCGGAAAAAACTGGCTGGTCTTGATAAATCGATCCCCATTGTCATCGTTAACAGGACTTCGGTCTATGCATTTGGGCGCCAGATTGTCGCAGAAAGAATGAATACTCCGATAGTTTATTTTTCCACCGTACACCAGACACCAACGCCTGAGTTTTTGGCTGAATTTAAGGCATCTCTGATAGATAGCGCCTGTGAACTGGCGGCTGAGCACCCTGTCTTTATGGTCAGGCCGATGCCTGAAATGACATCTAATGTGTCAAAAACCATATCCAGAGCTATGATGCTTGGTAAAGAGGCTCCACACATCTACCTTTCTGAAAGTGATTATATGAAGCGTCACTCATTTGTGTGGGAGGCTCAGGACGAAGCAGCAGCAAAATGCGGTGTGAAGATCCTGAATCCATTGCCGCTACTTTGTAAAAATGGCAAGTGCGAAAGCACTCATGATGGTCGTCCTATCTATTATGATGATAATCATGTCAGTGAGTACGGTAATAAATTATTAGTGCCGATGTTCCAGAAGATGTTTTAACGTTAATTCGAAGTTGATTTTGCGTTGGCGCTGAAGTTTGTGTTCAAAATCAGCGCTGATGCACTTTCGCACTAAAGGCGGTGAGGCGTTGCAGGCACTACTTTTCGTCAGGAAGGAAATAGTGGCCGCATTTAGGGCAAATCAGGGTGATGTTTTTACGCACTTTGCGGCTATTTTGTTCAAACATGTGAGCGCATTCTGGACACTTCACTTTAACCGTTGTGCTGCTGAACATCTTAAGGGCATCAAAGATAGACATATCTTTCACCGGATAGATGTAGGGAACCTCATTCTACCATTCGGCACCGGTAATAGCCCTTTATTGATTGTTTATTAATCATTTTTGTGAGCGCGGCGCGGGGATTATGGTGGCCTGGAGTAAGGAAGTACGCGGTAAAAATGTCACATTTCCATCCGGCGTTACATCTGCCGGAGCAAACTTACTCAGGGATGACAGTTCTATACATTGAGATTGGTAGTGTAGTCCTACCCGATGATGTTGTGTGTTATCCATTCCCTGTAGTGTATTACCCCATCCCTGTTAAGTTTATCCCGCCTTGAGCGGGATTTTTTTTATCTGCGCTCAATCGTCAAACCGCCAAACATGATATCGCGCGTAACTTGTAGCGCCAGAAAATCATGGGGGAAACCCAGTTCAATGGCGCTTGCCGTATCCAGACGCCGCCACTGCTCTTCTGTCAACCTGACCTCCAGCGCTCCCAGATTATCTTCCAGTTGTGCCAGCGTGCGCGCACCATGATTGGGGCCGTCACTGCCGGGTTGCGCAGCGTCCAGGCCAGGGCTACCTGAGAAGGGCTAAAATCCGTCTCCCTGGCCAGCGTCAATACCGTTTCGGCAATAGTAATATTGCGCTCGGTCAGCATACCCTTGTCGCGAACCATGGCTCGTCGGGTACCGTTCTCTTCCCCCTGCGCTTGTAAATCCTGGCGACTGTATTTTCCGCTCAATATGCCACCGGAAAGCGGTGACCATGGAATGACGCCAAGGCCCAGCTCTTGCGCCATCGGTATCAGTTCTCGCTCCACGGTACGTTCCAACAGGCTGTATTCAATCTGCAGGCCAATCAACGGTGACCAACCGCGTAAATCCGCCAGTGTCTGCATTCTGGCGGCCTGCCAGGCGGGCAGATCCGAAACGGCCAGATATAAGACTTTGCCGGCACGCACCAGATCGTCCATGGCGCGCATGATCTCTTCCGTCGGGGTGGTGGCGTCCCAGGCGTGCAGATACAGCAGGTCGATATAATCGGTGTTCAGGCGTCGCAGGCTTTCTTCCACCGAACGCACCATGCTTTTACGGTGGTTACCGCCAGAGTTTGGGTTATCGGGCTGCATGGGGAGCGTGTATTTGGTGGCGATCACCAGACGGTCGCGGCGTCCGGTGGCGAATTCTCCAATAAATCGTTCGGAACTGCCTTCGGTATAGCGGTTGGCGGTATCAATAAAATTGCCGCCACGTTCTACATAAACGTCAAACAGCCGACGAGCTTCCGCTTGTTCTGCGCCCCAGCCCCAATCGGTGCCAAAGGTCATGGTGCCGAGCGCCAGCGGCGAAACGCGCAGGCCAGAGCGGCCAAGCAGGCGGTAATGGTTCAGGGCCAGTGATGTCAGCATGGGGTATTTCCTCTGTGGTTTTGTTCAAGCATAGGCCCCACCGGGAGTGTAATGAATACGCTATAATCTTCATGAATTATTAAGTGCAGGGGGCATAATGAGAGGAAGTGATTTCGCGGAATTACGCGCTTTTGCCGTCATTGTTGAGCATGGCAGCTTTACCCGTGCCGCAGCGCAATTGGGCATCTCCGCCTCAGCGCTTAGTCAGACGCAGCGCAATCTGGAAACCCGGCTGGGTGTACGTCTGCTGAATCGCACCACGCGAAGTGTCGCGCTGACCCAAGCGGGGGAATTGCTGTTGGCGCGTTTGTCACCGGCAATGGCCGAGATTGAGTCCGCCGTGACGCAGACCGCCGCGTTGCGTTTGCAGCCGGCGGGCACCCTACGGCTTAATGCATCCGGCCTGGCGGCGATCCATTATTTGGCTCCGCTGTTGGCTCCGTTCAATGCGCATTATCCCGATATTGTTGTGGATCTGAGCGTGGAGGATCGGCTGGTGGATATGGTAGCCGCGGGTTTTGACGCGGGTGTGCGGCTGCATGAGCGACTGGAGAAGGATATGGTGGCCGTCGCGCTGGGGGGCGAGCAACGAATGTGCGTGGTAGCCTCGCCAGCCTATTTGGCGCGTTATGGCACGCCGCAAACCCCCGATGCGCTACGTCAGCACCGCTGCCTGAATACTCGCTGGCCAACCAATGGCAGTATTTATCGTTGGGAATTCGAGCGCGGTGGCGAAAAGCTGGAAATCGCGGTGGAGGGGCCGTTGATTGTGGATGAACCGCAGGTGCTGGTGCGTGCCGCTGCGGATGGATTGGGGATTGCCTATCTGTTTGAGAGTCAGGTGGCAGAGGCATTGAACGACGGCCGATTGCTGCCGTTGCTGGCGGCCTGGACGCCACCGTTTCCCGGTTTCTATCTTTATTACCCCGCAAACCGGCAAATGCCGCGTCCGCTGCGTGCGTTTATTGATTTCGCCCGGCAGCAGAGCCCGCAGGCAATTGGCGCATGAATACCGCCCGGTTTTTTTGAATAACTCTGTCAGATAAATTTGGTATTCACCCCAGGGTCAGTTGATTAGATTGGATAAGAATATCCTCGGGTGCCGTCGGCACTCTACTGCAACGATCTGGGAGTTCCTAATGGCGAAGACAGTGGTTATTTTTCATTCCGGCTACGGCCACACCGAGCGTTTGGCAAAGGTTGTTGCCGAAGGCGCGGCAGCGGAACTGATCGCTATCGATCAGGAAGGCAATATCAGCGATGAAGCCTGGCAGAAACTCGATGAGGCGGATGCTATTATTTTTGGTTCGCCGACCTATATGGGTGGCCCGTCCTGGCAATTCAAAAAATTTGCCGATGCCAGTTCTAAAGCCTGGTTTGGCCGTAAGTGGCAGGACAAGGTTTTCGGTGGGTTCACCAACAGCGCCAGCCTGAACGGTGACAAGCAGGTTACGCTGATCGCTCTGCAAACTCTGGCCTCGCAGCATGGCGGCCTGTGGGTCAGCCTGGGGCTGATGCCCGCGAATACCAAGTCGGCGCAGCGTACCGATATAAACAACCTGGGCGGTTCGGTAGGGTTATTGGTACAAACGCCCGCCGACGCCGGTGTGGATGAAATGCTGTCGGGTGATTTGGAAACCGCCAGCCTTTACGGCCAGCGCGTGGCGGGCTTTGCTGCCAAACTGGCTTAATAGCCATTCCCCGTTCGCTCATTTTTTCTACACAATTACAGCGTAAAGTGGGGAATGTTATTAGCCTGCTTGGGCTAACACTGCATTTCGTACAAACATTCCCGGTTCCTAGACCGGGTTTTTTGTTGCCTCTAATTGCATGTCGAACATGACTTGCCGGGAAATAATAGCCGGCAGACCAGTTTTGGGCGGCAAGTAAAATACCCTTTATATAATTATGGCCTTTACGTGGTGCTGATGAGTGCTGCTTTACGCTATGCTGTTAGATATCCTTGAATATTATTTTCGCAAGGATGAAAATTCGTTTCATCATGAAGCATCTCGTTGACGACTTGAGTTCAGAACATTCCGTTAAATAAAAGTGAATGTATCTTTGTGATTGATCTGCCTGTATTTTTTAAGTCTGCCTCTGGTTCTTATGTCATTTTCATTATGCCGGGCGAGGGAATATGCATAGAATTGCTCTGGTTATTATAAATATATGGGTAAGGCGATGAACGCCAGAATAAGCGACAAACATGGCTTGCCTGTGGCTATCCAGCTGATTACGCTTTTTCTGCTGGCATTTTTGCTTTCCCTGCTGGGTATTTTTACCCGCCCAATAGGATCGCTTTCTCTGTTTTGGCCGGTGAATGCGATTTTACTCGGTCTGCTATTACGCAAACCCGCCTATGCCAGTCCGGCCGGTTGGCTGGCTATCTATATTGGGATGATCGCCGCAGATTTGGCCAACGGTGAGAGTCTGTCGCTGGCGATGTGGTTGAACGCCTGCAATATGTCGCTGATTGCTACCGGTTACGGCGTGATGTCGCTGCTGCCAAAGTCGCAACGCCGGATGGGTAAACCCCAGACTATCCTTTATATGTTTACCGCCAGCCTGAGTAGCGCGGCGGTGGCGTCGACCTTATCGATACTGCGTAATGACAGCCTGTACAACAACACGGCCGTTATCGCCTGGTTAGCCTGGTTCAGCGAGCAGTTCTCGACCAATCTGCTGTTGTTGCCGGTACTGCTGGCGGCACCGCGTCTCAAACAGCTGTTGCGTATGCAGATCAACTGGCAACTGCGTGCCGGTATGCCACTGCTGGCGTTGCTGTTTTCACTGGTGTTCAGTGTGTATATCGGCGGTCCAGGGGCGATTGCCTTCCCCATTCCGGCGCTGCTGTGGTGCGCGGTGCGCTACCAACTGTTCACGGTAACCTTGTTGACGCTGCTGACCGGGATGACCGAGATCAGCAGTATCTCCGCCAATCTGATGCTGTATGAAACGCCCAACAACCACATTGCCTTCCTCGACACGCTGATGTCAGCCCGTTTGGGGATCGCCATGCTGGTGATGGGGCCACTGATCCTTGCCAGTTCAATTGCCGTTAACCGTAAGCTGCTGCGGCGGCTGGAGCACAGCGCCAATCACGATTTTCTGACCGGCGTACTGGCGCGTAATGCACTAACGCGCAAGGCTGGCGAACTGCTGGAGCACAAGTATAAATCGAAGGAGGCGGTGTCGCTGCTGCTGATCGATATCGATCATTTTAAGCAGATCAATGATACCCATGGGCATCTGGTGGGCGATCAGGTACTGGCTTCATTCGCCCATATTGTGCGGCGCGAGTTGCGTCACGATCAGCTGTTTGGCCGTTTGGGTGGGGAAGAGTTTGCCATTATGCTGCCGCGGGCGCTGGCGGCGCAGGGGGTGGCACTGGCAGAGCATTTGCGGCAATTGGTACAAAAAGCCGATTTGCTCCCCACTGGCAAGGTGCCGTTGAACATCACCATCAGCGTTGGCGTCGCCAGTCTGGGGATGAACGAAGTTAAATCGCTGGAACAGTTAATGAATATGGCGGATATCGCGCTTTATCGCGCCAAGTCGCAGGGGCGTAACCGGGTGGAGTCGTTTAACGCGGTAAGTGGCAACAGCGTTGGCCACATCATGTTTAAATAAGGGTATCAGTTCTGCTTGGGTTCAAACTCAGTACCGCAGTTTGGGCAGATCAGCATGACATTTTGCCGCAGCATCGAGCATTTTTGAGTGGTGACGTAGGCGCATTTGGGGCAGGCGATTTTGGTGGAGCGGTTGATAAAGCCTTTAACACTGCTGGTATCAGACATAATAAAATGGCCTGTGTCAGGTGAAAACCCACGCTAACACAGGTGGTATCAAATTGCTTAGAATGTTTTATACCCGTCGCCTTTCAAGCTGCAGCGTTGTTACCTGCACTATCTCCCCCCAGTTACTTACTGAAGTAAGCGCCTGGGGATGAGCTAGCTGGTCGCCTAGCTGTGCTGTACAGGGATGTACAAATGCCGCGAGCGCATGGACGCGCCAGAGCGGCCAACTCGAAATTCATCGGGTATATGCGGCTAGCGGTGGTTGTGATTACAGGCTTTTCAGCACTTTCAGGGTTTCATCCATGTCGATCTCATGTTCTGAGAAGGTATGGGTGTCGTTCTGGAAGGTGGTGATGGTCAGCATGCGCAGCGTCTGCATGGTTTGCGGCGCTTCTTCGGACTGCGGGCGAATGCGGTTCATCAACAGGCCGACCGACAGCACGGTATTTTCTTTATCCACGTCCGCTTTCACCGGCACTTCTTTGGTGAAGGTGTTGAAGGATTTGATGCTGGTGATCTTGATTCTTTCGTTGGCGATGATGATGTACTTGCTCGACGCCAGCACCTTGACCGCAAACGCCGATGGGCCTTTGGTGTTGTTGGTCGGTTCGAAAGTCACCGCCGCGTTTTTCTTAATCAGCTCCGGGTTCTGCACTTTAATCACGTGAAAATAACGATTTTCCCCGTTCTCATCGGTAATAAAGCCGAAGCCTTTGTCTTCAAAAAAAGTCGTTATCTTGCCGTTCATCATCATTCTCATAAAGTCGCTCAATACAGTGCATATGATAGCGCGGAATGCCTTGCAGTGACAGATTGCGTGCCCGGCATTTGATAATGCGATTACGGCATTTAGCGGGGTTGTCGCCACATGCTATTTTCTTTCTGACTTTATTTATTTCTGAAAGGGACAACCGATGGGCATTAAACGGCTAAACCATGCGGTGCTGTATGTCAGCGATGTACAGCAGAGCGCGGATTTTTATCATCAGGTACTGGGATTTAAGCTCAAGCCCTCAGGCAGCCCCGAGAAAGCGGTGTTTACCCAGGCGGCCGATTCGGATAACGATCACGATCTGGCGCTGTTCAGCAAGAATCTGGGGCAGCAGCGGGCCGGAGTGTTTCGCGCCAACGGTGAGCCACCGGCGGAAAACGAGCCGCCGGCCGGGTTGTACCATTTGGCCTGGGAGGTCGACAGCCTGGACGAACTTGAGCGCATTCGCGACCAGTTGGCGCAGCGCGGCATTCTTGGGCTGGAAGAAGATCATGGCGTGCACAAAAGCATCTATGGGCACGATCCGGATGGGTTACTGTTTGAAGTGACCTGGTTTATTCCTCCCGAGCTACTGACCGAACAGGATCGTAATCAGCGTGGCATCAAACCGCTGGATTTTACCGCTGAAAAACGCCGTTTCGCGTTGCTCTAACAGAGCGGGGCGCCGCTGACGCCCCGCTGATCACAGCACTTTATTGAGGAAGTTGATGGTGCGGGGGTGTTGCGGTTGGTTCAGTACCCGACGAGCATCGCCCTGTTCGACGATTTGCCCATCGACCATAAAGACAATCTGATCGGCTGCCTCACGGGCAAAGCCAATTTCATGGGTGACCACCACCAGCGTTACGCCAAGATCTGCCAGCCCCTTGATGACGTCCAATACTTCACCGACCAGCTCTGGATCGAGCGCCGAGGTCGGTTCATCAAACAAAATCACCTTCGGGTTCAGCGCCAGTGCGCGGGCAATGGCGATGCGCTGCTGTTGCCCGCCGGACAGATGGCGCGGGTAAGCATCAGCCTTGTGGCGCAGGCCGACGGTATCGAGCAGTTGATAAGCCACCTCTTTGGCCTCGGTCCGCGAGTAAATTTTATGCACTATCGGGGCTTCAATGATGTTCTCCAGTACCGTCAGGTGAGGGAACAGGTTGAAGTTCTGGAACACATAACCGACGTTGATACGCTGCTTGAGAATAGCGTTCTCTTTTAGCTCATACAGCTTGTCACCTTTGCGCCGGTAGCCGACATAGTCGCCGTCGATGCGGATAAAGCCTTCATCGACACGCTCCAGGTGGTTAATGGCCCGCAACAGGGTGGACTTGCCGGAACCGGAAGGGCCGAGGATCACCGTGACGGTGCCTGGTTGCAGCGTCAGGCTGACGTCGTCCAGCGCCTTGTGCTTACCGAAAAATTTGCTGACGTTGCTGATTTCAATCAGGCCGCGCGCCGGTACTGGCACGATGCTGTGTACCGCCGCTTCGCGCAGGGCATAGTAATCAATGGCTTCGGACATGGGATCCTCCTAACGTTTTAACCAGCCGGCTAGTTTCTGCCATGGCGTTGGCGGTAGTTCGCGCACTGCGCCACGGGCGAAATAGCGCTCGATGTAATACTGAATGACCGACAGCGCGGTGGTGATGAACAGGTACCAGACGGTGGCGACCATCAGCAGCGGTATCACCTGCTGGGTGCGGTTGTAGATCACCTGAATGGTATAAAACAGCTCCGGCAGCGCCAGCACGTAGACAATCGAAGTGCCCTTCGCCAGGCTGATAATTTCATTGAAGCCGGTTGGAATGATCGAGCGCAGCGCCTGGGGCAAAATAATGCGGAAAGTGCGGCGATAGCCCGGCAGCCCCAGTGCCGCAGCCGCTTCATGCTGGCCGTACTCGACCCCGATAATGCCGCCGCGGATGATTTCTGCGGTATAGGCCGACTGCACCAGCGTCAGCCCCAGCACCGCCACCGAGAACTGGCTGAGGATATCGATGGTCGGATAGCTGGCGAACACCAGCGAGGTAAAGGGGATGCCCAGTGAGATGGAGTCGTACAGATAAGAGAAGTTATACAGAACGATCAGCACCAGGATCAGCGGCAGCGAGCGGAACAGCCAGATATAACCCCACGCCAGCGAAGCCAACAGGTAGGAGCGCGATAACCGCGCCAGGGCCAGCAGCGTACCGAAGATGATACTGAACAGCGTGCCGAGCAGCGTCAGCAGCAGCGTTTTTCCCAGACCCGACAGCACCGCCGGGGCAAAGAACCATTCGGCGAATACCCCCCATTCCCAGCGTTCGTTGGTTGCCACAGACTGGAGGATCGCCGCCAGAATAAACACCGAGAACAACGCACCTGCCAGCCGCAGCGGGTAACGTGCGGGAACCACTTTTAAGACTTCTTGTTTGGACATCACTACTCTCCTGAAACAGATAAAAGGGTGAATAAGGGGGAATGTCCCCTAGGCAATCTTCCTTTCCGGTGCGCAACAGTATGCGTCCGCTGTTATCAGGCTTTTGCGAAATGGCAGCCGGCCATCATAAGGGGGACGGCTGTAGACTTCAGTATCGACGCTGGTATCGAACTGCGGCTGGTAGCCGTTGCTCAAATACAAGCCCACCGCCTCCGGCTGGCGAAAGCCGGTGGTCAGGTAGAGCTGACGATAACCCTGTTGCTGCGCCAGCGTTTCCAGTTGCTGCAATACCCGTTGTGCCAGGCCCTGGCGGCGTAAATCGGTTCGTGTCCAGATGCGTTTCAGCTCGGCAGTTTGCGGATCGTAGCGTTTGAAGGCCCCCATGGCGATCGGCTCCCCGGCGCGTAACAGCACGATAAAGGCGCCTTGCGGCGGGGCGTACAAATCCAGCGCTTCCTGTTCCTGGTCACCAAAATAGTCGCCGTAGCGTTGGCGATATTCACCGAATAGCCCTGCGATCACCGGCTGGACCAGCGGATCGCTTGGCAGCGTTTGGATAAAAACGTCGTTTGCCATCGGTATGCTCCTAATCGCCCAGATCGTTACGTTGGCTGGGCAGGACGCTAAAGGTTGTTCGCATAGCGGATATCCCTGAGAAATTATTGTTGTTATTGAGTGAATTGATTGGCAGGCAGCTTGAGGCCCAGGTGGTCACGCAGCGTGTCACCGCTGTAATCGCTGCGGAACAGGCCGCGCTGCTGCAGGATCGGAACCACGCGATCGACAAAGTGGCCGAATGAATTTGGCGTGCCGCCGCTGATGATGAAACCGTCCGCCGCCTGGGTGTCGAACCAGTTTTGCAGGCCGTCCGCCACCGCTTCCGGCGTGCCGCCAAATACCGGGCGTGGTGAGGCGGCTTCCAGCGCGACTTCCCGTAGCGTCAGATTGCGTTCGCGGGCATTGCGCTTGATGGCGTCGGTGGTGCTGCGGAAGCTGTTTTGACCCAGTTCACCGACGTCAGGGAAGGGTTCATCGAGCGGATGACGGGCGAAATCATAGTGCTCGAAATAGCGGCCAAGGTAGTTGAGTGCGTTTTCGATGCTGACCAGGCGGGCGGTTTCCCAATACTGACGCTCCACGTCTTCATTGTCGTCACCGACAATCACGCTGACGCCCTGAAAGATCCGCAGGTCATCCGGTTCACGGCCTTGCTCCACCAACTGTTTTTTAACGTCCTGATAAAAAGCCTGTGCCTGTTGCTGGCTCTCATGGTGGGTGAAAATGGCGTCGGCATGTTTGGCTGCCAATTGCTTGCCGTCCTCCGAGGCGCCGGCCTGGAACAGAATGGGCCGCCCTTGTGGCGTGCGACCAATATTCAGCGGCCCCTGCACCGAGAAGAACTCGCCCTGGTGATTCAGGGTATGCAGTTTACCGGCGCTGAAAAATTCACCGCTGTTCTTGTTTCGCACAAAAGCGTCGCTTTCCCACGAGTCCCATAATCCTTTGGTGACGTCGAGGTATTCGCTGGCAATGCGGTAGCGCAGGCTGTGCTCCGGATGTTCGGTGCGGGAGAAATTTTTTGCTGACCCTTCCAGTGGCGAGGTCACCACGTTCCAGCCGGCTCGGCCTTTGCTGAGGTGATCGAGGCTGGCGAACTGGCGCGCAACGGTAAAGGGATCGCTGTACGAGGTGGATAAGGTGCCCACCAGCCCGATTTTATCGGTGGCGGCGGACAGTGCGGCGAGCAGGGTTAAGGGTTCAAAACGATTGAGAAAATGGGGAATGGATTTCTCATTGATATATAAGCCGTCGGCCACAAACACGAAATCCAATTTACCCTGTTCGGCTTTTTTTGCCGTGGCAATATTAAAATCGAGGTTAATACTGGCATCGGCAGTGGCGTCCGGATGTCGCCAGGCAGACATATTTCCCGATGCGCCATGCAAAATGGCGCCAAGGCGCAATTGTCGTGGTTCTTTCGCACTGTTGCTCATTGCTTTCACCCTGTTAAGTGCCGGTGTGGCGCTATCTTTAGAGCCCCACTATTGACGAGCACCATCAGGATGTAAAACAACAAAACAGCATATTCTAATGTTGAAATTGGCAAATATAACCGAGGGGGAAATAATAATTCGCAGCGCAGAATACACCGCGCCGCGAATAATAACCGGGTGAGTTCTATGCCTTGCTGGTGGCTTTTTCCGGTGTGGTGACTAATTGCTGCAGCGTGCGCTCAGCCAACAGTTCGAAATATTGCGAGGCCGGGAAAATCGCCTGTTCATCCGGGTTGAAGCGCGGGTGATGCAGACCAAATTCACTTGCCGAGCCAATACTGACAAAGACGCCCGGCACGTGGTGCAGATAAAGCGCAAAGTCTTCCCCGCCCATCTGTAGCTCAGCCTCTTCCACCCGGTAACCGGCTTCGGCGGCGACGGTTTTACTGAAGGCTGCCCAGCGTGCGTCATTGACTACCGCCGGTGGGCCGGCCTGCCAGCGTAGCTCCGCTTGTGCGCCAAGGGATGCGGCGACGCCGTTAATCACCTGGCGAATTTTATCCGGTACCTGGCGACGAACCTTATCGCTATGGGTCCGGACCGTGCCCTCCAGCTCTACGGTCTGTGGCAGAACATTCCAGGTGTTACCGCCCTCAATGCGCGTGACGCTCACCACCAACGACTCCAGCGAACTGAAGCTACGGCTGGGCAGGGTTTGCAACGCGTTGACAATCTGGCTGGCGGTGACGATGGTGTCCACCCCTTGCTCCGGTTTGGCGGCATGCGCCCCCTTGCCGGTGATCAGGATCTGGAAGCGATCGACGTTGGCGTAAAACGCCCCGGCGCGGGTGGCGAAGGTACCGGTCGGCAGCTCCGGCGCGTTGTGCAGACCGAATACCGCCGCCACGTTATCCAGGGCTCCGGCGTCGATCAGGTGCTGGGCGCCGTTGAAGGTTTCCTCCGCCGGCTGGAAGAAAATGCGTACCGTGCCGGGCAGGGTGGCTTCGCGTGCTTTCAACAAATGCGCCGCGCCCAGCATCACCGAGGTGTGAAAATCATGTCCGCAGGCGTGCATCACGCCGCTGTTTTGCGAACTGAACGGCACGCCGGAAATTTCTTCTATCGGCAGGGCGTCAATATCCCCGCGCAGCGCAATGACAGGCCCCTTGCCACTGCCGATTTCGGCCACCACGCCGGTCTTCAGCGCCAGCGGCAGAATACGGATACCGGCCTCTTCCAGCCAGCGGGTCAGGCGGGCGGTAGTGGCGAACTCGTGGTTGGACAGCTCAGGGTTCTGATGCAGTTCACGGCGGTAGGCGACGATTTTTTCGGCCAGTTGGCTGGTCATAGTCTTGGCTCACAGTGGTTAGTAAGCTCTAACCCTAGTGCAGGGCGGCCGGAAGCAAAAAGACTATCTGGTTATATTTCATAGCGATTTTGTCTGCATCACACCGGCAAGGCAGGCTGACGGCGGGTGAAACAGGCGTTCGACCGCTGTTCGCCGGAGTTTGAAGAGGATTGGACTACCTGTAGAGACAATGGCAAGGGGGACAAGCGATTTACACCGAAGGACACGGATTTTTTCACTCTTTATCGATTTTATGTGATCCAGGTTGTGGACAAAATCCCGTCTAATTGCTGTACTGTATTGGACACATGTTTAGTGTCTTTCATTCACGTTAAAGGTAAGTTTGATGTCTAAGATTAAAGGTAGCGTTAAGTGGTTTAATGAATCCAAAGGCTTCGGCTTCATTACTCCGGAAGATGGTAGCAAGGACGTTTTCGTTCACTTCTCTGCCATCGCTAGCAATGGTTTCAAAACTCTTGCTGAAGGCCAGCGCGTAGAATTTGAAATCACGCAAGGTGCCAAAGGCCCATCTGCTGCTAACGTTATCGCTATCTAATGCTACAGCCGAAATTCTTAAAACCCGCTCACTGAGCGGGTTTTTTATTGCCTTTTTTCCGTCGCTTTATGCCTGAGCTTTGCGTACCAGCAGTTTAAACAGCGTGATGGCGACGGCGTAACAGCCGACGATGGTCAGTGCCATTGATACGCTGGAAGTGCCACCCAGCCCCGTCAAGGGCACGCTACAGGCACCGAGTGCGAACATGCTCACGCCAATCAGCGCAGAGGCGCTGCCCGCCTTGTCGCCCTGGCTTTGCATCGCCAATGATGATGCCGTCGGGCCGACAATACCGATCACGGCCACCGAGAAGAATAGCGGCACCATCAACAGTGCCAGCGGTGCGTGCAGGCTGGCTGCCAACAGTAACAGCAGCGAAGAAACCGCTGCCAGGGTCAATCCGCCTTTCAATACCTTCCTTTCACCAAAATGTATGCTCAGGCGGCTGGCGATCTGCGCGGAAATAATCAGTCCGACGCCGTTGATGGCGAAGCACAGGCTGAACATCTGTGGGCTGAGGCCATAAATCTGCTGCAGCACGAAAGGCGAGGCGCCGATATAGGCGAACATCCCGGCCATCACAAAACCTTGCGTCAGACACAGGCCCATAAACTGACGCTGGGTCAGCAATCCGCCCAGTGACCGCAACATGGCAAAAATACCGCCCTGGCTGCGGCGTTCGGCAGGCAATGACTCATCTAACTTCAGGCTGGCGAGCGTGAACAGCAGCACGGCAATGGCCGCCAGTACGCCGAAAATCCCGCGCCAGTCCATAAACTGCAGCAAGGCGCCCCCCAACACCGGCGCAATGATCGGTGCCAGGCCGTTGACCAACATCAGCAGGGCAAAGAAACGCGTCAGTTCGTGTCCGGAATAAAGGTCACGGGCGATGGCGCGAGAAATGACGGCACCGCCGGCACCAGCCAGCCCTTGCAACAGACGGGCAATCAGCAACTGATCGATATTGGGGGCCAGGGCGCACCACAGCGAGGTGGCCAGCAGCAGCGTCAGCGACAGTAACAGCGGGCGCATACGGCCGAGCTTGTCGCTGTAGGGGCCAAAAATCAGCTGGCCGAAGCCCAAACCGAGCAGGCCGGCGGTCAGGCTGAGCTGCGCCGTAGCGGTAGAGGTGTTCAGATCGCCGGCCATTTCCGGCAGGGCGGGCAGGTAGAGGTCGGTGCACAGCGGCCCCAGTGAGGCTAGCAGGCCAAGCACGAGCGCGTGCACCAGACGTTGTCTGGCAAGTTGTCTGGTCATAGGGATTAAGGTTTCCTGAACAGGTGAGAGATAGCTTGTTGGTATAGGCCGTTCAGCAGGCTGACGTCGGCTTTTTGTGTGGTCAGTATGCGGTAACCGGTGCCTTCGCTTAATACGGCGATAAATTCTACTCTGGCGGCGATTTCCTGCTCGCTGAAGTGAGGATAGATCCGCCGCAGGTTTTGGCAAACATGGTGGAATAACCGCGTTTCGGCATCGCTGAGCATTTTGGCCACTATCGGGTTACGTGTGGCCTCGGCGGTGACCTCCAGCATCAGCATATGGTCGGTTTCGCTTTCACCGGGCTGTTGAAACAGGGTGCGCGCCGCCAGGGTACCGGCGATCAGGTTGATATGATCGCCAAGATCTTCCAGCCGCCGCATTTTACTGGCGATGATGCGGTTAACGATCTCTTCGATGATCGCATCTTTATTGTCGAAGTAGCGGTAGATCTGACCGACGCTAAGCTGGGAACCCTGCGCGATTTCCGCCATGCTGGCGGCGTGAAAACCGTGCTGACGAAAACAGAGTTTTGCGGCGTCGACAATCTGATCGCGGCGAGCCTGTGCTTTGGCCTGCCTGCTGTCGCTGGTGGATATCATGTCCCGATCCTTTGCCAAGTGAAATGCGGTTCGCTTTCTGGGTGCGAACGTTCATTCTCAATTGTAATGCAACAATGGCAATTGGCAAGAGCGCAACGGTAAAGATGGTTTTTGCAGGGGCGGACTTCAGGCGAACAGATAAACCCTGATGAAGGCACCAACAATCAGCAGGCACAGCAGGGTGGCGGCCACTTCAGCGGGCGTTTTTGGCAGGCTAAACATCTGAGTTCTCATCCAGTGGGGGTACTGGATGAGATTATGCTCAGGGCAGATTAAGGAAACATTAAGACGCCGAAATTAAATTATTGGCCGTTAATCCACACCACCAGCATAAACGCCAGCAGGGTCATCACCAGCGAGCCGGCCAAATTAAGCAGCATATTGGCCAACGCCCACATGAAACGCCCATCTTGCAGCAAATACACTACCTCCAGAGAGAAGGTGGAAAAGGTGGTTAACCCACCGCAAAAACCGGTGGTGATCAGCAACTTCCAGGTGGGATCCAGGTGCGTCAAACGGGTGAAGATGGCGATAGCCAAACCGATAATAAAGCCGCCCAGCAGATTGACTGCCAGCGTCCCCAACGGGATGTGCGCGTTAAGCGGATTCATCTTCATGCTTATGGCCCAGCGCAGAACGCTACCCATACCGCCGCCAATAAAAACTGCCAGTAAAGAACTCAACATGGTCGAAAATGCCTTTCATTAAATGGGGGACAAGCTCAGAAAGGTTCAGGCGCAATGCTACGCACCTCTCCGAGAGGTTACGTAGACATCATCAGCCCGTGAAGGCGGTTAAGGAGGAATGTCATCTCCGTCGTTCGACGCCGCTGTTTGCCGCGCAGACGGGATCTTACACCCGGCGCTGCCTATTTTGTAGCATCAAAAGTGACTGGAAACTGAAATTGTTCCTCCGGTCTCAGTGGCCAGGTACCGCCAGCTCCAGGCGATTGCGACCGTTGTTCTTCGCCCGGTACAGCGCGTTGTCGGCGGCTTTTAACCAGTCCAGATAGCTGCTCATGTCGCCGTGATAATCCGCAATGCCGGCGCTGATGTTCAGCCGTAACTGCGGCGCTTCGCGGAAAACAATCTCGTTCAACCGTTCCTGAATGCGCAACAGCGCTATGCTGGCCTGTTCGGCGCTGGTGTTGGGCAACACGGCCCCAAATTCGTCGCCACCGTAGCGCCCGACAATATCCACGGCGCGCAAACCGATTAGCAATTCCTCTGCCAGTACCGCCAGCGCCTCGTCACCCAGCGCATGGCCGAAGGTGTCGTTAATGGTCTTAAAGCGATCGATATCCATCAGGATCAGGGTCGCGCTGTGCTGATAGCGGCGGCAGCTGTCAAATTGGTGATGCAGCAAATGTTCCCAATGGCGGCGGTTGTACAGCCCGGTCAGGCCGTCGCGCATGCTGATGCGCAACAACTCCTGTTTTTTTTCCGCCAGCCGTTTGGCGGTGCGGTAGGTCACTAATCCCAATAGGATAGGGTAGAAATAGATCATCGGCAGGCACAGATAGATCTGCAGCGGTGTGCTTTGCGGTTGGAAAGGGAAGCCCAGCAGAGCGCTAATTGCCAGGGTGCTGAGTACTTGTACGGCCAACCCTTTAAAGAACAGAGATTTGCCGGCAGAAGCCATGTTATTCATGCCCATCATCGACAGGATAACGACTGACGGTAAGGCATTGAATGCCATCATGGCTACCCACAGCCCGCCGAAAAATGAATCGATCAGCAGGTTGCGAATTTCAGCCTTGAAGGGCATGGCGGAACGGCGCGCCCATTGATAGGCAAGGTGTGGCCAGATAAAACCATGGAAAATCAGCAGGCCCCAGACCCAGTATGAGGTTTTTTGCGTATAGAATACTGAGAACACGCAGATAAAACCGATCCCCAGGCCGACGATACGTGGCAGATAAGTGCGTCTGGCGAAGCTAAGGCCGGAACGTCTGGTATCAATCACTGATGGCGTATACATCCGGCAACTCCATGATGAGCAGGGGAACAGCGTATCATGCGGGTTAAAAACTCAGAATAGTCTGAAGCGTAACCAGCCGATTTAAAGTTGCATATTGGCGTGGGATCTTACTCTGTTACATGTTGCTGTTGTTTTGAATCTGGGAAAGTAGGTAAATATCCTCAGGCAAGGTTTGTTTTCTCGCTGCATCCGCAGCGCTATATGAATAAGAAGGTGAGTATGGAAGGGATCAGTATTACCAAACTTCTGGTGATTGCGGTGTTGATCATCTTGCTGTTCGGTACCAGCAAACTGCGTACTTTGGGCGCGGACTTGGGTGCTGCGCTGAAGGGTTTCAAAAAGGCGGTGGGTGACGATACGACTCCGCCAGCGGCAAATACGGCAGAAAGTCAGTCCAACCCGCAGAGCGTCGAAAAGAAAGACGTTTAATTCCGCTTTCTGACGGGCAATAAAAAACGGATGCCGCAAGGTCATCCGTTTTTTGCCGTGTCTGTCACTTTAATGGTAACAATCCATTACCAGAATTACTTAACTTCCATCCCTTTTGCCTGCAAATCGGCATGGTAGGAAGAACGGACAAACGGACCGCAAGCAGCATGGGTGAAGCCCATTGCCATCGCTTCTTCTTTCATCTCATCGAACTCGGCCGGGCTGACGTAACGCTGTACCGGCAGGTGATGGCGGCTTGGCTGCAGGTACTGGCCCAGAGTCAGCATGGTGACGCCATGGCGACGCAGATCGCGCATCACTTCAACGATTTCCGCATTGGTTTCCCCCAGACCGACCATCAGGCCAGACTTGGTTGGGATGTGCGGATGCGCTTCTTTAAACCGCTCCAGCAGCTTCAATGACCACTCGTAGTTAGCGCCCGGACGAACCTGACGGTAGACGCGCGGTACGTTTTCCAGATTGTGGTTGAACACATCCGGTGGCGTTTCGGTCAGGATTTCCAGCGCACGATCCATACGGCCGCGGAAGTCCGGTACCAGCGTTTCAATCTTGATGGTCGGGTTTTTAGCGCGGATAGCCGCGATGCAGTCGGCAAAGTGCTGGGCACCACCGTCACGCAGGTCATCGCGGTCAACCGAGGTGATCACTACGTAACGCAGACCCATATCGGCGATGGTCTGAGCCAGTTTTTCCGGCTCGTTGGCATCTGGTGCCACCGGGCGGCCGTGGGCCACGTCGCAGAATGGGCAGCGGCGGGTACAGATGGCACCGAGGATCATAAAGGTGGCGGTGCCGTGGTTGAAGCACTCAGAGAGGTTCGGACAGGAAGCTTCTTCGCACACCGAATGCAGACCGTTTTTACGCATTGCGGCTTTAATGCCCTGAATACGCGTAGAGTCGGCAGGAAGTTTGATTTTCATCCACTCGGGTTTACGTAACAGCTCCTGCCGTTCAGTGACCACCGTTTTAACCGGGATCAACGCCATTTTGTCTGCATCGCGGTATTTGACGCCGCGTTCCATCTGAATTGGTTTACTCATAATCGTGCAGGTTCCAGTTACGAAGCTCGACCTTCGGGTAGCCGAGTAAATGAACAAATTCCTGTACCAGGACTGGGTGTACGTCTTCTATGCCAACACCGGGTGCCAGCGCGCTGACCTGCGCCATCTGCATGCCGGCGTAACCGCAAGGGTTGATACGCTGGAAGGGGCTGAGATCCATGGCCACATTCAGGGCCAGGCCGTGGAATGAACTGCCTTTACGGATCCGCAAACCCAACGAACAGATTTTTTGCTCCCCCACGTAAACACCGGGCGCATCCGGACGGGCGCGCGATTCAATGTGAAAGTGGGCGAGGGTGTTAATAACGGTATCTTCGATAGCCGTGACCAGTTGGCGAACGCCAACCTTGTTGCGTTTCAGATCGATCATCACGTACATCACCTGCTGACCCGGCCCATGATAGGTTACCTGGCCACCGCGATCGCTCTGGACAACCGGAATGTCGCCCGGCATTAACAGATGCTCTGCTTTACCGGCCTGGCCCTGGGTAAATACGGGCTGATGCTGAACCAGCCACAGCTCATCGGGCGTGGTTTCGGTTCGGCGATCGGTGAAGTTGTGCATGGCTTGGGATACAGGCTCATAGGGCTGCAACCCCAGCTGACGCAAAATGATCTTGTCTGGTTGCAAAAGAGTCATCGTCAGGTTACAGAAGTGGTGTCGCCATTATACCGGGCGCTCTGGCCCGCGGCCAGCATTTCGCTGACCAAAAATGCGCAACCCGGGCAGAGGATGCTCTGGCCCGGGCTGAAAAGCAGGGTTTTGTGCTGTAATTACAGAACCATGCGGACAATTTCAATGTTGCCCAACTCATCATATAAGGTTTCCACCTGATCGATATGGGTGGCGGTGATGGTGATGGACACGGAGTGGTAATTGCCTTTGCTGCTAGGTTTAACCTGTGGGTTGTAGTCCCCGGGAGCATGGCGCTGCACCACTTCAACCACCTGGTCCACCAGCTCGGGTTGTGCCAGGCCCATTACTTTGTAGGTAAATGAGCAAGGGAATTCGAGCAGTTCGTTCAGTTTAGTTTTCATGTGCGCTCCAGAGTGCGGCTATCGGTATAGCGATTCTATAAATTATAACTCCCGCCGGAGCGGGAGTTAATGTTAATCAGTATATGGGGGCGATTTCGCCCATTTCAACTGTTAACCGAACCAGTGATGGAACATCAGTTTGATGTAATCCACGATACGGCTGAAGAAACCGCCTTCTTTCACTTCGTTCATCACCACCAGTGGGCGCTGATCGATGGTTTTGCCATCGAGCTGGAAGTTGATGCTGCCGACAACCTGGTTTTTCGCCAGTGGTGCATGAATTTCCGGCGTGTTCAGTACGTAGCTGGCTTTGAGATCTTTCATCCGGCCGCGTGGGATGGTCAGGTAAACGTCTTTGTCTACGCCCAACTCAACGCGATCCGCATCGCCGAACCAGACGGGTTCAGACGCAAACTCTTTGCCCACTTTCAGTGGCGCAACGGTTTCGAAGAAGCGGAAGCCCCAGGTCAGCAGTTTCTTGCTCTCGGTTTCACGGCCTTTATAAGTACGACCGCCCAACACCGCAGAGATCAAACGCATCTGGCCTTCGGTCGCAGAAGCGACCAGGTTGTAGCCTGCCGCATCGGTATGACCGGTTTTGATGCCGTCCACGTTCAGGCTGGTATCCCACAGCAGACCGTTACGGTTCATCTGGCGGATATTGTTGAAGGTGAACTCTTTTTCTTTATAAATCGCATATTCGTCCGGCACGTCGCGGATCAGCGCCTGGCCGATCAACGCCATATCGCGCGCCGAACTGTACTGACCCTGTGCATCCAGGCCGTGTACCGTCTGGAAGTGGGTATTCTGCAGGCCCAGCTTGCTGACGTAGGTGTTCATCAGGTTAACGAACGCGTCCTGGCTGCCGGCTACGTAGTCGGCCATCGCCACGCAGGCATCATTACCGGATTGCAGGTTGATGCCGCGGGTCAGCTTGGAGACCGGTACGCGGTCGCCTGGCTTGAGGAACATCAGCGAAGAACCCTTGAATACCGGGTTGCCGGTAGCCCAGGCGTCTTGCCCCACGGTAACCATGTCTTCCTGGCCGATTTTACCTGCTTTCAGCGCCTGGCCGATGACGTAGCTGGTCATCATTTTGGTCAGACTGGCTGGATCGCGGCGGGCATCGGCGTTCATTTCCGCCAAAACTTTACCGGAGTTGTAATCAATCAGGACGTAGGATTCCGCATCGATTTGCGGTACCCCTGGGATCATGGTCTTGATATTAACGTCATCGGCATGCGCAACGGAGGTTGCACTCATCGCGATAACGGTGCCGAGCGCTATGCTCTTGATTAAGCGAAAAGAAGTTACTTGTTTCATGATCGAGACTACAACATCCATGAGGGTAAAATTAAAAACGAGCCACACTATAACAGATGAGATCCCGGCAGGCATTAGCCAATGCTCTGACTAATCGCGCTTTATTGGCTTTAGCTGAAAGAAAATGTTTCAGCTAAAGGAACGCTTATCAACCGCGTTCGCCTGCCGGATATTTGTTTTAAGGTGCGGCAGTGACAAAAGATTGTTGCTGCGCTTCGCTGGCCAGACGCTGCTGCAGTTCGGCGGCTTGCTGACGGCTGCTGAACGGGCCCAGCTGTACGCGATAGACGCTGCCGCTGGCGGCCACTTTACCCGGTACGCCAAACTTTTGGCTCAGGCTTTGTTGCCAGCTCTGCGCGCGTTCGGCACTGCTCAGTGCGCCGACCTGCACCACGTAGCTACCACCAGCAGAAGCATTGGCGGCAACGGCGGCGGAGGCCGCGACCGGTGCGGCAATGGCTGCGGCACTGACGGCAGGTTCAGGCTCTGAGCCTTCCAGCACGCCGGCCGGTACGGCGCTTGGCGCACCCAGGAAACCGCTGCGGCTATTGCCGGTGGTAGCGGCCGGGGCGTTGTCGCCGGTGTTCAAACTGCTGTTGTCAATCGGGTGCACTGCGGCACCGTTGGGGACAGGGACATCCTGTTGCACCGGGGTTCCCATGTTGCTGGAGCCGAGTTCCGGACGTGCGGGCAGGGCGTAGCTTTGTTTGGCAACGGTAGTACCAATGGTGCCAGGGCCGCTTAGAGTGCCGTCCGGGGCCACGTTGATGAAATCAACCTTGACCTTGGTGTTGTTGGACAGGTTCAGGCGGTCGGCGACGGCTTTCGACAAATCGATAATGCGGCCCTGGGTGTAAGGCCCGCGATCGTTTACTCGCACTACCAGTTGGCGGCCGTTGGCCAGGTTGGTCACGCGTACGTAGCTTGGGATCGGCAGCGTTGGGTGCGCGGCGGTTAACCCATTAGGATCGAACTGTTCCCCCAGCGCGGTGGTATTGCCTCGGGCTTCTTCACCGTAGGAGCTGGCCAGACCGGTCTGCGAGAAGTTCTGCGGATCCTTGACGATGCGGTAAGTGTCGCCATTAACCTTATAATCCTGCATGTTATTAGGGTTATAGGGTTCATATTGAGGCTCAACGCCACCGATCTCCACCACGGGGCCGTTATACGGCTGCTGCGGTGGCGCTTGCTGTTCCGTGGTCGGGGCGGTACAGGCGGAAAGTAATACCGCGACAACGCCGACCCAAAGCCATTCCTTACGCATTACTCACCCCTTATAAACTCTTGGACATCATTTTTCGATGCGTGTGGATCGACATGATAATGCCGAACCCAGCCATAAGCACAATCAGCGCCGAACCCCCGTAACTGACCAGAGGCAAAGGTACGCCAACTACCGGCAAAATGCCACTGACCATACCAATGTTAACAAACACATAAACGAACAAAATCAGCATCAGGCCACCGACCATCACCCGACCAAAGGTGGTTTGCGCCTTGGCGGCAATCATCAATCCACGAATGATAACCAGCAGGTACAGCGCCAGCAGCACCAGTACCCCAATCAGCCCCAGTTCTTCGGCCAGGACCGCGAAGATAAAGTCCGTGTGGCGCTCCGGCAGGAATTCCAACTGCGACTGAGTGCCGTGCAGCCAGCCCTTGCCGGACAGGCCGCCTGAGCCGATGGCGATTTTCGACTGAATAATATGGTAACCGGCACCGAGTGGGTCGGTTTCCGGATCCAACAGCATCATCACGCGGTCGCGCTGATAGCCGTGCATCAGGAAGAACCACAGCACCGGGATAAAGGCCGCCAGCAGCACGGCGGCTACGGCGATCAGTGTCCAGCTCATGCCGGACAGGAACAGCACGAACAGGCCGGAGGCGGCAATCAGAATCGAAGTCCCCAGATCGGGCTGCGCGGCGACCAGCAGGGTCGGCAGGAAAATCAGCACCAGCGCAATCGCGGTATTCTTTAGCGAAGGCGGGCAGACGTCACGGTTCATAAAGCGCGCCACCATTAGCGGCACGGCGATTTTAGCGATCTCGGACGGCTGGAAACGCACGAAGCCAAGATCCAGCCAGCGCTGCGCGCCTTTACTGATCTGGCCGAAAGCGTCTACCAGTATCAGCAGGATCACGCAGAAAATATATAAATACGGTGCCCAGCTTTCATAGACCCGCGGCGGGATTTGCGCCATGACGGCCATCACTATCAGCCCCATGACAATCTGGCCGATCTTGCGCTCCATCATGCCAATATCCTGACCGCTGGCGCTCCACATCACGAACGCGCTGTAGACCAGCAGGGCCAGAATTAATAGCAGGAATGTGGGGTCGATATGGATTTTGGTCCAGATCGAGCCCTTTTGTTGGCTTTCAGTCATGTTCTACCTTAATCACCCTCTACGCCTGGTGGCAGTGGGGCTTCAGATGGTAATTGCGTATTGTTGTCGCCCAGCAAGATATGGTCGAGGATCTGACGGGTGATCGTCCCGACCGCCGGACCGGAGCCGCCGTTTTCCAGAATGATGGCGACCGATACCGTTGGATTGTTGAACGGAGCAAAGGCGGTCATCAATTTATGGTCACGCAGGTGTTCCGCCAGTTTGTGGGCGTTGTAGGTTTCGTAGCCGAATACCTGTGCGGTACCCGATTTCGCCGCGGCTTTGTAAGGTGCATCCGAGAAGTACTTACGCGCCGTCCCGTTCGGACGGTTGGCTACACCATACATGCCGTCTTTGGCAATTTCCCAGAAGCCTGAATGAATATCGCCGATCTGCTTGCTCTCTTCCTGGGTGAAGGGCACCAGCGCACCATTGATTCTGGTGCTCTGCAGCAGGTGTGGCGTTTTGACGTTGCCGTCGTTAATCAGCGTGGTCAGTGCCTTGGCCATCTGGATCGGCGTTGCCGTCCAGTAGCCCTGGCCGATGCCCACCGGAATGGTGTCTCCCTGATACCAGGGTTTTTTATAGCGCTTGAATTTCCAGTCGCGGGTCGGCATCAGGCCGGAACGTTCTTCGGACAGATCGATGCCGGTATATTCGCCGTAACCGAACTTGGTCAGCCAGGTCGACAGGCGATCGATACCCATGTCGTAGGCGACCTGATAGAAGAAGGTGTCCGCTGACTCTTCCAGCGCTTTGGTGACGTTCAGGCGGCCATGGCCCCACTTTTTCCAGTCGCGGAAGCGTTTTTCCGAGCCGGGCAATTGCCACCAGCCGGGATCGAACAGGCTGGTGTTTTTGGTGATCACCCCGGCACTGAGCGCCGAGACGGCAATGTAGGGTTTAACCGTAGAAGCCGGTGGATATAACCCCTGCGTGGCGCGGTTAATCAACGGCCGGTTCGGATCGTTGAGCAGCCCCTGATAGTCTTTACTGGAGATGCCATCAACGAACAGGTTCGGATCATAGCTGGGGTTAGAGACCATCGCCAGAATGCCGCCGGTGCGCGGATCGCTCACCACCACGGCCGCACGGCTGCCGACCAGCAACTGCTCGATATAGCGTTGCAGGTTGAGATCCAGCGTCAGGTAAACGTCCTGACCGGCGGAAGGGGGTTGTTCATGCAGTTGGCGGATCACCCGGCCGCGGTTGTTGACTTCAACCTCTTCGTAGCCGGTTTTGCCATGCAGGGTTTCTTCGTAATAGCGTTCGATGCCCAGCTTGCCGATATCGTGCGTGGCGGCGTAGTTGGCCAGCTTGCCGTCTTTATCCAGACGTTCGACGTCGCGGTCGTTGATTTTCGATACGTAGCCGATGACATGGGTCAGGGCGGAGCCATAAGGATAGTAGCGACGCTGGTAGCCTTTGACCTCGACGCCGGGGAAGCGGAACTGGTTAACCGCAAAACGCGCCACCTGGACTTCGTTCAGGGCGGTTTTCACCGGAATGGAGACGAAGCGGCGTGAGCGTTTACGCTCTTTCTCGAAGTTGGTGATGTCTTCGTCGGTCAGATCGACCACCGGACGCAGTGCCTGTAGCGTGGCCTTCAGGTCATCGACCTTTTCCGGCATCAGCTCCAGTTGATAAATGGTGCGATTGAGCGCCAGCGGGGTGCCGTTGCGATCGTAGATAATGCCGCGGCTGGGCGCGATAGGCACCAGTTTTATGCGGTTTTCGTTGGAGCGGGTACGGTAATCCTCAAAGCGGACGATTTGCAGGTTATACAGATTGGCGATGAGGGTGCCGGTCAGCACCAGGATGACCAGGAACGCCACCAGGGCGCGGCGTACAAACAGGGCGGATTCAGCCGTATAGTCGCGAAAAGGGTTACGTTCTATTTTCATCCCGCTGCTTTATTTCACTCTGTCACGGTTACCACCGGTTATTCCCGGTGGTAAGGATGATTTGTTGTAATACTCCAGGCGCGATAGAGGCTTTCAGCCACCAGGACGCGCACTAAAGGATGCGGCAATGTCAAAGGTGAGAGCGACCAACTTTGTTCGGCTGCGGCCTTGCACGCCGGGGCCAGCCCTTCCGGGCCACCAATCAGCAGGCTGACGTTGCGGCCGTCCTGCTTCCAGCGTTCGAGCTGCTGCGCCAACTGCGGCGTTTCCCACGGCGTACCGGGGATATCCAGCGTGACAATGCGATTGCCTTTGCCTACCGCCGCCAGCATCTGTTCGCCTTCCTTTTCCAGAATGCGTTTGATATCGGCATTCTTGCCGCGCTTGCCCGCCGGGATTTCGGTCAGCTCAAACGGCATGTCTTTCGGAAAACGGTGCAGATAATCCATAAAGCCGGTCTGCACCCAGTCTGGCATTTTAGTGCCGACAGCGACCAGTTGCAGTTTCACCGCTTAGCTCCAGAGTTTTTCCAGCTCATACAGACGACGGCTTTCTTCTTGCATCACGTGGACGATCACTTCGCCCAAATCAACCACTATCCAGTCGGAAGCTTCCTGGCCTTTCATGCCATAGAGTTCCATGCCCGCAGAACGGGATTCTTGCACCACGTGGTTGGCGATCGACATCACGTGACGGGTAGAGGTACCGGTGCAGATGATCATGCAATCGGTGATGCTGGATTTACCCTGGACATCCAGAGCGATAATGTCTTGGCCTTTCAGGTCATCAATTTTATCGATGACGAAATCTTGGAGCGCTTTACCTTGCAAAGGTTCCCCCTCGGGAGTGTTCTGTTCATTCGACTGCGGCGGGCAACTGCCCGTTTTGCGGCCTGAATCAATGATAAGTCGGCAGGATGCCGCTGAAAGCCAGCTGGTGACTGCCCGGCCAGCTAAGGTTTCCGGGGTTTTCAGCGAATACCTGAAAAATAGCGGCGCAGTATATCATGCGGCTCTCGCTAGCGATATAAACCCTGTAACTCGATATAGCGCTGTACCGAACGCGGCAGCAGGTCGTCACAGTTGAGGCCCTGGTGGCGACGCTGGCGGATTTCCGTGGCTGAAATTTCCAGCTGCGGCGTATCGGCCAGATAGATATAGCCCTGTGGCTGCCGGCTGAGCAGCGCGGCATCGGTCACCTGATGCTGTTCCAGCCACTGCTGCAGTTCCGGCGTGTCCATTCGGTCATTGTAGCCCGGACGGGCCAGCACCAGCAGGTGGCAGGTATCCAGCAGCGACTGCCAGCGGTGCCACTTGTGCAGCGTCAGCAGCGAGTCCTGGCCAATGATAAACGCCAGCGGCAATGCAGCGCCACGTTCTTTACGAATGGCCTCCAGCGTCTCTATGGTATAGGAGGGCGTGGTGCGGTGCAGTTCGCGATCGTCAACCGCAAACAGCGGGTTGCCGGCGATCGCCAGTTCAACCATCTTCAACCGTTGCTGAGCGTTAGCCTCGGGCTGAGGGCGGTGTGGCGGCACATGATTCGGCAACAGCGTCACCCGGTTCAGGCCTACCTCCGCCGCCAGCGCTTCCACCGGGCGCAGATGGCCGTAATGGATTGGGTCAAAGGTGCCGCCAAACAGGGCGTGCAGGACGGTGGTGTCTTGCGAATTAGTGGGCATCGGAAAAACTCGTGGCCAGAGGTTTGCCGCACAGCAGCATCGACAGGGTTTCCAGTTCCGACCAGACCGACTGGCCGTAATCCTGCTTAAGGGTGATTTCAATCTGCGTCAGCAGATGAACCGCTTGCCGCAACTGGGCACCGGATAACCGCTGCAATGCCTGGGTGACCAGGTTACGGCGGTTTTGCCAGACCTTGTACTGGTCGAACAGCGTACGCAGCGGCACTGACGCCATGCGTCGTTGCAGGTTCAGCAATTGCAGCAATTCGCGTTGCAGGGTGCGCAGCAGGATCACCGGCTCGACATCTTCCTGCTGCATCTGTTGCAGGATATGCCAGGCGCGTTTGCTCTTACCCGCCAGCAGGGCGTCCAGCCAATGGAATGGCGTGAAGTGCGCGGCGTCATTGACCGCCAGCTCGACACGCGGCAGCGTGAGCTTGCCATCCGGATGCAATAACGACAGTCGTTCCAGCGCCTGCGACAGCGCCAGCAGGTTGCCTTCATAGCAGTAACACAGCAACTGATTGGCCGCGTCGTCCAGTTCCAGCTTCATGCTTTTGGCGCGCTGGGCTACCCAGCGGGGTAACTGCGCCTGCTCCGGTGTCTGGCAACTGACGTAAGCGCCATGCGGGCTGAGTGCCTTGAACCAGGCGCTGTTTTCCTGAGCTTTGGTGAGGCGTGGCCCACGCAGCATCAGCAAAATATCGTCATGCAGCAGAGCAGCCAGCTTGATCAACTGTTCGCCTATCGGGGCGGTCGGCCCGTTTTCAGGGAAGATCAGCAACAGCGTCTGACGGCTGGCGAACAGACTCATCGCCTGACAGATGCTGAAAATGGCGTCCCAGTCGGTATGGGCATCAAGCGAAATGCTGTAGTGCTCGGTGAACTGGTGCTGCTGTGCCGTCTGGCGGATCAGATCCTGACTTTCCTGCAACAGCAGCGGTTCATTGCCACTCAATAAATAACAAGCGCGCAGCCCCTCTCGGAGCTGCGCGGCAAGTTGTTCAGGGTAAATACGGATCATTGATCTACGCGACTGGCCGCTTTTTCACCGGCCGCAGCGGCTTTCTGCTGCGTTTCTTCTTCCGCCGCGTGCACCGTCAGCAGTTTACGCACCAGTTGCTGGGCGGCCTGCTCACGCATTTCCTGGCGAATAATTTCCTGTTCGGAATCTTTTGCCAGTGCGGTCAGCGGGTTATCGAAGAACGAACGGAATACTTTCACGTTCAGCGGATACAGATCGTGACCCGGGATCAACACCTGTGCCTGGACCGTCAGCACCATCTGGTACTCAGCGGTTTTACCGTCCTGGAAGATAGAGGCGGTATCCTGGCTTTCGGTGGCGCCAATGATGCGCAGGGAAGGGAGATCCTTGCGTTTTGCATCTTTGACAATGGTCACGTCGCTCAGACGTAATTGCTCACGCACGGCGCGGGTCAGCGGACCATAAGGGTCTGAGCTGTCCAGAATCAGCGTTTTCATTTCCGAGGGTACCTGCGTGGTGCCACGCAGGTGAAAACCGCAGCCGGCGGTGACCAGCACCGCCAACCCCAGCAACAGCGTCAGAATACGTTGTCGCACAATTCCTCCTTGTGTTAACCCACAACCAGGTTAAGCAATTTGCCCGGAACATAGATCACTTTACGAACCGTAACCCCGTCCAGATATTTAGCGACCAGATGTTCCTCAGCGGCGCGCGCGCGCACCTGCTCTTCGGTTGCATCTGCTGCCACAGTAATTTTAGCGCGGACCTTGCCGTTGACCTGTACTACCACCAGCTTGGAGTCTTCGACCATCGCCTGCTCGTCGGCTTGCGGCCAGGCTGCGGTGTCCACATCGCCTTCACCGCCCAACGCCTGCCACAGTGAGAAGCACACGTGCGGAGTGAACGGATACAGCATGCGGACCACTGCCAGCAGGGCTTCCTGCAGCAGAGCGCGATCCTGCTCGCTTTCCTGCGGAGCACGGGCCAGCTTGTTCATCAGCTCCATCACGGCGGCAATGGCGGTGTTGAAGGTCTGACGACGGCCGATATCGTCGGTCACTTTGGCGATGGTTTTGTGCAGATCGCGGCGCAGCGCTTTCTGGTCTTCCGTCAGCGTTGCTACGTTCAGCGGCTGTACGGCACCTTTTTCCAGGTGTTCGTAGGACAGTTTCCACACGCGTTTCAGGAAGCGGTTCGCCCCTTCCACGCCGGATTCCTGCCATTCCAGCGTCATTTCTGCCGGCGAGGCGAACATCATGAACAGACGCACGGTATCCGCACCGTATTTCTCAACCATCACCTGCGGGTCGATGCCGTTGTTTTTCGACTTCGACATTTTGCTCATGCCAGCATAGACCAGTTCACGACCTTGTGGATCGGTGGCTTTGATAATGCGGCCTTTGTCATCGCGTTCAACGATGGCGTCGGCTGGGGAAACCCAGACGCGTTCGCCGCTGTTGCCGCTGTAATAGAAGGCGTCTGCCAGCACCATGCCCTGACACAGCAGGCGTTTTGCCGGCTCGTCGGAATCGACCAGGCCCGCGTCACGCAGCAGCTTGTGGAAGAAGCGGAAGTACATCAGGTGCATGATGGCGTGTTCGATACCACCGACATACTGATCGACCGGCAGCCAGTAGTTGGCGGCGGCCGGATCCAGCATGCCCTTGTCGTACTGCGGGCAGGTGTAGCGTGCGTAGTACCAGGAAGACTCCATAAAGGTGTCGAAGGTGTCGGTTTCACGCAGCGCCGGCTGGCCGTTAACGGTGGTTTTCGCCCACTCGGGATCGGCCTTGATCGGGCTGGTAATGCCGTCCATCACCACGTCTTCCGGCAGGATCACCGGCAGTTGGTCTTCCGGGGTCGGCATTACGGTGCCGTCTTCCAGCGTGACCATTGGGATTGGCGCACCCCAGTAACGTTGACGGGAAACGCCCCAGTCGCGCAGACGGTAGTTAACCTTGCGCTGGCCGACGCCTTTGGCGACCAGCTTGTCGGCAATGGCGTTGAAACCGTCCTGGTGGTCCAAACCGTCAAACTCGCCGGAATTGAACAGCGTGCCTTTCTCGGTCATCGCTTCTGCCTGGACATCCGGTTGGCTGCCATCGAGCGCCAGCACTACCGGTTTGATCGGCAAACCGTATTTGGTGGCGAATTCCCAGTCACGCTGGTCGTGAGCCGGAACGGCCATTACCGCGCCGGTGCCGTATTCCATCAGCACGAAGTTGGCGACCCAAACCGGCACTTGCTCGCCGGACAGCGGATGGATGGCGAACAGGCCGGTCGGCATGCCTTTCTTCTCCATCGTTGCCATTTCGGCTTCGGCCACTTTGGTGTTGCGGCATTCTTCGATAAATTCAGCCAGCGCCGGGTTGTTCACCGCGCCTTGTTGCGCCAATGGGTGACCCGCGGCAACGGCCACGTAGGTCGCACCCATAAAGGTGTCTGGACGGGTGGTGTAAACGGTCAGTTTCTCGTCGCTGCCCGCCACGTCAAAGGTGATATCCACCCCTTCGGAACGGCCAATCCAGTTGCGCTGCATGGTTTTCACCTGCTCTGGCCAGCTTTCCAGCGTATCGAGATCGTTCAGCAGTTGATCGGCGTAATCGGTGATTTTGATAAACCACTGTGGGATTTCTTTACGCTCGACCTTGGTGTCGCAGCGCCAGCAGCAGCCGTCGATAACCTGTTCGTTGGCCAGCACGGTCAGATCGTGCGGACACCAGTTGACCGCAGAGGTCTTCTTGTAGACCAGGCCTTTTTCGTACAGCTTGGTGAAGAACCATTGTTCCCAACGGTAGTAATCCGGATCGCAGGTAGCGATCTCGCGATCCCAGTCGTAGCCGAAGCCCAGCAGTTTTAGCTGGTTCTTCATGTATTCGATGTTGTCGTAGGTCCACGGGGCCGGCGCGGTGTTGTTTTTAACTGCGGCGCCTTCCGCCGGCAGGCCGAACGCATCCCAGCCGATCGGCTGTAGTACGTTTTTACCCAGCATGCGCTGATAGCGCGAGATCACGTCGCCGATAGTGTAGTTACGAACGTGCCCCATGTGCAGACGGCCTGATGGGTATGGCAGCATGGATAGGCAGTAATACTTTTCCTTGCTCGCGTCTTCGGTAACCTTGAAAGTCTGCTTCTCTTGCCAGTGAAGCTGTACGTTCGATTCTATGTCTTCTGGACGGTATTGCTCTTGCATGGCGGCTGGTGGTCCTGTAGGTGTAAAACAGCTACATCCGTAGCATTCTGTTGAGTACTTATAGATCCGCATAGCATAGCTGATAAGACCTCTCGGCAACAACACCAAGCGCCCGACTCGGCGTATTTAAAAAATCTCCGCCATGATATGACTCACATCTTGAGGATCCCGTGCCTTGCCAAGTGACATCAGCAATTTACCGCTAAAATGATAAGAGCTACTTTGAAGAGGTAAGCCCTGTCACGTAAGTTCATCGAGGAGAGATTATGAACAAGGTTGCTCAGTACTACCGCGAATTGGTGGCATCTCTGACCGAACGCCTGAAAAATGGCGAACGTGATATTGATTCACTGGTGGCGAGCGCTGAAAAACGGCTGAACGAAGCCGGTGAGCTGACGCGCGATGAAGTGGAGCAGGTGACCCTGGCGGTACGGCGCGATCTGGAAGAGTTTGCGCGCAGTTACCAGGAAAGCCGGGACGAATTTACCGACAGCGTTTTTATGCGGGTGATTAAAGAGAGCCTGTGGCAGGAACTGGCGGACATTACCGACAAAACCCAGTTGGAATGGCGCGAAGTTTTCAAGGACGTCAGCCACCATGGCGTTTACCACAGCGGTGAGGTGGTCGGCCTGGGGAATTTGGTGTGCGAGCAGTGTCATCATCATTTGGCGTTTTACACGCCGGAAGTGTTGCCGCTATGCCCGAAATGTGGCCATGACCAGTTTCAGCGTCGGCCTTTCGAACCTTGATTTTTCCCGCACCCTGGCCTTTTCCTGTGCGGAAAGGGCCGGGGCAGGGAGATCGTGATTAACCGAACAGTTTTTTCATCAGGTTACTGAGGAAACCGCCGCCGGCCGGCGCTGTGGCCAGTTCAGGCTGGTTTGCGAGGGCGGCGTATACCGTCGCAGGCACTTTCTGCGCAACCGCTATGCGGCTGTCCTGCGCTGCTTTTTCTGCCGCTTCCGGCCCGTAAGCAAAACCTTCCGCCAACACGAACTCCACGTCAGTAATACCGATGAACCCCAGGAACAGCTTCAGGTAAGGCGTGATCAGGTCGGTTGGTGTCTCGGCATGGATACCGCCGCGGCTGGAGATGACGATCGCTTTTTTACCGGTGACCAGGCCTTCGGAACCCTCGGAGGTATAACGGAAGGTTTGGCCGGCACGCGCGACCAGGTCGAAATAGATTTTCAACTGGGTCGGGATATTGAAGTTGTACATTGGGGCGCTGATGATAATGGTGTCGTGCGATTTCAGCTCGGCAATCAGCTCATCGGAAAGCGCCAGCGTTTTTTGCTGATGTGGCGTTAAGGGCTTATCACCGGCGCTAAAGCCGCCAATCACTTCACCATCCAGTTCCGGCAGGGTCGGGTTGGCCAGATCGCGGAAGGTAAAACTGTCGCTTGGGTGTGCTTCACGCCACTGTTGAACAAAAAAATCGACTAATTTTCCAGACTGGGAGTAATCGCCCAGGATACTTGATTTCAGGACCAGTATACGACTCATGCGGATATCTCCAGGCTTGCTCTAAGGTTGCCAGCGTTCGCTGTGCGTTTAAAGCATCTTAGAGGCAAGCCTGGGCCAGTGATAGCGTAAAAATTCGCTGAGTTAAATCAAAAAAACTGAATGCTGACTATGTTGGTGTCCCCGCGGGTCAGTAACGCGCGACGCGTTCGGCCAGCAGATTGATAAACCCTTCACGATCGATATCGGTCAGCACTTCCACGTTAGCCGCTTTGCCGTTTTGTCCGAAGATATCCACCACCGTCATCCCCTGGGTGTACTCTCCTTTGGTCTCTACACCTACCCAGCGTTCGATACTGCCAAACAGCCGTGGTGCCAACAGCCAGGCGATGGTGCAGGGGTCGTGCATCGCGGCGCCGGGCAATCCGCGCGGGTGGCTGAGATACAGCGGCAGGTAGAAGTCGAGCATTTCTGCTACCGCCTGCGCGACCGGGTTGTCAATCTGGCGGATTCGTTCGATATCCTGCGGCAGTACCAGCGCCTGATGGGTGACGTTCAGACCCGCCATGGTCAGCGGCACGCCGGATTTGAGTACCATTTCGGCGGCTTCCGGGTCGACGAAAATATTAAATTCCGCCACCGGGGTGGTGTTGCCGGCGTTCATGCCGCCGCCCATAAAGACGATACGCTCGATGTTGCCTTTCAGCTCAGGGTGTTGAGCCAGCAGCAGGGCGATATTGGTCATTGGACCGGTAACCACCAGAGTGATGGGTTGCGGGCTGCTGCGCAACAGGCTGGCGATCAGTTCGACGGCGCTTTGTTTTACCGGCTTGATGGTGGGCGTTGGCAGATGGGTATTGCCCATGCCGGTTTTGCCATGCACATAGTCGGCAATCACCAACTCACGCATTAGCGGGGCTGCAGCACCGGCGGCGACAGGAATGTCTTCGCGTTTCATCAGCGTCAGCAGCCCGAGCGCGTTATGCAGGGTTTTCTCCGGCGTCTGGTTACCGGCAGAGGTGGTAATGGCTTTCACTTCAAGTTCCGGTGAACTCAGTGCCATAGCAAGGGCAATGGCGTCGTCGAGGCCGGGATCGCAATCGATAATGATAGGGCGAGGCATAGAGATCTCCTTGTAGTTGTGTTCCGAGCATCGGATCAAAACCAGGGAGAAACAAGCGCTTTTAGTGCCGGGAGAGGGGAGATGCGCCCCGAATGGAGCGCATGCATATTGAGGCAAGCGTTGTTTTTTCTCCTGAGATACCCGGGCCTAGCGCACCGAGGGGCGCTCCGGCAGCTAAAGCTGCTACGACCCCTTCGGCACGCTCTCCCTAATAACGGGCACGAGCGCATCAGATAAATCAGTGCAGGATTTTTGCCAGGAAGTCTTTGGCACGCTCAGACTCGGGGTTGTTGAAGAAGTCGTCTTTATTGCGGTCTTCGACAATTTTGCCTTCGTCCATAAAGATCACCCGGTTGGCGACCTTGCGGGCAAAGCCCATTTCGTGGGTCACCACCATCATGGTCATGCCTTCGTTCGCCAGTTCGACCATCACGTCGAGCACTTCGTTGATCATTTCCGGATCGAGCGCCGAGGTGGGTTCATCGAACAGCATGGCGATAGGATCCATGCACAGCGCACGGGCGATAGCCACACGCTGCTGCTGGCCACCGGAAAGCTGGCCGGGGAACTTGTTGGCATGAGCTGTCAGGCCGACGCGTTCCAGTAACTTCAGGCCTTTCTCGCGTGAGGCGGCTTTATCGCGCTTGAGCACTTTTACCTGTGCCAGCGTCAGGTTGTCGATGATCGACAGGTGCGGGAACAGCTCAAAGTGCTGGAACACCATGCCGACCTTGGAACGCAACTGCGCCAGGTTGGTTTTCTTGTTGTTGACCGGGGTACCGTTCACCAGGATATCGCCCTGCTGGATCGGCTCCAGGCCGTTGACGGTTTTGATCAGGGTAGATTTTCCCGAGCCTGAAGGACCGCAGACTACCACCACCTCACCTTTTTTGACTTCGGTGGTGCAATCGGTCAGAACCTGAAAGTGACCGTACCACTTAGAAACATTTTTCAGGGATATCATCAAACAGTCCTTTTCTTCAAATAGCTTACCAGCGCCGAGGCGGCGAGACTGATAACAAAGTAGACAAAGCCGGCGAACAGGATCATTTCAACCTGGGTGCCGTCGCGCTCGCCGATGGTTGAGGCGGTACGGAAGAAGTCAGCCAGGCTCAGTACGTAGACCAGAGAAGTATCCTGGAACAGTACGATGCCCTGAGTCAGCAGCAGTGGCACCATGGCGCGGAACGCCTGCGGCAAAATAACCAGTTTCATTGACTGCCAGTGGCTCATGCCCAGCGCCAACGCGGCGGAAGACTGGCCGCGCGAGATGCTGATAATCCCGGCGCGGATGATTTCCGAGTAATAGGCCGCTTCAAACAGGGAAAAGGCTACCATAGCCGAGATCAGGCGAATATCGGTTTTCGGCGACAGCCCCAGAACTTGTTGTAATAAGCTTGGAACCACCAGATAGAACCACAGCAGCACCATCACCAGCGGCACCGAACGGAACAGGTTGACGTACAGCGCGGCAAACCAGCTGATGGGCTTGAATGGCGACAGACGCATGACGGCCAGAATGGTGCCCCAAAGGATACCGAAGACGATAGCGGTCACGGTGATCTTCAGCGTGATCAACAGACCTTGCAGCAGGTAAGGGAAGCTTGGGACAATTGATGCCCAGTCAAATTCGTACATTATTTACTCCCCAGATTGCCAGGCAACTGCACTTTTCGCTCTACCAGTCGCATAAACAGCATGATCACGGCGTTGATGGCGATGTAGGCCAGCGTAATCGCGGTAAAGGATTCATAGGCATGCGCGGAGTAATCCAGCAGTTTGCCGGCCTGCGCAGCCATGTCGACCAGCCCGATGGTGGAAGCGATGGCGGAGTTTTTAACCAGGTTAAGCATTTCCGAGGTCATCGGCGGCACAATCACCCGATAGGCGTTCGGCAACAGCACGTAGCGATAGGTTTGCGGCAGCGTCAGGCCCATGGCCAGTCCGGCGGCTCTTTGACCGCGTGGCAGTGACTGAATGGCCGCGCGGACCTGTTCACATACGCGGGCGGCGGTAAACAGCCCCAGGCACAGCATCGAGGAAACGAAGAACTGCACGTTAGGATCGAGTTCGGTTTTGAACCACATGCCGATATTGGCCGGCAGCAGTTCCGGGATCACCAGATACCAGGTAAAGAATTGCACGATCAGCGGCACGTTACGGAACAGTTCGACGTAACAGGTACCGAGGGTGGAAAGAAAGCGGTTGGGTACGGTACGCAAAATACCGAATAGCGAACCGACAAAGAAAGCGATAATCCATGCACAGACGGAGAGGGCTACCGTGACCTGAAAGCCGGACCAAATCCAGCCGAGGTAAGTGGTATTCCCAAACGGGGCCTGCTGCAGGAAGATACCCCAGTTCCAATCTATTGACATAACAAACTCCGTTAAGCGGGCGCAGAGCGCCTAAAGATTGATGACTATTCACGCCGAAAGTACCGCGGCCAGTCGGGCTGACCTGTCTGTGCGGCATCGGTGGTGCGTTAAGGGGAAAATGCGGGAGGGGAACGGCCTCCCGCATTCCTGTCTGTCCCAGCCATCAACAAGACCAGGTTACCCTGGACTTTGTTTTATTAGTTCAGTGCTTTGTCGTTAGGCTCTTTGAACAGTTGCTTCATGTCGTCTGACAGTTCGAAGTTCATGTTGAGGTTCTTCGGTGGGATTGGCTGTTTGAACCACTTATCAAACCATTTTGCAGCTTCGCCTGAAGTCTGGGCCTGAGCGATGGTGTCATCGACCAGTTTTTTGAACTCAGGATCCTCTTTACGCAGCATACAGCCGTAGGCCTCTTTCGACTGCGGCGTGCCGAGGATTTCCCATTGGTCCGGCTTCTTGGCTTTCGCGCGTTCACCGGCCAGCAGGGCGTCATCCATCATAAAGGCGACTGCTCGGCCACTTTCCAGGGTGCGGAATGAATCACCGTGGTCTTTGGCGCTGATGATGCGCATGTTCATTTTGCCGCTGTCATTGAGTTTATTGAGCAGCACTTCCGAAGTGGTGCCGGAGGTGACTACGACCGGTTTACCAGCCAAATCTTTGAAATCTTTAACGTCAGAGCCTTTTTTCACCAGCAGGCGGGTACCGACCACGAAGATGGTGTCGGAGAAGGCAGCCTGTTTCTGGCGCTCAAGGTTATTGGTGGTCGAGCCGCACTCGAAGTCAAAGGTACCGTTTTGCAGCAGCGGAATACGGTTCTGAGAGGTGATCGGCAGCATTTTGACCTGCAGATCCGGGGCGTTCAGTTTTTTCTTAACCGCTTCAACGATTTGGTTGGAGTAGTCCTGGGAGTAGCCCACCACTTTCTGCTGGTTGTCGTAGTAGGAGAACGGCACTGACGATTCGCGGTGGCCGACAACGATCACGCCGTTGTCTTTGATTTTCTTCAGCGTACCGGTCAGTTCTTCCGCATGGGCTACGTTAGCCGCCGTACCGATCAGCAGTAACGATAACGCCAATTTACGCATTTGCATGGTCCAACTCCTTTGCTGTTGTGGTGGCTCAAATTCAAAGAGCATCAGATTCTTAATGGAGATTTATTGCTCAAGTATAAAGATAGTCTTAGAACAGATAACCGTTAGAAAATAGCCGATTGTGAACAGATTGAAACTAAAATGTTTCTTTTTTTGAGACGCCACGCGCACCAAATTAATGCAACAAAACCCCAATGCACCTTGATGGTGCCAGTGATGCTCTCGAGTTGTGCGCAAATACGACGAAACGTCAGCAAAAGTAAATCGGCTCTAAATCACGGAGTAAGTAAAGCAAGGAGTGTGCCAGAAGCGTTGATTTGGCAATGATTTTTGACAGGGAGGGAAAAACAACGGGGCGCGCCGATGGCCACGCCCCGGGGGATTATTTACGACGCATGCCGAGGAACAGCGCCAGACCGCCGAGCAGCAAGGTGATTACCCACAATGGCGTGGCGCCAAAGCGGGCATAAGGCGTAATGCCAGTGGTGGGGGTCATTTTCACCTCCAGCACCTTGCGAGTGAACTGCGGGATCTCTGCAATCACTTCACCGTTAGCATCCACTGCGGCTGTCACGCCGTTGTTGGTGCTGCGCAACAGAGGTCTGCCCAACTCAAGTGCACGCATGCGCGCCATCTGGAAGTGCTGCCACGGGCCGATGGAATGACCGAACCAGGCATCGTTGGAGATGGTCAGTAGGAAGTTGGTGTCCGGGCGGAAGTTATCGCGCACCTGCTGGCCGAGGACAATTTCATAACAAATCGCCGCCGTCAGGTTGTAGCCCTTCACGCTGAGCTGAGGCTGGACGTAATCGCCACGGCTGAAAGAGGACATCGGCAGGTCGAAGAACGGCGCCAGTGGACGCAGCAGGGTTTCCAACGGAACAAACTCGCCGAACGGCACCAGATGGTGCTTGTTGTAGCGGTCTTTGGCCGGATAAACGTACGGCGTCGGTTCACCCAACACGATGGCGCTGTTGTAGATTTGCTGGCCCTGCGGGGTGGCACGAACGTCAACAATGCCGGTGATCAGGCTACTGTTTTTGGCACGCATCAGGTCGTCCATCATGGTCAGGAAGCCGTTCTGGCTGGCTTCGTAATCCGGGATGGCAGATTCCGGCCAAATGATGATCGGCGCTTTGCCCATATAAGGACGGGTTTCATCCAGATAGGTTTGCAGCGTACTGACCAGCGCTTTCGGGTCCCACTTCATCGACTGAGCGATATTGCCCTGCACCATAGCGACGTTAACCGCCTTGTCCGGTTGAGGGGTGTACCAATGCAACTGGCGCAGCGGCCACGGCAACAGCAGCAGTGCAACCGCCACCACCGCCGGCGTGATGCGACGTTGATTGACGGCATACACCAGCAACCCGGCAATCGCCATCAGCATAAAGGTGATGGTATCCACCCCCAGCAGCGGCGCTACGCCTTTCAGCGGGCCGTTGAGTTGGCTGTAGCCAAATTGCAGCCAGGGGAAGCCGGTCAGCACCCAGCCGCGTAAAAACTCGGTGACCTGCCACAGCACCGGAGCAGCAATGGCCAGGCGATACCAACTGGTGGTTGGCCAAAGGCGTGCCAGCAAGCCGGCGAACAGCCCGGTATACAGAGACAGATAGGCGGCGAGCAGCGCCACCAGGAAGATATTGACGGAAAACGGCATGCCACCGAAGTCGGCGATACTGACGTAAACCCAGTTGATCCCGCTACCAAACAGGCCAAAGCCCCAGCAGAAGCCGAGCAGGGCGGACTGTTTGGTGGTGCGGTTCAGGGTAACGGCCAGCAGGCCAACCAGGGAGACAATGGCCGCCGGCCAGATATCGTAAGGGGAAAACGCCAGCGTGCCACTGGCACCAGTCAACAGCGCCAGCAGGGCGCGAACCCACTGGCGATCAAGGTAAGAGGCTTTAGCCATGTTCGATTTATTCTTCCAGTTTCGGTTGCGGAGAATCGTCCGGAATTTTTACATGAACCTGGATGATACGTCGACTGTCGGCCATCGCAACTTTAAATAGGTAACCTTCGATTTCAATGGTTTCCCCACGTGCAGGCAGGTGGCCGAAGGCTTGCATGACCAGGCCACCGATGGTGTCGACCTCGTCGTCGCTGAAGTGGGTGCCGAAGGCTTCGTTGAAGTCTTCAATCGGCGCCAGTGCGCGCACGGTATACATATGACGGCTGAGCTGGCGGATGTCCAGGTCGTCCTCGTCGTCATACTCGTCTTCAATTTCGCCGACAATCAGTTCCAGAATGTCTTCGATAGTGACCAGGCCGGACACGCCGCCGAATTCGTCAATGACAATCGCCATGTGATAACGCTGGGAGCGGAACTCCTTCAGCATCCGGTCGACCCGCTTGCTTTCCGGCACCACCACTGCGGTGCGCAGCACCTTGTCGATGCTGAATTCCTCGGACTCTGCGCGCATAAACGGCAGCAGATCCTTGGCCATCAGAATGCCTTCGATGTGATCTTTATCTTCGCTGATCACCGGGAAGCGCGAGTGGGCGGATTCGATAATCACGTCCAGGCACTCTTCCAGCGTTTGGTTACGCTTGAGCGTCACCATCTGGGAGCGCGGGATCATGATGTCGCGCACGCGCTGCTCGGCGATATCCATCACGCCTTCCAGCATGTCACGGGTATCGGGATCGATCAGGTCGTTTTGCTCGGAATCACGGATCAGCTCTACCAGATCGCCACGGTTTTTTGGTTCGCCGTGGAACAGCTGGTTAAGGATAAGAGTAAAGAACCCCTTCTTGGGACTGGGGCTGTCATTGCTTTGTGAATGGTCGTCGCTCATGGCGTTTTAGTTAATATCACTCATGTCAGAGTTAGGGGAGTCAGCGACAGCCCCATACAGGGGCTGCGGGGAAATCAGCTGACGTCAGAGGGGGTCTTTTTCCGCCAGGTACGGGTCCGGGTAACCCAGTCCGTGCATGATTTCGGTTTCCAAAGACTCCATTTCTTCGGCTTCATCGTCTTCGATGTGGTCATACCCTAGCAGATGAAGGCTGCCATGGACAACCATATGCGCCCAGTGGGCCTCCAGCGCCTTGTCTTGCTCAGCGGCTTCCCGTTCAACCACCTGACGGCAGATGATCAGATCGCCAAGCAGCGGCAGCTCGATACCCGGGGGAGCTTCGAACGGGAATGACAACACGTTGGTCGGTTTGTCCATGCCACGATAAGTCAGGTTCAGTTCATTGCTTTCGGCTTCATCCACCAGGCGAATGGTGACCTCCGCTTCTTCCTGAAACTGCGGCAGCACGCCTTCCAGCCAGCGCTGGAAGGTGGCTTCGTCCGGCAGGCCACTGTTATCTGCACAGGCCAGCTGCAGATCCAAAATCACCTGACTCATGGTGTCTCCTGCTCGGAGGCGAGGGTCGCCTCGCGTTTACGTTGTTCGGCAATGGCGTCTTTGCGCTTTTGTTCGGCGGCTTCCCAGGCTTCATAGGCGATGACCACGCGGGCCACCACCGGATGACGTACCACGTCTTCACTATGGAAGAAGTTGAAGCTCAGTTCTTCGACGTCCGACAGCACTTCCACGGCATGGCGCAGGCCGGATTTTTGGTTGCGCGGCAGGTCTATCTGCGTCACGTCACCGGTAATCACTGCCTTTGAATTGAAGCCGATGCGCGTCAGGAACATTTTCATCTGTTCGATGGTGGTGTTCTGGCTCTCATCAAGAATGATAAACGCATCGTTCAGGGTACGACCGCGCATATAGGCCAGGGGTGCCACTTCAATCACGTTACGTTCAATCAGTTTCTCCACGCGCTCAAAGCCCAGCATTTCGAACAGGGCGTCGTACAGCGGGCGCAGATAAGGATCGACCTTTTGGCTCAGATCTCCCGGCAGGAAGCCCAGTTTCTCACCGGCCTCGACCGCAGGGCGGGTCAGCATAATGCGACGAATTTCCTGACGTTCCAGCGCGTCTACCGCAGCGGCAACCGCCAGATAGGTTTTGCCGGTACCGGCCGGGCCAATACCGAAGGTAATATCATGGTCGAGAATATTGGCGATGTACTGCGCCTGGTTCGGCGTGCGCGGTTTCACCATACCGCGTTTGGTTTTGATGGTGACCGCTTTGCCGTAATCCGGCACGCTGTCGGCAACCTGTTCCAACACCCGGCTTTCTTTGATGGCCAGATGGATCTGTTCCGGGTCGATATCCGGGATCACGCCGCGGATGGGCGAGGTGTCCACATACAGGTGACGCAGGATATCGGCGGCGGCAACCACGCACAGGTTTTTGCCAACCAGCTTGAAACGGTTATCACGGCGGTTGATTTCAATGCCCAACCGGCGTTCGAGTTGTTTGATATTGTCATCAAACGGGCCGCACAGGCTGAGCAATCGCTGATTGTCTGCCGGCTCTAACAAAATTTCTTGTGTTGCGACGTTCAAACTATTCCTCAAGGCTCATATCGGGCCTGGTTGATTTTCGGTACGCGCATTCAGGGCAAACCCTGAGGTTCTCTACCCTGAATTATTCATGGTGCGACGCATGGGCGCAAGTTTACCCATGATCTATCTGTGCGTCGGCGCTGAATTTCAAGGGTAGGGGGAGGAAAAACGCGGCCAAAACAGCCGCGTAATGACTTGAGAATGGAAGCAGGGATCAGTTCTTTTTCACGAACTCGGACTTCAGTTTCATTTGGCCAAAGCCATCAATTTTGCAGTCGATGTTGTGGTCGCCTTCCACCAGGCGAATGTTCTTCACCTTGGTACCAATTTTCAGCATCGAAGAGCTGCCTTTGACCTTCAGATCTTTTACCACGGTCACGGCGTCGCCGTCGGCCAGCAGGTTGCCGTTGGCATCTTTGACAATCAGCGCATCGTTGTCTTCCGCCGGGGCGCTGTCGCTCCACTCATGGGCGCACTCAGGACAGATAAACAGATTGTTGTCCTGATAAGTGTATTCGGAATTGCACTTCGGGCAGTGTGGGAGTTGCATGCTATGTCGCCTCTTCAATCAAAAAAATAAAAAAAAGAAAATTGCCGGGCGAGAGGCCCGACAGAGAAATAATAAGGATCATCGTTATCGTGGCGGCGGGAAGCGCGGCCGCCACGGTTAGCGCCAGGCTAAAACAGCATCAGGGCTGGTAAATGCCGACACCCAGCGCATTCTCTTTGCGGGTACGGGCGATCACCGACTGCGGGGATTCATGTACGCGCAGATCCATCTGCTGTTCGGTACGCACTACTGCGCCACGCAGTGAGTTGGTCAGGACTTCGGTGATTTCCACATCCACGAACTGGCCAATCATATCCGGCGTGCCTTCAAAGTTTACCATGCGGTTGCAGGCGGTACGCCCCGCCAGCTCCATCACGCTTTTACGTGAGGTGCCTTCCACCAGAATGCGCTGAACGGTACCGAGCATCCGGCGGCTGAACTGCAGCACCTGCTGGTTGATGCGATCCTGCAGGATATACAGGCGCTGTTTCTTTTCGTCTTCGCTGACGTCGTCCACCATATCGGCCGCCGGGGTACCTGGGCGTGACGAGTAGATAAAGCTGAAGCTGGTGTCGAAGTTGATCTCGGCAATCAGGTTCATGGTCTGTTCGAAGTCGGCCTGGGTTTCCCCTGGGAAGCCGATAATAAAATCAGAGCTGAGCTGAATGTCCGGCCGCGCCTTGCGCAGTTTGCGAATGATCGCTTTGTATTCCAGTGCGGTGTGCGCGCGCTTCATCATGGTCAGTATGCGGTCTGAACCGCTCTGTACCGGCAGATGCAGGAAGCTGACCAACTCCGGCGTGTCTTCGTATACCGCAATAATATCGTCGGTGAATTCAATCGGATGGCTGGTGGTGTAGCGGATGCGGTCGATGCCGTCAATGGCCGCCACCAGGCGCAACAGTTCGGCAAAGGAGCAGATGCCGCCGTCGTAGGTTGCCCCGCGGTAGGCATTGACGTTCTGGCCGAGCAGGTTGACTTCACGCACGCCCTGCGCCGCCAGTTGGGCGACTTCAAACAGCACGTCGTCGCTTGGGCGGCTGACTTCTTCTCCGCGGGTATAAGGCACCACGCAGAAGGTACAGTATTTGTTGCAGCCTTCCATGATGGAGACAAAGGCGGTCGGGCCTTCTGCACGGGGTTCCGGCAGGCGGTCGAACTTTTCGATCTCCGGGAAGCTGATATCGACGATTGGGCTGCGGGTGCCCTGCACGTGATTGAGCATTTCCGGCAGGCGGTGCAGGGTTTGCGGCCCAAACACCACGTCGACACAGGGCGCACGGCTACGGATGTGTTCACCTTCCTGCGAGGCCACGCAGCCACCCACGCCGATAATCAGCGCCGGGTTCTTTTCTTTCAGCAGCCTCCAGCGGCCCAACATGGCGAAAACTTTTTCCTGCGCTTTCTCGCGGATCGAGCAGGTATTGAGCAGCAGCACGTCCGCTTCTTCAGCGTTGTCGGTCCATTGATAACCGTGCGTGCTTCCCAGTAAGTCCGCCATTTTTGATGAATCATATTCATTCATCTGGCAGCCCCAGGTTTTGATATGTAGTTTTTTGGTCATTGACTTGCCATTACTCAGTGCGGAGCGAAAGTTGCGATACGCGACATGCAGGGCGCTATTGTAAACATTTGACGCCGTTGTGACCAGCGCGGGGAAAACGGCATGCGACCTGAAGCCAAATTAAAAATCCGTTACACTGATGCCAAACGCCATGCCGGTGGGGATGGCGATAATTAACCAAGAAAAAATAGCCAACAATATGAACACTTCTCAAAAACGGTATGACGCGGTGGTGGTAGGCGGTGGCATGGTTGGCGCGGCCGCCGCGCTGGGGCTGGCGCAGGCCGGTTGGTCGGTGGCATTGCTGGAACATCAGGCGCCGCAAGCGTTTGATGCGCAAAGCCCGCCGGACTTGCGTATTTCCGCGATTGGCTGCACCTCGGTAGGGTTGCTCAAACAGCTCGGCGCCTGGCCGGCGGTGCAAGCGATGCGCACCGCGCCGTACCGCCGTTTGGAAACCTGGGAGTGGGCGTCGGCACGGGTGGCGTTTGACGCCGCTTCACTCGGCCTGCCGGAGCTGGGCTTTATGGTGGAAAACCGCATTTTGCAACTGGCGCTGTGGCAGCAACTCGAGCAGTGCGACAATCTGACGCTCTATTGCCCCGCCAGGCTGCGTTCGCTGCAACGGGGCGATGACCATTGGCAAGTGACACTGGACTCTTCTGAGACGCTTCAGGCGCGTTTGGTGGTCGGCGCTGATGGTGCCAACTCGCAGGTGCGTAATCTGGCGGCTATCGGCACCAGCGGCTGGCAGTACCGTCAGTCCTGCATGCTGATCACCGTTGAGACCGGTGCGCCGCAGCAGGATGTAACCTGGCAGCAATTTTTCCCTTCGGGCCCACGCGCTTTCCTGCCGCTGTATGATCAATGGGCCTCGCTGGTGTGGTACGACAGCCCGCAGCGTATCCGTCAGTTGCAGGCGATGCCGCCAGCGCAGCTTGAGCGCGAAATCGCTGAGGCGTTTCCCGCACGTTTGGGAACGGTGAAGGTACATGCTGCCGGATCTTTCCCGTTGGCACGTCGCCACGCACAGCGCTATGTGTTACCGGGGCTGGCGTTGCTCGGTGACGCGGCGCACACCATTAATCCGTTAGCCGGGCAGGGCGTGAATCTGGGATATCGCGATGTGGACGCCTTGCTGGCGGTGTTGAGTGAGGCACGGGAACAGGGTGAGGACTGGAGCAGCGAAGCGGTGCTGATGCGCTATCAGCGTCGTCGCCGTACCGATAATTTGCTGATGCAAAGCGGCATGGATCTGTTTTACACCGCCTTTAGCAATAATTTGGCACCGTTAAGCGTGGCACGCAATCTTGCGTTGATGGCGGCACAACGGGCGGGCAAGCTAAAGGAAAATGCGTTGAAGTACGCGCTGGGTTTATAACCTGAACGGGTTCAGCTTGCTGGGCCCGGTCATTTGCCGAATGACAGACAGCAAAAAGCCCGCCGAAGCGGGCTTTTCTAAATGTGGCTGGGGTGCCAGGATTCGAACCTGGGTATGCTGGTATCAGAAACCAGAGCCTTACCGCTTGGCGACACCCCAATTGTAAAACAGTAAAATATGGTGGCTACGACGGGATTTGAACCTGTGACCCCATCATTATGAGTGATGTGCTCTAACCAGCTGAGCTACGTAGCCATTTTTTGATATTTTACTTTAAAAGTCAATGATGTTGATGGCTGGGGTACCTGGATTCGAACCAGGGAATGCTGGTATCAAAAACCAGTGCCTTACCGCTTGGCGATACCCCATCAACAAATTTTCAACTTCTTCTTACTGCATCCAACCATTTAAAAAATGGCTGGGGTACCTGGATTCGAACCAGGGAATGCTGGTATCAAAAACCAGTGCCTTACCGCTTGGCGATACCCCATCTGATGCCTGCAACCCGATGATAAGAAATGGTGCGGGAGGCGAGACTTGAACTCGCACACCTTGCGGCGCTAGAACCTAAATCTAGTGCGTCTACCAATTTCGCCACTCCCGCAAAAAAAAGATGGTGGCTACGACGGGATTTGAACCTGTGACCCCATCATTATGAGTGATGTGCTCTAACCAGCTGAGCTACGTAGCCATCTTTTTTCGCGCAACCTTCATCGGCGTTGCGGGGCGCATTATGCGTATATGGCCGTTTTGCGTCAACAAGTTTTTTCCCGAAAAAGCGACCGGATGTGTTGTTTGTCTGGGTTGTGAACAGTATGGCGATAAAATCATCAATTCAGACAATTAATGGTTGAAAACATCAACAAAAAGGCGGACCCGAAGGTCCGCCCAGGGAATAAAACGTCCGGCGATTATTTATAGGCGGACTGGTGAACGCCGACTGCACGACCAGAAGGATCGTCCATCTTTTTGAACGACTCATCCCATTCGATGGCTTTCGCTGAGGAGCAGGCCACTGACGGGCCGCCAGGCACGCACTCGGCCGCGCTTGGCAGTGGGAACAGCTCTTCAAAGATTTCGCGATACAGGTAGCCTTCCTTGGAGCTCGGCGTGTTGTACGGGAAGCGGAAACGTGCGGTTTCGAGCTGTTGATCGCTGATCTGCTTGGCAGCGACTTCTTTCAAGGTGTCGATCCAGCTGTAGCCAACGCCGTCGGAGAACTGCTCTTTCTGGCGCCAGGCCACGCTGGCCGGCAGATAGGACTCAAAACATTCACGCAGGATATGTTTTTCCATTTTGCCATTGCCGCACATTTTGTCTTTCGGGTTGATGCGCATCGCCACGTCGAGGAATTTTTTATCCAGGAACGGCACGCGGGCTTCCACACCCCAGGCGGACATCGCCTTGTTGGCGCGCGCACAGTCAAACATATGCAACGCCAGCAGTTTACGCACGGTTTCGTCGTGGAACTCACGGGCATCCGGTGCCTTATGGAAGTACAGGTAACCGCCGAACACTTCGTCCGCACCTTCACCAGACAGCACCATCTTGATGCCCATCGCCTTGATCTTGCGCGACATCAGGTACATCGGGGTCGAGGCACGAATGGTGGTGACGTCATAGGTTTCGATGTGATAAATCACGTCGCGAATGGCGTCCAGGCCTTCCTGCACGGTGAAATGAATTTCATGGTGCACGGTGCCCAGGTGGTTAGCCACTTCCTGCGCGGCGCGCAGATCCGGTGAACCTTCCAGGCCGACGGCGAAGGAGTGCAGTTGTGGCCACCAGGCTTCGCTGCGCTCTTGATCTTCCACACGGCGTGCGGCGTACTTTTTGGTAATGGCGGAGATCACCGAAGAGTCCAGACCGCCAGACAGCAGCACGCCATACGGCACGTCGGACATCAGGTGGCTTTTCACTGAATCTTCCAGTGCGTTGCGCAGGGCGTTGGCGTCGGTGACGTTGTCTTTAACCGCGTCGTAATCGAACCAGTCACGCTGGTAATATTCGCGGATCTCGCCGTCCTGGCTCCACAGGTAGCTGCCCGCCGGGAATTCTTTGATGGTACGGCAAACCGGCACCAGCGCTTTCATTTCAGAGGCCACGTACAGGTTGCCGAATTCATCATGCCCCATGTATAGCGGGATAATGCCCAAATGATCGCGGCCAATCAGGTAGGCGTCTTTCTCGGAGTCGTACAGGGCAAAGGCGAACATGCCTTGTAGATCGTCGAGGAAGTCGGTGCCTTTTTCCTGATACAGCGCCAGGATCACCTCACAGTCGGAACCGGTCTGGAACTCATAGCGATCGCTAAGTTGCTGGCGCAGCGCCTGGTGGTTGTAAATTTCACCGTTAACCGCCAGAACGTGGGTGTGCGCAGCGTTGTACAGCGGTTGGGCGCCATTGTTGACGTCGACAATCGACAGGCGCTCATGCACCAGAATGGCTTTATCGCTGGCGTAAACGCCGGACCAGTCCGGGCCGCGATGGCGCATCAGACGGGACAGCTCCAGCGCTTTCTTACGCAGTTCAACGGGATCGGACTTCAGATCGAGCACACCGAAAATAGAACACATATACCGACTCTCCTAACGACTTTTTTAGACTGTGATGTTGTTTTGGTTGTTATAGGCAGCATGGTTGGCTCATCAGCGATGGCGCGGTTTTGCTGCGTTGTGTTTATGAAAATGCGTCAAAAGCGGCAGGGGATGCAAGCGTTTTAGCGCTACGCCGAAAAATAGTTGTTTGGGATAGGGTGAATATTAGCGGATGTTCAGTTAATGGAGGTTTAAATTAACGAATGTGCAATTTTTTACTGAATAGATGAGTTGCCGGACAGTTTTTCCGGCAACTCATTGCCGCTTATCAGGCGGTCAACTGCCACAGGGTGAAGGCCGCATCCGGCGTCCAGCCTGCGTTAGAGGTGTGGGCCTGAAGACAGGTGTACTTCTTGCCTTTATAGGTCACTACATCGCCGGCCTTATAGCTGTGGTTGTTCTGCCACTCGCCTGGGGTAGGATCGGGCGGTGTGCCGCCGTCTGCGGTTTTCACCGCCAGCGCACTGCTCGGCAGTGAGGTGCTGCCCTGGTTATCGGTGGCGGTAACGAAGTAGCTGTATTGCGTTGCCGGAGTCAGGCCGCTGTCTTGCAGCGACAGGCCGCCGGTCTGGCCGATAGCGCTACCGTTACGGTAAACCGTGTATTGGCTAACCGGATTGACGCTGCTGGAAGCCGTCCAGTTCAACGTCAAAGACGTTGCAGCGATCGCGGTGGCGTTCAATGCCGTCGGCGCATCAGGCTTTCCCGGTTGCGGAATGACCCCTCCCTGGATCAGGGCTGCGTAACGTGTTTTGAACTCCCAGTTATATGCCACGCCGGCTTTGCTCCGGCCATTGTCCCAGTTTACCGACCAGGTCATCAGGCCCTTGATCGACAAACCTTTGGCGTCAAGACGTGCGAAGGCGTTATAGACCGCCATCTTGTCAACCACATAACCGGTGGCGGCAGCGTCATTATTGGTTGGCAGACCGATAACGAATTTGGCTGCCGGGATTTTGCTGTAGCCACGGGTGCCGGTAACCAGGCTTTCGGTCAGGTAATACAGGAAGTCTTCTTTCATGGCGTCGTTATTCTGGGTGATCCAGGCGCCTTTACCGCCGTTGGCTTCATCAACCCAGATACCGTCACCGCCCTGATTATAATATTGCGGCGCGATAAAATCGTAATAGCCTTCGAGCGCGGTAATATAATCCAGGTAAGTGCCGTTGGTGCGTAAATAAGGGAATTCTGGCGCCATGCTGACAATAAAGTTTTTACCTTCGGCCGCATAGTGCGATTTTACTTTTTTCAGTGCAACCGGCAACACGGTTTTATTATTGGCTGCGCCAATAGCGGCCTGTTCCAGATCGATATCCAACCCATCGAAGCCATAAGTTTCCACCAGGCGGATAATCTCGTTGGCCAGCTTGTCTTCGTCGCCGGTTTTCAATTCGATATGCGCGTCTGCGCCACCCAGTGAAATCAGCACTGCGCGGCCCTGGCTATTGAGCACGCCAACCTGACGGCGGAACTCGGCATCAGACAGGTTGTAAGGCTTGAAGGTTGGGATGCCTTCGCCTTTCATAAAGGCCACGGCGACCACGTTATATTCGGCCGGAATGTCGGTCAGATTCATATTGGCAAACTGGCCTTGCTGATAACCGTCACTGGCACCGGCGGCCCAGTTGTGCCAAAAACCCATCATGATTTTTTTATTGGTCATATCCGGCATGATAGCGGCGTCATCTGCTGCTTGTGCATTGATAATATTATTGGTGCTCATGGTAACCTCGTTATTGTAGGTAAGATTATTTCCACTGACCGTCAATGTTTATTCTTGACGGGGCGTAAATATATAGTGCGACTTTTTAACGAGGCCGGGGTGAAACCTTTGGTGGGCAATAATAAATTTAATTCAAGCTAGTCAAATTAAAGGGTGGCCGTAATGGCCACCGCAGGGATTAGAAAATATTGATATCAGCGACGGACGGGAAGATATAACTCGGGCGGAACGGCATGGTTTCGACATCGTTCAGAGTTGAGACGCCGGACAGCACCAAGACGGTTTCCAGACCCGCCTGGAAGCCCGCCAGGATATCGGTGCGCAGGTTATCACCGACGATCACCGTTTCTTCCGAATGCCCCTGCATTTTGTTCAGCGCGGCGCGGATAATCCACGGGCTTGGTTTGCCAACGTAAAATGGTTTGCGGCCGGTGATTTTCTCGATTGGGGCGCACAGCGCACCGCAGGCCGGCACAAAGCCATGGCCGTGGGTATCCGGGTTGGTAGCAATAAAGCGCGCGCCGTTATTCACGAAGTAGGCGGCCTTGTGCATCATGTCCCAGTTGTAGGAGCGGGTTTCGCCGACGATAACGAAGTCCGGGTTGATGTCGGTAATAGTGAAACCGGCTTTATACAGTTCATGAATCAGCGCACCTTCACCGACCACATAGGCTTTTTTGCCTTCCTGGCGGCGCAGGAAATCGGCGGTGGCCATCGCGGAGGTATAAAACGCGCTTTCCGGCACTTCCAGTCCGGCGGCGGCGAAGCGGTTCGCCAGATCCTGCGCTGTCTGTGACGGATAGTTGGTCAGCACTACCAGCGGCATGCCCTGTTCCTGAATGCGAGCGAGGAAAAGATCGGCGCCGGGCACCGGCGTGTTGTCATGCAGCAGCACGCCGTCGATATCACATATAACGTTTTTGATTGTCATTGTTGCTGTTTCTCATGATTTGCGGCAGGCAAAACGCGAAGATAGCACACCTGCCTGAAGCGGCGGATCAGCTTTCCAGCAATCGCTGCAATAGCACGCCGTTGAGCATCGCTCGTTTGGCCAGGGCGAAAGCGCCGATCGCCGAGCGATGATTGAGTTCGGAGGTGACCACCGGCAGATTTTTGCGGAAGTCCTTCAGCACCTGAGTATTGATGCAGCTTTGGATCGCCGGCAGCAGCACTTTTTCCGCCTCGGTAATTTCACCGGCGATCACTACTTTCTGTGGATTGAACAGGTTGATGGCGATCGCCACGGCTTTGCCGAGGTAGCGGCCGACGTGCTCGATCACTTCGCTGGCCAGCAGGTCGCCGCGGTTGGCGGCCTTGCAGATGGCGGAGATGCTACAGTCGTCGAGGGTTAGCTTGCTGGGGTAGCCCTGAGTCAGCAACTGGCGTACACGGTGTTCAATCGCGGCGTTGGCGGCGACGGTTTCCAGACAGCCGAAGTTGCCGCAGTGGCAGCGTTCGCCCAATGGGTCAATTTGAATATGGCCGATTTCACCGACGTTGCCGTTGTTGCCCAGGAAAATCTGGCCGTTGACGATAATACCGGCACCGGTGCCACGGTGCAGGCGCACCAGAATAGAGTCTTCGCAGTCGCGGGTGGCGCCAAAGTAATGCTCTGCCAACGCCAGGCTGCGGATGTCGTGGCCAACAAAGCTGGTGACGTTAAAACGTTGCTGCAGGTTGTCGACCAGCGCCCAGTTGTTGACGCTGATATGCGGCATATAACGCACTACGCCCAGCGCCGGGTCAACCAGGCCTGGCAGGATCACCGCGATGGCGATCAGCTCACGCAGCTTGCGCTGATAATTTTCGATAAACTGGGCAATGGCGATAAACAGCGCGTTTTCCAGTGTCTCCTGGGTGCGTTCCGGTAACGGGTAGTGTTCTTCACCGAGCGACTTGCCGCTCATATCGTACAGGGTGATGGTAGCGTCGTGACGACCGAGGCGCACGGCCACGGTGTGGAAATGCCGGGTTTCGGAGACAATGGAAATGGCGCGGCGGCCGCCGGTGGAGGCTTGCTGATCGACTTCTTTGATCAGCCCGCGCTCCAACAGCTGGCGAGTAATTTTAGTGACGCTGGCGGGCGCTAGCTGGCTCAGTTCGGCTATTTGAATGCGCGAAATCGGACCCTGTTGGTCGATCAGGCGGTAAACCGCTGCGCCGTTGAGTTGCTTGACTAAGTCAACGTTCCCTATCTGTGCCTGTCCGCCAGTACTCATCAATAATTTTACTCGCTGTTCATTAAATTAAACCTCGTTACCGTTAACGAGCGTTTTGGTGATTTTAAAATCACGGGTAAAGGCCGTCAGGTTCGCCACTTTACCGGGCTCGATAGTGCCTAAACGGTGATCCACGCCGATAGCGCGCGCCGGATACAGCGTTGCCATGCGCAGTGCTTCGTCCAATGCAATACCGACATGCTCAACGCTGTTTTTTAACGCGTCAATCATGGTCAGCGCTGAGCCGCTCAGGGTGCCGTTTTCGTCCACGCACAGCCCATCACGATAGTATATTGTTTTACCGGCAAAAATAAATTGGTCGATATCGGCACCTGCCGGCGCGGTGGCGTCGGTGACCAGCACCAATTTATCACCTTTCATGCGTTTGGCGTTACGGATACTCGCCCAGGCTACGTGATGGCCGTCGGCGATAATCCCGGTATAGACATCTGGCGTGTCGAAAATCGCGCCCATCAGCCCTGGTTCACGCCCGGTGATATACGGCATGGCGTTATACAGGTGAGTGGCGAAGGTGATACCGGCGGCAAAACCGATACGGGCCTGATCGTAGGTGGCGTTCGAGTGACCGGCGGACACCACGATGCCTGCTTCGGTCAATTGCTTGATAAAGTGCGGCTCCACCATTTCCGGCGCCAGCGTGACCTTGGTGATCACATCGGCATTGGCGCACAGATAGTCGATCATCTCGCTGGTCGGTTTGCGGATAAACGCCGGATTATGGGTGCCTTTCTTCAGTGGGCTAAGGTACGGCCCTTCCAGATGCAGGCCAAGCGCCTGATTGGGATGTTTCTTCAGATAAGCGCGCATCACTTCGATGCTGTGCTTCATAAATTCGTCGCTGCTGGTGATCAGCGTCGGCAGATAACTGGTACAGCCGGATTTTTCGTTGGCACGCTGCATGATCTCCAGCGTCTGTTCCGAAATGGCCTCCAGCGAGTCGTTAAATTGCACGCCGCCACAGCCGTTAAGCTGCACGTCAATCAAACCGGGGGCCAGGATAGCGCCACCCAGATCGCGCGTTTCAATGCCGGCCGGCAGTTCAGCCAGCGGGCAGACTCGTTCAATCAGCCCATCAGCGATAATAACTGCGTGGTCGTCAAGTACGTCGTGGCCGGTATAAATACGGCCGTGGGTTAAAGCGAACATCGTAGCCCCCTGCAAGAATTAAAGACTCTTAACGCTTTCCGCTTCTAACTCGCGGAAATATTTAACGGTTTTGACTTTCAGTTCCATGGTGGATGGCTCGTCGCACACCACAACGGCCTTGGCATGCAACTGCAGGCAACTGATGGTCCACATGTGGTTGATATTGCCTTCCACTGCGGCTTCCAGCGCCTGTGCCTTGGCATGGCCGGTCACCAGAATCATCACTTCTTCTGCATCAAGCAGCGTGCCCACGCCCACGGTCAGGGCAAATTTAGGCACCAGGCTGACATCACCGCCGAAGAAGCGGGAGTTGGCGATACGGGTATCTTCAGTCAGGGTTTTGATGCGGGTACGAGATGCCAGCGATGAAGCCGGTTCGTTAAACGCGATATGACCGTCGATGCCAACGCCACCCATGAACAGGTTGATCTTGCCGTAGGATTTGATTTTCGCTTCGTACTGGCGGCACTCGGCGTCAACGTCCGGCGCATTACCATTCAGCAGGTTGATATTTTCACTTGGGATATCAACGTGATCAAAGAAATTACGGTACATGAAGGTATGATAGCTTTCCGGGTGTTCCTGCGGCAGGCCAACGTATTCGTCCATGTTGAAAGTCACCACATGCTTAAAGCTTACTTCACCTGCTTTGTGCATCGCAATCAGATGTTTGTAGGCTTCCAGCGGGGTACCGCCGGTTGGCAGGCCGAGCACAAACGGACGCTCCGCAGTAGGCTTGAATGCGTTGATGCGCTGGACGATATGGCGGGCGGCCCATTTGCCGACTTGTGCAGTATCTTTCAGTGGGATAAGTCTCATCTAACACCTCTTGGGGTAAGTAAACTAAAGCTATACTGGTTCGAGCCTGAACGAGAGTCTTAAGCCTAACCCAGCTTTATGATTCTCACGTGATGTCTCAGGTCCAATGATTTTTTTAATGATAAAATAAGTTTTGTGTGATGGCTAGCAATGTGGCAGCTTAAGACTGCTTTTTGGTGATGCAAATCACAAAAAAGGAGGTTTTAATTTGCGATACGAAATAATTTTTTTACACTCCACGTGTTGTCGTTCGTCCAGAGTTAATCGCAGTGTGTGATGGCGCTTGCGTAAAATATGATAAAGCTCATTAAAGGGCATTAGGGGGAATATTAAGGTGAACATACTCGGCTTTTTCCAAAGATTGGGCAGGTCGTTACAACTGCCAATCGCAGTACTGCCCGTTGCGGCGCTTTTGCTACGCTTCGGCCAGCCTGATTTACTGAATATTTCATTCATCGCACAGGCCGGTGGATCAATCTTCGATAACCTGGCGTTAATCTTTGCTATCGGTGTGGCGGCAACCTGGTCGAAAGACAATGCCGGTTCAGCCGCATTGGCGGGCGCGGTGGGTTACTTCATCCTGACCAAGGCAATGGTCACCATTAACCCGGCGATCAATATGGGTGTGCTGGCGGGTATCATTACCGGCCTGGTGGGCGGTGCGGTCTATAACCGCTGGTCCGGCATCAAACTGCCCGAGTTCCTCTCCTTCTTCGGCGGCAAGCGTTTCGTCCCAATCGCTACCGGCTTTTTCTGTTTAATCCTTGCTGCCATCTTTGGTTATATCTGGCCACCGGTACAAAATGCGATCCACGCAGGCGGTGAATGGATTGTTTCGATGGGCGCTATCGGTTCCGGTATTTTCGGCTTCGTTAACCGTCTGCTGATCCCAACCGGTCTGCATCAGGTGCTGAACACCATTGCCTGGTTCCAGATTGGTGAGTTTACCAACGCTGCCGGTACCATCTTCCATGGCGACATCAACCGCTTCTACGCGGGTGACGGTACTGCCGGGATGTTCATGTCAGGCTTCTTCCCGATCATGATGTTCGGTTTGCCGGGTGCGGCATTGGCCATGTACTTCGCTGCGCCGAAAGAACGTCGCCCAATGGTTGGCGGTATGCTGCTGTCCGTTGCGCTGACCGCATTCCTGACCGGTGTGACCGAGCCGCTTGAATTCCTGTTCATGTTCCTGGCTCCGCTGCTGTATCTGGTCCACGCCATTTTGACCGGTATCAGCCTGTTTGTAGCCACCTTGCTGGGTATTCACGCCGGGTTCTCCTTCTCTGCAGGTGCCATCGACTATGTGCTGATGTACAACCTGCCGGCTGCGAGCAAGAACGTCTGGATGCTGGTGTTGATGGGTCTGGTCGCCTTCGCGGTGTACTTCGTCCTGTTCTCCGTCATTATCCGTGCATTCAACCTGAAAACCCCGGGCCGTGAAGATGCGTCTGACGATGTCGTCGCACCTGAAGCCAACAGCAATACCGATGAAGGCCTGCGCGCACTGTCCCGCAGCTATATTGGTGCCATCGGCGGTTCTGACAACCTGACCGGCATTGATGCCTGTATCACCCGTTTACGCCTGACCGTTAAAGACTCTTCTAAAGTGCTGGATGCCAGCTGTAAACGCCTGGGTGCATCAGGCGTGGTGAAACTGAACAAGCAAACCGTTCAGGTTATCGTGGGTTCTAAAGCCGAAGCCATTGCTGACGGCATGCGTGCGGTGATTGCTGCCGGCCCGGTGCCTGCGGCAGAAGTGGCACCGGCTCCAGGCGTGGCTGCAGTTAAATCGCAGGCAGTGCCTAATACGCCGAAGGTGGCCTTCGAGTCGCTGGTGGCCCCGGTGACCGGTGAAGTCGTGGCCCTGGATCAGGTGCCTGACGAAGCCTTTGCCAGTAAAGCGGTAGGCGACGGCCTGGCGATTCGCCCGACCGACAAAACCGTAGTAGCACCGGCAGATGGCACCATCGTGAAAATCTTCAACACCAACCACGCTTTCTGTCTGGAAACCGACAAGGGCGCGGAGATTGTGGTGCACATGGGGATCGACACCGTGGCATTGAACGGTCAGGGCTTCAAACGTCTGGTTGAAGAGGGGGCTGAGGTGAAAGCCGGCCAGCCAATCCTTGAATTGGATCTGGAGTTCCTGAACGCCAATGCCCGCTCGATGATAAGCCCGGTAGTGGTCAGCAACTCTGACGATTACGCCGGTCTGACGGCGCTGGCGACCGGTTCTGTAGTAGCCGGCCAGACCAAACTGTTCGAGATCCAGAAATAAACCGTTTTACCTGAGTAGTACCCGGGGTGTTTAACGAGTCATGACGGAACGCACCCTACCTTTGGCGGGAAGAGAGCAATCTCTTCCCGCTTTTTTATGGGCAGCGGTTGTCCGGTCAGGGTGCCTTGACCTGTTGTGGTGCAATGCTCCGCATTTTTCGTGAAACAAACGGTTGTTTCCGGGCGTGGCTTGTTGGAACATAGGCGGTTATGAGTAGCGCTTTGCATTGAGGAATAGTGAAATGAGTGAGGCTGAAGCCCGCCCAACCAATTTTATCCGTCAGATCGTTGATGAAGATCTGGCGTCCGGGAAACACAAGTCAGTCCATACCCGTTTCCCGCCGGAGCCAAATGGCTATCTGCATATCGGCCATGCGAAATCCATCTGCCTGAATTTCGGTATCGCTCGCGATTACCAGGGCCAATGCAACCTGCGTTTTGATGACACCAACCCGGTGAAAGAAGACATCGAGTTCGTTGAATCAATCAAACATGACGTCGAGTGGCTGGGCTTTGAGTGGAGCGGCAACGTTCGTTACTCCTCGGATTACTTCGATCAACTGCACAACTATGCGGTGGAGCTGATCAACAAGGGCCTGGCTTACGTCGACGAACTGTCGCCTGAGCAAATCCGTGAATATCGCGGCAGCCTGACTGCGCCGGGTAAAGACAGCCCGTACCGTGGCCGCAGCGTGGAAGAGAACCTGGCGCTGTTTGAAAAAATGCGTAACGGTGAATTCGCCGAAGGGACCGCTTGCCTGCGTGCCAAGATTGACATGGCTTCCTCGTTTATCGTGATGCGCGATCCTGTGTTGTACCGTATCAAATTTGCAGAACACCACCAGACCGGCAATAAATGGTGCATCTACCCGATGTACGATTTCACCCACTGCATTTCCGATGCGCTGGAAGGGATCACCCATTCGCTGTGTACGCTGGAGTTCCAGGACAACCGCCGTCTGTATGACTGGGTGCTGGATAACATCACCATCCCTTGTCATCCGCGTCAGTACGAGTTCTCGCGTCTGAATCTTGAGTACGCCATCATGTCGAAGCGCAAGCTGAACCTGTTGGTGACCGAGAAAATCGTTGAGGGCTGGGATGACCCGCGTATGCCGACCGTTTCCGGCCTGCGTCGCCGTGGTTATACCGCTGCGTCAATCCGCGAATTCTGCCAGCGTATCGGCGTGACCAAGCAGGATAACAACGTCGAAATGATGGCGCTTGAGGCCTGTATTCGTGAAGAGCTGAACGAGAACGCACCACGTGCGATGGCCGTGCTGGATCCGGTGAAGGTAGTCATTGAAAACCTGACCACCGGCGTGGAAATGGTGACCATGCCTAACCACCCGAGCAAGCCGGAAATGGGCAGCCGTGAAGTGCCATTCAGCCGTGATATTTATATCGATCGCGCCGACTTCCGTGAAGAAGCCAACAAGCAGTACAAGCGGCTGGTGCTGGGTAAAGAAGTTCGCCTGCGCAATGCATACGTGATCAAGGCGGAACGCATTGAGAAAGACGCTGAAGGTGAGATCACCACTATTTTCTGCAGCTACGATCCAGATACCTTGAGCAAGGATCCTGCCGATGGCCGCAAGGTGAAAGGCGTGATCCACTGGGTGTCTGCCGAGCATGCGTTGCCGGCGGAAATTCGCGTGTATGACCGTCTGTTCAGCGTGCCAAATCCGGCGGCGGCAGAGGACTTCCTCACCACCATTAACCCGGAGTCACTGGTTATCAAGCACGGCTTTGTTGAGCCAAGTCTGGCGGCCGCACAGCCGGAAAAAGCCTACCAGTTCGAACGTGAAGGTTATTTCTGTGCTGACAACCGTCACTCTTCGGCCGAGCATCTGGTGTTTAACCGCACCGTGGGCCTGCGCGATACCTGGGCTAAAATTGGCGCCTGAGTGCTGATCAAAAGCTAATGCGATAAAGCGCAACTTTGGTTGCGCTTTTTTTTTGTCCGCCAGCCCGGTTTTTCTCCCCGTTAATGCTTTTAATTCCCCAATCTATTTTTAATTTTTTATCGAAGGGTTGTATCAGCAATTTCTTGATAAAAATCATTAGTCATATAACATTGCCTTATATATTCGTGATGCGAATTAATGTCATTTAGAGAGCGCTCTCATGTTTTTTCTTTTGGCTGACCTTTTTGCTTAGGCTGAAACCATTAATCGTCTCTGATTGACCTGATATTGAATTTTATTCTGATTTTATTGAATTTTTTATTCGACAGCCTCTTTGCATAGCCACGTAACATAATCTCATCGATATGTGCTCTTTGTCATACTTTGACAAATCTCTCTCATAATTCATTTGATAATTCGCGTCGCGAAAAATAGTCTGTCTGTAGCAATAAGTGCTGTGGGATTTTAACCCGTCAGCAATATTTTTTACCCGATTGGGTTTTTTATTAGCGGTCGTGCAGGGCAGTGGTGAACACGGGCGACTGCAACTTTTAAAGTTAAGTCAAAGAGGAATTTCATTATGGGTACGCACGGTGCTCAGCGTAAAACGCTGGCGCTCGCAGTCGCGGGTGCGCTGTTGGGAACAGGGTTTGCCATGGCCCCTGAGGCGAAAGCCGCAGGATTTATCGATGATTCCACGATGACCGGCGGTGTGTATTACTGGCAGCGTGAACGTGACCGTAAAGATCTCAACCCGACCAGTGACGATTACAATAAATACACTACCAACCTGTCACACTCGACCGCCAACCTGAGCCTGGATTTCGCCTCGGGCTATGCCTGGGACATGTTCGGTTTGGATGTGGGAGCCTTTACCGCCATTGAGCTGGCCGAATCCAGCGCCAGCGGTCATCCGAATGAAATCGCGTTCTCCTCCAAAAACCGTACCTATGATGAAGACTACTCCGGCGACAAAGGCGGCATCAGCCTGTACAAGGCCGCCGGTAAATTCAAGTATGGCCCCGTCTGGGCACGCGCCGGTTATATCCAGCCAAGCGGGCAAACGCTGATTGCCCCACACTGGAGTTTTATGCCGGGTACCTACCGGGGCGCTGAAGCGGGAGCAAACTTTGATTACGGCGATGCCGGTGCTTTGAGTTTCTCCTACATGTGGACAGATAAATACAAAGCGCCATGGCATATCGAAATGGATGATTTCCGCCAGAACGATAAAACCACCGGCGTTTCTTATTTGCACTCACTGGGTGCCAAGTACGATTTTAAAAACGACCTGGTGTTGGAGGCCGCTTTTGGTCAGGCCGAAGGTTATGTGAATCAGTACTTCACCAAGGCATCTTACAAATTCGATCTGGTGGGCAACCCGCTGACCACCAGCTACCAGTTCTATGGTACCGAAGACCGTATCAGCGACAAGAACGACCCGAACAGCATTTACGACGGCCTGGCCTGGCTGCAGGCGCTGACCTTCGGTTACACCACCGGTCAGTTCAACTGGCGTCTGGAAGGAACCATGGTCAAGGCCGAGGGCAACCAGGGTTACTTCCTGCAACGTATGACCCCAACTTACGCCTCCTCCAACGGTCGTCTCGACGTCTGGTGGGATAACCGTTCCGACTTCAACGCCAACGGCGAAAAAGCGGTTTACGCCGGGGTAATGTACGACCTGAGCAACTGGAACCTGCCGGGCATGGCGGTGGGCGGTTCTTACGTTTATGCCTGGGATGCCAAGCCAAGCACCAACCCGATGTACGACCAGAGCCAGCGCCTGAAAGAGAGCGCCTGGAGCCTGGACGCGTTGTACACCATTCAGGAAGGTCGCGCCAAAGGCACCTTGCTGAAACTGCACTACACCCAATATGACAACCACACCAACATCCCAAGCTGGGGTGGCGGTTACGGCAACATCTTCCAGGATGAGAAAGACGTCAAATTCATGGTTATCGCGCCATTTACCATTTTCTGATGCGTTCCCCGGCGGCAGCGCCGGGGACAGCGTTTTTGACACTTAACGGGAATATAACGATGAAAAAAATCATGCTGATGTTAGCCGCGGTCGTCACGTTGAGCGCCTGCGCACAGCCAACCGCACCACCGGAAGATGCCAAGCTGAAACAGGCCTACAGCGCCTGCATTAATACCGCAGAAGGCTCACCGGAAAAACTGCAGTCGTGCCAGGCGGTGCTGAACGTGCTGAAACAAGAGAAGCAACACCAGCAGTTTGCCGAAAAAGAAACGGTGCGGGTGATGGATTATCAGAACTGCATTCAGGCGGTTCACAGTGGTAACGGTCAGGCTTATGACGCCCAGTGCGGCAAAATTTGGCAAGAGATCCACGATAACAATAATTAAGGATGATGTTAAAAATGAACAAATTCAAATTGAGTACGCTTGCCGCATTAACGGCAACCGTTGGATTATTTGGCAGCGCGGGGAATGCGCTGGCCAATCAGCCGCTGGTGGATCAACTGAGCCAGTTAAAATTGAATTTGAAAATGGTCGATAACCGGGCTGCCGACAGCGGCCTGGATTGCGGTAAGCTGGGTGCCGACTGGGCGGCCTGCAACAAGGTGTTGATCAGCCTGACCAACGATCATCAGGAGATCAAAGGTCACGACTGGGCGATTTACTTCCACAGCGCCCGTCAGACCATGCGGGTGGATAACGAGCAGTTCAAAATAGCTCATTTGACCGGTGACTTGTACAAACTGGAACCTACCGATAAATTTACCGGCTTCCCGGCCGGTCAAACGGTTGAGATCCCGATTATTGCCGAATATTGGCAACTGTTTAAAACCGACTTCGTACCACGTTGGTACGCCACCTCGGGCGATGCCAAGCCAAAAATTCTGGTCAACACCGATACCGAAGATCTCAGCCAGTTTGTGACCCCCTTTAGTGGCGATCAATGGAAGCGCATCAAGGATGACAACAATATCCTGATGACTCCGGCCTCCCGCTTTACCAAAAACGCCGAGTTGAAAACCTTGCCTGCAGCTTCGCTGCGCGGCCAGATCGTGCCGACGCCGTTGCAAGTGAAAGTACATCCACAAGATGTGAGTCTGAGCAACGGCGTGGCGCTGGAGTTGAGTGCGCTGGCCAAACCGGCAGCGGACGCCGCCATTCAACGTTTTGCACTGTTGGGCATAACCCATAACGCGGCGGGCTACCCGATTAAAACCGATATTCAGCCGGGTAAATTTAAAGGTGAACTGGCCGTGCCGGGAGCCTATGAGCTGAAAATTGGCAATAAGGAAGCGCGAGTTATCGGCTTCGATCAGGCCGGGGTGTTCTATGGCCTGCAGTCTATTGTGTCGCTGGTTCCGACCGACGGCAGCGCTAAAATCGCCACTCTGGAGGCCAGGGATGCACCACGCTTCCAGTACCGCGGCATCTTCCTCGATGTAGCACGTAACTTCCATCAGAAAGATGCGGTACTGCGTTTACTCGATCAGATGGCGGCTTATAAGCTCAACAAATTCCACTTCCATCTTAGCGACGACGAAGGCTGGCGTATTGCCATCCCAGGCTTGCCTGAACTGACCGAAGTCGGGGGCCGGCGTTGTCATGACCTGAGCGAAACTACCTGCCTGCTGCCACAGTACGGCCAGGGGCCTGAGGTGTATGGCGGGTTCTTCTCGCGTCAGGATTACATCGAGATCATTAAATACGCCCAGGCGCGTCAGATTGAAGTGATCCCGGAAATCGATATGCCGGCACATGCCCGTGCCGCCGTGGTCTCGATGGAGGCACGCTATAAAAAGCTGCATGCCGCCGGTAAAGAGCAGCAGGCCAATGAGTTCCGCCTGGTGGATCCGACCGATACTTCCAATACCACCTCGGTGCAGTATTTTAACCGTCAAAGTTACCTTAACCCTTGCCTGGATTCGTCCAAGCGCTTTGTCGATAAGGTGATTGGTGAAATTGCCCAGATGCATAAAGAGGCCGGGCAGCCGCTGCGCACCTGGCACTTTGGCGGCGACGAAGCGAAAAACATTCGCCTGGGGGCAGGCTATACCGACCTTACCAAGCCAGAAGCAGGCAAAGGCATCATCGATCAGAGCAAAGAAGATAAGCCTTGGGCGAAATCCCAGGTGTGCCAAAAGATGATCAAAGACGGCAAAGTCGCCGATATGGAACATCTGCCAAGCTACTTTGGCGTGGAAGTCAGTCAACTGGTGAAAGCGCATGGCATCGACAGAATGCAGGCCTGGCAGGACGGCCTGAAAGATGCGAAAAACGCCAAGGCCTTCGCCACCCAACGCGTCGGGGTGAACTTCTGGGATACCCTGTATTGGGGCGGTTTTGATAGCGCCAATGACTGGGCGAACAAAGGCTACGAAGTGATCCTCTCCAACCCGGATTACGTCTACATGGACTTCCCGTATGAGGTGAACCCGGACGAGCGCGGTTACTACTGGGGCACCCGTTTCAGTGACGAGCAGAAAATGTTCAGCTTCGCGCCGAACAACCTGCCGCAGAACGCCGAAACCTCGGTTGACCGCGATGGCAATCACTTTACCGCCAAGAGCGACAAGCCGTGGCCGGGCGCTTACGGCATTTCTGCCCAAATGTGGAGTGAAACTCAGCGTACCGACGATCAAATGGAATACATGATCTTCCCGCGTTCACTGTCGGTGGCCGAGCGTGCATGGCACCGGGCGAGTTGGGAGCAGGATTACCAGGCGGGGCGTGAATATAAAGGCGGCGAAACCCACTTTATCGATAGCCAAAAACTAGACCGCGACTGGCTGCGCTTTGCCAATATTCTTGGCCAGCGCGAGTTGGCGAAACTGGACAAGGGCGGCGTGAGCTATCGGTTGCCGGTACCAGGCGCCCGTGTAGTGGGTGGCAAGCTGGAGGCCAATATCTCGTTGCCGGGTCTGGGCATTGAGTATTCCACCGACGGCGGTAAGCAATGGCAGCGCTACGATGCCAAGGCTAAACCTGGGGTCAGCGGCGAGGTGCTGGTCCGTGCGGTCAGTCCGGACGGCAAGCGTTATAGCCGCGCCGAGAAAGTGTAAATCATAAACCACGGCCCGTCTGTTCGCAGGTGGGCCGTTATTGATCGTTAACAGCAGCGACCGGTGGTAATCAGCGATGAATTCGATACGGCTGACCTTTATGGTCGTTGCTTTTTTTTCCGGCATTGCCGGGGCGCTGCAAATACCGACCCTGAGCCTGTTCCTCACCACCGAGGTGCGGGTGACGTCATTATGGGTCGGTTTTTTTTATGCAGTAAACGCCGGGGTCGGCATTATTGTCAGTTTTTTGCTGGCAAAAAAATCAGATCGCCAGCGCGACCGGCGCCATTTGATTTTAATCTGTTATTTATTGGCGGCGGGAAACTGTCTGTTATTTGCTTTTAATCGTAATTACCTGACGTTAATTACCGCTGGCGTATTGTTAACCGCCATCGCCAATACGGCGATACCGCAATTATTCGCTCTGGCGCGTGAGTACGGGGAGCGGTCATCGCAAAACGTCGCTATGTTTAGCGCCATTATGCGCGCCCAACTTTCTCTGGCCTGGGTATTTGGCCCGCCATTGGCTTTTATGCTGGTGGTGAATTATGGCTTTACGGCCATGTTTATGTTTGCTGCCGGCATATTCCTGCTGGTCACGCTGCTGGCCTGGTGGATATTACCCGAGGTCGCTCGCCGACCGGTGAGTAATGAAATCGCCATACCGCAAAAAACAGTCTTCGATAAAGACGTTAGCCGGTTGTTTTTCGCCTCGGTATTGATGTGGACCTGCAGCGCCATGTATCTGATTGATGTGCCGTTGTATATCACTGCCGAGTTGGGTTTGCCGCAAAGTCTGACCGGCTGGATGATGGGCGTCGCCGCCGCGATCGAAATCCCCATCATGATCCTGGTAGGGCGCTACGTAAACCGGGTGGGCAAGCGCCTGATGATGGCGGGGGCGATGGTGGCCGGCATACTGTTTTATGCCGGGATGCTGTGGTTTACCTCGGCCGCCGGGTTGCTGGTCTGGCAGCTGTTCAACGCGATATTTATCGGCATTATTGCCACCGTCGGCATGCTGTATTTCCAGGACTTGATGCCGGAACGGGCGGGCATGGCCACCACTTTATTCACCAACAGTATTTCTACCGGTGTGATCCTGGCCGGAATATTACAAGGGATCCTGACCGAATACGGGCCGCATTCCTCCGTTTATCTGTTAGCCATATTACTGCTTTGTATTGCTTTACCTGTCGGTTTTAAAACCCGGGAAGTTTAGGTGGTTTCTGAGTGAATCGTTTATTTTTAAGCATAAACAAGGAAATATGATGGCTATATTGGTGACGGGCGGCGCCGGTTATATCGGCTCGCATACGGTGTTGGCGCTGTTGGAAAGGGGGGAGGAAGTTGTCGTACTGGACAACCTGTCCAACAGTTCGTCAGAGTCTTTGTTTCGGGTCGAGCGATTAACCGGTAAAAAAGTGACTTTTTATCATGGAGATATCCAGCAACACCATTTGTTGGATCATATATTTCGTCAGCATGATGTTCATGCGGTTATTCATCTTGCGGGGTTGAAATCGGTCAGGGAATCTACCGAAGAACCGCTGAAATATTATCAAAATAATATTTCCGGCTCATTGATCGTACTGGACAGAATGCGCCATGCCGGCGTTAAGCAATTTATTTTCAGCTCTTCAGCCACCGTCTACGGACCGGCGGAATATACCCCGCTGACGGAGAATTGCCGTGTTGGGCAGACCACCAATCCTTATGGAACTTCCAAGCTGATTGTCGAGCAGATCCTGGCGGAGTTCGCTTCCACGGCCCCGCAGATGGCGATCACCGCGCTGCGTTACTTTAATCCGGCTGGGGCGCACGAGTCCGGCTTGATTGGTGAGGATCCCGCCGGCATTCCCAATAATCTTCTGGCTTATCTGGCGCAGGTGGCTATTGGCAAACTCGCGGTGTTGCCGGTGTATGGCAACGACTACCCTACCAGCGATGGTACCGGGGTACGTGATTACATTCACGTTATGGATTTGGCCGAAGGGCATTTGAAAGCGCTGGATAACCTGCAGCCAGGTTTTAACGTCTATAACCTGGGCACCGGCAAAGGCTACTCGGTGCTGGAGATTATTCGGGCGTTTGAACGCGCCTGTGGCTTCAAAATCGCCTACCAATTTAATCCCCGGCGTGCGGGAGATATTGCCGAGTGTTGGTCAGACCCATCGCTGGCGGCAGAAAAGCTGGGCTGGCAGGCTAAACGCAGTCTGGAAAAAATGGTGTGTGATGCCTGGTCATGGCAAAGCAAAAATCCGCAGGGTTACAGCCGTTGTGCATCGATGCCATCGATAAGGATGCTGGCCGATGAAGCTTAACGACGGGCATCTGGGTGTTCTGCAGGATGATCTGTTCCGGGCCGAATACGAAGCGCGGATCAGCGAGCTGAAGTTTGAGTTCGCTAAATATCAGCGCCAGACCTCACCGGCACGGCTGGAAAGTTTTCAGCGCGGTGTCGCTCAACTGCGCGAGTGGCGGGCAGCGCACGGGCATTTATTCAATGCCGAACGCTGTTCTTCGTTGTTCTGCGTGCCCACTCGTCCGCTGGCTGCGAGTGAAAAACGGCTGCACCGTATCTGGTTGGGGGGGGCTATCCCTGACGATGCCAGAGAGGTTATCTCCCAGTGGGGCGACGCGCAGCAGGTGGTGGCTAGCGCCGAGACGAATGACTGGGTCGGCATGTTATGGGTTTGGGACGCGCAGCAACTGGCAAGGGATGCGTATTTCATCCCCGTACCGGTGATAAAAGGCGGCTACCTGGGGGAGTATGATGCCGGTAATCATCGCCTGCAGGTGCATTCGCTGAGCGAACTGGCGCAAAAAAGAGTCGGCGACAACCTGGGCTTTATCCATCAACTGCACGATAAGCGCTATTACGCCACGCTTTCCGACTACTTCCGTTTTCTGATTTTGATCGAGATGGGGGGGCTGTACATGGATATCGACACTATTCCCCACCGATCGGCGACGCTGTTTTTGACCAAGCCAGAATTACCGGATTATCTTCAGTTTCTGCCCGCAGGGGAAGTCAGCCACGTTAGCTGGTTGAATCTGTTTCTCGATGAAACCGGCATGATTATCAGCCGCAAAGGAGATATCTCGCTGTGCCGGATGTTGGCGGGGTTGGATCAGATCTATGTGGCGCAAAGCGGTGAAGTGCCGGACAAGAATTCGGTTTATGAGCGGAAACTGTTCGATCCCTTTTATCAGCTGTGGAGTCGCCACATAGGCCGGTCCTTCCTCAGTCACGACCGCTTCTGTCAGGATTATGGCGTCCATTATGATGCGCACCCACAGGCAGTCACCTGTGGTATTCGTGGCATGCGGCTGTTGGAAGATGTGATCACCAATGAGCGGCTACCGCTGTCGCAGGAGGAGCAGTTTAGCTACCAGCAATGCGTCAGCCACCTGGAACAGCTGGATTGGCAGCTTGAACAGCCGCTGGATCTGGCTCGTTATGCGGAAATATTTACCGTCGATGAAGTACCGCGTATGGCCTATCCAGCGCAGATCCGTTCCGATATCGACCATTACCACTATTATTCCGTGCTTTCCCATGACCGCACGCTTGATCGGGTAAACCAGCTATTTGGGGAATACCTGATCGCTGATAACCGACGGCAGATTATGGCGGGGAATTACTGGTGTCCAACCGCTGGGGGGAGAGATGTGTCGTTACCGGAGCCGGGCGGGGCTTTGCATTTTCTACCAGGACGACAGGCCAGTGAAGCCGATAAAACCCGCATGGCGAAGCTAATCTTCACCACCAGTTACCTGGAGTACTGTTCTGTTGGCAACCGGGCCGGGCTGGATCTGGTGTCGTTACAGCAGGCGCAAAATATTGAGCCTTATCTGGGGTTGATCACAGTGGCTTACGACCGGCGTGGAGCGTTTGTCGGCTTTTTCAACGCGGCCACCGTTAGCGAACTGTATGGCATAGAAGCGGACTACCTTTATCGCGATGAAATGAGGCCGCTTGATGAGGCATACGATCGCTTTGTACAAAGCCAGTGCGCTGCTGACGATTATTTTATCTGCAGCCTGGCAATTGAGAGCCATTTCCGCGGGCAAGGGCATTTTAATCAGATATTTGCCCTGATAAAGCAGCAGGCAGATCGGCAACAGGCGAAAAATATCGTGCTGTGCGTATGGCAAAGCAGTGAGGCCAGCCAAATCTATCTGAACAAGGGGTTCCGTGTCCGGGGTGTATTCGATCAGGCCTGGTCGTTATTTTTTGATCGGCTGCTGTTTCTTGAGTATGAGCTCTGAAGAGGTTTGCCCATCCGCGTGTCGGCGGGTGAGTTGACGGTGAAGTGAGTGTAAGTGGGAAGCGAGAGAGAAGTGCCGCTGCAATTGTTGTATTTCAAGCTGTGAACTTTCCCCGGACCTGTCCGGGGATTTTTTTACCTGTTCGTCACCGGGCTATGGGCATAAAAAAACCGCCATGAAGGCGGTTCTCAATGCCGGTTGAGGGCATTATTTTTTATCGTGCAGAGTTTCGTCTTCGCGGCAGTCGCCAGCTTCACAGTGGCCATACAGGTACAGGCTGTGGTTGCTGAGCTTGATGCCGTGCTGCTTGGCGATATCACGCTGACGAACTTCGATAGATTCATCGCTGAATTCGATCACTTTGCCGCAGTCCAGGCAAATCAGGTGATCGTGGTGATGCTGCTGGGTCAGTTCGAATACGGACTTGCCGCCTTCGAAATTGTGACGGGTCACAATGCCGGCATCATCAAATTGGTTCAGTACGCGGTAAACCGTAGCCAGGCCAATTTCTTCGCCCATATCTATCAGTTTTTTGTACAGATCTTCCGCACTGACGTGATGGCATTCCGGATTTTGCAGTACTTCCAGGATTTTGAGTCGCGGAAGCGTGACTTTTAAGCCGGCCTTCTTCAATGCGGTGTTGTTGTCAGTCATGCGGATTCAGTCCTGTTACTATGCTAATCAAGTTGAGGCGTTCTCGCCTGTGGCATCGGTCGGCACAAAGAGTTAATTGCGTCTCATTATAGAACCGGTTGACCTAAATAGAAACCGCCGGTTGTTAACAAAGATATAATTGCACTATTGCATGTTACACACGCAACGTCTTGATGGGCGGGATAAACCGATAACTCAGTCTACCTTGACGATGTGGGAAGTTACAAATATGTATCTTCGATTGCAGTAATCAGTACTGCCAATGATGGCCCTGCCGGCAACACTATGCACTTTGCAGGGCTTTTGTTCAACCTTTGGCGTTAGCCGACGATCTCGGCCAGGCTCAGCTCTTCGACGATTTGTTTTACCCAACCTTCAACACGCTCATTGGTCAGTTCAGGTTGACGATCTTCGTCAATCGCCAGGCCAATGAAGTGGCTGTCGCTTGCCAAACCTTTCGAGGCTTCGAAATGATAGCCTTTGGTTGGCCAGTGGCCGACTATGGCAGCGCCACGCGGTTCAATGATGTCGCGGATGGTGCCCATCGCATCACAGAAATATTCTGCGTAGTCTTCCTGATCGCCGCAGCCAAACAGGGCTACCAGCTTGCCGTTGAAGTCGATGTCTTCCAGCGTTGGGAAGAAGTCATCCCAGTCACACTGGGCTTCGCCGTAGTACCAGGTTGGAATACCGAGCAACAGAATGTCGAAGCCTTCCAGGTCTTCTTTGCTGCTTTTGGCGATGTCGTGAATTTCGCACACATCGTCACCGAACTGTTGCTTAAGAATTTTCTGGATCATCTTGGCAATGTTTTCGGTATTGCCAGTGTCGCTGCCAAAGAAAATGCCTACATTAGCCATATCGCGTATAACCTTTAAATTCAATAAATTGCATTACACGATGTTAGCGCTGACCACGATAACACCGATTAAAATGATGCCATGGCAAGGGGAGCCCTCACCGGTAATTGCGTATCATGCCAGAAATTTACCCCGGGGTTTTATCACGTTTATGCGATACCGGGTGGAATAAAATGATGTTGATCGGGCGTCATCCTTAACGCCGCGCCGCATGTGCGGCTGCAATGATCAATGTTCTGGCTGGTCGTCCGCCAGTTGTGCCAACAGCATTTGCTCAATAAGCTCGCTGCGGCTGATGTTCCGCTGTTCCGCCAGTTTGTTCAGAGCGTCCACCGCATCCGCGTTGATCTTCAGTTCCACACGCCGTAAGCCACGGACTTTATCGCGTCGAAGCTGATTACGCTTATTGATTCTAAGCTGTTCATCTCGGGATAGCGGGTTGGTTTTCGGGCGCCCCGGACGGCGTTCATCTGCGAACAGATCCAGCGTCGTGCGATCCGTTTGTTCTTTTGCCATAGGTAGCGGTACTGCAAGGGAGTTTGCATCTAAAAGCGCGTAGACGCTTCTGGATGGTTCGGTTAACACACTTCGGGCCAATAAACCCTAACCCAAATTTACCCCCAGCCAGGCGTTAATCAACACGCTCGACACGGCGGCAAAATTATAGCGCGTCATATTACCCCAGCAGGTGGAGCAACGACAATGCTTAACTGAGCCGAAAACGTGCTAAGCCGTTATCTTTAGCGCGTTTTTTCACCAGATGATTGTTTTAGGCGGCTCTACGCATCAGGCTAAAGGGCTGGTCGACTCAGGCTTCGCCGAGAAAACGGTGAATTGCGCGCAGCACCGCCTCCGGTTTTTCCGCATGAACCCAGTGCCCGGTGCCGGCGACCACGTGCGCGCGAGCCTGCGGGAACTGGCGGGCAATATCTGCGCGGTAGCTGTCCTGCACGTAGGGCGACAAACCACCACGAATGAATAATGTGGGATGTGGCCAGGCGGGAACCTCCTGCCAGCCGGTGATGTTTTCGTATTGTTCGATCAGCACCGGCAGGTTAAAGCGCCATTCGCCCTGGTGGAAGGATTTCAGCAGGAACTGGATCACTCCTTCTTCCTTCAGGTAGTCGCGCATCAGTTCTGCCGCCTGCTGGCGTTGGGTGATACCGGCCGCACTTACGGCTTGTAAGGCGACAAAAATCTCGTCGTGGCGACGGGTTTGATAATCCACCGGTGCCACGTCAATAACGATCAGTTTTTCCACTCGCTCAGGTGCGATTGCCGTCAGCGCCATCGCCGCTTTGCCGCCCATCGAGTGTCCAATCACAATGACCTTGTCCAACTGCAAATCATCCAGCAGCGCCAGCAGATCACGCGCCATTTCCGGGTAGGTCATCACCTCGGAACGTGGCGACAGGCCGTGGTTGCGCAGATCGACTTTAATCACGCTGTGCTGTTGGTTCAGATCGCGCGCCAGCACGCCCAGATTGTCCAGATTGCCAAACAGCCCGTGGATCAGGACAACCGGCAGAGCATCGGACTCGCAGGCCAGCAGTTGATAATGTAATTTCATGGCGAAGTTCATACTGAGTGAGATTCAGATTAGGGTATCATGATTAAAACACACGATGAAAATACCCGTCGCCTTTCAAGCCGCAGCGTTGTTACCTGCACTAGCTCACCCCAGTTACTTACTTGAGTAAGCGCCTGGGGATGAGCGAGTTGGTCGCCTAGCTGCGACTTGAAATCCATAGGGTATAACGCGGATTTTTCATGGTAAGGTGATGGGTTGGCAGAGCCGATGCCAGGCAGGCTTTAGGTAATTGTCTGCTTTTGCCGTATTGAGGCACATTGTGATGTTCGCATCTGCGCTTTTAACCTTATAATCCCATGGCTTGAATGCAGGATCTGGCTTCAGGTTCTAAGTAGAAAAAAACAGTACTGGATAAAGATGAAAACTATTGAAGTCGACGAAGAGCTCTACCGTTATATTGCCAGCCACACGCAACATATTGGTGAGAGCGCGTCCGATATTTTGCGCCGCATGTTGAAATTTACCGCAGGTCAGCCGTTACGTGCGGTGCCGGCAGCCAGTGCCCAGAGCGCTGAACAGGATAAAATTGTTGCCGCGTCGCGCCCGCGCGATCGCGTACGTGCCGTGCGTGAGCTGCTGTTGTCGGATGAATATGCCGAGCAGAACAAAGCGGTGAACCGTTTTATGCTGGTACTTTCCACCCTGTATACCCTCGACGCGGCCGGTTTTGCCACGGCGACCGAGGCGTTACATGGCCGTACCCGCACCTATTTTGCCGGCGATCAGCAAACCCTGCTGGCAAACGGAACGCACACCAAACCAAAGCACGTTCCGGGCACCCCTTACTGGGTGATCACCAATACCAATACCGGTCGTAAACGCAGCATGGTGGAACACATCATGCAGGCTATGCAGTTCCCAGCGGAACTGACAGAAAAAGTTTGCGGCACTATCTAATTTAGCGAACAGCCCGTCATGGTGGCCGTGAGCGACATATTGCCAGGCCGCAGGACAGGGATAGGGAGATATGTCGATGGCGAATAATCCACGTGCCGGGCAGCCGGCTCAGCAAAGCGATTTGATCAACGTAGCCCAGCTGACGTCGCAGTACTATGTACTGCAACCTGAAGCGGGCAATGCAGCACACGCGGTGAAGTTCGGCACTTCGGGCCACCGCGGCAGCGCTCTGCGTCATAGCTTTAATGAAAACCACATTCTCGCTATTGCGCAGGCGATTGCGGAAGTCCGCCATCAGCAAGGGGTGACCGGCCCATGCTACGTGGGTAAAGACACTCATGCGCTGTCCGAGCCTGCCTTTATTTCTGTGCTGGAAGTGTTGACCGCCAATGGCGTCGATGTTGTCGTGCAGGAAAATAACGGCTTCACGCCAACCCCTGCGGTATCGCATGCCATTTTGTGCCATAACCGCAACGGTGGGGCATTGGCCGACGGCATCGTTATTACCCCGTCTCACAATCCCCCGGAAGACGGTGGCATCAAATATAACCCGACCAACGGCGGCCCGGCCGACACCAATCTGACCTCGGTGATTGAAAAGCGCGCCAATGAACTGCTGTCTTTGCAGCTGCAAGGCGTTCAGCGTCAGTCATTGGACAAGGCCTGGAACAGCGGCCGCGTACACGCACAAGATCTGGTGCAGCCGTACGTCGAAGGGTTGGTGGATATTGTCGATATGCCTGCTATCCAGCGTGCCGGCCTGAAGTTAGGCGTCGATCCGCTTGGCGGTTCCGGCATTGCCTACTGGCAGCGTATTGCCGAGCATTACAAGCTGGATCTGACGCTGGTGAACGACTCTATCGATCAGACCTTCCGCTTTATGCACCTGGACCACGACGGCGTGATCCGCATGGACTGTTCGTCAGTGCCGGCGATGGGTGGTTTGCTGGCGCTGCGTGACAAGTTCGATCTGGCGTTCGCCAACGACCCGGATTACGACCGCCACGGCATTGTTACGCCGAAGGGCCTGATGAACCCGAACCATTATCTGGCGGTGTCCATCAACTACCTGTTCCAGCATCGTCCACAGTGGGGCGCCGATGTGGCGGTGGGCAAAACGCTGGTTTCCAGTGCAATGATTGACCGCGTGGTCGCCTCTCTGGGCCGTAAACTGGTGGAAGTGCCGGTGGGCTTCAAATGGTTTGTCGACGGCTTGTACGATGGCAGCCTGGGCTTTGGCGGTGAAGAGAGCGCTGGGGCATCTTTCTTGCGTTTCAACGGCAAGCCTTGGTCTACCGATAAAGACGGCATGATTATGTGTCTGTTGGCGGCGGAAATCACCGCAGTCACCGGTGAAAACCCACAAAATCACTACGAAGATCTGGCCAAACGCTTTGGCGCACCGAGCTACAACCGCATTCAGGCGCCGGCAACCTCAGCGCAGAAAGCCGCGTTGTCCAAGCTGTCACCGGAAATGGTCAAGGCCGATACCCTGGCGGGTGATCCGATCACCGCACGTCTGACCGCAGCACCGGGCAATGGCGCATCCATTGGCGGCCTGAAAGTGATGACTGACAATGGCTGGTTCGCAGCGCGTCCTTCCGGTACCGAAGAGGCTTACAAGATTTATTGTGAGAGCTTCCTGGGGGCCGAACATCGCGAAAAGATCGAGCACGAAGCGGTCGAAATCGTCAGCGCAGTGCTGGCTTCCGCCAAGTAATTTTTCGCCATTTCCGATGAAAGCGCTGTTTTTACAGCGCTTTTTTTATGCCTGCAATTTAGATATATCTATTTTACGAACAGCGCTTGCGCATTTAGATATATCGATCTAGATTAGCTATATCGAAGTCGTTTAGATATATCTAAACCACCTCGTCAACTAACTATCTATTGAGAGGTATAGCTATGTTTCACCGTTTAGATTCACACCGTCGTCATGGTTGCCATCCTGACCGCGAAGAAGGGCACTGTCATCATCATCGCCGCCGCGGCGGACGTCATCACTTTGGCGGCGATCACGGCGAAGAGCATGGCCGGGGCGGACGCGGCGGTCGTGGTGGCCGTCACCGCATGTTTGAACATGGGGACCTGCGGTTGGTGCTGTTGGCGCTGGTGGCACGCAAACCGAGCCACGGTTATGAACTGATCAAGGCCATTGATGAGGCTTCTTCCGGTCTGTACGTGCCAAGCCCGGGGGTGATTTACCCGACCCTGACGCTGTTGGAAGAACAGGATTTCCTCGAGCCAATCACCAGCAGCAACGGCCGCAAAAGTTATCAAATCACCGAACTGGGCCAGAATGAATTACAAAAGCACCAGGCCGTTGTCGACGTGATCCTGGCCCGTTTGGCAGGTGCCGATCGCGGTCATCATCATTACGGCAATCTGGCAGAGGGCATCTCTGATGCCATGAACCGCCTGCGCAGTTTGTTACGCGGCAACGTGATGCGTGCCGATCTTTCCGCGCAGCAGGTGGAACGCATCAATGCTGCGTTGCTGACCGCCGTGGCGGCGATTGAAAGCGAAATGAACATTACCCCGACGGCACAGGAGAATGAATAATGCCAGGCCACCGTTTCCGCATCACCGTTGAAGCCCTGAGCGATCGCAAAGGCGAGCCGGTCGATAAAGCGCCACTGAGTTTTGAAGTAGAAAACCACGACGACATTCTTGGCATCGTTGAGCGCATCAAAGCGCGTGAAGATCTGAACTTTGGCGAGAACAACAGCGCGGCCTTTGCCGTTGGCCTGAAACTGTTTTCCGAAGTGATGATCGAAAACCGCAAGCATCCGGTATTTGCACCGCTGCGCGAAGCGTTCAAGGAATTTATGATAGGGTTGAAGAAAGGCCCACAACAGTAGGGGCGCCGCATGCTGCGCCCATTAACTTCAAGGCATAAAGCGGTAACCGACGCCGGTTTCGGTCAGCAAGTGTTTTGGCCGGGCCGGGTCGGCCTCCAGTTTCTGCCGCAGATGGCCCATATAAATTCGCAGATAATGGCTGTGTTCGACGTAGTTCGGCCCCCACACGTGGCTAAGAAGCTGCCGCTGGGTCAACACCTTGCCGGAGTTGGCCAGCAACTCGGCCAGCAGTCGAAACTCTATTGGCGTCAGATGCAAATCTTCCCCCTGGCGCAGCACCCGGCGATTAATCAGATCTACGGTGATTTCTGAGAAGCTGACCAACGGGCTTTCCTGCAGGCTACCGGAATGACGTCGCAACGCGACCCGCACGCGCGCCAGCAATTCGCCAATACCAAATGGCTTACTGAGATAGTCATCCGCCCCGGCGTCCAGCGCGGCGATTTTGTCTTCCTCAGCGTTGCGTGCCGACAACACGATCACCGGAATGGCGCTCCATTGGCGTAAATCGCGGATATAGTTAAGCCCGTCGCCGTCCGGCAACCCCAAATCGAGAATAATCAGATCCGGTTTACGCGTGCCGGCTTCAATCAGCCCGCGTTGCAGCGTTTCGCTTTCAAACACCCGCAGGCCTTCACTTTCCAGGGCGGTACGGACGAAACGCCGGATCTCTTTTTCATCTTCAACAATCAGAATATTGGTTGGCGTGTTGCTCACAAGACTCCCGGGACTTGATTAAAGATCAAAGGCTTCGCTGTCTATTTCTGGCGGTTTCTCCAGCGGTAGCACAAAGCGGAAACTGGCACCGCCGTTGGCACCGTTTTCGGCCCAGATGCGGCCACCGTGCACTTCAATAATGGCACGGCAAATCGCTAACCCCAAACCCACGCCGGGGATCGCCGACTCTTTATTGCCGCGAGAAAATTTATCGAAAATAAGCTGCATTTTCCCTTCGGGAATGCCCGGCCCATCGTCCCAGACTTCGACTTCCAGCCACTCTGGCAGAGTATGGGCACGAATACCGATAGTAGCATCGTAGCCGGCATATTTATTGGCATTTTCCAACAGGTTAGTGAACACGCGCTCCAGCAGGCTGCCGTCGCAATTAACCAATACCAGCTCCGCCGGTAGCTCAACCTTGATTTGATGCTGAGTCATCAGCGGCTCCAGCATATGCAGCGATGCGCCGACGATCTCTTCCAGCGATTGCCACTCTTTGCGCAGGTTGAAACCGCCGGATTGAATGCGCGCCATATCCAGCAGGTTGTTCACCAGCCGGGTGGTGCTCAGCACCTGCTGGCGGATCTGACTGGCCTGGGTCGCATGGTTGGAGCCTTCCGCCGCCAGATCGAGCGTCAGAATTTCCGCTTGGCCGAACAGCACCGTCAGCGGAGTGCGTAAATCGTGGGACAGCGCCGCCAGCAGCGAGTTGCGCAGTTGTTCGCGTTCGGCGTCCAGTTTTGCTTCCTCGGCGCTGCGCGCCAAATGCAAGCGTTCCAGCGCGCTGGCAATCAATACCGCAAAAGTCTGTAGCAGCCGCTGTTGTTCCGGCACCATCAGCTGACGCAGGTTGCTGGGCTCGATGGCCAACAGGCCAAAGGTTTGTTTCGACGTGGCTAACGGCAACAGTTGATAGGGAACGCCGGGCAGGGTATCGGTACCGGCTCCGGCCGGCATGCCCTTGTCGAAACTCCAGCGCGCAATAGCCTCATCTACCGACAGCAGTCCGCCGGTTTCCCCGACCATTTGCTGCAGCTTGCCGTCTTCCTGTGGCAGCAGCAGCACGGTTTTGGCCTGGAAACTGCTGGAGAGGAAGTGGCGGCTGGTTTTGGCGATGTCTTCGGTGGTCAGCGCCTGGCTCAGCCCGCGGGAGATCTCATACAGATGACGAGCCCGCTGTTCGCGGTAGCGCGCCACCCGCGCCTGATAACGTACGCCGGCGGTCAGGTTACCGATAGTGATGCCGACCGTCAGCATCACGCCGAAGGTCAGCAGATATTGCATATCGCTGACGGCAAACGACCATTCCGGCTGGACGAAAAACAGGTCAAAACTGGCGACGTTGATCACCGCCGCCAGCACCGACGGCCAGCGGCCGAAGAACAGCGCGACAATGGCCACGCCAAGCAGGTAAACCATCACCAGATTGGCCTGATCGAAGCCCGGCAGCAGCCACTGGGACAGCAGAGTGATCAGGGCGCAGAGTGCGACGGCGACGGCACAGCCACGCAGTTGCATACGCCATTTCTCGCCAAAGTTGCGGCTGTCGTGTTCTTTGCCTGGCTGCGGGGGGCTGTCGTTTTCCAGCGCGACAATCACCAGATCGAGGTCCGGACCCAACTTGCCGAGGCGATCGGCAAAGCTGCCGCGTAGTTTCCAGCGCTGTTCGCTGCGACGACCGATAATGATTTTGCCCAGGTTGTGCTCACGGGCGTAACGCAGCACCGCGCGTTCTTCATCAGGTTCGGACAGGGTAGCGGTTTCGGCACCCAACTCCTGCGCCAGCCGCAGCGCTCGCAAAATTGCCCGGCGCTGGCTCTCCGGTAAACGGTGCAATTTGGGCGTTTCGACATAGACTGCGTGCCAGTGGCAGCCCAGCCGGGCCGCCAGGCGGGCGGCGATACGCACCAGTTTCTCGTTGCCGCTGTTATGGCCGACGCACAGCAGGATACTGTCGCGGGTGTGCCATACGCGTTCACGCCCCTGAGTGTCGCGGAAGGCGCGCATCTGGTCATCGACCCGATCGGCGGTGCGGCGCAATGCCAGTTCGCGCAGGGCAATCAGATTGCCCTTACGGAAAAAGTGCTCGATGGCACGTTCGGCCTGACCGGGGATATACACCTTGCCTTCATTCAGACGCTGGCGCAGATCGTCCGGCGGCAGGTCAACCAGCACCACCTCGGTGGCTTCGTCGAACACGTGATCGGGCACGGTTTCACGTACCCGCACCCCGGTCACGCCGCCGACCACGTCGTTCAGGCTTTCCAGATGTTGTACGTTGACGGTGGTCAGCACGTCGATACCGGCATCCAGCAGCTCTTCGACATCCTGCCAGCGTTTCGGATGGCGCGAGCCATGGGCGTTGCTGTGCGCCAGCTCGTCCATCAGGATCAATGCCGGGTGGCGAGCCAATGCGGCGTCGAGATCAAACTCTTGTACCATTCTGCCGCGATACTGAATGCGCTTTTGCGCCAGCAAATCCAGCCCGCCCAGCAGCGCGGCGGTTTCGCTGCGGCCATGGGTTTCCACTACGCCGACCAGCACGTTCAGCCCCTGGGCACGCAGCCGCTGGGCTTCCTGCAGCATGGCGTAGGTTTTGCCTACCCCGGCACAAGCGCCGAAGAACACCTTCAGGCGGCCACGGGGCTTTTCATTGGCCAGCGCCAGCAGGCTGTCAGGGTCGGGGCGCTGTTGTTCCTCTTCCACCATCGGAGTTCCTTTTTGCAGCAACGTAAAGCGGGTCCGGCACGCCGGACCCGTTACTTATCCTTTAACACGCGGGGCATTATTTCAATGCGTCGAGTGCCAGATTCAATTTCAGCACGTTCACCACCGACTCACCCATAAAGTTGGGGGTGGCCTGATCGGTGCTTTCATCAATCAGTTTGGCGATTTGCTCCGGTGCCAGTTGGCGCGCCGCAGCCACCCGCGCCAGTTGATACTGTGCCGCCGCAAGAGAGATCTGCGGATCCAGACCGCTACCGGACGCGGTCAGCAGATCGACCGGGATCGGGCCTTTCATTGCCGGATTAGCCTGGCGCAGCTGTGCCGCACGCTCGGCTATGGCTTTATCCAGCGCCGGGTTGGTGGCGGCCAGATTGCTACCGGCAGACGCCATGGCATTATAGGCCGAATCAGCGGTGGCAGAAGGGCGGCCCCAGAAATACTCGGGTTTGGTAAAGCTTTGGCCGATTAACGCCGAACCTACCACTTTGTCGCCCTGGTACAGCAGCGAGCCGTTGGCCGCGCCGGAGAACAACAGCTGCGACAGCCCGGTGGTCAGCAGCGGGTAGGCGATACCGGTAATCAACGTCAGCAGGATCAACATCACCAGTGAAGGTCGTAAATAAGACATTTTCATTTCCTCTTAATGATTAACCGGCGATATGCAGCGCGACCAGGAGCAGGTCGATCAGCTTGATACCGACAAAGGGCACCAGCAGACCGCCCACGCCATAAAGCCACAGGTTACGACGCAGCAGCGCAGCGGCGCTCATTGGCTTGTAACTCACCCCTTTCAGCGCCAGCGGGATCAGGAACACGATCACCAGGGCGTTGAAAATAACCGCCGACATAATGGCGGAAGCGGGGGAGTGCAGATGCATCACGTTCAGCGCGTTCAACTGTGGATAGGTTGCCGCGAACGCCGCCGGGATGATGGCGAAATACTTGGCCACGTCGTTGGCAATACTGAACGTGGTCAGCGAACCGCGCGTCATCAGCATCTGTTTACCGATATGCACCACTTCAATCAGCTTGGTCGGGTTGGAGTCCAGATCGACCATGTTGCCCGCCTCTTTGGCGGCCTGGGTACCCGAGTTCATCGCCACCGCCACGTCGGCCTGTGCCAGCGCCGGGGCGTCGTTGGTGCCGTCGCCGGTCATCGCCACCAGACGGCCTTCAGCCTGGTATTGGCGGATCAACGCCAGCTTGGCTTCCGGCGTCGCTTCCGACAGGAAGTCATCCACCCCGGCTTCGGCGGCAATGGCGGCAGCGGTCAGTGGGTTATCGCCGGTGATCATCACCGTTTTGATGCCCATTTTGCGCAGTTCGACAAAGCGTTCTTTGATACCGCCTTTGACGATATCCTTCAGCGCCACCACCCCCAGCACCCGTGGCCCTTCGGCCACCACCAGCGGCGTACCACCGGTGCGTGCCACGCTGGCCACCAGGTCGTCTACCGCCTGCGGGAAGTGGCCCTGATTGGACTCCACGTGACGGCGAATGGCATCCACTGCGCCTTTACGGATCATGCGGTCCTGCACGTTGACGCCGCTCATGCGCGTTTGGGCAGAGAAGGGCACGAAGGTAGCGTTCAGCGCCTGCAGGTCACGTTCGCGCAGATTAAAGCGCTGTTTGGCCAGTACCACAATGCTGCGGCCTTCCGGCGTTTCATCCGCCAGTGAAGATAGCTGCGCGGCGTCGGCCAGTTCCTGTTCTTTCACTCCCGGTGCCGGCAGAAATTCGGATGCCTGACGGTTACCCAGCGTGATGGTACCGGTCTTATCCAGCAGCAGTACATCCACGTCACCGGCGGCTTCCACCGCACGGCCACTGGTGGCGATGACGTTGGCGCCCAGCATCCGGCTCATCCCGGCCACGCCGATGGCGGACAGCAGACCACCGATGGTGGTCGGGATCAGGCAGACCAGCAGGGCCACCAATACGGTGATACTGACCACCGAACCGCCGTTGGCGGCGTCGACGCTGTATTGCGAGAACGGGAACAGCGTAGCGGTCGCCAGCACGAACACCAGGGTCAGCGCCACCAGCAGAATGGTCAGCGCCACCTCGTTCGGGGTTTTGCGGCGTTTTGCGCCTTCCACCATGGCGATCATCCGATCAAGGAAGGTTTCGCCCGGGTTGACGCTACACTGCACTACCAGCCAGTCGGACAGCACGCGGGTTCCGCCGGTGACCGATGAGAAGTCGCCGCCGGACTCACGGATCACCGGTGCGGACTCACCGGTAATGGCGCTTTCATCCACCGATGCACCGCCTTCCAGCACTTCGCCGTCGCAGGGAATGGTGTCACCGGCCTCGACCAGCACCACGTCACCCTTGCGCAGGCTCTCGGCGGAGACTTTCTCGGTGGCACCCTCACGGCGCGGTCCGGCCAGTTTCTTCGCCCAACTGGTTTTCTTGGTGCCTCTCAGGCTTTCCGCCTGAGCTTTGCTGCGCCCTTCGGCCAGCGCTTCGGCAAAGTTGGCGAACAGCACGGTGAACCACAGCCACATGGCAATGCTGCCGGTAAAGGCGGCGCTGCCGTCGGTCTGTTTGGCGAGGATCGCCAGCCAGATGGCCGTGGTCAGAATGCTGCCGATATACACCACGAACATCACCGGGTTACGCCACTGGGTACGCGGATCCAGCTTTTTCAGCGCATCGATCAGCGCGGTACGGACCAGTGCCGGTTCAAACAGCGCGCGTTGTTTGCGAGTCATCTTTTATTCTCTCTTCCTATTTCATTCCCTATGGATTTCGAGCTGCAGCTAGGCGACCAACTCGCTCATCCCCAGGCGCTTACTTGAGTAAGTAACTGGGGTGAGCGAGTGCAGGTAACAACGCTGCGGCTCGAAAGGCGACGGGAATGCGTCGGTTATTTGGTCAGCCAAAGTTGCAAATGCTCAGCCACCGGTCCCAGCGCCAGCGCAGGCACGAAGGTTAATGCGCCCACCAGCAGCACGGTGCCGACCAGCAGGCCGATAAACAACGGCCCGTAGGTTGGCAAGGTCCCGTTGCCCGCAGGCTGGCGTTTCTTGGCGCACAGCGAACCGGCAATTGCCAGCACCGGCAGGATCACCCCGAAGCGGCCGACGAACATGGCAAAGGCCAACAGCAGGTTGTAGAACGGCGTGTTGACGCTCAGCCCACCAAAGGCGCTGCCGTTGTTATTGGCGGCGGAGGACAGGGCATACAGCACTTCGCTGAAACCGTGCGCACCCGGGTTAAGAATGCCGGCGCGGCCTACGTCGGTAGAGATGGCCAGTGCGCTGCCCAGCAACACCAGGGTCGGCGTGACCAGGATCGCCAGCGCGGTCATTTTCATGTCATAGACGTCGATTTTTTTGCCCAGATATTCCGGGGTACGCCCAATCATCAACCCGGCGATAAACACCGTCAGCAGCACGAACAGCAGCATGCCGTACAGGCCGGAACCGACGCCGCCGAACACCACTTCACCAATCTGCATCAGCCACATGGGCACCATGCCGCCCAGCGCGGTGAAGGAGTCATGCATGGCGTTGACGGCCCCACAGGACGCTGCGGTGGTGACCACCGAGAACATGCTGGTGGCGAGAATGCCAAAGCGCGATTCCTTGCCTTCCATATTGATATTGCTGGCACTGCCCAATTCGCTCAGATGCGGGTTACCGGCCAGCTCGGCGTACATCACCACTACGACGGCCACCACGAAGATCAGCGACATCGCCCAGATCAGCGCATGGCCCTGACGGTTCTCACCGGCCACCTGGCCGAAGGAAAAGCACAGCGCACAAGGGATCAGGAAGATCGCCAACATCTGCACAAAGTTGGTCAGTACGGTCGGGTTTTCGAACGGATGAGCCGAGTTGACGCCGAAGAAGCCGCCGCCGTTGGTGCCGAGCATCTTGATCGCTTCCTGAGAGGCAACCGGCCCCATTGGCAGCGTCTGCTGCGCGCCTTCCAGCGTGCTGATATGCAGGTAAGGCAGGAAGTTTTGCAGCGTGCCCTGGCTGACGAAGAACAGCGCGATCAGCAGCGAGATCGGCAGCAACACGTACAGCGTTATACGGAACACGTCGATCCAGGCATTACCTATGGTGGCGCTGGAACGGCGGGTGAAGGCACGAATCAACGCAAAGGCCACGGCGATACCGGTAGCGGCAGACAGGAAGTTCTGCACTGCCAGCCCGGCCATCTGGCTGAGGTAGCTGAGGGTGCTTTCACCGCTGTAGGCCTGCCAGTTGGTGTTGGTGACAAAGCTGACGGCAGTATTGAACGCCAGATCCCATGACAGACCGGGGAAACCCTGCGGGTTTAGCGGCAACGAGCCTTGCGTCATCAGCAGCGCAAACAGCAGCGCCAGGCCGAGCAGGTTGAACCACAAGATTGCCAGCGCATACTGCCACCAGTTCATTTCAGCGGTGGTATTGCCACAGCAACGCCAGACGGCGGCCTCCACCCGACGCAGCGCGGGTAAAGGTTCACCTTCGATCAGGCGCGCCAGGAAACTGCCTAACGGCCGGGCCAGCAGCAAAAGCACCAGCATAAAGCTGGCAATCAATAAAAAGGCTGAAGCTGCCATCAGAAATCCTCCGCATTGAACAGGGCATAAACCAGATAGCCCAACAGCAGCAGGACCAACAGCGCACCACCAATAACGCTGATACTCACAGGACACCTCCAGAGGTGTAGTTTTTGATAAGGCGAGTGTAGGGAGGGCGGTAGAAAGAAGATGAAAAAATAGCGCTGGCCGGTGTAAAAAAAGTATAAAAATGGCTGAAATTACAGCAGAAAATGGCTTTTTAGCCTCGATTTTGGGGGGCGTAGCGCCGTTGGACTCCTGTTTGGGGGCGTGAAGATGAAGGTTTGCGTAAACAGGGTGTAAATAACCATAATGTAACCGATGGTTAGTTAATTATTAACTTGTGTGTAACAAAATTACGTGATGACGCATTTAATTGCGATTTTTTGACCAGTTTAGTGGTCGGATGAGTAGTAAACTTTCATCAATTGCGCTAAAATTTTGTCCAGTTACCAAATCATCCCGTTTTAATGGTTTACGCCAGTGCTGTTTGCAAGACAAATCAACGGCCGGGCGTTTTTAAGGAGGTTCGCATGTCTATCTACCCAGCTTATTCATTGCATCGGATTCTCCTGCGTCGCAGCGCAGTGATCCTGGCAGGTGTGTTGGCTTTACCGGTAATGCTTTTCCGCAGTGACCGTGCTCGTTTTTACAGCTATTTGCACCGCGTCTGGTCAAAAACCAGCGATAAACCGGTCTGGCTGCAGCAGGCGGAACTGGCGGCCTGCGATTTCTACTGATTGCCGCCGTTGTCCCCTGAAACCCTCGCTTCGCAGCGGGGGTTTTTTTATGGGCGCGGTTCGGTCATTGTGTTGGTAAGGTTCGTCCTGAGAGGGAAATTCCTCTACACTTTTAACATCATCCAACGCTGCGGGAGCCCATGATGAGTGACAAAATTCCGGTCGGGATCAGCGCCTGCCTGCTGGGTGAAAAGGTGCGTTTTGACGGCGGCCATAAACGGCTGGCCTTCGCGGTGGAACAACTGGCGCCCTATGTGCGGTTTGAGGCGATTTGCCCGGAAATGGCGATCGGCCTGTCGACCCCGCGCCCGGCGCTGCGGTTGATCAAAAAACAACATCATGTCGCGCTGCGTTACAGCAATGACGACAGTATCGATGTGACCGACCAGATGCAGCAGTTTTCCACCCAGCGTATTGCTGCTTTGCAGCATCTGTGCGGCTACATTGTCTGCGCTAATTCGCCAAGCTGCGGCATGGAACGGGTGCGGCTGTATGATGAGGGCGGTGCAGGCGCGCGTAAAAGCGGCGTCGGGTTGTTCACCGCCGAACTGCAGCGCCAAATGCCCTGGCTGCCGGTGGAAGAAGACGGACGCCTGAATGACGCAACGCTGCGGGAAAACTTTGTCGAACGCGTTTATGCCTTGTATGAGTTGAACATGCTGTGGCGCAAGGGGCTGACTCGTGGTGGGCTGATCGCCTTCCACAGCCGTTATAAGCTGTCGCTGCTGGCGCACTCACAGCCGGAATACCGTGAGCTGGGGCGCTTTGTGGCTGATGTGGATAAATGGGAGTCGCTGGAGGCGTTCGCCATTGAATACCGCAGCCGTCTGATGAGACTGTTGGCGCACAAGGCGACGCGCCGCAACCACACCAACGTGCTGATGCACGTACAGGGTTATTTTCGCAGTCACCTGAGTTCCGCGCAGCGTCAGGAACTGGCGCAGTTGATCGACCGCTATCGGCAGGGTGTGCAGCCGCTGCTGGCGCCGATTACTCTGCTCAAACATTACATGGCCGAATACCCCGATCGCTATCTGGCCGATCAGCGTTATTTCGAGCCCTATCCCGAGGCGTTGCGCCTGCGTTATGGCCATTAATTGACAAGGAGTTTTATGACCACGCATCTGGTCTGGTTGCGTAACGATCTGCGTATTACCGACAACAAAGCGTTGCATGCCGCTTGCAGCGATCCCGACGCCCGCGTGCTGGCGGTGTTTATCGCCACCCCGCAACAATGGCGACAGCACGAAATGGCCCCCCGTCAGGCTGCATTTATCCATGCCAACCTGCTGCAGGTGCAGCAGGCTCTTGCCGAACGCGGCATTCCGCTTGGCTACCACCAGTGTGATGATTTTGCCGCCTCGGTTGACTGGCTGACGGCGTATTGCGCGCAGCAGCAGGTGGATAGGCTGTTTTACAATCGCCAGTACGAAATCAATGAGCGCCAGCGCGACCAACGGCTGGAACAGCGCTTGTCCGGGCAGGCGATTTGCCAGGGTTTTGATGACAGCCTGCTGTTACCGCCGGGTAGCGTGCAGACCGGTAGCGGCGAAATGTACAAAATCTACACGCCGTTTCGTAAAGCCTTTATCCAGCGTCTGACTGAATCCGACATTCAATCCTTGCCTGCGCCAAAACCACGGGTAGGCGGCGCATTACCGGTAACCGCTATCCCAGAGGCATTTGATTATCCGCCGGCAGAGCCGAACGAGGATTTCCCCGCCGGGGAAGAAGCGGCGCTACAGCGGCTACGCAGCTTTTGCCGTGAGCAGGTGCAGGATTACCTCGAGCAGCGGGATTTGCCCGCCATTGCCGGGACCAGCAGCCTGTCGCCTTATCTGGCAATTGGCGTGTTGTCGCCGCGCCAATGTTTTAACCGCCTGCGAGCTGAATGTCCGCAACTGCTGGAAAATCATGACAGCGGTGCCTTCGGCTGGCTCAATGAGCTGATCTGGCGCGAGTTTTATCGGCATTTGATGGTGGCCTATCCCGCGTTATGCAAGCACCGTCCCTTTATCGAATGGACGGATAGGGTACGCTGGCAGGATAACCAAGAACTTTTGCAGGCCTGGCAGCAGGGCGTGACCGGTTATCCGATTGTCGATGCAGCCATGCGCCAATTGAATACCACCGGCTGGATGCACAACCGATTACGCATGATCAGCGCCAGCTTTCTGGTGAAAGACTTGTTGATCGACTGGCGTGCCGGTGAAAGCTATTTCATGTCACAGTTATTGGACGGCGATCTGGCAGCCAATAATGGCGGCTGGCAGTGGGCTGCCTCAACCGGCACTGACGCTGCGCCGTACTTCCGCATCTTTAACCCGACCACTCAGGGCGAACGTTTTGATCCGCAAGGCACTTTTATCCGTAAATGGTTGCCCGAGCTGGCGGATGTACCGGACAATGCTATCCATCAACCCCATCGCTGGGCAGAACAACAGCAGCGCGTGCTGGATTATCCGCTGCCGATCGTCGACCACAAACAGGCGCGGCTGGAGACGCTGGCGGCCTTTGAAGCGGCGAAGCGCGGGGAATATTAAGGCAACAGCAAGGAGCGAAATAATGATGAAAAAGGTGCTGGCCCTGTGCCTGAGCGGCTATTGCGCCCTGGCGCAGGCCGGCTTTGACGTGGTGGCGCTGGGCGTGGACGGCGGCGTGGGGGGCGGCAATCTGACCTCCTACCTGATCCGCAGCGACAATCAGACGCAGTATCTGGCGCTGGATGCCGGCTCACTGCTACCGGGCATCGCCAAAGGGCTGGAAAAGGGCAGTTTCCCGCAGGTCACCCCTGAACTGGCTGCGCCTTATACCCCGCAGGGCTATATCTTCCGCCAGTTAATCGGCGCTTACTTTATCAGCCATGGTCATCTGGACCACGTGGCCGGGCTGATTATCGGTTCGCCGGAAGACAGTAAAAAGAATATCTATGCCCAGGTCGATACCATTTTGACCCTGCGTAATCATTATTTTAACTGGAAGGCCTGGCCTAACTTCACTGATTCCGGCAACGGTTCGCGACTGGGGACTTACCGGTTGCAAACGGTACGGCCACAGCAGCGCGTGACTCTGGGCATGACTGGTTTGAGTGGCGTGATGTATCCGCTCAGTCATGACCGCTACCCCTCTTCGATGTTGCTGGTGTCCGATCGCAGCGGCTCTTTCGCCTATTTTGGTGATACCGGAGCGGACGCACTTGAGCAGTCGCGCAATCTCGATAGCGCCTGGCGTGCGCTGGGGCCGTTGATTGAGCAGAAAAAGTTGAAAGGGATGATTATCGAAACCTCCTATCCCAATGAGGTGGAAGATAAAAACCTGTATGGCCACCTGACACCGGCGTGGCTGCAAAAAGAGTTGAAGAATCTGACTCAGTACAGCGGCGGCGAAGGCTCGCTGAAAGATTTCCCGGTGGTGATCAGCCATATCAAGCCCAGCCTGAAGCAGGGCGAAGACGTGCGTGCGACCATCAAACAGCAGTTGGAACAGGGTAACAGCCTGGGCGTAAAATATATCCTGATGGAACAGGGCGACCGGCAGACATTTTGAATTGAAGAGAGAACTCTATGCGTAACCTCGATCTGGAACAGTTGATCAACACAGAACTGAACACCGCTGCGTTTCAGGATTACGGGCCGAATGGCCTGCAGGTGGAAGGGCGAGCGCACGTGCAGCGTATCGTCACCGGCGTGACCGCCTGTCAGGCGCTGCTGGATGCGGCAGTGGCACATCAGGCGGACGCCATTGTGGTGCATCACGGCTATTTCTGGAAAAACGAAGCGCCTTCGGTGCGTGGCATGAAGCGCAACCGGCTGAAAACGCTGCTGAGTAATGATATCAACCTGTACGCTTATCATCTGCCGCTGGACGCGCATCCGGTGCTGGGTAACAACGCGCAGTTGGCACATTTGCTCGGGATCCGGGTGATTGGCGAAGTGGAGCCGCTGGTGCCGCACGGCGAATTCGAGCAGCCATTGACCGGTATTGAACTGCAACAGCGCATCGAGAGCCGTCTGGGCCGTGCGGTGTTGCACTGCGGCGATAACGCACCGGCGCATATCCGCCGTGTAGCCTGGTGCACCGGCGGCGGTCAGGGCTTTATCGACAGCGCCGCACGCTTTGGCGTTGATGCCTTTATCAGCGGTGAAGTTTCTGAGCAAACCATCCACAGCGCGCGCGAAATGGGTATTCACTTCTTTGCCGCCGGGCACCATGCCACTGAGCGCGGTGGCGTTAAGGCGCTCGGTGAATGGCTGACCCAACAGCATGGCTTTGACGTGACCTTTATTGACATCCCCAACCCCGCCTGATTATCCCCCCAGGATCCAGCCCGGTTTTTACCGTGGCTGAATCCTTTTAATAGCCTAATCCCTTATTTTCTCAAAGGTTGTTCTATTGACAGCCAGAGCGTCGTCGCGCATAACTGTTGTGTTTTCATCGCGATAATAATAAGGAGAAAAGGGTGCAACGAGCACGATGTTACCTATTAGGTGAAAGAGCGGTAGTGCTTGAGCTGTCGCCACCGGTGACGCTGCCGAGCCAGCAGCGGATCTGGGCGCTGGCCGAAAAACTGAATCATCATCCCGATGTGCGTGAAGTGATACCGGGCATGAACAATCTTACGTTGCTGCTGCATACGCCGCAGGCCGACGCAGAACAAATGCTGACGCTGTTGCAACAGGGCTGGGACAGCAAGGAAATCCTGGTGCCGGAATCGCGCCAGGTGGATATTCCGGTGATCTATGGGGGTCAGGACGGCCCCGACCTGGATGAAGTGGCACGCCACACCGGCATGACGCCGCAGCAGGTTGTGGAATGCCACTCCTCGGCGGCCTACGTGGTCTATTTCCTCGGTTTTCAGCCCGGTTTTTCTTACATGGGCGGCATGCCGGAAAAGTTGGCGACGCCGCGCCGCGCTGAACCGCGCTTGTCGGTGGCGGCAGGCTCCGTTGGCATCGGCGGCAGCCAGACCGGGATTTATCCGCTGGTCACCCCCGGTGGCTGGCAGTTGATTGGCCGTACTCCTTTGGCGCTGTTTAATCCCTATGAAATGCCGCCAACCTTGCTGCGCCCCGGTGATAGCGTGCGGTTTGTGCCGCAGAAGGAGGGCGTATGCTGAAGATCCTGCGTGCGGGCATTTACACAACGGTGCAGGATCTGGGCCGTAACGGTTTCCGTCGTCTGGGCGTTAGCCAGAGTGGGGCGCTTGACGAACCTGCCCTGAGGATCGCCAACCTGCTGGTGGGCAATACTGCCAACGCCGCCGGGCTGGAAATCACTCTCGGGCAATTTAGCGCCGAATTTACTCAGTCAGGTTGGATCGCTCTGACCGGTGCCGGCTGCGATGCGCAACTCGATGGCAAACCACTGTGGACCGGCTGGCGCTATCCGGTGAATGCCGGCCAACAGCTGATACTGAAAACGCCAAAACGCGGCATGCGCACCTATCTGGCGATCAGTGGCGGCATCGCGGTAGCGGAAATGCTCGGCTCGCGCAGCACCGATAACAAAGCCGCTTTTGGTGGGCTGGAAGGGCGTAATCTGCGGGATGGTGACAGCCTGCCGCTGGGGCAAAGTCATTCCTTGCCAAAGCAGAGTTTTGGTGTGAAGCAACCGCTGTTCAACAACCGCATCCGTGCGTTACCGGGGCCGGAATATGATGAATTCAGCGAAGAGGCGAAAGAGGCTTTCTGGCGCACCGCCTGGCAACTGAGCCCGCAGAGTAACCGCATGGGTTATCGTCTGCACGGCAGCCACGCATTAAATCGCACCACTGACCGCGAAATGTTATCGCACGGTCTGTTACCGGGGGTGGTGCAGGTACCGCATAACGGCCAGCCGATTGTGCTGATGGCCGATGCACAGACTACCGGTGGTTACCCGCGTATTGCCTGCGTGATCGAGGCCGATCTCTACCATTTGGCGCAGATCCGTCTGGGCGAAGCCATCCACTTTGTTCCCTGTACTTTGGCCGAGGCGCAACGCGCCAGGGTCGAGCAGGAGCACTTTATCCAACAGATTGCCTGGGGGTTAGATGATCGTTGATTTAAATGCCGATCTCGGCGAGGGCTGCGCCAACGATCAGGCGCTGCTGCAACTGGTCAGCTCGGCCAATATTGCCTGCGGTTTCCACGCCGGGGATGCGCAAACCATGCGGCAATCGGTGCGTTGGGCACTGCAGTACGGCGTAGCTATTGGTGCGCACCCGAGTTTTCCCGATCGCGAGAACTTTGGCCGTACCCGTATGCAGCTACCAGCGGAAACGGTCTATGCCCAGGTGGTATATCAACTGGGTGCATTGGCCGCGATCGCCCGTGCCGAAGGCGGGGTGATGGTCCACGTCAAGCCGCACGGTATGCTGTATAACCAGGCGGCTGTGGAGCCGGAACTGGCGCAGGCTATCGCCAGGGCGGTTAAAGCGGTCGATCCGACGCTGCGGCTGGTGGGGCTGGCGGGCAGTGAGCTGATCCGCGCCGGTGAAAAACAGGGGCTGGTGACACGGCAGGAAGTGTTTGCCGATCGCGGCTACCAGGCCGATGGCACATTGGTACCGCGTGGCCAGCCAGGGGCGCTGATTACCAGCGACGAACTGGCACTGGCGCAAACGCTGGAAATGGTACGTCATCATCGGGTTCGCACCCTGAGCGGCACCTGGGCCGCCGTTCAGGCCGAAACCGTCTGCCTGCACGGCGACGGTGAACATGCGCTGGAATATGCGCGCACGCTGCGCGAACGTTTTGCCGTGGAAGGCATCAGCGTCAGCGCTCAGTAAGGCAGTACATACACAACACACAACACAACAAAAACTATTAGAAATTACCGAGGGAATACTATGGAACAGGCCGTTAACCTCTGGCCACTGATTGGCATCGCCGCCATCGTGGTTGGATTTGTTTTACGCTTTAACCCTGTGCTGGTGGTGATTGCCGCCGGCATTATCACCGGGCTGGCAGCGCTGATGCCGCTGGATACGATCCTGGAAAAACTGGGTGAAGGCTTCCTCAATACCCGTAACCTGCCGCTGATCCTGCTGCTGCCATTGGCAGTAATAGGTCTGCTGGAACGTCACGGGCTAAAAGAGCGTGCGCAGGCGTGGATCGCCAAGATCAAAAGTGCCACCGCCGGCCGCTTGCTGATCGTCTATCTGTTCGTGCGTGAAATTACCGCTGCCATGGGGCTGACCAGCCTGGGGGGGCATCCGCAAATGGTGCGCCCACTGTTGGCACCGATGGCCGAAGGGGCAGCGGAAAACCGTTACGGCGAGCTGCCGGAGCGTACGCGCCACCGCCTGCGGGCGATGTCTGCCGCCACGGATAACGTTGGGTTGTTCTTTGGCGAAGATATTTTTGTCGCCTTCGGCGCGATCATCTTCATGCACAACTTTATGCTGGAATCCGGCGGCATCCAGACCGAACCGCTGCATATCGCCTTGTGGGGCATTCCTACCGCCATCTTTGCCTTCCTGATCCATGCATTCCGGCTTTACCGGATGGATAAACAGCTCAGTGCCGAACTTTCGCAGCTCAACCAGGCGGCGCTGCAGGCCAAAGGAGATGCCCAATGACTTTCCAACAACAATATCTCTACTGGCTGGCGGGCGTGGTGCTGTTGATCGTGGCGGTGATGTCTTTCCGCGATCGCGCCAACCCGCGCCGCGTCACCACGGGTCTGTTCTGGGCGCTGTACGGCCTGATTTTCCTGGTCGGTGACTGGACCTATAGCCTGTTGGGCGACGTGCTGGGTGAGGGCAGCAATGAGAAACGCATGCTGCATATCATCGTCGGTGTGGTGGTGGTGATCATGGCGTTGATCGCCGGTTTCGGCGGCGTACGTTTGGGCAGCTATCACCAACGTACCCCACAGCAGCGTGAAGAGAGCGCCAAACGCCTGGGCAACCGGCTGTTTATTCCTGCGCTGGCGATCCCGGTGGTAACGGTGGTTGGCGTGCTGTTGTTCAATAATATTCCGGCGCTGCAAACCGCGGTCTTCGGCAGCGGCAACCACGCCACCCTGATTACCCTGTTCTCGATGACCGTCGGCTGTTTGCTTGGCCTGGTTATCGCGGTGAAAATGACCCACGAAAAAGCGCTACAGCCGGTCCAGGAAGCGCGTCGGCTGCTGGACTCTATCGGCTGGGCGTTTATTTTGCCGCAAATCCTTGCCACGCTGGGCCTGCTGTTTACCACTGCCGGTGTCGGTACGGCCATTTCTCATCTGACCCAGGAGTATCTGGCGGTCGATAACCGCTTTATAGCGGTGGCGGTTTATGCCATCGGCATGGCGCTGTTGACCATGATTATGGGCAACGCCTTTGCGGCTTTCCCTATCGTCACCGCCGGTATCGGTATTCCGATCCTGGTGTTGCAGCACGGCGGTAATCCGGCGGTAATGGCGGCCATCGGCATGTTTTCCGGCTATTGCGGCACGCTAATGACGCCAATGGCTGCTAACTTTAATATTGTACCGGCGGCGTTGCTGGAATTGCCGGACAAGAATGCGGTGATCAAGGCGCAGATCCCGACCGGGGTGCTGCTGCTGTTGGTCAACGTATTCCTGCTTTATTTCCTGATGTTCCTGTAAGGAGAACGCATGCAAAAGGTATTGATCACGGGCTTTGAGCCCTTTGGCGGCGAACGCGTTAATCCTTCGTGGGAAGTGGTAAAGCAACTCAATGATATGGAACTGGCCGGTGCGCGCATTATTGCACGCCAACTGCCCTGCGTGTTTGGTACGGCGCTGGAAGCCCTGAATGCGGCGATTGATGAAGTGCAGCCGGTGATGGTGTTGGCGATCGGCCAGGCCGGAGGACGTACCGACATCACCATCGAACGGGTGGCGATCAACGTCGATGATGCCCGTATCCCCGATAATCAGGGGCAGCAACCGATAGACGAACCTATCGTTGAAAGCGGCCCGGCGGCCTATTTCAGCACGCTGCCGATCAAGGCGATGGTCGACTCGATGCGCGAAGCGGGTATTCCCGCCTCGGTATCGCAAACGGCCGGTACCTACGTCTGCAACCATGTGATGTACGGTCTGTTGCACCGTTTAAACAGCCAGCAGGCAATCAAGGGCGGGTTTATTCATATTCCTTATCTGCCTGAACAGGCTGCCGCACACCCTGGCGCACCGAGTATGGCGGCGACCACGGTATTGTTCGCCCTGGAACTGGCCATTTCTATTGCGTTACAGGTTGAACACGACCTGAAAGTAGTCGGTGGCGCGACGCATTAATCGCAGTTATTCCCCGGTGCGGCCTGCTGCACCGGGGTCCATTCAGGAGTTTTCATATGCCGGAAGGACCGGAAATTCGCCGGGCGGCGGATGCACTGGCGGCGGCGGTGATCGACCAGCCGCTGACCGAAGTCGGTTTCGCCTTTCCCCAGCTTAAACATTACCGCGACCGGTTAATCGGCGAGCGTATTATCGCTATTGAACCACGGGGTAAGGCACTGCTGACCCATTTTTCCAATGGTCTGACGCTGTATAGCCATAACCAGTTGTATGGCGTGTGGAAAGTGGTTAAAGCAGGGGAGACGCCGGAAACCAAACGGGATCTGCGCGTGCGGCTGGAAACGGCGGATCGGGCGATTTTGCTGTACAGCGCCTCGGAGATTACCGTCGGGCCGCGCGAGGAAATTGAGCAGCATCCGTTCTTGCAACGTATCGGCCCCGACGTACTGGATATGACGTTAACGGTGGCCGCGGTGGAGCAACGGCTGCTGTCACCGGCATTTCGCCGCAGGCAACTGGGCGGCATGTTGCTCGATCAGGCGTTTCTCGCCGGGTTGGGCAACTACCTGCGGGCCGAGATCCTTTGGCAGGCAGAGCTGGCGCCCCAGCATAAGCCACAGGATCTGGCGCCGGAAACCTTGCAGCGCTTGGCGGAGGCGTTGCTGGCGGTACCGCGCTTGTCTTATCAGACGCGTGGGCAGGTGGATGAGAACCGCCATCATGGCACGTTGTTCAGCTTTAAGGTGTTCCACCGCAGTGGTGAACCTTGCGAGCGTTGTGGTGCGATGATCGAACGCACGACGCTGTCTTCAAGGCCCTTTTATTGGTGCCCAGGTTGCCAGAAATAGGTTATTCAATGTTTCCCCTCACCCCGACCCTCTCCCCAGGGAGAGGGCAAAAAAAAACGCCGTCCTGGGGGGCGGCGTCTTGCTGCAATACATAGGGTAAAGCGGCGTTATTTGTTTTTCACTTGGGACTTGAAGTCACGCTCGGCATAGCCGGTGTACAACTGACGCGGACGGGCAATCTTGATGCCTTCGTCATGCATTTCGTTCCAGTGTGCAATCCAGCCAATGGTACGGGCGATGGCAAAGATAACGGTGAACATGGAAGAAGGGATCCCCATCGCCTTCAGGATGATGCCTGAATAGAAGTCGACGTTCGGATACAGTTTCTTCTCGATGAAGTACGGGTCGTTCAGCGCGATGTGTTCCAGCTCCATCGCCACTTGCAACAGGTTGTCGTCCTTCTTGTTCAGTTCTTTCAGCACTTCGTGACAGGTTTCGCGCATCACGGTGGCGCGTGGATCGTAGTTCTTGTACACGCGGTGGCCGAAGCCCATCAGACGGAACGAGTCGTTCTTGTCCTTGGCACGCTTGATGAACTCAGGAATGTGCTCAACGGTTTTGATCTCTTCCAGCATCTTCAGCGCGGCTTCGTTGGCGCCGCCGTGTGCCGGGCCCCACAGTGAAGCGATACCGGCAGCGATACAGGCAAACGGGTTAGCGCCTGAAGAACCTGCGGTACGTACGGTAGAAGTGGAAGCATTTTGCTCGTGATCGGCGTGCAGGATCAGGATGCGATCCATTGCGCGTTCCAGCACCGGGTTCACCACGTATTCTTCGCACGGGGTGGCAAACATCATATGCAGGAAGTTACCGGCATAGGACAGATCGTTGCGTGGATAAACGAACGGCTGACCCAGAGAATATTTGTAACACATGGCCGCCACGGTAGGCATTTTGGACAGCAGGCGGAACGCGGTGATCTCGCGGTGACGCTCGTTGTTGACGTCCAGTGCATCGTGGTAGAACGCCGCCAGGGCGCCGGTCACGCCGCACAGCACCGCCATTGGGTGTGAGTCACGACGGAAGCCACGGAACAGATGGGTGATCTGATCGTGGATCATGGTGTGACGGGTCACGGTGGTTTTGAAGGTCTCGAACTCTTCTGCGGTCGGCGTTTCGCCGTACAGCAGGATGTAGCACACTTCCAGATAGGAAGACTCTTTCGCCAGCTGTTCGATCGGGAAGCCGCGGTGCAGCAATACGCCTTTGTCACCGTCGATAAAAGTGATTTTGGATTCGCAGGAAGCGGTAGAGGTAAAGCCGGGATCAAACGTGAAATAACCTTTGGAGCCCAGGGCGCGGACATCAAGGACATCGGGGCCCAGTGTCGGGGTTAATACGCCCAGTTCGATTGGAGCTTCACCATCGTTAATGGTTAGCGTCGCTTTCTTATCAGTCATTTACAGTCTCCTTTGCGCCTTATTTTAAAAACCTCTAACAACTGAAATACCTTAATTCTCCTCAGGTTGCCCGCAAAAAATGGAGCGGACGCTAACTCTGTGAGCGACTGCGCAAATGCGCGGGTAGGGTACAGAGTGCTAACCAGGCGAACGAGGTGGGTGACCAGTTGTTAACGATTCATCGGAATTCGTTATGTTCTGTTAATCTTACCTACGACGTGTTCGGGGGTGGTTGAACCTATCCCAATAAACTGTTTTATATGCCTTATTTGTTCTCGTCTGCGGTAGTGTGCTGCAAACGTGACCGGCAAAAACCGCCATTGGGATAGGTTCTTTCAAATACACTGTTGCATATCCTGAACATCGGGGGAAGTGTATCTGCTGACCTATTGCGCATCATAGGGCCGTTTGTGCCCCTATATGTAATGGAATTGTTGATCTCTTGTCAAATCAGATAATTAATTTTATGCTAATTGTGAAATCCGTGATCTAAATCACTGTTCGGGGGAAATGTTACCAAAGGGATTGTATGGGAATTGTAATCAGAATGTGATCCTCCTATACTGCCGCCAGGTCTCCGGGATACCCTGAAGTAGGAGCACCCAGCGTTATAACTACGCGCCGTTTAAGCACAGAGGATGTTGTTGTTTGAGCGCGTGACGTGTGAGGGTTTTGGCTCTTAACGCTGTCTGATCCCCGCCCAGGCCGGAGGAAGGAAAATAATAAGAGCTGTGTGGGCAAAAACGTGAAAAAACAAAGACCTGTCAACCTGGATCTGCAAACGATTCAGTTTCCCGTAACTGCGATAGCGTCCATCTTACACCGAGTCTCTGGCGTAATTACCTTCGTTGCCGTGGGTATCCTCCTCTGGCTGCTGGGCCTGTCACTCTCTTCCCAAGAGGGTTTCATGCAGGCTGCTGCCATCATGAATAGCTTCGTTGTCAAATTCATATTCTGGGGCATCCTCACTGCGCTGGCCTATCACATTTGCGGTGGCATTCGCCATTTGTTAATGGATTTTGGCTATATCGAAGAGAGTTTAGCCGCCGGTACCCGTTCTGCCCAGGTGGCAATCGGTCTGACCGTCGTGCTGTCAGTTCTGGCTGGAGTCCTCGTATGGTAAACAATGTTTCTGCATTAGGACGCAACGGCGTACACGATTGGTTGTTACTGCGTGCTTCCGCTATCGTCATCACCCTGTATGTTCTGTATATCCTGGGCTTCTTTGTCACGGCTCCGGATCTCACCTACGAAATCTGGCGCGGCTTCTTCGCCACTTCTATTACGAAAGTGTTCACGCTGCTGACGCTGCTGTCGATTCTGGCTCATGCCTGGATCGGGTTGTGGCAGGTGCTGACGGATTACGTCAAGCCGGTAGCGGTACGTCTGGTGTTGCAACTGGCGATCGTTGTCGTGTTGCTGGTCTATTTACTGTACGGAACAATCGTAGTGTGGGGTGCGTAAGATGAAACTGCCGGTCAGAGAGTTTGATGCTGTAGTTATCGGTGCAGGCGGCGCAGGTATGCGCGCGGCACTGCAAATTTCTCAAGCGGGTTCTTCTTGTGCCCTGCTGTCCAAAGTATTCCCGACCCGTTCCCATACCGTGTCTGCACAGGGCGGCATTACCGTAGCCCTGGGTAACAACCACGAAGATAACTGGGAATGGCATATGTATGACACGGTGAAAGGTTCCGATTATATCGGTGACCAGGACGCCATTGAGTATATGTGTAAAACCGGCCCGGAAGCAGTTCTGGAGCTGGAGCATATGGGGCTGCCGTTCTCCCGTACCGACGATGGCCGCATCTATCAGCGCCCATTCGGCGGCCAGTCACTGAATTTCGGTGGCGAGCAGGCAGCACGTACCGCTGCGGCGGCTGACCGTACCGGTCACGCCCTGCTGCACACCCTGTATCAACAGAACCTGAAAAATCACACCACTATCTTCTCCGAGTGGTATGCGCTGGATCTGGTGAAAAACCAAGATGGCGCAGTGGTCGGCACCACGGCTATCTGCATTGAAACCGGTGAAGTGGTTTACTTCAAAGCCAAAGCCACCGTGCTGGCGACCGGCGGTGCAGGCCGTATTTACCAGTCCACTACCAACGCCCATATCAACACCGGTGACGGTGTCGGCATGGCGCTGCGTGCCGGCGTGCCGGTGCAGGACATGGAAATGTGGCAGTTCCACCCGACCGGCATCGCCGGTGCCGGGGTTCTGGTGACCGAAGGTTGTCGTGGTGAAGGCGGTTATCTGCTGAACAAACACGGTGAGCGTTTCATGGAGCGCTATGCGCCGAACGCCAAAGACCTGGCGGGCCGTGATGTGGTAGCCCGTTCGATCATGATTGAAATCCGCGAAGGCCGTGGCTGTGACGGTCCGTGGGGCCCGCACGTTAAGCTGAAGCTGGATCACCTGGGTAAAGAAGTGCTGGAATCCCGCCTGCCGGGCATTCTGGAACTGTCGCGCACCTTCGCGCACGTCGACCCAGTGAAAGAGCCTATCCCGGTTATCCCAACCTGCCACTATATGATGGGCGGTATTCCGACCAAAGTGACCGGTCAGGCGTTGACCGTGAATGAGAAAGGCGAAGACGTAGTGATCCCGGGGCTGTTCGCCGTGGGCGAAATTGCCTGCGTATCGGTGCACGGCGCCAACCGTCTGGGCGGCAACTCGCTGCTGGATCTGGTGGTGTTCGGTCGTGCCGCCGGCATGCATCTGCAGGAATCTATCCTCGAGCAGGGCGCCAGCCGTGAAGCGAGCGAATCCGATGTAGAAGCGTCGCTGGATCGTCTGAACCGCTGGAACAACACCCGTTCAGGTGAAGATCCGGTTGAAATCCGCAAGGCGCTGCAAGCCTGTATGCAACACAACTTCTCGGTATTCCGTGAAGGTGATGCGATGGCGAAAGGGCTGGAAGAACTGAAAGAGATCCGTGAACGTCTGAAGAACGCACGTCTGGACGATACCTCCAGCGAATTCAACACCCAGCGCATCGAATGCCTGGAGTTGGATAACCTGATGGAGACCGCGTTTTCCACCGCCGTGTCGGCCAACTTCCGTACCGAGAGCCGTGGCGCGCATAGCCGCTTCGACTTCCCGGAACGTGATGATGCCAACTGGCTGTGTCACTCGCTGTATCAGCCGCAATCGGAAAGCATGACGCGTCGTGAAGTGAACATGCAACCGAAGCTGCGCCCGGCATTCCCGCCGAAAGTGCGTTCTTACTAATTGCGGAGATCGATTGATGAAACTCGAATTTTCAATTTATCGCTACAATCCGGATGTTGACGATGCTCCGCACATGCAGGACTACAGCCTGGAAGCGGAAGAAGGTCGCGACATGATGTTGCTGGATGCGTTGATCCAGCTGAAAGAAAAAGATCCAAGCCTGTCGTTCCGTCGTTCATGCCGTGAAGGCGTTTGTGGCTCCGATGGGATCAACATGAACGGTAAAAACGGCCTGGCCTGTATCACTCCGGTGTCGTCGCTGACCAAAGGCAATAAAAAGATTGTGATCCGTCCGTTGCCGGGCTTGCCGGTAGTGCGCGATCTGGTGGTCGATATGGGTCAGTTCTACACCCAGTATGAAAAGATCAAGCCCTTCCTGCAGAACGACGGCAAGAACCCGCCAGCGCGTGAGCACCTGCAATCGCCGGAAGAGCGTGCCAAGCTCGATGGTCTGTACGAGTGCATTTTATGCGCTTGTTGTTCGACCTCTTGCCCGTCATTCTGGTGGAATCCTGACAAGTTTATCGGCCCGGCTGGCCTGTTGGCGGCGTACCGCTTCCTGATTGACAGCCGTGACACGGAAACGGAAGAACGTTTAGACGATCTGGACGACGCTTTCAGTGTTTTCCGCTGCCATAGCATTATGAATTGTGTCAGTGTATGCCCTAAGGGCTTGAATCCGACCCGTGCAATCGGTCATATCAAGTCTATGCTGCTGCAACGCGGCGCATAAATGGAATGAGATGCTGCGCCGGGCAGTTTCCGGCGCACATCACAAAGGAGGGAGCCTCTAAAAACTGACCCGCGGCTGCGGCGCTAAGCAGCCTGGTTCGCCCGCCGGTTTTTAGAGGTTCCTTGTAAGGGACCGCAAGGTCCATAGCAGAACGTACCGATACCCTATGAATTTCGAGTTACAGCTAGGCGACCAGCTCGTTCATCCCCAGGCGCTTACTTTAGTAAGTTACTGGGGTGAGCGAGTGCAGGTAACAACGCTGTAACTTGAAAGGCGACGGGTATAAAAGTACGTCGAGTGAACCGTTTCTACGGCAAACCGTATCCATCACGGTAATTATGTTAACCACGGCGAAAACTAAAGCTTCAAAGCTTAAGGGATCATGATGCAGAACGGCGCAATGAAGGCCTGGCTGGATTCCTCCTATCTGGCGGGCGCGAACCAGTCTTACATAGAACAGCTCTATGAAGACTTCTTAACCGATCCGGGCTCCGTTGAAGATAGCTGGCGTTCCATTTTTCAACAGCTACCAACCGCGGGTGTAAAACCCGATCAGCTTCACTCTCAAACGCGTGACTACTTCCGCCGCCTGGCGAAAGACTCCGCGCGTTACAACACCACCATCAACGATCCAGACACCGACGCCAAACAGGTCAAGGTACTGCAGCTGATTAACGCCTTCCGTTTCCGCGGACATCAGCATGCCAACCTCGATCCGCTCGGTCTGTGGCAGCGTGAGCAAGTTCCTGACCTTGAACCCGCCTACCACAACCTGACCGAAGCCGACTTCCAGGAAACCTTCAACGTGGGTTCTTTCGCCATCGGCAAAGAAACCATGAAGCTGGGCGACCTGTACGCTGCGCTGAAGCAGACCTACTGCGGCTCGATCGGTGCGGAATACATGCACATCACCAATACCGAAGAGAAACGCTGGATCCAACAGCGTATTGAATCGGTAGTGGGGCACGCCAGCTTTACCCATGACGAGAAGCGCCGTTTCCTGAACGAGCTGACCGCAGCGGAAGGTCTGGAACGCTACCTCGGTGCCAAATTCCCAGGGGCAAAACGCTTCTCGCTGGAAGGTGGCGATGCGCTGGTGCCAATGCTTAAAGAGATGGTGCGCCATGCCGGTAAGAACGGTACGCGCGAAGTGGTGTTGGGCATGGCCCACCGCGGCCGTCTGAACGTGTTGATCAACGTGCTGGGTAAAAAACCTGCCGACCTGTTCGACGAGTTTGCCGGCAAGCATAAAGAACACCTCGGCACCGGTGACGTGAAATATCACCAGGGCTTCTCCTCCGACGTAGAAACCGAAGGCGGCATGGTTCACCTGGCGCTGGCGTTTAACCCGTCGCACCTGGAGATCGTCAGCCCGGTAGTTATGGGTTCTGTACGTGCCCGTCGTGACCGTCTGGACGAAGCGCGCAGCAACATGGTACTGCCAATCACCATCCACGGTGATGCCGCCATTACCGGCCAGGGCGTGGTTCAGGAAACGCTGAACATGTCGCAGGCTCGCGGTTACGAAGTGGGCGGCACGGTACGTATCGTGATCAACAACCAGGTTGGTTTCACCACTTCCAACCCGCTGGATGCGCGTTCTACCGAATACTGTACTGACATCGCCAAGATGGTGCAGTCGCCGATCTTCCACGTTAATGCTGACGATCCGGAAGCGGTGGCCTTTGTTACCCGTCTGGCGTTGGATTTCCGTAACACCTTCAAACGTGACGTGATGATCGATCTGGTCTGCTACCGTCGCCACGGGCATAACGAGGCCGATGAGCCAAGTGCAACCCAGCCGGTGATGTACCAGAAGATCAAGAAACACCCAACGCCACGCAAGATTTATGCTGACGTGCTGACCGAACAAAAAGTCGCCAGCCTGGAAGATGCCACGGAAATGGTCAACCTTTACCGTGATGCACTCGACCGCGGCGATTGCGTGGTTGAAGAATGGCGTCCGATGAACCTGCATTCCTTTACCTGGTCGCCGTACCTCAACCACGAGTGGGACGAAGAGTACCCAAGCAAGGTTGAAATGAAGCGCCTGCAGGAACTGGCCCGTCGCATCAGCACCGCGCCGGAAGCTATTGAAATGCAGTCACGCGTAGCGAAAATCTACGGTGACCGCGCAGAGATGGCTGCAGGTAATAAAGCGTTCGACTGGGGCGCGGCGGAAACGCTGGCTTATGCCACTTTGGTCGACGAAGGCATTCCAATCCGCCTTTCCGGTGAAGATGCCGGTCGCGGTACCTTCTTCCACCGTCATGCGGTAGTGCACAACCAGAAAAACGGTTCGGTCTACGTGCCACTGGCCAATGTCCACAGCGGGCAGGGCGAGTTCAAAGTTTGGGACTCCGTACTGTCTGAAGAAGCCGTTCTGGCGTTCGAATATGGCTATGCCACCGCAGAACCTCGCACCCTGACCATCTGGGAAGCGCAGTTCGGTGACTTCGCCAACGGCGCTCAGGTGGTGATCGACCAGTTCATCAGCTCCGGCGAGCAGAAATGGGGCCGTATGTGTGGCCTGGTGATGCTGTTGCCGCACGGTTACGAAGGCCAGGGCCCAGAGCACTCCTCTGCGCGTCTGGAACGTTACCTGCAGCTGTGTGCCGAGCAGAATATGCAGGTGTGCATCCCGTCTACCCCGGCACAGGTTTACCACATGCTGCGTCGTCAGGCGCTGCGCGGTATGCGCCGTCCGTTGGTGGTGATGTCACCGAAATCTCTGCTGCGTCACCCGCTGGCGACTTCGTCTCTGGATGAGCTGGCTAACGGCACCTTCCTGCCGGCGATTGGCGAAATTGACGATCTGGATCCGAAAGCGGTCAAACGCGTGGTGCTGTGCTCCGGTAAGGTCTATTACGATCTGCTGGAACAGCGTCGCAAGAACGACCAGAAAGACGTGGCCATCGTACGTATCGAGCAACTGTACCCGTTCCCGCATCAGGCCCTTCAGGCGGTGCTGGAGAAGTACGCTCACGTGCATGATTTCGTCTGGTGTCAGGAAGAGCCGCTGAACCAGGGTGCCTGGTACTGCAGCCAACACAACTTCCGTGAAGTGGTGCCGTTCGGGGCTTCTTTACGTTACGCCGGACGTCCAGCCTCTGCCTCTCCGGCAGTGGGTTATATGTCCGTACACCAGAAGCAGCAACAGGCTCTGGTTAATGACGCGCTGAATATTGTTAAAGATTAAGGGAAAGCTAAATGAGTAGCGTAGATATTCTGGTTCCTGACCTTCCTGAATCGGTTGCCGATGCGACCGTCGCCACCTGGCACAAGAAACCAGGTGACAGCGTCCAGCGTGACGAAGTTCTGGTTGAAATCGAAACTGACAAAGTGGTGCTGGAAGTTCCGGCCAGCGAAGCAGGCATTCTGGATGCGATCGTGGAAGAAGAGGGCGCAACCGTGCTTTCTCGCCAGATCCTTGGCCGTATTCGTCCGGGCGACAGCTCTGGCAAGCCGACCGAAGAAAAAAACCAGGCTAAAGAAGCCACTCCAGCCCAACGCGCAACCGCCAGCCTGGAAGAAGAGAGCAACGACGCACTCAGCCCGGCTATCCGCCGCCTGATTGCCGAACATGACCTCGATGCAGCTGCCATCAAAGGCAGCGGCGTGGGTGGCCGAATCACCCGCGAAGACGTGGAAGCGCACCTGGCCAACGGCAAGAAAGCCGACAAGCCGGCCGCCGTTGAAGCCGCTCCGCAGCCTGCTCTGAGCGGCCGCAGCGAGAAGCGTGTTCCTATGACCCGTCTGCGCAAGCGCGTGGCCGAGCGCCTGTTGGAAGCGAAGAACAGCACTGCGATGCTGACGACCTTCAACGAAATCAACATGCAGCCGATCATGGACATGCGCAAGCAGTACGGTGAAGCCTTCGAAAAACGCCACGGTGTACGTTTGGGCTTCATGTCCTTCTACATCAAGGCGGTGGTTGAAGCGCTGAAACGCTTCCCGGAAGTGAACGCTTCTATCGACGGCACTGACGTGGTGTACCACAACTATTTCGATATCAGCATTGCGGTATCTACTCCTCGTGGCCTGGTGACCCCGGTGCTGCGCGATGTAGACAGCATGAGCATGGCGGACATCGAGAAGAAAATCAAAGAGCTGGCAGTCAAGGGCCGTGATGGCAAATTGACTGTGGAAGAGCTGACCGGCGGTAACTTCACCATTACCAACGGCGGCGTATTCGGTTCACTGATGTCTACCCCGATCATCAACCCACCGCAGAGCGCCATCCTGGGCATGCACGCCATTAAAGATCGCCCAATGGCGGTCAAAGGCCAGGTTGTGATCCTGCCGATGATGTATCTGGCACTGTCTTATGACCATCGCCTGATCGACGGTAAAGAATCCGTGGGTTACCTGGTGACGGTTAAAGAGATGCTGGAAGATCCGGCTCGTCTGCTGCTGGACGTATAACCCTGATGGGCGCGGTACGCCGCGCCCACACTCTGTGCTATGTGGCCGACTAAAGTCATGCGGTTTTCCGCCAAAATGGCTCGGCTAAAACCTTCAGAACTGAATGGATAGAACATCATGAATTTACACGAATATCAGGCAAAACAGCTGTTTGCTCGGTATGGTATGCCGGCACCAACCGGTTATGCCTGTACCACACCGCGTGAAGCGGAAGAAGCCGCATCCAAAATCGGCTCCGGCCCGTGGGTGGTTAAATGTCAGGTTCATGCTGGCGGTCGCGGTAAAGCTGGCGGCGTTAAAGTGGTTAACAGCAAGGAAGACATCCGTGCTTTCGCTGAAGCCTGGCTGGGCAAGCGTCTGGTGACCTACCAGACTGACGCACTGGGCCAACCGGTTCACCAGATCCTGGTAGAAGCGGCGACCGACATCGATAAAGAACTGTATCTGGGTGCGGTTGTTGACCGTGCCAGCCGTCGCGTGGTGTTCATGGCATCCACCGAGGGTGGCGTTGAAATCGAGAAAGTTGCGGAAGAAACCCCGGAACTGATCCACAAAATGACCATCGATCCACTGGCAGGCCCACAGCCTTACCAGGGCCGTGAACTGGCTTTCAAACTGGGTCTGACCGGTAAGCAAGTCGGCCAGTTCGCCAAAATCTTCATGGGTCTGGCGACCTTGTTCCTGGAACGTGACCTGGCCATGGTTGAGATCAACCCGCTGGTGGTGACCAAGCAGGGCGATCTGATCTGTCTGGACGGCAAACTGGGCGCTGACGGCAACGCCCTGTTCCGCCAGCCTGAGCTGCGTGAAATGCGCGACCTTTCTCAGGAAGATGAGCGTGAATCCCGTGCGGCACAGTGGGAGCTGAACTATGTTGCTCTCGACGGCAACATCGGTTGCATGGTGAACGGCGCAGGCCTGGCGATGGGTACCATGGACATCGTTAAACTGCACGGCGGCGAACCGGCCAACTTCCTCGATGTGGGCGGCGGCGCAACCAAAGAGCGCGTGACCGAAGCCTTCAAAATCATCCTGTCTGATGACAAGGTGAAAGCGGTTCTGGTTAACATTTTTGGTGGTATCGTGCGTTGCGACCTGATCGCTGACGGTATCATTGGCGCAGTAGCCGAAGTGGGCGTTAACGTCCCGGTGGTGGTGCGTCTGGAAGGGAATAACGCCGAGCTGGGTGCCAAGAAACTGGCGGACAGCGGTCTGAATATCATTGCTGCGACCAGCCTGACTGATGCGGCTCAGCAAGTTGTTGCGGCAGTGGGGAGCAAATAATGTCCATTTTAATCGATAAAAACACCAAAGTAATTTGCCAGGGCTTCACCGGTAGCCAGGGGACTTTCCACTCCGAGCAAGCTATCGCTTACGGAACCAAAATGGTCGGTGGCGTAACGCCGGGCAAAGGCGGTACCGAGCACCTGGGCCTGCCGGTGTTCAACACCGTGCGTGAAGCCGTAGAAGCGACCGGCGCTACCGCGTCCGTTATCTATGTACCGGCTCCGTTCTGCAAAGACTCCATTTTGGAAGCAATCGATGCAGGCATCAAACTGATCATCACCATCACCGAAGGCATCCCGACGCTGGATATGCTGACCGTGAAAGTGAAGCTGGATGAAGCCGGCGTGCGCATGATTGGCCCGAACTGCCCAGGTGTTATCACCCCGGGCGAGTGCAAAATCGGCATCATGCCTGGCCACATCCACCTGCCGGGTAAAGTGGGTATCGTTTCCCGCTCTGGCACCCTGACCTACGAAGCGGTAAAACAAACTACCGATACCGGTCTGGGCCAGTCTACCTGTGTGGGTATCGGCGGTGACCCGATCCCAGGCTCCAACTTCATCGATATCCTGAAACTGTTCCAGGAAGATCCGCAGACTGAAGCGATCGTCATGATCGGTGAGATCGGCGGTAGCGCTGAAGAAGAAGCGGCAGCCTATATCAAAGAGCACGTGACCAAGCCAGTGGTTGGCTATATCGCGGGTGTTACCGCGCCTAAAGGCAAACGTATGGGCCATGCCGGCGCCATCATTGCCGGCGGCAAAGGGACTGCAGACGAGAAGTTTGCGGCGCTGGAAGCGGCAGGGGTTAAAACCGTGCGCAGCCTGGCTGACATCGGCGAGGCAGTCAAAGCGGTTCTGAACCGCTAATTTACCTGCGGTAGTCCGTGTTCAAGCAGGGTCAGACCACGCGTCTGGCCCTGTTTTTTTTGCCTGTCGGAGGGCTGGCCGGGCATCAATATGGTCGTGGTGGGGATTAGCGGCGTCAATTAAGCGGGAAAGGGGATGAGGCAGGCGTATTTAAGCGCTGCTTTATCGATAATAATTCTTTTTATTGCCTATAATTATCAGAGTAAAAAAATAAGCTAAGCTTGTCCTATTGGTAGGTTAATAAACGTTAACATCATTCACACTCAAGACTTCATTTAAATACAGCTAGCCATTAAATATCACATCTATTTAACACAAAAAGTACCTACATAGACTACGAAACCATTGTGTAACATAACCACAAGATAATTATGAGAAATTGTGAGCTGAATCTGGAAATAAAATCCGGATAGGCTTAAATTGTTTCAGATCAAATTACGCCTGAATACCTCTTTGGGGGAAAATTTGACCTGTAACCCAAAGTCTAACCCACATCACGTAAAAACCTATTTATTGTGTGGGATTGGGCGAGTATCATCCATGCTGAATATGGATGGTTGATCTTGTTGCATTTGTTACCCGTTGTCGGTTTTCAGTGGTGTGTTTTGTGCACTGGCCAGTAGTCAGGCCCGCGTCGAATGCATGGTTGAAAGCGGAGAGGCTGGATCAAATTTTTGTTGTGTTTAAGGGCATTCACTGCGGGGCGTTACCGGTAGCTTCACCCGAAGTCATATCGATAACCGCATGTCGGAGTCTTCCTGCGAGGAGCAAGGAGTCAAGATGTTTGATATTGTCGAACTGTCGCGCTTACAGTTTGCTTTAACGGCGATGTACCACTTCTTATTTGTCCCATTAACGCTGGGTATGGCGTTCTTGCTGGCAATTATGGAAACGGTATATGTACTGTCAGGCAAGCAAATCTATAAAGATATGACCAAATTCTGGGGCAAGTTATTTGCAATTAACTTTGCCCTGGGTGTGGCCACCGGTTTGACCATGGAGTTCCAGTTCGGGACTAACTGGTCATATTTCTCCCACTACGTCGGTGATATTTTCGGGGCCCCGCTGGCCATCGAAGGTCTGATGGCGTTCTTCCTTGAATCGACGCTGGTCGGCCTGTTCTTCTTCGGCTGGGATCGTCTGGGCAAGGTGCAGCACATGGCCGTTACCTGGCTGGTGGCACTGGGCTCAAACTTCTCTGCGCTGTGGATCCTGGTCGCCAACGGTTGGATGCAAAACCCGATCGCCTCGGATTTCAACTTCGAAACCATGCGTATGGAGATGCTCAGCTTCTCCGAACTGGTGCTCAACCCGGTTGCGCAGGTGAAGTTCGTGCATACCGTGGCCGCCGGCTACACCTGTGGCGCGATGTTCGTTCTGGGTATCAGCTCTTACTATCTGTTGAAAGGCCGTGACCTCGCCTTTGCCAAACGCTCCTTCGCTATTGCTGCCAGCTTCGGTATGGCTGCCGTGCTGTCCGTTATCGTTCTGGGTGATGAATCCGGCTACGAAATGGGCGACGTGCAGAAAACCAAACTGGCCGCCATCGAAGCCGAGTGGGACACGCAACCGGCACCGGCTTCCTTTACCCTGTTCGGTATTCCGAATCAGGATAAAATGGAAAACTCCTACTCGATCCAAATCCCTTACGCGCTTGGCCTTATTGCTACCCGCTCAACAGATACCCAGGTCACCGGCCTGAAAGATCTGATGGCGCAGCATGAAGTGCGTATCCGCAACGGGATGAAAGCCTATGGGCTGCTGGAAGAGCTGCGCGGCGGCAATACTGACCCGGCGGTACGCACCGAGTTCAATAAAGCCAAGCAGGACCTGGGCTACGGCTTACTGCTGAAGCGTTATACCCAGAACGTCACCGACGCGACGGAAACGCAGATCCAACAGGCAACCAAAGACTCGATCCCACGCGTAGCACCGCTGTACTTCGCCTTCCGTATCATGGTGGCCTGTGGCGTGCTGATGCTGTTGATCATCGGTCTGTCGTTCTGGAGCGTGATCCGCAACCGTGTCGGCCAGAGAAAATGGCTGCACCGTGCGGCGCTGTATGGCCTGCCGCTGCCGTGGATCGCGATCGAAGCCGGCTGGTTTGTGGCTGAATACGGTCGTCAGCCTTGGGCGATTGGTGAGGTGCTGCCGACTGCGGTCGCCAACTCTTCACTGACTGCAGGCGACATTCTGTTCTCGATGGGGCTGATTTGCGGCTTGTACACCCTGTTCCTGGTGGCTGAAATGTATCTGATGTTCAAATTTGCACGTCTGGGTCCAAGCAGCCTGAAAACTGGCCGCTACCACTTTGAACAACCGACTGCCGCCGTGCAGGAAGCGCGCTAAACAGGAGTCCACGTATGTTTGATTATGAAGTACTGCGATTTATCTGGTGGGTCCTGATTGGCGTACTGCTGATCGGTTTCGCCGTCACCGACGGTTTCGACATGGGGGTCGGCATCCTGGTGCGCATTATCGGTAAAACCGATACCGAGCGCCGGGTGATGATCAACTCCATCGCACCACACTGGGACGGTAACCAGGTGTGGCTGATCACTGCCGGTGGCGCACTGTTCGCCGCCTGGCCGATGGTCTATGCGGCGGCGTTCTCCGGTTTCTATGTTGCCATGATCCTGGTGCTGTCAGCCTTGTTCTTCCGCCCGGTCGGTTTTGACTACCGCTCGAAGCTGGAGAGCAGCCGCTGGCGCAACATGTGGGACTGGGGCATCTTTATCGGCAGCTTCGTGCCTGCGGTGGTATTCGGCGTGGCGTTCGGCAACCTGTTGCAGGGCGTGCCGTTCCACATGGATGAATACATGCGCCTGTTCTACACCGGCAACTTCTTCCAACTGCTCAATCCGTTTGGTCTGTTGGCGGGCGTGGTCAGTTTGACCATGCTGGTGACCCAGGGGGCAACTTACCTGCAGATGCGTACCAGCGGTGAAATTCACCTGCGTGCTCGCGCTGCGGCGCAGATCTCCACGCTGGTGATGGCGGTGTTCTTCCTGTTGGGCGGTATCTGGCTGGTCAAAGGCATCGACGGTTATGTGATTACCTCGACGCTGAACACCATGGCGGAGTCTAACCCGATGCGTAAAGAAGTGGCTCATCAGGCCGGTGCCTGGTTGATCAACTTCAACAAGTATCCGCTGCTGTGGGCACTGCCTGCACTGGGCGTGGTGCTGCCGCTGTTCACGGTGCTGTTCTCGCGCTTGTCGAAAGACGCGCTGGCGTTCGTGACCTCGTCGCTGACCATTGCCTGTGTGATCCTGACCGCCGGGGTGACGATGTTCCCGTTCGTGATGCCGTCAAGCACCGTGCCTAACATCAGCCTGACCATGTGGGACGCCACCTCCAGCCTGTTGACGCTGCAAGTGATGACCGTTGTCGCGGCGATCTTCGTGCCTATCGTTCTGGCGTACACCAGCTGGTCGTACTACAAAATGTTCGGCCGTCTCGACAAGAACTTCATCGAGAACAACAAGCATTCGCTGTATTAAGGATAGGGAGCTAAACCATGTGGTATTTTGCCTGGATTCTCGGAACGCTTCTTGCCTGTGCCTTCGGCATCATCACGGCGCTGGCGCTTGAGCACCACGAAGATTCAAAAGCACAGCAAGACGATAAGTGATGAGTTTGTCACTGACTGACAAGCTGTACGCTATCACCGACAAGGGCCCGGTCCGGGCCCTTTCACTGGTGCTGGCGTTGATTTTGGCGGGCTGTATTTTCTGGGATCCGACCCGCTTTGCGGCGAAGACCAGCTCGCTGGAGATTTGGGAAGGGCTGCTGCTTATTTGGGCAGTCTGTGCCGGGGTGGTTCATGGGGTCGGGTTCCGACCGCAACGCACCCTGTGGCGAGCTTTTTTTGCGCCACTTCCGGCAATTGTGATCCTGGCCGCAGGATTACTTTACGTTTCTTTATAATCTCCGCTATACCCCCAAGTTATGGGCCATCGCGGCCCATAATTATTTTCGTTCCCATCTTGTAACCCATTCCCAACCCGATCCGTCTTGCGTATAGTAGCACCGTTAAATTGCATTGCTGGGAAGTAGAGTGAGTAATACGTTGTTTCGATGGCCGGTTCGCGTTTACTACGAAGATACCGATGCCAGTGGTGTGGTCTATCACGCCCGCTATGTGGCTTTTTTTGAAAGAGCGCGCACCGAGATGCTGCGTCATCATAACTTTCATCAACAGCAGCTGCTCAGTGAAAATGTCGCCTTCGCTGTCCGGCGCATGACGGTTGATTATCTGCTTCCTGCTCGTCTTGACGACCAGTTGGAAGTCCAGAGTGAAATCACCTCAATGCGCGGGGCTTCTCTTACGTTTGCTCAACGCATTGTCAATTCTGACGGAACTCTTTTGAGTCAGGCCGACGTGTTGATTGCATGTATTGATCCACACCAAATGAAGCCGATAGCGCTTCCTAAGTCTATTGTCGCGGAGTTTAAGCAGTGAATGAGATGAACATCCTAGATTTATTCTTGAAGGCCAGCCTGCTGGTTAAGCTTATCATGTTGATTTTGATATGCTTCTCAGTGGCCTCCTGGGCGATCATCATCCAGCGTACCCGCATCCTTAATGCGGCCACGCGTGACGCCGAAGCCTTTGAAGACAAATTCTGGTCCGGTATTGAGCTTTCCCGTTTGTATCAGGAAAGCCAGGCGCGTCGCGATAGCCTGACCGGCTCAGAGCAAATTTTCCACTCTGGTTTCAAAGAGTTCGCTCGTTTGCACCGCGCTAATAACCATGCGCCGGAATCGGTGATCGAAGGTGCGTCACGTGCCATGCGTATCTCGATGAACCGCGAACTGGAAACGCTGGAAAACCACATTCCTTTCCTCGGCACCGTGGGTTCGATCAGTCCGTATATCGGCCTGTTCGGCACCGTGTGGGGGATTATGCACGCCTTTATCGCACTGGGTGCGGTGAAACAGGCCACGCTGCAAATGGTAGCACCGGGTATCGCCGAAGCACTGATCGCAACCGCCATCGGTCTGTTCGCCGCTATCCCGGCCGTTATGGCCTATAACCGCCTCAACCAGCGCGTCAACAAGCTTGAGCAGAATTACGACAACTTTATGGAAGAGTTCACCGCTATTCTGCATCGTCAGGCCTTCTCCAGCGACAGCAAATAAGTAGGAGGTAGCATGGCGAGAGTTCGTGGACGTAATCGGCGCGAGCTGAAGTCCGAAATTAACATCGTTCCGTTGCTCGACGTGTTGCTGGTGCTGTTGCTGATCTTTATGGCAACCGCACCGATCATCACCCAGAGCGTTGAGGTTGATCTGCCGGACGCCACCGATTCCAAAGCGGTTTCCAGCAGTGATAATCCACCGGTGATCCTCGAGGTTTCCGGCGTGGGCCAATACACCATGGTGGTGGATCACGACCGCATGGAACTGTTGCCGCCGGAGCAGGTTGCAGCCGAAGCCAAGTCGCGTTTGGCGGCCAACCCCAAGACGGTCTTTTTGATCGGTGGGGCGAAGGAAGTTCCGTACGATGAGATTATCAAGGCATTGAATATTCTCCATCAGGCGGGCGTCACTTCTGTGGGGCTGATGACCCAGCCAATTTGACCCTAAGGTCAGTGGCAACCCGGTTCCTGCGCTGCGGTGCAGGAACCCCGTATAAGCAACACCAGTTTTTGGGAATCTATTTTGGTAAAGGCAACTGAGCAAAACGATAAGCTGAACCGCGCCGTTATTGTTTCGGTCGTTCTGCACTTTGTATTGATTGCCCTGCTGATTTGGGGCTCGCTGCAAGAAAACGTCGAAATGAGTGCCGGCGGTGGCGGCGACGGTTCGGTCGTCGGTGCAGTGATGGTCGATCCCGGGGCAGTGGTGGAGCAGTACAACCGCCAGCAACAGCAGAGTAACGACGCGCAGCGTGCTGAAAAGCAGCGCCAGAAAAAAGCGGAGCAACAGGCCGAAGAACTTCAGCAGAAGCAGGCGGCGGAACAACAGCGCCTGAAAGAGCTGGAGAAAGAGCGTTTGAGCGCGCAGGAAAAAGCGGCCCAGGACGCGAAAGAACAGGCTGAACAGCAAAAGCAGGCCGCAGAGCAGCAAAAGCAAGCGGCGGAGCAACAAAAGCAGGCAGCTGAACAGCAAAAAGTGGCCGAGAACGCCGCGGCGAAAGCCAAAGAACAACAGAAAGTAGCGGAAGCCGCTGCCGCCAAGGCCAAGGCCGAAGCGGATAAGGTCGCTAAAGCACAGGCAGACGCGCAGAAGAAAGCCGAGTCTGAAGCCAAGAAAGAAGCTGCCGCCGCGGCTACCGCCAAGAAACAGGCGGAAGAAGCGAAGAAAGCCGCTGCCGCTGAAGCTGCAGAGAAAAAAGCCGCTGCCGACGCCGAGAAGAAGGCTGCCGCAGAAGCTGAGAAGGCTGAGAAAAAAGCGGCTGCTGATGCCGAGAAGAAAGCGGCCGCAGAGGCAGAGAAAAAAGCCGCTGCTGCTGAGAAGGCCGCAGCCAAGAAAGCCGCAGATGCCAAGAAGAAAGCGGCCGCTGCAGCTGCGAATCAGTCTTCAGAGGTTGACGAACTGTTTGGTGGCCTGGCGGACGGTAAAAACGCGCCGAAAGGCGGCGGCAAGCAGAAGGGTGACGGTAAACCGGCCGGTCAGGGCAATGCCAAGACTGCGGGTGCCAGTGGTGCTGATATCAACGGCTACAAAAGCCAGATACAGGCTGCTATCCAGAGCAAGTTTTACGGTGCCTCGGATTACAGTGGAAAAACCTGCGATCTGCGCATCCGTCTGGCTCCCGATGGCTTATTGATCAGTGTTCAGGCAGCAGGCGGTGATCCTGCATTATGTCAGGCAGCGGTTGCTGCGGCAAAATCGGCAAATATTCCTAAACCGCCGAGTGATGCCGTTTATCAGCAATTTAAGAGTTCTATACTTGAATTCAAACCTCAATAAGTGTTGTTCTTACTGAGTCGTGACAGGGATGTACTAAGGTAACCAACAGGGATTATGTAGTTTTGTTTGAGTTGGTTTGTTAAAATTCTGCTAATTTATCGCAGGCATTCCGCCTGGATAAGGGAGATGAGATGAAGCAGGCATTTCGAGTAGCGCTAGGTTTTTTAATACTGTGGGCATCCGTTCTTCACGCGGAAGTTCGCATTGAAATCACCCAAGGGGTCGACTCCGCTCGTCCGATTGGCGTGGTGCCGTTTAAATGGGCGGGCCCAGGCACGCCTCCGGAAGATATTGGCAAAATTGTCGGCGCAGACCTGCGCAACAGCGGCAAATTCAACCCAATTGACGTGGCGCGTATGCCTCAGCAACCTACCACCGCGTCTGAAGTGACGCCGGCGGCCTGGACTGCATTGGGCATTGACGCGGTCGTGGTCGGCCAGGTGCAACCTGGTGCAGACGGCGGCTACCTGATCTCTTATCAACTGGTGGACACTTCGGGCTCACCAGGCACCGTTCTGGCGCAGAACCAGTATAAAGTGACCAAACAATGGTTGCGTTATTCTGCTCACACTGCCAGTGACGAAGTGTTTGAGAAGCTGACCGGTATCAAGGGCGCATTCCGTACCCGTATCGCATACGTAGTGCAGACCAACGGCGGGAAATTCCCGTATGAGCTGCGCGTGGCGGATTACGACGGCTACAACCAGTTTACGGTACATCGTTCACCAGAACCTCTGATGTCCCCGGCCTGGTCGCCGGACGGCAGCAAACTGGCGTACGTAACCTTTGAAAGCGGCCGTTCTGCGCTGGTTGTGCAGACCCTGGCTAACGGTGCTATCCGTCAGATCGCTTCGTTCCCGCGTCACAACGGGGCGCCGGCGTTCTCACCGGACGGCAGCCGCCTGGCGTTTGCGCTGTCTAAAAGCGGTAGCCTGAACCTGTACGTGATGAATCTTGGCTCTGGCCAGATCACCCAAATCACCGACGGGCGCAGCAACAATACCGAACCGACCTGGTTCCCGGATGGGCAGTCTCTGGCCTATACCTCCGATCAGGGCGGCAGACCACAGATTTATAAAGTCAGTGCCAGTGGCGGTGCGTCACAGCGTCTGACATGGGAAGGCTCTCAGAATCAGGATTCTGAAGTCAGCTCTGATGGTAAATTCCTGGTGATGGTGAGCTCTAACAGTGGTGCTCAGCATATCGCCAAACAAGATCTCGGATCGGGTGCAGTTCAAGTTTTGACCGGCACCTTCCTGGACGAAACGCCTAGTATTGCGCCAAATGGCACCATGGTGATCTATAGCTCCACGCAAGGTATGGGCTCCGTGCTGCAACTGGTATCGACTGATGGGCGTTTTAAAGCGCGTCTTCCGGCAACTGATGGACAGGTCAAATTCCCTGCCTGGTCGCCGTATCTGTGATGCATGTGTAAATATGTATGGCAAACTATAAAAGGATTAAAGAAATGCAACTGAACAAAGTGCTGAAAGGGCTTCTGCTGGCACTGCCAGTTCTGGCTGTAGCGGCTTGTAGTTCTAACAAAAGCGCAAACAACGACCAATCTGGTATGGGCGCTGGCGCTGGCACTGGTACAGAAAATGGCAGCAGCAACCTGTCTTCTGAAGAACAAGCTCGTCTGCAGATGCAAGAACTGCAGAAGAACAACATTGTTTACTTCGGCCTGGACAAGTATGACGTGAGCTCTGAGTTCGCTCAGATGCTGGACGCGCACGCTGCATTCCTGCGTAACAACCCGTCTTACAAAGTGACCGTTGAAGGCCACGCGGATGAACGCGGTACGCCGGAATACAACATTGCCCTGGGTGAGCGTCGTTCTAACTCAGTCAAAATGTACCTGCAAGGTAAAGGCGTTTCTGCTGACCAGATCTCTATCGTTTCTTACGGTAAAGAAAAACCAGCAGTACTGGGCCACGACGAAGCGGCTTATGCTAAAAACCGTCGTGCAGTTCTGGTTTACTAAGAGAATCGCATGAACAGTAACTTCAGACGTCACTTGTTGAGTCTGTCGTTACTGGTTGGCGTAGCGGTCCCATGGGCCGCTACTGCCCAAGCGCCAATCAGTAATGTCGGCTCCGGCTCGGTCGAAGACCGTGTCACCTCACTTGAGCGCATCAGCAATGCTCAGGGCCAGCTTTTAAACCAACTCCAGCAACAACTCTCTGACAACCAGCGCGATATTGACTCTCTCCGCGGGCAAATCCAGGAAAACCAATATCAACTGAATCAGGTTGTTGAACGCCAAAAGCAGATCTATCAACAGATGGATAGCATCAGCCAGGGCGGCGCTCAGAGCTCCGCTGCTGCAGCGGGTGCCGCAGGTGGGGCAGCAGCGGCTGCGTCCACTGACGGCGCTGAGAGCGCCTCTGCGGGCGCTACAGCCGCAGCGCCGGCCAGTACGGGTGATGAAAACAGCGACTACAACGCCGCTGTTTCATTGGCGCTGGAAAAAAAACAGTATGACCAGGCTATTTCCGCTTTTCAGTCCTTCGTAAAACAGTACCCAAAATCAACTTACCAGCCCAACGCCAACTATTGGCTCGGCCAGTTGTTCTACAACAAGGGTAAGAAAGATGATGCGGCTTACTATTATGCGGTGGTGGTGAAGAATTACGCAAAATCACCTAAGGCACCGGACGCAATGTACAAGGTAGGTATCATCATGCAGGAAAAAGGGCAGGCCGATAAAGCCAAAGCCGTGTTCCAGCAGGTGATTAAACAATACCCAACCAGTGCTGCGGCCAAACAGGCGAAAAGTCGAGTAGCAGGTTAGTCAGTAAAAAAATGAGCCCAGAAGTTAGTCGATTTGACCGATTTCTGGGCTCATTCGTGTGAAGAACAAGCAGTTGAACCTGTTGTTTATAAATTTAGGTTGCGCTGCCAAGATAAATTAGTAATATATGCCGCCGTTGCCAAGACATCTTGCAAGATGTTAAAGCAGCAAGGAAATTGGGTCGTTAGCTCAGTTGGTAGAGCAGTTGACTTTTAATCAATTGGTCGCAGGTTCGAATCCCGCACGACCCACCAATTTCTGAAGTAGTAGCAGTAACCACACTAGTGGGTGATTAGCTCAGTTGGTAGAGCATCTCCTTTACACGGAGGGGGTCGGCGGTTCGAGCCCGTCATCACCCACCACTGCTGTGGGCCGTTAGCTCAGTTGGTAGAGCAGTTGACTTTTAATCAATTGGTCGCAGGTTCGAATCCCGCACGGCCCACCATTTCAGAATGGTTTTTCCGCAATACGAGCTTCGGTTTTGTATTGGTTGTTCAGCAGTAAACCACGTCAGTGGGCCGTTAGCTCAGTTGGTAGAGCAGTTGACTTTTAATCAATTGGTCGCAGGTTCGAATCCCGCACGGCCCACCATTATTGCAGCGAGTTCCTCTCCTGCTTACGCGGTTCAGCAGTATCCCCTCAGTGGGCCGTTAGCTCAGTTGGTAGAGCAGTTGACTTTTAATCAATTGGTCGCAGGTTCGAATCCCGCACGGCCCACCATTCTTAAAGAAATACACTTCCGTAATTTATAAACTCTTGATTGGCATAACGCACGAACCGTGTGGGTGAGAAGCTGCGTTCAGGTTCGAGCATCGCGCAGCGATACGACAACGCATAGCGTTGCCCGTAGGGTGAGGCCAAAGGCCGAATCAATCCCGCACGGTATCCCCGGTTTGCCCCCCAGCATCTTCAATCCGTTTTATCCGTTTATCTCTTTTAGTACCTGGTTGCACCTTGAACCCTCTCTTTCTTTGCATTTTATCCTTTTAAATTTTTAATGAATTAAACATCTTCCGCGCAAATATAAAATATCAGCGGACTTTTCGCACAAATAAAGGTATTTTGTTTAGTATATAAAACGAAGGGGGTTGCGATGGGGTGATACCCGGGCAGCAGACACCCAGCCTAGCACAGAGATTGCAGCGATGAGTGAAATGTTTGATGTTAATGCGGCGGTGTACCCGTTCCCGCCCAAGCCGGTACCGCTGGACGACGCGCAGAAGGCGTTTTACCGCGAGAAGATTAAAATCCTGCTCAAGCAGCGTAATGCGGTGATGGTAGCCCATTACTATACCGATCCGGAGATCCAGGCGCTGGCGGAAGAAACCGGTGGCTGCGTGGCGGACTCGCTGGAGATGGCGCGCTTTGGCAGCAATCATCCGGCTTCGACCCTGCTGGTTGCCGGGGTGCGTTTTATGGGGGAAACCGCCAAGATCCTCAGCCCCGAAAAACGGGTGCTGATGCCGACATTGAACGCCGAGTGCTCGCTGGATCTCGGTTGCCCGGAAGAAGAATTCAATGCCTTTTGCGACAGCCACCCGGACAGAACCGTGGTGGTCTACGCTAATACCTCAGCGGCGGTAAAAGCGCGGGCGGACTGGGTGGTCACCTCCAGTATCGCCGTTGAACTGATTGAACATCTCGACAGCCTGGGTGAGAAAATCATCTGGGCGCCGGATCGCCACCTGGGGAGCTATGTGCAAAAGCAAACCGGTGCAGATATGCTGTGCTGGCAGGGTGCCTGTATCGTCCATGACGAGTTTAAAACCCAGGCCCTGATGCGGATGAAGGCCTTGTACCCGAACGCGGCGATACTGGTGCATCCGGAGTCACCACAGGCGGTGGTCAGCCTGGCCGATGCGGTAGGCTCAACCAGCCAATTGATTCAGGCGGCGAAAACTCTGCCTAATTCGCAGCTGATTGTTGCCACCGATCGCGGTATTTTTTATAAGATGCAACAGGCCTGCCCGGACAAAGAGTTGTTCGAAGCGCCAACCGCCGGGGAAGGTGCCACCTGTCGTAGCTGCGCACACTGCCCGTGGATGGCGATGAATGGCCTGAAGGCTATCGCCGATGGGCTGGAGCACGGCGGTGTACTGCATGAGATCCATGTCGATGCCGCGTTGCGTCAGAAGGCGCTGATCCCGTTGAACCGGATGTTGGATTTCGCCGCTGAGTTAAGGGTGCAGGTTAAAGGGAACGCTTAACCATTTAATAAGGAAGATAAAATGAGTTTTTTCAGTACCAGCAATATCCTGGTGCATATCCCGCTGGGAGCGGGGGGCTACGATCTGTCATGGATTGAGGCTATCGGCACCCTGTTTGGCCTGCTGTGCATTTGGTATGCCAGCAAAGAGAAAATTATCAATTACCTGTTCGGCCTGATTAACGTCACGCTGTTTGCGGTGATTTTCTTTCAAATCCAGCTTTACGCCAGCCTGCTGCTGCAGCTGTTCTTTTTTGTCGCCAATATCTACGGCTGGTACGCCTGGAGCCGTCAGACTCAGGATAACCAGGCCGAGCTGAAGATACGTTGGCTGTCACTGCCGAAGGCGCTGAGCTGGGCGGCGGTGTGCGTTATCGGCATAGCCTTGATGACGTTCAATATTGACCGCGTGTTTGCCTGGTTGACGCAGGCAGCGGTGACGGTGATGCAGGGGCTTGGTTTGAGCGTGCAAATGCCGCAACTGCAGCCGGATGCCTTCCCATTCTGGGATTCGACCATGATGGTGTTGTCGATCGTGGCGATGATCCTGATGACGCGCAAGTACGTGGAAAACTGGCTGTTGTGGATAGTGATTGACGTGATCAGCGTGGCGATATTCGCCTACCAGGGCGTCTATGCCATGGCGCTGGAATACGTGATCCTGACGTTGATTGCGCTGAACGGCTCCTGGCTGTGGATCAAAAGCGCCGGCAACAATCAATCGCGGCCATTATCTTCTGCACCATAATAACGCTGGGGCGCCGAATAAGGCGCCCCAGTGGATTCTAGTGATGATGTCCCACATGTGAATGTGAGTGGTCACTCGGCTCGGGGGCCCGGTTAATCCCACAGTCGGGTGTATCACAGTGCTGATATTCCATCTGAATGGTTACGTGACCAATCCGATAGTGCTCCAGCAGATAGGCCTGAATACGGCGCAGCAAACCATCATGGTCGTGCGGCGGTATCACCTGCGCATGCAGCGTCATCAACTTTTGTTCACCAATCTGCCACACATGGACGTGATGAATATTGCGTACTTCCGGAATATTCAGGCACAGGTCCTTTTGCAACTTGTTGATGTCCACCTCCTGCGGCGTGCCTTCCAGTAGTTCGTGGAAACTCTCTTTCAGCAGTCGCCAGGCGCTGCGAATCACCAGACAAGACACCAGCACTGACAATATCGGGTCAATCGGCGTCCAGCCAGTGGTCAGGATCACAATGGCGGCGGCGATGGCGCCCACCGACCCCAGTAAATCACCCAGCACATGCAATGCGGCAGCGCGCACATTGATATTTTTCTCTTCGCTGCCCCGGTGCAGTAGCCAGAAGGCGAACAGGTTGGCCAGCAGCCCCGCTATGGCGATAATCAGCATTGGCGTACCCATCACCGGCTGTGGCTCGAAGAAACGCCGTATCGCCTCCCACAGGATGAATACCACGATCACCAACAGCGCGGCGGCGTTGAGGAAGGCCGCCAGGGTGGTCAGACGCAGATAACCGAAGGTGTGGCGCGCATTGGGCTTACGCTGTGAGAAGTGGACGGCCATCAAGGCCACCAGCAGCGCGGCGGCGTCGGTGAGCATATGGCCGGCATCCGCCAGCAGCGCCAGTGAACCTGAAATTAACCCGCCGGCCACTTCGGCGACCATAAAGACCGCGGTGACTAAAAAAGCGGTCAGTAGGCGTTTACTATTACTGTCTTTTGGCTGGTGTACGTGTGGGGCGTCCGACATTATTCTTCCTTATCCATAGCAAAATACGACTCGTCAGTGCTGACCAGATTATCCAGTTCTATCAGGATCTGTTCCACTAACGTACTCAATTCAGTATAGGCGGCCTGAATGAATGTTCCTTCACGACCGCTGTCCGCCAGTTGTTGGCACAGGCTGGCCGCTGCAGGCAGTTGCAGCATCAGCAGGCTGCCCTTGATGCGATGCGCGGTTTGCGCCAGGGTTGGCCAGTCCTGATTCTGTGCCGCCTGCTCAAGCCGTTGCCGGTCCTGCCGCAGCGTCGTCTGCAGCGTTGTTGCCAAACGCAGGATCATCGGTCGCTCATTACCGGCCATATCAACCAGGGTTTGCTGCAGGTCAGTAAGGACTAACTGCCGCTCCAGCGCCTGGGGTTGCTGCGGTAGCGTCTGGGCTATTGCGGCCAGAGCAATTGGCTTGGTTAAAAAGCGATCTATCGCCACCAGGCCCGGCGGGATGCGGGTAAATTCCTGCACGTCGGCCGAGCAGAGAATGATCTGGCAGGCCGGGCGCTGATGGCGTTGCTCGTCGCGGCGTATCAGCCTCGCCAGCGTCAGGCCGTCCGGACGCGGCATATTGTAATCGATAAACAGCAGGTCGAACGGCTGCCGACGGTGGGCCTTCAACAGCTTATGGCCTTGCTCGAATAACGTCGGCTGCAGGCCGAAGTGGCGCAGTTGCCGCTCCATCAACAGCAGGTTGGTGGGGTGATCGTCGATCAGGGCTACGCGCAGGGTTGGCGGCGGCAGAATGAGTGGTGTGTCGGCCTGCTGAGTCGTGGGATCGACAGCGACCTGGCTTACCGGCACGGACAGTGTCACCTGAGTGCCGAGGCCGGGTTGCGATTGCAACGCAATTCGACCACCCATTTGTTCGATAATCTCTTTACAGATAGACAGCCCCAACCCGGTCCCCTGAACGGATACGCGCTGTGCACCGCGTGCGCGATAGAACGGTTGGAACAGTTTATCTATCTCATCGGCGGCGATACCACAGCCGCTGTCGGCCACCGTCAGCCACAGTTCCCCCTGCGGTGGAACCTGCTCATGCCAACCGATATTCACCTGAATGGTGCCGTGTGGCGTGAACTTAATTGCATTGTTTATCAGATTGTTAGCCACCTGAAGTAAACGCTCACCATCAATGAGAACAGCGGCGGGCAGGTTGTCGGCCGCACTGACGTTTAGCGTCACCGGGCGTTCGCCGATCAGCGGTTGATACAGGGCGTTGATGTGGGCTATCCAGGGTTGCAGCGCCACGCTCCGGGCGACCAGCGTCAACGAACCGGTTTCCAGCCGCGCGTGATCTTGCAGGTCATTGAGCAGGTTAAGCAAAGACGACGCCGAACTGTAAATCACCGGTAAGCCCTCCGGCGTCGGCTGACGTTTAAGCTCCAGTTCCAGCAGGCCAAGAATGGCGTGCATTGGCGTACGCAGTTCATGGCTGACGGTGGCCAGGAACTTGCTCTTCATGCGGTTCTCGGCTTCGGCATGCTGACGAGCCAGCTCGATGACCTCACGCTCACGTTTTTCCCTACGCTGCAGGATGAAGCGCCGCAGGGTCAGCCCCACCAGCAGCAGGATCGCTGCCGCCAACAGCGCCAGCAGCCAGGTGGTTTGCGGCTGCATGCGGTTTTCATTTACGGCATCAATCAGGTTGCTGCGATCGACAATCCATTCATCGCGCAGCGATTGCAGCGTTTCGGACGGGATCTGCATCAGATTTTTATCGAGGATAGCCAGCAGCAGTGGCTGATCCTGCCGCACGCCGAATGCCACCGGGTAGGCGATGTTATTGGCCGCGAACGCCAGTTTTATCGCACCGGAATAACGTGACAGGGCGACAAAGTTTGCCGAGATCACATTATCCACCAGCGCATCCAGCTGGCCGTTGGCCAGGGCGTCATACATGGCCTTGCTGTCGGCAAAATGGATCAACTCTTCGCTGGCGGGCACCAGCGCCTGCGCCAAATCCCCCTGCAGCACGCCGATGCGTTTACCGGTCAGATCGCTCCAGGTGGAAATGCCGTTATCGTGCTGACCGACATAAACTCCCCACAGTGAACGGTGGATCGGCATGCTGGCGCTGTAGCGGGCTTTTACGCCCCGTGACAACGGCAGTGCGGTGCGGAAGCTGGCCTGACCGGATTGTACCAATTGGTCGGCCTGCTCGGGGTTGCGCGCCCAGAGCGGCATAAAGCGCAGTCCGGTGTTCTGCGCGATGATATTCAGAATGTCGATTGCGTATCCACGCGCCTGCCCGCCGGAACCCCGGTAGGCGAACGGAAAATTATTCTCGATGGCGGCGTAATAAACGGTGGGATGGGTCGATACCCAGTGTTTTTCCATCTGGGTCAGATCGGCGTTGCCGGTATCGAGATAGCTGGGGATTTTTTTACTCCAGCGACGCTGTATGGCATTCATAAACTCCATCGGGGTATCGGCGATGGCGACGTTGAGGGTGTCGATCAGCGTCGGGTTGGCAGAGGCGAAGACGAATGACAGATTCCCGAGGTTGACGGTACTTTCAATCTGATAAAGCTGGCCGAGCTGTAACTGGTCAATGATAAAACTGGCGCTGGCTTCGTCGGCAATAAAGTAGTCGCTGCTGCCGTTGAGCAAGGCATACACCGCCTGCAGGTTATTGTCATAACGCTGCACGTGAGAGGACACCGCCTGCAACGCTTGACCGGCCTGCATATCGGTCAGGGTGCTGATAGCCACCCGCGCGTTGGCGGAATTGAGCATCACCTGGCGGTCATTGCTGCGATCCCGCAGCACACGCAGATTACTGACGTAATAAGGCTGCGAAATTTTCAGGCCGTGCAGGGCTTCGTTTTGCGGAATGCCGTACACCAGATCGATAGTCCCGTCATGCAGCGCCTGCTCTAGCTGCGCCAGATCGGCAAAACCGTAAATCTGAAAGTGAATGCCGGTAACCTGCTGAACATAACCAAGATAGTCGGCGTTCAAACCGTACAAATCGTCATCCACAATGATGTTATAGGGGCTGGTATTTTCACTGATGATGCCGACACGCAAAGTGGCATCGCGCCAGGGGTTTTTCTCACTGGCGATCAACATATCGAGCGGGATATTCAGGTTGCTGACCAACCGATAACTCACCGGCTGCGCTGCCTGTGTGACGTTGCCGAGGCTCAGCAGCAGGGTTAACAGCAACAGGACTCCACGCATCATGGCGTCAGCTCTTTAAACACCGCCACCAGCTCCAGCAGGTTACTGGCGCCAGTCTTGCGCAAAATATTCTTCTTGTGGGTGCTGACGGTTTTGTTGCTGATGCTCAGCATCTCGGCAATTTGTAGGTTGGACAACCCTTTACTGAGCAGCCCGAGAACCTGCAGTTCTTTTGGCGTCAGTAGCGAGCCTTCTGTCGGCTGGGTTTCTTCTGCCATCGCGGCGGCGGGAAAGCTCAGTTCCCCGCCCAGCACGGTTTCAATCGCCAGCACCAGTTGTTCCAGTCGGCTGCCCTTGTGAACAAAGCCGTTGGCACCGGCCGCATAGGCCATACGGGCATAAATCTCTTCTTCCTGGGCGGTATAAATCAGGATCGACTGCTGCGGGTAATGGCGGCGAATCTTTTTCAGCAGTTGCAGGCCGTCTACCTGCGGCAGGCCGATATCGAGGATCACCAGTGCAAAGTCGGCTGCGGCCAACTGGGCCAGCGCCTGTACGTCATCCTCTACCGCCTGTAGAACATAGGAGCGGGAAGACTTGATTAGCGCCGCTTCCAGTGCGACATGAACCACCGGGTGGTCATCAACTAATAACAATGAGGGCATGGCTTGGCTCGAGTAACGGATCCTGGCCGTTAGCATAACCAAAAAGGAGCCACTGTGCTCTGCTGATGAAACAGCACAATCTACTGTTAATCAGGACGTTCATTCTGCAGGCGGCAAAGGTGATTTACAGCGTTATCCTCACAGGCTAAATTGGTCAGATCTACGCTCTGCGAAATAACGCCTCTCGATACCGAATGGAAAAGTGATGAATTACCTAAATGACGATTTACGTATTAAAGAAATTAAGGAACTCCTGCCACCGGTGGCCCTGTTAGAAAAGTTTCCGGCCACTGAACGTGCAGCAGAGACGGTGTCACAGGCACGCAATGCCATTCATCAGATCCTTCGCGGCAGCGACGATCGCCTGTTGGTGGTGATCGGCCCTTGCTCGATCCACGATACCAAAGCCGCCAAAGAGTACGCCGGTCGCCTGCTGGCGCTGCGTCAGGAACTGAGCGGTGAGCTGGAAGTGGTGATGCGCGTTTATTTTGAAAAACCGCGTACTACCGTGGGCTGGAAGGGTTTGATCAACGATCCGCAGATGGATAATAGCTTCCAGATCAACGACGGCCTGCGTTTGGCGCGTAAGCTGCTGCTGGATATCAATGATTCTGGCCTGCCGGCTGCCGGCGAATTCCTCGACATGATCACCCCGCAGTATCTGGCAGATCTGATGAGCTGGGGCGCGATCGGCGCACGCACCACGGAATCTCAGGTGCACCGCGAACTGTCTTCCGGCCTGTCTTGCCCGGTTGGCTTCAAAAACGGCACCGATGGCACCATTAAGGTGGCGATTGATGCCATCAACGCCGCCAGCGCGCCGCACTGTTTCCTGTCGGTAACCAAATGGGGCCACTCGGCCATTGTTAACACCAGCGGTAACGGCGATTGTCACATCATTCTGCGCGGCGGCAAAGAGCCGAACTACAGCGCGGCACACGTGAAACAAGTCAAAGAAGGCCTGCTGAAAGCGGGTCTGCCTGCACAGGTGATGATCGATTTTAGCCACGCCAATAGCAGCAAGCAGTTCAAAAAGCAGCTGGAAGTGAACGCAGACGTCTGCCAACAGATTGCCGGCGGTGAAAAGGCGATTATGGGCGTGATGATCGAAAGCCATCTGGTGGAAGGCAACCAGAACCTGGAAAGCGGCGATCCGCTGGTTTACGGCAAGAGCGTCACCGACGCCTGCATCGGCTGGTCAGACACCGAAACTGTACTGCGTGAACTGGCGGAAGCAGTGAAAGTGCGTCGCAACAAGTAAAGCCCCACTTTGCGCCATAAAAAAAGCCCTCGGCCAAAACCGGGGGCTTTTTAGTCTTCAACGGGTGAAGATTACTTCGCTTTACCCTGGTTTGCCACGGCGGCCGCTTTAGCAGCGATCTCGTCGGCATTGCCCAGGTAGTAACGTTTGATTGGCTTGAAGTTCTCGTCGAACTCATACACCAACGGCACGCCGGTTGGGATGTTCAGTTCGAGGATCTCGTCTTCGCTCAGGTTATCCAGGTATTTCACCAGCGCACGCAGGGAGTTGCCGTGAGCAGCAACGATAACGCGCTCGCCGCTTTTGATACGTGGCAGGATTTCTTCATCCCAGTAAGGGATCACGCGATCGATGGTCAGCGCCAGGCTTTCGGTCAGCGGCAGCTCTTGCTCGGTCAGCGCAGAGTAACGTGGGTCGTGGCCTGGGTAGCGCTCGTCATCTTTGGTCAGCTCTGGTGGGGTTACGGCAAAACCGCGACGCCATTGCTTAACCTGCTCGTCACCGTATTTTTCTGCGGTTTCAGCCTTGTTCAGACCCTGCAACGCGCCGTAGTGACGTTCGTTCAGTTTCCAGGATTTTTCAGTCGGCAGCCAGGCTTGATCCAGTTCGTCCAGAATGTTCCACAGGGTGTGGATAGCACGCTTGAGTACGGAAGTGTAAGCAAAGTCAAAAGCGAAACCTTCGTTTTTCAACAGTTCGCCAGCAGCTTTCGCTTCGGTGCGGCCTTTCTCAGACAAATCAACATCATACCAACCGGTGAAGCGGTTTTCGTTGTTCCACTGGCTTTCGCCGTGACGCACCAGAACCAGCTTAGTTACAGCCATAGCTTAACTCCTTAATAATCTGACATTTCAATGATAACGAAAATCATTATATTGCCGCGGCCGGTGGCTCGGCAATCGATAGTGTTTAACCATAGCCAATTTCTTGCCGCAAAGTAAGTGCTGTGCCGAGGAAAAGCTGAATCGTTCAGGCGGGCGCCGAAAGGGAAGGCAGCACGGCTAAAGGGAATTCAGCCGTGCCGTAGGAGCAGGGGATCAGACCGATTTTTTCAGGCAAGTGCTCATGAAGGTTTTACGTGCGTCGCCAGTCAGGCTTTTGGTCTTGGCGTCGGCGTTACAGGTTTTCATTTTCTGCTGCTGCGGGGTTAAGGTTTTGGTCGCAGCGGTGCCTTCGGATTTCAGGCAGGTGCTCATAAAGGTGGAGCGGTCCGCGCCTTTCAGCGCTTTGCCAGAGGCCTGTTGATTACAATCGGTCATGCGTTTCTGCTGTGCAGCCTGCGCCGGTGACGGGGTTTTTGCTGCAGTTTCGGCAGCCATCAGGTTGGTGCTCAGCAGTAAACCCGCCAGTAATGGAAGTGCAGTAATCAGACGCATAGGTGTTCCTTCAGCTATTGACCGGCCGGGGTGGCCGAAATTTGTGATTTTACACAAGGTATTGTGCTTATCACCGTAGCCTGATTCTAGTGTGCACTTTGGAATAAGGAAAGGCAGCGGCCTGCGGCGCGGAGGGGTAAAAAGGTAAGCATTTATAACAAACGGCCCCCTGCCGCTTGGCAAGGGGCGTAGCGGGTCAAATAGGATAAAACTGATAATGGGTGGCGCTGAGATATTGCTGCCCCGGCTGCAACCAACAGTCGGGCTGTGGCCATTCCGGATGGTTAGGGCTGTCTGGCAAAAACTCGCTTTCCAGCGCTACCCCGGCGTAATTGGCATATCTGCCGCCATCACGTGCCGGGGTGCCGCCCAGATAATTGCCGCTGTAGAGTTGCAACGCCGGTGCGCTGGTGAACACGCTCATTTGCACCTGGCCATCGGCCGACCACAGGTGAGCCGCCGGGCAATCCAGTGCGCCACAGGTACGGTGCAGCAGATAGGCATGGTCGTAGCCTTTTACCCGTTGCTGGTCGCGATCGCTCAAAAAATCCTGCAGCAGGGTTTTCGGGCGACGGAAGTCCATGCCACTGCCTTCCACCGGGGTAAGGGAGGCGCTGGGGATACCCTCGCTGTCGACCGGCAGATAGCGGTCGGCAAACAGTTGCAGCCGCTGGTGACGGGCATCGGTGCCGGCCCCGTCCAGGTTGAAGTAGGCGTGATTGGTCAGGTTGACCGGGCAGGCGCTGTCGGTCCGCGCCTGATAGCTGATTTCCAGGCGATTATCGGCGGTGAGGCGGTAGTTGACCTGCACGTCGAGGTTACCGGGAAACCCCTGGTCGCCGTCTGGCGAATGCAGCGCGTAACTCACCTGCTGTTCATCCTGCTGAACAATCCGCCAGCGACGGGTGTTGAAGCCTTCCGGCCCACCGTGTAACTGGTGTTCCCCCTGATTGGCCACCAGCGGATGCGGCTTGCCATCAATCAACAGGCTGGCGTTAGCGATGCGGTTGGCATAGCGGCCGACGGTAGCCCCCAGATAGGCTGCCTGCTGCAGATAATCCGCCGGTGTTTGGCAACCCAGCAGCAGTTCACGCGTTTTGCCTGATTTCAGCGGCAGTACGGCGGAAAGCCAGGTAGCGCCCCAATCCATCAGCGTGACGGTCATCCCGCCGGCGTTTTTCAACTGGGTTAACTGATAAGGCTGGCCGTCCGGAGCCAGCGTCTGGCTGTCGCTTAGCATGTACCGGCCCCCTCTGACGCTTTGCAGACGTAAAAGGTTTCTTTCAGCCCGTTGGTCTGCAACGGATATTCGCGTGCCACGGCTGCGCGAACCGGTTCTACCAGCGCCAGCGGCATCAAGGCCACAATGCAGCCGCCAAAGCCGCCACCGGTCATGCGCACACCGCCGCGATCGCCGATAACCGATTTAACGATCTCTACCAGCCGGTCAATCGGCGGTACGGTAATTTCAAAGTCATCGCGCATTGAGGCGTGCGACTCTGCCATCAATTTGCCCATCAGTTTCATATCACCGGCGGCCAGCGCATCGGCAGCGGCCAGGGTTCGATCGTTTTCGCTGATCACGTGGCGCGCTCGTTTGGCGACGATCGGATCCAGTTCATGCTGGATAGGGAAAAACAGATCCGGGCTGACGTCGCGCAGCGCCTTGACGCCGAAGAAGCGTGCGGCCTCTTCACACTGCTCGCGACGAGTGTTGTATTCGCTGTCCACCAACCCGCGCTTCACATTGGAATTGATGATCACCACGGCAATATCTTCCGGGACTGATACCGCCCGGGTCTCCAATGTGCGGCAATCGATCAGCAACGCATGGTCTTTTTCACCGAGTGCGGAAATCAACTGATCCATAATCCCGCAGTTGCAGCCGACGAACTGGTTTTCCGCTTCCTGACCATTGAGCGCCAGTGCTACGCCATCCAGCGGCAGGGCATACAGCGCCTGCATGGCCTGGCCAACGGCAACTTCCAGCGAGGCAGAAGAACTGAGACCGGCGCCCTGCGGCACATTACCGGAAATCACCAGATCCGCGCCGCCAAAATCGGTATTACGCTGCTGCAGGTGCTTGATCACTCCGCGTACATAATCGGACCAACGTTGATCCGGATGGCTGACGATCGGGCTGTCGAGAGAGAATTGATCCTGCTGACCTTCGTAATCGGCGGCGATCACCCGGATCTGACGGTCGTCGCGTTTGGCGCAGGCGATCACCGTCTGATAGTCAATGGCGCACGGCAGCACAAAACCGTCGTTATAGTCGGTGTGTTCGCCGATCAAATTCACCCGGCCAGGGGCCTGAATAGTCAGCGTGGGCGCGTAGCCAAAACGTTCGGTAAACAGGGCGTGGGTAAGGTTCTTCAAACTCATTTTTTGGCTCCGGCTTCACGGTAATGAATATCGCTAACGGCACGCAGACGTTCTGCGGCCTGTTCTGCGGTCAAATCACGCTGGGTTTCCGCCAGCAACTCATAACCCACCATAAATTTACGCACCGTGGCGGAACGCAGCAGTGGCGGATAGAAATGGGCATGCAGCTGCCAGTGGCGGTTATCCGCATCATTGAACGGCGCGCCGTGCCAGCCCATGGAGTAGGGGAAGGAACATTGGAAAAGGTTGTCGTAACGGCTGGTGAGCTTTTTCAGTGCCAGCGCCAAATCGCTGCTCTGTGCGGCGTCAAGATCGGTAATGCGTTGCACTGCGGTTTTCGGCAGTAACAGCGTCTCAAACGGCCAGGCAGCCCAGTAGGGGACGACCGCCAGCCAATGTTCGGTTTCCACTACCGTGCGGCTGCCGTCAGCCTGTTCGCGCTGCACGTAGTCCAGCAGCAATGAGGATTGGTGCTGCTGGAAATACTCGTGCTGCAGGCGATCTTCATGCTCAGCTTCATTGGGCAGGAAACTGTTGGCCCAAACCTGGCCATGCGGATGCGGGTTGGAGCAGCCCATCGCCGCGCCTTTATTTTCAAATACCTGCACCCACGGATAGCGGCGTCCCAGATCGGCGGTCTGTTCCTGCCAGGCGGCGATCACGCTTTCCAGGGCCGGCAGCGTTAGCTCCGGCAGGGTTTTGCTGTGATCGGGGGAGAAGCAGATCACCCGGCTGGTGCCGCGTGCGCTCTGGCAACGCATTAAGGGATCCTGACTCTCCGGCGCTAGCGGGGTGTCCGTCATCAGCGCGGCAAAGTCATTGGTGAACACATAGGTGTTTTGATAATCCGGGTTCTTATCACCGGTGACGCGGGTATTCCCCGGGCAGAGGAAGCAGTCCGGATCGTGCTGCGGCAGTGTTTCAAGCTGTGCGGCTTCTTGCTGGCCCTGCCAGGGGCGTTTGGCGCGATGCGGTGATACCAATACCCATTGACCGGTCAGCGGGTTGTAGCGGCGGTGGGGATGATCGATGGGATTAAAATCCGTCATGACGGTTCCTTTTTCTTGGTCGCTGCGGCTGTGTGTAATCGCTTTCACCTGCCGCTAACGCCCTTTTGACTCATGTAAATGGATAACTATGGCCAAAAATATAGCATGTCCTTTGGAGTAAAAAGGTGATCCAGAGCGAAAAATGGAATCGTTTACACGGCGTGACACAAGCAAGAATACCGCCAGGACGGCAGGGGAAAGAAAGCAGGAAAAGTAACAATCAGGGGCGAGTGATAGCGCTTTCAGCGGCAGAACCGGCAGGGATTTGCCTGCCGGTTCTGAGGATCAGGGGTGTTGGTACAGCGGGTAAGTGAACAGCAGCAGATGGGTCAGATTAAGCCCGAAGTGGAACAGAATCGGCACCCACAGGCGGCCGCTCCACATCCACGCCAGACCGTAAATCAGCCCGGCAAGCGTAGCGAAAGCCACCATCAGCATACCGCCGGCCAGGTGCGCTGCGCCGAAGATCAGTGCGGCGATAATCAATGCCGGCCAGGCCCCTAACCACTGGCTGAGACGTTGCTGCAGATAGCCACGGAACAGCGCTTCTTCGGCCATACAGACAAAGAACAGGTTGGCCATGATAAACGCCAGGATCCAGGCTGGGGCATGCAATTCAATCTTCAGGCCGCCGAGCGCCACCGCCAACAGCAGCAAGGCCGGGACGCTGATAATCAGCGCGATCCAACCGGGTTTGTTAGCGCTTTTACCGGTTTGCGCCGTAAACAACGTTGGCAAACAGGCAAACAGCAGGAAAGGCACCAGCGCCTTGTCGAAGTTGTAATACATGGTGAACGGCGCGCTCAACGGGCCGGCTTTATCACCGTCAATCATCAACTGGTTATGGAACCCCGGCACCCAATGCAGGAATAACGCCACACAGCTTGCAACCACCAGTACTTCGAGTGCAACCGCCAGATTGCGCTGAGCACGAAAATGGTGTCGCAATCCTGCAAGAGCGACAATACCTAATAAACACGCCAGGCTGAGCGGGGTCAGTACTCCATGGTACATCCCCATTCCTGCCGATGCGGCCAAAATTACCCAGGCAATAAGCCGGTTAAATGGCAAAAAGAATAACGCCGTAGCCAGTACGCCCCACATAACTATGTCCCTTTAAAATATGCACACGGTGCCCATTACCGAAGGCAATCATTGCTTTATCGGTGTGCTGATGATCGGTGAGTTGGGCACTATTTTGGATAGTAGCACAGTGAAATGACAGTAAAGGTCGGTGCAGTGGGTGAAATAGTGCGTTCAGCCCTTCATCCAGGCCGATGAACGAGTGATTTCCGCCAGATTCTGCAGAATATCCAGGCTCTGCTGGTGCATCTCCAGAGTCGGTGCGGCGCACAAGTCCTGCAAGATGCTGACCTGAAAACCGGCGTCGTGCGCCTGTCTGGCGGTGCTCTCGATTGCCAGCGGGGTACTGACGCCGCCCAGCAACAAATGATGGCAGTGATGCTGCTGCAGCCAGGCTAACAAATTGTTACCGGCAAAGGCGCAAACACCGTTCTTTTCGAACTGAAAATCCGCAGGTAATACCTGCAAATCCTGCTCCCACTGGCAACCTACACTGCTTAAACGCAGCGCGCCGATCTGTTTTAGGTGGTTGAACAGCGGAGAGTGGGCGGGAATATCGTGATAGTCATCGGCAAAACCGATGCGTACCCAAATCACCGGAATTTTACGTACCCGAGCGTAAGCCGCAGCGGCATTGGTGTTGGCAATCAGATTTTGCGCGATCACCTGTTCACGGCAATGATTTGCACGCCCTTTGGGGCCAATCAAATCGTCGATAAGATCGATAATAATCAGTGCGGCGGACATAGTGTCTCCAGAAACGAATCCTTTCCCCTTATGATAAAAGGCCAAATGGGATGTGTTACCGGGGAAGTGTTGCCGGATATGTCATCGGATGAGTGGCAAAGCCCCCCATCCGGATTTTTCAGTTCAGCGTATCGTGCTGGTAGCTATAGCCGTCGCCGTCAGGCACAAAGCTCAGACGGTGGGTAATACTCTGTGGCGCGTCCTCTGCATGGTGCGAAACAAACAACAGCTGGGTTGCGCCCTGACCGATCAACACGTCGACAAAACGGCGTACCAGCTGGCGATTGAGCGGATCCAACCCCTGTAGCGGTTCGTCGAGGATCAGCAGCGCCGGGTGCTTGACCAGTGCGCGGGCAATCAATGCCAACCGCTGCTGCCCCCAGGACAGACTATGGAACGGCGCTTCTCCCTTTGAGCCACCCAGCCCCAGCAGTGCCAGCCATTGGTCGGCCAATTGCCGCTGGCGATCGGACACCGCCTGATAAATGCCTATCGAATCGAAGAAACCGGACAGGATAACGGTACGCACGCTGGCACTGACGCGGTAGTCCAGGTGCAGGCTGCTGCTGACGTAGCCGATATGGCGTTTGATATCCCAGATGGTTTCCCCGCTGCCGCGACGGCGGCCGAACAGGGTGAGATCGTTACTGTATCCTTGGGGATGATCGCCGGTGATCAGGCTGAGCAGGGTGGATTTACCGGCGCCGTTCGGGCCGACGATCTGCCAGTGCTCGCCGGGGTTAACCTGCCAGTCGAGATGATTGAGGATCGGTTGATCGTTATAACTGACCACGCCATCACGCAGGATGATGAGCGGCTGGTCTGCCGGCAGCGTGGTTTTTTGCGCGGGATCTTCGGTTTCCGGCAGCGCCAGGCCATCCAGGTTTTCACTGTGGGCCAGTTGAGCGACCAGTGCGTCGGCCATCACCTGCTGCCGCGTTCCCTGGCTGGCCAAAGTACAGTCCGCCAATACACCCACCTGACGGATAAAGTCCGGCACCTCGTCAAAACGGTTGAGTACCAGCACCAGGGTATAGCCATGCCCTGAAAGGTCGCTCAGCAGCGCAGCCAATTGGGCGCGTGAATTGACATCCAGCCCGTCAAAAGGCTCATCGAGGATCAGCAGGTCGGGTTGCGGCATCAGCGCCCGACACAGCAAGGTTTTGCGTGTTTCGCCGGTAGAAAGATATTTGAAGCGACGTGACAACAGCGGGGTGATGCCGAACTGTTCGGCCAATTGCGCGCAGCGGGCTGGGTCCTTGAGCTCTTCCTGAATGATTTCCGCCACGGTGCGGCCGGTATCTTCTTCGCCAGGGCTAAGCAGGTCGGTATTGTTGCGTTGCCATTCGTCGCTGACCAGTTTTTGCAACTGTTCGAAAGAGATACGTACCGCATGGCGGAAATCGCTGCGCCGCTCGCCGCTCAATAACACCAGCTCATTGGCCAGTGCGCGAGCCAGCGCAGATTTACCGCTGCCGTTGGCGCCGACAAAGGCCCAGCTGTCGCCGGCCTGAATATCCAGCGCATCCAGCGTCAGGGTGCGGGTATCGCTTAAGCGGAATGAACCTTGCGAAATGTGCAACGACGACATCACCTGTTCCTTTTTATGCAATTATTTTGTTTAGAAATAGGCGCATTGCAGAGTGATGTCAATCGGCAAAAATGCAACGTTACGTTGCGTTTAACACAACGTGGCGACAATCACCCGATCGGCGTTGAACAAGGCATACACCGCACTGCCGGGCTGCAGTTTAAGCTGCTGTAGTTCTGCGTTGGTTATGGTAGCGCACAGGGTTTCGCCCCCGGTGAGCGTGACCAAAACTTCGCTGTGATCGGCACCTGGCTGGATGCTGGCCACTACGCCTGCCAGCGAGTTGTCCGCCGCGCCGGCCAGTGCCGGATCGGTGTTCAGCTTTACCCACGGGGCTTTAATCAGCGCCAGCACTTCCTTACCGGGCGAGAGCTGCAGTCGATCGGCGCTTTGTTGGGTAATGGCTGCACTGAGGCGGGTTTTGCCGTCGTTCAGTAAAATATCCAGATGTTGCTGCACTTGCTGATGGTCGCGTTCGATCACCGTACCGAAAAATTGGTTGCGCGCGCTGGTTTGCAGCGAAAAGCGTGAGATGGCCGCCAGCAGGCTGTCGAGTGGCAGGTTGTCTTGCTGCAGTACGTCGAAGGCTTTTTGCTGGATCTGCCCCAGCAGGTCGTAAAGCTGGATCAGCCGTTCACCATAATGGGTTACCTGAGCACCGCCGCCACCTTTGCCGCCGGTAGCGCGCTCCACCACCGTTTGCTCCGCCAACTGGTTCATTTCGTTAATCGCATCCCAGGCGCTCTTATAGCTGATGCCTGCCAATTTAGCCCCCTGACTGATGGAGCCGGTGTGTCGGACCTGCTTAAGCAGCGCGATACGGCGCGGATCGGCGAACAGTTTTTGCTGGAGTTTTAGAGTAAGAAGAATTTCGGCCTGCATAACACGTCCTGTCGGCTGCAAAAGGGTTATTGTCGCTGATTTGTGGCGAAAGCGCCAAATGATGCGTCGCCAACCGTGATAGGCGCGGTTACACAGGGACAATAAAAACTGGCACCTGATTATTGATATGTTATAACATAACAAAAATACAATAACGGTCTTCGGCCGTGCCGGGTTTTTATTTCACCACAGGGATGCTGTAAATGAGTGCTGCACGTCGGCGTTTCGTCACGCCCAAAAAACCACCTTATTATTTGGCCTCGGCTTTGTTTTTCAGCCTGTCGGGTACCGTACAGGCCAGCGCAGACTGCAATAAAACCGGAAACTCACCGCGCTGCGAAGACAGCGTTACCGTTGAGGCATCAACCCAGCCGCAAAGCCCCTATGGCGGGTTGAATGTCGTCACCCAGACGGCTTCACGCCTGGGCTTGACCCGCCAGGAAACGCCGCGCAGTGTCGATGTTATCAGCAAGCAGGCTATTGAGCAGCGTGGGGACCGGACGCTGGCCGAAGTGGTTGAGCATGCGCCCGGTATGTCAGGTGTGGCCTCGCCGACGCTCAGCAATGACTTTTCGCTCCGTGGTTTTCGGCCGGTATCCTGGTTGTATAACGGTGTCGAAACTCCCGGTAGTACCCTCCAGTTAGCGGACCCATCCCACTACGACGGCGTAGAGGTTCTGCGTGGCCCCGGCTCGGTGCTGAATGGCCTGAGCGCCGCCGGCGGCAGCGTCAATCTGATCTCGCGCCAGCCGACCTTCAGCCGTCAGCCCGTTGAGCTCGACTACGGGCTGTCGAGTTACAACAGCCAGCGCCTGCACTTTGGCTCCGGGGGAACGCTGTTGGATGACGTGGCGGCTTATCGGCTGGATGTTAGCGGTAGCGACAGCGGCACCAATGTGCAATATGAGCGCGACAAACAGAAACGGGTGTCCGGCGCCTTGCTGCTTAAGCTGACGGAGAATGCCTTGCTGACGTTGAGCCTGGATCGCATGCTTAACCGCACCACCAATCCTTACTACGGCACGCCGCTGGTGGAAGGGCAGATTGCCCGAGAGCTGCGCGATATTAACTACAACAACCTGACCGACAGCCGGATCCAGAGCAACGCGACCTCGTTCCAGGCCAGTCTGGATTGGTACACCACGCCGGAAATCGAGTTGCATAACCAGTTCTACTACTACAGTGGTTTTCGTGAGTGGCGCAATGTAGAACGCTTTCGAGCCTCGGCGGCGACTCAGCCCGGTTACGTCAACCGCGATTCTTTCGGGGCATTGGCCCACGATGATGACCTGATCGGCAACCGCAGCTCCCTGGTGTTCGACCGGCCGCTGGGCGGTTTTGACAACCGGCTGGTGGTTGGCGTTGATGTGAGCAAACGGCGCTTTCAGTACTACTCCAACGGCTTTCCCGGCTCTGAAAAGGTGCCTTTGCTGGCTCCGGTCAGAGAAGATTTTTCACAGGGAACGGACCGCCAGCGCACCCCGGTTCGCCACGTCACGCAAAACCAGTACGCTGGATTTCTGGAAGACCGTTTTAGCCTTACTGACCGCTTAACCCTGCTGGGGCAGCTACGTTACAACCACATGCAGATGGATTGGCATTTCCAGAGCCCACAAGAGGAAACCCATGAGCACACCTACGTCTTCAGTGTCTGGAGCCTGGGCCCCAGCTACGCGTTAACCGACAATCTCAATATCTATGCCAACTACACCACCGGCCAGGAGCCTGGCAACGACCTGTTCTTTTTAAGCCCGGCGCAAACCAGCCTGCCGCTCACCCGGGTACGCCAATGGGAAATCGGTGCCAAGGGGCAGTTTTGGGATAACAAGGGAGAGGCCACGCTGGCACTGTACGAGCTGCGCAAGGACAACCTGTTCGTGCCCAATGCGCAGCAGCCGGATACGCTGAATGCGGTCGGGCGACAAACTTCGCGCGGCGTAGAGTTAAGCCTGATGCTACGTCCCAGCTGGCAATGGGAGCTGGCTGCCAATGCGGCCTATACCCACGCCCGCTATGACGAATATCGCGGTGGTAGCCCGGTAGGCAGCTATAACGGCAACCGTCCGGCTTACATCCCCGACTGGACCGCTAACCTCACCGCACGTTACAAACCGACCCAGCAACTGGGGCTCACGTCATCGCTGCGCTACGTGGGCAGCAGTTATAACGACGATGCCAACCAACGCAAAATGCCGGCCTATACCACGCTAGATCTGGCTGCAGACTATCAGCTCACGCCGGTGGTCGACGTGGGGGTACGCATCAGAAACGCCACCAATCAACTCTATGCTTACCAGCGGACCTACCCGGATCAGGTGCTGATTGCGCCGTCGCGGACTTATGAAAGCTTTATTTCGGTGAGGTTCTGATAGCGCCATGCAGCCGATAATTCACCTGCTGCTGGTACTGGGGCTGCTGTTTAGTGCGCTGGTGCAGGCCGGGGCTGTTGTGTTCAACAACTGTGGCCAACAACACCATTACCCGGCGGTACCGAAACGTATACTGGTGTACGCCAACCCCGCGCTGGAAAACCTGCTGGCTCTGGGGTTGGCTCAGCGCATTGTCGGGGTTATCGGCTATGACTATGCGCGGGATACGGCCCCTTCACCGACGCCTGCGGGATGGGGCAAGGTACTGAGCCAACTGTCGGCCACTGCGCCACCGTCGGCGGAGCCCTTGCTGTTGTTGAACCCGGATTTTATCTATTCGGCTAGCTATTACTGGTTCAACAGCCCGGAAACGCCCAGCCGCGATCGGTTGGCAGAGTGGGGGATCGCCACCTATCTCTCGCCCAATGTCTGCGGAGGTCAGCAAAGTGCTGCAAGCTCATCGGCCAGTTTTAACGGCATTTTTGCCGAACTGCGGGATATCGCCCGCATTTTTAATGTTTCCCGCGATGCCGAAACCTTAATTCAGCAGCTGCAAATTCAACTGCGCGATCTGGGGCAGCAGGCGGCATCGCTCCCTCATCGACGAATACTCTGGTGGTATGCCGACACTCAAACCCCTTATGTGGCGGGATGTTGCGGCGCACCGGCATTGCTGACCAAGCAGGTGGGCAGCGAAAACCTGTTTGGCGACCTGCCCGAGCTTTGGCCCACCGTTTCCTGGGAAACCATTGCTGCCCGCGATCCCGACCTGATTGTGCTTGGCGATTTGCCTCGTGGCGGGCTCGGCGATAGCGCAAAAGACAAAATCCATTTTTTAGAGCATCACCCACTGACCGCCACCCTGCGTGCCGTGCGGCAAAAAAACTATGTGATTTTGCCCGGCTATGACCTGGATCCCTCAGCCCGCACGGTTGCGTCCTTGCACCGTTTAATAATGGGTCTGCAGCAGCAGGCTTTACGTTTACCCACTCCCAATAAGGAACCCTGATATGTCCTCGTTATCATTCTCTTCACTGCTGACCTCGTGGGATCAACAACAGGGCGCTTACATTGCCGAGCGGGAGGCGCGTTTCAATGCCCAGCTCGACGTGCTGGAGCTCTCGATGGGCCAGGATTTTCAGGTGCTGGATCTGGCCTGTGGGCCAGGTTCGCTTAGCCTGCGAATTCTTCAGCGCTTTCCACAGGCCAGAGTAACGGCGGTGGATCTCGATCCGTTATTGCTGGCTATTGCGCGGGGTGCACTGGCGCAATACGGTGACAGGATCCGTATCATTCAGGCCGATCTTGCCGATCCCGCGTGTCTTTCATCGCTCGACGATCCGGCACCGCAGGCGGTGGTTTCCAGCACTGCGCTGCACTGGCTCATGCCGGAGCATTTGGGGGTTTTGTACCGCAATATCGCTGAACTGTTGCCTGACGGCGGCATTTTTCTGAACGCCGATCATCAGCGTTACGATCATCGGCACCTGCGCAGTAAAGCGTTGGCTGAACGGCACGACGAACAGACGCAACAACGGGCCTGGCAGAACGGTGTTGAGGATTGGGATCGGTGGTTTGCCAAAGTGCAGCAGTTGCCGGAACTGGCGCAATATCGACAAGCGCGTGAGAACCTGTTTGCCGGGCGGCCGATCCCCCCGGCGACCGCGCTGGACTTTCAGGTTGCCAGCTTGATACAGGCGGGTTTCACCGAGGCGGGGCCGGTCTGGCAGTTGCTGGATGACTACGTGATTGCAGGCTGGAAATAGCATGGACGGGTCTGTACGCCGCCATTTTACCTTGCTGCCGGGGCGCTCCGGGGGCTGGCTGTTATTGCTGCTCCTGGCGTTGCCGCTGTTTTTGCTGGGCGCTTCGCTGTACGGACCGGCACCAATATCGCTGCATGACGCGTGGCATATTTTATCTGACCCCGGTGGCGCTAATGCCCAGGAAAACACCGAGGTTTATCAACGAATCATTTGGTCACTGAGAATGCCGAGAGCCTTACTGGCGGCGGTGGCGGGGGCCGGGCTGGCACTGGCCGGCACTATTCTGCAGTCACTGACGCGTAACCCGTTGGCCGATCCCTGGGTGCTGGGGATTTCCTCTGGGGCCGGGGTGGGGGCGGTGTTGGTTCTGGTGTTGGGACTGGGTGGTGGCCTGCTGTCGGTACCCGGTGGGGCGTTTCTCGGGGCGGCCGGGGCATTTGCGCTGGTTTTGCTGCTTGCCGGGCGTTCCCTGCAGGCGGAATCAACGCTGTTTATTCTGGCTGGGGTGGCTGTCACGCAGTTGCTTTCAGCCCTGACCTCGCTGATTACCCTGTGGCAGGCGGATGCCAATGCCACCCGCGGCGTGATGTTCTGGCTGTTGGGATCCTTCAGTGACGCTCGCTGGCCGCAGGTCGGTTTGGTTGCGCTGCTGCTGGCGCTGGCGTTGCTGGTTTGCTGGATGAGAGCGGGGGAACTGGATGCCCTGGCCTTCGGCGGCCTGACGGCAGCCTCTTTGGGGGTGGCGGTGGCACCGCTGAAGCTGTTGTTGTATGCCATCACTATGGCGCTGACTGCCGTTATTGTCGCGTTCAGCGGCGCGGTGGGGTTTATCGGCCTGACGGTGCCGCATGTCGCCAGGCTGTTGGTTGGGCCACGCCATCGGGTACTGCTGCCGGCCAGCGCATTGTGCGGCGCACTGTTTGCCGTAGCGGCAGATACCCTGGCCAGAACCCTGTTCGCGCCGCGTGAGCTGCCGGTGGGGGTATTGACGGCATTGTTGGGCGTACCGGTTTTTCTGGCATTGCTGTATCGGAAAATAAACGCATGACGGCTGAAAAGGGTTTACCGGGGCTGCGTGCCGAACGGTTGGGCTGGTCTACACCGGAGAAAAGGATATTGGATAACCTTAGCTTCCATGCCCGTCCCGGCGAAATTACCGGCGTGCTTGGCGTCAACGGCAGCGGAAAATCCACCTTACTTAAGCTGTTGGCGGGATTGATCCCTCCGGCGCACGGGCGGGTTTATCTGCAAGATACCGACATTGCCAGCCTGTCAGGGCGTGAACGCGCTAAAAGGATGACTTTCCTCGAACAGTCCGGGCCGGGTGCGTTTGCTATACCGGTTAAAGACGTGGTGCTGCTCGGGCGCCTGGTTTACGCCAGCCGCTGGGTGGGGTTTAGTGCAGAAGACTACCGCATTGCCGGGCTGGCGATGGAGCAAGTGGGCATTTCGCGGCTTGCCGAACGGGAATGGCATCAATTGTCCGGTGGCGAGCAACAGCGGGTTCATTTGGCGCGGGCACTGGCACAGCAAACCCCGTGGTTGCTGCTGGATGAGCCTGCCAATCATCTTGATATTGCTCACCAGCAACAGTTTATGGCCTTACTGCGACGTCTGGGTATCAGCGTGGTGGTGTCACTGCACGACCTGAATTTGGCGGCCTGTTACTGTGACCGTCTGATGCTGTTAAAGCAGGGGAATATGCACGCATTTGGCTCACCGAGGGAGGTGTTGACGCCGGAGGTTATTGACCAGGTATATGGTGTGGAGGCTCGGCTGGCGACGGTCGAGAAGTATGTTGCACCACTGATCTATTACCCTGCCCAGTAGTGTTCATTGATCGTAAGGATTAGGCCGTTCGGCACAAATGGCACGTTTGGCCGGTTACAAATTTCGTACGGTCTTTAAAATAACCACGTTTTAGTGTGTATTTTGGTTTAAAGTAAAGATTACGTGGCGGTGTTCATTACCGCTCAATGGCAGTTAAGTGAGGCTACCATGATGGAATTATTGATAAGTTTGCTGTTCGCCGTAGTGATGGTGCCGATTGTCATGGCCATCATCCTCGGTTTGATCTACGGTTTGGGTGAGGTGTTCAACGTCTTCTCCAAAGTGGGTCATTCTAAAGAGAACCGCACCTAGCACCACCTTTCCTCTATTAATACCCTATAGCTTTCAAGTTGCAGCTAGGCGGCCAGCTTGCTCATCCCCAGGCGCTTACTCGAGTAAGTTACTGGGGGGAGCAAGTGCAGATAACAACGCTGCAGCTTGAAAGATGACGGGTATATACCCGCCGGCATCGTTCGGTGGGTGTTTCTCAAGTTATCTCCCACCGTGCCGATAAACCGCATGACAAGCTTCTGCGTGACGTTATATTATTTTTTATATAACGAAGAGTGATAATGCACGTTAACTTGCGGAGAAAACAATGAAACAGCAATGGACCAAGTGGGTCGGCGGTATCGTATTGATGTCCGGTATGGTTATGCAGGCTTCTGCGGCGGAAAAAGTGACCGTTTTTGCGGCAGCGTCGTTGACTAATGCCTTGCAGGACATCGCGACCCAGTATCAGAAGGGCAAGGATGTTCAGGTCGTTTCTTCATTCGCTTCCTCTTCCACGCTGGCACGCCAGATAGAGCAGGGCGCTCCGGCCGATTTGTTCATCTCCGCCGATCAGCAGTGGATGGATTATGCCATCGACAAACAGCAGATGGTTAAAGATACCCGCTATACCTTATTGGGTAACGAATTGGTGCTGATCGCCGCCAAAGATGCCAAACAGGCTAAAATCACGCTCGATAAGCAGACAGACTGGACGAAATTACTCAATGGCGGCCGGCTGTCGGTGGGCGACCCGGATCACGTACCGGCCGGTATCTATGCCAAGGAAGCAATGCAAAATCTGGGGGCCTGGGCTGCCCTGGAGCCTAAACTGGCGCGTGCCAACAACGTACGCAGTGCCATGACGCTGGTAGAGCGTGGTGAAGCGCCGCTGGGCATTGTTTATGGCTCAGACGCGGTGGCCAGTGATAAAGTCAGCGTAGTGGCTATTTTCCCGGAAGACAGCCACAAACCGGTTGAATACCCGATGGCTATCGTTAAAGGCCATCAGACACCGGCCGTCAGCGCGTTCTACAGCTACCTGAAGAGCCCGGAAGCGGCGGCTATTTTCAAACATTATGGATTCTCCCCGCGTAAATGATTTTGAGCGAGTACGAGTGGCAGGCGGTTGAGCTGAGCCTGAAAGTGTCCTGCGTGGCGGTGGTGTTCAGCTTACCTTTTGGCATTCTGATGGCCTGGGTGTTGGTCCGCTGTCAGTTTCCCGGCAAGTCGCTGCTGGACGGTATTATTCACCTGCCGCTGGTGCTGCCGCCGGTGGTGGTGGGCTATTTATTGCTGATCTCCATGGGGCGGCGCGGCGCGGTCGGTGAATGGCTGTATGACTGGTTCGGTTTCAGTTTCAGCTTTAGCTGGCGCGGTGCAGCCCTGGCTTCCGCAGTGATGGCGTTTCCGCTGATGGTACGCGCCATCCGGCTGGCGCTGGAGGCGGTAGATACCCGTCTGGAACAGGCTGCCCGTACTCTTGGCGCCAACCCATGGCGGGTGTTTTTCACCATTACCTTGCCGCTTTCGTTACCGGGATTGATCGTCGGCGTGGTGCTGGGTTTTGCCCGTTCGCTGGGTGAGTTCGGTGCCACCATTACCTTTGTTTCCAATATTCCCGGCGAGACGCGCACCATCCCGTCGGCAATGTATACCCTGATTGAAACGCCGGGGGCGGAATCCGCCGCCGCACGCCTGTGCGTGATTGCTATTGTGCTGTCACTGGTTTCACTGATGGTTTCCGAGTGGCTGGCCCGCTGGGGACGCAAACGGATGGGCGTATAAATGTTGGAGCTGGATTTTTCCCAACGCCTTGGCGATCTGAACCTCAATGTGCGCGCCGATCTGCCTGCTCAGGGCATTACCGCGATTTTTGGCCTGTCCGGCGCCGGTAAAACCTCCCTAATCAACGCCATCGGCGGCCTGACGCGCTTGCAACAGGGGCGGATCGTGCTCAATGGCCGCACGCTGGTGGATACCGAACGTGGCCTGTGCCTGCCGCCGGAAAAACGTCGTATTGGCTATGTGTTTCAGGACGCGCGTCTGTTCCCGCATTACCGGGTGCGCGGCAACCTGCAATACGGTATGGCGGCCTGTATGCGCGCGCAGTTTGACAGTATTGTCGAGCTGCTGGGCATCGGTCCGTTGCTTAATCGTCTGCCGTTGACGCTGTCCGGCGGTGAAAAACAGCGGGTGGCGATTGGTCGCGCCCTGCTGACCGCGCCGGAGTTGCTTTTGATGGACGAGCCGCTGGCCTCGCTGGACCTGCCGCGCAAGCGCGAGCTGTTGCCCTATCTGGAACGGTTGGCGCAGGACGTTAATATCCCCATTCTCTACGTCAGCCACAGCATGGACGAAATTCTGCGCCTGGCGGAGCAGGTGATGGTGCTGGATAACGGCCAGGTGAGGGCGTTCGGCGGGCTGGAGGAGGTGTGGGCCAGCAGCGCGTTGCGGCCCTGGTTGCAGCGAGAGGATCAGAGCAGCGTGCTGCGCGTCAGCGTGATTGAACATCCCCCGCGTTATGCGATGACGGCGTTGGCGTTGGGCGACCAACGTTTGTGGGTCAGCGGCGTCGACGCCGCCCTGGGTGCCCAACTGCGTATCCGCATCAACGCGGCCGATGTTTCGCTGGTATTGCAGCCGCCGGTCAACAGCAGTATCCGCAACGTCTTGCCGGCCAGGGTGACCGAGTGCCTGGAGGTTGACGGGCAGGTGGAGGTGAAACTGGCGGTAGGAGAAAGCGTGCTCTGGGCGCGTATTACGCCGTGGGCACGAGACGAACTGGCGATCCGGCCGGGGCAGTGGCTGTATGCGCAGGTTAAAAGCGTGTCAATCAGCCGCGAGGCGCGTTGAATTCGGCCCTCCCGGCAGGGAGGGCAATGGCATTACTGACCCAGGACTCGAGTGCGGATGACTTCGGCAATGCCCGGCTGCAGGTGATCGGCAATCACCAGATCGGCGCGTTGTTTGATGGCGTCATCGGCGTTGCCCATGGCGACACCCAGGCCTACCGCTTCCAGCATGCTGAGATCGTTGTAGTTATCCCCGAAGGCCACCACCTGGCTCATGCTTAAACCCTGTGACTCCACCCATTGCTGCAGGCGTTTCCCTTTGCTGTTGCCGCCTTTGGCAATATCGACCTGATCGTGCCACGACCATTCGCAGGCCAGCCCCAGCTCTTTTTCTACCGTTTCGGCGAAGCGGCGCAGTGCAGGAATATCGGCGTGCGAGGTGGCGAACTTCCAGATTGATTGTGCCTCATCGGCCGCCTGAACCAGGCTGTTAACCTGCAACAGCGTTGGGCGCTGTGCCGGCGGCAGGGTTTCGGCCCAGGCCAATGAACGGGTGACGTGGCCGCTCGGCTCCTGATACAGCATGGCGTCGTCCACGTACATCAGGCCATGGATGTCGCTTTGTTTCAGCATCTGCAACACCAGCTTGGCCTGAGCTTTTTCCAGCGGATCGGCCGCCAGCACTTTTTTCTGCTGGAAGTCATACAAATAGGTGCCGTTACAGCAGATTGCGGGAGTGTCTATCTCCAGCGCCTGATAGAACGGGTGGATCGCCACATGATGGCGACCGGTGACTACCACTACTTTGACGCCGGCGGCACGCGCCTGGGCCAGGGCTGCCAGCGACTGCGGTAAAATGCGTTTTTGGTTGTCCAGCAAGGTGCCATCCAGATCGAGGGCAATGACGCGGTAGCTCATAGGGATCTCATTATAGTTAGCAACAAAATTAAACCGATGGTACACCGGATAAGCAACGGATAAAACCGCACAGATTTCATCTGCAACGCGTCACGGATGTGAGGTAAGCTAGGGGAAACCGAAAAACCTGAAACCGGTTTCTCTTTTACCCTATGCAAGGAGAATTCATGAAGCAAATCGTTTATGTCGCCAGCCCGGAAAGCCAACAAATTCACGTGTGGCAGTTAAGCGACGCGGGTGCGTTAGAGTTGCTGCAGACCGTCGAGGCCCCGGGCCAGGTGCAACCGATGGCGATCCACCCGGACAGAACGCATCTGTACGTGGGTGTGCGCCCGGCTTTCGGTATTGTCAGCTATCGCATTGAGGCGGACGGCACACTGCAACAGGCCGGTATGGCGCCGCTGCCAGGTAGCCCAACCCATATTTCTACCGATTTGCAGGGGCGCTATCTGTTTTCCGCTTCTTACAGCGGCAACTGCGCCAGCGTCAGCCCTATCGGCCATGACGGCGTGGTGGTAGCGCCTATCCAGCAGATCGACGGTTTGACCGCGCCGCATTCGGCCAATATCGACCCGACCAATCAACTGTTGCTGGTGCCTTGCCTGAAAGAAGATCGCATCCGCCTGTTTAATCTGGATCTGCAAGGTGAACTGACGCCGCACGCTCAGGAAGCCGTGACGACGGCCAGCGGCGCAGGCCCGCGTCATATGGCATTCCACCATAACGACAAATATGCTTACTGCGTGAATGAGCTCGATGGCACGGTAGACGTGTTCGCCATCAGCGAAAACGGCGGTAAATATACTCTGGTGCAAACGCTGGATATCATGCCGGCCGATTTCAACGGTACCCGCTGGGCGGCGGATATTCATATCACGCCGAACGGCCGCTTCCTGTACACCAGTGACCGTACCGCCAGTATCCTGACTATTTTCAGCGTGTCCGAAGATGGCAGTACCTTGTCGGTGGTCGGCTATCATCCGACCGAAGAGCAGCCGCGCGGCTTCAATATTGACCACAGCGGCCGCTTTGTGATTTCGTCCGGCCAGAAGTCCGGTCATATCGGGGTGTATGAGATTGATCAGGCCAGCGGCAAGCTGACCACGCTGGCAAGGTACCCGGTGGGTAAAGGCCCGATGTGGGTAAGCATCCTGGCTAAATAAAACTAAGGGGCGAATACATTCGCCCCTTAGTTTGCCAAAAATCAGCTGTACTTCACCGTCAGCGTAGCGCTACCGAGGCTATGGAAGTGCACGTTAAAACCAACCAGTGCGCCGCTGGAGCCTTCATCCACCTCAATGCTTGCTACGTCCAGCGCATGCACGGTGAAGTGATAGCGGTGGCTTTCACCCTGCGGTGGCGCCGCGCCGCCGTAACCGGCGGAACCAAAGTCGGTGCGAGTCTGGATAGCCCCAGCCGGTAAGCCACCTTTGCCGGAGCCTGCGCCCGGCGGAAGTTCACGCGTTGCCGCCGGGATATTGGCGACCACCCAGTGCCACCAGCCGGAGCCGGTCGGGGCATCGGGATCGTAAACTGAAATCACGAAGCTCTTGGTGCCTTCCGGCACGCCATCCCAGGCCAGATGCGGTGACAGATTATCGCCGTGATAACCCATGCCGTTAAACACCTGACGCTCCGGCATTTTTGCGCCGTCCTGCAACTCATTGCTGTACAAACGAAAAGTCATGCTGACTCCCTGTTGTCGGTAAAAGCAGAACCCTAAGCTAGACCGTTTTGCCGCAACAATACAAGCAGCATTGTATCTCGCCAGTAGCCTTATCTATGGGTTACCATAATTAACCGTGAAGCTACATTCGCGATAATTATCATTCACAGTTCGATATAAACTAATCATGATTTCATTCAAAAAACGCACGCCGTGGTTTGGCTGGCTGCGCCGCTGGGCCAGGGGTATCAAGCGCGACATATATGCTTTGTGGCTGGCAGCTCGCGACCGGCGCACGCCCTGGTATGCCAAATTGGTCGCCCTGCTGGTGGCGGGTTATGCGGTGTCGCCGATAGATTTAATCCCGGATTTTGTTCCGGTATTGGGCTATCTGGACGATGTGATTATCGTGCCGCTGGGCATCATGCTGGCGGTGCGGCTGATCCCCAAACCGCTGATGGTGGAGTTTCGCGAGAAGGCGCAACGGCGCATCGATAATCCAACCGGCCGAATGGCGGCGGTGATGATCATTTTGCTGTGGGTGGGGTGCCTGGTGTGGCTGGCCCGTTATCTGGACCAGCATTGGTAAGCAATTACTCTACTGCGGCCGCTACGGCGGCGGTCAAACGGCTGAGTTGTTCAGGTTCAATGATATACGGCGGCATCAAATAAATCAGTTTGCCGAAGGGCCGGATCCACACGCCGCGCTCGACAAAACCACGCTGTAGCTGCGCCACATCCACCGACTCGCGCATTTCTACTACGCCAATCGCCCCCAGTACTCTCACATCCGCCACTTTAGGCAGTGCCTTCAGCGGTAATAACTGCTGTTTCAGCTGGCTTTCGATAGCGGCGACCTGCTGCTGCCAGCGGTTTTCCGCCAACAGCGACAGGCTGGCGTTGGCCACCGCACAGGCCAGCGGGTTGCCCATAAAGGTTGGTCCGTGCATAAAGCAGCCGGCGGCCCCGTTGCTGATGGTTTCCGCCACGTGGCGCGTGGTCAGGGTGGCGGATAGCGTCATATAGCCGCCGGTCAGCGCCTTGCCCAGGCACAGAATATCCGGCACCACGTCGGCATGTTCACAGGCAAACAGCTTGCCAGTGCGACCGAAACCGGTGGCGATCTCGTCGGCGATCAGCAGCACCTGATGACGATCGCACAGCTCACGCACCCGCTTGAGATAGGTCGGGTGGTAGATGCGCATGCCGCCTGCGCCCTGGACTACCGGCTCCAGGATCACCGCAGCCACTTCTCCGGCATGCTGCTCCAGCAGCGCGGCGAACGGCGCAATATCATTTTCATCCCAGACCTGGTCGAAACCGCACTGCGGCGCGGTGGCGAACAGGTGCGGCGCCAGATAACCCTGATAAAGGCTGTGCATCGAATTGTCCGGATCGCACACCGACATCGCGCCAAATGTATCGCCGTGATAACCGTGGCGCAGGGTCAGAATGCGTTGTCGCCTTTCCCCGCGAGCCTGCCAGTATTGCAGCGCCATCTTCAGCGACACCTCTACCGCCACCGAGCCGGAATCTGCCAGGAACACGCATTGCAACGCCTCCGGTGTCATTGCCACCAGACGGCGGCACAGGGCAATGGCCGCAGGATGGGTAATGCCGCCGAACATCACGTGCGACATTTTTTCCAACTGTTGCGTGGCAGCCTGGTTTAGCTGCGGGTGGTTATAGCCGTGAATTGCCGCCCACCAGGAGGACATGCCGTCAATCAGTCGCCGACCGTCGGCCAACTGCAATTCAACCCCGCTGGCGGCTTCTACCGGGTAACAGGGGAGCGGGTGGCTCATGGAGGTGTACGGGTGCCAGATATGGCGTTGGTCGAACTCAAGGTCAGAGGCAGTGATAGACATGCTTGTAAACCAAATCATATTCGTAATGGTTGACAGTATATCCACAATATCTAAACTGACGACACTTTTTTCATTTTGGAGACGCCGTGATGGCCGATCGCATTCACTGGACAGTGGGTCTTGCCCAGACCCTGTTTGATAAACCTTTGCTCGAATTGTTATTTGAAGCCCAGACGGTTCACCGTCAGCACTTTGACCCGCGTCAGGTACAGGTGAGCACGCTGTTATCAATCAAGACCGGCGCATGCCCGGAAGACTGCAAGTATTGCCCGCAAAGCTCGCGCTATAAAACTGGCCTGGAGTCGGAGCGGTTGATGCAGGTGGAGCAGGTGCTGGAGTCGGCACGCAAGGCCAAGGCGAATGGATCGACCCGTTTCTGCATGGGGGCAGCGTGGAAAAACCCGCACGAGCGCGATATGCCTTACCTGCAGCAGATGGTGCAAGGGGTGAAGGCGATGGGCATGGAAACCTGCATGACGCTGGGCACGCTGGATGGTACGCAGGCGGAACGGCTGGCGGATGCCGGGCTGGATTACTACAACCATAACCTGGACACCTCGCCGGAATTCTACGGCAATATCATCACCACTCGCAGCTACCAGGAACGTCTGGATACCCTGGGTAAAGTGCGCGGCGCGGGCATTAAAGTCTGTTCCGGCGGCATTGTCGGGCTGGGTGAAACGGTGCGTGACCGTGCCGGGCTGCTGGTGCAGTTGGCCAATCTGCCGACGCCGCCGGAGAGCGTACCGATCAACATGCTGGTGAAGGTCAAAGGCACGCCGCTGGCCGATAACGAAGACGTCGATCCGTTTGACTTCATCCGCACCATTGCGGTGGCACGCATCATGATGCCGGCTTCTTACGTGCGCCTGTCCGCCGGCCGTGAGCAGATGAACGAGCAAACTCAGGCGATGTGTTTTATGGCCGGTGCCAACTCGATCTTCTATGGCTGCAAACTGCTGACTACGCCAAACCCGGAAGAAGACAAAGACCTGCAACTGTTCCGCAAACTGGGCCTGAACCCGCAGCAGACCGAAACCGAGCACGGCGACAACCAGCAACAGCAGGCGCTGGCTGCGCAGTTGATGCAGGCGGATACCGCTGAGTTTTACAACGCGGCACTGTAATGAGCTGGCAACAACGCATTGAACAAGCGCTGGAGGAGCGGCAACAGAGCGCCGCTTACCGCCGCCGTCAGGTGAATCAGGGTGGCAATGGCCGCCATATTCAGCTTAATGGCGAGCATTACCTGAATTTCTCCGGCAATGACTACCTTGGCTTGAGCCAGAATGCCCAGGTGATCGCCGCCTGGCAGCAGGGCGCGCAGCAGTATGGGGTCGGCAGCGGTGGCTCTGGCCACGTTACCGGTTTTTCTACGGCACACCAGGTGCTGGAACAGCAACTGGCGGACTGGCTTGGCTACCCGCGTGCGTTGCTGTTTATCTCTGGCTATGCCGCCAACCAGGCGCTGCTGGCGGCTCTGATGCAGGCCGAGGATCGCATTTTAGCCGACCGGCTCAGCCATGCTTCTTTGCTGGAGGCGGCTGCCCACTCACCGGCCCAGTTGCGTCGTTTTCGTCATAATCAGCCCCAGGCGCTGGCTGATTTGCTCGCCAAACCCTGCGACGGCCAAATGTTGGCGGTGACCGAAGGGGTATTCAGCATGGACGGCGACAGTGCGCCACTGGCGGAGCTGCACCGTTTGACCCGCGCGGCGGGGGCCTGGCTGATGGTCGATGACGCCCACGGTATCGGCGTGCACGGCGAGCAGGGGCGCGGCAGTTGCTGGCAGCAGGGTGTACGGCCCGAACTGTTGGTGGTCACTTTCGGCAAAGCCTTTGGCCTCAGCGGTGCGGCGGTATTGTGCGATGAACCCACCGCCGAATATCTGCTGCAGTTTGCCCGCCATTTGATTTACAGCACCGCGATGCCACCGGCACAGGCCAGCGCATTGCAGGCAGCGTTGCATTGCATCCGGCAGGGTGACGAATTACGTGCCCGGCTGCAGGATAACATTCAGCGTTTCCGCCAGGGAGCGGCCCAGTTGTCGCTGACCCTGACGGAGTCGGTGACCGCCATTCAACCTTTGCTGGTGGGCGATAACCAACGAGCGCTCGATCTGGCGCAAAACCTGCGCGAACAGGGCCTGTGGGTGAGTGCTATCCGCCCGCCAACGGTGCCACCGGGCGGTGCGCGCTTGCGCATTACCCTGACGGCGGCACATCAGCCGCAGGATATCGATCGTCTGCTGGAGGTATTGCATGACGTCAGCGTTTGAACCGATCAATAAGCAGGCGGTAGCCTCGGCCTTCAGCCGTGCCGCTGGCAGCTATGATGCGGCGGCGGTGCTGCAGCGTGATGTTGGTGAGCACTTGCTGGGGATGGGACGGGATCACCGGGGTGAACAACTGCTGGATGCGGGCTGTGGCACCGGCCATTTCAGCCACCGCTGGCGCGAACTCGGCAAACAGGTTACTGCACTGGATCTGGCACCGGGCATGCTGGCGTTTGCCCGTCAGCAGCAGGCGGCGGATCATTATCTGCTGGGGGATATCGAAAATGTGCCCTTGCCCGACGCCGCCGTGGATATCTGCTTCAGCAGTCTGGTAGTGCAATGGTGTAGTGACCTGCCGCGCGCCTTGGCGGAGCTATACCGGGTTACCCGCCCCGGCGGTGTGATCCTGTTTTCTACGCTGGCACAAGGATCGCTGGGCGAACTGGGTGACGCCTGGCAGCAGGTGGACGGCGAACGCCATGTGAATGATTTTCTGCCGCTGGCGCAGATTAGCGCAGCCTGCGCCGACTATCGGCACCAGTTGGAAGTGGAGTGGCAAACCCTGAATTACCCGGATGTGATGGCGCTGATGCGATCGCTCAAGGGGATCGGGGCGACCCATTTGCACCAGGGGCGTGATGCCGGGCTGCTGTCGCGCCGACGGCTTGCGGCCTTGCAGGCGGCTTACCCCTGCCGGCGCGGGCAGTTTCCGCTCAGTTATCATTTGGTTTATGGAGTGATTTATCGTGATTAAGCGTTGGTTTGTCACCGGTACCGATACCGAAGTGGGCAAAACCGTGGCCAGCAGCGCCTTGTTGCAGGCGGCGAATCTGGCGGGTTACCGCACTGCTGGTTACAAACCGGTGGCTTCTGGCAGTGAGATGACCGCCGAAGGCTTGCGTAACGGTGATGCATTGGCGTTACAGGCTAACGGTTCAGTTGCGCTAAGTTACCAGGAAGTAAACCCTTACGTTTTCGCCGAACCGACCTCGCCGCATATTGTCAGCGCCGATGAAGGGCGGCCGATCGAACTGGCCCAACTTTCCGCCGGATTACGCCACCTGGAACAGAAGGCCGACTGGCTGCTGGTCGAAGGCGCCGGGGGCTGGTTTACGCCGCTTTCTGAGCAACATACCTTTGCCGACTGGGTACAGCAGGAGCAACTGCCGGTGATTTTGGTGGTGGGCATTAAACTGGGTTGCATTAACCATGCGCTGCTGACTGCACAGGCTGTCAAACAGGCGGGGTTGTCGTTGGTCGGCTGGATCGCCAATGACGTCAGCCCACCGGGCCGCCGTCATCAGGAATATCTGGCCACGCTGCGCCGTATGTTACCGGCACCGTTGCTCGGTGAGATCCCACACTTGCCCGAACCCGAACGGCAGGCGCTGGGGCATTATCTGGATTTAAGCGTTTTATCCCTTTGAGCGTTAAATCCTCCGTCCGCGGACTCACCGTGGACGGAGATAACCTGACTTGCTGTTTTACATGGCGGTGATGCAAGCATTGTCGAAGTAAAGTACCCCGTTTTTCGCTAAGGCATACAAATTGAAAGACAAAATGACATGGGTTGCCCAAACCGGCACTTTTCGTCGGTTGGCGTTAAAACGGTATTCCTTAAACTCGGCATAATCACTGGCATTGAGAGTGCCATCCCAGGCGGCCACATCTGATTTAGCGACGATCGATACGCCGTTACTTTCCGCCTCCTGAATACAGGCATAGCGCAGCGAGGCGAATAAATTCCCTGATCCCCCATTCAACGTTTTCAGGGTAAAACAGGCTCCCAACTGTTCATATTGCGATACCGGAACCACTACCCGCACTCCGGCACTGGAGTTGGTATTTCCCAGTTTGGTCACTTTTAGCGCATTGCTGCCATTAACGCCTGCGCCGGCCTCAATAGTCAGGGTAATGGCGTCCGAGATAAAGGGGCTGCTAACGTTTCCACCGGAAACTTCCCAACCTATCGGCTTGGTCGTAAACGAGAAATTACCGTCTTTAAGTTTGTTATTATTGGCGGTGGTCAAAGTTTGAATGCCTTTGCCGCCACCGCCGCCATCCAGCCGACTGTTTTTAATCACAAAGTCGCCAGTACCGCCAAAATAACGGCCGGTCGCTGTTCGCACCCCATAGAACTTAACGTTGTCTACGATAATTCCGCTACTGCCTGCTTCGGCGTAAAAACAGTAGTCTTGGGCCAGAGTGGTTTGCAGCGTAATGATCTCCCCACCCTGAATGAGTAATGACGCATTCTGGTTGGCGCTACAGCGGAAGGGGGAATCAGAGAGTGGGCTATTACTATTACCGAACTCAATATGGCAGCCGTGCAACTCAACGCTTCCAGCTTCTACATTTACAATCGCACCCGCATAATCTATTGATGTGCCGAAGAAACGAAATGCGCCATTTTGGTTCTGACTGCCGATAGCCAACCCCTGAGAGTTGCCAAGAGTGCCACCGAAGAAGTTGATCCCTTCCCCAAAGTTATGATCGGTAGGATCTTTATCACCAGTTTGTGATGGTGGCACATTAGTGGTTTTAGCGGCTGGCATATGCACGCACTCATAGCAACGGACGATCTCACAGCCATAGTGATGCCCAATGTACGCGTTGGTGCCAAAATACATGCCGTAATAGAAACCGGAAATATATACGTTATTAACGGAAAAATTTCCCAACAGGCTTTCCGGTGATTGGAACACTATCCCATCTATAAAGTTATATGCTGTCTTTTGACCGGGCACTTCAGACTGAGTTGCCCCAATCCCCTTGACGGTAAAGTTCTTTAAGATTGGTGCAGGGCGAATGGGGATCCCGATATCCAGTGTTTCAGCCGACGTATAGCAGCGCAGGAAGTAGTTGTGGTCGTTTTCAGTCCCGTTGGGGATATTGGTGGTGATATTTACACCGTTGCCGTCAATATAAACGTAGCCGACATCGATATCGGTCTTGGGAGCCGTCCACACCTCAAACGGCGCGGTGAATTTTACAATTGTTGGTCTTTTTAATGTGCCTGTAATAAAGGTTTGTGCCTTGAGCAGTTCATCGCGAGACTTGACGTAAATCCCCTCAACATCAAGACGATCTTGCAAAGTCCAGACCTTCCCGTTCAGGTCGCTATATTGGATAAATTTTGCATCGTTATCGGCCATGGTCTATCCCTCAGTTCAAGTTAACGGTTGTGAAAACCCGTTGAATATGGAGGGAGCGTTTGGTCATTTCCAACAAACGGAGTTTGGTCTTCGCTGATACAACACAAGGCGAAATGAGTGGTGCGGTTCTGAAGGCGTTAGTCTGGGATAAGCCATGAGAGCGGTGTGCAATATTGCACACCCCTGCCAGTCAAACTGCCAGATAGGCATTAATCAATTCCTCGTCCAACTGTTCCAGCGTGCCATCGGCGACGCTGCGGCCCTGGTCCATCAGGCAAAAACGGTCCGCCACGCGACGGACAAACGGCAGCTTGTGCTCCACCAGCAGGATAGTCATACCCAGTTCGCGGTTAAGCTTACGGATCACGTTACCGATATCGGCCGCGATCGTGGGCTGCACACCGCTGGTGGGTTCATCGAGGATCAGCAACTCTGGCTCCAGCACCAGAGCGCGACCAATCGCCAGTTGCTGCTGCTCACCGTCGCACAAATCGCCGGCTCTGCGGCTGCGCATTTCTCGCAGGTTGGGGAACAGGTTATAAATCAAAGGCGGAATGCGGCGGTTTTTATCGCGGCCGGCCATCAGCGCTACCTGCAGGTTTTCCTCTACGCTGAGCTGCGAAAAGATTTGCCGTCCTTGCGGAACATAGCTGATCCCCAGCGCGGTGCGGGTTTCCACCGGTTGCTGCAGCAGGTTTTGTGGCGGTTCATCCGCCAACTGCCAGGTCATGCTGCCGCTAACCACCGGCAAATGGCCCATGATGCAGTTCACCAGCGTGGTCTTGCCCACGCCGTTACGGCCGATAAGCACCGTGCACTGGCCGCGCGGCAATTCCAGATTGATGTCCCACAGGGTATGGGTTTGCCCGTAAAACTGATTCACTGACCTTAAACTCAACATTCGGCATTCTCCTCAAAGAATCGTATTCCACTCCTTGCCACCGTTTTCACAGTAGCGGTTTCTTTCCCGAGTGTTTTAATGTCCAGAATAAAGTGCCGAATGACTGCCTTTTACCAGGCAGTTTAAATTCTGGTAAAACAAGTGATACATAGGCAAAAATCGCAGTTATTGTCGGCTTGCCCGCGCTCTTTGGTCTTTATCGAGTAAAGAGCGGTTGTTTTACTTCCGTCTGTCCGCTAAATGACAGCGGATAATTCCGCCATTCCATCCCGGAGATTTATCCCGATCGTACTTTTGTCACCCAAGGGTAATGCAACCCTTGGGCCAACTTTATAAAACCGTTAAAAACAGGATTGTTATTGCCTTGTTAACGGTTTTTCGCGCCAGGACAGGGCTGGCGGACCAAGTGAAAATAGAGGGGAAAGTTAACGCGGACGATTTTTGCACTCTTCCAGTGCTGCGAAGAATGCTTATGGTGCAAACTATTTCGTCGGTTGTAGCAAGATGCATCAGGTGACGGCAGCAATGAGATAAATCCGTTTTTGGCAATGGGGCTTTTTAGCATTAATCGGCATAACCAAAGCGATATTATTGTGAAAAAATAACTAAAAAAGCCATCTTGGCGGACAGAAACGGCAAAAAGCGCTCTTTCTGCAACTCCCAGCCGGGGCGGGGTGGTGAGAGTTATCCACCATTCCTGTGGATAACCTTGTGCATTAGATTGAGAAAACCGGTTTAAAGCGAGAGCGGACGCGGGTTGTGTTCGCTTTGTCCGCAATCTCGTCTTTTTTGTAAAATCATTAATTATCAATATTTTAACTAAAATCAAGCGGCCAATGTATTGATGAAGTCTCTATGTATGATTTTTGGCCGCAGTGCTATCAATAAGTTAATTCGTGACGGATTTTGGGGATAAATCTGTTATTGACAATAAAAATGTCACGCGGCTGTAACCCCGACGGTGCATTCAGCCTGATTTGACGCACGCTAAAGCGACGAATCGCTTGAAGCTGGTTTTATATCCAGTATCATGGGCACTGGCAAAAATCGCCGGGGCTTTCCATAATTAGAGGCCATCAATTGAGCATTAGCTCAATGGCCGCCTGAGCGCGCACATCTCCACAGGGTAGCCGAGTCCATGAGTAAAGTTTTCAAACTGCATTCCGAATTCAAACCGGCCGGCGATCAGCCGCAGGCCATCAGCAAGCTGGAAGAGGGCCTGGAAGACGGCCTGGCACACCAGACGCTGCTGGGCGTTACCGGGTCGGGCAAGACATTTACCGTCGCCAATGTGATAGCCGATCTGAACCGGCCCACCATGGTGCTGGCACCTAACAAAACGCTGGCGGCGCAGCTGTACGGTGAGATGAAAGAGTTCTTTCCCGAGAATGCGGTCGAGTATTTTGTCTCTTACTACGACTACTATCAGCCGGAAGCCTACGTACCCAGCTCCGACACCTTTATCGAAAAAGACGCTGCGGTGAACGAACACATCGAGCAGATGCGTCTTTCCGCGACCAAAGCATTGCTGGAGCGCCGCGATGTGATCGTGGTGGCGTCGGTCTCGGCGATCTACGGTCTGGGCGATCCTGATCTGTATTTGAAGATGATGTTGCACCTGACCAAGGGCATGATCATCGATCAGCGTTCGATCCTGCGTCGTTTGGCGGAGCTGCAATATGCCCGTAACGATCAGGCCTTCCAGCGCGCGACCTTCCGCGTGCGTGGCGAGGTGATCGACGTCTTCCCGGCGGAGTCGGACGAGCTGGCGCTGCGTATTGAACTGTTTGATGAGGAGGTCGAGCGGCTTTCGCTGTTTGATCCTTTGACCGGCCAGATCGAACAGGTGGTCCAGCGTTTTACCATTTATCCGAAGTCGCACTACGTGACACCGCGTGAGCGGATCCTGCAGGCGATGGAAGAGATCAAAGTGGATCTGGCCGAACGGCGCAAGGTGCTGTTGGCCAATAACAAACTGCTGGAAGAACAGCGCCTGACGCAGCGCACCCAGTTTGATCTGGAGATGATGAACGAACTGGGCTACTGCTCCGGCATTGAAAACTACTCGCGCTACCTGTCCGGGCGTAAAGAGGGCGAGCCACCGCCGACGCTGTTTGATTATTTACCGGCGGATGGCCTGCTGGTGGTCGATGAATCCCACGTCACCATTCCGCAAATCGGCGCTATGTACAAGGGCGACCGTTCGCGCAAAGAGACGCTGGTGGAATACGGTTTCCGCCTGCCGTCGGCGCTGGACAACCGCCCGATGCGTTTTGAAGAGTTCGAAGCGCTGGCCCCACAGACGATCTACGTGTCTGCCACGCCGGGCAAATATGAGCTGGAGAAGTCCGGCGACGATATTATCGATCAGGTGGTGCGCCCTACCGGCTTGCTGGATCCACTAATAGAAGTCAGGCCGGTGACCACCCAGGTGGATGACCTGCTGTCTGAAATTCGCAAGCGGGTGGCAATCAACGAGCGCGTACTGGTCACCACCCTGACCAAACGCATGGCGGAAGACCTGACCGAATATCTCGAAGAGCACGGCGAGCGGGTACGCTATCTGCACTCGGACATCGATACCGTGGAAAGGGTCGAAATCATTCGTGACCTGCGCCTGGGTGAGTTTGACGTGCTGGTGGGTATCAACCTGTTGCGTGAGGGGCTGGACATGCCTGAGGTGTCGCTGGTGGCGATTCTGGACGCAGATAAAGAAGGCTTCCTGCGTTCCGAACGTTCGTTAATCCAGACCATTGGCCGTGCGGCGCGTAACCTCAATGGTAAAGCGATCCTCTACGGTGACAGAATTACCGACTCGATGGCCAGGGCGATTAGCGAGACCGAACGTCGTCGCGCCAAACAGCAGGCGTTCAACGAAGAAAATGGCATCGTGCCGCAGGGCCTGAACAAGAAAGTTTCCGATGTATTGCAGCTGGGCAAACCGGGCAATCGCGGCAAGGGCCGAGGGAAGGGCAAGGCGGCGGAAAACGTTGGGCAATACAAAAATCTCACGCCAAAAGCCCTGGATCAAAAAATCTGCGAGCTGGAAGCGCAGATGTATACCCACGCACAGAATCTGGAGTTCGAGTTGGCGGCAGGCTTGCGTGATGAGATCCACCAGCTGCGCGAGCAGTTTATCGCTATTTCGTGACCGGTTGGGGCGCCGCCAAGGGTGGCGCTGCCAAACATAAAATCCTTGTCGCCTCCGCCAAAGCTGATTATGGTGTGCGGCCAATTGACAACTACGAGCCGCAGACCATGACCGAACACCAGTCCAAAGACCCGATGCACGGCGTCACTCTGGAACAACTTTTAAATAAACTGGTGGAGAGCTACGGCTGGTCAGGGCTGGCTGAACGCATTCGCATCAACTGCTTCAGCAGCGATCCCAGCATTAAATCCAGCCTGAAGTTTCTGCGCCGCACGCCGTGGGCGCGCAAGCAGGTGGAAGATCTTTATATCGATATGGTCGAGAAGGCCGCCAGCGATAATCCGTGGTTGCGCGGCGGCCAGTAAAGCCTTAACCGCGGGCACCCAACTCGATTAATGCCTGATCCAGCGCCTGGCGCAGCAACTGACGGTCGTGGCGGTAAGGGATATCCGTCGCTTCCAGCGGTTGTTTAATCACCACCCGATCCTGTACTTCGCTGGCATCTACCGTCGGCCCAACAATCAGCGCGTCGATCATCCGGCGGCCAATTTTCTCTTCCATCAGCTCCAGCTTGTTTTTTAGCGTCAGGGCGGCTGCCGCGACGCTTAGCTCACGCCCCAGATTGCCGATATAAATCATATTGGCACTGCTGCGGCGCAAGGCTTGAGTCAGGTCATCGAGCAGCAGCAGCGGCATCAGGCTGGTGAGGAAGCTGCCTGGCCCAATCAGGATCACGTCGGCCTGTGCGATGGCATCCAGCGCTTCGCGTGTCGCGTTGACTCGCGGTGACAGCATCAGTTCCTGCGGCATGTCAGTCAGTTGATCGACGTTCACTTCACCATAGACGTGGTTGCCTTCATGGTCGTGTGCCATCAAATCCACCGGCTGCTCAGACATCGGGATCAGCGCCGCGTCGACCTTCAGCAAGCTGCGTACCAGATTGATCGCCTCCAGTGGGCGCACGCTGAGATGATCCAACGCCTTCAACATCAGGTTACCGAGGTTATGCCCCGAAAGTTCGCCATTGCCGCTAAAGCGGTACTCGAACATCGCCGAGGCCACGCTCGGTTCGGTGATCAACTGATTCAGGCAGTTACGGGTATCGCCCCAGGCAATGCCGCCTTCCGAGCGGCGAATACGGCCAGTGGAACCGCCGTTATCGGTGGTGGTGACAATACCGGTTAAACGGGATCCTAAAGACGACAGGGAAGACATCACGCGGCCAAGACCATGACCACCACCTAATGCCACCACCCGATCGAGATCGGCCAGGGTACGATTACGCATAAATTTCCTTACAAAGGGGCTTAACTGCCCGCATAAAGTAGCGGATTTGGCGTAAAAACGCGAAAAAGAGTGTGATTTGCGTGATTCCGGTCAATTCGTCTGCGTAAAGGACGTTTATCATGGTTTACCCGATTCAGAAGCGCATAAAAACGCTGTATACACAATTATATAGCGAAATTGGGCGTTGGCTATCGCCTTTGTTTAGCGCTAGAATTCTGGAGAAAACCACGGTTTCGTTCCGGCTACTCAGGCAGCGGGAACTGAAACCAAAACTCCTAGCCTCTGGGCCTACGTTGTTCTTGCGAACAATATGGCGCTTGGGCCGTGGCGAAGTCAGCCACCAGGGTGCAGAGCGGAAACGCTCGCATCTCCCGACTTTGGAAGGTGTTATGGTGCCGCAACTCATTGATGCTTATGAGCGCAAATTCTATTACTTGCGCCTGTCGATCACCGACGTGTGTAACTTTCGTTGCACCTATTGTTTGCCGGATGGCTATCGCCCTAACGGCAGCCCGAAAACCTTCTTGTCGCTCGATGAGATCCGACGTGTCAGCCGCGCTTTCGCCGAGCTGGGCACCGAAAAGGTGCGCCTGACCGGCGGTGAGCCTTCGCTGCGTCGCGATTTTACCGAGATCATTGCCGCCGTGCGTGAAAATCCGGCCGTTCGCCAGCTTGCCGTGACCACCAATGGCTACCGGCTGGCGCGCGACGTTACCGCCTGGCGCGACGCCGGCCTGACGGCGATCAACGTCAGCGTCGACAGCCTGGACCCCCGTCAATTTCACGCCATTACCGGCCAGGACAAATTCCGCCAGGTGATGGAGGGCATCGACGCCGCCTTTACCGCCGGATTCAGCAAGGTCAAGGTCAACGCGGTGCTGATGCGTGACGTTAACCATCAGCAACTGGGCGCTTTCCTGCACTGGATAAAAGACCGTCCGATCCAACTGCGTTTTATCGAGCTGATGGAAACCGGTGAGGGTGGCGACTTGTTCCGCAAACACCACGTGTCTGGTGAAGTGATCCGTTCCCAACTGGAACAGCAGGGTTGGCAACTGCAACCGCGCGGCCGCAGCGACGGCCCGGCGCAGGTGTTTAGCCACCCGGATTACCAGGGTGAGGTGGGTTTAATCATGCCGTACGAAAAAGATTTCTGTGCCAGCTGCAACCGGCTGCGGGTTTCCGCCATCGGTAATCTGCACCTGTGCCTGTTCGGTGAGCAGGGCATTAACCTGCGCGATCTGCTGGCGGATGACGGCCAGCTTGAAGAGTTGAAGGATCGCATTCAGGGCGGGCTGCGGACCAAAAAGCAGACCCACTTCCTGCACCAGGGCAACAGTGGCATCACGCAGAATTTGTCGTTTATCGGCGGATAAATTTTTCCAATTGCACGGGAGCAAGCAATGAGTCATGCCAGCAGTGAATTCATTCCGGCGCATATCGCTATTCTGACCGTTTCGGACAGTCGCGGTGAAGCGGAAGACACCTCGGGCCAGTATCTGCAGGAAGCGGTGCTTGAGGCCGGGCATCAGGTGGTGGATCGCGCCATCGTCAAAGACGATAAATATCAAATCCGCGCACGCATCTCCGCGTGGATCGCCGACGAGCAGGTTCAGGCCGTGCTGATCACCGGGGGCACCGGTTTTACCGCCAGGGACAACACCCCGGAAGCGCTGCTGCCACTGTTCGATCGTGAAGTAGAAGGGTTCGGTGAACTGTTCCGTATGGTGTCCTATGAAGAGATTGGCACTGCCACTATTCAGTCGCGTGCACTGGCCGGAATGGCCAATCAGACGGTGATTTTTGCCATGCCTGGCTCGACTCGTGCCTGCCGCACCGCCTGGGAACGCATTATTGAAGAGCAGTTGGACGCGCGTCACCGCCCGTGCAACTTCCTGCCACATTTGAAGAAATAAAAACTATGACGCAGCTGACTCACATTAACGCCGCGGGCGAAGCCCATATGGTCGACGTTTCCGCCAAGGCAGAGACGGTGCGCGAGGCGCGCGCCGAGGCCTTTGTTGAAATGCTACCGACCACGCTGGCGATGATTATCGAGGGTAGCCATCACAAGGGTGATGTGTTTGCCACGGCGCGCATTGCCGGTATTCAGGCGGCGAAACGCACCTGGGAGCTGATCCCGCTGTGTCACCCGCTGATGCTGAGCAAGGTCGAAGTGCAATTGGAAGCGCAGCCGGAACACAGCCGGGTGCGGATTGAAACCTGCTGCCGGCTGACCGGCAAGACCGGCGTCGAAATGGAAGCCTTGACCGCCGCTTCGGTGGCCGCATTGACCATTTACGACATGTGCAAGGCGGTACAAAAAGACATGGTGATCGGCCCGGTGCGGCTGCTGGCGAAAAGCGGCGGTAAATCCGGTGATTTTAAGGTGGAACTATGATTAACATTCTGTTTTTTGCCCAGGTACGCGAGCTGGTTGGCACCAGCGATCTGTCAATGCCGGCGGATTATCCAACGGTAGAGGCGCTGCGTAAGGCGCTGTGCGAACGTGGCGATCGCTGGGCGCTGGCACTGGAGTCAGGCAAGTTGCTGACGGCGGTAAACCAATCCCTGGTGGCGGCGGAACATCCGCTGCGTGCTGGTGATGAAGTCGCTTTCTTTCCACCGGTAACCGGGGGTTAATGGTGGAAAATACCCGTATCCGCGTGGGGGAAGCGCCGTTCAACGTCGGCGAAGAATACCAGTGGCTGGCGCAGTGCGACGATGACGGTGCCGTGGTGACCTTTACCGGCAAGGTACGTAACCATAATCTGGGCGATAACGTCAGTGCGCTGACGCTGGAACATTACCCGGGCATGACCGAAAAAGCGCTGGCGGAAATCGTGGACGAAGCACGCAGCCGCTGGCCATTGCAGCGCGCGACGGTGATCCACCGCGTGGGTGAGCTGTTCCCTGGCGATGAGATTGTGTTTGTCGGCGTGACCAGCGCGCACCGCAGCATGGCGTTTGAGGCCAGCGAGTTCATCATGGACTACCTGAAAACCCGCGCCCCGTTCTGGAAACGCGAAGCCGTTGGCCAGGGCGACCGCTGGGTTGACGCGCGCGACAGCGATCGTCAGGCGGCGGAACGCTGGCATAAAGCGGCTAAATAATCGGTAAACAGCAGAAATATATCAATACCTTTGCAACTTTCAGGTTAGGTTTTATGTGGTAGGCTTATAGCAGGCCGAGTCTCGCAAAATGGGACTCAAATCTTGTTCCACACGCAAAAGGTAACCGTCATGGACCGATATCCACGCTCTAATGGTTCAATCGTCGAACGTGCCAACAGCGGCATTCAGGCTTATATGGCGCAGGTATACGGCTGGATGACCTGTGGCATGCTGTTGACGGCGTTTGTATCCTGGTACGCGGCCAACACGCCCGCGATCCTTAACTTTATCTTCTCCAGCCAGATCACCTTCTTCGGCCTGATTATCGCGCAGCTGGGTCTGGTGTTCGTGATTTCCGGCATGGTCAATCGTCTCAGTGGCACGGTCGCCACCTCGCTGTTTATGCTGTATTCGGCGCTGACCGGGTTGACGCTTTCCAGCATTTTCATCGCCTATACCTACAGCTCGATCGCCAGTACCTTCGTGGTGACCGCCGGCATGTTCGGTGCCATGAGCCTGTACGGCTACACCACCAAGCGTGACCTGAGCGGTTTCGGCAGCATGCTGTTTATGGCGCTGATCGGTATCGTGCTGGCTTCGCTGGTCAACATCTGGCTGAAAAGCTCCGCGCTGATGTGGGCGATTACCTATATCGGGGTGGTGGTGTTTGTTGGCCTGACGGCGTACGACACCCAAAAACTGAAAGCGATGGGCGAACAGTTGAACGCCGATGACAAAGACAGTTTCCGCAAGTACGCCATCGTTGGCGCGCTGACGCTGTACCTTGATTTCATCAACCTGTTCCTGATGTTGCTGCGAATTTTCGGCAACCGCAGATAAGAATCTATATGACTTGTAGGGGCTCAGCATGCTGAGCCCTTTTTTTATGCAATTTTACGGCGGAACATGGCATAGGCGGCGCTGCCGGTGGTGGCGGTGATTGCCAGCAGCGGCCACAGGCTGTGCCAGATGATGCCGAAGCTGGCGTCCTTCAGGTAGATCTGTTTGGTGATGTCGGTAAAGTGGCGGATGGGATTCACCCAGGTGAGGTTTTGCAGCCACACCGGCATATTTTCTACCGGCGAGACATAGCCGGAAAGCAGGATCGCCGGCATCATAAACACGAAAACGCCGATAAACGCCTGTTGCTGAGTGGCGCACAGCGACGAAATCAGCAGGCCGAACCCGACCAAAGACAGCCCGTAAATCAGCATGGTGCCATAGAACAGCAGCAGCGAACCGGCGAACGGGATCTGATAGATAAAGATACCAATCAGCAACACGATGCTGGCCTGGAAGGTAGCGACGATCAGCGCCGGTACCGCCTTGCCGATAAAAATCTGCCAGGTGGTCAGCGGTGACACCAACAACTGCTCCAGCGTGCCCTGTTCACGTTCTCGCGCCACCGACAACGAGGTGACAATCAGCACGCCAATGGTGGTGATCATGGCGATCAGCGACGGCACCACGAACCACTTGTAATCCAGATTCGGGTTATACCAGTTGCGTATTACCAGTTCGCTGTTGTTGGGTTTGGCACGGTTACCGATCAGCTCATTCTGATAGTCCTGCACAATCTGCTGCACGTAGTTGGCGGCGATTTGGGCGCTGTTGGAGTTGCGTCCGTCAAGCAACAGTTGCAGCGGGGCCGTATTGCCGCTCGCGATATCACGCGAGAACTGGGCCGGGAAGCGGATCAGCAGCAGCGCTTTTTGGTTGTCGATGGTGGTTTGTATTTCTTGTGGGCTGCGCAACAGCAACACATGCGAGAAGGCCTTAGCTTTGGCAAAGCGCTGGGTCAGTTCGACCGAGGCATGGCCGCTGTCTTCGCTGTACACCGCGATGGTGGCGTTGGTCACCTCCAGCGTGGCGGCGAACGGGAACAGCAGCACCTGCAGAATAACCGGCAAAATAAGAATGGCGCGGGTCTGCGGATCGCGCAGCAGCGACTGCATTTCTTTTATGATTAACGTCCAGAGACGGTGAAACATCGTCTTTCCCCTTAATCCAGCCGCCGCTGGGTTTTCCAGGCCGTCAGGCCGATAAACACCACCGCCGAAGCGATCAGGAACAGCAGGTTAATCATCAACACCGTACCGACGTTGCCCGCCAGGAACAGCGTTTGCAGCGTGCTGACGAAATAACGCGCCGGAATGATATAGGTTACGGCGCGTACGATGGCCGGCATGCTGTCGATCTGGAAGATAAAGCCGGACAGCATGATCGATGGCAGAAAAGCGGCGTTCAGCGCCACCATCGCTGCGTTAAACTGGTTGCGGGTAATGGTCGAAATCAGCAGCCCCATGCCGAGCGTACTGGCCAGGAACAGGCTGCTGATAACGAATAAAATCAGCAGCGAACCGCGATAGGGCACGCCGAGCACCCACACCGATACCGCCATGCATAACACCATGGCGATCATGCCGAGGAAATAGTAGGGCACCAGTTTGGACAGCAGCAGCTCAGTACGCGTCACCTGGGTGGAAAGTAACGCCTCCATGGTGCCGCGCTCCCACTCGCGGGCAATCACCAATGAGGTGAGGATAGCGCCGATCACCGTCATGATAATGGTGATAGCGCCGGGAATGATGTAGTGCCGGCTGATGGCCGCCGGGTTGAACCAATAGCGCATTTGCACGTCGATTAAGGGTTTTTCCTCGCGCCCGTGGTCGGTGGCGCGCTGTTGTTGCCACACTTGCCACACCCCCTGGGTATAGCCCTGAACAAAGTTGGCGGTGTTCGGCTCGCTGCCGTCGGTGATAATTTGAATCGGTGCGCTGTCGTGCGGCCGCCCCATACGTTGGGCAAAATCGTTGGGGATCACCACCAGCCCGCGGATGCGTCCGGCCTGCATCAGTTGGATCAACTGCTGACGGTTGTCGCTGATGGTCGGCTCGATATAGGGCGAACCGGCAAAGGCGTTGGCCAAATCACGCGCCTCTTCGCTCTGCTGTTCCATCAAGATGCCCAGCCTCAGTTTGCTGGAGTCCAGGTTGATGCCGTAGCCAAAGATAAACAGCAGCATCAGGGGAATGACAAAGGCGATCAGCCCGCTGCTTGGATCGCGCAGAATTTGCCGCGTTTCTTTCAGGCACAGCGCGCGCAGTCGTCGCCAGGAAAAACCACTGTCGTCGCGGGTGGCGGTTTGACTGTTCATGCTTTTTCCTCCTGATCGTAACCCTGCACCAGTTCGATAAACGCCTGTTCCATTGATGGATTGGGGTTATCGCTGCTGGCGACCTGGTGCTTGAGATCGTCCGGCGTGCCGGCGGCGATGATCTTACCGCGATACACCAGCCCGATACGGTCGCAGTATTCCGCCTCGTCCATAAAGTGGGTGGTGACCATTACCGTCACGCCTTTATCCACCATGCCGTTGATATGCAGCCAGAATTCGCGCCGAGTCAGGGGATCGACGCCCGAGGTCGGTTCGTCGAGAAACAGAATATCCGGCTCGTGCATCAGCGCGCAGGCCAGCGCCAGCCGCTGTTTGAAGCCCAGTGGCAGCGAGTCCGGCGTCTGGTTGAGGATCGGGCCAAAGTTGAAGGCGTTGGACATCTCGCTGATTTTATCGCGCTGCGCCTTGCCGCTCAGGCCATAAACGCCGGAGAAAAACTTGAGGTTTTGCGCCACCGTCAGGTTGCCGTACAGCGAGAATTTCTGCGCCATATAACCCAAATGCTGGCGTGCCTTGCCGGAGCTGGTTTTCAAATCCATACCCAGCACCAGCGCCTTGCCTTCGGTGGGTACCAGCAACCCGCACATCATTTTAAAGGTGGTGGATTTACCGGCACCGTTCGGGCCGAGCAGGCCGAAAATTTCCCCGCGCTGCACTTTGAAGTCAACGTGGTCGGTGGCGGCAAAGTCGCCGAATTTCTTGGTCAGCCCTTGCGCTTCGATCACCGTTTCCGTGCTTTCTCCCTCGACGGTTGGCATGATCTCCGCCAGCGCCGATTTACTGTTTGGCCCGCCGCCGAGCAGATCGATAAACGCATCTTCAAAGCGCGGTTCCGCTTCGCTCAGTTCAGCATCCGGCAGATCCAATGCCTGCAGTAGCTGGCGATGATCTTCGCCTTGCTTGAGGATCAGCCGCAGGTATTTCCCCTGGATCACACCGTCGGTGACCGCCGGCAGGCAGATCGCCCGTTGCAGCAGGGCGCGGTGGCTACCGGCCGGTGGCGCGATCAGCACCGTGCGCCCGGCCATTCTCTGGGTAAGATCTTTCGGTGCGCCGCTGAACAGCAGTTCCCCTTCGTTAAGCAGCAGCACTTCACGGCACTGTTCGGCTTCGTCCAGATAAGAGGTGCTCCACAGGATCAACATGCCGTCGTTGGCCAGTTCATGCACCATGCGCCACAGCTCGCGACGCGAGATAGGATCGACGCCGACCCCCGGCTCATCGAGCAACAGCACCTGCGGTTGGCCGACCAGCGTACAGGCCAGCCCGAGTTTTTGCTTCATGCCGCCGGAAAGTTTGCCTGCCAGTCGGGTGGTGAAACGGGTGAGATCGGTGAATGTCAGCAAGCGATCGAACGTCTGCTTGCGGAGATCGCCGGTGACGCCGCGCAGATCGGCGTACAGGGTCAGATTTTCCATCACCGTCAGATCTTCATACAGACCAAACTTTTGCGGCATGTAGCCGAGAATGGCATGCAACTGACGATCCTGAGCGATCGGATCCAACCCGGCGACGCGCAGCGTACCGCTGCTGGGTTTGAGCAGCCCGGCCAGCATCCGCAGCAGGGTGGTTTTACCTGCACCGTCCGGGCCAACCAGCCCGGTGACCGCGCCGCTGGTCAGCCGGGTAGTCAGGCTGGCGACAGCCGGTTTTGCCAGTGACGGGAAACGCTTTTCCAACGCTTCAAGCTCAATGACCTGTTCCATCACCGCTCCCTCAAGGTTGGGCAAAGCGAACGGTGACCGGCATCCCCTGGCGCAGCGCGTCATCGGCGTCGGTCACTATCACCCGCAGGCGGTACACCAGGTCGGTACGCAGGTCCGGGGTTTCGACGCTCTTCGGCGTGAATTCAGCGGTTGGCGAGACAAAGCCGATTTTGCCGTGATACGGCTTGTCTGGCCGGCCATCGGTATAAATTTCCAGTTCGGTACCGGGTGTCGCTTTACTCAGACTGGTTTCATTCACATAGGCACGCACCCACACCGGATGGGTCAGCGACAAAGTGAACACTGTGCCACCGGCGCCGAGCATGGTGCCCGGCTCGACCGCACGCGTCAGCACCGTGCCGGCCGACGGGGAAACTAAAGTGGTGTCGTGCAGGTTAAGCTTGGCCTGCGCCAGTGCGGCCTCGCTTTGCGCCAGATTGGCTTTGGCCTCTTCTATTTCTTGCGGGCGATTACCGCTCAGGTATTGCGCCAGCTTGTCCTTCGACGCCTGTAGGTTGGCCTGCGCCTGATTGCGTGAGGTTCGGGCATCTTCCAATGCGTCGGCTGAGGTGGCATTTTTCGCCCACAGGCCCTGCTGACGCTTCAGGAAGCTATCGGCATAGCTAAAGGCGGACAGGCGCTGCGCCATTTCCGAACGTACCTGGGCTATTTCTTCGGCGCGGTAACCGGCCATCAGCAGCGCCAACTTGGCTTTAGCACTGCCGACGTTAGCCTGCGCCTGCTGTAGCGCGTTGATGTAGGGCGCGTCGTCCAGTTTGCCGAGTAATTGCCCCGGTTGCAGGGTATCGCCTTCATCCACCGTCAGCGACGCCAGACGGCCATCGACGCGGAAGCCCAAATTCACCGTGCGAATATCCACGTTACCGTACAGCGTCAGCGGTTTATCCTGATGCTGTTGGTAATACCAGACCCCGTAAACGGCCGCGGCGATCAGCACAACAACCGCCACCAAAAAGGCACTGCGTTTCTTATTCATAACTCTCCCTGCCTGAATTTATACCCGTCATCTTTCAAGTTGCAGCGTTGTTACCTGCTTACAAGGCCCATCCATGGTCCTTGCCCTTTCAGGGCCGCTGCAAGCAGCGTTCAAATCTGTTCCCGACAGATTTGTCGCTCACCCCAGTTACTTACTTGAGTAAGCGCCTGGGGATGAGCGAGCTGGCCGCCTAGCTGCAACTTGAAAGCTATAGGGTTTACGCGCCATGGCGTTGGCGCAGCCCATTAACCAGAATCTCAATGTGTTCAGCCAGCACCTCGCTGATTTGTTCCGCTTCGACGGCGCCGATCTGCTGCCAGCCAGCCTGTCGGCGAACGGTTTCCCGTGCCACGCGAAACGACAACACTTCGCCGATCAGCGCGTGGGTATGCAGCACAATTTTGGTCGACTGCGGATCGATGCCGGTGTAGGCCGCCAGCAGGCGGCAAAGCTTGTTATGCAGCGGCGCCACCACCTGTTGGTGGATCAGCGGATAGGCATCGGTGGGGGAGAGCTGCTCGCGCGACATGATTTTGCTCAGGTTCAGCGTCTGCGGTTGAGTCATCAGATCGCTGAACGCCAGCAGGCCGCGTTTCAGATGTTCGAGGTAATGCTCCGGTAGACGTTCGGCTTCCGGGAGTTGCCAGAAGCGGTCAATCTCTTCGGCCAGCGGGCGAAACGCCTGCTGGATAAAATCGGCAATCCACTGGGCGACGGCCAGATACAGGCCTTCTTTGGAATTGAAGTAGTAGGTGATGGCGGCGATATTGTGCCCGGCACGCTGGGCAATATCGCGGGTGGTGGCCCCCTGAATGCCGTATTCACCGAACATTTCGATGGCGGCGGCGATCAACTGCTGACGCGCTTGCTCGCCCCGTGCCCGGCCGGCAGTCTGATTATTTGGCATTATTGATGGCGCTCATAAAAGTTAATCAATCATATGATTAACTTTATGCCAGATTGCACGAAATGCAATCAGTAACCGCGGTTTATTTAAGGGTATCTTTTCGGATTTGGCTGAATTGTCGGCATATTGTGCTCTGCGTCACTTAATTTGCGTTTTCTTGTTCGACTTCTGCTACACTCGCCCGCTTGGTGCACTGCAGTTTGTGCCAATCCCTCGTGGTCATGCAAAATGTCCCGTCTGATAATCCTCCCAGGAAACTGCACCGAACACTGTTAGGTTAGGGGGGATCTGGAGTTTTTCTCTTTATGTCATTTGAAACCCTCGGCTTAAGTGCTGAAATTCTGCGCGCTGTTGAAGAACAGGGCTATCGCGAACCTACGCCAATTCAGCGCCAGGCTATTCCTGTCGTATTGGAAGGTCGTGACCTGATGGCCAGCGCCCAGACCGGTACCGGTAAAACCGCTGGCTTTACCCTGCCGCTGCTACAGCTGCTGAGTAAGCATGACCATGCGGTCAAAGGTCGCCGTCCGGTACGTGCGTTGATCCTGACGCCTACCCGTGAACTGGCTGCGCAGATCGGCGAAAACGTCGAATCCTACAGCAAATACCTGCGTCTGCGTTCGCTGGTGGTATTTGGTGGCGTGAGCATCAACCCGCAGATGATGAAACTGCGCGGCGGCGTCGACGTGCTGGTGGCAACACCGGGTCGCCTGCTGGATCTGGAACACCAGCGTGCGGTTGACCTGTCCAAAATTGAAATTCTGGTGCTGGACGAAGCAGACCGCATGCTGGATATGGGCTTTATCCATGATATCCGCCGCGTGCTGGCCAAACTGCCTGCCAAGCGTCAGAACCTGCTGTTCTCTGCAACCTTCTCCGACGACATCAAAGGGCTGGCCAACAAACTGTTGCACAACCCGGCATCGGTTGAAGTGGCGCGGCGCAACACCGCGTCCGAGCAGATTGAGCAAAGCGTGCACTTCGTTGATAAGAAGCGTAAGCGGGAACTGCTGTCCCAGATGATCGGCGAAGGTGACTGGAAGCAAGTCTTGGTGTTTAACCGCACCAAACACGGCGCCAACCACCTGGCTGAACAGCTGAACAAAGACGGCATCACTGCCGCCGCTATCCACGGCAACAAAAGCCAGGGCGCTCGTACCCGCGCATTGGCCGATTTTAAAGACGGCAAAATCCGCGTATTGGTCGCTACCGACATCGCGGCACGCGGTCTGGACATCGACCAGTTGCCACACGTGGTGAACTACGAGTTGCCTAACGTGCCGGAAGACTACGTACACCGCATCGGCCGTACCGGTCGTGCTGAACGTACCGGTGAGGCGATCTCGCTGGTGTGCGTGGATGAACACAAACTGCTGCGTGATATCGAACGCCTGCTCAAACGTGAGATCCCGCGTATTGCCCTGCCAGGCTATGAGCCGGATCCGAGCATCAAGGCCGAGCCGATCATCAACGGCCGTCAGGCTGGTGGACGCGGTGCGCCACGCGGCAACGGCGGTGGTCAACGCTCCGGTAACGGTAACGGTGGCGGCCAGCGCAGTGGCAACGGTGGCGGCAATGGCGGTCAGCGTGAAAACCGCGGTGGCGGCAGTGCGCGTCCGCAGGGTGATAGCAAGCCGCGTTCAGGTGCTCCGCGCCGTCCGCGCAGCCGCCCGGCTGAATAAATTGCGCTGTTGTCAGCCGTCTGAGGCCACCTTTAGGGTGGCCTTAGTTTGGTGACAAACACCCGAAAAACGTGGTTTTCGGATGTTTGGCGTAAAGCAGAAGACTTAATCCTTTGTTTTTGTTAGTACCTAAAACAGTACTTTTAGCTACAAATGACTTTGTCAGCCGTCTGAGGCCACCTTTAGGGTGGCCTTTTTTATACGTAAAAATCAGCGCATCTCAAGCTCCGGCACCACCGACATGCCAACGCGCAGCCGCGCCAGTTCCGGCTGGTTGGGTTCCAGCAGGATCTTCACCGGCAGGCGTTGCACCACTTTGGTGTAGTTGCCGGTGGCGTTATCGGCGCTGATGGCGGCAAAGGTCGAGCCGGTGGCCGGGGCGATGCTGTCAACGTGGCCGCGCAGCGTCACGCCGGGCAGCGCATCGACGGTGATGGATACCGGCTGGCCGGCAGACACGTTGGCTAACTGGGTTTCCAGGAAATTGGCGACCACGTAGCTCTGTTGTAGCGGCACCACCGCCAGCAGACGCGTACCGGCGGAGACCCAGGCACCCTGGCGTACCGCCCGCTGGCCGACGCTGCCGGCAATCGGCGCAATAATCTGGGTATAGGAAAGGTTCAGACGCGCCTGATCAACGCTGGCCTGCGAGGCGGCAATATTCGCTTCGGCCTGTTTGCGGCTGGCCTGCAACACCCCGACTTCTTTACGTGCCGAAACCACCGCCGCCTGATTCTGCTTTAGCTGTGCGGCGGCGGTCTGCATCACGGAGGCCGATTTCTGCTGCTCATCAGCGGTGGCGGTGCCGGTTTTCAGCAACCGGCGATAGCGATCGGCGTTCTGCCCGGCGTAGTTGAGCGTGGCCTGGCTGGCGCTGACGCCGGCTTCCTGCTGGGCAATATTGGCCTGCTGTTGATCCAGCTGCGCCTGAATACTGGACAATTTGGCCTGGCTAATCTGCAGATTGGCCTGCGCCGTTTCCAGCGCCACGCGGTAATCCCGATCGTCGAGGGTGGCCAGAACTTCACCGGCTTTTACCTGCTGGTTGTCACTGACGTTGACGCTACGGATATAGCCGGAAATCTTGGGGGCCACCAGCGTGTAATCGGCGCTTACGACCGCATCATCGGTACGTAAATGGTGGCGATTGAGCGATGAGCGGACAAAAAAAGCGATCGCCAGCAGGATTAACAGCAGCAACGCCAGGGTTAAGGTTCGTTTTGCAGGGGTGAAGCTCATGGTTATGATCCTGATGTTTTTGGAACTAGAGGTAAGAGCGTTTGCGGCGGATAGACACGCTTCGGCAACCAGGCGGTCAGCAACACCAAAAGTAGCGCGCAGCCAATAATCAGCAGGTAGGCGTCACTGATACTGAGGATCACCGCCTGGTGCTTTACCAGCGTCGAAAAATGCCCGAGATTTTCCGCTGAACTGACCGAGCCGTCCGGTAACAGCGGCATAGCCCCGCTGGCGTGTTCTGAGCTCTCTGCCGTCATCAGCCACGGGCGATTGCCCAGCCGGTCAACCAGCACATGAGAGTGAAATTGCTCCCGGTGGCTAATAAAATTCTCAACCAGGCTGCCCGCCGCCACGGCGGAAAAACCGCGCACGGTGTTAAACATTGCCGAGGCAAAAGGCCCTTCCGGTGGCAGGATCACGCTGGTAGAGGTCATTAACACCGGTAAAATCATCATCGGCTGGCCAAATGCCTGCAGGCCTTGGATCAGCCAGAAGTTTTCTCGTGCCCAATCGTCGGTCAATTGCATTCCCAGCAGGCAGGAGACGGCGATTAGCGCGGCACCGATAGTCAGCACCCAACGGGCGTCTATCCAGCGCAGGTTCAACAGGGCGGCGATTAACGGGGCTATCACCAACTGCGGCAGGCCGACGGCTAACGCCAGCGGCGCAAATTGTACGGTGCGAAAACCCTCCACCTGCGAAAAGTAAAACGACGGCAGCATTGAGCCTGACAACGCCAGCAACAGCACGCCAGCCAGCGTCAGCAGGCTATAAGAAAGATTGATGCGCCGCAGTAATTGCAGTTTTAACAGTGGCAACGGATGGAACCATTCGTTGATTAAAAACGTCACCAGCAACGCAATGGAAACCGGCAGCATCAGGCTAATCAAGGGGGAATTGAACCAGTCGAGTCGCTCACCCTGAGTCAGCGAAAGGATCAACAGCGCAATACCGCTGCAACCGGTCAGCATGCCGAACAGATCGATCTGGCGGAAACGCTCCAGCCGCAAGGGATCCTGCGGCAACCCCCAGCCGATCAGTAAGGAGGCTATCAGACACAGCGGGATCGCCTGCCAAAAGACAAACTGCCAACCCAGACTGTCGGTCCACAGCGCCGCCAGCGGTGCCGCGACATTGGGGCCAAAGGTGGCGGTGAGCGCATAGGCGGCCAGCCCGTAAAGTTTGATGGTCGGGGGCAGAAAACGCAGCGCCACCGTCATCAGCAACGGCGGCAATGCCCCGCCAAACAGGCCTTGCACCACCCGCAGAGCAATAAACAGCGTGGGATCAGCAGTTAACGGCTGGAGTACGCCGACGGCGGCAAAACCGCCGATCATCACCAGGGCGAAACGGCGTAGCGAAAAGGTCACGGCAAACCAGGGGGCCACCATCATGGCCGACACTTCCGCGGCCTGATAGGCCGAGGTGATCCAGCTCCCCTGGTCGAAACCGATACCGATAGCCGCGCGGATATCCGCCAGCGCCAAATCGCTGATGCGATCATTGAGTCCTGAGGTCAGGGCGGCAATCAGCACACCCACCAACCCCACAGCCAGACGCAGGGTAAAAGGATGCGGCGCAGCGACGGCAGGCGCAGGCTGAGCATTCATAGTATGACTCCAGAAACGAAACTTACGATGCACTGTATTGCATAGCGATACATTGTGACGCATGCTACATTGTGATGCACTGTATTGCAATGTGGTACATCGTGCCGCCTGACCGGAAAAAATGTTACAGTGTGGTCAAAAGCAAGGAAAAGAGCCTTCCATGTCCGAACCCTCAACATGTTGTGATGATGAAAAAACCGGCGGTATTCAGGTCATTACCCGTGCGGCTAAAATCCTCGATGCGCTGGGCGCCAAGCCCAATGGCATGAGCCTGGGTGAGATAGCGCTGGCGGTCGATCTGCCGCGCTCCACCGTGCAACGTATCGTCAACGCGCTGGACTCCGTGCAATTGGTGCGCGGCGGTGCCGGTGGTGTGCGCCTCGGGCCGTCGTTGCTGCGGCTGATTGCCAGCGTGCATACCGAAATGGTGTCGATTGCGACCCCCTGGTTGCAGGCTTTATGTGACGCCACCGGCGAGACGGTATCGCTGGGGCGCGCCAGCGGTTTGCAACTGGCGGTAGTGCACTACATTGTGGCGGATCGTGAGCTGCGAGTGGTGCCACGCATCGGCATGAATCTGCCGCTGTACAGCACCTCCGGTGGGCGAGCGCTGCTGGCGTTGAACAGCGATGATGCGGCCCGGGATTTACTGGGTGAGGCCTATAGGGCGGTGACGGATCTGACGGTGCGTGATTTTCCGGCACTGCTGCAGCATCTGACCGAAATACGCCGTACCGGCCTGTCCTTCGATCGGGAAGAAACATTGGAAGGCGTCTCTACCATGGCGGTGGCTATCGACACCATTCTGGGGCGTTTCTCCATCAGTTTGTTAGTGCCCAGCACCCGTTTGGCCAAGAATGAAGCTCGCTTCCGCGAGGAGATCCTTAAGTGTAAAGACGCGTTGATCGATGAGATTGGCAAGGTGGCGTCGCGAGATTAACCGGAGAAGATAATGAAAACGCTGTTGGTTGCGGTTGATAATTCCGCTAATGCTCGTAAGGTCATTTCACTGGCTGCCGAACAGGCATTGGCGCAACAGGCGGCGCTAGTGGTGCTTTGTTGTGTCGATCTTAGCTATTCCATGACGGGGCCGTTTGAAATTGAAGCGGGTGAAGATCCGGCAGATTTCGGTTGCGCGCAGGATGAACAACAGGCCGCCGCGACCGTGGTGCACCGGGCACTGAGCGAACTGCAGGCGGCAGGGGTTAATGCGCGTGGGCGGGTGGTGGCCGGTGAACCGGCAGAAACCATAGTTGCCCAGGCGAAAGAGCTGAATGCGACGATGATTATTATGGGGCGACGCCATCTTTCCCCCTTTAGACGTTTGTTGAATGGGTCGCACAGCGCCCTGGTGATTGAGAACGCCGATTGCCCGGTGCTGGTTGACGTGCGTGCCGACTGATTTTGCCTAATCCCGGAGCCGAAGATGAAACTAAAATGTGCCATTCTTGATGATTATCAGCAGGTCGCGCTCAGCATGGCCGACTGGTCTGCCCTTGGCGATCGGGTTGAGGTGTTCAGCATCGGTCAACATTTTAGTGATGAAGCGGAACTGGCCGTGCATCTGCAGGACTGCGATATTTTGGTGATTATGCGTGAACGCACGCCAATCACCGCCTCGCTACTGGCGCGTTTGCCTCAGCTAAAACTGTTGATCACCTCGGGCATGCGCAATGCCTCTATTGATTTGGCGGCGGCGGCACAGCGCGGGGTTATTGTCTGCGGTACCGCCAGCGGCTCAGCAGCACCGATGGAGCTGGCCTGGGCACTGCTGCTGGGGTTGGCAAAACATTTACTGGTGGAAAATCATGGCCTGCGGAATAACGGCCCCTGGCAGCAAGCGGTTGGCGTGACCCTGCAGGGCAAGACGCTGGGCCTGCTGGGGTTGGGCAAGATTGGCAGCCAAATGGCGGTGGTGGCGCAGGCGTTTGGTATGCGGGTGCTGGCCTGGAGTCAAAACCTGACGGCAGAAAGGGCCGCCGAGGTGGGGGTGACGCTGGCAGCATCCAAACAGGCGCTGTTCGAACAGAGCGACTTTGTTTCGGTTCATCTGGTGCTCAGTGAGCGTAGCCGTGGGCTGGTGGGCCGGCCAGAGCTGCAGGCGATGAAGAAAACCGCTTATCTGATCAATACCTCGCGTGCGGCGATTGTCGATCGCAGCGCGTTGATTGACGCATTGCAGCAAGGGCAGATCGCCGGTGCCGGGCTGGACGTGTTTGAGATTGAACCCTTGCCGAGCGACGACATCTTCCGCCAACTGCCCAACGTGTTGGCGACGCCGCATCTGGGTTATGTGGCCGACAGCAACTATCAAATCTATTTCCGCGAAGCGATCGAAAACATCGAGGCGTTTATCGCCGGTGTTCCGCTGCGTCAATTGGCGTAGCGCGGTTTTATTCCCCCGAGATGCTTGTCTGCTGCGGGCATTCCCCCGTATCATTGCGCGTCTTTTTTAGCAGGGGTGAACATGCGCGTATTATTGGCTCCGATGGAGGGCGTTCTCGATTCTTTGGTGCGTGAACTGCTCACCGAAGTGAACGACTACGACCTGTGCATCACCGAATTCCTGCGCGTGGTTGATCAACTGCTGCCTGCCAAGTCTTTCTATCGCCTGTGCCCTGAACTGCATCACGCCAGTCGTACGCCGTCTGGCACGCTGGTGCGTATCCAATTGCTCGGTCAATACCCGCAGTGGCTGGCAGAAAATGCCGCTCGCGCGGTGGAACTGGGTTCTTACGGTGTCGATCTCAACTGCGGTTGCCCGTCCAAGCTGGTTAACGGCAGCGGCGGTGGGGCTACGCTGCTCAAAGACCCGGAGCTGATTTACCAGGGCGCCAAGGCCATGCGCGCAGCGGTGCCTACTCATTTGCCGGTGACGGTAAAAATACGGCTGGGCTGGGATAGCGACAGTCGCAGTTTTGAAATCGCCGATGCGGTGCAGCAGGCGGGTGCTACAGAATTGGCGGTACACGGCCGTACCAAAGAGGACGGTTACAAGGCGGAGCGTATTAACTGGGCGGCGATTGGTGAGATCCGCCAGCGGCTGACCATTCCGGTGATCGCCAACGGCGAAATCTGGGACTACCAAAGCGCACAAGACTGCCTGCAAACCACCGGCTGTGATGCGGTGATGCTGGGGCGCGGTGCATTAAATGTGCCGAACTTGAGCCGGGTGGTGAAATACAACGAACCGCGCATGGCGTGGCCGCAGGTGGTGCAACTGCTGCAAAAATACGTTCATCTGGAAAAGCAGGGCGACACCGGCCTGTATCACGTGGCGCGCATCAAACAGTGGCTGGGGTATTTACGCAAAGAGTATGCCGAGGCCACCGAACTGTTCGGCGAAGTGCGTGCGCTGACCAACTCGAAGGACATCGCCCGGGTGATTTGCCGCTAAAGTGAGAAAATGGCGGGTTAACCTGATGATAACCCGCGCTAATTTTTCTCTTTGAGATAAATTATCAGTTCTTGGCACAAATGAGATACCCGGTATTGATGGACTTCACCATCATAAGGTTATCCTTTAGGTGCCATATTTCTATATGAAAATCTATCCCCGGTAGGTCCGGTAAAATATCGGTCAGCCAAAGAGGGTCTGGCGTGGTATCACTAGGGTGTTTTATCACCTTGGTGATCGTCGCCTGTTTGACCTGATTAACCTCATGCTGGGCGAAGGTAAAATAGCCTTTCCTGGCCAGCAGGTAATTTTTTTCTTTGGTTGAAACCTTTCCGTACAGGCTAAAAAAACCCTCATGTTCATCTTTCAGGAAGAGGGTGAGACGACCGTCTAACAGTGTATAGTCATTATCCTTCTCTACCAAAGTTTTATACTGAGATGTGCATTTGAAGGGTTCTTCTGCATGCATGCTGAATGGAAGAAACAGTAAAAATAGTAACCCGTTGAGTATGTTCAGATTTTTTTTCATTCAAAATTGTTTCTCTGGCTTTTAATGTTAAAACAGGTGTCGTAATGGTTATCTTTATTTTTGCTGCAAATGGAGACTAAATCAGCTCGCACCGTTTCCTTGTTGAACCTGTCTTCCATGTAAAAAATATCAGCTGAATTATGTAAGCAGTCAACTTCCTCTCGCTTAAGAATACCCTCTATTTTTAACTTCATATCTGTGGTGTTAACTACTTTACTTACTGTAAATATTTCACATTTGTCAATTTTTGATATTTTATGATATGAATGGCTTTCACTACTTTCTCCGTTGATTAAATCCGTACCTGCCAGAATGACAATGATAGTCCCCGCTGTAACCACCAATAGAAAATTCCAACGTGAAAATAATACCGATGCCTTGGAGCGTTTTTTTTCTGAGGGTAACTCATCACCTATATCAGCAGAGTGAGGCGGCGTTAGTTCATCAACAATAACAGGCTCTGCAGGTGTGGTTATTGTGTTCTCCATCAGATCAATATCACCTTCAAAGCGAAATCCCAGTTTAGGAATTGTCACGAGAATTTCATTCACTAGCCCAAAAAGCGCGAATGCCTTACGCAGTTCGCTGATGTAATTATTTAAACCGGCATTAGAGGCGGTGAAACCATAGGTGGTCCATATCCTTTCCAGGAGGTCATCTCTGGCAATATTTTTCTTGTTGTTCTGTATTAACTCCAGCAATAAGCGGCTTGCCGGTTTAGTCAGTCTGGTAACAACCTGGTTATTCTCGTAAAGAAATAGTGTCAATTCGTCAGAGTTGAAAACAACGATTTTGTTTATTATGTATTTCATATTTATAAGTTTTATGTAGATGAGCAGGTGTTGTTGTTAGCCGATATCCTAACGCAAATTATTCTGTTTTCAAGAAAAATCTCATTGCCATCATAAGAAAATTCCAGCGACGCTAATTTATTGTTTTTATTCTGGTGTAATAATCTCGTTGTAGCCATTATTTTAATAATTTTTGGTGTAAAAATATAATTTATTAGTATTTGCTGGGTTTTAATATCGTAAATTGACGTTTATTTAGTTTATTTTGCTAGTTCGTTTCTGGTGGGGGTATCATTTTCACATCGCCAAAACAGAGGGTAGCAAGATTCTCTGTAGTGGCGAACGTGAACAAATAAAGAGTGGCTGCGCAAGCACAAGGACTCTTTCTTTATTAAATTAATTGTATATATGGAATTAACACAATGAAACTGAACAAAATCATGCTGGCAGCCGTAATGACTCTGGGTACTATCTCTATGGCTAACGCCGCAAACCAGGGTTCCGGCTCCGTGACCTTTAAAGGTTCTATCATTGATGCACCATGCTCTATCGACCCGGGTACTCTGGATCAAACCGTGAAGCTGGGCGATATCGCTTCTGTACAGCTGAAAAACGGCGGCAAGTCTACGCCACAGGATATTCTGATCAAACTGGTCGGTTGTGATGTGGAAACTGCTAAAGACGTGACCACCACCTTCAGCGGTACCGAGTCTGAAGCGGTTCCTGGCCTGTTGGCAATGAAAGGCTCCGCACGTGGCGCTAGCATCGCCATCAACGACATCGACGGTAAACTGCTGCCGCTGACCAAAACCAGCAAGGCACAAAAAATTGAAGACGGCCAGGCGACTCTGCGCTTCAGCGCTCACCTGCAGGGCGACGGTGCTTCTGCTGCCATCACCCCGGGCGAATTCAACTCTGTTGCCGACTTTACCCTGGCGTACCAATAAGCCCACGGCGATTAATTCGCACAGTTAATTGCATGCGGGGCAACCCGCATGCTGCTTATTAACTTGTTATGTTGGGAACGGATATGCATTCACAGTATGGCAAAAGGACATTGCACATTGCGGTGTTAGTTAATCTGTTGCTGTGTTCCTCTTTGGCGCACGCCGCCAACCAGGGGCGTGGCGAGGTTACCCTGAACGGCAGAATTATCGCCTCCGCCTGCGCCATTGATACCGAGAGCGTTGATCAAACCATTACCATGGCGACATTGCCCGTCAGCCAGATTATTCGTGATGGCCAGGGTGAGCTGCATGAGTTCAATATTAAACTGGTGAACTGCACGTTGGAGAAATTCAATCCTGCGTTGGATGACTGGCGATATTTTGCCGTGACATTTGATGGCAGAGAAGATGCCGGGCTATTTGGTATTGATGGCAACGCCAAGGGTATTGCCCTGCAAATATCCGATAGTCAGGGGAATGTCGCCTCACCGGGTATGCCTATGGAAAAAAATGAATTACAACCCGGCACCATGGAATTTAATTATGGTCTTCGGTTGATGGGAAATAATCAGGTAATGAAGGCCGGGAGTTATTACTCCACCGTGCGCTTTAAAATGGATTACTACTAAACCTGTCTGAACGTGGTAACTGCGAATTAAATAATTATTGATAAGGGTCTGCGGATGACAACTACTCCGTCATATGGCTGTATAGGGAAAATACGACCGCGAATCCTGGGGCTGTTGATCTCCTTTATTCTGGCGGGGAATGCTGCCTGTGCCGTAGCTGCTGATATTGAATTCAATACCGACGTACTGGATGTGACGGATCGCGCCAATATTGACCTGGAGCAGTTTTCTCGCGGCAACTTTATTATGCCCGGCGATTATCTGTTTGCCGTGCACATTAATAAACAGACATTAACCGATCAGCCGGTGGCGTTTTATCCGCCGGATGACGATGCCAAAGGCAGTGAAGCCTGTATTACGCCGCAGTTGGTTGAACAACTGGGGTTAAAAGAATCTGCATTACTGAAATTGACCTGGTGGCACCAAAACCAGTGTCTGGATCCCCATAGCCTGGAGGGGATGGAAGTGCGCGGCGATTTAGGCGCGGCGGCGCTGTACCTGAATATTCCGCAGGCGTACCTGGAATACACCGCAGAAAACTGGGACCCGCCTTCGCGCTGGGACGAGGGTATTCCCGGTTTGCTGTTTGATTACAACCTGAATGCGCAAAGCCAGCGTCAGCAAAAGCAGGGCACGCAGAGCTATAACCTCAGCGGCAACGGCACGGTGGGCGGCAATCTGGGGGCCTGGCGGCTGCGGGCTGACTGGCAATCGCGGCTGGATCGCCAGGGCGGTTCCGGTGAGCCGACCCGCACCAGCTGGGACTGGAGCCGTTACTACGCCTACCGCGCACTGCCAAAGCTGGGCGCCAGGCTGACGATGGGCGAGGACTATTTAAACTCCGACATCTTCGACAGCGTGCGTTTTGCTGGCGCGAGCCTGGTGACCGACGACAACATGCTGCCGCCCAACCTGCGTGGCTATGCGCCGGAGGTGACTGGCGTGGCGCGCAGCAACGCCAAAGTGATTATTCGCCAGCAAGGGCGAGTGCTGTATGAAACCCAGGTGGCGGCGGGACCGTTCCGCATTCAGGACATCAACGACGCGGTCAGCGGCCAGCTGGACGTGCGGGTGGAAGAGCAGGACGGCAGCGTGCAGGAGTTCAAGATGGACACCGCCAGCATCCCGTACCTGACCCGGCCCGGTTCGGTACGTTACAAGGTGGCGGCCGGTCGGCCGGCGGACTGGGAACACCACAGCGACGGGCCGATGTTCGGCACCGGCGAGTTTTCCTGGGGCGTGAGCAACGGCTGGTCGCTGTACGGCGGCGGCGTGGCGGGCGGCGATTACAACGCGCTGGCGCTGGGGGTGGGGCGCGACCTGATGATGTTCGGCGCACTGTCGTTCGACGCCACCCAGTCGCGCGCCAACCTGCCGCAACAGGGCACGCTGAGCGGCGGTTCATACCGCCTGAGCTATTCCAAGCGCTTTGACGACTATGACAGCCAGGTGACCTTTGCCGGCTACCGCTTCTCGGAGCGCAACTATATGTCGATGGGCGAATACCTGGATGCCCGCCGCGACGGCACGCGAACCAACAGCAGCAAGGAGATGTACACCATCACCTTTAACCAGCAGTTCCGTGACCTGGGGTTGAGTGCGTATCTCAACTACAACCACCAGACCTACTGGGACCGGCCGGCGAACGACCGTTACAACCTGACGCTGTCGCGCTATTTCGATCTGGGGCGTTTCCGGAATATCAGCCTGTCGCTGACCGGCTATCGCAATAAATATAACAGCACCAACGACGACGGCATGTACCTGTCGCTGTCGCTGCCGTGGGGCAGCAATGGCTCACTGAGCTACAGCGGCAGCTACAACCGCAACGATAACACCCATCAGGTGGGGTATTACGACCGGCTCAATGAGCGCGACACCTACCAGGTGAGCGCCGGCACTGCGCGCAGCGGCGCGACCGCCAGCGGCTACTACAGCCACAGCGGCGATCTCAGCCAGGTGAACGCCAGCGCCAGCTACCAGGCCGGGCAGTACAGCTCGCTGGGGCTGTCGATGCAGGGCGGCGCGACCGCCACCCTGAAAGGGGCGGCGTTGCACCGCAGCAGCATCAGTGGGGGCACCCGCATGTTGCTGGATACCGACGGCGTGCCGGGGATCCCGATCCGCGGTTACAGCTCACCGACGTTGACCAATGCGTTCGGCAAAGCGGTGGTGGTGGACGTCGGCAGTTACTACCGCAACCAGTTCAGTATCGATCTGAACGCGTTGCCGGAAAACGCCGAAGTCAGCCAGAGCGTGGCGCAGGCCACCCTGACCGAAGGTGCCATCGGCTACCGACGTTTTGAGGTGATTGCCGGCGAGAAGGCGATGGCGGTCGTACGGCTGGCGGATGGCTCTGCCCCACCGTTTGGTGCCACGGTGCGCAACGGCAAGCGGCAGGAGGTCGGCATTATCAATGACAACGGCGAAGTGTACCTGAGCGGTATTAATGCCGGGGAAGCCATGAGCGTGAGCTGGGGCGGCGCGGAGCAGTGCGGCCTTACCCTGCCGCAGACGCTGTCGCCGAGCCAATTAACCAATCTGTTACTGCCTTGCGGCCCGGTGGCCAACGGCAAGGCGTTAAACACTGTTAAAGAGTAGAGAGCAATGAAAACCAATAATCTAGTGACACTAATTGCCGGCGGCCTGGCGGGCCTGCTGTGCGCCCAACAGGTAACGGCCGCCATCGCGCTGGACCGCACCCGGGTGATTTTCAGCGGCGACGACAAGTCGGTGAGCATGAGCATCAGCAACGAGAACAAGCAGCTGCCTTACCTGGCGCAGGGCTGGATCGAAGACGCTAACGGCAAAAAAATCACCAGCCCATTGACGGTATTGCCGCCGGTGCAGCGCCTGGAGCCGGGGGCCAAAAGCCAGGTGAAAGTGCAGGGGTTGCCGGCCGCCAATACGCTGCCGCAGGACCGCGAAACGCTGTTCTACTTCAACCTGCGCGAGATCCCGCCGAAGAGCGACAAGCCCAACACGCTGCAACTGGCGCTGCAAACCCGCATCAAGCTGTTCTACCGGCCGAAGGCGATTGCGATAGCCAACCCGGAAGCCAGCGCGCCGTGGCAGGAAAAACTGACCCTGACCAAACAGGGTGACAGCTACCAGGTGAATAACCCGACGCCGTATTACGTGACGCTGGTTGACGCCAGCAGCAAAAAAGACGGTGTCAGCGCGCCGGGCTTCGAACCCTTGATGGTGGCGCCCAAGGGCAGTGCGCCGCTGAAGGTCGCCGCCTCTGCTCTGGGGAATACGCCGGTACTGACCTACGTCAACGACTACGGCGGCCGCCCACAGCTGAGTTTTAACTGTAACGGCGCGAGCTGCCAGGCGGTGGCGGGCAGCAAATAAGGCTCACTGAAAAACAGGTGGATAAGCGATGCGAACAAAATCCCGGCGATGGAACGGCGGCGGTTACCACCGCCATGAATGGTTGTATGCCCTGGTGATTACCGCGGCGGCGTTGATGGTGCCATTGTGCGTCTGCGCAATGTTATGGCTGCTGCCGTCAGCCATCGCGGCGAATAACTGGCAGGTGGAAGGCGCCCATGGCGTGCTGCATGTACGCGGCGAACTGACCGAAAGCGCCTGTCGGCTGGAGATGGCGAGCGCGTATCAGACGGTTTGGCTGGGCAATACCGCTACGGCGCAACTGGCGAGGGCGGGCGATCGCGGTGCGCCAGTGAGCGTGCAATTGCAGCTGCGCGACTGCCTGCGGAGCCCGGCCGTCAACCGGGATCAGCGTACCGGCAACCTGTTATGGAGCACCCAGCAGCCGGCGGTGTCGGTCAGTTTTATCGCCCCGGCGGATGCTGACAACCCGGAACTGGTGAAGGTGCACGGCGCTTCCGGGCTGGCGTTGCGCATTAGTGATGAGCGCGGGGGGGATATCCGCCTTGGTAGCCGGGGTGCGCCGTTGGCCCTGGCCGTGGGACAGAACGCGCTGAATTACCGCATTACGCCGGAGCGCACCCGTGCGCGGTTATTGCCAGGAGCCTACGCGGCGGTGGTGGATTTCCAGCTCAGCTATGACTAAGGGAATGGGCATGAAGGCAAAGTTTAGACAGTGTTTGCCCGTCTGTGGACTGGCGGCCTTGGTGTTGTTGTACGGCCCGCAGGTGCAGGCAGTCGCGACGATAAAAGTGACGGTGACCATCGTTGCGCCACCGCCGTGCGTGATTAACAACAATAACCTGATCGAAGTGAGTTTCGGCAACGACGTGATGACGACCAAGATAGACGGTAGTTACAAGAAACAGCCGGTAGTGTATTCGGTGGAGTGTAAGAACCCACCGAACAATGCGATGAAAATGCAGATCCAGGGGACCGGTGCCGGCTTTGACACCGATGTGCTGCAAACCAACAAGGACGATCTGGGGGTTGCGCTGCTGCGCAACGGTAATCGGCAGCCGATCAACACTTGGGTGAATTTTACCTACCCCACTCTGCCAAAGTTTGAGGTGGTGCCGGTCAAGCAGGCCGGGGCGACGTTGAGCGGCGGGGCGTTCTCTGCCGGGGCGACCATGAAGGTGGAATACCAGTGAAAGGGGCTGAGGCAATGGCGCGATATGGCAGCATTTTTCTGTTAATGGCCCTGGGTGGCCCGGCTGTGGCGGCGGACAACATGCGTTTCTCCGGCACCCTAATCGAACCGCCACCCTGCACCATCAACGACGGCGGTGAGGTGGATGTTGATTTCGGCAACCGAGTCGGGGTCACCAAGGTGGATGGCGTTAACTACCTGCAACCGGTGAACTACCGGATCACCTGCGGCCCCGGTGCCGGGGCATGGAGCATGACGCTGGCAGTGGTCGGCACCCCGGCGGATTACGACGAGGCGGCGATCGAGAGCAACGTGGACGATCTGGCCGTTCGCCTGCTGCAAAACGGCAAGCGGTTTACGTTGAATCAACCGATCCCCATCAAGCTGAACGCGCCGCCCACACTGGAAGCAGTGCCGGTCAAACGGCCGGGCGCAGCGCTGAAGGAAGGAGCATTTGAGGCCACTGCCACCCTGCTGGCGGTGTACCAATGAGCCGGAGAAGAACCATGGTGAATAAAGCAGGTTGGTGCGCAACTGCGGCGCTGCTGCTGTGCAGCCAGTTGAGTCTGGCGGCGGACAATATGCGCCTGCATGGCGCGCTGGTGGCCGAACCCTGCGTGATCCCGCCGGGCGATGAAACGGTGGTGCTGGATTTTGACACGGTAATCGACAAGTACCTGTATCTGAACACCCGCACCCACGGCCAAGCGTTCAAGCTGCATCTGGCGCAGTGCGATCTCAGCCTGGGCAAAACGGTCAGGGTGACCTTCAGCGGTAATGAAAGCACCGCGCTGCCGGGGTTGCTGGCGCTAAACGGTGCCAGCCAGGCCAGCGGCATCGCCATCGGCATGGAAACCCCGCAGGGCACCCCTTTGCCGATTAACCAGCCAGGCAAGACGCAGGCGCTGGTGAGCGGAGCTAATATCCTGACGGCGCATGCTTATGTGCAGGGTGAGCCAGAGGCGCTGGCGAATAAGGCCATTGAGCGCGGGCCCTTTAGTGCGATAGCCACCTTTAGCCTGGAATATGAATAACCGCGCGGCGGCATGGCAAGCCGCCTGGCGCTGGCTGTGCCAACGTCGCCGCCACGCGCCACCCAATGCCGACATTTGGCATTTGCGCTTTCACTGGGCGCAGCAGGACGACCGGCTGTATCAGCAACTGCAAAGTGGGGATTACCGGCTGGCACCGATGCAGGTATTGCGGCGTGGTAGCCGCAGTTGGGTGCAGTGGTGCGCGCAGGATGCGCTGATATTGAAGTGGGCTGCGCTGCTGGCGGAGCCGCTGCTGCCAAAACCTGCCCGTTGCATGCACTTGCGCGGGCATGGCGGTAGCGTGGTTTCGGTAGCGGAAGTGCAGGCAGCCCTGGCTAGCGGAGAATACGCCTTTGTCTACCGAACGGACATTCGCGGTTACTACCGGCATATCCGTAAGCATCAGGTGATCAATCAGCTGAAATGGCATGTGGCCGACCCGGTGTTGTTTGATGTGATTCAGCAATACGTGCATTACAGCGTAGAAGACGGCGGTGAGTTTTATACCCCACCCAGCGGCATCTGCCGCGGTTGTGCGCTGAGCCCGTTGATTGGCGGCAGCCTGTTGCACCACGTTGACAGCTATTTTAATACGCAGGAAAGAACCTTTTATGCAAGATACATGGATGATTTTCTGGTGCTTACCCGCACCCGCTGGCAACTGCGGCGCTGTGTTAAACGGCTGCACGAATTTTTTAACCTGGGGGGCTTTGAAGCCCACCCGGACAAAACCCAACTGGGCAGGATTGCACAGGGTTTTGACTGGCTGGGGGTATGGTTTACCCCCACGGGGTCCACCATAGCGCCCAGAGCGCTGGAAAACCATCGTGCACGACGCGCGCGGCTTTACGAGCAGGCTCGCCGACAGGGGCTGTCATCGACAGACACTGCGGAACGAGTGCGAACGTACGAGGCACGGTGGACATTATGGGCAGAACGCATGCTGGGTCATCCATTGGATGATATTTAGTGGTATCTGCCGGATAGAGAAAATACAGAGACTTACTTATGAAGAACCCTTTGCTCCTGACCCTTCTTTTTTTATCCCCCATGTGTCTCGAAGCGGCAATGACCGTATCCGTCGTCACCGCCCCCGAGACTGGTAACGGGTATTTCTACGCGACTGTCGCGGGTGGGCCTAGTCCGGGTCAGCCTAACCCCTGCTGGGAACGAGCACCATCATGCCGTATTGGCTTCTATACGATCGATGAAAGTTGGCTTCCCGGCGGACTGCAAAATTACAGCACTTCGGATGACGTAGGGTTCCAAACACCACAACCGGCTAACACATACCAGTCTCTCAGCTCATGGTGGGCCTCGGTGACTGACAAAAACCGGGTAGGAAAGGACTACCTTCCGCAAGGACAGGGGGACACCCCGTGTGTAGTGATAGCAGCTGGTAACATAAACTCGATGATGGAGGGGACGATCGTATCAAATTGCGCAAAGGGGATCGTACAGGCTAATACCTGTGACGTAAAACCAAACAACATCAACGTGGCTCTGGATGTCGCACTGGGGGGTACCGCGCCTACGGTGAACGTAAACAACGTCACCCTGACCTGCACCGCCGACGCCTCTGTGTTGATCGAGACGAATTCCGGGGAAAGGATCCCCCTGGGTGGGTCTTCGGACTCCTATGCGCTCCTCGACTGGGGCGCCGGATTTGGGAAACCCAAAACCGTCAAGGCGCGCCGCAACGTCGCTGAGAAACTCCCGCTGCGTGTACAGGGCGTAGGTCTCGATTTGCTTGGTGCCGGTCAATTTACGGGCAGCGCGATAGTCAACGTGTCGTACAACTAATCACTTACACATGGGGCCACCACAATATTGTGCGGACTTGGATGTCACTGACCCCACCAGGGATATGGCACCCGGCGGTGTCCTCGGACACCGATATGCTGCCCGAACTGATGGGCACATACCGCCCGGTACCCGGGGTTGGCTGAAATAGACACGGGGGAATCAAACTCAAAATCCGAATTATGCATGCTAGGTTTTCGCCAATTTTTAATACGGTAATGCCAATGAACTTCGATCGTATTTTTTTCTTATTTATATTTTTGCTTTTTATTCCGCTGGCGATATATATCCCCAACCCCGGCGGGAGTGGATTGTCGCTGCCATTTAATTTTCTGGTCTACGGCGGCGCGGCTCTATTAATGGGTGTTTGCTGGCGGGCAACACCGCTGTGCCGAATTGTGATAACGCCGACCTGTCGCGCTATAATAGCCGCCGGTTTGTTGTTGGTGCTGCCGGTTATATTTACTCGGCCCGAATGGCAAAGCGCCGCCGTTTGGCGGCTGGCTGGGTTATTTGCCGGAGCGGCGTTCTATTTCACCTGGCTGCAGGTGCGCATGACCGCACGCCAGCGCCATGCGGTGTTGTATTTGATTTTATCGGCGGTGGTGGTTCAGGCATTAATTGTGTTGTTGCAGCTGTTTGCGCCAGCAATTGCACAATCCTGGATCCCCTCCGGCAGCTCGCGCGCCTTCGGCATATTCCAGCAGCCTAACGTGCTGGCGAGTTTTATCGCCACCGGGTTGGCGCTGGCGTTGGCGGCGTATGTGCTGCCTGGCTTCCAGCGACTGGATCCGCGAGTAGAAAGCTGGCGTCGCCGCGCCCTGGCCGCGGCGTTGGTGCTGCTGCCGATGGTGTTGGTGTGGGTGCAATCCCGCACCGGCTGGCTGGCGGGTGCCCTGGTGCTGGGGCTGTTTGTCCTGTGTTTTTGCCGCCGTCATCCGCAGGCTGTCGCCATTGCGTCATTGCTGGTTGCCGGCGGCAGCGTGGCGGCGGCGCTGGTGCTGTGGTGGGGGAGTGAGTTGGGCGGTGCGTTGCGCTACGCCAGCCATACCGGTTCCAACCATGCGCGCTATACCATGCTGCGCGATACGCTGGCGATGATCGCCGAAAAGCCGCTGCTTGGCTGGGGCTACGGCGGTTTTGAGTACAGTTTTCAGCATTTTCGTATAAACCAAACGCCGCCCACGGTGGTGACTGAAATCGCCCGTCATCCGCATAACGAATTGCTGCTGTGGTGGGTGGAAGGGGGCGTGGTCGCGCTGCTGGGTACGCTGCTCTTGGTGCGGGCGGGCATCAAACTGCTGGCCCGCGCCCACTGGCAAGACAAGCGGGCTTTTGCCTGCGGTAAATCATCGGCGGGTGAGGCGCTGGCTCTATGCGTGGCGTTGCTACCGATTGCATTGCATAGCCAAACTGAATACCCGTTTTACCTGTCGGCACTGCACTGGCTGGTGTTCCTGTTGTTGCTGGCAATGCTCGATCGGCTGGTCAGTCCGCGCCTTGGCACCGGCTGCGGGTTAAAACCTTGGCGACTGCCGATGCTGGCCCTGTCACTGGTGGCGCTATTCGTTATGGCGACTGGGTTTTACAGCGGGTTGGTATTGACCCAGGCGGAGCGCGGCGAGTTGCAGGATATGCGGCAGGTGGACGCCTTGCCGGTCTGGGCCAGATGGATGCATGACGATCGCCTGCAGTTTGATCGTCAATTGGCGGGTTTGCTCGCCTTTAACCGAACGCGTGACGAGCAGCGGCTGGAAACTTATGCCCAATGGGCGCAGCGTTATCTGAATCACCGTATTGATAAAAATGTTTACGCCAACCTGTTGGTTATCTTGTATCAACAGCAACAATATGTTCGGGCCGATGAATTGCGGTGCGAGGCGGCGTTATTGTTTCCTAATGACAGGCGGTTTGCGCGCTCAAGCTTCTGACGGAAATGGGTATAAAGCACTGTCTATTCCAGAAAACTTTTTTACTCTTTAGCGTATTGGTCGAAATGAAAAAAATATTATTGATGAGTCAATGCCAGTTCACCAGGCTGGCATTAAAAGCCGTTTTTGAAAATAAAACAGGCTATGAAATGGCGTTTGTTGGGCCGGATTATTTTAGCGGGGGTAATATTGCTCAGGCGATAGTTTTAATTCATATTACAGATGACGACTACCCAACCATTTTACCCTTGCTGAGGAATGCGCATTTTTACGGACATCGGGATATCATTTTCATTGCGCAAAAGCGGGTTATCGCAATTATGGAGTATTTATCCATGAAAACGCTTAGGTTTATTGAGGAGGAGGCGAACGTTGGGGTGTTTGAGCGCGAAGTCATAGAGGGAGAGGCGTTTTCTGGCATTGAAGGGAAACGCGAGATTTTATCTTTTATAGAATATAACGTTCTGAAACTTACCTTATCAGGCTTGAGTCCAACGGCAATTGCCTTCAGAAAAAGCAAGAGCATAAAAACCATCAGCAGCCAAAAAATCAACGCACTGAGGAAGTTGGGTTTAGATAACACCCCTTACTCGTTGGTTAAGCTGTCGAAGTTATTTAATTAATTTTATACCGAAAGTCTGCTGTCTGAGTGTCGGTGGATAGAATTTTATTATTGAAGGATATGAGTATGTTAAGAAATCAATGGGTGACGCAAAAATCTCGTGAAATGGCTCTGCATTATATTGCACACGCCGGGGTAGTGTATTCACCGGAAGAGTTTATAAAGAAAGTGAGTGAAATGGAAAGCGTGTTTGCGCGCATTTTATTAGCTGAACAGAATGGAAAGCCTGGTGCATAACCTGAACACTCTTCCTCTGTAGCACTATTAGGCGCCGCTATTTAGCAGATGAAGTGCTTCATCCGCCACGGTGATATTCTCAACTTTCCAGATCAATACCAAAATACCGCATCAGCGCAGCACGCCGTTCGTCTTCGGAATGCAGCGTCGATTCATGGCGTTGGTGATCTTCGGTGATAATCAGTTTGTTCTCGCTGATAGTCACCCGGCCATTTTCCGTTGGCCGCGAGCACACCAGCCGCTGGGTAAAATGCGACTGCGGCGAGGTGCTGTGGTAGTGACACATGCCGTCGAACTCACCTGGCTCGCGGGGCTGCAGAGTGAAACGGTAAAGGGTTTTGGCATGCGAGCGATTATCGCCGTTTCTGCGTTCCAGGTAATAGGTCTCGCCTTCCTGCTCTAAATGGAAGGTGCCGCTGGTCTGCGGTTGCTGCTCGGTGGTGGTGATCTTCAGTGGCGTCAGGAACGAATCGCCAAACCCCACGTCCACCAGATACGGCTGATTCAGCTCCACCATCAGCGCCATATGGTCGAAGGGCGCGCCGAAACTGCCATCGCGGGCGCGGATCTCGCCGGAAATAAACAGCACGTTAAAGCCGATGTCCTTCAACAGCAGGGCAAACAACCGGTTTAACTCATAGCAAAAGCCGCCGCGGTTATGTTCGACAATTTTACTGAACAGCGCTTCCTCCTCCAGATGGATACCCTGGTGATAAATAATGCTCAGGTTCTCAAAGGGAACCTTCAGCATATGGCCACGGTGTAACTGTTGCAGCGTCAGGAGGTCGGGTTTGGGGATGCCTGCGAATCCAATGTGTTGCAGGTAGCGTTGTCTGTCCACGTTTTGTCTCACAGCAGAAAAATTGAACATAAAATAGTTGGGTTTGGCAAAGTTGTGAGGGCAATAAGTGCTATGTCAGAACGCAGAGGGTTTGCCTGCGGCCTGCAGCAACAGATTCACCCAGCGGCGGGTGGTGGCGCTAACGAAGGCGCTGTCCGCCCAGCACAGGCGATATTGGTGGGTTGCGGGCAGTTGTCGGCTTTCGTCAAACAGCCGTACCAGCTTGCCGCTGGTCAGAGCATCCTGCGCCACGGCCAGGCTGCCGAGCACAATGCCCTGGCCTTCTATGGCTTCCTGCAATGCATGACCGACGCTGTTAAAGGTGAGGATACCCCGTGGGGCCGTAACACCTTCACCAAAGGCCACGAACCAGTCTTGCCAACCGGCAACGCCCATTTTCTGCCCATCTTTCCACGGGGAATGAATCAACTGCGATAACGCCAAATCAGCGGGGGCGGCGAGCTCAGGATGCGCGGAGAGAAAGGCGGGGCTCGCCAGCGGCGCAAAGGCATCGGCCAACAGTTCGCGGGAATGCGGCGGCGGGTTGGCGGTGGGGCTGTAACGGATGGCGATATCCGCTTCGCCGCTGGCTAAATCGCGCAGGCTTTCGTTGGTGTCCAGCACCAGCGAAACATCAGGCTCGGCACGGCGCAATGCCGGCAGGCGAGCTGCCAGCCAGTGGCTGGCGATCCCCAGCGTGCAGGTCAGCCTCAGCGTTTGCTGTTGCTCTGGCCGGACGCGATCGCTGGCTTTTTGCAGTAGCGTCAGTGCGCGGGTTACGTCGATAGCCAACCGTTTGCCGGTGTCGTTGAGCTCCACCGCGTTGCCTTTGCGATGAAACAGCTCAACGCCCAGTTCATTTTCCAGGTGACGTATCTGGCGGCTGACCGCCCCGAGCGTGACGTTCAACTCTTCCGCTGCCTCGGTAAAACTGGCGCAACGCGCCGCCACCTCGAAAGTATGCAAGGCTTTCAGGGAGGGCAAGCGAGGTTGAGCGTTCAGCTTGAGTTTCATTCAACCATATTGCCAATCTATCGATGTTCCACAAGTGATTTTTTGCTTACTTTTAGGGCAAATATTCGACGGGAGTATCGCGTGGACATTGTTATGGGACTGGCCGCCGCGCTGTGCTGGGGCGGCACGGATTTTTTGGTCGGTATCAACGCCCGATCGGTGGGGGTGCGCAGGGCGGTTTTTTTTTCGCAGGCGATTGGCTTTGTGATTTTTACTGTCTTATTACCGGCAACGGTGGTTCCTGTCTTTGCGACTTCCGGCGTGGTTTGGGGGCTGGCATTGCTGGCCGCTGCCCTGATCGTAGGCGGTTCATTGGCGCTGTCACAGGCCTTCGCTATTGGCAAGGCTGCGATGGTGGCCCCTCTGGTCACCAGCTACGGTGCGGTTACTACGCTGTTGTCGTGGCTAAGTGGCGAACCTTTGGCGGGGCTTACCCTTACGGGGCTGGTTATTTGTTTGCTGGGGGTGATGCTGACCGCCGTCAGCCCTGCGCGGCAGCCGGAAAACTCTTCGTCGACCTTACCGGCGATAGCCTTCGCGCTGATCGCCGCGTGCTGTTACGGCACCGGTTTTTGGCTGCAGGGGAAATACACTCTGCCGGTACTGGGGCCGAGTGTCAGCCTGTGGCTCGGCTATACGCTCGGGCTGACGGCTCTGCTGGCGCTGAGTACTAACCGGCGTGCGTTGGTGGCACGCCCAGGCTGGCGGCAGGGCGGGCTACTGCTGGCCGCCAGTTTGCTCAACCTGGGGGGCTTTAGCGCCTTTGCCGTAGGGGCCGGTGGCGGATCGGTGGCGGTGGTAACGGTGCTTAGCACCCTGTCTGGCGGTATTGCCGCGCTGCTGGGCGCTTTGCTGCTGCGTGAGCGCCTTGCCGCCCTACAGTGGCTGGGCGTGTTAACGGTATTGGCCGGTGCCGTGGTGCTGCATTGGCATTAAGCTCCAGGCTCAGTCAATAAGTCCTCACTCCAGCGGGCCGGGGTGCATATTTTTCTGCATCCAATTGCGTAATGACACGACGTCGGGGCGATCGGCAGTGTCCTCCAGCGTCACCAGATAATAATTCGCGCCGGGTAAAGACAGATCGAACGGTGCCACCAGCATTTTGCGTTTTATTAAATCCTCTGCCAGCAACTTACTGGCAATAACCACCCCTTGCCCTGCCACGGCGGCCTGCAACGCATGGGTTTCATCGCTGAAATACAGGCCTCTGGCAATATTCAGGTTCTCCGGCCCGTAACCTTGCTGCCAGTGTTTCCAGTCAGGACTTTCGGCAGGAACATGCCTGTTCTCGACGTGAAACAGCGTCGTGCGGTGCAGGTCGCTCAGGGTATTCAAGGCCAGTGCCGGGCTGGCAACCACGATAAACCGATCCTCATACAGCAAGGTACTGTGAAGGCCTATTTCAGCGGTTTCACGATAACGTATGGCTACGTCGACGGTACGCTGCGTTAAGTCGACGCTTTGCACGCTGGTATGCAGGTGTAAATCAATCTCGGGAAATTGCGCCTTAAAGCTTTCAAGGCGTAGCACCAGCCAATTGGTCAAAAAGTTCGAGGTGGTGGTGATGGTCAGCGCCGGAGGTTGTCTGGCCTGATCAATTTTTTTTACCGACTCTTCCAGGGCGGTAAAAGCGGATTGCGTGCCCGTATACAGCAAGTGTCCGGCCTCGGTCAGTTTCACCCCCTGCGCGTTGCGTTCGAACACGCGGCATTCCAACATGGATTCAATCAAACGGATTTGATGGCTGACAGCGGTGGCGCTGACATTCAGTTGCCCGGCAGCCTGCTTGAAGCTAAGGCAATCGGCAACCGCATGGAAGGCGCGTAGTGCACCCAGCGGCGGTAAACGGGAAGATTGCATGATGAGTTATTTTCATCCATGGGTGAAAACTCTGACTTTGATTGCCTGATTATATATGCGATAGGCTCAACATACCTCCTTGTAAGGATGAAATAAATTTTCTATCGCCGCTTTTATATAGTGAGGATCATTATGAGCACGTCTCCTTTATCCGTCCCTTTTGCCGCGTCTGCGCAACAGCAGGCGCAAACCAATGCCGGTATTCTTTTAGTCAGTGGGCTGGTAGCGCAAGTTGCACTGTTACTGAAACTCTATGCGCTGGAGAACCCGCTGCTGCTGATCGCTTTGCTGGCCTGCTTGAGTATTGCCTTTGTTTTGGCCGTATTTTTAATGCAGCTGAAAGTGTTCCAGAGCAAAAGTCGCCTCAGCCTGGTACGCCATGGGTTTGTCATCAGTGCCGTCGGCACCTTGCTGCTGATCCTGGTATTGCATGGTCTGCCAAATGACCTGCAGCTGTTTTCTGCAATGGCTATTTGCGGTTTGGGTCAGGGGATGGTTTACAGCGCCGCGATACGTCGAGGCACCCACAACGACGGCCATGGATTGCGCCGACGCGCGCTGCTGATTGCAGGGAGTATCCTCGCGGTTGCGGCTGTCCTGCTGATCCAATCGAGTTTTAGCGGAATAACGGGTTTTCCCTACGCTTTTGCCATGTTGATTGACCTGTCGCTACTTGCGGCCCTGTACGTAAGGGTGGTCGAGCTGGAGAGCTAGCCGTTGATGCGACTAACCGGTCGCCGGATATAGGTCAAAGGATTGAGCGAGCGCAGGTGCATCTGCAATACGGTGCCACGGCGGAAGAAGTAGTTGAGGAGGGTCAGCGACAACAATTCGGTCAGCAGGGTGCTGTAGGCCGCGCCCATCATGCCGTATTGGCGGATCAGGCAGTATGACAGCGGAATATTGATGATAAATACCAGGAACATCTTCTTCGACAAGAAGCCGTAGCCGGAGAAAATCACAATGTATTTGTAGGCCAGGGTGCCCAGGGCGGAAAGCAGGGTGGCAACCGCCAACACCCCCATCGCCGGGTAAGCCGCTAAATACTGCTCGCCGTACAGCAGCACAATCACCGGTTTGCCGAGCAAAAAGATGCCGGCGACGATCGCGGCGGCAATCGCCAGCACCAGCCCATTGAGTTTGGCGGCGGTGCGCATGGCGTCATCACGTTGATAAGCGAATATTTTAGCGAAAAACGAGGTGATCACCGCATCGGTGACAAACATCCAGGCGGTGGCCAGCGTAATGGCAACGGAGTAAATTCCCAGCGCTTCGGCGGAGACGAACCACATCAGAAACAACTGTGCCAGCCGGGTGTAGATGGCGATGGAGACATTGGAGACCGCCAGGGGCAGGCCGCTGGCGAGCAGATAGCGCACGTATTTGCGGCGAACGCGCCCTGGTGCGGCAAAGCGCGGATTACGGCGGTGATAGATATGGTGGCGGATCAGGTAGGGGATCAAATAAACCATCACGATAGGGATCGCCAGGTAATACAGGTGCAGGTCAAAATAAACGATCAGATAACGCACCAGCAGCGCACTGCCCAGCCCGCTGACGTTGGCCAGCGTATTGAAGCGCGATTCCAGCCGGGCATCATGATAGATGGTGAAAACGTCCCTGAGTGAGAAGAAGCTGGCGACAAAGGTGGCGGCGCAAAAGTAGAAGGTAATGAAATCTTCCCGTAGCCCGGTGTAAATCAATATTGCCGCAGAGAACAGCACAAAGCAGCCCTGACGCAGCCGGTTGGTGGAAAACATCAATGCCGTTCCCGAGGCTGGGTTGCGGCTAATCCGCTTGAACAGCACGGTATCAGAGCCCAGCAGCGCCAGTGTTTGAGTAATGGCGAAAATCGCGGTGGCAAAGGTGATTTTGCCAAAGCTTTCCGGGCCGATATATCTCGCCATATAGGCGGTGATAAAAATGACGCCAAGGATAGACACCATTTTTTCGGATATCATCCAAAACGCATTTCTCACGATATTGATATCTATGAATTTTAATTTCATGGGGACTTTCCCTGTCGCATCTTATAATAGGAATCATCCGATTATTTCCTTACCCTCTGTAAGGAATGACCCACAGGGTTTTATAATTAAGATGCAATAATCGGAATGTCAGCAGCATTTATCCCTATGCTAGATTCATGGAAGAAAGAGAAGAATGAGAAAACTCGCAAAACGACTCTATCGGGCCGCGCCCGATTTTATCTATTATCAAGTCAGCCACTATCTTGCCCATGGCGCCTGGATTAACTTCAAATCCCCCAAGACATTTTCAGAGAAAATTTATCGGCGCATGCGCTATCCATGCCATGATTTCAGTATGTTAGCGGACAAGGTGGCAGTCAGAGACTATATTTCACAGCGGGTATCGGAAAAGTACCTAACCCCCATCATTATGATTAGCGATAATTTCACCGAAAAAGATTACCTTTCATTGCCTCAATCGTTTGTTATCAAAACCAATAATGCATCGCAACAGGTCAAGATAGTCAAAGATAAAAACGAAGTTACTTTCTCCGATATTGCGAAGATTCTTAATGAATGGTCTGAAATAACCTATTGGAAAAGGTTTCGAGAAAAACACTACGACAATATCCCGCAGAAAATTATCGTCGAACAGCTATTGGATATAGAAACGGCAGGTGAATTGATTGACTACAAGGTGCATGTTTTTAACGGCCAGCACGCTTATTTATTCGTAGAGCTGTTACGTGGCGGGCCTGAGCCGACTTCACTGGAGTTTTTGGACGAGCATGCGCATCACTGTTTCTTTACCCAGGCGGATATCCCGCAGGTCAATACTCTGTATGAAAAACCGGCGTTCTGGGATGAAATGATCCGGGTGGCGAAAGCCGTTGCGGCAGATTTGGACTATTGCCGCGTCGACTTCTATCTCACCCGCGAGCAAATCTACATTGGTGAACTGACGCTGACCCCCGGCGCGGGCAACGAGGTTTACCTGCCGCGTGCGACCAACCTGCTGCTGGGCGAGATGATGTCCAAAGCCGGGTAGTGGCTGCTGCAGCCTTTAGCGGTCACTGTCCACTGGCGCAATGCTTTGCAACCATCTGAGAAACTCCGCCGCTTTGGGTTTGTCCAGCGTGCGTTGCGGATAAACCAGGTAGTAGGGCTTGCTGAGCGGCAGTGCCGGTTCTGCCAGCGGCACCAGCGTCCCCCTGGCCAGTTCGCGCTGGATCAACCGCTGCTGGCCGAGCAAAATGCCGTGGCCCTCGACCGCGGCGTCAATCGCCAGTGAGGTCAGGTTATAGGTCAGGCCACGCCGCTGTGGCGGCGGCAACCCGGCGGCGCTGAACCAGTCATGCCAGCCTGGCAGGAACTGACTTTCCTTGCCCCAATCTACATGGATCAGCGGCCGTTGGGTCCAGTCGCCGCCGGCCTGCAATTGCGGGCTGCAAACCGGCTGCACACAGTCCTGAAACAGCCGCACTTTTTCCAACAGCGGGTAGTCCTGATCGCCAAAACACAGGGCAAAGTCCGCCGCTGACCCGGCGAAATCGACTTCGGCATGGGTGGCGTGCAGGCGGATATCCACCTGTGGATGCCGGGCCAGCCAATCGCCGATCGCCGGATTCAGCCATTTTGACGCCAATGCTGGCAAGGCGAATACCGTCAGCGTTTCCTTGCCCCGCTGGCGATCGACATGCTGTTGTGCCACGCGCAACGTTTCGAAGGCCTGTTGTACGTAGGCCAGGTAGTCCGCTCCCTGCTCGGTCAGCGTCACGCCGCTTTTAGCGCGGATAAACAGCACAATACCCAGCTGCTGCTCAAGCTGGCGGATCTGTTGGCTGACGGCGGCGGCGGTCAATGCCAGGTGGTCTGCCGCTTTGGCCAGGCTGCCGGTGCGGGCGGCGGTTTCAAACGCCAGAATGGCGTTCAGTTTGGGCAGCCGGGGACGGGAAGTTGGGCTCATGGCGCTTATCGCTAAGAAATGGTTAGCTCATCCTTAACGTATTTTTGTTATTACGGCAATCCGGCATTCGCTACAGTGGGTTATCCGGCCGCTATGCCTAAGGAGTCTCTGATGCAGCCACTTGCTCATATCGTTGATTTAACCGCCAACCCGATTGGTGATCCTGTCTTTCGGGCGCAATGCAAAGCTACGCTGGATACGGCGGGCGCGCTGGTGCTGCCGGGCTTTCTGACGGCGGCGGCGCTGGCGACTATCCGTCTGGAAGGGGCGGAGCACAGCCATGCGGCGTTTTATGCCGCCAGCAAGCATAACGTCTACCTCAGGCCGCAGGATGAAACGCTGCCGGCCGATCATGCACGCAACCGGCTGGTGGTCTCGTCCAAGGGCTGCATTACCGATGAGGAGATCCCACAGCAATCACCGCTGCGCACACTGTATGATGCGCAGCCGTTCCGCGATTTTCTCTGCGCGGTGCTGGAAGAACAGTGTCTGTATCCCTACGCCGATCGCCTGTCGTCGATCAATCTGCACTATGCCCATCGCGGGCAGGAACTGGGTTGGCATTTCGACAACTCGTCGTTCGCCATCACGCTGTTGATCCAAAAACCGCAGGCCGGTGGACGCTTTGAATATGTGGAAAACCTGCGCGATGCCGACCGCGGCGAGATGAATTACGCCGGGGTTTCTCAGGTGCTGGACGGTGAACGAGCGGTGAAGCCGTTGGCGATGGAAGAGGGGGATTTGGTGCTGTTCCGTGGCCGCAACGCCATGCATCGGGTCACGCCGACCGAAGGTGACATCACCCGCATGCTGGTGGTGCTGGCTTATAATGCACAACCGGATATCGCGCTGTCGGAAAGCGCCAGAATGACCTTTTACGGCCGGGTGTAAGGAGAATAAAACTGCCCCGGTTGGGGGAATGCCGATCAGTTAAGCAAAGTTCTGAATAAGAATGTACGACGTTGTTTAAGTGGGCGACCCCCTCTCCCGAGGGAGAGGGCCGGGGTGAGGGGCTTTCGCGTTGGTATGTATCCCCTCACCCTAACCCTCTCCCAAAGGAGAGGGAACCATATCACCTTAACTTACAAGCATTACCCCGGTTGGGGCAGTTTAAAAACTCAGTGATGGGCTTCTTCGTGCGCCTGCTGTTCTAGTTTCACTTCCTGCGCGCGCTTGCGCAGGCCAAACCAGCCCAGCACCAGCAGCACGACCAGCACAGGAATGGTTGCGATGGTCCAGGTGCCGTTCGGGTAGTCAAACGCCATCATGACCACCACCGCCAGCAGGAACGCCAACGTCAGCCAGGAGGTGACCGGTGCGCCAGGCATCTTGAAGGTAACCGGCTTGGCACGGCCTTCACGCACCGCCTTACGCAGACGCATCTGGCAGACGATGATAAATGCCCAGGAGCTGATAATGCCCAGCGAAGCGATGTTCAGCACTATTTCAAACACCTGTGAAGGCACCAGATAGTTCAATACCACCCCGATCACGTAGATACCGCAGGTCACCAGGATCCCGGCGTAAGGCACCTGCTGGCCGCTCATTTTGGCCATAAATTTCGGCGCCGAGCCACCCATCGACAGCGAACGCAGAATACGGCCGGTGGAGTACAGGCCCGAGTTCAGGCTGGAGAGCGCGGCAGTTAACACCACGATGTTCATGATGGTGCCGATATAGGGCACGCCCAGCTTGCTGAAGAAGGTGACGAACGGGCTTTGGCCCGCCTGGTAGGCGTTCCACGGCAGCAGCAACACCAGCAGCACCACCGAGCCAACGTAGAACAGGCCGATGCGCCAAATAACGCTGTTGATAGCCTTCGGCAGCATTTTGGCCGGATCCTTGCACTCGCCGGCGGCGGTGCCGATCAGCTCAATCCCGGCAAAGGCGAAGATCACCCCTTGTACCAGCACCAACGCAGGCAGCAGACCATGCGGGAACATGCCGCCGTTTTCGGTAATCAGGTGCAGGCCGGTGGTGTTGCCCGCCACCGGGGTGCCGGTGCCGAGTAACACCACGCCGACCACCAGGAACAGCGCGATGGCGACCACTTTGATCAGGGCGAACCAGAACTCCATTTCGGCGAACCACTTCACGCCGATCATGTTCATGGTGGCGACCACCCCGAGGGCGCAGAGGGCAAACAACCACTGCGGCACATCGGCAAAGGTACCCCAATAGTGCATATACAGCGCTACTGCCGTGATGTCGACGATACCGGTCATCGCCCAGTTGAGGAAATACATCCAGCCGGCGACGTAAGAGGCTTTTTCACCGAGGAACTCGCGGGCGTAAGAAACAAAGCTGCCGCTGGTAGGGCGGTGTAAAACCAGTTCGCCCAATGCCCGCAGAATGAAGAAAGAGAAGATACCGCAGACCAGATACACCAGCGCCAGCGCTGGCCCCGCCAGTTCCAGCCGGCCGCCGGTGCCGAGGAACAGGCCGGTACCTATTGAACCGCCGATGGCGATCATTTGAATCTGCCGGTTGCCCATACTTTTGTGATAACCGGATTCGTGGGAGTCTAACCATCGTCTTCTGGCTGCATGTTGCTCATGCGCCGATTTTTTTTGTGATTGCATCGTTCGTCCTGTTTTACCCGTCTGTAAAATTATCCTGCTCCAGCTTCGGAGCAAACGATTGCTACTACCAACCGTGATGAGAATGAGGTCATGGCATCATTCTGTTGTTTATACCCGTCGTGTTTCGATCTTCAGCAATGAAATTCATAGCGTATATTATATGAACAGCTGCCGTTAAATAACGGCGAGGCATGCTACCTTTTCTCTGGAAATGTGGCAAAAAATCCTGCGTATAAATCGTGAACAAGTGTGTTTATTTTTTGTTCCATATACAAAAGAACATATTATTCAATAAGATGATTGTTTTTATCAAGACGGAAATAACGAGTAATAAAAGGTGATGAAAATCACAGAATAATAATTACCGTGCAAACTACAGGGGATTTTGCTTATTTATTCGCGATGAGAAAAAAGGTGGGGGTAATAAACTTCACTTCGCCTGCGGCGATATTGCCACAGGCGAGGAACATCATGGGAAGGGGGCGATTTTAGGCTGATTCCCCGACCGGCAGGGCCGACGCAGGCAAACCGAATATTTTGTCGAACGCCCAGTTAAACACAAAGGTGTAGCACGGGATAATGACGATCAGCGCCATATCCAGCAGCAGCGCCTGCCACAGCGTAATTCCCATCCACCAGGCGATCAGCGGGATCAGGTACATCACCAGCGTCAGTTGAAAGCCTATGGCATGCAAAATACGACGCTTGAGCGTACGGCCACGCGTTGCCTGGCGGCTTTCCCACAGCTCAAACAGTGAGTTATAGATGAAGTTCCAGCTGACTGCGATGGTGGTGATGATCACCGCCAACGGCCCGGTACTGCTGGGGGCGGTGCCGGAAAGCAATGCCAGCCCGAGTGCGGAGATCGCCATACCGATAATTTCATAGGCGGTGACATACACCAGTTTGCGTTTAACGCCTTGCATTACTCATCTCCTGACTGATTTTTGGCTTGGTGGTCGGGTGACCTTTTGCCGTCTGACGAGTAAGATACCGTCAATCATATTGATAGAAAAAGTCAGGAGCTGTCAGTTTTGCTGACAGGTGATGCAATGAACTTTTCCAGCGATAACATTGAGCTGTTTCTGGCGGTACTGGATCGCGGGTCGTTTTCCGCTGCTGCCCGCTCGCTGCGGCGTGTCCCTTCGGCGGTCAGCATGGGGATCGCCAACATGGAGGCGGAACTGGGGTTTCAGTTGTTTGATCGCTCACACCGGGAACCGTTGCCCACCCCGCTGGCGTTGGCACTGGCGCCGCATGCGCGGCTGATCGCCGATCAACTAAAACAACTACAGAACCACGCCATCGAATTATCCCAGGGGCTGGAAAGCACTCTGTCGGTCGGTGTCGCCTCGGACATCAACAGCAGCGGCCTGTTGGCTGCGGTCAAAACGCTGGCGGAACGCTACCCGTTGCTGAATATCGAAGTGCTGACCGCCCCGCAGGACGACGTGTTGCATATGCTGCATCAGGGCAGGATTGGCGTTGCTCTGGCGTTCGGCGGGCTCAATATCAACAGCCAGGAGCAGTTCCACTTTGTCGGCGCTGAATCACTGGTTGCTACGCTCTCACCTTCGCACCCGGCGCTGAACGGGGCGGCAGACGAGCTGTTTCTCGAAGATCTGGTTAACGTACGGCAGATTATGGTGGCCAGCCGCGATTTGCCGATTACCGATTTGCGGCCGCAGGTGGCGGAATCCTACTGGCGTACCGACAGCCTGCCGATGGCGCTGAGCATGGTGGAGGCCGGTTTGGGCTGGGGGAATTTCCCGCTGTCGTTGACCGCGCCCTTGTTGGCGCAGCAACGGCTGGTCAGGTTGAAATTCAAAAACACCAAAAACGAACTGCGCCTGCCGATGCACCTGATCTGGCTGAAAAACAGGCCGCTGGAGAAGGCCGCCCATGAACTGGTGGCGTTAATGCGGGACAGGCCGCAAACGGAATAATCCCCGCTATTGCATTGCTTTTATTTTCTTCGCTGAGCTACTTTGAGTGATGGGATCACTATGGGGGCAGCTAGCATGTTAAGCGAGACGGCATTATCGGTACTGAGCATTAGCGGGGCGATTACGCTGGGGGCAATGAGTCCAGGGCAAAGCTTTATTCTGGTTGCGCGTACCGCGGTGGCCTCTTCGCGTCGCGACGGTATGGCGGTTGCGTTGGGTATGGGCGTCGGCTGCTTTATCTTTGCGCTCATTGCCCTGTTGGGGCTGCAATCTTTGCTGCTGGCGCTGCCGTGGCTTTACACCACGTTAAAAGTGCTGGGAGGCGCTTATCTTGTCTATCTGGCTTGCAAAATGCTGCGCGGGGCCACTCAGCCGCTGAATGTGGAAGCGGTCGGAGAGCAGCATCTGGGCTTTCGCAAGGCGTTTACCACCGGCCTGTTGACTCAACTGGGCAACCCCAACACTGCCATTGTGTTCGGCAGCGTGTTTGCCGCGTTGCTCAGCCACAAAATCTCACCGGTGATGTACCTTGTGTTACCGCTGATCGCGCTGACTATCGATGTGCTGTGGTACGCCTTTGTGGCCTTTGTGCTGTCGTCACCGCGCCCGCGCCGCACCTATCTGCGGTTTAAAGCCTGGTTTGATCGGTTGGGCGGCGGAGTGCTGGCCTTGCTCGGCCTGAAATTGATGTTAAACCGATAATCCTAGTCGGCATGGCGGCGACGCCACCAAAATCGCAGCAGCAAGATAACGGCGATCACCAGTGCGCAGAACAGCACGCTGGTCAGCCGTTTGTCGAAGCCCAAGATAAACCTGGCGATCGCTTCACCGCCGAAATAACCCAGCAACACAAAGATTGTTGCCCACAGGATGGCGCCCAGAATATTCAACGGGACAAAGCGCGACGGCGGCAGTTTGCTGGCACCGATTAACACCGGGCCAATTATGCGAAAACCATACATAAACCGCACGCCAATCACGAACAGCATCGGGTGGCGGGCAATCAGCTTCCTGGCGCGTTCAATGCGCTTTTCCTGGCTCTTCATGCGTGAAATCACCTTTCCGCCGAAGCGCCGACCGAGGAAATACAGGATCTGATCCCCTAATGTGCCCCCCAATGCCACCACCGCAATCACCCAGGGCAGATGCAGTAACCCCTGGTGCGCCGCAATCCCCCCCAGCAGAGTGATGGTTTCGCCTTCGGCCAGGCAGCCGATAAACAGCGCCCAGTAGCCGTAATCCGTAATGTAGTGGGCCAAATCCGCCATCCTGATCCCCTATGTCTTTAATACATAAGGGTCAGTATACTCTCTGTCAGTCAGCCGCGCCCTGTCGGCGCGACGCAGCCGTAGAGGAGCAACAGATGTATCAGGATTTTGAGAGCGAACTGGACTGGGCGATGCGCCATATGCCACGCACCCGGGCAGCGGTAGCGGCGTTGCCGGATTTAAGCGGCGTACGGCTGGCGTGCAATATGCATCTGGATTTGAAAATGGCACCGCTGGTGGCTGGCCTGCTGGACAAGGGCGCGGCGATTTATCTGACCACCTGCAACCCGACCACGGTGCAGGATGACGTGGTGGCCTGGCTGGAGCGCCGCGGAGCACAGGCTCACGCCTGGCGTGACATGAGCGACGCCGACTGGTCGGCATCGTTCGACCGCGCATTGGCCTGGGGGCCGACCCACCTGTGCGAAATGGGGGCGGATTTGACCACCCGCCTGCATCAGTCAGTCGATGGCCCGCAAATTATCGCCGGGCTGGAGGCCACCGGTTCCGGCATCAGTAGGTTAAACGGCATGGCGCCGCGCTATCCGATCTTCAACTGGGATGACCTGCCGGTAAAAGAAGGGCTGCATAACCGCCATATGGTCGGCCTGACCGCCTGGCACACTTTCTTCCAGACCACCCATTTGACGCTGCATGAAAAATGCGTGCTGGTGATCGGTTATGGTTTGGTTGGGCAGGGCGTCGCGGCGGCGGCGAAAGCCTACGGCGGGCAGGTGATCGTGGCGGAAATCGATCCGGCGCGGGCGCTGCAGGCACGCTATGACGGCTGGGCAGTGGTCAGTCTTGCCAGTGCGGTGAGCCAGGCCGATGTGATTGCTACCGCCACCGGGGCAAAAAACGTGCTGTCGGCGCGGCATCTGCAGCAGGCGAAGGACGGGGTGTTCATTCTCAATGTGGGTCATGTGACGGCGGAAATTGACGTTGGCTTCCTGCAAAACCTGCCGCACAGCGAGCCTATGCCGTTTGTAAACGCCTACCAACTGGAAGATAAAACCCTGTATTTACTGGCCAACGGCTCGATGTTCAACCTGACGGCGGGCTACGGTGACAGCCTGAATGCCTTTGACGTGACGCTGGCGGTGATGGCGGCGGGCATTGGCCATATTGTCGGTGATGGTGCCCGGCAGCAGCCCGGTTTATATCTGTTGCCGCAGTCGGCCTGGCAGCCGGCGCTGTAACTTTTCTCTCGCGGGCGCTTATCCCAGAGCGCTCGCGGTTTGCGCAATTTTCTGTTCGACAGAATTTGTCACAAATCGGCTTGCACAATCCCAGTGCCAACTTCAGATCCCTCACATATAATTCGGCCAAATAAGACCTTCATCTTCTTCGTCACAGAGTAATGCATGTGAAAATACGTGTTTTGGTACTAACCCTGCTCGCTTTGCAGGCAGGAGCAGGCATCGCGCCGCGCGCGCTAGCCAGCGAAAATAACGCGGTCACCCGTGCCACCGAGCCTGAACTGGCTTCCGGCAGTGCCATGGTGGTGGATATGCAGACCCACAAGGTGATGTATGCGCGTAACCCGGATGAAGTGGTGCCGATCGCTTCGATCACCAAGCTGATGACCGCGATGGTCACGCTGGACGCCCATCTGCCGCTGGATGAAATGTTGTCGGTGGACATACATCAGACACCGGAGATGAAAGGGATCTACTCGCGCGTTCGTCTGAACAGTGAAATCAGCCGTAAAGATATGCTGCTATTGGCATTGATGTCGTCGGAAAACCGTGCGGCCGCCAGTCTGGCGCATCATTATCCGGGCGGTTACGGCGCCTTTATCAAAGCGATGAATGCCAAAGCCAAATCGCTGGGGATGACCAACACGCGTTACGTGGAGCCGACCGGGCTGTCGATTCATAACGTTTCGACCGCACGCGACCTGACCAAGCTGTTGATTGCCACCAAGCAATATCCGCTGATTGGCCAGCTCAGCACCACTACCGAACGCATGGCGAGTTTTAAGGATCCGAACTACACGCTGCCGTTCCGCAACACCAACCATCTGGTATATAACCAGAAATGGAATATCCAGTTGACCAAGACCGGCTTTACCAACGAAGCGGGACACTGCCTGGCGATGCGTACCATGATCGGTAGCCGTTCGGTCTCGCTGGTGGTGCTGGACGCCTTTGGCAAGTACACCCATTTCGCCGATGCCAACCGCCTGCGCACCTGGATCGAAACCGGTAAGGTGACGCCGATCCCTGCGGCGGCCCGTGATTACCGCCGTCAGAAAGATGCCCGTTTGGCGAAGAACGAAACCGAATAACCCGCTCTGCGGCCTGCGGAGTTTTTCTGCAGGCCGCGTCTCTCCCTAAAGCCGCCTTGTCCTTGCCGTCAGCAACATCTCCAATTACCTTGGGTAGAGCCGCGGTGCTAATCCATCCGCTATCATTAATGAATACTCTATCGTCGTGAGGACAGCATCCCATGAGCAAGGTTTCCACTTTTGTCATGTTCCAGGGTAATGCCCATGCCCAACAGGCTATTGATCTTTATAGTGAGTTGTTCGCCGGTTTCAAGGTTCAGCAGGTGCAACATTATGATGACAGTAATGATGGGCCACTGCGGATCAGGCAGGCGTTCATCGACTTTGATCGGCAGAGTCTGGTATTTACCGATAGCCCAATCAGCCATGATTTCAGCTTCACCCCGGCAATATCCCTGTTTGTTAATCTGGCCAATGAAGCCGAACTTGACCGGGTTTTCACCCGTCTGGCAGAAGGCGGCAAGGTGCTGATGCCGATTGATGATTATGGCTTCAGCGCACGCTTCGGTTGGCTAAACGATCGATTCGGTTTGTCCTGGCAGCTTAATGTACCGGCAGGGGATGTGGTTTGATCAGGATAAAAGCCTCGGGGTTTATTATTAATTTTAAAATTAAATCAATATTAACCCGAGGCATATTTTTGGTGTTTATGGCACTGCGGAAATATTGTCGAACTTGAAGGCAAAGTTAGGGTTAAACAAGCCGCCATCCAAAGTGACGCTGGTTTCCCAGATGCAGGCATTGGTTCCCGGGGCAAATTTTCCGGAAAAGGTCACTTTGTCACCTATTTTAAGTTTTTCGGCTGCAATGTTTTGCGGTAGCGTATTCTCCAGCTTACCTGATGATGTCGGTATTTTGGCCGATTGAACGGTTATGTGGTCGGCGAGTTTTATCCGTATGAAATCATCTTCATGGCCATTAATTTGGCTGCTTTCCACCTGACCGACCCACTGTTTAATGGGTTGGCCGTTCAGCGTTTGGCAGATTGAATTATCACGAGCTAATTTTGTATTAGCGCGATACACATTATTATGCGTTGTGTTCGCTTTGGTCGCTGCACTGTTCACGACATTAATGAATTGTTTTTCAACTCCGGGAATAACATTGTCCTGAGCAAAAACATGGCATGAAAATAACAATGTCGAGACAGTGATTAAAACTATTCTTTTTATCATCATACATCCTTGAATTCTGGTTCATTAGGGTGGTTTATCTATAGCCCACCTTTTTTGTTTTCGCCACGCGATCATTGCATTCTTCGGCTATTGAACAGGGTGAACGCGAAAGTGGCCAACAGCAGTGCCGTGCCGGCAATCATCGGGCAATGTTCAAGGTGAACCGGGTTGTATCCTTGGTTGAACGCCCAGCCATAGGTTTCGACGGCGGAACCAAATCCCATCGCCGCGGTGGCAATAACGCTCAACAAGCCAATGATCAGGGCCAGTGTTCGGATCGTTGTTTTACAGAACATAAGTCATCCTCTTTTGGGCTGAGTCAATTTTCCCTGCAGGTTTGGTCGCAGCAGGGCAAGTCTGCGGGGGAATGATGGATATTGAAGCAGCAACGGGTCGCTGTTTCATCAAAAACGGGGTCCGAATTTGGACCTGCGGTCGTGTTCTGCGCAACGAGGAATGATGTTGATCCTCGGGGGACGGCGATACCCGCGCGAACTCTTTTGTGTTATTAAGCGTTCATAGGATTGGTACGGGGGACGGATTGGCTATGTTCAAGATAATGGGGTGGTTATTGCTGACACTGCTCTCCAGCGGCGGTTTGGCTGCTTATTTTTTACAGCAGCAATACGAGGAAAAAAGCGCTGATTTTCGCATTCTTTATCGCGATGTGACGGTGAAACTGTCGCAGCATGATGCCATTATCCCATTATTACCGGCCAGCCAATATAGCCGGGAGGTTCAGAGAGTCTTTCCGCAAATTATTCACTGGCGCTCGCATCCCGGCATCGCGCCGCGGCGGACTATCGTGGTTGAGCAGCACGGGCGTTACTGGCTTAATGCCGGTAAGCAATCGTTACTGATCGACCTGAACAAATTGATGAGCGGCCTGGTAGGGGAAAGCGAGTTCCGGCACCTGGTGCTGCGCTGGGAAGGCCGCACGTTATTTGAACAGGGCATGGCGGAGACAGCCTACTATTGGCAGTGGGACAAGGCGATTGCCAGCTCGTCGCAGCCTTTTGTGCTCGGCGCCGGTGACAACCCAAATTGGGCTGCGCTGCCCTGGCCCGTAATCCTTTCCCCCGCGATTTTTTGGGGACTGGTGTTGTATCTGATCAACCAATATCGTGCCAACCGCCGCCGGCGTGATATTGCCGATTTGCGTGCCCATTATGCCGAACTCACCAGGCTCAATACTCTGGGGGAACTGACCGCCGGTATCGTCCATGAGCTAAACCAACCCCTCACCGCGATTTTAAGCTATAACCAAACCGCTCTGCTGTTGCTACGGCAACAAAACACCGAGCAGTTACCGCAACTGCTTGAAGCCGCCGTGGTGCAGATTAAGCGCACCGATGCGTTATTGCAGCAGTTTCGCCAGAGGCTGACCAGCGAACGGGTCGAGTATCAGCCTGTCGCCTTAGGGGCGCTCTGGGCCCGCGTGATGACGCTGCTGGACCATGAAATCAGAGGCGAAAAGGTCAAGGTCAGCAACCGTATCCCGGACAGTTTGCCTCCGTTGTTTGCCCCGCCGTTATGGATAGAACAGATCCTGCATAACATCGCCAGTAACGCGATTCAGGCGCAACATGACAACGCGACCGGTACGGCCTGGATAAACCTGGAGGCCTCCGCCACCAATGAGGGTATTTCACTGACCTTCACCGACGGTGGCCCAGGGTTGACGGAACAAGCCTTGCAGTATGTCTTCATGCCGTTTTTCACTACGCGCGCCAACGGTATTGGACTGGGCATGGCCCTGACGGACACGCTGATCCAGCGTCTCAACGGCACCATTGAGGTATCGAATATCGTTGGGCGGGGGGCCTGTTTCAGACTCTGGCTGCCGATACAATCTCAGGAGCAAGGATGAACCAAACTATTTATCTTATTGATGACGAACCGGCCATTCTCTCTTCGCTCAGCGCCCTGTTGGGTACCGTCGGTTGGCAGATCAAAACCTATAACAGTGCGCTGGCTTTTCAACAAAGCGTCGGTGAATTGCATGGCTTAACCGGCTGCATGCTGCTGGATATCCGAATGCCGGGTAAAACCGGGCTGACGCTGCTCGATGAATGGCAACGACAGGGGCTGGTTATCCCGGTGATCATCATGACCGGTCATGCCAACATTGATTTATGCCGCCGGGCCTTCAAAAATGGCGCCTTCGAATTTCTGACCAAACCCATCGACGCCGATTTATTGTTTGAAGCAGTCGGAAGTGCATTGGAATTGCAGGAGAAATTGCAGGATCGGCAAATGAAATTACGGCTGATGCAGGGCCGTCTCGCTACCTTGACCGCACGCGAGAATGAAATTTTTGAGCAGATCATGCAGGGGAGTTCAAGCAAGGAGATTGCCCGGACTTTTTCGCTGTCCCCACGCACCGTCGAGGCGCATCGTGCCAATATTTTTGCCAAACTGGACGTCAATTCACTACCCAAACTGATGAGTGAGTATGGTGAGTTGGCGTTATTGAAAAAAACGTGAGGCCGTTTTCACCTCTGCAATGAGGGGCTGCAGGAATACTAGGTATAAACACCTAGTAAAATAGGTAATCAAGCCAATAGTTTGCTGTTGCTGCGCCTTTTACTATCCCTGATATCCACAAGGGATAAGCAAGGAGCACATCAGTATGAAACGTATCATTTCAAACGTCATTTTACTCAGTAGCATGGCGTCGTTCACCAGCATGGCCAGCGGTGTTCTGACCGAAAAAAACCTTTCCCTCGAACTGGCCGATAAATTGGCGCAGAGCACCATTCAGGCCTGTAGCGCGAAAAATTATAACGTCGCCGTTACCTTGGTTGATCGCGCCGGTATTCCCCTCGTCATCAAAAAAATGGATAACGCCGGTCCACATACGGTGGAAGCCAGCCGCATGAAGGCGTTTACCGCCGTTAGCACCAAAAACCCCACGGAAAACGTGATGAAGACTGCCCAGGCCAACGCCGGGGCGGCCAACCTGAGTGACATTCCAGGGTTCTTGTTACTGGCGGGCGGCGTACCGGTGAAGGTCGGCGACGCGACCATTGGCGCTATCGGCGTCGGTGGCGCGCCGGGTGGCGATCTTGACCAGCAATGCGCGCTTGAGGCATTGAAAAACAACCAGAGTAGCCTGAGCGCCGGCTGATTTTTTAGCGACCCTTCTTCGACGAGAAACCTATGAACATTAAACCTGTTTTATTGGCGGTGCCGCTGATCCTGACGGCCGGCAGCGTGATGGCGGACGATTTTCTGGCGGGCTATTACGGCTCGGCGAAATATCTGCAAATTGAACAACGCGCCAAAGAAATGAACACCAGCAGCCGCCCGGCAGTTGGGCAGTTTGTCAGCGGTAAGGAGAAAGAACATCTGGGAGGCGCGGCGATTGCCGCAGGCTATCAGTTCGGCAATGGCTGGCGGACAGAAGGCGAATATACCTTCAAACAGAAAACGGAATACACCAGCGGATCTACGACTTTCGCCGGCAGTTTTAACCATATGCAAACCGACGTTCAACGGCTGATGTTCAATGTCTATCGCGACTATGCGCTGGGCTATAATATTTCACTTTATGGCACTGCCGGGCTTGGCGTCAGTAAAATCAAGGCGGGTGGCTGGCAGGGCAACCCGGCGCGTGAATATGCTTCAAGCACGCAAAGCAACCTGACCTATGCCATAGGCGCAGGGGTTAGCTATACGCCGATTGAGCGCATTAACATCGACCTGGGTTATCGCTACGTCGATATGGGGAAAATTGAGAGCGGCTATAACGATTTCGCCAATGCTCGTGGGCTGAAGGATGAGCAAATGAAAGCTCGCCTGGTGTCTAACGAATTCACCCTGGGTATGCGTTATCGGTTCTAAACCTGAGCTGGGTTAATTGGCCAAAACGATAAGGTCGATAACCCAGCCCTTCTTCTTATCCGTCTGCCGCTACCCGCAATCGGCGATTCTCCGCTAAAATATTCATTTGGAAATCGACAATCGTTAATGTCGTAGAATGGGGCTCTGCAAACAGACCCAGACCCGTGAATATGAAAAGGATGAACCGCTTTGGCCGGAAGTAGCTTACTGACTTTAATCGACGATATCGCCTCGCTGCTGGACGATGTCTCGCTGATGACCAAAATGGCGGCGAAAAAAACCGCCGGGGTACTGGGGGACGATCTGGCGCTCAATGCGCAACAGGTGTCTGGGGTAAAGGCCGATCGCGAGCTGCCGGTGGTGTGGAGCGTGGCCAAAGGGTCGTTTATCAACAAGGCGATCCTGGTGCCGCTGGCATTGCTGATCAGTGCATTCGCCCCCTGGGCAATTACGCCGCTGTTGATGGTGGGCGGCGCCTACCTGTGCTACGAAGGCTTTGAGAAAGTGTTTCACAGCCTGACCCACAAAAAGCAGGCTGGGGAAGAGAAGAAAGAGGCGCTGGACGCCAACGAAGATGTGGCGGCCTATGAGCAACGTAAGGTGAAGGGCGCTATCCGCACCGACTTCGTGCTGTCCGCCGAGATTATTGCCATTACGCTGGGCACCGTGGCGGGAGCGAGCTTCAGCCAGCAGGTGATCGTGCTGTGCGGCATCGCCATTGTAATGACTGTAGGGGTTTACGGCATTGTGGCCGGCATCGTCAAACTCGACGATCTGGGGCTGTATCTGAGCCGTAAAAGCAGCGCGTTAGCCCGTTCTGTCGGCAGCGGCATCGTCAGCGCCGCGCCTTACCTGATGAAGACCCTGTCAGTGGTTGGCACCATCGCCATGTTTATGGTCGGTGGCGGTATTCTGACCCACGGGCTGCCGCCGGTACATCATCTGTTTGAGGACTGGGCGTCCTATGCCACCGTGGTGCCGACCTTCGGCCAGATCCTGCAAGGGGTTATTCCTGCTTTGCTCAACGTGGTGTTTGGTCTGATTGCCGGCGGCGTGGTGCTGCTGGTGGTTTCGGCTCTCGGTGCCATTCGTGGCCGTTTAAAAGCCTGATAATTTCACCGGGTGCATCTTCTGCACCCGGTTTATCCATTGTGCGGCAGCCCATCACTACCTTCGCCCAGGGTGCGTTGCATTATGTGGGTGTCGCGCCACTCGCCCAATTTAAAACCCACCGCCTTGAGCGTGCCTACGCTGCTAAACCCCAGTTTCTTATGCAAGGCCAGCGAACCCTGATTCTCTTTGGCATTGCCAACGGTAGCCAGCATTTGACGCCAAGGGCCAAGTTCGCAGCGTGCGATCAGTGCGGACAACAACGCTTTACCGATACCTTTCCCTTGCTGACCCTCGGCGATATAGACGGAGTTTTCCACAGTAAACCGGTAGGCTGGGCGCGGCCGATAAGGCGTGGCATAGCAATAGCCCACCACGAGATCGGCTTGCTTGGCGACCAGCCAGGGTAAACCCGCTTCCTGTACCTTGCTGAGACGCTGCTGCATTTCTTCCAACGTCGGTGGCGTTTCTTCAAACGACGCCGCGCCGTACAACACATGATGGGTGTAAATCTGTTGCACGACGGCCATGTCGTCTGCCGTGGCATCGGTGAGCATTAACGGGGCGGAAAGGGTCATAACGGTTCCTGTTTACCTTGAAAATCAGAAAATAAGCGCATTATGCGCCGCGCCCGCCGACAAGGTAAATTGGGCTTTCTTATGCTGAATATAAGAAAAACCTATGGTCTTGCCATCTGGGTTTGTCATGCACCGCGCATCAACTGCGCCACCGCCTGCTGCAGATAGCTTAACAGTGGCGGGGTCAGCCAGGTGCCCTCGGTCAGCGTGGGTTCCCGTTCCATCGCCTGGCGAATTTTCATCTGGGTTGCAGGATCGGTACCGGCATAGGACTGGAACAGCTCAAGCCATTGCGCCGCCAGCTGTTTCGCCTGCCCTGACTCAGGCGCTACGCCGTCATTCAGCGCCTGATGGAACCGGGCGATCAGCGCCGGCCATTCCTGCAAGCGGGTAAAATAGTGTTGGCGCACATGGGCGTATTCATCCTCCGACAGGTATTTTTGATAAATTGATAACTTGGTTTCGGCAAAGGCCCGGGTCACGTAGTCGGTCATCGCCGGAGTGATGCCGGTTTGTTCGCGCATGGAGGGTTCGTCGGCATGCATGGCGTTAAGCCGGGTGAGAAACGCCGGGTTGCCTGCGGTATCACGTTCCAGCATCTGCATCCAGCGCCGGGCCAGAGTCTGCGCCTCCAGTGCTTGCGGCGTGACGCCGCTTTCGATCAACTGGCGCATGCTAGCGACCAGATCGCCCCATTCCTGATTGCGCATGGGATCGGCCTGATAGAAAGGCAATTGCGCCAGTTCGTCTGCGGTAAAATATTTGTCGTACATGGTCATTAACTCCAATGTCGTCAGCCAGTCGTTCACTTCCGGCTCATCTCCGGCGGTGAGTTGTGCATGCATCTGTTGTAAACGATCGCGCAGTGCGGCTGTCTGGGCCAGTTGCTGCTCCAGCATGGCAATTTGCTGCTCAATCACCGTCGTTAGCGTCATCCCCGAACGTGCCAGAATTGCCCCGACTTCCGCCAGCGGGATCCCCATTCGGCGCAGCGCCTGAATATGGTGCAAGCGGCTAATATCAGCCCGATTATATAAGCGATAGCCGGCATCGGAACGCGCAGAAGGAACCAGCAAACCAATGCTGTCGTAATAATGCAGCGTCCTGACGGTGATGCCGGAACGGCGGGCCAGTTCGCCAACTTTCAATAACATATGGTGTACTCCTCCCTTGTGCGTGCAGGAATACTAAAGCCTGACGTGGCGTGAGGGTCAATAGGGGGGGGATATTTTCGGCGGAAGTTCTGAATGGCAAAAGCCCAGCGCTATGGCTGGGCTTTGCGGATCCCTTAAAGGGAAGGTATAGCATAGGGCCTTTTTCGGCTACGGCAGCAGTGTTGCCCGATTTGTTTGTTTTGTCAACACATTGGGTGTTATATCGGCAGCAGGGTTCGCGCATTAATTGATTTGATTACCGTTCGTTGTATCTCGGCAACCAGGTCACGGTGTAAACATTGAACGAGAAATCCGCGTTGTTTACGCGGCCTGCTCAGGCGTTGGCGGCTCACCTGTTGCACCAAATCGCCCTTGGCCCAACGCGTTTGTGGGTGAAAGAACCTCATATCTTCAATGACTGCATCGGCGATCTCAATATGCATACCCAGATTAAGTTTGTTTATATCTTTGGTGGTCGACAGAGGTACAACGATACAGGCGTTACCATTGATTTTGCCATTGAGTACGACGATAAGTCGATTCTTCACCATTTCTGGTGGAATGCGGCCATTATAAAAATGAGGCAGATGCGTAGGGACAATAGGTGCAGGATAATTCCCATAGTTGCATTCGAGTATTTCCCCGACCTTAGGGGCAAAATTGATGGGCATGTAAACTCTCCTTGTTACGAAAAAACTATCTGACCGAACTGAATGGTAATAATGAGTCTGTTGCCAGGCCGGAGAAAGGTATTGGTAGGAGTCTATGGGAGGAGAAGATTAAAAATGCGAGCTCCTACGCAAGAGCTCGCAAACAACCTGCTGAGTTACCAGCCTTTTACCGCGCCGCCATTAAAGATTTTCTCGGCGGCCTTGGCGACTTCATCCGACTCGTAGGCCTTGATGAAGTTTTGCACGTTCGGCGCATCCTTGTTGTCTTCACGCGTCACGATGATATTGGTGTACGGCGAATTCTTGTCTTCGATAAAGATGCCGTCTTTGGTTGGCGTCAGACCGGTCTGGTTGATGTAAGTGGTGCTGATGACGGCGATGGTGACTTTAGGGTCATCGAGCACCTGCGGCAGCTGTGCGCCCTCCAGTTCCATAATCTTGTAGTTATGCGGGTTGGCGCTGATATCCAGCGAGGTTGGCAGCAGCCCTTTGCCCGGTTTCAGCGTGATCAGGCCGGTTTTCTCCAGCAGCAGCAGTGCGCGGCCGAGGTTGGTGGGATCCAGCGGGATGGCAATCACCGCACCGTCCTGCAGTTCTTTCAGTGATTTGATTTTTTTCGAATAGCCGGCCATCGGGAATACGAAGGTATTGCCCACGGCCACCAGCTTGTAGCCGTGATCTTTATTCTGCTGTTCGAGGAACGGCCGGTGCTGGAAGACGTTGGCGTCCAGTTCGCCTTTATCGGTAGCGTCGTTGGGCAGCAGCGAACCGCTGAAACCGACCAGTTCAACCTCCAGACCGTACTTCTCTTTGGCCACCTGTTTGGCCACCTCCGCCACGTCTTGCTCTGCACCATTGATGACCCCGACCTTGATATGATTCTGATCGGTTTTTTGGTCGCAGCCTTGTAGCGCCAGTACGGCGGCGAACGCCGCCAGCAGTGGGGTATAACGCCAGTTTTTGGACATCGACTTCTCCCTGAAAAAAACAATGAAATCAGTTGGTTTTGTGCTGCTAGCTAAGCCTGAACCCGTGGGGAAGTCAAACACCTGCTCAGCACAAAGGCTTCTAACTAATAACAGGAAGTTTTAGCGCACCCTTATTATTTGGCGCGAAATACCACGATGCCCGGCGTGGCCAGCACGTAATCCATAAAGGGCGAGTCCACCACCTGCATATTTTCTTTGCGTGAAGAGGCGTTACGCAGTACCGGGCCGTTTTCGGTCATGATATAGATGCCGGTATGGGTGACGTCCAGCCCGGCCAAATGGGTATAAATGCCGATGTAATCGCCGGTGTGCAACTGGGCCAGTACCTTGTCGTCAATAAAATCGCTGGGCAGGTAGGTGATACTGCGCTGAACGTTTTTCAGCCCCGGCAGATAGCTGCTGCCGTCTGACTTTTGGTTCAGGTTTTTCACCAGCGTTACGGTATGCGGGCTGAGTGTGGCGGTGATATCCGTGACGTTGGTTTTGGCCTGGTGTGACCAATCGCTAAAGAAATGCTTGCGTTGCAGGAAGCTGATTTCGCCACTGGCATAACGGATATGCGTCAGCCGCTGGACAAAATCTGCCTGGCTGCTCGCCTGGCGCAGGGCATCGACGTAATCGATATAGGTAAAACAGTCCAAACCACGGAAGTCGATCACCAGTTTTTCCGGCGTATTCTGCGAGCCAATCAGCATGTTGGCCACATAAGGCGTACCGAGGAAGGGCCGGGACAGCAGATCGATCATCTGGCCGCTATCCTGCTGCTGCTCTGTCGGCGCGGCGGCACGCAGGGCGAGAAGCTGATTGAGTTTGTTTAACGTCTGGTTATCCATGCTGGCCTTGAGATCTGCGGGTGGGGTAATAATGGCTTCAGGCGTTTGCCCAACGGGAATTTTATCTGCACAGCCGCTGAGCGCAATAGCCAATATCAATGAAACAACCTTGTACATTTTCCCCTCCGATGGTTTTGGCACGTGATGGCGAAAATGATAACAGCTCTCACTATCGCCTGGAGGGGCAATGCTTAAACATAGCCTCAACGTTCGGTTAACACTTAATAACCGATTTCACTGTTGAACGGCAGGTACCAGAACAGGGCGATTTCGTGATCGGCGATGTCCGGTTGGGCGCGATACAGCAGGTGGTCGATGCCGCCAAGGATAAAACCAAAGTGTTGATAACAGTGGCAGGCGGGCAGATTGGTGTTTTGCGTTTCCAGCATCAGCCCGGCGGTTTCGTGACGTTGCGCCCAGTGTCGGGCGGTTTCCAGTAATGCGCTGGCAACCCCCAGGCGGCGCACGTGGGCGCTGACCACGATTTCTTCAATCAGCGCATAGCCGTTCCAGTTATTGCTCAGCGTGATATGGCCGACCGGCTCGCCGCGATGACGGGCCAGAAATGTGTCGCTTTCATCGTTGACGAACGGGGCCAGCGGGTAGTTCTTGCGAAAGGGGGTAACCGGCAGCAATGGCCAACTGTCGACCGGCGCATCAAAAACCGGCTGGGCGTAGTGGGCGATGTGAAAGCTAAAGTCGCAACTGGTCAGGTAGCCGTCGGGTAAACGGCTGACCGGGGCAATTTGGATCGCCTGGCTCATGGTGCAAGCTCCCTCAGCAAACGCGCCGGGTTACCGGCATAGATCCCTTTACGGGTGATGTTTTTGGTGACCACTGAACCGGCACCGATCACCGCACCGCTGCAGATTTCCACCGCCAGCACCGTGGCACCGGAGCCGATGGAAACACCATCGCCAATTTGCGTGCGGCCCCAACTGGCGGCATCGGCATTGGGCGCGCCATCTTTAAACAGATCGTTGGCAAAGGTGACGTTGTGGCCGATAAAGCAGTCCGCGCCAATAGTGACATATTCACAGATAAAACTGTGTGACTGAATTTTGCTGCGGGCGCCAATGCTGACGTTTTTTTGGATCTCGACAAATGGCCCGACGAACACCCCATCGCCGAGTCGGCAGCCATACAGATTGCAGGGCTGGACCAGGGTGACATTTTGACCGGCATCGACATCGACAATACCGGCCTGAAGAACACGAATGGCGGATGACATGACATTCCTCACGGCAGTGACGCAGGGAGGAATTATAAGACAAACCGTCGCCACGTCTGTGCTTTCCGAACGTTTTTTCAGCGAAAGACTATAATTAGTACAGGGGAGAGAGCCCCGTGGCCGCAATCCTCGTACGGGTAGCAATCCGTCAGAGGGGTAAATTCGTTCGCCGAGCGCGACCTACGGCGATGGAGGAGGTGTCTCATGGTTAGTCATGTTTGGGGACTTCTGGCGCATCCAAGCACCGAGTTCGAACAGATCAAAAGCGAGAATGAAAGCGTCTCGCACCTTTACACCCATCATGTACTGCTGCTGGCGTTGATTCCGGTTGTCTGCGCCTTTATCGGTACCACCCAACTGGGCTGGCTCTCCGGCGAAGGACAGGCTATCCGGCTCGATATGTTCACCGCATCTTATACCGCGGTGGCTTTCTACCTGCTGATGTTGGCGGGTGTGGCGATCATGGGGAAAGTGATCCACTGGATGGCACGGCGTTATGAAGTGCGTCCGAGTCTGCATCGCTGCATGGTGTTTGCCGGCTATATCGCTACCCCTATGTTCCTCAGCGGTATCGTGGCACTGTATCCCGTCGTGTGGCTGTGCCTGTTTGTCGGCGTGATTGGCCTGTGCTATTCGGGCTATCTGCTGAATCTGGGTATCCCGCACTTCCTGAATATCGACAGTAAAGAAGGGTTTATCTTCTCCAGCTCTACCTTTGCCATCGGCATCTTGCTGCTTGAGCTGCTGCTGGGGGTAACGGTATTGCTGTGGGGGTATGGTTCCTGGTTATTCTAAACTCTGTTTTGATATTGCCCCTCACGCCGCTCTGGCGTGGGGGGCTTTTGCTTTTTAGGCCTGACGAAGTTAATTGTCGGCCCAGTTTTTCCGCTTGCTGGTTTTACCCAGGCCCGGATTAAAGCTGTTGGTCGGGTCGGCGCTGCGGTAGAACGCCTGCAGGTCGGGCTTGGCCGGGTACAGGTGGCCGACGTTATGTTCCGCCGGGTACTCTGCGCCGCGCTGGTCGAGGATCGCCAGCATTTTCTCTTTCAATGCGTGGCTGTCGACGCCTTTTTTCACCACATAATCCTGATGGAATACGTGGCACATAAAGTGGCCGTAATACAGCTTGTGCACCAGTTGGCTGTCGATTTCCGGCGGCAGGGTTTCGAACCAGTCGGTGTCGTTACGGCGCAACGCGATATCCAACGCCAGAATATCTTCTACCTTGTCGGCATGCACCGCATGGTAACGCACGGCGGCACCGGCGGCGGCAAAGCGGTGCAGGAAGGCTTTCTTGCCCTCGTCCGGGGTGCAGGTGAAAAACTCGCCGTCGGCCTGGGCAAAGTACTGTTTCAGGTACTGCTGCGCTTCTTCAACGCCCGGACCGGCCATTTTCAGTAGCAGGTGATGTTCAAAGCGTTCGCGGTAGTCTTTCATCCGTTTCGGCAGGTGGCTGGGGGCCAGATGGCTCAGGCCTTGCATCAGCCGGTCGGTCAGGTTGTGCGGCAGTAATGGCAGCTTGTTAAGGCTGGCATCCATACGGCCTTTCAGGGTGAAGAAGCTTGGCATCTGGTCGGTGCCGAGCTTGTCGATCATCATAAAGGTATCTTTGCCGTACACTTCGGCAATATCAAAAATATCCCGGTGCATATACTCTCCGGCCACCGGCAGGTTGTCGAACTGGCTCAGCATATGGCGGCGCAGTTCGGTCAACACGGCGGTATCGTTGGTACCGATATAAAATACCTGTTCCTTGCCTTCTTTCTCGAAGGTGTCCAACCGTACCGCAAACACCGCCAGCTTGCCGGCACAGCCGGAGGCCTCGTACAGGCGGCGCTTGTCGGCATTAAACCGGGAAGGCGTATCGGCATCGACGTCGCGCACCCGGCTGGCATATTCGTTATCGGAAGCACGCAGTTCGCCGTGCTCGACATCCTCCGGCCGGTAGTCGCCTTTCTCTAAGCGAGTGAGGATCTCCTCCGGTGTATCGCCGAGGTTAATCCCCAAATGGTTTACCAGCCGCAGTTGGCCGTCTTCCCCCAACTGGGCGTACAGTGCCATCTCGGTGTAGGCCGGGCCGCGCTTGACCAGCGAACCGCCGGAGTTATTACACACGCCACCGATCACCGACGCACCGATACAGGAGGAACCGATTACCGAATGCGGCTCGCGGCCATAAGGTTTGAGCAATTTTTCCAGCTGATTGAGGGTGCTGCCGGGGAAACCGACCACCTGTTTACCGTTATCCAGCACCTGCACGTGGTTGAGTCGCAGGGTGCTGATAATGACGACATCGCGGTCATAGTCGTTGCCGCTGGGGGTTGAGCCTTCGGTCAGGCCGGTGTTGGCCGCCTGCATGATGACAATTTTGTCAGCAGCGACGCAGGCCTCCAGCAGTTGCCAGAGCTGCAACAGGCTGGTCGGAAACACCACCGCCAGTGCCTGGCCAGCGCCGGAGCGGAAGCCTTTGCGGTAGCGTTCGGTGCTGCGTTCGCCGGTCAGCAACTGCGGGCCGCCGACGATGCTTTTCAACTGATTGAGGAATGCCTGGTTGGACTGCGTCATGCCGATCTCCCTTCGAATATACCCGTCATCTTTCAAGCTGCAGCGTTGTTATCTGCACTCGCTCACCCCAGTTACTTACTCGAGTAAGCGCCTGGGGATGAGCGAGTTGGCCGCCTAGCTACAACTTGAAAGCTATAGGGTATGAATTGAATTACTAACTTATTAGGTTGCTAGCCTGGTGGCTTAGTAACGCTCTGCAAAACCGGCCTGGCGTTCTTCGTCCCGCAGCGTCAGGATCTCCACGCCGTCGGCGGTGACTGCCACGGTGTGTTCCCATTGGGCCGAAAGTTTCTTGTCGCGCGTTACCACCGTCCAACCGTCTTTCTTCTGTTTAATCCGGTGGTCGCCCTGGTTAATCATCGGTTCGATGGTAAACACCATGCCTTCCTGCAACACCATACCGGTTCCCGGTTGGCCAAAGTGCAGCACCGCCGGCTCTTCGTGCATATCCCGGCCGATACCGTGACCGCAGTACTCACGCACAATACTGTAGCCGGCCTGTTCGGCGTGCTGCTGAATTGCATGGCCGATATCACCCAGCGTCGCCCCCGGTTTTACTGCCCGGATGCCTTGCCACAACGACTCATACACGTTGTTCACCAGGCGCTTGGCGACCGGCGTGGTCTGGCCGATGCAGTACATCTTGCTGGAGTCGGCAATGTAGCCGTCGTTTTCCAGCGTAATATCGACGTTAACAATCATGCCGGAACGCAAGATTTTGCTGACCGACGGAATGCCGTGGCAGATAACGTCGTCAATTGAGGTATTGAGCACATAAGGGAAATCGTACTGCCCTTTGCTGGCCGGGCGCGATTTCAGCTCATTGACAATAAAGGCCTCGGCGCGGTCGTTGATCTCCATGGTGGAGATGCCCTCGACAATCACCTGATCGAGCATAGCAAACACCTGCGCCAGTAGGGCGCCAGAGTGGCGCATTTTGGCAATCTGTTCCGGCGTTTTGATCACAATCTCTTTCACCCGACAATCTCCTTCAACGTCAGCGCGTTATCTTTCATCATTTTTTTTACCAGTTGGGGATAGGTCAGTTCCGGATGGAACTCCGCCAACATGCCAATCTTGATCCAGTATTCCGCCTGCGCGTTGATCGAACGCGTCATCGTCAGGCTGGCGAGGCGCAGATCGTCATGCAGCGCGTCAGAAATTTTCACAATGCCCATCGTCTGTTCCATTAGTGATTTATATACGGAGTGTATATGGTTTGGATGCTGCAAATTTTGCTTTCTGTGGCATGGGAATATTCTTGGTCACAATGATTGTCGCCGCCCGGCAATGCGTTTATTGTGATAAACGACTTTTTTGCACTGATTTTTCAGAAGGATTTAGGGCGTGAGCAAATTACGTGTTGGGGTGATCTTTGGCGGTAAATCGGCGGAGCATGAAGTTTCGCTTCAGTCGGCAAAAAACATTGTGGATGCAATCGACAAAGAGAAGTTTGACGTCACGCTGCTGGGGATCGACAAGCAGGGGCAATGGCACATTAACGATGCGTCCAATTACCTGCTGAATGCGGAAAACCCGGCGCTGATCGCGCTGAACCGCTCAAATAAAAATGTGGCGCTGATCCCCGGTCAGGAGAAACAGCAGCTGATCGAGTCGGGCAGCCAGGGCGCACTGGGCCAGTTGGATGTAATATTCCCGATCGTACACGGCACATTGGGTGAGGACGGTTCGCTGCAGGGGCTGTTGCGAATGGCTAATCTGCCGTTCGTCGGTGCCGGCGTGTTGGGTTCGGCGGTCAGCATGGATAAAGACGTGACCAAACGCCTGCTGCGTGATGCCGGGCTGGCGATAGCGCCGTTTGTGACGCTGACCCGCAGCAATCGCGCCAAATTCGATTTTGAGCAGCTTAGCGAACGTCTGGGGCTGCCGCTGTTTGTTAAACCGGCCAACCAGGGCTCTTCGGTGGGAGTCAGCAAGGTACAGGACCGCGCCGGTTTTGAGGCTGCGGTGGCGCTGGCGTTCAGCTTCGATCATAAGGTGCTGGTGGAGTCGGCGATTGTCGGTCGTGAGATTGAATGCGCGGTATTGGGCAACGACGAACCTCAGGCCAGCCTGTGCGGCGAAATCGTGCTGAGTGACGCCTTCTACTCTTACGACACCAAATACATCAATGAGCAGGGTGCTCAGGTGATAGTGCCGGCGGCGATAGAACCGGAGGTGAGCGATAAAATCCGCGACGTGGCGCTAAAAGCCTTTCGGGCGCTGGAGTGTTTCGGGCTGGCGCGCGTCGATGTATTTCTGACGCCGGACAACAACGTGGTGATCAACGAAATCAACACGCTGCCGGGCTTTACCAATATCAGCATGTATCCCAAACTGTGGGCCGCCAGCGGTGTCAGCTATAGCCAATTGATCACTCGGCTGATTGAGCTGGCGCTGGAACGCCATCAGCAGGATCGCGCTTTGAACAGCTCGGTGTTTGACCGGTAAGCGGGCATAAAAAAAGAACCAGGTTGGTGGCCTGGTTCTTCTATTATCGGCTCTAAAAGAGAGCTGTGTCGCACATACTTGTCATCCTTTTTTCAGTGTACCCGGTGTTTTGTTTGATTACAAACCGCTCAGTCTGTTTTATAGTCAATGGCGATGACAGGTGTGTCGGAGTAGTACAAGGCGGGTGGTGAATCACAAACGATTTCCATTGGTCCCGACTGGATACGGGTGGTGCCGTCCGGTTTGCTCCCACCCAAAGGTGTGCTGCATGTACTTCAAGAGCTGAGTTAACCACTCAGCTCTTTTTTGAAGCTGGTTTCTTACTTCACCGTCACGTCAATATCGCCAAAATACTTCTTCGCCAGCTCGCTCACGGTGCCTTGCTGCTTCACTTTGACGATCGCCTCATTCAGCTTTTTCTTCAGCGCGTCATCACCCTTACGCAGGCCGAAGGCAATGCCCTCACCGAGGATTTTGTCGTCGCTGACCGCATCACCGACAAAGGCGAAACCCTTACCGTCCGGGTGCGCCAGGAAACCGCTTTGGCCTGACGGTGCCATGACCAGCGTTGCGTCGAGCCGCCCGGCGGTTAGGTCAAGATAAGCCTGGTTCTGATCCTGATAGGACACCACGTCCACACCCTGCGGCGCCCAGTGGGCCTTGGCGTAGGTTTCCTGAATCGAGCCTTGCAGCACGCCGACATGCTTGCCCGCCAGCGAGGTGGCGTTTGGCAACAAACCGCTGTCGGCCTTGGCGATCAGGCGATTTGGTACCTGATAGATTGAATCGGTAAAGTCTATTGCCTGACGACGCTGGTCGGTGACGTTCATCGCCGAATTGATGGCGTCGAACTTGCGCGCCTTCAGCGCCGGGATCAGGCTGTCGAACGAGGTCTCGACCCAACTGCATTTTAACTGGGCGGCGGCACACACCGCGTTGCCCAGATCGATATCAAAACCTTCCAGCTTGCCGCTGGCCGATTTGGATTCGAACGGTGGGTACAGCGCTTCCAGCCCGAAGCGCAGGGTGTTTTCCGCCGCCAGCGTGGAACCGGCGGCCAGCAGGCAGCCTGCGGCGATCAACGTTTTCAGTGATTTCATAGTTGGAGCCCTTTTCCCATGGTCAAAGCAAAAATAAATTTCTTATACCTGACACAGACGGCGTGCGCCCTCCAGCAGGGTCTCATTGTCTTTTGCAAAACTCAGTCGAATGATGCCGGTGTTGGTGCCGTCGCTGTAAAACGCCGACAGCGGGATCGTCGCAACTTTGGCTTCGCGGATCAGGCGCACCGCAAAATCGTTGTCGCTTTCGTTACTGAAACCGCTAAAGCGGGCCAGCATAAAGAAACTGCCACGGCTGGGCAGTAATTCAAAGCGCGAATCCTGCAGCGCGCTCGCCAGTAAATCACGCTTTTGTTGATAGAAGTCTGCCAGACCCAGATAACTTTGCGGATTGCCCAGCGCCTCGGCGAAGGCGTACTGCATCGGCGTATCGGCGGAGAACACCATAAACTGATGCACCTTGCGGATCTCGTCCATCAACGCTGCCGGCGCCATGCAGTAACCGACACGCCAGCCGGTCACGTGATAGGTTTTGCCAAATGACGACACAATCACGCTGCGTTCGGCCAGCAGTGGGTGGCGCGCCATGCTGTGGTGGATATCGTCATCGAACACCACGTGTTCATAAACCTCGTCGGACAGGATGACGATATCGGTGTTGCGCGTCAGGGCGGTCAGTCGTTCGATGTCATGCTCGCCAAACACGCTGCCGGTCGGGTTGTGCGGACTGTTAACGATGATCATCCGCGTTTTGCTGTTGATGGCGGCGGCGACTTCGTCCCAGTCAATATGCAGATCCTGCAGCGACAGTTTGATGGCGACCGGCGTAGCGCCTTGCAGACGTACAATCGGCGCATAGCTGTCGAACGCCGGCTCAAAATAAATCACCTCATCGCCCGGATGCACCAGCGCGCTGATGGCGGAATACAATCCTTCACTGGCACTGGCAATCACCGTGATTTCTTCGTCGGCGTCATAGCGTGCGCCATACAAACGTTCAACTTTATCCGCCAGTGCAGTGCGTAATGCCGCCACGCCGCTCATCGGTGCGTACTGGTTATGACCGTTGCGCATGGCTTGCGCCACCGCTTCAACCAACTGCGGTTCACAGGCGAAGTTCGGTGCGCCCTGCGACAGGTTCAACGCCTGATGTTCGGCGCTAAGCTGGCCGATAACGGTGAAAATAGTGGTGCCGACGTCCGGCAACTTCGAGCGGTGTGAGCAGGCGCTCTGCATGAGTAGCTCCAGGGGAATGGGGGAGATATCGCTTGATTAAGCATCACGGAGGGTAGGCCAACAAGGGAAAGTTTGTCATACTCGCCATGCACAGAGATCATGGCTGTTATCTTCTGCTCATCGCCACGGGCGCAGCATGCAGCGCCCCTACCATGCGGGATCGCCGTAGGGGACGCATATATTCGTCCCGACCATTTTCTGGCATCTAAAGGAGCTAACTATGTCGTTATCCTTACCTTCGCTCGACGTGTTGAAAACCTTTGTGGTGGTGGCCCAGCGGCTTAATTTCACCCATGCCGCCCAGAGTCTGCATCTGACGCAGGGCGCCGTCAGTCGGCAGATCCTCGGGCTGGAACAGCAACTGGGTTACCCGTTGTTCAGCCGGCGGGCACGCGGCCTGACGCTCACCCCGCAGGGCGCGATGTTGCTGGTGCCGGTACAGCAGGCGCTGGGGCAACTGGACGAGGCACTGGCTCGGGTTGGGGCGCAACCGGGCACTCTGCGCATCAAGTGCCCGACCTGCGCCATGCGTTGGGTGCTGCCGCGCATTATCCGGCTGCAAAATGAACGGCCGGAAATGCATATTGAGCTAACCGCCTCGGTATTGCACGGGCTGGATTTTGGCGCCGAACATTTTGATGCCGCGGTGGTATTCGGTCAGCCACAGGGCAAAAAATTGCGGGTGCATCACCTGTTCGATGAAATTCTTACGCCGATCTGCACGCCGTCTTACCTGCCCGACTTGTCACGTCCACCCACGCCGGCCGATTTGGCGGATAAAACCCTGCTGCACCCCACGCGCGATCGACGCGACTGGTTACTGTGGTTGAAGGCGGTGGGGCAGGAGGCGTTGCCATCTGGCAAGGCGCAGCATTTCGATACGCTGGATCTGGCGATGAGCGCCGCGCTGCAAGGCTTTGGCATCGCCATCGGCGACCTGTGTCTGCTGGAGGAGGATATCCAGGCGCGGCGTATCGTCACGCCGTTCCCGCTCAGCGTGGTCAGCGGCGCAGCCTATTATTTGGTCTATCCTGAACGGGCGGTGGTGCCGCAGGCATTAACCGAACTGGTAAATTTCCTCAGCGATGAAGCGGCGCAAAGCCGTAGCCGGCTGCAAAATTATCGAGCAGCCTCCGCTAACAGCTTGTAACTTTTAACATTACAAATTATTTCTGCGCCGAAAAGGAGTATGGCACACTGCCTTTTCACATTGATAAATCATCTCCGTCGCCGCCTGCGGCGGGAACATGCCTGAGATTAAAAAATATGAAATGGCTTTGTGTGGTGAGTATGTTGTCCGGTCTGGCCATCAGCCCGGTTTTTGCGCAGGAAAGCGCCGTGATCCAGGGCGTTAATGCCCAGCAGCGCGACGCCTTTGTCAGCAACCTGATGAAACAGATGACGCTGGCCGAAAAAATCGGCCAGTTGCGTTTAATCAGCGTCGGGCCGGATAACCCGAAAGAGGCGATCCGCGACGGCATCAGCAAGGGGCAGATTGGCGCCATCTTCAATACCGTCACCCGGCCGGATATTCGCGCCATGCAGGATCAGGCGATGCAGCTCAGCCGCCTGAAAATTCCGTTGTTCTTTGCCTACGACGTGGTGCACGGCCAACGCACCGTGTTCCCGATCAGCCTTGGGCTGGCGGCCAGTTTTGATCTCGAAGCCATCGCTCTCAGTGGCCGGGTTTCTGCGCAGGAGGCCAGCGACGACGGCCTGAACATGACCTTCTCGCCGATGGTCGACATCACCCGCGACCCACGCTGGGGCCGGGTTTCGGAAGGCTTCGGCGAAGATACCTGGCTGGTGTCCAAAATCGCCAAAGTGATGGTGGATGCCTATCAAAACGGCGACCCGTCCAAGCCCGGTTCAATCATGACCAGCGTGAAGCACTTCGCGCTGTACGGTGCCACCGAGGGCGGCCGCGATTACAATACCGTCGATATGAGTCCACTGAGAATGTACCAGGACTACCTGCCGCCTTATAAGGCCGCAGTTGACGCCGGCAGCGGTGGGGTGATGGTCTCGCTCAACTCGATAAACGGCATTCCGGCTACCGCTAACCCCTGGTTGCTGAAAGATTTGCTGCGCGACCAGTGGGGCTTCAAGGGCATCACCATCAGTGACCACGGTGCGATTAAAGAGTTGATCAAACACGGCGTGGCCGCAGATGCGCGCGATGCGGTGCGCCTGGCGATTACCTCCGGCGTCGATATGAGCATGAGCGACGAATATTACGACCAATACCTACCGGGGCTGGTGAAGGACGGGCTGGTATCGGAAAGTGACATCGACCGTGCCTGTCGCGACGTGCTGAATACCAAATATGATATGGGCCTGTTTAAAGACCCTTACACCCATCTTGGCCCGGTCGGTTCCGATCCGCAGGACACTAACGCCGAAAGCCGTTTGCATCGTGCCGAAGCGCGCGTAGTTGCGCGTAAAACCATGGTGCTGTTGAAGAATGACAAGCAGACGCTGCCGCTCAGCAAGCAGGCGACCATTGCGCTGGTCGGGCCGATGGCCGACAGCCAGCGTGATGTGATGGGCAGTTGGTCGGCGGCCGGGGTGATTAAACAGTCGGTCACCCTGCGCGAGGGTCTGGAACGTGCGGTGGGCGACAAGGCTAAAATCCTCTACGCCAAGGGCGCCAACGTCACTCAGGACAAGAGCATTATCAACTATCTGAATGAATATGAGCCGGCGGTGGCGTTTGATACTCGTCCACCGCAGCAGATGATTGACGAAGCGGTGCAGGCGGCGAAGAAAGCCGACGTAGTGGTGGCGGTGGTGGGGGAATCGCAGGGCATGGCTCACGAGGCTTCCAGCCGCGCCGACATTACCATTCCACAAAGCCAACGTGACCTAATCGCCGCGCTGAAAGCAACCGGCAAACCGCTGGTGCTGGTGCTGATGAATGGCCGACCGCTGGCGCTGAGCTGGGAAAGTCAGCAGGCGGATGCGATGCTGGAAACCTGGTACAGCGGCACCGAGGGCGGCAATGCGGTGGCCGACGTACTGTTTGGCGACTACAACCCGTCGGGCAAGCTGCCGATGACCTTCCCGCGTTCGGTCGGGCAGATCCCGATGTACTACAACCACCTGAATACCGGCCGTCCGTTCGGCAAGGAAAACCCGGGTAAATATACCTCCCGCTACTTCGACTCACCGAACGGCCCGCTGTATCCGTTTGGTTATGGCCTGAGCTACACCAGCTTTAGCCTGTCGGATCTGAAACTCTCCAGCCCGACGATGGCGCGCAACGGCAAGATCACCGCCAGCGTCACGCTCAAGAACACCGGTAAATATGATGGCGCCACCGTGGTGCAGCTGTATCTGCAGGACGTGACCGCTTCGGTCAGCCGCCCGGTGAAAGAGCTGCGTAACTTTAAAAAGGTGATGTTGAAAGCGGGGCAGGCGCAGAAGGTGGAGTTGCCTATTACCGAAGAGGATCTCAAGTTCTATAACGCCAGCCTGAAATGGGGCGCGGAACCGGGCAAGTTTAATGTGTTTGTCGGCCTGGATTCCGACGACGTACAGGCGCAGAGCTTTACGCTGAAGTAATATCTGATGACCCTCTCTCGCTACCGCGGGGGAGGGCTTTGTTGGCGCGCAAGGCCAACACTTCTTGTTTATCTCCCCTCATTTCCTCAATCGTTGATCCCGCTGATTGTTTCGCCATGGCTATCGCTATATTATTTTGTATATAACGATAACCCACCGGAAACCTCCCTATGTTCAGACGCTTCCCACGGCTGTTGCTGCTTTTTGTCCTTTTCTCTTGTGCCGCGCAGGCGGATCGTCAGGTGACCGACCAACTCAACCGACAGGTCACGCTGCCCGATACCATCACCCGCGCGGTGGTGTTGCAACACCAGACGCTGAACCTGCTGGTGCAGCTCGACGCTCTGCCGCAGGTGGTTGGCGTGCTCAGCAGTTGGAAGAAGCAACTGGGCCCGAATTATCTGCGCCTGGCACCTGGGTTGGCGAACATGCCGATGCCGGGCGATCTTACCTCGGTAAATATCGAAAGTTTGCTTAGCCTGCATCCACAGGTGGTGTTTGTCGCCAACTATGCGCCGCCGGAAATGATTGCCCAGATTGAAAGGGCCGGTATCCCGGTGGTGGCTATTTCACTGCGCCGCGAAGCGGCGGATCAGGCGGGGAAAATGAACCCGGTGCTGAAAGATGAAGATCAGGCTTATAACCTGGGCTTGCAGGATGGCATTCGCCTGATCGCCAGCGTAATGGGCCACCAGCCGCAGGCCGAGGCGCTGATCCAGGACGTGTTCCAGCAGCGGGCGCTGGTGACGGACCGGCTGCGCGACCTGCCGGAGGATCAGCGGGTGCGGGTCTATATGGCTAACCCTGACTTAACCACCTACGGGTCGGGTAAATACACCGGGCTGATGATGCAGCATGCCGGGGCGCTCAACGTGGCGGCGAAGGAGATTAAAGGTTTTAAGCAGGTGTCGATTGAGGACGTGCTGAAGTGGAACCCGGCGGTGATTTTCGTACAGGAACGCTACCCCGAGGTGGTGGAGCAAATCCTCAATTCGCCGCAGTGGCAGGGGATTGATGCGGTGAAAAATAAGCGCGTCTATCTGATGCCGGAATACGCCAAGGCCTGGGGTTACCCGATGCCGGAAGCGCTGGCGCTGGGCGAATTGTGGATGGCTAAAAAGCTTTATCCGCAGCGGTTCAGCGACGTTAATTTGCAACAGCGAGTGGATGCCTACTACCGGCAGTATTACCGCAGTAGCTGCTGCCAGAGTGAGCCATGAGGCTGGGCTGGCTTATCCTGCTGACGTTGCTCTGCGCATTGCTGTCATTGGGCATTGGTCGCTACCCGGTATCGGCGACTCACAGCGTGATGATCCTGCTGGAGCCGCTGACCGGTCCGCACGGTGGCATTGATGAGGTACAACGTCAGGTGATCCTCGGGGTGCGCGTGCCCAGGGTGCTGTTGGCGATGGGTGCCGGGGCGGCATTGGCCCTGTGCGGCGCGGCGCTGCAGGGCGTGTTTCGCAACCCATTGGTGGATCCGCATATTATCGGCGTCTCCTCCGGTGCGGCATTTGGCGGCACGCTGGCGATATTACTCAGCCTGCCGATGGTGGCGCTGTTGCTGTCTGCTTTCGTGTTCGGCATGGCGGCCCTGCTGCTGATTTTTGCCATTACCAGCGCCATTGCCCGGCGCAATATTCTGTCGCTGGTGCTGGCCGGCGTGATCCTCAGTGGCTTTTTCTCCGCCTGCGTCAGCCTGCTGCAATATCTGGCCGATACCGAAGAGAAACTGCCGAGCATCGTGTTCTGGTTGCTGGGCAGCTTCGCGACCGCCGACGATAACAAACTGTTGATGCTGTTCCTGCCGTTGCTGCTGGCCGGTGGGTTACTGATGGCGTTGCGCTGGCGTATTAATTTGTTGTCGCTGGGAGATGAGGACGCCGCAGGATTGGGCATCAATGTCGAACGAACCCGCTGGCTGATTTTGACGCTGTGTGCCGCCATTGTCGCGGCACAGGTGGCGGTCAGTGGCAGCATAGGCTGGGTCGGGTTGGTGATACCGCATGTTGCCCGGTTGTTGGTCGGCCCGGATCATCGTCGCCTGCTGCCTGCCTCTATGTGCCTGGGGGCGCTGTATATGGTGTTGATAGACGATTTGGCGCGTACCTTGAGCAGCAGCGAAATCCCATTGGGGATCCTGACTGCGCTGATTGGTGCGCCGTTGTTTGCGTTGCTGTTGCGCCGGGCGCAACTGAGAGGTTGGCATGGCTGAGACGCTATTGACGGTCAGGGATTTGAGCTTTGGCTGGCCCGGTCAGGCCCCGTTGTTTAACCGGTTGGATCTGCAGTTACAGCGTGGTGAGGTGCTGGCGGTGCTTGGCCCCAACGGGCGTGGCAAGAGCACTTTGATGCAGTTGCTGCTCGGCACCTTACCCCTACAGCAGGGGGCGGTTGAGCGTGGTAGCGGCATCGGCTTTGTGCCACAGCATTTCAGCGCTCCCTTTGCTTATCGGGTGCTGGATATTGTGCTGATGGGGCGGGCACGTTACGTGGGTCTGTTCCGTACCCCGTCGGCGGAGGATCACCGACTGGCGAAAGAGGCGCTGCATTCGCTGGATATGCTGGGCTTTGCCGATCGCGAATTTGGCAGCCTGTCCGGCGGGCAGCGGCAATTGGTATTAATAGCTCGCGCACTGGCGATGAGTTGCGAAGTGTTGATGCTGGACGAGCCGACCTCGGCATTGGATTTACATCATCAGGACCGGGTGTTGAGCCTGATTTCGCAGCTGGCGCGGGAGCGGCAGATGGCGGTGATGTTCTCTACCCATCAGCCCAACCACGCTCACGCAGTGGCCGATCGCGCCCTGTTGTTAGGGGCCGCAGGACAGCATCAGATTGGGCCTTGCGCCAGGATGCTGACGGCCGAAAGCCTGTCACCGCTGTTTGATTTGGCGATTAAGCGAGTGGCATTGCAAATTGACGGTCGGCAGTTCGAAACGTTGGTGCCGGTGTATCGCAGCCAACGGGAGCGTGGATGTGAGTAATATTTTATTGTTCGCCGCAGGCAGCCTGCGCGGGGCATTGGGTCCGTTGCTGGCCGCGTTTCAGGTGCAAACCGGTGCAGCGGTGGAGACGGTATTTGGCCCGGCGGGCCTGTTGCGCCAGCGAATCGAAACCGGGGAGCGACCGCATATTTTCGCCTCGGCCAATCTAGCGCATCCGCAGCGATTGGTGGATTTGCGCTTATCGTCACAGGTGCAACTTTTTGCCCGTAATCGGCTGTGTGCCACGGTGCGCAATATTGCCGGGTTAACTGAACCGCCACTGTTGGAAGTGTTGCGGGACTCGCGGTGGCGGGTGGCGACGTCAACGCCGGGCGCTGACCCTTCCGGCGACTATGCGCAGCAACTGTTCGAGCGTATTGAGCTGTTGGCACCGGGGCTGGGCGTCGCTTTGCAGCAGCGGGCTTTGGCGTTGGTAGGCGGGCCCGACTCCGCGCCGCTGCCGCCGCATCGACTGGCGGCAGAGTACCTGCTCAATAGCGGACAGGCAGATATTTTCCTCGGCTATGCCAGCTATGGTGCAGCGTTGGCGTGCTATCCCGAATTGTTGGTGCGCCAGTTACCCACGCCACTGGCGATAGAAGCGGACTATGGCCTGTGCCTGCTGGATGCGCGAGCGCAGCCCTTGGCCGAATTTATTCTGGCGGAGCAGGGGCAGGAGATACTGAGGGAACAGGGCTTTTTACCTGCCAACAGAATAGGTTAGTAGCTTATCAAGTTGGCAGGTTGTGAGGCTATTACAGTTTTTTCAGCAGTTGCAGCAGGTGGTCTTCGCTCTTCTCGGCCAGGCCGTCGATCGCCAGCTTGATAATGTCGGAGCGGGTAATGCGCACCACGCCGTTTCGTGCTGCCTGCACAATGATTTCATCAATGGCGTCAACGTGGTTATCGGTCAGGCTGACCGAAATAGCTTTATAAGTACGTTTGCGGCCCTGCGGCTTGGCTTCCGGCGCGGGGGCCAGCAAGGTGTGGGAAGTGGCGCTGTTGATGAACTCGTCTTCCGACATACGCTGGCTTGGGGTGCGTTTTTTCACAGGATCACCTCCTTCACCAGGCTTTCGATTTCCGCCTGCGCTTTTAGGTTATTCGCCTCATGCACGGTGATGGCTTCACCCCAGGCATCGCGGTAAATCTTGCGGTCGCACAGACGGTTGCTGACCAGCTGCAACTCCGGATATTCGCCGAGCACCTGCGCCGCTTCGTTAGCTTCATTAATAAAGATATTGGTCGGGCACATGTTCAGCACAATGTAGCCTTTCACCTTCTCGTTATATTCCTGCGCGGTGGCAAACATTTCCGACAGATAGCCGACGGTGTCCAGATCCATCTGTGATGGGCGCAGGGGGGAGAGGAACAGATCGGCGGCCAGCAGACCGGAACGCAGCTCGGCGCTGTCGCGGCCGGCGGTATCGACAATCACGTAATCGTAATGGCGATCCAGTTCCAACAGCGTCTCTTTGATTTTGCCCGAGGCAGCCACCACCGGGATATGCGGCAGGCCTTCGACATTCTGACGGTCGTTGTACCAGGTCATGATTGATTTCTGATCGTCAGCATCAACGATGATGGCAGTTTTGCCCTGTTTGAGGATCAGATATCCGGCGATATTGACCGCCTTGGTCGATTTCCCTACGCCACCTTTTTGCGAGCCAATCAAAACAATCATGCTGCCATCTCTCAAGTTATTAAGTTGATAGCTTATTAAGTTAACAACTTATTGGGTTGGTAATTAAACAGGTTAACAATAACAACGCTTGAACAATATGCACCAACGACGGCGGCTTGCCAAGCCAGTATGCGGTTAACTTTACAGCTTATTTTGCTGCTAACTTAGTAGCTGGGTAAGTAGGAATGCTCTGGGAAGTGGCTGCGCGGAGAGAGTTTTTTTAATTTAGCAGCTTAATAAGTTATTAAACTGCTAATGATGATTGAGCGGAAAAGGTTACTTTTTCAACATCGACTTCAGATTGGCGAACGGGTTATGGGTGGCTACCCCGACGTCTTTTTGCGCGTCTTCACCGGCAATCACCGTGGAGCCATACTGATCGGCTTCGGTGTATTTGGAGTGCTCATGGTCGTGGCAATACAGGCATAGCATTTCCCAGTTACTGCCGTCTTCCGGGTTGTTGCTGTGGTCGTGATCGATATGGTGGACCGTCAGTTCGCGCAGGTTGGAGTAAACAAACTCACGCGAGCAACGCCCGCAGACCCAGGGGAAGATTTTCAATGCTTTTTCGCGGTAGCCGGTCTCCAGCCTCGCGTAGTTTTTGGGGATATATGCCATGGTGTTTGCCCGTCGGGTGATAACAATAATACGCTAAATAATACCACAACGTGCCGGGTTACAGCGTGCGGCACATCACCGTCACGTCTTCGCCACAAACCTCCCGCAACTCAACCGGTTGCCAGCCCAGTTTTTGATACAGCAACTGTTGATCGGGAGTGTAGAGATACAATTCGGCGATTTGTTGCTGGCGGCAGTGGGCGACGCAGTGATCGATCAGGCGGCGAGCCACCCCCTGACCGCGGTGCTGGGGGGAAGTAAAGACTTCACCCAGCCAGAACTTTCGCTCCGGTTTATCCGCCAATTCGTAAACGATCAGGCTGGCAGTGCCGAGGATCTCTTGTTGCGGCGACAGAGCCAACAGCGCCATGCCAGGGTGCTGCGGTTCGCAACGCTGTTCAAGACGCCGGCTGATTTTTTCGCGGCAGCTCCACGGGGGAAAATCCTGCCACTCCTGATGCAGTAATGCAGCCAGTTCATCAATGCGCTGGCGATACGCAGAAAGTTGTTCAATATGCATGATTCGGTTCGTTTTTTGCCCAATGACAGCCAACTATAGCGGCAGTTTTCGCTTATTTGAAGGTCTCGATCGCCCAATCGATAAACACGCGCATCTTGGCACTAAGATGGCGGTTGGAGGGATAGACCACGTACATCTGTTCCGAGGGTGGTTGCCAGTCGTGCAGCAGGCTGACCAGTTCGCCGTTGTCCAGATGCGGCTGCGCCATAAAGCGGAAGGTCTGGATCATGCCCAGCCCGGCCAATGCCGCCGCCAGCAGCGCATTGCTCTCGTTGACGCTGACGTGGTAGCGGTGCTGGATATCAATCTCTTTGCCCCGATCGACAAAGTGCAGCGGCTGGATGCGATCGTTCAGCGCATGGCGGTAGTGCGCCAACGGATAACCCTGTTCCAGATCGCACGGGTGTTGCGGCGTGCCGTGGCGCGCCAGATAGGCTGGGGTGGCGCAGGTGACCCATTCAAGTTCGAACAGCCGGCGGGCAATCAGGCTGGAATCGGCCAGCGGGCCGCTGCGGATCACGCAGTCGGCGCTGTCGTTAATCAGGTCGATGAGTCGGTCGCCTACGCCCAGATCAATTTGGATTTGCGGGTAGCGCGCAATAAAGTCCGGCAGCGCCGGCAGCAGCAGTTGGCGTGCGGTGGATCCGCCGACATCAATACGCAGCACGCCCTGCGGCGCACTCTGCGACTCGGTCATGCTGCCTTCCATCTGCTCCAGCTCCGCCAACCACTTTACCGTCCGCTGGTAATAGCATTCGCCCTCGGCAGTGACCGACACGCTGCGGGTGGTGCGCTGGAACAGCTTGGTTTGCAGATGATCTTCCAAACTCTGGATAAGCTTGGTGACGGTGGCCTTGGGCATCCGCAACGAGTCTGCGGCGCGGGTGAAACCGCCGGTTTCCACCACGCGGTTAAACACCCGGATAGCGAGTAAATGATGATCCATAGCGCTCTCAGTGCAAAACCCCGGCAGAGGCCGGGGTGTGTTTCTGTAGATAAATAATGGTTATGACTGTTTAGCGCCAATCATGCCGGAACGCAAGGTCAGGCCGAAAACCAGCGCGGCGGACAGCGTGAGTGCGCCGCCAAACAGCATGGCGCTGCTGACGCCCTGCCAGTCGACCACTTCACCCCCCAGTAGCGCACCGGAGGCCAGCGCAATCTGGATCACGCAGACCAGCAGTGCCTGACCGGCTTCCGGTGCCTGTGGCACGGCGGCGAACATCCAGTTGGTGGCGCAGACCGGCACGGCGCCAAACGCCAACCCCCACACCATCACCATCAGCGTGGCACCGGCGATACCGCTAAGGAACGGCGAGACAATCAGGATAGCCGCCAACATGGCGGTGATCAGGATAAAGGTGGCACGCAGGCTGCGTTCAGCCAGTCGTTCACCCAGGAAGGTGCCCAGCAGGCCAATGGCACCGTAGGCCAGCAGTTGCAGTGATATCGCCGACGGGCTGAGGACAAACACCTGTTGCAGCAGCGGTTTCAGGTAGGTATAGGCGGCAAAATGGCCGATAAACAACAGCACGATGGCAATCAGCCCGGTACGTGCCATCGGCAGGCGCAGCGGTAACAGCAGATCGCGTGCGGTGACCGGGCGAGTAGGGGGGACCGAGGTCAAAAGGCGCAGTTGCGCCAGCAATACCCCGACTGCCAGCACCGCGCTGCCAAAGAAGGCGGCACGCCAGCCGAACAGGTCACCAATCAAGGCCCCGGCGGGGACGCCGCATACGGCACCCACCGAAATACCGCTGAGGATCAGCGCGGTGGCGCGTCCCTGGCTGGCTTCCGGCACCAGATGGCGGCCATAGTTGGCGGCGAAAGCCCAAAAGCCGCCGACGCAGATACCCAGTAACACGCGGCCCAGCAGCATCATGGGGAAGTTAACCGCCAGGGCGGAAACCAGATTGGAGATGGCCAGCAGTACGCTCAGCGCCAGCATCAGCAGGCGACGATCGAGCCGACCGGCTGCCAGGCTCAGTGCCGGTGCGGCGATCGCCGCGATAATGCCGGGCACGGTCACCATCAGGCCGGCTCTGCCGGTGCTGACATCCAGCGACGGCGCGATGTTGGTTAGCAGGCCGATCGGCAGAAACTCGGTGGTGACCATCACAAAGCAGGCGACCGTCAGTGAGAAAATCGCCAGCCAGGCTGATGGTGCAGGTTTATCATTATTATTCAGCATAATACCGCTCGTCCCAGTTCAAGGTGTAAACCGCGCTCAGGGCGCGGAGTGACAGAGATCACAATTTACGCAGGCATTGGCGGCGGATAAATCCGTTTACGGTAGTTACACTGTTTCTGTGGGGGAATAATCACGCGAGGCAAGCATAGCGGCGGTTGGCAGCCAATCGGCCGGTAAAATGCTTAATTGGCATAAGCTTATGTGATGGGCGCAGCAGGCTGTGCCCAAACCAGATTCACAATCCCGGCGCCTTCCACATCGAAGTGGTCAGGCCATGGTCTACCAGGGTTAGCTGGTCGGCATAGACCTGCTGCCAGGTTTCTTTTTGTTGTTGGTACAGCTGATGATTGGCCATATCCGGCTGATACTCACGCTCCCAGCGCACCAATTGCTCGCCGGTTTGTGCCAGCGACTCATACAGCCCGGCTCCCACGCCGGCAGCAATCGCACAGCCCAGCGCAGTGGCTTCTTTCACCACCGGCACGCGCACCGTCAGGCCAGTCACGTCGCTGAGAATTTGGCTCCACAGCTTGCCCTTCGACCCACCGCCGGCGAACACCAGTGAACGTGCCTGTACGCCGGAAAAACGGGCGATCTGCTCCAGATTGCAAGCCGAAACAATCGCGGCGTTCTCTTCCAGGGCACGAAACAGCGTTTGTTTGTTGCAGCGTTCCGGGTCGAGCGACAGATTGATAAACGAAGGCGCGGCGTGGTACCAGGTCTTGAAGTGCATGGCATCGGAGAAGATTGGCATCACTCCGTAGGCCCCCGGGGGGACACGTGCAGCCATCTCTTCCATCAGGCTGTAGGCATCCACGCCCAGCCGTTCTGCCATCAGTTTTTCTTCGGCGCAGAAGGCATCGCGGAACCAACGCATGGTCAATCCGGTGAAGAAGCTGATCGACTCTGCTTGCGCCATACCCGGGATCACATGCGGATTGATACGGATGTTCATCTCCGGATCGGTGGCCGGTTCTGGCAGATTGACGATTTGTTGCCAGAAGGTACCCCCCAATACCGCAGTTTGCCCGGCATGCACTACCCCCAACCCAAGGCTACCCAGTTGCACATCGCCGCCGCCCATCACTACCGGCGTACCGTGCAGCAGGCCACTTTGTTGGGCCGCCTGTTCGGTGACGTGCCCCAGTACAGTGCCGGTTTCTTTCACCGGTGACAGCATATCGGCGCGTAGCCCGGCCATGTCGAGCAACGCCGGTCGCCAGTCACGGCTGACCAAATCCAGCATGCCGGTAGTCCCGGCGTTGGAAGGATCGACCGCCAGTTCACCACTCAGCATGTTCGCCAGCCAGTCACTGATCATGGTCAGCGTCGCGGCCTGACGGTAAATATCCGGCCGGTGATGCGCCAGCCACAACAGGCGCGGCATGGCGCTTAACGCCAACGTTTGGCCTGAATATTGGTAAACCTCACGTTCGAAATTATGGTTATGCAGCTCTTTCAGCTCGCTGACCTCCTCGCTGGCGCGCGCGTCAACGTTGGCGCAGGCCCAGATCGGCGTGCCGTCGCGATCGTAAAGCACTATGCCCTCGCGCATTGAGCAACAGGCGATGGAGCGGATCGCCTGACCGGAAATACCGGCGTTTTGCAGCGCCTGGCGAATGCACTGGCAGGTCAGTTGCCAGTTATGGGCCAGGTCAAACTCCATCGAGCCGGGCACCCCCGGCACCGCCAGATGCCGCCATTCCGCCTGGCCCTGAGCGATCTGATTGCCTGCTAGATCGAAGATGACCGCGCGAATGCTACCGGTGCCTGCGTCCAGCGCCATCAAATAGTTATCCATAGCTCACACTCTCTGGGGTTGGGATCTTAACTATAGATGGCCTGTACTTTGTACTGATGGGGGAAACGGCGAGGCCGGCAGGATTTGTGAACTGTGCTGCAAAATTGCCGTTGCGGGGGGTAAATCAGCGGGAATAAACCTATGGTTGGAAAGCTATAGGGTATAGACCTTCAAGGTGAAACAAGGAGCCACCATGCACGTCACTCTGGTAGAAATTAACGTTAAACAGGACAAAATCGACGAGTTTATTGAGGTCTTCCGCGCCAATCATCTGGGGGCGATCGAAGAGCCGGGCAATCTGCGTTTTGACGTGTTGCAGGATGAAACCATCCCGACGCGTTTTTATATCTATGAAGCCTACCGGGACGAGCAGGCCGTCGCCGCCCACAAAAAGACGCCGCACTATCTGCAATGCGTGGAAAAACTGGAGGCGTTGATGACCGGGCCGCGCAAGAAAACCAGCTTTATCGGCCTGATGCCGGGTTAGGCCAGTACGCCAGGGTAATTTTATTCAATACATTGCTTACTCTGGCCGTCAGTCTGGCATCTGTGAACTCTTTCTCAGGTGCCCGTAATGAATATTTATCTTTCGATGGCCGCTTTTGCGCTGGCCTCCTCCATCACCCCCGGCCCGGTCAATATCGTGGCGCTGAGCGCCGGGGCGCAATTCGGTTTTAACGCTACCCTGCGGCATGTTTTTGGTGCCACGCTGGGTTTTACCCTGCTATTGATTCTGATTGGGCTGGGGCTGCACCAGTTACTGACGCTGTGGCCGGTGCTGACTCAGGTGATCCAGTGGGCAGGTATCGCGTTTTTACTGTTTTTGGCTTATCAACTGGCCTTTGACGACGGACGGCTGGGCAATGGCAGCCCGTCGCAAGCGCCTTCGTTCTGGTATGGCGCCTTGTTGCAGTGGCTGAACCCTAAAGCCTGGTTGGCATCGGTGGCCAGTCTGGGGGCGTTTGTCGCCGACGGTGACCGCTTGCTGTTATGGCAGTTCGCGGTGATTTATTTTGTCATCTGCTATGCCTCGGTGGCCTGCTATGCCTCGGTGGCCTGCTGGGCCTACACCGGTGCGATGCTGAGCGGGGTATTGCAACAGGCTCGCAATGTGCAGCGTTTTAATCGTTTGATGGCGTTGCTGTTGGCGGCCAGTGCCTGCTATCTGCTGGCCGACGGCGTTTAGCGCGGGTTTTGGTACTGGCCAGGGGTGGCAGCCAGTAGCAGTTTGAAGGTGCGTTGAAAGTGCGCCTGATCGGCAAAGCCGCTTTCGCTGGCAACCGCGGCGATCGGATAGCCCCGTTTCAGCAGACGATGGCCGAACTGAATGCGCTGATTGACCAGGTAGGCGTGCGGCGTCATGCCGTAACGTCGCTTAAAGGCGCGAATCAAGTAGGAGGGTGAGAGCGCTGCCGCCTGGCAGATGGCTTCCAGCGTCAGTGGTTGAGTGCAATGTTGGCTGATAAAGGTCGCCGCCGCCTTGAGTCTCGGATGCTCGGCTTCGGCGGCAGGCAGGCGAACATCGTCCTGACAGATTTGTAGCTCGGTAAAGTATTCCACCAGGGCGATTTGTTTTTCCAACTGGCAGTGCTGCGGGTCGATCAAAAGGGAATAAAGCCGGTTCAGGCCATTGAACAGGGCAGGGTCACGGCTGATGACCTGATCAAATGGGATAAAACCACCGTCGCCACCGGCGATCTCCTGCTGCAGTTTACCCAGCCAGGTGGCATCAATATAAAACATGATATATGACCAGCGCTGGTCGCCGATGGGGTTGCAGGCGTGGGCCTGCTGCGGGTTAATGATCACCACGTCGCCGGTACTGACCTGCCGCTGTTGGTGGCCGTTAATATAAATGCTGGTACCGCCGGTGATAGCACCGATGGAGAAAATTTCATGGCTATGCAGGGCGTAACAAACTTTGCGGCCATCTTCAATGGCGCGAGCTTCCACAAAAGGGAGCTGCGGATCACGCCAGAATTGCGGCGCGGTAGCGGTCATGAACTTTCCTTTCAAAGACGACAGGGCTAGCTTGTTATAGCGTAAAATGAGCGTGGGAGGGAATGCGGATGATGATTTTTAATGTGTTTGGCTGTCTTCAGGATTGAATAAGCCCCGGCCACGTAGAGATGACCGGGGGGCTTTTAATCTTCTTCGTTGCGGGCCATCAACTGGCGTTGGTGCTCTTCGCTGGCCGCCTGGATTTCCTCCAGCACTGAACCGACATCGGCGTGTTTGTTGCTTTCGACAAACTTGCCGGTCAACACGCTAGCCGGCGTCAGGTTACCTTCCTGATACAGCGCCCAAATCTCTTTGGCGTATTTGCTGCCCAGCAGTTCCGGCGCGTACTGGCCGTAAAAATGCGACATGTTGTTGATATCACGTTCGAACATGCTTTTGGCGTGGTTGTTGGCTGCGGCATCCACCACCTGTGGCAGATCGATAATCACCGGCCCATCTTTGTCCATCAACACGTTGAACTCCGACAAGTCACCATGTACCAGACCGGCACACAGCATGCGCACTGCGTAATTCATCATCAGTGCGTGATCGGCCCGTGCCTGTTCCGGCGTCAGGGTAACATCGCTCAGACGTGGAGCTACCAGGCCTTCTTCGTCGGTGATCAGTTCCATCAGCAGCACGCCATCGAGACAGATATCCGGTTGCGGCACGCGCACGCCCGCTTTGGCGAGCAGGTACAACGCGTCGACCTCGGTGTTCTGCCAGGCTTCTTCCTGCTGCTGGCGACCGAATTTCGACCCTTTGCTCATGGCACGCGCATCGCGGCTGTTACGCACCTTGCGGCCTTCCTGATAGTTCACTGCCTGCTTGAAGTTACGCTTGTCTGCTTCTTTGTAAACTTTGGCGCAGCGGATCTCTTCGCCGCAGCGCACGATAAAGACGTCGGCTTCTTTGCCACTTTTCAAACGGCGAATGACGTCGTCGATTAAACCATCATCTACCAATGGCTGGAGTCGTTTTGGAATTTTCATGCAGCCTTGTACCCTATTTAGGCTCCGGTGTGAATGGTTTGCTAAGGTGTTACCTCAATTTAGACCCGAAAGGCAAAATTTAGTTTGCCGCCGCTGCGATCCATGATCGCAACGGCGCACCCGCTACAGGGTTTCTGCCAGTACCCAAACGCTGACGCTGCCGCCGTTAACCGGGAAAGTGGCATTCCCCTGTTCGTCGGTGGTGACCTCATCCTGACGGTTACCGAGCAGGTCGCGCCAGTTTTTATGTGCCAGTTCAGTGCCCAGCGAAACCGCTTTGCCACTTTCAGCCCCGTTGGTGAGCACCACTACGCAACCAGGGGCGTCGGCGGTACCGCTGCGGCTGAAGGCCACGCAGTTTTTATCATCAAAATAATCGGTTTGCACGCCGTTGGCAAAGCGTTGTCGCGCCTGAATCAACTTTTCCAGCTCAGGGATGACCGGCATATCAATCTGGTATTCCTGGCCGTCGCTGCCTTTATCTTTATAGCTGGCACCGTACAGGTCAGGATAGAACACGCAGGGCACGCCTTGTTCGCGCAACAGGATCAGGGCGTAGGCCAGCGGCTTGAACCAGGGTTCGACCGGTGCTTCCAGCGATTGTAACGGCTGCGTGTCGTGGTTGGCGACCAGCGTGACCGAATGGGCCGGATCGGCCGCGGTCAGGGTATCGGTGAAAATCTGCGCCATGTCGAACCCGTCTCCCTGTTTCGATGCCTGATGAAACTTCAGGTGCAAGGCTACGTCGAACAGCATCACCTTGCCCTCGACCAGGTCAATATACTGTTGTAACGCGGCCAAATCGTGCGACCAGTATTCGGCGACAATAAACAGATCGCGCTGCGCACTGTCACGCACGTGGTCAGCCCACTCTTTAAAGAACCAGGCCGGAATGTGTTTGGCGGCATCCAACCGGAAGCCATCGCAGGGCAGGGTTTCCAGCAGCCAGCGCGCCCAGTATTTCAGCTCTTCCACCACCGCCGGGTTGCGGAATTCGACGTCGGCCCCCATCAGATAATCGTAGTTGCCTTTCTCATCACCGACCTGATCGTTCCAGCCGTCGTCACCGTAGTCATTGGCGATTTTGAACACGCCTTTTTCATCGGGCTGCTCAACGTAATCAACCCCGCCAAAGCATTTGTAATCCCAAATGAATTTGGAATAGGTGCCTTGTCTGCCGGGGAAAGTGAAGCGGGTGTAGGCCAGGGCGTCGAAGCCCTGGTCATTAATATCGTTGCGGTTGTTAGCGTCCGCCTTGTAGACATGCACCTGCTCTTTTTCGTCGGCACCTAGCTTATGGTTGAAAACCACGTCATAAATCACCCGCACGCCGTTGTCGCGTAGCGTAGTCACGGCGTTTGCCAAAGCTTCTTTGTCACCGTATTTGGTGGCACGGCTGCCTTTTTGATCAAACTCGCCCAGATCGAACAGATCATAACTGTCGTAACCCACCGAATAGCCGCCGGAAGCGCCCTTATAGGCGGGGGGCAGCCACACATCGGTGATGCCCAACTGCGCAATTTGCGCGGCGCGTTCGGCTGCCTCTGGCCATAACTGACCGCCATCCGGGTAATACCAATGGAAAAACTGCAGCAAGGTAGTTTTTTTCGTCATGAGCAAGCCGCCCTATTTGCCAGAAAGAGGTGCGAAATGAGCCGTGGCTCATCCATCCTGTTACAGCATGGGCTAGTTTTGACAAAAGGGAAACTCGGTTTGGGCGGCGCATGTGCCGCCCTGGAGGATTAACGCTGACTGGCGTAATGCGGCGAGCGCGGGCCATACAAAATGGCGCCGTTCTGACCGTTTGCCGATAACAGGCGGGTATTGGCGATAGCGCCGACATCGAAGCCCTTGTCGCTGATGGTATCGGCGATTTGCGCGATAGCGGCGCTGATCACCATACTCAGCAGACCGCCGCCGGAGTTGTTGTTATTTTCGTTGCTGGATGCCGTGGCGCTACCGGCCCAAAGCTGCTTGCCGTTGCGCAGATCGACCAACCTGGCTTTTACGGTGACGCGTGTTTCGCTGTTAATCACTATATAGCTGGTGCCATATTGCGTGACGTCCAGATACAGTACTGCGTCAGCGCCGAAGATCTTATGCAACTTTTGGATGCTGACGGCGCGGATATCATTGGCATTGGTCAAACCGTTTTGCTGGAATGTTTCCTCAACCACGGCGACCGGCAGCACATAGTAGCCAGCTTCAGCCAGCGGTAGCGTGGTGCTGGCAAGGACGCTGTGGCTGGCTTTGACATCCGGCGATTGATTGACCGGTGGCAGCACCAGGATTGATTTCGGTTTGCTCTCGTGGAACGCCGCATAATCGTAAGCAGTTTGTTTGGCGCAACCGCTCAGCAGCAGGGTGACAGCAATACTGAAGAAAGCTAATGCACGCTTCATTTAAAACTCCCTTTATCCTTGGCCATCAGGAAATTCATAAACGGCGCTGATTCCGGGAACAGCGTTTTCTCTGTATTGAACTCGGTCATTGCCTGGCCGGTATTGCCGGTTTTGCTGTATAGCAACCCCAGTTGTGCATGCAGGCCCGGTGGCACGGCTTTATTCTTGGCGCGAGATTTTTCGGCAATTTCTTTTAGCGTCAAAATCTGTTGTTCAGGGCTTTGACCATCCTGTTGGTAATATTGGTAAATCGAGGTTTGGTAGCCATCCCAGTTGTAGATCGTTTTTGGCGCGGCGCAGCCGGCCAGCAGGGTCGCTGCGAACAGCGCCCCACCCATTTTTTTAGTTATCATATTGCTGCTTCTATTCCGTTAGTTAGCAGGGCGCCATGCGCCACTTTCGATACCGGCAACCAGGTTATTGACCGCTTCGCGTACGGCCAGATCCAACACTTTGCCGTTGAGGGTGGAATCGTAGCTGGCGGTGCCGCCGAAGCCGATGATTTCACGGTTGGAGAGTTGGTACTCGCCGGCACCTTGGGTGGAGTAAACCACTTCTGAGGTCTGTACGTTGACCACATTCAAATTGACCTTGGCATAGGCCACCTGCGTTTTACCGCGTCCCAGAATGCCCCACAGCTGGTGATCCCCCACTTCTTTACGACCGAACTCGGTAACATCACCGGTGATCACATAGTTGGCACCTTTCAGCGACTGGGTTTTGCCTTTAATGCCGGCTTCGGTTTTCAACTCATCCATATTGGCGCGATCCAGCACGTTGAAGCGGCCGGTTTGCTGCAGATGGGTGATCAGGATGGTTTTGGACTGGTTACCCAGGCGATCGACGCCATCGGAGAAGATGCCGTTCATATAGCTGGAGCGGTTATCGAACTTGCCGACGGAGATAGGGCTGCGCTGGCCTTGGTAATTGGTGTTGTAGGACGCTACTTTAGGCACTTCCAGAGAACGTGAGGATTCGGTGGCACAGCCCGCCAGCATGCTGACAGAAAGGGCGACTGAGCAGACAACGAGTGATTTTTTCATCGGAATACAATCTCTCCATGATTATAAAAGCGCGCAAGACAGACCGTTTTGCGCCAGGAATTTAAACAGCAGGGGAAATAATAGGTGCTATTTAAACGGGGCAATCCTGCCATGGATATGTAACAAAATACAACTGAATATCGACATAATTGGCGCTATTGGGGATTAAATAACTCATTCAAATACAATGGATTGTGTAAGGATATCATTCGTATTTTATCTGGTTTGCTGAATTATCCGTTTTTTGATGGGTTTATTATTTATAAAGTATATATTTTGTGGTTTTTTATTTTGTAAATTTAATTCAGTAAAGAATGTAATTCTGCATGAGGCGACAGATTGCTGCAGGTGTCTCGTCAGGTTGAGATTTCACGCCGCTTAAAAATCCGTTATGGTAATGAATATTAGGTAACACTATCAACTAAGTGATGTGTTTCAGCGCTGGTACCAACGGGGACATCGATTGTGAACATCAGAGATTTCAGAGCATTGTCGCGCAACCTGGTCAGAGAACTGGGCATGTTGAATAAACAAAGTAACGGGACTCGTTTTTCGCCGTTGCAGATCCACATTCTGATTGAGGTCAATGGATTGCCGCTGGGCATTACCGAACTGGCGGCCCGACTGTGCATCGATAAGGCCAGCGCCAGTCGGGCGGTACGCAGCCTGGTTGCCGCAGGCATGGTTGAAGCGGTGGATTATCCGCATGACAAACGGCATAACCTGAATCAACTGACCAAGTTGGGACGCAAAACGCTGGCGGCAATTGAAGCCAACGCCGACGGTTTTATGCAAGACGCGTTGGCGCAGCTGGACGACGATGAATTGGCCGCAACGACAGCGGCAATGAAAAAGATGACTGCGGCATTACGCAGCGCACGCAAGCAGCGCGATGCCGCTTTGCTGGTACGCCCGATAACCCAGAGTGATGACGCCGCGATGGCCGGCATTATTTGTAGCGTATTTCGCGAGTACGCTATGGATAAAATGGAAGGCGTCAGTCTGCATGATCCCGATCTGGATCGCCTGACCGGTGTTTACCAGGATAACGGCGGTAAGTATTGGGTACTGGAACAACATGGGGAGGTGGTGGGGGGCGTAGGCATTGCACCTCTGAAGGGGGGAGATGCCGGATACTGTGAATTGCAAAAACTGTTTTTTAAACCCTGTGTACGGGGGTTGGGAATGGCGCGCTATATGGTAGTGCAGGCGCTGAAAGCAGCACGTGCGGCGGGGTTCCGTTACTGCTATCTGGAAACCACCGAGCAACTCAAAGAAGCGTTGGGGTTATATCATGCGCTGGGTTTCACTTTGCTGACGGAAAAGCGTGGCAATACCGGCCACCACGGCTGCGATATCTATATGCTGAAAGATTTGCAAAACGACTGAATACTACTTGTGGAGCAGAACGATTTTCGGCGGGGCAATAAAACAAAAGGCGGCCAGGGCCGCCTCTTTGCACAATTGCTGATTCAGCAATTAATTGTAGATGATCGCAGTACCGTGCAGCTTGTTGTCACCGGTAGTTGAGATGATCTGGAATGATTTGGCACCTGCGGCATCCGCTTTGGCAGCCAGATGATTTTCCAGGCTGGTCAGGTCGGAAGCCCCGCTAACGGTAACCACACCGACTTTTTGCAGATTGGCCGGCTGGGCGTTAACCAGATCGGCGGCGAAACTACCGAATGAAGCAGAAGCCAGTGCGATGGCGGCGATGGTGATTTTCAGGTTTTTCATAGTCTTATTTCCTATCTTGGTATTCTGTACAAAGTTTTTTATTGGGGTCGTTAAATTAATTAACGATCGATAATTTAATGTTAGACGCCACTTCGGCGCTTTGCAACTATTTTTTTAGTGTTCGTTAATTAATTTTTTTATTCTAGTCGTTAACCGGAGGAGTAACGTTCACTACCAGCCGGATAATTGACGATTAACTTATTGTTATTTATAGATTACAGCAGTGCCATGCAGTTGATTGTTGCCACCGGCACCAATGATGCGGAATGATTTTGCACCGGCTGCATCTGCTTTGGCTGCCAAATCGGCTTCCAGCGAGCTGATATCGGAAGCACCGCTGACGGTGATCACGCCGAGTTTTTGCTGATCTGCCGGTTGGTTGTGAACCAGGTCAGCGGCGAAGCTACCGAAAGAAGCAGAGGCCAGTGCGATAGCTGCAAGAGTAATTTTTAAGTTTTTCATGATGTTAATTCCTATATCAGAAGCGTAAATTGGGTTGGTTAATCTCTGTCGTCATAATTACTTAACGATCGATAACTAAATGTTAATCGCTTCTCGACGGCAGCGCAATATTTTTTTATAATGATCGTTAATTTAATTGCCAAGCCCTGCTGCGGAGCGGGATAAGAGAGGGTCTATGAGTATCAATGAAGAAGTCTGCGCCAAAAAAACGCGTGGCAGACCGAAGCAGTTTGATCGCGACCGTGCGCTGGACAGCGCGCTCGATCTGTTCTGGCGGCACGGTTATGACTCTACGTCGCTGGCCGATCTGGTAGAAGTCACCGGTGCCAAAGCGCCAACGCTGTATGCCGAGTTTGGTAACAAGGAAGGGCTGTTCCGCGCGGCGGTGGAGCGATATCTGCAAAAATACACCACCTGCACCAATCAATTGTTGGAGCGGGATTTGCCGATAGCGGAAATCGTTGAGGCCTACGTTCGCTCTTCAGCGGAGGTGTTTACCGATCCGGATACGCCGTCCGGCTGCTTTATGGTCTGCGCCTCTGCGGCGCTGTCTTCGTCTTCCGATGAAGTGGCCGAGATGCTGCGTAAAAAACATCATTCGAATGAAGCCAGCCTGCGAGCCTGTTTTGACCGCAAGGTACAGCAGGGGGAGTTATTGGCGAAAACCGATACCGCGCTGTTGGCGAAATATATCGTCTGTACCATTGAAGGGATGTCGGTTCAGGCACGTGAAGGAGCCAGCCGCGAGGATTTATATCGCTTGCTCGATGCATTGATGCTGGTTTGGCCGCGGCTGAGTCAGGTGGGCAATAAAGTCTAGGGCAGGGCACTCGGCAGGAAATCAGGCCGCATTGCTGCGGCCTGAGTGGGCATTACTGGTTAACCGGGATCACCGCGCCCTGGTATTTTTGGCGGATGAAGTCCTGAATTGCCTTAGAGTGCAGCACTTTTACCAGCGCTACGATTTCCGGCTTGTTCACGTCGGCCTTATGCACGGTGATAATGTTGGCATACGGGTTGTTTTCACCGCTTTCGACCGCGATCGGATCTTTAGTCGGGTTCAGTCCGGCATCGATGGCGTAGTTGGCGTTAATCACCACCGCGTCGCCTTCATCGTTGTTGTACATCTGCGGCAGTAGCGCGCCTTCCACGTTCGCCAGGAACTTCAGGTGTTTCGGGTTATCCACCACGTCAGAAATGCGAGCATCGACCTTGCTCACGCCCGGTTTCAGCTTAATTACGCCTTCCTTTTCAAAGATAGACAGAATGCGTCCTTCTTCCGCCACTGCATCACGCATGATGATTTTGCCGTTGTCCGGCAGATCTTTCAGGCTTTTATATTTCTTGGAGTAAATGCCGATCGGCTCGATATGGATGGCCCCGGCGCTGACAAAGTCGTAATTCTTATCGCCGGCATGGTCCTTCAGCACCGAATTCAGGTAGGGCACGTGCTGGAAATAGTTGGCGTCAATATCGTGACTGGCCAGCGCGGTGTTCGGCAGGATGTAGTCCTGGAAAGGTTTGATCACCAGATCGATGCCTTCCTTCGCCAGAATCGGCTTGGCCTGCTCGAGGATCTCCGCGTGCGGCACGTTGGACGCGCCAACCACCAGTTTAGTTTCCGCGGCGGCGCCAAAGGAGCTCAACGCGGTCAGTGAGGCGAAAGCCAGCATCATTATTTGCTTTTTCATCATCATTATTCCCTGGTTATTTATCGTTTATCGAGCGTTGTTGTAATGGTGTCGCCGATGAACTGGATAACGAAAACGATCAGCAGGATCGTCAGCGTCGCCACCAGCGTCACGTCACCGTGATTGCGTTGAAAACCTTCCAGATAGGCCAGATTACCCAGCCCGCCAGCGCCGATCACTCCGGCCATGGCGGTGTAGCTCACCAGTGCTATCAGGGTGACGGTAATTCCGGAAACCAGCGCCGGGGAAGACTCCGGCAGCAGCACGCGGAAAATAATGGTGCTGGTTTTGGCTCCCATGGAACGTGCCGCCTCTATGACTCCCTTGTCCACCTCGCGCAGGCCAATTTCAACCAGCCGGGCGTAGAAGGGCGCGGCGCCGACAATCAGCGCCGGCAGCGCGGCATCGGCCCCCAAAATGGTGCCGATCAGCGTCTTGGTGAACGGGATCAGCAGCACGATCAGAATGATGAAGGGGATGGAGCGGAATACGTTGACCAGCACTGAAATCAGCGAATAGACGGCGCGGTTTTGCAACAGTTGGCCGCGAGAGGTCAGGAACAGCAATACGCCCAGTACGATGCCAAGCACCAGCGTGGCCAACCCGGCGATGCCGGTCATGTACAGGGTTTCCCAGGTGGCGTTCAGCAACTGGTCAATACGCAGATGAGGGAACCATGACTCAATCATGTTTAATCACCTCAACGGCGATTTGTTGTTCTCTCAATAATTTCAGCATGCTGTCGATTTGCAGGTCGTTGCCTTCGACGTGGATATACAGCTCGCCAAAGGAGCCGTTCAGCGTCTGGCTGATTTTGCCGTGCAGAATGTTAATGCTCACCTTGTAGCGCAGGATCACGTCGGAAATCACCGCCTGATGGGTTTGCACACCGACAAAGGTCAGCTTGAAAATTGCGCCCGGCAGATGCTGAGCCAGTAAAGGATTAAAGTTTTCCTCGGTTTCCTGATATTGCGAAACCTGTTTAACGAACTGCTGGGTAATCGGCTGCTGCGGCCGGGTGAAAACATCGATCACCGGGCCTTCTTCGACGATGCGGCCGTTTTCCATCACCGCCACGCGGTGGCAAATTTTGCGCACTACGTGCATCTCATGGGTGATCAGCACGATGGTCAGGTTCAGTTTGCGGTTGATATCCAGCAGCAGATCCAAAATCGAGTCGGTGGTCTGGGGATCGAGCGCTGAGGTGGCCTCATCACACAGTAATACCCCAGGGTTATTGGCCAGGGCGCGGGCGATGCCGACGCGCTGTTTCTGTCCGCCGCTGAGCTGCGAAGGATAAGCATCCTCACGCCCCTGCAGGCCAACCAGTGCGATAAGCTCGGCCACGCGTGGGTTTATTTGCGCTTTGGGCACGCCGGCTATTTGCATCGAGAAGGCAATATTCTGGCTGACGGTGCGTGACCACAGCAGGTTGAAATGCTGAAACACCATGCTGATTTTCAGGCGTGCCTGGCGTAACTGGTCGCCCCTGGCTCCGGCGATATTGAACCCCTCGACCTGAATGTTGCCGCTGGTGGGTGCCTCCAGCCCGTTAAGCAAACGGATCAGGGTGCTTTTACCCGCTCCGCTGTAGCCGATAATGCCGTAGATTTGCCCGGCTTCAACGGCCAGACTGACATCATCCACCGCGACGACGCGGCCCTGTGCACTGTCAAAAGTTTTGCAAACGTTCGAAAGAACGATCATAGCGAAGTTGATCCTTATTAATACGTCACAGAATTCCGCCCAGGGTGCGTAACGCCAGGCAGTGTTCGGCTTCCTGGAATAAGGGCAGGCGGGATATCTGTTGCTGGTGAATACAGGGCAATCCTACCGGGGGTTTATAGTGACAGGAAGAATATAGATTCTATTAGATATTCTTATTTGATATATAAAGTGATGAGCAGAGGTGATGGTGAAACCGCGGCCAACGGGGCTTTGGCCGCTTTATTGCATTTAACGCTTGTCGAGCTTCATGTGCAGCAGTGGGAAAGGATTGCCCTGACCGTCGAGTGCCGAACGGCCGGTAATTTCAAAACCGTAGTGGCGGTAAAAACCGCTGGCCTGCGGGTTCTGTTCATTAACATCCAACTGCAACTCATCATGCAGCGTTTCGGCGTGGGCCAGCAGCGCTCTGCCGACGCCTTTGCCACGCTGCTCAGCATCGATAAACAGCATTTCTACCTTATTGCCGCTTAGCCCGATAAAACCGCAGGGATGACCGGGCCGGTCTTCCGCAACCCAAACGTCAACCGCCGGCAAATAGTCGTTAAGCACCAACGGGTAGAGTTGGGCGATATTCTCTTCGGTGAGAAAATGGTGGGTGGCGCGTACCGAACGCTGCCAAATCTCCGCCAGTTGCGCATTGTCTTGTGCTGCGCGTGCTCGGATAGTGATCATGGAAACTCCTGTGTTGATTTACTTATTTTAAACGCGACCCCAGAGTCTGGCGACGGTCAGGGCGATAAAAGCTTCCAGCTTGGGTGACTGCCGTCGTTCGGGCAGATAGACCAGATGCATTGGCCGCGATAGCGGTGAATAATCCGGCAGCACCCGGACCAATCGGCCGCTGGCAATATCTTCATCCAGCAGCATGCAGGCATGCAGCGCGATACCGAAACCGGCCAGCGCCGCCCGACGTACCCCTTCGCCAGAGTCCATCCGCAGCCGCGGCCTGACCGGCACGCTGACTTCCCCCGTTGGTCCCTGCAAGCGCCAGAAATGGTTGCCGTCCCACTGACTAAAACCAAAGCAGCTGTGTGCGCTGAGTTGCTCCGGCTGGGTTGGCACACCCTGCAGGGCCAGATAGTCCGGTGAGGCGGCCAGCGTCATGCGGTAATCGGGCAGGGCGCGGGCCACCAGGCCATCGTCTGCCACCGGCCCGATGCGAAACGCCGCCTCGTAGCCTTCTTCAATCAAGTCTACCTTGCGGTCCGACAGCACCACTTCCGCTTCTACCTCCGGGTGCCGCTGCAGGAACTCGGTGAGGATCGGCGTCAGTACGCGGTTGCCGAAAGTGACGGGGGCACTGATGCGCAGCAGGCCGCTGGGAGAGCTCAATAGCGCCCGGGCACTGGCTTCGGCGGCATCGGCGTCGGCCAGCAGGCGACGGCAACGTTCGTAGAACACCCGCCCGGTCTCGGTCAGCCCTTGTCTGCGGGTAGTACGGTTCAGCAGCGGCGCATTCAGCCGTTGCTCCAGGTAGCGGATGTGTTTGCCGACCATGGTCGGGGAGATTGCCATCTCCTCAGCGGCGGCAACGAAACTGCCTTTTTCCACCACCCGCACAAACACCGCCATGCTGGTTAATCGGTCCATTATAAACCCCTGGTGTTTTCTGAATGCTCTGCGGGCCACTTCTCCTGATTATAGCGCTTTGCGATAATCATTCTATCGACCGTCAGTGTGTTATTGGCGGAAACTTTTCGGAGCAGCAACATGCACGCATTAGCGTTTAAACATTTTGGCGGGCCGGACGTGCTCGAATACCTTGAGCTGCCGACGCCTGCGGTACCGGCGGGTGCGGTGCAGGTGCGCATGGGGGCCGCCGGGCTGAATTTCGCTGATATCTACCGCCGCAAGGGCAATTACGTGCTGCACGGCAACCCGCCACATATCGGCGGTTACGAAGGTGTGGGAACCATTATCGCCGTGGGCGAAGGGGTCGATGGCTGGCAGTTGGGGGAGCGAATTGGTTTCGCTGATGTCCCATTCTGCCACGCCACGCGAATCAACGTGCCGGTGGAGCATGCACTGCGGCTGCCACAGGCACTGAGCGACGTCGAAGCAGCTTCAATTTTGTTGCAGGGACTAACGGCGCAGTACCTGATTAATGACAGCGTGCAGGTGAAAGCGGGCGATCGCGCTTTAGTGCATGCAGCGGCGGGCGGTGTCGGACAAATTCTGACGCGTATGCTGGTGGCGCGTGGCGCACAGGTTTACGCCGTGGTGTCTTCGGCGCACAAACAGCAGATCGCACTGAACAACGGCGCAGCGGCAGCCTTCACTTATCAGCAGGATTGGGTCGCGCAAATTGCCGCCCTGACCGACGGTGGCGTTGAGTACGGTTTTGACTCGGTGGGCATCACGCTGCAACAGAGCATCGACGCGCTGCGTCCCGGCGGTCGGGTGGTCACTTTCGGTATGGCAGGTGGCGAAGCACCCGCTATTTCCGCCTACGACCTGATGATGGATTCCAAAGGCGTGGTCGGTGGCGACCTCTGGACCTACCTTAATAGCGCCGGGGCAAGGCGAGAAAGGGCCGAGCGTCTGTTCAGCAGTTGGCAGAACGGCGAGTTTGCCGTGCCCCATATCGAAACCTTCCCGCTCAGTGAAGGGGCGGCCGCTCACCGCCGGCTGGAGGATCGCAGCTTTGCCGGCAAGATTGTGCTGCTGGGCGATCGCGACCCGCAGAGTTAAAAGCGGCCTTCCGCTGCATGTTACACTGGCCGCCAGGCGATAAAGGGGGTCAGTCAGGATGGAAGTGATACGTGCAGCGATAGAAAAACAGGTGATCGGCCTGACCGGGCTGGCGCTTGGCGATGTTGATTTTGAAAACCCGCCGGGCGATCCGGGCCTGTATGGGCCGCAGTCGGTCATTTGGCAGGTACACAGTGATTTCACCACCATGCTGTGCGGGGGCGTCAGTGCCTTACTGCTGCAAATGCTGCACCCGTTGGCGCTGGCCGGCGTCTGGGATCATTCCAATTTCCGCGACGATATGCTCGGCCGCCTGCGCCGCACCAGCCAGTTTGTCTCCGTCACCACCTTTGGCCCCACCGCCGAGGCCGAACGGCTGATCGCCAAAGTCAAAGCCATTCACCTGCGGGTCAACGGCGTCAGCAGCGACGGCAGGCCTTATGCCGCCAGCGATCCTGACTTGCTCACCTGGGTGCACGTGGTGGAAAGCAGCTGCTTTTTAGCCAGCCATTTACGCTACCGCAATCCGCATCTTTCTCGCGAACAGCAGGACGGCTATTACCGTGAGACGGCGCGAGTCGCCGCTGCACTGGGGGCACGCGATATCCCTATCTCTTGCGCGGCGGTTGAGGATTACCTGCAGCGCATGCGGTCGCAGTTGGTGTGCGATGAGCGCACGCAGGAAGTGGCTCGTATTCTGTTGGCGGCCCCGGCACCGAGCGTGCTGGCACGACCTTTTGGCATATTGGTGATGCAGGCGGGCATAGATCTGCTACCGGAGTGGGCGCAGCAGCAGTTTGGTTTTTCTCCCGGCGTCCTGCGGCAAAAACTGGTGCGCGCCGGTGTCGGTGGCGTAGGTAAAGTGTTGCGAGCCTCGATGCGCAACGGCTCCTATCAACGTGCACTACGGCGAATTGGCCGATCAGTCTGAATCCGCGCACGCTATAATTCTTACCAATAACCCAATGTTTAGGGACACTTTTGAGACTTTTACGGGTGATCCGACCGCTAATGCGCTTTACACTGGGCAAAAGCCAATTTCCATTTTATTTAGCGTGCAGCGTTATTCTGCGCCTTGACCCTATTTGAGGTTATATGAACGAGTCACAGGTACTTGCTGAAGTCAGTAATGAGAACCAGACGCTGGTGGCGGTGGTTCAGCAAGATAGTCGGGCTGCCTATTTTTATATTTATCCTTCAGAAGAAAATAGCGAACGTTTTCAGGTGCGTGCTTGCTGGCTGCGTAACCTGGCGGCCGCGCCGCAGCAGGAAGACAGTGCGGCATTGGCACTGGGACAGCCGCCGATGCTGGCAGCCGAGTTTTGCCGCAATCTGGAGGGGGAAGCGCCACTGAACCCGGAAGGGCTGATGGTAGTCTGGACGGAAAGCGACGACGGTGCGGCGCTGTGGTATTACGGCCAACTGCTGGCGGTGATCCCCGGCTGGAGCCTGTATATCGACCACTCGGTGTGCTATTCCGCCAGTTGCATCAAGGAAAGTCCATTGGCTTATCCGCTGGGATCCGCCTCCACCAATACCCAGTATGCGCTGGCGGAAAACACCCGCCAGTTCTGGCGCAGTTGGCAGCGGGAAGAGGGTAACCCATGGCCAAAAATGCAGAACGACTATCAGGCGATTTACGATCAGCATTTTGGCCCTTCGGTGAAATACTACGCGATCGATCAGGGCAAGTGGCCACCAATGGCCATCACCCAACATGAGCGCGACGGCATCTACTATTTTCTCACCATGGGCGTCAGTATCCGCCCAATGCCGTGGGTAGAGATCCTGTTTAACGACGACGCTTCCCGTTACCGCCGCATGGAAATGGGCATCGCCATCGACGGGCAGTACATGACCGAAGAGAACGCGGTGCAGATGGCCAGCGCACTGGCCGGGTTCGCCCATGCGCCATGGGCTAAGATTACCTGGTTTGGCGAAGGTCATACTCTGGAATCTGAGGTGGCTCCGCAGGGTTATGAGGGCTACGTGCTTTCCTCGTCGTTTTACCCGTATAGCGAGCACCTGAACCTGCCGAAACAGTATGGCGACCCGGTGAATATCTTCTGGGCCAGCCCGGTATTTGAGGCCGAGCGCCTGCTGGCGCACGCTACGCCGAATGGTGGTCACGATCTGGTGAATAAACTGCGTGAGCAGGGCGTTGACCATATCTTCCGTCCGCGCCAACCGCTATGCTGATCGCCGATTAAATTCACGGGAGTTATCATGACGTCCGCTCTATTAATTATTGATGTGCAGCAAGGGTTATTTACGCCGCCGCCGGCCGACGCCGAAGCGACGATTGATCGCATTAACAGTTTGAGCACTGCTGCCCGTCGGGCTGGAGTACCGGTGATTTTTATCCAGCACCAGACTCCGGACGATGAGCTGGCGCACGGCAGCGATGCCTGGCAGATTGACGGCCGTTTGCAAGTCAAAGACGGCGATCATCGGGTGGAGAAAACCACGCCGGACTCCTTCCTGCGGACCGGACTGGGGCCGTTACTGGTGGCTAACGCTGTTTCGCACCTGGTGGTTTGCGGCTACTCCAGCGAGTTTTGCGTCGACACCACCACTCGTCGTGCCGCCGGGTTAGGCTATCCGGTGACGCTGGCCGCCGACGCCCATACCAGTCATGACAAAGCCCACGCGACTGGCTTGCAGATCCGCGCCCATCACAACGCCACACTATCGAATATTGGAAGCTACGGCGTGTTGATCAACGCGCTGCCGACGGCGGAAATTCACTTCTGATCGCCAGATAAAAAACGGGCCCGATATATGCGTTGGGCCCGCTAACGTTATTTCAATCCCGCCCTGCGTGCTGCCACTTTGGCCAGCTCTGCTTTCTTAACCGACCCGCGCACCGCCGTTAATCGAGGTGATGGTTCCGGTGACGAAAGAGGCTTCTTTTGACGCCAGCCACAGTGCGGCGCTGGCGATGTCTTCCACCCGGCCGGTGCGGCCCATCGGTGTTTCAGCGGCAATGGCGTCAATGCGATCCTGCGGTAGCCCGGCGCCGAAGAAGCGAGTATCGGCGATAAACCCCGGCGCAATGGCGTTGACGGTAATCCCCAATTCGCCAAGTTCGCGTGCCAGACTGAGGGTAAAACCCTGCACCCCGGCTTTGGCGGCGGAATAACCTAATGCACCCGCGCTGCCGCTGCCGCATTGGGCGGCAATAGAGCTCAGATTAATGATGCGGCCGCCCGGTTTGCTCAGGTGTGGCAACATCGCGAGGGTAAACAGGAAGGTACTTTTCAGGTTCCCTTCGATCACCGCGTCCCATTCTTGTTCGGCCTGCGCCAACGGCGTATCGGCGGCAATCACCCGGGTAAATCCGGCGTTGTTAATCAGGACATCCACCGTGCCGAGATCGGCTGCCAACTGGGCGACGACGTCTTCCACCGGCCCACGGCGGCTCAGGTCCGCCGAATAGTAGCGGGTAGCGGGGCCAATTTGCTGCGCCGCCTGCTGCAGGCGTTGCGGGTCGCGCGCCACGATGGCGATGCGGTAATCCTGTTGCGCCAGTTGTTGAGCGATGGCCAGCCCAATACCGCTGGAACCGCCGGTAACAATCGCTGTACGTTGCGTCATAACTGCTCTCCTTTCTCGCCGGGTGCACCGGAATGGCGCAGCACTGTGCGGTCGGGAAAGTATTGGCTTTTGCTATTGATACATCCAATACTCTATTTATGCTTTCAAAATACGAAAAAGGTATTGCGTGATTGAACTACGCCAACTGCGGCAATTTATTGCCGTCGCGGAAGAAATGAGCTTTCACCGCGCCGCCGAGCGCTTGCATATGGCACAACCCCCGCTGACTGCCGCTATCCGAAAGATTGAGCAGGAGCTGGGCGTGCTGCTGCTGGAGCGCGGCAACCGCGTCACCAGGATCACCGAAGCGGGGCAAGTGTTTCTGATTGAGGCGCGGCGAACGCTGGCGCAGTTTGAGCGCACCCTCGGCAATACCCGCCGTGCGGCACGCGGCCTGACGGAATCGCTGCGCCTGACCTTCGTCGACAGCACGGTAAACGCTCTGTTGCCGGGCATCCTGCGGCAGTTTCGTCAGGCGCATCCACAGGCGGAGTTTCATTTGCAGGAGGCAACCACTGCCGAGCAATTGATCGCACTGCGCGATGACCGCGCCGACATGGGCATGGTGGTGCTGCCGGTGACGCCGCAAGAGGGCTTGCAGATCTTGCCTTTCCTGTTCGATCGCATGGTGTTGGCATTGCCGGAAAACCACCCGCTGGCGACGCAGCAGCAAGTGACGTTGAGCAGCCTGGCCGATCAACCCTGGGTGCTGTTTCCGGCGCATTACGGCCCCGGTATGCACACGGCGATCCTGCAGGCCTGTGCGGTGGCGGGATTCAGTCCGCGTATCGTGCAGGAGGCACGGCAGATGCAGACCATCGGCGGGCTGGTGGCGGGCGGTGTGGGGATCGCGTTGATGCCGGCCCTGTTTGCAAGACTGCAATCCCCCGGCGTGGTGTTCCGTGAACTGAGCGGTACAGGCAGCCCGGTAGCCTATACGCTGGCGCTGGCGTGGCGCACGGCTTCACCGCTGACTGACGCTTTTTGTCGTATTGCCGCTGAACAGGCGCTGAATTTGGCAACCAGCGGTGATTGACAACGCCCATACTGGGGGATACCTTAAAAGCATGAATATACCGATGCAATCCACACTTAATCAGTCTTGGTGGCGCCTCTTCTGAAGGCGGCACGGGTATTCACACCTCTTTTCAATGCCGCCGGTTCTGGCGGCATTTTTATTGCGTTGATCCGGTGGTGTATTTACTTTCAGGAGCAAGGCAATGAGCTATACCATTCTGACCGGCGATCGTCCCACCGGCTCCCTGCATTTAGGTCACTACGTCGGGTCACTGCGCCAGCGCGTTGAGCTGCAACAACACCATCAGCAAACGGTGCTGGTGGCGGACCTGCAGGGGCTGACCGATAACGGCAATAATCCGCAAAAAATCAGCACCAACGTGCTTAATCTGGTCGCCGACTATCTGGCGGTCGGTATCTGTCCGCAGAAGACCACGATTTGCCTGCAATCCGCGCTGCCGGCGCTGGCCGAACTGACCATGTATTATCTCAACCTGGTCAGCGTGGCGCGGCTGGAACGCAATCCGACGGTGAAAAGTGAAATCATCGAAAAAGACTTTTCCCGCAGCCTGCCGGCCGGCTTTCTGGTCTACCCGGTTAGCCAGGCGGCGGACATTACTGCCTTTGGCGCCACCCACGTGCCGGTCGGCGACGACCAACTGCCGATGCTGGAGCAAACCAACGAGATTGTGCGGCGTTTCAATCACATTGTCGGCCGACAGGTCTTGACGGAGTGCCAGCCGTTGTTAAGTCACGTCAGCCGTCTGCCGGGGCTGGACGGGCAGGGCAAGATGTCGAAGTCACGCGGTAACACCATCACCCTGGGCGCCGACGCCGATCAGGTGCATAAGGCGGTGATGAGCATGTTTACCGATCCGGGCCACTTGAATATCAACGATCCCGGTCAGGTGGAGGGCAACATGGTGTTCACCTATCTGGATGCTTTCTGCGAGGACGCCGCGCTGGTGGCGGATCTGAAGGCGCACTATCGCCGTGGTGGGTTGGGCGACATGAAAATCAAACGCCTGTTGGAAGATTGCCTGCAAAGCCTGCTGGAGCCGATCCGCACGCGTCGGGCGCAATACCTGGCCGACAAGGGCGAGCTGTTGCGCATTCTGCGTCAGGGTACCCAACGCGCCGACCAGGTCAGTCGGCAAACGCTGGGGCAGGTGAAGGCCGCATTGGGGCTGGATTTCTTTACCCTCAATTGAGTGCCGGCCCTCTGTTGGGTGAGCGTCAGGCGGCGCTGTCAACGATCGGGTGTTTAACCACGAAGATATACGACAGCGCGCCGATGACGGTAAAGCAGGAGCAGAGGGTAAGGGCCAGGCTGAAAGAGTGGGTGGTATCCAGGATCCAACCGGTGACCACTGGCGCGAATGAGGCAAAGATAAAGCTGGCGAAGTTTTGAATGCTGCCGACCGAAGCGGTCATGCGTGAATTCACCGCCACGTGGATCAGGCCCCAGCAGGAGGTCCCCGCAAAGTGAATGCAAAACAGCGCCATGCCGATCAACAATACCGCGCTGTAGGTGGTGGTGGCCTGAGGGACCACGGCAGTAAAGGAAGCGGACAGTAACATACCGGCGACGATGCAAATTTTGCGGCTTTTCAGTGGTGCCATGCCGCGACGTACCAAAAAGTCGGTGACGAAGCCGTTCGACAACATGCCGGCGGCGCCAAACAGGAACGGAATGGCACTCAGCAGTCCGGTGCTTTTCAGATCCAGATGGTAAGTGGTCTGCAGATAACCCGGCAGCCAGGCCAGGTACAGCCAGGCGGTGTAGTTAATGCCGCTGAAGCCAATCATCATGCCCCACATGGTACGGTTCCTGAATAGCGCACGCCACTCGCGAAAGTTCATTGGTTCAGGTCGGGCGCTGACGCTACCGGCATTCAAATAGGCCTGTTCCTGAGCGCTCAGGCTGACGTCCTGTCGGTTGCGGTACAGCATGTACCAGCCGATGGACAGTGCGATACCCAATACGCCGATGGTGATAAACATGCCGCGCCAACCGAAGGCCAGCATCATGGCGGTGAGGATCGGTGGGCTGATCGCCAGCCCGATGGTCGAAGCGGCATTAAAAATACCCATCGGCATGCCGCGATCCTTGATATTGAACCAGTCGTTGATCACCTTTACGCCGCACGGGTTCATGGGGGCTTCGCCAATTCCCAGCCCGATACGTACCCAGATAAATTGGGTAAAGCTGTGGATCATGCCGGACAGCGTCTGGAATACCGACCAGACAAACATGCCGATCCCCAGCATGATGCGTGGACCTTTACGATCCAGCAGCAGGCCGCAGGGCAATTGGGCGATGCCATAGGCCAGGGAGAATGCCGACAGCAACAAGCCGATTTCGGTACCGCTCAGCCCCATTTCTTGCCGGATGGTGGAGTTCGCCACCGAGAGCGAACTGCGGTCAAGAAAGTTGATTATGGCTGCCAAAAATAACAACAACATGGCCGTGGTTTGAATTTTTTTAATTCTGGCCGAACGAACCAGCATTCCCTCCGGCGGCATCGGAATTATGTGATCGGAATAGGGTTCACCCTGTTCCTTCCCGGTATTAATCGTATGACTTCTTTCCATTTCATCCTCCAGAATTTCGCATTAATAATATTTATTATTCCGGGTATTCCCCTGGGTGGTGTCTTAATGAAGGTATTAGCAGGTGGTCGGCAGTAAGCCTAGAGGGCGAAATATTTTAGGCGGTGGGTTTTGTTACGGTTCCGTGCGACAGCCAGTATTTTGCTGCTTTTTATCGGTTTTAAATGACGGTAGGGTGTTTTTTATCGATTAAAAACACCCTGCGGCTCAGGCGATGGTCTGATTGAGTGAGCGGATCATCGACTGTTTGGCGGTATCCAAATGGCGGTGCAGCGCGTTGATGGCTTCCTGATCGTTACGGCAAATAAGCGCGCTGAGAATGGTCATGTGTTCTTCAATGGCAATGATATTACGCTGTTTAAGATCGGTCTCATCCCACTGATAATGGAAGTGGAAAATCACCGAAATGATCTCCAGCGACTGATTGAAAAAAGGGTTATTGGCGGCGGAAAGGATCAGCAGGTGGAAGTCGCGATCCAACTGGGAAAACAGGCGATAATTGTCGCTGATATCTTCCCGTAATTGGCGGTGGCGGCTCAGCAGTTCCCTGGCCTGCAGCCAGCGTGGGTCATGCGCCGGCAGATTGATAAAGTGGGACAGGGCGTGCGTTTCCAGCATCTGGCGCAGCTCGAACAGCTGTTCGGCATAACGCTGGTCAAACTGCTTCATACGCCATTGCCCGCGCTTGCTGCTTTCGATCAGATTGTAACGGCTGAAGTGCAGCAGAAATTCCCGCACCACCACCGGGCTTACATTGACCGCGCGCGCCAGTTGCAGCTCGCTGAAGCTGTCCCCGGCGCGCAGCTGTTTCTGATTAATCATCTGGTAGAACGCTTTTTCGAACCTTTTTCCCTGCTCGTCCAGGGAAGGGCTTTGGCAGTCGAAGCCGTCTTCCGGCTGTGGCTGGCGTAAAATCACATAGTCGTCGCCGACCTTTTCCAGCACGCCGCGTTGGAACAGATGTGTCAGCGTATGACGCACCGTGGTGCGGCTGATATTGTACATTTCGGCCAAAGCGGCCTGGGACGGCAGCGGCGAGCGCAGGTGGTTATTATTGATACCGTCAATCATCTGGTTAACCACATTGTGGCGCAGGTTCTGGGTTCTGCTCATGCGAGCCTCGGATGTTTTTTATCTATTTAAAACCAATTTAAATCGGTTTATTTTGTACTGCTTCACAGATCTCGCTTCCGACTTCATGCCTGGCGGCGCTTTTATTTAATAACTCTTCCCATAAATAAAGGGGAGGTTATAAAAAAATGAAAGTATTAGTTCTCGAGCAACCAACGAAATTAATTTATCAGCAGCGTCCGGCACCTATTCCTGCGCAGGCCGAAGCGGTGATCAAAATGATTACCGTGGGCATTTGCGGCACGGATATTCACGCCTGGTCCGGTCAGCAACCTTTCTTTAGTTACCCGCGGGTCCTGGGCCATGAAATATGCGGCGAAATTGTCAGTCTCGGCAGTCAGACGGCCGGCTGGCAGGTAGGGCAGCGCGTGACGGTGATGCCCTATCTTGCCTGCCATCATTGCGGTGCCTGCCAGAGTGGCAAAACCAACTGCTGCGAGAATATTTCGGTGATTGGCGTACATCAGGACGGCGGCTTTTGCGAGTATCTCAGCGTGCCGGTCAGCAACCTGCTGGCGGTGGACGACGTGGCGCCAGAGGCCGCGGCCCTGATTGAGCCGTTTGCCATCAGCGCTCATGCGGTTCGCCGTGCGGCCATAGCGCCGGACGATCCGTTATTGGTGGTGGGGGCCGGGCCTATCGGCCTGGGCGTGGCGGCGATCGCCAAGGCTGACGGGGCGCAGGTGGTGGTGGTTGATACCAGCGCCGAACGGCGGCGGCATGTCGAGCAGGTGCTGCAACTGCCGACGCTCGATCCGCAGGACGGGCAGTTTGAAGCCCAACTGCGTGGCCAGTTTGGCGGTATGCTGGCGGCGAAAGTGATCGACGCCACCGGCAGCCGACAGGCTATGAACAATGCCGTCAACCTGATCCGTCACGGCGGCAGCATCGTTTTTGTTGGGCTGTTCAAGGGGGATTTGCAATTCTCGGACCCCGAGTTCCATAAAAAAGAAACCACCCTGATGGGCAGTCGCAATGCGACCGAAGAGGATTTCGCCAAGGTCGGCCGTTTGATGGCGGCGGGGGCGATCACCGCCCGGATGATGCTGTCCCACCAGTTCGACTTCGACAGCCTGGCGCAGCATTATGAAGAACAGGTGATCAATAACCAGCAGCTGATTAAAGGCCTTATTCGCTTTTAACCCCGGCGGGAAATGACGGCATTCGTCATTTCCCGGCCATAAAACCATCATCCCGTTGTCACAAAGTTATTCGTTAATAGGTGCCCATAATGATTAGCCACTGAAACCAGAGAAATCATATGGGTCAGGCACAGTTAAAACTAGCAACCACCGACTTTCCAGGGCAACAACCGCTATCATCCCGCAAGGTGTTATCGGTAAAAGGCTTGGGCAAAGCTTATAAATCACAGCAACGAGTGCTGGACGATATCAATTTCGACCTGCACGTTGGCGAATTCGTGGCGGTGATCGGCCGTTCCGGCGCCGGTAAATCTACTCTGCTGCACACCCTGAACGGCACCATTCCTTCGAGCTGCGGCGAGATGCTGCACTTTGAAGATGACGGTGTGGCACAGGACATCGCACAACTGAGCGCCCGCCAAATGCGCCAGTGGCGTGCCCGTTGCGGCATGATCTTCCAGGACTTCTGCCTGGTACCGCGGTTGGACGTGATAACCAACGTGCTGTTGGGCCGTCTGAGCCACACTTCCACCCTGAAATCCTTCTTCAAACTGTTTGATGACGCCGACCGCGCCCGCGCCATCGAACTGTTGCAATGGCTCAATATGCTGCCGCATGCGTTGCAGCGCGCCGAGAACCTGTCCGGTGGTCAGATGCAGCGCGTGGCGATTTGCCGTGCGCTGATGCAAAACCCCAAAATTCTGCTGGCCGATGAGCCGGTGGCATCACTCGATCCGAAAAACACCCGTCGCATTATGGATGCGCTGCAAAAAGTCAGTGAAAACGACATTGCGGTGATGGTGAATCTGCACTCGGTCGAGCTGGTGAAAGAATATTGCACCCGGGTGATTGGTATTGCCCAGGGCAAAATTGTGTTTGACGGTCATCCGTCGCAACTGAACGAACGGATACTGCACCAGCTGTATGGCGAGGAAGCCAATCAAATCCATTGAAACTTTTGACAACGTGGGGAAAAAGCGTGGTTTTTCCCCACGTTGTGGTTATCAGCCGAAAATCAATAAATTGATTTTACTGGTTTTTTTGGTTGGTGAACCCTGATGCTCCAATCATCTGTTGAGGTTAGTTATCAGTCTGATTGAAACCCTTATTTTCACTTTTACCTTTACACACAAGGCAGCGTAATGAAAAAAGTATTGAGTCTGACCACCCTGATGGCCGGCGCGATGATGGTATTTAACGCTACTGCAGCGGACGCACCCAAAGTATTGAATCTGGGTATTCTCGGCGGGCAAAACGCTACCCAGCAAATTGGTGATAACCAATGCGTTAAACAGTTCCTGGACAAGGAACTTGGCGTTGACACCAAGCTGCGTAACTCCTCCGACTATTCCGGCGTCATTCAGGGCCTGTTGGGCGGCAAGATCGACCTGGTGTTGAGCATGTCACCGTCGTCGTTTGCCTCGGTGTACATCAAGGATCCGAAAGCGGTGGATATCGTCGGCATCGCGGTTGATGACGTCGACCAATCCCGTGGTTACCACTCGGTGGTGATCGTTAAAGCCGGTAGTCCATATAAAAAGCTGGAAGACCTGAAAGGCAAGGCCGTGGGCTTCGCCGATCCGGATTCTACTTCCGGCTTCCTGATCCCGAACCAGGAATTCAAGAAACTGTTTGGCGGCACGGTAGACAACAAATACAACAATACTTTCTCCAGCGTGACCTTCTCCGGTGGCCATGAGCAGGACGTCCTCGGCGTACTGAACGGTCAGTTCGAAGGTGCAGTGACCTGGGCGTCGATGATCGGCGACTACAACACCGGTTATACCAGCGGCGCGTTCACCCGCATGATCCGTATGGATCACCCGGACCTGATGAAGCAGATCCGCATTATCTGGCAGTCGCCGCTGATCCCGAACGGTCCAATCCTGGTGAGCAACGCGCTGCCGGCAGAGTTTAAAGCCAAAGTCGTCACCGCGATCAAGAAGCTGGATAAGGACGATCACCAGTGCTTTATCAAAGCGATGGGCGGCAAACAGCATATCGGCGAGACCACCCTGGCGGAATACCAGAACATCATCGATATGAAGCGTGAGCTGACCAAAGGCGACCGTTAATCATCGGATTACGTCCTGATCGATCCAAAGGGGTTCAGCGTGCTGAACCCCTTGTTCCATAAGATGGAAATCTATTTTGAATAAAGATTTTGCGCACTATTACCAGCAGGTCCGCAGCAAACAAAAGCGTGAGACGCTGATCTGGTCGCTCGGTCTGGTGGCGCTCTACCTGGGCGCCGGCAATATCGCCGAGTTCAACCTGCACACCGTGTGGCTGTCGATCCCTCATTTCTTTGATTATCTGGCAGAAACCATCCCGACATTACACTGGCGCTTACTGTTCGCTGACGGGCACACCGAGGGGTCATTGGCCTACTGGGGTTACCGGCTGAACATTCAACTGCCGCTGATCTGGGAAACGCTGCAACTGGCGCTGGCGGCGACCCTTCTTTCGGTGCTGGTGGCGGGCGTTCTGGCGTTTCTGGCGGCCAACAACACCCACAGCCCGGCAACGTTGCGCATGGCGATCCGCACGCTGGTAGCCTTTTTACGCACCATGCCGGAGCTGGCGTGGGCGGTGATGTTCGTGATGGCTTTCGGTATCGGGGCCATTCCGGGCTTTCTGGCATTGGCGCTGCACACCATTGGCAGCCTGACCAAACTGTTTTATGAGTCGATTGAAACCGCCTCCAACAAGCCGGTGCGCGGGCTGACGGCCTGCGGAGCGACACCGTTACAGCGCATGCGTTTTGGCATGTGGCCACAGGTGAAACCGGTGTTTCTTTCGTACAGTTTTATGCGCCTGGAAATCAACTTCCGCCAGTCGACCATTCTGGGGTTGGTGGGGGCGGGCGGTATTGGTCAGGAGCTGATGACCAATATCAAGCTCGATCGCTACGATCAGGTCAGCATGACGTTGCTGCTGATTATCCTGGTAGTTTCGCTGCTGGATTACACCTCAGGTGAATTGCGCAAACGCGTCGTGGAGGGGAAAAAATGATAACGGCACCCACTATTTCGACGGAAAAGCTGCAAACGCTCAAACAGCAGCACCCGGAGATCTTCTCACAGCAACGCCGCTACCTGCGCACCATCGGCATTGTGGCAGCGGCTATCGCACTGTATTACCTGTTCTTCTTCCAGTTCTTTGGCATAGCCTGGCCGCAGTTTATTAACGGCTGTCATCAGCTTGGCCGTTATTTCATGCGTATGTTTGTTTGGCATGATTTCGTTAACTGGCCGTTTATGTACTATTTCCAGCAGATATTTATCACCATCGGCATCGTGTTTGCCGGCACCATTACCGCTTCGTTGATTGCCTTGCCGCTGTCGTTCTTTGCCGCACGCAACGTGATGTCGACGCCGTTGTTGAGGCCGATTTCGGTGCTGGTGCGCCGTTTGCTGGATATCCTGCGCGGTATCGACATGGCCATTTGGGGGCTGATTTTCGTTCGTGCCGTCGGCATGGGGCCGTTGGCCGGGGTATTGGCTATTGTCATGCAGGACGTCGGGCTACTCGGCAAACTCTATGCCGAAGGGCATGAAGCGGTGGATAAATCCCCGAGCCGCGGCCTGACGGCGGTCGGTGCCAACGGCCTGCAAAAGCACCGTTACGGTATCTTTACCCAGTCGTTCCCCACTTTTCTGGCGCTCAGCCTGTACCAGATTGAATCCAACACCCGTTCTGCGGCGGTGCTGGGCTTTGTCGGTGCCGGCGGTATCGGCCTGGTGTATGCGGAGAACATGCGGCTGTGGAACTGGGACGTGGTGATGTTTATCACCCTGATCCTGGTGGTGGTGGTGATGATAATGGATAAAGTGTCATCCATCCTGCGCAATAAATACATTATTGGCGAAGACATCCCGCTGTATCAGCAAAAAAGCCAAATCGATTGAGAAACCCCGCTCTGATCCCTATACTGCCGCACATATTCAAGGCGTAGCAGTATAGGGTATTACAATGTGCGCGCCTTCCGGTTTACAAGCTAAAGGCAATTCTATGATCAACAATGACGTGCTGCGCAGCGTGCGCTACATGCTGGGTATCAACGACGCGAAAATGGTTGAGATTATCAAGCTGGATAATTTCGACGTTGCGGTCTCGGCAATGAGCACTTACGTCATCAAGGAAGGCGAGCCGGGGTTCGAAAACTGCCCTGACGAAGTGATGGCGCACTTCCTGAACGGTCTGGTGTTCTTCAAACGTGGCAAGGACGACAAGTTCCCGGCGCCGGAAGTGGAACTGCCAATCACCAACAATCTGGTGTTGAAAAAACTGCGTGTGGCCTTCGAGTTGAAAGACACCGACATGCACCAGATCTTCACCGCCGTGGAATTCCGTATTTCCAAGCCGGAACTGAGCGCGCTGTTCCGCAAAGAAGGCACCAAAAACTTCCGTCCTTGTGGCGATCAGATGCTGCGCTATTTCCTCAAAGGGTTAGCGCAACGCCTGCGCGGCGCATAAGTCACGCCGCTCTTTATGGCACCGGCTTTCCAACGCCAACATTCTGTTGGCGTTAGTCTGATGACAAACACCCGAAAAACGTGGTTTTCGGATGTTTGGGGTAAATCAGAAGACATAATCCTTTGTTTTTATTAGCCCCCAAATCAAGACTTTTAAGCGCAAAGAACTTTGTCAGCAATCTGACGCCAACATTCTGTTGGCGTTGCTCTACCAGCGACGTTAACCCATCAGTGCCGTTAGGCGGGGCAGGTAAACGAAACCTGCACGGTGCCAACAAATCAAACTCAAATCTTATCTATTAGCGCCTCAAAAACGGCTCCAATTCTCACCGTTATCATCAGCAACCACTTTCGGTGCGGCTATCGCCTGTGGCTGAACGTGGGCCCCGGCGGACGCGTGTGTGGCGAGTTTGAAAAGGGAGACGGTTTGATTCAAGTGATTGGCCTGATCTTCCAGCGCACTGGCGGCGGAAGCCGATTGTTCGACCAGCGCGGCGTTCTGCTGGGTCACCTTATCCATTTCGTTAACTGCCTGCGCAATTTGTGCAATTCCACGGCTCTGCTCTTCAGAAGCACTTGAGATTTCTTGCATGGTTTCCGTTACCTGACCGATGGCGGTAACAATTTCCGTCATGGCTCCGCTCACGTTTTCCACCAGATCGTTGCCCTGATCGACACGCTGCACCGATGTATCAATCAGCGTTTTAATCTCTTTGGCCGCCTGAGCGCTGCGCTGAGCAAGGTTACGCACTTCGCCGGCGACAACGGCAAAGCCGCGGCCTTGTTCACCAGCGCGAGCTGCTTCCACCGCGGCATTCAGTGCCAAAATATTGGTTTGGAAGGCGATGCCGTCGATGACGCTGGTGATATCACCAATTTTGCGTGAGCTATCGGCGATATCGCTCATGGTGACGACCATTTTGCGCGTGATCTCACCGCCGTTGATTGCACTCTGCGAAGCGCGTTTCACCAATGAGGTGGCAGCAGCGGCGCTGTCTGCGTTGTTTTTCACCGTAGCAGAGAGTTGCTCCATGCTGGCCGCCGTTTCTTCCAGCGAACTCGCCTGTTCTTCTGTGCGGCTTGAAAGGTCATTGTTACCTGCTGCAATTTCCTGCACGCCGGTATAAATGTTTTGCGTTCCTGCCCGGACGGTGCAGACGGTATTAGCCAGCTCATTACGCATATTGACGAGACCGTTAATCAGTCGGCCTATTTCGTTATTTCCACCGGCATTAATTTCAATATCCAAATTCCTGTTCGAAATTTCGGCCTGATAGTCGATAATCTGGTTTATCTTGTTCAGCACATATTTTCTGATCCACACCAGAACCGCACCGGTCAGCAGAATAAAGATGAAAATGAACGCGAGCGATAAAGGCACCATTTGGCGATAGCTGGTCTGCGCCGCAGCGGCTGCTGGAGTAATAATATCGTTGGCAACGTAGGCCGAAGTATCATCAAGCGCAGACATAAAATATGTTGACGAGCTATTGTGCATAATTGACTGGAAACGGGGGATATCGCCATCTTCCAGGCTGACAATTAATTGAAGCAGATCGCCGCGCGCTTTTTCATACAGATTTTTGACGTTCTTGGTGCGCTCGTTTTCACTCTGCTCAGACAGCGACAGTCGATAAAATTTTTCCATCAGTTTATCCACCTCTGCGAGGCGCTGACGAAGTTCACCAAGGGACTTTTTGGTATCGTTACTTTGTGGCTGCGTGGTGAACATCAGTGCGTCTTTAAGCACTTCTTCGCGGAGTTCGGTAACGGAAGCGTAGGCATTATCCATTGCCATGATTTGATTAAAGCCGGAGGATATTTGTGTAAGGCGGTTATTGGTACCGGAGGCATCCAGAATGCTCCACGCGCCGGAGAATATCTGAATAATACAGAACAGGGTTAAAATCCCCATTAATCCGTGGGAGATTTTTAATCGTTCAAACATAGTGCAACCTGAAATTTCAATGAGATGCCAGTGCGGCAAATAGCATTTTTTTGCCGCGAGAAGTGCTGTTTGTTTTCGGCAGGCTGCGCTAAAACTTTAGCGATTAATTTTTGTTTGATTCTGATGTCGATATTATCGGTGTTTTTAACTTCACGTTTTTAATTTAAACACAAATATAACATGTTCTGGTTCCTGTGTTACAAAGGTCATTGATAACGTAACAGTGATCCTTGTGCTAAAGAGAATGTATTTTCCCGTTGCTATTTTATGCCGCCTGTTATCAGAGTGTGATGCTCGGTGAGCGTAAATTTAAGGACGGTTGGTTATACCGTTGCGGAAATATCATCTCAGTTTAAAAGAAAATGACTGATTATGTCGCCCAAACCAAGCCGTTTAATCAATGGGATCTGCGTTCCAAACTGTATTTTATCGAACAGACCAGTTCAGTCGTATTGCCGATTTCGGGTTATGGCGCCGGGTTTATCCCCGGCGCCGTTTTAGCTTAGATATTGCGTACCAGAATGTTGCTCGGTGGATGCAGACTGATGTTGATCTGTTTATCCGCCGCCGTTTGACGATAATCGTTGAGCATCGCGCGGATATCGTCGTCCAGATAATTAATCCCCTCGCAATCGATAATCACCGTGCTGTTGTGCTCAATCTGCCCCAGCAAATGCTTCAACCGCATCTTATTGAGGAAGGTCAGATTTTGCTGGCACTGCAGCAGGTAATGGTCGTCGTAGCGGGTCAGGCGCAGGGCGTGACGATTACTTTGATACAGGCTCCACAGCAGCTGCGCGACCAGGCCGATGGCTATACCCGCCAGCATGCCAAACGCCAGAATACCGCCGAGGGTGGCGGCAAAGGGGACGAACTGTTGCAGTCCCTGACGCCACAGAGTGATAAAAATACGCGGGTGCGCCAGCTTAAAACCGGTGTAGATCAGGATTGCAGCCAGACTGGCTAATGGAATGCTGTTGAGCAGTTCGGCAAACAGCAAGGCGCTGAGCAACAACAGCACGCCATGCAGCAGAATAGATACCCGGCTGCGCGCACCGGCCTGCACGTTGGCAGAGCTACGCACAATGACGGCGGTAATCGGCAGGCCGCCCAGCAGCCCGCTAATGCAGTTCCCCACCCCCTGCGCGCGCAATTCTTTATCGGGCGACGGTTCCGGCATCATCGGCGCCATCTTTTTCAACGCTTCCTGGCTCAGCAGGGTTTCCAGACTGGCAACAATCGCCAGAGTTATGGCTACCAGATAGACCGCCGGGTTACGCCATGCCTGCCAGTTGGGCAGTGAAAATTGCCCTTGCAGCGCTTCGACGCTGTCGACCGCCGGTAATTCAATTCGTGGCAGCGTGCCGATGGCGGGCCAAATCTTCTGGCCCAGCCAGACAAACAGACAACCCCACAGCACCGCGACCAGCGGGCCAGGCAATGCCGTCAGTCGCAGGCGCTGTTTGAGCGATGACTTCCCCCAAAAAACAATCAGTAGCAGTGCACCCAGCGTAAGCATGACCGCCGCTGGGGCAATATCCCCACGTAGTTGCTCGGTGGAGGGGGTTTCACTCAGACCATGCCCGGACGGATAACCCATTGCCAGCGGCAACTGTTGCAGGATCAGTAAAATGCCGATGGCGGCCAACATGCCGTGGATCACGGCTCCGGGGATCAGTGCTGCCAGTTTGCCGCCGCGCAGCAGGCCGAAAGCCAGTTGCAGTATACCGGCCAATAGCAGGGCGAATAAGAAGGTGGAAAAGTCGCCCAGCGTCAACATGGCACCGGTGACAATGGTCACCAGTCCGGCGGCCGGGCCGCTGACCGAAAAGGGGGAAGGGCTGAGCAGGGTGACGACAATACCGCCGATCACTCCGGTCAATAGGCCCACGAACGGCGGTACGCCGCTGGCTTGTGCAATGCCCAGACTGAGCGGTAGGGCGACCAGAAACACCACCAGCCCGGCGGGCAGGTCAAAACGCAGATCGGCACGATTCATGTCATCCTCCCGGCAGCGTTGCGCTGTTCCAGTACGTTTAAAAATCCGGTATGCATGTCGTAAATACAACCGACCAGCGTCAACCCGGCATTGTGTCGCCAGGCGCGTTGTATTAACTGGGTTTTGCTGAGGGTATTGAGCTGGAGCTGTACGTTGGCGTGGGCTGCTTTATTCAGGTCGTCGTCATGGGTATCGGTCTCAGCCGGCAAATGTGGCACCAGTTTGGTACGCAGCGAATTGAGACGGCGTGTGAGTGAGTCCTTACTGGGGGTGTTACGGCTGCTCAGGGCCGCCTGGATCCCACCGCAACCGTAATGCCCGCAAATCACGATGGCCCCAACCTCCAGATGTTCGACCGCGTATTGCACCACGCTCATCAAATTATCATCCTGCTCCTCGACCACGTTGGCGATATTGCGGTGTACAAACAGCTCGCCGGGTTGTGCACGCACAATAGTTTCGGCGGGAACCCGGCTGTCGGAGCAGCCAATCCACAGAATGTGCGGTTTCTGCGCCAGTGCCAACTGCGGGAAGAAATTGGGATCGCGGGATTGTTGCTGAGTTGCCCAACTGCGGTTTTTTACCAGCAGATGATTAATCGTTGTCATGAAAGCTCCTTGGGTCAGGGGATTTGGCAGCGAGAAAGTTCGGCGCTGACGTGCAGGCCGTCGCCACTAGCAAAAAACTCCTGTCCAAGGTTAGTCCAATCACTTTGCCAATGATAAGCAGTGTTTGTGTAAAGTTTTCTATATTAAGGTGGCCGGGTTGATGGTAATGCCTTTTAATTCCATTATGCTATAAATATATAACCGCTATTTATTGGTTTTTAATTTTGCATTATTGATTTTTATTGGTGTTTAATTATTGTTTTTGGTGAGTGATTCAATTCATTATCCTTTTGTGTTTTTGTGTGAATAATCAGACAATCACATTGTTTAGTAACTAAATAATTTATTATATCCACAGGCTAATGATTTCTGATTAATCGTAAATGGGTATTCCATTATACGCATAGAGTTTAGGGTTAATTAATGAGATCCATTTTGGCATATCGCCATAATGCTATTTAGTGCACCTTTTTTGTTCGCCATTTGCCCACGGTTGGTGCAGGTTTTTGCCGTTTTGCTATAAGTTTTTCTTATATTTTATTGAAATCAGCCGATTAAAAATTGGCACGCCGGTTGCTCTATGAATCCCATCTTGTGTACCAGATGGAATTTTGCCAATGACTCAGTCCGTTAGCCTACGCGGTTTCACCCTCAGCGAATGGCAGCATCATTATCATACCCACCCGGCCGGCGAGCGCATGGGCTGCGTGCGTACCACGCTGGTTGCCTTGCTGGCCAATTTGCCAGCGGATGACAATGCCTGGCTGTACCTTGCCAGCGCTGAACAACTGGAGGGGCAGTACCAACAACTGGCCCAACGGCTTGAAGCCGTCGCCGGGGACATCAGCCGCCTGCCGCTGTTTGGTGTGCCTTTTGCGGTCAAAGACAATATCGATGTCGGCGGTTGGCCGACTACCGCCGCCTGCCCGGAGTTTGCCTATCAGGCGACGGCAGATGCAGCCGTCGTCGCCAATTTGCGCGCCGCCGGTGCGCTGGTGATCGGTAAAACCAATCTCGATCAGTTCGCTACCGGCCTGGTCGGCACCCGTTCGCCGCACGGCGCGGTGGTGAACAGTTTCGACAGTCGCTATGTCAGCGGCGGCTCCAGCTCCGGCTCGGCCTCGGTGGTGGCGCGCGGCCTGACGCCGTTCTCATTGGGAACCGATACCGCAGGTTCAGGGCGCGTCCCGGCCGGATTCAACAATATTGTCGGCCTGAAACCGACCAAGGGCTGGCTGTCGAACCGTGGCGTGGTACCCGCCTGTCGGCTCAATGACACGGTGTCGGTATTCGCCCTGACGGTGGCAGACGCTGCGCTGGTGGCCGAACTGGCCGGCGGCTATGACGCAGCCGATGCCTATTCCCGCATCAATCCCCATACCGCCCCGGCGAGTCTTCCCGCGGCCCCCCGCTTTGCAGTACCGGCGCAGCTCGAGTTTTTCGGCGATACCCAGGCCGAGCAGGCATTTCAACGGGCGCTGGAGCAGTTGCAAAGCTGCGGCGTAACGCTGGAAACCCTCGATTTTACCCCGTTCCGCGTTCTGGCAGATCAGCTCTATTACGGCCCCTGGGTGGCGGAACGCACCGTGGCGGTAGAGAAGATATTGAGTACCAATCCACAGGCGATTAATCCGGTGGTGCGCGGCATCGTCAATAACGGCCTGAAGTACAGCGCCTGTGACGCCTACAAAGCGGAATATCTGCGTGCCGAGCTGGCGCGGCAGATTGAACAACGGCTGGCTCCCTTCGACGCACTGGTGGTGCCGACCTCACCGACCATTCGCACACTGGCGGAAATGGAGCAGGAGCCGGTGTTGTTCAACTCGCAGTTTGGCACCTACACCAATTTCACCAACCTGGCCGATCTGAGCGCGCTGGCACTGCCTGCGCCGATGCGCGACGACGGCCTGCCTGCCGGTATCACGTTGGTTGCTCCGGCCTGGCACGATCGGGCGCTGGCGGCCTTCGGTCTGCGCTGGCAACAGGCTCAGGCTCTGCCGTTGGGCGCGACCGGCCGCGCGCTACCGCCGCTGAATTCTCTGACGCCGTCGGCTCAGCACGTGCAGGTAGCGGTAGTCGGCGCTCACCTCAGCGGGATGCCGCTGAATTTCCAGCTCACTCAGCGTGCCGCGATTTTGCTGGAGCAAACCACCACCGCACCCTGCTACCGGCTGTACGCGCTGGCCAATACTCAGCCGCCAAAACCGGGGCTGGTCAAAACCGAGCAGGGTGCCGCAATCCGCGTGGAACTGTGGGAAATCCCGTTGGCGCGTTTTGGCGAATTGGTGGCGGAGATCCCGGCGCCGCTGGGTATCGGCACGCTGTTACTGGCGGATGGTCGCCGGGTGAAAGGCTTTATCTGCGAACCCTGGGCGCTGCAGGGGGCCACGGATATCACTGAATTTGGCGGCTGGCGCAATTATGTCGCCAGCCTGAAGGGGGCTTGATCATGTTTTCTACCGTACTGATTGCCAACCGTGGCGAAATTGCCTGCCGCGCCATCCGCACCCTGAAACGCCTGGGAGTGACCAGCGTGGCGGTTTATTCCGACGCCGACCGCAATGCACCGCACGTCACCGCAGCCGATTTGGCGGTGTCGCTGGGCGGTGAAAAACCCAGCGACAGTTACCTGTGTATCGACAAGATCCTGGCGGCGGCGGCAGAAACCGGCGCGCAGGCGATCTACCCCGGCTACGGGTTCCTTTCCGAGAGCGCTGAGTTTGCCGACGCCTGCGAAGCGGCGGGCATCGCTTTTATCGGCCCGACGGCGGCACAAATTCGCGAGTTCGGCCTGAAACACCGGGCGCGTGAGCTGGCGGCGCTGGCGCAGGTGCCGATGACGCCGGGCACTGGCCTGCTGGACAGCGTTGAGCAGGCGGTCAACGCCGCCAGACAGATTGGCTATCCGGTGATGCTGAAAAGCACTGCCGGCGGTGGCGGCATTGGCCTGACGCGCTGCGATGACGAAGCCGCCCTGCGTGAAGCCTACGACAGCGTGAAACGGCTGGGTGAGCAGTTCTTCCGCGATTCAGGGGCCTTTATCGAGCGCTTTGTCGATCAGGCCCGTCATGTCGAAGTGCAGATCTTTGGTGATGGTCAGGGCTGGGTGGTGGCCCTCGGCGAACGCGACTGCTCATTGCAGCGCCGCAACCAGAAAGTGGTGGAAGAGACCCCGGCACCGAACCTGCCGACGGCCACCCGTCAGGCGCTGCATCAGGCGGCAGTGGCACTGGGGGCGTCGGTTAATTATCGCAGTGCCGGTACCGTGGAGTTTATCTACGACGGCGCGCGCGACGAGTTTTATTTCCTCGAAGTGAACACCCGTCTGCAGGTTGAGCATCCGGTGACTGAAAGTGTGACCGGGCTGGACCTGATCGAATGCATGCTGCAGGTGGCGGCGGGGGATGCGCTGGACTGGGCGGCGCTGCAACGCCCACCGCAGGGGGCATCGATTGAGGTGCGTATCTATGCCGAAGATCCGCTGAAAAACTTCCAGCCCAGCCCGGGCGTACTGACCGAGGTGCATTTCCCTGATGGGGTACGGGTGGACGGTTGGGTCGCCACCGGCAGTGAAGTGTCGGCATTTTACGACCCGATGATCGCCAAGTTGATTGTTCACGGCGAGGATCGCCAACAGGCGCTGGAGAAAATGCGCCTGGCGCTGGATGCCACCCGGCTGCACGGCATCGCGACGAATCTGGATTACCTGCGGCAGGTGATTGCCACTGCGGAGTTCCAGACCGGTAGCGTGTGGACCCGCATGCTGGACAGTTTCCGCTTCCAGCCCAGCAGTATTGAAGTGCTGCAACCGGGCACTTACAGCAGCGTGCAGGATTATCCCGGCCGCGTCGGCTATTGGGATATTGGCGTGCCGCCGTCCGGGCCGATGGACGACTTTGCTTTCCGGCTGGCCAACCGCATTGTCGGCAATCATCCCAGCGCCGCCGGACTGGAGTTTACCCTGCAGGGGCCAACCCTGCGTTTTCATTGCGACGCCACTGTTGCGCTGACCGGTGCGGACTGCCCGGCAGATTTGGATGGCGAAGCGCTAAATTACTGGCAGCCGGTGGCGGTTCGGGCCGGGCAGGTACTGACGATGGGCCGCGCCCGGCACGGATGCCGCACCTATCTGGCGGTGCGCAATGGTTTCGATGTCCCTGTCTATCTGGGCAGCCGTTCGACCTTTGCCCTGGGACAGTTTGGCGGTCACGCCGGACGGACCCTGCGGGTGGCGGATATGCTGGCGGTGTCGCAACCGGCATTGGCCGCGACCACCACGCCGGCACCGATTGCCGCGCCGCAGGCGATGGATGAAAGCCTGATCCCAGAGTATGGCAATCTGTGGAACATCGGCGTGCTGTATGGGCCGCACGGCGCACCGGACTTCTTTACCCCAGAGTCGATCGACAGTTTCTTCGCCACCGAATGGCAGGTGCATTACAACTCCAACCGGCTGGGCGTGCGCCTGTCCGGGCCAAAACCGGAGTGGGCGCGGCAGGACGGCGGCGAGGCCGGGCTGCATCCGTCCAACGTACACGACTGCGAATACGCCATCGGTGCCATTAACTTCACCGGCGACTTCCCGGTGATCCTCACCCGTGACGGCCCGAGCCTCGGTGGTTTCGTCTGCCCGGTGACCATCGCCAGGGCCGAGCTGTGGAAAGTCGGCCAGGTGAAACCAGGCGATCGCATTCGCTTCCATCCGATTGGTTTCAAACAGGCGCAATCGCTGGAACAGGCGCAGCTTGGCAGTATCGAAGCGCTGGCGGCGGTGAAGGCCATCACCTTGCCGGCACCGGATCTGACGCCGGGTGCCACGGTTTCTGCCGCTATCCTGGCGGCACTGCCGGCGACCGACAGCCGCCCGGCAGTGGTCTATCGCCAGGCCGGTGACGGCTACATTTTACTGGAATATGGCGACAACGTGCTCAGTCTGGCGCTGCGACTACGCATTCATCTGCTGATGCAGTCGCTCAAGCAGGACGCGATCCCCGGCGTCGAGGAGCTGGCACCCGGCGTGCGATCGCTGCAGATCCGCTATGACAGCCGCGTTCTGGGCCAGGCCGATTTATTGGCGCGCTTGCTGGCACGCGAACAGGCATTGGGCGATGTCAGCCAACTGAAGGTGCCGACGCGCACGGTTTATCTGCCAATGGCGTTTGAAGACTCTGCCACTCTGGGGGCGGTGGAACGCTATCAACAGACGGTGCGTTCGTCCGCGCCCTGGCTGCCAAACAACGTCGATTTTATTCAACGTATCAACGGGCTCAGCACGCGTGAGCAGGTGCGCGACATCATTTTTGATGCCAGTTACCTGATCCTCGGGCTGGGCGATGTTTACCTCGGCGCACCCTGCGCAGTACCGATTGACCCGCGTCACCGGCTACTCAGTTCCAAATATAACCCGGCCCGCACCCATACCGCCGAAGGCACGGTCGGTATCGGCGGCATGTACATGTGCATCTATGGCATGGACTCACCGGGGGGCTACCAGTTGGTCGGCCGCACGCTGCCGATCTGGAACAAATTCCTCAAGAATCCGCAGTTCAGCGCCGGTGAGCCCTGGCTGCTGCACTTCTTTGATCAGGTGCGTTTCTATCCGGTCAGCGAACAGGAGCTGGATGAGCAGCGCGAGGCGTTCCGCGAAGGGCGCGCGCAGGTCCGTATTGAGAACAGCGAGTTTGATTTTGCCGAATACAGCCGTTTCCTGGCGGACAACGCCGAAGATATCAGTGCCTTCCAGCAGCGCCAACAGCAGGCGTTCAGCCATGAAGTGACGCGCTGGCAGGAAGAGGAGGGCGAAGCCGAGGCCCAGTTGCTGCCGCCACAGGATGATGAAGAAGAGGTTGATGGTTATCTGGTCAGCGCCGACCTGAACGGCAGCGTGTGGAAGATCCTGGTGACGCCAGGGCAGCAGGTCGAAGCCGGCCAGCCACTGATCGTGGTTGAGGCAATGAAAATGGAGCTGGCGGTCACCGCGCCGCGCGCCGGGATCATCAAACGCATCAGTTGTCAGCAGGGGCGGCCGGTCGGGCCGGGCGACGCCCTGCTGTGGCTGGAGCACGCCAGTTAACCCTGTTTAATCGTCGGGGCGCGGCAGGCTGCGCCCGCAGAGAGGAATGCGATGCAAATCACCAATAACCGCAACAAGGCGCGGCCGGAGGGGCTGGCGGAGCGCATCTACCTGCAGCTCAAGGACGATATTTTTGATTTTCAGCTGCTGCCGGGCGACCGCTTTAGCGAAAACGAAGTGGCGCTGCGCATGGACGTCAGCCGCACGCCGGTACGTCAGGCTTTGTTTTGGCTGGAGCGCGAGGGGTATGTCGAAGTGCATTTCCGTAGCGGTTGGCAGGTGCGACCGTTCGATTTTGCCTACTTCGAGGAGCTGTATGACCTGCGTATCGTGCTGGAGTGTGAGGCGGTTAAACGGCTGTGCGCGCGGCCAATGGATGAAGTGCCGTTGCAACTGGAGGCGCTCGGCAGTTTCTGGATCGACGAGCCACGGTTGGAAGACGGCAAAACTGTTTCGCTGCACGACGAACAGTTCCATATGGCGCTGGTGGCGGCGGCGGGCAACGGCGAAATGGCACGCATTCATCGCGACCTGACCGAGAAAATTCGCATCATTCGTCGGTTGGATTTCACCCAGGGCAGCCGGGTGGAGGCGACCTATAACGAACACGCCGCCATTTTGCGGGCGATCCTGCAACAGCAAACCGGGGAGGCGCAAACGCTGCTCAGTAACCATATTGCCGTCAGTAAGGCTGAGGTCAGAAAAATAACCCTGCATATGTTGCATCAAGCACGCCTCCAGCTACCAGACAGTCCTACGTGAGTTTTTCTGAACCTGTTTTCCAACACACATCAGGAGTTTGAACTATGCAACGTCGTCACTTTATAAAAGCTTTCGCGCTGTCTGCCAGCATGATCGGTATGGGGATGGCCTGGAGCGTGCAGGCCGCCGATACCATCAAGGTCGGCATCCTGAGTTCGCTGTCCGGCACCATGGCCATTTCTGAAACGCCGCTCAAGGACGTGGCACTGATGACCATAGATGACATCAATGCCAAGGGCGGCGTATTGGGTAAAAAACTCGAACCGGTGGTGGTGGATCCGGCCTCCAACTGGCCGCTGTTCGCCGAAAAGGCGCGTCAGTTGCTGAGCCAGGACAAGGTGGCGGCGGTGTTTGGCTGCTGGACTTCGGTATCGCGTAAATCCGTGTTGCCGGTGTTTGAAGAGTTGAACGGTTTGTTGTTCTACCCGGTGCAATACGAAGGGGAAGAGATGTCGCCCAATGTGTTCTATACCGGTGCGGCCCCTAATCAGCAGGCGATCCCGGCGGTGGAATACCTGCTGAGCGAAGACGGCGGATCGGCGAAACGCTTCTTCCTGCTGGGCACTGACTACGTTTATCCGCGTACCACCAACAAGATCCTGCGCGCCTTCCTGCACTCGAAAGGCATTCAGGATAAAGACATCGAAGAGGTCTATACGCCGTTTGGTTACAGCGACTACCAGACCATTGTCGCCAACATCAAGAAATTCTCTGCCGGTGGCAAAACGGCGGTGATCTCCACCATCAACGGTGATTCCAACGTCCCCTTCTACAAAGAGCTGGCCAATCAGGGCATCAAGGCCACCGACGTGCCGGTGATCGCCTTCTCGGTAGGGGAAGAGGAGCTGCGCGGCATCGACACCAAACCGCTGGTGGGTAACCTGGCGGCCTGGAACTACTTCGAATCGGTGGATAACCCAACCAACAAGCAGTTCGTCAGCGAATGGCGCGCTTATGCCAAGGCGCACAACCTGCCGAACTATGCTACCGCCGTGACCAATGACCCGATGGAAGCCACCTATGTCGGCATCCACATGTGGGCGCAGGCGGTAGAGAAGGCCGGAACCACTGACGTTGACAAGGTTCGTGCGGCGATGGCCGGGCAGACCTTCGCCGCGCCGTCGGGCTTTACCCTGACTATGGATGCTACCAACCATCACCTGCACAAACCGGTGATGATTGGCGAGATTGAAGGCAACGGCCAGTTCAACGTGGTGTGGCAAACCGATGCTCCGGTACGCGCCCAGCCGTGGAGCCCGTACATTGCCGGCAACGACAAAAAGTCGGAAAGCCCGGTAAAAGGCGGCAAGTAACACCTAATGCCGGTCAGTTAAGCAAAGTTCTAAAAATGTATGACATTGTTTAAGTGGGCGTCCCCCTCTCCTTTGGGAGAGGGCCGGGGTGAGGGGCTAGTGTCGGAGTGCATCCCCTCACCCTAACCCTCTCCCAAAGGAGAGGGAACATGATCACCTTAACTGACAAGCATTAGGCAAGAATGCCCAGCCCCCGTTACGGTGGGGGCTGACTGAGCCATGCCCTATTGCGACGAGACATTTGATGAAACTTTTATCTTTAAGCCATCTCAGGCATCTGTGGTTATTGCTGTGCTGCCTGCCCATGTTCGCGCAGGCGGGGCCGGCCGATGATTTTGCTGCGGCCAACCGTACGCAGCAGGCCAAATTATTGCAGGCGTGGGCGACCGCGCCGGACGCTGCGCGTTTGCCGTTACTGCAGGCGTTAAAGCAGGAAAACCTGGTGACCGACGAGGCCAAACATGCCTTTATCCAGCAGGGCGATCGCTATCAGTCACTGGAGGGTAGCGCTGCCCCGGTCGGTACGCCGAAGAAGCTTTGGCTGAATAACCGGCTGCGGATCCTGATTGCCAACGCGTTGTCGGCACAGCAGCTGGTCAGTGAAGATCCGGCGCTGCGTTTACAGGCGGCGCAGGCCCTGCAGCAGGAGGCGAAAAATGATCAATTGCCGCTGTTGACCCAGCGCCTGGCGCAGGAAAAAGACGACCGGGTGCATGAGGCGTTGAGCATCGCGCTGGCCAATCTGCAACTGGGCGACGCCGATGCCAAAGTGCGTCTCAATGCGGTGCGGCTGCTCGGCAGTTCGGGGGCAGCGGAAACCCAAACCCGGCTGCAGGCGATGACCGACGCCGCTCATGAACCGGACACCGCCGTGCGAGCCGAGGCGTTGAAAAGCCTGACCAGCGTGAAACACCGGCTGATGATCGGCGATCTGATTGGCCAGGCGTTTACCGGCCTGTCGCTTGGCTCGATCCTGCTGTTGGCGGCGCTTGGACTGGCGATCACCTACGGCCTGCTGGGGGTGATCAACATGGCGCACGGCGAAATGCTGATGCTCGGTGCCTACTCGGCTTATCTGGTGCAGGGGCTGTTTCAGCAGTTTGCACCGCAGTGGCTGGCACTGTATCCGCTGGTGGCGTTGCCGGTGGCGTTTGGCATCACCGCCTGCATAGGTATGGCGCTGGAGCGCACGGTGATCCGCCATCTGTATGGGCGGCCGTTGGAAACCCTGCTGGCGACCTGGGGCATCAGCCTGGTGCTGATCCAATGTGTTCGGGTGCTATTCGGCGCGCAAAACGTGGAGGTTGCCAACCCGGCCTGGCTGTCGGGCGGCATTCAGTTACTGCCCAATCTGGTGCTGCCGTGGAACCGGATCGCGGTGATCCTGTTTGTGGTGCTGGTACTGGTGCTCACCTGGTTGCTGCTGAATAAAACCCGCCTGGGTATGAACGTGCGCGCCGTGACGCAAAATCGCGCCATGGCCGCCTGCTGCGGCGTACCCACCGGCCGCGTCGATATGCTGGCGTTCGGCCTGGGTTCCGGCATTGCCGGGCTGGGCGGAGTGGCGTTGTCGCAGCTGGGCAACGTCGGGCCGGAGCTGGGCCAGGGTTATATCATCGACTCGTTCCTGGTGGTGGTGCTCGGCGGCGTTGGCCAACTGGCCGGGACCGTGGTGGCGGCCTTTGGCCTGGGTATTCTTAACAAAATCCTTGAACCGCAGATTGGGGCCGTGCTGGGTAAAATCCTGATCCTGGCGCTGATCGTGTTGTTTATTCAAAAACGTCCTCAGGGACTGTTCGCCTTCAAGGGCAGGGTGATTGACTGATGAGCCAACCATTGACTGTAACCGGCCTGCAGAAGGCACCCCGACTGGCGCTGGGCATCGGCGGGCTGGCGTTGCTGCTACTGCTGATCATGCCGTTTCTGGCATTGTTGCCGGCAGACCATCCGCTGGCGATCTCCACTTATACCCTGACGCTGGTGGGTAAAATCTTGTGTTATGCGGTAGTGGCAGTGGCGCTTGATCTGGTGTGGGGTTACGCCGGGCTGCTGTCGTTGGGGCACGGGCTGTTTTTCGCCCTCGGCGGCTACGCCATGGGCATGTACCTGATGCGCCAGGCGGCGGGCGATGGCCTGCCGGCGTTTATGTCGTTTCTTTCGTGGAATGAATTGCCGTGGTTCTGGAGCGGCACCCAGTACTTCGCCTGGGCGCTGTGTTTGATCGTGTTAGTGCCCGGCGTGCTGGCCTTCGTCTTCGGTTACTTCGCCTTCCGCTCAAAGATCAAAGGGGTGTATTTCTCCATCATGACTCAGGCGTTGACCTACGCCGGTATGTTGCTGTTCTTTCGTAACGAAACCGGCTTTGGTGGCAACAATGGCTTTACCGGTTTCACCACCCTGCTGGGCTTTCCGATCACCGCGACCGGCACGCGGGTGGCGCTGTTCGTGACGACGGTGCTGCTGCTGGCCGCCAGTCTGGCAATCGGCTTTGCTCTGGCCCGCAGCAAATTCGGCCGGGTGCTAACGGCGGTGCGCGATGCGGAAAACCGCCTGACGTTCTGCGGCTACGATCCGAAAGGCTTCAAACTGTTTGTCTGGACGCTATCGGCGGTGCTATGCGGGCTGGCCGGGGCGCTGTATGTGCCGCAGGTGGGCATTATCAACCCGGGCGAAATGTCGCCGACCAACTCGATCGAAGCCGCCATCTGGGTGGCGCTCGGCGGACGCGGCACGCTGGTGGGGCCGCTGCTGGGGGCGGGTATCGTCAACGGCGCCAAGAGCTGGTTCACCATGGCCATTCCGGAATACTGGCAGTTCTTTCTTGGCCTGATGTTTATCGTCGTTACGCTGTTCCTGCCGAAAGGGGTTATCGGCCTGCTGCGCAGAGGGAAATCACAATGAATTCGCTGCAAATGACCGAAGAGCTGTTCACCCAGCCGCTGCCGGCCGATAAATATCGTCAGCAAACCGATCCGGTGCTGCTGCTCGACAAGATCAACGTCAGTTTTGACGGTTTTCGTGCTCTGAGCGATCTGTCGTTGCAGATCGGTGTGGGTGAACTGCGCTGCGTGATCGGGCCAAACGGCGCGGGGAAAACCACGCTGATGGATGTGATCACCGGCAAAACCCGGCCGGACAGCGGCAGGGTGTTTTACGATCAAACCGTCGATCTGACCGCGCTGGATCCGATGCAGATCGCCCAGGCCGGCATCGGTCGCAAGTTCCAAAAGCCCACGGTGTTTGAGGCGCTGACGGTGTTCGAAAATCTGGAGATCGCCCAGAAAACTCAGAAGTCGGTATGGGCCTGCCTGCGCGCCAAACTGAGCAGCGAACAACGCGACCGTATCGATGAAATGCTGAAAACCCTGCGGCTGGGCCATGAACGCTATCGTCCCGCCGGGCTGCTGTCCCACGGGCAAAAACAGTTTCTCGAAATTGGCATGCTATTGGTGCAGGAACCGCACCTGCTGCTGCTCGATGAACCGGCGGCCGGTATGACCGACGCGGAAACCGAGTACACCGCCGAACTGTTCCGCTCGCTGGCGGGCAAGCATTCGCTGATGGTGGTGGAGCACGACATGGGGTTTGTCGAAACCATTGCCGACCACGTCACGGTGCTGCATCAGGGCCAGGTGTTGGCGGAAGGCTCATTGGCGCAGGTACAGGCCGAAGAGCAGGTGATCGAAGTGTATTTAGGACGCTAGGAGCAGCTATGTTGCAAGTGAATGAACTGAATCAATATTACGGTGGCAGCCACATTTTGCGCGGCCTGTCGTTTGAAGCTCATATCGGCGAAGTGACCTGCCTGTTGGGGCGCAACGGCGTGGGGAAAACCACGTTGCTGAAATGCCTGATGGGGCTGATCCCGGCCAGGAGCGGTGGCATCAGTTGGCAGGGTGAAAGCCTTAACGGCAGAAAACCACACCAACGGGTGCAGGCCGGGGTGGCCTATGTGCCGCAGGGGCGTGAGATCTTTGGTCGCCTGACGGTGGAAGAAAATCTGCTGATGGGGCTGGCACGTTTTTCCGGCAGCCAGGCGCGCAAGGTACCGGCTCATATCTATGAACTGTTCCCGGTGCTGTTGCAGATGAAAGATCGGCGCGGCGGCGATCTCTCCGGCGGCCAACAACAGCAGTTGGCGATTGGGCGTGCGCTGGCCTGCCGACCGCAGCTGTTGATCCTTGATGAGCCGACGGAGGGGATCCAACCTTCGGTGATCAAAGAGATCGGTGCAGTGATTAAACAGTTGGCGGCCCAGGGGGATATGGCGATCCTGCTGGTGGAACAGTTTTATGATTTTGCCGCCGAGCTGGCGGACCGCTATCTGGTGATGTCGCGCGGCAGTATTGTCCAGCGCGGTGCAGGCAGCGCGATGGAGCAAGACGGCGTGCGCGGGCTGGTGGCGATATAAGGCTCAATAAGGCTGGGTAGTGAAAGGGCAATGATTCTCAGAACACTTTGTTGGGTGGAACGGTAGTCGCCGTTTAGCTACCCTGAGTTAAACTGCTGCAATACAAGGAATCCAGGGTTATACATCACCATAAATTAGGGATAATTATGAACGAAATCACTATGTCACGTCTGGGTTGTATCGTCCTGTCACTGTTCCCGGCTCTTTGGGGGATCTTCAGTCTGCTGAACAATACCGCCGATTTTTCCGGAACTGCCCAACATGCCGTGGCCCCGCTGCTGGCCATGCAGGATACCTATCAGGCTCCTGGATTAATGTGGCGTGCTATCAACGTTGAATGGGCCGGGCAGGTTGGGCTGGTGACGATCACTTTGCTGGAGTCTGTGGCCGGCATTGCCGCGGCCTTTGGCGTGGTGCTGATGTTGAAACATCTGGGCCATTCTTACGCGGCTTTTGCCAGGGGGAAAGCCTGGGCCATGCTGGGCGCGCTCTGTGCGATCGCGGTATGGGGCCTCGGTTTTATGGTAGTCGCAGGCGACTGGTTTATGGCCTGGCAGGCAAAGGAAAACCCGCTGGCGGTGCAACTGGGTGCGATGCTGTATATGGTGCCCAATACGCTGGCGCTGATATTTTTGATGCTGCAACGCGACGTCCGCTAACCGATAAAGCCGCAGGATTTTTTAATAAAACTGCGGCGTCATGTGAAAAATGTGGTGGTGATCTACGCCGAAAATCGCAGCTTCAATAACCTGTTTGCCAATTTCCCTGGGGTAGAAAAAGCGATGGCGGTGCGCTGGAGTTTCCGGGCTAGCGGTTACAGCGGTTTTGACATATACCAGATGCCGATGGAACCCTGGGCGCTGGTGTAGCAGGTTTCACCGCAAATACTCAGCCCCTGGCGTTGGTAAAAACGCTGGGCGCTGGTATTGCGCTGCAACACTTCCAGCCACAGCGTTTGTTGCTTACGTTCGATCGCCCGTTGCTGTACGTGCTCAAAAAAGTGCTGGCCATAACCTCGGCCGGCATATTCCGGCAGGAAATAGATTTTCTGCAGTTCGGCACCGGTTGTTTGAGTCGGCGCCAGCAGGCTGTTGAAATTCAGCCGTGCGTAGCCCACCAAATTGTCATTTTCATAAGCCAGTAGCCAGCACACGTCCGCGTCCTGCAGCGTCTGTTCCAATGCCTCAACCGCAAAATCTTGCGCCAGAAAAGCGTCCAACTCCTCTTTATGGTGCCAAAGTTCGCCAAAATGGGCCTGATAGGTGCGAATGCCCACATCACGAACCTGCGCTAAATCACCGCTCAAAGCCTGGCGGATACTGAACATAGGGACCTCTTGGTAAGAAATGAGAAACGGCGGCCAACCTGAAAGGGAACCACCACTGGTGAAGATTTAGACAACCCAATGCATACGAGATATACTCAATATACTCAATATACGCAATATCTGCATGCCGGAGGAAGTATGACATTCAAACAGCAAACCCATCGTCGTCAGGGACATCGTACTGTTATGCAAATGCTTACTGCCGATCAGCTGCAACAGCTTAAGCCAAGTAAGCCTTCGGCGCGATTTTTGGTGATTGAAATTGATCCCGATGCTCATACCACCGATTCGGATCGTAACAATGACGCCGGCAATAGCGCCCTGAGAAAAAAGCTTACTGACATGATCAATGATCCTGCAGTAGATCCCAAAGCGGCGATGCAAATGCTGGAGATTGCCTGGGATAGGGTCGCCAAGTCTGCGACAGGGAAGATACCGGCGGCCCGAGTGGATGTCGATAACGCTATGCCTGCCGCCAGTATCTTTGCCGGTTTTCCCGAGTTTCAGGCCCGCAATGAAGAAAGGAAACAGGGCCTTCGCCAGTACCTTCTGGCAGATGCCAACTGGCTGACATCTACCGAACTCTCTGACCGGGCAGGTTTTAAAAATCGCAACCGTAGCGCAGGCCCAAACGGTTGGAAGCAGCGCGGGAAGATTTTTGCGATCAACGTTGAGGGGCACGATCGCTATCCGGCTTATGCATTGGATGAGGCTTACCAGCCGCTAAAAATCCTCAAAGACATATTGACCGTTTTTGGTGACAGCACCAGCGCCTGGTCGATTGCGAGCTGGATGGGCACGGCCAATAGCTGGTTGGAGGGTAAAAAACCCAAAGATCTGATGAAGCAAGATCCTGCTGCGGTGTTACATGCCGCTCTTATAGAAAAGGCGGGAGCGCAGCATGGATGATGACTTACTGCCCCCGGTAGGAAAGGTCAATATTAACAAGCACATTGTTAAGGCAGGGACGCCACTCTATCGTATTCATCGAGAAAAGTACGCTGGCGATGCTTTTAATAATAACCTTGGGGGCGATGCACGATTTAGCCCGATTATTGATCAATACAGTAACGTGATCGCCACTATTTATGCCGGTGATAATACCAAGGTGGCGTTGTGTGAAGTCCCTTTGCACGATGTCGATTTCACAAAACAATATGTTGGGTTCAACGTCAGACGACTTTCGGGTTTGGTTCATACCGAACTGCTGGTGAATACCGAATTGCAGCTTGCTGCATTAGATCAACCCGGCCTGGCGAAGATGAGGGCCTCTAAAAAGGTCGTGCATTGTGATGCTGCTCACTATCAGGTAACGCGCAAGTGGGCTGAAGCAGTTTATGCGCAACATCCAGATGTTCAGGGGCTGATTTGGCCGTCAAAACAACATCCCGGTAATGCCTATGTTTTGTTTGGCGACCGTTTGAATGGAAACGAGTTATCTATTACTGCTAAAACGGTATCAGTAACAGATAAAAGTGTTTTAATACATTTGTTTGAACTGGCGGATAAAATGGGTATTACCCTGCTGGAAGATGATTAATGTATCGATTCTGCCCATTACGTATTTTTGACCGCAGCAAACCCTCACTCTGCAAGATGTTTCGGTGATTCCCGCCGGAATCCCAGCCCGATAATCCGACCAAATAAGCGTGGCAGCCAGCGGCTGTTACCGACGCGGGTCATCAGACTGGATCCGCTGCCACCTCGGCGTTTTTTCGGTCTGCGCTGGCTCATTTTTATTTGCAGAAACTGAGTGGCTTTGGTGGGGAAATTACGGCGTTTTTGCACGCGTAACAGGTGTTTGAGCTGCAAACTGTGGCTGCGTAACGGAGGGATAATCACGTTGGCGGTAGCAACCGCATCCTGAATCGCCAGATTCACCCCGACACCGCCGATCGGCGACATGGCGTGTGCTGCGTCGCCAATGCACAGCACGCCCGGTTTGGCCCATTGATCCAGTCGAGCGATACGAATACTCAATAACTTCACCTGATCCCAACTGAGGATCTCCTGCAGGCGGTGGTCCTGGAAGGGGGCGACCTCGGCGATCTGCAGCAAAAACTTTTCCAGCCCATCCTGTTGGATCGCCTCGAAACTGCCCTTGTCGACTGAATAGCCACACTGCCAGTATTCACCCCGGTCGATCATGATGAAGTTTTGTTTTGGCCCGGTATGCCCCATCGACCAGGCTGGATCGCCGGGTTTTTTAGCGATCTTCATCCACAGCACATCGCGCGGCGAACCAAAACTGTGACTGCTGAGTGCCGCCTGTTCGCGTACCACCGAGTTACGTCCGTCAGTGCCGATTACCAGTTGGCAGCGGACGCGGATTGGACCCTCCGGCGTATCTGCCAGCACCCCGCAGACCTGGCCGCGATCGTACAATAATTGGTGTACCTGCGCCGATTTGATCAGGCTGAACGCAGGAAAGGCGGCGGCTTTTTCCGCCAGAAAGTTAAGGAACTCCCACTGCGGCATAAAGGCGATAAATTTGCAGCGCGTCGGCAGGTGGGTGAAGTCGGCAAGCGTAATGTCACGCCCGGCGATTTCGGCATGCAGCGTTTCTGCGCGCTGGTGCGGCAGTGCCAGCAACTCCTCCAGCAGGCCAAGCTGATGCATGATTTCCAACGTTGAAGGGTGAATGGTATCGCCGCGAAAGTCGCGCAGGAAATCGGCGTGCTTTTCCAGCACTATGACCTCTATCCCCGCCCGGGCCAGCAGATAGCCGAGCATCAGCCCGGCGGGGCCGCCGCCAACGATGCAGCAGGCGGTGGTGTAAGGTGTGATCGGTGGCTGTGACATAGCGGTTGGCCTTAAGGATCCGCATCCTGCCGATCCTGATTGAAAACTCAATATTGATAATGATTATCAATATCAAGTCTGGCTGTCAACCCGCGGCGCTGTGTGGTCAAAGGGGGTGGAAAGGTGGCCAATACGGTAACACTGGGCGTTTGGCGCGATCTCTGTCGGTAGTGCTTGCCATAAATCCAGCCGTACTAACTGCCAGAAGGTAGGGTCAAACGCAACGATGCTGGCCAGAGCACCGGGAGCCACCCACTGTCGTTGTTGCAGTACGTTCAGATCGCTATAGGGCGCAATCGGCCATGTTTGGCGAGTGGCGCAGGTAGCTTGAGAGAGTTGCAGGCGGTCAAAATGCGTCACCCAGGGCAGCCATTGCCTGACTTGTGGCCAGCCAAAGGCCCGGCTGAGGCCTTTAAAACCTTCACCGATCAGAAAGTCACTCATGCCGGCGCTGCTGTTCCACAGATAAAATGGTGCGTACAGATTTTCCTCGCTGTACTCCCCTTTCTGTGCGTAGAGATAGGCTTTAATCAGCAACTGTGGGGCATTGTCCAGCAGATGGCCGAAACGGCTGATGCGATCCTGAATAATAGCCATATCGTAATCGGCGGGCAGGGTGAAACTGTATTGCATGGCAAGCATGGTGATTCTCCTGAAAGCGATTGACCGGCTGAGCATGACACGCCATCTTTGTGAGTAATATCGGCATTATTTTGACTGATGGTTCTTAAAAACGGGATGGTTAGTATGGGGCGAGTCACCTTCGATCTCGACGATCTGCGCAGTTACGTGACAGGCATTGAGCTGGGCAGTTTCGCTAAAGCGGCAGAGCGGCTGGGGCGATCCACCTCGGCGGTCAGCGCGCATCTGAAAAAGCTGGAACAGCAGGTTGGCAGCCCCATCCTGCGCAAGTCCGGGCGCGGCATGGTAATGACCGAAGCCGGCGAAACGCTGTTGGGCTACGCGCGTCGCTTGCTGGAGCTCAATGATGAGGCCGCGACCGCAGTGCGCGGCTTGGATCTACAGGGCATTGTGCGGTTAGGACTACAGGAGGACTTCGGTGAAACCTTTTTGCCACAGGTCTTGGGCAGTTTTGCCCGAGCGCATCCGCGCGTGCGTATTGAAGCGCGTATTGCCCGTAATGCCGAACTGATCGAGTGGGTGTTGAAAGGACAACTGGATTTGTCGCTGGCGTGGGACGGTGGTATCAGCACGCCGTTTTATCAGGCGCTGGGGCAACGGCAGATGCACTGGATCGCCTCCCCGCATTTTGAACTGGCCTCCTGGCGCCAGGGGGATGAACCTCTGCCGCTGGTGATGTTTGATGCCCCTTGTCTGATGCGCAGCGCCGCGACTCAGGCGCTGGATCGTGCCGGTATTGCCTGGCGTGTCGTCTTCACCAGTCGCAGCCTGAATGGCGTATGGGCGGCGGTCAGCGCCGGATTGGGGGTAACGGTGCGTACCGACGCCGGGTTGCCGGCGGGGCTGTCCCTTTTGCCACCCGACGCTTTGCCGGCGCTAAACCCGTTAGCTGTGGTGCTGCACCGTGCCGAAGAAACCCCCTCGGCGGCGATCCAGCGTCTGGCGCAGATCGTCGCCGATCGGATCAACAGCTAGTCCTGCTCGATCGGCTGCTTACCGCTTAACGCACCCCATTCGGTCCAGGCACCGTCATACAGTTTCACCTGCGGTGCACCGAGTGACAGCAGGCCGAAAGCCAGCACCGCTGCCGTGACGCCGGAACCGCAACTGGTGATGATGGGTCCGTCGAGACTCACGCCCTTGTCGCTGAAGGTTTGCTTCAGTGCTTCCAGCGATTTGAAACGGCCGTTTTCCAGCAGTTCGCCGTAAGGAATATTGATACTGCCGGGAATATGGCCGCGGTGCAGACCGGGGCGCGGTTCTGGTGCTTCGGCGTAAAAACGCGGTGCGGCGCGCGCATCAAGGATTTGCACTTCGCTGTTCAGCGCCTGTTCCACCTGCTGCAGATTGACTACCGCGTCCGCATTAAAGCGGGCGTTGAAGGTTTGCGGCGTGCGCTGAGCCGCGCCGGTAACAAGTGGTTGGCCCAGAGCTGTCCAGCCGTTCAGGCCTTCGTCCAACACATACACCTGCTGCGCGCCAAAGTTGCGGAAGGTCCACCAACCGCGCGGGGCCGAGAACTGGTTGCCTTCGTCATAAAACACGATGGTCTGTTGTTCGCTGATGCCCAATTTACCCACCGCCGCACTGAATTCCTCTGCCGTCGGCAGCATATGCGGCAATGCGGTGTTTTTATCCGCGACGTCATCGATGTCAAAATACACCGCGCCGGGGATATGGCCACGTTCAAATTCGGCGAGCATGTCTTTTTTCGGCACCAGGCCGACCGGGGACATCCTGACATCAACCACTACCAGGTTTTCATCGTTGATATGCTGCGCAAGCCATTGCGGAGTAACCAGAAACGGAGAGTTCATCGTTATTATTCGCCTGTGGTGAAAACGGTTTTTCACTATACCTTAAATAATTGGCGTTGCCTCGGCGTTCAGGGGGGCGACAATGGCGGCCAAAGCCCGATGTGCAGCTTCATCGATTGTGCCTTCTGCCCCGGTTGCCACATTCTCCGCCAACAGCGCCTGCAGGCCAACCAACCAGTCATAGATATAAAACGCGGTATTTCTCGCCGGGGTCGGTGCCAGTTTGGTTAACCGTTGCTGGCTACTCCAGTCCACGGCGGGCTGCGGTGGAGGGGTAAATATGGGTTGGCCGTGATTGATTCGGCTGGCGGGGCGTAACCTCGCCTCGCGCTGCTGGAAGCCCAACCAGGTGACGAAATCGCCCAATATCGCTAACGCCTGGCTGACCTGCCTGTCTTCAGCCTGTTCAGGCAGTGCTCCGGCAGACAATGCGCGCTCCAGTGATTCGGCAATTTCCAGGCGGCAGGCAGCGGTGATTAGCGCGTCGACCAGCATCTCCAGATGCTGCTTGCCGACACCCAGCAATGTCAGCAGTTGGTTATTGTCCGGCAGGCTGCGCAGATGGTTTATCCAATCGGCAAATACCCGCTGGGCAAACGAATCATTGTTTTGCCCGATGGGGGCCACGCAGGCCATATCTCCCTCGTCAAACAGATCGATCTCAACATCAAACGCCGGGGCAGCGACCACCGGTGCGGACAAGTTACTGTGTTGGCTATACAGCTGGCGCAGGGTATCGCACTGCGGCAGCAGCCACTCGAGCAGTTCGCCGTGTATTCCTGCCTGTGCCTGCAATTTGCGCAGTAACTGTTGGGTGCGCTGCTGCGTTAACGGCGTGTCCGCGGCGTGCAGCCAGTTGCCGAGCAGGCTCTCAGTCAGTTCGCGTTGCAGTTCCTGCTGTTGTTCAAGGATGCGATCCTGCTTCAATGTCGGGGACGCCTGCGTCGCCAACCAGGCCACCATGCGCTGGCAGTCGCTTTCATCGATCGCCAGCAGGGTGGCCCAACTTTCGCCCGGTTCGCCGACATAGCGTTGAACGGCGTCGTCGGGGCGCGGTTTCCCTTCCTGACGTGAGTCGAACGCGGTGATTGCCCAGATTAAACCCGGTTTGCGGCGGCTGCGTAGTTCCACGGTTTCCCCCTGGGTTTGTCTGACCCAGTAGGCCAGCGCGTTGCCCGTACGGCCGGCATCTTGTGGCGTAAGGGCCGCATCGCTTACCAGTAACAGACTGGCGTGCAGGCCATCGGCAGCAAGAGTCAGCAGATTGGCGCGTTTTGCCTGCTGCATGCGCTGTATCAGCCCAGCACCCGGGCATGGGTTGGCGGCCGGCAGGTCTAGCAGTTCGATGTTGTTCGGTAACCCGAGGTTTCCCCTCGCTGGCAAGGTTGTCGTGACCGAGGCCGCCAACCACGCCAGATCGGCCAGCGCGATCGCTACCTCGACGCCATTTTCTGTCAGCACGGTCAGTTTTTCCGCGGCCGATGCATGGATTGCCTGGGCATGCACAATCCCCTCATCCTGGCTCAATACCTGGTGGGGAGCATACAGGCGCTCGCAGTGGCCCAGGGCGTGTAGGGTATGCGCCAACTGGCGATAACAACTTGTCAGTGCCGGGTCCTCGCCCCAAAGCGGTGCGAACAGCCTGGCACGGTCGTCAACGCTCAAATAGGGTGCCAGTGAGATGGCATGTGGCCAGAAGTGTCTCGCCAGCGGCGTTTGCCATTTACCGCCCTGATGACCAAGGTGGTCCCACAGCGCTACCATCGCGTTGCTGTCCAGCCCGTCGATAGCCATCGGTTGGCGGAGACGCTCCAGTGCGTGCGAATGTGCGGCCATGGCACCGGCATTCCAATCCGGACGAAAACCGCCCATCAATGCGCTGCCGATCATCATGGCAACCAACTGCGCCTCATCCAGCAGGGAAACGGCAACAGGGTAAGACGGAGGATTTTGGGTGTCACAACGGCTGTAGCGTACCGCCAGCGTGGCATCTTCGCTCAATAGCCTGGCACCGGGTGCCAGTGCGGCCAACAAGTGGGCCTTGGCCGCGGCGTTATGGCCATAGAGGCCGATGGCCAGAGGCTGATGCATGGCGCTGTCCAACTGCCTGGCCCGGTTATAGCTGCGGCGCAGACGGACAGTCAGGTTATCGGCTTCCCGGTTTAGCCGAGTGGACTGCTGCCGGGTGGCCGCCACCCAGTCAATCGCCTGCGCAATGATGTTTCCAAGGCTGTTTATCGGCTCGGGCCGGTCGGAGGTGATAGGTTTCATTGCTGATAAATGCTCCCGCTGTCAATCCAATAATGGGTTGCGCCAGAGGCGCTGGCAGCCAAGGTATTGAGTTTTAGTTGCAGGCTATCTGCGGGTACCGGCGTGCCGTCGGCCAGGCGGGCTTCGGCAATGCTGACGCCTTCGGCTCCTTGCTCATCATTGCCGGTGATGGCCAAACGCAGGCTGATGACTGCATCGCCTGCCAGTTTGCGCGCCAGAGCGGCATCGGTAATAGTCAGGGTGTAGAGTGGCGATGCCGGCCAGCGCGGGTTATCCAACTGACGGAAACCCAGACGCAGCGGGCCACGTAGCTGGAAATAGCTGTCGGGATCCAGCGCAAAGTCTGCGCAGTCCAGATCGATATCGCGATAGTAGACATTATCGTCTGCCAGCATGTTATTGCTGTCCAGCATGCCCAGATGACGAATCGTGGAATAGGGTTGGAAGTCGCCGACGTTAAAATAAAAACTCTCCAGCCGCAGGTCGATAGCCAACAGGCACAGCATGGCGCCCACGGCGGCGGTTGATTTGGGATTGTCAATGCGTCCGCCTTGGTTAAACGGGTACCAACTGCGGGTGTGATAACCCTCAAGCGGCAAAATTCGGCTTGCGGGCAAGGGTTGCAGGTGGCGCAACAGCGCCTGAACGCCCGGGAAACAGGCAGGGCGGCCGGTGAGTAACAACACATCGCAGCTATACAACGCCACCACTTCGCACAATAGGCGCAGGCAGTGACTGATGCCGATCCGATCGGACAGGAAAGCGGCATGCACGGCACCCAGCCGGATGACCAGCGGGGTCTGCAGAATGTCGAAGGCGGCGTTGCCGGATCCGCGCTGAACCTCATCGTTGATAAATGCCAGTACCTGCAAGGTGGGCATCTGTGGCAGTAGTTCGCCCAGCGTGGCGGCGATTTCTGCATGGCTGTCCAGCGGATCGTAATCCTCATAGGCACTAAGCAGCGCACGCCCCGCGGGCATGAAAATCTGCAGCGTGGCCTGCTGGCGCAGGGTGGAAAACCCATCCATACGCCCCTGGTTGCCAAACAGCTTGTCCATGGTCGCCGCTGTGGCGCTGGCGTTGACTCCGGCCTGTTCGAACGCCTGCTGTACGGCGGGCAAGATAAATTGCCCGATGACATCCAGCAAAATGTCGTCGCCGGCGAGCTTAAATCCTTCACGGAACAACAGACGCGGATTGATTTTGATGTTGTTGCCTACGCCATCATCCAGCCGGTATTGAGTAATCGCCAGATCGGTAGTGCCGCCGCCGATATCGATTGAAGCGATACGCAGTGATTTTCCCGGTTGTTCTCCCGGTACTGGCGGTCGGTCCGGCCTGGCCATGGCAGCGAAAAAGGCATCGGTGCGGCCGGCAAAATTGACCTGAGTTTCGTTATACAGATAAACCATCTGGCCGCAGGTGGCTTCGTCCCATTCCATATGCACCAGTGGCACTGGCATACGGGCTTGCTCAGCGCTGAACGGGGCATCCAGCGGGTGCCAGCCCATGGCTTTCCATATCAGGCCAATCGCCTCCTGCATGCGGCGGCGGAAAATTTCACGCTCCGGCTTGGGCATCGCCGAAGGCAAAGTCAGGATGATGGTACGCAGACGCCGTGGGGCCGCAGTGTTCGGCATCCTGGTGCGTTGGGCTGCGCTGTTGATTTGCATCAATGCCTGCGCCAGCAGCTCGGTTAGCATCAGGGCCATGACCGCGCTACGACTATAGTGGGCGGAAAAAACCGGCAACCGCTCTTCTACCGGCAGCGCAGACAGGGGGACACCCTCGTCGTTGAGCAGTGAGCTTAATGGCGCGGCGGCAGCCATGGGTTCTTGTTGGCTGTTAAAACGCCAGCCGGGCGCATAGCGTTCTTCGTCCCACAGGTAACGGCGTGGGCTGGAAATGCCGGTGGTGCCTTCGGTACCTTCCCGCCGCAGCGCCAGTTGCGCGGCTTCCCGGCCCACGCGGACGATGGAAGGCCAGACAAAGGCATCATCATGCCCGCTTTGGTATGAGAGGTGGGGTTTGCCAAATGACGCCTGGGCAAACTCTACCCGGCTTTCAAATAACTCGTTGTAAACGCAATGCGGCGCAGATAGCGAACGTAACTGCAGTTCATTAGTCTGTTTCAGGCCATTATTTTCTTGCGGATGATCTTCGACCATCACCCCGCAGGTGTGCGAATTGCCGACATCCAAAATCAGATCTACGTTGATCGCGGGCTGTTGCGGCGTCTCCCCGATGATTTTTATCTGCGGCAGCGTTAATTGGCTGCCGAGCAGGTTCAACAGGTTGAGGTAGTGCGCCTGATATTCGAAGGTTTTCAGCCCGGCGCTTATTTCCATTTCGCTGCGTAGTTCCAGGCTGCTCGCGGATTGGCTAAAGACTTCACGTAGCCAACTGTCTACCCAGGTCAGATCAAGAAACTCGCCCAGCTCATGGTTTTGATGGCCCAGCGAGAAGCCGATCCCGGTATTGATATCGCTTTCGCCTGGGGCGAGTGCCTCCTGGCCTGCGGCGGCGAGCCGGGTATCAAAGGCCAGGACCACCCGCAGCAGGTTGCCGTCCTGGTCGGGGCTATCGAGTAACAGCGTCTGCATGCGGGCCCAGTTATCCGGCCCTGATAAAAATACCCCTGATGAAGTACAACGAAAGAAAGGCAGCGGCAGCCAGGTTTTATTCAGCAGTTGCAGCGATTGTTGCAGAGAATGGCTGAACTCCGGCCGAACCACTTCAGCACTCTGCCCCGGTTGGGCGGGCAACAGGTATTTGCCACTGTCGGCATCCCATTGCAGGCGCAGTAGCGGGCCGCTGGCGGTCTGGCGAACAAACTTGCCCGGAAACTCATCATCCAGAATCGGCGTCAGGGCGAAGTCCAAAAATTGAATGCCACTATCCTGAACCAGCGTCATGCTGCGTGGGTAATCGGTTAGGGGGGCCAGCATTATTTACTCTCGCGCTTTAACATCATGGGATAGAGGGTATCTGTATCGTAGCGGCCGCTGCATGTTGCCGGGCCGGTTTCATTTTGCGTACAGGTAATTTCCGGCATTTGGTAGCGGCTGCCGTCGCTGCAGCGTGCTTTGGTGCGACTGTTAATCACCAGATTGCCGGACTGCATCAGCCCGGCTTCGATCGGCACCCGGCAGGTGATGCCATCCCCGTAAGTAATGCTTGCAGTGCCTTTGCCTTCCTTGATGCGGTATTGCAGGCTGGGACGTTTACCGGTTGGCAGATCTTTGAGTGCCACAGTGGCACGCCATTTACCGTTCAGAAAACGAACTGAACCGGCTTTGACCGAGTCGGCGGGTAGCACCAGCGCATGTTTGTCCGCCGGCGGCATGACAATGGGGAGCGGAGCGGGTGGCATCAGCGTTGCCGGTGCTAACGGCAGTTGCAGTTTGAATGCGGGTGCTACAGCGCGTTGCGCCGACGCCGGTGGCGGTGCGACAACAGGCTCAGCAAGTGGGGCGGTTGGGCGGCTCAGCCAGGTAACCAGCAGGGCAATCAGCATCAGCACAGGCAACATCCAGCGATAGCGGCGCCATTGGCGAGGTGCTTGCACCGGCGTAGTGGCAGCAGGCGGCTTAATCACCGGCTCTGGTAGGGGTTTGGCTGTAGGAATAACCGCCGGACGCGGCGCGGCAGCGATAGGCGTCGGTTTTTTTTCTTCGGCCGGGCGCAGGCATGCCAGCGGGTCATCCTGACACTGAGCCGACGGCTTGATAAAGCCCCAGAAGGTCAATACCGGTTTGCCATCGACCAGATAAATATGGTTTGGGTCAGGGATTTGCATTGCCCTGGCCAGCAATGCGCCAAACAGACGGTGGCTGGGGTGTGGGTTGGCCTGCGTCTGTGCGACCAGATCACGAAATGTCGCCAGACTTTGTTCCAGCAACTGTACGGCCTGCGCGCGTTGGGCATCACTCGCTGCCAGCCAGGAGGTCACTTTCCCCGGGAAAGGGGAATACCAATCAATGCGGGTACCCGTTTCGTTCGGCTGCGGGACAGCCAGGCAGTCGGCCGCCTGTTGCTGTTGGCGAATGCGCAATGTTTCTCGCAATTGCAGTGCGCAGGCGTAAACCGGTTGCCCATTTTCGCCCAATGCAAGCACATCATCTAAACTGCCACTGCGTAAAAAGGGTTTCACCACGGCAAAAAACCTTGTCCTGTTCGGCTAAACAAATAATCGGCCATGGTAACCCGTGACCAGAAGAGTCAAACGGGTAAGGACAGGTGTAAAATGCCGTTCTTTAAGAGGTTCAAGATGTCACAGATTGATGACTCATACTTTGGCGGCGCGAAAATCGCGCTGTTGTGCGGTAACCACTTGCTGACCTACCAGCGTGATGACAAGGCGGATATTCCCTGGCCGGGCTGCTGGGATTTGCCGGGAGGCGGGCGCGAAGGGGATGAGACGCCGCTGCAATGCGTGCAGCGGGAAACGCTGGAAGAGTTCGGTTTGCAGATTGACGCACGGCAGGTGAGTTTACGGCAGCGTTACCAAGGGATTTTTCCCGGCTACCCGCCGACCTGGTTTATGCTGGGCCACATCACGCCGGAGCAGATAGCCGCCATTTGCTTTGGCGAAGAAGGGCAGCGTTGGCAGATGATGGCCATCGAGCGCTTTATTCAGCATCCGCAGGGCATTTCGCACCTGCAGCAACGGTTGGCGCAGCATCTGCAGCGCTAGGTCTGTTCCACCGCTTCAATCCGGGCGATCAGCGCGTCGATCTGACGGTCGGAAAACACTTCAATGCCATTCTGGCGCAGCAGTTCGGCGGTGACGCCGCTGCCGGGCTTGGTTTGACCGCTGAAAGAGCCGTCGTAGATAAACTGGCTGCCGCAGGAGGGGCTGCCGTCGGTGAGCAGGGCAAAGCGGCAGTCGTGCCGTTGTGCGGTCTCCAGCGCCAGATGGGCGCCGAGCAGATAGCCGGCGGTGACGTCGCCGCCGCTGACTTCAATCACTCTTGCCCGTTGGGCCAGTACCGTGGCGCCTTCAGCGGCTGGCGTGATTTCTGCCGAGGGGCGTGGGGTGGAAAAACCGGCGGCCAGCTCCGGGCAGCAAACCACCAGGCGGCCTTCGCGCTGCCAGCGCTGCAAGGTGGCGTTGAGCAAAGGTTTGTCGGATGCGTTGTAGCGAACTTTAAAACCGGCCAGGCAGGCGCTGAATAAAATCTTTGACGGCATGAAGTCTGTCTCTGTCACAGTGGCGAAAGCGTGGGGCAGGCGGCCCACGCGCGCGGCTTTAACATAGCAGAATCATCCCGCCGATGGCAGCGCCAGGCGATTAAAGGCTGCGAGTCACGCGGGCATTCGCGCAGCGCGCCCTGGCCGACCATGCCGCTGGCGCCCAATATAATGGCTTTCATGCTCTGTTTTCCCTGGGGCCGGTAAGGCGTTGGTTGCGCCAGCGGTTTGGCGTTTGCGCTTCCCACTGCATAAAGGCGCGGCTGAACGAATTCAATTCTTCAAATCCGAGCACGAAGGCGATTTCCCCCAGCTCCAGACTGGTGTCTGCCAACAGTTGGCAGGCGGTACGGTGGCGGGTTTTATCCAGCAATTGCTGGTAGCTGTAGCCATGCTGTTGCAAGCGACGCTGCAGGGTGCGCGGGCTGACATACAGCTCGGCGGCCACGCTGTTAACGCTCGGACGCTGGCCGCGCATGCTGCGGCCCAGGATCGCCATCACCTGGTTCGGCAGACTGTCGCCCTGCAATGATCTGGCCAGTTCGACTTCCAGCCCCGGCAACAGTACCGTCAGCATGTCCTGATTGTAGGTGATAAAGGGTTGGTGCATCAGCGCACGGTCAAACACCAGCACATCCAGCGGGGCATTGAAATGCACCGGGCAACCGAAGTAGTGCGGCAGCGGTGAGGAGGGATCCGGCCGCCGGGTCAGTTCGATTGCTCGTGGGTGTATCGCCTGACCGGTGCCACGGCGGCACAGGGTAATAATCGAGGCAAACATGGCATCAATCAGCAATTCCGGCGCATGGCTTTTGGCCATGGTCCAGCGGGTGTACAGGCGGATACTGTCGCCATCCTCTACCAGCATCAGTTCTTCCGGACACAGCAGACGTTTGTACCGGGCAACCTTTTGCAACGCGTCGCCGAGGGTGGCGGAGTGCAGCGCAGCGACCGAAGCAATATCATAATGCTCTGATGGCACCTCGCCGCCCAGACGCAGGCCGAAGCTGGTGTCGCTCACCTGGGCGAGGGCACGCCAGATATCGAAAAACTGCCGGGTGGACAGCTTGACCTTCTCATGTCGCTCGCTGAGTAACCCTTCAGGCAAGCCGGCCAACTGGCCGACCCGTTCGATATCCACCCCCAGCGTCCGCAGACGGGCCGACAGGGCGCTGGGCAGGGCTATCTGATCGCTGCTCATTATTACTCCTTATGATTTACCGGTTATCGACGAGCCAGCCCAGACCGCGTGAACTGCCAGTGATTAACCACACCTGAGATTGCGACATAAAACCTTTCTTACCTGTTCATGGGGTGAGGTCTCACTCTAGAAGGTTAGATGCTGTGCGGATAATCCGATCCCGCCAACTGTTAATCCGATTGCGCCAATGTGTTTTCGAACGTCAGCATTAACTGTTGGATGGTTGCGCCGACCCGCAATACCGCTTGTTCAATCTCGGGCATCAGTTTAGGTGCATAGGCATAATTGATGCGCAGACAGTTACGGTACTTGCCGGAGGCGGAAAAAATACTACCGACCGCGATCTGTACACCCTGCTTCTCCAGATGACGGTTCAGCCGCAGGGTATCGAACTCTTCATCCAGCTCAATCCACAGCATAAAGCCGCCGCGGGGTTGGCTGACGCGGGTACCGGGCGGAAAATATTTCATAATCCAACCGGTCATCACGTCGCGGTTTTGTTGGTAGCGGGAACGCATACGCCGCAGGTGTTGCAGGTAGTGGCCGTGACGAATAAATTCGGCAATCGCCAGCTGCGGCTGGGTAGCCGTGGAGCCGGTACCGATATATTTCATGTGCAGCACGCGCTCCAGATAGCGCCCGGGGGCGATCCAGCCGATGCGCAGACCGGGTGCCAGCGTTTTTGAAAAGGAGCTGCACAGCAGCACCCGGCCATCTTCGTCGAAAGATTTGATGGTGCGTGGGCGAGGATATTGATAGGCGATATCCCCATACACGTCATCTTCAATGATCGTCACGTCAAAGCGCTGTGCCAGCGTCAGCAAACGCTTTTTGCGCGCCTCCGGCATGATGTAACCCAGCGGGTTATTGCAGTTGGGGGTCAACAGGATGGTTTTGACCGGCCACTGTTCCAGCGCCAATTCCAGCGCCTCCAGGCTGATGCCGGTCAGCGGATCTGTGGGGATCTCCAGCGCTCTCATGCCCAAGCCTTTCAAGGTCTGCATGGTGCCGTGAAAACAGGGGGAGTCAACCGCCACAATATCCCCTGGTTGGCAGACGGCGCGCAGCCCGGCGGACAGCGCTTCGTGACAACCGGTGGTGATCACCAACTGGTCGGCATCAATCTGGCAACCGGAATCCAGCAGCAGGCGGGCGATTTGCTCACGCAACCCCAGCACGCCCTGAATGCTGTCGTAGTGCAGGCTACGCAAGTCGCCGTGGCGGCCCGTGTGCCCCAGCGCTTTCATCAGGGGTTTCAGCGTGGGTTCACTGATATCCGGCATGCCTCGGCCCAGTTGAATCAGGTCTTCGCGCGGCTTGTTGCGGATCAGCTCCAGTACCTGCTCCCACTGCGAAATATCCACCGGTCGCTGCACCGGGCGGGTCACGGTGGGCAGTTCGGCCAAAGTCCGCCGCGTCTGTACAAAATAACCCGACTTCGGCCGCGCCTCTACCAGTTGTCCCTCTTCCAGCAGACGGTAAGCCTGCTGCACCGTGCTGATGCTGACGCCGTGCTCCTGGCTTAGCATGCGCACCGAAGGCAGGCGATCGCCTGCCGGATAAAGCCCCTGTTCAATGCGTTGGCTGAGGATGGCGGCCAGCGTGGCGTAGCGTGTCATACAGATGCCTCAAATAAGAGTGAGTGAGGAAAAGACCGGTACAGATGAAGTTAAATTAGACCATTCAGACGGGCGGAGACAGTTTTTGTATGGAAAAAATACTGCCGGCTTGAATCTGTATTGTTTTTCGCCTGTGCAGCATCATTGACCTCAGGCTAAATCGAAGGAGATTGAATGATGACTGTTCTTGTTGGCGACGTACCGGGACCCCGTCAGACCCGATTAATTCTCCTTTGGCGACTTTATTGGCAGCGTTATCTTACCCGCCAATCCTTGTTGTTGTTGGATGACGAGCAGTTGGCGGATGTAGGCCTGACACGGACACAGGCATGGCGAGAAGGGTGCAAGCCTTTCTGGCGAGGCTAAACACGGATGGTGTTTTTTTAGAATAAAAAATTCATTTACCCCCGCTGGGTCGGTTGATGCCTGCCTGGCCTTTTATCGTTTCATCCAAGCCTGCAAGCTTTTATGAACGCTATCACGAATATCATCTTTATTTTGTCCCCTACTTGTTATTGAAATTTATATTCCATATAAACATTTATCAGATGGTGTGTTTCATTGTGCGCACTGGCAGGTTATGGGATCGGTAACGGGGAGGGGAGTAATGAAACAGGTACGCGTTGGTTTAATTGGCACCGGCTACATTGGGCGCTGCCACGCTATTGCTTATGCGCAGGCAGCCACGGTATTTCCACTGAAAGGGGAACTGGTGCTGGAAATGCTGGCGGAGGTGACGCCGGAGCTGGCGCAACAGCGCGCGGCAGAATTTGGTTTCTCGCGTTCTACCGGTGACTGGCGTCAACTGGTGGCCGATCCGTCGATAGACGTGGTGGATATCTGCGCCCCCAACTTCCTGCATAAAGAGATGGCGTTGGAGGCGATCCGCCACGGCAAACATGTCTATTCCGAAAAACCGCTGGCGCTGGACGCCAAAGACGCCGCCGAAATGGTGCAGGCCGCGCGGGCCAAAGGGGTCAAAACGCTGGTGGGCTTCAACTATATGAAGAACCCGACCAGCCAGTTGGCGCGTGAAATTATTGCCAATGGCGAGATAGGCGAAGTGGTGCATTTCTACGGTACCCACAACGAGGATTATCTCGCCGACCCGCGTACAGCGATCGACTGGCACTGCCGCAAGGCCACGGCCGGGTTGGGGGCACTGGGCGATCTGGCGGCGCACATCGTGAATATGGCGCACTATCTGGTGGGGGACATTGTTGCCGTCTCCGGCGATATGCAGACCATTATTAAGCAGCGTCCGGATGCGAAAGACCCCACGCTGATGCATCAGGTGGAAAATGAAGATCAGGCCAGTGCGCTGGTTCGCTTTGCCGGCGGGGCGATGGGCACCATCGAAACCTCACGTATTGCCTGTGGGCGCAAAATGGGGCTGACCTATGTGGTCACCGGCACCAAGGGCACGCTGAGTTACACCCAGGAGCGGATGGCGGAACTGAAGCTGTATCGTCATGATGAACCGGCAGAACGCCAGGGCTTTAAAACCTTGCTGGTAGGGCCAAAGCACCCGGATTATGCCGCTTTTTGTATTAGCGCCGGGCATGGCATCGGTTTTAACGATCAGAAAACGGTAGAGATCCGTGACCTGGTCAACGGCATTGCCGCCGGTGACCCTATGTGGCCGGACTTTGAAGAAGGCTGGAAAGTCTCCTGCGTGCTGGATGCGATTGCCGCTTCCGCCGAACAGCGCCGCTGGCTGGAAATCAATCGCGACTGAGGCGAGGGGCTTTGGTGCCCACAAGCTGAGAACGTCATAACCTATTAACTTGCCAAGCTAGTAACTTAATAACTAAATAAGTTGCTGGCCGGCTGTAGCGCGGACAGCGGGCTTCATGACGAAGCCCGTTTTACTTAACACGGCTGGAAGTCTTCTGCATCCACATCGTAGCCCGACGGCTCCCAGCGAATCGACAACAGCGCAATCAGCCCGGCGAGCGGGGCAATGGCAATCACCCAAAAAACGCCGGTACCCAGTGCGGCGGACAGCACCGGGAACAAAAACAGTGACAGGGTCGAACTGGAACGCATCAGCGTTTGGTTGAAGCCGACACCTACCCCACGCAGCGAGGTGGGGTAACTGAGCGAGGCGAAGGTCATACTGTGCGACCCCGGCCCGAATCCCTGGCCCAGCAGGAACAGCGCCAACATACCGATGGAGACCGCCGCCTCTGTGCCGCTGTCCGGCCGACCAATCAGCGCCAACCCCAACAGCGCCGCCAGTTGAAAAGCGTAACCCAGCACCGTCATCTTCCACGCGCCGTACGTCGGCACCAGTCGCACAGCAATTAGCCCGCCGACAAAGGCGAACAACAGGTTCAGCGCCAGCGATACCAGAATCGTGCTGAGCATCGACTGCGCCAGAAAACTCGATAGGATCACCGGCAACCCGAACGCCACGGCGTTATAGGCGAACGACGAGGCGACGGCGATAACGGTGGCCAGTACCGTGCGCCGCAGATAAACCCCTTGCAGCAGCGTGCCGTAGTTGCGCCATGAGGCACGCCGCGCCTGCATCGGTTTACCCCGTTCGGCATCTTTCGCCACCACGGCGTTGATATTATAGGAACGGCGTAAAATGGCAGCAGCGCCGTCGAGGTCGCCCTGATTGGCGGCCCACACTGGAGATTCGCTCATATAGCGACTGCGAATGACGATGATCACCAGCGCCGGAACGGCTCCGAAGCCGAGGATCAGCCGCCACAGCCAGTCGGTGTGGCTCTCTGGCAGTACCGCATACAGCAGCAACACCAGCAAATAAGAGATACTGATTGCGGCATACCAGGTGGGGCACCACATGGCGATACGTGCTGCTTTATTACCACGACCTGACAGTTTGGAAAATTCGGCCAAAAACGCCATGGCCACCGGTAAATCGATGCCGACTCCCAGCCCCATTACAAAGCGCGCGCCGCCCAGCACCCACTCGTTGGGGGCAAAGGCGCAGGCGAAGGCGGCTATCACGAAGAAGAACATATCGGCCATAAATACCCGGTAACGGCCGATTTTATCGGTCAGGTAGCCGCCAATAAATGCACCGATAATCGCGCCGAAGGTAATGGCAGAGGCGATCAATCCGGTGCCGGTTGGCGACAGATTGAATTCGCGCGCCACATCTTTGATGCCGAAAGCCAGTGCACCCAGATCGTAGGCGTCGAGAAAGACGCCGCCGAGTGCAATCGCTACGACAATGCGGGCATTGTTGCTTTTGGCTGCACCGCCATTGACCAGCGTGGAGACGTCGGCAGCGCTGCGCAGGGTGACGACTTCACCGGTCGGTAAATCAGTATTCCCTGCCGAATTAGCGGCGTCAGAGGCCGCAATATAACTGGACATGATATTTCTACTTAATAAGCAAAAATCTGAGCATAACGGCGGGTAACAGGCGCTCACCAATTCTTTCTGGTTATAAGCATACAACCCAAGGTTGTTGAAAAATCATCATGTTAAGGGCTGTTTAACTATTCATTCAGTGTGGGTTAGTGAAGGAGTCACGTCACTTTTATCATTCAGCCCACCACTGCCTGGGTTGGCGTAAGGGGCGCAGCGTTGAACGGGGAAAACGACAACGGTTTCTCGAACGGAAAACATCGCCGCACCGCGCTTTAATTAGGTAACGAATACCTCTTGGCGGCACGGTGTCACCCCAGAACGCGATGAAAAACCGCCGATCCTGAGAAAGTTTCATCGTGGTGTCGCCGGCCGTTGATGCAACTAGCTGATTTTTAACTTTGCTATGCCGCTTTCGTTATTTTGAGCGCTCCTGCCGCTCGCTGATACTGAGGAAAATATCATACAGCGAGCCAGAGCATGTCCTCAGCCAAAAGCCACAGCCACTATTTGCATCCTGCCCAACGCCTCTGGATACAGCAGCTTAACCAGCGTTGGTACTGGCGGCTGGAGCTGCCGACCTGGGGCATTATGGCGGCGGTTTACGGCGGCTGGTTTGGCGTGGTGCAGTACTGGCAGACGCTGGGGCCGTGGTTGGGCACGCCATTGCTAATCCTGCTGACCACCTGGTATATGTCGCTGCAACACGAGCTGATCCACGGTCATCCCACGCGCTGGCCGCGGCTCAATCAGTTATTCGGCCTGCTGCCGTTGGCGGTGTGGTACCCCTACGGCCTGTATCGCGATACGCATATTCAGCACCATCGCAATGAACATCTGACCATTCCGCATGAAGATCCCGAAAGCTATTACTTCAGCCAGGCGCAATGGCAGCGTTTCCCACGGCTGTACCCGTTGTTGGCCAGGGTACGCAATACGTTGAGCGGGCGCGTGCTGTTAGGCCCGGCACTGGATATCGTCGCCACCGGGGCTAATGCGGCCAAAGCGATTGCCGCCGGTGAATTACGCACTCTGACGATGTGGCTGGTGCATTTGCTGCTGCTGGCGGGGGTATTGAGCTGGCTACAACAGCACGGCATTGGCGTGGCGTTTTACCTGCTGGCCATCAGCTATCCGGCGTTGGCACTGACCAAGGTGAGATCGTTTTTTGAGCATCGTGCCGTTGAAGCTCCGCAGGCACGTTCTATTATTAATGAGGCAGCCTGGCCGTGGCGGCTGCTGTTTCTTAATCTGAACTATCATTTAGTTCACCATGATCTCCCCGGCTTACCGTGGTACGGTTTACGGCAGGTGTATCTGGCGGAGCGTGATGAATACCAGCAGCGCAGCCAGGGATTTGTGGTGGCAGGCTATGGCCAGTGGGTAAGTGAATACGCGTTTACCCCGGTTGCCGTTGAGGTTCATCCGTTCAATGCCGGCGTGCTGCCAGGGGAAACACAGGGCGAAAATGAAGCCTGGCCGGCAGAGACATTTATTGTGCGATGGAAGCGCGCTTCTCAAGATTTTCCAATCGATCTGGCCAAATAGCCGGGAAATACACAACAAGAGGAAAAAATATGGCAATCACCCCCTCACGTGGTCGCGTATTAGCTTTGGCACTGAGCTTACTCGCTGCCAGCATCGGCGTGGCACAGGCGGCTGACACGGTGCGCGTTGGCTCCAAAATCGATACCGAAGGCTCGTTGCTCGGCAATATTATCGTGCAGGTGCTGGAATCCAACGGCATCAAAACCACCAATAAATTACAGCTCGGCACCACCAAGGTGCTGCGTGGGGCGATCACCTCCGGCGAAATTGACGTCTATCCGGAATACACCGGCAACGGCGCATTTTTCTTCTCTGATGAAAAAGACCCGGCGTGGAAAAATGCCCAGGCCGGTTTCGAAAAGGTGAAGAAGCTCGATTATGACAAGAACAAAATTGTCTGGCTGGATGCGGCTCCGGCCAACAACACCTGGACCATTGCTATCCGTCAGGACGTGGCGGAGACCAATCACCTGAAAACGCTGGCCGATTTGGGCAAGTGGATCAACGGCGGCGGCAAGTTCAAGTTGGCAGCCTCGGCGGAGTTTATCGAACGCCCGGATGCGCTGCCTGCGTTCCAGAACGCTTACGGCTTTAAGCTGAACCAGGACCAGTTGCTGTCACTGGCCGGCGGTGATACGGCGGTGACCATCAAGGCGGCGGCGGAGCAAACTTCTGGCGTCAACGCGGCCATGGCCTACGGTACCGATGGCCCGGTGGCGGCGCTGGGGTTGATAACGCTGGAAGATCCAAAAGGGGTACAGCCGATTTACGCACCGGCACCGATTATCCGCGAGGCAACGCTGAAACAGCATGCCAACATCGCCGAACTGCTGAAGCCGGTATTTGCAACACTTGACGGCCCAACGCTGCAAAAACTCAATGCGCAGATTGCAGTGGAAGGCCAGGACGCCAAACAGGTGGCGGCCGCCTATCTGAAAGAGAAAGGGTTGGTTAAGGGGTAACGCCGCTGGCCCCCGTTGGGGGCCAAAATGGAGCTGGAGAGTTTCTTTGATTATTGCCGTAAAAAACCGCGTATTACTGACGCTGCTTATTCTGTTGCTGCTGGCCGCATTTGGCCTGCCGTTTCTCAGCTATGCCCCCAATCGCCTGTTGTCGGGCAAGAGCATTTCCCTGATTTCCCTGTTGCACGGCCCGGCGCTGTGGCTGCTGGTGCCCATGCTGGTGCTGGCGGTACTCAGCCTGTTGGCACCCGTCAGGCGCAATGCGTTGCTTACCGCGTTGACGGCTTCGGTGTTGCTGGCATTGACCTTCTGGTTGAGTGGGCATGCGGCCCAACAGTTGGCGTCGGAGGGATCCAGACTGGCACGCACTTCCTGGGGCAGTGGCTGCTGGTTGATACTGGCGCTGAGCCTGTTGATGGCCGCCGACGCCCTGACCCGCGTTACCGCCTCGCATTTGTGGCGCATTCTGGGCAACCTGCTGGTCGTGCTGCCTGCGTTGGTGCTGTTGTTTAGCCATCAGCTGGATCAGCTTTCGCTGCTGAAAGAGTACTACAACCGGCAGGACGTATTTGACGCCACACTGTTGCAGCACTTGACCATCTTGCTGGCCACGCTGGTGCCGGCGTTGGTGATTGGCATTCCGCTCGGGGTGCTGTGCTTTCGCTCTGTGCGCTTACAAACACCGATATTTTCTACTCTGAACATTATCCAGACCGTGCCGTCGATTGCGCTGTTCGGCTTGCTGATCGCGCCATTAGCCGGGCTGGCGAAGGCGCTGCCCTGGCTGGCAGAACACGGCGTCAGCGGTATTGGCATGGCTCCGGCGATTGTCGCCCTGGTGTTGTATGCGCTGTTGCCGCTGGTGCGCAGCGTAGTGGCCGGATTGCAGAGCGTGCCGGCCAGCGTGATTGAATCCGCCAGTGGCATGGGGCTGACGCGTGGGCAGATTTTCTTGCGCGTGCAGCTGCCATTGGCGTTGCCGTTGTTCCTGACTGGCGTGCGCATTTTGGCGGTGCAGACCGTCGGCATGGCGGTGGTGGCGGCGCTGATTGGTGCCGGAGGTTTTGGTGCCATCGTCTTCCAGGGCCTGCTTAGCAGCGCGTTGGATCTGGTGCTACTGGGGGTGATCCCGGTGATCGTGATGGCGGTAATCGTCGATTCGCTGTTTAAATTTTTGGTTTCAATTTTGGAAGTGTCACGCCGATGATTCAGTTTAATCAGGTCAGCAAGATTTTTCAGGGCAAGCCGGCGGTGGACGATCTTACGCTGCGGATTGCCAAGGGCGAATTTGCCGTGTTGATCGGCACCTCTGGCTCAGGGAAGTCCACCACGTTAAAAATGATCAACCGACTGATCGAGCACGATCGGGGCAAAATTTACTTTGCCGATGAAGAGATCCAGAAGTTCAAACCCCAGGATCTGCGCCGCCGCATGGGGTACGCCATTCAGTCGATCGGCCTGTTCCCGCACTGGACGGTGGAAGAGAACATTGCCACCGTGCCACAACTGCTGAAATGGCCGCGTGCGCGCATTCGCGATCGGGTGACCGAGTTGCTGGAGCTGCTGCATCTGGAGCCGGATTTGTTTCGCCGTCGATACCCGCACCAGCTTTCTGGTGGGCAGCAGCAGCGGGTTGGGGTGGCGCGTGCGTTGGCCGCCGACCCAGAAGTGCTGTTGATGGACGAGCCTTTTGGCGCACTGGATCCGGTGACCCGTGCGGCACTGCAGACGGAGATTGCACGTATCCACCATCTTTCCGGACGCACCATCGTACTGGTGACGCACGACATCGATGAAGCGTTGGCACTGGCGGACCGCATCGTGCTGCTCGATCAGGGCCGCATCGTGCAACAGGGCACGCCGCTGGAACTGTTGACCGCACCGGCCAACGATTTTGTGCGTGATTTCTTTGGCCGCAGCGATCGCGGTATCAAGCTGCTGTCGCTGGAAACGGTAGCGCAACGGGTGCGGCCTGGCCATGTGGAAGGGGAGCCTATTGCCGCCGCCATGAGCCTGCGCGAAGCGCTGTCGGTGTTTGTGGCACGCGGCTGCGAATGTTTGCCGGTGACGGGTGAACAGGGCGAAGCGCTCGGCGTGCTGCATTTCAGCGATCTGATTGTCCAAAAGGCGCTGTCATGAGTGCGCTTCGGGCCCTGCGCTGGCTGCGCGATCCGCTGCCCTGGACCTTTGCCCTGTTGTTGGCACTGGTGTTCGGCATGAATCATTTACACGGCCTGTTTGCCGCCTGGTTTCCCGAACTGGAGCGGCCGGTGTATCAGCAGGACAGCTTTATCTCACTGGTGTGGGCGCATCTGTTGCTGGTGGCGGTTTCCAGCCTGGTTGCCGTGGTGATTGGCGTCAGCGCCGGCGTCGCTGTAACGCGCCGCGCCGGTAAGGAGTTCCGCTCATTGGTGGAAACCCTGGTGGCGGTGGGGCAGACATTTCCGCCGGTGGCGGTACTGGCGATCGCAGTGCCGGTGATGGGCTTTAGTGAGCAGCCGGCGATCATCGCGCTGGTGCTGTACGGTTTACTGCCGATCTTGCAGGGCACGCTGGCGGGGATTGAGTCTGTGCCCAGCGCTACCCGCGAGATTGCGCAGGGAGTAGGGATGAGCCCCCGGCAGATCCTGTGGCGCGTCGAACTGCCGCTGGCGGCGCCGGTGATCGTCGCCGGCATTCGTACCTCGGTGATCATTAATATTGGTACAGCGGCGATAGCTTCTACCGTTGGTACCAAAACCCTGGGATCGCCGATTATTATTGGCCTGAGCGGCTTTAATACTGCCTATGTGATCCAGGGCGCGGTGGTGGTGGCCCTGTTGGCGATCATTACCGATATGCTGTTTGAGCGTTGGGTACGCCATCTCACCGCCTGGCGTCAGCAGGCGCTGGTGACTTCTTCTTCTGCCGGATAAGGGAACATGATGCAGGTATCTTTACCGATGTACGGCGTGACACATCAACCGGCGGAAGCCTTCTGGCAGGTGCTGCGCGGCAAGTTGTTGCAACTGGGATTACCGCAAGCGCCCGAGTCGCTCAGTTGGCCACAGGATCTGGCACAACACTGGCAGCGCGATGACTTGTTGCTCAGCCAAACCTGTGGCTATCCGCTGGCCATCAGCCTGCCGCAGGTGCAACTGGTTGGCACCTATCATTATCGCGTTGAGGGTTGCACAGGGCCGGAGTACAGCAGTTGGCTGGTGGTGCGCGATGATGAGCCCGGCGAACGGCTGGAGGATTTCCGCGGCCGGGTTGCGGCCTATAACAGTTCCGACTCGCAGTCAGGCCATAACAGCCTGCGGGCGTTGATTGCCCCCCTGGCTCAGGAGGGAAAATTCTTCCGCGCCGCCATTGCCTCTGGTGCGCATTATCAGTCGATTAAGCTGATCCAGAATCGGCAGGTGGATATTGCTGCCGTTGACTGTGTCAGTCTGGAACTGTTGAAACGGGCACAGCCGCAGGCGCTGGCGGGGCTAAAAATTATTGGGCGAACGGCCAGCGTACCGGGGTTGCCGCTGATTACCTCGCGACAAACCCCGCCGGAACAGCTGGAGATACTGCGCGCCGGGGCCAGGGCGATGCTGGGTGAAGCGGTGAGCGATAGCCTGTTGATCGGTGATTTCAGCCTGGTGCCGCGTTCGGCATACCAAAAAATCGCCGGGTTGGAACAACAGGCCGCCGCGCTTGGGGTGACGTCGCTTTAAGCTTATAGCCGCCCGCCGCCGTCGGCAGGTTGGTATTGCTACATGCTACCGACACGACGGGAGGCCAACACCACATTGGCCTAAATGGCAAACACTTGTTAAATTATTTTAATAATAGATGCGCGTTCAGGCCGCACTAAAACGAGCATTCAGTTTCTGATCAACAATGATCTCGAAGTCGGTAAACAAGGCTTTGGGTCTGACCGTTCGGCCATATTTTTCGAGTGTAACCAAACCGTGGCCGCTAAGCGTTTTCAACGTGGTAGAAAGGTTGCTTAATTGCCGATCGGAGAGCTCAGCCAACTGACTCAGGGTCTCCGGTTTTTCAGCATCAATCAGCCGCAGCAAGGCGATGTTCTCATTGCTGAGCACCTGAGCCAAAGCAATCATCGAGGTGAACCAGATTAGCGGTTCACACTCCTGTGGCTGATATTCACCTTTTGCAATCGCCAGGATCCGTTTACGGATCAACTCTTCAGGCATTACGCCAATCAGTGCTTTCATCTTCAACCTCGGTTTTCTCTCTTGCTTATTACTTCATCGATTCTAGTGAAAAAGTCTTCCACCAACTGAAACGCGGAATGGAACTCATAGGGAGAGCCTTTATCCGTAGGGGTTTGGTGCTGGTGGTCATAAAGTACTCTGCCCGAAAATTTCCCTTTTCGAGGGGCTTTAATTGCATGGGCATTGTCGATGCCAAACACCCGGGTGTTGTATTTATCGTGTAACGTCAGGTTGTAGCGTATGCCATGGGGAATAAATGCCGTTTTGGTGACCTTCCATGCTTCTATTTTCCACCAGTATCCATCTTCACGGCTGACCCGGGTGCCATGAAGGCTAAGGATGTAGTCCAGTCCATTGTTTTCATCCATCTTGGTGCTCCATAAAGTTATGACCTAAGCATAACTAATGGTTGCTTTATGATCAATGTTAATTCATGGCGGTAAGTATCTGGCGCGGTAAGATAGGAGAGATTTGCAGATTTTATCCAGCCGCAGGAATAACCCATGACATCCTTTATCGACCTTGATGTGTTTGTCAGGACGGTGGAGGGCGGCATCTTTTCAACGGCGGTGCGCTCGCTGGATATTACGCCGGCGGCGGCTGTCCGCACCGCTCGCAGGTGTCGGAGCGCGTCAGGTTACTACAGCGCTTTTTACAGCAGCGCTGTCAGAGCTGGATGGCGCATCACTTGGCCTGAATGTTCTCTGCTGGAGTAGCAGTAGCGGCGGCTTCGTTGGAGGTGGTGGTTTCTTCGCTTGGCGTGGTGGAGCGGGTGTACATGTTCAGCCCGGCTAGGAAGACGCCGCCGAGTGAACCAAAGGCACACAGAAAGATAACGATAATGAACGATTTTTTAAGCATTGGGATAATTTCGCAGGTTGCCCGGAACAGCGGGAATTATAGTCTCTTCAACGGACGAAACAAGAATCGTTTTGAATGGCGGCCCGCAGACCGCCATTTTGGTCACTCTTTAATGCTGCCGACCGGCTGAACTTTGGTCGGACGCGTAAACAGGAATTTGCCCAGCGTCACCAGCACCACCGCCGCGACGATAATCACCAATGCTGCCCATTCACGCGGGGCCAGCGACTCGCCGGCAAAGCCGATGCCGAGCAGCACTGCCACCACCGGATTGACGTAGGCGTAGCTGGTTGCCACCGCCGGGCGCACGTTTTTCAGCAAAAACATATAGGCGCTAATCGCCAGCATCGAACCGAAGACAATCAGATAACCCAGTGCGAAGAAGCCTTTGGCGCTGGGCATTTGCGTCAAACGCTCACCGCTGAGCTGGCTGACAACCAGCAGCACCACACCGGCCACCAGCATTTCGGCTGCCCCGGCCATTGGCCCGGCCGGCAGAGAAATACGCGATCCCAGTACCGAACCAAAAGCCCAACTGGCGGAGGCCAGCAGGATCAGCAGTGCGCCGGTAGGGTTGCCGACCAGATTATTGCCGGTGTTCAGCAGCACGATCCCCACCAGTCCCAGCCCGATACCTGCCCATTCCAGTTTGGTATTACGCATGCCCCACAGCAGGCTGAAGCACAGGGTGAACAGCGGCACCGTCGCTACCATCACAGCGGCAATGCCGGAGGGCACGTGCTGATGCTCTGCCACGGTTACCAGGCCGTTACCTACCGCCAACAACAAAATGCCAATGGTGCCGGCAGCCAGCCACTGTTTTGCCGTCGGCAATGCGTGGCCGCGCAGTGCTAAAAAGCCAAACAGCACAATACCGGCGACCAGAAAGCGGATGCCGGCCATCATCAGCGGCGGCCAGCTCTCTACGCCCAGACGAATAACGAAGTAGGTCGAACCCCAGACAATATATAACGTGAACAGCGCCCCGATTAACGGCAGGACGTTACGGCTACTTTGGCTTAGCATGGATTTTAATTCTGCAGGGAAGGTTATTATTAGAGGGTTCAGTAAACCCGATTGGGCAGAGGATAAGCAACGCTTTTCAGTACTTTTTTAAGCGAACAATGGGCTGGCTTTCCGGTGGTGACTCATCGGATGACGCCAGCCTGTGGGCTGCCTTGTGCCGGATGTCGGTTACAGCAGTGAAATACGGTAGGCGCAGCGGCGCGCACCGGCCAGAATATGCTCTGAGCGTTCAACCTGAGCCTGAAGCACCTCGGTAAAAACACTCAGTTCCGCGCGGCAGAATCCCTGGCAAACGGTGGCGGCGGCGCAAATAGGGCAGTGGTTTTCTACCAGCAGAAAAGAACCATCTTCCTGCAGGTGCGATTCGGCCATGTAGCCTTCGCGACAACGGATCGCCGTCAGGCGCGCTACGCGTTCCTGCAAATCGGTGGCGCCGACCATCGCCTGCTTGTAGTTAATGCGCGTTTCCTGCTCGCGGGTGTCGATCAACAGTTTGATGGCCTGTTCGCCCAGCTTGTCGCGAACGGTGCGCAGCAGTTGTACCGTCAGTTCGGAATGGGTGTCCGGAAAGCGTGCATTGCCTGCGGCAGTCAGGTGCCAGAGCTGCACTGGTCGGCCGACACCACGGGTTTCCGCCACGGCTTCAACCAGCCCATCTTTCGCCAGCTTGACGAACTGCTGGCGCGCGGCCTCGCCGGTAGTACCAAGGACTTTTCCTGCATCAGACGCTTGCTGTGGGCCGCGGGTTTTCAATAGTGTCAGCAAACGGTCACTGACCGATTGTGCGGGGCTACCGCCATTTTCCAAGTTTATTCTTGACATATTTCTCCGCCTCGCCCTACTCTTATTCCAAGATAATTCTTGTTAAATTTAACGCAATATCACTCTTAACTCAATGCCATTCCTCTGAAAACAGGACGACAACTGTGATAACCAACGATGATAGCCGCTGGGCCGATCTATTTTCCGGCAAAAATGGTGCCAGTGCGATCGCGCTCTCACTCGGCGTAGCGCTGCATGCAATCAATATTCTGGTCGCTACCACCATTCTGCCCTCGGTGGTGCAGGATATCGGCGGGCTGAGTCTGTATGCCTGGAATACGACGCTGTTTGTGGTGGCGTCGATTCTGGGTTCGGCATTATCGGCTCGTTTACTCAGCGGTTACGGGGCTCGCAGTGCCTACGTGGTGGCGTCACTGTTCTTTATTGCCGGGGCGATGCTGTGCGCGTTGGCGCCGTCAATGCCGGTGATGTTGCTCGGCCGAACCGTGCAAGGCTTCGGCGGCGGGCTGATTTTCGCGCTTTCGTACGCCATGATCAATCTGGTATTTGAGCAAAAACTATGGCCGCGGGCGATGGCGTTGATCTCGGCAATGTGGGGCATCGCGACCCTGGTAGGGCCGGCGGTGGGCGGCATTTTTGCCGAACTGAATGCCTGGCGCTGGGCCTTTGGCATCCTGTTGCCGGTGATGGTGCTGTACGCCGGATTTACCTTCCTGATCCTGCCAAAAGGCAAACCGCAGCAACAGGCGGCACCGCTGCCGCTGGCTCAGCTGCTGTTGTTGGCGACGGCGGTAATGGTGGTGTCCGCCGGTAGCCTGGCGGATAGCGCGTGGGTCAATCTTGGCGGCATTGCGTTGGCCGTGCTGATGATGGCCTGGCTGATACAGCGTGAAGCGCACTCCCGCGCCCGATTGCTGCCGAAGGGGGCTTTGCGCCGCGGTTCGCCGCTGGCCTCGTTGTATATCACCGTCTCTCTGCTGGTGGTGGGCATGACCAGTGAAATCTTCGTGCCTTATTTTCTGCAAACCCTGCACGGCCAGTCCCCGCTGATTTCCGGTTATATCGCGGCCACTATGGCTGCGGGGTGGACGTTATCGGAAATCCTCAGTTCCGGCTGGCGCAGTGCGGGCATCCGCCGGGCCATTATCAGCGGGCCGATGTTGGTGTTGGTGGGGCTACTGGCATTGGGCCTGCTGATGCCGATACCTTCTGGCGGCCATTGGGCAGGGCTGACGCCGATTGTGATTGCGCTGACGCTGGTGGGCTTTGGTATTGGTTTCGGCTGGCCGCATCTGTTGACGCGTATTCTGCAGGTTTCGCCTGAGGCCGATAAGGATATTGCCGGGGCGTCGATCACCACGGTGCAACTGTTTGCAACCGCCTTTGGGGCTGCGTTGGCCGGGATGATTGCCAACCTGGCCGGGTTAAATGTGCCGGGTGGTGCGCAGGGCGCAGCCTCCGCTGCTCGCTGGCTGTTCCTGCTGTTTGCATTGGCGCCGCTGCTGGCGGTGTTCAGTGCCTGGCGTTGCGCGGCGATCGCACCGCCGGTTGCTGACAGCGACAAGCAGGTACCAGAGTCGTCGGCTCTGCCGTCATAACAGCGAAAGACTTTTCGCCAAGTTGTAGTGCCAGTTAAAAATCTGGTTGACGAATCCCGTATTTGAGATTATTTCTCTTATATGGGATTTTTTGTATCAGAGACTTAATCATGGATAACGGAATGGAAAGTGCCGATCTCAGACTGGCGCAGCGACTGTCTGATTTACGCCAGCAGCAGGGCTGGTCGCTGGAGGAATTGGCTCAGCAAACCGGCATCAGCCGGGCGACGTTGTCGCGGGTCGAACGCGCTGAAACCAGCCCGACCGCTTCATTGTTAAACAAACTGTGCTCGGCCTATGGGTTGACCATGTCGCGGCTGCTGAGCGAGGTTGAGGACGAGCCGCCGGAGTTGCTGCATCGTGAGCAGCAGACGGTATGGGTGGATCGCGCAAGCGGTTTTCATCGCCGTTCGGTATCACCGCCTGCTGCCTTGTATAAGGCCGAGTTTATTGAATGCACACTCGAGGCCGGGGCGGTGATTGCCTATGACGCGCCCTCGATACATGCGCTTGAGCACCATTTGTGGCTGCTGGCAGGGCGGCTAGAACTGACGCTGGAGGGGCGCACCTTCCAGCTTGAGCCGGGTGACTGCCTGCGTTATCGGCTGTTCGGCGCTTCAAAATTTCATGCCTCCGGCCCTGAGCCGGCCCACTACACCCTTGTTATCAGCAGGCCTTAATCATGATTGAGATACAGCAACTGAATGCCGAAGCGGCACAAAACGCGATCCCGGAACTGGCCGAAATGCTGCAAGCCAGCGTCTCCCAGGGGGCGAGCATTGGTTTTATCATGCCGTTCACACTGGAGCAGGCACAGGCGTTCTGGCGTGGCTTGCTACCGGCGATTGAGCGTGGGGAAAGGTTGCTGTTGGTGGCATACGATGCCGGGCGAGTGGTGGGTACGGTGCAACTGCTGCTGGCGATGCCGGACAACGGCCGCCACCGGGCTGAGGTGCTAAAACTGATGGTGCACCCGGACGCTCGCCGCCGGGGTATTGCCCGTAGCCTGATGTTGCAGGTGCAGCAAAGCGCACTTGAGCAGCAGCGGCACTTATTGGTGCTCGATACCCTGACCGGCGATACGGCGGAGGGCATGTATCGCCTGTTGGGTTTCCAACTGGCGGGTAGCATTCCGCAATACGCCCTCGCCAGCAACGGCAGTGCGCTGGATGCCACCAGTTATATGTATAAGTTGCTGTAACTTTCCCCGTCGTCCGTAGGGGGCGAATACCGGGGCCCCTACAAGATTAGCGGGTGAGCAGGGATTACTGCCCGTTCCAGGCCTTGATAGCCTGTTGGCGTATCTGCAGTTTTTGCTCCGGCGTCAGCTTGTTATAGTCCGGCGCCATGCCACTTTCCCAGTCGCCGTACAGCGGGTTCGGCAGCACGATGTATTCGGTGCCGAACTTGCCCTGGTTGTCGGCGACAAACGCGCGGCGCTGTGCGTTATCCTTGTGGTAGGTCGCGGCCCCGAAGTCGTTCAGGTTGTCACCGGCGTAGACCACAATATCGTAACCCGCGTTTTTGATGGTGTCGAAGCGTGGCTGCTTGTTGGAGGTATCACCACTGAGCAGCACGGTTTTTTCCGACATGCCGGTAAAGCCCAGTTTCTGCATATTAGCCACCGTGGCGGCGTATTCAGACTGCTTGCGGTTGGAAACGTAGAACATGGTGCCCTGATGGCTGTTGACGTAACGGGCAAATTGCACGGCACCCGGAACCGCACCGGCTTGCTCTGCCTGCGACCATTTGGCCCAGGTGGCTGCGGCGAAAGGCTGGCCCTGCTGCGCCTGCCAGCCGGAATACGGGCTGTTGTCCAGCATGGTTTCGTCCAGATCTACCACCACGGCTTTCTTTTTGCCCGGCGTGGCCTTGGCCTGATCAAAGGCCAGTTTGGCGCTGTTGAACGCCTGGTGTGACAGCGCCTGATATTCTCCGGACTGCTGGAACCAGTTCAGTGCCAGCACCGACTGATCTGCCAGGCGTTGCTGGGCCTGCAGATCGGTTTTTGGTGGCTGCGCGCAGCCGGCCAGAGTCAGTAGCGCCATACCGATCGCCGTGCCAAGGGCCATTTTCTGTTTATTTATTCCTGCCATAAATGAATCACTCTCTGCTTGTTATTGTGGTGTGCCTAAGGTCATCGTCATTTCAAACTGGCGTAACGCGTCCTGCTGCCAGCCGAGCCGGTCGAAGAAGGGGGCAGCCACTTCGGGAACGTAAACGTTGGCCGTCAGCGGTAGCGACGCGAATTTCGTCTGTAACGCGGCCAGCATCGCCCGGGCATGGCCCTGGAAACGGTGCTGCGGCGGGACGTAAATCATGCGTAAAAAGCACTTATCCGCGCCGACCTGCACCACCGCATAGGCCTGGTGTTGTTCCAGGGCAAAGGCATAGGGCTTGCCGGGCAGTTTGAACAGCGATTCCGGGGCGATTAGCCAAGGCAGGTCGGTGGCGCCATCGGCAATCAGGCGGTGGGAGACGAACAGCGGATCGACCTCTTGCAGTTCTGCAACTTCGGTGGCTATCTGCGGGCCGGCCAGATGCCCGGTCAGCGTGCGGACGATTTGCAGCCCAGCCTGATGGTACAGCGCAATCGCGGGGTCATTGCCTTCGATCACCTCCAGCGACAGTTGGCGATCGCCGCGCTCACGCGCATCGGCGACAATGCGTTTCATCAGCGCTTTTCCCAACCCTTTACCACGCATTTCCGGTCGGATGGACAGCGCCGATACCCGGCTGTGCAAACCACGGCGGCTAATCAACGCCAGCGCCACCGGTTGCTGTTGGTGCGTGACGATAATGCTGTCATTCAGGCTAAGGTCTTCGGCGCCAAAGCGGCGGGCGAAGGTGGCACCGTCAATGACGAAGCGCACGATGTAGTTTTCAAAACAGTGGCAAAGGATCTGCGCCAGCTCATCACTGCTGTAGCGCAACGCTGAGTGGTATTCGAATGGGGAAGTGTTTGGCATGAAGTCGTCCAGGTTGATTTGCGCAAGTATACCCGTCGTCTTTCAAGCCGCAGCGTTGTTACCTGCACTCGCTCACCCCAGTTACTTACTTAAGTAAGCGCCTGGGGATGAACGAGCTGGTCGCCTAGCTGCAACTTGAAACCCATAGGGTATATAGATGTAGACCCGTTTGTTTTGTAAGGCAAGTTTCCTGATGCGGCGATGAGAGGCGAAGGGCGGCCAGGGCACCAAATGAAAAAACCGGGCGTTGCCGCCCGGCGAAATGACTCTGGGTATCAAGTGAAGCTAAGGTTTGCAGTGGTGGTTATTCATCACATCAGAACTGGTAGGTCAGGGCGACGGCGATGACGTTGTCGTCTTTCAGACCCAGCTTATTATCGCCGTCGAGTTGGTTGATTTTATAATCGACGTAGGTCGACATGTTCTTGTTGAAATAGTAGTAAGCGCCAACGTCGATATATTTCACCAGGTCGGCGTCGCCGATGCCTTCAATATCTTTGCCTTTCTGCTGAACATAACCCAGCGATGGACGCAGACCGAAGTCGAATTGATATTGCGCAACCAATTCCAGACCTTCCGCCTTATTAGCAAAGCCGCTAACTGAGGTAGAAGTATTATTGATGGTCGCGGTGCCGGAAATAGGCGCGATATTACGGCTTTGCGAGTAGGTCGCTGCCAAATAAACGTCGTTATTGTCGTATTTCAGGCCGCCGGCCCAGATATCCGCTTTATCGCCTTTACCGAAGGTGCCTGCTTTTTGGCCGGCGGTACGGTTGGAAGAGGCGTAGGCAGCACCGACGCTCAGGCCGTCGATGATTTCATAGCTGGAAGACAGGCCCCAACCGTCGCCGTTCGCCTTGCTGTTGGCGCGGCCGTCGTTTTCGTTTTTGCCCTGGTACTGAACCGCGAATTTCAGACCTTCAACCAGGCCGAAGAAGTCGTTGTTACGGTAGGTGGCTACGCCGTTGGTACGGCCGTTCATAAAGTTGTCGGTCTTGACGTAGGCATCATCACCGAACTCAGGCAGCATATCCGTCCAGGCGCCGACGTCATAGATAATGCCGTAGTTGCGGCCGTAGTCGAATGAACCGATATCTTTATATTTCAGACCGGCGAAGCCCAGACGAGTCTTGGTGTCTTTCGCGCTGTCGGATTCAGAATGGTTAGCTGAAATCTGATATTCCCACTGGCCATAACCAGTCAGCATATCGTTAATTTGAGTAGCGCCTTTAAAACCGATACGCACATAGGTTTTATCGCCATCATTACCGGCATCGTCAGAGAAATAGTGCAGTGCTTTTACGCGGCCGTAAAAATCAAGTTTGTTGCCGTCTTTATTATAGATTTCTGCTGCCTGTGCTGTCTGCGCAATTAAAAGTGTCGGAATAATAACGGCCAGAAGATTACGTTTCATGATTTACCCTGCTTTATTCGATTGAAAGACGCTTATCATCAGTTGTACTGCTGTTTCACTGTGCCGCCCGTTTTGTTTGCAGCGCAGGTTTTTTACCGTAGTTATGTGATCTATTTATGACAAAATATTCATTTCCATGTCGAACGATTAAAAAAGTTGCGGAAAGAATGAATTTCTTCTTCGGACAACTGTCGGTAACCGGAATTATCGCTACCGACAACGTGCCAGGTTTCTGGAGGAATCATGTGTGAGATTTATACATTGGGCTACCTTGCGCGCCGTTACTCTGCTTTAACCATCCTGTTTTTGTGGACCTTCAATATCAAAAATCCCGATTTTTACCTGCCGTGATTGCGGGTAGTTTCAGGCTATTGGTAAATCGACAGGAGAAAATGATGCAACCTTCCCAACAGGCCGGGCAGCAGGCGTTCGGCGACATCGCCCCCAAGCTGGCGCAACTTAGCGACAGCGTATTATTCGACGACGTGTGGCAGCGGCCAATACTGACTCCGCGTGAGCGCAGCCTGATCACCGTGGCGGCGTTGGTGGCGCTTAATCGTGTGGAGCAATTGCCGTTTCATCTGCAACTGGCCCAACGCAATGGCGTTAACGTCGAACAGCTTGCCGAGTTGATCACCCATTTGGCGTTCTATGCCGGCTGGCCTGCGGCGGCCTCTGCCGTGGCGCGCCTGCGTGAACTGAAACAGGAGTAGTCTCATGCCATTCAGCCGCATCGCTTTGCACCAGGGTAAATCAGCGCAATACCTGAAAACCCTGTCTGACAGTCTGCACCAGGCGCTGGTCGAAACCTTCAATGTCCCGGCAGCCGATAAGTTTCAGGCCATCGATCAATATCGCCCCGGCGAATTGATTTACGATCGCGACTATTTTGGCGGCCCGCGTTCAGCGGACTATGTGCTGTTCTACATCACCATAGGCCGTCCGCGTGATACCGCCACCAAGCAGCGTTTTTATCAACGGCTGGCGGCGTTGCTGGCGGAGAATCTCCAGTTGCGTCCGCAGGATGTGATGGTGGTGATCACCACCACTCAATTGGATGAGTGGTCGTTCAGTGCGGGACGCGCCTCAATGATTGAAGGCCAGGCTGACGTGGCCGACGGTCTGTGGGACAATAGCGCCATCATTTCGTAGAGATATAGAGTTGAATGGCGCTCTCCCCCGCAGTTAAAGATCAGATTGGCCAGTGGTACAAAGCCCTGCAGCAGCAAATACCGGATTTTATTTCCCGTGCACCGCAACGGCAGATGATCGCCGAAGTGGCAAAAACGCTGGCCGGTGATTATCCGCGCCATCTGGCGATTGAGGCTCCAACCGGCGTAGGCAAAACCTTGTCGTACCTGATCCCGGGGATCGCCGTCGGCCGCGCAGAGAGTAAACCTCTGGTGGTCAGCACCGCCAACGTGGCACTGCAGGATCAGATCTACAGCAAGGATTTGCCGCTGCTGAAGAAGATCATTCCCGATCTGAAATTTACCGGTGCCTTTGGCCGCGGGCGCTATGTTTGCCCGCGTAACCTGGCGGCGCTCTGCACTGACGTCAGCGAGCAGGGCGACCTGATGCTGTTTCTGGGTGACGAACTTGCGCCTTCGAGCGGTGAAGAACAGGCGCTGTGTCAAAAACTGAGCAAGGCGCTTGGCCGCCATGAGTGGGACGGGCTGCGTGACCATTATCAACAGTCGATTGACGATCCGCTGTGGATCAAGCTCAGCACCGATAAAGCCAACTGCCTGGGCCGTAACTGCCATTACATTCGTGAATGCCCGTTTTATATCGCGCGTAAAGAGATTGAAACCGCCGACGTGGTGGTGGCTAACCATGCGTTGGTGATGGCGGCGCTGGAAACCGAGTCGGTACTGCCGAACCCGAAAGAGCTGCTGCTGGTGCTGGACGAAGGGCATCATCTGCCGGAGGTAGCGCGTGACGCGCTGGAGATTGAAGGTGAAATCACCGCCTTGTCGACCAATCTGCAGTTGGACATGATCGTGCGCCAGGTTGAGCTGTGCATGACGCAATACCGGCCGAAAAGCCCGCCGGGGTTGGCAAACGACGAACGTTTGAAGAACCACTGTGAAGAACTGCGCGAACTGATCCAAATCTTCGAGCATCAGGTCAGCGCCTATCTGCCGACCGATACGGTCATCGCCGAACATCGATTTGAAATGGGGGAACTGCCGACGGAGATGGTAGAAACCTGCGCACGATTATTCAAGCTTACCGACGCCTTGCGCGGGCTGGCGGAGTTTATCGTCAACGATCTCAGCGAACAGACCGGCAAGCACGACATTGTGCGGCTGCACCGTTCGATCATTCAGATGAGCCGCACCCTGGGCTATCTGGAGGCGATGAGTAAACTGTGGCGGCTGGCCGCGCTGGATAAATCCTCCAACGCACCGATCTCCAAATGGGTCACGCGCGATCTGCGTGATAACGTGACCCACCTGTACCTGCATTGTGTGGGCATTCGCGTCAGCGATCAGTTGGAAAAGCTGCTATGGCGCAAGGTGCCGCACGTGGTGATCACCTCGGCGACGCTGCGCTCGCTGAACAGCTTTGCGCGCCTGCAGGAAATGAGCGGCCTGAGTGAAAAGGCCGGCGATCGTTTTGAATCCCTGTCTTCCCCCTTCAATCATGTGGAACAGGGCAAAATTGTTATTCCGAACATGCGCTTTGAGCCGGCAATGGCCAATGAAGCCGAACATCTGGAAGAGATGGCGCGCTTTTTCCGCGCCGAGCAGGCCACTGGCAAGCACAAAGGGATGCTGATCCTGTTCAGCAGCCACCGGGCGATGCAGACCTTCCTCAGCTATGTGACCGATCTGCGCCTGATGCTGCTGGTACAGGGCGATCAGCCGCGCTACCGGCTGGTGGAAGAACACCGTAAACGGGTCGAAAAGGGCACGGCCAGCGTGTTAATCGGCCTGCAGTCGTTTGCCGAAGGGCTGGATCTAAAAGGTGAACTGCTGACCCAGGTGCATATCCACAAGATTGCCTTCCCGCCCATTGATAGTCCGGTGATCCTGACCGAGGGGGAATGGCTAAAATCGCTGAAGCGTTATCCGTTTGAAGTGCAGAGCCTGCCAAGCGCCTCGTTCAACCTGATCCAACAGGTGGGGCGACTGATCCGCAGTAATGAATGCCACGGCGAGATCGTGATTTACGATCGCCGCCTGCTGACCAAAAGCTACGGTTCGCGTTTGCTGGCGTCACTGCCGGTATTTCCTATCGAACAGCGCGAAGTACCGGAGGCCGACAAGGCACACCTGGCCGCCATTAAATCTGCCGCTGCGGCGGAGAAAAAAGACAAAAAACGCAAGAGTCCGTTTACCCGCCGACGTACGCGTTAATCAAAGCAGCGGGGGCAGGCGGCGCTTCACCGGCGTGGTTTTGACGATGGAAGTGTTGCTCTGCGCGCGCTCGGCCAGCCGATCGAGGATCTGGTCGAGTTGCTCCATCGAGTGCGCCACCAACCGCACGATAAAACAGTCCTCGCCGGTCACCTTGTCACATTCAATCACCTCCGGGATATCCTGGATCAACTGTTCGACCTTCTTGAGCATGCCCGGCAGCGGTTTGATGCGCACCAGCGACTGAAAAGCGTAGCCCAATGCCTGTAAGTTGACGTTCAGGGTATAACCCTGGATCACACCATTTTCTTCCAGCCGCCGCAGGCGCTCTGAAGTACTGGGTGAAGACAGCCCGGCTCTGGCGCTGAGCGTTTTCAGTGACACCCGTGCGTCTTCCGCCAGCAGGGTCAGTATTTGGCGATCGATATCATCCATAAGTTCCTCATTAGGTTAATTTTGATTTATGCCTTAAATAAAAAGGCAGTTAAGCATGTTGGCCTTTTTTATGCCATAGAAACCGGCACGAGAAAGTCGCAAGCTAAGCGTATTGAGTTATCCTGAGGAAACAACGATGAACGCAGAGATAAAACGCGGCTCGCTGGAGATGGTTGCCGCGATGCTGATTTCCGGCACCATTGGTTGGTTTGTACTGATGTCGGGCCAATCGGTAGTGAATGTGGTGTTCTGGCGCTGTGCGGTGGGGGCGCTGGTATTGCTGGGTATTTGCGCGGCGCTGGGCCAACTGCGGCGTGACAGTTTGACCCGCACCACGCTATTGGTGGCGGTTGCCGGTGGCATTGCGCTGGTGGTCAACTGGCTGCTGCTGTTTGCCGCTTATTCCTATACGTCAATCTCCATCGCTACCGCGGTGTACAACACCCAGCCGTTTATGCTGGTGGCGCTGGGCGCGTTGTTCCTCGGTGAGAAACTGACTGCCCGTAAACTGTTATGGCTGGTGCTGGCGTTTATCGGCATGATGCTGGTGGTGTTGGCGCAGCCGAAGCAGGCGGGCGGACAGAACAACTACCTGATGGGTATTCTGTTGGCGCTGGGGGCGGCGTTTTTCTATGCCCTGATGGCGCTGGCCGCCAAACGGCTGAAAGGAACGCCGCCACATCTGATTGCGCTGATCCAGGTGACGGTCGGCGTAGTGATGCTGCTGCCGCTGGTGGATTTCCATGCATCGGCCAATGCCGGGCAATGGGGCATACTGCTGACGCTCGGGGTATTGCACACCGGGTTCATGTACGTGTTGCTGTACGGCGCGATCCAAAAGCTGCCGACCAACCTGATCGGCTCGCTGTCGTTTATTTATCCGATTGCCGCCATGCTGGTAGACCGGCTGGCGTTTGGCCATCGCTTGGTGGCGCTGCAGTTTGCCGGTGCGGCCATTATCCTGCTGGCAGCCGCAGGCATGAACCTGCTGGGTGAGCGCCGCGTGCGGCTAACGGCTGCGCCAGGCGGCAAGCAGGCTCCCGAACAGTGACAGAGCTGGAAAACGGCTGCGGCAGAGCTATGATAAAGCCTGTTTCCCGCTACGGTGTACCAGGTGATTTATGGTTGATGCTTCCACACTTTTGTTGTTTTCCGGTGCCTGTCTGGCGCTGACGGTTACCCCCGGTCCGGATATGCTGCTGATTGCTTCGCGCAGTGTCAGTCAGGGGCGTCGCGCGGGTTTCGCGTCGCTGGCGGGGATCCAGCTCGGCACCTATTGCCACGCTTTGGCGGCAGCGTTAGGTTTGTCACAACTGTTCGTCGCGGTGCCGCTGGCCTATGACGCGGTGCGTATGTTAGGGGCGGCCTATTTGCTGTATCTGGCCTGGAAAACGCTACGAACCGGCAGCAGTTTGCAGGCTTCCGCCGGGTTAGCGGCGGTACCTGCCATGCGGATTTTCCGGCAGGGGCTGTTTACCAATATCCTCAATCCCAAAATGGCGCTGTTCGTTCTGGCATTGTTCCCGCAGTTTATCGATCCTCAGGCAGGTTCGTTGGTGGTGCAAATGCTGTTACTGGCGACCGTGCTGAACCTTGTGGGACTGCTGATTAACGGCGGGTTGATTATGGCGGTCAGCAGTATGAAAAGTCGCTTTGTTGGCCGTCGCTTCAGTGCGCGTTGGCCAAACTACCTGCTGAGTGGCGTGTTTGCCGGGCTGGCCTGCAAGCTGATTTTTGACAGTCGTAAATAGCCTTACTCCTGCAACAACGCCTCAAACGCCGCGCTGGCCGGGCATTGCGCCAGCGCGCTGTACATCACCAGTCGTAAATGATTTTCCTCATCGACAATGAACGAAGCATGTTCAAAAGTCACCTGGCCGACCTCCGGCACCTTGAAAGTACGCTGCCCCTGGCAACGACCGTGAATATCATGCTGCTGCCACAGTTGGCGGAACTGCGGCGAAACCTGCTCCAGTGCCTGCACCCGTTGCTGCATGACGGCGTCTTCCGGCGCGCGGGCGTAGTCGCGGCGAAAGCTGGCCAGAACCTGAGGCGCCTGTGCTTGCCATTCCACCAGGCGCTGGTTGAGTTGCGGATCGGCGAACAGCATCCACAGCATGTTGCGCTGCTCCGCCGGGCGATCGCCGATGGCGAACAGCAAATCCGCCGCCGGGTTCCAGGCGATGATGTCCCAGCTCAGGTTCATGACGTAAGCCGGCCGCAGTTGCAGGTCGTCCAGCAGGCGGCGCACCAGCGGCGAAACCTGACACCACTGATGACCGACCGGTACCGGCGGGCGTTGATGCGCCAGCAAAAACAGATGGTAGCGCCCGGTCGCGTCCAGCTTCAGCACCCGTGCCAGATTCTCCAGAAAATCCACCGAGGCATTGATTTCCCGCCCCTGTTCCAGCCAGGTATACCAGGTGAGACCCACGCCTGCCAGAGCGGCCACTTCTTCCCGTCGCAGCCCCGGAGTTCTGCGCCGGGTACCACTCGGCAGACCTACCGCCTGCGGCGATAATTTCTCGCGCTTTTGACGCAGAAAATCCGCCAGATCCTGGCGGGTGCGGTTGAGGGTACGCGGTGGCATAGTGGCTGTCCTGTTGCTGTTAGTAATAGTATAAATGGCTATATAGTAACAGTTTAAGACATGTTCCATACTGCCGCCATCCCAATCTCTGGAGGTCATTATGGAACAGTCATTAGCGGGAGACGATCGTCGTCTGTCGGGGTTGCCGGTGTTGTTGCTGGGCGGTTTTGTCACGGTGTTCGACCTGTTTGTGGTGAACGTGGCAGCGCCGGTGATCCAGCAACAATTCGCCGCTGATTTTGCCGGTCTGGGTCTGATTATTGCCGGTTATGAGTTGGCATTCGGTGTGTTACTTATTGCCGGCGGGCGGTTGGGCGATCGCTTTGGTCGTCGTCGCATGTTCAGTCTCGGCATGTTGGGCTTTACGTTAACGTCTGCGCTGTGTGGCTTGGCGACCTCTCTGAGCATGTTGATCGTAGCGCGCTTTTTGCAGGGGGCGACGGCGGCGCTGTTGTTCCCGCAGATCTATGTGTTGCTGCGCGTGTTGTATGGCCCGCAGCAGCGGCGGCGGGCCTTTGCCTGGCTGGGCATGACGCTGGGGCTGGCGGCGATTTTTGGTCAGATTTTCGGTGGCTTTATTATCGAAGCCGATATCTTCGGCAGCGGTTGGCGAATGATTTTTCTGATCAATCTGCCGGTGGGAGCGCTGGCCATGCTGGCGGCGCGGCGTATTCCCGAATCACGCCTCGAACAGGCGCAGCGGCTGGATGGCGTTGGCCTGCTGTTGGCGGCAACCGGGCTGTTGTTGCTGCTGGTTCCGCTGCTGGAAGGGCCGTCGCGTGGCTGGCCCTGGTGGGTGTTGCCTACGCTGGCGCTGGGCGTAGCGGTACTGTGGGCCTTTATCCGCTGGGAACGGCGGTTGGCGCAGCGTGCGGGGGACGCGGTACTGGATCCGGCATTGTTGCGGCAGGGGAGTTTTACCCCGGGCGTGGCAGTGGTGCTGGTGATTTACTCGACCGCCTCTTCGTTCTTTTTGTGTTTTGCCCTGCTGTTGCAGGCGGGCATTGGCCTGACGCCGTTTCAGGCCGGCAGCCTGTTTGCACCCGCCAGCGTGGCTTTTATGCTGGCTTCATTGCTGGCACCGACGCTGGTACAGCGCTGGGGCAATGGCGTGCTGGCGCTTGGCGTGGTGATTTACGCCACCGGGATGGCACTGCTGGTGGCGCAGGTGCTGTGGGGCGCGGCGCTGGTTCAGCCACTGTGGCTGTTGCCGGGGCTGGTTGTTCTGGGTTTTGGTCAGGCACTGAGTATGACACCGCTGCTTAACCTGGTGCTCGGACTGGCAAAAGAACAACAGGCGGGGATGGCGGCCGGGGTGATTTCCACCGTGCAACAGGTGGGTGGGGCGTTGGGGATTGCCGCCAGCGGCGCGTTTTTTGTTCCCTTGTTGGCGGGCGGCGCGGGCGCAGAGGGTTATGGGCGGGCGTTTGCCGGGGCCATGGTTTACAACCTGCTGGCGATGGCCGTTGCCCTGGGGCTGCTGAGGTGGATCATCCAACAACAGCGCAAAGTGGATCTTTAGTAAAGCTGTGGCGGGTGTTATTGCTATTCATCCACCCGATAACGTTGAAGGATGCCTGACGTCATGTACCAACCCGCCTCATTTCGCGATGACAGCCTGGAAAGTCAAATTGCTCTGGTACGTGCCCACCCGCTGGGCATGTTAATCAGCTACGGTGAACAGGGACTGGTAGCGGATCCGCTGCCGTTTTTGATTGACGCCGATGAGCAGGGCAATATTGTGTTGCGGGCGCACCTGTCCCGCATCAATCCCCATTGGTCCTTGCTACAGACCCTGCAGGAGTGCCTGGTAGTGTTTCAGGGGCGTGAGGGCTATGTCTCGCCGAGCTGGTATGAAACCAAGCGTCAGACCGGCAAGGCGGTACCGACCTGGAATTATAGCGTGGTGCAACTGCGCGGTGTACCGCGGGTAACGGAGGACGCGGGCTGGTTGCGACAACAGCTGGACGGGTTGACGGCGTTGCAGGAAGGCCGCCAGCCTGAACCCTGGCATATCGGCGATGCTCCGGCCAATTATATCGCTGCACAGATCCGGGGCATTGTCGGTATCGAGATCGCCGTGACTCACCGCGAAGGCAAATGGAAGATGAGCCAGAACCGCAACACCGAAGATGTCGAGGGGGTGATCGCCGCGCTGCGAGCCGGTGATGTTGACCAGCAGCAACTGGCAGATGAGGTTGAGCGGCGGCGTGGATAAGGTATGCTGGCTCCAGACTGAATCAGGGGAAAGCAGACCATGGATTACACCAAAATCATTAAAGAGATCGGCCGTGGCAAGAACCATGCGCGCGATCTGGATCGGGAAACCGCCTTTCAGCTCTATCAAAAGATGCTGGCCGATGAGGTTGGCGAATTGGAACTGGGCGGCATCCTGATTGCCATGCGGATTAAAGGCGAAGCCGAAGAGGAAATGCTCGGCTTTTATCAGGCGATGCAACAGCAGGTGATCCGCCTGCAGGCTCCGTCTGGGCGACCGATGCCGGTAGTGTTGCCGAGCTATAACGGCGCGCGCAAACAGGCGAACCTGACGCCGCTACTGGCGCTGTTGCTCAAACGCGTCGGTCTGCCGGTGGTGGTACATGGCGTGCTCGATGACAGCACCCGCGTCACCAGCGCCGAAACCTTCCAGGCGTTGGGTCTGCCCTGGTCGCAAGATGTTGCTCATGCGCAGCAGCGCCTGGATGCAGGTGAAGTCGTGTTTATCCCGGTTTCCACCTTGTCTGCCCCTCTGGAGCGTCAACTTGGCCTGCGCTGGCGCATGGGGGTGCGTAACAGCGCCCATACCCTGGCCAAACTGGCCACCCCGTTCGCCGAGCAGGATGTGCTGCGTATTGCCAGCGTGTCGCACCCGGAATACGTCGGCCGTGTGGCCTCGTTTTTCCGCCAAATCGGCGCTCGTGGGCTACTGATGCACGGTACCGAAGGCGAGGCCTATGCCAACCCGCAGCGATGCCCACAGATCCATTACATGGTTAACGGCGAGCAGCAGGTGCTGCTGGAACGACCGGCGCAGGATGAAATTCCCGAGCTGCCGGCGGCAAAAGATGCCGAGACCACCGCGCGTTGGACTGAACGTTGCCTGGCGGGTGAGGTGGCGATCCCGCTGGCGATCCAACGCCAGATTGCCTGCTGCCTGCTGGCCGCCGGTGAGGTTGATACCCTGGAACAGGGTTTGGAACGTTTACGCAGCGCGTAAATCCCTTGGCTATACTGGAACACTTCGCTATTCGGCTGAAAGGATGGTTATGCAACAGGCTCTCGATTACTTCAATCAATTGAATCAGGATTATCTTGAGGTTCACCGCACCAAAGAAGATCTGTTCTGGCACAACTATATGGGCACCGGTGGTGACGATGTTTCAGCACGTTTTTCGGCGGCGGAAAGCGCTTATAAACGCTTTATCGCCGAACCGCGTCGATTGGCGGAAATTCGTCAGTTGCTGGCTGGGCTGGAAGTTCTGCCGCAGGACGCACAGCGCGATGCGCTGCAACATGGGCTGAATGGTTGGCTGCGTTTCTTTGACTGTAACGCCATTGAAGATGCCGAGGCCCAGACGCTGCTGGATCAAATCATCAGTGCCGAGGCGGACTTGTATACCCGGCGCAAGGCCAACCCGGTTAGCCATCTGAATGCCGCCGGGCAGCGGGTGAACGCCTCGCTCGGTGAGTTGCTGACCAACCAGGCCACCAATGAAAATGAAGACTACCGCCGCAGTTCGCAGAATGCGCTGCGTGAGCTGGAACAGTGGCTATTGCACAACGGTTTGCCGGAGCTGATTAGCCTGCGTAACCGCTTTGCGCGCCAGATGGGGTTTCGCAACTATTTCGACTACAAGGTCAACAAGACCGAGCGCATGACGCCGGAGCAGTTGTTCACCATTCTGGATCGTTTTGAGCAGCAAACCCGTGAGGCCAATTCACGCAGTCTGCAGCAGTTGGCGGCGCAAAAGGGCGAGCAGGCGCTGCAACCCTGGAACGTGCGCTTCGCCAGCGCCGGTGACGTGACCCGACAACTGGATCCTTACTTCCCGTTTGCCCAGTCGCTTGAACGTTGGATCAACAGCTTCAAAAGGTTGCACATCGGTTTTCGTGGCGCGCAGATGGATCTCGATCTGTTGGTGCGTCAGGGCAAGTATGAAAACGGCTTTATGCACGGCCCGGTACCGCCGTTTATCCAGCAGGGGAAATGGCTGCCGGCGCGGATTAACTTCACCAGCCTGGCGCAGCCGGATCAGGTGGGCAGTGGCGCTCATGGGCTCAATACGCTGTTCCACGAGGGCGGCCATGCCGCGCACTTTGCCAATATCTGCCAGAACGCGCCCTGCTTCTCGCAGGAGTTCCCGCCGACCTCAATGGCCTATGCGGAAACCCAGTCGATGTTCTGTGACAGCCTGCTGGACGACGCCGATTGGCTGAAACGCTATGCGAAAAACGCCGCCGGTGAGCCGGTGCCGGATGCATTGATTGAGGCCAGTATTGCGGCACGCCAGCCGATGCGTGCGTTCAATGAACGTCATATTCTGCTGGTGCCTTACTTTGAATGGGCGCTGTATCAGTGGGATGAGCAACAGCTGACACCAGAGGCGATTACCGCACTGGCGCGCGAGGTTGAGCACAAAATTCTGGGCATTAGCGGTAGCCCGCGTCCGACGCTGGCGATCCCGCATTTGTTGTCGCTGGAGTCGGCCTGTTCCTATCAGGGGTATCTGCTGGCACTGATGGCGGTCGAACAGACGCGCCATTTCTTCCTGCAGCGTGACGGCTATCTTACCGATAACCCGGCGATTGGCCCGGATCTGGCGCACCACTACTGGCTACCGGGTAACGGTGTCAGCCATGATGAGACGCTACGCAGCCTGACCGGCGAAGGCTTTAACCCGGACTATCTGGCGCAGGCCTGTAACCAGACGGTGGCGCAGGCGTGGCAGGATGCTCAGCAGACCATCGCTGCTGCCGCTGCCCGGCCGCAACCGGCGGCGGACTTCGACCTGGCGGCGCATATCCGCGTGGTGGATGGCGAGCAGGTGCTGGCGGATAACGCCGAGGGCGATGAAAAGATGTGCCGTGACTTCGCCGCAGCGATTAACGCACGTCTGGCCTGAAACCGCTGAACAAGCCCGTCGCGTGTCTGCACCGGCGGGCCTTTTATCACCACCCGTGAGCGATCAGCGCTTTTGCGCATCCGGGCGGGTCATGTCGAAACGGTGCTGTTCGGAGATGCCATAGTAGGCGCTCGGCCCACCGGCACGCAGAATTGGTTCGGCGGCGGCAGTCTGATAGATGCCATGTTCGTCCAGCAGCGCCGGATCGATATGCACCGCCACCACTTCCCCCAACACCAGCCAGGTATCCACCTTGTCACCCGCGGCGCTTTGCAATTGAATGCACTGCGACAGGCGGCATTCAAAGTTAACCGGGCTTTCCGCTACGCGTTCGGCCTTCACCCGGCGGCTGGGCAGCGGTGTCACGCCGGCAAAGGCAAATTCATCTTCACCGCGCGCCAGGCTGGCGGAACTGTTATTCATGGCATTGGCCAGTGGACGCGTCGCCAGATTCCAGACAAATTCCCCGGTTTCGACGATGTTCGCCACGCTGTCTTTCCAGCCGCTGCTGGCGAAGCCGATGATCGGCGGACGATAATTGAAGCAATTAAAAAAACTGTAGGGTGCCAGGTTACGTTGGCCGGTGACGCTGACCGAGGAAATCCAGCCTATCGGGCGCGGGCCGACAATGGCATTCAACGGATCGTGCGGCAAACCATGGCCGGCGGCGGGTTCATAGTAATAACGGGACTCACTGCTCATAGGTGGCCTGAGATAGGGGAAACAGAGCTAATATTTTGACGTGTTTCCCGCCGCCTGCAAGTTTGTCTTCGCTTTATGGTATCTTACGCGCCAGAAATACCTTTAAGAGAGCCCGTCACGGTGGAAAAAAAGAAAAGCTTCCCGCAGCAGAAAAGCGGACTGCACCCGCGTAACCGTCATCGCTCACGCTATGACTTTCCGGCGCTGATCGCCAGCTGCCCGGCGTTGGAGCCGTTCGTCAAGCCGAACGCCTGGGGCGATATCTCGGTAGATTTTGCCGATCCGGCGGCGGTTAAAATGCTCAACCGTGCGTTGCTGCAACACTTCTATGGTATCGAGCACTGGGATATTCCCGCCGATTACCTGTGCCCGCCAATCCCGGGGCGCGCCGATTACCTGCACCATCTGGCCGATCTGCTGGCGACCAGCAACGACGGTGAGATCCCGCGTGGCAAAGGCGTGGCGATCCTTGACGTGGGGATTGGTGCCAACTGCATTTATCCGATCGTAGGCCTGCGCGAATACGGCTGGCGTTTTACCGGTTCAGAGATTGACCCGGTGTCGCTCAATTCGGCCAAAATGATCGTCGAAATGAACCCGACGCTAAGAAACAGCGTGCGCCTGCGCCTGCAAAAACAGCCGGAGTTTATCTTTAACGGCATCATCGGTGTGGCAGAGAAGTTTGACGCTACGCTGTGCAACCCGCCATTCCACGGCTCCGAGCAGGAAGCGCAGGCCAGCACCCGCCGCAAACTGCACAAGTTGGGCAAGGGCGAAGTGGCCGACAAGCCGGTACAGAACTTTGGCGGCAAGAATAACGAACTGTGGTGTGAAGGCGGCGAAGAAGCCTTCGTGCGTAAAATGGTCGAAGAAAGCGTCAGCAAGGCGCAGAACTGCCTGTGGTTCACTTCTTTGATATCCAAACACACCACCTTGCCGTCGATTTATCACGCGGCGAAGTTGGCCGGGGTGGCGGAAGTGCGCACTATCGAGATGGCGCAGGGGCAAAAGATCAGCCGCTTTGTCGCCTGGACTTTCCATGACGCCGAGCAACAGGCCGCCTGGGCGGCAGAACGCTGGCGCTAATTTCGGAGTTTGCACAGATTTTTGCCGGTATGGGAGGCAGCTCCCATACCGACTTTAGGCTTGACACCCTTTCTTGACATATCCCATTAAGGTTCCTTAACTGTAGCCATACCAATAATAGCTATCCCAGCAGTGTGCATCGTCTCTCTCCATGCAGTTGGAGACAGGTTGCGGCACTGATGTGCCGTATCTTTCATTCGACACATTAGTGGGAGTTATTATGATTCCTTTATCTACGCAACAAGAAGTCGGCGCTCTGATCATCGGGATTTTCGGACGTCTGCCGACGGTTTCTGAAATTGACTATTACGACAGTCAATTTGATATCAGCAGCCAGCCACCGGCTTACATGGCCAGTATTTTAATGAGTCAGCCTGATGCCGACTGGATGAACGGCCAGAGCGAATACGATATTCTCACCTCAGTCTACCTTTCGGTTTATAACGCCTACCCCGACCCGGATTATATCAACGAGCTGCTTATGCAGGGCCATTTCAATAGCGCGATCGCCAGTGTGGTCATCAGTCTTTTTAATTATCTGGGGGACGATCCGGCTATCCTCGCGCAGCGTGACGCATTGGATCAAAGGATTGCCGAGGGGCTATTCCCTTCTGTTGCCGATGATGCTGTCGGAGGGGCCGCTGATGCCATCGCCATGTTCTACCTACTGAAAGCCCCTTGGCTGACTGACGAAATCAATTCTTATGGCCGTCAGCTTAATCAGGGGGCCGACCTGGGCGTTCTGGCGCAGGAAAAAATAGAGACGTTGCCAATCAACAACCTTTCTGACGGCGACTTTATTTTGCAGTTGTTCGAACAGGGTTTTGAGCGCCCGCCAACGGCGTCTGAGCTGACCGATTATCAAAATCAACTGGCGGAAGGGGCGACGCGTGGCGATCTGCTGGTTGCCATGATTGAGCAATTACGTGGCGAAGTGGCACCGGAAGATCAGGTTGCGCAGCAGCATTTCAATGATGCCGGTTATCAATATCCGTCGGGGGAACTGCCTGCCCCGGTTTATTTGGAGCAAGTGGCAGCGCTGTTTCGCGCTATTCCTGAACGGAGTATTGATGCCGCGTCACTGGAAACCTGGAGCAAAACCCTGGCCTCCGGCACCCTGAGTTATCCGGAGTTGGTCGCTGCCCTGTTGGCAACCCCCGAGTTTCAGGGACAGATTGGTGATTTGCAGGGGGATGCTTTTATTCAACACGTGTATCAGGCCGTTCATGGCAGAGCCGCGGATGAGCAGCAACTGGCACATTATCGGACTTTGGGTGACGACAAGGGGGTGATTACGCAGGCGGTAGTTGAGGATCTGATGACTAACGACGTCACTGGCGGAGTGACTCAGAGTGAGCAATGGGCGTTTGCCCGTGAGATTGGCCAAAGCCTGGCCTATAAAACCACGGCTTCACTTGGCACTAGCGAAGAGGGTGGAAATGCTTACGGGACGGTAAACACCCATGTCGGACACTCGCTGAGCAACGCGGAAACTGCCGTACTGTTCCGGGTTTTCCTCAATGCAGATAAGGATGTCTCTGTGGATCTGAGCTATGCCTCCCAGCTTTCCTATTTGACTATCAATGGGGATGGGGCTGCGGCCATTCAGTTGCATCATAACCCGAACGTTAAATATGGCGTGGCGGTGACCGTAAATAACGCCAACGTCACTCTCGACGGTACCTACGGTAGCGATCAGGTACAGTTAACGGCGCTGGCCGATGTGGCTGCCGCCAGCGGGAATTTTAATCTCAATGAGGGCAATGACAGCCTGTTGTGGGCCGGGAACTCCACTGGAGGGGCAAACCATGTCGGTTGGGGGCTGAGAGCCGACGGCGGTGCGGGCATGGACATCTTGTCTGCTAACCTGATCGTCAAACTCACTTCTACACTCGATCTTTGGGGAATGCGTGTTAGCACGGTGAGCAGCAACGCTGCCAACTTCAGCCATTTTGAACAGCTCGATCTGGCTGGTTATATCGGCCAGGCTGAAGCGACTCTGAATAAGGTCAGTTGGAGTGGGATTAAGACAGAAAAACTGGCGACTGAAGCCCACGTTTTTGACTATGGCGTGCTAAATGGTCACGCGACGGTAGAGGGAACACGGGGTGGGTATGTTGTCCAGGATCGGGCTGCGAACGATCTGGGTAGCGGGGGACTGTTGCTTTCCGATCGGGCGGATAATGTCAAAGTGATTAACGCTAATGCGACTGCTGCACGGCTTGAAATCAGCAGCGTGGGCGATCAGGCGGACAGCCGCCTCGCAATCGATTTTCTGGCGAATGCCACTCACCGCGTCGATCTGTTATTTTCCGGCAGCGGAAACGTCGGGTCTTTGGCGCTGGATTCTCACGGCAGTGAAAATCCGCTGGAGCTGATTGCCATCAATGCCGCGGGTTGGGGCCGTAGCGCACTGACGTTGACCGGCAGCAATGACCAGGTGCATGACATTGTGCTTTCGGGGCGAGCGAGTTTTAACCTGACGCTGGAGGAGGGCTACCACAAGGTGGGGCTGATTGACGCTTCCGCCTTTGCCGGTAATGCGTTCACCCTGAATTCGGCCCATGGCGGCAGCGGAAACGGTACGCTGATCCAGATGCTGGATTTACTGCCGCTCAGCGGTGCCAGCCAGGCCAAATTGGATCCGTTATTGGCCGAATTGGGGCTGGTGGGTGAGCAACTGTTAGTCAAAGGTGGAGGGGGCAATGACCAGTTCAACATCAAGGGAGATACCACGCTAATCGCAGGTGCAGGGCAGAACAGCGTAACTCTGCAATCAAGCACGGCGGCTTCCGGCGTCACACTCAAGGGTTTTTCACTGCAGCAAGACAGCATTACTGACGTTTTGTCCGGAGTGCGCTTATCCCATGATGCCGGAGGTCGCTCATTAGCGGATTACGGCACCAGCGACGGCCAAAATATCGAAGCCCGGATTGGTGTGCTGGGGGATGAACAGATGGGCAGCGCCAGCCAACTGCTGGCGGCACTGCTGGATCTGGGCAGACCGGGGGCTCTCAGCGCTAAGGTGGGGGTGAGCAGCGTATTGGCCGATCAAAACAGCAGTTATATTATTGTCGACAATAACGACGATCACCGGCTGGATGCGGCTGACAGCGTGATCCTGCTGTTGGGCCAGGATCACCAGATGCTGCTCAGTGAGCTGCGCTATCTCCCACCGGAGGTTACTATCACCGCTACGGCTTCGACGGAGGAATTACTGGTCGCCTGAGTCTCGGCTGTCGTATTAATGTCCGCAGGCGCCGGTTATTTAACCGGCGCCAATAATACTTCGCGTTTTCCTTTCAATTTCTTCAACTTGCGTTATTCTCAATGCGGTTACCATAATAAAAATCCTGATTTAATTATTTATTCAAAAATTAATAGTTACTTTACTGAATTGATATATTTATCCCGGTTAGCGTTATCTGTCTGGAGAATTAGGCCTGCCTGTTTCTCTGGTTGATGCGCGCCTGCGTGTGGGCGCGGCGTGTGTAAAAATAAAATGAGAAGCCATTGTTCGCTAAATCATCTGCCAGAAGGATTTTTACCCTATGCTGTTACGATTCAGTCAGTTAAATACCCACAGTCGTGCGGAATTGAACGCGATAGAAAATGCCGTTGCCATGATTGTATTTAAACCCGACGGCACCGTGCTGCGAGCCAATGATTTATTTCTGCAAACTATGGGATTCCAGCGCCAGGAAGTCATCGGCCAACATCACCGTATTTTTTGTGACCCGCAATATGTTACGAGTACGGCATACCGTAAGCACTGGGAAATGTTAAATCATGGCAAGCCGATTACCGACAATATAAAGCGCATTCGCAAAGACGGTGAAGTTGTATGGCTGCAGGGTACCTATACACCGGTATTGAACAAGCAGGGGCGGGTGATGGAGATCGTCAAGATTGCCAGCGTGGTGACCGAACGTATTACCCAGGCACAGGAACATCAAAGTTTACTGGCAGCGTTAAATCGATCTATGGCGATGATCACTTTCAACGCACAGGGAAAGATCCTCGACGCTAATGACAATATGTTGAATCTGATGGGTTATCGGCTGGAGGAGGCGCGCGGACAGTCGCATGCGGTGCTCTGCCCGCCAGAATTTGCCGCCTCTGACGATTACCGTCAGCACTGGCAGCGTTTGGCACGCGGTGAGTTTATCACCGGGCGTTTTGAGCGGGTAAATCGTCGTGGGGAGCGAGTCTGGCTGGAGGCCAGTTATAACCCGATCCTCAACGAAGATGGGCGGCTGGTGAAAGTGGTGAAGATTGCCCAGGACATTACCCGGCTGATGATCCAGCAGCAGCACGAGGAAGAGATGGTACGCAACGCGCACCATCTTTCTTTGGATACCGACAGAACCGCGGCGCAGGGGGCGGTGATCGTGCAGCAGGCGGTGGCGGGCATGCAGCAGGTGGAAGCGGCCGCACGCGATACTTCCGCCGTGGTCAGCGAACTGGGCAAAGGGTCACAGCAAATTGGTGCCATGGTGGAGTCAATCCGTAAAATTGCTTCTCAAACCAATTTGCTGGCAATCAATGCTTCTATTGAGGCCGCGCACGCGGGGGAACACGGGCGCGGTTTTGCCGTGGTCGCCAACGAAGTGCGTACTCTGGCAGAACAGTCCCGCCAGGCGGCGACAGAAATCGAAAGGATTACCAAAGCGATTCAACAGGGCGTGGCGGCGGCGATTGCCGGAATGGCGGTTTGTGTGGAGCAAGCGGGCGGTGGCGTTGCCCTGACGCATGATGCCGGTGAGGTGATCAATCAGGTGAATGTGGGCATGCAGGACGTGGTGAAACTTATGCAGACTTTCACGTCGGTTAAACAAGAAGGTGCATTGCACTGATCGCCCCTGCGCTAGCCCTGGCAACGGGGTTAGCGCCTTTATCGCTTTACTATTCTCCTGATTGTTTATCTTTGGTTCAAACTCGCCGGTTTGACATTCTGTATGCTACAACTAAAAATGAACGAACGTTCGTTCACTTTTAGTTGTTTTGAACATCGCTAGCCACATTTCAACCGCGAGACAGAACCATGGGAAACCGAGAAAAAATTGTTGATGCCGCATTGCATAGCTTTACCCACAAGGGGTTTCACCAGACCAGTATGCGAGATATCGCACTGGCAGCGGGCGTCAGCGTGGGCAATCTTTACAATCATTTTGCTGGTAAGGATGATTTGATTGGTGAAATCGCGTTGCTGGAGAATGCGTTTTTCAGCGAGTTTGCCGCACAGTTGACCGCAGGGAAACATCGACCAAAGCAGGCGCTGTCCGACTTTTTCAACGCTTATCACGCTTTTGTGTCTTCACCGGACAGCGTGCAATTGTCGGCAGAGATTGTGGCGGAGGTTGCGCGTAATCCCACCCTGGCGGAGCGATTTGATGCCAACCAGCAGCAACTGATGGATGCACTGGTGCAGGTTATCGTTCTGGCGCAGCAGGCTGACGAGATTGCGGTAGCGTTGGATCCGCGCGAGCTTGCCCAACTGATTCTGGACGTGATTGAAGGCCAGGCCTGGCGGCAGGCGATTTTCCCTCGCAAGGCGTCGACGGTGGCCAATCACTTGCTGGAACAGTTGATTTTCACGCAAGGGTAATGGGGGCAAAATGCTTGATATACAACCTTACCGCGAATCCTGCCGATTACAGACGGCAGCGTTGATTTACTCTGCCTTCGATGACAAATTTCAACGCCAGTGCAGGCTGAGCGCACGTCAACAATGGCGGTTGTTTTACTGGCTGTGGAGCTGGAAACAGAGCACCAGTCAGGAACAGAGCTTTGTCGTTAGGCGAGCGGGTAAGGTAGTGGCAGCATTTGGGCTCAAGTCAGCGGGGCGACTGGGTAATTCTGCGTTAAGGGAACGCCCGTTGCCAATCCTGCGTTTGTGTCGCCGTTACGGCATGCTGAACTTTTGGCGCATGTACCTGCAAATCGTGACGTTACAGCATGATCCTGCTGGTGGTGAACTGTATCTCTCCTACCTGGCGGTGGATGAAAAGCAGCGGGGCAAAGGCGTGGGGAAAATGTTGATCCAATGGATAACGGAGTATGCGGCGGCACAGCGGCCTAACCGTTGGCTACGTTTGCACGTGAGCCAACAAAATACCGGCGCACGGCGGCTGTATCAACAATGTGGTTTCAACATCGGTCGGCGGGAGAGACATGCTTCGCTGTGGTTGCTGTTTCGCCAGGCAAACTGGCTGCTCATGGAGAAGCGCATCGGGGAAACACGATGAAAAAAATAGTCGTTTCTTTACTGGCACTGTTTGTGGTGGCGTTAGGCTGGGTTCTCAACGTCAATGACTATCAATATGTCACAGAACCGGTTCGGTTGGCCGCTGGTGGGAACTCACTTGCCGGTACGCTGGTGCTGCCGAAGAACATGCAGGGGAAGCCGGGGGTGATTGTCTTTGTTCATGGTGATGGCCCTGCCAATGCCAGCCGTGACGAAGCCTACTACAGTATTTGGGAAAGCATGGCTGAACAGGGCTATGCCGTTTTATCTTTTGATAAACCGGGTGTCGGCGGCTCTTCTGGCAATTGGTTGCACCAAACCATGAATGACCGGGCAAAAGAAACGGCGGACATTATTGACTGGGCCAGAAAAGACGGACGCTTTAACCCGCAATGTGTCGGGTTGTGGGGCGCAAGCCAGGCGGGTTGGGTGATGCCAGAAGTTGCACGACTGCGGCCCGATATCGTTTTTACGTTGGTGATGTCTCCGGCGATCAACTGGTTAACGCAAGGGCAATATAACACCCGAGCGGAAATGGAGGCTGCAGGTATTGATGAGCAACGAATTCAGGAACGCGAAGCACAGGGGAGGCGCGTGCTGTCCTTGTTAAAACAGCCGGACGGTTACACGCAGTACCGCAGAGAGTATGGTGTTGCGGCGGCCTTGAGTGCCGATCGCTGGCAGTTTATTCGAGCCAACATGGCCAGTGATGCCACTGCGGGGTTGAGCCATTACAAAACACCGGTACACCTGATGGTGGGGGGACGTGACATTAACGTTGACGCGAACGAAACTGAACGCGTTTACCGGCAAGTCATCTCCGCCGATCTGTTGACGGTGATGCGCATCGAGCAGGCTGACCACGCCATGGTCAAACCGCTGTTTGTCCGTTACCCGTCGTTGATCAATATTGTCGGCCTGTTTGCGCCGCGATCGATACAGTATGACGCTTACCTGCAGGATGTGGTGGCGTTTCTTGCCGCCCACCCCTGCACGCCGCGGTGATGATTGTCAGGACGTTTCCGGCGGCGTTCCCGCGTTCGGAGCATAAGAAAGCTGCATGGCCTGTTGTGGCATGGCGATATCGGCCTGGTCAAAATGCATTTTTACCAGGCGATCGAGCGCGTACTGCACCACCCACTGTTTCAACGCCTGGGTGCGAACGGTGACCCGGGTGGTGAAGGAACGGTCACCCAGCGCGACCACGCCGTTGAATACCGGTTCGCCGACCAGAAAATGTTTCACCTGATCGTCTTGTTTCAATGCATCAACGGCCTGATGCAGCACTTGATGGACATGATCGATGTCTTCGTCGCGGCTAACGCTGTAATTGGCTCGGTAGACGCCAAATTCGCGGGCATAGTTGGCCAGCGTGGTGATCGAAGAAAAGGGAACGATGTGATACACGCCGTAGTCGTCCCGCAGACCGATTGAACGGATAGTCATGCGCTCCACCGTGCCGGTAATACCGCTGACGGTGACATATTCGCCGGTATTCATGCCGTTTTCGAATTGGATGAATACGCCGGTAATCACATCTTTCACCAGCGTTTGCGCCCCAAAGCTGATAGCCAGCCCCAGTGCTCCGGCACCGGCCAGCAGGGGCGCAATGTTAATCCCCACCTGTGACAGCACAATCATGATGGTAATGGTGCTGATCACTATCGCCAGTACGTTGCGAAACAGCGTCAATAAGGTACGTTCACGCGCGCTCGGGCGAATACCGTTGCTCAGTTCCAATGCCAGGCGGTGTTCGATAATACTGGCCATCAGCGTCCAGCTGAACACGGCAATCACCACAATCAGCAGGATATGCACCAGCCCGCCAATGATTTTTTCGCCGTTTTCGCTGCCGGCCCACTGGTACAAATTGATCAGATGCCAGGCATCAAACAACAGCAGCGTCACCGCCAACACCACTATCACCCGCAGTATTTTCAACCCATTGGGAATATAGGAGTTAATGCGTCGTTCCAGCATCGGGTAGCGTCGGTTGACGTCATCCGGCAGTGAGATACGTCGGAAAATCCAACGGGTCAGCATGCCGGAAAGCAGGGCGCCGAGGCCAACAACTACCAGGCTTTTCACCGTCGCGGTCATCATAAAGCGCAGGCTGTTGCCGATATCAAACTGCGACAGCGCAAATAACACCAGGAAATAGGCGATCGCCAGCAGGTGCCAGACGTGGCCCAGACCGCGCAAAATAATGCTGAAAAATGCCATGGATCGCTCGGCCAGCAGGTTGATTTGCCGTTGTATCGGTTTGCGGTTACGCAGGATCAGTGCCACCGCATACAGCGTCAGGGCCAGCATGATAATCAGATTGGCGGCCGCCGCAGCCGGATAGCTGATTTGCGTCGCCACTACCGGCACCACCACCATCAGACCGTAGCCAATCAGGCCGCTCAGCCAGGCGAGACGCTGGTTCCAGTAGTGGGCGCTGGCATCGCTAAACGGGAAGGGGCGCAGATAATCGAAGTTGGGCGAGAAAATCAACCGCAGTATCGCCTTGAAGAATTCGATAACCGCAAAGGCGCTAAGAAACAGGGTTTGCAAGCGCAGGATGGTCGCGCTGTCGGCATTAACATGGCGCGCAAACAGGTTGCCCGCCGCCAGCGCCAGCAGCAATACCAGCAGATCGACGGCGAAAGCGCCGAGGATGGCCGTCGGCAATTTATACCACGGCCCCTGCTGCAATTTGGCGTTATGTCCCCAACTGCCCATGCGTTTGTACAGCGGGTGGACCAGCCGACGGATCAGATGGAAGATGGCGAAGGTCACCGCGACCGTCAGCAGAAAGTAGCCCAGGGCGCGGAAAAAACTGTCGGGATTAAAACTGCGTTTTGGCCCCGAGTCGATCAGCTTTTGCAGCGAGTTCAGCCTTTGGTTAACGCTGCTGATGCCCCCTTGTGCCAGATTGCTCAGATTGTCGCTCAGCGACTCTGGTGTTTCTGACGCTTCTGTTTTCGGCGGGCCGTTGGCAGATTGATCTGCTGCCTGTCTGAGGTGGCCGATCAGCGCGGCGCGGGCCTTATCGTCTTGCAGAATATCCGCCAGTGCGGCGTAAGAGGCTTTTTGCTGTTGGCTTTGGTCAACGGGGGCGGTTTTCTGCGCGGATTGCGCCATCGCCAATGGGGAAACTGTGCAGGCTATCAGCAGCAGTAACAGGGGAAACCAGCGTTCTCGCAGATGAGAACCTAATCGGGAGTATGCGGTTGCGGGCATTTATCCTCTCTTGGGGCTCTGTAAATCGGCGGATTAAAGACAAATGTTAATAAAAACAAGCAATATAGTAGGAAATGATACGAGGCGGGGAGTGGGAACGCGTGCTAAATAGAAACGGCGAGCGCTGAGTGCGCCCGCCGTTGAACAGGATAAATCAGGAAACGTGCTGCAGGAACTCTTTCAAACGCGGGCTTGGCGGGTTGTTGATCAACTCGTGAGGGTTGCCGTCTTCCGCAATCCGTCCCTTATCAATAAAGATCAGCCGTGACGCCACTTTTTCGGCAAAGCCGACTTCGTGGGTGACGATCACCATGGTCATGCCTTCTTCCGCCAGATCCTGCATCACCTTCAGCACTTCATGGCGCAGTTCCGGATCAAGCGCAGAGGTTGGCTCATCGAACAGCATCATTTTCGGCTTCACCGCCAGCGCACGGGCGATAGCCACGCGCTGTTGCTGGCCACCGGAAAGCTCTGAAGGATAGTGGTGCGCACGTTCAGCCAGGCCAACTTTGGCCAGCAGGTCGCGTGCCAGCTTTTCCGCATCCGACTTTTTCAGTCCGCGCACGCGGATAGGGCCAAAGGCGACGTTTTCCAACGCGGTCAGGTGTGGGAACAGGTAAAACTGTTGGAACACCATGCCGGCTTCCTGACGGATCAACCGATCGTCAACCTTGGGATCGTTAGCTTTCAGCCCGTCGACGATCAGATCGCCGCTGGTGATCTCTTCGAGCTTGTTGATGCAACGCAGCAGCGTAGATTTACCGGAGCCGGAAGGCCCGATAATCACCACAACTTCACCCTGGTTAATCTTCAGATCGATGTTGTGCAGCACCTGGGTTTGCCCAAAATGCTTGGAGACGTTTTTAAATTCAATCACAGGATTTTCATCCTTCTTTCCAGACGACGCAGAACGAAGCTCAGCACCAGGGTAATAATCAGATAAATAACCGCCACGGCGCTCCAGATTTCCAGCGCGCGGAAGTTACCGGCAATAATCTCCTGCCCCTGACGGGTCAGTTCCGCCACGCCGATCACGATAAACAGCGAGGTGTCCTTAATGCTGATGATCCACTGGTTACCCAGCGGTGGCAGCATGCGGCGCAGCGCCAGCGGCATAATGACATAACGGATGGTTTCACGGCGTGACAGGCCTAATGCCAGGCCGGCCTCGCGGAAGCCGCTATGAATCGACAGCACGGCACCACGGGTAATTTCCGCAATATAGGCCCCGGAGTTGATCATGATGGTGACCACCGCCGCGCTGAAAGGATCGATGCGTAAATCGCTGAACGCCATCGGCAGGGCGAAGTAGATAAACATCACCTGCACCACGATTGGCGTACCGCGAATAACTTCGATGAATACCAGAGCCACGTGGTTGGCAATCCAACCGCCGTAGGTACGGGCAAAGCCGGCAACCAGGCCGATGATCAGGCCGCCAATCAGACCGAGGACCGAAATCCACAGGGTCATTTTGGCGCCTTCTAACAGGATGGGGATGGCGGGCCAGATGGCGCTCCAGTCGAACTGCATGGTGTTTTCTCCCGGTGATCCCAAACGTGGGAATCAGATGCAACAAAGCGCAGGGGCTAAGACACCACCCCTGTGCTCAAGTGAATCAGTGACTGACTTCATCCGTTATTTAGGTTCGGTACCGAACCATTTTTTGTAGATTTCGTTGTAGGTGCCGTTGTCGCGCAGCGTTTTCAGCGCGCCATTGACCTTCACGCGCAGCTCGTCACTGCCTTTCGGGAAGGCGATGCCGTATTGCTGAGCTTCCAGTGATTCACCCACGGTTTTGAACTTGCCGGCGCCGGCAGTTTTGATGAAGTACAGGATGTTTGGCGTGTCGTGCAGTACCGCATCTGCACGCTTGGTGCCCAGTTCCATATAGGCGTTATCGATGTTCGGGAACTGACGCAGGTCTTTGGTTTTGATGTGTTGTTTGGCGTAATCAACGGAACCGGTGCCGCTCTTCACCGCCACCACTTTACCGTTCAGATCGTCAATGCCCTTGATGTTGTTGTCGTTGGCATTAACCATCACCAGCAGGCCGCTTTTGTAGTAGCCGTCGGAGAATTCGATGGCTTTTTTACGTTCTTCAGTAATGGTGATACCGGCCAGCGCCAGATCGATGTTTTTGGTTTGCAGTGCCGGGATGATGCCGCTGAAATCCATTGGTTTCAGGGTGTAATCCAGTTTCAGTTCTTTGGCGATAGCGGCCCACAGGTCGATATCGAAGCCGACATATTTGTCGCCTTGCTTGAACTCAAAAGGAACGAATGCGGTATCGGTAGCGACGACCAGTTTATCTGCTGCGTGGGAGCTAACGGCAAAGGCCAGCGAAAGGGCGGCCAGGGAGACTTTAAAAATTGACTTCATGAGAGGAATTTCCTGTACAGGTTGCGGATTACCCATTTTTTATATTGCAGTTGGTGCCATGAAAGAATCGTGCCATCTTTTCAACTACTATAAAAACAAAGAGTTATGCTGTGATGTTGTGTTTGAAGATCGAATTATTATTTTCATGCACCAAATTGAGGCCCCAAAATGGTGCCCTGGGTTGCCTGTTGGTGCATTGGCCTATCATTAACCAAATAACGGGGCTGAAACAACCGATAGTTAACAGTTTCGCTTCAATACTGATAACTAACTCTAACTTTTGTGCCGCAAGGCTGTTGCATCTGGTGCAGGAGTGTTCACTGAAAGGGCTTTGGGGTGGTACGTTGTTAACGCAGCTGGCTGTCTTTGCTGCCGCGGCGGTTATATAAGCTGCCCATCGCCTGTTTTATCTACTATGGGCGGTTTTTTGAGCAATTCAAGCCACGTGAAAAGAAAAACAGGCCGGGGTGAAAGCCCGCAGCCTGCTGAGTCCCGCGATGCGGGCCGTTTTGATTGGTACTATCGGGTTTATTCGATGTTGGACTCGATAAACCACAGGAACTTGTCCAGATCGCGGGATGCGGCAGTGAACATATCCGCGGTATCTTCATCCGCCACTTCAGTAATGGCCTTGCGAATGTCATTGGCCACGGCACCGTAACGATCGGCCAGCGCTTTCAGATGTTCCTGCACGCTGTGGATATTGGTCGGATAGCTTTTCAATGGGGTCTTATCGTTCACAACCTGCACGGTGCCCAAGGCGACGCCGCCCAACTGTACGATGCGTTCAGCAAAAGTATCCTGATGATCGATGATGGCCGTACGGAACCCGTCCAGCATTTCATGAACGGCAATAAAGTTGGCGCCGCGCATGTTCCAGTGGGCCTGTTTGGTGATCAACGACAGATCGATAAACTGGATAACCTGGCGGTTCAGCGCCTTGATGGCGTCCAGCTTGGTTTTTTCGTCCATGTCATTGCGAGTGTAAAGCAGCTCAGAAGATTTCGTTTTAACCAGTTTAGCGGTACTCATATCAGATCTCCTCTTGTTGTGGCGTAGTCCTATTTTTGTACGGGATTAATTATAGCAATGATATGAATTTTTTCAGGCCGAAAATGGCTATTGGATAAATAGGGAATAACGAGTTGAAAATGAAAAATAATAATGGTGGGTTAACAGGTATAAAATTGTGTTGTATATAATATATTGATTTAAGTTGATTTTATTGTTTTACCAACTGTTTTCGGGTGTAATAATTTATAAATGTGATTTATTACTTTGTTCACTTTTATTTTATTCGGATGAATCTGTTTTTTAAATTTAAATTCCAGTGTTGCAGCTCTCAATAGAGTGACGAGAGAGCCGGTCACAGCAACAGGGTGTAATGCATCTTGACCACCGCTTTTTTGATCGGCATCGGCGCATTCAACTGGCATCCGACCTGATGCGGTTCATGAGGGAAAAAGATGGCGTACATGCCCGGAAACATCGTCAGCGTCTGGCGATGACGGATGATGTCCAACAGTTGCAGATCCTGAGCTTCGTCATAGGGCAATTCGCTTTGCCAGTCCCCCAGCATGCCGTAATCAATACGTTCCTCACCGCTGATTAACAGATGTATTTCGGCATATTCCTGATGCAGCACTGCACGTCGCGTTTCTGCCAACCCGGTGGTTAGCGTCATCACTTCCATAAAAATTTTTTCACCGTCAATCTCATGCCGACCCAGTGCCAGCTCAGGCAGATCGTATTGACGAAGGGCGGTGAGGGTTTCATTCAGTATCGGTGACAGCCCACGGCCATAGCGTGGGTTAAACAGAGTGTTATAAATCACTTTAATTCTCCATGTGTTGAACCCTGTCGGGTTCGTTTCCATAAAAACGTGGGGATATTGCGCGGAAAAGTATGCCTGTTTGCCATTGTGAAAACAGTTAACCCGCCTGCATTCCGCTTTTGGCAAATGCAGGCGTAGCCGATCCTCAGGACAGCTTTTCGATTTGCGGTTTTGGCTTGATGGTTAGGGTGGCGCCCATCGAGGCCGCGATGATCGCTGCCAGTGCCAGCCATTGTACCGTTGTCAGGTGCTCATTAAGGAATAACATGCCGGAAAGGGCTGCCAGTGCAGGCTCCAGGCTCATCAGGGTGCCGAAGGTGCGAGCCGGAATTTTCGGCAATGCAATAATTTCCAGGGAATAGGGTAGCGCCGTAGACAAAATGGCTACAGCTAATGCAATGGGCAGGATGTCGACATTCAGCAACGCGCTGCCGGTTTGCCAGGCACCTATCGGGCAGAACACCACGGCGGCGATCAGGGAACCTACTGCCACGGTGCCGGGGCCATGGTCGCCACCTGCTTTTTGGCCGCAGATAATATAGACCGCCCAACAGGCACCGGCACCCAACGCACAGGCCGCTCCAATGGGATCGATACTGCCCATGTCATGACCCAGCGGTAACAGGAACCATAATCCGGCAATCGCCAATGCGACCCATAGAAAGTCGATCGGACGGCGTGACGAGAACATGGCGACCGCCAGCGGCCCGGTGAACTCCAGGGCGACAGCGATGCCAAGCGGCAGGGTGCGCAAAGAAAGATAGAACAGATAATTCATCGCACCCAGCGTCAGGCCGTAGATAAACAGTGGCAGACGGCTGCCGGCGGCGAAACGCATGCGCCATGGGCGGAAGATAATGAACAGGATCAGCGTGCCGATACTCAGGCGCAGCGTGGTGATGCCTTCAGCGCCGACCAGCGGGAAAAGGCTTTTAGCCAGTGAGGCACCGGTCTGAATCGACACCATGGCAATAATTAATAAACAGACAGGCACCAGCGTGGAAGACGCTTTAGCGGTTGCAGACGAGGACATCCTTAAGAGCCTTTTATGGGTTTCCCACTACCAGGGAAGACCGTCGATATTCGGATGATGGCAGTGTAAATGAAATGAGGTAAATGTGTCTGAGAAAAGCGTTCGCAACGGAGAAAAGCGCCAGATTTAGGACGGCCGACTAGGTTTTATGCTCAAAAAGTGCGCTTTTTTTAAGAATCATCTGGATTTTAAATAGGTGATTATTGTCACAGAAACGCGTAGAATACGGCTCGAAAATAGAGCGAAAAGAAGAAGATACACTGTTCTTGAAATCTAATGTTACACGATATAAAGCATTAGACACTCATTTTAAGGCAGAGTTTCACGCTAATTTTTGTTATATTTTCAATGCATGAACAAATGGATTTACTTAAAAATATAACGCGTTTGAGGTGGTTATGAAAAAAATTGCATGTCTTTCCGCAGTAGCAGCCTGTGTATTAGCAGTAACCGCAGGTACCGCATTCGCTGGCCAGAGCACCGTATCCGCAGGCTATGCGCAGGGTGATCTCCAAGGCGTTGCCAACAAAGCCGACGGTTTCAACCTGAAGTACCGTTACGAGTTCGACAACAACCCACTGGGTGTGATCGGTTCCTTTACCCACGTGGAAAAGAACGGTTCTGAGAACGGTTACTACGGTAAAGCTCAGTACAACTCTATCACTGCTGGTCCAGCTTACCGCTTCAACGACTGGGCAAGCATCTACGGTGTAGTTGGTGTTGGCTACGGCAAAAACATCGACAACGCCCAAAACGGTTCTGACCGTAACGGCAGCAGCGACTACGGCTTCACCTACGGTGCTGGCCTGCAGTTCAACCCAATCCAGGACGTAGCTCTGGACGTGGGTTACGAGCAGAGCCGTATCCGCAGCGTTGACGTTGGCATCTGGAGCGTTGGCGTAGGCTACCGTTTCTAAGATTTCTCCACGCCTACGGGTGTGAGCGTGTGGCGCAATTGGCCGCATCAGATAAAAATCCGCCCTCGGGCGGATTTTTTTTGCCTGTCATTCGGCGCGGGTGGCTACTTACCCAGTTTCTGTGCCGGCTCTGACGAAAAGCGTGCGCTGCGGGCATCTCGCTCATAGCCCTGTGGCTGGGTGAGAATACCGTACAGCGCGGGCCGACGGCCGTGGATCCAGCGGCGTCCGGTACTGAGCGGGATCAGCGACAGATCCAGTTCCGCCGTGACCATCTGATTTTCCGCCGCCCAGGTTTCCGCCAAAATACGGCCATAGGGGTCGAGGATCATCGCATTGCCGGTGCGGACCTCGTCGTCATCGCGGCCCACACCATTGCTGAACAGAACAAAAAGGCCATTGTCATGAGCGCGAGCCGGTAACCAGCGCAACAGCCAGCCGCGGCCATGTTCGCCACGAAATGCTGCCTCTATCGCCGCCGGATTTGTCTGCCGCTGCTGCCAGACTTCCAACGGTATTGGCTTCATACCATGCGGGCTACGGGAATGGGTGCCGCCCGTTTGATGCGGAGCCAGCAGGACTTCAGCCCCCAGCAAAGCGGTCGCACGTACATTCTCTACCAGGTTATTGTCCCAGCAGATCAACACTCCCATCCGAACCCCCCATGGGGTGTCAAACACGGTGAAGCTGTCGCCGCTGGCTATCGCCGGGTGCTCAAAGGCGTGCAATTTTCGGTGTACGTGAAGCTTGCCGTCGGGCAGGCAAACCGCGTAGGCATTGTAATATTTGCCGTCTTCACCCTGTTCGATGAGCCCAACACCGATCGCCATGTTGTAGCGCTCCGCCAGTGGACGAATACGCGCCAGCGAAGGGCTGGTGGCAATGGGTTCGGCCAGCGCGCCAATTTCGCCGGCGCTGAGGTGTCGCACGTGCCAATAGCCGGTAATGCACATCTCCGGGAAGGTCAGCAGCTGGATTTGTTCGGCGGCGGCGCGAGTGATAAAGCCCTCGATCACCGACAGGTTGTAATTTTTATCGTTGGCGCGATGCTGGAACTGCACCGTCGCGGCACGCAGAGAGTTTGTCATAAGGTTACCTTTGGCCATTTGTCTGGCATTGATTACAGCAAAGCTATTGATTACTGTATAATCAATTAAATTCTTAATTTGATAACCAAACGGAATGGATATTCGACAACTGCGCGCCTTTGTGGTGCTGGCCGAACAGGGCAATTATCACCTGGCGGCAGAACGGCTGTGTATCACCCAGCCGGCACTGAGCAAACAGATCCAGGCGCTGGAAGCGCTGCTGGGCGCCCGGTTGTTTAACCGTGGTCGCCAGGGGGCACAGCTCACCGCCAGCGGACAGCGACTCTACCCCGAGGCACAGGCGCTGGTGGGGCAGCATTTACAGTTTCAACAGCGTGCTTTGAGGATCGTGCAAGGCGAGGCGGGGCGGTTGGCAATTGGATTCGGGCTGTCCAGTTTTCACCTGGCACCGCAACTGGTTGCCGCCTTCCGCCAGCGTTTTCCCGAGGTTGCCGTGGGGCTGGAGGATTTGCCTTCGGAGCGGCAGTATCAGTTGTTATTGCAAGGAGAGCTGCAGGTGGGGTTCGTGCGGTTGCCGGTCAGCAAACCGCTGCGGGCCAGCGCGCTGCTGAGCGATCGGTTGGTGCTGGCGGCACCCGCAGCGTTGGCGCTAAAGGCGGAGGCGATCATCGGGCAATTCAACACCCTGCCGCTGCTGCAGCTGACGCCAAAACGCGGACGCGGCCTGAGTGAACAGTCGCTACGTTTTATTGCCGCCCATCAACTGGTGCCGAATGTGGTGCAACAGGCGGGGGATATCCAGACGCTGTTGGCGTTGGTTGCCGCCGGCATTGGCGTTGCCCTGTTGCCGCACAGCGTCAGCCATATTATTCCGGCGGGTATCGATATTCTGCCGCTCAGCGGTGAACAGACCGAGTGGCAGGTCGGCATTGCCTGGAACCCGCAGCAGGCTGATGCGCTGCGGGATAATTTTATCCAGGTTGCGTTGGCCGCGGCGTCGGTAAGTTAACCGCCCGGTTTACAACGGGCAGTGCATTACCAGTATCGGGTTCTGATGGTATTCGCTGCGGTGGCTTTCGCTAAAACCGACCTTCTTCGCCAACGCCACTGAAGGCTGGTTTTCCGGTGAAATAATACAGACCGCCTTATCGCCCGGTAAATGCTCTTTTCCCCAGGCCAGGGCCGCACGCAACGCTTCGGTGGCATAGCCTTTGCCCTGCGCCGATGTCACTAATGTCCAGCCCATTTCCGGGGCGTCGAGCGCCGGGGTGATCTGCCGCTGGAAGTCAGAAAAGCCGATGCCACCGAGGTAAGCGCCGCTGACTTTATCGCGCACCGCCCAGTACCCATAACCTAATAGCGCCCAGTGCCCCACGTAACGCATCAGTCGGCCCCAGGAGTCTTCCCGATCTCTCGGCGTGCCGCCGATATAGCGCACCACTTCAGGATCGGCCCACATGGCGGCCAATGAGTCAAAGTCGTCCAGCGTATGGGCATCCAGGCGTAAACGTTCGGTAAGCAACTGCGGGGCGGTGGTGATAAGGGGCATTATTTTTTTCCTGCACAGAGCCAAAAGGGTCTGTGCAGTATGCCAGAGAAATTACACCGCCAGCCACAGCAACCAGGTGAACAGGAAACCACTGAGGCCGAGGATAGTGGTCAGCACCGTCCAGGTTTTCAACCCATCAGCCACTGAAAGACCGAGATATTTGGTGACGATCCAGAAGCCGGAATCATTCACGTGCGACAGCCCCAGCCCGCCGAAGCAGGTGGCGAGGGTAACCAGTACCAATTGCAGATGATTCAGTCCGCTGACCGCTTCCGACAGTAACCCTCCGGTTGTCAGGATTGCCACGGTGGCGGACCCCTGTGAGGCACGCAGAGCCAGTGAGATAATAAACGCCGCCGGGATTAACGGCAGGCCAATGGTGGTCAGAACATCCGCCAATGCCTTGCCCACGCCAGACTCCACCAGCACTTTGCCGAACACGCCACCGGCACCGGTTACCAGGATCACTACCGCGGCAGTGGGCAGCGCGCCACCCATTACGTCGCTGGTGTGTTGCAGGCTCCAGCCGCGGCGGATGGCCAGGAAATAGAACGCCAACAGCAGGGCGATCATCAGCGCCACCGCAGGGGAACCGATCAGCGATAAAGTGTCACGCAGTACCGAACCTGGCTCAAGCAGGGTGGCGGAAACGGTACCCAGCATGATGATCGCGATAGGAATGACGATCAGCGCGGCCACCAGCCCGGCCCCCGGAGGGTTGATGCGATCGCTTAACGGCGCTTTGCCTGCAGGAGCCGGCTCGGGGGCCGCCAGCTGCAACTGCTCCAGCACTTCAATCGACAACGGGTAGGGCTTACGGTTCAGCCATTTAGCCGCGAAGTAGCCGATAACCCCGACCGGAATGCAGATAGCCAGGCCGATAATGGTCAGCCAGCCGATGTCGGCGTTCAGTAACCCGGCAGCAGCCACCGGGCCAGGGTGCGGCGGCAGCGCGACGTGCACCGTCAGCATTACGCCAGCCATCGGCAGGCCAAATTTCAGCGGGGAAACTTTGGCCACCTTGGCAAAGCCGTAGATGATCGGCGCCAAAATGATAAAGCCGACGTCGAAGAACACTGGAATACCGAGAATAAACGCAGCGATGGTTAGCGCGGCGATGGTACGTTTTGGCCCTAAAGCCTGGCTGAAACGATGGGCCAGCGACTCGGCCCCGCCGGAATGCTCGATCATTCTGCCAAGCATCGCGCCCAGACCGATAATAATGGTGACCGAGCCCAGCACGCCGCCCATTCCGGCGGTCATCACTTTCATCACTTCGCCGGTCGGAATACCGCTGGCCAGCGCCACCAGCAGGCTAACCACCAGCAGGGCGACAAATGGCTGGATCTTGGCCTTGATCACCATCAGCAGAAGCAGCACTACGCCTAATGCGGCAATTATCAAAAGCAGAGAAGTGGACATGGGATTGCCTTTAATCGGGTAAGAGTCAGGCACCGCGATCGCCGGCTGGCGATACGGGTGCGTTTAATTTTTATATTGTTGCTGTCAGGTACGCAGGATCGGCCTGTTACAGATAAGGCCTTATCCACCCCAGACCGGCCCGGGTATCGCCACGCGGTTTGTACTCGCAGCCAATCCAGCCGGTATAACCGAGGCGGTCCAGTTGGGCGAACAGCCAGGGATAATTGAGTTCGCCGTCGTCCGGTTCATGGCGTTCTGGTACTGAAGCTATCTGAATATGGGCATAGCGCCCGGCCAGTGCAGCCATCAGACCGCTGATATTGCCGTCGACCAACTGCGCATGGAAAAAATCGAACTGGATAAACACATTCGGGCGATCGACGGCTTCGACCAGTTTTGCTGCCTGATGCTGGCTGGAGAACAGATAATTGGGCTTAACCTGCGGGCTGAGCGCTTCGATCAGTACCTTGATGCCGTGTTGGGCGAAGCTGTCGGCGGCGTAGCGGATATTACCGATAAAGGTATCGCGGTAGCGTTGCCAATCTTCGCCGGGCGGAACCACACCGGCCATGACGTGTACGCTGGGGCAGTTCAGCGCGATGGTATAGGCCAGAGCTTTGTCGATATCGGCACGCGCGGCCTGTTCGCGGCCAGGAACCGCCGCCAGCCCCCATTCTCCGGCATCGGCATTACCGGGGGCGGTATTAAACAGCACCTGCTGCAGGCCGTGGCGGCGCAGCTTTTCCGCCAGTAACTCGGCCGGATAGTCATAGGGGAACAGGAACTCCACCGCGGTGAACCCTTCGACGGCCGCAGCCTCGAATCGCTCCAGAAACGGCAGTTCGGTAAACATCATCGATAAATTGGCAGCAAATTTTGGCATGATTCAGCTCCGTAGCTCGGCAATCTCATCATCGGTCAAATAACGAATCGGGCGTTCGCCGAGGGTGAAAATCAGCTTCGCCGCATCCTCCATCTCTTCGGTGTTGTCCGCCGCGGCGCGCAGGCTATTACCTGTAACCACCGGGCCGTGATTGGCCAGCAAAAAAGCACGGTGCGTCGGTGCCAGCTTGGCCAGATCCTCCGCCAGTCGCAAATCACCGGGACGATAGTAAGGCACCACCGGCACCTTGCCGACGCGCATCACCACATAAGGGGTGAAGGGTTTGATGGCATTCTCCACGTCCAACCCCTGCAGGCAGGACAGGGCGGTGAGATAGGTACAGTGCAGGTGCACCACCGCTTTGCATTCCGGGTTGTTCAGATACAGCGCGCGGTGGAAACTGATCTCTTTTGACGGTTTATCCCCGGACAACCATTCGCCGCTCAGGCTGACTTTCGACAACCGATCGGCCTGCAGTTCACCCAGACAGGATCCGGTGGGGGTGGCCAGTAGCGTGCCGTCCGCCAATAGCAGCGAAAGATTACCGGCAGACCCGGTGGCGTAGCCACGCTGAAAGAACGAGGCCCCCAGACGTACCATTTCTTCACGCGCCTGCTGTTCGGTGGTCAGTGTCATAGGGGGAACTCCGTTTGCGCCCGGGCGAAAAAGTTCTCGTCGCCAAAATTGCCCGATTTCAGGGCCAGTGAAATAGACTGATCGATGGCACGCACCCAGGGCACGCCGGGAGAAATACAGGGGCCAATGTGGAAACCGCGAATACCCAGAGCCTGCGTTACCACGCCAGAGGTTTCGCCACCGGCGACGATAAAGCGGCTGAAACCCCGCTGCTGGAGCTGTTTGACCACCCCGGCGAACAGCGACTCTACCGCCTGGCTGGCGGCGGCCATACCGTACTGCTGTTGCACCTGCTGCAGTTTTTCCGGCTCTGCGGTGGCGTACAGCAGAGGGGCCAGCGGGGCACTCGCCTGCTGTTGCACCCAGTCGGCCAGCTCGGTGATATAGGCCGTGCGCTCGGCATCATTCAGGCACCGCGCCACGTCGACCGCCATAGCGGCCGCCTGTTGACGGTAACGTGCCACCTGTTGATTAGTCATAGTGGAACAGGAACCGGACAACACCACGGCTTTTGCTCCTTGCGGCGCTCCTGCGGCCTGTGGACTGCCTTGCCCCGGTTGCGCCCATTGGCGTGCCAGGCCAATCGCCAGGCCGGAGCCACCGGTCACCAGCTTCATATCTTTCAGCGCCGCACCCTGGGTCAGCAAATGCTGTTCATTCAGGGTATCGAGCACGGCGTAACGCATGCCCAGCAGTGCCAATTGCCGTAGTTTTTCAGCCACCGCCCCGGCACCGCGATCCATTTCTGCGGCGTTCACCAGCCCACAACGTCCCTGAGCCTGTGCTTCCATCAGCCGCAGCAGGTTACTGTCGGTCATTGGCGTTACCGGATGGTGGCGCATGCCGGACTCTGCCAGCAACTGATCCGACACGAACAGATAGCCCTGATATACGGTGCGGCCGTTAACTGGCAACGCGGGTGAAATCACCGTCTGGCTTTCACCCAACGCATCAAGCAGGGCGTCGGTCACCGGGCCGATATTGCCCTGCGCGGTGCTGTCAAAGGTCGAACAATATTTGAAGTAAAATTGCCGGCAACCCTGGCGCTGTAGCCAGGCCAACGCCTGCAACGACTGCTCAATGGCCTGCGCCACCGGGCAGGAGCGTGACTTCAGGCTGATAACCACCGCCTGCGCTTCGACCGGCAGGTCATCCCGCGGCACGCCGTTCAACTGCACCGTCGGCAGGCTGTTTTCTACCAGAAAGCTGGCAATATCGGTGGCTCCGGTAAAATCATCTGCAATGACGCCGAGCAGCATTATGCGTTCTCCTTCTTTTGCGGCAGGTCGATACCGGCGAAGATCTTGATCACCGCACTGTCGTCCTCTTTACCGAAACCGGCATTACTGGCGGCGGTGAACATATTGAAGGCGGTTGAGGCCAGCGGCAGTGGGAAATGCAGCGCTTTGGCAGTATCCGCCACCAACCCCAGATCCTTCACGAAGATATCAACCGCCGATTTAGGTGCATAGTCACCGTCGACCACGTGGCGCATGCGGTTCTCGAACATCCATGAGTTACCGGCGGCGTGGGTGACGACATCGTACATAACGTCCAGCGGGATGCCGGCGCGGGCGGCCAGCGCCATGGCCTCGGCCCCGGCGGCGATATGTACCCCGGCCAGCAGTTGATGGATGATTTTCACCGTAGCCCCCAGGCCAATCTCTTCGCCAATGCGATAGACCTTGCCGGCAATGGCGTCCAGCACCGGTTGCAACTGCCGGAAAGTGGATTCGGCACCGGAGGCCATCACCGTCATCTTGCCCTCGGCAGCCTTGGCGGCACCACCGGAAACCGGGGCGTCCAACATGTTCAGACCCAGGGCCAGTAACTGCTGTTCGATCTGTTTGGCATCGGCCGCGGAAATGGTGGAAGACACCATCACCGGCGTATTTGGCTTCAGCTTCGCGGCCAGGCCGTTGTCACCAAACAGGATCTGTTTCACCTGCGCGGCGTTGACCACCAGCAGCAGCAAGGCATCGAGTTCGGCTGCAAAGTCGTCTGCGCGGGTCGCCGCCTGTTTTGCTCCGGCCTGTTGCAAGGTGGCCAGCGCCTGCGGGTTAAGATCGACACCGTAAGTGGTCAGTCCGGCATTAATGCACGACTTCGCCGCTCCCATGCCCATTGAACCTAATCCTACGATGCAAACTGCAAAATCCGCTGGCTGTGTCATAGCGCACCTCTTGTTAATTTTAGTGATAATTTGTTTTGTTGTGTTAAATATAAGCGCTTTGTCGTGTGTCATCAGCGATCGTTGTCACAATTATTAACAGTGGGTGAATAAGGTTCACATCAGCCAATAATATAAATTTTCTCTATCTATTTGTTTTAAAAAATTAAAATAAAATAACCGATAACATGAGCGACTTCACGGCCTGAAAACAGCAGGCTTTCACCGAACGAAAATTGACGTAAAATCACAATTATTATCACTGCGGTAAAGAGAGGGAACCGTGATACCTGTAGAACGCCATCAACAAATTTTAGCGCTGGTATCAGAACGCGGGGTGGTCAGCATTGCTGAGTTGACCGAACGGCTGGGGGTGTCGCACATGACCATTCGCCGCGATCTGCAAAAGCTCGAGGAGCAGGGCGCGGTACTGGCGGTATCGGGTGGCGTGCAGTCGGCAGAACGGGTGGCGATTGAGCCTTCGCATCAGGACAAGGAAGGGATGTACAGCCAGCAGAAAGCGGCCATCGGTCAGTTGGCTGCCCGGCAGATCCCCGCTGACAGCTGTATCTATCTGGATGCGGGTACCACGACGCTGGCGCTGGCCAGGCACATTAGCGATCGCGATGACCTGACGGTGGTCACCAATGATTTCGTGATTGCGGGTTACCTGATTGAACACAGCCAGTGCAAAATCATTCACACCGGCGGCACCGTCTGCCGTGAGAATCGCTCCTGCGTGGGGGAAGCGGCAGCGCAGGCATTGCGCGGGCTGTTTATCGATCTGGCGTTTATTTCCGCTTCGTCATGGGGCATGCGTGGGCTGTCGACGCCGAACGAAGACAAGGTGATGGTGAAGAAAGCCATTGTGGATGCCAGCCGCCGCTGCATTCTACTCAGCGATACCTCTAAATACGGTAAAGTTGCCACTTATCTGGCACTGCCGATAACGGCATTTGACGCGATTATTACCGATAACAACCTGCCAGCCGCCGCGCGCGAGGCTATCCAGCAGGCGGATATTACGCTGATGACGACCGGGGAGTGATTGGCTAAAACAGAAAACCCCCAAATGGGGATTATGACGTTTCGTTGGAACGGTAGCGGCTGATGACCCGCCCTGGCGTACCGAGGCAACCTCGTTCACGCCACTCCTGGCATCTTTGTTCCCACCAGGCATCATGGAAAGCTTGTAAGGCCTGCAAGCGCTGTTCTTTAATACTCAAAAAATTCGAGCTTTGCTCCTGTGATTGATCCAAGACGTTAGATTTCGATGACATATAAACCGTCCTTTATGAATTCCATTTTGTATAAATACTGTACTCTTTGAGCATGTTTTTTCAATAGTGAATCATAGATTTTGGCCAGGGCGGGTCTTAAAGGTACGCTAAAAACGAGCTTTGCCTGATATTGGGTAACGAAGACGATAATAGTTTTACCTATCCCATCGACGAACAGGCGCTCACGTTCAGAAAATGTATACCCCATGGGGGTATAGGTATCGAATGCGGAGCGTCCTTGTCTGGTGGCAAGACTTAGTGCTTTGATATCATAAAACTCTATGGCATAAGCGTTATCTAAAAAGTCTGGGTCGGTATAAACATGCGCAAACCATGCTCGCATTTCTTGAGTGATCTTTTTGAAATCCAGATAATATTCTGCAGTTTTTTCGTCACTTTTGCTTACTGTTATCTGAATTCACCCGCCCGTAGCGTATAGCGCTCCATAGCATCAATCTCCATGATAAAATCCTTTTTATTATTACTTTTCCAATAGTTATCTTCCTTGTTAATGGTGAATTATTAGCAGCGACGGGATATCTGTGCCAGCCGTCCGCGGGGATCCTGCGCAGTGCTGCGCAGAAAACTAAATTCCGCTGAACCAGTTATAACCCTGATCTTCCCAGTAGCCGCCGGGGTTGGTATCGCTGACAAAAATAGCGGCGATATGTTTGGCGTTCTTGAACCCCAGCTTGGTGGGTACCCGCAGCCTTAGCGGGTAGCCGTAATCCGCTGGCAGCGCCTTGCCGCCGAAATCCAGCGCCAGAATGGTCTGTGGATGCAGCGCGGTGGCCATATCGATGCTGGAGTAATAGCGGTCCGCGCATTTGAAGCCAACATAGCGCGCGTTCAGATCCGCTCCGACGTGCTGCAGGAAGTTACGCAGCGGCACGCCGCCCCATTGGCCGATGGCGCTCCAGCCTTCGATACAGATCAAGCGGGTGATCTGGCTTTGCTGCGGCAGGCGCTGCAGCTGTTCCAGCGTCCAGGGCGCTTTTCTCTCTACCTTGCCGGAGACTTCCAGTTGATAGCTGGCCAGATCCACTTCCGGCACGTTGTACTCGGGGTAAAACGCGTTAAACGGGAAGGGATTGGTGATTTGGTCCGGGCGATAGGTTTGTGCCAGCTTCTGGCCACTGAACAGCCAGGCCTGCACCCGATCGTTCCAGCGCGACATTGCCCACAACACTTTATCGACCTGATCGCCGTCCTGCAGGTTGCAGCCGCTCAGCATGGCGATGCCGCCCAGCGTCAGGCCGGAACGCAACATCAGGCGGCGCTGCAGATTGACCAATTGTTTCTTTTGCGCCGGCTCCAGCGTCGGTGCCGCAGGGCGCTGTTTTTTATCATTCATGCTTGCCACCCGTAATCATTGCCCACAGCGTGCGCGGCACGATCATCACCATCAGCAGGTGGATCACCACAAATAAACCAATGCCGGACATAGCGAAAAAGTGCACATAACGCGCGATATCAAAACCGCCAAACAGGCTTACCAACCCTTGTAGCTGCACCGGTTTCCAGATTGCCAGCCCGGAGAGCACCAGCAACAGCCCGAGAATCAGTACGCCGAGATACATTAGCTTTTGAATGGCGTTATAACGGCCGTGCTGATGTTTTAGCCGCAGCGTTAACGCCTGCCAGATATCGCGTCTTAACGTACCGGCGGTGAGCGGCAGCAGATCCTGCCGGAAATGGCCGCTGAACAGGCTCCACAGGAAATAGCACAGCGCGTTGCCTGCCAGCAGCCACATGACCGCCAGATGCCAACCAATTGCGCCCCCCAGCCAACCGCCGAGCGTGACCTGCGGCGGGAAGCGAAAGCCGAACAGCGGTGAGGCGTTGTAGATTTCCCAGCCGCTCATGAACATGCAGACCATGGCAAACAGGTTAATCCAATGGGTAATGCGTACCGGCCAGCGGTGCACCGGCCGTGGCGCGTTGGTTTTCATCATCGACTCCCGAGTTACATCGGCGGAACGGTGCCGTCTTTGCCGGCAGAAATACGGGTGGCGACGCGTTCGCCCTTATCGTCAGTGGCGGAGAACAACACGATGTGCGCACCGGGTTTGAGCAGGCTGCGATCGCCGGGATCAAGAGTCACGATCGGCACATCTTCCGGCACGTTAACGGTTTTCTGCTGGTTGCCGTAGGTCACGGTCAGAGTGCGGCCGTTGGAGTTAACCAGTTTACCGACGGTGCCGTTGGTCATGGTATCCACCTTGCCGTCGGCAGATTCCCAGGCCGAATGGCCCTCACCGGTGCCGCGCAGGCTGGCTGCGAACACGTGGACTTCCAGCGCTTTCAGGCTGCCGTCCGCTTGGGGGACCGCGGCGGTGCCGATAAAGCTGTCCGGTTTAATGTCGTCCAGCGTGCCTTTTGAAACGCTCAGCACCTTCGTCTGGTCGTTGAGTTTCACATTGACCGTTTCCCCTTTACGGTCGGTAATTTGCAGGCTGCTGTCGGTCACCTGACTGATAGTGCCGCGCAGTGGAGCAATAACTTTCCCTGGCGTTTGAGCCGCAGCGGCGGCTCCGCTGCACAGCATCAGGGTGGACAGCAGTAAACCGGCAAAACGATGACGGGTAATCATAATGTTCTCCTCTGTTTAGGTTGCCGGTTAAGCATGGTTGAACAACAGGGACAGCACCATGTCGATTTAATGACATTAATGTCATCAAGCATGTCTGCCGAAGCTGCTAGTATTTCCGCAGGTGTAATGAGGTGGCGACAATGCGGATATTGGTAGTTGAAGACGACATCAGTACGGGTGATTACCTGAAGAAAGGGCTGGGCGAGGCCGGATACAGCGTCGATTTGGCGCGTAACGGCACCGACGGCCTGTTTCGGGCTCTTGAGGATGCTTACGACGCCATTGTGCTCGACGTGATGCTGCCAGGGCTGGATGGCTGGCAGATCATTGAGGTACTGCGCAAGAAAAGCGATGTGCCGATCCTGTTTCTGACCGCCCGCGACGGGGTGCAGGATCGTATTCATGGCCTGGAGCTGGGGGCAGATGATTATTTGATCAAACCTTTTTCCTTCACTGAACTGGTGTTGCGATTGCGCACCTTATTGCGGCGCGGCACGGTACGTGAGGCCGACCACTATGCTATTGCCGATCTGCAGCTCGACGTTCTGCGCCGCAAAGCGGTACGGCAGGAGCAGGTGATCCCGCTGACCAACAAAGAGTTCATGTTGTTGCATCTGTTGGTGCGTCGTGAAGGGGAAGTGTTGTCACGCACCATGATCGCCTCGCAGGTCTGGGACATGAACTTTGACAGCGATACCAATGTGGTGGATGTGGCGATCAAGCGGTTGCGTGCCAAGATTGATCGGCCCTTTGACGTCAAGCTGATCCACAGCGTGCGCGGTATCGGCTACGTTTGCGAGCCGCGTTCATGAAGGCTCTGGTCCAGCGTTGGCGTGCGCTGTCGTTGACGCTGCGCAGCGCTATGCTGTTTGCGCTGGTGGCGGCGTTGGTCGTCAGCGGTGCGGGATGGTACCTGTACGACGCAATGCGTCAGGAGATGACCTTCCGCAGCGATTTGCAGGTCACCGGTCGGGTGGAGTATTACCGTAATTTACTGAGCCGGCGTTTTCCCCTCGAGCAGCTGATGGCGAACACTGGCCTGTTTGAAAATATGCTGGGGAACGAGCAGGACGTGCTGATTTTTCAGCAATCTGGGCAAAAGTCGTTAATCAACGTTAACCCGGCCAGGGTGAGCCTGCCGCCGATGATCCCGACGCCGGTTGGCACACCGCAGCGGTTGAGTGCGGTACAGAGCGGGCAGACGGCGCAAGGCGTGCCATTGCGAGCCGCCTCGGCGCTGGTCAGACTGGAGGACGGCAACCTGCTGCAGATCTCGGCGGCCCATGTGATGTTCAATGAACAGAAGATGCTGGCGCGTTATCTTTGGCGAATTGTCGCTGCGGTGATAGTGGCGTTTGTGCTGATCGCATTGCTGGGTTATTGGGTGATGCGCCGTGGCTTACAGCCATTATGGCGTATGGCAGCGCAGGCGGCGGTGATCACACCGAATACGCTGTCGACTCGCCTGAGCGAGCAGGGGGCGCCGAAGGAATTGCAGCAACTGACTCGTTCGTTTAATGCCATGCTCGATCGCCTGAACGAAGGCTATCAACGGCTGACGCAGTTTTCCGCCGATCTGGCGCACGAGATCCGCACTCCGGTGGGCGCGTTAATGGGGCAATGTCAGGTGGCGCTGTATCAGTCACGCAGCGTGGAGGAGTATGAAACCCTGTTGTCGAACAACATGGATGAACTGGAACGCATTTCGCGCATGGTAGAAAATATTCTGTTTCTGGCGCGTGCCGGCGAAGGGCAAGCGGTGCTGAACGTCAGTCGCCTTGATATGGCGCAAGAGCTGCAACGGGTGGCGGATTATTTTGAAGGCCTGGCGGAAGAGCGCGGTATTACGCTGGTTTGCGCAGGCAGAGGGCAATTGCTGGCGGATGCCATGTTGTTCCAACGTGCACTGAGCAATCTGGTGGCCAATGCGGTGCGTTATGCCGATGAGAACAGCCAGATATTACTCCAGACCCTCACTCAGCAGACTGGGGAAGTGGTTGTACAGGTGGTTAATCAGGGGCCGGCTATTGCTCCAGCCCATCTTGATAAGTTGTTCGACCGTTTCTACCGCGCGGATGCTGCCCGCAGTTCCGGCAGCCATGCCAGCGGGCTGGGATTGGCGATCGTCCGCGCAATCATGACGCTGCACGGCGGTGTCACTCGTGCCCACTGCTCCGGAGGGAATAACTCCGCCCGGATCACCTTTAGCCTGATATTTCCCGCCGCAGATTAATTTAATCCCGCCGTTTGAGACTAATCTTTGCATCACTAATATAGTGACGCAGGGTATTATTGGCGCAAATGTATTCGTAACCATTTACTTTCATTTTCCCCGTTATTGTCTCTATAACCCCCGAATCAAAAGATTAATCCTGCCGTAAATTGCGTCTATTTTACGCTTTACCCTTTGATTTTTGGTTAAATATAGTGTCATCAAAAATTATGCATTATTATTTTTTCATTAAAAATGCTTGCATTAAATGAGCAGGAAGGATTTTTAGCTTAAAGGCGATAATTTACAAAACAAAAAACTAACTTTAAGAACTTTTACATATAAATATATCAATGATTGTGATGTTTGTATAATCTTTGGTTATGGTTTATGAGAAAAATCTTATATCGAAAACAGTAAGGCGAGAAACATCCATTCTGTGGCGTTAATTGATTTTCATTGCGATTGGAGACTGGAATTACTGATTAACCTGATTAAATATTGCTTAATATTTTATTAACATTTAACGACGGCGATAAATAATCACTAGAGTGACCTCTAAAAAATGAAATATAGATTAAACGATCACATCATTTTTGATGTGGATACGGGCACCCTGAGCCTAACGGAGTTCTCTGATGACCCCATCCCTATTTCCAATCCTTCAAAGCGACTACTGCTGCTATTGATTACCCATCATGGTGAGGCAGTTGGCCGGGAAGTGATATTCAAGAAGGTTTGGGACGATTATGGCATGGTTTCTGGTAACAATAATCTTAACCAGTGCGTGAGCAAGCTACGTCGGGTAATTAAAAACCTGGGCATTGAGGAAGAGGTGATCGCCACCGTACCCAAGGTCGGTTTTATGCTGCGCTATGAAATAATAGTTGAACACTGTAACGGGCCGGAAAACAGCTTCACCGACGAAGAAACGTCTGTTATTCCGCATGCCTCTGTTCAACCGGAAATAGCATCATCGGCCGGAAAGCCGGGGGGCGTCGGGACAGTGTATGCCGGCTATTCCCGACGTTGGTGGACGATAGCCGGCATCGTCGCACTGGGGGTGATTATGCTGGTGGTGGCGATTAGCTGTTACCTCACCGGCTCGGTTTCCCGGCAGGAGATTTATTTGGGTAAGGCCAACAGCTGTAAGGTTTTTATGTCGATGCCCGGCGCTGCGGTTGCCGTCAGTGCCGGCCTGAGTCGTGACATTCTGGCCTATGCCGCCCCGCAGACGGCAGAGTGTAGCGGCGACGAGTTCTTGTTGGTGGTGCGTAGTAACCAGGTGCGCTCCTACATTTCCGGTATTTCCCGGCTATTTTTCCTGCGTTGTCGCATTTTGCGTGAGCACAGGGTCGAAATTTGTTCTGGTCTTGAAAGCGACAAAGCAGCAATTATCAATTAATCATTACTCGGTGTCAGGATGAACACCACCCCGGGGGAAAGGAATATGCCGCCAATATTATCACCTTGATATTAATAACTTAAGCTTTGCCTTTTGGCTACTAATGCAGCATTTCCGCCTCAATCGCTATTTTTATACCTAAATTACGGTAATAGATTATGACGAATATTCCTTTCAAAGAGGCTATTCTCTTTTTTGAACCCAATCCCTGGGTAAGAAAAGGATTACGGGCACTTATTGAACCCGAGCCAACGCGCTACCAATTTGTCTACAGCATCAGAGAAATAGAGGCTGTGCTGAAGGAGAATGAGAAACAACTCCTCATTATGGAGTTGTATAATGAAAGTGAGAATTTGTATGATGTATTACGCTTCATTCTGACGATTAATGATTTCTGGCCGAAGACACCGCTGATCATATTTACTGAAGTGACTAACGCCAGCATACTGGCGATGCTGGCGGCAGAGACGCATTTATCCCTGGTGGCAAAAGGCGATCCGCTGGATTGTCTGCTCGAAGCCGTTGCCGACACGGGAGTGGGGTTTCGCAGCCCGGGTATTCAGGCGGCGCTGACCCAGCCCGTGGAGCTTCTTTCACGCAGCGAATGGCTTATACTGGCGATGATGATTACCGACAGCGATCCGCGGCGCATCGCCCGTGTCACCCATCGCAGTTACAAAACGGTGAGTACCCATAAGTTGAATATCATGCGCAAACTTGGCCTTAATCAGGCAGGGTTTATGCGTCTGATTCTGGCCTTCCGCATTCAGCATCCTGCCTGAAAATCAACCGTCGGTCCGTCTTGTTACCAGTCAGATCGGCGGCTTAATAAAACCTCCTCAGATCGCTTATTTTTCTCGCCACTTACCATTTCGCCAGAATTGATTTAGATCAATTTAAATATCCTACAAAAATAATTCAAATGGCCGCATTTACGCCTGGCGTAATTGAGCGTTTCATATGCTGTTTTGGCCGTTTTATTGGTATGGAAAATAATAGGGATTTTGTTCTTGCTGTGGGCATGCTCTGGGTTTTAAAGCTTAAATCTGGTTGAGTAAACGTTAATTGTGGAATTAAAAACTAAATATTTAGGTGTTGGTAGTTAATGGTTCTTTTTTGATTTGATGCGGTTACTCTCCTTCTCGTCAAGCAGACTGGCTAAAGCAGGTCACGCTAATGGACGCACAATCATATTTAAAGTTGAAGGGAGTTTTACCATGAAGAAAATTACACTGGCACTGGCCATTATTTCAGCCTTCGCTGCGGTTAGCACTGCACAAGCCGCCGACGTCACCGCTCAGGCGTTGGCCACCTGGTCTGCTACCGCAAAGAAAGACACCACCAGCAAACTGGTTGTTACCCCTATCGGCAGCCTGTCCTTCAACTACGCGGAAGGCATCAAGGGCTTTAACAGCCAGAAAGGTCTGTTTGACGTGACTGTGGAAGGGGATGCCACCGCTACCGCATTCAAACTGACTTCCAAACTGGTTTCCAACACCCTGACTCAGCTCGACACCTCTGGTTCTACCCTGAACGTGGGTGTGAACTACAACGGCGAGGCCGTAGAGAAAACCGCCGAGACCACCATGATTGATACCTCTGCCGGCATTCTGGGTGGCAACCTGAGCGCGCTGTCTAACGCCTATAACAAGGCCGTTCGTACCAGTGCACAAGACCAGTTCACCTTCACCATCATTGGCGCCACCTCTGACGGCACCACCGCAGTGACTGATTTTAGCACCTTACCGGAAGGGATCTGGAGCGGTGATGTGAGCGTTGAGTTCAACGCCACCTGGACCGCCTAATCCCCTGAGTGACCGCTGTAAAACAGGGGGGTAACCCCCTGTTATTCACCGCTACTGAAGAACGCTACTGGAATACCGTCATGAAACCTTTCTCTCTCGCCGCCCTCCTGCTGTTATCGCTGTCTTACCCTGTTTTCGCGCTTGATGTCGGTGAGATCAGTTCGTTCATGCACAGCGATAGCGCGCGTCTGAGTAAAGAAATCAAGAACACCACCGACAGTGGTCGCCTGGTGAACATCAAAATCGAGCGTATCTCCAGCCCGCTGGAATCGGGTGCGGTGGTGCCGATGGGCAGCAAAGATGAAATGTTGCTATCACCGGCCAGCCTGATATTGCCGGCCAACGCCAGCGATGTGATTCGCTTTTATTACAAAGGGCCAACTGATGGCCAGGAGCGCTACTACCGCATCGTCTGGTTCGATCAGGCACTGAGCGACGTGGGGCAAAACTCGGCCAAGCGCAATGCCGTCGCGACCACCTCTGCACGAATCGGCACCATTTTGGTGGTGGCTCCCCGGCAGGATCAATTCAATTACCAGTTTGCCGCCGGCCAGATCAAAAACACCGGTAACGCCACTTTCAAGGTGGTGGCCTACGGCAACTGTCGTAACAAGAAAGACGGCAATGACTGCAAGGAAAACTATTTCGTGATGCCGGGCAAGGCGCGGGGGTTCAGCAAAGTAGACGTCAACGACAAGAAAGGTCGCGTGGCGTTATGGCATGGCGACCAGTTTATCCCGGTGAAATAGAGCAGCTTGTCTGCAATGAAACGGAATGCACCACATTAAAGCAAGGAGTGGCATGTGAAGGCTGTGCTGTTGAAAACGCTGCTGGCCGGCGGGGTGATGGCGATCCCTGCGGTGTTGCTACCGGGCCAGGCGGCGATCGCTGCCGGGCTGACCCAAATTGACGGTGTGTTGATCCCGCAGACCTTCAGCCTGGCGCTGCGCGAAGGCATGAGTATTCCACTGCTGCTGCACTTTGAAAAAAACAGCGGTGTAAAAGATGACAGCCGCATTGGGCACGCTTTTTTATATCTGGATAACGATCGGCTGAAAATCCGCCAGATCACGCTGGAAGACGGGGACGATGGCACGCCGCTGACCGCAGAGACCATCAGGCAATTGCAGGCGTTGCAGGAGGCTAAGTTTGACCAGCAACAGCGCATTGCACTGACGGATGACGCCTGGCTGGCGCTGGATTTCCGCCAGCTTAATTTGCAGCTGGTGGTGAAGGAGGCGGCGATGGGGACCCTGCTGCGTGCTCGCTCCAGCGACATCGGCGTTTCCAGCGTGGATGCCGTCAGCAGTACGCTGGATTATAACCTCGGGGTTTATGATAACCGCACCCGGGCCAGCGAAGGCAATACTTCCAGCTACCTGTCGCTCAACAGCGTCACTGCCCTACGTGAGCATCATGTGGAAGTTAACGGTTCCGTTTATGGCATCGGCAGCGGCGATGAGAACGCCACGCTGTATAAGGCAATGTACGAACGTGACTTTGCTGGCCGTCGCTTTGCCGCCGGCATGCTGGACAGCTGGAACCTACAGTCGCTGGGGCCGGTCACTACCATCAACTCCAGCAAGATCTATGGTCTGTCTTATGGTAACCGCGCCAACTCCACCGTATTTGATAACAGCCAATCGCTGACGCCGATCGTGGCGTTCTTCCCCTCTGCGGGGGAGGTGCATCTGTCGCGCGAGGGACGATTGCTGAGCGTGCAGAACTTTGCCATGGGCAACCATGAGGTGGATACCGGCAACTTGCCTTACGGCATTTATGACGTTGAGGTTGAGGTGGTGGTCAACGGTCGGGTGGTGGATAAACGCATGCAGCGGGTGAACAAGCTGTTCAGCCCCAACCGCGGCGCCAATGCGCCGCTGGCCTGGCAATTTTGGGGCGGCATGATCCGCATGGATGACTGGCGCGGTGATGATCAACGCCAGCGGCAGGCCAAGGATTCTTACCTGATCGGCGCGTCGGCCACCGGTAACCTGCAGACGCTGAACTGGGCGCTGTCTGGTTACTCGTTTGACAGCAACGCGGTGGGTGAAAGCCGTATCAGCGTGCCACTCAGTCAGTCGATTCAGTTCAACGTGCAGAACATGGTGGCATCTGACCATTCCTGGAGCCTGGTCAACAGCGTCAGTGCCGCGCTGCCCGGCGGTTTCAGCAGCCTGTGGGTCAATCAGGAAAAAACGGTGATCGGCGACAAACTGCTGCAAAACGATGCGCATAACCGCGCCATCGGCGGCACGATGAATTTTGGCGCGCTTTGGTCACCGTTGGGGAGTTTAAGCCTCAGTTATAACGACGATAAAAAGAACGGCAGTCACTATTACAACGCTGATTATTACCAAAATATTTTCACCGGTCGTTTTGGCACGCTTGGCGTGCGTGCTGGCGTACAGCGCTACAACAACGGTGGCTACAGTTCGAATACCGGCAAATACATCGCACTCGATTTCTCACTGCCGATGGGCAACTGGCTCAGCGCCGGGGTTTCAAACCAGAACGGCTATACCACGGCCAACCTGGCCGCGCGTAAAGACATTCAAGACGGGCCCATCCGCACCCTGGGTGCCAACCTGTCACGGGCGATCTCCGGTGACACCAAGGGCGACAACAGTATGAACGGAGGGGCCTATGCGCGCTTTGACACCAAATATTCCGCCGGTACGGTCAACGTCAGCAGCTCTGCCGACGGTTACGTTAACACCAGCCTGACCGCCAGCGGCAGCGTAGGTTGGCAGGGGCGTGATATTGCCGCCAGCGGCAGAGATGAGGGCAATGCGGGCATCATCTTTAACACCGGCATTGAAAATGACGGCATGCTGACCGCCCGGGTTGATGGCCGGACGGTCAAGCTGACCGGCAATAAAAACTATGTGCCGTTGTCGCCGTATGGCCAGTACGAAGTTGAGTTGATGAACAATAAAAACTCGGCGGAAAGCTTCGATATCGTCACCAGGCGCAAGAGCAAGTTAACGCTGTATCCGGGCAATGTGGCGGTGATCACGCCGGAAATTAAACAGATGGTGACGGTATTTGGCCGCATCAAGGCGGAAGACGGCACACTGCTGGCCAACGCCTATATCAAAAACCATATCGGCCGCACCCGCACCGATGAAAAAGGCGAATTCATTATGGACGTCGATAAGAAGTTCCCGGTGATCGACTTCACCTACAGGGGTAACCAGAGCTGTGAAGTGAGTCTGGACCTGAGTAAGGCACAGGGGGCGATATGGGTCGGCGACGTGATTTGTAGCGGACTGCAAACCTACGCGGGTAACCTGCAGACAGGAGAGACGACCAATGAAGGCTAAGTTTACGCTGCTGCTGATGCTGTGGGTTACCTTGCCGCTGCGCGCGGCGGTGAGCGTCACCAACTGGCCGGATGCCGCGACGATGAAGTTCGTGTTTGTCGAGAATAACGCCGATGACAACTTTTTTGTTACGCCGGCCGGTGGGCTGGATCCGCGCATGACCGGCGCCAATAAGTGGACTGGGCTAAAATACGGCGGCTCCGGCACCATCTATCAACAAAGCCTCGGCTATGTGGATAACGGCTACAATACCGGCCTGTCAGCCAACAATCGTTTTGACATGTGGCTGGAAAATACGCCGATCAAGAACCCGTTTCTCGGGCTGCGCTGCATTAACTGGTATGGCGGCTGCAATATGGATACCAGCCTGATTTTGCCGCAGGCTACCGACGAGAAAGGCTTTTACGGTGCGGTGGTGACTTCGGGTGGGGCTAAATGGATGCACGGCATGATGTCGCCGAGTTTCTATCAATACTTGCAGCAAATGGCCCCAGGCAGCGCATTCAGCATGCAGATTAATGCCTGCCAAACCGCGGATGTCTACGATGCCAGTAGCGGGGGGCGCTGTCAGAATCAGAGCAGAGGTAGCTGGTATAAACGCACCGTAACCCACAGCAAGGCGGCGCATCTGCGTTTTATCAACACCAACGCGGTGTCGGAAGTGTTTGTTAACAGTGATGGCGTACCGATCATCGGTGAGGGCAATGCCGACTGTAAAAACCAGACTATCGGTTCACGCTCTGGCATCACCTGTAAAATGGTCAGTTACGATCTGCAGACCGACGGCAGCGTCAGCAATACCTCGATTCACGTGTTCCCGGCGATCAACCATGCGGCGTTAACGTCGGCGACCAACGCCGCCGATTTGCAGTTCAGCCTGGATGGCAATAGCTGGAAAAACACCTCGGGAACCGGCAGCTATTACACCTTTAATCAACTGAAGAGCAGTAATGTGATTTACGTGTTCTTCGCCAGCAACTTTTTCAAGCAAATGGTGAAACTGGGGATTTCCGACAGCGGCACTCGCGACCTGATCAACTTCCGCTTCCAGAACACCACCTCACCCGAGTCCGGCTGGTACGAGTTTTCCACCTCCAACCAACTGATTATCAAACCGCGTGATTTCAGCATCAGCATTATCTCCGACGACTACGATAACCAGCCACACCGCGAAGGTTACGTCGGCCCGGCGGAGCCTTCGCTGGAGTTTGGTTATATCGTCACCACCAGCGGCAAGACCGCCGCCGACCAGGTGCGAGTGATGGCCACCGGCCCAACGCAGGTCATCAACGGGATTAATTACTGCATTTTTTCCTCGGCGGATAACCAAAGTCAGGTGCCTTTCCCGGCCATGCTCAGTATCACTACCAGCACCAACGGCCAACAAAGCTATGACGCAGGCTGCGACGGACAGTGGCATGACATGACCAATGCGTTATGGAGCAGCACGCCGTGGAATGACATCTCCGGTGAGGTAGGGGTGCTGAACAAAACCCGGGTCAAGTTCAGCATCCCGATGAATAACCCGATCTCATTGAAAACGGTCGCGGGTAACGGCTGGTATGGCGACGTTAGCGCCGCCGGGGAGATCCACGTTGAAGCCACCTGGCGCAACATTAACTAGGAACAACCCATGAGAAGCTGGCTGTTCTGGCTACTGTGTTGGCCATTTGGCGCGACGGCGATAAACGTCGGCACCCTGACGTTTGCGATGGATCAGGATCAATCGTTCACCGCCAAGCGGGTGCTGAACAACAACCGCAGCGCGCGTATTTATCAGGTGACTGTGCGCGCCATCGACAGACCGGGGGAGAAAGAAACACGCAGCCGCCCGGCGGACGGTGAACTGCTGTTTGCCCCGCGCCAGCTGCAACTGCAGGCCGGGCAGGGCGAATATTACAAGTTCTTCTACCGTGGCCCGCAGGACGATCGCGAGCGTTATTACCGGGTATCATTTCGCGAAATTCCCACCCGCCTTTTCGACCCGGCGCAGCGTCAAACTGCCGGCGTCAATCTGGAGCCGATAGTGGTGATGGACACCATTTTGGTGGTGCGCCCACGCCAGAGTCATTTCGCCTATCGGTTGGATCCGCAGCGTGGCACGCTCACTAATACCGGCAACACCTACTTCAAGTTCCTGCTCAAGCCCGGTTGTGACAGTACCGACGAGGAGGGGATCACCGAATACCTGCGCCCGGGTGATACGCTGACCCATGCAGGCATTCGGCTGAAAGGGCAGAAATTTATTATTTATAACGACAAATTTATCAGCGTCGATAAAAGCTGCATTAACTAACGCAGCGGGATCGAAAAGCGGAAACAGGCACCGGTTTGCGCCCGCTCGACCAGTTGGATATCGCTGTCGTGCAGCAGCAAAATGCGCCGAACGATCATCAATCCCAGCCCGCTGGCATGGCGGCGGGCGCTGCTCAGAATCGAAGGGCGCACGAACAGGTCGGCGCGTAGTTCCTGCGGGATGCCCGGGCCGCTGTCATTAACCTGCACCAGCACCTTGCCTGCCTGTTGCCACAGGCGCACTTCAATCTCACCGCCCTGCGGCGTGTGGCGGATGGCGTTGTCCAGCAGGTTGGTCAGTACCCGCTCAATCATACTGACATCGGCAAACACCAACGGAATGCCGGGGGTAATATCCGCCAGCAGCCTTTGCTGGCGAGCCTCTGCTGCCAATTCGAACTTCTGGAACACGTCCTGCACCAATTCGCTGAGTGAGAACGGCTCCTTCTGCGGTTTCACCACGCCATACTCCAGTCGCGCCAGCTCGAACAGTTCCTGCGCCAATCGGCCGACCTTACGGCTCTGCGCCAGTGCAATCTCCAGATAGCGTTGGCGATCGTTGTCGCTCAGGCTGGCCGATTTAACCGACAAGGTTTCCAGGTAGCCGTGCAACGACGTCAGTGGAGTGCGCAGATCGTGCGAGATATTGGCAATAAACTCGCGGCGTTGCTGATCCTGCTGCGAAAGCGTCTGCCACTGTTCGGCGATACGCTGCGCCATGCTGCGGAATGCCTGCTGCAGTCGGCTGACTTCATCGCGACCGCCGCTGTCGGCTGGCAGCATGGCATAGGCTTGTACCGCCGCGATGCCACCGCTGTCCAACTCACTGACCTGACGTGTCAAACGGCGGATAGGTCGGGTCACCCAATAAAACGCAAAACCACCGGCAACCAGACTAAATAGCACCATCAGGCCCGAGGTCCACAGCGCCATGGAGACCGCGGAGTTATGCAAAGCATGACTGGTTAACGCGTCGTAATCCTCACCCAGCAACACCACGTACAGGTAGCCCTCAACCTGACCGTTGACCTTCAGGGGCGCGGCGCTGAACACTTTTTTGGCATCCGGATTACGCGGGTCATCGCCGTACACCGGCATATTTGCACCATTGAAGAGCGCCTGCAGCGGCAGCAGATCGACCTTCTGGCGTTTCAGGTGACCGGCCGGTGCGGCGTTGCCGATAATCTCGCCCTGCTTATCGAGCAGATAAACCTCAACGCTGGGATTCACCGCCATTAATTGATCGAACAGGTTTTGCACCGATTTTGCGTTCGGCCCGTTCTGCCCCAACAGCGGGTTACTGTCGGCAATGTGCTGCGCCAGATTACCGGACAACCGTTGGATCACCGCCTGGCTGTACTGGGTGCTACTGCGCACCTGCATCCAGCCGAAAATGGCGCAGCTGATCACCATCAACAGGGCGAAGATCAGGGTCAGGCGTTGCGTTAGCGTAAGGTTTTTCATGATTCACTCTTGCGGCGCTGCCGCGAATTTATAGCCCATGCCCCACACGGTGAGGATGCGCTCGGGGTCCGCCGGATTGGTTTCGATCTTGATACGCAGCCGGTTGATGTGAGTATTCACGGTGTGCTCGTAGCCTTCGTGCTGATAACCCCACACCTGATTGAGCAGGCTGAGGCGGGAAAACACCTTGCCAGGGTGTTTGGCAAAAAAATACAGCAGGTCAAATTCGCGCGGCGTCAGATCGATGGTCTGTTGGTTCAAATGTACCTCACGGGCAATCGGGTCGATGGTCAACCCGTCAAAACTGAGCGTGCCGGCGTCCATCCGCAGGTTGCGGCTCATCGCCTCCTGGCGGCGAAACAGCGCCTTGACCCTGGCCACCAGTTCCAGCATCGAGAAGGGCTTGGCGAGGTAGTCGTCCGCCCCCAGCTCCAGCCCCAGGACGCGATGCACTTCGCTGGAACGCGCGCTGGTAATAATGATTGGCGTGTAGCGCGTCATATTGCGGGCGCGGCGGCAGATCTCCAGCCCGTCAATGCCCGGCAGCATCAGGTCGAGGATCAGTGCATCCCAGCCACCCTGTTCCAGCATCGCCATGCCCAGATTGCCATCGGCGGCATGGCTGATGTCATAACCTTCATCGCGCAGATGTAATTGCAGCAGCTCGGCGATATTGCCGTCGTCCTCGACGATTAAAATTTTCTTTGGCTTTTCCACTCTTCTCACCGCTATTGCCAGACCTGATTGAAGTCTACACAACCCTCAGTGCCGGAGTTATCACATTTTATTTAACTTTGCGTGAGGTCTTGGGGAACAAATCAGGCGGATACTCAGCGCATCGAAACGCCACCCAAGGAAAGCCTCATGGCCATGTCCATTACACCGGAGAAACCGGTGCTGATCCATCCGCTGTGGCTGCGCCTGACGCACTGGCTGAATGCGCTGGCGATGCTGATTATGGTCACCAGCGGCTGGCGCATCTACAACGCTTCGCCGTTGTTTAACTTCAGTTTTATCAATGAGCTGACGCTGGGCGGTTGGTTGGGCGGCGCGTTGCAGTGGCACTTTGCCGGCATGTGGCTGTTTGGCATTAACGGTCTGTGTTATCTGCTGATTAATATTTTCAGTGGCCGGCTGAAACGCAAATTCTGGCCGCTCAGCCCGAAAGCCTTGCTCGGCGATTTGCTGGCGGCGCTGCGGGGCAAGCTCGGCCATAACGATTTACGCCATTACAACATGGTGCAGCGGGCAGCCTACCTGTTTGTGATGGTGGTGGGCGTGGTGATGGTGCTTTCCGGCCTGGTGCTGTGGAAGTCGGTGCAATTTCCACTGTTGCGTGAACTGCTCGGTGGCTATGAAGCGGCGCGTTATATCCACTTTTTCGTCATGTCGGGGCTGGTGGGTTTTGTGGTGGTGCATCTGGTGATGGTGGCGTTGGTGCCACGCACGCTGTTGGCCATGCTGCGTGGACGTTAAGGAGAGCCTGATGAAAGCACAGAAACAGCCAATAAGCCTGAGTGAAGGGCAAGAGATCGTCAGAGAGGCGCAGCAACTGCTGGCACGCCAGCTGGAGTCTTCTTCGCGGCGGCGCTTCCTGCGCAACGGGCTGACGCTGGGGGGGATCGCCATGCTCACCGGGTGTGACATCAGCGACAACACCAATGTCGAACAGGCGCTGAGCCGCATCTCACGCTTTAACGACCGGGTACAGGGCTGGCTGTTCAATGCCGACCATCTGGCGCCGGTGTATGCCGAGTCGATGATCACTCGTCCGTTCCCGTTCAACGCGTTTTATGCCGAGGAGCAGGCACCGGAGATCAATGGCGACGACTACCGGCTGGAGGTCAACGGACTGGTGCTGAATAAGCAGCCCTGGACGCTGCCGCAATTGCACAAGATGACGCAAATCAGTCAGGTGACGCGCCATATCTGCGTAGAGGGTTGGAGTGCGATCGGCAAGTGGGGCGGGGTGCCGTTCGCGGAATTTCTCCAGGCGATCGGTGCGGACCTGAGCGCCAAATATGTCAGTTTCAAATGCGCCGACGATTACTACACCAGCATCGATATGGCCACGGCGCTGCATCCACAAACCATTATGGCGCTGACCTACGACGGCCAGATCCTGCCGCGAAAATACGGCTATCCGATGAAGCTGCGTATGCCGACCAAGCTCGGTTACAAGAATCCGAAACATATTCAGGTGATTGAAGTCACCAACCGCTTTCCCGGCGGTTACTGGGAAGATCAAGGTTACAACTGGTTTGGCGGCAGCTAAAGGCGGCCACAACTATCCCCGGCACACAGGTGCTTTTTAAATAAGAGAAGGAAATACCATGAAAAAGTTATTCGCAGTGATGATGTGCAGCGCGTTGATGTTGGGTTCTATCGGTGCCAATGCTGCAGACAGCATGAGCAAAGACGCGATGAAAAAGGACAATATGGGCCAGATGTCTCATGACGGCATGGCTAAAGACGGCATGAAAAAAGACGCCATGAAGAAAGACTGCATGGGCAAGGATTGCATGAAAAAAGACAGCATGGCCAAAGACGGCATGAAGAAAGATGAAATGAAAAAGGACACCATGGGGAAATAAGCGGCTCAGACTCCGGCTACCCTGAAAACCAAAGGCCACGTAATGTGGCCTGAATTTGATAAAAGTTGCCTTTGTACCCTAGATACCCGGGCCTAGCGCACCGAGGGGCGCTCCGGCGGGCAAGCCGCTACGACCCCTTCGGCACGCTCTCCCTAATAACAGGCTTTGTCAGCCGGCTGTGGACAAGTGATGTAGCCTTTGGTGTTACATATCCGGGAAGGTCAGGGTGTTACCCGGTGCCTCGCGGTGGATATGCACAAAGTTCAGGTGTTTCTCGTACTGATCGAGGATATCGCCGATCACCTGTTCTTTGCTGTAGTCCATCAGGTCATTGCCCTGGGTGCCTTCCATCAGGAAGGTTTCCAGCCGGTAGTAGTGTGACTTGCCGGAGCGGGCGCGATAGGTAAAGCCCGGCACCGAGTAACGCTGCGGCCAGATCTGATAGATAAAGTTCTGCTCCTCGCCTAAATGCACCAGCAACTCCAGATGGTTTAAACGCTCATCTTCGGTTGGCGGCACTTCACTGAACTCCACTTTGGCGCCGCGTAATTCCAGCTCACGCGCCACTTCCTGCATCGCCGGCCGACAGCGGGTATCCATCATTTTCTGTGTGTATTGGCTGCCCGGATAATTCATTACCCGCGACAGGCGTTGTTTCCAGTTCAGCACGTCATTGCTGGAAACCGGCATGGGCGCATTGGTGTTCAGCGCGCTGGCCTTGCGGTAATCCTCCACCCGTAGCGATTTATATAGCCCGGCCATCACGAAGAAGATCACAAAACTGAACGGCAGGCCCATGATCACCGTGGTTTTCTGCAGGGCAGGCACGCCGTCGGTCATCAACATACCTATGGTCAGCAGGCCAATCGCTACCGACCAGAAAATACGCAGCCAGTTGGGGGCGTCATTATTGATATCACTCAGGCGTGAGGTGAAGTTACCCAGCACCAGCGAGCCTGAATCCGCCGAGGTGACGTAGAACAGCAGCCCAGTGATGGTCGCCACCGAAGCGCTGAAGGTAAAGCCCGGATACTGCGCCAGCAGGCTGTAGAATCCCCGTTCCGGGTACTGCATCACTTCCTGCGCGAAGGCGGCGTTGCCGTGAATAATCTGGTACAGCGCGCTGTTACCGAAGATTGACAGCCACAGCAGGGTAAACACGAAAGGAATAATCAGCGTGCCGACCACAAACTGGCGAATGGTACGCCCGCGTGAAATTCGCGCCAGGAACAGGCCGACAAACGGCGCCCAGGCCACCCACCATGCCCAGAAGAACAGGGTCCAGTTGTTCATCCATTCCACCGGGCGATCGAAGGCGAAACTGTTGAGCGTCATGCCCATAAAGCGGTTGACGTAATCACCGACGTTAAGCACCAGCGCATTGAGCAGGAACTCGGTGTCGCCGAAGAACAACACGAACAGTATCAGCCCCAGTGCCAACAGCACGTTGAGCTCGGACAGAATACGGATGCCCTTATTGACGCCGGAAGTCACCGAAATGGTGGCCATGATCACCGAAAGCAGGATCAACGCAGCCTGAACCGTCAGGTTTTCCGGTATGTGGAACAGCACTTTCAGCCCGTAGTTCAACTGCACTACGCCAATACCGAGCGTGGTAGCGATACCGAAGATGGTACCCAGCACCGCGGCGATATCTACGCTGTGGCCAATCGGGCCATTGATGCGTTTACCGAAAATCGGGTACAGGGCAGAGCGGATGGTCAGCGGCAGGTTATAGCGGTAGCTGAAATAGCCGAGGGCGATACCCATCAACGCGTACATCGACCAGCCGGTCAGGCCGTAGTGGAACAGCGTCCAGACCATTGCCTGGCGTGCGGCTTCCAGCGTCTGACCCTGGCCTTCCGGCGGCATCATATATTGTGTCACCGGTTCGGCGACCGAGAAGAACATCAGATCGATGCCGATACCGGCGGCGAACAGCATCGCCGCCCAGCTCATCAGGCTGAATTCGGGTTTTGATTGTTCAGGCCCGAGCTTGATCGAACCAAAGCGCGAAGCGGCGATAAACACCACAAATACGATGTACAGGGTGGCGGCCAGCAGATAGTACCAGCCGAAGGTGGTTGAAACCCAATTCAGGGTGCGGGTGATCCATCGCCCGGAGAAATCGGTAAAAAAGATGGTCATCAGCGAGAAGGCCAAAATCAGCCCTGCCGAGGTAAAGAAAACCACAGGATTAAGGCCATCCTTTTGCGGTTTTGAGGAGGTTTCGCGTGTTGTCATCGTCTTCCTCTGTTTTTTAACAACTGAGTAAAATCGTGCCCACACACCAGCCTGAACGACACGCGGGTGTCGCCCGGAAACAGTGCGGATAAGAATGCCGCGGCAATCACTATTGCTTGCCAAAGATCGCCGCTTTGCTTGTTTACGAAGCGGAAAATCGCTTCGTGGTGGGAACCGCTTACAGACACTGATTTTGGTCAGATTCGTTAAATACCTCACAAAAATCAGCCAGTTCCACAACCGAAAAATACATATTTATAACCAATCGGCAATAAAATATATTCAATTTTTATTGAACGTTCAATCAAAAAAAAGTTTAATAGTTAGCATGAAGACCAAGTTCAGCAGGTGGAAAGGCAGTGAAATTCCGCCGCTGAGACGAGGCCGAAGTCGGTTTTGTGAGAGTCGAATTATGCCAAAGGTAGGGATGCAGCCGATCAGAAGGCAGCAGTTGATAGATGCCACGCTGGCCGCAGTTAATGAAGTTGGAATGCATGATGCCACCATTGCGCAGATAGCGCGGCGGGCGGGGGTTTCCAACGGCATCATCAGCCACTATTTCAAGGACAAGAACGGCCTGCTGGAGGCCACGATGCGCTATTTGATTAGCCATCTGGGCGAAGCGGTGAAGCTAAGGCTGCAGGCGCTGAGCGACCACAGCCCGGCATCGCGGCTGCAGGCGATCGTCGCCGGCAACTTCGACGACAGCCAGATCAACAGCGCGGCGATGAAAACCTGGTTGGCCTTTTGGGCCAGCAGCCTGCACCAGCCGCAGCTCAATCGGCTGCAGCAGGTGAATGGTCGCCGTCTGTATTCCAACCTGTGCGCTGAATTTAGCCGGGTGTTGCCGCAGGCGGAGGCACGGCTGGCAGCCAAAGGGCTGGCGGCGTTGATCGACGGCCTGTGGTTGCGCAGCGCGTTGCGCGGTGCGGCATTTAATCAGGCGCAGGCGATAGCGCTCACTACCGATTACATTACGTTTCAACTCCGGGGGCACACGCCACCCTGAGGACAACCCAAGGAGAACCTATGTCCCGTTTTGGCTTACAGAAGCTCTATATTAATGGCGCCTATGTAGACAGTACCGATGGAAAAACCTTCAACGCAGTGAACCCGGCGAACGGCGAAGTCCTTGCCGAAATCCAGTCCGCCAGCGCTGAAGACGTCAACCGTGCGGTGGCCAGCGCAGCCAGCGGACAGAAGGTGTGGGCGGCAATGACGGCGATGGCGCGTTCTCGCATTTTGCGTCGTGCAGTAGATATCCTGCGCGAACGTAACGACGAACTGGCCGCGTTGGAAACGCTGGATACCGGTAAGGCGATGTCGGAAACCACGGCGGTAGATATTGTCACCGGTGCCGACGTGCTGGAGTATTACGCTGGCCTGATCCCGTCCATCGAGGGGCAGCAGATCCCGCTGCGCGATACCTCCTTTGTTTATACCCGCCGCGAACCCTTGGGTGTGGTGGCCGGTATCGGCGCCTGGAACTACCCGATTCAAATCGCCTTATGGAAGTCTGCCCCCGCATTGGCGGCAGGCAACGCCATGATTTTCAAACCCAGTGAAGTGACTTCTTTGACGGCGCTGAAACTGGCAGAGATCTACACCGAAGCGGGCCTGCCGGACGGCGTATTCAACGTGGTCACCGGCAGCGGCGCAGAAGTGGGCCAGTACCTGACCGATCATCCTGGTATCGCCAAGGTGTCGTTCACCGGCGGAGTGAAAACCGGCAAGAAAGTGATGGCTAATGCCTCCGGCTCGACGCTGAAAGAAGTCACCATGGAACTGGGTGGCAAATCGCCGCTGATTATCTTTGACGACGCCGATTTGGATCGCGCCGCTGATATCGCCATGATGGCCAACTTCTACAGTTCCGGCCAGGTGTGTACCAACGGCACCCGCGTATTTGTTCCCGCAGCGTTGCAGGCACAATTTGAAGCCAAAATCCTCGAGCGTGTAAAACGTATCCGTCTGGGCGACCCAACCGATCCGCAAACCAACTTTGGTCCGCTGGTTAGCTTCGCGCATATGGAGTCGGTGCTGCGCTTTATCGAAAGCGGCAAGAACAGCGGTGCGCGTCTGCTGTGCGGTGGCAAGCGTGTCACTGAAGGTGAATTTGCCAAGGGCGCTTATGTGGCGCCGACGGTGTTTACCGATTGTCGTGACGAGATGGAAATTGTGCGCGAAGAGATCTTCGGGCCGGTCATGAGCATCCTCAGCTATCAAAGTGAAGACGAAGTTGTACGCCGCGCCAACGACACCACCTTCGGCCTGGCCGCGGGTGTCGTGACCAATGATCTGACCCGCGCCCATCGGGTGATCCACCAGTTGGAAGCCGGCATTTGCTGGATTAATACCTGGGGCGAATCGGCGGCGGAAATGCCGGTTGGCGGTTACAAGCAGTCCGGCGTCGGTCGAGAAAACGGCCTGATGACGCTGGAGCACTACACCCAGATCAAATCAGTGCAGGTCGAGTTAGGCGAATACGCCTCCATATTTTAATTATCCCCGTCGTCTTTCAAGCTACAGCGTTGTTGGCTGCGAGCGCAGACCCCAGTCACTTACTTGAGTAAGCTCCTGGGGCTCTGCGCCCTTGCCGCCTAGCTGTAACTCGAAATCCATAGGGGATATATCCTTTTTTGCATCCAAAACTGCCTTGGTTTATTCAGCATGCTGACCTTCAGGCCATTTGCATTATTAAGGCATACAAATATTAAGGGGATAATCGATGGAATACGATTACATCATTATCGGGGCCGGCTCGGCCGGTAACGTATTAGCCACCCGCTTAACCGAAGATGCTGACGTCAGCGTGCTGCTGCTGGAAGCCGGCGGCCCGGATTATCGGATGGATTTTCGCACACAGATGCCGGCGGCGTTGGCATTCCCGCTGCAGGGCCGCCGTTACAACTGGGCCTATGAAACCGACCCTGAGCCGCACATGAACAATCGCCGCATGGAATGTGGCCGTGGTAAGGGACTGGGTGGTTCGTCGCTGATAAACGGCATGTGCTACATCCGCGGCAACGCGATGGATTTCGATAACTGGGCGAAGGCACCGGGTCTGGAAGACTGGAGCTACCTGGATTGTCTGCCGTATTTCCGCAAGGCGGAAACCCGCGATATCGGGCCGAACGATTTTCACGGCGGCGATGGCCCGGTCAGCGTTACCACGCCGAAAGCCGGTAACAACGAATTATTCCACGCGATGGTGGAGGCTGGCGTTCAGGCAGGCTACCCGCGTACCGAGGATCTGAACGGCTACCAGCAGGAAGGCTTCGGCCCGATGGATCGCACCGTCACGCCGAAAGGTCGTCGTGCCAGCACCGCTCGCGGTTATCTGGATCAGGCGCGTTCTCGCCCTAATTTGAAGATTGTGACCCACGCGCTGACCGATCGCATCCGCTTCGACGGCAAGCGGGCGGTGGGCGTTGACTACTTGCAGGGTGAAGCAAAGGATGTCACCAGTGCCCGTGCGCGTCGGGAAGTGCTGCTGTGCGCCGGGGCGATCGCCTCGCCACAGATCCTGCAGCGCTCCGGCGTGGGGCCGGCCGCCTTGCTGAACCGTCTGGATATTGATCTGGTACACGAACTGCCGGGGGTGGGTGAAAACCTGCAAGATCATCTGGAAATGTACCTGCAGTACGCCTGTAAAAAACCGGTGTCGCTGTACCCGGCGTTGCAATGGTTTAACCAGCCTAAAATCGGTGCGGAATGGCTATTCAATGGTAGCGGTATTGGTGCCAGTAACCAGTTTGAAGCCGGTGGTTTTATCCGCAGCCGTGAAGAGTTTGCCTGGCCGAACATTCAGTATCATTTCCTGCCGGTAGCGATTAACTACAACGGCAGTAATGCGGTGAAAGAGCACGGTTTCCAGGCACACGTCGGTTCGATGCGCTCCCCGAGCCGTGGCCGGGTGCAGGTCAAATCCAAAGATCCGCGCCAGCACCCGAGCATCTTGTTCAACTATATGGCGACCGAGCAGGACTGGCAGGAGTTCCGTGATGCTATCCGTATCACACGTGAAATCATGGCGCAGCCGGCGTTGGATGAATACCGTGGTCGTGAGATAAGCCCAGGGCCGGAAGTGCAGACCGACGAGCAGTTGGACGCTTTTGTTCGTGAACATGCCGAAACCGCCTTCCATCCTTCCTGCTCATGCAAAATGGGTGAAGACGAAATGGCGGTGGTGGATGGTCAGGGCCGGGTGCACGGCCTGGAAGGGCTGCGGGTGGTGGATGCGTCAATTATGCCGTTGATCATTACCGGTAATCTGAATGCCACCACTATCATGATCGCCGAGAAAATCGCCGACCGTATCCGCCAGCGCTCACCGCTGCCGCGCAGCACCGCAGAATACTACGTGGCCGGTGACGCCCCGGCGCGTAAACAGTAACCAACATGTCCTCTCGCCGCCGAGGGGGAGGGCTGCTGTAGCAAGCAACCCCTCTCCAAAGTCCTTCCCTGAGGCGAGGGGACAATCCACCGCTTAAACCGGCAGGGCGATCGCCTGATCGAAACTGTTTGGTGTCGCCATACGCCACATGCGCGCATAGAAATCGCTTTCAATCTCTTTTTGCAACAGTGCCCCAGGTTTCAGGTAGTAATAGATGTCGGCATAGACCTTGATTTCCGTTGAGGTAATGCGGCGCAGCATATGGTGTGAAGTCAGTTGTTCCGGACGACTGACCCCGGCCGCTGCCAACATTTCCGCCAGCGCTTTCACCGTGTTCTGGTGAAAATGATAGACGCGTTCTGCCTTGTTTGGCACCACCAGCGCTTTCTGCCGTAGCGGATCCTGGGTGGCGACGCCGGTCGGGCAGTGGTTGGTGTGGCAACTCTGCGATTGAATGCAGCCTACGGCGAACATAAAGCCGCGCGCTGAATTCACCCAGTCGGCACCCAGTACCAATACGCTGGCGATGTCGAAGGCGCTGATAATCTTGCCGCTGGCGCCTATTTTGATTTGGTCACGCAATCCACAGCCAACCAGAGTGTTATGTACGAACAACAGCCCTTCGCGCAGTGGCATGCCCATATAGTTGGACAACTCCAGCGGAGCCGCCCCGGTGCCGCCTTCTTTGCCGTCCACCACGATAAAATCCGGCAATATTTGGGTCTGCAACATGGCCTTGGCGATGGCGACAAACTCCCAGGGGTGGCCGATACACAGTTTGAAGCCCACGGGTTTGCCACCAGACAGCTCGCGCAATTGCTGGATGAAGTGCATCATTTCTACTGGGGTGCTAAAGGCACTGTGTGAGGCCGGTGAAATACAGTCGATCCCTTCTGGTACACCACGCGTCGCGGCAATTTCCGCATCCACTTTTTTCGCCGGCAGAATGCCGCCATGGCCCGGCTTGGCACCCTGACTGAGTTTGATTTCAATCATTTTGACCTGCGGGTTTTTAGCCTGCTCGGCAAAGCGCTGCGGATCAAAATGGCCATCGCTGGTGCGGCAACCAAAATAGCCGCTTCCCAGTTCCCACACCAGATCGCCGCCGTTCTCACGGTGATAGCGGCTGATGCTGCCCTCACCGGTGTCATGATAGAAATTGCCCTTGGCCGCGCCCAGATTGAGGGCACGAATGGCATTGGCCGACAGCGCGCCGAAACTCATGGCGGAGATATTGAAGATAGAAGCGGAGTAGGGCTGGCTGCAGCCGGGGCCGCCGATCGCCACGCGGAAGCTGGTCGGATCGGATACCGCGACCGGACACATGGAATGGCCGATGCATTCATAGCCGGTTTGATAGACGTCCAGCTGAGTGCCGAAGGGTTTGTCACCCATCTCGTTTTTGGCGCGGCGATAGACCAGCGTGCGTTGAGTACGGGAGAACGGGATCTGAGCGTTATCTTCTTCCAATAAATACTGGCGTATTTCCGGGCGGATAAATTCGAAGAAGAAGCGCAGGCGGCCGATGATGGGGTAGTTGCGGCAGATGGCGTGGCGCTGCTGGGTCAAATCGTAAATCCCCAGTGCGCTCAGCCCGCCAAAAATGATCGCCGGCAGCCAAAACCAGGGGTGGTGCGACAACAGTACCAATGATGTCAGCGTCAACAAGAGACTCAACACAAAGCAGGTATAACGGCTGAATAAGGACGACTTCATAACATCTCCTGATGTTTTTTTTGATTTTGATCCAGACGACATGACTCACGGGAAATTTCCGTAGTTGGATCCTAACCAATAGGCCGGAGTGTTATGTGGCTGTTACTGCTTTATCGCTCATTGTTACATTTATTTAACGTGACGAGCGAAATGCAGGCCGCCGGGCGGCGGCCTGAAAGGTTACTTACCGGCGACGAAGATGGTACTCATGCTGCGCAAACGCAGCTTTTTCATCGCACTGTACTTCTGAGAAAATATGGTTTTGGGGTGAGTGCCGCGTTTTTGGGCAATGTGCAGCAGGCTATCGCCACGCAGCAAATTGAAAATAACGTCACTTTCCGCTGGGCTGAGCTCCCGGGTTTTCTGCATTTTTATCCCGCCCGGCTCTTTGCTTTCCAACAGGGTTTGTATCTTTTCCTGTAGTGAATAAAGAGGGATACGGGTAGAGACCAGCTCAACGGAAATGCCCAGAATCGACAACAGTTTCACTACGCGCTCATCGTCATAAAACACCAGCAGGCGTGTTTTTGAGTTGTATTGCTGATGCAAAGACACCAGGCTTTCAATGACATTGACGCTTTGTTCCAGATTTTGTGAGGTGAAAATCAACGCGATGTCGTGCTTGATTATTTTCTCCGCCTTGGCGCCACCGTGCATAAAATCCGAAAACAGTCTGATATCGTACTTGCCGTAATGTTTTTTCAGTAATACCGAAAGGCCGACATAGCTGTACTTACACTCACTAATAACAAGGACATTGTTTTTAGACATAATGGCAAACACCCATAATGAGTTAAAAGTATTCAGCTGTAAGAAGCGAGTTCAAATCCTTGATGTCGGATTCCTTCCACAGCTTTCCCTGCAGTGCGTAATATGGCATTTCGTCCAGCCATTTTTTATGTTCGGGAGTTTCTACTCCTTCGATAATCACCTTGTAATGATTAAGGTGAAAAAAGCGCAATAAAGCGCGCATTAAACCTTCACCGCCGGACTTTTTCATAAAGTCCCATAGTAAAAAACGGTCCAATTTAACGAAGCGAAATTGACTGTTATACAATGCGGAAAAACCCGCATAGCCAGAACCAAAATCATCGAGCCAAAATGAATAACTCTTGAGAGAGGGATCGCCGTGGACGCGATCCTTTACCAATCGGGTTGAGTTCTCGCTGATTTCAAAATGAATACAGCGAGTAGCGTTAATTCTTTCTGCAAAATGGCTATTAGCCAAAGACCTCAGCGAATGATCGTCCACATTTAATGTGGCTATAACCTGATTCTTACGAAACCAGTGATTATATTTTTCTATCAGACTGACCTGCTCTAACAGAATCTCAATCCGGGTGGCGCTATCAGCAGAGCGAAAGAACTGTTCAGGAGAGAAATGTGCATATTCACTATTAAAAGTGAATCGTGACAGGCACTCAACGGCCAGCAATTGTCCGGATTTTGCGAACATTGGCTGGAAAACATAATTAATTCCGTTATTTTGCTCTCTAAAAGAACTGTGCATTCCTCAATCCTTTGATTGATATACAAATAGCTGTTTTATAACGAAAATAAAATAAAATCAGTCTGTTTATAGGTAAGAATCTTATTTAATGCAGTCAGGAAGAGCAATGCCGCTTACAGACCATTAAACGTGCAATTTGTTGCGAAGTCTAAATCACTCAAAAGGTAACAAAGTGTAAATATTTAGAATAATGTGCTGTTAATCAGGCCTTAAGTCAAAATGTCCAACTACAGGGCTTTCCCAAACACAGATTATTCCTATTCGATTAAATCGTCAACATCGATCGATAGGTATTTGTTGATAGTTTATTCCTATCAAGAGAGGGCTTATGAATGTTTTAAACGATTTAACAATAAGAATGCGCTTAGTCTATATTTCGTCCGGCAATGGGTTCATCGAGGCAACATTCCTTTTAAGCAAGGAGTGCTATCGCTGAGTGTATGCTCAGTGCCGGGTCGGTATATATTCATCTGTCACTGAATCGATTATTTTATTGTTTTTCTATGGAGCTGGAAATGAAAAAAGTATTATTGCCTTTGGCCGCGCTGGTATTGTCTGCTACTGCTTATAACGCTACTGCTGCAAGCGGCAACGTTCAATTCACCGGTGAAATCGTACAGTCTACCTGTAAAGTAGTTGATAAAGACCAGAATAAAGTAGTTATCCTGGGTAAATATCCTACTACCGCATTCCCAACTTCTGGTTCTACCAGCGGTGCTAAAGCTTTCGATATTAGCCTGGAGAAATGTGAAGCAGGTAACTACACCCTGCGTTTCGACGGTAACACCCCAGCTGGTCACCCAGAGCTGTTGGCTGTAACTGGCGGCGCTAACGGCGTTGGCGTTGAAATCCTGGATAACAACGGCGCAACTCTGCCAATCTCTCAGGAAGTTGCTACTCCAGCTACCGTTTCTGTTGCTGCTGATGGCGACAACCCAGGTTCTGCGACTTTCAACCTGCGCGCTCGTTATAAATCTTACCAGGATCTGGTAACTGCGGGTCAGGCAAACTCTAACGCTACCTTCACCATCGAATACAAATAATTTAATTCGCTGGCAGGATAGATAGAGCTATTGGCCATGGACGGCTAAATTCTGAGAGTTGAGATATTCCGATGAAAAAAGTGCTTTCTTGTATTTTACTCGCGTTTTCCGTTAATGCTTTTGCCGGCATTCAAGTTGATTCAACGCGCGTAATTTATAACAGCGGAAGTAAATCCGCATCGCTCTCAATCAGCAATGACAGCGACGACATCTATATGGTGCAAACCTGGCTGGATACTGGTGATTCAAGCCAGATGCCGAAGAATTTACCGATCGTGGTCACTCCACCTATTTTAAAACTGGCTGCCAAGAAAGACGCCATTCTGCGTTTTATCTATTCCGGCAGCGGGTTACCGCAGGACAGAGAAAGTCTGCTCTGGGTAAACGTACAGGAAATACCGCCAACGCCTAAGCAAGATAACGTGCTGCAGGTGGCGATCCGTACCCGTATCAAACTGTTCTACCGTCCTGAAGCCTTGAAGGCCAACCTGCAACAGCAGGCTGAAGCGCTGAAATGGCAGCGTCAGGGCGGCAATCTGGTGGTCACCAACAACGGTCCGCTGTATGTGACGCTGGGCGTTCTGACGCTGAAAAGCGGTGGCAAGAGCTGGAAAGTGAATGCCGATATGGTGAAACCGCAAGATAGCCTGAAAATTGCTCTGCCACAGGGCGCGCAGTCGGCCGGCAGTATGTCGTTTACCTATATCAACGATTACGGCGGCCACACCGAGATTAAGAACGTTGCATTAAATTGATTTAAGCCCTTCAAGGAATGAACAAGAAATGGCACATAAAAGAATAACAACCCTCACGCCAAAACGTTTGGTCAGGCTGATTAATGGTGTAATTTATTTTTCTGCGGTGCCATTTTCATTCTCTCATATGGCCATGGCGGAGGAGCAGTTCAACACCTCCTTCATCCATGGCGACGACAACATTTCCCAGGTGGCAGCGTTGTCCAGCGGCGATGATATCTTGCCAGGCAAATATCCGTTTGATATTTACCTGAATGGTCAGCGTATCGATCACCGCGAAATCGAATTCAAAAAAGATGCCAAAGACACGCCGGTAATGCCTTGCCTGACAGCGCAGGATTACCAGGATTACGGCGTTAAACTGCCAGGCGATATGAAAACCGAAGGTGCCGCGCAGTGTTATGCGCTGTCCCAGCAAATCTCGGGTGCCAAGCTGAGCTATGACGCCGCTATACAGCGTATGGATCTGGAAGTGCCGCAGGTGTTTCTGGAGCCGCGTCCGCAAGGGGCTATTTCGCCGAAGGTTTACGATCGCGGGATTAACGCCGGCTTCGTTAACTATAACTTCAGCGGCAACCACAATAATTACAGCAATAACGCCAACGATAAAACATCAGACTATTACTTCCTGAGCCTGAACAACGGTCTCAACATTGGTAATTGGCGTTTGCGCAATAACTCGACGCTGAACCAGCAGTCGGGTGCCGGTACTCATTGGAATACCGTTTCGAGCTGGGCAGAAACTGACATTGTTTCCCTGCGTAGCCGCATGGTGATTGGCCAGACCAACACCAACAACAACGTGTTCGACAGCATCCAGTTCCGCGGCGTGCAGATTTCCAGCGCCAACGACATGCTGCCGGAAAGCCAGCGCGGCTATGCGCCGGTAGTGCGTGGCGTGGCGTCGACCAACGCCCGCGTCGAGATCCGCCAAAACGGCTACACCATATACAGCACCAACGTGCCGCCTGGCCCGTTTGCGCTGACGGATATTTTCCCAAGTACCCTGAGCGGTAACCTGAACGTAACGGTCATTGAGGCCAACGGTTCGAGAACCACTTTCGTGGTGCCATTCTCTTCCGTGCCGAACATGCTGCGTGAAGGGATCTGGGACTATCAGATGACTGCCGGTAAGTATCATGACGGCACGACCAAATACCAGCCAAAATTTGTGCAAGGTACCTTGTCCCACGGTATGGGGTATGACATTACGCCTTACGGCGGCGTGCTGGTGGCAGAAAACTATCGTTCTGCGGTGCTGGGTATGGGTAAAAACATGGGTGTTTGGGGGGCGGTTTCTTTTGACATGTCCTATTCCGACACCAACCTGGTCAACGGTGATGACAAGCAGGGTGAGAGCTTCCGCTTCCTGTACTCCAAGTCGCTCAACGACTGGGGTACTGAATTCCAGATCGCCGGCTACCGTTATTCGACCTCCGGTTACTATGATTTCTCAGATGCGGTTGCGGAACGCGATCGCTATGAAAACGGCTACTACCGCAATGATTACTACGATGAAAATGACCGTAATCTGGGTGTACCTGACTGGGCTGAATCACGTCGCCGGACTTATTACACCAGCAAGTTCAACAATAAACGCCAGCGTGTAGAATTGTCGATCAATCAGCGTATTGCCGGTAACTCAACGCTGTATACCAACGTCAGCAACCAGTCATACTGGGGCGGTTCTGGCCAGGATCGTACGGTTCAAACCGGCTTTAACAGCAGCTATAAAAACATCAGCTACGGCGTGTTCTATCAAGACAGCCGCAGCAACTACGGTTATAAAGATCGCAGTATTAACATGACTGTATCTATTCCGTTCAGCTTCTTCAGCAGAGACTCCTCTGATATGACGGCCAGCTTCAACGCCGGGCACAGCAAGCAGAGCGGTAATACCTATAGCGCCGGCCTGAGCGGTACCGCATTGGACGATAACCGTCTGAACTACGCGGTGCAGAGCGGTCACGATCGTTACGCTGGGCAAACCACCTCGGCTAACGTGGGTTATCAGGGCAGCATGGGTACGGTGAATGCCGGTTACAGCTACAGCAATGATTACCAGCAGTCTTCGTTGGGCGTATCGGGCGGTATCGTGGCGCACTCCGGTGGTGTGACGTTGACTCAGCCATTACAGAACACTTTCGTGCTGGTTGAAGCCAAAGACGCCAAAGGCGTTCGTCTGGAAAACCAACCGGGTGTGGCTATTGACCGCTTTGGTTACGCGGTGATGACTTCTGCGTCGCCATACCGTCACAACCGTGTGGCGCTGCGTACCGAAGATATCGGCAACGGCCTGGATATCCCGATGGCAGCCCGTGATGTGGTACCGACATACGGCGCAATTACCCGCGTGAAGTTTGAAACGCATACCGGTCAAAGCCTGCTGGTACACAGCAAAATGTTGGACGGCGGCGTACCGCCAATCGGCGCCAACGTGTTCAGCGCTGACGGCAAGAACAACGGTACCGTAGGTACCAATGGGGATATTTATATCTCCGGGGCATCCGCAGGGGATCGCCTGTTGGTTAAATGGGGCAGCGATGCCGGCGACAGCTGTTCATTAGTGGTGCCGGAACTGAAATCGGCGACCGAACAGCTGATGGGCTATCAGGAACTTTCGCTGACCTGCGGAAAACCGTAAAAGGAATGAATATGTCTTCTTTGTTGTTAAAACATAAAAAACTCGGGTTGGCGGCAGGGCTGCTGGTCACACTGGGGACGTTCTCACAGAGCAGCTTTGCGCTGTCTTGTAAGCAGAATGGCAACATTCGTCAGGATATCGTGTTGGATAAGGCGATCAAGGTATCGACGGCCAATACTGCCCCTGGGGCATTGCTGTGGCGTTCACAGACCTTTACTTCGACTTTCCAATGTACTGATACCGATAACATGCCAAACGGCGAGAATGCGTTTTTGTATTGGGATCCTCAGGCTCGTATGAGTCTGATTCATAACTCGATTGAAGTTGGCGTGACTTATAAGGGCGTTGATATCAAACCCGTTAAGAACGTGAGACAAGACGTCGGTCCAGGCACTGAGTGCCGCCGTTCCGGCAACCGTTGTCAGGCTCCGGCAAAATCGTTGTCGGTGACAGTTTCTTACGCCATTTACATTAAGGCCACCGGCAAGACGCCGCCGGCCGGCGGCAAGATCAACGACAGCAATTCCTATTCGGTATTCCAGGTAGATGGGGTTGGTGGTTTGAATAGCCGTCCTAACAGTAACTTTAACGCCTATATTTCCGGATTGGGCAATATTCAGTTTATCTCCTGTAACCCGAAAATCACCGTGGTGGCTAACAACGGTTCTACCGTAAACTTTGGCACCATACCGCGTCAAAATGCGGTGGCCGGCAAAATCGAAAAGCAGGTGCCATTCTCGGTTAGCGCAAATATGTCGGATCCAACCACGGGTCAGGACTGTAAAGGCGAAACCCTGCAGGCCAGTTTCAGCACGACTTATCCATTGCAGGATAACAGCGTTATTATGCCAACCAGCAACAGCGGCTTCGGTATTTTGATTTCGCAGGCAGCAACGCCAAACACGCCTATCATGATGAACTCCCCGGTTGATCTGGGCCTGGTCAACGGTACCATCGTTGAAAAGAACTTTTTGGCTAGCCTGAAATGGCTGAATACCAATCCACAGGTTGGGCCATTCACCGCATCGGCAAATATCGACGTCACCTTTAAGTAATAGCTGGCAGTAAAAAAAAGGGGTTCAGCGCAGGCTGAACCCCTTTTTTAATGCCTATTTATCTCAGTGCTGGCCAACCCAGTTGGTGCAGATCCCGTCCAGAGATTTACCCGCATACCACAGATGCACGCCCGGCGACTCATGGCGATGTCCGTTCAGCGGTTCGATAGCCTGCGGGCGCATTTCTGCGACATCCCAGCGGGTAGTGCGGCGATACACCGCCGGCGTTTTGCCGAACTGTTTTTTGAACGCGCGTGAAAATGACGGTTGGGAATCAAAATGGAACTGCAGGGCGATGTCGAGAATAGGACGAGGGCTTGAACGCAGCGCCTGTGCCGCCTGCGAAAGACGACGCTCGCGGATATAGCTGCCCAGCGCGTGGCCGGTGGTGCTGCGGAACATCCTTTGCAAGTGCCATTTGGAGTAGCCTGACTTGGCTGCCACATTGTCTAACAGCAAGGGTTGATCCAGATGATTTTCAATCCAGTCCAGCAAATCGTGAATGATATTGACGCGATCCATGTTTGAGTTCTCCCGCAGTACGACATTCAGGTCAGTGTAGGTAAGAGTAATTATCCAAGCTTGTGCTTTGATAATAGGCCGCAACACCGGGTTACGCAAGTGTTAACTAGGGTGCTAAAGGTGGCTAAAAGTGCTCTTACCGTCGCGCAGAAATGAAAAAGGCCGCACGAGGCGGCCTTAAAGCGAGTGGGGAAACGGCTATCAGTTAGTTTCCGGCTTCACTTCGATATAGTCCAACTGCAACACGCTGCTGGTGTAGCCACGGATCTTGTTGGTCATTTCAATATCGCCGTTCAGCTTGTGGCCGTAAGACGGAATGATCTCTTTCAGCTTGCTCTGCCATTCCGGCGTCGCCACTTTATCTTTGAACACGGTTTCCATCAGGTGCAGCATGATTGGTGCGGCAGTAGATGCGCCCGGTGATGCGCCCAGCAGGGCGGCAATGCTGCCATCTTTAGCGCTGACCACTTCGGTACCGAACTGCAGCAGGCCACCTTTTTCATCGTCTTTCTTGATGATTTGCACGCGTTGGCCGGCAGTCCACAGCTTCCAGTCAGCCTGTTTGGCTTCAGGGAAATACTCTTTCAGCGCGGCGAAACGGTCGTCGTCGTTCATCATCAACTGGCCCACCAGGTATTTCACCAGGTCGAAGTTATCCAGGCCGACGTGAGTCATTGGCATCAGGTTGGAAGTGCTCAGGGAATGCAGCAGATCGAACAGTGAACCGTTTTTCAGGAACTTGCCGGAGAAGGTAGCGAATGGCCCGAACAGCAGAACGCGTTTGCCATCCAGCATGCGGGTATCCAGGTGCGGAACCGACATCGGTGGTGAACCTACGCTGGCCAGGCCATAAACCTTGGCCAGATGCTGGTTGGCGATTTCCGGGTTGGTGGTCACCAGGAACTGACCGCCGACCGGGAAGGCGCCGTAACCTTCGGCTTCAGGAATGCCGGTTTTCTGCAGCAGCGTCAGTGAAGCACCGCCCGCGCCGATAAACACGAACTTGGCATTAACGGTGGTTTCTTTACCGTCACGGGTCAGATCGGCCACGGTTACGCGCCAGGTATTGTCGTCGTTGCGTTTGATATCGCGCACTTCATGGCTCAGGTTCAGCTTGAAGTTTGGATTTTTGGTCAGCGTATCCACCAGTTGGTGGGTGATCACGCCAAAGTTAACGTCGGTACCCAGCGGCATGCGGGTAGCGGCAATTTTTTGCTTCGGATCGCGACCGTCCATGACCAGCGGTGCCCACTGTTTAATCTGGTTGGCGTCCTCTGAGTACTCCATACCACGGAACAGGGTGCTGTGCTGCAGCGCCGCATAGCGTTTGCGCAGGAAGTTAACGTTATCGTCACCCCAAACAAAACTCATGTGCGGCACGCTGTTGATAAAGGATTTTGGATCTTTCAGGACGTTATTTTTAACCTGATAAGACCAGAATTGACGAGAGATTTCAAAAGACTCGTTCACCACCACGGCTTTGCTGATATCAATGCTGCCGTCTTTTTTTTCTGGGGTGTAGTTCATTTCGGCGAAGGCGGAGTGGCCGGTACCGGCGTTATTCCAGCCGTTGGAGCTTTCTTCCGCTACGCCATTCATGCGTTCATACATGTCGATGGACCAGTTTGGCTCCAGCTCATGCAGGTAAGTCCCCAAAGTGGCGCTCATGATGCCCCCGCCGATCAGAACCACATCAACGGTCTTATTCTCTTCTGCTGCTGCCTGTTGCGTGACGCCAAACAGGTTCAGACAGAAAATCAGGACGAGTATTTTTCTCATTAAATCAATTCTCTTGTATGTAAATTCTACTCATTGCAGGTGAAAGAATTTATCGGGAGTTACCCTGGAAATAAGTGAAATCAATCCGCCCGGCAAAACCGGATTGCAGTGATAATGTCTTTTTGTTAATCATTTTTTTAACGAAAAGTGGATTATTACAGGCTGCCTGGGGACAGATTGTTCAACTCTGGTTACTGAGGGGATATTATTGTTTGCAATATTGTTAAAAACTACTTTTGTAATTAAAAAAAGCGGATTAAAGGCAGGAATAATTCATTTGTTATTTTTATCTAAATATAACCGCTATATTTAAAGGGTTTAATTGCCGCGGATTTAAACGATATTCAGCTATCACACAATATTTATAGAACAATTGCAAATGTCCTCGGTAACAAAAAGAAAATGGCCGCCGCGCAGGGCGACCATTAACCGGTCAACGCGTTTGCCAAACTCCGCTGGGGAGGGTGTCGGCGATGTAAGTGCTGAAATCGCGCGGTGCGCGCCCGAGACTACGCTGGACATCATCGGTCAATGACGCGTTGCGTCCGTCCAGCACCGTGCTGAATAGATACTCCAGCAGCGTGACCATTTCCGCCGGCAGTTGCGCCTCGCGCAGGTATCCGACGTAATCTGCCACCGGCACCTGCTGATAGTGGATCTCACGCCCAGCGGCGGCGGCAATCTCGCCAATGGCCTGTTCAAAGGTCATCAGACGTGGGCCGGTCAATTCATAATGCGTATTGCTGTGGCCGGGCTGTGTGAGGGCGGCAACCGCAATATCGGCAATATCTTCCGCATCAATAAAAGGTTCTGGGATCTCGCCCGGTGGTAAATAGACTGCGCCGTTTAGCAATTCATCAAGAATAAAACTCTCGCTGAAGTTTTGCATAAACCAACTGGCGCGCAATATCGTCCAGTCTGCCCCACTGCGTTCAACCACCTCTTCCGCCTGACGGGCCTCGTCTTCGCCGCGTCCGCTGAGCAACACTATTTTTTGCACGCCGCCAGTTACCGCCTGTCGGCAAAAACGTTCAACGATTTCGGTGGCGCCCGGAACGGCCAGGTCGGGTTGAAAGCTGAGATAAAGTTTCTCCACATCCTGCAAGGCAGGTTGCCAGGTGGTGCTGTCCTGCCAGTCGAAAGGGATGGCGGCACTACGATGTCCGGCGCGTACCGGCATGCCCTGCTGTTGTAAACGTGCTGCCACACGGCTACCGGTTTTTCCGGTAGCGCCTAAAACCAGAATGGGTGAACCCTTTTCGTTGCTGCTCATAGCGTCGCTCCAAATGTGAGTGTTACTCATGTTTTGTAAATATGATAAACCCTCGTATTATTGTCAAGGCGGTTTTTGTTCAAAGGACGATGCATGATGAATGATAAGCAAAAAAATATTGCCGCCTTGCGGCGTAAACCCAGCCAGACGCGTAGCCGTGAGAAAGTGAAGCTGATCCTGGACTGCGCAACTGCGCTGATAGCCCAGCAGGGCAGTGACGCGATGCGTATGAGTGAAGTGGCGCAAAATGCCGGTATTTCGATTGGAGCGCTGTACCAGTACTTCCCGGATAAAACCGCTATCGTGCGTGTGCTGGCGCAACGTTATAACCAGGAGGCGCGTGAATGCATCGAGCAAGGGTTGATTCAGGTGCAGACGTTACCGCAGTTGATCGAGGCTTTTAACTGCCTGATTGACGAATATTACGCCTTGTTTATGGCTGAGCCGGTGATGCGGGATATCTGGGCGGCGACCCAGGCCAATAAAACGCTGCGTGAAGAAGAAGTGGCGGAAAGCCGGTTGAACGGTGCATTGCTGGCAGCGACAATACGCCGGTTACGGCCGCAGTCGGACCCGGCGGCGGTGGAAAATGCCGCTTTCCTGTTGATGCATTTGGGGGAAGCGACCATGCGACTGGCGGTGAGTACCGGCCCGGATGAGGGCCGCGATCTGGTCGCGAGCTATAAGCAAATGGCGGCCAGGATGCTGGCGGAAGCCTAGAGGCGCTCTTGCTCCCGTGTCTGACGCCACTCTTCTTGCAGCAGGGCATAAATCAATTCATCGCCCCATTCGCCGTTGAAACGATCGTTTTGCCGCAGGTGCGCCTCTTTACGCATTCCCAGGCGTTCGACCACGCCGATCGAACCCTGGTTGGCGGCATCAAGACGGGCAAATATGCGATGAAAACCCGATTCGGCAAACCCGCGATCCAGTACCGATTTTACGGCTTCCGCGGCATAGCCCTTTCCGGCGTACGCCGGGTTGAAAATGTAGCCAATCTCCCCCTGCAATGCTGCGCCGTTGGCCAGTTTTAGCAACACTTCACCGATCAACTCCCCACTGTTTTTCAAGGTAACGGCACAATAAAGTATGTCGCCGTCCTCAGTGAAGCGCGAGGTTATCGCCTGGGAAAACAGGGAGGTCAACTGTGCTTCGTCCGGTGTGGGTGCGTACAGATAGCGATAGACCTCCGGTATGCGATGATAATCCGCATACGCATCGAGATCGGCAGACGTAAAGCGGCGTAGGTGCAGACGTTCGGTGGTGAAGGGCAGGGTAATCAAATGCAAGTGCTCATCCTTGTTTTGGCTGGGTTTACATTGGTTTCTCAACGGGTGGGACAGAGAGTTATTGCGGTAAGTACGAGCTCTTCAATATAGCAGTTTTGGGCGAAGCGGTGAAAACCCTATTCATCACTTGCAAGAGCAGGGATGAATAGGGTCGGCTTAATCAGTTGCCAGGTTATTAACTTACTTAATCGCCATCGCATCACGCATGGTATAGAACAGATCCGTCTGATCGGTCAGGCCAACCACGTTGGCGGCATGTGGGCCGTAAGCCGCCACCCGCAATTGAGTCCCGGTGTGCCCCTGTGAATCTTCTTCTGAATTGCCGTAGCTGATGGTCATCGGTGCGCCATCTTTGGTGGTCAGCGTTTGCGTCAGGCCTGGGGCCTTGGCGTCGGCGGCGATAATCTGGCTGGAATGGGCATGGTCGGCGGTGACTATCACCAGGGTGTTGCCATCTGCGCGGGCGAATGCCAGGGCTTTCTGAACCGCTTCATCCAGATCGACGGTCTCGCCAAACTGGCCGCACGGGTTGGCAGCATGATCCTGTTTGTCGATCGACGCGCCTTCAATCTGCAGGAAGAAGCCGTTTTGGTTGGTTTTCAGCAGGTCGATGGCTTTTTCAGTCATCGCCGCCAGCGTCGGGATATCCGCAGTGCGTGCCGGATTATTTTCACAGGTCACCGCCGGCTGGTCGATATTGCCGTGATAAGTGGCTTTCGGCCCTTGCCAGCGCACTGGCATATTACCGGCGGCAAACAGCCCGAGCAGCGGCTTTTGCTGATTGGCCACGCTGACGGCGTTCAGGGCATCGAGGTTTTCGACCCACTGATAACCCAGAGCGGCTGCCTGTTCTTTCAGCGATTTTCCCTGCCATTCGCCGCTTTTTGCCAGCTGATTAAAGGATTTTGCCCCACCGCCCAGCGTGACGTCGGCGCGAGCCTTCAGCAACTGCTCACTGATGGAGCCACGGCCGCCGTTTTCCAGCGCGTTGGTGGCACATTTTTCGCTGGTTTCTTCCGGGCCGTAACATTTGCGCGAGGTGACATGGGAAATTTGCGCTGCCGGCGTGGCGTCCTGCAGCTCGGCGGTGGACACATTCCCGGTGGCTTTACCCGCGGCCTTGGCGATTTCCAGCAGTGTCGGCTGGTCTTTGCCATTGACGTCAACGCCCAGCGCGCCGTTATAGGTTTTTACGCCGGTTGACCATGCGGTCGCCGAGGCGGCGGAGTCGGTGACGTAATCCGGTTTGTGGGTTTTCTTGTCCAGCGAGTAATGAGTGTATTGGCCGGTTAGCGGCAGGGCATCAATGCCTTTAAAATAGCCGCCCGCCCCTTCGGCGTAGTTACGCGCCGAGGTGATTTCCGAATCACCCATGCCATCGCCGATCAATAAAATCACGTTTTTGACCGTTTTGTCAGACAAAGAAGCCTTCAACGCGGCCGTTTGATCGCCACTCAGACGGCGTGCGCCACCGGGCTCCACGATGTTGCCGCGTGCCGCACGTTCGTAAAGGCTGGCGGTATTGACCGGGGTTTCATCGGCGAAGGCGGCGGAACAGAGTAAGGCGGATAACACGGCGCCGGCGATCAAAGAAACTGGCTGCAGCATGGGAAAGCTCCTTGTCGTAATAAAAAAATATAAATAGCATCAGTTTGTTACGCAGGGAGAGTAGTGCAGAGGTGTGACACTTTTATGACGGTAATTGGGGATAAAAGGATAGCCGGGCGGCTATCCTAGGCTATCCATTATTCGCTGCGGGCGGGAATATTCAGACCGCGTTGTACTGCCGGACGAGCCAGACCGCGCTCCAGCCATTGTCCTACCCGCGGGAAACTATCGAACTCGACCAACTCACGGGCTTCGTAAAAGCCGATCAGGTTACGTACCCAGCCCAGCAATGAAATATCGGCGATGCTGTAATCCTGCCCCATGATCCAGTCACGGCCTTCAAGCCGGGTTTCCAGCACGCCGAGCAGGCGTTTGGATTCATTTTTATAGCGTTCCAGCGGACGTTTATCCTCATATTCGCGACCGGCGAATTTGTGGAAGAAGCCGACTTGACCGAACATCGGGCCCACCGCCGCCATCTGGAAAAATACCCACTGGATGGTTTCGTAGCGCAGGGCAGGATCCTGCGGCAGGAATTTGCCGCTTTTTTCCGCCAGGTACAGCAGGATAGCGCCGGATTCAAACAGCGCCAGCGGCTTACCGTCCGGGCCGTTGGGATCGATGATCGAGGGGATCTTGCCGTTCGGGTTCAGTGACAGAAATTCCGGCGTCCAGGTTTCGTTGTTGCCGATATCGATCAGGTGCGGTTCATAAGCCAGGCCTATTTCTTCCAGCATGATGGAGACCTTGACACCGTTGGGCGTTGGCAATGAGTAAAGTTGTAGTCTTTCCGGGTGCTGAGCGGGCCAGCGTTTGACGATCGGAAATTGGGTTTGGTCGAGCATGACGAGTCCTCGGGTTGACGGTTTGCCTATTGAGTATTGCACCAAAACTAACCTGTTGTGAGGTTAAACCGTGAGGTCAAAATGTGCTTTCAGCGCTTTCTTCCCGGCGGCAATTAGACGAAGCATGGCAACAGGGTTAGCGTTAGGATAGGTGATATCCCTCTGACAGGAGCTTCCTATGATTGCCGTTATTTTTGAATTGCAGGCCGCCGACGGCCAGCGCGAAACCTATCTTGAATTGGCGGCCGAATTGAAGCCGCTGTTGGCAGAAATTGACGGGTTTATTTCCATTGAACGCTTCCAAAGCCTGGCCGATCCGCAGCGGCTGCTGTCACTGTCTTTTTGGCGTGATGAAGCCGCAGTGCAGCAGTGGCGGAACATCGAACAGCACCGCGCCGCACAACAGCGTGGTCGCCATGGGGTGTTGGCACAGTACCGCCTGCGGGTAGCGGAGGTGGTACGGGATTATGGTCTGGATCAGCGGGATCAGGTGCCGCAGGACAGCCGCGGCTATCACGCCGATTGACATCCCCTGGGGTTTATCTTATTGATAACAGATGAACAGAAACCGTTTTGCATTCGCGCAGATTATTATCACCATTCACAGAGTGGTGGGATAGCGCGTCTGTTTTAAGCGAAACCCCGCCAGTCAGGCGGGGTAAAAAGGTCCTCCGACTGGCAATATCCCCAGGAGGCACTTATGAAGAACCATCCCCCCGCCGTTTTACACTTGATGTGCGGTAAAGCCGGTTCCGGCAAGTCGACATTGGCGAAGAACCTTTCGCAGCAACCCCACACATTGTTACTGGCTGAAGACAGTTGGCTGGCGACATTGTATGAACAGCAGATGACGACTCTGCAAGACTACGTGCGTTATTCAGCCCGACTGCGCCAAGCGTTGAGTGAGCATATTGTACAACTGTTGGGTCATGGGCTGTCGGTGGTGTTGGATTTTCCGATGAATACGCCCGATCGGCGGCTGTGGGCAAGGCAATTAGCCGAGCTGGCTGGCGTTGACCACTGTCTGCATTTTATCGATGTCAGTGATGCGTTATGCAAAAGCCGGATAAAGCTCAGAAATGAGCAGGGCGACCATCCCTTTACGTTAAGCGAAGAGACATTCGATCTGCTTACTCAGTATTTTGTTCCCCCCTCAGAAGAAGAGTGTTTGGCCGTTATCCGCTATTCCTGAGCATTCCGTAATAAGGCAGGCCCTTATTTGGGCGCTGCCTTGGTTAGCTTTATTCTGTAGCGTCAAATGCAGGGTGGAAGGCGACCGTGCCCTGAGGTAGCCTGCCGCCGCCGAATGGCAGTACCTGGAAATAGCGGTATCCAAATAAATAAGGATGAAATAGGCCGAGCATAAACCCGGCCGATAAAAATGATTAGCGGTTATCCAATTGCGCGCGTACGGCCTTAAGCCCGTCGATAGTGACGCGATAAGGGCGTCCCTGGCGGGAAAGGATCAGGCGCTTGGTTTTGAGCTTGGTGAAGACGGCCAGGGAGCAATCGGCCAGACCTAACCCTTCGCGGGTCAAGCATTGAACGTGGGTCACACGCCCCGCGTCATCACGGGTGAATGCGATATAGCCGCCTTTGGCCAACACGTGCAGCACGCGTTGTTCCGCTTTGGAAATGTTCATGTTGGAAAATCCTGCAGTAAACCCAGATACGCGCATCCCCACGCAAATGCGTGTCTGATACGTCAGAACCTCCAGCCAAAATGGCAAGGAAGTGACTATCGGGTTGCTACAATCTCCAACATACAGGCCTCGGGTAGTGATAAACGCCAGAAAGGCGTTAAAGCGCAGTTAATTTAGCCAAGGATTATGAGGTTGTCAATTTGCCGACGGCGGTAAAGCCATCGGCAATCGGGTTATCAGAAAGGTTTGGTCGGCAGGTACTTACCGTCGAGGGAGATCACCGCGCGTTCGCCACCCTCTGGATCCGGCACTTTTTTGATATCCAGCTTGAAGTTGATCGCGCTGATAATGCCGTCGCCAAACTGCTCATGCACCAGGGCTTTCAGCGTGGATCCGTAGATTTGCACCATTTCGTAGAAACGATAAATGGTCGGGTCGGTCGGCACGCCGCCGGGGATGCTGCCGCGCAGCGGAATGGTTTGTAGCAGGCGAATGGCATCTTCATCCAGATCCAGCTTCTCAGCCACCACGCGGGCGGCCTGTTCCGGCAGCGGATGCTGGCCCAGCAGGGCGGCGGTGACGAACGCCAGACTCAGGCCAGTACCCTGGTTAATCGCTTCGAAGGTCAGGTTTTTGCGGATCTTGGCCATCATAATGGTGTCGGTCAGGGTTTCGCGCGGGGATGAGTAGTGCAGTGACTGAGTCATATTGTTTCCTTATAAATGAAATTAAAAGCGAGATACGGCAGGGGTTGCCGTGACCTCAGGATTGGTTGCCAGCGGAATAAAACGGCGGGTTTCGCCATCCAGCGCTTCAATGCCGCCGCTGGCGATGTCATACACCCAACCGTGCAGCTTCAACCGGCCTTGTTCAAGCGCCAGTGCCACCGACGGGTGGGTCTTGATATTGTTCAGCTGTGCGATGACGTTCTCACGCACCATCGAACTGACTTTCTCACTTTCGGATGCATGCTGATAAGCCTGATTGACCACCTTGGCTGAGTCGGCATAGCGCAGCCAGTTAGCCACGGTCGGCATATGTTGCAGACACTGGCAGGTGGCGATGGCGGTCATTGCGCCACAGTCGGAATGCCCGCAGATCACGATATCTTCAACGCCGAGTGCAGAGACGGCATATTCTACTGATGCGGAGACGCCACCCGGCTCCGGGCCGAACGAAGGCACGATATTGCCGGCATTGCGGATCACAAACAGGTCGCCCGGTTCGCGCTGGGTAATCAGTTCCGGCACCAGACGGCTGTCGGAACAGGAGATAAACAGGGTGCGTGGGCTCTGCTGGGTCGCCAGCCGCTGGAACAGTGCCGTGCGTTCGACAAACGCCTCACGCTGGAACTTCAAAAAGCCTTCAATAACCTCTTTCATACTGCCTCCATCTGGGTGCTGTTAAGCGATGGACGTATCTTGCGCCGCTCTGGCTATAGGGTCTAAGACCCATTTATAATGATCACTATAGGAATTACTAATAGTAGGGGCGCTATGCTGTTGCGACATATTCGTTATTTTCTGGCCGTTGCCGAGCAGGGCAACTTCACACGCGCTGCCGAAGTGCTGCACGTTTCGCAGCCCACGCTGTCACAGCAAATCAAACAGCTGGAGGAAACGCTGGGTACGCCGCTGTTGGATCGCAGTGGCCGAACCGTGCGCCTGACCGATGCCGGTGCGGCCTGGATGCGCTATGCCCGCCGGGCATTACAGGATCTGGACGAAGGTGCGCGCGCGATCCATGACGTGGCGACGCTGGAGCGTGGCAATCTGAGGTTGGCAATGACGCCGACCTTTAGCGCCTACCTGGTTGGCCCGGTTATCGATGCCTTTTATCGGCGTTATCCGGGGATATCGCTAAGTATTCAAGAAATGACTCAGGACAGAATCGAGGCGTTGCTGGCGGAGGATCAGTTGGATTTGGGTATTGCTTTTGGCCAGGCGCAGTCGCCAGATATCGAGGCCAACGACCTGTTTAGTGAATCGTTAAATATGGTGGTTGGCGCAGATCATCTTTTGGCCCAACGGCAACATCCTTTGACGGCGGAAGAGCTTGAACGGCAACCCCTGGCTTTACTGAGCGAAGATTTTGCTACCCGTCAGTTCATCGACGGTTATTGTCGCCAGCAGAGTATCTGCCCGTGGGTGGCGGTAGAAGCCAATGCGATTGGTGCTATCCTCGAGATTGTGCGCCGTGGTCAGCTTGCCACCATTCTACCGGCGGCGATCGCCCAGGCGGATCCGCAGTTGCGGTCGGTACAACTTGCCGTTGCCCTGCCAGCGCGTCGGGCGGTATCACTGCAACGCAAAAGCGCTTACCGCAGCGCGGCATCGCAGGCGTTTGTTGCGGTTTTACATCAGCAGGCTTTTATGTCGACACATGCCAACCCGGTATAAAAGCGCTTGAATAGAGAAATTTTTATGAAAATGATTTTGCGCGTTGTGACTTTGCTTGTTGTTTCTTTCTGTTCCCTCTCTGGCTACGCCGCTGAGCAAAGCCGCGAAGAGACAGAAAATGTTTTATCCAAAGTCAGCGATTTCTCTTTGGGAATGAATGGGTTTGTTGGCATTGGCAGCGTTGGCGAGACCGAGCTAATAAGAATCCTAACCTATCAGGATGCGGGGGACATTTTCTTGCGTATTGCCAAAAATCCGCAGGCAACGCCAGAAGCCAAACTTTATGCTGCCTGTGGCTTAAAAAAACTAAATAACAATAACGGCGAAGCCGATTTCGCCCAAGAGTGGGATAAACCGGTTTCGGTATTGAAAGGGGATATTTTAAGGACAGAAAAGTTTAAAGAGGTCTATTTCAATATCTTAAAACATGGCTGCTGGTGAATGTATTAATTCCCCTTCAATCCGCCGGATGGGATTTACTGCCTCCGGCCTCAAGGCTCCGCGCAGTGTCTGGCTTTTTCTGCCACCGCACCATTGCTCAAATTGTCACCAAAACTTCCCGCGATCTCTTATCCTCGTTATGGCATAATGCGCGCCAAATCACATTCCTAATGATATGAAGAGCGAGCGCTGTGTTAAGCACTAACAACATTACTATGCAGTTTGGCAGTAAGCCGCTGTTTGAAAACATCTCTGTAAAATTTGGTGGCGGTAACCGCTATGGTTTGATCGGGGCCAACGGCTGCGGCAAATCCACCTTTATGAAAATCCTGGGCGGCGATCTGGTACCGAGCGGCGGCAACGTGTTCCTCGATCCGAACGAGCGTCTGGGTAAACTGCGTCAGGATCAGTTCGCTTTTGAGCAATACAGCGTGCTGGACACCGTTATCATGGGCCACCATGAACTGTGGGCAGTGAAAGAAGAGCGTGACCGTATTTACGCTATGGCCGAAATGAGCGAAGAAGACGGCTATAAAGTGGCCGATCTGGAAGTGGCTTACGGCGAAATGGACGGTTACACCGCCGAAGCGCGTGCCGGCGAGCTGCTGCTCGGTGTTGGCATCCCGGTCGAACAGCATTATGGCCCGATGAGCGAAATCGCGCCGGGCTTTAAGCTGCGTGTGTTGCTGGCACAGGCCCTGTTCTCCGATCCGGAAATCCTGCTGCTCGACGAACCGACGAACAACCTGGACATCGATACCATTCGCTGGCTGGAGCAGGTGCTGAACGAGCGTAACAGCACCATGGTTATCATTTCGCACGACCGTCACTTCCTGAACATGGTGTGTACTCACATGGCGGATCTGGACTACGGCGAACTGCGCGTGTATCCGGGTAACTATGACGAATACATGACGGCGGCCACGCAATCGCGTGAACGTCTGATGGCGGATAACGCCAAGAAGAAGGCACAGATTAACGAACTGCAGTCGTTCGTCAGCCGCTTCAGCGCCAACGCCTCCAAATCCAAACAGGCCACCTCACGCGCCCGCCAGATAGACAAGATCCAGCTGGAAGAAGTGAAGGCTTCAAGCCGTCAGAACCCGTTCATCCGTTTCGATCAGGACAAAAAACTGTTCCGTAACGCACTGGAAGTGGAGGCGCTGACCAAAGGCTTCGACAACGGTCCACTGTTCAGCAAGCTCAACCTGATGGTTGAAGTGGGCGAGAAAGTGGCGGTGCTGGGCCCGAACGGTGTCGGTAAGTCTACCTTGCTGAAAACCCTGGTTGGCGATGCACAGCCGGACAGCGGCAGCGTGAAATGGTCTGAAAACGCCAAGATTGGTTACTACGCGCAGGATCATGAATACGAGTTCGATGACACCCTGACGGTATTCGACTGGATGAGCCAGTGGAAGCAGGAAAAGGACGACGAGCAGGCCGTTCGCAGCGTGCTGGGGCGTTTACTGTTCAGCCAGGACGACATCAAGAAGAAAGTTAAGGTGCTGTCTGGTGGTGAAAAGGGCCGCATGCTGTTCGGCAAGCTGATGATGCAGCGCCCTAACATCCTGATTATGGATGAACCGACTAACCACCTGGATATGGAATCCATCGAGTCGCTGAACATGGCGTTGGAAATGTACGAAGGCACCCTGATCTTCGTTTCCCACGACCGTGAGTTCGTTAGCTCGCTGGCGACCCGCGTACTGGAAATGACACCGACCAAGGTTATCGACTTTACCGGCAACTACGAAGACTATCTGCGTAGCCAGGGTATCGTGTAACTTCTGTTACGGCATTAAAAAGGCGGGAGCGAATATTCCCGCCTTTTTTGTGTCTGCTATTCCCCGCCACACACTTCGCACTGCGGATCCTTCGGCAGCTTCATCTCACGGAACTGCATGGTCATGGCGTCAAACATCAGCAGTTTGCCGGTGAGCGGCTGCCCGTATTGCGTCAGCAGTTTGATGGCCTCGATAGCCTGCAGAGTGCCGATGGTACCCACCAGCGGTGCCATCACACCGGCCTCGACACAGGTCAGGGCGTTATCACCGAATAACCGGCTCAGACAGCGGTAGCAAGGTTCATTGGCCTGGTAAGTGAAGACGCTGAGTTGCCCTTCCATACGGATCGCCGCGCCGGACACCAGCGGTTTGCGCTGCGCATGGCACAGGCGGTTGAGCAGATCGCGCGTTGCCACGTTGTCGGTACAGTCCAGCACCAGATCGTTGGCGGCAATCTGTGCCGCCATCTGTTCATCGTCCAGTTGCCCGTCAACGGCATCAATATGGATATGCGGATTGATGGCGCTCAGTTCGATACGCGCCGAATCAACCTTCGCCATGTCAATGCGCGCGTCGCGGTGCAGGATCTGGCGTTGCAGGTTGGAGAGCGAAACAGTGTCGAAATCAACCAGCGTCAGATGCCCCACCCCTGCGGCAGCCAAATAGGGCGCGGCGGCGCAACCCAAACCGCCCAGGCCAACAATCATTACCCGTGCGGCTTTCAGCTTTTCCTGACCGTCGAAGTCGAAACCGCGCAGGATAATCTGGCGGTTATAGCGCAATGCTTCGGCATCGGTTAATTCCGGCAGCATGCTTAGCTCCTCAGCAGGGCGTTGAAAGGCTCAATTTCCACCTTTTCACCCACTGCTACGGAACCGCGATCGCGCTCCAGTACGATAAAACAGTTACCCTGGCTGAATGAACTGAACACGTGCGAGCCTTGATGGCCGGTGCTGCTGACTTCCAACTCGCCATGGGCGTTACTGCTGAATACGCCGCGCTGGAAGTCGAGACGGCCCGGTGCTTTCTTAAACGGCGTCAATGCGCGTGCTTGCAGACGCGGTGGCAACTGCCAGTCGCTGTGGCCGGCCAGTTTTACCAGCAGCGGTTGCACCAGTTGGTAGAAGGTCAGGGCGGCAGAAACCGGGTTGCCCGGCAGGCCACAGAACCAGGCGTGTTTCAGCTTGCCGAAGGCAAAAGGCTTACCCGGTTTGATCGCCAGCTTCCAGAAGCTGACTTCGCCCAGTTCATCCAGCATCTGCTTGGTGTAGTCGGCTTCACCGACCGAAACGCCACCGCTGCTGATCACCACGTCGGCCTGACTGTCCGCCTGCTCGAAAGCGGCGCGCAGCGCTTCTTGATTGTCGCGGATAATGCCCAGATCGATCACCTCGCAGCCCAGCTGTTCCAGCATCAGGCGCACCGCAAAGCGATTGGTATCGTAGATTTGCCCAGCCTGTAACGGCTGGCCGACCGGTTGTAATTCGTCGCCGGTAGAGAACACCGCGACTTTCAGTTTGCGCATCACCTGGACTTCGGCAACGCCGAGCGAGGCCAGCAGCGGCAATTGCGCGGCACCCAGCCTGATGCCTGCGGCTAACACGCCTGCGCCCTGGCGAATATCTTCCCCGGCCAGACGAATATTTTGCCCGGTTTGTACTTCGGCCGTAAAGCGCACGCCTGCATCACTCAGCTCGGCCTGTTCCTGCATGATCACCGCTTCGGCGCCAACCGGGACAGGGGCGCCGGTCATAATGCGTATGCAGGTATTGGCCGGCCAGTTGCCATCAAATGGCGCACCGGCAAAGGCTTTGCCCGCCACCGGCAACGGCGCATTGGCTTGCAAATCGGCCAGGCGCACGGCGTAACCGTCCATAGCCGAATTGGCGAACGGCGGCACGTCAATCGGCGAAATGACCGGTGCGGCGGTAATGCGGCCTTCAGCGGTGGTCAGGGCAATGGATTCGGTCTGCTGCAGGGGGGAGAGCTGGCTGAGCATCTTCTCCAGCGCCTGCTCCAGGGAAATGAGATCGGAAGTATGGCAATGATCCATCGGGGGAACTCCGTAATCAGGGTGCGCGATAAATAGCGGCAATGTGGGGGTATTATGAAGGATGCTATGCTGATGTAAACAACAGGAGGCAATGATGCACAGACAGGTATTAGACTTTTGGTTTGACGAGATCGAACCGGCTTTGTGGTTCAAAAAGGATGATGAATTCGATCGCCTGCTGCATACGCGCTTTGGCCAGATCTGGCAGGCCGCAGCTGCCGGGGAGTTGGCGCACTGGCGAGAAACCATTGAGGGGCGACTGGCGGAGGTGATTGTGCTCGACCAGTTCAGCCGCAATCTGTTCCGTGGCACGCCGCGTTCATTTGCCAGCGATTGCATGGCGCTGGTATTGGCGCAAGAAGCGATCCGCAGCGGGCAGTGTGAGCAACTCAGTAAGGAACAACGGGGCTTTCTCTATTTGCCGTTTATGCATTCGGAATCGGCGTTGATCCATCAGCAGGCGCTGGCGTTGTATACCGAACTGGATAATGGCGACCAGTTGGAGTTTGAATTGCGGCATAAGGCCATTATTGACCGTTTTGGCCGCTATCCGCACCGTAATGCGATATTAGGTCGTGTCTCAACCGCGGAAGAAGAGGCATTTCTGTTGCTGCCGGGTTCCGGGTTCTAAATATTATCATCTGCGTTCAGCCTGCTAAAAAACAGCAGGTTGAACCTGTGAAAGTTAAATGTTCAGAGCTATCGGTTATTTCTCAGGGTAATAGTTGTCTATCCACTCGCTGCTTTTACCAAAAATCCCAATCGTTATTTATGGCTTTTTTATGCTGTTATAACTCTCTGTTTTTATTCCATTAAGCTATTTCAATGTGCGAAATAATCTAAGCGAACTACGCTGAATGCTGAGCGTTGACTTAATGCTTTACATAGAATGCAGGGCTAAATATAGTCGGGAAAAGAAAAAATAATTAATTATCAGCCCGGAAGGGTACGGGATTAACACAGGGTGTCAGGCATATGAGCAAACCAGTGATTGCCATTCATGGCGGCGCGGGCGCAATTACCCGCTCGGCGCTGAGTGCGGAAAAGGAACAGGAGTATATCCAGGCGTTATCCGGCATTGTTGCCGCAGGTCAGCAGATCCTGGCCCAGGGCGGCAACGCATTGGATGCGGTGACCGAAGCCGTGCGCTTGCTGGAAGAGTGCCCGTTATTTAATGCCGGCAAAGGCTCGGTGTTTACTCATCAGGGTACCCATGAGCTGGACGCCTGCGTGATGGACGGGCGCACCTGTGATGCCGGTGCGGTGGCGGGCGTCAGCCGGATACGCAACCCGATACTGGCCGCACGCGCGGTGCTGGAAAACAGCCAGCATGTGTTGTTTGCCGGTGAGGGGGCGGAGAAGTTCGCCGCGGCCCACGGTCTTGAAATGGTGACCCCCGATTTCTTCTTTACCCAACAACGTTTTGACCAGCTGCACCGCGCCCAGGCGGAGCAGGGCCGAGTATTGCTCGATCACGATGGCGCTGAGCCGATCGATCCCGACAGGAAGTTTGGTACCGTCGGCGCGGTGGCGCTGGATGCTTTGGGCAATTTGGCGGCGGCGACATCGACCGGTGGCATGACCAACAAACAGGCCGGTCGGGTGGGCGATACCCCGATCATCGGCGCCGGCTGTTATGCCAACAATGCCACCGTGGCGGTGTCCAGCACCGGTACCGGCGAAATATTCATGCGTGGCGTATCGGCCTATGACGTTTCCGCGCTGATGGAATACGCCGGCCTCAGCCTGCAGCAGGCCAGCGACCGGGTGGTAATGGAAAAACTGCTGGCGATGGGCGGTAGCGGCGGCATGATTGCCATCGACAGCCAGGGCAACGTGGCGCTGCCGTTTAACAGCGAGGGGATGTACCGCGGTTTTGGTTATGTCGGCGATGCGCCGTCCGTAGGGATTTATACCCTATAGCTTTCAAGTTGCAGCGAGCGCAGATAACAACGCTGCAACTTGAAAGATGACGGGTATACCGCTAACCGATCGCCAGGAGGGTGTATGACCGATGCCTTAATGCCGCTTGCGGCCGACGCCGGGCTATTATTGCCGCCGCAGCGCGTGCTGTCGGTGCGCGATCTGAGCGTCCAATTTCAACAACAGGGCGAGACCCTGGATGCGGTGCGCAACCTGTCATTCGATCTCGATCGTGGCGAGACGCTGGCGATCGTCGGTGAATCCGGTTCGGGCAAGTCTGTCACTTCTCTGGCGTTGATGCGGCTGGTCGAACAGGGCGGTGGCAACATCGTCAGCGGCACCATGCCTTTTCGTCGGCGAAACGGCGAGGTGCTCGATTTGGCTCGTGCCCATCAGGGTACGTTACGCAGGGTGCGCGGCGCCGATATGGCGATGATCTTTCAGGAGCCGATGACCTCGCTGAACCCGGTGTTTCCGGTGGGCGAGCAGATCGCCGAATCTCTGCGCCTGCACCAGGCGATGGACCATCGGGCCGCCAAACAGGCCGCTTTGCAGATGCTTGATCTGGTGCGCATTCCCGAAGCCAAAGACGTGCTTAACCGCTATCCGCATCAGCTGTCTGGCGGTATGCGCCAGCGAGTGATGATCGCCATGGCACTGTCTTGCAAGCCGGCGCTATTGATTGCCGACGAACCTACAACCGCATTGGACGTCACCATTCAGGCGCAGATCCTGCAGCTCATCCGCGTGCTGCAGCAGGAAATGCAGATGGGGGTGATTTTCATCACCCACGACATGGGCGTGGTAGCAGAAATTGCCGACCGGGTATTGGTGATGCGTCAGGGGGAACGGGTGGAGCAGGGGCCGGTGCGCGAGCTGTTTGCCGCCCCGCAACAGCCCTATACCCAGGCACTGCTGGCCGCGGTACCAAAACTCGGTTCGATGGCGACCCAGGACTTTCCGGCCAAATTCCCGCTGCCGAACGGTGCGGACAATGGCGGGCCGCAGGATACCGTCCCGCCCGGTGCGGCACCGATCCTGCGGGTGGAGAATTTGGTGACGCGCTTTGATCTGCGTAGCGGCATCCTCAACCGGGTTACCCGCCGGGTGCACGCGGTGGAAAACGTCAGTTTTGACCTCTACCCCGGCGAAACTTTGGGGCTGGTGGGGGAATCCGGCTGCGGCAAGTCCACCACTGGCCGTTCCTTGCTGAAGCTGGTGGATAGCCAGCGCGGCACCATTACCTTTGACGGCCGCCAGATTAATCAGTTGAAAGGCCCGGCGTTGCAGCACCTGCGGCGGGATATCCAGTTTATCTTCCAGGATCCTTACGCTTCGCTCGACCCGCGTCTGACCGTCGGCTTTTCGATTATGGAGCCCTTGCTGGTGCATAACGTGGCGCGCGGCAAGGCGGCGCAAGAGCGGGTCGATTGGCTGCTGGAACGCGTCGGGCTGAAACCCGAACACGCACGTCGTTACCCGCATGAGTTTTCCGGCGGGCAGCGGCAGCGTATCTGCATTGCGCGCGCCCTGGCACTCAATCCTAAAGTGGTGATCGCCGACGAATCGGTGTCGGCGCTCGACGTGTCGATTCAGGCGCAAATCGTCAATCTGCTGCTCGATTTACAGCGGGAGCTTGGCATTGCCTTTCTGTTTATTTCCCATGATATGGCGGTGGTGGAGCGCATCAGTCACCGCGTTGCGGTGATGTACCTTGGGCAGATTGTCGAAATTGGCCCGCGCCGCGCCGTGTTTGATAACCCGCAGCATGCCTACACCCGCAAGCTGATGGCGGCCGTGCCGGTGGCCGATCCGGCCCATGCGCATAAACGCCAGCCGCTGCTGGTCGATGAAATTCCCAGCCCGATACGCGCGCTGGGCGATGAACCCGTTACCGCACCGCTGGTGCAGGTTGGCCCCGGGCACTTTGTTGCCCGTCATCCGATCGCCGGTGCTTTTTAATGACCTCAGGAGACGCAAGCACCATGAAGCACACATTCAAACGTAAGGCATTGGCGGCCGTCGTGCTGTTGGCGGCAGTGGGCGCAGGCCCGGCCTGGGCGGCGAAAGATGCGGTGATCGCCGTCGCATCCAACTTCACCACGCTTGACCCCTATGATGCCAACGACACGCTGTCGCAGGCCGTGGCCAAATCTTTCTATCAGGGCCTGTTCGGTTTCGACAAGGACATGAAGCTGGTGAACGTGCTGGCAGACAGCTATGAGGTGAGTCCGGATGGTCTGACTTACACCGTCAAACTGCATCCGGGGGTGAAATTCCATGACGGTACCGAGTTTAACGCCGAAGCGGTGAAGGTGAACCTGGATCGCGCCAGCAACCCGGACAACCACCTCAAACGTTACAACCTGTTCAAAATGATCGATAAAACCGAGGTGGTGGATGCTACTACGGTGAAAATCGTGCTGAAAGCGCCATTCTCGGCGTTTATCAACAACCTGGCGCACCCGGCGGCGGCGATCATTTCCCCGGCGGCGCTAAAGCAGTATGGCAAAGAGATTGGTTTCCACCCGGTGGGCACCGGCCCTTATCAGTTTGTGACCTGGAACCAGACCGATTTCGTTAAGGTGAAGAAGTTTGACGGCTATTGGAAGCCGGGGTTACCGAAGCTCGACAGCATCACCTGGCGCCCGATCGTCGATAACAATACCCGTGCGGCGATGCTGCAGACCGGCGAGGCCACTTTTGCCTTCCCGATCCCTTATGAGCAGGCCAAGGTGCTGGAAGGTAATGCCAAGCTTGATCTGGTGGCTGCGCCGTCGATTTTGCAACGCTATATCAGCCTGAATGTCACCCAGAAGCCGTTTGATAACCTGAAAGTACGCCAGGCGCTGAACTACGCCATCAACAAAGATGCGCTGATCAAGGTAGCGTTCGCCGGCTACGCAGTACCGGCAGAAGGCCCGGTGCCGCCGGCGATTGACTTCGCCACGCGTTATAAGCCCTGGCCATACGATCCGGCCAAAGCGCGCGAACTGCTGAAAGAGGCCGGTTATCCGAACGGTTTCACTACCACTTTATGGTCGTCCCATAACCACAGTACCGCGCAGAAAGTGCTGCAGTTTGCCCAACAGCAGTTGGCGCAGGTTGGGGTGAAAGTAACACTGACCGCGATGGATGCCGGTCAGCGTGCGGCACAGGTGGAAAGCGTTGGGGTGAAAGACACCGGTGTGCGCATGTTCTATACCGGCTGGTCCGCGTCGACCGGTGAGGCGGACTGGGCGCTGTCACCGCTGTTCTCTACTCAGGCGGCACCTCCCAAGCAGTTCAACACCGCGTTCTACAGTAACCCGCAGGTGGACAAGGATCTGACCGGCGCGCTGGCGACCACCGATCGCGCCGAAAAGCAGAAGTTGTACAAGGACGCGCAGGATCGTATCTGGGCTGACGCGCCATGGATCTTCCTGGCAACCGAACGCCTGCTGTCGGCCAATAACAAGCAGCTGAGCGGTTTCTATGTGATGCCGGATACCTCGTTCAACTTTGATAACGCTGACCTTAAATAAGGCGCCAATCCCCGCTCTCACTGAGGGCGGGGTGAGGGGATTCACCCGAGATGCTTAATTATTTTCTGAAACGGCTGCTGGGCCTGATCCCGACGCTGCTGATTGTCGCGGTGCTGGTGTTTTTGTTTGTCCATCTGCTGCCCGGCGATCCGGCACGGTTGGCGGCGGGGCCGGAGGCCGACGAGGCGGTGGTGCAACTGGTGCGTAAGGATCTGGGGCTCGACAAGCCGCTACCGCAGCAGTTCGTGCATTTTTTTGTCAATGCTCTGCAGGGGGATTTTGGCACATCGATGGTTTCCAAACGGCCGGTAAGCGAAGAGATTAGCTCGCGCTTTCTGCCGACCCTGTGGCTGACGCTGACCAGCATGCTGTGGGCGACGCTCTTCGGCATGGGCATCGGCATGTTGTCTGCCGTTTGGCGCAACCGCTGGCCGGACCGCATTGGTATGGCGCTGGCGGTCTCCGGCATTTCATTCCCCGCTTTTGCGCTGGGTATGCTGCTGATGCAGGTGTTCTCGGTCAATCTGGGCTGGTTACCGACGGTGGGCGCCGACAGCTGGCGGCATTATATTTTGCCCTCCATCACGCTGGGGGCGGCGGTTGCAGCGGTGATGGCGCGTTTTACCCGTGCCTCGTTCGTTGAGGTGCTGCAGGAAGACTATATGCGCACCGCGCGAGCCAAGGGCGTGCCGGAAACCCTGGTGGTGGTGAAGCATGGCCTGCGCAATGCGATGATCCCGGTGGTCACCATGATGGGGCTACAGTTCGGCTTTTTGCTCGGCGGCTCGATCGTGGTGGAAAAGGTCTTCAACTGGCCAGGGCTGGGCAGGCTGCTGGTCGACTCGGTGGAGATGCGCGACTATCCGGTGATCCAGGCCGAGGTTTTGCTGTTCTCGCTGGAGTTTATTCTGATTAACCTGTTGGTGGACCTGCTGTATGCGGCAATTAACCCGGCGATACGCTACAAATGAGGACGCGGGATGATTAAGCATTGGCGACGCAACGCCGCAATGAAGGCGATGCCGACGATTAACCCTAACGCGGTGCGCACACCGTGGCATGAGTTCTGGCGGCGGTTCCGCCAACAACGGGTGGCGCTGGCCGCCGGGCTGTTGGTGCTGTTGCTGGTGGTTGCTGCGTTATTGGCACCTTACCTGGTGCCGTTTGATGCGGAAAACTACTTTGATTATGACCGCCTGAACGAAGGCCCTTCGCTGGTGCACTGGTTGGGGGTAGATTCCCTTGGGCGAGATATTTTCAGCCGCATTCTGATGGGCGCTCGTATTTCGCTGGCCGCCGGGGTGTTCTCGGTGCTGGTCGGCGGGCTGATCGGCACGCTGCTGGGCCTGTTGGCCGGTTATTATGAGGGCTGGTGGGACCGTATCACCATGCGTATCTGTGACGTGCTGTTTGCCTTTCCCGGTATTTTATTGGCAATTGGCGTGGTAGCGATTATGGGCAGCGGTATGTCCAACGTGATCGTTGCGGTGGCGATTTTCAGCATTCCGGCGTTTGCCCGGCTGGTGCGCGGCAATACGCTGGTATTGAAGCACCTGACCTATATCGAGTCGGCGCGCAGCATCGGGGCTTCCGACTGGACCATCATCCTGCGACATATACTGCCGGGGACGATTTCGTCGATTGTGGTGTATTTTACCATGCGTATCGGCACCTCGATCATTACCGCCGCCAGCCTGTCATTCCTCGGTTTGGGTGCACAGCCACCAACGCCGGAGTGGGGTGCGATGCTCAATGAGGCTCGGGCGGACATGGTGATGGCACCGCACGTGGCGATTTTCCCCAGTCTGGCAATATTCATCACCGTACTGGCGTTCAACCTGCTGGGTGACGGGCTGCGCGACGCGCTGGATCCGAAATTAAAAGGGTAGAATAAGGTAAAATTAATAGCAGTTAATATGCGGAGTGTTAATCGTTTAATTAACTGTGACAGTTTAACGTATTCGGTAAATCAACCGAATACGTTAAAATAATTATTGCTCTAGTCATATCACTATAATTAATGGTTATTTTTATTTTATTTTCAATGGGGTGATGCTACCTTATTTTTCTTAGTGTTATTATGATTTTTTACATGGATGTGAAAATGAAAGACTGCATTTTTATAGCCCTTTGGATATTTATTTCATTCTCTTTAATCGAGTATTCATCACTGCTAATTATGAAACCATGTAATAGTTATGTGGATGTTGCAATCGCGGTGATTACAGTGATCGGCACCAAAGCCTTATTAACTTGGTTTGAAGATGTTTATTATTGGTTCACTGGGCGAGAGCGTTAACTGAGTGTGTTATCAGGAAGAATAACCGCTTGCGATACTGACTATCGCAAGCGGTTAGGGCCGATCAGCGGAACAGATGTTCGGCGTGGAAGCGCAGGTGGTCTTCGATAAAGCTGGCGATGGTGAAGTAGCTGTGGTCGTAACCTGGCTGGATGCGCAGGGTTAGCGGCCAGTCGCGCTGGCGCGCCAGTTCGGCTAGCTTCGCCGGTTGCAGTTGATCCGCCAGGAACTGATCGTCATCACCCTGATCCACCAGCACCGGCATTTTTTCCGCGCCGTTGGCCAGCAGGTGGCAACTGTCATACTGCAGCCACTGGCTTTCATCATTGCCCAAATAGGCGGCAAAGGCTTTACGTCCCCATGGAACCTGACAGGGGTTAACGATGGGCGCAAAGGCCGACACTGAACGGAAACGCTGCGGATTGCGAAACGCCATTACCAGTGCGCCGTGGCCGCCCATTGAGTGACCGAAGATCGACTGGCGATCGCTGACGCTGAAATGCTGATTAATCAGCGCCGGCAGCTCGTCGCTGATGTAATCATACATGCGAAAGTGCTTGTCCCACGGCGCCTGGGTGGCGTTCAAATAAAAACCGGCACCCTGGCCCAAATCGTAGCCTTCATCATTGGGCACATCGTCGCCACGCGGGCTGGTATCGGCCATCACCAGCACCAACCCCAGCTCGGCGGCGATACGCTGCGCGCCGGCCTTCAGCGTGAAGTTTTCATCATTGCAGGTCAGCCCCGACAGCCAGTACAGTACTGGCGGCGGGTTATCATCGCGCGGGGGCGGCAGATAGATGCTGAAAGTCATGTTGCAATTCAGGCTCTGCGCCGCATGGCGATAACGCTGTTGCCAGCCGCCGAACATACGGTGCTCTTCGAGAAGTTCTAATGACAAGGTCATCTCTGCCTCCTGGCTTATTTTTTGTCGAAGTGAATAACGGAACGGATGGATTTGCCTTCGTGCATCAAATCGAACGCTTCGTTAATCTGCTCCAGCCCCATGGTGTGGGTAATAAAGTCATTTAGCGCGAACTCGCCGTCCATATAACGCTGGACGATGCCCGGCAGTTGCGAACGGCCCTTCACGCCACCAAAGGCGGAACCGCGCCATACGCGGCCGGTCACCAGTTGGAACGGACGGGTAGAAATTTCCTGACCGGCACCGGCAACGCCGATAATCACCGATTCGCCCCAACCTTTGTGGCAGCATTCCAGCGCCGAGCGCATCACGTTGACGTTGCCGATACACTCGAAGGAGAAATCAACGCCGCCGTCGGTCAGTTCGACGATCACGTCCTGAATAGGTTTATCGTAGTCTTTCGGGTTGATCAGATCGGTGGCGCCCAGCTTGCGCGCCAGGTCGAACTTGCTGGTGTTGATATCGATGCCGATGATACGGCCTGCACCCGCCATCTGTGCGCCGATGATTGCCGACAGACCGATGCCGCCGAGGCCGAAGATGGCCACGGTATCGCCTTTTTGCACTTTGGCGGTGTTGATGACCGCGCCCATGCCGGTGGTGACGCCGCAGCCCAGCAGGCAGACTTCTTCCAGCGGGGCTTCTTTACTGATTTTTGCCAGTGAGATTTCTGGCACTACGGTGTATTCGGAGAAGGTTGAAGTGCCCATGTAGTGGAAGATAGGCTTGCCGTCTTTGAAGAAGCGGGTGGTGCCGTCCGGCATCAGGCCTTTGCCCTGGGTAGCACGGATCGCCTGACACAGGTTGGTTTTGCCGGATTTACAGAATTTGCACTCGCCGCATTCCGGCGTGTACAACGGGATCACGTGATCGCCAACCGCTACGCTGGTTACGCCTTCACCGATGGCTTCTACCACGCCGCCGCCTTCATGGCCGAGGATCGCCGGGAATACGCCTTCAGGATCGGCACCGGACAGGGTGTAGGCGTCGGTATGGCAGACGCCGGTGGCGACGATCCGCACCAGCACTTCGCCTTTTTGCGGCGGCATCAGATCCACTTCTTCGATTTTCAGCGGCTGGTTCGGGCCCCAGGCAACGGCGGCACGGGTTTTGATCATTTCCATCATAGTCTCCAGTGGTCTATTTTTAATCAGGCTATGTCGATAGCATTGGGTAAATCGCAGGCAGTATTTTCAACCGCGGGGGTTTCTGCCTGTTCAATAATTAATTCTTTCAGGGCGCGAACGTTCGGGCCGAAGGCATCACGCCGCCACAGTAACCAGGTGGCGGTTTGGGCGATGTCGTCCGGAAGAGTATGCACTTTTACTCGTTCATGGCCTGGCAGCAGGCTCAGCACCGAATGCGGGATCATCGCCAGCCCGGCGCCGCTGGCGACGCAGGCCAGCATGGCGTGGTAAGACTGGATTTCCATCACCTGGCCCGGCAATACGCCTTCGCGCTTGAACCAGGACTCCAGCCGCAGGCGGTAAGAGCAACTGGCGCGGAAGGCAAACAGCGTTTCGCCCTTGGCATCTTTGGCGCTATGGATCGGCAGGTGATCGAGGCATGAGATCACCACCATATGTTCGGGGAAAGCGATACAGCCATTGAGTTCGTCATACTGTACCGGCCCATCGACCAGTGCCGCCGCCAGCGTACCGGCGCGTACCCGTTCGGTGATCTCGCCGGAGGTACCGGTGGTCAGCGACAGTGACACCTGTGAGAAACGTTGGTGATAGGCTGCCAGTAACGTTGGCAAGCGGGTGGCGGCGGTGCTTTCCATCGAACCCATGGCGAAGTTACCTGCCGGCTCACCGGCATGGGTGATGCTCATCGCTTCTTCACTCAGGGCCAGAATGCGGTTGGCGTAGCAGAGAAAGTTATGGCCCATCGGCGAAAGGCGCAGGCGCTGTTTTTCGCGGATGAACAGATCGGTGCCCAGTTCCTGTTCGAGCTGACGCAGGCGGGTGGTCAGATTCGAAGGTACGCGGTGCAACTGCTCGGCGGCACGGGCAACGGAGCCGGTTTCGGCGACGCTGCAGAACATGCGGAGCTGGGTGAGATCCATTATCTTCTCTTTTCGTGATGAACTTGATGAGTATTATTCAGTTTTTGTGAGTGTAATACTGCGGCATGATACTGGCAACTTTCTTTTAACAGTCTGGATACTCTACATGGCCTTAAGAATTGCCCTGAGTGGTTTTATTGCATTGATCGTAGCCATGGGAATTGGTCGTTTCGCCTTTACCCCACAGGTACCGCTGATGATTGCCGAGCACCAGTTTACCTTGACCGGGGCCGGGCTGGTGGCGGCCATTAACTACCTGGGTTATCTGTGTGGTGCCTATGACGCAATGCGCGCCAGCCGGCATGTTGAACGTCGGCTGTGGCTGGGCGTGTGGGGGGCGGTAATCTTGACCTTGCTTTCGGCCTGGGTGCAGGGCGAATGGTGGCACGGTGCCGTGCGTTTCCTGATTGGTTGGGCCAGCGGCTGGGCGATGGTGCTGGTGGCGGCCTGGACCAACGAACGGCTGGCTCACTATGGCCGGCCGGCGCTCAGTGCGGCGGTCTTCGCCGGGCCGGGGGCCGGGATTTTTATCAGCGGCATGCTGGCGGTAGGCATTCACAGCCTGGCGCTGACGGCGTCTCAGGCCTGGCTGGTGTATGGCGTGTTGGCACTGGTATTGATTGGCGCAATCAGCATTAACCTGCCTAAGGCCGGTGAATTGCATCGTCCTGATGTGGCACCGGAGCCTCTGCTGTTAACTCCGGCGCTGAAGCGGCTGGTATTGAGCTACAGCCTGGCGGGTTTTGGCTATATTCTGCCGGCCACCTTTCTGTCGCAAATGGCCGCCGCACGTTTTCCCGGCAGCGTGTTCGCGCAATTTGTCTGGCCTGTCTTCGGCGGTGCGGCGGTGTTGGGGATTGTCATTGGCATCCTGACCCGTCACAAGCTGACCACCCAAACGCGTCTGGCCATGACTCTGTGGGTACAGGCACTGGGGGTCTTGAGTGCGGAAATCGTGCCTGGGGTGGCCGGACTGGCCTTGGGGGCATTGTTGACCGGCGGTGGCTTCCTCAGCGTAGTGCAGCTTTCGATCCAGCACGGCAGGGAACTGGCACCTAATCATGCGCGTTACATGGCGGGGCTGCTGACCACTGGCTATGCGATTGGTCAGTTGGTCGGCCCGACGCTGTCGGCGCTGTCCACTGCCTTGACCCATCGGTTGGAACCGGCGTTATATGTCGCCGTGGTGGCGCTGATCGTTGCCGGCCTGCTGGTGGTGAATACCCCGACGCGCGAGCTGGCACGAAAACCGACGGCACTGTGATTAAATTCCGTACAAAAAACGTGGAATAGCCGCAGCGGGCCTGATTGTGCTAAATGCGAATATTTCACCTGCGGATGAAGCACAATCGCTGGATAATCCCCTCACTCTCATCTAGAGTGGGGTCAAAATCTTGACCGGGTTCACGTTACCAATGACGGAAACCTCTGCCGTCAGGAGAGTATGCAATTCACCAGTCTGCTCGGTAAAGCAGCCGGATTGGCGAGTTCAGGTCCGTTGGAGAGATGAAATGACATCATTAAGTAAAGAAGCTGTTCTGGTTCATGCGGCGCTCGAAGAGCGTGGCCTGGAAACCCCGTTGCGTGGTGAAGTGCTGGATCGCGAGACGCGCAAGCGCCGTATTAAAGAGCACATGACGGAAATCATGCAGCTGCTTAATCTCGATCTATCCGACGATAGCCTGGCGGAAACCCCGCATCGCATTGCCAAGATGTATGTCGATGAAATTTTCTCCGGCCTGGACTACGCGAATTTCCCAAAAATTACCGTCATCGAAAACAAGATGAAGGTAGATGAAATGGTGACGGTGCGCGACATTACCCTGACCAGCACCTGTGAACACCATTTCGTGACAATCGACGGTAAAGCGACCGTGGCCTACATTCCGAAAGATGCGGTGATCGGCCTGTCGAAAATCAACCGTATCGTGCAATTTTTCTCCCAGCGCCCACAGGTGCAGGAGCGTCTGACTCAACAGATCCTGGTGGCATTGCAAACCCTGCTGGGCACCAATAACGTGGCAGTATCGATTGATGCGGTCCATTATTGTGTTAAGGCGCGCGGTATCCGCGACGCGACCAGCGCCACCACCACCACCTCGCTGGGTGGGCTGTTCAAGTCCAGCCAGAACACCCGTCAGGAATTCCTGCGTGCGGTGCGACATCACCAGGGGTGATACGGGGTTAACGAATAAGAACAGGCGCCTGCGGGCGCCTTTTTAATGGCCGGAATACAGCGATAAAATAATGAGCAACCCTTCGACCACACCGCTGCCACGCATCGCCACTCTGGACTGTGTGCGCGGTATCGCCATCCTTGGCATTCTGCTGCTGAATATCAGCGCCTTTGGCCTGCCGAAGGCGGCCTACCTGAATCCTGCCTATCTGGGGCTGCCATCATCGCGTGACGCCTGGACCTGGGCGCTGTTGGATATTTTCGCCCAGGCCAAGTTTCTGGCGATGTTTGCCTTATTGTTTGGTGCCGGCCTGCAGATGCTGCTGCGGCGCGGCAAGGGCTGGATACGTGCGCGGCTGTCGTGGTTGGTGCTGTTTGGTTTGGCGCATGCCATTTTTCTTTGGGACGGCGATATCCTGTTGGCCTATGGCCTTATCGGGCTGGTGTGCTGGCGGATGATCCGCGATGCCAAAGAAACCTATCAGCTATTGAAAACCGGCGTAGTGCTCTACCTGATCGGCGTCGGGGTTCTGCTGTTGCTGGGCTTTATCTCGCACGGTGAGCCGGGCGGTTTCTGGCAGCCTGGCGTGGCGGAACTGCAGTATGAAAAATTCTGGAAGCTGCAGGGCGGTATGGAGGCTTGGCGTAGCCGTACCGATCTGCTCTCGTCCAGCCTGTTGGCGATTGGCGCGCAATATGGCTGGGAGTTGGCGGGGCTGATGCTGTTTGGTGCCGGACTGATGCGCAGCGGTTGGCTGCGTGGCACCTATTCGCCGGGTTACTATCGCCGTCAGGCCGCCTGGCTGATACCGCTTTCATTGCTGATCCAACTGCCGGCGGTGGCGTTGCAATGGCATCTTCACTGGGACTACCGCTGGAGCGGCTTTTTATTGCAGGTACCGCGCGAACTGGGCGCTCCGCTGCAGGCCATGGGCTATCTGGCACTGTGTTACGGTTTCTGGCCGACGCTGTCGCGGCTGCGCATAGGGCATGGGTTGACGCAGGTTGGGCGCATGGCGCTGAGCAATTACCTGCTGCAAACGCTGATCTGTACCACGCTGTTCTATCGCTTTGGCCTGTATCAACAGTTCGATCGCCTGCAACTGCTGGCGTTTGTGCCGCTGGTTTGGTTGGCTAACCTGTTGTTTTCTAACCTGTGGTTGCGTTACTTCGCCCAGGGACCGGTGGAATGGCTATGGCGCAAACTGACCTCTCTGGCCGCCGGTAACACGGAGCCTAAGGGAGTGAATTGAGATCTGGCGCAGGTAGGTTAAAAAAATGTATGTAAACGTTTTCTTTCCTGTGACGGAATTCACGCAGAGGAGGATGACAAACGGGGTAGGATAGCGCCACTGTCAACTACCCCGACCTCAGGATTTTTCATGACCTCTGTTCACCCAACCACCATTCGCGACGTGGCGAAGCGTGCGGGCGTGTCCGTGGCGACCGTCTCTCGCGTGCTGAACCACAGCGCCCTGACCAGTAAAGAGACGCGTGAACAGGTGCTTAAGGCGGTGGCTGAACTGGGTTATCGGCCCAACGCCAATGCACAGGCGCTGGCCACCCAGAGCAGCGATACCCTCGGGGTGGTGGTGATGGACGTTTCCGATCCCTTCTTTGGTGCGCTGGTGAAAGCGGTAGACACCGTAGCGCAGCAACACCACAAATATTTGCTGATCGGCAACAGTTATCATCAGGCAGACAAAGAGCGTCACGCTATCGAAGTGCTGATTCGTCAGCGCTGTAATGCCTTGATTGTGCATGCAAAAGCGCTGTGTGATGCCGAATTGATGACTTTCCTCGACCAGGTGCCGGGCATGGTGTTGATCAACCGTATCATTACCGGCTATGAGCATCGCTGCGTTGGCCTGGACAACGTCAGCGGCGCGGAGATGGCAATGCGTTTGCTGCTGTCGCAGGGGCATCAGCGCATTGGCTATCTGGGCTCCAACCACCCGATAGAAGACGGGCCGCTGCGCCAGCAGGGCTATACGCAGGCGATGGCTGCGGCTGGGTTGGTTACGCCGGACAATTGGCGTGCCTATGGTTCGCCGGATTTGCAGGGTGGGGAAGCGGCAATGGTCGAGTTACTCGGGCGTAACCTGCATTTGAGCGCGGTGTTTGCTTACAACGATGCCATGGCCGCCGGTGCCATGGCGGTGCTGAAAGAAAACGCTATCACAGTACCGCAAAATTTCTCGCTGGTGGGGTTCGATGATATCCCCATTGCACGCTATACCAGCCCCAAGCTCACCACGGTGCGTTATCCCATTGTCACCATGGCGACGCTGGCCACCGAGTTGGCCCTGCTGGGCGCGGCAGGGCGGCTGGAGCCGCAGGACCGCCATTTGTTTATGCCCACTCTGGTACGCCGCCATTCTGTGGCTCCGTGGCAAATTGAGGCAGCGGTCACTCTCTGAACATTTAATCTTGTGTAACCGTTTTCAATCTGTGAGAAAATTCACAGATTATTAACATCACGCCGTCTATGCTCTAGTCGTTTTCCAGCGTAAAGGCACTTGCCGCTGCTGTTCTTTACCTCGCGCTGGCACCACACTTTTCAGGAATAACATGATTCACGGATGACAGGGAAACTGCCAGGCCCGGTTGTGCACTCGCCACCGGTTACCTTTGGCCTAATACCGAGCAAGACCCTACATAAACCGGAGACACACAATGAATAAGAAGGTTTTCACCCTGGCCGCGACGGCCGCAGCCATGATGTTTGGCGCCGCAGCACATGCAGATACCCGTATTGGCGTCACAATTTATAAATATGACGACAACTTTATGTCGGTAGTACGCAAGGCTATCGAGAAAGACGCCAAGGCCTCTCCGGACGTCACCCTGCTGATGAATGACTCGCAGAATGACCAATCCAAACAAAACGATCAGATTGACGTGCTGATCGCCAAGGGCGTTAAAGCACTGGCGATCAACCTGGTTGACCCGGCAGCCGCCCCGGTGGTGATTGATAAGGCGCGCGCAAACGATATCCCTATCGTGTTTTACAACAAAGAGCCTTCCCGTAAAGCGCTGGACAGCTATGACAAAGCTTATTACGTGGGGACCGACTCTAAAGAGTCCGGGGTGATCCAGGGGAAACTGATCGAGAAGCACTGGAAGGCTAACCCGAACTGGGATCTGAACAAAGATGGTCAGATTCAGTATGTGTTGCTCAAAGGTGAGCCAGGCCACCCGGATGCTGAAGCGCGTACCACCTACGTGACTAAAACGCTGAACGACGACGGTATCAAGACGCAGGCATTGCAGATGGACACCGCAATGTGGGACACCGCCCAGGCCAAAGACAAGATGGATGCCTGGCTGTCCGGCCCTAATGCCAACAAAATAGAAGTGGTGATTGCCAACAACGATGCGATGGCAATGGGCGCGGTAGAAGCGCTGAAAGCGCATAACAAGTCCAGCATTCCGGTATTCGGTGTGGATGCGTTGCCTGAAGCCCTGGCGATGGTGAAATCCGGCGCTATGGCAGGGACAGTACTGAACGATGCCGACAATCAGGCTAAAGCCACTTTCGAACTGGCGAAAAACCTGGCTGCGGGCAAACCGGCCGCCGATGGCACCCAATATAAGATTGAAAATAAAGTGGTGCGCATTGCTTACGTTGGCGTAGATAAAGACAACCTGTCTCAGTTTATTAAGTAAGTTCTGAATGACCCCGCCTGAGGTGCGCTGCCCAGCGCCAACACCAGGAAAGCCGCAGGCGGGGAAATTTATTCTTCAAATCACAGCCTATACCTGATGAATTTCAAGTTGCAGCTAGCCATGCTGAGTCTTGAAAGGCGACGGGTAACATAGCCAGGTGTATTTATGGCCGACAGCCCACGCGAATTTCTGCTGGAAATGACCGATATCAGTAAGTCATTTCCCGGCGTCAAGGCATTGGATAATGTGAATCTGCGCGTTCGTCCGCACTCCATTCATGCATTAATGGGGGAGAACGGCGCGGGGAAATCGACATTATTAAAATGCCTGTTCGGCATTTATAAAAAAGATGCCGGCAGTATTATTTTTCAGGGCCAGGAAATTGACTTCAAAAGCTCCAAAGAGGCGCTGGAACACGGCGTTTCAATGGTGCATCAGGAGTTGAACCTGGTGTTGCAGCGTACCGTGATGGATAACATGTGGTTGGGACGCTACCCGACCAAGGGCATGTTTGTCGATCAGGACAAAATGTTGAAGGACACCCAGGCGATATTCGACGAGCTGGATATTGATATCAACCCACGGGATAAAGTGGGCACGTTATCGGTATCGCAGATGCAGATGATCGAAATTGCCAAGGCTTTCTCCTACGACGCCAAGATTGTGATTATGGATGAGCCAACCTCCTCGCTGACGGAAAAAGAGGTGAATCATCTGTTCACCATTATCCGTAAGCTGAAAGAGCGCGGCTGCGGCATCGTCTATATCTCGCACAAAATGGAAGAGATTTTCCAACTGTGCGACGAAATCACCATCCTGCGCGATGGCCAATGGATCGCCACCCAGCCGCTGGAAGGGCTGGATATGGACAAGATCATTTCGATGATGGTGGGGCGATCGCTCAGCCAGCGTTTCCCCGATCGGCAAAATACGCCGGGCGAGGTGATCCTGGAGGTGAAGGGCCTGACCTCAATGCGCCAGCCTTCGATTCGCGATATCTCCTTCGATCTGCATCAGGGTGAGATCCTCGGCATTGCCGGATTGGTGGGGGCCAAGCGTACCGATATTCTGGAGACGCTGTTCGGCATCCGCGAAAAAATTGCGGGCACCATCAAGCTGCACGGCAAGGCCATCAACAACCACAGCGCCAATGAAGCGATTAACCACGGTTTTGCTCTGGTGACGGAAGAGCGCCGTTCCACCGGGATTTACGCTTATCTGGATGTCGGTTTTAACTCGCTGATCTCCAATATCCGTAACTATAAAAACAAAATCGGCCTGCTGGATAATGCCCGAATGAAAAGCGACACCCAATGGGTGATCGATGCAATGCGGGTCAAGACCCCGGGTCATCATACCAACATCGGCTCGCTGTCCGGCGGTAACCAGCAGAAGGTGATCATCGGCCGTTGGCTGCTGACCCAACCGGAAATATTGATGCTGGATGAACCGACGCGCGGTATTGACGTTGGCGCCAAATTCGAAATTTATCAGTTGATGACCGAACTGGCGAAGAAGGGCAAGGGGATCATTATTGTCTCGTCTGAAATGCCGGAGCTTTTGGGAATTACCGACAGAATACTAGTGATGAGTAATGGTCAGGTTGCGGGCATCGTTAACACCAAACAGACCTCGCAAAATGAAATTTTACGTCTCGCATCCCTGCACCTTTAAGGATCAGAATTATGAACGCGCTGAATAAGAAAACTTTGTTCACCTATTTTAAGGAAGGTGGCATTTACGTGGTATTGCTGGTGCTGCTGGCAATTATTATTATCCAGGATCCGACTTTCCTCAGCTTAATGAACCTGAGCAACATTCTGACGCAGTCTTCGGTGCGCATTATTATTGCACTGGGTGTGGCAGGGCTGATTGTTACCCAGGGGACGGACCTGTCCGCCGGGCGTCAGGTTGGGTTGGCGGCGGTGATCGCGGCGACGTTGTTGCAGTCGATGGATAACGTCAACAAGGTGTTTCCGCATATGGAAACCTGGTCGATCCCGCTGGTGATCCTGCTGGTGTGTGCCGTGGGTGCGGTGATTGGTCTGGTGAACGGGTTGATCATCGCCTACCTGAACGTGACGCCGTTTATTACCACCTTGGGTACCATGATTATCGTGTACGGCATTAACTCGCTGTATTACGACTCTGTTGGTGCATCGCCAGTGGCGGGGTTTGATCCCAAGTTCTCCACCTTTGCTCAGGGGTTCCTGCGCTTTGGCGATTTTAAGCTGTCGTACATTACCTTCTACGCCATTATTGCGATTATTTTTGTCTGGATCCTGTGGAATAAAACCCGCTTCGGCAAAAACATCTTCGCCATCGGTGGCAACCCTGAGGCGGCAAAGGTTTCCGGCGTGAACGTGCCGTTGAACCTGATCATGATTTATGCGCTGTCTGGCGTGTTCTATGCGTTTGGTGGCTTGCTGGAAGCGGGCCGTATCGGCAGTGCCACCAACAACCTCGGCTTTATGTATGAGTTGGATGCGATTGCTGCCTGCGTGGTCGGTGGGGTGTCCTTTGCCGGTGGGGTCGGTACGGTATTGGGAGTGGTGACCGGGGTGATCATCTTCACCGTCATCAACTACGGCCTGACCTACATTGGTGTTAACCCTTACTGGCAGTACATCATCAAGGGCGGCATCATTATCTTCGCGGTAGCGCTGGATTCACTGAAGTACGCCAAGAAGAAGTAAAAGTCTCTGCGAAAAAACGGCCAGCAAATGCTGTAATGCCGGTCAGTTAAGCAAAGTTCTGAATAAGAATGTACGACGTTGTTTAAGTGGGCGTCTCCCTCTCCCAAGGGAGAGGGCCGGGGTGAGGGGCTTTTGCGTTGGTTTGTATCCCCTCACCCTAACCCTCTCCCAAAGGAGAGGGAACAATATCACCTTAACTTACAAGCATTACTGCCCTGGCCGCCTTTTGTTTTACTGAGGGGCAATTAAGGCTGTTTGGCCTTTTGCTTTTCCGCTTCCAGCTTGTGTTCCAGCTCGACCAATTGTTCCGGTGATACCGCCGGATACCCCTGGGCGTCCTCCGGGATGGTGTGCATGGCGGAGATCGGGATCAGCGGGCCGAGGAAGCGCGGTTCACGTTTGAGGATGTACAAATCGGTCAGCGCGCCAAGGCGGGCGAAGATCTCGCGCACACGCACTGTCATCATATCTTTTGGTGAAGGTACCGCGTAGCACTGCGCCTGGATCCCCATATGCAGCGCGATAAACAGCGCACGTTCACAGTGGAAGCGTTGGGTGATGATGATAAAGTCGTTGGTGTCGAACACCTTGCGGGTACGTACGATCGAATCCAGGGTGCGGAACCCGGCGTAATCCAGCACGATATCGCTGGGCGCCACGCCGGCGGCGATTAAATCGCGGCGCATGGTCATGGGTTCGTTGTAGCTTTGCTGGGCATTGTCACCGCTCAGTAGCAGGTATTTAACTTTGCCGCTGTTGTAGGCGTTGATCGCCCCCTGAATGCGGTAGCGGTAATATTGGTTGATCACGCCGGTACGGTAATATTTGGCGGTACCCAGTACTACGCCGACCTGGCGATGGGGCAGCCCTTGCAGTTCGTCATAGACGAAAGGTGCCGTTTTCCAGCTGATCCAACGATCGAGCGCGATAGCCGAGAGCATCAGCAATGCAGCGATGACAAACAAGCCGATTATCAGGCGTTTCCACATGTTATTGCCTTACGCGCACCGTGGCCAAAAAAGATGGTTCAAGGCTACTTTACCTGACTACTTGAAGCAAGCTTGTCCCCCTTCTGGCACGCATTGCGCCGCATTTTTAGGCGTTTCGGCCATAAAAAAGTCCGGCGAGCCGGACTTTATCATCTTGCTTGTGCAAATCAGAATGAAGTGCGCTTGTAGCTGCGGTATTGCGGTCGCCAGAAGTTGTGTTCGATGGCTTTCGACAGCGCTTCTTCAGAAGTGACTACCGCCATTCCCTGCAGTTGAGCCGCTTTACCCACTTCCATCGCGATGCATTTTGACACGCCCTGAATATCGTCAATATCCGGTAACAGTGCGCCATGCCCGTCGGTGGCCAGCGGCGAACACTCGGCCAGTGCCCGGCTGGCGGCCATCAGCATCGCGTCCGTTACACGGGTCGCGCCAGAGGCCAACACTCCCAGACCAATCCCCGGGAAGATATAGGAGTTGTTGCATTGGGCAATCGGGATCTGTTGCTCTTTATAGTGTACCGGTGCAAACGGGCTGCCGGTGGCGACCAGCGCAGCGCCTTCGGTCCAGTTGATGATGTCTTCCGGACGGGCTTCCACGCGTGAAGTCGGGTTGGACAGCGGCATTACGATCGGCCGCGGGCAATGCTTGTGCATTTCGCGGATCAGTTCTTCGGTGAATAGACCCGGCTGGCCGGAAACGCCGATCAAAATGGTGGGCTTGGCGTTACGCACTACGTCCAACAGCGAGATGGCATCGCTTTGGGTCTGCCATGCGGTCAGGTTTTCGTTTTTTTGCACCAGCTTGCTTTGGAAATCGAGCAGGTTAGGCAGTTTGTCGGTCAGCAGACCAAAACGGTCAACCATGAACACGCGGGCGCGCGCTTCGTCTTCGCTCAGACCTTCGGATTTCATCTGGGCGATAATTTGCTCGGCAATGCCGCAGCCGGCGGAACCGGCACCCAGGAAGGTCACGGTTTGGTCACGCAATTGGCTGCCCGCAGCGCGGCTGGCGGCAATCAGGCTACCCAGCGTAACCGCTGCGGTACCCTGAATATCGTCGTTAAAGCAGCAGATTTCGTCACGATAGCGGTTCAGCAGCGGAGTCGCGTTGTTCTGAGCGAAATCTTCGAACTGCAACAGCACGTTCGGCCAGCGGCGTTTCACCGCCTGAATAAACTCTTCAACGAAAGCGTGGTATTCATCACCGGAAATGCGCGGATGACGCCAGCCCATATACAGCGGATCGTTCAGGCGCTGTGGGTTGTTGGTACCCACGTCCAGCACTACCGGCAGGGTATAGGCCGGGCTGATACCACCGCAGGCGGTGTACAGCGACAGTTTCCCGATAGGAATGCCCATGCCGCCAATGCCCTGGTCGCCCAGGCCGAGAATACGTTCGCCGTCGGTGACGACAATCACTTTGACGTTTTGTTTGGTGGCGTTTTGCAGCATGTCGTCAATGCGATCGCGGTTCGGGTAGGAAATAAACAACCCGCGCGCCCGGCGGTAAATATCGGAGAAATGCTCGCAGGCTTCACCCACCGTTGGCGTGTAGATGATCGGCATCATTTCGCTCAGGTGGGAGTCCAGCAGGCGGTAGAACAGGGTTTCGTTGGTGTCCTGAATGTTGCGCAGGTAAATGTGCTTATCGCTGTCGTTTTTGAAATCCTGATATTGGCGATAGGCGCGCTCAGCCTGTTCTTCAATGGTTTCCACCGCGTCGGGCAACAAGCCTTGCAGGTTGAAATGGTTGCGCTCTTCTTCGGTGAAGGCACTGCCTTTATTCAGCAGTGGGAATTCCAACAGGATCGGGCCGGCATAAGGGATGTAGAGAGGGCGTTTGCTTTCGTATTCAAGTTCCATGACTTTTGCTCTTCAACGTATCGGATAACTTTATAAGGGTGATCCTAAAAGATCGGCGAAATATGTACAGCAATTGTTATCGGATCATGAGGTAAATTGGCGTAATTATCGACGATCAAATCCTAATTTAACTAAAGAAAGTGTTTTAAGACGTGAATGGCATTGTATTTGGCTGGCGGGGCTGTTAACAGCGGTGCCGGGCGGCACCGCCAGAGTCAGGATCAGAAAGTAATGCGGCTGACATTTTGGCAGCCCAGGGCAGCCAGCGTGGCACGGGTAGCATCCCATTGGGTGAGGATGGCACTTTCTGGCTCAGCCAGCACGGCGCGCTTCACCTTTTGACAGTCGTCGCCGGAAACATTCATCAGAATCAGCGCGGCCTGCAGGGGCGGCAGACTTGGGTTGAAGGCGGCGTTTTCCGCATAACGGCCAGTGTAGATTGTGCCGTCTTCAGCCTCCAGTGCGACGCCGCTGTGGGCGTTGCTGTAGGGCGCGTGGCTCTGATTGGCAGCGTCCAGCGCTGCTTTTTCCAGTTCGTCAGTCAGCGCCAGTTGGAAACCATGATCGACCTGGTCCATCAGCAGCGTGGTGATATCCAGGTCTTTCGGGCCGAAGGAGTCCGGCAGGTAATCGCCAAGCGTTGCCGGTTCACGGCCGGGCAGACGAATTTTAAGGCTGACTCCGCTGTTCAGTTCGTTCATAAACTGACGGCAGTGGCCGCAAGGCGTGTAGTTAACGGTGATGGAGGCCAGGGCGGGTTCACCGCGCAGCCAGGCGTGGGTCACCGCACACTGTTCCGCATGAATGGTTTGTTGCATCGGAGCGCCGCTGAATTCCATATTGGCACCAAAATACAGATTGCCGCTCTGCCCACGGGCAATGGCACCGACATAAAATTGTGAGATTGGCGCTAACGAGCAGGCCGCCGCCAGTGGCAGCAGAGCGAATGCCAGAGCATCATCATCCAGCCCGCAGCGCTGCTTGATCGCGTCCACTTGTTCCGCCTTGAGCATGGCCGGGAAATCAGGCGCATCAATATAAGACTGCAGGGCGGATTGCAAGGTGGCGGGCAGTTCGCCAAAAGCGGTTTGAAAACGCGGGTGCATAGAAACTCTCTCTACAGGTTAACGGGATAACATTCTAGGCAGCCTTGCGTGAATAAAGTGTGATGCAAATCTCTTTATTGATGAAATCAATGCAATGAAAAGCATAATTGCGAGATGTCTCGCAAGTTTTAACCGTTTTAACTGAACATATGTAACAGTACCGGGAACAGGAAGGGGGCCAGCAGCGAGGTAATGATCCCGCAGATCACCAACGCCAAAGAGCCAAATGCCCCTTCCTGATAGTCCATTTCCGCGCAACGAGCCGTGCCCAGTGCATGAGATGCGGTACCCATGGCCAAACCCCTCGCCGAGCGAGTGGTGATTTTCAATAGTTTAAATAATGTATGCCCGAATACTGCGCCGAGAATACCGACGAAGATTACGCAGACGGCGCTGATTGCCGGGATGCCGCCGAGCGATTCCGCCACTGCCATGGCGATAGGGGTCGTAACCGATTTGGGCATGATGGAAGCGGCAATTTCCGGAGTCGCCCCCATCAATAAAGCGATGGCACCGCCGCTGATCATGGCCGTCATACTGCCGATAAAGCAGACGGCGATAATGGATTTCCAACGGGCGCGGATCTGGTGCAGCTGTTCATACAGCGGGTAGGCCAGCGCGACGACGGCGGGCTGCAATAAGTCATTGAGGATTTTGCTGCCCTGAAAATAGCGTTCATATGGGATGCCGGTCAGTAACAGCAGGGGAATGATCACCGCCATTGATACCAGCAGCGGGTTCAGCAGCGGCATGTTCAACCACTGCGCCAGCTTGCGTGCGGCAAAGTAGACTGCCAGCGTTAACGGCAATGACCACCAGATTTCATGGATCATTTTTCACCTTCCGCGGCATCCGGTTTGCCGACGATGCGACGTTCCCGGTGGAAATAATGCGAGGTGTAGCCCACCACTACCAGCACCATCAGGGTGCTGATAATGCAGGAAACCACCAGCGGGCCGAGGTGATCAAGGATCTGGTCATAGTATTTCATTACGCCAACGCCGATGGGCACAAACAATAGCACCATATAGCGGATCAGCAGATGACAGCCGGGTTTAACCCACCTGGCCGGCATAATTTGCGTGGAGAGCAGGGCGAACAGCAGCAGCATGCCGATAATGCTGCCGGGAATGGCGATCGGCAGCAGCGCCGCGATTGCATTGCCAGCGAATAAGCAAAGGTAGATAAGGACAATTGCCCTCAGGTATTTCCAGCACAGAGTGAATAGCTTGGCCATAACTTAATCCCGTTTAACCGATGCATTCATCATACAATTAAACTGTGACCTCCGCCACAAATCACACCATGAATTCTCTCTATGGCTGCCATGCCTGTCAGGCAGGTTGACAGCCGTAGTTAAGCCCGGTGCGCCTTTATTTAGTACTGATGATGCCTGCGCGGTATTGCTGCTTTTGTGCCAGGCGATGGCCGAGGAAAAAGAATAGCAGGCTGAACAATGCGGCAGCAATCAGCATCACAAACATCATTTGCGGTGCGGCATAGCTGAGGATAAAACCGCACAGCACCGGGTTGATGGCACCGCCCAGAGCGCTGAGGTTTTGCACACCGTAGTAACTGCCTTTCAGATGCTGTGGGGCGATAAAGTCGATAAACATATACTCCACCGGGATCACGATAATTTCCCCCAGGGTAAATATCGCCATAGCTATGGCCCACAACCAGAGTGATTGCCCGGCCAGGCTAAAACCGATCAGCCCCAGAATGAAAAACACGGTGCCCAGCGCCAGCCAGCGCAGCATGTTTTCCTGCCGCATACCCCGGCTCAGTAAATACTGCAGCGCGATGACGATGCAGGCATTAACGATCATCACCGCCCCAATGACCTGATAGGCAAACTCGGCGTTGGAAACCAGAATCAGGTATTGCGATAAATAGCCGGTGAACTGGCCAAAAACTACCGCGCCAAGCGTACTGCCGAGAGTAAAGTAAATCAGCCGGTGGTCGTTGCGCAGAATGGTCAGCGTTTGGCGGAAATTGGGCGGCGCAGAGGGCACGGCCTCAGCCGCTGCCGGCGGCGTAGTGCGTTGTCGGTGCAGGCTAAAACTCAATGCCGTCACTGTGCATAAAGCCAATCCGCCGGAAAGGTAGAAGGGTAACAATGGGTTCAGCCCTGCCACCATCACCCCCAGTGATGAGCCCACCGCCCAGCCAACGTTCACCAGCGTGTAGTTGATTGAAAAGGCTTTGATACGTTGTGCAACCGGTAGCCAGTCGGCAAAACAGGCCTTGATGGTGATGCCCAGTACCGAATAGGCGGTATGCAGGATAGCCAATACCACGATGATCCCACCCGGACGCGGGATCCACGGAATAGCGAAAAAACTTAAGGCGAACAGCAAAATGGCCGTCAGGATCAAGGTGTTTTTGTTGAACTTGTCGACCAGGTAACCGCCATACAGACTGGCGAAAATACCGATCATCAGGCTGATGCCCAAAATGATACCGACGCTTTTCGGCAGCAGGTGGAAATGCCCGGTGAGATAGATGGTAATGAACGGTAGCGTGACGCCACGCCCAATGGTCAATACCAGCGAGCTGGCCAGCAATGTGTTGATCAGCGGTGGGAATCCCTTCATGTCAGACCTGTTTATGCATACAGTAATTAAACCCGTATGGATAAGATAGCTTATTTTGGCCCGTAAGAAAGGGGATACTGAAAAAAGAGGCTACGTCGGTAGCCTCCGACACCGTGATTATTTGCCCGTTTTTGCCCGTGGTTTCCCCAACGTTATGGCGAAATTTTTGGAAGCAAGGCGCAAGTTCGACACTGGGTTCAAGGTCAGTGCCTTGCTTGGCGTTATTGTGTAGACGGAGGTCTTTATGAAAAGGAAATCAACGCCCGTATCGCGTCGGTTACGAGCCAATATGAGCAATGCGGAAAAAACGGTATGGCTACGACTAAGGGACCGCCGTTTTTATGGTTTGAAATTCCGTCGTCAGTTTCCGATTGGGCCTTATTTTGTTGATTTTGTTTGTTGGCAACGGAAGCTGGTTATTGAATTGGACGGAGGGCAACATATGGAACAGGTCAGTTATGACACCCGTCGTAGTCATTTCCTGGTGAGCCGCGGATTTACCGTGTTGCGTTTTTGGAATGATGAAGTGTTAAACCATTGGGAGGGAGTGGCTGAGATTATTATGCAGTATTTGACGGTGGATAAAGATCCCCCTCACCCCGGCCCTCTCCCCCAGGAGAGGGAGAAAGCAGAGCAGGGGGAGCAGAATATTAGGCCAGATCATACTGAATGGCATCGCATAACGGTCCCCTCTCCCTGGGGAGAGGGTAAGGGTGAGGGGACTCGTTAGGAAGCTTACTTCACCTGCATCCCTGGCTGTGCGCCGCTGTCCGGGCTGAGCAGGAAAATTTCTTTTCCGCCCGGGCCGGCAGCCATCACCATGCCTTCGGAGATACCGAAGCGCATTTTGCGTGGCGCAAGGTTGGCAACCATGATGGTCAGGCGGCCTTCCAGCGCTTTCGGGTCCGGGTAAGCGGAACGAATGCCGGAGAAGATCTGACGCGTTTCACCGCCCAGATCCAACTGCAATTTCAGCAGTTTGTCCGAACCATCAACAAAGTCGGCGCTGGTGATCAGCGCAATGCGCATATCCACCTTGGCGAAATCGTCAAAGGTAATGGTGTCCTGAATCGGATCCTCAGCCAGCGGACCAGTGACCACTTTCGCCGCCACCATGTCTTCTTTCGAGGCGCTGACCATCTCATTTACCTTGTCCAGATCGATACGGTTGAACAGGGCTTTGAATGGATTAACCTGATGGCCCAGCAACGGCTGCTGGATGCTGTCCCAGCTCAGCTCACAGTTAAGGAAGGCTTCGGTGCGTTCAGTCAGCGACGGCATTACCGGTTTCAGGTAGGTCATCAGGACGCGGAACAGGTTGATGCCCATTGAGCAAATGGCTTGTAAATCCGCATCGCGGCCTTCCTGTTTGGCCACTACCCACGGCGCCTGTTCATCCACATAGCGGTTTGCCAGATCGGCCAGCGCCATGATTTCGCGAATTGCCCGGCCGGATTCACGGCTGGCATAGGCCTCGGCGATGCTTTGCGCTGCATCAACGAAGGTTTGGTACAGCGCCGGATCGGCCAGCTTGTCGGCCAGTTGACCACCAAAACGCTTGCTGATAAAGCCGGCGTTGCGCGAAGCCAGGTTCACCACCTTGTTCACGATGTCGGCGTTTACCCGCTGCACGAAATCTTCCAGATTCAGGTCGATATCGTCAATGCGTGAAGACAACTTGGCGGCGTAGTAGTAACGCAGACAGTCGGCATCCAGGTGTTGCAGATAGGTACCGGCCTTGATAAAGGTGCCGCGAGACTTGGACATCTTGGCGCCGTTTACCGTTACGTAACCATGTACGAACAGGTTGGTCGGTTTGCGGAAGTTACTGCCTTCCAGCATTGCCGGCCAGAACAGGCTGTGGAAATAAACGATGTCCTTGCCGATAAAGTGATACAGCTCGGTGGTGGAGTCCTTGCGCCAGAACTCGTCAAAGTCCAGATCGCCACGTTTGTCGCACAGGTTTTTGAATGAACCCATGTAGCCGATTGGCGCATCCAGCCAGACATAGAAGTATTTACCTGGCGCATCCGGGATTTCAAAGCCGAAATACGGCGCATCGCGAGAGATATCCCACTGTTGCAGACCGGACTCAAACCATTCCTGCATCTTGTTTGCGACCTGCTCTTGCAGCGCGCCGGAACGTGTCCAGGCCTGCAGCATTTCGCTGAACGACGGCAGATCAAAGAAGAAGTGCTCGGAATCACGCAGCACCGGCGTCGCACCGGAAACCACGGATTTCGGATCGATCAGCTCGGTCGGGCTGTAGGTTGCGCCACAGACTTCGCAGTTATCGCCGTATTGATCCGGTGATTTGCATTTCGGGCAGGTGCCTTTGACGAAGCGGTCAGGCAGGAACATGCCTTTTTCCGGGTCGTACAGCTGAGAAATGGTACGGTTCTTGATGAAACCGTTTTCTTTCAGGCGGCCGTAAATCAGGTTCGACAGCTCACGGTTCTCATCGCTATGGGTTGAATGATAGTTATCATAGCTGATGCCAAAACCGGCGAAATCCTGTTGGTGCTCGTGGCTCATTTCCGCGATCATTTCTTCCGGCTTGATACCCAACTGCTGAGCTTTCAGCATGATCGGCGTGCCGTGCGCGTCGTCCGCGCAGATGAAATGAACCTCGTTGCCGCGCATTCGTTGGTAACGAACCCAGATGTCTGCCTGGATGTGCTCGAGCATGTGGCCGAGATGGATGGAACCATTTGCGTACGGCAGCGCGCACGTCACCAATAATTTTTTCGCGACTTGAGGCATAGTGAGAACTTGGTTTCTGTAATGAATAAAAAGGGTCTTTGATGTTACCCGATCGCGCTCGCCACGGCTAGGGCGGTTTCTTTATACAGACATGCGCCGACCGGCCTGCAGTTCTGATATGCTTAGCGAGAAGCTATCCATTAAAATCAAGGAGCCGGGATGAGCACAAAATCCCCCGAGCAGACCAACCCCGAAGTTCTGCGTGCCCTGGTGACCGGTGTACTGGCCGCCTTTGAACACCCGACGTTAAAAAATAATCTGACCGCGCTGAAGGCCATTCACCACTGCGCGTTGTTGGATCATGTGTTGCATATCGAACTGATTATGCCATTCGCCTGGCAGAGCGGTTTTGAGGTGCTGAAAGACAGCGTCAGTGCAGAATTACTGCGCGTGACCGGCGCTGAGGCGATCGACTGGAAACTGAAGCATGACATTACCACTTTGAAACGCGCCAACGATCAGGCCGGCATCAAAGGCGTGCGTAATATTATCGCCATCAGTTCCGGCAAGGGCGGGGTGGGTAAATCCACCACGGCGGTTAACCTGGCGTTGGCGCTGGCTGCGGAAGGGGCCAAGGTCGGCATTTTGGACGCCGACATTTATGGCCCGTCAATTCCGAACATGCTGGGGACCGAAAACGAGCGACCAACCTCGCCGGACGGGCAACACATGGCACCGATCCTGGCGCACGGTCTGGCGACCAATTCTATCGGTTATCTGGTGACTGACGATAATGCCATGGTGTGGCGCGGCCCGATGGCCAGTAAGGCGTTAATGCAATTGCTGCAGGATACGCTGTGGCCGGATCTGGACTATCTGGTGCTGGATATGCCACCGGGCACCGGTGATATTCAGTTGACGCTGTCGCAAAACATCCCGGTTACCGGAGCTTTGGTGGTCACCACGCCGCAGGATATCGCGCTGCTTGATGCCGCCAAGGGCATTGTGATGTTTGAGAAAGTTCATGTGCCGGTACTGGGCATTGTGGAAAATATGAGTGTGCATATTTGCAGCAATTGCGGACACCACGAACCCATTTTCGGTACCGGTGGGGCGGAGAAGTTGGTGAAGAAATACCATAGCCGCCTGCTGGGCCAACTGCCGCTGCACATTTCACTGCGCGAAGATTTGGATCGTGGCGAGCCGACGGTGATAAGCCGCCCGGACAGTGAATTTGCCGAGCTGTATCGCCAGCTTGCCGGTCGCGTTGCCGCGCAGATGTATTGGCAGGGTGAAGCTATTCCGACGGAAATCTCTTTCCGCGCGCTGTAATTAACCTAACGCCAGCCAGAAAATAACCCCGGACATGTACCGGGGTTTTGTTTATGGGGTCGTAAGATGTTTGTGCAAATCTGCTCGGGTGTAAGGGCGTTCGATATGCGCCAGAGCGGTGGCAATATGTTCCAACAGGCCCTGCGTCGGTGCCGGTTGCCGGTTGCCCATCAGAGCGAGCGGTAAAGCCAGTGCGCAAATGATCCGTAACCAGGAAAGCTGCGGGCGCGCCTTGCCACGCTGTAGCCACAGGAACAGTGAGCTGGCCAGATAGCCAAGTACCAGGCCGCTCACCACTTCCGAAGGCGAATGCACATGGATTGCCAGCCGCGATAACCCGATAGTGAGGGGCAACACCAAACCTACCACCAGTGCGAGGCTACGAACCGCATGTGAAAAACGTCCGGTCAGCGTCCAGAGCAATACTGGCCAAATACTGGCCGCTAGCGCAGAGTGGCCGCTAAAACCGGTAAAGTCATAGCTTTTTATGCCAATGCCCCAGCCCATAAAGGCCAGTTTTGAGGCGCATACCACACCGCCGGCGCAGCCGAAGATCAGCGCCCATTGCCAGCCGGCAGTCCGGGTGGTGCGCGGAGCGACCAGCACGGCAAAAAGAATCAATGAGCACGGCAGCAGCAACATACTGTCGCCAAAAAATGTCAGAAAATACCAGTCCAGCACGTCGGTCTCCGGTGAAATACAACATCCTATTTCAAGGATAATCATCAAGCCACGGAGTTTACCCTGTCATGCGGGATTGCCCTAGACGCAATAATCTTAAAACCGTGACAGGCCCGTTCTGGTGAAATAACCCGATATAGCGGCCTGGCGGTGACAATATAGTCTGGCGCTAAGGGCACTAACTCCCTATAATTGACGCGTTTTAGTTCCCCCCCTTCACACTACGAAATCAGGTCTTCAATTTTATGACTGACAAGCCGCATCAGTGCGTCATTATTGGTATAGCTGGCGCATCTGCCTCCGGAAAAAGCCTTATCGCCAGTACGTTGTATCGTGAACTTCGCGATCAGGTTGGCGATGAACATATCGGCGTTATTCCTGAAGACAGTTATTACAAAGACCAGACTCACTTGACCATGGAAGAAAGGGTCAAGACAAACTATGACCACCCAAGCGCCATGGACCACAACCTGCTGTTTCAGCATCTGCAGATGCTGAAATCAGGCAAGGCGATAGAGTTACCCTTGTACAGTTACACCGAGCACACGCGTAAGAAAGAGACCATTCACCTGGAACCGAAAAAGGTGATTATTCTTGAGGGGATCCTGCTGTTGACGGATATCCGTCTGCGTCAGGAAATGAATTTCTCGATCTTTGTTGATACGCCGCTGGATATTTGCCTGATGCGCCGTATGAAGCGTGATGTGAATGAACGTGGCCGCTCGATGGATTCGGTAATGGCGCAATATCAGAAAACCGTCCGCCCGATGTTCCTGCAGTTTATCGATCCTTCCAAACAATACGCCGACATTATCGTCCCACGCGGGGGTAAAAACCGCATTGCGATCGATATTCTGAAAGCCAAAATCAGCCAGTTCTTTGAATAATGCCGTTCAATGGCCGGAAAACCCGTGTTTCCGGCCGGCGGGCAACTATTTACGCCGCGGCGTAGACCTTTCGCCCGTTGTGTGGCAATTTTTGTTTTAGTGATACGCCTTGATGGAGATAAATAAATGAGACTGTGCGACCGTGATATAGAAGCCTGGCTGGATTGTGAAAAACTGGTGATTTCACCGCGTCCGCCGATTGAGCGTATTAACGGGGCCACAGTGGATGTCCGTTTAGGCAATCAGTTTCGCGTTTTTCGTGGCCATACCGCAGCCTTTATCGACCTTAGCGGGCCGAAAGATGAAGTCAGTGCCGCGTTGGATCGCGTGATGAGTGATGAAATCGTTCTGCCGGAAGGAGAGGCCTTCTTCCTGCATCCGGGGGAATTGGCGCTGGCGGTTACGCTCGAATCGGTCACGCTGCCAAACGATCTGGTCGGTTGGCTGGACGGCCGTTCCTCTCTGGCGCGTCTTGGATTGATGGTTCATGTTACCGCGCACCGTATCGATCCAGGTTGGCAGGGCCGAATTGTCCTGGAGTTCTATAATTCAGGTAAGCTGCCACTGGCATTGCGTCCGGGCATGCTGATTGGCGCACTGAGTTTTGAACCGCTGTCCGGGCCTGCGGCACGTCCTTATAATAGCCGCCAGGATGCAAAATACCGCGATCAGCAGGGCGCAGTAGCCAGTCGAATCGACAAGGATTAACAGCGCTGGAAGCACGGTCGGTGTGGCGCTGACAAGAGGATGGCATGAGAAGATTACTGACGACTTTGGTGATTTTACTGGTGGTGCTGGTGGCGGGGATGTCTGCGCTGGTACTGCTGGTTAATCCGAATGATTTTCGCGCCTATATGGTCACGAAGGTCGAACAAAAGAGTGGTTATCATCTGACGCTGGATGGCGATCTGCGTTGGCATATCTGGCCGCAGCTCAGCATTCTGGCCGGTCGTATGACGCTGACTGCACCCGGAGCCAAAGCGCCGGTGGTGAGTGCGGATAACATGCGGCTTGATGTCAAACTGCTGCCGTTGTTGTCGCATCAGCTGTTTGTTAAACAGGTGATGCTGAAAAACGCAGTCATCCGCCTTACCCCCGACAGTGAAGAACAAAATCAACCGGACGCGCCTATCGCGCCTGCGGGCCATGCCGAAGAGTCGGTAGATACTCCGTGGAAATTTGATATCGATAATCTGCGGGTAGTGGACAGCCTGTTGATCTGGCAACGTGCCAATAACGAACAGATCAACGTCCGCGATATTAATCTCACCCTGCAGCAAAATGCCAAACGTCAGGCGCAAATGGAGCTTTCCAGCCGGGTTAACCGCAATCAGCGCGATTTGACCTTCAACCTGGCCGCAGATATCGATCTGCAGCAATATCCACGGCGCATAGCAGCCAATGTCACCCAATTCAGTTACCAACTGGAGGGGGCTGACATACTTGCCGGTGGCATTAAAGGTGACGGCAGCACTAAAGTGGTATATCAACAAACGCCGCAGCAACTTGCATTAAGCCAACTGAGCCTGGGGGTCAATGACAGCACCTTTAGCGGTGATGCCAGTATCCAGTTCGGTGAGATACCGGCCTATACGCTTAACCTGACGTCTGCTGCGGTGAATTTTGATGCGTTTAGCGGCTGGCAGTCCAGTAGTTCCCAAGTATCGCAAGTACAGAACGTCACCTCTTCGCCGGTCATTGCCAGTCAAATGGATGACCCGCAGCAAAATCTTGAGGTGCTGCGCGAGTTTAACGCACAGCTCAATTTGAGCGTGGATCAACTCACCTATCGCGGCATGAATATTTCCCATCTTTCGACCCAGGCAGAAAACCGACAGGGTCTGTTAACGCTGCATTCGTTCTCCGGGCAGGTAGCCGGTGGTGATTTCGCTTTACCAGGCACCCTGGACGCGCGTGGCCGTCGGCCGGTGATTGCCGTGCAGCCGCTAGTGAAGCAGGTTGAACTTGGTACCGTTCTGAAGGCGTTCGATATGCCGCAAGTATTAACCGGAAAGTTAACCATGCAAGGGAACTTAACCGGCGATCGTCTGACGTCACAGTCTTTTGAACGCCGTTGGCAGGGCACTGCCCAGTTGGCGATGCAGGACGCGCAGTTGCACGGTCTGAATATTCAGCAGTTGATTCAGCAGGCCGTGGCGCGTAATGACAGTAGCGTGCGTGGACAGGATGATTACCAGCGTTATACCGAAGTGAAACAACTGTCGGCTAAAGCCAGCTTGAACCAGGGTACGGTAAAAATCACCGAGCTGGCTGCCGATTCCTCACTGCTGAACCTGAACGGCGGCGGTACGGTGGATATGCCGGGTAAACAGTGCGATATGCAACTTAACGTTCGCGTAACCGGCGGTTGGAAAGGGCGCGACGATCTGATTGAGCAACTGCAGAAAACGCCAATCCCGCTGCGGGTTTACGGCCCGTGGAACCAGCTCAACTACCAGTTGCAGGTCGATCAAATCTTGCGTAAAACGCTGCAGAATCGGGCGAAGGATGCGCTGAACAAGTGGGCCGATAAAAACAAGGATTCGCGCGAAGGCCAGGATCTTAAAAAACTGCTCGATAAGCTTTAATCTTTGAGAGTGCGGGCGGTGACCTGGCCCGCACTCTCAGTAAACCTCACCAGAGTATTTCCCTTTCCCAATAATTTCCTCCCGTAACTTTGACGGATATCATGACGTCTGTGCCTGAGTTTGTGCAGAGTGTGCGCAGTTAAGCGATTTATACGCTTTGGTACGGTCAAAAACGAAAATGATAAGTTGAGGGAATATGATAGAGCTTCTGATCGGGGCAGTCGTCGCGGCAGGCGTTGGCCGTTATATCATCAAAGGTTACTCCGCCACTGGCGTATTGATGGTGGGTGGCCTGTTACTGTTGGCCATCAGTGCCCTGATGGGCAAAAGTTTGTTGCCTGCCAGCGCCACATCTACCGGATGGCGCGCGACCGACATCATTGAATACGTCAAAATTCTGCTGATGAGCCGTGGTGGCGATCTTGGCATGATGATTATGATGCTGTGCGGATTTGCGGCCTATATGACGCACATTGGCGCCAATGATGTGGTGGTCAAGCTGGCATCCCGTCCGCTGCAAATGATCAACTCCCCCTACCTTTTGATGGTAGCGGCCTATTTTGTTGCCTGTCTGATGTCACTGGCCGTCTCGTCTGCCACTGGCCTGGGCGTATTGCTGATGGCTACGCTCTTCCCGCTGATGGTCAACGTGGGTATCAGCCGTGGTGCGGCAGCGGCGATTTGTGCTTCACCTGCGGCGATTATTCTGGCACCAACCTCGGGTGACGTGGTGCTGGCTGCCAAGGCGGCGGAAATGCCATTGGTTGATTTCGCCTTTAAAACTACGTTACCCATCTCGATTGCGGCGATTGTCTGCATGGCGGTTGCGCATTTCTTTTGGCAGCGTTACCTCGACAAGAAGGCCAATGAACAGCATCACATTATGGATGTGAGTGAAATCACCACTCATGCGCCGGGGTTCTACGCGGTGCTGCCGTTTACCCCGATCCTTGGCGTGCTGGTGTTTGATGGGAAATGGGGACCGGAACTGCATATCATCACCGTGTTGGTTGGCTGTATGCTGCTGGCGGCGGTAATTGAATTCCTGCGCAGCTTCAGTGCCAAGCAGGTATTTAGCGGTCTGGAAGTTGCTTACCGCGGTATGGCGGATGCTTTTGCCAGCGTAGTGATGCTGCTGGTAGCTGCCGGCGTGTTCGCCCAGGGGCTGAGCACCGTCGGGTTTATCAGCGGGCTGATCAGCCTGGCGCAGTCATTCGGTACCGGCGGCATCATCATGATGCTGGTGCTGGTGGTGATTACCATGCTGGCGGCGATGACCACCGGTTCAGGCAACGCTCCGTTCTATGCTTTCGTAGAGCTGATTCCCAAACTGGCGGCGCAAATGGGGGTTAATCCGGCTTATCTGGTGATCCCGATGCTGCAGGCTTCGAATCTGGGACGTACTCTGTCGCCGGTTTCCGGGGTGGTGGTGGCGGTATCCGGCATGGCAAAAATCTCGCCGTTCGAAGTGGTGAAACGCACTTCGGTACCGGTGATTGTTGGGTTGAGCGTGGTGATTGTGGCGACGGAGTTACTGGTTCCCCAGCATTTGTGATAGCAGCCGGGCGATGCCCGGCCCCGGTTTAAACCTCGTAGTCTGGTTCTGGTACCAACAACGGGGTGATTTTTACCTTCAAAATGCGGTGGCTACTGACTTCCAGCGGTTCAAACAGGTAGTCACCGATCCGCAACTGCTCACCTTCCTGGGGAATGCGCTGGCTGTGTTCCATCAGCAGGCCAGCCAACGTGTGGTACTCACGCTTGTCTTCCAGCGGTAATGGCAGATACAACACCAGATCCTCCAGCGGCATATAACCGTTGGCGGTCCAGCTTCCGTCATCATTTTGCACAATGTCATGCCGGGCATCGACTTCCTCTCCGGCTTCCGGCAGGTTGCCTGCAATGGTTTCCATCACATCAGTCAGCGTGACTATTCCTTCAACCGAGCCGAATTCGTCTACGACAAAGGCAAAATGTGTCTGTGCCTGGCGAAATTGTTCCAGGGCGCTCAGCAGGGTCAACTGCTCGGGGAAAATCAGTGGCTGCAGTACCAACGCACGTAAATCGAGTGGTGCCTGGGTTAACTGCTGCTTCAGTACGTCAATGGTATGAATGACACCGAGGGGTTCATCGCTGGCGCTGTCTTCCACCACCACAATGCGCGTATGCTGATTTTTCTCCAGCAATTGGGTCAGCTTTTCCTGTGGATCATTTAGCTCGAGGTATTCCACATCATGGCGGGAGGTCATGATGCTGCTTACCGTACGCTGCGCCATACCCAGCACGCGCTCTATCATATGGCGTTCCTGCTGGTTGAAAATTTCGCCGCTTTCATTGCCGCTATCGGCCAACAGGTTGGCCGATTGGTTGTCGATCTCCGCTTCTTCGTGCTTGCCGCTCAACATGCGCAGCACGGCTTCTGCGGTACGTTCGCGCAGGGGACGTGCTGTCGAGAGGAAACGGCGACGGTTGAACTGCGACAGTTGGTTCAAGGCTTCAATCATCACTGAGAAACCAATGGCGGCGTACAGATAACCTTTCGGAATGTGGTAGCCAAAGCCTTCGGCAACCAGACTGAAACCGATCATCAGCAGGAAGCTCAGACACAGGATGACAATCGTCGGATGGGCGTTGACGAAACGCGTCAGCGGTTTGCTGGCCAGCAACATCAGTCCGATAGCGATACACACCGCAAGCATCATGACTGCCAGGTGATCGACCATGCCGACGGCGGTGATCACCGAGTCGAGCGAGAAGACCGCATCCAGCACCACGATTTGTGCCACCACTGGCCAGAAGCGGGCGCCTTTGCGCTGGCCCTGTTGCTCTTCATCTTTACCCTCGAGTCGCTCGTTGAGTTCCATGGTGGCTTTGAACAGCAGGAAAATGCCCCCAACCAGCATTATCAGATCGCGGCCGCTGAAGGGATGTCCGCCGGCAAAAAACAACGGTTGAGTCAGTGTCGCCAACCATGAGATGGAGGCCAACAGCGCCAGGCGCATCAGCAATGCCAGCATTAAACCTACAATACGGGCTTTATCTCTTTGATGTTTTGGTAATTTTTCCGCCAGGATGGCGATAAAGATAAGGTTGTCTATACCCAGAACGATTTCCAGCACGACCAGAGTGGCCAGGCCGGCCCAAATTGTTGGATCTGCGATCCATTCCATACGCCCAATTTCACCTGTAAGTTCGACGGCTTATGCCGCACACGAATGATGGGTGCTGGGCCAGGAAAATTCAACATTAAAACTGGGGGAGTTGCCTGTGAAAGGAAAAAACCAAGCAAAAGGAATGCATAAAAATTCATCCATGCAGGAGGGGATCAGAATGTGACACCAGGAGAAATGGGGGATTTTCTGAAAAGGAAGTCAGTTTCCGGCATATGGGGGTAGACGTTTGTTGATAAAAGCAGCGTAAATATAATTTTTAAAAATCAAACCGTTATGGATTTCATTGACTGCTACACTTTGTTGAGTCTACCCCTGTGGGTAGTCTTATTCTGAAAAGGGTACCCAATAGGTATCTTAGGCTTGTATCGATAGGGCAATAGTATAAGAATCTTAGCCATATAAACATTTACAAGTATCATCGTTTGGTTATAAGGACGTATTTATTTTGTTTTATTTGTGATCTAACTATCGCTTAACAAAAGAGTACGTCCCTCGATATACATTAAAACGTGACTGAACCTGGTCGCCTATAGAGAACGATGACAGTACATTGGTAGCTGAAAGCCAAGGGCGGTAGCGTGTCTCAACTATCCCGTTTCCGACTTCATGAGCGGCTTGGTTCAGCTATGTAATAATTAATGAATGTGGATGAAAAACATGCAAAAAAGATTGAAGGCTGTCATTCCCGTAGCAGGTCTGGGAACCCGTATGTTGCCGGCGACAAAAGCCATCCCTAAAGAAATGTTGCCCGTGGTCGATAAGCCACTAATCCAATACATCGTTAATGAATGTGTTGCCGCTGGGATTAGAGATATTGTTCTGGTAACTCACTCTTCTAAAAATGCGATTGAGAACCACTTCGATACCTCTTTTGAGCTTGAAGCGGTACTGGAATCACGGGTCAAACGCCAGTTGCTGGAAGAAGTGCAGAGTATTTGCCCTTCAGATGTGACAGTAATGCAAGTACGCCAGGGGCAAGCTAAAGGTCTGGGTCACGCGGTTCTGTGCGCCAAGCCGATGGTCGGCGATGATCCTTTTGTTGTGTTGTTACCCGATGTGTTGCTGGATGACTCAACTGCCGATCTGCGTAAAGAAAACCTGGCTAAAATGATTCAACGTTTCACTGATACCGGTTTTAGCCAGATCATGGTGGAACCGGTACCGGAACAGGATGTTTCGAAATACGGCGTCGTTGATTGTGGTGGTGCGGCGTTGTCAGCAGGTGAGAGTACCCCGATGACCGCCGTGGTGGAAAAACCGGCCCTGGAAGATGCACCTTCAAATCTGGCGGTGGTTGGCCGTTATGTTTTGTCTGCGGATATTTGGCCGCTGCTGGAAAAAACCTTACCGGGTGCCGGCGATGAAATCCAGTTGACCGATGCCATTGCTGCCTTGATGGGGCAGGAAACCGTAGAGGCTTTTCATATGAGCGGAAAATCGCATGACTGCGGCGATAAGTTGGGTTATATGAAGGCATTCGTACAATACGGACTGCGCCACGCCTCCGAAGGCGAAGATTTTACCCAGTGGCTAAAACAAACGCTGAACAGCAAGTAAGAGTTACGGCTGAGAAGACGATCATAAGATATCAAGAGGATTACCATGACCAAGTTAAAAGCTGTCATTCCCGTTGCAGGTCTGGGTATGCGTATGCTGCCTGCAACCAAGGCTATTCCAAAGGAAATGTTGCCGATCGTTGATAAGCCGCTGATTCAATACATTGTCAATGAGTGCGTTGCTGCGGGGATCAAAGAGATCATCCTGGTGACGCATTCATCCAAGAATGCAATCGAAAACCATTTTGATACCTCCTTCGAGTTGGAAGCGATGCTTGAAGCGCGCGTTAAGCGCCAGTTGCTCGATGAAGTGCAATCTATTACACCGAAAGGCGTAACGCTAATGCATATTCGTCAGGGGCAGCCAAAAGGCTTGGGGCATGCGGTGCTTTGTGCCAAGCCGCTGGTAGGGGACTCACCTTTTGTAGTTCTGTTGCCGGATGTCTTGCTTGACGACGCCAAAGCCGACCTGAAGAAAGACAATCTGCCGCATATGATTAGTCGCTTTGAACAGACGGGTTTGAGCCAGGTGCTGGTTCAGGCTGCGGATGAGCATGTTTTACACGACTACTCGGTGGTTGAGTGTGAAGCCAACAAGCTGCAGCCTGGTGAAAGCTCGCGTATGACTTCGATCATAGAAAAACCGGGCCATGAAGTTCCGTTGAAGTCTAATTATTCTGCTGTAGGGCGCTATGTTCTCTCTGCCGATATTTGGCCGATTTTAGAAAAAACCGAGCCGGGCGTATGGGGACGTATTCAACTGACAGATGCCATTGCCGAGCTGTTGAAGCACAAACCAGTCGAAGCGACAGAGTTGGTTGGGGAATCGTTCAACTGCGGGGAGAAAATGGGCTATTTGCGTGCGTTTGTTACTTATGGTCTGCGTCACCCCACCCAAGGCAAGGCATTTCGCGAGTGGGCGGAAAAATTGTCACTCTAGGATCTATGCGATATTTTGTGACCTGGCAGCGAATTCAGTAGCTGTCAGGGCAATTTGCCACACCCATTGAATCTTAGGTAATTTCGCTGTTTCATTTTTTATATTAGTATACATTCTATTACAGGCTGTCTTACCGTTTGGCCTGCGCGGTTTTTCTTTGTGAATCAGGTTGTAAAATCTCAGCAACTTTCTGTTTTATAAGGGTAATTACCGTTATTGCTTGTAGGAAGTCGCCAGTGTGAGCATAAGCTGAATACTTTACTTCGTTAATAATAATATCTTTGTATTCATCAACAGCAGATAAACGTTAAAGATTTATTGCAACAGGTTTTCCTCCGTTTCAGGACGGGTACATAAACCGAGGCATTTTGGTAAGGTTACAGAGACGCAGCCATGGTCGGCTAGCATTGTAGCTTTGCAGATACATTTACTTTGAAAGTGATGATAATTTGATGGCAAAACGACAATTGAAAATGATACCGCTGTTGATATCAATCAGCGTAATCAGTGGTTGTACTGTGTTTCCAGGAACCCACCTTTCTACAAGCGGTAAAGATGTTGTAAAACAAGAGGATGCTGATTTTGATATTGATCAGTTAGTCAATATCTATCCGATGACACCCAAATTGTTAGATTCTCTCCGCCCGGCAAGAGTGGTTGCTCAGCCTAATGGTCCGCTGGATGCCTCGCTGCTAACTTATGAATATCGGATCGGAGTGGGTGATGTGCTCAACGTCACCGTTTGGGATCACCCAGAGTTAACCACACCAGCAGGCCAATACCGTAGCGCCAGTGACACCGGTAACTGGGTACATTCTGATGGTACTATTTTCTATCCTTATATCGGGAAAGTGAATGTGGCGGGTAAAACAGTTACCCAAATTCGCGATCAAATAGCCTCCCGATTGGCCCAGTACATCGAAAGTCCACAGGTTGACGTGAATATCGCTGCTTTCCGCTCTCAGAAAGCCTATGTGACCGGAGAAGTCGCCAAATCGGGGCAGCAAGCCATCACCAACGTACCTTTGACCGTGATGGATGCTATCAATGCCGCTGGTGGTCTGACGGAAAATGCAGACTGGCGTAATATTGTCCTTACCCACAATGGGAAAGAGCAGAGTCTGTCGCTGCAGAAACTGATGCAAAATGGCGATCTCACTCAAAACCGTCTGCTCTATCCTGGAGACATTCTTTATATTCCACGTAACGACGATCTGAAAGTGTTTGTGATGGGGGAAGTTAAAACCCCAGCGACGCTCAAAATGGATCGCAGCGGTATGACATTGACGGAAGCATTAGGTACTACTCAAGGTGTTTCTCAAACCAGCGCCGACTCTACAGGGATATTTGTTATTCGTCCTCTGCATGGCACACAGGGCAAGAAGTTGGCTAGTATCTATCAGTTGGACATGTCGGATGCGACGGCGATGGTGATGGGCACTGAGTTCCAGCTGCAACCCTATGACATTGTCTATGTAACCGCCGCTCCGGTTGCTCGTTGGAATCGCTTGGTATCTCAGTTAGTACCAACTATCGACGGTTTCAACAACCTGACCGAAGGTGTTTTGCGTATTCGTAATTGGCCGTAGAGGAATACGTCATGTTTGATTCTGTTTTGGTCGTATGTGTAGGCAATATTTGCCGTTCTCCTACGGGGGAGCGGCTTTTGAAACAACAATTGCCGCACAAAAGAATTGCTTCTGCTGGTATCGGCGCCCTGGTTGGTAAAGCTGCAGATGGCGCTGCTGTGACGGTGGCAGAGGCAAATGGTCTTTCTTTGGACAACCATGTTGCGCAGCAATTAACCAAGGAAATGTGTCGTGATTACTCATTGATACTGGTAATGGAAAAAAATCATATTGAAGCGGTGTGCCGCTTAGCTCCTGAAGTTAGGGGGAAAACGATGCTTTTTGCCCATTGGTTAGGTCAGACCGAAGTTCCAGATCCATACAAGAAGAGCCACGAAGCGTTCGAGTTCGTTTACAACCTTCTGGCGGAAGCTGCGCAGAAATGGGCAAAAGCATTAAATCGTTAACCAGAGATGACAATGATTGATAATAGCAAATTGGGTCCCACAGCGGGCGCAAGTAATGATGAGATTGATTTGGGTCGGCTACTGGGGACTTTATTAGATCACCGTTGGCTAATTATAGGGGTTACGACATTATTTGCCGTTATCGGCATTGTCTATTCTCTTTTCGCAACACCGGTTTATCAATCTGATGCATTAGTTCAGGTTGAACAAAGTTCTGGGAATTCAATCCTCAATAACCTTTCCGAAATGCTACCGTCAGGCCAACCTGGTTCGGCTGCCGAAATAGAGCTGATCAAATCCCGTATGGTTCTGGGAAAGACGGTTAAAGATCTGAATTTGAACACGGTAGTTGAACAAAAGTATTTTCCTCTTTTCGGCCAAGGCTGGAATCGTTTGATTGGGAATGAGCCTGGTAGGATTGCACTGTCGCGCCTGTCTATTCCACATAGCTGGAATGAAAAAGACATTGAATTAGAAGTTATTGACAAAAACAGCTTCGTTTTGATTGTGGATGGCGATGAGCTCCTTAAAGGGAAAACGGGTGAGTTGGTCAAACAGAAAGGCGTCACTATGCTGGTCAGTGAAATTGATGCTGAACCAGGCACAGTTTTTAGCGTTTCGCAACGTAGTGACTTAATGACCATCAACAGTATTCTTTCTGCTTTGACTGTTGAAGACAAAGGGAAGGATACCGGCGTTCTGGCATTAACTTTACTTGGTAACGATCCCGAATTAGTAGGCAAAACGCTCGATAGTATCTCAAAAAACTATTTACTGCAGAACGTTGAGCGAAAATCGGAAGAAGCAGCCAAGAGCCTCGATTTCTTGAAAGAACAATTACCACAGGTCAAAGGTTCATTGGAGGTTGCTGAAGATAAGCTGAATAAGTTCCGCCAGGATAATGACTCTGTCGATCTGTCCCTTGAAGCTAAATCCATGCTGGATACTGTAGTTTCAGTCGAGTCCCAATTAAATGAGTTGACCTTCAAAGAAGCTGAAATTTCGAAGCTTTACACCAAAGAGCACCCAGCATACCGTGCGTTGATGGAAAAACGCGGAACACTGGAAGGTGAGCGTGAAAAGATCAACAAACGCATTAGTGTTATGCCAAAAACTCAGCAAGAAATCTTGCGTCTGACCCGTGATGTTGATGCTGGCAAAGAAATTTATATGCAGCTGCTGAACAAACAGCAGGAGTTGAGTATCACCAAGGCCAGTACCGTAGGTAATGTGCGCATTGTTGATCCTGCCGTCACTCAGCCAAAACCAGTTCAACCTCGTAAGACATTGATTGTACTTATTTGTATAGTCTTGGGCGGGATGCTTTCTGTGGGCATCGTGATGCTCAAAACTATGCTGCATCATGGCATCGAGAATCCAGATGAGCTGGAACAACGTGGAATCAACGTTTACGCCAGCATTCCGTTGTCCGAGTGGCAACAGAAGAAAGACCGGGAAGTATTATTACGTAGTCACCGAAAATCAAATGCGCGAGCGAATTCTTTGCTTGCTGTTGGTAATCCGGCTGACTTGGCAATTGAGGCAGTACGAAGCCTGCGCACCAGCTTGCATTTTGCGATGATGGAAGCAAAAAACAACGTATTAATGATTTCTGGGGCCAGCCCAAATATCGGTAAAACGTTTGTTAGTATCAACCTGGCGGCAGTGATCGCTCAGGCAGGTCAACGAGTGTTGGTTATCGATGCTGATATGCGTAAGGGCTATTCACATAGTTTGCTTGATACCAGTTGGCAAAATGGGCTCTCGGATATACTTTCCGGCAAGATTGATGCCAGTAATGCTGTTCGTCCGACGCAGATTGGCGGAATGGACTTTATTCCTCGTGGTCAGATCCCACCTAACCCATCAGAACTGCTGATGCACAGTCGTTTTACTGAATTGGTAGAGTGGGCGAACAAGAACTATGATTTGGTACTAATTGATACACCACCGATTCTTGCTGTAACAGATGCTGCGATTATCGGTCATCATGTAGGTACCGCACTGATGATTGCACGCTTTGGTATGAATACCGTCAAAGAAATCGAGATCAGCGTACGCCGGTTCGATCAGAACGGGATCGAAATCAAAGGTATCATTCTCAACGCCGTTGAACGTCGTGCCAGCAGTTATTACGGTAGCTACGGTTACTATCAGTACGAGTACAAGTCTGCCAGTAAAGACGCATAAGTCTGTAACAACTATCTAAAAGAGGTTATAAAGAGTTTATAACCTCGCTTCTATCCGAATTGCTTAATATTACAGAGCAGCAATGCCTGAAAAAAACCGGCTATTATGAATATATTAATTGTTAATACATTATATGCACCTTTTAAAGTTGGCGGTGCGGAAGTGTCAGTACAACTTTTGGCTGAGGAGTTGGTTTCTAAAGGGGATAGAGTTCGCGTTGTTTGTCTCCATGATGAAAAAACCAGAAAACAAACGGAATTGAACGGTGTCGAAGTAGTTTACCTCCCGCTAAAAAATTTGTATTGGCCGTTCAATAATGTACAAAAAGGGAGAGTTAAAAAAATTCTCTGGCATTTAATTGACAGCTTTAACCCAATGATGGGAAAAATCTTTGAACAAGAGTTGGATGATTTTAACCCCGATATTGTTCATACCAATAATATTAGCGGTTTTTCAGTAGCAATTTGGGATGTTGTAAAAAATAAGAATATTAAACTGGTTCACACAGCTCGCGACTATTACTTGTTTCATCACAACTGTACTTTATTCCAATCTGGAAAGAATATGGATGTAAAGTCTACAAAAATAAAAATAGCATCTGTCATAAAAAAATCAAAAAGCAAAAATGTAGATAGGTTTGTTGGTATCAGTAAATATATATCAGCGCTACACCGTGATAATGGCTTTGCACAGAACGCAGCTCATCAGCATATTTATAATCCAATTAAAAATATTTACGTTGACAATGAACCTTCTACAGTAATTCGTGTTGGATTTATCGGTCGTTTAACTGAAGATAAAGGTTTCAGCGCCTTCTGTGATAAAGCGCAGGAGATGACGATACCCAATGAAGTTGAGTTTTTTGCTGCCGGGCGTTTGGCCGCCTCAATTGAGGGTGAATACTTAAAAGAAAAGGCGGAACGTGCTGGTGTTCATTTACTCGGTTTTGTACCGGTTGAATCATTTTTAGCAAAAATTGATATGATCTATTTACCGACAATGTGGAATGAACCCTTTGGTCGCGTTGTTGCTGAAACCGCCTCTGCAGGAAAGCATGTCTTTACCTCCTACGCTGGTGGCGTAGCAGAAGTAGCTGAATATTATGAAAATATCTATGAGCTGAATGACTTTACACTTGAGAAGTTAAGAACATTAAAAAATCACCATGTTGAAGCACTTGATGTGAACCCTTTTGATGTAGGGCAGTTGGCTGCTGATTATAAAGAGGTTTATAAAAACTAATATGGGATTATCATCAAAAAAAATCGTCGACTACTTCGTTATTACATACCTGATGGTTCTCTCGATCAGTGGTGTGTTGAACATTGTTGCCCATAATACGACGCGTTTTTTATTAATCTATAAAGATATTTACTCTCTGATATTACCGGCTTTTTTACTTCTATACCTAGTGGCTAACAAGGCTAGATTAGGTCCTGGTTTCCGCAACTATTTGTTGCTATTTATTGGGATGGTAATGCTATCTTTGAGTTATGTATTGATATCTATACTCAATAATAATTTTAAAATGGGTAACATTGTCACTCAATTCCGTTTTGAATTATTTACCTACAGTGCATTACTTGTAGGTGCTTTTCTTGTTTGTTTAGAACGCGAACATCGGATGCAGTTGCTGTTTAAAATAATAAAAGTCTATATTGTCGTCACAGTTATCAATGCAATCTTCGCTATTTTGGAAAGTTTCTTTTCAGGCATACTTTATGCTGTTGCTGGGGTAAATCCAGGTCTACAATTTACACAGGTAGGCAAAGATAATGGTTTGATTTTACGTTCTGCTAGTGGGTTTTTTAGGGCCATTGGACTCTTTAGTGGACCATTTACATTGGCTGAGTTTTTGTTCTTCGGTCTGATATTAAGCCCGTTTGTGAGCAACAAACATAGATTTAAGTATATTATTATTGTCACTGCCGGTATTGTTTGTTCTACATCTAAAACGGCTATGATTATGGCTGTTATTTATTTTGGTTATCTTTTTATACGTCGTTTTTTACCGCTGAAATTGAGTTTGGCGAGTGTGGCGATGGTTTGTATAGTATTACTGACATTCTTTTATATCACCATGACGGATCTAGGTGTATATAAATCACTTTATTCTAGCGATAATAACTATGCAGAACAAAGTATATTGGCAAGGATTCTCTTAATAGAGGACGTTCGGCATAGTGATACATATTCTATATTGACTGGTGCAGGCTATGGTCTTAATGGCAACGCCGCAACCGGAGATATTGCAGCAATACCACTTGATAGTATTTATATTTTCTTATTATCGAATTATGGTGGCATAGGCATATTTATTTTCTTGCTGGCATCTTCAATGATTTTACTAAGATTATACATGAAGGTCTGCCGTGGATATTTTTTCCCTGGCGTTTTTCTTTATTGGATGATCTCTATTTCGATTAATTTCGTATATAATAATCCAATTACAAACTATCCAGGTTATATTTTCTCAATAATCATTTCTGCATTGCTTCTGTCCTTCCGACAGGATGAGTTTTATAAAGTGGCGGATGCCAAACAACTCCACGAGAAAATACGTTAAGTTTATATTGTAAAATGGCATCGTCATTGAGGTATTTATGGTTTTTATTAACGCAAGATTTCTTACTCAGGAACTTACAGGTGTACAACGTTTTGCAGAGCAAATCAGTTTAGCATTGCAAGAAATTAGAGACGATGTTGTCTTTATTTCTCCAGGTGATATTAAAAATAAAAAAATTGCTGATCTACTTAATGTTAAAGTCATCGGTAATAGAGCAGGGCATCAGTGGGAACAGCGTGATCTTCCTGTTTTCTTGAAAAATAATGGAAGTCCTTTGCTCGTCAACCTTGGGAATACAGCGCCGTTATGGTATAAAAACAAGATTGTTACGCACCATGATATCACCTATAAAAAATTTCCAGAAAGTTATTCGCGGAAATTCAGGCTAATGTATAACCTACTAATTCCGGTAATGCTGAAGAATAGTCGTGCATTATTGACTGTGAGCGAATTCTCCAAAAAAGAAATCACAAATGCTTATAATTATGATCCTCAAAAAACTTTTGTGATCTCTAATGCAGTATCAGAAATATTTACTCGCAGAGAAACAGAAAGTAAATTAGTAGATGAACCATTTCTATTATCGGTTTCGTCCCCAAATTATCATAAGAATTTTCATGGGCTATTAGCCGCGTTCTCTGACATATCAAAAAACTCTGACATCAAACTGAAGATTATTGGTGGCAAGAATAAAAATTTCTCAGGCATTGACTTTTCTGCTAACGGCGAAATTGACATGACTAATGTTGAGTTTTTAGGCCGTGTTACTGATGAAGAGTTAGTTAGTATTTATCAAAGTGCTCTGGCATTTGTATTCCCTTCATTTTACGAAGGATTCGGTATACCTCCGCTTGAGGCGCAGGCTTGTGGTTGTCCGGTTGTATCATCAAACCAGGCTTCATTACCTGAGGTGTTGGCGGAAAGTGCATTATATTTTGATCCTTATAACCATAAAGATATGGTCAATGCTCTCGATAAGATTGCTCATGATGAACAATTACGCGATGAATTAAAGAACGCCGGATACAATAATATCCAAAACTATTCATGGCATGAATCGGCTAAAAGATTAGACGATATTATCAATAAGTTGTGATGATGTTTTAAACTAATTAGTTTCTTGGAAATAATTAATTTGTCCCAACGCATTCGAAATATTTTCTCAATGGTTGTGTGAAAAATGAGTAATCTTGTTAAAAATATATTCTATTTGGTTACGGAGAAATTCGCGACGACATTTATTCTTTTGCTTTCTAATGTTATTGTTATCCGTTACCTGGGCGTTGAGGATTTTGGTAAGCTCGCAATTTTTCAACTTTATTATTTACTGGCGGTTACAGTATCTGAGTTTGGGATTCGTAGGGTCTATTCATCACTAAAGTCTCCAAGCCGCGAAGCATTAATATTTAATCAAGCATTTAATATAAAGCTTGCAAGCTCTCTTTTCTTTTTCATTGTTGCTTTCTTATATTTGTATATCAGTAATTATGATATAAAATTTTATGCGCTTTTATTGGCATTTGTAGCTTCACCATTTGAGATATTTACCTATCATTTTGAAGCGAATTTAAAGAATGCAACTCTGGTGAAAATTAGAGTTACTGTTTCTCTCCTTATGGCATTATTGAGAATTTTGCTTTGTTTTACAGGTGAGAACAACTTAATTTATATTATGCTGACATATGCATTCAGTAATCTAATTATTAACTTGCTTTGCGTGTTTGCTACCCGCAAGCACAAAATGAAAATTACCAGAGTGAGAAGTCGGCTTTACCGTTCAGTTATCAGAAAGCACCTGTTCAGTCGCTCACTGTTTTTCTGGATATCAGTAGTTATTGTTCAGTTAAATATGCGAACTGACCAATTTATGTTATCACTTTTGGCTGGTACGGCTAGTGTGGGTATTTATGCGGGCGCATATAAATTAGTAGAGCAACTTCTCACCATACCATCATTGTTGGCTGGAGTTTTTCTTCCTTACATCAGTAAAAGTCAGTCCTTAGACAAAGAAAGGTACCTTGAGAAGCTTTATCTGTACGGTCTGCTTGCCAGCATTCCTATCAGTTTACTACTGGCATTTTCCGCTCCGTGGTTAATTCCATTTTTACTGGGTAAAGAGTTCAGTGCATCAGTTCCTGTTTTTGCTGTATTGATGCTTTCATTGCCAGTATTAGTTATCGTTAACCTCAGTGGCTTATATTACAGTATATTTAAACTCGAACGCTTTGCTATTATACGAAACGCGTTTGGTCTGCTTTTGAGTATCTGTCTTAACTATTTCTTTATAAAAAACTATGGCGCTACTGGTGCTGCAGTTTCCGTGATTATCAGCTACAGTTGTGTTGCCTTTATTATCGAATGGGTTACACCTCAAACACGGAAAAATGCAAATATTAAGCTTAAGGTTTTAATAGACCTTTTAAAACTAAATACCTATCAGGAATTAATTGTTAATGTTAAAGCTAAACTTTTCAAAAAATGACAAATTAAGAGCGCGAGTTTTTTGGTGGGAGCCGAAGGACGGCATCCATAATGCTGGTGACCATTTGGCAAAAGTCATTGTTGAGCAAATGTTGACTCTTAAAGATAAAGGTATCCTTGATAAGAGTAATGCAAAGAACAAATTGCTTTCCATTGGTTCAGTTATGCACTTTGCCAACACTGGGGATTGTGTTTGGGGGACCGGAATTAATGGGAAGATCAGTCATGAGCAAATGAAGTTCAGCAATCTTGATGTGCGTGCTGTACGAGGACCACTAACCCGTGAACTATTGCAAAAGCGTGGTATCTCGGTTCCTGAAGTGTATGGCGATCCAGCATTGCTATTGCCTACTTTTTTCAGTAAAGAACTTCTGACTGATGAATCCTTAAAGCGTGAGATGATCATTATTCCTCATATGAATGAAGATTTTAAAAAATATGAGAAGTACGCAGATGTTCTCTGTTCACCACGGCAAGGTGCATTGGCCTTCACCCAGGCTATTGTGAATAGTAAATTTGTAATTTCCAGCTCTTTGCACGGTGTTATTATTGCTGAGGCGTACGGAATTCCTGCTATTTTCCTTGATGGTAACAGCGGCGAATCCAAGTTCAAGTATGATGATTACTATTTTGGTACGGGAAGAAAAGAATATCCTATTGCTGCTACGATTGAAGAGGCTTTGTCAATGACTCCAGCAAAGCCTATTGATATGCCGACAGTTTCTAAGCGTCTCTTCAAAGCATTCCCATACGATCTCTGGTAATTAATTCGCACCCGCCGATAGCTTATGTTGGCGGTGCTAAATAAAGTTGGTTGTGAAATGAAGATAGCATATTATCCGGAAAACACTGGAACCAATGATTACAGTAACAGATTTAAACATATCCTTTCTCAATTTGGTGAAGTAGAGGGCGTTTCGTTCAAAAGCATTGTTAAGCGCTTCACTAAATTTAAATTTCATAGATATGATGTGATTTTTATCAACTGGCTTGATTCTGGCATTATCGATAATCAAGGTAAGGTAAGAAATTCCTTGATGGTAAAGGCAATCCTGAAAATAATACTCTTCAAGATAGTGGCGAAAAAAGTTATTTATGTTCGTCATAATTTATACCCTCACGGAACTCAAATTGAAGATAGCTCTCGGGCTAAGCGTTATGCTGATTTCTTAATGAAAATATCTGGAATGGGCGTAGTCCATTCACCAGTCGCGGCTACTGTTGATATGCATTATATTCCTCATCCTTTGTATAAAACCGATAATGAATTTATACAAGGAGAGTTATTGAGTGATGATAAGAAGGATAGTTTTGTATTCTTTGGGCGAATCAACAAATATAAAAAGCTGGAAGAGCTAATTACAAAATTCCCTTTGGACAAAAAATTAATCATTGCTGGTAGCTATGATGATGAAAGCTATGTTGAGAAGTTAAAAAGTATTTCGTCCGATAATATATCAATCCTTGCTGGTTATATTGATGATGTTACTGCAGAGAAATTAATTTCATCATCACAAGGATTAATTATTTGTCATGCAGACCCAGACATGATTGTCAGCGGAAGCTTTTTCTATGCATTGTCTGTAAAAAGTCGGATCATTTGTGTGGAAACTGATTTCCTCCGTTGGGCAAACAATATTTTCGGTGATAATGTGGTTTTTTGTTTCAAAGATATCGATGACCTACGTGAGAAAATTAGTTCATTGCCTCCAGTGAAGGAGTTTGATCATGATGTTGTTAAATTAATTAAAGATAATTTTGGGCAGGTTGTTATCACTGAGAAAATTAAATCATTAATTTAATATGTATTGTGATTTTTTATTTTAGAATATGCTGGGAGAGGGTATGCCTGAACAGAAATTGAATGTAGGTGTTGTAGCTGATTGGCTAGTAACCTATGCTGGCGCAGAGCGCGTAATAAAAGAATTTATTGATATATACCCAGACTCCACTCTTTATTCTGTAGTCGATTTCTTATCTGATGCCGCAAGGCAGCAGATTCACAACAAGCATGCAAAAACTACTTTCATACAAAAATTGCCTAAGGCTAAAACCAGCTATCAGAAATATTTGCCACTGATGCCTTTGGCTATAGAGCAACTGGATGTTTCTTCCCATGACGTTGTTTTGTCGAGCAGTCATGCTGTAGCGAAAGGTGTCTTGACAGGGCCAGATCAATTACATATTAGTTACGTACATTCACCGATTCGTTATGCTTGGGATTTACAACATCAGTACCTTCGTGAAGCAAATCTTATTAAGGGGATAAAAGGTAAGTTGGCAAAGTGGTTGTTGCACAAAATTCGGATGTGGGATTACCGCACTGCTAATGGAGTTGATCACTTTATTGCAAATTCGCATTTTATCGCTCGCCGAATCAAAAAGGTTTATGGGCGGGAAGCCGATGTGATTTACCCGCCGGTTGATGTTGACCGATTTTTATTGAATGAAAATAAAGATGATTTTTATTTCACAGCATCCCGTATGGTTCCCTATAAACGTATGGATCTTATCGTTGAGGCGTTTAGCGCAATGCCAGATAAGAAACTCATCGTGATTGGCGATGGTTCTGAGATGGCCAAGATTAAGTCTAAAGCTGGGAAAAATGTTGAGATCCTGGGTTATCAAAGTAATGAAGTGTTGCAGGATCATATGTCGCGAGCCAAGGCCTTTGTTTTCGCCGCGGAAGAGGACTTTGGTATCACGCCGGTTGAGGCTCAGGCGTGTGGAACACCGGTAATCACTTTTGGTAAAGGGGGGGCGTTGGAAACCGTTCGTCCATATGGGGTGGATAATCCAACCGGTATTTTCTTCTTTGAACAAAATGTCCCTTCTTTGGTGGCAGCAGTGCAGCAGTTTGAAAAAATTCAAGACGAAATCAGCCCCGTTGATTGCCGTACGCAGGCATGCAAATTCTCTGCAGAGCGTTTTCGGGCCGAATTGGCTGAATATATAAATGTCAAATGGCATGAGTTTAATACGGCCAAAACCATAAAATACTGATTGGTGAGATTTATCATGAGTAATATTTATCCTGTTATCATGGCTGGCGGCACCGGAAGTCGTTTATGGCCTCTTTCCAGAGAGTTATTCCCTAAACAATTTTTAACGTTGTGTAGCGAGTTTTCTATGCTGCAAACTACGGTGAATCGTCTGGATGGCTTAGAGATATCCAATCCTCTCGTTATTTGTAATGAAGAACACCGTTTCATTGTTGCTGAACAGCTGCGTCAGATTACTCGCTTATCGCACAACATTATTTTGGAACCAGTAGGCCGCAATACTGCACCTGCTATAGCGTTAGCCGCTTTGCAAGCAACTGGCAATGGAGAGGATCCTCTATTGTTGGTTCTGGCTGCAGATCATGTTATTCAAGATGAGAAGACGTTCCGTGATGCTGTTCTTCAGGCGGTTCCATATGCAGACCAGGGTAAGCTGGCTACTTTCGGTATTGTCCCTACGGGCCCGGAAACTGGCTATGGTTACATCCATAAGGGTGAAAGCATTGACGGTTCGGTAACGTGCCAGGTGTCACGCTTTGTAGAAAAACCTAATCTGGCTACAGCGCAGGAATATATTAAAAGCGGAGACTATTTGTGGAATAGCGGCATGTTCTTGTTCAAAGCCAGTCGTTATCTTGAAGAGTTAAATAAATATCGTCCGGATATTCTTGCAGCTTGCCGTCAGGCGTTACAACATACTTCTCCGGATCTGGATTTTGTCCGTGTTGATCGCGAAGCGTTTATCGCTTGTCCGGACGAGTCTATTGACTATGCAGTTATGGAACAAACGGAAGATGCGGTTGTAGTCCCCCTGGATGCTGGTTGGAGCGATGTTGGCTCATGGTCAGCACTATGGGAAATTAGTGAAAAAGATCAGGCAGGTAACACTACTTTTGGTGATGTCATACAGCACGATTGCTCAAATAACTATATCAGGGCTGAACACAAATTAGTGGCGACCGTAGGTGTTGATAATCTGGTAGTGGTTGAGACCAAAGATGCTGTTTTGATCGCTAAGAAGGATAAAGTGCAGGACGTTAAGGAGATTGTAAATCATCTGAAACGTAGCAAGCGTTCTGAAAGTAAACAACATCGTGAAGTGTATCGCCCTTGGGGGAAACACGATGCAATTGCGCAGGGAGATCGTTTCCAGGTACGGAAAATAACGGTCAAACCTGGTGAGAAGTTATCTCTGCAAATGCATCATCATCGCTCCGAACACTGGGTCGTCGTCTCTGGAACGGCGAAAGTGTTCAAGAACGGTACCGTTCAATTCGTGAGTGAAAACGAATCTATTTACATTCCATTAGGCGTCGAACATTCTTTGGAAAACCCAGGGAAAATTGCGTTGGACCTCATTGAAATCCAATCGGGCTCCTATTTGAGCGAAGATGATATTGTTCGATTTGATAATAATGGAAAGTACGATTAATTGCTTTACGTCTCAATTATTAGAACGTAAATGTGTAACATTTTTGGTAAGGATTTTCAGATGGCTCAAATTTTAACCTGTTTTAAAGCATACGACATTCGTGGTCGATTAGGCGAAGAGCTGAACGCAGATATTGCCTATCGTATTGGTCGTGCATATGGCGAATTTTTAAAGCCTAAAGAAGTTGTGGTGGGCGGCGATGTCCGTTTAACCAGTGAGGAATTGAAACTTGCACTGGCAGATGGTCTGCGTGACGCTGGTGTTGATGTGCTTGATATCGGGCTAAGCGGTACTGAAGAGATTTATTTCGCTACTTTTCATTTAGGTATTGATGGCGGAATCGAAGTTACTGCCAGCCATAATCCTATGGATTACAATGGGATGAAACTGGTGAGTAGCCAGGCGAAACCCATCAGTGGTGATACTGGATTGCGCGATATTCAGAAACTGGCTGAAGAGAACCGTTTTACTCCGGTTACCCCTGACACTCGCGGTACTTATCGACAAATATCTATTGAAGAAGCTTATGTCGAGCATTTGCTTGGCTACGTTGATTTTAAGAATCTGAAACCGCTAAAACTTGTTATCAATTCCGGCAATGGTGCTGCAGGGCATGTGATTGATGCTATTGAGGCACGGTTCAAAAACTTGAATGTTCCTGTCGAATTTATCAAGGTACATCACCTGCCTGATGGCAACTTCCCAAATGGTATCCCAAATCCTCTACTGCCTGAATGTCGGGAAGATACAGCACAAGCTGTACGTAAACATAAAGCAGATATGGGGATCGCGTTCGATGGTGATTTCGATCGCTGCTTCCTGTTCGATGAGAACGGGGGCTTCATTGAGGGCTATTATATTGTAGGTCTATTGGCTGCCGCGTTCCTGGAAAAAGAAGCCGGTGCTAAAATCATTCACGACCCACGTTTGAGTTGGAACACTATTGACGTAGTTGCCGCTAGTGGTGGGGTGCCAGTAATGTCAAAAACGGGCCATGCCTTTATCAAGGAACGCATGCGTAAAGAAGATGCAGTTTATGGTGGGGAAATGAGTGCCCATCACTATTTCCGTGAGTTCTCTTACTGTGACAGCGGGATGATTCCGTGGTTACTGGTTGCAGAACTGGTTTGCCTCAAAAATTTGACACTTGGGCAACTGGTTAAAGATCGTATGTCTGCATATCCTGCTTCTGGTGAGATCAACAGCCAGTTACAAGACCCTCAATCGGCAATCAAAAAGGTATTGGAGCGTTATCAACCTGATGCCTTATTGTTCGATCAAACCGATGGTATCAGTCTTGAGTTTGCAGACTGGCGTTTTAACCTTCGCAGTTCCAATACAGAACCAGTGGTGCGCCTCAACGTTGAATCGCGGGCAAACCCATTATTGATGAAGCAGAAAACAGAAGAGATCCTTGCCTTACTACGCAGTTAAACTCTGTAATTACGCTATATTGAAAGCCTGGGTCATGAACTGCCCAGGTTTTATAGGAATATAGTTTGCAGAGAAAACTAACAAAAGGCATCTATACTATGATAGTGAATAGGCCGTTATCTATGAATGGTTTCCGTCGTGGGAGTTTTCATACCAATGCATCCCTGACATCAATGTTGCAACGATTTTCAGATATTTTTATCGTTTTCTGCGGGCTTTACTTATCCTGCCTTATGTCTGGTACCCGATTCTCAATGCAACACTGGGTCATGGTGTTAACTTCAATTGTTATTTTCCAGATGATAGGTGGTATTACTGATTTTTATCGTTCTTGGCGCGGTGTTCGTGCAGGATTAGAAATTCAGCTGATTTTGCAAAACTGGACGATAAGCTTATTGTTGACTTCTGGTGCTGTTGCTTTTGTTAACGACTTTAGTAACGAATATATCGTTTATATCCAGTGGTATCTGCTTGTTTGCTGCGGATTGGTGATCACACGTAGTACTATCCGCTTGATGCTAGGTTATATGCGTAATTTGGGGTTTAACACTCGCAATGTAGCTATTATGGGATCAATGCCGGTTGGGATTCGTTTGGCGGAAACGTTACGTGATGCACACTGGATGGGGTTCCGCGTTCTGGGCATTTATGATGATAGCGAAGAACCATTAAACGCTCTGGTTGAACGACGTGGTAATTTGGCACAACTTATTGAAGATGCAAAATGCGGTCGTATTGACCGTATTTATATTGCTATGTCGATGGAGCAAGAGAAATTAATAAAAGATACGGTTTCTGAGCTTTCAGATACTACATGCTCGGTAATGTTGATTCCTGATATTTTCACTTTTAATATTTTGCAGTCACGTTCAGAGGAAATCAATGGTGTGCCGGTGGTATCATTGTTTGATACACCTATGAGCGGCGTTAATCAGGTTATTAAGCGTGTAGAGGATATTGTCCTTTCAATATTTATTCTTCTGTTTATTTCCCCTGTTTTATTGCTTATTTCTGCTATGGTGAAGTTCACTTCTCATGGTCCCGTGATTTTCAAACAACGTCGATATGGCATGGACGGGAAAGCAATAGAGGTATGGAAGTTCCGTTCAATGAAGGTTATGGAGAATGGCGATAAGGTCATTCAGGCAACAAAAGGCGATGTCAGGATTACGCCTGTCGGTGCTTTCCTTCGCCGCACATCTTTAGATGAGTTACCACAATTTATTAACGTACTGAAAGGGGATATGTCAATTGTTGGGCCTCGTCCTCATGCCGTTGCGCATAATGAACAGTACCGCAAGTTAATTAAAGGTTATATGCTACGTCACAAAATGAAACCTGGAATTACCGGTTGGGCTCAGATAAATGGTTGGCGTGGCGAGACGGATACATTAGATAAAATGGAAAAACGCGTTGAGTTTGACCTTGATTATATCCGTAACTGGAGTGTTTGGTTAGACGTGAAAATTGTTTTCCTGACAATATTTAAAGGATTTATCAGTAAAACGGCCTATTAGTTTTCTGATGAGTATACATCAATGCCTGGCTCCTTAGTTTTTAAAACTCATGAGTAGTACTTTTTTATTCAGGAGGTTAAGTTGATATTTCAGCCAAACACGGGTCATTGTCTTTCTGGCCGTTATACCAGAATGGTTAAAGCATTGGCAGCGGCAGGTATCATGCTGCTGGGATCCTACCAGGGTGCTAATGCTTTTGAGATTGGGGTGAATGTTCATTTACGGAACTACCCTAAGCCGACAGATAATTATCTTACCCTTATTAAAGATTATGGGTTTACGTCATTTCGCACTGGGTTCCTGTGGGGAATGGTTGAAAGGACATCTGGCGATTTCAAAGTTGTCGGACCTCTTATCAAAGAAGATGATGCATTCCAGCAAGGCGTTTCCAAATATGGATTGAATTCATTACTTATACTTGCTTATGGTAATGCCGCTTACAATGTTCCTGATTATCCAACCACTCCTGAAGCCATCGATGGGTTTGCCAACTATGCTTATTGGACCGCCAAACGCTTCAAGGGCAAGGTAAAGTACTATGAGGTTTGGAATGAGTGGACCGTGGGCACTGGGCTGAAAAAGAAAACAGGGGTTCCTCCTCCTGAGGTTTTTGCACAATTAGTGAAGAAAACATCGGCTGCTATTAAACGTGCTGACCCCGATGCAATTGTGATGGCGGGTTCTCTTAACCCTTTGGGGCAACGGGGTATTAGCTGGTTTGATAAGTTAATGGAATTAGGGATACTGAATGATATCGATGCTATATCACTGCATCCTTATTCGTATCGTAATGAAGATATGGCGTTAAGAAACCCCGAGGATAATCTTGCCGGCATTGATAAATTTGAAGCCAGAGTAAGAGCATTCTCCAAAAAAACAGTTCCTTTATATATTACTGAAATGGGTGTTCCAACATATAATGGACCTGGTGGTTTGAGTAATGCCGCTGCCGCTCAATATATCGTAAAATACACTATGTTGGCAAAATCGCGCCCCTATATTAAAGGGGTGTGGTGGTACGATCTTATTGACGACGGAGATAATCCAAAAATAAATGAACATCGATTTGGCTTGTTGGATAGAAAGGAGAAACCGAAAGCAGCGGCATTGGCTTATGAAAAGATCGCCAAAGTTGCACGCGATTATAGCGTGAGTGATTATAAGGTATCTGCTGATGGAGTGATTAGCATTGCGCTTAAAGGGCAAGGTAATCAGTATGCGATGCTGTCTTGGCAGAAGTCCAAGGTCGCGCAATCTTCAGAGCAACCAAGTGGCTTGAGATCCTTAATGAGTAGTGTAACAGGGCCGTCACCAGAAAAGCCTGATGTAAATCCTCTCGTTGAGATCAATAACCAGAAAATGACATTACAGGGTGATACTCCTGTATTAGTCTTGTCTGATAAGCCTATAGCTGTGCCAACACGTTGACATTTATTTTTTAATTAGGTGTTACTATTTTGTTCTTCATTCTATTTTATTGTTTTTTTAAATATGACCGAGAAGCACTTTGCTCACAATCAGGTGGTTTCTATGCAGGTTATTGAAAAATTGCAAACCGCCGCTGATAATAAAACTCCCGCTCGTCTGGATTATGTTGACTCGATACGAGGAATCGCGGCAATTAGTGTCGTTATTGCTCATTTTCTGGTGCCTATCTACGGGTACGATAAATTTATTTTTTCCCATGTGTTTGATCTCGGGAAAATAGGTGTTGTGTTATTTTTTATTATCAGCGGATTTATCATACCTTTTAGTTTTAGAAGGGAAAATGGTGGGGTGCAGGCATTCTTTATCTCACGATTTTTTAGGCTTTATCCAGGTTATTGGTTTTCCTTATTATTGTATTTGGTAGTGTCTCACGCTTTGGGTATGCAATTCCCATGGCATCAGATCTTTGCCAATATTACGATGTTCCAGACAGCATTACGTGTGAAAGATATTGTGGGTGTTTATTGGACTCTCTTTATCGAACTTGTTTTTTATTTCATGTGCGTATGTTCATTCATTTTGGGCCTGCTTAATAAAGTCCGGTTTAACTTCATATCTTCCCTTGTCATGTTGGTTATTGCCTTGGCTTTAGCCATTGCCAGACGCAAGTTGGATGAAGCGTTTCCTGTCGCTTTGCCCTTGGCTCTCTCATTGATGATGTTTGGTGGTTTATGGCGCTCATATCTACTTGATGGCGATTTAATTGCCAAAAAACTGGCTACGTACTACATCGCTGTTTATGTCTGTGTGATTCCAATAGTGAGTTTCTTTTCTTATGGAACTGAACCTGGCCATACAATGCGTTATACAGTGACATATTATCTTAGCATGTTAATTTTTATCGCTCTGACGACTCGTTTTAGGATCCATAACAAGTTTATGGTTTGGCTGGGGGTGATCAGTTACTCAGTTTATCTTATTCATCCAAGTTTATTGATAGTTTACGAACATTTCACTGCTGATTTTTCTAACTTCAGTCGATATCTGCTGGGAAGCATCGGTATTCTTCTGACGCTGCCTGCGTCATATTTGGTATATAGATTTATCGAGCTGCCCTCTATCAATCTTGGGCGTCGTGTAAAGTCTAGCATGATTAAAGTTGCTCAACTTTGATTCCATTCGTTGTTAAGTATTCTGGATAGTTGGGTAGATGATAATATCAAAAAGCACCGTCGTATCTCTTTACGATGGTGCTTTTTTTTTGCCAATTTTCGGGTTTTTATAATTTTTTCAATATGTTATTGCTTTTTTGTCATGCTAGATAATTTGTTGAGCCAAAAAATTTGCCACTTCACCCATTTACTCCATCTTAAGTCGTCAACTACTTCATGTTGTCCCCGTCAATATACCCGCCTTTTTAGTAAGGTTTTTGCGCTTGATTGGCGTTGTTAACCCTATCGCTAACTATTCATATATTGAATGTGTGGTCTTTTATTGACGCCTTTCAGTAATGTTAAAAATCCTTGCTTACCATAATGTTAACACCTATACCGATGTTTTTATTCGAAGTAATAATAATCTCATGTCTTATCTTGACAGAACCTGCTTTCAGCTACTTTACTAATTTTATAACTATGGGCGCTTAAAGGAGTTATTTAAATAGTTTTTAATTTCATTGCTATTAATTCAGTGTTGAGTCTATGTGCAAGCCCAAACCTCTTTTAAGTCAGTGGCTAAGTTAGCATTACTGGTATTCAAGAGTTGTATGGGATCTATTTTTTACCTTAATTTTACTTAGGTTAGGAGTTTTTTATGGCTTCTTTAGTATCTCAGCATCAGGCAGCGGCTATCTTTTACTCGGTATTGGGACGTACTCCTTCTTTGACCGAGATCGATACTTATGGGCAACAACTTCAAACTGGTGCCAAAACGCCTGCACAGCTAGCACAAGCGTTTATTAGCTCTTCGTCAGGGGCAGCATTGTATGGCGGGAAAACTGACTCGGAAATTTTGCAAATTATTTATACCCGTGAGCATGGCGCTGCGGCTACAGGTCAGCAACTGACAGATTATCTGGCGGCTAACGGGTTGAGCTCTGCAGTTTCTAATGTAGTCAATGAGTTACTTAATTATTCTGGCAGCGATTCGACGTTGCTGTCTCAGCAAGCTGCATTTGAAAATAAAATCGATACGCTACTGTACCCTTCAACGGCGACTAGTGCTTTGGGGCAGGGGGCATCGGATATTCAGGCAATTTTGTATGTGGTCGGTTCTACCGCCACTGCTGATGCAGTGAACTATTTCGGGGCAAAAATCAATGCTGGCATGACTCTGACTCAGGCTGCAGCGGCGAACATCAGCGGCCGTACTTATCTCACTTCGCTGACTGATGACGCGTTTATCGCCCGTCTTTTCCAATTCGGTTATGAACGTGCACCTACGCCTGCGGAGGCTTCAAGCTATCTTTCTTTGTTGCAGGGTGGCGCTACTCGTGCTGATGTGTTGGTAGATATTATTCAAGCCTTAAGAGGTACTGTTGGTGCTGGGGATCAAACCGCTCAGCAGCACTTTAACAGCGCTACAACCGTCTACCAGGCAGGGCATCTTCCTGGATTGTCGTACCAGGAGCAGGTAGCCGCCGTTTATCTGGGAGTTGCCGAACGTGGTGTTGATGCTTCGGGTCTGGATACCTGGAGCAAACAAATGGCCGCCGGTACCTCCTACAGTACTTTGATTGGCAAGTTGGTTGGTTCTGCCGAATTCCAACGCAAAGGTGGTCAACTGACTGGCGATGACTTCATTCAGCATGTTTTCAGTGCTGTGCATGGTGTCGCGGCGACAGCTGGACAATTGGCGACATATAGTGCTCTTGGAAGCGATAAATCATTAATCACTCAAGCGATTATCAACGATCTGCGTACCTCTACGGCGACCGATGCTGCCACCGTAACCCAGCAGCACGGTTTTGAATTTGATATCGGTACCAGTCTGCTGTACAAAACGGCTGCATCACTGACTACCACTGCGGCTGGCGGCAATGCCACCGGTACTGTTAACACCGGTGCTTCACACCAGATTAGCAATGCCGAAACTGCGGTATTGACTGATGTTCAGCTTGCCGCTAACGCAGCCAGCGTTGTTAACCTGAAGTTCGCCGATCATCTGGCGAATCTGACCATTAACGGCACCAGCGCGGCGACGGTTAACCTGTCTGACAACGGTGTCAATCCGGGTGTCGATATTACCGTCAATAACGGCAACGTTATTCTGAATGCCAGCTCGGGTGCAGATGATGTCCTGGTCACCGCTGCGGCAACTGTTGCTACCGCTACTGGTGATTTTAATCTGGGGGCAGGTAATGACTCACTGAAATGGTTGGGTAATGCGGCGGTTGGCGGTGCCAACACCGTCGGCGCTGGCATTTCTGGCAACGGCGGCGATGGTATTGATACCATTTCTGCCAACTTCATTACCAAAAACGTGGTGATGTCAGGTAACGCGATTGTCCGCACCGCGACGATTACCAGCAATGCTTCGCAGTTCACCAATTTTGAGAAAATTGACCTGGCTGGCTACATCGGCAAAGCAACGGTTAACACTGGCTCCACAGCGGCAAACCACACCTTTGACTTTGGCTTGCTAACCGGTAATGCAGTTTCTGAATCCAGCACTACCGGTTTGACCAACAACGTCGTTCAGGCTGCTACCTCCAACATTGGCTCACAAGGTTTTGTGTTGTCTGGCTTGGCTGAAGCAGTGAAAGTGATTAATGCTGCCGGCGGTAACTCCGCGCAGTTGGAAGTGACCGGTAATGCGACGGCGGCAAGCAGCGTGGAAATTACTTTCCTGCAGAATGCCACTAACCACTTTAACGTCACTTTCGATGCCGTTAGCTCAACCGATGTGAATGCAGGCTCCCTGGCACTGAACAGCAGCAGCAGCCTGTTGTTGCCAACTGCACTGAGCACGCTGAACATTGCGTCTGGCGGTACCGGTAGTTTTGACAATATCTTGTCACTGACTGGCACAAATGCTCAGGTACAGAACATTGCTGTTACAGGCGATCACTTACTGGATCTGACTGTGGGCAGTGGTTTTAGCAACGTGCGTGATATTAACGCATCTGCTAATACTGGCGGTTTGGATCTGAACTCAAACCATGCCGGTACCGGTGACGGTATCATCGTTCAGTTGCTGAACATTCTGCCACTGAGTGCGGTCACTACGGGGCTGTTGGCGCCAGTACTGACCGCTTTGGGTCTGAATGGTTATCAACTGACTGTTGAGGGTACCGGGACTACGGATAGCTTCAACGTTCTGGGTAACACCACCTTGGCCGGTGGCAACGGTGTGAATACCTATGAATTGAAGTCCAGTACTACGCAGGCCGGTGTCACCATTACCGACTTTGATAGCGCCAAAGACAAGATTGTTGACGCTGCTTCTGCTTTGACCATTTCTGGTGATACCAGCGGTACTGCGGTAGCGGATTACGGCACCCGTGCTTCCGATACTCTGGATGCCCTGCTGGGGACTCTGGTTGGCGGCCTGACCAACGGCGTTATCGGCCTGTTGGGCGGTATCCTTGGCCTGGGCAGCAGCAACGCGTTGACCGCGAAAGTGGGCGTCGCGTCTGTGGTCTTCGGTGGTTCGGGTGATAATGCCAGCTCCTATGTGATTATTGATAACAACGATAACCACACATTGGATACCAACGACAGCGTGGTTTACCTGACTGGGCAAAACCATCAGCAACTGTTGGATACTCTGCATTACGCGTGAGTGTAAACTCAGTAGAGAAATAGTTTCCATGGAAACTGTTAGTCATTAAATAATACGGGGAGGTTAATCTCCCCGTTTTTTATTTTGTGATCGGAGTCATCGTCTTTAACTTATTCTTTCTAACAATAATTCCCCTGCGTTTTTTATGCCATTTATCTTTTTGTTTTCGCTGGTTTTGCTGGGTTTGAGCCACAAAGTTTTTTTTGTGTGCCGCCTTGCCGATATCCACTTTCTCTACCTATAGTTAAAAAAAGTATCTGCAGTCTCGAGCATGTTTGAGGGGGCTTCTTTAGGATTTTCTTTATTTTTAATTATTTTTAAGAATTTCCTTAGAAGAAATCAATGCGGATTGGACTGACAGTGCACATGATGTAAGGGCAGAAAGTGAATCAATTTATACCGCGTAATGAAATTGCGGATGTTATACGGACACGCAGTAAAATCTTCTGGACCGTTGGCATATTCACCGCATTTATAAATTTATTAATGTTAGTTCCCTCTGTCTATATGTTGCAGGTCTACGACAGGGTACTTCCTTCACGTAATGAAATCACTTTGCTGATGTTAACGCTGATTATGCTGGGAATGTTCGGCATGATGGCGCTTCTTGAGTATGTCCGTAGCATGGTTGTAATCCGTATCGGCAGTCAGTTGGATATGCGATTAAACACCCGTGTTTACACCGCGGCCTATGAATCCAATCTGAAAAATGGCTCTTCCGACGCAGGGCAAATGCTGGGTGATTTGACCACCGTACGGCAGTTCCTGACCGGTAGCGCATTGTTTGCGTTCTTCGATGCGCCCTGGTTCCCGATTTACCTGTTGGTGATTTTCCTGTTTAACCCGTGGTTGGGATTGTTCGCCCTGGTTGGCTCACTGCTGCTGGTTGCGTTGGCGGTGGTCAACGAAATGGTTTCCAAGAAACCGTTGGGAGAAGCCAGCAAGTTATCGATCATGTCCAGCAGTTTGGCGAGTACAAATTTGCGTAATGCCGAAGTGATCGAGGCATTGGGCATGCTACCTAATCTAAAGCGCCGCTGGTTCGGTTTGCATCAGAGATTTCTGAATAGCCAACGTGTCGCCAGCGAGCGTGCCACTACCGTTACCTCCATAACCAAGTTTGTTCGTCTTTCGTTGCAATCCCTGGTGCTGGGACTGGGTGGCTGGTTGGCGATAGATGGCCATATTACCCCCGGCATGATGATTGCCGGTTCTATCCTGATGGGACGTACACTGGCACCTATCGAACAGGTGATCAACGTTTGGAAGAGCTGGAGCTCTGCCAAACTCTCCTATCAGCGCCTGGTGAAATTACTGGATAAACATCCGCCACGCGGTATGGGTATGTCTTTGCCGCGGCCGGAAGGGGTCATCTCTGTTGAAGGTGTCACTGCCACGCCTCCGGGCTCCAAAGGCGATGCGGTATTACATAATGTCAGCTTCGCGATCCAGCCGGGTGACGTACTGGGGATTATCGGGCCAAGCGCTTCCGGTAAGTCCACGTTGGCGCGTTTGTTGGTAGGTATCTGGCCGGTCAGCGAAGGTATTGTGCGGCTTGATAATGCCGACATTTACCAATGGAACAAAGACGAACTGGGGCCATTCATCGGTTATCTGCCGCAGGATATCGAACTGTTCGCCGGCAGCATTGCCGAGAACATCGCTCGTTTTAACGACATCGATTCTGAGAAAGTGATTGAAGCCGCCAAGTTGGCCGGAGTCCATGAGCTGATCCTGCGTTTTCCTAATGGCTATGATTCGATCATTGGCAATGGCGGGGCGGGATTATCCGGCGGACAGAAGCAGCGTATTGGCCTGGCCCGTGCGCTGTATGGCGATCCTTCCCTGATCGTATTGGATGAACCCAATTCCAATCTGGATGATGCCGGTGAAAAAGCGTTGAATCAGGCGATCCTGTTCCTTAAACAGCGTAATAAAACGGTGATCCTGATTACCCATCGAACCAACCTGTTGTCGATGACCACCAAGCTGCTGCTGTTAGTGAACGGTACCGTCAATGCGTTTGGACCAACTCAGCAGGTGCTGCAAGCGTTGGCCAATGCGCAGAAGGCGCAAACTCCACAGCAGGCGGTGCGCGCAGTCAACTCCGAGCCGGACGAAGGCAATATTCCAAAAACTCAAATTAATTAAGCTGTGTACTTGCCGGGCGGCGCCAAAATGCCGCCTGCAGTCAAAGGAGTTGGTATGTCTACGCACATTGGCGAGCCGCAAGACTCGTATTCAGAACAGATCCCACAGGATGAACGGCGTTTCACCCGCATGGGGTGGTTAGTGGTTGGGATTGGCCTGTTTGGCTTCTTCGCCTGGGCTGCGTTTGCACCTTTGGATAAAGGGGTCGCGTCACCAGGTTCGGTGACCGTTTCCGGCAATCGTAAAACCGTACAGGCCCCGGCCAGCGGCATCATCAAAAGTATCACGGTAAAAGAAGGCGACAAGGTTAAAGCGGGCGAGGTGCTGGTGCAGTTGAGCCAGGTTCAGGCCCAGGCACAGGTTGACTCGCTTCGTGACCAATATTACACCACGCTTGCCAGCGAAGGGCGTTTGCTGGCTGAACGTGATGGATTAAGCAAAGTCACTTTTTCTCCTGTTTTTGAAACCATCCAGGCTCAGCCGCGGGTCGCTGAGATCATCGCATTGCAAACGCAGTTATTCTCTTCCCGTCGCATAGGGCTACAAAGCGAAGTTGACGGCTATAAACAGTCAATGGACGGCATGCGTTTCCAACTGAAGGGCCTGCAGGACTCAAGGGTCAACAAGCAAATCCAGCTTTCCAGCCTGCGCGAACAGATGAACAGCATGAAGCAACTGGCGGCGGACGGTTATTTACCGCGCAACCGTTATCTGGAAGTCCAGCGTCAGTTTGCGGAAGTGAACAGCAGTATCGATGAAACCGTTGGGCGAATTGGCCAGGTACAAAAACAGTTGCAGGAGTCTCAGCAGCGGATCGACCAACGCTTTGCCGACTATCAACGCGAAGTCAGAACTCAGTTGGCGCAAACGCAGATGGATGCCAGCGAGTTTAGAAACAAGCTGGAAATGGCGAATTTTGACCTCGGCAACACCGCTATCAGTTCGCCGGTGGATGGGACTGTCGTTGGGTTAAATATCTTTACTCAGGGGGGCGTCGTGGGAGCGGGTGACCACCTGATGGACGTTGTACCCAGCCAGGCTACATTGGTGGTGGATTCACGCCTCAAGGTAGAGCTGATTGATAAAGTGTACAACGGGTTGCCGGTGGATTTGATGTTTACCGCCTTCAACCAAAACAAGACCCCGAAAATACCGGGGACGGTGACGTTGGTTTCTGCCGACCGTCTGGTCGACAAGGCCAATGGCGAACCCTACTACCAAATGCAGGTCACGGTTTCCCCCGAGGGCATGAAATTGCTCAGTGGCGAAGACATCAAACCGGGGATGCCTGTGGAGGTGTTTGTGAAGACCGGCTCGCGCTCACTGTTGAGTTATCTGTTTAAACCTATTTTGGATCGCGCTCATACTTCATTAACCGAGGAATAATTTTGATTCAATTTAAACGACAGGTTGCTGGCCTTGCTATCAGTACCCTCTTGTTTGCGATAGCTGCGCCGGTTCATTCGATAGGGATTATAGACGCATATTCGCTGGCACTTGAAAAAGATCCGACCTTTAGGGCGGCTATAAAAGAGAAAGAGGCGGGAGACGAAAACGAAAACATCGGCAGGGCGGGGCTGCTGCCGAAGGTATCGCTTAATTACCAGAACTCACCGAGAAACTGGCAAACGCAAAAGTACCCACAAAGCGATTTCTTTGGCAACGTCACTGAAACCACCAAACGGCAGCAGTACCGCAGCTATTCCAGCTCGGTAACGCTGACACAACCGCTGTTCGATTATGAGGCTTATGCGCGCTACAAGGCTGGCGTGGCGCAGACGCTGATGTCTGATGAGCGCTACCGCAGCAAGTTTCTTGATTTGGCCGTACGGGTGATCTCCGCCTATGTGGAAGTGGCTTACTCGAAAGATCAAATCGCTTTAGCTTCAGCTCAAAAGGCGGCCTATAAAGAACAGTTGTCGCTGAACGATCGTTTAATGAGCGCGGGTGAGGGTACCATTACCGACGTTTCCGAGACTCAGGCGCGCTACAGCTTGGCAGAGGCGCAGGAAATTGAGGCGCGTGATGCGCTGGACGCGGCTCAGCGCGAGTTGGAAGTCATTATTGGTATGCCACTCAATCAGCTTGATGACGTACAGCTGCTACGCCCTGGCAAATTCCAGGTGGCGCCGTTGATCCCATCAAAGTTTGAAGAGTGGCAAAAAATTGCCCTCGAGAATAATCCGATGTTGGCGGCCTCTCGCCACGGGGTTGATGCGGCGAAATATGAAGTGGAGAGAAATCGTGCTGGTTTTATGCCTCAGGTGCAGCTCTACGCCTCGCATTCTGAGAATGACTCCAGCAGCGATAATACGGTTAACCAAAAATATCGCACTGACAGTATTGGTGTGCAGGTGAGTATGCCGATCTACGCCGGCGGTGGGGTTTCGGCATCGACTCGCCAGGCGGCATCACGATACGGACAGGCGATGTACGAAATGGATGCGCAGGTGGGCACTACGCTTAACGATCTGCGCAAACAGTATAATTTGTGCATTAGCAGCCGCGCCAAATTGGCGGCTTACGAGTTGGCGGTGAAGTCGGCGACAACTCAGGTAACGGCAACACGCCAGAGCGTGCTGGCGGGGCAGCGTGTCAACGTCGATGTGCTTAATGCTGAGCAACAGTTGTACAGTGCCCAACGTGATCTGGCCTCGGCCAAGTACACCTACATAAAATCCTGGATTACGTTGCTGAGTGATTCGGGAACCCTTGATGAAAGAGATGTAAAACGCGTGGCGCAGTACTTTTCCATGAGCCGCTGAACAGATAGTTACACACATCATGACTATTTATCCGAAAGAGCAGCCTTGAGCTGCTCTTTTTTGTCTCAATACGTTATGTTTGCGGACAGCAACGCCATTGGATTGCTGTGGATGAAGGTTGAGAGCCGTTTTGACTGCTCTGACGTTTTGGCGATAAGTCGAGTAAGTTGTATCATGTCTGCCGGCATTGATATCTGGGTTGGCATTTTTCTCCTGATTTTTTGAACCAATAGATTATTTTTAACCAGTGAGGATCCTCCAGTAAGGCTGGGGAAGAGGGGTTGATATGGCGATTTTAGTCACCGGCGGAGCCGGTTATATCGGTTCTCATACCGTTCTGGCTTTGCTGGAGCGCGATGAGGATGTGGTGGTATTGGATAACCTGTCGAACTCTTCAGAAGAGTCTTTGCATCGTGTAGAAAAGTTGACGGGCAAAGCGGCTGTGTTTTACCAGGGTGACATTCAGGATGGCGAATGTCTGAAGCGCATTTTCGACGCTCATGCGATAGATTCGGTTATCCATTTTGCCGGCCTGAAAGCGGTAGGTGAGTCGACTCGCAAGCCACTTGAGTACTATCAAAACAACGTTGCCGGTACGCTGGTGTTACTGGATGAAATGCGCCGTGCAGGTGTTCACCAATTTATCTTTAGCTCTTCCGCTACGGTTTATGGCGCTAACTCTCCTGTGCCCTATGTGGAAACTACACCTATTGGTGGAACAACAAGCCCATATGGGACCTCCAAATTGATGGTAGAGCAGGTTTTGCAGGATTTTGCCAAGGCTGAGCCCCAGTTTTCCATTATTGCCCTGCGTTACTTCAATCCGGTCGGTGCGCATGAGTCAGGTTTGATTGGTGAAGATCCAAATGGTATCCCAAACAATCTGTTGCCCTATATCTCTCAGGTAGCAATTGGCAAACTGGATAAGTTGGGCATTTTCGGTGGTGATTACCCAACTGAAGATGGCACCGGTGAACGTGATTACATCCATGTGATGGATCTGGCCGAAGGGCATCTGATGGCGATGGATCATCTGAATAAAGTCGAAGGCTTCAAAGCATACAATCTGGGGGCAGGAGTAGGGCACTCGGTTTTGGCAATGGTGCAGGCTTTTGAAAAGGCTTCTGGCGTGAAGATCCCATATCAGATCTTACCGCGCCGTGACGGAGATCTGCCGGCTTTCTGGGCTGACGCGAATCTTGCCCGTAAGGAACTGGGGTGGGAAGTGCGGCGCGGTATCGATGAAATGATGCGCGATACCTGGAATTGGCAAAAGAATAACCCGCAAGGCTATAGCCGCAAAAGTTGAGTTGGGGTAGCACTCCATTCTGACTAAGTCCGCAGTTCAACGCTGCGGACTTTTTTTTAAGGAACAGGTAGGTTGCAAAGGATATGACTTGCATTAATTAATAATCATTCTCGATTGCACCTTCTTTTAATTGTTATTGATTATTATAACCACGCTAGTTATTGCGGTTGGTATTTGTTCGATAAATGCTATGTTACTCATCAATTGATATCAAAAAATTGCGGTCTTTTTAGAGACTTGCGTATTTATTTTTGCTTTAATTTCAGTTTGTTACGTTTTTTGTTGCTAGGCAGGTAGGTCGTTGTGTAGACAAATGGCGTTTTGTCTACGTGTGGTTAATGTATTAACTTCTGACATGGGTGTATACTTCAGGCCGAATAAATTGATGTCATTTTCTGCTGCGTGCTATAACGCAACAATGCAATGCAACGGCATTGCGCTGATTTTATATGTACTGCAGTAATGAAACTGTAATTGCTGGGGGTTCCCACAAAAATGCTAAAAGCTGTCATTCCCGTTGCAGGTCTAGGAACCCGCATGTTACCGGCCACCAAAGCTATTCCTAAGGAAATGTTGCCGGTCGTAGACAAACCCCTCATCCAATACATTGTGAATGAATGCGTTGCTGCTGGTGTTACGGAAATTATTCTTGTTACACATTCATCAAAAAATGCCATTGAGAATCACTTTGACACTTCGTTTGAACTGGAAAGCATGCTGGAGTCGCGCGTCAAGCGCCAACTGCTGGAAGAAGTGCAATCGATCTGTCCTAAAGGCGTTACGTTGATGCATGTACGCCAAGGTCAGTCCAAAGGCTTGGGGCATGCAATCTTGTGCGCGAGACCATTGATTGGTGACGAAGGTTTTGCGGTACTGCTGCCCGATGTTTTAATTGACGATGTTGCCTCAGATCTTAAAAGAGATAATTTGGCTAGCATGATTGCTCGATTTGCGGAACATGGACGCAGTCAGGTCATGGTAGAACCCGTGCCGGAAAAAGATGTATCCAAATACGGGGTAGTCGATTGCAGTGGTGTCGAAATTCATCCAGGTGAGAGCCTGCCAATGCGTGCAATTGTAGAAAAGCCACAGTTGGATAAAGCACCTTCAAATTTGGCTGTGGTTGGCCGTTACGTATTGGCTGCGGATATATGGCCGTTGCTTGAGAAAACGCCTTACGGTGCTGGTGGAGAAATTCAGTTAACCGATGCGATTGCTATGTTGATGGAACAAAAACCGGTTGATGCTTTTGCTATGGTTGGACGCTCCCATGATTGCGGCGATAAATTGGGTTATATGAAGGCATTTGTTGAGTTCGGGCTCCGGCATCCAACGCAGGGAAAAGATTTTTCGGCGTGGGTGAAAGGGGTTTTCAATCACTGATACCACGTGTTTTCGTATGTAAGGAATCCAGTCGATTCCTAGAGAAAAACGGCGCTGCTGAATGTAACGTAACAAGCAACCTGTGTGTGATTGCGGTAAGACCTAAAGATCCTGTAAACTGGATTTTTTTAGAATATGTAGTGGAATCAATTGGTTGCTTGGTTTGCACTCTGGTTGCGATAATGCCAGGGGCGGTAGCGTGGTTGTAAATAGTGAAGAACCCTGAAGCTTGCCTTTCCTGGCGAGACGCTCGCTAGCAAACGCAGTTGATAAGTATTACGTTTCTTATGTTAGGAAATTTTAATCTTAAATCGAGTTTTCATATGAAGTATAGCTTAGGTTACCTCTGGGATTTGGCTGCGGTCATCACAGAGAAAGAATTGAAAGTAAGATATAAAAGTAGTTTTTTTGGCTATTTATGGTCAATTGCAAACCCATTGCTTTTTGCCTTGATATATTACTTTATTTTTAAATTGGTAATGAGGGTTCAAATACCAAATTATACTATCTTTATTATTACAGGGCTTTTCCCATGGCAATGGTTTGCTAGTTCAACTACAAATTCACTATATTCTTTTATAGCCAATGCACAAATAATAAAGAAAACAGTATTTCCTCGTTCCGTTATCCCTTTCAGTAACGTACTTATGGAGTGTCTGCATTTCTTATGCACCATTCCTGTGATTATTGTCTTTCTCTATGTATACGGTATGCGTCCCTCGGTTGACTGGATTTGGGGGATTCCATTAATTGGTATAGCCCAAATGTTGATGACTTTTGGCATTGCAATGATGTTGTCGACGTTGAACCTTTTTTTCCGTGATCTAGAAAGATTCGTGACCCTAGGTATTATGCTGATGTTTTATTGTACGCCAATTCTTTATTCTGGCGATATGATACCCAAAGAGTATCATTTCTTGATTGATTATAACCCGCTGGCAAATATGATACTCAGTTGGCGCGATCTTTTCATGAATGGGGTTATCGATTACCACCAGGTTGGTATGCTCTATGGATATGCACTTTTATTTGTCATCATCGGTACAAGCATATTTAATAAATTAAAGTACAGATTTGCAGAGATACTATAATGAGTTTGGCTATAGAGTTTAAACATGTTACTAAGCGCTATCCATTATATCATCATATTGGATCTGGCATCAAAGAATTGATCTTTAATCCACGTAGAGCATTAAGCTTGCTAAGTGGTCGTAGCTATTTAGCGATTGAAGACATTAGCTTTCAGGTACAGAAAGGGGAGTCTGTCGCACTTATTGGTCGTAATGGCGCGGGAAAGAGTACTTCACTTGGTTTGGTCGCTGGTGTAATGAAACCATCGTCCGGTACGGTTAGCGTTGTTGGGCGTGTTGCATCTATGCTGGAGTTGGGCGGAGGGTTTCATCCTGAACTCACCGGTCGTGAAAATATACGGCTTAATGCAACCTTGTTGGGGTTACGTCGCAAAGAGCTAAAACAGCGTCTGGACAAAATTATCGAGTTCTCTGAATTGGGTGAGTTCATTGATGAACCCATTCGGGTCTATTCAAGTGGTATGCTGGCGAAGTTAGGATTTTCAGTGATAACACAGGTAGATCCGGATATATTGATAATCGATGAGGTTCTGGCTGTGGGGGATATTGCTTTTCAGCGGAAATGTCTGAAGACTATTAATGAATTCAAAAAGAAAGGGGTTACAATTCTTTTTGTTAGTCATAACCTTGAGGATGTTGAGAAAATCTGTGACAAAGTCATTTGGATTGAAAACCATAAAATGAGAGAGATGGGAGATGCCCATTCCGTTATCTCTCAATATAAAATAGCAATGGCCTGAGTTTTATAATTCTGACTATTAGGTAATTCAAATGAGCTCTATTAAGATTTATACTTGTCATCACAAACCAAGCGCGTTTCTTGATTCATCGATGATTCAACCGATTCACGTTGGTAAGGCAAACAACCCGAATGAGATCGGCTGTCCTGGTGATGATACTGGAGATAACATCTCTTTCAAAAACCCGTTTTACTGTGAGTTGACCGCTCATTATTGGGTGTGGAAGAATGCGCAACCGGCAGACTATGTTGGTTTTATGCATTATCGACGTCATTTTAACTTCTCAAAAAATCAACAGGTTCCAGAAGATAACTGGGGCGTAGTTAATTATGAAAGAATTGATGCGTCATATCATGATAAGTTTGGTTTAAACGATAAAGATATTTCTCTATGTTTGATGGATGTAGATATTCTTTTGCCAAAGAAATGGGATGTCAGTGCGGCAGGTAGCAAGAACAACTATCATCATTATAAAGTTTCTAACTACCTGCATATTGAAGATTACGATGCTGCATTGGAAATCCTTGCTGACATTTATCCTGAGTATAGTTCTGCTGCAGATAAGTTTAATAACGCTACGGATGGTTATTACACAAATATGTTTGTTATGCGAAAAGATATCTTTAATGACTATTCCAAGTGGCTCTTTACTATTTTGGAAAGGCTAGAAGATAAACTTCGATTCAAAAACTATAACTCACAAGAAAAACGAGTTGTTGGTCATGTCTCTGAGCGTTTGCTGAACATTTATATCGCGTACCAAATTGAACAACACGCGTTTAAAGTGAAAGAGTTACAACGCACTTTCATCGAACAAGAAACTTTTAATGCTACCTTAAAGCCAATCTTTGCGACCCAAAATGTCCCAGTGGTAATCTGCTTTGATGACAATTATTCTATCAGTGGTGCCGCATTAATTAATTCTATTGTTAAGCATGCAAGTTCAGAACTCAATTATGATTTGATTATCCTTGAAAATAGTATTTCTTTATCAAACAAACGTCGTTTGTTGTCTCTAGTTGCCGATGTTGAAAACTTCAGCCTTCGTTTCTTTGATGTTAATGCTTTTAGTGAGATAAAAAGCGTCTTTACCCGTGCTCATTTTAGTTCGGCAACCTATGCTCGTTTGTTCATTCCGAAACTTTTTTCCGAGTTTGACAAAGTTATTTTTATTGACGCAGATACTGTTGTTGAAAGTGACTTGGCTGAATTGATGACCATCCCGCTTGGGAATAATCTGGTCGCTGCAGTAAAAGACATTGTCATGGAAGGTTTTGTCTTATTCGGTGCAATGTCACAGTCTAGTGATGGTGTAATGCCAGCCAAAGAGTATTTGTCAAACTCATTGGGGATGGTTAACCCTGATGGCTATTTCCAAGCCGGTATTTTGGTATTTAACATTGATTTGATGAACAAGGAAAATACGTTTTCCAACCTAATGGATGCGATGAAAAGCAAAACATACTGGTTCCTTGATCAGGATATAATGAATAAAGTGTTCCATGGCCGCGTACACTATTTGCCATTGGAATGGAACGTATATCATGGTAATGGTAATACGGAAGACTTCTTCCCTAATTTACCGTTTAAAACCTACATGGATTATCTTGAGGCTCGCAGAAAACCGAAGATGATTCACTTCGCCGGTGAGAATAAACCGTGGAATACGCGTCACGTTGATTTTTTTGATAACTATCATAAAAATATCGTGAATACGCCATGGGCTTTAGAAGCTTATGAACGTCTGATTGGCGCCTCGGTTTCACATGCTCCTGCAGCACAGCTTGTGAACAATACGCCCGTGTTGCTGCAGACCAAATTAAAACGCGCTTTGATGCCAACTTTCAATAAATGGGCACCAATAGGCACATCTCGTCGCAACTTTATGACGAAATACTACTACAAAGTTAGACGCGTAATTCTTGGGTAACTTAATGATGAATAGCAAAAAAATCCTAATTGTAGGTGCAGGTTTCTCTGGCGCAGTAATCGGACGTCAACTGGCTGAACAGGGACATTTGGTTCAAATCATCGACAGCCGGGATCATATCGCAGGTAACTGCTACGATGCCCGTGATGCGAAGACCGACGTTATGGTGCATACCTATGGTCCGCATATCTTCCATACTGACAACGAACAGGTATGGAATTTTGTTAATAGTTACTCCACTATGATGCCCTACGTTAATCGGGTTAAAGCGACGGTTGACGGACAGGTTTTCTCGTTGCCAATAAATCTTCATACGATTAACCAATTCTTTAAAAAAACCTGTTCACCAGCGGAAGCGAAGGCATTAATCGCTGAAAAAGGCGACAGCAGTATTACTGAACCGCAATCGTTTGAAGAACAAGCGTTGCGTTTTGTCGGCAAAGAGCTTTACGAGGCCTTTTTTAAAGGCTACACCATTAAGCAGTGGGGTATGTCCCCAGCTCAACTGCCAGCATCGATCCTTAAACGTTTACCTATTCGCTTCAATTATGATGATAACTATTTTAATCATAAATATCAGGGTATGCCGAAAGACGGCTATACCAAAATGGTTGAAGGTATTTTAGACCATACGAATATTTCCGTATCTCTCGGTGTACAATTCCAGCCGCAGGAACGCGAGCTATACGACCATGTGTTTTACAGCGGACCACTGGATGCGTTCTACGGATTCCAGTTTGGTCGTTTAGGGTACCGTACGCTAGATTTTGAAAAATTCTCTGTGGATGGTGATTACCAGGGTTGTGCGGTAATGAACTATTGCGAGCAATCAGTACCTTACACGCGTATCACTGAACACAAATATTTTTCGCCGTGGGAGCAGCATGAAGGTTCTGTTTGTTATAAAGAATATAGCCGCGCATGCGAGGAAAACGATATCCCTTACTACCCAATTCGACAAGTCGGTGAAATGAGCCTGCTGGAAAAATATGTCGATTTGGCAGAAAAAGAAAATAACATGACCTTTATCGGGCGCTTGGGAACCTACCGCTATCTGGATATGGATGTGACTATTGCTGAGGCGTTGAAAACCGCTGAAATTTATCTGGCCAGTCTGGAGAAAAAAATGACCATGCCGGTATTTACGGTCAGTATCAGATGAAAACCACGGCGTTAATTGTTACTTTCAATCGCCTGGAAAAATTGAAACAGTGCTGGATGGCAACTGCCGCGCTGCCTTTTGAGCATATTGTCGTTGTTGATAATGCTTCAACCGATGGTACTCAAACTTGGCTGAACGGGATTGAGGATGCTCGTTTGCATGTACTGCGTGCTGACCAAAACAATGGCGGCGCGGGTGGGTTTAAGCTTGGCGCAGAAATCATTGCTCAAAAAATAGATACTGATTGGGTATTTATGTTTGACGATGATGCTTATCCTCAAGCGGAATTGCTGGTGCGTTTTGCCGAGTTGGTACAAACTAATCATGCAGCATATTGTTGTCGGGTACTGGATAAGCAGGGTGTACTTTGTAAAATGAATGTGCCCTTCAGTAAGATGCCAACATCGCTGATGCGCACGCTCGATTATATTGCAAGGCCTGCCCGCTATACCCCGACAGGACTGGAGGTGTCAGAGGTTGTGACGCTGTCATTTGTTGGTGCAATAATTCGCAAAGACGTTTTAGCTGCCAACACAGAGTCTATCTGGTCGGAACTCTTTATTTATTATGATGATCTTTACTTCTCTTACAGGTTGAGTCAACAGGGGTATCGTTTTCGATACTCACCAGAGCTGCTGTTCTTGCATGATGTACCGCCTGCCAATGGGGGGATCAACCCACCATGGAAGGTGTACTATTTGGTCAGGAACCTGCTTCTTTCAAGGATGTTGTTCAAAAAAAATGAAAGGCCATACTCACTCGGTGCTATCGTGTTACGTATTGCAAAATATTTACTTTCTGTTACCTCGCAAGCTAACAAGATAGAATATATTAAATATGTAGTGCGCGGTATTGTTGACGGTATATCACGTAAAAATGGTAAACAACATTAGCCGGTAAGAGTTTAATGAAAAAGATTTGTTATTTTATCAACTCAGATTGGTACTTTGAACTTCACTGGGTTGAAAGAGCCCTGGCAGCTAAAGCTGCTGGCTATGAAATTCATGTTGTCAGCCACTTTGTGGGAGACGGCATTCAGCAAAATCTGGCAGAAAAAGGTTTTATCTGTCATGACTCTTCTGTTTCCGAGCTTTCCATCAACCCAATTAATTTTTTGGGCTCATTGGTTAAGGTCTGGCAGTTGCTTAAGAAAATTAACCCGGATGTATTGCATTGTATCACCATCAAACCTTGCCTGATGGGGGGCTTCTTTGCCCGTTTTTATAATAAGCCTATCATTTTGGGCTTTGTAGGACTGGGCCGAGTATTTATGGAAGATAAGTTGTCGATGAACGTTATTCGTTTTCTGACATTACATTCCTATAATCATATATTTAAGAATAAAAAATGTTTGTTGGCTTTTGAGCATGAGCACGATCGTGATCGGCTCATTGACCTTACTGACGCCATAAAAAGCCAGACTGTAGTGATCGACGGGGCCGGTATCAATCCGGAGATCTATCACTATTCATTGGAAATCAATCGAGAAAAGCCCATTGTGCTGTTTGCCAGCCGTTTGTTGTGGAGCAAAGGACTGGGTGATTTGGTCGAAGTGAAGAAGCGTTTAGCGCTTAAAGGCGTAGATTTTGTGCTCAATGTGGCAGGGATCTCGATCGTTGACGATCCCGATGCTATTCCATTGTCGCAAATTGAAGAATGGCATCAGCAAGGGTTGATAAACTGGCTTGGTCGTTGTTCTGATGTTTACAGTCTTATCAAAGCTTCTAACGTTGTGGCGCTACCCTCTACCTATTCTGAAGGTATTCCACGCATCTTGCTTGAGGCGTCGTCCGTGGGGCGCGCTTGCATTGCTTACGATGTTGGTGGATGCCAAAGCCTGATCATTGATGAATACACAGGCAGTTTGGTGGAGAAACGTAACATCAAACTTCTGACAGAAAAGTTGGAAAAATTACTTACCAGCCCAAACAAACGTGTAGAGATGGGCGTTCGTAGTCGAGAGCGAATTGAGAGCAAATTCGCATCATCACTGGTTATTGATGACACGCTGAAACTCTATCAGCGTGCGATTGCCACCGGGAATTATTAATTTAAGGAGCACTATTTTGGCTTTTTTCGCGAAATTATGGACGAAAAGGCATAATAGGGATGTTCAGGCTCCATCGATACTGAAGAAAACATTTTATTTGGTTTCAGCTGCAGGTATGCCAAATTTTGGCGATGACATGCTTACGCGATATTGGATAAATGAATTGCAACGAAAGTTTCCTGACAGCGTTATCTATCTAGATGCTGTGGATGCTGTGGTAGCTACGGAGTTGTTCCCAGGGGTTAAATGCGTTGATTATCTTTGGCGCTTGGCGCAGGCACTGGGTGACGATGGGTCCGTTCAGGAAAAATTTGCTGATCCTCATAAGCTGCCGCTTCGCGAGCGCTTGATGACCGAGGCATTTATCTCGGCGGAAAGTATCCATCTGTTAGGGGGCGGTTACATCAATGAACTCTGGGGAGCCAATGCGCGGTTGATCGAACTTGCGGCTTACTTTGCCGAAAAACATCAGTTGGTCAGCTACGCAACCGGACTCGGATTGCAACCGCTTTCGCCCGAAAATGCCGCTAAATTCGCCCCCTCCATCCGCCAATTTAATCAGTTTGATGTACGAGACGAAGCCAGTTACGAAGTATTGAAACCTTTCGAGCTGCCAGGCCTGAGCTTTACTGGGGACGATTATTTTGCTTTCCCTGGTTCTCCTATCGGGCGTCTTGTCGAAAGTGAACAACCCACTCTTCATCTGTGTATCCACACTGAACTGTCCGAAGGCGGAATTCTGACAGATAATCTGCTGCTGCTGTTGCAGAAGGCGGTAGCTAGTTTTTGTCGGACCAATCCTGCGGCTGCGATCAATTTTTATGAGTTTCGTCCAGGCTCAGATGGTGTATTTTTCCGTCAGGTACAAGAACGATTCCCACAGGCAAATTTCATACAGTTCGAACAGATTTGGCAAGATGGTTTAACATTCGCCACCAATGATTTTTGCATCAGTTCACGTTTCCATTTCCAGGTGATTGCTGCAAGCCTTGGTATCGCGGGGATTGCGCTATCATGGTCAGATTATTACGACAACAAATTTGCCAGTTTACAGCCGATGTCTGACTGGCCTATGGTTAGGCCGGATATCAGTCTGGAGGCATTGGTACCATTGCTATCACCAGAAGTCAGTATTGACCGCCAGTCGGGAAAGGAACTGATTCAGCAAGCCAAGCAACATTTATTGGCACAACTGTATAATTTCTGATGGTTTATTATCTGTTATAAAGCCTATCGCACCAATCACTACCCACGCGGCAGCTTCCTGAGTTAACATGTGTGCCACATCACAAAACCTGTTGGCCACAGTTGTTAACAGGGTCATCCTCAGACAGGAGTTCTTCAATGTCCAAGCAACAAATCGGCGTTGTCGGCATGGCGGTAATGGGCCGCAATCTGGCACTGAACATCGAAAGCCGTGGTTACACCGTTTCGATCTTTAACCGTTCAGGCGATAAAACTGATGAAGTTATTGCCGAGAATCCAGGTAAAAACCTGGTGCCGCACTACACCGTCGAAGAGTTCGTTGAATCGCTGGAAAAACCACGCCGCATCTTGCTGATGGTGAAAGCGGGTGAAGCGACTGACAAGACCATTGCTTCCCTGACTCCGCACCTGGATAAAGGTGACATCCTGATCGACGGTGGCAACACCTACTATCAGGACACCATCCGTCGTAACCGCGAACTGTCTGATCAAGGCTTCAACTTCATCGGTACCGGCGTTTCCGGTGGTGAAGAGGGCGCGCTGAAAGGGCCTTCAATCATGCCTGGCGGTCAGAAAGAAGCTTACGAGCTGGTGGCGCCAATCCTGAAGAAAATCGCTGCGGTAGCGGAAGGCGAGCCTTGCGTGACCTATATCGGCGCTGACGGTGCCGGTCACTATGTGAAGATGGTACACAACGGTATCGAGTACGGCGACATGCAGCTGATCGCAGAAGCTTACTCCCTGTTGAAACAGGCGTTGAATCTGAGCAACGAACAGCTGGCTGAAACCTTCGCCGAGTGGAACAAAGGCGAACTGAACAGCTACCTGATCGACATCACCAAAGATATCTTCACCAAGAAAGATGAAGAAGGTAAATACCTGGTTGATGTGATCCTGGACGAAGCGGCCAACAAAGGCACCGGCAAATGGACCAGCCAGAGCTCTCTGGATCTGGGCGAGCCGCTGTCACTGATCACTGAGTCAGTGTTCGCTCGCTACCTGTCCTCACTGAAAGACCAGCGTGTGGCTGCATCTAAAGTGCTGACCGGTCCTAAAGCGACCCCAGTGAGCGGTGACAAGGCTGAATTTATTGAGAAAGTGCGCCGTGCACTGTACCTGGGCAAAATCGTTTCTTATGCACAGGGCTTCTCTCAACTGAAAGCCGCTTCCAAAGAAAACAACTGGGATCTGCACTACGGCGATATTGCCAAGATCTTCCGCGCCGGTTGTATCATCCGCGCACAGTTCCTGCAGAAAATCACCGACGCTTATGCACACGACGCGGATATCGCTAACCTGCTGCTGGCGCCATACTTCAAGCAGATTGCTGATGAATACCAGCAGGCGCTGCGTGACGTGGTGTCCTACGCGGTGCAAAACGGCATCCCTACGCCGACCTTCTCTGCGGCGATTGCCTACTACGACAGCTACCGTTCAGCGGTTCTGCCTGCCAACCTGATCCAGGCGCAGCGCGACTACTTCGGTGCTCACACTTACAAACGTATCGACAAAGAAGGCGTATTCCATACCGAATGGATGGAGTGATCGGTGTTTAATGTGAGATACGTTGAATTATTGTAGCATTATTGTTCCTTGATAGTAGACCGCCTTCTTAGGAAGGCGGTTTTTTATTTATAGTATGGCGTATAGTTTCTTAACTCTGTCATATAAATCGTTATTTATTTTTAATGGGAGTAATATAAAAAATCTGATTCTTTTGCCAAATTTAGTTTTTAATAAGGTTGCTTATGAGTGATTCACAATATAATGATTCCTTTTATGCGAATCAGATCGACGGTAGTTATCTGGCTGCAAAGAAAATATTGGAATATATACATCAATATCACGATTTTAAATCTGCAGTAGATATTGGTAGTGGCCTATGTGCTTGGTTAAAGGTATGCCAAGAACTTGGTGCAGATAAATTGCTTGGTTTGGATGGGGACTATGTTAATCGAGATAACCTCTTAATTGATGATAGATACTTTAAATCTTGTGATTTAGAGCGAGATGATATATCTATCAACGATAGGTTTGATATAGCAATATCATTGGAGGTTATTGAGCATCTATCAGAGTCACGTGGAACATATCTAATAAACAAGCTTTGCTCACTTTCTGATGTCGTTTTATTTTCAGGTGCAATTCCTCTCCAAGGTGGAACTGAACATATATCCGAGCAGTGGCCACAGAAGTGGGCTATAGAATTTATTAATAATGGATTTGTTCCTATTGATCTTATTCGGCCGCGATTCTGGAATGATAATAGCTTGCCATGGTGGTATAGACAGAATATTTTTGTTTATGCTAAAAAGGGGGCTGCGCTCGAAGAAAATGAATCTTTAAGACCTGCTCTTTCAATGCCGATGGCAGCAGTTCATCCTGAGCTCTATTTATTGGCTAACACAAGGCAGGAAAAAGTAGAAAGCACTATTGCAGACTTTTATTTATCGGGATTATTAAATCAAGAAAATATGTTAAAGAACAGAGGACATATGGACGTTTCCCAGTTTTCTAATAAGTACGATGCTTGCCTGCAACGTACAACTGAAGCAATTGAGTTTCCTTTCTCTCATAATTATGAACACAGTAAAGAGTCCGATAAATGTGTTTCTATTATTATGCGAACGCAAAATAGACCAATTCTTTTTTCTCGCGCAATTGCGAGCGTTGTCGAGCAAACTTATCAGAATTGGTATCTTTATGTTATTAATGATGGAGGTGATCCAGATATCGTTAATGAATCTATCCGTCCATTTGATACACTTTTGCAAGGCAGGATCACAGTTGTTCACAATCCAAAAGCTTTGGGTATGGAAGCTGCGAGTGATAAAGCTGCTGAAAAAATTACATCTGAATTTGCAGTTGTGCATGACGATGATGACTCATGGCATCCCGACTTCCTCAAAGAATGTGTTAGTTTTTTAACCGATAAGGAAAATAAAGCTTATGGTGGGGTAGTAACGCATACCACCCTGATCAGAGAGCTTCTAACAGACAATAGTATTCGGTTTATAGAGGAGATGGACTTTAACTGTTGGTATAATGAGATCGACATATACCGGCTTCTTGGTGAAAACACGTTTGCCCCTATTTCTTTTGTTTTCCGTAGTGAATTGTTCTCACAAGTTGGCCTGTTTAATCGTGATTTACCTGTTTTAGGCGATTGGGATTTTAATATCCGAGCGCTGCTTGTTGCTGATATAGCTGTTTTGCCTAAAAAATTAGCCTATTATCATCATCGAGTTCAGACAGAAAATAGCTCTTATGGTAATAGTGTCACGCAAGGTTTGAACAAGCATCAACGTTTTAATATACTCTATCGTAATGCATTATTACGCAAGTCTCTTGAAGATGCGCCTTGGCAGGCGGGTATTCTATTAAATGATGCAAAAAACAACCATGATCTTAATAAGCGAATAACGGATTTAGAACATCAACTTCGAGAAATCAAAGAACTTAATGGGCTAGTTTTAAGTGATGTTCATGAGTTACTGCATTACCATATGGGTTTCAAAAAGGAACATATTGAAATATCGAAGAATACATATAATTTAGTTCTGCGTATATTTAGTGTTCTCTCTAAAATGGCAAGGCCAGTGATTTTTATAAAAAGAAAGATTTTTAGAGTTAAATAAAATATGGACATGAAAAATAAAACATTAAACCGAGAACTCGGTGGGAAAGAGTTGAAAGATTTAAACCTTGAAAAGGTTAAAGTCGTTTCTTTTGATATATTTGATACTGCACTCACACGCACAGTTTCTTCGCCTAAGCATATTTTTTCTATTGTCGAGAAAAGAATAAAAGAAATCTTCCCTGAAGAAAAAATAGAAGCGTTCTCTTGGCATCGGATAAATGCAGAAAACTTAGCTAGAAAAAATGCGAAAATTTCATCTAAAAGAGATGAGGTCAGTCTGGATGAAATATATAAGCAACTTTCTTTATCCCTTAAATTAGAACGTGAATTGATTGAATCCATAAAGAGAATAGAAGTTGAAGCTGAAATAGAGAATGTCGTTCCTATTTCCTCTGTTAAGGAGTTATTTGACAGGGCCATTCGTGAAAATAAGCGAGTGATTTTCGTTTCGGATATGTATTTGCCTAAAACTGTGATCGAACGCATTCTTGCTAGATGCGGATATGACGGTTTTCAAGATCTTTTTGTCTCTTGTGAAGTAATGAAAACTAAAGGGAGTGGGAGATTATGGGATTATGTTATAGAGAATTTAGGAGTAGCAAGAGAAGAAATTCTCCATATTGGAGATAGTGCATGGGGGGATATATCCCGAGCAGAAAGCAGAGGAATCAATACTGTCCATTTCCCATGGTTTTCTAAAGAACAGAAAAATCGCAATCACTTTACGACCAACGTCATTCCACTTTCACGACTAGTTCAAAAGAATAGAATTGAAGATTATAATGATTTAAATACTTCAAGATATATAGGTAAAAGTTACTTGGCTATCTTGTATGCAGCGTATACCAAATGGATCGCATTGCAGGCGGTAAGGTGTAAGATAGACAAAATTTATTTTCTTTCTCGGGATGGATATGTCCTAAAGAATACTTGGTCTATTTTTGCAGATGCAGGACTCATGCCTGATAATATTGATATCAGTTATTTTCAGGTTTCACGCCGAGTCTTACTTCTTTCTTGTATTACTGAGTTGAACGAGCTAGATTTAGATTTCTTAATGAGCGGTTCAGAGGTTGGCCGCACTGTGGAAAATTATTTGTCAAGAATAGGAATAGATGTAGATGGCGACATTGAGAAGAAAGTAAAAGTTTACTTCAACTCATCAAGTGACATTGTCTGCACTGCAGAATCTTATGGTAAAATGCAAGAGTTATTCTTAGATCTTAAGGACGAAATTCTAAAGCATTGTGCTGAACTTAGAGAAAATACACTGCAATATTTCTCTGAGAAAGGTATTTTTGACAGTCAAAATCGTTGCGCTATTGTCGACTTGGGTTGGCAAGGTAATATGCAGTTAGGCATGGCTAAACTATTTGAATTAGCTGGGAAGAATATTGATATTAATGGATTTTATATTGGGTTGTGGCGAAATGCGTTAGGGAAGGTACACAAAGCGGGCTATATGGCTGGTATGGTTTGCAATGGTTTCCATAGCGGTGATGATGAAAAGAAGCTGATCCAATCCGTACCGTTGCTTGAAGATTTGCATAGTGCTCCACATGGCTCTGTACGAGATTACTTTGTTGAAAATGGGAAAATATCTGTTTCTTATCAAGAAAACCCTTCGGAAGAAAAAATTTATACAGATGTCATTAAAAGTATCCAAGACTATGCATTTGAATCTTTGCGTGAGATTGCTTCTGGTGAATCAGTAATCGGTTATGACGAGATAGGTGTCGGTACTTTTAATGAGGTTATTGAAGAGCTAAGCTTATTACCTAGCATGCGAGAGCTGGAGCTATTAGGAGAAATTCGGCATCTCGATGGATTTGAACATTCTGGGAATGGCATTAGTCTTGTACCGTTGGATGTACCTTTTCCGACAAATGAGGATGAGGCATTTAGCATCCTTAAAAAGCATCATTATTGGGTTCCTGGTATTCTGGCTTATTGGAAAAATAAACTAGCCCCGAGTGAAAGGGGGTGGCTCAACAATGTTGCGTCAAACTATTCTTATCTTGGACGCGATTGGCTTGATAGTTTTTATTACTAAAATATAAACTCTAACGTTATAGTTTCATACAACAGTTTTTCAAATTTATAAAGCCACTAAGTACTTGCTTAGTGGCTTTTTTATTATCAATATGCAACTATTGAAAATTACGTTTGTGGAGCTATACGTCAATCATTTTCGGTAAAAGAGATATTTTTTCGATCTGAATGAACTAAACGAAAAATTATCAGATGATACGTGAGGTATCAAAGCTGATAGGGGGTATAAAGATTACTCGTATATAGCCCCCTTTTGAGGGCTTGTGTAAGGTCAGCTTTACCGCTTTACTTAAATTGTTTACGCTGACTTTTTATGCCGTTCGCGCAACCGGCCAATCACCTTGCTCAAGTCCAAATCCTGATCCTGCAGCAACACCAGCAGGTGATAAATCAGATCAGAAGCTTCGTTGGTCAATTCTTCGCGGTCGTTCACCGTGGCGGCCAGTGCGGTCTCCACGCCTTCTTCCCCGACTTTCTGCGCGATACGCTTGGTGCCGCTGGCGTACAGGCTGGCGGTATAAGAGCTGTCGGGGCTGGCGTTTTTACGTTCTGCCAGCAGTTGCTCCAGCTGATACAGAAAACCCCAATCGCTGCTGGCCGGGTGGAAGCAACTGGTGTTACCCAGGTGGCAGGTGGGGCCGATTGGATTGGCCAGAATCAACAGCGTGTCGTTGTCGCAATCCGGGGTGATGCTGACTACGTTAAGGAAGTGGCCAGAGCTTTCGCCCTTGGTCCACAGGCGCTGTTTGGTGCGTGAGAAAAAGGTGACCTTGCCGCTTTGTTCGGTCACGGCCAGCGCTTCCTGATTCATATAGCCGAGCATCAGCACTTCGCCGGATACGGCATGCTGGACGATTACCGGTAGCAGGTGGTCAGTTTTTTCCCAGTCCAGCAGGTTTCTTTGTTGTTCTGTTAACACAGGCGGATCTCCACACCTTGTTCGGACAAGAACCTTTTCAGGTCACCGATATTAATGATTTGTTTGTGGAACACCGAAGCGGCCAGTGCGCCATCGACATCGGCATCGCGGAAGGCTTCCAGGAAGTGTTCCATGGTGCCTGCGCCGCCGGAGGCGATCAATGGCACTTTGCACACCTCACGCACCAGGCGCAGCTGTTCCAAATCGTAGCCGTTACGCACGCCGTCCTGATTCATCATATTCAGCACAATTTCGCCGGCGCCGCGTTTCTGCACTTCTTTCACCCAATCCAGGGTTTCCCACTCAGTAACGCGGGTGCGGCTTTCGTCTCCGGTGTACTGGTTAACGTGGTACTTGCCGGTTTCGGCTTCGAACCAGGTATCAATACCCACCACAATGCACTGTACGCCAAAACGATCCGCCAGGCGGCTAATCAGCGTCGGATCGGCCAGCGCCGGGGAGTTGATGGAAATCTTGTCGGCGCCGAAAGAGAGGATCTGGCTGGCGTCTTCCGGGCTTTTAATCCCGCCGGCGACGCAGAAGGGGATATCAATCACCTCTGCCACGCGTGATACCCAGCTTTTATCTACCACCCGGCCATCGCTTGACGCGGTGATATCGTAAAACACCAGTTCGTCTGCGCCTTCTTGCGCATAGCGCTGCGCCAGCGGCACGATATCACCGATAATTTCATGGTTGCGGAACTGCACGCCTTTCACTACCTGCCCGTCTTTAACATCCAGGCACGGGATTATCCGTTTTGCCAGCATGCGATCGCCTCCTCAACGCTAAACTTACCTTCCAGCAGGGCACGCCCCACAATCACACCCTCAACGCCACTGCCGCGCAGCTGGGCGATATCATCCAGATTGCCGATACCGCCAGAGGCCTGAAAGGCGATCTGCGGGTATCGTTGGCTGATTTCCTGATACAGCGCCACGTTGGAACCGGCCAATGTCCCGTCACGGGAAATATCGGTGCACAGCACGTGTTTGAGGCCATAAGGCAAGAACTGCTCAACCACCTGTTCCAGCGTGGCATCCGAGTTTTCCTGCCAGCCGCTGATGGCCACGCGTTTGGTGCCGTCTGCGTCAATACGCACGTCCAACGCCAGCACCATGGCATCGGCGCCGTAGCGTTCGAACCAGCCCTGTACCAGCTGCGGCTGTTTTACCGCGGTGGAACCGATCACCACGCGGGTTGCGCCGGCCTCCAGCAGGGCAGCGACGTCCTGCTCATTGCGAATACCGCCGCCAACCTGTACCGGTACGTTAACTCCCGCCAGCAGCTTGCGCAGCAGGGGGATTTGGCGCGCGGTCGGGTCTTTCGCGCCGGTCAGGTCGACCAGGTGCAGTACCTGTGCGCCCTGTTGCTGATAGTCCTGCAGGCGTAACAATGGATCGTTACCGTAGTCGCGCTGCTGGCCGTAATCGCCCTGATGCAGACGCACTACGTTGCCGTCGATCAAATCCAAAGCCGGAATAATCATGCTGCCTACATCTCCAGAAAGTTTTTCAACAGTTGCGCACCGGCCGCGCCAGATCGCTCTGGATGAAACTGCACGCCGAAGAAATTGTCTTTTTGCACGGCGGCGGTGAAGGGCTCGCCGTAATTCGCCTGGGCGATGGTGCTTGGGCATATCGGCATCGCATAGCTGTGAACGAAGTAGAAGTAGGCGCCGTCTTCGATGCCGCGGAACAGGTGATGACCCGCCTGCGCAGAGACCTGATTCCAGCCCATGTGCGGCAGCGGCAGGCCGAAGTCGGTCATCTGGGTTACCGGAGTATCGATAATGCCCAGCGTGTCGATGCCGCCGTTCTCTTCGCTGCTTTTTGCCAGCAACTGCATGCCGAGGCAAATCCCCAGCACCGGTTGGGTACAGGCCTTGATCAACTCAATCAGTTCGCGCTGTTCCAGTTGATCCATCGCCGCCTGCGCGGTGCCAACCCCCGGCAGAAAAAGCTTGTCGGCGCGCAGTACGATCTCCGGGTCACGGCTCACCTCTGGCTGATAACCCAAACGCTGCACCGCGTAGGTGACAGAAGCGAGGTTGGCGCAGCCGGTGTCCAGAATCACCACGTCCATCACAGCACTCCTTTCGAGCTCGGGAGGGTGTTGCCCTCAACGCGGATCGCCTGGCGCAGCGTGCGGCCAAACACTTTGAACAGGCTTTCGACACGGTGGTGGTCGTTTTTGCCCTTGGTTTTCAGGTGCAGGGTGCAGCCCATGGTGTAGGACAGCGAACGGAAGAAGTGCTCGACCATTTCGGTGCTCAGATCGCCGACGCGCTGATAGTTGAATTCCGCTTTGTATTCCAGGTGTGGGCGGCCGGAAATATCCAGCGCACAGCGTGCCAGGCACTCGTCCATCGGCAGCACAAAGCCGAAACGTGCGATGCCGCGTTTGTCGCCCAGAGCCTTGTTCAGCGCTTCACCGAGCGCCAGGCCGGTGTCTTCCACCGTGTGGTGATCGTCGATATACAGATCGCCTTTGACGTTGATATCCATGCGGAAGCCACCGTGGGTGGCAATCTGATCCAGCATGTGATCGAAGAAGCCCACGCCGGTCTTGATCTTGCTGCCGCCTTCGCGATCCAGCCAGACGTTGACGTCAATCTGCGTTTCCTTGGTCACGCGGTTAACCTGTGCATGACGATCGCGCTGGGTCAGTTGGCGAGTAATTTCTTTCCAACCCAGAGAGCCACGCTGATAGCGCAACCCCTGAATACCCATATTCTCAGCCAGTTGCACGTCGGTCGGACGATCGCCGATCACGTAGCTGTGAACGGTATCCATCACGCCGGGTTCCAGATAGCCTTTGACCAGCGCGGTCCTCGGCTTGCGACAGTCACAGTTGTCTGCCGGCAGGTGCGGGCAGATCAGAATATCTTCAAAATGAATACCCTGTGAGCTGAGGATCTGCATCATCAGGTTATGCGGCGGATCGAAGGTTTCCTGTGGGAAACTGGCGGTGCCGAGGCCATCCTGGTTGGTGATCATCACCAGTTGATAACCCGCCTGCTGTAGCTCCAGCAGGCAAGGGATCACGTCCGGCTCCAGCGCCAGTTTATCCAGGCGGTCGACCTGGAAATCTTCTGGTGGTTCAGCAATCAGCGTGCCGTCACGGTCAATAAAGAGGAATTTCTGGCTCACATTGGCTCCTGGCGAGTCTTGGTTGCACCGGGCAGGGCAGACAGCGCATCAACCACGCGCTGGCATTCTTCACGGGTGCCTATGGTGATGCGCAGGCAGCCGGATAACCCCGGTTGTTTATTTTGGTCTCTTAAGATGATGCCCTGATCCCACAAGGTTTTAAACACATTACTGGAGGCAGTGAATCGTGCCAGCAGGTAATTGCTGTCGCTGGTGAAAACCTGTTCAACGCACGCGCAGTTTTGCAGCGCCTGCAGCAGCCAACTACGGTTGGCAGCAATCTCGGTAACCCGTTGGCGCATGATGCGGATCCCCTCGGTGCTGAGCGCCTGAGCGGCGATATCGGCGACCGGAGTGGAGAGCGGGTAAGGGGCGATCACCTTCAGCAGCAGAGCGATTAAATCTTCATTGCCGAGGGTAAAACCGCAGCGCAGTCCAGCCAGTGCAAAGGCCTTGGACAGGGTGCGCAAGATAGCCAGGTGCGGGTAGTCATTTAGCCAGCCGGCGACGCTTGCCTGTGGGCAGAATTCAATATAGGCCTCGTCGACCGCAACGATTGCCTTGCCCTTGGCCATTTCCAGCAGGCTGCGCAGATCGTTGGCATCGATCAGGTTACCCGTCGGGTTGTTGGGGCTGCAGACGTAAATCAGTTTTACGTTGTCCAGGCTGTCGGCGATGGTCGGCAAATCCAGCTGCCAGTCCTGTTTGGCCGCCACGGTACGACGCTCCACGCCAAAGGTTTCGGCGCTGACGGCATACATGCCGTAGGTCGGTGGGCAGAACAGGATGGCGTCTTTTCCCGGTTCGCAGAATGCGCGGATCAGCAGTTCGATACCTTCGTCTGCCCCACGGCTGACCAGCACCTGTTCCTTTTTAACCCCGGCATACTCGGCGTAGCGTTCGATCACCAGTGCCGGTTGGCACTCCGGGTAACGGTTAAAGGTTTGAGCGGTCAGTTGGAACTCTGGGGCGATCGGGTATTCGTTGGCGTTCAGCCACACGTCGCCGTTGCCACCCAGGCGGCGTGCCGACTGATAAGGGGTCAGATCGCGAACGTTGGCGCGTGCCAGATTTTCAATGCTCATGCTTGCTCCTTCAGGGCGGCAACGCGCAGGGTCACGGCGTTTTTGTGGGCAATCAACTGCTCGGCGGCGGCCAGGGTTTCAATGGTGGCGGCCAGGTTCATAAAGCCCTGCGGCGTCAGCTCTTGTACCGTCATGCGCTTTTGGAAGTCCGCCAGCCCCAAACTGGAGCAGGTGGCGGTGTAACCATAGGTTGGCAGCACGTGGTTGGTGCCGGACGCATAGTCACCGGCGGACTCCGGTGACCAGTCACCAAGGAACACCGAACCGGCGCTGGTGATGCTGTCGACCAGAGCGCGGGCGTCGCGGGTCTGAATGATCAGGTGTTCCGGGCCATACTGATTGCTGATGGCCACGCACTCGGCCAAATCTTTGGTGACAATCAGTCGGCTACTGGCCAGCGCCTGACGTGCAGTTTCGGCGCGGGGTAATTGTGCCAGTTGCTGTTCTACGGCATCGCGTACCGCCTGCGCCATCGCGGCTTCCGGTGTCAACAAAATCACCTGCGAGTCCGGTCCGTGCTCTGCCTGTGACAGCAGATCCGAGGCGACGAATGCCGGAGTGGCACCGGCGTCGGCGATCACCAGCACTTCGGAAGGGCCGGCCGGCATATCGATGGCGGCGCCGTCCAGTCGTTGGCTGATCTGGCGTTTGGCTTCGGTGACAAAGGCATTGCCCGGCCCGAAGATTTTTGCCACGCGTGGTACCGAGTCGGTACCGAATGCCATAGCGGCGATCGCCTGCGCACCGCCAACCTGAAACACCTCTTCCACTCCACACAGTTGCGCGGCATACAGTATCTCATCGGCAATCGGCGGCGGTGAACACAGCACTACGCGGCGGCAACCGGCGATGCGTGCCGGTGTCGCCAGCATCAACACCGTAGAAAACAGCGGGGCAGAACCGCCTGGAATATATAGCCCAACCGAGTCGATCGGACGGATTACCTGCTGGCAACGCACACCCGGCTGGGTTTCCACATCGACCGGCGGCAGTTTTTGCGCATTGTGGAAGGTTTCCACGTTGGCGACTGCAATTGCCATTGCCTGCTTGATCTCATCACCCAGACGCGCGCTGGCAGCCGTTATTTGCTCTGCGGTGACGCGCAGTGCGCCAACTTCGGTTTTATCAAATTTGGCGCTGTATTCGCGCAGCGCCTGATCGCCATTGGCCTTCACGTTGTCGAGGATTTCGCTCACCGTGCGGCTGATGCTGTCCGAGGCGGAGATCGCCGGACGCATCAGCAGTGCCGTGCGCTGTTCGGCGCTGCAGTCTGCCCAGTTGACCAGAGTATTGAAGTTCGACATGGCGTTACTCCATCATCTTCTCAATAGGCAATACCAGAATCGAACTGGCACCGAGCGCTTTCAGTTTTTCCATGGTTTCCCAGAACAGGGTTTCGCTACTGACCATGTGCATGGCTACGCGGTTCTGTGCCCCGGCCAATGGCAGAATGGTCGGGCGTTCGGCACCCGGCAGCAGCGCGACGATTTCGTCCAGACGCTCGCTCGGCGCGTGCAGCATGATGTACTTGGATTCACGCGCCTGGATCACGCCCTGAATACGGGTCATCAGACGGTCGATCAATTGCTGTTTGGCTTCCGGCATTTCGCCATCGCGTTGGATCAGGCAGGCTTTCGAGCGGTAAATCACTTCAACTTCACGCAGCCCATTGGCTTCCAGCGTGGCGCCGGTAGAGACCAGGTCACAGATGGCGTCGGCCAGGCCGGCACGTGGCGCGACTTCAACCGAACCGTTCAGCAAACAGGATTTGAAGCGCACGCCCTGTTTGTCGAGGTATTGCTTGAGCAGGTGTGGATAAGAGGTGGCGATGCGGGCATCTTGCAGGCTTTGCGGGCCGGTGTATTCACTGTCGAGCGAGGTGGCCAGCGACAGGCGGCAACCGCCGAAATCCAGGCGACGCAGGGTGAAATAACGTGGGTCTTCGCCTTGAGCGCGGCGGGTGAGCAGCTCTTCTTCCAGCACGTTCTCACCGATAATACCCAGGTCGACCACGCCATCCATCACCAGGCCCGGGATGTCGTCATCACGGACGCGCAGGATATCGATCGGCATATTCTCTGCGAAGGCGATCAGGCGTTGTTGCTGCAGGTTGATTTTGATCCCGCAGCGCGCCAGCAATTCCTGAGACTCATCACTCAGGCGGCCCGACTTCTGCATTGCTATCCGTAAACGTGTTTTATCCAGCATGGTAACCTCTGTTTAATCTGTAATTTTATGAATTTATTATGAAAATTATTTTATCTGTCTGTCCGGAGCCAAAAAAAAACCCTCGGAAGAAATCTTCCGAGGGCTCTCTCTTGCATTCTGCACGCCACTGGAAGATTAAAAAACCGTCTTCCAGCACACATCGCCTGAAAGACTAGTCAGGGTGATGGTGATGATGGTGGCTGAACTGAATGCGTGTCATGATGTTTTCTCTGTATAAAGTCGCTACAAACTCAATTGCTAATTAACCTAAACTATCCACTGTCTTTCACGCAACTCTTTTTTCTCGTCATAAATTTAATTTATTGAAACAGGATGAATTATTAGCAAGACGCGACTTTACCTAAGCTTAAGGTCGGTGGATTGAATCACTACGCCGACTGGCGTAGCCTTAATGGGCAAAGCGTTGCAGTCTTCAAGAGAGGAAGCTGATGAAAAAGGTAGCCATTATTGGCCTGGGTTGGTTGGGTATGCCGCTGGCTCTGTCGCTGATGAGCCGTGGGTTTGACGTTGTTGGCAGTAAAACCACGCCGGATGGCGTCGAGGCCGCACGGATGAGCGGGATCGAATGCTATCAGCTGGAACTGACGCCGGAACTGATTTGCGAGCCGGAGGATCTGGAGGCGCTGCTGCGCGTCGATGCGCTGGTGATAACACTCCCGGCCCGCCGCACCGTCGAAGGCAGCGAAAACTATTTTAATGCGGTGCGCATGCTGGTGGACAGCGCGATGGCCTTCGGTGTGCCGCGCATTCTGTTTACCAGTTCAACCTCGGTGTACGGGGAAACCACGGGCACGGTACGCGAAGATTCGCCGCTGAAGCCGGTTTCACCTTCCGGCCTGGTGCTGGCAGAGCTGGAGCGTTGGCTGCATGAACTGCCGAACACCTCGGTGGATATTTTGCGTCTGGCGGGGCTGGTGGGGGGCGATCGCCATCCCGGGCGTTTCCTGGCGGGCAAAGTCGATGTCAAAGGCGGTTCGCAAGGAGTCAATCTGGTGCATCAGGACGACGTGATCGGCGCGATCCAACTGTTGCTGAAACTGCCGAAAGGCGGCCACGTTTATAACCTGTGCGCCCCGGCCCATCCCACCAAACGTGAGTTCTACCCGGCTCTGGCTGAACAGTTAAATCTGTCGCCGCCGCAGTTTGCCGCCGAGACGGAGCAGGGCGGTCGTCTGGTGGACGGCAGCCGTATCTGCAATGAACTGGGGTTTGAATATCAGTACCCGGATCCGGCGCGTATGCCGGTCAACTAAGCGTTTCGAACATGCCCTGCCAAGTGCGGGGCATTTTTTTATCCAGCGCGCAGGGTTACTGCATCAACACCATAGCGGCTGAAATCTCTCCGGCGCGCTGCAAATCCTCCAGCAATGCGCTCAGGGCCTCCTTCGGCAACCCCGGCCGGGTCACCAGACTCAATGCCGCCTGATAAGACAGTGCTTGCCCCCCTAACTGTTTCAATACGCCTTGCTCTACCCAACGTGCAGCGTAATGGGTGGGCAGGTAACCGAGGTACTCGCCGCTGAGCACCAAATGGGCGACCCCTTCCATATGATGGGCGACGGCGCCGAGATTTAACGGTGCCAGCGGACAAAGTTGCTGTGCCAACAAATAGCCGCGTTTAACCCAGCGTGCATTTTCAATCTGTTCACGCCCCGGTTGCTCCAGCGAAAACAGCGGATGATCGCTGCTGCAATAAACCGCCTGCGTCTCTGCTATCCAGGGCTGATACTGCAACTCGTCCAACTGCTGACCGAAATAACCGATGCCCAAATCGAGTTGCTGATTCAGCAGTCCCTGTTCTATTTCGCCGGGGGCGCAAATGCGGCACTGTAACTGCACATCCTGATGTCGACGTTGAAATTGTTTGATGGCATGGCTGAAGGGATTACCCGGCAGCGACACCAGATTATCTACCAGACCAATCTGCAAATCACCGGTCAGTAGCCCATTCAGCGACTGACTGACGCGGGTGAAATCACGCGCGGCGTTGAACAGGGTGCGGCAGGCGATCAGCATGCGTTCGCCTTTCGGTGTCAGCATAAAACCGGATCGGCCTCGCTGACAGAGGCGAAATCCCAGCCGGGTTTCCAGGGTGGCGAGATGGGTGCTGATGGTCGACTGGTTCATCAGCAACGTTTCCTGGGCGGCGCTGACGCCATGGGCTTCGGCGACGGCGACGAAGACCCGCAGCAGCCGCAGATCAATATCGCTTAGGTTGGTGAGCATCCTTTCCTCCGCAGTAATAGCGCGCAATTAACCATTTCATAACATCCCCAAAATGAAGCTGGCGGCCGTAAAACTGTCTTTTTATGGCATGAATGTTAAATAAAATCCAATGCTTCAATGTGTTAACAAACATCGGTGTTTTCAATACTTACATCCCAAAGATGGAATGGTAGCCCTGTCAGGGGGCGGGTAGCCTGTATTTGTTATCCAAATGTTGAAATTATCTGACAGCCGAATAAGGAAAGATCATGCTGAATCAACCCCAGAGTGGCAATGATATGCCGCGCTTTGCCGGTATCCCTACCATGATGCGTCTGCCCGTTGCCGACGATGCGCGGGGGCTGAATGCGGCCTTCGTCGGTATTCCCCTCGATATTGGCACTTCAAACCGCAGTGGCACGCGTTACGGGCCGCGGCAAATCCGTCAGGAGTCGGTGATGATCCGCCCATACAACATGGGCACCGCTGCCGCACCTTTTGAACGGCTGCAGGTGGCCGACCTGGGGGATATCGCCATCAATCCTTACAGCCTGGAAGACAGCGTTCGCCGCATTGAGCTGGCATACAACGGTATTCTGGCCCACGGCTGCATTCCACTGACGCTGGGGGGCGACCACACGCTGACGTTACCAGTGCTGCGCGCCATGGCCAGCCGATATGGCCCGGTCGGCTTGATTCACGTAGATGCTCACTCAGACACCAACGAAGAGATGTTTGGTGAAAAGTTGGCACACGGAACAACTTTCCGGCGAGCCTTTGAAGAGGGGCTATTGCAGCCACAACGGGTCATTCAGATTGGCCTGCGCGGCAGCGGCTATGAGGCTGATGATTTCGATTGGTCGCGCAAGCAGGGGTTCCGCGTGGTACCGGCAGAAGCCTGCTGGTACCGCTCGTTGGCACCGCTGATGGAGGAAGTGCGCGAGCAGATGGGCAATGCGCCGGTTTATCTCAGTTTCGACATCGACGGCCTGGATCCGGCATTTGCACCGGGCACCGGCACGCCGGAGGTCGGCGGGCTGTCGGTCTGGCAGGGCCTGGAAATTGTCAGAGGCTGCCGGGGGCTAAACCTGGTCGGCAGCGACGTGGTGGAGGTTTCGCCGCCTTACGATCGTTCCGGCAACACCGCGCTACTGGCGGCCAACCTATTGTTTGAAATGCTGTGTGTACTGCCGTCGCGATAAGGCGACCGATAACCCGATCGGCGGAGCCGTTGCGCCTGATACCGAATAATAACAAGCATGCGGAGTGACCGATGAATCTCGACCTGCTGGTAGTGGTGTTTTACTTTTTGGTGATAGGGGCGGTGGGTTGGCTTGGCGTTCGCCGGGCCACCACCAAGGAAGATTATCTGGTGGCCGGCCGCAATCTGGGGCCCTGTTTGTACCTGGGCACGCTGTCCGCCGTGGTGCTTGGCGGGGCGTCGACCATTGGCAGCGTTAAATTGGGTTACACCTACGGGATCTCGGGCGTGTGGCTGTGTGGTGCGCTGGGGGCGGGGATTGTGGTGTTGAGCCTGGTGTTGGCCAAACCCTTGCTCAAGCTAAAGCTCTACACCGTCAGCCAGGTGCTGGCGCGGCGCTATCATCCGGCCGCCAGGGTCACCAGCGGTGCCATTATGCTGGCTTATGACCTGATGGTGGCCGTGACCTCGATTATTGCTATCGGCAGTGTGATGCAGGTGATGTTTGATTTGTCGTTCACCGCATCGATTCTGCTCGGCGGCGGTTTGGTGGTGCTTTATTCCACGCTGGGCGGTATGTGGTCGTTGACGCTAACCGACATCATCCAGTTTATCATCATGACTGTCGGCATGATGCTGGTGTTGATGCCGATGAGCATCGTCAAGGCCGGGGGTTGGGCGGCGTTCAGTCAACTGTTGCCGGACAGCTACTACCAGCTGTCGTCGATCGGGCTTGATACCATCCTGGTGTTCTTCCTGATCTACTTCTTCGGCATTCTGATTGGTCAGGATATCTGGCAGCGGGTATTTACCGCCCGCAGCACCAATATTGCTCGCTATGCTGGGTTGGGGGCTGGGGTGTACTGCGTGCTGTATGGGGTGGCCGGTGCTCTGATTGGCATGGCCGGCAAGTTGGTACTGCCGCAACTGACCAATACCGACGGCGCCTTTGCCGCCATTGCTCAGGCGGTGCTGCCTCCGGGCGTCAGCGGGCTGGTGGCTGCGGCGGCGTTGGCGGCGCTGATGTCGACGGCCAGTGCCTGTTTGTTGGCATCGTCAACCATCGCGCTGGAAGATGTATTGCCGGCTGTCCGCAAGCGGCCCTCCGGTGGGCTGGCGGCCGGGAGATTCACGACGTTTGTCATGGGTTGCATTATGTTGGGGCTGGCGTTCGTGGTGCGCGACGTAATGATGGCGCTAACGCTGGCCTATAACCTGTTGGTGGGCGGTATGTTGATCCCGCTGATCGGTGCGATTTTTTGGCAACGTGCCACCAGCACCGGTGCTATCGCCAGCATGCTGACCGGCAGTCTGAGCGTATTGGTGCTGATGTATTATCACGGCATTGAGGCCAACAGCCCAATCTACGGGGGTCTGTTGGCGGGCGGGGCGGCCTTTCTGATTGGCAGTCTGCTGACCCGACCAGGCCCGCTGCCGCAGGTTCAGCCCGAGTAAAGGGTAAAAACGGGGCTGTCGTGCGCAGCCCCAGTGCCGCTTACAGCCAGCCGGATCTCTTCAGTTTTTGATACAGGAAGAAGCAGCCGACGCCGGTCACCCCGAGGATGGTGTGATAGGCCCAGGGGAATTTCAGTTCCGGCATATTGGCGAAGTTCATGCCGTACAGGCTGAATATTACCGTTGGGATCGCCAGGATCGCCCCCCAGCCCGCCAGTCGTTTTACCACTTCGTTCTGTTTAACCGTGACCAGCGCCAGGTTGACGTGCATGGCGTTAGTCAGCATTTCGCGCATATCGTCGATGTTGCTGACCACCTGGCGCGCATGGTCCTGCACGTCGCGTACATAAGCGCGCAGCTCTTTCGGGATCACCTCTTCATGCAGGCGAATCAGTTGATTGCAGATTTCGTCCATCGGCATCGCGGCATTGCGCAGTGCCAGCAGGTGACGGCGCAGGGTATAGACATTCTCAATGGCGGCCTGATCAAACTCCGATTTAAACATGTTGGCTTCGATGCCTTCGATGGTCTGCTCGAACTTCGCCACCACGGTACGGTAGTTATCCACCACAAAGTCCAGCACCGAATACAAGGCAAAACCCGGCCCACGGCACATTTGCCTGTGGTTTTCCTCGGCTTTGGCGCGGATCGGCGCATAGCTGGGTGATGCGCCGTGGCGCACTGAAACCAGGAAGTTTTTGCCGACGAAGAAGTGTGTTTCGCCGTATTCGACTTCGCCCTGACCCCACTGCGCGGTTTTGACCACGATAAACAGTGAATCGCCGTAGGCTTCCAGCTTGGGCCGCTGGTGGGCGCAAAGCGCATCCTCAATCGCCAGATCGTGCAGGCCAAACTCCTCCTGCACCTTGCGCATAAAGGCGTCTTCCGGCTGCCACAACCCGAGCCAGACGAAGGTGTCCGGCTGTTTGACCACCTCGCTGATATCATCAATGGTCACTTCACCCAGCCGTTGACCGGCCTTGTACGCCACGCAATTCACAACCATGGTTGCGGTTTCCATCAAGCCACCTGCTATTCAAAAAGAGTTTTGGTGAGAACGTAACATTCGTGCTCTACCGGATAATTCTGCAGCGTCATCTGTAGTTGGTAACCGAGTGTCTCGTAGAAGGGGCGCGCCTGAAAGCTGAAGGTATCCAGGCGAACATAACGACAACCCCGCGCCCTGGCTTCCTGTTCCGCCGCCAGCACCACCTTGCGACCTAACCCGCTGCCGCGCTGCGAATCATCCACCCACAGCCATTCCACGCTCAACCAGTTGCCCCAGGTTTCACCGGTCAGGCCTGCGACCACCCGACCGGCTTCATCCTGGCTATAGACGGCAAGGGGCTTGCGTTGGGTCGGGTCAATATACGGGCTATTATGGGCCCGCAACCCCAAACGGATCACGTTGAGGGTCTCTTCGTCAGGTATCTCGGTAACGGTGATGTTCATGTTTCCTCCTTGGTGAACCCTTAACTTAAGCACAGTCCGTGGAAAAGGCAACATGTTGAAATTTAATATAAACATGGGGTCAGCACGCTGGGTGCGTTAGGGGCGGCGGGCCAGATGACTTCAGGGGGATGTTCCGGCAACTGGCGGAGAAATAATAGCGCCCCGGCAGGGGCGCAGAAAACTCAGGTTAACTCACTCATGACGCCACGCTGATAGGCCGGGCGTTCGGTTAGTTGCTGATACCAACGTTCCATGTTCGGGCGGGGTTGGCGCTCAATCGGCATTGAGAACCAGGCGTAAGCAAAGCTGCCAAGCGGGATGTCACCGATACCGAACGACTCGCCGGAAAGATAAGGCTGGCGGCCCAGGGTTTCTTCCACGATGTTGAAGTGCTTTTCCAGCGCGGCGATCGCCGCTTCAATTTTGGCCATGTCGCGCAGTTCCGGCTTGGTGCGCACCAGGCCCCAGAACACTACGCTAAAGTGGCTGACAATGGTGGCGGTGGTCCAGTCCATCCATTTCTCAGCGCTGGCGCGTGCCTGTAGATCCTGCGGGTAGAATGGCTCGCTGCCAAATTTTGCCGCCAGATAGCGCACTATGGTGTTGGATTCCCACAGCACGAAGTCATCGTCCTGCAGCAACGGCACCAGGCCGTTCGGGTTTAATGAACGGTAGAGCTCATCGTTCACTTTGCCAAAGGCGCCACCGGCATTGATATGGCTGTAGTTCAGCTCCAGTTCTGCGGCGCACCACAGCACTTTTCTGACGTTGTTCGAATTTTCACGACCCCAAATGGTCAGCATAGAACGCCTCTTTATACGGGTGAATTAACCTAAGCTGTTATTCGTACGCCACAATTGAGTCGTTGTCACACCGGAAGGCATTTTTTGCCGACCGGGCGGCACATTCAGCGCTCCCAGCGGCAAATCTCCCAGCCGTGCTCCACCGCCAGCGCGTTGAGCTCTCTGTCCGGATTAATCACCGTGGCGCTGTCGACATATTCCAACATCGCCTTGTCGTTGAGTGAGTCGCTGTAACCGTGGCTGTGCTCGAAGCTCAGCTCCGGGTGTTCAGCCAGCCACTTCTTCAGGCGAGTTACCTTGCCCTGTTGGTAGGTCATGGTGCCGTAAGTGTTACCGGTGAAGCGGCCGTCTTGCACCTCAACGCCAATCGCCAGTGCGTCGTCGGCACCCAACTGTGCGGCAATCGGCGCGACCAGATGTTCGCCGGTGGCGGAAATCACCAAAATGCAGTCGCCGCGCTCACGGTGCCACAGCAGTCGTTCACGAGCGGCGGGGTAGACACGGGGTAGAATATCGCGGCGGATATAACGCTGCACCCAACCGGCCACCGTCTGGGTGTTCAGGCCGGCCAACGGGGCCAGCGTGGCCTGCATGTAATCCTCCATCGACAGCTTGCCCTGATAATAGAGCTGCATCAGCTGCTGTTCCTGCTGTTCCAGTTCCGCCGGCGCAAACCCCTCGGTGACTAACCAGCGCATCCACAGGCTGGCGCTGTCATCATCAATCAGGGTTTCATCCAGGTCGAATAAGGCTAAATCCATCAGTATTTCTCCAGCAGGCAGGGAGTGAAATGGGGGTGTATACAGAATAGCGGATAGCGTAAGCCGCCAGCCAGTGGCGGCAAACAAATTGCGCAGAGCATAAGAAACCTTGATGACAGTTTTGCGACGCTTTGTTGAATCTTTGCATAACTTAGAACGCAACAATATTGGCTGGCGTCTCTGGCGGGGTGGTAACTATAGGGCTAATGCACTGGCCATCCAGGAGTTAACGATGCTGATCATTCGCCTTTATAGCGGTCCGGTTTTTATCGGAGATGAAGAGGAACAGGATAATGACGCCACCACTGACGTTGAAGACGCTGCCGCAACTGAGTCTTTCGCAGCTTGACGGCGACCGGCGACAGCGGCAGGCATTTCTTGATGGGTTGCGTGAGGCCGCCCGTGACGTAGGTTTTTTCTATCTGCGCGGACACGGCGTGGATAACAGGTTGAATGCACAACTGCAGCAGCATGCCAGGCAGTTTTTTGCGCTGCCGGAAGCGGACAAGCTGGCGGTGCAGATGGTGCATTCGCCGCATTTCCGCGGTTATAACCGAGCGGCGGCCGAACTGACGCGCGGACAGCCGGACTGGCGTGAACAGTTCGATATCGGCGCGGAGCGTCCTGCGTTGCAACTGGCCAATGAGACTCCGCGTTGGGCACGTTTGCAGGGGCCGAACCAATGGCCTGAGGCGCTACCCGAACTGAAGCCGTTGCTGTTGCAGTGGCAGCAGGCGATGACCGCCATGTCGCTGCGACTGTTGCGCGCCTTCGCGCTGGCGCTTTCGTTGCCGGAGCAGGCATTTGATTCGCTCTATGGCGACAAACCCAATGAACATATCAAACTGATCCGCTACCCGGGGCGTGAAGCTACCGACAGCGGGCAAGGGGTGGGCGCCCATAAAGACTCCGGTTTTCTCAGTTTTTTGCTGCAGGACCGGCAGAAAGGCCTGCAGGTTGAAGTTGACGAAGGGCGCTGGGTTGACGCCGAACCGCTTGAAGAAAGCTTTGTGGTCAACATCGGTGAACTGCTGGAGTTGGCAACCAACGGCTATCTGCGTGCCACGGTGCACCGGGTAGAGACGCCGCCGGCAGGCAGCGAGCGCCTGTCGATTGCCTTCTTCCTCGGGGCACGGCTGGACGCCGTGGTGCCGCTGTATCAGCTCCCTGCGCATCTGGCGGCCGAGGCGCGTGGTCCGGCCAGCGATCCGCATAATCCGCTGTTGCGTGACGTGGGTTTTAACTACCTGAAGGGGCGCATTCGCTCTCATCCCGACGTGGCGCAGCGCTATTATCAGGACGTTGTCGCCTAATGGAAGGGGGCGCCGCATGCAGCGCCCAATGGGTTAAATCGGGTCGAACATGTTCGACCCCTACGGTTTTACATCAGGGCTGCGATTACTCCGCCAGCGCCTGCTGCAGATCGGCGATCAGATCATCCGCATCCTCAATGCCTACCGACAGACGCAGCAACTGTGGCGTGATGCCGGTTTTCAGCCGCTGCTCCAGCGGGATCGACGCATGGGTCATGCTGAACGGCTGGCTAATCAGGCTTTCCACGCCGCCCAGACTTTCTGCCAGGGTGAACAGTTTTGAACGCTTGATCACCCGACGGGCAAAGGCATCGTCACCTTTCAAACGCACCGAAATCATGCCGCCGAAACTGCTCATCTGCTTGGCCGCCAGCGCGTGTTGCGGGTGGCTCGGCAGGCCCGGATAGTAGACTTCTTCTACCTGTGGTTGGCTTTCCAGCCACTGGGCGATGCGCAAGGCGCTATTACTGTGACGCTCCATGCGCAGCGCCAGCGTGCGAATACCGCGCAGCGTCAGGAAACTGCTGAACGGATCGAGAATGCCGCCTACCGCGTTTTGCAGGAAGCCCAGCTGTTCGGCCAACTCCGGGTTATTCCCTACCGCGGCCACACCGGCCACCACGTCGGAATGGCCATTGAGGTATTTGGTGGCGGAATGCACCACCACGTCAAAGCCGAGTTCCAGCGGACGTTGAATATAAGGTGAGGCGAAGGTGTTGTCCGCCACGCTGATTAAATCGTGTTTTTTGGCGATCGCTGCGATGGCGCCAAGATCCGCCAGCTTCAACAGCGGATTGGTCGGCGTTTCCACCCAGATCATTTTGGTATCCGGTTCGATCGCCTGCTCCAGTGCGGCAATGTCCGCCGGGGAAACATAGGTAACACGCAATCCGGCGGTGCGGCTACGTACCTTTTCCAGCAGGCGATAGGTCCCGCCGTACAGATCGTCAACCGCCACCAGGTGGCTGCCCTGATCGAGCAGCTCCAGCACCGTCGAGCAGGCTGCCAGACCAGAAGCAAAAGCGTAACCGCGGCTGCCGCCTTCCAGTTCGGCGATGGCACTCTCCAACGCGGTACGTGTTGGGTTGGCGCTGCGCGAATATTCATAGCCGGTATGCTCCCCCGGTGCCGGTTGGGCATAGGTGGAGGTGGCATAAATGGCCGGCATCACTGCGCCGGTAGCGTCCGGCGTATAGCCGGCGTGAACGGTCAACGTATCAAACTTGGCCATACAATCATCCTTATTAACGTAATTTTTGGCGCCAGGCGTTAAGTACGTCTGTGCGGGTAATCAGACCGAGGAAACGCTCGCCGTCAAGCACCACCGCCACGTGGCCGTGATTGAAGGTGGCGAGCAAATCCTGATAGCTGGCTTCCTTTTGCAATGTTTTGACCGAATGGGTCATGGCGCGGGAGGCCGGCAGGCTGAAATGTTTGGCATCCGCCTGCACGGCATTCAGCAGATCCCACTCGTCGATCAGACCGATCACCCGATCGCCCTCCAGCACCGGCAACTGCGAAATGTCATACAGCCGCATGCGGGCATGGACGATCGCCAGAGTATCTTCCGATGTCACCGACACTGCCGCGCCCTCGTCATGGCGGTAGGCGATCAGATCGCGCAGATCGCCATGCTGCGGTTTGCTCAACAGGCCCTGTTCCAGCATCCAGTGATCGTTATACATTTTAGACAGGTACTTGTTGCCGCTGTCGCACACGAAGGTGACCACCCGTTTCGGTTCTGTCTGCGCCTGGCAATAGCGCAGCGCGGCGGCCAACAGGGTGCCGGTAGACGAGCCGGCCAGCACACCTTCTTTGCGCAGCAGGTCGCGTGCGGTGGTAAAGGCCTCGGCATCACCGATGCGGTAGGCGTTGCGCACCTGGTTGAAATCGCTTAACGGCGGGACGAAATCCTCACCTATGCCTTCCACCAGCCAACTGCCGGCCTCGCCTATCTGGCCATTATCGAGATAATCCGCCAGGATCGAACCGGCCGGGTCAGCCAGCACAAATTCGGTCTGCGGCGACACCTCTGCGAAATAGTGGCTCAGTCCCCCCAACGTGCCGCCGGAGCCGACACCGACCACGATAGCATCCACCTGATGCTCCATCTGTTGCCACAGTTCCGGGGCGGTGGTGCGGGAATGGGCCGCCGGATTGGCAGGATTGTTAAACTGATCGATATAGAACGCGCCGGGCGTCTCGCTCGCCAGGCGTTTGGCGTAGTCCTGATAGTAAGCCGGGTGGCCCTTGCCCACGTCGGAACGGGTCAGCAAAACTTCCACACCCAGCGCACGCAAATGGAAAATCTTCTCCCGGCTCATTTTGTCCGGTACCACCAGCAGCAGTTTGTATCCCTTCAGGGCGGCCACCAGAGCCAGCCCCAGGCCGGTATTGCCGGCGGTGGCTTCAATGATGGTACCGCCGGGCTGCAGGCTGCCGTCACGCTCCGCCTGTTCGATCATCGATAGTGCCACTCGGTCCTTGATCGAACCGCCGGGGTTTTGATTCTCCAGTTTGACGAACAGCCGACAGGGGCCGGTATCGAACCCGGTCAGTTCCAGCATCGGAGTATTGCCGATCATATCGATGACGGAATGAGGTATGGCCATGGGGTGTCTCCAAAATAATGCGGTTTAAAAGCCGTTATATGGATGATAGCTCTGCCAATAAGCGCATTAAAAAGAATAAATAACCGTTCAATATGCATTTTTGGAATATATTAATCTTATTTGGACGTATGGAGGCGCAGATGTTCAGCAGTTTAGATGTGCAGCCGTTTAGCGGTGGGTAGTATAAAAAAAATACTTACGGCTGGCTTTTTATCCAAATTACGCGTAACAGCGTACAGTTATGTAAAAATGATGAAAATTCATGCTAAACCCTGCAAAAATAAGATGAATCTAATAAACTCACAGCAAGGGCATTTTCGGTGCGCCGCTCACCCGTCATGGGGCCGCAGGGAGTTTGCGGTTGGTAAATGCGTGCCGGGCCACTCTCGCTGGTTGGCTGAAAACGTGAATATGTTTGAAAGTTAACGCTATTTCAATGATTTGAATGGATACTCTGGCGACGTCATGATGAAAAGAAACTTACCTAGCACTCTGAAAAAATTAACTTTTAGCGTCAGCATACTGTTGCTGGCCGTACCTGTTGTTCAGGCGGCCGAAGCGCCGGCCGCGCCACAGGTTGACGCCAAGGCCTACGTGCTGATGGATTACAACAGCGGAAAAATCCTGGCGGAAGGCAATGCCGACACCCGTCTTGACCCCGCCAGTCTGACCAAGATCATGTCCAGCTATGTGATCGGCCAGGCGATCAAGGCCGGCAAGATTAAACCTGAGGATATGGTGACCGTGGGTAAGGATGCCTGGGCAACTGGCAACCCGGCGCTGCGCGGCTCCTCGTTGATGTTTATCAAGCCGGGCGATCAGGTGCCGGTAATGGAACTGAACAAGGGCATCGTCATTCAGTCGGGTAATGATGCCAGCATCGCGTTGGCTGATTATGTCGCGGGCAGTCAGGATTCGTTTGTTGGCTTGATGAACAACTACGCCAAATCCCTGGGCCTGCAGAATACCCATTTCCTGACGGTGCACGGCCTGGATGCGGAAGGGCAGTACAGCACCGCACGCGATATGGCGCTGCTCGGCCAGGCACTGATCCGCGATGTGCCGGATGAGTACGCGTTGCACAAAGAAAAAGAGTTCACCTTCAATAAAATTCGTCAGGTTAACCGCAACCGTCTGTTGTGGAGCACCAACCTGAGCGTTGATGGCATCAAAACCGGTTATACCGGTGGCGCCGGGCATAACCTGGTAGCCTCCGCTACCGACGGGCCAATGCGTTTGATTTCGGTAGTGCTGGGGGCGCCAAGCGACCGTATCCGCTTTAGTGAAAGTGAAAAACTGCTGACCTGGGGTTTCCGCTTCTACGAAACCGCCACGCCAATTAAAACGGACAAGCCGTTTGTGACCCAGAAAGTGTGGTTTGGCGACGTCGGCGAAGTGCCATTGGGCGTAGCGAAAGACGCAGCCGTTACCATCCCGAAAGGGCAGATGAAAAACCTGAAGGCCAGTTACAAGCTGAACCAGCCGACGCTGGAAGCCCCGCTGGCAAAAAATCAGGTGGTCGGCACCATTGATTTCCAGCTTGACGGTAAAACCATTGAGCAGTATCCGCTGGTGGCGATGCAGGAAGTGAAAGAAGGTAACTTCTTCAGCCGCATCTGGGACATGGTGATGATGAAGCTGACCCAGTGGTTCGGTAGCGTGTTTGGTTAAGGGTTACAGCAATAAGCTTTAAGAAGAGGGCGCCGTCATTGATGATTGCGCCCTCATTTTTTATCAGTTACAGGCCACTACCTTGATCGCCAATCCCCCTTGCGATGTCTCGCGGTACTTGGCGTTCATGTCTTTGCCCGTCTCATACATGGTTTCGATCACCTTATCCAGGCACACGCGCGGCTCACTGGTGCGGCGCAGCGCCATACGTGCGGCATTGACCGCCTTCACCGCGGAAATCGCGTTACGTTCGATACAGGGTACCTGAACCTGACCGGCCAGCGGATCGCAGGTTAGCCCCAGGTGGTGCTCCATGGCGATCTCCGCCGCGATACAAACCTGTGCCGGGCTGCCGCCCATCAATTCTGCCAACCCTGCTGCGGCCATTGAGCAGGCGACGCCCACCTCGCCCTGACATCCCACTTCGGCACCGGAGATTGAAGCGTTCATCTTGTACAGCGCACCGATCACACCGGACGTCAGGAAATAACGGCTGTAGGAATTGGGGTTTACCGGGCGAATAAACTGGTCGTAATAGGCCAGCACCGCCGGGATGATGCCACAGGCGCCGTTGGTCGGGGCGGTGACCACACGGCCACCGGCAGCATTTTCTTCGTTAACGGCAAAGGCGAACATATTGATCCAGTCGACCACGTTCATCGGATCGATATTGTTCTTGTCGCCGGTCACCAGCAGGCGGCGCAGGGCAGCGGCGCGGCGTTGAACCTTCATCGGGCCGGGCAACAGACCTTCGGTGTTCATACCGCGTTCGATGCCGGCGCGCATCACCTGCCAGACGTCGGCGAAGTGCGCGTCGATCTCGGTCTTGCTGTGCAGCGCCAATTCGTTTTGCATCACCAGGCCGGATAGCGACAAACCGGCGTCTTTACAGTGTTGCTGCAAGTCTCGCGCCGAGTTGAACGGGAAGGGCACCTGAACCGGATTGGCCGCAGCCAGGCCGAAGTTTTCTTCATCGACGATAAAACCGCCGCCGGTAGAGTAATAGGTTTTGCAGTGTAACAGTTGTTCACCGGCGAAGGCGCTGATGCGCATGCCGTTTTCGTGCAGCGGTAAATTATCGCTGTTGAAATTCATGCTGGTTTGCAGCGGGAAATCCACTTCGTGGTGGCCCTTGGCCAGCAACAGGCGGCCGCGTTGTTCAACGTCGCGGATAAAACCGGCGATACCGTCGATATCAACATCGTGCGGTAGGTTACCCGCCAGGCCCATGATAATGGCGATATCGGTGTGGTGACCTTTGCCGGTCAGCGACAGCGAACCGTAGACGTCCACCACCACGCGAGTGGTATCCATCAACTGCTGGCTGGCAATCAATTCATCGACAAACAGCTTGCCGGCTTTCATCGGGCCGACGGTGTGGGAGCTGGATGGGCCAATACCAATTTTGAAAATATCGAAAACGCTGACCATGGTCTCGCCTCCTTCTTCAGGTGTTAGGCGTTAATGCAGGAAAGGGGGCCGTGCTGAAAAGCCGGCGCAAGGTAGCGCCGGCTGGGCTTGATTAGAAGCTGTACAGGATTGCGGAGATGGCGATCAGGCCCATCACTACCACGAACACGTTACTGATGTGGCCGCTGTATTTGCGCATGGCCGGCACTTTACGGATAGCGTACATCGGCATCAGGAACAGCAGCATGGCGATGATTGGGCCACCCATATTCTCGATCATGCCGAGGATGCTTGGGTTCAGGGTCGCAACAATCCAGGTAGTCACCAGCATAAACAGGGCGGTGATACGGTTCAGTTTGTTGGTGCTGATGGTTTTACCGCGGCTTTTCATCGACTTGGCAATCAGACCGTTAAAGCCTTCACGTGCACCCAGATAGTGACCGAGGAACGATTTGGTGATGGCGATAAAGGCGATAACCGGTGCGATGTAGGCAATCATCGGGTTATTAAAGTGGTTAGCCAGGTAAGACAGAATGGAGATGTTCTGCGCCTTGGCTTCCGCCAGGTTTTCCGGCGACAGGCTCAGCACGCAGCTGAACACGAAGAACATTACGGTCAACACCATCATGATGTGAGCGAAGCCCAGAATGCGGGAGCATTTCTTCTCGGCTTCTTCCTGACCGTACTCTTCACGCTTGGCTACGGCAAAGGCAGAGATGATTGGTGAGTGGTTGAAGGAGAACACCATCACCGGGATCGCCAGCCACAGGGTGATAACCAGACCATGACCCATACCCGTGCCTGCGCCGGACAGAGAAACGTTATCGAAGATGGCGGTGGTCCAGTTCGGGATCAGGTACACAGCCAGCAGCATCAATACGGCGACAAACGGGAACACCAGGATACTCATGGTCTTCACGATAGCCTGCTCGCCGAAACGCACGATGGTCATCAGGCCGACAATCAGGATCAACGACAAAATGGCACGTGGCGGCGAAGCCATCCCCAGTTGGTGGGTAATGAAGCTGTCGACAGTGTTGGTGATGGCGACGCTGTAAACCAACAGAATGGGGTAAATGGCAAAGAAGTAGAGCAGGGTGATCAGCTTACCGGCGCTGATACCAAAGTGTTCTTCAACGACTTCGGTGATGTCTTCACCGGCGTTTTTGCCGGAAAGAACGAAGCGGCACAGGCCACGGTGCGCAAAGAAGGTCATCGGGAACGCAATGATGGCCATGATGATCAGGGGGATCAAACCACCGATACCGGCGTTGATTGGCAGGAACAAAACGCCCGCGCCAATCGCGGTGCCATACAGGCCCAACATCCACATGGTGTCGGTTTTACGCCAGGTACTGGTAGAGCCAGAAGCCGCAGAGGCTATAGTGCCGGTCTGTGTAGTGTCCATAAATATCTCCGAAGTGAACACGCTAATTTAAAATTAAAGGCAAAACTTAAGGTTAAATCCGAATGACGCAATATCAGATGGCGGCATCGGTAAGAATCAGATGTTGCTTGCGGGGATGGTTGGCGTCCCCCTGGTTGTTTAATAGTCTAATTACCCTTGGCAGTTGTGCCGGATAACTAATCAAATGATATTTAGCCTATATAGGGCGTCGTATCGGGACTGCTGCCGGAAGGTCATTGCCTGCCGATTTTCGTTGGCGGCAAGATAACGATTTACAGTAGAAACAACCGTGATCATGCTCTCAAATGCGTAATGTGTGCGGCTAAATGCGTTTATATTGGTTTTTCATGCATATGTTGCGCGCTTGTGTAAGATTTCATGCTGAAAACGCTCTCATCAATGTTTCAGGGTTTATCTGGCGTGAACAATCTGTAACCAGATAAAACGCTGCCGTTGTCAGCAAGTCGAGCAATATATTTTAAGCGAGAGTTTGGATCTAGCTAAAAACCCGGATTAAGCGGTTTTAGTGACGCAGATCACATTGCGATTTAAAGCGAAATTTGTCTTAACATATTGTTTTTATTTTATTTATTTTGAATATCCAGCTAATAACGTGGGTAAACTAGTTAAGTGGATAGCGGATAGAATTGCTTAATCATTCATCATATAAATAAGCTGGATTGGTTATATTTAAAGCGCGTTAGTTGCGTAATTGTTGATATTTATCACGCGGACGCTACTGCGATTTATCATATAAAAGCGTTGTTATGCAGAGTGAAAAAGTAATATTGCGTAAGATTTATCTGCGCAGAAGGAATAAGCCTGCAAAACTGTTTCAATTTATTAACCTGCTTTCGGGTAGGGATAATAAAATAATCGAATCAATTGCACGTTATTTGTCCAAAATCTTGCCGAGATAGAAGGGGGGGGGGGAAGAGCACCGCCGACCGGGGTCGACGGCTGGATGCAGATTAAAAACGAATGGCGATCGCGTTTTCGCTGAAAAACTCCGCAAATTCGGGGTCAGGCTGGCGATCGGTGATCACCCGGTCGAATTGAGTCAATGGCCCGATGCAGGCGGGTTTGGTTTTGCCGAATTTACTGTGGTCGGCCACCAGGATTTTTTGCTGTGACATCGTTATCGCCCGGTGCTTCATCTCCAGTTCATCAAAGTTAAAGCAGGTTGCGCCATGCTGCAGGCTCAAACCGGCGGCGGAGATAAAGGCGATATTGGGGCAGATATGATCCAGCTCGCTGTGGCGGCCGACGGCGGTGAATATATAGTTGTTCGGCTTGAATTCGCCGCCGCACAGGATCACCTTGCAGTTCGGTTTGTCCTGTAACGCCAGGAAGGTATTGAGTGAGTGGCAGACCGCGGTGAAGACCAGGTCGTCAGCGATTGCGTCGATGATCGCCGGCGTAGTGGTGCCGCAGTCGAAAAATACGGTGTCGTTTTCGCTGATAAGCTGCGCGGCGAGCAGGCCGATACGGCGTTTTTCCGTGACCTGCTTGGCTTTTTGGTCGGAAACAAAATAGTGGGTCACGCCGTTACTGCGCGGATCGGCCACCACGTAACCGCCCAGCAGAACCACGGCCGCCGGTTCTGCGCTGAGATCGCGGCGAATGGTCATTTCTGACACGCCCAACAGGACGGCGGCTTCTTTTAAGTGGATCTTGTCAGAGCGCTTTAACGCCTGGACTAATCGATTGAGACGTTCTTCGCGCCGCGTTTCCATCTGTCTGTCTTCCCACAGGGTTAAGAAAGTTTCATCAGGGCTGAACACACAAATGCGGGGTAATAGCGGCCCAGCCATCGGCTGAACTTATTACCCCGCATCAGATTATCACGGCGTGCGCCCGGTACCCAGACGCCTCAGGTTATCAGTAGCTGCCGGCAGCGGCCTGATCACCGGAAACGATTGCTACGCCAGAGCTGGTGCCGATACGCGTTGCACCTGCTTTGATCATCTTCTCGGCGGTTGCGCGATCGCGCACGGCGCCGGATGCTTTAACGCCCATCTCACTGCCCACCGTCGCGCGCATCAGTTTGACGTGCTCTTCACGAGCACCGCCGGTGCTGAAGCCGGTAGAGGTTTTAACGAAGGCCACATCGAGTTCGCGACACATTTCACAAACCTGAACGATCTGCGCATCGCTGAGCAGGCAGGTTTCCAATATTACCTTCAACGGGATCGCCGCGCAAACCTCGCGCACTGCGGCGATGTCGGCTTTAACTTCATCCAGCAGGCCGCTTTTCAGCCAACCCACGTTGATCACCATGTCAATTTCCTGCGCGCCGGCAGCAATTGCCGCTTTAGCTTCGAAAGCTTTGGTTACCGTCAGGCCGGCACCCAGCGGGAAACCAATCACCGAGCAGATTTTCACTTCGCTTTCTTGCAGCAGGTGCGCAGCCAATGGCACGTAACCAGAGTTAACGCAGACGGCGTAGAAGTTGTGCTGTTGCGCTTCTTCACACAGTTTGGCGATTTGCTCTTCAGTGGCATCCATCGCCAGCAGGGTGTGATCGACATAGCGGGCGTAATCAATGTTTTCGGTAGTCATCTCGATTCCTTATTAAGGTTTTATCAAAGCAGGATGTGAGTAATGTTAGAATAATAACATTTAACTGGCGGCAAACATAGTGATGTTTAAAAATGAATGCCAGATCATCGTTTTTTGGCTGTTTAACGTATAACATGGGGTGAGATAAATGTTATTTAAGTAACATTTTAGGCGTTGGTCGCGGGATACTCGCGTGAACACCCAGGGGAAAAGTATGGATATGATAATAAATTTGGCGCCAGACCAGTTCGGAGCGCAGCCGTATGAAGTTTTCCGCAATGCGGATTTTGTAGTCACCGCTTTTAACTGTGAAGCCGCAGGGCCGATGCTGACGCTGGCAAACCGCCGTGGCTCACTGCGAGTATTGCCTTACCGCGCGCTGACGATTTGGGATGCCGATTTTGATGGTTACTCGTTGAAGTCGGGCCGTCGCAGTGTGAAAACTCTCGGGGGCAAACCGGACGGCAGTGTTGCCTTTCATTCCCCTTGGTCACCTCAGGGGGGGACATTATTAGACATGCAGCTTGTCTGGTTACAGGTTGAGGGCGATACGCTGGCGCTGTACGGCCGTGGGGAATCTGCCCATCAACATTGTCGGTTGCGTCCGGCGGTCCGTTTGACGGCGGACAGTGCTCAATTCTCCATTGATATGCAAATCACCAACCTTGCCGACCGCCCCCTGCCGCTAAGTTATGTTTGCCAGCTTAACTACGGCTGTATTCCCGCAGCGGTGTTCAGGCAGAACCTGCCGACGCCGGCGCTGACGCCACCGGGGAGCATCACCGAAGAAGGGCTACAGTGCTCGGACGATTTGTCACTGTATGTTGATCAGGCCGAGTTCTATATGTTGGCGTCGAAGGGGAGGCGATATGTTACGCGTTTCTCCACCGAGCAGTTCAATTATGGCCTGCGCCGTATTACACAGCAGGGAAATCAGCGCCTGTTCAGGTTCATTCAGCCGGCCACCTGTAGTCCGCAAGGGCAAAGTGAAGACTCGAGAATGATGATCGGGGCGGGGAAAACGCGTGAGTTCTGCGTGACAACCGGGGTGGTGTGATAGCCGGGGCGATGCCGCCCCGGCCAAAATACAGGCTTACTCTTTCACCCAGCCCTTGCGGATCGGGAAGGCGAACAGGAAGCGGTACAGGCGCGTCAGCTTGTCGGCGATGCTATCGCCAAACAGGTTCCAGACCAATTGAGCAAACAGGCAGCCAACCAGGCCGAGCAGAAAGCCGCCTACCATATCCAGCGGCCAGTGCACGCCAAGATAGACGCGTGACCAGGCAATGCCAGCCGCGACAGCCAGCAATAAAATGCCTGACCAGACCCGATGCCAGAACAAAAAGGCCAGAGCGAAAGTGAAGATGGCGGTACCGTGATCGCTGGGGAAGGAGCTGTCTGGCGCATGGGCCAGGAAAGTATAACCGACACCGGCCACAAACGGCCGTTCGTGCGGCAGCAGCATGCCAATGGTTGCGGAGGCAAGCATGGCGAACAGCAGAGCAATTGTCGTCTTGGCCACCACTTGACGCTGCGACACCAGTTGATTCTGCGGCCCCCACAGCCATAGCCCAACGATCAGCATAGGTACGATAGCGATCAGATCGCGCGCCAAAAAGGTGGCGATATCAATCATCCACTCGGGGGACGCCGGGGTCGCGTTGATCCAGGCGAAAAGAAGATAATTCAATTGCTCCATAATATTTACCTCGTCTTGCGGCGGAGATACCCGCTCACCATCCAATAAACAGCCAGTTGGCTGAGCCAAACCCACCAACCTGCCCACAGGTTATGGGTAAGAAAATGTGCGCCGCGCATCACCTGACCAAAACCCATCAGCATGCCGAGCGCAATACCGCCGAACCAGCACCAGTAGGCCAGGCGCGGGCGTTGCGGATAAAACAGGAAAAACAGCGCCATCACTGCAAAACCGCTGGAGGCATGACCACCAGGGAAGCAACGGCCCGGCCCGGGCACTGTCGGAATGGTGCCGAACAGCGGGTAGGACATCGCCTTGCCGCCGTATTCGATCAAATCCCATGGGCAGGAATGTGCGCTGGTGGCTTTAAGAATGCCGACCACCAATGGGCCAATACCGATCAGCAACATGCTGACGATCATGCGCGGGTTACGGCGGTAAATGCCCCAAAACAGCGCCAGCACCGCACCGGTGATAACGCCAATTTTCAGCAAACGGTGGTTAATCAAGTCCAGCCAGCGATCGTTCTGCCAAGGGAAATGTCCGCTGCTGGCATCGAACCAGTAATTGCTGACAGCCCAGTCCAATTGTTCGTTTCGCGACAGCCAAAGGAACAGCAAGCCACTGACTACCAATCCCAAAACCTGCCAACGGTAAAAGGATGCCGGCAGGGAGTAAAGGGCGTTAGTCTTAATTTTGGGTGTTGTTGAGGATTGATTTAATGAAGGTTTTGGGTTCACGCGCAGGCTCGGTGACATTAACGGATGTTGCCACTGTAATAATTCTGTCTTAAGAAAACCTTAATGCCCAGAGTACCGAGCTTAAGAAAGCAATAGGCGGATTATTGGCTTTCGGCTAAGGTAATCGTTTGCTTTTTATTGGAATGATGTGGTGATGACAAGAAAATTGAATTTGGCGCTGTTGGCAGCCTGTAGTGCGGTTTTTTCCCCTTTGGTATCAGCGCAGGTTACCGGGCCGATTGTGGTGCAGGGCGCGATGCCGGTAGAGGCAGAACGTTTTGCCCAACGCCTGGAAAACCCGCGTGAAGAGCAGATTGGCGGTTGGCGTTTCTGGCGCGGCACGGTGGATGGCTATCCGGTGGTGGTGTCAGAAACCCTGAAAGGCATGTCGAATGCAGCGGCCGCGACGGCTATTGCCGCAACCCAATTTCATCCGGTAGCAATTATCAATCAGGGAACTGCCGGTGGCCACGACCCGGCGCTGAAGGTGTACGACATCGTATTAGGCAAGTATTCGGTCAGCCTGGGGGCATTTAAAACACCGAAGAAGGCGGCGGGGGAAGGCAGTGACTCGCGACAATGGCAGCCGATGGATTTACTGGCTTCGAAAGGCAGTGCCGGTGAAGATAAAAATGCCCACAGCATCCGTCAGTTTCCGGCTGACGCCAAACTGTTGGCGATAGCTGAAAGTGTGAAGAGTAGCTATACCCAGGGCAAGGTGGTTGAAGGGGTTATTGGTTCCGCCGATGTGTGGAACAGTGAACTGGACCGTATTGGTTACTTCCACGAAAACTATCATACCTCGGTTGAAGAGATGGAGACCGCCTCCGCCGCGCAGATCGCCGCTTCCTTCAATATTCCCTTTGTCGGCATCCGCGTGCTGTCCAACAATATTACCAATCAGGGTAAATACGATCCGCAGACTGGCCTGGCGTGCCAGGATTATGTCTATCAGGTGGTGAAAGCTTATATCGCCAAAAACGCAACTCGTTAATGATTTATCCTAATTAATGGCCATTGGTGGGTTATTGCCACTGGTCATTGCATATTGTAAAGAAGATTAAACTACTGGCGAGCTTGCCAGTAGTGTATTAGCTTATGCCCGGAGCATTTAATAAATTGTAGGGATATAAACATGAACAAGGCATCCGTTGTATTTTCCGGCCTGCTGATGGCCGTTTCCGCCAGCGCCATTGCTGCTACCTCGTCCGAAGACACCGATATCAGCAAGCAGCCGCTGGAAAAGGTCGCTCCTTACCCGAAAGCCGAAAAGGGCATGAGCCGCCAGGTGATTTACCTGCCGAAGCAGGAACACGAAGAGAATTTCAAGGTTGAACTGCTGATTGGCAAAACGCTGGAAGTGGACTGTAACCGCCACATGATTGGCGGTACGCTGGAAACCAAAACCCTTTCCGGTTGGGGTTACGACTACCTGGTAGTGGAAAAACTGTCTGAGCCGGCTTCCACCATGATGGCTTGCCCGGACAATACCAAACAGCAGAAATTTATCGCTGCCAACCTGGGTGACGCTGCCATGCAACGTTACAACAGCCGCCTGCCAATCGTGGTCTACGCACCGAAAGACGTGGAAGTGAAATACCGCGTGTGGAAAGCCGAAGACACCGTCAGCAAGGCAGAACAGAAGTAATACCGATGCGTGCTAACCATTAGCACGGCTAAGTGATTAACCGAAAATGAACCCGTCTGGAGAGTGCATTGCGCCGTTGGCCATTGCCCCTCGGACGGTTTTTTTTGTTTATCGCACCCTGGCGTGAAGCAATAGAAAACGGCAGTAAAAGTCTGTAGTTTGACGTGTATTCCGATAAAGGCTGCAGGATTAAAATGGCAGCTTTATATGCGCAACAATAAAATTCACCTGACTGGGCAAAAATGACAAAATTAATTGAATTTACCGCCATTACTGAAGCAGCAGAACGGCTCAATGGGAAAGTTATTCGCACCGCCACTATTCCAGCACCGAAACTGACTGAAAAACTACAGAGGCCGGTTTTCCTGAAACTTGAAAATACTCAGTTGGGGGGTTCTTTTAAAGCCAGGGGCGTGCTTAACAAGTTTTTGAGCCTGGCGGATAATGTTAAAGATAACCGGTTTGTGGCGGTGAGCGGCGGTAATTTTGGCATTGCGATAGCCGAGGCGGCGAAGATCTTTGGGGCTGATGTCACTATTATTATGCCGCAAAGTGCCCCGGCAACCGCCATCGACCGGGTGGGTGAACTGGGCAGCTCTGTTATCGTGGAATCTGATGTTCACGCTGCGTTTGAGCGGGCCAAGGCTTTGGCTGACCAGGGATACGTAGTCATTGATGATTGCAACGACTCGCTGATTGCCGAAGGACACGGAACCCTGGCACTTGAGTTCATTGCCGATTGCCCGGAACTTACCGACGTCCTGGTTGCGGTGGGCGGCGGCGGTATGCTGGCTGGTGTGGCTACTGCGCTAAAAGCCATAAAGCCAGAGATGAGAGTTTGGGGGGTTGAAACCTCTGGGGCAAGTTCGATGCACCAGGCATTGCGCGCCGGCAAACCGGTGAACATTGAGGTGACTTCAATTATCTCTACCCTCGGCGTGCCTGTCATTGATGAAATGATGCTGGCCCATGCTCAAGCTTATATCGAAGAAGTGGTTGTGGTATCGGATAAGGCAGCGGTAGAGGGAATGGTGGCCTTTGGCGAAGATGCAAAATTATGGGTTGAACTGGCGTCCGGGACGCTGATACCTGCGGCTATGGCCATTGCCCCCAAGCTTCCCGCTAACGCCGTCATTGGGATGGTAGTGTGCGGTGGAAATATCTCCCATCAGGACATGTCGAAATGGGTTAGCTACTCGCAAACCCTGTGATTTTTCTCCTGCGGGGTTTATTCAGGCAATAAAAAACCCGATTTCCTCACAGCAATAATAAAATCAATAACTTATTGTTATATCAATAAGTTGTTATGACGGTGTGGGGTGAGGAAATACGGGGATTGCCAAGCTATGCCGCCACTTTGTCGCCACTTGGCATCGTCGCCAATGGGTTGAATTGTAGGGCGGTTTCGAGGTGCTCCGGTGCAAGGTGGGCATAGCGCATTGTCATTTTGATATCATGGTGCCCTAGGATGCGTTGCAGCACCAGAATGTTACCGCCAGACATCATAAAGTGCGCTGCAAAAGTATGGCGTAACACGTGTGTCAGTTGGCCTTTGGGTAACTGAATACTGGTGTTTTCGAGCGCTGCCATAAAGCGGAAATAACACTCGCTGAACAGTCGGCTATCGCCCCGCGTTATCAATTTCTTATAAAGTACTTTGCTGATCGGAACGCTGCGGTTCTTTTTGCCTTTGGTACGGATGAACGTGATCTTATGCGGTGTTATTTGTGACCGGGTGAGGTTTTCCGCTTCTCGCCAACGTGCGCCGGTGCTGAGACATACCTCGACCACAAGTGGCAAATCAGAATCGCCTCTGCTGCAGGCTGCTAACAGCTCTGTGATTTGTGCATGGGTAAGCCACGCCATTTCCTTTTCTGCGACGGTGAACTTGCGCATGTTCTCTAACGGATTGGGTTGGTTCCATTCGCCAAGCCGAGCCAGCTCGCTGAACATACCGCTTAAGTAGCTTTGCTCAAGATTGACGGTGACAGGTTCTGCGCCGTTTTTCCACTTCTCGGAAAAGTAGATTTCACCGGACAAACGCTTATCACGATAATGCGCGAAGTCTTTTGCAGCGAAGGTGGTAGCTGGGGGATCGCCTAGGGCTTCAATCACAAGGCATAGTTTTTTGTAGGTGCGTTCGCCAGCGGTGAGGGATTGACCGTGGAGGTTGTACCAAAGTTTGGCAACCTCACTCAGCTTACGGCGATCAATTGCCTCGCCTAACCACGGCTTGTTATCTACCTGTTCCATAGTGAAGCGTTCAAATGCGATTGCCTCACCTTTGGTTGCGAACTGCTTACGTACCCTGCGGCCTTCTCGGCCAGCAGGGTAGCACTCGCATAACCACTTACCGGATGATTGTTTCCGAACTGCCATTGTAACCCCTCTTGAAATCCGGAGGGTATTAAACTGTATGTAAAACCAGTGGTCAATGTTTGGTTTTATTCATGTGAAACATTCTTGGATTTTTTGAAATTAACTATCAAGCTAAAATTTTCTTCCATGCTTTCAGAAAAAATAAGTAGTTCATTTTTTATATTATTTATGAATCCAAGTATTTTTATATTTTTTTCGGAAGCTAATCTCAATAAAGTTGTTTGTTCGCTTTCATTTTTTTCTGAATAAAATCCAGTTAAGCTAGTGTTAACCATTTCGGCTGATATTTTTACCTTTCGTTTAGCTCCGGTTGTCTCGTTTATTGTTTCCCAAGATACGATTATTTTTGATTCGTCAAGATGTAAATTTGCTAGAATATTTCCATTGATATATGGATCCATGCCTGAAATTAATGGCTTAGATGGTAGGTAATAGTGTGATGTGTACTCTCTGAATTTCTTTTGTAAAATGTTAGATTTTTCAATTAATTCAGACCAAGCTTTTTCTTCTTTTTCTCTTTTGTTGTTAATGTCTTTTAATAATGAATACGCATTCGGGTGAGGAGGATCTTTTTCCAAAGCTGCAGTTGCAAACTCTTCTGCTTTATCTAGCAGTCCAGCGGCGCAATATTTAACACCTTCGTTAGCTAAAGATAGACTATGTCCAAGTTTGCAAGCTTTAAGGTTAAGTTTGTTGGATATAGAATTAAGCTTCTCGCTCTCCGCTCTTACGGCTAAGTTATTAAGGGCACCTTCATTATTCCTATCCAGTCTTAATAAGATATCGTAATTGCTGATTTCAATAAATTTTAATTCATTATCACCAGCTTTATAAGCTGCATTGAACATCTCATCTCTATCATCAGGATTATATTGCAATGCTTTGTCTAAACATAAAGCAGACGCTTTATCGTTTCCTAGAGAGCTTTCTACAGAAGAAAGTTCTTTATATAGTATAGAAAGATCTTCATTGCTACTAGATATCTTGAGTCTTTCAATTATGATTTCTTTAGCTAAGTTTATTTGATGATTATCTACATACAATGATGAAATTCTGCATATTACACTAGATTTTAATTTTTCGTTTTTAAGTTCACTAAGCATATTTAATAAGAATGAGATTGCTTTATCATATTGCTTTGTCATCTTTAACGATAGAGTGTACCATCGGCTACCTTCAACTTTTTGCTTCTCATTTGTAGCTGTTAGCATGTGATTTTCAAGATCAGCTAAGGATTTTTGCAGTAGGCCTCTTGAGTAGGTAAAATAAAAGTATATCGCAGTGTCATTAAATATATCATCTTTGTTATCAAGCTTAGATAGCTGTGACTTAAATACTTCTTCTGCACCAGAGATATCATTGTTTTTTAGCTTTTTAGACAGCGAGGCTAGCCAGTGTTCTTCTAAGTTAGAATCATTTTCTTCGATGATATTGTTTTTAGATTCGCTGGATGCATTCGTATTTCCTTCTGTTGCTGATTGTGTTGATTTTTTAAGTAATATATTGTCCTTTATCTCTTCAATCGGAGATGTTGCTTCAAAAGATGCAACGCCAGCATTGAGTTTGAAATTTTTAAGTCTGCATAGTAGATCGTAAATTGGTTTTTTGAATATGAATAGAGCAAACAGTATAACTAGTGGCCAAATAATATATTTTAAAGATTCAAAAACAATCTTGATAATGCTTAGTGTGAATTCTTGTGTAGTCATATAATTTTCATCTTTTATTAATTAGATAACGTAATTGTTGATTTTTTAACTACACGAGTGTACAGAGCACAAGTATTTTTGCGACAACGACAAGTTCGTTAATATCACAATCAAAGGAGTGCTTCCTGTCGGATATGTTAACTTTGTTTCCAGGAATACGAACTAAGTCGCGAATGCTAATGTTATTATCAATGCTAATTAACCAAGTTCCATCATAAATATCATCGTATACTTGAGTTGCGATATATTTTATGTCTCCGTTAATTATGATTAGAGGTTTTTTTATATTGTTTGGAAGAAATGCTTTATCTACGAGTAAAGTATCCCCCTCGAAAAGCTTTCTATCAGAAAGTGTTTTACTTGGAACGGATATGGCTGATGGGGCCGTTACCACATCTTGCTCAAACATCTCACCTTGACCATATGTTAACCACCGCAGTGATGCACCCGTATCTAAAGCACATTTCAGCACGTACTCAGCAGGGAAAGAATCACGGACTTGTCGGTTAGAAAGAGCGCTGGCAGTAACACCTAATGCATCACACAAGGCAAGTTTTGTCTTGACCCCGTAGGCCTCAACCATCCTTTCGATAGCTGCTTTAGCACCCTGATTAAATTCCATACACCACCAAAACAAAGTAAATTTCGTTGACTAATCCGATTCGGGGTATTAAATTTACTTCGAAACGGAGTTTTTGGCGTTAAACACCATTAACCACCACTTAACGCGACCCGCCACAGGTCATCGGAGGATCTTGCACTATGCGTAAAAACATTTCAATCACGGTTCCTACACCGCACGTAACCATAGAAAAATACTGTGAACTAACAGGGTTATCTAAAAATACAGTTGATGACATGCTCGCTGATGGGCGTTTGTCATCATACCGTCACCGTTTAGGAACTGGTGCAAAACGGGAGAAAGTCCTCATCAACATGGTGAAGCTCACTCTCAATGCTCTCTCGGAATGTGAATTTTCGGTAACGGTTTGAGATGTTGCCAGACGCAAAAGGGGAGAGAAATGTTTGATTTTGAAGTTTCGAAACATCCACATTTTGATATGGCGTGTCGCCAGTTTGCTGTTCGGCAAAACCTTGTGCGGGTTGCTGAACAAATTGAAATGAAGCCGCAGATGCTGCGCAATAAGCTGAATCCAGAACAACCGCATCAACTGAGTTGCACTGAACTATTGGCAATCACTGATGCAACAGAAGATTCCAGCTTGGTAGATGCCTTACTGGCACAGTTGAATTGTTTACCTTCAGTGCCAATCAATGAGGCATGTGCTGGCAACATATCCACCTATGCATTGAAGGCCACGGCAGCAGTAGGTTCTGTTGCGGCGGCGGCGGTAGATGGCGACCACAAAACAGCATCTCGCAAATCCGCTTTACTCGATAGCGTCAACACGGCGATCCGCCATTTGTCGCTAATCAGCCTGACCGTTCAAAACCGTATCCAATCCACCCCGGCGCTAGCCTCCACCGTTGACGTGCTCGGCGGCCTGAGTGTTGTCGCTGGTTTAAGCTGAGGTGATCACTGTGCCTATCTCAATAGCTCCACTACTGAAACAGCAAAGCCCATCGCGTCATTTTGAAAACGGCTTTATTGAACTGCCGGGCGGTAAACGCTGGCGGCCACGTCATGATCAGGCTGCATTGCTGCGCGGTCTGTCTACTGCAAAACCTGCGCAACTATTGCGCCGTATGTTCTGCCGTTAATTGGGGTTGATATGTTACTGGCAACGGATGACCAAAAAACTATCGGCATTAAGCGCATTTCTCAGATTAAGCGTGATTTGTTCTCGCATAGAAAGAATGTGGCTCAAGAGGCTTTTGATAAGTCACCGGGGCATATCCGCAGAACTGTTTGTTTTCATGCTGGATTGAAAGAACGGCATGTAAATATGAAATTTGCAGAAATGAGTTATTCAGAGCGTAAACAAATCGTATGGGCGCTGAATGACCTGATTGATTTATCAAAAACCTTACCGCGATTTATCAGTAATGATGATTGCGAATTAAACACTAATTAACCGCATTGCGTAATTCTGGCGTTAACCCGCCGGGCATCGCTTTGCCTAAAATAAGGAATTAAGTATGTCAAATATGGTTTTTATTGGGTTAGACCGGGCCAAGGAAGGGAGCGAATTCTCACAGGTGATCGTATTGCTTGATAGCGCCCGTCTTGATGAACGTAAGAATCAAGCCGATCTCGCCGCTGCTCGTTTGGTGCGTTTGGCTGCTCACATTACTAAGAACGGCTTAACGGCTACCGAAGCGGTGGAACTGCTGCGCCAAGAGGCTGAAACCATCGAGCACCAAGCACAGGAACTGCACTGATGGCGGACTCTATGGATTACTCACAGGAGAATCAGGCGCTATTGCTGGAGGCGCAGATCGCTAATGCCCGCAAATCTTCTGCACTGCCTTCTGCGTTCGTGTGTGAAGAATGTGATGCCCCGATTCCACCCGCCCGCCGTGAGGCTGTTCCCGGTGTTTATACCTGCGTGGGCTGCCAGTATCTCCGCGAGGTGAAAGGTCGTCTTTATATTTGTTCGACGCCTTCATGACCGGGTTCTTTATTTTATTCGGCCTGCTGCTTTTGGCATCAGGTCATTTTATTGCGGCCGATTTGAGTGATTCAGAATTCATGCGCCGCCCAGAAAACCAAAATTACGATTAAGGAAATTACATGGAAATTAAAATCGGCACTGAATTTGTTATCACCAGCGATAGCCTGCAATTCATTCTTAATACGGTGAAGGTTGGGAAAAAAGGAAAAAACGAAGGCCAAGAACGTTATGAGGCTATTGGTTATTACCCAACCCTTAACCAGTTGGTGAACGGTCTGATTCATCATGGTGTGCGTAATTCCAGCGTAACCAGCATTGCCTCACTGGCGGCTGAAATTGGTCGCATTAGCAACCTATGCCAAGAAGCTTTCGCAGTATGCGAGGCCCGGAATGGATAAGCCGGTGGTGGTGGTTATCCCGACTATCTGGAAACACTATTCAGGCGCACGCGTGGCGACCATCTACGAGCGGGCTATGGATGCTGCAGGCGTTAAATGGCGCATCGTTGATGATTCGCCGTGTTCCTCATGTAACGAGCGCTACTGCGGTAATTGCATCCACGCCAACGGCGCAATAATTCGATGAGCCAAGCGGTACCCGCTTACGCTTACCCATGGAACGCACCGCGCCCGGCAATCGCCGGGCCGGTAAGACCGCTTACCCGTGAGGAACATGCTCAGGGGCAAGCTGTTTTACGCAATATCCATCCCCTGCCGCGCTTTCTTAGCGCCATTTTCCTGTCACGCCATGATTACCTGCTGAAATCCAAAGGGCTGCATGACGCCAATAAATGGCTGGTGTTCCAGTTTGAGCGCCGCATATGGCCTCGCATTGAGGCTGTGAACGCCAAAAACGGGATGAACCTTGCAGCTTCACCGCGCTGGATGGCGGAGATTGATAATTATGCTGGCTTACCGGGTATGGATGACAAAGAGCTGAAACGCCTTGCGGATCGCGTGGCCGGTCAACTGTTGTCTATCTATGAGGGCCGTTGTGAAGAATTCATTGAGCGCAACGGTGGAGACAATACAGGGCTGTTGGAAGATAGCACTCAGGCCGATTTTTATGGTCATACCGCGCCAATGGTTCGCGCTTTTAACATCACCCCGATGCACTGGAGCAAATACCGCAAAGGCAAACTAGATGCCCGGTCAGCAATCGCAAGCCTGTCACGGCTGGTTAATGCCGAATGGTGGGAGCGCCAGTTAAAGGCCCAGCGCACGCGCTGGCGCGAGGCGCTGTTGATTGCTGTCGGCAATGTGAACCGTGGGGCGTCGTCCTATGCCAGCAAGCAGGCGATCCGTGAAGTGAAAGCGCGTCGCCAATCTAACTTTGATTACCTCAACAGCCGCGAGCTGGAAAACGTCGAAACCGGCGAACGATTCAGCCTGATCGATAAGGTAATGGCGAGCATCTCTAACCCGGAGATCCGCCGCATGGAACTAATGACGATAGTTGCCGGGGTTCAACAGGCTGCCGAGATTAAAGGCGATAAGGGGATGTTTATCACCATCACTACGCCATCCAAATACCACCCGACACGTACCATCGGTAAAAACAGCCCGAAGGTGCAGTTTAACCACAATTGGGATAAAGAGGCGTACACGCCAAAAGACGGCCAGCGCTACCTTGTAAACCTGTGGAGCAATATCCGCACGGCATTTAAAGATAATGACCTGCAGGTCTACGGTGTGCGCGTTGTCGAGCCGCATCACGATGCAACGCCGCACTGGCATATGATGCTGTTTACCTCCAAAGAGCAGCGCCAACCGGTGATCGACATCATGCGGCGCTATGCGATGGCCGAAGATGGCGACGAACGCGGCGCAGCTAAGAATCGTTTTGACTGTAAGCACTTGAACAAAGGCGGCGCGGCGGGCTATATCGCCAAATACATCGCCAAAAATATCGACGGTTACGCGCTGGATGGCGAGCGTGACCATGAAACCGGCGAGCTGTTGACCGAGACGGCCGCCGCTGTCACCGCGTGGGCGTCAACGTGGCGTATTCCTCAATTTCAATTCATTGGCCTGCCGTCGCGTGGTGCGTGGCGCGAGTGTCGTAAAATTCGTTCTATCAGTCTGGCCGACGAGTTTGACGATAACGTAGAGGCGGTACGTGCTGCCGCTGATGCCGGTGATTTTGCCGCTTACATTCTGGCCCAGGGCGGCACTAACGTTGCCCGCGACGATCAGACCGTGCGTGTTGCCCGCAGGGTTGCCGACGAACTCAACGCCTATGACGAAGAAGTCCAGAAAATTGCGGGGATTTATGCCCCGCATATTGGCGCAGATCGCATCTATGAAACCCGGACAACACAATGGCGCATTGTTGCTAAAGCCGTTGCTGTTGAGCCTTTGACTTTGCAAAGCGCCTCCGGCGCGCCTCGGAGTCCTGTCAATAACTGTGGGTTGGTCGATAGCAAAGGCGCTACAAATTCGCAGGATAGTGAGCCTGTAGAGGCCGTGGCGGTGCTGGAACACTCACCGGAAACACCGATTGACTGGAATGATATGACCGTTACACGGTCTGTTATGAGCCGTATACGGGCTATTCCGTCGCAGATAAAGAAATCACAACGTAGTTTTGACCCTTATCAGGTGCCAGAAGTGGCCCCGTCAGCAAGATTGACTCCGGCAGAACGTGAGCGGCTGAGCGGAATCCGGGCAGATTTGGCCCAGCACGACATTGCCGCCCAGCGCTGGGAACTGGAAGCGCTAGCACGCGGTGCTAAAGTCAAATTTGGTGATATTTCAATGCAGTATGAGCCGGTTAATGATTGGGCTGGTTTTTAATAATTAGTTGCGGAAGCAAAATTTATGGTTAATACTGTATATGCATACAGTGATTAAGCATCGGAGGAACAGGGTGCATTTACCAGCAGTGGAAGAATTGGTTGTTTTGGAACGTATTGAACTCATTGCCCGTCTGGGGGTTTGTTATGAGAGCCAAGCGAAGGACAAAGACATAGCATTGATATGGATTTCAGAACTGGCAGGGGAGATGAAAACTAACATTGCCCCAGAGAAAGCTGAGGCGATCAAGCAGCTTGCTAATCTTACCGCATGATACGAGATTTAGAGGCTGCTTAAGGTTCGGCGACAGCCATGCAGCATCGCATGGCTAGTTATTGGGACAGCACATTGAGCGAGAGCTTAAGAAGGTTGATGACTGTTCCGGCCACAACTCCGGATAGCTTTCCTAATGTGTTCATCAAAGATTTCATTCCTGCCTAGTACCGCAGGTTTTATATTTAGCGCAACCATAGCCTTTTCTGTTGAATCTACATTCGAAATGCCTGCTCGCCAGATTGCCAGAAGAATATTTCGGCTTTCTTCTAGAAATTTGAATGTGTCTTCGACGGCACTACGAAGATCCATCGCAGATTTGGCTTATGGTGAGTTAGGTTACTGAATAAATTATCCGCACTCCCGAACATGATGATCGGTTGAGGTTTCTTTGGTGAGTGAAAATCCTTGATAAACATATGTATAGGGGGTTAAATGCTGGTTGCCTATGAGCCATTCAAAGATACTAAAATGATTAAATTTCAAGATATTAGAGATAGATACAATGAAGTTGTGAAATTGCAAAGGGAAGAACGAGAGGCTTTGCAGAGTATTGCGGGCTTGGTAGTGCAGAATTTCTCTGATTCTCTGGAGCTTGAACAATCTTACTGGAAACATCCCGGCGATGGCCAGACGGAAGAATATGTGTTCATTACTGCAATGAAAGACGGCGGAAGTGCGAAAACAGCTTTGAACGAGCTTAGCCTTAATGAGTTTGGTTGCCTGTTGTTTTCCGTTGGTTTGACCGTTGATAAATCTCCGATCTCTTTCCCAAAAATGCATGTGTTGACCAGCTTAAATCTGCGTCGTGAAGAGAGTGGTTTTACTCTGACAGTTGGTGAGGGAGAGTTTGAGACAAGCTTAAGTGAAAAACCGACGGGAACAGAGCTTGCCGGGGTGTCGGAGGCAATCAAACGGGCCATGCTGAAGTGTTTTGATGCTTATACTCCAGCCCGGCATTAATTTAACTTAGAAGCAGTCGGTTTCCGTAAGAGTAGCCATGCATGCATTAGCTGCATGAATTTGCATGATAATCCGGTGTGGTTCATACCCCCTTAGCGCCAGCACTGGCGCGGATCGCACCGGATCATGCACCTGCATGAAAAGCGACACACGAAGCGGGCAGGCGAGGCGGGGATAGCATTGCGCGCCGGCAAGAAATGTTATCTAATCACTTCAAACCGTAAAAGCAGCAAGAAAGGATACTTATGCAAATTTTAAATAATAATTACAGCATCTCTGAATTGGTTGAAATGTTATCTCGACGAGAGCTTGTCGTTAACGACAAGTATCAAAGAGGAGCCGGGTTGTGGCCTGCAGGACCAGCGAGTTATTTCATAGATACAATATTAGAAGGTTATCCATTCCCGAAGATTTATCTTTATGAATATTATAATCGAGAAAATAAAAAGACAAATAGAGAAATTGTCGATGGACAACAACGAATAACAACAATTCAGAATTATATAAATAATAAATTTAGAATCATTGGTGAAAGTAAGTTCTCAGGGTGTTTTTTTAAAGACTTGGAAGCTGAACAGCAAGAAAAATTTATGACTTATTCAGTATCAGCTGACGTTATAAGAACTGCAAGTCGTCCAGAAATACTGCAAATGTTTAGGCGAATGAACGCCTATACACTCCCATTGAATGAAGCTGAGAAAAGGCATTCAGCATTTACGGGGGAGTTCAAGTTCTTTATAAATGAGCTGTCAGATCATCTTAGTGAGTTTTTTATTGAGTTCGGCGTATTTACCGATCGGGAAATATTAAGAATGAAAGATGCTGAGTTATTGGCTGAACTGGTTCTTTCTATTGAGAATGGGATGATGAGCCTCAGCCCCACTCAGCTAAGCGGTATATATAAAAAATACGATGCCTCTTTTGTTAATCGTCAAGAGTATACCGCTAAGATTATGGATGCTTTTGAATTTATTATTTCAGAGTTAGAGCCATTAAGAAAAAGCTTCATGATGAAAAGTTATGCTTTACACTCTCTAGTTACCGCTTTAATAGCAGCAAAATATGGTATTGGAAACCTACAAGAACAATTGGATGCCACACCTATAGGTAGCTTTGCTGTAGATATTCCTCTTGCAAGGGAAAGGTTGATTGCGATAACTCAAGCCCATGAGTCAAAAGAACTGGACGGCCCTTATGGCACATATGTTAAGGCTACAAGTTCTAGTACAACGAAAGCACCAAACAGAACTATAAGAGTGGGTGTGATCCTTGAAGCGTTGGGTATTAATGTGAGCTATGATAACCATGACCGTGTATTTTAAATCTGTGCACGATATATTAGTCCAGCGGATTAGTCGGCTTGATTGTGCTTTTGATCGGCATTTTTTATCTATTGAGGGTAAAAAGAATATAGATAAGTTTGCTTTTCAAGAGGGACTAATATCAGCGATGTGGCAGTCTTGGGGGGCCTTTTGTAAGGACCTGCTTTTTGGTTCAATTCGAGGTGGTGAAACTATACATGGTCAACATATAACCCATCCACAATATTCAACGTTAACTGACTATGAGTTGTTCTATATAGCAAATGTATTATCATGCAACCAGAATGTCACTCAAATAAAATCAGCGAAACCTCAAGGCGAAGCAACGTGGGGAGATGTTGGTAAATTAGGTCATATATTTACCTCGCTTAATACTCCAAATGCACAGAATATATCAGTTGCTGTGGCAAGTTCAGTTTTGATAAAAGACTTGCAAACTGTGAGAAATGCCAATGCTCATATAACTCCCCATACGATTTCAACTATAAATGCAGCCAAAGTGAGGTATTCGAATACAAAGTATAGACATCCTTCGGATGTTATTTTTTGGGTTGAGCCACAAAGTAATCAATTTCTTTGGAAGTCATGGGTGGATGAAATACAATTAATCTCCAGTGCCATGATTGTGTAGAATTATCCAAATCAATACTTGTTTGTGGAAGTAACTGATTGGAAGTCTATAATGCGCCGTCACAAATTTGACGGCGTGGATATGGATTAGTCAGACGGTAGTTCATAAGGGATGAAACGGATCACCTCTTCGCCTATCCACTCGTTGACTTCTTTCATACGTTCCTGCAGCGGCGTTAGCTCGTTACGTACAAACACCTGCGCGGCTTTTTTCACATCCCCGAACCCGCCGGAATTATCAGGGATAATGCCCATCATCTGCGGCGGCACCCTGTGTGCGCTTAACAGATCATCCCGACTGACTTTTTTGATATTGAAAAAGTCGTCCTTGGTGGCGACCTCCGATAGTGGCACAATCTTGATGCCGTCCGGCTTGCCGTTAGGGGCGTACATGAACAAATTTCGACAGTTGTTCAAGCCCTTGGTGCTTCGCATTGCTTCGCGCATCCGTTCAATATCTTTGTTGCTCTGCGCTGCGTCGGTCATATACAAGATATAACCCGCATGGCAGCCGTTTTCAAAATATCGACGGCGGAACAATGTCGCCGACTCATTCAACCACGCGGAATTCAGAGCGCTAAGGTATTCCGGCAGGCCGTAAAGCTCTTGATTAATATCCGGCTCAATAAGGTGAAAAACGCTATCGGGTTTGAAGCGGTGCGCTTCTTTCCAGTCTTGCACAAACCAGTAGACACCATGCTCAACTCCCCGGCGCGTGTACTTGGCTGGCGTGCATTTCAACTGCAGCGGTTTACCGAGCTGGTTCTGCCGCTCCTCTAAAAAACCATTGCCAAACACCAAATAATCCAGCGCATAACGGCTAAATTCCTGCTGGCTTAACATGGGGTGTGGGATGAACGTAGACGCCAAAATATTGCGCTTAACGAACATCGGCGAGCTGTGGTGAACGGCGGCACGCACACTGCGTGCCAGCCCGTCGAAGCTGATCGGCGGCTCGTACCATTTACCGTTGCCGGTGCATTCGATGTAATCCAGAATTTCCCGCTTATCCAGCACGGGCGACGGTTCGCCAAAAGAGAATGCCTCAAAGTCTTGCCCTTGAGTGGCGGGAGTAGGGGAGGTAAGTGCCTTACGGCCTTTGCGTTTACTCATTAATAAAACTCCAAAATGTTCGGGCTACTGTGGCCGCTGCCTGCGGTCAGTGGTTCGTTTAGTAAGGCGTGCATAATTGCCCACGCGACATCGGCGTGGCTGGCTTCTTCGCTACGGCTGGCGGTATAGGTGGAGCGTGCGCCGCTGGCGGTCATGGTCTTGCGGATCGCCATAAAGGCGGCGGTGATGTCGGTGTGGCTGGTGTCGTATTCCAGACAGCCGCGCCCGATGGTGTCTTTGGCTTTCAGCACCATGGCGGTCTTGATTTCTGGGGTGTATTTGATTTCCCGCGCTGCCGGGAAGAATTCGCGCACTAACTGGAAAACCCCTTGCCCGACGGTGGTTGCATCAATGCCGATGTATTCCACGCAATATTTTTCCGTGAGGTCGGCAATTTTCTGGGCCTGATCGGCAAAGTTCATGCCTTGCCATTGGTGGCGCTCAAGCACGCGGAATTTGCCACCGGCCACCATAGGTGGCGCGATCACCGCGCACCCGGCGCTATCGCCGCCGTTGGCCTCTGACGGATCGTAACCAATCCACACCGGGCGATAGCCGAACGGCCGCACGGCGTAGGGGTTGACGTCTTCCCACTCTTCCAGCGTGTCGACCATGCAGCTCTGCAGCTCCGCGAACGGGAACACAGATGCGGTATCGTCCACGAATTCGCACATCAACAGGTTTTGATACTCTGATGGTGCGTATTCGAGAGACAACTGATTGAGGTCAAACAGATTACAGCCGCCGGTCAGCGCATCTTCTACCGTGACAATCTGCCGCCACTGCCTATCCCCGCACAGCACGCCTTCTGCAAGGTGGCTGTGACTGAGGTCGAGCTGAATATGGTCATTCTTGCTACGGCGGCCCTTGTTGAACAGTTCACCCGACCAGAACGGGTACGCGGAGTGCGCCAGACTGGACGGCGTGGAAAAGTAAGTGGTGCGCCATTTCTTGTGCAGCGACATCCCGCTGGCGACTTTGCGCAGCTCCTGAAATTTCGGGATCCAAAAATACTCATCCAGATAGAGGTTGCCGGTGTAGCTCTGCGCGGTGCGCACGTTGGTGCCGAGAAATATCAGGCGTGCTCCATTCGGCAACACCATGGGATCGCCTTTTAGGTCAACCTCGACCAGCCGAGCAAAATCAATGATGTAGTTGCGGAAGACATGCGCCTGCGCCTTACTGGCTGACAGAAAAATCTGATTGCGGCCGGTGGTCAGCGCATCGAGCAGAGCCTCGCGGGCAAAGAAAAAGGTAGCGCCGATCTGGCGCGATTTCAGGATGTTGCGAATACGATGCTGCAGCCCTGCGCGATACCACCCCATTTGATATTCGAAGGCATTTTCCATGAAGATGCTTTGCAGCTTTTCCACGGCGGCCTCGCTGAACAGGTTGCGCTCGACGGGCTTACGTTCGCCTTTGTTACGGTTGGCGATATTCGGGTTTAAATCTGCCTCGTTGCCGGTCATGGAATAGCGATTGACCCGCGCCAGCCGTTCAATCTGGCGGCCGAGCAGGTCAATCTCTTTGAAGTCGATCCCCTCCTTTTGCGTTTTCATGATGAGCTGAATTAACCGCGCTTCCATGCTCTGCTCCACGCGGGAAATGGGCGCGATATCGTCCCATTTATCGCGCAGTTTCCAGCTCTGCACGGTCGGTGCTTTGGCATTCAGCGTTTCCGCAATTTGGCGCACAGAGAAGCCCTGCCAGTAGAGCAAGGCAGCTTGTCGGCGCGGATCGCTGATGATGGTTGTCGTCGGTGTCGTGTTCATGCTGCAAAGGCTACGGAAGCCCGATGCAACTCGCCTTAAGTCCCTGTTGTGCCTTAGATCTTCCAACCGCAACGCGTTGAGACGTGATGCCATTCCCCTGAAACTAGCCCCGAACCCAACCACCACAACCGGAGCCGTTTACATGGCAAAGAAAGTTTCTAAATTTTTCCGCATCGGCGTTGAAGGCGACACCGTTGACGGCCGCGAGATCGGCGCAACGGATATTCAGCAGATGGCCGCGAGCTACAGCCCGAAGGTGTTCGGCGCACGTATCAACATGGAACACATCAAGGGGATTCTGCCGGATGGCTATTTTCGCCGTTATGGCGGCGTCGTTGAGCTGAAAGCCGAGAAAATCGACGAGCCGGGCGAACCGCTGTTACACGGCAAATGGGCGCTGTATGCCAGTCTGGCCCCGACTGCCGATCTGGTGTCGATGGTCGGCGCTGGCCAAAAGGTTTTCACCTCAATGGAGATCCGCCGCGACTTTGCCAAGACTGGCAAATCCTACCTGATCGGGCTGGCCGTTACCGATGACCCGGCCAGCCTTGGCACTGACATGCTGGAATTCAGCCGCCGCCACGATGACGTCGAGTTTTCCGCGCCGCTGGAAGTCCATTTTGATTTTGAGTCTGCCGCTGATCTGGAATCCACATTCTCTTCCCGCATTAAGGCGATGTTTACCCGCAAGCAGGCTGGCGATGATGTGCGGTTTGCTGAGATGGAAGGCGCAGTGATGACCGTGGCCGAGCAACTGCAGGAGGCGGAGGCGCGTTTTACCCAGACCACCGACGCCCTCAATGAAGTGATTACCGGCCTCAAGGAGCAGGTGGAAACCGGCAACAGTGCTTTCAGTGAGCTGAAAACGCAGCTTTCCAACACAGAAAGCTTTAGCCAGCCGACACGCCCAGACGCCACCGGCGGCAATGGCGCACAGGATGTGTTGACCGACTGCTAAGGCAGTCACACCCGATAAAACCGAATAAAAACAGGAATAAAAATGCGCAAGCAAACTCGTTTTAAATTTAATGCCTTTCTGTCCCGCGTTGCCGAGCTAAATGGTGTCGACACCGGCGATCTGGATAAAAAATTCAGCGTTGAGCCGTCTGTCACGCAAACCATCATGACCCGCGTGCAGGATTCCTCCTCGTTTCTGACCCGTATCAATATCTTGCCGGTACCGGAGATGAAAGGGGAAAAAATCGGGTTGGATGTCTCAGGCTCCATTGCCAGCACCACCGACACCGCTGGCGGCGATGAGCGCGAAACCGCCGACTTTGCCACGCTGGATGCGGAAGGCTATCTCTGTCAACAGGTGAACTACGATTTCCACATCCGCTACAACACCCTTGACCTGTGGGCGCGTTATCAGGATTTCCAGACCCGCCTGCGTGATGCGATTGTGAAACGTCAGGCGCTAGACCGCATCATGATCGGCTTCAATGGCACCCACCGCGCGAAAACCTCCAACCGCATCAAGTTCCCGCTGCTGCAGGACATTGCGCCGGGCTGGCTGCAAAAGTACCGCGAGAACGCGCCGAGCCGTGTGATGGATAAAATTGTGGGCGAGGACGGCAGCGTGGTGTCTGACAAAATCCGCGTGGGTACCGGTGGCGATTACGCCAACCTCGATGCGCTGGTGATGGACGCGACCAACAACCTGATTGCGCCGTGGTATCAGGAAGACCCGGAACTGGTGGTGATCTGCGGCCGTCAGTTGCTGGCGGATAAATACTTCCCGCTGGTCAATCAGGAACAGCCGAACAGTGAAGCGATGGCCGCTGACCTGATTATTAGCCAGAAGCGCATCGGCAACCTGCCTGCCGTGCGCGTGCCTTATTTCCCGGCAGATGCGCTGCTGATCACCCGCATGGATAATCTGTCAATCTACTGGCAAGAAGATACGCAACGCCGCCATATGGTGGAAAACTCGAAGCGTGACCGCATCGAAAATTACGAATCCATTAACGAGGATTACGTAGTGGAGGATTACGCCTGCGGCGCACTGGTGGAAAATATCACGCTGCTGCCTGCCAAACCAACCGACCCACAGACTAAGGCTGCGTTGCCAACTTCCGGCGAGGATATTAAAGCGCTGGCCGGTGCCATCGTTGAGGCGGTGAAAGCGGTGTCCGTACCGGCGGAGGCTGGCCCCGATGCCGAGGTGAAAAGCCCCGACGTTGCGCCGGTAGACGACAAAGCGGCAAAAGGCGGTAAGTAACCATGACCAGCCCTGCCCGCCGTCACCTTGTGCGCCAGTCAGCGGTCGAGGCCGCGCAGCGGAAAAATGATCCGCTGCGCCATGCCAACGGCTATGAACTGATGATGCTTAAACTCTATGAAGATAAGCGAAAGCTCAAGCAGATACGCTCGCAAGAGCGTAAAGCCGAACTCAAACGCCAACTGCTGCCGGACTATGTCCCTTGGGTTGCTGGCGTGCTGGCGGAAGGTAACGGTGCGCAGGACGCCATTCTGATGACGGTCATGATTTGGCGACTGGATGCCGGGGATATCCCCGGCGCGTTGGAGATTGCCCGCTACGCGTTGCGCTACAAGCTGGCACCGCCGGGCAACTTCACCCGCTCCACGCCGTACCTCATCGCAGAAGTCGTCGCCGAGTCTGCCACCCGCGCCCATGAGGCCGGGGAGTCGGTCAATATTGACCACCTCACGCAGACCATGGAACTCACCGACGCAGAAGACATGCCCGACCAAGTGCGCGCCAAGCTGCACAAAATCACCGGGTACGTCTTGCGTGAAACGGGCAGGGCTGAACTGGCGTTAAACCACCTGAAACGTGCGTTGCAGTTGCATAACGGCTGCGGCGTCAAAAAGGACATTGAACGGCTGGAGCGGGCGATCCGTACCGCCGCCAGCCGCTAACAGAACGCGCCCCGCGCCGGGCGGCACGATGGCCGCGACAGGTTTCACCTCGTCAACGCCGTCGTCCACCGCCCCCTATTTTTTGAGGTCATATGAGCACCGTCATTATAAAACCACGCCCGGACGCGCCAGCCCCGCGCCCGGAGGATGAGCCGATCATTAAAAACGTCTTTTTCTTCCCGGATATCACCCCGGCAGACGTGCGCGACGTGATGCGCATTGAAGGCACCATCACTGCCCCACGGCTACGGCTGGCGATTAAAAGTGCGCTGGCGGAAGTCAACGCCGAGCTTTTCACCTACCGCCGCGATCAGATGGCCGACGGCTATCAGCGGCTGGAGGATGTCCCCGCCGACGAACTTGACGGCGAAAGTATCCGGGTAAGTGAATACCGCAACGCGGTCAGCACCATGACCACCGCCATTTTGTCGGAACAATACCGCAGCATGGACACCACCGGCACCGGCGGGCGCAAAGCGGATGTTGTCGAGGCGTCCATTGATGAACTGTGGCGCTCGGCTCGTAACGCGATCAGCAATGTGGCCGACCGCGCCCACTGCATCATCGGGTTGCTGTAATGAAAATCTACGCCCTGCAGGGCGACACCGTTGACGCGATTTGCTGGCGCTACTACGGGCGCACGCAGGGCGTAGTTGAACAGGTTTACTCACTCAATGAGGGGCTGGCCGATGCCGGGGCGATTTTGCCGCACGGCCAGCCGGTCGAGCTGCCGGATGTGACCGCCGCGCCGCAGCGTGAAACTGTCAATTTATGGGATTAACAATGGAGCGAATTACCTCATTTTTAGCCTACGCGGTGGCTATTTTCCTCGCGTGGATCGGCAAGTATTCGCCGCAGGATATTGCCTTTATGGTCGGGGCTGCCGTGGGCGTCGGTACCTTTCTTGTTAACTGGTACTACCGCCGCAAAAGCTATCAGTTACTGAATAAATTGGGTGTTAGCCGGAGGGTATACGATGAACTCAATCGCTAAACGTTGCACCGTGGCCGCCGTACTGGCGCTGGCTGCTTTGCTGCCGCAATACAACACTCTGCACACCTCGGAGGCCGGATTGCGGTTGCTGGCTGATTTTGAAGGCTGTCGGCTTTCCCCTTACCAGTGCAGCGCGAACGTGTGGACGAGCGGCATCGGTCACACCGCCGGGGTAGTGCCGGGCAAGGTCATTAGCGAACGTCAAGCCGCCGTCAATCTGGTCGCTGATGTTTACCGGGTAGAGCGTGACATCGGCCGCTGTATGCCGGTCAAGATGCCGCAGCCAGTTTATGATGTGGTGGTGTCCTTTGCCTTTAACGTCGGTGTGACGGCGGCGTGTGGCTCCACACTGGCCGGTTTCATCAAGCGGCAAGAATGGCACAGTGCCTGCCTGCAGTTGCCGCGCTGGGTGTATGTCAATGGGGTTAAAACTGCCGGGCTGGAACGCCGCCGGGCATCAGAGATGGCCCATTGTCTGACAGGGGCCGCGCAATGAACCGCATCGGTGCGCTGTTCCTGTTGCTGTCGCTGGCCGCCGCCGGTTGGTTGAAATGGCAGGTTATCGCCCTGGGTGATCAGTTGGATGAAGCGCAGCGGGAAAACAGCCGGATTTCGACGGCGCTGACCGACACCCGCACGGCGATCACCACGTTGCAGGCAGCGGCCGGCCAACTGGCGCAGGAAGAGAAAAGCCTGAGAAATGACCTCAACAATGCGCACCGGCTGGCGCTGACCCGCGAACAAAAAATACAGAGATTACTCAATGAAAACCAAATCTTACGTGATTGGTTCAACACTCCTTTGCCTGCTGATGTTGCAAGGCTGCACCAGCGCCCCGGCTTCACCGGCGCCGCAAATTATCTACGTTGGCTGTCAGGCGGTGAACCCGTGCCAGATACCGGCAAGCAGCCCAAAAAATAACGGCGATCTGAGTGGCGACATTCGCCAGCTTGAAAACGCCTTGGCGGCCTGCGCGGTGCAGGTCGACGCCATTAAAACCTGTCAGGAACAACACCATGTTAAAACCGCAACAGCTCCGCGCTGAGCTGACAAATTGCCTTCAATGGCTGCAACGTAATCCCGAAAATCTACAGGTTCGGGTTCAAAGTGGAAGCATTGCCGCCACGCTTGCTACATCGCTGTCGCATGAGTACAGCTACACGCTGAATCTGCTGTTTCTGGATTACACCGGCGATCTGGATTTAATTGTGGTACCGATACAGGCGTGGCTACGAGAAAACCAACCGGACATTATGGCCACCCCAGAAAAGCGCCGTACCGGCTTTACTTTCGCCACGGATTTTAATAACGACGGCTCTTACGATTTCAGCGTGTCTCTGCAGTTAACCGAGCGTGTGGTGGTCAACGAGCAAGACGGCGGTGCGCTGCACGTTAAGCACCTGCCGGAGCCGCCGTTGCCGGAAAACGTCACGCGTCCGCTGCAGCTCTATGTACATGGTGAATTAGTGAGTGAGTGGCATGAACGAGCTTAACCCCTTTGACGCCCATCTGGCCGGGCTGATTACCGCGTTGTCGCCGCAGTCCCGCAAATCGTTGGCCGTTGCCGTGTCCAAGCGTTTACGCGCCAGCCAACAGCAAAACATCAAGCGGCAGCAGGCACCGGACGGCACCCCGTATGCCCCGCGTAAAACGCCATTGCGCAATACAAAGCGCCTGCGCGATCGGGCGATGTTCTCCAAGTTGCGCACCGCGCGTTACATGAAAGCCAGGGGCAGCGGCGACGAGGCTGTGGTGGAGTTTGTCGGGCGAGTTAAGCGCATGGCTAATGTGCACCATTATGGCCTGCGTGACCGGCCATCGCCGAACAGTGACCCCGTGAAATATGAAGCGCGTCCGCTGCTGGGTTTTTCATATGATGACGTTAAGTATATAGAGGAAACTATTATCGCTCATCTATCTGAATGAGGCCTATTGCAATTGGCATAAGTTACCCTCTGAACTGAAATAGATAATTGCTTAATGCTCTATGATTTATTGAACCGACTGTTAGGGCTGTGAAGAAAAAAATTATTGATAAGAAAGCGAGGATGGACACATTTCTCATGTGATCCCAAGAATTAATCACTTCGATTAACTCTGCTTTTTTTTCTTTGTCGTCAAGGGATATGTATTCACATGCGGAGCGATATATATCGTGGGGGTGGGTTTTTATTATTTCTATACAATCGCTTTCGCTTAGCACTGTGTGGTCTTTAAGGAAGCCATTAGGAACCAAAATGTTTTTTTCGGAAATCTGTACGGATAATTTATCGTCATGGTAATTTACATACCCAACCTTTGGTAGGTCGCTCAACAGGAAAAATGCGAATGATAGTAGGATTATCCCCATAAAAACAACAAACCAGGTTTCATAGCGTGAACTTTTTATTTTTCCTACTACGCCAAAAAGAGAAGCGAAGTAAAATTGCTTTTTTGATATTTCCCCGGTGAGTAATCCTTTCGATAGTAACTTTGCATCTCGGACGTTTTCGACTTTAACACCATTAAGTAATGAAAATGTTTGAGTGTAAAACATTTCGTCGTCGGCCTTTCCTAGAACGCCACGATTAAACCTAAGTCCCGCGGTTATTAGCAAGAATCTAAATAAAACTGATATCCCACCACATCGCAAAATAATTAATGAAATAAACCCAAGAGATACTAATAATTTTATTCCATCGGGAAATATCTGATCTATTGCAAACATCATACTACTCCTTTAATAAATTGAAAATATTGTAGCAAATCCAATGGTATGTTGTGCCTAAGATCTTCCAACCCCTTTCCGTTGCTGTCACCCGCGTCGGGCGGCATCCTTTCAGCATGAAAAATTTACCAAACATCATGCGCCTGCTGCGCAACATGATCCGCATTGGCACCGTGAACGCCGTCGACCTTGAGCGCGGTCTTTGCCGTGTCGATACCGGCGGCAACCTTACTGACTGGCTTCACTGGATGACCTGCCGGGCAGGCCGTGCTCGCATGTGGTGGGCACCGTCAGAGGGTGAACAGGTGTTAGTGCTATCGCTGGGTGGCGAACTGGATACTGCTTTTGTGCTGTCGGGTATCTTTTCCGATGACTTCCCGGCCCCGTCGGCGTCGGCGGATGCGCTGCATATTACTTTCCCTGATGGTGCGGTGATGGAGTATGAACCCGCCAGCGGTGCGCTGAATGTGACCGGTATTAAAACCGCTAATGTACAGGCGTCCGAGTCAATCACCGCCAGCACCAAGGTGGTGATGGTCAAAGCCGCAAAAAACATCACCCTCGATACCCCTGAGGTGATCTGCACTAACAAGCTGACCACCGGCACGCTGGAAGTGAAAAGCGGCGGGAAGATGACCGGCAGCATTGAGCACAGCGGCGGCAGCATCACGTCTAACGGCGTGGTAATGCATACCCATACCCACGGCGGCGTCCAGAACGGCGGCGGCAACACGGATAAACCGGCATGAACAACGCGAAATACCTCGGCATGAACCGCGACACCGGCCGCATGTTGACGGATATCGACCATATACGGCAATCCGTGGCCGACATTCTGATCACGCCGCAGGGTTCACGTCCTATGCGCCGGGCTTATGGTTCGTTGCTGTCTGAGCTGCTCGACCAGCCGCAGAATGACACGCTGCGTCTGCAAATTATGGCCGCCTGTTACAGCGCGATTCTGGCTTGGGAACCCCGCGTAAAGCTGACCGGCATCACCTTTAACACCACCTACGACGGCAAGATGGTGATTGATATCACCGGCACCCGCACCGATACCCCCGGCGCGTTGTCGCTGTCTATTCCTGTGAGCTGAACCATGGCAACGATTAACTTAAGCCTGCTTCCCGCCCCGACAGTGGTCGAGGTGTTGGACTATGAAACGCTGTTGGCAGAACGTAAGGCTACGCTAATTTCACTTTATCCCGAGGCTGAACGGGCGGCCATCAGCCGCACGCTGGCGCTGGAGTCAGAGCCGATCGTTAAGCTGTTGCAGGAGAACGCCTATCGTGAGGTGATTTTACGCCAGCGTGTCAATGATGCCGCCAAAGCGGTGATGCTGGCTTATGCCACCGGGGCCGACCTTGACCAGTTTGGCGGAAATTTTAACACCCCGCGTCTGGTGATCATCCCGGCGGATGAAACCACCATCCCGCCGACACCGGCAGTCATGGAGTCGGACGACGATTATCGGTTACGCCTGCAGGATGCCTTTGAAGGTATGAGCACCGCCGGTTCGGCAGGCTCTTACCGTTTTCATGCACGCTCTGCCGATGGTCAGGTGGCCGATGTGACCGCCATCAGCCCATCACCGGCCTGTGTGACCGTGACCGTGTTGTCACGCGACGGCGACGGTACCGCCAGCTCTGAGCTGTTGCAAGTCGTCAGCGTGGCGCTGAACGATGAGGATGTGCGCCCGGTCGCTGATCGGGTGACGGTGCAATCCGCCAAAATTACCCGCTATGCCATCGAGGCCACGTTATACCTCCATCCCGGCCCGGAGGTTGCGCCGATCCTCACTGCTGCCAATGAAAGGCTCCGCAATTACGTGGAAGGTGTGCGCCGGTTGGGGAGCAGTATCCGGCGTTCCAGCATGAATGCGGTGTTGACCGTGGAAGGTGTCGAGCATGTAGACATCATCAAACCGGCAGCCGATATCGTGCTGGATAAGACGCAGGCGGGCTATTGCACCGGCTTCACCATCAATCCGGGGCGTGCTGATGAATAACCGATTATTGCCGGTCGGTTCTTCCCCATTGGAGGTGGCCGCCGCCACGGCCTGTGCCGAGCTGGAGCGTTTACCGGTACCGCTGCGCGAACTGTGGAACCCGGTACGCTGCCCGGTGCACTTGTTGCCCTATCTGGCGTGGGCATTTTCCGTTGACCGCTGGGATGAGGCATGGCCGGAAGAGGTGAAGCGCGGTGTGGTTGCAGCGGCATTTTTCATCCATCGCCATAAAGGCACCATCGGGGCCGTGCGCCGTGTGGTCGAGCCGCTCGGCTACCTGATTAACGTTACTGAATGGTTTCACGGTAACGATCCGCCCGGCACCTTTCGGCTGGATATTGGCGTATTAGAAACCGGCATCACGGAAGAAATGTATTTAGAAATGGAGCGGCTGATCGCCGATGCCAAACCCCTGAGCCGCCACCTGATTGGCCTCAACATTCTGCAGGACATTCCCGGCCTGATTTACGTCGGCGCGGCCGTCGTGGACGGCGATGTCATCACCGTTTACCCCGGATAAGAGGAAATTATGAGCAAGTATAAAGCGATTATTACCACCGCCGGGGCGGCCAAAATTGCCGCCGCGTCGGCAGGCGGCACCCAGTTAAAAATCACCCGTATGGCCGTCGGCGACGGTAACGGCACTTTACCTACACCGAACCCGGCGCAGACCAAGCTCATCAATGAAAAATACCGCGCCACCCTCAACGGGTTGACCATTGATAAGGCGATAAAAAATCATATTGTTGCGGAATTTATTATCCCGGCGAGCGTCGGCGGATTCTGGCTGCGTGAAATGGGGCTGTATGACGATTTCGGCACGCTGATAGCAGTCGCTAACATGGCGGAAAGCTACAAACCGAAACTGGAAGAGGGCAGCGGCCGCACGCAGACGCTGCGCATGATCCTGATAGTCAGCAGCGCCGCCGCTATCAGCGTGATTGCTGGTGGCGATACCGTGCTGGCAACCAAAGATTTTGTTACGGACGCCATCAAAACGCATGAGAAAACCCGTAACCACCCGGACGCCAGCACCACGGCTAAAGGGTTGGTGCAACTGAGTAGCGCCACAACCAGCGCAGACGAAACAAAAGCAGCCACACCGAAGGCTATTAAAGCTGTCAACGATGCCAGCGCCAAAAAGAGCGCCAATCTGTCAGACCTGACCGACAAATCTGCCGCACGTGGCAATCTGGCTTTAGGCAGTGCTGCGACGAAAAACGTCGGCGTTGAGGGCGGGCAGGTGATGGCCGTCGGTGCATTTGGGCTGGGTATGGGGGGAAGGCAATTTGATGATGCTTATTCAAATATCGCGCAAATTTACCGGGTTAATGTGTCATCAGAAAACAAACCACCGATCAGCGGTAACATTGCCGCCGGGGTTATTAGCCTGCCTTGCGATGCCGCGCCGTCGGCGGGTTATATTGCGGTGTCAGGTGTTGGCCATGGCTTTGTCGGCTATTCCAATAGGCCGGAAAAAGGGGTGCGATGGTCACGCATTTACACCACGGACTACAAGCCGACGGCGGCCGATGTGGGGGCGCTGACTGATGCACAGGCCGTGCAAAAGTACGTCCAGCGCTCTATCAAGGTTAACGGCAAACCGTTGTCCGCCGATGTTAATCTGTTGGCGGCAGACGTTAACGCGTGGAATAAAACCGAGTCTGATGGACGTTATGTGAAACGGACGGGCGACACGATGGCCGGGACGCTTGTCATTGATGGCGCAACGGTGCTACCTACGCAACCGTTGCGAGCGGCTACCGACGTCCCCGCGCTCTGGAAGCAGGGGATCAGCCTATCAACGTTGGAATTTGACGATAAAAATATCAGTGGTTATCCCGCGCAGCCTTATTCGACGTTGGTAAATTTGAGCGCGACTGAGCATCGTGGGATTCAATTATTATCTGAAAAAGCGACGAATAATTTTTGGTTACGGTCAGCGGATGCTAAAAAATACTCTGATTTTGTAAAGCTCTATCACACCAGTAATAAACCAACGGCTGCCGATGTGGGAGCGTTAACGGATGCACAAGCCGCGCAAAAATACGCCCTGCGATCGTACAAGGTCAACGGCAAGCCACTATCCGGCGACGTTAATTTGTTGGCGGGGGACGTTAACGCCTGGAATAAATCAGAGGCGGATGGGCGTTATTTAATGAAGTCCGGCGGCCAATTGACCGGAATAGTAAAAACCTCCGCTGAAATTCAGTCACTCACCGCTGATAATTATCGATTAATCGGCGGTGATTACGGCACGTTCTGGCGTAACGATGGCAAAAGCCTGTATTTAATGGTGACGAATGCGAAAAACCAGTACGGCACATTTAACGGATTGCGCCCGTTTTCTATTGATGTGAAAGGCGGGCATGTAAATTTCGGTCACAATGTATCTGTCGGTGGTGAGTTGAAAACACTTAGCAGTTTCCGTTCTGATAAAGGTGTTTCGATTGGCGAGGATTTATGGGTTGATCGAAATGCCAACGTTGCAGGCAACCTGAAGGTAGGGAACACGACTTATCAAACCGATGGGAATATTAATGGGACTGCGTGGAACGGGTATTTAAGCAACTGGTTAAACGACAACATTAATGGTCGGGTTGATTGGGGAACCTTTAACCGTGAAGTTGGTAGCAGGGCCACAATTGACTATGTGAACGGAACATTCATGCGCGACATGAGACTTGGCGGTGAAGCTCAAACAGGGCCGGGACGCTGGGGCGTCAGAGCGCCAGCGGGGTGCGTTGTCACTGGTGCAGATGTCACAAAAGAAGGCGATGGTACTTACACTAATCTGTTTTATCGAGCGTTGCAGCGTAACGTGAATAATAATTGGTATACCATAGGTCAATTATAATGAGTTTAGTATTTAATAATTTTACGCTTTACGAACCCAAAGTTGTTTCATTTGAGCTGCGCGGATTGAATGTTCAATTTCTTAAGTCTGAGAGTGGTGAGGACTGGTATCAGTGCCAAAAACTATTCGGGAAGGATACGATAAAGATAGCTTTTGATGAAAGAGGCATTATTTTTTCTTATTCAGAAGATGTTAGCGCGCTGTGGCCGATTAATCTCAGTGTTGCAGAAGTCCCTAACAATATTATGGCGCGCCAATTGGATATTTCCGGTCGTTGGGTGTTTGATGGGAAGAAAATCGCCAAACGGATTTACACGTCAGAAGAGCATCAGGAACAGGCCCGGATTGAGCAGCGAACCCGCATTGCATCAGCCGCCAATATGATCGCGCCGCTACAGGATGCGGTAGATTTGAATATGGTGAACACTACAGAAATAGCCCGGTTGGAAAGCTGGAAGAGGTACCGTGTCATGTTGAATCGTCTGGATATTTCAACCGCCCCGGCGATTGACTGGCCGCCAGTCCCCGACGCCTAAGAAAAAAGCCCGCATCGTAATGAGTGCGGGCTTTGTGCTTTGCGGCTTTCCCTGATGTTGCCGCGTCTGGTCTGTTGACCTTACCCCGTTAGACTGAATTGCGTCCAATTGATTAGGTAGATCAATAATCTGATATTGATCGGCAGCAACGATCAAGTGAGTATGCTTTTTGTACGACAAACGCTCTCTTATGGATTGATTTACTGATTGATTCTCAGTTAGTATATTTTAAATTTCCCTTATATAAGGACTGGTTGATGATTGTTTATCTTGATCAGAATAAATGGATTGAATTGGCAAGGATGTATCATGGTAAAGATAATTCCATTAGGGCAAATAAGATATTATCTGAGTTCAATGCTGTCATAACATCAGGGTCGGCAGTATTTCCATTGTCCGCCATTCATTATATGGAGACGGCTAGAATATCCAATAATGAACGGAGAAGTCGACTGGGGGCTGCGATGTGGCACTTTTCTCAAGGGAAAACATTGGCCCCTTCAAATAAAGTATTGACATATGAATTGGAAAGCGCCCTTCGAAAGTACATACCAAAGATAAAAGAAAGTGGCCTAAGGATTATCGGGTTTGGGTCAGGGCATGCATTTGGAATTTCTGACAAAGAGTCTGATGAATTTAATGTTCACACAAGAAACATTGAACGAGCTATTTTGGTAGGAAGTAAGCGTCTAGGTATAGAGCCAGCTCAGTTTGTTCGAACAATACATAGTGAAAACTTCAAGAATCACTTGCAGAATTTACGAGCGAAGTTTGACGATGCGCAAGGAGTAGACAAGGATAATTTGCTATATGCTATTTTGACTGTTGATATCCTTACTGTTTTTAATGCGGTTTTTGAAAAATATAATATTTCCGTATCAGATTATCCGTTTGATGCTTCTTCGATGAAGTCAGTAATAGATAGTATGCCAACTAGGAGTCTAGATCTTCACTTGCATCGTCAAGTCTTGGCTAATCCAAATTATTCAGCAAAAATCACCGATCTTGAGGATTGGGCTGGCCTCGGAATGGCTGCATGTTATTGTGATGTGGTTGTGTGTGAAAAACATATGGCTGATATGATGAAAAGAAATAAATATAAGACAAAAGCTAGGGTGGAAACTAATTTGGAAAATGTATTTCGCTCATTAAGTTAGTTAAAAATATAACTCATTCGACTTGTTGTCTCGTCCATTAACCATCCCTCATTACGTGCTCCTTGGAGAAACTAGCGGCATCATGCTTGCACCAACCCACCACGGAGCAAGCTTATATGGCTGACTATCATCACGGCGTGCGTGTTGTCGAAATCAACGACGGCACCCGCGTTATTTCCACCGTTTCGACGGCTATCGTCGGCATGGTCTGCACGGCGGAGGATGCCGACGCAGCAACATTCCCGCTAAATACCCCGGTACTGATCACCGATGTGCTGGCCGCTTCCGGCAAAGCCGGTAAAAAAGGCACGCTGGCGGCCTCACTGTTGGCGATTGCCGATCAGTCAAAACCGGTCACGGTGGTTGTCCGTGTGGCCGAAGGCAAAGATGCCAAAGAAACCACCTCCAATATTATCGGCGGCGCTAACGCCGAGGGCCGCTATACCGGCATGAAAGCGCTGTTATCAACACAGGCGGAGCTGGGTGTTAAACCACGCATTCTCGGCGTGCCGGGCCATGACACGCTGGAAGTGGCAACCGCATTAGCCGGTATCTGTCAGCAGTTGCGTGCATTCGGCTATGTCAGCGCCTACGGCTGCAAAACGGTGCAGGATGCGATTAAGTACCGCGCCAATTTCAGCCAGCGTGAGCTGATGATTGTCTGGCCGGATTTTGTGAGCTGGAACACTACCACCAACAAAAGCGATATTGCCTACGCCACCGCACGTGCGCTGGGCCTGCGTGCCAAAATCGACACGGAAACCGGCTGGCACAAAACCCTGTCTAACGTCGGCGTTAATGGGGTGAGCGGTATCACGGCCAGCGTGTTCTGGGACTTGCAAGCACCCGGCACCGATGCTGACCTGTTAAACCAAGCCTGCGTCACCACCCTGATCCGCAAAGACGGCTTTAAATTCTGGGGTTCCCGAACCTGTTCTGACGATCCGCTGTTCCAGTTCGAAAACTACACCCGCACCGCGCAGGTGCTGGCGGACACCATGGCCGAAGCGCACCTGTGGGCGGTTGACCGTCCGGTCACGCCAACGCTTGTCCGCGACATGATTGATGGCATCAAAGCCAAATTCCGTGAGCTGAAATCCGCCGGGCTGATTATTGACGGGGATTGCTGGTATGACGACAGCGCCAACGACAAAGAAACCCTGAAAGCAGGCAAGCTGTTTATCGATTACGACTATACGCCGGTGCCGCCGCTGGAAGATTTAACCCTGCGCCAGCGTATCACTGATCGCTATCTGGCGACGTTCGCCGCGTCCGTGAACCGTTAAGGAGAGGATGAATTATGGCTCTGCCTAAAAAACTGAAATACCTGAACCTGTTTAACGACGGTTTTAGCTATATGGGCATTGTGTCATCGCTGACGCTGCCCAAGCTCACCCGCAAGCTGGAGAAATACCGGGGCGGCGGGATGAATGGCGCGGCCCCTGTCGATATGGGGCTGGACGATGACGCGCTGGCCGTTGAGTGGGCGATGGGCGGCATTGATGAACTGGTGCTGAAACAATGGGGCGCAGTTGATGCCGTACCGCTGCGTTTTGCCGGTTCCTTCCAGCGTGATGACACCGGCGAAGTATCCGCCGTGGAGGTGGTCATGCGTGGCCGCCACAAAGAACTCGACTTTGGCGAATACAAGCAAGGCGAGGATACCGAAACTAAGGTATCTACCGAATGTACCTATTTCAAGCTGACCGTGGACGGCAAAGAACTGATCGAAGTCGATACCGTGAACATGGTCGAAAAGGTCGACGGCGTTGACCGTCTGGGCGAACACCGGAAGGCCATCGGCCTGTAAACCTGCGCCAGCCCGCCGGGCTGGCCTTTCCCAACACAACAGAGAAAACAAAGATGAACGAACCTAAAGAAAACGTGATCACCCTCGACACCCCGATTAAACGCGGTGATACCACCATTACTGATGTGCAGGTAATTAAACCCACGGCAGGCGCACTGCGCGGCGTCGGTCTGGCAGCCGTAGCGAATGCGGATGTTGATGCGCTGCTGGTGATCCTGCCGCGTGTCACGTTCCCGAGCCTGACCAAAGAAGAATGCGCCCGCCTTGAGTTGTCGGATTTGGTGGCGCTGGCCGGGCAGGTTGTCGGTTTTTTGTCGCCGAAGTCGGCGGAGTAGAAATTGACGCCCGGCTGGGCGTTGATGATCTGATGGCGGACATTGCGGTGATATTCCACTGGCCGCCGTCTGAAATGGTCAGTATGACGCTCACGGAGCTGTTGAACTGGCGTCATAAAGCCTTACAACGCAGCGGAGTGAATCACGATGAGTAAAAGCCTGCAGCTTCAGGTCTTGCTGAAAGCCGTAGACCAAGCCACTCGCCCGCTAAAGAGTATCCAACAGGCAAGTCAAAGGCTTGCCGGTGACATCAAAACCACGCAACAAACTCTCAAGGCATTGGACACACAGGCCGCCCGGATTGAGGGTTTTCGTAAGCAGCAAGCGCAGCTTGCTGTCACCGGGCAGGCGCTGAAAACCGCCAAGGCGGAAGTGGCCGCGCTGGCTGTCCAGTTCAAGGCCACGGAAAAACCCACGGCGCAGCAAGCGCGATTGCTGGCAGCCTCCAAACGCGCCGCTGCCGAGCTGCAAACAAAATACAATGGCTTGCGCCAGTCGGTGCAGCGCCAGCGCAATGCGCTCAATGCAGACGGTATCGCCACCAAGAACCTGAGCGCCGAGCAGCGCCGGTTAAAATCCAGCGCCAGTGAGGCCACTGCAGCGCTAAACCGACAGCGTGCTGAACTGGGACGGTTGAGTAAAAAGCAGGAATCACTGAGCCGCATTAAACAGCGGGCGCAGGCCGGTAAAGCACTGGGCGCAACCGTTCGCAACCAAAGCGCCGTCGGACTGGGGGTCGCTACCGCCGGGTTGTATGCCGAAAGCCGCTTTATGGCACCGGGCGTGCAATTCGATAAGCAGATGTCAGACACGCAGGCCACCTTAGGGCTGGCGAAAAACGACAAACAACTGACGGCTATTCGCCAGCAGGCACGGGATATCGGGGCCACAACGGCATTTTCACCGACGGACGTCGCCCGTACGCAATCGGTATTAGCGAAATCAGGTTTTAACGGTGATGCCATTCTGAAATCGACCGAATCCACGGTGAACTTGGCGTTGGCCTCCGATCTGGATATTGCCGACGCGGCGGACATCATCACCAATATGCAATCGGCGTTTAACATGCCGATAGACGAGATCCAGCGCGTTGCGGATGTGATGACCAAGGGCTTTACCAGTTCAAACAGCAACCTGATGGATTTTGGCGAGGCGATGAAGTACGTCGCCCCGATTGCCGAGGCGGCCGGGGCCAGTATTGAGGACACCACCGCACTGCTGGGCGTACTGGCCGATAACGGCATTAAGGGCAGTATGGCCGGGACGGCGACAAGTGCCATGTTCACCCGGCTGCAAGCACCGGTTGGGCAGGCACAGGATGCACTGTCAGAGTTGGGGGTAAAAACCAAAGACGGCAAAGGCAACATGCTGCCGATCGAAGGCATCCTGAAGAAAATCGACCGTTCGTTTAAAAAGAACAAACTCGGTACCGCGCAGCAGGCTGAATACCTGAAAGTGATTTTTGGTGAAGAGGCGATGAAAGGCGCTATCAAGCTGATTGCGGCGGCAGGCAACGGCAAGCTGGGTGCGAAAAAGCAGACGGTGACGGATTCCAAGGGAGCGACAGAGCACATCGCCAAGACGAAAACGGATAACCTCGACGGCGACTTAAAAAACTTGTCATCGGCCTTTGAGGATATTCAGATTGAGGTCTTTGATAAGCAAGATTCTGGCCTGCGTAAGCTTACCCAAAGCGCCACAAAATGGCTCGGTGTGGCCGGGCAGTGGGCAAAGGAAAACCCGGAGCTGTCCGGCACGCTGTTTAAGCTGGCATTGGGCATTACGGCGGTGATTGGCGGCTTGGCTATTGTGGGCTTTTTGGCCGGGCCGGTGATCACCGCCCTCAGCCTGTTGATGGGGCCGACGCTGGGGCTAACTAAAGGGCTATTTAAGCTGAGCAGGTTCGCCGCCAAGTTTTCGTTTAAGGGCATAACCACCGCTGTGCGTGGGCTTGGCCCCGTAATGAAGTTTACCGGCGGCGCGGTCGGGCGTTCTTTGCTGACGATGGGCGGCGGCATGCTCAGATTGATGTCCATCGTCGGGCGCGTGTCGTTTGCCGGCCTGGTCAAAAGTCTGCGTTTTGTGGGCACGGCGGTGATGTGGTTGGGCCGCATCATGATGGCTAACCCGATTCTGGCCGTGATCAGCTTGGTGGCCATGGGGGCGATTTACATCTGGCAGAACTGGGAAACGCTGGGGCCAAAATTTCAAGCCGTCTGGGAGACGGTCAAGAGTGCCACCCTGGGTGCATGGGACAGCATCACCACGGCGACGTCGGAAACATGGGAACGTGTCAAACAGTCAACCAAGGCGGCATGGGAAGGGCTTAAAACGTGGCTGGGCGGGCAATGGAATGACCTTGTGGGGTCGGCTAAAGCCTTACCGGGCAAGTTCAAAAAAGCCGGGATGGACATGATTAACGGCATCATTGACGGTATCAGCGAACGCTGGCAAGCCCTGAAAGACAAGTTTAGCGGCCTTACCGATATGTTGCCGAACTGGATGAAGTTCGGCGGTGGTGACACCGAAGTCAACCCGGCCATTTCTTACAACCGGCCCGCGCCGATGCTGGCACCGGGGCCGGGCTATGCGGGAGCTTTTGACAAAGGCGGCAACATTCCCCGTGGTCAGTTTGGCATCGTGGGCGAACGTGGCCCGGAAGTGGTCAGCGGCCCGGTTAATGTCACCGGTCGCCGGAAAACAGCGGCGCTATCGGCTGCCATGCTGTCGTTGTCGACGCCGGTGATGGCATCAGCACCGCCAGCCGCGCCGGTACAGATGGCCCCGGCACCTATCACTATTCAGGTACATGCCGCACCGGGACAGGATGCGCAGGCCATTGCCCGCGAAGTGTCTCGCCAGCTTGCTGCCGAGCAGCGCAAACACGCGGCCGCCGCACGCAGCCGCATGAATTACGGAGGGTAACGACATGATGTTAACGCTAGGGCTGTTTGTTTTTATGCTGCAAACGCTGCCTTATCAGTCCCTGAACCGCACGGCGGATTACCGTTGGCCGAGCAATGCGCGTGTAGGCCAGCGTCCGGCGGCGCAGTTTTTGGGGCTGGATGATGAAACTATTACCCTGTCCGGCGTGTTGCTGCCGGAGATCACCGGCGGCCGCTTTTCGTTGTTAACGTTGCGATTGATGGCGGAGCAGGGGCGGGCGTGGCCGCTGATTGAGGGCAGCGGTACGATTTACGGCATGTTTGTGATCGAGTCTATATCAGAGAGCCACTCGGACTTTTTCGCCGACGGCAGCCCGCGCCGTACCGAGTTCACACTCGATTTAAAACGGGTGGATGAGTCTTTGTCTGCGATGTTTGGCGATCTGCGCCAGCAAGCCGGGGAACTGTACGACAAAGCGGGCGCTATGGCCGGGCAGGCCGCCGGTGCAATGGGAGGATTATTATCATGATCACGGGTGTTGCTATGCCTGCCGGGGCGTTGATTGCCCCGGACTTCTCTTTATCACTGCAGGAAAAAGACATCACGCAAAACATCCGCAAACGGCTTATTTCCTTATCGCTGACGGATAACCGGGGCTTTGAGGCCGATCAGCTTGATATTGAGCTGGACGACAGCGACGGCCTGATGGCGATGCCACAGCGTAATGCGGTGCTTGCGTTGTCACTCGGCTGGAAGGGGGCGGCACTGACGCCAAAGGGGCTATTTACCGTGGATGAGGTAGAGCACCGGGGCACGCCGGACACGCTGACTATTCGCGCCCGGAGTGCGGATTTTCGTGGGTCGCTGAATACCCGCCGCGATGAGTCCTACCATGACACCACGCTGAGCCATATCGTGCTGAAGGTGGCGGCCCGCAATAAGCTTAAGGCCACCATTGCCGCCGGTCTGGGGGTTATCAAGGTGAGCCACATCGACCAGACTCAAGAGACGGATGCGGCATTTCTTACCCGGTTAGCCTCCCTCAATGGCGCGGTGGCTGCGGTGAAGAACGGCAGTCTGCTGTTTATGCGACCGGGCAACGGCACTACTGTGAGCGGCAAGCCGCTGCCGGTGTTTACTATCACCCGGCAGGATGGCGATCAGCATAGCTTTAGTATTGCCGATCGGGATGCCTATACCGGGGTGACCGCGAGTTGGCTCAACACCAAGCAGCCAAAGCCAAAGAAAGTGAAGCTGCAGCGTAAGCCGAAAGAACAACATTTACGGGCGCTACAGCATCCCAAAGCCAAGCCGGCCGCCAGTAAAAAAACGGGTAAACCGGTGGAGGAAAAGAAAGGAGAATATCTGGTAGGGGCCGAGGATAACGTGTTTGTGATCCCCAAGATTTACGCCACTAAGGTTGCCGCCATGCGGGCCGCGCAAGCCAAATGGGAAAAGCTGCAGCGCGGAGCGGCTGAGTTCTCACTGCTGCTCGCTATGGGCCGCGCTAACATCACCCCGGAAACGCCAGTACGCGTTAGCGGGTTTAAGGAAGTGATCGACGCACAGGCTTGGATAGTGAGCAAAGCCACGCACAGCCTGAGCAATAGCGGCTTTACTACGGTTCTAGAGTTTGAGGTTTTGCTTTCTGATGTGATTTATGAAGTCTCGTAATGTGAATTATTTTTTGTAAATTCACTTAAAGGTTGTTTTGTTCTCGATCGGGGAGGGTATTATCGCGGCAATTGAGATATTAAGAAGGGGATATCAATATGATGCATTGCCCGCTTTGCCGAACTGCCGCCCATGCCCGCACAAGCCGCTATCTTAGTGAGAATACTAAAGAGCGCTACCATCAGTGCCAAAACATAAACTGCAGTTGCACTTTTGTGACGCTGGAGTCTATCCAACGGCAGATTGTGTCACCGGGTAAAATTGATATTGCTCCACCGCATCCAACTAGGTGCAATCAGGGGTCACTTTGGATTTAACAAGAAGCCTGCGAAAGCAGGTTTTTTTGTGTCCGGAAAACGGCTGTCGCCACTTTGTCGCCATTAGGTGGGGTGGCTTATTGTAACTGACTGTTATATTGGATTATTTTTTAAAGGCAATAAAAAACCCGATAGTCTTGAACCTAAATAGGCGGGACTAACGGGCTCCACAAAATGGGGACATCAAAGAAAAGCAGTGGCACTAATTAAGACTACCCCCCGAAAGGAAAGTTCTCACCGGGGATAAAAATTTCAAAATATTTTTGCCACTGATTCATCTTCATTGCTTATCGGTTAGCCGAGGATCCCCGGCCACAACACCACTATCAACGAGCCCGCCAGGGTTAACAATACGTTAGCTATGGCGTAGGTCCCGGCATAACCCAGCGCAGGAATGTTACTGCGCGCAGTATCGCTGATAATTTCCATCGCCGGCGCGCAGGTTCGGGCCCCCATAATCGCGCCGAACAGCAGGGCGCGGTTCATGCGCAGCACGTAGGCACCGAACAGGAAGCAAATCACTACCGGCACCAGGCTGACGATTAACCCGGCGATCAGCATCTGGCCGCCAACGGCTCCCAGACTGTTACCGATACCGGCACCGGCGCTCAGACCGACACCGGCCATAAACACCATCAGGCCGAACTCTTTGACCATGTTCAGCGCACCCTGCGGAATGTAACCGAAGGTCGGGTGGTTGGCGCGCAAGAAGCCGAGCATGATGCCGGCCATCAGCAAACCGGCGGCGTTACCGATGCCGAATGAGAAATTGCTGAACTGAATGGTGATCTGGCCTATCAATAACCCGATAATAAAGAAGGCGCAGAATGCCAGCAGGTCGGTCACCTGGCTGTGGATCGAGATAAAGCCAATCTTCTCCGCCACGCTTTTCACCCGGCGGGCGTCACCGCTGACCTGCAGCACATCGCCTTTATTGAGCACAATGCTGTCGTCGATAGGCATTTCAATCTGGCTGCGGATCACCCGGTTGAGGAAGCAGCCGTGATCGGTCAGCTTCAACTGGCTCAGGCGTTTGTTCACCGCATTGCTGTTTTTAACCACGATCTCTTCGGTGACGATGCGCATATCCAGCAGGTCGCGGTCGAAGACTTCTTTGCCGTTGCGGAAGCTGGGGTCCAGTCGCGCATGGGCATCGGGATAGCCGACCAGTGAAATTTCATCGCCCACCTGCAATACCGCGTCACCATCCGGGTTGGCCAAAATACCGTTACGACGGATACGTTCGATATAGCAACCGGTCTGGCGATAGATACCCAGCTCACGCAGATTTTTGCCATCGGCCCAGGCTACCAGCTCGGGGCCAACGCGATAGGCGCGGATGACCGGCAGGTAAACCTTGCGTTGGCTGTCGGTGTCCAGGCCGCGTTCGCGGGCAATCTGTTGGGCGGAGGTGGAGAGGTCCTGGTGTTGCAGCTTGGGCAGGTAGCGCGCGCCGAAAATCAGGCTCACCAAACCAATCAGGTAGGTCAGGGCGTAGCCGAGGCTCAGATGATCCTGCGCTGCCAGCAGTGCCGGGCCATTGGTGATGGTATTACGTAGCGTATCACCGGCGCCGACCAGAACCGGGGTCGAGGTCATTGAGCCCGCGAGCATACCGGCGGTCAGGCCGATATCCCAATGGAACAGTTTGCCCAGACCGATGGCAATCACCATCGCGGAACCGACCATCACCAGCGCCAGCATCAGGTAATTTTTGCCGTCGCGGAAAAATATCGAGAAAAAGTTCGGTCCGGCTTCCACGCCAACGCAGAAAATAAACAGCATAAAGCCGAGGTTCAGCGCTTCTGTGTTAATGGCGAAGTGTTGTTGGCCGAGCAACAGCGAAACCACCAAAACGCCAATGGAATTACCGAGTTGAACGGAGCCCAGACGGACTTTACCGAGGCACAGCCCCAGCGCGAGTACCACGAACAGTAACAGGATGTAGTTACCGTTTAACAAACTAGCGACGTTTATGTTCACGTAGGATAACTTATTGTTTACCAGTAAGTGCTTGATATAGATAAATATAAGATATAAATTCAGTCAAAAAGCGACTTCATAAATAACTAACCAGCGAAAGGCGATTCGAAGCATCGATCGGCGGCGTTTATTCTAGTCGCTATGGCGCGTGACAGCCAGCATAAAGCTGGGTTCATGCCCTGCCGAAAGCATTTAACTCTCTTTAGGCCAAGGAAAAAGTTCAGTTTAGCGTTGTCGGTTTACGACAAGGCGTCACCGGCATTGTGGCACGGCTGATTTCTACGGTGTGGTAATGAGGTTAAAGGGGGAGGGGGCATGGCGAGTGAACGGTATTGGTGGGGAATATTAAGCTGTTTTCTGCTGTTCAGCCTGGTGTATCTCGGCCAGCAGAGTGGGGCATTTGGCAGCACGGATCATGAACACCGGGGGGAGACCGGCCTGTTGCTGTTTGTGATACCCGGCGTGGTCGCGAGCTACTTATCGAGCAAAAAACGCATTCTCTGCCCGCTACTGGGGGCGTTGTATGCGTTGCCGCTGTGTCTGATCATCCGCCATTTCTGGCTAACGCCGTCTGCCTCGGTGTGGCAGGAACTGGCTTATGCCACCAGCGCGGTGTTCTGGTGCATGTTCGGGGCGTTGCTGGCTTTGTTTGCGCGCGGCCTGTTGCAGGCCTACCGGCAGTGTCATCGTGGCTAACGGCAATAAAAAAAGGCGCTATGAGCGCCTTTTTCTCGTTCTGCCTGAAGCTTACTGGAACAGATTCAGGTTTTCTTTGGCATAAGCTTCGAAATCGGTGCAGCCGCCGATGTGTTTCTCATCGAGGAAAATCTGCGGTACGGTTTCTACCGGCTTGCCGACGGTTTTTTCCAGGTCGGCCTTGGTGATGCCTTCAGCGTGGATATCAACATAACGGAAGTTGAAATCGTCACGTTCTTCAGTCAGTTTTTCCGCCAACTCTTTCGCACGGACACAATAAGGACAGCCTGGGCGCCCGAAGATAACTGCAAACATGCAACACTCCTTAGATTGATATTCAATAATTTAATCGCAACTGCAATGACATTCTGTCGGTCGAAAAAGACTTAAGCCTGAACATTACCCGCATTGATGGCGCTTACTATGCCCGTTGGGTCGGCGAAAAAAAAGCAGGAATTACCTGTTAATTTGATTCATGTAACCGATTAAGCCGCCGGGGCTGTCGCCGCCGATGGGAATTCACTACACTGGAGGCAGAGCTTGTGGAGAAGAAAATATGCGTTCATTCGGTGACTTACCGCGTACCGTGCTGGTTTTGGAAGGGCTGGGCATGCTGTTGTTGGTGCTGGCTTATCTAAGTATACATAGCCACGTTCAATTACCCGGCTGGTTGGCCTCACAGCAGGCGGCGGTGGGAATGATCTTCCTCGGCGTGGCGCTGATGGTGCCGGCAGCGGCATTTCTGGTTTGGCGGGTGGTGCAGGTGTTTGGCCCATTGATGCGCGGTGGTCAGCCGCCGCAGAACGATCGGCGCAAGCCAGATACGCCTGAAGATAAAAACGACAGTGAGCCGCGTGCCTGAATAATGGCCACCGGAGACATACCTGCCAGACAGGGGCTTGCCTTTTTGGGGTGACGAGTGAAAATTGCCATTCTTTCGCGCGATGGAACGTTGTACTCATGTAAACGCTTGGTGGAGGCGGCGGAACAGCGCGGCCACAGCATCGAAGTTATCGATCCACTCTCTTGCTATATGAACATCAACCCGGCCGCGCCGACTATCCACTACCGCGGCCGCCAATTGGAGCGTTACGACGCGGTGATCCCGCGCATCGGCTCCGCCATGACCTTTTATGGCACTGCAGTGCTGCGCCAGTTTGAACTGTTGGGCAGTTATCCGCTTAATGAGTCGGTGGCGATCACTCGTGCGCGCGACAAGCTGCGTTCGCTGCAGTTGCTGGCACGGCAGGGGATCGATTTGCCGATCACCGGTTTTGCCCATTCGCCCGACGACACCGGCGATTTAATTGAACTGGTTGGCGGTGCGCCGCTGGTGGTCAAACTGGTGGAAGGCACGCAGGGCATTGGTGTAGTACTGGCGGAAACTCGCCAGGCGGCAGAAAGCGTGATTGATGCCTTTCGTGGCCTGAACGCTCATATTCTGGTGCAAGAATATATTCGCGAGGCGCAGGGCAGTGATGTGCGCTGCCTGGTGGTGGGGAGTAAGGTTGTCGCAGCCATTGAGCGCCAGGCCAAACCCGGGGAGTTTCGTTCCAATCTGCACCGGGGTGGTACCGCCCGCAAGGTAAGCATCACTGCCAAAGAGCGGGCGATTGCGGTCAAGGCCGCCACCACACTGGGGCTGGATGTCGCCGGGGTGGATATCCTGCGTGCGGCCCGTGGCCCGCTGGTGATGGAGGTCAATGCTTCACCGGGGTTGGAAGGGGTGGAAAGCACCACCGGGTTGGATATCGCCGGCAGGATGATCGAGTATATCGAGCAGCGCGGCAGGCCGGGTTTCAGGTTGAAATCTGGCGGATAAGTTTGCCGTAAAAAATTCGCCTTTCTGTGGCTGGAGTTGCGGCTTTTTATCGACCATATTTACCCTAATAGCGAATTAAGCCGCATTGATCGTGGCGTAGTGGGGCAATATTCCGTAAGCTATGCGCCTTTTCGCGTTTTGAATATTGTGAGGCTGGTATTATGGATTCACTCATTGTCCCTGATTTGGCGTTGTTGCGACGCTGGCTGGATCAATCGGGCATTTCATTCTTTGAGTGCGATTCCTGTCAGGCGCTGCACCTGCCGCACATGCAAAATTTCGATGGCGTGTTTGATGCCAAGCTCGATCTGGTCGACAACGTGATCCTGTTCTCCGCCCTGGCCGAAGTGAAGCCGACCGCACTGATCCCGCTGGTGGCCGATCTTAGCCAGATCAACGCCAGTTCGCTGACCATCAAGGCGTTTGTTGATATTCAGGACGACAATCTGCCAAAACTGATCGTCTGTCAGTCGCTGAGCATTGCCGTTGGCGTTACGTTGGAGCAGTTCACCCACTTTATGCAGCAGGGGGAAGAGCAAATCTCGATGGTGATCCTCGAGGCGCGGGCGAACGATCTGCTGTTTATGGGTGACGAAGAAGATAACACGGCTGCCGCTGACCGCCTGCCAATGCTGCACTGATCCCCACTGTACATGATGCGTGCCGTCCCTCTGGCGGCATGCTGCCGTTATTCCCTTCCGCAATAATATATTCTGTGTTTTACCCTTTGCTGCCAGATATTCCTCTTCGTTTATGCCATTAATGGCGTATCACATACAGACAAACTGCATAAAAAATCGATAAAAGCCGGTTTTATCCCCGGAGGCTGGTGCGTTTTGGCAACAGCGGTTATGCTGCTGATTCTGCTAAGGGCTTGCGATTCCCCTGGTGACCATGCGGGCTGGGCAACTGAAAAAGGTGTATGCAATCAACTGCATAGACATTCAATCCGCGGTTGCAACGATTGCGCTCGATCAGGAAAGGTTTTGTATCGTTTGGCGGTACAAGTTCAATTCTATGATTCACCCCTGTTTTGGAGGAAGTTACGGATGGTCACCCTACGTAAAAAGTGGTTATCGGGTGTGGTTGCCGGCCTGCTGATGGCAGCAAGCGTCACGGCGTCAGCCGAGGAAAAAACGCTGCACATCTATAACTGGTCCGACTATATTGCGCCGGACACCTTAGCCAAATTCCAGAAAGAAACCGGCATTAAAGTGGTGTACGACGTCTTTGACTCCAACGAAGTGTTGGAAGGCAAACTGATGGCGGGCAGCACCGGTTATGATCTGGTGGTACCTTCATCCAATTTCCTTGAGCGTCAGTCGAAGGCCGGCATTTTCGAGCCGCTCGACAAGAGCAAGATGCCGAACTACAAAAACCTTGATCCCGAGATGCTGCAACTGGTGGCGCACAATGACAAGGACAACAAGTACGGTATCCCTTATCTGATGGTGACCACCGGCATCGGCTATAACGTCGACAAGGTGAAGGCGGTACTGGGCAAAGACGCACCGGTTGACAGCTGGGATCTGATCCTCAAACCGGAAAATCTCGAGAAGTTGAAAAGCTGCGGCGTTTCCTTCCTGGATGCGCCAAGTGAGGTCTATGCCACCGTGCTGCACTACCTGGGCAAGGATCCCAACAGCACCAACGCGGCAGATTACACCGGTGCAGCCAACGATCTGTTGCTCAAGCTGCGGCCGAACATCCGTTATTTCCACTCTTCCCAGTACATCAACGATTTGGCAAACGGTGATATCTGCGTAGCGATCGGCTGGTCCGGCGACGTGATGCAGGCGGCCAATCGCGCCAAAGAAGCGAAGAACGGTGTGAACGTGGCCTATGCGATCCCGAAAGAGGGGGCGCTCACTTATTTTGACATGTTCGCCATGCCGGCGGATGCCAAAAACAAGGACGCTGCCTACCAGTTCCTGAACTTCCTGATGAAGCCTGATGTCATGGCGGGGATCAGTAACTTTGTGTATTACGCCAACGCGGTGAAGGACTCTACACCACTGGTCAATGCCGAAGTCCGCAACAATCCGAACGTGTACCCACCGGCCGATCTGCGCGCCAAGCTGTTTACGCTGAACGTGCAGTCGCCGAAGCTGGATCGTGTGATTACTCGCGCCTGGACTAAAGTTAAAAGCGGACGCTAATACTCAGAGGGCGGCCGTTGGGCCGGTTTCAGGGTTGTTTTGACCGGCAGGCGGGTGCTCCCCGCCTGCATTGCCATTTTGGGCCATGGCAATCGCCGTGGTTTTTTGTACTGTTTGCACCGGAGAGCACCCCGATTGAACGACGTCATCCCTCGTCCTCAAGCCAAGTCGCAGAAGGTCTTCACCCCTCTGCTGGAAATCCGTAACCTCACCAAAACCTTTGACGGCCAAAACGCGGTCGAAGACGTCAGCCTGACCATCTATAAGGGCGAAATATTCGCTCTGCTGGGGCCATCTGGCTGCGGGAAGTCGACGCTGTTGCGCATGCTGGCCGGTTTTGAACAGCCGACGGAAGGGCAGATTGTGCTCGATGGGCAGGACATGTCGCATGTGCCGCCTTACCAGCGGCCGATCAATATGATGTTCCAGTCCTACGCGCTGTTCCCGCACATGACGGTAGAGCAAAACATCGCCTTCGGTCTGAAACAGGACAAAATGCCGCGTGCGGAAATCGCCGATCGGGTAGCGGAAATGCTGTCGCTGGTGCACATGCAGGAATTCGCCAAGCGTAAACCGCATCAGCTATCCGGTGGCCAACGCCAGCGGGTGGCACTGGCACGCAGCCTGGCCAAACGGCCGAAACTGCTGCTGCTGGATGAGCCGATGGGCGCATTGGATAAAAAACTGCGTGACCGCATGCAACTGGAAGTGACGGATATTCTTGAGCGGGTTGGCGTGACCTGCGTAATGGTCACCCATGACCAGGAAGAGGCGATGACCATGGCAGGGCGCATTGCCATCATGAACCGTGGCAAATTTGTACAGATCGGCGAACCGGAAGAGATCTACGAGCATCCGAACAGCCGTTTCAGCGCTGAATTTATCGGCTCGGTGAACGTTTTTGATTGTGTGCTGCAAGAGCGCCATGACGATGGCTTGATCCTGCAAAGTCCCGGCTTGCGCCATGCGATAAAGGTGGACTCCGATGCCTCGGTAGTGGACGGCGTGCCGATCCAGGTCGCGCTGAGGCCGGAAAAAATCATGCTGTGCGAAGAGGTTCCGCAGGACGGTTGCAACTTTGCGGTTGGGGAAGTGGCACATATCGCCTACCTCGGCGACCTGTCTATCTACCATGTGAAGTTGCTCAGCGGCCAGATTATTAGCGCCCAATTGCAAAACGGCCACCGTTTCCGCAAAGGGATGCCGACCTGGGGCGACGAAGTGCGCCTGTGCTGGGAAGCCGACAGCTGTGTCGTGTTGACGGTGTGAGTCGAGAAGGTGAGGAATAATCATTATGACAATGCTTGCTGAACACACACCACCGGAACCACCGGCCAAAGGGCCCGGCCCGTTAAAAGCCTTTTTCCAGCGCCTGCAGATGGCCCATGGCCGCAAGCTGGTGATCGCGGTGCCGCTGCTGTGGTTGACGCTGCTGTTCCTGCTGCCGTTCCTGATCGTGTTCAAGATCAGCCTGGCGGAACTGGCGTTGGCGGTCCCGCCCTACACTGACCTGATGAGCTGGGCAGAGGGTAAGCTGGACATCGCGCTCAATTTTGCCAACTACCTGCAACTGACCGACGATCCGCTGTATATAGACGCTTATCTGCAATCGCTGCAGGTGGCGGCGGTATCGACGGTTTGCTGTCTGGTCATCGGCTATCCGCTGGCCTGGGCGGTGGCGCACAGCAAATCCTCAACCCGTAATATTTTGCTGTTGTTGGTGATCCTGCCGTCGTGGACCTCGTTCCTGATCCGCGTTTACGCCTGGATGGGCATTCTGAAAAATAACGGCATCCTCAATAACTTCTTGTTATGGACCGGGGTGATCGATCAGCCGTTGGTGATCCTGCACACCAATCTGGCGGTGTATATCGGCGTGGTGTACTCCTACCTGCCGTTTATGGTGCTGCCGATTTATACCGCGCTGACGCGGTTGGACTATTCACTGGTGGAGGCGTCGCTGGATCTGGGCGCTAAACCGTTGAAAACCTTTTTCAGCGTGATTATGCCGCTGACCCGCGGCGGAATTATTGCCGGTTCGATGCTGGTGTTTATCCCGGCGGTCGGCGAATTCGTGATCCCGGAACTGCTGGGCGGGCCGGACAGTATTATGATCGGCAGGGTACTGTGGCAGGAGTTCTTTAATAACCGTGACTGGCCAGTAGCCTCGGCAGTGGCCACCGTCATGCTGCTGCTGTTGATCGTACCGATTCTCTGGTTCCACAAGCACCAGAACAAGGAAATAGGGGGGCAGGGATGAACAACTTGCCGGTAGTGCGCTCGCCGTGGCGTATCGCTATTTTGGTAGTGGGTTTCACCTTCTTGTATGCGCCGATGCTGATGCTGGTGATCTACTCGTTCAACAGTTCCAAACTGGTGACGGTGTGGGCCGGTTGGTCCACGCGCTGGTATACCGAGTTGTTCCATGATTCGGCGATGATTAGCGCCGTCGGGCTCAGCCTGACTATCGCCGCCGCCTCGGCGACTGCCGCGGTGGTGCTGGGGGCGATTGCGGCAGTGGTAATGGTCCGTTTTGGCCGTTTTCGTGGTTCAACCGGTTTTGCCTTTATGCTGACGGCACCGCTGGTTATGCCGGATGTGATCACCGGCCTGTCGTTGCTGCTGCTGTTTGTGGCGATGGGGCATGCCTTTGGTTGGCCGTCGGAACGGGGGATGTTTACCATCTGGCTGGCGCACGTCACTTTCTGTACTGCCTATGTTTCGGTGGTGATCAGCTCGCGCCTGCGTGAGTTGGATCGTTCTATCGAAGAGGCGGCGATGGATCTGGGCGCGACACCGCTGAAAGTGTTTTTCGTGATCACTCTGCCGATGATTGCACCGGCGCTGATCGCCGGTTGGATGCTGGCCTTTACCCTGTCGCTGGATGACCTGGTGATTGCCAGTTTCGTCGCCGGGCCGGGCGCGACTACCTTGCCGATGCTGGTGTTCTCCAGCGTACGAATGGGGGTTAATCCGGAAATTAACGCCCTGGCGAGTTTGATCCTGCTGGTAGTCGGCGTTATCGGCCTGATTGCATGGTGGTTTATGGCGCGCTCGGAAAAACAGCGATCGCGCGAATTACAAAAGGCTGCCCGTAGCTGAGTCTGATTAAACCTGCTATTTTTGCAATTATTGGTATTGCAATTGATTACCTGACTTTATATATCTCGTTTGAATAGGTTAATGCTGGTCACTTAAGTTGATATTGTTCCCTCTCCCACTGGAGAGGGAAACGCCCACTTAAACGACGTCGTACATCCTTAACCTGAACAGGTGGCGTTTTGTTGCGGAATATGGACATGTCAGACATGCTGAACAGCAGGCAGGGAATAAGAATGAATTCAGATGCGCCAGTGCCGGTGATGGTGGCCGGAACGGCGATGGTGGCTATCAAGTGCATCAGCGTGCTGTTGCTGTTGGGGGAACTGGGGGTCGATGGCGCTCAGGAGTTCGTCAGCACCAGCGCACAGGCCTGGGATTCCACCCTGATCTTTCTGGCTGGCCTGTTATTACTGTGCCTGCAAATCAGTTGCGGTTTTGCGGTGATGCGCGGCCGCAACTGGGGGCGTTGGGGTTTTGTGGCCTGCCAATGCCTGGTGGTTGGTTATCTGCTGTTGGCCACCATTGGCAGTTTTCTGCCGGAGGTCTTTACCGTTGAAGGTGAAACCAGCGGCCAAATCTTGCACATGCTGATCCTGCAAAAAATCCCCGATGTCGTCATTCTGGCATTATTGTTTGTTCCCGCTACCAGCCGCCGTTATTTCGCCGTGCGCAATTGAGATTTTAACGGCGTAGAGTGATAAACTCTGCGCCCTTAATTATTCACCCCGAACTCAGGGTTATCTTCATGCATTGCGCTTTGTATACGGCGGGCACCTGCCGTTCCTGTCAGTGGTTGGAAAAGCCGTACCCGCAGCAACTGACGGACAAACAGCATCATCTGCAATCACTGCTGAGTGACCGTGACGTTGCGCAGTGGCTAGAGCCGATCGCCGGCGAGCAGAGCGCATTTCGCAATAAAGCCAAAATGGTAGTCAGCGGCAGCGTAGAGCGTCCGCTACTGGGCATGCTGCATCGTGACGGCACGGCGGTGGATCTGAGCGCCTGTCCACTGTATCCCGCCAGTTTCTCGCCGATGTTTGATGTGCTGAAAAGTTTTATCGCCCGCGCCGGCCTGACGCCCTACAACGTGGCGCGTAAACGTGGCGAACTGAAGTACCTGTTACTGACTGAAAGTACCCACAGTGGTGGCGTAATGCTGCGCTTTGTACTTCGTTCAGACAACAAGCTGGCGCAGCTGCGTGCCGCACTGCCGTGGCTGCAACAGCAGTTGCCGCAGCTCAGGGTGATTTCCGCCAATATTCAGCCGGTACATATGGCGATTATGGAAGGGGAGCGCGAGATCCCGCTGACCGAGCAACAGGCGCTGGAAGAGCAATTTAACCAGGTGCCGTTGTATATCCGCCCGCAAAGTTTCTTCCAGACCAACCCGCAGGTGGCCGCCGAGCTTTACGCCACCGCCCGTGACTGGGTGCGGGCACTGGCTATCGACAGTATGTGGGATCTGTTCTGCGGTGTGGGTGGGTTTGGCCTGCATTGCGCGCTACCGGAGACACGCCTGACCGGCATCGAAATTAGCGCCGAGGCGATTGCCTGCGCGCGCCAATCGGCGAAAACTCTGGGTTTGCAACACGTCGATTTCCAGGCGCTGGATTCTACCCGGTTCGCTACCGCCGAAGGCAGCGTGCCGCAACTGGTGCTGGTTAATCCGCCGCGACGCGGTATTGGCAAAGCACTGTGCGACTATCTGAACCAGATGGCACCGGGCTATATTCTGTATTCGAGCTGTAACGCCGAGAGCATGGCGAAAGACATTGAGATGTTGCCGGATTACCGCATCGAGCGCGTACAGCTGTTTGATATGTTCCCGCATACCGCCCATTACGAAGTACTGACGCTGCTGGTTCGGCAGTAACCAAGGATTAAGGTTATACTGAACCCACTAGCGAGGGGAAAACATGAAAAAGCACCAGCCACAGAAACAATCCGGTAAGCCGTCGTCAGAGCGCATTGCACGTGCCGTAGCCACTTCCACGGCCATTGAAACCGGGCAGGCGTCAACACAGGTGGCGGCTACATTGGCCGAAAAACGCGAAAAATACGCTTATCTTCATCTGGCACTTTAGCCAGCTGTCAGTGCCTGTTTAACCCATTCCTGCATAGGTTGGTAATCCATCAGCATCCCATGATGAATGGCGGCGATATACTGCGGCCGATTGTTTTCCCAACAGCCATAATCCAAAGGTTCAAACCCCGCCTGAACCGCCATCACGTCCGATAATAAACGCGCCAACCGACCATTTCCCTCGCGAAAAGGATGGATCAGTATCAGTTCGATATGGGTAATGGCGATAGCTTCAATTAATGCGGCTTCATCCAAATCGGCGCAGGGGGTATAGCGATCAAGGCAGTTTGACTGAAATTGACCCATCAGCTTAACGATTTGCGCCGCCGGTGCGAACATAAAGCCGTCCTTACTGATATTGACCGAGCGGTCGTGGCCAGCCCAGTCATAGACATTGCCCAACCAGCGGTGATGCCATTGCCTGAGCATGGCCAGGGTAATCCTGCCCTGAGGGAAGTCAGCGCCTAAAACGGAGTGATATAATTTCTCCAGCAGCACCAATTCAACATCGTTGATATCTTCCACGCGAACTATACCCAGTTTATTGAGCAGTACTTCCTGGCGTTCACCGTCGGCAAATTGCCCCTGTGAGTTTGAAACATCGTATTTGCTCATCATCATCGCCACCTGTAAGTGGGTTGCTTTATGAACAGAATAGACTACAGAGATAAGTGTGGGGCGTGGTACTCCACGCCCTGAACCGCTGTTACTGCGGGAACCACTTGTCGTTAATGGCTTTGTAGGTGCCGTCGGCCTTAATGGCGTCCAGCGCACTGTTGAGCTTGGCCAGCAGCGCCTGATTGTCCGGCCGTACCGCAATACCCAGACCGGTACCGAAGTATTGTGCATCGGTAACGTGTTCACCGACCGGAGCCAACTGAGGGTTGTTCTTCAGCCACTCATTCACCACGGCGGTATCACCGAATACGCCGTCAATACGGCCATTTTTCAACTCGAGAATGGCGTTCTGATAGCTGTCGTAAGAGACGGTGTTAATCTCCGGGTGCTTGTCCTGCATGTATTTCTGGTGGGTGGTGCCGTTCTCCATGCCGACCTTTTTCCCTTTCAGATCCGCCAGCGAACTGAATTTGCCTTTTTCGGCAATCACAATTGCCGAGTTGGCATAATAGGGCTGAGTGAAGGCAACTTGCTTGCTGCGCTCTGGCGTGATGTCCATACCGGAGATCACCGCGTCGTATTTCTTGAATTTAAGCGCGGCGATCAGGCTGTCGAACGCCTGGTTGGTGAAGGTACATTCGGCCTTCATTTGTTTGCACAGCGCGTTAGCCAGATCGATATCAAAACCCACGATCTTGTTGTTGGCATCCAGCGACTCAAACGGCGGGTAGGTGGCGGAAGCGGCGAAACGAATGGTCTCGGCTGCGCTGGCGTTAAAGGCGATGCCTGCTAATACCGTGGCGGCCAGCAATAGTTTTTTCATGCTTAAAGCTCCTGTCTGCAAGACTGCGTGTTTTTATCTCGTAACCGCTTGATTTTACTGACAATAACCCAGAGGTTTTGGCGGCTGTCGGTCGGTGTTAACCCTGCCATTTAATGAATTAATATGCAATATAAATGATTAAAAATTTGTTCTGGGTGTAAAAAAGCCCCGCGCTGGCAGGGCTTTGAGAGTATCGCTCTACTGACTCAGTTGCGGCGTTCAAACGCCAATGCACGGCGCTCGACCAGACGCATCAGCAGCGTCAGCAGGCCGTTGACGCACAGATACACCAACCCGGCCGCACCAAACACCATCACGTCGTAGGTTCGGCCATACATCAGCTGGCTGTAGCCCATGACTTCCATCAGGGTGATGGTATAGGCCAGCGAGGTACTTTTGAACACCAGCACCACTTCGTTGGAGTAAGACGACAGCGCACGCTTGAAGGCGAATGGCAGCAGGATACGCAGCGACTGCGAACGCGACATGCCGAGTGCTTCACAAGATTGCCACTGACCGGCCGGTATCGCCCGTACCGCACCGTAAAACAGTTGGGTGGTATAGGCGGCACTGTTCAGCGCCAATGCGATCATCGCACACAGCCACGGTTGCGACAGCAAGTTCCATAACCACGGATACTCGCGGATCGCCGGGAACTGACCGGGACCGTAGTAGATCAGGAAGATCTGCACCAGCAGCGGCGTACCGGTGAACAGGGTGATATAGATTTTTACCAGCGGCGTCAGGATCGGCGTTTTCAGCGTCAGGATCACCGTCAGCACCAGCGACAGCACCAGCGCCACGATCAGCGCGGTGATGGTCAGCGTCAGGCTGGTGTGCAGCCCTTTGATAATTTCCGGCAAGAACTCAAACATCAGGCTGGCCCCCGCTCAAAACGCGTGGTGCGTAGTTCGATGCGTTTAATGATGTACTGACTGATCAGGGTGACCACCAGATAAATCGCCGCCGCTATCACGTACCAGGTAAAAGGCTCCTGGGTGCGGGTGGCAATGCTTTTGGTTTGCAGCATCAGATCGTTAACGCTAATCAGTGACACCAGCGCGGTATCCTTCAGCAATACCAGCCACTGGTTACCGAGGCCCGGTAGCGCGTGACGCCACATCTGCGGCATGATCAGGCGGAAGAAAATTGCCGTCGTGCTCATGCCCAGTGCCTGACCGGATTCCCATTGCCCCTGCGGCACGGCCTTCAATGCGCCACGCAGCGTTTGCGACGCATAGGCTGAATAGAGCAGGGCGAGAGCAATGACGCCGCACAGGAACGGGCTGACTTCAAAGTTATCAATCGCCAGTTGGATCGGCAGTTGGAACAGACCAAGGTTCAGGGTGAAGCCATCGGACAGCATCAACAACAGCTGCGATGAGCCGAAATAGATGAACAGCACCACCAGAATTTCCGGCAGGCCGCGCAACAGAGTGACCCAGGCGGTGCCGAGCCAGCTAACTACTTTCCAGCGTGATGACTCCCAGACGGCAAACAGCATCGCCAGGATCAGCCCAAGGATAAGGGCACAAACGGCAAGGCCGACGGTCATCCCGGCGGCGCTTGCTAAAGGTTGGATTTCATTCATCAGAGTGATTACTGCTGGAACCATTTTTTGTAGATGGTTTCGTAAGTCCCATCCTGTTTGATCTTGTCCAGAGCGGCGTTGAACTTGCCCTGCAGATCGGTATTTTTCTGGCGAACGGCAATGCCCAGGCCGGTACCGAAGTAGTCTTTATCGGTCACTTTGTCGCCCACGGCGGCCAGTGCCGCGTTTTGTTTCAGCCATTCGTTGACCACCGCAGTGTCACCGAATACCGCATCAACGCGGCCATTTTTCAGATCCAGAATGGCGTTCTGATAGCTGTCGTAAGGCGCGGTGGTGATTTCCGGATGCTTATCGGTCAGGTATTTCTGATGGGTAGTGCCGTTCTGCACGCCCACTTTCTTGCCTTTCAGCGCAGCGACGTCAGCCACTTTGCCTTTCTGGGCAACAAACAGCGCGGAGTTGTCGTAATACGGCTTGGTAAACAGCACCTGCTTTTCACGCTCAGGCGTGATGTCCATACCGGCCATCACCGCGTCGAAGCGCTTGAACTTCAGGCTTGGGATGAGGCTGTCAAAGGCCTGATTGGTGAAGGTACACTCGGCCTGCATCTCTTTACACAGCGCATTGGCCAGATCGACATCAAAGCCCTGGATCTTGTTGCCGGCGTCAATAAATTCAAATGGAGGATAAGAAGCTTCGGTAGCGAAACGGATGGTTTCGGCTGCAGAGGCGGAAACGCTGATGCCGGCCAGAACGGCGGCGATTATTAGTTTTTTCATCGCAAACTCCCCAAATTACAGCAAGTAAAATTGTTAGTGTGATAAGTAATTGGCAAACTCGGTGGTCTGTGGATTCTTGAAGTGGCTGGCATCGCCTTGTTCCACCACGTGGCCGTTTTCCATGTACACCACGCGGCTGGCGGTTTTACGCGCCACTTCCACCTCGTGGGTCACGATCACCTGGGTGATCCCGGTGCCGGCCAATTCGCGAATGATGCTGACGATTTGGGCGGTGATCTCAGGATCCAGCGCGGCGGTCGGTTCATCAAACAGCAATACCTGCGGTTCCATCATCAGCGCACGGGCAATGGCCACACGCTGTTGCTGGCCACCGGATAGGTGCAGCGGGAAACGATCGGCAAAGTCGGTCAGGCGCAGGCGTTTGAGCAGTTTGTCGGCACGCTCCATCGCCTGAGCCTTGGTCAGGCCCAGCACGCGGCAAGGCGCTTCGATCAGGTTTTGCACCACGGTGAGGTGAGGCCAGAGATTGTATTGCTGGAATACCATGCCGACGTTCTGCCGCAGCTCGCGAATGGCTTTTTCGCCCGGAGCCTGCTTAAAGTCGAATTGGTTACCGGCGATCTGCAACTGGCCCGAACGCGGCATTTCCAACAGGTTCAACACCCGCAATAACGAGCTTTTCCCCGCGCCGCTTGGACCCAGCAGCACTAAGGTTTCCCCTGCTGGGCAATCCAGCGTGATGTCAAACAGCGCCTGATGTGCGCCGTAATAGCAATTGATACCGTTAAGTTGAATGCTCATGCGCCAGAATTGAATAGATATTGATGCCGCGAATGTTAACTTCCACAGAATACTTATGCAATCTTTGTGCGTTAAAATTTATTACTGCGCGGCAGAATAGTAAAAGAATAGCACAAGATACCGCGAGTCAGGTTCGAAGGGGGGATTTGTCGTGCATGCTGTGAGGCAGGTAGCGAAATTTCTCAAATTGAACAAATATTGCGCGTAATCAAGGCATTTATCTAACCACCGGTACCCAAGGGCACCGGTGGTTGAATTGGCTTACTGGTTTTCCAATACCTGACGCAGCGTGCCGCTGGCGGCGTGCGGTGGCACGTTCAGATAGCGGATATCGTCCACGACCCAACAGGTGCCTTCGCGCACCATCAGCACTTCATCCTGCCAGTTGACTGCGCTGCCACCGTCTTTCTGGTAGCTGAGTTGAACGCGCAACGGGATATTTTTGGCATCGGTATTAGGAATGGTCGACGCGCTGGCGACGGTGGCGCTGGTCGGCCCCTGAGCATTGCCGGTAAACAGATCGCCGGTGACCTGATGTTTGCCCGGATTCTGGTTAGCAGTTACCAGATCCTGGTACAGCACTTTACTCAGGTAAGGCTGCAATTGCGCCAGACGGTTGCTGTCCGGCAGGGTAGTACCGGCACCTTGTTGCAGGCGCAAATCGTAAAATTTCTGGGCCACCGCATCCGGGCCGCCTTCCACACAACCGCCGGTACGGGTGCCGATATCCTTGAATGCCGGTTCAACGGTGGTGCAGGCACTCAGTAACAGCGCTAAGGGAAAAACAGCCGCGATCGTTTTTATTTTCATCTCATTACCTTATGTGAAAGTCTCTACCATGAAGACCACTAGCCTACAGTATAAATGCGATTTCTGGCCTTGCATTCGTAGTGCGTGCCATTTCAATACAGAACATAATGCTAAAACGATGGTCAGATAAATGCCATGAATCAATCAGCAAGGAGTTTTAATGCAGCTTTCAACCACCCCGACCCTGGAAGGGTTTACCATTACCGAGTACTGCGGCGTTGTCACCGGCGAGGCAATTTTGGGTGCCAATATTTTCCGTGATTTCTTTGCCGGCGTGCGTGACATCGTCGGCGGCCGTTCTGGGGCCTATGAGAAAGAGCTGCGTAAAGCGCGTCTGATCGCCTTCAAGGAACTGGAAGAGCAGGCAAAAGAGTTGGGCGCCAACGCAGTGGTCGGGATTGATATCGATTATGAAACCGTGGGTAAAGACAGCAGCATGCTGATGGTGACCGTCAGCGGCACCGCAGTGAAAGTCAGTCGTTAATCCCTTCTCTCACGCCCCGGCTTCTGCCGGGGCGTCATAATGATGAGGCTGGCATCTCTGTCATCATTTATTGAATAACTTGATTATTGGATGCAAGTTAATCAATCCGGGTAACAAATTCGGCGTAGCTAACACAGGAGGGATTCGTGAAAATTTGGCCAGGGATATTTGCCGTGGCGCTGCTCGCAGGCTGCCAAAGCATGCCGCAGAACACCATCGTCGATCATGGTGGCTATCAGCTAGAAACGCTGCATCAGGCCCAGGGCGCAGACCAGCGCATTCGTTTTCTGGTGATGCATTACACCGCCGAAGACTTCCACTCCTCATTGAAAACCCTGACGGATGAACACGTTAGTGCGCATTATCTGTTGCCGGCGCACCCGCCGTTGGCTCAGGGCAAACCGGTGGCATTTCAACTGGTGCCGGAAGCTCTGCGAGCATGGCATGCCGGGGCCAGCAGTTGGCGCGGCAGAACCAACCTCAATGACACCTCGATCGGTATTGAGATCGTCAATCGCGGGTTCAACCAAACCCTGCTGTTTACCCACTGGCAGCCCTATACGCCACAGCAAATTGCCCTGTTGATCCCACTGAGCCGCGATATTATTCAGCGCTACGGCATTCAGCCGACGGACGTGGTGGGGCACAGCGATATTGCGCCGCAGCGCAAGCAGGATCCCGGTCCGTTATTCCCCTGGCAGCAACTGGCGCAGGCGGGCATAGGTGCCTGGCCGGATGAGGGGCAGGTGCAGAAACTATTGGCCGGGCGGGATAAGCATGCCGAAGTGCCGCTGGCACCGTTGATGGCCAAGCTGGCGAGTTACGGTTACGGCATGGATGTGCGCTGGGATGCCAGGCAGCAAAAAAACGTGCTGGCGGCGTTTCAGATGCATTTCCGGCCCAGCGATTATCGCGGTGAGCCGGATGCGGAGAGTGAGGCGATTGTCGATGCGCTGTTGCTGAAATACGGAGCCGCCCGTTAATTACAGGCCGTGCAGCTTGCCGTGATCCTTCAGCCAGCGGGCGGTACGCGAGATACCTTCATCCAGCGAAATAATCGGCCGGTAGTCCAGTTCTTGCTGGGCACGTGTGGTGTCCAGCGTCAGATCAAAATTGAGCTTGGCGACGCCATAGTGGGTCAGTACCGGCTCTTTTTCACTTTTGCTGCCGAGCTTTTCCATGCCACGCGCCATCATGTCGAGCATTGGGTAGGGTACCGAGCGGATCCGACACTTCATGCCCAACTCGTCGATCAACTGCTGCACCACGCTGCGTAGCTGACGCGGCTGCTGGTTGGTGATGTTGTAGGCGCGGCCCGACGGGGTATTTTCTTTCTGGGTCGCCAGCCACATGGCATGCACTGCGTTCTCCAGATAGGTCATGTCCACCAGCGCGGCACCGCCGCGTGGCAGCAGCAGGTTGCCGTAGCGTTTGATCATCTGTAACAGACGCGGCAGCATCACCTTGTCGTGCGGTCCGAATAACCCCTGAGGGCGCAGGATGGTGAAGTGGGTCTGCGGGTTGGACAGCGCCAACTGTTGGATCACTTGTTCACCGGCGGCCTTGCTGCGGGCAAACTCGTTGGCATAGCGTACAGGGCGGAAGTCTTCGGTAACATTGCGATGATGATGATAGTCGAAGTAAACCGCAGGCGAAGAGATATGGATAAACTGCGAAACGCCGTAGGCCGCCGCCCATTCGCCCAGGCGACGGGTGGCGCGCACGTTGGCCAGTTCAAAGGCTTCTTCGGTACCCCAGGGGGAAGTGAAACTGGAGCAGTGCCACAGCACGTCCACATCGGCCAGCATGGCTTTGGCCTGCGATGAGATCAGATTGGTGAGATCGGCATGAATGAATTCCGCACCCATTTTTTCCAGCAGACTGCCCATCGCCTGGTTGCGACCGGTGGCGCGCACTTTAATGCCCTGACGGCGCAGATATTCAACGGCGTTACGGCCTAACCCACTGGTTGCACCGGTGACCAATACCTTCATAACAAACTCTATTCTCACCAAAAATCAGAATGCTGACGGCCTTCAGCGGCGCTACAGCAAATAAGATGCCATTCTTCCGTTATTTCGTGCTCTATGCAATCGGAAAGGGCCTAACCGCAGCAGCAAAGTGTGCGGTTGATCGACAATTGAGCATCTGGATGCCGCCTGTTACGGCTGATTGCGCGGATGCTCTTCAGCCAGTTTGGCAATACGCCGGGCCATACCGCGAAAAATAAACAGATGAGCGGGCATCATGGCGAACCAATACAGCAGCCCGCTAAACCCGGCGGGGTGCCACCAGGCCCGTACGTCCAGGGTACGATGGTCGCCGTGATCCTTGATGGTGAAAGCGAGGCGGCCCAGGCCGGGGGCTTTCATGCCAAACAGCAGTGCCAGTAGCCGCTGTGGTTTGAGGGTGATCACTTTCCAGCCGTCGACGACGTCGCCAACCTCCAGCGTGTCGCGCTGCGGACGGCCATACACCACGCGGTTGCCAATCATATCGTCCATACGTGCGCGGATCTGCCACAGGATATTGGCGTAAAAATAGCCCTCTTTGCCCCCCAGTTGCTGCACCGTATGCCACAGGGCCTGGCTGGATGCCTGGGTTTCTATCGAGCAACCCGCCTGCTTCGGATAAAAACCATAGCCCGGCCGCCAGCGCGCCCGCGCTTCCGGATCGTAACCCCAGTCGGCGGAATCGACCACTTCCTCCTCACGCCGCAGGGTGGCCGTCACCGCCTGATCGAAGGTTTGCAGCGTCTGCGGGATTAACGCCTGTAGCGGTTTACCGTCGGCGGGCAGATCGTGGTTCAACCCCTGGATCAGCGCGTTGGCGATAGACGTGGGCACCGAGGTGATCATGCTGATAAACCAGACCGAGATAAATCGGGTCGGCAGAGGAATCGGGATCAGCCAACGTTTCTTGCCGCTGATGGCGATAAAGCGTTCAAACATGGTCTGGTAACTGATGTACTCCGGGCCGGCGACGTCAAAAATGCGGTTTTCTTCCGCCGGATGTGCCAACAGATCGGCCAGATATACCAGCAGGTTTTCCAACGCCACCGGAGAAGATTTGGAACGTACCCAGCGCGGCGGCGTAAGCACCGGCAGGTTGTAGACCATATCGCGCATGATTTCGAACGCGGCCGAGCCGGGGCCGACAATAATACTGGCTCTTAGCTCGGTGACGGGAACACCGCTCTGACGCAGGATATCCCCGGTCAGCTTGCGTGCCACCAGGTGTGGCGAGCTGTCGCCCTCAGGTTGCAATGCGCCGAGAAAAATGACCTGTTTGACGCTGGAACTGCGCAGCGCGTCACGCAGGTTTTCAGCGGCCTGGCGTTCCTTTTCAATAAAATCATCGCCGTCGCCCATACCGTGGATCAGATAATAAACCGCGTCGATCTCCCACAGCGCGGCGGCCAGGGTTTCCGGCCGGTAAACGTCGACATATTGGCAGTTAACCTGCGGCCAGTGCTGTTCCTGCAGCCATTCGATACGACGTGCGGCGGCGGTAATGTGATGTCCCTGTTCAATCAGGTGGGGGATCAGGTTTTGGCCGATATAGCCGCTGGCCCCAAGAACCAGTACGCGTTGAGCTGTCATTAGCGCCGCCTTTGCGGTGAAAGTCTGTTTAGCATAGTCACAGGATGCCAAACTCGTGGTTTAAATGCACTTTTTGTGTGGTTATGCGGGCATTGCATCCGCTGACGGGGGGCGTCACACTACCCGCCGTTTGTCTGCGTTAAGCCGGAAGATATGAAACTCAATGCTGTTTGTTATGCCCTGTTGGGACTGGCGCTGATCGCCAGTTTGTTTTTCTTGCATCCGATCTGGATGTGGTGGTTGTTGGCTAACCTGCTGACGCTGGTGGTCTACGGTGCGGATAAGTTTGCTGCACGCAGAAGCTGGCAGCGGGTGCCGGAAAGCACGCTGCTGGTGTTCGGGCTGGTGGGCGGTTGGGTGGGAGCGATAGTTGCGCAGCAGGTCTTTCGCCATAAAACCCAGAAACAGCCGTTCAAAACCTGGTTTATCGTCAGCGTGGTGCTGAATATTGTGGCGACGCTGGCGATTTGGTACTGGGTTTATGGCCGCTGGATACTCTGAATGCGGGGCGCGTTGACGCCCCGTACAGACAAGCACTCAGGCGTGCTGCCTGAGGAACTGCTGCCATAAATCGACCACTTGCTGCAAATCCTGACGGCTGACGTCAAGGTGGGTCAGAATGCGCGTCAGTGGCCCGCTGTTGATCAGCACGCCGCGCTCACGCATCCAGGGACCCAGCCTGGCCGCCAGCTCTGGTGACTGGCGCAGGTACAGTACGTTGGTCTGCGCGCCCGGTTCAACGATCTCCACGCCAATCTGTTGCAGTTGTTGTTCCAGCCATTTGGCATTGTCGTGATCTTCACGCAGCCGTTCGACATTGTGCTCCAGCGCATAGAGACCGGCCGCCGCCAGAATGCCGGCCTGCCGCAGGCCACCGCCGGTCATTTTACGCCAGCGCAGGGCCTGCTGGATAAAGGCTTCGCTGCCGCACAGCAAGGAACCCACCGGCGCGCCCAGCCCTTTCGACAGGCAAATGGTGAAGGTGTCGCAGTACTGCACAATCTCTTTCAACGGCACATTTAGCGCGACGGCGGCGTTAAAGATACGTGCGCCGTCGATGTGTAACGCCAGTTGATGCTCGCGGCTGAATTGCCAGGCCTGCTGCAGGTACGCCAAGGGCAGCACACGGCCGCTGATAGTGTTTTCCAGGCTCAGCAGGCGCGTTTTGGCAAAGTGGATATCGTCGGGTTTGATGGCCGCCGCGACCTTATCGAGCGGCAGGGTGCCGTCCGGGTTAGCTTCAATCGGCTGTGGCTGGATGCTGCCGAGCACCGCCGCGCCGCCGGCCTCGTATTTATAGTTATGCGCCTGCTGGCCGACAATGTACTCGTCACCGCGCTGGCAATGGCTCAGCAACGCCACCAGGTTGGCCTGAGTGCCGCTTGGCAGGAACAGCGCCGCCTCTTTACCGGACAGACGGACCGCTTCTGCCTCCAGAGCGTTGACCGTGGGGTCATCGCCGTAAACATCATCACCCACTTCTGCCTGGGCCATGGCATCGCGCATCGCGGCGCTGGGGCGGGTCACGGTGTCACTGCGTAGATCGATAAGCATAAAAATCCTTTTCCCCTTCATCTTTCAAGCCGCAGCGTTATTGGCTGCAACTTGAAATTTGTTGGAGATAGTTTTAGCTGAAAGAGGACACGATTATTAACGCAACCAGTTGGTTTTTGCCAGCTCGACCACTTCGTCACCGCGGCCGTTGATAATGGCGCGCAGCATATACAGGCTAAAGCCCTTGGCCTGCTCGAATTTGATCTGCGGCGGCATCGCCAGTTCCTGTTTGGCGGTGACGACGTCCAGCAGTGCCGGGCCGGGATGCGCCAACATTTCCTGCAGCGCACCATCCAAATCAGAAGCTTTCTCTACGCGAATGCCTTTGATGCCGGCGGCGTTGGCAATGGCCGCAAAATCAGGATTGTGCAGATCGGTGCCGTCAGTCAGGTAGCCACCGGCCTTCATTTCCATCGCCACGAAGCCCAGCACGCTGTTGTTGAAAATCACAATCTTGACCGGCAGTTTCAGTTGCGCCAGCGACAGGAAATCCCCCATCAGCATGGTGAAGCCGCCGTCGCCGCACATGGCGATCACCTGTTTGCCCGGTTCGGTGGCCTGTGCGCCAATCGCCTGTGGCATGGCGTTCGCCATCGAGCCATGATTGAACGACCCGAGCAGGCGACGTTTGCCGTTCATCTTCAAATAGCGTGCGGCCCAAACGGTGGGTGTGCCGACGTCGCAGGTGAAGATGGCGTCATCGCTGGCGTATTGGCTGAGCTGTTGCGCCAGATACTGCGGGTGAATCGGCTGATCGTCATTGGCCGTCGCCAGCCCGTCGAGATCCTTGCGCGCAGTGCGGTAGTGCTCCAGCGCCTTGTCGAGGAACGCATGGTCGCTCTTGGGTTCCAACTGCGGCAGCAGGGCTGTGAGGGTGGTATGGATATCCCCCACCAGCGCCATATTGACCGGGCAGTGTGCGCCGATGCTGCCGGGGTTGATGTCGATCTGAATGATATTGGCATTGGTCGGATAGAAGGCACGGTACGGGAACTGGGTACCGAGCAATACCAGGGTGTCGGCGTTCATCATGGCGTGGTAGCCGGAAGAGAAACCGATCAGCCCGGTCATGCCGACGCTGTAGGGGTTGTCCCATTCGATATGCTCTTTACCGCGCAGTGCATGAACCACCGGAGCCTGCAACCGTTCGGCCAACTTGACCACTTCGTCATGGGAGCCGGCGCAACCGCTGCCGCACATCAGCGTAATGTTCTTCGCCTTGTTCAGGGTCTCCGCCAGCCTGTTCAGTTCGCTCATTGGCGGCTGAACCAGCGGCAGTGCCGGGGTGTGCCACACCATGCTGGCGTCTTCCGGTGCCATCCGCAGCGCCACGTCGCCCGGCAGGACGATCACCGACACGCCGCGATTGAGGATCGCCTTGCGCATGGCGATTTCCAGTACCCGGGGCAACTGTTCCGGGTTAGAGACCAGTTCACAGTAGTGGCTGCATTCGCGAAATAGTTCTTGCGGGTGGGTTTCCTGGAAATAGCCACTGCCGATTTCGCTGGAGGGAATGTGTGCGGCAATCGCCAATACCGGCACATGATTGCGGTGGCAGTCGAACAGACCGTTAATCAGATGCAGGTTACCGGGGCCGCAGGAGCCGGCACAGACCGCCAACTGACCCGTCAACTGGGCTTCTGCTCCGGCGGCGAAGGCGGCGACCTCTTCATGGCGGGTTCCCAGCCATTCGATGGTGCCCATACGGTGCAGGCTGTCGCTGAGGCCGTTGAGCGAATCGCCGGTGACGCCCCAAATGCGTTTCACACCGGCCTGTTCCAGAGTTTTGGCGATCAGTGTGGCTATAGTTTGCTTCATAATTCCCCCAAGCGTTGTAAAGGTCCCTTTATCTTTCAAACCACAGCGTGTGCCGCCTGGCCGTGACTTGAAATCTATTGGGTATGACTTATCAGTCTTTCTCAAATAACGCAGTAACGAACATGGAACCGGGAAAGTGTAGAAGGGGAAGGTAAAGCCTGCTTGCCGATAAATGCCCCATCGTGGCCGACGGGGCAGAAAGCATCAGGCGAGGGTGACGTCACCTTGCAGTTGGCAACTGCAGGCCAGCACATAGCCCTGGGCGATTTCAGCCGCCGTCAGCGTCATGCTGCTGGTGGTGGTGTAGTCACCTTCGAGGATGCGGGTTTTGCATGAGCCGCACACCCCAGCGCGGCAGGCGGCGTTGACCGGCAGCGCGTGAGCTTCCATTGCCGCCAGCAATGTGCTGCCGACCGGTACGCGGAACTCACGCAGCGGGCGGGCGGTGCGCAAGGTTAATCCTTCGCCCTGTTCGCCATCGGTGGCTGCCGGGGTATGGAACTGCTCTTTATGGAAACGGTCGGCCGCTACGCCCAGCTGCAGGCAAAGCCGTTCTGCCTGAGCCATATAGGGGGCCGGGCCGCAGGTCATCACGGTGCGCTCAGTGATATCCGGCGCCGCCTGGCGCAGCACTTCGGCACTGATTCGCCCATTGAGATAACCTGGTTGAATGTCCTGTTCGGCCATCAGCGTCAGTCGCAGTTGCGGGTGCGTGGCGCATAACTCGCGCCATTGCTCGGCAAAAATGGTATCGGCGGGAGTGCGTACGTTAAAGATCACTGCGATATCACAGGCCGGGCGATTGGCCACCAGCCAGCGACACATGGAGATGATCGGCGTTACGCCGCAGCCGGCCGCCAGCATCAGGTAACGATCGGCCGGATGTTGTTCACAGCTGAACTCGCCTTGCGCATCGGACAGCCACAGCGTGTTGCCGGGTTTGACTTCGCCGGTTAACCAGCGCGAACCCACGCCGTCCGGCAGGCAACGTACACTGATGCTGAGAAAACGGCTCTGGCCGGGCGAAGAGGAGAGCGTATAGGCGCGCAGAGTGTCTTCGCTATTACGGATACTGACCAGCGCAAACTGACCGGGTTGATAAGGGTAAAAAACATCGCAGATCAGGTTGAGCGTCCAGACGTCGGCGGTTTCCTGCTGGATCGAATGCACCTGCATGCGGTTGGGGCAAAGTGGGCTGGGTTGGGTCATTGGGCACCTCAAAAGCAAAGGGGCCGACATCTGCGGCCCCGGGAAACAGCAGCATTAGCCGAGCAGGGCTTGCAGATCCTGATCTACGGTGGTGATCGGGCGCATACCGAATTTTTCGTTCAGGATCGCCATCAGGTTGTCGGTCAGGAAGCCCGGCGCGGTTGGCCCGGTAACAATGTTTTTAACCCCCAATGACAACAACGTCAGCAGGATGACAATCGCCTTTTGCTCAAACCACGACAGCACCAGGCTCAGTGGCAGTTCGTTGACCGAGCAACCGAGGGTGTCGGCGAGTTTGACCGCCAGCATGATGGCGGAATAGGCGTCGTTACACTGACCGACGTCCAACAGGCGTGGCAAGCCTTCCAGGGTACCGAAATCCAGCTTGTTGAAACGGTATTTGCCGCAGGCCAGCGTCATGATCAGGCAGTCTTGTGGCACGCTGCGGGCGAAGTCGGTGAAATAGCTGCGCTCATCGCGGCTACCGTCACAACCGCCGACCAAAAAGACGTGACGCAGTTTCTTTTGCGCCACCAGGTCGATCACCGTATCGGCGGCGTTGAGCAGCGTCTGGCGGCCAAAGCCGACGGTGATCATATGTTCGATTTCGCTATAGGGGAAACCACTCATGCCCTGCGCCTGAGCGATCACCTGGCTGAAATCGTCCCCTTCCAGATGGTTAACGCCCGGCCAACCGACGATGCTGCGCGTCCAGATACGATCGCCATAGTTACCGACATTGGGATCGATAATGCAGTTAGAGGTCATCAGGATCGGGCCGGGGAATTTGGTGAACTCGGTCTGCTGGTTCTGCCAGCCGCTGCCGTAGTTGCCCACCAGATGCTTGAATTTTTTCAGTTCCGGGTAGCCGTGCGCCGGCAGCATTTCACCGTGGGTGTAAACGTTCACGCCCTGGCCTTCGGTTTGCTCGAGCAGCATGCGCAGATCTTTCAGATCATGGCCGGAGATCAGAATGGCTTTGCCTGCCACCGGACGCACGTTCACCGCACTTGGCACCGGATCGCCGTAAGCCTGAGTTTCGCCGTGATCGAGGATCGCCATCACGTTGAAGTTCATTTTGCCGATACCCATGGCGTTGTTCAGCAGGGTATCCACGTCGCGCGGCTGGGTGCCGAGCCAGGCCATAAAGGCGTGGTAGTCGGCGTAGATCTGGTCATCGGACTGGCCCAGCACGTGAGCGTGCTCCATATAGGCCGCGGCGCCTTTCAGGCCGTACAGGCACAGCATGCGCAGGCCGTGTACGTCGTCGCCGACCTCGGCTTTATCGGTATTGAGGGCAAACTGTGCGGCCTGCTGTAGCAGCGAAGGCATATCATCGCCGGCCAGCTGCAGACTGGCCAATGGGTGTTCAACATGGACGCTGGCGTCCAGCAGACGGCAGCGGGTGGCCAGAGATTCGCGCAGGGCGATGGTTTCGCGTGCGTAACCGATAATGCGATCTGAATCGAAGTTGACGTTGGTCAGGGTAGAGAAGAAAGCTCGTGGGGCAAAGCTGTCGATATCATGATCGACGATCCCGAGCGCCCGGGCCTGCAGCGCCCAGGCGGAAAGCCCCTGTAACGCCGCAACTAACAGGTCCTGTAGGTCGGAGGTTTCCGCCGTTTTGCCGCACATACCCTGAGCATAAGAGCAGCCGTTGCCTGCCGGGGTACGGATAGTTTGTTCACATTGCACACAAAACATAATCGCTTCCTTTTTAAAGTTGCATTTATAATGCTTGTTTATGAGCATAGATCGGCAACCGGGGCTTAAAAAGGCTTTTGTGATGCTACCAAGGGCAAGTTTGATTTAGCGCAATTTTACCGTGCGGATGGGAATTATTACGCTTTCCGGGGGCGAACCCCCGGAGAAGGGTCAAGAGAACAGGGCGATCAGTACCGGTGCCAGCAGGCTGAGCAGAAAGCCATGCACGATGGCCGGTGGCACTATCTCCATCCCCCCGCTGCGTTGCAGCACCGGCAGGGTAAAGTCCATGGAGGTGGCGCCGCAAAGACCCAGCGCTGACGAGCGGCTACGACGTACCAGGGTCGGGATCAGCACTATGGCTACCAGTTCACGCGCCAGATCGTTAAAGAAGGCCGCGCTGCCTAATACCGGGCCATAGGCGTCGGTGATTAAAATGCCGGAAAGCGAATACCAGCCAAAACCGGACGCCATGGCCAGCCCGGCCTTAATCGGCAGCCCCAGCAGTTGCGCCGCCAGCGCACCGCCGGCCAGTGAACTTATCACCACCACCACGGCGACTATCATGCCACGTCGGTTAAGCACTATTTGGCGTAGCGTCATGCCGCTGTTGCGCAGCTGGATGCCCACCAGCAGCAGCAGGAAGATCAAGGCGTATTCGCTGCCTTTGTTGGCAAACTGCAGCCATTGCCACTGCGTCAGGCCGAGCAGGAAACCGCCGAGCACTACGCCGCAAAGCTTGAGCGATTCGAGCGCCATATGCAGGCGTGAGGGCAGTTTTTCCTGTTTATGGCTGTTGTGCCACGGCATTTTGCGTTCCAGCAGTGCCAGCATCAGCAAACTGGCGGCGAGAATGCACAGGAAAAACACCGAAGCATACTGGAATATCAACACCAGGTTGCTGCTCAGATCCTCCAGAAACGCCAGGCTGATACCCATGAAAAACAGGATCACGTAGACCATCCAGCTCAGCAGGCGGTTGATGGTTTGCAGTAAAGTCCGGCTACGTAGCGCAATGAGGTAACCGGCAATCAGCGGTAACAGAATAATCAGCAGTCCTGAATACATGGTGAAGCTTGCGTCCTTTGTTCTGAGGGCGGCGCCTGGATGAGCGGCGAGGCTCCACACGCTAACCAAAACCACGTCCGGAGTAAAGCGGCAGATTTGACGTCGTCCGCTTGACCTGCAAGGGGTTTTTTGACCATGCTCTGAGGAGGCCACCCCATTAAGGACGGTGACCGCGCGCACGGGAGGCGACAGATGTTCTTAGAGCGAATCGAGATTGTAGGTTTCCGCGGCATTAACCGGCTGTCACTGATGCTGGACGACAACACGCTGCTGCTCGGCGAAAATGCCTGGGGTAAATCCAGCCTGCTTGACGCGCTGACCCTGCTGTTGGCACCGGAACCCAAGCTGTACCGTTTTGAAGCGCACGATTTCCATTTCCCGCCGGGTGAGGAAGAGGCCAAAGATCGGCACCTGCAGGTGGTATTTACCTTCTGCGAGAAAGATATCGGCCATGCTCATCTACCGCGTTACCGCCACCTGTCGCCGCTGTGGGTCAAGGGCGGGGATAACCTGAACCGCATTTATTATCGCTGCGAAGGTGAACTGGCCGATGACGGCACGGTTTGCACCTGGCGCGGTTTCCTGGATGCCGACGGTAATCCGATGCAGTTGCACCATATTGAGCAACTGGCACACGCCATTATCCGTATCCACCCGGTACTGCGCCTGCGCGATGCACGTTTTATCCGCCGCCTGCGGCCCAGCACGTTAAATGATGAACATCCGGCCGATAACAAGGCGTTGGCCCAGCAGTTGGATCAACTGATGCGTGAGCTGGTGCGCAACCCGCAAAAGTTGACCAACGCCGAACTACGCCAGGGGCTGGCGGCTATGCAGCAACTGTTGGAACACTACTTTGCCGAGCAGGGGTCACAGGTGACGCGGCCGCGCCGAAAACGGCTGGATCAAGATCAGGATCAACAGGCATGGCGCTCACTGGACAGCATCAACCGTATGGTGGCCGAACCCAATAGTCGCAGCATGCGTCTTATTTTACTGGGCATGTTTTCTACGCTGTTACAGGCCAAGGGCAGCGTCAAATTGGATCCGCACGCCCGGCCGCTGCTGCTGGTGGAGGATCCGGAAACGCGCCTGCATCCGATCATGCTTTCGGTAGCCTGGGGGTTGCTTAACCAACTGCCGCTGCAGCGCATCACCACCACTAACTCCAGCGAACTGGTCTCCCTGGTGCCGGTTGAGCACGTTTGTCGGTTGGTGCGTGAGTCGGGACGGGTGGCCACTTATCGTCTTGGGCCGCGCGGGCTGGGGCCGGAAGATGGGCGACGCATTTCTTTTCATATTCGCTTTAACCGGCCGTCGTCGCTGTTCGCCCGTTGTTGGCTGCTGGTAGAAGGCGAAACCGAAGTCTGGCTGCTCAACGAGCTGGCTCGCCAGTGCGGTTATCATTTTGAGGCGGAAGGGGTACGGGTGATCGAATTCGCCCAGTGCGGCCTGAAGCCGCTGCTGAGGTTCGCCCGGCGTATGGGCATTGAGTGGCATGCGTTGGTGGATGGCGATGAGGCAGGGCGCAAATACGCCGGCACCGTCCGCGGCATGCTGGATAACCATGAGGATAACGAGCGTGACCGGCTGACCGCGTTACCGGCGCCGGATATGGAACACTTTATGTTCCGTGAAGGTTTCAGCCCGGTCTATTACCGGGTCGCCTCCGTGCCGAGCAATGCTCAGATGCCGGTACGCAAGGTGATCCTCAAGGCAGTGCATCACTCGTCGAAGCCCGACCTGGCCATTGAGGTGGCGATGCAAGCGGGCGAGTGGGGCACGGACTCGGTGCCGCCATTGCTGAAAAAAATGTTCTCACGCGTGATCTGGCTGGCGCGCGGCCGGGCCGACTAGGCCCCGGCAAAACGGGGTTGGTTGCTGAAATGCTCGGCCATCCCCTGTTCCAGCTCGTCCAGCAGTTGATAGCGGCGGCGATATTCTGCACGTTTTTTGCTGGCCACCTCTTCGATCGGTTTACGGGCGATCTGCTCCGGCAGCAGAAAATAGCCGCTTTCCAGCATCTTGCCGCCCATTGATGTCCAGAATTGATCGTAATCGGCATGCAGCTGGTCTTTCTTTTTACTGTGATAGCGCCAGTTTTGGTAGATATGTGTGGCATTGCCGACCGCCACAATTTGCTGAATGCCCAAATGGCGCGCCAGAGTGCAAATCCCTTCCAGCACCAGCCGTTTTGGGAACAACCCGTGACACTCTTTGGTGGCCTGCTGTATTTCGGCGTGCGGCACCTGGTGATTGGCTCCCTGCAATCCCCCAATAAACAGCGTGGGCTGTTGCTGATAGTGCATCAATGCAAAGGTGATTTCGGCCAGCATAATCCCGTTGCCATTACGCAGCAGCAGGGTGGCTTCCCCTTCCTTATTCAGATGGTCGATGGCTGCCAGCTCCAGTGAAACGGCGGCACCACTCTTGCCGCAGGCGCGGGTCAGCAAAAAGGGCTTGTTCAGATGACCGAGCAGCATTTTCATCGGCATGCGTTGCTTGCTGAGATCGTAATGATCGCGCAGGGCGAACAGACTCTCGATTTTGCTCATGTTCGCCGCCAGATACGGGCGATGCAGCTTGCACGGCAGATTGGGCTGCGCCTTCAGGATCTCATCCAGCAAAGGGTTGGATGCCAGCGTATTGAGCAGAGCGCTGGTGGTCGGCCAGCGAAATAATGAACGGCCGATAAACTTCAGGCGAAATGATGTTTTCTTCCAGGCTTTGCTGGGTGCCTTGTCGCCATTGGCCAGCGCCGTCATCAATTGCCAGCCGTTAAGCGGGCGTGCAGATACGAGTGGATAGCTGAGCTGAGACATGATGAAATCCTTGGCTGTGTTGAATGGCGCTATTTCACCAAGCCTTCACTAAACGGGAGTTCAATGCAGAATGTAACCAAGGGTGTCTCCACATTGTGTTGAACCAAGGTTTAGTTATTCATCATCGTGCGTGATAATTTAGCTCCGCTGCCGCTGTTGGCAGCATGAATTGCAACAGGCAGGAACCTATTTTGACGTGGTTTAAAGGACATAAGCGACGCTGGGTCATGGCGCTAATCGTACTGGTGGCGATCGTGGCGATCGTGGCGATGGCGGCCTGGCACTTCAGCCACCCGGCCCCGACTCCATTTAAAACGGTGAAGGTGGTCAAGGGCGATCTACAGCAAAACGTACTGGCAACCGGCCAGCTTGACGCGGTACGCAAGGTTGACGTGGGTGCGCAGGTGAGTGGGCAGTTGGAAAGCCTGTATGTCGAGATCGGCGATCGGGTTAAAAAAGGCCAGTTGCTTGGGGTAATTGATCCGCAACAGGCGCAAAACAGCATCCGTGAGGGTGAGGCGACGTTGCGTGAGCTGCACGCCCAATTGCAACAGGCGCAGGCTGAGCAACAGCTGGCGGCGGTAACGCTGCAGCGTAATCAGGCGTTGGCCAAACTGCAGGCGGTGTCACGCCAGGATCTGGATCAGGCGGCGACACAGTTGGCGGTGAAGAAGGCGCAGGTGGGGACCATTCAGGCGCAGATCGCCAGGAATCAGGCCAGCCTGGATACCGCCAAGATCAATCTGGCGTTTACCCGTATAGAAGCACCGATGGACGGTGACGTGGTGCAAATCACCACGCTGCAGGGCCAGACGGTGATAGCCGCGCAGCAGGCACCGAACATTTTGACGCTGGCGGATCTCAGCACCATGCTGGTGAAGGCTCAGGTGTCGGAAGCGGACGTCATCAGCCTCAAGCCGGGCCAAAAAGCCTGGTTTACCGTGTTGGGCGATCCTAACCGACGCTTTGACGGCGTGCTGAAAGATATTCAGCCAACGCCGGAAAAGGTCAATAACGCCATCTTTTACTATGCGCGTTTTGAAGTGCCCAATCCCGAGGGATTATTGCGACTGCAGATGACGGCGCAGGTGCATATTCAACTGGCGGGCGTCAACCAGGTGCAGGTCATTCCTCTGGCAGCGTTGGGCGATCAAATCGCCGATAATCGCTACCATGTTTCGATATTGAAACAGGGCAAGGAGGAAAAGCGCGAGGTGGCCATTGGCCTGCGTAATAATATCGACGTGCAAATTCTCAGCGGGTTGAACATTGGCGATGAAGTGATTGTCAGCCGCGGCGGCGCGGAGGCTCTCTGATGGCCGCGCTGTTGGAACTGAGCGGCATCAGCCGCAGCTATCAGTCGGGCGACCAGACCGTAGCGGTGCTGAAGGACGTGAGCCTGAGCATCAATGCCGGTGAAATGGTGGCGATTATGGGAGCCTCCGGCTCCGGCAAGTCGACGCTGATGAATATTCTTGGCTGTCTGGATAAGCCCAGCGCCGGCGTTTATCGGGTGGCCGGACAGGACGTGGCGACGCTTGATGGGGATGCGCTGGCCCGGTTGCGGCGTGAGCATTTCGGCTTTATCTTCCAGCGTTATCATTTACTGCCTCATCTGAGCGCGGCGCATAACGTTGAGGTCCCGGCGGTGTATGCCGGACTGGGTAAGGCAGCGCGGCGCGAGCGTGCGATTGCGTTGTTACAGCGTTTGGGGCTGGGTGAACGCGTTGGTTACCGGCCAAGCCAGCTTTCCGGCGGCCAGCAGCAGCGGGTCAGTATTGCCCGTGCGCTGATGAACGGGGGGCAGGTGATCCTGGCGGATGAGCCGACCGGTGCCCTCGATAGCCATTCTGGCGAGGAGGTGATGACCATCCTTAAGCAGCTGCGTGAGCAGGGGCATACGGTGATTATCGTCACTCACGATCCGGCGGTGGCCCAGCAGGCTGAGCGGATCATTGAAATTCGCGACGGAGAGATCATTGCCGATTCACGCCCGGAACGGCAGAGCAACCCGAACGCCAAACCGCTGGAGATGGTGGCACCGGCGCCGTCCTGGCAGCAAACGACCGGCCGTTTTCGTGAGGCATTGGTGATGGCCTGGCGAGCGATGGCGGCAAGTAAAATGCGCACCGCGCTGACCATGTTGGGCATTATTATCGGCATTGCCTCGGTGGTGTCGATCCTGGTGATCGGCGACGCCGCCAAACAGATGGTACTGGCGGATATCAAGTCCATCGGCACCAATACGGTCGATATTTACCCCGGCAAGGACTTCGGCGACGATGATCCGACCTTCCGCCAGGCACTGAAATACGACGATCTTGAGGCACTGCGCGAGCAACCTTATGTCAATGCACTGTCGCCCACGATTGCCAGCAGCATGCGGTTGCGCTTGGGTAATGTCGATGTGGCGGCCAATGTTACCGGGGTCAGCGAACAGTTTTTCCGCGTTTACGGCATGACCTTTACCCAGGGCGTCGGTATCGATCAACTGCAGGTGCAATCGCAGTCGCAAACGGTGGTCATCGACGCCAATACTCAGCGCCGGTTATTCCCCAATATAAAGGACGTGGTAGGTCAGGTGATCCTGGTGGGCAATATGCCGGCGACGGTGGTTGGCGTGGCGAAGGAGAAGCAGTCAATGTTCGGCAGCAGCAAGACGCTGAACGTCTGGGTGCCCTACAGCACCATGGCCAACCGGCTGATGGGTAACGCCTATTTCGATTCGATCACGGTACGTATTCGCGAGGGCTACAATAGCCAGGAAGCGGAGCAGAAGTTGACGCGTTTGCTGACGCTGCGCCATGGCAAGAAGGACATCTTCACCTATAACATGGACAGCCTGGTGCAGACCGCAGAAAAAACCACGCGCACGCTGCAGCTATTTCTGACGTTGGTGGCGGTGATTTCACTGGTGGTTGGCGGCATCGGCGTGATGAACATCATGTTGGTGTCGGTGACGGAGCGTACTCGCGAGATCGGTATTCGTATGGCGGTCGGCGCTCGCTCCGGGGACGTGCTGCAGCAGTTTCTGATTGAAGCGGTACTGGTGTGCCTGGTGGGTGGCGCGTTGGGCATTACGCTGTCGTTTGCCATCGGCCTGCTGGTGCAACTGGTGCTACCGGGCTGGCAGATCAGTTTCCCTCCGGCAGCGTTGTTGAGTGCGTTTGTCTGTTCTACCGCCATTGGCGTGGTGTTTGGCTATCTGCCGGCACGCAGCGCAGCGCGGCTTAACCCGATTGACGCTCTGGCTCGCGAATAGCAAGCCAATAAAAAATGCCAGTCATACGGCGGCTGGCATTTTTTTTCGGTGTTTCAGACTGACTGGGTGGAAGCGTTTAGGCCAACGCCTCGCTTTCCACTGGCACAATAAGACTCGCATGATTCCCTTTTGGCCCCTGGTGCACGTCAAAACTGACCTGCTGGCCAGCTTTTAGCGTCCGGTACCCATCCATCTTAATCGTAGAATAGTGGGCGAATATGTCTTCGCCACCGCCTTCAGGACAAATAAACCCAAACCCTTTGGCGTTGTTGAACCATTTAACAGTACCCGTCTCCATGCTTTTACATCCCTCGCAACGCTATTTTTCGGTGAGATGAATAACTGAATTCGCACCCGCCAGTGGCAGGCGGCAGATGAGCCTGAAAGTGGTTAAAACACCACCAGCCCATGAATTTACACTCTAGAGCAAATGATTATCACGTCAAGGGATCGGCTTTTGTCGGCAGCGAGCAGTTCATCAAAGTTTGAAGCAGGTAACGCTATTGACATTGTTTGGTAACAATTCGTCAGAGATATTTGCGCACGTTCCAGTGCGGCGGGATGCTGGCGAAGATGATAAAATAGTATGGATACCCCACTTTGAATAACCGGAACCTGTCCCCATATAAAAGGACAGAGCAGAGAAGATGAGCAGCGATGGGCAATAACAACGATTGGCTAAATTTTGAACACTTAGCCGAAGAAAAACAAATCGATGCGGTAAAACCGCCGTCTATGTATAAAGTTATACTTAACAACGACGATTACACACCGATGGAATTTGTGATTGACGTTCTGCAAAAGTTCTTTTCTTATGATATTGAACGCGCAACGCAACTGATGCTCACGGTCCACTATCAAGGCAAGGCGATCTGCGGTGTTTTTACCGCCGAGGTGGCGGAAACCAAAGTCGTGCATGTGAACCGTTATGCCAGGGAGAACGAGCATCCGTTGCTTTGTACGCTGGAAAAAGCCTGAATAAGGCAATCTATTGGGGAGGTGCTTATGCTCAATCAAGAACTGGAACTCAGTCTCAACATGGCTTTCGCCAGAGCGCGTGAGCACAGACACGAGTTTATGACCGTGGAGCACCTGTTGCTGGCGTTACTCAGCAACCCTGCCGCGCGGGAAGCGCTTGAGGCATGTACGGTGGACCTGGCCGCATTACGCCAGGAACTCGAAGCCTTTATCGAACAAACCACGCCGACGCTGCCCGCCAGCGAAGAAGAGCGCGACACTCAGCCGACGCTCAGCTTCCAGCGCGTACTGCAGCGTGCGGTATTCCATGTCCAATCTTCCGGCCGCAGCGAAGTCAGCGGCGCCAACGTGCTGGTGGCAATTTTCAGCGAGCAGGAGTCGCAGGCGGCTTACCTGCTGCGCAAACACGACGTCAGTCGTCTTGACGTAGTGAACTTCATTTCACATGGCACACGTAAAGACGAGCCGGGCCAAGCGCCGAATGCGGAAAACCCGGTGAATGAAGAGCAGTCCGGAGGGGAAGACCGTATGGAAAACTTCACCACCAACCTCAACCAACTGGCCCGGGTGGGCGGTATCGATCCCTTGATTGGCCGTGGTCCTGAGCTGGAGCGTGCCATTCAGGTGTTGTGCCGTCGCCGCAAGAATAACCCGCTGTTGGTGGGTGAGTCCGGCGTGGGTAAAACCGCGATTGCCGAAGGGCTGGCCTGGCGCATCGTGCAGGGCGACGTCCCGGAAGTGATGGCGGACTGTACGCTGTATTCGCTGGATATAGGATCGTTGCTGGCCGGTACCAAATACCGTGGCGATTTCGAGAAACGCTTCAAGGCCCTGCTGAAACAGTTGGAGCAGGACAAGAACAGCATCCTGTTTATCGATGAGATCCACACCATCATCGGTGCCGGAGCGGCTTCCGGTGGGCAGGTAGATGCCGCCAACCTGATCAAACCGCTGCTTTCCAGCGGCAAGATCCGGGTCATAGGTTCGACCACCTATCAGGAATTCAGCAACATCTTTGAAAAAGATCGCGCCTTGGCCCGTCGCTTCCAGAAAATCGACATTATCGAGCCGACGCCGGAAGAGACCATTCAGATCATCAACGGCCTGAAAACCAAGTACGAAGCGCACCACGATGTGCGTTATACCGCGAAAGCGGTGCGTGCCGCGGTTGAGCTGTCGGTGAAATACATCAACGACCGTCATCTGCCGGACAAGGCTATCGACGTGATCGACGAGGCGGGGGCTCGCAGCCGGTTGATGCCGGTCAGCAAGCGCAAGAAAACCGTTAACGTTTCTGACATTGAGTCGGTGGTGGCGCGTATCGCACGTATCCCGGAAAAAACCGTGTCGGCGAGCGATCGCGATGTGTTGAGAAGCCTGGGCGACCGCCTGAAAATGCTGGTATTTGGCCAGGATCAGGCGATTGAAGCGCTGACCGAGGCAATCAAGATGAGCCGTGCGGGTCTGGGCCACGATCGCAAGCCTGTCGGTTCCTTCCTGTTTGCCGGGCCAACCGGGGTCGGGAAAACCGAGGTTACGGTACAGCTGGCGAAGGCGATGGATATCAAACTGCTGCGCTTTGACATGTCCGAGTATATGGAACGTCATACCGTTAGCCGTCTGATTGGCGCGCCTCCGGGCTATGTCGGTTACGACCAGGGCGGTCTGCTGACCGACGCGGTGCTCAAGCATCCGCACTCGGTCGTGCTGCTCGATGAAATCGAGAAGGCGCATCCGGACGTGTTCAACCTGCTGCTGCAGGTGATGGACAACGGGACCCTGACCGACAACAACGGCCGTAAGGCGGACTTCCGCAACGTGATCCTGGTGATGACCACCAACGCCGGGGTGCGCGAGACAGAACGTAAATCGATCGGCCTGGTTCAGCAGGACAACAGCACCGACGCGATGGAAGAGATCAAAAAAGTGTTCACGCCGGAATTCCGTAACCGTCTGGACAATATTCTTTGGTTCAACCATCTGTCGACCGAGGTGATCCAGCAGGTTGTCGATAAGTTTATCGTCGAACTGCAGGCGCAGCTGGATGCGAAGGGCGTGTCGCTGGAAGTGAGTGACGAAGCGCGTGACTGGCTGTCAGTGAAAGGCTATGACCGTGCGATGGGCGCTCGTCCAATGGCGCGTGTGATGCAGGAAAACCTGAAGAAACCGTTGGCTAACGAACTGCTGTTCGGCTCGCTGGTGGACGGCGGCTCGGTGAAGGTCGAGTTGGACAAGGAAAACCAGAAACTGACATATCAATTTATCAGCGCGTCAATGCGCAAGGCGGACGAAGGCGCGGTGCACTAAGTCTGGGGTCAGATAAAGAAAAAGCGATGCTTCGGCATCGCTTTTTTTATGGGTGAAAATCATCACCACAACAGAAATGATTGAGCCCTCTCAGTTTACCTGCGCACCTGCAACTCGATGTTGAACGTTGCTACGGGGGTAAACGGAAAGGGCTCCGGAGGCATTACATCCTCGGTGCCGCCATCGGCTGGCGACGAGTGAGCCGATTAACGGCTACGGAAGACAATGCGGCCTTTGCTCAGGTCGTACGGGGTCAGCTCTACAGTGACTTTGTCGCCCGTCAGGATGCGGATGTAGTTCTTGCGCATTTTACCGGAGATATGTGCGGTTACCACGTGCCCGTTTTCTAACTCAACGCGGAACATGGTGTTCGGCAGCGTATCAAGAACGGTGCCCTGCATTTCAATATTGTCTTCTTTGGCCATCGAATCCTCTAGGTCTAACTACCTTAGTTTTTAACCGGCAAGATAATGCCGAAAAACCCACATTATGTAAAGAAGTGTCGGTGAACATTGCACCGTTTCCGCAAAATTAGTTTGTTGGGGAGGGTGGTTCAACCTGCTGTGGGGGTAACACTTGCGGTGCCCAGCATTCTGGCGCTAATGGCTTGCGCTGAAGTTGGCTGAGCTGCTGCAAAAATTGTCTTCGGGGGATCTCTTTCGCTCCCAGCGTGGCAGTGTGAGCGTTAAGCACCTGACAGTCAATCAATTCTCCGCCATAAGCGGCAAAATGGCGGCAAAAAGTCATCAGGGCGCACTTGGAAGCGTTGGTGGTACGGCTAAACATGGATTCGCCGCAAAACAGCGCACCCTGAGCCACGCCGTACATGCCGCCGACCAGTTCGTCGCCCTGCCACACCTCGATTGAATGGGCGAAGCCAAGGCGGTGCAGATGCAAATAAGCGCGCTGTACTTCCGGGCCAATCCAGGTGCCTTCTTCCGGTCGATCGGCGCAGGCGGCGATCACCGCTGCAAAGTCGTGATTCAGCGTCACGCGAAAGGGGTTACTGCGCAGAAAGCGTTTCAGACTGCGGCTGATATGGCGCTCGGCTGGGAACAGCACCGCGCGTGGGTCCGGCGACCACCACAGAATGGCTTCCCCCGGTGAAAACCAGGGGAAAATGCCGCGTTCATAGGCGGCCAGCAAGCGCGGCGCGGTCAAATCACCGCCAATCGCCAGCAGACCGTTAGGATCGCGCAGCGCGCCCTCAGGAGAGGGGAACGCCAGTGAATGCGGTGACAGCTTAACTATGCGCATAAAAGGTCTCAGCGTCCTCTACAGGCCATTTTACAGCGGTATGCCACTGATGCGTTGGCGGAACCGGGCATAACGCCCCTGTTGACGCATCAGGGTGAGATGATCGCCTTGCTCGACAATCTGGCCGCCGTCCATCACGCAGATACGGTCCATGTGCTCCAGCCCATACAGACGGTGGGTCACCAGGATCAGCGTTTTACCCCGGCAGTGCCGGCGCAGCAGCGCCAGGATCTGCTGTTCGGTTTCTGCGTCCAGGCCTTCGGTCGGTTCATCGAGCAACAACAACGGCGCCTGATGCAACAACGCACGGGCAATGCCCAGACGGCGCTGCTCACCGCCGGAAAGCTGGCGACCGCCATCTCCCAGCCAGGCGTTCAGCCCTTCGTTGTCCAGCAGCTTGTCCAGGCCGACCTGCTGCAATACTTCGCGCAATTGTTCATCGGTCGCTGCAGGCGCGGCGATGCGCAGGTTTTCGCGCAGCGTATCGCTGAAAATATGCACCCGCTGGCTGACCACGGTAGTCATCTGGCGCAGCGTGGTTTCATCGTAAGCACTCAGTGGCTGGCCATTGAGCAGCACCTGGCCGCTGTCGGCGTTCCAGGCGCGGGTTAGCAACTGCAGCAGGGTCGATTTGCCACAGCCGGTACGCCCGAGCAACGCAATGTGTTCACCGGCGGCAATCTCCAGCGAGACATCCTGCAATACCGGCAGCGGCTGGTCGGGGTAAGTGAAAGTGAGTTGCTGCAGGCTCAGTGTGGCAAGGTTCTCGGTCGCCGGGCCATGGGCCGGGAAGGTCACTTCCGGCTGTCGGTCGATGACCTGCTTCACCCGCGTGGCGGAAGCGATCACCTGACCCAGATGCTGGAAAGCACCGGCCACCGGCATCAGCGCTTCAAACGAGGCCAGCGCGGCAAACACGAACAGCGCAATCAGCGCACCGGGTTGGCTGTCGCCGCCGATTCCGGCCGCGGTGAGCCACAGCATCAAAGTGACCGTCAGGCCACTGGCCAAAATCATCAGCGCCTGTGCCATGCCACCCAGAGAAGCCTGTTGCCATTGACGGCGCTGCCAGCGCTGCTCGGTGGCATCCAGACGGGTACGGAAGCTTTCAACGGCACCGAACACCACCAGCTCGGCCTGGCCCTGCAGCCAGGCGGTCAAATCGGTACGGTACTGACCGCGCAGTGCGGTCAACTGACCGCCAATCGGCTTACCTGCACGATAAAACACCGGTGGCACCAACAGCAGTAACAACAGCAGAATGCCGCCCAGCGTCAGGGCCAGCGTGGTGTCCAGCCAGCTCAGGCCATAGGTCACCACCACAATCACCGCGGCGGCGCTGACCAGCGGCGAGATCACCCGCAGATACAAATGATCCAGCGTATCGACATCCGCCACCAGGCGGTTAAGCAGATCGGCCTGGCGGAAGCGAGCAATGCCGCCCGGCGACAGCGGCAGGATCTTTTTAAAGGTAAATACCCGCAGATGGGACAGCACGCGGAAAGTGGCATCGTGGCTGACCACGCGTTCGGCGTAGCGCCCGGCGGTGCGGAAAATGGCGGCACCCCGCACACCGGCAGCAGGCAGCATGTAGTTGAAGGTAAACAGACCCGCCAGCCCGGCGAGGGCAGAGGCGGCGAGGAACCAGCCGGACAGCGCCAGCAGGCCGATGCTGGCCAGCAGCGTGACGATGGCCAGCACGATGCCTAAACAAATCAGCAGGCTGTGACGACGGTATAGCGCCAGAAACGGCAGCAAAACGCGCATGATTAGAGATCCCCACTGCGGTGTGCGATCAGATTGGCAAACAGGCCCGGTTGAGCACTCAGCGTGGCGTAATCGCCTTGCTGAACGATCTGCCCACCTTCCATCACCCAAATCTGGTCGTAATCTTCGGTATCTTCCAACTGGTGGGTGACCAGCAGGGTGGTTTGCTGGTGCGAGGCGACATTCAGCGCCTGCATCACCCGCCGTTCACTGTGGGCGTCAAGACTGGCGGCCGGTTCATCCAGCAGCAGCAAACGACGCGGACTGATCAGCGCCCGGGCTACAGCCACGCGCTGAGCCTGGCCGACGGACAGTCGTGCGGCGTTATCGCCCACCTCAGTCTCTAATCCCTGCGGCAGATGCGGCAGGATCTCACCGACGTAGGCTTGCTCCACCGCCTGTTGCAACTGATCTTCGCTGGCCTGCGGGTTCCCCAGCAGAATATTGGCCCGCAGCGTCTGAGCCGGCAGGTGCGGGTTCTGACCTACCCAGCCAAGCTGCTGACGCCAGCCTTCGGCCGCCAATTCGCGCAGTTCGGTCCCATTGACGGTTAATGAACCGCGATAGGGCAGAAAGCCGAGCAGCAGATTCAGCAGCGAGCTTTTACCGGCACCGCTTAACCCGACCAGGGCAATACGCTGGTTCGCGGGCAGGGTGAAGCTTAGCGGCCCGGCCAGCAGCACGCCATTCGGTGACAGGATCTCCAAATCCTGAGCCTGTAGTTCCAGTGGCGCATCGGTAACCAGCGTTTGCGTGCCGTTGCCCATTTGCTCGCCTTCGGCGCTGAGGAAGGTTTCCAGCGCTTCAGCTGCGCCCACCGCCTGTGCCTTGGCGTGGTAGAAGGCCCCCAGGTCACGCAGTGGCTGGAAGAACTCCGGCGCCAGGATCAGCACCAGAAAACCGGCGAATAGCGTAACGCCGGTGCCGTAGCTGCCAAAATTAAGTTCGCCAAGGAAAGAGAAACCAAAATAGACCGCCACCACGGCGATGGAGATAGAGGCAAAGAACTCCAATACGGCCGATGATAGAAACGCCAACCGCAGCACTTCCATGGTGCGGCTGCGGAAGTCTTCGGACGATTTGGCGATCTGCGCGGTTTCTGCTTCAGCCCGGTTGAACAGGCGCAGCGTATCCAGTCCGCGCAGGCGGTCGAGGAAATTACCGCTCAGCCGTGCCAACGCTACAAAGTTACGACGGTTGGCATCGGCGGCACCCATACCGACCAGCGCCATAAACATCGGGATCAGCGGGGCGGTGGTCAACAGGATCAGACCGGCAGCCCAGTTTATCGGGAAGACGGTAATCAGGATCAGCACCGGGATAAACACCGCCAGATACATCTGCGGCAGATAGCGGGAGTAGTAATCCTGCATATCTTCGATTTGTTCGACGATGATGCTGGCCCAACTGCCGGCCGGCTTGCCCTGGATCCAGGCCGGGCCGAGCTGTTGCAGTTTATCCAACACCTGTTGGCGCATACGCTGGCGGATCACCTGCCCGCAGATAAAACCGACGCGTTCGCGCAGCCAACTCAGCACCGCTCGCAGTGCGAAGGTGGCAGCCAGCCAGATAAACCAGGGGAGCAGTTGTTCACGCGGGGCGTGTTCGATAATCAGGGCGTGGAGCAGGGCGGCCAACAGCCATGCCTGTGCGACAATCAAAATGCCGCTTATCAGCCCCAATAACATGGAAAGGCGCAACCAACGCTGCGCCAGGGTGCTCTGAGTTTTGAGCCAACGGGTTAACTGTTGCTGTCTGGTTTTTTTCATCAGTTTTTAGTCTGCGTCGCCGGTGCCTGTGGTGACAGGTAAGGTTAACGTACTGTTAAAAAAAGTGTTTGCCCCAACCTGAAGCGAACAAGTGAAGGCCAATGTTACCTCTTCACCCGGCAGACTGAAAATAATAAAGCGGTCAAATAGCGGTATAACAGACGGCGGCTCCCGGGTTATTCCACCTCCTGACTTGCAGCTTCCGCGGCCAGGGCGGTTTGTACGGATTCGCGGCGGGCGATCAACGCCATATAACGGGTTAACGATGGCCAGTCTTTTAGTTCGATGGAAAACTGGGACATCCAACGCAGCACGGTAAATAAATAGGCATCCGCTACGCTAAAACATTCACCCAGCAGGAAAGGTTGTTCGTTCAGCGCCTGGGCAAGGTAATCGAGGCGGCGACGCAGTTTGTCGCGAAACAGCGTTTTGGTTGCTTCCGGCAGTGCCGAGTTGAACAACGGACTGGAACCCGAGTGGATCTCGCTGGTAATGAAGTTCAGCCATTCCTGTAAACGCACCCGTTCGAAAGACTCGCCAGGTGGGGCCAGTGCGGCGTCGGGGCGCAGATCTGCCAAATATTGCACGATGGCAGCACCTTCGGTAATCACCCGCCCGTCATCCAGCATCAGGGCGGCGACGTAGCCTTTGGGATTCACCTGAAAAAAGTCCCGGCCGTCGGCGCTGCGTTTGGTGCGGTTATTGACTCTGATCAGTTCGAACGGCAATCCCAGCTCGCGTAAAACAATGTGTGGGGAGAGCGAACAGGTGTCGGGTGCAAAGTAGAGTTTCATGGCAGTTCCTGCGCTAAGAAGCGAAATTGCTTGAACGTCAGAATGCCGTCGGCGCTGCCCACTGAATAATTAAAATATCAGAAACCTGTTATCAGCTCAGCTACTGACGGGCAGGTGCTGCTGTAGATACTGCAGCAGGGTCTGTACCGGCGCTGAAGCCGCGCTGCCAAACGAACAGACCAGGCCAAAATGACGATAAAGCGGCGTAGCCAAAGGCAACGCGCAAATACCTGAGAGATCGGTCGGTATCACCGAGGCTGGCATCAACGATACACCGGCGTCTTCCCGAACCAGCGTCAGGGCGGTGTTCCAGTCACTGACGGTGATACGTACATCGGTTAATACCAACCCGGCCTGCTGTGCCAACAGTTGCGCATTGAGATTGCAGCCGCCGGTAGCCAGCACAAACGGCTGTTTGGCCAGTGTGCTGAACTCCACCGGTTGCCGCCCCCTGGCCAGTGGATGATGACTGGCGGTCACGGCCAGCCACAGGTCTTGCCCCAATGGGTAGCTTTGCCGTTCTCTATTTGGGTTCAACACCACACCGACGTCGGCGGTTTCCAGTGCCAACCAGTTTTCCACTTCCTGGTCGGTACCTTCCAATTGAACCAGTTCAATCGCAGGATAGCGACGGCGGAATTTACGTAATAACGGCGGCAGTAACAGGGAGAATGCGGAGGGGAAACTGGCCAGGCGAATCTTTCCGGCGTGCGCGCTTTGTGCCCGCTGCGCGTAGTGTTGGATTGCCTCCAGCTCGGCCAGCATGGCGCGGGCGTGAACGACAATTTGTTCACCACTCTGGGTAAGCGCAACGCTGTGCGGCAGGCGAACCAACAGCAAGGTATTCAGCGCATCTTCCAACTGAGCGATGGCCTGACTGGCGGCGGATTGGGTCATGCCGCATTGGCTTGCCGCCTGGGTGATTTTACCGCTGTCGGCTACCGCAACCAATAAACGCCAATGGAGAAGATTGTGCATCGAATCACCGTCCGACTTAACTTACAGGAACAAAAAAAGCGGCTGTGATAGCCGCTTTTCAAAATGACAGTGTGTGGTTACAGCACTTCTGCGCCGGCAATGCCGTCCAGATAACGCTCAGCGTCCAGCGCTGCCATACAACCGGTCCCGGCAGAGGTGATCGCCTGGCGGTAGATGTGGTCCATCACGTCGCCGGCGGCGAACACGCCTGGAATGGTGGTCTGGGTGGCATTACCGTGAATACCGGACTGCACCTTGATGTAGCCGTTTTCCAGCTCCAGCTGACCACCGAAAATGCTGGTGTTCGGGCTGTGGCCGATGGCGATAAACACGCCGGCCAGTTCAAGTTCCTGCGTTTGGTCTTCCGCTTTGGTGCTACGGATACGTACGCCGGTAACGCCCATTTGATCGCCCAGCACTTCGTCCAGAGTATGGTCGGTGTGCAGCACGATGTTGCCGTTTTTCACTTTCTCCATCAGCCGGTTGATCAGGATCTTTTCTGAACGGAAGCTGTCACGGCGGTGAATCAGGTGAACTTCGGCCGCGATGTTGGACAAATACAGCGCTTCTTCCACGGCAGTGTTGCCACCACCGACCACCGCGACTTTCTGATTACGGTAGAAGAAACCGTCACAGGTGGCACAGGCAGACACGCCCTTGCCTTTGAAAGCTTCTTCGCTAGGCAGGCCAAGGTAACGGGCCGATGCGCCAGTGGCGATAATCAGTGCATCACAGGTGTATTCGCCGCTGTCACCAAACAGGCGGAACGGACGGTTCTGCAGGTCAACGCTGTTGATGTGGTCAAACACAATCTCTGTCTGGAATTTTTCAGCATGCTCGCGCATACGCTCCATCAACGCCGGGCCGGTCAGGCCTTCGGCATCACCCGGCCAGTTTTCCACTTCGGTGGTGGTGGTCAACTGACCCCCTTGCTCCATACCGGTAATCAATACCGGGCTCAGGTTGGCGCGCGCTGCGTAAACTGCGGCGGTATAACCCGCCGGGCCGGAGCCCAGGATCAATAATTTGCTGTGTTTAGCCGTGCCCATGAATACCCTCTTTTCCCACAATGGCGGACAATGGATCCGATTGTAGGGAAAACGCAGCATTAAAAAAAGCGTCAGGGGATGTTGTTAACGATTTGTTTGATAGCCTTTCCCTATTAATTATTAAATTGCTGCTAAAGCGAGCGTAAAATGCAGCAATTTAACTTATGGAAGCCACTCAGCGCTGCTCCCTGCGCCATTGACTGGAAACAGCCCATTAGCGGCTTGGGGGGCCTTGACTGCGGGCTTTTCAAGCCAGCGATTCATAACTAAAAACGGGGTGCTAACTTTTCATGACGGTACGTTCTTCTGATTTTGCTTCTTTTACTTTGACAATCCGCTGCGCATTTGCGAAAACATCATAGGAAGAAGAAATTATCCCTGTCCCTACAGTAAATCGTACGTATTTACAGCGTTGGTGCGGAATTTTGCGCCGTTGCTGAAACTTCGTGTGGCAGGTGAGGGGACACCGTGCAAGCGGGGGTAATTCTTCTTGCGATAACGTCATTTAAAAACCCGGTGCAGAGTTGACAGACAGGCTGCACAAGGGGTGATGATGGTAGTGAAGCATATGACAGGCATTGGGTCTTCGCTTGGAACGAACCCTTACACATTGACGTTGGTTGGGGTGTGGCAAGTGCAGGGAAGAAAATAAGAGAGACAATAATAATGGCAGACAATAAGAAACGCCCGGGTAAAGATCTCGACCGTATCGACCGCAACATCCTGAACGAATTGCAGAAGGATGGGCGTATTTCGAACGTTGAGCTTTCCAAGCGCGTGGGGTTATCCCCAACCCCATGTTTAGAACGTGTGCGCCGCCTCGAGCGCCAGGGTTTTATTCATGGTTATACCGCTTTGCTCAACCCGCATTATCTGGATGCGTCCCTGCTGGTCTTCGTAGAAATCACGTTGAACCGCGGTGCGCCGGATGTGTTTGAGCAATTCAACTCGGCAGTACAGAAACTTGAAGAAATTCAGGAGTGTCATCTGGTGTCCGGTGATTTCGACTATCTGTTGAAAACCCGCGTGCCGGATATGTCGGCTTACCGTAAGTTGCTCGGTGAAACCTTGCTGCGTCTGCCGGGGGTTAACGACACCCGTACGTACGTGGTAATGGAAGAAGTGAAACAGAGTAACCGTCTGGTTATCAAAACACGGTAGGGTGCAGGTGCAAAACCTGATTAAATTGGTTACACTCCTGTTTATTCATACAGTTTCGGCGCCGGGGAAGCTTCTCGGCGCTGTTGCTATGTCAGCTAACAGGAACCTGGAGAGCCTTTCTTGAGCCAGGAATATACAGAAGATAAAGAAGTTACCTTGAGAAAACTCAGCAGCGGCCGCCGTTTGCTCGAAGCTGTGTTGATTGTGGTAGCCATTTTTGCCATTTACCTCATGGCTGCCTTGGTCAGTTTTAATCCATCTGACCCAAGCTGGTCGCAGACCGCGTGGCATGAGCCAATTCATAACCTGGGCGGTGGCGTCGGGGCCTGGATGGCCGACACATTGTTCTTCACCTTCGGGGTACTCGCCTATGCGATACCGCCGATCATGCTGGTGTTGTGCTGGGTGGCTTATCGTCAGCGCAGCGGCGGCGAATACATCGATTATTTTGCGCTTTCACTGCGCCTGATCGGCACGTTGGCGCTGGTGCTCACTTCGTGTGGCCTGGCGGCATTGAATGTCGACGATCTCTATTACTTCGCCTCCGGCGGTGTGATCGGCAGTTTGCTGAGCAACGCCATGTTACCTTGGTTCAACGGCATTGGTGCCACCCTGGGGCTGCTGTGCGTTTGGGCTGCGGGGCTGACACTGTTTACCGGCTGGTCCTGGCTGGTGATCGCCGAGCGTATCGGCGGCGTGGTGCTGGGGACGGCGACCTTTATGACCAACCGTTCACGCCGTGAAGACCGTTATCACGACGATGACGACCGTTACGTCGAAGAGCAACCCGAATCTGCAGACAAGGAAGCCGCGCTTGCTGCGGCTACCACAGCGACGGCGGCCAATGCAGCGGAAGATGACGTATTGTTCTCAGCGCCTTCGGTCACGGAAACCGCGAAAATGGCGGCGGAAGATGCCGAAGATCCGTTGCTCAGCGGCCTGCGGGCTCATGATGACGAAGATGCGGATATCGTACCGGTTGCGCCAGCGCCAGCCAGCGCACCTGCCACAGCGGCACCTGTTGTCGCTCAGGCACCGTCGGTTACTGCGGCACCGGTGGCTCCGGCCTCGGTGAACCAGCATCCGATGAGCGCGGTAGCGGAAAACACCGCGCCGCCGCTGTACTCGTTTGAAATCCCTGAAGAGACACCAACGCCGAAGACGACGCGCCCGGTCGACCCTTACCGGGATGACGATGAGCCTCGTATGGGGAATTGGGATGCTCCGGCCGTATCGCCGTCGCACGACCGCTCTCCATTTGATTTCTCTGCCGCACAACGTGATCATGTTGATGTCAGTGCTCCGGCCGGTTTCAGTGCCGCCGAGCCTGCCGTTTCACCGTTTGGCAGCGCGAAACCTCAGGCGCCCGCCGCAGCGACGGCAATTGCCGGTGCCGTTGCCGCCAATACCTTTATGCCGGCCTTTACCGCCACCAGTGACGCGAACTCGCAGGTGAAACAAGGCCTCGGCCCTGAATTGCCGCGCCCGAACCCGGTGCGCATTCCGACCCGGCGTGAACTGGCTTCCTACGGCATCAAGCTGCCTTCGCAGCGTATGGCCGAACAGGAACAACGCACCCGTGAGGACGACGAGCCATTGCAACAGGCTGATAATCTTTCGCAAGATCAAGATGATGAAGCCCTGCAGGAAGCAGCCTTGCGCCAGGCGTTTGCCGAGCAGCAAAGCCAGCGTTACGGCGGGGAGCCTGAGGCGGATAATCTGGATGATGAGGCTGCTCTGCAGGAGGCCGCGCTGCGTCAGGCATTTGCCGACCAGCAAAGCCAGCGCTATGGCCAGCCAGCCGCCGCGCCATCGGTGGCGCCAACTACGCCGGTAGATACCCGCAATGCGTTCGGCTTCTCACCGATGGATGATTTGGTTGATGATGGCCCGGTTGAGCCACTGTTCACCCTGTCGCCGCAGATGGAAGAACGTATTGAGCTGCAAAGCGAGCGTGAAGATGATGTGCCGTTCGGTCAGTTTGAGCCAGCCGCGCCGGCTCAGCCTCAGACCCCGCCGGTACAGCCGTATCAGCCTGCCTATCAGCAACCTGTGGCGCAACCGGAGCCTGCCGCTGTGCAGCAGCCGGCGATGGACAGCCTGATCCACCCGTTCCTGATGCGTAACGAAATGCCGTTGCAAAAACCGACCACGCCGTTGCCGACGCTGGATTTGCTGACCGAAGCCCCGAAAGAGGTGGAGCCGGTGGATTCCTTCGCGTTGGAACAAAAGGCGCGTTTGGTGGAAGCCAGCCTGGCCGATTACCGGGTGAAAGCCGACGTGGTAGATATTTTGCCAGGCCCGGTCATCACCCGCTTCGAGCTGGATTTGGCTCCGGGCGTCAAGGCTGCGCGTATTTCCAACCTGTCGCGCGACCTGGCGCGTTCACTGTCAACCTCGGCGGTACGTGTGGTTGAAGTGATCCCCGGCAAGCCTTACGTCGGGTTGGAACTGCCTAACGTCAAACGTCAGACGGTGTATCTGCGTGAAGTGCTGGACTGCCCGGCGTTCCGCGATAATCCATCGCCATTGGCGATCGTCCTGGGTAAAGATATTTCCGGCGAGCCGGTGGTGGCCGATTTGGCGAAAATGCCACACTTGCTGGTAGCGGGGACCACCGGTTCCGGTAAATCGGTTGGGGTCAATGCCATGATCCTGAGCATCTTGTATAAGGCCACGCCGAAAGAAGTGCGCTTTATCATGATCGACCCGAAAATGCTGGAACTGTCGGTGTATGAAGGCATTCCGCACCTGTTGACGGATGTGGTAACCGACATGAAAGACGCCGCTAACGCCCTGCGTTGGTGTGTCGCCGAGATGGAGCGTCGCTACAAGCTGATGTCTGCACTGGGCGTGCGTAATTTGGCCGGTTATAACGAGCGCGTCGATCAGGCGGAAGCCATGGGGCGTCCGATCCCGGATCCGTTCTGGAAACCGACCGACAGCATGGACATGACGCCGCCGGTACTGGAGAAAGAGCCTTATATCGTGGTGATGGTCGACGAGTTTGCCGATCTCATCATGACGGTCGGTAAAAAGGTTGAGGAATTGATCGCTCGTCTGGCGCAGAAAGCGCGTGCGGCGGGGATCCACTTGGTGCTGGCAACCCAGCGTCCGTCGGTGGATGTGATCACTGGCCTGATCAAGGCCAACATCCCGACCCGTATCGCCTTTACCGTGTCCAGCAAGATTGACTCCCGTACTATCCTCGATCAGGGCGGCGCTGAATCCCTGTTGGGGATGGGTGACATGCTGTATCTGGCCCCTAACTCCTCGATTCCGGTCCGTGTGCATGGTGCATTTGTGCGCGATCAGGAAGTGCATGCGGTGGTTAAGGATTGGAAAGCGCGTGAGCGACCTCAATATAAAGAGGGTATCCTCAGCGCCGGTGACGACGGTGAGGGTGGAACTGGCGGCGGTCTGGACGGTGACGAAGAGCTGGATCCGCTGTTTGATCAGGCGGTGGAGTTTGTGGTGGATAAGCGCCGTGCCTCTATCTCCGGCGTACAGCGCCAGTTCCGCATCGGTTATAACCGCGCCGCGCGTATCATCGAACAGATGGAAGCGCAGGGCATCGTCAGCGAGCAGGGGCACAACGGCAACCGCGAGGTGCTGGCACCGCCACGGCATGACTGATGAAGTTTTAATCGTTGTTATTTAATCATAAAAGGGCCGCTTAGCGGCCCTTGTGCAAAGAAGCGTAAACCCATCGGCTTCTCGGAACATTGGCCTATCTGCCGGCGAATGGCTTCGGGTAGAGTGAAGGTGTTAGGGTTCATTTGACCCGCACGGCACCGCCTTGCGGTTAACGCATTTCATAAGGTATCTGGAATAATGAAAAAACTGTTAGTTGCCTGTTGTCTGCTTTCGGGATTCGCTTCCACCTCCGTGCTGGCCGACGCCGCGCAGGATTTGCAAAGTCGCCTGGCGAAAGTGAACAGTTTCCACGCCAGCTTCTCCCAGACCGTGACCAGCAGCGATGGCGCTGCGGTACAGCAGGGTGAAGGTGAACTTTGGGTGAAACGTCCCAACCTGTTTAACTGGCACATGACCTCGCCGGATGAGAGCGTGCTGGTATCAGACGGTCAGACCCTGTGGTTCTACAACCCCTTTGTTGAGCAGGTGACCGCCACCTGGCTGAAAAATGCCACCGGCAATACGCCGTTTATGCTGATCACCCGCAATAACGCCAATGACTGGAAACAGTACAACGTTAAACAGAAGGGTAATGATTTCGAGCTGACGCCAAAATCCAGCAGCGGCAACCTGAAACAGTTCGCCATCAGCGTGGATAACAGCGGCACTATCCGCAGTTTTGCCGCGGTTGAGCAGGACGGTCAGCGCAGCTCTTACACGCTGAAAAGCCAGCAGAATGTTGCTGCCGATGCCAGCAAATTTAAATTTACCCCGCCGAAGGGGGTGACGCTGGACGACCAGCGCCAGTGAGGTCCGCGTGAGTAATATGTCGCTCGATTTTTCCCAGAATGAATTCCAGCCGTTGGCCGCGCGGATGCGGCCGACCACGCTGGCACAGTATATCGGCCAGCAACATCTGCTGGCCGCCGGCAAGCCTTTGCCGCGTGCAATCGAGGCGGGGCAACTGCACTCGATGATTCTGTGGGGGCCACCGGGCACCGGGAAAACGACGCTGGCAGAATTGATCGGTCGTTATGGTCAGGCGGACGTCGAGCGTATTTCTGCCGTCACGTCCGGGATCAAAGAGATCCGCGAGGCGATCGAGCGTGCACGCCAAAACCGTGACGCCGGTCGCCGCACTATCCTGTTTGTCGATGAGGTCCATCGCTTCAACAAAAGCCAGCAGGATGCCTTCCTGCCGCACATTGAAGACGGCACCATCACCTTTATCGGCGCCACCACCGAAAACCCGTCTTTTGAGCTTAACTCGGCGCTATTGTCACGGGCCCGTGTTTATTTGCTGAAGGCACTGACCGCCGAAGATATCAGCCAGGTGCTGGATCAGGCGATGCAGGACAGCAGCCGGGGCTTTGGCGGCCAGAATATCGAACTGCCGGAAGAGACGCGCCGCATGTTGTCGGAGCTGGTTGGCGGCGACGCTCGTCGGGCGCTGAACAGCCTGGAGATGATGGCGGACATGGCGGAGATCAACGCCAAAGGCATTCGCGTGTTGACGCCGGAATTACTGAAAGAGGTCTCTGGCGAACGCAGTGCGCGTTTCGATAATAAAGGCGACCGCTTTTACGATCTGATCTCGGCGCTGCATAAATCGGTGCGTGGTTCAGCGCCGGATGCTGCGTTGTACTGGTATGCACGTATTATTACCGCCGGGGGCGATCCACTGTATGTGGCGCGCCGGTTGCTGGCGATTGCTTCTGAAGATGTGGGGAATGCCGATCCGCGTGGCATGCAGGTAGCCATCGCGGCCTGGGACTGCTTTACCCGCGTCGGCCCGGCGGAAGGCGAAAGGGCGATTGCTCAGGCTATCGTCTATTTGGCCTGCGCGCCAAAAAGCAACGCGGTTTACACGGCCTTCAAAGCGGCAATACGTGATGCCAAAGAGATGGCTGATTATGATGTACCCGAGCATCTGCGCAATGCGCCAACCAAGCTGATGAAGGAAATGGGGCTGGGTGCAGAATATCGTTACGCTCACGATGAGCCCAATGCCTATGCCGCCGGCGAGGATTACTTCCCACCCGAAATGGCCAGGACGCGTTACTATCATCCAACCACGCGCGGGCTGGAAGGTAAAATTGGTGAAAAGCTGGCATGGCTGGCTGAGCAGGATCAAAATAGCCAGACAAAACGCTACCGCTAGCGTTGCCGTTGCGGTAAGGTTAGCGGGTATCACTCTTCCTTTATACGGCTATAAATTCAGCCGAATAAAACATCAAATTTTCTTTCAATAACAATAAGCACAGGATTAGCATGCTCGATCCCAATCTGCTGCGTAATGAGCTAGACGCAGTCGCCGTCAAACTGGCTCGCCGAGGCTTTAAACTCGATCTGGATCTGCTGCGTTCTCAAGAAGAGCGTCGCAAAGTTCTGCAGGTAGAAACCGAAACGCTGCAGGCAGAACGTAACTCCCGATCGAAATCCATCGGCGCGGCTAAAGCGCGCGGGGAAGACATTGAGCCGCTGCGTCGCGAAGTAAACGAACTGGGTGACAAGCTGGACACGGCCAAGGCCGCACTGGATCAGCTGCAGGCTGAAATCCGTGACTATGCGTTGGCGATCCCGAACCTGCCTGACGATGAAGTACCAGACGGCAAAGACGACAGCGATAACCTGGAAGTCAGCCGCTGGGGCGAGCCGCGCCAGTATGATTTCGCGGTACGCGATCACGTCGATCTGGGCGAAATGGCCGGTGGTCTGGACTTTGCCGCTGCGGTAAAACTGACCGGTTCACGCTTTGTGGTGATGAAAGGGCAAATTGCCCGTATGCACCGCGCGTTGTCCCAGTTCATGCTGGATCTGCATACCGAACAACACGGCTACCAGGAAACTTACGTTCCTTACCTGGTTAACCATGCCACACTGTTCGGTACCGGCCAGTTGCCGAAATTTGGTGAAGACTTGTTCCACACCAAACCGCTGGAAGAAGAATCCGACAGCAGCAACTACGCACTGATCCCAACCGCAGAAGTACCATTGACCAACCTGGTGCGCGACGAGATCCTGGAAGAGGAATCTCTGCCGCTGAAGATGACTGCGCATACGCCTTGTTTCCGTGCCGAAGCCGGTTCTTATGGCCGTGACACCCGTGGTTTGATCCGCATGCACCAGTTCGACAAAGTTGAGATGGTGCAGATCGTCCGTCCGGAAGACTCGATGGCTACGCTGGAAGAGTTGACCGGTCATGCAGAGAAAGTGCTGCAGTTGCTGAACCTGCCATACCGTAAAATGTTGCTGTGTACCGGTGACATGGGCGCAGGCTCTTGCAAGACCTACGATCTGGAAGTGTGGCTGCCGGCGCAGGACACTTACCGTGAGATCTCATCCTGCTCCAACATGTGGGATTACCAGGCACGCCGCATGCAGGCCCGTTGCCGCAGCAAAACCGAGAAGAAGCCGCGCCTGGTGCATACGCTGAACGGTTCTGGTCTGGCAGTAGGTCGTACGCTGGTAGCAGTGCTGGAAAACTACCAGCAGGCTGATGGCCGTATTGAGGTTCCGGAAGTATTACGCCCATATATGGGTGGCCTGGAATATATCGGTTAACGAGTTAGTTATGTTACGAAAAGCGCCTGCGGGCGCTTTTTTTATAAGAAAATTATTACCCCTTTGCTCGAAAGCCTTTTTTCTTTCAGATACTTCCCCCGCTTTATTGATAGCAGACAAAGTTCACTACCCACTTCTGAGTAATATCCACTCAGAGAGGAGGGTTTTTGTTCAGGCTCATCAACAGACACCGAATCTGTCTCCTCTGTTCGCCGCCTTGAGTGAAGGGCATGACGTTTATCAATACCAGGGTAAAACGTGGAGTGAGTTATGTCGGAAAACAAAACAAACCGTCAGGAGTCTGGGGGATTCAGTCGTCGCACGTTGGTAAAATCCAGCGGTATCGTCGGGCTGGCGCTGGCCGTCGGTGGCATAGCATTGCCATTTAGTCGCCGCGCATTAGCGGTTTCAATTAGCGAAAGTGTGCTGCAAGCCGCGCAGGACAAAGTGGTCTGGGGTGCCTGTTCGGTTAACTGTGGCAGTCGTTGCCCCTTGCGTTTACACGTGCGGGACGACGAAGTGTATTGGGTCGAAACCGATAACACCGGTCTGGATGAATACGGCGACCATCAGGTTCGAGCCTGTTTACGCGGCCGCTCTATTCGTCGCCGCATGAACCATCCTGACCGCTTGAATTATCCCATGAAACGCGTCGGTAAGCGCGGCGAGGGTAAGTTCAAACGTATCAGTTGGGACGAAGCTTATGACGCCATCGCCAACAATCTGAAGCGTATCGTCGAACAGTACGGCAACGAAGCGGTATATATCAATTACACCTCAGGTATTGTCGGCGGCAATATTACCCGCTCATCGCCAAATGCCTCGCTGGTCGCCCGTCTGATGAATTGCTATGGCGGTTACCTTAGCCAATACGGTACTTACAGCACCGCGCAAATCGCCTGCGCCATGCCTTATACCTATGGCAGCAATCTGGGCAACAGTACTTCGGATATTGAAAACAGCAAACTGGTGGTGATGTTTGGTAACAACCCGGCCGAGACGCGAATGAGCGGGGGCGGCATCACCTATTATCTGGAGCAGGCGCGCGAACGTTCCAATGCGCGGATGATTGTTATCGACCCACGTTATACCGATACCGCCGCCGGGCGTGAGGATGAATGGATCCCGATTCGCCCAGGCACGGATGCGGCATTGGTCGCCGGACTGGCACATGTGTTGATCAGCGAGAATTTGGTCGACCAGCCGTTTCTGGATCGGTATTGCGTTGGCTACGACGAAAAAACCTTACCCGCCGACGCCCCGACAAATGGCCACTACAAAGCTTACATTCTTGGGGTGGGTGACGATGGCGTGGAGAAAACGCCGCAGTGGGCGGCGAAAATTACCGGTATTCCGGCAGCGCGCATTATCAAACTGGCGCGCGAAATCGGCAGCGCCAAACCGGCCTATATCTGCCAGGGCTGGGGGCCACAGCGGCAGGCCAATGGTGAACTGACCTCGCGGGCCATCGCCATGCTGCCGATCCTGACCGGCAATGTCGGCATTAATGGCGGCAACAGCGGCGCGCGTGAATCAACCTATACCATTACCATTGAGCGTATGCCGGTATTGACCAACCCGGTCAAAGCGCAGATCTCCTGCTTTAGCTGGACCGATGCCATTGTACGAGGCCCGGAGATGACCGCCAGGCGTGATGGGGTGCGTGGCCAGGATAAGCTGAATGTGCCGATCAAGTTCATCTGGAACTATGCCGGTAACACCATCACCAATCAGCACTCTGACATCAATAAAACCCACGATATTTTGCAGGACGATTCTCAGTGCGAAATGATAGTGGTGCTGGAAAACTTTATGACCTCGTCGGCGAAATATGCCGATATTCTGCTGCCGGATCTGATGACGGTTGAACAGGAAGATATCATTCCCAATGACTATGCCGGCAACATGGGTTATCTGATCTTTATTCAACCCGCCACCTCTGCCAAATTTGAACGTAAGGGCATTTATGAAGTGCTGAGTGAAGTGGCGCGCCGTTTAGGGCCAGAAGTACATCAGAAATTCACCGAAGGGCGTACCCAGGCGCAGTGGCTGCAGCATTTATACGCCAAAATGCAGGCGCGGGATCCGCTGCTGCCGGGTTATGAAGCGTTGCGCAGCATGGGGATCTACAAGCGTAAAGATCCCAATGGTCATTTCGTGGCTTACAAAAATTTCCGTCAGGATCCCGAAGCGAACCCATTAAAAACACCGTCCGGCAAGATAGAGATCTATTCCAGCAGGTTGGCCGAGATCGCCAACGACTGGCAACTGGAGAAAGACGAAACCATAAGCCCGTTACCGGTTTATGCCTCTACCTTTGAAGGTTGGGACGATCCGCTGCGTAACACCTACCCGCTGCAAATGTTTGGTTTCCACTACAAGGCCCGCACCCATTCCTCGTACGGCAATATCGATGTTCTGCAGGCGGCTTGCCGCCAGGAGGTGTGGATCAATCCATTGGATGCTCACTCTCGGGGCATCATCGCCGGCGACCAGGTGCGGGTATTCAATGGGCGTGGTGAGGTCCGTGTCGAAGCCAAGGTGACGCCGCGCATCATGCCGGGTGTGGTCGCTATGGGGCAGGGAGCCTGGCATCAGGCCAATATGAGTGGCGATCGGGTCGACCACGGTGCCTGCATGAATACCCTGACCACCCACCGGCCTTCGCCGTTGGCCAAGGGGAATCCGCAGCATACCAATCTGATCCAAATCGAAAAGGTATAAGGGGTAGCCAATGACTCAGCAATATGGATTCTTTATCGATTCAAGTCGTTGCACCGGCTGCAAAACCTGCGAACTGGCCTGCAAAGACTATAAAAACCTGACGCCGGACGTTAGCTTCCGCCGCGTCTACGAATATGCCGGGGGTGATTGGCAACAGGATGGCGAAGGCTGGCAACAAAACGTGTTTGCCTATTACTTGTCGATCGCCTGCAACCATTGTGAAGATCCAGCCTGTACCAAAGTGTGCCCGACCGGTGCGATGCACAAACGGGAAGACGGTTTTGTGGTGGTGAATGAAGAGGTGTGCATTGGATGCCGCTATTGCCATATGGCCTGCCCGTACGGCGCACCACAATACAATGCAGCCAAAGGACACATGACCAAGTGCGATGGTTGCCATGAACGGGTGGCGGAGGGCAACAAGCCTATTTGCGTGGAGTCCTGTCCGCTACGGGCACTGGACTTTGGCCCAATCGAACAATTACGGCAGCAGCATGGCACCCTGGCACAGATGGCTCCGCTGCCGGCGGCGCATTTTACCCGGCCGAGCATAGTGCTGAAACCCAATGCCAATAGCCGGCCATGTGGCGATACCACGGGCTATTTGGCCAATCCGAAGGAGGTTTAATATGGGCATGGGATGGCATGAATGGCCGCTGATGCTGTTTACCGTATTGGGGCAATCAGTGGTGGGAGCGACCTTGGTCATGGCGGGGGCGATGATCGGTGGCAATCTGAACGAACAGCAGGGCCGGGCAGTTCATCGCTCAATGTTCTGTTTGTGGTTGCTGATGGGCATCGCTTTTGTCGCTTCTACGCTACACCTGGGGTCACCGTTACGTGCGTTCAACTCGTTAAACCGCGTTGGCGCTTCGGCGTTGAGCAACGAAATTGCCAGTGGCGCGTTGTTCTTTGCCGTCGGTGGTTTTTATTGGCTGCTGGCGATACTGGGCAGAATGCCACCGGCGTTGGGTAAAGTGTGGCTGTGGGTGACCATGGTTCTGGGCGTGGTCTTTGTTTACGCCATGACGCGGGTGTATCAAATCGATACTGTGCCAACCTGGCATAACGGTTACACTACGCTGAACTTTTTCCTGACGACGCTGATCTGCGGGCCGTTGCTGGGCGTTTTATTGCTGCGTGCGGCTGGATTAGCGGTATCAGCCCGCTATTCACTGGCTATTCTTAGCGTGGTGGCACTGTTGGCAAGCCTGTGCGCGGTGATGATGCAAGGCTATGAGTTGGCCAGTATCAATAGCTCGGTACAGCAGGCCTCCACGCTGATCCCGCAATATGGCCAGTTAATGGTTGGGCGGCTGGTGTTGGTGGTGTCAGGTTTAGGCTGTTGGATTTGTCCACTGTTGCGCCGGGGTAACGCGAGCGTGATGGGGATGGTTTTAGGTTTGATTTTGGTTATCGCCGGTGAGTTGGTAGGCCGTGGTGTGTTCTACGGCCTGCATATGACCGTTGGCATGGCGGTAGCCGGTTAATATTGTAGTCAGGCACAGTTCGCTGTGCCCTTAATAGGATCCTTGATTTATGACGCTTGAAAATATCGCTTTAACGGGCCGGGTGCTGGGTGTGTTGTTGTATGCACCGCCAGAAAGTGAAGACGGTCAACAGCTGTTGGCAACCTTGTCTGAATCTGAGTGGGTCAAAGAGTGGCCGTATGGCGACGCCGAGCAGTTGCAGACGGCGGCAGCACTGATCGCCACCGGCATTGAAGATGAACAAGAGGAGTCGTTGGCAGAGGCTTACCAACGTCTGTTTGTCGGGCCTGACACCTTACCGGCTCCGTTATGGGGTTCGGTGTATCTGGACAAAGAGAACGTGCTGTTTGGCAATTCTACTTTGCGTCTGCGCAGGTGGTTGCGTTCCAATGGTATCGACGCGCAACACGATCGCAATGAGCCGGAAGATCATATCGGCACCTTGTTGATGATGGTGGCATGGTTAGCCGAAGAGCGTCAGGGCGGGTTGGTGGAGCAATTGCTGACCAAACATTTGCTACCTTGGGCACCGCGCTATCTGGAATTGCTGCAGGCGAATGCGCAACATCCTTTCTATCAGGGGCTGGCGCAATTGGCGCAGATCACTCTGAGTGCCTGGGCTACCGAATGCTCTGCTGAAGTTGAATCTTTAGAACTGCATTTCTGATACAAAGGAACGGCCGCCAAAGCTGGCGGCCGTTCCTGGCTTACCCTCCACATCGAGCCATAAAAGGGCTGGTTATCGCCAGTGCCTCCCCCCTCTGTTCCATCATCAATTCCCTGAATGTTTAAGTTTAATGAATTATTAAATCAATCTTAACATTCCATTGACATGCTTTATCGATGGGTGTAGTTTTTTTTGCGGATTATATGAGTAAAAGCTTCTTGGCATCGTTCTTAGGCTTTGCTGTACAAGGATTGTAAAATCACCTTAGTGGTTTTTTAATGCGCAGGTTACACATTATGATAGGCAATTTTAAAAATATTTTTATCGCTATACTTAGCGGTTTTTTTCTTACCTTAATGTTTCAAGCCAACAGCGCTCTGTCTGAACAAACCTCTTCTGTCGTCGCCTCTTGGGTGGCTCACGGTATTGGCATGTTGAGTTCATTGCTGCTTATTCTATTATTTGTTAAAAAAAATCCTCAGGAATCGAATAATAAACCACAGAAACGATCCTGGTGGCTCTATCTTGGCGGCATTCCCGGAGCCTTTACCGTCATTTTGGCTACGATGGCAATTAACGGTGGCATTCCTCTCTCCAGCACAATTTCTCTTGGCCTGGTTGGGCAATTATTATTCGGGTTTGTCTCAGATCACTTTGGTTTATTCGGCTCACAAAAACGAAAAATGACTCGCAGTAGCCTTTATATCTCTGCTCTGATTATTTCCGGCTGTTTTCTTATTATCTATAGCCTTTAGGGAGCGATGACGTGGATACGCTTATTTTTATTGCCCTGTTAAACGGGATGATTATTAGCTCTGCCAGGGTTATTAATGGCCAACTGAGTGCCTCTATTGGCGCATTTCGCACCTCCTTATGGAATCACTCGGTGGGGTTCTTATTTCTGACCCTGTTGGTGGCGGCGTTTTACTGGCAACAGCTAGGGCAGTTCCATTGGGCTCAAGTTCCGGCCTATGCCTGGGTTGGTGGCGGGTGTGGCGCACTGTTCGTGGCAACCAGCAGCTACGTGTTCCCCAAAATGGGGGCGCTAAATACTTCGGTATTAATTATTGGCGGTCAGATGTTCTCGGCCGTGCTGTTTGATGTGATTAATCAAGGTGGGCGCAGTCATCTCATTCAGCTATTGGGAGTGGCATTGATCACCATTGGGATCATCCTATCGACACTCGAGAAATATCATCATGATAAATGAACTGTTAGATGATCAGCGATACGACATAGAGTTTAACGGGCATCTCACCAATCATGTTAAACATGCCGTTATCGCCTTGTCTGGGTTGGGCGTGCCTGAGGAGCGTATCGCCTGGTATTACCGGCGCTATGCCGCCATGACGCCTTACGGCATGGGGTTGGAGCCACCAAGAAAAGCCAGGTACCAGATTGATAGTGCGAACTGGCGTAGCCTGCTGGGCAAACGAAGCAGCTTTAGCGCCTATTGCGACTTTTTCCGGCAGCAGATACGTGAGCAGGGACGTGAACAGGTGCTTGTCAGCTATCTGCCGGAACTGATTGACGGTTGGGTGGGCTCGTTGACGCACGGCACCATTCATCTGGGTTGGGCGTTGCTGGCCGAGCATGAGGTGATGATCGTCGAAGGCTTGGCCTATATGGCCTATTCGTACGTACCCTGCCATCATCGACGCTCCCAATACGACCCACGTCTTGGGGAGCCAAGGGTCTTTGACTCTGTGCTACGTTTGGCGAACTGCTGGCAGCAACGGCGGGAAGAGATGCTGGCCTGGCAGAGCGCGGTTATTGAAACGCCGGCTGAGGAAATCAAGGCGCGTATCCATCCTGAATTACAGCGTTCCGGTCTGCAATATCGCATCGCCTGCGTATTGGAACAGGGCCATGAAGAGATTTATCGCCAGCCGGAGTGGCTGACACAACAGAGCCTCGAGCAGGTGTGGGCGCAATTCTATCAGACGGTCACATTAATCTACCTGACCACGCCGGGGAATTTTCTGCTGCTGCACCTGTTGACGTCTTTGTTGGCCATGGAACAAATCGCCAGGCATTTACCCGAGCAAGAGGCGCGCGACGTGCTTTGCAGCTACTGGGTCGGGATGCAGTGCATGTTGTTTGCTACCGATAGTTTGGCTCACCCCGATAAGTTACAATCTCTCCAGCATCTTTATGCCGATGAATATGACGATATCCGCGATCCGCTATGGGAACGCGAGTGGCGGCAGCTCACCGCGCGAGCCGTGGAGGAGGAAGAGGAGCATAACCCAAAACTGGTTTATGTGATGAAACTGCTATGGTTGCGCACCAAATGCACCTTGTACCGCGCCACCGCACATCAGTTCACCACAACTCCCCAATTGCCGCCGTCGTTTGAGCATGCACCTAACCTGGAGTGAGAGGTCAACAGAGTGAATAACCGTCCTGCTACAAAATTTATTGATAAATTAGGCTGGGTATATATTCAGGATAAAAAAGTCCTGATGGCTCGTTCGTATAACAAGACGACGTTTTATATTCCTGGCGGCAAACGGGAAATCGGAGAGAGCGATCGCGAGGCTCTTACCCGAGAAATTAAAGAAGAACTTTCCGTTGATTTAATTAATGACAGTATTATTTCATTGGGCGAATTCCATGGGCAGGCCGATGGTAAACCCGCTGACGTGATGGTGAAAATACATTGTTTTACTGCCGACTTTATTGGTGAAGTCAAAGCCAGTGCCGAAATAGAAGAAGTTTCCTGGTTGACCCATGCGGACTGCCATCTCTGTTCCGAAGCGGCGGTAAAAGTATTGAGCGAGCTAAAGGAAAGGCATCTTATCGACTGATTATTCCCTGTTGATATTGATAAGTTACAGACTGACTTTTATTTTTAATCGATATAAGCCTTCCTTTCACCTAACCCGGTGAAGGGCGGTGCTTATGCATCTATTACTCTGTTAAAAGAACAAGGTTATGAAACTTTCTAATATTCATCTGTTAGCCCCAAGTCATTATCTTACTTATTTGCACACCCAAATCCGTAATAAACAGGCGGAGCATGCCTGTTTTGAATATTATAGCGATCAACTGCTGCGCCAACTGCTGGTGCAGGTCGCCTCCTTACTGCCGTATGAAAAAAATGAGGTGATTACCCCCATTGGCGAAACCTATGCGGGGCTAAAACTTGCCCGTGGTATTTGCGGTGTTTCGGTTATCCGTGCCGGGGAAAGTTTTGAGGGCGAGTATCGCAGAATGTTTAGCGGCCAGCCGATAGGCAAAATACTTATTCAACGCAATCCGCAAAGCAAGCTACCCAAATACTTCTACTCACATTTCCCCGACGATATTGCCGAACGCGCCGTGTTGTTATTTGAACCTATGCTGGCCACGGGCGGTTCGCTGATCATGGCAATCGAAACTCTGTTGGAGCAAGGCGTGCCGCTGGAAAATATCTATGTTGTTAATGTATTGGCATCGCCGGTGGGGGTCGAACGTTTGTTTGCCCGCTTCCCTGCCATCCAACTGGTGACCTCATCCATTGAACAGGGACTCTCGGATCAGGCCTTTATGAAACCGGGGATCGGCGACTTTGGTGACCGATATTTTGGTACCCGGCACGGGTAATTAAACTCTACAAAGGAAAAAGACATGCCGCACGTGAAAATTCAGCACTTTCCGCAGGTACTTTCCCAAACTGCCAAGAATGCACTGGCAGAGGAGATAACGCGGGCTATTACGCAAGCATTACAGTGCGATGCCGGCGTCGTCTCCATTGCAATAGAGCCGGTATCTGCCGAGGATTGGCAGGCGCAGGTTTATCGCCCGGAAATAGAAAATAAAAAAGACTGCTTAATTAAAGTCCCTAATTACTGACCCTCAAGAAGGTGACATCTATGAAATCTGAACTCAGAGTCATTATGTTTGACCTTGACGGCACCCTGTTTGATACGGCGAGAGCGATAGTCTCTGCCTTTCGTGCCACCTTTCAACAACTGCAATTACCACAGCCGGCCGAGGATGAGCTGATTCGTGAAACGATAGGCCTGCCGTTGGAGCGTGCCTTTGCCCAATTGCTGTCTCAGGAGGCCGATAGCCGGACAGTAACCGACTGCGTGGCGGAGTATCAACGGCAGTTTCAGACGCTGATTTTACCCATGGCGGCATCGCTGTTATTTCCTGGCGTCGCTGTGGGCCTGCAACAGTTGAAAGGAGCGGGTTTTCATCTGGCGGTGACCACCAATAAGTTCGCACGCAGTGCAAATTCGCTATTGGCGGCGGCGGGCATTGCCCCGTTGTTTGATGTGGTGGTTTGCGCTGACCAGGTAACGGAGAAAAAACCGGCGCCGGAGTCTGGCAACAAAATCCTGGATCACTATCAGGTCAGGGCGATCGATGCGGTGATGGTGGGGGATACTACGCACGACATATTGATGGCTCATCAGGTTGGCTGTCAGGTGATCGCGGTGGATTATGGTATTCAAAATCGTCAGGTACTGGCCGCGGCCGAGCCCAGCATTATTGTAAGCTCTTTTGCCGCCGTGGTTGACTGGTGCCGTCACAGAGACGTTAGTCGCGCAGCAGCAGGCTAGCAAAAGCAAAAGCATTACGGGTTATTCAGGGCCGCAGACAGCGCTATTTCTTAATGGTGAAAGTTTACGGGCGATAAATATCGCCATGCTTACGCCATTAGCGCCATGACAAATAAATAGATCCAAAGGATATGGGCAAAAGTCGCTCAGGCTCATGCCTGCGAAAAAATGACGTCAGTTGTCATCTGCCAACTGGCAACTATTAACTCTGAAAGAGGGTGAATGCCGAAAAGCTGCATGGATAACGACAGTAATGACAACGACAGATATCCCCTAATTGTATAAGGCCGGCATTTTCCCTGCATGGGGAGTGTTGCTAAAGCACGTCGTCATTACAACCCTACCGGGATCCTGGCAAATGTGAGGCGTTCATAGAGTAAAAATGGATATTTCGGCGGGACTATTTGAACAGTTGGCTCAACACTACAGCCAGCAACCCGAAGCCATTGCGGTACAAGACGCGGACAGCGTACTGAGTTATCGCGACTTCTGCCATCATGTTTTTAGTATTTCCTCCTGTTTGCGGCAGTGGATTAACACTGACAGAGTCTGTATCGGTTTATTCTGCGAGCCTTCCACTACTCTGGTCAGCGGTGCCTGGGGGATTTTGGCCAGCGGTTATGCTTATTTGCCGTTGGCGCCAGAATATCCCGATGAGCGGTTGCGTTATATGATTACCGACTCAGAGGTAAAAGTTATTCTTTGCCAATATCATCTCAAAGAAAAATTGCAAACGCTGATCGGGCCAGATGTCACGATTATTACCGACAATGATATCCCTTATCTTTCTGATTTGCCCAAAGCGGTTTTTGACATTGCTGATTCTTCCGATGCCGCGCGGCTGGCTTATGTGATTTACACCTCAGGCAGTTCGGGCAAACCGAAAGGCGTAATGGTCAGTTACCCTAATATTTCTCGTCATATGCATTACCTGTCCCATCGTTTTGCTTTTGGCGCACAGAGTAAGATTTTGCAGAAAACGCCCATGAGCTTTGATGCGGCGCAGTGGGAGATCCTGGCGCCGGCGATGGGATGTTCGCTGGTGATAGCACCGAAGGATTGCTACCGCGATCCGGATATGATGGTGGCGACATTGCTGCGTCATCAAATCACCAGCCTGCAATGCGTACCGACGCTGCTGCAAGCGCTGGTCGAGCAGCCACTGTTGCAGGATTGCCAGGTGTTAACGCAGGTCTTTTGCGGTGGCGAAATATTGACGCGCAACCTGGCGAAGCAATTCTTTCAGTGCCTGCCGCAAGCTCGCCTGATCAACCTGTATGGCCCAACGGAATGTACCATCAATGCGTCGGTGCACGAGGTTGAGAAAGAGAGTCTGGAACAGTCGCCGGACGCCGTTTCGATAGGTCGGCCGGTGGAGGATACCGCGTTTTATGTGCTTGATGCGCACCGTCAGCCGGTGGCCGAGGGTGAAAAAGGCGAGCTGTACATCTCCGGTGTGCAGGTGGCCAATGGCTATTTGCTGCGTCCTGAGTTAACGGCTGAACGGTTTCTGACGAATCCATTTAACTCTGCTGCGGAACATGCGCGCATGTATCGCACTGGCGATGTGGTTTACCGGGATAGCCTCGGCTGCTATCACTTTGCCGGCCGGGCAGATAACCAGATTAAACTGCGCGGTTACCGTATCGAGCTTGATGAAATTCGCCTGGCGATTGAGCGTCACCTCTGGGTGAAAAGGGCGGCGGTAATGGTCAATGAAGACGAGCGAACGCATTATCAAAACCTGATCGCCTGCGTCGAGTTGGACTCACAGCATGCGGCGTTGATGGATCAGGGGGTCCACGGCGAGCATCATCAGTCGAAGGCCAGCAGGCAACAGGTCAAGGCGCAGCTGTCCAATGCGGGGTGCCGCAGCGAGGACGAGTGCCGGGCATTGCCCGCAATCGCGCTTGCCGGCGCACAGGCTACGGCGCAGCAAAACTATCGGGCTTTCAGCCGCAAAAGTTACCGTTTCTTTGAAGGGACGACGCGGGTTACCGAGGCGCAATTATTGTCAATTCTGGGGCGCAGCCCGCGTGCCATGTTGGCGAGCGACCTGCAAACGCTGTCGGTGGAGGATTTTGGCGCGCTGCTGCGTAACTTTGGCCAGTTCGCCAGTGAAAAACGATTGTTGCCCAAATACGCCTACGCATCACCGGGGGCGCTGTATTCGGTTCAGATGTATCTCGAGCTCCACCGAATGTTTGGCTGGCCGGCGGGGATCTACTATTACCACCCTGTAAACCACCGTTTGTATTGCGTATGCGAACTGCCTGAACAGGCAACGGGCAGCCTTGAAATCCACTTTATCGGCAAACGCGCGGCTATCGATCAGGTTTATCAGAACAATATTCAGGAGGTTCTGGAGATGGAGGCCGGTCATATGTTGGGGCTGTTCGATGAACTGCTGCCAGAATATGGCCTGCAGGCAGCCTCCGGCGCCCAGCCGGGGGCGCTGCCACAGTGGTATGACGGAGCCGCAACTGACTATTATTTCGGCGATTATCGCATTCAGCCCGCCAATATGGAGGCCGTTGTCGACCACCCGGAATTTTTTGTCCAGGTTCATGCGCAGGGCGTCGCCGATATGTCACCTGGGCTGTACCACTATCGCCAGGGCTCGCTGCATTTTATGGATGAAGAGATCCTGGCACGCCATCACGTTATCGCTATCAACCAGCAAGTCTACCAGCGTGCGGGTTTTGGCATCATGCTGGTGAACAACCATGCCGATGCTCAGGGGCATTACATTATGCTGGGGCGTGCGCTGCATCGTCTGCAAGCCAATCCGCTGGGGCTGGGGATGATGTCGGCCGGCTATAGCTCGAAAAGCGGGCACGATTTGCCTGCTGCAAAGGCGATGCGGACGCTGTTGACCCGCCACGGGTTGCCGATGCAGAGCTGTTATTTCTGTATCGGCGGCCCGCTCAGCCAGTCGCAGCTGAGTCATGACGGCATGGATGAGGATCGGGTGCATATGCAAGGGCCAACTGAAATGCTGAAAGCCGATTTAGCCGCGCAGTTGCCACAATACATGATCCCGAACCGCGTGCTGGTCATGGACAAGCTGCCGCTGATGGCCAACGGTAAGGTCGACCAACAAGCGCTTAATCGTATGTATGCTTGCCAACTGAATACCGAAAAGCCAATCGTGGTGCCGGAGGGCGAATTACAACAGCGTTTGGCCGAAATCTGGTGCCGGGTCATGAAGTGGGAAAGGGTCTCTGCGGACGATGATTTCTTTGAGAGCGGGGGTAACTCACTCACCGCAGTCATGTTTATCAACCAGGTCAACAAAGCGCTCGATATTAAATTGCCGATGCAGATCCTGTTCCAAACGCCGAACATCGTTGCTTTGGCCGACTGGATAGAACGCAATGCCTATCTCGCGCCACAGCTGTCGCGCTTGGTGCCCTTTAATCGACAGCAGGCACCGGCGATTTTTTGCTGGCCAGGTCTGGGAGGCTATCCGCTAAGTCTGAAAGCGCTGGGAGAGAGTCTGAGCCAGGCGCGTGCCTTTTATGGCGTGCAGGCGCTGGGCATTAACGAAGGGGAGCTGCCACTGGAGTCCATTCAGCAGATGGCGGCTGCAGATATCGCGCAAATCCGACGCTTGCAACCCCAAGGGCCCTATACGCTGTGGGGATACTCCTTCGGCGCACGCGTGGCTTTCGAGGCTGCCTACCAGCTGGAGGCCGAGGGGCAGGTGGTGGAGGAGCTGTACCTGATTGCTCCTGGTTCGCCGAAAACGCAATTTGACCGAGAGCAAGAGGGTAACCAGCAGGTCAGCTTCACCAATCCGGTGTTTGTGGCGATTTTATTTTCCGTTTTTGCCCGCCAGGTGGAGGGGCCATTGTTTGAACGCTGTCTGGCAGAGTGCCGTGAAGAGGGGGACTTTGTGCGTTTTATTTGCCGCTGTTTCCCGCAGCTTCAGGTGGAACTGGTGGTGCGGATCATTGAGATCGTCAAGCAAACCTATGCCTTCGGCTATAACTTCGAGGAACTGCAGCAACGCCAGGTTCGGGCACCGGTGACCGTTATTAAAGCGGCCGGTGACCATTATTCCCAACTTGAAAATTCACCGGCCCTGCAGGCCAATCCGCCGCGGGTGATCTCGCTGGCGGTGGACCATTACCAACTGCTGCTGCCTGAAGGTGTCGCGCAACTGCAAGCGGCCCTGTTTCCCTCTGTTTCCGTTAATGTGATAAGTGAGTCATGATGCAAGCTAATTTACTGCCTTTGGTTATTCATCCTGAAGTGAAGGCCGCCCTGGAAAATCGCCACGCGGTGGTTGCGCTGGAATCAAACGTCATTACCCACGGGCTGAACTATCCTGCCAATGTGGAGACTGCGCTGGCGGTGGAGGCGGCAGTCCGCCGCAGCGGCGCGGTTCCTGCGACCATTGGTATCTGCGATGGCGAAATTTTGGTGGGCATGCATCGCGAACAGATCGAACGTTTCGCCACCACGCCTGGCATTGCGAAAGTATCCAGCAACAATTTGCCTTTTGTGCTGGCGCAAAAAGGCATGGGGGCCACCACGGTGGCTTCGTCGCTGATGTTGGCCGAACTGGCCGGTATTCGTTTCTTTGCCTCTGCGGGCATTGGTGGTGTGCATCGCGGGGGAGAAGACAGCATGGATATCTCTTCCGATTTGATCCAATTTACCCGCACTAACGTGACGGTGGTGTGTGCAGGTGCCAAAAATATCCTCGATATCGGGCGTACACTGGAGTTTCTGGAAACCCAGTGCGTTCCCGTGGTGACCTATCAGACGGACGATTTCCCGGCCTTCTATTGTCGCAGTAGCGGCTATCGCAGTCCGCAACGGCTGGACAGTCTGGAGGCGATTGCTCAGGCGATTGATATTAACCGCGCATTGCCGGGCAGTGCGGCGATGGTGGTGGCAGCACCGACCAAACCGGAGGATGCGATTGACAGCCGTGACGTTCAGGCAGCGATCCAGGCCGCCATCGAGGATGCGGCCGCCGAAGGCGTAACTGGCAGCCAGGTAACCAAATTCATTATGAAAGCGGTTGAGCAGGCGACCCAAGGGCGTTCGGCCATGGCCAATGCGGCAGTATTGGTGAACACCGCCGAAATTGCGGGTCAGTTGGCCATGGTTTATCACCGGTCGCGCTAAGAAAAGCCGGCGTTGGCCTCAGGGAAGGGGCGGCGCCGGAACCCGATTGGCGCATGCCTTAAGCGGTCAATGGGGGGCACTTTCCTGATGATGTTACCCTGCACTAGGGTGACAAAAAACAAATCGTGCGATCCACTGATAAGAGCTGATTGACTTTTTTATCGCCAGTGGCATGATGCGCGCACTCTCATTGCGCGTTCGGTTTCAATCTCACTATGTCCGCATATTCCCGGCCAGTGCTCCTGCTGCTCTGTGGCCTGTTGTTGCTCACGGTTTCTATTGCCGTATTGAATACGTTAGTTCCTCTTTGGTTAACCCATGCTCAGTTGTCAACCGGGCAGGTGGGAATGGTAAGTTCCTCTTACTTTACCGGCAATCTGTTTGGCACGCTGATGGCGGGCAAACTGATCCAGCGCATTGGGTTTACCCGCAGTTATCACCTCGCCTGCGTGGTGTTCGCCGTGGCGACCGCCGGTATGGCGTTGTCGCTCGATTTCTGGAGTTGGATGGGCTGGCGTTTCTTTGCCGGTATCGGCTGCGCCTGGATTTGGGTGATTGTTGAGAGCGCCTTATTGCGCAGCGGAAACCTTACCAACCGTGGCCAACTGCTGGCGGCCTATATGATGGTTTACTACCTGGGAACGGTGGTCGGCCAACTGCTGCTGAGTATGGTGTCTACCGAACTGTTGAACGTGGTGCCCTGGGTGACGGCCATTGTGATCAGCGCCATGTTGCCGATGTTGTTTGCCCGGGTTAACAGCCAGCACGACGAACCTCAGCACGCCGCGGTTTGGCCGATGCTGAAACGCCGCAGTGCGCGGTTGGGCATCAATGGTTGTATTATCTCCGGTATTGTTCTCGGCTCGTTGTATGGCCTGATGCCGCTGTATTTATCCCATCAGGGGATGAGCGACGCCAACGTCGGTTACTGGATGGCATTACTGGTCAGTTCAGGCATTGTTGGCCAGTGGCCGGTAGGGCGCCTGGCTGATCGCTATGGGCGCCTGCTGGTGTTGCGTATTCAGGTATTCGTGGTGATCCTCGCCAGCGTGGCGATGCTCAGTCACTCTGCCATGGCACCGGCGCTATTCATTCTCGGCTGTGCCGGGTTTACCCTGTACCCGGTCGCGATGTCCTGGGCCTGTGAGAAAGCGATGCCTCATGAGCTGGTGGCGATGAATCAGGCACTGTTGATGAGTTACACCATCGGCAGCCTGCTCGGCCCGTCGATGACGGCGCTGCTGATGCAAAATTATTCCGACCAATCGCTGTTTGTGATGATCGCCGCAGTAGCGCTGGTCTATCTGATGATGCTGTTGAAAAAGCCGGACCCGCAACACACCCCGCTGGCTGCCGCCTGAGCATAAAAAACCCGGCCATAGCGCGCCGGGTTTTTTGTTGTAGCCAAGGCCTCAGTACATCACTTTGTGGCCGTAGCTTTCCAGAATGCCTTTGACGCGTTCCATGGTGTCCGCTTTTGGTGGATGGACGCCGTCCAGCTTGTACTCTTCCCCCATCGCCACCCACTTATGCTTGCCCAGTTCGTGGTAAGGCAGCAGTTCGATTTTCTCGATGTTGGTCATATCCTTGGTGAATTCGCCCAACAGGTGCGTCGACTTGTCATCATCTGACCAACCCGGCACCACGACGTAACGGATCCAGGTGCGCTGATTACGTTTCGCCAGATAGCGAGCGAACTCCAGCGTGCGGTGGTTGGAAACGCCGACCAGATTTTGGTGAATGTCGTCGTTCATCTGTTTGAGATCCAGCATGACCAGATCGGTGGCATCCAGCAGTTCGTCGATCACCGGATCGTAACGGCGGACAAAACCGTTGGTGTCCAGACAGGTGTTGATACCTTCTTCGTGGCAGGCGCGGAACCAGTCGCGGACGAATTCGGCCTGTAAAATCGCTTCGCCGCCGGAAGCGGTAACGCCGCCGCCGGAAGCGTTCATAAAGTGGCGATAAGAGACGGCGTCTTTCATCAGCTCTTCCACGGTGACTTCTTTCCCGCCGTGGGTATCCCAGGTATCACGGTTGTGGCAATACAGGCAGCGCATCAGGCAGCCCTGGAAGAAAACGATAAAGCGGATCCCTGGGCCGTCTACGGTGCCACAGGATTCGAAGGAGTGGATTCGGCCTTTTACTGACATTGCAGGGTTTTCTCCAATATTGACTGTCAAACGCAGTCTAAAAGTAGGCTTGTAACCGCCAGACAGGGATCAGCGATGCAGCAAGCGGGCAGGGCCCGGCGACTGGGGTGGAACGATTCCTGTTGGCCGGTTATTACGCCGGTTAACTGTTTTGCCGGATAGCCATTCTATTGAGTATAGCCATCTGGCAAAACAGACTCGCGCTGAGTCAGGGGAATGCATTTATTAAAAAGGCCGGAAAGATCCGGCCCCGGGTTTCAGCTTAACCACCGGGCGGGAAACCCCGCCCGGATGGGGCAATTACATCGACTGAGTGAAAGTACGGGTAATTACGTCTTGCTGTTGTTCTTTGGTCAGCGAGTTGAAGCGAACGGCATAACCGGATACGCGGATGGTCAGCTGAGGATATTTCTCAGGGTTTTCCATCGCGTCCAGCAGCATTTCACGGTTCATCACGTTAACGTTCAGGTGCTGGCCACCTTCGATAGAGGCTTCGTGGTGGAAGTAACCGTCCATCAGACCTGCCAGGTTGGCTTTACGCACGTCGTCATCTTTACCCAGCGCGTTTGGCACGATGGAGAAGGTGTAGGAGATCCCATCTTTCGCATAGGCAAACGGCAGTTTGGCTACGGAGGTCAGGGAAGCTACGGCACCTTTCTGGTCACGGCCGTGCATTGGGTTGGCACCTGGACCGAATGGAGCGCCTGCACGGCGGCCATCTGGGGTGTTACCGGTTTTCTTGCCGTAAACCACGTTAGAGGTGATGGTCAGTACAGACTGAGTCGCTACTGCATTACGGTAGGTGCGCAGTTTCTGAATTTTCTTCATGAAACGTTCTACCAGGTCACAGGCGATGTCATCTACGCGAGCATCGTTGTTACCGAACTGCGGGTATTCACCTTCGATTTTGAAGTCTACGGCCAGGCCGTCTTCGTCACGGATGGTGGACACTTTAGCGTACTTGATAGCAGACAGGGAGTCAGCCGCCACCGACAGACCGGCGATGCCGCAAGCCATGGTGCGATAAACGTCACGGTCATGCAGCGCCATCAGTGCAGCTTCATAGCTGTACTTGTCGTGCATGTAGTGAATGATGTTCAGCGCGGTCACGTACTGCTTGGCCAGCCAATCCATAAAGTGGTCCATGCGTTCCATGACTTTGTCATAGTCCAGCACGGTATCCATCATTGGCGCTTCTTTCGGGCCAACCTGGATTTTCATTTTTTCATCAACGCCGCCGTTGATGGCGTACAACATGGTTTTCGCCAGGTTGGCACGGGCACCGAAGAACTGCATTTGTTTGCCGACAATCATCGGGCTGACACAACAGGCGATGGCATAGTCATCGTTGTTGAAGTCAGGACGCATCAGGTCGTCGTTTTCATACTGTACGGAGGAGGTGTCGATAGACACTTTCGCAGCGTATTTTTTGAAGTTCAACGGCAGTTTTTCAGACCACAGGATGGTCATGTTCGGTTCCGGAGACGGCCCCATGGTGTACAGGGTGTTCAGGAAACGGAAGCTGTTTTTGGTGACCAGGGTACGGCCGTCAACGCCCATACCTGCCAGGGACTCAGTCGCCCAGATTGGGTCACCGGAGAACAGTTCATCATACTCAGGGGTACGCAGGAAGCGAACCATACGCAGCTTCATCACCAGGTGGTCAATCAGTTCCTGCGCCTGTTCTTCGTTCAGTTTGCCCGCTTCGATGTCGCGTTGGATAAACACGTCAAGGAAGGTGGACACGCGGCCGAAGGACATGGCTGCGCCGTTCTGGGATTTCACTGCAGCCAGGTAGCCGAAGTAGGTCCACTGTACGGCTTCTTGCGCGGTGGTAGCCGGGCCAGAGATATCGCAGCCATATTTGGCCGCCATTTCTTTGATTTGACCCAGAGCGCGATGCTGTTCAGCAATTTCTTCACGCAGCTGGATGGTCATTTCCAGATCTTCGCCGTTTTCCAGCTTGGTCTGCAGTGACTTGAACTGGTTCAGCTTGTCGGCCATCAGGAAATCGATGCCGTACAGGGCTACGCGACGGTAGTCACCGATGATGCGGCCACGGCCGTATGCATCTGGCAGACCGGTCAGCACGCCGGATTTACGGCAGTTCAGAATGTCTTTGGTGTAAACATCGAATACGCCCTGGTTGTGGGTTTTGCGGTATTCGGTGAACACTTTTTTCAGCTGTGGATCCAGTTCGCGGCCATAGACCTTACAAGAACCTTCTACCATTTTGATGCCGCCGAATGGGATCAGCGCGCGTTTCAGTGGTGCATCAGTCTGCAAACCAACGATGGTTTCCAGCTCTTTGGCAATATAGCCTGCGTCGTGCGAAGTGATGGTAGCTGCAACGTTGGTGTCGAAATCAACTGGCGCATGGGTGCGGTTTTCCAGTTTGATCCCTTCCATAACCTTGTCCCACAGGGTGGAAGTGGCCTGAGTTGCGCCGGCCAGGAAGGATTCGTCACCCTCGTAAGGAGTGTAGTTTTTCTGGATGAAGTCACGAACGTTGACTTCATTCTGCCAGTCACCCTTACTGAAACCTTCCCAAGCTTTGGCTAACTTCTCGTTAAGTTCGGTCATTATACACCTACCTTTATTTGTGGAGTTCTAACTCGGCGCGCGGTAACTAACAGCTTAGTGCTGTTGTTCACCACCACGCAGATAAATTACCCAGTAAGTCAACCCAACCAGCAGGCCGCCACCAATGATGTTGCCAATGGTGACCGGGATCAGGTTGTCGATGATAAAGTTGCTTACGGTCAGATGAGCAAACTGCTCAGGTGTTGCCCCTACGGCTTGCCAGAATTCTGGCGTGGCGAAGTTTTTAACCACGATACCCATAGGGATCATAAACATGTTGGCGATGCTGTGTTCAAAACCGCTGGCGACAAACATGCCGACCGGCAGGATCATGGCGAACATTTTGTCCATCAGGCTGCGGCCGGAGTAGCTCATCCACACCGCCAGGCAGACCATCAGGTTAGCCAAAATGCCGAGGCAGACGGCCTCAACAAAGGTGTGATGCAGCTTGTGATCCGCGGTTTGCAGGACGTTCAGGCCCCACTGACCGTTGGCGACCATGTGCTCGCCAGAGAACCAGATGAGTGCCACAAAGAACAGTGCGCCAATCAGGTTGCCAATATAGACATTCAGCCAGTTGGCGCCCAGTTGGCACCAGCTGATGCGGCCGCTGGCCTTGGCAATGACAATCAGCACGGTGGAGGTGAACAGGTCGGCGCCCGAAACCACCACCAGCATTAACCCCAGAGAGAAACAGATGCCGCCGACCAGTTTTGCCAGGCCGAAAGGCACACCGGCAGTGCCGGTAGTCGCGGTGATATAAAACACGAATGCGATTGAAATAAAGACGCCGGCAGTGATCGCCAAATAAAACGTTTTCAGCGGATGCTTGGTGGCTTTATACACACCTGCATCTTCAGCGATTTTCGCCGTTGCTGCAGGTAATATCAGATCGAAGGGGTTGTCAGCTTTCACACTAACTCTCGCTTTTAAGGGTTAAAACAACGCAATAAGATACTAACAAAGCAGTATAGGGTAAAAATTGATTTGGATCATAAGGCGAGAAACTAAAGCAGCCAAAAACCAGATAAATCGCAAGGTTTATTGAGTTAACTTATTGAATTTAATGATAAAACTATTTTTTAATGTTTGCAAATAATTTTGAAAAGACGGTTGTGACAGCCTCGATAAGGTTAAATTTTAACGCATTTTGTCACTTTTCAGGTGGTAGGGTTTAATTATCGGTTAATTATTATTTCACCAGCCAGTAACAATTGCCGCTTTATTTGTCTTGTTTGCCGATAAGTGCGTAATGAGTCGAAAAAAATAAACAGAAAACTCGCTTATTTAACCGCCAAAATAAGAGGGTGGTATTTTTGAAAAGAGACTTTGAGGTTTAGCGCCGGCAGAGATCCACCGGCGCAAAAGGTACTGAGATTATGCCTGTGCCCAATAACGGCGCTTGGCGTTCTGCAGTTTTTCGTAGGCCGCTAACAGAGCCTGATGAGCCGGCAAGGCTTTCAGACTGCTATCGACCGCGAACAGGCCGTTAAAGCGCTCTTCGCCGCTGATGGCCGCAGAGGCAGCATCCACCGCTTCCTGACCGTACATTTTCACGAAGGCCGCGTAGTACTGCGCCGGATCGCGTTCTGGCTCTTGCGTCAGCAACAGCAGGGTTTGCAGGCAACGGTAGTAGTTGCTGCGTGCCGGGCTCAACACCGAAGCGTTGAAGTCCTGCGTCCATTCGGCCCAGATCAGCGCCTGATCCATATCGCCGCCGGCCAGCGCCAGCATTGATTTCAGCTCGCCCACGCGCAGGGTATTCCAGGCGTTGTCTTTACCGGTGGCAATCCCCAACAGCTCACGCACGCGGGTGAAATCGTCCAGGCCTTCGTCGTCAAAGCGTTCAATCAGCGCCAGATATTCTTGTGGCTCCCACTCACTGCCCGGCAGCGCCAGCAGAACATCTCGCAGATGTGCGCCCATGCTGTTGTTAGCCAGCAGCAGGTCTTCCGCAGGATAGATGTCTGACATGCCCGGCACTATGATACGGCAGGCGTACACGTCCAGATGCTCGTAGTCGGCGATATACACTTCCGCGCCTTCTTTATCGAAGATGCTCATCAACGTGGCGAACTCTTCCTGCGTGCTGCCGCTGAAGCTCCAGTCGACAAACGGGTAATCCGCATCCTGCTTGAACATATCCCAGGAGATCAAACCGCTGGAATCGATAAAGTGGGTTTCCAGGTTGGTGTGCTCCGCCACTTCTTCGTCGTCGAAGGTTGGCGCGGTGAACACATCCAGATCCTTCAGACTGCGGCCCTGCAGCAGTTCAGTCACGGTACGCTCAAGCGCCACGCCAAAATCAGGGTGGGCACCAAACGAGGCGAAACAGGTGCCGTTAGCCGGGTTGAACAGAACAACGCAGATCACCGGATAGTTGCCGCCCAGTGAGGCGTCGTAGGACAGGATAGGGAAACCTTCTTCTTCCAGCTTGGCGATGGCTTCCACCACGCCCGGATAGCGGTTCAATACTTCCGCCGGGATCTCCGGCAGGCTGATGGATTCGGCGATGATGCGGTTTTTCACATAGCGCTCGAACACCTCAGACAAGCCCTGCACGCGAGCTTCGTTGGCGGTGTTGCCGGCAGACATGCCATTGGACACATAAAGGTTACCGATGATGTTCATCGGGATATAAACCGTCTGCTGGTCTGACTGACGGGAAAACGGCAGGGCGCAAATGCCACGATCGCCATTACCGGACTGCAGATCGATCAGATCGCTGGCGTTAACATCCTGATCCGGATTGTAGAATGCATGCAGACGTTCATCGAGAATACCGGCCGGCAGCGAATCATCGGCCGGGATCGGGAACCATTTCTCGTTCGGGTAATGCACGAAATCGCCTTCGGCAATCTGCTTGCCCAGATAGAAGTCGGCAAAGAAATAGTTGGTAGAAAGGCGTTCGAAGTATTCGCCCAAAGCGGAAGCCAGCGCAGCTTTCTTGCTGGCGCCTTTACCGTTGGTGAAGCACAGCGGGCAATCGCGATCGCGGATGTGAACCGACCATACGTGCGGCACCGGGTTCAGCCAGGAGGCCTCTTCGATATTAAAACCCAGATCGCTTAATTTCTGTTGGAAACGGGCGATAGAGTCTTCCAGCGCGGCATCTTTGCCAGGGATAAAAGTTTGCGTCATTGTCTTCACTTTTTGAGCGTACTAAAAACGCGCAATGATACGGGGTTTTACGCCCAAGCTCCACGTATTCCTAAATCGGTGGCAAAGTCACAGTTTTTTTGAGGATAAGGGCCATAATTCAGCGGGTTATCTATCATGGAGAAACCTAATGAAATCAGTGAAACTCAGCGTTGTAGCGCTACTGCTGGCGGGGGCAAGCGGTTCTGCGTTGGCATTGCCCACCATTACCCTGTTGGCGACCGGCGGCACCATTGCCGGTGGCGGCGAGTCGGCGACAAAATCCAACTATACGGCGGGCAAACTGGGCGTTGATGCTCTGGTGAATGCCGTACCGGAGCTGAAAAACGTCGCCAATATCCAGGGTGAGCAGGTGGTAAACATCGGTTCGCAGGATATGAATGATGAGGTTTGGCTGAAGCTGGCGAAGAAAATCAACGCCGACTGCGCTAAAACGGACGGTTTTGTTATCACCCATGGCACCGACACGCTGGAAGAAACCGCCTACTTTCTTGATCTGACGGTTAAATGTGACAAACCGGTGGTGATTGTCGGGGCGATGCGCCCGGCCACGGCGATGAGCGCCGACGGCCCGTTTAATCTGTATAACGCCGTAGTGACGGCGGCAGATTCGCAATCGGCCAAACGCGGGGTGCTGGTGGCGATGAACGACAGCGTGCTGGACGGGCGCGATGTGACAAAAACCAACACCACATCGGTACAGACTTTCCAGTCGCCCAACTTTGGCCCGCTTGGCTATATCCATAATGACAAGGTTGACTATCAGCGTTCACCGCAACGCAAGCACACCACGGATACGCCGTTTGACGTCTCCGGTCTGACTGAGTTGCCCAAAGTCGGCATTATCTATAATTATGCCAACGCCTCCGATGCGCCTGCCAAGGCGTTGATTGCCGAAGGTTATCAGGGCATCGTCAGTGCCGGAGTCGGTAACGGTAACCTGTATAAAACGGTGTTTGACACACTGGCTACGGCTGCCCATAACGGCGTCGCCGTGGTGCGTTCTTCCAGAGTGCCCACCGGGGCGACTACCGAGGATGCCGAAGTGGATGACGCTAAATTTGGCTTCGTTGCCGCAGGCACGTTAAACCCGCAGAAAGCGCGGATCCTGCTGCAATTGGCGCTGACGCAGACCAAAGACGCCAAACAAATTCAGCAGATGTTTAATCAATACTGAGTGCCTTTTCTTCTTTCGGGGGCCTGCGCGGCCCCCAGCCATGTCGGCTGAATACAGCATAAAAAACCGCGTTAACCCACTGAATTGGCCGCTGTCACAGCGTTTTATTGCAAAAATTACCGGTGATTTGGCAGAGCCTGTTATTGCAGGGATAACGCGTTTCCCGGCGGCGGGCGAATAACCATTGCAGGCAGGGGGCGCGAGTGATAAAACCGATGGGTTAGTTCGGGCGTATTTCGGTAGGCCAGTTTCATTGGCGAATAGTGAATGTGGTGAGGGGAAATGACTCAGGTTTATAATTTTAGCTCTGGTCCGGCCATGCTGCCGGTTGAAGTTTTGCGTCGTGCGGAACAGGAGCTGTGCAACTGGCACGGTCTTGGCACCTCGGTGATGGAAATCAGCCATCGCAGTAAAGAGTTTATCGAAGTTGCTCAGCAATCCGAACAGGACCTGCGCGATCTGCTGAAAATCCCCTCCAATTATAAAGTCCTGTTCTGCCACGGCGGTGCCCGCGCACAGTTTGCCGCGCTGCCGCTGAACCTGCTGGGTGACAAAACTACCGCGGACTATATCGACGGCGGTTATTGGGCGCACAGCGCTATCACCGAAGCGCAAAAATACTGCACGCCAAACGCCATCGACGTGAAAACTTCCGTCGACGGCCTGCTCGGCATCAAGCCGATGAAAGAGTGGCAGTTGAGCGACGATGCGGCCTACGTGCACTATTGCCCTAATGAAACCATCGACGGCGTGGCTATCGATGAATTACCTGATTTTGGCGATAAAGTCGTGATCGGCGATTACTCTTCTACCATTTTATCTGGTCCGCTGGACGTCAGTCGTTTTGGCGTGATTTATGCCGGCGCCCAGAAAAACATTGGCCCGGCCGGCCTGACGCTGGTGATTGTGCGTGAAGATCTGCTGGGTAAGGCGCGCCGCGAAGTGCCGTCGATCCTCGATTACACCGTGCTGGCCGAAAACGACTCGATGTTCAACACGCCGCCGACCTTTGCCTGGTATCTGTCCGGGCTGGTGTTCAAATGGCTGAAAGAGCAGGGTGGTCTGGTAGAGATGCACAAACGCAATCAGGCCAAGGCCGAACTGCTGTATGCGACTATCGATAAGTCTGATTTTTACCGCAGCCGGGTGGCGCTTGCCAACCGTTCCTGGATGAACGTGCCTTTCCAGTTGGCGGATCCCGCGCTGGACAAGGTGTTTCTCAGCGAAGCTGAAGCCATTGGCTTGCAGGCGTTGAAAGGCCATCGAGTGGTTGGCGGTATGCGCGCTTCTATTTACAATGCCATGCCGTTGGCTGGCGTGAAGACATTAACCGACTTTATGGTCGACTTCGAACGTCGTCACGGTTAAGCCGGGTAGCCTGCCTTGAGCGGGCCGCCTTCGCTGTTGTCCTTTTTGAATTAAAGCGGCTCCGGCATTTTCCCGGGGCCGTTTCGTTTATCAGATTTTGGAGATTTTTGTTCACATGGTGGATTCCCTGACGTTACAACCGGTTGCCCTGGTCAATGGCACCGTCAACTTACCCGGCTCCAAGAGCGTATCCAACCGTGCTCTGTTGCTGGCTGCGCTGGCGGAGGGAACGACAACGCTGACTAACCTGCTGGACAGCGACGATGTGCGCCATATGTTAAATGCGCTGCAGGCGCTGGGCGTGAGCTATCAGCTGTCAGACGATCGCACCACCTGTAAAGTGGACGGTGTTGGCGGCCCGCTGGTGGCCAGCCAGCCGCTTGAACTGTTCCTCGGCAATGCCGGTACCGCGATGCGCCCATTGGCAGCCGCTCTGTGCCTGGGCAGCAACGATGTGGTGCTGACCGGCGAACCGCGCATGAAAGAGCGTCCGATCGGTCATCTGGTCGATGCTCTGCGTCAGGGCGGCGCACAGATTGATTACCTGGAACAGACTGATTATCCGCCATTGCGTCTGCGCGGCGGTTTCCGCGGCGGCGATGTCACCGTCGATGGCAGCGTTTCCAGCCAGTTTCTGACCGCATTGCTGATGACGGCCCCTTTGGCAGAACAGGACACCCATATCCATATCAAGGGCGAACTGGTTTCCAAGCCGTACATTGATATCACGTTGCACCTGATGCGTACTTTCGGCGTCGAGGTTAGCCACGACAACTACCGCGTGTTCCACATTAATGGTCGCCAGACCTACCGTTCTCCGGGCGACTACCTGGTCGAGGGCGATGCCTCTTCCGCCTCTTACTTCCTGGCGGCAGCCGCGATTAAAGGCGGCACCGTGCGCGTAACCGGCATCGGCAAGAAAAGTGTTCAGGGCGATACCAAGTTCGCCGATGTTCTGGAGAAAATGGGCGCGCGCATTACCTGGGGTGATGATTATATCGAATGCAGCCGCGGTGAATTGCGCGGCATCGACATGGATATGAACCATATTCCTGATGCGGCGATGACCATTGCGACCGCGGCCCTGTTTGCCGAAGGCCCAACGACCATTCGCAACATTTATAACTGGCGGGTGAAAGAGACCGATCGGCTGGCTGCGATGGCGACAGAGTTGCGTAAAGTGGGCGCTGAGGTAGATGAAGGCGAGGACTATATTCACGTAGTCCCACCGGCCAAGCTGAAGTTTGCCGATATAGGCACCTACAACGATCACCGTATGGCGATGTGCTTCTCGCTGGTGGCGTTGTCTGATACACCGGTGACCATTCTTGATCCTAAATGCACCGCGAAAACCTTCCCGGACTATTTCGAACAGTTGGCGCGCATCAGCCAATTGGCGTGATCCGCAGTCAGATACTTTCTTTTAAGGCCCTTGATTGGGCCTTTATTGTTTTTAACGCCCGTAGCCTGGATCCGTCCGCTATACTTTTGCGCGGTCATACGCTTATTTTCAACAACCAGACAGTTCCAGGGTAACAGTTCGTCGTTTGGCAGCGTATAATGCGCCACCGTGACTGCCCCGATTGGGCGGGCGGCAGGGACGGTTTTAATTATGCTTTCGCATTGTGCTGGCGGCAGGTTATGTCCCTGTGAGGTTTTCTACCTGAAGGAGAGAGAAATGACGGCTACAGCCCCAGTGATAACCGTTGATGGACCAAGTGGCGCAGGCAAAGGCACCTTGTGCAAGGCGCTCGCCGAATCCCTTGGTTGGCGTTTGCTTGACTCAGGCGCGATTTATCGCGTACTGGCGTTGGCAGCGCTGCATCATCAGGTTGATATCACGTCTGAGGAGGCGCTGGTTCCACTGGCCGCACATCTCGATGTTCGCTTTATTGCCCAGGATGGCAAACTGCAGGTTATTTTGGAAGGTGAGGATGTCAGCAATGAAATCCGCACTGAAACCGTCGGCAATACCGCTTCACAGGCTGCGGCTTTCCCGCGTGTGCGTGAAGCCCTGTTGCGCCGCCAGCGGGCATTCCGTGAGGCCCCTGGCCTGATTGCCGATGGCCGCGACATGGGCACGGTGGTGTTCCCCGATGCACCGGTCAAGATTTTCCTGGACGCCAGTTCTGAGGAGCGTGCGCACCGCCGCATGCTACAGTTGCAGGAAAAGGGCTTTAATGTTAACTTTGAACGTCTTTTAGCCGAGATAAAGGAACGGGATGACCGTGACCGTAATCGGCCTATCGCGCCACTGGTGCCTGCTTCTGACGCCCTCGTGCTGGATTCAACCAGCATGTCGATTGACGAAGTCATCCAGCGTGCGCTGACTTATGCACATGAAGTTTTAGCGTTGCCGCAGCAGTAAGCGCGGCGGCGTTATTGGCTTTTTGTCATATTTGTCATGGTAGTATCGAACTATATCGGGTAAAATTTTACCCCTGTAACCTAAACCCTGTCGGCATGGAGCCAATGGCGGGGTATGTGAAACAACCCCATTCGGCGGGATGCTAAATGGACGTTAAACTATAGAACCCTGAAGATTAAACATGACTGAATCTTTCGCTCAACTCTTTGAAGAATCCCTGAAAACAATCGAAACCCGTCCGGGTTCCATCGTTCGTGGCGTTGTAGTTGCTATCGACAAAGACGTAGTACTGGTTGACGCCGGTCTGAAATCTGAGTCTGCCATCCCGGCTGAGCAATTCAAAAACGCACAGGGCGAGCTGGAAATCCAGGTAGGCGACGAAGTTGATGTTGCGCTGGACGCTGTTGAAGATGGCTTCGGTGAAACTCTGCTGTCCCGTGAGAAAGCTAAGCGTCACGAAGCTTGGATCACGCTGGAAAAAGCTTACGAAGAAGCTGAAACTGTCGTCGGTGTTATCAACGGCAAAGTTAAGGGTGGCTTCACTGTAGAGCTGAATGGTATTCGTGCGTTCCTGCCAGGTTCCCTGGTTGACGTGCGTCCAGTACGTGACACTCTGCACCTGGAAGGCAAAGAGCTTGAGTTCAAAGTCATCAAGCTGGACCAGAAACGCAACAACGTTGTAGTTTCTCGCCGTGCGGTTATCGAATCAGAGAACAGCGCAGAACGTGATCAACTGCTGGAAAACCTGCAGGAAGGCATGGAAGTTAAAGGTATCGTTAAGAACCTCACTGACTACGGTGCATTCGTTGATCTGGGCGGCGTAGACGGCCTGCTGCACATCACTGACATGGCTTGGAAACGCGTTAAGCATCCGAGCGAAATCGTCAACGTTGGCGACGAAATCACTGTTAAAGTGCTGAAGTTCGACCGCGAGCGTACTCGTGTTTCCCTGGGCCTGAAGCAACTGGGCGAAGATCCATGGGTTGCTATCGCGAAACGTTACCCAGAAGGCACCAAGCTGACTGGTCGTGTAACCAACCTGACTGATTACGGCTGCTTCGTGGAAATCGAAGAAGGCGTTGAAGGTCTGGTACACGTTTCTGAAATGGATTGGACCAACAAAAACATCCATCCGTCCAAAGTTGTTAACGTGGGCGATGTAGTGGAAGTTATGGTTCTGGACATCGATGAAGAACGTCGTCGTATCTCCCTGGGTCTGAAGCAGTGCAAAAACAACCCATGGCAGCAGTTTGCAGAAACCCACAACAAGGGCGACCGCGTTGAAGGTAAAATCAAGTCTATCACTGACTTCGGTATCTTCATCGGCCTGGACGGCGGCATCGACGGCCTGGTTCACCTGTCTGACATCTCCTGGAACGTTGCAGGCGAAGAAGCAGTTCGTGAATACAAGAAAGGCGACGAAATCGCAGCGGTTGTTCTGCAGGTTGACGCAGAGCGCGAGCGTATCTCCCTGGGCGTGAAGCAACTGGCTGAAGACCCGTTCAATAACTACCTGTCTATGAACAAGAAAGGTACTATTGTTACTGGTAAAGTCACTGCAGTTGACGCCAAAGGTGCTACAGTTGAATTAGCAGGCGGCGTAGAAGGTTACCTGCGTGCTTCTGAAGCCTCTCGCGACCGCATTGAAGATGCAACTCTGGTTCTGAATGTGGGTGACGACGTTGAAGCTAAATTCACCGGCGTTGACCGTAAGAACCGCGTAGTAAGCCTGTCCGTACGTGCTAAGGACGAAGCTGACGAGAAAGATGCAATCGCTACTGTTAACAGCAGCAGCAAGCAAGAAGAAAGCAACTTCTCTAACGCAATGGCTGAAGCTTTCAAAGCGGCTAAAGGCGAGTAATGACGGGGGGCGGTTTTTGACCGCCCCGATACGGTAGTTTAGCTGCAAAGCTTGGAGGAACTATGACCAAGTCTGAACTTATTGAAAGACTTGCTGGCCAGCAATCTCATGTACCGGCGAAAGCCGTTGAGGATGCAGTGAAAGAGATGCTAGAACATATGGCTGCTACGTTAGCCGATGGGGAACGCATCGAGATCCGCGGATTCGGCAGTTTTTCTCTTCACTACCGTGCTCCGCGTGTGGGCCGCAACCCGAAAACTGGTGATAAAGTTGAGTTGGACGGCAAGTACGTTCCTCACTTCAAGCCAGGCAAAGAGCTGCGTGACCGTGCCAATATCTATGGCTAGTCACTGACTACCCATAGAGTTGTTGCTTGTAAAGAAATATAAAACGGTGCCCTGGGGCGCCGTTTTTTTTTGCCTGTTATTTACTGGCGCGCTCTCGGCGCTTCTTGTGAGCTACGCCGCAGCATGCGGTTGGCCGCGTTAACGGCCGCTATTATTGTGCGGAGAGGATCGCGTACTGTCAGATTACCGATGGTGAGTATTGGCCAATGCGTAAACAATCCCGTGAAGTTGGCAGCCTGGATTGCTGCCTTATAGCGGGAGAACACCTATCAAAACCTCGTTGGATTTGGCGGCAAGTGCGGTTATCTGCGGCATTTTCCCGTTGCTCATCATGCCGAACTTACCCGATGTGCGCATCGCTCTGTGGGTGACCTTACCCGTTTGTCTCTGCCTGTGGGGGAGGGGCTGCGCAGGCCGATTCATGGCATGGGGGGCTTTGGGTTTTCTTTGGGCGGTATTCTCTGCCGGGACCCTGGTGAATCAAATCAATCGTCTGAGCCAGGGCCCGGTGGTGAGCGCCGTGGTTCAGGTTAGCAGTATTGCACTGGCTGGTGCGACACGAAAGCAGACGGTTATGCGTATCGAACAGCTCAATGGTCGATGGCTGGTACCTTCCATCGCTTTCTCGACTCTCTGGAAGCCCAAAGATCGCTCCTTGTGTGCCGGGCAACGTTGGCAGTTGCAACTGCGCTTGAGGCCGATACACGGCAATCTTAATGAAGGGGGTTTTGACCGCCAGCGTTGGGCCATGTCGCAGCGTCAACCGCTAACGGCGCAGGTGAAGAGCGCTGTAATCCTGGAACAAAACTGTGGTTGGCGGCAGAGGATGATCGCGCATGCCGAGAACAATATTGGCACTCTTCGCTATAAAGCGGTGCTGCTCGCGTTGGCATTTGGTGAGAGAGCTGCGCTGGAACCGACGTTAAGAACTTTGATGTTGAAAACCGGTATTGCTCACCTGATGGCTATTTCTGGGCTGCATGTGGCGATGGTAGCCATTTTGATTTGGGGTGTGCTGCGGGCGATGCAATTTTTTTTGCCGGCAAGGTTGATTGACTACCGCTTTCCGCTGATCGTCAGTTGGCTCGGTGCCTTAGGGTACGTTTGGTTGGCTGGCGCTCATCCACCGGCGCTAAGAACGGGGTTGGCGCTGACATTGTGGATGCTGTTACGCATACGCGGCATCCATTGCTCCTCCTGGCAAATCTGGTTGTGGTGCGTTGGCTTAATTCTGGTTTGCGATCCTCTGGCGGTACTATCCGACAGCTTCTGGCTCTCGGCCACTGCAGTATTCTGCCTGATTTTCTGGTTTGAATGGGTGCCGTTAAATCCCCGTTTTCGTTCGGGATGGCACTGGGCGCCATTGCGCTGGCTGCATATTCAGCTCGGCATTACGTTGCTATTGCTGCCCATGCAGGCCGGACTGTTTCATGGCCTGACACTTGGCTCCATACCGGCCAATCTTTGGGCGGTGCCCCTGGTTTCATTGATAACAGTGCCGTTAATCCTGCTGGCGGTGGTGGCTGGTATTTTCCCTGTGTTAAGTGCGGGACTATGGCGGTTGGCGGATTTTACATTGGCAGGGGTTTTTGCCCCATTACACTATCTGCAAATCGGCTGGGTCGATCTCGGTGCCGCGTCGTTGGCTGTCAGTCTTGCCGGTTGGTTACTGGTGATTTTTTGGCGTTTCCACTGGTGGCTGCGTTATGCAACGGCGCTGGTCACTTTGGCACTGTGTTGCGTTCTGTGGCGTGAAAGAGAAGCCCAATACCGTTGGCGTGTAGACATGCTGGACGTTGGGCATGGCCTGGCTATGGTGATCGAAAAGAACGGCCGGGCAATCTTGTATGACACCGGCCCCCGCTGGGGCACCGGTAGTGCTGCCGGTCGGAATATTTTGCCATTTCTTAACTGGCGAGGATTACCTGTGGAAGAAATTATTCTCAGTCACGATCATCTGGATCATATCGGTGGTCTTGAAGAGATACAGCGTGCATTCCCACAAGCCAGGGTAAGGAGTCCACGCCTCAATGCCGGCCACTTACCCTGTGTGGCAGGAGAGCGTTGGCAATGGCAATCGCTTCAGTTTCAAGTGCTGTGGCCACCAAAGGCGGTAAAATTGGCGGGGAATGATGATTCATGCGTCATCCGTATCGATGATGGTAAATATAGTTTGTTGCTGACGGGGGATGCAGAAAAAAGGACGGAGGCACAGTTGGTTAGATATCAACGCCCTTCATTGAGCGCTACTGTGTTACAGGTGCCACATCATGGCAGTAAAACCTCGTCTACCCCGCCTTTTTTGCGTGCGGTAGCGCCGAAAGCGGCAATAGCTTCGGCATCACGTTACAATAAATGGCGATTACCTGCGGTTAAAGTGGTCGCCAGATATCTGGCAAATGACATTCTTTGGCACGATACTTCGCGCTCCGGTCAGTTATCTGTACTTTTTTTCGACAACGATTGGCAAATTAATGGCTTTCGTGAACAATTAATGCCCCGTTGGTACCATCAGCGGTTTGGCGTAGAGGGTGATAATGAGTAAAATAGGCCGCTATTTCTTCCGATGCTGGTATTTGCATGATGAATGATAAAGATCTCTCCACTTGGCAGACTTTCCGTCGCCTCTGGCCGATGATCACACCTTTTAAGACCGGGCTGATCGTAGCGGCTATTGCGTTGGTACTGAACGCGGCCAGCGACGCCTTTATGTTGTCTTTGCTTAAACCTTTATTGGATGACGGTTTTGGGAAAACGCAAAGCAGCATTCTGCTGTGGATGCCATTGGCGGTAATTGGCCTGATGGTGGTGCGTGGCGCGACTGGCTTTGTCTCCAGCTACTGTATTTCATGGGTATCCGGCATGGTAGTGATGCATATGCGTCGCCGGCTGTTCGGCCACATGATGAGAATGCCGGTATCGTTCTTCGATCAGCAGTCTACCGGCACCTTGCTGTCACGAATCACCTATGATTCCGAACAGGTCGCTTCATCGTCTTCCAGCGCTCTGGTGACCGTGGTGCGTGAAGGGGCGTCGATAATCGCGTTGTTCACCATGATGTTCTACTACAGCTGGCAACTGTCGGTGATCCTGATCGTACTGGCACCTATTGTCTCTATTGCTATCCGCATTGTTTCCAAACGCTTCCGTAATATCAGCAAAAACATGCAGAACACCATGGGGCAGGTGACGACCAGCGCAGAGCAGATGCTGAAAGGCCATAAGGAAGTGTTGATTTTTGGCGGCCAGCAGGTTGAAACCGATCGCTTCAACTCAGTCAGCAACCGCATGCGCCAACAGGGCATGAAACTGGTTTCCGCATCCTCAATCTCTGATCCTATTATTCAGCTTATCGCTTCACTGGCGTTGGCCTTTGTGCTGTATGCCGCCAGCTTCCCAAGCGTGATGGCTACTCTCACCGCCGGTACCATCACCGTGGTGTTCTCGTCGATGATCGCCCTGATGCGTCCGCTGAAATCACTGACCAACGTTAATGCCCAGTTCCAGCGTGGGATGGCGGCGTGCCAGACTCTGTTCTCGATCCTGGATATGGAGCAGGAAAAAGATACCGGGACCCGTGAAGTTGCACGAGCCAAGGGCGATATCGAATTCCGTAACGTCACTTTCTACTACCCAGGGAAAGAAACGCCTGCGCTGCGTGATATCAATCTGAGTATTTCAGAGGGTAAAACGGTGGCGCTGGTGGGGCGTTCCGGCTCGGGCAAGTCAACCATCGCCAATCTGCTGACCCGTTTCTATGATGTCCAGGAAGGCGAGATCCTGATGGATGGTCACGATCTGCGCGAATACACTCTGGCATCACTGCGTGATCAGGTGGCCCTGGTTTCACAAAATGTTCATTTGTTCAATGACACTATCGCCAACAACATCGCTTACGCGCGTGAAGAACGCTATAGCCGCGAAGAGATAGAGAAGGCTGCGCGCATGGCCTATGCCATGGACTTCATTGAAAAAATGGAGAACGGCCTGGATACGGTGATCGGTGAGAACGGGGTGATGCTGTCCGGTGGTCAACGCCAGCGTATCGCTATTGCTCGCGCCTTGCTGCGTGACTGCCCGATACTGATCCTCGATGAAGCCACCTCGGCACTGGACACCGAATCGGAGCGTGCGATTCAGGCGGCGCTGGATGAATTACAGAAAAACCGTACTTCTCTGGTGATTGCGCACCGTCTGTCGACCATTGAGAAGGCTGATGAAATCCTGGTGGTTGAGGATGGTCGTATCGTTGAGCGTGGCGAACATGCTGCATTGCTCGAAAAGCAGGGGGCTTATGCCCAGCTTCATCGCATGCAGTTTGGTCAATAATGATCGAGCGCATCTGGTCAGGCAGTTCGCTGGTTTATTTGCTGTTGTTACCGCTGTCCTGGCTGTATGGCCTGGTCAGCGGTCTGATTCGGCTCAGCTACCGTTGCGGCCTGCGTAAAAGTTGGCGCGCACCGGTACCGGTTGTGGTGGTGGGGAACCTCACTGCCGGTGGCAACGGCAAAACCCCGATGGTGATCTGGCTGGTGGAACAGTTGCAGCAGCGTGGATACCGGGTGGGCGTGGTTTCTCGCGGTTATGGTGGTAAAGCAGAGGCTTATCCACTGTTACTAAACGCTGACACTACCACCCAGCAGGCAGGTGATGAGCCGGTGCTGATTTATCAGCGTACCGCTGCGCCAGTGGCCATCTCACCAAAGCGTTCTGAAGCGGTACAAGCGCTGCTTAAGCAGCAGCCACTTGACGTGGTGATTACCGATGACGGCCTGCAGCATTACGCTTTACAGCGTGATTTTGAACTGGTGGTGATCGATGGCGTTCGCCGCTTTGGCAATGGGTGGTGGCTGCCGGCAGGGCCGATGCGCGAACGTGCTTCGCGGCTGAATAGCGTTGACGCCCTGATTGCCAACGGGGGGGTGGCTCAGCCTGGTGAAATCGCCATGCGGTTGCAGGCGCGCGACGCGGTAAATGTTGCCAGCGGTGAGCGCCGGCCGGCAGTTGAACTGCCACACGTGGTAGCAATGGCCGGTATAGGCCATCCCCCGCGCTTCTTCGCCACATTGGAAAAACTGGGTGTAGCGGTCGAAAAGGAAGTGGCGTTTGCCGACCATCAGGAATATCAGCATGGCCCATTGGCGGCGCTGGTATCTTCAGAGCAAACGTTGTTGATGACCGAGAAAGACGCGGTTAAATGCCGCGCTTTTGCTCAGCCCAACTGGTGGTATTTACCCGTTGATGCGGTACTTCCCCCCGATCAGGCTGAGCAGTTGCTGCACAATATTGAAGCACTGCTGACAAAATAATTCACACTGCCAGCGCGTGAAGCCCCAGTGCTCGCGCGCAGGCGTCTATCGAACGCTGCTGCGTTTGCTGATACAACGTCAATTCATCGATCACTTCTGCCCCCAACGCCAGTTCAAATGCCGCCCTGCTTGAGGCTGCGTTGTACTGCGTGTGACCGCTGTCGCCCAAATTCGATTGGAAAATGCCTGCGGCACTGACCGGCAGAAAATCCTCATAGACCAGCGGCTGAAAGCGAATGTATTCCTGGGCGATCAGCTGTTCCAGCGTGCTGTGTTGATCCAGGGTTTCTTTAGCCGCCAGCCCACACTCGGTCGGAAAATAGCGGAACCAGGCCAACTGTTGCTCACGCAGGGTGGCATAGTCATCTGGAAACGCCTGGAAGTTTTCCGCCAGCAACTGATTGTAGCGGTCAGCATTTTTCTCGCTCGGCGGTGCCTGCAATGCGTCGTTGGTAGCCTGTAGCAGGCGATCGTACAGTGCACGGCCTTTGGTTGTCAGCGCGACACCGCGCTGTTCAATTTCGCCGAAGCGTGCAGTGTGGTGCCCGGCAACGGCGCTACCGTTATGTTCAACAAAGTCGACGTTTTCTTCCAGCGCTTTGAAACTGGTCTGGCGCAGCAGAATGGGGCGGCGACGTGGCGGCGGGCCTTCAATCACGGCTTTGGGAGTGATACCTCGGCCGGGCATGGCCTTTTGGACACGGTCGATATCGAGAGTGCGTGGCGTCAGATGGTTGATATGCGGGCCTTTAAAGGCCACTACGTCGGCGATCAGACGGTGCTGGTCGTGCAACTGCTGATATTCGGCTGCGCTAACCGTCGCCCGACTGTGCCAGCGGAAGGTTTCCAGCGCCTGTTCGACAAATTCATCAGCCTGACTGTCGTCCAGTCCGCCCTGAGCTTCTTGCAGTACAATCAGTTCAAGTGCCCGCTCAGTAAAGATGCGGCGACGAGCCAACAGGCGTTGCGCCAGCTCACGTAGCTCCGGGTTTTCAATCAGCTCCAGCCGCAATAAAGAGGTGAATACTCGGAATGGACTGATTTGCAGCGCATCCTCATGCTCTGCCCGAAATGCGGTAGAGTGAACCGGAACCCCGGCCACGGCCAGATCGTAATAGCCCACCGGTGACATACCCATCACGTTAAACAGCCGTCGCAGAGTGGACAGTTCCTCTGCGGTGCCCACCCTAATGGCTCCGTGGCGCTCCATGGCCAGTCGTTCGACTTCGCCGGTAATTTGTAATTGATGAGCCAATGCGGCGTCTTCGCGCAGGACCTGTCGGTTGGTTTCCGCCACCAGTTCGAGCAAATCGCCATACAGAGGTACCTCTTTCTGGTACATATCTGACATGGCGTGGGAGAATCTGGCGCGGATTTCATTCGGTGAGACGAACTGCTGGGCGGTCATGCGCATAGCTCCTTTATTCAGTATTATCTGAAAAATATCATTCTTGGCGGCAAACGTGCTGGTTGAGAGGCCATTCGCCTTGTTTTCACCTCAAGTTTAGCTAGGTCGATTAGGTTTTGTTATAGCCAGGCCAAGCATATTAGATTTTTATGCGTTAGCTCTCATTTGAACAGCGAATAATGGAAAATACGGCCATCCAGAAGGCAATGCCGCTAAGAGGTTTACGTAAAAAAAGATAAATTAATTCATTAGCAATCATGGATATAAAAGTAAATGTGGCGAAATGGTAAAAACATGGCAATAAACCTCTTGTGCAAAAGACAGATTTATGAGTAAATGCAAGTCGGCCTGTGATGCAGACCTATTTATGTTCGAGTTTAGAATTAAGCAGTTCCTCCAAAAACGTTATCATTTGATTCCGCTTCAAAGACGAACCTTCTAAGTACCTCCCATAAGTAATGTTTCCAAGAACGGCCAAAATTGCCTTATGGCAGGTTTTGTATATATTTAAAAGGTAAATAAGTAATGTCTAAGAAAACGGGTCAAGTGAAGTGGTTCAATGAAAGCAAAGGTTTTGGTTTTATTGAACAGAACGACGGTGGTAAAGATGTATTCGTACACTTCTCCGCAATCGCGACCGACGGTTTCAAAACTTTGGCTGAAGGCCAGCGTGTTGAGTACACCGTAGAAGACAGCCCGCGCGGGCCGGCTGCCGCCAACGTTGTTGCTCTGTAAATAAACAGGGAATAACGTAAAGAGAACTTAATACAACCATGATGAAGCGTTTGCGCTGAATCATTGCGGAAGATATTAAGTTCAACAAGCCCGCCATAGTGCGGGTTTTTTATTTTTTGCTCACGAGAGGTTTGTTACGAAAAACTTTAGGATGGGCTGGTAGCGTCCAACAATAATAAAAATGACGTTGTTAAGGATGCTCAAGTAAAAGGATATAAGTTATGTTTAAAAATACTGTGTTACAAATGGGCCGTGTGAAATGGTTTGATCAGGCTGCAGGCTATGGTTTTATTTCACCGGTAGATGGTAGCGACGAAATCTATGTAAGCCGTCGTTCTATCGCCAATACTAAAAATAAATCGTTAAACGAAGGTCAGAACGTTGAGTTCTCGATCTATCGCAGCTCCCACGGGCTGTCAGCGGCAGACGTTATCGCGTTCTGACCCACCCCCTTCCTCGCCAGTGCCGGTGCCGCCACCCCAAGCACTGGCGAAGATAAATTCCCCGATATCCACTATTATCAAGCGATTGCTCAATCACTTCGGATATCAGGATGAACACCCCGGTTATTTCTCTTACTGCCGCCCGTGCGATCCACCTTGCCGCACAGGGGCTGCTATCCCCGATGAAACGCAAAGCCAGGCCCGACGATGTGGTTGCCGCCATTGGACGTATGGGTTTACTGCAAATCGATACCATCAGCGTGGTTGCGCGCAGCCCCTACCTGGTTCTGTTCAGCCGTCTGGGCGACTACCAGCCGGAATGGCTGGAACAGGCACTGGCTGGCCGCCGGCTGTTCGAGTACTGGGCGCACGAGGCCTGCTTTTTACCCATTGAGGATTTTGGCCTGCTGCGTCACCGAATGCTGCAACCGCAGGGCATGGGTTGGAAGTACTCCGAAGAGTGGATGCAGGAACATCAGGCGGCGATAAATGCCCTGTTGCAACATATTGAAACCGCTGGGCCGGTGCGCTCGGCGGATTTTAGCGCCGAGAAGAAGGGCAACAGCGGCTGGTGGGATTGGAAGCCGGAAAAACGCCATCTCGAAATCCTGTTCACCGCCGGTAAATTGATGGTAGCCGAACGGCGCAATTTCCATCGCGTTTACGATCTGACGGAAAGATTATTACCTCACTGGGATGATAGCCGGGATGTATTATCTGTCGATGATGCACGACAGGAAATGCTAAGGCGCAGTTGTTGTTTCCTGGGGATCTTCAGAGCCGAATGGCTGGCGGATTACTACCGTTTGAAGCGAGTGGCGCCAAAAGCGCTACTGACGTCGTTACAACAGCAGGGCGAAGTGCTGCCCGTGCGGATCGACGGTTTGGACGGGGAATTTTACGTGCACCATTCGCTGGCGGCAGAGTTGCAACTGGCAGAACAAGGAGCGTTAAAATCCAGCGTGACCACTTTGCTTTCTCCGTTCGATCCGGTGGTTTGGGATCGTCGCCGTGCGCTGGAATTATTCAATTTTGATTACCGGTTGGAATGCTATACGCCGAAAGAAAAACGGCAGTATGGTTACTTTACGCTGCCGGTGTTGCAACGCGGTGAGTTGATTGGCCGCATCGATGCAAAAATGCATCGTCGGCAGGGTATTTTCGAAATCATCAGTTTCCACCCACAGGCCAAGGTTCGCTTTGGTAAACAACGTGTGCAGGATATTCGGCAGGCAATAACCCGCAGTGCAAAATGGCACGGTGCGTCACAGGTTATTTTGGGGGATATTCCGGCGGTGCTGGCCCTTGAGTGGGGCACTGGCTGGCAAGTGGAATAACGAACGGCGTTGTCGGCTTGGGTAAAACGAATGTTCAGCGCCGCTCGTTACAAGGGGGGCTCAGTTGCTGTAGTTGGCAAACAGGGCGATGATTTTATGAAGACGTTTGATCATGATAATGTCTTTTTTGTGACTTGCATCACAAAATTCTACGCCTGCGCCGGGGGCAATTCAATCCCCCTGGCAGATAAAAATGCCGCGACAAATACAGCCGGTGATTAACCTGGCGCATAGCGTTATGCTATCCTCACGCACTTTCCTGACGTTAAATCTCCACCCTGGAGGAAGCATGGATCACCGTTTACTCGAAATCGTTGCCTGCCCGGTCTGCACCGGTAAGCTTTATTTCAATAAAGAAAACCAGGAATTGGTCTGCAAAGTGGATGGCCTGGCCTATCCGTTGCGTGACGGCATTCCCGTGCTGTTGGAAAATGAAGCGCGAGCGCTGTCATTGGATGAGAAACACGCATGAGTTTTATCGCAATTATTCCAGCCCGTTATGCATCAACCCGTTTACCAGGTAAACCGCTGGCCGATATCCACGGCAAGCCGATGGTGGTGCATGTTATGGAACGTGCACGCGAGTCGGGCGCCAGCCGCGTTATTGTCGCGACCGATCATCCGGCAGTAGCCGAAGCGGTCAAAGCGGCAGGCGGTGAAGTCTGCATGACCCGGGCCGATCACAATTCCGGCACCGAGCGCTTGGCAGAGGTGATCGAGCATTATGGGTTCGCTGATGACGAAATCATCGTTAACGTTCAGGGTGATGAGCCACTGATCCCACCGGTGATTGTGCGTCAGGTGGCTGAAAATCTGGCGGGCAGTCAGGCCGGAATGGCCACCCTGGCGGTGCCTATCGAAAGCGCAGAAGAAGCTTTTAACCCCAATGCGGTCAAAGTGGTGATGGATGCACAGGGTTATGCGCTCTATTTCTCACGCGCCACCATTCCATGGGATCGCGAACGCTTTGCCCAATCGAAAGAAAGCATCGGCGACAGCCTGTTGCGTCACATAGGTATTTACGCCTATCGCGCCGGTTTTGTTCGCCGTTACGTTACCTGGGCGCCAAGCCAACTGGAGCAAATTGAGCTGCTGGAACAGTTGCGGGTGCTGTGGTACGGCGAAAAAATCCACGTGGCGGTTGCCAAGGCAATGCCGACCGTGGGTGTCGATACGCAGGAAGATTTGCAGCGCGTGCGCGACAGTATCAAAGGCTGAGCATTGAATGCCGGCGCGTCACGCAACGCGCCGGCAATATGATTTCCCTTCTTAATATCCCCATTTTGTTGATCTGCGTTGAAGAATTTTTCTGTTCAGCGTTCGATGATGTCAGCGTCTCTTCTTTTCCTCTTGAGGCCATTTCCTTATGGAGCAGTTACGCGCCGAACTGAGTATTGTGCTGGGTGAGTCCATCAGCCGGTTGGAACGCGTCAGCGAACAACCTTATGCCCACATGTATTCACTGTATGACCAACAGGGCCACGCGATCCCGCTGATGGCGAAAAGCTTTGTCTGCCAGGGCATCGCCCAACAAGAAGCTTACAAGCTGTCGATGCTGTCACGTGAAGGGGATATTCGCCTGCCGACGGTGTATGGCGTGGTCTATACCCACCAGGCACCCTATAAAGAAATCTTGTTGATCGAGCGCTTGCGTGGAGTATCCGTAGAGGCGCCGACGCGCACGCCGAACCGTTGGAATACGCTGATGGAGCAGATTGTCGATGGCGTATTGGCCTGGCACCGCATTGACAGTCATGGCTGCGTGGGCACGGTAGACAGCACCCAGGAGAACGACTGGTTCTGTTGGTATCAACAGCGGGTCGAAGTGCTATGGTCAACCTTGGGTAATCTCAACTCGCCGCTGCTGACGATGGATGATCGCCGCTTGTTGTATCGCACCCGTGAAGCATTGACCCACTTTTTTGTCGGCTTTGACGATCCTTGCGTATTGGTGCACGGTAACTTGTCGCTGCGCAGTATGTTGAAAGATCCGAAAAGCGATCAACTCTTGGCGATGCTTAACCCCGGAATGATGCTGTGGGCACCGCGTGAATATGAGTTATTCAGGTTATGTGAAGCGGGAATGCCGAGCCAGTTGCTGTTTTATTATTTGCAACGTGCGCCGGTAGCGGAGTCCTTCCTGATGCGGCGTTGGTTGTATGTGGTATGGGAGGCGGTAGGGCGGTTGATTCATACCGGCAAACTGGAGCGGCAGCCGTTTGACTATGCGTCCAAACAACTGCTGCCCTGGATTACCGGTTAACGCCGATCAGTCGACAGAGACTTCATCGGAGCCTTTCAGCCGTTGCCACAGGCTGCCCAGCGTTTCATACCAGGCCCGCTCGCTGTGGCCGAGGAACATCGCCGAAGGCACCACCCGATCCCAGATATTCAATCGTGAACTGATGGCCAACTGATTGGCCGGCGCCGGGATCGGGTGCAGCCCCTTGGCTTCAAAGAAGCGCATGGCGCGCGGTAAATGGTTGGCTGAAGTCACCAGAATAAACGGCTGCTGGCCGACCAGCTTCGACACCTGCAATGCCTCCTGCTCGGTATCCAACGGACGATCCAACAGCACGATATCACTGCGGGGGACTCCCAGGCTTTCCGCCACCTGCGCCGCGGTTGCCGCGTTACTCAGGGTTTTGGGACTCCCGGCGCCGGTAAACACCATTTTCGCCCCTGGATGGGCGAGATATAAGCGCACACCTTCCGTGACTCGCGGCAGGCTATTGCCGATCAGATTGGAACTGGGCGCCCAATCCGGATTAAAGGTATAGCCGCCGCCCAGCACCACGATATAATTCACCGGGTCATTGCCACGATAGGTGACATACTCAGATTCTATCGGGCGCAGTAACCTGTCGGCCACCGGCTGCAGGCTGAAAAGCAGTAAAAACAGCCAGCTCAGCGTGAAAATGACCTTGCCGCTTTTTTGCCAACGGGTGAACCACAGCAGTAACAGCGCCAGTCCCATCAGCAGCAACAGCGCGGGCAACGGCATTAAAATGGCACCAATGAACTTTTTCAGGTTAAACAGCATCAAAAATCAGGTCCTTTTGGGCGAAAAAACGACATCCGGGCACAATCAGGCCGCAAGAAGATTCATTCTAAGCCAGTCTGTGCCAAAATAGCAGGTTTGAATGGGCTGGTACTTTGCCCCCAGCCGGATAAGATCAGCGGAGCCGTTGTCCATGCAGGATCGCAATTTTGACGATATTGCTGAAAAGTTTGCGCGTAATATTTACGGCACCACCAAAGGGAAAATCCGCCAGGCTGTGGTTTGGCAGGATCTGACCACGCTGTTGGCCCAGTTGCCGCAGCGGCCGCTGCGCATTCTGGATGCCGGCGGTGGCGAAGGCCATATGGCCTGCCAATTGGCAGAATTAGGACATCAGGTGTTGTTGTGCGATCTTTCTGGTGAGATGATCCAACGCGCCGCGTTGCTGGCTGAGCAGAAAGGTGTGAGCCAGAACATGCAATTCATACAAAGTTCAGCCCAGGATATTGGTCAACACTTGGAACAGCCGGTTGATCTGATATTGTTCCATGCGGTGCTTGAATGGATCGCCGAACCTGAGGCTGCGCTGCAGGCGTTATTTAATTGCCTGTTGCCGGGTGGCGCACTGTCATTGATGTTCTTTAACGCCAATGGCCTCTTGATGCGTAACGTGGTGTTGGGTAATTTCCAACTGGTGAACCCAGAGGTCAGAAGACGCAGAAAGCGTTCGCTGTCGCCGCAGTACCCGCATAGTCCACCGCAGGTGTACGGCTGGCTGGAACAGTTGGGCATGCGCATCAGCGGGAAAACCGGCGTGCGGGTGTTCCACGATTATCTGCAGAGCAGGCAGTTACAGACACAAAAATTTGAAGAGTTACTGGCGCTTGAACAGCACTATTGCCGGCAGGAGCCGTACGTGAGTTTGGGGCGCTATATTCACGTCATGGCGCATAAACCAAACCTGAAGGACGAACTATGAGTGAATTTTCCCAGACAGTACCCGAACTGGTCGCCTGGGCACGGAAAAATGATTTCTCTATTTCGCTCCCTACGGAGCGTCTCGCGTTTTTGCTTGCTATCGCCACTTTGAACGGCGAGCGGCTGGACGGCGAGATGAGCGAAGGTGAGCTGGTTGATGCATTTCGCCATGTCAGCAAGGGTTTCGAACAGACGCATGAAACGGTGGCCGTGCGCGCCAACAATGCGATTAACGACATGGTGCGCCAGCGCCTGTTAAACCGTTTTATCAGCGAACTGGCGGACGGTAACGCGATTTACCGTCTGACGCCGCTGGGCATCGGTATCACCGATTACTATATCCGTCAGCGCGAATTCTCCACGCTGCGTTTGTCGATGCAGTTGTCAATTGTGGCGCAGGAGCTCAAACGCGCCGCCGACGCCGCCGATGAGGGCGGTGACGATTTCCACTGGCACCGCAACGTGTTTGCACCGCTGAAATATTCGGTGGCGGAAATCTTCGACAGTATCGATTTGACCCAGCGAATTATGGATGAACAACAGCAGGGCGTGAAGGACGACATCGCAGCGCTGCTGAACAAAGACTGGCGTGCGGCGATCTCCAGCTGTGAGATGCTGCTGTCCGAAACCTCGGGCACCCTGCGCGAACTGCAGGATACGCTGGAGGCAGCGGGCGATAAACTGCAGGCCAACCTGTTGCGAATTCAGGATGCCACGCTGGGTGGTGCGGAACTGGGCTTTATCGACAAACTGGTGTTCGATCTGCAAAGCAAGCTCGACCGCATTATCAGTTGGGGCCAGCAGGCGATTGACCTGTGGATTGGCTACGACCGCCACGTGCATAAATTTATCCGTACCGCGATCGACATGGACAAGAACCGGGTGTTCGCCCAGCGTTTGCGTCAGTCGGTGCAAAACTATTTCGACAACCCATGGACACTGACCCATGCCAATGCCGACCGTCTGCTGGATATGCGAGACGAAGAACTGGCGCTGCGCAGCGAGGAAGTGACCGGGGAACTGCCGCCGGATCTGGAGTTCGAAGAGTTCAGCGAAATCCGTGAGCAACTGGCGGCAATGATCGAACAGGCACTGAAGATTTATCAGGAACAACAGATGCCGCTCAATTTAGGGGCGGTAATGCGCGATTATCTGGCGCAATATCCGCGTGCTCGTCATTTCGATGTGGCACGTTTAGTGGTCGACCAGGCAGTGCGCCTTGGTGTGGCTGAAGCAGATTTTTCAGGGTTGCCGGCACAGTGGCAGGCAATCAATGATTACGGAGCCAAGGTCCAGGCCCATGTCATCGACAAATATTGAACAAATAATGCCAGTCAAGCTGGCCAAGGCATTGTCTAACGCGCTGTTCCCGGCGCTGGACAGCCAACTGCGTGCGGGTCGTCACATCGGTATCGATGAACTGGACAACCACGCCTTCTTAATGGATTTCCAGGATGAACTGGAAGAATTCTACACCCGCTACAGCGTAGAGCTGATCCGCGCGCCGGAAGGATTCTTCTATCTGCGTCCACGCTCTACCACGCTGATCCCGCGTTCGGTGCTGTCCGAGCTGGATATGATGGTGGGGAAAATCCTGTGCTATCTGTATCTCAGCCCGGAACGTCTGGCGCATGAGGGCATTTTCAGCCATCAGGAGCTGTACGACGAGCTGCTGAGCCTGGCGGACGAGAGCAAATTGCTGAAGTTCGTTAATCAGCGTTCGACCGGCTCGGATCTCGATCGCCAGAAGCTGCATGAAAAAGTACGTACTTCACTGAACCGTCTGCGTCGTTTGGGCATGGTCTATTTCATGGGCAACGACAGCAGCAAGTTCCGTATTACCGAGGCGGTGTTCCGCTTTGGCGCCGATGTGCGCAGCGGTGACGATCCGCGTGAAGCGCAGTTGCGTATGATCCGCGACGGCGAAGCAATGCCGGTTGAAAACAGCCTGTTGCTGAATGATGAGAGCGATGCGGAAGACTCGCCGCTTGATACCACACCGGACAGTGCAGAGGATGAACAGGAATGATTGAACGCGGTAAATTTCGCTCGCTGACGTTGGTTAACTGGAACGGCTTCTTTGCCCGCACCTTTGATCTCGATGAGTTGGTGACCACGCTGTCCGGCGGTAACGGGGCAGGGAAATCCACCACCATGGCGGCCTTCGTCACTGCGCTGATCCCCGATTTGACGCTGTTGCACTTTCGTAACACCACCGAAGCCGGTGCCACCAGTGGCTCTCGCGACAAAGGCTTGCACGGTAAACTGCGCGCCGGGGTGTGTTATTCGACCCTCGACGTGCTCAACTCGCGCCACCAACGCGTGGTAGTTGGTGTTCGTCTGCAGCAGGTTGCCGGCCGTGACCGCAAGGTAGACATCAAGCCGTTCGTTATCCAGGGCCTGCCGACGGCGGTGCAGCCGACGGAACTGCTGACCCAAACGGTGGGCGAGCGCCAGGCACGCGTGCTGTCGCTGCAGGAACTGAAAGATCGCGTTGAAGAGATGGAAGGGGTGCAGTTCAAGCAGTTTAACTCCATCACCGATTACCACTCATTAATGTTCGATCTGGGCGTGATCCCTAAACGCCTGCGTTCATCGTCCGATCGCAGCAAGTTCTATCGTCTGATTGAAGCCTCGCTGTACGGCGGTATCTCCAGCGCCATCACCCGCTCGCTGCGTGACTACCTGTTGCCGGAAAACAGCGGCGTGCGCAAGGCATTCCAGGATATGGAAGCGGCGCTGCGTGAAAACCGCATGACGCTCGAAGCGATCCGCGTGACCCAATCCGACCGCGACCTGTTCAAACATTTGATTTCCGAGGCCACCTCTTACGTGGCGGCGGACTACATGCGTCATGCCAATGAGCGGCGCATTCATCTGGACGGGGCACTGGCGCTGCGTAACGATCTGCTGGGCAGCCGCAAACAGTTGGCCGCCGAGCAATACCGTCATGTGGAAATGGCGCGTGAACTGGCGGAGCAGAGCGGTGCGGAATCCGATCTGGAAACCGATTATCAGGCCGCCAGCGATCACCTGAATCTGGTTCAAACGGCGATGCGTCAGCAGGAAAAGATCGAGCGTTATGAAGGCGATCTGGAAGAGCTGACCTACCGACTGGAAGAACAGAATGAAGTAGTTGCGGAGGCCAGCGAACAGCAGGCCGAAAACGAAGCGCGTGCCGAGGCAGCCGAACTGGAAGTGGATGAGCTGAAAAGCCAACTCGCCGACTACCAGCAGGCGCTCGACGTGCAGCAGACCCGCGCCATTCAATATCAGCAGGCGTTGCAGGCACTGGATCGCGCACGCACGTTGTGCCAACTGCCAGAACTGACCGCCGAAAATGCCGAACACTGGCTGGATACTTTCCAGGCGCGCGAGCAGGAAGCGACAGAAGCACTGCTGATGCTCGAGCAAAAACTTAGCGTGGCCGACGCCGCGCACGGCCAGTTTGAACAGGCATATCAGCTGGTGGGTAAAATCGCCGGCCAGGTCAGCCGCAGTGAAGCCTGGCAGTGCGCGCGCGAATTGCTGCGCGACTGGCCATCACAGCAACACCTTGCCGAACGCGTGCAACCTTTGCGTATGCGCCTGAGCGAGCTGGAACAGCGTCTGCGCTCCCAGCAGGATGCCGAGCGTCTGTTGCAGGAATTCTGTAAGCGCCATGGCCAGCAGTATCAGCCGGACGAACTTGATGCCCTGCAACAAGAGCTGGAAGAGCGTCTGGAATCGCTGTCGCAGGGTGTTAGCGATGCCGGCGAGCGTCGGATGGAAATGCGCCAGGAGCTGGAGCAAATTCAGCAACGCATCCGCGAACTGACAACCCGTGCCCCTATTTGGTTGGCAGCGCAGGATGCTCTGAGCCAGCTTGGCGAGCAGAGTGGCGAAGCGCTTGAAAGCAGCCAGCAGGTGACGGAGTACATGCAGCAACTGCTGGAGCGCGAACGTGAAACTACCGTTGAGCGCGACGAAGTGGCTGCCGGTAAACGTGCCGTTGAAGCGCAAATTGAACGTCTCAGCCAGCCTGGCGGTGCCGAAGATCAGCGTCTGGTCACGCTGGCCGAACGTTTTGGTGGCGTGCTGCTGTCTGAAATCTATGACGACGTCACCATCGACGATGCACCGTACTTCTCCGCCTTGTACGGCCCGTCGCGCCACGCCATTGTGGTGCCGGATCTGTCGCTGGTACGCGAGATGCTGGAAGGGTTGGAAGACTGTCCGGAAGATCTCTATCTGATCGAGGGGGATCCGCAGTCGTTCGATGACAGCGTATTCGCCGTCGAAGAACAAGACCGCGCGGTGTTGGTTAAAACTGCCGAACGCCAGTGGCGTTACTCGCGTTACCCGGCAGTGCCGTTGTTTGGCCGTGCCGCACGTGAGAATCGCCTGGAAATATTGCATGCTGAGCGGGAAAAGTTGGCAGAGCGTTATGCCACCCTGTCGTTCGACGTGCAGAAAACCCAGCGTTCGCACCAGGCCTTCAGCCGCTTTATCGGTAACCATCTGGCGGTAGCCTTTGACGCCGATCCGGAAGCGGAGATCCGTGGCCTCAATACCCGCCGTGGTGAAATCGAGCGTGCGCTGAATAACCATGAAGCGCAGAACCAGCAGCAGCGCCAGCAATACGATCAGGCGAAAGAGGGCATTTCTGCACTTAACCGTCTGACACCGCTGGTTTCATTGCTAAACGATGAAACCCTGCAGGATCGGGTGGAAGAAATCCGTGAGGAGCTGGAAGAGGCGCAGGATGCCGCGCGTCATATTCAGCAGCACGGCGTTTCCCTGACCAAGCTGGAGCCGCTGCTGTCGGTGCTGCAGAGCGATCCGCAGCAGCATGAGCAGTTGCAACAGGATTACACTCAGGCGCAGAGCGTGCAGCGTCAGGCCAAGCAGCAGGCGTTTGCCCTGATTGAAGTGGTGCAGCGTCGCGCGCACTTCAGCTATACCGACTCTGCCGGTATGCAAAATGCCAATAACGATCTCAACGACAAGCTGCGCCAGCGTCTGGAGCATGCGGAAGCGGAACGTACCCGTGCCCGTGAGCAGCTGCGCCAGTATCAGACCCAGTTTACCCAGTACAGCCAGGTGCTGGCATCGCTGAAAAGCTCGTATGACGCCAAGCGCGACATGCTCAAAGAGCTGAGTCAGGAACTGGTAGACATCGGTGTGCAGGCGGATGCCAACGCCGAGGCCCGTGCGCGCACCCGTCGTGATGAATTGCATGCGGGCCTGAGCACCAACCGCGCACGCCGTAACCAACTGGAAAAACAGCTGACCTTCTGCGAAGCAGAAATGGACAGTCTGCAGAAGAAACTGCGCAAGCTGGAGCGCGACTATTATCAGCTGCGTGAGCAGGTGGTGACCGCCAAAGCAGGTTGGTGCGCCGTGATGCGCCTGGTGAAAGACAATGGCGTTGAACGTCGTCTGCACCGCCGCGAACTGGCCTATATGGACGGTGACGAGCTGCGCTCAATGTCGGATAAGGCGCTCGGTGCGCTGCGTCTGGCGGTGTCGGATAACGAACATCTGCGCGACGTTCTGCGCCTGTCGGAAGATCCCAAGCGCCCGGAACGCAAAATCCAGTTCTATATTGCGGTCTATCAGCATCTGCGCGAGCGTATTCGTCAGGATATCATTCGTACCGACGACCCGGTTGAAGCCATCGAACAGATGGAGATCGAACTGGGCCGCCTGACCGAAGAGTTGACCGCACGTGAGCAGAAGCTGGCAATCAGTTCCAAGAGCGTGGCGAACATCATTCGCAAAACCATCCAGCGTGAACAGAACCGTATTCGCATGCTCAACCAGGGCCTGCAGGCGGTTTCCTTCGGGCAGGTGAAGAGCGTGCGATTGAACGTCAACGTGCGTGAAGCGCATGCGACGCTGCTGGACGTGCTTTCCGAGCAACAGGAACAGCATCAGGACCTGTTCAACAGCAACCGACTGACCTTCTCGGAGGCCTTGGCCAAACTGTATCAGCGTCTGAACCCGCAGATTGACATGGGGCAACGCACGCCACAGACCATCGGCGAAGAGCTGCTGGATTACCGCAACTACCTGGAGCTGGAAGTGGAAGTCTTCCGCGGCTCCGACGGTTGGCTGCGTGCCGAGAGTGGCGCGTTGTCTACCGGGGAAGCGATCGGTACCGGGATGTCGATTCTGGTTATGGTGGTACAGAGCTGGGAAGAAGAGTCTCGCCGCCTGCGCGGTAAGGATATTTCCCCATGCCGCCTGCTGTTCCTCGATGAAGCGGCGCGACTGGATGCCAAATCCATCGCCACGCTGTTCGAGCTGTGCGACCGTCTGGAAATGCAGCTGATCATCGCGGCACCGGAAAATATCAGCCCGGAAAAAGGCACGACTTATAAGCTGGTGCGTAAAGTGTTCCAGAATCATGAACATGTACACGTAGTGGGGCTGCGCGGTTTTGCCAATGAGCCGCCGGTTCTGGGTATTACTGCGGCAGAAACGCCGTAAACGCAAAAAAAGCCCGCTAATAATCTGAAAATAGCCGCCCTGGGGTGGCTATTTTTTTGTGCGGGAGGATGATAGTCCTGCTTTTTTCTGTGCCGAAAACCGGGTAGCCTAATGAAATAACAGTTATTCATAGGCAGCAAAGGGCAAAATGGCTTTTCTATTCGTATACTGAAACTAATAAGTTGTCTTGGTTATATTTTTTGTGAGCATACAGGGGGCAATGGATGTTGCTTAGAAATGGAAACACTGTGCGGCGTCTGGCGTTAAGTTGCGCAATCGCATGTGGTCTTGCGTCGTCGTTACCCGTATGGGCAACCGTTCCTGCGTTTCCGGTGGCGTCATCCGGCATGTCAGTTGCGCAAAGCCGTTCGGAACTGCTTGCGGCATTGCCGAAGGGCATTACACCCTATTATCTTTCGACGCTGGCTCCTTTGTACGCGGCGAACCGGATGCAATTGATGTGGCAGGATCGCGAAGCGGTTCAGCAATTTCAGCAGCAACTGGCCGAATTGGCGATGTCCGGCGTACAGCCGCAGTTTACCCAATGGGTGAAGCTGTTGACCAACCCGGCGATTACCGACGTGGCGCGCGATGTGGTGCTGTCTGATGCGATGCTGGGCTATTTACAGTTTGTTTCGTCCATCGGTGCCAACGGTAATAATTGGCTGTACAGCAACATTCCCTACAAGCTTGGTCTGCCACCCAATACGGTGATTAACCAATGGCAATTGGCGCTGCGTCAGGGCAAGACTCTGGCTTATGTCAATACGCTGGCACCGCAGCACCCGCAATACGCCAAGATGCATCAGGCCCTGCGGGATATGCTGGCCGATGGCCGTCCGTGGCCGCAAATGGCCAATGGTCCAAGCCTGCGTCCGGATCAACTGAGTAGTGATATTCCTGCCTTGCGTGAGATCCTGGCGCGTAACGGCATGCTGACGCCTTCTACGGCACCGGTGGAAGCGCAGGATCCCCCTGCGGTATTGACCGGTTCGCGTAATGAGCCTGACGACGGTGGCCTGTCAGTAGATGAAGAAAAAAGTCGTGACAGTCAGAGTGCCGTTGTCAGCCCGGCCGCCGCCCCGGTGAAAGATCTCGTCCCAACGCCGCAATCGCCTTTTTCGCAGCAGTCAGAAAGCCCGGTGACCGTTACTGATAATCGCTATACTCCCGACCTGGTGGAGGGTGTTAAGCGTTTCCAGAAATGGCAGGGTCTGAGTGCTGACGGCGTTATTGGCGTGCGCACTCGCGAGTGGCTTAACGTAACGCCGCAAATGCGAGCCTCGTTGTTGGCGCTGAATATCCAGCGGTTACGCATACTACCCGGCCATGTCGATACCGGTATTATGGTTAACATTCCTAACTACTCGTTGACCTACTACCAAAACGGCAATGAAGTGCTTTCCTCTCGGGTGATCGTGGGTCGGCCTAGCCGCAAGACGCCGTTGATGAGCAGCGCATTGAATAATGTGGTGGTGAACCCGCCGTGGAACGTACCGACTACGCTGGTGCGTGAAGATATCGTGCCGAAGGCGATGCGTGACGGCAGCTACTTCCAGAAGCATGGCTATACCGTGCTCTCGGGGTGGAGCAACGATGCCGAGGTGATTAATCCGGCAATGATCGACTGGAGTATGATTTCGCCTCGTAATTTCCCATATCGGATCCGTCAGGCTCCGGGAGCGACCAACTCATTGGGGCGTTTTAAATTCAACATGCCGAGTTCGGACGCTATCTATCTGCACGACACGCCCAACCATAATCTGTTCCAGAAAGACATCCGCGCCTTAAGTTCCGGCTGTGTTCGGGTCAACAAGGCATCGGATTTGGCGAATATGCTGCTGCAGGATGCCGGCTGGAACAACACCCGTGTTTCTTCCACCTTGAAACAGGGGAATACCACCTTCGTAAATATCCGCCAGCATATTCCGGTTAAATTGTATTATTTAACCGCCTGGGTCTCTGATGATGGAAAACCACAATTCCGCACAGATATTTACAATTATGATGACACGGTGAGATCGGGCGCACAAATTTTGGCTCAGGCCGAAAAATTAATGCAATAAATGCAGTAATTATAAATAAATAACGGTCAGAATATCGGGCCATGTTGCAGGCACTCATTGCGTGAGTGCCTGCAAACCGCGGGACATCACGGGTTGACTCAGCCAGTGTGGGCGGTTATGGTTCGGGCAGTGCGCTGTTTTGTGCATATATTTTGATATTCTTGCCGGGTTTAACAGAAACATGGACAAAATTGATCATCATCGCCGTAAATGGCTGGCGTTAGGTAGCGCCGCTGTGGGCATAGCGCTGCTCCCTGGGCAAGCCTTTGCCAGTCTTTCTACTTCACGCCCGCGTATTCTGGTTGTAAATAATATGCATACGGGCGAATCGCTTAAAGCCGAATTCTTCGACGGTAAGGGATATAATAAAGACGAATTAGTCCGTCTTAATCATCTCTTCCGTGATTATCGTGCCAATAAGGTCAAGTCGATCGATCCTCGTTTGTTCGATCATCTCTACCGTCTGCAAGGTCTGTTGGGCACCAACAAGCCGGTGCAGTTGGTTTCAGGTTATCGTTCCCTGGATACCAACAATGAGCTGCGTGCACGCAGTCGCGGTGTAGCCAAGCACAGCTACCACACCAAAGGCCAGGCGATGGACTTCCATATCGAAGGCATCCAACTGAGTAATATCCGTAAAGCGGCGTTAAAAATGAGCGCCGGTGGTGTAGGATATTACCCACGTAGCAACTTCGTACACATCGATACCGGCCCGGTGCGGACCTGGTAATCGCTGTGCACCACAAGTGAGTAGCGCCAGCCCGACAGGGTGTGGCGCCGTTGTCGTTGGAGCCTTATGAAATACCACATTATTCCCGTTACCGCTTTTAGTCAGAACTGCAGCCTGATCTGGTGTGAGAGCACCCAACAGGCGGCGTTGGTCGATCCCGGCGGTGAACCTGAAAAACTGAAGGCCGAAATAGCCAGGCAGGGCGTAACCGTTACGCAGATCCTGCTGACGCATGGTCATCTCGATCACGTTGGCGCGGCCGCTGAGTTGGCAGAGTTTTATCAGGTGCCGATCTACGGCCCGGATAAGAGGGATGCCTTCTGGCTGGATGGCCTGCCTGCGCAGAGCCGCATGTTTGGGCTGGAAGAGTGCGCACCGCTGACGCCAACCCGGTGGCTGGAAGAAGGGGACAGCGTGCAGGTGGGCGAAATGACGCTCAAGGTGCTGCATTGCCCTGGTCACACTCCTGGCCATATCGTGTTTATTAATGATCAGGCGCGATTGGCGCTGGTGGGCGACGTGCTGTTTAACGGCGGCGTTGGGCGCAGTGATTTCCCTCAAGGCGATCACCAGGCGTTGATTAACTCGATCCGCACCAAGTTATTGCCGCAGGGTGATGACATGGCGTTTATCCCAGGTCATGGGCCAATGTCGACCTTCGGTCAAGAACGTGAAACCAACCCTTTCCTGCGTGAAGAGCCGGCCATCTGGTAAGTTATTTCCGGCAGAAATAACTAAGGGGCGCTTTGAGCGCCCCTTTTGCTATGTGTCGCGCGACGGTTTTACAGCACGGCGACGATGGCTTCGCACAGCGGCGCCATATTGTCTGGTGTCATGCCGGCAACGTTAACGCGGCCGGAGTTAACGGCGTAGACGCCAAATTCCTCACGCAGACGCAGAACCTGTTCTTTGGTCAGCCCGCTGAATGAGAACATGCCGTTCTGATTGATGATAAAGCTGAAGTCCTGCTCAGCGCCTTTCTCCTGCAGGGTATTCACAAACAGCTGACGCATGCGGTGAATACGTTGACGCATGTCAGTCAGTTCCTGCTCCCACAGCGCACGCAACGCATCGTCGCCCAAGATGGTTGCCACAATGGCAGCACCGTGTGACGGCGGGTTGGAGTAGTTGGCGCGGATAGCCGCTTTCACCTGGCTGAAGGCACGATCGGCGGTTTCTGCATCAGCAGCAACGACGGTACAGGCACCCACGCGTTCGTTGTAAAGACCGAAGTTCTTCGAGTAAGAACTGGCGACGATCAGTTCCTGATGCTTGGCGGCAAAAATACGCAGGCCCTGAGCATCTTCTTCCAATCCTTTCGCAAAGCCCTGGTATGCGAAGTCAAACAGTGGCAACCAACCGTTAGCCACAGACAGCTCGGCCAATTGAGCCCACTGCTCAGCCGTTGGGTCGATGCCGGTTGGGTTATGGCAGCAACCGTGGAACAGCACCACATCGCCAGCCTGAGCCTGTTTCAGGCTGCGGAGCAGACCATCGAAGTCCAGCGCATGATTGGCGGCGTCGTAGTAAGCGTATTCCAACACTTCCAGACCGACCGCACCAAACACGTTGTTGTGGTTCGGCCAGCTTGGGTTGCTGATCCAGATGCGTTTCGCGCTGGTCTGGTTGGCGATGAAGTCAGCTGCAACACGCAGGCCGCCGGTGCCACCAGGAGTTTGTGCAGTGCGCGCACGCTTGTCGGCAATAATTGGGCTTTGTTTGCCGAATAGCAGCTCTTGCGTGCAGTTGGCGAACGCCGGAATACCTTCAATGCCGAGATAGTTTTTGGTGGTCTCATTTTCCAGCAGATACTGCTCAGCTTTTTTAACGCTGGTCAGCACCGGGGTTTTACCGGTTTCATCTTTATAAACGCCAATCCCCAGGTTGATTTTGTTAGGGCGAGCGTCAGCGCGGAAAATGTCGGTCAGACCCAGGATCGGATCGGCAGGTGCAGCAGTGATTTTTTCAAACATGTCAGGTGCTTCCATGGCTCGGAGTTAAGCAGACAGAAGCATCAGGGTAGCGCCAGTTATGCCCTTTGCCAACCGTTTGCGAGAAAAACACCTCGATCTTGTGAAGGACGCATATTCAGCATAAAAAATGAGGGGGAAGGGGGATTTGGCAGGATAAAAATTTAGGGGGACGCAAAAACAAAAACAGGGCCGAAGCCCTGTTTTTTAACTTAGTCGACGGTGAACCGGCGTTAAGTGAGACAACTTAGAACTGGTAAACCAGGCCAACACCAACGATGTCGTCGGTAGCGATGGCGTTAGCTTTGGTGAATTCGTTCTCGTCCAGCAGGTTGATTTTGTAATCAACGTAGGTAGACATGTTTTTGTTGAAGTAGTAAGTGGTACCAACAGAAACATATTTAACCAGGTCGGCATCGCCGCCGCCGAAGCTAGAGCCGTGTGCGGTACGGCTAGACAGGTTTTTACCTTTAGACTGCAGGTAAGAAACTTCTGGACGCAGACCGAAATCGAACTGGTACTGTGCAGTCACTTCGAAGTTCTGAGTTTTGTCAGCGATGGTGAAGTCAGATTCGCCGTATGGAGTCATGTTACGGGTTTCTGAGTACATGGTTGCCAGGTAGACGTTGTTCGCGTCGTATTTAGCACCCACGGTCCACGCATCAGCCTTGTCGCCTTTAGCTGTGGAGTCGTTGGTCTGCGCATCAGTACGATCAGATGATGCGTATGCAGCACCGAAGCTGATGCCTTCGCCGATGTCATAAGTAGAAGACAGGCCCCAACCGTCGCCGTTTTGTTTCTTCAGAGCACGGCCGTCGTTTTCGTTCTTACCCTGGTACTGAACGGCGAAGTTCAGACCGTCAACCAGACCGAAGAAGTTGTTGTTACGGTAAGTAGCAACGCCGTTGGTACGGCCAGTCATGAAGTTGTCGGTGTAGGTGTAAGTATCGCCACCGAACTCTGGCAGCATATCTGTCCAGCCTTCCACGTCGTACAGTACGCCGTAGTTACGGCCGTAGTCGAATGAACCGTAGTCAGCAAATTTCAGACCCGCGAAGCCCAGACGAGTCTTGGTGCCTTCGGTGCCTTGAGATTCAGCGTGGTTAGCCTGAACGTTGTATTCCCACTGGCCGTAACCGGTCAGTTGGTCAGTAATCTGGGTTTCACCTTTGAAGCCGAAACGCACATAGGTCTGATCGCCATCATTACCTTTGTCGTCTGAGAAGTAGTGCAGACCGTCAACTTTACCGTACAGATCCAGTTTGTTGCCGTCTTTGTTGTAGATTTCAGCAGCGTTTGCTGCACCAGCTGCTAACAGAGCCGGGATTACCACTGCAAGAATGTTGCGCTTCATCATTATATTACCCTCATTGGTGTTATTCGGACACCTTTGCCACTGCCGCCAATAATTCTTTTGGAACTATTGTTGATAGATTGGTGTCGTCCTGTGTCTGCACGCAGTGTTCCATTCACGGGCGGGTTAATCTAGAACGAAAATGCTACCAATGTCGCAATGAGGTATCAGAATGAAAGCATTTGTAACAAAAAGTAATATTCAGGGAACTTTGTGACGCGCGTCAATATTAAAAAATGCGAAAGGCCAGCAAAGCTGGCCTTGGTTTTGTAACTAAATTAATTAGAAAATGTATTATCTGATTAATTAAAAGGTTGCATTACGTGGAGTCCGCGGGAACGGAATGACATCACGCACGTTTTGCACGCCGGTGACATAGGCGATTAAACGCTCAAAGCCCAAACCGAAACCGGCATGAGGAACGGTGCCGTAACGACGCAGATCGCGATACCACCAGTAGTCTTCTTTATTCAGCCCCATGGCTTCCAGACGCTGATCCAGTACGTCCAGACGTTCTTCACGCTGAGCACCGCCGATGATTTCACCAATGCCCGGAGCCAGAACGTCCATTGCGGCAACGGTTTTACCGTCATCGTTCATACGCATATAGAAAGCTTTGATGTCTTTCGGGTAGTTTTTCACTACTACCGGCGCTTTGAAGTGTTTCTCGGCCAAATAACGCTCATGTTCGGAAGACAGGTCGATACCCCAGGAAACCGGGTTTTCGAAAGTCTGACCTGAGGCGATCAGGATTTCCACCGCTTCGGTGTAATCAACCTGAGCAAAGTCAGAAGTAACAAAACGCTGCAGGCGATCGATTGCGTCTTTGTCTACGCGCTCGGCGAAGAACTGCATGTCATCCATACGCTCGTTCAATACGGCCTGGAATACATACTTCAGCATTTTTTCCGCCAACTCGGCGATGTCTTCGAGATCGGCAAACGCCACTTCCGGTTCGATCATCCAAAACTCCGCCAGGTGGCGGCTGGTGTTGGAGTTCTCGGCGCGGAAAGTGGGGCCGAAAGTGTAAATTTTCGACAGCGCACAGGCATAGGTCTCGCCGTTCAACTGGCCGGAAACGGTCAGGAAGGCTTCTTTTCCGAAAAAGTCCTGGCTGAAATCGACCGCACCCTTATCGGTACGCGGCAGATTTTCCAGATCCAGAGTTGAAACGCGGAACATTTCACCGGCACCTTCGGTATCGGAGGCGGTGATCAGCGGGGTGGAAACCCAGAAGAAGCCGTTCTCGTGATAGAAACGGTGAATGGCCTGTGCCAGCGTATGACGTACGCGGGCAACGGCACCGATCAGATTGGTGCGTGGGCGCAGGTGAGCCACTTCGCGCAGGTATTCGATGCTGTGACGTTTGGCCGCCATCGGGTAGGTGTCAGGATCGTCAACCCAGCCAACCACTTTAATCGCGGTTGCCTGCAGTTCGAAACTCTGACCTTCGCCCGGAGATGCCACCACAACGCCGGTGACTTCAATGGAACAGCCCGTGGTCAGATGCAGCACTTCATCCTGATAATTCGGCAGAGAATTATTAACGACGGCCTGTAACGGATCAAAGCAGGAACCGTCATAGACGGCCAGGAAGGAGATACCAGCTTTAGAATCTCTCCGGGTACGCACCCAACCGCGTACGGTGACTTCACTGTCAACCGCAGCACGGCCTTGCAGTACGTCGACTACAGGCACTACGCTCATAGATTTCTCTCTTTAATAATTTGGTTTAGAAATAGCTTATAACCCAAGAATATGGGGATGTTGCTATGTTACTTGCCGCGGTGCAGAGCACAAGTAGAAATCGCCGGATTGGTGCAACATTTCTTGGGGCTGGGCGAAAAGGGAACAACGAGAAGGACTATATAAAGAAGGAAAAGCCGGCGTGAGGTCTTCAGCCGGCTTTTTAACGTTTATCGGGCAGGGGGCTAGCTCGCTTTTTTTACCAGCGGCAGATCGAAGGCTTTGCGTAACGCTTTTACAAAGGCCTGATCCTGACAGATGGTTTTACCCGGGCTGTCGGAGAGTTTAGCCACCGGTTTGCCTTTGCATTCGACCAGTTTGATAACGATATTCAGCGGTTTAACTCCGGGAATATCGCAGGTCAGACGCGTACCTATACCGAACACCAGGTTGACGCGTTGGTAGAAGTGGCGGTAAAGCGCCAGTGCTTTGTCCAGATCCAGGTTATCGGAGAACACCAGAGTTTTGCTCATCGGATCAATCCCCAGCTTCTGGAAATGCGCGATGGCTTTTTCGCCCCATTCGAACGGATCGCCTGAGTCATGGCGCAGGCCCTGATAGCGTTGGGCAAACTGCGGGCCGAAATCACGCAGGAAGGCATCCATGGTGATGCAGTCGGTCAGTGCAATACCAAGCTGATCCGGGTATTCAGCCAGCCAGGCCTGCAGTGCCGCCCGCTGGCTGTTGGCCAACACCGGGCTGATCTGCTGATGAGCCTGGAACCATTCATGGGCCTGGGTACCAACCGGTGCAAGATCCAACTGGTGCGCCAGATCGTAGTTGCTGGTCCCCACCAGATACGGGAATTCGTTTTTCAGCGTGCCGACGATTGCCTGCTGCACAGCCTGTGAAAAACGGCGGCGGGTGCCGAAGTCCATCAGCTTGAAGCGAGAAATATCCACATCGCTACTCATGGCTTTAAACTGTGCGAGCTTGTTGCGCAAATGGGCTACCGCCATCTCTGGCGTGACATCCGGTGAGCGGTGACGGTGCACCACTTCGCTGATTACCGCCAGCAGTGGGACTTCCCACATGATCACTTCGCGCCACGGGCCGGCAATGCGAATATGCAGCTTGCCCGCGTGGTTCTCGATCTGGACCTGTTGCGGATCGTAGCGGAAATCGCGCAGCCAGTTCAGGTAATCCTCACGGAAGAAGGGCAGCCCTGAGAGATAGTCGAACTCAGCGTCTGTCAGCGCCAACTGGCTCATCAGTGCGATTTGCGCACCAATTTCGTCGGCATATTCGCCAAGCAGCTCGTCACCACGGCAGCGGAATTCCGCCGCCACGCTGATAGCGGGATAGCGATGAAACACTGCTTGCTGCATATGAAGCTTGTAGGCATCAGTATCAAGCAGTGATGTCAAAATCGGGGAGGCGTATTGAGTCATAGCGCGTTACTGCATCCTCGTCAGGCGCGTGTCCAAATCCGGATAATCAAAAAAAGTGGGGGGAGTATACCCGGATTATCCTGTTATTGAAGCTGCATCACACCACAATTCATCGGAGCGGGTCGAGGATTAAACGTGCCTTTATGCTGGCTTGCCATCAGGATGGCGGCAGAAAAGCCAGATAAGCCTGTAAGGTGAATGACTTAGGCTAATTAGTCATAAAAATTATAATGTTAATTATTTTAAACAACAATTCAGATAAAACCGGTCGGGGTGTAAATGCCGATCCGGTCCTTACCGTTATTTTTACTGAAATAGAGCGCTTCATCCGCCTGTTTGATCGCCGTTGGCAACAGCCGGATGTCGCTCACCTGGGCAATGCCACAGCTGGTGGTGAAGCAAACCTTTTGCCCATCGGCTATTGTCAGGGTTAATTGGTGGGTTCGCTCGCGTAGCTTGGACATCACTTCGCGTGCATTCTCCAGCGTACAGTTCCCGAGGATCACGGCGAATTCCTCACCGCCATAGCGACAGAAAATATCACTGGAGCGGAAGGTGCTCTGCAGCAGTTTACCGAAGGCGACCAACACCAGATCGCCGACATGGTGGCCGTAGCTATCATTGAGATTTTTGAAGTTATCAATATCAATCAGGCAGAAGGCCAGCGGATAGCTGCTGGCGGCCAGCGATTCGCACTCGCGGAAAAATTTGCGCCGGTTATAGATGTTGGTCAAGGGGTCAAGGAATGAAGAGGCTTCCAGCTCTTTGATCAGCAGATGCTTTTCGTTTTCCAGCGTTACCTTTTCCAGCTGATACTGTTTGAGTTGTTTAATGGCATCGCTGATGGCCATTAACTCCTGACCGTAAAACACCTCATTAGGCACTATGTTCATATTCCCGCGCGACAGCCGCAAAATATTATTATGCGTTTTCGTTAACCAGCGGCTGATATTTGAACAGTAAACCAGCGTTGGCAGAAAAATAAACAGGGCGATCAGGCCACCCAGGGAAATCATGCCGTAAATGGCGGTCTGGCTGTTATAGATCTTATGCTGAGAGGCGGCGATCTCCATTTCAAAACTACGTTGGAAAAGCCGTTGTGAAAGCTCAGTCAGGTTTTTAACGTACTGATAAATCGAACTGGCGGGATAGGGGCTATGGGTATCGACGGCAGTATCGAGTCCGTTGGTAATCTGGCCGATCTTTTTGGTCGATATTTGCTCAAGAATATCATTCACCAGGAACGTGGTTTGCACATCGTTATAGCTCAGCTTCATAAATATCAGCCGGGCGCTTAAAGAAGTTAATACTCCGGTGAGCTGAACGGCTTTCAAATAAGCGACTTTACGCTCCAACGGGTTGATATTGACATCGATAACCTGATCGATAAGTTCGGTGACGGACAGGTTCAGCCGGTTATTCAGCCGTACGGCTTCCAGAAACAGAAATGAATCGGCATCGACCATGCGGTTGTCGTAGCTATAGCGGTAATAGCTTTTGCTGGCCTGAGAAATGTAGTAGGCGCTGTTGATATTAAACAGGTTGGCGTTGGCATTGGCATCGGTAACGAGCGAAAGCTGCAGATTGTCACTATTGAGCAATTGTTCCATCAGGTTGAGCATGGAGAGTGCAGCGATTTTTTGCCGAATGCCAAGCTGTTGCGAGATATCACTGTCAATATGGGGGCGAAAGCGGGCAATTTTCTCCCGAGCTATTCGATCCGCTTCCTGCCATTGCTGCGGAGTAATATGAGGATCGACCAGGCTCAGGCGTTTCAGACGGTGCGCCAATAAGGTGGCCTGAAAAGCCTCTGAAATCTGCTTGGCGCGGGTAATTTTGTACAGGTTAAGCTGGTTGTCGCGATAGCCGGTTTCGGCCTCGACCAACTCGTCGGAAATGAACAGGGCGAAAGAGGACATCAGGGCAAAGGTAAAAAAATAGATCAGATATTTTACTTTCATACGCACCGCGCGTCCTTGAGCCAGATTTGCTAATTATATCATTGAGTCTCCCAGGCTGTCTTAACTATACCCAGCGAGCGGCTGCGGGCAGAAAAGTGCTACTGCGCCGCCGCTGTTTGCCCATGAGCGCTGAAAAAACCGTACTTTTCACCCGCTTTCTGAAGCTTGGGCAGGCGTGTAACCCGAAGGGAGTTTTTTAGCATTAAATGCTGATTTTTATGCTGCATCAGGTCAAGGCACCTGACTGGGTGGGCAATTCGTCGACAATATTAGGATCCACCTCCGATTTCTCCGCACTGGTGGCCCGGCATCTCTGGGTTTTTTTTGTAGCTGTGATACAGTTTATTTACAATCAGGCTCATCGAAATTTCTGCTCTTTCCCCACGGCGAAATAACCTCAAGATGAAAGCCTGGCACCTGTAACTCACTGAGACGTCAAAGGGTTTTTATGACACAACAGCCACAGGCGAAATATCGCCACGATTATCGTGCACCAGATTACACCATCACTGACATTGACCTGGATTTTGAGCTGGACTCAGAGACCACTCGCGTCACTGCCGTCAGCAAGATTAAACGCCAGGGCGCAGCCGACGCGGCACTGGTACTGAACGGTGAAGACCTTACGCTGGTGAGTATTGAGATCGACGGCCAGCCATGGACTGCCTATCAGTTGCAGGATAACAAGCTGGTTATCGAGAAATTGCCAGCACAATTTACCATGACCATCGTCAATGATATTCACCCGGCGAAAAACACCGCGCTGGAAGGCTTGTACCTGTCCGGTGAGGCGCTGTGTACTCAATGTGAGGCCGAAGGTTTCCGCCATATTACCTATTATCTGGATCGCCCGGACGTACTGGCCCGCTTTAACACCCGCATTGTGGCTGACAAGGCTCGTTACCCATTCCTGTTGTCAAACGGTAACCGCGTAGGCCAGGGAGAGCTGGAAGACGGACGTCACTGGGTGCAGTGGCAAGATCCGTTCCCAAAACCTTGTTACCTGTTTGCGCTGGTGGCCGGTGATTTTGACGTGTTGCGCGACAGTTTCACCACCCGCTCCGGGCGCGAAGTGGCACTGGAGCTGTTCGTTGACCGTGGCAACCTGGATCGCGCCGATTGGGCGATGACCTCACTGAAGAACTCGATGAAATGGGACGAAACCCGTTTCGGACTTGAGTACGATCTCGACATTTATATGATCGTCGCGGTCGACTTCTTCAACATGGGGGCGATGGAGAATAAAGGGTTAAATATTTTTAACTCCAAATACGTGCTGGCAAAAGCCGAAACCGCCACCGACAAAGATTATCTGAATATTGAAGCGGTGATTGGCCACGAATACTTCCACAACTGGACCGGCAACCGTGTGACCTGCCGCGACTGGTTCCAGCTCAGCCTGAAAGAAGGGCTGACGGTGTTCCGCGATCAGGAATTCAGTTCTGATCTGGGTTCACGTCCGGTTAACCGCATCGATAACGTGCGCGTGATGCGCGGTGCACAGTTCGCCGAAGACGCCAGCCCGATGGCGCACGCCATTCGTCCGGACAAAGTGATCGAAATGAACAACTTCTACACCCTGACGGTGTATGAGAAAGGATCCGAAGTGATCCGCATGCTGCACACGCTGCTGGGCGAAGAGCAGTTCCAGAAAGGCATCCAGCTGTATTTCGAGCGTCATGACGGTAGCGCGGCCACCTGCGATGATTTCGTTCAGGCGATGGAGGATGCATCCAACGTTGATTTGTCGTTGTTCCGCCGCTGGTACAGCCAGTCCGGCACGCCATTGCTCACCGTGCGCGATGAATACGATGCCGAGCACCAGCAGTATCGCCTGCACGTTAGCCAGAAGACCGAACCGACCGCCGATCAGCCGCAGAAATTGCCACTGCATATTCCGCTGGATATCGAGCTGTACGACGCACAAGGCAATGTAATTGCTCTGCAGAAAGACGGCTCAGCGGTCAATAGCGTCTTGAACGTTACCGAAGCGGAGCAGACCTTCGTGTTCGACGGCGTGGCGCACAAGCCGGTACCGTCCCTGCTGCGCGAGTTCTCTGCGCCGGTGAAGCTGGATTATCCGTACAGCGATCAGCAATTGACCTTCCTGATGCAGCATGCGCGCAATGAATTTGCCCGCTGGGATGCGGCACAGAGCCTGCTGGCCACCTATATCAAACTGAACGTTGCCAAGCATCAGCAGAAACAACCGTTGTCGCTGCCGCTACACGTTGCTGATGCGTTCCGCGCCGTGCTGTTGGACGAAACGCTGGATCCGGCATTAGCCGCGCAAATCCTGACGTTGCCATCGGAAGGTGAAATTGCCGAACTGTTCGCGACCATCGATCCCGAAGCGATCGCTGCGGTGCACGAAGCGATCGTCCGTTGCCTGGCCAAGGAAATGGCCGACGAGTGGCTGGCGGTTTATAACGCCAATAAAACCGACGGTTACCGGGTGGAACACGCTGACATCGCCAAACGTTCGCTGCGCAATGTGTGCCTGGGCTATCTGGCCTTTGGCGATGAAGCGCTGGCCGACCGATTGGTGTCCGAGCAGTATCGCCAGGCAGACAATATGACCGACTCACTGGCGGCTTTGGCGGCGGCGGTAGCGGCACAGTTGCCTTGCCGCGATGCGCTGTTAACGGCATTCGATGAGCGCTGGCATCAGGATGGTTTGGTGATGGACAAGTGGTTCGTATTGCAGGCGACCAGCCCGGCGGCGGACGTGTTGACCAAGGTGCGTAGCTTGCTGAAACACCGTTCATTCAGCCTGAGCAACCCCAACCGTACGCGTTCGTTGATCGGTGGTTTCGCTTCTGCCAACCCGGCGGCGTTCCACGCGGCAGACGGCAGTGGTTATCAGTTCCTGGCGGAGATCCTCAGCGATCTGAACCAGCGCAATCCGCAAATTGCCGCACGCCTGATTGAGCCGTTGATCCGCCTGAAACGCTATGATGCTTCACGTCAGGCGTTGATGCGCAAAGCACTTGAGCAGTTGAAGGGGCTGGAGAACCTGTCCGGCGACCTGTTCGAGAAGATCACCAAAGCGCTCGACGCGTAAACCGAACAAGGGACGGCATGCCGTCCCTTTTTTAATTCGCGACCCGACGTGCGGCTTCAGCCGGCTGCGGCGGTGACAGTACCCGGTCCAGCACTTCGGCTTCCAGCTCTGCCAGCCTGGCAGATCCCTTACGGCGTGGACGCGGCAGGTCAATTGTCAAATCCAACCCGATACGCCCTTCCTCAATCAAAATCACCCGATCCGCCAGCGCAATGGCTTCACTGACGTCGTGCGTCACCAGCAGTACGGTAAAACCATGCTGTTGCCACAGCCCTTCGATAAGGCCCTGCATTTCAATCCGCGTTAACGCATCCAGCGCGCCCAAGGGCTCATCCAGCAGCAACAGGCGTGGACGGTGGATCAGTGCGCGAGCCAGCGCCACCCGCTGCTTTTGCCCGCCGGACAAGGCTGCCGGCCACTCATTGGCGCGATCGGCCAGCCCAACGGTTTCCAGCGCTTGCAATGCATCGGCTCGCCAATTACCCCGCAGGCCGAGGCCGACATTGTCGATCACCTTTTTCCACGGCAGCAGGCGGGCGTCCTGAAACATCAGGCGAGTCTCGTCCCTGGCATTGGCGAGTGGCGCATTGCCGCTTAATAACGCGCCGCTGCTGGCATTCTCCAGCCCGGCCATCAGACGCAGCAGCGTGCTTTTGCCGCAACCGCTGCGGCCAACCACGGCGACGAACTGGCCGGCGCTGATGCGTAACTGGATATTGTCGAGTACCCTGCGGTTACCGTATTGCTTGGCAATGGATTCCAGCGTGACTGGAGTCCCCTGGGGAATACGCGCGGGAGTTGTCATAGCGCTTCTCCTTGCTTGAGTTGATAGGCTGGATGCCAGCGCAGCCAGACGCGCTCCAGCAATTGGGCGCTGACGTCCGCCAGCTTGCCGAGCAGGGCGTACAACACAATCGCCACCACCACCACGTCGGTCTGCAGGAATTCACGGGCGTTCATCGCCAGGTAGCCAATCCCCGAATTGGCGGAAATGGTTTCGGCGACGATCAGTGTCAGCCACATAAAGCCCAATGCAAAACGCACGCCGACCATGATCGAGGGCAGGGCGCCCGGTAAAACCACCTGGGCGAATAACTGGAAACCGCTCAGGCCGTAGCTGCGTGCCATTTCAAGCAGGCCCCGATCGATATTCTTGATACCGTGATAGGTATTGAGATAGATAGGGAACAGGGTGCCCAATGCCACCAGAAAAATCTTGGCGGACTCATCGATACCAAACCACAGGATCACCAGCGGGATTAATGCCAGATGCGGTACGTTACGGATCATCTGTACGGAACTGTCCAGCAGGCGTTCGCCCCAGCGTGACAGGCCGGTGATAAAGCCCAGCGCCAGCCCGATGCTGCCGCCAATGCTAAAACCGATCAACGCGCGCCAACTGCTGATGGTCAGGTGTTGCCACAGCTCGCCGCTCTTGGTCAGGGTCCAGAAAGCGGTCACTACGGCGCTCGGCGCCGGCAGAATGCGGTTCGACAGCCAGCCCGCTTCCACGGATATTTGCCAGACTGCCACCAGCGCTACCGGCAATGCCCAGGGGGCCAACCGGTACAAGATTCGTTGTGTGCCGTTTGCCATAGTGCGGCTCCTCAGCTTTGCGATGCTTTTTGTGGAATATAAATATTGGCCACCACTTCGCCCTGTGCTTTGGCTGGTCGGCGTGGCGCGGGCGCTTGGTTTTCCACCAGATCAAGATGTGGGAACAGCAGTTCGCCAACGCGATAGGCCTCTTCCAGATGCGGGTAACCGGACAAAATAAAGGTGTCGATGCCCAGATCGGCGTATTCCTGCATACGCGCTGCCACCGTCGGGCCATCGCCCACCAGCGCGGTTCCGGCACCGCCACGCACCAAACCCACCCCGGCCCACAGATTGGGGCTGATCTCCAGATTGTCTTTCTTGCCGCCGTGCAATGCCGCCATTCGTTGTTGCCCTACGGAGTCAAACCGAGCGAAGGCCTGCTGGGCATCGGCGATGGTCTTTTCATCCAGATTGGCAATCAGCCGGTCGGCAGCTCGCCAGGCTTCTTCGGTGGTTTCGCGCACGATGACGTGCAGGCGGATGCCGAAACGCACCTGGCGACCTTTGGCTGCGGCCTTGGCGCGTACCTCGGCAATTTTTTCTTTTACCTGCGCCGGCGGCTCGCCCCAGGTGAGGTACATTTCAACCTGATCGGCTGCCAGATCCTGCGCAGCGGCGGAGGATCCGCCGAAATAGAGCGGTGGGCGTGGCTGTTGCACCGGTGGGTACAGCAGTTTTGCGCCCTTTACCTGAATATGTTTACCGTTAAAATCGACGGTTTCTCCTTCCAGCACCTTGCGCCAGATATGGGTGAACTCCGCCGAGGCCTCGTAGCGTTCTTCGTGATTCAGGTGCAGACCTTCCGCGGCCAATTCATCAGGATCGCCGCCGGTAACCAGATTAAACAGTGCCCGGCCATTGGAAAGACGATCCAGCGTTGCTGCCTGGCGTGCCGCCAGAGTGGGCGAAATAATGCCGGGGCGCAGGGCTACCAGAAATTTCAGTCGTTGGGTGACCGGGATCAGCGAAGCGGCCACCAGCCAGGAGTCTTCACATGAGCGGCCGGTAGGGATCAGCACGCCACCAAAACCCAATCGATCGGCAGCCTGGGCGATTTGCTGCAAATAACCATAATCGACGCTGCGGGCACCTTCAGTACTGCCAAGATAGTGACCGTCACCGTGGGTGGGTAAAAACCAAAATACGTTCAGGCTCATCGTCAGTTCTCCTAAATTATTGTGCGCTCGGGTGCCAGATGCGTTGCGAAATATCGACTTTCACCGGCACCAGGCGGTTGGCATAAAACAGATCGGCCGTTTGCTGCTGAGCGGCGATGGTGTGCGCATCCAGAGGTTTGATGGCGGTGGGCGGGCGGTGATCCAGATAGGTCGAAATCACTTTCTCCGGCAGGCCCATGGCATTGGCCAGCAGCGTGACGCTTTGCGCACGGTCGCTTAGGGTCAGCGCATCAGCCTGAGTCAGCGTATCGAGTACCTGTTGAATAAAGGGTCCATTGGCCTCGGTATAAGTTCGCACCGCCAGATAGAAGGAGCCGGTTTGATTCAAATCGGTACCGTCACCCAGTACCCGCACGCCGCCCTGCAACAAGGCCGCGGAATAGTAGGGATCCCAAATTGTCCAGGCATCGACATTGCCCTGCTGGAAGGCGGCGCGGGCATCGGCCGGGGTCAGATAGACGGGCTGAATATCGGTGAATTTCAGCCCGGCTTTTTGCAATGAGCGCAGCAGCAGATTGTGGGAGCTGGAGCCCTTCTGGAAGGCCACCTTGTGGCCCTTTAGCTCCGCGACGGTTTTGATCGGGCTGTTTTCTGGCACCAGGATCACTTCTGCCTTGGGTTTTGGTGGCTCTACGCCGACATACAGCAGATCTGCACCGGCAGCCTGGGCGAAGATCGGCGGAATATCGCCGGTACTGCCAAGATCGATACTGCCGACGTTCAGCGCTTCAAGCATTTGCGGGCCGGCGGGGAATTCGATCCAACTGATTTTGGTGTTGGGAAAACGCTGTTCCAACAGCCGATGGGTTTTTGCCAGTACCAGACTGACCGATCCCTTTTGGTAGCCAATGCGAAACTGCGCCGGATCCTGTGCGCTGGCGGCATTGGTCCATGCCAATGAGAGGATGCCTGCCAATGCGCTGGTGCCCAGCCAACGGCCCAGTGAAGAAAGTCGTTTCATGTTTATTTCCTTATATGCTGTGCCGTCAGGCGGTTTGGCGGGCAAACAGGGAAGGGGAGAGCTCGGCTCTCGGCGGCTTGCGGCGGCCCAACGCCAGATAAAAGCTTTCCAGGGCTTCTTCCAGTCGGACAGCCAGATTTTCGGCCAGGGTGACCTCTTCCCCGTCCAGCACCACCTGACTGTCATCGGCAAATACCCCGTGCAGCACTTCCTGCGCTTTCAGCGCCGCCAGAACCGGCTTGAGGGCGTAGTCCACTGCCAACATATGGCCAATGGAGCCGCCGGTGGCCAGCGGCAATACCACCTTATGATCCAGCGCACGCTCTGGCAGTAGATCCAGCAGGGTCTTCAGCGCGCCGGAAAACGAAGCCTTATACACCGGTGTCGAGACCAGAAGGCCATCTGCCTGTGCCAGTTGCTCGGTAAAGGCTTTGATCGCCGGGCTGTTAAAATTGGCATACAGCAAATCTTCGGCATCAAAATCATGCAGGGTATAGGAGATCACCTCCACGCCTTGCTGCTGCAACCAGTTTTTACTCACAGAAAGCAGTGCCGCCGAGCGTGATGGGATGCGAGGGCTGCCGGCCAGTGATATAACGCGCATTACCACTCCTTATAACTAAAAGTTAGGTTTAATCATGAAATTGTCGAGAAGTGTTTTAAACCTATCAGTAATAAGGGGAGTTACTTAAATCTCATTTTTCGATTTTGTTATGCACAAATGCGGATTGGCGGCGGTTTTGGCTCAGAAGGGGGAAAACGATTGCGTAAAAAACGCTTTTTTTGCTTTTAATCAATTCCAATTGGTCAGGGGATACCGGATAATACGCCCCCGGTTTGCAACCGGGAAATCAGGAGAGTACATGTACTACCCCCTCATCAGAAAAGCGTTGTTCCAGCTCGATCCCGAGCGTGCGCATGAATTGACTTTTCAACAGCTTCGCCGTGTCACCGGTACCCCGTTAGAATTCCTTATTCGTCAGTCAGTGCCGACCAAACCGGTAAGCTGCATGGGGCTCTCTTTTAAAAACCCATTGGGCTTGGCCGCCGGTCTGGATAAAGACGGCGAGTGTATCGATGCGTTTGGCGCTATGGGTTTTGGTTTTGTCGAAGTCGGCACCGTGACGCCGCGCCCGCAGTCGGGCAATGACAAACCGCGCCTGTTCCGTATTGTGGAGGCCGAAGGCCTGATCAACCGCATGGGCTTTAATAACCAGGGGGTGGATAATCTGGTTGAAAACGTTAAGAAATCCCATTTCGGCGGTATTCTGGGGATTAATATTGGCAAGAATAAAGACACCCCGGTTGAGCAAGGAAAAGACGATTATCTAATCTGCATGGATAAAGTTTATCCGTATGCCGGTTATATCGCGATTAACATTTCGTCACCTAATACCCCAGGATTACGATCCTTACAGTATGGCGAAGCGTTGGACGATCTGCTGGCCGCGATTAAAAATAAGCAGCAGGAATTACATGAGCGTCATCACAAATATGTACCGGTAGCAGTAAAGATCGCGCCGGATCTTTCTGAAGAAGAATTGATCCAAATAGCCGACAGCCTGGTGCGTCATAATATAGATGGCGTGATCGCGACCAATACCACGCTGGATCGTAAATTGATCCAGGGGCTGAATTATTGTGAGCAAATGGGGGGCCTGAGTGGTCGTCCGCTGCAGGCGAGCAGCACCGAAGTGATCCGTCGTTTGTCACTTGAGCTGCAAGGGCGCTTGCCGATTATCGGCGTTGGCGGAATTGATTCCCTGATGGCGGCGCGGGAAAAAATGGCGGCAGGGGCTTCACTGGTGCAAATTTATTCCGGATTTATCTTCAAGGGTCCACGCCTGATTAAAGATATCGTTAACTATATCTAATATTTTTCCTTTCATTTTCCGCCGGGGGTTTATTTATTCCCCCGGCTCGTCTATATTTTGTCCACTAGCATAAATATCGTTCGCGGAATTATCCGATGTTTAAGCGACTTTAGTGGTGATAAAATCACCTTTTGGGGTAAATATTGCGTGGCATGGGCAGCGAGAAGGATAAGAGATGAAGATAAAACCTGACGATAATTGGCGTTGGTATTTTGACGCTGAACACGATCGGCTAATGCTGGATTTAGCCAATGGGATGATCTTTCGCTCGCGTTTCCCGGCCAAAATGTTAACCCCGGATGCCTTCGATGAATGCTCTTTCTGTGTCGATGACGCCGCGCTTTATTTTAATTATGAAGAGCAGTGCAAACAGATAAAGCTCAGCCACGAGCAGCGTGCTGAACTGGTATTAAATGCCCTGGTGGCTTATCGCTTCCTGAAACCGCTGATGCCGAAGAGCTGGCATTTCTCGCAGCAACATTATCCGTTGCAACCGAAGAACGGCGAACTGGCGGCGGTTAAGGTGATGGAAAGCGGCATTGAAGCCCGCCTGCTGGTGGTGGAAGCCGGTGATAACGCCAGCCTGTGCCTGCTGGCGCAGAACCAGCTTTCACTGGCCGGCCGTACCATGGTGCTGGGCGATGCCATCAAAGTGATGCACGATCGCCTAAAACCCTGCGCGCAGGATGAAGCCTCAGCCCCGGCTTACGACAGGGCGATGTAAGGCCGATTACGCCAGCGTCAAATCGCTTTTGGGAATACAGCTGCAGCAAAGAATGGTGCCATTGTTGGCCACCGCACTTTTCTTCAGCGGTGCCACTTCGCCATTGACCAAAGTAATACGACAGCTTCCACAAATTCCCGCACGGCATGAATAAGGCACCCGTAGCCCTTGCTGTTCCAACTGCTCCAGCAAGATCTGCTGATTGTTGCCGGTAAACACCGTTCCCGCGTAATCAATAGTGACGTTCTGCGCACTGTCCTGCGGTGCCTGCACGCTTTCCACCACTTTACCTGCGCCATAAGGGCGTGGCGGCTTGGTGGATAACACTTCAACGGCATCGCCAACGCGGATAATGCCGCTATTGCGCGCCACCATATTCTGGCCAAAATCGACATCGCCATTATCGGCGGTGCGGAATTTCTGCAGGGTACTCAGCGGTTCGCCGCTCGGGTGTTTGCGCCCGCGCTCGATACTGACGGTGGTCAGTACGCAGCGGCTGCAAGGTTTCACCAGGTCAAACATCACGTCACCGACGCGGATCACCTGCCAGCCATCTTCTGCCCAGGCGCTGGCGCCGGTCACCACCAGATTCGGGCGAAACTGTTCCAGTTTGATGCTGCCGGGGCAGCGCTGTTGCAGGTCGTTGAACGAGGCTTCGTTAATTAACAGGTAGGGATAACCGTCGGCGAAGGACAGGGGGATTTCCGGGTGTTTTTTAACGCGACGGGTCAGCTCCGGGCCGAGCCAACGCAATTGCACGTCACGCTGGAAATAACCGCTCAGCCAGCTATTAATTGCCTGCGGTGCAATCAGGGCGGTGAAATGGTTACCCCAGACTTCGGTCGGTTGCGCTTCGGCGGCGAAATCGCTAAAGCGGATGGCGGCACTTTCTCCGTCGGGCGCGGTCAGGAACAGGCCGTCTGCCAGCAGTGCCGGAGTGAATAACACCATCTGCGGATATTGCCGCGCAGTAATAAAGGTGCCATCCGGCTCGGTGATCATAAAAGTGCGATCGAAAGCCAGGCCACTACTGGAAACCTGGGCGTGAGAAAGCTGCAAACCCCGAAGCGATTTAACCGGATGAACGTAAAGTTTGGCTAGCGTAATCACCCTTGTCTCCGCGCGATTAGTAAATAGAAGGGAGCAACTTTATGACAAGCGGTCTGGATTAGCTATAATGCGCAACAATTTTCTTTTTGGTGATAAGTACGATATGAACTCTCTGTTTGCCAGCACGGCGCGTGGACTGGAAGAACTGTTAAAAAGCGAACTCGAAGCGCTGGGCGCTCACGCCTGTAAAGTCGTACAGGGTGGGGTACATTTTCAGGGTGACGATCGTCTTCTGTACCAAAGCTTGCTGTGGAGCCGTTTGGCCTCACGTATTTTGCTGCCGTTGAATGAATTCCGCGTACACAGCGATCTGGATTTGTACCTGGGCGTACAGGCGATCGACTGGACGAGCATTTTTGGTGTGGATAAAACTTTCGCCGTTCACTTCAGTGGCGTTAACGAAGAGATCCGCAACAGCCAGTATGGCGCACTAAAGGTCAAGGACGCCATTGTCGACAGTTTTACCCGCAAGATTGAACAACGCCCGACGGTAGCGAAGCAGCAGCCGGACATTCGCGTCAATGTCTTCCTGCAGCGCGATATGGCCAGCGTAGCGCTGGATTTGAGCGGTGAAGGCCTGCACCAGCGTGGTTATCGTGATCTGACCGGACAGGCACCGCTGAAAGAAAGCCTGGCAGCGGCGATTGTGCAGCGTTCTGGCTGGCAGCCGGGCACGCCAATGCTGGATCCAATGTGTGGTTCGGGTACCCTGCTGATCGAAGCGGCGATGATTGCTTCCGATCGCGCACCTGGCCTGCATCGTCAACACTGGGGCTTTACCGCCTGGAATGGTCACAACGTCGATCTGTGGCGTGAAGTGATCACCGAAGCGCAGGTACGCGCCCGTCGTGGCCTGCAGGAAACCACCTCGCGTTTCTTCGGCTCCGATATCGATCGCCGGGTGATTGAAATGGCGCGCGGCAACGCCCGTCGTGCCGGCGTCGCCGAACTGATTACCTTTAACGTCAACGACGTAGCCAAACTGACCAACCCGCTGCCGGAAGGCCCGACGGGAACCGTAGTCTGCAACCCGCCATACGGCGAGCGTCTGGAAAGCGAACCGGCGTTGATTGCCTTGCATAATATGCTGGGTCGTATCATGAAAAGCGCTTTTGGTGGCTGGCAGTTGTCACTGTTCAGCGCCTCACCGGAGCTGTTGAGCTGCCTGCAACTGCGTGCCGAGCGCCAGTTCAAGGCAAAAAATGGTCCGTTGGACTGCGTGCAGAAAAATTACCAACTGGCAGAAAACCCGCTGGGTGCTGGTGGCGTACAAGTGGCGGAAGATTTTGCCAACCGTCTGCGCAAAAACCTGAAGAAGCTCGACAAGTGGGCCAAACAGCAGGGCATTGAGTGCTACCGCCTGTACGATGCTGACCTGCCGGAATATAACGTGGCGGTGGATCGCTACGGCAGCAAAGTCGTGGTGCAGGAATATGCGCCGCCGAAAACCATTGATGCGCAGAAGGCTCGTCAACGCCTGTTCGACGTGATCAACGCCACGTTGGCGGTGCTGGAATTGCCGTCCAACCAGTTGATCCTGAAAACCCGCGAACGCCAGAAAGGTAAAAACCAGTACGAAAAACTGGCGCAGAAGGGCGAATTCCTGCTGGTGGAAGAGTTCAACGCCAAGCTGTGGGTTAACCTGACTGACTATCTCGATACCGGTCTGTTCCTCGACCACCGTATTGCCCGCCGCATGTTGGGGGAGATGAGCAAAGGCAAAGACTTCCTCAACCTGTTTGCCTATACCGGCACCGCCAGCGTGCATGCCGGGCTGGGTGGGGCGCGCAGCACCACGACGGTGGATATGTCGCGCACCTATCTGGAATGGGCGGAGAAAAACCTGCGGGTTAACGGCCTGACCGGCAAACAGCACAGATTGATCCATGCGGATTGTCTGTCATGGATGCAAAATGCCGACGAACAATTCGATGTGATCTTTATCGATCCGCCGACCTTCTCCAACTCCAAGCGGATGGAGAACACTTTTGACGTTCAGCGCGATCACCTGGCGCTGATGCAAGATTTGAAACGGTTACTGCGTCGTAATGGGACCATCATGTTCTCGAACAACAAGCGCGGTTTCCAGATGGATATGGCCGGCCTGAGCGCATTGGGTCTGGAGGCGAAAGAAATTACCGCCCAGACACAGTCGCAGGACTTTGCCCGTAACCGTCAAATTCATAACTGCTGGCTGCTTACCCATGCCGGCGAAGGAAAATAATTACTATGTCGTTAATTAGCATGTCCGGTGCCTGGCTGTCCTTCAGCGATGCACCACTTTTAGACAACACCGAAATTCATATTGAAGACAACGAACGCGTTTGTCTGGTTGGGCGCAATGGCGCCGGTAAATCCACGCTGTTGAAGATCCTCGGCAAAGAAATTCCATTGGATGATGGCCGGGTGATTTACGAGCAGGATCTGATTGTGGCGCGCCTGCAACAGGATCCCCCGCGCAATATCGGCGGTACGGTGTTTGATTTCGTGGCCGAAGGCGTCGCCGAGCAGGCGGAACACCTGAAAGCCTACCACGCGATTTCGCACCTGGTGGAAACCGACCCAAGCGAAAGAAACCTGACGCGCATGGCGCAGATTATGGAGATCCTCGATCATCAGGGCCTGTGGCAGCTCGATAGCCGCATCAGCGAAGTGCTGTTGCAGTTGGGCCTGAATGGGGATGCGGAACTTTCCTCGCTCTCCGGCGGCTGGCTGCGTAAAGCGGCACTGGGCCGAGCGCTGGTAAGTTCTCCGCGCGTACTGTTGCTCGACGAACCGACCAACCACCTGGATATTTCAACCATCGATTGGCTGGAAGGCTTCCTGAAAGAGTTCCAGGGCAGCATTGTGTTCATTTCCCACGACCGTTCCTTTATCCGCAATATGGCGACGCGCATTGTCGATCTCGATCGCGGCAAGCTAGTGTCCTGGCCGGGCAACTACGATTTATACCTGCTGAGCAAAGAAGAAGCGCTGCGGGTGGAAGAGCTGCAAAATGCCGAATTTGACCGCAAGCTGGCACAGGAAGAAGTGTGGATCCGTCAGGGCATCAAGGCGCGTCGTACCCGTAACGAAGGCCGCGTTCGTGCGCTGAAAGCGTTGCGTAACGAGCGATCCGAACGCCGTGAAGTGATGGGCACCGCCAAAATGCAGGTGGAAGAAGCGGTACGCTCCGGCAAGATCGTGTTTGAGATGGAAGACGTTAACTATCAGGTTGGCGGCAAAGTGTTGGTACGTAATTTCTCCGCCCAGGTACAACGTGGCGACAAAATTGCGTTGGTTGGTCCGAACGGTTGCGGCAAGACTACGCTGCTGAAACTGATGCTCAGCCAGTTGAAAGCCGACAGCGGCCGTGTGCACTGCGGGACCAAGCTGGAAGTGGCCTACTTCGACCAGCACCGTGCGGATCTGGATCCGGAGCGCACGGTCATGGACAACCTGGCGGAAGGTAAGCAGGAAGTATTGGTCAACGGCCGTTCACGCCACGTATTGGGTTATCTGCAGGACTTCCTGTTCCACCCTAAACGGGCGATGACGCCGGTGAAAGCCTTGTCGGGCGGTGAGCGTAATCGTCTGTTGCTGGCCAAACTGTTCCTGAAGCCTAGTAACTTATTGATCCTCGATGAACCTACCAACGACCTGGATGTTGAAACGCTGGAGTTGCTGGAAGAGCTGATCGACGGCTACCAGGGCACCGTGATGTTGGTCAGCCACGATCGTCAGTTCGTTGATAACTCGGTGACCGAATGCTGGATCTTTGAAGGTAACGGCGAGATCAGCACCTTCGTCGGCGGTTATTACGACGCGCATCATCAACGCGCGACGGCTAAACCGATCCGCCAGGTTACGGCTGAACAGAACAAGCCCGTAGCAGAAAAAAAGGCTGAACAGCCAAAGAAAACAGCGGCTAAACTGAGCTATAACCTGTTACGTGAGCTGGAGCAGTTACCGCAACGCCTGGAACAACTGGAAGCGGAAATTACGGCGCTGCAGGCACAAATGAGCGATGCTGATTTCTTCACGCGTCCTCACAGCGAAACGCAACAGGTGCTGACGGCGCTGGCTACGGCCGAAGGGGCACTGGAACAAGCCTTCGCCCGTTGGGAAGAGTTGGAAGCGATGAAAAACGGCTAACCGTTGAGAATACCGCCCGCGCGCTGCTGCGGGCGGTATTGCCGTACCGGTGAGCAACGTTGTTAAGGAGGAATATGGTGTGTTCCCACGAGAATCACGAGCAGCACAGCCATGCAACGCACGCGAAGCAGCAACAGGACAATCTGATGCTGTGCCCGCAGTGCGACATGCTGGTGGCATTGCCGCCGCTGGCATATGGTTCAAAAGCGGTATGCCCGCGTTGTAAGACTACCCTCAGTTCCCGCTGGGAGGAACCGCGCAAGCGGCCGATCGGCTACGCCCTCAGCGCCTTGTTTATGCTGGTGCTGGCGAATATTTTCCCGTTTATCAATATGCGCGTTGCCGGCCTTGGTAACGAAATCAAACTGATCCAAATCCCGCAGGTGATGGTGGCAGAAGACTATGCCAGCATGGCCACGCTGTTTATGGTATTTGTTCAACTGATCCCGGCATTTTGTATGGTGGCGATCATTTTGCTGTGCGCCAAAGTCCCTATCCCCACCGGTTTGAAAGAGTGGATGGCCAAAATGCTTTTCCAGTTTAAAACCTGGTGCATGGTGGAGATTTTCCTGGCCGGGGTGCTGGTCAGCTTCGTTAAGCTGATGGCTTATGGTGATATTGGCGTCGGCAGCAGCTTTGTGCCGTACTGCCTGTTTTGCCTGCTACAGGTGCGCGCTTTCCAGTGTGTCGATCGTCGCTGGCTGTGGAATGACATTGAACTCGCACCGCGCCTTGATCGTCCGATGGAAGTCGGGCGTACCGGGCTGCGTCAGGGGCTGCGTTCCTGCCAGTGTTGCACGGCCATTTTACCGGCGGAACTGACCCAGTGCCCGCGCTGCCATTCCCGTGGTTACGTGCGCCGCCGGCACAGTCTGCAATGGACGATGGCGCTGCTACTCACCTCTATCTTGTTGTATATTCCGGCAAACCTGATGCCGATTATGGTTACCGAGGCATTGGGCAACAAGCTCACTTCTACTATCATGGCCGGGGTGATCCTGCTGTGGGGAGAAGGATCTTACCCGGTGGCGATGGTGATCTTCATCGCCAGTATTATGGTGCCTTCGCTAAAAATGTTGGCGATTGGCTGGCTGTGTTGGGACGCTAACGGGACCGGCAAGGCACGGGCCGACAGCGAGCGAATGCATCTGATTTATGAAGTGGTTGAATTTGTTGGCCGCTGGTCAATGATTGACGTGTTTGTGATTGCCGTGCTTTCGGCATTGGTACGGATGGGACAATTGATGAGCATTTATCCTGACATTGGCGCACTGCTGTTCGCCATGGTGGTGATCCTCACTATGTTTGCAGCCATGACGTTTGATCCCCGGTTAACCTGGGATCGCGTAAACGAAACAATAAAAAAGGAGCCGCAAGGTGACGGAAAATAATCATAGCGTCGCGGACGTCGAGAAGATCAAACGCTGGTCACCAGTGTGGATCATCCCGATTGTCACCGCACTGATCGGCGCCTGGATCCTGTTTTACCATTTCAGCCATCAGGGGCCGGTGGTCACTCTGGTTACCACTACCGCCGAAGGGCTGGAGGCGGGTAAAACCAAAATCAAAAGCCGTAGCGTTGACGTCGGGGTTGTGGAAACGGTGACCCTGAGCGAAGACTTGAGCAAGGTGGTGGTCGAGGCGCGCCTTAACACCGGCATGGAGAAGCTGTTGCGTCAGGACTCAGCCTTCTGGGTAGTGAAGCCGCAGATTGGCCGTGGGGGCGTTTCCGGATTGGGGACGCTGCTTTCCGGTGCCTATATCGAACTGCAGCCGGGCAACAAAGGCAAGGCAGGCAAGGGCGACTACCAACTGCTGGACGCACCGCCGCTGGCCTCTCCGGACGCTAAAGGGCTCCGCATTGTGCTGGACAGTGAAAGATCCGGACAATTGAACGCCGGCGATCCGGTGTTGTTCCGCGGCTATCGCGTTGGCTCGGTGGAGACCAGTTATTTTGATCCCAAGATGCGTGCCATGCGTTACCAATTATTTATCTCCGCACCTTACGATCAGTTGGTGACCAGTAACGTACGTTTCTGGAAAGACAGCGGTGTGGCGTTCGATATGTCGGCGCAGGGGATGAGGGTGGAAATGGGCTCGTTGGCGACCTTGTTCAGCGGCGGCGTCAGCTTTGACGTGCCGGACGGCTGGGATCGCGGTGAACTGGCGCAACCGAAAGCGGAGTACCACCTGTTCGACAACCAGCGCAGCATTCAGGATTCGCTGTATACCGTGCATAAAGACTACCTGCTGTTCTTCGCCGATTCGGTTCGCGGGCTGCAGCCTGGTGCGCCGGTGGAATTCCGCGGCATTCGTCTGGGTACCGTTGGCCAGGTACCGTTCTACAAAAAAGGCATGATACAGCGTCTGGACAACGACTACCGGATCCCGGTGCTGATCCGCATCGAACCGGATCGCTTCCAGAAACAGTTGGGTGGCAACTTCGACTTTGAGAGTCATTTGAAAGATGCCGAATCACGTGGCATGCGTGCCTCTTTGAAATCCGCTAACCTGCTAACGGGTTCGCTGTATATCGATCTGGATTTCTATCCGCAAGAGAAACCTTATAAAGGGCCACGTGAGCTGTTTGGTTACCGACTGATGCCAACCACCAGCGGCGGCCTGGCGCAGATCCAGCAGAAACTGATGCAGACGCTGGATAAAATCAACTCGATGCCGCTGAATCCGATGATCAACGAAGCGACCAAAACGTTGGCTGAAAGTCAGAAAACGATGAAGTCGACACAGCAGACCATGCAATCGTTGAATGACATCATTGCCAGCAAAGAGATGAAGGCGTTGCCGCAGGATATGCAAAAAACCTTGCAGGAACTGAACCGCAGCATGAAAGGGTTCCAGCCTGGTTCTCCGGCCTACAACAAGATGGTCGGCGATATGCAACGTCTTGATCAGGTCTTGCGTGAACTGCAGCCGGTGCTGCGCACCCTGAACGAAAAGAGCAACGCGCTGGTATTTGAAGCCGCGGGCAGTAACGATCCTCAGCCGAAGAAGGCCAATAAATGATGAAATGGATCCCGGTAGCCCTGGCGCTGTTACTCAGCGCCTGTAGCAGTACTCCACAGAAGACCTACTATCAATTGCCGGCATTGGGCTCGCCGGCACAGGTCAGCGGTAGCACGACGTCGCGCCAGCTTTGGCTGGAGCACGTTAGCGTGGCGGATTATCTGGCGCAGAGCGGTGTGGTTTACCAGACCAATGACGTGCAGTATGTGATTGCCCAGAACAACCTGTGGGCCAGCCCGCTGGATCAACAGTTGCAGCAGACGCTGGTCACTAACCTGAGCAGCGCGCTGCCGGGTTGGGTGGTGTCCTCGCAGCCGATGAGCAGCGAACAGGATGTGCTCAACGTCACCATCAGTGGTTTCCACGGCCGCTTTGACGGCAAGGCGATCATTCGCGGCGAGTGGGTGCTGAACCATCAGGGCAATTTGACCAAACGTCCATTCAGCCTGGAGCTTAAACAGGGTGAAGACGGCTACGATGCCTTGGTGCGGACGTTGGCTCAGGGCTGGCAACAAGAAGCCCAGGATATTGCTGCGCAAGCCGGTCGTTTTTAGAAATAATTTGTATTAAATCGGTCTAACCCCTTGCGGCGAGGAATATTGGGATTTCTCGTCGCAAGGGGTTTTTATTTTATTTCAATAAGTTAGCTTCTTTCCTATCTATCAGCCACTTAGCAAATTCTGCGTGCGTAGCTCACAAATATGACATTGGCGTGAATTTTGCGCATTGATCTTCGCTCCATTTAGCGCTATTGCTTAAACGTGGCTGCACAAAAAGCAGCCATTGTTTTCTTTCCAACTGACCAAAAAGTGAGGGAAACGAGGCATGAAGAGACAGAAACGCGATCGTCTGGAAAGGGCGCATTCGAAAGGTTATCAGGCAGGTATTTTAGGACATCCGAAGGATTATTGTCCCTATAAAACGACTGTGGAAAGCCGGTCTCAATGGCTGGGAGGTTGGCGAGAAGCCATGGAAGACAGGGCTGTGACCGCTTAAGCGGCTCCCTGTCAAATAAAAGGAACAACCTCCGCCCAGTGCGGAGGTTTGTGTTTAATGGGTATTACCCCTGCCAGCGTTTCAGCAAGATACTCGCATTCACACCACCAAAGCCAAAGCCGTTCGACAGTGCGTAGCTTATGGCCATGGGTTCCGCTTTATTCGCAACCAGGTGCAGCCCCTCTGCAGCCGGATCCGGACTTTCCAAATTCAGTGTGGCGGGCGCAATCTGGTCACGCAGCGCCAGTGCGGTAAAGATGGTTTCCAACCCGCCAGCGGCACCGAGCAGATGACCGGTTGCTGATTTGGTTGAGGTAACCGCTACGCTGCCGTTCGTGCCGAACAGATGCTTAATGGCGTTAATTTCGCCCAAATCCCCTACCGGTGTGGATGTCGCATGCGCGTTCAGGTGTTGAACCTGCTCCGGTGCTACGCCAGCCTGTTTGAGGGCAATTTTCATGGCACGGTAGGCACCGTCACCATCCTCGGCACCCGAAGTCATGTGGTAGGCATCTGCGCTGGTGCCATAACCGACAATTTCAGCCAGCGGTGTTGCCCCACGGGCCAGCGCATGCTCCAGTGTCTCAATCACCAGCATGCCGGCACCTTCACCCATAACAAACCCGTTGCGTGCACTGTCAAAAGGCCGTGAGGCTGTTGCGGCGGCGTCTGCAGGCGTTGTGGACATGGCACGCGCCGCTGCAAAACCCCCAAGGCTAACGGTGTCGATAGCCGCTTCCGTACCGCCACACAGCGCGATATCCGCTTCATCGTTACGAATCATACGTACGGCATCGCCAATGGCCTGTACCCCTGCGGCACAGGCCGTCACAGGGGCGCCAATAGGGCCCTTGAACTGATGTTTAATCGATACGTGACCGGCAGCCAGATTAACCAGGAACGAAGGGATGGTGAAAGGCGACAGGCGTTTGGCACCACGGCTGTCGGTGGTGCGTACCGCATGGGCGATAGCCGGGAAGCCGCCAATGCCGGAAGCGATCACGGTTGCGGTGCGTTCCTGCTTGTCTTCAGTGTCTGCTACCCAACCTGCCTGACGGATAGCCTCATCGGCCGCTGCCATGGCGAGCAGGATAAAGCGGTCCATTTTCTTCTGGTCTTTTGGTGCCACCGAAAGGTCGGGGTCGAAGCCCGCCTCGGGATCCTGTTCCAAAGTGGGCACCTGACCACCGATTTTCACCTGCAGGTCTGCGACGATCTCTTCTGGCAGCGGACGAATGCCGGACTGGCCGTTCAGCAGACGCTGCCAGATAGCCTCTACGCCGCATCCCAGTGGCGAAATGGCGCCCATGCCGGTAATGACTATACGACGAGTGTTCATAGTGACTCCTTGGATGATTCAGGGGGAAATGCAGAAAGGTTCTGCAGCATCAGGGCCGCGCGCTGGCGCATGCCGTCGGTCGCTGCCGGCCCTGGGGCTAAAGTAATATTATGCAGCGCAATGGGCTGCTGGGTAATGCTGTCGATCAGTTGCACGCGTATGGGTTGCCCGGTACGACGATCGACCAGTTCGGCACTGATGCCGTCTTCGGCCAGGTGGGTATTCCCCCAGTGAAACAGGGCTGCAAGCACCGGGAAAAAATCTTTGCCGCGTTCAGTGAGCAAGTACTGGTAGCGTACCGGTCGTGTTTGATAGCGTTGTTTATGCAGTATGCCGCTTTCTACCAGATACTTCAGGCGACGGGTCAATATGGTGGGCGAAAGTCCAAGGCTCTGCTGGAACTCATCAAACCGGGACAAGCCATGGAACGCATCGCGAAGTATCAGGATGCTCCACCATTCCCCGACGCGGTCCAGTGAGCGAGCTACTGGGCATGGCATGTTATCAAAACGAGTTTTTTGCATGGCATACCTCCTGGTTACTACAATTATTGTAGTTACTGTTTAGCCGCTATGGACGCAACGATTAAAAGATAACTAAGGGAAATAAACGGCGACCCGGAAGGCCGCCGTGATTGCGGTTAGAACGCCGCAGTGTCCTTGAACAGGCCCACTTTCAGATCGCTGGCGGTGTAAATGACCTGACCATCGACCAGGACTTCACCATCAGCCACACCCATAATCAGTTTACGGATGATCACACGCTTGAAGTTAATGCGGTAGGTGACTTTCTTCGCGGTAGGTAAAACCTGGCCGGTGAATTTAACTTCACCCACGCCCAGCGCACGACCTTTACCTTCGCCGCCCAGCCAGCCGAGGTAGAAACCTACCAACTGCCACATGGCATCCAGACCCAGGCAGCCTGGCATCACCGGATCGCCGATAAAGTGGCAACCAAAGAACCATAGGTCTGGATTAATATCCAGTTCCGCTTCCACATAACCCTTGTTGTGGGTACCACCGTCTTCGGTCATTTTGACCACGCGGTCCATCATCAACATGTTACCTGCCGGCAACGGCGGGCCACCAGCGCCAAACAGTTCGCCACGGCCGGATGCTTCGAGGTCTTCTTTCGTATAGGAGTCGCGTTTTTCTACCATGTTCTCAGTAAACCTTATTTTATTGAAGGGCGCAGATTAGCTTACACGTGTACGCTGAACAAGTCCGATCAGCCGTGGTTGAACCAGTTGAGCCAACGAAGCGGCCATGGCCAGCGCCGGCGTTCCTGCGGATTCACCTGTGCTATCCGTTCCTGAATGGCAGCTAACAGGTTCGGTTGCTGTTCATCAGAGTAGGGGTAACCGGTGAGTAATGGCAAGGCTTCCGCAGCGCTATTGACGGCCCACAGATGGAACTGCCCCTCGCGCACCGCATCGACCACGTCCTGATGCAGACACAGATGGCGCACATTGGTGGCGGGCAGAATAATGCCCTGTTTGCCAGTCAAACCCCGACGTTGGCAAACTTCAAAAAAGCCTTCGATTTTTTCGTTAACGCCGCCAATCGGCTGCACATTACCGAATTGGTCGACAGAACCGGTTACTGCAATCTGCTGGGTAATTGGCTGTAGCGACAGTGCGCTGATGAGCGCGCACAGCTCAGCCAATGAGGCGCTGTCACCGTCCACTTCGCCATAAGATTGTTCAAACACGATCGAAGCAGAGAAGGGCAGCGGTTGGTCCAGTTCCAGTTCGGAAATCAGGAACGCCTGCATAATCATCATGCCCTTGGCATGCAGATTGCCGCCAAGCTCGGCCTTGCGCTCAACGTCGGTGAATTCACCATCGCCAAGATGTACGACACAGCTGATACGGGAGGGTTCACCGAAACTGCGCGGATGGCCAGGGTATTCCAGCACCGACAGGCCATTGATCTGGCCGACGACTTCGCCTTCGGTTTCAATCAGGATTTGGCCCAGCTCAATTTCATCCTGCATCCGTTCGGCAAGATAGCTTTCACGCCACTCGCGCGCATTCAGCGCGGCTTCAAATGCTTTGGCAGTGATGCTTTCTTCTTCGACGTACAGTGCGGCTTCGGAAAGTTGTTGGCCGAGCCACAGTGGGGACAGCGGCAGGTTGCCCTGATCGCCGCTGTGACGTACTGCCTGTATCATCAGCGGGTACCAGGCATCGGCTGCCAGCGGTGGCAGTTGTTGCTCTTCGATGAGGCTATTGACGTAGCCACACCATTGCACCATGTCATCGATTTCGGTGAGTTGCAGATCTTCCTCGTATTCACCGTAAACTGACTGCTCACTCAGCTCCGGTTCAATATCATGGAAATCGGCAAGGCCGTGACGATCGCCTACCACAATCAACCGCAATTCCAGCGGCATGGCTGGAATGGTAATTGGCAATGGGCGTGTCTCATCCGGGGAAACCCAGTGGAACTGACGTTGGGTGATCATCTGCTTCAAACGCAGCCACAGCAGCGGCTGAGCCAGCAGAGAACGCGCAGACAGGATCAGTACACCACCGTTGGCCTGATGCACCAGGCCGGGCTGCAGGTTGATTTCACCATTGTGGATCCGGACGCAGCCAAACAGCTGTTCAGGTTCAACCCACTCTTGATACACGCAGGCACCACCGGCGGCAAAGGGTTCATCACCCTGGCTGGCGGGTTCTACGCTGACCTTGCTGCCCTGGATCACATAGTGACTGCCTTTGAACGCGGTGTTCTGCGGCTGCAGTTGTTCAACTGCCTGGGCGATCAGCGCCAGATACTCACGCGTTTCTTGCGCTTTCAACAACATGAAACGCGGTGGTGACTGTGGATGGCAAAACAGCGTCAGTGCGTTTTCCAGCCGAGGCTGAATAGAGGCAAAGGACACGGGGGCCAACTGCGCGGCGGTATCAAATATCGCTTGATAAGGCGTAACGTCCGGCAACAGTGATTGCCATTCAAGTCGGTTATTGGTCAAAGTGTTAGATGCAATCGTCAAAAAGGGAAAGGGCGATTATACAAGAATAACGGCAGCTTGATAGATGCAGAGTTACAGTTGATGTCAGGGAGTTTGACATCGAGCGATGACTGTGCAAAAAACAGTCTAAAACGAGGTGTAATTGCCGGGGAAATTCGGCGTAAAGCTGTTATGCTTAATAAAGTTACGCGGTCACTGAAGAGCTCACGATGAAATATCAGCAACTGGAAAATCTGGAGAGCGGTTGGAAATGGAAGTACCTGGTGAAAAAGCACCGGGAAGGGGAAGCTATTACCCGCCACATTGAAAACAGCGTTGCTCAGGAAGCCATTGACGAGCTGCTGAAGCTGGAAAATGAGCCGGTAAAAGTGCTGACGTGGATTAGTCACCATATGAATCCGGAACTGGATAACCGGATGAAGCAAACTATCCGCGCACGACGTAAACGTCATTTTAACGCAGAACACCAACATACGCGTAAAAAATCTATCGATCTGGAGTTTCTGGTTTGGCAGCGTTTGGCCGCGCTGGCCCGTCGCCGTGGGGTGACTCTATCAGAAACAGTGGTGCAGTTGATCGAAGATGCGGAACGTAAAGAGAAGTATGCCAGCCAGATGTCATCATTGAAGCAAGATTTAAAAGCTATTCTAGGTAAAGACAAAGAATAAACCCGCTAGCCAGCCAGTTACCTGCAAGGGAAGCGGCTCTTTGTTGCTTACACCACTTGATTTAGTCGAAAAAAAACCCCGCATTGCGGGGTTTTTTACTAAGAGTGGTAGCTTAGCCTTGTGGCTGAGTTACAACGTCTTTGATACCTTTAACTTCGATCTCTACGCGACGATCTGGTGCCAGGCAAGCGATCTGTGCTTTGGTAGCACGACCAGCTTTGTAGCCACAGGTGTTGCCAGTGACGGAATCAGCTTCGCCCATACCACGTGCAGAGATTTTTTCTGAAGGGATACCTTTAGATACCAGGTAATCAACAACGCTTTGTGCGCGTTTTTCAGACAGTTTCTGGTTGTACTGGTCAGAACCAACGGCGTCGGTGTAACCCAGAACTACAGCAGAACCATCTTTAGGATCCATTGCGCTCAGCTGAGTGTACAGCTGGTCAAGAGCCTGTTGGCCTTCTGCTTTCAGGGTAGATTTGTTGAAGTTGAACAGCACGTCAGACTTCAGAGTGAAACGCTTGGTTTCAACAACTGGAGCCGGAGCTGGAGCTGGTGCTGGAGCAACAACATCATCCTGACCGAAACGGTAAGAAACACCCAGGCTCAGCATGGTGTTGTCTGGACGTGCGCCGACAGTACCTGCATCACCGATGTTGCTAACGAATTGGTAGTCCAGGCGGGTAGCCCAGTTTTTGGTCAGTGCGTATTCAACACCAACTGCTGCCAACGGAGAAACGCCAGTGTCGTGATCGCTCAGACGAGTGCCGTTACCGTAGTTAGCTTTGGAATCTGCACGCCATACCATGCCGCCCAGACGAGTGTAGATGTCCAGATCGTCCATGATTGGGTAGCTCAGTTTAGCGGCCAGTTGAACGCCCTGCGCTTTGAAAGCACCGTTGTTCACGCTGCCTTTGTAAGGCATACGGCCAAGCCAGTCATAGCCCAGCTCGAAGCCCAGGTATTGGTTCGCCTGGTAACCCAGGAACGCGCCAGCACCCAGTTGATCTTTATGGGTCGGACCATTGCCGATACCATTCTGGTAACCGTTGCCGTAGAAACCAGTGTCATGGTACTGGGACCAGCCCAGTTTAGCACCAGTGTACCAGGTATTATCTTTTGGGGCGGCTTGCGCTACGGTAGCGAAACCAGCCAGTGCCACTGCTAATGCGATAGCTGTCTTTTTCATTTTGCGCCTCGTTATCATCCAAATAGGCAATGAGCTTTAAAGCTGTTTTAAGCCCTTGGTTAAATTCCTTCGCCAAGGTTTGAGCCCTCGTTTGTTACTCTGCCAGTTTATCTGGCGTTATAGAGCAACCTTGGCGATGTAAAGTCTACAACGTGGCGCGAAAGTTACAAGTGTGATGTGATAAAGCTCTAAAAAAAAACGCAGAAATATACATATTTACTAACATTAACCGGGAAAAAAACGAACATTTTAACCCTGGTTTTGGGCCGCGGAACCGCAGCCACACTCGCTTTGTCCCTGATCCCATAAAGGTTCCCTTACAGGGAGATGAAAATGATGGGAAAAATCCTAAATTTACTTAATGATACAAAGAAGAGTGAATTTTTAGGGTGGAACAGTGTCCGTGAACCGGGTTTATGTCACGTTGAGGACGCATAATGAACCCATAAGCGTTACCTAATTCTGCCGCACGCCTTAATTTTAGACGATCTTCTTCTGTAAGATCGGGCAGCCATCCAAGTACTACACTGTAGTTACCCGTCAGCAGCGCTTTTTCCATCGCTTCAACCGTGTCCAGCGAGTTAATTTGGCTCAGCTGCACCACTTTTCCAACCGGCAAGCCGGATTGTTGTAGCCATAACTTACTCAGTTTTTGCTGAGGCGTCAGCCATAACAACCAGCGTGACTGCATACCCAACTGCTGCAGCAGAGGCAACAATAATTGTACCACTGCGGGCTGATGCTCGTTGTAAACAAGTTCACTGATAAGGCCATTCTCTTTGCCGGCATTCGTGCTCTCTGCAGCATTACTCACCGCAAAAGAGGTGTGGCTGAAATGGGTATTGTAGAGTGATTGAGTACGCATAAAGTATCCCGCCCGTAGTGTCACTGTATGTTTATACAGTACATCCAGTTGTGATTAAGATCAACTCAAATCTTCGTAGTACCTCGCATAATTGCGATCATTTTTCATACACCGGACGTTTGTGATTGGCATGACTGCAGATAGTGCGTATTTTTCTAATTACTTGTTCACGTTACTTTTATTTCATTGATGTGGGGAATGATAGAACACTAATCTACACAAGGAGAACGCTATGAAAGGGACATCAAGTGGAAGGATCGTGCAGGCCAAAGCGTATTTTTACGCATTAGGCGGCATTACTACACGCTCGCAATTTGGCGGTTATGGGCTGCTGGCCGATGGCGTCATGTTCGCTGTGATTGCAGAAGGGGAGCTGTATCTTCGTGCGACGGATAGCCTGGAGCCTACTTTTCGGTCTCGCGGAATGGTTAATATGGTGTACTCCAAACGAGGGGTACCTATTACCATGCGTTATTACTGGGTTGATGAAACGCTGTGGCGCGACAGGAGGGAACTTGTGGGGTTAGCCTGGCAGGCTATTCGGGAAGCGCGCCGGGAACTCAAGGTTAAAACGGATAACCAGGGACGGCTGAAAACCTTGCCGAACATCGACATCAATATGGAACGGTTACTTTGGCGGGCGGGCATTCATAATGTTTATGATTTGCGCCTGAACGGTGCCAAACGCAGTTATCTTCGAATGTTGCAACAGCAACGCAATTTAGGATTGCGGCTACTGCTTTCTCTGGGAGGGGCTATCGCCGGCTATCATCATGCCGCTTTACCCTCGGAAATGCGCAGTGAGCTGACGAATTGGTTTGAACGTACCATGTCGTTACTTAGTCACGGACATAATCCGGGAGTCCGGGGCCTGATAAAAGGCCCCGGGTGATCAAGCCGATTTGCCGATTTGCGCATTCAGCATGGTAAGCTCCGGCAGCAACTCGATGACCAGCCCAATTTGCTGCAACACCAATTGATCTTTGCTTTCCGGCTCCGGCGCAGCGTGCACAATTCGTTCAGCCAGGCTTTCCAACGCCTGAGTGATGCGCCGGTCGTCGAGTTCTTCCTGGTGCAGGGCACCATCGACATAACAAACTGCATCATTTAACAGGTCCAGCGTAGCGGGGTTATTCAGACGCTCACGATGTGCACCCAACGCAGAGATATAACTCAACAAGGTGTGGTTTAAACACAACAGGCGGAAGGCGGCTTCCTGAACTTCTTTATTTGCTTTTGGATCGGCAGACATATTTGATATCACCGAAGCCAGCTCCGCATCACTGTTGTGTGCATCCCGGCGAGCGATACGATAAGGAAGGCCGTTGTCTTTACCCTGATGATATTGCACCAGAATGGCATCCAGATAACGGCAGTTGGCATTCAGCGTTTTACTGACAACTGCCGGTAATTGGCGGAATTTCCAGTCTGGCCAGATAAAACTGACTGCCGCCCAGGCGATGGCACATCCCAGAATCGTGTCATAAACCCGAGGCGCGGCCACTTCAAAACCCTCACCCAGCAAGTTAAAGCACAGCAATACCAGCAGGGTGATAAACATGGTGGCATGTGCGTATTGCACGGTTCGAAAGGCGAAGAATAGAACGCCGCTGATGACGATAAGCACCATCTGGCCTTCCAGCGAGGGCACAAAATAGAGGATCGGTAGGCCAACGAGAATGCCGGCCAGCGTGCCGATAATTCGAAGCGCCAGCCTGCGTCGCGTGGCGTTGTAATTGGGTTGGCAGACAAACAGGCTGGTTAACAGGATCCAATAACCGTGCTGCATGCCGGTAAACTGAATAAAGGCGTAGCCCACGCACAGTACCACTGACATACGGATGGCATGACGGAACAAGGCAGACTGAGGTGTCAGATGGCGGCTGATACGCAGGCGGATATCGCTCCAGCCGGTGAGCCGGTCATCCGACAGACTATTCTCTTCCGTCAGGCCACTGGCCAGTGCCTGCTCGGACTCAATATTTGCCAGTTGGGCGTCAATCGCGCGCAAATTTTTCAACAGGTGCGAGAGTGCTTTGGTCAGCTCACGGTTTTCCGGGGTGATGGCAATGCGAGTCAGTGCTTCTTCAATACGGCCAAAGACCGGTTCGAAACGAAGATTGTGCTGATACTTTTGCCGCAGCAAAATCGACTGTGCCAACTGCTGACAGGCGCGAGCCTGCATGCTGAGCAAGCGTTGGAAACGAAACAGAATATCACTGTGACGAAACTGTCGACTCAGTGCCTGATATTGAACGTGGGAGGAACTGGCGCGCTCATGGATATCCTGGGCGACGAAATAATAATGCAGCGTGCGGCGGGTACCGCGTTGCCCCCGATCGCCTTTTAGCCGCGTCAGCAATGAAACTTTGGTCTGGTTAAGAATGGTCACCAGAGTGCTATTGGCCATGGCAACGTCCATCCACGGCAGGTCGGCATCATGCTCGACGTCGGGGTCAAACAGGTTGGCTTTGGCATCCAGATAACTTGCCAATTGATTGTAACAACGCGCCAGATTTTCCTGCAGAGGTCGGATAGGAAAGATCAGGTGGCCAATCAGCGTCAGCAGGTTGTACCACAGGGCACCAAGGATCAGCAGCGTCGGCTGTTGATACCAGGCGTCATACATTGAGGTGCCGAGCATGGTATAGACCGCGATCAGCAAGGCACCAAATGCAATGGTGGCGTAACGTTGCCCCAGGGCGCCCAGCAAAATAAAACCGCAGGTGGAGGCGGTGAGGCCAAGAGCGAACAGCCAGGGATAAGGAAACAGCAGCTCAATGGAGGCGGAAGCAACAAAAAAACACACCAGTGTGATCAACAGATTGCGTAGCCTGCCAGCCAGGCGATCATCCAGATCGGTCAACGCCGCTGCCACCACCCCCAGAGTCAGGGGAATGGTGAGCTTGGGAATGGCTAACCACCAGGGTACGGCGGCCGCACCAGCCAGTGCAATGAAGATTCGCAGATCGTAAAGCAGATTGCTGTTGTAGGCATAACGGCGTATTGCTGGTGCAAAAGAGAGCACGAAAAACTCCTCAGGCGGAGAAAAAATTAACGCTGCTGATACTGACGTCGGGCATTTTCAGTTCTGGCCTGTTGCGCCATTTCAACGGATACCACTCGTCGCCCGACCGGCCACAGGGCAATGGCGGCGATTTTGAAATTGGCTATACCCACCGGGATGCCAATAATCGTTACACACTGCACAATCCCGGCGGCAATATGCGACAGGCACAGCCACCAGCCGAACAGGATCAGCCAGATAATGTTCAGCAGTGAACCACTGGCGGAAAGCAGTGCATTGCTTTTTTCCGGGTACAATTCATTAACGTGAATGGCTTCGTTACCGAATGGCAGTAACGACAGCTTGGTGATTTCCCAGCAGGAGCGGGTTAGCGGCAGGGTGATGATCAGCACCACGCTAAACACCGTTGCGACCAGCCAGCCAAGGGTGGTGAAAAAACCGCCTAACACAAAATTAAGAATATTCAGTACAGTACGCATAGTCGTCATTCTGCTCTAATGATGGCCAAACCGCGATGCGGTGCGTTTGCTATCAAAACGCAAAATCTATTCTACCCTTTTTTTAGCGCTAGAGTGCCACTGCTTATCGCAGGTAAACTGGCAGATATCCGTTATTTAATCTCAACATAGTCATGGCGCGACGATATGGAACTTAAAGCGACATCGCTGGGGAAACACCTGGCTCAGCATCCTTACAACCGTGTGCGGTTGCTGCACGCCGGTGTCGAGGTGAGCGGTGAGAAGCATGAATATCTTATTCCTTTCAATCAGTTGATTCATGTCCGGTGTAAGCGGGGCATTGTCTGGGGCGAGCTGGAGTTTGAGCTGCCGGAGGAGAAAGTGGTGCGCCTGCATGGTACCGAATGGCAGGAAACCCAGCGCTTCTATCACTATCTCCAGCAGGCCTGGCAACAGTGGAGCGCCGAAATGAGCGAAGTTAGCGCCGGCGTGTTGCAGCAACAGGTTGAACATATCCAGCGTATTGAACAGCAGGATAAGTGGTTTAAAAAATCCGAACTGGGCAAGCTGCAGCAACAAATTCGCGAGTCTTTCGGTGCCTTACCTATGCCGGTAGCGCGACTGGAGCAATTTGACAATTGTCGGGATGATTATCTCCTTTGTCAGCAATGGCTGCAGCATGGGTTGCAAAGTGTCGGGCAGCGTAATCAGCAGTGGACCGAACGTATGCTGGAGAGCTACCACGACTTCTTCCAGAACATCGAAACTTCCCCCCTGAACGACTCACAAAGCCGCGCAGTAGTTAATGGCGAAGATTCAGTGTTGGTCCTGGCCGGGGCCGGCAGTGGGAAAACCTCGGTGTTGGTGGCGCGGGCCGGTTGGCTGCTGCGTCGCCAGGAGGCTGAACCGGGGCAAATACTGTTATTGGCGTTTGGCCGTCAGGCGGCGGAAGAGATGAACGAGCGCATTCAGGAGCGCCTGGGCAGCGTGGCGATCCAGGCCAAAACCTTCCACGCATTGGCACTGCAGATTATTCAGCAGGGCAACCGCAAGGTACCGGCGATCAGTAAGCTGGAAACCGACAGTAAGGCTCGAAGAGCTTTGTTGATAACCCATTGGCAGCAGCAATGTGCAGAAAAAAAAGCACAGGCTAAAGGGTGGCGCCAGTGGTTGCTCGAAGAACTGGAATGGGAAGTGCCGGAAGGTGATTTTTGGCAGGATAAACGCCTGGCAGAACGGCTGGCTGGCCGACTGGAACGTTGGCTGGGGTTGATGCGAATGCACGGTGGTAGCCAGGCGGAAATGATCGAACAGGCAGATGAAGAGGTCCGTGACCTGTTTTCAAAACGTATCCGGCTGATGGCACCGTTGCTCAAGGCATGGAAAGGTGCGCTGAAAGATGAGGGGGCAATAGACTTCTCTGGCCTGATCCATCAGGCGGTCAATATTCTGGAGAAAGGGCGTTTTGTCAGCCCGTGGAAACATATTCTGGTTGATGAATTTCAGGATATCTCACCGCAACGGGCACAACTGCTGGCGGCGCTACGTAAACAAAATAAACAGACTTGCCTGTTTGCCGTGGGTGATGACTGGCAGGCGATTTACCGTTTCAGCGGGGCTGAACTGACGCTGACCACAGCATTTGCCGAGAACTTTGGCGAAGGGGCACAATGTGCGCTCGACACCACTTACCGTTTCAATGAGCGTATTGGTGAGGTGGCAAACCGCTTTGTACAGCAGAACCCGCACCAGTTGAAGAAACCGCTGAACAGCCTGAGCAAAGGCAACAAGAAATCGGTGGTTCTGTTGCCGCACGAACAACTCGAAAATTTGTTGGATAAGCTCAGTGGCTATGCCAAGCCCGAAGAGCGGATTCTGGTGTTGGCACGTTACCATCATCTAAAGCCGCAGGCGTTGTCAAAAGCGTCAACCCGCTGGCCTAAACTGACCATCGAGTTTATGACCATCCACGCCAGCAAAGGGCAGCAGGCCGAGTACGTGATTATCGCCGGTTTGCACCAGGGAAACGACGGTTTTCCTGCAGTTGCGCGTGAGTCGATATTAGAAGACGTTCTGTTGCCGCAGCCGGAAGACTTCCCGGATGCCGAGGAGCGGCGACTGTTGTATGTGGCGCTAACTCGCGCCAAGCATCAGGTGTGGTTATTGCAGGATCGCGAGCGCCCGTCGGTGTTCGTTGAACAACTGCAGGATCTCGGCGTACCCTCGCAGAAGAAACCCTAAACCCAATGCCTGGCGGAAACCAGGCCATGATGGTTACTTCAGACGGTCCTGCAAGTAGCGCTGGTAGTCAGGGATGGTGATTTCCACTTCGCTTTTAAACAGTGGGGAGTCAATCAGGAAGTCTGCGGTGGAGCGGTTGGTGGCGACGGGGATATTCCATACCGTCGCCAGGCGCAGCAGGGCTTTCACATCCGGATCGTGGGGCACCGCGTTCAATGGATCCCAGAAGAAGATCAACATATCGATTTTGCCCTCGGCGATCAGCGCCCCCACCTGCTGGTCGCCCCCCATAGGTCCGCTCAGCATGCTATTTACCGGAATACCGCTGGCTTGCTGGATCAGGTTGCCGGTGGTTCCGGTGGCATAAAGTTGGTGTTGTTCCAGCACGGACTTATTGTCTTCAACCCATGCCAGCAGGGCTTGTTTACGGTGATCGTGCGCCACCAGCGCAATGTGTTTGCGCGCGGCGATAGTGCGGGTAGTAAATTCCATCTGGAGTTCCTTCGCTAATCGGGTGATGTGCGACAGATTACTGAAACTGTTTTTCACTGCCTAGCGTTTACACCTGAAAATGCGAAGAAAGCGCGCCTTTAAATAAAAGGCGTCATCAATCTTGCTTAACGCACTGCCTGTTTATTTGCCCAATGAAGAAAACGTTTCTGCGTTTCTTTGTCTGCCTGCTGGAACCAGTATTGCAGCATTTGCTCGGAAACGTTTTCACCTTTCAGTGTCACTGTGGGGGTGTTTAAAGCGGCATTCGCCAGCGGTGAGCCGGGGGCGGTGGCGCGAACATGGGTGAACGCAGGTATGGAAGCCGGGTGCTTCTGACTGTTGTAATCAGCCATCAGCTTTTCCAGATCGATGTTAAGCGTGATGTCGTCGGGGCGTAATACGTCGTGTTTCATCGCCAACGCATTGCCGTTCTTATCAATCACCTGATAATTGAACGTCTTATCAAATCGCTGACCATCCCGGACATTTTCAATACGCGGCAGCTCAATGGCTACGGAACTGACATTTTGCGTATTGAAGGTGGCGATCAGCGGAGGTGAAGTATAGACAGTTTGTTCGTTTTGCCCTGAGCGTACAGACTTGGCCACTTTAAATAGTAATTGATGTTGTCCGCCATCCAGCTCCAGGCTGTCAGCGCCTTTTAACAACGAGCCTGTCATTTTCTTGCCGTCGACCACCAGCAGGTCGATGTCAGGAGAGAGTTTCAGGGTCGTAGCCACGGCAGGTATGCTGATACCGATGCTGAGCAGCGCCGCAACCATCAGACCAAATTTCATTGTTATCTCCTTATAAGCGCATCGCTATTAGTGTTGAACACGCCATAGACTGTGTCAAAGTTTTTCAGCATTACGTTGTTTGGTTACAAATATACACATTTGTATTTATTTTGACACCATTTAACCCGGCAGAGGCTGACAGTGACAGCATCAGACCGCAAAAATTACCGGGAGTTTCCGTGACTCTGGGTTTAGCCGATTTAAGGTCAGTGGGTTACACTCGAAATAGGGAAATCCCCCGTCGATAATTGGGAGCGGAAAATGCAAGACATCGATATTGCCGGCCTGCTGCAGCAGGTGAAAACCATTGCGCTGGTGGGCGCCAGTGATAATCCGGCGCGGCCGAGTTTTGGCGTGATGGCCTATCTGCTTGCTCAGGGATATCAGGTTACGCCGGTCAGCCCAAAACTGGCGGGGCAAACCTTGCTGGGCCAGCAGGCCTATGCCACGTTGAAGGATATCCCGCACCCGGTGGACATGGTTGACGTGTTCCGTAATTCAGAAGCGGCATATGCGGTTGCGCAAGAGGCCATTGCGATTGGTGCCAAAGTATTGTGGCTGCAAATCGGCGTCATTAATGAGCAGGCCGCGGCATTGGCAAACGAGGCGGGGCTGAAAGTGGTGATGGATCGTTGCCCTAAAATCGAAATTCCGCGTTTGGGGCTGGAGCGCTGAGTAAAAAGCCTGGCATGGTGCCAGGCTTTTATCCGTTGTTTCTCAGGCCTGGCGCATCAGTTGCGCAGGCGTGGAGCTTGTAGCTGGTGGCGAATAGACTCCGCCAACTCGTCCAGCGAAGGTTGTTCAGGATGAGCTTCCTGGGCTTCCCCATCTAACTGCGCTTCTGCCAGATAGGTATGCACCGGCTGGCCTTCTTCGTCTTCCATCACCACGTGGTACCAAGGGGCGAAACGTAAATCGGTATTCGCCGCTATTTCATCAGCCTTAGGCTGTTCCATAGAGTATTCAGGGTCGATATCAATCACCACCCCCAAGTACCCCAGCAGCTTATGCCGAACCTGTTGTCCGATACCGAATTTGCTGGCAATCATGATGACCTCCTGAGAAACAATGCCTTGCTCTCTATATGAGGGCAAAACAGCGTATTTCAAGTTACATCACCCGACACGCAAACCCTTTCAAATACAGCCCTTCAGGATAAGTCGCGATAACCGGGTGATCGGCAGCCTGACGATACTGCTCTATAAATTGTACATCACGCCCGGCATCTACAGCGGCATCGGCCAAAATTTTCTGGAATAAATCGGTTGGCATCAGACCGGAACAGGAGAAGCTGAGCAAAATGCCGCCTGGGTTCAGCAGCTGCAGCGCCAACATATTGATATCTTTGTAACCGCGGCAAGCACCGGCCAGCTGGTTCTTGTTTTCGACGAACTTCGGCGGATCCATAATGATCAGGTCGAATTTTTCACCCTGCGTGCGGTAAGCGCGCAGCAGTTGGAACACGTCGTCACGGACAAATTCTGCTTTGCTCAGGTCTAACTGGTTTAGCTCGACGTTCTGTTTGGCGATATCCAATGCGGCTTGCGATGTATCAACGCTGATCACCTGAGTACAACCGCCCATCAGGGCCGACACGGCGAAGGCGCCGGTATAGGAGAAGCAGTTAAGCACGCGGCGGCCGGCGGAATAGTTACGTGCGGCCAGACGGCTGTCGCGCTGGTCGAGGTAAAAACCGGTCTTATGGCCTTGCTGAATATCCACCAGCAGCTTCATGCCATGTTCGGTGATAGGCAGCAGAGCAGGGGGCAGATCGCCCACGACCTGACCCTGAGCCAAGGGTAAACCTTCTTTTTTACGTACCGCGACGTCTGAACGATCGTAGATGGCACATTCCGGGTAACAATGCTGCAAAGCGGTAATCAACGCGGCACGCTGATATTCAGCGCCGGCGGACAGCAACTGCAACACCAGGAAGTTCTGGAAGCGATCGATAGTAATGCCTGGCATACCGTCGGATTCGCCGGCGATCAGACGGTAACCGTCCAGCCCATCACGTTTGGCAACCCAATCACGCCAGCTTTGCGCCTGCTGTAAACGGCGGATGAAGAATTCGATGTTAATCTCTTCGTCCGGCAAAAAGGTCCAGACGCGGGCGCGGATTTGCGACTCCGGTGAATAGGCACCTCGTGCCAGCCATTTGCCTTGGGCGTCGTGAATATCGATGGTTTCGCCAGACAGGGCTTTACCTTCGACACGTTGAACAGCGCCGGAAAACACCCATGGGTGGCGACGGAGTAAGGACTTTTCACGTCCTTTGGCGAGAAACAAGCGTACGGTCATAATTAAGAATGCTGCCAGCTAGATAAAATGAGTGGCGTCGCCGTGCAGATGCACAGGCAATACCATATACGAAAGTCGATAAGGGGCCGATTATGACACAAGTTTGCATTGCTGCGTATGTCTATGGCGTGGTGCAAGGGGTGGGGTTTCGTTACAACACTCAGCATCAGGCGACGGCATTGGGGTTAAGCGGTTACGCGCGTAATCTTGATGACGGCAGCGTTGAAGTACTGGCCTGCGGCGAACAACCGCAGGTGGACAAGCTGGTGGAATGGCTGAAAAATGGCGGCTCGCGTAGTGCACGGGTCGATCGCGTGCTGGTGGAGCCGAGAGGCGCGGCCGATTTTCAAGGCTTCAGCATTCGCTATTAGCATTTCAGATACATTTTACCGGTTTCGGCAGCCCGGCTATCTTGGTTGCCTGTTTGGCCGGGCCTTTGGGGAATAAACGGTAGAGATAGCGGCTGTTGCCTTTCTCTTCGCCGTACTTCTGCGCCATGGCCTTGACCAGCATGCGGATCGCCGGGGAAGTATTAAATTCCAGGTAAAAGCCGCGTACGAAACGCACCACTTCCCAATGTGCTTCGGTCAGCGTTATCTCTTCCTGTGCGGCTAGCAGTGGTGCCAGGGCTTCATGCCAATCGGCGCTGTTTTTCAGGTAACCTTGTGCGTCAGTTTCAATAACCTGACCTTGATACTCCAACATACTGCCTCGGTAATGGATAATTCAGAACGGCCGTCAGTTTAGCAAACTTTTGTCGCTGCAAAAAATAAAGCCCCGCCGGAGCGGGGCCTTGGGTCTTTCTCAGGCGTTAAATCAGTTGCTGCGCGCGAAGCCCAGAATGCTCAACAGGCTGATGAACATGTTGTACAGCGATACATACAGGCTAACGGTAGCGCGGATGTAGTTGGTTTCACCGCCGTGGATAATATTGCTGGTTTCCCACAGGATGGCACCGGCGGAGAACAGGATAAACAGCGCGCTAATGGCCAGATGCAGGGCAGGGATCTGCAGGAACAGGTTGGCGATGACCGCAACCAGCAGTACCACAAAACCGGCCATCATCATCCCGGACAGGAACGACATATCCTTGCGGGTAGTCAGCACGTAGGCTGAACAGCAGAAGAACACCACCGCGGTGCCACCCAGCGCCAGCATGATCAGGTCACCGGCTCCGGTATTAATGAATGAACTGAGGATCGGCCCCAGGGCATAGCCCATAAAACCGGTCAGTGCGAAGGCCGCCAGAATACCGGCCGGGCTGTTTGCCAGCTTATGGGTCAGGAACATCAGCCCATAGAAACCGACCAACATCAGCAACAGGCCCGGTGCCGGTAGCCCCAGCATGGTGCTGGCGGTAGCGGTCAGTGCCGAGAATGCCAGCGTCAGGGAAAGCAGAAAGTAGGTGTTACGCAGAACCTTATGCGTGCTCAGTAACGAGTCGCGTGAGGAGGATGAGACGACAATGCGGTCCATAATGATCTCTCTTATCAGGTCATCACAAAATTAGTGACGATGATAGGCAGCGCAAGCGTTTGATTAAAGTTTGTTTACCAATCTTTACCCTTAGTTATCATTGTTGCAACCTTGAGCCGGAGTTGGCGCTTTATTCAACGCTCACACGCCAAATGCTGTTTTTTCGCTCGGTTGAACGGTAATGGGCTTTACAAGCAGATCGGCTATGTTTATAGTTCGGCTCGTTGCGGAGGGGTGGCCGAGTGGCTGAAGGCAACGGTCTTGAAAACCGTCGACGGGAAACCGTTCCAGAGTTCGAATCTCTGCTCCTCCGCCATTATTTTAGCTCATGTCATTGATTGACATGAGCTTTTTTGTTTCACGTTCCCCTCGGTATGCCATCCAGTATGCCAACTCCGTCTGGCTTGCGCTGGTAGCCTTGAGAATACATCGGACAGGTTATCATCCATCTCCGGTTTCATTTCGTTGCCAGTGCTCCCGGATAGTGTCTGGCGATAATGTCATTCAGCTTATCAACCAGTTCCGAACGCTTAAATGTGATATGTGCCGTTCCCTTCTGAAAGTATTTAATAGTAAACATTTCATCCTCATAATGGGTGCTGTGCCGGTTTTCATGGATATGATCGCCCAGACGGCGAGTAACGTCGGCGCGGTTGTCGGGAATAGGTTGACCATCGAGTATCATCAGCATGCGTTCAAGGTCGGCTAACCTGTCACGCTGCCAGCCCCAGTTGAGTCCAAACCCCCACTGGTCGTGCTTTACGACACCATCCACAATAATCTTTTTCCCGAACATGCAGGGGCTATTCGATTTGTAGTCCCAACTAAGATTTTTGAACACGTTGATAGCGCCCCGCTCAAACACTTCTTCTTTGCTCTGATGCAGCTGCTCGAAAGTCGCCAGAATATTGGCCTCGCTAATCTCCGGTAGTTCCTCCTCATCCAGGTTCTTGTGCCATTCGTCACGGGCTTGCGCGTCCATCAGCGAAATCATTCCAGATTTCAGCATCAGATCCTGCCAGATGCTACGATCTATGTTGCGGGTGATGGCTTTCATGGCGGTTTCCACTTTCTCTGTAAACCAGCAGTCGTAGCGGTGACCCGGTCGCATCGCCCACTCTTTTGCCGTTCCACCGCCGATGCTGCTGGTCAGCGTCGATATTTCATCAAGCTGGTGGATAAGGGTCTCAATTTGCATCAGCGCAGTGTTTCGTCCAGAGACGATACGCTCAATGCTGGTGGAGCAAATCATATCGGTATGGTCGGTTAATACTTCAGGTTCAGTCTGCATGTTTTGTCTCCATAAAAGCAAAAGCCCGCCGGTTTAAAGGGCGGGCTCTATGCGGGGTTGTTAAGAGTGTTGCTCGAGGAAATGGCGGTGTTAGCGTCAGGGATTACCAATCGAATAGGGCAAAGCCCGGCAGGATCTCGCCTGCCGCATCCAGATGCAGGACGGTGATGTGGTGTTGTCTCATCAGGGTAATCATTAACCGACGGAATTCTTTCGACAGTCCCAATCGTTTAAGCCGTAGCACCGGATGCCGCCACGCCATGAGTCTTATCAGATACCCGGTGCCTGTATAATGTACCCACTCGCTGTCGCCATAGTCCCCCTGCTGGTGTGAAGCGTGATACAGCACCCTGTTATCGTCGTCGGTGATATGGGCCGTACTGCACTGGATACCGGTGAACAGTACGCCGGCAAGCAGCCTGTGTGGGTTCATGGTCGCTTTTCCCCCTGGATAGCCTGCGTGATGACCTGATATCCGTTGCGTGTCATTAGTCCGGTGGCGTGACGGGCCCGCAAGATATCGATGGCAGTGATAAACGGTGATTGTTCCGTGCATGAGAATCCCCGACGGTCAGTGCGTACCAGGTCGAACTTTTCCACGATAAAATTCAGGGCATCAGCCAGTGATATACCGGCCTCAATATGTTCCTGAATGATTGTGTCATCACTGAACACAGTGTCGTTCACAGTCAGACCGTAATGTTGTGCCAGCAGATACGTAAGCAGATCCCGCCAGATGGCAACGGGTGATGGGCAGGAGTAAACCTCCCGTTTAGGGGGGAAAGGTGAAGTCTTCATGTGGATTATCTCGAGGTTTGAATAAGCAAGGTGGGTAGTGGATTTATTTAAGTGCAAGCTTTACGTGACAGGCATTTGCGTTGGATACACCGAAATATACACATAGCCGTGTGATCCCTGGCTATCGGCTTCACAGGTTAGTCCATTGCGGTAAAGCGTGACGCAGTGCTGATAGCGGGGATTGAGTTCACCGGACAGCAGCATCAGTTCGAGATGGTTAATAAACTGCGGAAAAGCCTCATCCAAATGACGAGTTTGCACCTCACTGAAGGTACCGCTGATCCCGGCACGGTCAGCCAGATAGTGCAGATGGTTACCTTGCTGCACGAGACGGGCACCAAATTGTGGAGTGACGTTGCGTTTTAGTCCCCAGGCTGGGGTGTTGATTGATGTCATCGAGTTTCTCCTTTCCTTATAGCAGGCCGTGTTCGGCAAACGAATACACCGTCATGCCGCCGACAATACAGTGATCTAATACCCTGACTTCAACCAGCATCAGCGCCTCCTGTATCCTGCGGGTGATGTTTCGATCTGCATCGCTGGAGTCTGCATGTCCCGACGGGTGACAGTGCGCCAGCAGAACCGCTGCAGCGTTGTGCTTCAGCGCCGATTTCACGATTTCGCGGGGATGGACTTCGGTACTGTTAATGCTGCCGGTAAACAAGGTTTCATGGGTCAGCAGACGGTGTTGATTGTCGAGGTAAAGCACCATAAAGACTTCGCGCTCCAGCCTTGCCATACGCAGGCGCAGCCAGTCGCGAGCGGCATTTGCGGAGGTGAAAGAAATACCCGGTTGCCTTAGATGCTGTTCCAGCAAGGCTAACGCGCGCTGGATGGTACGTTGCGTGGGTAACGGCAGTTCCGTCACTGACGGGGATAGGGTTGTATTCATCATGATGATGGGGGTTTCCGTAGGGAGTATGAAGGGTTAGTCGATGATGCGCATAATGGCTTTAGACTCAGGATGAGTAAGGGCGTAATCCCGCAGTCGGTAGTAGTGTTCCGTCATTGCGTCACATTCTGTACTGCAGGCATGGTGGCTGTAGGTTATCAGGCAGGCGATGATGCCGGCGGCCTCATGACCGACGGTGGCACCATTCCCGTTCAGTGCGTTAAAGAGTACGTACTCGCCTTCGGTGGACGGAATAATAAATGCCCCACCGTTACTGAGGGTGTAAAATTCCCAATAATCTCCGCAGTAGTGTTCACACAAGAGGTCGAGCCAGGAGAATATCGGTGACTCGATTTGGAGCCATTGTGGGATGTCGCCAAAATGCTGTAGCCAAAATGACTGACGCTCAGCGTCGGGGACGAGAGTAGCAGTCAGTGTGAGGAGATTACTTATCGGGGAAGTCGAGGGTGTACTGTTGGCAGTCTTATCTTTCACAGGAATTACCCTTACCTTACGTTCAATAAAAAGCACCGGCTTGTCAGGCCAGGCGCGAGGGATCAACGGCATAAAAGACAACGCCCCACTCAGGTGAGCAGGGCGTTAATCTGTATTGACTCAGGGGCGTTATTTTTGGGAGATGGCCTGTTCAGGGGGACTTATAACTCGCTTAGCGGATCACTCACGACCTTCAGCCCGGTGATGTAAACCACTTCCGTTCTCAGCCAGTGGCGTTCCGATGGTAAAACCCGCAAGCAACGCGGCGATAATGACAAACAGGTGTCCCTCGGATGAGTCCAGCAGGAAGGCGTTGAACAGGTGACAGGCCATGTAGCTGCTGAGCACCGCGACAAACAGAGTGCGGCAGTGTGTCGGCAACTGCCAGCCCGCGCGATAGCAGCCCCACATCCAGGTGAGAAACACCATCAGCCCCAGCAATCCGGTTTGCACTGTTTGAAGCAAATACTCGTTGTGCGGGTTATGTACACCGTAATCGGTATCCGCATTGCCGTACCAGAAGCTACCGGCGCCGTTACCCAGCAGCGGGGCCCGTTTAATCAAGTGAATAGCTTCGCGGGCGAAAGCGGTACGTTGTCCCATGGAGTTGTCGCAGGCCCGATAAGCCGACTCGGCAGAGGCCAGGACGCAGCCCTGAATTTGCTGTACCCCCAGTGTCAGGCGTTCCATGGCGCGATTGGGGGTCATCACCAGCATGGCAATGGCCAGTGTGCCGCAGGCGAGCACCGTAATCAGCTGCTTGCGTCGGAGCGTAAGCAGTAACCAGGTGCCCATACCGGCCGCCAGCGCGACATACCCGGTACGTCCCTGTACCATCAGCAACACATTCACTGTTGCCAACAGCACCAACCCCGCATACCCCCATCGCAGCAAACCTCTGTATTCAAATGTGCGCGACAGCCATATCAGGGCGGCAAATGCCATAAACACGTTCTGGGTGATTTGCAGTTTAAATACCGTGGGGTTATCGGGATTAAGGCCGCCCAGCGTGACATGACCGAGACCGCCCGCCAGACTGATGGCCAGTATCAATGCATTCGCCCACACAAATCCGCTGACAAAATGGGTGAGCAACCGACGGTCAGCCAGAAAAAACAACGCCAGCGGCAAGACATACAGCAGCTTTTGGTATTTACCGACCATTTTGGGGCCATAGTCATGGGTATGCGTCAGCAGCGACAACGCCAGCAGCGCAAACATCAGTGCCGGCAGCCACACCAGGGGGTGACTGGCAAGAGCCCCAATCTGTCGGGTATCGCGCCGCCAGAGCAAACAGACCAGGGCCAACCCCAGCGCGATATTCATCAGGGGATTGGAGGTGGGGAGTGACGCCCCCAGTAAAAAGGCCGTGAAGGCAAACAACCGTTGCTGAGGTTGCGTCAGTAAAGAAGAATAAACCACAGGGACTGATATCATCGTAACGTACTCATTGCGGGGTGACGAAGCACGGCGGATTGCCGTGATGAAGTTAACGGAATGTCGACGTAACGACGGGCGCGGCTGACAAGGTCAGTTGCCGGCTCACCGCCCGTATGACATCGTTGACCGGAATGGCCGCGAGATAGCGCTCAGGCGTGTCGGTATCAACGGCGCCAGGTGGTGGCAGTGAGCAATAATCGCCTGCCCACAACAAGGTATGCGGTGCCTGCCAGGGTGCCCATTGCGCCCGGTTACTCGGCCCAAACAGCACTACCGAGGGCGTTTTCAACGCGGCGGCCATGTGCATGGGAACTGAATCTACGCCGATAAACAGCCTGGCCCGGTCAATCAACACCGCAAGCTCCGGCAGGTCCAGACGCCCGGCCAGATTGACCACACGCTGTGGTGACAGGCAACCGGCCATAATGGCGCTGATCATTGCAGCTTCATCCGGCGAGCGTCCGCCGGTGATCACCACCGTTCGGCCCTGTGCGGTAAGATGATTGATAACGGCACTGAACCCTTCCACCGTCCAGGTCTTGAAGGCCCAGCGTGCGGTGGGCTGTATCAGCACAAAATCCGTCAGATGATGGCGTCGGCTGAGCCGATCAATCTCATCGACATCGCGCTGCCGCCAGGTCTGCGTCACGGTGGTGATTATCGTGGGTAATGCCAGCGGCACCAGAATGTCGAGATTATTCAGCACGGTGTGTTTCGAGGTGTCGGCAACGTCAACCAGTAACGAATGGCAGGCCTGCCACAGCCGATTGTTGCGTTTGGGGTACCGAAATCCCAGGCTGAAGGTCGGTTTGAGAAAACGGCAGTACAACGCCGCCCGCCACTGGTCGGAGAGATTAATCACCAGGTCGTAGTGGCCCGTACGCAAGCTATTCCACAACGCCTGCTCACCGCGGTATTGTGCCTTGAGACGCTGATGTTTGAGGTTGCGGTCCACGGTATAGGCCAGGTACACATCCTGGTTGCCGGCCAGCATGGCCTCCGTACCGTCATACACCAGCACATCTATCAACGCGTTGGGGTAATTAGCGCGCAGCGTACTGAGCAAGGGCGTCATCAACAGCACGTCACCGAAGTGGCGCAGTTTAATGACCAAAATTCGCTGCACGATTTCCCGATGCAATAGCGCGTTGGGAACACGGCTGTCAGGTAATGTCGCCTGGGATGGGGTGTTGCGCGTGTTGTATGGAGCGTTTGTCATAACTTGTCGTCTCAGAAAAAATGCAAAGGATCCCCTTCCGAGCCGGTGTCGAAATCGTCAGTGAGGAGAAAAATAACGGTGCACCACGTCCGATGATGCGTGGGAATACGCTCAGGTATTTATCGCAGCATGACCTCCTTAATAGCCAGAAACCTGATAGCGGATGTATTTCCAATAATATAGCGGTGGCTTTGTCTTTATAAGCAGCCATGCGGTTATGTGCTTTTCGCCGGACTATTAAAACCTTCGCGATCAGAACGGTACCCAACCCGATCTTAACGGCGGAAGCTACGCAAAGATAATTGGTTGTGCAGATCAATAAGATCCCACCGATCGGTGAAAACGATCAATCCTCTACAAAATAGAGGGTTACTAAGAAATTTCTTACATGCTTGACGTTAAAGGTTTTATTCTTACCTGTAGCGTCCTGATCTCGGCGTTGTAGGAGGAGGATAAACAGAGGAGTAATACGAGGGGATGCATCAACGGTATAACGACACAGGCCTCAGCCTGCATTCGCAGGGCTGAGGCCTGTGTTCATCACGTTGATTAATATTATTCGGCAATAGCGTGCAGCATCTTGCTGACGGATCCTGTCAATTTTAGTCGTCCGGGATAGCCGCACCGATTTTGCAGTCGGATTGCCCAAAGGCCGGGAGCACCTTACCGGCTCCGTTCAGGGTAAAATGGGCGGGCTGCAATTTGTCACCGGTAACCGTCACGGCCTTACCTTTACGCAACTTCTCCCAGGCAACGTATACGTTGTCTACCCCAACCCGCGAGACCACATCATTGAAGGCGATCGGTTCACCGCCATCTACTGAAACAGAAAACGTTCTGGTTTGGGTCAGCCCATCATAGTTGTCAACAGACTGGCCGGTCGGGTCGGTAAACATCACAAGCATGGCTTTGTCCGGGTTACAGCCGATGTAAAACTGTGACTGCCCCTTGCCCTTGACGACATATTCCGTCGTACCTTGTCCCCAGCCACTGGACCAGTGGTTCACCTCACCAAAGGCCCAGGTTGAAGCATTGAGCCCGAAACAGATTGCCCCTATCAGGCAGGTTTTTATCTTCATGATTATCTTTCCTTATTCATCATTGGAGTACGTGCTCTCACTTCTTTGGCATCGTGCCATGAGACGGGCGCTTTTTTGCATGAACCCCTCAGGCCATTGTTGTGTTTGTTCAATGCGCAACAGTGTCTCTTTACCATAGTGGGTCTCTATGCCGTCCCAGGTACAACGACAAATCGAATCGGGCACACTAGATTGCAGACAGCTTTTCAGAAAATCCCCTTTCAGGCGGTTGAGCGCATCGCCACAGGCCGACAGCAGACTGCAGAGCATCGCCAGACAGAACACTCGCGTATACATTTGCTGATTCATTTCAGTGCAGGACCAGTGCAATACCCAAAAACACGCCACCGGCCAGACCGATAATCTGGGGACCGCAGGCCCAGAACAGGCGCAATCCAACCAGACTAAAAAAGCCCCCTGTGGTGTACACCGCATCGGGTCTTGCCAGGTTGCGTAATGCTTGCCCCAGCAATGCACCGAGACTGCCCAACAGGGTACCGACGATGACGGCAAGTATTAGCGCTCCGGTGCCGGCACCCAGCACCTGCGCGGACGAGTTGCGCGTCACTACCAGGAGGGAAAAAAGTAAGGCACCGACGCCCCAGCCAAACAGGGCTGGAGAGAGGCGTGAAGCAGAGCTGTGTGAAGGGGTATCCATGAAACGTATTCTCCTTATATGGGTGAAATGAACAGATGCCATCATTGATTGCTAATGCTGAATATAGGTTTGTCAGTGAAGGGGCGTGGGGGGCTTTCCCTAAAGGTTGGCAGGCCAACAGCCCGCCCTTTGGGCGTCGGACCGCGCCCAAACGGCACACTGCCCGATCTTAACGGTGTGCTAAGGGCAAAGATAATTGGTTGTGCAGATCAATGACGCGAAACCGATCGTTGAAAACGATCAATCCACTTATCTGCAACTGTGTGGATACCGAAACGTTTAACGCCTTGAACTAACATGCTTTTGTCTGCTGCAGGTAGCTAAGAGATGAACAGGATACGTACCGTCCATCCCATCTCTCCTGTCAGGTCCGTGTACGGACGGGCCGGGGGGAAGTGGTCGATTTAGAGGGTGATGGAAACGGTGTCCCGCCGGGTTGTAGCATGAGCCAGAGACGTGCGGCCAGGGTCAACAGCGTGCCGAGCGCGCGCAGAATACTGCGCAGGGTTTGCCAGGAAAAAAAGACAGCCCGACGCCGTTGCTTAAGAATCCGGTAAGAAAGGAAAGGCATGACAATATCTCCAAATAAATCAGCGGACAGGCAGAAACCAGTGGTTCTGTAGGATATGCATACCGGGAATATAGGCGTGAGATTTTTTTGAAAATGCCGCTTAATAAGGAGGACGCAATAATACTGCTGTCGCAGTGAGTGCGGATAATACCGCAGATAGTGACGGATAAGGGAATAGCCCGAGGGATGCTTCATAAAGATGTCGATACAAAAAACATACGGAGGAGATAGCCTGATGAAGTAAACGGAGGGAGGGATTCGTTGAGGTGGTATATAACCGTGATTTCTTTAAATGATTTACCCCTGTGGGATTTTCGTCTCTTTTCCTCATGAGAAAGAAGGATGATCGATAATCGCGACTCCAGAACAGTCCAATCACGTATGAAATCTGCCAATAAAATATAAGGCGAACTAATTTAATTCAACGCTTTCTTATTGGTTTGATTCTTTGCTTTTCATATTGACTTGCGACCGGTATTGCGATTTATTGTCAACTTCTGAAACAACGTAACCAACAGGTAATATCATGAATCGCTTCCCAATAAATGCGTTCCCGCAGCTATTGCGTGAAACCATCTTAGATGTAAACGAATGTACTCAGGCACCAATTCCATTAATTGCATCATCGGTGGTGAGTGCTTTGTCATTATCTTGTCAGGGCCTGATAGATATCAAGGTTAATGATACAGTGGTTTCTCCGGTATCACTGTTTTTATTGGTGATAGCGAACTCTGGTGAGAGAAAAACAACGGTGGACAGAATGGTACTCAAACCTTTATACGAGCATGACACGCGTTCAATCAATCAATCTGAAGATAAGGGGAAAGACTATGATATTGAGCAGAAAGTCTGGCATGAAAAGCAAAAGGCGATTTTAAACCTAATCAGGAAGAAAACCATAAAAGATCAATGCACCGATGCGTTGTCACAGCGTTTACGGATGTTAGTGGCCGAAAAGCCTGAGCCACCGAAAACCCCTAAACGTATTTATAATAATGTTACACCTGAAGCCTTGCAGATTGCGATGCATAACCACTCACCACATGCTGGGCTGATTGCTGATGAAGGTGCTAATGTTCTGGACAGGAAGGTAATGAATGATTTGAGTTTTATTAACTCAATGTGGGATGGTGTCAGCTTTCATGTTGAACGTAAAACGACACCAAGCTTTACGATAGAAAATGGGCGTATCACGCTGTCAGTTATGGTGCAGAAAAAACCGTTTGATCTGTATTTAAAACGGCAGGGGGAACGAGCGCGTGGAAGTGGTTTTTTTGCGCGCTGCTTACCGGTATTGATTGATGAACGCCTCACCACGCAGGGCGAGCGTTTTATTAAAGAGTATTCCAGCGAAAGAAGGTTTTTAGATGATTTTTATCAGCGTATAAATGAAATATTAGCAGAGGATGTGGAGCATGACGCATTAATTCAGCGGGTATGTTTATCATTTGAGCCTTCAGCTCAGTATGCATGGGAAGACGTTTACAATCAAATAGAGAGTCGTATCGGTCCCGATGAAGAGTATGCCAATATGAATGATTTTGCGTCTAAGTTGGCGAATAACGTTGCCCGACTGGCTGCACTACTAAGTTACTTTTCGGAGGGAGAGGGGGAAATAAAAAGGCATTATGTGGATAGTGCATGGTTGCTGTGTGAATGGTACATGCAACAGGCTGTAAATATTTTCGGTAATGAAGATGGCTATTATGAAGCGTTGTTATTGTCGTGGTTGGATCGTGAGTATTCACGAACAGGACGAAATCATGTCAGGTATAATGATATACGACGCCTTGGGCCTAACGTTTTACGAAAAGGAAAGTTGTTGGACAGAGTGATTGATAGTCTTGAAAGGGAAGAGGCAATAGAAATTGATTATTCACGTAATGGTGCAAGAATGGTGTGTGCATACCGCCGTTTCGATAACAATCCGTTTACAAAAAAGCTGGCTTTCGTGTACTAATGCATTGCTACCGTTGCGATTGTCGCAGAATTGGACCGAGGATTATAGAAAAATAACGCAAAACTAATTTCAGAGTGAAATTATTTCGTGTATTCAATATTTCCATGGTTTTTGCCAGTGGTGGCGTATATTATTAGATGATTAATAAACAATGGGGTGCCGGTATAGTTATATATGTTTGATACCCCTATCCAATTACCCTATAAATCCAATCTGTTGGTAATCTATAAATGTATCGTGAGTATGATTGGTAGATGTATTAACGATGACATGTGGTTAATGGCAGCTGCTTGGTGATACTCACTGTATATGGTCTGATTAAATAGTTGTGTGATATTCATTGAAGCAGGTGTAGGCCTATGCTTTGGATGAGTGGTTACTAAATGACATAGCTCATTAAACCAGTCTGGCTAAATGAGAGAGTTGCTTAATATGGTGTTTAAAATGAACGCGTATTCCTTTAATCCTCAATATCAACAGGCATTTTATGATGTTATTCATGATGCTGTGAGCGAGTTTCCACGCACTTTAGCTTTGCGAGTTGATTTGCGTTTTCCTCAAGATTATCGATATGAATTGTCGAATAAAGAGGTTACCCGTTTTATCGAGTCGTTGAAGGCCAAGCTGAAAGTGGATTGTCAAAAGAAGAATCGACGCTGGAGGCGTAACTGGATTAATCAATTACGTTATGTGTGGGTGCGTGAAATTGGTGAGTGTAATCACCGTAAGCATTATCACGCCTTACTCCTGCTGAATAAGGATTTCTACCATGGTGCCGGGAAATTTGATTCAGATGACAGTTTAGCGGCGTTAATTCAGCAGGCATGGTGTAGTGCCATAGGCTTAAACTGGCAGCAATACAGAACATTAGTAAACATAACTGAAAAAGGATGTTTTCACCTGAACAGAAATTCCCCCCTTTATATGGAGCAAGTCACCTCGCTGCTGAAACGTATGGACTACCTGGCAAAAGACCATACAAAGTGTTACGACGACGGATATCGTTCCATTGGGACGAGTCGTGGGTAGGAATGTCGGGGGGGATATCTACAGCCAGCTAACGATGAGTAGAACGGTGCATGGCATAACGAGTATTTGCTGCTGACAGTTTTATGGGTTTTGGGTTTATTGCCTTGAATACCGTATTGAATGCATCACGGCAGTGGATCTGGTGATGACTTAGACGCACGGAGAATGGCTCTGGAACAAAAACGTACCGCCTGTGACGTTGGCCGATAATAACGCGGGAGGTGGGACTGAGGATGATTCGTTGCTCTGCAAATATACCCTGCGCTGGTAATGCGATGGAATTCCCTTGCACATCTTGGTTGCGACAGCGGTGTGAGCCACCCCGGTATCCCCTAGAGATTAAACTTCTTGAAAGAGGTTAATAGGATGATAAGAACAATGAGTTTTCCCCGAGACGCTCCAGTCATGGATCCACCTGCAGGAGCAGGATACTGGTGGTGGTGAGTTCACCATCACCGAACGTCGGTGTCGTAAGGAGATTGAGCGCGAGTACCGCAAACTGCGGCGCAGTAATGATATTTTGCGCCAGACCTCCGCATATTTTGCGAAGGTGGAGTTCGACCGCCTCTGGAAATCCAAATCAGCAGGCGGTTCGCCAGTCTCAGCGAAAGTGGCTCTGTTGTGCTTTAGAGTGTTGCAACCAAGATGGGGTTAGATGCAGCCGCAATATGTGAAGCCATTAGTAGCAGATGGAGTAACGGTGTTTTCGAGGACATGTAAATCGCCTGAAGATGCTGATGCGGCAGATGTACGGACGGGCTGGGTTTCGAACTACTGAGGTGGTGGGGGATAAGTCCTCTGGCGCGATGGGAGCTACCCGGGCTGCGGAATGCTCATTTTTAATCCGTTGGTGACAGTTGAGTTTCTGTTGGCCGGGGATGCGTCGGTGTGCAAAGCTACTTTTCAGTTGAATGAACTACATGCTGCCGTCTTGGCACCGCTGCGATGAGTGGTAAACAGATGCTCTCAGCCAGATTGCACAACCAATGATTTCTTCTCGAGCCCCACCCTGCGAAAATCAGTAAACATCATTTAAGTGAAAGACAGAAATCTTGCTACTGAGACGGACCGTTATCTTTTTGCTTATTCAGTCATGCGCGGCCTCTCATTTTTTTATAAATTATAAAATCAGACTTTTTTCGCAAAACGGTCGCAATGTGTTCAATGTTGACCTTAAGTCTGATTGATCATTTGCTGCACATCCTTATCCCATGCGGTTTGTGATGCCTGCCTGGGAAAGTTCTTATAAATCAATTTGATGATCTTTTATTGTTAAATTCCTTGATTGTAATTATTTGTTACAAAATTTAATTTCCAATCATGACGCTAACGTTTTTACACTCCAATCAATAGGTAATATTCTGAAATCATCGCTTTTCAGATAAAGACCTAAAAATACTGTGTCATGCTCGCTAGTGAATGGAATGCGCTCGCTTTTGACCCCAGTTTTGATTTGCGCCGGATGGCGCGAGCAGGGATGTTGTTTTGGCAAGGTAAGCCTTTCTTATTAATTTCTCAGTGGCATTGACCTTTTCTATTCTTCCATAGAACAGGGATAGCTATGTCTAACTCCTATCAGTCCGAGATCCCCAAAGCTCGCGTTAACATAAAACTCGATCTGCACACCGGTGGTGCCCAGAAGAAAACCGAATTGCCCCTCAAGCTGATGGTGGTGGGGGATTACAGTAACGGCACGGAACAACGCCCGGTGTCTGAGCGTGAAAAGGTCAACGTTAATAAAAACAATTTTGACAGCGTGTTGGCCGAATTCTCTCCCTCCGTAAATCTTTCCGTTGAAAACACCCTGGCCGGTGACGGCAGCGAAGAGAACATCAGCCTGTCCTTCGCTCAGATGAAAGACTTTGAGCCTGAACAGGTGGCCGCTCAGATACCTCAGTTGAAGGTGATGCTTGCTATGCGCAATCTCCTCCGCGACCTCAAGGCCAACCTGTTGGATAACCAGGCTTTCCGCAAGGAGCTGGAAAAAATCCTGCTCGACCCGACGCTTAGCGCTGAACTGCGCAGTGAGCTGTCTGCTCTGGCACCAAAGCAAGCATAACGGTCGCGATGTTTAACGGATTAACGAAGAGAAAATGCTGATGTCTGTAAAAAATGAGAATACCGCTGGCGGTGAGAGCGTGGTGCTGGAGCGTCCGGAAGCGAGCGGTGTGTATGCTTCCCTGTTTGAAAAAATTAACTTAAGTCCGGTCTCCGAGTTGAGTGCGCTGGATATCTGGCAGGATAACCAGGCGATGTCCGATGCCACGGCTGACGAGCGTCTGACTGCCGGGATGCAGGTCTTTCTGGAATGCCTGACTAAATCGGGTTCAAAAGTCGAGAAGCTGGACAGAACCCTGATTGACCACCACATCGCGGAGCTGGATTATCAGATTAGCCGCCAGTTGGACAGGGTCATGCACCATGAGGCATTCCAGTCGGTAGAATCCCTGTGGCGCGGGGTGCAGTCACTGGTCGACAAAACCGACTTCCGTCAGAACGTCAAAATCGAGCTGCTTGACCTGTCGAAGGACGATTTGCGTCAGGATTTTGAAGACGCGCCGGAGATTATTCAGAGCGGATTATACCAGCACACATATACCGCAGAATACGATTCTCCGGGTGGAGAGCCGATTGCCGCACTCATTTCCGCCTACGAGTTCGATGCGTCTGCGCAGGACGTTGCCCTGTTGCGCAATATTTCGAAAGTGTCTGCCACAGCACACATGCCGTTTATCGGCTCTGCTGGACCTAAGTTCTTCCTCAAAGACACAATGGAGGACGTGGCGGCGATCAAAGATATCGGCAACTACTTCGATCGTGCCGAATACATCAAATGGAAATCCTTCCGCGAGACGGACGATTCCCGCTATATCGGTCTGGTGATGCCGCGTGTGCTGGGGCGCCTGCCTTATGGTCCGGACACCGTGCCGGTGCGCAGCTTCAACTACGTCGAAGAAGTGAAAGGCCCGGATCACGACAAATACCTGTGGACCAATGCCTCGTTTGCGTTTGCCGCCAACATGGTGCGCAGCTTCATCAACAACGGCTGGTGCGTACAAATTCGTGGTCCGCAGGCCGGTGGTGCCGTTCAGGACCTGCCTATCCATCTCTACGATCTGGGCACCGGCAATCAGGTGAAGATCCCGAGTGAGGTGATGATCCCGGAAACCCGCGAGTTTGAATTCGCCAACCTCGGCTTCATTCCGCTGTCCTACTACAAAAATCGCGACTACAGCTGCTTCTTCTCGGCGAACTCTACCCAGAAACCGGCACTGTATGACACCGCCGATGCGACGGCCAACAGCCGCATCAACGCGCGTCTGCCGTATATCTTCCTGCTGTCACGTATTGCGCATTACCTGAAGCTTATTCAGCGTGAAAACATCGGCACCACCAAGGACCGCCGTCTGCTGGAGCTGGAACTCAATACCTGGGTGCGCAGCCTGGTGACGGAAATGACCGATCCGGGCGACGACCTGCAGGCGTCTCACCCGCTGCGTGATGCGAAAGTGATGGTGGAAGATATCGAAGATAACCCGGGCTTCTTCCGCGTGAAACTGTATGCGGTGCCGCATTTCCAGGTGGAAGGCATGGACGTGAATCTGTCTCTGGTTTCCCAGATGCCGAAGGCGAAAGCGTAAGGCGAGGGGAAATCAGGGATGAAAATTTATCGCCCGTTATGGAACGAAGGGGCCTTGCTGGCCCCTCAGCAGTTTCAGCAGCAGTCTGAGTGGGAGTCGTTTTCCCGCGCAGGATTGTCCTCACTCACCAGTCCCTTTCCGTGGGGCGTGGAGCGGGTCGAACTCAATGAAGCACTTCTGACTTCTGGTCGGGTTCAGGTGCAGACACTGCGTCTGTGGCTTCCGGATGGCACACTGGTTGACACCCAAAACAGCGATTTGCCACCCGAGCCGCGGGAAGTGGTGCTGCCGGCTTCGGGCCGCGCGGAGAGTGTGACCGTTCTGGTTGCGTTGCCGGTGATGCAACCCGGCATTATCAATGTCCAGACAGAATCGGTGCCTGCAGAGCGTCCTCTGCGCTATCGGGAAGAGTGGGTAACGATTCAGGATGTTTTTGGTCAGGAAGAAGAGCCGATGGCCGTGGCCCGGTTCAACCTCGCCTTTCGCTTTGACCATGAAAGTAACGATGCATGGCAGACCTGTGCTGTGGCGCGTTTGTTACGGGATGGTCAGGGGGGCTGGCGTCAGGATCCTGACTTTGTGCCACCGATGGCCCTGTTCTCCGCAAGCCAGGTACTGTGCGAGCGTCTGGTGCTGCTCAACCGCCAGTTGCGCTCCCGTCGTCAGCGCCTGATGGCCATGCGTCGTGAAAGTAACGAGCGGATGGCTGATTTTGCCGTGGCTGATGTGTCGCTGTTCTGGCTGCTGAATGCGCTAAACACCCACGCCCGTGTCCTGTCCGAGTTCGAACGTTTCCCGGCCCGCCACCCTGAACTGGTGTGGGCAGAGCTGGCACGTCTGGCCGGCAGTATGCTGACTTTTTCACTGGACCGCGACCTCGATGCCATTCCGGGTTATGACCATCAGGCTCCGGAAAACACCTTCCCGCCGCTGTTCGAACTGATCAGTGAATTGCTGGAAGCCAGTCTGCCGTCGCGTGTCATTGCGGTGAACATGATCCGCCAGGACGAGCAGACCTGGAAGGCTGTACTGCACGATATCCGTCTGCGCGAAGAAGCCGACTTCTATCTTTCTGTCCGCTCAACTCTGCCGGCCTGGCAGGTGGCCGAGAAGTTTGCCGAAATGGCAATGGTGGGAACCCCGGATGACGTTGGGCAGATTTCCGGTGTGGCGATGGAAGGGATCGGACTTATTCCGTTGAGCCGTGTCCCTGCGGCGCTGCCGGTACGACTGGAAAACCAGTATTTCGTGTTGGATATGGAGAGTCGGGCGGCTCACGACATGCTGGAACAGGGCGTCTGTCTGTTCTATGTGCCGTCGCTGCTGGGTGAACTGGAGCTTGAACTGTTTGCGGTGCTGCGCTCATGAGAAACGATATCGATATCGACAGCCTGATGGCGGACACCTGGCTTACCGTGGCGCAGCTGCGCCATGGGGCCAGAGCGCCCGATGGTCAGGCGCTCTATAAAAACTGTTGTGCGCAGGTGGAGAGCGTCAGGGAAGCACTGGAGCATGCCGGGTACGACAGCGAGAGCATCACGCATATTTCCTATGCGCAATGTGCGCTGCTGGATGAAGCGGTGATGAACCGTAAGCCAGCGGTGGCTTCGTCTGGATCCGATACGTCTGGTTCCGGGTCTGAACGACGCTCAGGCAACGACGTGCTACAGCAAATGGACACGGATGAAGGGGCGAAAGCCTGGCGTGCTGCGCCGTTACAGGCACGTTACTTCGGCTCGCTGCGTGCCGGAGGTGCGCTGTATGACCGTATTGCGGAGGTTTTACGTCAGCCCTCTCCGGTACCGGCGGTCCTGGCCTGCTACCAGCGGGTGCTGGCACTGGGTTTTCAGGGGCAGTTCAGTCTGACCGGGGGGGGGCAGGAACAGCGTGAGGAGATCCTGGCCTCCCTGAATGCCCGTGTTCCCCCGCTGGAAACCGGCGTGTCTCTGGTGGTCCATAAGACCGGTAAACACCGTTACAACCTCCTGCGTTCTGTATGGTGCTGGATAATCCTGGCCATGGTGCTGACCGCCGCTGTTTGGATCGGTGGTCACCTGTGGTTACAGGATCTGCTTCATCAGCAACTGCCGGAGTTGCACTGATGCGAAGTTCTGTGCAGCTCAGGGCGCTTTTTCCAGTGTTGATTTGTCTTGCTGCGATACTCTGGCTAATTTGGGGATTTCTGAATGTCGCCGCACTGCTGAAAGGTGGTCTGACGGTTGCAGTCTGCATCGCGGCGTTGCTGATAACGCGCAGACACTATCGGCGTCAGTGCCCTGCTAAAGTACAGGACGAAAGCGGAGTTTATCCACCTGAAGGGTTTACCGGACCCGTTTTGCTGGTCTGTGGCTCTCTCAGTGACAACCTGTTTGCTGATGGAACGTGCCGTACCACCGCGCAGGGCTGTTATCTGCAGGTGGGGGCATCGGAGAGCCTGAGCACTTTTGCGGAAAAATTACTGCTTCGTGAACCGCGAATGGCCGGGCAACTGGTTGTTATGTTCCGCTTCCTGCCGGATTTACATGTGGACGAAGGACAACTGCGGGCGTCCCTGAAAGTCGTGCGTCAACAGATGAAACAGCTGAAAAACCTTTCCGGGTATACACCACCGGTGGTGCTGACGGGGGAGTTTTCAGGCCCCGAAACGCCGTGGATTGTGGTCAGGGGAAAAACGTCTCTGGTCTGCCCGGCTGATGAATCTGCCCTGACGCTGGATGAATGGCGTCAACGACCGGAGAGCGTGACCCGCCTGTCGTATCTGGCTCAGGCGATGAGCCTGCTACAGCAGGTGGTCATGGATGAGCTGTCGAAACCGGACCGCCTCTGCCCGCCAGTGGTACCCTTTGCCTTGGTGCTGCGCAGTGGAGCGATCAGAGCCCTTTCTGACGCCATGTGGCCGCAGTGGCTTTTTCGCCATACAACCTTGCTGCCGCCGCCGCAGGTCATCTCTTATCCCCCGTTGTGGCATTTTGCCGATCCGGTACTGCCGTTGCTGGAACCTTTTGCCATGCCGTTGCAGGGGGGCAAAACCGGGCGCCGGGTGGTCATTATTCTGTTGCTTTGCTCGCTGGTAGCAACAGGTCTGTCCGTCATGCATAACCAGTCTCTTATCGGCCGGGTCAGTTCGAACCTGCAGCGCTGGTACGCCATCCCGATGACGCACTATGTTCCTAAAGCACAGTCACTGCATGCCCTGCAGCAGGATGCGCTGTTGCTGGAGCGCTGGCAGCGCCAGGGCGAGCCGCAGCGTTATGGTCTGGGTCTCTATACGGGGGAGCACTTGTGGCTGCGTGTCCAGCAGGCGATTGACACCTGGGTCCCGCCTCCACCACCGCCAAAACCAAAGCTGAAGCCGGTACCGAAAATTATCCGCCTCGACAGCATGTCGCTGTTCGATTCGGGCAAAGTGGATCTGAAGTCGGGCTCGACCAAAGTGCTGGTGAATTCCCTGGTGGGTATCAAAGCCAAACCGGGTTGGCTGATTGTGGTCAGCGGGCACACTGATAATACCGGCAGTACCGAACTCAACCAGACGCTTTCCCTGAAACGTGCCGAATCGGTGCGTAACTGGATGCGCGATACCGGCGATGTGCCGGAAAGCTGTTTTGCGGTGCAGGGCTATGGCCAAAGCCGCCCTGTTGCCACGAACGACACCGCGGAAGGCCGTACGCTTAACCGGCGTGTCGAAATCAGTCTGGTACCGCAGGCAGATGCTTGCCGGATACCGGGCAACACCCTGACGTCATCACTGGATGGTGACGTATCAAAAAACGAAATGGAGAAGTAACACATGGCAATTCCTGTTTATCTTTGGCTGAAAGACGACGGTGGTGCGGACATTAAAGGTTCCGTGGATGTGAAAGATCGTGAAGGCAGCATCGAAGTGGTTGCTCAGGAGCACAACCTGTACATCCCGACCGATAATAACACCGGCAAGCTGACCGGGACCCGCATTCATATGCCGTTCCTGTTTACTAAGGAAATCGACTCATCCAGCCCCTATCTGTACAAAGCTGTGACCACTGGGCAGACCCTAAAATCTGCAGAATTCAAGTGGTACAAAATCAACGACGCCGGCCAGGAAGTGGAGTACTTCAACACCAAACTGGAAAACGTGAAGTTGGTCAGAGTGGCACCGCTGATGTACGACATCAAAGATGCGTCCAAAGAGAAGCACAATCATCTAGAAACAATCGAACTGCGCTACGAAAAAATCACCTGGACTTATAAAGACGGCAACATCATTCATTCTGACTCCTGGAATGAACGAGCAACCGCCTAGTTTAACTGAAAGGCAGATTATCTCTGCCTTTATTAGGAGCGTGTTTTGGACTATTTCGATTGTGCATCAATTGGGTATGACCCGACAGGTAAGTCATTGGCAAGCAATACCGGCATACCTCAGCCGGCACAGCAGGCAGTTATTCCATCAGTCGTAGCTGAGAAAAGGGCCCAAATACAAAGTGGAGCAGAGTTGTCTATCAATGTCTGGCAGGACTCAATGGGTGTGATTTATATCATGGATGGGCAACATCGCTTTGTGGCCGCGTGTATTGAAAAGAAAAAAATAAAGCTTAACTGGAAAAAAGTGGGATTTCCCGGATTCCGCAATGGGTGGGGGGCAACAAAATATGAACAAGTTGTACCAGCGAAAGAAAGACTCAAACGCAAATAGTCTCTGATTGTCCGGTATGCGGTTTCTCTGTGGAGCCGCATACTCCTGTTGTTAAAAAACCTTATGCGCCTCGGTTAACGGCGATGGGCGGTAGCGTGTCCTGAGTCTGAATATAACCGTAAAGAGAGAAACTCATGGAAAACCCCGCCATTCTGCTGCGTCGTCTTAATCCTTATTGTGCCCGTGCGCTAGAAGGCGCTGCCTCCCTGTGCCAGACCCGCGCTCATGCCGAAATCTTGCCGGAACACTGGTTGCTGAAATTACTGGAGCAGGGGGAAGGTGACCTGACGGTGCTGGCCCGTCGCTACGAATGGGACATGGACGGCATGTGGCAGGATTTACTCGGCTGGCTGGATAACCTGCCGCGCTCGGTGCGCAGCCGTCCGCAACTGGCCGATAACCTGCAAGCCCTTCTGAAACAGGCGTGGATGGTGGCATCACTTGAGGACGCGGACACTATCCGTAGCGCGCACCTGCTGTCGGCGATGATTGACTCGCACAAACTGCTGGGTTGTGACGGCTTGTGGCCGTTGCTGACGCTGGGACAAAGCCAGCTTGAACGCCTGCGTCCGCTGCTGGATGCGCAGTCCGATGAGCGCCCGGAACTGCAACAGGACGCTGAGCTGTCACGCACCGGGAGCGATGCCATCAACACCTTCGCGCAGCCAGAGGACGGGCTTACTGCAACATCAAACGGCGAACTCTCCCCGGCGTTGCAAAACGCGCTGGATAAATTCACCCTCGACGTCACCGCTAAAGCGAAAGAAGGCAACATCGACCCGGTGTTCGGGCGTGACACAGAAATCCGTCAGATGGTGGATATTCTCTCAAGACGTCGCAAGAACAACCCGATTCTGGTCGGCGAACCGGGCGTCGGTAAAACTGCTCTGGTGGAAGGCCTGGCGCTGCGCATTGCCGAAGGTAATGTCCCGGACAGCCTGAAAACCGTCAGCCTGCGCACCCTCGACCTGGGCCTGCTGCAGGCCGGTGCCGGCGTGAAAGGTGAGTTTGAACAGCGCCTGAAAAACGTCATCGATGCCGTACAGCAGTCGCCGACACCCGTCCTGCTGTTTATCGATGAAGCACACACCATTATTGGTGCGGGTAACCAGGCGGGCGGCGCGGATGCGGCTAACCTGCTGAAACCTGCATTAGCAAGGGGGGAATTACGCACTATCGCCGCCACCACCTGGAGCGAATACAAGCAGTATTTTGAACGCGATGCTGCACTGGAGCGTCGTTTCCAGATGGTCAAAGTCGATGAGCCGGACGACGACACGGCCTGCCTGATGCTCAGAGGCCTGAAATCCCGTTATGCCGAGCACCATGGTGTGCATATCACCGATGACGCAGTTAAAGCCGCAGTCACGCTCTCTCGCCGTTACCTGACCGGCCGTCAATTGCCGGACAAGGCAGTTGACCTGCTGGATACCGCGAGCGCCCGCGTGCGCATGAGCCTCGATACCGTGCCTGAAGAAATTACCCGTCTGAAAGCGCAGCGGATTGCACTGGTTCTGGAAGAGCAGGCCTTACTGGAAGATATCGCTGTCGGCGGCCATTCCCATGGTGAGCGGTTGGCCGGGATTGAAAAATTGTGCCTCGCGCTGGATGCGGATATCGGCACGCTAGATCAACGTTTTAGCGAAGAAAAAGCACTGGCAGAGCAACTGATGGTTTGCCGTCAGGCTTTTCACTCAGAGGGCAGCAGCCGCCAGGCCGACATCCACGACCTGCAGCAACAGCTGAAAAACCTGCAACGGGATGAGGCGTTGATTCAGGTGGATGTGGACACCCGCACCGTGGCTAACGTGATTGCCGACTGGACCGGTGTCCCGCTCTCTTCATTGATGAAGGACGAGCAGACTGAACTGTTGAGTCTGGAAGCTGAAATTGGCAAACGCGTTGTGGGCCAGAATGTGGCGCTCAACGCCATTGCGCAGCGCCTGCGTGCCGCCAAAACCGGCCTTACCTCGGAGCATGGCCCGCAGGGCGTGTTCCTGCTGGTCGGCCCGAGCGGCACGGGTAAAACCGAAACCGCACTCACGCTGGCCGATGTGCTATACGGCGGTGAGAAATCCCTTGTCACTATCAATCTGTCCGAATACCAGGAGCCGCATACCGTTTCCCAGTTGAAGGGCTCGCCACCGGGCTACGTCGGTTACGGTCAGGGCGGCATTCTGACCGAAGCGGTGCGTAAACGCCCGTACAGCGTGGTGTTGCTCGACGAGGTGGAGAAGGCGCACCGCGACGTGATGAACCTGTTCTATCAGGTGTTTGACCGGGGCTTTATGCGCGACGGTGAAGGGCGCGAAATTGACTTCCGTAACACCGTGATCCTGATGACTTCGAACCTCGGCAGCGACCACCTGATGCAACTGCTGGATGAACAACCGGAAGCCAGCGAAGGTGACCTGCATGAACTGCTGCGACCGATCCTGCGTGACCACTTTCAGCCCGCACTGCTGGCCCGTTTCCAGACCGTCATTTATCGTCCGCTGAATGAGACCGCGATGCGCACCATCGTGCAGATGAAACTGGCCCAGGTGAGCAAGCGTCTGCATCGCCACTATGGCCTGAAAACCCATATCGGCGGGAGCTTGTTTGACGCCCTGACCACCGCCTGCCTGCTGCCGGATACCGGTGCGCGTAATGTCGACAGCCTGCTCAACCAGCAAATATTACCGGTGCTGAGTCAGCAGTTGCTGACTCACATGGCGGCGAAGCAGAAACCGCAGACCCTGCGGCTTGACTGGAATGAGGATGAGGGCATTGTCCTCGCATTTGATGAACCGGCGACAGAGCCTGTCAGAGGATAAAAGCGATGAGTGATTCTGTAATTGCCCTGGCAAAGGACAACATTGATGCACTTCTGGGGATGTCCCGCTACAAGCTCGACGTTCACGATTGCCCGCATTTTCTTGACGTCTTCAATTTTCGGGGCGAAGAGAAGCTCAGTGATCCCTGGCACTATACCGTCAGAGTGACTTGTGTCGCTAATGACATTGCCAGTGACAGCGTGTTGCTTAAACCGGCGGTGTTCACATTCCAGATGCCTCAGTATAACGGGATGCCAGCCACGCCAGTGCGGACTGTCTATGGCGTGGTGCATACTTTTCAGCGTCTTTTGACATCGTCCGATGAAACCCATTACACGCTCAATATTGTGCCGCGTATTGCGCTGCTGCAGCACACAAAGCGCAGCGAAATTTATCTCAATCAGTCCGTGCCGGAAGTGGTTGAACAAATCCTGCGTTCACACGGGCTGGAAGGTCCGGATTTTGATTTTCGTCTGTCACAGTCTTACCCGGTACGCGAGCTCATCACGCAATGGCGTGAAACCGATCTTGAATTCATCCAGCGTTTGCTGGCCGAAGTGGGTATCTTCTGGCGTTTCGAAATGGATGGCCGTCTCGAACAGGACGTGGTGATTTTTCAGGACAGCCCGGAGCAGTATCAGTTTGGTGTTGCTCTGCCGCTGATCCCGCCATCACGCACCAGTGATAATGGCCAGCTCAGCGTCTGGGATATCAAAACCCGCCAGCAGGTGGTCACCGGGAGCGTGGCAACCCGGGATTACAACTATCGCGACGCGCTGACGCCGCAGGATAGCTCCGCGTCCGTCAGCAGCACTGAGGGCATCACGACGGGGGCGGTGTATCACTACGCAGAGCCTTTCCTTAGCGAAGGTGACACGGATACACCGGAAAGCGGCGCGTATTATGCCCGGCTGCGTCATGAGCGCATTCTGAATGCGCAGCAGGCCGTTATCGGCAAAACGACCAGCCCGGTTCTGGCCCCCGGGGAAGTGCTTGAACCCCAGGGCAGCCTGCCTGCGAGCCTGAAAGACGGGATCGTCATCACCGGCGTGCAGAGCAGTGGTTCCCGCAAACGTAGTTTCAGTATGACGTTTACCGGTATCCCCTACAGCGAAGCGGTGTGTTATCGCCCGGCGTTGCTGAACCGGCCGGTAGTGGCCGGAACGCTGCCGGCGCGGGTGGAAAGCACCGAGAAGGGCGATACCTATGCCTGGCTGGACAGCCAGGGCCGTTACCGGGTGAAACTTGACTTTGACCGTAACGACAGCGAACAGGGCTATGCCTATCTGTGGCTGCGAATGGCCAAGCCGTATGCCGGAGACAATTACGGTTTCCATGCGCCACTGCTCGACGGGACCGAAGTCTCGGTGATGTTCGATGCGGGTGATCCTGACCGTCCGTATATCGCCCATGCTCAGCACGATTCTGAACACCCGGATCACGTCACTGACGATAACCACACGCGTAACGTTCTGCGCACGCCGGCGAACAACAAACTTCGCCTGGAGGATAAGCGTCAGGAAGAGCACATCAAGCTGGCAACCGAGTTCGGTAAGACCCAACTCAATATCGGTCATCTGGTGGATGCTCAGCGCGAACAGCGTGGCACCGGTTTTGAGCTGCGCACCGATGAGTTTGGGGCCCTGCGTGCGGGCCGCGGCGTCTATCTGACGGCGGATGCCCAGACCAAAGGTGAAGGGAAGGTGCTGGAAATGACGCCAGCCGTCAGCCAGATAACCCAGGCCAACAGAGCGATGCAGGCATTGAATGGCGCAGCGGAAACGGCGAAAGCCCTGACCTGCGATATTCAGACACAGAACAATCTGGTGCAAAACCGCCTGAAAGATTTGCAGTCGGCGGTGGTGCTGGCTTCTGCCCCACAGGGAATTGCGCTCACCTCAGGCGAGCACCTGCAACTGACCAGTGCACAGAACACCATGATCACCGCCGGTAAGCATGTCGATATCGGGGCGATGCAAAATGTCACGGTCAGCGCGGAGCAGTCTCTGGGACTGTTTGCACATAAAGCCGGGGCAAAAGTTATCGCCAACTTGGGGAGTGTCGAAGTGCGTGCCCAGCACAGCACGCTTGAAATGAGTGCCGATCAGCAGTTCACGGTCACCAGCAGCAAAGATGAGGTTATCATCAGCACCCCGAAAACGCTGACGCTGAACGGCGGTGGCTCCTGGTTGAAGCTGAGTGAAAGCGGGATTGAGCATGGTACCAACGGGGACTTCATTACCAAAGCGGCGCGTTATCAGGTGCCGATGTCTGCGGCAAATATGCAGAGTGAGCCGCCTGTTTTCGATAAAACCACACTAGACCTTCAGCCATCTGAGACTGATGGGATGATGTCACGCTAAGGAGTTCTTTAATGAAAATAATCTCTTTGCTTACAGCTTTTCTTTTTATTACATCGTTGGGAAGCGTAAATGCGGCTGATGTGAACTGTGCTTCTCCAAAAAAAATAACCTCGGACTTTTATCACTGGTATCTGCAGGAAATTAATCAGAATAAATATCCGCTGACTTCATCTGCAGCTAACGATAAGAATCGCCTGAAGAAATGGGTGTCTCCTGAACTGCTTAACAAACTCGGGGAGTCACTTTCGGAAAATGATCTGGATGCAGAGTATTTCACGGATGCGCAGGATATTTTTGATGATTGGGTGAATAACATATCAACTCATCAGGTTGAACAAACTGAACATAAAGTAGATGTGAAATTGCAATTAGGTGTTAGTGAAATTAAGAAAACCTATGATGTATCACTGGATGATAATCATGGGTGCTGGAAAATTAATAACGTTGCCTCTGAGTGATAGTTGAATAATATAAATTAAGGATGAATTTATGTGGGATGCACAAAAAGCAGTTCAGTATGTGAATGAACATGCTGAATCATCATCCACAGGATATTGTGCCCGTTATGTTAAGAATGCAATCAACTCAGGAGGAGACATAAGCAGTTGGCCTTCGATAGTATCGGCAAAAGACTATGGTCCAGCACTTGTTGAAAGAGGTTTTGAGGTAATCACTGCGCCTGGTAGCTTCATTGCCGGTGATGTTGTTATCATTCAGGGGATCAAAAAATCAGATTTTCCAGTGGGTGAAATAAAAAAAGATCATCCTCATGGGCATATGGCCATGTTCAATGGCCAGCAGTGGGTATCTGATTTCAAACAAAATAATGGCTATTATCCAGGCGGGGATTACCGCAGGGCAAAACCCTCATTCGTCTTTTATCGACACAAAGATGTAACTGCGCGGCTATCAGAAAGCAGGGGCGTCCCGGCAGCATCTACCGGGAAAATTTGTTTTCCCGCTCGCAAGCAAAACGGAGAGAACTACGCCACGCTGGATGAAATGATGGGGGTTATTGGCCAGGAGCCTCATGGCTCCTGGCTGGCGGGCACCAACAAGATGTGGCATGGCGGACTCCATATCACTCAGAAATCAGCCCCGGGGTCAGTGCTTACAGCGGAAACGATGGGGACCGCAGTTCCGCTGCAGTGTATGGTGGACGGTGAAGTGGTGGCCTGGCGCCTGAATAAGGATTATCAGAAGAGCACCTTTCTCAGTCATTCCATTCAGTACACAACGACCTTTGTGCTGGTGAAGTCTGTCTGTCAGCCAGACCCGAACAACGAGCAAACCTGGCTTGAGTTTTATTCGCTGTATATGGGCCTGGCACCGCTGTCGGCATTTGATAAACGCAAATGTATGGTTGCCAGAAAAGCTGTCAGTAAAAGAAAGGCAGGAAACTACGAGAGTAGCCAGAATGCAGAGTCTCATTCTCCAGCACCTACGCGAACAGGGGAACTTGCACAAGGAAAGCGCGTTCTTATTCTGAAAGAAGCGATTTTTATGAATAAGCCCGTGTCCCCCCAAGCGCTGGCAGGTGCGACTGAGCCGCAACCCTTTGGGCTGGCACAAGAGTTTGATGAAAACGGTAAACTGAAGGACGAAAAGTTCTGGGTCACCCTGCTGCCGGAATATATGGCAGAGGATGGTGAACACTACGCCCATTTGCCTGTCTGGATGCAGCAGGCGGTTGCGAAGGGCACTTTTGATGCAGTAGTTAAACCGGATGCACCACTGAAAATCAACGCCGGTGACGCTATCGGTTTTCTGGGAGAAGATATCGCCCCTGCGAGCAAGGCACAAATTAGCGACAGCAGGTTTGCCCATATTGAGGTTCTTTGTGTCGACAGCCGGATGCCGGCATTCCTCGATAATCCTGGGGAAGTTAAGGCGGGGCGGAAATATATACGCGTTCACCCTGACGCAGTACTTTATACAAATTCCGGCGATACCTTTACCAAAACGACTTCGACGGTTAGCAAGGACATGCACATCATTTTGCCCGTGGACAAATGCAACCCGAAAACAGTCAGTGAAAAAACATATTACCAGGCAGGCCAGAATTACTGGTTGTGTCAGGACCATGTGGATGTGAAGGAGCAATACTACCTGAAGGAGCTGGGGTTCACGGCGCTGGTTGAAGAAAGTACGCCAGATATGGCCGCTTCGCTAAAAGAAGGATGGATGAAATCGGCATACCAGTGGCTTGCCGACCAGGTCAGGCCGGAACGCGGTATTCAGGAACAGCAGATGTCCCGCTTTTATAAGGGCATGATTGATAAGATGGATACTGACAAGGACGGGCAGCTTTCTGAGAGGGAGCTTTTCGTTGCACTACACCACCCTGAGATGGGCGTACGCGATATCGTTTCGCGGATGGTAGTTAAGCACGAAAGCGAATGGTTTGGCGGTAGCGGCCATCAGAAATGGACGGCATTTTTCCAGGACTATGACACCCTGCGTATCGATATTGCGAAGCAGTGGCTGGACGATATGGAATGGATGAGTCAGGTTGAGCCCTTTACGGCGGGTAAAGCGGTGTGGCATATGCATCCGGTGATGTTTTTGGGTGCAATAGGAGCTGTTGCTAATGACGATGGTGTTACGTACGAACAATTAAAAATCATCTTCCCGCAAGCCACAGATTCTGATTTGAATGCCGTCGTTGAGGAACTGCGTGGGAGATTGACAGAGTTTAAGCTAGATACCCCAACGAGATTACGACACTTCTTTTCACAAATTAAAGGAGAGGTTGGCCCAGAAATGAAAGGGCTAACAGAAAAATTTCAGTTCTCACCAGCTGCGCTGAAATCCTTTAGTAAGTATTACAGGCAACATCCGGTTGAGGCTGACACCGATGGGTATGAACGAAATTCAGCAGGTAAAATTATACGAAATGCTGATGTACAAGCAATTGGCCGCAAACATTATTTAAGGTTAAATGGAAATAGGCAAAGTAATCCTGATGATGGATATAATTTTAGAGGGCGAGGTTTAATTCAAATCACTGGCTATGAAAAATACAACGGATTCAATGCTGATTATACTCAGTATTGGCTGGGGACGCCTCCTGATACTGTTACCAATCCAGAAGAAGTAAATGAAATGCCATATGCAATCCGAAGTGCCCTATGGTTCTGGACTAAATATAAACCTTATAATGCAGATCGCGGGAAAGGTTATGATGATGTCGCTGGTGTAACAAGTGTCGTTAATGGTGGAGACATGGGGCTCGAAGAACGACGAACTGCTTATAAACTATGTGAAAAGGTTTTCTTATGAAAAATTTATTTTTTATTCTGGCAATTACGGCCTCTTTTCATTCATATGCTAATGAATGTAAGCCCGGTGAGACTCTCATTGCATCATGTAATTTTTCTGGGAAAGCGATTCGCGCAGCTGTTTTTTGTGCTAATGAGAAAAATGACACTATAAGATATACTTTTAGTAAGGGAAGCACTTCTGAGCTGAATGTGAATTTTGATACTCAGAATAAGCTTAAAAGATGGGTTGATCTTGGAACATATACTACATATCTTGGGTTTAATCGTGGGGGGTATTCCTATGTATTAAGAGTTCCAGAAGAAAAACCTGGAGCAGTTGCTCTTTTAGACGTAAAAAAAAATGGTGATACAATAAGCACAAAGCGATGTGAATCTAACTCTTTTGGAGAAAAAAATATAAAAATGAATAGTATTGATGATGTCGCTGATAGTAGTGTTAGAAATAATGAATTTAAATTTCCATAGCCTTGGGTTCGAAAATATATTAATGCGTAAAGCGCAGTTTAAAATGAATGGTTGTTTTGCATTGATGCTAGTTGTCTTTTCATTTTCAACTTATGTATGTGCTGACTCTTCAAGTGAACAGGATAATTATCTAAAAATTAAAAATGAATATGTTAAAGCAGATGGTGGGCTAAATTATTTTTATAAGGAACTAATCCAAGAGTATAAGAAAGAAGGTGCTGAGTTTTATGGTCAGAGTGAGTCAAGAGGTATTTATCTGAAAAAAACTCAACTCGCGTGGATAAAAATGAGAGATGTCAGTTGCGATTATGAAACCTACGAATCGAGAACTGGAACTGCGTTTTCAAGTATATATGAGCAATGTTTGTTAGATAAGACGAATGAGCGAATAAAATATTTAAAAGGAAATGACAGACGATTGCATGAAGTAAGCAGCGTCAAATAATTTGGCTAACTTAGCTAAGGGGTAGAACTATGCAAGGAATTATTCGAATCGGTGATAAAACAACTCACGGTGGCGTAGTCCAGTCAGGCTCATCTACCATGATTTTTGGTGGTATCGGCGTTGCCCGTAAAGGCGACAAAGTGTCCTGCCCACAACAAGGGCATGGGCCAACCACCATCACAGAAGGTCATCCTGATTATCTGGATAACGGGATCCCGGTGGCGTTTCACGGCCACAAATGCGCCTGCGGCTGTACGCTGATCAGTTCTCTGTCTGACGCGCTGGTGGGTTGATCATGCCTGTTGTTCTGGAAAGGATCCCGGAAAAGAAAACCAAACCGCCGCGACCGGTGACCAGCCGCTGGCTCATTTTTGGTGCTGCCGTCTTAATCTCTGGGATGGGGCTGACGTTTCTGTTCTGGCAAGGTGAGCGCTCAGGTCCCGGATTCTGGCTGTTTGCTATTGTGCTCCCAGTCCTTATCTGGGGAGCCATGTTCTCGGCGCGTCGGACTGGGTACAAATATCTGAGCGTGGGTCAGGATGCCACCAACAGAACCGTCAAAGCCCGCTATGCTGCCGCTGAAGGGCGTGGGCAGCGGTTCGCCTGGTTTGCCGGTGAGTTTCTGGTGAATGCCCTTGAGCGCGAGCATAATCCCACGCAAAAAGCGGCTTTCATCAAATCACCCATTCTTCAGCCAGTGATCCCCCGTGGGTCCGAAAAACCGGTCAGACACTCCCGCTTATCCGGCGGGGAAAATGCCCCCGACATGCTGGCAAGCCTTCAGGCTGAGATGACCGGTCGTATCAATAAGTTACTGGACTCACTGCCTCCGGCCATGACCTGCTATCTGGCGCTGGACGTGGCTGAAGACCTGCCGGACCTTTCTCTGAGCTGGTTACCCGAGATTAGCCGCCCGATTATCCGTATCCGTGACCTGTCAGGGTTACGCATTTTCGATTACTGGCTTGATTATCATTACGAAAAACCCTCGGCGCTGCTGGTGATTAGCGCACAGCTGAATGACGTTCCTGCTGATGATTCCGGTGAAGCCATTTCGGTGGTGTTGATGACCAACTGCCGCCTTAAAGATATGCCGCCCAAATCAGTACGCATTCATCGTCCGCAAATCAATCATACGGGCGACCTGGGGCATGCCTTACGTCATGCCATGCTGTGGGCCAATCTTAAAAAAGACACCCCACTTCGGGGCTGGATAACCGGTGGTCGGCTTGCTTTCAGCGATATGCTGAGCACGGCCTGCGGCATTTATGCGCCGGAACTGACCGCTCAGCGCTACGTTAATATCGATGCTGTTGCGGGTTTTGCCGGTGTCGCGGCCCCGTGGCAGGCCTTAATCCTCGCAACCCGCCAGTGCCTTGCTGATCGTGAAGCGCAGATAGTTGTGACCGAATCTTCAGCAGACTACCGACAGCTCTGTGCTGTTACTCCGGAATAATAATCAGGGATTGTTACCGCTCGCTATGAACAGACCTTCAGCACTTGCCTCCATTGTTTTCTTTACGCTTTGCATCACCGGCATATTCGGGTGTTTTCTCTGGTTCTATCCGGAAGAGACGGCCAGTGCGGTGCGCGTGGGTCCTTACAGCCACCTCGGTGCGATCGTCTTTTGCCTGACGCTTGGCATCATCATTCTTATTATCGGATGGTTTGCTGAAAAATTAATGGCGACGGCCGGTGAACGCGGCGGTAATCAGAATAGTGAGTCAGAAAACAGTCTCACCACCACGTCCCAGCCTGATGCGCCGCATACCGATGAAGACACCACGCGTTTTATCGCCGATCCTCTCATCGATCACCTTCGCCTGCGTTACGGCCGTCGCTGGAAATCGAAGGTTCGTCTGCTGCTGGTTCAGGGGACCGATGAACATATCACGAAAGTGGTTCCGGGACTGAAGCGCGACCACTGGCAGGAAAATGACGGTATTGTGCTGATCCATGCCGGGCAGGCAAAGGCCACGCCGGACCCGGAATTTGTTGAGGTGCTCAATCAGGTGCGCCCGCAGCGCCCTGTGGATGGCATTGTGCAGGTGATGGACTGCGCAACACTTCCGGATGCTGCCGCACTGGACACGCTGGTGCGCAGTCGTCAGAAAGCTGACGCGATGCTGGGCTGGCAGGTACCGGTCTGGCTGTGGTTCATTCGTGAAGACGCCTGGAGCCAGGAAGGGGAGGGTGTTCCAGCGACCGGCGCATTGTTTGGTCCGGGCGCAGCACCGGAAGTTGCTGTTGCGTCGCTGACCTCTCTTTCATCACGTCTGCGCAGGGCCGGCATGCCAGCCCTGTTGAGTGATACCCGCCATGACTGGCTGATGCAGCTGTCCGATCAACTGCGTGGCCGTCTTAAGCAGCAACTGACCCCGCTGCTGACCAGCCTGATGACCGGGCCCGCGCCTTATCGTCTGCGTGGCGTGATGTTCAGTCCTGCGCTTTCGGCGACGGCTACACTGCCGCATGCGCGGTTGAGTCATCCTGCGTGGCAGGCACTTGAAGAAGACTGCCTGCAGGTTCATCCCCGTAAAATCGGTTTTCACTGGCGGCGGGTGCTGCGTCTGGTATTGCTGACGCTGGTTGTGCTGTGGGGGGCAGGGACTCTGCTGTCTCTGGTGGTCAACCGTGCGCAGATTTATCAGGCGCAGGAAACCGCCCGCGCGGCAGCCGATACCCGACAGCCCCTCACGGAGCGTCTGCGTAACCAGCTGGTGTTGCAGCAGGCGATTGCCCGCCTGCAGGACCGGGAAGCGCACGGTGCGCCGTGGTATACCCGTTTCGGTCTGAATCAGGACCGCGATACCCTGAATGCGCTCTGGCCGCTGTATGCCCGTAACAACCAGGTTCTGATGCGGGATGCGCTGGCAGATGAACTTCATCGCCAGTTGAATGCCTTTGTGCAGTTGCCACCGGCCAGTGAGGCGCGAACCGCTGCGACCCGGAAGACCTATAACCTGCTGAAAGGTTACCTGATGCTGGCCCGCCCCGATAAAGCCGATGCCTCCTGGTTTGCCGCAAATATGCAGCAGGCCTGGCCGGGACGTGCCGGTGTGCCGGCCACCACCTGGCAGACTCAGGCCCCGAAACTGCTGGGTTTCTTTGTCCAGAACCTGCTTGCTCATCCTGAATGGAAAATAAAACCTGATATGGAGCTGGTCGGCACCGTCCGTCAGATATTGCTTAAACAGATTGGTCAACGTAATGCCGAGTCGGGTCTCTACCAGGAGATGCTTCAGCGTATCGCCCGCAACTGGCCGGATCTGACCCTGGCTGATATGACTGGCGATACCGATGCCTCGACACTCTTCAGTACTGAAGAAACGGTGCCGGGGATGTTCACACGCCAGGCATGGGAAGAGCAGGTTCAGAACGCCATTGATGAGGTGGTGGAAAACCGGCGTGATGAAATTGACTGGGTGCTGACTGACAAAACCCATCAGCCGGGCAGTAATATCTCACCGGAAGCCCTCAAACAGCGCCTGATCGAACGTTACTTCACGGATTTTGGTAACGCCTGGCTGAACATGGCCAACAGCATCCAGTGGCAGAGGGCCAGTTCGCTGTCCGAAGCGATTGCGCAGCTCAATCTGCTGGCTGACGTACGCCAGTCGCCGCTGGTGTCGCTGATGAACACATTCGCCTGGCAGGGCCAGACCGGTGCCAAAGGTGAGCGACTTGCCGACTCTCTGGTGGATTCGGCCAAAAAGCTGGTCGGCAGCAAAAAGAGCGCGCAGCAGTTTGCGGCAGAAGCCCAGGGGCCAAGAGGTCCACTTGATGGTGTGTTTGGTCCCCTGAATGGTCTGATGGCCGGCAAGGATGGCACAGGCAGCAACGGCAATCTGAGCTTCCAGTCCTGGCTGGCCCGTGTGACCCAGGTTCGGCTGAAGTTACAGCAGGTGACCAGCGCACCGGACCCGCAGGCGATGGCCCAGATGCTGGCTCAGACGGTTTTCCAGGGCAAAGCCATCGACCTGACGGATACCCGGGACTACGGTAGCCTCGTTGCCGCGAGCCTCGGGCAGGAATGGAATGGATTTGGTCAGGCCCTGTTCGTTCAGCCGCTGGATCTGGCCTGGCGTCAGGTGCTTGCTCCTGCGGCAGGGAGCCTGAATGCCCGCTGGCAGAGCACGATCGTCTCGCAATGGAACACGGCATTTACCGGGCGCTATCCGTTCAAGGCCACGGGAAGTGATGCCTCACTTCCGCTGCTGGCGCAGTTCCTGCGGGGTGACTCGGGACGTATTGCCGCCTTCCTGAAAACCAATCTTGGCGGGATCCTGCATCAGGAAGGCAGCCACTGGGTGGTGAACCCGTCTGCCAGTCAGGGTATGACCGTTAACCCGGCCTTCCTGGCGGCTATCAACCAGTTGGCGGATATCTCAGACATTATCTTTGCGCAGGGTGACGCCGGTGTTCACTTCGAACTGATGGCCAGACCGTCGCGTGATGTGGCGCGCATCCAGCTGGCGCTGGACGGGCAGAGCCTGGATTACTTCAACCAGATGGAGAGCTGGCAAAGCTTTACCTGGCCGGGGAATACGTACTATCCCGGCGTGGATCTGAGCTGGCAGTCGGTCAGCACTGAAATGCGACTGTACGAGCATAATCAGGGAAACTGGGGGTTTATTCGTCTGCTGGATAAAGCGCGGATCACGCCACTCGACAGCAGCCGGACCCAACTGGTGTGGATCACCCCTGACGGCAAGCCACTGAAATTTGTACTGCGCAGCGAGCTGGGCGAGGGCCCACTGGCGTTACTGAAACTCAGGGGGTTCCGCTTACCGGTATCGGTCTTTTCAGTAGGGGCGGATGCCGTGAACACCGACCTGGCATTCGCGGAGGGACAATAAGATGGCAACGGCAAATGCACTCCTGGCACAGTGTGTCCCTGACGAGGCACATCAGTCTGCGCTGCTTGCGCGCCAGCGGAGCAGCCTGTCCCAGTGGGATAACTGGCTGCAACCGCTGACTGACGGTGAAAGGGCGGGGGAAGACCCTACCTACGACGACGACTTCCAACTGATGCGCGAGGAAATCAACAAACTCTCCGGCACCGACACCGAAATGTTATGTCGCCTGGCAGAGAATATTCTCTGTAACAGCGCCCGGGATATTCGTGTCGTGACCTGGTACTGCTTTGCCCGTCTGCAACGCGACGGCGAGTCGGGATTACGTGAAGGTCTGCAACTACTGGCTGCGATGCTGACTCGCTACGGTGAGCATTGTCATCCTCGTCGCGCCAACGCACGCAAATCAGCGCTGGAATGGCTGAACAGCACGAAGATGCAGGACACATTCTTCCTTTGGCCAGATGCCACCCGTGAACAGACCTCACAAACCGCAGCGGCTCTCTGCCTGCTGAACACACTGCTGGAAGACTGGCCTGAAAGCGATCGTCCATCCCTTGATGGATTATCCCGAGCCCTGGAGACCCGCCTTGCGGGTTCTGGTGGGCTGGATGGATTTACGCCGCAGACTGCTGGAAATGTGGAAAACAGCCCATCCTCTTCCGTCAGAACCTCCGTCCCGAATGGGGTGGTGAAATCGGAAGGCGAGTTTCTGAGTCAGGCGAAAGTGCTGGCAGGCTGGCTGGCCGATCAGCCTGAGGGCTGGCTCGCATCACATCGCCTGATGAAAGCCGTGCGCTGGGATTCGGTGGGGCAACTACCGGCTCTGGATGCCAGCAGTCGAACCCGTCTTTCACCGCCTAAACCCGATTATCGTGCGCAGCTCAAACGTCTTTACCTGCAACAGAACTGGATGGAGCTGGTAGAGCAGGCAGGGTCCATGTTCTGCGAAGGCGGCAATCGTTTCTGGCTCGATCTGCAGTGGTATCTCTGGCAGGGCCTGACCCGCGCCGGGCAGCCAGGGGAGGGCTGGGCCGATTACATCACCAGTGACCTGAGGTTGCTGCTGGCCCGCTTGCCGGGTCTGGATCAACTTTCATGGAGTGACGGTACGCCCTTTGCTGATGAAGTGACACTCAACTGGATAGCGGAAAAGGTGAACGACGATATGACGGGATTCGGTGATGAACCCGCGGTCGTCGCCGGAGGAGGGCAAACGGATGACATTCTGGCGTTGGAGACGGAAGCCATGGTGAAAGGTGACAGCGAAGGGCCTGAAGTGGCTCTCGCCTGGCTCCAGACGCGTCCGGGTATGCACTCTCCCCGCAGCCGCTGGTTGCAGCGACTGCTGATGGCCAGGGTTGCTGAACAGTTTGGGCGCAATGAGATGGCACTTCACCTGCTTGGCGAGCTGACAAGTAGCGCCCCACAACTGACGCTTAACGACTGGGAGCCTGCTTTGCTGTTTGAAGTACAGGCCCGTCGCCTGAAGCTGCTGCGTCTCAAAGCCGGTAGAAGTGAAACGGATAAGGCCCGTCTGGCCCCGGAAATGGATGCGCTGCTGGCAGGACTGATTGCCATTGATCCCGCCAGAGCGCTGGTGTTGTGCGGCTAAACAGGCTGCATCTGATGACCTCTTATTTTGATTGCCACGATACTCAGGAACCCCGTGCATGGATGATTTAACCCTGCGTTATTTTGATGCCGAAATGCGCTACCTGCGCGAAGCCGGTAAAGAATTTGCTCGCGCCCATCCCGACCGCGCCGCCATGCTTAACCTCGACAAAACCGGTGCCCGTGACCCGTATGTGGAGCGGCTTTTTGAAGGGTTTGCCTTCCTGATGGGCCGTCTGCGTGAAAAGCTCGATGATGACCTGCCGGAGCTGACAGAAGGGCTGGTGAGCCTGCTCTGGCCGCATTACATGCGTACCATTCCGTCGTTGTCGGTGGTGACGTTCTCGCCGGAGTGGCAATTGCTGAAGCAGGCTGAGCTTCTGCCGGAAGGCTTCCCGGTGCTGTCGCGACCGGTCGGACCGGATAAAACCGTCTGCCAGTACCGGACTACGCGGGATATTCCCTTGCAGCCCCTTCATCTGGCGGATGCGCGCCTGCAGACCGAGCCGGACGGACGTGCTGTCATCCGCCTGCGTTTTGAGTGTGCAAGCAAGGTGGACTGGGCGAAAAGCGGGATTGATAAGGTGGCCATTTACCTCGATGCCGACAGCCCGGTGGCCTCGGCCCTGCATCTGGCGCTGACCCGCCGGGTGCATGCGATGTATGCCCGCCACGCCGCAACCCGCACCGAACGCATCCGTTTTGACGGCTGGTGTAAGCCGATGGGCTTTGACGATACTGAGCGACTTTGGCCGAAAGGCGATTCTGCATTCAGTGGCTATCAGCTGCTGCTGGAGTATTTCAGCTTCCGGCAAAAGTTTATGTTTGTGGAGCTGCGTGGGCTGGAACTGACCGGGATTAATCAGGACACCACCTGGTTTGAAACCGATATTGTGCTCGAGGGCGGCTGGCCATCCGATATGCCCTTTGAAACCGACAATTTCCGCCTGCATTGTGCGCCGGTGATTAACCTCTTCACTCTGGAGGCCGACCCGCTGACCATCGATCCGCTGGAAAATGAATACCTGCTGCGTCCGCTGCGCGTCCAGGACGGTCACACGGAAATCTACAGCGTCGATAACATCCACGGTGCTGTGAAAAGCGGTAAGCATCCCTACGTACCCTTCACCAGTTTTCGTCACCGTGGCGGCATGATGCGTTTTGACGCGCCAGAGCGTTACTTCCACACCCGAGTGAAGCGCGGCCCATCGGGACTGTATGATACCTGGCTTATCCTCGGTGGCCGTTCGTTTGAAATTGAGCAGTTGGCGGAAAAGCCGGAATCGTTATCCATGCGCATCACCGGTACCAACGGGCAACTGCCCCGCAAGGCGCTGGAAAGTACGCTGCTCGACCGGGTGGTGAAAGCCGGCAAAGTGCCGGTGAAAGTTCTGAACCTGAATGCGCCGACACTGCCACTTTATCCACCGGCCAACGACCGCTTTCACTGGCGCGTGATGAGCCATCTGGGCTCCAGCTTCCTGAGCATGATGGATAACCCGGAAGTGCTGCGCGGTACGCTGGCGCTGTATGACTGGACCGACGATGAGATGAACCGCCGCCGGCTGGAGGCCATCGTCGCCGTGAAGCATACGCTGATACGCCGTTTCGAACGGGGCTATATGCTGCGTGGGGTGGATATTGAAGTCACGCTGAATGCGGACAACTTCGCAGGCGAGGGCGATGTGAATCTGTTTGGTGAAATGCTGCATCGCTTCTTTGCGCTGTATGCCGATGTTCACCTCTTCAATCAGCTGACGCTGGTATTGCAACCGACAGGGAAACGACTGCGATGGAAAGAGAATCACAGCCAGCACGTACCGGGCTGACCGAAGACCTCGGCAAGGATATCTGGCGGGTTAACTTTTACCGCTTCTGCCAGTTGCTTGAACAGGACAGTCCCGACAGGCCGTTGCTGGGTACCGCCGATAAACCGTCCGGCGACCCGGTGCGCTTTCGCCCCTGGCCAGGGATGGGCTTTCCGGCCAGTGAACTGCGTGCGGTAGAAACAGACGAAGATCATCCGGAATTGCCGCCGACCGTACGCACGACATTTCTGGGGATGTACGGCGTGGACTCACCGCTGCCGACCGCGTATCTGGATGACATCGCCCAGCGCCGCGAAGGGGTTGAGGCGACCACGGCGTTTCTTGATATCTTCAGCCACCGCATCACCACCCAGTACTATCGCATCTGGCGCAAATACGCGTACCCGGCCACGTTTGAGTCCGGTGCGACGGATGCCACCTCACAGTGTCTGTTGGGGCTGGTGGGACTGGGTATTCCCGGCACGGCAGAGAACGTGGCCACCCCGGTCTCCCGTTTCCTCGCGCTGCTGGGCACCATGCGCCTGCCGACCCGCAATGCAGAGGGTGTTTGTCAACTGGTGAGCCTGCTGGCGCCGGAGACCACCGCGACGGTGATCAGCCCGGACCCGGTAAAGGTCCCGATGTCGCAACGCAGTGGCCTGGGTAAAGGCAACCGCGTAGCCCTGTCACAGCGGGCGACGCTGGGTAAGAGCGGGAAAGAGGCTTGCAGCCGCATTTTGCTGATGCTGACCACCCGCAATCAGGAAGAAGCCGGAGGGTGGCTGCCCGGCGGGCAACTGCACACAGACCTGATGGTACTGCTGCGGGTGTACCTGGGCTATCGCTCGGACGTGCGGCTGCGATTGACCGTCCCCGTCAGTACGTTACCCGAACCCCGACTGGGGCAACAGCGTCGTATACAGCTTGGTCGTACCGGTGTGCTGGGACTGAAAAACGACAGGCCCGGCAAACGTGCCCATCTGACCGTCAGCCTCGGTTGTTACGAGGGACTGGACTGTAAACCGCTTCTTGCGGCGCAGGATGGCGGTTACCGCTTCGATTAGTGCTGCTGTTTATTCTGAAAGGAACCTCTGAATGACATCCGTTTCCCTGCGACAGGTCGTCCTGCTCGCGCTTTGTGGTCTGCTGGCCGGTTGCGGCCTGACGCAGACCGTCACTGATGGCACCGTCAACGTGACCAAATCCATTTTCTACAAAAAAATAAAAGTGCTGCATCTCGACTTTGAACCGCGTGCGGCGGCCAATGCCGATGAAGCGCAGACGCCGCTGGCGACCATGATCCAGGTCTGGCAGTTAAAAGACCGCGAGAAAGTCGATGCCGCCGACTATCAGACGTTACTTCGTGATGCCGACAATGTGCTTAAAGAAGATGTCGTCGCCAGCAAATCTCTGCTGGTGATGCCCAAAGGCAGTGTCATCCTTAATATGCCGATGAACGAAGAGGCGAAGTATGTGGCCGTGGTCGGGCTGTTTAATCGCCCGGAGCTGAAGAACAACACCTGGCGATTGGTGCTCACCCGTGATGACCTCAACCCGGACAAACCCCGCACACTTGAGCTCGGGAATGGTTTTCTGACCCTGGTCCCCGTTAAGGAGTGACGATAATGGTAACGGACAACTGGCTGGCCCTGTTTGACGGACAGACACGCTATACGTTTGAGATAAACGGCAGTCGGGTAAAAGCGGACGTGCTGAACTTTCATGGTCGCGAGGCGCTGAGTGCCCCCTCTGAGTGGCGTATTGAGTTCACCACGGCGCAGAGCGATGTGACCGCCGAAGAGGTGCTGCTGAAGTTCGCCACGCTTAACATGCTCAGCGGCAGGACGGTACAGGGGATACTCACCGGGTTCGAATGGCTGGGCACGACGGCCGACCAGACGCACTACGGCGTGACGCTCTCGTCCCGTCTGGCACTGCTGGGGCATACCCGGCGCTGTGCGGTGTACCAGAACTTGTCGGTACCCGAAATGGTGGAGCAGGTGCTGCGTGAGCATGGTCTGGAAGGGGCGGATTTTGAGTTCCGTCTCGAGCGCAGCTATCCGCCGCGCGAACTCATCACCCAGTGGCGGGAGACGGACCTGCAGTTTATCCGGCGCCTCCTTTCTGAAGTGGGTATCTGGTTTCGCACCGGGGTCAATGCCGTGACCGGGCTGGACACGCTAACCTTTGCAGACAGCCAGCAGTTTTATCAGTTTGATGTCCATGTGCCGTATCAGGAGCCGTCGGCGCTGTACGACGGGGCGGCGGAATCTGCGTGGGGGCTGCGCAGCTGGCACAATACGGTGACGGGTCTGGTCCGCACGCGGGATTATAACTACCGCACGGCGACCACGCCGATGGACTCGTCGCTCGCCGTCAGAAACAGCGCCACCACCACTGGGGAGTACTACCGCTACGGCGTGCCGTTCCTGGATGCCGGTGACGACAGCACGTCAGAGCCGGAAACGGAGAGCGGGGCGTTTTACGCACGCATTCATCATGAGCACGAGCTGAATAAGTCCACTCGTCTGCACCTGTTCAGCAACGCCGCACATCTGATGCCGGGGATGGTACTGGAGACAGACGGCAGCACCCTGAATGACCTGCAGGATGGGATGCTGATTACGCTTGCCACCTACAGCGCAGCGCGCGACACACGACTGCACGTGTCAGTGTGGGGCATGCCCTACAGTGAACAGTTCTGCTTCCGTCCGGCTGAACTGCCCCGACCGAAGATACGCGGCACGCTGCCGGCGCGCATCGAGAGCCGTGAGAAGGGTGATATCTACGCCCATCTGGATAGCCAGGGCCGCTACCGGGTGAAGCTGGACTTCAGCCGTGAAGGCGCGGAGCCGAGTTACCGCACTCTGTGGATACGCCTGGCGAAGCCATACTCGTGCGGGGCGTACGGCTGGCACACGCCGCTTATTGACGATACGGAAGTGGGGATTGCGTATGACGACGGGGATATCGACCGGCCGTATATTGCCCATGCGTTTCACGACTCTGAGCATCAGGACATCGTCACCCGTGACAACCGCAGTCAGAACATCCTGCGCACGCCTGCTGCCAATGAACTGCGGATGGAAGACCAGCGCGGGCAGGAGCATATCGCGCTGACCACACCTTTCGGCAGCACGCAGATGAACCAGGGGCATATCGTCGATGCGCAGAACAAGCCGCGCGGTACCGGCTTTGAACTCAGAACCGACGAGTACGGCATCATTCGCGTGGCAAAAGGGCTGTTCATCACGGCCGATGACCAGAGCAAAGCTGCAGGTGACGTGCTGGACATGGAAACGGCGCTGAAGGAGATTGAGGTCTGCCAGCAGCAGATTAAAGCGCTGGCGGTGGCCGCAGAGCAGGCGCAGGCACTGGAGGCGGATATTGCGAGCCAGATAGCGATGTTCGATAAACGCCTGAAACCGCTGAACGAGATGATTCATTTCCACGGCCCGCAGGGCGTGGCGTTCACCAGCGGGGAACATATGCAGTTGACCGCCGCTCAGAATGTGGCAGTGAATGCGGGAGGGGATTTTAGCAGTGGAGCACTGGGTGACACCGCAATTCTGGCGGGAGAGCAGATTGGCCTGTTTGCGCGCAGCGGCAGCCTGACACTGAACGCCAGTGAAGGCCCGGTGAAGATACAGGCGCAGAACGGGGAGATGCACATCAGTGCGGAGCAGAAGCTGAGTCTGATATCGGCGAGCGACATGCTGTTTGCGGGTAAGAAGAAAGTGACGCTGATAGGTGGCGGGAGCTATCTGACGATTGAAGGCGGGAAGATAGAGTACGGGACGGATACGACCTATACGCGCAAGATTAAGCGCACGCACCTGACGGGGTCAGCGGCAATGGCCGTATCATTTCCACTTATGGGCACTTCGCATATTTATTCCGCCATTTACCAGCTTCAGGATGAACAAGGTGCGGTCCTTGCCGGGATACCTTACAGCCTGAAAACGCCGTCCGGACAGGAGGCTACCGGGTTCAGTGACGCTGAAGGCCGGACTGTTGCGGTTTATACCCGTGAACAGGAAGCGGTGGATTTGCATATCGTACCGGATAAACCTCAGCCAGAAGAAACCATGTGGTTTATTGGCGATGGCGATCAACAGCAGCTGACAACTGAATTCAGGGAGAATGTGTAATGGAACTGCCTGACTTACCCGATACCCCTATAGCAGATATTCCCACCGGGACCAATAATCAGCCGTGGGACTGTACTACGACTGGCGTTGAAATGGTGGAGAAACAGTCCCGTCTGCCGACGACCAACAGTCGCCAGTACCTGCATATCAAGGTGGAATACGCCATGCGTTTTCCCCGGTTGTCGGCAGAGATCCGCCGCAACGGCAAAAACTACCAGATGAGCCTCAAGCAGCTCATGATGAGCGGACTTATCCGTGTGGATGAAATCAAACGTGATTATCAATGGTGGTACAAAGCTGAAGTCCCGTTTGATATGCGGGCCACACCACCACGTCCGTTTCTCAGTAGCACGTTGCTAAGTGAAGGTGCTGGAAGGCGTCACACCACCAATCCCTTCCCGGTACCGGGTAAGGGGATATACCGTCGTCCAGATGTCATCATCGTGAAAAATAAAGACGACCGCTGGCCAGGACTGGCGGGGCCGGATACCGAAGATCAGATGCACGGTGATAATCTTGAACGTCTCGTTGAGGTGAAGTTTCCAGGGGATGAACTTAAGCGTATTCAATATGATGAATATATGCTTATTGTCGGCAGTAATCGTCACAAGATGACGATACTGGAGATCCATGACTGCCGCCTGGAAGAGCAGCAGTGGAGCGATCAGGTGGTCAACGCAACGATGAAAGCCTGGAAGACCAGCGGGGTTAAGTACTGGCCGTTGTTCCTCTATCCTCCCATCTTTACGCCGCGACCTCCTGCAAACCCCGCCCCTGCAAGGGTCGAACCGTGGACCTATGCCGGAAAAGCTGTCGCTGATCTTAGCGAGGGGGTGATTAATAATATGGCGGCAGGCTGGAATGCCCTGTCAACAGAGATGCAGCAGGATCTGAACAGAGTGGCGGGCTGGCTGAATGACAGTGGCGATTGGGTATACTCCCAGGGAAGTCAGGCCTGGCAGTGGGTTAGCAGCACGGGGCGCGCAGCTGCATCGTGGACAAATGAACAAATAAGAGCCGCCTGGTCAGCTATTCAGGAAGCGACAGATATGACGCTGGAAACGCTGAAACAGGTGGACTGGGTACAAGTATTGACTAACGTCGCCGTCACCGTTGGAGTGGTGCTTGTTGCAGTAGGTGTCGGTGTTCTGGTTGTTACGCTGGGCATCCCGGAAGCGCTGCTTGCGGCGTTTTTACTGATTGTCCGTCTGGCAATAACAGCCTGGGAAGCACTGGTGGCGGTTCTCGGAGCCAGCACAGTCGGCGCACTGGCAACCCAATAAGGAATTATGATGGAACTGAAGGATTTTGAGCTGAATTATATCGAGAAATGGTTGCCGGAAGCGTCGGTGAAGTACAAAGATGGCAGCCCTGCTGTAAACCTTGGCCTGATAATCACCGTATTTTTTAAAGACGGTCATACGACAGAGGTCCGCCGTAAGATGGTGGAGTGTGTGGACCGCTACTACGAGGAATTTAAACCGCACCTGAAGAAGACCCTACCGGGGAAAAAATGGACGGCAATAACGGAAAAAAACTATGCGAAACAGCGGCAGGAAATACTGGACTCAACGCCAGAGGAAGTATTTGACTGGATACTGAGTAGTGCGACTGAATCATATCTCGCACCAGATTACGATGTTCTCCTTATGGGAAAGAGAATATTCCATAACGAAAATAACCGTTCAGTCATTAAACTCACATTCCCGCTTTCGTTGTTGAAAGAATCTGACGGGAAGGAACATTATCAATCCTGGCTGATGTGGCTTTGTAATACCTTCAATGTTGAAAGTGGCTATGCCGGACTGTCCTTCGTCCTGCCATATGCTTTTGAACGCATGTTCCCCTACGAATACAAACTTGCCCAGCGCTTTCCCGGCGTGATGGTAGATTCGTTGGGATTTCTTGATGGAACCAACTCCATTGAAGGGGTAAAAGGCCCGTGCTGGTATACTATTCTGGGTAATCCTTGGCTGGAAAAGCTGGGTGGTGCGGAAAAGCTGGCCCACCGCCTGAAGAAAACGCCTGAGATAGAACTGCTGCGCTATAACGGCGGCATTATCCTCAAGGCCGGGGCATTGCCGCCAGCGTTAGGGGAAACGAAAACTGAAGACCTGCCACCATTGCTGGTAAAAGTAAACCAGATGATCAAGCCCATCCGGCAGGACGGGCACAACGGCCTACATTTCTACTCTGAGCACGAAAACTTCCAGTTTGAAGAAGATTCATCTATGGCATGGTTTGCCCGCTTCGATGAAGCCAGTGCGGGTCTGGCCGAAGGGGATGAAGGGAAATCCTACGAACCGGCTCGAATCACCTGCTGGACGGATGGTATTGCCCCACATGCGGGGGAATGGGCAACCATAGTTAACGGCACCACGCAGTATACCCAAACCCAACAGGGCCAGAAAATGCCTGGCTTTGAGGATAAGGATGGCAAAAAACACCGCGCTTGCTGGTCGCTTCTGAAACGCGATGACGGCGGCAGTGTCTTTATTATCAGTCCGGACGAGAAAAACTGATGACGTCAAGAAACACGCCTTCTTTATACGAGATGCTTTACGGTAACTTTACCGGCGATCTCGACCTTCATCGGCTTAGCGAAGAAAATCAGGTCATCCTGTCCGTGCTGGATAACATGCAGCGCATTCTGAATTGTCGCGCCGGCACTCTGGCGCACTTGCCGGACTACGGTCTGCCGGATATGACGAAAATCCTGCAGGGTATGCCAGGGACCGCGCATCAGCTGATGGGCACGCTCTCCGACGTGCTGCTGAAATATGAGCCGCGCCTGGCAAAGGTTGATGTGGTGATACTGGAGCAGACCCGACCCGGCGAACTGCGCTATGCCATTGACGCTGAATTGAAAGGCCTCGGCCTGGTGCGTTATGGGACCGAGTTTATGCCTGAAGGTCGCGTACTCCTGAGGCACCTGAAGCAACAGCAGCTTATTGACCAGCAGGCCTTTTAATCATAGTCCGCAATAGCAGCTAAACAGACATAAAAAATGCAAATGAAATTAAGGGAATAGCACGTGGCACGAAGAAAAAAAGGTGATAACTCAGCGGGTGTAATTCTGGTTATTCTTGGCGTTATCGCCTGGGGGATTTACGTCGCGGTAAGAGCACTGATTAACATTAATGAGCGCTTTATTGATTCGGTATCAACGCCAGCCGGAATTATTGCGCTCTTCTTTGGCTTACTGGTCATGTCTGCTTTACTCATTCGGTTTTTTATCTACCGGGGATTCAGGCAGAAAAATGCGGCACTTGAACAGGCAGCGTCTGACCTTGCTCAGAAAGAAAAAGCGTTTGATGAAACCGTGAGTACCGGGGTGGTTCGGGGTATTTACCACGAAAAGCAACGACTTGCCGGTCTTTGGGATGAGTATCACGAGGCCAGAAATAAGGCCAGCAAAGCGCTGCAGCGCATAGTGGACTCAGCCTATAAATTCAAAGTTAAGACGCTACTTGCGGGCACCACGGTGAATAACTGGCAGAGTAAGTACGACCAGCTCCGCAAGGAAAGGGATGCCTATACCGCTATCAGCGAGAAGATAACCTTTCTTGAACTTGAAGATAATGCTGACTGGGACGGGGTAAAACAGCAGTTCCTGGACAAGGTCGCATTGCTGGAGAAAGCGCAGGAAGAGAAGGAATATCAGGCTGAAATCAAACGCCAGATGCGAGAAGAAAAGCAGCGCCAGGATGAACTGGACAGGCAGCAGCAGGAGGCCGAAGAGGAAGAAAATCGCCTGGCCGAACAACAGAGAGTGCTTGAAGAGGCGCTGTTGGCAGCCGAAGGTGCTTATAAGGAAGAGCTTGAGAAGCAGAGGCAGGAGCTGGAGCAGAAAATCCAGGAGGTGCATCAGCAATATGAGCGTGCAAAATCCATGGCTCAGCTCACGAAGCAGGGGCATGTCTATATTATTTCAAACATTGGTTCCTTTGGCGAAGATGTCTTCAAAATCGGTATGACCCGTCGTCTGGAGCCGATGGAGCGGGTCAAAGAGTTAAGCGGTGCGTCCGTGCCCTTCGATTTCGATGTCCACGCCATGATTTCCTGCGATGACGCGCCCGCACTGGAGAAAACGCTGCACGACCATCTGGAAAGTTACCGCATTAACAGGATTAATTTACGCAAAGAATTTTTCCGGGTAGATCTCAGTAAAATAATTAACGAGGTTGAACGTCACCATGGTCAGGTTGAATATATTGCCGATCCGGCTGCATTACAGTATCTACAAAGCCAGGAATATGCAGAAAGCGAAGCGGCATAAATCATAATCTTCCAGAGTTGTATATATACAAGTCAAATGGATATCTGGTCATGAATGACATCCCCTTCCGTAAAATTAAAACCGGCAGCGACCCGCGCACGCTGCCGGATTATGCTGCCCTGCGCGATGAGCTGAGCAAGTTGTCACATCCGGCGCGTCCGGATGTGAACTGGCGTTATGCTGAAAAACTCTGTCTTTCGCTATTTGAGCAAAATGGTGTGGAGCTGCAGACGGCAGCCTGGTATACGCTGGCCCGTACGCAACTGGCCGGGTTGTTCGGTCTGAATGAAGGGCTGGCGATACTGGAAGCCCTGATCAGCCATCAGTGGGGCGTACTCTGGCCGCAGCCGGTACACGCCCGCATGGAAATCCTCAGTGGTCTGAGCCAGCGTATACAACAGCTGATGCGCACGCTCCCCCTGAATTACAGTGACCTCAGCCAGCTTTATCGTGCGGAACAGCAGCTTGCCAGCCTGGGGGCAGTGCTACAGCGCCTGGAGCTCAAACACCTGAGTCAGTTCGATACGCTGCGTACCCTGATGCACAACAGAGCTGTAAGGCTGGAAAACAGTGACGGCGTGTCAGGTTCTGGCGCTGTTATTCAACCTGGCATAGCGTTGCCAGTTTCGGCAATAAATCGCGTGGGAACAGCTACTGACGCAATATCCGGTATGCCGGCTGCGGATAAAAACGAACCGGTTGAGGCGGTGAAATGGGTGTATGTGGCGCAGCCGGAACATCAGCCGAATGTGGAAGTACTGGCTGCGATGCCAGCTCCGGTAAAAAAGTGGCATTTCTTCGCCGCCGGGATGTGTTCCATGCTGGTGATAAGTGCGGCAACGGTGTGGGGCTGGAATGTCTTACACCGACCGGACCCGTTACAGGCTCAGTTTGCTGCATCCCTGGCGCCGTTACCCGCAATACTCACGCCTGAGCAGTTGGATGTGTTGCGTCAACAATCTCCGTTGCCACAAACTGTAATCGCACAAACACAGCAGCAGCTTGCCCAACTGGACAAGCTTCCCCCTGGCTGGAATATTGCCTACAGTCGGCAGCTTCTGGAACAGGCTCAGGCGCTTTGGCCGGAGCAGGCTAAACCTCTGGTACAACAGTGGCAGCGGCAGTTAAACGCTGCCAGCATACCGACAGAAAACCTGAATGGCTGGCATCAAGGGATGACGAAGCTACAGCAACTGAGTGACCGGCTGAGCGGGCTGGATGAGCATAAGGGTAAATACATGACGGTTAGTGAGCTGAAATCAGTGGTATTTTCCACCATGCGGTCATTTAATCAATCCATACCGGCTGAAGAGCAACTGCGAGCATTGTCAGAAAATCCTGCTGGAGTACCTTTACCCGCCGCTGCGAAGTCTCAACTGGAGATGCATCTGAAACAATTGGCAGCCCGCTATGCTGAAATAAAACAGAATGCATCAAAATAAAACGATGTTAAAAGTTATGAATGATTCACTTCGTTACCGTAATAACCGTGCCAGAGGGACTGCCGGGGATTTAATCTTTCTGGATCATAACTATTCTTCCATGCCTATTGCTGAGATTTTTGTCCGGTTGAGCCAAACGCTAGGTTCGGTGGGATTGATGGCTGACAAGATCGGGTGTTGCAAAAAGAAAAGTGCACCGTGGGGTGATATTGAAATGGATAGTATTCGTGACCACTATTCCCTAGGGGTCGAAGCAAGGTCACTTACGCGGCTGCTTCCGGGCAGGAGTGCCGCTGCGATATTTTCGATGGTGGACGACCCTGGGGGCAAAGTGGTCGTATCTGGCGGGAGGCGGAGCTCGGTATTCTTAAAGCGGACTATCCGAGAGTGGGCACTGCGGTTACTGAGCGTCTTCCGGGGAGAAATGCAATGTCAGTTATAAAATGGCGAGAAGGTTGGGGCTGAAAAAATCCCATAGCAGCGAAGTCGGTTTTTGTCTCTGGAGTGATGAAGAATGGACACTACTGGAAAAGAATATGCATCTGAGTGTAGCAGAACAGCCAGTGAATAAAGTATGAATTAATCCAGATGAAAATAGATGGATAATGTGAAATTACAATGTATAGAGGTTGCTCACCAATGAAAATTCTCTCTTATAATCTAGGTCATGATGGTGCTGTGGCATTACTTGAAAATGGTCGATTAATAATGTCTGTCGAGGCGGAAAAAGATTCGAATAATCGATATTCCTCACTGAGCATTTCAGATGTGTTAAATGCTATTGGCGAAATGGACGATATACCAGAGGTTATTTGTGCAGGTGGATGGTGGCCCAGGGATCATGAGGAGTATTTAAAAGGCTCGAAAGTTAACGTTGGTTATCGGGGCATATCAAGTACAGATGTCATGGTCTCAGAAAGACGATTCTTAAAAAAGAAAATTAAATATTTTTCATCTTCTCACGAGCGAGCACACATACTCTGTGCATTTGGTATGTCAGATTTTCCAAAAGGAACATCCTGTTATGCTTTGGTATGGGAAGGTGGAATCGGAGCATTCTACGAATTAGATGCGGATCTGAATATAACTCTCGTTGGTGATGTTCAAAATCAACCAGGGAACCGCTATGGTATAGTTTATGGGTTAGCGGACCCAAGTTTTTCCAAAGATAGTGCCTACCCTCGTTTCTCTGATGCCGGGAAACTTATGGCGTTAGCATCTTTTTCAAAGAGAAGTATTGCGTCCTCGGAAGAACAAGAACTCATCGACTTTCTGTTGGATGGTCCTGTGAGAAAACTTAGCGAGTACGCGAATATTGAAAAAGCTCCGCACTATAATGTTGGGCTGGACGATAAAGAATTTCGAAATTTTACTGGGATATATAGCAATGCACTGTTTAATGTTTTTTATCAGTTTGCAAAGGAAAATCTAACGAAAAGGCAGCCGCTTATTATTGCTGGTGGATGTGGTCTGAACTGCGACTGGAATACTAAGTGGAAGGAGACAAATCTTTTTTCGGAAGTCTTCGTCCCTCCGGTTGCTAACGATTCCGGAGTTGCTATAGGCACTGCGATTGATGCCCAGTTCTATTTTACAGGTAACCCCAAAATTGAATGGAATGTTTACAGCGGATTAGACTTTAGAATGGACGATACATTCTGCTCAGAGAAATATGATGTCTATAATGTCGACAACGAGCAGATTGCCGATATGCTGGCTAACAATCTCATACTGGGCTGGGTGAATGGAAAATACGAAATTGGTCCACGCGCACTTGGTAACAGGTCCATCCTTGCGGCTCCGTTTCAGGAAAGTACAAGGGTTCGTTTAAACGAAATAAAACAACGTGAGCAATTTCGCCCAATTGCTCCGGTTTGTCTTCTGGAAGATGCTGAAAAATGGTTCGGATGTCATCACGAAAGTCGATATATGCTCTTTACGCATCGGGCGAAGACAGAAGCCCTTGCTGCAGTCACACATGTTAATGGCACTGCGCGTATTCAGACAGTGACATCAGCAACAAATAAAAATCTTCATAAATTACTTTCAGCATTTAAAAAACGCACTGGTTATGGTGTCTTGTGCAATACATCTCTCAACTTCAATGGTAAAGGCTTCATAAACAATATCAATGATCTGGATGCATATGTACAGGAGCATCACCTGGATGGGTTTGTGGTGGAAGGTCAGGCATATCTTTTAATTGATTCCTCACGTTATCAGGCATATAAGGAGGACTCAGCCATTTTATGCAAAAAATAAAGGATTATCCTGCGCCAGTTCGACTAATCGTTAAGCGGCAAAATCTGGAGAGTGCTTTATGCATGCTGTTCAAAAAAATTTGATTTACAAGGGGAGTATGAATTCATATCTGATTGGTTTTGAAGAGGATGACTATTTACGCTCTTCTTTCATCCGTGATCTTACGCTGCAGCAACTGGCACACCCTGCTTCGTTAAGTTCTGATAAACAGGTGTTATCACCACTCATTCCAAAGAAACTGATTCGCTACTGGCATGACCAGCATAATGTGCCGGAAGACGTTATGGTTTGTCTCAGAAGCTGGGATCGACTTCGTGATGATGGTTTTGAATGTAGTCTGTTTAACGATGAATCGGCAATGGCATATATTGCCGATCGATATGGCGCTAAAGAATGTAAAGCCTTCTCTCTTTGTCACCACCCGGCAATGCGCTGCGACTATCTGCGCATGTGCGTTTTACTCGCTGAGGGGGGGTTATACGTTGATGCTGACGATGTTTTACTTGGCGACAACTGGAAATATCTCTTCCATGATGGGGCACTCAAAGTACAACCATTATGTTACGACATTCAGTCCTCTTCGATGGTGCCAGCTGTGGATATCTGGAGAAGCGATTTGCCGACGACTGAGCGAATATTTTACATTAATAATGACCCTATTGTGGCCCCAGCGGGCCATCCTGTTTTGCAGAGAGCGCTTATTCGGGCAACCGAAACGCTGCTGAGCGATGTTCACTTACCTGAAATTCAATCAACGACGGGGCCAGGGAATTTCACTGCGGCTTTGGCAGCACATGCTCACAAATTGATAAGGGAAGGGGAGCCATTCGATTTTGAGTTTTTACGGGATTGGGAAATGATTGCAGAAACTCGCTGGGATCTTTCCTACCGTAATGACGAACGTAATTGGCGTAATATGGGCTCAGCCTGAACCCACATATCAAGGACAGAATCAATGAATCTTCAGGATGCCTCAGGTGTTTTGCGCAAGGTATTATTCAGAGTTTTACGTGTAATAATAAGTATCATACCTGGCCGTAGGATTCCCGTTTTCGGCTCAGATCCCGAAATGATCGGCTCAATTGTAGTTATTAATCTCGATCGCCAACCCGGCAGATGGCGGAGGTTGAACAGAGAACTCAAAAGATTCCGGACTTATGATGGTTTTCCATTAGCCTCTATTACACAGCGATTTTCCGCCGTGGATGCCCGGGATGGTCGCGCGAGTGCCGCAACGGCTGACGTTGATTCAATCTACTGTATTGGTGATCAGCTTTATGTCCAGCCGGATGCAAGGCTGGAGGCATACTTCAGCAATGATGAACCCATTAAAATGACTCGGCAGGAGATTGCTGTAGCAAGGTCACACGTGGAAGTCTGGAAGACTATTTCTGCGGGGGATAAGCAATATGTTCTTGTCCTTGAAGACGATGTATGGTTTAGGTGGGGGGCTGTTGCAGCTATCACAAGAGGCTGGCACTCAGCCATACGAGAATGTTTAGAGGATCGCGGGCCGCATTTACTGTATCTGTCTTATGAAGATGCAGGGGGAACAGCAGAACGTATGGACTGTTGTCATGACCTTTTCAGGCCCGTAAGAGGACTGTGGTTTCTTTCTGGCTATGTGTTATCACGCGATGGAGCTGCAGCTCTGCTGCGGGCAATGCCCGTGGTTGGCCCTGTTGATCTATGGATGAATTATCGCTTTGATGAACTTGGCGCGCTTGCGCTGTCCAGGCCAGCTATTTTGCAACGACAGGATAGTGCTTCCGATAACGCTTATTCCGTGCTTCCCTACCTGGCTCGTGCAGGTATTGTTGATGCCGGCACGGGGTTGATGGCTCCGGATAAAACCGACTCATGTTCAGTGATAGCCTGGACTGCTGGTGGCCAACGAGAGGGGCTGGCGATGGCTCTGGCTATGTTGGGGCTGCGGGTTCGGGTATTCGATGGCGATGAAGACGAAATTCAGGCACAGGATTTGCCGAATCTTTTTGAGGTATTTGATGTTCTTATTGATATTCCGTTCACACCTGAGACCTTTAATACTGTGCTCGCGAGGACGGAAATAAAATTTATTGTGGAGTTGGGAGCAATACAGCAATTTAAGTTTGAGCTGAAATCATTACCTTCATCACGCTCGGTATTCTTATCGGACTGTGAGCCAGATTTTCAAATGTGGGATCCACTTTGCACCCTGCTCAATCTTTCCAGGCCTGCACAAGTATTCCCCATTGGTGCGCCACGCGAATCCAGATTATTCCGGGGTGATCGGCCTTATGATTTATCCCATCAGGCTCAACTCCAGTCACATAAGGCATGTTTACTAGATGTCTCACCTTGGGTACTACCTCCTCAGTACGGGTGGCGACCGGCACACCTCTCTGGTCATGATGTACATCCTGTGGGCAAATGTCTGTTTTGTTCAGATATGACGGCCGAAACGCCATCCTTCATTGGGCTTGTCGAAACTTTTCCAGGTAATATGGCTTCGTTCTCCAAAGAAAGCCTGGTTTGCGATGAGGACGGTACACATCTTACTATCAGCGCAATACCTGCCGGTAACAGGCCGTACCGATCGGGAGCTTTTGCATCAAAACATTCTTTTGAGTATGGACGATTTGAGGCAGAAATTAAAGTTGCTCGTGGTTCCGGTCTGGTTACCGGTTTCTTTCTGCATCGGGATTCACCAAGGCAGGAGATTGATATTGAAATAGCGAGTGATGATCCAGAGCATATGTTAGTAAACGTCTATTTCAATCCTGGCGACGAAGGGGCAACATTAGGGTATGGGTACAGGGGATCCCCATGTCGCGTAGAACTTGGTTTCGATGCCACTCTGGATTTTCATCGCTATACAATTGACTGGCGACCAGACCGGATCGTCTGGTCCGTAGATGGCAGAGTTGTGCACGAGCGCGTAAGTTGGGATCCCACCCCAGTTCCGCATCTTGCAATGCGCTTACATGCAAATCTCTGGGCACCTCGTTCGGAAGAACTCGCCGGGATAATTGATATTCAGGCTTTGCCTGCAACGACAACCTTCAAAAATATAACTTTGTGGGAATAACTCATAAATTCGAAGGTATTGTGTTATCTGTCAAATGTTCCGGAGTGGATAGATGCAAATGATAGTTTAATCAAGAATATTAATTTGAAATTTAATATAGTTGTCCCCGCTCTTGTCTCACCGTATAAAGTATCTGCCAGTAGACTTACCGCTGCGTCAGTAGCAGCTCCGACAGGTTGAGCTGCATCTTCCGGGAGCATGTCTATACGCTGGATCAGGAAAAATACCGTAAATGATGCAAGGGGTTCTGGTCAGGCGGATAAAACGCAGCACCACCAGAATCATCGAGCAGTGTGGACGATCGCCGAAATCACGTTTGTGTAACAACATTGACCTGCTCCCAGTTGATTAGTACACCCCGATGTTAGTAATGTCTTCATAAGCCACATGAGGACATCCCCATGAAGAAGCGTTTTTCCGACCAACAGATCATCAGTATTCTCCGCGAGGCTGAAGCCGGGGTATCCGCCCGTGAACTCTGCCGCAAGCACGCCATTTCCGATGCCACGTTTTACACCTGGCGTAAGAAGTATGGCGGTATGGAGGTGCCTGAGGTTAAGCGCCTGAAGTCGCTTGAGGAAGAGAACGCCAGACTCAAGAAGCTGCTTGCCGAAGCCATGCTGGATAAAGAGGCGCTTCAGGTGGCTCTTGGGCGAAAGTACTGACGACAGACCAGAAGCGGGAAGCCGTGATGTTGATATGTGATGCGACCGGTCTGTCGCAACGTCGTGCCTGCAGGCTCACGGGTTTATCCCTGTCGACCTGCCGCTATGAGGCTCAGCGCCCGGCTGCAGATGCGCATTTATCTGGGCGCATCACTGAGCTGGCACTGGAGCGCAGGCGTTTTGGCTACCGTCGCATCTGGCAGTTGCTGCGCCGTGAAGGGCTGCATGTTAATCATAAGCGCGTGTACAGGCTTTATCACCTCAGTGGCCTGGGCGTAAAACGCAGAAGACGTCGTAAAGGGCTGGCAACAGAACGTCTGCCGCTGCTCCGTCCGGCGGCGCCCAATCTGACCTGGTCGATGGATTTCGTCATGGACGCATTGGCCACCGGTCGCAGGATCAAGTGCCTTACCTGCGTAGACGACTTCACGAAGGAATGCCTGACGGTCACTGTTGCCTTTGGGATTTCAGGCGTGCAGGTCACGCGTATTCTGGACAGCATTGCGCTGTTTCGCGGCTATCCGGCGACGATAAGAACGGATCAGGGCCCGGAATTTACCTGCCGCGCACTCGATCAATGGGCCTTTGAGCATGGCGTGGAGCTGCGACTTATCCAGCCCGGCAAGCCGACACAGAACGGATTTATTGAGAGTTTTAACGGACGCTTTCGCGATGAATGCCTGAATGAACACTGGTTCAGTGACGTCAGTCATGCCAGGAAAACCATCAGTGAATGGCGTCAGGATTATAATGAGTGCCGCCCGCACTCCGCGCTGAATTATCAGACGCCGTCTGAATTTGCGGCGGCCTGGAGAAAGGGTAATTCTGATAGTGAAGGATCCGACATTACTAAGTGAGCGTTGTATCTAATCCTGGGGGCAGGTCAGTTACCAACGATGATCCAGAAGACTATTAAAAGCAATGCTAGAATGTTTGGTATACGACATTTGATGTTGATCCACTTCAGATAACACCGCTTTATGCTATGTTACAGGGGCATTGCTTCACTTGATAGCGAACTGGTTTACCCAGTGATTTTGGAAAACGGTATGACGATGATAAATCACATTCCCTGAATAGACCCGGGTTTCGTAGACACTTTTTTGCCTCATAATGGAGGCCTAATGAAGGAGTGTTTATGTCAGTCAAAACGTTCACTGAAGAATTCAAAATTGAAGCCGTAAAACAGATCACTGAGCAGGGGTACCCTGTATCTGAGGTCTCCTCTCGACTTGGTGTATCCACTAATAGTCTTTACGCCTGGGTTAAGCGCTACCAGAAGCCCGAGCCGCAGCGTAAGCAGGACGATGCACTTCAGCATGAAGTAAAGCGCCTCAGGCAAGAACTTAAGCGAGTAACTGAAGAGCGGGATATCTTAAAAAAGGCCGCCGCGTACTTTGCAAGAACGTCAGGCTGAAGTACGCCTTCATTAAAAAAATGTCGTCCTTTTATGCTGTACGCAGGTCATGCCTGGTTCTTGGCCTCCATCACAGCGGTTATTACCAGTGGCTAAAGCGGCCTAAATCTTTGCGTACCCGGCAAGATGAACGGCAAACAGGCTTGATTAAACAACTGTGGCTTGAAAGCGGTACGGTTTACGGCTATCGAAAAATCTGGCTCGATATGAAAGATCTGGGTGAATGCGTCGGACGTAACAGGATCGCGCGCCTGATGAGGCTCGCTGAACTAGCATCTCAGACTGGATACCGAAAACGACGCTATTACGGTGGCGGAAAGCCTTCTTTTGCCAGTCCAAATTACCTTGAACGCCAGTTCGTTGTCCCAACCCCAAATACGCATTGGGTGAGTGACATGACTTATATAAGGACGCATGAGGGTTGGCTGTATCTGGCTGTTGTTCTTGATCTCTTCTCACGCAGGGTTATCGGCTGGAGCATGGGCGGACGAATGACCGCTGAGTTAGTAATGGATGCATTATTGATGGCGGTATGGCGACGTAAACCAACGGCAGAAGTATTAATCCATTCAGATCAGGGCTCTCAATATACGAGCGAAAGATGTCAGCATTTTATGACAGCTCACAATTTAAAAAGCAGCATGAGTCGTCGGGGTAATTGCCATGACAACGCAGTGGCAGAAAGCTTTTTCCAGTTGCTAAAACGGGAACGCATAAAGAAACGGATCTATAAAAATAGGGAAGAAGCGAAGGTGGATATCTTCGATTATGTCGAGATGTTTTATAATGCTAAACGCCGCCACAGTGCCTGTGAGGATCAACCCCCTGCAGTTTATGAAAGTGCCTGGTTCATGAGGCACGGAACAGTCTAGGAAACTAGGGTCTATTCACTTCAATCTTTGGCGACATTACGTGCCAGAAGCCACTGGTCGATTTCTGCTTCCAGCCAGCCAACAGACTGTTGCCCTAATCGCCGCTGCTTTGGAAAAGTCGCATCGTAGCGATCTGACTTCGGGTTGAGCCAGTCGTATATGGTGGAACGGGCGATGCCTGTTTTGGCCGCAACTGCAGGTATGCGCAGGATTTTTACCGTTGGTGATGTCATCGTTGAATTTCCTCTCAATCTGGTTTGCTTTGGATGAGAGGAAAGATATTCTGTTATGCCGCAACATAAAATACGGCTGCGTTACTTCATTTTTTACACATCTCAGGTTATTGATTTATGGATGATTTTAATCTTACTTCTTTTGTTGATGAGCTAAAAGAGTCATTCAACAATAAGAAAGGTCGGCTGGCGTTCGCTCTACATGTGGTTAGCTGGGAAATCAATATTGTTTGGTTGAATGGGGACGATTCCAATATTGGCGAAATAGTGGATGGTGTTGTGCAAAGTGCCTCGAAGCGTCGGGACTTTGAGCAGAAGCAGGATCTGATGCTACTTGAAGAGGCTGATACTATACAGGAGTCAGTAAATGAGCGGATCTTTCTGGCGGCAATAAACTGGTATGCAGGGCTGCGTTTCTTGGTGTCGGATTGGCGCGATGGGTTCAGGTTATTACTGAAATCAATTGAACTTCTAGATATGTGCCGTGGCATGGTTGAATATGAGCTATGGCAACAGAATGAAGCAGAGAAAAAAAACCAAGCTTCTCATGGTGCTAAAGCAAAAGCAGCACTCTTTACTCCTCTAAAGAGTGAAATTATTCGCTTGCTACTTGGCAAGCAGCCGGAGGGGGGCTGGAAAAGCAAAAATGCGGCTATGGATGCAATTAATGTCGATATACGTGTGTTTATCGAACAGCATGGTTTCCCAGGTTCCTCAGGAGAGCAGAATACGGGAAATGATCAGGCCGAACTGTGTTCCCGAATCCCTCGTCTGGTCAGTGACTGGTCCAGAGATGATGTGGATGTAAAAGCCGCTTTTGCGGCAGTAGTTAAGCAAAAAAAGAAAAGCGCCCCGAAAGGCGCGGAGTAGGTTATTTCACTGCTGAATATACGTAATCAGCCCATGCCTGCATCATTGGGCGACGTTGTTCTAGCAGATCGGTACGGTGGTAGGCCGCTTCAACTTTATTTTTCACCGTATGGGCTAACGCACGTTCCGCTAAATCGCGTGGATATCCATGTTCGCTACACCAGTCGCGAAAGCTTGAGCGGAAGCCATGAGCCGTTGCTACCCGATCAGGAACATCACTTTCCGCGTTTGTTCTTCGTAAATACGAGGTAAGTACCATATCGGATAAAACGATTTGCTTACGCGGGGAGGGGAAAACAAGATCTTTGTGCAACCCCTGTAATTTTCCGAGAACAGCAAGGGCTTGGTTTGGTAGAGGCACTCGATGCTGTATTCCCGCTTTCATTTTTTCGGCGGGAATAGTCCAGACTCTGTTTTTAAGATCAACCTCAGACCAGCGCATAGACCTTGCCTCACCAGAACGACAGGCAGTCAGAATGACATAAGTCATTAATGCCTGACTTACGTTGAAGGTTTCTTCCTGATTGATGTGTGTAGCCAGGAAAAGAGGGATTTTTTCCCATGGCATTGCTGGCTGGTGGACACGACGGATAGTGGCGCTTGTTTGCTGGGGGAGCAAATGACCTACAACATCTACCGGGTTAGCTGAACAATACCCATGAGCCCACCCCCATGCCATTACAGTGTGAATACGTTGTCGTGTTCTTCTGGCGGTTTCTGAATGAGACAACCAGATAGGACGCAATACTGCTGCAATATTGGCTGCAGTGAGATTATCCAGTTTCATTGAGCCGATAAACGGGAGCGCATATTTTTCAAGTGTAGAGATCCACTGCTTGCCATGCTTGTCGTTTTTCCAACCTGGAAGCAATTCAATATGTACTTTTCGTGCAGCCTCTTCGAAAGTCGGGGCCACCACTTTTTCCTGATTTTGTAATTCGAGTGGGTCGATACCTGCGGCTAATTGTTCGCGCATAGTTCTGGCAAGCTTTCCGGCTTCGGCGATACCGATCTCGGGGTAAATACCTAGCCCCGCGTTACGGCGCTTTTGTGTTTGAGGGCTTAGAAAACGGAGCACCCATTTTCCGCGCCCCCGTTTTGAGGATGGGTGAAGTGCCAGGCCAGTTACGTTGCCGTGAGGGATAGGTTTATCGTCTGGTTTGATATTTTTTGCTTTGGTGTCGGTGATTACAGCCATGGGTTTTCCTCGAAATCCAGTATGCCATTCGGTATGCCATTTGTTTTGGCTATCAGTGGATTTGATTGAACAGCTTTAAATGAGCATTGTAAATAACTTGATGATATTAAAAGGTTAATTGAATTGCGTTGGATTGAATTAGATGTGAGATAAGAGGTCTGCTCCTCCGCCATAAATTATGACCCCGTGCTCTCTGAGCGCGGGGTTTTTTATTTTGTTTTCCCCTCGGCATGCCATTCAGCATGCCAATCCCTCTGGCTCGCGCTGGTAGCCGTGAGAATACATCGGACAGGTTACGCAGCTTCCCCCCTGGCAACGTGCACGTTGCTCACCCCAACCCACGAGAGCACATCATTGAAGGCGATCGGTTCACTGCCATCAACTGAAACAGAAAACGTCCTCCGGGTTGTACAACCAATGATTTCTTCTCGAACTCCACTCTGCGAAAATAAGTAAACATCATTTAAGTGAAAGGCAAAGGTCTTGCTAGCGAGGCGGGCCGTTATCTTTTTGCTTGTTCAGTCATGCGCGGCCTCGCATTTTTTTAAAAAATTATAAAATCAGACTTTTCTCGCAAGGCGGTTGAAATTCACCCAATGCTGACCTTAAGTCTGATTGATCATTTACTGCACGCCCCTATCCCACGCTATTTGTGGTGCCTTTCTAGGAAAGTTCTTACAAATCAATTTGATGATCTTTTATTGTTAAATCTTTTTTTGTAATCATTGGTTACAAAATTTAATTTCCAATCACACCGCTAACGTTTTTACACTCCAATTAATAGGTAACATTCTGAAATTATCACTTTTCAGATAAAAACCTAAAAATACTGTGTCATGCTCGCTAGTGAATGGAATGCGCTCGCTTTTGACCCCGATTTTGATTTGTGCCGGATGGCACGAGCAGGGATGTTGTTTTGGCAAGATAAGCATTTCTTATTAATTGCTCAGTGGCATTGACCATTTCTATCATTCCATAGAACAGGGACAGCCATGTCTAACTCCTATCAGTCCGAGATCCCCAAAGCTCGCGTCAACATAAAACTCGATCTGCACACCGGTGGTGCTCAGAAGAAAACCGAATTGCCCCTTAAGTTGATGGTGGTGGGGGATTACAGCAATGGTGCCGAGCAACGCCCGCTGTCTGAGCGTGAAAAGGTCAACGTTAATAAAAACAATTTTGACAGCGTGTTGGCAGAATTCTCTCCCTCCGTAAATCTTTCCGTTGAAAACACCCTGGCCGGTGACAGTAGCGAAGAGAACGTCAGCCTGACTTTCCGTGAGATGAACGATTTCACACCGGAGCAGGTAGCCCGCCAGATCCCCCAGCTTAAAGCCATGCTTGCCATGCGCAATCTTCTCCGCGACCTGAAAGCCAACCTGTTGGATAACCAGGCTTTCCGCAAAGAGCTGGAAAAAATCCTGCTCGACCCGGCGCTTAGCGCTGAACTGCGTAGTGAGCTGTCTGCTCTGGCACCGAAGCAAGCATAACGGTCGCGATGTTTAACGGATTAACGAAGAGAAAATGCTGATGTCTGTAAAAAATGAGAATACCGCTGGCGGTGAGAGCGTGGTGCTGGAGCGTCCGGAAGCGAGCAGCGTGTATGCTTCCCTGTTTGAAAAAATTAACTTAAGTCCGGTCTCCGAGTTGAGTGCGCTGGATATCTGGCAGGATAACCAGGCAATGTCCGATGCCACGGCAGATGAGCGCCTGACGGCCGGGATGCAGGTATTTCTGGAGTGCCTGAGCAAAGCGGGCTCCAGGGTCGAAAAGCTGGACAGAACCCTGATTGACCACCACATCGCGGAGCTGGATTATCAGATTAGCCGCCAACTGGATGCGGTCATGCACCATGAGGCATTCCAGTCGGTAGAATCCCTGTGGCGCGGGGTGAAGTCGCTGGTCGACAAAACCGACTTCCGTCAGAACGTCAAAATCGAGCTGCTTGATCTGTCGAAAGACGACCTGCGTCAGGATTTTGAAGACGCGCCGGAGATTATTCAGAGCGGATTATACCAGCACACATATACCGCAGAATACGATTCTCCGGGTGGAGAGCCGATTGCCGCGCTGATTTCTGCCTACGAGTTTGATGCCTCTGCGCAGGACGTTGCCCTGTTGCGCAACATTTCGAAAGTGTCTGCTGCAGCACATATGCCGTTTATCGGCTCTGCTGGCCCGAAATTCTTCCTCAAAGACAATATGGAAGACGTGGCGGCGATTAAAGATATTGGCAACTACTTCGATCGTGCCGAATACATCAAGTGGAAATCCTTCCGCGAGACGGATGACTCCCGCTATATCGGCCTGGTGATGCCGCGTGTACTGGGCCGGCTGCCGTACGGTCCGGACACCGTGCCGGTGCGCAGCTTCAACTACGTCGAAGAAGTGAAAGGCCCGGATCACGACAAATATCTGTGGACCAACGCCTCGTTTGCGTTTGCCGCCAACATGGTGCGCAGCTTCATCAACAACGGCTGGTGTGTACAAATCCGTGGCCCGCAGGCCGGTGGTGCCGTTCAGGATCTGCCTATCCATCTGTACGATCTGGGCACCGGCAATCAGGTGAAGATCCCGAGTGAGGTGATGATCCCGGAAACCCGCGAATTTGAATTCGCCAACCTCGGCTTTATCCCGCTGTCGTACTACAAGAATCGTGATTATTCCTGTTTCTTCTCCGCCAACTCCACCCAGAAACCGGCGCTGTATGACACCGCCGATGCGACGGCCAACAGCCGCATTAATTCGCGCTTGCCGTATATCTTCCTGCTGTCTCGTATCGCGCACTACCTGAAGCTTATTCAGCGTGAAAATATCGGCACCACCAAGGACCGCCGCTTGCTGGAACTGGAACTCAATACCTGGGTGCGTAGCCTGGTGACAGAAATGACCGATCCAGGCGATGACCTGCAGGCGTCTCACCCGCTGCGTGATGCGAAAGTCATTGTGGAGGATATCGAGGATAACCCGGGCTTCTTCCGCGTGAAGCTGTATGCCGTGCCGCACTTCCAGGTGGAAGGGATGGACGTGAATCTGTCGCTGGTTTCCCAGATGCCGAAAGCGAAAGCCTAATAAGGCAGGAAGCCGATGAAAACGGAACAACCGTTATGGGGCAGGGGCATCATGGTCTCTCCCCAGCATTTCCAGCAACAGGCTGCGTATGCGGCCTGGTCTGCGGAATGCATTGCCCGAATGGGACTCAATCACCCCTGGGGAATGATTGAGTCTGCCTTTGAACCGGACGCACTGAAACTCGGTCGTCTGCAGGCCCGTAAGCTGCATGTCCGTTTCCCGGATGGGACACTTATCGATACAGATAATGCCGATGCGCTGCCGCCGGTTCTGTCACTGGACAGTGAATCGCATGATGTGGTGGTGCTACTGGCGCTGCCCCTGCTGCGGGCGAATGGCGGCAACTGCCTGCAACCTGACGAGGTGGCCGATCGTCCGGTGCGTTACCGTCAGCGTTGGCGGGACGTGCGTAACCAGTTTGGTGAGGACACCCGCCAGATAGCGGTGATGCAGCCGGAACTGACGTTGCGCTTTGCCCATCAGAATAACGGTGATTATCTGACCTGCCCGGTGGCCCGTCTGCAGCAGGATTTGCAGGGCGTCTGGCGGATTGATGACAGTTTTCTCCCGCCGCTGCTGACCGTACAGAGCAGCCGCTGGTTGGCGACCCAACTCGAACAGCTGATGACCCAACTGCGCGCCCGTCTGATCCGTTTGATGGCCATGCGCCGCGAAAGCAATGAGCGGATGGCGGATTTTGCGGTGGCTGACGTATCCCTGTTCTGGCTGCTGAATGCCCTCAACAGTGCTGAGCCGGTGCTGGGCCAGTTCCAGCTCAACCTGCAGAGCCCGGCAGAACGCCTTCATACCGAACTGTCCCGTCTGGCCGGCAGTTTGCTGACCTTCTCCCTGGAACATCAGGTGAGTGCGATACCGGCCTATCAGCACGAGCAACTGAATGCCGTTTTCCCACCGCTGTTTGATCTACTGAGCGATTTGCTGGAAGCGAGCCTGCCGTCACGGGTGGTGTCAATTGAGCTTGAGCACGATAAGCGGCTGCACTTCTGGCAGGCACGTCTGCACGATCCCCGTCTGCGTGAAGGTGCCGACTACTACCTGTCGGTACGCTCCCCGATGCCGATGCCGGTGGCGCAGCTGCAGGAGCAGTTCCCGCGTCAGTGCAAAGTGGGAAGCCCGGATCATGTCAGGGGTATCGTGAATTCCTCACGCGTCGGGGTTCCGCTGACACCGCTGCGCCATGTGCCGGCGGCCATTCCACTGCGTCTGGAGAACCAATATTTCAGCCTCGATGTCTCCCATCCCCTGGCAACTGACATGCTCGACAGCGGCAACTGCATGTTTTATGTGCCGGGTATGCTTGGTGAGCCGGAGCTTGAACTCTTTGCGGTGCTGAGAACATGAGTGAACGTCAACGCGGGACAGCCGCGTCCATTGATATCGATGCCCTGCTGCAAGACACCTGGCTACAGGTCGTCAGCCTGCGCCACGGCCCGAAATTCCAGGACGGGGAAGGACGCAAACTGTGGGAGCACTGCATTACTGATGTCGAGCGTGTACAGCGTGAGTTGAAAGCGAGCGAACTCGATGAGGCCAGCTGTCAGCATATTCTCACTGCACAGTGTGCGCTGCTCGACGAGGCGGTCAAAGGTCGCGGTGTGGAAGATGATGCCTGCGTACAGTGGTATGACATTCCGCTGCAGGGGCATTTCCTCGGCACCATGGATGCCGGTGACACCCTGTGCGATCGGATGCGCGATGTGCTGCGTGAACCGACTCCAGACCAGGCTGTCGTGACCTGCTTTCAGCGGGTCATGATGCTGGGATTCCTCGGCAGTTTCCGCTCACTGAACGACCCGGAGCGCCAGAAACTCGTCAGCGCACTCAGTGAACATGTCCCGACCTTCAGCTATCCACAAGCCCATCCTGTCCTGTCGGAAAGCCGTGCCGGGCGGGGAATGGGGGGATGGCTGGCGTCATGGCCGGTGCGGATTGGCCTGAGCGTGATTGTGGTCGCCGCCCTGTGGTGGGGGCTGAACAACTGGCTCGATCAGATGCTGTTGACCCTGTTGCCGGGAGCCGTGAAATGAGTCCTGCACAACAGCGTGGGCTTGCGCTGTGGGCCGTCCTGCTGAGTGCAGTGGTCTGCCTGGTTTTTCTGCCTGCATCCCGGCTGGTGTCCGTTCTTGTTTTTCTGGTTGTTCTGGGGCTGATTGCGGCGTCCTGGTACGTCGCCAGCCGTCGTGTTCAGCACGACGTCACCCTGGGTCTGCAAGCTCTCCCGGAGGCGGCATATCGCCAGCCGGTGGTGTTGGTCTGTGGCGATCTGTCGTTGGCCTGGCCGCATCAGTCACCGGTGCTGACCGTCACTCAGGGGTGTTGGATCCGGGTGGAAGACCACCTGAACCTGGAGCAGGTGGCCCGACAGGTACTGTGGCAGCGCCCTGACTGGGGGCGTCAGCTGTCGGTGATGGTCAGTGTCTGCCCGCAGAAGCACGCTGACTGCGAAGCACTGACCAGCCGCCTGCTGACTCTGCGCTGGCAAATCAGCCAGTTGCGTAAGGATACCGGGCATTCTGTGCCGCTGATACTGAATGGTCAGGTCGGCAGCGCGATAACGAATGAGCTGCTCTGGCAGGCGGCGATCCCGGGAGAAGGGGTGAGGGTCTGGCGGGAGTCTTCAGCACCGAGCTCTATCGCCGCATGGGTCACTACCGGCGGAACGCCAGCAATGCAGCAACAGGTGCTGATGAACAGCCTGATGAGCTGGTTCCATCAGCACGTCAATGCCGTCTTTTTGGATGAGAACCCCGATGTTCAGGCCATTGCACCTACAGCGGTGCTGTGGGGAATGGGGCCTATCCTTGCCGGGAGCCTGGCGTCATCGGCCTGGACGGCGTGGTTGTCGCGTCACACAGCTATGCAGCAGGTGACGGGTTGGCAGCCGGTGGGGACGGACAGTACGGTGATATCACCACTCCCGGATTTCGTCCTGCCGCTGCTGCCGGAAGGGCGAGGATTAACCTCGCGGGGTCGTGCCTGGCGCTGTGCACTCGGGATCTTCACACTGGCGGCCATTGCGGCGCTGCTCAGCAGTGGCTGGAACAATCGCCAGCTGCTGCACCGTGTAAGCTTCGATATTGCCCGGTATGACCATATCCCGATAGATGATTACGGTCCGAAAACCGATGCCGTCGCGGTCCTGCGAGAGGATGCCGCGCAGCTGGATGACCAGGCGCGTAATGGCGTACCGGCCTGGATGAGCCTCGGCCTGTATCAGGGCGAGCGTCTGCGAATGCCGCTGCTGGATGCGATCCGCTCGTATGTTCCGCCGCCACCGCCGTCAAAACCTCAACCGAAGCCGGCCCCGAAAATTGTGCGGCTCGACAGCATGTCGCTGTTCGATTCCGGTAAATACGCGCTGAAGGCGGGCTCCACCAAAATGCTCATTAACTCCCTGGTGGGCATCAAAGCCAAGCCGGGCTGGCTGATTGTGGTAGCAGGCCACACGGATAACACCGGCAATCCAGCACTCAATCAGACGCTTTCCCAGAAACGTGCCGCAGCAGTACGCGACTGGATGCGTGATACCGGCGATGTGCCGGAAAGTTGTTTTGCGGTGCAGGGCTATGGCGAAAGTCGGCCGGTTGCCACCAATGACACTCCGGAAGGCCGTGCGCTTAACCGGAGTGTCGAAATCAGTCTGGTACCTCAGGCAGATGCCTGCCGGATACCGGGCAACACCCTGACGTCATCACTGGATGGTGACGTATCAAAAAACGAAATGGAGAAGTAAACCATGGCAATTCCAGTTTATCTTTGGCTGAAAGACGACGGCGGCGCGGACATTAAAGGATCTGTAGATGTTAAAGACCGCGAAGGCAGCATTGAAGTGGTGGCGCAGCAACACAACCTGTATATCCCGACCGATAACAACACCGGCAAGCTGACCGGCACCCGTATCCATACCCCGTTCCTGTTCACCAAGGAAATCGACTCTTCCAGCCCGTATTTGTACAAGGCAGTGACCACCGGTCAGACCCTGAAATCAGCTGAATTCAAGTGGTACAAAATCAACGACGCCGGTCAGGAAGTGGAGTACTTCAACACCAAGCTGGAAAACGTGAAGGTGGTGAAGGTGAATCCGGTCATGCATGACGTGAAAGACCCGGCTTACGAGAAACACAATCACCTCGAACAGCTTGAGCTGCGTTACGAAAAAATCACCTGGACCTACAAAGACGGCAACATCATTCATTCCGATTCCTGGAACGAACGCGCCACGGCGTAAGCCTGATGCGGGCAGGTTTTCCTGTCCGCAGTTTTTTGCTGAGTGTCTGCCGTGCGGGCACTCAGCAAAGAAAAACACAATCTGCCCGCCTGACCTTTTGCGCTTTAGGTTCCTTTTACAGGAAATAGCGATGGGCGGTAGCGTGCCAGGGAACCGATAAAGAGAGAGAATTATGGAAAATTCAGCCGCCTTGTTACGTCGCCTTAATCCTTACTGTGCCCGTGCGTTAGAAGGTGCAGCAAGCCTGTGTCAGACCCGCGCCCATGCCGCAATTTTACCCGAACACTGGCTGCTGAAACTGCTGGAGCAGGGCGAAGGTGACCTGACGGTGCTGGCGCGCCGTTATGAGTGGGACATGGACGCTCTGTGGCAGGATTTGCTCGACTGGCTGGATAACCTGCCGCGTTCCGTGCGCAGCCGTCCTCAGTTGTCAGGCGCCATTGAATCCTTGTTGAAACAGGCGTGGATGTTTGCCTCGCTTGAAGGCAGCGAACACATCCGTAGTGTGCATTTGTTGGCCGCAATGATAGAAATGCCCAAAATGCTGCGCTGTGATGGCGTGTGGCCGCTGCTGACGCTGGGGCAGAGCCAGCTTGAGCGTCTGCGCCCGTTGCTGGACGCACAATCGGACGAGCGTGAGGACGTTCAGCAGGAAGAAGCGCTGGCACAGACGCACGGTGGAGACGTTGAATTCGTCGGCCGTCCGGTCGGTGCAGAGATAAAAGAAGGTGAACTCAATCCTGCGCTCCAGAACGCACTGGATAAGTTCACGCTTGATGTCACCGCTAAAGCGAAAGAGGGCAACATTGACCCGGTCTTTGGCCGCGATACCGAAATCCGCCAGATGGTGGATATTCTCTCAAGACGTCGCAAGAACAACCCGATTCTGGTCGGCGAACCGGGTGTGGGTAAAACGGCGCTGGTGGAAGGCCTGGCGCTGCGCATTGCCGAAGGAAATGTTCCGGAATCACTGAAAACCGTCAGCCTGCGCACCCTCGACCTGGGCCTGCTGCAGGCGGGGGCCGGTGTGAAAGGTGAGTTTGAGCAGCGCCTGAAAAACGTTATCGACGCCGTGCAGCAGTCTCCGACCCCTATTCTGTTGTTTATCGACGAAGCACACACCATTATCGGTGCAGGCAATCAGGCAGGTGGGGGAGATGCAGCTAACCTGCTCAAACCCGCGTTGGCGCGTGGCGAACTCAGAACTATCGCCGCTACCACCTGGAGCGAATACAAGCAGTATTTTGAACGCGATGCCGCGCTGGAGCGCCGCTTTCAGATGGTTAAGGTCGACGAGCCGGACGACGACACGGCCTGTTTAATGCTGCGAGGCCTGAAATCCCGTTATGCCGAACATCACGGCGTGCATATCACCGATGACGCAATTAAAGCCGCAGTCACGCTCTCTCGCCGTTACCTGACCGGCCGTCAATTGCCGGACAAGGCGGTTGACCTGCTCGACACCGCAAGCGCCCGTGTGCGCATGGGCCTCGAAACCGTGCCTGAAGAAATTACCCGTCTGAAAGCGCAGCGGATTGCACTGGTTCTGGAAGAGCAGGCCTTACTGGAAGATATCGCTGTCGGCGGTCATTCCCATTGTGAGCGGTTGGCCGGGATTGAAAAATTGTGCCTTGCGCTGGATGCGGATATCGGCACGCTAGATCAACGCTTTAGCGAAGAGAAAGCACTGGCAGAGCAACTGATGGTTTGTCGTCAGGCTTCTCACTCAGAGGGCTGCCGCCGCCAGGCGGACGTCCACAACCTGCAGCAACAGCTGAAAAACCTGCAACGGGATGAGGCGTTGATTCAGGTGGATGTGGACACCCGAACCGTGGCCAACGTGATTGCCGACTGGACCGGTGTCCCGCTCTCTTCATTGATGAAAGACGAGCAGACTGAACTGTTGGGTCTGGAAGCGGAAATCGGCAAACGCGTTGTAGGCCAGGATGTGGCGCTCAGCGCGATTGCGCAGCGCCTGCGCGCCGCCAAAACCGGCCTGACCTCGGAGAATGGTCCGCAGGGCGTGTTCCTGCTGGTCGGCCCGAGCGGCACGGGTAAAACCGAAACCGCACTCACGCTGGCCGATGTGCTGTACGGCGGTGAGAAATCGCTTATCACTATCAATCTGTCCGAATACCAGGAGCCGCATACCGTTTCCCAGTTGAAGGGCTCGCCACCGGGCTACGTCGGTTACGGGCAGGGCGGCATTCTGACCGAAGCGGTGCGTAAACGCCCGTACAGCGTGGTGCTGCTCGACGAGGTGGAGAAAGCGCACCGCGACGTGATGAACCTGTTCTATCAGGTGTTTGACCGGGGCTTTATGCGTGACGGCGAAGGGCGCGAAATTGATTTCCGTAACACCGTGATCCTGATGACCTCAAACCTCGGCAGCGACCCCATCATGCAACGGCTGGATCAACAGCCAGAAGCCACCGAAGGCGATTTGCACGAACTGCTGCGCCCAATATTGCGTGACCACTTCCAGCCCGCGCTGCTGGCCCGCTTCCAGACGGTGATTTACCGCCCGCTGAGTGAGCCCGCGATGCGCATCATTGTTGAAATGAAACTCGGACAGGTCAGCAAACGCCTGCACCGTCACTACGGCCTGACCACGCATATCGACGAAAGTCTTTTCGACGCCCTTACCGCCGCCTGCCTGCTGCCGGATACCGGCGCGCGTAACGTCGACAGCCTGCTCAATCAGCAAATTTTGCCGGTGCTGAGCCAGCAGTTGCTGACTCGCATGGCTGCAAAACAGAAACCGCGGTCGTTACGTCTTGGCTGGAGTGAGGAAGAGGGCATAGGGCTGGAGTTTGACCCTACACAAGGAGAGCGCGTATGAGCACCAGTCTCCCGATAAGATTCAGCCATAACCACCACCTGCTGACGATAAAAGGAGGTGAGTCAGAACTTGATGTGCTGGCGTTTGAAGGCAACGAGGCCCTGAGCAAGCCGTTCAGCTACCGTATTGAGTTCACCAGTAACGACCACGCCATCAGCAAGGAAATGATGCTGATGAAAACGGGGGCTCTGACGTTGCAGGCACCGGTCGACCAGGGCTATGGCATTAAAATTCAGCAGCCGCTTCGGGTTCTCCAGGGCGTGGTGAGTGGCTTTGAACGCCTCAGCACCTCAAAAGATGAAACCCATTACGCCCTGACGCTACAGCCGCGTCTGGCATTGCTCGACCGCTCGCGTCAGAACGCGGTTTATCAGGATATGTCGGTGCCGCAGATTGTGGAAAAAATCCTGCGCGAGCGCCACAACCTGCGCGGGCAGGATTTTCTGTTTTCGCTAACCAGAGAATACCCGCGGCGTGAACAGGTGATGCAGTACGGCGAGGATGACCTGCACTTTATCACCCGCCTGCTGGGTGAGGTGGGGATCTGGTTCCGTTTCACCACCGACACACGCCTGAACATCGATGTGGTGGAGTTTTACGACAGCCGGCAGGGCTACGAAAAAGGCCTGATTCTGCCGTCGGTACCGCCATCGGGCCAGCACGCGCAAGGCATGGATTCGGTATGGGGGATGGCGAGCCATCACAACGTGGTGCAAAAGCAGGTCAGTACCCACGATTACAACTACCGCCAGGCCACCAATGACATGAACACCCAGGTAGATGCGACCCGCGGCGACAGCACCACCTACGGCGAGGCTTACCACTATGCCGACAACTACCTGACGCAGGGCAGCACTTATGACCCTAACCCGGCTCCGGAGTCCGGCGCGTTTTATGCCCGCGTGCGTCACGAACGCTACCTGAACGGCCAGACCCAACTCAGCGCTATCACCAGTTGCCCGACACTGGCGCCCGGACAGGTACTGAAAGTTACCGGCGGTTATGAAGTGGCGGAGGCGTTCAGCCAGGGCGTGCTCATCACCGGGATGAAAAGCGCGGCCCGCCGTGATAAAGATTTTGAGGTGCATTTCAGCGGTATCCCGGACAGCACGGATTTTTGTTTCCGTCCTGAGCCAGGCTCATGCCCTGTCATGGCGGGCACATTGCCCGCCCGCGTGACCAGCACCACGGAAAACGACACCTACGGGCATATCGATAAAGACGGCCGCTATCGCGTCAACATGCTGTTTGACCGTGATAACTGGGAGACCGGGTTCGAGAGCCTGTGGGTGCGTCAGTCCCGCCCGTACGCCGGCGACACTTATGGTCTGCACCTGCCGCTGCTGGCAGGCACCGAAGTGGCGATAGGCTTTGAGGACGGCAACCCGGACAGGCCGTACATCTCCGGCGTGTTGCACGACTCGGCGCACGGCGACCATGTCACCATCCGTAACTACAAGCGCAACGTACTGCGTACACCGAGCAACAACAAAATCCGCCTCGATGACAGCCGGGGCCAGGAGCATATCAAGGTCAGCACGGAGTACGGCGGCAAGAGCCAGCTGAATCTCGGACATCTCGTTGACAGCGAGAAGCAAAAACGGGGCGAGGGTTTTGAACTCAGAACCGACAGCTGGGGCGCGATTCGGGCGCAGAAGGGCATTTTCATCAGCGCAGACGGTCAGGCAAAGGCGCAGGGCCAGGTGCTGGAGATGCAACCGGCGGTCAGCCTGCTGAAAGGGGCGCTGAACCAGCTAACCGAATGGGGAAGCATCACCCAGACGCATCATAATTTTTCCCCAGATACGGATCCGCTTGGAGTATTGGTTAACGGGGCCAGTGAACTGAAAGAAGCAGCCTTACTGATGAGCGCGCCAAAAGGTATCGCTGCTGTAACCCCTGAAACTACGCTGTTGCACAGCGGAAAAGGCCTGTACCTGCAGAGTTTGGGGGAAGTGAATATTGCCACGGCGCAACGCTATTCAGTCAATGCCAGCAAAGCGATATCCCTGTTGGCCAAGGATGAAGGGATGCGTCTGGTGTCGGCCAGGGGGCCGCTGACGGTGGAATCTCATGCCGATACCTTATCGCTGACGTCACTGAAAGATATCACCGTCCAGTCCACGCAGGGGCACCTGCAACTGACGGCGAAAAACGGTATCACTATCGGCTGTGGCGGCGCTTACATACGCCTGACCCCGCAGGGGGAAGTCGAAATTCACGGGCCTGGATTAATCAGTCTGAAGGGGCAGCATAACTTGCAGGGGCCCGCCAGTGAGGATTTCCCACTGCCTGAATTGCCGGCGTCGGTGTGTAAAGAGTGCCTGAAAAAAGCGCAGGCGCAGGCGCAAGGCTTCGTGCCCAGGGAGGCATAAATGACCAGGCTATGGATTGGGGAAGTGGCAGCGGCTTGCCGGGCATCCGCCGTCGATTATCTAGATATTATCATCGATCAGGCCGGTCTGGACTTCAGCGTTATCCCGGCGCTGAATGCGCTGTCGGTACCCTGGCTGTCGCTTTATCGTGGCTTGCCGGAAGAATTTATTGTCGATGACGCGCCGTTGGTTGCGCGCCTGGTCCTTGATGATATTCAGCAGATGGCGTGGCTGCAGGAAATCAGCCAGCAGGCTGCCGTTAAGGCGCCGTTGTTGCTGCTGTGCTCCGCCTGGAGCTTGCCCTCCCTGGCGAACTGGCTGACGCAGTGTATGGATTGCCTACAGGAAGGCAGAGGCGGGATTTTACGCTTTTACGATACGCGGATATTCCCCCTGCTTTTTACGCATATCCTCAGCGAGGAACAGCAAAATCCTTTGCTGCGCCCGGCACTGTTCTGGGCCTGGCAGGATATGGACGGCAGGTCTAGGGGCCTGAACGGTAACGGTACGCCGCCGGCACGCGGCGAGAAAAGCCAGAAAATCGAACTCAGCGATCGCCAACTGGAACAGCTGATGTGCATATGCGATGTCATGGTATTGCTGGGGCACCGTGCGCCGCCTGCCGGCGTGTATGCATCACGGCAGACGCTATTTTCCGACTGCTACCAAGGCATGTTGGAGGCAACGGATCAGGGCATTATTCTGGATGATGCGCGAGAGGCCTGGGTAATGAAAAGATGGCTTGCCACAGGAGCAACAGCCTGATGCCCCTTAGAATCTGCGTTCTCGCTGTGGGTTTGCTGTTAACCGGCTGCTCACAGCCCGTCGCTCAGGCTCGGGGTGGCGGTGGCACCATTGATGCCATCAACCACACCAAATGGGCGATTAATCACTTTAGTGTAAATAACCAGTCGGGCATCGACATTATCGGTCCGTTCCAGGGCGGTGGCGGTGGCTGCTGCTATAGCGTTCCCGCCCGATGGACGCCGGGTATGACGGTGCGTGTTGACTGGGAAAGTGGAGAGGCATCAACAGATGATTTCCCTGGGTATGAAAATTGGAATAAGTATCTGGAATGGGAAAAAAAAGTCAAAGCGAGCCACCGCCAGCACAGCAAAACCGTCCCGGTGCCTGACTATAACGGTCAGGATACCTGCGGCATTACGGTGCATTTTCTGCCCTGTGACGAAGTGAAGGTGACCACCAGTTGCTACACCTACGGTAGCCCGGCCTACCCGATTAAAGAGCCCATCAGGATGACGGAGCCTAAAGTATGTCCGAGATAAAGGAAACCGACTTGGCATGGGCCCCGCCGCCGCTCCCTCTTTAGTCCCGCTTCTACAAGGAAAGTTAGATGAAACATTCATTATTGAGCCCGCTGTTGGCGGGTCTGCTGCTGTTAACCGGCTGCTCACAGCCCGTCGCTCAGGCTCGGGGTGGCGGTGGCACGATTGATGCCATCAACCACACCAAATGGGCGATTAATCACTTTAGTGTGAATAACCAGTCGGGCATCGACATTATTGGTCCGTTCCAGGGCGGTGGCGGTGGCTGCTGCTATAGCGTTCCCGCGCGGTGGACGCCGGGTATGACGGTGCGTATTGACTGGGAGACTGGTGTGGGTGATACAGAGGGTTCTCCTGGATTTGGCGATGATGAAAAATATCTCGCTTGGGCTAAGAAAATGAAGGCTCAAAATCGTCAGCACAGCAAAACTGTCCCGGTGCCTGACTATAACGGCCAGGATGTCTGTGGCATCACTGTGCACTTTTTGCCCTGCGATGAGGTGAAAGTGACCACCAGTTGCTACACCTATGGCAGCCCGGCCTACCCGATTAAAGAGCCCATCAGGATGAAGGAGCCGAAAGTATGTCCGAGATAAAGGAAACCGACTTGGCATGGGCCCCGCCGCCTTTCCCTCTTTAGTCCCGCTTCTACAAGGAAAGTCAGATGAAACATTCATTATTGAGCCCGCTGTTGGCGGGTCTGCTGCTGTTAACCGGCTGCTCACAGCCCGTCGCTCAGGCTCGGGGTGGCGGTGGCACCATTGATGCCATCAACCACACCAAATGGGCGATTAATCACTTTAGTGTAAATAACCAGTCGGGCATCGACATTATCGGTCCTTTCCAGGGCGGTGGCGGTGGCTGCTGCTACAGCGTGCCCGCGCGATGGACACCGGGTATGACGGTGCGTATTGACTGGGAAACTGGGGTTGGAGATATGGATGGATTTCCCGGCTATCAGGATAGGGAAAAATATCTTGTTTGGGCTAAGAAAATGAAGGCTCAAAATCGTCAGCACAGCAAAACCGTCCCGGTTCCCGACTATAACGGCCAGGATGTTTGCGGCATCACCGTGCACTTTTTACCCTGCGACGAAGTGAAGGTGACCACCAGTTGCTACACCTATGGCAGCCCGGCCTACCCAATTAAAGAGCCCATCAGGATGAAGGAGCCGAAAGTATGTCCGAGATAAAGGAAACCGACTTGGCTTGGGCCCCGCCGCCTTTCCCTCCACAGGGACGCCTGCCGACCCAGGCGCTGCAGGTCGGGCAGAACTGCCATCAACAGAATAGCGCCGAACGACTCTACCGCCAGGAGTTGTGTTTGGCGGCCGGATGGCGCGTGGAACCGCCGTGCTGCAAAACGCTGCATATCAGCCTGTTTTTCGACGGTACTGGCAATAACCTGAACAATGATTTTATTCTGTCTGACCCGAAGCACCCGACCAATATCGCGCGGTTGTTTCGCGCCACTATTGGTGACGGCACTGCCGGTGGTGTCATTAATACGAGCAAGGTGCCGATGGATACGGCAAGCGACAGCGGTGGTAAATACTTTAAGTTTTATATTCCCGGCGTGGGCACCCCTTTCCCGGAAGTGAACGATATCGATTACTCAACCATGGGGCTGGTGGGTGCTGCGATGGGGGAGGAACGCATTAACTGGGCACTGCTGCGCATTATTGATGTGCTCATGCGTGTGAGTAAAGACCCGGAAAACAACAGTATCAAGCTGTCAGAAAGCGCCAGCCGTAAATCTATTGGCAAAATGGGCACCAGCTGGAACCGCCTGTGGTTTGGCGGCAGTCACAACCGTTATGAAGAGTTCAGCCGATTACTGAATGACTTAGCCCCGCAGTTGAAGCCATTGATTACTCAGCCGGAGCCGGGTAAGCCCAAGCTGTTAGGTATCAAGCTTTACGTCTATGGCTTTTCCCGCGGCGCGGCGGCGGCGCGCGCATTTGTGCGCTGGCTAAGTGAGCTGTTACCCCCACCGGCGGCGGAAGGTGAGAATCCCCCGCAGTGCCTGCAGATTGGTGAGCTGCAGTTGCCTATCAGCGTGGAATTTCTCGGGCTGCTGGATACCGTGGCCTCGGTCGGGGTGGCGCACGTGGTGCCGATTGCCGAGGGGCATATGGCTTGGGCAGACGACACCATGGAACTGCCGAGTGATGAAACCTATAGCGGGCTGATAAAAAAATGCGTGCATCTGGTCTCCGGCCATGAGCAACGCCTCTGCTTCCCGCTGGACTCGGTGCGTCGGGGGAACGGCAAGTACCCACCTTATGCCACCGAGGTGGTGTACCCGGGGATGCATTCGGATATTGGTGGCGGTTATCCGCCGGGGGACCAGGGCAAGGCCAATGCTGAGGATGACAGCTTATTACTGTCGCAAATAGCCTTACATGATATGTATGCTTCGGCATTTTCCGCAGGCGCGCCACTTAAAGTACCTAAGGCAGCATTATCTAAAGAGTTGTCTCAAGAACAATGGAGGAGCATGCCTTTCGATTTGGGTGAACAATTTGTAATAGATACACCGTTAGTCAACCGCTTCAACGCCTGGCGAGAGCTCACCCTTAATCTGACCACCCCGGCAGACATCAGCTCTGACGAGGCGGCCAACTACGAGCCACCGCGCGCCAGCGGCAGCCTGGAAACCGTCGTCGATAACCAGATCGCCTGGATCACCGCCTGGCGCATTGATCGCTATGCCAAAGGGACGCTGGTGGAACAGCGGTTCTACCAAGATGCCTCGGTTAAGGAAGCGCTGCCCGCTGCACGCAAGGCAGCTGAAGAGGTACGAGATAAAAAACAGCAAGAGGTTATCAAAGCGCGTCAGGAACAGATGGCGAATCAGCCCGTCGACCAGATGGACGATCTGGTGCTGCAGCCAGGCGTCAAGGACTTCGACCCGGATATGGCACAACCCCAGCTGTTTGAAGCGGCGAAGGAGTTTGGCAAGGATTACCATGACGGCTACCGCATTCCGGAGAACCTGGCGCAGGCGGTGCTGGACACCGTGCTGCAGCCGATGATTTTTGTTCTCAATACCGATGATGAACCGCAGGAATACCGGCGAATGAAGGCTGACGGAGACGCCCGCGTGGCAATCCTGTTCCCCGCCGCCGGTGAGGCCAGCAACGCGGAACAGCCCGCCGGGCTGGTCAGGGCGTTGTTCGACGACCAGGTGCACGACTCGCGTGCCTGGTTTATGCACGCCGTGCTCAGCTCGCGCGAGATGTGGGGCGGCTACTTCCGCTACCGCATGATTTACTTCAGCGATCAATGCAATAAATCGCTCTCGCCGCTGGTGATCGCCGGCAACCTGGTGGGGTTTGCCAGCCTTACCACAGGGGTGGTGCTGAGCTTCAAACAGAAAAGCCTGAGCGGCAAACTGGCCGGCCTGGCCGCCACCGGTGCGGTGCGTTCGCTGCAGGTCGAGGTGCTGGACAGGCTCACCGGCCTGCCGCTGCCCGAGCTGCCGGGGGGCGAACAGCTCAGAGCCTTTACCACCGAGCCGGGTGTGGTGGTCGCCCTGCAGAAAGCCGCGGTGGCGGAACAGCAACTGACGCGGGCGAAATCGGCCCTGCCGGCCAGTTGGCTTGAGCAGGTACAGGCGGCCATCGCTTAAGTTCAGGGAAGGGAATCTGATGAATAAAGTCATTCGCCAAGGGGATAGGCTGCGGGAACATGGCGGCAAGGTGCTGGGCGGGCACTATCAGTGTTTTGGTCAGGGATTTGCCTGCAAGGGCGACCCGGTGAGTTGTAATAAGCACGGTATGACCACCATCGCCGAAGGCAGTTCAAGGACCATGATGGATGGCCAGCCGGTCGCGCTGCACGGCCACCGTTGCGCCTGTGGCTGCACGCTGGTCAGTTCCTTCCCGGATTGCGGTATTGACCAGTGAGGCCGGTTCCTGACTATCCCGGCTATAAAACGGCCCGCCCGCCGATCGCCGCGCGCTGGCTGTCGGCTGCGGCACTGCTGGTGCTGCTCGGTGGTGGGGTCAGCGCACTGCTGCCGTCTGCACAGGGGAGAACCTCGCCGATCGCGGTCGGTATCCTGCTGTCACTGGTGCTGGCGGGTACGGGTTGGCTTATCCGCCTGCTGTACTACCGCGTCAGCGTGCATAACGCCGCTTTCTACCACCAACAGGTGGAGTATGAACAGCAGCGGTGGTGGGCACAGCACCGCCAAGCGTTCGCATTAAAAGAGGTGGTATTGCTGGGGCCCGCCGGTGGGCGCTCAACCGACTGGCTGCGCCTGCTTAAACGCGAACACCGCCAGCCGGAGGAAAAAAAAGAAGGTGGCGGCCGGGCGCTGCGCCTGCCGCAAATTTCGGTGACGGATGCCGCCGGGCGTGAAAAGCGACTGGCTGAACTGTTGGTCACCGAATGGCAAAAGCAGCGTAGCGATGAAACGTTTACTTCGCCGCTGTGCTGTTACTGGCAGGGTACAGACGCGGGCTGGCAGGCATTCAGCGCGCAGATGGCCGCTATCTTCCCGGCGTGCTCTTTGCCGCCGCGCCCTGAACCCTGGCAGGGGGAAACCAGTCTTGCAGCGATAGCGAGCGGGCTGGCAGCGGCTAAAACGGATGACGTTATGCTGATCGCGGGTTGCCGGTCGGTCGTCGCATCGCCCGGTACACCGCTTCCCGCCGGGGAGGCCGCCGTACTGTGGCTGGCCGGGCAGGATGGCCCGGTGCAACTGACGCGTGGCGAAGTCTTCTCCGCGGAGGCGGGGGACGCACTGCCCGTCGTTTGCGCCCGCGCGCTGGTGCAGAGCGAGCTGAGCGCCCCTCCCGAAGCCTGCCCGATGTTCACCCTGCCAGACCTGGATGGGTTGGCACACAGTGGCTGGGACGTCAGCCTGCATCTACAGGACGCCAACTGGGGCGATATCGGCGATATGGCCGCCTTGACCCTGATATCGCTGGCGGCCATTTACGCCGCGCACCAACAACAACCGTGTGGCTGGATTGCCCGCGACCCGATGAATACCCTCGCACTTGGAATCGTAAAACCTGATGGACAACGTCAATAAACCTGCTGCCCTGTCAGTGGCAGCCACGGCCACCGTCTGTATTGCCGTGGTCACCTTGCTGGTGCTGCTGGGCGGCCTGGCATGGTGGCTGTGGGGGACCGAACGCGCAACGGAATGGGAGGCGCTGCGTCCACTTATCGCCGCCTGTTTTATCGTCTGGGGAATGGCGCTCAGCCTGTTGGTACTGGGGTTTATGGCCTTCCGCCTGCTGATTAAGGACAAGATCAGCCCACCGGTATCTCGCCAACTTCGATTGGCACCAGAAAGCCGACGTGAAGCGGTTTACGCGCCGCTGAAAAAACACCTCCGTGCCCGCTATAATCTGCACTGGCGTTATAAAGTCCGCTTACTGTTAGTCACCGGTGAAAACGTAGCAATCGAACAACTGGTGCCCGGCCTGCAAGCCAGCCAGTGGCTTGAAGGCAACCGTACCGTTCTGATCTACGGCGGCAGTCTGACGGCTGAAGTCGATACAGAAAAATATACCGCGTTGCGCAAACTCCGCCGTGGCCGTCCACTGGATGGCATTGTCCGGGTACTGGGAGAAGGTGAGAACCTCACGCCGCAGATGAGCGACAACGATCTGCGTGGGCTGGAGAAAATCAGTGAGCTGCTGCGCTATTCTGCCCCGGTCTGGTTATGGCAGCTGTGCGGCAGTGAATGGCCGCAGGCAGGGCGTAAATCGCAGTCTATCGGTATCACACTGCCGTGGCGGGCGATGCCGGATGAGGTGGCAACACAACTCGATAAATTGCTGCCGCAGCTGCGTGAACAGGGCATGTCGCAGATTGCTGAACAGCGCCAGTATGATTTTCTGCTGCGCCTTGCCCAGCAGCTTGAGCAGGGGGAAAGCAAACGCTGGATGTCCCGTTTGACACCCTGGCTGTACGGTTCGCAACAGCGAATCTCGCTGCGGGGGCTGATGTTCAGCCCGGTCAATAAACCCGAATCCCCGAATCAAGAAGCAGGCATAAACGTGGCGGAAAGCGCCATTCCGGCTGCGCATAAACATGCCCTGACGTTTCCGACAACCTGGTTGGGGGTGACGGAAGACTGCACCTGTGTGCGTGGCCGCCGTGTCGGTATGGCCTGGGAGCAGACGCTGGCATGGGGCATTATGGCTGCGCTCGGTATCTGGGGCGCCGGGCTGCTGCTCTCTTTTGCCCTGAACTATAGTCATATTTCTTCTGTAGCGAGCAAAGCCCGTTCTTTGATCGAGCATCCTTCTGTTTCTGACTCTCAACTGACGGCCCTGCATGACCTGCGTAACGATGCCGGCCGCTTGCAACATCATGTTCAGGGCGGTTCCCCCTGGTATCAACGTTTTGGCCTCGATCATAACCCGCAACTGTTGAGCGCGCTGCTCCCGTGGTATGGCGTGGCGAATGATCGCCTGATCCGCGATCCGGCCAATGCTGCCCTGATGCAAAAACTGACTGCGCTGACAAACTCGGCACCTAACAGCGACCAGCGCGCACAGCTGGCGAAATCCGGTTATGACCAACTGAAAGCCTGGTTGATGATGTCCCGCCCGGACAAAGTGGATGGCGCGTTCTACGCCCAAACCATGCAAAGGGTGCAGCCGACCCGGCAGGGGATTTCCACCGGATTGTGGCAGAGCCTTGCGCCAGACTTGTGGGCGTTCTCCATATCTGGGTTGCTGGAACAGCCGCAGTGGAAAATCACCCCGGATGCGGCGCTGGTCAGCCAGAGCCGCCAGGTGCTGTTGCAGCAGATTGGTCGCCGTAATGCGGAGGGAACCCTCTACGAAAACATGCTCAAATCGGTGCGGCGTAACTTTGCCGATGTGTCACTGGAAGACATGACCAGTGGGACCGATGCCCGCCGTCTGTTCTCCACCGATGACGTGGTGCCGGGGATGTTCACCCGTCAGGCCTGGGAAGGGGGCATTCAGCAGGCCATCGAGAAAGCGGCAAACTCGCGCCGGGATGAAATTGACTGGGTGTTGAGCGACAGTCGCAAGGCCGTTTCTGCCGACCTTTCTCCGGAAGCGCTGAAAGCGCGTCTGACGCAGCGTTACTTCACTGATTTTGCCGGCAGCTGGCTGAACTTCCTCAACAGCCTGCGGCTGAATCCGGCTCATAATATCTCTGATGTGACTGACCAACTGACATTGATGAGCGATGTGCGTCAGTCGCCGATGATTGCGCTGATGAATACGTTGGCCTGGCAGGGACAAGCCGGCGAGCAGCGCGAAGGGCTGTCGGATTCCATTATCAAGTCGGCAAAAGATCTGCTCGGCAGTGAGGATAAGCCCGTTATCGATCAGCGTGCAGCCGGGCCGCGGGGACCGCTGGATGACACCTTCGGGCCGCTGCTAACCCTGATGGGGAAAAACCAGGCCAGCAACCTAATGTCGGCCGACAGCACGCTGAGCCTGCAAACCTACCTCACCCGTATCACCCGTGTGCGTCTGCGCCTGCAACAGGTGGCGAGTGCTAACGATCCGCAGGAGATGATGCAGACCCTGGCACAGACCGTATTCCAGGGCAAAAGTGTGGATCTGACCGATACCCAGCAGTACGGCAGCCTGGTGGCGGCCAGTCTGGGTGAGGAATGGAGCGGTTTTGGCAACACCCTGTTTGTTCAGCCGCTGACGCAGGCCTGGGAAACCGTACTGCAACCGTCTGCAGCCAGCCTGAACGCCCGCTGGAGCCGTTCAGTGGTAGCAAACTGGCATACCGCCTTTGAGGGGCGCTTCCCGTTTGCCGCGAGCAAAAGCGACGCTTCCCTGCCGATGCTTGCGGAGTTTATCCGCAAGGACACCGGGCGTATCGACCGTTTCCTGACCGCTGAACTCAGCGGTGTGTTGCATAAAGAAGGCAGCCGCTGGGTGCCGAACCGTACTAACAGCCAGGGGCTGACGTTTAACCCGGCGTTTCTGAAAGCGTTAAATCAGCTGAGCCAGTTATCCGACATTCTGTTTACCGACGGCAGTCAGGGCATCAGCTTCGAATTACAGGCCCGCCCGGTACCGCAGGTGGTGGAAACCCAGCTAACGATTGACGGACAGCAGTTGCATTACTTCAACCAGATGGCCGACTGGCAGTCCTTTCGCTGGCCGGGGGATACCTTCAAGCCCGGTGCGATGCTGACCTGGACTTCAACCAGCGCCGGTACGCGTCTGTTCGGGGATTACAGTGGAACCTGGGGCCTCATTCGCTGGCTGGAACAGGGTAAGCGGAAACAGCTTGACCGCAGCCAGTGGATGATGAGTTTTACCGCTCCGGATGGCCGCACGTTGCAGTGGGTTCTGCGTTCCCAACTGGGCAAAGGGCCGCTGGCGTTGCTGGCGTTACGCGGTTTCAGGCTTCCTGAGCAGATATTCAGCGTGGATGCCGCCACTGCACAGGCGCTGACCGGCACAGAGAATTCAGCCATGGAGGGGATGGAATAATGGGCGCACTACAGAACATACTCCGCGCCTGTGGGGCAGATGAAAATGCCTTACTGGCGATGGCAAGGGAACGTAGCGCTGACTGGGAACGCTGGCTGGCACCCATCAATGACAATGAACCGACCGGAGAAGACCCGGGCTATGACGATGATTTCCAGCGTATTCGCGAAGAGGTCAACAAGCTCTCGGGGATTGATACCGGGTTGATTTGCCAACTGGCGGAAAGGCTGTTGACCGGCACCTGCAAGGATCTGCGTGTCATCACCTTCTACATTTGGGCGCGTCTGCATCAGGATGGCGAGTCCGGGCTTGCTCAGGGGCTTGAGCTGCTGGCGGCAATGCTGGCGCAGTTCGGAACCCGATTGCATCCTCGGCGTGAGCGCAGCCGCAAATCTGCCCTGGAGTGGCTTGGCAGTAGCCGCGTGACAGACAGCCTGTCTTTGTACCCGGAGGTGGATATGGCCGTCATGCAACGCATCACGGCAGCGTTGTTATTGGCCGAGCAGACACTCCAAACGTTTGCTGAAGACGCTCGTCCGGATTTGGCAGGGCTGTATCAGGCGATGGATAACCGGCTGGTGCAGAGCGGTGGCACTAACACTCTGGTGCCGCAAACCAGTCGTGAAGAAACCGCTACTAAGGGGCCAGCATTATCAGCGCCGGTGATGAACGCCGTCACGTCAGGACGTGATTTGCTCGATCAGGCCAAAGTGCTGGCGAAATATCTCCGCGATCAGCCTGGTGGTTGGCTGGCTGGCCATCATCTGCTGAAAAGTGTGCGCTGGGACACACTGACGGAGTTGCCGCCGCTGGACGCCTCCGGGCGCACCCGGCTGGTTCCCCCCAAGCCAGACAACAGGGCACATCTCAAACGTCTGTACCTGCAAAAAAGCTGGTCTGAACTGTTGGAGCATACGGATACCCTGCTGGCACAGGGGGTTAACCATCTGTGGCTGGATGTGCAGTGGTACGCCTGGCAGGCGTTGGTCAAGCTGGATAACGACAGCGTGCGTGCCGACATCCTCTGCCGTGACCTGGAAGGGCTGCTGGCCCGCCTTCCGGGATTGGAAGCGCTGGCCTTCAATGACGGCACGCCTTTCGCTGATGAAGTGACCCTAAACTGGATTAAAGAAAATGTACTGGATGATATGCCGGGCTGGAAGGATGAACCGGTGACGGCAACGGCGAGCAACAGTGATGATGTACTGATGCTGGAGCCTGAAGTGCTGGCGAAAGCAGACAGTGAAGGCATTGAAGCCGCGCTCAGCTGGTTGCAGGTTCAGCCGGGTTACCCCTCTTCCCGCGATCGATGGCTGATGCGCTTACTGATGGCTCGGGTGAGCGAGCAGTATGGTAAAAACGAAATGGCACTGCACCTGTTGGGTGAACTCGACGTCAGTGCCCGAGAACTGACGCTTGAACAATGGGTGCCAAAGCTGATGTTTGAGGTCAAAGCTCGCAGACTCAAACTGCTGCGTGGCAAGGCCGGGCGCAGTGAGGCGGATAAAACCCGTCTGCAGCCTGAGATGGACATATTGCTCTCCGGGCTGATTTCTCTCGATCCGGCACGCGCCGCAGTGCTGTGTGGTTAACACACCGAACAAAAAGATGATAACTCTATGGACGACTTAACCCTGCGTTATTACGACGCCGAAATGCGCTACCTGCTGGAAGCCGGTGAAGAGTTTGCCCGCGCTCATCCTGAGCAGGCGGCGATGCTGAACCTCGATAAAGCGGGCGCACGCGACCCCTATGTGGAGCGCCTGTTTGAAGGCTTTGCCTTCCTGATGGGGAGGCTTCGCGAAAAGCTGGATGACGATTTGCCGGAGCTGACCGAAGGGCTGGTCAGCCTGCTGTGGCCGCATTACCTGCGCACCATTCCTTCCATGTCCGTGGTCGAATTCACGCCGGACTGGCGTGAAATGAAAGAGCAGATGCGGATCGCCAAAGGTTTCGAGGTGTTGTCGCGTCCGATCGGCGAAAAAGGGACGCGCTGCCGTTACACCACCACCCAAGAGATCAACCTTCAACCGCTGTCGCTGGAGCAGGCCAGACTGACCACCGATGCGGATGGTCGCTCGGTTGTCACGCTGCGTTTTAATTGCAGCAATCTGGCAGACTGGAGCCGTATCGATCTCAGCAGTATTTCACTTTACTTCAACGCCGATGCGCCGCTGGCCTGCGCCATGCACGCCGCCTTTACCCTAAATGTGGCCAGGATGTGGCTACGGATGCCGGGCGATATAGACAGAAGACCGCTGGATGGGCATTTCACCGCGCAGGGCTTTGGCGATGACGATGCCTTATGGCCAAAAGGCAGTAGCAGTTTCAGTGGCTACCAACTGCTGCTGGAGTACTTCACCTTCCGCGAGAAATTCATGTTCACCGGCCTGCGAGGGCTGGAGAGCGTCGCCTTTCCGGCTGCGCTCCCCTGGTTTGAAATCGATGTGGTGCTGGCTGAACGCTGGGAACATGACTTCAGCTTTACCGAGAAGCATCTGCGCCTTAACTGCGTGCCGGTTATCAACCTCTTCCCGCTGGAGTCTGATCCGCTGGCGCTGAACTCCCTGCAAACAGAATACATGCTGCGCCCGATGCGCGTGCAGGACGGCCACACCGAGATTTACGCCGTGGATTCGGTGACGTCCTCCAGTCAGCATACCTATGTGCCGTTCTCCAGCTTTCGCCACAAAGGCGGAATGATGCGCCACCAAGCGCCGGAATATTACTACCACACCCGCGTGCGCCGGGGTCCGTCGGGGTTGCACAACACCTGGCTGATCCTCGGTGGCGAAGCCTTTGACCATCACACTGTGCCGGAAGATGAAAGCCTGTCGCTGACGCTCACCGGCACCAACGGCCAGCTGCCACGACGTACGCTGCAAAGTACCGTGCTTGATACGGTGATGAAAACCACCTCGACCAGCATCGCTGTGCGCAACCTGTGTGCGCCAACGCTTCCCTGTTACCCACCGGCGCAGGACCGGTTTCACTGGCGCGTGCTGAGCCACTTCGGCAGCGGGTTCCTCTCGATGATGGATAACGCCGACGTGCTGCGCGGTACTCTGGCGCTGTATGAGTGGACGGACAGCGAGATGAACCGCCGTCGCCTGGAGGCCATCATCGACGTGAAGCACAGCGAAACCGAGCGCTTCGAGCAGGGCTATCTGGTGCGCGGCGTGCAGATTGAAGTGACCCTCGACAGCCACGGTTTTGCCGGGCGGGGTGATATCTACCTGTTTGGCGAGATGCTGAGCCGCTTCTTCGCCCTCTATACCGATATTTACCTGTTTAACCGCCTGATTATCATTCTGCAACCGACCGGAGAGCGTCTGGAATGGGAAGAGAAGCACAACCGCCGCATTCCCGGCTGACCCCGCGGCTGGAAGCCGACCTTCACCGCATTAACTTTTACCGTTTATGCCAACTGCTGGAGAAGCGTAATCCGGGCAGACCGCTGATGGGTTCAACCAGTCATCCCGCGGATGACCCGGTGCGATTTGCGCCGCATCCGGGGATGGGATTTCCGGTCAGTGAACTGAAAACCGTTGAATATGACGAGAACGACGACAGTAAGCCACCGCTCATCCGCACCACCTTTATGGGGATGTACGGTGTCGACTCACCGTTGCCGACGGCCTATCTCGATGACATCACCCAGCGCCGGGAAGGGCACGAGGCGCTGCAGGAGTTTCTCGATATCTTCAGCCATCGCATCCTGACGCAGTTTTATCGCATCTGGCGAAAGTATTCTTACCCGGCCACGTTCGAACCCGGCGGGACCGACAGCATTTCGCAATCGCTGTTGGGCCTGGTGGGGCTGGGTATTCCGGGGACGGCAAATCACATCGCCACGCCGGTGTCGCGCTTTCTGGCGCTGCTGGGCGTGTTGCGTCAGCCCGGCAAAACCCAGGAAGGGATGCAGGCGCTGGTGAGCCTGCTGGCACCGGACACGGCGGTGCAGGTCAGTCCGTATTGCCTGCGGCCGGTGGAAATCAGTCAGCCGCTGGGATTTTACGGTGATGAGGACTTTCTGCTGGATGGCAACACGCCGCTCGGTGATGAAGCTATGGATGCCAACAGCCAGTTGCTGATTGTGCTTTCAACGGATAACGAGCAGGAAGCGCAGGGCTGGAAGCCGGATGGTCTGCTGTATCAGGATTTGCTGGTGATGCTGCGGGTCTATCTGGGCTGGCGGTTTAAGGCAAAAATCCAGCTCAGAGTCAGTACCCGCCTGCTGACCGTCCCGCCGCTGGGTGATGGCCCTTTCTGGCTGGGGATGAATGCTGTGTTGGGCGCGGAAGGGGACCTGCTCCCGGACGACATCCCGCAGGCCTTTACGACAGATCTGGGCTATTACCACGGCATGAAGCCCGCCACACCACAACAAGGAAACCGACGTGTTACCTACCAATTTGACTAAAACCGCACGCTGGCAGCTCGCGCTGCTGGCGTTCAGCCTGACGGGCTGTGGGGTGACGCAGAGCGTCACGGACGGCACAAAGTCGGCCTTCACCGCCGTTTTTTACAAGAAGATTAAAATCCTGCATCTGGATTTTACCGCGCGCGAGGCGCTCAATACCGATGCCCGAGAGAGCAATTCGCTGTCGGAGCCGGTTGTGGTGCGCGTTTACCAGTTGAAAGACCGCAAAACCTTCGACAAGACGGTGTATCAGCAACTGCTGAAAGACGGCGACACCCTCCTGAAAACCGATTTGCTGGCCACCCGCGATGTGGTGGTGAAGCCGGGCGGCGATGCCAGCCTCAATATGCCCATGGAAGCCGATGCGAAGTTTGTGGCGGTCGCGGGGCTGTTCCGTCATCCGGATTTGGTTAATAACACCTGGAGGCGGGTGATTGAGCGTGAAGAGCTGGACCCGGATAAGCCGCGCATCCTGGAGGCCGGGAATAACTATCTGACATTGCTACCCGCTAAGGACGATTAATGCCTCAGGGACATAATCCCCCGTCGTTGTATGAAATGCTGGTCGGCAATTTCGCCGGCGGCCTCGACCTCCATCAGGTTAGCGAAGAAAACCAGTTCATTTTGTCGGTGCTGGACAATATGCAACGCATCCTCAACTGTCGCGCCGGGACGCTGGCCCATTTACCCGATTACGGCCTGCCTGATATGGCGAAAATCCTGCAGGGGATGCCGGGTACCTCACATCAACTGATGGGCACGCTGACATCCGTTTTGCTGAAATATGAACCCCGCCTGAAAAACGTTGCCGTGGTGATACTGGAACAGGCTCAGCCCGGTGAACTGCGTTACGCCATTGATGCAGAGCTGAAGGGCATAGGTCTGGTGCGCTATGGCACCGAATTTATGCCTGAGGGGCGGGTGCTGTTACGCCACTTGAAACAACAGCAGTATCTTGATAATTCGCCGTAAACTCAAGAAAACAGAAGAGGTCAGCGCCTTTTAACTTATAGGGATATTCCGAATGAAACTGCAAACCGGCCTTAAGCTGCCGCTGTTGCTCTGCATCATGATCACCACGCCAGTCATGGCACACCCCGGACGAACCAACGCGGATGGCTGCCATACCAACCGCAAAACTGGTGAATATCATTGCCACGGCAGCAAAAGCCGACGCGTTGATTATTATGGTCAGGAAACGCAATCGGATAATAAAACGACGGTAGCCCCGGCCAAAAAAGCAAAGCCGCATTCGACTAAAAAAGAGAATAGGGTGAGTAAAACTAAAACAGGCTCGGCCAGGAGAGATAAAGGCATTGGCAACTCCAGGCCAGATCCCGTCGCACCACCACCCGATGTTCATGCGCAATGTATCAACAGCAAAAATTTCAATGCCTATTGGGAGGCTGTTACCAAGCGGTGCCTGGACAGAAGCACGGGGAGAGAACTGATTACCCCCTGAAAGAGGGAAAAACGATATGGTAACTCTCCAATTCTGTATGCAGATCAAATGGATATCTGGTCATGAATGACATTCCCTCCCGTAAAATTAAAACCGGCAACGATCCGCGAACATTGCCGGATTATGCTGCCCTGCGCGATGAGCTGAGCAAACTGTCACATCCGGCGCGTCCGGATGTGAACTGGCGTTATGCCGAAAAACTCTGTCTTTCGCTGTTTGAACAAAATGGCGTGGAGCTGCAGACGGCAGCCTGGTACACATTAGCCCGTACGCAATTGGCCGGGCTGTTTGGTCTGAATGAAGGATTATCCATCCTGGAAGCCCTGATCAGGCATGAGTGGGGGGCGTTCTGGCCGCAGCCGGTACATGCGCGGATGGAAATCCTCAGCGGTCTGAGCCAGCGTATACAACAGCTGATGCGTACTCTCCCCCTGAATTACAGTGACCTTAGCCAGCTTTATCTTGCAGAACAGCAGCTTGCCAGCCTGGGGGCGATATTACAGCGCCTGGAGCTCAAGCACCTGAGCCAGTTCGATACCTTGCGTACCCTGATGCATAACAGTGCCGTTCGGCTGGAAAACAGTGACGGCGCATTGGGTTCTGATGTTGTTATTCAGCCCGGAATTGTGCTGCCTGCGGCGACAATGAATGATTCAGGAATATCATCTGAAGCCCACTCTGCTATTCCGGTTGCAGAGAAAGACGCACCGGCCAGTCCAGTGAAATGGGTGTACGTAACGCAACCAGAACACCAGGCGCATGTGGAAGTACTGGCAGCGGTGCCGGTTCCGGCAAAAAAGTGGTATTTCTTTGCCGCCGGGATGTGTTCCATGCTGGTGATAAGTGCGGCAACGGTGTGGGGCTGGCATGTCTTGCACCGACCTGACCCGTTACAGACTCAGTTTGCTGCATCCCTGGCGCCGTTACCCGCAACACTCACGCCCGAGCAGTTGGATATGTTGCGTCAGCAATCTCCGTTACCACAAACTGGAATCGCGCAAACACAGCAGCAGCTTGCCCGGCTGGATAAATTGCCTCCTGACTGGAATATTGCCTACAGTCGGCAGCTTGTAGAACAGGCTCAGGCGCTTTGGCCGGAGCAGGCTAAACCTCTGGTACAACAGTGGCAGCGGCAGTTAAACGCTGCCGGCATACCGACAGAAAACCTGAATGGCTGGCATCAAGGGATGACGAAGCTACAGCAACTGAGTGACCGGCTGAGCGGGCTGGATGAGCAGAAGGGGAAATACATGACGGTCAGTGAGCTGAAATCAGTGGTATTTTCAACCATGCAGTCATTTAACCAATCCATACCGGCAGAAGAGCAACTGCGAGCATTGTCAGCAAACCCTGCGGGAGAACCTTTACCTGTTGCTGGCAGGGCCCAACTGGAAGTGCATCTGAAGCAGCTGACCGCCCGTTATGCTGAAATAAAACTGAAAGCATCAAAATAAAAACGGTGCTAAAAATTGCAATAAATTCCGTTTATTATCGTAATTATAGCCTCTGAAAGTGGCTGCGGGGCATCAAACCCGATAACAGTGAACTACATGCCAGGGATTTACTGGAAGCAAAAACCGCCCCGGATGGGGCGGTTCAGACTGATGACAAACTCATTCCTGAATAGAATAGTAGCGCAGGCTACTAGCGTACCAGGTGCAGGAAGTGCAGGTGTTTCTCGTACTGGTCGAGAATATCGTGAATGATCTGTTCTTGCGTCCAGCCCATCACATCGTAATCCTGGCCCCCTTCCTTCAGGTGGACTTCACCCCGGTAGTACTTATGTTCCTCATCACGCTCTTCGTCTTTCAAGCCCGCCAGCGCAAAGGCCGGTTGAATGTAAGCCCGCAGGCGCACCTCATAGACAAAGTTCAGGTCTTCACCCAAATCGACTTCGAAACGGATGCGATCGTCCTGTGAATCGTCAATCGAGGAGGTGGTGCTCTGTTTGGCCAATTCGGCTTCCACCAGCGCCATCGCCGGCTGAACCACTTCACCGACAAAGCGTTTTACCTGTGAGCGTTTAGGGAAATAGGCAATATTGCGTAAACGCCGTTGCCAAGAGATCGGATTGCGCGCGGCGGTTGGTGCAATAGTAGTCGTCGTCTGGCTGTCGCGTTTGTGGGCGTCGATACGCAAGGCTTTTAACAGCCCGTAGATCGACACCAGCAAGATCATCGAGAACGGTAGGGCACTGGCGATGGTCACGGTTTGCAGCGCGCTCAGCCCACCGGCGAGCAGCAAGGCAATGGCGACCAGGCCCATCATGCCTGCCCAGAAAATCCGCTGCCAGACCGGAGTTTGGTCGGTACCCCCGGAAGCCAGGGTATCTACCACCATCGCCCCCGAATCCGCTGAGGTGACGAAGAACACCACCACCATGGCCATCGCGATAAATGACAAGATATTAGAAAACGGGAAGTGTTCCAGGAAGTTGAACAGTGCCAGTGCTACGTCATTTTGCACCGTGTTAGCCAAATCGCGCGCACCTTCGGCCATGATCAGATTAATGGCACTGTTACCGAACACGGTCATCCACAGTAGCGTAAAGCCGGCAGGGACGAACAGCACGCCGGTAACGAATTCACGGATGGTACGTCCGCGTGAAACGCGGGCGATAAACATGCCGACGAAAGGCGACCATGACAACCACCAGCCCCAATACAGCAGTGTCCAACCGCCCAGCCAGTTACTGGACTTCGGCTCATAGGCATACAGGTTAAAGGTCTTGCTGACGATGTCAGAGAGATAACCGCCGGTATTTTCGACAAAGGATTTTAACAGCAGCACGGTCGGGCCGAGCGCAGCCACCAGCACCAGCAGCAACACCGCCAGGCCGAGGTTCAATTCGGACAGAATGCGGATGCCTTTATCCAGCCCGGAAACCACTGACAGCGTAGCCAACCCGGTGATCACCACGATCAGAATCACCTGCACCGTTGCGTTGATCGGCAAGCCAAACAGGTGGTTAAGACCGGCGTTAACCTGCAACACACCGTAGCCCAGCGAGGTTGCGACACCGAACACGGTACCTATCACCGCAAAAATATCTACCGCGTGGCCAATTGGCCCATAGATGCGATCGCCGATAATCGGATACAGCGCGGAACGCAGCGTCAGCGGCAGGCCGTGGCGATAGCTGAAGAAGGCCAGAATCAACGCCACAATGGCGTAGATTGCCCAGGCGTGCAGGCCCCAGTGGAAGAAGGTTAGGCGCATGGCCTGTTTAGCCGCTTCCACTGTTTCCGGCGTTCCGACTGGGGGAGAAAGGTAATGCATTACGGGTTCGGCTACGCCAAAGAACATCAGGCCAATGCCCATCCCGGCGGAAAACAGCATGGCGAACCAGGAAACATAGCTAAAGTCTGGCTGGGCGTGATCCGGCCCGAGCTTGATATTGCCGTAACGCGACAAACCCAGATAGGTCACGCTCATCAGGATCAATGCCACCGCCAGAATATAAAACCAGCTGGCGTTAGTGAAAATACCCAGTTGCAACGCTTTGAATTTGCGATCGGCCAACTCGGGGTAAAGGGCGGCAAAGGCCACCAGGACGATGATTAAAGCGGCAGAAATAAAAAATACCGGAGGATTGATATGGCTACGACGTGCCACAATTTCAGTGTCGTTTTGGCTCATAGAATACCTTCTAGCTAGTCCGTTAGGGAATGGGGGTTAATCCTTTAAAACAGCTCCATAAAAAGTGGGCGAACGGCTGCCCGAGAAATTTAACTCGGCGAGTATAGCGAAAAAACGAGCTAATTAACATTTTTTGGTTAAAACGGCTATTTTAAGTGGTTTTATTAGATGTTTTCGCTATATGAAAAGAGGGCGCTCAGAAAAGACAATTCACTCTTTTCGAAGAGAAAAGACAGCTTGGCCGAGTAATGCCTGTATGTACTTCAACACCGCCGCAGACTGCGGCTGCCGGGCGTCAGTGGTAGGAAAGAGCCTTTTAGCGGCTGGGTAGAGCAGATCATGAGAGAAACCCCTATAACAGCGGCTTGAACCAGAGGGATGTGCCGTTGGCGCTTGATCAGAGTCATACAGAGGGTAAAATAGCGCGACGCGATCGCGTTTAACTCTTTCATGGAGATAGAGATGACCTGGTATCAAATAGCATTGTGGACCATGATCTTTCTGAAGTCCGGTGCGTTTCTGGTGTTTGTTTGGTGGTGGATGTTCAAACGTGCCACCAAACCTTATGTTCGTCCGCAAGATGTTGTCATTGACGAAACGCCGGATGATGAAAATCTGACCATGGAAGAAGTGATGAAGAAACACGGTATCACCCGTGTGGAAAATCAAACTCAGTAAAAGCGACCCATGCCGAATTCCTCAGGATGAAGGCAAAAACTATCCCTGCGTGGCTTGCGGCCAAACCTGCAAGCCGGGGATAGCTCCCCAGCCTGCAGTCACAGCATTTAACGCCGTTTTCTCCCCACCAGCCAGACCAGGATGAGCAAGGCCAGTACCGCCAAGCCGATTGCCGGAGCCATATAAGGCTGCAACCGGGCCAGCAGCGGGATCGGGCCACCTTGCCGCAATACGGCGACGTCCGTGGCGCTGACCTTAACCGCAGGATTGCCATACTGCTGCAGGACATAATTGCTGATAGCGGCGATCTGCTGGTCGTTTAGAGGATTAACATACGACTGGGGGCCAAAGTTCGGCATCAGCACGTGTTCACCGCCGACCCTTCGTTCAACGCCGAACAGTATCGCCGAGATCAGGTTGGCCGGGTTACCTGAACCGGTGGCCGTGTTATTGAACAGCGAAGGGTAAGCCTGATTTTTACTGCCGCTACCGTCCGGCTGGTGGCAACTGGCGCAGTTGCCGCTAAACAGCGCGGCGCCATCGGTCAGAGTGTTATTGGCCGTGGCAGGGTGTAGCCCGCGCAACTGAGGCTCAACGTTTGCCGGCTTGCCATAGCTGTCGGCCGCCTGGCTGTCATGGCGGTCCCTGATCGGGGCAGTGCTTTTCAGGTAAACGGCGATGGCCGATAAATCCTCATCGGAAAAGTACTGCAGGCTGTTTTCGATCGCTTCCGCCATGCCGCCGGCGGCCTGGTTCTTACCGGCCACCTGGCCGGTTTTCAAGTACTGCACCAATTGCTGCTGGCTCCAGCCACCAATACCGCTGATTGGGTCGGAGGTGATGTTGGGCGCATACCAACTGCCGACCATACCGCCCGCCAAGGCCTGACTATCGTCTTCAGCCATCAGCAGGTTGCGCGGGGTGTGGCAGGTATCGCAGTGTCCAGGACCATTGACCAGATAAGCGCCCCGATTCCATTGTTCGCTTTTGCCGGCGTCTGGCGCAAAGCGCCCCTCTTTCAGAAACAGCAAATTCCAGGCCGCCATGCTAAAGCGCAGATTGAACGGAAACGGCAGATCGGTCAGCGTATTTTTCTGATCGACCGGTTTCACCGCATGCATAAAGTAGGCATACAGCGCTTTGATGTCCGCGTCGCTCAAGCGGGTGTAAGAGGTATAGGGCATGGCAGGGTAGAGGTGGGTGCCGTCGGCACGGATGCCGTCCCTGACCGCGCGGGAAAACTGCTCTTCGCTGTAACTGCCAATACCCTCGGCGTTGGACGGGGTGATATTGGTGGCGTAAATCACCCCCATGGGGGAACTGATGCCATAGCCGCCGGCAAACGGCGCACCGCCCTCCGGTTTGGTATGGCATGCCTGACAGTCGGAGGCGATGGCAACCTGTTCACCTTTTTTAATCAACGCCGCACCGCTTAAATCACCGTCGTCTGTCGCCTGTGCGGCGCTACTGCCGAGTAACAGCAGGGACAAAAGCGTCAGCTTTAGCTGTTTTTTCATGATTTCACCGCCAGCTGGCGCGCAATATCATCGGCGGCCTTGATGCCCAATGCGGCCATGGTCAGGGTACTGTTCACCACGCTGGCGGAAGGAATGGCACCGCCGCCCGGTAACCAAAGGTTGGCATGGTCATGAGTACGGCAATTGCCGTCTACCACCGAGTCTTCGGGGCTGTGGCCCATGATGGTGCCACCCATAATATGGTTATTGGCGTTCAGGCTGGTGGTGATGTTGAATTCATCGGCATCAAACAGTTGGCCGATGTGCTCCAACTGTTTATGCGCGGCCTCTGCGCCCTTACGCACATAGTCGCCGACGTCGTAGTGGATGTCCGGGCAAGGCAGGCCATGAGCATCTTTCCGGGTTTTACTCAGGGTCAGGCGGTTGTTGGGGTCTGGTAACGGTTCCAGGCTGATGGATAAATCGACGCCATAGGCGGCGCGTCGGCGGATTTCGGCGTCCAACTCTTTGCCGACCAGGCCTTTTTCCAACGCTTGCTGGGTAGCCGGTACCACCCGGTTGATATTGTTGAGGATCATTTTGTTGGCCGAGTAGTCTTTGCGAAACTCACCGTCACGCGGGCCAACCAGACAACTGCTTTGTGCCGGGCCACGCCCCAGCCACAGCGGTTCTTTCGCCAGGAAGGTACAGTGAAAGCCCGAATGGTCCATCATATTGCGGCCCACCTGATCGGAAGCGTTGGCGATACCGTTGGGATTGCGCTCATTGGCGGCCATCAGCAGCAGGCGCGGGGTTTCTATGCCGTTACAGGCTAACGCAAAAGCTTTGGCCGTGGCCCGGTGGGACTGTTTTTTGTTGTCCAGCCAATGGACTGCAGTCACCTGATTTTGCTCATCGGTGTCGATCTTGTAGACCACTGCTTCGGCCAGCACCATCGCGCCTTTCATTTCAGCACGTTCAATATGATGAATGCCGTTGTACATGGCGCCTATCGGGCAAATGGGTTGGCAGTTGTTGTTACCGCAGCAGGTCGGACGGCCTTTCCACGGATGGATACTGCGCCCCTGTGGGATGGGAACGGAGCGGTAACCATGCGGGTTTACCACCTCGGCAAAGCGGATGTCGCCGTGAGCCCAGGGCACCATATCCATCGGGTAAGGTTTGCTGCGCTCAACCGGGGACTGCTGTTGCGGATCGTTGGGGCCGGCGACGCCAATTTCTTCTTCGGCCCGGCAATAGTAGGGTTCCAGCTCGTCGTAGGAAATCGGCCAGTCGCGGCCCACGCCGTACAGCGTTTTCATTTGGAAATCACTGGGTAGGTGGCGCCAGCAGGAGGCGGCCCAGTGCCAGGTGGTGCCGCCGACGGTGCGCAGATAACCCTGCTTGAAACTGCCGGCGCTCGGGCCGCTCAGCGCAACATAGTTGTTTTCCGGGAAATAGAGCGGCGCGGTGGCGAATTCAGATTGTGGGTAAAGCCCCTGGTAATCTGAGCCGGCGCGGTTGTCAAAAGGCATATTGCGCCAGTTCTCTACCGCCTGGCCGCGTTCGATGCGCAAGCCTGCTTCCAGCACCAGCACAGAATAACCCTGGCTGACCAATTGATCGGCCATCATGCCGCCGACGATGCCGGAGCCCACGATCACAATATCGGCCGAGGCGTTGCCATCGGCGGTAAATACAGGTTTTTTCATCAGAAGGCTCTTAGATCACAAGGAAACATTGACGGCAGGCGGGGCTGCGGTCCACCACAGCGGTCCATTGCCGCAGTAAGTGGGAACGATTAGCGCGTCGCTGGCGGGGCGATACATCAACGCATCTTTGTAGGCAATCAGCTGCGCCGTTTGGCCATGGCCGACGGTGCCGGTATACCAGGCGGTGATAATCGCGGTGACCACATCCTGCAAGCCGGCCTGAACGGCCTGCTGTTGCAACTGTTGGGCGCTCTGGCCCGGTTGCAGCAGGCCGCCGAGTTGCTCAACCTGTGCAGTGAACTGGGGATTCTGGTTATGCAGCGCAGTAAAAATACGCGCAGACATCCCCTGATCGATATCGTTATGTTCGGTCAATGTCTGGGATATTTTGAAGAAGCGGGCAAACTGCAGCGGATTGGCCGAGGCAGTTTGTTGTTCAGCCAGGCTGAGGAAAGGATAACTGAGCAGCGAGCTTGCCAGCAGGGTTGAGGCCAGCCCCAGCAGCACTTCACGTCGACTGAAACCGGTTCCATTTTTGGCTGGTAGCCCATCATCATCTGATAACAAATTTTCCATGTGTTTTTCTCACAACAGGTGTTAGTGCCGAATAAGGCAAAAGGGATCAGGTAAAGAGGGATAAAAAATAATCAACAATGGAATAACTCCATTGCTTATGGTTTTATTTCTAATAATTTGGCGGGATATTAACTTGGCGATAACTTTCCGGCAATAAACTTGCTTAGGTATTCTGACAAAACAGCACGTAAAGAATAAAAAAACCCGCCGAAGCGGGTTTCCGGTTTATGCGTTAGCTCTTGCAACCCATCAGTTCTGGCAGCACGCCCGGCTTGGCCTTCAGCGACGCCTGCACGTCTTCTGGCAAACCGGCCCAGATAATCAGCCCGGTGCGCTTCTCAATTTCGTTAACCGTTACGCGGTACTGACAGAAATCGGCGTTTTTCGGGGTGTTTTGATCAAACAGAAACGCCGCATAGTGGTTCACTTCCGGGCTGTTATTGATAAAAATCACCTTCCAGTAAGCGCTGGGGATGGTATGTGCTTTTTGGGTGCCCGGCAGTTTACCCATATTGCGCTCGTACAGCGGGCCGGTCACGGTATACACCGAACTGATGTCTGCCCGGTCAATCAGTTTGCGTTCCTGATCTTCCAACCGTGCCCAGGAACCCTGGTTCAGGTCGGCCATCTGCGGCGTGATGTTGGAAAGGTAGTTCAGCGATTCCCAGTCAGAGACCCCCGCCAAAGAGGCCAACGGCGCCTGATGCCCACGGTCGACCTTCAGTGCCGCGTTGGCCCCGGTGTAATCCGCCGGGATCAGCGTATCCGCCGGGTTCAGCGCCGGATCGGTCTTCCAGTTGCGCGTTTTGCCACTGGCTGGCGTGTCCTTGGTGATGTGATAGGCCACCCAGTTGGCGAACTTGGTGGTGCTGTTGTTGTTCAGCGTATAGGCGTGGCGAACGATTGACACATTGCTGCTGCCGCCGGTTGGGCAACCGACGGCACAGTTGTCGATCGATTCCAGCGCCTCGGCGGAAGCCTGAGCGGTAAACAGCAGGGCGGCCAGAGCTAACATCTTGTTAAAACGCATATTCATATCCTCAATAAGTTAAAATAATACTGTATGTATTTACAGTGAAATTAACTTATCGCAATGAAACGAATACAACAATGCAACACATTCACGTTATGAATGTGTCAGCGTTGGTACAGCGAAGTTGATGAAAACAGGCAGTGCGGCGACAGGGCCGAGGTGTCAAAAACGCCAAAAGGCGCGTGAGCACAAAATCAACATAGGGTAAATCTCAAGGCGGCCAAGCAGCATCGCCGAGCACATCAGCCATTTGGCCGCATCGCTGAGCGTACCAAACCCGGCGGCGGTTTCACCAAAGCCTAATCCCATATTATTGATACAGGCGGCGACGGTGGCGAAGGAAGTAACCAGGTCATAGCCCATCAGGTTCAGCAGCCAAACGAAGAAACAGCTGAAGAAGACATACAGAAAGAAGAAGCTCCAGACCGAACGCAACACGCGATCCTGAATAGGCGCATTGCCAACCTTGATGGTGAAAATGGCGTTGGGATGAACCAGTTGGTTAATCTCATGCCGGCTCTGTTTGTACATGATCAGAAAACGCAGTGCCTTGATACCGCCGCAGGTAGAACCGACACAACCGCCGAAAAAGCTTGCCGCCAACAGCAACATAATGGTGTGAGAGGGCATTTTGGCATAGTCGGCGGTGGCCAGCCCGTTATCGGTCATCATCGAACTGGTGAGGAAAAAACCGTGTACGAAGGAGTCTTTGGCGCCGTACATGCCAGAGCGGTACAGCTCGAAGCAGACAATCGCCACGATAATTGACAGCACCAGCAGGAAAAAGCGCAGTTCCGGGTTTCTGTAGAGTGGCTTCAGGCTGCGGCGCCCTACGGCGACGAAATACAGGGTGAAGTTCACCGCCGCCAGGATAGAGAAAATCCCGCCGACCATTTCCACCGCCGAGCTATCGTAAAAGCCCAGGCTCTCATTGCGGGTGGAAAACCCCCCGAGTGAAACGGTGGAAATTCCGTGGCAGAGGGCATCAAACCACTGCATGCCGGCAATGCGGAACGCCACCGTGCAGGCCAATCCCAGACCGAGATAAATCAGCCACAGGTTTTTTGAAGTGTCGGCCAGTCGCGGGGTCAGGCGTTCTTCCTTGAACGGGCCGGGCATTTCCGACTGATAAAGCTTGGCGCCACCAATGCCGAGCAACGGCAGTACCGCCACGGCCAACACAATGACGCCGAGGCCGCCGATAAAATTGAGCTGGGAGCGGTAGTAGAGGAAAGATTTAGGCAGGCCGGAAACATCATTGAGCACCGAAGCGCCGGTGGTGGTAATACCGGAAACGCCTTCGAACATGGCATCGGTCAGGCTGATGTTTAGCGTGTCGTCCATCCATAATGGCAGGGCGCTGACCATGGAAAACAGCAGCCAGAACAGCACAATGATTAAAAAACCGTCCTGCGTGCGCAGCTGTACCCTGGACTGACGGGTGCTAAACCAGCCCAAACCGCCGAGCGAACCGGCAATCACCAGCGTATAGAAGAAAGAAAAAACGCTTTTTTCTTTATACAACAATGCCACCAACAGAGGGGGAATCATTGACAGGCTGTAAAGGAAAACTAAAAAACTGCAAAGATGAATAACGACCAGAATCTGCTTATTCTTGACCATACTTGCGCCCGAGTTGCCTGTCGGCAATGAGTCAATTTATTCTTTAAGTATATAAAGAATAAGGCAGACGATATAAAAAAGGCGTAAAAATTCATATCGTCTGCGAAGGTTGGCACGTTTTTTAACCCAGGTGGTGTTTATTCCAACAGGTTGTTGACGGTGCGGCGCACGTATTGTGTCATCTGAGCCAGATCTTCGGGCGATACCGGCCCGCCACCGGCGCGGACTACCTGCTGTTCTATCTGGGCAATTTCCTGCTCGACCTTATTGGCAATCTGTACCTTGACGATTTTATCCACCGACGAGAGCAGAACCTTCAGCACCACTTTCAGCGCCACATTCTCGCAGAACGAATCGTAGTGATGAACCGCAGGCGGCGTCACAGGAGGTTCGGGTGCGCGTGGGGCCAGAGCCTTGAAACTGTCTACATTTTCAATAATAAGATCCATGTCTCTTATTAGTTCATCAAAATCTTTAGACACTGACTTATTTCCCTTCGCTATGCGCAAAAACACAACGCCCGTCATCAGGGCACAGGGCGGTGATTGACGGGCAGAACGAATTTCGACCGTGACGTTCAGGTAGTGAATGGCAGGCTGAGCGGCATTTTAACCTTGCCGCGGGTTGGCAACAAGATGGGGCCGAAGGAATCAACGACCCCGCAGTGCAGGTAACAGAAGGTTATCGCTTAACTTTTCAGCTTGGCGGTGATTTTCGCCACGTGTTCGCCCTGGTAGCGGGCAATGGTCAGCTCTTCCTGGCTCGGCTGGCGCGAGCCGTCACCGCCGGCGATGGTGGTTGCGCCATAAGGCGTACCGCCGCGCACATGCGAGACGTCAAACAGCTCAGGGGTGGCGTAACCGATCGGCACAATAATAAAGCCATGGTGCGCCAGGGTGGTCCAGGTGGAGGTAATGGTATGTTCCTGCCCACCGCCGGTACCGGTGGAGGAGAAGACGCTGCCCACTTTGCCGTACAGCGCACCCGAGGCCCACAGGCCGCCGGTTTGATCGAGGAAGGTGCGCATTTGCCCGGCCATGTTGCCAAAGCGGGTTGGCGTGCCGAAGATAATGCCATCGTAATCGGCCAACTCCTGTGGGCTGGCCACCGGTGCTTTTTGGTCTTGTTTACCGCCGGCTTTGGCAAAGGCCTCTGCCGGTATGGTTTCCGGCACCCGTTTCAGGGTCACTTCAACGCCACTGACCCGGCGAGCGCCTTCCGCTACCGCCTCCGCCAGGGTTTCAATATGTCCGTACATTGAGTAATAAAGAACCAATATTTTCGCCATGTTCCACTCTCCGTTTTGGTGATTGAACGATATGCCCCCCTAAGCATAGAAGTGAATACTGAACTTATCCTCACGGCTTTATTTTATCCCGGCGATGGCCAGCAGCGCCCCGAAGGTGATCAATAAGCCACCAAACGCTCTGTCGATGCCTTTACGCAACCGCAGCAGACGTGCATTGATGCCCGGTGCCGAAAACAGCAGTGCGACGGCGCTGAACCAGAGGATATGGGCAAGTGCAATGAATAACCCATAACCGATTTGCACGCCGAGCGGTGTCTGCGGGTTAACCACTTGCATAAACAGGCTAACGATAAAAATGGTGGTTTTGGGGTTCAATACGTTAGTTAAAAATCCGGTTTTCAGGGCAGCGAAATCGCTAACGGCGGCCGGTGTGGTTGAAGAGGCGGCTGCACTTGCACCGGCGTTACGCAGCATGCTGACGCCGAGGTAAATCAGGTAGGCGGCACCGATCGCTTTCAACATTGTGAACAACCACAGCGATTGCTGGATCAATACGCCGACCCCGATCAGGGTGTAGCTGACGTGGATAAGAACACCGCCGCCAATACCGCAGGCGGTTAGCACTCCGGCACGACGAGAAAGCAGCAGGCTGTTGCGTGACACCATGGCAAAATCTGGCCCCGGACTGATGACAGCGAGTAAGGTAATGGTGACGACGGCGATGAGTTCGGTCATAGTAATCCTATAAAAAATCAGAAGAGAGTGTCTGATTTATAAAAGGAATGATCGACGGTGACAAACGATGAAAACTGACGATATCGGTGAGAAAAACTCACGCAAGATAAACCGACCTCTGTCATTAGGGGGCTTGCGTTGTTTTGAGGCTGCTGCACGGTTGGAAAGCTTTACCCAGGCGGCAAACAGCCTGAGCCTGACGCACGGCGCGGTTAGCCGAGCGGTCAGGGCGCTGGAAGATGAACTTGGCGTTGCGTTGTTCGAACGTCGCCATCGGCGGGTATATTTGACCACCGCCGGGAGAGTGCTGCTGCAAGCTTCACAACAGGCGTTTGGCATTCTGGAACATACGGCACAAACGCTGCGACAGCAGGCACAGGATGCACCGCTGGTATTATCTTGCGAGCCGACGCTGTTAATGCGTTGGCTGATACCGCGTTTGCCGGCTTTTCAGCTGGCACATCCTGACATCAACCTGCAGCTGGTTGCGGGTGGTGGGCCGTTTTCGTTTAAAGACGGTATTAGCGCCGCTATCCGTCGTAACGATTTTGATTGGGGCGATAAGCTGCATAGCGTGACGTTGTTCGATGAGCGGGTTGGGCCGGTGTGCAAATCTGACATGGTGCCGCGTTTTATTGCCGTTAATGATGGCCAGCCTGCCTTGAGCCATGACGCCGTGTTGCTGCACTCAGCGACCCGGCCTGACGCTTGGCGGCAGTGGGCACAGTCGCAGGGTGTGGCACTCAAGGGGCAACCGGAGCAGCGTTTCGATCACTTTTACTTCAGCTTGCAGGCGGCGGTGGCGGGGGTAGGTGTCGCTATCGGTCCGTGGCAGCAGGTGCGTGATGACGTTGCCTCGGGGCTATTGAGCGCCCCTTTTGGCTTCATGCCAGACGGCAGTGGTTACTGTTTGCTGACGCCGCAGGAAATCCGGCCGGGCAGTGCTCTGGCCCGGCTGGCCGATTGGCTGAAACTCAGTGCCGATGGCTAGAAGGTAACGTTGCGGATAAAACGCAAGGGTTGTTCGCTGCGGTTGGCGTAGGCATAGTGCTGATCGCTGTTGAACACCTGGGTTTGTCCGGCCTCCAGCGTCAGGGTTTGCTGTTCCAGTAGCAGCGTCAGGCTACCGGCGATCACGTAGATAATTTCGCTCCAGCCTTCGGCATCCGGTACCGAGTCGTAGTGCTCGCCCGGCATCAGCGTCCATTCCCACAGTTCAACCCGTTGGCGTGCGGGTACGCTGGCGGCGAACAGCGCCTGGCTTGCCGGTTGTACTCCCTGCCAGGCCAGTTCACCCACCAGATGGCTGCCGCGCGTTTCGGGCGCCTGGATCAGATCGGTGAAGGAAATATTCAGCGCGTCGGCCAGCTTATCCAGCACCGCTAAACTAACGTTACGGTCACCGGCCTCAATGCCGGCCAGCATGCGGCGGCTGACGTCGGATTTTTCTGCCAACGCCACCTGGCTAAGCCCCGCCTGCTGGCGATAACCGCGCAGGTTGCTGCTCAGGTATTGCAGTACCTTGGGCGCTTCATGTTTACCGTTGTTCACTGTATTGCCCATCCGCAGGCTTTACCTCATACTGGCAGGATCTGTGCATTATATTGCACCCAGCAGGAAGGGCAAGCCGGTGTCCGCAGTAAAAAAATCCTTTATTTCAACCTATATTCCCAAGATAAAGCGGCAGGAAGCGGTGCTGATTTTTATCACCATGATCTGGGGCGGCACCTTTTTGGCGGTGCATCTTGCCATGCAGGTCAGCGGGCCGTTCTTTTTCGTTGGCTTGCGCTTCGCCGCGGCCACTTTGGTGCTGATGCTGTTCTCCCTGCGCAGTTTGCGCGGGTTGACCTGGTATGAGCTGAAAGCGGGCGTGTTTATTGGCGTTGCCATTATGTTCGGCTACGGTCTGCAAACCGTGGGGTTACAAACCATCAGCAGCAGCCAGTCGGCGTTTATTACCGCCATGTATGTGCCTATGGTGCCGCTGTTGCAGTGGTTGGTATTGGGACGTTTCCCCGGTGTGATGGCCTGGGTCGGCGTGTTACTGGCATTCAGCGGCCTGATGCTGCTGGCAGCGCCGAGCAGCAGCGATATGACGCTCAGCGTGGGTGAGATACTGACGCTGATTGGCACGTTGGGCATGGCCGCCGAGATCATTTTGATTGGTGCCTATGCGGGCAAGGTCAATGTCAAGCGGGTGACGGTGGTGCAATTGGCTACCGCCTCAGTGGCCTCGTTCCTGATGATGGTGCCTACCGGCGAGTCGGTACCGCCGTATAGCAGCTACTTGTTGTACAGCGCGATTGGCCTGGGGCTCGCCAGTGCCATCATTCAGGTAACGATGAACTGGGCGCAACGCAGCGTTTCGCCAACGCGTGCCACGGTCATCTATGCCGGGGAGCCGGTCTGGGCCGGGTTGGTCGGGCGTATTGCCGGCGAGCGTTTGCCCGCTGTCGCCCTGTTGGGGTGCGCACTGATCGTGTTGGGGGTGCTGGTTAGTGAACTGCGTATTCGCCGCAAAGGGAAAGCGGCGGCGCTGGCCGAATAAGGCCCGTTTAGCGGGCCATAGTCATTTATTAACGTACGGCACTGTCTGCCAGCGGCAGCGCTTTACGCCTGCGCAGCAGGGCATTAAGGATAATGGCCCCGAAAGTGGCGGTGCCTATCCCACCCATGGTGAAGTTACCGATAGTCAGTGCAAAATCGCCTGCACCCAGCACCAGCGTGACCGCAACCATAATCAGGTTGCCGTTATCGCCCAGGTCTACTTTGTTTTGCACCCAGATGCGCGCACCGGCGACGGCGATCAGACCGAACACTACTACCGAAGCACCGCCCAAAACCGGGCCGGGAATGGTGTGGATCAGTGCGCCGAATTTTGGTGAAAACCCCAGCACAATAGCTACTAACGCCGCCGCGACAAACACCAACGTAGAGTAAATTTTGGTCACCGACATTACGCCGATATTCTCGGCATAGGTAGTCACCCCGGTACCGCCCACCGAACCGGAGAGCATGGTCGCCAGCCCGTCGCCGACGAAGGCGCGGCCGATATAAGGGTCGAGATCGCGGCCGGTCATGCCCGCCACCGCTTTGACATGCCCAAGGTTTTCCGCCACCAGAATGATCGCCACCGGGGCAATCAGCAACATGGCGTGCAGGTTAAACACCGGCGTGGTGAACTGTGGCAGGCCGAACCAGGCTGCCTGGCTTAGTGCGCTGTAATCCACCGGTTTGCCAAGCCCAAAGCCGTTGGTGGCTAACACGTAAATTAAATAGGCGGCGATCAATCCCACCAGGATCAACAGCCGCTGCATCAGCCCGCGGGTGAATACCGCGACCGAGCCAATACACAAAATAGTGGTCACCGCCATCCAACTGTCAAAGTTGGAGGCTGAAACGCTGCGCACCGCGATAGGCGCCAGGTTAAGGCCGATCGCCATTACCACGGCACCGGTCACCACCGGCGGCATCAGGCGTTCGATCCAACGGGTACCCACGCTCATCACCACCAGGCCGATCAGCAGATACACCAGGCCACAGGCGATAATGCCGCCGAGCGCCAGCGCAATATTCGGGTTAGCGCCCTGGCCGCTGTAACCGGTCAGAGCGATCACCAGCCCGACAAACGCCGCGCTGGAACCGAGATAGCTTGGCACCCGGCCGCCCACCACCAGGAAAAACAGCAGCGTGCCGATGCCGGACATCAGAATGGCCAGGTTGGCGTCAAAGCCCATCAGCAGTGGCATCAGCACCGTGGCACCAAACATCGCCACCGCATGTTGCAACCCCATCATCAGCGTTTGCGCCAGCGAAAGCCGTTCATCGGGCGCGACAATCGAACCGTCCAGACTGCCTTGTTTCATGCGCCATTGGGGAAACCAGGTATTCGCCATCGTTATCTCCAAAATTTCAGGGTGCAGGTGAATGTGTTTGAGCGGTTATGCGCCGATCATTGTTTCAACAGCGAGTGGTAGCGCCGGTCGAAATAGGCCAGACCGTGGCTGTCGTCATTACGCGTCAGCGCCAGCGCCTGGCAGAAAAAAATGTCGTGGGTGCCGACGCTGACAATCTGGCCGATCTGGCAGTCGAATGAGACCACTGCACCGTGCAGAATGGGGGCTCCGGTCGCCAGCGTAGACCAGCGTGCCGCGGAGAACCGCAGCTCCATCGGGGTTTTACCGCCGAACAGATTCGACAACGACTCGTGCTCCGCGGCCAGCGTATTGACGCACAGCGTCTGGTTTTGTTTGAACACCGAATAGACCGACGCGGAACGGTTCAGGCACACCAACAAGGTTGGTGGCGTGTCGGTGACGCTGCAGACAGCCGAAGCGGTAAAACCGGCCCGGCCGGCAGGGCCATCGGTAGTGATGATATTGACTGCCGATCCCAGGCGCGCCATGGCGTCGCGGAAGTCCTGTTTTTCTACATACGGCGACTGTAGTGGCGTATCGGCAAGCAGCGTTTGGCTTTGCATTTTGTGTCTCCGGGCTAGGGTTGCAGGCGGGTTTGGGCGTTTTGCGTTTTCAACAGCCAACCCAGCAGGATGCGGTTAAAGTGCTCGGTGTCGGTCACGCTCATCGCATGGCCGCCGTAGGCCATCTCGGCCAGTTCGCCGTTCGGCAGGCTGGCCGCCAACTGATGCGAGCAGTGATAGGGCACCAGCAAATCGTCGCGGGAGCACAGCGCCAGGGTTGGCGTGGTAATGTCCGCCAAATGCGGACGAAAATCGGTATTCATCAGCGCAGTCAGACGGCGCAGCAGGTTTTCGGTGCCCTGAAAATGTGCGGTCTGGTGCTGCAACTCTTCATCCAGCAAGGCGGAGTGCTGCGACAACCAGTCGGCGGGGAACAGGAACAGCGGCTGAGCGCGCACATAGGCTTCCACTCCGCTGTTGAGCAACAGATCCTGACGTACTTTGAAGCAGCGGCGGGTCTGGCTGTCCAGGGTCGGCCAGCCGTTGACCACCACCAGTTTTTCGACCAGTTGCGGATGAGTGAGCGCCAATTGCAGGCCAATCATGCCGCCCAGTGCATGGCCGACGAAGTAACAGCAGTCGACGTTGAGTGAACGCAGCAACTGCGCCACTTCATCGGCCATATCGGCCATGCTGTAGCCGTCCGGCACGCTCCCTTTGCTGCGAGCGGTACCTAAGTGATCGTAAACCACTACCCGGAAGTGCTCACCCAGCGCGTTAATCTGCGGTTGCCAAAAACTGCCTGCGCCACCCAGCCCGGCAGACAGCACCAGCGTGGGTGCCAACGGCGTGTCTTTTCCCAAAATCTCAAAATACATGCTCAGTCCTCTGCGGATAATGACTCAGCGGCCGATATGGGCCACGGTGGCAATTTCAATCAGGGCGTCCGGCTTTACCAGGCCGCACTGAATGCAGTAGCGCGCCGGTTTGTCGCCGGGGAAATACTCTGCATACACCTGATTGATGGCGGCATAGTTTTGCCAGTCGGTGAGGAATATCGAGTTAAAGGTCACGTCGTCCATGCAGCCACCGGCGGTTTCAATCACGCTTTTGATGGTCTCCAGCACGTGACGGGTTTGCGCTGCAGCGTCACCGACGTGCACCACGTTATTGTTTTTATCGAATGCCAGCGTGCCCGAGACGTAAACCACGCCGTCGGCCAGGGTGCCGGGCACGAAAGGGGCCAGCGGTTTGCCGGTGCCCGGCGGGGTAATAATGGTTTTTGGCATAGTGGCGCTCCTGGTGAAAATTTAATTTTGGTTAAAGGCGAGCAAAACTCATGCCGTCTGGCTGAGCGAGGCGGCGAGCGTATTACAGAAACTGTCGACGTCCGACACCCAGCCAAAGAAGGTTTCGATGTTGTACAGCGCCGCCTGCTGGGCGAACTGTGGCCCGGCCTGGTGAGTGGCGTCGGCCAGCACGATGCCGAAATACTCGAGAAAAAAACCGTCGCGCAGCGTGGACTCGACACAGACGTTGGTGGCAATGCCGGTAAACACCAGATGATGAATGCCATACGAGCGCAGCAGGCTGTCGAGCTGGGTGTTGAAGAAGCCGCTGTAGCGCGGTTTCGGCAGCACGATATCGCCGGGCTGCGGTTGCAGTTCGTCCACCAGATCGTAATCCCAGTTGCCCCTGGCCAGCAGCTTGCCCATCAGTTCCGGGCGTTTACGCATGGTTTTCAGCGCGTTGGATTTATGCCAGTTGGGGGAACCCTGCCCACCGGCCTCGACGTACTGGTTGTCCCAGCCATTTTGGAAAAAGATCACCCTGATACCGGCGGCACGGGCAGCGCTGATAGCGCGTTTGATGTTGGCGATCACCGGGGCGGTGGCCGAGATGTCAAAACCGGCCAGATCCAGATAGCCGCCCTGCGACGCGTAGGCATTTTGCATATCCACCACGATCAGCGCGGTTTCCTGCGGCGCAAAGGCGATAGCCTCCGGACGGGCGGGCAGGGTGAGAGTAACCTCGGCCTGCGGCGACTGACGGCGTACTACCGGTTGGTTTTCAACAATTTTCATTATGCCACCTCGCGGCTTGCGGCAGTCTGTGGGCAAACGTCGGCGCGGCTTTTCATTAGCGGCTGGATGCGCTCGCCAAAGTTTTCCACCCCGGTGACGAAGTCATCGAAGGTCAGCAGCACACCTTCGGTGCCGGGGACGGTGGCGATTTCATCCATCATGCGCGCCACGTTGGCGTAGGAACCGACCAGCGTGCCCATATTGATATTGACGGCGGAGGTGGGGTCCGCCATCTGGCGTACGTTGGTGTCGGCACCGGATTTAGTGTCCTTGCCGCTTTGCTCGGTCAGCCAGGCCAAGGCTTCGGTATCGGCCCCTGCTTTATAGCTTTCCCACTTGGCGCGGGCGGCCTCGTCGGTCTCATCGGCAATAATCATAAACAGCACGTAGCAGGCCACGCTGCGGCCTTCGCTATCCGCCGCAATTTTTAAGCGTGCTGCGGTTGGTGCAAAGGCGGTCGGCGTGTTGACCCCCTTGCCAAAGCAGAAGTTGTAATCAGCATATTTGGCCGAGAAGGCCATGCCCGCGTCGCTTTGTCCGGCGCAGATCACCTTGATGTCCGCCTGCGGCTGTGGGCTGACGCGACAGTCGTCCATCTGGAAAAACTCGCCTTTGAAATCGGATTTACCGGTACCCCACAGATCGCGCAGCACATTGACGTACTCCGCCAGATAGTCGTAGCGACGGCCGAAGTAATCGTCGCCCGGCCACATGCCCATCTGCTCGTATTCCGGCTTCTGCCAGCCGGTGACCACGTTCAGGCCAAAGCGACCGTTGGAAATCGAGTCAATGGTGGAGGTCATACGGGCGACGATCGCCGGTGGCATGGTCAGAGTGGCGGCAGTGGCGTAGATCTTGATGCGTGAGGTGACGGCGGCCAGCCCGGCCATCAGGGTGAATGACTCCAGGTTGTGATCCCAAAATTCGGTTTTGCCACCGAAACCGCGCAGTTTGATCATCGACAGGGCAAAATCGAAGTTGTAGTGCTCGGCCTTCTGCACGATGGTTTTATTGAGTTCAAACGTCGGTTGGTACTGCGGGGCATTGCTGGAAATCAGCCAGCCGTTGTTGCCGATCGGGATGAATACGCCAATTTTCATTTGAACACCTCGGTTGCTAGTGGAACGGATCATGCGTCGCCTGAATGCTTCTGTGGACGGCGCTGGATACGGAGGCTTTTGCAAAGGCGGTGCCAGTTTTTAAAATGGTTTATTTATCAATGGATTATTTTTATTTCGTGATTTTCATGTTGAGCGAGTGGTCTAAAACAGACCATTTGGTCAAAACGGCATGCACAAAAAACAGGCGTAACTGCTCATTAAAGGTGCAGAAAATCACTCGGAAGGGGTAGGTAAAAGCGTGGGTTTCACCTAATGGCTTTGTTATGCTGGCCAAAATCTGGCTGTGCCAAGGAGCTGTAGTGAAGCCACAAGCCGTTAAACCCCCTACGCGTCGCTCGCGTGCGGTAGCCGCAAAACGTAGCGCTATCTTGAATGCGGCACTGGAGTTTTTTTCGCTGTACGGTATTCATGGCACCAGTCTGGACCAGGTGGCAGAACGTGCCGACGTGTCCAAAACCAATCTGCTGTATTACTTCCCCTCCAAAGAAGCACTGTATCTGGCGGTGCTGAAAGATATTCTCGACGTCTGGCTGGCACCATTGAAGGCGCTGCGCGCCGATCAGGAGCCCCTGCAGGCGATTCGCGAATATATCCGCCTGAAGCTTGAGGTATCTCGCCAGCACCCGCAGGCCTCACGGCTGTTTTGTCTGGAGATGATCCAGGGGGCGCCGTTGCTGAAACAAGAGCTGCAGGGCGGGTTGAAGGCGCTGGTGGACGAGAAGTCCGCGATGATTGAGCGCTGGATTACACAGGGCCATATCGCGGCGGTAGAGCCGCACCATCTGATCTTCATGCTGTGGGCAACCACTCAGCACTACGCAGATTTTTGGGTGCAGGTGGAGGCAGTGACCGGCAGGACCCTGGACGATGAGGCGTTTTTTCAGCAGACGGTGGAGAACGTGCAGCGGGTGATTATCGAGGGTATTCGGCCGCGCTAGGCGGATGAGAGCAGGGGGATAGCGAACTATCCCCCGGGGAATGTTAAGCGGTTTTCTTTTTGCGCAGGAACACGTAGGACAGACCGAGCACCACAAACCACAGCGGCGTGACGATCAGCGCCTGACGGGTGTCTTCGCGCAGCGTCAGCAGCACCAACACAAAGGCGAAGAACGCCATACAGACCCAGCACATCAGTTTGCCGGCCGGCATCTTGTAGATCGATTTCTGGTGCAGCGCCGGGCGTTGCTTACGGTAAACCAGATACGAGCACAGGATAATGGTCCAGACAAACATAAACAGGATCGCCGAGACGGTGGTTACCAGCGTGAAGACCGTCATCACGTTCGGGATCAGGTAAATCAGCACCACGCCACCCAACAGGCAGATACAGGAGAAGGTCAGGCCGTTAGCCGGCACCGCCCGCTTGGACAGGTGGGCGAACGACTTGGGTGCATCGCCTTCCTGCGCCAGACCGAACAGCATACGGCTGGTAGAGAACACGCCACTGTTGGCGGAAGAGGCGGCGGAGGTCAGCACCACAAAGTTGATCACGCTGGCCGCCGCAGGCAGGCCAATCAGCACAAACAGTTCTACGAACGGGCTTTTGTCGGCGACCACGGAACTCCATGGCGTGACCGACATAATCACGATCAGGGCGAACACGTAGAACATGATGATGCGGATAGGAATCGAGTTAATCGCGCGCGGCAGCACTTTTTCCGGGTCTTTGGTTTCAGCCGCGGTGGTGCCCACCAGCTCAATGCCGACAAAGGCGAACACCGCAATCTGGAAGCCGGCGAAGAAGCCGCTGATGCCTTTCGGGAACATACCGCCGTCATTCCACAGGTGTGAGAACGACGCGACGGTGCCGGTTGGTGACTGGAACTGCATGGCGATCATCACCAGCCCGGCGATGATCAGCCCGACAATGGCGACGATTTTGATCATCGCGAACCAAAATTCCATCTCACCAAACATCTTCACCGTCGCCAGGTTCAGGCCCAGCAACAGCAATATGCACAGCAACGAAGCGATCCACTGTGACAGTCCGGGGAACCAGAACTGTGCGTAGGCGGTGATCGCCACCACGTCGGCAATACCGGTGACCACCCAGCAGAACCAGTAGGTCCAGCCGGTAAAGAAGCCGGCCCAGGGGCCGAGCAGATCGGCGGCGAAATCGCTGAAGGATTTATATTCCAGATTGGAGAGCAGCAGCTCGCCCATGGCGCGCATCACGAAGAACAGCATAAAGCCGATAATCATGTACACGAAGATGATCGAAGGCCCGGCCAGGCTAATGGTTTTGCCGGAACCCATAAACAGACCCGTACCTATGGCACCGCCGATGGCGATCAGTTGAATATGTCGGTTAGTTAGGTTTCGGCGTAGATGATCTTCTGATTCTGGCGCGGCCTCTGCGGCTATTTTAGAGTGATCTACCATCTGATGATGTCCTGTTTTACCTGTCATGAGTGAAATAGTGAGCTCTGAAGTGGCTCTTTTTTATACGATTATCTGGTTGTGCCAGATTTAGTAAGGTAGTGCAATAACGCCACCTTTGTGCAACATGTTTACAACATTTATGCGAGGGATAAAAGTCGATTGTTCTTTACACTGCGGAGGCAAATCGGACGTCTCGGGGGCGGAAGATTACTCTGGGTCTGGCCAGATTAACAGCCCTGATGCGACTTATCTTGTTGATAAAACAGAGGGTTAAAAACATCGCATGAGAAAAACTAATGGGTGTAAGCGTTTGACATTCGGGGCTAGCAGTGAAGAGGTCGACGAGTAAGGTCGTAAGCTCGGCGGGAAGTGCTCTGGGGGGGTAATCAATTGATTACAAGGCTGGCTTGCGTATTACTTATCAACCAAATCAATTTGTTAGCGGTTTTTTTTCTTCAGCGTTTTTTAAGAATAATACTTAATTGAGACTCGTCCCACAAAAATGGCATCCTTCCGGCGTGAATATTCAGTTAAGTGATCTGACGCAGGCTGGGCCTATTACTACTCCATTTATCGCGATGACCAAGAGCCGATCCCCTGCAAAATTGATAATGGGATCCCGGTGCTTCTTCAGAGCTGCTATAGGCGCGCGGGCTACCCGGAGTTCGAAAGCCAGAGGCCAGGTGGTTCAAAACACCCGGCTAACCAACATCAACCCCACCGCCCATATTCCGGCGGACAGCGCGCTGGCGCAATAAACCTGCCTGAGCGGCAGTGCAATGATGCCAGCGACCAGTGGTACGGTGTAGCGCATTACCGCCAAAAAACGCGACATAAACAACAGCACCCACCCTTTATGCTGCAATGCGGATTTTGTTTTGAGCAGTGCCTGCCGGTATCGGGTCGGCAGCCACTTTCCGGGTTCGCGTTGGCAGAACAGTGCGCCACAATGGAAGGACAAAACGGAACCGAGCAGGGCGCCCAGGGTAATCGCCGCCCAGACATGGACGTCGGGGAGCATGCTTTTACCGGCGACGATGCCCAGCATCAGCGTGACCGAAGCCGGTGGCAGCAGCGAAGAAATAAAAATCACTGACTTTCCCAGCGAAAATAAAAAGATAATCAACAGCAGGAATTCAGGCTCCGGGCTGTATTTGGCGATAATTTGTGTGAGTTGTTCCATCGGCCACCTGTGAAAATGTATCCTCTGGTGACCAGTGTCCCATTCGTAACTTCAATAAATGGTCAATTAGGTTTTGTTAACTGAATAGGTTCATCCTGATGAGATTGGGTGGTTACCCATGGTGATGCGCCTGAGATAAAAACAAGGAAGGTAACAATGTTAAAAGTGATTGCTGAAGATTTTATCAAGCTCGATTGTGTTGAAACGGTGATGCCGTTGTATCAGGAACTGGTGGAGAAAACCCGGCAGGAGCCACTTTGTCTCTCCTATGAGTTGTTTATCGATCACCAGGATGCTGGGCATTTTATTTTTGTCGAGGAGTGGCCCGATCGCGCCGCGCTGGACGCCCATTGCCAAACGGAACACTTCAGGCGTTTGGTGCCCTTGATCAATCAGCACCAGAGTAAACCCTGTACCTTCCTGTTTATGCAGCCTTTTTCCGCCGTAAAATCCTAATCAGCAAAAAAAAGCCCCGCAGAGCGGGGTTAATGGCTTCTCAAGCACTGTCTTGTAGTGATTAAAAATTAGACTGCGAATGATTGCCATTCACTAAGAATGTTCTTAAAAGGATTTGGCCGCGGCCTGGCGCACCCGCTCCACCCAGCCTTGCTGATAGTCAAAGGAAGCGGCTTCATGCCGGTTCAAACCTTGGCGGACGATGGCCTTCACCGCCTGACTCGCCAGCGGATTTTTTTGCGCAATCTGCCGGGCGAGAATCAGTGCCTCCTCGTGTGCGCTACCCTCACTGATGCGGGAAATGGCACCCTGTTGCCAGGCTTCCTGCGCGCTGATGATTCGGCCGGTCAGTAACCACTCGAGAGCGATATAGGGTGAGATGCGCGCCGGCAGCCGTGAACAGCCCCCCTGTGCGGCAATCAATCCCAGCCCGGTTTCCGGGAAACTGAACTGTGCGCTGTGGCTGGCGACGATCAGGTCGCAGGCCAGCGCTATCTCGAAACCGCCGCCGAAGGCGATGCCATCTACTGCGGCAATAATCACCTTGGTGAGCTGGGCATGCACCAGACCGCCAAATCCTCCCGGTTCGACCACCGGCAGCTCTCCCTGCTGGAAGGCCCGGACGTCCATTCCGGCGGAAAACACTTGCGGCAAGCCGGTCAGCACTATCACCCGAACGGCATCATCCTGTTCGGCCCGTTGCAGATAGCCCTGGATCAGTTGCGCCATCGCCAGATTGATGGCGTTCTTTTTTTCCGGCCGGTTCAGGGTAATCACGGCAATGCCGTCATTTTGCTCATACCGCACCGGGAGGGGCAGATCACTCATTGGCTTTTTCCCCCTGGAAGAAAAACAGCGTCAGCAGCAGGGCGATAGCCCCCAGCGGCAGCGAGAACAAGGGGAGATAAAAGGCCGGTAGCGCATACAGCGTCAGGCCACCCAGCATGCCACCCGCCGCGATGCCGGCATAGAGTACCGAGCTGTTGAGTGAAACGGTCAGTGCGCCAAAGCGTTTGGACAGCGACAACAAGTGGTGCTGGATCGGCACCAGATACATCCAGCCGGTAATGCCCCAGACCAGAAAGATCGCCAGTACCCACCAGGGGGAGCTGACGTAAAAGGCCAGCAGGAACAGCGAAACGGTTTGCACCGATACCGAAAACAGCAGCACAAACTTGCTGCCGAAGGTATCGGTCAACAGGCCGGAAACGAAGTTACCGATAACGGCGCCGATACCGAACACCAGCAGCGCAATCGGCAAAATGGCCTCCGGGCCAAACTGGGTGTTTTTCAGCAATACGCTCACGTAGCTGTAAACGATATGCTCGGAACAGACGGCGAAAAAGGTAATCAGCAGGGTGGTCAGCACCGCTTTTTGCCGCAGCGGAGCAAGCCGCTCCTTCAGCGTATGTTTACCCGGTGCCGCGATGGTGCTCAGCGCCAGCGAAAGCCCCAGCAGTGAGACCGCGCCCAACAGGGCGATCAGCAAAAATATTTCTCGCCAGCCGATCAACTTTGCCAGGAAGGTGCCGAAGGGAATGCCAAGGGCGATGGCCAGCGTCATGCCGCCGTAAACGATAGATATCGCCAGCCCGCGACGCTTTTCCGCCACCAGCCCAACCGCGGCGGCTGCGGCCTGCGGCGTATAGCAGGCCGCGCCCAGCGCCGCCAGCACCCGCCCGGCAGACATTTGCAAAAAACTGTCGGCATAGGCACAGACCAGATTACCGGCGATAAATAACACCAGGGCCAACTGCAAAATATGTTTGCGATTGAGGTTCCCCAGCAGCCAGGCGGTCAGCGGGGCAAACAGCATATAAGCCAGGGCAAATACCGAGATTAACTGCCCCGCTTGCGCGGGGCTGACGGCAAAGGTGCCGGATATCTCGTCGAGGATACCGGCGACAATAAACGCGTCGGTCCCGATGGCAAAGGTACCGGTCGCCATCAGACACAGCGTAAGAAAATGGCCGTTATAGTCCGTCAACTTCATCCTGCTCTCCGTAACTGATTGGCAGCCCAAACTTTGCTTAACGCCGCCAGGAAATATTCCACGTCCTCATGAGTATGGGCAGAGGTCGGCGTAACGCGCAAACGCTCGCTACCGGCCGGTACCGTTGGCGCGTTCACCGGCTGCACGTAAATATCGTACTCGTCGAGCAGTTGCTTGCTGATGTGCTTGTTGCGGTGTGGATCGCCGACCAGCACCGGCAGAATGTGGCTGTCCTCCGAAACCAGCGGAATGCCGGCGTCGCGCAGGCCGGACTTCAAGTGGTCGATGATCGCCAGCAGATGCTTGCGCTGATTGTCATGCTCCAGGTTGTATTTGAAGCTGGCCAGCGCGGCCGCCACCACCGGAGCCGGGGAGGAGGTGCTGAAGACAAACGCCGGCGACCAGCTACGCACCGCTTCAACCACCACGCGGGGGGCGGCGATGTAGCCACCGGCAGCGCCGTAAGATTTGCCAAAGCCGCCCTGGATAATGGTGATTTTGTCCAACAGGCCAAGTTGTTCGGCATAGCCCAACCCGCGATGACCGTAAACGCCGGCAGAGTGGATCTCGTCCAGATAGGTCAGCGCCTGATATTTCTCAGCCAGTTCCACAATTTGCGCCAGCGGCGCAAAGTCGCCGTCCATTGAATAAAGCGACTCGAAGGCGATCAGTTTGGGCCGATGCGGGTCGGCGGCCTGCAGCAGCTCGGCCAGATGGGCCACGTCATTGTGGCGGAAGATCTTTTTCTCCGCCTTGCTGTAACGGATGCCGTAAATCATCGAGGCGTGGTTCAGCTCATCGGAAAACACAATCAGATCGGGAATGGCATCACACAGGGTGGACAAGGTGGCGTCATTGGCACCGAAGCCGGTGGTAAACAGCAGCGCCGACTCTTTGCCATAGGCGCTGGCCAACAGGGTTTCCAATTCACTGTGATAGACAGAAGTGCCGGAAATGCTGCGTGCGCCGCAGGTGCCCAGCCCGACGCGGTTCACCGCTTCGGTGGTGGCCAGAATGACTTTAGGGTGATGGCTCATCGCCAGATAGTCATTGGAGCACCAGACGTTCAGACGGCGCTCACCGCCCTGACCGTGGCTGGTGGCCCAGGGTTTGTCCAGCACGCTGCGTTCCAGATTGAGGAACTCACGGAAGCGGCCCTGTCTTTTGGTTTCGGCCAGTTTTTCTTCAAGAATGTTCAATACGCTCATACGGAATTCCTTGCATTAGAGGGCTTTAATGACCAATGAAACACCCTGGCCGACACCGACACACATTGTCACCAGCGCATGGTTTAATTGCCGGGTATGCAGCTCCAGCGCGCTGGAAAGCACCAGTCGCGCGCCGGACATGCCCAGCGGATGCCCAAGGGCGATGGCTCCGCCGTTGGGATTGACCCGCGTATCCTTGAAGTCGATACGCCAGCTTTGCAGCGTCGCCAGCACCTGGGCGGCAAACGCCTCATTAATTTCAATCACGTCAAAATCGTTCAGGGTAAAGCCGGACCGCGCCAACAGCCGATCGGTGGCGGCGACCGGGCCAATTCCCATCAGCGAAGGGGCGACGCCGGCGCTGGCGCTGTCACCTATCTCCGCCAGCGGCTGCAGCGACTTGCGTTTCACATAGCGGCCGCTGGCCAGCAACAGCACCGCAGCACCGTCATTGATGCCGGAGGCGTTGCCGGCGGTGACCGAGCCGTCGGGGGTAAAGGCCGGTTTCAGCGCCTGCAATTTTTGCAGCGTGGTCTGACGCGGGAACTCATCCTGTTCGAAGGTTTTACGGGTTTTACGGTCGGCCTGGACCTCAAGCGGCGTTATTTCCCTGGCCAGGCGACCATTTTCGATCGCCCGCCAGGCCTTCTGCTGCGAGGCCAGGGCAAAAGCATCCTGATCGTCGCGGGATATCCGGTACTGCTGCGCGACGTTCTCCGCCGTTATGCCCAGCGGATCGCTGCCATAGCGCTGTGCCAACTGCGGATTGATAAAACGCCAGCCCAGGGTGGTGTCGTAGAGTTTTACCCCCTTGTCGAAAGGCGTTTCACTTTTGCCCATCACGTAAGGCGCGCGGCTCATGCTTTCCACACCCCCGGCCAATACCAGATCGCTGAGGCCGCTTTTTATTTTTGCGCTGGCGTAGATCACCGCATCCAGCCCGGAAGCACACAAACGGTTAAGGGTAATCGCCGGCACTCGCTGATCCAGACCGGAGAGCAGCGCTGCCATCCGGGCCACGTTACGGTTGTCTTCTCCGGCCTGATTGGCGCAGCCGAGGATCACCTCATCAATATCCGCTTCGGTTTCGGGATGTCGTTGCAGCAGCGCCCGGATAATCGAGGCCGCCATATCGTCCGGACGAGTTAACGCCAGGCTACCGCCATAGGCGCCAATAGCCGTGCGCGTGCCGTCGATCAGATAGACTCCATCGTCTTTAATCGTCATCATTTTTCCTTAGGGCGCGACGGCCAGCTCTGGTCGGGGGGTATTGAGCAAAGAGTAATGCGGGTAATAGCGGGCGGAATGCAGCAGTTGCGCCATATTGTCCAGCGTCGACTTCACGTTTTTTTGCCCAAGCTGCGCTAGCCAGCTAAAGATGCCATCGGCATAGTTAACGCCGGCCACCGCGGCGATATCGATGTCCGCCCGGCTGCAAACCCCGCTCTCCACCATAATCACCGACTCATTGATCAGGCTGCTCAGGACGCGGGCGACAATCAGGCCCGGGGAGTCTTTAATAAACTCCACCTGCGGGATCAACGTTTGCAGCAGCGTCAGAAACAGCGCTTTATTGGCCGCGCTGGCATCCTGGCTGTGGGCCGCCGCCAGATAGGCGGTATCGGCGTAGTTGAGCGCGGCGTCGATCACGAAGGTATCGAGTTCGGTCAATTCAGCCAGCAGATTGGCGGTGCGGCCATCGGTAATTTTGATGGCCATTGCGTCATTCACCCGGATAAAGCGGCCCAGCGTTGGCTGTTCCGATTGGCGATTAATCTGCACCCTTGGCCAGAGCGCCAAAGCGCGCTGTTGCAACAGGTCGAACAGGGGATGTTCACCATAAAAATTCAGTGAGGTCGGCGTGCCGCTGCCTGCGTCGGCGGAGCTGGGTGTGGCGGAAGAGGGGGTAAAAAAGGATCGGCCGTTTTTCTTCCCCAGCAGCCCGGCATCCACCAGCGAACGTTGCAAATGGCCGGGGGTATAGCGGGGGTCGTACTGCATGTCCTGCCAAATCTGGCTGCTGACCTGATAGTTAATATCCTGGCCGATAAAATCGGTCAGCTCTAAAGGTCCCATGCGAAAGTGGCCACCGGCCTTGAGTGCGCGGTCGATCTGCGGCGCCAGCGCCACGTTCTCTTCCAACAGCCGGAACCCTTCCAGATAAAAAGGTCGCGCCATCCGGTTGACGATAAAGCCCGGCGTGGCTTTGCAGACCACAAACTGTTTGCCTATCGCCGTCACCAACTGCTGGCAACGCAGGCTGGTGGCCCGGCTGGTAAAGTAAGACGGAATAATTTCGATCAGTTTCATCAGCGGGGCCGGATTGAAGAAGTGCAGGCCGATAAACCGGGCGTTATTTTCGACGCCTGCCGCCAGCTTATTCAATGACAGCGATGAGGTATTGGTGGCGATAATCGCCTCTTTTTTCACCGTGGCCGCAATCGCCGCGAGGATCTCATGCTTGGTTGCCTCATGTTCCGCGATGGTTTCAATCACCAGGTCGCTGTCGGCAATAGCCTCGAAAATAGGAGAGAAAACCAGATTGGCCAATATCTCGCCTTTTTTCTGCGGGCTTATTTTTCCGCCGTTTATTTTCTTATCCAGGTCACGAATAATATAGTCCCTGGCCTGATTCAGATTATTACCGCTACGATTATAAAGCAGGGTTCGTATGCCGTTTTGCGCCAGAAGATAGGCAATACCTCTGCCCATGGTCCCGGCACCAATAACAGCGACCGAATGGATTGCTGAATTATTCTCTGCCATAAAAATCCCCGTGAGTATTTTTCCGCCTTGCGAAATTCGCAAATGCTTATAATTTATTCGGATTTAAAAAGCACCAGGTGCCTATGGCGAAGGTAATGGGCATAGCTGCCAGTGTCTAACGGTAGAAGTGACAGGTTTACAATAAATCGGCTTTATGTTATTCGCGTAATTTCCGCTATTAATGCCATTTAAAGGCGTTATTTATTAATATCCGAGCAGGCATAGCTGTTTTTGATATAGGCATGGTACTTTTTATACTATGAAACGGCTGTTGCCGCTCCGGGCCCTCCACTATAGTTAACCTTACTTATCGATAACCCGGTGTGGCCTTCTGGAGAACCTGTTTTATGGACACCCACCTTCAGCCTTTGATGGATGCCTTACTGACCAGTCAGCCAGACCGCGAGGTTTTTTTAAGCCAGCTGGCACCCTGTGCCCAAGCTTTGGGTTTTGAATACTTTTCTTACACGGTCTTTTCCTGCTACCCGGCCAGCCGACCCAAAATGCTGATAGAGGGCAATTTCCCCGAGTCCTACCTGGAGGACTATCGCAAGCTGCGGGTCTACCTGCAGGATCCGGTGATTGAGCAGGCCCACCACTCTACGCTGCAATTTTACTGGGACGAACATTTCTACCAGGACAAGCCAGAGCTGTGGTGGCGTATGGCCCAGTTTGGTATTCGCGAAGGCTGGTCGCAGTCGGTCAAGGATTGCTATGGTCGGTTGGGCATTCTCACCTTTGCCGGAAAAAGCATTCCCGTTCAGTCACCACAGGCCAGCGCACGTAACGAAACCTTTTTCCTGTGGTTGGCGCAGATGGTTCATAAAACGCTGCGTGAAGCATTAATCTCGGTGAACGACGAGGCAATCAAAGATGTGCTGACGCTGCGCGAAAAAGATATTTTGCGCTGGTGCAGCGAAGGTAAAACCTCGGAAGAGACCGCTCTGCTAATGGGGCTGAGTGAGCGGACGGTGAATTTCCACATTGGCAATTCGATTAAGAAGCTGTCGGTAGCCAATAAAACCGCCGCCACGGCGAAGGCGGTGTATTTACAGCTTATTTAACCCGGTTTGAAATAGTTAATCGGCTAGCCGTTAGAAATGTGATGTTTATATTTTGTTAACTAAAGAATTATCCTAACCAGTATTCACCGCCGATCACAAAAGCGCGAGAAAGCATTTCACCCTTATCCTTCCCGGCAGTACCCTGTAGCTACCAAGGTTACATAGAAGGGATGTGATATGTACAAGACCATATTAGTGCCGATAGATATTGAAGAAGATCTGTTGACCGAGCATGCGCTGGAGCATGTTGAGTACCTGGCGAAAATATCCGGTGCCAAAGTGCATTTCTTCCATGCGCTGCCGGATGCTTCGGCATTCGTTACCGCTTATTCTTTCGGTATCAAGGAATTTGAGAATCAGGCGGAAGTCAAAGCGGTAGATAAGCTCAAGAAGATCATGTCGGAAATCGACATTCCCCTGGATCGTCTGGATTACACCATCAGCTTTGGTTCACCGCGCGATGAGGTACTGCAGCTGGCGGATGAGATTGGAGCCGATCTGATCATCATCGGCTCGCGTCGCCCGAGTGTAAAAACCTACCTGCTGGGTTCCAACGCGGCGGCCATTGTGCGCCACGCCAATATCTCGGTGATGGTGGTCAGATAATCTTTTCAAATCAGGCCCGCAGTATTGAACTGCGGGCCTGTCTCATTCAGCGGCAGAGCGCCACAATCTCGTCATACAGCGTCTGCGGCAAGCTAATGCCGTGCTGCTCACTGTACTGTCGACGCTCAAAACGCCGTTCCCCCGGAATACGCGCCCCTTGCTCTTTCATATCCGCGAATAAGGTTTCTGCCCTGGCCAAATGTGCCGCCTTGTCCGCCCCCAGAAAACGATCGGGATCCATCGCGATAATCAGCTCGCCGCCGTAAGGGGAGGAGCCGGTCTGCCGATCGTAGGCCAGCGACTCCTTACTGGTCATATCGCCAATCAACGGCCCGGCGATCAGCTCCACCATCGCCGCCAGCGCTGATCCCTTATGCCCGCCAAAGGTCAGCATCGCCCCCTGCAACACGCTGGACGCATCGGTGGAAGGCTCCCCTTGTTGATCGATGCCCCAGCCCGGCGGCAGCGGCGTACCGGCACGGCGATGCAGCTCGATTTCACCGCGTGCCGCCGCGCTGGTGGCCATATCGAAAATAAAGGGCGGGCGCTGCGGGCGCGGCCAGCCGAAGGCAATCGGATTGGTACCAAACAGCGGCCGGGTTCCTCCAGCCGGCGTGACCCAGGCATGGCTGGGGGTACAGGCCAGTGCTACCAGGCCCCGATCGGTCAGGGGTTCGATATCGGCCCACAGCGCCGAGTAATGTACACAGTGATTAATCGCCAGTGCAGCGATGCCGTTGGCGCGCACCTTATCGATAAACGCCGGCAGCGCGGTACGGTAGGCCAGCAGCGAAAAAGCATCGTGAGCATCCACCCGCAAGATCGCCGGGGCTTGATCGATAATCGTCGGGAGTGCCTCGGCGGATACCTTGCCGGCCAGCAGCGAACGCACGCAGCCAAGTACCCGATACAAACCATGCGAGGCGCAGCCGTCGCGTTCACCGGCCGTCACATTCTGCGCGACGGCATCGGCATGTTCGGCACTGAAACCGTTGCTGCGCAATGCGCGCAATGCTAATTCATAGGCTTCTTTCAGCGTCAGACTCTGGGTTTGCGTCATTACATATCTCCTTTACGGTTACTCTTCCTCATCACCGGCAAAATTTGCCTGAGGTAAACAGGTATAGGCGCCCCAGTAATAGATTGCCAACGCAATGACCGCCACCGTGAGGGTGTCCCACGGGTGACCAATAGCGTTGATGCCACCAAAGCTGCCGAGATAGGACGCGACAATAATCAGCGCATAGAAGGCTATCAGCCACAGCGACGACCAAATCTGTTGCTTCAGACTGACGGCGTGGGTTGGCACCTTGTTTTTGAACAGGATATAAACCACGAACATCAGGATCTGCAGGCCCAGCAGCCAGGAAACGGTGTTCCAGCCGGACCAATAGACAATCAGCGCCGAAATGATAAATGACACCGGACCGAGCACGCAGAAGCCGCGCACGAAGAAGGGGCGCGGCAGATCTGGCGCATTGCGGCGCAGACCGGCAGCAGTCACCGGCGCAATGGCGTAGCTCAGCACCAGCGCGGCGGAAACCACGCCGATCAACTTCTCCCAGGAGGGGAAGGGCAGCGTCCAGAAGATCGACAGCGCAAAGGTCAGCCACAGGGCAGGGCGCGGAATGCCGGACTCACCGTCGACGCGGGTAAAGATCTTAAAGAAAGTGCCTGCGCGAGCCCAGCCGTATATCACGCGTGGGGTGGCGTTCATGTAAATATTGCCGGTGCCGCTCGGTGAGATAATCGCATCGCTCACCACCAGAAACGCCAGCCAGCCCATCCCCAGGGTGATGGCGATATCACGGTAAGGCAGTGAGAATTGCTGACTGATACCGGCCCAGCCGCCGCTCAGCATCTCACTGGGAATACTGCCGAGGAAGGCCACCTGCAGCAGCACATAAATGATGGTGGACAGCACCACCGACAGGATCAGCGCGACAGGAATGGTACGCTGCGGATTTTGCACCTCGCTGGCGACCGAGATAATCGGCGTCAGGCCCAGATAGGCGAAGATAATCCCCCCGGCAGAAATGGCCGCTTCCACCCCGGCGGAGCCAAAGGGCGCAAACCCCTGGCTGTGCAGGTTTTCGGGTTTGAAGAAGCTGAACAGCACCACGATCACCAGCAGCGGTACCACAAATTTAATCACGCTGATCAGATTGTTGGATTTGGCAAAGGTTTTGACGCTGTAGTAATTCAGGGCGAAGAAAAAGCACAGCAGCAGGAGCTGGACCAGCCAACCGATTAGCGTTGGGTTGCCGGAGCCGGGCTGGCTCAGAAAAGGAAACCAGGCGGCGGCGTACTGGCGGGCCGCGACGATCTCAATCGATATCAGGCTGGAGAAGGCGATCAGGGTAATAAACCCCAGCAGATAACCCATCAGTTCGCCGTGGGAGAATACCGGGTAGCGGATAATGCCGCCGGCCCGGGGCAGTGCAGCACCCAGCTCGCAATAAACAATCCCGAGCAGCAGCACGGCCAACCCGCCGATCAGCCAGGAGTAAATGCCGGCGGGGCCGGCAATGGAGGAGACGTGGCTGGCGGCGAACAGCCAGCCGGAACCAAAGATTGCGCCCAGGCCGATAAACGTCAAATCGGTGAGCGTAAGCTGCTTCTTGAATTTGCCTTGGGTTGTCATGGGTTTACCCTTTTGTTATTAGGTGGCATGCAGATGCGGCCGGGCTAGTTGTTGGCAGGCGAGTGGATCGGATCTCGGGTGTAAATACCGTTCACCAGCCGTAACAGGCCCAGTGGATTACTGTCTTGTAACGCTGGCGGCAACAATGCGGCCGGGTAATTTTGCAAACAAACCGGGCGCAGGAAGCGTTCAATGGCCAGGGTACCGACCGAACTGCCGCGTGCATCGCTGGTGGCCGGATAAGGGCCGCCGTGTACCATGGCATCGCACACTTCGACTCCGGTTGGGTAGCCATTGAACAGCACCCGACCGGCCTTACGGGTCAGCAACTGCGCCAGCGGTTCGGCATCGGCCAGATCCTCTGGGTCGGTCAGCAGCGTGGCGGTCAGTTGGCCTTGCAAGCTTTCCAGTGCGGCGGTCAGTTGCTGGTGATTTTCCACCTCAGCCAAAATGGCTACCGGGCCAAACACTTCTTCCTGCAGCAAGGGATTGCCGCTGAGCAGTAAGCCGATATCGGCCTGATACAGTTGCGGTGCGGCTAAAAAAGGGTGTTCCTCGCGGCTGCCGGCCAGATGAAGAATGCCGTCGTGCTGATCCAGTGCTGCCAATCCGCTGCGGTAATGTGCCAGCGTGCCGGTATTGAGCATCGGTTGCGGGGCGGCGGCGTTCACCCGCTCGGTTAATTCACCGATAAACTGACTGAATGCTTCACCGCGTTGGCCGATGATCAGCCCCGGCTTGGTACAGAACTGGCCGCAACCCAGAGTGAATGAGGCCACCAGCTCGCGTGCGATCTGCTGCCCACGTTGGGCTAAGGCCTGCGGCATGATGATCAGCGGGTTGATGCTCGACATCTCGGCAAAAACCGGGATAGGCTGCGGACGGCGCATGGCCAGATCGAACAAGGCTCTGCCGCCGCGCAGCGAACCGGTAAAGCCCACCGCCTGAATGGCCGGGTGCTGTACCAGTTCCGCGCCGATGCGGTCGCCGTAAATCATGTTGAATACCCCGGCCGGGATCTGTTGCTGCTCTCTGGCCCGTTCAATCGCCTGTGCGGTCAGCTCGGCGGTGATCATGTGGCCGCTGTGCGCCTTGAATACCACCGGGCAGCCTGCGGCCAGGGCAGCGGCGGTATCACCGCCTGCGGTAGAGAAGGCCAACGGGAAATTGCTGGCACCAAACACCGCCACCGGCCCGAGCGCCGTGCGGTATTGGCGCAGATCCGGACGCGGCAGCGGTGTGCGCTGCGGCAAGGCGCAGTCTATGCGTACGCCGTGCACATCACCACGGCGCAACAGGCTGGCAAATAACCGCATCTGGCCACTGGTTCTGGCGCGTTCACCGCTCAGACGAGCTAATGGCAGAGCGGTTTCCTGAATGGCGTAGTTAAAAAATTCCTCATCCAGTGCATCCAACTGCCCGGCAATCGCCTCAAGGAAGTCAGCCCGCCGTTCGGCACTGAGTTGTGAATAGGCGGCGAAGGCCTGTGCGGCGGCATCGGCGGCGGCGGCGGTTTCTGCGATGCTGGCCGAGAAAAAACGGTGGCCGGTTGGCTGGCCGTTATCGGCACGCAGGCTGACCAGTTCGGCCTCACCGCTGGCGCGGCGTTGACCGCCGATAAACTGTTGACCACGGATGGTATAAGCGTTGGACATGGGTTCCCCCGGTTGGCTGGTGTTCAGGCCCGGCAGGCGGCCGGGCGAGAGTGGCAATTACAGGCCGACGTCCGGCAATTCAGGGCGGTTTGCCAGCGCTTTTTTAACTACGGCGGTGACTTCTGCCAGGGTATCGCCCTGTAATGCCAGGCGTGGCGGACGGGTAATGGCGCTGCCGCGGCCGACCAACTCTTCACACAGCTTGATGCATTGCACCAGATCCGGACGAGCGTCCAGATGCAGCAACGGCATAAACCAGCTATACAGCGCCAGGGCTTCCTCAAAGCGTTTTTGCTTCGCCAGACGGAACAGCGTTTCCCCTTCACGCGGGAAGGCGTTGGACATGCCGGAGATCCAGCCTTCGGCACCGACGGCGATACTTTCCAGCACCACATCATCAAGCCCGGCGAACAGCACAAAGCGATCGCCCACTTCGTTGCGCAGATCGATAAAGCGGCGGGTGTCGCCGGAGGAGTCTTTGAAGCACACGATATTTTCGCAATCAACCAAGGACGTCAGGATGTCGGGCGTCACATCGTTTTTGTAAATTGGCGGGTTGTTGTAGACCATGATCGGCAGATCGGTGGCACCGGCAACGCTGCGAAAGTGGGCGGCGGTTTCATGGGGTTTGGCGGAGTAGACCAGCGCAGGCATGACCATGATGCCGTCGACGCCGACCTTTTGCGCTTCTTGCGCCATGTTGCGAGCAAAGGCCGTAGTGAATTCGGCAATTCCGGCAATCACCGGTACTTTGCCTTGTGCCGCATCGCGTGCCACTTCAATCACCGACAATTTTTCCTGAACGGTCATCGAGGTGTTTTCGCCCACGGTGCCACACACCACCAGGCCAGAAACACCGTCTTTGACCAGGTTTTTTATCACCGTATGGGTGGCATCGAGATCCAGAGAGAAATCGCTACGAAACTGAGTGCTGACCGCCGGGAACACGCCGCTCCAGCTAATGGCTTTATGGCTCATAGTGTTTATCCTGTCGTCCAAGTTTGTTAATCAATGGTGAATTATTGGTAAAATCCAATCACAGATTGACCTGTATTGTCCGCAGGGGCTTGACGGTTTTCTCCGAATGCCATGACGAAATTGGCACAGTGGCGCAGAGTATCAGGCAAGCAAAAACCTGGCCGTCAAAGCGCCAAAGATAAACTTCTTTATGCAATAAATCAGTGTGTTATGGCGTGATGCTAATGCGGAAGTCACGTGGCGTAGAGCCGGTCATGGCTTTGAATTGGCGGCTGAATGCGCTGTGATCGGTGTAACCGCACTGCAGGGCGATGTCGGTTATGGGTAAATCGCCGGCCAGCAGTTCGGTGGCTTTTTCCAGCCTCACCTTGTGGATCATCTGGCGTGGTGTGAGGTGGAAAATACGTTTGCAGTAGCGCTCTATCTGCGCCACGGAAAGGGCGGTGAGGGCGGTTAATTCCTCGAGGGCAATAGGTCGGGCGTAGTGCTGACGGATATAGACGTCGATCGCCGCCAGTCGCTGATAGGCAGGATGGTTCGCTTTGGCCTCCTGCAGATCGTGCGAGATGCCCGCCATACCGATGATCTTGCCCTGAACGTCATAGAGCGCCAGTTTTTGTGTCAGGCACCAGCCGGTCTCTCGCCCACTGTACAGGTGCATTTCCAGTTGGTCCTGAATCAATGCTCCCTGCTGCAGTACACGCAGATCCTGTTCGGTATAACCCGAGCCAAGCTGGGCCGGAAACACCTCCGCCGAGGTTTTTCCCAGCAGCGGCGTGACGGTTTTAAAGCCGCAGCGCTTGGCCAACGTCAGGTTGGCCAGCAGGTAACGTGCTTGCAGATCCTTGATAAAAAACACCACGTTGGGAATAGCATTGAGCAGCGGGGCGATCAGAGCCAGAGAGTTGAGCAGGTCGTGCAGGGTGTTCGGGCGCTGTTGTGCCAGGCCATCGCACCAGCGTGACAGTTGTTCAACGGCAAAAATGTCCTGTTCCGGCTCCTCGATAACCGGCCGGGAGGCCGTAACAAGCTGATGATCCTGGGCTAATCGCATGGCAATACCTTTTCCCACTGGGTGGCACTGAATCTGAGGTGGCCGGACCGGCCGTTTGGCAAGCGCCTCATCAATATTAACTTTCTTATAACTTTTCAAGCGTAGCTGCCAATTATGCGGATCACCGCATACTTTTGCTCGCCGGGTTGTCTCGATCCGGCTAAAGCCTGCCCAGGGGATTGTGCTGATTTCGGCATTTGCCACGCCGAAATGCATCAAGCCGCCGTCAGCAGATTCGGTCAGTCTAGCTCCATCGGTAACATTTCATTAACCCAGGAGACTCCGATGGCACTTTCTTCGCACTTCACCGCGCTGCGGGCGATCGATTCCCATACCGCCGGGGAACCCACCCGACTGATTGTCGAAGGATTCCCCGATTTGGGCACTGGCAGTATGGCGGAACGCAAGGCGCTGTTTGCTCAACAATATGACGACTGGCGCAGCGCCATCATTCTGGAGCCTCGCGGTAACGACGTGCTGGTGGGAGCCTTACTGTGCCAGCCCTGCTCACCGCAGGCCGCCGCCGGGGTGATTTTTTTCAACAACAGCGGCTATTTGGGCATGTGTGGCCATGGCACCATCGGTCTGGTGGCCTCACTGGCCTATCTGGGGAAAATCGGCGTCGGTGAGCACCTGATCGAAACCCCGGTGGGCACGGTGAACGCCACCTTGCATCAGGATGGCAGCGTGACGGTGGAAAACGTACCGGCCTATCGTTATCGTCGGCAGGTCAGGGTTGAGGTCAACGGCTACGGGCCGGTGGTGGGCGATATTGCCTGGGGCGGTAACTGGTTTTTTCTGATCGGCGAACATCATCTGGCGATCAATACGCAAAATCTGGATGCGCTGACCGCCTTTAGCTGGGCGGTGCGTCAGGCGCTTGAGGGCGCAGGGATATATGGCGAAGACGGCGGCGTTATCGACCATATCGAGCTGTTTGCCGCCGACCCGCAGGCCGACAGCCGCAACTTTGTGCTGTGCCCCGGCAAGGCTTACGATCGATCGCCCTGCGGCACCGGGACCAGCGCCAAACTGGCCTGTCTGGCGGCCGACGGCAAACTGCAGCCGGGTGAGATTTGGCACCAGGCGAGCGTGATTGGCAGTCAGTTCAGCGGCTATTACCAGCGCAGTGGCGATCGCGTGACGCCGTTTATTCGTGGGCAAGCTTACGTTTGCGCCGACAGCCAACTGCTGCTGGATGAGCGCGATCCCTTCGTTTGGGGGATCCGCTGATGATTGCCGGCAGGCGGGCGGATGCGATTGTGGTGGGGGCCGGCATTATCGGCGCTGCCTGCGCCTGGCGGCTGGCGCAGCAAGGATTACAAGTTTTGCTGGTGGACAACCAGCGTGCCGGTGCAACGGCGGCCGGTATGGGCCACCTGGTGTGCATGGACGATAATCCTGCCGAACTGGCGTTAAGCGCCTATTCATTGCAACTTTGGCGCAGTCTGGTGGCGCGTCTGCCGGAAAGCTGCGCCTGGCGTGGCTGCGGTACGCTGTGGCTGGCGGAGCGGGACGACGAAATGGCGATTGCCGAAGCGAAGCGGCAACGCATGGCAGAGTACGGTGTGACGAGCGAAGCATTGAGCGCCGCGCAGGTTGCTGTTCTTGAACCCATGCTGCGGCCCGGTCTGGCCGGTGGTTTACGCGTGCCGGGGGACGGCATTGTTTATGCGCCCAACGTTGCCCGCTGGTTAGTGGCTGACGCCGGACCGGCGGTCAGGGTCATTGTGGGTGAAGCCGTCGCGCTGGAACAGCAGGCGCTGGTGCTGACGAGCGGCGAACGTTTAACCGCACCGGCGGTGGTGCTGGCCTGTGGTCTGCAGGCCGACAGGTTGCTGGAGCAACCCTTGTTACGTGCCAAAAAAGGGCATCTGGCGATCACCGATCGCTACCCGCTACGGGTGCACCACCAATTGGTTGAGTTGGGTTATGGTGCCAGCGCACACGCCAGCGACGGCACTTCGGTGGCGTTTAACGTTCAGGCTCGTCCAACCGGTCAGCTGTTGATTGGCTCCTCCCGCCAGTTTGACGCCCCAGACAGCACTATCGACATGCCGTTACTGGCCGCCATGCTGACACGCGCCACCACCTTTCTTCCTGCCCTGGCACAGATGAACATTATCCGCTGCTGGACCGGCCTGCGCGCCGCCTCCGCCGACGGTCTGCCGCTACTCGGGCCACATCCCCAACATCGCTGGTTATGGCTGGCATTGGGGCATGAGGGGCTGGGGGTTACCACCGCGCTGGGAAGCGCCGCGTTGATTGCCGCGCAGATCCATAATCATCGACCGGAGATTGATGATACCCCTTACCTGGCTGCACGGATGTTCCCTAAGGAGGCGTTGCCGGTATGAAACAAAACCTGCTGACGTTGACCCTCAACGGTGAAAGTCTCTGCGTACCCGAAGGACTTAGCGTCGCCGCAGTGCTCAGCCTGAGCGGGCTGGATAGCTGCCGCATCTCGGTCACGGGGCAACCCCGCGCCGCGTTTTGCGGTATGGGCATTTGCCAGGAGTGCCGGGTGACGGTGAATGGCCTGCGGCGGCTGGCGTGTCAGACTCTGTGCCAGCCTGGAATGCGTATTGAGAGGACAGAAAATGAGTGATCTCGCGTGCGATGTGCTGATTATTGGTGCGGGTCCGGCAGGGTTGGCGGCAGCCCGTGCAGCGGCGCAGAGTGGCCAGTCCGTGTTGGTGCTTGACGATAACCTGCGTCCCGGCGGGCAGATCTGGCGTGACGGGCCGAACGTGGCGTTGCCGAGCCTGGCACAGCAATTCCGACAGGCGGTAGGGGCGCTGAATAATGTGACGCTGCTTAACGGCGTGAAGATTGTGGCCCAGTGCGGGCCGCAGAAAATTCTCTATGAAGATGCGGCGGGCTGCGGGATTGTGGATTATCAAGCGTTGATCCTGTGCTGTGGTGCCCGTGAACTTTTGTTGCCGTTTCCCGGCTGGACCCTGCCCGGAGTCACCGGTGCCGGTGGGCTGCAGGCGCAGATTAAGCAGGGGTTGTCTATTAAAGGGGAGCGGGTGGCGATTGCCGGGAGTGGGCCATTGTTGTTGGCCGTTGCTGCCAGCGTGGTTAAAGCCGGTGGCGAAGTGGTGATGCTGGCGGAACAGGCCCCCGCTGCTCGGCTGGCGGCTTTTGCCGGTGGATTGTGGCGTTGGCCGGTGAAGTTACGTCAATCCTTTAGCCTGCTTAACCGGCATTATCGTCCTGACAGCTACGTGTTGGAGGCGTCAGGTGACCCGCGGCTGACGGCGATCAGGATGCAAAAAGGGCGGCGTGAAGTAACCTTAGAGTGCGATCGTCTGGCCTGTGGGTTTGGGTTGATGGCGAATATCGAACTGGCGATGTTGCTGGGGTGCCGTATCCAAAATGATGCGGTTGACGTGGATACTCACCAGCAAACCAGTCAGCCGCAGGTTTATGCTGCCGGTGAATGTACCGGGATCGGCGGCAGCGAGTTGGCGCTGGCTGAGGGGGCGATTGCCGGTTATGCCGCCACCGGCAACCTGATGCAGGTACAGGCATTAACGGCGCAACGTGACAAGTGGCGGCAATTTGCCGGCGCGGTAGCGCGAACCTTTGTGCTTAACCCGGTGCTGAAAACGCTGGCGACACCGGAAACGCTATTGTGTCGTTGTGAGGATGTGCCGCTGCATCAGTTAAGTGGATCAGCTGATTGGACTGCCGCCAAGTTGAGCAGCCGCTGTGGTATGGGCGCTTGCCAGGGCAAGATTTGTGCGGCGGCAGCGCGCCATTTGTTCGACTGGTCACTGCCCGCCCCACGGATACCTTTAACGCCAGCCAGGGCGGCCACCCTGGCCCGGTTGGGAGGTGGCGAGAGCGAGGGATAAGCCCGTAACACTCAGACATGCCGCACGGTGATGATGAATAATCCCCGGCGGCAAACTGTGTCAGTTGAGCCAAGTGTCAATCTTGCTGGCGCTGAAACTACTGTGGCCAGTAATAGGTTTTCTCATGCCAGCCTTTGCCATACATACAAGATTCGATAGTCGCCGCTCGTGCCCCTTCATTGCGATCGTTTTGCACCGTTTTAAACGACGGTTGTTTATCGTAACGGTAGCCTTTCGGGCAGTCTTTTTTGTCTTTCTCGCAGCTGTGGTATTGGTTCTCGTAGCTGAACTCAAAGTCGCGGACGACATCGGGTGGAAAACGCTCGTATCCCCGTCCCTTGCATTCTGCATACTCCGCCTCGCGGGTGGCGTTGCCGGCGCCGGCTCGTTCCCATTGGGTACAGGCGGTCAATGTTACTAATGGTAATAAAATCAAAACTCTATACTTCTTCATGGTATCCCTGACTCTTCCTTTCGTCCTATATGTATGCACACGCTAAGAATCTTCTTAGGTGGAGCCTGAGTGTAATAAACTGCTGTTAAAATTGGAAATGATAATGGTTATTGTTTAGATGAGGTTGAGGTGAGGCTGGCGGTCATGTGTGAGGAATAGGCCTTGCTGATAAGTAGAATAATACTTATTGGTTATAATATTCATGCTAAGGTTTTTCTGTGTTTGTTTTTTGTTTATTTATTAAGATATTTACCTAAGGATTTATTCTTATTATTGGCTATATAAGGATATTTATACTCTGTGGAATTAAACCAGGTATGTTTATATTGCTTTTTATAAATACTCACAATTAAAACCATTATTGAATTTGCCGGGAATGCGATTGCAATTCAGGTGTAAATTTTTTAGATTCAGGATCGATGAATGACAGTCATGATGATGAAGACATTAAAGGGAGTTATATTTTGGCGAATAAACCTGAAACACCTGAAAATAATGGCGATTTACCTTCATTATCAGAGGATTGTGATCGGCTGAGAAATCTTTCTGATGTCGGTGATACATTTGGTTATGGCCGTACTCGCTTCTATCAATGGTGCCGTGGCCGCGGTTTTCTTACCCTGATGAATGCACCCTCTACGGAGATGATTAACGCCGGTTATATGGTGACTACGCTGTCAGAAAACGGTTACTCGCGGGTCTATGTGACGAAAGATGGTTTTAACTATGTGGGTAACGCCTTTCGCGATGACATACAAAAACGCATGGTAAAAATTTAAGGGAAACCATAAAAATCTCATTCTTTTCAATATACTAACTACAGAATATTCTTATTGCTGCGGGCTGTCCTGCCCTGCAGCAATAGCGTCGGCAGAGATAGGAATTTTCCTGACCTGATTTTCCTCTCCCCACTGGAAGTTATCTTATTTTTCTATTGGTGATGTCCCGGCGCTACAGCCAGCGGCTATTCTCTTGCTAGTATGAGGGTTGGTTTATTTCAGGAGCTCAGGATGAAGCATTACGCCGCGTTACTTGTTACCACCGTGCTGTTGTCTGGTTGTGCTACTCAGGCCGTTCCGTTGCAGCAGGCTGAATCAGCGCCGCCCAGCCGGTTGATGCTTTATCAGAATGTGCCACAAACGCCATTTGCCACCATAGTGGTGGTCCGCGACAGCGGGATGCTGGCGGGAAGTTGCCGGACTGGGGTATATATCAACGGCGAGTTCGCCGCCTCGCTGGCATCCAAAGAGAAGGCCGAGTTTCGGGTGCCGGTAGGCAATAACGAAATCAGTATTGGGCAGGATATGATCGAAAACAGCCTGTGCATCTGGCGTGATACCAGCGGGCGACTGCCAATGACGCTACGCGCCGGTGAGAGCCGCTATTTCCGCGTTGCCGGCGATATGCAGCGTGGGTTTGTATTGCAGGCCGGTAAGCCTTAAGCCTGGCGGGGGGCTATCAGCGACGCAGCCACCATTCTCCTGGAGGGAATGGTGGCCGGCGATAAGGGCGACAGACTATTGACGGTAAGCGTGCTTAATCTGTTGGATGCTGTTTTTAAAAATCTCGGCCTGGCTCGGGTCTTCAATCTGCGCGATAAAGCGCTCCATGTTGATAATGACTTTCCCGGCATCGGCCTGACCGATCGATTTCAGGATCAGCGTCAGCGTGGCTTTAAGGCAGGCAACTTCTGTTGCCAGCGTTTCCGGGTTTGCAGACGTAGTGAAATCAACGTTGCTCATTTTCTCTCCTGATTTTTGAGGCCGAAGCCTGAAACAAAGTGCATTTTGATGCGCACCCACACCGATTTCATTCACTCGAATCTGCAGATGCGTATTTAACTGGGCGCGGAGTATAGCATAGCATGCAGGTATCCATCTTCACTGATAGCGCTGTCGCAGTGTCCGTACCATTAGCTGAGGTCAGTTCCAGGGTTTAAGCAACTTCACATTATAGTGCATACTCACTATTGATGAATTAATCGGCTTGCTGAACAATACCGCCAAGTTATTTTTTTTGAGTTAATAAGTATTTGTCTGGCAGGTTATTGTTAACTTGTTCCTGTTATTTAAATGATCAACATTAGTCTCTTGCCTGACGTTGGCTTGGCATGGATTGAATAATTTCTTTTGCAATGAATTTCACCATGTGAGATAAAGACAATCTTGCCATTTTGTTTGGTTTCAATGAATTACAAGCCGGTCATGCTGGTGTTGATATTATTTGTGTTGCGATTGCTTACACTGATTTTACCTGCGGTTTAGGTTAGACGCACTATCATGAGAGCAGAGGTCTGCATTGTAATATTCACATCGTCGGTTTTTATCGACAAACAACGGTTTTATCGGGCAGCGTTGGGTGACTAAAATTCAAAAATCTGGCCCATTGCGCAAAGTTAATCGGGAGTAAGTATTAATCTGTGTTCATTCTTGGCTGAAAAACAAGTAATATCTCTGCCTATAACAGAGGCTGATTGCGTTACTCCCTTCTTTTTGGAGATTTTTCCTTGATTAGCGTTCTTCTTGTTGATGACCACGAACTGGTGCGCGCAGGGATACGACGCATTCTTGAAGATATCAAAGGTATAAAAGTTGTCGGGGAGGCCCAATGCGGTGAAGACGCCGTGAAATGGTGCCGTGGCAATGCTGTAGATATCGTTCTTATGGATATGAACATGCCGGGTATTGGCGGGCTGGAAGCCACGCGCAAAATTGTACGTTATGCGCCCGACGTTAAAGTCATCATGCTGACTATCCATACTGAAAACCCATTGCCGGCCAAGGTGATGCAGGCGGGTGCTGCAGGTTATCTGAGCAAGGGCGCGGCGCCACAGGATGTGGTGAATGCCATTCGCGCCGTGCAGGCCGGGCAGCGCTATATCGCGTCCGATATTGCCCAACAGATGGCATTGAGCCAATTGGAGCCGCAGACGGAAACGCCGTTTAGCTGCCTGTCTGAGCGCGAGCTGCAGATTATGCTGATGATCACCAAAGGCAAAAAGGTTAACGAGATCTCGGAACAACTGAGTCTCAGCCCCAAAACGGTGAACAGTTATCGTTACCGCATGTTCAGCAAGCTGAATATCAGCGGTGATGTTGAATTGACACACCTGGCTATCCGACACGGATTGTTCAATGCGGAGACTTTGTTAAGCAGTGAGTGACCGTTTTGATGCCAAAGCATTTCTAAGCACTGTAACCAGCCAGCCTGGCGTCTACCGCATGTACGACGCTACTGGCACGGTTATCTACGTCGGTAAAGCCAAGGATCTGAAAAAACGCCTCGCCAGTTACTTCCGCCAGCAGGTGGGAAGCCGTAAAACTGAGACGCTGGTTAAAAATATCGCGCAAATAGACGTTACTGTTACGCACACCGAAACAGAAGCGCTATTACTGGAACATAACTACATAAAGTTATACCAGCCGCGATATAATGTTCTTTTGCGAGACGATAAATCTTATCCGCTGATCTTCCTCAGTGCGGACAGTCACCCGCGGCTGGCCGTGCATCGTGGTGCCAAACATGCCAAGGGGGAATACTTCGGTCCATTCCCAAATTCCTATGCCGTGCGTGAGACGCTGGCGCTGCTGCAGAAACTGTTCCCGATACGTCAGTGCGAGAACAGCGTATACCGCAACCGCTCGCGCCCTTGTTTGCAGTACCAGATCGGCCGTTGCCTGGGGCCTTGTGTCGCCGGGCTGGTGAGTGAAGACGAATATCGTCAGCAGGTGGACTATGTGCGCCTGTTCCTGTCTGGTAAGGATCAACAGGTACTGCATCAGTTGATCGAAAGGATGGAAACCGCCAGCAAGGCATTGAACTTTGAAGAGGCAGCGCGGATACGCGATCAGATCCAGGCGGTACGCAGGGTGACTGAGCGTCAGTTCGTGTCCGGTAACAGCGACGATCTGGATGTGATCGGCGTGGCATTCGAGGCCGGCATGGCCTGTCTGCACGTCCTGTTTATTCGCCAGGGTAAAGTGTTGGGTAGCCGCAGCTACTTCCCCAAAGTGCCAGGCGGCACCGAAATGAGTGAAGTGGTGCAGACGTTTGTCGGCCAGTTCTATTTACAGGGTAGCCAGATGCGAACCTTGCCGGCGGAAATCCTGTTGGATTTCACTTTGCCGGAAAAAGAGCTGCTGGCAGAGTCGTTGTCTGAGCTGGCCGGTCGAAAAATCCAGATCCAGAGTAAACCGCGAGGCGACCGTGCACGTTACCTTAAACTGGCGCGTACCAATGCGGCGACCGCTCTGACCACCAAGCTTTCCCAGCAGTCGACCATTCATCAGCGACTGGCCGAATTAACCAAGGTGCTGAATCTTTCCGAGATTAACCGCATGGAATGCTTCGACATCAGCCATACCATGGGCGAGCAAACCGTCGCTTCCTGCGTGGTGTTTGACGCTAATGGGCCGCTGCGTTCCGAGTATCGGCGCTATAATATCACCGGCATTACGCCAGGGGATGACTATGCGGCGATGGCGCAAGTGTTGAAACGCCGCTATGGTAAGGCTCTGGAAGAGAAAAAAATCCCCGACGTTATCTTTATTGATGGCGGTAAGGGGCAGCTTGGTATGGCGATTGACGTGTTTAACTCGCTGAATGTGAGCTGGGATAAAAACAAGCCCTTGCTGATCGGTATCGCCAAAGGCGCTGACCGTAAAGCCGGGTTGGAAACACTGTTCTTTGTTCCTGAAGGTGAGGGGATTGCTTTACCATCGGATTCACCGGCGCTGCATGTGATCCAGCACATCCGCGATGATTCGCATAACCACGCGATCACCGGGCATCGGCAGAGAAGGGCAAAAGTAAGAAATACCAGCGCGTTGGAACTGATCGACGGCGTTGGGCCAAAACGGCGACAGGTGCTGTTGAAGTATATGGGTGGACTTCAACCATTATTGAACGCCAGCGTTGAGGAAATTGCAAAAGTGCCGGGTATTTCACAAGCATTGGCAGAAAAGATCTACAATGCATTGAAACACTGAGGGCAATGTAGCAACATACTCTTAATTCCCACTCCAGCCAGATAGTTACCCTAGCATTATGCAATTGAATATACCGACTTGGCTTACTCTGTTTCGCGTAGTTCTGATCCCATTCTTTGTTCTGGCATTTTATCTGCCGTTCACCTGGGCTCCGATGGTTTGTGCCGTCATCTTTGTGTTTGCTGCCATAACCGACTGGTTTGATGGTTTCCTCGCCCGTCGCTGGAAGCAAACTACCCGTTTCGGGGCCTTCCTCGACCCGGTTGCGGACAAGGTGATGGTCGCGGTGGCACTGGTGCTGGTGGCTGAACACTACCACGCTTGGTGGATCACGCTACCGGCGGCGACCATGATTGCTCGTGAAATTATCATCTCGTCACTGCGTGAGTGGATGGCGGAGATTGGTAAGCGCAGCAGTGTCGCGGTGTCCTGGATTGGCAAGGTAAAAACCATGGCGCAAATGATGTCGCTGGTCGGCCTGCTGTGGCGCCCGGACCGTACCGTTGAGTATGTGTCCTTTGGTTTGTTGTACATCGCTGCGGTGCTGACTTTCTGGTCAATGTTCCAATATTTGAACGCTGCCCGCAAAGATTTGCTGGAACCCTGATCAAAGCGCTGCAAAAATCGTCAAACAAACGTAATGAGCCAACAATTTTATTGACTCATTACGTCAGGTAAGTAGAATGCATCGCATCAGACGGCAGCAGTGATTTGCCGAAAGATAGCAAAAAAATCAGTAAGTTCTGATTAATGCGGGAATAGCTCAGTTGGTAGAGCACGACCTTGCCAAGGTCGGGGTCGCGAGTTCGAGTCTCGTTTCCCGCTCCAAATTTGATAAAGCTGGTGTTTTACGAGCTTTAGCCTGAAAAAGGCAAACAGAATTTAGGCGCGTTAACAAAGCGGTTATGTAGCGGATTGCAAATCCGTCTAGTCCGGTTCGACTCCGGAACGCGCCTCCAATTTTCCCGAGCCCGGGTGGTGAAATCGGTAGACACAAGGGATTTAAAATCCCTCGGCTTATGGCTGTGCGGGTTCAAGTCCCGCCCCGGGTACCAGGAAAATAAATTCAAGAATAACAAGCAATAAGTAGTAATGTCGTGACCGCCGGAAGGCGGTTTTTTTGTGCCTGAAAAACGCCAAGTGGCAGCATGGTGGCAGCAAAGGTTTTCATCCTTCCCCGGTTCAACATCCAACTATGCGCCATTGACTTACACCGCACTGGTGATAATATGTGTTTACGGTATACGCCACTGACGCATATAAGATGATATTTATAGAAACCCCGATTTTTACAGAGGATGTTCTGACGCTACTCAGTGATGAAGAGTATCGAGAGTTTCAGCTTCATCTTGCCGAGAACCCAACCGCAGGTGATGTGATCAAAGAAACCGGCGGATTACGCAAGGTTCGTTGGGCTAGCGGCGGCAAAGGGAAGCGTGGCGGTGTGCGGGTCATTTATTATTATAAGTTGTCCGAATCTCAGATCCGCCTGTTGGTGATCTACAAAAAGGGCATTAAAGATGATTTGTCTGCGGATGAAAAACGCGCCCTTCGCGCATTGAATGAGAGGTGGTAACTATGGACGTTAAACTGTTCGATCGCTTGAAAGAAAGCATGACGCAAATGAATGAAATCATTGATGGGGAGCGCGTGCCGTCCCGTGAATTTAATGTCAGCGCCGTCCAAGTAAAAAATATCCGCCAGGCTACCGGTTTATCCCAGCCTGTTTTTGCCGCGCTGATTTCTGTCAGCGTGGGTACGCTTAAAAATTGGGAGCAGGGCAGACGGGAACCTACCGGCCCGGCCAAAGCGTTGCTGCGTGCGATTGAGCGAGATCCTCAGCATGTCCTGCCTGCGCTTTCTATTAAGTGACTTTATTTATCACACATTAACGCCCGCATTTGCGGGCGTTTTTGTTTGAGGCATTTAGCCAAATACTAATGCGGTTTGGCCGCTGCTTTGTGGGTGAGGCTGGACGGGATCTACTATTTGCGGTTGGGAAATCATTCGGATACCCGGCTGTTGAGCCGGGGCTGTACTTATCTATTCCTCCTCAAAGTCCTTACCCCACTAGTGGATGCCTGGTTCAGCGCTACAGTTCGCCACCCACATCAGGGCCACCACGGCGATGATAGAGATGATGGTGCATAGATCCGATTTTCGCATGCAGTTCCTTAGCGGCCAGTGACACCAATGACTTCGATTGCGGCCCTGTGCAGCTTTTGACAATGGTCATCGGGTTGTGTTTCGATCTCTTTGATCAGATAAGCGAGAATGCTTTGTTTGCTGATGGGCTTGTTGGCGGAGAGCACCTGAATAACGCCCTTGCCGAGCAGGCTGTAAATTTGTTCACGGTACGTCTCGATATCTTTATCGTTGAGACCGTAAAGGGAGTAATCGATCATGGAATTTTACCGCTGATGAAATTTAAAGTGCCAGCCGAAGCTGGCAGAGAAGCCATATAAAAATTAAAGTTGTGCAAATTTCACTTAGGTCACTATCTAAGTGGGATGTTAACGATAACGTAGTAAGAATATTCCTATCAATAGGGAGTGGCAATCTGGATGGCTAATTAGGAAAAACCTCAGGTGTTCGCCCTAGTTAAGGGTTGCTCTGTGGATTTAATCTTCCGCTTGCGCACCGAGGCTTTCTGGCAGCAACTGCGCCAGCAATAGGTCCAGCGTCAGCATCAGCCCGTAGCGTGCGGCACTCCCACCACTCAGGGGCAAGACCTTATCTGCCAGTGATGCCAGAGTGCTGCCTGCTGGGGCCAACGCGATACGATAAGCGCCAGTGGCGCCGGCCAGCCTGGCGGCATTGAGCAAGTCGGTATTTTCCCCACTCAGCGAGAGCAGTATCACACACTGTTGCGTACTCAGGGTGGAGGCCGTCATACGCATCAGTGCCGCATCCTGGCAGGCAAAAGCGGGATAGCCCAAACCCACCAGGCGTTGTTGCAGCTCGTTGACGTACAACCCCATGCTGTTTACGCCAAAGATATGCACGCTTTTGCACTGGCTTACCTGTTGGCTGGCGTCGATTAATGCCGAATGTTCTACCTGTTGCAGCTGTTGATGCAGTGTGGTTTCCACGTCGTTGACGCGTTGCAGCCACAAACGAGGTGGCCCATTGGGCGTCGTTTGGGCAGTCAAATAGCGTGATCCACTGACGCTGGCCTGTGCCAGCTTCATGCGCAGATCGCGAATATCATCACAACCTATGGTTTTGGCGAAACGGGTGATGGTCGCCGGGCTGACCCCTGCCTGACTGGCCAGCAGCTCTATGGTAGCGGAAGAGGCAAAGGCGATATCGTCCAAAATGGTCTGTGCAACCTTGGCTTCCTGCTGGCTGAGTTGGTTTTGCCGTGCGCGGATTTGATAGACGATGTCGCCAATATCTTCACAACCGATGGATTTGGCGAAGCGACTCAAAGTCGTGGGGCTGACACCGGGCAGTTTGCCGATACCGGCGGCGGAAGCGAAGGCGATATCCATGCCGCCCAGAACCGGTTGCGCCACGGCTGCCGGCGGGTTTACCGGCACAGGCTGAGTGCGCATCAACGAGATAAAGTCGTTAAGATCCTGACAACCAAGAGACTGGGCAAAATGCGCGACGATCTCGGTACTGACGCCGGCCCGTTCAGCCAACTGTTCAATAGTCGCGGTTGAAGTGAATCCGGGATTGTCCAGGATGGTTCGGGCAATTTTTGCCTCCTGCCGGTTGAACGGATCCTGACGGAATTGAATGTGATAAACGAGATCCATAACTGCAGTGTCCCTTCTGTTATGCCAACCGATGCCCGGTGCTTCAAACTAGCCTGTTTTTCGCACGCTATAAAGCCCTGACCGGCAGAATAAACCAATGAAAATAATTTTCAATGCGCTCTGTTGTAAAACACGACACTCACCACGGTGTTTATTCATTGTGTTTTTATCCTTTTGTTTTTAAAAGATTTAAAAATATTGTTGTTATTGGCAGACCAGGAATTAGATCGCAGATCACAGTGTTGAAAAAAATTTTCATGAGAATTTTATGTTAACTGATTGTTTTTAATTGATTAAGTAAAAAGCATAATCAAATCGTATGGTTCCTGGGTATTTACAAGCGTGTTACAGAGCTGTTTTATATTTGAACAGCCGTGGTGGCTAACAACCGGGACACTGAAAAATGCAAACAATCGTCTTATGCTGCGCCGCAGGAATGTCGACCAGCATGTTGGTACAAAAAATGAAAAACGAAGCGCAAAAACGGGCGCTGGATATCGAGATCGAAGCCGTTCCGGTGGCCGATTTTGAACGCATCCTGGGGCGGGCAGACATTGTCCTGCTGGGGCCGCAGGTGAAATATGAACATGCGCGGCTGGCCGAACTGGCTGCACCATTGGGAAAAGCCGTGGCGGTTATCGACATGATGGATTACGGCACCATGCGCGGCGATAAGGTGCTGGACAAGGCGCTTAGCCTGCTGGCCTGATAACACTCTGGGGACGCCGTTCCCCATATTCCTTTATTTATTGAATTACCACGGGTTATTTCATTAACCTGCGGTGGGATCGCCGTGTCTGGAACCAGGCCGGGGGAGGTCATGATGGATTTGGAAACTAGCGTGATGGAATTGCTGGTTCATGCCGGTAGCGCGCGCAGCTCGCTGCTTTCTGCATTGCAGTTGGCGCGTCGCGGTGAATTTGAAGCCGCCAGTGCCAGGCTGGAAGAGGCGAAGGCCGGTATTAGCCGGGCACATGGTATGCAGACGGAGCTGATTGGTATGGATGAGGGCTGTGGAAAGGTACCGGTCAGTTTAATTCTGGTGCACGCGCAGGATCATTTGATGAATGCGATGCTGATCCAGGATCTGGCTACTGACATGATCGAACTTTATCGTCGTTTACCCCAGGGGGCAGGCAATGACTAAAATCACCGTAATCGGCGGGGGCAGCAGCTACACGCCGGAGTTGGTCGAAGGATTGATTGCGCATTATCAGGACGTTCCATTAACCGAGCTGGCACTGGTCGATGTGGAGTCCGGCCGTGAGAAAGTGGGCATCATTGCCGAATTGACCAAAAGAATGCTCAAGCGCAATGGGCTGGAGCAGGTAGTGGTTTCGGTGCATTTCACTCTGGAGCCGGCCATTCTCGGTGCCAGCTTTGTGCTGACTCAGCTGCGAGTGGGGCAACTGGCCGCTCGCGCGGCCGATGAGCGTCTGGGGCTGAAATACCAGCGTCTGGGGCAGGAAACCACCGGTGTCGGCGGTTTTGCCAAGGCGTTACGCACCATCCCGGTGATGCTGGAGGTGGCTCGCGTGGTGGAGGCGGTGGCGCCGGATGCCTGGATTATCAACTTTACTAACCCGGCAGGGATCGTTACCGAAGCGGTTTCGCGTTACAGCAAGGCGAAGATTATTGGGTTGTGCAACGTGCCGATCACCATGCATCACATGATCGCCGATATGCTGAAAGCGCCACACGATCAGGTAGATCTGCGGTTTGCCGGGCTGAACCATATGGTGTGGGTGCATCAGGTGACACAAAGCGGTAAGGATGTGACCGCCAAAGTGCTGGAAATGTTAAGCAATGGCGAAACGTTGTCGATGAACAACATCAAAGACCTGCCGTGGCCTCCGGCATTTCTGCAAGCGCTGGGGGCAATCCCTTGTCCGTATCACCGCTATTTTTATCAGACCGCCGGCATGCTGGAAGAAGAGCTGGAAGCGGCTGCCGCGCAGGGAACCCGTGCCGAGCAGGTGATGAAGGTGGAAGCGGAGTTATTTGCCTTATATGCCGATCCGACGCTGGATAAAAAACCGGAGCAACTGAGTTTCCGCGGTGGTGCCTTCTATTCTGAGGTGGCGGTCGAATTGATCCGCGCCATTCACAATAACAGCGGCAAGGTGCTGGTGGTGAATACTCGCAATAACGGTGCCATTCAGGGCTTGCCCGATGATGCGGTGATTGAAACCAACTGTGTGATCGATGCACAGGGGGCGCATCCGCTGAGTTTCGGCCCGCTGCCACTGGCCATGAACGGGCTGACTCAACAGGTTAAAGATTTTGAACGCCTGACCATAGAGGCGGCGGTGCATGGCGATCGTCAGAGTGCGCTGTTGGCGCTGGTGGTGAACCCGCTGATTGGCGGTGTCGGCATTGCGCAGCCCTTGCTCGATGAGGTACTGAGCCTGAACCAGGCCTATCTGCCGCAGTTTAATTAAGTCGATATTCCATAATAACAATCACGACGGCCGGCTTTGCCGGGCAGGGGGGATGATGGCGGGTTTAAATAGCATTCTGGAACGTTACGTGTTGCCGACGGCGTTAAAAATTGCCGGGCAAAAACATATTCTGTCGGTGCGGGACGGCATAATTCTCAACATGCCGTTTATGTTAATCGGGTCATTTTTCCTGATCTTCGCTTACCTACCGATCCCCAGCTACGCCAATCTGATGGGCGAGGTGTTTGGTGCGGCGTGGCGGGATAAATTGTTGTACCCGGTCAAGGCGACCTACGACATCATGGCGATAATCTCGAGCTTTGGCATTGCCTACCGGCTGGCGGAGAAATACCGTGGAATGGATCCGCTCAGTACCGGTGCGGTTTCGCTGGTGGCGTTTATCATGACCATTCCCCAGCATACGCTGTTTACACCGGTGAAAGGGGCCGCAGAGCAAATTGTTAAAGGCGTGCTGCCGATGAATTTTATCGGCAGTCAGGGGTTGTTTGTGGCGATTGTAGTGGCGCTGTTATCGACGGAAATCTACCGTTTCGTGCATAACCGCAATCTGGTGATCAACATGCCGGAAGGGGTGCCGCCGGCGGTAGCCAAATCCTTCCTGGCCCTGATCCCGGGGTTCTGCGTGCTGGCAGTGATTTTGCTGCTGCGTTTGATTGTTGAGGCTACGCCGTTTGGCGATATCAACACCATGATCGCTACGCTTATCGGTATCCCGATGCATCACGTGGGTGGGACACTTCCGGGGATGATTTTCTCGGTGATCCTGATCGGCTTGCTGTGGACGCTGGGGCTACATGGCGACGCCATCGTGCTGGTGTTTATTCAACCGGTATGGCTGGCGAATATGTCAGAAAATCTGGTGGCGTTTCAGAGTAATCAGCCGATCCCGCACATTATCACCCAGCAATTTTACGATTTGTGGATTGCGCCCGGTGGAACTGGCGCCCTGCTGGGGCTGGTGATCTTTATGCTGTTGCGCAGCCGTAGCGCCCAGATGAAACAGTTGGGGAAAATCGCCGCGCCGGGTTGTCTGTTTAACATAAGCGAACCCATGGTGTTCGGCATCCCGTTGGTGATGAATCCGTACTTCTTCCTGCCGTTTATTCTGACTCCTGTGGTGCTGGTGATCGTGACCTACAGCGCGATGGCTACCGGGTTGGTGACGCCTCCGGTTGGCATTGCCTTGCCGTTCACCACGCCGATTTTCATTAGTGGCTATCTGGCAACCGGCGGCCATATTTCAGGAACGGTGATCCAGGTGGTCAATTTGCTGATTTCAATGGCGATTTACTATCCGTTCTTCCGCGCCTGGGATAAGCAAAAATACCGCGAAGAAAATCAGGCGGCGATGCCAGTACAAAATGCCGCGACTGATGAGCAACCGCAGACGCCATAAATGTGCACTTTCTGCGGCGGTGTTGAGTTATTGCCGCCGCAGAAAGGGAGTGAAAAAGGTCTTGCACATGAATTGTTACATTATAACAAAGTTAAATTTCTTCTTCGCAGCAACACCCGCCTAAATTGCCTGTCAGATAACCATCCAGCAGCAGGAGAGAGAAAACTCTCAACAATAACCTGTATCTGGCAAACGGTTATGAATTCACTTTGGCAAGAATGGTATCAATAATGCAGAAGTTCCGACGCTGGACCCAGTTGCAGGTCTCTTTCTTTATCGCTTTTTATCTCGGTGTGTTGCTCAATATCCCCATATTTTACCGCCGTTATCAGCAACTTCATTATGACAACTCCTTGTCGATCGGCATTGAGGTGCTCGCAGCCTTCTGTCTGGTGTGTTTTATCACGCTCCTGATTTCGTTTTTGGGGCGCAGGTTGTTCCGTGTTTTGGCATCGTTATTGGTGCTGAGTTCGGTTGCCGCCAGCTACTACATGGTGTTATTCCACGTTGATATTGGCTACGGCATTCTGGCGGCGGTGATGACTACTGACGTCGATCTTTCCAAGGAGTCGGTGGGTTGGCATTTTGGCGTGTGGGTGGTGCTGGTGAGTCTGTTGCCGTTACTGCTGATTTGGCTGGCGCCGATGCACGAAGCCAGTTATAAGCGCGCTAACCATCTGGCATGGTACAAAAAAGGTGGCGTGATGCTGGCCGCCGGGCTGCTGTGCTGGCTACCCCTGAAGCTAATGGGGCAGGTACAGGATCGTCACGATCGGGAAAATAATCAAATGATGGCCAGCTATGGCGGGGTGGTGGCCGGTAGTTATTCACCGTCCAATTGGCTCTCGGCCTTGGGGTTGTTGACTTACAGCTCATACAGCCAGGCAGAAGACAGCCGTAATCTGTTTGATCCGGCGGCGCACTTTACTTATCAACCGCCAAAAGACGTGAATGATCTGTATGTGGTGTTTGTGATTGGTGAGAGTGCCAGACGCGATCATATGGGCATTTACGGCTACCAGCGCGACAATACGCCTAACCTGGATAAGGAAACCAACCTTGCGGTGCTGCAGGGCTATTCCTGCGACACCTCGACCAAGCTCTCGCTACGTTGCATGTTTGTGAGAGAAGGCGGTGCGTCGGAAGAACCACAGCGGACCCTGAAGGAAATGAACGTATTTTCCGTGCTGAAAAAGCAGGGGTTTTCCTCGGAGCTGTTTTCAATGCAGAGCGAAGCCTGGTTTTACAACAAAACCCAGGCGGATGATTACGCGCTGAGAGAAAGCATCCAGGCGGAAAAACGCAATGCCGGCAAACCCGTGGATGATATTGCGTTGATTGACGAGTTAAAAGATTCGTTAGACCGCCACCCGCAGGGCAAGCATTTGGTGATCCTGCATACCAAGGGCTCGCACTATATGTACACTGAACGTTATCCTCGTGCTTTTGCCCGTTACCAGCCGGAATGTCAGGGTATTGATGATACTTGTTCTACGCAATCAATGATTAACTCTTACGACAACAGTCTGCTGTATACCGATTATGTCCTCGAGCAGGTTTTCAATCAGTTACGCGATCGTAATGCCATCGTGTTTTACGCCTCGGATCACGGCGAGTCGATCTCGGAAAATATGCATTTCCACGGTACCCCGCGTGACCATGCACCGCAGGCGCAGCGCACCATTCCTATTATGGTCTGGGCATCTGACAAGTTTCTTAGCCAGCCCGACCATCAGGCGGCCTTTAATCAGTTAAAAGCGCTGCAGAAGGCAAAAACGCCGGTATTCCATGAGAAACTGTTCGACAGTATTCTCGGCTGTATTGGTTATACCTCGCCGGATGGCGGTATTGTGAAACAGCATAACTGGTGCCAGGTCAACTAAACCAACCGCCAGGGATGGGGTACCAGGAGCACATTTTCCGCAATAAAAAAGCCACCTCTTCAAGAGGTGGCTTTTTACTAGAGCATGGTTTTAGTCCAGTTTTGGATGCTGGTCGACCAACGTCTGTTTTTTCTTCTCCAGCTCGGCGATCTGCTCGTTGATATCTTCGACTTTCTGTTCGATGTTGTCGTAGTTCTCCTGCAGCAGCTCTTTGGCTTCCGAGCGGTCCGAAGCGGCTGGGGTAGCACCGCGCAGCGGTTTATTGGCGGTTTCCTTCATGTACAGACCGGTGGCGAGACCTATTACCGCGACTGTCATCAGGTAGTAAGCCGGCATATACAGGTTCCCGGACGACTCGACCAACCAGGCGGCCACCGTTGGCGTTGCGCCGGCCACCAGTACCGAAATATTGAACGAAATTGCCAATGCGCTGTAGCGAATGTGCGTTGGGAACATTGCCGGCAGAATCGAAGCCATCACGCCGGTAAAGCAGTTTAACAGCACCGCCAGGACTAACAGCCCGACGAAAATCAAACCAATCACATTACTGTTGATCAAAATAAAACACGGGATCGCCAGCGCCAGCAGGCCGATACTGCCGCCAATAATAAAGGGCTTACGGCCAATGCGGTCACTGGTCATGCCGATCACCGGCTGTACGAACAGCATGCCGATCATGACGGCGATAATAATCAGAACGCCGTGATCTTCCGAGTAGTGCAGGTTATGCGACAGGTAACTCGGCATATAGGTCAGCAACATGTAATAGGTCACGTTGGTCGAAATCACGATACCGACGCACACCAACAGACTTCTCCAGTGCTTGGCCGCAATCTCTTTGAACGAAGTCCTTGACGGGTTTTCGATCGCGTTGCGGTCTTCCCTCTCCATTTTTTCCACGTGCTGCTGGAATGCCGGAGTTTCTTCCAGCGCATGTCGCAGGTACAGACCAATCAGGCCCAACGGCGCGGCGATGAAGAACGGAATACGCCAGCCCCAGTCGAGGAAGTTGGCTTCCCCAACAATGCTGGAAATCAGCACTACAACGCCGGCACCCAGCACGAAGCCGGCAATTGAGCCGAAATCAAGCCAACTGCCCATAAAGCCACGCTTGCGGTCCGGTGAGTATTCGGCGACAAAGATTGCCGCGCCGGAGTATTCGCCACCGACCGAGAAACCCTGCGCCAATTTTGCCAACAGCAGCAGCACCGGTGCCCAAATACCGATCGAAGCGTAAGAGGGGATCAGCCCGATACAGAAGGTGCTCACCGCCATGATAATGATGGTGATAGAGAGGACTTTTTGACGACCGAATTTATCGCCCATCGCACCAAAGAAGATGCCGCCTAACGGACGAACCAGGAAGGGAACGGAAAAGGTTGCCAGTGCGGCAATCATCTGTACGCCGGGCGTGGCGCCAGGGAAAAATACTTGTCCGAGGGCGTAGGCCACAAAGCCATAAACACCAAAGTCGAACCACTCCATCGCGTTGCCTAATGCCGCCGCGGTTATTGCCTTTTTCAACTTGCTGTCGTCGATAATGGTGATGTCATTAATATGCATCGGCTTATGACGTTTTTTTCTTAACTTCATATAATCATCCCTTAATCAATTTTAGTCGTACGTAGATTCGCGATCCTTCTGCCCAGTTATCAGTTTGGTTAATCTAAGCGCTATACGCAGAGATCGGCCATTGCCATTTTTTGTGTGATGCGAATCACGTAATGTTTCAATTTTCACCGGGAATATGTCATTTAGGTGACTAATTATTTTGCATCTATAGCTTAACGTTATATCTTGCGGCGATCAAATTTAGCAGTTTATCTAATGGATTTGCACCGATTTAGCGCATAAATAGATTAACTATTGTGCATATTGATGTTTTTTTGTCTGGTGAGGGATGGGTTAAGTATAGGAAGAATTGTGGTAAAAACCGGCAAAATTAATGCGTTCTGCGGCTGAAAAAAGCCTGACGCAGACGTCAGGCCGGAGAGAGTTATTGAGCTGAGCCGCCAAATTCCAGATAGAGCTGTGCCAGGTTCTGATATTGGCCGAAACGGTTTTCATCCAGCGCCAGTTCTGCCAGCCTGCGGCGATTTTGCGCATCCAGCCAGAAGCTGATGGGGACGGCACCTTGCCGGTAGCGGCTCTCATTCAAGCGTTCAGATTTTTGCGCCAACGCTAACGAAGCCCGTAAGTGTTTTTCCTGAGCTATCAATTGGCTACGCAACGACAGGGCATCGTCCACATCGGCCATGGCCTTATACAGCGCCTGTTTGAATTCCAGCACCTGCAGCTCGTAGTCACTGCGGGCAATTTTGATATCCACATCCATCTGCCGCCATTCAAGGAACGGGAGCGACAACCCAGCCCCCACCGAGGCCAACGGATTGCGCAAAAATTCCAGCAAGGCGGTACTGCTGGCACCCAATGAACCGGTCAGGCTAAATGCCGGATAGTACTGGGTACGCTTTACATCGACGTTGGCCAATGCTTCACGCAGCCGCAACTCTTTGGCGCTGATATCCGGCCGATGGCGCAGCACGTTGACCGGGATACCGGCATTGATTTGCGGCAGCGGGCCGGTGGGTAAACGGGCGGGTTCAACCAAAGCCTTGCCCGGTGGTGAACCCAATAACACGGTTTGTTCGTTCAAGGCTTGCTGACGCTCACGTAACAGCGCCAGATGGCTGCTCTCCTGATTGATCAGATTCTGCTCGGCATCCACCACGTCCAGTGAAGAGATGCTGCCGGCACGGTAGCGGGCATTGACCAACTCTAAGGTCTGCCTGGAGTAAGCGATATTTTGCTGACTGACGCCGATCCTTTGATTGATAAAACCGAGGCGCCAGTAATTTTTGCTGGCGTTGGCGAGCAATGCCAAACGCGCACTTTGCAAATCTTGTTGAGTTGCCTGACTGGCCCATTCTACGGCATCACGCTGTCTTGCCAGTTTGCCCCACAGATCGACTTCATAGCTGACGCCGAGGTTGGCGCTGCTGTTTTTATTCCACGGGGACGAATTGGACAGGGCGGTGCTGGCGCCGGTATTGAGCGTCGCGTTTACGCTGGGAGCGGTGCCGATGTCGACCCGTTGGGCCACCAACTGGGCACGATAGACACGCAATGCAGCAGCGGCCAGATCGTTATTAGCCAGCATCACCTGCTGTAGCCAGCGTTCTAGCTGGGGATCGTGGAAATCGTGCCAGGCAAAAGGGACTGACGTAGCGGCATCGGCACTGGGTTGCCATTGGGTCGGATAGTCCACCTTCGGAGATTGATATTCGCTTTTCAACGCATTGCCGCAGCCGGTGCTAAGCAGGGCTGCGAGGCATAACGTCAGGGGGGATAAAATTTTCATAAGTTACTCGCTGGCCAGTGAAATGACCGGATCCATCCGCGCCGCTTTGCGGGCCGGGAGATAACCGAAGATCATGCCGATCAGAGTGGAGCAGCAAAAGGCCACGGCGGCGGCCTGCCAGGAATAGATGGCGGTGAGCATGCCGCCCGCCAGCAGAGTGAACAGCGAGCCGGCGGCGAAAGACAGTAAAATGCCCAGTACGCCACCGATCAGGCAGACCAGCACCGCCTCGATCATAAATTGCTGCATAATGTCGCTGCGACGAGCGCCGACGGCCATACGCACACCGATTTCATGCGTCCGTTCGGTCACCGAGACCAGCATGATGTTCATCACGCCGAGGCTGCCGATGATCAGGGAAATTGAGGCCACCATCAGGATCAGCAGGCTGAGAGTCATCGAAGTTCGTTCGATCGACTTACGGAATTTATCGAGGTTGAACAACATAAAGTCTTTAACGCCGTGACGCTGGGTCAGCAACTGCTCAATGGCGGTGACAGCGGCTTCGTTGGCAACGTCATCTTTCAACCTTACGCTGATGCTGCTCAACTTGGTTTGGCCCACCATGCGGTACATGACGGTGGTATAGGGCATCCACACTCTGATGCGGTTGGGGGCAGAGTCCTGATTACTTTGAACCACGCCAATCACCCGGGCCGGTACTGCGCCAAGAAACACGATCTGGCCTAGCGGCTCAACGCCGAAATCACCGAACAACGACTGGCGTGCGTTTTCGTCAATGATCACTTCCTGTAAAGCGTTGCGGTCGTCCTGGAAATTGCGACCCTGCAGCAGAGTGAGCCCGTTAACGCGTAAATAATCGCGTCCAACACCAGTGATCGACGCGTTGGCTGATTTACTGCGAAAATGGATACTGTCTGAGGCGGTGACCTCAGGGCTGACGCTATCGACAAAGCTTTGGCGGGCCAGCGCGTCGGCATCCGCCGGTACCAGAGTGCGGATGCTGTCGATGGCATCATCAAAGAAATCACGGCCGGGGTAGATGCTGACCACGTTGGTGCCCAGGCTTTTTATACTCTCCAGCGTGCGCTGCTTGGCACCTTCACCCAGCGCGACCACCGTCACCACCGCAGCAATGCCGAAAATGATGCCGGTCATGGTCAGTGCGGTACGCAAGCGATGGGCATTCATGGCCTTCAGCGCCATCTGTAACGATTCGCGGGTGCGATCGAGCAGACTCTGCCAGTAGCCTTGAGCAACCGGAGGGGCCTTTTTCATTACTGGCAGAGGAAGTGCCGATTTACGACCACTGTCGGCGACTATCTCGCCGTCCTGCAGTTCGATAATGCGCTGTGCGTGCTGCGCCACCTTCATATCGTGAGTGACGATCACTACCGTATGGCCGCGCTGATTAAGTTCGCTGAGGATCTCCAGCACTTCCTGACCCGATCGGGTGTCCAGGGCGCCGGTGGGCTCATCCGCCAGGATAATTTCAGCCCCGTTGATTAACGAACGAGCGATACTGACGCGCTGTTGCTGGCCGCCGGAGAGTTGACCGGGTTTATGGTGTTCACGACCTTCCAGCCCCAGTCGCGCCAATAGTTGCGCCGCACGCAGTCGGCGTTGGTCTCGCTTGCTGTTGGCGTAAATCGCAGGGATCTCGACGTTGCCCAGCGCGCTGATATCCGGCATTAAATGATAACGCTGGAAGATAAAACCAATGTGTTCGCGGCGAAGCCTGGCCAGTTGGTCCGGCGATAGATGAGCCGCGTTTTGGCCGTTGATGTAATAGTCACCCTGGTCCGGCACGTCCAGACAGCCAATGATGTTCATCAGTGTGGATTTGCCGGAGCCAGAAGCACCAATGATAGCGACCAACTCCCCGGCAGCGATGCTGAGGTTAATGTCTTTCAGGACGGTGAGCGGTTGGCTGCTGTTGGTGTAGGTGCGGCCGATGCCTTTCAGCTCAATGATAGCGTTCACAGTGAGAGACCTTCCTCGCCAGGTTTGGTATTTTCCTGTACCAGCACCACGTTTTCACCTGCCTTCAATCCGGACAGGATTTGAATATCGACGTTATTGGTAATGCCGGTTTTCACCTCGCGCATTTCCAACCGGTTGTCCCCGGTCAGCACTTGTACCTGTTGCTTATTATCTGCGGTTTTATGTACCGCCTGGATCGGTACCAACAGTGCGTTTTTCGCCTCGCCGAGCAGCAATGAAACTTGCGCCGTCATGGCAATCCGCAGCCGGTTATCCGGGTTTGGGACGTCCAGCAAGGCGTTGTAATACACCGAAGCATTGGAGCTACCGGAGCCGGAGGACGAACTGCTACCGGAGACTGAATCGTCTTTCATCACCGATTCTGGCGCCAGTTCAACGGTGCGCAGCGTGGCGTCGTAACGTTTATCGGGTTCGGAGAAAATCGTGAAGTAGGCCTTTTGCCCCTGAGAAACGCGGGTAATGTCGGCCTCGGAAATCTGCGCCTTGATGGTCATTACGTCCAACTGTGCCAGTTTGACGATGGTGGGTGCGCTCTGGTTGGCATTCACCGTTTGGCCTTGCTGAGTAATCACCGCGATAACGATGCCATCCATCGGCGCCAGAATACGGGTGTAACTCAGGTCGACCTTTTTCTTGTCTACTTCAATCTGTGCCTGCACGATGCGAGCATTCAACGCGATCAGTTCGGCGCGGGTGGCGGCGAGCGTGGCCTCTGCCGTCTCAAAATCTTCGCGGGAGCCGGCTTCATCACTCAACATGCGCTTTTGGCGTTTAAAGCGGGACTCGGCCTGTTTCAACAGTGCCTGTTTGGCCTGCAAATCTGCCTTGGCGACGTTCAGCGCCGCTTCGGCGTTGCGCAGATCGTTGCGCTGTGGCAGATCGTCGATGTCGGCAATAGGTTGGCCTTTGGTGACCTTGTCGCCAAGTTTGACCTTCAGGGATTTGACCTGGCCGGAGACCTGTGCCCCGACGTTGACCCGTTCTATCGCATCAAGTTTGCCGGTGGCCAGTACGGCATTTTCAATATCGCCCAGACGAACCGGTGCGGTCACCGAAGCGGCTTGCGGGGGGCTTTGTAAAGAGAATACCACCAGGGCAAGGATGACCAGCAGAGCACCGATCAGGATAAACGCCAAGCGGCGCGGAGTGACTTTCATAGTGTTATCCATAACAGAAAACGATGATCCCAGAAGGCGCTATAGTGGCATCCAGCGCTTTAACTAACAATAAACATGCCGCAGACGGCCAAAGAAAAGTTTCAATGTTCAACTATCGCAAAACGAAAGTAATCACCCACCTGCGTGCGAAATAGTCAAAAATATAAGATTTCTCTGCAAATGCAGCGGTTCATAGTACCAAAACTTGAATCCATAACATTAATATGGATAATGACATCCCGAAGCAAAGGAATGCGCTATTAACTCAGTTGGCAGAGTGGTTGGTTTTAAAATGCTTTATTGGCTACAAAATTGATAGACGCGGGTTCGAGTCCTGCATAGCGCGCCAGCTTCCTTTTGTGAACCGTTACCGTAAAGTGCACCCGGGTTGATTTGCACTATCGGCTCCTTATTGGGTTTTTCGGGTGTGCTTTACCGTAACCGTTTATCTTCCTTTCTTTATGTTTTCTTCCGTTCCAGCGATCTTTGCTAAACTGTAATCAGGCAGGTATGCTGCCCGGCAACAGGAGATCGCTATGTCAGAGTCCGATCAACTGCAGGAATTAATGCAACGCGTAGCGATACTTGAAGCCAGAGAGAAGTCGCTGACCGCCGCCTCCAACGCCTATCAGGCGATTATCACCACCATGCTCGGCAATCTGGATAAACAGGATCGCGACAAGATTATCGCGATGATAGACCAGGCGCATGAGCTGGCCTATGCTCGTGCCATCCAGCGCTGCAACGAGCCGCAAAAGCAAAAAATCAAACAGGCTGACGATATCGCTCAGCGGATGTTTATGTTTGCCCAAGGTAAAAATTCCCTGCAACGTTAGCCATTAGAGGTATAACAGTTACCCATTTAAAATTGCTTAACTGATCTACCTGCGCAAACTGTACTTGTGTTAGTTTGAGGAATGATTATTGATGGCAATAATGTCCCCCAGGCATAAGGTTGTAGCGATGGACGCGATTAAAAGCATCTTGGTAAAAGAAATCGAGCGGATCAACAGGCAGGAAGGGCGCGACGGTAAACTGCGTTTTAACAGTGAGTTTGCCCGCGATCACCGTTATCTGTGTCTCGCCATGTTTGCCGGCTATTTTGCCGTGATCGCCGTGATGTATCAGGTTCCCTATATGGGCTTCATCTCCTTCCTGGCTTTCACCGCCTTTGTGTTGTTCATGTTCGCCATGCTGCTGATTGAAATCAAACCGGTGTATCGCTTCGAGGACATCGGCGTGCTTGATCTGCGCGTATGCTATAACGGCGAGTGGTATTTCACTCGCGCACTGTCGCCGCAGTCGGTGAAGGCGTTGTTGGATGAACCCTCGATCGGGACAGCGATGAAAACACGTATGCAGGAAATCATCGCCAATAAAGGCGAAATCGATTTCTATGACGTTTACGATCTGGCGTATTCAAAGAAGCCACAGGATGAACAGCCGCAGGTGGCGGTGCTCAACTGAAGGGTTTGCGGCTGAAGAGTTGTCGATTATACTCACGCATTGAAGCCAGTTAAGCGTGAGGAATTTACCATGAGTGATGATATTTTCGATTTTGATATCGATGCCGAATTGGCGCAGGCAGAAGAGAAAGCGGCGCAGAAAGCAAAAGAACTGCCCGAGATCCTTGAGGATGAGGCAGATTGCGAAGGCTGCAAGATCTGATCGCCATCGCCAATAAAAAAACCGCTGCGGCGGTTTTTTTATTGGCGAAGATTGCGCTCGTCAGGCGGGGCGTTAATCCAGCACAAAACCCCAAATGAGTAACGCCGCCACGGTAATCAGGCAGAGTGCGGAGACGGTAATCAGTATCTTGCCCAGAATGTCTTTTTCTTGCTGCTGCTGTGCCACGTTAAAATTATCCAATTAAGAGCCTGTGGACCAAATCGGCGATACCCAGATCCAGCACAATGACCGTCAGTGCGATCCCCAGCATGGCCGATAGAAATCGAGTTTTACTGTTCAAATCAATACCCATCACCGCTATGCAGCGTTCCCAGAGTAAAGGTTAAAACGTCGGGGCTAAACGCCCGGTTTTGATAATCACAGAGTTTAAGAACCTTTCCGGGTCTATAAGTTCCGTCTGTTTTGAGGCGGTCGCTGCAGGGATTGCCACACAGCGACCGGTGTCGAGGCAGGATCAGTCAGTCACAATTCTTACGCCGATTTTACTGATGGCATTGCCATCCATCTCGGCGATGGTCCAGGTCAGGCCATCCCATTCGACCTGATCGCCTACCACGGGTTCGCCGCCAATCAGTTTAATGACGAATTGGCCCAGTGTTTGTTGTTCGTCCACACCTTCTTGCAGGTTAAGCCCATACACCTGCGAAATATCGCTCAGGCGTGCGTCCGACTGCAGGATAAAGTCGCCGAAGAAACGCTCATCCATTGTGACCACCGGCGCCTGGCTAAACAGTTTACCCAGCACTGGCAGGTCATGCTCGTGGCCGATAACGCACAGAATGTCATCTTCGCGCAACCGCGTGCTCCCGCTAGGGTGCAACAACTCTTTACCACGGAACAGTGCGGCAATACGCGTGCCGGGTGGCATTTTCAATTCACGCAGTGCAGCACCCACACACCAGTTTTCCGACGAGAGCTGATAAACGAACTGTTCCCATTGGTTTTCCGGGTGTACGTCCAACCCGACCCGTGAAATAGGCGCCAGGGCCGGCGGTACTATAACCTTGGCTTTCTTCGCGGCGAACGACAGTGTCGTGCCTTGCAACAACAGTGAAACCAGCACCACAAAAAAGGCCACGTTGAAGAACAACTGCGCATTTGGCAACCCGGCCATCATCGGGAATACGGCCAAAATAACCGGTACGGCGCCGCGCAAACCGACCCAGGAAATAAAGCTGCGTTCACGGAGAGTAAAACTGCGAAACGGCAGTAACCCGATAAACACGGAAAGCGGCCGGGCGAACAGGATCATCCATAACGACAGCAGCAGGGCAGGGATGGCAATAGGTAACAACTCGTGCGGGTTGAGCAGCAACCCCAGCACCAGGAACATGCCGATCTGGCTCAGCCAGGCCAGACCGTCAAAGGTTTGGACAATGCCGTGTCGGTTACGGATTGGCCGGTTGCCCAGCGTCAGCCCACACAGGTACACCGCCAGTATGCCGCTGCCATCCAGCGCAGTGGTCAGCGCAAAAATCAAAATGCCGCCGCTGACGGCCAGCAGTGGGTAGAGACCCTCGGCCAGTTTGATGTGGTTGATCAAGGTCAGCAGCAGCCAGCCGCCGCCGAGCCCAAAGACAATGCCCATACCAAACTGCTGAAGCAGATGGACAGGGAACATCCAGCTCAGCGTGGTTTCGCCGGCGGAGATCATCGCAATCAGGGTGATGGTAAGAAAAACCGCCATCGGATCGTTGCTACCAGACTCAATTTCCAGCGTGGCGCTGACGCGTTCGTTAAGCCCTTTACCGCCGAGGAGTGAAAATACCGCTGCGGCGTCGGTGGAGCCGATAATGGCACCAATCAGCATACCCTGTAGCAGATCGAGGTTGAACAACCAGGCGGCGGCCAGCCCGGTCAGCCCGGCGGTGATCACCACGCCGACGGTGGCGAGGGAAAGTGCCGGCCAAAGTGCCACACGAAACGAACTGACGCGGGTGCGCATGCCGCCATCGAGCAGGATCACGGCCAGTGCCAGGTTACTGACCAGATAGGCCACCGGGTAATTACTGAAAACGATACCGCCCGGACCATCGACCCCCGCCAGCATGCCGATAGCGAGGAAGATCACCAGAATGGGAATACCCAGGCGTGAAGAAAATGAACTGAGAAGAATACTTGCTCCCACCAACACGGCACCGATGATGAACAAACTGTTAATGGTGCTGGCATCCAAAATAACGTTCTCCTGCAGGCTGGGGGAAAGGCGTTGCGCGCGGGCGCAGATACCCCATGATGATAGCCTGTTTTTTAGGTAAAACGCCAAGGGTGATTCGAAAACAGTTTGGCATTTATTGTCATTTAAGGGAGAAAGTATGAGGAAGTGGGGAGAAAACGATGAACTTCTCGCTTTTATCTATAGTTATCAGCTTGCTGTGGTTCTATGCGAGCAATAAACTGTCGGGAAGGAAAAACCATTAAACCCCCGCGAGGAGGCTTAATGGTTTGCAGGCGTAGTGTTATTAATGATCGAGTGATTGCAAAGCCCGCTTGATCAGCTCGGCAGCCAGTTTTCGTTCTGACTCTGAAATGCCGTCAAGGTTAAGGCTGGAAAGCTCGGTGACCAGAATGCTGCGGTCCTTGCCGCTGATTGATGCATCCAGTGCGGAAAGCAACCGACCCAGAATTTTCAGCAGGGTGGCATTTTCTGGTACGGCTTCCGGAGCCGAAGTGTCTTTATCAGTCATTAAAAATCCTCTCTGTCGTGACGGAAGGGAGATACTGCAAACATTGCCGCAATGAAAACGACAACGCCGTCCCTCAGGGTTCATTGAGCCCAATCGCTACCGTAAGGCAGGGATGTGGATTTCCACTTATGCATTGCAGTTATAACAACTAGCGGCAATATGCTCCAGCATAACTTTGCCTTAACTTTCACCAGCGGGGTGAGCAATGTGTGCTCTATATCCAGTGTTTCGGCTGTGGCCCGGCAGTTATGAATGCGGCGGAAATGTGTTTTTGGTAGCCAAATCTGAGGTGAAGGCGGCCGGAGCCGCCTCGGATGTTCAGAGGGTTTTTTCTTTGGGTTGTGCCCGGTGGAAACTCGGACGTTCCAGCAGAAAATTGAGGTGCAGCCGTTGAATAAAATAGTAAGCAACCATCGGTGCGATGAGACCGAACAAGGTGCCGGCGATAATATGAGCTGACCAGTTATTAACATGCAGAAACTTGGTCAACACTATACGCAGCCCACTGGCGGCCAGGATGTGCATTAGGTAGATCACCATGCTTAACTCACCCAATCGTTTCAGCCAGGTTATGTCTGCCTTCGCCAACAAAACGGACAGGCAAATGATAAAGGTGATGGCGACCACGGCCAGGATCATGGAATACAGACCTGCATCGGTATAGGTCAGACCAAGATAGTCATGGAAACCCCATTCAAGCAGCACAAAGGCGAACATGGCTACCAGACTGGAAGTCATACTGATTCTGGCAATAGTGGCTGAGTAACGAATGGCCAAAGCACCGAGCAGGAAGAAAATCATAAAACTGGTGATATAACCAAAGTGGAAAGCCTTGGTAAGACTGTCCTGGTAGACGTATAACCCGGCACTGATGACGATCAGCGTAGGCAGGATATAGTTGAATTTATTTTTGTTATACAGCAGGGTCGCAAGGACAAACACCATAAACAGGGCATACAAGAACCAGAATTGTGCCCGTGGATGAGTAAACAACGCCAGCATGTCGTTCAGACTGGCCGAGTTGTTGGTATAGCGTGATAACACAACCTCGACGGTGCCCTGCAGCAATGACCAAATGATATAGGGGTATACGATGGTATCAATTTTACTGATGATAAAACGACCTTTTCCCTTTCTCTCTAATGACTGAACAAAAAACAAGCCAGAGAGGAAAAAGAACAACGGCATATGAAAACTGTAGATAACGCTGTCAGTCAGTTGGTAAAACGATTCTGAAAGGTGAATGCCCGCACTGTATAAACCGCGATTAACGTGGCCAAAGACCACTAAAATGATACCGATTCCCTTCGCATAGTCGACCCATGCTTCTCTCATATGATTACCCAGCCCAAGAAAAAACAAAAAAACTTACAAATCTGCATAATGAGCGTAACAGGCGATTGCCGTTTTGCAACGTGATGGCGGGAATAGGACGATTATTAGGAATATGCTCAATGTGTGAGGATGCGTAACACATTCAAAAAGTTAACGAAGACGAATTTGCTGGTGCCAGGAGATGAGGCATCACCCTGAGAGGGCGATGCCAATCGGTTATTGCGGTTTTCCGGAGAACAGAAAGCGGAGCAATGGGACGCGTTTGTGCAGCTCATATAAGGCGAAGGCACAGGAGAAGACAAACACCAAACCCAGCGCGAAGCCCAGCAGGTTATTGTCGATATGTGGTGTCACAAACGCACCATATATCAGGGTCAGTGGATGGTGCACCAGATATATAAACAGCGAGGCGTTGACCAGATAAGTGATTCGTGGCGAGTGATAATTCAGCAGGCTATGTCCAAATGAGAAAACCACGTTGGCCATCAGGATCCCCAGCAGGGTTTTGATCAGCACTTCCAGTTCAAACATATAGCTGCTGTGGGCCAGATACTTCTGATTCAGCATGTAGGCAATGAACAGCAGCAGTGAACCGAGCAGTGACCAGACAGAGGGTTTGAGGAAAATCTCTTTCAACCACACGTACTTGAAGGCGTAAGCGCCAAGGATGAAGAACGGCAGGTAGAACATCGTCTCCATGACCACGAAATTGAACAGGCCATTGGAGAGTAAATACGGCGCAAAAATTAAAATAATACGGTGCCCGGCCGAATAGAATAAAGCATAAATAAGAAAGAACAGTGAGATATTTCCTAATCCAGTCATTTTATTTATTGGATAGAGCGGGGTATTACTTTTAATGGCCTTGATTTTTTTGAACAGGTAAAAGCAAAGGGTAGTCAGTAATGACAGCGTTAATAAAAACCACAGGTGAGAAACCAGCTCCCAAACTGTTACATTTATTTTCTGGTAGAGCGAAAAATTTTCCCAGCCGTTTAATTTATCGGTGAAGTATTTCAGCATGAAAAACTGTGGCACCGTTATTAACGGGATCGAACTCAGCAGTGGGATCGCCACGCGCTCCAGCCTTACCTTCAACCACTTATGGCGTTCATAACGCTCATAGAGCAGGTATGAGAAGTAGCCGGAAATCACGAAGAACACCTGCATGCGGAAGGCATGGATGAAGTCGTTCAGCACTGTCAGCGAGAAGGAAGGGGTAGCACTGTTCACCGCCCAGGCATGGCTGGAATAGATCAGGGACAGATGAAAAGGGATACCGAGCAGCATCAAATAAGCCCGGATCGAATCGAGGAAAAACTCGCGTTGGTTGCTGCCTTTAGTCATAGGTTACCGCTGATGATTTTATCGAATGGTCATTAACACGCTTAATAAGTCGGCAATGGTTAAATCGAACCTCAAACCCTACTATAGCGTTTCACATTTTTCCATAGCGTCTTGTTGCGGGGCTTGCTACGCTGGTGTTTAGTCAGCTGCTTAAACAATGAGCCATAAACATGAACCATCCATTTATCATGTTGTCGGAAAGCTGAATAATCCATTAATATGGATTTAAATGATTTGAGCACACGAATAGGGGGGGATGTGCTAGTTAATATATTATCCAAGAAACCACGCGCCGCGAGCGTACGTTGGTTAGGTGCGACCGTATTGTTCACGCTGTTGACTTCGCCAGCATGGGCTTTTTCTATTGATGATGTGGCCAAGCAGGCGCAGGATCTGGCAGGGAAAGGCTTCGAGGCTCCGAAAAGCAACCTTCCTTCTCAATTCCGTGAGATGAAATTCGCGGACTATCAGCAAATTCAGTTCAATCACGATAAAGCCTATTGGAGCAAGCTGAAAACCCCATTCAAGCTTGAGTTTTACCATCAGGGGATGTACTTCGACACGCCGGTGAAAATCAACGAGGTCACCTCGACCACCGTCAAGCAGATCAAGTACAGCCCGGACTACTTCAACTTTGGTTCAGTGAAGCACGATCCGGATTCGGTAAAAAACCTCGGCTTCGCCGGTTTCAAGGTGATTTATCCGATCAACAGTGCGGATAAGAACGACGAAATTATGAGCCTGCTGGGCGCGAGCTATTTCCGCGTGGTAGGTAAAGGGCAGGTTTACGGGATTTCTGCCCGTGGTCTGGCCATTGATACCGCCTTGCCATCCGGTGAAGAGTTCCCGCGTTTCCGCGAATTCTGGGTTGAACGTCCGAAGCAGGGCGACAAGCACCTGGTGATTTACGCGCTGCTGGATTCACCGCGCGCTACCGGGGCTTACCGTTTTGTGGTCTATCCGGGCCGCGATACCACGGTGGACGTCGAGTCTAAAGTGTTCCTGCGCGACAAGGTCGGCAAACTGGGCATGGCACCGCTGACCAGCATGTACCTGTTCGGGCCGAACCAACCTTCACCAACTCTGAACTACCGTCCGGCGTTGCATGATTCCAACGGCCTGTCTATCCATGCCGGCAACGGCGAGTGGATCTGGCGTCCGCTGAATAATCCGAAGCATTTGTCCGTCAGCACCTATCAGGTCGAGAACCCTAAAGGTTTCGGTCTGCTGCAGCGTGGTCGTAACTTCAAGGATTACGAAGATCTGGACGATCGTTACGATCTGCGTCCAAGCGCCTGGATTGAACCGCGTGGTGACTGGGGCAAAGGTAAAGTTGAATTGGTGGAAATCCCAACGGCGGATGAAACCAATGACAACATCGTTGCTTTCTGGACTCCAGACGTGTTGCCGGATGCCAAGACACCGCTGGCGCTGAACTATCGCCTGCATTTCACCCGTGACGAAGACAAGTTGCATTCACAGGATATTGCCTACGTCAGCCAGACCATGCGCTCTACCGGTGACGTGAAGCAGTCTAACCTGATCCGCGAGCCAGACGGCAGCGTGGCATTCCTGGTTGACTTCGTCGGGCCGGTACTGAAAGGCCTGGATGGTGCTACGCCGGTTGCCGCTCAGGTAAGCATCGGTGATAACGGTGAAATGGTAGAAAACAATGTCCGCTATAATCCAGTGACCAAAGGCTGGCGCCTGACGCTGCGTCTGAAAGTGAAAGACGACAAGAAGCCGGTAGAAATGCGCGCCGCGCTGGTCAATGGTGATAAGACCCTGTCGGAAACCTGGAGCTATCAGCTACCTGCCAATGAATAAGCCTACTCAACTTGCCCAGGATTATCTTGCGGCAATGCCTCTGACCGCTGAGCGGTCGGAGGCGCTTAACCCCCAGCCTGGAGCGGATGATGCCGAGGCACTGGAGGCACTGCATCGCAAGATGGGTGCCGCCGATGCCAACGTTAATACGCTGTCGGCGGATGACGTGGCGTTGGCCTCGGTCAAGGCGCGTATCGAAAGCGCCTGGCCGGATGCGGTCAGCGATGACGATTTTGACAATGACGTGGAAGGCCGCAGTATTTTGAAGGCCACGCCACCGATTAAACGTACCAGCATGTTCCCTGAAGCCTGGCGTACCAATCCGGTGGCGCGCTTCTGGGATTCTCTGCTGGGGCGTTCACCGCACAACCGCCATGCTTCCAAAGAGGAAGCCGCCGCGGAAAACCGCTGGCGCGTGGTCGGTTCGATGCGCCGTTATGTGCTGTTGGTGCTGATGCTGGTGCAGACCGGCATCGCTACCTGGTACATGAAAACCATCTTGCCGTATCAGGGCTGGGCGCTGATCGATCCTATGGCGATGCTGGATCAGGACTTGATGCAGTCGGTGTTGCAACTGCTGCCTTACGTTTTGCAAACCGGCATTCTGATCCTGTTCGCCATTTTGTTCTGTTGGGTATCGGCCGGTTTCTGGACTGCGCTGATGGGCTTTCTGCAACTGCTGATCGGCAAAGACAAATACAGTATCTCCTCCACCATCAAGGGCGATGAGCCAATCAATCCGGCGCACCGCACCGCGTTGATCATGCCGATCTGTAACGAAGACGTCGAACGGGTGTTCGCCGGCCTGCGCGCGACCTATGAGTCGGTTGCCGCCACCGGCCAGCTTGAACATTTCGATATCTACGTGCTGAGTGACAGCTACGACCCGGATATCTGCATGGCGGAACAGAAGGCCTGGATGGAACTGTGCCGTGACGTAGATGGCCATGGCCGTATCTTTTATCGCCGCCGCCGTCGCCGCGTGAAACGTAAAAGCGGCAACATCGACGACTTCTGCCGTCGCTGGGGTGGCGAGTACAGCTATATGGTGATCCTGGACGCCGATAGCGTGATGAGCGGCGAGTGTCTCACCGGTTTGGTGCGCCTGATGGAAGCCAACCCGAACGCCGGCATCATTCAGTCTGCGCCGAAAGCTTCGGGTATGGATACGCTGTATGCCCGTGTGCAGCAGTTTGCCACCCGGGTCTACGGGCCGCTGTTTACCGCTGGCCTGCATTTCTGGCAATTGGGCGAGTCGCACTACTGGGGTCACAACGCGATTATCCGCGTGAAGCCGTTTATCGAGCACTGCGCACTGGCACCGCTGCCGGGTGAAGGCTCCTTTGCCGGTTCCATCTTGTCGCATGACTTTGTGGAAGCCGCACTGATGCGTCGTGCCGGTTGGGGCGTGTGGATTGCTTATGATCTGCCGGGCAGCTACGAAGAATTGCCGCCTAACCTGCTGGATGAACTGAAGCGTGACCGTCGCTGGTGCCACGGTAACCTGATGAACTTCCGTCTGTTCCTGGTGAAAGGCATGCACCCGGTGCACCGTGCGGTGTTCCTGACCGGTGTGATGTCCTATCTGTCGGCGCCGCTGTGGTTTATGTTCCTGGCGCTGTCCACCGCGTTGCAGGTGGTGCATACCCTGATGGAGCCGCAGTACTTCCTGCAGCCGCGTCAGCTGTTCCCGGTCTGGCCGCAGTGGCGTCCTGAACTGGCAATAGCGCTGTTCTCTACCACTCTGGTGCTGTTGTTCCTGCCCAAGCTGCTCAGTATCGTGCTGATCTGGGCGAAGGGTGCCAAAGAATACGGCGGTGGTGTGCGTCTGTTCCTGTCGATGCTGTTGGAAATGCTGTTCTCGGTGCTGTTGGCACCGGTACGGATGTTGTTCCACACGGTGTTCGTGGTCAGCGCCTTCCTCGGTTGGGAAGTGGTGTGGAATTCTCCGCAGCGTGACGATGATGACACGCCATGGAGCGAAGCCTTTAAGCGCCATGGTTCACAGATGCTGCTCGGTCTGGTCTGGGCGGGGGGTATGGCCTGGCTGGATCTGCGCTTCCTGTGGTGGTTGTCGCCAATCGTCTTCTCACTGATCCTGTCACCGATCGTTTCGTCTCTGTCGAGCCGTGCGACGCTGGGGATCAAGAGCAAGCGCGCCAAACTGTTCCTGATCCCGGAAGAGTATTCTCCTCCGCGTGAACTGCTGGCGACCGAAGAGTATCTGCAGCTTAACCGTGAACGTGCACTGGCCAATGGCTTTATGCACGCCGTGGTTAACCCGTCGTTCAATGCTTTGGCGGCTGCGCTGGCGACTGCGCGTCACCATCTGCGTGGTGCTATCGAGCGCAATCGTGAAGAGCGGGTGAATGAGGCGTTGCAACTGGGGCCGGAGAAATTGGTGAAGGGCAAACGCCTGGAACTGTTGAGCGATCCCGTTGCCTTGTCGCGCCTGCATCAACGTGTCTGGTTGTTGCCGGAAGGTGCCGCCTGGCGTGAGCATTACCAGCAATTGCCACACAATGAACGGGCTCATCCGCAAGGTCAGCGCTAAGCGTTGACCGGGTAGCCCAAACGGGGAATGCGCACAGCGTGTTCCCCGTTTTTTTTGGCTCTTCGCTGACGCAATGCTGACGATCTGCAAGGAAAAAACTATGTTAACATTCGCGCCGGGCGTTGTTTACTTTCAGAACAACCAGGGCTAAGAGTCAATTTGGTGAATCTCTCTTCTTTTCTTCGGCTGGCATTATTGGCAACAGGCGTGACGGTGTTAACCGGCTGCGGCAGTATTATCAGCCGCACAGTGCCAGGCGCCGGGCACGGCCATCAATATTACCCGGGTGTGCAATGGGATCTGCGCGATACTCCCTGGCGCTATGTCACGGTGATCGATGTGCCGCTGTCGATGGTGGTGGATACTTTTATGCTGCCGTTTGATGCACAGCACGGGCCTTACGAATAAGTCTGTTCCCGAGTGGTAAACACCAGCAGCTGGTACCCCTGTGGGCCGCAGTGGAAGGGCGCCAGCACCGTCATCTTTAATCCTTGCTGGTGGGCAGCCAGTGAATGCGGGTTGTTGTCGTCAATAAACAGGGCGCCAACGTCGAATTTCTCCCGGGTGTGCGCTTTGACGGCGGCGAACAACTGCTTCAGTACGCCTTTACCGCGCCAGGCGGGATCCAGGCACACCGGCCCGTACATAAATACCCGTTGTTCACTCAAAGGCCGTCCGTTGAATGACTCGCCGGCCAGTTTTTCCAGCATCGCATCCACTACCGGCGGGCGCGGCTGCGCGTCCGTGGTCATCAGGCAAACAAAGCCGGCCAACGTTTGGTCTTCAACCGCCACCAGAATACCGAGACCCTGGTTAATGTGGGCTAACTGAGCTTCGTTCATGCTCGAAACAATAAAACCCTGACGTTTTTGGCTGTCGCTTAAATTTGCGGGGGTATTTTGTGTTTGCAGTTGCAAAATAGCGGGGTAATCTTCGGGTTGCGCCTGGCGGATAATCATGCTGCCTCTCGGAAAATTATGGGGGGTTTATGGGCGGGATTTTACTCGCTCCCGCCCGCTATTATTCAACGTTCATCCCACTCGTCGGCGGCGGTCTGGCCCTCTTCGGTATCCAACGGCGGATCGAGTTGGAAATCACCTTCTTCCCACTCGTGCAGCGTGTTTTCTTCTATCCATTCGGCACTAATTTCGATTTCGTCATAATCACCGTCAAAAATAGCCTGGGCCGCCGCACCGCTGCGTAGTGTCAGGCATTCGACCGACTCGCCTTCTTGTTCAAAAAACTCGGCCTGCCACATGGTATCACCATCCAGCATCACGTATTTTTGCAGATTGAATTGTTGCACTGCCGGCGGCTGATCGTCGCTACCGCTCTCGGCGGATTCAATAAACTCCTCGCGCGCCGCTTCAATAGCATCTTCCAGGGTTGCATACAGGCTCATAGTCGTCTCCAGTGGTGAGGGTAACGAAAGGATTTTGGCAGGGCCAAACTGTCATGACTGACGTCAAAATTAATTGTTGCTGCACTGGCGCAGGATGCAAATTTTTTTGTTGTCCGTTTTGCGACGATGGTTGTCTGCCAGGCGAGAGCAAGCTATTTCCCGGTAGGAAATAATAAGGCATCGCTTATGACAGCCCAGGAGAGTGCCATGTTAACCAATCCTTCAATCAAATATCGTCCGTTCCCACCGGTGGCTTTGCCGGAGCGTCAGTGGCCGGGTCGCACCTTGCAGCAGGCACCGCGCTGGTGTTCCAGCGATCTGCGTGATGGCAATCAGGCGCTGGCGGAGCCGATGGATAACGCCCGCAAGCGCCAATTCTACCAACTGTTGTTGCAGTGCGGGTTCAAAGAGATTGAGGTGGCCTTTCCTTCTGCGTCACAAACCGACTTTGATTTTGTCCGCTCGTTGATCGATGAACAGTTGATCCCGGACGATGTCAGCATTCAGGTCTTGACCCAATCGCGTGACGACCTGATCGATCGCACCTTTGAGGCTCTGCGAGGGGCACCACGAGCTATTGTGCATTTGTATAACGCCACCGCGCCGATGTTCCGTGACATTGTCTTCAAACAGGACAAGGCGGCGACGGTGGCGCTTGCGGTCAATGGTGCGCTGCGTATTCGTCAGCAGTGCGAGCAGCAGCCGGAAACTGCCTGGACCTTCGAATATTCGCCGGAAACCTTCTGTTTTACCGAACTGGAGTTTGCGCTGGAGATTTGCGAAGCGGTGGCGGATGTCTGGCAGCCGGGCCCAGGGCGACCGATGATCATCAACCTGCCGGCGACGGTGGAAGTCAGTACGCCGAACGTTTATGCCGACCAGATTGAATGGTTTTGTCGGCGCTTCAGTCAGCGAAATCGGGTGACCATCAGCGTGCATCCGCATAACGATCGCGGCACCGGGGTGGCCTGTGCCGAACTGGCGATGCTGGCGGGGGCCGATCGGGTGGAAGGTTGCCTGTTCGGCAACGGCGAGCGCACCGGCAATGTTGACCTGGTGACGTTGGCGCTCAATCTGTACACCCAGGGCATCGCACCGGGGCTGGACTTCAGCCAGTTGAAGCAGGTGGTGGAGGTGGTAGAGCAGTGCAACCAGCTGCCGGTACATCCGCGTCATCCTTATGCCGGTGAACTGGTTTTCACCGCTTTTTCCGGTTCGCATCAGGATGCAATCAAAAAGGGCTTCGCCGCCCAGCAGCAACGGCAGGACGGTCTGTGGCAGGTGCCTTATCTGCCGCTCGATCCGGCGGACGTTGGTTGCAGTTATGAAGCGGTGATCCGGGTTAACAGCCAGTCGGGCAAAAGCGGAGCGGCCTGGCTGCTGGAACAGAACCATGGGTTGTCGTTACCGCGTGGCCTGCAGATTGATTTCAGCAAGGTGGTGCAACAATCTACCGACGGCAGCGGTAAAGAAATGACCACGGCAGAGCTGTGGCGACTGTTTCGCCTCAGCTATGGGCTGGTTGAGCAACCGCGCCTGCAATTGCTGAGCTACCAGACCGAGAGCCACAGCGTCGAAGCCTACAGCTTCAGCGCCCGGGTGTTGTTCGATGGGCAACAGCAGCGGCTGTTGGGGGTAGGGAACGGTTTGTTATCCAGCGCGGTAGATGCACTGCGTCAGCGCTTTGGTCTGAGCCTGGCGATAGAGGATTACCACGAGCACACGCTGGGACATCAGAGCCAGAGTCGCGCCGTTGCCTATATCCGCTGTACGTTAGCGCACGGTGAGGCGGCTTATGGCGTGGGCATCGACGTCGATTCCGCCAGCGCCTCGTTGCAGGCACTGTTCAACGTTGCCGCACGCTATTTGGCGAAATAAGCACTGGGCGCAACGCCCAGCAGGCGACGGAACATGGCGCTGAAAGCACTGGGGCTGTCGTAACCCAGATTCAGCGCCACTTCCAGCACCGAATGCCCGGCGGCCAGGGCGTTCAATGCCGCCAGCAGACGGGCGCGGCGCACCCAGTCACCGAAGCGCAGTCCGGTTTCACGCTGAAAGCGCCGTGACAGCGTGCGGCCGCTAACGCTGATATAACCGGCCGCCTGCTCTAATTCCCAGGGGTGGGCCAGCGATTGCTGAATATGCCGACACAGCCTCAGCAGGGCCTCAGTACGCGGCTCAGGTAAATTCAGCGGTAAGATAGGCAGTACGCGCAGCTCATCCAGGATCAATTCCATTATTCGCTCTTCACGTCCCCCTACGGGGTAATCAGCCGTGATATCCATCGCGCAGACAATCAGCTCACGCAGTAACGGGGAAACCTGTACCACTTCACAACAGGCCGGCAGATCGGCACGCGCCAGCGGATCGACCAACAGCGCTCTTGCCGCCACCTTGCCGGTGATACGCAGGCTGTGTTCAACCCTCGCCGGTAGCCAGACGCCGCGTCCGGGGGGCACCACCCAACTTCCCTGACGAGTATTGACCTGCACCACACCGCTGAGGCTATGAATCAGTTGCGCACAGTCATGGTAGTGGGGCGGCTCGAAATCGCCGTGCTGATAATCTTTGGCAACCGGCACAATCGATCGGTTGGCGGGCACAGCGTCATGGAAAAGCAGCATTGTTCGGGGCATCCCCTGTCCGCGGAAAAATCATAACGGCAGCATGCCATGCTGAAACCTTCCGCACCAGTCTATGGTGCGGTGGAGGAATATAGTTTATAAATATACAATATATTATTTTATAAATTGTATTGGGGGAAGTAATGGATATCGACAGCATGCGGCAGGCAGCGGCGCAGGCCGGAGCATTACTGCGGACGCTGGGTAATGAGGATCGCCTACTGTTATTGTGCCAGCTCAGCCAGGGCGAGATGTCAGTGGGGGTGTTGGCGCAAGCGTTGGAAATTCGTCAGCCGACGCTTTCACAACAGTTGGGCGTATTACGTCAGGAAGGGCTGGTATCCACACGCCGTGAAGGCAAGCAAATTTACTACGCCGTGAGTGATGAAAAGGCATTGGCAGTACTTAACACTCTGTATCAACTCTATTGCCCACAACCGGGAGAGACACCGTGACCATTGACTGGCTGCATTTTACGCCCGTATCTGCCCTGGCCGGCGGAGGCATTATTGGCATCGCGGTGGTACTGCTGCTGATGTTTAACGGCCGTATCGCCGGTATTAGCGGCATTACCGGCGGTCTGTTGACACCCCAGGGTAAAGAGAAAGCCTGGCGAGTCGCATTTCTTGTCGGGTTGCTGGCTTCGCCCTGGCTGTACGGTATTGCCGTACCCTTACCGGCCATGGCGGTCAGCGGCAGCAGCTTGTGGCTGATGCTGGCCGGCTTGTTGGTTGGCTTGGGTACCCGGTTGGGTGGCGGTTGCACCAGCGGCCATGGGGTTTGCGGCACGGCGAGACTGGCGCCGCGTTCGCTGGCGGCCACGGCGGTATTTATGCTGTTGGGTTTTGCCACGGTATGGGCAGTCCGTCACTGGGTGGGAGGCTAATCGCATGTTCAGATTACTGTTTGCTTTGCTGAGTGGCGCCATTTTTGGCCTCGGTCTGATCGTTACCGGGATGGCCAATCCGGCCAAGGTATTGGCGTTTCTCGATATTACCGGCCACTGGGATCCCTCATTGGCTCTGGTGATGGTGGGTGCCATTGCGGTGGCCGCTCCGGCATTTTACTGGGCGCGCAGGCGACAGCGTAGCTTGTTGGGGGAAGAGATGCAGATCCCAGCCAACCGCCGCCTCGATGGCCGTTTGCTGGCAGGCAGCGCGCTGTTTGGTATCGGCTGGGGCATGGCGGGTATTTGCCCCGGACCGGCCTGGGTACTCGCCGGTACCGGTTCTTCGGCCGGCTGGCAGTTCGTGGCGGCCATGCTGGTAGGCATGGCGCTGTATGAATTCATCTTGATACGGAGAAAATAATGCCAATAGCCAACGCGGTGCTGCGTATTGCACGTCCGACCGATCGTCTGCAGGAAATTGCTACCATGTACTGTCAGGGGCTGGGGTTCGAACGGCTGGGCGAATTTGACGATCATCAGGGATTCGACGGCGTGATGGTTGGGCATCCGCAGCACGGCTATCACCTTGAGTTTACCCACCATCGCGGTGTGAAAGTGGGGAAGGCGCCGACACAGGATCATCTGATGGTATTTTACTTGCCGGATGAAAAGGATTGGCTGATTGGATGTCAGCGAATGCTGGCCGCCGGTTTTCGGCGCGTCGCGGCCTACAACCCTTATTGGGATACCAGTGGACAGACATTCGAAGACCTGGACGGCTACCGGGTGGTGTTACAACAGCGGGCGTGGGAACAATAAAAAAAGCCAGCGCACCGGGCGCTGGCTGAAGGGTTAAGCGAAACGGTTATCAGGCGTTGGTTGCCGGTTTCTGTGCGCTTTTACCCTGAGTGTTTTCCATCATCCGGCGGATCGGGACGATCAGCAGGGTCAGCACCGCAGCACAGATCAGCAGAGCAATCGAGCAGCGTGCGAACAGGTCTGGCAGCATGTCCAGCTGGTCGGCTTTAACATGGCCGCCAATCAGACCGGCTGCCAGGTTACCCAGTGCGCTGGCGCAGAACCACAGGCCCATCATTTGGCCGCGCATTCTTTCCGGTGCCAACAGCGTCATGGTTGCCAGCCCGATTGGGCTAAGGCACAGTTCGCCCAGCGTCAGCATCAGAATACTGCCCACCAGCCACAACGGAGATACGCCGGCACCACCGTTGCTCAGTACGTTTTGTGCAGCCAGCATCATCAGGCCAAAGCCCGCAGCGGCAAACAGAATACCGATAACAAACTTGGTGATACTGCTCAGGCGCACTTTATTACGCGCCAGAGCCGGCCATGCCCAGCTAAATACCGGTGCCAGCAGGATAATGAACAGGGCGTTGATGGACTGGAACCACACCGCCGGGATCTCGAAGTCGCCAATCATCCGGTTGGTATAGTCGTTGGCGAACAGGTTGAACGAGGTCGGTTTCTGCTCGAAGGCTGACCAGAAGAAGGCCGCTGACACCAGCAGGATAAAGCAGACCAACAGGCGGGCGCGCTCTTTACGGCTCAGACCGGCAAACACAAACAGATAAATGAAGTACAGGGTGACCGAGGCCGCGATCACATAAACCAGCATGCTGGCCACGGCTACCGGGTTAATCACAATGATGCCCTGGGCAATCAGGGTGATAACCACCGCCACGCCGACCGCCAGCGCAATCAACCAGGCACCGACACCGTTTTTCTTGGCGACCGGGCTGTTCCAGGTGGAGTCCAGGCCAACTTCGCTGTCATAGCGCTTCATTGCCGGTACGGCAAAGACGCGGAAGATCACCAACGCCACCAGCATACCGATACCACCGATACCGAAGCCCCAGTGCCAGCCGTGGGAACGAATCAGCCAGCCAGAGATCAGCGGGGCGATAAACGAGCCCATGTTGATGCCCATATAGAACAGTGAGAAGCCACCGTCGCGGCGGTTGTCGCCTTTCTTGTAGAGTGTACCGACCATCACCGAGATACAGGTTTTGAACAGGCCGGAACCCAACACAATAAACATCAGGCCGATAAAGAACAGGTTGTTGCCCATAAAGGCGGACAGCGCGATCGACAGGTGGCCGAGAGCGATCAGAATCGAGCCGTACCAGACCGCTTTTTGCTGGCCCAGCCAGTTATCGGCCAACCAGCCGCCCGGCAGGGCCGCCAGATACATGCTGCCGGCAAAAATACCGACAATTGCCGAGGCATTCTCACGTGCCAGCCCCATGCCGCCGTCATAGACCGTCGCGGCCATAAACAGGATCAGTAATGGGCGAATGCCGTAAAACGAGAACCGCTCCCACATTTCGGTAAAGAACAGGGATCCCAGCGGATAAGGGTGGCCGAAGAAGGTCCGGCTTTCTTGGTTATTAACAGAGGATTGCATAACGTCTTCCCAATAAAATGTGCCGCATTTATGCAGCTTATACTGTGGTATGTATGTGTATTTAAGGAAGGTGATCCACCCAGTGCGGATTACCCGACAAAACCGCAGCCGCAGCGCCCGTTAACCGTGGAAAGCGCGTCGGCCTTTTTTCACTTGGCCAATGGTTTACATTGAGCGTGATATTATTTAACCATTTGATAACTGGATGGTGGTTTTGTCTAGTCCCTGTATCCCATTTTTTAGATGAAAAGTCGACAAACATCTCCTTTCCTGGTTTTTATGTTGGTTGCGGAGGGAATGTTATTGACAGGTGGTTTATTGCGCTAAAAGTTAATAACTTTTTTAAAAACAATCAATTAAACTAAGATTTGTCTGAAGGGGGCCGGCAAGGCAGGTGTGAAAGGTATCAATACTAAAAGTAGGGTAAACGGGCCGTCGACCCATTTTAGTGAAGGAAGTGGTGATAAATACGGCTATTACTCTTCCTGCAGGGTGTCTTCTCTCATTCGTGTCGGGCGACGTTGCAAACACCACCAGGAATAAACGGCGTTGAACAGCACCACCAGAGCGGTGACGCAGAATACTGCACGGAAGCCATAACTGGCGGAGACGGCGGCCCCCATTAATGGGCCACTGACGTTGCCGATATCGCGGAACGATTGGTTATAGCTGAAGATCCGCCCGGCAACCTGATTGGTGCAGTTGTAGATCAGCAAGGTTTGTACCGCCGGCAGCAGTGCGCCATCGGCAGCGCCTAGCAGGAAGCGAAGTACGCCGAGTTGCCACGGGGTTTGCACAAACGCCATCGGGATCAGTAACAGCACCGATACGATCAGCATAAACACCAGAATGCGCTCCGGGCCGATCTTGTCGCCCAGTTTGCCCAGCCGTGGCGCACTCATTAGCGCGGCGACGCCCGGTACTGAAGCGATCAGGCCGCTGACAAAGGCCAGATTATGAATGTCACCGGCCAAATCACGGACGTACAGCGTCAGGATCGGTGCGATGGATCCGGTGGCAATCTGAATAATCATGGTGGTGACAAACAGGCTGAGGATCAGCTTGGGGCTTTTTAGCGCCGCGAAGACCTGACGGGCGTGCAGCATGTCTTTTTTCTGCACCGGGGTGAACTGCTCTTTGACATACAGCAGCGTCAGCACAAAGCAGGTCAGCAGCACACCGGCGGTAATGTAGAACACCGGCCTCAGGCCATACTGGTCGGCTAGCAGGCCGCCAATCAGCGGCCCAATCAATGCACCGCTGACGCCGCCGGTGGACAGGGTACCCAGTGCCCAACCGCTGCGATTGCGCGGCACCTGTGTGGCAATCAGCGCATTGGCGTTGGGGATAAAACCGCCGAGCAGGCCCAGCACCGCGCGTAGCGCCAAAAACTGCCAAATATTCTGCGCCATGCCCATCAGCAGCATCACTATCGACATGCCCAATGCCGATCGTAACAGCATCAGTTTGCGCCCACGGCGATCGGCCAAACCGCCCCAGAATGGGGAGGCAATCGCAGAGAACAGGAAGGTAATGCTAAATACCAGCCCAGACCACATATTCAGTGCCTGGTGGCCGGTAACACCGAGGGTTTCTACATACAGCGGCAGGAATGGCATGATCAGACTGAAGGCGGCACCGGTGAGGAAACACCCCAGCCAGGCGACAAAAAGATTGCGTTTCCAGTTGATGAGTTCGGGTGCCGGAGCCATAAGTTCCTGTTGCGTAAGGTAGAGGGCTATGTTTGCAAAAGCAGTCAATCGTGCAAAGCAAAAAAAGTTAGCCTGGTAAGTATGCGCTTAATTATAGGTGGCATCAATTGATATGGGGTGAGATATACCGGAAATGAAATAAAGTTTTAAAAATAGAATATTGGCAGTATTCCGCGCTGTACGCGCGGAAAAAGGCGAATTTAAAGCCCGGCAAGCAGTTCAAAACCGCTGGAGGTGGTGGAGAGGGCGACATCGGTAATTTCATAGTGGGCTACGGCGTTGAAAGGATCTTGCCCGACAATGATGTCCAACTGCGCACGCTCGATACCTTTTACCAGGATCACACCACCGGTGCGCGGGTTCTTACGGCCGGAGGCAATGAAGGTACCGTCCTGGAAATATTTTTTCAGCCAGGCGATATGCCCCTCGAGGTGGCTGTCGACTTCTTCTATCGGGCGATGGTAGGTCAGGCTAACGATGTACATAACGGCTCCAGGATGAACTACGAAGGCTTTACCATCCCACCGTTACTGACGATTCTCAAGCTCTGCAGCATAAAAAACTAACCCGCCAAACGGCGGGTCAGAAGTCAGTAGAGTGAAGGCTCGCCTTCCGGGCGGGTTTTGAAGCGGCGGTGCAGCCACATGTACTGATCCGGCGCCATCAGGATTTCCTTCTCCACCACCTTATTCATAAAGGCGGCGGCATCGAGCTCATTATCCAGCGGGAAGTTTTCCACCGCCGGCTGCATAATCAGCTCATACCCTTTGGCATCCGGCAGGCGGCGCGGGGTAAAGGGAATAATGGCCGGCTTGCCCATTCTCACCAGCACGTAGCTGCCGGTGGTGGTGGCGGCTTTCTCTACGGCGAACAGTGGGGCGAACACGCTGCTGCGTGGGCCATAGTCATGGTCCGGGGCGTACCAGATGATGTCCCCCTGCTTTAGCGCGCGGATCATGCCTTTTACGTCCTTACGGTCCAGCATCGATTTGTTGGAACGCATGCGGCCCCAGGTCTGCAGCCAGTCCATCAGCTTGTTGTCATGCGGCCGGTAAACGCCGATGCCTGGATTATGAATGCCAAAGATACGGGCACCCAGTTCCAGCGTCAGGAAGTGCAGACCGATCAGCAAAACCCCCTGATGGTTGTCTCGTGCCTTCTGAATATGTTCCAGCCCGCTAACCTGGAACCAGCGTTCGATACGCCAGTTTGGCCAAAACCACGCCATACCGGTTTCAAACAGGCCCATACCGACGGATTCAAAATTTTGCACCACCAACGCATCGCGTTCGGCTTGCGGCATGTCCGGGAAGCACAGCACCAGATTACGTTGGGCTATTGCCACGCGGCGCTTGAGAAATCGCATGGAAAAACGGCCAAGCGAAGTGCCGAGGCGATAGATAATCGGATAAGGCAGCAAGACCAACAGGTAAAGCAAACCGATGCCGAGCCAGGTGAGCCAATAACGCGGATGCAGTAAAGAGCGATTAAAAGAAGGAACTTGAGTCATGTGTTCTCAGCTTAGAAGCAGTCATTTAATGATAATAACAGAGTTCTCGAATGGTCTCTCCTGCGAAGGATTTTTGACCAAGCGTTTATTTTCTGCCGTTTATAACCGGCTATTGTGGCATTTTTATCGAAGAACGTGAAAAGGCACCGCATTAAAACATCATTTTTAATGATGAACGGATATAAAGTGGCTGGAAATTAAGCTAAATGGCTCTAAAGGATAAAATTCATACTCGACAGACGCGTATTATCTTGCGCAATTTATTAGGGAGATCTTATGTTGGCTACATGGTTGAGTGCAGGATTGTTGGTCAGCGGAGCACTGCTGGGCAGCCTGGGTGCGCATCTGCAGTTTAATCTGTTGCTGCTGGTGGCGGGGATCGCCCTGGCTGCGGGAACGGTGATTTCCGGTTTTACCGAATGCCGGGGCGGGCGCTGAGCATCCGCCCCGGTAGCCTCGCCCCACAAACCGAGGTCGCTGGGCGTAATGCGCCCTTCGGGGGCGACCGAGCTGGCTTCGACAATCAGCAGACCGGCACCGGACAAGGACAGATGCCCAAGGTGCAGGGTATGCCACTCGGTGGCTTTGCCGTGGTCGGCAGAATATTGGCACATCGGTGCAATAATAATACGGTTGGGTAAATTCAGTTTTCCCAGCGCAATGGGGGTAAATAGCTGCCTCATGACGTCCTCCTGAACCGTGATAAATAGGGGGGAACTACTGTCAGGAGTATCGGGATTTGCGAGCAGCGTCAAGTTGCCAGCGCTTCACATCATCGGGTATTATGTGCGCCGCGCGTGGGCCGGCGGTCGGCGCGTGTTTAAATCAGTCACCTCCCGAAAGACAGGAAAGTACACCATGCCAGTGTTACATAACCGAATTTCTAATGAGGAACTGAAGGCGCGCATGCTGGCGGAAACCGAGCCGCGCACCACAGTTTCTTTTTATAAATACTTCACCATCGAAGATCCCAAAGCGTTTCGCGACAGCCTGTACGTTCAGTTCGACAAGCTGAAGGTGTTCGGCCGCATTTATGTGGCGAAAGAGGGGATCAACGCGCAAATCAGCGTGCCGCAGAATAAATTCGAGGCGTTCAAAGCCGCACTCTTTGCCTCACATCCGGCGCTGGACCAGATTCGGCTGAATATCGCCCTGGAAGACGATGGAAAATCCTTCTGGGTGCTGCGCCTGAAAGTGCGTGAACGCATCGTTGCCGACGGCCTCGATGACGAGAGCTTCAACCCGGCGAATGTCGGTGAGTATCTGCAGGCCGATCGCGTTAATCAGATGATTGACGATCCGGATACGCTGTTTGTCGATATGCGTAACCATTACGAATATGAAGTCGGCCACTTTGAAAACGCTATCGAAGTGCCTTCAGACACTTTCCGTGACCAACTGCCGATGGCGGTTGAGATGCTGCAGGACAATAAAGACAAAAATATTGTCATGTACTGCACCGGCGGGATCCGCTGTGAAAAAGCCAGTGCCTATATGTTGCATAACGGCTTCAAGAACGTCTATCACGTGGAAGGCGGCATTATCGAGTATGCGCGTAAGGCAAAAGAACAGGGGTTGCCGCTGAAGTTTGTTGGCAAAAACTTTGTGTTTGACGAGCGTATGGGTGAGCGAATTTCTGACGATGTGATCGCCAATTGTCATCAGTGCGGTGCGCCTTGCGATACTCACACCAACTGCCTGAATGACGGCTGTCACCTGTTGTTTATTCAGTGCCCGAGCTGTGCGGCCAAATTTGAAGGTTGCTGCAGCGAGATCTGCCGCGAAGAGCTGAAGTTGCCGCGTGAAGAACAGCGCGCGCGGCGAGCCGGCCGTGAAAATGGCATCAAAATTTTCAATAAGTCGAAAGGGTTATTGCAGACCACGATGCACATTCCGGCACCGGAAGAAGATAAAGACTCGGCAAACTGAGTTGTTGATAAGCGCGGCAGCCTTGCCGCGCTTTAGTAAGCATTACTTCGCGCGAACGCCTTCCACAGAAATAATCAGCTCCACGTCCTGCGATGCCGGGCCGAGATCGGTGGTGATGCCAAAGTCTTTCAACTTGATTTTACCGTTGGCTTCAAAGCCGGCACGGTAGCCACCCCATGGGTCGTTGCCCTGACCGATCAGTTTGGCGTCCAGTGTGACCGGTTTGGTCACGCCATTCAGCGTCAGGTTACCAACCACCGCATAGCCTTCGCCGTTCTTTTTCACTTCGGTGGATTCAAACTTGGCCTGTTTGTTCTTTTCCACGTTCAGGAACTCGGCGCTGCGCAGGTGTTTATCACGCTCAGCGTGGTTGGTATCGACGCTGGCGGTGTTGATCGTGACGTTAACCTTGTCCTTGGACGGATCTTTTTCGTCGAAGGTGAAGCCGCCGTCAAAATCCTTGAAGGTGCCGTACAGCCAGCTGTAACCCAGGTGCTGGATGCGGAATTCGATAAAGGCGTGCTGCCCCTGTTTGTCAATCTTGTAGTCGGCAGCCAGCGCGGAACCGGCGCTCAGCAGCATTGCGCCTGCGGTCAGGCCCAGTACGGTTTTCTTCAACATAGCTATCTCCATAAATCCAAAGGTTAATCGGCGCTGCTACCCAGCATCCGTTTCAAAGTAACATCACGATCAACAAAGTGATGTTTAAGCGCGGCCAGACCGTGCAGAACTGAAAGCACTACCACGACCCAGGCCAGGTAAAGGTGGATGGTACCGGCCGTATCGGCCTGTTCCGCCATGCCGGTGACGGTGGCGGGGATGTCGAACCAACCGAAAACGCTGATCGGTTGACCGTCAGCGGTCGAAATCAGATACCCGCTGATTAGAATGCTGAACAGCACGACATATAACGCCAGATGGGCGAGGATCGCGCTGACGCGAGTAAAACGACCGTAGCTGGCCAAAGGTTTGGGCGGCGGTGAAACGAAACGCCAAATGACCCGAACCACCATAACGATAAACAGCAGTGTCCCGATGCTTTTATGAATCTCCGGTGCCTGGTGATACCAGACATCGTAATAACCCAGCGTGACCATCCATAGGCCCAGGGCAAACATGCCGTACACCGTCAGTGCGACCAGCCAGTGGATCAGCACTGAAATATGACCAAAACGATTGGCGGTATTTTTCCACAGCATCCTGTTTCCTTACTTTCCTGATTATCCGGCTGCAATAATTAAACTTTAAGAAACATAAAATCAATAATAAATTTAACTATGTTACTTCTTAATAATATTAATCAGAGAATTTGGCTGAGATAGCGTTAAGTCAATCAGTGAAATCGTTGAAGTGATTACTGTGGAGACATATTATTTTTATGTTATGAGTTGAAAACAAAGGGATTTATATATTATTGTCAACTTTTGTCATGTTGCGTAAGTGCCGTGAATTTTTTTAACAAATAAACCCTAGTCAAGATTGTCGATTATTTCCAGTCAGGATTTGGCAAAACGGGGATTTTAATTCGCGGAGTAATACCTCTGCGGCCTGAAGGGAGAGTTTGCTAACATAACACTCATCTGATGGCCCTTTGGGCCTGCGCTATTAACGCAAAGGAAATGTATGGGCCGAACCCTGTTGACCGATCGCAGCCTGCGGCTGGCCATTATGCTGGCGATGTTAGTGATTATTCTTGCCGGTGTGAAAGCGGCCGTGGATGTTGTGGTGCCTTTCCTGCTGGCACTGTTCCTCGCGATGGTGCTGAATCCGCTGGTGGCACAGCTCGAGCGCTGGCGGGTACCCCGGGTGCTGGGTGTGAGCTTGCTGGTGGTGGTTGTGGTGGTGTTGCTGATGCTGTTTGTCGGTGTGCTGGGGGCATCTCTGAACGAATTTGCTCGCTCATTGCCGCAGTATCGCGGCTTGATGTTGGAAAAGTTGAGCGAACTGCAGCACTACGCCGACCGTTTCAACATTACCATTTCCACCGAGGCGATGCTGCAGTACGTCGATCCCAGTGCGGCGATGAATCTGATCACTCGCCTGTTGAGCCGGTTTTCCGGCGCGATGACCAATATCTTCCTGTTGCTGATGACCGTGGTATTTATGCTGTTCGAAGTGCAGCTATTACCTTACAAATTGCAGCAGGCGTTGGATAAGCCAAGTGAAGGTATGGCCAATATACAGCGTGCGCTGGACGGCGTTACCCGTTATCTGCTGATCAAAACGGCGATCAGTCTGGCGACCGGGATTATCGTATGGGCCTTCCTTGCGGTTATTGATGTGCGTTTTGCCTTCATCTGGGGGCTGCTGGCTTTCCTGCTGAATTATATTCCCAATATTGGCTCGGTGATCGCCGCCGTTCCGCCGCTGATTCAGGCTCTGTTATTTAACGGATTTGGCGATGCTCTGGTAGTGGCCGCAGGCTTTATCACCATCAATTTGGTGATTGGCAATATGCTGGAGCCGCGTGTGATGGGGCGTGGGCTGGGGCTGTCAACGCTGGTGGTGTTCCTGTCATTGATCTTCTGGGGTTGGCTGATGGGGCCGGTGGGGATGTTGTTGTCGGTGCCCCTGACCATTATTACCCGTATCGCGCTGGAGACCACCGAAGGTGGGCATAAATTGGCGGTGATTCTCGGTGATGGCCAGCCGGGTAAACCGCTTACTCCGGAGTAAAGAAAACTTTTCCCTGACTTATCACGACACCACGGCCTTCATAGCCAGTGACCTGTTCCGGGAAGCCAAAACGGTTAAAGCGCAAGCGGGGAAAAGTGGGCGACATGAATTAAGGCATAAAGAAGAAATAGACGTCCAGCGCCAACAACACCAGCCACAGGCAGATATACAGCACCAAATGTTCGCGTACGTTGTTGACGATCGCCGACAGTATTTTGTTTAGCATTCTCACCAGCCAAAAGATAGGGACTGGCAGAGTATAGATTTTTGCGGACAGCGTTAATACTGCCGATAGTGCAAAGCGTGTAGATAGGCCAATTTCACCGCTAAAATCAGCCTACCTTGATCAAACCGCCAGTAAGGACAATGACATTGGGCTGGCAGAAACACTTGGCGGATAGAAGTAACGCAGCACGTTGTACAGCGAATAAAATTCCAGCCGGTTGCGGGCGTTGATTTTCTCTGTGATATGCCGCTTGTGAACATAGACGGTGTGCGAGCTGATTTGCAGCTTTTTTGCGATGCGGTAATTGGGCATTTCCGCCATCCAGTGCTTCATTACCGTCAGTTCCTGCGGGCTGAACAGCGAATGTTCAACGCTGCAATCCATCAGTGACACCGGTTTTTCCCGCATCATGCGTAATGTCACCGGCAGCGTGGCTTTATTGAACAGGAAAGCATGGTCGGCGATACGCATTGGCGCTTCGCTATAGGGATAGGGGGTGTCCAGGTAAATGAACAGCAATGCCGATGGGGTGGCTTCAATAAAAGCCTGCAGTTGGGCATCATCTTCACTATGACGGCAATGCTTGGTCAGGTTGACCAGGATATGACTGGGTCGGTAGTGCTCCAGTAGGGGGGTCGCCTGTTCCAGGCTGTGACAACACTTTATCTGGGCGAAAACATTGTCCGTAAAATAGTTATCGATCCCGACCCGAGTGAAGCAGCATTCGTCCACGACAAGCAGTTTCATGGTGACGTCCTTGTTGTTCGAAGAATTAGCAGGGGCATATCAACTGTAAAATAGAACTTACACCACAGGGGATCAATTCGGAAATCCGGATACTTACGCCAGAAATTTCCGTTGAAATATTTTTTACGATAGATTTCAGATTACTATGATGATTTCGGTATGTAACTAAAAGGCTAAACCGCAGCCAGCGCGAGTTGGCGGCTGCGATTAAGTCAGCAAGAAAGGGTTAAATGAAGCGTTTCAGTGAGAAAGGAGTGATATCCACCGGAGGGGTTTTATCTTCAGCAAACAGTGCGGCGATCTCACCTAACACGCTGGCAAACTTGAAACCATGGCCGCTCAGGCCGCTGATGACCATTAAGCGATCGCACTCTGGCAGGGTATCGATGATGAAATCTTCATCAGGACTCATATCATAACTGCATGCTTCACCGTGTAAACATACCCCTACACCCGGTAAAAATTGGCGCAGAAAATGGAAAACCTCAGTTCCATCCGTAGTGAAACTGCCAAAAGGTTTGCGCTGCTCCGGTGTCTCCATTGGTTGGCCACCATCGTGTTTACCCACTTTCAAGCCGTCATTGTCGGCAGGAAACCCGTAATAGTGGTTGCCGTCCTGCGCTTCGACGGTAAATGCCGGGAAACGGTTGTTGACGCTGTAACGGCCATCCGCCTGATGCCAGGAAAAAACTTTCCGCAGTGGCGCGATCGGTAACTGTGGCAGTAGGGCTTTAACCCAGGTCCCTGCGGTGACCACGGCTTTACGCCCCTGAAAGCGGCCTTCTGGGGTGATCACTTCCACACCGCCGTCAATCGGCTGGACTGCGCTAACCGGGCAATTAAACAACTGGCTGCAGCCGGCATCTTTAGCCAGTTTGATGAAACTGGCAACGGCCTGTTCCGAGCGCAGGAACCCGGCGTCAGGCTCAAACACCCCCACGTAGCCTTCCGGTGCATTGAATTCCGGCCAGCGCTGGTTAATCTGTTCTGCGCTAAGGCTTTGCGTATTGAGGCGGAATTTTTGTGCACTGTGCTGGGCGTTGTTGATAAATTCAGAATCCAGCGGCCCCATATTCAGAACGCCGCAGTCCTGGAACAGTTCTTCGCCAGTTTGTTTAATCAGGGCATTCCATAAGGCCTGGGCTCGCAGGATCAGCGGCACATACTTTTCGCCTTCACCGTAAGCATGGCGGATGATGCGGGTATCGCCGTGGTGGCTGCCGTTACGGTGTGGGGGCATGGCGCTGTCGATCATTAATACTTTCAGGCCGGCCCGAGTCGCATAGTAACCTGCCGCCGCGCCTACCGAACCGCTGCCCACAACAATTAAGTCATATTCCACGTGCCATACCTTCTCTGTTATACGTTGCTATTTCGTTATGATAAAAGGTTGGAAGCCGCAATGCACCCGTTGTGCCGCTCGCAGACAAAGAAAAAGGCGCCAGAGATAATCGCTGGCGCCTTAGGCATTTTGGTACAGTGAATTAGTGCTTTTTACGATCAAGGTCCTGGTAATCCGTTGCTTCAATCTTGGCGATGCCGGCTTCTAAGATATTGATTAATTGACGTGCGACATCTGTGGTGAGCCAAAGCGTTCTGTCTACTTGGGCATCTTCGGGTGTCTGATCTCGTGAAGACAGGTAATGAAGGCGTATCATCATGGCGTCATAAGCGTCGACAGTACTGATATCCCAACCAACAAGCGGGTGTGTCTGAATTACTTCATCATTTCTGTCCATAAAGACCCCTTATTGAGTAGTGACTACCGTGAGTGACTAACGAGGATCAATGCGGCCCATCATCATGTGAGCAATTACAGTATACGCATCTGGCTACAGCGGTGGAGACTTTCCTGCCTTCTTTTGCAAAATAATTATTTATTTGAGTGATTATTCTACACGTCGGTACGCAAAGACGTGAGAACGGAGACATCACATTCATTCAACATCGGGGGGGCGTGGAACACTGTGCAATCGTTTTTCCAGCTCGAGGGCCAGATGGGCAAAGTGCTGCTGGGTTTCGGCATCACGATTTTGGTTTTGCGATTCCAGCTTCAAACTGTGAATTAGCAATTGATTGGCTTTGTCGTCCAGACCAAAAGCCAGATAGGAAAATGCCACCTCCAGCACGCTCAAACGCCGTTTTTGGTCGGCAATCAGCGCCAGCAGTTCGCCAAAGGTCATCGCTTCTTCGGTTTTTACCTTGTCCGGGGCCATCTTAAATACCTCCTGTTAAAGCATTCAGTACAGACCAGATAAGGCTTTTCTTCCAGCGGAAAATTAAACCGCGTTGTGTCGGGTTCCAAATACAAAAAAGCCGGAGAGCGACCCCCGGCAAAAACTACATTGCAGTATTATTCTGCGCTAAACCAATCGTCAGCACTTTCCCAGGTTTCCTGGAGAATGTCCGCGATCAGATCTTTATCTGTTTTCAGGCCGCCCAGAACCGAAAGCCCATTGGAACCGGCATAACGGACCTGAACCACAGTGTCTGGAAATTGGCGGTTTACCCGCTTGCTCAACTCACTGGTCAGAGCTTCGATGGCCCCTGACGGTAGCGGTTTGGTTTTATCTATAGTGACTTCAACACGCATAATTGCCCCCGAAGCGATTTACTGGATATTTATACAGTTAACCGTGCGCGGGGGCAAGAGGTTGGATTAAAAAAAGATAATTATGCTTTCACCGACCAGCTCAGACTCTCCCCGGCCAGGAATGGAATGACCGTTTCGCTGCCCATGGCGATCTCTTCCGGCTGAGTTGTCGCTACGCGTTGCAGCTCGATGAAATCGGTATTGACCGGCAGGCCATAAAAACGCGGGCCGTTCAATGAGCAGAAGGCTTCCAGATGATCCAGCGCACCGAGTTGCTCGAACACGCTGGCGTAAGCCGGGATCGCATTGGGAGCGTTGAATACGCCGGCGCAACCGCAGCTGGATTCCTTGCGGTGTTTGGCATGTGGTGCGGAGTCGGTGCCGAGGAAGAAGCGATCCGAACCGCTGGCAACGGCTTTGCGCAGTGCGTCCTGGTGAATATTGCGTTTCAGGATTGGCAGGCAGAACAGGTGCGGACGGATACCGCCAACCAGCATGTGGTTGCGGTTAAACATCAGGTGCTGAGGGGTGATGGTCGCGCCAAGAAAACGATTGCCTTCCTGCACGTACTGCGCCGCTTCTTTGGTGGTGATGTGCTCGAAGACGATTTTCAGCTCTGGGAACTGCTGACGAATCGGCTCCATGACCTGCTCAATAAAGCGAGCCTCGCGATCGAAAATATCAACGGCAGCATCGGTCACTTCACCGTGAATCAACAGTGGCATGCCGATTTTCTGCATTTGCTCGAACAGCGGGTAAATGGCTTTCACATCGCTGACGCCGTGGCTGGAATTGGTAGTGGCATTGGCCGGGTACAGCTTGGCGGCGGTGAACACGCCTTGCTCAAACCCGTTGACCAGTTCGGCTGCATCCAGTGAATTGGTCAGGTAGCAGGTCATCAGCGGGGTGAAATCATGTCCCTGAGGAACCGCTGCCAGAATACGGTCACGATAAGCGCAAGCCGCGGCGACGGTAGTAATTGGCGGAGCCAGGTTCGGCATCACAATCGCCCGGCCAAAGACCTGACTGGTATAAGGCAATACCGTTTTCAGCATGTCGTCATCGCGCAGATGGATGTGCCAGTCGTCAGGGCGGCGGATTTTTAGGGCTTGAGGTTGTGCGGTCATGTTGCAAGGCTCCGGCGGTTAGAAACGGGTCTACGTAAAAGCGAATAATGGGGGTTATTCACGCCGGGGTGTAAGGATAAGCGTAAAGCGCTTGCGATGCATCTGTTTGTTCACGGCAAGTTGAAATCAGTTGGCTTTCGGGGGCATAGTGACAGGGATTTGAATGATACCTGCGTCATAACTGTCAGGTTATCAACGTTAATCATGTGGAATGGGAGAGAGAAATGGAAGTACGTGTTATTGCCACCTTACAGGCTAAACCCGAGTTTGTGTCCGCCGTCAGCGATGTAGTGCATGCGATTATCGATCCAAGCCGCCAGGAACTGGGCAACCTGCAATATGATCTGCACCGCGATCTGGAAAAGCCGGGTACTTTCGTATTTTTTGAGCGTTGGGCAAGCGCTGAGGCACTGGAAAAACACAATGCCACCGAGCATTTCAAGCATTTCGTCAGCCAGTTAGAGGGTAAGCTGGACTCGCTGGATATCAAACAGTTGAAGAAAATAGCCTGAGCCGATTTTTCGGCAATAAAAAACCCGCCGAGTTGGCGGGTTTTTTTATCGGAGCAGATTAACTTAATCGTTAACCTGCTGCGGTTTGGTTGCCGGTGCGGTAGCCTGATTTGCCGCCGCATGACCACCCGCAGAACCTTTGCCTTCGAAGTTGAAGGAAGGGCGCTGCCAATCACTTTGCTGCTGCTGTTCCGGTACATAGTCTGGCGCAGGAGCCTTGGTCATTGGCGCAGTAGCGATGTGTTTATACAGCACATCTGCCACCGGTACTGGCTGCTGTTGCACAACCGGCGCTTTTTCTTCGACCACTACTGCGGCAGTAACTTCCTGCACGGGTGCGGCTTCAACGACGGGCTCAACGAACACCGGAGCTGGTTCAGCGACAGTTTCTTCAGCAACGGTTGCTGCTGGAACGACTGGCGTTTCTTCAACCACTGGGGCAGGTTCAACCGCTGGGGCTTCCTCTACCACCGGTGCAGCTTCAACCACCGCGGTTTCTTCTACCACTGCAGGCGCTTCAGCCACCGGTGCTGCCGGGGTTTCTTCCGCCTGGGCAGCCATTGCCGGCTCAGCGGTTTCAACAACCGGTTGGGCTGGTTCTTCTGCCGGGGCCACAACTTCTGGTTCGATCACCGGCGCAACGGCTTGGGCAATAACCGGAGCGGCTACGCTGACGGCTTCCTGCGCCATGACGTTGTCGGCAGCGATTTCAACAGCTTCAGTCTGAACTTCTGCTTCTTCAATCACTTGCGCGGCTTGTGTGACAGGGTAACTCACCCACACCTTACCGGAAGCCATCTCTGGAGAGGCGAAAGCACCTGCCAGCGGCATTGGCGACTGGGTAGGGTAACGCTCGTCACGGTAACGGCGACGACGTTGACCGCTGACACGCAGGTGGCGCGGAGAACGACGTGAGCGGCGTGGCATGCCGTTTTCGCCGTTAGCGCGGTTATCCTGTGCATCATCTTCGCCCGGAGCTTCAAGGGTTTCCGGCAGCAGTTTAACGCTGTCTTCAACCTGGGCTGGCTTCACGTCCTGGGCTTTCACTACCGGTGCTTTTGGCGCCAGCAGTTCTTCCGCTGCGCGATGCAGTTCTTCTTCCGCAGACAGCACGCGAATTTTCTGCGACAGAGGACGACGCTGACGACGCTGCATGTTCTGCATCTGACGTTCTTCGAGATCTTCGTCAACGCTGGCGTTGGCAGGGGTTGCGGTTTCTACGCTTTCCAGCGCGGCCACTTCCTGCTGAGCCTGACGTTTCTCTTCCTGACGACGACGCTGGCGTTCGGCACGTTGGTCACGGCGCTGTTGCTGCTCTTCGCGCTGTGCCTTGGCGGCTTCTTCAGACAGCGGCTCTTCGGTTACGGCAGCAGTGGTTTGTGGCGCATTACGGCGGTTACGACGCTGCTCATCACGCACTTCGCGTGTTTCACGGCCTTCGCGGTTGTCGCGAGGTTCGCGATTTTCACGCGGCTCACGATTATCACGACCTTCACCGCGCTCTTTACGCTCGCCACGTTCTGGACGATCGCCACGCTCACCACGTTCTCCGCGCTCACCACGATCTTTACGACCGGTACCCTGACGACGTTGACCACGACGATCCTGACGGCGGTTTTCACCGTTGCCTTCAGACTTCGGCGCCTCAACCACAGGTTTGGCTTCGACAACCGGCTGCTCTTCACCGGCAAACAGCGCTTTCAGACCACCGAACAGACGGCCCAACAGGCCCGGCTTGGCAGCGGCTGGCGCGGTTTGCTTGGTAGCAGTAGCGGCGACGGTAGCTTGCGCCACAACAGGTTCTTCTGCTGGTGGTGGGGCATCTGCAGCCAGAGAGAACGAAGCCAGTGCAGGTTGCTCCGGACGCTTGCGCTCCATCGGTGCATCTTCCAGCGGCTGGGCCATCTCTTCTTCATGCAGTTTCGGCAACAGGTAGCTCAGGGTTGGTGTTTCTTCGCCCTTACGCACGCGCAGTACCGAGTAGTGAGGGGTTTGCATCTGATCGTTCGGCACGATGATCGCTTTCACGCCACCCTGACGTTTTTCGATCGCGCTCACCGATTCACGCTTTTCGTTCAGCAGGTAAGATGCCACCTGTACTGGCACGATGGCGTGAACTTCTTTGGTATTTTCTTTCAGCGCTTCTTCTTCGATCAGACGAAGAATGGAAAGTGCCAGCGATTCGTTATCACGGATGGTGCCGGTGCCGTTACAGCGCGGGCAGACGTGATGGCTGGATTCACCCAGTGATGGGCTGAGGCGCTGACGCGACATCTCAAGCAGGCCGAAACGGGAAATGCGACCGATTTGGATACGTGCACGGTCCTGACGGACGGCGTCACGCAGACGGTTTTCCACTTCACGTTGATGGCGAACCGGGGTCATATCGATAAAGTCGATAACGATCAGGCCGCCAAGGTCACGCAGCCGCAGCTGGCGAGCAATCTCGTCCGCCGCTTCCAGGTTGGTGTTGAACGCAGTCTCTTCGATATCGCCGCCGCGGGTTGCTCGCGCGGAGTTGATATCGATAGCGGTCAGCGCTTCGGTGGAGTCGATAACGATCGAACCGCCGGAAGGCAGGCGAACTTCACGCTGGAACGCGGATTCAATTTGGGATTCGATTTGATAGTGGCTGAACAGAGGGATTTCGCCGCTGTACAGTTTGATCTTGCTGCTGAAATCCGGACGGCCCAGGGCAGCGATGTGCTCTTTGGCCAGATCGAGAACCTTTGGGTTATCGATCAGGATTTCGCCGATGTCCGGGCGCAGATAGTCGCGGAATGCACGCACGATAACGTTGCTTTCCTGATGGATCAGGAATGGCGCAGCGCGGCCTTCAGCGGCTTTTTTAATTGCTTCCCAGTGCTTCAGGCGGAATGACAGATCCCACTGCAGCGCATCGGCAGATTTGCCCACGCCCGCGGTGCGAACAATCAGACCCATGCCATCTGGCAGTTGCAGGGAAGAAAGAGCTTCTTTCAGTTCGGTGCGGTCGTCACCCTCAATGCGGCGTGAAATACCACCGGCACGTGGGTTGTTCGGCATCAGCACCAGATAACTGCCGGCCAGGCTGATGAAGGTGGTCAAGGCAGCGCCTTTGTTACCACGTTCTTCTTTATCAACCTGAACGATCACTTCCTGGCCTTCGCGCAGCACATCTTTGATGTTTGGGCGACCATGAGAAGAGTAGTTACTTGGGAAATATTCGCGAGAGATTTCTTTAAGAGGGAGGAAACCATGTCGTTCGGCGCCGTAATCTACGAACGCTGCTTCAAGACTTGGTTCTATACGAGTGATTTTGCCTTTGTAAATATTCGCTTTTTTCTGTTCATGACCCGGACTTTCAATATCCAAATCATACAGCCGCTGTCCATCTACCAAGGCAACACGCAACTCTTCCTGCTGAGTTGCGTTAATCAACATTCTTTTCATCTTAACTTACTCGTTATTTTTACATTATCGACAAAGCTGCGGGCAAAATAACCTCATGGCCGGATTAAAACCGAAAACCCCGTGTCTTCTCGCAAAGCCGTCAACCTCACGGTTGTCGCCTGCATAGGGGCGCATTATCTCGGTAAGCCTGTATTTCTTTGTGAAAAACAGCACTTTTACTAGGGGAATAGCCTCTGATTTACGTCGACAGATCTGATTCCGTTTGCCGGCCAAGCTGCAACCCGCAGCCCGCTAATTGTTTGATTTCACATTACGTCTTACGCCATTGCTGCGTTTTTGTGCCATCAGACAAATTTTATAATTCCACAGTTTTCCCTGTTTAACGAGAATCAACGTGGAAAGTAAACGCATTATTCCACTGCTGATACTGTTATAGCAAGGTGACTTTTCCTTAACTGCGGAAGAAATCGCAAACGTTCAAACCGGCTTGCTGCCTTATTGTCCGCTGAGATTTCGCCTGCAGTCAGAGAGACAGTTAAGCACATAAAAAGAAGTGGCGCTATTTACGCGCTCTATTTAGAATCCTGCCCCATGAAAACGAACATTCCTGCAGTACAACTAATCACGATTTCTGACGACGAAGCCGGTCAGCGAATCGACAACTTTCTACTTGCCCGCTTAAAAGGCGTGCCGAAGAGCATGATTTATCGCATCGTGCGCAAGGGTGAGGTGCGAGTTAATAAAGGACGCATCAAGGCGGAATACAAGCTGGCGCCCGGTGATGTGGTGCGTGTGCCGCCAGTGCGTGTTGCTGAGCGTGAAGACGCGCCGGTCTCGGCCAAACTGGATAAAGTGGCCGCGCTGGCCCATTGCATTCTGTATGAAGACGATCACCTGCTGCTGCTGAATAAACCCTCCGGCACTGCGGTGCATGGCGGTAGCGGCCTGAGTTTTGGCGTTATCGAAGCTCTGCGTGCGTTGCGCCCGGAAGCCCGCTTCCTGGAGTTGGTTCACCGTTTGGACCGCGATACCTCGGGCGTGCTGCTGGTGGCGAAAAAGCGTTCTGCGCTGCGCTCCTTGCATGAGCAACTGCGCTTGAAAGGGATGCAGAAGGATTATTTGGCACTGGTGCGCGGTGAGTGGCAGTCGCATTGCAAGGCGGTGCAGGCACCGTTGCTGAAAAACATTCTGCAGAGCGGTGAACGCATCGTGCGTGTCAGCAGTGAAGGCAAGCCGTCGGAAACCCGCTTCAAGGTGGAAGAGCGTTTTGAGCATGCGACGCTGGTCAAGGCCAGCCCGATCACCGGGCGTACTCACCAGATCCGCGTTCACGCGCTGCACGCCGGGCATCCAATAGCCTTTGACGATCGTTATGGCGATCGTGAGTTCGATCGCCAATTGGCGGGGACCGGGCTCAAACGTTTGTTCCTGCATGCAGCGGCATTGCGTTTTGAACATCCGGGCACCGGCGAAACCATGCGTATCGAAGCCCCGATGGACGCAGAATTGCGCCACTGCCTGCAGGTATTGCGCAAGCAGTCCAAACTGCAGTAAACCCTATTTATCCCAGCGGGTTGATGCCTTCAGCCCGCAGCATCTCCAGCAGTGCGATCAGCGGCAGGCCGATCAACGCATTCGGATCCCGTCCCTCCAGTTTGTCGAACAGCGCGATGCCCAAACCTTCACTTTTAAAGCTGCCTGCGCAGTTGAGCGGTTGCTCAAGGCGGATATAGGCGGCGATTTCAGCGTCACTCAGCGCACGGAAGTGCACGTGGAAGGGTTCACAAAGCACCTGCAGGTGTTTGCTATGGCTGTTGTATAACGCCAGGCCAGTATAAAAAGTGACCCTTTGGCCACTGGCCTGGCGTAATTGCGCGCGGGCATTTTCTGCGGTGTGTGGTTTTCCGGTGATTTTACCGTCGATCACGCAGACCTGATCGGAGCCGATAATCAGGTGGTCGGGGTAGGCGGCGGCCAATGCCTGGGCCTTTGCCGTTGCCAATCGCAGCACCAGCGCTTCGGCGCTTTCCCCGGCCAGTGGGGCTTCATCGACCTGGGGAGCATCACAGATAAAAGGCAGATGCAGTTTTTCCAATAGCATCTTGCGGTAGGTCGAGGTGGAGGCAAGCAGGAGTCTTTGCATAATTTTTTTCGTAAACCGTAGCGTAAATAGAGTAGGCATTTTAAACTGTCCGCCGCTGAGGAAGCGAATATTGGTGAAAGGTGCCGTTTTACGGCCTTTTTCTTTGACTCTAAGTCGTTACAAAGTTAATATGCGCGCCCTATGCAAAAGGTAAAATTACCCTTGACCATTGATGCGGTACGTACCGCTCAGAAACGCCTGGACTATGTTGGTTCCTATGCGCCTGAGCAGGTTACACGTGTCGCCGCCTCTGTGGTCAGTGTGGACAGTGATGTTGAGGTCTCGTTATCCTTTGATATTGATAACCAGCGCCTCGCGGTGATAACAGGGCATGCGGACGTCCAGGTAATGCTGATGTGCCAACGCTGTGGAGTTCCGTTTGAACATCATGTTCACACAACATATTGTTTTAGCCCGGTCGTCAATGATGAGCAGGCTGAGGCATTACCGGGAGCGTACGAGCCGATCGAAGTCGATGAGTTTGGCGAAGTCGATCTGCTGGCAATGATTGAAGACGAAATTATTCTTTCACTGCCTGTCGTCCCGGTACATGAATCTGAACACTGTGAAGTGTCCGAAGCGGATATGGTGTTTGGCAAACTGCCTGAAGAGGCGGAGAAACCAAATCCATTTGCCGTATTAGCCAGTTTAAAGCGTAAGTAATCAAGGAGTAAGGTCCATGGCCGTACAACAAAATAAACCAACCCGTTCCAAGCGTGGCATGCGTCGTTCACACGATGCTCTGACCACCGCCACTTTGTCTGTTGATAAAGCATCTGGCGAGACTCACCTGCGTCACCATATCACTGCCGACGGTTTCTACCGCGGTCGCAAGGTTATCGGCTAAGTAGCGATACCTTGACTCGTCTAACCCTGGCGTTAGATGCAATGGGCGGGGACTTCGGTCCCTGCGTCACAGTGCCTGCTTCATTGCAGGCACTGGCCTCTAATTTACAGCTTCATCTTCTGCTGGTCGGCAATCCCGACACCCTCTCTCCCTTACTTGCCAAAGCCGATCCGGTTCTTCTGGAACGTTTGCAAGTTGTGCCCGCTGAATCTGTGATAGCCGGCGACGCCAAACCCTCACAAGCGATACGCGCCAGCCGCGGTTCTTCCATGCGCATTGCGCTGGAACTGACTAAAAACGGCGATGCGCAAGGTTGTGTCAGCGCAGGTAATACCGGTGCGTTGATGGGGTTGGCGAAAATGCTGATCAAGCCGCTGGACGGTATTGAACGGCCGGCGCTGATGACGGTGATCCCGAATCAGTTGGGTGGCAAAACCGTGGTGCTGGATCTGGGCGCCAACGTCGAATGCGACAGTACCATGCTGGTGCAGTTTGCGGTGATGGGTGCGGTTATGGCCGAAGAGGTGGTGGGGATTGCGCAACCTCGCGTGGCGCTGCTGAATATTGGTGAAGAAGAAACCAAAGGCCTGGATAATATCCGCGAAGCGGCCGCCGTGTTAAAAAATACTCCGGCAATCAACTATATTGGTTACCTGGAAGGCAACGATCTTCTCACCGGTAAAACCGATGTGTTGGTCTGCGACGGCTTTGTGGGTAACGTCACCCTGAAGACCATGGAAGGGGTGGTAAGAGTATTTTTATCGCTGCTGAAATCATCCGGAGACGGTGGCAAGCAGGCGTGGTGGTTAAAATTGTTGGGCCGTTGGCTGCAAAAACGGGTGGTAAAGCGGTTCGGCCACCTGAACCCCGACCAGTATAATGGCGCATGTCTGTTAGGATTGCGCAGCACCGTAATCAAGAGCCACGGCGCTGCAAACCCACACGCGTTTGCAGTGGCAATCGAACAGGCTGTGCAGGCGGTGCAGCGGCAAGTCCCTGACAGGATTGCTGCGCGCCTTGAAGCTGTATTACCTAAGAGTGACTGATCGTACATGTATACAAAGATTCTCGGTACGGGGAGTTATTTACCCGTACAAGTGCGCACCAACGCTGACCTTGAAAAAATGGTGGATACCTCTGACGAGTGGATCGTCTCACGTACGGGTATCCGTGAACGCCGTATTGCCGCCGCTGATGAAACAGTTGCGACGATGGGTTTCCATGCTGCTGAAAAAGCGCTGGAAATGGCAGGTGTGGCTAAAGAAGACATCGGGCTGATCGTTGTGGCTACCACCACCTCGAGCCACGCATTTCCAAGTTCTGCCTGCCAGGTGCAGCAGATGCTGGGCATCAAAGACTGCGCGGCATTCGATCTGGCTGCGGCCTGTGCCGGTTTCACCTATGCGTTGAGCGTCGCCGATCAGTATGTTAAAAACGGCGCGGTGAAGCATGCTCTGGTGATCGGCGCAGACGTGTTGTCACGCACGCTGGATCCGGAAGATCGCGGCACTATCATTCTGTTTGGTGATGGCGCAGGCGCGGTGCTGTTGGGGGCTTCTGAAGAGCCGGGCATTTTGTCGACCCATCTGCACGCCGACGGCAGCTACGGCGGTTTGTTGACCTTGCCGTTCAAGGATCGTCAGGATCAGGACAAGCCGGCCTATGTCACCATGGCGGGTAATGAAGTCTTCAAGGTTGCGGTTACCGAACTGGCTCACATCGTTGATGAAACGCTGCAGGCCAATAATCTGGATCGCAGCGCGCTGGACTGGCTGGTGCCGCACCAGGCCAATTTGCGTATTATCAGCGCGACGGCGAAAAAATTGGGTATGGGGATGGATAAAGTGGTAGTGACGCTCGATCGTCACGGTAACACCTCTGCCGCCTCGGTCCCTGCAGCGCTCGACGAAGCGGTGCGTGATGGGCGGATCCAACGCGGCCAACTGGTGCTGCTGGAAGCCTTTGGCGGCGGCTTTACCTGGGGCTCGGCGCTGGTTCGTTTCTGATATAACAGGAAGAAAAAATGACGCAATTTGCTTTTGTTTTTCCAGGCCAGGGTTCACAGACTCTGGGCATGCTGGCCGATTTGGCCACTCAATATCCGATCGTTGAAGCGACCTTCAGCGAAGCCTCTTCCGTCCTGGGTTACGACCTGTGGCAGCTGGTGCAGCAAGGGCCGGCGGAAGAACTGAATAAAACCTGGCAGACGCAGCCGGCATTGCTGGCCGCTTCCGTAGCCATTTTCCGCGTCTGGCAGCAGCAGGGCGGTAAAGCACCTGCCATCATGGCTGGCCATAGCCTGGGTGAATACTCGGCGCTGGTGTGTGCGGGCGTGCTGGATTTCCAGGCGGCAATCCGTCTGGTTGAGCTGCGCGGCAAACTGATGCAGGAAGCGGTGCCGGAAGGCACTGGCGCAATGTCCGCCATTATCGGCCTGGACAACGCCGCCATCGCCAAGGCTTGTGAAGAGTCTGCCCAGGGGCAGGTTGTTTCACCGGTGAACTTTAACTCACCGGGCCAGGTGGTGATCGCCGGCAATAAAGAAGCGGTTGAACGTGCTGGTGCGGCCTGTAAAGCCGCTGGCGCCAAGCGTGCTTTGCCGTTACCGGTGAGCGTGCCTTCGCACTGCGCACTGATGAAACCGGCCGCAGACAAGCTGGCTGTGGCGTTGCAGGAGATTACCTTCAGCGCACCGCAGGTCCCGGTGGTGAATAACGTCGACGTGAGCACCGAAACCGATCCAGAAGCGATCCGCAGTGCACTGGTGCGCCAGTTGTACAGCCCGGTACGTTGGACCGAAAGCGTAGAGTTTATGGCAGCACAGGGCGTTACCTTGCTGCTAGAGGTTGGTCCGGGTAAAGTTCTGACCGGTCTGACTAAACGTATTGTTGACACCCTGACGGCGGCGGCGGTTAATGACGCAGCCAGCCTGACAGCGGCGCTTGAACAATAAAGAGGAAAACAATGAGCTTCGAAGGTAAAGTTGTTCTGGTCACCGGCGCCAGCCGGGGTATTGGCCGGGCTATTGCAGAAACGTTTGTGGCACGTGGCGCCAAAGTCATCGGCACCGCCACCAGTGAAAGCGGCGCTGAGGCTATCAGCAGCTACCTGGGTGCAAGCGGCAAAGGGTTTGCGTTGAATGTGGTCGATGCTCAATCTATCGACAGCGTTCTGGCATCTATTCGTGCTGAATTTGGCGAAATCGACATTTTAGTGAATAATGCCGGTATTACGCGTGATAACCTCCTGATGCGTATGAAGGACGACGAGTGGCAGGATATCCTGAACACCAATCTGACTTCCGTATTCCGTCTGTCAAAAGCGGTAATGCGAGCTATGATGAAAAAGCGGTTTGGCCGTATCATCACCATCGGTTCCGTAGTTGGTACCATGGGGAACGCAGGGCAGGCTAATTACGCGGCGGCTAAAGCCGGTCTGATTGGTTTTAGCAAGTCTTTGGCACGCGAAGTTGCTTCGCGTGGCATTACGGTCAACGTCGTGGCACCTGGCTTTATTGAGACGGACATGACACGGGCGTTGACAGATGATCAGCGTGCAGGCATTTTGTCATCAGTTCCAGCCAATCGGCTGGGGGATGCTAAAGAAATCGCCAGCGCTGTTGCATTTTTAGCCTCTGATGAGGCTGGCTACATCACCGGTGAAACGTTGCATGTCAATGGCGGCATGTACATGATTTAAAAAATGCGAAAACTATTTGCGTTATTTGGGGTAAAAACCGCAGAATAGCGTAAAATCGTGGTTTGACCAGCCGGGATTTAGTTGCATCTTTTTCAACATTTTATACACTACGAAAACCATCGCGAAAGCGAGTTTTGATAGGAAATTTAAGAGTATGAGCACTATCGAAGAACGCGTTAAGAAAATCATTGTTGAGCAGTTGGGTGTTAAACAGGAAGAAGTTTTAAATAACGCTTCTTTCGTTGAAGATCTGGGTGCTGATTCTCTTGACACCGTTGAGCTGGTAATGGCTCTGGAAGAAGAGTTCGACACAGAGATTCCAGACGAAGAAGCTGAGAAAATCACTACTGTTCAGGCAGCTATTGATTTCATCAACGCCAGCCAGCAGTAAGAGAACATATCTAGGCGGTCACTCGACCGCCTAAGTTTTTTCTATCCCTAGTGTCATATTTTCCCTCCTTGGAGGACAAACGTGTCTAAGCGTCGAGTAGTTGTGACCGGACTGGGCATGTTGTCTCCTGTCGGCAATACGGTAGAGTCCACATGGACAGCTCTTCTTGCCGGTCAGAGTGGCATCAGCCTGATCGACCATTTCGATACCGCAGCCTATGCGACCAAGTTTGCTGGCCTGGTAAAGAATTTTAATTCAGAGGATTTCATCTCACGCAAAGATGCGCGCAAGATGGACGCCTTCATCCAATACGGTATCGCTGCCGGCATGCAAGCCATGCAGGATGCACAATTGGATATCACCGAGGCTAACGCCAGCCGCATTGGTGCCGCTATCGGCTCCGGCATCGGCGGCCTGGGTTTGATTGAAGAGAACCACAGTTCACTGGTTAACGGTGGCCCACGGAAAATCAGTCCGTTTTTTGTGCCGTCAACCATCGTAAACATGATTGCAGGCCACCTGACCATCATGTACGGCATGCGTGGCCCGAGCATTTCGATCGCCACCGCCTGTACTTCAGGTGTGCATAACATTGGCCATGCTGCGCGTATCATTGCTTACAATGATGCCGACGTCATGCTGGCCGGTGGGGCAGAGAAAGCCAGTACTCCGTTGGGTGTCGGCGGCTTCGGCGCAGCACGCGCGTTGTCGACCCGTAACGAAGATCCTCAAGCGGCCAGCCGCCCATGGGACAAAGACCGTGACGGTTTTGTGCTGGGTGACGGTGCCGGCATGATGGTGCTGGAAGAGTACGAACACGCCAAAAAACGCGGCGCCAAGATTTATGCTGAAGTCGTCGGCTTTGGGATGAGCAGCGATGCTTATCACATGACGTCCCCCCCTGAGAATGGTGCGGGCGCAGCGCTGGCGATGGAAAATGCGTTGCTTGATGCTGGTGTGACTACGTCACAAATTGGTTATATCAATGCGCATGGCACTTCAACGCCGGCCGGTGACAAAGCCGAAACGCAGGCGGTGAAGTCGGTATTTGGCAGCGATGCACAGCGCGTGATGGTCAGCTCGACCAAATCGATGACCGGCCACCTGTTGGGTGCCGCAGGCGCGATCGAATCGATCTTCACCGTATTGGCATTGCGTGACCAGGCCGTTCCGCCAACCATCAACCTGGATAATCCGGATGAAGGTTGCGATTTGGACTTTGTTCCGCATGAAGCTCGCCAGGTGAGTGATATGCAGTACACGCTGTGTAACTCCTTCGGTTTCGGCGGCACCAACGGTTCACTGATCTTCCGCAAGGTGTAATGCCTCTGCTGGCAGACGGTAAAAAAGCCCGGTTTTTTAAACCGGGCTTTTTTTATGGCGCTGACCCGCTACTCGGAAAGCTCTGCTTGTCGGCACTGTGGCCAAACGGCAAGCTGCTGCTAACGGCACCTGCGCCTGTTATTCTGTAGTCATACCAACGCGGTCAGGGGGAGTCTATGTACTGGATTAATGGACATCAGCACGATGCGCTAGCGCCAAGCGATCGCGGTTTGCAGTTTGGTGACGGCTGTTTCACTACCGCCCGGGTGATTGAGGGGAAAATAGACCTGCTGCCCTGGCATATCGAGCGGCTGCAGTTGGCAGCGCAACGGCTGATGCTGCCGTCCTGCGACTGGAATGCTTTGGAAGATGAAATGGTGCGCGCAGCAGAATCTATCCCATTGGGCGTGGTCAAAGCGATACTGACTCGCGGCAGCGGTGGCAGGGGGTACAGCCCGCAAGGGTGTGAGGCTCCCACACGCATAGTCTCTCGTAGCACCTATCCCATGCACTATTTGCCATGGCGAGAGCAGGGCATCAGCCTGACGCTCAGTCCGGTAGCGCTGGGGCGCAATCCCCTGTTGGCTGGGCTAAAGCATCTGAATCGTTTGGAGCAGGTGTTGATCCGCACGCATCTTGACCAGACAACCGCCGACGAGGCGCTGGTGCTTGACACTGCCGGTATGCTGGTGGAATGCTGTGCGGCTAATTTGTTCTGGCGTAAGGGGAAAGCGGTATTTACGCCAGATTTGAGCCAGGCAGGCGTGGCTGGGCTGATGCGTCGCCGGGTGATTGAGCTGCTGGCGGGCAGTGAATACTCGCTGCATTGCGTCAGCGAACCTCTAGAGACGCTGGCCGATGCCGAAGAAGTGCTGGTGAGCAATGCGTTAATGCCGTTGCTGCCGGTCAATACTGCGCAATCATGGCGTTACCCTTCGCGCCAACTTTATGATTTTTTGCGCCCACACTGTTAACGATGGCTGATTGATGAAGAAAAGAAAGCTGAAGTTCGTTTCTATTATTGTTGTTCTGGTATTGGGCCTGCTGTTTTGGGGCTACCAGAAGGTTGAACGCTTCGCGGATACGCCACTGGCGATCCAGCAGGAAGCCATTTTCAAACTGCCGGCAGGGACCGGTCGGGTAGCCCTGGAGGGGCTGCTGGTGCGGGACAAACTGATGCGCAATGGCCAGTGGTTCCCATGGTTGCTGCGCCTGGAGCCGGAATTGGCCGAGTTTAAGGCTGGAACCTATCGCTTTACGCCGGGTATGACGGTGCGTCAAATGCTTAAACTGTTGGCCAGCGGTAAAGAAGCCCAATTCAGCGCGCGCTTTATTGAAGGTTCCCGGCTGCGGGACTGGCTGCTGGTGCTGCAACAGTCAAAATACCTCAAACATACCCTGGCCGGTAAAAGCGAGGCGGAAATTGCCAAGGCGCTAGGCTTGCCAGAAGGCACCAACCCGGAAGGGCGCCTGTACCCGGATACCTATCTGTATACCGCAGGCATGAGCGATATGGCGCTGTTGAAGCGTGCCCACCTGCGTATGATTAAAGCATTGGAGAGCGCCTGGCAGGGCCGTGAGGCCAGCCTGCCGTACAAAACGCCGGCAGAGTTGCTGACCATGGCTTCAATCATTGAGAAAGAGACTGCGGTACCGGAGGAACGTACCAAAGTGGCCTCGGTATTCATTAATCGCCTGCGTATTGGCATGCGTTTACAGACTGACCCGACGGTGATCTACGGCATGGGCGAGGCGTATAATGGCAACATTACCCGCAAGGATTTGGAAACACCGACGCCGTACAACACCTACGTGATCAACGGTCTGCCGCCAACGCCGATTGCCATGCCAAGCCAGGCTTCGCTGGAGGCCGCTGCCAATCCGGCCAAGACGCCTTATTTGTACTTTGTTGCCGACGGTAAGGGCGGGCATCAATTTACCACCAACCTGGCCAGCCATAATCAGGCGGTGCGTGCCTATCGTCAGGCGTTAAAGGAAAAGAATGAAAAGTAAATTCGTGGTTATCGAAGGGCTTGAAGGTGCGGGCAAAACGACCGCACGCGATACGGTAGTCGACGTACTGCGCGAACATGGTATCAACGACATTGCCTTTACCCGTGAACCCGGCGGCACGCCGTTGGCAGAAAAACTGCGCGACCTGTTCAAACGCGGCGTGGAGGGCGAACTGCCGACCATCAAGGCCGAGGTTCTGATGCTGTATGCGGCCCGTGTACAGTTGGTGGAAACGGTGATCAAACCGGCTTTGGCGCGCGGTGCCTGGGTGGTTGGCGATCGGCACGACCTGTCTTCTCAAGCCTACCAGGGCGGCGGTCGGGGTGTGGATCAACAACTTATGGCCTCGCTGCGTGACACGGTATTAGGAGAGTTTCGTCCCGATCTGACGCTTTATCTGGATTTGCCGCCGATAGTGGGTCTGCAGCGTGCCCGAGCACGGGGTGAACTGGATCGTATCGAACAGGAAGCATTGCCATTCTTTGAACGTACCCGCGCACGTTATCAGGAGTTGGCGGCGCAAGATGCGTCCATCATCACCGTGGATGCTTCTCAATCGCTTGATCAGGTGACGGCGGCGATTCGTCGTTGCGTCAGCCAATGGTTACAGCAGCAGGAAGGCGCGTAATGAACTGGTACCCGTGGCTGAATACCCCTTACCGGCAGTTGGTCGGGCAATATGCTACCGGACGCGGTCATCACGCACTGTTGTTGCATGCCGCTGCCGGCCATGGTGAGGATGCGCTGGCCTATGGTCTGAGCCGTTGGCTGATCTGCCAACGTCGCAACGGTGAGAAAAGCTGCGGTGAATGCCATAGCTGTCGGTTGATGCTGGCAGGAAATCACCCGGATTATCATGTGCTGACGCCGGAAAAAGGCAAAAGCAGCCTGGGGGTGGAGCCCATCCGCCAACTGATTGAGATCCTTTATTCTCATGCGCAGCAGGGCGGTGCCAAGGTGATCTGGCTACCGCAGGCGGAGTTGCTGACCGAGGCTGCCGCCAATGCCCTGTTGAAAACGCTGGAAGAACCGCCGGAAAAAACCTATTTCCTGCTGAGCTGTCGTGAGCCTTCACGCCTGCTGGCGACGCTGCGCAGCCGTTGTTTGTACTGGCATCTCGCCAGTCCGGACGAACAGCTCAGTCTGCAATGGCTGAATCGGCAGACGCCGGGTAATCAGATCGATCTCCTGACCGCCTTGCGCTTGCATGACGGCGCACCCTTGGCCGCAGAGCAATTGCTCCAGCCGGAACGTTGGCAACAACGTAGCGCGCTGTGCGCGGCCCTGAGTGCCGCTTTGCCGCAGCACGACATGTTGTCGCTGCTGCCGGTATTGAATCACGAAGACGTCGCTGAGCGGCTACACTGGCTATGTTCGTTGTTGATGGACGCCATGAAATGGCAGCAAGGGGCCGCCGGCTTTGTTCTGAACCAGGATCAGCAACCGCTGGTGCACCAGCTGGCCAGCCGCCTGAGCAGTACGTCTCTGCAGCAAGCCGTGCAGCAATGGCTGCATTGTCGCCATCAGTTGCTTAGCGTCGTCGGCGTTAACCGCGAACTGCTGCTGACCGAACAGTTACTTGGCTGGGAGCAGTTGCTCGGCGCTACCGGCTATTCCCACCCTCATTCGCTGTAAAAGAGTTAAATATTATGTTGTTAGTAGATTCTCATTGTCACCTCGACGGCCTGGATTACCAAACTCTGCATCAAAATGTGGATGATGCCTTGGCGAAGGCCAAGGCGCGCGATGTCGGTTACGTGCTGGCGGTGGCCACCACTTTGCCGGGCTATCAGGCGATGACGCAATTGATTGGCCAACGCGATGACGTGGCCTTCTCCTGCGGGGTGCATCCGCTCAATCTGGAGGGGGGCTACGACTACGCTGAGCTGCGCCGTTTGGCGGCAGCAGAGCAGGTGGTGGCACTGGGTGAAACCGGGCTGGACTACTTCTATCAGAAAGACAATCTTGAGCTGCAGCAAGCGTCATTCCGTGAACATATCCGCATTGGCCGCGATCTGAACAAGCCGGTGATCGTGCATACCCGTGATGCACGGGAAGACACACTGGCTATTCTGCGTGAAGAAAATGCCCAGGACTGTGGCGGTGTACTGCACTGCTTTACCGAAGATTGCGCTACCGCAGAGGCGTTGCTGGATCTGGGGTTCTACATTTCTTTCTCAGGTATCCTGACCTTCCGCAATGCAGAGCAACTGCGTGAAGTGGCGCGATATGTGCCACTGGATCGTATTCTGGTGGAAACCGACTCGCCGTATCTGGCTCCGGTGCCGCATCGCGGCAAAGAAAACCAACCTGCCTATGTGCGCGATGTGGCTGAATACATGGCGGTATTGAAGGGCGTGAGCCTGGAAACGCTGGCTGAAGCCACCACCGCCAACTTTTCACGCTTATTTCACATCGAACTCTAATCTTTGGCCTAGGCTATAGCTGTGGTTAACGAAATCTGAATTCTTTTTAAGCTCGTAATTAATCGCCGAAACGGGTAATGTTCCCACCCGTTTTTCGGGCGAGGTGCGGGCGTTTATTGCTCATTTTTAACAAAAAATGGGCGATGTAAGAAAAATACCCGGTTTTGTTCATCGAAACGTGACTGTCATCAAACATTGCGCAGCCTATTTATTTTACTCTGCGTAATAATTCAAGGGGTGCTCAGACACCCTGAATTGCAGGGGTTTTTCTCCCCCCCTTGCAACGCGAAGAATCGCGAAAAGTAGCAAAGCACTATTACTCAGGAGCACACTCAACTATGTTCAAGAACGCATTTGCAAACCTGCAAAAAGTAGGTAAGTCGCTAATGCTGCCGGTATCCGTATTGCCTATCGCAGGTATCCTGCTGGGCGTCGGTTCCGCCAACTTTAGCTGGCTACCCGCGGTAGTCTCACACGTGATGGCGGAAGCCGGCGGTTCCGTTTTCGCCAACATGCCGCTGATTTTTGCCATCGGTGTTGCCCTGGGCTTCACCAATAACGACGGTGTCTCCGCGTTAGCTGCGGTAGTGGCTTACGGCATCATGGTGAAAACCATGGCGGTGGTTGCACCGCTGGTGCTGCACCTGCCGGCTGAAGAAATTGCGGCCAAACACCTGGCGGATACCGGTGTGCTCGGGGGGATTATCTCCGGCTCCATCGCTGCCTACATGTTTAACCGATTCTTCCGTATTCAGTTGCCGGAATATCTGGGCTTCTTTGCCGGTAAGCGCTTTGTGCCGATTATCTCCGGCCTGGCGGCAATCGTTCTGGGCGTAGTGCTTTCCTTTATCTGGCCTCCAATCGGTACGGCTATCCAGACCTTCTCCCAGTGGGCGGCTTATCAGAACCCGGTAGTGGCGTTTGGTATCTACGGCGTGGTTGAACGTGCGCTGGTGCCGTTCGGTCTGCACCATATCTGGAACGTACCGTTCCAAATGCAGATTGGTGAATACACCAACGCGGCGGGTCAGGTGTTCCACGGCGATATTCCACGTTATATGGCGGGTGACCCAACGGCGGGTAAACTGTCCGGTGGCTTCCTGTTCAAAATGTACGGTCTGCCTGCTGCTGCGATTGCCATCTGGCACTCAGCCAAGCCGGAAAACCGCGCTAAAGTCGGCGGTATCATGATCTCCGCTGCGCTGACTTCGTTCCTGACCGGTATCACCGAACCGATCGAGTTCTCCTTCATGTTCGTTGCGCCGATCCTGTACGCAATCCATGCCATTCTGGCTGGCCTGGCGTTCCCGATCTGTATCCTGTTGGGGATGCGTGACGGCACCAGCTTCTCACACGGTCTGATCGACTTTATCGTCCTGAGCGGCAACAGCAGCAAAATCTGGCTGTTCCCAATCGTCGGTATCATCTACGGTCTGGTGTACTACACCATCTTCCGCGTGCTGATTGCCAAGCTGGATCTGAAAACCCCAGGGCGTGAAGACACGGCCTCTGAGCAGGTTACTCAGGGCGGTTCTGAAATGTCTGCGGCGCTGGTACAGGCCTTTGGCGGTAAAGACAACATCACCAACCTGGATGCCTGCATCACCCGTCTGCGCGTTAGCGTGGCGGACGTGAGCAAGGTTGACCAGGCTGGCCTGAAAAAACTGGGTGCTGCCGGCGTCGTTGTCGCAGGCTCTGGCGTTCAGGCTATCTTTGGTACCAAATCTGACAACCTGAAAACGGATATGGACGAATACATCCGTAATCATTAATTCAGGCAGGGGAGTTTTAAGGGAGGCGAAAGCCTCCCTTTTTTATTGGTGAGGATTTATTTTACTGCGTGCTTTTGCAAATATTGTTCAAACACCGCCAGGGTGTCGCTAGAAATGTGATGTTCAATCCCTTCGCTGTCCAGCTCCGCCGTTTCATTCGGTACGCCGAGGCAAACCAGCAGATCAACCACAATCCGGTGGCGACGCCGTACCTTCTGCGCCAGTTGTTCACCTTCCTCGGTCAGAAAAACCCCACGATAAGGGCGTGACTCCACCAGACCGGCACTTTTCAACCGGGCGATGTTTTTGATCGCGGTAGGGTGCGATACGCCAAAGCGTTTGGCGATATCCGTGGTTCTGGCTTCGCGGGTGGTGACCAGCAGGTCGGCAATCAGCTCAACATAGTCCTCGATCAGCGCATTGGATTGCGCCTCACGAGCGCGGGTGAAGCGCAGGGCATGTTCAGCCTCGTCCGGCATTTCAGCCACCACGGGGCGTTCTGCGTCGTCTGGTGCGCTTGTTGCCATAGTCTGAGACGTCCTTTAAACGATAAACCAGTAAGTTGCAGGTTAATGCAGTTCCGCCATAAGTTAGTCCAAAGACGACGCATTATCAATTCGACTGGCGTATTCGATGACAATAAGAAATATTTGTACACAAAGGCAGTTAATATTCCATTTTGCATAAAGTGTAGCCGATGCTACATTGCTGTGAGTGTTGGGTGAAAAATAACCAGAAAAAGATTGAGGGTAAATCATGCGTGATGCGGCAACCACCACATCGTTAACCGAACGAACCAATACGGCAATTGGTAACGCACTTGCCGGGCGTAAGCGTGGTGCATTCACGCCGTTACTGTTCGCCGGCCCTGCAGTGATTGCCTCTATTGCTTATATGGACCCCGGTAATTTCGCCACCAATATTCAGGCCGGTTCGAAATACGGCTACAGCCTGTTATGGGTGGTGGTGATGGCGAACCTGATCGCCATGCTGTTTCAGGCGCTGTCGGCCAAGCTGGGTATCGTCACCAACCGCAATCTGGCGGAAATGTGCCGCGATCAATTTTCTCGTCCGGTAGTCATTGGCATGTGGTTGCTCAGTGAGGTGGCGGCAATGGCTACCGATCTGGCGGAGTTTCTCGGCGGTGCGATAGCGCTGGCGTTACTGTTCAATATGCCGCTGCTGCCAGGCATGGGGGTGACGGCGGTGATCACCTATGCCTTGCTGATGGTGGAGAAGAAAGGTTTCCGTCCGGTAGAACTGATGATCGGCGGCTTGGTCGCGGTGATTGCCCTGTGTTATCTGGTCGAGATGTTTATCGTGCCGGTCGATTGGGCGGCAGCGGGCATGGGCATGGTCACGCCGCAGTTGCCGGATGCACAGGCGTTGACCATTGCCGTCGGTATCATTGGTGCCACCGTGATGCCGCACGCCATCTTCCTGCACTCGGGGCTGACCCAGCACCGTGCGCCGGCCAGTGACAGCGGCGAGCGCCGTAAACTGCTGCGTTTTTCCAATATTGAAGTGGTGATTGCACTGTCTATCGCCGGGATGGTGAATATCGCCATGGTGATTATGGCCTCCAGCGCCTTCCATGCCGGTAATAGCGATGTGGCTGAGATCGGTACCGCTTATCATACGCTGACGCCACTGTTTGGTGCCGCTGCCGCCGGTATCTTCCTGATGTCGCTGATTGCCTCCGGGATTTCCAGCTCGGTGGTGGGCACCATGGCGGGCCAAATGATCATGCAGGGCTTTGTCGGTTTCCGCATTCCGGTATGGGTACGCCGCATGGTGACCATGATCCCGGCGTTCATCGTGGTCGCGTTAGGGGTTAATGCCACGGATGCACTGGTTTACAGCCAGGTGGTGCTGAGCCTGGCGCTGCCGGCGCCGATGATTGCTCTGGTGATGTTCACCCGCCGTCGCGACATTATGGGCGAATTTGTCAACAGTCGCCTGACCAGTCTGGTGTCAATCATCGGGACGGTGATTATTCTTTTTCTCAATATGGTGTTGCTGCTGCAGACTTTCGGCGTTGCTATCCCCGGTCTGGGTTAACTGACAAGCCGTGCAGTCGTTGCTGTCACGGCTTGACGTCCAAACCATCACTGCTACAAATTCCCCACGCCGCCGTCGATCAACAACTCACTGCCGACCATAAAGGCGGACTCGTCAGACGCCAAAAACACCGCCGCCTTGGCTAATTCCAGCGCCGTACCCATGCGGCCAATCGGTACCAGTGCACGGATCTCGTCGCGCAGTGCTTGCTCATCGGCATCCTTCAACCCGAGCTTGCCCAGCGCCGGGGTTTCTGTCGGGCCGGGGCTGAGGCCGTTAACCCGGATACCGCGCGGATGCAATTCACCGGACAGCGTTCTGGCCAGCGACAGCAGGCCGGCTTTGCTGGCGGCGTAAACGTTGCTTAATGGCAGGCCAATATGTGCGCTGACCGAGCCACACAAAATAATCGACGCCGGATTGGCCAACAGTGGCAACAATGACTGGATCAGAAAGAACGGCCCCTTGAGATTGATATCCATCAGCCGCTGATAGCTCTGCTCATCCCATTCCTGCAACGGGTGGTGGGTGACGTCGCCGGCGTTGATGTACAGCACATCGAGACGCGGCCAATGGCTGGCCAACTGCTGTGCCAAACTACGCTGATCAGCAATATCCCCGGCATCGCTGCGCAACAACAGAACCTTGCCCAGAGCTGCCCCCGCCGCATCGAGACCACTTTGGCTGCGGCCGGTGATCGCCACGGTGGCACCTTCGGCAATAAACTGACGCGCAGTTTCCAGACCAATACCGCTGGTGCCGCCGGTGATCAACGCATATTTACCTTTAAGTCGTGACATAGCCCACTCCCGTTTGTTGTCGATGCAGGCATTATTTGCGCTATAGTACCTTTTGCATAGTAGGCACCTTTTGGATACTAAGGGACAAGGTGGGATGAAATGACCGATGCAGGGCGTTCGACAGCGGAAAAAAATTTAGCGGTGTTACCGGCCGCGGGCGAACCTTGCCCAATGGTGGGCTTTGTGAATCTGGTGGCGGGGAAATGGGCGATCCCGATCCTTTACCGACTGATATTGATCGACAGCCCGGTGCGTTTCAGCGAGCTGCAGCGTGCCGTGGCACCGATCGCCCAGAAAGAGCTGACACGCCAACTGCGGCAGTTTGAACAGCGCGGCCTGGTCACGCGACAGGTGTTCCCGGAAGTCCCGCCGCGTGTTGAATACCAGATTACGCCGCTGGGCAAAACGCTGCGCCCGACGCTCGACTCGTTGGCCAACTGGATGCGCACACACGCACCCCAGTTGATAGAAGATTAGTCGCCAATGCCCGGCGGGTTGATGGTAGAGCGAGGGACCTTCTCATCGCGCTCGCCCCAACGGTCCAGCACCTGGCCGTACTCGCCGCTGGCGATCACCCCATTGATGGCGGCATTGATGGCCGCAACCAGACCGTTATCCTTTTTGGTGGTCACCGCCACATAGGCCACATTCGGTCCAATGCCGACCATTTTGGTTTTGCCGGTCAGTGCCGCCTTGTAAGCGCCGGTGGAGTGGGGGCCGAAGTAGGCGTCGACGCGTCCGGACTGAATGCTCAGATTGGCGGCGGCATCGTCGGTGACATAAATCGGTTGCACCGGCGCCAGGCCGTTGGCGCGGTTCTGTTTATCCCAGCCAAGCAGGATATTTTCCTGATTGGTTCCCGAGCCGACAATAACCCGCAGCCCGGCAATGTCCGCAGGTTGGTTGATTGAGGTGATTTTGCTGGTGGATTTCACATAAAACCCCAGCGTATCCACGCGGTAGGTGGCAAAATCAAACTTGGTCTTGCGCAGTTTGGTGACGGCAATATTGAAAATGGCGGCATCGTACTTGCCCGAACTGATCCCGAGTGGCCAGTCCTCCCAGGAGGTGGGCACCAGATTCAGTTCCAGCCCCAGGCTGTCCGCCACCAGTTGTGCAATATCCGGGTCGCTGCCAATCAGCGTTTTATTGTCTTCGGCAAACAGCGCCAGCGGCGGGGAGTTTTCAGACGCTACCGCTACGGTCAGCTTGCCCGGCACGGCAAAAGGGTAATTCGCCGGGATCAGTGCCACCGCGGCCGGGTTTTTCGCTGCACGCAAATGTTGCTGATTAGCCTGCAGGTCAATAATGCTTTTGGTTTCAGCCGCTACATGGCCGCACAGCAGCAGTGCGCTCAGTACCAGGGTTTTGCATCGCATGTGGTTACCTATCCGTTTTTAATCATAGGGTTACTATTGGCGGCGGCAACAGGCAAGTAAAGCAACATTAGTGAATAACCAAAGTGAAAAAAATCAGATGAATGCCACCGGGTAACGCTGACAGCGGCGCGATTTCCCTGACCGGTTGTCTGATTCTGCATCACTCAACGCGGAAAGTGCGCAATCAGGTTGAAAGCAGTAGAATTTGTCACTCATACTGCGTACAGCTTTTTTTCCTCTACAAGGAACGCCAGATGGCCGAAGAAACGATTTTCAGTAAAATTATCCGCCGCGAAATCCCTGCTGATGTGGTCTACCAGGACGAACTGGTCACCGCTTTCCGTGATATTTCACCTCAGGCCCCGACCCATATTCTGATCGTACCCAATGTGCTGATCCCCACCATCAACGACGTTACTGTTGAGCACGAGGCCGCTCTGGGCCGCATGATCACCGCCGCCGCCAGGATTGCCGAGCAGGAAGGCATCGCCGAAGACGGCTACCGTCTGATTATCAATTGCAATCGCCATGGCGGCCAGGAGGTCTATCATATTCATATGCATTTGGTCGGTGGCCGCTCCCTGGGGCCGCTGCTGTCACGCTAATCGAGGAAAATAATGCGCTATAGCAAACCCCTGCGTTGTCTGATGGCGCTGACGTTACCCGCCATCATACTGATGGGCTGTAGCAGCCCGCGTGGCATTGCGGTTAACGACCGCCAGACGGTAGTGATGGATTCGCCGGTGCTGACCGCGGGCATTCTGGCAGACAATCCGTCGATTTCGAATGCTTCCGGGCGGGTGATGGCGACTTCGGAACTCAGCAACAGTCAACCAACGCCGGTCACGGTGCACTATCGCTTCTACTGGTATGACGATCAGGGGCTGGATATCCGGCCTTTTGAAGCGCCGCGCACCATCACTATTGCGCCAAATTCAGACGCCACCATTTACTCGCTCAATGGCAACCTCGATGCCAAGCGCGTGCGCCTGTATCTATTCTTGTAAACTCTTGGTTCATTGAGAGAGGGATTAATGAAAAAGTATCTATTTGTCGCGCTGGCCGCGTTGGTGTTAACCGGGTGTCTGTCGCGCCCACCGGAGCCGGAACAACCACAACCGCCGGTAACCGTTGAGCCGGTGACGCCGCCGGTGGTCGAAGAGCCGCAACCGCCGGTGACCGAACCGGTGCCGCAACCGCCAAAGATTCAGCAGCTCGATTGGCTGAGCAGCGTACAGCCGCTGGTGAATCAGATGCTGAAAGCCGATGGCGTTAATCCGGGCAGCGTGTTGCTGCTCGACAGCGTGAAGAACAACACCAACGGTTCATTGCAGACTGCGAAAGCGACTTCCGCCCTGCACAAGGCTTTGGCATCAAATCAAACCTTCTCCATCGTGCCGGAAGCGCAGTTGGCCACCGCCAAACAGACGCTGGGCCTGTCGGCGGATGACAGCCTGGGTTCACGCAGCAAGGCGATTGGTCTGGCGCGTATCGTTAGCGCGCAGTATGTGCTGTACAGCGACGTCAGTGGTGATGTGAAGTCACCTACGCTGGATATGCAATTGATGCTGGTGCAAAGCGGTGAAATCGTCTGGTCAGGCAATGGCGCCGTTACACACTGAAGCCGCACTGCGAAGACTGATTGAGCACGAACTGCCGGCGGTGAAAACCGCCGGTTGTCGTTTCAGCCCGGTGCAGGGACTGACCGGTGAAAGCTGGCGGATTGAAGGCGAGGGCGTGCAGCTATTGGCTCGCCAGCAAAGCGCAGAGAAAAGCGCGTTGGGCGTCAGTCGCCGGCGTGAGGCGCGGGTGCTGTGTCGTGTCGGTAAGGACATCGGGCCGCAGGTTTTAGTGCAGAATAATCAGTGGATTATCTTGCAATGGCTCACTGGTGACGTTGTCACTGAGGCAGATTTTACCCGCTTGAATGAGGGCGGCAATCTGGCTGAGTTGATGGCCGGTTTGCATCAACGGTCGCCCAGTGGCTACCCGCTGAGCCTGCATCGGCAGTTTACTCGCTACTGGCAGCAGTTGGATCCCCGACGCCTGACACCCGCCTGGCTAAAGTTACATCAGCGTTTTCTGCGTCGTCGGCCCCCAACGCCGCTAAAACTGGCCACCCTGCATATGGATATTCATCCGGGCAATCTGATTGCACAGGGCCAGGGCTTGCGGCTGATTGACTGGGAGTATGCGGCCGACGGAGATATCGCGCTGGACATCGCCGCACTGTTTCGCGGCAATGCCTGGCCGCCAGCCGAACAACTGCGATTTTTGCGGCATTATGCTCGCATCGGCTACTCAAATTTACCCTTACTGAGCGCACAGGTGCAGCGTTGGTTGCCGTGGGTAGATTATCTGATGCTGTTATGGTTTGAAGTGCGCTGGCAACAAACCGGCGATCCCGAATTTTTGCGCTGGGGCGCAGTGTTGCACCGGCGTTTTTGTTTAACATCCCCATGTTCTGAATAAATAGTGAAGTGAGGTGGCCGTGGGCCCAGTAATGTTAGATGTCGCCAGCTATGAGCTGGACGCAGAAGAACGTGAGATCCTGAAACACCCGATGGTGGGCGGCCTGATCTTGTTCACCCGCAATTTCCACGATGCGCAACAGTTGCGCGAGCTGGTACGCCAAATCCGCGAGGCTTCTCACGATAGGCTGGTGGTGGCGGTGGATCAGGAAGGGGGCCGTGTGCAGCGCTTCCGCGAGGGTTTCACCCGTCTGCCGGCGGCGCAGTCATTCGCCGCATTAAACGAAGTGCATGAGGGCGGGCGTCTGGCACAGGAGGCGGGCTGGTTGATGGCGGCGGAAATGATCGCGCAGGATATCGATATCAGTTTTGCCCCGGTACTGGATATTGGCCACGTCAGTGCGGCGATTGGCGAGCGCTCGTTCCACAGCGATCCGCAGCAGGCGCTGGCGATGGCAGAGCGCTTCATTCTGGGCATGCACAGCGCCGGGATGAAAACCACCGGCAAGCATTTCCCTGGCCACGGTGCCGTCAGTGCGGACTCGCACAAAGAAACCCCGCGCGATCCGCGTCCGCTCGCTGAGATCCGCGAACATGATATGGCGATCTTCCGTGAATTGATTAACCGTCAGCTGCTCGACGCCGTGATGCCGGCGCACGTCATCTATACTGAAGCAGACCCACGTCCCGCCAGCGGATCGCCTTACTGGCTAAAACAGATCCTGCGTCAGGAATTGGGCTTTGATGGCGTTATCTTCTCGGACGATCTGTCGATGGAAGGGGCGGCGATTATGGGCAGTTATGCCGAGCGCGGCCAGGCAGCACTGGATGCCGGTTGTGACATGATCCTGGTGTGTAATAACCGCGCCGGGGCGGTCAGCGTGCTGGATAACCTGTCCCCGGTCAAAGCAGAGCGGGTGAAGCGGTTATATCATCGCGGTCAGTTCACCCGTCAGGAGCTGCGTGATTCTGCGCGCTGGCAACAGGCGCATAAAGAACTGAATGCGCTCAGCGAACGCTGGGAAGAGCACAAACAGCGTAATGCCGGGTGAACCCAGGACGTCGTAGTGCGGCGTAAATGATGAGGGCTGCGGCGCGGCCCTCCGTTTGTTGCGAGGATCCAGATGATTATCTATTTACATGGCTTTGATTCCACCAGTCCCGGCAATCATGAAAAGGTATTACAGCTACAGTTTATCGATCCTGACGTACGCTTTATCAGTTACAGCACCTTGCACCCACGCCATGACATGCAGCATTTGTTGAAAGAAGTGGACAAGGCGGTTCAGCAGGGAGGCGACAAACATTCGCTGATCTGCGGAGTGGGCCTCGGGGGTTTTTGGGCAGAACGTATCGGCTTTCTGTGCGGTATCCGCCAGGTGATCTTCAACCCCAATTTGTCTCCTGAACAACATATGCAAGGCAAAATCGACCGGCCGGAAGAGTATCGCGATATCGCCACCAAGTGCGTGGAGGACTTCCGTGAGAAAAACCGCGATCGCTGTCTGGCGGTGCTTTCCCGCCACGACGAGGTGCTGGACAGCCAGCTCAGTGCTGAACTGTTGCACAAATACTATGAAATTGTCTGGGATGAACAGCAGACCCACAAGTTTAAAAACCTGTCGCCACATCTGCAACGCATCAAGGCATTCAAGACCCTGCCTTAACAGTTTCATAACCCCTGAAAGCGCCGCAATGATTGTACTGAACAGACAAGAATTGCGGTATTTCTTTGCCTGAAAGCCCCGTTTTTCCCGTTGAGGGACAAAATTTAAAACTGTGATCTCGCGCTAACTATTTGAATCACAATCCTCAAAATTTCGCTTCGTCCAGGCTTTAACCAAAAAAGTTTGATGTACATCAATTTTGGTATGACCAAATAACCCCACATGCTATTCTGACTTCAGATAGCAGGTTTATTTTAAGCGAACCCTATGTATTCTAAGGATATTATTTCTTTACCCTTAGGTAACAATTGGTTCACATTTAGGGGGTTATTTTGACAACGCCAAAGAAAAAAATCGTCATTGTCGGCGGTGGTGCCGGTGGTCTGGAACTGGCGACCAGCCTGGGCCATAAACTCGGTCGTAAGCACAAAGCAGAAATCACGCTGGTGGACCGCAATCACAGCCATCTGTGGAAACCTTTGCTGCATGAAGTAGCAACCGGCTCCCTTGATGACGGCGTCGACGCGCTGAGCTACCTGGCACATGCACGCAATCACTCTTTCAATTTCCAGCTGGGTTCGCTGACCAACATTAATCGCGAAACGCAAACCCTGCAGTTGGCGCAAATCTGCGACGAGCACGGTGCTGAACTGGTTCCAGCACGCGAACTGCCTTACGACATCCTGGTGATGGCGCTGGGTAGCACCTCGAACGATTTCGGTACTGCCGGCGTGAAAGATCACTGTATCTTCCTGGACAACCCCCACCAGGCGCGTCGTTTCCACAACGAAATGCTGAACCTGTTCCTCAAGTTCTCGGCACAGCCAGGGCAAAAAGAGCGGGTGAATATCGCCATCGTCGGCGGTGGTGCCACCGGTGTGGAACTGTCTGCAGAGCTGCATAACGCGGTGAAGCAACTGCACAGCTATGGTTTTGAAGGCCTGGACAACAGCGCGCTGAACGTGACCCTGGTCGAAGCGGGCGAGCGTATTCTGCCTGCACTGCCGCCGCGTATTTCCGCTGCCGCGCATCAGGAACTGAATAAACTGGGCGTGCGCGTGCTGACCAACACCATGGTCACCAGTGCGGATGCCAACGGCCTGAACACCAAGGGCGGCGAATTTATCGATGCCGATTTGATGGTGTGGGCGGCCGGCATCAAGGCGCCGGACTTTATGAAGGATATCGCCGGGCTGGAAACCAACCGCATTAATCAGCTGGTGGTGGAACCTACGCTGCAGACCACGCGCGATCCGAATATCTTCGCTATCGGTGACTGCGCTTCCTGTCCGAAAGAGGGCGGTGGCTTTGTGCCACCTCGCGCCCAGTCGGCGCACCAGATGGCATCCCGCTGCTTTACCAACATTCTGGCACTGATGAACGGCCAGACGCTGAAGCCGTACGTGTATAAAGACCACGGTTCGCTGGTGTCTCTGTCCCGTTTCAGCACCGTTGGCAGCCTGATGGGCAACCTGATGCGCGGTTCGATGATGGTTGAAGGCCGCATTGCGCGCTTCGTCTATATCTCGCTGTACCGTATGCACCAGGTCGCTTTACACGGCTATATCAAAACCGGCCTGATGATGCTGGTCGGTGGCATCAACCGGGTGATCCGCCCACGGTTGAAAATGCACTGACAGTCTCCTGAGATCGACCCACCCACGCCGGTTCGCCCGCGTGGGTTTTTTTATGCCGGTCCCCGTGCGATAGGGCAGTTTCGGGCTGATTGTTCAGCACAATGTCCCGTGATTATGGGTAAAAATCTTAAGATTCCTCCTAAACACTGGGGGTAAGGGCGATTTCCAGCATCTTTGGTCACATTGTCTTATTGCGAGGTTCTGGAACATTGTGCAGACTTTATCTTGTTTACAGACGGCGCGTCGCGCACGCCGTAAACCGGAATACCACGTGCCGCCAATGCGCAAAATAATAAGCGCGGTGCAATGTCGGTAAAATCCCCGGTACAAATGCGTGGTAACACTTTCAGGAGGATTTCCTGTGAACAAGTCAATGTTAGCCGGTGTGGGTATTGGTATTGCAGCCGCTCTGGGTATTGCTGCGGTGGCCAGTCTTGATGTTTTTTCTTCCGGTCCGCAATACGCGCAGGTTCTTGCCGCAACGCCGATCAAAGAAACCATCAAAACACCGCGTCAGGAATGCCGCAATGTAACCGTCACTCACCGTGCGCCAGTGCAGGATGAGAACCGCATTGCCGGTTCGGTTCTGGGTGCAGTAGCCGGTGGCGTTATTGGTCATCAGTTCGGTGGTGGTCGCGGTCGTGATGTGGCGACGGTGGTGGGTGCCTTGGGCGGCGGTTACGCCGGTAACCAGGTGCAGGGTGCGATGCAGAATAACGACAGCACCACCAGCACGCAGCAGCGTTGCAGAACGGTTTACGACAAATCACAGAAAATGCTGGGTTACGACGTGACCTACAAGATTGGCACTCAGCAGGGCAAGATCCGCATGGATCACGATCCCGGCACCCAGATCCCGCTGGATAAAAGCGGTCAACTGGTGCTGAATAAAGCCTAATCAACAGACAAGAATTAAACCCGCGGGCAGTGTTAGTTCTGATCGTTTAACGCAGTTAAGCGAGCGGCATTAATATTGACGCGGGTTTCTGTATTCTTAATCCCCACTATTTTATCCCCAGGCCAGTTCTGACGTGATTTCCGACCTAATGTATCCGTGCGATTTATCCGGGCATACCTTCAATAGTGCAACAGTGTTTGTTATATTATTGTGCAGTTGAGTGGGTGTGATGGCGTCATCTCGCACCGGCCCAGTCCAGGCATTTGGTCTCCCGGAGACAGAGATAAAAACATGTTAGATTTTCGCTTTCCGACTGCAATGCAAATGGTACTTAGCGTGGCCGTGGCTGAGAAGCTGGGCGTGCGTTCGACCAGCGCGGTGCTTGCCGCCGGTCTGGAAGCCAACCCCAGTTTTATCCGCAAGCTGATGGTGCCCTTGACCAAAAATGGCATCATCGTTTCGACCCTGGGCCGTAACGGCTCGATTCACCTGGGCCGCCCGGCGGAGCAGATCACCCTGCGAGATATCTATCTGTCCGTTATTGAAGATAAACGCATTTGGGCCGCCCGACCGGAAGGGCCGGCGCGTTGTCTGGTCAGTGCCAACGCCTGCTGGTATTTCAAGTCGGTGGTGAACGAAGCGGAAGAGGCATCGCTGAACGTGCTGGCGGGCTACACGGTAGCGGATTCCTTGGCCGAGCTGGAGCGGGGCGATAAACGTGCCTGCGCGGCATATGCAATGCAAGACGTGAAAGACGAAGAGACAGCAGAAAAATAGTCTGCGGTAGATGCGGTATAAAGCATAAGACAAAGAAAAGCCCGGTTTTAAAAAAACCGGGCTTTTTTGTGGCTATAGTGGGCGAATTATTCCGCCACTGGTTGCCGTGTTTTGCGTGTCACCATACGGCGCAGGGTGACGTAGAACACCGGGGTCAGGAACAGCCCAAACAGTGTGACGCCCAGCATGCCGGAAAATACCGTGATGCCGGTGACGCCGCGCACTTCGGCACCGGCGCCGTGTCCGAGGATCAACGGAATAGTCCCGGCGATAAAGGCGATGGAGGTCATTACAATCGGCCGCAGTCGCAGACGACAGGCTTCCAGTGCCGCTTCCATAATGCTTTTGCCCTGTAGCTCCAGTTCACGGGCGAACTCGACGATCAAAATGGCGTTCTTACAGGCCAGGCCCATCAATACCACCAGCCCCACCTGCACGAACACGTTGTTGTCACCGCCGGTCAGCCAGACCCCGAACAGTGCCGACAGCATGGTCATCGGCACGATCAGGATCACCGCCAATGGCAGCGTCCAGCTTTCGTACAAGGCTGCCAGCGCCAGGAAGGCCAGCAGCACCGCCACCGGGAAAACAATAATGGCCGCATTGCCCTGGGTGGACTGCTGATAGCTCAGATCGGTCCACTGAATGTTCATGCCGTTCGGCAACAGCTTGCTGGCCATGACCGTCAGTTCACTCATGGCCTGTGACGATGACAGCACACGCGGATCGGCATCCCCAATCAGATCTGCCGCCGGGAAACCGTTGTAACGGATCACCGGATCCGGGCCGTAGGTGGTGCTGATGCTGACCATGCTGCCAATCGGCACCATTTCCCCCTTATCGTTACGGGTGCGCAGGTTGGCGATGTCCTCCACGCTGTCGCGGAATTGACCGTCGGCCTGCGCCATCACCTTCCAGGTGCGGCCATAGCGGTTGAAGTCATTGATATAAGACGAACCGAGATAGGTCTGCAAGGTGCTGAACAGCGCGTTGAGCGGCACGCCTTGCGCCTTGGCCTTGTCGCGGTCAATTTTCGCGTCCAGCTGCGGTACGTTGGCCTGATAAGACGAGATCGGGAAGCCCATACCCGGAGTTTGCATGATTGCGCCCGACATGGTGTTGATTGCGGTTTGCAACGCGCCATAGCCCAGACCGGCACGATCCTGAATATACAGGGAGTAACCGGAACCCTGGCCGATACCGAGGATCGGTGGCGGCATAATCGAGAACGCAAACCCTTCCTGGATCTGCGAGATCTTGGCGTTAATCTCGGCATTGATCTGCGCCGCGCTGCGGGTACGGGTGCTTAATGACTCCAGCGCAAAGAACACGGTGCCGGTGTTGGGCGTATTGGTAAACTGCAATGCATTCAGCCCGGGGAAGGAGACCGCATCCGTCACCCCGTCGACGCTCAGGCCGATGGCGCTCATCTTGCGGATCACCGCGTCGGTACGTTCCAGCGACGCGCCCTCCGGCATTTTCACGCCGCCAATCAAATAAAGCTTGTCCTGAGTCGGAATGAAGCCACCGGGCACGGTTTTAAACATCACCCCGGCGGCGCACAGCAGCAGCACATACACCACAAATACCGCGCCGCGTTTGCCCAGCGCCCGGGAAACCCCACGTTGATAACGTTGTGAGCTGCTGGCAAAGAAGCGGTTAAATGGACGGAACAGCCAACCGAACAAGCGATCAATCAGGCGTGATGGCATGTCTTTCGGTGCGCCATGCGGCTTCAGCAGCAGCGCCGCTAACGCCGGTGACAGCGTCAGCGAGTTGATAGCCGAGATCACGGTCGAAATGGCGATCGTCACGGCGAACTGCTTATAAAACTGGCCGGTGACGCCGGACAGAAACGCCATCGGCACGAACACTGCGCACAGCACGACGGCGATGGCGATAATCGGGCCGGACACTTCACGCATTGCCTGGTGCGCCGCCGCCAGCGGTGACAGACCCTCTTCGATATTACGCTCGACGTTTTCCACCACCACAATGGCATCATCGACCACGATACCTATGGCCAGCACCAGTCCGAACAGGCTCAGGGTGTTGAGCGAAAAGCCCAACAAATAGAGCGCCGCAAAGGTACCGACGATGGAGATGGGGACCGCCAACAGCGGGATGATCGACGCACGCCAGGTTTGCAGAAACAGGATCACCACCAGAACCACCAGCAGCACCGCTTCGAGCAGGGTATCTACCACCGAGCTGATCGAATCGCGCACGAATACCGTCGGGTCGTACGGGGCTTGCCAGCTCATGCCGTCCGGAAAGCGGGTCGACAGCTCGGCCATTTTGGCCCGCACCGCGTTGGACAGCTCGATAGCATTGGCGCCCGGAGCCTGGAAGATACCAATCCCCACCGCGTCCTTATTATTGAGCTGGGCACGCAGCGCGTAGCTGCCGGAGCCCATTTCAATGCGTGCGACGTCGCGCAGGCGAACGACTTCGCCGTTGTCGCCGCTCTTGAGGATAATATTGCCGAACTCTTCCTCGGTCTGCAGACGGCCCTGCGCATTGATCGACAGCAGATAATCGCTGCGGGTTGGCATCGGTTCTGCGCCCAGTTGTCCGGCAGAAACCTGTACGTTCTGCTCCTGCATGGCAGAGACCACGTCAGAGGCGGTCAGCCCACGTGAGGCAACCTTGTTCGGATCGAGCCAAATACGCATGGCGTACTCACCGGCACCGAAAATCTGTACCTGGCCGATTCCGGGCAGGCGAGCCAGCTCATCCTTGACCTTCAAAGTGGCGTAGTTGCGCAGGTAGAGCGAATCGTATTTACCGGAAGGGGAGACCAGATGGACCACCAGCGTCAGAGCCGGGGATTGCTTCTGGGTCGTCACCCCTTGCCGCCGCACATCCTCAGGCAGGCGTGCTTCGGCCTGCGCCACGCGGTTTTGTACCTGCACCTGTGCCTGATCGGGGTCTGTTCCTGGGCGGAAGGTGACGGTGGTGACCAGCACGCCGTCAGAACCGGCCACCGACTTCATGTACATCATGTTTTCGACGCCGTTGATCGCCTCTTCCAGCGGCGTTGCCACCGTTTCGGCGATCTCTTTCGGGTTAGCGCCGGGGTATTGGGCACGTACCTGCACGCTGGGCGGCACCACGTCCGGATATTCGCTGATCGGCAGCAGTGGGATGGCAATAACACCGCCGACAAAAATCAGAATCGACAGTACCGCGGCAAATATCGGCCGGTCGATGAAAAAACGGGAAAAGTCCATGGATCAGGATCCTTTACTGGGGCTTAGTTAAGCGCGGAAGCGTCGGCGTTGATCGCCACGTTTTTGGCAGCGACCGGCATACCCGGCATAAACACTTTTTGCATGCCGTCGACGATCACCCGGTCACCGGCAGACAGCCCCTTCTGTACAATGCGTAGCCCACCGGCCACCCGGCCCACTTCGATATCGCGTCGTTGCGCCTTGCCGTCCTTATCGACGATATAAACAAACTTGCGATCCTGATCGGTCATTACCGATTTATCGTTGATCAACATGGCATTGAACTCGGCGCTACCGGGCATCTGCACCCGGGCGAATAGCCCTGGAGTGAAGCGGCGCTCAGCGTTTTCCAGCTGGGCGCGCATGCGGATGGTGCCGGTACCGGCATTCAGCTGGTTGTCGGTAAAATCAACGATGCCCTGATGCGGATAGCCGTCTTCGCCGACCAGTCCGACTTTCACCGGCAGTTTTGTCGTGCGTCGCCCATCGTTTTGGTAACGCAGAAAAGTGGCTTCATCGACGTCGAAATAGACGTAAACCTTGTCGAGCGACACCAGCGTGGTGAGTACGCTGGCACTGTCGCCGGTGGTCACCAGGTTACCGGCGGTGATCATCGCGCGGCTGGCGCGCCCGTCAATCGGCGCAATCACTCGGGTAAAGTCGAGGTTCAGTTGCGCCAGGTCGAATTGGGCCTGAGCCGCCAATACGTTGCTCTGTGCCTGCGCGGCGGAGGAGCGGCGTTGTTCCCACACCTCGGTCGATATTGCCTGGCTGCCGATCAGTTTTTCGGTACGTCCGGATTCGCTGCGGGCCAGTGCCGCCTGATTGCGTGCCCGAACCAGTTCGGCCTGGGCCTGCTCACGGGCAGCGCGGTAGGTACGATCGTCGATGGTGAACAGCACCTGGCCTTTTTTCACTTCATCGCCTTCGGTGTAATTCACTTTATCGATATAGCCGGAAACCCGTGGCCGTAGCTGGACGCTTTGCACCGCTTCGATACGACCGTTAAAAGCGTCCCATTGGCTGATGGGTTTTATCACCACGTCGGCGGTGCTGACGGCCGGTGGCGGGGGAGCCGCATTGTGAGCGACGCTGTTGTCACACCCGGCCAGCAGAGCGACCAGCAACGCGACGGCAGAGAGGCGAGTGCTGATACCGATGCCGCTTTGGCGACGGCGTGAATGGAACAATGAGTTTGGCTGGCTTGGCATTATTTTTCTTTCCAGTAGTAAGCACGATCTGGCGATACACCCGGCCCTGTTATCCGGGTAACTTCCCTGGCCTGTGACCGGCGGCAGAGCGGTTGCACCGGTCATCGGCGCAACGGTTAGGTTTTGAAACACATTGTTGTCACATTAATGTATCAATATCGGTTACATTAATTGGCTGGATTATAGAAGTGCCTCTCTGTTAAATGCAATAATAAAAATTGCATTTAATGCGAAACTGCTGCAACGTAATGGCATCGGGCAGCGGATCTACCTGCCAAGTCATGGGAGCGTCAGCATGAACAGCACGGGTTTTATTACTGATTTGATTGAGTGGATTGATAACAATCTGGAAGAGAAGCTGGACATCAACACCGTCGCGGGCCGGGCGGGGTATTCCAAGTGGCACCTGCAGCGAATGTTCAAACGCCAGACCGGTTACGCGCTGGGAGAGTATATTCGCATGCAGAAGCTGAGGGTCTCGGCGGAGCGCCTGGCCAACAGCGGCGAACCGATCGTCAGCGTGGCGATCTCACTCGGCTTTGACTCGCAGCAGTCCTTCAATCGCAGTTTTAAACGCCACTATGGTCAAACCCCGGGCGACTGGCGCCGTGGTGTGATGCAGCCATCTATGGCGGCTGGCCACACGCATTGAGGCGGATTGCCGACAACAAAAAAGCCTGAACTTGCGTTCAGGCTTTCTCGTAAAATATGGCGGTGAGGGAGGGGTTCGAACCCTCGATACACTTACGCGTATACACACTTTCCAGGCGTGCTCCTTCAGCCACTCAGACACCTCACCGTATTTTTCCGTTGCGTACTCACTGGTGCAACGGGGCGCTACTATAGGGAGAGAGGGCGATCCGGTCAAGCAGAATTTCGGCGTTTCGGTGCGTCCGCTTAAGCCGTGTTCGCTTTGCTGAAAACTGCGGCGAACGGCAGGGGCGGGGGACGGCAGCAGAATTCCCTGTCTCGCAGACAACAAAAAAGCCTGAACTTGCGTTCAGGCTTTCTCGTGGAATATGGCGGTGAGAGAGGGGTTCGAACCCTCGATACACTTACGCGTATACACACTTTCCAGGCGTGCTCCTTCAGCCACTCAGACACCTCACCGTTTTACTTCATCGCTAACGCATTGCGCTGTCGACGGGCGCTAATGTAGGAGAATCTGATCCCAGCGTCAACCCTCTTGTGACATAACCATGACCGTTTAGCTAAACTTGCAGCAATTTGCTGATTTCCCGAGCGATCGGCCAGCATGTCGCATCAATTGAGGGGGAGACATGGCGTAAAATTATATAGCAGGCTAATATTTGAACGCTTCAGTATGCGTTAGCTCAATATATCAGCAATAGTGAAGTTCACAGTGCTGTTATATGCATTAATACTGGATTATTAGTCATATGTGTCGCTAAATGGAAAGGTGCTGGCGCGGGGTTTTGGCAAGGATTATCACACCGCCGCGCAGGTTGCCGGGCAACGACCCGGCGATAAGCAGACAGGGATTGATCTATCAAATAATAATGCAGCAGAGGTTCACTTTGACTTCGTCAGATTCCACACCGACGGCGCCACAACGCCATGCCATCCCCCCGGGAGCCGGGGCACTGTTCTTTATCCAAATCTTCGCCACGCTGGGTTTTGCCGTGCTGTACTCCACGTTGGTACTGTACGCCACCAAGCGTTTGGGCTTCAGCGAAACGAACGCTAACGCCATGATGGGCGTATTCGGGGCGTTCAACTACGGCTTGCATATGTTCGGCGGCTATCTGGGTGGGCGCTTTCTCAGCAACCGCAACCTGTTCGTACTGGGTATGGTGCTGCAGGTGATTGGCTGCGCGTTGATCGCCGTGGCGGGTGTCTGGGGACTTTACTGGGGCCTGGCGATGTTCCTGACCGGCAGTGGGCTGAACGTCACCTGCATTAATATGATGTTGACCCAGCGTTTTAAGCCGGACGACGATCGGCGTGAATCAGCCTTCTTGTGGAACTATGCCGGGATGAACCTGGGGTTCTTTGTCGGTTTTACCGTCGCCGGCTATTTCCAACTGACCGAAAACTACCGCGCGCTGTTCCTGTTCGCCACGCTGGGCAATGCGGCGGCAATCATCGTCGCCGTCAGCCGTTGGCGCATTCTGGCCGATCTCAACACACCATTGCATGACGCCAGCCGTGGAGAATATCGCTGGCGCATGCTGGTCGGGTTAGCGGTATTGGTGGTGTTGGTGCCTATTATCCGCGTGATGCTGACCCACGCCGAGTTCAGCGGTCACTTCGTCATTGGCCTCGGCGTGCTGATTTTCCTGATGCTGTGCGTGGTCACGTTACGTCATCATCCGCGTGACGAGCGTCGCCGGATGACCGCTTATCTGATCCTGGCATTGGGGTCACTGGTGTTTTGGTCGCTGTATCAGTTGGCGCCAATGGGGCTGATGCTGTTCTCCGAGCACAACATCAATTTGAATGTCTACGGCATTCAGGTGGCACCGCAATGGATCCAGAACATCAATACGTTGGTGATCGTGGTCGGTGGGCCGCTGATGGCCTGGTGGTTCAATCGCCTGCGCGCCCGTGGCTGCAAAATCGATATTCCCATGCAGTTTTCCGGTTCGTTGTTTTGTATCGGGCTGGGGATGCTGGTATTGCCGTTGGGTATCAGCCTGGCCGGTGGTGACGGGCTGGTGGCGTTTAAATGGATTGCCATCAGTTATGTGCTGCAGAGCATCGGTGAACTGATGATTTCCCCGATCGGCTACGCGATGATCGGCAAACTGGCTCCCCCACGCTATCAAGGGGTGATGATGGGCTGCTGGATGATGGTCACCGGCGTCGCTTCGGTATTGGCGGGCTACGTCTCGGGCCTGATGCCGGAAAACAGCGGAAGTACCCCGGTGTTGACCAACCCCGGTTACAGCGAAGTGTTTAGCGTGCTGGGCTGGGGAGCCGCAGGTGTCGGCGTGGTGATGCTGATTTTGATCCCGCTGCTGCGCCGCCTAATCAGGCATGACACCCCGGTCGCAGCCTGAGAGCCCGCCGTATGAACACAGCCCCACTGGTCGGGGCTGTTTTCGTTTTGGGCTTTAACGCTTGCATCTGCCGACGAATCGCGGAAGTCTGGATGGAAATAGATAAAAACAGACGGAGTCGCGAAGATGAACATCATTTTTTACCACCCTTTCTTTAATGCCGAGGAATGGCTGGCAGGCCTGTCACAGCGCCTGCCGCAAGCGCAGGTTCGTGCCTGGCAACCGGGCGATGATCGTCCGGCAGATTACGCGCTGGTGTGGCGGCCACCCCATGAGATGTTGGCTAACCGTGGTCGGTTGAAAGGCGTGTTTGCCCTCGGTGCCGGCGTCGATGCCATCCTGGAGCAAGAACGTGCTTACCCCGGTACCCTGCCGGCAGGTGTGCCGTTGCTGCGCCTTGAAGATACCGGCATGGCGCAACAGATGCAGGAATATGCCCTGAGCTACGTACTGCGCTATTTCCGCCGTTTTGATGAATACCAACTGTTGCAACAGCAGCAAGAGTGGCGGCCGCTCGATCCCCATCAGCAGGATAACTTCACTATTGGCATTCTCGGTGCCGGGGTGTTGGGCAAAAGCGTGGCGCAGAAGCTGACGGCGTTTGGTTTTAACGTGCGTTGCTGGAGCCGTAGCCCTAAACAAATCGACGGCGTGCAGAGCTTTGCCGGAGCCGAACAGCGCGCCGCGTTTCTCGATGGTGTGCAATTGCTGATCAATCTGCTGCCCAATACGCCGGAAACCGCCGGGATCCTCAATCAGCAACTGTTCGCGCATTTGGCGCCGGGGGCTTATCTGATCAACCTGGCACGGGGTGCGCATCTGGTTGAAGACGATCTGTTGCAGGCGCTGGAGCAAGGCCAACTTGCCGCCGCCACGCTGGATGTGTTCGTCACCGAGCCGCTGCCGCAGGCGCATCCGTTCTGGCGTCATCCGCGTGTCACCATTACCCCGCATATTGCTGCCATCACCTTGCCGCAAGCGGCGATGGATCAGATCGCGGCGAACATTCTCGCGCTTGAGGCCGGACAAACACCGGCCGGAGTGGTAGATGTGCTGCTCGGTTACTGACCTTCCGGTGATGCACCTGCTAAACTCGATAAATAACAAACCGCGCCTGCCGCCGCATTCTGGCAGGCCGCTCAGAAGGAGAAGCAATGTACCCCGTTGATTTACATATGCACACCGTCGCCAGCACCCACGCCTACAGCACGCTGCATGATTACATCGTCGAAGCCCGGCAAAAGGGCATCAAACTTTTCGCCATCACCGACCATGGCCCGGACATGGCAGATGCGCCGCATTATTGGCACTTTATGAACATGCATGTGTGGCCGCGCCTGGTGGACGGCGTGGGCATCCTGCGCGGCATCGAGGCCAATATCAAAAATCGGCAGGGCGATATCGACTGTACCGGTCCGATGCTGGATAAAATCGACGTGATTATTGCCGGTTTCCACGAGCCGGTGTTTGCGCCCCAGGACAAGGCGGCCAATACCGAAGCGATGATTGCTGCGATGGCGCAGGGGGACGTGCACATTATCAGCCACCCAGGTAACCCAAGATACCCGATTGATATTGCCGCGGTTGCCGCTGCGGCGGCCAGGTATGAAGTGGCGCTGGAGCTGAACAACTCGTCGTTTACCCACTCGCGCAAGGGCAGTGAAGACAACTGCCGTGCGATTGCTGCTGCGGTGCGTGATGCCGGCGGCTGGCTGGCGCTGGGCTCGGATTCCCACATTGCCTTCTCGCTCGGCGGCTTTGAACACTGCGAACGCATTATTGCCGAAGTGGAGTTCCCGCAGGAACGCATCCTTAACGTTAGCCCACGGCGCCTGCTGGACTTTCTCGAACGGCGCGGCAAGCCGGCGATTGCGGAACTGGCCGATTTGTGACATCGTCCCGGCAAATTTTTCCGTATTGTATAAGGCATTACCATGAATGAGTTTTCTGTTGTTTGCCGCGTGCTGGGCACGCTGTTTTATCGTCAGCCGCAAGATCCGTTGCTGGTGCCGCTGTTTACGTTGATCAAAGAAGGCAAACTGAAGCAACACTGGCCGCTGGAGCAGGACGAACTGTTGGTTCGGCTGCAGCAGGGTTGTGATGTCAACCAGCTCTCCAGTGATTTCAACGCGATGTTTGTCGGCAGCGAGTGCAGCGTGTCACCATTCCGCTCTGCCTATGTTGAAGGGGCGACGGAAGCGGAAGTGCGTACTTTCCTGCAACAACGGGGCATGCCATTAAGCGAAGCGCCGGCCGATCACTTCGGTTCACTGCTGCTGGCCGCCTCATGGCTGGAAGATCAGGCGCAGGAAGACGAAACGCAGGCGCAGATCGCCTTGTTTGACGACTATCTGCTGCCCTGGTGCGGCCGTTTCCTCGGCAAAGTGGAAGCTCATGCCACCACCGGTTTTTACCGTACGTTGTCGCTACTGGCTCGCGAATCAATTCAGGCGATGCGTGACGAACTGGCGGAGTACGAACAAGACGAAGAACAGCCGGGCGAAGAGGGCCAACAGCCTTAATGCCTTGCCGGCCGGTTTACGCCTAACGGCGGAGCCGGCCACTTTCCCCGCTACACAGGTTTTCATCCCCCATACGTAAATTGACAAATAATCCCCTAATCTGACGGTTCACCGGCGGTTTGGCCAATTTGTGCCTGCGCGCCTCGTTTCCTTCGGCAAAGGGTTAAGTATGAAAAATAACTGGATGCAGCAGATCCAATCCATGATTGGGCAAAAGGCCGGTTCAATCGGCGGGTCGGAAGGCATCGGCAAACTGCTGGCCCCGACCGCACTGGGTGGCCTGGTGGGCGTCTTGCTGGCGAACAAGTCATCACGCAAATTGGTAGGTAAATTCGGCAAGAACGCGTTGATTATCGGCGGCAGCGCGGCGGTGGGCGCGGTGTTGTGGAATAAGTACAAGCAGCGCGTGAAAGAAACCCATCAGGATGAACCGCAGTTCGGTCTGCAAACCACACCGGTAGATTTGCGCGCCAAACGGCTGGTGCAGGCGCTGGTGTTCGCCGCCAAGAGCGATGGTCATATTGATGCGGAAGAAAAACGCGCTATCGACCACAGCCTGGAACAGCTGCAGGTGGGTGAGGAAGCGCAAAAATGGGTGCAGGAGGCCATCGATCAACCGCTGAACCCGGATCTGATCGCCCAGAGCGTGAAGAATGAAGACGAAGCGTTGGAAGTTTATTACCTGAGCTGCATGGTGATCGACGTCGATCACTTTATGGAGCGTGGTTATCTTGACGCGCTGGCGCAGTCGTTGAAGATCCCGGCGGACGTTAAGCAGGGCATCGAAAACGACGTCAACGAGAAAAAGCGCGAGCTGGCATAGCGCCGCTTGGCAAGCCGGGGGGAATCGTGTCACTCTTGCCTTAATCAAGGTAAGCGGATGATTTAGCAATGATGACACCCCCTAAGGCAGAAAAACGACCTTATCCCATTACTACCCACGGCGACACGCGGGTAGATGACTATTATTGGCTGCGCGACGACGAGCGCGCAGACCCGCAGGTGCTGGACTATCTGCAGGCGGAAAACGCCTTTACCGACGCGGTACTGAAACCGCAACAGGCGCTGCGCGAAACTCTGTATGAAGAGATGGTGGCGCGTATTCCTCAGCAGGAACATTCGGTGCCTTACGTCCGGCACGGCTACCGCTATCAGACCCGCTTTGAACCGGGCAATGAATACGCGATTTACGTCCGCCAACCGCAGGCCGAGAGCGAGCATTGGGATATCCTGATCGACGGCAATCAACGTGCCGAGCAGCGTGAGTTTTATACCCTCGGCGGGCTGGAAGTCAGTCCCGATAACCAAAAACTGGCGGTTGCGGAAGATTTTCTCTCTCGTCGCCAGTACGACATTCGTTTCAAAAACCTCAGCGACGATAGCTGGACCGACGAAGTGCTGGAAAACACCTCCGGCAGCTTTGAATGGGCCAACGACTCGGCCACCGTGTATTACGTACGCAAACACGCCAAAACGTTGCTGCCTTATCAGGTCTATCGCCACGTGGTGGGCACCGATCCGCAGCTCGATGAGCTGATCTACGAAGAAAAGGATGACACCTTCTACGTCGGGTTGGAAAAGACCACCTCCGATCGTTTTATTCTGATCCATCTGAGCAGCACCACCACCTCGGAAATCCTGCTGCTGGACGCCGATCGCGCCGACAGCAAGCCGCAGATGTTTGTGCCGCGTCGTAAGGATCATGAATACGGTATCGATCACTATCACCAGCATTTCTATATCCGTTCCAACAAGGACGGCAAGAACTTCGGCCTGTATCAAAGTGATCAAGCGGATGAAGCGCAGTGGCAGACGCTGATCGCTCCGCGCATCGAAGTGATGCTGGAGGGCTTTAGCCTGTTCCGCGACTGGCTGGTGGTGGAAGAGCGCAGCGAAGGTCTGACCCAACTGCGACAGATCCACTGGCAGAGCGGCGAAGTGAAGCGCATAGCCTTCGACGATCCCACCTACACCACCTGGCTGGCGTACAACCCGGAACCGGAAACCGAGCTACTGCGCTATGGCTATTCTTCGATGACCACGCCGACCACGCTGTATGAGCTTAATCTCGACAGCGGTGAGCGCGTGATGCTCAAACAGCAGGAAGTGAAAAACTTCACTCCGGAAAATTACCGCAGCGAGCGGGTATGGGTGAAGGCGCGTGATGGCGTTGAAGTCCCGGTTTCGCTGGTCTACCGCCACGATAAATTTACGCGCGGCACCAACCCGCTGATGGTGTATGGCTACGGCTCTTACGGCAGCAGCATGGATCCGGCCTTCAGCGCCAGCCGCTTAAGCCTGTTGGATCGCGGTTTTGTGTTTGTGCTGGCACACATTCGCGGCGGCGGTGAGCTGGGGCAACTGTGGTATGAAGACGGCAAACTGTTCAAAAAGCAAAACACCTTCAACGATTTCATCGACGTGACCGAGGCGTTGATCGCCCAGGGTTACGGTGACGCCAAACGGGTATTTGCCATGGGGGGCAGCGCCGGTGGCCTGTTGATGGGCGCGGTGATTAACCAGGCACCCAGGTTGTTCAACGGCATTGTGGCGCAGGTGCCTTTTGTTGATGTGGTCACCACCATGCTCGACGAGTCCATCCCGCTGACGACCGGCGAGTACGACGAATGGGGCAACCCGAACGAGCAGGCCTACTACGACTACATTTTGCAATACAGCCCGTACGATCAGGTTAAGGCGCAGGATTACCCGCATATGCTGGTCACCACCGGTTTGCATGACTCTCAGGTACAGTATTGGGAGCCGGCCAAGTGGGTGGCCAAACTGCGTGAGCTGAAGACCGACGATCGCCAGCTGTTGCTGTATACCGATATGGATTCCGGCCACGGCGGCAAGTCCGGGCGTTTCAAAGCTTATGAAGATATCGCGCTGGAGTACGCCTTTATTCTGGCGCTGGCGGAGTAACCTTCAGGCGGGCGGCTGGCGCTGCCCGCTTTTCTCAACCAATCAGATAGTATTTCAGCGTGTGCTTCATGTCCGGACTGAGGTCTTCGATAGATTTCAGCATCCAGCGTAAATAGCCGGGATCTTCTTGCGCGATGCGATCAATTTCCTGTCCACGATACTTACCGAACTTAAACTTCTTCAGCAGTACTGGCTGGTCAGTAATTTGCGCCATCTGTTCTGGCGTCCAACCTGAATCCTTGATGATGCGTTGCAATAGCGCGGCGGTGACGTAGCAGTCGTATAACGCCCGATGTGGGTAAAGCGTGGTGTCCTGCGGCAATTGAACATCGAGATTCAGAGCATAGCGCAGATATTGGTTGCCGTATTTGATGTCCGGGTACAGGTTGCGCGCCAGTTTCATGGTACAGATCCAGGCGCCGTGCATTTCTGGTAACACGCCGCGATCGAATGCCGCATTGTGCGCGACATAGTAGGGACTGCCCTGATAGCGACCAATCGCTACCGCGATGCGCGGTTTCCCTTCGACCATCTGCTCGGTGATATGGTGAATGGCCATGGCCTCAATGCCAATAGGGCGGTCGGGGCTGATTAAATCGCTCATTGGGTTGGCGATCTGTCCGTCGATCAGATCAACAGAGGCCACCTCTACCACGCCGCCTTCCAGCCCGCAGGTTTCAGTGTCTATTACGCGTAAATTCATGGTTTCCTCAGAGTGGCTGCACAGGTTTAGCTTAACCGGCAGCCTGGCTCCTGCCAACCGCTGAAAGGTGGAGCGTTATTTCAGGCAACAAAAAACCCGCCTTGGCGGGTTTAATTACGGTTAGAAGTTCGCTTACTCGCCGGTCGTTTGGCCTTTCTTAGCGCGCTTGCCTGCACGTTTTTCTGCAGGGGTTTTCAACGGCTTCTTCTTCGCATTTTTTTTGCTATCCATTCCCTTACTCATGATGGCCTCTCAGTTACCTATGGTTGGGTGGGTTGCTCAGCCATTAACCCCCTTACGCCTGTCGGATGCAAGCAGGAAAGCGAGTGGTTTTGTTAATCGATTGTTTATAGGTGCAATTTTGTTTTCTTATGCATGGCTGCTTAATTATTATGATATGTTATAATGTAACAATTAAATATTAACCGGAGAGCGCTATGAACGTTGTGACCTTACTAAACCAACAGCAGCTCCTGGCCATGCCGGAGTCTGATTACATGAACCCGGCGCAGCGGGCGTTTTTCCGCCAGCGCTTGCAGGACGAGCAACAAAAACTGTTGCAGCACATTGAAGCGCTGAGGAGAGATATCGACGGCGGCGAGGTGTCCGGCGACGAAGCGGACAAAGCCGCCCGCGAGGAAGACTTGCGATTGCTTTTCCGCCAGTTGGATCGTGAAAGCCGACTGCTGCCAAAAATCAGCGCGGCGCTGACGCGATTACATAACGGCGAATACGGCTATTGCCGTGAAAGCGGCGAGCCTATCGGGCTGGCGCGCCTGTTGCTGCGGCCGACGGCGGAGCTAAGCATTGAAGCCAAAACCGCTCAGGAAATGCGTGAGCCACATCTGCGTAAACGGGGCTAAGTTCACGGCTGGCTACTCGTGGCCAGCCGGTATTTTGCCGTCAGTTCGTATTCATTTTAAGCAAACGCACCCTAACTTGTTGGGGAGGGTAGGAGTTTTCAGGTTTTACCGTTGACCAAATGAGTGGCTTCGGCTTTTATGAGGGTATGACCCACTCAGAGACGGAAGCGCCATGGAACAATTAAGAGGTTTATACCCGCCGTTAGCAGCATACGACAGCGGTTGGCTGGACACTGGAGATGGCCACCGGATCTACTGGGAGCTGAGCGGCAACCCAAAGGGTAAGCCGGCCGTCTTTATTCACGGCGGGCCGGGCGGTGGCATTTCCCCTTATCATCGCCAACTGTTCGATCCGCAGCGTTATAAGGTGTTGCTGTTCGATCAGCGTGGCTGCGGCCGTTCCAAACCGCACGCCAGTCTGGACAACAACACCACCTGGCATCTGGTGCAGGACATTGAACGGCTGCGCGAAATGGCCGGTGTCGATCAGTGGCTGGTGTTTGGCGGTTCCTGGGGTTCGACGCTAGCCTTGGCCTACGCGCAAACCCACCCGCAGCGCGTTAGCGAAATGGTGCTGCGCGGTATTTTCACACTGCGTAAGCAGGAACTGCATTGGTATTATCAGGATGGCGCGTCACGTTTCTTCCCGGAGAAATGGGAGCGCGTATTGTCGATTCTTTCAGAGGAAGAGCGTAAGGATGTGATTGCGTCTTATCGCCAGCGCCTGACCTCACCGGATCTGCAGGTGCAGCTTGAGGCAGCGAAGCTGTGGAGCGTGTGGGAAGGGGAGACGGTGACCTTGCTGCCAAGCAGCGAGTCGGCATCTTTTGGTGAAGATGACTTTGCGCTGGCGTTTGCCCGCATAGAAAACCACTATTTCACTCATCTGGGCTTCCTGGAGAGCGACGACCAACTGCTGCGCAATGTCCCGCTGATCCGCCATATTCCGGCGGTGATTATCCATGGTCGCTACGATATGGCTTGCCAGGTGCAAAACGCCTGGGATCTGGCGAAGGCCTGGCCGGAGGCGGAACTGCATATCGTCGAGGGGGCCGGACACTCGTTTGACGAACCGGGTATCCTGCATCAGCTGATGCTGGCCACCGACAGGTTTGCCGCCAAGTGACATGAAGCCCGCCCTCTCGGCGGGCTTTTTACTATTTGGACTTCGGCTCGTACGGCAGGCGTGAAAACTTGTGTGATTCGACGCGGTAATGCGCTACGCGTTCGCGGAAATAATCACGCAGGTGCGCCGGCTGTTCACGCTCAACCATTTCCGGGATCACCGGCATATTGTAGCGTTCTTTGAAAGCCACGCCGGAAGCCGCGAGATCAACGTTTACTTTGTCCATCTCTTCTTTGGAAAGCTCTGCCAGATTGTAACCCACCGTATTCTCCTTACAGTTACCGCATTGGATCAGCGCAGAAGGTAATGCACCCGGCGGCGCTTGGCAAGCCTGAAGCGCAGAAGGGGAGTTAAGTACAAAGAATGACAGGTGGTATGAAGGGTTATTTATTACACTGACGGCAATGCAATCTATTTATTATCATAAATAAGAATGATTCGCTTTTTGATTAAATATATAGATGTAAATAGTTATCATAATTATTTAAATGAATAATTGGTTTTTTTAATAACTCATTGATAGTTAATGTTTTAAAAATTAAATCATCAATGATGTAAATCAGGTGTGTTTATTTTGTTTTCATCAAGGCATAATGCGGAAAAATTAAGTTGAAACCTGCAAAATAAAGGAATGATTATGCTGACGCCTGAAATGACCAAGAAGCTGAATGAGCAACTGAACCTGGAGTTTTACTCTGCCAACCTGTACCTGCAAATGAGCGCCTGGTGTAGCGATAAAGGCTTTGAAGGGGCCGCCTCATTCCTTAAAGAGCATTCTCAGGAAGAGATGCAACACATGCAACGCCTGTTTGAATACCTGAGCGATACCGGTTCCCTGCCGCTGCTGGGCAGCATCGCTGCGCCGCCGGTTGAGTTTGCCTCCCTGGCGGATGTGTTCCAGCAGACTTACGAACATGAGCAACTGATTACCCGTCAGATCAACGAACTGGCTCATGCTGCCATGATCGCCCACGATTACTCGACCTTCAACTTCCTGCAGTGGTACGTTGCCGAGCAGCACGAAGAAGAGAAACTGTTCAAATCCGTGCTGGATAAACTGGCGCTGGTGGGTAACAGCGGTAATGCACTGTTCTTCATTGATAAAGATCTGAAGAAAATGGGTGCGGCCGGCGAAAGCGCTAACGGCCAGGTCTAATTACCTTTGTTAAAAAACCGCGTACCGGCCTTGCCTGGTGCGCGGTTTTTTATTGCCCTGAGTTTATCGCGGTTATGCAGCGATATGTGCTACCAGATCGCAAAATACCAGCGTTCTGCTCGACTTGCATAATGACACTCGTTATCATTTGACCCGATACGCTACAGGGATGGTAGAGAGTTAAAACAGTGGGTTACTGGTTAATCCCTTCTTCTGTTTACCCGTGGCGCAATCATCTGCGGTGGGTTGGGCTGCTGATACATCGCCCTGGCGGTTGGCCTTAATCCTTATCACCCTCGATTATTGCTTTAAGGGATATCACTGTGATTGGTAAAATTCGTTCTTCTTATCGCCTGCTTTCCACTATTTTCGTACTGTTTGTCGGGCTGTCCTCACAGCAGGCGCTGGCGCATGCTCATTTGAAAGTTGAGACGCCGGCGGCAGATGCCAGCGTTAGCCCGGCACCGAAAGTGCTGACGCTTAACTTCTCCGAAGGTATCGAGCCTAACTTTAGCGGCATTAAAATCACCGGGCCAGACAACGCCGAAGTGAAAACCGGCAAACTGCAGCTCGATGCGAACAACAACACCCAGGTTAACCTGCCTATTGAGGGCGACCTGGCAGCAGGAAAATATAACGTCAGCTGGCATGTGGTTTCGGTCGACGGTCATAAAACCAAAGGCCAGTACAGCTTCACCGTAAACTAAACCATGAGTCTGGCGACCCTGTTTGTCCTGTGTCGCTTTGTGCACTTTGCGGCGGTGATGCTGATGTTTGGCACCAGCCTGTTCACCGCCTTATTGTCGCCGCAGCGCCTTTCCCCGTATCTCACCCGTGATGTGCGTCCTTTGTTGGTCTCTTGCACCTGGCTTGCCGGGCTTTCTGCCGTGGCGCTGCTGGCTATTCAGGCCGGGCAGATGGGCGACGGCTGGGCCGATACCTGGCGGCTGGACGTATGGTGGGCGGTACTGGGCACCACCTTCGGTGAGGTCTGGCGCTGGCACCTGGGCATTTCATTATTGGCGTTGCTGAGCCTGTGGCTGGCAGAACCGCGCCGCACGCAGCTTTTGGCATTGCTTTCCACACTGTTGCTGGTCAGCATGGCATTCATCGGCCATGCAGCAATGCATGATGGAGCGCTCGGCGTAGCGCATCGTTTTAACCACGCACTGCATTTGTTGGCCGCCGGTTACTGGTTTGGCAGCCTGCTGCCGTTGCTGGTTTGCCTGCGTTATCTGGCTCAACCGCAAAGCCGCAGCGATGCGGTCACCACGCTGATACGGTTCTCGCGTTGGGGCCACCTGGCGGTAGCGCTGGTGGTGTTGACCGGTGTGATCAACAGTTTGATTATTCTCGGCCGTTGGCCGCTGGATATCGATTCACCTTACCAGCGCCTGCTGCTGTTCAAAACCGTACTGGTGGCGCTGATGGTGATGGTGGCGTTGGCCAACCGTTACGCCATCGTCCCGGCGATGAGCAGCATGCCGCAGTTGGCACAGCGCGGGCTGGTGCTGGCCTGCTGGATTGAAGTGGGGTTGGGCGCGGGCGTGCTGCTGCTGGTCAGTTTATTTGCAACTTATGCGCCGGTGTAACATTGCGGCTTGCCGGATGCCCCCAAACTGCGGGAAAATTGAATCAAATAGCAACCTTAAGGCCACAACATGAAATCGGCATTACTTGGCATAACGCTGCTGGCAACCGCGACCGGTGCGCTGGCGGCAGATCAACTGGTGAACATCACCAAGCTGGAATACGGCAAACAGTGGGCGTTTACCAAAGAAGAAGTGACGCTGCAATGCCGCAGCGGCGGTGCACTGTTCGTGCTCAACAACAGCACGCTGATGCAGTACCCGCTCAACGAAGCCGCAGAGGCGCAGGTGAAAGCAGGGCAGCAGCGCGCCCAGCCGCTGGAGGTGATCCTGCTCGATGACGCCGCCAATCCGGGCCATAAGATGAGTGTTGAGCCGTACCGCGAACGCGCCGAGAAGCTCTGCGCGAACTAATCGCTTATCACACAATGACTTAGTTTGGGGTTAATCGGTGATGGAAATTGCGCTGAATTAATTTCACTGCGAAACTATCACTTGCCGTGTGGCTGGCTGGCAAAAATAGCGCGGTAAGCTACTCTTAAAGTGCACGGCTGAACAAGCTTTGCACAAAATGCCAACTTTTAGCGCACGGCTCTCTCCCAAGAGCCATTTCCCTAGACCGAATATAGGAATCGTATTCGGTCTTTTTTTGTGTGTTTGATTTTAAAGTATTTATTAGATGAAATAGAACCTCGATATTCGACCACTCACTGCATCACGCATTCTCTTCCCTTTTTATTTAAGTCTATTGTTGGGTCTGGACGGCGTCCTGTATGCTGGTCATAACAGACTTTTGCTGAAGGTGAATGCTCGTTGAATACGAATAAATATGGTCAACCTGTAGGCTTTCCCTTGCCTGAATGGCAGCCCGCATCCTTTCCGCAATTGGGCGAGTTAAACGGGCAGCACTGCAAACTTTCGCCGCTTGAAATCGGTCATTGCGAAGCGCTTTTCGATGCATTTTCATTAGCAACAGATGACCGAGACTGGACCTGGCTTGGTGCAGAGAAACCTGCCTGTCTGCAAGAAATGATGCTTTGGATTAAAAATAAAATTAACGACAGTAGCCTGGTTGCCTGGGCCGTGACGGAGATGAAAAGTGGCCGCCCGGTTGGTGTGGTCTGCTATAGCTGCATTGATCCAGTTAACGGTGCACTAGAAATAGGCCATGTTACCTGGTCACCGTTGATGCAACGAACCACCATGGGTACAGAGGCCATTCACCTGCTGCTCAAAAATACCTTTTCTTTGGGCTACCGTCGGGTTGCATGGCGTTGTGATTCACTGAATGTGGCATCCAGAAAGGCGGCTGAAAGGTTGGGATTCTCGTTTGAAGGGCGTTTCCGTCAGGCGATGACTCGTAAACAACGTAACCGTGATACGGACTGGTTATCTGTTATCGATATAGAATGGCCAATGGTAGACAGGGCTCTATCAGGTTGGCTTTCACCCGATAACTTCACTGAAGGTGGAACTCAAAAGCGCAGTCTTGAAGCATTTTTCAAAATAACAGCAGTAGTGGAATGAAGTAAATCCATGTGCTGGCAAGACGGCCAGAGAGCACAGTGCTTTTTATGAGTAAAGATCCTGAATTTATAAGCTGCATTAAGCCCTATTTACCGAAATAGGGCTGCCGCTCTGGTCAATGCAAAGCAATCAGCGACTGGCAGGGCCGGCCTGGAAAGGGTAGGTGGCAAACAGCGCGGTCACCGCCTGTTGAATTTGGGTTTGGCTGGCCGGTGTACCATCTGAGTTCAGCGTATTACTGGCGGTTCCACGCCAAACCAGCTGTTTCTTCTTGCTGTCTACCAGGTCGACCGTCAGGGTGCCTTCGGTATAGCTCCAAACGGTTTGATTATAACCCCCCCAGCCGGCATAGCCCCAGCGGCCAACCGGTGCGGGTGAATCGTTCACTTGCACTTTGTTTTGTTTCATTGCGCTGCTGTAGACCAACAGATCTGGTGTCGCGCTTGGCTTATAACCGCGCTGTTCCATCTGCTGTTTAATCGCGGTCTGAATGTATTTACCCGTCAGGGTTTGATATTGCCCTGCAGCCTCTGGAGCAAAAGCGTAGGTATGGTATTGGCTGAAGTTGGCGCTGTGGTCATAATCACTGGTCACCTGCGGCTGGCTGGCACAGCCCGACAATAAAGCCATCGAACTCGCGATGAAAAGGCAAGAAAGTAAACGCATGGAAAACCCCTTTAGGATTATTGGTTTCATAAACTTAGACCCAGAAGTTGTGGTTAGCAAATGGTGAATTAACACCGAGTTTGCTTTGGTTTAATAAAAAAATTAGCAATCAAATTATTGTTTGAGGTTTCAGTTAATATGATGGTCTCCCAGCATCTTGGTGATAATGCTGGCGGGGCACGGTGAGAGTAAAAGTCCGCTACATGGAGTGTTCACTATGACCCGCCAGCATTAATCGGCGTTGAGTGTACGGTAATGCTTGCCGTTATTTTTGTCTTAACGAGCCGCTTGAGCAATCAATAGCGGGTCCGATTTTGTACTTTATTGCCTTGATTGTTTCTGCTGGCAGGTCCATTTACCCCAAATTCGGAACACGCCGCTGGCCCCGATAGCCGTAGCTTTGTTACTATCACCAGACCTAAAGACTTAATGGTGCATTACATTGAAAATCAAAGCGTTGTTATTTGTTGCCCTGGCCGGTCTGGCCGGCTGCAGCCAGGAGGGAACGACAGTGAGTCAGCCCGTGAATAAAGACGGAAACCATACGGAAGTGTTGCTGGTGAACAGCGCGCTGGTAAATTGTACGGGCGTTGCCCCAATGAAGTGCATGCAGGTGCGTCATTCCGCGCAAGAGCCGTGGGGATTGTTCTATACCGGGATTGAAGGTTTTACTTTTGAACCGGGCTACAACTACCGCCTGAAAGTGCAGGTGACGCAGGTGGAAAACCCGCCGGCCGACGCTTCTTCACTGCGTTATACGCTGATTGAGCAGTTGGAAAAGAATAAAGCCTGAGTGGTTTTATCGGGCTGGGCGCACAACCGCCTGGCCTTGAAAACTCCCCCTGGGTTTCTCGCTTCTATCCCCATGTTCCTGTCGCAGTAACAAGATTTTCACTGGCACAACTGGTCTGTTCACTGCACTTGTTGCGATTCTGCCACGCACCCAGCTTAAGTATATTGTGAAAATCAGGTATATTGTCCTTCGGTTTTTAGCTACCAAGAAAAAATTACTATGATTATCAAACCTAAAATTCGTGGTTTTATCTGCACTACCGCTCATCCGGCAGGTTGTGAAGCCAATGTCCGTGAGCAAATTGCCTACGTTAAGTCACGTGGCGAACTGAAAAACGGCCCGAAAAAAGTGCTGGTGATCGGTGCTTCCACCGGTTACGGCCTGGCGTCACGTATCAATGCCGCATTCGGCAGCGGTGCAGCCACCATCGGCGTATTTTTTGAAAAGCCGGGCAGCGAAGCCAAAACCGGTTCTGCCGGCTGGTACAACTCTGCTGGTTTTGACAAGGCAGCTAAAGAAGAAGGCCTGTACGCGAAAAGCGTTAACGGCGATGCGTTCTCCAACGAATGCCGCCAAACGGTTATCGACCTGATTAAACAGGATCTGGGCCAGATCGACATGGTGGTTTACTCGCTGGCTTCGCCAGTGCGTAAAATGCCGGAAACCGGTGAAGTAGTGCGCTCCGCGCTGAAACCTATCGGCGAACCGTACAAATCCGTGGCGCTCGATACCAACAAAGACGTGCTGGTTGAAGCCGTGGTTGAACCGGCCAACGAGCAAGAAATTGCTGATACCGTAAAAGTGATGGGCGGCCAGGACTGGCAACTGTGGATGGACGCACTGGAAGAAGCCGGCGTGCTGGCGGACAACGTGCAGGCAGTAGCTTACTCCTACATCGGTACCGATCTGACCTGGCCAATCTACTGGCACGGTACGCTGGGCAAGGCCAAAGAAGATTTGGATCGCGCGGCTCTGGCCATCGATCAGAAACTGAAGGCCAAAGGCGGCGCGGCTTACGTTGCCGTGCTGAAGTCGGTGGTGACTCAGGCTTCCTCCGCTATCCCGGTAATGCCACTGTATATCTCCATCGTCTTCAAAATCATGAAAGCGCAGGGGATCCACGAAGGCTGTATCGAGCAAATCCAGCGTCTGTTCGCCACCAAGCTGTACAGCGGCACTGCACCGGATACCGATGAAAAGCACCGTCTGCGTCTGGACGACTGGGAACTGCGCGACGACGTGCAGAACACCTGCCGTGAAATCTGGGCACAGATCAACGATAACAACATCAACGAACTGACCGATTACCTGGGCTATAAGGCCGAGTTCCTGCGTCTGTTCGGTTTTGGTCTGCAAGGTGTTGATTACGAAGCCGACCTCAGCGGTGAAGTTAAGTTTGATGTGGTTGAGCTGGTCTAAATCCGTCGAGCATTGAAAAAGGGCCGGGCTTCCGGCCTTTTTTACGCCTGTCACCCAACAGCTCATCAGTCCAGTTGATCGTTGACAGCAATAAATTATCGTTTTACGATAACTTATTGCTGTTTTTATGGATGAACTCGTTATGGGCGCTGTGCCACGGATCCACCTTCCGCTTTATGTACGTTGCTTGTGTTTGTTGATCATGACGATGCTGATTGTCAGCACCGGCGTGGAGATGTTTATGATTGTCCAGGGCTGGGTGCAGGGCGAGGCGTTCAACAGCATCGTGGCGTCCTACCGCGACTATTACCCGGAACTGAACGCCTATGCCGTTCCGAAGCAGCGCTGGGCTCTGGTGGCAACCCTGTTGTTGGATATGTTCGCCTACGTGCCTTATTACAGCGCACTGCTGTGCGGCGCCGGGCTGTTTTACCAGTTCTATCGCGGCAACGTGTGGCACCGCAACAATATGCTGCTGTTGCAGATCATCGGCATCCTGCTGATTGTCGACGTGCTCTTCCCCTCGTTGGCCGGGATGTTGCAAGTGATGATACTGACGGCCAATGAAAAAATGCTGCTAATAATTTATTATGGCGTCAACAGCGAGTCGGTACGCTCGCTGATCGTAGGCTGCGCAATCCTGGTGTTTAGCCGGGTATTTCTGGAAGCGTTGCGGCTGAATGAAGAACAGCTTTCTTTCGTGTGAGAATAGAGTGGCGATAATAGTAAGTCTTGATGTCATGTTGGCCAAAAGGAAGATGCGTTCGAAGGAGCTGGCGGAACAGGTGGGGATCACCGAGCAAAATCTGTCCCTGCTGAAGAACGGCAAGGTGAAGGGCGTCAGACTGGAAACGTTAGACAAAATCTGCCGGATCCTCGACTGCCAGCCTGGCGATCTTCTGGCCTGGCAACCGGATAACGAAGGCTAACCCGGTGGCGTGCCCCGCACGCCATATCGTCAATATACGAATTGATATTTATTACCGACACCCTGGATAGGTTTATTTTACGTTAAATTATTAGCGGCCTTATTTAAATTAAATGAGGTTGCCCTTGCTTTGCTCGTGGTTCAATACGGGTTATTAAACTAAAAAAAGTAATTTTTTATTTACTGCGGTTAACGATAACGTTTATTTTAAAGGAGGATATATGAAATTATGCCAATGGATCCCGGCACTATTAATTATGCTGAGTGGTTGCAGCCATATTCAACCCGGTTTGTCATCTTCAGGGGCCGGCTGGGAGAAGCCAAAGCCCGCTACCCGCGAGCAAAGGCAGCGCATCAGCGCCGGAGAGTCAGCTTCTGCAGTACTGAACGAGAGTGGGCCGAGTATCGGCGGAACCATCGACTGGTCAAAATTGTGGGATCGTTAATTCACTAAATATATTTTGACTGCGAATTATAAGCCCAATGGCACTCATTTAATTAGGGTTTATTTTTAGTTGGGTAATGCTTTTATTTCCTCGCATTGTTTGTTTTGACGGCACTGAATAAATTTCTTTATTTAATGGGAATGAGCGCCATTATGGGCCTTATTACAGGAGTTTTTTGTGGAAAAAGGCATCCCTGTCATTTTCATATTTTTATTGTTGCCCTGGTGTCATCAGGCCTCCGCCACGCGTTATGAGCGGGAGTATGAAGGCGTCTCTTCGGTGCTGTTTCGCAAAAAACTGAAAGAGGTGGCTCATGGCTTGTGGGACGAGATGGGCAATGAGAAGCAGCGGCCTCTGTTATCGACGCAAAGCGAAGACAATACGCTGGCCCAGCGTAAAGCCTGCAAAGGGCAGAGGGGCAAGGCTGCCGCCGCGAGTGAACCGCATCCATCGGCATTGCCGCGCGAAGAACAACCGCTGCTGATCAACGGTTGCTGACCTCTGGCACTAATGGAGTTTTTGCTTTTGAAATTGACCTCTTTGATGACAGCGGCACTCGCCCTGTTGGCGTCTTCTTGTTGCTATTCGTTTGTCGACAAGCACGCTCAGCGCGCCGGCTTCGAGGCGGGGGAAAGCGCTGTGGATTATCGGTTACGGTATAACGGGCTGTTGCAACATCTGTGGTACGTAGAGCAACTACGTTCGGAACAGGCGCGGCTTGCCTCGATACGCCTTGAACGCAAAACGCTGGAGTCCGCCATGTTACCGCGTGAATGTCGGGCAACACCTGTGCCGCTGTTTTTAGTCGGAAAGAGTGCCATAGCCAGAAGATAGTTTTTTGAGTCAACAGGTGAATTTAATATCGGGAGTCTATCAGTGAAACGGATTTTTCTTGCCTGCGTGGCGCAGTGGTCTTGCTTCTCATTACAGGCGTCGGTTGACTGGCAATACCATGCCGCACAGCCGCTGGATAACAAAATCTCTGAGGAGTACCAGCAAAAGCGCAGCGGGTTAAAACATAAAGTATGGAGTGCCGAGGGCGTGGCGTCGGCCAATGAGAAGGCGCTTGAATTGGAACGGCAGCGTGCCGCCGCCGAGCAGGCGAACCGGCAGCAGCTTAAAACTCAGTATGGCGAATACCGCTGTGGCAAAAACAAACAACAGCCTGGCAAACTTTGCCACCCTCCGGGGCGGGGGATGAATTCCCCGGACTTTAAACATCATCGTTGAGGCCTGACGCGGAAAGAAATTCTGGTGTTGAAGTGCTATTTAACCGCGCCTTTCAGCAGCAGTGGCGGTACCTGTATTGCCAAAAAATCCACCAGTGCACGCACCGAAGGCAGCATTCCGCGTCGTGTAGGGAACACGGCATGCATGATCAGTGGCGCACAGGCCCATTGCGGTAATACGCGCACCAGCTCACCCTGCATCAATGCCTGATGGCAGGTGATATCCGGCAGCAGCGCAATACCCAGGTGCTGATAAAGCGCACCGCGGAGGATCCCCCATTCGCTGCACATCAGCCGCGGGCGCACACGCACCGCGCGTTTTTCCCCATCGGGGCCTTCCAAATCCCAGGTTTGCTGTTCGCTGACGTCGACCAGGGTTAACAGCGCATGCTCGCTCAATTGCTGCGGATCGGCCAAGGGCGGGTGCTGCGCCAGATACTGCGGCGAGGCGACCAGGATGCGCACGCTTTGGCCCAGCTCACGGGCAATCATGCCTTCACTCATATCTTTGCGCTGGCGCAGACGCAGCGCCACATCAATCTTGTCGGTCACCGGGTCAAAGCGGTTATCGTTCGCCAGCAACTGCACCTGAATACCGGGGTTGGCGGCCATAAAAGCCGGCAGGCAGGGGGAAAGCAGGACATCGGCGGCCAGTTTCGGGCAGCTTACGCGCACCAGGCCGGAAGGTTCAGCCCGGCTTTGGTCGATCAGCTCCTGGGCGATCTCGGCCTCGTTGATTGCCGCCTGCGCATGGCGCAGCAGCAGCGAACCGGTTTCCGTTAGCTTGACCCGTCGGGTAGTGCGCTGAAACAGCAACACGCCAAGACGATTCTCCAGCGCCAGCACGCGGGCGCTCAGTTTGGATTTTGGTATATCCAGCGCCCGGCTGGCGGCGGAGAACCCGCCGTACTGGGCGACCTGGGCAAAATAATAGAGGTCGTTCAGGTCTTTCAAAATGCCTTTCTGCATTCATATTGTCCTTAATTTGAGAACAGTGAGTCAGAGTATGACATCTTTTTACACCCAATAACCCATCTTATACTGGCCCACATCGAAACAACGGTACCAGGGCCAGTGGGAGATGATATGGAAATAACAGCAGCAGTCAGTGAAAAAGCGACGGAGGGATTCTCCCTCAAACAGTTACAGCTTGGAGAACCCCGCGCCGATGAGGTGTTGGTAAAACTGGTCGCGACCGGCCTGTGCCACACCGACATCGCCGCGCACAAAGGCGTTATACCTATGCCTGCGCCGGTGGTGCTCGGTCATGAAGGCGCTGGGGTCGTAGTGCGGGTCGGGGCCGGGGTCAGTAAGGTGGCGCCCGGCGATCATGTGGTGCTGTCGCTGGCCTCATGCGGCGTCTGCGACAAGTGTAGCATCGGCATGCCAACCTATTGCCGTCAACATGTGCCATTGAACTGGCTGGCGCAGCGCACCGACGGTTCGGTCAGCCTGCATGATGAAAATGGCGATGTGCACAGCCATTTCTTCGGCCAGTCCTCTTTTGCGCAGTATGCCGTGGTCAATGTCAGCAGCATTGTGCCTGTCGATAAGGCGATCCCGTTGGAATACCTTGGGCCATTGGCCTGCGGACTGATGACCGGCGCGGGTGCCGTGATGAACACTCTGCGGCCGCATGCGGGTTCTACGATGGTGGTCTTTGGCCTTGGCGCGGTGGGCCTGGCGGCGGTGATGGCAGCCCGGGTGGTGGGCTGTGGCCACATCATCGCGGTGGATATCAAGGAGAACCGTCTGGCGTTAGCCAAGGAGTTGGGCGCTACCGCGGTGATCAACCCGAAAACGGCGAATGTGGATGAAGTGCTTAATCAGCTGACCGAGGGACGCGGTGCGGACTACAGCGTTGAAGCCGCCGGGAACGCGGGCGTAATGGCCGATGCGGTGCGGGTGTTGGCGGAAAATGGCAAATGCGTACTGACCGGCGTGGTGCCGGAGGGCGAATCTCTGCCGCTCGATATTATGCACTTTATCCGCGGCCGCACGGTGCAGGGCTCGATCATGGGCGATGCGGCACCGGCGATGTTTATCCCGATGCTGGCGCAGCTGTTCCAGCAAGGGCGGTTCCCGATCGATCGCCTTATCCGTTTTTATGCCATGAATGAGATCAACCAGGCGATGGCGGACTCACAATCCGGTGAAACCATTAAAGCCGTTATTCGTATGTAACCCTCAATAAGGTCAATAACATGAAACGACTCTTTTCAGCGGCCCTGCTGGGGCTGATGGGCGCGGCTGCGTCCGCGCAGGCCAACGATCATATTATCGAAAAGCAGGGGCTGTATTACCTGCAACCGGGATACAGCGTTAACGACGTCGCCGAGTTTTACTGGCGCAGCCTGAACGGCTGGTCGGAAAAACCGGCCAACGTGGCCAAATACTTTACGCCGCAGGGGGTGTTTGAACTGCCTTATGCGCCGGTAGAAGACTTCGGCTTCTTTGCCACGGCTTCCAAAGGGCGTGAAAACATGACCCGCTACTTTACCGGTATGAGTGAATATCTGGGTAATCTGAAATACGCTGACTGGAAAGGCTGGAAAAAAGTCGTGACGGCTGAGCCAGGCGTATATGTATTTGAATACACCAGCGACGGTAAAATCAGACAAAGCGGCGGCGATTATAATCAGCAGTTTATCGCCATCGTGACCATCAATGAGGGGCAGATAGCCAGCGCCCGCGAATATTGGAACCCGTATGTCGCACTACGTGATTTTGGTCTGATCCGTAAAACGAAATAATGCTCGGCGACTCCCCCGGTCTGCTCCGGGGGATATCGGCTAGCGGCAATACTCTTTCAGCAGGGCGATCGCGTCCTGCTTCAACTGATAAAGATAGACCGGTCTGCCGGTGGTGCCGTAGAGAATACGGGTGCCCAAAATGCCGCTTTCCGCCAAATAAATCAGATATTTTCGGCAGGAAACGCGTGAAATGCCGATGGCGTTCGCCAGATTGTCGGTCGAAAACTCCCCGTCGTGCTGTTGCTCAATCCATTCACACACCGTACTCAGCGTGATGCTGGTCAGCCCCTTCGGCAGTTTTTTTCCTTCGGTGCTGGCGGGTTGGCGACGTAACAGGCTGTCCACATCCCCCTGCGAGAATTCGCGCTGCGCCAGAATTTGCGACTGTTGCTGATAGTTATTCAACGCCTCTTTGAAACGCCCAAACTGGAAAGGTTTGATCAGGTAATCCACCACGCCGTAATGCAGGGCGCGTTGCACCGTATCCACATCGCTGGCGGAAGAGATAATGATGACGTCGGTTTTTTCACCCAATTCGCGCAGGCCGGGCAGCAAGTCCAGTCCGTTTTCCTGCTGCATATAGATATCCAGCAGCACCAGATCGATACTGACTTCGGCGTCGGCCAGCAGTGCGCGTGCCTGTGCCAGGGTGGCGACCGTCGCCAGGCAGTGAAAGCCGCTCACCTGGCTCAGGTAGTATTTGTTTAACTCCGCCACCATCGGGTCGTCGTCGATAATCAATACGTTAATCATGGTTCAGCCCTTGGCCTGATAGGGGATATGTACAAAAAATTGGGTTAGCTCACCCGGTTCAGATTCGAAATCAATGCTGCCGCCCAGTTTTTCCAGGCTGCTGCGGATCAACGCCAGGCCAATACCGCGCCCCGACCCTTTGGTTGAAACACCCTGTTCAAAGATACGTGCGCCGAGAGCCGGATCGATACCGGGGCCGTCATCGCTGACTATACAGTGTAAGTGATTCTCATTGTGATGAAAGCTCAGGTTGATCTCGTGTCCCTCTACGCCATCGATAGCGTCAATGGCATTTTCAATCAAATTGCCCAGCACGCTGATCAGCACGTGGGTAGTTTCCGCATCGTCGGTTTCTGGTAGCAGGCTGGTTTCGTCAATGATCAGCTCAATACCGGCTTCATGGGCGCGATTGATCTTGCCGATAAAGAAGCCCGCCACCTCTGGCGACTGGATTTTCCTCAGCAGTGCACCGATCTCTTCCTGATAGGTGCTGGCGGTATTGATGATGTAGTTTTCCAACTGCTGGTAGGCCTTCATGTGCAGCATACCGAGGATCACATGCAGCTTGTTCATAAACTCATGTGACTGGACGCGCAATGCGTCGGCATAGTGCGCCATGCCGCTCAGGCGTTGCACCAACTGGCTGATTTCGGTTTTATCGCGGAAGGTGGCGATAGCACCAATCACCTGGCCCTTAACGATTACCGGCACGGTATTGGTCAGCAGTTCGCTGCCGTTAAAGCTGATCTGCTGGTCACGCTGCGGTTGACCGCTTTCCAGCACCTCCGCCAGATGCAGCTGCGTCGGCCAGTATTTGCTGGCGGATTCCAACAGCAGGTTTTCGAAAGGCCCATTTTGGCGCAACAGACGTTTGGCTTCGTCGTTGACAATGGTGATGCGTGACTGGTTATCGACCGCAATGACGCCTTCTTTAATCGATTGCAGCATGGCGTTGCGCTGCTCGAACAGATTAGAGATTTCGTAAGGTTCAAAGCCGAGCATAATGCGTTTCAGGGCCTTCACCAGGAAGAAAATGCCGAGCGTGCCGACCAGCGCGGCGAAGGCCAGTGTCCAGTAGATGATCCAGCGGCTTTCGCCCACCACGCGCTGAACGGTGTCGAGCGCAATACCGAGAGCGACCACGCCAATCTGCCGCCGTTCGCTGTCGTAAACCGGGGCAAAAACCCGCAGCGAAGGGGCTAATGCGCCGCGATTAATGGCGCTGTTGGTTTCGCCGCGTAGCGCCGGTTCCAAATCGTCCCCGATAAAATGCTGACCGATTAACCAGGGTTTGGGATGCGAGTAGCGGATACCTTTCATGTCCACCACGACGACAAACAGTAATTCATTCCGCTGGCGCACCTGCTCGGCAAAGCGCTGCACCGCGCCACTGTGATCTTCACGCTGCAACCCCTCAATAACATTACTCGATAGCGCCAGCGTTTCGGCAATCGCCATCGCTTTTTGGCGTTGCTGATCTTGTCCCTGGTGATTCATCTGCACAAAAAACAGCGCATACACCACCAATAGCACCGAAGCGATGATGGCAGACACCATCAGCGTGAGCGTGGTGCTGAGCTTAAGCGGTATCCGTTGTTTTGGCATGGCGATTCTCCGAATGGGCCTGTCAGGATAATAGCGGGGATTGGAGCGCGGGGCCGCGACCGGCAGCAGGTTATAACATGCTGCCGCCGGGGGAGGGATTATTTTAATTACAAAAGCGGGGATCAGGGCTGATGGTAGATTTCCAGTCCTTGCTGGCCGCTGGCACCCTGATGAATGATAGCCATTAACGCGCTGACCACTTTTGATGGGTTGCTGTGTTGATAGACATTGCGGCCATAGACCATACCGGATGCCCCTTGCGCCATCAGGGCGGCGGATTTTTCCAGTACCGCGCCCAGTTCGCCTTTACCGCCGCCACGCACCAGCGTTGGGCAGCGCGCCGCCTCCACAATGCGGTGGAAGTCCTCTACTCGCTCCGTCGGGTCGGCCTTGATGATGTCGGCACCCAGTTCACGCGCCAGCCGGACTAACGGCACCATTTTTTCTACGTCACCGAGCGAACCGTAAGCCGCGCCCTGGCCGGCCGGCGCCATCACCAGTGGTTCGATCATCAGCGGCATGGCGTAGCGGTCGCAGGCATGACGCAGACGACCAATATTCTCCACGCACTGGCGGAAAATGCCCGGTTCATCGGGGATCAGATACAGATTAACCACCACCGCCGCCGCATCCATCTGCAGTGCGGCGAGGATGGGCGCTTCTGGATTATGCAGCACTGCCCACATTTCACGGTGACGTGCGGCGTTATAAGCATTGCCGACGTCGGTGCGCATCACCAGCGCCGGCTTATCGCGTTGTGCCGAGCGTTGCAGTAAATCCGCCTGACCGTAGTTGACCTGAATGGCATCGGGGCGGGCAACGATCAGGCTGTCCATCACCCGTTCAATGTCTTCCAGACCGATTAAAAAATCCGGCTCATTGGCGATGCCGTGATCAATCGCCACGTCGAGGCATTTGCCGTTATTAAACAGCCGGTTCATCCGTACCTTACTGCTGAGCTGCATGTCTGATCCTCCTGAAAATACACGTCCATTCAGTATTGTCGACTAGCGCCGGGGATGAAACCGCGGATCCACAAACTGCGTGCTCGCTCGCACATTTACTGAGAACGTGCGGCGCCATTTTTCATCAGGCGGGAGCATTTTGTTTGCCGAACGCACTTATGCCACGAACGCGATGGTGGTTTTTGCGTCATTTGTTAGATCCGTGTCATGTTTTTGTTACTTGGCCATTCCAAAACACATGTTTCGCTTGTTTGAGTTAAAAAGTTTCAATAATCTCAATTATGAAATAAACATTTGATAATGACTTTGTGACTTCAATGACTCGATAGGTTATTTATTTTAAAGCGTTGTTTTTAATCTTATTTGAGACATTGATCAAAGTTTTTCACACCGCCTGAATACGGAATAAAAGCGATAAATCTGCCGTATCAAAGGGATAACACCGACCGGATTGTTGTTTGAATGTAAAAAATATTTTTCATTAGCTGTCAAATCAACAGGCCTCTTCACTCTAACTATTAAGGGTACAGAACATGAAGCTGAAGAAACTGATCGTCACCTCGGTATTGATGTGCATGTTGCCGGCCAGCGTATTGGCCAAAGACATCAAAATCGGCGTTTCAATGGCTTATTTCGATGACAATTTCCTCACCATCCTGCGCCAGTCAATGCAGAGCAAAATGAAACAGGACGGCAACGTCAGCGGTCAATTTGAAGATGCAAAAGGGGATATCGCCCAGCAGATCCAACAGATTGAGAACTTTGTCAGCCAGGGCGTCGACGCCATCATCCTCAACCCGGTCGATACCCAGGGCGTGAAGCCGATGATCAAACTGGCGGAAAGCGCCAAGATCCCGCTGGTGTTCGTCAATCGCCGCCCTGAGGTCACGCTGCCTGCGGGCATGGCCTACGTAGGCTCAGACTCCAAACTGGCCGGCAAGCTGCAGATGGAAGAGTTGGCCAAGCTGATGAACGGCAAGGGCAACGTGATGATCCTGATGGGCGAACTGTCCAATGAAGCGACCCGCGACCGCACCCGTGGTGTGGAAGAAGTGGCGGCCAAGTATCCCGGCATCAAAATCCTCGACAAGCAAACCGCCAAGTGGGGCCGTAAAGAAGCCGTCGACATTACTACCGACTGGGCGCTGACCGGTCAGCAGATTGATGCCATCGCCTCCAACAATGACGAAATGGCGATTGGCGCGATTCTGGCACTGAAACAGGCGAAGAAAAGTGGCGTATTGGTGGCCGGCGTTGATGGCACTCCGGACGCACTGGAATACATCAAGAAGGGCGATCTGGCGCTGAGCGTATTCCAGGATGCCAAAGGACAGGGTGAAGGCGCGGTGCAAACCGCCATTCAACTGGTGAAAGGCGAGAAGGTGGAAAGCAACGTACTGATCCCGTATCAGCTGATCACCAAGGCTAACTATCAAGAATTTGCCGACAAGAACAGAAAATAAGCGTTAAGGCAGCGCGGTTATATCCCTGCCGTATTTACCCGGCAGGGATGCATTGACGAACGGCGGAGGTTATCAGTATGTATCCTTATGTTCTTGAGGCTGAAGGCATCAGTAAGCAGTTTCCCGGCGTGAAGGCGCTGGATAAAGTCTCAATTAAAATCAAGCCAGGCAGCGTACACGCATTAATGGGGGAAAACGGCGCGGGTAAATCCACGCTGATGAAATGTTTAATCGGTATTTATCACCCCGATGAAGGCACCATAAAAATAAAAGGCCAACCGGTGACCTTCAGCGACACGCTGCAGGCGCTGCATTCGGGGATTTCCATGATTCACCAGGAACTCAACCTGGTGCCTTATATGACGGTGGCGGAAAACATTTGGCTGGGGCGTGAGCCGGCAAAGCTGGGCTTTGTGAATCATGATCAACTGAACAAGAAAACCCGTGAGCTGCTGGCGCGGCTGAACATCAAGCTCAAGCCGGAGACGTTGGTCGGTGAACTGAGCATCGCTAATCAGCAAATGGTGGAGATCGCCAAGGCGGTTTCCTACAACGCGGACGTGCTGATCATGGACGAACCCACCTCGGCGCTGACCGAAGGCGAGGTGGTGCATCTATTCGCCATCATTCGCGAACTGCGTGACCAGGGCAAAGGCATTATTTATATCAGCCACAAGATGGACGAGATTTTCGCCATTACCGATGAGGTGAGCATCTTCCGTGACGGCACCTTTATCGCCTGCGATAAAACCGAAAACCTGACCAAGCAGTCGCTGATCACCATGATGGTGGGGCGTGAACTGACCCAGATGTTCCCCAAATTCAACAACAATATCGGCGAAGAAGTGCTGCGTGTCGAAGGGTTGCGGCGTGCCGACTGGTTCCACGATATCTCGTTCAGCGTCAAGCGCGGCGAGATCCTCGGCGTCGCCGGGCTGGTGGGGGCCGGTCGCAGCGAGGTGATGGAAAGCCTGTTCGGCATGTACCCGGCGGACGGCGGCAGTATTTTCATTGAGGGCAAGGCGGCGAAGGTCGATTCACCCTCGCGAGCGATTGAACTCGGGCTGGCGTTTCTCACCGAAGACCGCAAGAAGTCCGGGCTGTTTCTGGTGTTGTCGGTGGTCGAGAACATGAGCATCGTCAACCTGTCGGAGTACATCGGCAAGAACGGCTTTGTCAGTCATGTGCAAATGGCCAAGGACTGCATGGAGCAGATCAAAAAGCTCAACATCAAAACCCCGACTATGGATCAAATCATCAATAACCTGAGCGGTGGCAACCAGCAGAAGGTGCTGATTGCCCGTTGGCTGCTGGCCCAACCGAAAATATTGATCCTCGATGAGCCAACGCGCGGCATCGACGTGGGCGCGAAGGCGGAAATCTACCGCCTGATCAGCGAACTGGCGAACCGTGGCGTCGCCATTATTTTGGTGTCATCGGAATTACCGGAGATCCTCGGCATGAGCGACCGGGTGATGGTGATGCACGGCGGCCGTATTACCGGCATTTTGGATAAAGAAGAAGCGGATCAGGAAAAAATCCTGGCGCTGGCCTCTGAATAACGCAAAGGTGAATCCCCATGAGTAATGTAAAAATCGAGAAGCCGCTTGCGGGTAAAGCGCCGCTGTTCGCTGGCCTGAGTGGCAAAATGCCGAAAGACACCGGCATCTTTATCGTGATGATCGGCATCGCGTTGGTGTTTGAAATTCTTGGCTGGTACATCCGCGACCAGTCCTTCCTGATGAACCCTAACCGCCTGCTGCTGATTGTGCTGCAGGTGGCGATTATCGGCATCATCGCGGTGGGGGTGACCCAGGTCATCATCACCACCGGTATCGATCTTTCCTCCGGCTCGCTGATAGCCCTGACGGCAGTGGTGGCAGCCAGCCTGGCGCAAACCTCGGACAGCATTTCACCGATGTACCCGGCATTGCTCGACCTGCCGGCGGCGATCCCGATCGGCGCGGGGATCGGGGTGGGCATTATCTGCGGTTTCATCAACGGCTTCCTGATTACCCGCACCGGCATCCCACCGTTTATCGCAACTCTGGGCATGATGGTTTCGGCGCGTGGCCTGGCGCAGTATTACACCCAGGGTAACCCGGTCAGCTTCCTGTCCGACGGCTTTACCTCTATCGGCCAGGGCGCGATGCCGGTGATCATCTTCCTGGTGATTGCGGTGATCTTCCACATTGCGCTGAAGCACACCCGTTACGGTAAGTACATCTACGCCATCGGCGGCAACATGACGTCGGCCAGAGTCTCCGGCATCAACGTCAATAAATACCTGGTGACGGTCTATACCATCGCCGGTGGCCTGGCAGGGCTGGCAGGTGTGGTATTGGCGGCGCGCGTCAGCAGCGGCCAGTCGAGCATGGGGATGTCTTACGAGCTGGATGCCATCGCCGCGGCGGTGATCGGCGGCAGCAGCCTGATGGGCGGCGTTGGGCGCATTACCGGCACATTGATTGGCGCGGTGATCCTCGGGCTGATTAAAAGCGGCTTCACCTTTATCGGCGTAGACTCCTATATTCAGGACATTATCAAAGGCGTGATTATCGTCGCCGCCGTGTCTATCGACATGCACCGTAACCGTAAAAAACACTGATTGCCGTAAATCTCCGCCGGTGCACTTTGCCCGGCGGTTTTTTTTATCTCAGGGGAATCACCATGAAATACTTAAAGAGAATTGTGCTGGTGGCGGCGCTCGGCTGCTCCACCTCGGTGCTGGCGGAAACCATCGGCGTGTCGATGGCCTATTTTGACCAGAACTTCCTGACCATCATTCGCCATTCAATCGACAAAGAGGCCAAGGCGCGCGGAATCAGCGTGCAGTTCGAAGACGCACGCGGTGACGTAGGTCGCCAGGCCGATCAGGTGCAGAACTTTATCAGCGCCGGGGTGGACGCGATTATCGTCGACCCGGTCAATTCGGCGGGTACGCCAGCCATCACCAAAATGGTGACCAAAGCGGGCATTCCGCTGGTGTACGTGAATCGTACGCCGGGCGACAGCAAACTGCCTGCCGGCGTGGTGTTTGTTGGCTCCGACGAGAAGCAATCCGGCACCTTGCAAATGGAAGAGCTGGCGCGGCTGGCCAACTATCAGGGCAACGTGGCGGTGATGATCGGCAACCTTACCGACGCCGGGGCGCTGCAACGCACCAAGGATGTAGAGCAGGTGGTGGCGAAGTACCCGAAAATGAAGGTAGTGCAAAAGCAGAGCGCCAACTATTCGCGCAGCGAAGGGATGGATCTGATGCTGAACTGGATCACCAACGGCGAGTCTATCGATATCGTCGCCGCCAATAATGACGAGATGGCGATTGGCGCGATCATGGCGTTGCAGCAGGCCGGTAAGCAGGGCAGCAAGGTGCTGGTTGGCGGTATCGACGCCACGCCGGACGGCCTCAAGGCGTTATCTTCCGGCAAGATGCAGGTGACGGTATTTCAGGATGCCGTTGGTCAGGGCAAAGCCTCGGTTGATGTCGCGCAACGTATGATCAAAGGCGAAAAGCTGGATCCCTATTATTGGATCCCGTTTGAACTGGTGACCCCGGCCAATATGCAAAAGTACGCGGCGAAATAATAGGTTATACCCGTGTTGAAGGTGCGCTGCCTAGGCAGCGCTTTTTTTTGGAATTCTGTTGTGCCATCGTCTAACAGATTTTGCAATGAACTGGGTTTATATACAGTCTCTCGGCGGCAATCATGCCGTCATGAGGAGATGTACCATGACCGACACCTGCATAGATATCGTTGCTCTGGCTCAACAAACGGCACCAACCGGCACCTTGATAGAGGTTACCGCCTTCGATGCCGCGCGATTAAATAAACAAATCCGCAGTACGTTGGGGGGAGGCACCTTTGTCTCAATCCCTGCCGGCGGGGTTATCCCTGATGGATGCCTCTACGTGACCCAGCCTGCCAGCTCACCCTACTGTTGGATGCGAGTGCTCGACGCAGATTCAGTGTTAAATCCAGAGATGTTTGGCGCGGTGGGAGATGGGGTTATCAATGATTACCCGGCGGTTAAACGCATGTTCAGTTACGCCGGTAGCATCGCTAGCGCGCAAACGCCGCAAAAAATGGTTCTTGAGGGCCATTACCGCCTGGCTGATGTCGATGCCAAAACCCCCTTTATGACGCTTGATGCGCCTGGCTTTAGTACTATTAGTGGCGGCGGACAACTCTATCTTGACAGTGATAAGACGACGCTGACGATGGTGCAGTTTGTTAATAAAACGGATTTTTCCTTCAGCGGCCTGACGCTGAGTCGCAAAGGCAGTGACCCGACGCGTCTGTGGTCCAAGCAGGCAACTGCGTTATTTATTGATGGTGGTCAGCGTTTTCGCCTTCACGATCTCGATTTGTTTATGCATACCGATGCTATCAGTATCAGGCAATCGGAAAGTTTCGAGATTTACCGCAACAAGTGCCATGAACTGGGTGAAGAAGGAATTGCGGTGCGTGGCAGTCGCCGCTGGCTGCTACGGGACAATGAAATCTATCACCATAACGGCGATGGGATTTTGTTGAAAACCTCTTCAACCCCCAGTTTTGACGGCAAGATCCTCAATAATCGGTTGTACGACGCTATTGGCTCGCCCAATACCGCTCAGGGCCACCGTGGTGGAGGGATTACCCTCAACGATGAAAATGGCGGTTCAACGACTTTTTTCCAGAATTTACTGGTTCAGGGCAACTCTCTCACCAACCTCTCTTACGGTATTGCATTCACCAATATTGACGACTGGGAGGTGGCGGATAACTTTGTCGATGGCATCGATCGTTTTGGCATTATTGTCGACAGTGAACTGAGTAATAACCCGCAAAAGAACCCGATCCGGCGAAGTAAATGTGTAGGCAATACGGTGCGCAACACAGTCCAAAACGGTATCAGTTTCACTACGTTGGGAGAGATTAATGTTGAGTCTGCGCTGATAGCCAATAACCAGGTGGACACCTGTGGTACCAGCCCAACGGCCGAGTATCCTGGCATTTCCGCCACCCGTGCGACCATTACCGGCAACCGGGTGTTGAACTGCAAGATCGGGCTCTCCGCGAGTGATTGCGTGACCAGTGGTAACTTTTTCGAGGGTTCTACGTTCACTAGCGCTGGTTCCGGTAGTAATTACATCAAATTAGGCACCGGCGGCAGTTTTGTCGGTAACCGAGTAACGGACACCAATCAGGGCCATATTCGCCTGTCGAACCCCGGCAGCTTTGTGTTTGCCGATAACATTGTGCAACTTAAGTCTTCTTTTGCCGGATTGTATTTTATCGGCACTGATTATGGACCAAACACAGTTATCGGTAAAAACGTGTTTGATACTGCCTTTGTACCGGTAACCAGGTTTGAAATTGGTGCCACCAGTATTCGTCGGATCCAGATGGATGCTTGCGCCTATGGTCGCCGGGAATTCCGTTATGACAGCCAAATCCCGACGGACATCGATGCTCGGGCAGGGGACGAGGTATATAACTTTAGGGCTGTGCCGGGGGAGGCGCGTAAATATAGCTGCGTAATAGGGGGGGTTAACCCCGAGTGGGTAAGCGGAGACTTTGTTGATTTAATCGTTAAGTCAACGTCCCAGGATATAACGCTGGCGCCGGGGGCAAGTCTGGATATTGATGCGCAATTGGCGACGGTGCTGCCAACGTTTGCTGCTTACGGCGTGAAGTTCAACCAGAATCCAAAACGGGTGAAAAGTACGGTGTGCGTCACTGAGGCTGGTACGGTGACTTTTACGTTGACCAATCCGACGACCGCTGCGCTAACCCTACCGGACCTGGTATTGACCACGCGTTGCAATAACGGTATCTAAACCATCTGGCGCTGCGTGCAGCGCCATTTCACTCCAGCCCCGCGACGTTCACCGCGGGGCAAAGTGCAAATTACCAGCCTTTAACCGCGTCGCCCTTGTAGATTTCGGCGGCGCTGGCGGCGACCTCATCGGTCTGGTAGGCCTTGACCAGGTTTTTTACGTTTTCGTTGTTTTGGTTATCCACCCGACTGGCGAAAATATTGACGTACGGCGAGTTTTTGTCTTCGACAAACAGCCCGTCTTTGCCCGGTGTCAGCCCAATTTGGCTGGAGTAGTTGGTGTTGATAATCGCCAGTGCGATTTGTTTGTCATCCAGCGCGCGCGGCAACTGTGGCGCTTCAATCTCAACAATTTTCAACTTCTTCGGGTTGCTGACGATATCCAGTGAGGTAGGCAATAGCCCGACGCCGTCCTTCAGCCCGATCAGCCCCTGTTTTTGCAACAGCAGCAGTGAACGGCCGAGGTTGGTTGGGTCATTGGGTACGGCAACCTGTGCGCCGTCGGCCAGTTGACTGAGGGAAGAGATCTTTTTCGAGTAACCGGCAATCGGGTAAACGAAGGTGTTGCCCACCGCCACCAGTTTGTAACCGCGTTCCTGGATCTGTTTTTCCAGATAAGGTTTGTGCTGGAAGGCATTGATATCCAGATCGCCGTTATTCAGTGCTTCGTTGGGCAGTACGTAATCCGTGAAGGTCACCACTTCCACATCCAGATCGTATTTTTGTTTGGCGACTTTCTGCACTACCGCCCACAGCGACTGATCGATACCGGCACTGATACCGACCTTGATGTGGTGAGCGTCTTGCGCGGTCGGCCCGCAGGCGGTCAGCAGCAGGGTGCCGGTTACTGCCAGCGTGGCGGCAAGTTTTTTTAGTGTAAATGTCATTTCCCAGAGTCCTTGTCAAAATAGCCTGCTGGTTATTGCAGGCTGAAGAGTGGCAGTGACTGTAGATAATCGTCTGACTAAAATAAAATACTGATTAACTATGATTAATAGCGATTTGCTATGAGCAACAACCGCCCTGTTTGTGCCCTGATACTCACTTTGTTTTGACGCAGGTTCCACCCGCTTATTATGATGACGGCGAGCCCGACAGGGGCGCGAATAGTCAAAGGAAAATAAAATGCAATTTAACATCTGGCGCAAGGCGCTGCTGCCATTGGTGGTTTTGACTTGTGTATCTGCAACTCAGGTGCAGGCGGCGGATGCGGTGGTGGAACCTATCCCTAAAACGCTGCTGGGCAACTGGCATGTCAGCAAGATCTTGCCGACGCAAACCGTCGGTTGCTGGGACGAGCAACAGGCCAAAAGCCTGATCGGCGGAAAAATCAGTTACAAGGCCGACGGTTTCAGCTGGAATGGCACTGAGTTGAAAAATGAAGGCGCCACCCTCAGCACGGTAGAGGCGCAGGAGTTTGTCGAAGACAATTCCGGCAGCAGCTCTTATATCGACTTCCCGATGCTGGGCATCAGCACGCCGGCGGTAGAGCGCGTGATGATCCAGCATGCCGATACGCAGATCAAAGGCATTACCGATCAGGGCACCGACGGCGTACCTGGAGATAATGTGCTGCAAAAAGACGCCAACACGCTGATCCTGTCGGTGTGCAACGTTTGGTTTGAAGTGCAACGCGTGCGTTAAAACCCCGGCAGCGTTCGTCATTGCACGCGAGCGCTGCCTGCAGTAATCTTGCCATTCAAATAGCATTTTTATCTTCTGCTGCTCGTTTTAATAATAATTTAAATACTCATTAATTCAGTGAATGTCTGAAGGGTTAATTCTTGCTGATTTAATCTAATCGGTGATTTACCTGAAAGTTTGCAACGCCTAATTGATAGGTCAATGCTATTACAGCTATAGGTAATGGCTGTGGGAATTATTGATTATCGTCAAGATTATTATTTACCCTCTGTTTAGTCTTGTTTGACGACGATTATTTGGTCGGCAATGTTTCATAAGGAAAGTGAAATGAAAAAAGTCATCCGTATTGCGGCGATTTCCATTGCAGCTGTTGCGTTGGTTTATTTCGGTTTGGCCGGCTATGTCTGGCATCTCGATACCCAGCGAATGGAGAATAGCTCGGTATTACGTTCCGCAGTGCAACAGAATAACCAGGTGCTGGGGTTGCTGAGGGAAAAGGGCTGCGACTACTGCCATACCCCGTCCGCTTCGCTTCCGTTCTATGCCTCTTTCCCCATCGCCAAGCAGTTGATGGAATACGATATTCGCCTGGGTTACTCCTCCTTCAACCTGGAGCCTGTGCGCAGCGCTCTGATTAAAGATAGGCCGCAGGCACAAAGCGACCTGAATAAAATTGAGTGGGTAATGCAGCACAAAACCATGCCACCCGCCCGCTATGTGGCTTTGCACTGGGCTGGGCAGATCAATCCCGATGAACGGGAAATTATTCTCGCCTGGATAGCGCAGCAACGCGCGCGCTATTACGCCAGTGCAGATACTGCGCAGCCCCATCGTAATGAGCCGGTTCAACCGATCCCCAAAACATTGCCGGTTGATGGGCGGAAGGTAGCATTGGGGTTTCGGCTTTATCACGATCCTCGCCTGTCTGGGGATAACACTCTTTCCTGCGCCCACTGTCACTCGTTGAATACCGGCGGAGTCGATGGAAGAAAAACCTCAGTCGGGGTAGGTGGCGCGGTGGGGCCGATTAACGCGCCAACGGTGTTTAACTCGGTGTTCAATAGCGAACAATTCTGGGATGGCCGTGCGCCGACGCTACAGGCCCAGGCCGGTGGGCCGCCATTAAACCCGATAGAAATGGCCTCCAAATCCTGGGATGAAATTATCAATAAACTCGACAAGGATCCGTTGCTGACTCGCGATTTTGCTGCGGTCTATCCACAAGGGCTCAGCGGCGAAAATATTACCGATGCCATCGCCGAATTTGAAAAAACCTTAATCACCCCGAATGCACCCTTCGATAACTGGCTGCGCGGTGATGAGAATGCCATGACGATGCAGCAAAAACGCGGCTATCAACTATTTAAAGACAACAAATGCGCCACCTGCCATGCAGGGATCATATTAGGCGGCCGCTCTTTTGAGCCTTTGGGGCTGAAGCGTGATTTTAATTTTGGCGAGATCACCACGGTAGATATTGGGCGTATGAACGTCACCAGTGCTGTGCGTGACCGGTTACGTCAGAAAGTGCCAGGCTTGCGCAATGTCGCTCAGACCGCGCCTTACTTTCATCGTGGCGACGTCGCTACGCTGGATCAGGCGGTAAAACTGATGTTGCGTTATCAGGTGGGTAGCGAGCTGCCTCAGCAGGACGTCGATGATATTGTCGCCTTCCTCGAAAGTCTGAGCGGGGTCTATACCCCTTATCGGCCAGAATAAGGAATAACGTTTTCACTCAATACCTTCTTATCAGGCCCCGGCAACGGGGCTATTTCAGCCTGATATCCCCGCCCGAACGTCGCATTTCTGAACTAAAATTAATCATAATGCTATAATTCTGATGTTAGCGCAGAAGCTGGGGTCTCTACTGAATCAATGACAGGAGGCGCTATGTGTTATCAACATATTGTTATCGCCACCGACCTGAGTGATGACGGCAAACGGCTGGTGGAAAAAGGCGCGCGCTTGGCCGCTGCGTTGCAGGCTAAACTTTCCCTTATTTACGTGGATATTTACTACGATACCTATCATGCCGCGATTGGTTTCTCTGAGAAGAGTTACGACGGTGGATCTTTTGAAGACAAGATCAAAAAAGAGCTGGAGCCGTTGACCCAAAACGTGAATTACCCGATCTACGAGGTGATTATTGGGCGCGGTGATTTCACCGAGCAATTGCAAAATGCGGTGGTGGATAAAAGCATTGATCTGGTGATCTTCGGCCATCACCACGATCTGTGGAACAAGCTGTTTTCCTCTACTCAGCATGCGATCAACCAGTTGAACGTTGACGTACTGGTGGTCCCGATTAAATCCTAGCCCGAGCGAAACCCCTGCCAGTTGAGCGTTCTGGCAGGGTAACGGCGAGATTAGCGGGTAAAAAAGTCGTTATACAGCATGTAGAGGTGAGCTGCGCTCCAGGAGAAATTCGGTGCGCCCTGTTGCATGCCGGTCAGCGGATTATAGTTTTCGCGGATTGGCCCGTCGGTGATCAGTCCATCGGCGTGGTTGAAGAAGGTCTGTGCCATGGCGACGGCGTCGGCACGGTAGCCATAGCTTTCCATACCCTTTAGCCCGAAATACAGTTGATCTACCCAGACTCGTCCACGCCAGTAAATATCTGCGCCAAACGCCGGGTTGGTGAGTGCCGCCGTACCGAGTGGGACGTAGGTATTGAACTCACGCGAGTCCTTCATCACCTTCACCACCGCATCGGCATGCTGCTGGCTGGCTGCGCCATTAAACAAGGGTGACCAGCCTTCCGGCCCTTTGCCGCGTTCGACAATGGGTTTGCCGGCACAGCCATTGGGCAGGGGTTTATCTTCAATGCGAATGTCGTAGAAGAAGCCACTGGACGAATCGAACATGCAGCTATTGATGTAATTCGCCAGCTTGTCGGCCTTGCTGCGGAAGGCGGCGGCATCGGCGCTGTGGCCCAGAATATCGGCCATTTTGGCCAGGTATTTGTTGTCGCTGTACATGTAGCTGGCTTGATCCACCGACTCCTGCAGTAAGGAATACCCGAGCAGAGTGCCGTCTGCCGCACGGTTTTCCGCAAATTTCACCTGCCAGTCCTGCCGCTTTCCACCTTGTGCCAGGTAGCGGGTCAGCTGATCCGGGTCGATAAAACCAAAGGCAGCGGCATCATCACGTCCAGACTCCCAGGAGGCGGCAACCTGGGCCGGGATTTCGATGTTGTCATAGTGCCCGGAGCGAACAATCCGGTCATAGTTGTTCAATCCGGCGAGCGTTTTCTCCTGCTGCCCGCGCTTAACGGTGAACAGCATCCGACCATCTGGCGTATTGTGCGCCTTATCCCGCGTCGCGCCATATTCCGGCACGCCGTTGCCGTTATGGTCGCGGTTATGCAGCCACCAGTTGTGGTAGGCGACCAGCTTCGGATACATCTCGGCCAGCCATTGTTTATCGCCGGTGGTGTTATACACCTCCATTACCGCCCAGGCCGCCAGGCTGGGTTTGGTATTGCGCTCATTCCAGTTGCTGCCGTCGCCGCCGCGTTCCGGGCTGGGGTTATAGGCGATCAGATCCGGGATAAAGCCGGCATCCCATGGGCGCAGTGGGTCATCCGGCTGGATTTGGAAGGCGAACACCGCACGGATATTATCCTTGGCGACGTCAGGATTAAAATGCGCCATGGCGTAGGCCTGTTTCCAGGTATCCCAGGGCCAGGTCTGGTTGCCGGAGAACCAGCGCCCGGTCACCGAAGGCGTCACCGAATCAAACTTCATCGCCCCGGCTGCGCCGCGCCAGTTGCCATTCAACGTTTCTATCGCTTTCACCGCCACGCGCTCCTGCGCTTGAGTGGCATGCGGGTTGGTAAGCCCCTTGCTGAGATAGTTTTCCCAGCGTTGCGCGGAAGCCTTCATGTACTGCTGCGGGTTGGCGAGGATAGCGGCAATCTTGCCCTGTTCCTGCTGTACCTCAGCGGCGGTGAGCAGGTGAGAGTAGGTGGTGTAGAGGGTGGTGGAGCCTTTGATATTGGCTTTGGCGATAAACTGATGGCCGTTCACCGTCGTTTGCTGCGGCAGTGATTTATGAATCTGATATTCAGACTGGCCGGAGGTCATCAGTTGCGAAGAGGCTCGCACTTTGCCAAAGGTGACCCGCAGGCCGTCCGCCGTCGGCAGAATGTGCCGCGTGTAGCCCGGAAATGCCTGCTCGATGGTCTGAGGTGACTGTGGCCTCTGCTGTTTGGCGTAGTATTTTTCCAGCAGTGCGCCGTCCCACACCAGTTCCAGCGGCGTATCGGTGATGATTTGGGTTTCCAGCAGCGAGGTGCGTGCGGTAGCGAAACGCAGCGTCAGATTGACCTGGATCCCCGGCGCGCTGAGTTGTTGGACAAGCGCCCCCGGGATGCTGTAGGCGGTCATGCTGAAGTTTACCTTCTCCCCATTTTTATACAGGCTCAGCCGATCGAAGTTGTCGGCCATAAAGTTGATGTATTCTTCGGTAAGCAGCGCCGGGCCGGGGAAACCGCCGATACCTTCCGGGCCGTCAGGCAGCAAGTGACCATGCCAGGCCCCCAGATCAAAAAACGGGTTAAAACGCTGGTGTTCATCAAAATCGTAGTCGAGCATGTAGTGTGGCGCGCCGCTGCGATTGATGACGTTTTTATAGGCAGCTGCCCGCAGGACGTTCTCATTCGCCGGGTGAGAAGAGCAGCCTGATATTGCCAGCGTGATAGCTATGGCCAAAGGCGGCAGTTTATTAATCATATTCATTAGGATTGCCCTGTCGGTTACCAATAGAAATACTGCATCAGAAACACCGAGTTGCTGGCGTCGGTGCTGTCGTTGGTCATATAGAATTTACTGTCCAGCGCGGTGGCGAATTTGCCGCCGCCATACTCGTACCAGATACCGGCCTGCGCGTAAGACGTGGCGGTGTCCGGCGCATTGTCCAGCCGGTGGCGGGCGTAGCTGTAGGCGGTCGAGAAATACAGCCCTTTGGTGGCTTCAACCATGGCGCTTAACATCAGGCCCGACTCGGTGCCCGGGTGGCTGCCATCGCCCTTTCCGGTGTGGTGCCAGACGCGGCCGGCCAGGTTTTTACCTTTTAGCCCCAGCAGGTACAGTTGCCCCATGCCGTCGGTAATTTCCAGGCCGTTTAATAACGTCAGTTCTTCCTGCAGATCGTATTGGGTATAGCCGTTGACCATGGCACGGTAGGTATATTTGTCCGAGTAGCGGTCATATTTACCGAAGTGCAGTAACGCCTTACTTTCGTTGATGCGGCTTTCCGGTGCGGCGGTGACGCTGTAACGGAATTTTCCGGTCAGATTCTGCAGTTTGGCCGCGTAGGAGAGATCCCGGGTGTTGGGGATCACATAGCCATATTCCGGGGTAAAGTCGGCCCACCATTGCAAATCGTCCAGCGAGGAGTCGTTGCGTACGCTAAGCATCATTTCGGTGCCATCGTCGGTGCGATAGCCGCCGTAAAAACGGTTGATGCCGCCTTCAAATCCCCCCCAACTGTGGTCTGGCACCCAGGCATTGCCCTGATGATCCGCCTGCACCGTCCAGCCTTCGCCGTAGATCAGGCCGAACCAATGGCCGTGTTTGATCTCCAGCCCGCCTTCGATATAGGTACCGTCACTGTATTTGTGTTGGTGTTCACCGTTGAGATAGACGCTGCCACCGATGCCCAGCTCACCGTAAAAGCGCAGGGCGGTAGCGGCGGTGGTTGTCAGTTTGGGGGGCGTCAGCTCGTTATGTTCCGCCGGCACCACGGACTCTTGCGCCGGCAGTTCCAGGGGTAAAATCAGAAGTAAAACGGGTAAAAATCTATTATTGGCTATTATTTTCATTTGGACACGCATCTGTTTTTGGTTAGTGGACGTTCGGCACTGCGTGACACCTGCCAATTCATTCCATTAACCGCATGTAGGTCGGCCCCTTTTCCCTGGGAGGAGGTAAAAAACCGTCTTAAACAGGACGGTAAAGCGGCAGTTATATTAGTAAAATATTTAGTAAAAAATACCGTAACATCAGTAAATCGTTAACTTGATCACAAAGGGTGAAATCGGTATCTTCGCTATTAAGCATTGCGAACCGTCTGCAAGCGCCGCGCGGGGCGCGATAAGGATGCTTCTGGCGGATAAAAAGGGGGGATGGGGGCATCAGGGCGTATACCTTGCTGAGCCGTCCCGGTAAGCTAGCGTTTTGTCTATCCATTGAGACTCTATGGCCACACTGAAGGAAATCGCAGAAGCTGCGAACGTGTCTGTTGCTACCGTTTCGCGAGTGCTGAATGACGACCCCACTCTGAGCGTGAAAGCGCAAACCCGACAAAAAATTCTGGAAGCCGCAGAGCGTCTCGAATACAAGGTTCAGCCTTCAAAACGTCACAGCGGGCATCGGCTGACGTTTGCCGCGTTGTTCACCTATAAGCAGGGCATCGAGATTAACGATCCTTACTATCTGGCGATGCGCTATGGCATTGAAACTCAATGTGAAAAGTTGGGTATTTCGCTGGTGGCCTGTTACGACTTCAACGGTGAAAAAGCGCTGCCTGCGGCTGATGGCCTGCTGGTTATCGGTCGCCCTCAGCCGGTGTTGCACGAGCAACTTGGCCAACAGAAAGTGCCGGTGGTGTTCCTTGACGGTGTGGTTGAAGACCCGCAGTTCGACTGCGTCAACGTTGATTTGTATAAGATCAGCCAGAAGGTGATCGACTATTTCATCGGGCGCGGTTATTCACGTATTGGGTTTATCGGCGGGCGTGACGACCCGACCTTTGCCGATCAGCGCGAGCAGGCATTTGTCGAGTATGGCCGGTTGAAAAACGTGGTGCAGCCCCAGGATATTTACATCGGTGATTTCAGCAGTCAGGCGGGTTACCAGTGCGCCAAACGAATGCTGGAGGACACCAGCGATTATCCGCCGGCGCTGTTGGTGGCGACCGACTCTATTGCCATCGGCGTCCTGCGTGCACTACATGAAAAGGGCATCCAGGTCCCCGGGCAGATTGCGTTGATCAGTGTGAACGATATTCCCACCGCCCGGTTTATTTTCCCTGCCTTATCAACGGTTCGCATTCCATCAGAAACCCTGGGCGCTCAGGCCGTCAACCTGTTGATGGAGCGCATTCGCGATGAGCGAACCATTCCTTTATCGATCTTTGTTCCCAGCTCGCTTCAGTTGCGCGACACCACGCTAGCCTGATTAATCTTCCCTGTGCGGCACGCCGATGGCGGCTGCACAGGGAGGCCCGCCAGAGTAAAAATTAACGTCATGATTAAAAAAGATATTTAATATTTTTTGTGATCCCGTCGTCATTAGGTAAATATGATCTGTAGTTTTTACTAAATATTTACTATCGTTCTCCCATTGAAAGCTGTCGGGAGACGTGACGTGAACAATTGGGAAAACATAGAAAAGCAGTCGGAGAATCGCTTGCCGGCGCGGGCGAGTTTCTTCAGCTATGCGGATGCCAGGCAGGCATTGAGTTTTGATCGCAACGCAAGTTTGGGCTTCCAGTTGCTGAGCGGGCGTTGGCAGTTTCGCTACTTCGAACACCCGGACCTGGTGCCGGAGGCATTTTACCGCCAGCCGATGGCGGAATGGGGCGAAATCGCCGTGCCGGGCATGTGGCAGATGGAAGGGCATGGTCAACTGCAGTATACCGACGAAGGTTACCCATTCCCGATCGACGTGCCTTATGTGCCGACCAATAATCCTGCCGGGGCCTATCAGCGCCTTTTTACTCTCGATAACGAGTGGCAGGATCAGCAGGTCATCATCAAATTTGACGGCGTGGAAACCTATTTTGAGGTTTACCTCAATGGTCACTACGTCGGTTTTAGTAAAGGCAGCCGTCTGTCAGCCGAGTTTGATCTCAGCGACTATCTGCAAGCGGGGGACAACCTGCTGTCCGTTCGCGTGCTGCAATGGGCCGATTCTACCTATATCGAAGATCAGGACATGTGGTGGATGGCCGGTATCTTCCGCGATGTTTACCTGATCGGCCAGCAACGCACACATATTCATGATCTCACTTTGGTTACCACCTTTGACGAGCAGTATTGCGATGCGCTGCTGGCGATAGACGTCGAGTTGCAGCATCTGGGGCAAGGCGTGGCTGGCGGTTATCGTCTGCAGGCGCAGCTCTTTGACGGTGAAGCCTGCATTGGTGAACAGTGGGCGAACGAACTGAGTATTGGGGCGGGTGCCACCTGCCGGTTTGAGATCCCGGTCAGCCAGCCCAGGCAGTGGAATGCGGAAGATCCCTATCTGTATCAACTGTTGCTCAGCCTGCGCGACGGCGATGGCAATCTGTTATCGGTAGTGCCGCAGCGGGTGGGTTTCCGTGAAATCAGCGTGCGTGATGGGCTATTCCACATCAACGGGCGCTACCTGAAACTGCACGGCGTTAACCGCCATGACCACGATCATCGCAAAGGTCGGGCGGTTGATATGGCGCGGGTTGAGCGCGACATCGTGCTGATGAAACAGCACAACATCAACTCGGTGCGCACCGCCCATTATCCGAACGATCCGCGTTTTTACGAGCTGTGCGATATCTACGGCCTGTTTGTGATGGCGGAAACCGATCTGGAAAGCCACGGGTTTGCCAACGTTGGCGATATCAGCCGCATTACCGACGATCCACGTTGGGAAAACGCGTACGTAGAACGCATTGAGCGCCATGTGAAGGCGCAGAAAAACCATCCTTCAATCATTATCTGGTCACTGGGCAACGAGTCTGGCTATGGCTGCAACATTCGCGCCATGGCCAAACGCTGTAAGGCGCTCGATGCCACCCGACTGGTGCATTACGAAGAAGACCGGGATGCGGAAGTGGTCGATGTGATCAGCACCATGTATTCCCGCGTGGCGATGATGAATGCGTTCGGTGAGTATCCTCACCCCAAACCCCGGATCCTGTGTGAATACGCTCATGCTATGGGCAATGGGCCGGGCGGACTGTTCGAATATCAGTCGGTGTTTAACCGCCATGCCAGCCTGCAGGGACATTACATCTGGGAATGGTGCGATCACGGTTTGCTCAGCCATGACCAGCAGGGGCGGGAACGTTATCAGTACGGCGGCGATTACGGCGATTACCCGAATAACTATAACTTCTGCATGGATGGCCTGATCTACCCGGATCAGCGCCCTGGTCCCGGCCTGCGTGAATACAAACAGGTGCTGTGTCCGGTTGAGGTGAGCGGCGTGGGCGAGAAAACGCCGGTATTACGGGTCAAAAACCGCTATTGGTTCAGTTCGTTGGCCGATATTACGCTGAAGGTCAGCGTTAAGGCCGGCGGGCGGCTACTGACCGGCTATGAGATTAAGCTGCCGCACCTGCAGCCGGGGGAATCAGAAGAGGTCCATTTGCCTGCATTGGCGCTGGGCGCGGAAGAAACCTTCATCGACGTCGAGGTGTATAAAGACAGCGCCACCCGTTACAGCGAAAGCGGAGATCTGCTGGGGCAGTATCAACATCTGTTGCAGCCTGCCACCGCGTTAGTTAGCCCACCGGAGTCCATCCCTGTTTCTGCGCTGCAATGCGCTGACGAAAACCATCAAATTATTGTCAGTGGCGAGAACTTCAGCCTGACCTTCTCGCGCCTGAGTGGCGAACTGCAGTCGTGGAAAGTGGCAGGAGAGGAGGTGGTGGGCCGCGCACCGCACCTGACCTTCTTCAAACCGGTGATCGACAACCACAAACAGGAGTATGAGGGCATTTGGCTGCCGAATCATCTGCAGATCATGCAGCAGCATTTCCGTAGCCTGCACTGGGAACAGCAGGGGGATGACGTGGTGATTGAAGTCTGCACCCTGATTGCCCCGCCGGTATTTGATTTTGGCATGCGTTGCCGTTACCGCTGGCAGATCTCTGCGCAGGGCCATGTCAGCCTGGATCTGTCGGGCGAGCCTTACGGCGATTTCCAGCAGGTGATCCCGAAGATTGGCCTGGATTTTGGCCTCAGCCGCCGCTTTGAACAGGTGGAATACTACGGCCGTGGACCGGGGGAAAACTATCAGGACAGCTGCCAGGCTAACCTGATCGGCCACTATCAGCAGCGGGTTGGCGAACTGTTTGAGCACTATCCGTTCCCGCAGGATAACGGCAATCGCCAAGAGGTACGCTGGCTGAGTCTGCAAGATGCCAATGGCCACGGCATCTTTATCCAGCCGCGGCGGCCGATCAATTTCAGCCTGTGGCCCTACAGCGCCGAGATGCTGCACCAGGCTCAGCATATTAATGAACTGCAAGAAAGCGACTACCTGACGTTAAACCTCGACGATCAAATTCTGGGGCTGGGCTCCAACTCCTGGGGTTCGGAGGTGCTGGATTCCTATCGGGTTTATCTGTCGTCGTTTAACTACGGCTTTACGCTGGTGCCGTTTAACCGGCAGGAAACCGAGGCGGCTACGCTTGCCGGCTATCGTTTTTCACCGGCCATTAATAACGCTCAGTCAGAAGAGGCGAACTTATGATTATTGTCGAATCATTAGCGGAGTTTCAGCTTATTTACCGCGCCGGGAAAAAATGGCAACGCTGTATGGAGGCCATCAATAATATTGAACGCATCGAGCCCGATGTCTTTTATTCGGTTGGCGACTCGCTGGTTTACCGGTTGGCGTCCAGCCCGAGCCAACAACATGGTTGGCTGGAGGGGAATCGCCGCTATTTTGATCTGCACTATTACCTTGCCGGCCAGGAAACTATTGAGATTGCCGACAAATGTGAACTGACTTCGGTGGTGGCCTATCAGGATGAAACCGACCGCGAGTTTTTCAGCGGGCAGGGCGAGCCACACCGGGTGGGGCAAGGGAATGTCGTTATCTTTGAGAATCACCAGGCCTATCGTTTTAAAGAAAGTCACCAGGTAAAAAAAGTCATTTTAAAAGTGACGGTAGAAGACAGCTATTTCCTTAATAAATAGCCGAACTCCTAATTAAAAATAAGCCCCATTGCTTTCAGGTTGCCGCCGGCAAGGCTGCAGCTTGAAAGACCAGGGGAAATAAACCGATTAAGTACCCTACAATATTTCGGAGAGTGTCTATGGCTGTGTCGAATAGAAATACTATCGGCAAGTTCGGCCTGCTGGCGATGACGTTCGCGGCAGTGTTCAGCTTTAATAATGTAATAAACAATAATATTCAGCTTGGCATTGCCTCCGCCCCGGTGTTCCTGGTGGCGACCATCATCTATTTTATTCCGTTCTGCCTGATCATTGCCGAGTTCGTTTCACTAAACAAAAACTCCGAAGCCGGGGTGTATGCCTGGGTAAAAAGCGCCCTGGGCGGGCGTTGGGCATTTATGACCGCCTATACCTATTGGTTTGTGAACCTGTTCTTCTTCACCGCGCTGTTGCCGAGGGTTATCGCTTACGCCTCTTATGCGTTTTTGGGCTATGACTACGTCTTCACGCCGTTAACCACCGCGATCATCAGTATCTTCCTGTTCGCGTTCTCGACCTATATCTCCAACAGCGGCGCCAAGCTGTTGGGGCCGATGACCTCGGTCACCTCTTCGTTGATGCTGTTGCTGACGTTCTCCTACATCATCCTGGCCGGTGCGGCGGTGATTGGCGGCATCGAACCGGCGAACCCGATCACGGTGGAAGCCATCACCCCTAACTTTAACTGGGCCTTCCTCGGTATCACCGCATGGATTTTCCAGGCGGCGGGCGGGGCCGAATCGGTGGCGGTGTATGTCAATGACGTGAAGGGCGGCAGCCGCTCGTTTGTGAAAGTGATCATCCTTTCCGGACTGGTGATCGGCGTGCTGTACTCGGTGTCATCATTGCTGCTTAACGTGTTCGTGAGCCGCGCCGATCTGCACTTTACCGGCGGTACGGTTCAGGTATTTGAAGGGCTGTCGGCGCACTTTGGCCTGCCGGCGGTGCTGATGAACCGTTTCGTCGGCCTGATCTCCTTTACCGCCATGTTTGGCTCATTGCTGATGTGGACTGCTGCCCCGGTAAAAATCTTCTTCACCGAGATCCCCAAAGGCATCTTTGGCGAGAAAACCATCCGCCTGAACAAGCATGGCGTGCCGACCCGCGCGGCCTGGTTGCAGTTCTTTATCGTCATCCCACTGATGCTGATCCCGACGCTGGGCTCTGACAGCGTGCAGGATTTAATGAATACGCTGATTAATATGACCGCCGCCGCATCGATGCTGCCGCCGCTGTTCATTATGCTGGCCTACCTGAACCTGCGTTTGAAGTACGACCGCGTACAGCGCGACTTCAAGATGGGGTCCCGGCTGCAGGGCATCGCCATTGTCAGCACGCTGATCGTTATTTTTGCCGTGGGTTTTGTCGCCTCAACCTTCCCGACCGGCGCCAGCATTATGACTATTGTGTTTTATAACGTTGGCGGGCTGGTAATCTTCCTCGGTTATGCCTGGTGGAAGTACAACCGATACTCGAAGACCCTGGATGCTCAGGCCCGTTATGACGAGGACACGCCGTTGGCCAGAATCGAGCTGGAAGCGCAGGATGGCAAAAAGAACCTCGCCGGCGATCTGCGCTGCACCACCTTGTAATCCACTATCGATAAAACTCGCCCCTCGGCGCTCGCTGAGGGGTTTTAATGGCGGCTCGGATAAGCGCCATTCTCATTACCCCGATAAACTTGCGCATTAGATAAGTGGCGACTAATGTTTAGTTATGAATGAAAATGACATCTTCAAGGCGCTGGCGGATCCCACCCGTCGCACCATCTTCGAGAAACTGGCGGCTGGCGGCATGAATGCCAGTGCGCTGCGTGAAGGTATGCCGATCAGCCAATCGGCCATGTCCCAGCATCTGGCAGTGTTGCGGCAGGCGGGCCTGGTGTGCGAGGAGCGACAAGGGCGTTTCGTTAATTATCAGGTGGACCCGCAGGGCCTGGCATTGATTGCTCAATGGCTGGACAAGTACCGTGCCTTCTGGCCGGAGCGTATCGATAAGCTGAATATTTTGCTAAAGGACATGGATCAATGAACCAGACCGACGCTAACCCGCAGCCGCTAGTGCTGGAATATTCACTCGATGCGCCGCCCGAAAAAGTCTGGCGGGCGATTGGCATCCCGGCATTGCGCGAACAATGGTTGCCAACCCGCGTATTGGCCGATGCAGAACCTATTGCGGTGACGCCGGGCGCAGAGATCAGTTACCGGATGCGCGATGATCAGCCGCCGTTCCTTGAAAGCACCGTGACCTTGCAAATTTTGCCCACCGCCGCTGGCGGCAGCCTGTTGCGCGTTATCCACCGGCTGGACGATGCCCGGCTGACGGCGGCGAACGACAGCGGACGGCACCTGATGCGCGCCGCCTGACGGCCAACCTTTCCCATTCCACATCTGAAACAGGAGTTCACTCATGCGTGAATCGATGCTGCTCGTCCCTATGGTGGTTGAACAGACCAGCCAGGGGGAACGTTCTTTCGACATTTATTCGAGATTGCTGCGTGACCGCATCGTTTTCCTGAACGGAGAGGTCAACGATCAGATTGCCGAAGTGCTGTGCGCCCAGTTGCTGTTTCTGGAGGCCGAAAACCCGGAGAAACCGATCCATCTGTATATCAATTCACCGGGCGGGGTGATCACCAGCGGTTTCGCCATCTATGACACCATGAATTACATCAATGCACCGGTGCATACCCTGTGTATGGGCACTGCGCGTTCGATGGGTTCCTTCCTGTTGATGGCCGGGGAGGCGGGGCATCGAATGGCGCTGCCCAATGCCAGTTTGCATGTGCATCAGCCGCTGGGCGGCTTTCAGGGCCAGGCGTCGGATATTCTGATCCACGCCGAAGAGATGAAACGCACCAAGCACAGCGTCATCACGCTATATGCCAAACATTGTGGACGCAGTTATGAAGAGGTCGAACGAGCACTCGACCGCGACCATTTTATGAGTGCAGACGAAGCGGTGGAGTGGGGGCTGGTGGATAAGGTGCTGCGGGGACGGTGAGGGTTAAATTAAAGCCGCGCGGTTGCGCGGCTTTGGGGGATGGCGGGTAATAATGATTACCACTCGGTAATTACGCCGTCCTGAACTGGGCGAGTGTAGGTAAAGCCCAGTTGGCCGGCAGGTTTCTTACCGACGAGAGCATGATCTATATGACCGTCATCCAGCTTGTCTTTTTTCAACTTCTTATACTCTTTTTGCGAAACTCGGATACCGAATTGACTTGTTCGCGTTTTCCTCCCGGTTTCACTGTCTTTTACTGATATTGGGAAAGGTGTATGGCTTGGCGTTTGTGTTTCCACGATCAAATACCAGCTTTTACCGCCTGAATTATCGTAGGTGCGTTCTACTCCCGACTTCTCGCCCACCCGATCGACAATAGTCAGCGTCAGCGGTTGCATGATCAGATCATAGGTGTAGTCCAGCCCTGCCAAGGCCTCGAGCCAAAGAGGGGGGATAACCCGGTCATTTAGGTCTGCACGAGCGATGAGATTGCGCGCATAGCTAATATCGTTATCGACCTTTACTCGGTCCTGGCGGGAAAGCTTGAGATTACGCAGTTTTTGGGTTCTTTGGTCCATCGTGAAATATAAGCCATCACGCATACGTTCACGGTCATAAGCCTTGAAGGCTGCCTCGATCTTGATCTGCGTATCTGCGGCGTTCTTCGACAGCGCTGAGGTGGCTTCGGCAAATTTCCCTGTCAGGTCGGGCGCCCACTTGAGATAGGTTTGCAGCTGTGGATCTTTATCCATATTGCCGAGGGTGCTATCCCATTTTTGCAGTAGTGGCCAGCGGAGCATTAGCGTCCTCACTTGCGTGAGTAACGCCTGGTTTTGCTGATTCACCGCAGTAAGGATGTCCAACCTTTGTGGTGTATTTTCCACGGAGACAAGCGGTGCGGCTTGGCGGGACTGGAAATTGGACAAAAGGTTTTCCGCCTGCGTGATTATCTGGTCGGCTGGTACTTTTGCATAGATGAACGGCTCATGTTTCATTTTGCTGAGTTGGTCAGATAACGTCTGCGCTTGCGCCGCCATTTGGTTGCTTTGGCTGGTTTGGGTCGCAATGTTCTTTTCCAGCGCGGCAAGTTGGTGCTGGCCTATGTAAAGACTCAGTTTCCAGGCAAGGGCCAGTGCAACAAGTATGATAGCAAGTCCTGTCAACCACTGCTTACTGGTCATGTATAGGAATGCAGCAGCGCGTTGGCTCAGGCTCATTTTGTTTGTCTGATAGCGCAGGCGCTGTGAAAACCAATTTTTAACTCCCTGCTCAATCAGTTTATCGTCGATGTCGGTTCCGCTGGACTGATAGTAATCACGGATGCGTTGTGTAATTTTCTGGCGTAATTTGGGCAGATCCAAATGTTCGTCCAGTGCAATACGCTGTGCGTAGAGTGAGTCAATAATGGCCATGGCACCTAGTTGGTCGCTTAATTTAATCTCACTCATGGGCCACACTCCCGCTGGTTGTGTTTAGGGCATAGATATATTTCATTAGAAACTATCCGTAGTGCGGAACCCGCCACCGCCGGTTGAAGAAGAAGAACTGAAGCCACTACCACCGCTGCCGGAAGAGGACGATGAAGATGAAGATGAAGATGAAGAACTATATCCGACGCCAGACGAATAGCTCCGTGCGGATGAATTTCCCCACGAACCGGACGAGGCTCTGGCAGTTACCGATGGTGGTGGGAGTCGGTGGGTAATCATATCCAACTTATGCAATACCGCTTTCAGACTGATGGCACCGGACAGGTAGTTTTCAAACAGTTCCTCCGGTTTATCTGACCATCTCCATTGGTACTCATAAATCGGATTGTCATATCCCTGCGCCGAAAATTGATTGTTCAATTCGATGGCGGCAGTGGCACGGCGCTGGGCTAATTGAGCGTCGATCTCTTGCTGTAGCAGGTTCTCTTCGACCGCTATCTCTTCAAGCTGTAGTTCTCTCAGCTCTTCCAACAGGCGATCGTCAGTCGGCGTCTCGGTTTTCGCCACCAGAATATCCAATTTATCCAGAGGCAATAAGGCCATTTGCGCCGAGAGCTGTGTTGTTATCTGGCTGTAAGTCTCACCTTCGCCCTGAGCGTATTCCTGCAGCTTATTTTGCTGGTTGCGGATTTCTTGTTGTGTGGAACTCAGTATTTTTTCTAGCGCGTTGAGATTCAGATACAGCGTGGGCAGCTGTAGATTCTGTTCGACGTCTTGTACATATTGTTGATATTCATTGGTCTGTTGCTTGGTTTGATTGTGCAACTCCAGCAGACGCCGAGTAGATTCCTTTTGCAGTGCCAGGAGCATCCGGTAATTGGCTGCGTTGTTCGGATAGTGGCTAATTCGTGCCAGCCAGCTATCGAGATTGCGCGACAGCGGCCAGGCTGAATATCCCGGTTGCCCATAGCCTTTTCTCTCCAGGAACATGAAAATGCGTTGCTGATGGTACTCCCCTAGCTTGGTGGTCGTTTCAGCCATTAATTCCTTATGGCTGTTTTCCTGTTGGCCGACATCCTGACTGCTTTTAACCATCAACTGCCTGGCTGCTACAGCATCAATATTTTGTTGTAGTTGCCGATCTCGTTCATCTTCTTGCCGATTTATTTCTACATGCAACTGTTGCAACTGAGCATGTCGGTTCTCGATTTCTTTCTCGCTGAGCTGTAAGGCCTGTTGAGACTGGGCAATCTCTTGCTGAAGTTTATTTAGTAATTTCTGCACGTTTGCCATTTCGCCAACGCGAGGAGATTCTTTCAGAAGTACTGTGGCCATCTGGTGATAGAGGCTGGCGATTTGCTGTTTCAGCACCAGTTGCAGGTGGCGAGCATCTGCCTGATTGATTTCAATTCCAGAGAGGGCCGCTCTGGCCCGGTCCGATAGGGCTGCCAGTTTTCGGCCAAGTTCGTAGGCGTGCATCGATAACTCCGTGTCAGACCCCCTAATCATCCTGGTTGGAACCAATAAGGGGATCCTTGGTAAATTTAGCGAGATGTTTCTGCCTTGGTAATGACTTCGGTAAAACGACGTTTCCCATCTTCAACGACGGAGGCTAGCTCATTGGCATTGTTTGTCGCTTCGGTACGCAATTCCTCAATCATTCGGTAGCTGGACTCTTGGAATGAGACAATGGCATTAACCAAAGAACGTACAGAATCGGCCTTGATGGTAGTGCCATAGCCGGCCCTCAGACCAACTTCAAGCTGCTTGCTACCCTGTGTCGCGATGTTGATGAGGCCATCATTGATACCCGCTTTCATTTGACCTGCTCCCAGTTGATTAGTACACCCCGATGTTAGTAATGTCTTCATAAGCCACATGAGGACATCCCCATGAAGAAGCGTTTTTCCGACCAACAGATCATCAGTATTCTCCGCGAGGCTGAAGCCGGGGTATCCGCCCGTGAACTCTGCCGCAAGCACGCCATTTCCGATGCCACGTTTTACACCTGGCGTAAGAAGTATGGCGGTATGGAGGTGCCTGAGGTTAAGCGCCTGAAGTCGCTTGAGGAAGAGAACGCCAGACTCAAGAAGCTGCTTGCCGAAGCCATGCTGGATAAAGAGGCGCTTCAGGTGGCTCTTGGGCGAAAGTACTGACGACAGACCAGAAGCGGGAAGCCGTGATGTTGATATGTGATGCGACCGGTCTGTCGCAACGTCGTGCCTGCAGGCTCACGGGTTTATCCCTGTCGACCTGCCGCTATGAGGCTCAGCGCCCGGCTGCAGATGCGCATTTATCTGGGCGCATCACTGAGCTGGCACTGGAGCGCAGGCGTTTTGGCTACCGTCGCATCTGGCAGTTGCTGCGCCGTGAAGGGCTGCATGTTAATCATAAGCGCGTGTACAGGCTTTATCACCTCAGTGGCCTGGGCGTAAAACGCAGAAGACGTCGTAAAGGGCTGGCAACAGAACGTCTGCCGCTGCTCCGTCCGGCGGCGCCCAATCTGACCTGGTCGATGGATTTCGTCATGGACGCATTGGCCACCGGTCGCAGGATCAAGTGCCTTACCTGCGTAGACGACTTCACGAAGGAATGCCTGACGGTCACTGTTGCCTTTGGGATTTCAGGCGTGCAGGTCACGCGTATTCTGGACAGCATTGCGCTGTTTCGCGGCTATCCGGCGACGATAAGAACGGATCAGGGCCCGGAATTTACCTGCCGCGCACTCGATCAATGGGCCTTTGAGCATGGCGTGGAGCTGCGACTTATCCAGCCCGGCAAGCCGACACAGAACGGATTTATTGAGAGTTTTAACGGACGCTTTCGCGATGAATGCCTGAATGAACACTGGTTCAGTGACGTCAGTCATGCCAGGAAAACCATCAGTGAATGGCGTCAGGATTATAATGAGTGCCGCCCGCACTCCGCGCTGAATTATCAGACGCCGTCTGAATTTGCGGCGGCCTGGAGAAAGGGTAATTCTGATAGTGAAGGATCCGACATTACTAAGTGAGCGTTGTATCTAATCCTGGGGGCAGGTCACATTGCCTCCAGCGTTTCGGTACTTTCTGCCAACCCCTGTAGCGACGTCATTGAGGCTGACAGGGCGGTAAAGACAATTTCGTTAGTGCTGAAGAAGGTGACACTCTGGCGGTAGACCCGCTCTTTAATGGCGTTAGTCTGCTGCAAACGAGCAAAAACGGCTTCGGCAGCGTTATAGGCGATCATCAGATTATCCGCCAGATCTTTGACTATCTGATAACGTTCGTCTTCTTTCTGCATGGTCCTTAATGCTTCATCACGTGTCAGCTCCATCTGGGCTCGGGTGATATTGTCATCACTCTGCGATTGCTCAGTGGCAGTTTGAGCCGTCTGCAATAACTGGCGACTTTGTTGTAAATTATCCTGCGCTGCGGTCAGTAAAGTTTGAGCATCGACATAGGCCTGCTTCAGACCAAATCGAAAATCCTGATAGGCTTCCAAAATGACTTTTTCACGGCTGATTTGTTCTTCTGACGCTCTGGCCACTTCTAAATAGGTCTGTTTGATATCATTGAAACGGTCGGGGATAGATCCGCGGCGCAGAGTCATCCAACCCGATTTCATACGTTCAATAACGTCAAGCTTGCCGTCCTCCAGCCAGCCAACCATCTGAGTGGCATCTTTACGGATTGAATCAAATGAAGAGACGACTTTTGCCTGCCGATTGGCTACGTCCATATTGCAGATGTTATCGCGCACCACGGCGTTAAAAGCGCTTTGCTGCTGTAAAGTACGGCCAATGGCGATCACGCGGTTATTGTCCAGATCGGAGACTGCATCCAGTAAGGACAGGATCGGGGAATCAGTTTCAGGCGAAAGGATAATCCCCAGTTTTTGCAACTTCTGAATGGCTTTGGTGGTGTACGAAGCCAGCGCATTATTCATGATTAATTCCTTATCGGGACATATCCTGCCATTGAAAGTAAACGCATTATAGCGCCAGCCGGGGCATCTGTAATTACCGGCCCAGTTGTCAGATGCCTTGCCGATACTCGCTCTAGATTTCAAACAATCAGAAAACAAAAAATCCACGCCAAGGCGTGGATTTTGGAGTCTGGTGCAGAAAACGAGGTTTAGACGTTGAACAAGAAGTTCATCACGTCGCCGTCTTTGACGATGTAGTCCTTACCTTCTGAACGCATTTTACCGGCTTCTTTGGCTCCTTGTTCACCCTTGTAGGTGATGAAGTCTTCAAAAGCGATGGTCTGCGCGCGGATAAAGCCTTTCTCGAAATCGGTGTGGATCTTGCCGGCTGCCTGCGGTGCGGTAGCGCCAACCGGAATGGTCCAGGCGCGAACTTCTTTTACGCCAGCGGTGAAGTAAGTCTGCAGATTCAGCAGCTCGTAACCGGCGCGGATCACGCGGTTCAGACCAGGCTCTTCCAGACCCAGCTCGGCCATAAACTCGGCGCGGTCTTCGTCTTCCAGCTCGGCGATGTCGGATTCAACCGCGGCGCACACGGCAACCACGACCGAACCTTCGGCCGCAGCGATTTCGCGCACTTTGTCCAGGTATGGGTTGTTCTCATAGCCGTCTTCGTTGACGTTGGCGATGTACATGGTTGGCTTCAGCGTCAGGAAACTCAGGTAGCGGATGGCTGCACGGTCTTCATCGGACAGATCAAGCGCACGCAGCATGCCGGCGTTTTCCAGCTGTGGCAGGCATTTTTCCAGTGCGGCCAGCTCGGCTTTTGCGTCTTTATCGCCGCCTTTGGCTTTCTTCTGTACGCGGTGGATAGCGCGTTCGCAGGTGTCCAGATCCGACAGTGCCAGCTCGGTGTTGATCACTTCGATGTCGTCAGCCGGGTCAACCTTGTTGTTTACGTGGATGATGTTGTCGTTCTCGAAGCAGCGCACTACGTGGCCGATAGCTTCGGTTTCACGGATGTTGGTCAGGAACTGGTTGCCCAGGCCTTCGCCTTTGGACGCGCCTTTCACCAGGCCGGCGATGTCGACGAATTCCATGGTGGTTGGCAGGATGCGTTGGGGTTTGACGATCTCGGCCAACTGGTCCAGACGCGAATCGGGCATCGGCACCACACCGGTATTAGGTTCAATGGTGCAGAACGGGAAGTTGGCTGCTTCGATACCCGCTTTGGTCAACGCGTTGAACAGGGTGGATTTGCCTACGTTAGGCAGGCCGACGATACCGCATTTGAATCCCATGTTGTTATCACCTTAAATATCTTAACTATCAGCCGGTTAGGTTTAACCCACTGCATAAAGGACGAAATAATGGCGCCATTATACACGTAATGGCCGTTTTTCTCGATCTGGCTGTGTGCTGCGGGCAAATGCAGCCACAAAACCGGTTTTTGATTGAGATTTGGATCACATTTACACATACTGACACTTCTGATTAACCTACAGGAAACGCGCCGGATGTACTTCTTGCCCAGTCCACCCTGAGTTGCCCCCCTCCTGAGGTTTGCCGCGCCATGCGGCTGTGTTTCCCGTCCTGCGGGAAGGTTTTTTATCTGTCAGAAGTGAATAATCCATGTTTAACCTGAACAATTTCAGGCTGTCGACCGTCAAGAACGAGGTGCTGGCGGGCTTTGTGGTGGCCGTTTCCATGATCCCCGAAGCGGTCGGCTTTTCTTTGGTCGCCGGGCTTTCCCCGATCGTTGGGTTGCACACCGCCTTCATTATCGGTCTGGTCACCGCGCTGTTTGGCGGCAAGCCGGGTATGGTGTCGGGCGCGGCCGGTTCGATCGTGGTGGTGCTGATGAGCCTGGCGGCGCAACACGGCATGGCCTATGTGTTATGGGCGACGATTTTCGCCGGGGTGATCCAAATCCTGATTGGCGTTTTCCGGCTGGGTAAATTTATTCGTCTGGTGCCGCTGCCGGCGATCCACGGTTTTGTGAATGGTTTGGCGATCGTCATCATGCTGGCGCAGCTGCATATGATTGCCGGGCAGGGGCTGCTGATGTACGGGCTGGTGGCGCTGGCGATCGGGGTGGTGGTGCTGTTCCCACGGCTGACCCGGGTGATCCCGGCCTCGTTGGCGGCCCTGATTGTGGTTTCCGCGCTGGCGATTGGATTTAACCTGCATACCTTGCGGGTCGGCGATCTGGCCGATATCTCCGGCGCCTTGCCGCATTTCAGCCTGCCGATGGCCCCGTTCAGCCTGGAAATGCTGAAAGTGGTGCTGCCGTATGCGGTAGTGATCGCTTTGGTGGGGTTGATTGAGTCGTTGCTGACCATGACGGTGCTTGACGAAATGGGCGGCAAAAAGGGTAATGGCAACCGCGAGAGCATCGCTCAGGGCGCGGGCAATGCCATTTGCGGCCTGTTCGGTTGTTTTGCCGGCTGCGCGATGATTGGCCAGTCGATTATCAACTTCACCTCGGGTGGGCGCGGACGTATTTCCGGCGTCGTCGGTGCGATACTGTTGATCCTGTTTGTGGTCAGCCTGTCAGGTTACATAGGCCTGTTACCGGTAGCGGCACTGGCCGGGGTGATGCTGGTGGTGTGTTACAACACCTTTGAGTGGAGTTCGCTGCGCCGCTTGCGGCGGATGCCGAAGGCCGATGCGCTGGTGATGCTGCTGGTCACGGTGATCACCATCTTTACCGATTTGGCGATGGCGGTGATCAGCGGGGTGATTATCTCAGCGCTGGTGTTCGCCTGGCAGCAGGCGCGCATTCGCGTGCGTCAGCATCAGGTGGAGGGGGATGTTGCGGTATATCAACTGGACGGGCCGCTGTTCTTTGGTTCTACCACGGCCTTTGCCGAGCTGTTTGAACCGGAAAACGATCCGCAAAACGTGGTGCTGGATTTTGCCGGTACCCGGGTGATGGACTCCAGCGGAGTAGAAGCGATTGATAAGCTGACGGCACGTTATCTGGCGGCGGGAAAAACCATTCGGTTACGCCACCTGAGCGGCGACTGCGTACGTCTGTTAAAGCAGGCCGGACCGTTTTGCAGCCATGAGCTGGACGATCCGCAATATTATGTGGCGGAAGAAGGCTATCAGACCGACGATGCCAACGTCGGTGAGGAAACCTTCAAACTGCGAACCTAAGCGGGGCGGCAGCGGGCGTGATGCCCGCTGCAATCACTATCAGGCCTGCGCTTTGAAGCTGTGCAGGCGACGAACGGTTTTTTCCAGGCCGTCGGTCAGCAGAATTTCCGTGCAACGTGCGGCTTCATCAATCGCTTCATCAATCATTTTTTGCTCGCTGGCCGGTGGCTTGCCGAGCACGAAACCCACCACCTTGTTTTTATCGCCCGGATGGCCAATGCCGATGCGCAAGCGATAGAAGTTCGGGTTATTGCCGAACTTGCTCTGAATATCCTTCAGCCCGTTGTGCCCGCCGTTGCCGCCACCCAGTTTGATTTTTGCGATACCGGGCGGAATATCCAGCTCGTCGTGCGCGACCAGAATTTCGTCCGGCTCAATACGGTAGAAATTGGCCATCGCCAGCACGGCTTTGCCACTGAGGTTCATAAAGGTGGTAGGCACCAGTAGGCGCACGTCATTACCGGCCAAATTCAGGCGGGCGGTGTAGCCGTAGAATTTGCTCTCTTCCTTCAACTGCTGGTTATGGCGCTGGGCCAGTAAATCGACGTACCAGGCGCCGGCGTTGTGTCGCGTCTGGGCATACTCAGCGCCCGGATTCGCCAGGCCGACTATCAATTTAATACTGCTCACGGGGAGATTCGCTATGATCGAGATAATGGAAAGGGCATTAGTCTACCTGCCTGCGCCGCGAATGACAAAATCCTGATGCTGTGCGTGGCGTTAGTCAGCGGACATCCTCAGAATGGGGAGTAATTCATTAGCATAATCATTCAATTTGTTAACTAATTACTTGCTTTAAGTAAAGATTTGTCATGCTTTCTTTACCATTTGTGATCGCCTACGCAATCCCCTTGCCGGAACAGGGCCTATACTTAACTTATCAAAGTGGGTTAACCATTTACTGAGTTACCCTGGTTGGCAAATGGCACTATGGAGGTGGCATATGAAACGTAGAAACGTGAACAAAATGGGCAACTTTTTTATGGGGCTGGGGCTGGTAGTCATGATCTTCGGCGTTGGATACAACATTCTTGCTGAAGTATCGCAGTTCAATTTGCCGCAGTTTTTCGCCCATGGCGCCATCATGAGTATCTTCGTCGGCGCGCTGTTATGGCTGGTTGGTGCGCGTATCGGCGGGCGTGAGCAGGTGGCGGATCGTTACTGGTGGATAAAACATTTTGATAAACGCTGCCGAAACGACAATCATCGTTCGTCACATTGATTAAAAAAATAAAAGGGAACCCGCGTTACGGCAAAGGAGATCTGCCGCGCATTAAGGCTTAAGGTCATGTTTGACTACCCGTAGAAAACCCGTTGTTGCTGATGCACCAACGGGTTTTTCTTTTTCTGCTATCGGGCAATCAATCGATCCGGTACGGCAGGGGGCCGCACCGAAAAGAATTCTGATTAATGCTCGAACATCGCAGAAATTGACTCTTCATTGCTGATACGACGGATGGCTTCAGCCAGCATGCCGGACAGCGTCAGAGTACGCACGTTTTTCAGTGCCTTGATTTCTGCAGACAACGGAATGGTGTCGCAGACGATAACTTCATCAATCACCGAGTTGCGGATGTTTTCCACAGCATTACCGGAGAAGATCGGGTGGGTCGCGTAGGCAAATACGCGCTTGGCACCGCGTTCTTTCAACGCTTCAGCTGCTTTACACAAGGTACCGCCGGTGTCGATCATATCGTCAACCAGCACGCAGTCACGGCCTGCCACGTCACCAATAATGTGCATCACCTGGGAAACGTTCGCACGTGGGCGGCGTTTATCGATGATAGCCATATCGGTATCGTTCAGCAGTTTGGCGATAGCGCGGGCGCGCACTACGCCACCGATGTCCGGGGAAACCACGATTGGGTTCTCCAGATTCTGTTGCAGCATGTCTTCGAGCAGGATCGGGCTACCGAACACGTTATCTACAGGAACATCGAAGAAGCCCTGGATCTGTTCAGCGTGCAGATCCACCGTCAGTACGCGGTCAACCCCAACGCTGGAGAGGAAGTCGGCGACAACTTTGGCGGTGATTGGCACACGAGCAGAACGCACGCGGCGATCCTGGCGGGCATAGCCGAAATAAGGGATAACAGCAGTAATACGACCTGCGGAGGCGCGACGCAGAGCATCTACCATAACAACCAGTTCCATCAGGTTATCGTTGGTAGGGGCACAGGTGGACTGGATGATGAAAATATCACCGCCGCGTACATTTTCGTTGATTTGCACGCTCACTTCGCCGTCGCTAAAACGACCTACTGCGGCGTCACCAAGGCTGGTGTACAAACGGTTGGCAATACGTTGTGCTAGTTCCGGGGTGGCGTTACCAGCAAAAAGCTTCATATCAGGCACGAGAAGAACCTCAGGCATGCGTCCAGAGAAGATATTGTCATTCGGCCTCGCTAAGGGGCAGTTAGCGACGCCGGCGCAATATCATACGGGTGTGTAAAAAAAATTTGAAACCGCAGCGGCGCAGGGATGACAGGGCCAGGTGTGAGCGACTCTGCGCAGCGAAACGAGAACTACGGTTCAATCTGCCCGGAACGAATGCGATGTAGTGGAGAGACGTTAACGCCACGCGCTACAAAACCACGTATCCACTCCGGGGCTTGATTTAACACCTGACGGGCGGCGGTTTCTGTGTCGAATTCAGCAAACACACAAGCACCTGTGCCAGTCAGGCGTGACGGCGCGTATTCTAACAGCCAAGAAACAAGCTGTTCAACCTCGCGAAAACGTTTTCTTGCTATTGGTTCGCAATCATTTGCGTAAGTTGCCTGTAACAGCACATTTAATGGGCGAACCGGGGTGTCTCTTTTTAAATCGGCATCGCCAAAAATAACCGGGGTCGGGATGCTGACACCCGGATGGGCCACCAGATACCACTTTTCCTGCGGATTGGCCGGTTGCAAACGTTCGCCAATACCCTCGGCAAAGGCGGCATGGCCGCGAACGAACACCGGAACATCGGCACCAAGGGCCAGCCCCAGCTCTGCCAACTGCTCGTCGCTCAAGCCGCAGCGCCACAGATCATTGAGCGCCACTAACACCGTGGCGGCGTTGGAGGAACCGCCGCCCAGTCCGCCACCCATCGGCAGACGTTTATCGATGCTGATGTCGGCACCGCGCGGGGCGGTGTTTAGCCCATGACGATCGCAATGCTGTTGCAGCAAACGGGCGGCGCGGACGATCAGGTTTTGCTCATCCGGCACGCCGGCCACCGGGGTCAGCAGGTTAATGGCGTCATCCTGGCGCACGTCGATGGTCAGCGTGTCGCCGTAATCCAGAAACTGGAACAGCGTCTGCAGCAGGTGATAGCCGTCTTCACGTTGGCCGGTAATGTACAAAAACAAATTGAGTTTAGCTGGCGATGGCCATTGACGAATCATTTAAGCGTCCAATCGTCCATTTTCAGTTTGATGCGCTGGTCACCCTGTTTCAGTTCCAGACGGCTTGGCAACTGTGGTTTGAGGCTGTTGTTGTAGTCCTGGTAATCCACGGTCCAGGTCTGGCTACCTTGTTGATAGGTCAGCGAGTTCAGGCGATATTGGTCATCGAGCTTGAAGTCGCTGGCCTCACCCGGCAGGCCGAGCATCCACTGGCGCAGGTTGTCCAACGGAATGGCCATGCCGGTCAGCTTGCGGATCATCTCTTCGGCATTGTCGCTGACGTAACGTTTGCCCTGGTTATCCGTCAACTGCACTACGTTTTTCTGTACGTTGAGGTCAAGCTCGGTACTGCCAAGCGGGTTGGTCAGCAGCAGGCGATAACGGTCCGGCGAATACTGTTGCCAGAAGAAGCGGGCGTAGACTTTTTTCTGATCTGACAGGTAGGCGAAAGAACCACGGGTCTGATACTGACTCAGCTGTTGCACCGCTTGTTCGTGGGCACGCCACTGCGGCGACGTCGGGCTGGTGGCCGGGCCGGTCGGCTTGGTGGTAGTACAGGCAGCCAGCACCAGGCTGGCCAGCGGGATCAGGCGGAGCAAACTAACTTTGCGGATTGGCATAACTTTCTCTTGTCCTTTTGTCCTTGCGGGCACGCACAGCGAGACCTTGGTATCAGCATTTACGCTAGCGGGGCAACGCCGGCTCGTCAATTTTTTGCTGCATCGCGTTGAAAATTCCCGGCTTTGTCACCGCTCTCGGGCACGGGGCCAGGTGCGGTCTTCGCTGATAAGATTAACACAATCGTTCCAACCTGCGCTCTGGACGCAAGAATATCTCTGGGGCCGGGTGTTGCTGCCGTTGGCGTTTAGTTGATGTAGCGTTCTGTAATATCGCCAGAGTCTATCGCGGTGGGGAGATCCGAAAATTATGAAGCTTGCAGTTCGAATCGTTATTTCGCTGTTATGTTTTGCGGGTTCGGCATTTTTTTACCTGCAGGCGAAGCATGTTTTTTGCCAACAGGTTTCCTTCATTTTGGATCCGACCTTTCGTTGCGGCACTTTGGGCTGGTAAACGCCGGTTATTTGATCGCTATCCCCATGCTCAGGTTGGTCAGTTTTACTCAATACTGTGCGGAATATCGCATACTGCACTAAAATTCAGTATGTTATGTCGTCAAATTATTCTTTATCTTGCTGTATTTATTACTAATCACTCATTGATGCTGTCTATTTCAGCGATTGGACGGAAGATGCGGTTGTGCCTTTTATTGATCCCGCGCATCAAGTAGAATGCCGTTCAACGAGAACCCGTACCAAAAGAAGTATTACTCGAAGCAATGACCCTGCTGGCGTTAGGTATAAATCACAAAACCGCTCCGGTTTCTCTGCGTGAAAGGGTGACCTTCTCCCCAGAGTCTATCGAACAGGCGCTAACCAGCTTGCTCCAACAACCGTTGGTGCAGGGCGGTGTCGTGTTGTCTACCTGCAACCGCACCGAGCTGTATCTTAGCGTGGAGCAACAGGAACATATTCACGAACAGCTGGTCTCCTGGCTGTGTGAGTACCACCACCTGCGCCCGGAAGAGGTGAGTAAAAGCCTGTACTGGCACCACGGCAACGAAGCCGTTAGCCACCTGATGCGCGTGGCCAGCGGGTTGGATTCACTGGTGTTGGGCGAACCGCAAATTCTTGGGCAGGTGAAGAAAGCCTTTGCCGAGTCCCAACGCGGGCAGTCACTGTCTGGTGAGCTTGAGCGCCTGTTCCAAAAATCTTTCTCCGTCGCCAAACGCGTACGTACCGAAACCGAAATCGGCGCCAGTGCGGTATCCGTGGCCTTTGCCGCCTGTACCCTGGCACGCCAGATATTCGAATCCCTTGCCGAACTGAACGTCCTGTTGGTGGGGGCCGGTGAAACCATTGAACTGGTGGCGCGTCATCTGCGCGAGCATAAAGTACGGCATATGATTATTGCCAACCGTACCCGCGAGCGCGCCCAACTGCTGGCGGACGAAGTCGGCGCAGAAGTGATCACCTTGCCGGAAATCGACGAACGCCTGGCGGACGCCGACATTATTATCAGTTCTACCGCCAGCCCACTGCCGATCATCGGTAAAGGGATGGTGGAGCGAGCGCTGAAAGCGCGCCGTAACCAGCCAATGCTGCTGGTGGATATTGCCGTACCGCGCGATATTGAACCGGAAGTGGGCAAGCTGGCTAACGCCTATTTATATAGCGTGGACGATCTGCACGCCATCATTCAGAGCAACCTGGCGCAGCGCAAGGCCGCGGCGGTGCAGGCTGAGTCTATCGTCCAGCAGGAAAGCATCAACTTTATGGCCTGGTTGCGCTCGCAGGGCGCAGTGGAAACCATCCGCGACTACCGTTCACAGGCCGATCAGATCCGTGCGGAAATGGAAGCCAAAGCCCTGGCCGCCATCGCGCAGGGCGCGGACGTGGAGCAGGTTATCCACGAGCTGGCCCACCGGCTGACCAACCGTCTTATTCATGCCCCTACCAAATCCCTCCAACAGGCCGCCGGCGATGGCGACGTGGAGCGGTTGCAATTATTACGCGACAGCCTCGGGCTGGATCAGCATTAGTTTTCTCTTTATTAACAGGGTTTAATACCACGCATGAAACCTTCTATTGTTGCCAAACTGGAAGCGTTACAAGAGCGCCATGAAGAAGTGCAGGCGCTGCTCGGCGATGCCGGCGTTATTGCCGAGCAGGATCGGTTCCGCGCGCTGTCGCGCGAATACGCACAGTTGACCGATGTCAGCCGCTGTTTCCTTGAATGGCGTAAGGTGCAAGACGATCTGGCCACGGCAGAAATGATGCTGGATGACCCGGAAATGCGCGAAATGGCGCAGGAAGAGTTGAAAGACGCCAAAGCGGCAACGGAAGAGCTGGAGCAGCAATTACAAGTGCTGCTGTTGCCGAAAGATCCGGATGATGAGCGCGATTGCTTCCTGGAAGTGCGTGCCGGTACCGGCGGTGACGAAGCGGCGATTTTCGCCGGCGATCTGTTCCGTATGTACAGCCGCTATGCCGAAACGCGTCGCTGGCGCGTCGAGATCATGAGTGCCAACGAAGGCGAGCACGGCGGCTATAAAGAAGTGATTGCCAAGGTGTCTGGCGACGGCGTTTTCGGCCAACTGAAGTTTGAGTCTGGTGGCCACCGCGTGCAGCGCGTGCCGGAAACCGAGTCGCAGGGGCGTATTCATACCTCCGCCTGTACCGTGGCGGTGATGCCGGCGGTGCCGGAAGCCGAGCTGCCGGAGATCAATGCCGGCGATCTGAAAATCGATACCTTCCGTTCCTCCGGTGCCGGTGGCCAGCACGTTAACACCACCGACTCGGCTATCCGTATTACCCACTTGCCAACCGGTATTGTGGTGGAGTGTCAGGACGAACGTTCACAGCACAAAAACAAAGCCAAGGCGATGTCAGTGCTGGGGGCGCGTATCCGCGCTGCCGAAATGGCCAAGCGCCAGCAGGCCGAGGCATCAACCCGTCGTAATCTGTTGGGCACCGGCGACCGTTCCGATCGCAACCGCACCTACAACTTCCCGCAGGGGCGCGTGACCGACCACCGAATCAACCTGACATTGTACCGTCTGGACGAGGTGATGGAGGGCAAGCTGGACATGCTGATCCAACCTATTGTGCAGGAATATCAGGCCGACCAGCTCGCCGCGCTGTCCGCTGAGCCAGAGTAATGGATTATCAATCCTGGCTGAAAGCCGCGGCTGCCCGGTTGACGCAGAGTGACAGTGCCCGGCGTGACGCGGAAATCCTGCTGGGTTTCGTGACCGGCCGGGCCAGAACCTTTCTGATGGCATTTGGCGAAACTTTGCTGACGCAACAACAGCAAGAACAGTTGGAAAGGCTGCTGGTGCGCCGCGAACGTGGCGAGCCGGTGGCTTATCTGATTGGAGAACGCGAGTTTTGGTCGCTGCCGCTATCGGTCTCGCCGGCCACCCTGATCCCACGTCCGGATACCGAATGCCTGGTGGAACTGGCGCTGGAGCGCCTGCCGTCATCCTCTTGCAACATCCTCGATCTTGGCACCGGCACCGGTGCCATTGCGTTGGCGCTGGCCAGCGAACGCCAGGATTGCAGGGTGACCGGCGTTGATTTACAGCCTGAGGCCGTAGCGCTGGCGCAGCATAATGCGCAGAAGCTGGCGATCGGCAACGCACAATTTCTTCAGGGCAGTTGGTTTGCGCCTCTGACCGGGCAAACTTTCGCCCTGATCGCCAGTAATCCTCCGTATATCGACGCCGCCGATCCGCACCTGGCGCAGGGCGACGTACGTTTCGAACCCAGCAGCGCACTGGTCGCGCAGCAGCACGGGTTGGCGGATTTATCCGCTATTGTGCAACAGGCACCGCAGTATCTGCAGCCACAGGGCTGGCTGCTGCTGGAGCACGGTTGGCAACAGGGCGAGAGCGTGCGCGCATTGCTGCAGGCCGCCGGTTTTATTTCGATCGCTACCCGCCGTGACTACGGTGATAACGATCGCGTGACTTTTGGCCAATGGCCGCAGCAGTAACTGAGAACTAACAAAAACAAAGCACACGGCGAATAAACAAAAGGAAGCAATATGGCAGTCTACTCAGCGTTAAAACATCTGCACCTGTTGACAGTCACCATCAGTATTATCTTGTTTGTATTGCGATTTTTTTGGAAATGGCGAGACTCGGCAATGATGAACAAGCGCTGGGTGAAGATAACGCCGCACATAAATGATACGGTGTTGTTCGTCAGTGGTATCGCGTTGGTGGTGATGTTCAAGCTTTATCCGCTGCTGGGTATGGACTCGTGGCTGACCGAGAAGCTGTTTGGCGTTATTATCTATATCCTGCTTGGCTACGTCGCATTGGGCAAGAAGACCAAAAGTAAGAACCTGCGCACCCTGGCGTTTGTGCTGGCGTTGGGCTGTCTGTACCTGATAATTAAACTTGCCACGACGAAAATACCCTTTCTGATGGGATACTTATGAGTAGCATTGCTGATTTTGAATTTAACACCGCGCTGCTGAGCGCGGGCGTGATCCTGGTTTCGCAGTCCGTGCGGCGTGATTTCCCTACCGCCGAAGTCGAACGCAAGCTGCAACAGCTGGTCGACGACGCACGTGCGGCGATGCCAAAGGATCTCAGCCAGGAACAGCAACTGGACGCACTCATTGAACTGTTCTTCAAAACCTGGGGTTTTGGCGGCGCCGGCGGCGTGTATCGTCTGTCCGACGCGATTTGGCTCGACAAGGTGCTGGAAGGGCGACAGGGCACGCCGGTTTCCCTTGGCACCATTTTCCTTCACATCGCTGCGCATCTGGATTTACCGCTGTTGCCGGTGATTTTCCCCACTCAACTGATCCTGCGGGCAGACTGGCTGGATGAAGAGATGTGGCTGATCAATCCGTTGAACGGTGAGACGCTAAACGAGCATCAACTGGAAGTGTGGATCAAGGGCAACCTGGGTCTGGGCGCCGAGTTGGAAGACGATGATCTCGATGAGTCAGAAAACGTCATGGTGGTGCGTAAGATGCTCGATACGCTGAAAGCCGCCCTGATGGAAGAACAACAGATGGAAATGGCGTTGCGGGCCAGCGAAACGGTGCTGTGTTTCGATCCGGATGACCCGTACGAAATCCGTGACCGTGGGCTGATTTACGCCCAGTTGGAATGCAACCATATTGCTATTTCCGATCTCAATTATTTTGTCGAACAGTGTCCTGAAGATCCGGTCAGCGAAGTAATCAAAGTACAGATCCACTCGATTGAACCGAAACAGGTCACGCTGCATTAATTCATTTGATTTAACATCAACAAAGGCGAAAGCATGAAACAGAAAGTGGTTAGCATTGGTGACATCAACGTAGCGAACGATCTGCCGTTTGTGCTGTTTGGCGGTATGAACGTGCTGGAATCACGCGATCTGGCGATGCGCATTTGCGAACACTACGTCACCGTGACGCAAAAACTGGGCATCCCTTACGTTTTTAAAGCTTCTTTTGATAAAGCCAACCGTTCTTCCATCCACTCGTACCGTGGTCCGGGCCTGGAAGAAGGGATGAAGATCTTCGAAGAAATCAAAAAGACCTTCGGCGTGAAAACCATCACCGACGTGCATGAAGCTTCACAGGCGCAGCCGGTGTCCGAAGTGGTTGACGTGATCCAGCTGCCGGCATTCCTGGCACGCCAAACCGATCTGGTAGAAGCGATGGCGAAAACCGGTGCGGTGATCAACGTCAAGAAACCTCAGTTCGTCAGCCCGGGCCAAATGGGCAATATCGTCGACAAGTTCAAGGAAGGCGGTAACGATCAGGTGATCTTGTGCGATCGCGGCAGCAACTTTGGTTACGATAATCTGGTGGTCGACATGCTGGGTATCAACGTGATGAAAAATGCCACTGGCGGTCATCCGGTGATCTTCGACGTGACCCACGCCCTGCAGACCCGTGACCCGTTTGGTGCCGCATCCGGCGGTCGTCGTGCGCAGGTTGCCGAACTGGCGCGTGCCGGTATGGCGGTTGGCCTGGCTGGGCTGTTTATTGAAGCGCACCCAGAGCCGAACAGCGCCAAGTGTGATGGCCCGTCCGCGTTGCCGCTGGACAAGCTGGAGCCGTTCCTGGTGCAGATGAAAGCCATCGACGATCTGGTGAAGAGTTTCCCAGAGCTCGATACCAGCAACTAAGTACGATAAGCAAACTCTCAGACGGTTGATAAAAAGCTCTGTTGCTTAGTGGTAGGGGCGCTGCATGCTACGCCCTATAGCATAATCAACGAGTTAAATCGGGTCGAACATGTTCGACCCCTACCGATTCAACCTTTATACGGGTTTGTCAGCAACCTAAAGCCCGACTTGTCGGGCTTTAGGTTTTTAGGCGTCTAGCTCGGCCAAGGCTTCGGGTAGCGTTGCGTAGAAATGCAGTTTCCCCTCAATCGGCTGTACTCGCGCTCGCGCCAGCGTTTTCAACGGCTGGAACGGCATATCGGTGATCGCCAGTTGCTTGCCTGGTGGCAGGGCTTCAATAAAGCGCTGCAGGGCATCCAGGCCACCGGCGTCCAGCACCGGTACCGCATCCCACTGCAAGACAATCACGTCATAACTTTCACTGCGTACCAGCAACTCGTTAAAAATGCGTTCGGCGGCGGCGAAGAATAATGGACCATTCACTCGCAGCACCAGGCGGCCGTTTTCGGCGCCCAGTTCGCTCAAGCGTGTCATGCGCGCAATGCGACGCATAAACAGCAGAGAAGCCAGCACTATGCCTACGGTAATGGCGATCACCATATCAAACAGCACCGTCAGCGACAGGCACAGCAGCATCACCAGAATGTCGTCCTTCGGTGCCCGCCGCAGCAAATAAACCACCTTATGGGCCTCACTCATATTCCAGGCGACCATCAGCAGCAGCGACGCCATTGCCGCCAGCGGCAGCCAGGACAGCCACGGCGCCAGCACCAGCAGCGCCAACAGCACCAGCAACGCATGGATAATGGCGGACACGGGCGAAGTGGCCCCGGCGCGCACGTTGGCTGCGGAACGCGCAATGGCGGCAGTGGCGGTAATGCCGCCAAAGAACGGAGCGATAATATTGCCCGCTCCCTGGCCGATAAGCTCGGTATTGGAGTTGTGTTTCTTGCCGGTCATGCCGTCCAACACCACGGCACACAGCAGGGATTCAATGGCGCCCAGCATGGCCATGGAGAATGCCGCCGGTAGCAGGGCGGAAATTGTCTGCCAGCTCAGCGCCATCGGCTTGCCGTCCCCGGCCGGCAGATCCCACGGCAGCATCAACTGCGGCAAAATGGGCGGAATGCCCTGGCCCTGCGTACCGTCGGCCAGCAGGTAGCTGAAACGAGAGCCGATGGTTGCCACCGGGTGGTCAAACAGCGCCAGAATGCCCATCACCGCAGTACCTGCCAGCAACGCCGGTAAATGGCCCGGTACCCTCAGGCCAAGTTTCGGCCAGAATATCAGGATCAACAGGGTCACTGCGCCGATCAGTGTATCGCCGATATCCAGCGTGGGCAGTGCCTGCAGCAGGGCGTAGACCTTACCCACATAATGTTCCGGCACCTCCGCTAGTTGCAGACCGAAGAAGTCCTTCACCTGCATGGTGGCGATGGTAATGGCAATACCGGAGGTAAAGCCCAGCGTCACCGAAAGGGGAATATATTCAATTAGTCGACCGAAACGTGCCAACCCCATGAGCACCAAAAACAGCCCGGAAAGCAGGGTGGCGATCAACAGGCCAGAGAGGCCGAACTGCTGTGAAACCGGATACAAGATCACCACGAAGGCGGCGGTAGGCCCGGAAACGCTGTAGCGCGAGCCACCGCTAATGGCGATCACAATCCCGGCGACCGCCGACGTGTACAACCCATATTGAGGAGGAACGCCGCTGGCAATCGCCAGTGCCATCGCCAGGGGAATGGCGATAATGCCGACGGTGACGCCGGCGATGGCGTCTTTTAGCAGACGTTGCAGGGAATAGGGGTCTCGCCAACAGGCATCAATCAGTGCGCTAAACGGCCGAATGCCGTTAATTTCATGCGTTTTCATCTGGGGTGTAAACCAAGTCTATAAAAGAGAACGGAATGGCGGGCCGGTTGCGGTCCGTCTCGAATAGCTGACAGACACCATACGCCAGTTGTGGCGCTGTTTCCTAGACATACATCAATGCGCCGCGGGAAAATGAAAGTAGACTCTTTCAAAATGGCAATAAATAACAGACGGCAGGCTGGTCGCGACTCTGACGACCAGCCTGAGGAGAATAGCGTGGGTTTTATCGCTTAATGCACTGCCGGCAGGGATAAGCCGAGAAAGTGAGCCAGGGTGCTGACCAGCAGATTATGATCCTCCAACTGCGGCGAGCCGGAAATGCTGATGGTGCCGATGCAGCCGAGCCCGGCTAAATTAATCGGAAAGGCACCGCCGTGTGCCGAGTAGTCGCGTATGCTGAGTCCATAGCGCTCTTCCAGCGTCGATTGGCGTTGCTGCAGACGCAGGCCGATAGCGTAAGAACTTTTGTGGAAGTGATTCACCACGTTGCGTTTACGTCGCACCCAGTCCGCAATGTCGGGCGTGGTGCCGGGCATGGCATAATAAAACAGCGTTTGCCCCGCAAGCTGGATTTCGATGGCGATGGACAGGCGGCCGCGTTCTGCAGCGGATTTCAATGCCGATCCCAGTTCCCAGGCGGTATTATGGTCAAAGTGACTGAAGGTCAACGTCGCTTCCTGTTGGGTCAGCGCTTGCAAATCATCATCGATATTCATAGCTGTCGCTCCTCTCAAGGTGACTGACAGACTATCCTGAACCGGGCAGGTGGGATAGATACCTTGGAAATAACATAGAACTGCTAGTCTATTATTAATCCGAGTAATATGTTCCATGCCGGAATGGATGAGACAGGGATTGGTGCTCAAAATTTATTGCTTAATCACCCTGTAATTTCCGCGGAGCATAGCGAATATTTATGACTTACGTTGCGTCAATCCCCTCCCTGTTTAGTGACGCCTGCATTACCTATGCAACACTGTCAGTCAGCTATTTTGCCCTCAGCAAAAACGCCCCCTTTTCCTATCAGTCAGAAGCCTGGAAACGCGGGCTTTTCGGCCTGTTAGCCGGGCTGACGACGCTGTTTCTGAATCAGAACCGGTTGGAGCTGGCTGGCAACGTGCATTACAGCTTCGCCATGATCCCGATGATATTGGTGACCTTCTATGGTGGTGCACTCAGTGGGTTGGTGTGCTACCTGACGTCGTTGGCTTTGAGCGGCGGCTTCACCGTCGATAACTTGTTTATCGGTTCGATCATCATTCCGTTGCTGTTGTCGCGGGTCTGGCTGAGAAAGTCGAATAGGGTGTTCTACCTGACTATCGGTGTGATTGCGTTATACCGTATCGCGGTGGTTTGGTTTTGGGTCGATATGTGGACGCTGTGGCTGGATGTGTTGCTGTATCAAGTCATCGCTGCCCTGTGTCTGGCGATTTGCTACCATGCGCTGAACTTCAAAGAGCGGCATATCCATGCCTATTTCTCGATGCGTGATAAAGCCACCACCGACAGCCTGACCCACATAAGTAACCGCGCCAGCGTCGATTACCGGTTGATGCTGCAACAGGCGGAACGGCGTCCTTGCGGGTTGATGATCCTCGATCTGGATAATTTCAAGCGTATCAACGACACCTACGGTCATTTGGCCGGAGATCTGCTGCTGACCCAGATGGGGCAGTTGTTGCAAAACAGCGTGCGTAGCGAAGATTTTGTCGGTCGCTATGGCGGTGAGGAGTTTATGGTGATCACCGCCAGCTATGATCCGAAGATTATCGGCGGGGTAGCGGAACGCATTCGTCGCAGCGTGGAGACAACGATATTTTTGCTCGATGAAGGCAACGAGACACAAATCACCGTTTCTATCGGTGCCTCACTGTATTTGCCCGGTATGGCGGTAGATAAAGCGATAGAGGTGACGGACGAAGCCCTGTATGAGGCCAAACGTGGCGGGAAAAACCAGGTGGTCTGCAGCCGGCTGATGCCGTTTTCGCCCCTGGGGGCCGGCTTTCGGCAGCAATAACCTCTCCTGACGGATCAGAAGGGGTTATTGGCTCAGGCCGCCAGCGTATGCTCGCGGAATGCGGTCAACAGCTCTTCGGTAAATTTCAGGCGTTTCTGGCGATCGGTCAGATCCAGCATAAATTTCAGCTTGCTCGGCCCGTCCAGGCGATAGATCTGCGGATTGCTTTGCAACAGCCCAATTAAATAGCCTGGGTCGACCTTGTTTTTTTCGCCAAACTCAATGAACCCACCGCGTTCATTACCTTCGATGCGCTTGATGCCAAGTAACTGCGCATGTTGACGCAGCGCCGCGCTTTGCAGCAGGTTGCGCGCCGGATCCGGCAGCAGGCCAAAGCGGTCAATCAGCTCCACCTTCAACTCTTCGAGTTCACCGTCGTTTTTCGCGCTGGCGATGCGCTTATAGAACGACAGGCGAGTATTGACGTCCGGAATGTAATCGTCCGGCAGCAGGGCCGGCATGCGCAGCTCCACTTCGGTCTGGTTGCTGGTGAGATCTTCCAGAGAAGGCTCGCGTCCGTTTTTAAGTGCGTCCACTGCGCTTTCCAGCAGTTCCATATACAGCGAGAAACCCACGGTGGTCATCTGGCCGCTCTGGTCTTCACCGAGCAGTTCGCCTGCGCCGCGGATCTCCAGATCGTGGGTGGCCAGGGCAAAGCCGGCACCCAGGTCTTCCAGTGATGCTATGGCTTCCAGGCGTTTATGGGCGTCGGTGCTCATGGCTTTCGGGGGCGGCGTCAGCAGATAGGCGTAGGCCTGATGGTGCGAACGTCCGACGCGGCCACGTAGCTGGTGCAGCTGCGCCAGCCCGAAGCGATCGGCACGCTCGATGATAATGGTATTGGCGCTGGGAATATCGATGCCGGTTTCGATAATGGTGGTGCAGACCAGTACGTTAAAGCGCTGGTGATGGAAGTCATTCATCACCCGTTCCAGATCGCGTTCACGCATTTGGCCGTGGCCGATGGCAATGCGCGCTTCCGGCACTAATTCCGCCAGTTTTGCTGCGGCTTTTTCGATGTTTTCAACGTCGTTATACAGGTAGTAAACCTGGCCACCGCGCAGAACTTCACGCAGGATAGCCTCACGTACCACCAGGCTGTCGTACTCACGTACAAAGGTTTTTACCGCCAGACGGCGGGCCGGTGGGGTGGCAATAATCGACAGGTCGCGCATGCCGCTCATGGCCATATTCAGAGTACGCGGGATCGGCGTGGCGGTCAGCGTCAGGATATCCACATCGGCACGCATCGCCTTGATGCGTTCTTTGTGGCGCACGCCGAATCGGTGTTCTTCATCGACAATCAGCAGCCCCAGATCTTTCCAGCGCAGATCGCTCTGCAGCAGTTTGTGGGTGCCGATGATGATATCTACTTTGCCGTCGACGGCATCGTCCATCACCTGTTGCTGTTCCTTGGCACTGCGGAAGCGCGACATCATCTCAATGCGGATCGGCCAGGTGGCGAAGCGATCGCGGAAGTTGTCGAAATGCTGCTGTGCCAGCAGGGTGGTTGGCACCAGTACCGCAACCTGTTTGCCGTTCTCCACCGCCAGGAAGGCGGCGCGCATCGCCACTTCGGTTTTGCCGAAGCCAACGTCACCACACACCAGGCGGTCCATGGCCAGTGGCTGGCACATGTCGCTCAGCACGGCGTTAATCGCCTGCTCCTGGTCCGGGGTGGTCTCAAACGGGAAGGCCTGGCAGAACAGCTGATACTGTTCGCGGTCATGTTTAAAGGCAAAGCCGGTTTTGGCGGCGCGCTGGGCGTAAATATCCAGCAGTTCTGCCGCCACGTCGCGCACCCGCTCGGCGGCTTTTTGCCGCGCGCGCGACCAGGCATCACCGCCCAGTTTGTGCAGCGGCGCATTTTCGTCCGCTCCGCCGGCGTAACGGCTGATCAGATGCAACGACGAGACCGGCACGTAGAGTTTATCTTCACCGGCGTAGGACAGGATCAGGTATTCGGCCTTGATGCCTCCGGCTTCCAGCGTAGTCAGACCAACGTAACGGCCAACGCCATGTTCCAGATGCACCACCGGTTGGCCGGGGTGCAATTCTGCCAGATTGCGGATCAGAACATCGGTATTGATGGTGCGACGATTGTCTTGCCGACGGCGACTGACGCGTTCACCGAGCAGATCGCTTTCGCAAACCAAGGCCCGGTTGCGCATGCCGTCGAGGAAACCGCGTTCGGAGGCGCCGACCATCATGTAACGGCCCGCCGCCTCGGCCTGATCGAGATGCTGGATCAGTGAAGGACGGAGCTTGATGCGGCCGAGCAGATCCTGCAGCGTTTCGCGGCGTCCCTCACTTTCGACCGAGAAAATAATGCTGCCGTCGAAGCTTTCAATAAAGTGACGCAGGCTGTCCAGTGGCGCTTTCTGCTGGGCTTGTACCGCCAGATCCGGCAGTGTGCGGTAATCCAGATTGGTGTTACCGGCTTTGGCAGGCAGCTCTTCGGTTTTCAGCGCCATGCGCGGCCAGGCTTTCAGTTCACCAAACAGCGCATCAACCCGTAACCACAGGCTGTCCGGGGCCAACAGCGGCCGCATAGGATCGACGCGGCGGCTCTCATAGCGTTGGTTGACGTCTTGCCAGAAGCGTTCGGCGGCGCTCTCCAGATTACCGGTATTGACGATTAGCGTGTTGTCCGGCAGATAACTGAATAACGAAGGCAGTGGCTGGCTGAAGAATAGCGGCTGCCAGTATTCGATACCGGCCGGCCAGGTGCCTTTGCTGACCTGCTGATAAATATGTTCGGCATCGCGGCGCACCTCAAACTGCTCACGCCACTGGCTGCGGAACAGCTCGATGGCATTTTTGTCGGTTGGAAATTCATGGGCCGGCAGCAGGTTGATGGCATCGACTTCGCTGAGCGTGCGCTGGTTGTCGACATCAAAGGTGCGAAGGCTGTCGATCTCGTCATCGAAGAAATCGATGCGGTAAGGTTCTTCGCTACCCATAGGGAACAGATCAAGCAGTGCACCGCGGGTGGCAAACTCGCCATGCTCCATCACCTGATCAACGCTGCGGTAGCCGGCCTGCTCCAGTTGAGCGCGCAGTTTGTCGCGCGACAGGCGCTGGCCTTTTTTCATCACCAGCGCGTGGCCGTGCAGGAATTCGTGCGGGCAAACGCGCTGCATCAGAGTATTGACCGGCAGAATGATCACGCCGCGCACCATGGTCGGCAGATGGTACAGGCTCGACAGACGGGCGGAGATGATTTCCTGATGCGGCGAGAAGCTGTCGTAGGGCAGGGTTTCCCAGTCGGACAGCGTGGTGACCATTTGATCGGTAAACTGCTGAATTTCGTCGCGCAGACGCAGGGCATTTTGCATGTCCGGGGCGATCAGCATCACCGGCCCGTTGTGACGTTCGACAATCTCGGCGCATTCCACGGCACAGGCCGAGCCGGTCAGTTGCCCCAACTGGCGCAAATCGCCCGCGCGCTCAGGCAGGGAATAACGGGAGGATGAAGAAGAAGCAGAACGGTTACGGTTATCGGAGATGCTCATGAAGGTATCTTTAATCAATGTGTTAAATTTCGCCCTGGCACAAATCACGCTGCGCCTTTACCCGCTAATACTAGCCCACTGGGCAGTAAACTGACACAGGTAAAAGCGCGATGCGGCGGTCTATTGGCGTATGTTTAACCACCTGATGGCGTTATTCTTGCGCCGCCATGGCGAGATAGTCGGCGATTTTATCGACGTCAACGTTGCCACCGCTGACGATCACCCCGACCTTTTTGCCGCGCAAATCGAGCAGCGAATTCATCGCCGCCGCTGCGGCCAGGCAACCGGTCGGTTCGACCACCATTTTCATCCGCTCCATAAAGAAGCGCATTTGCTGACACAGCTGTTGGTCGCTGACCGTCAGGATATCCTCAACGTACTGCTGAATGATCGGGAAGGTTAACGCACCCACCTGCTGAGTCTGTGCGCCGTCGGCGATGGTCTTCGGTACCGGGATCTGTACCGGATGACCGCTGCGGAATGCCTGCTGTACGTCATTGCCCGCCTGTGGCTCCACGCCAAATACCCTACAGCCCGGTGACCAGTGGTGCGCTGCGACCGCACTGCCGGCCAGCAAGCCACCGCCGCCGGTGCAGACCAGCAACACATCCAAAGGACCGACTTCCTCAATCAGTTCTTTGGTGGCCGTGCCCTGACCGGCGATCACCTGCGGGTAATCATAGGGAGGGATTATGGTCAGGCCCTGTTCGGCCGCCAGTCGCTGAGTAATGGCGGCGCGGTCTTCGCTGTGGCGCTGATAAATCACCACCTTGGCGCCGTAACCGCGCGTTGCCGCCAGTTTGGCCGCAGGGGCGTCGTGTGGCATCACTATGGTTACGCTAACCCCTAATTCCCGGGCTGCTAACGCCATGGCCTGCGCGTGGTTGCCGGAGGAGAAGGCAATCACCCCAGCCTTACGCTGTGCATCACTCAATTGAGCAATCGAATTGTATGCGCCGCGAAACTTGAAGGCGCCGACGCGCTGGAAATTCTCGCATTTAAAGAAAAGTTGCGCGCCGGTGAGGCGATCGGCCTGCTGCGAGGTCATGACCGGCGTGCGGATGGCATGTCCGGCCAGGATTTCTGCGGCAGTAGAGATATCGGCGGCGGTGATACAGTGGGGCGTTGAACTCATGGCGACCTCGCGCTGGTGAAAGGTTGATTGATTACCCGGAAATTTTAATTTACTCTTTGTTAAGTTATTGTCAAACGGTTAAGTGAATGAGTGATCTCAGACAGGAAAATGCGCTGTTACTGCGCGAAGCGGAAAAAATTGTCCAGGCGCTGGGCGTGATGTTTGCCCCCAGTTGTGAAGTGGTGCTGCACGATCTGACCCAGCCGGAGAATGCTATCGTCGCCATCGCCAATAATCTGTCTAACCGCAACATTGGTGACGCCGCCAGCGAAATGGGGCTGGAACGTATTGCCTCGCCGGATTTTCCAGACGTGGTGCAAAACTATGCCAATGCCTTCCCGGACGGCCGCCCGGCCAAGAGCACTTCAATAGGTCTGCGCAACAGTCAGGGCGTTTTTGTGGCAGCGATTTGTCTTAATCTGGACGTTTCGATTTTCAACAGTGCCACCGCTATTTTGCAGCAGTTAACCGCGGTGGTGCAGAGCACGCCGCAGCCGGTTGCCGAAGGCGTGCGCTCGCTGTCGGACATCGCCTCGGTGATCAACAACTTTGCGGCTTCGCACGCCACCGCTCCGCGTGCACTCTCTTCCGAGCAACGTTTTCAGGCGCTCCAACTGTTAAAGCAGCAGGGCTATCTGCAACTGCGCGGGGCAGCGACCATGGCGGCGGAAGCCTTGGGTATTTCGCGGGTGTCGGTTTACAACCTGTTAAAGCGTGACGCCGGGTGACGTGCTGCCGTTAACGCGATCGGCGGAATAAAAGGCGTCAGGGTGGTTCCCTAAACGGGGTATAGCCTTTATTATCCTTGATCACTTTCGCTTAAGCTACGGCAACAAAACGGATTTCATGTATCAACCTGTCGCGTTATTCATTGGCCTGCGCTACATGCGCGGGCGAGCTTCAGACCGCTTCGGGCGGTTTGTGTCCTGGCTTTCCACCATCGGCATTACGCTGGGGGTGATGGCGTTGGTTACCGTCTTGTCGGTGATGAACGGTTTTGAAAAGGATCTGGAGAACAACATCCTCGGCCTGATGCCGCAGGCGTTGATCACTAGCCCGCAGGGGTCAGTCAATCCTCAACAGATCCCGGCATCGGCGGTGCAGGGCCTGCAGGGCGTCAGCCGCGTGGCGCCCTTGACTACCGGTGACGTGGTGCTGCAAAGCGCCCGCAGCGTGGCGGTGGGGGTGATGCTGGGGGTGAACCCGGACGAAGCCGATCCGCTGACGCCGTTTTTGGTGAACGTCAAACAGCAACAGCTGCAGCCGGGCCAATACAACATCATCATCGGCGAACAGCTAGCCGGGCAACTTGGCGTTAAACGTGGCGATCCGCTGCGGGTGATGGTGCCGAGCGCCAGCCAGTTCACGCCGATGGGCCGCATTCCGATCCAGCGTCTGTTTACCGTGGTTGGCACCTTCCACGCCAATAGTGAAGTAGACGGTACCCAGATGCTGGTCAATCAGCAGGACGCTTCGCGCCTGTTGCGCTATCCGGCCGGCAATATCACCGGTTGGCGCCTGTTCCTGCAGCAGCCGCTGACGGTGGATACCCTCAGCCAACAGAAATTGCCGCAGGGTACCGAATGGAAAGACTGGCGCGAACGCAAGGGCGAGCTGTTCCAGGCGGTGCGTATGGAGAAGAACATGATGGGGCTGTTGCTTAGCCTGATCGTGGCGGTGGCGGCATTTAACATTATTACTTCCCTTGGCCTGCTGGTAATGGAAAAGCAGGGCGAAGTGGCTATTTTGCAGACCCAGGGCCTGACGCGTCGACAGGTGATGTCGGTGTTTATGGTACAGGGTGCCAGCGCCGGTATTATCGGTTCGCTGCTCGGCACGCTGCTCGGGGTGTTACTGGCCAGCAATCTTAATAACCTGATGCCGATCCTCGGCGCATTGATTGACGGCGCATCGCTGCCGGTGGCGGTGGATCCGCTGCAGGTGACGGTCATTGCCGTAGCGGCGATGGCGGTTTCCCTGTTGTCCACGCTTTACCCTTCATGGCGCGCTGCCGCCGTACAACCCGCTGAGGCTTTACGTTATGAGTAACCATCTTTTGTTGCAGTGCGACAACCTGTGCAAGACTTATCAGGAAGGCAACCTGCATACCGACGTACTGCGTAATGTCAGTTTTGCCATGCAGCCGGGCGAGATGATGGCGATTGTCGGCAGTTCTGGCTCCGGTAAAAGTACTCTGCTGCACCTGTTGGGCGGGCTGGATTCACCGACCTCCGGCGAGGTTGTCTACAAGGGGCAGTCGCTGAATACGTTGTCCTCGGCGGCCAAGGCCGAACTGCGCAACCGCCAGCTTGGTTTTATCTACCAGTTCCACCACCTGTTGCCGGACTTTACCGCCCTGGAGAACGCCGCCATGCCATTGTTGATTGGCGGCATGAAACCGGCGCAGGCGCAGGAAAAGGCGCTGGAAATGCTGACCGCGGTCGGGCTGGAAAAACGCAGCAAGCACCGGCCTTCAGAGCTGTCCGGCGGTGAACGTCAGCGCGTGGCGATAGCCCGCGCACTGGTCAATAATCCGTCGTTGGTATTGGCGGATGAGCCCACCGGCAACCTGGATAAACGCACCGCCGACAGCATCTTTGATCTGCTCGGTGAACTGAACGTGCGCCAGGGCACCGCGTTCCTGGTGGTGACCCATGATCTGCAATTGGCCAAGCGCCTCAGTCGCCAGCTGGAAATGGCTGACGGCCATCTGCAGGCCCAGTTGACCCTGTTGGGGGCTGAGTAATGGCAGGCGCGTCACTTTCCTTTCTGACGGCCCTGCGTTTCAGCCGTGGACGCAAGCGTGGCGGTATGGTGTCACTGATTTCGGTGATTTCAACTATCGGTATTGCGCTGGGCGTGGCGGTGCTGATCGTCGGCCTGAGTGCCATGAACGGTTTTGAGCGCGAACTGAAAAACCGCATTCTGGCGGTGGTGCCGCACGGTGAAATCGAACCGGTGAAACAGCCGTTCAAAGACTGGTCGTCGATTCTGCAACGGGTGGAGAAGGTGCCGGGCATCCTCGCCGCCGCCCCCTATATCAACTTTACCGGCCTGATGGAAAATGGCGCACAGCTGCGTGCGGTCGGTGTCAAAGGCGTTGATCCTCAGCAGGAAAACCAGCTCAGTGCGCTGCCGAAATACGTGCAGGGCGATGCCTGGGCCAATTTCAAAAGCGGTGAGCAACAGGTGATCCTCGGCAAGGGGGTTGCGGATGCATTGGGCGTCAAGCAGGGCAGTTATGTGACGGTGATGATCCCCAACAGCGATCCGCAAATGAAGCTGTTGCAACCCAAACGCATTCGTCTGCACGTGACCGGAATTTTGCAGCTCAGCGGGCAGCTCGATCACAGCCTGGCGATGGTGCCGTTGGCTGATGCCCAGCAGTATCTGGATATGGGCGACAGCGTGACCGGCATAGCCATCAAGGTGAACGACGTGTTTGCCGCCAACAAACTGGTGCGTGACGCCGGTGAAGTCACCAACTCCTACGTTTACATCAAGAGCTGGATTGGCACCTACGGCTATATGTACCGCGATATCCAGATGATCCGCGCCATCATGTATCTGGCGATGGTGCTGGTGATCGGCGTTGCCTGCTTTAATATCGTTTCAACTCTGGTGATGGCGGTGAAGGACAAGAGCGGCGATATCGCCGTGCTGCGCACCCTGGGCGCCAAAGACGGGTTTATCCGCGCCATATTTATTTGGTACGGCCTGTTGGCCGGGCTGGTGGGCAGCGTCAGTGGCGTGGTGGTCGGGGTGATCGCCTCGCTGCAGCTGACCAATATCATCAAAGGGTTGGAAAAACTGATGGGGCACTCATTCCTGTCGGGAGATATTTACTTCATCGACTTCCTGCCTTCCGAGCTGCACTGGCTGGACGTGGTGATTGTATTGGTGACCGCGCTGGTACTCAGCCTGTTGGCTAGCTGGTATCCGGCCAGGCGTGCCAGCCGTATCGATCCGGCACGAGTGTTGAGCGGACAATAATCAAAATCAGGGGAGGCAGAGATGCCGCCCCATTTTTTTAGCCTGAGGGTGGGTTATGTACTACGGTTTCGATATGGGCGGCACCAAGATTGAGCTGGGCGTATTCGACGCAGACCTGCAGCGCATTTGGCAAAAAAGAGTGCCAACGCCGCGTGAAGATTATCAGCAACTGCTGGCGACGTTGCGCGACCTGACCTTTGAAGCGGATGCGTTCTGCGGCCAGAAGGGCATGGTCGGCATCGGCATTCCGGGTCTGCCCAACGATGACGACGGCACGGTGTTCACCGCCAACGTGCCGGCGGCGATGGGGCAGAAGCTGCCGCATGACCTGGCCGAACTGATTGGCCGCGAAGTACGCATTGATAATGACGCCAACTGCTTTGCACTGTCGGAAGCCTGGGACGAAGAATTCCGTCACTATCCGACGGTGTTGGGCATCATTCTCGGCACCGGGGTTGGCGGTGGGTTAATCGTCGATGGCAAGGTGGTCTCTGGGCGTAACTATATCGCCGGTGAATTCGGCCACTTCCGCCTGCCGGTAGATGCCCTTGAGGTGCTGGGGCGTGATATTCCTCGCGTTCCTTGTGGTTGCGGTCATCAGGGTTGCATCGAAAATTACATTTCCGGCCGCGGTTTTGAGTGGATGTACGCCCACTTTTACCAGCAGCACTTGCCTGCGCAGCAGATCATTGCGCATTATCAGTCGGGTGAGCCGCAGGCCGTGGCTCACGTCGAACGTTTTATGGACGTGCTGGCGATATGTCTGGGCAATCTGCTGACCATCATCGACCCTCATCTGGTGGTGATTGGCGGCGGTTTGTCGAATTTTGAAGCGATCTACCAGGAATTACCGCAGCGTTTGCCGGCGCATCTGTTGCGGGTGGCCAAGTTGCCACGGATTGAAAAGGCGCGCTACGGCGATGCCGGTGGGGTGCGCGGAGCTGCGTTCCTCAATTTGGTCAACAGGGAAAAGTAAGGAGAGAGTTAATGCACACTCGCCATCGGCTGTGTCAGTTTCGCAAGAGTAAGCATGTGCTGCATCAGCGCTTTCGTTCGCGGATATTTCATCGCGACACCATGGCGGCCGCCGAGCTGAAAAAGCCGTTTGTCGTGGTGTTGACTGGGGCCGGGATCTCGGCCGAGTCGGGTATTCGCACCTTCCGCGCTGCCGACGGGCTGTGGGAAGAGCACCGGGTAGAAGACGTTGCTACACCGGAAGGTTACCAGCGCGATCCGCAGCTGGTACAGACGTTTTACAATGAGCGTCGCCGCCAGCTGCAGTCGCCGGAGATTGCGCCTAATGCCGCACACCGTGCCCTGGCAGATCTCGAAGCCTGGCTGGGGGATAACTTCCTGCTGGTGACGCAGAATATCGATAATCTGCACGAACGTGCCGGTAGCACCCGAGTGTTGCATATGCACGGCGAACTGCTGAAAGTGCGCTGCACCAGTTCCGGGCAGATGTTTGACTGGCCAGAAGATCTCAGCGTCGACGATCGCTGCCATTGCTGCCAGTTCCCGGCACCGTTGCGGCCACACATAGTATGGTTCGGCGAAATGCCGCTGGGCATGGATGAAATTTATCAGGCGCTGGCCAAGGCCGACTTTTTCGTGGCTATCGGCACCTCAGGCCACGTTTACCCGGCCGCCGGTTTTGTGCATGAGGCCCGGTTAGGCGGGGCGCATACCATGGAGCTGAATCTGGAACCCAGCCAGGTGGAGAGCCAGTTTGATGAAAAACACTATGGCCAGGCCAGCGCAGTGGTACCACGGTTTGTGCATAAATTTCTGGTCGGCAAGGTAGCACGAGCGGACCAGCCATAAGTTTGACCCCAGGGGGCAAGTTTTTGCACCCTGGGGTTACACCCGCCGCTCCACGGGCTGACCATCCAGAAAGTACCCACCTTCTTTAGTCATAATAGCGCCAACGGGGTGACGGTGAACTTCAAACAGGTATTCAGCCAGGCGGATCTGAGTAAAACGGATCTGGCTATTCTCAACTGTATTCTCGATAACCCCGATGCCTGCATCGACGAGGGCATTCGTGCGCTTTCCGCCCGTTGTTATAGCTCGCCGTCAACGGTGGTGCGGCTGGCCAAAAAACTGGGATTTCGCGGCTACTTGGAGCTGGTGTATTTTATCAAATTCAACCTGGCCATGGCGCCAGCCTATCTGGCTGAAAAATCGGCACCCGTGGCGGTTAGCGTGCAGCAGCAGGCGCAGTTCCTCGATCTGCTCGACGAGGGGAAAATTCTGATCCACGGTAGCGGTTTCTCGCAGCTGGTTGCGCAGTACATGTACAACAAGTTTATGACTCTGGGCATCGACAGCTATCTATCGCTGTGGCCTGACTTCGATATTCTCGATCGGGAGACGCGTTTTCGTTTCAATATGGTGATCGTGATTTCAAAATCGGGCAATAGTGGTTCGGCATTGAACTGGAGCGAGGCGGTGAAGCGTAACGATATCCGGCTGGCGGCGTTTTGTGGCGACGGTGACAGCCCGCTGGCGCAGCAGGCCGATATGAGTTTTATCTATGAAGATCGGCAGAAGTATGACCACGATATCTATTACCCCAACCCGTTCTTTGGTCACTGTCTGCTGGGGTTTGAAAACCTGATCAAGGCCTGGTTTGAACGGCGCAGCCGCTGAGGCCGCGCCGCTGGGATTAACGCCAGTGTTCGGCATATTGTCGATGGGCCTGCAGATACTCCTCCACCAGCGTTTTCGCCAGCGAGTAAGAATTCACTAGCGGGTGTACCATCAAGGCTTTGATGGCTTTTTTACGGTTACCTTCAAGAATCGCCTCTACTGCCAACCGTTCGTACTCTTTCACCCGAGCGATCAGGTTTTTTTGCGTATCGGGAATATCGCGCATTTTCACCGGGTGAATGCCCGCACTGCTCAGTTCACAGCTGATTTCGATCACGTCTTCGGGATGCAGGAAGTCCAGCGTGTCGTTGTTTTGCATCGACACCACCACGCGTTTTTGTTGGCCGCTGTTCACCGCCTCCAGAATATCGATCGCCACCCCGGCGTAGCCACCGCTGTCCGGCTGTTCGATAAACTGTTGCAGCGTCAGCATGGCGCGCTCTTTCACCTTGCCCTGGTTGGATTCGCGCTGCATATACGAGTTTTCGCGCGTCAGATAATGGCTGAAGTAGAGGCTGAAGGCCTGATCCAGCTGGTTCGGAATGTCCAGCTCGGCCAGGTCTGCCAGCATCTGCCGGTTGATCTGCGCAATTTGCTCGCCGCGGGTTTCTCCGGCGCTGACGATAGCGGCGATCGCTTGCTCGCGATAGTAGTAATAATACAGATACTCGTTGAGCATCAGGTTATCGGAGAGTTCGACCAGCTCCGGTGAGAAGTATTTCATGCAGGTGTCGCGGTACAGGCGCGGGTCCGCCAGCAGCCGTTCGGTTACCGGCTCACCGTTGACCCTGGCATTGCGGAACCAGGACAGGTGGTTCAGGCCAAAGCAGTCGATACTCAATTCACTCTCGCGGCAACCCAACAGCTCGGCCAGTTCGCGGATAAACTCGCTGGGCGCGTCACAGATACCGTACACCTGGCGTTTAAAACCTGACTTGATGATAGCTTCGGTCACCATGCCGGAAGGGTTAGTGAAGTTGAATAGCACTGCGTCGGGTGACGACAGCTGTTCGATCAGTCGGCAGTAATCGATAATCGCCGGGATTGAACGCATTGCCATGGCGAAGCCGCCGGCACCGGTGGTTTCCTGCCCCAGAACCTGATGGTTGAGCGCGATGCGTTCATCATCAATACGCCCCTCTTCGCCGCCGATACGCAGGGTGGTGATGATATAGTCTGCACCGCTCAATGCCTGATGCGCATCGCTGGTCAGGCTGAAGGCGATATCGCTGCGAATACGCTGGAATACCCCCTGAGCGATGGCACCGTAGATGGCCAGTTTATGTTGATCGGTGTCCATAAACACCACTTCAGTGACGCCGATACGGTGGGCGTTGTAGGCGATAGATTTGGCCAGGAACGGCGAACGCACGCCGCCGCCGCCCAGAACGGTTAATTTCATTTAATATCTCCCAAATTAATAAATGTCAGAGTGCTGCTAAATACTTCTCGACCTGGTTTTTGACCTTGCCAACGGTGACCCCATAAATAACCTGAACCTCACGCCTATTTTTCACCACGCCTTTGGCACCGGTACTTTTTAATGCCGCTTCATCTACCAATTGCATGTCTTTTAATTCAACCCTGAGCCGGGTGAAACAGTTGTCGACGGAAATAATGTTGTCTTTACCGCCAAGCGCGCGAATAATTATTCCACTCAATTCATTAGGCGTGCTTTTACTATTTTGATACTCCTGTTTTGAATAAAGTTTGACCTCGTCGTCATCCTCGCGGCCCGGCGTTTTTAAATTAAGCTTCAGCACCAGCGTTTTGAATACCAGGTAATAGACGGCGAACTGAATCAGGCCAATCACGACATATAGCGGCCAGCGAGTGAGGGCCACCGGCAACGGCAGGTTATACACCAGGAACTCAATCAGGCCGCTGGCTCCCCAGGGCCGCACTTCGAACAGATTGCAGGCAACCTGCGACAGTGCAGTCAGTACTGCATGGATCACCCACAGCAGCGGCGAAATAAACAGGAAGGTGAACTCGATCGGTTCGGTGATACCCACCAGAATCGAGGTGGTGATGGCCGGGATCAGGATCGCCTTGGCCAGCATTTTCTTTTCCGGTTTGGCGGTGTGATAAAAAGCCAGTGCCGCGCCTGACAGGCCAAAGATGGTCACCATACCCTGCTGCGAGAAGCGCAGTGCTTCATTCATCAGCGGCGAAATACTCGGGTCGCGCATATAGGCCAGGAAAATCGCCTGTGAGCCAGAAACGGTGTGGCCATCCTGCACGATCGAACCGCCGATGCTGGTGAGCTGGAACGGGGACCAGATAAAATGATGCAGCCCGGTGGGAATAAGGAATTTCTCGAAGAAACCGTAAACGAATACGCCAAGCGAACCGGAGCTTTTCATAAAGCCGGTCAGCGAGATCAGACCGTGCGAGATAGCCGGCCACAGATAGCTGAAGGCGATGGCATACAGCACAATCACCGGCGTCATGGCGATCAGTACCAGTTTGGAGCCGCCATAAACCGATAACACGCCGTTCAGTTCGACGTTACACAGACGGTTATGTACCCAGGCGATAGTGATGCCGAGGATCAGACCGAGGAATATGCCCATATCCACCACGGTGAAACCCAGCAGTTCGGTTTGCCCGGTGCCGTAAAATTCGCCGTTGATTTTTTGCGCTACGTGGCCACTAAGCTGCAGATAAGACGAGTTGGCGCCGAGGAACATGATAAAGCACATTACCGCCACCAATGCGGCCTCGCTCTTTTTATCCCTGGCTAGTCCATAGGTAATACCGATACAGAATATTAACCCGAGATTACCAAATAATGGCCAGAAGGTATCGCCGAGCATTTTCCCTACATGGAAAATCCCGGAGTTTTCATTTACCAGTGTGGCGTTGGTAAGAATAGAACTTAATGCCAGGATTAAACCAATAACCGGCAAGAAGAATATCGGCCCCATCATGGCTTTGGAAAAAAGTTGCAGCTTGCTCAAGATATTATCGATAATACCTTTCATGTCAGTTCCTTTTTTATATTTTAATGGATAACGACGTTGACGATAAAGCTCCCTGGGATGGCGAAAGAGAAAGAGGCAAACTCTGCCTTGGCTAAGTTATAGGAGGAAAGATCCGGTGATGCAATTAGTCAGCGGAAATAGGCACTGGTGGTCAGTGGCTGACAACCGGTACCCTTCGTGAAGAGGATCACACATCAGAAGCCGTGGCTGGCGATAACTTCTGCCGTAGCGGCCTGGTCAATGAAGGAAATCATCACAAGGTTTAATGATTTCCGTTAAATCTGGCTAAAAATGACCTGTCGCAATATTTGATCCTGATCGGTTCCGCATAATGAAACGCGATATTCTGAGGGCGGATACCATGGATAAACTACTAGATCGATTTTTTAACTACGTCTCATTCGACACGCAATCCAAAGCGAACGTCAAACATGTGCCGAGTACCGACGGGCAAATGAAGCTGGCGCGCGCGTTGCAGCAAGAAATGATTGAACTGGGGTTTGAACGGGTGTCGCTCAGCGAGCATGGCTGCGTGATGGGCACTTTACCGGGCAACGTTGCCTGGTCCGTACCGGCGATCGGGTTTATTTCTCACCTGGATACCTCACCGGATTTTACCGGCAAACACGTTAACCCGCAGATCGTCGAAAGTTACCGCGGCGGTGATATTGCATTGGGCATTGGCGATGAGGTGTTATCGCCGGTGATGTTCCCGATCCTGCACCAGATGCTGGGGCAGACGTTGATCACTACCGACGGCAAAACGCTGCTCGGTGCCGATGACAAGGCAGGCATTGCCGAAATTCTGACCGCCATGGTGCGGTTGCAGCAACGCAATATCCCCCACGGCGATATTCGCGTGGCTTTTACGCCGGACGAAGAAGTGGGCAAGGGCGCACGATTTTTTGACGTTGCACAATTCAACGCCGAGTGGGCCTATACCGTAGATGGCGGTGGTGTCGGTGAGTTGGAATGCGAGAACTTCAATGCGGCGTCGGTGACGGTGAAAATTGTCGGCAATAATGTTCACCCTGGGAGCGCTAAAGGGGTGATGGTGAATGCCCTGTCACTGGCAACCCGTATTCAGCAGGCGTTACCGGCGGATGAAACGCCGGAAACCACCGCCGATTATCAGGGGTTTTATCATCTCAGCAGCCTCAAGGGCAGCGTTGAGCGCGCCGAAATGCACTATATTCTGCGTGATTTCGAGCGTGAGGGTTTTGAGGCCCGCAAGCGCCGGATGTTTGAGGTAGCCAAGCAGGTGGGTAAAGGTCTGCCGCGGGATTGTTATATCGAAGTGACGATTGAAGACAGCTACTACAACATGCGCGAACAGGTGGCAGAACATCCCCATGTGATTGCGTTGGCGCAACAGGCCATGCGCGATTGCGATATTGAACCAGTAATGAAGCCGATTCGCGGCGGTACCGACGGCGCTCAGTTATCGTTTCGCGGTCTGCCTTGTCCGAATCTGTTTACCGGCGGTTATAACTATCATTGCAAGCATGAGTTTGTTTCCCTTGAAGGGATGGAGCAAGCAGTGGCCGTGATTATGCGCATCGCTGCGCTGACGGCAGAGCGCGCCAAATAGCCCAGATTGCGATTATTATAATTGCTTGCCGTAACAATGATTTGCTCCTAGTGTAGAACATATTTTCCGCACCAGGAGCCGTATCATGAGCACTGAATACCGTATCGATCGCCAATGTCTTGAGCAGTTTGTGCAGGCGATTTGGCGCCATGCCGGCAGTACCGATCGAGAGGCCGGGCTAGTGGCCGAACATCTGGTTCAGGCCAATCTGGCCGGCCACGACTCCCACGGCGTCGGCATGATCCCGAGCTATATGGCATCGCTGGCGCAGGGGCATTTACAGCTTAACGTTCATGCCCAGGTGGTACGCGACGCCGGTGCGGTCCTGACGATTGACGGTGGTCAGGGTTTCGGCCAGGTGGTCGCCAGTGAGGCGATGGATAAAGGCATCGAACGAGCCAGGCAACTGGGGCTGGCGGCGGTGGCATTAAACAATTCGCATCACATCGGCCGTATTGGCCACTGGGCTGAACAGTGTGCACGCGCCGGTTTTATCTCCATTCACTTCGTCAATGTCGTGGGCGACCCTATGGTGGCACCCTTTGGCGGCAGCGATCGTCGCTTTGGTACCAACCCCTTCTGCGTTATTTTCCCCCGTCCCGGTAAAAAGCCGCTGCTGCTGGATTTCGCCACCAGCGGCATCGCTTTTGGTAAAACCCGCGTGGCCTACAACAAAGGTCTGACCGTCGCGCCGGGCTATCTGATTGACCAGCATGGACAACCCACAGACGAACCCAAAGTGATGCACGAGCAGCCGTTTGGTTCGCTGCTGCCCTTTGGTGCGCATAAAGGTTATGCACTGGCCGCCCTGTGCGAGATCCTCGGCGGTGCACTGTCGGGCGGGCGAACTACCCATAGTGCTACGCTGAAATCCAACAGCGACGCCATTTTCAACTGTATGACCACCATTATCCTCAACCCAGAGGCCTTTGCGGCACCTGAGATGCAAAGTGAGGCTGAGGCGTTTATTGACTGGGTGAAGGCCTCACCGCCAAGTGACGGTCGGCCGATTGAGGTGCCGGGGGAGTGGGAAGAGGCGAATCGCGAACAACGCTTGCAACAGGGGATCCCGATAGATGCCAATACCTGGCAGCAGATTTGTGCGGCAGCCAGACAGGCGGGGATGCCTGACGAGGAGCTTGATGCTTACCTGACACAGGCGCTGCGAGCATAAAAAAAGCCACTCGCCTGGGGGCGGGTGGCCTTATCAGAATGACTTCAGCTTCAGTCTTTAAAGTACCAGTAGCCGTTATTGATCAGTGCGGTCAGCAGCGCCAGGAACGACGGATCGTCCACCGCGTCACCCAACTGGGCGGCATTAACGCTGAAGTTCTGGCACATGGCATCGACAGCCTGCAGATGCTCGGTATCCATCAGTTCGCCGTTCACAAAGCACTGATCACCAACGCGCAGTACGCGCAGGCCACCCAGACGTTGTAATGGCTCGCCCTGCTGTAGCAGTTCGTAGATTTCGCCTGCCTGGTAAGGCGGCTCCGGCGGCGCGGCATCCAGCTCGTGGCGCGTCTGGGAGATAAATTCGCCGAACCACTGCTGGAAGTGTTCCGGTTGCTCAACCAGATCCAGCATCATCTGGCGCAGGGCGTCGACTTCCTGCGGCAGCACTTGCGCTGGATGCTCTCGCAGTTGAATATCCGGATCGCTGTAACGTTTGCTGCCCAGTTCGCGTGCCAGCACGTGGTCGGCAAAGCCGCTAATCAGTTCACGACCATTCGGTGCGCGGAAGCCCACCGAGTAGTTCAGCGCGTTTTCCAGCGCGTAGCCTTCATGCGGGAAGCCCGGCGGAATATACAGAATATCGCCCGGTTCCATTTCTTCATCGATAATGGCGTCGAAAGGTTCAACCTGCAGCAGGTCCGGGTGCGGGCAATGCTGCTTCATCGGCACTTTTTCACCCACGCGCCAGCGACGGCGACCGGTACCCTGAATGATAAACACGTCGTACTGATCGAAATGCGGGCCAACACCGCCGCCCGGCACCGAGAACGAAATCATCAGATCGTCCATCCGCCAGTCCGGCAGTTGGCGGAACGGGCGCATCAGCGCGCTGGAAGGCTCATGCCAGTGATCGACTGCCTGCACCAGCAGCGACCAGTTGTTCTCGCTCAGGTGGTCAAAGCTCTCAAATGGGCCGTGAGCGACCTGCCAGCGGCCGTCCTGGTGGCTAACCAAACGACTGTCCACTTCGTTTTCCATCGCCAGCCCAGCCAGCTCATCCGGGGAGATCGGATCGATAAAGTTTTTGAAGCCACGCTTCAGAATCACCGGACGCTTTTGCCAATAACGTTGCAAAAAATCGTTCCAGTCCAGATCTAATTGATAATCCATGTTCTATTCCAGGATAGAGGAGTGAGCCTGAGTGCGATTATAACGGAAGTTTGGCCCCGTGGATCGGGGCCTGAGCAACAGAATTTACTCGTTATGGTGGGAGTCGTGCTGACGAGCGAAAGTGACCTGCATACGTGCGCCGCCCAACGGGCTGTCACTGATGGTAATGGAGCCGTCGTACTGCTCAATAATCTCCGCCGCTACCGATAATCCCAAGCCCTGACCGGGGCGCAAAGTGTCTACCCGCTGGCCGCGCTGGAAAATCAACTCGCGTTTGCTTTCCGGAATACCCGGCCCGTCGTCATCGATGACGATGGTGAGGTATTTATCGGAGTGGAGGGAGGTGATTTCAACGAATTCCAGGCAGTACTTACAGGCATTTTCAAGTACGTTGCCCATCACTTCCATAAAGTCGTTTTTTTCACCCATAAAGGTCACTTCCGGCGAGATATCCAGCGTGATCACCACGCCTTTGCGCTGATATACCTTGTTCAGCGCCACCGTCAGGCTGTCCAGCAGGGCCGGTACCGAATGGATCTCGCGTGTCAGCACCGTTTGCCCGGAGTTGATGCTGGCGCGGTGCAGGTAGTAGCCAATTTGCTGAGAGATACGTCCGATCTGATCCAGCATGATCGGCTCGACTTCCTCAATGGTGGTTTGCTTGCCGGTGCGCAGTGAGCGCAATGTGGTTTGCAGTACCGCCAGCGGGGTTTTCAGACTGTGGGTCAGATCGGAAAGCGTGGTGCGATATTTGGTATAGCGCTGGCGTTCATTGCGAACCAGAATATTCAGATTGCGTACCAGCCCGCGCAGTTCGCTGGGGGGGTTCTCATCGAGCTGTTCTCGCTCACCGTTTTCCAGTTCGCCGACCTGATTCACCAACGCCTGGATCGGTCGCAGGCTCCAATAGGCCGCCAGCCACAGCAGGGGCACCACCAACAGCAGGTTAGCCAGCAACACATAGCTGAACCATTCCCAGACGACGTCTGAACGCTGAAGCTCTTGCGGGATAGTGTCGACCACCACGATGCTTAGCGCCGGTAATCTTGCGGTCGCCGCGTAGGTGTTGACCGCCACGGAGTGGGTCAGCGCATTCTGGTCGTTGTCGTCATAGTCTTTGAGTTGATCCTGCGCCTTGGGGTTGTTACCCAAGACTTCGCTACTGATGCGGGTATCGGTGTCAATTTCGTAGAAACCGGACTCTTCCAGCCACTCTTTGTTGATCCGTTTTTCCAGTTCCGGTACCTGGCGCTGGCTCCACAGCAGCTTGCCCTTATCGTCGTAAATAAACACCAGGGTAGGGAAGTTGAGATCGATATCGGGCGGAATGGCGATGGTGAGTTTGTTGTCTTTCCACTGGGCCAGGCTGAAGAACAGGTTGCTTTCGCCACGCAGCAGGCGGAAGGCGGTTTTGTCGAAGCTGACGATATAACCCACGACCGCGACCAGACCATAGGACAGCGACAACGCCAGGATCACCCCGGCGGTAGCCATCAAAAAGCGGGCTCGTAGGGAAAAAGGCTTTTTATTTTTGTTGAACATCATGTTCACTTCGCATCAAAACGATAGCCCTGGCCACGAACCGTGGTGATCACTTCCTGTGGGTATTCGGCCTGCACCTTTTTACGCAAACGACCCATCAGTACGTCTATGGTGTGGCTTTCACGTAGCTCGGCATCCGGATACAGCTGCAACATCAGCGAGTCTTTACTGACCACTTTACCGGCGTTGCGGATTAAGGTTTCGATAATGGTGTATTCAAACGCGGTCAGTTTGATTTGCTGTTCGTTGACGCTCAGCTCACGGCGCGAAAGGTCGATCTGGAACGGCGGCAAGACGATCACCTGGGAAGCCAGGCCGCTGTTACGGCGCATCAACGCCTGCATGCGGGCAATCACTTCTTCCAAATGAAACGGCTTGGTGACGTAGTCATCGGCACCGGCTTCCAGCACCGCCACCTTGTCTTGCCAGCTTTCACGGGCGGTCAGCACCAGGATCGGTAATTTCATTTGGTGGGCGCGCCAGCGGCGGATCAGGCTCAGGCCGTCTTCACCCGGCAGGCCGAGATCGACAATCGCGATGTCCGGCGCATGCTCCTGCAGGAAATAATCGGCTTCCTTGGCATCTTCTGCTGCATCAACCTGATGACCCATTTCACGCATCTGTACGGAGAGGTGGTGGCGCAGTAAACCATTATCTTCAACAACCAGTACTCGCATGGCGGACTCCTGTAAATCTGCGGGTGAACATCCTGTCACCCACGCTGTAAAGGTAACACGCTCGGCAGCGTGTGAGGGATAGCGTGCAACAACCTTGGCCATCTGATCGTGATATTGACGTTATGGTAGGTATAACCGGCATTTACCGCAAGGGACGCAGAGCCTTGGCAGGAAATAAGCGCTATCGATTTTTGGTGAGTGGTCATTATCGGCAACGTCCAATAAACGTTGGATAAACAATGCCCATGAGAAGTTAAACCAAACTTAAACGAGAAGGGCTGTGAGAAAAAGACAGGAGCCCAATCGGCTGGGCCCCTGGCAGATTTTAAGGATGCTCTGGTTTGGTGACGCTGTTTTTGCGGATCTCCTGCACCTGAGCGGCAGTGACCGCCGGTGCGTCATTGCCCCAACTGTGGCGAATAAAGGTCGCGAGCTGAGCAATTTGCTCATCGTCCAGGCGCCAGCCAAAGTCCGGCATGGTCAGCCCGGTTGGCGCGCCGACGGTCACCGGCGTGCGGGAACCCTTGAGGATAATGCTGATCAGCGAGGACGGATCGTCGCTTAACAGCGCCGGGTTGAGCACCAATTGCGGGAAGGTATCGCGATATCTATGACCGTCGCTGCGGTGGCAGGCGGCGCAGTTATCCAGATAGGTCTGGGCACCCGGCTGACTGACGTTACCGTTTAGCAGCATTTTTCCCGTGCCTCCATCCAGCTCCAGCGGCTTTTCCTTGTTGACGGCCGGCAATGATTGCAGATAACCGGCGATGGCGCGTAAATCGGCATCGCTCAGGTGCTGAGTGCTATCTTGCACCACGTCAATCATTGAGCCGAAAGCGGCAAATCGCCGATTATGGCCGGTCTTCAGGAAACGGGTAATATCTTCCGCGCTCCAGCGGCCGAGGCCGCTCACGGCGTCCGCCCGCAGGTTGGCAGCATGCCAGCCTTCCAGCGTGCCACCACTCAGATAGGCGTCGTCGCTCTGGCTGAGCGCTTTTTCCTGAAAGCCGATACCGCGCGGCGTGTGGCAGGAGCCGCAGTGGCCCAGCCCCTGAACCAGATAGGCGCCGCGATTCCAGTCGAGGCTTTTTGTCACGTCCGGCCGATAGGCACCGTCCTCCCGAAACGCCAGATTCCACAGGGCCAGCGGCCAGCGGATACTCAGCGGCCAGGGGATATCGCTGTCCTTATTTTGCTGAACCACGGGTTTAACCTGTCGGGTGAAATACAGGTAGAGGTCGCGTATGTCTCCATCACTGATTTTGGCGAACGAAGGATAGGGCATCGCGGGGTAGAGCCGGGTGCCGTCGCGAGCAACGCCTTTGCGTAACGCGTCACTGAATTCCTGCAGGCTGTATTCACCAATGCCGGTTTGTTTGTCCGGCGTGATGTTGGTGGAATAGATAGCGCCGACCGGGGTGGTCATTTTCAGACCGCCGGCAAAGGGCTGGCCGCCGGGGCCGGTATGGCAGGCGGCGCAGTCACCGGCGCGCGCCAGGTATTCCCCGTGTTGCAGCCGGGCCGCCAGTTGCGGATCGTCGTTCGCCTGCACCGTGGTGGCACCCAGCATCAACAGCGCCAGCAGCGAGGGGGTAAGTCCTTTCATGTGAAGCTCCTTATGCTATCAGGCCTGAACCAGGGGACCGGGATTTTTCAAATACTGAGTGCGGATCGCCTCTGCCGAGTAGTAGGCCAATGCGCCAACGATGCCGGTGGGGTTATAGGCCAGATTCTGTGGGAAGGCACAGGCACCGGTGACAAACACGTTTGGCACGTCCCAGCATTGCAGGTATTTATTCACCACGCTGGTGGCCGGATTATCGCCGGTAATGGCCCCGCCAGTGGTATGGGTCGACTGGTAAGGCCGCACGTCGTAATGATCGCCGGCTTTCATCACTGAGACCGACATCTGCTTGGGTTTCATGACGTTGGCAATATCCACCATTTTGCCGGTGATGTGCTGGGTCATTTTGATTTCATTGTCTTTCCAGTCAAAAGTCATGCGCAACAGCGGCAGGCCGTAACCGTCCTTGTAAGTAGGATCCAAATCCAGATAGCAATCGCGGTACGGCATCACCGAGCCTTCGGAGTTGATGCTCATGCTGTGCAGATAGTTATCTTTGATGCCCTGTTTCCAGCCGCTGCCCCAGGTTGGGGTGCCCGCCGGCAGCATCATCTGCTGCAGCGGTCGGCCGCCGGTGCGGGTGGCGGAGATATAGGCGCCGCCGATAAAGCCCAAATCGGCATGATCGAAATTCTCACCGTTCAGATCGTCGATCACCGTACCGGCGGCCCCGGCACCGATAAAGGGATTGAAGTGGGTATCCTTGTCGTAGAACAGCGAAATATTGCTATTCATCTGATAGGCGTAATTCTTGCCGACCACGCCTTCTCCCGTCACCGGGTTATAAGGTTTGCCAATGCCGGACAGCAGCAGCAGGCGGACGTTATGCAACTGGAAGGCGCTGAGGATCACCAGATCGGCCGGTTGCTCCACCTCTTGCCCCTGAGCGTTGATGTAGGTGACGCCGGTGGCTTTCTTGCCCGTGCTGTCCAGATTCACTTTGATCACCTGCGATCGGGTACGTAGCTCAAAGTTTTTACGTTGGGTCAGCACCGGCAGGATGGTGCTCTGCGGCGAGGCCTTGGAATACATAAAGCAGCCAAAACGTTCGCAGTAACCGCAGTAGTTGCAGGGGCCGAGCTGTACGCCATAGGGATTGGTGTAAGGCTCGGAGCAGTTGGCGGCCGGCACGCTGAAGGGGTGATAACCCAGTGATTCCGCCGCGGGGGCAAACAGCGAACCGGAATAGAGCCGTTTCAGCGCCGGAGTGGGGTATTCGCTGTTGCGTGGCCCTTCGAACGGGTTGCCGCCCTTGATGATTTGCCCGCGAAGATTGCCGGCTTTACCCGCGGTGCCGCAGACCTTTTCGAACTTGTCGAAGTAAGGTTCCAGCTCCTGGTAACTCAACGGATAGTCCTGCAGCGTCATGCCTTCCGGGATCCATTTGGCACCGTATTTTTCGTTGAGGGTGGTGTGCAACTTTAAGTCGGAGGGCAAAGCGCGCCAATGCATGCCGTTCCAGTGGACGCCGGCACCGCCAACGCCGTTACCCGGCAAAAATGAGCCCAGTTGACGGTAGGGCACGGCGAAATCTGCCGGAGTGTGGCGCACGGTGACCGTTTCGTTGGCCATTGCCTGCATCAGTTTCATGCGAATGCCGTAGGTCAGTTCGTCGGCAATGCGCGGATAGGCAAAGTCCGGGTAGGTATCGCGTTGCTCGCCACGCTCCAGCGCCAGCACGCTCAAACCGCTTTCGGTTAATTCCATTCCCATGATGGCGCCGGTCCAGCCAAATCCGACGATGACCACGTCTACCGGTGGCTTTTTAATTGCGCTCATTTATGCATTCCTTTTGCTTGAGATACTGACCGGGCCGAGGGGATAAGGCTGATTGGGACGATTGACCCAGTCGGTGTAATCCGCACGCGCGCCGGGGAAACCGATCATTTTCCATGACGCCAGCGTCTGGTTGCCGCCATGCAGCGGATCGGCCAGATAGCCCTCTGTGGTGTTGGTGAGTAACTGGTCAAAAAATGCCTTGCCGGGCAAGTCTTCAGAATCCAACTGGCCGTGCTCCAGCGCCGCCAGCAGTTGTTCCTGCTCAGCGTGTTCGAGATCGGCAAACGCCTTTTGGAACTGTTGCTGACAGTGCGCATTGATTTCTTGAATGCCGATTCGGTAGGTTTCGCGCGGCGTCAGCTTGGACTGATAACCCAGTTGCGGCGGGGAGGGAACGAACGGCGGATGCATATACCACAAGCCGCCGTGGCCGTAAGGGGTTTCCATTTGACGATCGATAAATACCGGTACGCCCTGATCGACCGCGCCGGGGCCGTTATCGTCAGTAGGGATCAACCGATCGCAGGCCGCCAGCAGAAAACGCCATTCGTCGGCGTTGAAATAGACCGGAACATAGTGATCCGCTACGCCGGCAGCGGGGGCCGCCTTGGCATCCAGTGCCAGAATGCTGCTACCGGCGGCAGCCAACGGGATTAACGCCAGGGTCTTTTTGAGAAAGTTACGCCGGGGCGGCGTAGGGTTGTGCTGTTGTGACATAATTCCACCTTGAACATGCTTCACAATAAATGCCCGCGCAGGCAATACAGACCTACACCGCTGCTATCCAGCAGCGGCAAACAGGCGGGGATGGGTAATTAAAAATAGACAACCATATTAGTAGCAAGCTACTGGTATGGTTGTATTAGTTTAGAGCTGGCGCTCTGAATGAAACAATGGATGATCTGTTTCAAAACATTTTGTTCACAACTAGATTGATTTAGATCAATTATTCAACATCTCCAGCGCTGGTTTATCCTCCAGCGGTACGGAAGATCTCTGAGCAGGAATAGCATGAAACACAGCGGTGACAGCCAGCAGGACGTTTCTCCAGATGCGATACAGGCAAGCTTTATTCAGCATTTACGACAAGGAATGACGCGTAAGGCTGCGCTGCATCTGACAATCAAACAGCAGGTGACGGCGGGCGAACTGAGCTACCTGGCAAAGCTGCCGCCCAGCCGGGTTCTGGCGGCTCGATTGGCGGTTTCACGCGATACCGTCGAACAGACCTATGCCCAACTGGAAGCGGAGGGCTATATTGCCCGTGCCGTTGGGCGCGGTAGCTTTGTCAGCTACCAGCAAGACACCCTGATCGGTCGTGAACTGCTGGCCACTGACAGCACCGACCAGGCCTTGCTGGTGGAGCGGGAGTTGAGTGCGCATGGCCGTTCCTTGCTGATTGCCGCCCATGCTCCACATACCCGCCGCAGCGGCTCATTGACCCCCTCATTGCCCGATTTGCGCTTGTTCCCCATCGACAGCTGGCTGCAACTGGAAAGGCAGGCGGTGCGACAGGGGGCGGAATACCTGCTGGGTTATGCCGATCCACAGGGTCTGGTGGAGTTGAGAGAGGAAATCATCGAGTATCTGCGGCGCGAAAGAGGGGTTAAAGCCGGTACGGAACAGGTGATTGTGGTGACCAGCTCCCAGCAGGCGCTCTCGCTGTGTACTCAGGTGCTGTTTAATCCCGGCGACCGGGTTTTTGTGGAAGAACCCGGCTATCAGGGCGCGAAAAAGTTGGTTCAGTCGGCGGGATTAATCGCCCAGCCGATAGGGGTGGATCCCTGTGGTATGGATATTGATGCGTTAATAAACACCGAAGAGGGCGGACGGGGAGTTTATATTACGCCGTCCCACCATTATCCGCTGGGGCATTCACTCAGTATTGAACGAAGATTAAAACTGTTGGCATGGGCGCAGCGTGAAAAGGCCTGGATCCTCGAAGATGATTACGATTCCGAATTCAATTATAACGGCCTGACTACCGCAGCGTTGCAGGGGCTGGATCAATATCAGCGAACTTTATATATCGGTACTTTCAGCAAAAGCCTTTTCCCTGGGTTGCGCATTGGTTTTCTTATTGTTCCGCCACAGCTAATTAAACCCATGGTGGCCGCCAAACAATTCCAGGATGGATATACTTCGGCCCTGCCGCAAATGACGTTATTTAAATTTATCAATGAAGATTTCTATGCCGAACATTTAAGGAATATGCGCAAGATATATCAGGCCCGACTGGAGATTTTGCATGCGGCGGTGCATCAGTATCTTGCCGCCTGGACTCAACCACGGTTACCGCAGGGCGGGCTGCAATTGGTTTGCCCATTGAAGGACGCGGCTACCGAGCGGCGGTTGATTCAGGCTGCCGCAGCGCAGGACATGAGGGTCTACGGGCTGATTGATTTTTATACCCATTCGCCAAGTGAAGGGGCGTTGGTATTTGGCTTTGCTGCCTATACACCCGACGAGATTGTAAAATTTATCAAAAAGTTATCCTGCATTTTTGATTCGTTACCGGTGCCAGGCTAAAGGCAGTCAGGTCGCTAAAATTGGTCTGCTCGTTGTTATTAATTGGTCTGTGTTCAGGCTGCGTTGACCGGTGTATCCTGTTGGTATTACGTTACTTTTTCTTAGAAAAACCGGTGAGGCAACATGCATCCAGTAAACAGTGAAGTAGTAGTACGCAGAATACAAACCGATGATAAGTCACAATGGTTGGAGCTTTGGCAGGGATATCTTCATTTTTATCGGGCGGATATTTCGGCGCAGGTTACCGACCATACCTTCGAACGTTTATGTGAAGAATCGCAGGTTTATGGCCTGGTGGCGGAAGATAAAGACGGCAAGCTGTTGGGATTGATGAATCTTATATTTCACCCTTCAACCTGGAGTTCTGTCGGCTATTGTTATATTGAAGATCTCTATGTTTCACCCGCGGCACGCGGCAAGAAAGTGTCTGAAAAATTATTTAATCAGGCTTATCGGTTGGCGGATGAAAGGGGCTGCGATCGGGTTTATTGGGCGACGCAGGAATATAATTCTCCGGCCCGTTCACTGTACGATAAAATTGGTAAAAGAACTTCGTTTATTATTTACGAACGTTAACTGCAGGTTGCGGAGGCTTTATGGTGATCAATCAATTCGGCCAACCGGTGGGTGAGCCATTAGCCGATTGGCAGGCGGCGAAACGGCCCGGCGGTGAGACGCTTGACGGGCGCTTTTGTCGCCTGGAACGGCTTGAGCCACAGCGCGACCATGCCGCGTTGTTCAGTGCTTTCCAGCAGGCACCCGATGGCCGCGACTGGACCTATTTATCGATAGAACGGCCGGAAAGCCTTGCTGCCATGTTGCAGCATCTGACCACCCTGCAGGCGAACCCCACGTTGGTGAATCTGACGGTATTTGACCGCGCAAGCCAGAGTCCGGTCGGGACGGTTGCCTATATGCGCATCGATGAAGCTAACGGCGTGGCGGAGATTGGCCATGTCAGTTGGTCACCGGCGATGAAGCAGCACTCGAGCGCCACCGAAGCGATTTATCTGATGTTGCGACACCTGTTTGAGGACTTGGGTTATCGCCGCTGTGAATGGAAGTGCGACAGCCATAACGCCCCCTCCAGAAGGGCAGCGGCGAGATTTGGCTTCAATTATGAGGGCACTTTCAGGCATGCGCTGGTCACCAAGGGCCGCAGTCGCGATACCGACTGGTTTGCCATTACCGCCGACCGCTGGCCGACCATCAAGGCGGGGTTTGAGCAGTGGCTGAACCCTGACAATTTCAATGCGCAAGGGCTGCAGAAACAACGGCTACAGGATTTAATGCAGTAAAAATAAAAGAGGCGGCCCAAGGGCCGCCTCACTGTTTTCGTCGCCTCGCCGTTACTTCAGCTCATCGACCATGGTCGCCGCGCGGCCAATGTAATTAGCCGGGGTCATGGCTTTCAGACGAGTTTTCTCTTCTTCCGGCAACGCCAGGCTATCGATAAACGTCTGCATGCCGGCAGCATCCACACGCTTGCCGCGAGTCAGCTCTTTCAGTTTTTCGTACGGCTTTTCGATGCCGTAACGGCGCATTACGGTTTGGATCGGCTCGGCCAACACTTCCCAGTTGTGATCCAGTTCGTCCAGCAGGTGTGCCTGGTTCACTTCCAGCTTGCTGATGCCTTTCATGGTCGCCTGGTAGGCGATCAACGCATAACCCAGGCCAACGCCCAGGTTGCGCAGCACGGTGGAGTCCGTCAGGTCGCGCTGCCAGCGGGAAACCGGCAGTTTGCTGGCCAGGTGGCCCAGTACCGCGTTTGACAGGCCCAGGTTGCCTTCGGAGTTTTCGAAGTCGATTGGGTTAACCTTGTGCGGCATGGTAGAAGAACCGATTTCACCGGCGATGGTCTTCTGCTTGAAGTGATTCAGAGCGATGTAGCCCCAGATATCACGGTCGAAGTCGATCAGGATGGTGTTGAAACGCGCAACGCAGTCAAACAGCTCGGCGATATAGTCGTGCGGCTCGATCTGAGTGGTGTACGGGTTCCAGATAATGCCCAGCGAGGTAACAAACTCTTCGCTGAACACATGCCAGTCCACTTCCGGGTAAGCGACGATGTGGGCGTTATAGTTGCCGACTGCGCCGTTGATCTTGCCCATGATTTCCACGCGCTCAAGCTGACGGAACTGACGCTCCATGCGGTAGGCGACGTTGGCGAATTCTTTACCGACGGTGGACGGGGTGGCCGGTTGGCCATGGGTACGAGACAGCAGCGGAATATCGCGGTATTCCAGCGCCAGGCCCTTGATCGAATCAATGATTTTACGCCAGTACGGCAGCACCACGTCCTGACGTGCCGTTTGCAGCATCAGCGCGTGCGACAGGTTGTTGATGTCTTCGGAGGTACAGGCAAAGTGGATAAACTCGGACACCGCCTGCAGGGCAGGGATCGCTTCCACTTTTTCCTTCAGGAAATACTCAACCGCTTTCACGTCGTGGTTGGTGGTGCGTTCGATAGTCTTGATACGCTGCGCGTCTTCTTCGCTGAACTCTGCGACGATCTTGTCGAGGAAAGCGTTTGCGTCGGCGTCAAAAGCCGGAACTTCCCTGATTTCTGCGCAGGCGGCCAGTTTTTGCAGCCAACGTACTTCAACCTGCACACGGAATTTCAGCAGACCGTACTCGCTGAAAATGGTGCGCAGTGCGCTGACTTTATCACCGTAGCGTCCATCAACGGGGGAAACGGCGGTCAGTGAGGATAATTCCATCGGTAGCAACTCCTGGGATCTATTAACAATGAGCAACGATATTTTGCGCCTGTTTGAACAGACGATTACGGGAAAACATTAACTGCAGGCGGCTACCGCCAACCTGTTGCCACAGCACGGCGGCACGGATGCCCGCCAGCAGTGCGGCGCGAACCTTGGCCTGCACCTGCGGGTTCTGCAGGATAGCCGGTGAACCTGTCACCTGAATGCGCGGCCCGAGCGGGCTGACGACGTCGACATAGATGCCGGCCAGCGCGCTGATGATAGTGTCTGATTCCAGATCAAAATGCGCCAGTTGGCGTTCAAGCTGGCCGAGACGTTCGCCAAGCTGGTTCATCGCCTGTTTGTTGGCGTTGAGTTTGCGCTCCAGCACCATCAGGCTGATGGTGTAGCGGGTCAGCTCGGCGGCCAGGCCTTTATTGTTGGCATTGAGCACGCCCATCAGCGTCTCAAGACCCATTTTCAAATTGCGTTCTTCACCGCCGAACACCGCCAGCGTGGAAGGGGGATCCATCTGCAGCAGGCTGCTTAGCGAGATATGAAAGGCTTCGCGATCGCATTGGCCTTCGTGCGCCAACTGCTGGACCAGACGTGCGGTCTGACTGATCCCGGCCATCGCCAGCGTAATGTCATAATAGTTCTTCGCCACGATTACTCCTGTAAACGCTGTTCGATAATGCCGCCGCCGAGGCAGATTTCATCCTGATAGAACACGGCTGACTGACCTGGGGTGACGGCGGCGACCGGCTCGTCGAAACGCACTTCAATGCGTTGTTCGTCAAGCGGGGTGACGGTGCAAGGAATATCCTGCTGGCGATAACGGGTTTTCACCGTACAGCGGAATGGCCCGCTCAGCGGCAGGCGATCGACCCAATGCAGTTGCTGGGCAATCAGCCCGACGGACATCAGGCGCGGATGCTCATGCCCCTGTGCGACCACCAGCACGTTGTTGGCGACGTCTTTGTCCACCACGTACCATGGATCTTCGCTGCTGTCTTTCATGCCGCCGATGCCCAGCCCTTTGCGCTGGCCCAGGGTGTGGTACATCAGGCCCTGGTGTTCACCGACGGTCTGGCCGTCGACGCTGACAATCGGCCCTGGTTGAGCTGGCAGATAACGGCCGAGGAAGTCGCGGAATTTGCGTTCGCCGATAAAGCAGATACCGGTGGAATCTTTTTTCTTGGCGGTAACCAGTTCCAGTTGTTCAGCGATGCGGCGCACCTCTGGTTTTTCCAGCTCACCGACCGGGAACAGGCTTTGTGCGACCTGCTCGTGGCTCAGGGTGTAGAGGAAATAGCTCTGGTCTTTGTTGCCGTCGACACCGCGCAGCAGACGGCTTTTGCCGTCCACGTCCTGGCGACGCACGTAGTGGCCGGTGGCGATAAAATCCGCCCCCAGATCTTCTGCGGCGAATTCCAGGAAGGCTTTGAATTTGATTTCTTTATTGCACAGGATGTCCGGGTTCGGCGTGCGGCCGGCCTTGTACTCTTCCAGGAACAGCTCAAACACGTTGTCCCAGTACTCTGCCGCGAAATTCACCGTGTGCAGTTCGATGCCGAGTTTGTCGCATACCGCTTGTGCATCGGCCAGATCGGTCGCTGCGGAGCAGTACTCTTCATCGTCGTCTTCTTCCCAGTTCTTCATAAACAGCCCAGCGACCTGATAGCCCTGTTGCTGTAACAGATAGGCAGTAACGGAAGAGTCGACGCCGCCGGACATACCGACGATTACTTTTTTCTGGCTGTTGTCTGACATGGAGATCTCGAAATTCGGTAACAAAAATTCTGGCGTAGCAATATAACACAAAGCCAGAGCAGGCACACCCTGAGATCTGCGGGGGCTATCAGGTGTGGCGCTGTTAGTGAAGGAATGCTATTGCCTTAGTTATATTTATTATCGCAGCGATATTTACTTCATTTACATTAATACCTTCTATTTATTAACTGATTCCGTGATTGTTTTTTGTGTTTATTAAAAATAAATGTTTATAAAAATAAGCTTGTTTGAGTGCTGAGTGAGTTTTATCATTGCCAAACTCAATCTGATTTTAATTATCTAAACAAGGAGTGTTCATGAGTAATTGTAAATGCGATAATCTGCGTACGCGACTGAAAGGGAATTACACCTCCGTTAATGATACTGTTTCTGCGGTAGCAGAAAAAGCGATGGAGGCTTATTGCCAAGGAACATTTAGCGTTGGTGGTATGATGTTGGATAGTGAAGGGAATTTATTGAACACCATGCATAATAATGTGGTGATGAACAATAAAACGAATGATCCTACTGCACATGGTGAGCGCCAACTTGTTGATTGGTACTATGACCAAATCGCTAAAGGTGTACCAATGCCGCCGCCAAATGAGATTACTATTGTTACGTCATTAGATCCTTGTTGTATGTGTTCAGGTTCTATTTTAACCAGTGGGTTTAAAGTGGTTTCTGCGTCGTTCGATACCTTTTCTGGCATTAATTATAATACTCAGGCCGATTTTCCTTCATTGGATCCAAAATTGCGACCTATCGCTCAGGAAACTTTCAGTTATCCAGAAGTTGTAGGGACGACCTGTTTTGCCCGTCCAGCCAGTTCAGCAGCGGTACCTGCGTTTTTTACTCAACAAACAATAGCTCAGAATGCTCAGGCACTGTGTACATCGGTATTTAATGCTACCTTGACACAAGTGCAGAATACGGTGAATAACGATTTACCACCGGAGCAGTTACTTAATCCACAATCGTTGGCGGAAAATGACCTTATTATTGAAAAACTGAAAAGTGTTTATCGGGATGCATTGACATATGTTGCTCCTGCGAGAGGGAAGCCTGACTTGGGTCTGGCAAGCCATTTAATTCGAGCTTTACTGATTGATTATGATCAGGGTGGGGATGGGAATGCGGTAGCTTTCCTGGATTATTTTGGTAATTTATTGCTTTGTTTGCCTGGTAATCAGACAGCATCAGCGATCCAAACGGCATTTATGTCGACAACACGCAGCTACGCAAAATTACGTTATGAACTGCGTGAAGATCCTGACGTTGGGGAGAGAGCCTTAAAATATTTGTGTCATCCCAAATACGGCACCTTTGTATTTGCGCGTGGACCAAATAGTTCATCGAAAAGCTTGATTGATTTTGGCGCTTATGGATCCACTATGGAAGAAAAATTGCCTGCGGTGAACCCACTCTCATTCCAATACGTCGTTGCTAGTATGACTCAAGCAGACTTGACCCAATATTGCCAAGGGCTTCCTCCATTATACAGTGAAGCGATTGGCGTGTACCCGACTCAGGTGAAGGATCAGTTGTTGATTGATGAAGTTATGTCTTTTTTACCTGAAAATAAATAGCTCAATTATTCTGGCGCAGCGCGGGATGCGCCAGAGTTTTTCATCTTAAGCTTCAAAGGGATGGCGGATAAAACTCCACTAACGACAATGGATAACGCTCCGGCTGCTGGTAACAACGAATGCTTTCGGCGACCAGCGGGGAACGAAGATTTGCAGCCTGCAGAATCTCTTCGGCGCTCAGCCACAGGCAGCGGTCGATATCGCTGTCGTGCGGCTCGGTCGGCAGTTGTTGTTCCAGCTCGATGACAAAGCAAAAGCGCAGAAACGGCGTGTTGTCCGGGGCGATCCACTGGTGCAGCCTGAGGAACGACTGCGGCGTGGCGCGGATGCCAGTTTCTTCCCACAGCTCGCGTTCGGCGGCCTGTACCAGCGTTTCGTCGGCTTCAAGATGACCGGCCGGCTGGTTCCATAGTGACTTGCTGTTAATGGTCTCCTCGACGATTAAAAACTTGCCGGCAGCGTGAACCACGCAGGCAACGGTAACGTGCGGTTTAAACATAACGGCCCCTTAAAGCGACGGATTGATGGGCGGATTAAAGCGAATCAAGGCATTTCCATTCACCGGGTTGCAGTTCTCCCAATGAAATATTACCCATACTGTAGCGAATCAGTCGCAGGGTAGGGAAGCCGATATGTGCAGTCATGCGACGTACCTGGCGGTTTCGTCCTTCATACAGGGTGATTTTCAGCCAGGCGGTGGGAATCGACTTGCGCTCGCGGATCGGCGGATTGCGCGGCCATAGCCACTGCGGTTCGGCCACCAACTCCACACCGGCCGGCAGCGTCGGGCCGTCTTTGAGCGTGACCCCGTTACGTAAAGAGACTAAATCGTTGTCCTGCGGCGCTCCTTCTACCTGCACGTAATACACTTTGCCAGTGCGCTTGCCTGGCTGGGTAAGCTGCGCCTGCAGCTTGCCGTCATTGGTTAATACCAATAATCCTTCGCTGTCGCGATCCAGACGTCCGGCGGCGTAAACATCAGGAAACGGAATGAATTCTTTCAGCGTGGTGCGGCCGGCCTCATCGGTAAATTGCGGCAGGACATCGAAGGGTTTATTGAATAACACCACGCGACGCGGCCCCTGTGCGACAGCGGGTTTGGCGGAAGCAGGCTGGCTGAATCGTTTAACTTTGTGATTTCTAACAGGGAATTTTTTCATAACAGTTGAGATTACGGATGATAGGCGCATTATAACCGAATCCGTTTCGGATTGGCGCGGACAGAAAATTCCAGTAGTATCTACACGCATCTTACAAAGCATTAACAAAAATTGCGCTTGAAGGAGAGGTTGATGGAAAGCAAAGTAGTTGTTCCGGCAGAAGGTAAAAAGATTACGGTCGATGCCCAGGGTAAACTGGTTGTTCCGAATAACCCGATCATTCCGTTTATCGAAGGCGACGGCATTGGCGTCGACGTTACCCCTGCTATGATTCACGTGGTTGATGCAGCAGTAAAAAAAGCCTACCACGGCGAACGTAAAATCTCCTGGATGGAAATCTACACCGGTGAAAAATCCACTCACGTTTACGGGAAAGACGTGTGGCTGCCGGAAGAAACCCTGGATCTGATCCGTGACTACCGCGTTGCCATTAAAGGCCCGCTGACTACCCCAGTCGGTGGCGGTATTCGCTCCCTGAACGTGGCCCTGCGCCAACAGCTGGATCTGTACGTGTGTCTGCGTCCGGTGCGTTACTACCAGGGCACTCCAAGCCCGGTTAAACAGCCAGAGCTGACCGACATGGTGATCTTCCGCGAAAACGCCGAAGACATCTATGCGGGTATCGAATGGAAAGCCGGTTCTGCCGAAGCAGACAAAGTGATCAAGTTCCTGCGCGACGAAATGGGCGTGAAGAAAATCCGCTTCCCAGAGCAATGCGGTATCGGCGTGAAGCCATGCTCTGAAGAAGGGACCAAACGTCTGGTTCGTGCAGCGATCGAATACGCAATCACCAACGACCGTGACTCTGTGACCCTGGTTCACAAAGGCAACATCATGAAGTTCACCGAAGGTGCCTTCAAGGATTGGGGCTACGAACTGGCGCGTGAAGAGTTTGGTGGCGAACTGATCGACGGCGGCCCATGGCTGAAAATCAAGAACCCGAACACCGGTAAAGAGATCGTGGTTAAAGACGTGATCGCCGACGCCTTCCTGCAGCAAATCCTGCTGCGTCCGGCTGAATACGACGTCATTGCCTGTATGAACCTGAACGGTGACTACATCTCCGACGCCCTGGCCGCACAGGTTGGCGGTATCGGTATCGCACCGGGAGCCAATATCGGTTCCGATTGCGCACTGTTCGAAGCGACCCACGGCACCGCACCTAAGTATGCCGGTCAGGATAAAGTGAACCCAGGTTCCATCATCCTGTCTGCAGAAATGATGCTGCGTCACATGGGCTGGTTCGAAGCGGCTGACCTGATTGTTAAAGGCACTGAAGGCGCAATCGCTGCCAAGACCGTGACCTATGACTTCGAACGCCTGATGGAAGGTGCTAAACTGCTGAAATGTTCAGAGTTTGGTGACGCTATCGTTAAACACATGTAATGGTGTTTTGCGTTTGAATAAGAACGGGAGCCTGATGGTTCCCGTTTTTTATTGTTCTTTCCAGTGACTATTCTAATAGAAGGGAATCATGAATAGAGTTCATTTAGGGTTTAAAAAAAACCTGCCGACATTAATGCTTATTGTCATCTCACTATGGCTGACAGGCTGTACCAAGACGAACGCTGTGGCTAAAGCTGGGCCGTCTGCGGAAGGGGTCGATGATCTTTTTGCTCCTCTTGACAGCAAAGCAACTCCCGCTGCAGGGGATGAGGTCAGCCACTATGCCGGGCAGGTACGCGCCGCGATTCAAAGTCATTTTTATGATGCCAACGCCTATGCCGGCAAGCAATGTACTATCAGAATGAAGTTTGCCCCGGATGGGATGCTTTTGGCTGTCCGCTCTGAAAGTGGTGATCCTGCGCTTTGCCGGGCTGCTATAAAGGCAATCGTAAATACCCGTTTCCCCAAGCCGCCGTCACAAGCGGTTTACGGTGCTTTTAAAGATTCCGTACTGGAATTTCGCCCCTTAGCGGCTGAATGACATAACTATCGTTAAACGTCTGTAATTGTGTTTAATCATTTGAACAACAACGGGAGCCGTAGGGCTCCCGTTGTTTACTGCCGTTTTACAGATACCCCGACAGGGGCAAGGTTTCAATCCGCCTTGGTGGCATCAGGGTGATTCTTGCCTTCCTCGATAAAGTCCTCATCAATCTCATCGGTGGTTTCGGCACTGTCGCGACCGGAAAGAATATTCCAGCAGGCGATGAACAGGGCGGCGATCAACGGGCCGATGACGAAACCATTGATACCGTAAATCTCCATACCGCCCAGGGTTGAAATCAGGATCAGGTAATCCGGCATCTTGGTGTCTTTACCCACCAGCAGCGGGCGAAGGATGTTGTCGACCAAGCCGATGATCACCACGAAGAAGCCCACCAGGAATAGGCCTTTCCACAACATACCGGTGGCGAAGAAATAGATGGCAGCGGGTACCCAGATAATGGCGGAGCCCACTGCGGGGATGATGGACAGGAACGCCATCAATGCAGCCCACAGCAGGCTGCCTTCGATACCGGTGATGTAAAACGCCAGGCCGCCGAGTGCACCTTGCACTGCGGCAACCACAACCGTGCCTTTTACCGTCGCGCGGGAAACCGCGGCGAATTTCACAAACAGATGATGTTTAACGTGCTCGGATAACGGCAGCGCCTGTAGCGTCAGGTTAACCAGATAAGGGCCGTCCTTCAGCAGGAAGAACAGCAGATAGAGCATTACGCCAAAACCCACGGCAAAGTTGAAGGTGCCTTTACCGATCAGGAACACGCTACCGGCAAGATATTGCCCACCTTGCAGCGCCACCTGTGAAAGTTTCTTTTGTATTTCTGCCGCATTGTCGAGGTTATGCTCGGTAAGGAAATGGCGTGCCCAGCCAGGCAGCACCCGCAGGGTATCGGCCAGAACTACCGGGAATTGCGCGTTATTACCCTGTAATTTGGTGTAGACCACGTTAAGCTCAATCGCCAATGAAGACGCAATAATCGCCAGGGGAGTAAATACGATCAGACAGATCACTGCGACCGTCAAAAGCGACACCAGGCCGTTTCGTTCGCCCAAATACTGCTTAAGTTTTTGTTTCACCGGGTGGAAAATCACCGCCAGGATGATCGCCCACAGAACGGACGAATAATAGGGACCCAATACGTCCAGAAAAGCAGCGGTAACTATGAAAAGGATCAGAATAAAGAATCCCTTTGAAATACCCTTAGACATCATACCCGTCCCTCTGATGATAGATTTCTCCGCCAATGCCGGTATTGAATGGCATTGACACTTCTTGAAGATTAAACCCTATCATCACAAACGCGTAACAGGTAGTGGATTTTATAGATGAACGATTAATGAAACTTATTAGTCATCATCTATTCAGTGGGGGTATTTGAGTGGGAGATGCGGGCTTGTTACAACACAATCCCCCAGCCTGACTAATCCGTCACCCTTTGCGGATTAACGTCGGATTAATAACAGACCAGGGGCGTTGGGGGCTATCGCTGGCCCGAGTTTCGTTCTTTGTTGCGCAGGGTCGTGACACTTTCACCGCCTACGCCCCAGTTATCGGTAGCGACTTCGTCAATCACTACAGAGGTGGCGTATCGTGGCTTGTTCAGCACGCGTTCCAGTAACTCGGTGACGCCTTCAATCAATTGGCGCTTCTGCTCGGCGGTGACGCCTTCATCGGTGACTTTAATATTGACATAGGGCATGTGCAGGTTCTCCTTAATTACCAGACGCCGGCGGTAGTGCCGCCGTCTACGGCAACGATGGTGCCGGTGACAAAGCTTGAGTCAGTCAGGTACAGCACCGCATCGACAATATCCTGCGGCTGACCGATGCGTTGGGTCGGGGCCATCTGTTTCATAAACGCCAGGCTTTGTTCATCCGGGTTGCTCATGGTCAGTGGAGTGGCAATGATGCCGGGAGCAACGGCGTTGACCATCACATTATGCGGTGCCAGTTCCAGTGCCAGCCCGCGGGTGGCCTGGTTCAGCCCGCCCTTGACCATAATCGGCAGCAGGGCCGGGACTTTGCTGATGGGCTGCATGGCGATGGCGGCAGTGATGGTGACGATGTGGCCAGCGCCATTGGGCACCATGTGACGGGCAGCGGCCTGCGAGGGATAGAAGAAACCTTTCAGATTGGTCGCCAGCATCGCGTCGACATCTTCCTCCGAATACTCTGCCACCGGTTTGGACATGAAGATCCCCGCGTTATTGATCAGAATATCGACCTGACCAAAGTTTTCTTCTGCCTGTTCGAACAGGCGGGTCGCGGTTTCCGGCAGGGCGATATCACCGGGAACCAGCAGCAGGTTCGCAGGATTACCGAGTTGGTTGGCCGCTGCCTGCAAACGTTCCAGTGAGCGTGCGTTGCCCACGACATTGTAGCCACGCGCCAGGTAAGCCCGCGCAATAGCGAAGCCCAATCCGCTGGATGCGCCGGTAACAATTACTGTTTTTACTCTGTCCATTATCCGTTCTCTGCATAGTCATTATTTGCGTGGCTGAAACGATAATGCTTATGGATAAAGAGAAAAATGGGGTCAGAGTCATTTGATTTTATACATGGTGTAATGAGTCACGACGGGCTGGCTAGATTTTGGGTTTGGCTACCGGCGCCAACGCCAGCGGGCTTCCCAGTACCGCAGCGGCCAACACCAGAACGGATTTCGAGCCTTATTGCTGAGCGTATTACGCTATTAACGCGTCCGATCACACAAAAACGGCAGCCTGATTTCTTTGGGCGGCTGGGACATGATAGTTTTTATCAAAATCATGAGGGAGACGATTATGGCAGGCAAGAAAACCACCCTGGCCGCCATTGCCAGAGAGGCACATGTTGGTATCGCTACTGTTGATCGGGTAATAAACCAGCGCGCAACAGTACGGCCGGAAACGGCACGCAGGGTCATTGCGGCGGCGCACAAATTAGGCTTCGCACTAGAGAAATCGCATCAACTGTTTGAGGCGGTGTGCCAACCAGCCGCACGGATTAAAATGGGCTTTATCCTGCTGCGCAAGGAACATTCGTTCTACGCACAATTGGCGGATAGCCTGCTGGAACAGGCCGCACCCTATTACGACGCTGAGCACCCGCCACAGTTCATGTTTCATGATATCAGTGCGGTCAGCGACACCGCTGCCGCCATCACACAGTTAAGCCAAAGTGTGGATGTGATCGGCGTGCTGGCGCTGGATAACCCGATGATCCGTTTTGCGGTGGAAGAGGCTAGCAGGCAGGGGGTAAAGGTATTCACGTTGCTGTCTGATTTATCGGTACACAGCCGTGCCGGTTATATCGGCTGGGATAACCAGCAGGCAGGTCGTACCGCCGGCTGGGCGGTGGAGCGCTTGTGCCATCGGCAGGGCGATGTCGGGGTCATTATCGGCGATAACCGTTTTCTGTGTCAGGAAACCTGCGAAATCAGCTTTCGATCTTACCTGCGCGAACACCTGAGTGGTCAGCGGGTGCTTGAGCCGGTACGCAGTCATGAACAGGCCGAAAGCGCAAGACAAGTCACTCAAACCTTGCTGGAGCAGCATCCCAATCTGGTGGCTCTGTATGCACCCTGCGGGGGTGTGGAAGGGATTATCGCTGCGCTGCGGGAAAGCGGCAGGCAGCATCAGGTGATGCTGATTGGTCATGGCCCGGTTGCAGGCGGCGAAATGGCGCTGATCGACGGCACTCTGGATCTGATGCTCAGGCATCGTATTGCCGAGTTTGCGGCGTCAGTCATCAGCACTTTTGTCGCCGCCACCGGTGGCGGCTCCTCCGGTTTTAGTCACACCATTAACCGCTTTGATCTGATCACCAAAGAAAACCTCTGATAGTCGGCTCCCTCTGGCGGAGCCGTTTTTCATTATAAATATCCCAATCTCCCGGGCGCTTCGGCCTGTCTGGTTTTGATAAAAAACCATCATTTAAGCTATCAAAATTAACGCGATCGCCATCAAAGAATGAAATTTTCATCATTGCTGGTTTCGAAACGTTTATTTAATACTGAGGTCACTTCGACTTCGACCCGGAATAAAAATGATGAGTTTGCCGATTGCCAATGCGCCCTGTAGTTGGGGTGTGGATGACCCTAAAAACCCGCATCTTCCGCCTTACACCAAAGTGCTGCAGGAGGCGAACGCTGCCGGCTATCGCAGCATCGAGCTGGGGCCCTGGGGCTATCTTCCCACCGATGCCGATATCCTGAGCGCCGAATTACAGCGGCACGGACTGTCGCTGGTGGCAGGCACCATTTTCGACGATCTGGTCAGCGAACAAAATTTTAGCTATCTCCTTGAACTGACACATAACATTTGCCGAAATTTGTCACAGACTGCCAGGGCGCAGTCTATAAATGCCGGTAATTTCTCACCGCCATATCTGGTGATTATTGATTTCGGTAATCCTCAGCGAGCCAAATTTGCCGGGCAGTCGTTATTGGCACCGCGACTTACCCAGGCGGACTGGCAGCGGATGATCGGCCATATCATGACTCTTGGCAAAATTGCCTGGCAGGAATATGGCGTGCGGCCGGTAGTGCATCCGCATGCCGGTGGTTGTATCGAATTCGCCGATGAAATTGAGCAACTGGTCGAGCAAATTCCTCACCAAATCGCCGGGCTGTGCCTGGACACCGGCCATTTGTATTACTCAGGCATGGACCCGACCACCTGGATTGACCGCTATTTTGCGCGTATCGATTACCTGCACTTCAAGGATGTTAACCCGCAGGTATTCCACCAGGTGTTGGCGAGTGGGCTGGATTTCTTCACTGCCTGCGCGCAGGGAGTGATGTGTCCATTGGGCAAGGGGGCGATCGATTACCCGGCGGTGCGTGAATTATTAATGACGCGGGGTTATCAGGGTTGGATCACCATTGAGCAGGAGCGCGACCCCCGTCATGCGCAGGGCAGCCTGAGTGATGTAACAGAAAGCCTCAACTATTTACGAACCCTCGGTTTTTAATCAGGAGAAACGTGATGATCAACGGCATTAAACCTTTGGAACGATCCTTGCGCTGGGGGATGGTTGGCGGCGGCGGAACCAGTCAGATTGGTTATATTCATCGTTCTGCGGCACTGCGCGATGGCACTTTCTCCCTGTTGGCCGGGGCGTTTGATATTGACGCGCAGCGAGGGCGTCTTTTTGGACAGAGCCTGGGGATCGCAGCGGAGCGCTGTTATCCGGATTACGCTACGCTATTTCGTGAAGAGGCTGCCAGAGTGGATGGCATCGAGGCGGTTTCCATTGCCACCCCCAATAATACCCACTTTGCCATCTGCCAGGCGGCACTGGCCGCTGGCCTGCATGTCGTGTGCGAGAAACCACTGTGTTTCACCGTTGAAGAAGCGCAGTCGCTGGTCGAACTGAGCCAAAAACAGCATAAAATTATCGGGGTTACCTACGGCTACGCCGGACACCAGTTGATCCTTCAGGCCCGGCAGATGATCGCCGCCGGCCTGCTGGGTGAGATCCGCATTATCAACATGCAATTTGCGCACGGATTCCATGCGGCGGCGGTGGAGTTGGATAACCCCAGCACCCGCTGGCGGGTGGATCCCCGTTTTGTCGGCCCCAGCTACGTATTGGGTGATTTGGCGACCCATCCTTTGTTCCTGGCGGAAACCATGGTGCCGCAGCTAAAGGTCAAACGTCTGATGTGCAGCCGCCAGAGTTTTGTCAAAACGCGGGCACCGCTGGAGGACAATGCCTATGTGCTGATGGAGTATGACAATGGTGCCGTTGGCTCCCTGTGGTGCTCTGCGGTTAACAGTGGTTCGATGCACGGGCAGAAGGTTCGAATTGTCGGTGAGAAGGCCAGCCTGGAGTGGTGGGACGAGCAGCCGAACCAACTGCGATTTGAGGTGCAGGGCGAACCGGTACGCATTCTGGAACGCGGTATGCCCTATCTGGATCCTATAGCCCTGGCGGACGATCGGATTGGTGGTGGTCATTCGGAGGGGTTATTTGAAGCCTGGTCGAATCTGTACCGACGCTTTGCCCTGGCGATGGATGCTACCGATCGGCGGGATCGGGATTTTCTGGCCGATTTTTGGTACCCCGACGTTGCTGCTGGGACGATGGGGGTGCGTTGGGTCGAAAACTGTGTGCGCTCCGCCGATGCCGGTGCCAACTGGGTGGAGTTCCGTTAAGGCCCCGTATCGGGGCCTTGTAACAGGCATTAATCACCGGAATTGCAGATAGGCGACCTGTGTTTGCAGATAATCCTCCAATCCGTGGCGGCCATCGGCGCCGCCAATACCGGACTTACGCCAACCGGCATGGAAACCCTGCATCGCTTCAAAGCTTTCACGGTTGACGTAGGTTTCGCCGAACTTTAATTGTTTGATCGCCATCATCGCCACGTTCAGGTCACGGGTGAAAACAGACGAAGTGAGGCCATATTCGCTGTCGTTAGCCATAGCGATCGCCTGTTCAAAACTGTCGAAGCAACAGACCGGCAGCACCGGGCCGAAAATTTCCTGATGCATGATCTCCATCTCTTGCTGCACGTCGCAGAGCAGGGTGGGTGGGAAAAAGTACCCGCTGCGGGCCTCGCGCTTGCCGCCCATCACCAACGTTGCGCCCTGGCTGACCGCCCGCGTCACTTTATCTTCCACTCGTTGAACCGCCTCGGCGCTGATCAACGGCCCCATATCCAGCCCGGCTTGTTGGTCAGGGTTGCCAAAGGTGACCTGACGGAAAGCCTCGGTCAGCCTGGCAATAAACTGCGGATAAATCTCCCGCTGTACGTAAACGCGTTCGGTGCAGTTACACACCTGCCCACTGTTGATGATGCGTGAGCTGACGATGGCTTTGACCGCCAGGTCGAGATCGGCGTCGGCCATCACAATTGCCGGGGCCTTGCCGCCCAACTCCAGCGACACCTTGGTGACGTTGTCTGCCGCAGCGTGCAGCGTGGCGATACCGGCCCCGACGCTGCCGGTCAGGCTGACCATGCCCACCTTCGGGTTAGCCGCCAGTGCCTGACCCAGCTCCGGCCCGTAGCCGGTCACCAGGTTAAACACGCCCGGTGGCAGGCCAATCTGATCCGCGATTTCGGCAAACAGCAACGCATTGCCCGGCGTCAGCTCACTGGGTTTGATCACGATGGTATTGCCGGTCACCAACGCCGGGGCGGCCTTACGCGCAATCAGGAAGAACGGGAAGTTCCACGGCAGGATGCCAACTACCACGCCGATGGCTTTTTTGAACAGGAAGATGTTTTCATTTGGCCGGTCGCTTTGGATAATCTCCCCCTCATAGCGACGCGCCCACTCGGCCATATAGTCGAGGTAGTCGGCAGTAAACAGCACTTCCACCTTGGCCAATTCAGGTGTTTTACCGCCTTCGGTGACGATCAACTTCGTCAGCTCCGGCTCTCTGTAGCGTATGCCTTCGGCCAGTCGATGTAGCCACCGGCCACGTTCAACCGCAGGTAGCGCTTCCCAGCCTGGCTGTGCGGCTTCGGCAGCATCAATGGCCAGCCTGGCCTCGTCTGCACCCCCTTGCGGGATTTGCATGATCGCTTGCTCGGTGGCCGGGTTGATGACATCAATCCAGCGCCCAGTGTTGTGGGCAATAAATTCACCGTTTATATACATCCGTTTTTGGTTCTGGGTCATCGCAGGGCTCCACAGGAATATTATTAACGCCTTGTTATGGTAATGACCTTCCTGTGTTAAAAACCTTTGCCTCACTGCCAGCCTCGTCGTCAGAATGGCAGCCAGAGCAGGCTCCTCAGGCCAATGCCTGCCACCCGTGCAGCCTTGCAATGAATTTGTGATCCCGGTCAGTGATACCTCTGGTTTTTTGCCAGCTTCCGTCAGAACTGGCAGTCAGGCTAAGGTTGCGCGCCGGACAATATTCATAGACTCCTTCACGCCTGTTTTTTGTCCTCATCACAAGCAACGAAGGAATCAAAAACAATGAATAATGCTGTCATGTTGGGAATTCTGTGGCATCTGGTGGGCGCCGCCAGCGCCGCCTGTTTTTATGCCCCATTTAAAAAAGTGCGCCGCTGGTCATGGGAAACCATGTGGTCGATCGGTGGCCTGATGTCGTGGCTAATCCTGCCCTGGGCGGTGAGCTACGTGCTGCTGCCGGATTTCTGGCGCTATTACAGTTCTTTTGACCTGTCGACCCTGCTACCGGTGTTCCTGTTTGGTGCCATGTGGGGCATTGGTAACGTCAACTACGGCCTGACCATGCGCTATCTGGGCATGTCGATGGGAATTGGCATCGCCATTGGCATCACGCTGGTGGTGGGCACCCTGATGACCCCGCTGTTGCAGGGGCGCTTTGTGGCGTTGTTCAGTTCCGCCGGGGGGCAGTTGACGCTGCTTGGGGTGGCGATTGCCTTGCTCGGTGTGGTGATAGTTTCGTGGGCCGGGGTGCTGAAAGAACGGGCGATGGGCATTCGTGCTGAAGAGTTCAACCTGCGTAAAGGGCTGCTGTTGGCGGTGATGTGCGGCATCTTCTCCGCCGGTATGTCGTTTGCCATGGACGCCGCCAAACCGATGCATCAGGCCGCAGCGGATTTGGGGATCGATCCGCTGTATGTGGCGCTGCCGAGCTACGTGGTGATCATGGGGGGCGGGGCATTGGTTAACCTGGCCTACTGTTTTATCCGTCTGGCGGTCAAGACGGATCTGTCGGTCAAGGCCGATTTCTCGCTGGCCAAATCGCTGCTGGTGGCCAACGTACTGTTCTCGTTACTCGGCGGTACCATGTGGTATCTGCAATTCTTCTTCTATGCCTGGGGCCACGCCAACATTCCCGAGCAGTATGACTTTATCAGTTGGATGCTGCACATGAGCTTCTATGTGCTGTGCGGCGGTCTGGTCGGGCTGTTGCTCAGAGAGTGGAAAAATGCCGGCCGTCGCCCGGTCAGCGTATTGTGCATCGGCTGTTTGACGATCATTGTGGCTGCCAATGTTGTCGGTTTGGGCATGGCGGGGTGATCAGCGTTTTACCCCGGCGGCAGGGCGCTCGGCGTGTTTAAAGCGCTGGCGCCAGGCGCTGGGGGTGATGCCGGTTTCCCGAGTGAACACCACAGAAAAATAGTTGCTATCCTCAAAGCCACAGCGGGCGGCCACTTCACCGATCAGTTCATCACTGCCGCGCAGCAGGGACTTGGCCCGGCAGAGTTGCAACTGGCGCAGGTAGTGGCTGATGGTCATGCCGGTCTGCTGGCGAAACAGCTGCTTAAGGCTGCGTTCTGCCAGTTGATGGCGTTGGCAGAAAGCTTCCAGTTCAAAACGTGCGCCGCTGTCACTCTGAACGGCGGCCATCAGCAAATCCAGCTGTTCGCCTTCCGGCAGTTGGTCGTCCTGGCCGACGGCATAACGATGGCGACGCAGGATCAGCACCAGTTGCAGAAACAGCGCCTCGGTGAGCTGGATCGACAGCAGGTCGGTTTTACGGCTTTCGAGCGCCAACTGCTGGATCACACTGCGTGCCAGTGCCATACCCCGGGTGGTCAGACGCCAGTGAGATTGGTGCTGAGCGTTGTCCGGTGGCAGCAGTTCCGCCCAGCCGATCGCCAGTCGGAAACGTTCCGGACAGTAGAGTATATTGTCCAGCACCAGGTCGTTGACCGACTCATAGCTGTGGCAGTCAGGGGCGCGGATATAAAACATATCCCCGCAGGTCACCCGCCAGGGCTGATCGTTCAGGACATGCATGCCGTTGCCGCGCCAGACAATCACGATTTCACTGAACTCATGAATGTGCGGCGGAAATGTCGATTGGGGCGCACGATCGGCTACCGCCACCGGCATCAGTGCCGACGGCAGATAATCCTCTTTGGCCAACAGAAGGGGGCTTTTCACCATGGCACCTCAGGTTAAGAAATCGTTCTGCCGTAGAGTACGGGGGGAATAGCCGAACTCGCGTTTGAAAAGCGTGGAAAAGTGATTGCTGTCACCAAATCCGCATTGGTAGGCGATATCGGTGATGCGCGTTTCATCCTGCCGCAGCATTTGCCGTGCCTGCAACAGCCGCAGCCGGTTGAGGTAACGCTGCGGCGTGTTGCCGGTCTGCTTTTTCATCTGGCGATGCAGGGTGCGCAAGGGCAGAGAAAAACGATCGGCCAACTCATCCCATTTGATCTCATCACTGTAGTTTTCCGCCAGCCAGTCCAATAGCCGCCGCAGACGGCCTTCCTGATCGTCAATAGAGGCAGTGATACAGCCCTGTCGTAGCAGCACCAGCAATTGCATAAACAGCAACTCCTGCTGTGCCAAATGTTCCAGGCTGAAGGTCGCAGGGGTCTGCTCCAGCCGCTGAATAATGACTTGTACCTGTGTCAGTAGCTTATTGTTGATGCGCCAGTGCGGCTGCGATTGTTCATTGCCCGCCTGCGGCAGCAACTGTTCCAGTCCGGCAAGAAAACGGAAGGCGTTGGGGCCGCGGTACAGTACGTTGGTCAGATGGAGATTTTCGGTTTGCTCGTAAAGATGCCGATCGCAATCGCGGATAAAACATACGCAGCCGCTGCATAGCCTTTGTGGCCGGCCGTTCAGCACGTGGGTACCGGCGCCCTGTTCCACAATCACAATTTCGTGAAAATCATGATGATGTTCAGGAAAACTCGACTGCGGCTCCCGGGGTTCAATAGCGACCGGATAGGGGCTTGAAGCGAAAAAATCACTGCCGTGCAGGATAGCCATCTTTCGATCTCCGTTAACCAATTTGTAACAGATACTAAAGGAGGCGTCGGGTGGTTGCCTTTAATTTGCAACGCCAAAAGCCGTCAGGTGACGTTCATTTATCAAGAATGGCGCGGAAAAGTGCCAAAGTGCGTGCAGCGTCACAGGCGGTAAAAAAACAAAACGTGAGCTGTATCGCGTAAATCTTTGCCGTATTGCCAGCCCGTTCGCTGGGCTGGCAGTGGTGATAAGGTGCCGTTTATCTGGGGTTTTAGACTGATGCCATCGATTCATCAGGAAGCCACCCCATGACCACTCGTAACATTGTCTCCATCGATCTTGGTGCCTCCAGCGGCCGTGTGATGTTGGGGCGCTATCAATCCGACGACCGGACAATCAGCCTGCAGGAAATCACCCGCTTCAGTAATCATCTGGTGTCGTTCGACGGCCACGACTGTTGGGATATCGACGGGCTGGAGCACGCCATACGTCAGGGGTTGCAGCAGTTGGACCAGCAGGGCATCACGCCGGACAGCATAGGTATCGATACCTGGGGCGTGGATTATCTGCTGCTCGATAGCGAAGGGCGGCGCGTCGGGTTACCGGTCGCTTACCGCGACGCTCGCACTCACGGGCTGATGCAACAGGCGCAGCACGAAATGGGGGCGCAATGGCTGTATCAGCGCACCGGTATCCAGTTTTTGCCTTTTAATACCCTTTACCAATTGCGTGCCTTCAGCCGGCGCCACCCTGAATTGCTGGCAAGCGTCGCCCATGCCTTGTTGATCCCGGATTACCTGCATTACCGGCTTACCGGGCAATTGAACTGGGAATACACCAACGCCACCACCAGCCAATTGCTGAATATTCACAGTGGAGACTGGGATCCGGCGTTGCTGGCCTGGGCCGGTGCCAAAGCGGCCTGGTTCGGTCGTCCGACCCTGCCGGGCAACACCCTCGGGCATTGGCGAATGGCCAATGGGGCGCAAGTGCCGGTCATTGCGGTGGCCACTCATGACACCGCCAGCGCCGTGCTGGCAACGCCGTTACGGGGTAAACACGCCGCCTATCTCAGCTCCGGGACCTGGTCGTTGATGGGTTTTGAGAGTCAGCATCCCTACACCGGTGCGGCAGCGCTGGCGGCCAATGTGACCAACGAGGGCGGCGCGGAAGGGCGGTATCGGGTGTTGAAAAACATCATGGGCCTGTGGTTGCTGCAACGGGTGTGCGAGGAACTGAATATCACCGACCTGTGCCAACTGGTCGAACAGGCAGCGGCGCAGCCGGGTTGCCGTACTTTGATCAATCCCAACCATCCGCGTTTTATCAACCCGACATCGATGGTGCAAGAGATCCGGCAGGCCTGTGTGGAGCAGGGAATGCCGACACCGCAAACGCCTCCGGCGCTGGCGCGCTGTATTTTCGACAGCCTGGCGATGCTGTACCGACTGGTGCTGGGCGAGTTGCAGGCTCTGCGCGGGCATCCTTTCAGCCATCTGCATATCGTCGGTGGTGGTAGCCAGAACCCGTTGCTCAACCAGCTTTGTGCCGACGCCTGCGGCATCCCGTTGTCGACCGGGCCCGTCGAAGCTTCGACGCTGGGCAACCTCGGCAGCCAACTGATCGCGCTGGGTGAGGTGGCGGATGTCGCCGCTTTCCGGCAATTGGTGGCCGACAACTTCCCGCAACAGACTTTTTCACCGCAGCCGTTCGAGGCCTTTACGGCCAACTGGCAGCGGTTCCAGATGCTTATTCCCGCGACCAAGGAGCTTTGCTTATGACCCGACTTATTGAACAGGCGTATGAGTTCGCCAAAATGCGTTTTGAGGATCTCGGCATCGACGTCGAGCAGGCGCTGGCGCAATTGGATCGTATTCCGATCTCAATGCACTGCTGGCAGGGTGATGACGTGCGCGGCTTTGAAAATCCGCAGGGGGCGCTGACCGGCGGTATTCAGGCCACCGGCAATTATCCGGGCCGGGCAACCAATGCCAACCAGTTGCGCGCCGATCTGCAGCGGGCCATGTCGCTGATCCCGGGGCCAAAGCGGGTGAACCTGCATGCAATCTATCTGGAAAGCGAGGTGCCGGTGGAACGTAACGCCATTGAACCGGCGCACTTTAGCCATTGGGTGGAATGGGCCAAGACGCAGGGACTGGGGCTGGATTTTAACCCGAGTTGTTTTTCACACCCCCTGAGCAGCGACGGCTTCACCCTGGCCCATGCTGATCCGGCGATTCGGCGCTTTTGGATCGAACATTGTCAGGCCAGCCGCCGGATTTCGGCCTATTTCGGCGAACAGCTTGGCACGCCGTCGGTGATGAATGTCTGGGTGCCGGATGGCATGAAAGACCTCACTGTCGATCGTATGGCTCCGCGCCAACGCCTGCTAAGCGCGCTGGATGAGGTTTTCAGCCAACCGCTGGATCCCCGCCACCATATCGACGCGGTGGAAAGCAAACTGTTCGGCATTGGTGCAGAGAGCTACACCGTCGGTTCCAACGAGTTCTATCTGGGCTATGCCACCAGCCGCCAGGTAGCGCTGACGCTGGATGCCGGACATTTCCATCCGACCGAGGTGATTTCCGACAAAATTTCCACCGCCATGCTGTTCGTGCCGCGTTTGTTGCTGCACGTCAGCCGTCCGGTGCGCTGGGACAGCGACCACGTAGTGCTGCTGGATGACGAAACCCAGGCCATCGCCCACGAAATTGTGCGTCACGGCCTGTTTGACAAGGTGCATATCGGCCTCGATTTCTTTGATGCTTCTATCAACCGCATCGCTGCCTGGGTGATCGGCACGCGCAATGCCCGTAAGGCACTGCTGCGCGCGTTGTTGGAGCCGGTGGAATTACTGCGTCGGCTGGAAAATGACGGCGACTACACCGCGCGGCTGACAATGCTGGAAGAGCAGAAATCGCTGCCGTGGCAGGCGGTTTGGGAGATGTACTGCCTGCGCCATGAGGTGCCCGCCGGTGCCGGTTGGCTCGGCGAAGTTCGTCAATACGAAAAACAAATTCTCAATCAACGTTAAGGGCGCCGTATGCAACAACTTCTTTCTTCATGGTTTGTTCAGGGCATGGTGAAAGCCACCGCGGATATGTGGCTGAAGGGCTGGGACGAACGTAACGGCGGCAACGTCAGCCTGCGCCTGCTGGACGAAGAGGTACAGCCGTTCGCGGCGGATTTTTATCCGCAACCACGCCGCGTCGAACTGAGCCAACCGGCGGTTGAACTGGCTAACTGTTGGTTTCTGGTGACCGGCTCCGGCAAGTTTTTCCGCAATGTGCAGCTCGATCCGGCCGATAGCCTGGTATTGCTGCGCATTAGCGAGGATGGTCACGCCTACAGTATCCATTGGGGGCTGAGCAACGGCGGCTTGCCGACGTCGGAACTGGCATCGCACTTGCAGTCACACTGCGTGCGCAAAACCCTGACCGAGGGGCGTGACCGGGTGATTATGCACTGCCACGCCACCAACCTGATCGCCCTGAGCTACGTGCTGGAGCTGGATTCGGCGAGCTTCACCCGCATGCTGTGGGAAGGGAGTACCGAGTGCCTGGTGGTGTTCCCGGACGGCGTGGGCATTGTGCCCTGGATGGTGCCGGGTACCGACGGCATTGGTGAGCAAACCTCGCAGCAGATGGGGTCGCACTCGTTGGTACTGTGGCCGTTCCACGGTATTTTCGCCAGCGGACCCTGTTTGGACGAGGCCTTCGGCCTGATCGACACCGCAGAAAAATCGGCCCAGGTGTTGGTGAAGGTGTTGTCGATGAAAGGGATGAAGCAAACCATCAGTAAAACGCAGTTGATCGCGCTTGGCGAACGCTTTGAGGTTAAGCCCTGGGCGGCGGCGCTGAATGTGGTACGTGAGCTATGATCCGCAAGGCGTTTGTCATGCAGGTATACCCCGAGGCACATCAGGAATATCAGCGGCGCCATACGCCAGTCTGGCCGGAGCTGGCGCAGACCTTAAAGCAGCACGGCGCGCACCACTACAGTATTTTCCTTGATAGCGGTCGCAACCTGCTGTTTGCAGTGGTGGAGATTGAGTCAGAAGCGCGTTGGCAGGCCGTCGCGGCTACCGAGGTATGCCAACGCTGGTGGTTGTCGATGCGTGAATTGATGCCCAGCCATGCCGATAATAGCCCGGTGAGCGAGGCGTTAACCGAAGTGTTTTATCTGGAGTAGTGGGCAGGCGGGAGCATCCCGCCTGATTACCATTCAGGCGCTGGCGCCGTCAAACGGATGGATTTTCAACGAATCCAGCGCCAATTCCGGCACGCAGCGAAGATTGACGGCGCACATAGCCGCACCGTCCGGGCCTTTTCCGTAGGCAAAAGCCTCAGTACCGCAGGTCTGGCAGAACTGGTGCTGAATGATGTGTTTGTTAAAGGTATAACCGCGAAGTAGCCCTTCACCGCTGTTCAGCACAAAGCTGCCGATCGGGAAAAACGCCAGCAACATGCCTTTACGGCGGCAGATTGAACAGTTGCAACTTAGAGCCTCATGGGGCAGTTCGGCATTCACCGTAAAGGTGACGGCGCCGCAGTGACAGCTACCTTGAAATGACATAATCGACAACCTGCTGAAAACCTCAGTTCGCCCAATTATAGTTCACTTATTCACCATGTTGATTTGTTCATTGAATATATTACCGCAGAGAATATGGATTCTGTGGCTCGATCCATTAGAAATATCTTTAAATTCTGTTAAGTTGGCCACTAGCCTAATCACAAGGAGAGAACGATGTTAGAGCAATACTATCCGACCACGATGAGCTCCAAACCGATCACGGATGAGCAACATAAAAGACTGGTGGCGGTGCAAGCGGCGCTGGAGCTGATCAAGGCCACGCTGTCTGATACCAACGACGGCAACGGTGTGGATTTTCAGTTGAAGGCCGCTGAAAAGCACATTGGCCCGATGGCTGATGCGATCCAGGAAGCGCTGAAATAAATTCCGCCAGCGATAATTAACCGCCCAAGTGAACTGCACCCAAAAAGTTGGATACCAACTGAGTAAGGTGCAGTTTTTTTGTGTCATTCGGGCAGGTAAATTCGGATTTTTTATCTAGTGACGGCGCAGAAATGTTGGCAGAATTCCTTCAGGATTATTTTAGGGAACAGACGGAGGAGAGCATTGATGAAGGATGTGCATATCGCACTGTCGGGGGGCTGCGTGCGGTTGGCCTACCCGGGAGAAAACGTTCTGGATTTCACCGATACCTTGTCATTCGGACCGCTGTGTGCGCTGGATGATGATCAGGGACAGCAGGTGAGATCCTGCTGGTTTCGCGATCTGCACCAATCGGTTCACGCGCAGGAGTGGGACACTTCTTCACAGCGCCTGACGGCGATGGAAAGCCTGAAAATACAGCTAGCCGCCGTCACCGGTCAGGTGACTCTGTGGATTGGCGATAACCCCGATGAGCAACTGATGTTGCGCGCGCTGTTGCCGCTGATCGGTGAGCGGCAGGTCTTTGTGGTTAACGTCACCGAACACACCGGGCGGATGAGCACCAACTGGTGTCCGGCTGAAATGTTGGAGCCGCTGTGGATCCGTCGGCGTGAATTGACTCAAGAAGATAAAGCGGCGCTCATTGAAGACTGGCGGCGGTTGTTGGCGGACACTGCACCCGTGAGGATTTTTACCCAGGGAGAAGTGCAGGGGAAAGCGTTGGATTACTACGATCCGCTGCTGCTGGAACATTGCCCGAGCGAGTATACCCAGGGCTCCAGGGTGGTGGGAAACGCCATGGTGAATACTCCCTATTCGGTGGGCGACACCTTTTTGAATTTCCGGCTGTACGCGTTAATTGAACAGGGCGTGTTGCAGGCGCAGACTGGCGGGGTAAACATGAATCGCCTTCAGGTGCGGCAGGTTTAAGCCTCACTTTCCTCTCGCTGTGTTTTTTGTGCTGTGCAGCGGAAAAACCGGGCAAAACGTTTTTCACTGGCCAGCAGATCTGCTTATAATGCCTCACTGACTGTATAAATAAACAGGTGTGGTGTGATGACGCTGAAGTTGGATGGTGAAAAGATTGCTCGTAACCGGTTTACCGGCGAAAAAATTGAAAACGGCAGCTTTATCAACTGCGATTTTTCGGGCACCGACCTGACGGGGACCGAATTTATCGACTGTCAGTTTTATGACCGCGAGAGCCAGCAGGGCGGTAATTTCAGTCGTGCCTTATTGAAAGATGCCAGCTTCAAAAACTGTGACCTGTCGATGGCAGACTTCAGAAATGCCAGCGCGTTAGGTATCGAAATCCGTGAGTGCCGGGCACAGGGCGCAGACTTTCGCGGCACCAGCTTTATGAATATGATCACCCCACGCACCTGGTTTTGCAGCGCATACATCACCAAAAGCAACCTGAGCTACGCCAATTTTTCGAAAGTGGTACTGGAGAAGTGCGAGCTGTGGGAAAACCGCTGGAACAGTGCACAGATCCTGGGGGCGACTTTTAGCGGTTCGGATCTTTCCGGTGGCGAGTTTGCGTCGTTTGATTGGCGTGCCGCCAACTTTACCCATTGTGATTTGACCAACTCGGAATTGGGTGAGTTGGATCTGCGCAGCACCGATCTGCAGGGCGTGAAGCTGGACAGCTATCAGGTGTTTCAGATGATGGAGCGGCTGGGCATTGCGGTTATTGGCTAAGCGTGACTGGCGTTCCTGCTTTTGTCGCGCCTTTACAAGCCAGCGGAGGGTAAGGATTTAATCACTTTATCGGCATCTATCGGCATTTTCCGTACCGTCACCGGAATGGTGAAGCCGGGTTGCTTGGCAAAATGACGAGCATCGTCGTTTATCGATACCACAAATATCGCCAGGTTATCATTTGCTTGCATAACACCCTCCGGCTCCAACAACGCGAATAGCGGGGTGGGGTGAGAGCCAGACAACGAGCATGCGGACAGCCAAAAACCGCTATTACTGGTGTATTGACAGTGAGCTTTGTCGTTTGCAATCTGGGAGATTTGCTTTTCAAGCAATGCGTTAGCATTTTTCACAAAGCTTGGTGGGGTTGGCTGACACCCTGTCAGGCTTGCGATAAATGCTGCACTGGCCATTATTTTATTATAATTCATAACTATCCTGTCACAATCACACAAGTCATTATCCGATAGATCACAATTGCGATCCTAGCAATTTGGCGATGCCGGTGTCGAGAACTTATTGATTTGTCAGGTTTATGTTAAGGTTTTATTACAATTAAGCATCGACACAATAACAAAACCTGTGCTGACACCACAGGTACAGAGATTGAAGATAAATGGCGCAATGCGGAGGTGGGGGAAGAGACTTAAATTTAAATAACTCTTGCTTAAATAAATACCTCGTGTATAAATAGCGTCATCGGTTTGTAGTACAGACCTTATGAAAGCAGTTTTAGTAAAGCAGTTCTCAGTATTAGTGATATCCCATAGATACCTCTTCTTCCGCGAATTTCCTTCTCTAGTGCCCAAGTAAGTTTCCAATAAAAACAGACCTCAATCGCCTTATGGCGTCTCAAAAATATAAAGGAAATATCTATGTCTACTAAAATGACTGGTTTGGTAAAATGGTTTGATGCAGGTAAAGGTTTTGGCTTTATCTCCCCGGCAGACGGCAGCAAAGACGTGTTCGTGCACTTCTCCGCTATCCAGAGCAATGATTTCAAAACGCTTGATGAAGGTCAGCGCGTTGAATTCACTATCGAAAACGGTCAGAAGGGTCCTTCTGCCGGCAACGTAGTAGTTTTATAATTTATAGGTAGTGTTTTATTTCTTACGATAGCGAAGAAGGTATAAACCGGAGCAGCTAAGAAATAAAAGAATTACCTGAATAAACTCCGGGATTACCCGGAGTTTATCTAAAATATTTATATTCAGAATATTCCAATAGCAATAGTTATTGGCAACAGCAAAAAAGATTGGTGTCGTAATAATAATAACGGCCGCGATTGAGTCTATTTTGCTGTTGTGAAAAAGTTGTGCTTAGGCTGCGTAAGGTTGGAGTGTTGGACGGACGCTTACGCCATAACATGACAGTCGGGAAAGTGACCGACAAACATTGATGACCCTGGCCGAAAGCCGGGGTTTTTTTATGCATATTGTTCAGGCGAGCAGGGCTGGCCCAGGGGGAAGCAGACCAGCCAGAGCATGAGCGTTAGTCGCGCTGGGAATCCAGCACTTCGTTATTTTTCACTACGTCCTGGGCTTTAACGTAGCTTTCAATCAGCAGTTGATACGCAGGGAAGATTTTGGTGTAAACCTCGGCCCATTGTTGTGCATCCTCGCGATTCCAGCTGCCCTGAAGTTCAGAGGCCACACCGGCGGTATCGATCGGTACCACACCTGCCTGCACCACACGCGCCAGGGTAATTTCCTGCGCCATTTTCGAATAGGTACCCGAGGCGTCGATAACGGCAAAGACTTTATAGCCTTCGGCAACGGCGCTGATCGACGGGAAGGCCATGCAAACACTGGTGATGGTACCGGCGATAATCAGGGTTTTGCGGCCGGTCGCTTTAACGGCTGCAACAAAATCGGGGTTATCCCAGGCGTTGATCTCACCTTTGCGCGCCACATATTGCGCATGCGGGGCATTTTGGTGGATCTCAGGGATCAAAGGGCCATTCGGACCTTGCGGTACTGATGCTGTGGTAATGACCGGTAACTTGCTCAGCGTAGCGATACTGGCCAGGGCACCAGCGCGAGCGCGCAGTTCCGTCATTGGCATATCGCCGACGGTTTGAAACAGGCCACTCTGGTGGTCAATCAACAACATGACCGCGTCATTGGCATCAATAACAGGACGCTGACCATTAAAGTTTGCTGGAGTGCTCATCTTTTATTCCTCTGTAATCGGGACGTTGAAAACAATTAATGCTGCCTAACCAAGATGTAATCTCAGCGTTTGGAAACAGTGTAGGGGCAGGGGAAAATTCCGCTAGAGGGTTAACTCAGGATGCATCGTTCTATTTAAGGAACGATAAAGGCAGGTGAAGACGATGGTTTTTTGTGCGCGCCAACTGCGTTATCGCACCGGTACGGGACTTATTGATAGGTGATAATGCACAGCGGGAATAGTCACCGCAATGAATTTTATTAACCCTATCAAATAGTTGGCCTAATTCCGATAATGCCTTACTTAGCGCATTGAATTTGCACCAGATACCTCTTTGTGATTAGTAAACCGCACGTTTTGACTGTCCCTCTCCGCCCATGAGTTTTATCCTCGGACTCAATCAGTATTTGTATGATTTATGAAAATACATTCACATGGAGGAGTTCTTATGCGTTTCGACAATAAAGTGGTCATCATCACCGGGGCAGGCAACGGGATGGGGGAAGCGGCGGCACGCCGGTTTTCCGCTGAGGGCGCAACCGTGGTGCTGGCTGACTGGGCAAAGGAAGCGGTAGATAAAGTGGCGGCCTCGCTGCCGAAAGGCAAGGCACTGGCGGTGCATATCGACGTTTCTGACCACGTCGCGGTTGAAAAAATGATGAACGAAGTCGCGGAGAAATTGGGCCGCATCGACGTGCTGTTAAACAATGCCGGTGTGCACGTTGCGGGTAGCGTGCTGGAAACCAGCGTAGCTGACTGGCGCCGTATCGCCGGGGTCGATATTGACGGCGTGGTGTTCTGTTCCAAATTTGCCATGCCGTATCTGCTGAAAACCAAAGGCTGCATCGTTAACACCGCATCGGTCTCAGGCCTGGGCGGCGACTGGGGCGCGGCATATTACTGCGCGGCCAAAGGGGCAGTGGTAAACCTGACGCGTGCCATGGCGCTCGATCACGGTGGTGATGGCGTGCGGGTGAACTCGGTGTGCCCGAGCCTGGTAAAAACCAATATGACCAACGGCTGGCCGCAGGAGATCCGCGACAAATTCAACGAACGCATTGCTTTGGGCCGAGCGGCAGAGCCGGAAGAAGTGGCTGCGGTGATGGCATTCCTGGCCAGTGACGACGCCAGCTTTATCAACGGTGCCAATATCCCGGTTGACGGTGGGGCGACTGCCTCAGACGGCCAACCGAAGATTGTTTAAGCGTTAATCATCAGGCCCGGCAAGGCTAAACGCCGGGCCTGCGTGCTTTACACCCCGATCCGATCGCGCAGTGTGTAGTAGGCCGCGCCAATGGCGGTAAACGGGATTTGCAGGTTGCGACCGCCGAAGAACGGCAGGTGCGGCAGCTTGGCAAAGGCATCGAAGCGTTCCGCATCGCCCTGCATTAACTCGGCAATCAATTTACCCGCCAGATGGGTACAGGTCACGCCGTGGCCGCTGTAGCCCTGCATGTAATAAACGTTGTTTTCCAGTCGGCCGAACTGCGGCATACGCGACAGCGTCAGCAGGAAATTGCCGGTCCAGCGGTAGTCGATATTTACCCCTTTCAACTGCGGGAAGGTTTTCAGCAGTTTCGGGCGGATCAGATTGTCGATATCGTCCGGATCGCGGGCACCGTACACCACGCCACCGCCGTACAGCAGGCGGTTATCGCCGGTAATACGATAATAATCCAGCAGATAGTTACAGTCCTCGACGCAGTAATTTTGTGGGATCAACGACTGCGCCACTTCTGGTGCCAGCGGCTCGGTGGCAACCACCTGTGTGCCGCACGGCATGCTGCGTTTGGCCAGTCTTGGCTCCAGCTTATCGCCCAGATAAGCGTTACCGGCCACGATCACATAACGCGCCTTCACCTGCCCATTAGCGGTACTGACCATGGCCGGTTCGCCGTGGCGAATATTGGTCACGGCCGATTGTTCGAAGATCCGCCCACCCTGCAGGCGAATGGCTTCGGCTTCCCCGAGTGCCAGATTCAATGGATGAATATGACCACCGCTATGATCCAGCAGCGCGCCGACGTAGCGCTCGCTGTTGACCTCTTGACGGATACGCCCGGCGTCCAGCAGCTCAAGTTGAGTATTACCGTAGCGTTCCCAGTTCTGCTTCTGTTCGATCAACGCATGGTATTGCCGGTTGTTCAGTGCGGCGAAGATGCCACCGGGGCGATAGTCACATTCGATGGCGTACCTTTGGATACGGCTGCGAATGATCTCTGCGCCCTCAAACATCATACTGCCGAGAACGCGGGCGCTTTCTGCCCCATAGCGTTGTTCAATCACGTCAATATCGCGGCTGTAAGAGTTGACCAATTGGCCGCCGTTACGGCCGCTGGCGCCGAAACCGATGCGCGCAGATTCCAGCAGCACCACGTTATAGCCGGCTTCTACCAGAAACAGTGCGGAAGACAGACCGGTATAGCCACCGCCGACGATGCAGACGTCGCATTCAATAGAGTCATTCAGCTGCGGGTAGGGCGCGTGGCTGTTGGCCGAGGCCGCATAATAGCTTTTTACATGTTCAGTCATGATATTTGCCCTTATTCCAGCGAAATCCAGGTGGTTTTCAGTTCGGTGAATTTTTCCAGCGCGTGCAGCGATTTGTCGCGACCGTTGCCGCTTTGCTTGTAGCCGCCGAAGGGGACCGTCATATCGCCGTCATTGTAGTTATTGACGAACACCGTACCGGCCTTTAACTGGCGTGCCAGTCGGTGGGCGCGGGACAGGTCACGCGTCCAGATGGCGGCGCCCAGACCGTAGTCGCTGTCGTTGGCCAACTGCATGGCCTGCTGTTCACCGCTAAAACTGGTGACGGCCAATACCGGGCCGAAAATCTCGTCACGCGCCACGCTCATGGTGTTATCCACCTGGGTAAGAATGGTCGGGCCGAGGTAGCCGACATGGCCGCTCTGTGGGTGTTCGCGGCCGTCGAGGAACAGGTCGGCACCCTGGCTCAGGCCCTGTTCGATGTAGTCGGCCACTTTCTCGCAGTGGCCCTGATCGATCAGCGTGCCCATCACCGTCGCCGGATCGAGTGGATCGCCTGGGGTGAAGGCTGCCGCATGTCGTCGCAGCGCCTGTAAGAACTCTTGCTGAATACTCTCTTCCACCAACAGCCGGGTGCCGGCAATGCACACCTGTCCCTGATTATAGAAGATGCCGGCGGCGGCACTCTGCGCGGCCTTGTCCAGATCCGGGCAGTCGGCAAAGATGATATTGGCGCTTTTGCCGCCGGCCTCCAGCCAGACTCGTTTCATATTGGATTGGCCGGCGTAAATCATCAGTTGTTTGGCGACCTGGGTGGATCCGGTGAAGGTCAGGGCGTCGACGTCGTTGTGCAGCGCCAATGCCTTACCGGCATCGTGACCGTAGCCTGGAACAATGTTCAGCACGCCGTCCGGCAATCCGGCCAGTTGGGCCAGCTTGCCCAGATAGATGGCGGTCAACGGGGATTTTTCAGAGGGTTTAAGGATCACGCTGTTGCCGGTGGCCAGCGCCGGGCCGAGTTTCCAACAGGCTAATAACAGCGGAAAGTTCCACGGCACGATGGCGCCGACCACGCCGATAGGCTCGCGTTCAATCAACGCCAGCGCATCACCGCCGGTGGGGGCGATTTCGCCATAAACCTTGTCGACCGCTTCGGCATACCAGCGCAGGCAGCGGATGGCTCCCGGTACGTCATCGCGCAGGCTGTGGCGGATCGGTTTGCCGGTATCCAGCGTTTCCAGCAGCGCCAGTTCCTCCTGATGCTGTTCCATCAGGTTCGCCAACTGCAACAAAGTGGTTTTGCGCTGTGCCGGAGCCGCCCTGGACCAGTCACCGCGCTCAAATACTTCACGCGCTGCACTGACCGCCAGATCGATATCGACGCTGGTGCCCCGGGCAACCTGGGTCAACTCACGTTGCCCGGCGGGATCCTCCACGGCAAAGGTTTGGCCTTCGGCGGCCTGCTGATAGCGGCCATTGATAAACAGTCGGTTCTCAATTTTCAGGGCCTGCGCCCGGTGTTGCCAATACTGCAAATGGTGGAAGTCCATACCTTGCTCCGTTGATCAGAATGTCGTCGGCGTATGGGCGCTGATAATCCGGCAAATCCGCGCCGACGTGTTGCTGAAACTGTGGGGAATGCCGGTGTTGATGGCGTAGCTCTGACCGGCCGACAGGTGATAGGCCTGCCCGTTGACCTGCAAAACCACTTCGCCTTCCAGCAGGGTGCCAATCTCTTCCCCCTGATGCTTGATGCGTTCGCCGGTGGTGGTACCCGGTTCATAGGTTTCGATCATCATCGCCAGGGTGCGATTAGGGTCGCCGTTGTGGATCAACTTCATCGATACCCCCTGGCTGCCAATCTCAATCAGATCCTGGCTGTCGATCACAATCTGTGGTTCATCCGGTATTTCCGGTTCGGCGAAAAACGCCGACAGTGACAGCCCATACACCGTCAGCAGCTTTTGCAAGGTACTGATGGCCGGGCTGACCTTGTCCTGCTCGATGGTGCTGATGGCGCTGTGGGTTAATCCAGACAGTTCGGCCGCGCGGCGCTGCGACAATCCCAATTGCTGGCGGATTTGCGACAGGCGTTTTCCCGGTGCCAAGCTGACATCGCTCATGGGCGTTTTTCCTTTTGATAGTTCCAGCAGGCGCTAATGAAACCCTCAAACAGCAGGCGTGACAGAGCGTACTCCTCACTGTTCCATTCCGGGTGCCATTGCACACCCAGCGCGAAAGGCTGGTCGCGCAGGCTGATGGCCTCCACCAATCCATCGGCGGCGTGGGCCTCAATACGTACGCCGGGGCCAAGGGTTTTTGCCCCCTGGCCATGCAGTGAGTTCACCCAGAATCTGTTGCAATCCGGTATCAGTTGCGAGAGCAGGCCGCCTTCCTGAACGATGACTTCGTGGGCGGGGGCGTATTGTTGTTCCAGCGGCAGGTCGTGATCTTCACGGTGCTCGAGCAGTTCGGGTAATTCAAACAGCCGGCGGTGCAGGGTGCCCTGGCTGGCGACCACCATTTCTTGCATGCCGCGGCAAATGGCGAAAAGGGGAATGCGCCTGTCGAGCGAGTGGCGGATCAGCGCCAGGCTCAATTCATCTCGCCCAGGATCGGCGTCAGGCTCATCGCCGTTTTCACCATAAAGGTGCGGCTGCACATTACTGGGGCTGCCCGGCAGCACAATACCGTCGAGGTGCTCCAGCAATTCTTCCAGCAGTTTCGGCTCAGCCAGCGCGTGTGGCAGGGCGATTGGCAGCCCTCCGGCAGCGACTACGGCATTTAGGTACTTTTCTTGCAAGGTCTGAGTGAGGTGCCCGTTTAACCTATACCTGCACATCACTACGCCGACCACCGGCCTGTTAAATATATTGCCCATGCTGTCCCCTTGGTATGTTCGAAATTATGAACGATAAGCTTCTCCACTGCCGTTTTCGTTCAATATTTTATAAATCTAGCAGTCAAATGGGCAATATTCAAACTCAAAGTAACACTTGCAAAACAATTTTGTTGCATCTATGTTTCATTGGTGGACATTATATTGAGCAAGATGGTCAAAAAACATCGACGGCAATAAGTGTGAGAACCACAGACAAAAACATACATGGCGGGTGAATCATGCAGACCAACATAGTAGAAGTGGAAAACTTTGTTCAGCATCATGAAGAAAAGCGAAGTAGCGCGTTCCAGCGTGAAGTGAAGAACTACCTGGAGCGTTATCCATTAACTCAGCACGTTGACGTTCTGCTGACCGACCTTAACGGCAGCTTCCGCGGCAAACGTATTCCGGTCGCTGGGTTGAGCAAACTGGAGAAGGGGTGTTACTTCCCGGCGTCGGTGTTTGCGATGGATATTCTCGGCAATGTGGTTGAGGAAGCCGGTCTGGGGCAGGAGCTGGGTGAGCCGGATCATATCTGCGTGCCGGTGCTGGGCACCCTGACAGCGTCGGCGGCGGATCCGCAATATATCGGCCAGGTGTTGCTCACCATGCTCGATGAAGATGGTACTCCCTTTGACGTTGAACCGCGCAATGTGCTGAACCGAGTGTGGCAGCGTTTGCGTCAGCGCGGGCTATCCCCCGTAGTAGCGGTAGAGTTGGAGTTCTATCTCATCGATCGCCAACGCGATTCGGAAGGCTATCTGCAGCCGCCGTGTGCGCCGGGCACCCAGGAGCGCAATACCCAAAGCCAGGTGTACTCGGTCGATAATCTTAACCACTTTGCCGACGTGCTGAGCGAGATTGACGAATTGGCGCGAATGCAGGGCCTGCCGGCAGACGGTGCGGTGGCGGAGGCTTCACCCGGCCAGTTTGAAGTCAATCTGCATCATACCGACAACGTCCTGCAGGCCTGTGACCATGCGCTGGCATTAAAACGCCTGATCCGCATGGTGGCGGAAAACCACAACATGCAGGCCACCTTTATGGCCAAACCCTACGAAGAACACGCCGGTAGCGGCATGCACGTGCATATCAGCATGCTGGACCGGCAGGGCAACAACGTACTGGCAGACGACGACGGTGAAGACTCCGCGCTGCTGAAACAGGCGCTGGCCGGGATGATTGCCCTGATGCCTTCTTCTATTGCGTTGCTGGCACCGAACGTTAACGCCTATCGTCGTTTCCAGCCGGGCATGTACGTGCCGACCCAGGCGTCCTGGGGTCATAACAACCGCACCGTGGCGCTGCGCATTCCCTGCGGCGATCGCGACAGTCATCGCGTGGAGTATCGCGTAGCCGGTGCGGATGCCAACCCTTATCTGGTCATGGCGACCATTCTGGCCGGCATTGTCTACGGCCTGGAAACCACCCTGCCGCTGCAAGAGCCGGTGACCGGCAACGGGCTGGAGCAGGAGGGGCTACCGTTTCCGATCCGCCAAAGCGATGCGCTGTATGAGTTTGAGCATCAGCCGGTACTGAATGCCCTGCTGGGCGAAAGGTTCAGCCATGTTTACCTGGCTTGTAAAACGGATGAGCTGGTGCAGTTTGAGCGCCTGATCACCGAAACCGAAATCGAGTGGATGCTGAAAAACGCCTGACCCGCTCGACGCCAATCCTACCGCGCGCGTATGGCGCATTCCGCCGGCTATCCTGTGGCCTGCGATGCTGCGCGCTGCGGTAAAGCATTGCTTCCACTTTGGCGTACAGGACGCCGGCGAGGAAATAACCATGACAGCCATAACTGTTTCATCCGTCTGCGCAGGCATCTGCCTGTGCCGCAGTGAATACGGGCCAGCCGCTGGCCGAGTTTTATTGTCTTTAAATCGCACTTCCCGCCGCCTGAGCAGCAGTTTCCCCGCGGCCTCTCTGAATGACGTTAAACGGTTACCAGCAGAGGACAACGAGGGGAAGAGCCATGACGACTAATGTGACTGACGCAAATGAGGCAGCCAAGCCGCAACTGCGTAAAAGCCTGAAGCTGTGGCAAGTGGTGATGATGGGCCTGGCCTATCTGACACCAATGACGGTGTTCGACACTTTCGGCATCGTCTCCGGCCTTACCGACGGTCACGTACCGGCCTCCTATTTACTGGCGCTGGCCGGCGTGCTGTTTACCGCCATCAGCTACGGCAAGCTGGTGCGCCAGTTCCCGACCGCCGGTTCAGCCTACACCTATGCGCAAAAAGCCATAAATCCGCACGTCGGTTTTTTGGTGGGTTGGTCTTCACTGCTCGATTATCTGTTCCTGCCGATGATCAATACCCTGTTGGCGAAGATTTACCTGACGGCGTTGTTCCCGGAAGTGCCGCCGTGGATATGGGTGGTGGGCTTTGTGATTATCATTACCGCCATCAACCTGAAAAGCGTCAATCTGGTGGCCAACTTCAATACCCTGTTCGTACTGGCCCAGGTGGCAATCATTGTGGTGTTTATCTTCCTGGTGGTACGTGGCCTGCACAACGGTGAAGGACTGGGGACGGTATGGAGCCTGCAACCCTTCGTCAGCGAAAATGCGCATTTACTGCCGATCATCACCGGCGCCACCATCTTGTGTTTCTCGTTCCTCGGCTTTGATGCGGTGACCACGCTATGTGAAGAAACGCCCGATGCCGCCAGGGTGATCCCGCGCGCTATCTTTCTGACGGCGCTGTATGGTGGGGTGATCTTCATCAGTGTGTCATTCTTTATCCAACTGTTTTTCCCTTCCATTCAGCGGTTCCATCAGCCGGATGCGGCACTGCCGGAAATTGCGCTGTACGTGGGCGGCAAGCTGTTCCAGTCGATTTTCCTGTGCGTCACCTTTATCAACACCCTGGCCTCGGGCCTGGCATCGCATGCCAGCGTTTCACGGTTGTTGTATGTGATGGGGCGCGATAACGTGTTCCCGGAAAAATATTTCGGCTATATCCACCCGAAATGGCGCACGCCATCACTCAACGTGTTGCTGGTGGGGCTGGTCGCACTGTCTGCGTTGTCTTTCGATCTGGTCACGGCGACCGCATTGATCAACTTCGGTGCGCTGGTGGCTTTTACCTTCGTTAACCTGTCGGTGATCAGTCATTTCTATATTCGCGAGGGGCGTAACAAGAGCTGGAAGGATCGCTTCAACTATCTGTTCCTGCCATTGGTCGGGGCGTTAACGGTTGGCGTGTTGTGGTTAAACCTGGAAAAAAGCTCGCTGACCATGGGACTGATCTGGGCGGTTATGGGCTTTGGTTACCTGGCGTATCTCACCCGGCGTTTCCGCCAGCCGCCACCGCAGCTGGAACGACAACCGCAGCAATAACTGAGTCAGGCGGGGTTTCCCGCCTTTCTTTTTTGTCCGTCGGACAGTAGAGTGAAAATACTGATAAAAAATAACCGATTGGATCACCTCCATGTCTTCACTCCCCGTTTCGTATAAAGCCACTTTGCTCGGTCTGCTGGCGATCCTGCTGTGGAGCAGCGTGGTTGGCCTGATCCGCAGCGTCAGCGAAGGGTTGGGGCCCATTGGCGGTGCCGCGATGATTTACAGCGTCAGCGCAGTTTTCCTGCTGTTGGCGCTCCGGCTACCCAATCTTCGCCATTTTCCACGCGCCTACCTGCTCCTCGGCAGCCTGCTGTTTGTCAGCTATGAAATCTGTCTGTCGCTGTCGCTGGGCTATGCCAACACCCGCCTGCAGGCCATCGAGGTCGGGATGATCAACTACCTTTGGCCCTGTTTCACCGTACTGATGGCGCTGGTGTTTAACGGACAAAAGGCCAAGTGGTGGCTACTGCCCGGATTACTGCTGTCATTGTTCGGTATCGGTTGGATCATGAGCGGTGAGGGCGGCTGGTCGCCGGCGCAAATGCTGGCTAACGTACGCAGTAATCCATTGAGTTATTCGCTGGCCTTCGGCGGCGCGATAATTTGGGCGTTATATTGCAACCTGACCAAGAGAATTGCCCAGGGCCATAACGGCGTGGTGCTGTTTATTACCCTGACCGCCGTTGCGCTGTGGGTGAAATACGCCTTTAGCCACGAAAGCGGCATGCAGTTCACCCTGCCGGTGACCCTGACGTTACTCTGTGCCGGCATGGCGATGGGGGCGGGGTACGCGGCGTGGAATGTGGGTATTTTGCACGGCAATATGACGCTGTTGGCGACGGTATCCTATTTTACCCCGGTGCTGTCGGCGGTATTTGCCGCACTGGTATTGAATACCGCACTGACCGCCAGTTTCTGGCAGGGCGTGGTAATGGTGACTCTGGGATCGTTAATTTGTTGGCGGGCAACCCGAGGAAACTAACGGAAATGCTCCGCCGGTTGCCCAATGTTGAACTAGAATCTAACTAGCAGACAAACATGAAGGAACATAAAAATGAGAGACGATATCCAATTCATTCAGCAGCCAGAGATTGACGGTGGAAGTTATATGCGCGGTGATACCGTGCGCCTGACTACCGCCAATCTGCGCCATGAATATCAGCTTGATGTCAGCATTCTGCGCCGGGAAGACAAACTGATTTATGGCTCGGTGATCGCCGCCGCGCCGAAGGTGGATATCCCGCCCAGGGAGTGGGAGATCCAGCCGGGGCAAGAGGTGGTATTCCGTAAGGAAAATATCGCCAAGGCAATACCTTCAATTAGCTGAATCCTGGCAAGTGTTCCGCCGTATCCTCCGTTTTCCTCAGTAGCATTCCCAAGAAATGCCGGTGCTAAAAACACCGGCTTTTTCATTTCTGCGAAAAGATCCGGTAACTTTTTGTGTTGCGCACAATTGGCACAGAAACTGCTTTAAAAATCACCGTGCATGACAAAAATCACAGCGAACGTGAATTTTCATGAAACATAATTTGACAAATGTGAACGCAATCGATTACCTATTCGCGAAATGCATAACTGGATCACAGATTCTTACACCCGGTGATTTCTATAATGCGCGCGTCGCCCAAGAAGTTTGTAAGCGGAGGCAACGCCAGGTGTCGTCAGACTCATTGTCATCTTTTCTAACGGGCAGGAAATGGCCCTTTAAGCATGTGGTAATAAAATGAAAAAAATAGCTCTCGCAGCAGGTGTACTACTCGCAGCGTCTTACAGTGCAGCATCAATGGCTGATAGCAAAGACAGCCAATACGTCTCGGATTGGTGGCACCAGAGCGTTAACGTGGTGGGCAGCTACCACACCCGTTTCGGACCTCAGTTGAACAACGACGTCTACCTGGAGTACGAAGCCTTCGCTAAAAAAGATTGGTTTGATTTCTATGGTTACGTCGATGTGCCTAAATTCTTCGGCGTTGGCAACACCCCGGACCGTGGTATCTGGGACAAGGGCTCACCGATGTTTATGGAGATCGAACCTCGTTTCTCCATCGACAAACTGACCGGTACCGATCTGAGCTTTGGTCCATTCAAAGAATGGTACTTCGCCAACAACTACATCTATGACCTGGGCCACGACACCGACGGCCGTCAGAACACCTGGTACATGGGTCTGGGCACCGATATCGAAACCGGCCTGCCGATGAGCCTGTCGATGAACATCTATGCCAAATACCAGTGGGAAAACTATCAGGCTGCCAACGAAAACAGCTGGGATGGTTACCGCTTCAAGGTGAAATACTTTGTGCCGTTGACCCAGGTGTGGGGCGGCAATCTGAGCTACATCGGCTTTACCAACTTTGACTTTGGTTCCGATTTGGGCAAAGACAGCAACTGGACCGACGGCACTGGCAAACAGGTTCGCACCAGCAACTCGATCGCTTCCAGCCATATTCTGGCGCTGAACTACGATCACTGGCACTACTCCTTCGTAGCTCGTTATTTCCATAACGGTGGCCAATGGCAGGATGGGGCAGATATTGGTACTCCACAAGGCCCAATCAAATCTACCGGCTGGGGCTACTACCTGGTCGCCGGTTATAACTTCTGATTTTCCGTGGTATCAGAAACAGAAAACCCCGCTTTGGCGGGGTTTTTTTTCGTCATCACTGCACTTGTTCAGCGGGTAAATGTCGCACCGGCATAAATAATCGTCCTTTGATTACGTGGCATTCATTATCAATCCAACTGATGATTTGTTCACGGCTCACGCCTTCGGATTGAGCGTAGCGGTGAAGATCGCCATTAAAGTGCTGCGTGATATATTCCATGAGGGTCATTTGCATGTCTTTTGCTCCTGAACGCCCACCCGTCGCCAACTGGCTACCGCGGGAGGTTAAGGTTTCTCAGACGCTGAATTTAAAGTATTGGCAACCAAATCTCAACAAAAAGCACTGTATTGGTGCATCTGATGTCTAATTATTGGTAAAAAGAATCCCGCACTGAGCGGCGGGAAATCGTCAGAATTATCATTCTGGATGATAATAAATGATTTGAGGTGCGACGAAAAAGAGCAAGCTAACTCTTTTTTGTGACACTGCCAAACTACGGCAAGACTTATTTTGCTGCAAGAAAAATCTGGGCTTAAAATTCGGTTTTATCGAATTGTTTTGAGCTGGAATAATATTTCGCAACATTGCCTGCCACAGGTCTCTAAAGGGGGTCATACTCTCAGAGTTTTCCGCATGCTTTATGTGGGGAATTAGGCTTATAGTGACGTTAATAACCCATGCAGGAAGTGAAATCATGAGCAAACGTCGTACTACTCTCACAGTGCTGGCGCTGATTGTTTCGATGGGCCTGTCATCCGCCCCGGCATTTGCCGATAAAGGGGGCAACGGTAACGGTAACGGTCATGGCAACAGTGGCAATCATGGCAACAGCGGTAATCATGGTAATAACGGCAGTCATGGAAATAAAGCCAAAGGCAACGAGAGTGACCAGGGGCTGGTTTCCGTCAGTATTACCCGCGATCGTGCACGTTCACTGGCACGAAACTATGGTTTGACCGGCTACAGCTCATTGCCGCCGGGGATTGCAAAAAATCTGGCGCGCGGCAAGCCGCTGCCTCCGGGCATCGCCAAGAAAATGGTGCCGTCATCCATGTTGCGAGACCTGCCTTACTACCCGGGCTATGAGTGGCGTATTGCCGGTGACGATCTGGTGCTGGTGGCGCTGAGTACCGCCCTGGTGGCCTCGGTGATCAACGGCGTATTTAACTAAGATTACACACTCCGTTTTAAAGCCTCGCCTCGGCGAGGCTTTAAAGTTGCTGACAAAGCAGGAAAAAACGTGGTTTTTCCTGCTTTGTGGCGATCAGCCGAAAATCAATAAATTGATTTTCCTGATTTTTATTTATCGACATCTACTCGCTCTGGGCAAGAATGAGGTTTGTCATCAGTCTAAAGCCTCGCTTCGGCGAGGCTTTTTATTTGCCTGGGGTAGGGGAACGTGGTGAACTCTTTTCCTGATTATTTTCGAGAAGATAAGGAATGGTCATGTTCAGGACGTTATTGATTGCCTGCTGTCTGGTCAGTTTTTCAGCGCTGGCGGACGGCGGTGTGGCGCTCGGCGAACTGGTTAATCAGCGGTTGGCTTATATGAAGGACGTTGCCGGTTACAAGGCGCAGCAGCATTTGCCGATCGAGGATTTGGCGCAGGAATCTAAAGTGCTGGCTGGCGCGCAAGCAGAGGCAGAACGCCTGGGATTGGATCCGCTGACGGTGCGGCCATTTATCCTGGCGCAAATGGATGCCGCCAAGGCAATTCAGTACCGTTTCCGCGCCGACTGGCTGGCACAACCGGAAAATGACTGGCAGCCGCGCCCGCTGGATAGCGTGCGGCCACAAATTGCCGAACTCAGCAGCCGCATTTTACAGCGGCTGGCGCAGCAGTTGAAAACCGGTCCGCTGACCGAAGCCGCCCGTAACAGTTTCATTCATACTCTAACGCAGACTAACCTCAGTGAGGCCGACAAGCAGCGGCTGTTTACCGCCTTACTGGCCGTTCGGGCCGGCAAAGCGGGGTGATCGGCAGGATTAATCGCCACCGGCACCGCTACGCTGGAAAGTCAGCACCCGGCTGCGGTTGGCGATCAAATTCACGCTATAACCACGAAAGTACAGGCAAAAACGCTTCTGCCACGGACCGTCGCTGCTTTCGACCAGCATGCGGCCCTGACCCAGTGAGCTGATAGTGCCGTACTGCGCTGCGGGGCCAACGCCGATGTGTACCTGGTCACCGCAAATTTCAAAGGCGGTGCGGTATTGCGGGTGATACCACAAACCCTGCACGTGTTTCAGACACTCGCGGTTGGCCGTGACCGGAAGGAAACGGCGTTCCACGTGGCAGACTTCTCCCTCAACCGCTTCGCCGGTCCATTTCAGCCGCATCGGCATATGGGCGGAAAGCGAGACCGCGTAGCCGTCATCGGCCTGATACAGCGGTTCATCGCTCCCCATATAGGCGACATTACCGTCCTTCACTTCCAGCCAGTAGGGATCGGCCACCGTGGTGTAAATGCCATCGGGAATGGCGCTGCTGCGTTGCGGTAGCGTTGCGCCCAGTAAGGCGGCCATCACCTGCAATGCCATGCCGAAACTGTCGCAGTCCTCGCGGTTAGCCACCAGTGCGACACCGACTTGCCTATCGGGTGCCAGCAGGAAGTAGGTTTTGTAACCGGCGTGGGAGCCGCCGTGTCCCAGCAGACGATGTTTGCCGAGCGGGGTTTGCGCCAGCCCCAGCCCGTAAGCGCTGAGTTGCCCCTGATTGAGATGTCGCGGAGCGCTCAGTTGCGCCAGCACGCCGCGCCCCGGCCCCTGATCGGCCAGCAGCGTTTGCAACCAGCGGGTGAGGGCATTGGCGCTGCCGGTCAGACTGCCGGAGGCGGAGAGATGCAGGCCGGCACTGGCCAGTTGCCAACCCTGTTTTGAACGCCAGTAACCGGGGGTTAGCCCCGGCACCACGTCAAACCAGCTCTCTGGCGCCCGTAGCTGCACTTTTAGCGGCTGGGCGATGTGTTGCTGCACCAGATGGTTAAAGTCATACCCCTTGGCTTGCAGCGCCGCCTCAACCAGGCGATAGCCGGTATTGGTATAGGTGATTTCGCTGCCGGCCGGATAGTTCAGCCCGCCAAGCTCCTGAAGGAACTGCATCACCGGTTGCGCTTCGCTGCGGGTATGTACCGAGATGCCCAGCAGCCCGAGGGTTTCACGCACGTCAGGCAGCCCACTGGTCATATCCAGCGCCTGACCGACGGTAACGTCCGTCAGCGGGGCCTGTAGCTCAGGCAGCAAGTCGCCAAGCCGGTCATCCAGGTTCAGGGCGTTGTCGGTGGCGTTCAGCGCCAGCGCGGCAAAAATATGTTTGGTCACCGACGCATAACGCACCACGCTGTCGGCGGTAAAAGGGGTTTCTTGTGCCAGGTCAGCCAGACCGGCGCTGGCGCACGCCTGGACCTGTGCGGCATCGAACAGGGTAATGGCACCGCCGGGCTCGCCGTCGCGCTGCCAATCAGCCAGCAACTGCTCGGCGCATGCCTGTGCGGCGCGCCAGTTTAGTGGGACTACGGACATACATCGCCTCCAGAGTAAGTTCCTGATTTGTGCCTCAGCGGGCTTTTCGCCAGATTGTCGCGTACCGCGAAATCCCTGTGCCGCTGTTTTGTGCGCTGTTCCGACCAGATAGGCAGATTTTCGATCAAAACTGCGATGCAGTACGCAAATCGAAACGGTGGAGGGAGAGAAGCAAGATGTGCGCCAGAAAATTAGCCGGCTAAGAAATATCGTTCAGAGGGCGTGCTGGCTGCGGGGCGATAACCTGGCCCCGCAGCAGGGACGAAAAGGGTTAGCGCGGCTGGCCACCCCAGGACAGCAGGCTGTCGATCATTTGTTTCAGCAGGCGTTGCAGGGAAGCGGCGCGCTGTGGGTCAAAGGCAAAGGGATAGTGTTCGGACATGTAGTTCACCTGCGCCAACTCCAGTTGGATCGCGTGCTGCTGCTGGTGCGGTTGTCCATAAGCGCGAGTGATATACCCACCCTTGAAGCGGCCGTTAAGCACGTGGGTGAATTGCTGTTGTTGTTCACAACAGGCAACCAGAAGGTCGCTCAGCGCCGGGGCGCAACTTTCGCCGCCGTTGGTACCCAGATTGAGATCCGGCAGTTTACCGTCGAATAAACGCGGGATCACCGAGGCGATAGAATGCGCATCAAACAGCAGCGCGTAGCCGTGTTTAGCCTTTAACCGCGCCAGTTCGTCTTGCAACTGCTGGTGATACGGCTGCCAGATCTGCTGCAGATAGCCGGCCCGTTCTTGATCAGAAGGTGCCTTGCCCGGCAGAAAACTCGGACGGCCGTCAAACAGCACGTCAGGGTACAGGCCGGTGGTGGCGGTGGTATACAGCGGTTTATCGTCCGCCGGGCGGTTCAGGTCAATGACAAAGCGCGAGTAATTGCCGACCAGCACGCTGGCACCCATCGCACGGGCAAAATCATATAACTGAGGGATATGCCAGTCAGTGTCGGGCAGCGGTCGTGCATCCTCGGTTAAACCGGCCTCAACCGCCGGAGTGAGCCGGGTCCCGGCGTGGGGAATGCTGATCAGCAGCGGCAGGCTGCCGGCGTGGAAATCAAAAGGATCGCGAATGGTCATCAGAATGGCTCCGGGAAACCTCGGCCTTCAGGCCGGGGTGGAAAGGGGGCGGTTTTCAGGCTAACGTCATTTTGCATTTCACATCTTCTCCTTTAAAGTGTGATACATGAAGCGTGCATATAAATACCGGTTTTACCCAACACCTGAACAGTCTGCGCTTTTAGCTCAGACATTCGGCTGTGTGCGCTTCGTCTACAATTCAATCCTCCGCTGGCGCACCGATGCGTACGACGAGCGAAAGGAAAAAATTGGTTATCTACAGGCCAACGCTCGTCTTACGGCCCTCAAAAAAGAGCCTGAATACACATGGCTTAACGAGGTCTCCTGCGTCCCCCTGCAGCAGTCTCTGCGCCATCAACAATCTGCTTTTGCGAACTTTTTCGCGTGTCGTGCTGCGTACCCGGTATTCAAAAGCAAGCGCCATAAACAGGCCGCAGAACTGACTTCCAGTGCCTTCAAATATCGTGACGGCAATTTGTACATGGCAAAAAGCAAAATGCCGTTAAACATCCGCTGGAGCCGTGAATTACCCTCTACACCGTCAACCATTACAATTTCCAGAGACGCTGCAGGACGATTCTTTGTGTCCTGCCTTTGCGAGTTTGAACCTGTATCACTGCCGATGACGGCTAAAATAGTCGGCATTGATGTGGGCTTAAAAGATTTGTTCGTAACCGATAGCGGATTCAAGTCCGGCAATCCTCGCCACACGACTAAATACGCGGCACGCCTGGCGCTACTCCAGTGCCGTTTAAGCAAAAAGGCCAAAGGCTCAAAGAATCGTGCCAAAGCCCGCTTAAAGGTGGCAAAACTCCACGCCAAAATTGCCGATTGCCGTCTGGATAACCTGCACCAGTTATCCCGCAGACTGATTAACGAAAACCAAGTTGTCTGTGTTGAATCTCTTAAAGTGAAAAACATGATCCGCAACCCGAAGCTGTCTAAAGCGATAGCAGACGCTGGCTGGGGCGAACTGGTTCGCCAGCTACAGTACAAGGGGGAATGGGCGGGACGTAGCATTGTCGCTATCGACCCATATTTCCCAAGTTCCAAACGCTGTAGTTGTTGCGGCTTCACCATGAAGAAAATGCCTCTTGATGTACGTCAGTGGGTTTGCCCTGAGTGCGGAGAACCTCATGATCGCGACATTAACGCGGCCCGTAATATCAAAGCTGCCGGGCTGGCAGTGTTAGCCCACGGAGAGCCTGTAAATCCTGAATCGCAGTACGCGGCTTAGGTTCGGCTCGTTGAAGTGGGAATCCCCGTCCTCCAGGGCGGGGAGCAGTCAATGACGTATTTCTCCTCGGAAAATCACCGTGCAGGGCAGTTGTCCACCCAACCAATAAGCCAGTTCAGCCGGTCGCGACAGCGGCCAGTGTATAAAGTCGGCCACCTTGCCGGTTTCCAGCGTGCCGTGGCTCGCCTGCAGGCCCAGCGCTTTCGCCGCGTGGGTCGTTACGCCTGCCAGAGCTTCTTCCGGTGTCAGACGGAACAGCGTACAGGCCATGTTGATCATCAGGCGCAGCGACAGTGCCGGAGAGGTGCCAGGGTTGGCGTCGCTGGCAATCGCCATCGCCACGTTGTGTTTACGGAATAAATCAACCGGTGGGCATTGGGTTTCGCGCAGCAGGTAGTAAGCGCCCGGCAACAGCACCGCAACGGTACCGGCGTCGCCCATCGCCCGGGCATCCTGTTCGGTGGCATATTCAAGGTGATCGGCGGAAAGCGCATGGTGCTGCGCCGCCAATTCGCTGCCTCCCAGCGCGGAAAGCTGTTCTGCATGCAGTTTCACCGGTAGTCCGGCGGCTTCTGCGGCGGCAAACACCCGCGCCACCTGGGCCGGTGAGAACGCCAGATGTTCACAAAAGGCGTCAACCGCATCAGCCAGCCCGGCGGCGGCGGCCTGAGGAATAATGGTGTTGCACACCAAATCGATATAGTCGTCGGCACGGTTGGCATATTCCGGCGGCAGGGCGTGTGCCGCCAGGCAGGTGGTTTTCACCTCTACCGGCAGCAGTTCGCCCAGTCGACGCGCCACGCGCAGCATTTTCATTTCACTTTCCGGCGTCAGTCCATAACCGGATTTGATCTCCACGCAGGTCACGCCTTCCGCCAGCAGAGGGCGTAGTCGGAACAGAGCCTGTTCCAGTAACCGTTCTTCGTCGGCATCGCGGGTGGCCTTGACCGTGGAAATGATGCCGCCGCCTTGAGCGGCGATCTCGGCATAGCTCACGCCGTTCAGGCGCTGTTCGAACTCTGCGCTGCGGTTGCCGCCGAACACCAGGTGGGTGTGGCAATCGATAAAGCCCGGCGTGATGATGCCGCCGTCGAATTTTACCCTTTCATCTGCGGTCAGCGTCGCCGGCAGCGCGTCATATTCGCCCAGCCAGACAATTTTGCCGTCACGAGTGGCGATCGCGCCGTTGCTGAGGGTGTGATACTTGCCGTCGCGCATAGTGACGATATCGGCCCCGTACCACAGGCTGTCGCAGTGAATCTCAGAAGTCATGGCTTTTCTCCGCCGGAGCCTTGGCTCCCACATGGTTGTATATACAATTAAAAACAACCTAGCGCATTCATTGAGTTGTCACAAGAGGCGGGATAAAAATTTGTTATCGGGATGTGATCGTTGTGGAAGGACGGGTGCCAAAGCAGCACCCGCCGGGGTCAGACTTCGCTGGTGAAACGGCCAAACAGTTGATAGCGGCTGCCGGGGTACAGCAGGCGCGCCGAGGTCACGACGGTTTTGCCGGACCAGGTGCGGCGATGGATCAGCAGGCCGGGTTCGTGGTCCTCCAGTTGCAGCAGTTCGCGTTCCTGATGGGTTGGTACCACGGCTTCCACGATGTGCTCGCCTGCGGTCAGCGGGGCGGCCTGCGTCAGGTAGATATAAGGCGTGACGCGATCGAAATCCTGCAGCATGTAGTCGGGGGCGATCAGAGGATTGACGCAGCGGTCTTCCACCTGCACCGGCAGGTCGTTTTCATAATGCACGATTTGCGAATAGAACAGCTGCTGGCCGGGTTGAATGCCTAGTGCCAGCGCTTCTTCTTCACTGGCCGGACGGGCCTTTAGCTGCAGGATCTTGCTGCTGTGGCGGTGGCCACGGGCGGCGATTTCGTCGGCGATGTTATGCACTTCCAGCAGGGCGGTGTGCGCTTTGGCTTCGGCGACAAAGGTCCCCACGCCCTGCATGCGGATCAGGAAACCTTCGGTGGTCAGTTCGCGCAGCGCACGGTTGATGGTCATGCGACTGACGCCAAGCTCGGCCACCAGTTCACTTTCCGAGGGGACGCGTTGGTGCGGTAACCAGTGGCCGGCACGGATTTGGTTTACGATCGCCTGCTTGACCCGTTGATAGATCGGGGCGGGGGTATCGCTCATGGCAGCAGCCAGTTGCAGCACGGTCTGTTGATCAACCAAGACGTTAACCTCGTCAAATAAAAAAATAATAACACCAGTTTACTGTTGGTGTCGGCGTATGTATATGTATATACAACTAAGGGCCGGTTCGCCACAGCAATGCGATGGGCCAGTGCATTTTTCGGATGCGCGATTATCGCGCGTTATTAGTCTTTACACTAACAGTGGAATTCTGCCATGCCTGCTTATTTTGCCTCACGCGCTCTGCTTCCTGAAGGCTGGGCGCATAACGTTCGGTTGGACGTTAATGCGCAAGGTCACCTGACCCAGGTGACTGCCGATGCCGATCCTGAGGGCTGCACCCGACTGCACGGCGACGTAGTGCCGGGTATGCCAAATCTTCATTCTCATGCCTTTCAGCGTGCGATGGCCGGGTTGGCGGAGGTGGCGGGCAATCCGCAGGACAGTTTCTGGACCTGGCGCGATCTGATGTACCGCCTGGTACAGCGGTTGACGCCGGAGCAGGTCGAGGTCATTGCACGCCAACTGTATATCGAAATGCTGAAAGGCGGATACACCCAGGTGGCAGAGTTCCACTATCTGCATCATGGTGCCGACGGCAATCCTTATGCCGATCGTGGCGAAATGACCGGTCGGCTCAGTCAGGCGGCAGCGCAGGCCGGGATCGGTATGACGCTGTTACCGGTGCTGTACAGCTACGCCGGGTTCGGCGGCCAGCCCGCCCAGCCGGGGCAAAGACGTTTTATTCAGGATGCGGAGGGCTATCTGGAACAGCAGCAGGTGATCGCACGGCAGTTGGCTGATCAGCCCCTGCAGAACCAGGGCTTGTGTTTCCACTCGCTGCGTGCGGTGGAACTGGGCCAGATGCAGCAGATCCTGGCGGCTTCGGACAGCATGCTGCCGGTGCATATCCATATCGCCGAGCAGCAAAAAGAGGTCAACGACTGCCTGGCCTGGAGCGGTCGTCGTCCGGTGGCCTGGTTGTATGAGCACCTGCCGGTGGATAGCCGCTGGTGTCTGGTGCACGCTACCCACCTTGATCGCGACGAGCTCGAGCAGTTGGCGCGCAGCAAGGCGGTGGCGGGCCTGTGCCTGACCACCGAAGCCAATCTGGGCGACGGTATTTTCCCCGGTGACGCCTATCTGCAACATCAGGGCCATTGGGGCATAGGTTCCGACAGCCATGTATCGCTCAACGTGGTAGAGGAGCTGCGCTGGTTCGAATACGGCCAGCGTCTGCGTGACCAGCGGCGCAACCGCCTGACCACGCCGGAGCAGCCTGCGGTGGCTGACGTGCTTTACCAGCAGGCCCTGCAGGGTGGGGCACAGGCCTGTGGTGCACCGATCGGTCGTTTGCAAAGCGGCTACCGTGCCGACTGGCTGGTGCTGGACGGTGACGATCCTTACCTGGCCGCCGCACCGGATACCTCCATTCTGAATCGCTGGTTGTTTGCCGGGGGTAAAGAACAAATTCGCGACGTCTTTGTTGGCGGTCGTCAGGTGATCGACCAGGGGCGTCACGCGTTACAGCAACAGAGCAGCACGGAGTTCTTGCAGGTGCTGAAAACCTTCCAGCAGGAGGCATGATGAGTCTGACGCGTTTTGATTTTGCTGCACTTCCGGTCACGCCGTGGCGCAATGGCGGCGGGGAAACCCGCGAGATTGCCTGCTGGCCGCCGGGGGCTCAGGACTTTGACTGGCGCGCCAGTATCGCCACCATCGCGCAGGACGGCCCGTTTTCGGCGTTCAACGGCATAGATCGCTCTATCACGCTGTTGGAAGGTGACGGTGTCCACCTGTTCAGCGAAGGGCAGATTGATCATCACCTGTCACAGGTCGGCGAGCCGTTCTCTTTCTCTGGCGATGTGGCACTGCAGGCGACCTTGCTGGGGGGCAGCAGTCAGGATTTCAATATCATGACCCGGCGTGGGCGCTGGGCTGCCAGGGTGCAACGCGTAACAGCGGCGACCAGGTTACCGGCGCAACATGCGGCCGTGTTGTACGTGTTGCAGGGCAATTGGGTGCTGAGTGACGGTGTCACTTTAGCGGTGCGTGAAGGGGGCTGGTGGGCGGCAGGTGAGCACTCCGGTTCACTGACGCCGCTGGTGGAGGATAGCGTTATTCTGTGGGCCGACATCACACCCGGCTAAAGTGGGCTAGAGTCCGGCGCTAAGTTGTGGGATCATCTGGTTTTCTATCCGACACAGAGAAGGGCGCATGGCCTCGCTGAAAGACGTTGCCAAACTTGCCGGGGTATCGTTAATGACGGTATCCCGCGCCATCAACGAGCCCGATAAGCTGCGGCCGGACACCTACCAACGCGTTAAGCTGGCAATTGACCAACTCGATTACGTGCCCGATCTCGCGGCGCGGCGTATTCGCGGTGACAGCAGCCGGGTGCAAACCCTCGGCGTGCTGGCGCTGGATACCGCGACCACCCCTTTCTCGGTTGACATGATCCTGTCGATTGAAAAAACCGCGCGTGAACACGGCTGGAACAGTTTTGTCGTCAACCTGTTCGCCGATGACAGCGCGGAGCACACCATCGATTTGCTGCTGGCGCATCGGCCGGATGGGGTGATCTTCACCACCATGGGGCTGCGCCAGGTGAGTCTGCCTGCCAAATTGCTGGATAAAAAACTGGTGCTGGCCAATTGCGTCTGCCCGGAACATGCGGTTGCCAGCTACATCCCCGATGATGAGCAGGGGCAGTACGATGCTATGCGTACACTGATCGCCAAAGGGTATCGTGCGCCGCTGTGCATTCACCTGCCGGAAAATACCCTGGCGGCCGGGTTGCGCCGTCGTGGGCTGGAGCGAGCCTGGCGTGAGGCCGGTGGCGACGTTGAGCAGTTGCGGCAATATCATCTTGATCTGACCGACGGCGACGAGCACTACCGCGACAGCGTGGAACTGCTGCAACGGCATTTCTCGCCGGGGCAGCGCGATTGCGATGTGGTGGTGTGCGGCAACGATCGGGTGGCGTTTATGGTCTACCAGGTGCTGTTGGCACAGGGCTGGAAAATCCCCCAGCAGGTCGGGGTGCTGGGCTATGACAATATGGTCGGCATTGGTCAACTGTTCCTGCCGCCGCTGACCACGGTACAACTGCCGCACTACGAACTGGGCCGCCAGGCGGCGCTGCACCTGATTAATCAGTTGGATCACCGGGAGACGCGAAAAGTGGCTTGCCCGCTGCTGCTGCGCGAATCACTTTAATCAATCAGGGCGCGCTATATGTGCCTTGTCAGATTCTAAGTTGCCTTTAAGGCTGAGATACCCGGGCCTAGCGCACCGAGGGGCCATTATGGGACACATCCATGTGTCCCACCCTACGGGCCGACTGGAAGTCGTTCCAATTTGCTCCCGGCAAATTGGTCGGCGGACAAGCCGCTACGACCCCATCGGCACGCTCTCCCTAATAGCGGACATTCCCAATAGCCTGTAAAAAAAGGTCAGTCCCAGATACTCTCCAGCTCCCAGCCCTGTGATGCAGCAAACTGCGCCTGTCCGCCTTCGGCAAACAGGCTAACGCCGCGCTGACCGTCGGCCGGGTAGATGCGGCTGGTCAGACAGGCCACACCCTGATTGACGAACACCTCCAGCGATGAACGATCAATAAAGACTCGCAACGACAGTTCGTCCCCCTCCGGTAGGGGAACGCTGCGACAACCGCACAGCCCTGGCTCCTCACTAAACCGCTCTAACACCAGGCGATGGGCCTGATTGTCGACGTACAGCCTTGCCGCTTTGCCGATAGTGATGCCATAGCGCTCGGCATTGCTGTTGGCCAGGTTCAGCGTCAGCGCCAATTCTTGCACTTCGCCGTCCAGAGCTTGCCGTTGGTTGCTCAATGTGACCGCAGCAAACGAATGTTGCTGACCGCGCAACGCCGTCAGCTCCCGCGCCGGGTTCATCAGTACATTGCCATCGGTTGTCAGCGTCAATTCACGCGGCAGGGTCAGTGCACCGGCCCAGCCGTGCGCTTTACTCGGCATCGGAGATTCCCACATGTCCATCCAGGCAAACAGCATGCGACGGCCATCGGCGGCGGTGAAGCTTTGCGGCGCATAGAAATCGTGCCCGCTGTCCAGCTCACAGAAGGGCTGTGTGACGCCAAAATCCTCACCCGGCTGCCAGTGGCCGAGCAAATAGCCGCTCTGGAAGCGGTTGCGATTCCGGTAACCCTGGGCCGCCAGCCCCTGTGGTGAAAACAACAGCACCTGTTTTTCGCCCAGCGGGAAGAAGTCCGGGCACTCCCACATAAAGCCCTGACTCAGCGTCTGCGCTCCGCTCAGCACGCGGTCAAACTGCCAGTTGCGCAGGTCGCTGGAGTGATAAAGGCGCGCCTGTCCCAGCCCGTTCTCTTTGGCACCGACCACCATCCACCAGCAGTCACCGGCGCGCCAGACTTTCGGATCGCGAAAGTGTTGAATGCCTTCCGGCGGCAACAGCACCGGCCCGTGTTTAACAAAATGGATCCCATCCTCGCTGGTGGCCAGGCACTGAACCTCGCGCACCTGATCGTCATCGCCTGCTTTACCCAGCCAGACGTGGCCGGTATAGAGCAGCGTCAGTACGCCGTTATCATCTACTGCGCAGCCGGAGAAACAGCCGTCCTTGTCATAGTCGTCGCCGGGGGCCAGTGCGATCGGCTGGTGCTGCCAGTGCGCCAGATCCCGGCTGGTGGCATGGCCCCAGTGCATCGGCCCCCAGTTCTGGTCGTAAGGGTGGTGCTGGTAGAAAGCGTGATAAACGCCGTTAATACACACCAGGCCGTTGGGATCGTTGATCCAGCCGGCGGCCGGGGCCAGATGAAAGCGCGGGTAGTAGAGATCCTGACGCTGAGCGCGCAGGGCTTCGACCGCATGATCGGCTTGAGCTAAGGCATTTTTCATTGGGTTGGCTCACTTGATTTTAACGTGGATTGAAATTGAGGTGCACTGGCGACGGTCTCGCCGCGCAGCAGGAAGCAGGAAATCAGCGTGGTTCCAGCCACCGCGCAACCCATCAGCAAATAGGTGTCGGCAAAGCCGATGCGGTCGTAACCATAACCGGCCAGCGGTGCCAGAAAACCGGCGACGATTTGGCTGATAAACTGGAAGCCCACCAGGTACAGCGTGGAGGACAGGCGGCTGTCGAAACGGGTGGTGATGTACTTGAACATCGCCACCAGCAGGATTGGCAATTCTACGGCGTGCAGCAGTTTCATGGCGGAAATCATCAGGGCGCCGCTGGCAAAGCCGGAACCGACCATGCGCAGCGCCATCACGCTGCTGGCCAGCAACAGGCTTTGTTTTATGCCAATGCGGTTAACCAGCAGCGGGGCCAGGAACATGCCTCCGGCCTCCAGAAACACCTGCAGCGAATTAAGGAAACCGTACATGCGGTTGCCTTCTTCGTGGGTGGGGAACTGCGAGGCGAAATACACCGGGAACTGCTGGTCAAACACGCCGTAGATGCTGGTACCCAGCACAAACACCACCAGCGCCCAGAACCCCGGCAGGCGCAGCAGGGCCAGTGCGTCCTGCAGCTTCAGGTTTTCCGGCTTGCCGTATTCCAGACCGGCCATGGCGTTGGGTTTCAGCTCACGCACTTGCCACAGCAACAGCAGAAACACTGCCGCCGAGGCCGAGGCGATCCAGAAGTTGATATTGGGGTCGATATTGTAGTTAAAGCCGGCAAAGAAGGTGGCGCTGGCCCAGCCCAACGACCCCCACATGCGCGCCCGGCCGAATTCGAAACCGACGATGCGGCTGACTCGTTCGGTATAGGATTCCAGCGCGCCAATACCGGCATTGAACGCCAGGCTGACAAACACGCCGCCCACCAGTGCGCCGATCACCAGGTTGCTCTGCAGCAGCGGGGCGTAGACATAGATAAAGAACGGGCCGGTGAGCAACAGCAGCACGCCGACAAACAGCAGCAGGTGCTTACGCAGCCCAAGCTTGTCCTGAATAAAGCCGTACAGCGGTTGGGCACACAACGCCATGATCGACATTGCCGCGAAGATCAGCCCGGTTTCAGTCCCTTTCAGGCCGATTTTCTGGTTCAGCCAGATTGAGATCAGTGAAAAGCTGGATGACCAGGTAAAGAAGAAGAAAAACAACAGGCCGCTGAGAAGCACATAATATTTTTTTGTTTCGCGGTTCATGTGGAATGCCCTGATGGATGAAATTGGCACTATTGTTAACGTTAACTTTAAACCAGATAAAGCCATCAAAGTAAGGGATTGCGATGTTAATCACAAAAGTTAACGTTAACATTTTGCGAATGTGATCGAAATCACCGAAGGGGAACCAGGGCGCGCTGGGCGCCCCAAAGGGATCAAGATTCGTTAAGTGAACGCAGATGATCGTCGCGGCGCAGGGTCATCAGCGCGAACAGGCTGACCACTGAGGTGGCTACCACGTAGTAGGCCGGGATATCGAGGTTGCCGGTCTGCTTGATAAGCCCGGTGATAATTAGCCCAGCGGAGCCTGAGAACACCGCATTGGACAGCGAGTAGGCCAGCCCCAAACCGGTATAACGAACCTGGGTGGGGAACATTTCTGCCAGCATCGCCGGGCCGGGGCCGGCCAGCAAGCCGACCACCGCACCGGCAATCATCACCGCGATGCCTTTGGTCAGCAGTGAACTTTGCGGGTCCTGCAACAGGTGCAGCAGCGGGAAGGTAAACAGGATAACCGCCACCACGGCCGTCAGCATCACCGTTTTGCGTCCCAGCTTATCGCTAAGGATACCGGCGGGCAAAATGGTCAGCGCGAAGCCGATGTTGGCCAGCACCGTGGCCACCAGTGCCTGCTGGAAGGTGGCGTGCAGCGAGGTTTGCAGATAGGAGGGCATGACGACCAAAAAGGTGTAACCGGCGGCGGACCAGCCCATCATGCGGCCAATGCCCAGGGCAATGGTTTTTGCTACGCCGCTCAGTTTTACCGCCGGTGGCTGCGTCGTCGAGCTACGGGTTTGCTGCGCCTGGGTAAAGGTCGGCGTTTCCTGCAGTTTCAACCGTAGCCACAATGCCACCGCGCCCATCGGCAGTGCCAGCAGGAAGGGAATGCGCCAGCCCCAGTCGTGCAGCTGTTCCGGCGTCAATAACGCGGCCAACAGCGCCACCAACCCGGCACCGGCCAGCAGCCCGAACGCAACGGTCAGCGATTGCCAGGCACCGAACAGGCCGCGCTTGCCCTTGGGCGCGAACTCGGTCATCAGCGACACTGCGCCGCCGAACTCACCGCCGGCGAACAGCCCCTGGAACATGCGCAACAGGGTCAGCAGCAGCGGGGCGGCGACGCCAATAGAGGCATAGGTGGGCATCACGCCGATCAGCGCCGTGGCTACCGTCATCAGCAGCAATACCGCAATCAGCGTCGGTCGGCGACCAATGCGATCGCCGATGCGGCCGAAAATCACCGCACCGATCGGCCGACAGAAAAAGGCCAGTGCAAAAGCGGCGTAGGTGAGGATCAGGCTGGTGATTTCGCTTTCGCCCTGCAGGCTGAAAAAGTTGGCGGCGATCACGGTGGCGAGAAAACCGTAAACGCCAAATTCATACCACTCGATAAAGTTGCCGACCGATCCGGCCAGTAATGCCTGCCGCGACTGACGTGCGTCAATCACCGTCGTTGGTGTGCTCATCCCCATTCCCCGGTATTTGAATTATTGTTACTCCGTTCTAAATTCTTATGGCAAAACAATCAATTATTTTCAGCGGGAACTGTGAGGGGGGCTTTAGCTTCAGTGATCTGGTCTAACCCTCTCCCAAAGGAGAGGGGACAATATCGCCAGCATTTGGGGGAATTACCGGCCGTACTGGCGCAGCACCTGTTCTGCGGCGGCGAAATCGGGTGCCAGTGGACGATCGGTTTCGACAAACGGCACCTGTTGGCGTAGCGCCGTGTAAAGGGCCGCTGTCGGTGCGGAGAGCGTAAAACCGTTGTGCCGCTGCTGGCGCAGATCCACCGCCTGGGCGTCGTGCACCAGCAAGATCCCCAGCAGTTGATAAGCGTTATCCACCTGCTGCTGAACGCGCTCGACGACCGATGGGGCGTTAGTGGCAATATCTTCGATATCGCCGGCCACAGGGAAGTAATCGAGCGACACCGGCATCGCCAGCTCTTTATTGCGCATAGCCAGCTGCATCACCGGTTTTTCCATCGCACCAAAGGCATGAACGGTGTGATCGGTGCCAAGGAATCGGGTCAGGCCGGTAAACGCCGGATTATTCAGTTTGACCACCTGTTGGGCGCTGGCCAGCGAGTTGTGCGCCAGTGCCAGTCCCAACTGCTCGAAGGCCAGCACCCAGGGCAGTGGCTCAAAATTGGCGCTCGGCAGCACTGCACCCTGAAGGTTGCCTTCACTGACGTAGCCGACGGCTTCCTGTGGCCGCTGTGATGGCGGCGTGACCCCCAGCGCCACGCCAGGGTTATCGTCGGAGCTGTTCAACTGTACCAGCAACTGGTCATAGGCCAATTGATAGCTGCGCTTCAGTTCCGCTAACAAATAGACGCCGGAGCGAAAGCTGAGCGGATCCTGCAACGGGCGACTGTCGTCATGCTGCCACAGGCTGGAGCCGACCAGCAGTTCGCGCAGGTTTTTCCCCATTGTCGCGACTTCGGGATAGGGCCGCAGTGCCAGGGTATTGGCCAGAAACGGCGATACGTTGCCGTTCAGTGCCTGCAGGCTAAGCGCGTAGGTCAGGGTATTAACCTGCATCAGGTGGGCCAATGAATCCAGTGCCAGCGCGCCATTGGCCGCGGAATAGGCATTGGAACTGAGGATAGCCAGAGCGTCTTTGGCGTAAGGCGTGATGGCCGCTGTTTGGCTGGTTTGCAGTGCTGCCCTGGCGGCCATTTTATTGCCTTTGTAATACACTTCGCCTTCGCCGAGCATCGCCAGCCCCACATGGCTGATCACCGTGATATCGCCTTCACCCACTGAACCACCCGCCGGGATCACCGGAGTAATGCCTTTGTTGAGGAAGGTGACATAGGCGTCGACAATCGCCGGTTGAACGCCGCCGCCACCGCTCAGCAGGCCATTGAGCCGGGTGACCAGGGTAGCTCGTGCCACGCGGATGCTCATGGGTTCACCAATACCGCCGGAGTGGGCATGCAGCAGGCCGACGTTGAATTTTTTCGACGCCTCTATAACTTCCTGCGTCAGCTTGCCATGTACGTCGACCATAGGCCGGTCTTTATTTAATCCGACACCGACCGTCAGGCCGTAGATTTTCAAGCCATTTTGCGCTGCTTCGATCAATACTTGATGTGACAATGTCACGCGCTTAATGGCGGCAGGGGCGACGGCCACCGCTTCGCCATCGGCGACGCTGGCGATCATCTGTGGGGTAATCGAGTGGCCGTCGAGCGTGACGGTGGCCAATCCAAGCTGGCTGTAACCGAACGTCAGCACGGCAAGCAGCGATAAGGCGAATTTTCCTGGCATGATAAATGAACCCTTGTTATTGATTATTATGATGTTGTGATAACGCTGTGTTCAGGGCTGCCGCACCGGGTGACGGGCGATAAAATACAGGGTGATCAAGGCCAGCAGGCTGGCAATCATCACGTACCAGGCCGGTGCAAAACGGGTACCGGTATTCTGGGTCAGCCAGGTGAGGATCGCCGGGGCAAAGCCACCGAACACCGTCACCGCCAGGTTATAGGACACTGACATGCCGCTGGCTCGCACCTGGGTGGGGAAAAGTTCAGACAACGCCGCAGGTGCCACGCCGACGAACAGCGACACCAGCATGCAAAAGAGGGTCTGCACCAGGATCAGCATCGCGGTGGTGTGGTAAGCATCGAGCAACAGCAACAATGGGTAGCTGGCGACCAGCAGCAACAGCGCTCCGGCCCGCAAGATTTTCAGAGTGCCAATACGGTCCGACCAGGTCCCGGCCGCCACGCAGCCCACCACCATAAAGCAGTTGCCGACAAGCGCTGCCAAAAACGCCTGGTGGCTTTCAAAGTGCATCACTCGTTGAACATAGATCGGCATATAAATAATCAGCGCATAAATGCTTACCGCCCACAAGATTGACAGCCCGGTGCCGAGCAGCACCGCACGGCGGTGGGTACGGAACAGCAGCAATAACGGCATTTCCGGCGTGTGTGGCTCCCGCTTTTGTCGTGCCTGTTCTTCAGCAAACAGTGGCGTTTCTTCCAGCGTTTTACGCATCCACAGGCCAATCGGCGCGATTGACAGGCCAATGATAAATGGGATGCGCCAGCCCCAGTCACCGATCTGTTCATGGCTGAGCGTCAGCGTGACCGCCGTTGCCACAAGAGCGCCGAGGATATTGGAGATGCCCATGCTGGCCTGCAGCCATGAAGCGTATTGGCCTTTCTGATGCGCCGGGGCGTGCTCGATCAAAAATGCCGCTGCGCCACCCACTTCGCCCCCGGCGGAAAAGCCTTGCAGTACCCGGCCACACAGGATCAGCAGCGGCGCACCGATGCCGATAGCGCTGTACGGCGGCGCAAAGGCAATGATGGCGGTGCCGACCGCCATGGTCATGATGGTGAGCGTCAGAGCTGCCTTACGGCCGACCCGGTCACCATAAGCGCCGATCACCAAAGCGCCGAGCGGGCGAATAACAAAACCGAGACCGAAGGCCAGGAAGGCCTCAAACAGTTGGGTACCCGCATCGTGCTGATGGAAGAAGTTTTGCGCTATATACACCGCGAAAAAGGCATACACCGAGAAGTCGTACCATTCCAGCGCGTTGCCGACAGAGGCGGCGGCAATCGCTTTGCGGCCGCTGTTTTTACGTGGCGTGACGGCGGAATCGGCGACCAGCAGAGGGGCGATGGGCGGAACCGTGCTTTTATTCATCATTATTCTCCGCGAGGCAGTGATATATAGGGCAAGGACTTGTCAGCGATCTCGTCCAGAGACTCCTGATAACCGGCATCGGCGTAACGCATCACGCCGATGCTGGTGTCGTTGGTCATCGACAGTTGCAAGCGTTGTGCCGCCGCCTCACTGCCGTCGGCGATAGTGGTGACGCCGGAACTGGTCATGTAACCGCTATAACCGCCGCCGCCGGAGTGGATCGCCACCAAATCGGCCATTGAGGCGCAGTTGACCAGCGCGTTGAGCAGCGGCCAGTCGGCGATCGCATCGGAGCCATCCTTCATTTTTTCGGTCATGATATTCGGGTGGGTCATCGCCCCGGCGTCGAGGTGATCGCGGGTAAAGGCTATCGGGCCGGACAGGCGGCCGTCTGCCACCATGCGGTTGACCTCCAGTGCCAGCTCGGTGCGTTCACCGTGGCCGAGCCAGGCAATACGCGCCGGTAAGCCTTCAAACGGCACATGCTGACGCGCCAGGGTGATCCAGTTGCTGACGATGCGGTTGTCGGCAAAGCGCTCGAGCAAGTAGTCATCGATGACGCCAATATCGTTGCTGTTATTGGACAGGGCGATCCAGCGGAACGGGCCGATGGCGCGGCAGAACAGCGGTCGCAGGAAGGCCTCGGTAAAAATGGGAATTTCGAATGCGCGCTCAACGCCGCCCTGATGGGCGTGAGTGCGGATCAAATTGCCGTTGTCGAACACTACCGCCCCATGGTCCATAAAACCGAGCATTGCCTGTACATGCTGAACGATAGAGCGGCGACTCGCGTCCATAAGCGCATTGATGTCTTCCTCGCGCTGCCGGGTTACTTGCTCAAGGTTGTAACCGGCGGGGACGTAGCCGTACACCAGGTCATGCGCCGCGGTCTGGTCGGTAACGATATCCGGGATCACGCCACGCGCCAGGATTGCCGGGTAGACTTCGGCGGCATTGCCCAGCAACGCGACCGAAAGGGCTTCCTTACGCTGTTGAGCGGCGGCGATCATCGCCAGGGCCTGATCGAGATCGGCCGCCTGGTGCTGCAAAAATCCGTTTTTGAGCCGTTTGTCGATGCTGGCCTGATTGACCTCGATGGTCAGAATTGCCGCGTTGGCCAGGGTGCCTGCCAGCGGCTGAGCGCCGCCCATGCCACCCAGACCGGCGGTAAGGATAAATCGCCCGCACAGATCGTTGTCGAAATGCCGTTCGGCGATGCGCGAGAAAATTTCATAGGTGCCCTGGATCACCCCCTGTGAACCGATATATTGCCAGTCTCCGGCGGTCAGGCCGCCCCAGCAGATCAGATTTTCCTTTTCCCAGCGGTAGAAGTTTTCCGCCTTCGCCCATTGGCCGACCATATTGCAGTTGGCCATGATCACCAGCGGGGCGTTGGCGTGGGTTTGCAGCAGGCCAATCGGTTTGCCGGACTGCACCAGCAAGGTCTGGTCTTCGCGCATGGTTTTTAACGCGTGAACGATGGCATCGTGTGACGGCCAGTCGCGCGCCGCACGGCCCAGCGCGGCGTACACCACCAGTTCATCCGGGTTTTCACCGACCGCCAGCACGTTTTCCAGCAGGCGCAGCAGCGCCTCTTGCCGCCAGCCAAGGCAGCGCAGCGTGCTGCCAGAGGTCACTGCAAAGGTTCTTTTCATGCGGCATCTCCTGCTGGCAGGTAACTGCGCAAATCGATACCCAGGGTTTTCTCCACCGGGGGATAGACCGCCGGATCGGTGACCGACGACGAGAGGGGGAACTGCGAGTGATGCATATGGAAAATCACCACTTCCATGCCTGGCTTCAGTTGCCCGGCGCTGATTGGATTACCGGCAGTGTCGAGTGTGGTGATCACGTCCGGGTAGCTGGCGATACGCCCACCGTGCGCATCTTCCACCGCCATGTGTTCGTTCATGATATGGATGCGGCGCAGGTCATTACCCCGACCGAGGGTCACAATGCCGACGTCAAACGCCTCCTCGGTATAACGCAGGCTGTTGGCTGTGACCACGCCACTGCCAATAATCCGGCCACCGGTATGACGGCAGATGGCATCAACCACGCCGTTGCCCCGCGCCGCCAGAATGCTTTCGCCCAATGAGATCGCCTGGCTGATACCCCCCACTGCCGCGTGTTGACGTACATAAGCGGCCGAGATCGGGTTACGGCAACTGGCGATAAAGCCGCCGGACATGTCGGCCGCCTTGCGCAGCACCGGTGACACTTTGGCCGTAGCGCCTTTTACCACCAGCTCGATATAGGCATTATTGGCGCGGTTACCGCCGACGGCGGCCTGGATCATCGGCTGCGGGCTGGAAGCCAGGCCAATGGAGCCCATATCACCGGTCGGATGGGCACGTAGATCGCCGACCGCATCGACCACCTTGCAACCGAGCACTGCGGCAGGCAGCCAGCCGTTGAGAGTGCTGGACATACCGTTCTGGCCAACTATCAGCCCGGCGATTGGGGCGCCCAGTTCTTGCTGCACCAGTTGCACCGCCTTGACGTAGTCGACGCCGAGCATCTGCCAGTCGGTCAAACCGCCGGGAGCCCCAATTGCAGCTGCGGTGGCTACCCAGGCGTCATCGGCCAATTCGTCTAGGCTGACCAGCTCCGGGCGACCTATGGTCACCGCCAGTCGTCCCAGTTCCAGGCCGTGGGCCACCCAACCGCCGCCGCCGCAGGCAAATACCGAACCGCCTTTTACCGCGGCCTCCACATCATTAAGTGTTAAAACACGCCCCATGGTCTGTGCTCCTGAAAGTATCGGTGAGATTGCGCTTGAATGAATAATCTGTGAATAGTTGCGCTACCGGAATTCGATACTAGGGGGCGGTCAGGCAAAATGTCGCATTACTTTTTATCACCTGCATATAACAAAATGTTAACCCATTTGGTGGGTGAATGAATTCAATCACCATCACGCTGGATAGCGGCGTAACAGAGAGGGGCAAAACCGCTTAGCGCGACCAGTGGATCTGCACCGACTCCAGGGTGGCGATAAACGCCTGGGCAAGGCGTGACAGGGGTTCGTACATACCATGCACGATGCTGATGGGGGTTTTGGCGGTGGGTTCTATCGGCCGGAAAACTACTTTGGTCCATACCGGGCCGTTGGCGGTGATTTCGTCGATCAGCGCGATGCCCACACCGGCCTGCACCAGAGCACAGGCTACGTGGATCTGCTGTACCTCGACGGTAGGGCGCAGGATCATATCGGCGTCATCCAGCAGCTTGCGCACCAGTTGACCAATCGGGATCTCGCTGCCATAGCCGATAAAGGGTTGGTCGATCAAATCCTCGATGCTAATCACGTTTTTGGCGGTCAGTGGGTGAGTGGCAGGCAGCGCCACCACCAGCCGGTTTTCGTATAGCTGGCGCGAATGCACATTCGGATGACCTTCATGCAGAAAGGCCACCCCCAGCTCGACCTGCTGCGTCAGTACCGCCTGCAGCAACACGTCCGGGATCATGGTGTGCAAAATTACCCGCGCCTCGGGCAACTGTGCGTGGAACCTGGCGATGGCGCTGGGGATCAGGCCCTGGCCCAGGCTTGGGCTGCAGGCGATGCGCAGGTGGCCCATACGGTTTTGGATCAAATCTTCGGCCACTTCGTTAACCCGCTGCACCCCCTGATACACCGAGTTGACCTCGACAAACAGATGGCGCGCCTCGGGCGTTGGGTACAGCCGCCCCTTGATACGTTCAAACAAAGTCAGGCCTAACCGTTGCTCGGTATAGGCGATCAACCTTGATACCGCGGGCTGCGACACATGCAATAGTTTGGCGGCGCCACTGATGGAACCGGTCAGCATGATGGCGCGGAACACTTCGATTTGCTTGAGGTTTAAACGCACGCGCCCTCCACAATGGTTAACATTTTGTTATGCATGAGTGATAAACAAGCATAAGACAGAATAGATAGCCTCACCCTACACTGGCCTTGGTATCGGCACAACTGGCCGATTGAAAAGCTGAGAACTGCGCATGTTTATGCAGTTATTGGGCGAATTGAAATAAGGGGAGGCGCTATGAATTTGAGTCAACGGCCAGAGCTGGTGGTCAGGGGCAACCTGGTGGATGCCGAGCGGGTGACCCCTGACGGCTGGCTGGCGATCGCCGGCGGCAAAATCATTGGCAGCGGCAGCGGAGCGGCACCCGAGGCGGAACAGGTGCTCGACGCCGATGGCAAGTGGATCCTGCCGGGGGTGATTGACGGGCAGGTGCATTCGGGTAGCCAGGCCAATCAGGAAGGCCTGGGCTGGGCATCGCGGGCGGCAGCGGCGGGCGGCATTACGGTGATGGTCGATATGCCTTATGACGATCCGCAGCCGGTGGCCTGCCGCGCCCTGCTGGAGGCCAAAATTGCCGAGGTAGAGCGTGACTGTCATGTCGATGTGGCGTTATTTGGCACCCTAAACCCAACCTACGGCTTTGACGCCGCTGCGGGTCTGATCGAGGGCGGGGTTTGCGCCTTCAAGTTTTCTACCTTTGAAGCTACGCCGGGCCGTTTCCCGCGGGTAGATGAAGACGACCTGATGCACGCTTTTCAGTTGATCGCCCCAACCGGACTGGCCTGTGCGGTACACAACCAGATGCAGGAACTGACGCGCAAGAATATCCAGCGGATGACAGAGGCGGGTGATACCGGCTGGGATGCCTTTATGCGCGCCCACACGCCGCTGATCGAAAATCTGGCGACGGCGCTGATCTATGAGATGGGGGCAGAAAGCGGTGCGCGTGCCCATGCGGTTCACGTTTCCACCTCACGCGGTTTTGAGCTGTACCGCATGTATCAGCAAGCCGGCTATCCGGTCAGCATTGAGACCTGTGTACAGTACCTGATGCTTAACCACGAACAGCATACGCGCCAGTTTGGTGCCAAGACCAAGCACTATCCACCGATACGTCCGAAAGCGGAAACCGAACTGCTGTGGAGCCATATTGCGCAGGGCAACTGCACTTTTGTTTCTTCCGACCACGTCAGTTGGGGGCTGGAACGCAAAGGGGACGCCAACGTGTTTAAAAACGCCTCCGGCGGACCGGGGCTGGAGACGTTGTTACCGGCCCTGTGGACCGGGTGTGAGCAGCATGGCATTGCGCCGACCACCGTGGCGCAACTGCTGTGTCGCAATCCGGCACGTCATTTTTTGCTCGACGATCGCAAAGGGGGCTTTGATATCGGCATGGATGCCGACTTCGTTATTTTGAAACCTGAACATTACCGCTTTGATCCGGCCAATAGCCTGTCGGCGGTGAAGTGGAGCGCCTTTGAGGGAATGGAATTCAGCGTACGGGTGGAAACCACCTATTGTCGCGGCCAGGCGGTATTCGCCAACGGCCAGATAGTTAATTCGCCGGGTGCCGGTCAGTTTCTGCGCCCGCATGCCGCTCAAGGGGAAGGCCAATGACCGAATTAATCAATAGTGAGCGTTTGTGGGCCAGGGTCAACCATCTGGCGCAGATGACGCTGCCGGAGGTGCCCTGGACACGCCGCGCCTTTACGCCGTTGTTCAGCGAGGCACGAGTCTGGCTGGCGGAACAAATGAAGCAGGCCGGGCTGACGGTGACGCTGGACGAGGGCGGCAATCTGATCGGCCGCCGCGCCGGGCTGCGTAAGGATTTGGCACCGATTGTTACCGGTTCGCATTGCGATACCGTAGTCGGCGGCGGTCGCTACGACGGCATTATCGGCGTGCTGGCGGGCATCGAGATCGCCCACAGCCTGCATCAGCAGGCGATCAGTTTGCAGCATCCGTTTGAGGTGATCGATTTTCTGTCTGAGGAGCCGAGCGATTACGGTATTTCCTGTGTTGGCAGCCGGGCGCTGAGTGGGGAATTGGACGGCGGCATGCTGGCGGCCAAGAACTCGCAGGGTGAAACGCTGGCGCAGGCGATGACGCGAATTGGTGCTCAACCAGAAAAACTGAACCAGCCGCTGCGCTTGCCCGGCGGCACTGCCGCTTATGTTGAGTTGCATATCGAACAGGGGCCGGTGCTTGAGCGTCAGCAATTGCCGATTGGCGTGGTGACGCACATTGTCGGTATTCGGCGAGTCCTGGTTACGGTTTTTGGCCAGCCGGATCACTCCGGTACCACGCCAATGGATATTCGTCGCGATGCACTGGTGGGCGCAGCGCAGGTAATAGAACAGGCTCATATGGCAGCGTCGCTGCAGAGTGGTAATCCGCATTATGTGGTAGCGACCGTGGGGCGGATTGCCATGACGCCCAATGTGCCCAACGCGGTACCGGGCCGGGTGGAACTGATGCTTGAGGTGCGCAGCGACAGCCAGCAAGTGCTGGACAGTTTCCCCGAATTGCTGCTGGAAAACTGTTTGTCACGCTTGCAGAGTCTGGGCTTGCAGACGGAATTGCAGCATGTCAGCCGGGCACGGCCCACGGCCTGCGCGGAAAGGGTGATGCAGGCGATTGATAGTGCAGCGCAGTCGCTGGGACTGGCCAGCCGTCGGTTGCCAAGTGGCGCTGGGCATGACGCGGTATACATGGCGTCTACCGGACCGGTGGGAATGGTGTTTATTCCCTGCCTGAACGGGCGTAGCCACTGTCCGGAGGAGTCGATTACCGAGCAGCAATTGGCCGATGGTGCCAGAGTGCTGGCGCAGGCGCTGATCAACCTGGATACACAACTGGCGTAAAAAAGGGGCCTATGGCCCCCTTGAGTGCTGACAAACGGTTGCAGGGGACGCACATGTTCGTCCCAATATGCAAGTGGGCGCGGCATGCAGCGCCCCTACAATTTAACCACCAGGCCTAGCAGCCTTAAAGCTTGGGGCCGGCGCTGACCAGTTTTTCACCTGCCGGTGTCACGGTGTATTTGGCAAAGTTATCGATAAAGCGCTGCGCCAGATCCTGAGCTTTCTCTTGCCACAGCGATTCGTCCGCGTAAGTTTTACGCGGGTCGAGAATGGAAGGGTCAACTCCCGGCAGCGCGGTCGGGACTTCCAGGCCAAAGATCGGCAAGGTGAAGGTTTCGGCGTGTTCAATCTCCCCGTTCAAAATGGCGTCGATGATGCCGCGCGTGTCCTTAATGGAAATACGCTTGCCGCTGCCGTTCCAACCGGTATTCACCAGATAGGCCTGCGCTCCGGCCGCTTCCATACGTTTCACCAGCACTTCGGCGTACTGCGTCGGGTGCAGCGTCAGGAACGCGGCGCCGAAACAGGCGGAGAAGGTTGGGGTTGGCGTGGTGATGCCGCGCTCGGTACCGGCCAGCTTGGCGGTAAAACCAGACAGGAAGTGGTACTGAGTCTGTTCCGGCGTCAGGCGTGATACCGGCGGCAATACCCCAAAGGCATCCGCCGTCAGGAAGATGATTTTCTTCGCATGACCGGCCTTGGACACCGGCTTGACTATGTTATCGATATGCTCAATCGGGTAGGAAACGCGGGTGTTTTCAGTCTTGCCGGCGTCATCAAAATCAATGCTGCCATCGGCCAGCACCTGCACGTTTTCCAACAGTGCGTTGCGACGGATGGCCTGATAGATCTCAGGTTCGGCCTGCGGCGACAGTTTGATGGTCTTGGCGTAGCAGCCGCCTTCAAAGTTGAACACGCCGTCATGATCCCAGCCGTGTTCGTCATCGCCGATCAACTGACGTTTGGGATCGGTGGAGAGGGTGGTTTTACCGGTACCTGACAGGCCAAAGAACACCGCCACGTCACCCTGTTCGCCGACGTTGGCCGAACAGTGCATCGAGGCGATACCCTGCAACGGCAGCAGGTAGTTCATGATTGAGAACAGGCCCTTCTTCATTTCGCCGCCGTACCAGGTGCCGCCGATCAGCTGGATGCGTTCGGTCAGGTTAAAGGCAACGAAGTTCTCTGAATGCAGCCCCTGTTGTTGCCAGTCCGGGTTGGTGCATTTGGCCCCGTTCATCACCACGAAGTCTGGTTCGAAATTCTGCAGTTCTTCATCCGTCGGGCGGATAAACATGTTTTTGACAAAGTGCGCCTGCCAGGCCACCTCGGTGATGAAACGCACCTTCAGGCGGGTGTCGGCATTGGCGCCGCAGAAGGCGTCCACCACAAACAGACGCTTGCCGGAAAGTTGGTTACCCACCAGCGTTTTCAGATGCTGCCAGACTTCTGGCGATAGCGGTTGGTTGTCGTTTTTGCCGGTGCCGTTATCGGACCACCAGACGGTATCGCGCGTGGTGTCGTCACGCACGATGTATTTATCTTTCGGTGAACGGCCGGTGAATTCACCAGTATCGACGTTGACCGCGCCCAGCGTTGTTACCGTACCGCGTTCCAGTGCCGGCAGGTCGGCACGGGTTTCCTCGGTAAACAGTTGCTCGTAGCTTGGGTTATGGACGATTTCGGTAGCCTGATGGATGCCGTAACGGGCCAGTGTTTGTGGGGTAATCGCGATTGAAGACATATCCTACTTCCTTATTAGTTCTATGCCTGCAGACTTTCGGGCTGCCGCGCTGTCGGCGACAATCTGAAAGCCATGGGGCATATATTATTGCCTGTTTTCTGCACGGTGCCGCGTGCATGGGCAGGCTCGGGTACAGCTGACCGGATTCAGCTAATTACCGCTCCGGTTCTCATTAATAAACGCACGGATTTTTACTTCCATCTATAGCATAGCAGCGAATTCAAGCCTGATTATTTTAATTACAAAACGCTGACGATAATTAATTATAACCAACATCGGTGGAAGTTCACAATATTGGATTAATAAGGCGGAATTTAGTTTGGTGTTTTTATTTTTTATCATATCGTCATGGCTGTCTACTATTTTAATTAATTATAAATAATAAAACCCCTCATCGTTTTATGATGGAATTTTTTAACCGTTTAAGTTATTTCATAAATCGATGGGCGATCCGCTCCGTACTGAACACTTGTCAGCAGGGTGAACAATGAAACAGATAAATGCAGAAATGGCCTGTGATAAACAGGCGTTGTCGCCTGATTCATCAGGGCTGATTAATCAAATCCGGAAAATGAATATCGGTGCCGTGCCGGTGGCGTTGTTTATTACCATTTGTGCCATTGTTGCCATTTCGGCTTATGCCAACTTCTTGCCAAAGAATATGATCGGCGGTTTGGCGGTGATTATGACGCTGGGTTTTGCGCTGGCGCATTTGGGCAAAAGTATTCCGGTGCTGCGTGATATCGGTGGGCCGGCGATTCTGTGCCTGATGGTGCCTTCGGTGCTGGTTTATTTTAATTTCTTCCAGCCGAACGTGATGGGTACCGTTCATCTGCTGATGAAAGACGCCAACCTGCTGTATTTTGTTATCGCCAGCCTGGTGGTCGGCAGCATTCTCGGCATGAACCGGGTGATCCTGATCCAGGGCATGATCCGCATGTTCGTGCCTTTGGTGGTCGGCACGGTGACGGCGGTGGTGACCGGGCTGCTGGTGGGCAAACTGTTTGGTTTTACCTTCTATCACACCTTCTTCTTTATCATTGTGCCGATTATCGGTGGCGGTATCGGCGAGGGCATATTACCGCTGTCGCTGGCTTATTCAGCAATCCTTGGATCGACGCCGGACGTGTACGTGGCGCAACTGGCACCGGCGGCGGTGCTGGGCAATATCTTCGCCATTGTGGCGGCAGGCGTATTGGCCCGTCTGGGGATGAAGCGCAAGGCACTAAGCGGTGACGGTATGCTGATCCGGTCGGCGCAGGACAACGCGGTGTTTGCCATCAAGGAAAGCACCGGCAACGTGGATTTCCAACTGATGGGCGGCGGGCTGCTGGTGATCTGCGCCTTCTTTATCGTCGGTGGGTTGTTCGAACACATCGTCCACATTCCCGGCCCGGTGCTGATGATTCTGTTTGCGGTACTGTGCAAATATTGCCGGGTGATCCCGACCTCAATGGAAACCGGTGCGCACAGTTTTTATAAGTTTGTTTCAACCGCGCTGGTGTGGCCGCTGATGATTGGCCTGGGCATGCTGTACGTACCGCTGGAAAGCGTGGTGGCGGTGTTCTCGGTAGGCTATGTGGTGGTCTGCGGTTCGGTGGTGCTGTCGATGGGGCTGGTGAGCTTCCTGATTGCGCCATACCTGAAAATGTACCCGGTTGAAGCGGCGATCGTCACCTGCTGCCACAGTGGGTTAGGTGGGACTGGCGACGTGGCGATCCTATCCGCGTCCAACCGTATGGGGTTAATGCCGTTTGCGCAAATCGCCACCCGTATCGGCGGTGCGTCCACAGTGATTGGCGCCACGCTATTGTTGGGTTGTTTAATCTGAGTCCAGACTGAATTATGGATACCGGGGTGGATTTGGGCGGTGGGTTTGACGCTAGCGATTTCCTGGTGAAAGTGGTGGGGCAGCCGCTGGAAACCAGTGATTTCGTGCTGGCTTGAGGCCAGATGGCAATAAAAATTCGGTATTTTGAGGAAAAACCCGACAATTCCTATTAATTCCGTCATGTTAGCCTGACATAATTGCGCACAGAAGGCCGGGCTTGCATACCTCGGGCTTCTGCAGAATCGCCAACCTTTCCGGTTGGCGATTCATTTTCCATCTTTCAGCATGTTGATCGCGGTACCAATCAGGATCCGGCGTTCAATATCGTGACTGTCGGCCAGTTGCTGCGCCAGATGTTTCGCCAACGTTTCTACCGATAAAACCTCGCCACGATGGCGTAACTGCATCACGCTGTCGCCGATCAAGCGAGCCACTTCGTCCCACACGGGTTTTATCTCCTGCTCCGAGAACATCATCGTTTACCTCGGCTGGGTGATTTTTGGTCAATGTAGCAGTTGAGCCTGGGGTTCGCCACCGTACCGATCGCACAATATTAAATCAGGAAGCATAAAAGATAAGCCATCAGTATTTCTTCTGGTTTTTTCACCCAATACTGACAGTGTCGAAACTGTGGAGGGTGAATGATGAGACTGATTGAACAACTGGCTAGGTACCATCGCCGGAGCCAGCCGGCAGAAGTGCCACAGTGGCTGTGTCGTCTGTGGTTACCGCAAGGAGAGGCGCGGATTGCCTATTTGCGCGAGCTGTTGGAACCGGAAACCAAACAACCCGCGGAACGAGGATAAGGTGATGTGAGCCAGTATCCGGCCGGACTGGTGTTATTCGAGAATATCTTCGATCTCTTCGAGTACCTGATGACCCAGCTCAGTGGTGATCATTAAAATACCGCAGACCAAAATCACCAGCGCCAGTAGCAGTAAGGCGATCTGTACCCCGTTGCCGTTTCGTTTTGCCATCTGTTTTGCTCCCTGCCATTAGCCGAAGACTATCGCCGCCCAGCGCAATAACAGCAGTGCGAGACAGATCAGCAACAGTATCAAAAACATCTTCCAGTGCTTGGTACGCATGCGTTTGGTTGCCAATGTGACCTCCTGTTTTGCCGATCAGATGAAATACCAGACGGCGATAATAAAGATAGCAATCACCACCACTGCCAGCACCTTTAATAAGGCGCTGAAGGTGTCATCGGAATTTTGGTCGTCATGCTTCATTTTGCCGCCGGGCTGATAGCCATGGAGTAAATTGCGTTCACAGTATGCCTGTTGTCCCGACATAGGCACAGGGATTTACCGTAAATAGCCTGTAAAGCTGCGGGATTAGAAGATTGAGGGTGAATTCGGCAGGTGCAGGCAGCGGGGAATACGTTGTACTATTCTGTCTGCACAATGATTCATTCAATAAGGTATGGCAATGGCGAACGAAATTCCGAAGAAATACGAAAACACCGAACGTTGGGCGTTTGGCAACACCGAGCAACAAGCCGATGAGGTGGTCAAACTGATCCTCAACGGTACCAAGACGGCCACCTGTGCCAATCTTGACGGTGAAGGTATCCCGCTGGCCGGTGATGTGTTTGTAGTGGTTGATGGTAAAGGCAACCCGGTGTGTGCGGTAGAGCTGACGTCGGTCGAAATGAAAACCTACGATCAGGTTGATGAAGCCCATGCTTTTGCTGAAGGTGAGGGTGACCGTTCCCTGGCCTACTGGCGCAAAGAGCTGCAAAGCTTCTTCGAAGAATATGAGCTGTTCTCACCGGATATGACGCTGGTGCTGATGAATTTCAAAGTGGCCGAGACTTTCTGATTTGAGCTCCTCGGTCCCTTACGTCTGTCAATGGGCGACGCCCGAACTGGCGGCGGCGCTGATTGCCGGTCGTGCGACGCTGGCCGATGATGCCAACTGGGCGCTCAGTGGCGCACGCGATCGGGCGGAATATATCGAGTGGGCCAATCACGTCTGTGGCATGGCCTGCCTGAAAATGGTGCTGACCCATCGCGACGGGGATGCGCCGCCACTGCTGGAACTGGCACGCCGCAGTTTGCCGTACGGTGCTTACGTGCGGGAAGGTGAGCGTATCAAAGGGCTGATTTACGCGCCATTTGTCGACTATGTGCGTGAGCAGTTTGCGCTGGAGGCCGAGGTGCGGGTCGGTGTTGAGGTAGAAACGTTGCCGCAGTTACTGGCGCAGCGGCGTTATTTTATCGCTTCGGTACATCCCGGCATTCGCCGGCCCGAACAGACGCCACCGCAGCGGGGCGGCCATCTGGTATTGGTTACCGCGGTTGAGGGCAATGGTGTGACCTTCCATAATCCTTCCGGTGACAGCCCGGCTACGCGCCAACAGGTGACTTTGCCGCTGAGCAGTTTTGGTCGTTTCTTCGCCGGTCGTGGTATTGCCATCAGATAAAAAAAAACGCGCCGTGCTCCTGTGGGGACACCGCGCGTTCTTCAGTTTGTCATCGTTCATTCCAATCGCATCACCCAGGCATCGCTTTGCCGATCGTAATGTTGCTTATACAGCAGCGATTGCTTGCCATCGAGTATCGCCGGGATGCTGGTGTGCTCATCCCAACCGTCCAACTGCATGCACAGATCGGGATCCGACTTGCAAGGGATCGCCAGCGTACTGGCCTGCTCGGGCGAGGAGGACAAATGTGCATCGTCGACCTCGAAACTGCCTATTTTTACCACGGTTTTGCCCATTGGAACTCCTTGCTTGATCTGCTGGTATGAGGTGTGACCAGTTGAGGCCGTCATCATCAGCATAGTCAAATGAGCAAAAAATGCCACATAAAAAATACAAGCTGGCAACATTGGCAATCCGTGGCTAGCGGCCGGGCTTAATACTCCACCACAAAACTGATGTTGTCCTGATAGGTTCCTACCGGTACTTCGGTTTGCGCCGGGTTGATTCGCGCCAGGTAAGGAATGCTTTGTGCCAAGCCGGTACCCGCCCCGGCTTGCTTGTTGGTGCTGTTCCATACCGTGGTGCTGTTGGGCAGGTAAATTTGGTATTGCATATAGTTGCTGGTGCCGCTTTTCATGCGTCGCCAGCCGGTCACCGGGTTATTTCCGTCGGTAAAGTAGGTGTTGTAGCCCTCGGTTTTGGTACAGGTGAGGGTGATGCTCTGGTTCACCGGGTTAAACTGCCCGACCAGCGCCATGCTGCCAAAGTTGACGTTTTGCGCGGTGCCGAACAGGCAGTCTTTGGTGAGCGTCAGGCTAATGGTTACGGTACTGGGCTTATTGGTGCCATCCCACCAAATACACAAGCCAATCAGACCCAGGCCGCAAATATGGTAGTTCCATACCAGATTGACGGTATCGGTATAGGTGCCGGAACGGACGTTAGCCCCGGCGGTGGTCTTGATATACAGCGGAAAGTTGACGTTTGGGGAGATAAGGATCAGCGTCAGCAGATTCAATGAACTGTAATCGATGGTTTGCCCGACGCTATAGGGATATTGGTAATTCGCATCGGGGTAAATCAGATAGGGAATGGTATCGCCGGAACCGTCGGTATTGGCCAGCGCCATATTGTGCGTGGTGGAGTTAATCTTTACCGTCACGGTATTTTGCGTCAGCAATGACAGGCCAAGGCCGCTGCAGTTGAGTCCGGCAGTGCCCTGCGCGCTGAGCGAGCCATTGTAAACCGCGAAAGTACTGCTGCCTGGCAAGGTGACGCTGCCGTTGGCGGTGGTGCAGTCGGCCAGCGCCTGTCGGCCGATGAGCAGCAGCAGCGCCAGTAATAACGCTTTGGATCCACTAATCATATTTTTCTCCATCATGAATTACTGGCAAACAATGGGGCCGATGCTTTGGATCCCCTGGGTTTTGGTCAGGCTAAATTGCGCCTGACAGGGGGCGCTGCCGTCGGCCGGAATGACGCTCAGGCGGTTTTGCCGTTGCACCGGATCCACATAAACCATGCCATCCCAACCGACGTAGCTTTGCTGCTTGCTACCGATAACCGCGACTTCGCTGCCGTTGGCCAGCGGTTTCCCCTGGGCGTCGACCAGTTTGATGTCGGCGGCGGAGATCGGCTGGACAGGGAAATCGACCAGGAAGCCGCTGTGATCGCGGATCGCCACGGTTTTCTCCACGCTGGGAAGCGCCACGTCCGCCGGCAGATTGAGCGGATCGATTTGGAATTTGGCGTGGTAATAGGAGGTGACGGTCGGCACCAGCAGATAGCCTTTGGCGTTGGTCACGCCGATTAACTGATTCTCATAGCGTACCGGAATGTCCGGATAGCCGTCGGTAGAGATCAATGCAAAAGCATCGTTGATGGTGTTGGTGGCGTACAGATCGCCTTGCATTGCCACCAGCGAACCACTCACTTCGCCCCAGCGGGTGTAATCATCGCTGTTGCCGTACATCCCGCCGCGGGCTTCGAGCAGGCGGGTGCGCCAGGTAATATCGGCCTGGGTGTAGCTTTCGCTGCTTTGCCCATCGGCATAGGCCAGGTTCCAGCCCAAACCGCCGTCGGTCGGCGCGGCGCGGCTGTAGCTGACGCGTTGGTTCCAGCGGTTTTCATTGTCACGAGAGGCGCTGACGCTGGCGGTCCCCCAACTGTCGAAGGGGATAGACAGTTGCAGCTGGGCGCTGTAGCCGCTACTGCCGATTTCGCGGTTTACTGACGCATACAGGCTGGTATTGCGCCACAGTGAAATGCTGTAAGAGAAGTTAACCAGGCGAGTGCGCAGGCCAATGGCATCGCGTACATCGAAATAGCCGGCACCGATGCTACCGAATCGGTTCAGACCAATACTGCCGGTCAGTTGATCGGTACGGCGGCTCAGGCGATAGTCACTTTTATACACCGAAATATCGCCAAAGCCCGCACTGCGCAGAATGCGCTGGGCATTCAGGCTGTAATAGCGATTGCTGTAGGTGTAGCCGATGCTGCTCTGATCGCCATGGTTGGTGCTGTACTGATAGACCGGCTGCGGATCGGGCTGAGTGATGGGTTGACCGGTCAGCGGATCGTAGTAGTTGGGTTGTTGCGAAGGTTGATAATCGTTAAAGGCATTTTCGCCGGCCTGACTGTAGCTGTAAGAGGCATTGAATACCCCCCACTGACCAACACGAATATTGGCCCCTGCGCCGCCCAGCGCCAACTCTGCGGCTCCTTCTGCTCGACCTTCCAGGGTTAACCAGTCCGTGACACCGTAACGCCCGCTGCCACTGGCCACCCACTGTCCATAATCGGCTGAATTAATACCATAATTGCGCCGTAACGCGCCGCTGGACAGGCTGAAATCGCTCATGCCGGCCTGCAACAGATTACTGGCGACATAAAACGGCACCACGGTACTGACCTGGCGGCCCAGCGCGTCGGTAGTCACCACCGTGGCCTGCCCGGCGCCGTTAATGTAGGGCACGGTATTGAGGGTGAAAGGGCCAGGGTTAACGCTGGTGCTGCTGTTTTTATAGCTGTTGATATACAGATCGACGCTGCTGGGCAACGCCGCCTGGCCGGAAAACTGCGGCAGCGGATAGGTGATCAGATCCGGGCGCGAGGCAAAGTTACGTGCCAGCTGGACGCCGCCGATACGCACCGAGCTGCTCCAGGTCAGAGCGCCGGTGGCCAGATCGCCGGCGGTATAGCTGAGCAGGCGTTCATCATCGTTATAGCGCCACTGGCTGTCGTAGCGGATATAGCGGTTGCCCTGGTCACTGTTGTTGGCACCGTCGTTAAAGCTGCCGCGGAAAATACCGGTGTTGGACACCACGCCAAAGCCGTCGAACAGCCGCTGTTCACTCCAGGCGGAAAGATAGCCCGGCTGGCCGTTGGCGCTGCTTTGGCTGGCATAAATATCATAATTGAACAGCAGACCGAGGCTGCTTTGTGCCGGCAGGCGATCCAGCGGGTTTTGAGCGTTGAATTTCTGATTGGGTAACCAGTCGTTGGGGACGTTGATCATCAACTGCTGGGTGTCGCCGCTGTAGGTGACGTCTACTTTCTCCAATTGGTCGACCGCAATTTCTTTCGCCTGTTTATCCGCCACCGGCAGGCCTGCATCGAGCAACTGCTGCGGCGTAAGGTAATAGTGGCCGCCTCGGTAGTTGACCGGTACTACTTTTCCGGTTTGACGCCCATTGACCACCGGCTCCAGATACAAAGTGGTGTCCGGCATGCTGATGGCGCTGGGCGGGGGCGGTAAATCATCGGCGCAGGCGTACGGTGACCACGGTGTGGCCACTGCGCAGAGTACGGCGAAGGCTAACGGTTTGAGCCCGAACCCGTTACGCCTGGGTGACGCTATCCTGGTTAACGGCACCTGACACTCAGTAAGCAGGCAGGGTTATTGGCTGTTTATTGTCGTTGACCGTGGCTTGCAGTTGACCGCTGCTGAAGCTGCCAGAGGCCGGTATGGCAAAGCGCATCTGCGAGCCGGGTAACACGTAACCCATCAGGCCTGCATTGAGCGTTTTCCCCTGCATCGTCACTTTGGAGATGCGCGCGTGCACCGTGCCCTGGTTGCGTACTTCCAGCCAGCGCTGGCTGCTTTGCTGCAACAGCCGGTAGCTGAGTTGCGGTTGACTGGCGGTGGCATAATCGCGCGGTTTCTCTGAGTCCTGCTTGGTCCAGACGCCCTTGCCGCTGACAAACAGCGGTACCGAATAGCGCATCTGGAATTTCAATCCCATTTGTGCGCCATCTGGTGCGGATGGGTTGCCTGAATCTTTCACCGGGACTTCATCAATCAGAATACGGTAGGCACGCTCCTGGCCGGCAGGCGGCGGGGTTTGCTTAACCAGCCGGATCAGTTGGCGTTTGCCTGGGGCAATAGAGGCTACCGGCGGGCTGGCGATCACTTCGCTCTGGTTGCTGTAATCGTCTTTGCCGGCGGTTTGTTTCCAGCCGAGTACGCGAACTTGCATATAGACGGGTTTGGTATCGCGGTTTTCCAGCCACAGTGCCGTAGCAGGCTGTTGATCTTCAATTACCGGGTCAATGGGCCAAATCAGGATCGAGGCGGCGGCAAGCGCCTGTTGTTGGCCGACAATCAGCAGCGCTGCCGTCAATGGCAGTCGGAAGGGTATACGCATGGCTAAATCCTTATTTCAAAATACTAATAAGTGACCGTCAGTAAGACCGTATCGCTGTAAGTGCCACTGGTGGGCAGGGTACTGGTCGAGAACAAACGGGCATAAACTTTTATTTCCTGGGTGCTACCGGTGGCAGCGACGATCTCGGTGCTGCCGCCGTTGGTGCCATCGCCCCAAATGGTAGAATAGTTACTGTCCTGATAGAGTTGATAAATCAGGGTTTCTGGGGTCAGGGTGTTTTTTAATTTGCGTCCGGCGGAGATGGAGCCGGTGACGTTGTTGCCGATGCCAAGCGCCAGCGTGACGCTCAGACCAGGATTGCAGCGAAACAGCACGGAACCGGCCCCGGAGCTGGAAACAATGCTGATGTTGCTGGCTAACGAAGAGACCTGACCAAAGCTGAGGTTGCCGAAAGTGGTGACGTCGCTGCTGCCGCTACCCAGGATGCAGCCTTTAACCACCGTCGCATTGACGGTCATTGCCTGGGTCTTTTGCTGATCGTTGACGCCGGTGTCGCCCAATACCGGTGGCGTTATCATCCAGAGCAGTAAACCACCGCTTAAAATACGCATTGCCATTACCAATTGATGGTGACCTGCACGGTATCGGTGTAGCTGCCGATCGGCGGGGTGGATTGCACCGGGATCATGCCGTACACCGGTAACCAGTTGTCCTGACCGTTGGCGGTTTGCGACACCCCGGTCAGGTTATCCCAGATGATGCTGTGCGAACTGTTGGTATACAGGTTGTAGTTCACCTGCTGGCCGGCGGCGCTTTTCAGATAGCGGGCAGCGGTGTTGCCGCTTTGCCCCCCGTTAAGCAGGACATTGTAGCTGGTGCCATTGTTGCATTTGACGCGAATGGCTCCGGCGTTTTGCTGACCCGCTACGCTGACACTGGTGGTGAGGAAATAGACCGTACCGAAGTCCAGTGAGCCGAAACTGACATTGCCACCCGAACTGCTGCCGGCTTCGCATGCCTTCAACAAGGTGGCGCTGACGCCAATAGTGGCGGTTTTGCTATCGGCATTCGCCGCCAGGCTTAACGCCAGCAATCCACAGCCCAAAACAACCTGCCGCACTGTTACCAGGTTACCGTCATGGTCACCGTATCGTTGTAGGTATCAGGATCGGGCGTGGTGACCGCCGCCGGGACACGGGCATAGACAATCAACGGAACCGCTGCGCCAGTACCTGTGCCGGTCAGGGCGTTGGCACCGCTGGACCAGGTGGTAGCGCGGGCCTGATCCTGGTAGAGGTTGTACTTGATAAAGGAACCCGCCGTACTGGCCATTTGGCGCTGGTTACCGGCACCTACATGCAAACCGTTGTTTAATGCCACGGTGTAGGCGGTCCCTGTGGTGCAGGTCAGCGACAAAGTCCCCGCACCGCCGGAACCGGTTGCGCTGGCGTCGATAATGTTGGACAGGGAAGAATAGGTACCGAAGTCGATAGAGCCAAAGTCGTTGGCGCTCCCCGCGCTGTTACCGCCGCCGACCACGCAACCTGCGCCAATGGTTAAGGTTACCCCGAGGTTACCCTGAATAGTGCCAGCTGCGTTGGCTGCACCATTCGCGCACAGCAAGGTGGCTGCCGAGGTCAATGCCATCAGAATTTTTTTCATGTCTTTTTCCTTGCCGTGTTAAAGGTGAGCCCCAAAAAACGCCATCCGGAAATGGATAAACGCATTAATGTATTTACAGTTTAATTAATAGAGTAAGAACCCGGAATTGTCTTGGTGGGAGGCTGAAAATTTTCTTTATTTTGAAAGGCGTCGTTATCTTCTCAATGGAAGGGACGAAAATACCCTGAGGGGAAAATGATTAGAATAATAATATTCTCCTGTCGGAATATTATTAGCAGTATTAACTGGCCGGAGTTTTCCGGCCAGTGACAGGGGATTATTGATGGAAATCCAACACGCCGTCACGAACCAGTTCGCGCGGCAGGTTGTTTTTGATCCGGCTGCCGATGCGTTTGGCGATACCCAGCGGCTGTTGCTGGTAGGTGACAATACATTCATCGGTCTGCGGCGGTGGCTCCGGGTAGAGGTCACGGCCGTGGAACCACTCTTGCGCTAGCGTGGCGTCCAGTTCAAAACGCTGTTTGCCGTCGGCAACCGCCAGCGCGATAACCGCTTCATGCTGCCAGCGGTAGCCTTTGGTGAAACGCTCGGCCAGTTTCAGCCCGATACGCGAGAAGCGAATTTTATTAACCAGCGCTTCCAGCTCGGCAGGGAACAGCCAGATTTCTTTATCGCGAGCCCACAGACGGCTGGTTTTATCCCAGGCTAATCCGGAGGCCGCTGCGGCCTGAGCGATCTCGGCCGAATCCTTAGCGGAAAGCGGAGTGAACGGGAATTTGCCCAGCTTATAGCTTGGCTTTGCCAGCGGGGGGACGGAGTGGTGCTTGCGCAACCGCGCCACGAAGAAGCCTTCGCTATCGTAGATTTGCGGGAACACATGCAGAAAACCTTCGGCGGTTAACGCCTGTTTAGCACCGGGGAACAAGTCACCCAGCGGTTCAATGCTGACCGCGTCGCCGTAGGTCGCCAGCAGCCCGTTGACGATTTGTTGGTTTTCCTGCGCGTTGAGCGTGCAGGTGGAGTAAACCATCACGCCGCCGGGCGCCAGAGCATGGAAGGCACTGTCGATCAGTTCGCGCTGGGTGTCGGCAATGGCGGTCACGCTTTCCGGTGACCAGTTACTCATGGCGTCCGGATCTTTTCGCACCACGCCTTCGCCAGAGCAGGGGGCATCGAGCAAAATGGCGTCGAAGCTTTCCGGCAACGCAGCGCCGAACACCCGGCCGTCGAAGTGGGTCAGCGCTACGTTTTTCACGCCGCAGCGGCTGATGTTGGCGTGCAGTACCTTGACCCGGCTGGCGGAGTATTCATTGGCGACAATGCCGCCCTGATTGTTCATCAGCGCCGCAATTTGGGTGGTTTTGGATCCTGGCGCGGCCGCTACGTCCAGTACCCGGCTTGGTGCTTCGGCCCCGGCGAACAGCGCACTGACCGGCAGCATTGAGCTGGCCTCCTGAATGTAAAACAGGCCGCTCAGGTGTTCAGCAGCGCTGCCCAGCCGCAGTTCTTCGTCCCCGCGTTCGATCCAAAAGCCTTCCGCGCACCAGGGGATGGGCTCCAGACGCCAGTCATAATCCTGCACCAGCGTCAGAAAGTCGGTGACGCTGATTTTTAGCGTATTAATCCGCAGACTGCGGCGCAGCGGGCGCTGGCAGGCGGCAATGAAATCGTCCATCGACAGGTCGGCGGGCATGATGGCGCGCGTCGCCTCGAGAAAGGCGGGCGGCAAAAAAACGCAGGCGGGTTTGGCCACGGGGTGAGCTCTCTGGCAGCTATCAAAATAAGGGCGGGAGTTTACCACAAACCGAAAAAAGTAGGGGCCCGGCATTGCCGAGCCCCTGAGAGGGTGAGGAATTTACTCTTTAGGGATGGCGGTGCCCCATTCACGCCAGTCTTTTGGCTCCTCCGCATTCAGCATAAAGTGCTTGTGCGGCGTTGACTTCGGCGCCAACGGAATACTCGGCGGAGTGGCAAAAGCAATGCCGCCGCGAATAAACTGCTGGAAGGTCCCGCTCTTGATCACGCCGCCGGTCAGGCCGAACTGCAGGTTGTAGCCGGAAGCCAGCCAGAACACGCTGTTGTTACGCACCAGATACTGGTACTTCTTGCTGATACGCAGTGCGACGTGGATGCGATCGGACATGGCGCCCAGATAGAAGCCTGTCACGGTACCCACTTCGACCCCACGGAACAGTACCGGAGTCCCAATCTGCAACGAGCCGGTTTCGGCGGCGTCGAGGATCACGCTCAGGCCGTCCTGGTAGCGCGAGTCGGTGATCGTGGCCTCTTGCAGCTCAAAGCTGCGTAGCTCCCGTCCACGGCCTGGCTCCACGTTAATATAGGGCTGCAACAGGGTGTCGAGGTTGCTGACCCCGGCGGCGGAAATCTCCGGTGATACTATGGAGAACCGGCTGCCAAGACGGGCGAAGGTCTGCACGTATTCCGGGTACAGCACGGCCTTGACCAGGACTTCATTACGCTCTGGCGCCAATTTTAGCGAATCTACCTGGCCGATATCGATACCGAGATAACGCAGTGGCATGCCTGCCGACACTTTACTGGCGTCGTAAGTTTTCAGGGTTATCTGGCTGCCTACCGCGCGGGCGGCGGTTTCTGTGGCGTACAGCATGCGTTTGGCACCTTTGCTCAGCGTGACGCCCTGCAAATTATCGAAACTGATAGCCCCTTTCAGCGCCCGGTTGAGCGGTGAAGCCTGCACCGTCAGACCGCTACCGTTCAATTGCACCTTGGCCCCGCCTTCGGCCCAGAAAATGCTTTCACTGGTCAGCAGCTTGCGGTATTCCGGGCTGATATAAACATCAACTTCGAACTCGTTGGCCTTTGGACGCACGTTAACAATCTCGCCCACCTGGAATTTACGGTACAGCACCACCGATCCGGCCTGTACGTCCGGCAGGCTGACGGCGGTCAACGTCAGGGTTGGCGTAGGGCTGTTGCCGATAATACCGGCCTCGGCCTTTTCACTATTGCCATACAGCGGATACTGCCCGACAGGCTCGCCCTTGCTGCCGGGGATGATGCGCACGCCGCCGTCCAGCCACTCTTGCGCGCTGGCCCCCAGCACTTCCATGCCGTCCAGGCCCAGTTTGACGTCGACGCGGCTGTTGACCACGAACTTGCTGTCTTTGTGCAGCAGGCGGCGATATTGGGCATCGATGGCGGCGGTAAATACCACGCCGTTGTCCGTCAGGGCACGACTCATCACCTGACCGACCTTAACGCCGTGCACCACCAGTGGCTGGCCGACGTCAATGCCGTAGCTCTGTGGCGCGTTCAGCGTTACGGTCAGTACGCCCGGCTGTTGCAGCAGGGTTTCGCTGCTGTCCAGCACGTTGAAATGTTGTTGCGGTTCACCCTCGCCCGGTACCAGTTCCAGCGTATTGCCGGTCAGCAACTGGCTTAGTTTGGCGTCGTTAAGGCTCAGGCGTGGGCTGCGCATTACAATCCGCGTGCCGCTGCGCATTAAATCCACCACCGACGGGTCAATGGTCAGCTCACCGGTGACCTTACTGTCCTGCTGCAGGGTTAGCTTGGTCAGGGTACCTACCTGTAATCCCTGATAAATCAGCGGCGTGCGGTTCTCACTCAGGTTATTGCCGCTCGGCAGATCAAGCGTAATATTCACGCCGCGCTGGCTGTGTGCCAGGTCCGGATACAGGGTATAGCTTTGATCGGCCTTGGCCTGCTGACCATCTAGCGGCGAGTCAAAGGCAATGGCACCGTTGACCAGCGCGGCCAGGCTTTCCATCTGCACCGAGGCACCCGCCAGGCTGAAATCACCCTTGAAGCCCGAGACGTTCCAAAAACGGCTGCTGCCCTTCACCAGATTGGCAAAGCGGCGGTCGATCAGCACGTCGATAGTGACGCCCTTATTGCCTTCGGCGATGGTGTAGTCATAGACCTTACCGACGGGGATCTTGCGGTAATACACCAGCGAACCGGTGTTGAGTGAGCCGAGATCGTCAGCGTGCAGATGAATCATCAGCTCACCGGTGTTCAGCCGATACTTGGGCTGGGTATCGAGCGCGGTGAAGTGGGTCTGAGGTTTCCCAGTGCCCGGCATCATGCCGATATAGTTGCCGCCCACCAGGGCATCCAGGCCAGACACGCCCGCCAGCGAGGCTTTGGGTGTTACCAGCCAAAACTGGGTGCCGTCGCGCAGGGAATCTTCCAGGTCACTCTTGATGCTGGCTTCGACCACAATGCTGCGCAGATCCTTGCTCAGGCTGATGCTCTGTACGGTGCCTACTTCCACCCCCTGATAACGTACCGGAGTACGCCCGGCGACAATGCCCGCCGCGGACTGGAAATCAATGGTCACCGTGGTACCGCGTTCCTGGAAATTGTTATAGACCAGCCACCCCGCGATCAGCAGGGCAATAAACGGCAGTAACCAGAATGGCGAAATACGGCGCTTGTTTTTGACCCGCGCTTCAGTCGGTGTATTCGGCGTTTCCTGTTGCATGTGCATCCCAAATCAATCGGCTATCCAGCCACTCTACGGCAAGAATAGTTAAAATAACCGCAGACCCAAAATAAAAGGCTGCCGGCCCCATAGTAAAAGATAACAATTGGTCGCGATTCACCAGCGACATCATTAAAGCAATAACAAACAGATCGAGCATCGACCAACGGCCGATCCAGGTGACCAGACGCAGCAGGCGAATACGGGTTCTCAGGCTGTGCGAGGTCTTGAAATGAATACTCAGCAGCAAGGTGATCAGCACGATGACCTTGGTAAAGGGCACCAGTACGCTGGCAATGAACACGATGGCGGCGATCGGTACATTGCCTGAGGTCGCCAGTGAGACCACTCCGGAGAAGATGGTGTCTTCCATTCGTGCGCCATTGGCGTAAATGATGGAGATTGGCATCAGGTTGGCCGGGATCAGTAAAATCATCGCTGCAATCAGCGCCGCCCAGGTTTTTTGCAGGCTGTAGGGCTGCCGATGGCACATCGGAATGTGGCATCGTGGACAACGCCCACGCTGGTCTGGGTAACCGGTGAAATGGCAGGACAGGCAGATATGCAGTGCCGTTGGCAGGCCTTTCGGCTGTTCCTGCGGATAATAGCGTTCCCACAGCTGTTCCAGATTGACGTGGATCAGCGTCAGGATGCTGAGCAGGGTGAGCGCCAGGTAAGCGATCAGCGCACTGCCGGCCTGGATATCGGCGTATTCTTTTACTTTGATTGTCGCCACCGCCATGCCGATCAGGTAAATATCGAGCATCACCCACTCTTTCAAGCGGTCGAGCATCAGCAGCACTGGCCGCAGGTTCATGCCCAGTGCATGGCCGAAACGCAGGTAAAGCAGCGACAGCGCCAGCGTCAGCGGGGCGCCAATAGTGCAAAACGCCACCATGCTGGCGGTGAGAGGATCCCCCTGGTGGCTCATCTGCCAGATGCCTTCCAGCAGGCTGGCGTCGATGCGCACCCCCAGCAGACGGATGCTGATCAGCGGCTGGCTGAAAGCAAAGGGCATCAACAGCAGCATGGTGACCGCCATGGCGGTCAGTCGGGTCATCGACCAGTCTCGGCCACTGACCACCTTGGCATCGCAGCGCGGGCAGTAGGCCGCCTGTTTGCCGCTCAGTGGCGGCAATACAAACAGCAGGTCGCATTCGCAACAGCGTTGGTGGCGTGCTTTGGATAGCGGGCCGGTGATCGCGTGTATTTTCATCATGACAAAAAACTGCCCCAGAGCTCGCCGTATCGATTAGCGTAGCTGAAAAATAAATCTGTCCGTGCCTTATAGGGCCAAGCACCGGGCGGCAAAACAGGGTTTCTGAGCGGCAAACATACCCTGCCCGGTAGGGTTTTGTGAAGCAACAGATGATTAACCTTGTGGCTATACGCATTTAATGCTTATTTTATAGGGCTTAAGACTTGGGCTAGTGGCCTTCTTCACTGTATTAATGGTTAACACATGACAAAAGAACAATTCTACGCGGAATTAAAACGTGATTTGTGCGCGCTGCTCGACGGGGAAACCAACTTTATCGCCGCGTTGTCCAACGCCAGTGCGCTGATCAACGAGCGCCTTGACGACGTTAACTGGGTCGGATTTTACCTGATGGACGGCACCCAACTGGTGCTGGGTCCTTTCCAGGGAAAAATCGCCTGTGTGCGCATTCCGGTTGGCAAAGGAGTATGCGGCAGCGCCGTGGCGGAAAATCGCGTGCAGCGCGTTGGTGATGTCCATGAGTTCCCTGGTCATATCGCCTGTGACGCGGCCAGTAATGCAGAAATTGTGCTGCCGCTCAACGTTGGCGGTCAGATTATCGGCGTTCTCGATATCGACAGCACAGTTTATCAACGTTTCGACGAACAGGACGAAAGGGGCCTGGAAGCAGTGGTGGCGGGGCTTTGCGCGCAGCTGGAACAGTGTGATAGTGCGAAATATGTCACTGTAACGGCAAGTTGATCTACGGTTAACGTGGCATTTACCGATGGCGTCATTATAATGACGCCTGTTCATGCCTGCGCTGGTTGGCAAACCCGTTGTAATCAGGAAATTTCATGGAAAATCAACCTAAGTTGAACTCTAGTAAAGAAGTCATTGCTTTTCTTGCCGAGCGTTTTCCGCTCTGCTTTAGCGCCGAGGGCGAAGCTCGCCCGTTGAAAATCGGTATTTTTCAGGATCTGGTCGAGCGTGTTCAGGGGGAAGAAAACCTAAGCAAAACGCAATTGCGTTCTGCACTGCGCCTGTACACCTCAAGCTGGCGTTACCTGTACGGCGTCAAAGTTGGCGCCCAGCGCGTTGATTTGGACGGCAACCCGTGCGGTGAGCTGGAACAGCAGCATGTCGATCATGCCCGTCAACAGCTTGAAGAAGCCAAAGCGCGAGTTCAGGCACAGCGTGCCGAGCAAAACGCCAAAAAACGTGAAGCTGCCGGTGAATCAGCCGCTGCGGAACCTCGTCGTCCACGTCCAGCCGGTAAAAAACCTGCTGCACGTCGCGAAGGCGGAGCCGCTCCGGAGAACCGCAAGCCGCGCCCACAAACTCGCCCACAAACTCGCCCACAGCCCGCTCGCCAACCTCGTGAAGTCAAAGAGGAAAGCCAGCAGCGTCGTGTGCCAGTCACGGATATCTCTAAACTGCAAATTGGCCAGGAAATCAAAGTCAGAGCAGGCCAGAGTGCGATGGATGCAACCGTACTTGAAATCGCCAAAGATGGCGTACGTGTGCAGCTCTCTTCCGGTCTGGCGATGATTGTGCGCGCAGAACACTTGCAGTTCTGATACGGAGGCCAACCAAGGCATGAACAAATTTGTCAGATTAACAGCAGTCGCGGGTCTGTTGTGGGCGGGTGTCAGTTACGGAGCGGAACCAGCCAACATCCGCATCGATCAACTGCCTCAGCTGCAGCAGGAACCGCAACATGCAACTGTGAGTGAGCGCGTAACTTCGCGCTTCACTCGCTCTCATTACCGTCAGTTTTCCCTCGACGCGGACTTTTCAGGCAAGATCTTCGATCGTTACCTGAATATGCTGGACTACAGCCATAACGTGCTGCTGGCCTCCGACGTAGCGCAATTCGCCAACAAGCGCAATCAGCTGGGCGAAGAACTGAAAAGCGGTAAGCTCGATACGCCATACGCGCTGTACAATCTGGCGCAGAAACGCCGTTTTGAGCGTTACACCTATGCATTGTCGCTGCTGGAAAAGCCAATGAGCTTCACCGGCAACGACACTATTGATCTCGACCGCAGCAAAGCGCCGTGGCCGAAAGACAAGGCCGAACTGGACGCGCTGTGGAATGCGAAAGTCAAATATGACGAGCTGAACCTCAAGCTGACCGGCAAGACCGACAAGGAAATTCGTGAAACGCTGACCAAGCGCTATCAGTTTGCCATCAAGCGCCTGACGCAAAGCAACAGCGAAGACGTTTTCCAACTGGCGATGAATGCCTTTGCGCATGAAATCGACCCGCATACCAACTATCTCTCCCCACGCAATACCGAACAGTTCAATACCGAGATGAGCCTGTCGCTGGAAGGTATCGGTGCGGTGTTGCAGATGGATGACGATTACACCCTGATCAACTCCATGGTGCCAGGTGGCCCGGCGGCGAAGAGCAAGGCGATCACCGTGGGTGACCGTATTGTCGGCGTTGGCCAGGCGGGCAAGCCTGTGGTCGATGTGATCGGCTGGCGTCTGGACGACGTGGTTTCCCTGATTAAAGGGCCGAAGGGCAGCAAGGTGCGCCTGGAGATCCTGCCGGCCGGCAAGGGCACTAAAACCCGAGTGGTCACCTTGACCCGTGAGCGTATCCGTCTGGAAGACCGCGCGGTGAAAATGACCATCAAGACCGTCGGCAAAGAGAAAGTCGCGGTGATGGACATTCCGGGCTTCTACGTAGGCCTGACCGATGACGTGAAAGTTCAGTTGCAGAAGATGGCCAAGCAGAACGTCAAGAGCCTGATCATCGACCTGCGCACTAACGGCGGCGGCGCACTGACCGAAGCGGTTTCGCTGTCCGGTCTGTTCATTCCGAGCGGCCCGGTAGTGCAGGTACGTGACAACAACGGTAAAGTGCGTGAAGACGCGGACACCGACGGCGTGACCTATTACAAGGGGCCGCTGGTGGTACTGGTTGACCGTTTCAGCGCCTCGGCTTCGGAGATCTTCGCCGCGGCAATGCAGGACTATGGTCGCGCGCTGATCGTCGGTGAACCGACCTTCGGGAAAGGTACCGTGCAGCAGTATCGCTCACTGAACCGCATTTACGATCAGATGCTGCGTCCGGAGTGGCCGGCGTTGGGGTCGGTGCAATACACCATACAGAAGTTCTACCGCGTTAACGGCGGCAGTACCCAACGTAAGGGGGTTACCCCGGATATCCTGATGCCGAGCGGCATTGATCCGGCGGAAACCGGTGAAGCGTTTGAAGATAACGCTATGCCGTGGGACAGCATCAATGCGGCGACCTACACCAAAACCGGTGACATGAAGCCGTTTGAGCCTGAACTGCTGAAGGATCATGAGCAGCGTATCGCCAAGGATCCTGAGTTCCAGTACATCGCGCAGGATATCGCTCATTACAAGGCGCTGAAGGATAAGCGTAACATCGTCTCTCTCAACCTGGTTCAGCGCGAGAAAGAGAACCACGATGATGACGCTACCCGTCTGCAACGTGTTAATGATCGCCTGCAGCGCGCCGGTAAAAAGCCGCTGAAGGCCCTGGAAGATTTGCCGAAGGATTACCAGGAACCTGACCCATATCTGGATGAAACCGTGCACATCGCACTGGATCTGGCGCACCTTGATCAGGCGCAGCCGGCGGCGGCGAAATAACGCAGCCGAGTCTCAGTAAATGAAAAGCGCACCTTCGGGTGCGTTTTTTAATGGGCGCTCCTGGCGGTATTGAATAACCTACACCGTTATTTTTACGCAAAAAAATTCCCACCGTTTTGCGCAACAATCGTTTACAATTTGAAAAGTATTGCTTGAGCGCCGTTTTTGTAAAGTTTCGTATTTTTAGTAGGTTAATGGCGTGCAACTCTTGAAACTGTGACGAATGCCCATACCATCTAGGGTATCCGAGGCAGCGTTTTGTTAACATTTATGAGGAAGTAAACATTTTATGATGCGTATAGCTCTGTTCCTGCTCACCAACCTGGCGGTGATGTTGGTTTTCGGGCTGGTGCTCAGCCTGACAGGAATCCAATCCAGTAGCGTTCAGGGCCTGATGATCATGGCCGGTCTGTTCGGCTTCGGCGGTTCGTTTGTCTCACTGCTGATGTCCAAATGGATGGCGCTGCGCTCCGTCGGCGGGGAAGTGATTGAACAACCGCGTAACGAGACCGAAAACTGGCTGCTGGAAACGGTACGCCGTCAGTCGCAGCAGGCAGGCATTGCCATGCCGCAGGTGGCTATTTATCACGCACCAGACATTAACGCCTTCGCCACCGGTGCGCGCCGTAATGCGTCGCTGGTCGCCGTCAGCACCGGCCTGCTGCAAAGCATGAGCCGTGATGAAGCGGAAGCGGTTATTGCCCACGAAATCAGCCACGTTGCCAATGGCGACATGGTCACCATGACGCTGATCCAGGGCATCGTGAACACCTTCGTGATCTTCATCTCACGACTGATCGCACAGGCCGCCGCCGGCTTCCTGGGCAACCGTGACGGCGAAGGGGAAGGCAACGGCAACCCGATGATCTACTTCGGCGTGTCGATGGTTCTGGAGCTGGTATTCGGCATCCTGGCCAGCATTATCACCATGTGGTTCTCGCGTCACCGTGAGTTCTATGCCGATGCAGGTTCTGCCAAACTGGTGGGCCGCGAGAAAATGATCGCGGCGCTGCAACGGCTGAAAACCAGTTACGAGCCGCAGGAAGCGGGCAACATGATGGCGTTCTGCATCAACGGCAAATCCAAGTCGTTCAGCGAACTGTTCATGTCGCACCCGCCGCTCGATAAACGTATCGAAGCGCTGCGTTCAGGTCAGTACCTGAAGTAACCCTGAGAACGTTAAAAACCCCGGCTCGCCGGGGTTTTTTTATGTCCGTTATTTGGCCGGCCGGCTGCTTTCTGCCGGTTGTGAGCAGGGTTGGGTAATGCGCAGGCTGCTGACCACTGCCGCCAATGTGGCGAAGGTACCGGCCAGAATCAATGAGGCATGGGTGCCGGAGGTGGGAAACAGGTTGAACATTAATGCCACCAGCGCGGCTCCCGAGGTCTGTCCCAACAGCCGGGCGGTGCCCAGCATGCCACTGGCACCTCCGCTGCGGTTACGCGGGGCGGCGCAAATAATGGTGTGGTTATTCGGTGACTGAAACAGTCCAAAACCGGCACCGCACAGCACCATACGCCAGATGATATCCAGGTCTGAAGGGTTTTGCGGCAGCAGCGCCAACAAAAACAGGCCCAGTGCAAACACCGCCAGACCGATACAGCCTAACAATCCGGCATGAATGCGCTCCACCAGTCGTCCTGCAAGCGGTGCCATGACGATTATCGCCAAAGGCCATGGCGTCAGCAGCAACCCGGTGGCGACCTCGTCGCGGCCCAACGTGCTTTGCAGGAAGAACGGCAGTGAGACCATCGCCAGCATCTGCGCGGTGAACGAACAGACCGAGGTGCCCATCGACAGGGCGAAAATCGGGATGCGCAGCAGGTCGACCGGCAGCAGTGGGAACTCCTGACGCAGCTGTCGGCGAACAAAGAAGAAGCCAATCACCAGCAGCGCGGCGATTTCGCTGAAAATCAGCGTCAGGCTCTGGCCCTGGGCAAAGCCGCTGATGGCGGTGATCAGTAGCCCAAAGGTCAGGGCATTCATCACCGCGCTGGTCGGATCAAAGCGCTGATTAGTACTTTTTTGGCTATTGCCGGGCAGGTACTTCATCCCCAGCAGCAACGCCACGATACCAATCGGCAGGTTAATCGCGAACAGCCATTGCCAGGAAGCCACCGACAGGATAGCCGCCGCCACCGTAGGCCCGGCAGCCGAGGAGAAAGCGACAATCAGCGAGTTGATGCCCATACCGCGCCCGAGAAACCGCTGCGGATAGATAATGCGGATTAACGCCGTGTTGACGCTCATGATGGCGGCAGCACCAAAGCCCTGCAGCACGCGGGCAATGGTCAGCGTAGTCAGCGAGTCTGACAGGGCGCAGAACAGCGAAGTAATGCTGAACACCAACAGGCCTGCCTGATAGATGCGACGATAGCCAATCAGGTCGCCGAGCGAGGCCAACGACAGTAGTGAAATGGTGATCGCCAACTGGTAGGCGTTAACCACCCAGATGGAGCTGGCCGGGCTGGCATTCAGATCGCGCGCGATGGTCGGTAGTGCCACGTTGGCAATCGCGCCATCGAGCACCGAAACGGTGATGCCCAGGGCAATGGCGAGGATAGCCCCATAGCGTTGTGGGACGGGGAGGCCGTCAGTACAAGAACGCATGTTGATCTCGAAGGTATTAATCCGGGGGAGTATTACCATGCTAATCATATTCGTCTGTGATTGCACCCACAGTTTCCTGCGCAATTGTAATAACCGATCACCGCAGAGAGCCCAAGCCCCTCTGGCATTTGTCCCCGGGGCAGATTGCGTGCTCTCTGGGGTACCGCGTATACTGAAACCCTTGTTCAAATTTCTTAAAACAGAAAATGCCGGATAGGATATTGACTATGGTTAACGCAGACTCAGATAAACAACCGGATGCAGTTTCATCCGTACTGAAGGTATTCGGTATCCTGCAGGCGCTGGGTGAGGAACGCGAGATCGGCATTACTGAGCTTTCCCAGCGGGTGATGATGTCCAAGAGCACCGTCTACCGTTTTCTGCAGACCATGAAGTCATTGGGCTATGTTTCGCAGGAGGGTGAGTCGGAAAAATACGCGCTCACGCTCAAGCTGTTTGAACTGGGGGCCAAGTCGCTGCAAAGCGTCGATCTGATCCGCAGCGCCGATATCCAGATGCGCGAACTGTCGAGCCACACCCGCGAAGCTATTCATCTCGGGGCGCTGGATGAGGACAGTATTGTCTATATCCATAAAATCGATGCCATGTATAACCTGCGTATGTATTCGCGTATTGGTCGTCGCAACCCGCTGCACAGTACGGCGATCGGTAAAGTGCTGTTAGCCTGGCGCGACCGGGCTGAAGTGGCGCAAATCCTGTCAAAAATTGAGTTTACCCGCAGCACCCCGAACACCCTGACCGATGCCGCAGCCTTGATGTCGCAACTGGAGCAGGTGCGTGAGCAGGGGGTGGGTGAAGACATTGAAGAGCAGGAAGAAGGGTTGCGCTGCATTGCGGTGCCGGTGTTTGACCGTTTTGGCGTGGTAACCGCCGGTCTGAGTATCTCGTTCCCGTCCATTCGTTACTCGGAAGATGCCAAAGCCGATTACGTCAACCGTCTGCATACCGCCGCCCGCAACATTTCCGAGCAAATGGGTTATCACGACTATCCATTCTGATCCCGTGGGTTCGAATAATTCATGGCGTTGCCAGTTATGGGCAGCGCTTTTTTTATTTTAGATTTAGCGGTTTTTCAGACGTAAAAAAACCGGGGCCTGCTTCAGCCCCGGTTTTTTAATGCCGACGAAATTTACTGGTGAGCCAGTTCCACTTCGTCTTCGCTGTCCATAATGGACTTGTCGGTTTGCTTCATCAACTGACTGGTGATGGTCCCAGCAGCCATAGAGCCGTTGACGTTCAGTGCGGTACGGCCCATGTCGATCAGCGGTTCAACCGAGATCAGCAGCGCAACCAGCGTAACTGGCAGGCCCATCGCCGGTAGCACGATCAGCGCGGCGAAAGTCGCACCGCCACCGACACCGGCGACGCCGGCGGAGCTGATGGTGACGATACCGACCAGGGTGGCGATCCACACCGGGTCCAGCGGATTAATACCGACGGTTGGGGCTACCATTACCGCCAGCATGGCCGGGTACAGACCGGCACAGCCGTTCTGGCCGATAGTGGCACCAAACGAGGCCGAGAAGCTGGCGATGGATTCAGGTACGCCCAAACGACGGGTCTGCGCTTCCACGTTCAGTGGAATGCTGGCGGCGCTGGAGCGGCTGGTAAAGGCGAAGGTGATCACCGGCCATACTTTGCGGAAGAACTTCAACGGGTTAACGCCGGTGAAGGCCAGCAGGGCGGCGTGCACGGCAAACATGATCGCCAGACCCAGATAGGAGGCGACGACGAAGCTACCCAGTTTGATGATGTCGTGGACGTTAGAGCCGGCGACCACTTTGGTCATCAGTGCCAGTACGCCGTACGGAGTCAGTTTCATCACCAGACGCACCAGCTTCATTACCCAGGCCTGCAGGGTATCGATCGCCACCAGCACGCGTTCGCCTTTAGGCTTGTCGTCTTTCAGCAACTGCAGCGACGCCACGCCGAGGAAGGTCGCGAAGATCACCACGCTGATGATTGAGGTCGGGCTGGCCCCGGTCAGATCGGCAAACGGGTTTTTAGGAATAAAGGACAGCACCATCTGCGGTACGGTCAGGTCGGCCAGTTTACCGACGTAGTTGCTTTGGATCGCTGACAGACGTGCGTTTTCTTGCGCCCCTTGCACCAGACCCTCGGCGGTCAGACCAAACAGGTTGGTCACCAGCACGCCCACCAGCGCCGAAATCAGCGTGGTGAACAACAGGGTGCCGATAGTCAGGAAGCTGATTTTCCCCAGAGAAGAGGCGTTGTGCAGCTTGGCGACCGCGCTCAGAATTGAGGCGAACACCAGCGGCATCACAATCATTTGCAGCAGTTGCACATAGCCGTTACCGACAATGTTGAACCAGCTGATGGATTCTTTCAGTACCGGGTTGTCCGAGCCGTACACCAGTTGCAGCGCCAGACCGAACACCACGCCCATGACCAGGCCGACCAGTACTTTTTTCGCCAGGCTCCATTGCTTATGACGGCTTTGCGCCAACAGCAAAAGGAGGGCGACAAAAATCACCACGTTAATAACCAGCGGAAGATTCATCCCCAATGTCTCCAATTATTTTTTCTTATATAAAAATGGCTATGCACCAAGGCGTAGCGATACTAAATATCGTAACAGTTTGCGTAACGGCTCACTTATATCCAAATGGAATTTTATATAACTTTATTGGTGATTTTGTTTAATTAATAATCTTTACGGATATTAAATGGCCATTTTTTTGTGATCACAGTCTGATATTTTTTATTTGTTCAAAATAGGACTGCACAGGAATGGTGCAACCGCCTTGCCAGTAGATCGCAAAAGCCACCAGACACAGGCACAGAGCGCGCTCGAGTTGGTTGCCTTTCTGAGAATTTAGCAGCGGCAGGCGAAAACGCCAGCGACAGGGCCAAAGCAAGGGCACGCCAGCGGGGGTGAGCATATCTGCCAACAGGTGGCTGAAGTAACCGATAATCATCGCATGCAGGACATCCGGCGGGATCGGCCAACTGCGCGGCACGTCAAGCTGGAACAGTGCCATGCCGCCGGCGATCGCCAGCAGGCTATGAGTAAAACCGCGATGGCCGAAGGCACGTGAAATAGGAATGGCGATCCAGCGCAGGCGCTGGCCTAACACCGATTTGGGGTGATCGATATCAGGCAGCAACGAAGTCAGCAGAGCGGCGGGGATAATATGCCACCAGTCGCCGGTAGCAAGCGATGGTGTCACCTCGGCCTTCTTGGCGAAAATCGCGCAAGCGACAGAGAAAATAAGATGTCCTTCCGCGGTCATACTGCATTTCCGGCTGATAAACTGTTAATTTATCCAGTATATGGGAAAATTCCCAGTAGTGGAAGCAGTTACCCTGTAACCAATTGTTTATTTTATACGGTTTTACAACGGCTTGTTTGGTCAGTGTTAAAGGGGGATGCGTTTTTTTATCTGGTAAGGCTGATGGAGGAAGAAAGCTCCGGACGACAGGATCAGGTTGCGTGGCAGTGACAGCCTGTGCCGATCGCCCGGCGCTTTCTTATGGCCCTAGCATAAAGAGTGCGGCAGGCTAACTCAATATAAATGAAATGGTGTTTTATTTATTTTATGACGTAATGCGCTATTTTGAAATTAAGCGGTGATGGGGCTTAAAGGGGATGAGTAACGGCACCGGGAGTAGACCGATGCCGTGAAGATTAGGCCAGGTGATCAGGTGTCAGCTGCTCCAGCGTTTCGAGCTTATGGTCGGCCAATGCCCAGCGCGCATCGTTGCGATACTCGTGCGCCGGGATAACGATCGAACGCATTCTGGCGGCTTTGGTGGCAATCATGCCGTTGAATGAATCTTCCAAAGTGATACAGCGCAGTGGATCACTGCCGAGACGTTCGGCGGCAATCAGATACACTTCGGGGTGCGGCTTGCTGTAAGGCAGATATTCGGCGGAAACCAATTGGTCAAAGTAGCCTTCAAGGTCAAACATCTGCAGAACCTGTTGTTGCATGTGAAGCGGCGAAGCTGAGGCCAGGCCGATATTCAGATCCAGACTGCGGCACAGCTCCAACGCCTGCTGCACGCCCGGCAACAGCGGCTGTTTTTCACGTACCAGTTCTATGGCGCGTTCGATGATCCGCGCGGAGACTTCCTCTTGCGAGACTCCTTGCCACGGCATGGCCTGGTACCACATTTTCACCACCAGATCGATGCGCAGACCCAGGGTGTCCGGTAGCTTGTGGCGGTCAGACAAATCCAGCCCCAGTGCGCCAAAGATATCCAGTTCCGCCTGTAGCCACAGGGGTTCTGAATCGATCAATAAACCATCCATATCAAAAATAGCGGTTTCAATGCGTTGCGAATAGGCCATTAGCGGTTAACTCCTTGCCGGCGCCGGTGAATGTGGCCAACACTTTATCATCGCTGACGGCGAGACTAAAACTTTTGCCTGCCAGGCTGAGCCCGGCCAAAGCGCAGGATACGCCACACTTCCCGCAGTTTTAACCACCAACGCTGATGTTGGCGCTCGGTGACCTGCTGTAGCATGCGCGCATAGTCCAGCACCAATCCTGGCGTCCAGGTCATGCTTTCGCCACGGCTGCGCAGCACCGCCAGCATCCACAGGTTGGGATCGAGCACCAGCAACAGAAAACGGCGCCACAGATGTTTATCGCCCAGAACGCCCTCCAGCGCGCTGTCGAGTGCCCGAATCACCGTGGTGGAACAGTTGCGACGGGTCAGGTTGTAGGTGGTGTCCTGCTGATAGTGCTGCCAGAAAGTGCGCAGCGCCGCGGGGTTATAGCGGTGAAACTGGATTTTTTTGTCCGGTGGGCACCAGGCCGCCACCTCTTGTTGCAGGCCCGGCAGAAAACGGCCGTCGACGTTGTTTTGCTCGCCGGAATGCAGCAACTGGCGAAAATCCTGTGTGGAGTGGCTGATATCGTTAAGCGGATAGTGACTAATATACAGATCCGGATCGAGCGCCAGAGCGGCATGACCGGTGGAAATATTACCGCCGCCGTCTACCGCAGCGATGTAGCGGTCGACGATGTAACGTCGGCGCGCGTCCTTTGCCGAACCTATTGGCGTCCAGACGTACACGTTGAGCGGGGTGATATCATGCGTCCATTGTGGTTCGGGCTGACCCTGATTCTGATTCAGCGAAAAGCTTTCCAGTCGCCGAGCAATACGCAGCAGCGCCCAACCGGAAAGCAGGATCATTACGCCAAGGCAAAAGGGTACCGTCATCCGGTGCGGCACCGGCCAGCCGACGAAAATCATCAGCGACAGCAGAATTTCGCCGCTGCCGGCCAGCGCTACCGGTTTCCATCGGCTGTGCTGGATCACCGTGGAGGAGGCGATACGTACCGCACCGTCAAGCAGCAGTGCGCTGCCAAACACCAGCGTGGCGACGATGTTATCGTCTGCGGGCACGTCCAGTATCAAAAAGGCCATAAACAAGAAGCTCAGCCCTTTCAGCAGCACCGGTCGGCTGGCGGCAGAGCCAATCACCAACGCGGCGGATATCGCCACCAGCCCCTCCAGCGCCAGCATGACGGCCAAAGCATCTAACGCCAGCACCGAACGACCATCTTGCAACACATCAAACAGCATCAGTATGCCCACGCAGATCCACAACCAGCCGAACAGCATCAGCAGGCGGCGCTGGCCGTGCAGCGCCTGTGCGCCCAGCAATAAGATAATCAGCCGAATCATGGCGGCTCCTGTTTAAACGGATTGATTTAACTATATAACTATTTAATGGTAACGCGCGGTCATCGTTAAGCTGTTGATTTCGGATAATCCCGGCTACGCTTGTAGCACAGTAACGGTGAAGAAAACGGTGGGCGAGTTTCAGTAACTACAGGTAGACTTAGCCAATTACGGTTACGTCGCTTACAAGGGGAACACATGACGTATCAACAGGCTGGGCGCATCGCCATTATCAAACGTATTCTTGGCTGGGTGGTTTTTATCCCTGCGTTACTGTCGACGCTGATCTCAATGTTGATGTTTGTTTATCAGCACAGCGAAAAGACTAAAGGCATCAATGCGGTAATGCTGGATTTTGTCCACGTGATGGTCGATATGGTGCGCTTCAATACGCCGTTCCTGAATATCTTCTGGTATAACTCGCCGGTTCCTGACGTAGAAAAAAGCCTGTTCAGCGGCGCTAATTTCATGTTTATCGTGATTTATATTCTGATTTTCGTCGGGCTGGCTTTGCAGGCTTCAGGTGCGCGCATGTCGCGTCAGGTGAAGTTTATTCGCGAAGGCCTGGAAGACCAGATGATCCTCGAACAGGCCAAGGGCAGCGAGGGGCACACCCGCGCGCAGTTGGAAGAACGTATCACGTTGCCGCACCACACCATTTTGCTGCAATACTTCCCGTTGTACATTTTGCCGGTGGTGATTGCGGTGATCGCCTGGTTTGTCATCAAACTGCTGGGCCAACTGGCCGGCGCGGCTTAAGGTGAGATGAGGTTGAGGCGCTGGGTTCAGCGCCTCGATTTTATTGCGGTTAGGAATGCAGCAGGGCTTCCACCGCGCGCTGGGCCTTGACCAGATGCTGACCGCCAAACAGATTGCTGCGGTTGAGCAGGTAATACAGTTGATACAGCGGCTGACGTTCGATAAATCCATTCTCCAAAGGCCAGACGCTCTGGTAGCCGTCATAAATCTGCGGCGGCAACTCCGGGTACAGTGGCAGCATCGCCAAATCACACTCTCTGTCTCCCCAATAGCAGGCCGGATCAAACAGCAAGGGGCCGTTGGCGGTTAAAGCGCAGTTGGCCGGCCATAAATCGCCATGCAACAGTGAAGGCTGCGGCTGATGGTGCTGCAGGCGCAGATACACCGCGTCAACAATCTCATCAATATCCCCGAAGGTCATGCCTTTCTCTGCCGCCATCTGCAACTGCCAGCCAATGCGCTGCTCGGCAAAAAATTCAGACCAGCGGCGCTGCCAGGCGTTGGGTTGCGGAGTGGTGGACAAATCGTTGTCGAAGTCGAGGCCGAACTGCGGCTGTTCGCTCCATTGGTGCAGATGAGCCAGTTGTTGGCCAAGACAGTAGGCGCCGTGGGCATCAAAGGGTTTCAGGGGTTGGTATTCCAGCAGCAGGAAGCTGTAGTCGCGATCGCTGCCGACGCCGTACACCTGGGGCACTCGCACCGTTTTACTGCGGGCAAGTAACTCCAACTGGTCGGCCTCGGCGGTAAAGATCGGCAACAGTTCCCGGGCATCGCATTTGACAAACACCTGGTGCTCACCGTAATTCACACGCCATGCCGGATGAATATCGCCCCCGGGCAGTTCGGTTCTTTCGCGGATTTCTGCGCTGCCAAGATGTTCACTTAACAGACGGCTAACGGCTTGCCACATGGTACACCCCCTCTGTGTTGCCTGCGAATTCATTAGGTTAGCGTCTTTAGCCTGAAGAAAACACGACCTGGCGCACAGCTGGCACCAACAATTGGCGATTTTCTCACCACCCGCGTTTGCTCAAAGTATATACGCTATTGATTAATTTAAGTACGGCGCATGTTGCAACTTGCCGGCGGGAGGGCGATGTTTATCAGGCCAGCTGCGGCTGAGACAAGGGGGGGTTTTATTGATGTCTTTTACTATCAATGAGATGAGAAATTAATGGAGCAAAACCAGCAGTGGCAACGCGGTGAATACCGAATCAACAGTGATAAAAGTGAATTAAATATCGTCTTTACCCACGCTTTTTTGACCACCTCGACCTGGGCGAGTGGCATTTCGCTGGCGACGGTGCAGTTGTCCATCGACAACAGCCTGTGTTTTGGTTTGTATCATCAGCAACAACAGATTGGCTTTGCCCGTCTGGTTACGGATTACGCCACTTTTGGCTACCTGTGTGATGTGTTTGTCTCGCCGGATTACCAGGGGCAAGGGCTGGCGCGTTGGCTGATGGATTGCACGTTGGAACACCCTGTGCTGCAACGGCTGCGGCGGATAATGTTGGTGACCGGCACTGCGCCGTGGCTGTATCAGAAAGTGGGTTATGAAGCGGTGAATCGTGAGGATTTTGTCTGGCACATTGTCCGGCCGGATATCTACCAGCAGCAGTAACATCAGGCGGCGGTGCTATTGCGCACCGCCGCCTGTTTCAGGACTTGGCGTTGAGCAAATCGTTATCGTGACGTTGTAACGGCCTGAACTTGCTGTAGAGCAGGGCGACCACAAACAGAATCGCCTGTACGATCACAATGCAGGGGCCGGTAGCGCCGTCGATGTGGAAGCTGATCAAGGTGCCGAGCACGCAGGAGAACACCGAAACCACCGTGGCGACCATCAACATGCGATCGAAGCTGCGGCACAGCATAAAGGCAATAATCCCTGGAGCGATCAGCATCGCAATTACCAGAATCACCCCCACCGCCTGCAGCGAAGCGACAATGGTCAGCGCCAGCAGGCACAGTAATCCGTAATGCAACAGCTTCACCGGCAGACCAATCACCCTGGCATGGTTGGGATCGAAACAGTAGAGCATCAGATCTTTGCGCTTTAGCAGCACCACCAACAGGGTAATACCGGCCATCAACAGCGTCTGTTTCAGTTCGGCATCGGTAATGCCCAACATATTGCCGAACAGAATGTGGCTCAGATGCTGATCGGTATCGACGCGTGAAAACAACACCAGCCCGAAGGCGAACATGCCAGAGAACACGATGCCCATCACCGTATCCTCTTTCACCCGGCTGTTTTCTTTCAGATATCCGGTGGCGACCGCGCAGAAAATACCGGAGAAAAACGCGCCGATCACCACCGGGATACCGAGCACGAACGCCAGCACGATGCCGGGCAGCACCGCATGCGAAATGGCATCGCCCATCAGCGACCAGCCCTTGAGCACCAGATAACAGGACAGTACCGCACAGACTACGCCAGTGACGATAGCGGCCAGGATCGCCCGTTGCATAAACGGATAGGCGAACGGTTCGCTGAGCAGTTGATACAGAGTTTCCATCAGTGGCCTCCGGTCTGTTCACTCGCCACGCGGCGTTTGGATGCCAACAGGCCGTGTTTCGGGGCGAAGAAAAAGGCGGCCAGGAACACCAGCGTCTGCAGGGTCACGATCACCCCACCGGTCGCGCCGTCGAGGAAGAAGCTCAGATAGGCCCCGAAGCTGCTGGTTAATGCACCGATCACGATGGCAATGATCACCAACCGACTGAAACGGTCGGTCAGCAGATAGGCGGTTGCCCCCGGCGTGATAACCATGGCGATCACCAAAATCGCACCGACGGTTTGTAATGCCGCCACGGTGCAGGCGCTGAGCAGGGTGAAGAACAGGATCTTCAGCCGTAGCGGCGACAGGCCGATCGACACCGCGTGGTTTTCGTCAAAGAACACCGCCAGCAGATCTTTCCACACCAGGCACAGGATCAGCAGCGATACGCCGATGATAATCTCGACCTGCAACACGTCTTCGTCGGCGATGCCGAGAATATTGCCGAAGATAATCGACTGCACGTTAACCGAGGTTGGGTTGAGCGAAACGATCAGCAGGCCGACGGCGAAGAAGGTGGAAAAGATAAAGCCGATAATCGCGTCTTCACGCAGGCGAGTGACGTGGCGCACCAGCGTCATGGCCAGCGCGGCCAGCATGCCGGTAAAGAAGGCACCCGCGGCGTAGGGCAGGCCCAGCGCATAGGCACCCGCGACCCCAGGCACCACCGAGTGCGACAACGCGTCGCCCATCAGCGACCAGCCTTTCAGCATCAGGTAAGCCGACAGGAACGCACAGGCGGCGCCGACGATGGCGCTGACCCAGATGGCCTTGACCATGTAGTTGTAACTGAAGGGTTGCAGCAGAAGTTCCAGCATCAGGGTTGTTTCTCCTTTGGCTGGCTTTGCGCAGGCGGGTCACTCTTGGTATGGCCGTAGAACACCGCCGGGCGCTCGTCATCGGTCAATACCGTCAGGGTGCGCGGATCGTTGTCGTCGTGCAGATCCGGGCCGGACAGGTTGATATGGCGCAGTACGCCGCCGAAGGCCTGTTCCAGGTTGCTCTGGGTAAAGGTGGTTTCGGTCGGCCCCGCGGCCAGCACCGTGCGGTTAATCAGGATCACCCGTTCGCAAAACTCCGGCACGCTGCCCAGGTTATGGGTGGAAACCAGGATCAGGTGGCCTTCATCGCGCAACGCGCGCAGCAGATCAATAATGGCATTCTCGGTTTTGACGTCGACGCCGGTAAAGGGCTCGTCCAGCAGCAGCACCGTGCCTTGCTGAGCCAGCGCTCGCGCCAGAAAGACGCGTTTTTTCTGCCCGCCGGAAAGCTCACCAATCTGGCGAGAGCGCAGTTCGCTCAGGCCAACGCGCTCCAGCGCCTTATCGACCCGCAACCGGTCTTCCTTTGAAGGAATACGCAGGAAATTCATCTTGCCGTAACGGCCCATCATCACCACGTCTTCCACCAACACCGGGAAATTCCAGTCAACCTCTTCGGTTTGCGGTACGTAGGCAATCACGTTTTTCTTCAGCGCCTGCGCGACCGGCTGTTCGTTGAGCTGTACGCGGCCGCTGGTGGGCCTGACCAGCCCCATAATGCTTTTGAACAGGGTCGACTTACCGCTGCCGTTGACGCCAACCAGCGCGCAGATGGCACCGCCACTCAGGGTGAAACTGGCGTTGTGGATCGCGGTATGGCCGTTGTTGTAAGTGACGGTAACGTCGTCCACGCTCAATTCAGGGCGGACAAAAACCTCGGTGGTCATTGATCAAATCCTTTGGCAATGGTTTGTACGGTGACATTGAGCAGGTCAATATAAGTCGGCACCGGGCCACCCTGAGCAGACAGTGAATCGACATAGAGTACGCCGCCGTATTTTGCACCGGTCTCTTTGGCGACCTGTTTGGCAGGTTTGTCGGAAATGGTGCTTTCGCTGAATACCACCGGGATGTGGTTGGCGCGCACGGCGTCGATCACCCGGCGAACCTGCTGCGGCGAGCCTTGCTCATCGGCGTTGATTGGCCACAGATACACTTCTTTCAACTGATAGTCTTTTGCCAGATAGCTGAAGGCACCTTCACTGGTCACCAACCAACGCTGGGCTGCCGGGATGCGTGCCAGACGTTCGCGCAGCGGTGCGTCCAACGCGGCAATTTTGGCGGCATAGGCCTTGGCATTGCGGTTATAGGTTTCTGCGTTGGCCGGGTCGTGCTGCACCAGCGCCTTACGAATATTCTCGATATACACCAGCGCGTTGCTGGCGGACATCCAGGCGTGAGGATTAGCGTTACCGTTATAAGGCCCTTCGCGGATCGGCAGTGGGGTGATGCCTTCGGTGACGACCGCAGCCGGCACCTGTTTGATGTTCTCAAAGAAGCGCTGGAACCAGCGTTCCAGATTCATGCCGTTCCACAGGATCAGGTCGGCGTGCTGCGCCTTGACGATATCGCGCGGCGTCGGCTGGTAATCATGGATTTCTGCGCCCGGTTTGGTGATCGACTCTACCACGGCGGCGTCACCGGCCACGTTCTGGGCGATATCCTGAATGATGGTAAAGGTGGTTACCACGCGCAGTTTTTTTTCTGCCAATGCGGCCTGGCTGGCGAGGCCGGCAGTCAGTAACAGGCACAGCAGGGCGACAGGGCGGAAAAAGCCGCAGAGCTTAATAAGGGATAGGCGGGGAAAAGCGCGTTGTTTCATAAACATGGTGACATCTCCTGGCTCAAATGAAAATGATTATCAATATCAACTAGAGCAAAGTCAAGCGTCACCTGCCGGCCGACTGCCGGTTATTTACTCAATGGAAAAAATAATACCACCCGGTGAGTTATAGCATTTTATGTATCAGTATGTAACCGCTTAGCGTAATCGTCGTAGGTGACAATATCGACCTCCGGAGTCTTACCCAACGCGACCTGCCCAAGCTTCTGTGCCAGTAGTTGCACATCCTGTTGATCCAGTGGGGTTATCAGCGCAAAACTGTTGCTGCCCAGTTCGTGCGGAACGCCATTTTCGTCTGCCACCGACGTGACAAATCCCTGAAGGGTTAATTGTCCTGTCAGCTTGGCCAAATCAGCTAATCCTTCTTCCTGATAGCGAAAAGTCACCACAAAACACGTTGTTGCAGATTGACTCATAAATCACCTCTTGGTATACGAGTAGCTTGAGATTAGACCAAAAAAAGCGTACAGGCGTCCTTACAAGTTGTATATGCTACGCAACTCATTGAAAGGAGTGAGGGATTCTGTGAAAACAAAAATAGGTTGCCTGACGGCAATTTTGCTTTTGTCGGGTTGTGCCAAAGACCCGCAAACAGCAACCAATATTTCAGGCAGTGGCACATCGCGTGGCGGTTGGTTAAAGACTCCCCCGCAGGCTCCGGTTAACCGTACAGGGACACCGATAGCCTATAACGATTACATTCGTCAGGCCGCTAACAGCTATGGCGTTGACGAAACGCTGATTAAAGCGATTATCCAGGTGGAATCCGGGTTTAACCCGAATGCAGTCAGCACCTCGAACGCAGTGGGATTAATGCAGCTGAAACCTTCAACCGCCGGGCGTGACGCCTATCGTCTGAAAGGAAGAAGCGGGCAGCCAAGCTCGCGTGAGTTGAAGGATCCGGCGGTTAATATTGATCTGGGAACGGCCTATATCAATATTCTTCAAAGCCAGCAGCTAGCCGGGATCAACGATCCACAGACGTTACGTTACGCCACCATTGTTTCTTATGTGAATGGAGCGGGCGCCATGCTACGGACCTTCTCATCGGACAAGCGCGTAGCGGTGAATCGTATCAATCAGATGAGCCCGGATGAGTTCTATCAGCATATCCAGAAAAAGCATCCGGCCCCGCAGGCGCCGCGCTATTTATGGAAGGTGACCACCGCCTACCAGGCAATGTCACCCTAGTTCAGATTTCTTTGCTAAACCGGCCTCTTAATGGGGCCGGTTTTTTATTGGCGCGAGGTAAAATCGCGATGCACTTCTCATTTTTCGTTATTTCCCATCCTGTTACCTAAAAAACCGCACGAATAGTTAATTTTACATTAACCCGCAAATCTTTACGTTCATTCAATAAGTTACCGGTAACATCGTGGCATTTGGTCACATTTTGGGCTTCAATAAATATACAAATAAGTAACAATTTATGTTTAAAACCCGCATCGACCGCAAGGTTGAGGTTAAATAGTTGTGATTATCTTTGGATGGAATGTGATATGTCGGACGATAAAACTAACAATTCACGGCGCGATTTCCTGTTGAAATCGATGACTTTAATCCCCGCAGCGGTGATTGGCGGCAGTGGCGTTAGCGCGCTGACAGCCTCAATACCGGCGGTCGCGGCAACAGACACCCCAAAACCAAGCGACTACCAGCCTACCTTCTTTACCCCGGAAGAGTGGGCCTTCGTCAAGGCGGCTGTGGCACGCCTGATCCCGGCCGACGATCGTGGCCCTGGCGCGCTGGAAGCCGGCGTGCCGGAGTTTATCGATCGTCAGATGAATACCCCGTACGCGACCGGATCCATCTGGTATATGCAGGGGCCGTTTAACCCGGATGTCCCGAAGGAAATGGGTTACCAACTGCCGCTGGTGCCGAAACAGATCTACAACCTGGGTATCGCCGATGCCGATGCCTACTGCAAGAAAACCGCCGGTAAACCTTTTGCCGAACTGGACGCCGCACAGCAGGACGCGCTGTTGCAGAAATTTGAGTCCGGCGAAGCGGAATTCGCACAGTTGCCTGCCAAGCTGTTCTTCTCCTACCTGCTGCAAAACACCCGCGAAGGTTTCTTCAGCGACCCGATCCATGGCGGTAATAAAGACATGGTCGGCTGGAAGCTGATTAATTTTCCGGGCGCACGCGCCGACTTTATGGACTGGGTTGAGCGAGGGGAACGTTATCCCTTACCCCCGGTATCAATTCGTGGGGAGAGGGGGTAACAATGGCAACGGTAATGAAAAAAGTAGACGCGGTGATCGTCGGCTTCGGCTGGGTGGGCGCCATTATGGCCAAAGAATTGACCGAGGCCGGGCTGAACGTGGTGGCTCTGGAGCGCGGCCCGATGCGCGATACCTATCCGGACGGTTCCTACCCGCAGGTGATCGACGAACTGACCTATAACATTCGCCGCAAGCTGTTCCAGGATTTGTCAAAAAGCACCGTGACCATTCGTCATAATACCAGCCAGACGGCGGTGCCTTACCGTCAGTTGGCGGCGTTCCTGCCGGGTACCGGCGTGGGTGGTGCAGGCCTGCACTGGTCTGGCGTGCATTTCCGGGTCGATCCGATTGAATTGCGCATGCGCAGTCACTACGAAGAACGTTACGGCAAGAGTTTTATCCCGAAAGACATGACCATTCAGGATTTCGGCGTCAGCTACGCCGAGCTGGAGCCGTTCTTCGACAAAGCGGAGAAAGTGTTCGGCACTTCCGGCACCGCCTGGACCATCAAAGGCCAGAAAGTGGGCCAAAAGGGCGGTAACCCGTTTGCCGGTGACCGTTCCGATGACTTCCCGTTGCCGGCGCAGAAAAATACTTTCTCCGCCCAGATGTTCGAGAAAGCCGCGCGAGACGTGGGATACCATCCTTATAACCTGCCTTCTGCCAACACCTCGGATTCCTATACCAACCCGTATGGCGCGCAGATGGGGCCGTGCAACTTCTGCGGTTTCTGTAGCGGTTACGCCTGCTATATGTATTCCAAAGCCTCGCCGAACGTCAATATTCTGCCGGCATTGCGCATGGAGAAACGCTTCGAGCTGCGCACCAACGCCAACGTGTTGAAAGTGAACCTGACCGCCGACAAGTCTCGTGCGACCGGTGTGAATTACATTGATGCGCAGGGTCGTGAAGTTGAGCAACCGGCCGAACTGGTGATCCTGGGCGCGTTCCAGTTCCACAACGTCCACCTGATGCTGCTGTCTGGCATCGGCAAACCTTACGATCCGGTGACCGGCGAAGGGGTGGTTGGGCGTAACTTCGCCTATCAGAACATGACCACCATCAAGGCGTTCTTCGACAAGGACGTGTTCACTAACCCGTTCATCGGCGCCGGTGGTAACGGTGTGGGTGTGGACGACTTCAACGCCGACAACTTTGACCATGCCGAGGCAGGCTTTGTTGGCGGTTCGCCGTTCTGGGTCAACCAGGCGGGCACCAAACCGATCTCCGGCTTGCCAACCCCTCCGGGTACCCCGACCTGGGGCAGTAAGTGGAAAGCGGCGGTGGCAGATGCCTATACCCATCATGTCTCGATGGATGCCCACGGCGCGCATCAGTCTTATCGCAGCAACTATCTGGATCTCGATCCTACCTACAAGAACGTGTTCGGCCAGCCGCTGCTGCGCATGACGTTCGACTGGCAGGAAAACGACGTCAAGATGTCGCAATTTATGTACGAGAAAATGGCGCCGATCGCCAAGGCCATGAACCCGAAACTGATCTCCGGCAGCCCAAAAAATGCCGACAGCCATTTCGATACCACCAGCTACCAAACCACTCATATGAACGGTGGTGCGGTGATGGGCGAAGATCCGAACACCAGCGCGGTGAACCGCTATCTGCAGAGCTGGGACGTGCATAACGTGTTCTCGATCGGCGCGTCGGCCTTCCCGCAGGGGCTGGGTTACAACCCGACCGGCACCGTGGCCGCGTTGGCTTACTGGTCTGCACGCGCTATTCGCGAGCAGTATCTGAAAAACCCAGGCCCTTTGGTGCAGGCATAAGGACGGCGACTGATGAAAGCATTTGTTCCCGCACTGGTTCTCAGTGCACTGAGTTTCTCCGTCTGGGCGCAGGACGCCACGGTCAGCAGCGAGTTGATCAAACGCGGCGAGTATCTGGCGCGTGCCGGTGACTGCGTGGCTTGCCATACCAACGGCAAAAGCGGTAAAGAGTTTGCCGGTGGTCTGGCGATGGAAACGCCGATCGGCACCATTTACTCCACCAATATCTCGCCGGACAAGAAAACCGGCATCGGTGATTACAGCTTCGAAGACTTCGACAACGCGGTACGCAAGGGCGTCGCCAAAAACGGCAGCACCCTGTACCCGGCGATGCCGTATCCGTCGTTTGCGCTGGTGAAAGAGGACGACATGCGTGCCATGTATGCCTACTTCATGCACGGCGTACCGGCGGTAGAGCAGGCCAACAAGGATTCCGACATCCCCTGGCCGCTGTCAATGCGCTGGCCGCTGAGCATCTGGCGCGGCATGTTTGCGCCATCACCGGCGGACTTTGTGGCGGACACCAAGGCCGATCCGGTGATTGAACGGGGCCGCTATCTGGTGGAAGGGTTGGGCCACTGTGGTGCCTGCCATACGCCACGTAGCATTACCATGCAGGAAAAAGCGCTGAGCAATAACGACGGTGACAACTACCTGTCCGGCAGCAATGCGCCGATCGACGGTTGGGTGGCATCCAGCCTGCGCGGTGACAACAAGGATGGGCTGGGAACCTGGAGCGAGGCCGAACTGACCGAGTTCCTGAAAACCGGGCGTAACGATAAGTCCATCGTGTTTGGCGGCATGAGCGACGTGGTTGAGCATAGCCTGCAGTATCTCAGCGATGAGGATCTGACGGCAATTTCGCGCTACCTGAAAACGCTGCCGCCGAAAGACGGCAAACAACAGGCCGCACCGGTAGAGGACAGCGTAGCCAAGGATCTGTGGCGCGGTGACGACAGCAAGCCCGGAGCGGCACTGTACGTCGATAACTGTGCTGCCTGCCACCGTACCGATGGCGTGGGCTACAAGCGTGCCTTCCCGGCGCTGAAGGGCAACCCGGTGGTGCAGACCGAAGATGCGACCTCGTTGATCCACATCGTGCTGACCGGTAACACCACGCCGGCGGTGAAGGGAGCGGTATCCAACCTCACCATGCCACCGTTTGGCTGGCGCCTGAACGACCAGCAGGTAGCGGAAGTGGTTAACTTCATTCGCTCAAGCTGGGGTAACAGCGCCAAGCCGGTCAGCGCGTCAGATGTGGCCAGCGTGCGTAAAGACCAGAAGGACATGGGCAGCGCCGCGGTGCCGGAACATCCAGACGCCAACAAGTAAGTCATCCTCCCAGGGCCTCATTCGAGGCCCTGGTTTTTTGTGCTTCTCAGCCGATTTTCACAGCGATTATTGTTCGCGAAACAGCCACTCAACCAGTGAAAGATAGACCTGGGCAACGTTTTTAATTATCCTTTGCCGTCCTTTTACCAGGCATAAGAATGAAATTCTGAGTTAAATAACTGATTATTATTAAAAATTCGCGGAGAAGGATATCCCGTTAGGCGCAATCGTTGTCGCTGCAGATTAAGGTAAGCTTTCCTATGAGTACGATTTCTCCCGATTCAGGCACGCTGGCTTCCGCCCAGCCGGGCAAATGGAACAAGACGGACACCGTCTGGATGTTTGGTCTCTACGCCACTGCGGTGGGGGCAGGTACGTTGTTTCTGCCGATCAATGCCGGCTTAAACGGCCCACTGGTGCTGTTGCTGATGGCCGTGTTTGCCTTCCCTCTGACTTATTTACCGCATCGCGCACTGAGCCGCTTTGTGCTTTCCGGCTCCAGCCGTGACGGCAATATCCATGATGTGGTGGTTGAGCACTTTGGCGTGCTGGCCGGTAAAATCATCATGGTGCTGTACCTGATGGCGTTCTTCCCGATCGTGCTGGTGTACAGCATTTCGATCACCAACGCGCTGGACAGTTTCCTGACTCATCAGTTTCACCTGACGCCGCTACCGCGTATCTGGCTGAGCCTGGCGGTGGTAGTGGTGCTGAACCTGGTGCTGCTGCGCGGTAAAGACGCCATTGTTTCGGCGATGGGCATGCTGGTATTCCCGTTGCTGGTATTTTTGATGGGTATTTCGCTGTACCTGATGCCGACCTGGCAAACAGCCAACTTTGTCAGTGGCCTGGCCAACACTCAGTTCAGTAGCCCGGACCTGTGGCATTCGTTGTGGTTGGCGGTGCCGGTGATGGTGTTTTCCTTTAGCCATGCGCCGATTATTTCGTCCTTCGCTTCGACCCAAAAGAGCCTGTATGGAGAACTGGCTGAACGCCGCTGCGCGCGAATTATGCGCTACAGCTACGTGCTGATCTGCGTCACCGTATTGTTCTTTGTTTTCAGCTGCGTGCTGAGCCTGTCCCACGAGGATATGCAGCAGGCGAAAGATCAAAACATTACCGTGCTGACCACGCTGGCGAACAAATTTTCCAACCCGTTGATCGCTTATTTGGGGCCGATGATGGCGATGCTGGCGATGGCCAAGTCCTATCTGGGCACCTCACTGGGGGTGACCGAAGGAGCGACCAGCCTGATTGACGGCCTGACGCGCGCGGTCGGTAAACCGCTAAGCTCACGTATTACACACCGTATTTCTGCTGTGTTGCTGTTCCTGCTGACCTGGGCGGCGACGGTCTGGAACCCGAGTGCGTTGCATATTATTGAAACCATCAGCGGCCCGCTGATCGCGGCAATCCTGTTTATTTTGCCGATGTATGCGGTGCGTAGGGTACCCGCCATGCGTCGTTACCGCGCGCTGAGCAATGTATTTGTGCTGGTGATGGGGCTGATTGCGCTGTCGGCGCTGATTTATGGCCTGATTTAACCTGACTGGTGCGCCGGTTCCGGCGCACCACCTTGTTGCTGTTCACATCTCTTTTCAATTAACAGAAAACACGCCCGGCGTTCTCTTTGATAATGGGAGCAATTCTCATTATTATTTCTGGATTAATTTCCCACGCTAAGGAGTGTTACGTGTACCGTCGAATAACCTTGCTGGCTTTCGCCTGCGCCTTTTCTACACAGGTGATGGCGACCACTTATCCGCTCACCCTGACCGATACCTCTGGTCAAACCCTGACGATTAAACAAGAGCCGAAACGCATTGTGGTGCAGGATGGGCGCGATATTCTGACGTTGGCCTTGCTTGACCGTGCCGATCCCTTTACCCGGCTGGTGGCGTGGAACAACCTGCTGAAGAAGAGCGATGGTGAAACCTGGAAAATTCTGCAAAGCAAGTGGCCAGAAGCCAAAAACGTTATCGATATGGGGTTTAGCGACAAGGGCGAGATTAACCTGGAGAGCGTTATCGCCAAACACCCTGACCTGATGGTGGCGCAGCTACGCTCTAAACCTTCTCTGAGCCAGACTGGCGTACTCGACAAGCTGCAAGCGCTGAATATCCCGGTGTTGTTTATCGATACCATGCTGAAACCGGTGGAGAACACCCCGAAAAGCATTACCTTGTTGGGGGAAACGCTAAACCGTGAAAGTGAAGCGAAACAGTACACGAACTTTTATCAGCAGCACTATCAGAGCATCCTCGATAAAACCAAAACGGTAGAACCCAAGCCGCTGGTGTTTATTGAGGCCAAAGCCGGCCTGAACGGGCTGGAGTCTTGCTGTTTCACCCATGCACACGTTGGCTGGGGTGGGATGATTGAAGCGGTAGGCGCACGCAACGTGGGTTCTGCACTGTTACCGGGCGCGACCGGCGACGTATCGCTTGAGAAAGTGATCAGCATGAAGCCGGATGCGTATATTGTCTCCGGTTCCCAGTGGGCCAGTAAAACCAACGCCGCGGTGCCTTTTGGCTATGGTGTGACGCAACAGCAGGTGGATGCTGCATTTAACCGGATGAAACAGCGCCCAGGTTTTGCCCAGCTTTCGGCGGTGAAAGACGGTCGCTTCTACGGCATCTATCACAATTTCTATAACCACCCGTACAATATCGTTGGGCTGGAGTATTTGGCGAAGTTTATCTATCCGAATCAGTTCAAGGATTTGGATCCGGCGAAAACCTACAGCGAGATCCTCAGTCGTTTTACCGAAGTGCCGGAAGGCAAGGGCATTTTGGGCGCGCAGGCGCCAACAGGTAAGTAAGTGAAACGGGCGCATGTCGCGCCCGTATTCATGGGTCAGGCAACGGCTGGGGTATAGGTGGAGATGATCTCCAATATGCCGTTGATAATAAATTGCACGCCCATACACACCAGCAGGAAACCCATCAGGCGTGAGATCGCCTCAATGCCACTTTGACCCACCAGCCTCATAATGGCGCCAGAGCTGCGCAGGCAAGCCCATAAAATCAGGGCTACCGACAGGAAGATGGCCACTGGCGCAACCAGCAGCACCCAGTGTGCAAATCCCAGGGTGTTCTCTTTGACGCTCGATGCCGAGCTGATGATCATCGCAATGGTACCCGGACCGGCGGTGCTGGGCATCGCCAGTGGCACAAAGGCGATATTGGCCGAGGTTTTTTTGCGCAGCTCTTTGCTTTTGCTCTCAACCTCTGGAGCTTCGTCCGCACTTTGCTGCGGGAACAGCATGCGAAAGCCAATAAACGCCACAATCAGCCCGCCGGCGATCCGCAAACCGGGAATAGAGATGCCAAAGGTGTTCATGACCAACTGGCCGGCATAGAACGCCACCGTCATGATAAAGAACACATAGACCGATGCCATCAGCGATTGCTGGTTGCGCTCTTCGCGCGTCATATTGCCCGAAAGACCGAGCAACAGCGCGACCGTGGTGAGTGGGTTGGCCAGAGGCAGCAGTAGCACCAAACCCAGCCCAATGGCCTGGAATAACTGCAGAATACTCGTCATGGGTCAGACTTCCTGTTTTCAGTGAATGTTGTGACGCAGCATAAAGTCATACCCTAACTTGCCGCACGCTCAGCGGCAACGCCAGGGAAGCGAGCTGTAAATATAGAGGAATGGTATTTGCAGCTCATTATCCCTGAGTGCTGGAGGGGGTCAGCTCGGGCAGCACGTCAGTGTTGGCATCATCGTCATTCACACAATCGCTGGTTATCTCCTGCGTATCTTCACACTCGATGGGCGGTTCGTTTACCGCAATGGCTCTTGGGCGGCGGTCTGCCCCCAGGTGTAACAATGCAAAAATAGCCACCAGCACGATGCAGACGCCAATGAGTAACTTCAATAACCGATTCATGATGCGGGATGCTGTCTCAACTCTGCCGTTAGTGGCATCAGAATAGCGGGAGCGGATGAGGTGCGCCATAGCTGATTTGCCCGTGGGAAATACCTCGACGCTCTTTTTATCGTGTTCCGGCACGGTGATTTACGGCACTGCCATAGGGTGTTTTGTGGTTTTTTCTGTTTTTTATGGCACTTTTACCGCAAATTTTCCCCGAGTTGCTTCTATTTCGCATTAATTGCCACGATCCCCAGGTACAGACAAATACCATAGGCGCGCTTTAAATAATAACGAGAGTGACTATGAAACATAATCTGCAAATTTTACTGGGAAAAGCAAGCCACTTTCTGCTTTGCAGCCTGCTACTGGCTGGCTTGGTGGGCCTGATTTTTATCGACGTGCATTGGTTGCATAATTTTGTTTATGAAACCTCGTTAACTGAAATAGCTCAGGAGTTGATTCTTGCCGCCATAGCATCCTGTTTTTTCATTGTGGCATACAGGGATGCTGTTTATCGGCCTGCGTGGATGTTGATCGGTGGTTTCTTTCTATGCATGCTGATTCGAGAGATGGATTTTGCCTTTGATATGCTTTGGCATGGCTCCTGGATCTGGTTTGCTGTGGCGGTTGCACTGATTTGTTTGGGGTATGCATCACGTCATATCGCGGCCACATTGCAGGGGCTGGCGCATTTTGTGACGCACCCGAGCTACGGCATGATGTGTGCCGGCCTGCTGTGTATCTTGGTGTTTTCACGGCTGTTCGGCATAAGTTTACTGTGGCAGACATTGATGCTCGATGGTTACAACCGGGTGGTGAAGAATATGGTAGAAGAGGGCTGTGAAGTCCTGGGGTATTCCCTGTGCCTGATTGCCACCCTGAGTTACCTGAAAGGCTATTTATCGTCGCGGACTGTGGCAATTCGCTGATTGGATCTGAATTGCAGTTTATTTATCCGGAACAATTTTAGTGATAGTATCCACTTAGCCAATTTGGCTGTGAAGGTATGCTTTCCATTCTGTGTACCAGGTTAGGTATCAATCTGGCAATTGTGGGCGAGATCTGAAACCTAACTGACTAAATCCCAACCCAATTTTCGTACTGCATGTGATCTGTCGTGTGGGTCACCACTGTAGATAAGGAATTATTAATGCCTGTTATTACTCTTCCTGACGGCAGTCAGCGTCATTTCGATCACCCTGTTTCCCCTTTGGATGTTGCCCGCGATATCGGCCCTGGCCTGGCGAAAGCCTGTATTGCCGGCCGTGTAAACGGTGAATTGGTTGATGCCGGCGATCTGATCGAATCAGATGCGCAACTGGCGATCATCACCAGCAAGGACGCCGAAGGCCTGGAAATCATGCGCCACTCCTGTGCGCACCTGCTGGGTCATGCGATCAAACAACTGTGGCCAGACACCAAAATGGCGATCGGTCCAGTGATCGACAATGGTTTCTATTATGACGTTGATATTGACCGTACCCTGACACAGGAAGACCTGGATCTGCTGGAAAAGCGGATGCATGAGTTGGCCGACAAAGATTATGACGTCATCAAGAAAAAGGTTAGCTGGCAAGAAGCTCGCGATACCTTTGCTGCGCGTGGTGAAGACTACAAAGTGGCGATTCTGGATGAGAACATCAGCCATGACGACCGTCCTGGCCTGTATCACCATGAAGAATATGTCGATATGTGCCGTGGCCCGCACGTACCGAACATGCGTTTCTGTCATCATTTCAAACTGCAGAAAACATCGGGCGCTTACTGGCGTGGCGACAGCAAAAATAAAATGCTGCAACGCATCTACGGTACTGCCTGGGCAGACAAGAAACAGCTGAATGCCTACCTGCAGCGTCTCGAAGAAGCCGCCAAGCGTGACCACCGCAAGATCGGCAAGCAGCTCGACCTGTACCATATGCAGGAAGAAGCGCCGGGCATGGTGTTCTGGCACAACGATGGCTGGACTATTTTCCGCGAGCTGGAAGCCTTTGTGCGCATGAAGCTCAAGGAATACCAGTATCAGGAAGTGAAAGGGCCATTTATGATGGACCGTGTGCTGTGGGAAAAAACCGGCCACTGGGAAAACTATAAAGACGCCATGTTCACCACCTCGTCGGAAAACCGCGAGTATTGCATCAAGCCGATGAACTGCCCGGGTCACGTGCAGATCTTCAATCAGGGCCTGAAGTCTTACCGCGATTTGCCGCTGCGTATGGGCGAATTCGGCAGTTGCCATCGTAACGAGCCTTCGGGTTCTCTGCATGGCCTGATGCGCGTGCGTGGTTTCACCCAGGATGACGCCCATATCTTCTGTACTGAAGAGCAGGTGCGCGCCGAAGTGAACGAATGCATCAGAATGGTCTATGATGTGTACGGCACCTTTGGCTTCGACAAGATTGCGGTAAAACTTTCTACCCGTCCTGAGAAGCGCATTGGTACTGACGATATGTGGACCCGGGCGGAAGAGGATCTGGCCGCTGCGCTGACTGAAAACGGGATTCCGTTTGAATATCAGCCGGGTGAGGGTGCCTTCTACGGACCAAAAATTGAATTTACTCTGCATGATTGTTTGGATCGTGCATGGCAATGTGGTACCGTGCAGCTCGATTTCTTCTTACCGGGCCGTTTAGGCGCATCGTATGTTGGCGAAAACAACGATCGCGTGGTCCCGGTAATGATTCACCGTGCTATTTTGGGCTCCATGGAGCGTTTCATCGGTATCCTTACCGAAGAGTACGCAGGGTTCTACCCAACCTGGATTGCTCCGGTACAGGTGGTGGTGATGAATATCACCGACAGCCAGTCTGATTATGTCCAGCAATTGACCAAAAAATTGCAGGACGCAGGTATTCGCGTTAAAGCGGACTTGAGAAATGAGAAGATTGGCTTTAAAATTCGCGAACATACTTTACGACGGGTTCCTTACATGTTGGTGTGCGGTGATAAAGAGGTCGAATCAGGCAAAGTTGCCGTTCGTACCCGCCGTGGCAAAGACCTGGGAAGCCTGGACGTAAATGAAGTCGTAGACAAGCTGCTAAAAGAGATTCGCAGCCGTAGTCTTCATCAACTGGAGGAATAAAGTATTAAAGGCGGAAAACGAGTTCAACCGGCGCGTCCTAATCGCATTAACAGAGAAATTCGCGCGCAAGAAGTTCGCCTAACCGGCGTCGATGGCGAGCAGATTGGTATTGTCAGTCTGAATGAAGCTCTTGAAAAAGCTGAGGAAGCGGGCGTTGATTTAGTAGAAATCAGCCCAAATGCCGAACCGCCAGTTTGTCGAATCATGGATTACGGCAAATTCCTCTACGAGAAGAGCAAGTCGACAAAAGAACAGAAGAAGAAGCAAAAAGTTATTCAGGTCAAGGAAATCAAATTCCGTCCTGGTACCGATGATGGCGACTATCAGGTAAAACTACGCAACCTGATTCGCTTTCTTGAAGATGGCGATAAAGCCAAAATCACCCTGCGTTTCCGTGGGCGTGAGATGGCGCACCAACAGATCGGCATGGAAGTGCTTAACCGCGTCCGTAAAGACCTTTGTGAAGATTCTGATTTGGCCATTGTCGAATCCTTCCCTACGAGGATCGAAGGCCGTCAGATGATCATGGTGCTCGCACCGAAGAAGAGGCAGTAAGGCCTCCAAGTAATAAAACTCACGCAGCGCTTGCGTTGTGTGGGTTTTATTCGCCTAACTGATTCGTTGTTTAACAATGCGAAGTGGATTTAATTAAAATGCCAAAGATTAAAACTGTACGTGGTGCAGCCAAACGCTTCAAAAAAACCGGCAGCGGTGGTTTTAAGCGTAAGCATGCTAACCTGCGTCATATTCTGACCAAAAAAGCAACCAAGCGTAAACGTCACCTGCGTCCGAAAGGCATGGTGTCTAAAAACGATATGGTCCTGGTTGTTGCGTGCCTGCCGTACGCATAAGCCATTTTTTTTGAATCTAGAATAAGACTTTAGGAGAGAGCATATGGCTCGCGTAAAACGTGGTGTAATTGCACGCGCACGTCACAAGAAAATTTTAAAACAAGCGAAAGGTTACTACGGTGCCCGTTCGCGCGTTTATCGTGTTGCCTTCCAGGCAGTAATCAAAGCAGGTCAGTATGCTTACCGTGACCGTCGTCAACGTAAGCGTCAGTTCCGTCAGCTGTGGATTGCACGTATCAACGCAGCTGCTCGTGTGAACGGCCTGTCTTACAGCAAATTCATTAACGGCTTGAAAAAAGCTTCTATTGAAATTGACCGTAAGATCCTGGCTGACATCGCAGTCTTCGACAAAGTGGCCTTTGGCGCACTGGTCGAGAAAGCGAAAGCAGCACTGGCGTAAGTCAGTTATTAAAGAGGGGGCTTGCTCCCTCTTTAATCTTTGTTTTTCAGCTACAAATACTGGCTTTTATTGACCGCCGCCGTATCGCTGGTGGGCAATCATCGACAAGGTAACGCAATCATGAACTCTGTTATTTTTCGTTTCTTTTTTTACTTTAGCGCCTGATTTCAGGAGGCTTTGCGCGTAAGAGAAGAAACGAAAAGTAGCGCCTAAGCCTCCCCTGTGGAGGCTTTTTTGTTTTTGGCCATCTCCAGTCATTGCCGGGCTATAACTTAAAATGCTTTGGAGTTGAGCCAAAGGCGTGTTCGAATAATAGATAACAATTACTTAGAGCCATATCGGCCAGAGGAAGAGGAAAGCAATGCCACATCTCGCAGAGCTGGTTGCCAATGCCAAGGCAGCCGTAGAAGATGCCCAGGATGTTGCCGCGTTAGATTTGGTACGCGTCGAATATTTAGGCAAGAAAGGCCATTTTACCTTACAGATGCAATCGCTGCGTGACGTGCCGGCAGAAGATCGCCCGGCGGCCGGAGCGGTGATCAACCAGGCAAAGCAGGCGGTACAGGAAGCGCTGAACGCGCGTAAGAATGCGCTGGAATCTGCTGCGTTGAATGAGCGTCTGGCGGCAGAAACCATCGACGTTTCTTTGCCGGGCCGTCGTATGGAAAACGGTGGGCTGCATCCGGTAACCCGCACCATCGACCGAATTGAAGCCTTCTTCGGCGAACTGGGCTTCTCCGTAGAGACCGGGCCTGAGATTGAAGACGACTATCATAACTTCGACGCGCTGAATATTCCGGGTCACCACCCGGCGCGTGCCGATCACGATACCTTCTGGTTCGATGCTACGCGTTTACTGCGCACCCAAACTTCTGGCGTGCAGATCCGCACCATGAAGGAGCAGCAGCCGCCAATCCGCATTATTGCGCCGGGTCGTGTTTACCGTAATGACTACGATCAGACGCATACTCCGATGTTCCATCAGATGGAAGGCCTGATTGTCGACAAGGACATCAGCTTCACCAACCTGAAGGGCACGCTGCATGATTTCCTGAATAACTTCTTTGAAGAAGATTTGCAGGTTCGTTTCCGTCCTTCTTATTTCCCGTTTACCGAACCTTCCGCTGAAGTGGATGTGATGGGCAAAAACGGCAAGTGGCTGGAAGTTCTGGGCTGCGGCATGGTTCACCCGAACGTGCTGCGCAACGTGGGTATCGATCCGGAAGTTTACTCCGGCTTCGCTTTCGGTATGGGTATGGAGCGTCTGACGATGCTGCGTTACGGCGTTACCGACCTGCGTGCGTTCTTCGAAAACGATCTGCGCTTCCTCAAACAGTTTAAGTAAGGCGGGAATATTACATGAAATTCAGTGAACTCTGGTTGCGCGAGTGGGTAAACCCGGCCATCAGCAGCGAAGCATTATCCGATCAAATCACCATGGCCGGCCTGGAAGTGGACGGCGTGGAGCCGGTAGCCGGTGCCTTTAATGGCGTTGTCGTGGGCCATGTGGTTGAGTGCGGTCAGCATCCGAACGCCGACAAACTGCGCGTGACCAAGATCAACGTGGGCGGCGATCGCTTACTGGATATCGTCTGTGGTGCACCAAACTGCCGTACCGGTCTGAAAGTGGCCGTTGCTACCGTGGGCGCGGTGCTGCCGGGCGATTTCAAAATCAAAGCCGCCAAACTGCGCGGTGAACCTTCGGAAGGGATGCTGTGCTCGTTCTCCGAGCTGGGTATTACTGACGATCACGACGGTATCATTGAGTTGCCGGAAGACGCACCGATTGGCACCGATATCCGTGAATATCTGAAGCTGGATGACAACGCGATCGAAATCAGCGTAACGCCGAACCGCGCCGATTGCCTGGGCATTATTGGCGTGGCGCGTGACGTTGGGGTGCTGAACCAGGTTGCCCTGACCGAACCGGACATGAGCCCGGTTGCTGCCACCATTAACGATACGCTGCCGATCCGCGTCGATGCGCCACAGGCGTGTCCGCGTTACCTTGGCCGCGTAGTGAAAGGTATCGACGTCAAGGCCGCCAGCCCGTTGTGGATGCGTGAGAAGCTGCGTCGCTGCGGCATTCGTTCTATAGATGCGGTGGTGGACGTTACCAACTACGTGCTGTTGGAACTGGGGCAGCCAATGCATGCCTTCGACCTGAGCCGCATCGAAGGCGGTATCGTGGTGCGTATGGCCAACGTTGGGGAGCCTCTGACGCTGCTGGACGGTACCGAAGCCAAACTGAATGCCGATACCTTAGTGATTGCCGATCACCAGAAAGCCCTGGCGATGGGCGGCATCTTCGGTGGTGAGCACTCAGGGGTGAATGAATCCACCCAGGACGTGCTGCTGGAATGTGCGTTCTTCAATCCGCTGGCCATTACCGGCCGCGCACGCCGTCAGGGTCTGCACACTGATGCTTCTCATCGTTACGAGCGTGGTGTTGATCCGGCGCTGCAGTACAAAGCGATGGAGCGTGCGACTCGCCTGTTGATTGATATCTGTGGCGGCCAGGCCGGCCCGGTTATCGATGTGACCACCGAAAGTGAATTGCCGAAGCGCGCTACCATTACCTTACGTCGTGAAAAGCTCGATCGCCTGATTGGCCATGTGGTGCCAAGCGAGCAGGTCAGTGACATTTTGTGTCGTCTGGGTTGCCAGGTGACCGAGCAGGGCGATAACTGGCTGGCGGTTGCGCCGAGCTGGCGTTTCGATATGGAAATCGAAGAAGACCTGGTGGAAGAAGTGGCGCGTGTTTACGGCTACAACAACATTCCTGACGTGCCGGTCCGCGCTGACCTGATCATGACCAAGCATCGCGAAGCAGATCTGACACTGAAACGCGTGAAGACCATGCTGGTCGATCACGGTTACCAGGAAGCGATCACCTACAGCTTCGTTGATCCTAAAGTACAGGCCTTGCTGCACCCGGGCGAAGAAGTGCTGATCCTGCCAAGCCCAATCTCGGTAGAGATGTCCGCCATGCGTTTGTCGCTGTGGACCGGCTTGTTGTCCGCGGTGGTTTATAACCAGAATCGCCAGCAGACGCGTCTGCGCCTGTTTGAAAGCGGCCTGCGCTTTGTCCCTGATACTGCGGCAAATCTGGGTATCCGTCAGGACGTCATGCTGGCAGGGGTGATTGCGGGCCATACGCATGAAGAACATTGGGATCTGGCGCGTAAGCCAGTCGACTTCTATGATTTAAAAGGGGATCTGGAGTCTGTCCTGGAGCTGACCGGTAAATTATCCGAAATTCAGTTCAAGGCAGAGGCTAATCCGGCCCTGCACCCAGGGCAGAGCGCAGCGATTTATTTCCAGGGTGAACGTGTAGGTTTCATCGGTGTGGTTCATCCGGAACTTGAACGTAAACTGGATCTTAACGGCCGCACAGTGGTGTTTGAACTGGAGTGGGACAAGGTCGCAAGCCGCGCCGTACCTCAGGCGCGGGAGATTTCTCGCTTCCCGGCAAACCGCCGTGATATCGCCGTTGTGGTGGCTGAAAACGTCCCCGCAGAAGATATTTTGGCAGAGTGTAAGAAAGTTGGCGCAAATCAGGTAGTTGGCGTAAACTTGTTTGATGTGTACCGTGGCAAGGGCGTGGCAGAGGGTTATAAGAGCCTGGCTATCAGTCTGGTATTGCAGGATACCGCTCGTACACTGGAAGAAGAGGAGATAGCCGTTACCGTTGCAAAATGTGTAGAGGCTCTAAAACAGCGATTCCAAGCATCCTTGAGGGATTGAACCTATGGCGCTTACTAAAGCTGAAATGTCAGAACACCTGTTTGAAAAGCTTGGGCTTAGCAAACGGGATGCCAAAGACCTGGTAGAACTGTTTTTCGAAGAGGTTCGTCGTGCTCTTGAAAACGGTGAGCAGGTTAAACTGTCAGGTTTTGGCAATTTTGATTTGCGTGACAAGAACCAACGTCCGGGGCGTAACCCGAAGACCGGCGAAGACATTCCGATTACGGCGCGTCGCGTGGTCACTTTCCGTCCAGGGCAAAAACTGAAAAGTCGGGTAGAGAACGCAAGCCCGAAAGAGTAAGTTGCGTGAAACCAAAAAAGGCCGCTTTTGCGGCCTTTTTCTTGCCTTGAATACCAGTGCTACCTATATAAAACAGAAGGTTAAGTTACACCACAGGCAACTACAGCCACCAGAAAACCATCTATGTGTGGACGCGTTGTGGACGCTAAACATTGATTTTCCCTCCCAGCGGATTATAGGAAATTGCATCCTGTAGAAAGTCGGGCGCAAAGTGAGCGTAGTTCATTGTTTGTTCAATTCGCGCATGACCAAGTATCCGCTGGAGCGTGATGATATTGCCCCCGTTCATCATGAAATGAGTTGCGAATGTATGGCGCAACGAATGCGATGCTTGCCCATGGGGGAGGTTCGGTTTAGTCGCCTTCAATATCTCTCGGAAATGATTGTAAGAAGCTCGCGGAAATAGTAGCCCGGACTTCTGAGATAAGATTTCGTCAGAGACTTCTTGAGAAATAGGAACGCTGCGCCTTTTACCATTTTTTGTCTGAACAAACGTCACACGGTTGTGAATGACATGCTCCGCTTTGAGTTTGATGGCTTCTCCCCATCGCGCGCCAGTGCTCAGGCACAGAACGGCAACCCGGCGATTATCGCCATCCAGAGCCTGCAGCAATGCGCTTATTTCCTCACGGGCAAGGTAAGTCATTTCTGTGTTGGCTTCTTTGAGTTTCCCGCTACCGCGAATCGGATGCTCACCACAGTAAAGCCCTGAGTCAATAAGGTCGGTAAACATTCCGCTTATCGCTGTCATTTCGCGATTAATGCTGGATGCTTTAATGCCTTCGGCTAGCCGCGCCGATCGATAAGCTGTAATGCGGGATTTATCAATCTGAAATGCGGCTGGGTTGTCCATCATTCGCGTAATACGCTCCAGTTTTTTTAGGTAGGATGGCCCATGGTTGTTGTTCTTACCATGATAGCTCCACCATAGTATAACCAGCTCCGATAATGACCTTTTATCCGTAGGCTTAGAGAGCCATTCTTTGTCGTGATAGCTGACGGTTATGTACTTCTCAAAAGCTTGTGCTTCATGCTTCCTATCAAATTTCCGACGGATGCGCTTTCCGTTGCGCCCGTTCGGCCTAATGTCCACTTCATATCGACCATCTTCGAGCTTCTTAATCGCCATCGCGAAGCCCTCTGAGGAAGTTTTTACTTTCAGGTACGCAACAAGCCCTTACCCCAAAAGTGTTAAATAAATAACTTAGGTGAATGATTAGCCAATCTTTTGGCCGGAGTGCTGCGAGGTTGTTGCCTCTTGCCCAAAGTGTGCGAGTGCCGGTGCTATCTGCCCGGACTCTGGTGCTATCTGGTTAGTAAAGAACCAAAGCGCGTACTTTTGAAAGCGCGAGTGGCTAAATATTTTCATCGTGATGTCTGTTGGTGGTGTTGAACGCCCGCTTTCGTAGTAAGTAAGGGAGCTATACGGAACTTCTGTAATTTCAGCAAATTGCTTTCTATTGAGCCTTTCAGACTCTCTGACAAGAGCCAGCTTTTCGCCTATCACGCTTGACATGTTTTCAACATCCTCTAATATATAGAACAAATAAAACAATTTTCATAAATCATCTAACCAACTGTAAGCCATCAGAAGCAACTCTAGGCAATTGGTTAGATCTAGATAGGAGATTAGCAGATGAGCAAACAAATCGTAAGTTTGTCGGATGCATTGCCATATCAGGAATTTGCCAAAGTTATTGGGAAAACCCCTGATGCAGTGCGAGGGATGATTGATAAGGGCAAATTGCCAACGGTTGAAATGCGCAATCCCGAGACTCCTACAGCACGCGCAGAGCATTGGGTTTACCTACCGGCGTGGAATGCGGGTTTGAAATTAGCCTATGAGCGCCGCCCGAAAGAAATTCGTGATGGGTGGCTTTTGTGGTTGGGGCTTGGTGAACCATCGTCTTGACGCAGGTGAAAGAGGGATAAAAACATGCAACAACCTATCTCAATAGCTCCGATGCTCTGGAATCACCAGACCGGCCGCGTGCTTGATATCACTATCACCCACGGCAAGGGCCGGAAAGGTATCGTCATTCGTACTCGCCGGGCCAGCCGTTGGATCTCCTCCATCAATTCAGTGTTGCGAGGTATATCAAAATGACAGCTATCACCGCCGGTATTGTTCGTAACCAGCCCGCCGGGCTGCGCGCTTTGGTCGGAGAGCGCCTCGCCGCCCCTCGCTGGAAAAGCACCTGTAATTTTTACAATCAGATGATGGAGCGTGAGCGCCTGACGGTCTGTTTTCATGCGGGCTTAAAGCAGCGCCATGCTGTTATGCGTCTGGAGGAAATGAGTGACTGCGAACGTGAGCGTGTTGTTTGCGCCATTGATGAGCTTCGCAGTGCCTTCGCTACCTATCGTAAACACGGCATTAGTAAATCTGGTTTTATTGGCCGACTGACTATCAGCCAAAGGCGCACTTTATTTCTGCATGCTGGGCTAACTGAGGCTGAATACAATCAGCCATACTGGCGAATTGATGATGAGTCTTGCGCATGGCGCGAGGCTTTATTTAGAGCGTTGCGTGAGCTATTTAATTTATTTGACCATGCGCCAACTATATTGACCTCGGTTAAACCCGAAGCATATTTCCATTAATTAACCTGCTCTGAATTTAAAGGCGCTTTATTGCGTCGGGCATTCTTTTATCTGGAGTTCTCTATGCACATGTATAAAACCGTGGGCCAAGAAATGCGAAATAAGGCTGATGCGGACTCACGTAATTTTATGTTGAACAACGCACGTGTTGAGGCAAAGGTTGATGCCGCTGTTAGCTTCTCATCTCGCCTTGACCGCCTCGCAACACATGCCGCCGTCAATCACCTGTCTAGCGTTGAGATTATCGAACTACTGCGTCAAGAGTCGGATAAATTTGACCACGAAGGCCGTGCGCATAAGCAGGGCTTTAATCATGGCTGAACGACATTATGTGGAAATAAATAACGCGTTCGCCATCATGAAAATGGAAGCGGGCAGTTTAATTCTGGCCGAAGTGAAAAAAGATAAAGAGACAAAGGAAAAATACTATCCAACCAGAGCTATTTACTCAAGTGAGTTAAAGCTGGTTGCTGACCTTATTAATCTTTCTGTGAAACGTGGTGTTTATCTTAAGACGATTACCAGCATTAGCGAGGTGATGAAGGAATCGCACCGCATTGTGGAATTAGGTCAGCAGGCACTCAATCAACTGAATAACGAATCGGAGCTATAACGATGCCGGATTTAATGGATTTGGTGCAACAGCGCCAGCAGGAGACGCTCGCCGCGCAAATTAATGCGGCACGCATTAAAGGCGGAGTGTCTGCGTCAATTTGCGAGGAGTGTGACCAAGCTATCCCGGCCGCGCGTCGTGCAGCCTTTCCCGGCGTGACTCGTTGCGTGTCATGCCAAACCATCCACGAACTACAAACTAAGCATTTCAGAGGTTAATCATGCTGCGCATTCCTATCGGCAAGGATTGGGTCGTCACCAGCGATGCCCATCAGTTCATTTTAAACCAGAAAAAACTGGTTAAAACCGGCAGCAGAAAGGGCGAGGTGTGGCTCGACGCAGTTGGTTATTACCCGACGGTCACGCAGTTGGTTTCCGGGTTGGTGCATCACCACGTTCGCGACTCAACCGTCACCAGCATTGCCAGTTTGGCCGCTGAGATTGAACGCATCGGCAAGCTGTGCCAAGAGGCTTTCTCCACTCATTACGCGGTAGAAAAAAATGACAATTAAGCAGCAATTTTTAATGGCGGTGACATCACCTTTTTCATGGGGCGCTTATACCGCCACTATTGTTTTATCAATCCTAAAAATCATGGGTTTTGTTCCCCATGGCTCATGGTTGCAGGTCACGTCCCCGGCGTGGGGTGTCCCGCTGATTCTGTTCTTAATGGTGGTGTCGTTCGAGTGGCAGGCTAACCGGAAGCAGAAATGAACAACGCCAGCGAACAAAGAGAGGAAAGGGGGCGTATAGCCCCCTCACCGCCGCCGCCATTCGCTACAACTTCCGGCGAGCCGTTCGTCGGTGTTCATTCATGGAACGCCCCAAAACCCGCCATTGGAAGAGAAAGACCGCTTACCCGTGAGCAACACGCTCAGGGGCAAGCTGTTTTGCGTAAAATTCAATCCTTGCCACATTTCCTCAGCCTAATTTTTCTAGGCCGCCATACCTATTTGCTGAAAGAGCAGGGGCTGCACGCCGCCAATAAGTGGCTTGTACTCCAGTTTGAGCGCCGCATCTGGCCGCGCATTGAAATCGTTAACGATAAAAATGCGATGAACCTTAACGCATCGCCGTGCTTTATGGCGGAGGTGGACAACTATGCAAGTCTGCCGGGCACGGATGACAAGGAGTTGCGACGCTTTGCTGACCGCGTTGCTGGTCAATTGCTGCAAAATTATGACCGCTATTGCGAGGAGTTTATCGCTGAAAATAACGGGGATAATTCACAGTTAATCAGCAACAGTGTTCAGGCCGAATTCTATGGCCGTATCGCGCATATGGCGCGGGCTTTTAACATTACTCCGATGCACTGGCGTAAATATCTCAAAGGTACGCTGGACGCTACGTCAGCAGTTGCCAGTCTGTCACGCCTTGTTAACTCTGAGTGGTGGGAACGCCAGTTGAAGGCCCAGCGCACGCGCTGGCGTGAGGCGTTGCTCATTGCTGCCGGTGAAGTGAACCTCAAAAAACACCCTTACGCGAGTAAGCAGGCTATTCGTGAGGTGCAGGCCCGGCGGCTTGCCAATATGGACTATCTGAAAGGGTGCGAGCTGGAGAACGTCGCTACCGGCGAGCGTGTTGACCTGATTGATAAAGTGATGGCAAGCATATCTAACCCGGAAATCCGCCGCATGGAACTGATGAGCACCATCGCAGGGATAGAGAAATTTGCCGCCAGCGAGAAGCATGTCGGCATGTTTATTACCATCACCACCCCATCGAAATATCACCCGACCCGCGTCGTCGGCAAAGAAGGGGCTGAAAAAGTCCAGTTTAACCACAACTGGGATTTAGAGGCTTTTTCACCGAAAGACGGCCAGCGTTATCTTGTGCACATCTGGAGCAAGATGCGCACCGCGTTTAAAGACAACGATTTGAGCGTTTACGGCATGCGCGTCGTTGAGCCACACCATGACGGTACACCGCACTGGCATATGATGCTTTTTTGCCAACGCAAGCAGCGTCAGGACGTCATCGATATCATGCGTCGCTATGCCTTGAAAGAGGACGGCGACGAGCGAGGCGCGGCAAAGAACCGGTTTGAAGCCAAGCACATGAACAAGGGCGGCGCGGCGGGGTATATCGCCAAATACATCGCCAAAAATATCGACGGTTATGCGCTCGACGGCCAGATTGACCACGACACCGGCAAGCCACTGCGCGATATGGCTGCGGCGGTGACCTCCTGGGCGTCAACGTGGCGCATCCCGCAGTTTCAGCCTATTGGCGTTCCCACCATGGGCGCTTACCGTGAGTGCCGGGCCGCTTGCCTTCGTGGCGTGAGCCTGTCCGATTCCTTTGATGAGCGAGTCGAGGCAGTGCGTGCGGCGGCTGATGCTGGAGACTTTGCCGCCTACATGGCCGGGCAGGGGGGCGCAAACGTCCCGCGTGATGCGCAGACCGTTCGCGTCGCCCGCAAGGTGGCCGATGAGCCGAACGTTTATGACGAAGAGGTGCAAAAGGTTGTCGGCATTTTTGCCCCGCACCTTGGCGCAGGTCATATCCATGAAACCCGGTCAACAGAATGGCGCATTGTTCGCAAGGCTGTTGACGTTGAGCCTTTGACTTTAAAAAGCGCCTCCGGCGCGCCTCGGAGTCCTGTCAATAACTGTGGGGAGGTTCAGCGAGAACCTGATCCAGATATGCAGGTAGCAACGCCTGAGTATGTCACGGCGGTGATGGATTTGATTGATAGCGGGGATGTTAGCTGGAATGACGCGGACGTGGCTAAGACGCTTAGAGATGCGGTAAGGGGGCAGTCACTAAAGGTTAATCACCAAGAAATCACCAGTAATCGGAGAAAATCCCGAAATGATGCGCCGTCTGCTCGCTTGCCCCCGGCCGAGCGGGCAAAAATCCCTCAAATCCGGTTTGAATTGGCACTGCACGGTATAACGCCGGAACCGTGGGAATTACGAGCGCTGGCGGGTGATGCATCGATGGTGTTTGATGGTTTGAAGTTTTCTTTTCTGTCTAACGATTGATGAAGAGGATTTTCGGACTAATGGGCAGGGTGAGCGGCGGATTGGTTCCCGCCCTATGACACTGTTATTGAACCGAGAGGAATCAGGTCTAACGGTCGATTATGTGTTATAGACAGATGTTGTTAAAGTCTTGGGCGCATCCATCACTTACGGATGAAGATGTGTTGATGCAACATAAATCATGTAATCCGCTTAAAAGCGGCGTAATTTGAGGCAGAAAACGCATAACATGCTTTCAAATGGTGATTTAATGCTTTATAGTTGCATTGTGTTGCAACTATAAAGAAGTTATAAATATGCTTAAGTATATGAATTTGATAGCGACATTGTGTCGTTTTAGTTTAAAAAATGAACCAACGCCAGATGTTATAAAGAGTATTTTAAAATTAAGAGATGCTCTTGAAAAAGATGGGCTTACAGTCGAGGCAAGAGCATTAAGTGCCTTGGTTGATAAAGCCCATTCTAAAAAAACTATTGGGCTGGAAAGCAAAGGGATAACCTGGAGTAAAGCGTTTTCGCCTGTAGTTAATGAACTAACTCCATCAACACCTTTGCCTGTAGACAAAGAAAATAGCATGCCTTTAGTTGAGGTGCTTTTTCCTGAGCAGATACGAAAATTTCAGGATTTTCATTTTTTTGAAGAAAATATAACTTCAGCTATTGATGGAATACTTGCTGAATGGAAGCACGCTGATGAATTGAGGGATAATGGTATATTACCTAGTTATAGCTGTTTGTTTTTTGGAGAGCCGGGGACTGGTAAAACAGAGTTAGCCAAATTCTTCGCTGCAAAAATTGGTCTTCCTCTTGTCTCAGCAAGATTAGACTCATTACTGTCATCATATTTAGGTACAAGCGCAAGGAATATTTCAACTTTATTTGATTTTGCAGAGAAATATAATTGTGTTTTGTTTTTAGATGAGTTTGATGCAATTGCAAAGTACAGAGACGACAGCAAAGAAGTTGGTGAAATAAAACGTGTTGTTAATACCTTGTTGCAATGTTTAGATCGAAGGAAGGATAAAGGTATTGTAATTGCAACTACAAATCATGAGAATTTGCTAGACCCAGCCGTATGGCGCAGATTTCAAAATAAAATAAAGATAGAAAAACCGCAAAAAGCTATTAGGGAAAAAATAATAAAGAATTACTATAGACCTATGGAGTTGTCCCAAGCAGAGTTGTCTTTTTTAAATATAGTGCTGGATGGGTTTACCCCATCAGATATTAAAAACTGCATAGAATTCATTAAAAGATTTACAATAATTAATGATGGCTCTAGTGTGGATATGTTTAGAGCAATCAAGGCTTACTTTGTAATAAATGCTAATCATAGTAATGAACTTACAAAGGCGCTACTTTTGGGGAGTGAGCATGAATTAGCGAAAATACTTGTCAATCAACATAGTTACTCCATTCAAGATATATCTAATTTAGTGGGAAAACATAAAAGCACAGTCTCAAGGTGGATAAAGGATAAGTTATGAGCAAAAAAAACATCATTAAAATAAAAAATAGTGGTGGTTATATATACAAGCCTGAGCCTAATGTCGGGGGGGGTAAGAAAGATTTTTTCTATGGAGATGATCTGGCTTTTGCTCGTCATAAGGCAGAACTTATAAATAAAACGTCAGAAATCTCTAATGAAATAAAAAATAGAGAAAGCAAAAATTTTGCAACGTTGAAAATTTCATTAAAGGATGAGGCAATAGCAAAAAGCCATCGGCCTACTAATGCTCTATTCAATCACAAACATCCTGTTATAGGTGGTGGGGAAATTGGAGAATTATATGTACAAGCTAATGAAAGTTCTCTACCTACTCTTGTAGAGAGGCTTTCTCAGGCCAAAGTAAAGTCAGATGTGAAATTCGACAACAAGGGCGAAATAGTATCAAAGGTTGGTGCTTTGAGAAGTGAGGTTAGTGCTATTACAGATATTTCTCTCTATACAGGTAATGATAAGTCCTCTCTAAGCGATGTTGAGTTTTCGAGAGAAATAATTGAAAACAAGAATAGTATTATTGTTGAGCTTTTTATCCCTAAAAGCACTGACACACTCGACTCAAATAAAATAATTGAATTAAAAAAATCTTTCATTGATCAACTAAAAAATAAAAATAGACTTTTAAAAATAAATAAAGAATCTAGATTTTTTCAAGACAATATTTTGTCAATTTCTTTGTTGGATTCAGATGCTCATGCTCATGATATCTTGCCTCTGATTGATGAACTGAAAAAAAACCCTTTGGTGAAAAGTTATTATCCTAGCCCTATAATGGTTGTATCTAAAGAGGCTAAGAATTCAGAAGAAAAAATAAAAAACTTCCCAAGAAGAGAAGTTGATACAAACTATCCTAAGGTTATATTAGTAGATAAAGGAATTCGCAGTAATATTCTTAGCGAATGGGTGGTAGAGAGGTCAGATGCCTTGGGTGATACACCTTTAAATGAGTATCATGCTGATGAAATGGCTAGTATTCTTATAGGGGCTAAGTTTTTAAATGGGAAATTAGAGTGTCTTGAAAATGATGGGTGTGATATTTATGATATATGGATGCCGTCAAATAAGTATACTTTTAGCGACCATTTTGAAAATTTATCAGAGTATAGTGACTGGCTCTATTTGGAAATTCAAGCTGCGAGAGAGCTTGGTTATAGAATAGTCAGTATGAGCATAAACTTCCAGCAATTATCCTCGGCTCATGAATACAGTTTCCTTGCTTCAAGGATTGATGAGATATCGTCGAGATTAGATGTTGTATTTGTTATTTCTGTTGGAAATTTAGATGGAAAGTATTACAGAAAAGAATGGCCAAGCAATGAGAGTGATGTCTTTAAAATGTTAGCAAGATATCAAGAGCCCGATAAAATTCTTATTCCCTCAGATTCTGTTGGCTCACTGTCTGTTGGTTCTGTAAACCATATTAATAACCAATTAATCACTTATCAAGCCCCAACTCGATATACTAGAAGAGGGCCGGCTACTTCATATGGTATTAAGCCAGATGTTGTGCATGTAGGTGGAATTGGTGACGAAAATAACTCTTGTTTTTGCACATTAGATGGATTGAATAAATTAAAGTTTGACTCTCATGGAACGAGTTTGTCTGCACCTCACATTGCAAAAATATTGGCTAGCATTGATATGAAGTCAAATGGAAATTTGAGTAAAACCTCGCTTAAAGCCTTGATGATTCATAATTCTTCGGTACCAGCCTGCCTATCTTCAAAAACAATGAGTAAAGAAGCTCGTGATTTTGTAGGCTTTGGTTTTCCAATGAATTCACAGGACATGATTACAAAGGAAGAAACTTCGTTCACTTTTATTTTTGAAGGCGTCTTATCGAAAGGGCAAGTCGGAGAGTTTAATTTTACTTGGCCTAAGTCATTAGCTAATGCTAATGGGAAATGCCGGGGTAGAATAAAAATGACGCTAGTTTACTCTCCACCTATTGATCGGCAATTTGGGCAGGAATATATCCGAGCAAATGTTGATGCATCCTTGCAACAACAAAAAATTAAAAATAATGTAGGTACGTTTGGTAAAGCTGTTAACTCCATATGGGATATAAAACTTGGTGAAGACAGTAATTTTGAAAAAAACCTCATCGAGCAAGGATTTAAATGGTGGCCTACAAAAGCATATGAACGTGCTAGTAAAGCAGGTTTTGGTAATTCAACTAACTGGAGATTGAGAGTAACATCTCAAGTTAGAGATAGTATGGACTATCCAATCGAAGGAATTAAGTTCTCAGTTATCGTTACTGTAGAAGATCCTTCTGGTAAATCTTTGTCTGTATATAATGAAATGAGGCAAGAATTGATTACTTTGGGTGCCGAAATAGAAGATATTACGATACGCGATGAGGTTAGAGTCTGATGAAAATTAGAAAATCACAAATAACTTATGATTTGGATAAAATTAGTATCCGATTGGAAGAAATGAAGGGCTATAAGCAGGTTAAATCTTACCATGAGGAACTATGTGAAATCAAAAATCTTATAGATCAATTAAGTGCGAAGGTTGGCGGTGGGGGGCTTACCTATTCTATTACAGGTAGAGGTGAGACCCTTGCAGCACCTTTGGAGCAATGTCGTTTCTGTGGGGAGCCTAAATAGCATGGCCATAGAGGAAAAGTATTTCACTGTTAGTAAGTATAAAAGACCTGGTCAACTGGATGATATATTTTTTTGTGTAAATGAAAAAGTAAATGAGTTTCCTGATTCAATCATTAAACTTAAAGATGACATTGAACTTTCCATAATGGTTTTGCAAAGGTTATATAATAAAAGTGAACCTATGTATTGCTTTTATTATGAAAGGGTTTATGTGCTAGCAGACCTGGCTTTCAATGGACAGGTTAGCCAAGTTTTATTGGCGCGAAATGGTCTCGAGAAAATAAAAAATGAAGTTATTTTTAATTCAGGGCCAAATATTAGGAATGATATTCTATTGAATTTTATTAAGTTAATTTTCATTCCGGTTATACTTGCTTTTTTATTCTACTTTGGCTTAACTAGGTTTACTGATGACACCACTTTGCACTATATTGCGAATTTACTTCTAGTTGCGTTGGGGGCCTGTTTGGGATGTTGGCTGTCATTAGCTTTTAGGACTAGAGTTTTTGAATTCAAAGAAATACTGTCAATTATGAGTGATGGATTGGGAATAACTACAAGAGTAATATTTGTTGTTGTTTTCTCAATCTCATTGGCCTTGTTGATGAAAACAGATGTGCTTACTATTAATTTGGGTGGGTTCAGCTCTAAAGCCATAGCAACTGATCCATTTATGGCATTTGCAGGAGGGTTGATAATGGGGTTTGGTGAAAAAATATTTGTTGAGAGTTTTCAAAGGAAAATATCAGCAATTAAAATTTGAATACCAAAAGGCCTCTTGAGGCCTTTTATAATTCTTGCATTGAAAGTGACTGATTTTCGGGAGTTATATTAAACTTACACATTACTACACGTGAAATCCTATAAGGCAGATTCATTGGCTTTTCATGAGCTAGTTCTGTGATATGAAAAGTGCATGAAGATGCATTATCTTGCGTAAAAATCCTCGATGATTATTTTCTACGTATCGCCATACCCAACAAGGCTTAGAGTACCACCGGCAACTGCATTAAAACCGCCCAGCGAAGCGGGCAGGCGTGGCGGGGATAGCATTGCGCGCAGGCACGTATTTAATTATCAGAATTGACGGCGTCAGCGTGTCGTGATGGCGTTGCGGCTCTTTGGTTTGATTCGCTGCTGGGGTCGGCCGCGCGGGCCTTGGTGGGCGTCTGAGGGCGTTTGCAGGTGGGTATGAAAAGGCCGCCAATCAGGCGGCCGGTTTATCATTCGTCGTCGTTGTCGAGGGTGTATTTTTTAAAGCGGATGACCTCCTCGCCGATCCAGTCATTCACCTCAGTGATACGTTGCTGTAGCGGCGTCAGCTCATTGCGGACAAACACCCTTGCGGCCTTCTCCACGTCGCCCACTGACCCGACGTTCTCCGGCTTACCGCCCATCAGTTGATAGGGGATGCGGTGGGCGTCCAGCAGGTCGGCGGCGCTGACCTTTTTGATGTTAAAGAAATCATCCTTCGTCGCCACCTCGCTGAGCGGCACAATCTTGATTCCGTCGGGCTTTCCGTTCGGCGCGTAGAAAAACAGGTTTTTAAAATTCCCCATGCCTTTTGAGTCGCTCATCGCATCGCGCAGCGCTTCCACATCGGTATTGTTCTGCGCAGCGTCCGTCACGTACATGATATAGCCCGCGTGTGCGCCGTTCTGGTAATACTTGCGGCGGAACAGCGTGGCGGATTCATTCAGCCAGGCAGAATTGAGCGCCGACAGATATTCCGGCATCCCGTACAGCTCTTGGTTGATATCCGGTTCCAACAGGTGGAAAACGCTGTTCGCGGCGAACGGGTGCGGCTCAACGAACGATTGCACAAACCAATAAACGCCGGGTTCAACGCCGCGCCGGGTGTATTTGGCCGGGGAGGTTTCCAGCTTCAACAACTTGCCGCTGACGCTCTGGCGTTTTTCTAAAAAGGCGTTGCCGAATACCAGATAATCCAGCACAAATCGGCTGAAATCTTGCTGTGATAGCAGGGGGTGCGTGATGTAGGTGCTCGCTAAAATGTTGCGCTTCACATAAATCGGCGAGCTGTGGTGAACGGCGGCGCGCAGGCTTTTCGCCAGCCCGGAGAAACTGATAGGCGGTTCAATCCATTTGCCGTTACCGACGCACTCGGTGTAATCCAGAATCTCGCGGCGATCCAGAACGGCCGACGGCTCACCAAAGGTAAACGCCTGCATTTTCTGGTCAGGCTCTGCAACAGTCAGAGTCTCTTTTCCCTTGTTGCGGTTGCGATTACGTTTGCTCATCGGTTGAAGTCCAGAATAGATTTAGAGGGCTGGCCGTTGGCGGCGGTCAGGGGTTCATTTAACAGCGCGTGCATGGTTGCCCACGCGACGTCGGCGTGACTGGCTTCCTCGCTGCGGCTCGCCTCGTAGGTCATGCCTCGGCCGCTGGCGGTCATAGTTTTGCGGATGGCCATAAACGATTTGGTGATATCGGTGTAGGCGGTGTCGTATTCCAGCCGGCCGCTGCCGATAGTGTCTTTTGCCTTGAGCACCATGGCTGTTTTCACCTCGGCGCTGTAGCGGATTTCACGGGCGGCCGGGTAGAAGGCGCGCACCAACTGGAAAACGCCTTGCCCGATGCCTGTGGCGTCGATGCCGATATATTCAACGTTGTATTTTCCGGTCAGCTTGCGGATGGATTCGGCCTGCGTGGCAAAATCCATGCCTTTCCACTGGTGGCGCTCCAGTATGCGGAATTTGCCGCCCGTCACCATTGGCGGAGCCAGTACCACGCAACCGGCGCTGTCACCGGAGTGCGCCGGGTCATAGCCGACCCACACCGGCCGGTCACCGAATGGCCGGTCAGCGTACGGGTTAACGTCTGTCCACTCGACCAGACTGTCGACCATGCAGCCCTGCAACTCCTCAAACGGGAACACTGACGAGCTATCGTCGACAAATTCACACATGAACAGGTTGCGGAAGTCCTCGGCGCTGTTCTCCCGTTTCAACACGTCGAGGTCAAACAGGTTACAGCCACCGCGCAGGGCATCTTCAATGGTGACGATTTGCCGCCACTGGCCGTCGTCGCACAGCTTACCGGCGGATAATGCGCTGTGGCTGATATCGATCTCGACGTGCTCGCTGGCGTTTTTGCGGCCCTTGTTAAACAGTTCGCCAGACCAGAACGGAAACGCACCATGCCCCAGCGTTGACGGGGTGGAAAAGTAGGTTGACCGGAGGTGCTTCTGCGAGGCCATGCCGGAGGCCACTTTGCGCAGCTTTTGGAAGTTGGGGATCCAGAAGATTTCATCGACCAGCAGGTCGCCGTTATGGCTTTGCGCTGTGTTGGAGTTGGTGCCGAGAAAAATCAGCTTAGCGCCGTTATTGCCGAGCACAATCGGGTCACCGGTCAGCTCAACGTCAACCCGCCGGGCAAATTGAATAATGTATTCGCGGAATACATACGCCTGCGTTTTGCTTGCTGACAGGAATATCTGGTTATGGCCGGTTTTAAGCGCGTGCAGCAGTGACTCTCGGGAAAAATAGAAGGTCGCCCCAATCTGGCGCGATTTCAGAATATCGCGGATGCGGTGGGCCAGTCCGGCCTTGTGCCAGCCGAGCTGATAATCGAAAGACTCGTCATAAAAAATCTCTTCCAGCTTCGCAATAGCTTCGTCACTGAAATAGTTCTTTGTCGGCTTTTTGCGCTCGCCTTTGTTGCGGTTGGCAACGTTGGGGTTGAGGTCGGCTTCGTTGCCGGAATTCATGTAACGGCTGACGCGCGCAAGGCGTTCAATCTGGCGGCCTAACAGGTCAATTTCTTTGTAGTCGCTGCCCTCTTTTTTTGTCTTGAGAACGAGCTGCACCATTCGCGCCTCGATGCTGGACTCCACGCGGGAAATAGGCGCGATATCGTCCCATTTTTCCCGCTGTTTCCAGCTCTGCACCGTGGGTGCTTTCTGCTTCAACATTTCCGCGATTTGCTTCACGGAGAAACCTTGCCAGTACAGCAACGCAGCCTGTCGGCGTGGGTCGCTGAGTAACGAGGTGTCGGTCTGGATTTGCATGATATGCCCTCATGTGGATGACGAGGGCAAGGCTACGCAAGCCACGACGGCTGCGCGCTAAGGTGCTGTTGTCTGAGGGATAGTCCGTCGGCCGTCGCTGGCCGTGAGGGTGGTCAGTCGGGAAACTAGCCCCGACCTTAACCACTCAGGACAATGGCTCATGGCAAAGAAAGTATCTAAATGGTTTCGCATTGGCGTCGAGGGCGACACCTGTGACAACCGCGTAATTGACGGTAACGATATTCAGGAAATGGCAGGCGGTTTTGACCCGCGTGTTTATGGTTGCCGTATCAATCTGGAGCACATCAAAGGGCTGTTTCCCAACGGCGATTTTAAGCGCCTCGGCGACGTGGTCGAGTTGAAGGCCGAGAAGATTGATGATGACTCTATCCTCAATGGCAAGTGGGCGCTGTTCGCCAAAATGACCCCGACCGACGAACTGGTCGGCATGGTCAAGGCCAGCCAGAAAGTTTACACCTCCATGGAAATCCGCCCGAACTTTGCCAACACCGGCAAATGCTACCTCGTCGGTCTGGCGGTCACTGATGACCCGGCCAGCCTCGGCACCGAATACCTCGAATTCTGTTCCCGCGCCAAGACTAACCCGCTGGCCGGTAAAAAAGCCGAGCCGGGTGATGTGTTCTCTGTGGCGACTGAGGTGCTGCTGGAGTTTGAGGAGCTGCCTGACAGTCTGCTGACTAATCTGACCGACCGTGTAAAAGGCATGTTCAGCCGTAAACAAATCAGCGATGACGCGCGATTCAGCGATGTGCATGACGCGGTCACTGTTATCGCCGAGCAGGTACAAACCAACGGTGACAGCGCCGAAACGCGCTTTGCCCAGCTTGAGCAGGAAATCGCAGGGTTGAAAGGTGAGGTAACGGCCGGTCAGGAACAGCTTTCCGAGCTTCAAATCACCCTCGATACCACCGAGAACTTGAGCCAACAGCGACGCCCGAAAGCCTCCGGCGGCAACGGTGAAGACAGTCTGTTGACCAACTGCTGATAACAGCCAGGGCGGGGCGCGTGGCGCACCGCTGTGAAGTAACCCGAATTCATCGAATCAGGATAATGTAATGAAGACAAAGACCCGCTTTCAATTTAACGCCTATCTGAAACAGGTTGCCAAGCTGAACGGCATCACGGACGTCGGCGACGTCGGCAAAAAATTCAGCGTAGAGCCGTCAGTGACGCAATCACTGATGAACATCGTACAGGAGTCCTCCGAGTTCCTGACCCGCATCAACATGACCCCGGTTGCTGAGTTGAAGGGCGAGAAGGTCGGTGTGGGCGTCAACGGTTCAATTGCCAGCACCACCGACACCGACGGCGGTAAAGAGCGTCAGACCGCTGATTTCACCTCGCTGGAGTCCAACAAGTACGAATGCCAGCAGGTGAACTTTGATTTCCATCTGCGCTATAACCAGCTCGATTTATGGGCGCGCTATCAGGATTTCCAGTTGCGTATCCGCAACGCCATCGCCAAGCGTCAGGCGCTGGATTTCATCATGGCCGGGTTCAATGGCACCAGCCGTGCGGCAACCTCCGACCGTGCCAAAAACCCGATGCTGCAGGATGTGGCTGAGGGCTGGCTGGAAAAATACCGTAAAGAGGCCGCATCGCGCGTGATGAGCAACATCACCGGCGAAGATGGTGCGGTAATTTCGACAGTTATTCGCATTGGCAAGGGCGGCGATTATGCCAATCTCGATGCCGTGGTGATGGACGCGACCAACAACCTGATTGCGCCATGGCATCAGGAGTCGCCTGACCTTGTGGTGATTTGTGGCCGTAAGCTGCTGGCCGACAAATATTTCCCGCTGGTCAACCAAGAGCAACCCAATACCGAGGCACTGGCCGCCGACGTGATTGTCAGCCAGAAGCGTATCGGTAACCTGCCAGCGGTGCGCGTGCCGTTCTTCCCGGCTAACGCCATCTTTATCACTACACTCGCCAATCTGTCGATTTACATCATGGATGACAGTCACCGTCGTCACATCGAAGAGAACGCCAAGCGTGACCGCGTCGAGAACTACGAGTCGATGAAAATTGACTATGTGGTCGAAGACTATGCGGCCGGTTGCCTGATTGAAAACATCGAACTGCTGCCCGCACCGACTGAAAAATCGGCCGCTATGGTATCGAATGTGATCCAGCAGTCATCCGGCGCGGATATCAATGCGTTAGCTGACGCTATTGTGCTGGCAGTTCAAGGCGCTGTGGCTCAACCGGCAGCAACCCCGGAAACCACGCTGGAAACTCAACCAGAAGGCGGCGAGTAAACCATGACGAGTCCCGCACAGCGTCACATGATGCGGGTCTCGGCCGTGGAGGCCGCGCAGCGGGTGGATAATCCGCTGCGCCATGCCACCGCCTACGAGCAAATGCTCGTCAAGCTGGCCGCAGACCGCACAAAGCTGAAACTTATCCATTCTGTCGAGAGAAAGGCCGATCACAAGCGCGCCATGTTGCCGTTATACGCGCCATGGGTGGCGGGTGTATTGGCCGAAGGTCGGGGCGCACAGGATGACATTCTGATGACGGTCATGCAGTGGAAACTCGACGCCGATGACATTCCCGGCGCGCTGGGCATTGCGCCTTATGCCCTGAAATACCGTCTTAAGGTGCCGAACAACAAACGGCCGGTCGCGTATCTGTTTGCCGAAGAGGTGGCACTGTCGGCAGAACGCAGCCGCAAGGCGGGAAGCCCGGCCAGCATCGATGACCTGCGCACCGCCATCGAAATGACCGCCGCCGAGGATATGCCTGACATGGTCAAGGCCAAGCTCTACAAGGTGGCCGGTCTTATGTTGAGTGACAGCGGTGACCCAGCGCAGGCGCTGGAGTACCTCGTCCGCGCAATGCAGCTCGACAGCAATGCCGGGGTGAAAAAAGAGATCCAAAAATGCGAGAGCGCCCTCAAGCCGAAGCCCGCGCCCGCCGCAAAAAGAACAACCACGCGCACGCGCAAGGCCGCCGCAACTCCGGCCAAGCGCGGGCGTCCACGTAAGCCGGTTAAAAAAACCGGCGGTTAACAGAACGCACCCCGTGCCGGGCGGCACGATGGCCGAGAGTGTCTTTTGACTTATCAACGCCATCGTTCACCGCCCACCTATTTTGAGGTTGTCATGACGACAGTGATTATGCGTAACCCGGTCGAACCGAAGGACGAGCCGACGGCCATTATCCCGCAGCCGGATGCGCCAGAGCCGGTGATTAAAAACACGTTCTTTTTCCCGGACGTTGACCCGAAGCGCATCCGCGAATTGATGCGGCTGGAGTACACGGTCACGCCTGAGCGCCTGCGCTTTGCCATTCGCAGCGGTATCGCGGAGACGAATGCGGAGCTTTATCTCTATCGCGAGCAGCAAATCGCCGCTGGGTTCAAGACGCTGGCCGCCGTTCCTGCCGATGAAATCGACGGCGAAAGCGAGAAGTGTTTCCACTACCTGAGCGCGGTCTGCGCCATGACCACGGCAACGCTGTACGAACGTTATCGGGGCGCGGATGCCAGCGCCAAGGGGGACAAAAAAGCCGACAGCGTCGAGGTGTCCATTGATGAGCACTGGCGGGATATGCGCTGGTCAATCGCCCGGTTACAGGGTAAGCCGCGTTGCATTGTCGGGCAAATCTGATGAACGTCATCGCGCTTCAAGGGGACACGCTCGACGCGCTGTGTTATCGCGCTTACGGCCGCACCGAGGGCGTGGTCGAGGCGGTGCTGCTGGCTAATCCGGGGTTGGCTGAGCTGGGTGTCATCTTGCCGCATGGCACGGTGGTCACGCTGCCAGTGATTGACACAGCCCCGGCATCCGAAACCGTTCAGCTATGGGATTAACCATGGAGAAAGTCACCTCGTTTATTGCCTACGTCGTTGCGGTGCTGCTGGCGTGGGCTGGGAAGTATTCCGCGCAGGATATTGCGTTGATTGTTGGCGCGGTGGTCGGCGTCGGCACTTTTTTAACTAACTGGTATTACCGCCGCAAAAGCTATTTGCTACTGAAAAATGTCGGCATCCCCCGGGAGGTTTTCGATGAAATCAATCGTTAAACGTTGCAGCGTCGCCGTCGTGTTGGCACTGGCGGCCTTGTTGCCGGACTTTACCCGGCTGCATACGTCGATGGCAGGCCTTGAGCTAATCGCCAATCTGGAAGGGTGCCGCCTGAGTCCATATCAGTGCAGTGCGGGCGTCTGGACAAGTGGCATCGGTCACACGGCCGGGGTTAACCCAGGGCGACAAATTACCGAGCGGGAGGCGGCGGTCAATCTGGTGGCTGACGTCATGCAGGTCGAGAAACGCCTCGCGCAGTGCATGCCGGTGACCATGCCGCAACCGGTCTATGACGCCGTGGTCAGCTTTGCGTTTAATGTCGGCACCGGCGCAGCGTGCTCGTCGGCGTTGGCGAATTTCATCAATAAAAAGCAGTGGCCAGCCGCATGCAATCAGCTTCCCCGCTGGGTGTTTGTCAACGGAGTCAGGTCTGCCGGACTGGAGAATCGCCGGGGTCGGGAAGTGGCGTTGTGTATGACGGGGGCGTTATGAGTCGCAGTAGCAAGCTTTTTCTGGCGCTGGTGTTGCTGGCGGTCATTGCATTGATGAAATGGCAGGTTATTACCCTTGGCGATCGACTGGATGCCACCAAGCTGGAAAACGTCAAAATAGCGGCGGCGCTAACCGAAAGCCGCACAGCAATAGCTGCCTTACAGGAAAGTGCCCTGAGTAATGAACGAGCACAGGTTATGTTGCGCCAGCGCATCGCCGCCGCTGACCTGTTGGCGAACCGTCGAAACCACACCATTACGAGGCTTCTCAATGAAAATGAAGTTCTGCGTCGCTGGTATCAGTCTGCTTTGCCTGATGACGTTATCGGGCTGCACACCCGCCCCGACTTTGCCACCCCCGACGATTATTTACGCTGGTTGTCCGAGGGTCAGCAGTTGCCCGCTGCCCGGCAGCAGCCCGAAAACCAACGGTGATTTAAGCGCGGATATTTTCAATCTTGAACGTGCGCTGGTGAGCTGCGCGCTACAGGTTGAGGCCGTGAAAAAATGTCAGGAGGAAAACGATGTTAAAGCCGAAAAGTCTGCGTAAGGCGCTCTATGACGCGGTGCCGAAACTCAAGGCCAACCCGGATATGCTGCGCATTTTTATCGATAGCGGTGTCATCAATGCAACGCTGGCCGCGTCCCTGTCTTTTGAAAATCGCTATACGCTCAACGTCATGGTCACCGACTACCCGGATGATATTGATTTCCTGCTGGTACCCATTGAGGCATGGTTGCGGGAAAATCAGCCCGATGCCATGACCACGGCCGAGGGCAAGAAAAAGGGCTTTACCTACATCGCCGATATTAATAAAGACGACAGCTATGACATCAGCATCAGCCTGCAACTGACTGAGCGCACGATAGTGAAAGAGGTCAATCGCGAGCTGCATGTCTCGCACGCGCCGGAACCCCCCTTGCCGATGCCGGTGGAAAGCCCGACGCATCTTTATGCTAATGGCGAGTTGGTGAGTGCATGGGATGAATGAGTTAAAGCCTTTTGATGACAAGCTGGCTGCGTTGATTGCCGGGCTGTCCGCCTCCAGCCGTCGCCAGATGGCCGCCGATATTGCGAAACGTCTGCGCGCCAGTCAACAGGGCAGGATTAAGCGGCAGCAGGCACCGGACGGCGCGCCCTATGCCGACCGCAAACGCCAGCCGATCCGTAGCAAGAAAGGGCGGGTTAAGCGCGAAATGTTCGCCAAGCTGCGCACCAATCGCTACATGAAAGCCAAAGGGTCGGCTGACGAGGCGCTGGTCGAGTTTGCGGGCCGAGTGCAGCGAATGGCGCGCGTGCATCAGGAAGGGTTATATGATCATGCAAGTCGTTTTTCGAGGTTGGTAAAGTATGAAAAACGTGCGCTTTTGGGCTGGGATCCCGCCGAGGTTGAAGCGATTGGTAATATTATCATTAATTACCTTGACTCTTAATTTTTCAATATTACAATCTGTTTCAGAGGTGGCATTCGCCTCTTGTGCTCTTTAGATATGTCAATTTCAATCAGGAACCGAAGCCTAGGCGATCCGAAAGGATCATGACCGGTCATGCGGGGGTATCGTGCGATTTCGTGGAAGACGTGTTCCGCGCATCAATTCGTTGCACATACAATCGACAGTTGTCTGGCGAAAAGGTTAGGAGTTATTCAAGTCGATTATTTTATCCTGATGTGGATCCTTGGTCTGGCCGTACATGTGTACGATTAAACTAGGAAATACAGAAATGTTTACATTCGAACTAAAATTGACTATCAACAAAACTAAGAGCTTGGTGCAAAATCTTCGAGAGAGGAATTGTACGACAGAGCAAATTGACTTGAATTCACGTAGCAGAGTAACTACGTTTGTGGGACTCGCTCCGTGGGCTGGTTTAGTAGTGGTCGTTATTGAACTACTATTGAAACTTAGCTAACTCCTAACCACTTTTCCGCTCTAATACATTTGGAAAGGTTATGGACAAACCTAATTACCCACATTTCCCCATCGCTTCTATAGATGCATTGGCCCGTTGTTTGGGAGTAGCATCAACTAAACTACTGTCAATTTCTAAAGATATAGATAATTCATATTCTGAATTTATTATAGAATCCAAAGGGAAAGAACGTACAGTATATGAACCAAAGTTCGAGTTAAAGAGAATTCAAAAAAGAATAAATAAAAGAATATTCGAGAAGGTTAAATATCCGAAATATCTGCATGGTGGGATTCGAGATTCTGATAATAAGCGTGATTATGTAGAAAACGCGCGAGTGCATTCAGCTAGTGGTTGTAAGACTATTATTGGTCTTGATGTGAGGAATTTTTATGACAATATAAAATCGGACAAAGTCACTCCAATATTTAAGTTGTTATTTAAATTTCCAAATGATGTGTCTGAGCTTTTGACTAATCTAACCACATATAGAGGTAAGGTTCCTCAAGGAGCATGTACCTCATCATACATAGCCAACCTTGTTTTCTTTAATTCAGAATACACAGTTGTATCGAGACTTAGAAGTCTAGGTATTAGTTATACACGGCTATTAGATGATGTGACTCTATCCTCACCAAAGGAGTTATCGGCGGAGCGCATTAGTGAGTGTATCCGAAGTGTGGTTGCTCTATTCAAAAAACATGGCTTAGAACACAATAAAAAGAAAACAAGAGTTGAGAATAAAAAAATTAATGTTCAATCTTTTATTGTTACTGGTCTTTGGGTTGGGCATAAGGTACCTAAAGTAACAAGACATGAGCGCAGATATATTAGGGCTATGGTTCATGCTTGTGAGCGTTTATATTTGGCTGGCAATTCAACTGATGAGTATCATGAAATTTGGAACAAAACATCAGGACTGGTTGCAAAATTAAATAGATTGGAGCAGTCAAATCATAAAGGTCTTAGGGAGAGGTTAAATAATGTTTTGCCAGTGTATGATGACTCCGCAAGACGGAAAATAATACTGGATTGTAAAAGTTTGTTGAGGTTGAATCCGGCAGGTTTGAATTATGGTCAGTTGACTAGGCTGAATTTGGTTTATTCTAAATTAGGGATTCTGTCTAGAAACTATATTTTTGAATCCAGATTGTGGCGCCGACGATTAAGTGCGCACTTTAAGAATAAACCAAAGAAAAGCGAGGTGTGGTAAATGTTGTCTCAAGCAGAAGTTCATGATGGTGTTGTGAAAGCATTCAATTCTTTTAAGGGGTTCGGATTTATAACTAGAGATAAAGGTAAAGATGTGTTCTTTTTTTATGAGGAAATAGTTGGAGAGGATAGATTCTTAAATATTGGTGATAGGGTTAGGTTTACTATTGAGAAAAAAACCAAAGGACCTAGAGCCTATAACATTGAAAAGCTATCATTAGAGTGATTTGTGCTGGGGGATTGGTGTGTTGTTTAATATATTAATTCCCCCGGTGTGTTGAAAGTGTGTTTACCATTGCAATGGTGATTTAGACATCTATTCATCTTAATCTGAGTATATCTAAAAACTACGTTTGTTGTTTCATCCTCTAACTAATTGCCTTTGTTTGTAGACTGATAATATATCGGTCATCCTTCCCTCCATGAACACACTCGAATCGATTTCAGAACTAGCACGCGCTGTGCGCAACCTCATCCGTATTGGTGTCATCGTTGACGTCGCCCCTGAGAGGGCGCGTTGTCGCGTTCAACTTGGTGGCAATACGTCGGACTGGTTGCAGTGGCTAACCTGTCGCGCCGGTGGTGCGCGCACATGGTGGGCACCGTCCATTGGCGAGCAGGTATTGCTATTGGCGTTGGGCGGCGAACTCGACACCGCTTTTGTGCTGCCGGGTATTTTTTCCGACGACTTTCCGGCCCCGTCGGCGTCTGCCGAAGCCTATCACGTTAGCTTTCCCGATGGCGCGGTCATTGAGTACGAGCCACAAACCGGCGCGCTGAGTGTTTCCGGCATTGTGACGGCCGATGTGAGCGCATCGACGTCTGTCAACGTAACCGCCCCAACGGTGACCGTTAACGCCAGCAAAAAAATTAACCTCAACGCCCCCGTCGTGGAGTGCAGTAACCAGTTGGTGACCGGCACCATTCAGATTAAAGAGGGTGGCGAGATGACCGGTGACCTGAATCACAGCGGCGGCAGTATCACATCTAATGGCGTTGTCGTGCATACCCACACCCACGGCGGCGTCCAGACCGGCGGCGGCCAAACGGATAAACCCTCATGACAGTGCGCTACACCGGAATGAGCCGGGAAACGGGCCAGACCCTGACGGACAGCGAACATATCAGCCAGAGCGTGCGCGATATCCTCATCACGCCTGTCGGCTTGCGGTTGATGCGCCGGGAGTATGGCTCGTTGCTGTCGGCCCTGATTGACCAGCCGCAAAGCCCGGCGGTGAACGGGCAGGTGATGGCCGCCTGCTACATGGCAATCCTCAAATGGGAGCCACGCGTCCGGCTGACCTCTATCACCTTCGAGAAAAGCTTCAACGGTCAGATGTTCGTTGATATTACCGGCGTGCGCCAAGACACCACCGGCGGCACATTTTCGTTAACCGTTCCACTGAGCTGACACCATGGCAACTATCGATTTAAGCCAGCTACCCGCGCCGAATGTCGTTGAGCCGCTGGACTATGAAACCCTGCTTGCCGAGCGCAAGGCAACGCTGATTTCTTTGTATCCGGCAGACCAGCAGGAGGCCATTGCACGCACTTTGGCGCTGGAGTCGGAGCCTATCGTCAAGCTCCTGCAGGAGAACACCTATCGTGAGGTTATCTTGCGCCAGCGCGTCAATGAGGCCGCACAGGCGGTCATGGTGGCCTATGCAGGCGGTGCAGACCTCGACCAGCTCGGCGCGAACAACAACACCCCGCGACTGACCATTGCCCCGGCGGATGATTCTGCTATCCCGCCCATTGCCGCCGTCATGGAGTCAGACGAGGATTTCCGCCCTCGCATCCCGTCGGCCTTTGAGGGAATGTCAGTCGCGGGGCCGGTGGGGGCGTATGAGTTTCACGCCCTGAGCGCCGACGGCCGTGTCGCCGATGCCTCGGTATTCAGTCCGGCCCCGGCCATGGTCTCAGTCAGCGTGCTGGCGCGCGACGGTGACGGCACCGCCCCCGATGAGTTGCTCGCGGTAGTGGCCAAGGCACTGAATGACGAGAGTGTGCGCCCGGTGGCTGACCGGGTGACAGTGGCATCGGCAACGATTGTTGATTACCAGATTATCGCCACGCTGTTTGTCTTGCCTGACCCAGCCGTCGAACCCATCAAAGCCGCCGCTGAGCAGCGTCTAAAAGCCTATATCAACGCACAGCGACGTCTCGGCCGTGACATTCGCCGCTCGGCCATCTATGCCGCGCTGCATGTAAGCGGGGTGCAGCGTGTCGAACTGGCGGCTCCGCAATCTGATGTTGTGCTGGACAAGACGCAGGCGGCCAACTGTACCGATTATCAAATCATTATCGGCGGCTCTGATGAGTAGCCTGCTGCCGCCGGGGTCATCCGCGCTAGAGCGGCGTGCGGCCGAGGCTTGCGCGGCGGGTATGGATTTAAATGTGCCGCTCCGTGACCTGTGGAACCCGATGCGATGCCCGGTCAAATTCCTGCCGTATCTGGCGTGGGCATTTTCCGTTGACCGCTGGGATGAGGACTGGCCGGAGGCGGAAAAGCGCAAGGCTGTCAGCGATGCGTTTTACATCCACCGCCGCAAAGGCACCGTTTCCGCTATTCGCCGCGTGATTGAAAACATGGGCTACAGCATGAGCATCGCGGAGTGGTGGGAGGTGGCTGACCCGTCCGGAACGTTTCGCCTCACGGTTGACGTCAATGACGTTGGAATGACGGAGGGGACAGTCGGGGAGCTGGAGCGCCTGATTGGCGATGCCAAGCCCGCGAGCCGCCATATTCAAGGGCTAAATATCCAGAACAGAACCAAGGGGGTCATTCACTTTGCGGCTTGTGGCTATATGGGGGAAATATTGACCGTGTATCCCGAGGGATATCAACCTAAATCTATCAGCCGGTATGACGGCGCACTCAACTATAACGGGCAAGTTTCTTTCACCGGGAATCAGTATGACAAAGATTAATGAGCAATCGCTATGGGTGCCGGACATCTACCAGATTGACCGCAAGGACGTGGTAGAAGGCGGTGAGAGTGGTGTCGCCAATATTCAGGCCGTGCAGTTGGCCGCACGCACCACTTACTTGCGCAATCAAAATGACGCGTTGGCGGGTATGGCGTTGCTCGGCGAGGGGCCGTACACCAGTGCGCCACTGGCGCAGGCAGACATCAATGCCGGACGTATACCACTCGATGCAAAATTTGGCGTTCGTTCAACCGTGTCCGGCCAGTGGGTGCAGGAATATCAAAATATCAACGGTGTGGCGACACCTACGGGTGAGTGGCTACCCAGTGGCAAAGGGCTAACCAAGGCTATCGACAGCATCAAACGAAAGGTGCGGAATGTACCTGCGCGCCTCGCAGGGTTGCCGCTAGGATTTTCTGCCGGGGTAGCGTCACCGACCGGGCGTGTCGCGCCGTTTATGACCAATGCGGCGCGCCTGTGCTGGATTGATGCGCGCAAAAAGGGCCGTACTCAATTAGCCGCGGCTGAATCGGAATTGCCCGCGCGCTTTCTGTATAAATCGCTGCCGGTTAAGTTGCCGGACGGGGCTGTTTGCTCACGTATTTTCGTCAATAAAAAACGTCAAATTACGGAGGCTTATACGCAGGAGGGTGCGCACTACATCGCCACCGCAAAGGGGTTAAGACGGATTGCAGGGAATACCGCTACCCCAGCGCAAAGCATTAACTACAGCAGCAATACCGGCTCAGTGTGTGGCGTCACGTCGACCCGATTGTCGGTCGATCCAGACCCGACCATTTGTTACATCATTATCAGTTGGGGCCAGAGTCTGGCCGAGGGATGGAGCAAGCAAAACGGTGATGTCCTGATTGCGACAGATCCGCTTTATCCTGATAACTGCTGGATGTTCAAGTCATCACGCGGGGCAGGAAAGGAAAACCCAGGGCGACCGGAAACACCGGTAACCGAACTGGAGTCACTGCGAGAATCTATCAATGGTGGCTGGAAAGAAACAGCCGCCAGCAGCATAGCAACACACATCGTCAGTGAAGTGGAGAAACACACGGGACAACGTATCCGCACTCTGTCGTACATTGCGGCAATGGGCGGCCAGCCTTACATGGCGCTGACGAAAGGCACATCAACATGGCAAAAGTTGGTGCAAGGGCTGATTGATGCGCGGGATATCTGTGAAAGGGAGGGCTGGAAACCTGTCCTGCTTGCTGTGGATATGATGGCTGGTGAATCGGACAGTGATTCGGTGAACTTTATGACCACCGAGCGCCACAAGCGCCAAATGCAGCAGTTTGACGCCAATATTCAGGCGGAGGCGCGTCGTATCTTTAATCAGGTCAGCAACGTGCCGGTGATGATGTCTCAATGCGCGTACACACCATCATCCCGGAGTCTCTGGGACCAACCTGTGCGGCAGGCGCAATTTGATGCGGATGGTGTCGGGAATCTTCGTCTGGCCGGCCCCGTTTACCCCCAGCCTTCGGGCGATACTATTCACATCAATTCACTCGGTCAGAATCGCCGGGGGCAGATTGTTGCGCGCGCTATCGTCTGGGAGTGCTTCGGCACCGGATGGCGCACGGTCAAGCCGACGGGCTATGTGTGGAAAACTGACACCGTTTTCCGCGTATTACACGACGTGCCACGTCCGCCACTGGTGCTTGATGCCTCCAATAACGTCATCAAGACTGCCGGGTTGGGGGCTGGCATGGGATTTGTGTTTGATGACTTTACAGATGCGCCACCCGAGATTATTCGCGTTAGCGTGGCATCCAGCACGGTGATTGAAATCGAACTGTCAAAACCCCCAGCCGGGCCGTCGTGCCGCGTGGGGTACGCCATTAAGCGTAATGACGACAACACCACCAATCAAGATGGACCAATTGAGGGCGCGAGAGGGGCGGTGTGCGACAGCACTGCGCACCTTTCACTTTACGAAAATAAAGCGCATCCGAACTGGTGTCCGGCTTACATCATGAACATGACGAGGTAGAGAATGTTGGTATTTGAAGGGCAAAACGAATTTGAAAATAACTATCTGCCTTCGTTCAATTTAACGGAGCAGGAAGAAAATATCCTGTATATGGATCCGTCCATGTGGGTGGAGTCGACCAGCGGTGTGAATGTTAACGGTACAGCGGTTACTTCGATTGATGACCGTTCGGGCAATACATCATGGATGCCTCTCAATCCCAGCGTCTTACCAAAACTGATTAATTCGGCAAGTGGTGTCCCTGTGCTGAATTTCGGGTTGGGGCGTGGGCCCTCTGCGCCCGGTGCCGTGCTGGCATCCGGTGAATATGAAGCGCTGCCACAACATGGTGTTTTTGTGCTGGCAATGGTCTATCGCGTGCCGCTGCGCAATCAAGGAGGCTATGTCGGTACCGGGGGGAATATCATCGGAAACAACGATGCAGACCCGAACATCATGCGGCTGCGTTTCCGCGATGACGGCTACACCGGCACGGCGTTGTTCTTGCACCATGGCGCGGTTTCGCCGATTACGAATAACAACTACCCGATTAACATGTCATTTGTGGATGACGGCGAATGGCACACGGCATATGTCGAGGTCACGCCGGAGTCTCACACGATGGAAATCGATGGCGTAGTGAAGCAACGCCGGGCAACTCCGGCCATTCCGTTCAACACTCCGGCATCGCGGCAGGTCATCATTGGGGGCGCGGGGAACCCATTTAGTCATGGATTTTTTGGTGATATCGCTATGACATTGTTGATTCCGGGTCTCACCAGTCTGGATGACCGTGCGATTATCTATGACCGTATGAATGCGATTAAAGCGAGCCTGTAAGGGGGATATATGCCGTTATACAGCAGCAAGTTAACCTCTGCCGGTGAAAGGAAAATCGCCGAAGCGCTTGCCAGTGGGATGCAGTTGAATATCACGTACATGACGGTCACGGATGGAGAAACCGAAATGTATCGCGCCGAGGTTAATTCGTTGGCGGTCATTGACGATGGCGTCTTGTCGGTAGAAATGGTGATTCCGGCGCACGTCGGCGGCTTCTGGATCCACGGTACCGCGATTTACGATGAGACTGGCGAGCGCATCGCCGACGGCGGTTTGCCTGCGACCTATAAGCCGCTACTGGAGGAGGGTTCCGGCCGCATTTCAACGGTGCGGATGCTGTTACGCGTAAGCAGCACCGAGGCCGTAACGCTGAAAGTTGACCCCTCCGTCGTTATGGCGACTGTCGAGTATGTCGGGAACGCGGTCAAGCCTGCACTGGACAGGGCGAATGATGCCTATGCGCTGGCCGAATTGAAAACGACGTTTGACGATATTTATCCGCCGGGTATCAGCATCTTCTTCGCCACAAATCTGAACCCGAATCAACGTTGGCCCGGTACGCAGTGGTATTACACCGGTGAAAACAAGAGTATCAGGATTGCGAAACAGGACGGCTCTGATGTGCTGACCACGGGGGGTAGTGACAGCGTGCGCCTCACCAAAGCCAACTTGCCAGCGGAGGCACTCAGCCTGACGGGGAAAGCGGGTGATACTGACCTTGGAAAGAAGAAAACTGAGAAATCCGGAAAGCACATTCATGATGGCGTCCCATTACGAGATAACGCCTATGAGCTAGGAGGGAACAATACTGCGTTATTCAGCCCTATGAATCAGGGTAAAACGGATGAAAGTGGCGAACATGAACATGAACTCATTTTGGGGTCACATGGTCACGATGTGACGGGGAAAACGGAAAAAATGGGGCAAGGGGAGACGTTCAGCATTGTAGAAAGTCACATCAAACTCATGTGCTGGTATCGCGCTGCATAAAAAAATGGCCCGCATGTGCGGGCCGTTGTCTACCTACGGCATTTCCCTGATGTTGCCCGATAGATAAAACCACCCTAACCGCTCCGGCTAAATTTCGTCCAATCGATTGCACAGATCAATGAATTGATATTGATCGGCCAAATCGATCGTCGTGCTTTTTCTCATCCTCCTGTCTCCTTGCTCCGTTGTCTGGTCGGCCATCCACCGGCCATCGCGTGCGCCTGCGCAAGCCCGGCGGCAAGCTAGGCACACCACCAACAACCGGAGTCACAATATGGGTGATTATCACCACGGCGTGCGCGTCGTCGAAATCAACGACGGGACGCGCGTCATTTCCACCGTATCGACGGCCATCGTCGGTATGGTCTGCACCGGCAAAGATGCCGACCCGAAGGCTTTCCCACTAAACACCCCGGTATTGATTACCGATGTGATTGCCGCCGCCGGTAAGGCGGGGAAATCCGGCACTCTGGCGAATGCCTTGGCCGCCATCGGCGACCAGTGCAAACCGGTGACGGTTGTCGTGCGTGTCGAAGAGGGTAAGGACGCGGCGGAAACCACGTCGAACATCATCGGTGGCGCGGATGAAAACGGCCGCTATACCGGCATGAAAGCCCTGCTTACTGCGCAGGCCGTCACCGGTGTAAAACCACGTATTCTGGGCGTGCCGGGACTGGATACGCTGGAAGTGGCGACGGCGCTGGCGGGTATTTGCCAGCAGTTACGCGCGTACGGTTATATCAGTGCGTATGGCTGCAAAACCATTTCCGAGGCCATCGCCTACCGCGACAATTTCAGCCAGCGCGAGCTGATGCTCATCTGGCCGGATTTCCTCGCATGGGATACCACCGGCAACGTGAGCGCCACGGCATTCGCCACCGCCCGCGCGCTGGGTCTGCGCGCCAAAATCGACACGGAAACCGGCTGGCATAAAACCCTGTCTAACGTTGGCGTCAACGGCGTGACCGGTATTTCCGCCAGCGTGTTCTGGGACTTGCAAGCACCCGGCACCGATGCCGACTTGCTCAATGAGGCCGGGGTCACGACGCTGGTGCGTAAAGACGGTTTCCGTTTCTGGGGTAACCGCTCCTGTTCTGATGACCCGCTGTTCTTGTTTGAGAACTACACCCGCACCGCGCAAGTATTGGCTGACACCATGGCCGAAGCGCACTTGTGGGCGGTGGATAAACCGGTCACTGCATCGCTCATCCGCGACATTGTCGATGGCATTAAAGCCAAATTCCGTGAGCTGAAATCCAACGGCTACATCATCGACGCGGATTGTTGGTACGACGAGTCGGCCAACGATAAAGAGACCCTGAAAGCCGGGAAGCTGTATATCGATTACGACTATACCCCTGTTCCCCCACTGGAAGACCTGACCCTGCGCCAGCGCATCACTGATAAGTATCTGGTGAATCTGGCTGCAGGCGTCAATAGCTAAGAGGACGCGTTAAACCATGGCACTACCGCGCAAACTGAAGTACCTCAACCTGTTTAACGACGGTTTGAGCTATATGGGCGTGGTCAGCTCTGTGACCCTGCCGAAACTGACCCGCAAGCTGGAGAACTACCGCGGCGGCGGCATGAACGGTTCGGCTCCGGTGGATATGGGGCTGGACGATGACGCGTTGAGCATGGAATGGACTGTTGGCGGCTTCCCGGATGACCAGCTCTGGGAGCAGTACGCCGCTGCCAGTGCGGCATCGGTACCACTGCGATTCTGTGGCTCCTACCAGCGCGATGACACTGGCGACATGGTGGCCGTGGAAATCGTGATGCGTGGCCGCCACAAAGAGTTTGATTTTGGCGACCAGAAACAGGGCGAAGACACCGAGACCAAAATCTCGACCCAATGCACCTATTTCAAACTGACCGTTGACGGCAAAGAGCGTATCGAAGTTGACACCGTCAACATGATTGAGCGCGTGAATGGCGTCGACATGCTGGAACAGCACCGCCGGAATATTGGGCTGTAATCACCGGGCGGTCAGCGACGCTGGCCGCCATTCCCCATACTGAATTGAGAGAACATCATGAAAAACGAAACTACCGTCATCGCTACCGATAACCCAAACGTCGTGCAGTTGGATACCCCGGTAAAACGCGGCGATACCACCATCACCACCGTCACGCTGATTAAACCCAACACCGGTACATTGCGCGGTGTCGGGCTGGCCTCGCTGGCAAACTCCGACGTTGATGCACTGATTAAGGTACTGCCGCGCATGACGTACCCGGCATTGACCGAGAGCGAAGTCACTGCGCTGGATCTGCCTGACCTTGTGGCGCTGGCCGGGAAGGTAATCGGTTTTTTGGCACCGAGTTCGGCACTGTAGATTTCCCTGCTGACTTGTCGGTTGATGACCTGATGGCGGATATTGCGACGATTTTTCACTGGCCGCCGTCAGAGCTTTACCCGATGACACCGCAAGAACTCCTCAACTGGCGCGACAAAGCGCTCCAACGAAGCGGACAAACGAATGAGTAACAACGTCAAGTTGCAGGTGCTACTCAAAGCCGTTGACCAAGCGACCCGCCCGTTTAAAAGCATCCAGACAGCGAGTAAATCGCTGTCTGCGGAAATCCGCGACACCCGGCAGAATCTGAAAGAATTAAACGCGCAGGCCGGGCGCGTCGAAGGGTTCCGCAAATCGAGCGCGCAGCTTGCCGTCACCGGTCAGGCGCTGGCAAAGGCTAAGCAGGAAGCCGCCGCGCTGGCGGTGCAGTTCAAAAACACCGAGAAGCCGACCCGAGCACAGGCGCAAGTGATGGACGCGGCCAAGCGCTCGGCCGCCGAGCTGCAACTCAAATACAACGGGTTGCGCCAGTCGGTACAGCGTCAGCGCCAAGAGCTGGCACAGGCCGGGATTAATACCCGCACCCTGGCCGCCGACGAGCGTCGCCTTAAATCGTCCCTGAGTGAAACCACTAACCAGCTTAACCGCCAGCGTGAGGCGCTATCTCGCGTTAGCCAACAGCAGGCCAAACTCAGCGCGGTGAGCCAGCGCCATCAGGCCGGGAAGCAATTGGCGGGCAGTGTGGCCGGGGCGGGTGCGGCGGGTGTAGGGGGGGCGACAGTCGGCGGCTTTACGGCAAAAAAACTCCTGACGCCGGGGTATGATTTTGCGCAAAAAAACTCTGAGTTGCAGGCCGTGCTCGGTGTGGCAAAAGACTCCGCCGACATGGTGGCGCTTCGCACGCAGGCGCGACAGCTTGGTGATAACACGGCCGCATCCGCCGATGACGCAGCCGGGGCGCAAATCATCATTGCCAAAGCAGGCGGCGACAAAGACGCAATTACCGCCGCAACGCCGGTCACGCTCAATATGGCGCTGGCCAACCGTAAAACCATGGAGGAAAACGCCACTCTGCTGATGGGGGTAAAGTCGGCTTTCGGGCTGACAAACGACAAGGTCGCGCACATTGGTGACGTGATTTCCCAGACCATGAACAAGAGTGCCGCTAACTTTGAGGGCCTCAGCGATACCCTGACCTATGCTGCGCCGGTGGCGAAAAATGCCGGTATCAGCGTCGAGGAGACAGCCGCCATTGCCGGTGCGCTGGCCGATGCCAAAATCACTGGCTCTATGGCCGGTACGGGGAGCCGGGCGGTGATTACCCGGTTACAGGCACCCATGGGTAAAGCCAAGGATGCGCTGGGGGAGCTGGGCGTTAAGACTGCTGACCGCAAAGGCAATATGCGGCCGCTGTTCAGTATCCTGAAGGAAATGCAAAACAGCTTTGATAAAAACAAGCTTGGTACTGCTCAGCGCGCGGAGTACATGAAGGTCATCTTCGGTGAGGAGGCATCGTCGGCCGCCGCTGTGCTGATGGGGGACGCCGCATCCGGCAAGCTTGACCGCCTGACCAAATTGCTCAGGGAGTCTGACGGCAAGACTGCCGAGCTGGTCAAAATCATGCAGGACAATCTCGGCGGGGATTTGAAAGAGCTTCAATCCGCCTATGAGGCCATCGGAATCGACCTGTATGACCAACTGGAAACGCCATTCCGTGCGCTGACAAATCGAGCGACAAAGTTCCTGCTGAAAATTGACCTTTGGATCAAAGACAACAAAGAGCTGGCCGGGACGTTGGGGAAAATTGCCCTTGGTGGCCTCGCTATTGTCGGCATTTTGGGGGCGATTGGTTTGGCATCGTGGCCGGTCATCATGGGGATTAACGGTATCGTTGCGATTGCTGGCGTGATGGGGACGGCCTTTAGCGTGGCTGGCACCGCAATCATGACAGCACTTGGCGCACTGACGTGGCCGATAGTCGCGATTGGCTTGGCTATTGTGGCCGGGGTGCTGTTGATTCGCAAATATTGGCAACCTATTAGCGCCTTTTTCAGTGGTGTGATTCAGGGGGTTATGGAGGCGTTTGCGCCGGTGGGTGAACTGTTCAAACCCTTGAAACCGGTTTTTGACTGGCTCGGCGATAAGCTAAAGGCGGTCTGGCAGTGGTTCAAGGATTTAATCAAGCCGGTGGAGTCCACCAAAGAGACCCTCGATAGCTGCAAAAACGCGGGGCTGGCTTTTGGTCGGGGGCTGGCTAATGTGCTTGGCCTACCACTAAAAGCATTCAATAAACTGCGACAGGGCATTGATTGGGTGCTGGAAAAGCTCGGGGTTATCAACTCCGAATCCAGTGACCTCGACAAGAAAGCGCAGAAGGCTAATGACTACGCCAACGGTGCGAACGGGCGCGGATATTCCCCCTCTGGTGGTCTGTTGACGGGCGGCTATGTGCCGGTTACGGCCGGGGGTGGGAAAGCCTTTGTCGATAACAGCGTCAACAACTTCCACGTCGGCAGCCAGCACCCCGGCGGCACCAGCGCAGCCGAAACCAAACGGATGTTGCTGGAAGTGGTGGAAGAACGGGAGCGCAAACGCCGTGCTGCACAGCGCTCAAACATGGCGACGGATTAAGGAGGGTGTGCTGATGATGTTAATTCTCGGGCTGTTTGTGTTCCAGTTGCAGACCGTGCCCTATCAAACGCTGGCGCGCTCGGTGGACTATCGCTGGCCGTCAAACAGCCGCGTCGGCCAGCGGCCGGCTCTGCAATTTCTCGGCGTCAATGAGGAGAAAATCACGCTATCTGGCGTCCTGCTGCCGGAAATTACCGGCGGTAAAATCTCGATGCAACTGCTTGATACGATGGCCGCCGAGGGCAAGGCGTGGCCGTTGCTGGAAGGCACTGGCACCATTTACGGTATGTTTGTCGTCAGCAGCGTCAGTGAAACCCGCACGGAGTTTTTCTCCACCGGCAGCGCCCGGCGCATCGAGTTCACGCTCACACTCACTCGCGTGGATGAGTCCTTTACGGCGATGTACGGTGATTTGCAGGCACAGGCGGAGGGGATGCTCGGTCAAATGAGCGAATGGACAGCCAAGGCCGGGAACATGGCGAGAGGGCTGCTCCAATGATTACCGGGATGACATTGGATGCCGGGGCAACCATCGCCCCGGCGTTCATGCTCAAAATGGGTGATAAGGATATCACTCATAATGTCAGTGACCGCCTGCTCTCGCTGACACTGTCGGACAATCGCGGATTTGACGTAGACCAGCTCGATATTGAACTGGATGACGCCGACGGGCAGGTCATGATGCCTAACCGGGGGGCAGTGCTGACGCTCCACCTTGGCTGGCAAAATGCGCCACTGTTCAATAAGGGCAATTTTACCGTTGACGAGATAGAGCACCGGGGCGCGCCAGACACGCTGACGATTCGCGCCCGCTCCGCTGATTTTCGGGGTTCACTCAACTCCCGCCGGGAGGAGTCCTACCACGACACCACGCTTAGCGCGGTGATTAGCAAGATTGCCGAGAGGAACAAGCTGACGGCCAGTGTCGCGAAAGGATTGGCCGAGATTAAAATCCCGCATATCGACCAGTCGCAGGAGTCTGACGCCAAGTTCCTGACGCGCCTCGCCACCCGTAACGGCGCGGAGGTCTCGATAAAAGCCGGGCGGCTGTTATTTATCAGGGCCGGGAATGGTGTAACCGCCAGCGGCAAGCCTATCCCGCAAATGACGATTGAGCGTCGCGACGGTGACGGGCATCAGTTTGCCATTGCAGACCGCGCGGCCTATACCGGCGTCACGGCCAAATGGCTGCACACCAAAGACCCTAAGCCACAAAAGCAGCAGGTGAAACTCAAACGCAAACCGAAAGCGCAGCACTTGCGTGCGCTGCAACACCCAAAGGCAAAGCCGGTGGCCGCCAAGAAAGCAGCGAGCAAGCCGAAAGAGGAACGGGAAGGGGAATACATGACCGGCGAAGCCGATAATGTGTTTGCTATCACCACGGTCTATGCCAGCAAGACGCAGGCGATGCGCGCCGCACTGGCAAAATGGGATAAGTTGCAACGCGGTGTTGCTGAGTTTTCTATCAATCTTGCCATGGGGCGAGCGGATTTATTCCCAGAAACGCCGGTAGCGGTGAAAGGATTTAAGCGCGTCATAGACGAGCAGGCATGGACAATCACTAAGGTCACCCATTCACTCAGTAATAGTGGCTATACGACGGCGTTAGAGCTTGAGGTTAAGCTTTCGGATGTGGAGTACGAGGAGGAGGGGGGATAAGGCTGGTTTGTTAATAATTAATTGATATTAAAGGAAAAAAGACTAAAATCATCTTATCAATGTTGAATGGTGGAGGTGATAAATTATGTTTCATTGCAATATCTGCGGAACTGCTGCACATGCTCGTTCAAGTCGTTATCTCAGCGAGAACACCAAGGAGCGTTATCACCAGTGTCAGAACATCAATTGCAGCCATACATTTGTCACCATGGAAACCATTGAACGCACCATTATGAAACCCGGCCATGTGGTGCCGGTGTTACCTCACCCAAATCACTACGGCCAGCAAGGCATGTTGATGTAGCCAAAACGCAGAAGCCCCGGATTTCCGGGGCTTTTTTTCGAAGTGTGGTCAATGCGTGGACACGCTAAGAAATAAATCCTTTTATTTCAAATGACTAATGTATCTTTACCAGGCCGCTTTTGCGGCCTTTTTCTTTTTAGCGGAAATTTTCGGTTTATTCTTAGACTATATAAAATAAATACGCCTACCCAATAAAATTGACGCCAGCCCTTCACATTTAAATAATTTATTGATTGCGGATTATTCTTATATTTATTTTATATTATGATGGGGTTGGAATAAATCAGGGACCGAAGCCCCTGGGGATTAATAGTTATTGTAGTAGTGCCCCGGTCCGCCATCGCCACGATGCCCCCCACCGTGAGGCCCGAAGCAGCAGGCACTTAGCGCCGTGCTCAGTACTACAACGCTTAATAGCAGTCCAATGCGTTTAATCATAATATTGTTTCTCTGGTAGGTGTCTGTCTTATTATAAATAGCGTTCGGCATTCGGTGTTTCAGCTATTCGTTAAAGGTTGTTAGCGGCTGTTTTATTCAAAAAAATAAAACGTATGGAATGTGTAAGGGTGATGAAAACGATCCGAAAATAGGCGTTGGTGAGATAGGCGCAAAATAAGCACACTGATATAACCCACTCAGCAAGAAAATAAAGTCGGAGCGTACAATGAAAAAGATCCTGTTGCTGGTGTGTTTACCGCTGTTGCTGCCGGTGGCTGCGCAGGCGGATGTCTCTATCGATATCAACGTGCCGGGAGTGGCGGTTCATCTGGGGGATCAGGACCGTCGGGGTTACTATTGGGATGGTTATGACTGGCGTCCGCCGCAGTGGTGGCATGAGCACCAGGGGCGTGGCATGGGGGAGCGCAACAATCGGGGTATGTATTGGGATGGTGGCCGCTGGCAATCCTCGCCGCCGCGGGGTTACGATCATCGTGGCGGTAACCCGTTCCACGGTGAACGCGATAATCGTAAAGACGGCGACCACCGTGACAATGGCAACCATCATGATAACGGCGGTCGTGACAATGACCGTGGTAAGAACAATGACCGTGGTAAGGACAATGGCCATGGCAAACCTTACCCGCAAAACGATAACGACCCGCGTCGCTGATTGATTCAACGGCGGCTGATTTTGCCATCACTTACGGGTGACCGGCAGGATTAGCTGCTGTTTTCCTGTGATTCTCCTGATGCAATGCTTTCCCTTCGGGCACTAACCCCCTAATATTTGACCCAGACGTCAATTATTCGGCCGCCTTGGCGGCCCGCAGGGAATCGCCACGCCTATGTCAGCCAGCCAGACCTTTACCTTATTGCTGCACAAACAACGCCATCGCGATAAACGCCAACTGTTGCTGCTAACGCTGGGTGTTGCCGTGGCCTTTGTTTTCAGCCTCAGTGCGGGCGACGTTTGGCTGTGGCCCTCACAGTGGTCGGGTGAGGCCGCGCAGCTGTTTGTCTGGCAATTACGCCTGCCGCGCGCGCTGGCAGTGATGTTGGTGGGGGCCAGCCTGGCGGTGGCCGGGGCGATAATGCAGTCGCTGTTTGAAAATCCGCTGGCCGAGCCAGGTTTGCTGGGCGTCGCCAACGGCGCTGGGGTGGCATTGGTGCTAACGGTGCTGCTGGGCAACGGCCTGCTGCCGGTAGCATTTATGAGCCTGAGTGCCATTGCCGGCGCGCTGATCATGACCTTTCTGTTGCTGAGCTTTGCCCGTCGAAAACGTCTGACCAATGCGCGTCTACTGCTGGTGGGTGTTGCCTTGGGCATTGTGTGTAGCGCGGTGATGACCTGGGCGGTGTATTTTAGTTCCAGCCTGGACCTGCGCCAGCTGATGTATTGGATGATGGGCGGTTTTGGCGGTGTAGACTGGCGGCAGAAATGGCTGGTGCTGGCATTGTTACCGGTGCTGCTTTGGCTGTGTTGCCAGGGCAAGGCGCTAAACTTTATGGCGCTGGGTGAAGTACAGGCGCGTCAACTTGGGCTTTCCCTGCATCTGTGGCGTAATCTACTGGTGCTGGCCATCGGCTGGCTGGTGGGTGTCAGTGTGGCTTTGGCCGGGGTGATTGGTTTTGTCGGACTGGTCATACCGCACATGCTGCGTCTCAGTGGCCTGACCAATCAGCGATATTTATTGCCGGGCTGCGCACTGGCTGGCGCCGGTGTGTTGCTGGCGGCCGATGTGGTGGCGCGTATTACGCTGCTGTCGGCTGAATTACCCATCGGCGTGGTAACCGCCACGCTGGGGGCACCGCTATTTATCTGGCTACTGACCCGGGTAAAAAGCTTAAGGTAGTTTCTCTGTTCACCTGCAAGTAAAACAAGAGGATAAGCTCCATGACTCAAGCGATTTATGACATTCCGTTGAACACTATCGAGAATCAATCGACCACGCTGGGCAAATATAAAGGCAGCGTGTTGCTGGTGGTCAATGTGGCTTCGGAATGCGGCCTGACCAAGCAATATGCCGGGCTGGAAGCCCTGTACGAAACCTACCGTGACCAGGGTTTTGAGGTATTGGGCTTCCCATCCAACGAGTTCCTCGGGCAGGAGCCTGGCAGCAACGAAGAGATCCTGGCGTTTTGCCGTGGCACCTTTGGCGTTGAGTTCCCGATGTTTGCCAAGCTTGAAGTGAACAGCGAAAACCGCCACCCGCTGTACCAGGCGCTGATTGCCGCCGAACCGCAAGCCGTGGTGCCGCAGGACAGTGGATTCCTGGAGCGCATGAGCAGTAAAGGCCGGGCACCAAAGCAAACCGGTGACATTCTGTGGAATTTTGAGAAATTCCTGATCGGGCGTGATGGCAATGTGATCCAACGTTTCTCTCCGGATATGACACCGGAAGATCCTGTGTTGGTGGCCGCCGTCAAACAGGCGTTGGCCAAGTAATATAAAGAAGGAGCGATAATTCATAATGCTGCAACTCAGTCAGGTTGGGGTAGAAGGGCGTCTGGCCCCATTTTCAGCACAGGTCGATGCTGGGTTGCAGTTTCACCTTATTGGTCCGAACGGTGCCGGCAAAAGTACACTGCTGGCGTGTTTGGCAGGCATGCTGCCTGGCACGGGCGAGATCCGGCTGGCAGACCAGCCGCTGGCAGGTTATCAGGGCAATGAACTGGCTCTGCGCCGTGCTTATTTAAGCCAGCAACAGCCGCCAGTGGCGCTGATGCCGGTATTCCAGTATCTGGAACTGCACCGGCCTGCAGGTAGCACGGAACAGGCGCTGGAGAGCACTATTGTTTATCTGTGCCAGCGTTTTAAACTGATGGACAAGCTGCCGCGCATGCTGACTCAGTTGTCCGGCGGTGAATGGCAGCGGGTGCGGCTGGCCGCGGTATTACTGCAGGTTTGGCCGACGGTCAATCCTTACAGCCAACTGCTGCTACTGGATGAACCGACCAATAGCCTGGACGTGGCGCAAAAAGTAGCGCTGGATCGGTTACTGCGTGAGTTTTGTCAGAGTGGACGTAGCGCGTTGGTTTGCGCGCACGACCTTAATCATACCTTGCAGCAGGCCGATCGGGTCTGGTTGCTGCATGCCGGGCGTCTTGTCGCGCAGGGAACCACGCGGGAAGTGATGGAGCCGGTATTGCTTTCACAGATCTATGACGTGGATTTTCACCTGCAGGCGGTAGGCGATCAACGCTGGATTATGACCAGGACGGCATAATGCGTTAGCGCATTGAAAATGCGACTTAAACGAAAAATAAACGGACCTGATATAAATAGCCGGATAACGACCGGCTTTATTTCCCCTTGCTTCCCAAAAATACCTCATCAATCTTGAAAGCCGTCGCTGAAGTGCTACGATGATTAAGTTCAAACAGAATAATTATATAATTACATATAACTATAACTAATTGATTTTGAAATCAATTAAATTTAATGATGATGGCCCCCGCAGATCAGATAGTTAGCTGATAATAAATTGCATCTTAAGGTTTAGTTAAGCTTGCGGCCGTACATTGGCAGTTAATCCATCAGGAACGATTCTCTCTGGCGTTTAATATTCGTTAAATAAAAGAGATCTACAGTGTCATTAAAGCAATTTGATACGTTTGGGGTTAACTATGGATCAATTTTTACCTTTCTCACGCCCGGCGATTGGCGATGAAGAGATCGCGGCGGTAGAAAAGGTATTGCGCTCAGGCTGGATCACCACCGGGCCGCAAAATCAGCAGTTGGAAAGTGAGTTCTGTGCCACCTTCGGCTGTAAACACGCCATTGCCGTCTGTTCCGCTACTGCAGGTATGCATATCACCCTGATGGCGTTGAACATTGGCCCGGGTGACGAAGTTATCACCCCGTCCCAGACCTGGGTTTCTACCCTCAACATGATTGAATTGCTCGGTGCGACGCCGGTGATGATTGACGTTGACCGCGATACGCTGATGGTCAGCGCCAGTGATGTTGAAGCCGCCATTACGACGAAAACCAAAGCCATTGTCCCGGTGCACTACGCCGGCGCACCGTTGCAGATGGATGCACTGCGTGAGGTGGCAAAACGCCATAATCTCCCCCTGATTGAAGACGCCGCTCATGCGGTGGGCGCCCGTTACAATGGTGAGTGGGTGGGCGCTCGCGGCACGGCGATTTTCTCATTCCATGCGATAAAAAACCTGACCTGTGCCGAAGGCGGCCTGATCGCCACCGACGACGACCAACTGGCAGATCGCCTGCGCTGTCTGAAGTTCCACGGCCTGGCCGTTGATGCTTTTGATCGCCAGCAGTTGGGGCGCAAACCCCAGGCCGAAGTGGTCGAGCCTGGTTACAAATACAATCTTTCCGATATCCACGCGGCTATCGCCGTGGTGCAGTTGGCCCGTTTGCCGGAGCTTAATGCTCGCCGCAAGGCGCTGGCGCAACGTTACCTCACCGCTCTGGAAGGTTCGCCTTTCCTGCCGTTGGGATTACCTGATTATCCGCACGACCATGCCTGGCATCTGTTTATGGTGCGCGTTGACGCTGAACGCTGCGGTATCGATCGCGACCAGTTGATGGAACGCCTGAAAGAAATGGGTATCGGTACCGGCCTGCATTTCCGTGCCGCCCATACCCAGAAGTTTTATCGCGATCGCTATCCGCAGCTTTCCTTGCCCAATACCGAATGGAACTCGGCACGTCTGTGCACCTTGCCGCTATTCCCTGATATGACCGACGCCGATGTTGATCGCGTGGTTAAAGCCTTGTCTTCTGTTGTGGAGTCGTTACGTGTCTCGCGTTGAACCGATAAAAAAAGTTTCGGTGGTGATCCCGGTCTATAACGAGCAGGAAAGTTTGCCTGCCTTGCTCGAACGTACCACCGCCGCCTGTAAACAACTGACCCAACCTTATGAAATTATCCTGGTCGATGACGGCAGCAGCGACAATTCTGCCGATATGCTGACCGCCGCGGCCGAACAGCCGGGCAGCTGCGTGATTGCCGTGTTGCTTAACCGTAACTATGGGCAGCATTCGGCGATCATGGCCGGTTTCAATCAGGTAAGTGGCGATCTGGTGATTACGCTGGATGCCGATTTGCAAAACCCGCCGGAAGAGATCCCGCGTCTGGTGAAAGTGGCGGAAGAAGGTTACGACGTGGTGGGAACCGTGCGTGCCAACCGTCAGGATTCCTGGTTCCGCAAAAGCGCTTCGCGCATCATCAATATGATGATCCAACGCGCCACTGGTAAATCGATGGGGGATTACGGCTGCATGCTGCGCGCCTATCGCCGCCATATTATCGAGGCGATGTTGAACTGCCACGAGCGCAGTACCTTTATCCCCATTCTGGCGAATACCTTTGCCCGCCGCACCACTGAAATTGAAGTGCTGCATGCGGAGCGCGAGTTTGGTGATTCCAAATACAGCCTGATGAAGCTGATTAACCTGATGTATGACCTGATCACCTGCCTGACCACGACGCCGCTGCGTTTGCTCAGCGTGGTGGGCAGTGTGGTGGCGCTGTCAGGTTTTTTGCTGGCGGTGCTGTTGATCGCCTTGCGTTTGATTATGGGACCTGAATGGTCGGGCGGCGGGGTGTTCACCCTGTTTGCCGTGCTGTTTACCTTTATCGGCGCCCAATTTGTCGGCATGGGCCTGTTGGGAGAGTACATCGGTCGCATCTATACCGACGTTCGTGCTCGTCCCCGTTATTTTGTTCAGAAAGTGGTCGGTGAACAGCCGAACCACAATACTCAGGAAGAAGAATAATGAAAGCTATCGTATTTGCTTACCATGATATTGGCTGCGCTGGTCTGAAAGCGCTGACTGACGCGGGCTATGATATTCAGGCGGTATTCACCCATACCGACGATCCTGGTGAGAACAACTTTTTCTCCTCCGTTGCCCGTGTGGGTGCCGAATTGGAGTTGCCGGTTTATGCGCCGGAAGACGTTAACCATCCACTGTGGATCGAACGTATCCGCGAGATGCAGCCTGACATTATTTTCTCATTCTATTACCGCAATATGCTGAGCGAAGAGCTGCTGTCACTGGCGCCAAAAGGCGGCTTCAATCTGCATGGCTCACTGCTGCCGCATTACCGTGGTCGCGCACCGGTAAACTGGGCGCTGGTAAATGGGGAAACCGAAACCGGTGCCACGCTGCACAAAATGGTTAAGCGTCCGGATGCCGGTGATATTGTTGGCCAGCACAAAGTGGCGATTGCCGCTAACGATACCGCGCTGACCCTGCACAAAAAAGTGCTGGAAGCGGCACAGGCGCTGCTGAAAGAGCAACTGCCGAAGCTGAAAAACGGGACGGCCTCATTCACCAGGCAAAATGAAGCTGAAGCCAGCTATTTTGGTCGTCGCACCGCGGCAGATGGTGAAATTCTGTGGCATAAATCAGCGCAGGAAATCAACAACCTGGTCCGTGCCGTGACCGAACCTTACCCTGGTGCTTTCAGCTACCTTGGCCAGCGTAAACTGATTGTCTGGCGTGCCCGCGTGCTGGATACCAAGCATGACAAGCAACCGGGTACCGTGCTCAGTACCTCTCCGCTGATCATTGCCTGCGGTGAAGGCGCGCTGGAAATTGTGGCCGGCCAAAACGATGTCGGTTTGTACGTGCAAGGCAGCCGTCTGGCGCAGGAAATGGGGATCGTCACCGACGTGCGCCTGGCCGCCAAGCCAAACGCAGTGATGAAACGCAGAGCCCGCGTGCTGATCCTCGGCGTTAACGGCTTTATCGGTAACCACCTGACCGAACGCCTGCTGCGTGATGACCGCTATGATATCTACGGTCTGGATATCGGTTCTGACGCCATCAGCCGTTTCCTGGGTAACCCGCGCTTCCACTTTGTGGAAGGGGATATCAGCATCCACTCCGAGTGGATCGAGTACCACATCAAGAAATGTGACGTGATCCTGCCGCTGGTGGCGATTGCCACACCGATTGAATACACCCGCAACCCACTGCGCGTATTCGAGCTGGATTTCGAAGAAAACCTGAAAATCGTCCGCGACTGCGTGAAATACAACAAGCGCATTATCTTCCCGTCCACCTCCGAGGTGTACGGCATGTGTGACGACAAGGAATTCGACGAAGACCACTCACGCCTGATTGTCGGCCCGATCAACAAACAGCGCTGGATTTACTCGGTATCCAAGCAGTTGCTGGATCGAGTGATCTGGGCCTACGGTGCCAAAGAAGGTTTGAAGTTCACGCTGTTCCGTCCGTTTAACTGGATGGGCCCGCGTCTGGATAACCTGGATGCCGCACGTATCGGCTCTTCTCGCGCCATTACCCAGCTGATCCTCAACCTGGTGGAAGGCTCGCCAATTAAATTGATGGACGGCGGGGCGCAAAAACGTTGCTTCACCGACATCAATGACGGTATCGAAGCTCTGTTCCGCATTATCGAAAACCGTGATGGCCTGTGCGATGGCCAGATCGTCAACATCGGTAACCCGACCAACGAAGCCAGTATCCGCGAGTTGGCAGAAATGCTGCTCGAAAGCTTCAACAACCATCCGCTGCGTGACCGTTTCCCACCCTTTGCCGGCTTCAAGGACGTTGAAAGCAGCAGCTATTACGGTAAAGGCTATCAGGACGTTGAGCACCGCACGCCGAGCATCAAGAATGCCCGCCGCTTGCTGGATTGGCAGCCAACCATCGCCATGCAGCAAACCGTCGCTGATACGTTGGATTACTTCCTGCGTACGACCGTTCAGGAAGGTGACGGTGCATGAAGAAAGTCGGTCTGCGAGTTGACGTAGATACCTTCAGCGGCACCCGAGAGGGGGTGCCGCAGTTGCTGGAGCTGCTCGACAAGTACAATATTCAGGCCAGTTTCTTCTTCAGCGTTGGACCGGACAATATGGGGCGCCATTTGTGGCGCCTTTTGCGTCCGAAATTCCTGTGGAAAATGCTGCGCTCCAATGCCGCGTCACTGTACGGCTGGGATATTTTGCTGGCAGGCACGGCCTGGCCGGGGCGTAATATTGCCCGTGCCCTGGGGCCGTTGATGAAACTGACTGCACAGGCTGGGCATGAAGTGGGGCTGCACGCCTGGGATCACCAGGGGTGGCAGGCCAAAGTTGGCCGTTGGTCAGAAGCGCAACTGATGCAGCAGGTTCAGCTCGGTGTGGATGCGCTGGCCAACAGTACCGGTCAGCCTGTCAAATGTTCGGCGGTTGCCGGTTGGCGTGCCGATACGCGGGTGCTGGAAGTGAAGCAGCGTTTTGGTTTTCACTACAACAGCGACTGTCGTGGCACCCATCCCTTCCGTCCGGTGTTAAGCGATGGTCGGTTGGGAACCGTACAAATCCCGGTCACGCTGCCTACCTTTGATGAGGTGATTGGCAGTGAAGTGAGTATGAATGATTTCAACGATTACATTCTGCGGGAGATTGAAAACGATCGCGGTGTGCCGGTGTATACCATTCATACCGAAGTGGAGGGCATGTCACAGGCCGCAATGTTTGAGCAGTTACTGCAGCGGGCGCAACGGCAGGGCATAGAATTCTGTCCGTTAAGCGCACTGTTGCCTCAAGATTTGGCGTCATTGCCATTGGGCCGCGTTGAGCGCGCTCCTTTCCCTGGCCGCGAAGGTTGGCTGGGTTGTCAAACCGATGTGAAGGACGATTCATGAAGGCGCTAAAAGGATCATGGGCCATTTTGTTGGCCATTTTTTTTGCACTGGTTTACCTGATTCCGCTCAACGGCCGCCTGCTATGGCAACCGGATGAAACCCGCTACGCCGAGATTAGCCGCGAAATGCTGCAACGCGGCGACTGGGTAGTGCCACATTTGCTTGGCCTGCGTTATTTTGAAAAACCGGTGGCCGGCTACTGGTTCAATAACATCAGCCAATGGTTGTTTGGCGATACCAACTTTGCGGTGCGCTTCGGTTCGGTATTCAGTACCGGCATGACGGCGCTGCTGGTATTCGCACTGGCAATGCTGATGTGGCGCAATGCGCGCCGTGCCAGCCTGGCGACGTTGATTTTCCTGTCGATGGTTCTGGTATTCAGCATCGGTACCTACAGCGTGTTGGACCCGATGATCTCCTTGTGGCTGGCCGCCGCGATGGTCAGTTATTATCTGACGCTGAAAGCGACCACGGCCAAAGGCAAGCTGGGCGGCTACGTGCTGTTGGGGCTGGCCTGCGGCATGGGCTTTATGACCAAGGGCTTCCTGGCACTGGCGGTGCCGGTGATCGCGGTGATCCCGATTGTCATTCAACAGCGGCGAATTAAAGACCTGCTGATCTACGGCCCAGTGGCTATCGTAGTGGCGGTGCTGCTGAGCTTGCCTTGGGCGCTGGCCATCGCACAACGTGAGCCGGATTTCTGGAACTACTTCTTCTGGGTGGAGCATATTCAACGTTTCGCCGAGGACAATGCGCAACATAAAGCCCCGTTCTGGTATTACGTCCCGGTTTTGATGGCGGCGGTGTTGCCCTGGTTGGCGCTACTGCCGGGCTCCTTGCTCAAGGGCTGGCGGGAACGCGTTCAGCGTCCGGAACTGTTCTTCCTGCTTAGCTGGGTAATGATGCCGTTGATCTTCTTCAGTATCGCCAAGGGTAAGCTGCCGACCTATATTTTACCGTGCATGGCACCCCTGGCATTGCTGATGGCAGCCTATGCCGAAGACTGCGTGGCGGCATTGCGCAGCAAGGTATTCAAGGTTAACGCCGTATTAAACGGATTGTTTGGCTCAATCTGCATCCTGGCGCTGGTGGTTCTGGGCTCCGGACTGTTACCCAAAGTGCATTTGTTTACCGCGCAAGAGTGGCCGAAGATTGTTATCGGCATTATCGCCTTTGCCGGTTGGTTGTTGTTTGCCGTAGTGTCGGTGCGTAATAATGCGCAACGCTGGAGCTGGGCAGCGGCTTGCCCATTGTTGCTGTGTTTGTTGATTGGTTACGCCATTCCGCAGCAGGTGACCGACTCCAAGCTGCCGCAAAACTTTATCCGGGTGAATATGGCTGAGTTAGGCCATAGCCGCTACGTGCTGACCGACAGCGTTGGCGTAGCGGCTGGGTTGGCCTGGGAGTTGAAGCGCAGCGACGTATTGATGTTTAACCAGAAGGGGGAAGTGTCCTACGGTTTGGAGTATCCGGATGCCCGCAGCCATCTCATCAGCGACAGCGATTTCCCGCAGTGGCTGGCACAGGCGCGCAAGCAGGGCGATGTCTCACTGGTGTTGCAGTTGTCGCGTGGAGAAAGCATTGATCAGCAAAAACTGCCGAAAGCAGATAAGGTTGAGGTGATGAATCGTCTGGCGTTGTTCTGGTACCAACAGCAGCCATGATAGTCGGCTATTTGTTGGTGGTCGTGGTCAGTCTGCTCACCTGTGGTGGGCAGCTGTGCCAGAAACAGGCCGCTCTGAGCTGGCAGTTACCTCCCGAAATCAGGCGGGGGGTAACGCTGCGCTGGTTGGCGCTGGCCGTTTTGCTGTTGGGACTGGGCATGGCGGTGTGGCTTAATGTGTTGCAACGTTTGCCGCTCAGCCTGGCTTATCCGACGCTCAGCCTGAATTTTGTTCTGGTGACGCTGGCCGCCCGCTGGCTGTTTAATGAGCCCACTACCGCACGCCATTGGTACGGAGTGGTTTCAATCATGCTGGGGATCCTGCTGATGAGTATCAATCCATGAGAGGTTATGCCTGGGGCGCGGCCAGCGTGCTGTTAGTCACGCTGGCACAGTTGCTGATGAAGTGGGGTATGGCGCAGATCCCCCTGATGTCATTTGCCGACGTCACCCTGAACCTGTTTATGCAGTATTGGTTGCCGTTAGTGGTGGTCAGCGGCGGTATTTTTGGCTATGCGCTGTCAATGCTGTGTTGGTTCTTCGCGCTGCACCATTTACCACTCAATCGTGCTTACCCGCTGTTGAGTGTAAGTTATGCGCTGGTCTATCTGGCCGCGGTGATCCTGCCCTGGTTTAATGAATCCGCCACGCTGCTGAAAACCTTGGGCACGCTGTTTATCCTGTTTGGCGTGTGGCTGATTAACAGTCAGGCCAAGGTAAAAACGCCCCAATAGCGCGAAAAACGGCGTCAATTCGATTATCTCCTTCACCATGCTTGCCTTTTTCCCCTACAGGGGGATAAATTAGCCAAAAATAGCGCTTTCCTTAGCTGGTGTCGGCTTTGCCTCGCAGGCGGTATGCTTTAGCGGGAGGCATAAAGCGGCAATCTGTTCAATGAAGGGATATTATGCGGATGCGTATTTGGTTTTTATTAGCCAGTTTAATTCTTGCCGGTTGTAGCAGCCATGCGCCGCCGCCGAGCGGCAAATTGGCCGATTCGATTGTGGTTGTCGCTCAGTTAAACGAACAGCTGCGTCAATGGTACGGTGCCCCTTATCGCTATGGCGGGTTAGACCGCGGTGGCGTCGACTGCTCCGGGTTTGTTTATCGCACCTTCAGCGATCGTTTCGATATGCAATTACCACGCTCTACTGAAGAGCAAACCTCGCTGGGAACCAAAGTCTCGCGCGATGAGCTGATGCCCGGCGATCTGGTGTTTTTCAAAACCGGTGGCGGTGAGAATGGTTTGCACGTTGGCATTTATGACACTAACGATCAGTTTATCCATGCCTCGACCAGCCGCGGCGTGATACGTTCCTCGCTGAACAACGTGTACTGGAAGAAGGTCTACTGGCAGGCGCGTCGCATTTAGCTCTAACCTCTTGATTTGGTGTATCATGGCGGTATCACATTGTTAACGGTGGCCGCCATGAGTAACTTACGCCTGTTGATTTCCGATTCCTACGATCCCTGGTTCAATCTGGCAGTGGAAGAGTGCATCTTCCGCGAAATGACTACGCAGAAAATTCTGTTCCTGTGGCGCAATGCCGAAACCGTGGTCATTGGTCAGTCACAAAACCCCTGGAAAGAGTGCAACACCCGCCGCATGGAGCAGGATGGTATTCGTCTGGCACGCCGCAGCAGCGGCGGTGGTGCGGTATTCCACGATTTGGGCAATAGCTGTTTTACCTTTATGGCAGGCAAACCCGGTTACGATAAAACCGTCTCCACCGGCATTATTCTGCAAGCTCTGGCTCAGTTGGGCATTGCGGCCACCGCATCGGGACGCAATGATCTGGTGATTGATACCGCAGAGGGCGTGCGTAAAATCTCCGGCTCGGCCTACCGGGAAACTCAGGATCGCGGGTTCCACCATGGCACCTTGTTGCTGAACGCGGATCTCAATCGCCTGGCCGACTACCTTAATCCGGACCCTAAAAAATTGCAGGCCAAGGGCATCACTTCGGTACGTTCTCGCGTTGCCAATCTGGCGGAATTTAAAGCCGATATCAGCCACCACCAGGTGTGCGACGCAATCACTCAGGCGTTCTTTGACCATTATGGTGAGACTGCGAAAGCAGAAATCATTTCGCCTGACGTTTATCCCGATTTGCCGGATTTTGACGCGCAGTTTGCCAAACAAAGCAGTTGGCAATGGAATTTCGGCAAGGCGCCGGCATTCAGTCACCTGCTGAATGAACGGTTTGTCTGGGGTGGTGTAGATATCTTCTTTGACGTGGAAAAAGGCGCCATTTGCCGGGCGCAGATTTTTACCGACAGTCTCAGCCCGGCACCGTTGCAACGGCTGGCCGAGATGCTGGTGGGCTGCACCTATCGCAGCGAGGCGTTGGCGAATTGCTGCGATGCTTTGATTGTGCAGTACCCAGAGCAGGCCGCAGAATTAACCGAGCTGCGACAATGGTTGCTTGAAACGATCAAATAACGTTCGGATCCTGAATGCTCCGGGATGAGGCAACTCATCCCTTTTTTACGCCGCGAGTTTGCCTCTCTTTCATGCCGTAATCTTTTTTTGCACAAAAATGCAGTAAAAACACTCAGGTAGCATATTTTACCCGAAAATCAAGGTGGGCATTTTTTTGCCGATTCAATGCAAGGAATAACGCCAGGAATTGATGCGTTATTAAATTTAATCAGTTAAGCTCACTACGTTGTACATAGGCCAGAGATACTGATTTGATATTTAACGCGGAATAGGAATTTCTTTAATTAAAACAATGTCGATAAGTCAAATTTTCAGAATTATCTTATCACATAAGCCAAATACTTCTCAAATTCATGCCGTGGGTCACGGTTGTTGCCTTAAGCCAAATTGTTTTCATATCCGCGTTATGTCCGTCTAATATAGCTTTAATCTATCAATTAAATGATAAATTATGACTGACTGTATTGATATTTCCGATTAATCTCACAGGGATTGATCGATAAAATATATTGATATACGATGAGATGTTCGCCATTCAGCCTATGGCATTGAAATGAAAATCCAACTCGAAGCTGACTTTATTAGTAGCTATGTTTTTCAACCTGTTTACTCAATGGAGGGCAGGCTGTTGGCGGTGGAAATCTTGAACCGTTTTAATAGCCTGGACGGTGATTTGGCGATGCCGGCTGACATTGGGATTAATTTATTGTCCACCGAGCAAAGGATTGAGTTATTTAATGAACAATTGAGTTTGGCGGAGCAGAATGCCGCCTGGTTTGTCGAAAACGATGTATTGTTGACGCTTGATGTCGAAGAAATCCTGGTCGATTTGATTCTTGCTGACGATCAATTGTGCGAACGGATCAGACAATGGTCATTTATCGCCTTTGAAATCAGCGAGGGTTTTCCGAATCTTTCGGCGGGGAAAAACAATGAAAAAATTCGTCGGCTTAGTGAGAGATTCTCACTGTGGTTGGACGACTTTGGTTCTGGTCAGGCAACTCTGACCGCATTGTATGATGGTCTATTCGACTACGTGAAAATCGATAAGCGATTTTACTGGCAGCTGTTTACCCACCAGGGTTATGACGTGGTCATTGATTCGCTATTAAAGAATATCAATCTGCTGTGCAAGGGAGTCATCGTCGAAGGAATAGAGAGGGAGGAGTATTTTAATAAGCTCAGACACGCCGGTGTTTTTGGCCTGCAAGGTTTTTTATGGCCCAGCGTTGGTGTGGATAATTTGGCAGCGTTACGGGTAACGCCCGATGAGTTCAAAAACAATAATTGAGAGTACTACACACACAATGGTTCCAATAATGGCCGGGATGAGGTTGGCTGCTATCCCGCTACTGTTATTCATTATCATTCTCTCGCTGATAAAGTATTTTATTCATCAGCGCAAAAAGGCTTTTAAGCCGTATCGGTATACATAAAAGCCAATCCTCTCGCATCTGTCCTGGTATCAGGCAGATGCGTTCTCCCTGCATTTCTTCCGTGTTAATCCCCACGCCCAGGCTCTACACTAGGTGGAACGGAGGGCCTATGCCGCAGTTTGAAAATGCTTACCAACAACAATTAGCCGGTTTTTATACCGAATTGAACCCCACGCCGTTAACGGGGACTCGCCTGCTGTATCACAGCGAGCCACTGGCGCATGAGCTGGGGCTGGACGAAAGCTGGTTTACTCAGGATAAAACCCCTATTTGGGCGGGAGAAACGCTGCTGCCGGGTATGCGGCCGCTGGCACAGGTGTACAGCGGTCATCAGTTCGGCGTCTGGGCCGGGCAATTGGGTGATGGTCGCGGCATTTTGCTGGGTGAACAGCGGCTGGCGGATGGTCGCAGCATGGACTGGCATCTGAAAGGGGCCGGGCTGACGCCGTATTCACGTATGGGCGACGGCCGTGCGGTGCTGCGCTCGGTGATCCGTGAGTTCCTGGCTTCCGAGGCGTTGCATCATCTGGGCATTCCAACCACGCGTGCGTTGACCATTGTGACCAGCGATCAGCCCGTCTATCGCGAACAGGCTGAACGTGGGGCGATGCTGCTACGCGTAGCGGAAAGCCACGTGCGTTTCGGCCATTTCGAACATTTTTATTACCGTAAGCAGCCGGAGCAGGTGCAGCAGTTGGCTGATTTTGTGATTGCCCGCCACTGGCCGCAGTTTAAAGATCAGAGCGATGGCTATCTGCTGTGGTTTACCGATGTGGTCGAACGCACCGCCCGGCTCATCGCCCATTGGCAGACCGTCGGTTTTGCTCACGGCGTGATGAACACCGATAACATGTCGATTTTGGGTATCACCATCGACTATGGTCCCTACGGCTTCCTTGACGATTATAAGCCTGACTATATCTGTAACCATTCCGATCATCAGGGGCGTTATGCCTATGATAACCAGCCGGCGGTGGCGCTGTGGAATCTTCACCGCCTGGCACAAACCTTGTCCGGGCTGATGAGCACCGAGCAGTTGCAAAATGCGCTGACGGCCTATGAACCGGCCCTGATGCGTGCCTATGGGGAACAGATGAGAGCCAAGCTCGGCTTTTTCACCCAGTCGCAGCAGGATAACGATTTGCTGACCGGGTTGCTGAGTCTGATGGCGCAAGAGGGCCGGGACTATAGCCGGACATTCCGCCTGCTAAGCCAGACGGAGCAGCAGCAGGCGCAGTCGCCACTGCGAGATGAATTTATCGATCGCGCCGCATTCGATGGCTGGTATCAGCAGTACCGCCAGCGCCTGCAGCAAGAACAGATAAGTGACGCGCAGCGCCAGCAGGCGATGAAGGCAGTGAATCCGAAGCTAATCCTGCGCAACTATCTGGCGCAACAGGCGATAGAAAGCGCCGAACAAGATGATGTCAGTAAGCTGGCGCGGCTGCATCAGGCGTTACTGGCGCCATTCGCGGATAACCCAGAGTATGACGATCTCGCCGCGTTGCCGCCGGATTGGGGCAAACATCTGGAAATTTCTTGCTCTAGCTGAGTGACGAAGAAAGATGACGGGCGCGGTACAGCGCGCCCGGTAAAGAAACTACTGACGCAAATAGACCTGTGGCAACTCCACTTCCGGGTGATGAACCACGCCCAAATCTGCCTGATACCAACGGGTGAGGATCTCTGCCTGCAACACTTCCTGCGGCGTGCCCGTCGCGACCAATTGCCCCTGATGCATCAATAAAATACGATCCGCATACAAGGCCGCGAGATTGAGATCGTGCAATACGCAGCACACCGCAATCGGCTGTTGCCGCGTCAGCGTACGCAGCAGTCTGAGCGTATGTTGCTGGTGGTAGAGATCAAGCGCCGAGGTCGGTTCGTCCAGAAACAGCCAGGCCGGCGTTGGCTGCGGTTGCCAAAGCTGCGCCAGCACGCGGGCGAGTTGCACTCGTTGCTGTTCACCGCCGGAGAGCTGGCGATAATCGCGCTGGGCCAATTCGAGACAGTCGGTTTGCGCCATTACCTGTTGTACCGCCCGTTGTGCGTCGCGTTTGCCGTGGGGTGCACGGCCCATACTGACCACTTCCTCTACGGTAAAGGGGAAGGCCAGATCGCTATGTTGACGCATTACCGCGCGCACTTTCGCCAACTGCTGTGGTTGCCACTGTTCCAGCGGTCGCCCGAGCAACTGACATTCGCCACAGCCTGGGGCCAGATAACCGGTTAACAGGCGCAGTAACGTCGACTTACCCGCGCCGTTCGGCCCGATAATTGCCACCATTTCACCGCTATTGATACTCAGTGAGACATCGTTGATCAGCCGCCGCGAACCCAGGCTGTAACGTAACTGCTGCGCCGTCAGGCTTGCTGTGTTATCCACCTACGCGCTCCCGCTGGCGCATCACCAGCCATAAGAAATAAGGCCCGCCGATCAGGCTGGTCATCAAACCGACCGGCATTTCTGCCGGAGCCACCAGCGTGCGAGCCAGCGTATCGCTGACCAACAGCAGGCAGGCTCCCCCCAGTGCAGAACAGGGCAGCAGCCAGCGGTGGTCGCCGCCGAGGCGCATGCGCACCAGATGCGGCACCACCAGACCGATAAAACCAATCACGCCACTCATCGCTACCGCTGCGCCTATCAGTAATGCGCTCAACAACAGCAGCTGTAACTTGGCACGCTGAACATTCACACCGAGGTAATGCGCCTCCTCATCTCCCAGTTGCAGCAGATTCAGGCGGCGCGCCTGTAAGAGTGTCAGCAGGATGGTCGGCAGGATCAGCGAGGCGGAAACGGCCAGGGTGGGCCATTGTGACTGGCTCAGGCTGCCCATCATCCACAGTGAAAACTGGCGCAGTTGCTGGTCATTACTGAGGTAAGACAGCACGCCAATCGCTGCCATGCACAGGGCGTTGATGGCGATACCCGCCAGCAACAGGCGCGACAGGCTGCCGTGGCCGCTGCGGCTGATGCCGTAAATCAACAGCGATACCAGCATGCTGCCGAGAAATGCCGCCAGCATGTGGCCATACAGGGCAATCACCGGCGGCAGGGCCAGCGGCATAACGATAATCAGCGCGACAAACAGCGCGCCGCCGCTACTGATCCCCAACAGGCTGGGATCGGCCAAGGGGTTACGGAACAACCCCTGCATTACGGCACCGGACACCGCCAACGCGCAACCTATCACTACCGCCAGCAGCACGCGCGGCAAACGGATATTCAGCCAGATATGCCAGGAGGTGTCGCTGAACGGCTGTTGCCACAGGGTGCGGAATGACAGCGTCAGCGCCCCCATATTGGCCGCACCCAATGCCAATAGTGCCAACAGTACCAGCAGGCTGGTCATTGCCAGGCGGGGAGAGGTACGGCAGCGCATTACTTTTGCTCCGCCGCATGACGCAGCTTGGCCAGCGCGGCGGGCGTTTCCAGCCCGAAGCCCAGCAGCGCCATATCGTCAACCACCAGTATGCGATGCTGTTTGCCCGCCGGGGTGAGTGCCATGCCAGGCAATTTCCACAGCTCCTGTTCGCCGCCGAGCGTTTTTACGCCGTCGGTGGTGACCAGCAGCAAATCCGGCGCGCTGGCTATCACGCCTTCCTGCGAAAGCGGGCGATAGCGGCTGAATCCTTGCATGGCGTTTTTCAGACCCGCAGCGGTGATGACCGCGTCGGCGGCCGTGTGTTGTCCGGCGGCCATGGGCGTAATACCACCGTGGCTCATGACGAACAACACTCTGACCGGCAACGCATCGGTTTTCACCGCCGCCAATTGCTGCTGGTAACGGGTGCTCAACTGCTTGCCCTGCTCGGTGCGCTGAAGCGCACTGGCGATCACAGCGATTTTTTCCGGCACGCTTTGCAAGGTGGTATCGCCGGGAATGCGCACTACTTTAACGCCACTCTCTTCCAGCTGTTTGAGCACCAGCGCCGGCTCGGCCAATTCGGTGGTCAGCACCAGCGTGGGTTTCAGCGCCAAAATACCTTCGGCATTAAGCTGGCGCATGTAACCGACGTCCGGCAGTTTTTTAACGGTTTCCGGCTGCAGGCTGGTGCTGTCTCGCGCTATCACTTCATCGCCCGCGCCCAGGGCGAAGGCAATTTCGGTGACGTCACCGCCTATCGAGACAATACGTTCCGCCGCCGCAGCGGTGAACGGCAACGCCAGCGCAATGCACAGCGCCAGACGACGGGTCAATGAAGGTTTCATGCGGCAACGTCCTTGGGTTCAAGCGAGGCAACCTGCTCACGCCACTGAGTTTGCTCCGGCTGGCCTTCGGTACGCTGGCCGTAAAGTTGAGCTATCTGCGTGCCGTCGGCGGCAAACAGTTCCAGACTGGTGACGAAGCCGTCTTTGGTGGGCTTGCGGGTGATCCAGCTTTCGGCGATCGCATCTTCGATCAGGTGCAGCGTGAAGCGGCGATTGAACACGTTAATCCAGCCTTCCTGCGGCATCAGGCGTTCAATCTGACCGGTAAAGATCTGCACGCAACCACGGTTGCCGACAAAAATCATGATTTCGTTCTGCAGGCTCATCGCGGCGTTAAGCAATTGGCTCAGGGCGCTGTTATCGACCCGATAGGCCAAATCGTTACCGACGGCGCTGAAGGCTTGCTGGCGGGTCAGTTTGTTGCGGCTCAACAACTGGAAGAACTGGTGAACGTCGGTCATTGCACGCCATTCCTGGTCAATTTTGTCGGCATCTGGCGAGGCGTTACTGACCGTGGCGTCTGCCGGTTGCAGTTCCAGGGGCGGGTTTTCCGCATTCAGGTGGCGTTCAACCAGCGCCATCCAGGCTGGGAGATCGGTTTCATCGGTGGTGTAAACCTTATGCAGTGCGTCGCCCTGATGATCGAAGAACTGAATGCTGTGGCGTACGCCGCGCTTGTTGGTTTCGCTCATGGCGAAAGCGCTGGCCCACTGGTTGAGGAACAGACGCAGATCCAGCTCACGCGGATTGAGGATCAACCCGGCATGACCGTTCAGGTGCTGGTTGCGATAACGACCCATTTGCTCATGTACCGCGTAGCTATTACGGGTAATGGATTTGGTGACGCCTACCTGTTCGAGTTCGGTCAGCAGGGTACGGGCATCGGCCTGCAGACGACGGGTGTCCTGACCGACGCGGGCGTGGGTCAGCTCCGCTTCGCTGACGCCAAGAATTTCAGCCAGGTCACGCGCATATTTGCCTGGGTTATCAATTTTTGCCTGCTGGTAGCGTTCATATAGGGTATTGCTCATTGCGGGTTCTCCTGTGTGTGAATCAAGCGGCGGGCAATCTTCATGCCCGCCGGATTTAAAACGTTACCACTGATAGCTGACCAGCAGTTTGGCATTACGCCCGTCCTGCGGTATGCCCTGCGGCGAGTAATATTCTTTATCAAAGGCGTTGCCCAGCACCACCGTGGTGGTCACGCCCTGCAGGCGATCGCGGCCTTTATAGCTCAGGTAAAAATCGTTGACGCCGTAGCCGCCTTGTTCTGCGGTGCCGGTTTCTACGCGGGTGGCTCGTTGGGCCACAGTGGCCACCCAGCCGGTGGACAGGCCGGTTTCACCCAGTGGAATATCCAGCGTGCTGGTTACCGTGTCCGGATTGATGCTGTTTAGCCATTCGCCGCTGCTTTCGTTCTTGCCACGAGTGCGGTTGTACGCCAGGTCCCAGCCAAAAATGGCGGTTTTATAGCTCAGCGTTGCGTCCCAGCCCCAAATTTTTGCACGGTCGATATTGGTCGAGAAAGTGGTGCAGCTGATGCAATAAGGGCCACGAGGGCCACGACCCAGCTCCATGGTGACATCCGTGGTGATGTAGTCGCGGGCTTTGGTATCAAAGTAGCTGGCTTTGAATTGCAGGCTGTCATCAGCCAGTAGCAAATCGTCAAAGCGTAGCCCGAAACCGTATTCCTGGGTGGCATTGGTTTCCGGCTTCAGGTTCGGGTTAGGCACCCAGTTGTTGGTAATGGTGGTCGGCCCCATGGGGATAGAGAAGTGCTTGGAATCGTTGTACATCTCTCCCATGGTCGGGGCGCGGAAAGCCTGCGAATAAGAACCGAACAGCATTAACCAGTCGGTTGGCGTCACTGTAACGGCACCGCGCGATGACCACTTGTCGGCGTCAACATCGGCGTAACCGTCGCTGGAACCCTTGTAGTTATCATAACGCGTCCCGGCAAGCAGGGTGACCGGCAGGTCGCGCAGGGTAATTTCGTCCTGCAACCAGCCGGAAGCAAAGTTGATCTTCGCCTGTGGGAAGCTTTCTGTCGCGCCACCCGGTGTTTGCTCCTGCTTGTAAGCTTCGCTGCCGTAGGTCAATAAGTGAGAGGCGAAGGTATCGGCAAACAAACGGCTGCGGTTTTCGAGTTTGGCACCGCGAGTGGTTTGCTTGCGCGCTTCATCTTCACTGCCGTTGGTGTGGGCGTTGATCTCCACTTCGGAGTAATAGATTTTGGCTTCGGCGTCGAGCCAATCCTGACCCACAGGCTTCAGTTTGTAGCCAAGCTGGCCGTCGCGTTGAATGGTCGAGCGGTCGGTCATCAGGTTACCGCTGCTGCTGGCCGATTCCTGCGGGTTTTTCGGCTCTTGCGCCCGGTTGTTGTAGTAGCGCAGGTCGCCGCTCAATGACTGATTCTCATCGAGCGTCCAGGTCCCCTTGGCCAGCAGATTGCTGATGGTTTCATCATTGGGTGCATCGAAGCCGTTGCCCTGACGCAGATTGCCGACGTCGCGGGTGCCAAATGACAGCAGGCCGTCGAGATTGTCGGTTCTGCCGTAGGTGCTGGCCCCCATGCCGAGGCTGTGGTCGCCGCTGCCGGCGGTGCCATACACCCGGTAGCCACTATTATGGCCGGGTAACAGCAGATCGGCGGCATCTACGGTTTCATAAGCAATTACGCCGCCCAGTGCGCCGCTGCCATACAGCAGGGCGGAAGGGCCGCGTACGACTTCGATGCGTTTCACCAGTGCCGGATCGAGGAAGGTGGCGCCAAGGTGGCCGGTATCGGTACCCTGACGGATGCCATCCACCAGCGTCAGCACGCCATTTTTACCATAGCCACGCATGAAAACGTCTTGGCCATTACTGCGACCGGTGCCATTGACGGTAATGCCCGGCACACGGCGCAGCATATCGCCGGCGCTGGTGGCGGTTTGGCTTTGCGGCGTATCGGCCTCGATCACCGTGACCATCATCGGCGCTTCAAAGCTGCTGCGCGCATTGCCGGTGGCGGCTACCGTCATGGTTTCGTCGCTGGCTTTGTCCTTTTTAACCGGTGCCGTCGCCGAGGAAGAAGAAGGGGTTTCGCTGGTTTGTGCAAAAGTCACCGTCGGCAGAGTACAGGCAATCGCCAGACTCAATGCGGATAAACGCAGCCGGGTGGAATAGATCAGAGGCATGTCGCAACTCTCCGTATGTTTTAAACATATCAATAGATTTGCTGGCTGCCTGGATCAAAAAGGATCTGGGTGGCTGGCGTTAAGGGATGGGAATTATTTGGTCAGGATCAATTTCCCGGCTTTGGTCTGTCGTAACTGATAGCGCTGGCCCTGATGGATGATGATCGCCACGCCATCGGCATCGAGCAGTTGCGCACTGTCGTAGCAAGGCGGCGTGGCCAGGCCACTTTCAGCGGTGTGAGCAGCCTGGGCAGGCGTGTTGTGGTGGTGATTATCCATCGTCATGTGTTTATAAAACAGACCGTTAAATAGTAATTAATATCAAAGTGAGAATCATTATCATGTGAACGAAAGGTTACATCAAGGAAAATTTTCTTACCAATGGAAGCTTTTTGCAGGAAGGGGATGTGGCACGGGCCGAGATGGCTCAGCCCGTAAAATTCAGGGTTATTTCAGCAGGGTTTCAATGCGGTCAAACAGGCGTTCGGGTTTGGTGATCGGCGCGTAGCGTTTCACCCGTTGGCCGTCAGCGGTCAGCAGGAACTTGGTGAAGTTCCATTTAATGCGTTGAGTGCCCAGCACGCCCGGTGCCAGGCGTTTTAACTCGTTGAACAACGGATGCGCGCCTGGGCCATTAACTTCAACCTTGCTGAACAGCGGGAAGCTGACGCCATAGTTCAGCGTGCAAAAGTTGGCAATCTCCAGCGGATCGCCGGGTTCCTGCGCGCCGAACTGATTGCAGGGAAAGCCCAGCACCATCAGGCCGCGTTCACGGTAGTACTGCCACAGGTTTTCCAGCCCGTGATATTGAGGAGTAAATCCGCATTTGCTGGCGGTGTTGACCACCAGATAAGCCCGGGCGGGGAAATCGCCCAGGGTTTTGTGTTCCCCTTGCAGTGTGACGCAGGGGATGGATAACAGTGAGTGGATCATGCCGGACTCCAAATCCTTTTCAGGGGGATACAAGAATTGTTACCAGTATAGATGAGCAGGGCACAGACAGAAAAACCGGGGCGGGCGCCCCGGCGCTGGGATCAGAAGCGGGTGTCTACCGCATCGGCCAGCATGGCCAGCAGCTGTTCGCTGTCGGACCAGCTCAGGCAAGGGTCGGTGATCGATTGCCCATAGGTCAGCGGCTGACCGGCAACGATTTTCTGGGTGCCTTCCACCAGGAAGCTTTCTGCCATTACGCCGGCAACGGCGACGGAACCGGCGCGGATCTGCTGGCAGACGTTTTCGGCCACTTCCAGTTGGCGACGATGCAATTTCTGGCAGTTGCCGTGGCTGAAGTCGATCACCAGTTGCTCCGGCAAATCGAATTCGCGCAGGCTGTCGCAGGCGGCGACCACATCGGTAGCGTGGTAGTTCGGCGTCTTGCCGCCACGCATGATGATATGGCCATAAGGATTGCCGCTGGTCTGATAGATAGTCATCTGGCCATGCTTGTCCGGTGACAGGAACATATGGCCGGCGCGGGCCGCACGAATGGCGTCAATCGCGATACGGGTGTTGCCGTCGGTGCCGTTTTTAAAGCCTACCGGGCAGGACAGTGCCGAAGCCATTTCACGGTGGATCTGGCTTTCGGTGGTCCGTGCGCCAATCGCGCCCCAACTGATCAAATCAGCAATGTATTGGCCGACCACCATGTCCAGGAACTCGGTGGCGGTTGGCAGGCCGAGCTGGTTCACTTCCAGCAGCAGCCTACGCGCCATTTCGATCCCGCGATTGACCTGGAAGGTGCCATCCAGCGCCGGATCGGAGATCAGGCCTTTCCAGCCCACCACGGTGCGCGGTTTTTCAAAATAGGTGCGCATCACGATTTCGAGGCGATCCTGATAACGGATGCGCAGCGCATTCAGACGGCCGGCATAATCGATGGCGGCGTCAAGATCGTGAATAGAGCAGGGGCCGATCACCACCAGCAGGCGACGATCTTCGCCGGTCAGGATTTTTTCAATTCGCTGCCGTGAGGCCGTCACGTTGTCCGCGATTTCCGCCGAGATTGGCAACTTCTCCGCCAGCTCTTGCGGCGTGACGAGGCTGTCGATGCGCGCGGTCCGCAGTTCATCTGTTTTGTGCATGATTTTCTCTAAAGACTGTTCTTCGCTGCGGCAGGAGTGCCGGGAAGTGATGGCGATCACAATAACGTAAAAACCGATGAATTCAACCGGAGAAACTGTGTTCTGTTGATCAAAATCGCTAAAAAAAGCACAAAAAACGTGGCCGGTGGGGAAATAAACAACACGCGGCAGGAGACAGGCCCGCCGCGTTAAGGCTAGAACATGCGGCGGCTCATGCCCAGAATATCCAGGATTTTGGTCGAGATCTCTTCCACCGAATAATTGGTGGTGTTCAGATAACGGATCTGATTTTTACGGAACAGCGCTTCCACTTCCGCCAGCTCCATCCGGCACTGGCGAATGGAAGCATAACGGCTGTTTTCACGCCGTTCTTCACGGATGGCGGCTAACCGCTCCGGATCGATCGTCAGGCCGAAAAGCTTGTGCTGAAACGGCTTCAGCGCGGCGGGGAGGTGCAAGTTGTCCATATCGTCGGCGGTAAACGGATAGTTGGCCGCGCGGATACCGAACTGCATGGCCAGATACAGGCTGGTGGGAGTCTTACCGCAGCGCGAAACGCCGAGCAAGATCACCTGCGCCTGATCGAGATTACGCAGCGAAATGCCGTCATCATGGGCTAACGTGTAGTCAATAGCCGCGATACGGGCATCATATTTGCCGAGGTTGCTGGCGGTCAACCCGTGGGTGCGGTTAGGCACCGGGGTAGGTTCTACCTCCAGTTCCCCCTGCAACGGGCCAACCAGCGCCTGCACGATGTCCTGGCAGAAACCTTCGCTCTGGGTAATGACTTTGCGTACTTCCGGCGAAATGATTGAGTAAAACACTAACGGGCGTACGCCGGTATCACGATAGATATCGTTAATTTGCTGGCAAACCCCACGGGCCCGCGCTTCGGTTTCCACAAAGGGCAGCGTAAAGGTGGTGGCCTTGACCGGAAATTGCGACAACACCGCGTGGCCCAAAACCTCTGCGGTGATCGCCGTACCGTCCGAAATATAAAAAACGCTTCTTTCCACCCGGGGCTCCTTAGCTGAAATAGTGACGTCATTATCACGTCTGCTGGCCCTTATCATGGGCTGCAGATGATTCAACGGTAAAGGGGCGGGCAAAAAAATTGTGATAATGCGGGCAGAGTCGATGAATAAACAGGTCGGTCAGGGAATAAACGCCGGTGATAAAAATACCAAAGTAAAATACTATTTCAAATTTTATGAAAAGCGGGCGTTTATTTCCGGTGAGGAATTATTAGTCATGATGACGTAATTTTCACCAAAGACTGCGTAAATAACAGGGTTTTTAAAACTGAAGTTTAAAAAATACTTAATTTGTTGAGATTTAAGCTATTAGTGCGACAGGGAACGGTTCCAGGCCGGTTTTGCGTTTCAGGAAGTTTTCCTAAAATCCACTTTCTTCACCGGGTTGATCGATTCACCTTTCCATTTCCTATGGATCATTGTGCTAGTCTGACTCGGCACCGTTTTAGCGGCGCTGAGAAAGCAAGCGAATTAAATCCGTCTATACCCTACTGATAGCAATAAGGATTGTCTCGATGTCCAACAATGGCCCAGACTTGCGTAATGTGCTTTGGTACAACCAGCTCGGCATGCACGACGTTGACCGTGTCGGCGGCAAAAATGCCTCCCTCGGTGAAATGATCACCAATCTTTCCGATTTGGGCGTTGCCGTGCCAAACGGTTTTGCCACCACCGCGCAGGCGTTTAACGATTTCCTCGAGCAAAGCGGTGTTAACCAGCGCATCTATCAGTTACTGGATCAAACTGACGTTGACGATATTGCTCAATTGACCAAGGCGGGCGCGCAAATCCGTCAATGGATTATCGACACGCCGTTCCATGCGGAATTCGAGCGTGAGATTAACCTGGCTTACCAGCAACTGGCCGACGGCGAGCCGGAAGCGTCATTTGCCGTGCGTTCTTCCGCTACCGCAGAGGACATGCCGGATGCCTCTTTCGCCGGCCAGCAGGAAACCTTCCTCAACGTGCAGGGTATTGACGCCGTCATGGTGGCGATTAAGCACGTTTTCGCCTCCCTGTTTAACGACCGCGCCATTTCCTACCGGGTGCATCAGGGTTATGACCACCGCGGCGTGGCCTTGTCGGCTGGCGTACAGCGCATGGTGCGTTCTGACCTGGCATCTTCCGGCGTCATGTTCACCATCGATACCGAATCCGGTTTTGATCAGGTGGTGTTTATCACCTCCGCCTTCGGCCTGGGCGAAATGGTGGTGCAGGGCGCAGTCAACCCGGACGAGTTCTATGTGCACAAGCCGACGTTGCTGAGAGGCAACCCGGCTATCGTGCGCCGCAACCTCGGCTCGAAGAAAATCCGCATGGTGTATGCGCCATCGCAGGATCACGGCAAGCAGGTACAAATTGAAGACGTGCCAGAGCAGCAACGCAATCGTTTCTCTCTGACCGACGAAGAAGTTCAGGGGCTGGCACATCAGGCACTGCTGATCGAAAAACACTACGGCCGCCCGATGGACATCGAGTGGGCCAAAGACGGCCATACCGGCAAATTGCTGATCGTGCAGGCCCGTCCGGAAACCGTGCGTTCGAACGAGCAAACGATGGAGCGTTACCAGCTTAACGCGACCAGCCCGGTGCTGGTGGAAGGGCGCGCTATCGGCCACCGCATCGGCGCAGGTCCGGTGAAGGTCATCCACAACATCAGCGAGATGGACCGCATTGAGCCAGGCGACGTGCTGGTGACTGACATGACCGACCCGGATTGGGAACCGATCATGAAGAAAGCCGCTGCCATCGTCACCAACCGTGGCGGACGTACCTGCCACGCGGCGATCATTGCGCGTGAACTGGGCATTCCGGCGGTGGTTGGCTGCGGCAACGCGACCGATCTGCTCAAAGAAGGTCAACAGGTCACCGTTTCTTGTGCAGAAGGCGATACCGGCTTTGTCTACAGCGATATCCTCGATTTTAACGTGCAGAGTTCCGAAGTGACCGAACTGCCGGATCTGCCGCTAAAAATCATGATGAACGTCGGCAACCCGGATCGCGCCTTTGACTTCGCGCGTTTGCCGAATGAAGGTGTGGGTCTGGCCCGTCTGGAATTTATCATCAACCGTATGATTGGCGTGCATCCGAAGGCGTTGCTGGAGTTTGATCAGCAGACTCCGGAGCTGCAGGCGGAAATCAGGACGCTGATGCAGGGCTACGACCATCCGGCCGAGTTCTATGTCGGTCGTTTGACGGAAGGGATCGCCACGCTGGGCGCCGCGTTCTGGCCGAAGCGAGTGATCGTGCGCCTGTCCGATTTCAAATCCAATGAGTATGCCAACCTGGTCGGCGGCGAGAAGTATGAACCGCATGAAGAAAACCCAATGTTGGGCTTCCGTGGGGCCGGTCGTTACGTGTCCGACAATTTCCGTGACTGTTTCGCAATGGAATGTGACGCGGTAAAACGCGTGCGTAACGAAATGGGCCTGACCAACGTTGAGATCATGGTGCCGTTTGTTCGCACGGTGGAGCAGGCGGAAGCGGTGGTGGCCGAATTGGCACGTCAGGGCCTGAAGCGCGGTGAGAACGGCCTGAAAGTGATCATGATGTGCGAGATCCCATCCAATGCGCTGTTGGCAGATCAGTTCCTGCAGCACTTTGATGGCTTCTCCATTGGCTCCAACGATATGACTCAGTTAACCCTGGGGCTGGATCGTGACTCGGGCGTGGTCTCTGAGCTGTTTGATGAGCGCAACGAAGCGGTGAAAATTCTGCTGTCGATGGCGATTCAGGCGGCCAAGCGTCAGGGTAAATACGTCGGTATTTGCGGCCAGGGTCCGTCTGACCATGAAGACTTTGCCGAATGGTTGATGGATCAGGGTATTGACAGTCTGTCGCTCAATCCGGATACCGTGGTTCAAACCTGGGTTAATCTGTCGAAGAGAAAATAATTTTCGCGATACGGGATAATTATTAAGGCGAAAGCCGTAACTCAGGTTACGGCTTTTTTATTTCTGAATGTAAATAAAAAGGCGCAGTGAACAAAAGCGGTCAAAAAAAGAATAAAAAAAAGCCCATCATAGGAGACGGGCAAAGACTACACACAGCAATTCACATGTATGGCATTACATTGTTTGGAAATCTTGCTTTAAATCAGGTATTTGAAGCAATATATGGCAATAATACTAGGTATTTAAGCGTCATTAGTCATTAAGAATCGTCTTAATCAACCAGCGTATTGGAATTTATTTTTGCTAGCGGCTATTTTTACCGCAGTGATAAAAAGATGTATTTATTCGGTATGTTTAAATAATGTTCATCAGGTGAAAAACGGCGGTGAATTTTATTATTGCGGACGTTCTAATTCTGGAAGCAAGCGAGGGGAAAGGGGAGTTCTGCCCGGTGACCCGGGCAGAAGCGGGGTTACATCTGTTCCAGATCTTTGGCAACTTCTTCCAGGTCGGCAGTCGGTTCTGGCGCTTCATTCATCCAGGCAGTGAGTAAACGGTAAGACACCGCCAACACCACCGGGCCGATAAACAGGCCAATCATGCCGAAAGCCAGTAAGCCGCCGATAACACCGGACAGGATCAGGATCATCGGCAGATCGGCGCCCATGCGGATTAGCACTGGCCGCAGCACGTTATCGAGCGTGGCGACCACGCAGCTCCATACCAACAGCACGGTGCCCCAGGTGGTATCTCCACTCCAGTACAACCAGATGATTGCCGGTACCAGCACCAGTAATGGCCCCAACTGTGCCACGCAGCAAATAAAGATCAATACCGTCAGCAGGGTAGCGGCAGGTATGCCGGTCACCGCCAGGCCAATACCGCCCAGTACCGACTGCACCAGCGCCGTCACCACCACGCCCAGCGCCACCGCGCGGATCGCCTGACCACCCAGTACCACGGCGGCGTCGCCTCTTTCCGCACCCAAACGTGTTGCGAAGTGGCGAATGCCCAGAGCCACTTGCTCGCCGCGTGCATACAGCAACACGCTAAACAGCAACATCAATGTGCAATGCAGCAGCAGGCGGCCAATATGCGCGGCCTGAGCCACAAACCAGGTGGCGGTCTGGCCGAAGTAAGGTTGCACCTTCGCCACCAACGCACTGCCACCGGCGTTCACCAGGGTGTGGTAACTGTGATAGACCTTATCGCCGATCATCGGGATCGATTGCAGCCAGGCCAGATCGGGAATATGCAGTTTGCCCGGCGTGCTGGCCCAGGCCACGATTGGCGCGCTGTTGTCCACCACGCTACTGACCAGCAGAGAGATTGGCAGGATAAACAGCAGGATCAGCAGTATCGTCATCACCAGCACCGCCAGTGAACGCCGTCCCCAAAGTATTTTTTGCAGCTTAATAAGCAGTGGCCAGGTGGCTATGACCACCATGCCGGCCCAGGCAAAACCGAGAATAAAAGGTTGAATGACCCAAAAACAGGCGACGATCATTATGGCGATAAACAGCACGCCAAAAATAATCCGTGGCAAATCATAGCGGGATTTCGGGATTGTCATGAATGGGTTCTCATTCTGGTCAGTTAACTCCTTGGGATCGTTTAATCATGGTGCACGTTGATGAAAAACGACAGCACGGCGCACCTTTTGTTGCGAGCGATTCTTCGGCAGGACAATTGCAATAATCTGCATGCCTTCACTAAACGAGTATGTTAGTTTTTATCTCTAATAAAAAACAGGGTGGGTCTGAATAAAGGCCTGATTCAGCGTGCATAATCACGCATAAAAATTAGACAGACAGGGTCAAAAACCGAATGATCCCACAGATTTCTCAGGCGCCCGGCCTTGTTCAACGGGTGCTCGATTTTTTGGAAGCGTTGAAGCAAAACGGGTTTAACGGCGATATCGCTACCAGTTATGCCGATCGGCTAACGATGGCGACCGATAACAGTATCTATCAGTTGCTGCCTGACGCGGTAGTGTTTCCCCGTTCTACTGCGGATGTGGCACTTATTGCCCGTCTGGCGACCGAGGAGCGCTTCACCGCGCTGACCTTCAGCCCACGCGGTGGTGGGACAGGGACCAACGGGCAGTCGCTCAACAGCGGTATTGTGGTGGATATGTCGCGCCACATGAACCGCATTCTTGAAATCAACGTCGAGCAGGGCTGGGTCAAGGTTGAGGCCGGGGTTATCAAGGATCAGCTCAACCAGTACCTGCGGCCGTTCGGTTATTTCTTCTCACCGGAGCTTTCCACCAGTAACCGCGCTACGCTCGGTGGCATGATTAACACCGACGCCTCCGGTCAGGGATCGCTGGTCTACGGAAAAACTTCCGACCACGTATTGGGCTTGCGGGCGGTGCTGCTGGGTGGCGATATGATTGACACCCGAGCCATGCCGACGCCGTTGGCGGAAACGATTGCCAACGAAGATACGGTTGAAGGCCGCATCTATAACCAGGTACTCAACAGTTGCCGCGACCAACGCGGATTGATCCTGGAAAAATTCCCCAAGCTTAACCGCTTCCTGACCGGTTACGATCTGCGCCATGTGTTCAGCGATGACCTGCAAACCTTCGATCTGACACGCATTTTGACCGGTGCCGAAGGAACGCTGGCGTTTATCACCGAGGCGCGGCTGGATATTACGCCGCTGCCGAAAGTGCGCCGGTTGGTGAATGTTAAATACGACTCCTTTGATTCCGCACTGCGCAACGCGCCTTTTATGGTGGAAGCCAAAGCGCTGTCGGTCGAGACTATCGACTCCAAGGTGTTGAACCTGGCGCGCGAAGATATTGTCTGGCATTCGGTCAATGAACTGATCACCAACGTGCCGGATAAAGAGATGCTGGGTCTGAACATCGTGGAGTTTGCCGGCGATGACAAGGCACTGATCGACCAGCAGATGGAGGCTTTGTGCCTGCGGTTGGACGAGCTAATCACCGAGCGACAGGGCGGAGTGATTGGCTATCAAATCTGTGGCGATCTGGACGGCATCGAGCGCATTTACAACATGCGTAAAAAGGCGGTCGGGCTATTGGGCAATGCCAAAGGGCGTGCCAAGCCGATCCCGTTTGCCGAGGACACCTGTGTGCCACCGCAGCATCTGGCCGACTACATCGTTGAATTCCGTCAGTTGCTCGATAGTCATAACCTCAGCTACGGCATGTTTGGCCATGTGGATGCCGGTGTGTTGCACGTGCGGCCGGCTCTCGACATGTGCGACCCGCAGCAGGAAGTGCTGATGAAGCAGCTTTCCGACCAGGTGGTGGCGTTGACCGCCAAGTATGGCGGCTTGCTGTGGGGGGAGCATGGCAAAGGCTTCCGCGCTGAATACAGCCCGGCGTTCTTTGGCGACGAGCTGTATCTGGAACTGCGCCGTATCAAGGCCGCTTTCGACCCGGACAACCGGCTCAACCCCGGCAAAATCTGTTCGCCGTCGGGCGTCGATGCGCCGATGATGAAAGTGGACGCCGCCAAACGCGGTACCCTCGATCGTCGCATTCCGGTCGAGGTTCGCACCTCGTTCCGTGGTGCCATGGAGTGTAACGGCAACGGTTTGTGTTTCAATTTTGACGTTCGCAGCCCAATGTGCCCGTCGATGAAAATTACCGGCAACCGCATTCACTCGCCAAAAGGGCGGGCGGCGCTGGTGCGTGAATGGCTGCGTTTGCTGTCCGAACAGGGTGTCGATCCGCTGGAACTGGAAAAGCAGCTGCCGAAGCAGCGTGTTAGCTTCAGGGCCCTGATCGAGAAAACCCGCAATAGTTGGTACGCCAGCAAAGGAGAGTACGATTTCTCGCACGAGGTGAAAGAGGCGATGTCCGGCTGTCTGGCCTGTAAGGCCTGCTCCACTCAGTGCCCGATTAAAATTGATGTACCCGGCTTCCGTTCACGTTTCCTGCAGCTTTATCACACCCGTTATCTGCGACCGGCGCGTGACTATATGGTCGCCGGGGTCGAGAGTTACACCCCGCTGATGGCGAAAGCGCCAAAAGTGTTCAACTTCTTCTTCAGGCAGCCTTGGGTGCGTGAGTTGAGCCGCAACAGTATTGGCATGGTTGATTTGCCGCTGCTTTCCAGCCCGACGCTGCGCCAGCAGCTCTCCGGCCACGGCGCACTCACCATGACGCTGGAACAGCTTGAAGCGCTGAACCCGCAACAACGCGAACAGCACGTATTGATCGTGCAGGATCCGTTTACCAGTTATTACGATGCCAAGGTGGTCGCCGATTTTGTGCGGCTGGTGGAAAAGTTGGGCTATCGGCCGGTGCTGTTGCCGTTCTCACCCAACGGCAAGGCACAGCATATCAAAGGCTTCCTGACGCGCTTTGCCCGCACTGCGCGCAAGACCGCCGATTTTCTCAACCGGGTGGCGAAGCTAGGCATGCCACTGGTGGGGGTCGATCCGGCGCTGGTGCTGTGTTACCGCGACGAATATAACGAGATCCTCGGGGAAACTCGGGGTGACTTCCAGGTGCAATTGGTGCATGAATGGCTGCAACAGTTGCTGGCCGAGCGAGCGGAACAGCCGGCGACCGGTGAAGCCTGGTATCTGTTCGGCCACTGCACCGAGACCACGGCATTGCCGACCAGTAGCCAACACTGGGCGTCAATTTTTGCACGCTTTGGCGCCAGGCTGGAAAATGTCAGCGTCGGCTGTTGTGGCATGGCGGGTACCTACGGGCATGAAGTGAAGAACCTGCAGAATTCACTCGGCATTTATGAGCTATCATGGCACCAGGCGCTGCAACGTTTGCCACGGCAGCGTTGCCTGGCGACCGGCTATTCCTGCCGCAGCCAGGTCAAACGCATTGAGGGTAACGCAGTACGACACCCATTACAGGCACTTCTGGAGATGATTGAGTGAAACTGTGGAAAAGAGAAACGACGCTGGAACAATTAAACCATGCCGGTGAAGGCTGCATGGTCAGCCATGTCGGCATCCGGTTTACCCGGCTGGAGGACGACTACCTCGAGGCCACGATGCCGGTAGATCAGCGCACCCGGCAGCCGTTTGGCCTGCTGCACGGCGGGGCATCGGTGGTGCTGGCAGAGTCGATGGGGTCGATGGCCGGTTACCTGTGCTGTGAAGGTGAGCAGAAGGTGGTGGGGTTGGAAATCAACGCCAACCATTTGCGGGCCGCATTTGAAGGCGAAGTCCGCGGCGTGTGCCGTGCGTTGCACGTTGGCCGCCGTCATCAGGTGTGGCAGATAGAAATCTTCGATTCGCGCGATCGCCTGTGCTGCACTTCACGTCTGACCACCGCCGTCATCGATTAAGCGTTTTACCCCGCAGGCAGCCCTGTCTGCGGGTGTTTCTTCGTTCGGCCGGTTTACAACTGAAAGGGAACCCGCTTGACGAAGTCCTTCTGGAAGGCGTTGGCCTTCTCCCAGGTACCTTCCATCGCATATTTCTGGCAGATCAGGGTCAGGGTATGACGGGCAAAATGATAGCTCTGCACCCGGAATAGCTGACAGCGTTGCGGATTATTGATTTCCACGATCAGCCGATTATGCAGTTTGCTCAACGCATGCAGGTAGCTTTCGTCATCGCCATTCTCCAGACACAGGTTCGCCATGTTCAGACTGACGTTGTTGTAGCGTTTCAGGTGGTTGATGTTGCACTCAGGCCGCCGAAGTGACGCCTCCGCCATATAGAAATCTACCGTGGCGTCGCGCACGCTGAATTTGTAGTCATCAATTTTTCCCAACAGCCACGCATTCATCGAGATATTCATTTGCCCACGCCCAACGTGAATTGAATGATAATCATTATCATATTTATTGGCGCGTTTACGATCAATCATTCTGTTGAAATATTTATCATCGACAGGGGATGCATAGGGGCAGTCGCGACCCAATATAGCCAGTAACGACTAAACTTTAATCAGAGGTTGCCGCCTCGTCGGCTCGGCCGGGTGAGTGGAATGGCGTAAAATGCGCTTTATTGTCGATAAACGCATTTTTAAGACAGACAAAATGCAGAAATAGGTATTTTCTATGAATGTTTAAATCGACATAAAAAGCCCGGCCCTGTAAAGCGTTCGAGCCAATGGGCAAGCGCAATGGTGATACAGGATGTGCAGTAAATTCATAAGGATAAAATGATTCCATTTCCGACCGGCAGCGCCTGGCGCGCTGACTGTCCCGCGAACTTGCCGCATGCCGAAGCGAAAATTCGGGCTTTTAGCGGATACCCCTGTAAAACAAACGGTTGAAGTGATAATCGTTATCACTAACATAGTAGCAACCCAGATTGGCTGTGGTAAAACACGAGTGTGAGGTAGGCCATATGCAAACGGAAAATGTCGGCACCTTTTCTCTGGACGAAAATGTCTGGCAAGGCATTTTGCTCAGTGACAATGCCGTACAACAAATTACAAAACTAATGCAGCAGGACTCGCAGGTGAAGGGGCTGCAACTCGGAGTGAAGCAGTCAGGCTGCGCCGGGTTTGCCTATGTGCTGGATCTCACCCGTGCTCCTGCTGACGACGACCTGCTGTTTGAGCGCGATGGCGCCAGGCTGTATGTGCCGTTGAAAGCCATGCCGTTTATCGATGGCACCACGGTGGATTTTGTCCGTGAAGGGCTGAATCAGATATTCAAATTTAATAACCCTAAAGCTCAGCATGCCTGCGGTTGCGGCGAGAGTTTTGGCGTTTGAGCGATGCAATCAACATGACACGAAGCAATGTAGAAATGCCTAATGAAGTGCAGGCTTGGGTCAGCGAAGGTCGCTACAAAGAAGGTTTTTTTACCCAGTTGGCCACCGATGAATTGGCGATGGGCATCAACGAAGACGTGGTGCGCGCTATCTCGGCCAAACGTAACGAACCTGAGTGGATGCTGGAGTTCCGCCTGGAAGCCTACCGTGCCTGGCTGCAAATGGAAGAGCCACACTGGCTGAAGGCGAACTACGAGCGCCTGAACTATCAGGATTACAGCTATTACTCGGCGCCGTCCTGCGGCAGCTGTGATGACGCCTGCGGCTCGCAGCCTGGCGCAGAACAGCAACCCGGCGCACCGACGGACAACAATTATCTGACCAGCGAGGTTGAACTGGCGTTTAACCAGCTCGGTGTTCCGGTGCGTGAAGGCAGCGAAGTGGCAGTGGACGCTATCTTCGACTCGGTCTCGGTTTCGACCACCTACCGTGAAAAGTTGGCGGAGAGCGGGGTGATTTTTTGCTCGTTCGGCGAAGCCATCCATGAATATCCGGATCTGGTGCGCAAATACCTGGGTCGCGTAGTGCCGTCCAACGATAACTTCTTCGCCGCCTTGAATGCGGCGGTGGCCTCCGACGGCACCTTCGTTTACGTGCCGAAGGGCGTGCGCTGTCCGATGGAACTGTCGACCTATTTCCGCATCAACGCCGCCAAAACCGGCCAGTTCGAGCGCACCATCCTGATCGCCGATGAAGGCAGCTATGTCAGCTATATCGAAGGCTGTTCGGCCCCGGTGCGTGACAGCTACCAGCTGCACGCGGCGGTGGTGGAGGTGATCCTGCACAAAGATGCCGAAGTGAAATATTCGACGGTGCAGAACTGGTTCTCCGGCGGTGACAGCAAGGGCGGTATCCTCAACTTCGTCACCAAGCGCGCGCTGTGTGAAGGCGCGGGTTCGAAAATGTCGTGGACCCAGTCGGAAACCGGCTCGGCAATCACCTGGAAATACCCGAGCGTGATCCTGCAGGGCGACAATTCTATCGGTGAGTTCTTCTCGGTGGCGCTGACCAGCGGCCATCAGCAGGCGGACACCGGTACCAAGATGATCCACATCGGCAAGAACACCCGTTCGACCATCATCGCCAAAGGCATCTCCGCCGGGCACAGCGAGAATACCTACCGCGGGCTGGTGAAGATCCTGCCGGGTGCGGAAAACGCGCGTAACTTTACCCAGTGTGACTCGATGCTGATCGGGCCGGATAGCGGCGCTCATACCTTCCCGTATGTTGAAACCCGCAACAACAGTGCGCAGCTGGAACACGAGGCGACGACCTCAAAAATTGGTGATGACCAGCTGTTCTATTGTCTGCAGCGTGGCATCAGCGAAGACAATGCCATTTCGATGATCGTCAACGGGTTCTGTAAGGACGTGTTCTCTGAGCTGCCGCTGGAGTTCGCCGTTGAGGCACAGAAGCTATTGGCCATCAGCCTGGAACACAGCGTGGGCTAATCGCCGGATTTACAGCGCGAAAGCGCGACCTAAGGACACTGCATGTTAAGTATCAAGAATTTAAAAGTCAGCGCGGAAGGCAACGAGATCCTCAAGGGCCTGGATCTGGAAATCAAACCGGGCGAAGTGCATGCCATCATGGGGCCGAACGGCTCGGGCAAAAGCACGCTTTCTGCGACCCTGGCCGGGCGCGAAGAGTACGAAGTGACCGCAGGCGAAGTGACCTTCAAAGGCAAGGATCTGCTTGAACTGGCGCCGGAAGACCGTGCGGGTGAAGGAGTGTTTCTGGCGTTCCAGTATCCGGTGGAGATCCCCGGCGTCAGCAACCATTTCTTCCTGCAGACCTCGGTTAATGCGGTGCGTAAATATCGCGAGCAGGAGCCGCTCGATCGCTTCGATTTCGCTGACTTTATCGAAGAAAAAATTGAGCTGTTGAATATGCCGCCCGATCTGCTGACCCGTTCGGTTAACGTTGGCTTCTCCGGCGGCGAGAAAAAGCGTAATGACATCCTGCAGATGGCCGCGCTGGAACCGGACCTGTGCATTCTGGATGAAACCGACTCCGGTTTGGATATTGATGCGTTGAAAATTGTTGCCAACGGCGTTAACTCACTGCGGGACGGCAAGCGCTCGTTCATTATCGTCACGCACTACCAGCGCATTCTGGACTATATCAAACCGGATTACGTTCATGTTCTTTCTCAGGGGCGCATCGTCAAATCCGGCGATTTCACCCTGGTGAAACAGTTGGAGGAGCAGGGCTATGGCTGGCTTACCGACGAGCAATAATTCGCGCGCGCTGCAGCAACTCTACAGTCTGTTTGAAGCCCGCGGCGGCGAGCACTCCGCCCATGCGCTGGCACACTGGCAACAGGCCTTGCGCCTGGGCTGGCCGACCCGCAAGCATGAAAACTGGAAATACACCCCGCTTGAAGGTTTGCTGGAGCAACAGTTTCTGGAGCCGCCACTCGAGCCGGTCACTGCCGCTCAGCGCGATGCATTGGCGCTGGATATCGACGCTTACCGCCTGGTGTTTATCGACGGGCGTTTCAGCGCGGCATTGAGTGACAGCGAACTGGGCGATTACCAGTTTGACGTGGCCCCCTACGGGACGCTACAGGCCTTGCCGGAGCCGATCCAGGCCGAAATATTCCTGCACCTGACCGAAAGTCTGGCGCAGGAAACCAGCATTATCCGCGTGGCGGCCGGCAAAATTGCAGAGCGGCCGTTGTATCTGCTGCATATCAGCAGCGGACGCGGCGCTGAAGGCGAAGTGAATACCGTCCATCACCGCCATCATCTTGAGATTGCGCGTAATGCGCAGGCTGAGGTGATCGAACATTACGTCAGCCTTAACGACGCCGCGCATTTCACCGGCGCACGCCTGACCGCTAATGTGGGTGACAATGCTCAACTGCAGCACTGCAAACTGGCATTTGAAAGCCGGCCGAGCTACCACTTCGCCCATAACGATCTGGTGATTGGCCGCGATGCGCGGGTGAAGAGTGACAGTTTCCTGCTCGGGGCGGGCTTGACGCGGCATAACACCAGCGCACAGCTGAATGGTGAAGGTTCCAACCTGACGATCAACAGCCTGGTGCTGCCGGTCGGTAAAGAGGTTTGCGATACCCGTACTTACCTGGAGCACAACAAGGGTTACTGCGAGAGCCGCCAACTGCACAAAGTGGTGGTCAGCGATCGCGCCAAAGCGGTGTTTAACGGCATGATCAAAGTGGCCAAACATGCGATTAAAACCGATGGCCAGATGACCAACCACAATCTGCTGCTGGGCAAGGTGGCGGAGGTAGATACCAAGCCGCAACTGGAAATCTACGCTGACGACGTGAAGTGCAGTCACGGTGCTACCGTTGGGCGTATCGATGAAGAGCAACTGTTTTATCTGCAATCGCGCGGTATCGACAAGCATGCGGCGCAGCAGATGATCATCTTTGCCTTTGCCGCGGAGCTGACCGAGGGGATTGGCAACGACACCATCCGTGAATCGGTGCTGGCGCGGATTGCACAGCGCCTGCCGGGGCCAGGGGAGGCAGCATGAGTTTTCCGATTGAACGGGTACGCAGTGAATTTCCGCTGTTGGCACGAGAAGTCAATGGCCAGCCGCTGGCTTACCTCGACAGCGCCGCCAGCGCGCAGAAACCGCAGGCAGTTATCGATCGCGAGCTGGATTTTTACCGTCATGGCTACGCGGCGGTACACCGCGGTATTCATACGTTAAGCGCCGAAGCGACGCAGGAAATGGAAGCGGTGCGTGAAAAGGTGGCGGCGTTTATCAATGCCGGTTCGGCGGAAGAGATAATATTCGTCAAGGGTACTACCGAAGGCATCAATCTGGTAGCCAACAGTTTTGGCCGCCACTTTTTGCAGCCCGGTGATAGCATTATCATCACCGAGATGGAGCACCACGCCAACATCGTACCCTGGCAGATGCTGGCAAAGGAACGCGGATTAAATCTGCGTGTCTGGCCGCTACAGCCAGATGGCACCCTGGATTTGGCCCGGTTGCCGGGCTTGATCGACGCGTCAACCAAACTATTGGCGCTAACCCAGGTGTCCAACGTGTTGGGCACGGTGAACCCGGTGCAGGAAATTACGGCCCAGGCAAAAGCGGCGGGCCTGAAGGTACTGATTGACGGTGCGCAGGCAGTGATGCACCAGCGGGTGGATGTTCAGGCGCTGGATTGCGATTTCTACGTGTTCTCCGGGCATAAGCTGTATGGGCCTTCCGGCATCGGTATTCTTTACGGTCGTCAGGCACTGTTGCAGCAAATGCCACCCTGGGAAGGGGGCGGGTCGATGATCCAACAGGTCAGCCTGACGGCAGGAACCACCTACGCCGAGCCACCGTGGCGCTTTGAGGCCGGTTCACCCAACACCGCCGGCATGATGGGGCTGGGTGCGGCAATTGACTATGTGAATACGCTGGGGCTGGAGGCGATTGGTGACTACGAACAGTCGCTGATGCATTACGCGCTGGAGGCTCTGCAGCAGGTACCCCGGCTTAAAATCTACGGCCCGGCGGAGCGTGCCGGAGTGATCGCCTTTAACCTGGGTGAGCACCACGCCTATGACGTCGGCAGCTTCCTGGATCAGTACGGCATTGCTATTCGTACCGGCCACCATTGCGCGATGCCGCTGATGGCGTTCTATAATGTGCCGAGCATGTGCCGCGCTTCGTTGGCGTTATATAATACGCGCGATGAAGTAGACCGGCTGGTGGCCGGATTGCAGCGTATCCAGAAACTGCTGGGATAGGACAAACCGGGGCTTTATCCCTCCGGGTGAATAAATATCGGTAGTCAGTGACATGGGGTCGGCATGCCGGCCCCTGAATGATTGAAAGGATCCTCATGGCGAATTTGCCGGACAAAGATAAGTTAGTGCGTAATTTCTCCCGCTGCCTGAATTGGGAAGATAAGTACCTGTATGTCATTGAGCTGGGCGCCAAGCTGCCGGCGCTTGACGATACTGAACGTCAGGCGGGCAATCTGATTTCCGGCTGTCAGAGCCAGGTATGGATTGTGATGCAGCTTGATGATCAAGGGCGTGTTGAATTCCATGGTGACAGTGATGCGGCCATCGTCAAAGGGCTGCTGGCCGTGGTGTTTATCCTCTATCACCAAATGACGCCGCAGCAGATCGTCGAGCTGGATGTTCGTCCCTTCTTCGCCGAATTGGCGTTGAGTCAGCACCTGACGCCTTCACGCTCGCAAGGGTTAGAGGCGATGATCCGCGCTATCCGCAGTCAGGCTGCCAAATTCTGACATAGCGGTGAGACTCATTGATGCGTTACTGGTTTTTCCTATGTCAATGAGTCTTTACAAACCCTCAACACTCTGTTCGTTCGCCTCGCAAATCAGTGACATATCAGCAGCTTACCCCTTGACGTTGCATTGACAAATCCATAAAGCGATTACGTTATAACATGTTGATTTTTAGAGGACTTATTGCCTTTAACTGCAGCATTGCTAGTATTAATCAGGTCTTGTCTGATTTACCCGCCGCCAAGTGCCCGTTAGCCTTGTGGCCGAACCGTAATAAGCATAATAGGGATGATAATGAAACGTGCGTTGAGTTTAATGGGCATGCTATTTGCCACCGTACTGACTGGCACCCAGGCCGCCAGTGCGAGCGAATACCCGCTGCCGCCGCCGGACAGCCGTCTGATTGGCGAGAACACCACCTATACCGTACCGAACGATGGCCGCCCGCTGGAGGCGATTGCCGCCGATTATAAAATTGGTTTGCTGGGCATGCTGGAGGCCAATCCGGGCACCGACCCCTTCCTGCCCAAGCCTGGCTCGGTATTAACTATCCCGACCCAGATGCTGTTGCCGGATACCAAGCGTGAGGGGATCGTGGTCAACCTGGCGGAACTGCGTCTGTATTACTACCCGAAAGGCGAAAACAAAGTGATTGTTTATCCGATCGGTATCGGCCAAACGGGGATGCACACGCCGCTGCAGGTGACCTCTGTCAGCCAAAAAATCCCGAACCCGACCTGGACGCCGACGGCCAATATCCGTAAACGCTACCTGGAAAAAGGCGTGAAACTGCCTGGCGTTGTGCCGGCCGGGCCTGAAAACCCAATGGGCCTGTTCGCCATGCGTCTGGCCATGGGACACGGTGAATACCTGATCCACGGCACCAACGCCAACTTTGGTATCGGTATGCGCGTCAGCTCCGGCTGTATCCGCCTGCGCCCAACGGATATTGAAGCGTTGTTTAATATGGTTCCGCGTGGCACCCGCGTGCAGGTAATCAACGATCCGGTGAAAATCTCCGTTGAGCCGGACGGTAAGCGCTACGTAGAAGTGCATCAGCCACTGTCGAGAGTTGAGAGTGACGATCCGCAGACCATGCCGATCACGTTGTCGAAAACCGAGAAGGCTTTTGTCGGGGATGCGCAGACCGATAAGACCGTGTTCGACAGCGCGGTTGTACGCCGCTCTGGCATGCCGGTACTGGTTAACCTGGGTCAGAACCCATCTGAAGTCAGTTTAGCGCCTGTAGCCTCACAGGAAGCGAATAAAGGCCTATTTAAGAGCGCACCCATCAGTTCGGTGAATTAAAACGCGGTCTTAATGGATAATTCTGAGGGGTTCAGCGTGCTGAGCCCTTTTTTTCGCCTGGTGGCAGGGGGAAGCAGGGGGGATCTACAGATAAAAAAAACGGCGCACATTGTGCGCCGTTTTCAATAACCGAAGCTATCTTACTTTTTGTAAGCGTGTGCTTGGTTGTCCAGACGCTGGTTAGCACGTGCTGCGTCGTCTTTAGCTGCTTGAACGTCAGAACGGATTGCGTTCACGTCGTTGCTCAGCTGGTCAACTTTAGCGTTCAGAGTCTGAACGTCAGAAGACAGTTGATCGATTTTAGCATTGCTTGAACAGCCAGCCAGCATAGTGGAAGCCAGGATTACCGCGCCCAGTACCAGTTTAGTACGATTCATTATAACACCCTCTAGATTGAGTTAATCTCCATGTAGCGTTACAAGTATTACACAAACTTTTTTCGAAAGAGAATAATTTTTTTGGATTGGAGTGCTTTATTTTGATCGTTCGCTCAAACTTGCATCTTCTTTTGAAAAAAAGTTAAAAAATGTAGGGAAAACAGCTGGATTCCATGGGACAACTCCGATTTATAATTAGCTAAATAATGAGCAATCCGCGGTTGCGTTTTTGAGAAAACGGTTTACCAGTGTTAAAAAAAACGCCGCAAAGCGGCGTTTTTGTCAAAATAATTATGTCACGTTTTATATTAGAGTACGTGCACCGAGGCAGTATTGGTAGTGCCGCTTGGTACCAGTGCACCAGAAACCATCACTACAACGTCGCCTTTTTGAGCCAAACCGCTGGCCAATGCCGCTTCTTTACCGATGCGATAGAAGTCGTCGGTAGAGGCAATTTCCTTGACCATCTGTGGGATCACGCCCTTGGTCAGAATAAGCTGATGAGCGGTAGTTTCGTTGGTGGTCAGCGCCAGGATCACGGCGTTAGGGAAGTATTTACGCACGGATTTGGCTGACTTACCGCCGCTGGTGGCAACCACGATCAGTGGTGCATCCAGTTTCTCTGCGGTTTCAACGGCACCGCGGCATACGGCTTCGGTGATGCGCAGCTTGCGGTTGTCATGCAGGCTGTCGATACGGCTTGGCATCACGCGGTCGGTGCGCTCACAGATGGTCGCCATGATGGTAACGGCTTCCAGTGGGTACTTGCCCTTGGCGCTCTCACCAGACAGCATCACGGCATCGGTACCGTCCAAAATGGCGTTAGCTACGTCGCCGGCTTCTGCACGGGTAGGGCGTGGGTTCTTGATCATGGAATCGAGCATTTGGGTGGCGGTGATCACCACTTTGCGTGCACGGTTACATTTTTCGATCATCATCTTCTGAGCGAAGATAACTTCTTCTACCGGGATTTCAACGCCCAGATCGCCACGAGCAACCATGATGCCGTCAGAAGCTTCGAGGATTTCGTCGAAGTTGTTCAGGCCTTCCTGGTTTTCGATTTTGGAGATGATTTGGATCTGCGAGCCGCCGTGCGCTTTCAGGTGCTCACGAATTTCCAGCACGTCAGAACGCTTGCGGATGAAGGAAGCGGCAACGAAGTCCACGCCCTGTTCGCAGCCGAAAATCAGGTCACGTTTGTCTTTTTCGGCCAGTGCAGGCAGTTGGATGGAAACGCCCGGCAGGTTAACGCCTTTGTTTTCGCCCAGGTCGCCGCTGTTCAGCACCTTACAGATCACTTCGCTTTCGGTCACGTTGGTGACTTCCATGCCGATCAAGCCGTCATCCACCAATACGGTGTTGCCGATTTTCAGGTCAGCGCTAAAGCCGGCGTAGGTTACCGCAACGCGTTCGTTGTTGCCGATAACGCTCTGATCGGTGGTGAAAGTGAAGGTCTGACCGGCAACCAGCGCCGCGTCTTTACCGCCTTCCAGTTTCATGGTGCGAATTTCCGGGCCTTTGGTATCCAACAGGATGCCGGCGTTCTGACCGGTTTTCGCCATCACGGCACGCATGTTCTTGATGCGGTTGCCGTGCTCTTCATAATCGCCGTGGGAGAAGTTAAGGCGCATTACGTTCATGCCTGCATTCAGCAGGTTGGTCAGCATTTCTTCCGATTCGGTTTTTGGACCGATGGTACAAACAATTTTGGTCTTTTTCATGACGGAGTTTTCTACAAGTTGTGATGGATAATAAAACGAATAAAACCAGCGGTCAGGCCACTGATAAGGGATTTGAGTCGTGCCTGGTGGTGCAAAACACAGTTAAGGATAGGTGACCAGAGTCGAAATGGGGCGGAAAAATTCAGCCCGCGCTGGGATGCGGGGATGCTGCGCAACGTGATGAGAAGAAAATGTGTTGTTATTGCGTTTTCGCAGATCAAGGGCTGAAACCATTCAACTGAAAGACGTTGCGCATTATAAAGGCTAAGCGGCGGGAAACAAAATAAAAAACCGACGCAAAACCTCGGTTCCGTCAAATCAGCAGTAAATATGGCGCAAATGCAAACCCTTGGCCGGTGTTTGTTGCGCAAATAACCACTTAATTAATCTGGGTATTGTCGTTCAGCTTGTGGTAATGATTTCCCACAGGGTACCTGCAGTCAGACAGAAACAGCCGCTGGCGGTGTTGGCAGGAATAACGATGCTTTCCCCGGCTACCACCACCTGAATGTCATTGCCCAGAGTGAATTCAAACTCACCGGAAACCACCTGCGTTTGCAAAGAGAAATCGCGCTTTTGCAACTGGCCAAAGGTACCGGCGTCGAATTTCACTTCGGTGGCACGGGCGCCGTTGCTCATGATGCCTTGCCGGCGGATGAGGCCGTTGTCGAGTTTCTCGAACGGGGTCTGGGCAGTAAATGTCAGCATGGATTCGGTCCTGATAAGGTATTCGCCTTGATGATACCTGATACGGCTTGCGGTGACAGGAGCAAAGCTACGGGATCGTACTGGCGAGTTAACGGTAAAGGGAGCGCGAGTCGATAGGGTGAAACTGAGGAAACAATGATTTGGTGCGTCCGAGTGGACTCGAACCACCGACCCCCACCATGTCAAGGTGGTGCTCTAACCAACTGAGCTACGGACGCACTGCACTGCTTTTAGATATTTGGTGCGTCCGAGTGGACTCGAACCACCGACCCCCACCATGTCAAGGTGGTGCTCTAACCAACTGAGCTACGGACGCACTGTACTGCTTTTAGGAATTTGGTGCGTCCGAGTGGACTCGAACCACCGACCCCCACCATGTCAAGGTGGTGCTCTAACCAACTGAGCTACGGACGCATCTTTTCCTGTCTGTCATGGCTGACAGCGGGGACGAATATTAACGAGCAACCTGCGTGCTGGCAAGGAGAAAAACGTAATTTTATCCGGTATTTCACGCGATTGCTGCGCTTGTGTGCAGTGCGGTGGTTTTTTCTGCAAACAATGGTGCGTAAGCTGTCGACCAGTTTAACTTACCGGCCGACAGCGACGCTTAACGGGTGGATCGCTGCAGGATCAGCGCCGCCGGTTGTTTTTGCAGCCAGCGCATGCGCATAGCCATCATGATGGCGGCGAAGGTCAGGCCAATGATAAAGCCAATCCAGAATCCGCTTGGCCCCATTGCCGGTACCAGAATATCGGTCAGCGCCAGCACATAACCGCTCGGCAGACCCAGGATCCAATAGGCGATAAAGGTGATGAAGAAGATTGAACGGGTATCTTTATAACCACGCAGAACGCCGCTGCCAATCACCTGAATGGAATCGGAGATCTGGTAAATCGCCGCCAGCAGCATCAGCTGCGAGGCCATGGCAACTACCGCCGGGCTGTCGTTGTACAGCAGGGCGATTGGCTCGCGGAAGGTGGCGGTGAACAACGCGGTGCAGCAGGCCATCAGAATACCGACGCCGATAGCCGAATAAGCGGCAACCCGCGCGCCTTCGACCGAGCCTTCGCCCAATCTATAGCCGACGCGGATAGTCGCGCTGACGCCCAGTGACAATGGCAACACAAACATCAGTGCGCTGAAGTTAAGTGCAATCTGGTGCCCGGCCACGGAAACAATGCCCAGTGGCGACACCAGCAGGGCGACGACGGCGAACAGCGTGACTTCAAAGAACAGCGCCAGTGCCACCGGCAGGCCAATGCCGAACAGGCGTTTCATCGCCGCCCAGTCCGGCCGCATGCTGCTGCCTTCCTGTGGCAGAATGTCACGCTGTGATGGGGCATGTTTCACGTACCAGCGCATCGCCAGGAACATAAACCAGTAGACGCTGCCGGTTGCCACGCCGCAACCGACGCCGCCCAGTTCCGGCATGCCGAATTTACCGTAGATGAAAATATAGTTAATCGGGATATTCACCAGCAGGCCGAGAAAACCAATCACCATGCCCGGTTTGGTTTTCGACAGGCCTTCGCATTGGCCACGCAGCACCTGGAAGAACAGATAACCCGGCGCGCCCCACATAATGGCATGCAGATAGCCCACCGCTTTATCCGCCAACTGCGGGTCGATGTTGTGCATCATGTCGATGACAAACTTGCTGTTATACAGCACGATAATCACCAGCAGTGAGACGGCGGCCGCCAGCCAAAAGCCCTGACGCACCTGATGAGCGATGCGATCGCGTCGGCCGGCGCCGTTCAGCTGTGCAATCACCGGCGTTAACGCCAGCAGCAGGCCGTGGCCGAACAGGATAGCCGGTAGCCAGATTGAGGTACCAACGGCAACCGCCGCCATATCTGTGGCGCTGTAGGCACCGGCCATAATGGTATCAACCACGCCCATTGCGGTTTGTGATATTTGCGCGATGATCACCGGGATTGCGAGGGCCAATAAGCTACGCGCTTCAATTAAGTACTTCTGCACGCATACACCTTTTCTATTTATTTATGATGGAGGGAAGGGTCGTCGTGAAAGGACAACAATTAAAAATAGCGGAATTTTCTCAAAAAGATTGTACCCGCTCGGCGTGGTTAAGCAAATGCTGTGATGAAATAGTTATTAAATGCGCAGCCGCAGATTTTTTGTCGCCTCGGGTTTGGTTTTCCTCGTCAACTGGGGCAAACTGCCCCAAGCGCTTTAAACATTTTTAGAAAGAAGAGGCCCACATGTTCACCGGTATCGTACAAGGCACCGCGCCGCTGGTCGCCATTGATGAAAAATCCAACTTCCGTACTCATGTCATCGAGATGCCCACTGAACTGCTGCCCGGGCTGGAGCTTGGCGCGTCGGTATCTCATAACGGTTGCTGTCTGACCGTCACGGCGGTAGAGGGCAACCGCGTCAGTTTTGATTTGATCAAAGAAACGCTGCGCCTGACCAACCTCGGTGAGCTGGCATTGGGTGACGTGGTCAACATCGAAAGAGCGGCCAAATTTAATGATGAAATTGGCGGTCACCTGATGTCCGGCCATATTATCTGCACGGCAGAGGTGGCCAAGATTTATACCTCTGAGAATAATCGTCAGGTGTGGTTGCGCATGCCGGATGCGGAACTGATGAAATACGTTCTGCACAAAGGTTTCATTGGCATCGATGGTATTAGTCTGACTATCGGTGAGGTAGTCAATAACCGTTTTTGCGTACATCTGATCCCGGAAACCCTGGAGCGCACCACGCTGGGTAAAAAACGCCTGGGTGATAAGGTGAATATTGAGATCGATCCACAAACGCAGGCGGTGGTTGACACTGTCGAGCGGGTGTTGGCGAGCCGTGAAGCGGCAATGGCGGCGGCGAGTGCGCTGGCGCAGAAGATCTGACGAACGACAAACCAGAGAGGAGCAATCGCGTGAAGTTTTATGGGAAAACGTTGATGTTAACGGCGCTGCTGGCGCTGAGTGCTTGTAGCAGCTCGCCTGAGCAGGGCGCGGCCAATACCGCAGTGGATACAGAGAATGATACCTGTGGCGCGGCGCAATATCAGAGCTATGTCGGTAAACCGATGTCAGCGCTGGAAGGCGTGCAGATTGAGTCGCAAGTGCGCGCTATTCCGTATAACTCTGCGGTCACGATGGACTTTAACCTGCGTCGCCTGAACTTCCTCGGTGACAGCGATGATAAGATCATCCGCGTGTATTGCGGCTGATATACCCGCGCTGGTCAATACATAAAAAGAACCCCGGTCAGTGCAAGCTAGCCGGGGTTCTTTTATTGCATGTCGTCGCGATTATCGCGTTACGCGTATACCGCCTTCAACCCCTTTAGGGCTGAATACCACCTGCCATAGTTGAATATCACGTGCGCGAAAGGCGCCGGCGCAGGCGTTCAGGTAATAGCTGAACATGCGTTCGAAACGATCTGAATAACGCTGGGCAAGCAGTGGCCATGCCTGTTTGAAGCGTTCATACCAGGCCATTAGGGTGCGATCATAATCGGCGCCAATATTATGCCAATCTTCCATCACGAAATGCCCCTCACTGGCCTGGGCAATATGCGAGACCGATGGCAGGCAGCCATTCGGGAAGATATATTTGTTGATCCACGGGTCAACATTCATATCTGTCCGATTCGAGCCAATGGTGTGCAGCAGGAACAGACCGTCCGGTTTTAAATTACGTTCCACCACTTTAAAGTAGGTGTGGTAATTTTTCGGACCGACGTGCTCGAACATGCCGACTGAAACAATACGGTCAAACTGCAGGTGTAAATCGCGGTAGTCTTGCAAGCGGATTTCGACATCCAGCCCGGCACAGTGCTCCTGCGCCAGTTTTTGCTGTTCGGCGGAAATGGTCACGCCCACCACCGAAACACCATAATTTTTCGCCGCATAGGCGGAAAGTCCGCCCCAGCCGCAGCCAATATCCAGCAGGTTCATACCCGGCTGCAACTGCAGCTTTTCGCAAATCATCCGCAGCTTGGCTTCTTGCGCTTCTTCCAGCGTAGTGGCTTCTTTCCAGTAGGCGCAGGAATATTGCATATGCGGATCGAGCATCTGCGTAAACAGATCGTTCCCCAGATCGTAATGTTCTTTCCCGACTATCCAGGCGCGTTTCTTCGATTGCAAATTGGTGAGTCGCGCGGCGGCAATACGCAAAGTATCTTTAAGATGGTGGGGGAGTTTCTTTTCCAGACCGGCACGGACCACGTGTTGAAAGAATATATCCAGCCGTTCACATTCCCACCAGCCGTCCATATAACTTTCACCCAGGCCCAGAGAGCCTTCTTGCAGCACGCGTTTAAAAAAATTGGGGTTTTTAACCTGAATATCGAATGGGCGCGAGCCGTTTATTTCAATACCGGCCATGCTGAGCATTTCATGAGCGATACGGTACCATGGGTTGTCCTGGATGCTCACATCTTCTATACACGATGAACTCATAGCTTCTCCATCACCTTCTTCTGACTTATGACCCGCCAAAAAATAGCTTAGACAAATTCTGCGGGTGCATACGTTTACCTACGGTAAAAAGTCCCGTGGCGTCTGATATCCGACTATGAACAGAGGAAAATTTTAAGAAGGTTCCTGCGCAAGAAACGCTGGAAAGACAATCCTTAAAAAAGTGTGACGCCATACGCGTACACAACAGCAATTTGTGATAAAGAAATTATAAAAGTGTTATTTTAAAAGGTCGTTTTGAGTATAGGCTTGCCGAGGCGCTTACTCAACTGTAAATCGCACTCGGCAAAAATATTCTTTAAGTGATTATTAATACATACAATTATGACGCAGAGTTAGCATGTTCCTGTCGCGTCGCCTGCTGTTCATCCATCACTTTTCCCCGTTGCAGCATATAGCCCAATGCGGCTAATACTACCGTAGAAACCATCACCGTCACCGTTGCCAACAGCGGCTGTTCGATAAAGGCCGATACCAGCATGCTGGCGACAAAACACAGCCCCAACTGCAGGGTGTTTTGCAGCGCTGCGGCTTTGCCTGTGCCTTCCGGGAACGGGGTTAACGCATTCGCCACTACGATTGGGTAGCTGGCACCGTTGACCAGCGCCATCACGCAGAACGGGATCAGCAGCGTGGTGAGCGTTGGTTCGGTCAGCGTGGCAACCAGATATAACGCCACCATGCTGATGCCATAAGCTACCAGCAGCCACGGCAGTAAGGTGTTGCCATTAATGCGATTTAACGCGGTGCGGCAGCCATAACCCCCTAACAGGAAGGCCAGGGTCTGCGGCACATAGCTCAGGCCGATATCATTTGGGCTGTACCCCATATCGCCAAGAATAAAGGGTGAACCGGTCAGCCAGGCGAAGAAGCCGGCTGAGCAGGCGGCAAAGATGGTAACGCTGCCGCTGAACACCGGGGATTTAAGCAGTTGCCAGAAGGTCAGGCTGTTTTTCTTTTCTGCGGAAGGCAAGGGTTTAGCGTTTTCTTTCAACAGCAGAGTCGGCAGCAGGAGAATGACGGTAATGCCCAGCAGCACGGCAAAAATGGCACGCCAGCCCATGTGGTTCAACAGCCAGGCACCGACCAACGGCGCCAGCGCTGGTGAAAGTGCCACCAACGGCATAATGGTAGCGAAGACCCGGTTGGCCTTGCCTTCACGGTAGCGGTCAATCACCAGTGCCTGCCAGGTAACGGCGGCGGAACAGACGCCAATGGCCTGGATGAAACGCAGTGACCACAGTTGAACGGCATTTTGTACCCACAGCATGCCAAGGCAACCCAGGGCAAACAGCGCCAGGCCAATCAGCAACACCGGTTTACGGCCGAGGCGGTCGGAAAGTGGCCCCCAGAGCAATTGAGCAAAGGCGAAGCCGGCCAGGAAGATACTCAGGCTGGCGCTGATCGCCCCGGCGGAAATTTGCAGGTCTTGCTGCATTATGCCAAAGGCGGGCAGGTACATGTCGGTGGCCAGGTAACCCAGCATACTCAGGCCGGCAAGATAGAACATAAAACCAAAGGAATTTCGCATGGTATTTCTCATTAATATTTTATTGTCGCAGGTTTTTAGCGCCGGCAAGTGTATCCGGCTGGATCTCTGCTTGTGAAACGGTAATATTTGCGAGGTGCTGTTAAAAAAATTGAAGGCAAGGTTATGTGGTCTGAATATTCTCTCGATGTGGTAGATGCGGTCGCCCGCACCGGCAGCTTCAGCGCAGCGGCGCATGAGCTGCACCGAGTGCCCTCGGCGGTCAGTTATACCGTGCGGCAATTGGAACAATGGCTGGCGGTTCCGCTGTTTGAACGGCGTCATCGTGACGTGGAACTGACCCCGGCCGGCGTGGTGTTTGTGCAGGAGGCACGCAGTGTCATCAAAAAAATGCTCGACACCCGCCGCCAGTGTCAGCAGGTGGCTAACGGTTGGCGTGGCCAACTGAAAATTGCGGTAGACATCATTGTTAAACCCCAGCGCTGCCGCCAACTGGTACTGGACTTCTATCGCCATTTCCCCGACGTAGAACTGATGGTTCAACCTGAGGTGTTTAACGGCGTCTGGGATGCGCTGGTGGACGGGCGTGCTGATATGGCGATTGGGGCGACGCGTGCGGTGCCGGTCGGCGGCGGGTTTGCCTTTCGCGATATGGGCGACATGCGCTGGCTGTGCGTGGTTAGTCCGCAGCATCCGCTGGCGATGATGGATGGCCTGTTGAAAGATGAGCAACTGCGGCCTTTCCCGTCGCTGTGTCTGGAAGATACCTCGCGCAACCTGCCCAAGCGGGTCACCTGGACACTGGACAACCAACGGCGGCTGGTGGTGCCGGACTGGGCCTCGGCGCTGGATTGTCTGTGTGCCGGCCTGTGCGTTGGCATGATGCCGGCGCATCAGGCCTTGCCATTGGTGCAGCGTGGGGAACTGGTAGCGTTGCAGCTGCAGCAGCCGTTTCCGGCCAGCCCCTGTTGTCTGACCTGGCAGCAGAATACGCCATCACCGGCGATGGCCTGGCTGTTGGATTACCTGGGGGACAGTGAAACGCTGAATCAGGAATGGCTAAGCGAAGTGGTGCCGGAAACCACAGCGGCCTCCGGCATTAGCAATTAGCGGCGGTAATCGATGAATGGGCCGTCAGCGACCGAACGACGCTCAATCAGTTTCGGATGCACTTCAATCACCTGCGACTCTTCACGCTTGCTGATAATACGGTCCAGCAACATGGTGAACGCCATTTCACCCAAACGCTCTTTGGGTTGATGAATGGTGGTCAGTGCCGGGGTGAAATAGCGGGCGTTACGCACGTTATCGTAGCCAATCACCGAAATGTCTTGTGGCACCCGCAGCCCAAGTTCGTCGGCGGCGCAGATCGCGCCCATCGCCATGATGTCGCCGCCGCAGAATACCGCGGTCGGGCGATGTTTTTGCGACAGGATCTGGTGCATGGCCTTGTAGCCGGATTCCGGCTCAAAGTCACCCTGAACAATCCACTCGTCACGTACTTCAATATTGGCTTCTTCCATGGCTTTTAAAAAGCCCTGATGGCGGCCGCCACCGGTATTGCGCGACAGTTGGCCTGGAATGGCTCCGATATCGCGGTGACCGCGTTCAATCAGATACCGCCCGGCCAGATAGCCGCCTGCGAAGGCGTTATCAATGATGCTATCGGTAAAATCACCGCGGGCCGCGCCCCAGTCCATCACGACCATTGGGATGTTGCGGTAGTCTTCCAGCATGCCGAGCAATTGGTCTGGATATTCCGAACACATCACCAGCAGGCCATCGACACGCTTTTGCGCCAGCATCGCCAGATAGGCCCGCTGTTTGTCCAGATTGTTGTGCGAGTTACATAAAATCAGCGTATAGCCTTTGCTGTAGCAGCTGTTTTCTACCGCCTCGATCACTTCGGCAAAGTAGGGGGCTTCGCTGGAGGTGGCCAGCAGGCCAATCGATTTGGTGTGATTGACCTTCAGGCTGCGCGCTACGGCGCTGGGTGAGTAATGCAGCTCTTTAATCGCAGCGCCAACGGCCGCTTTTGTCTCTTCGGCGACGAAACGAGTCTTATTGATGACGTGCGAAACGGTGGTGGTGGAAACGCCAGCGCGTTTGGCCACATCTTTAATCGTTGCCATGTAAAGAATGACTCCTGAACTCACATGTTGCAGTATGTAAGTGTGATGTTAATCGTTTGCCTGCGTAGATCCTTCTCCAAAGAAGCGAAAACTGAGTTTTTAGTGTGTTGAAGTCGTCAGCGCTTGATCAGGAGGGGCATTTTGCCGGTACACAGTTGTGAACTGCGAATTTTGTCCCATATTGAGCCAAAGTGGAAGAGGTAATCGGTATAATAAACCGGGAAATGATAACAAGATTTTATTGTTCAACTGTGTGAAAATGGTTTGACGCATTAATTGTGTGCCTTTTACCCTTGGGAAACCCAATCTGAAAAGGAGTTGTAATGGATACCGATCTGAAAATGTCACTGTTCACCACCGTTTGTGCACTGGCCGTGATTATTGCTTTCAGCTTCACCGCTGCTTTGAACTGATCCCCTCAAGTAAAACAGGCGCAGCCCGCTGCGCCTGATTGTTTTTCCCCGCGTTACGCCAGGTTCTTTTCCACAAATGCCCAGTTAACCAGTGCCCAGAAGTTTTCCAGGTAGGCAGGTCGTGCGTTGCGGTAATCGATGTAATAGGCGTGTTCCCAAACGTCGACGGTCAGCAGCGGTTTATCATCACCGGTTAGCGGTGTCGCTGCGTTCGAGGTGTTAACAATCGCCAGCGAACCCTCCGGTTTTTTCACCAACCAGGTCCAGCCTGCGCCAAAGTTTTTCACTGCGGCGTCGCTGAATTGCTGTTTAAATTCGGCGAAAGAACCAAATGCCTGATTAATCGCCACGGCCAGTTTACCTTCAGGCTCACCGCCGCCCTGTGGCGACAGACAGTGCCAATAGAAAGTGTGGTTCCATACCTGGGCCGCATTGTTGAAGATGCCGCCGTCAGAGGCCTTAACGATCTCTTCGAGGGACAACCCTTCAAACTTGCTGCCTTTCAGCAGATTGTTCAGGTTCACCACGTAGGCGTTGTGATGCTTGCCATAATGGTATTCCAGAGTTTCTGCGGAAATGTGCGGTTCGAGGGCGTTTTTTTCATAAGGTAATGCAGGAAGTTCGAACGACATTGCTTTCTCCTTGTACAGTGCCAGTCCACCGTCGTAACAACGGGCATGAGATTGGCCTGTTTTTATTGTGGGTATTTAGCTTAGCAATTTTCGCGATGAATTACAGGGGGAACGGGCAAGGGATTGGCTATGACTACGAGGTTTGGGGAAATGATCAGGGGAGAGCGGCTGACAGCGCCAGCCGCAAGGGTGCTTATCGAATGGTTTTTGGCGTGACTACCCGGCGTGCGCCGATGTAGTGGTTTTGCCAGTAGTCGTTATCGAGCTGGCTGATGCGGATTTCTTCACCGGTACGCGGGGACTGAATGAATTTGCCGTTACCCAAATAAACCCCAACATGGTCGGCCACGCCGCGGTTGTTAATGCGGAAGAACACCAGATCGCCGCTTTCCAGCTCACTCTTCTTGATCGGCGCTGCGTCACGCAGGTGATACATCTCGTTGGCGGTACGCGGCATTTTAATTTTAACGATGTCTTTATAGGCGTAATAAATCAGACCGCTACAGTCAAAGCCGGTTCTTGGCGAGGAGCCACCCCAGCGATAAGGTTTACCCATTTGATCCATCAGCTTGGCCATCGCGGTTTGCTTGGCATGCTGGTAGCGTTTTTTGTGCGCAGGGCTGAGCTTCAATGGTTTTTCGTCAGCCACCAATTTGGCGGTTGCCATACCGGTTTCACGATGGCGCCCATAGCCTTTTTTATAGCCCTTCTTCGGCGGGGTCACTTTAATTTTGGCTATTTTATGAGTTTTGTTTTTCGATTTTGCGCTAACGATCTTTTTAGCGGTTTTTTCTGTTTTGGCTTTGGAGACCTTGGCGGTTTTCTGCGGAGTAGTGACTTTTACTTTTTTGCTGCTGGCCTTAACCGCTTTCTTTTTCTTGCGGTCATCCGGCCGGGCTTCGTTTACGTGGCTCTTGCGCTGCTCAGCGGCAACACGTGCCTGTGGCGCTGCATGCGCCAGATTAAAGAATAGCTGTGTAAACAACAGCACAAAAAGCGTAAGAATTAAACGCATGTCGACGTTACCAACCTTGGCCCCGGAACAGATATCGAATGAGTGACAGTATTCCCGAATTTCGCCATATAAAACAGCGAAGAACTCATAAATGATAATCCATATTGTGAGAAAACGTTAATAGCATTTTTTTTGCCGAAAAATCAAACTGTTGATGTATAAAAAACCAACAATGACCGCCAGGGAATTTATTAATGTGCACTTTTTGACAGGAAATATATTAGTGAAATGGCCGGATTAAAAATGTTATTCTGAGCATATGTTTTGACCGGAAAGGCCCTGCCGGTGAGACGCGACTGACAACGGGGGAATGCCCTTGCAAAAGATGGCGTTTTCTTGCAACTGTTCCAGCCGCTACAATAGCCAGTGTGATGCATGTTGTAGCCATGAGATTTGGCTTGAGGAAGCAATATAATGACGACGACGATTGAAAAAATTCAGCACCAGATCACTGAGAACCCAATTCTGCTGTACATGAAAGGTTCACCGAAATTGCCAAACTGCGGTTTCTCGGCGCAAGCCGTGCAGGCACTGTCTGCCTGTGGCGAACGCTTTGCTTACGTTGATATTCTGCAGAACCCGGACATCCGTTCCGAGTTGCCGAAATACGCCAACTGGCCGACCTTCCCGCAGCTGTGGGTAGACGGTGAGCTGGTAGGCGGCTGTGATATCATCATGGAAATGTATCAGCGCGGCGAATTGCAGCAGCTGATCAAAGAAACGGCAGAGAAGTACAAACAGCAGGAAGACCAGCAGCCATAATCGGCTCGGTTTTATTGTTGGAAGTCATCGGGCGGTGCCAGCTAATACTGGGCCGCCCGATTTTTTTCTTAGTCGGTATTCGTGACCGCCAGCGGCCAACCGCCAAGGCGTTTCCAGCGGTTAACCAGCTCGCAGAACAGCTGAGCAGTTTGCTCGGTATCATACAGCGCTGAATGGGCCTGGGCACTATCGAAGGGAATATCGGCGGCAATGCAGGCTTTGGCCAGTACCGTTTGTCCCAACACCAGTCCGCTTAACGCCGCGGTGTCAAAGGTGGCGAAAGGATGGAAAGGATTGCGTTTCAGGCTGGCACGCTCGGCGGCAGCCATCAGGAAACTGTGATCAAAATTGGCGTTATGCGCCACAATTATCGCCCGGTTACAACCGCGATCCTTAATGCCCTTGCGCACCGCTTTAAAAATAGCGTGCAGTGCATCGTATTCACTGACCGCACCGCGCAGGGGATTACTCGGATCTATGCCGTTAAAAGCCAGCGCTTCGGGTTGCAGGTTGGCACCTTCAAAAGGCTCCACGTGAAAATGCAGGGTTTCGTCCTGCTGCAACCAGCCGTCTTCATCCATTTTTAACGTAACGGCGGCAATCTCCAGCAGCGCGTCAGTTTTGGCATTAAATCCGGCAGTTTCTATATCTATTACTACGGGGTAAAACCCACGAAAACGGCCACTCAGGGCGTTAAGATCACTTTTTTCGGCCATCAGTTTCTTATCTTCATCGAATGCAGCGCGCATTATGGCAAATTTTGCGCCCGGTTGCAGGCGGTAATCACGCGGGAAAAACAAGGGCGCAGTAAGCGCCCCTGGTTGACCTTAGTGGCCGAGGCCGTGGCCGGCGTGTTTGTTTTCGATCAGTTCGATTTTATAACCGTCCGGATCTTCAACAAAGGCGATAACCGTGGTGCCGCCCTTGACCGGGCCGGCTTCGCGAGTGACCTTGCCGCCGGCATTACGAATGCTGTCACAGGTTGCGGCGACATCATCCACACCCAGTGCCAGGTGGCCGAATGCGGTGCCCATTTCGTAGCTGTCGGTGCCCCAGTTATAGGTCAGTTCAATCACCGCACCTTCGCTTTCATCGGTATAGCCTACAAACGCCAGTGAGTACTTGTATTCCGGGTTCTCGCTGGTACGCAGCAAGCGCATGCCTAATACCTTGGTATAGAAGTCGATGGAGCGTTGCAGGTCACCGACGCGGATCATGGTATGGAGTAAGCGCATAATTCCTCTGATTGGATGTGCCGTTGCCAATGGCGGATGGATTGAAGCAAATCCAGTATAGCGTTGCCGCATAAGGGATTTCAATGTATGCCACGGCAGGGAGCATTACTACATCAGTGACGTTGTCACTCATCAGTTCGGCAGGGTAACACAACCGCACACTTTGTCGCCGTGTGGCGGGTGGAAATAGGTACTATAACCACTGCAAGGGATGGCGCGTCACGATAACGTTGTTGCGTCCGGATTGGGCGGGATTAATTTATAAATTTGGATCTGGTTAATATGACTTTTTTCAGTACGAGAACATCGCGTTTGCCGAAGGAGCCGATCAATGGATGAAATGCTAATTCTGGTGGACGCTGATGATAATGCCATTGGCTCCCAAAGCAAAACGCGGGTACACCAACAGGGGTTACTGCACCGGGCATTTTCAATTTTTATCTTTGATAGCCAGGGCCGCCTGCTGTTGCAACAGCGGGCATTCAGTAAGTATCACTCGGCCGGGCTATGGACCAACAGTTGCTGTGGCCACCCGCGCTGGGGTGAGTCAACGCTGGCCGCGGCTCAGCGCCGCCTGCAGGAAGAGATGGGGTTCAGCACTGAGCTACAACAAGTTTCCAGTTTTACCTATCAGGCTGCGGTACCCGGCGATTTAATTGAGCACGAATTCGATCATATCTACGTCGGTTTATTTGACGGCAAGCCGCAGGGGGCGCCTGAAGAGGCCCATAGTTGGTCGTGGACTGATATTCAGCAATTAACGGATGAAACAACGCGCAATCCTGAAAAGTTTACCGTTTGGTTTCTGACAATAATGAAGGATCTTGGCGCCAATGAAATGGAACGTTGGGCAAGGTTGGCTGCGAGTTAACTGACAGGTTTCCCCCTAAATGGCAAAAAGCCCGCCGGCATTGGCATACCGGCGGGCTTTGCTGTTTTACTTACAGCGTTGGGTAGTCGATGTAGCCTTCAGCACCACCACCGTAGAAAGTTTCCGGTTTAGGTTCGTTCAGCTCAGCGCTCTGCTTGAAGCGCTCAACCAGGTCCGGGTTGGCGATATAGCTGCGACCAAAGGCCACGGCGTCGATAAAGCCTTTATTGATCAGCTCTTCTGCTTTCTCGGCGGTATAGGCACCGGCACCGACAATCACCCCTTTAAAGTGGGCGCGTACCGAGTCACGGAAGGCATCGGAGTAAGGCTTGCCACCGGCCCAGTCGGGTTCGGAAATGTGCAGGAAAGCGATGTTACGCTTGTTCAGCTCTTCAATCAGATACAGCGCCGCGTCTTCCTGATCTTCACCATTATCCAGGCCGTTGAACGGGCCCAGCGGTGAAATACGGATACCGACGTGTTCTGAACCCCATTCAGCGATGCTGGCGTCAACCACTTCCAGTGTCAGGCGAGTACGGTTTTCGATGCTGCCGCCGTACTGATCGGTACGTTGGTTAGATGCCGGAGCCATAAACTGGTGCAGTAGATAGCCGTGCGCCGCATGCAGTTCGATAAAGTCGAAACCGGCCTCACGAGCGTTGGCAGTCGCCTGGCGGAAATCGTTAATGATGCCAGGGATCTCTTCAGTTTCCAGGGCGCGAGGGGTAGAGGTTGGTACTCGTACCCAGGCCCCGGTTTCGTCACGCACGGTAGTACGGGTGTCGGCATTGATCGCAGAAGGGGCAACCGGAGCCTGTTGGCCTGGCTGCAGGCTGTTATGGGAAATACGGCCCACGTGCCACAGCTGAACGGCGATATGGCCGTTTTTGTCATGCACAGCCTGAGTGATCTTTTTCCACGCGGCGATCTGCTCTGGGGTATGCAGCCCCGGTGCGCCGGCATAGCCTTTCGCCTGGAAAGAAATCTGGGTGGCTTCTGTGACAATCAGACCCGCGCTGGCGCGTTGGGCATAATATTCCCCCATCAGCGGCGTCGGGATATCACCAGGCTCAATGCTGCGCAGGCGCGTCAGCGGGGCCATAAACACGCGGTTCGGCAGGGTTACAGCGCCAACCTTCAGCGGGGAGAACAATTTTTCAATCTTCATAGTGCATCCTATATTAATAGACCGGTCGACTAGTAACGAATGTAAAACCGCCCAATGCGGCAATTCATGATAAATCAGGTTTTTTTTAGCGCTGCGCCGGACGCAACAACAGTTCAATACTTTCCAGCGCGCTGGTCAACGGGGCGACCGAGTGGCGGATTTTGGCGCGTAAAGAGGCGCCAAGCCACAGGGAGTACAGCGTTTCCGCCGTGGCCGCCGGGCTCATGGCCAGCGACAATGAACCTTCGCGGATCCCGCGTTCGATCGTATCCTGCAGGTGACCAATCACCCGGGCACTGCCGGTTTCCAGCGCATGACGCATGGGCTCCGACAGGTCGCTCACCTCGGCAGACAATTTCACCGCCAGGCAGGCGTTATGGCATTCGCTGCGGCAGTGGTAGCTGATCGCCTGTGCGTAATAGCTTAACAATTGGTGGCGCGCATCGCCTTTATCGTCGGCAAACAGCTGCTGCATTGCCGCATCATAGTGTTCGAAATAGCGCTGCAGCATCGCTTCGCCAAACACTTCCTTCGACCGGAAGTAGTGGTAGAACGAGCCTTTTGGCACGCCCGCCGTGCTCAGCAGTTCGCTCAGTCCCATGCCGGTAAAACCGAGGCGCAGGCTGAGGGTCTCGCCGGTAGCGAGCAAATGTTCACGGGTATCTGTAGGGCAGTGCGCATGTTTAGTCATAATGGGTGTCAGCATAATAGACCGATTGGTCTAGGTCAATAACAATAAAAAAACCGGCATAAAAATGCCGGTTACGACGAGTGATACTTTGCCTGAATAAAGTGCGGAAGTTAAGCCCTTAGGCGGCTCCCCGGCAGCGTTGCAGAATATCGAGCTGCGGTTGATATTCACGGGTTTGCACGTTCAGCATGCCGAGCATGGTGTGGAACAGGTTGTCCTGCGAGATATCATCCTTTTCTGCCATGGTACTCAGGCACTGGCGATCAACCTTGAAGTTGCGCTCATAGTCCGCAGACATCCACATCAGGAAGGGGACATGGGTCTGCTGGCTTGGGGCAAACACGTAAGGAGTACCGTGCAGATACATGCCATTTTCACCCAGCGATTCACCGTGGTCAGAGAGATACACCAGCGCGGTGTTGAACTTGTCGCTGTGCTGTTGCAATAGCTTGATGGTGTCGTCCAGCATGGCGTCGGTATACAGCAGTGAGTTGTCATAGGTATTCACCAACTGCTCGTGGCTGCAATCCTGGATCTGATTGCTGTTGCAGGTGGGTGAGAACTTCTGGAACTCTGGCGTACTGCGACGGAAATAGGCCGGCCCGTGGCTGCCCATCTGGTGCAGCACTATCACGCCGTCGTCTTTCAGGCTGTTGATGTAGTCGTTCAGTTTATACAGCAGCACGTTATCCATGCAGACTTCACCGTCGCAATCCTGCGGCAGTTTTAGCTTGGTCATGTCAACGTGGGGCACGCGATCGCAGGCACCTTTGCATCCGCCGTCGTTTTCACGCCACAACACATTGACACCGGCATGCGCCAGTACGTCAAGCATGCCCTCCTGATGGGTAGCCTGGGTGGCGTCATAATCCTTGCGTGGCATGTTGGAGAACATGCAAGGCACGGAGATCGCGGTTTCGGTGCCGCAGGAGCTGGCGTTTTTAAAATACACCACGTTGTCCTGCTTCAGACGAGGGTTGGTTTCACGCTCATAGCCGCCCAATGAGAAGTTCTCGGCACGCGCCGTTTCCCCGACCACCAGGATCACCAGGGTTTTCTTTTGCTGTGCGGTGATTACTGGCCCTTTACGTGCATCTTCACCGATTTTCACCAGCGGCAAATTGCGGGTGAAGTAACGTTGCTGGGTAAATTTGATGGTGCCGGAAACGAAGTTCGACGGCGTCAGCATTTTCACCACGCTTTTGTTATTGCGGATCAGCGAGGCGTAATCCTTATAAAACAGGGCGGCGATAATCAGGATCACCACTACCGAGAGCATCACGTTAGCGGCACGCAACCCGACCATGTACCACCATGGGCGAGTTTTACGGATTTCGATAAAGCAAACCAATACCGCAGGCAGAATACCCAGCAGGAATAGCCACAGACCCATGCGTGGCGTCAACAGCGCCGTTGCTTCCTGGGGATTGGTTTCGAAGGCGTTCTGCATCATATTGCCGTCGATCACCACGCCGTAACTGAACATAAAGTAGTTGGCGGTCGCGCTGCCGAGCAGGAAGAAAATCATCAGTGGCTTGCGCAAGAACGGCACGGTCAGCACGCTGAAAATAATATTCAGCGCACAGAAAATCACCACCGGCATGGTGGCGGCGAAAATCACGCTGTGGAGGTTATCGAAGGTGATATACGACCAGGCCTTATGAAGGAATAACGCATTCTGGAACAGAGTGAAGAATAAGGCACTGGCGAGGATAAAACCCAGGCTGTTGCACTGTAAGCGTTGACGTAACGACATTGCCAAATCTGAATCCTGATATTGTGTAATGCGCTGAAATTTACAGGATGAAACTTAAGAAAACCTTAGAGATTCAGTTTGGTGGCAGAGTTGTTTAATTTTGGTTTAGCTTGAGAGACGCCAGACCGGGCGGTCTGGCGCGGGGGATTAAGGCGAGAATGATTAATAGGCGGCGGTAAATTGCGCTTTAATAAACTGCGGTTTTTCGATCTCATCGATAATCGCTACCGACAGGTCTTCCACGGAGATACCCGCCGGGGCCTGGCCGTTCATCAGCAGTTTGGTGGTGCCCAGACGGAACTGACCGGTACGCTTGCCGGGCTCCAGCAGTGCCGCCGGAGACAAATAGGTCCAGTCCAGTTGAGAGTCATTGCGCAATTTATTGCGTAAATCACGTACGGCCTGAGCGCCCGGACGGATATTTTCCGGGAACTGCGGGGTATCGACCAGTTCAACGCCCGGAGCCACTTCCAGGCTGCCGGCACCGCCAACCACCAACAGGCGTTTGACGCCGGATTTTTTCACCGCGTCCAGGATCTGTTGGGAGCCCCTGGTGGTTTTCTCGTACAGGTTTTCTTCCGCCCAACCCGGATTAAAGGCGCTGATTACCGCGTCCTGACCGGTTAGCTGTTTTGCCAGCCATTCGGTGTCGGCGACGTCGCCCAAAGCGATGGTCAGGTTTGCGTTGTCGGGCAAATCTTTTTGCTGACGTGCAATCGCCGTGACCTGCAAACCGCGGTTCAGCGCTTCCTCCACCACGCGGCGGCCAACAAAACCTGTTGCTCCAATAATGGCTACTTTCATCTGTTTGCTCCTGTCGTGTATCAGCTCAGATTCACCTGAGCGCGTATCTACAATGTAGTACTTAACAATAGGGTTGATTAGTGCCATATTCATGCTTTCTTGAGTAAGTAAAACTTCATAATCGTGGATAAACTGAATCGAATGGCGGTTTTCGCTACCGTGGTGGCGGAAGGATCCTTTGCCGGCGCGGCCCGGCGGCTGGGCATGACACCATCGGCGGTCAGCCAGCATATGCGTTCGTTGGAAAAAGCGCTCGGTGTGCCGTTGTTACATCGTTCTACACGACGGTTGGCGCTGACCGAGGCAGGGGCAGCATTTCACCCCGGCTGCGAGGCAATGTTGTTTCAGGCGCAGCAGGCTGAACAACGGCTGGCCGAGTTGCGTGACACTCTGGTGGGGGAGCTGCGTATCGCTACGACCATTGGCATCGGTGGCCGTCCGCTCGCAGAGGCGCTGGCACCGCTGCTGCAGGCGCATCCCAAACTGACTCTGCGGGTGTTGGCGGACGATCGAATCGTCGACATGATCGAACAACGGATCGACATTGCACTGCGGGTCAATCGTCAACTTGCCGATGCCAATATGATTGCTCACCCGCTGGCCGAATGGCCAATGGTGCTGTGTGCAGCTCCGCGCTACCTTAGCCAGCACGGGGTGCCGGAAGCGCCGCAGGACCTGGTGCAGCATCGCTGGATCTCGGGCGCTTTCAGCGGTGCGCATCTGGATTTGCATCATCAGGGCGGTCAGCAGCTAAAATTACGTCTGGCGGAAGGGCAGATCGTCAGCGACAGCATGACCGTGATGCGCGGCTTCACCCGCAGCGGTCTGGGGATCTCGATTCAACCGCTGTATGAAATAGAGGATGAATTGCAGCGCGGTGAACTGATCCAACTGATGCCTGAATGGCGACCGGCCCCGCTGCGGCTGCACGCGCTGACGCTAGAACGGGCAATGCCGGAGAAAAATCGTCAGGCGCTGCGTTATTTACGCGACTATTTTCACCGACATGCCGAAAAGTCACTTGCCAGCGGCGCCGATGGCGTCTTCAATTAGCAAGAGAACGCAGGAGGACGTGTGGCGCAGCAGCTCGAGTTTTTTGATATCCCCAGCCCGTGTCGCGGCATTTGTCAGGCCGACGATCGCGGCTTTTGCCGTGGTTGCCTGCGCAGCCGCGAGGAACGCTTTGGCTGGATGCAAATGAGCGATGCACAAAAACGCGACGTGCTGCGTCTGTGCCACCAACGCTTGCTGCGCCTGCAGCGAGCCAGTAAACAGCCGGATGAGCCCTTGCCGGAACAACCGTCGTTGTTCTAAGTCATTTCTGATCTGCCGCACGTAAGCGCGGCTTTCCGCTTCCCACCGTGTTATCCGCTTGTGTATGCTGGCATTAAACAATGTCATGAGGTTTCAACAATGGTAAACCGTGTACAACTCGCGCCGCAGGGGCCTGAATTTTCCCGCATGATTTGCGGATACTGGCGTTTGATGGAGTGGGGCATGTCACCACAGCAGTTGCTGACGTTTATAGAGCAGCATATTGAGCTGGGTGTCACTACCGCTGACCATGCGGACATTTACGGCGGCTATGCCTGCGAACAAGCCTTTGGTGAAGCGATGCGCCTGAAGCCTTCACTGCGCCAGTCGATGGAACTGGTGTCCAAATGCGGTATCGCCACCACCGCCAAACCGGGTAACCCGATTGGCCACTACATTACTGACCGTGAGCATATCGTTAACAGTGCGGAACGCTCACTGGAGCATCTGCATACCGATTACCTCGATCTGCTGCTGATCCACCGTCCGGATCCGTTAATGGATGCCGATGAGGTGGCTGAAGCTTTTGTGGCGCTGCATAAAAGCGGCAAGGTACGCCATTTCGGCGTATCCAACTTCACCACGACGCAGTTCACGCTGTTGCAGTCGCGTCTGCCGTTCTCACTGGTGACCAATCAACTGGAGATTTCGCCGATCCATCAGCCGGCTATTCTGGATGGCACGCTGGATCAGTGCCAGCAATTGCGCATCAAGCCGATGGCCTGGTCTTGTTTGGGTGGCGGCCGTCTGTTCAACGACGCCGAATTCCAGCCACTGCGTGATGAGCTGCAAGCGGTGGCACTGGAGATTGGCGCCGAGACTATCGAACAGGTGGTCTACGCCTGGGTGATGCGGTTGCCGTCGTCTCCTCTGCCGATTATTGGCTCCGGCAAGATTGAGCGCGTGCGTTCGGCGCTGCAGGCACAGCAGTTGACGTTGAGTCGTCAGCAATGGTTCCGTATTCGCAAGGCGGCCCTGGGTTACGACGTACCTTAAATCACCATTGTCAGAAGAAGCCGGGCAGCGGTGACTGCCCGGTTTTACTTTTTGATTCTTCAGGGCTCAGGCCAGCACCACCTGGCCGTCCGACAGACTGTTAAGCCCCAGTCCGACCAGCGTGACCGTATTGCCGCCAAAGTTAAACACCAGATTGTCGTTCACTTCAGAAACAAAATCGTGGAAGTTACCGCCCGTGCTGCTGCCATCGGTCCCCATAAAGACCAGTTTGTCCTGCGCCTGATAGCCGTAAATCTGGTCCTGACCAAAGTCGCCACTGAACAGGAAGGTGTTGCTGCCGCCCTGACTGTGTATGACGTCGTTACCGGTGCCGCCGACGAAGGTTAAATTGCCGCCGGTATGGCCAAGCAGGGTGTCGTTGCCATCGTTGCCGAACAACCATTTATCACCGGCGCGCGCCTGCAGGTTGTCATCGCCCGCGCCGCCGTTGAGCGACGAAGCATAGGCTTTTAGCCCTTCGCTCGATTTTAATCCGGCGCTGGTAACCTGATGATCCAGCTCTTTGCTGAAGATTATCCAAGAGGTTTCTTTCGTGCGCAGTGTGCCAATATCCTCGGCCAGCGTGATGCCGCCTTTGGCGTCACGCAGGTAGAGCGTATTGCCGTCGTAGGCGACCTCGCTATTTTTCAATGCCTGCTGCAGATCCAGGGTGTTATTGCCTTCGCCGCCGGAAATTATATTGAAACCACCGTTGTCGCGGAAAGTGTCATTACCGGCGCGCCCCTCAAGATAATCGTTGCCGGTGCCGCCCTTGATTAAATCATTGCTGTCACTGCCGACAATAAAGGTCGGGCCGCTGTGTTTTTCGGCATTGCGATTAAGATCTTCAACCCAGGTAGTTCCGCGGGTGACATCCGAGAGGTTGGAGACAATCACCGTCGAGTCTTTGCCGGTCAGCGAATAAAACTCTGAATTCAGCACCCGCATCAAGCCGTCCTGATAAAAGAATGGCAGATGGGATAGCCAGGTTGGAATATTCAGGATTGAGAAGGGCAGAATATTCCAGGCGGCAGAGGCGTAGTGATCGTTGAAATTAACGATATTATTGGTGGCGGACTCCTGCGGCGCATCATGCACGCCAAAAGTTGCCGGGGTTAACGTGGTGCCGTCCAGCGCACGAAATACCGGGTCATTTTCATAGCCGATATTAATCACCTTGCCGCCGGTCTCGTATTGCGTTGGCGAGGCGAAAGCCACATAGCTTGATTGCGCATAGAAGCCGCCCCAATTGTCGTCGCTGAGCGCCGCCATGCTGTTCACCGCCAGCCCGCCCAGGCTGTGGCCGCTGATGGTCACATCATCGCCGCTCAGCCCGTGTGCCTGGGCGAATTTGGCGACATCCCCCAGCAGGGTACCAAAGGCCTTCAGGCTGTAATTATCGGCATAACCGGCAGGGCCAAACCCCGCCAGCAGGTCATTAATCAAATCTCCAATGCTATCGGTAATCAGGGATTCTCGAGGGCCGCTGGTGCCACGAAAAGCAATACCAATGGAGGTGAGATTACCTTCGCTGTCATATTTACCCAATACTTCGGCCTGGGCGGTGGTATAACCCAGCGTTTCACCGTAATAGGTACCACGCGCGTCGGTTTTACCGCCATAACCCAATTGGTCGGCCCCTATCAATGACCAACCGGCGTCATTTACCGCCGTCAGCGCCGCCTTTTCCGAGTCGGGGTTCCAGGGAATACCGGGTAACCCACCCTGTGATTGCGTGCTACCAATTAACGCCGTCACCAGCGTGAAGGGCAAGCCCAGCCCAAAACCGGTATTGTGGTAGCCCTCATCGAAGCCGTTATCGATATTGTGATAGGCATAGGTGGAAATCGCCAGGGCGTCAGTGAATAACGCCTTGGACTTTTCCTCGTCCAGCCCTTGATAATTAAAGATTCCCATATCAGTTCCTTATGAATTTGCTGCATTGCCAGGGTGATCTTTGAATAGCTGTTGCAGCTTGTGCAGGTTAATAAGGTATACCGAACGGCAGCTGGTCAGAGGACCGACATCGGTAGAATTATTATTAGTATGAATTATTAATAATGCGAATTTGATCGGCAAAATTGTGCTCATTTTGAGCATCGGCGTCACATATTCTCGTATACTCAATACTCACAGGAAATCCAAGGAGATTGATTAATGAAACATTATTGGTATGCGGCCTTCGGCCTGATGGCCTGCGGAGTCGCCCAGGCGGCGACGACGGATGTTGACATGAATCTGGTGACCGGACAGGGAATTGGCCAGGAGATTGGCAAAGTGACGATCAGTGAAACGCCCTACGGTCTGCTGTTTACCCCACAGCTCAAAGCGTTACCGGCTGGCGTGCACGGTTTCCACGTTCATGAGAACGGCAGTTGCGAGCCGGGGATGAAAGAGGGCAAGGCGGTTGCGGCGTTGGCCGCGGGCGGACATTTTGATCCGCAAAAAACCGGTAAACACCTTGGCCCCTATGCCGAAGGCCATTTGGGGGATCTGCCGGCGATTTACGTGACCAACGACGGCATGGCCAACGACCCTTTATTGGCGCCGCGGCTGAAAAAAATCAGTGAAATAACCGGCAAGGCGCTGATGGTGCACGCCGGAGGCGATAACCACGCCGATAGCCCGAAACCGCTGGGGGGCGGAGGGGAGCGTTTCGCCTGCGGCGTCATTAAGTGATAAAGACGCTTAGCTCGCGGTTGCCGCGGTACTGTCAGACGGGGTGATCGCCTGCTGTAACTGTTGCAACGAACAATAAAGCCGCCAAATTAATCCGGCAAGATCGCGCGCCGCCTGTTCCGGGTGGTGCGCCAACGCATTGCTCATGCGCTGCAGCTCCTGCAGGCTGGCGTCCAGCGAACGGTGCTGTACGCCTTTCTCCGTCATAATGCCCCGCAAACAGTGAATGCAGACGTCGCGCACCGCCGAGAGCGGGTCGGAGCGGGTCTGCCAGTCGCGCAGTTGCCAAACGATATGGCTGCAGTTGAGCAGCACCACGCCCCAGCGCAATAACCAACTGCGTGCCTCTTGATCCTGGCTTTGATTCAATTGGCTGATGCGGTGATAAATCAACGATTCAAACTGGCTCTCGCTCTGCTGCGGTTTTTTACTCAGTTGATCGATAAAGTCTCGCCGTAGGGCGCGAATAATGCGCCGGCTTTTGCGTTTGTCTGAGCTCGGCCGCAAGATCTGGAACGCCAGACCGGCCAACAGCACGCCGACAATTTTGCCGATGCTGTCATTGATAAACGACTGATAATCGTAGCTTGGCGGATTGGTGACGGACAAAAACGAGCCCATAAACACGATCAGTTGCCCCCAGAGTGCAGCATAGGAGGGATTCTGCAGCTTGAGCATCTGCATGGTGACCAACACCGGGAACAGGAAGGCGCAGAACAGCCACAAATCATCTATCTGAATCATCAGGCCAAACTTCACCAAAAAACAGACGATCGAAAGCAGCGTTACCGCTTTGAGCAGGGTGGTGATGCTGTTGATCGGCGAAGGTGTGGAGGAATAGAGCACGCAACTGATGGCGACCAGCGTCAGTGCCGAACTGCCGGCATCCCACTGGGTGTTAATCCAGTAAGCGCAGCCGAGGATAATGCACAGAAAAGTGCGCAGGCCGTTATAGGCGGCCTCGTAACTGTCGGTATGACGAGCCAGAGAAGTCACACGTGGCGGCTGTATCTCGCTGACCGGGGTGGCGTTCTCCAACCGTTGCAACCATCGGCTGCAGTTAAGGTACAACCAACAGAAATGGCGTAGACGTAGCCAAAAGGCGCGGTGGCGGTAATCGGCAGGATCCTGTGGCGCGATCTGCTGCAGGATGCGGGCCAGTCGGTATTTATCGGTATCGGGATTGCGCAGTTCGTTCAGCAGCTGATCCAAAGCGGTCGCCAGGTTGTCCGGGCGATCCGGCCAGTTCAGCAGCATGCGGCGCAGGCTGGAGATCACGCTGGTAATGCGCAGTTGCTGATGCAGCATATAGTTGAGCAGGTTATTCTGCCGACGCAGCCGGTAGTGGCTCCAGAAGGCCTGAATACGCAACAGGTTCATGGTCAGGATCTGGCCGATGACCCCTTCATGTGACGTGCGCATCTGTATGGTGATCTCGGGTTGCCACAGCATTGCGGCGTGCTCCAGCAACCGCAGGTGCATGCGCCGCAGAGAGGTTAATAGCGCTTCACCGTCCGAAGTGCTGGGCAGGATCATCATCATCAGGCCGCCGCACAGAATACCGGTAATCACCTCGCAAACGCGCGCCTGGGCGATATCAAAGATTTGCTGGGTGTCGGTGACGTTGACCGTACTAAAGGCAATGATGGCGGCGGTATAGCCCGCCAATGCAAAGGCGTAGGAGACGTTGTTTTGATAATGATTGGAGATGTAAGTGCACAGGCCGATCCAGGCGGCAATGAACAGCGTGAATAGCCAGGGATCGTTCAGGCAATGACCGGCGATGGCCATTGACGCGGCAGCACCGACCAGACTGCCGAAAACTCGCCCGATGCTTTTACTGATCACGCCACCGACGGTGGGGAAACTGACCACCGCCGCTGAGGTGAGTGCCCAGTAAGGCTCATCAAGATTGAGGACGAACGCTACCCATAACGAAAGGCACATCGCCAGCGAATTGCGCAGCGCATAACGCCATTGCCCAGCGCTGGCTTTCCCCCAGGGGGTACGGTTCCATTCCAAAAAAGGCAGGTTCACTGGTAAGCCTTACTGATGAATGGAGATGGTGCAGGTGGTGCCGGCGACCAAGGGTAAATCAGCAGGCACATCCAGCAGCTTTATCCGCACCGGCACGCGCTGTGCCAGCCGTACCCAAGGCACGTTGGGCTTCACGTCCATTAATAAATCACTGCTGCTTTCAACGCTCTGATCGTAAATGGCGCGGCCGATGCTTTCTACTTCGCCCCGGAGCTGAGTGTTGCCATTATATAAAACGATATCCGCTTTATTGCCTTCTTTTATATGCTTTAGCTTGGTTTCTTCAAAATAGCCGAGGACATAAAAAGAATGTACGTCGACCAGTGCGACCAGCGGAGTCCCGGCACTGGCATAGTTTCCGACCCGGGCTTGTAAATTGGTGATATAGCCATCGGTAGGGGCATAAATTTTAGTTTTACTTAAATTCCATTTGGCCTGTTCCAGATTGGCCTGAGCGGCTTTATAGGCCGCTTTCATTGCCTGGGCTGCTAAATTTGACTCATCCATATCTTCTGCAGAAATAACATTTTTTGGCAGGCTGCGACGGCGAGCCGCTTCATGGTCGGTTTTGGCCATATCGGACTGTGCTTTTGCCAGTGCGGCCTCAGCATTGTCGAGCGCAATCTGGTATGGCACGGGGTCGATCGCAAAAATCAGACTTCCCGCAGGTATGAACTGATTGTCATGAACGGTTATTTTCTCTAATCTTCCAGAAACTTCTGGTGTGATATTGACGAGTTCGGCGCGTACCTTTCCATCACGGGTCCACGGGGATTGCATATAATAATTCCACAACCACCAGCCGGCACAGATGGCAATGGCGCAGACGATTACCGTAGAAAAATATTTTAATGTTTTATGTGTCATCGGTTACCAACTTGCTAAAAGCCACAGGGCGCCGCTGACGGCAATGACGAAAATAGACAAATCCATCAGCATGGGATGCCAAATTTCGCCGGAATAAATCCAGTCTCGCAACAGGTGGTGTACCAGTAGCCATAAAACCAGGCCAAGCAACACAGCCTTAAATATGGGTGGAAAATAAAGCGAGGCGCCCAGCACCAAATCGGGTAGCGGGGACGAGGCATGGAGCCATGAAGTATTCACATTAACAATCCCGATGAGTGAATATGTTGAGTCTTTGCATAGAGAATAAACAATAACTGGCCAAAATGGTGGCTAATTCCACAATATACATTATATACATTTGTGTTTTTAATGTTAGTTACTCAAAATAGTCTAAACTCTGGGAGGGTATGTTAGCATGCTAATTATAAGGAGGGGTAAGTGGAGTCAACATTAGGTTCCGATTTAGCACGATTAGTTCGTGTTTGGCGCGCGCTGATCGATCATCGGCTCAAGCCGCTGGCGCTGACGCAAACACATTGGGTAACCCTGCACAGTATCAATCGCTTACCGCCGGAGCAGTCGCAAATCCAGCTGGCCAAGGCGATCGGCATTGAGCAACCGTCATTGGTTCGTACTCTGGACCAGTTAGAAGAAAAGGGGCTGATTACTCGCCACACCTGCGCCAACGACCGGCGTGCGAAGCGTATCAAGCTGACTGAAGCTGCCGATCCCATTATCAGGGAGGTGGACAGCGTGATCAGTTCGACGCGTGGTGAAATTTTGAGTGGGATTACCACTGACGAAGTGCAATTGTTGGTAGGTTTGATTGGCAAGTTGGAACAAAACATTACTGAACTGCAAAATAAACAATAAGAACTTCTTCTTTATACGATTAGATTTCACAGCATCGGAAATGAAACCGGAGGCCTAAAGCCTCCGGTTTTACCCGCTAGGTTCAGCTTACAGTGGGGACACGGTGATGGTGTCGCCAGTGCGAGCCATACGAACGCGTTGCCCTGGGCTGAACTTGGTGTCGCCCGCCTTCTGAACCACCACGATATTCTCTTTCTGGTCGGTCTTGATTTCCAGCTCATAGCCTGAAGTACGACCGGCAGCTTCACCGATGCTGTTACCTGCTACGCCGCCTGCTACAGCGCCGGCTGCCGTCGCCAGGCTACGGCCTGTGCCGCCGCCGACGGTGTTACCAAGGAAACCACCCAGCACGGCACCGCCGATGGCACCAATGGTGTTCGATGTTTCACTACCCTGGATCTTGACCGGGCGCACAGAAACCAGCGTGCCGTAAGTCACGGTTTGCACCTGTTTGGCCTGCGAAGCGGAATAAACGTCGCCGGACATGGAATCATTGGCGCACCCTGCCAGCGTAACTGCGGCGATGGCAACGACGAGAAGACGCTTGATCATATAAAACTCCTGTTGGTAGTAGTCCATAACCTGGGAAACCTTACCAGGCCAGATTCATAAAAATGATAGACAAAGTATGGCTTAAACGCACGCATATCACCATAACCCGCTACTGCACGCAGCTTAGCTTTGTTCTGTTCAACCAATAATAAACGGTGGTTTAGCTTTATAACAGCGTTGGAAGAAATTCCATTGCGTGTTGAAGCGCTGTTTAGCCGTACTTATCAATATTCGGCATGGGTTAAAAACAGGCGCATCGCTCACAGAGGTGAAAAAATACAACATATTTCATGGCGTTAATGTGGCAATTCTGGTTTATTTGTCAGGTCAAAATTTTGCTTCCCCGTAAAGGGTAAAGGATGTCGCTATGAAGTCAGGCCGCTATATAGGTGTTATGTCTGGCACCAGTCTGGATGGGGTCGATGTGGTGCTTGCTGCGATTGACGGACGTATGGTGGCGCAACAGGCCAGTTACAGCCATCCGATGCCGCTCCAACTGAAGCAGGATATTCTCGGGATGTGCCAGGGCCAGCAGACCACGCTTTCTGCGGTTGGACGGCTGGATGCGCAGCTTGGCACGCTGTTTGGCGAGGCGGTACTGGGCTTGCTGAAGCAAACCGGTGTGGCTGCGCACGACATTACCGCCATTGGTTGTCATGGCCAGACGGTTTGGCATGAACCCGAGGGGGATGCGCGTTTTTCTATGCAGTTGGGCGACAATAATCGCATTGCCGCACTGACCAATATCACCACCGTTGGCGATTTTCGCCGACGTGATATGGCCTACGGCGGTCAGGGCGCTCCGTTGGTACCTGCTTTCCATCAGGCACTGCTGTCGCACCCGGTAGAGCGCCGCATGGTGCTGAATATCGGCGGCATAGCCAATCTGTCGATGCTGTTGCCGGGGGCTGCGGTGCGTGGCTTTGATACCGGGCCGGGCAATATGCTGATGGATGCCTGGATATGGCGTCATCAATCACAGCCTTACGATAAGGATGGTGGCTGGGCGATGGCGGGGCGCGTTTGCTTGCCGCTGTTGCAACAGATGCTGGCCGATCCTTACTTCTCGCTACCGGCACCGAAAAGCACCGGGCGTGAATATTTCAACGCGGCCTGGCTGGAGCGTCAGCTCGCGGGTCTGGCGGCAGTCAGCCCGGTTGATGTGCAAACCACGTTGACGGAACTGACGGCGGTCACCATTTGCGAACAGGTTCAGTTGGCGGGCGGCTGTGAACGTCTGCTGGTTTGCGGCGGTGGGGCACGGAATATGTTGCTGATGGCACGAATGTCTGCGTTGTTGCCAGGAACCGAGGTGTGCCTGACGGATGATTTCGGCATTAGCGGCGACGATATGGAGGCGCTGGCCTTCGCCTGGCTGGCGTTTCGCACCCTGTCCGGGCAGCCCGGCAATCTGCCTTCGGTGACCGGTGCCAGCTGTGAAACCCTGCTGGGTGGGATTTATCCGGTTTTGCCTTTGGGGGGCCGTTAGCTCTGTTAGGATAGAAATCGATGGATTTCCCTAAGGAGCAACAGCATGAAAAAAATCATTATTGCCGCCGGCACATTGGTGCTGGCCGGCTGCAGCTATGTTCTGCCGCAAAACAGCCAAACCTTGCATTACCAGTGCGGCACCACGCCGTTGACGGTGTCACTGGACGGTAAGGAAAGCACCGTCAGCCTGCTGATGGATGGAGAGCAACTGAAGCTGAAACAGGTACTGGCCATGTCCGGTGCAAAATACAGCGATGATAAGTACACCTTTTGGTCGAAGGGCCAAAACGCCTATCTTGAGCGTAATGGCAAAGTGATTATGAGCGACTGTACGCTGACGAATTGATCCGGTCGTTGCGGCGTCAGAGCGATTGAGATCCTGACGCCGCAGGCGCAGAATAGAATCACGATTTTTCAGTTGGTTGATAACCGAATGATTGAAAATAATGAATTTGATGTTGCGGACCTGCGCCGCGAATATACCCGTGGCGGCCTGCGCCGTAACGATCTGACCACCAATCCCCTGGAACTGTTCGAGCATTGGCTGAAACAGGCCTGTGACGCCCGCTTGGCGGATCCGACCGCCATGTGTGTGGCGACGGTGGATGAAAACGGCCAACCTTACCAGCGCATTGTGTTGCTCAAGCATTTTGATGATAAAGGGCTGGTGTTTTACACCAACCTGGGCAGCCGCAAGGCGCAGCAACTGGCGAATAACCCGCACATCAGCCTGTTGTTCCCGTGGCACATGCTTGATCGTCAGGTCATTTTCCTCGGTAAAGCGGAGCGCCTGTCCACGTTCGAAGTCATGAAATACTTTGCCAGCCGGCCGAAAGACAGTCAGATCGGCGCCTGGGTATCGCAGCAGTCATCGCGTATTTCAGCGCGCGGCGTGCTGGAGAGCAAATTCCTCGAACTGAAGCAAAAATTCCAACAGGGCGAAGTGCCATTGCCGAGTTTCTGGGGTGGATTCCGGGTTAATTTCGACTCCGTCGAGTTTTGGCAGGGCGGAGCCAACCGTCTGCATGACCGTTTCCTGTATCAACGGGACGGGAATGACTGGAAAATTGACCGACTGGCACCCTGATCGGTGAAAATCCCCCTTAAGCGCTGGCACTGATGTCGCCGGCGCTTTATTCTATGCGTTATTCTGAATTTAATATTTCGCCAGTGGGCGAAAGGTCGTGTACCGACAAAGGTGCATTCGTTTATACATGGAGTCATTGATGGCAAGCAGCAACTTGATTAAACAACTGCAAGAGCGGGGCCTCGTTGCCCAGGTTACGGATGAAGAAGCGTTAGCAGAGCGACTGGCGCAAGGGCCAATTGCACTGTATTGCGGTTTCGATCCGACCGCTGACAGCTTGCATTTGGGCCATCTGGTTCCTCTGTTGTGCCTGAAGCGCTTCCAGCTCGCAGGCCACAAGCCGGTAGCCTTGGTTGGCGGTGCCACCGGCCTTATCGGTGATCCGAGCTTCAAAGCGGCTGAGCGCAAGCTCAATACCACCGAAACGGTGAATGAGTGGGTGGATAAAATCCGCAAACAGGTTTCTCCGTTCCTCGATTTCGACTGCGGTAGCAACAGCGCAATTGCCGCCAACAACTACGATTGGTTCGGCGGCATGAACGTGCTGACCTTCCTGCGTGACATCGGCAAGCATTTCTCCGTCAACCAGATGATCAACAAGGAAGCGGTGAAGCAGCGTCTGAACCGTGACGACTCGGGCATTTCTTTCACCGAGTTCTCCTATAACCTGTTGCAGGGCTTCGACTTCTCCGAGCTGTACAACCGTCATCAGGTTGAACTGCAGATCGGCGGTTCCGACCAGTGGGGCAATATCACCTCCGGCATCGATCTGACCCGCCGCATGCACCAGCAACAGGTATTCGGCCTGACCGTGCCTTTGATCACCAAGGCTGACGGCACCAAATTCGGCAAGACCGAAGGTGGCGCAGTCTGGCTGGCACCAGAAAAAACCAGCCCGTACAAGTTCTACCAGTTCTGGATCAATACCGCAGATGCCGACGTGTACCGCTTCCTGAAGTTCTTCACCTTTATGGATCTGGCCGAGATCAACGCGCTGGAAGAAGAAGACAAAAATAGCGGTAAAGCGCCGCGCGCCCAATATGTTTTGGCAGAAGAAGTGACCGGTATGGTACACGGTGCTGAAGGTCTGGCTGCGGCCAAGCGTATCACCCAGAGTCTGTTCTCCGGTGCATTGCACGAAATGACCGAAGCGGACTTCGCCCAGTTGGCACAGGACGGTATGCCGACCATTAAACTCGATGGCGATGCCGATCTGCAGCAGGCGTTGGTTAACGCTGAGCTGGTGCCTTCCCGTGGTCAGGCGCGCACCATGATCGGCTCCAATGCGGTGACCATCAACGGTGAGAAGCAGTCCAACGCCGAATACAGCTTCAGCGATGCCGATCGTCTGTTCGGTCGCTACACGCTGCTGCGCCGCGGCAAAAAGCATTACTGCCTGGTTGATTGGCAGTAAACGCGTCTGTCTGAATGGAAAAAGCCCGGGGGATAACCTCCGGGCTTTTTCATTTTCAGCGAGGGCTGATACGGGTTAGCTAATCAGTCTTCAGGCCATTTCCTCCACCAGATGCGTTCCTGCCGCTGCACCGTTGACAGTGATCGCCGGTGCCTGGTAGTGCAGGGAAACGGCGGCCACGTATGGGTCCTGATTGCCGATTGAGAACACCAGATCATCGGCATCAAACGTCTGGTTGTGGTTATTGTCCACAATGACATAAACCGATTTATCCAGCTTAAGCAAGCCGACTTCAGACAGGTTATTGGTGCTGGTTCCATTGGTCATTTTAGCCAACACCTGTGAGAACAGATCCTGAGCATTGTCGCTTGCCGTCAGGCCGGTAAAGACATTTTTGAGCTCAGTGGCCGTGGTGGCGCTGCCGTACAGCGTGGCTGTTTTGTCACCGGTCTTGGAGAAAACCCATTGATTGCCGACGTCACCGGCGGTAATGACGCTGTTCTGGTAGCCGGTATTCAGGGTGACCATGCTATCGATAGTACTGTCGCTAAAGATCAACTCTCGCGAGGAATCCAGAGTGGTGTTGCCTTTAACGTCGGCCGAGAGCACTATCAAACCGGCATCTTTCACGCTGAGTTGGTTACCCGCCAGTGTGTCGATGATATGGCTAAAATCACTTTTGTTCGCGAGTGCGTTAAGGGTTTTGTAGAAACTCCCACCGCCGGTACCGCTTTTTTCAGACACCAGGTTGAGATCTATTTTAGAGATTTGTGTCCCTGAAGAGATACTGGTGCCGGTAATGGTTTGCAGATTATTGCCGAAATCAGCGGCAATGGTCAGATTGAGTGACTCAGGGTTGTCATACTTATCAATGAGAGCCCTCAGCAGCAACTTGGATATTGAGTTATCCCCGCCGCTAAGCGTCAGCGTTTGGTTCTGTACCGTATTGCCATATCCGACTATTTCAATTTCCAACAAGTCTTTATGGTCGGAGGTCAGGCTAAAGCTCCCCATATCCAGATTGTGACTTTGCTCGGTAAGGTGGAGGAAAACCAGAGTGAAACTGGTATCGCTTTGTGCCGTATCGTAAATATGGATGTTACTGTCTTTGGTCAACTCACCGTCAATTAGAAAGCCATCGCGGTTGTAATTGAGTAGCGTTAAATCACCGGAGTAATCGGAGATCATGGCGAGCCCACTACCGGTAAACTTGCCATCCAAACTGGTTGGTAATTGAGCTTGTTGCAGAGAGTTGACGTTGTCGTAGGCAGGATTATAAATGCTGGCATTTTGGCTGAATAAACCAAAATCAAAGACCTTGCTGCCTTCGGTAGCGACCAACTTACCATCCAGATAGATTTCACCCGTACCGCGATAATGGGTCAAATCTATGGTGGTGAAATACAGGAACTGGTTGAGGTTACTGACGATGTTGCCGTCGATGCCACCGCTATCATTGGTGGTCAAATAAATCGATTTGGTAATAAAATTAGCTGATATTGGGACGGAAGAGCTCGACAAATCGCGAGATTCGGCGTGAAAGCCGCTACCAATATGGTTTGCTCCGCCGTTGACGCTGTTTCCATCCCAATATAATCGAGCCACTAACAGACTGATTTTTGCATCGCTTAAGCTTGCGTCAGCCTCCACACTAGCAGTCTTCGCTTTTAACGGCAGGGCTGCGTTCGCGTTTGCGATATTTTTGTCGTTAAGCAATATTTCAATAGGCTTATAACCCAATGAGTTTAGCACTGTGGCGCTGGTGGCATAGTCGCCAAAAAGCATTATTTTGTAGTTATAAGAGGCTTTGAATTTCACCAGACTGAGGTCTACCGCGATATCGACATTGGCATTGATATTCAACAGGCCCAACGGCGCCAGATAAGCCATTTCTGTGGCAGTCACTTCATGAGACGCTCGCGCATTGAGGTCCGCCATCAATTTGCCGCTGTCAGAAAGGCTAAATGTGCCGTTAAATACTTTCTGATAGCCCAATGATCCACCTAACTTCACCTCAAAGTGCTGCAGCGGATAGGGTGACGGTGGAGCGGGATTATTGTCCAGGGGATATTTACCGTCACGGAACGCGTCAATGATCAGTGAGCTGGCTTTGATTTTATCGTTCCCGGCCTTAAGCAGGATCGCCTGAGCTGAAATGCTGTCGAGCGCGAGGCCATAAAGCTTCAAATAAATATTCTGGTAATCGCCGGCATTGCGGAATTGATAGGCACCGGAGAGGATTTTTAGCAGTTGGTCGTTCGTCGTGCCGCTGGCAAGCAGACGGCTATAAGTATCAAGTGCGGTAGCATCTGCCGCCACGCCTGCAACCGTCAGATAAAGCGACATCACGGTTTCGGTAAATTGTGCAGCCGGGAGTTCGCCTGGCGCATAAACATGGGTTGCCGCCAGGAAGTTCTGTTTGGCCGCCTCATGGCTGGTATCATTTCTGATATCGGCCATCATACGCATAATCACATCACCGCGAGTTTCGCTCTGATTATTCAGGCCAGCGATGTAATTTTGCACATCGCTGTTGCTGGCGGCAGTACCAAAGGCTTCGGAAAAGATTTTCTTCACAAAGTCTTCGTTGTTAAGAGAGCTGATGTAGCTTTTGGACGCGGCAAAATAATTAGCGATATCTGCGGCAGTTTTTTTGCCGCTGTCCAAAATTCCGCTCCAGTAATTGATGGCGGTAGAGTTGGTCATGCTGCCGAGCAGATAATAAATACCCTGTATGTCCGCCGCTGCATCAATTTGTGCCGGCTGCTCGACTTGCGACGGATATAACGTGGTGTTGATGACATTTTCCAGATGTTGTTGCTGACTTTGTGGCAGCGCCTCACTGCCGGCATAATTTTTGGTTTCACTAATTAAGGTGGTGGTCAGGCTGCCCAACGTTTTACCGGCATCGACCTGTGCGGTCAGGGCGCTTAGCGTTGCGGCATCCGGCGGGGTGCCATTGGTATTTTGATAGATGTACTGCACTTTTTGGCTGGTGGTCAGGCCATCGTAACGGTGTTGACCGTCTTGCGAGAGAATAAATTTTTCGGCCAGTTCGCTTTGTGTGTAGGTGCCTTTTTCAAGCTGTTTGGCAAAGTAGGTCAGGGCTTTATCGTCGGCCTTTTTACCCAGAGTGGCGTAGAAAAGGATGGCAACATCTTGCTGCAATGTCAGTAGGCTCATGGGGTATTCCTGTGTATGTAAGAAAAGAACCCGCAACAGGTACAGTCCAAAGTTGCAGGTTGTGATACGAGAGCTTCTAAGACAATTTTTGTTTCCTTGAGGCTGCGGTTGCGAAACGGCTGTCGCAGCCTCGAGGTCAGGCTAGATCAAACTAATTCGACACTGTGTTGGCTGACACCATTAACCGCGATGGTCGGTGCCTGGTAGTGCAGGGAGACGGCGGCAAGATACGGGTCTTGATCACCGATCGAGAACACCAGATCATCGGCATCAAATGTCTGGTTGTGGTTATTGTCCACAATGACATAAACCGATTTATCCAGCTTAAGCAAGCCGACTTCAGACAGGTTATTGGTGCTGGTTCCGTTGGTGATGTTGGCCAGTACCTGTGAGAACAGATCCTGAGCGTTGTCGGTTGCCGTCAGGCCGGTAAAAGCATTGTTAAGCTCAGTGGCCGTGGTGGCGCTGCCGTACAGTGTGGCGGTTTTGTCGCCGGTTTTGGAGAAAATCCATTGATTGCCGACATCACCGGCGGTAATGACGCTGTTCTGGTAGCCGGCATTCAGGGTGACCATGCTATCGATAGTACTGTCGGTAAAGGTCAGCTCCCGCGTAGTGTCCACGGTGGTGTTGCCTTTAACATTGGCCGTGTATACCGTCAGGCCGGTGTCGTCGACCTTAAGCTGGTCCCCCGCGAGTGTGTCGATGATATGGCTAAAATCATTTTTGTTGGTGAGGGTGTTAAGGGTGTTATAGAAGCTGCCTCCGCCGGTGCCGCCTTTTTCCGCCACCAGTAATAACTTCATGTCGGAATAGTACCTGCGGTCGGTATAGTCACTGCCTATAATCGTTTTCAGGCTGTCGCTGAAATCGGCGGCAATGGTCAGGTTGAGTGCCACAGCGCGGTCACCCGTATACATGAGGCCGTTGAGCATTAATACCTCTATCGAGTTGTCCCCGCCGCTAAGTGTCAGCGTTCGGTTCTGTACCGTATTGATATTACTGGCCATATAGATTTCCAACAAATTTTTATGGTCGGAAGTCAGGCTAAATGTGCCCATATTCAGATAGTGAATTTGGCTGGCAGTTTGGGTGAAGTCCAACAAGAAGCTGGTATCGCTTTGAGCCGTATCGTAAATATGGATGTTGCTGTCTTTGGTCAACTCGCCGCCAATCGTAAACTTAGCGCTGCTGTAATTGAGTAGCGTTAAGTCTCCGGAGTAGTCGGAGATCAGGGCGCTATCCTGGCCGGTAAACTTGCCACCTGAGCTCGTCGTTGGTAATTGAGCTTGCTGTAGTGAACTGACGTTGTTGTAGGCAGAGTTATAAATGCTGGCATTCTGGCTGAATAAGCCAAAGTCAAAGACTTTGCTGCCTTCGGTAGCGACCAACTTACCATCCAGATAGATTTCACCCGTGCCGCGATAATGGGTCAAATCTATGGTGGTGAAATACAGGAACTGGTTGAGGTTACTGACGATGCTGCCATCGATGCCACCGCTATCGTTGGTGGTCAAATAAACCGACTTGGTAATAAAGTTGGCTGATAGAGAGCCAGTATAGTTATCGCTTTGAGTATTTTTCTGGGCGAAGAATTCGCTGCCAATGTGATTGGCTCCTCCGTTAACGCCGTTTCCTGCCCAACGTAATGCGCTGTCGAGCAACAGGTTGATCTTGGCGTTGCTCAGAACGGCGTCAGCTTCCACCGTGGCAGCCGTCGCTTTTAACGGCAGTGCAGCGTTCGCGTTAGCGATATTTGCGTCGTTAAGCAACAGTTCGACAATCTTATTACCTAATGAATCCCGGACCGTGGTGCTGGTAGCATAGTCGCCGGAAAGCACTATTCTATGAATATCGTTGAGTGGCACCAGACTTAGATCCACCGCGATATTGACATTGGCATTGATATTCAACTGGCTAAAGGATGTCAGGGAGGCCAGTTCTGTGGATGTCACTTCATGAGACGCCCGCGCATTGATGTCCGCCATCAGTTTGCCGCTGTCAGAAAGGCTAAATGCGCCGTTAAACACTTTCTGATAGCCCAATGCCTCACCCAGCTTCACGTCAAAGTTGTGTAGTTGGCTCGTCGGTGGCGGTGCTGGGTTATTGTCCAGGGGATATTTACCGTCACGGAATGCGTCAATGATCAGCGAACTGGCTTTGATTTTATCGTTCCCGGCCTTGAGCAGGATCGCCTGAGCTGAATTGCTGTCCAGCGCACTGCCATAGAGCTTCAAATAAATATTCTGGTAATCGCCGGCATTGCGGAATTGATAGGCACCGGACAGGATTTTTAGCAGTTGGTCGTTCGTCGTGCCGCTGGCAAGCAGACGGCTATAAGTATCAAGTGCGGTGGCATCTGCCGCCACGCCTGCAACCGTCAGATAAAGCGACATCACGGATTCAGTAAATTGTGCGGACGGGAGTTCTCCTGGCGCATAAACATGGGTTGCTGCCATGAAGTTCTGTTTGGCTGCCTCGTGGCTGGTATCATTTCTGATATCGGCCATCATACGCATAATCACATCACCGCGAGTTTCGCTCTGATTATTCAGGCCAGTTACGTAATTTTGCACATCGCTGTTGCTGGCGGCAGTACCAAAGGCTTCGGAAAAGATTTTCTTCACAAAGTCTTCGTTGTTAAGAGAGCTGATGTAGCTTTTGGACGCGGCAAAATAATTAGCGATATCTGCGGCAGTTTTTTTGCCGCTGTCCAAAATTCCGCTCCAGTAATTGATGGCGGTAGAGTTGGTCATGCTGCCGAGCAGATAATAAATACCCTGTATGTCCGCCGCTGCATCAATTTGTGCCGGCTGCTCGACTTGCGACGGATATAACGTGGTGTTGATGACATTTTCCAGATGTTGTTGCTGACTTTGCGGCAACGCATCACTGCCGGCATAATTTTTGGTTTCACTAATTAAGGTGGTGGTCAGGCTGCCCAACGTTTTACCGGCATCGACCTGTGCGGTCAGGGCGCTTAGCGTTGCGGCATCCGGCGGGGTGCCATTGGTATTTTGATAGATGTACTGCACTTTTTGGCTGGTGGTCAGGCCATCGTAACGGTGTTGACCGTCTTGCGAAAGAATAAATTTACTGGCTAACTCACTCTGGGTGTAAGCGCCGCTTTCAAGTTTTTTGGCAAAGTAGGTCAGGGCCTTATCGTCGGCCTTTTTACCCAGAGTGGCGTAAAAAAGGATGGCAACATCCTGCTGTAACGTCAATAGACTCATTGTATTTCCCTGTGTGGTTTTTAAGAAAAAGGATCACCTCCAAGTACAGTTCAAAATCTGTCGATTGCAATACGAGAGTCCCTAAGGAAAATCTGGATTAATGGCAGAAAGCTGAATGATGTTCTGGCTATCTGCTTTTTTTGCCGGCTAGCATTCGTTACAATATCCCGCCGCCAAAAAAATAAAAAAGTCCTCTAGTTTCTTGTTTTTAGACGCGCCGGCATAACGTTTATGTACGTTATTTATTCATTCTATTTCGCCGCGGGCTGATGCACACGGTATGGCGAGGTCAGGTTGTTCCAATGAAAAACATTCTTTCTATTCAATCCCATGTGGTGTTTGGCCATGCAGGCAACAGCGCGGCAGAGTTTCCGATGCGCCGCATGGGCGTTAACGTCTGGTCGCTGAACACCGTGCAATTTTCCAATCATACTCAGTACGGCAAGTGGACCGGTTGCGTGATGCCGGCCAGCCATCTGACCGAGATTGCCCAGGGTATTGCGGATATAGACCAACTCAAGCACTGCGATGCGGTGCTGAGCGGTTATATCGGTTCGCCGGAGCAGGGCAACCATATCCTTGAGATTGTGCGTCAGGTTAAGCAGGCCAATCCGAACGCCTGGTACTTCTGCGATCCGGTGATGGGTCATCCGGAAAAAGGTTGCATCGTGGCACCGGGCGTGGCGGAGTTTCATTGTCAGCAGGCGTTGCCGTGCAGTGACATGATTGCGCCCAATCTGCTGGAGCTGGAATTGCTGAGCCAGCGTACTGTGACCAACGTGGAGCAGGCGGTAAGCGCCGCACGCGAGCTGATTGCCAAAGGGCCGAAGCTGGTGCTGGTCAAGCATCTGAGCCGCGCCGGTTATAATATTGACTGTTTCGAAATGCTGCTGGTCACGGCTAGCCAGGCCTGGCACATCAGCCGTCCGCTGGTGGACTTCGGCGAGCGTCAACCGGTGGGCGTAGGCGATCTGACCAGTGGTCTGTTGCTGGTTAATTTGCTCAAGGGGGAAGCTTTGGACAAAGCACTCGAGCACGTCACGGCGGCGGTGTATGAAGTGATGCTGACGACCCAGGCGATGGGTGAGTATGAGTTGCAGGTGGTGGCGGCTCAGGAGCGTATTGTGCAGCCGGGCTGCGAGTTTAAAGCGGTAATGCTGTAACGCTGCCGGCAGAGCGCCCCGGCGTATTCTCGCCGCCGGGGCGTGAGTATTATTTCAAGCCTTCCGCATTCAACGTTGCGTCCACCGCAGGTCGTGCGGCCACGCGATCAAAATAGGCCGAAAGCTGGCTGCGCTTTTTGATATCAAACTGCAGGGCGATGGCCCAGCGCAGAATGGTGAACAAATAGGCATCCGCCACGCTGAACTTGTTGCCCAACAGGAAATGCTGCTTCGCCAGCACCGAATCCAGATAGTCGAACTGCGTGTCCAGTTTTTCCCGCGCGATGGTTTTGTATTCTTCAGGCGTTTTCGGGTTAAACAGCGGACTGAACCCCTTGTGCAACTCAGTGGCAATATAGTTCAGCCATTCAATGGCATGATAACGCGACAGGGTACCGGCTGCGGGGATCAGAGCGCGATCCGGCACGCGATCCGCCAGATATTGCACAATTGCCACGCCTTCGGTCAGCAGGCTACCATCATCCAGCAGCAGCGCCGGGACCTGTCCTTTCGGGTTGATGGTCAGATAGTCCGCACCGCTTTCGGTCTTTTTCAGCGCCAGATCGACCTTTTCTGCGGTGAAGTCCAGGCCTGCTTCGCGCAATACAATATGGGGGGACAGAGAACAGGCGCCGGCTTTATAGAACAGTTTCATCGAAAGCTCCTTGATAGTGATGAGTGACAGGCATGCTTAACCTCTGATCCTAGTCCTATAACGTCAAAATTACAGCGCCTTAATCGACAAATTTAACTTATCAGTGCGGCTTGCGGTTGCAACTGCGCCAGGGTAGCGGCAATTTGCTGCTGCAACGCTTGCGGCACGGCTTGCATTGGTGAGCGCAGTTCATTGCGGATCAGCCCTTGCTGTGCCAGTGCGGCTTTTACCGGCGCCGGGTTAGGGAAGCTGAACATCTGGTGGATCATCGGCAGCAGGGCATAGAAGTTGGCGCGGGCGGCAATCAAATCGCCTTCTGCGACCTGTTGCACCAGTTGTACAAAGCGCTGTGGATGAATGTGTGCGGAAGCCGAGATTGCACCGGTGCCACCCAGGCACAGCGTAGTCAGGATCAGGTTATCCTCACCGGTCAGCACGTCGATTTCACCGTCATTAATCAGCGCCATCATGGTGTCAGGATTACCGCTGCATTCCTTAATCGCTTTTACCCGCGGATGGCGCGCGATCTGACGCAGGGTGGCCAGTTCGATAGTAATACCGGTGCGTTGCGGAATGTTATACAGGATCACCGGCACGCTTGAGGCGTCGGCAAGCTGGGTAAAGTAGTCCACCAGGCCGCATTGCGATGGGCGAATATAATAGGGGGCCGGGATCAATACGCCGGCAATATCACGCAGGTGGATGGCCTGCTGCATTTGCAAAGTGTCGACCATGTTATTACCGGACAGGCCCATCACCACCTGATGAGCCGGAGTGACGGCCAGCACTGCGTCGAGCACCGCCAATTGTTCGTCCTGGCTTAACGCGGCCGCCTCACCGGTAGTGCCGCAGACCACCAGTCCATCGACGCCGGAGGCAATAAGATGCTGAGCCAGCCGCTGGGTGGCCGGCAGGTCGACTGCATGATGATTAAATGGGGTAACCAGCGCCACCCAAATACCGGAAAATGAGGCCATAATAAGTTCCTTCAGTACGAGCAATAAGAAGCCAGATAAGAAAACAAGCGAGGGACGATGCGCTGATAATGAATATTCTGCATGAGGCTGTCAATTTACAACCGCTTGATAACAGGGTTAATCATGATTAAGCGGCACGGATGAGTTTGGCTAATAAAAAGGAGGAAATAAAAACCCCGCCTTGGCCTACTGCCGGTCAGTTAAGCAACGTTCTGAATAAGAATGTACGACGTTGTTTAAGTGGGCGTCCCCCTCTCCAGAGGGAGAGGGCCGGGGTGAGGGGCTTTGGCCTTGGTATGTATCCCCTCACCCTAACCCTCTCCCAAAGGAGAGGGAACAATATCACCTTAACTGACAAGCATTACGCCTTGGCAGGGTTTTCTGGGGTTAACGCGGACGGCGAGTGCTGTTGATCGAGGCTGTCCAGTTGAAAGTTTCGCCAGTGGGTTGAATACGGTTGGCTTTACGCTCGGCGCGGGTAGCTTTTTCAATTTTCGCGCGGGCGGCGGTAATTCGCGCCACCACTTCGTCCTTGATCTTGTTATTTTCGGCGTTGGTTAATGCTCTGCCGAGGTTTTTACGTGCCTTGTCCAGCTCGGTTTTTACTTCACGTTGTTCGCTTTCCGTCATGTCTTTCAGCGTCAGTTTTTTCATCGTTATAGCCTGGTCAGTGAAGATGGCAGCCAGTGTACAGCAATTAGAGGCCCGAAGATGCCGATGCCGTAACGGAAATGCCGGGTAGGGTGAAGCAACCTGTCACATTTCTTCCTGCAACTCGCTGAGAAAACGCCGCATGCGGTCTGTGCGCTCCCGCGCCATTTTCTTGCCGGTAGCGGTTTGGAAGCCTTCCTGCAGCTTGAACAGTTTGGTTTCGAAGTGATCCAGACAAAAACGCTTATCGTCATATTGGCGTTGCTGCGCCAGCGGATCGGCAGCGTCGTACAGCGCGCTGCGCATGCGCCCGCCAATATAGAAACAGCGCGCCACGCCAATCATGCCGATGGCGTCCAGGCGGTCAGCGTCCTGAATAATTTTGGCCTCCAACGTTTCCGGGGTAATGGCGGCGGAGAAACTGTGAGCCTCGATAGCATGGGCGGTTTTGGCGATGTCCTGCGGCTCCCAGCCCAGTTGCGTCAACGTCAGGGTGGCTTTTTCCGCCGCCAGGCGTGAAGCCAGGTGGCGCTGTGGCGAGTTTTTTTCCACCGCCACGCAGTCATGTAACAGCACGGCCGCACAGAGAATGCGACGGTCACCGCCTTCTTGCTGACTGATATTGCGAGTATTTTTCCACACCCGGTGTAAATGAGCCACGTCATGTGAGCCATCATCGGAATCGAGTGTCAGTGGCAACAGGGCCTGGGCCAATTCCTGATGCGGTGAAAACGGCTGCAACAATGCTTGCGCCAGGGTTGAAAAATGCACGCTATGCTCCTTATGGGGGGAAACCTAAAACCATAACAGCCGTCGATGAGACCGTTATGACGGCGCGGTAAAAAGATTGTTTACTGTACTGCAACAGACTATTGCCATAATCACGGTTTTTGTGCCGGAATAAGCAACTTACAATAGCCTTGTTCCGGTCATTCCCGCTTGGTGTAAGCCTGTGTCTGCGGGGTGTGACCGGAATATCCTGCTAATGCTATCGGAGAAACCCCATGCCAACGAATCTTGAAATTGTACGCGCTACCTATGAAGGCGGCAGTGCCGAAGAGAATGGTCGTAACCTGTTGGCGGCACTAGCGCCCGACGCGGAGTGGACCGAAGCCGCAGGTTTTCCTTATGCCGGCACCTACATTGGCCCGCAGGCGATCTTCAAAAATGTTCATCAACGTCTGGGAACGGAATGGCAGGGCTACCGCGCCGATGTCGACCATTTTTATGATGCCGGTGAAAACGTGATTGCCCAGGGCTTCTACCATGGCACCTATGGCGTGACCGGCAAATCATTTACCGCATCCTTTGCGCATATTTATCAGCTGCGCGCCGGGAAAATCATCAAGTTTGTGCAAATTGTTGACAGTGCAAAAGTGCTGGAGGCCATGCAGGGCTAAAGGCCGCTGTGTTTGCCAAATTTGCGATCGTACTCCCGTCGGTAACCGCGCGCCTTGTTGCGATCGCGGATCCACAAATAGCCGCATACCAGCGCGACGGCGCCTGAAAAGGTAATGTTGCGCATATCCCGGTCATAAAAATACACCAGCACGGCGTCCGTCGCTGCGATAAAGGCAATCCATTTATACATATGGGATTGCCGTCGCGTGGCGGCGTTGAGGCGCTTTAACTGTCTGGCTTCGTGCATAACCGGCTTTTGCTGCATAACGTCTCGTCGGTAATAAATTTCTTAGTGGTAAATTAGCAGAAGTTTCCCGATGGTGGAAAAGACAAACGTGCGCCGGTTCGGTTTTCATCGGGTGCTGTCGCCCCAATCTCATAACGCCACTACGGCCTCGATCTCCACGCTGACCAACGGTGAGAACAGTGCGCTGACCGCAACCAGCGAACAGGCCGGCAGCGCCCCATCAAAATAATCAAACAGTACCGGCCGCAGGGCCGGCAGATCGCCGATATCGGTTAAGAAGACCGTGATTTTAATCAGCGCTTTTAGATTCGTTCCCTCGTCGGCGGTGATGGTCGCCAACTGCTCCAGAATGGCCTGCGTCTGTTGTTGCGTGGTTTGCCCTTGCGCTTCGGTGGCAAATGCCGTCAGGCCGGAAATGTACAGCGTATTGCCATGGCACACAGCATGGACATAGGGCCCGCCCGGCGTCGGTAATTGCGGATAATTAATGCGCTTCAATGATGTCATGGTAAAAACCCCGAGAGATTAATTAAAAAATATACAAACTTGGTTAGGATAGTGAGACGAACATCGGAAGTACGCAGAGATTTATTGTTTTTTAATAATATCACTAACATTTATTTATAACTGTGAAGGACCTTTCAGGGTAATGAATCAGGCCTTAATTCCCTATATGCAACGCTGGCAGTTGCAGCCCGACGGTCAGGCATTTGAAACTCACAGCAGCCTGCTGATACCGGTACGCTATCAGGGGGCCGCCGCCATGTTGAAAATTGCCCGTGAACAGGAAGAGAAGTTCGGCGGGTTATTGATGTGCTGGTGGCAGGGCGATGGTGCAGCTCGAGTGCTGGCCTGGCATGACGACGGCATTTTGCTGGAGCGTGCGCAAGGCCGCCTCTCGCTGGCGCAGATGGTACGTGATGGCGAAGATCGACAGGCCACGGCGATTTTGTGCCAGGTGGTTGCCCGCCTGCATGCGCCGCGTGCCGAGCCTTTGCCAGAGCTTATTCCCCTGGACCAGTGGTTCAACTCACTGTGGCCGGCGGCGCAGGCGCATGGCGGTATGTTGCGTCTTAGTGCCAGCGTGGCGGCTGAGTTACTGACCAGCCCGCGCGAACAGACGGTGCTGCACGGCGATATTCATCATGATAACGTGCTGGACTTCGCTGAGCGCGGTTGGTTGGCGATCGATCCCAAACGTCTGTATGGCGAGCGTGCTTTCGATTACGCCAATATCTTCTGCAATCCCAACTACGGTATCGCCACCGATCCCGAGATTTTCCTTTGTCGGGTCGAGCAGGTCTGCCGGTTGGCCGGACTGGATCGCCAGCGGCTGCTGCGGTGGATCCTCGCCTGGGCCGGATTGTCCGCGGCCTGGTTTATGGAAGACGGCGAGGCGGCGGATATCGATTTTCGCGTCGCAGAACAGGCCGCCCGTGCGTTGGGGCTTTCGCTACCGGAAGGGGACTCAGGGTTCATCCTGCCAGTAATCGAGCGAGGCTGAGGGGCGTTGCACATAGCGCACCGCTTTACCTTCACGCAGCGCCGTCGCCTGGAACTTGCCTGAGTCCGGATACTCCACCAGTTCAGGCTGTTCGCGGGTACTGATGGAAAGGTATTTCAACGGCGCTTGCGACGTATTGATGATCTGATGCGGATATTCCGGCCCCGGTGGGATAAAAATCACGTCACCGCTTTTGATCGGCAGTTGTTCTCCGGCAACCCGTAAGGTACCGGTTCCCTCCAGCACGATAAACATTTCTTCCTGCGCATAGTGGAAGTGATAAGGGCAGGAACGCATGCCCGGTGCCACTACGTCGATAGAGGCACCCAGCTTACCGGCCGCGGTGCCGGTACCCAAACGCGCACCAAGGCTGTCGTACAGTGGCGGGCGTGCGTCGTGCGTTTTTTCAACCTGTTCGAAATTACGGATCAAACGCTGAGCTAACAGCGTGGCTTGCTCATTCATAGGTTATCTCGTGACAATGTAACTTAATCAATGGCGCGTCCCGGTCATTATCGATTTGCATGTTCCTGCTGGCCATACCAGCCCGGTCGGCGTTTCGGCTGTGGCCAGAACAGTGCGGCCTGGCCTCCGTCTGGGATCTGCCACACCTCGCAGTCATAAATGGTGAAGGTGTCGCCGAATTTATCGACCCGCAGTCCGCGATATCCCTGTGCAATACCTTGCTCAGTGACCTTGTCCAGCAATTGCTGACGCTCCGCGCGGTCTGCCGGAGAAGCGCTTAACCGGGAAGGCAGCGCGATAAACTCATCAAAGGAATAGCCAAAGCATTGTTGTGCGCAGTGATTGGCATAAATAAACACCGGATCGCCGCCGCCGGTGTGGGCCAGCAGGCTGTAGGGTGCCTGTTGATGCAGCCAGGTCAAGCGTTCGCCGACTGCGGCCTGTGGGCCGGGCAATCCGTCACCTGTCCAGTGGCGGTATGCGGCGTCTATCCGTTGAATCAGGTCAATCTGCGCTGAAGATGGCATAGAAACTCCCTTAACGATCCCTGGAGGGCAACATTCGTCCCTCTCTCAGTTAAGCAGAAGATCGCCAAAGGGGGGAGAAATTGCCGGATGGGATCGATTTATAGCCCAACTTGCTGGTTAGTCCCCTGAACGGCTGGCGCGTTGCGGTAACGACAGGATGATATGGGCGATTGCGCCGCCAATAATCCCCCAAAATGCCGAGCCGACGTCGAGCAGCGTCACGCCGGATGCAGTGATCAAAAAGGCGATCAGTGCGGCGTCGCGTTGCTTTTCATCCTGCAGCGCGCGTTGCAAACTGCCGGCGATGGTGCCCAGCAGGGCCAGCCCGGCAATGGTATGGATCAGGGCCACGGGCAACGCGCTGAACAACATACTGATAACGCCGCCAAACAGGCCGGCCAACAGATAAAACACCCCGGCGGCGACGGCAGCCATATAGCGGCGCTGTGGATTGGGGTGTACGTCTGGCCCCATACAAATGGCGGCAGTAATGGCGGCAATACACACCGAGAATCCACCAAAGGGGGCCAGCAGCAGCGCGGTCAACGCGGTCCAGCTAATCAGTGGCGAAGTGGGCACGCTGTAGCCGGCCGCCTTTAGCGTGGCAATACCGGGGGCATTTTGTGACGCCATGGTGACCACGAAGAACGGCACGCCAATCCCCAGCAGTGTCGACCAGCTAAAATGCGGCGTAATAAATTCCGGCATGGCGAATGCCAGCGGTTGTGGTGAAAGATGAATGTTGCCCTGCAGCGCCGCAATCGCCAGCCCGGTCAGCAGCGTCAGTACAATGGCATAACGCGGCAGATAACGCCGCGTCACCAGATACACTAGCCCCATTCCGGCGCTGAGTGCGAAATTGACCTGTAGCGAGGCAAAGGCATCCAGGCCAAAGCGCAGCAAAATCCCCGCCAACATCGCCGCCGAAATAGCCTGCGGAATATAATCCATCAGCCGGGCGAACAGTCCGGTTACGCCGCACAGCAGGATCAGCCCTGAGGCAAAGATAAATACGCCAATCGCTTCGTTAATCGGCGTGCCGGGCAGGCTGGTGACCAGCAGCGCTGCGCCGGGGGTCGACCAGGCGGTCAGGATCGGCGTGCGGTAATACAGCGAAAGCCCGAGCGAGGTAATGCCCATCCCCAGTCCCAGCATGCTCAGCCAGCCGCCGATCTGCAAGGGGGTAGCACCGGCAGCCGCAGCCGCCTGGAAGATAATGGCCGCCGAACTGGTGTAGCCGACCAATACCGCAACAAACCCGGCCATAACGGCAGGCAGAGACAGATGACGCAGAGAGATGGCAGGGCGCATGGTCAACTCCGGCAAAGGTTGTGCGTTATAACGCACGATAAGCGACGAGCATAGCACCGTGCGTTATAGCGCACAAGTGGCTATAATCAGCCGCAATATCAGGGGAGAAAAACATGCAGGAACTGTCTGGCCATTTGGCCCAAACGCTTCGTTCTCTACGCAGCCAGCGCGGCTGGAGTTTGGCGCAGGCGGCTGAAAACACCGGCGTCAGCAAGGCGATGCTGGGGCAGATCGAACGGGGGGAATCGAGCCCGACGGTGGCAACCTTATGGAAAATCGCCACCGGCTTTAACGTGGCTTTTTCCGCCTTTCTGGAGATCTCGCCGCTGCAACAGCAAGCCACGTTACATCGCTACGGCGATGCTCCGGTGTTCAATCAAGGCAACGCCGATATGCGGGTGGTGCCGCTGTTTCCATTCGACAGGCAGCTGGGTTTTGACATGTTCGTTATCGATCTGGCGCCAGGTGCGCTCAGCGAATCTTCGGCCCACGAGGCCGGAGTGATTGAGCACGTGATTGTCATCAGCGGTGAACTGGAACTGGCGGTTGACGGCCAATGGCACCACTTGACCTGCGGTGAGGCGATGCGCTTTCAGGCCGACAGGCCACATGCCTATCGCAATGACAGTCAACAGACGGTGCGCATTCACGATCTTATCCATTATCCTAAATTTTGACTCAACGGCATGGGCGCAGGCTTTGACTCGGCTTCGCCAAACGCCTAGTTTATTGAAAATGATTATTATTAACCATCAAAGGGAGCTTGAGTTTGCCTATTACCCACCGCAACCGACGTCAGTTTCTTAAACTCGGCGCACAAACCGCAGGAGCCGTATTCGCGATGACTTCATTACCGAGCAGTATCCGCCTGGCGATGGCGGCAGAAAATGGCGCCGGAACAACCGATGAATTTTTATGGCTGGAACAGCTGCAGGGCAAGGCCGTACAGGCGTGGATTAAACAGGAAAACCAGCGTACCACCGCGCGTTTCGCCCAGGGTGAAGGCTTCCAACGGGTGGAAAAACAGGTGCTGGATATTCTCAATAAAGAGAGCCAAATTCCGTGGGTCGCCAAGCGCGGCGATTACTATTACAACTTCTGGCAGGATCAAACCAATCCGCGTGGCTTATGGCGACGCACTACGCTGCAAGAGTATCGCAAGGCCAAGCCAGCCTGGGAAACGGTGCTGGATATCGATGCGTTAGGCAAGGCCGAGGGCAAAGATTGGGTATTCCACGGCTCGCAGTCGTTAGCGCCGGAGTATCGCTATTGCCTGCTGGAACTGTCGCCGGACGGCGGTGACGCTACCGAAATCCGTGAGTTTGATCTGGTTAACAAAGAGTTTGTCAAAGACGGCTTTGTGCTGCCGGTAGCGAAAAGCCAGGCCTCATGGATTGATAAAGACACGCTGTTTATCGCCACTGATTTCGGTGCAGGCTCAATGACTCAGTCCGGCTATGCGCGTATTGCCAAACGCTGGCGGCGGGGTACGCCACTGAGCGCCGCCCAGACCTTGTATGAAGCGCAAGCGCAGGATATGACGGTGTTTGCTTATCACGACCAGACGCCGGGGTTTGAACGCAACTACGTGGGCCGCAGTCTGGACTTCTACCGCCGTGAAACCTATCTGCTGACCGCGCAAGATCAACAGGTCAAAATCGATATCCCCGCCGATGCCGAGTTCAGCACGCACCGCGAGTGGATATTGATTAAACCGAGCAGTGATTGGGAAGTGGGCGGAGTGCGCTATCCTTCAGGCTCACTGCTGGCGGCCCATTTTGATGATTATCTGGCGGGCAAACGTGAGCTAACGGTGTTATTTGCCCCGACCGCGCAGGCGGCGCTGAGCGGTTACAGTGGTACTCGCGACCACCTGATCCTCAGCATCATGGACAATGTGGTCAACCGATTGGAAGTCCTGACACCGCAGGGCAAAACCTGGCAGCGCAAGCCGCTGGGCAAGCCAGGGGCGATCAGCACTATTTCCGCCGGTGGGGTCGATGACGAAACCAACGACTATTTCCTGACGATCAGCGGATTCCTGCAACCGACTTCGCTGTATCTGGGCAATCTCGACGGCGGTGAGGCAGAACTGCTCAAGCAGGGGCCGCAGGACTTTGATGCCAGCGGTTATCAGGTCAGCCAGCATTTCACCGAGTCTAAAGACGGCACGCGCGTACCGTATTTCCAAATTTCAGCCAAGGGCATCAAGCTTGACGGCAGTAACCCAACCTTGCTGTATGGCTATGGCGGCTTTGAAGTGTCGCTCTTGCCGGGGTACATGGGAGCTAAGGCCCCGGCCTGGCTGGAACGCGGTGGGGTGTATGTGGTGGCGAATATTCGTGGCGGTGGCGAGTATGGCCCGGCCTGGCATCAGGCGGCGTTAAAGCAAAACCGGCATCGCGCTTATGAGGACTTTGCCGCCGTGGCTGAAGATTTGATCGCACGAAAAGTGACATCGTCACAACATCTGGGCGCACGGGGTGGCAGTAACGGTGGCTTGCTGGTGGGCAATATGCTGACGCTGTACCCGCAACTTTTCGGCTGCATCGTCTGTGAAGTGCCGTTGCTGGATATGCAGCGCTATACCCAGCTTTCCGCCGGTGCCTCCTGGATTGCCGAATATGGCGACCCGAGCAAGGCGCAAGAATGGGCCTACATCAAAACCTTCTCGCCGTATCACAATATCAAAGCCGGAGTGTCCTACCCGCCGGTGCTGTTTTACACCGCCACCAGTGACGATCGGGTCAACCCGTCGCATGCCCGTAAAATGGCGGCACGCATGCAGCAGATGGGGTATCCGCAGGCCTATTTCTATGAGAATACCGAAGGCGGGCACAGTGCCGCGGCGGACAAGAAACAGGCCGCATTCCACGGTGCACTGGTCAGTGAGTTTATGTGGGACAATTTGAGCGCAAAATCCACAGCCTGATGACATAAAAAAGCCGGGGCAAATTAATGCCCCGGCTTTCTTTTACCTGTCTGAATCCGTTGTCAGCAATCAGTTGGTGATAGCGGCCGCCTGAGCTTTCTTCTCGGTATCTTCTGCGGTGTCCAGCGTCATGCGATGCAGCTTCGGCGCGGTCAGCATCATCAGGATGGCGATCACGGCGGTAGCGATACCGATTTGCATAAACACGTGGCTGTAGATAGCCAGTGAAGCGTGCGCATCGTTGACGTCGCCAGGCACGGCGGTCAGACCTGCCACTTTACCTGCAATCAGCGCGGCGGCGGCGGTGGTCAGGAACCAGGAACCCATGATAAAGCCCATCAGACGTTGTGGTACCAACTGCGCGACCATCGCCAGGCCCAGGCCGGAGATCATCAGTTCGCCGATACTCTGCAGCGCATAGCTCAGGATCAGCCAGTTCACCGAAACGATACCCTGCTCATTGGCGAAGCTGGCGCCCCACGGCAACACCAGGAAGGCGCCGGAGCACAGGATCATACCGAAGGCGAACTTGTGCGGCATCGGCAGACGGTCGCCCATCTTGTTATACAGCGCCGCCAGAATCGGGCTGGCCAGCATGATCCAGAACGGGTTCAGTGCCTGATACTGTTCGGGTTCAAACGCCAGACCGAGAATGTTGTGCTCAACGTTGTGGATGGCGAAGAAGTTCAACGAGGTTGGCATCTGGCTGTACAGCACGAAGAACACGACGGCTTCCAGCATCAACAGGAAGGCAACGATCATCTTGCGACGTGCCGCGCCGTGCAACGCGAAGGTTTCTTTGGCGAACACAATCACGATACCGATGGAAACAATCGCCAGCGCCCAGCGAGCAATGATCTGGTTATGCAGCAGCCAGCTTGAAAGTGCGACCAGCGCCACCACGCCCACCAGCACCATCAGCAGTTTTTTAACCTGCAGCGGTTTAAAGTCAGGCTTGGAACCGTGTTGTTTCACCCACTTGTGACACACCATAAAGTTGACCAGGGTGATCAGCATGCCGACGACGCTCAGAGAGAACGCGACGCTCCAGCCATATTTGGCCGCCAACCACGGCGTGGCCAGCATGGACAGGAAAGAACCGATATTGACGGACATATAGTACATGGTGAATGCACCGTCCAAACGCGGATCGTCTTTCTCGTAGCAGGTGGACAGCAGGGAGGACGGGTTAGCCTTGAACAGGCCACTGCCCACGGCGATGGTCGCCATACCCAGGTATACCCAGAAGATCTCATGGCCGGAGTAGGCCACCATGGCATAGCCGACGGCCAGTACCAGCGCACCCAGCACGATCACGCGCTTGGAGCCCAGTACTTTATCCCCAAGCCAGCCACCGATGGCGACAAAACCATACACCAGCGCGCTGAAGGAGGAGAACAGGGTGATCGAGTCGGCTTCGCTCAGGCCCAGCATCTTGACCAGATAAACCGCCATGATGCCTTGCAGACCGTAATAACCAAAACGTTCCCAGAGCTCAATAGAGAAGATCAGGTAAAACGCCTTGGGCTGTTTGAAGGCATTGAGACTAACGCTTTCAGGGTGTTCGCTGTTGTTGTTTGCTGTTGACACTGGTACCTCTGATTTTTCACTGCCCCGACTCAGAAAGACGGGAAATTGCAAAAGGTGATGCAGGACTGCATCCTTCTGCGTTGTTATAGGATGGGATGACGGCGGTTAATGTTCACTATCTTTGTCAACGAGGCAATACGTTTGTCATATCCTGTTACATATAACGCTCGCGAAGTGAAACGACCATGTTGCAAATGTTATGCAGCATTAACTTTCGACTTTATTTACTTTGCCGAGTTTTTGTTTTGATTAAAAGCTATACGGAATTCAAACAGGGATATATTCTGCTGCATCGGCTTTTTATGGTTCATATCAATAGGTGGGGTGAATAATCCATTGGAATGTTGTGCATATGGCGGGTTTTGTAAAATTATAGAAATTTGAGAAAACAGCACTGGCGGTTGTGACGACAATGTGATCGTCAAAACGTGAGACTTGCCGCAATATTTGACTAATTTTCCGCTTGAAAATAAGCGGGAAGTGAGTTTTTCACTAAAATCCGCGAGAACACCAAGGTTACTGCTGCTTGATATCACATTTCCGATAAAAAATAGGTCAGTGGCGGGGCTGATAGAGGGGCGCCAGGTTGCGCCCATAGCAATCAGGCGTCGGGATAAACTTTCTCTTTAAACTCGCACAGGTCTTCAATCATGCAGGAGCCGCAGCGGGGTTTTCGTGCGATGCAGGTATAGCGCCCGTGCAGGATAAACCAGTGGTGGCAATCAACCTTGAATTCTGCCGGTACGACCTTCAGCAACTTCTCTTCAACCAGATCGACATTTTTGCCCGGCGCGAAATTAGTGCGGTTACAAACGCGGAAGATATGGGTATCGACGGCAATGGTCGGCCAGCCAAAGGCGGTATTAAGCACCACGTTGGCGGTCTTGCGACCGACGCCGGGCAAGGCCTCCAGCGCCGCACGGTCTTCCGGCACCTCACCTGCGTGCAACTCCAGCAGCATGCGGCAGGTTTTGATCACGTTTTCGGCCTTACTGTTAAACAGGCCGATGGTCTTGATGTAGCCTTTAACGCCGTCGACGCCCAGAGCCAGCATGGCGGCCGGCGTATTGGCCACCGGATAAAGCTTGGCGGTAGCCTTGTTGACGCTGACGTCGGTCGCCTGAGCGGACAGCAGCACGGCAATCAGCAGCTCAAACGGCGTGGTGTACACCAGCTCGGTGGTCGGATGCGGATCGTTGTCGCGTAGTCGGGTAAGAATTTCCAGCCGTTTCTGTTTATTCATTACGCTTTTTCTGCCTGTCCTTGTCCCTGCGCCGGTTCGGCCAATAATGCCTTGGCCGTGCGCGCCTTCATTTTTTCGTCAATCAGGTATTTTACCGCCAACAACAGGCCCAGACCAATGAAGGCCCCCGGTGGCAGCATCGCCAGCAGGAACGGGCTGTCGAAGTGAACCACCTCAATCCGCAGTACCTTGGCCCAACTGCCCAGCAGCATATCGGCGCCGTCGAACAGGGTACCGTTACCCAGCAGCTCACGCATCGCACCCAGCGTCACCATCACGCCGGTAGCCCCCAGACCAATCGCCAGGCCGTCCAGTGCGGACAGACCGACCGGTTTTTTAGAGGCTACCGCTTCGGCGCGGCCAACCACGATACAGTTGGTGACGATCAGCGGGATAAAGATCCCCAACGACTGGTACAGGCCGAAGGCATAGGCGTTGATCAGCATTTGCACAATGCTCACCGCCGCAGCGATGATCATTACGTAAATCGGGATACGGACTTCATTCGGTACCCAGCGGCGTACTGCGGATATCGAGGTGTTGGTCAATATCAACACCAGCGTGGTCGCCAGCCCCAGCCCGAGGGCGTTGGTGACGGTAGAGGTCACGGCCAGCAGCGGGCACATCCCCAGCAATTGCACCAGCGCGGAGTTGTTCTTCCACAGCCCCTGGACAATCAGATCTTTGGCTTCACTCATTCGCTGGCTCCACAGGCAGGTAAGCTATCAAGTTTAGGCGGCAGCGTTTCCATATACAACGCCGTGCGTCGAACGGCATTGACCACCGCACGCGGCGTGATGGTGGCGCCGGTGAACTGATCGAACATACCGCCGTCTTTCTTCACAGCCCAACGTTTATCGTCCGGGCCGTCAATCTTTTTACCGCTGAAAAACGAGATCCAGTTCGATATACGCAGTTCGATTTTATCGCCGAGGCCAGGGGTTTCATGGTGTGCCACCACCCGGGTACCCAGCACGGTACCGTTGAAATCGGCACCGACCAGCAATTGAATGGCGCCGGAATAACCGTCCGGCGCGGTGGTTTCCAGTGCAGCGGCGGTGGGTTGGCCATTTTTACGCGCCAGATACAGGCGATGTGGCGCATCGTTGCCCAACGCCGGGTTGCTGACCAGGAAACACTCGGTCTGCATATTGTTGTCGTAATGTTCTGGCGGCACCACCTGATCAAGCAGCGCTTTTTGCTGCAGTGCGGCCTGGTGAGCGATGGTGTTCTGCGTCAGGCTATGGACCACCGCAGTCAGGCCGGTGGTCACAGCGGCAAACACCGCCAACGTGGTGCCATGCTTTTTCATTGAATTTAGCATCATGGCTCCTTAGCGGTGACCGTACACGCGCGGCTGCGTGTAGTGGTCGATCAGTGGGACGGTAATGTTGGCCAGCAACACCGCAAAGGCTACGCCGTCCGGATAACCGCCGTAAACGCGAATTAGCCACACCAGCACGCCCACCAATGCGCCGTAAATCAGGCGGCCTTTCGGCGTGGTGGAGGCACTGACCGGGTCGGTAGCAATAAAGAATGCGCCCAGCATGCTGGCACCGGAGAACAGGTGGATCAGCGGCGAGGCCTGCTGCGCCGGGTCAAGCCACCAGGCCAAACCGGAACACAGGGCGATGGCCGCCAGCATGCTGAAGGGGATCTGCCAGTGGATCAGACGACGACCCAGCATAAACAGGCCACCGGCCAGGAAACCGAGATTAACCCATTGCCAGCCGATACCGGCCAATGCGCCACCGAACAGCGGCTGTTGCAGCACCTGCTCAACGCTATGACCGCTGCGCAGGCCGGTTTTGAAACCGTCGAGCGGGGTGGCCTGGCTGATGCCGTCAATACCCATTTGCAGTTCATGGATGGTGGCGCCCTGCGTCGTGTGGCCGCTGAAAATAGCCAACAGGGTATCCTGGAACGACAGCGCGGTAGCCCGCAGTTCATCCGGCGGTAACCAACTGGTCATCTGAACCGGGAAGGCGATCAGCAACACCACATAACCGACCATGGCCGGATTGAACGGATTCTGCCCGAGGCCGCCATACAGCTGTTTGGCAATAACGATGGCGAAGAAGGTGCCGATGACAATCATCCACCAGGGGGCCAATGGCGGCAGACTGATGCCCAGCAACAGGGCGGTCAGCAGGGCCGAGTTATCCGCCAGCCGGGTGCGCACCGGCAATTTGCGCAGAGAAAGGATGATCCCTTCCGCCAGCAGGGCGACGATCATCGCCAGTGCGGTCTGGACCAGCGTGCCATAGCCAAAAAACCATACCTGCGCAGCGATACCGGGAATGCAGGCCAACATCACCCACAGCATCATACGGCTGGTGCTTTGCTGGTTATGGGTGAAGGGGGAACTGGCGATGTGCAAGCCTTTGCTGGCTGTGGGTTGTACCGGCCTGAACTTCATAGAGAACTACACCTATCTTTGCCGGACATCGGCAGGTTCAACGCGCCTCTCAGCGGAGACGCAGGAAAAATTATAGCGCTGCATTCTACCTGAATCACCCGGAGGGTAATACGTCTTAATTGTAGGGCTATTAGCCTTTTAGCACTGGATGTAATCCTAAATTTCTCCGACCTATGGCGCGATCGGATTTTTGTTGGTTATATAATCGGGCTAGATTGGTAGTGCAAGATCGAAACTGCCGGTATTTATGGCCGGTGGCAGGCAATAACCTCTGGATTGATATGGTTTTTTTTGGTTCGTTTTTTCGCACAAAATAACAACTTTTACATAATCTATGTGGGTTATTATCCCGAGTATTATTGAGTTAGTGAATGTAAATTAATGACAAATGAAGATGTATTTTTTATTGAAGAGTTAATTGAGTGGGTTGAGATACATCTGGAGAAACGGCCAAACCTGGACGAAGTCGCGCGCATTTCCGGCTATTCCAAATGGCATCTGCAACGCAAGTTCAAACGCATCACCGGCATTCAACTCGCCACCTATATCCGTTCACGCATTCTGACGCGCGCTGCGGTGGCGTTACGCATTACCCACCGTTCCATCATCGATATATCAGACGAACTGGGCTTCGACTCGCAGCAAACCTTTACCCGTATGTTCAAACAGCGCTTCGAAACCACCCCCAATCGTTACCGCTCGATGGAACATTGGGACGTGAAGAACCTGATGCCGCGTTTTAGTTTCGACGCCGATTTTGCGGCCGATTTTTACCCGGAGGTGAAGCGCCTGACGCTGCCGAACATGCAACTGGTGGGGTTCTCGCGGCAGTTGGATTTCTCTTCGGAAACGGAGATCGAACATTCGTCCTGCATGGCGATGAAGGACGAGATTTTTACCGACTTCTTCCGTGGCCTGAGTGTGGACTGCCATCGGGTGTACAGCATCCATTCCGTCCGCAGCACGGATGACAGTCAATATTCGGCTACCCACATCATGGCGGTGGATCCTGAGAACAAACAGGATATTTTGTCGGGCCACCATATCGACACCATCCCTATTGTCGGCCGCGAATATATCTCTATCAACCATCAGGGAAGCGCCATGGAGTGTACAAAATTCTTCGCTTATCTGATTACCCACGTGATGCCAGGATTGCGCCATGAGGTGAAGGGCAGCGTGGAGATGGAGATTATTCAAACTAAGGCGAGGAGTCTGGATTCCAAGATGCGCCAGATTGACGTTGATTATACCTATCTGATTTCTATCGATTAAAAAGTGCCTTGCGCCCTGCAAGGCACCTCTCACCGTCACTCTTTATCCGTATCCGCCGTGGTCAGACTTTGCGCCGCTCTTTTAGCTTTGGCGCGGGCAATGGCTGCCGCGACCGCGGCCTTGCGCGGGTCTTCTTCCGTCGACACTGCCGGCGATTCGGCCGGAGTTTCCACCGCTGTGGCCTGCTGCGCCGCTTTCTTGGCTTTGGCGCGGGCAATGGCTGCCGCGACCGCGGCCTTGCGCGGGTCTTCTTCCGTCACCACTGCGGGTGATTCGGCAGGAGTTTCCACCGCTGCGGCCTGCTGCGCCGCTTTCTTGGCCTTAACTCGCGCCAGTGCAGCGGCAACCGCGGCCTTGCGTGGATCTTCTTCCGTCACCACTGCGGGTGATTCGGCAGGAGTTTCCACCGCTGTGGCCTGCTGCGCCGCTTTCTTGGCCTTAACTCGCGCCAGCGCAGCGGCAACCGCGGCCTTGCGTGGATCTTCTTCCGTCACCACTGCGGGTGATTCGGCAGGAGTTTCCACCGCTGTGGCCTGCGGCGCCGCTTTCTTGGCCTTAACTCGCGCCAGCGCAGCGGCAACTGCCGCCTTGCGTGGATCTTCATCTTCGCTAGCCGATGCCGTTACCGGTACGACAGGGGTTTCCTGCTGGGCACGTCGTTCACGGGCCTGCGCTTTACGGGCTTCGCGGGCCGCGATCATCTCGCTGTTGTCCGGTGCGTCGCCGCTGATGGTGCCGGTCGCCGGTACAGCATTTTTACTGCGAACTCGCGCCAGGGCCGCCTGAACCGCATCCTGGTCGCCATCGGTCAGTTTGACTGCCGCTTTCTTATGGCGCTCTTCACGCGCCAGTTTTTCACGTTCCAGACGCGCCAACTTGGCTTCGTAACGCGCCTTGGCTTCAGCCGTGCGTGCCGCTTCCAGATCGATGGCCTTGATCTCGGCCTTTTCCTGGCGGTAGTACTGCACCAGCGGGATATTGCTCGGGCAGACAAAGGCGCAGGCACCACATTCAATGCAATCGAACAGATTATGATTGCGGGCCTTTTCGTGTTCTTCGCCGCGGCTGAACCAGTAAAGTTGCTGCGGTAACAGGCCCGCCGGGCAGGCATCAACGCACAGGCCACAGCGAATACAGGACTGTTCCTGTTCTTGTGGTGCCATTTCGCTGACCGAGGGGGCCAGAATACAGTTGCTTATCTTGACGATGGGGACGTGGAGCGCGGGCAGGGTAAAGCCCATCAGCGGGCCGCCCATCACGACCATTTGCTGAGCCTGAGGCTGGAAACCGGCAAATTTCAACAGGTGTTGTACCGGTGTGCCTATGCGCGCCCACAGGTTGCCCGGCAGGCTTAGAGCTTCACCGGTCAGAGTCACCACGCGTTCGATCAGCGGCTCGCCGTCGACAATCGCACGTTTAATGGCAAAGGCAGTACCGACGTTCTGCATCAGCACGCCAATAGCGGAAGAGTGCTTGCCGTGCGGTACTTCCTTGCCAATCAGGATCTTGGTGAGCTGTTTGGCGCCGCCAGAAGGGTATTTGGTCGGGATCACCCGCAGGGCAATACCTGGCTGACCGCGCAGCGCCAGTTTCAACGCGGCGATCGCTTCGGGCTTATTGTCCTCGATGCCAATCAGCGTGACTTTGGGTTGCAGCAGGTGGCGCAGGATCTGCGTGCCTTCAATCACCTGATCGGCATGTTCCTGCATCAAGCGGTCATCGGCAGTGATATAAGGCTCGCACTCGGCGGCGTTGAGGATCAGGGTTTCCACCCCGTTCATGCCGCCCTGCAGCTTACTGGCGGTCGGGAAACCGGCGCCGCCCAGCCCGGCGATGCCGGCCTGATGAATACGTTGGATCAACTCGCTGGCGGTCAGTTGACGGTAGTCGGCTACCGGCGCACGCTCGCACCAGCGGTCTTCGCCGTCAGGTTGAATAATCACGCACAGTTCTGCCAGCCCGGAAGGGTGAGCGGTGATATGCGGTGTGATAGCGCTGATGGTGCCGGAGGTCGGTGCGTGCACCGGTACGGTACGGCCCCGACCGACGGTCAGCGGCTGGCCTTTCAGCACGGCGTCGCCGACCTTGACGCACAGTTCACCTTCCGGCCCCAGATGCTGTTGCAACGGGATAATAAACTTATCCGGCAGCGGGGCGGTACGCAGCGGGACACCGCTGGACTGGGTCTTCATTTCCGGCGGATGGATCCCGCCGTCGAAATCCCAAATCCGGTCTTTTTTGAAGGCGGCGAACAGATTAAGCATGTTGCTCCACGTGGATCACTTGCACCGGTATCGTCTTCATATCCCACTTCCAGTTGGCGGTAGTGGTGGCGACCGGTCTCATTTCAATACAGTCGGTAGGGCACGGTGCAACGCACAGGTCGCAGCCGGTACAAAGATCGGTAATGACGGTATGCATGGCGCGGGTAGCGCCGACAATGGCGTCCACCGGACAGGCCTGAATGCACTTGGTGCAGCCGATGCAGTTGGCTTCGTCAATGTAGGCCACCTGGCGCACAGGTTCGACGGCGGCTTCGCTACCGAGCGGCTGTGGTTCGACGTTGAGCAATTCTGCCAGCTTCAGCATCACCTGCTCGCCACCCGGAGCGCATTTGTTAATCATCTCACCGTTGGCGACGGCTTCGGCATAAGGACGGCAGCCGGGGTAACCGCACTGGCCGCACTGGCTCTGTGGCAGGATCTCGTCGACCTGTTCGGCTACCGGATCTTCTTCCACTTCAAAGCGGCGCGCGGCATAGCCCAGCACCAGACCGAACAGCAGGCCAAGGGCGCTTAACGCAGCAATCGCAATCCATAACGCGGTCATTAGAATTTCACCAGCCCGGTAAAGCCCATAAAGGCCAGCGACATCAGCCCGGCGGTGATCAGTGCGATGGAAGAGCCCCGGAAGGGCGCAGGCACATCGGCTACCGCCAGACGTTCACGGATGGCGGCAAACAGCACCATCACCAATGAGAAGCCCGCGGCGGCGCTGAAGCCGTATACCGCAGACTGCAGGAAATTGTAGCCGAGGTTGACGTTGAGCAGTGCGACGCCGAGCACCGCACAGTTGGTGGTGATAAGCGGCAGGAAAATACCCAGCAGGCGATACAGGGCCGGGCTGGTTTTGCGTACCACCATCTCGGTAAATTGCACCACCACGGCGATCACTAAAATAAATGACAGCGTGCGCAGATACACCAGATCCAACGGAACCAGAATAAAGGTGTTAATCACCCAGGCGCTGACCGAGGCCAACGTCATAACAAAAGTGGTGGCCATCCCCATGCCAATGGCGCTTTCCAGCTTTTTGGAAACGCCGAGGAATGGGCACAGGCCAAGAAACTTCACCAGGACGAAGTTATTCACCAGTACGGTGCCGACAAACAGGAGCAGGTATTCGGTCATTGCGATGCCTAAAAAAATAAAAGCCGCCTATTATCGGGAATTGGCGGCCTGACCACAACATAGGGATAGCAGGGTTATTACCCTTTTTGCCACTTTTTGCCCATTTTTGTTGAATATTTACACAACCAAGCCCTATGAATTTCAAATCGCAGCTAGGCGCCCAGCTCGCTCATCCCCAGGCGCTTACTTAAGTAAGTAACTGGGGTGAGCGAGTGCAGGTAACAACGCTGCGGTTTGAAAGGCGACGGGCCATATTTATGTACAACGTTGTTCAGCTCTCGGTAAAGGTGCCTTTGACTCGCTTGGAACGCTTCATATAAGGCACCAGCAACGCGGCCATCAACAGTGGCCAGCCCAGACTGCGTACCGCCAATTCATCCGGCACCGGCGCAAAGGCAAAGGCTTTCACCGCCAGCAAAACGGTAATCAGCAGCCACAGCAGGAACAATTTGGGGAACCGCTGCGAACGGTGGCAGAACAGCCACAGCAGCCACAGGGTAAAGCACCACATCGCCAGGGTGGTCAGCACCGAGAAATACCACTGCATGCTAAACGCCTGGGCGTTGGTGAGCAGATATTCGCGCGATTCCGGCACGAAAATCGCCATGCCATACAGGAGCAGCATCAGACTGGCGCTAAGCAGGGTGACAATCAGATAGGCCATCGGGGCCAGCAACCAACCGCCGATACGGGTGTAATCAGCTTGAGACATAAACGGCTTCCTGGGTAAGACATGATCCAATGTGACAGCCGCATAGCTTAGCGGGTAATGCGGGCTTCGTCATCAATATCAAGCGGATGGTCGGGAGCAAGGCGGCGTGGCAGCACGTTTGGCTACCGGCAGGCGATTTTGCCACCGGTAGCCGGGCGATTAACGGCGGTTAAGTTGATAGTAGGCTTCGTTCCAGCGCAGCTCGTTTTTGAATGCCGGCAGGGTGGTGTCCTGGTCAATCAGCAAGAACTCAATGTTATGCATTTCGGCATACAGCCGCAGCATATCGGCGTCCAGCGCCTGGGAGAACACCGTGTGGTGGGCGCCGCCCGCCAGGATCCAGGCTTCGGCGGCGGTTGCCAGCGTGGGTTGGGCCCGCCAGATGGCGCGCGCCACCGGCAGCTTGGGCAGCGGATGCGGTTGTTCCACGGTGTCCACCTGATTGACCAGCAGGCGGAAGCGATCGCCCATGTCGATCAGGCTGGCATTGACTGCCGGGCCGGCCGGAGTAGAGAAAATCAGCCGCGCCGGATCTGCCTTGCCGCCAATACCGAGCGGCTGGATATCCAACAGCGGTTTAGGCTCCTTGGCGATCGACGGGCAGACCTCCAGCATATGCGAGCCGACCACCAGATCGTTGCCCGGCTGGAAGTGATAGGTGTAATCCTCCATAAACGAGGTGCCGCCGTGTAACCCATCGGCCATCACTTTCAGGATGCGCAGCAGCGCGGCGGTTTTCCAGTCGCCTTCGCCGCCAAAGCCGTAGCCTTGTTGCATCAGGCGTTGTACCGCCAACCCCGGCAGCTGTTTCATGCCGTGCAGGTCTTCAAAGTTGGTGGTGAAGGCCTGGAAGTTGCCCTGTTCGAGGAAACGTTTCATGCCCAGCTCGATACGTGCCGCGTCAGTCAGGTTTTCGCGTTTTGCGCCGTTGATTTTGGCCGCATCGCTTAGCACATAGCTGGCCTCATACTCTTCAATCAGCGTATCTACATCGCCACGGCTGACTTCGTTAATGACGCTGACCAAATCGCCAATACCATAGGCATTGACCGAATAACCAAACTGGATCTGCGCACCGACCTTGTCGCCATCGGTCACCGCCACTTCGCGCATGTTGTCGCCAAAACGGGCCACTTTCAGCTGCTGGCCGGCCTGTTTGGCGCTGGCGACACGCATCCACTGGCCAATGCGCCGGTGTGCCTCGGGATCCTGCCAGTGACCGGCAATCACGCTGTGCTGCTGGCGCATACGGGCGCCGATAAAGCCGAACTCACGGCCGCCGTGGGCGGTTTGGTTGAGGTTCATAAAGTCCATATCCATACTGTCCCAGGGCACCTGGGCGTTGAACTGGGTATGGAACTGCAACAGCGGCTTATGCAGCACGGACAGACCGGCGATCCACATTTTGGCCGGTGAGAAGGTGTGTAGCCAGGCCAGGATGCCAATACACTGCGGTTGATAGTTGGCGTCACGACACAGGGCGGTGATTTCATCCGGCGTGGTGACCAGCGGTTTCAGCACCAGTTTTACCGGTAGGCCGGCTTCGCGGTTGAGACTGTCCACCACCTGTTCGGCGTGTGCCTTGACCTGTTGCAGGGTTTGCGGGCCGTACAGATGTTGGCTGCCAATGGCGAACCAGACTTCGCGCTGCTTGAATGCATTCATTAAAAAAGACTCCTCTGTATTGGGTATAGGCTTAATTTGCAGAACCGGAGGTCGGGGCGTAGCGCGGCTCGGCGGCCTGGCACCATTGTTGATAGCGTTGATAAAGTTGTTGGTAGCGAGCGACGCGCTGCGGATCGGGCTGCAGGGTACGTTCGATGCCGCAGGCCATCTGGAACTGGGCTTCGGGCACGCTGATGAAACGGCCGGCGGCTACGGCGGCGAAGATGGCAGCACCCAGCGCGCAGCACTGATCGGAGGCCACAATTTGCAGCGGTCGGTTCATCACGTCGGCGCAGGCCTGCATAATTGCCGGAGATTTACGCGCAATGCCGCCCAGCGCCAGCACGTTATCGACCGGAATATCCTGCTGTTCAAAACATTCCATAATGGCGCGGGCGCCAAAGGCGGTGGCGGCGATAAAGCCGCCGAACAGCGTCGGTGCATCGGTGCCGAGGTTCAGATCGGCTATTACGCCTTTCAGCCGCTGGTTGGCGTAGGGGGTTCGGCGGCCGTTAAACCAGTCCAGCACCACCGGCAAATGATCCAGTGACGGGTTTTCCACCCAGGCATCGGTCAGTGCCGCCAGCAGACCGGCTTCAATCTTTTGTAGCTGCGGTTGCAGTTCAGGCTGGTTTTTTGCCGCTGCATGTAACGGCCAGCTCAGCAGACGGCTGAACCAGGCATACATATCGCCGAAGGCCGACTGCCCGGCCTCCATGCCAATCATTCCCGGCACTACGCTGCCGTCGACCTGACCGCAAATGCCCTCGATAGCGCGGCCGTCGACTCGCTGACGATCGGCAATCAGAATGTCGCAGGTGGAGGTGCCGATCACCTTCACCAGGGTATAAGGCTGGGCACCGGCACCGACGGCCCCCATATGGCAGTCGAAGGCCCCGCCGGACAGCACCACCGTGGTGGGTAGCCCGAGGCGTGCCGCCCATTCGGTGCTCAGGGTACCTACCGGCAGGTCGGCGGTATGGCAGTCTTCAAACAGCGGCCAGGGCAGGTGTTCAACCAGCAGAGGATCGAGCGCGGCAAAAAAGGCTTTGGGCGGCAGGCCACCCCAGTCCGGGTGCCACAGCGTTTTGTGACCGACGCTACAGCGCCCACGTTTTAACTGATGTGGCGCGGTGGTAGCGGACAACAACGCCGGTACCCAGTCGCACAGTTCAACCCAGGAGGAGGCGGCCTGGCGTACCTCGGCGTCCTGGCGCGTGACATGCAGGATCTTGGCCCAAAACCACTCAGAGGAATAAACGCCGCCGATATAGCGGGAATAATCGGGAAACTCGCCGCTGCGGCATAGCCGATTGATGGCGTCAGCCTCTTCAATGGCGGTGTGGTCTTTCCACAAAACAAACATGGCATTCGGGTTATCGGCAAATTCCGGACGCAGTGCCAGCACCTGACCTTGCTCGTCGATCGGCGCCGGTGTGGAACCGGTGGAGTCAACGCCAATGCCAATCACCTGCAGCCGCTGTTGCGGGGGCATGCGCTGCACCAGAGTGACGATCGCCTGTTCCATGGCTTCTATATAGTCGAGCGGATGGTGGCGAAAACGGTTTTCCGCCGCGTTACAGAATTCGCCGCGCTGCCAGCGGGGGTAATAGACCACTTCGGTATCGAGTTCCGCGCCGTTATGGCAGTCGACCGCCAGCACCCGCACCGAGTCGCTGCCGAAGTCCAATCCCAGGGCAATAGCACCTGCCGTCATGATGTTGACTCCTGATGTGTTAATACGCTGTGACAACCATAGGAGCCGAAGCGGTGGGCAGGTGAGGAGCCGTTAGCTGGAAGTATGCACTTTTCTGCTTCCCGCAGTGGTTTTGTGACGGCTGTCATAAGTTATCGCTTGGCGGAATTCGCTAAATATATGCACATATCTGCTGTATTCCACGGATGTGATAGCGCTCTACATTTCAGTAACAAATACCCGCTAAAACTTAAGCCGTCTTACTCTTGTTGTGGGTGAATGTCGCGAGATAAGCGACGCGCCGACAGCAGACACCCTAATGATAACGTTTTCACGGCGAGCGGCTTTCGTCGCCACAGAAAACAAAATAGCGGAGAGCATCATGCATAAATTCACTAAGGCGCTGGTGACACTGAGTCTGGCGGCCGTTATGTCACATTCAGCTATCGCCGAGACCATGAAGCTGGGCTTTTTGGTCAAGCAGCCGGAGGAACCCTGGTTCCAGACCGAATGGAAGTTTGCCGACAAGGCCGGTAAGGATCTCGGTTTTGAAGTGATAAAAATCGCCGTGCCGGACGGGGAGAAAACCCTCAATGCCATCGACAGCCTGGCGGCCAGCGGGGCCAAGGGCTTTGTTATCTGTACGCCAGATCCGAAACTCGGCTCGGCGATTGTCGCCAAGGCACGCAGTTACAACCTGAAAGTGATTGCGGTGGATGACCAGTTTGTCACCGCCAAGGGCAAACCTATGGACAGCGTGCCGTTAGTTATGATGGCCGCCACCAAAATCGGTGAGCGTCAGGGGCAGGAATTGTGGAAAGAGCAGAATAAGCGCGGTTGGAAATTAGCGGACACTGCGGTAATGGCGATCACCGCCGATGAGCTGGACACCGCACGTCGTCGCACCGGTGGTTCGATAGACGCGCTGAAGGCGGCCGGCTTCCCGGAGAAACAAATTTATCGCGTGCCGACCAAATCCAACGATATCCCTGGGGCGTTTGACGCCGCCAACTCAATGCTGGTGCAGCATCCTGAAGTGAAAAACTGGCTGATTGTCGGCATGAATGACAACACCGTGCTGGGCGGCGTGCGCGCCACCGAAGGCCAGGGTTTCAAAGCGCCGAACGTGATCGGCATCGGCATCAACGGGGTGGATGCGGTCAGCGAGCTGTCCAAGGCACAGGCCACCGGTTTCTACGGTTCGCTGCTGCCAAGCCCGGATATCCATGGTTACAAGAGTATCCAGATGCTGCATGACTGGGTCGAAAAGGGCGTAGAGCCGCAAAAGTTCACCGAAGTGACCGACGTGGTGCTGATCACCCGCGACAACTTTAAAACCGAACTGCAGAAAAAAGGCCTGATGTAATAAGCGAGCCGCCCACGGCACTCTGTCGGGCGGCATTTTTGACTGCAGGAGGAGCACACCATGACCGCCGCATTGCCGTATTTGGCGTTTAAAGGCATAGGTAAAACCTTCCCGGGCGTGAAGGCGCTGGATGACATCAGCTTTAGCTGTCAGGCCGGGCAGATCCACGCGTTGATGGGGGAAAACGGCGCCGGGAAATCCACGCTGCTGAAAATTCTCAGTGGCAATTACGCGCCAACCCAGGGGGAAATTCAGCTGCAGGGACGGTCGGTGCAGTTTGCCAACACCACCGATGCGTTGAATGCCGGGGTGGCGATTATCTATCAGGAACTGCATCTGGTGCCGGAAATGACGGTGGCGGAGAACATTTATCTCGGCCAACTGCCGACCAAACGCGGGCTGGTAGACAGAAAACTGCTGCGCTATGAATCCCGCTTGCAGCTCCAACACCTCGGCCTGGATATTGATCCGGATACGCCGCTGAAATATCTGTCGATCGGCCAGTGGCAAATGGTGGAAATCGCCAAGGCGCTGGCGCGCAACGCCAAGGTGATCGCCTTTGACGAACCCACCAGTTCACTGTCCGCCAGAGAGATTGAGCAACTGTTCCGGGTGATCCGGGAATTACGTGCCGAAGGGCGGGTGATCCTGTATGTCTCGCACCGTATGGAAGAAATTTTTGCCCTCAGCGACGCCATTACCGTGTTTAAAGATGGCCGCTACGTGCGCACCTTTGACGATATGCAGCAGGTGGATAACGCGCAGTTGGTGCAGGCGATGGTCGGGCGCGATCTGGGTGACGTCTATGGCTACCAGCCACGTGAGCTGGGGCCAGTGCGTCTGGAGCTCAAGGGGCTGAAAGCACCGGGCGTCAAAACGGCGATCGATCTTAGCGTGCGGGCCGGAGAGATCGTTGGGCTGTTTGGCCTGGTGGGAGCCGGGCGCAGTGAACTGATGAAGGGGGTTTTTGGTGCCACACGGGTCAGTGCCGGGCAATTGATGCTGGATGGACAGGCGATCGCCATTCGTTCACCGATTGACGCGATCCGCGCCGGTATCATGCTGTGCCCGGAGGATCGCAAGGCGGACGGCATCATCCCGGTGCACTCGGTGCGTGACAACATCAACATCAGCGCAAGGCGCAACAGCCTGCGCGCCGGTTGCCTGATCAACAAAGGGTGGGAGGCCAGCAATGCCGATCATCATATTCGTGCATTGAATATCAAAACGCCTGGCCCTGAGCAGTTGATTATGAATTTGTCCGGCGGCAATCAGCAGAAGGCCATTCTGGGCCGCTGGCTGTCGGAAGAGATGAAAGTGATCTTGCTCGATGAACCAACACGCGGCATCGACGTCGGTGCCAAGCATGAAATTTATCACGTCATTTACCAACTGGCGCAGCGCGGCATTGCGGTGCTGTTCGCCTCCAGTGACCTGCCAGAGGTGCTGGGGCTGGCTGACCGTATCCTGGTGATGCGTGAAGGCGCACTGTCCGGCGAATTACGGCATGACGAGGCCAGTGAGGAAAAAGCCCTCAGCCTGGCGATGCTGCGCACCCCCGATATAGCCCCAGATGCCGCTGCGGCGGTGGCCTGATTGTGAAGGAGAAAGAGATGTCGACCATAACGACCCATTCTGTGAAAAAACGCAACGGCCTGGGGCTGGCGCGAATTTGGGACAGCTACGGCATGCTGGTGGTGTTTGCGGTGCTGTTTTTAGCCTGTGCGCTGTTTGTGCCCAACTTTGGTTCCTTTATCAATATGAAAGGGCTGGGGCTGGCGATTTCGATGTCCGGCATGGTGGCCTGCGGCATGCTGTTCTGCCTGGCCTCCGGTGACTTTGACCTGTCGGTCGCTTCGGTGATTGCCTGCGCCGGGGTGACCACCGCGGTGGTGATCAACATGACCGAAAGCCTGTGGATCGGCGTGGCCGCCGGTCTGTTACTGGGCATGGTCTCCGGGTTGATTAACGGTTTCGTTATCGCCCGGCTGAAAATCAACGCGCTGATCACCACCCTGGCCACCATGCAGATTTTCCGCGGGCTGGCCTACATTATCTCCGACGGTAAAGCGGTGGGCATTGAGGACGAACGCTTCTTCGCCCTGGGTTACGCCAACTGGCTGGGCCTGCCTGCGCCGATCTGGATCACCGTCGCCTGTCTGATCCTGTTTGGCTTCCTGCTCAACAAGACCACCTTTGGCCGCAATACGCTGGCGATTGGCGGTAACGAAGAGGCCGCGCGGTTGGCCGGGGTGCCGGTGGTACGCACCAAAATCGTGATCTTTATGCTGTCCGGGCTGGTGTCCGCCGCCGCCGGTATCATTCTGGCTTCGCGCATGACCAGTGGCCAGCCAATGACCTCAATTGGCTATGAGCTGATCGTGATCTCCGCCTGCGTGCTGGGTGGTGTGTCACTGAAAGGCGGCATCGGTAAAATTTCCTACGTTATCGCCGGCATTCTGATCCTGGGCACGGTGGAAAACGCCATGAACCTGCTGAATATCTCGCCGTTCTCGCAGTATGTGGTGCGCGGCGTGATCCTGCTGGCGGCGGTGATTTTCGACCGTTACAAACAGCAGGCCAAGCGCAGCGTTTAAATTGCCAACCCTGTTCACAGTTCTGTTATCGGCCCGGGCAGTTATCCACCGGGCCGCTAAGCTAGGATTGATATCTAAGCTATAAGATTGCCGGGAGGACCGATGTATCATCGCATGGCACAGGAACCGCAACCGAACCCGCTGTTGCCGGGTTACACCTTTAACGCTTATCTGGTGGCGGGGCTGACGCCGATTATGGCGGACGGTCCGCTGGATTTCTTTATCGACCGCCCCGGCGGCATGAAGGGCTATATTCTCAACCTGACCATCAAGGGCCAGGGCAAGGTGTTTGACGGCGAAGATACCCTTTACTGCAATCCTGGCGATCTGCTGCTGTTTCCGCCCAAAGCGGCGCATTACTACGGCCGTTCGCCGGACAGCGACTGCTGGTATCACCGCTGGGTGTATTTCCGTCCGCGCGCCTACTGGGCCGACTGGCTGGAATGGCACAGCAAAACCCATGAAGTGGGGCGGCTGACCTTGCCGAACAATAACCTGTTACTGGAGTTCGATCGGCTGTTCGCCAATATCGAACAGACTCAGCGTTCCGGTCGCCGCTTTGCCGAAGAGCTGGGGATGAACCTGCTGGAGCGTCTGCTATTGCGCGCGATGGAGGAAGACCCGCTCAGCCCACAGAAAATTATGGATCCGCGAGTCATTGAAGCCTGCCAGTTTATCACCGGCAACCTGGCCGGCGAGCTGCGGATTGACGAGGTGGCGCGGCATGTCTGTTTGTCACCATCGCGGTTGGCACATTTGTTCCGCGAGCAGGTGGGCATCAATATTCTGCGCTGGCGCGAAGATCAGCGGGTGATCCGCGCCAAGCTGCTGTTGCAGACTACGCAGGAGTCGATCGCCACCATAGGTCGGGTGGTGGGTTATGACGATCAGCTGTACTTTTCCCGGGTATTTCGCAAGCGGGTGGGCGTTAGCCCGAGCGATTTCCGCCGCCGCAGCCTGGAGATAAACTACCCGGCCAGAAATCAACGTGAACAGCCTTATGTGGCGGCCTCAAGTTAACATTAAATTTACTTCTTGTTCCCGCCTGCATCATGGTGTCAAATCTGATGGGTCTATTGCGAGCCAGTAAGAGGAAACACCATGGCAGAAAAACTTCGGGTTGGGCTGGTCGGTTACGGCTATGCCAGCAAAACCTTTCATGCGCCACTGATCGTTGGCACTCCCGGCGTAGAGTTGGCCGCCGTTTCCAGCAGCGATGCCGGGAAAGTGCACGCAGACTGGCCGTCGATGACGGTAGTCAGCGATCCGCAGGCGCTGTTTAACGACCCTTCTATCGATCTGATCGTCATTCCTACCCCCAACGATACCCACTTCCCGCTGGCACAGCAGGCCATGGCCGCCGGTAAACATGTGGTGGTGGATAAACCGTTTACCGTGACGTTGTCACAGGCTCAGGCGTTAAAACAACAGGCGGAGCAGAGCGGCCGGCTGTTGTCGGTATTCCACAACCGCCGCTGGGACAGTGATTTTCTGACGCTTAAGACGCTGCTGAAAGAAGGCGCGCTCGGCGAGGTGGTTTATTTCGAATCTCATTTCGATCGCTTCCGGCCAGAAGTGCGTCAGCGCTGGCGTGAGTTGGGCGGCGCAGGTAGCGGCATTTGGTACGATTTGGGGCCGCATCTGATCGATCAGGCGCTGCAACTGTTCGGCAAGCCGGAAACGCTGTTTGTTGATTTGGCCGAACTGCGTCCAGGCGCGCAGTCGGTGGACTATTTCCACGCGGTGCTTAACTACGGCAAACGTCGGGTGGTCCTGCACGCTACGATGCTGGCGGCGGCGGAATCCGCCCGTTATATCGTGCATGGCACCCAGGGCAGCTTTATCAAATTTGGCCTGGATCCGCAGGAAGACCGGCTAAAAGCAGGTGAGCGTTTGCCGCAGGCGGACTGGGGTTATGATATGCGCGACGGTGTAGTGACGTTGTCACGTGATGGCGTGCTGGCGGAAAAACCGCTGCTGAGTATTCCGGGCAACTACCCAGCCTATTACGCGGCCGTGCGTGATGCGATTAACGGTGTGGGTGAAAACCCGGTACCGGCCGCCGATGCCATCCAGGTGATGGAACTGATCGAACTGGGCCTGGAATCGGCAAAACAGCAAAGAGCGCTGCCGGTAGCCTAACCGTCGTGCTTTCTTATCCGGGTTCGGCTGACCGAACCCGCCTTACTCCTCGAAGGATCCGGTTCCATGTCCTGGTTGCAACGTCTGCGCATTGATAAATTTTTGCTGGTTTTGATTCTGGTGGTGATCGTCGCCTCGGTTTTCCCCTGCGAAGGGATATGGAAAACCTTCTTTGATCGTCTGACCACCGCCGCCATCGCGCTGCTGTTTTTTATGCATGGTGCCAAGCTGTCGCGTGAGGCGATTATCGCCGGCATGGGCCACTGGAAGCTGCATCTGGTGGTGTTCCTCAGTACCTTTGCGCTGTTCCCACTGCTGGGGCTGGCGATGAATTTGATGGTGCCGGGGCTGATGACGCCGACGGTCTATATGGGCTTCCTTTACCTGTGTGCGCTGCCGGCGACGGTTCAGTCGGCGATTGCCTTCACTTCGGCGGCGGGCGGTAACGTGGCGGCGGCGGTATGCAGCGCTTCGGCATCCAGCATCCTCGGCGTTTTCCTCTCGCCGCTGCTGGTGGGCGCACTGATGCACACCCAGGGCGGTGATACTGACGTATTGCACGCCATCGGTTCGATCATTTTGAAACTGATGGTGCCGTTTGTGGTGGGCCATCTGGCACGGCCGCTGATCGGCAAATGGGTCGATCGCCACCGCAAGCTGATTAATCTTACTGACCGGTCATCGATTTTGCTGGTGGTGTATACCGCCTTTAGCGCCGCGGTGGTAGAGGGCATTTGGCACAAGATTGACGGCTGGTCGCTGCTGACCATCCTGGTGATGTCTCTGGTGCTGCTGACGGTGGTACTGATTATTAACACCTATGCCGCGCGTTGGCTGGGATTCAACACCGCTGACGAGATCACCATAGTGTTCTGCGGTTCGAAAAAGAGCCTGGCGAACGGTATCCCGATGGCTAACGTGCTGTTCCCGGCGGCGGCAGTGGGTGCGATGGTGTTGCCGCTGATGATTTTCCATCAGGTGCAATTGATGGTGTGTGCCGTGCTGGCCCAGCGCTATGCGCGCAAAACCGCCAAACAGCGTGCAGAAGTGCAGACAGCCAAGTAAAAAATGGGCGCGAAATCGCGTAATAAGAATCTACGTCGTGGCTTAAGTGGGCGTCCCCCTCTCCATGGGGAGAGGGCCGGGGTGAGGGGCTTTGCATCAATTCTGCATGTATCCCCTCACCCTAACCCTCTCCCAAAGGAGAGGGAACAATATCGCCTCAACTGGCAAGTATTACGCGTAAGAGCGCCCGTTATTCCATTCAATCAGGCGCGGACTTTATCGCGCAGCGCCTGCTTTTCCTGCTCGCTGAGGAACGCCATTTTCAGGCCGTTTTCCTGAGCGGTGCGGATCTCCGCCGGCGTCAGCCCGGCCTGTGGTGCCGCTACCAGGTATTCATGCTCAATTTCTATGCCCTGAACCGCCGGATCGTCGGTGTTGATCGACGCCATGACGCCGTGACGCAGGAACTTCGCCAGCGGATGCTGCGCCAGAGAAGCCACGGTGCTGGTCTGAATGTTGGAAGTCAGGCAAGACTCGATACCAATGCCGTGTTCCGCCAGGAAGTCCATTAATGCCGGATCTTCAACGGCTTTCACCCCGTGGCCGATGCGCTCTGCGCCCAACTCACGGATCGCCTGCCAGATGCTTTCCGGGCCGGCGGCTTCACCGGCGTGCACGGTGATACGCAACCCGGCGTCACGGGCGCGGTTAAAGTGGTTGAGGAACAGACCACCCGGGAAGCCGAGTTCGTCACCGGCCAGATCCAGCGCGGTAATACCGTCACGGTGTGCCAGCAGACCTTCCAGCTCCTGCAAGCAGGCGGCCTCGCCGAAGGTACGGCTCATGATGCCGATCAGGCGCACATCAATGCCCAAATCGCGGGAGCCGGAACGAATGCCATCAATCACGGCTTCTACCACCCCGGCCACCGGTAACTGGTGCTTCATCGCCATGTAATACGGCGAAAAACGCAGTTCGGCGTAGTGCAGACCGGCGTTAGCGGCGTCCTCAACGTTTTCGTAAGCGACCCGGCGGCAGGCTTCCAAATCCCCCAGCACCGCCACCCCCCAGTCCAGCTTTTGCAAGAAGCTGACCAGATCCGGTTCGGCATGGGTGATTTGCACGTGCGGACGCAGGGCTTCCAGTTCGTCGGCTGGCAGGGCAAGGTTAAACTGACGGCCCAGGTCGAGGATGGTTTGCGCACGAATGTTACCGTCGAGGTGACGGTGGATGTCGGTCAGCGGAAGGCGGGAGTCAATCATGATGTGCACTCGTTATTTTGTTGTAGGTAAAGTGCAGATCAGTATAAAAACAAAATGATGAAAATTGCCATGTCGTTGCATAAAAAAGTGACTGTAATCACATTAATTGCGACTGGTGCCGCATTTTCAGGCGAAGGCGGGAGAAAAATCGCCCCCGCGATCCGACAGGTAAACTGTGAGTTGACCCCATCAGCCGACCCTCAGTTTAGTGATATTTTCATCGTTGTTATCGGCTACGCCATGCAGCGCCAGCCAATGCGTAATTTTGCCGATCTCCAGCGGTAGCGCTTGATCAACGCGGATCACCGGACCGATGGCCATCGGCATGGCACGTTCCGCCAGCGCCCGCAGCTCAGGCAAATATTCTGCGCCGGGGTGGCCTGCCGATCGCTGGCCGAGGCGGGCAGCATAGCGTTCGGCCGCCAACTCCGCGGAGATCTGATTCCACACTTCCAAAACCTGAGTCACGCCCGCTTCGCGCAGGTATTTGCGCAGCAACTCTCTGGGTTGAAAGCCATACCAGGCGTCAATCACATAGATACAGCGCTGCGGTGCCTGCGCCACCATAGACCAAATGGCCTGATAGGCGGCGTAACCTAGCCGACGATTAAGCTCACGATCCACGTTGTCCAGCTGCGCCATAAAGGGTTCCTTGATGCCGTCGAGGCTCAAATAAGGCAGGCCAAAGTGCTGCGCCAGCGCACGAGCGAGGGTGCTCTTGCCAGAAGCCGGAATGCCATTGACCAAAATAACGGTTTTGTCGCCGCTGTCAGTTAGCGCAGTCATAAGATTTCTACCACCTCTTGCCACAGTTTGGCGGCGCGCAGTTTATCGAGCCGCTGTTTGTTGTCCAGTAACTCGACGATCGCCCGGATGCCTTCTTCAATATGCCGGTTGCTGTCCGTTGCGCCGAACAGGATGACAATATCGGCCTTTTCACTGTCCTGAAAGGCGACAGGCTGATCCAGCAGCACCATGCTGAAACAATCTTTGATCACGCCACATTCCGGCCGGGCATGGGGGATGGCAATCCCCTCATCAAACACATAATAAGCGCCATGGGCCAGCGTATTACTGATCACCGCCTGGTGATAGGAAGGGTGAATATAGCCGTTCTCGACCAAAGGCTGTGCCGCCAACTCAATCACCTTTTTCCAGTCCGTTTCCTGCACGCCGACCTGTATTGCTCCGGCCTCGATCAACAGTTGTTTAATGGTCATCATGTTCCCTCAAAGAGACTTCCTGATAATATTGCGCAGCTCGTCCATTTTGATAAAAACCACATCGATTTGCTGACGGTGATTTTTATTTTTGGCATAAATCTTTAATGCCCGATTATAGGCCAGCATTAATGTTTTATGAATTTCGCCGTTTGCCGGCGTGGCTGCCAATTGCTGCTCCAGCAATGTTATTTCGGCTGATATATCATTGGCTTCAGCATCGTTTTGCGCATCAGGTGCGGCCTTTTTATTTCGCTGTAATTTCATAAAATTAAGCATAGTATTCTCCAGCCCCGACGGGCGCCGGGGCACCAGGGTTGTAGGGTTATATTAAAAAGAGAACGGGGCAGTGATTATCTAAACAGGCCGATCTTTTCCGTTAATACCTGGGTGACGGCATTATTGGCCGGGATCAGGAATTTGCGCACGCTGTCATTCACCTTGCCCTTTTCGAATGTTTGCATGCAGCGGCCGACCCATTGCACGTTCATCTCGGTGCCCACATTGACCTTTTCAATGCCGCCTGCCACTGCTCGTCGCATGTCCTCATCGCTGACTCCGGTACCGCCGTGCAGGACCAGTGGGGTACGGGTGGCCGCGGTGATTTCCGCCAGCCGCTGATGCTGGATATGTGCCTTACCGGTGTACATGCCGTGAACGGTACCGACCGAGACGGCCAACATGTCGACCCCGGTTTCATCGACAAAGCGTTTGGCGTCTTCCACCGTGGTAAAGGTGATGTCTTCTTCCGCCACCGCTTTGCCGTCCTCCGAGCCGCCGATAGCGCCCAATTCGGCCTCAACCGAAACGTTGCGCTGGCGTGCAATGTCGATCACCTTGCGGGTATTGGCGATGTTTTCGTCCATTTCCAGGTGAGAACCGTCGTACATCACCGAACTGAAACCGGCGTCGATCGCGGTCACGATGGAGGCGATATCCGAGCAGTGATCCAGATGCAGGCAGGTGGGCACATCTTCACTCTCTGCCAGTGAGCGTACCGAATCAACCAGCAGTTTGTAGCCCAGATACTCGGCGGTGCCGGTTGAAATCTGGATCATCAGCGGGCTGTGGGTGTCCCTGGCCGCTTTGAAAAAGGCCGGCAGCATCTCCAGACAGTGGAGGTTGAATGAACCTATTGCCTTGAAATCACGGGCTTTGGCTACGGACAACAGCTCGTTGAAGTTATAGAGTTTCATGGACTTTTTCCTCATGGTGCTTGGTTGATTTACCGTTAACAAACCACGCAATCAGCGTGACGAAGATGATGAACAGAGCGATGAACAGCCAGTTACCCTGGAAGGCATGCCCCATCACCAGGCCGCTACTGATGACGTCGGAGTCGCTGAAGGTCACGCCGACAAAGCCGTAGCTTTCCAGCATTGGCACCAGAATGGCGGGCAGGAAGGTGATAAACAGGCCGTGGACCACGCCGCCGATCATGGCGCCGCGTCGGCCGCCAAGCGCATTGCCGAAGATGCCAGCGGTGCCTCCGGCGAAGAAGTTGGTCAGCAGGCCGGGCAGGATCATCGCCAGCCCGAACATCGGGAAAACGATCATGCCGATGATGGAACCCAGGGTGGTAGCCAGGAAGCCAACGATCACCGCGTTCGGGGCGTAGGGGAAGAGTACCGGGCAGTCCAGCGCCGGTTTGGCGTCCGGTACGATGCGCATGGCGATGCCGCGAAAGGCCGGGACCAACTCATTGAGCAGCAGACGCACGCCGCTGTAGAGGATAAATACCCCGGCAACAAACTGGATGGCCTGCATAAAGGAGTACATCAGATAATTCATGCCGCCGGCATACTGGGCGATGTACTGCGGGCCGGCGGCCAGTGCGGGGATCAGATACATCGGGATCATCACCACCGCCATCGACAGGTAGGTGTCCTGCAGGAACTTGAAGTTGTCGGGCAGTTCCAGATCTTCGGTTGAGCGGGATCCTTTACCGACCACTTTGGCGACCGCCGCCTGCACCAGATAGCCGATGGTGCAGAAATGCCCCAAAGCGACATCATCCGAACCGGTAATCTTGCGCACCACCGGCTGCGCCAACGCCGGCATTAACACCGCCATCACGCCGCCAAATATGCCACCGGTCAGGATCAGTGGCAGGCCGGTTAGCCCCGCTTTATAGCCGATCACCGCCCCTATGGTGGCCATCCACAGCAAGGCTTGCCCGGTCAGGAAGATGTATTTGAACGGGGTGATACGCGCAATAATGATATTCACCGCGAATATCACCATCAGCGTCATCGCCACTTCCGAGCCGAGTTCGCGGTTGGCCAGACCAGCAATGGCGGCGACGTCGGTGATGTAGCCGGTCATGCCGAAGCCGTGGGTGAAGATGCTGTTCAAATAGGTCAGGGCGCCGACAATAATGTTGATGCCCGCCATCATGATCAGAAAGCCCAACAGGGTTTTAAAGGTGCCCTCGGCCACTTTCCCGGTGGATTTTTTCTGCAGTATCAGCCCCAGCATGGCAATAAAGGCGATCAGGATCGAAGCCTGACCGAGCAGGTCCTTGACGATAAAGTCAATCAGGCTATTCATGGTGGGCTTCCTTCATATCGCGCTCTTTCAAAAAGGCCACAATCTTTTGCTCAATTTCCGCCTTATCGGTGAGCCGGTGGAGAATAATCACCCGTTTCTTTTCTTCTTCGCTGGCGTCGGCATTTAAAATGTCGGCGAAGGTTTTTTGGGTCAGAATAATGTCTGATTTAAAGGCGCTGGCCTCAGAGATAGTGGTGTGATCAATATCTGCCTCAATCTCTAATTTTTTCAGCACCGCTCTTGCGCTCATTTCGATGGCAAAGCTGGAGCCGAGGCCACAGCCACATACGCACAGTATTTTAAGCATGAGTCTCTCCTCAGATTATATTTAATTGCCTGGCGAGTTTATAATGGTGTCCTTCGGTATCAACCAAACGTTTTTGCATGCTGATTAAATCAATAGGGATGGGTTGGTTAGCGGAATTAATAATGACCGCCTTGTTTTTCATGCCGGAGTGAATACAGCGAACCACTTCGCTGGCCATAATAGTGCCCTGATAAATCTCTTCACAGGTAGGCTCACCATTGCGCAGGCCATACCCCATAATGGTTTTACGGATGCGCACACCAATTTTTGGCTCAAGCTGTTTAATCATGGTGTCGATGGCACCCTGAAAACCCGGTGAATATTCTTTGGTATAGCCTTCTGAACATAAAATAATAACGCTATTTTGTTGTTCCAGTCGCTGGCTTATTTTATCTGCCAGTTGGCTTAAGGCATATTGGCATTCCGGGATCAGGGCAAAGTCGGCATTGGATTTGATCGCCGCCTGCAGCGTCAGTTCCCCGCAGTAACCGCCAAGCAGTTCAATCATAAACACCCGTCCGGGCAGGGCGCGCCCGGTGTTACGCAGTTTGGAAACCTCTTTGATCACCTGTTCGCAGGCGGTGGAAAAACCAATGCTGTAAAGGCTGCCAAAAACATCATTGTCGATGGTCATGCCTACGCCAAAACAGTTAACGCCAAATTCACTGAGGGTATTTAAAAACTGTAGCGAACCGTCGCCACCGGCCATAATAAGCACATCAATGTGCAAAGCCTTAAGCTGTTTGCTGATGGTTTCATATTCATTGGCGACCAGTTTTTTGGCCGTGCGGCCGGAAGACATTATTGGCATTGGTGAAATAGCGTAATCAACCAGGTCACGATGACTGATAGCTTGATGATGATTGGCCAATAATCCGGGTATTCCGCCGTTAAACAGAATGATATCTGCCTGCGTCAGTCTCGCGACCTGGAATATAAAGTTATTGATACCGGTGACGTCGCCGCCGCTTATTACCACACCGATTTTCATATGCCTGCTCCCAATCTGTTCCGTGGAGCTCATTGTCATTTTTGGCATCGCTAAAATTTGCAGGCGATATCACAAAACAATCACAAATATTTTCGTGAATGACCTTGATATGCTGATGATGGGTGAGGTTTTTGAGAGGGAGATCTCGTTTTTATTTGGGGGCTATAACCGGGATTTAAACACTATTTATTAATAATCATCACGTTACATTTGAGTTGTTATGAAATTATTTGCCAAGGGGAAAGTGACTCGCCAGGAGGAAATAAGTTTAATGAAGTGTGATTGTTCTCGCATTTTTATCCGACGTGCGGAGATTAACCATAATAAATACGCGGAAGTTTTAATAGCCACGTATTTATTAGGTCATTTAATTGCGCAGGCCACTCAGGCTTTGATTACCGTCAACCCGGCCTGTTCCAGCGGGGCAATCAGCGTGGCGTCGGTCGAACGTTCGACAATAATGCTCTGTGCCAGGCTGAGATCGCCAATCGCATACTGCGAGGCGGCATTCAGCTTGGCGGCAGAGGCCAACACTACGGTTTCGGCTGCGCGCGCTGCCAAAGCGCGTTTGATATAGGCCTCTTCGAGATCGCCGGTGCTCAGGCCGGCGGTCGGGTGTACGCCGGTCACGCCCATAAAGTAGAGATCGGCGCGAATGTGCGACATCGCCTCAACCGCCGCCGCGCCCACGCTGACAATCGAATGTTTGTACAACCGCCCACCAATCAGGATCACCTCAACTTTGGGGTGATCAACCAGGCCGACCGCCACGCTGGGGCTGTGGGTGACGATGGTGGCTTCCAGCGTGGGTGGCAGGTGTTTCACCAGTTCTGCGGAGGTGGTACCGCCATCAATAATCACCACCTGCCCGGGGGCGATCATGGCCGCCGCGGCTTTGGCAATCGCCCGCTTGGCGGTGGATTCCTGCCCGTTTCTTTCGGCAAAGGTGGCAATCGCCGGGGAGACCGGCAGCGCACCGCCGTGTACCCGTTGCAACAGTCCTTCGCTGTCCAGCTCACGCAAGTCACGCCGCAGAGTATCCTCGGATAACCCGAACATCTCACTGAGCTGTTTGGCCACAACCTGTCCGTCCTCGGCCAGTTTTTCCAGAATGATTTTTTTACGTTGGCTGGTGAGCATGGTGTTTTCCCGTTAAATTTCCACTGCACGAAATGCCTTGATCATACACGAAACTGCACGATAGTATCAATTTCCTTTCCTGACCCTGGAGTTGACCAACATGATAACCACCAAAGAACGGGTTCGCATTATCGAAACCCGGGTGTTGTCCGATGACTGGTATCTGCTGAAAAAAACCACCTTTGATTTTTTACGCCGCGATGGCGTATGGCAGCGGCAAAGTCGCGAAACCTACGATCGCGGTGACGGCGCGACCATTTTGCTGTTTAACCGGCAGGCGCAGACGGTAGTGCTGACGCGTCAGTTTCGCTTCCCGGTGTTCGTCAACGGCCACGACGGCATGCTGATCGAGGCTGCCGCCGGTCTGTTGGACAATGCTTCGCCGGAAGAGCGTATCCGCGCCGAAGCGGAAGAAGAAACCGGCTATATCGTGCAGAACGTGCAAAAGGTGTTTGAGGCCTATATGAGCCCAGGCTCCGTCACCGAGAAGTTGCATTTCTTTGTCGGTGAATACCATGCCGCCGACCGGGTCAGTGATGGCGGCGGGGTGGAAGCGGAAGGCGAAGACCTGGAGGTGATTGAACTGCCACTGACAGAGGCCTTGAGCGCTATTGCGCAGGGGACCATCGTCGATGCCAAAACCATCATGCTGTTGCAGTTTGTCGCCCTGAATCACACCCTGAGGAATGTGTTATGAAAGCTCAACTGATTTTGATTGCCGGCCCTTATCGGAGCGGTACCGATGGCGACGCGCAGCGGATTGCTGCTAATTTACAGCGGTTGGAGCAGGCGGCGCTGGAGGTCTACCAGCGCGGTCATGTCCCGGTAATTGGCGAATGGCTGGCGTTACCGCTGGCGGCGGCGGCCGGTTCAACCCAACATGGCGATGCCATTTGCGAGGAGTATCTCTACCCGGTGGCTCATCGGCTGATTGCTCAGTGCCAGGCGGTCTATCGCATTGACGGGGCGTCGGCGGGGGCAGATAACGACGTGCGGCTGGCCAATGAGCGAGGATTAGGCGTTAATTACCGTCTGGACGATATTCCGCAGGTGGCGTTGTAAGCATCTGGAAAGGCAGGCTTTCGCCTGCCTCTGTGGATTAAACCTCGTCCAACACAAATTTCATTCCGTTAATCAGCTTATCCATACCGGCCTCTACCTTGCTGCGCGGACAACCGACGTTCAGCCGCAGGAAGCCACGGCCTTCTTCGCCGTAGGTGAACCCCGGCATAATGGCGACCTTCTCACGCTCGATCAGCACCTGCTGTAACTGTTGGTCGTCAATGCCCAACGGGCGCAGATCGATCCAGGCCAGATAGGTCGATTGCGGCGGTTGCCAGGCCAGTTGCGGGAACGCCTGCTGGAGCCTTTCGGCGACGTAGGTCAGGTTGTCCTGCAGGTAATCGCGCAGCGCGTCCAGCCAGGGTTCGCCGTGGCGATAAGCGGCAATATGCGCCAATACCGCCAACACCGCCGGGGAAGACAGCCCGTCGCGGGCCTTGAGTTGCTGGCTGTAGGCGTCGCGCGCGGCATCATCGCTGATAAAGCCGTAGGCCCCGGTCAACGCCGGGATATTGAAGGTTTTGGAGCCGGAGGTCAGCAGTGCCCAGGGCGTGCTGGCAACCTGGCTCCACGGCGTATGGCGTTGCTCGCCCCACACCATATCCATATGGATCTCATCGCTGATCACCCGCACCTCATGGCGTTCACACAGCTCGGCCATTTGCTGTAATTCCTCTGTGCGCCACACCTTACCGGTCGGGTTATGCGGGCTGCACAGCAGCAGAATTTTGGTTTGCGGCCGTGCCAGCAACGCTTCCAGGTGGGCCATATCACACTGCCAGTCGTTGCCGTCTTTGTGCAACGGGCAGGCCAGCAGTTGGCGCTGATTACCGAGGATCACTTTATAAAACGCGTCATAGGCCGGGGTGTGGGTGACGACGTATTCCCCCGGTGCCGACCACAGGCGGATTAACTGCGCCACCATGTAGATCACCGACGGGCCATACACCGCCATCTGGGTGTCGATGGACGTATTGAAGCGCTGCTGATACCAGTGGCGCACCGCGCCGAGGAAATCTTCATGCTGCCAGCGACTGTAGCCCAGCACGCCATGCTGCAGGCGCTGTTGCAGCGCCTCGAGAATGCAGGGGGCGGTGGCGAAATCCATATCGGAGATGGTGAACGGCAGCAGGTCATCGCTGCCAAAGCGGTCAGCGATATAATCCCATTGCGTGCACCAGGTGCCGTGGCGATCGACCGGGGTGGAAAAATCAAACATTTGACGCTCCCTGCAGGGCCGCAGCAGGAGGCGCTGCCGCTATCAGTGAGTCTAATTCATCTTTCACCGATTGCACCTGCGGGCCGATCACCACCTGCAGATTGTGCTCGTTGAGGTGTACCACGCCGATGGCGCGATTGGCCTTCAGCGCGGCGTCATCCACCTTGCTCATGTCGTCGACCGACAGGCGCAGACGGGTAATGCAGTTATCCAGCGAAACAATATTCTCACTGCCGCCCAGCGCCGCCAAAATAGCCGGTACGTTATAGCCGGATTTGCCGACCGGGCCCGCGGATGCGCTCTGGCTGGCGGTGGTTTCGCTCTCGCGGCCCGGCGTTTTGATATTAAAGCGCTGAATGGAGAAACGGAAAATGGCGTAGTAGGCAGCGAACCAAATGGCCGCGACGATCGGCACCAGATACCACTTGGTGGCGGTACCGTGCAGAATGCCGAACACCACGAAGTCGATGATATTACCGTCGGTATTGCCGATGGTCACGCCCAGCAGCGCCATCACGGTGAAGCCCAGCCCGGTCAGGACGGCGTGAATGAGGTAGAGGAAAGGCGCGACAAACAGGAACAGGAACTCGATCGGTTCGGTGGTGCCACCGACCACGCAGGCCACTACGCCGGAGATCAGCAGGCCCTTAATCTTATGGCGGTTTTCCGGCTTGGCGCAGTGGTACATCGCCAGCGCCGCACCCGGCAGACCGCCGAGGAAGGCCGGCATCTTGCCCTGGGACAGGAAGCGGGTGGCGCTTTCAGCAAAGCCGGTGGTGGTCGGGCAAGAGAGTTGCGCCTGGAAAATGGTCAGCGCGCCGCTCACGCTATGGCCGCAGACGTCCAGCGTGCCGCCCGCTTCGGTAAAGCGGATCAGCGCCACCAGAATATGTTGCAGGCCGAACGGTAACAGCAGACGTTCACCGGTGCCGAACAGCATCGGGCCAAAGGCACCGGCGCTGTTGATCACCCAGCCCAGACCGGTAATGCCGGCGGCGAACCACGGCCAGATCAGCGGGATCACCAAACCACACAGACCCAGTACCAGGGTAGTGACGATCGGCACAAAACGGGTGCCGCCGAAAAATGCCAGCGCATCCGGCAGGCGAATGTTGTGGAAACGCTCATGCAATTGATAAACGATAATCCCGACGATCACCGCACCCAGAATGCCGGTATCAATCGACTGGATCCCGAGAATGTTTTGGATGTTGTTGGCTTTCAGTACCAGCGGATCGGTAGTGGGCAAAATACCGGTGGTGGTCAGATAGAAGTTGGTGGCCAGATTCAGCACCGCGAAGCCGACAAAGCCGGAGAACGCGGCGACCCCTTTGTTTTCACGCGCCATGCCCAGCGGAATGGCGATGGCGAACATCACCGGCAGGAAGCTAAAGGCAAAGGAGCCGATCTTGCTCATCCAGGTGAACAGCAACTGGAAAGCAGGGTGGCCGATAAACGGCAGCAGGGTGATGACATCGCGGCTGCTTAGCGAACTGCCGATGCCCAGCATGATGCCGCAGAACGACAGCAAGGCGACGGGCAGCATGAATGTTTTGCCCAGGCTCTGGAAAAACTCCCAGAGCGTGATTTTTTGTTTTTTAGGTGCTGGCATAACCGGCGGCTCCTGGCGAAAAAACGTGCGAAAGTGGTGTGTACCCCTGTTAGGTAAAAATAAGATAAAACGTTTTACCTAGCAAAAATGCGCCGCTAATCACAATTCCGGCGTGCACTTTACGGCGACAATGGCAAGGCCAGTAAAACGTTTTACTGACCAAACAGATTCGGTATACCATTTGCCTTACCAGGCAGAATGCCCAGGATCGGGCTTGCAGAGGTCATGACCATCAAAAAGATCACCATCACCGATGTCGCACAGCAGGCCGGCGTCTCGGTCACTACCGTTTCGCTGGTGCTGAGCGGCAAAGGGCGTATTTCACCCACCACCGTGGCGCGGGTGAACCAGGCGATTGAGCGCTTGGGCTACGTGCGCAACCGTCAGGCGGCGACGCTACGTGGTGGCGAGTCGGGGGTGATTGGGCTGATCCTGCGTGATATCTGCGAGCCGTTTTATGCGGAAATGACCGCGGGCCTGAGCGAGGTGCTGGAGGCGCACGGCAAAGTGCTGTTTCTGACTCAAAGCGGTCGCGACGGCAAGGGGCTGATGCGCTGTTTTGATACTTTGCTCGAGCACGGCATTGACGGCATGGTGCTGGCGGGCGGCGTACGCTCGGCTGAGGGCCTGAAGGAAAAGGCTGCGGAGCAGGGCGTGCCGCTGGTGTGCGCAGCGCGCTCTAATGGGCTGGAAGGGGTCGACGTGGTGCGGCCGGACAATATGCAGGCGGCTAAAATGGCCACCGAATTTCTGATCAAACGCGGTCACAGCCAAATCGCCTATCTGGGCGGACAAGGCAGTTCGTTAACCCGCGCCGAACGGCTGGGGGGCTTTTGTGCCACGCTGGTGCAATATGGCCTGCCTTTCCGCTCCGACTGGATTGTCGAATGTGACTGCCATCAACGGGCCGCGGCGGAGGCGGCGGAAAACCTGCTACGGCAACATCCCAATATCAGCGCGCTGGTTTGCCACAAGGCGTCGGTGGCATTGGGCGCCTATTTTGGCATTGTGCGTAGTGGGCGCAGCATCGGTTCTGAGGGTGTGGATACCTATTACGGCCAGCAGGTGGCGCTGATTGGTTTCGGCGACGTGCCTGAGGCCGAACTGACCGAACCGCCGCTGACGCTGGTCTCCAGTTCCGCGCGGGAAGTGGGACGCAGCGCCGCCTCACGCTTGCTGCAACGGATTGCCGACGCCGACTTACCGCCGCAAAACGTGATCCTGCCGCCGTTGCTGATCAAGCGCGGCTCGGCCTGACCTCATTGTTGTTCATCCGTGACCTGTTGCTGGATCCAACTGACAAACACTTTCATTGCCGGGGTCATATCGCGTGATTTCAGGTGGGTCAGCCAGTAGCCGCCGAGATCCGCTTCGGCGCTGAAAGGGCGCTGTAACAGACCTTCACGCAGCTCCCGAGCAAACATGCGCGCTGGGGCCAGCGCTACACCGCCGCTGTGGATCGCCCCTTCCACCATCAGCCGGGAAGAGTCGAACACCGGGCCGTTAATCCGCCACGGCGTGACCTGTGCTGCGGTAAACCAGCGTTCCCATTCGTCCTTGCGGTAGCTGCGCATCAGCCGCTCGTGTTGCAAATCCTGCGGACTGTGGAGGCGGGCGGCAACCTCCGGCGGGCACAGCACCGTCAGCGGGGCATCAAACAATTTGAGGTTGTGGGTTGCCGGCCAGCGCCCTTCACCGAAACGGATAGCGAAGTCCATCCCGTCGGCGGACAAATTAACCAGGTTATTGTTGGTTAACACCCGCAGGTCGATAAACGGATGCGACTCTCTGAACGCCGCCAGACGGGGCATCAGCCAGCCGACGGCAAAGGTACCGACCACGGCTACCGTCAGCACCTCATGGAAATGCCCGCCTTCAAACTGTTGCAACACCGATTCAATGCGGTCGAAAGCGTCGGTCAATATCGGCAACAGTGCCTGTCCTTCTTCGGTCAAATCCAACCCACGCGGCAGACGGCGGAACAGCTGAATACCCAGTTGCTGTTCCAGCATACGCACCTGCTGGCTGACGGCAGCCTGGGTGACGCTCAGTTCCAGCCCGGCGCGGGTAAAGTTCAGGTGACGGGCGGAGGATTCAAACGCTCGCAGGGCATTGAGGGGAAGTCGGTTACGCATAAAGTTAGCCATAAGTTTTTCTTTATGCTGGCTGAAATTCTTATCGCTTGTCAACCCAGGGATAAACCCTGATATTTAGCCTGCTGGTGCGGAATTAACGCAGTCAGAAAAGGAATAACACCATCATCCAAGGATATCTTCGCGTCGACAGGCAATAAAATCTTTTGCCATCGGCCGATACCCTGCAAACCAAGAGCTTTCACATGACCAAAATAAATCGCCTGGCGGCCGCGTTGTTGGCCGCAATGATCCTGCCGGCAGGCCATGCTGCCGACAAAGCCGAGATTGACGCCATTATTCAGCCGCTGATGCAAAAATATGGCGTGCCGGGCATGGCCATCGCCGTGTCGGTGGACGGGAAACAGCAGTTTTATGATTATGGTGTGGCGTCAAAACAGACCGGCAAGCCGATCACCAACCAGACCCTGTTTGAAGTGGGCTCATTGAGCAAAACCTTCACCGCCACGCTGGCGGCCTATGCGCAAAATGAGGGCAAACTGTCGTTCGCCGAACCGGCCAGCCATTACCTGCCTGAGCTGCGTGGCAGCGCCTTTGACCGTGTCAGCCTGCTGAACCTGGCGACACACACCTCCGGCTTGCCGCTGTTTGTCCCGGACGAAGTGACCAATGACGCGCAATTGATGGCGTATTACAAAAACTGGCAGCCACCACATGCCGTGGGGAGTTATCGGGTTTATTCCAACCTGGGTATTGGCATGCTGGGGATGATCACCGCCAAAAGCCTGAACCAGCCCTTTGCGCAGGCGATGGAAAAACAGCTGCTGCCGGCTTTGGGCATGAACCACAGCTACGTTAATGTTCCGGCTGCGCAGATGGATAATTACGCGCAGGGCTACAACAAGAAAGACCAACCGGTGCGAGTCACCCCCGGCCCGTTGGACGCAGAATCCTACGGCATCAAATCCAATGCCGAGGATCTGATCCGTTACCTTGAAGCCAACATGCAGGTGGCCAAGGTGGGGGATAAGTGGCGTAAGGCACTGGCAGCTACCCATACCGGTTATTACCGGGCCGGGGTGTTCACCCAGGATCTGATGTGGGAAAGCTACGTTTATCCGGAAAAGTTGACGACGCTGACGGAAGGCAACAACGCCGGGATGATCATGAACGGCACTCCGGCCACCGCCATCACGCCACCGAAGCAGGATCAGGGCGCTGCCTGGTACAATAAAACCGGTTCGACCGGTGGGTTCTCCACCTATGCGGTATTCATCCCATCGAAGAAAATTGCCGTGGTGATGCTGGCCAACAAATGGTTCCCGAACGACGATCGGGTTGCGGCCACCTACCAGTTGATACAGGCGCTGGATAAACGTTAATTAATGGCCTCTCAGGACGCTGTAATGGCGTCCTGAGACGATGACTGTTGCGCCCGCTTTTCCCGCATAAAATCAACAAATACCCGCAGCTTGAGCGGCATATGCCGACTGGCCGGAAAGTAGATGAAAAACCCGGGGAAGTCGCTGCCATAATCGGCCAGTATTTCCACCAGTTGTCCACTGTTTAGTTCGCGTTGCACCGTGCCGCTAAAGCGCTGGGTAATGCCTAATCCCGCCAACGCGGCGTCTTTAATCAGGCGATCTTCATTAAATATCTGGCTGCCGCTGAACTCCAGCATTAATAGCTCTTCATCCTGCCTGAAATACCATGGCTCAAACTTACCGCTAACGGGGAAACGGTAGCGCAGGCAGTTGTGCTCGTACAGTGCCTGCGGCGTCAGTGGTGTGCCGTACTGCGCCAGATAGCCGGGCGTGGCGATAATCATCCGCCGTTGTCCGTTGTCGATCGGCACTGCAATCATGTCTTTTGGCAACATGGCGTGCATGCGGATACCGGCATCGAAACTGTCCAACACCAAATCGGAAAAGTGGTCGTCGGTAAACAGTTCAAGCTGCACCTCGGGGTAAAGCGCCTGAAACTCTGCCAGATGAGGCATCACCAACAGCGAGGCGGCCAACTGCGGCAGGGTAATGCGCAGCAGGCCGGAAGGGTGACCACGCAGGGTGCGAACGTCGTCTGCGGCCCCCTCTATTTGGCCCATCGCCGGTGCCACCCGTTGGTAAAAAAGGCGGCCCTCATCGCTTAGCCGCACCGACCGACTGGTGCGGTTGAACAGCCGTACGCCAAGCCGGGTTTCCAACGCCTGAATGTTTTGCGACACCGCGGGTGGGGTGACGCCTAACTGACTGGCCGCCTGAGTAAAGCTGCCCAGCCGGGCAACGGCTTCGAAAAACGGCAGTAACTGCAACAGTGAACTCATCTATCAGTAATTCCTGCTTAATGATTCATTAAGTAATTGGGTGTTTAAATTTATAATAATCGTTTTAGACTGATTTTATTATCCCTTAGAGAGCAACAAAACATGTCGGAACTGAATCAGTCATTAATAAAAAGAGTACAGGCGGTTAGCCAGAAAGCGATAGCCGAACAGCGCATCGTTGGCAGCGTGGTGCTGGTGGCGCAGCACGGCAAGGTCATTTACGCCGAGGCTAGCGGTTACGCCGACCGAGAACAACAGAAGTTGATGCGTCGTGAAACACAGTTTCGACTGTCGTCAGTGTCCAAGCCCTATATCACACTGGCGGCGATGCGCATGGTCGAACAGCACAAGCTGGGGCTGGATGACGCGGTCAGCCGCTGGCTGCCCTGGTTCACTCCGTCGTTGGCCGATGGCCGTCAGCCAGAAATTAAAATCCGCCACTTGCTCAGCCACAGCGCCGGACTGGGCTATCGTTTTAATCAGCCCGTTGATGGGCCGTACCAGCAGTTGGGTATTCAAGATGGACTGGCGTTGTCGTCGCTGACGCTGGAGCAGAATTTACGTCTGTTGGCGCAGGCGGATCTGTTGGCGGAACCCGGCAGCGAATTTCATTATTCTCTGGCGATCGACGTGCTGGGAGCGGTGCTGGAGCAGGTGGCGGGCAAGCCGTTGCCGCAGGTGTTCGAACACTGGGTCGCGCAGCCGTTGGGATTGGGCAATACCGGTTTCTACACCAGTGACGCCGCCAACCTGGCGACCGCGTATCACGATACCGCCACCAGGCCGGAACCTTTACTGGATGGCATGCTGCTGACACTGCCGGAGGAGTTTGGCTTTGATATCGAAATGTCGCCGTCACGAGCGCTTGATCCGTCGGCTTTTGCCTCTGGCGGGGCGGGTATGGTCGGTGATGCTGACGACGTGCTGCGCATGGTGGAGACGTTACGCAGCGGCGGTGAGGGCATTTTACAGCCGGCCAGCGTGGAGCTGATGCGCCAGCCGCATGTCGGGGCCGAGGCTGAGGTTCAGGGGCCGGGCTGGGGCTTTGGTTTTGGTGGGGCGGTGCTGGTGGATGCCCAGTTGGCGGCGACGCCACAGCACAACGGCACCCTGCAGTGGGGTGGCGTTTATGGACACAGTTGGTTTTACGATCCGCAGGCGGCATTGAGCGTGGTGGCGCTGACCAACACGGCGTTTGAAGGCATGAGCGGGATGTATCCTCAGCAGATACGCGATGCGGTGTACGGCGATTAAGGATAAAACAGGGGCCCGAGCAAGCGGGCCCCGAGGGGAAATATTACTGGGCGGGTGCCGGAGCAGGGACTGCGTCCGGAGCCGGAGTTTCGACCGGGCCAGGTGCACCCAACAGGCCAAAGGTGCCGATAAACTCTTGCAGCGACATTTTGTTGCCGTTCAGATCAACCTGGTTGTCGGCGTAATGGAAGCTGCTGCCGATCACCCCGTCTTTCAGCGTGGTCAATTTGAACATCTGCCCCATGGCCGCCAGACCCTGCACCTGTTGCTGCGCCAGTTTCTGCGCTTCTTCGGCGCTATAGCCTTGCAGTAACGCGGTTTGCGAAGTGGTTTCGGTCGCCATCGCCACTGGAATGCTCAGATTAGCGTCCAGTTTTTTCACTGAACGGGCAATCAGCTGATCCGGTGATTCTGCCGGGGAACCGGCTTGCGCAGGATCGGTCAGGTCCAGATTCAGGGTAAAGGTACTTTCACCCTTGCTGTTTTTCCAGCTTAGTGGAGCAATGCTGATGCTTGGGTTACCCTTCAACAGCAGCGGCAGGTTCTGCAGCAGGATATCGGTGGTTTGTTGCTGATAGGCAACCGGATCCATGGTCTGCGCCTGTTGCAGCATCTGCATGGCCTGCTGGTTGTAACGGTCAGCAAACTCTTTCAGCGATTTGGCATCCAGTTTGTCGATTTTCAGCGACAGCTTGCCGGAGCCGAAGTCGCTGTTCTGGATCTTCAGCGCGTCCATGGTGTAATCAATCTGGCCGTTCAGGTTAGTGTCTTTCTCCCCGAATTGGCTTGCCAGCTTGAAGCCGTCCAGCGTCAGGGTCTCTTTACCGTCAACGGCAACCTTGACCTGTTTCAACTCCATGTTCTGGTTGCCCAGGCTGAGATCGAACTGCCCGGCGTGGGTCTGGCTTTTCAGCGAGAAGCCCTGCAGCTGAACCTGCTCGGTCTGACCAAACTGGTTCGGGCCGCTGATCACCGCGTTGTCGCTGCTGGCGTCCAGAGTGATGGCTTTCATATCGCGGGACACGTCGGCATTGATGGTCGCACCGCTAAACTTCAGCGAGGACTTGTCTTTCTGGTATTCCAGCGGGATCACGTCAATGGCAGACGAGGTATCACCACTGTAGGAGATACGGGAATCGGCGGTGAACAGCGATTTGCCCTTGGTGATTTCAAACAGGCCCTTGGTCGCCGGGGTATTTTCCAGCTCGGTATGCACCGACGCCATGCTTGGCAGCAGGTTGAATTTTTTCAACTGGGCAAACGGGAAGGGGCCATGGTCGATGGTTTCCATAAACGCCACTTCGTCACCGGCTTTCAGCGGAGCATCGTCGGTGGTGACGCTGCCGTCGGCACGCAGTACATAGCGAATTTTACTGCTGAAAATACCGCGTTGGTAATTTTCATAACCCAGTTTGACTCCCGCTTTCGGCAGGTAGGCTTTCAGCTGGCTGTTGGCGTTATCAACCACTTCACCCATCCGTTGTTCGATCAGTTTGCCGGTGTACCAGGAAGCCCCGGTCCATGCTGCGCCAAGAACCACAATGACGCTAACAGCGACTAACGATTTTTTCATAGTTCTGTTCATCCTTATAAAGCCATCTGTTGCAAACAGATGGATGGGCAAATTTGGGCCAATAAAAAACGCCGGCAGGCGTTTACCCGCAGGCGTTTAATTGTGAAGGTAAGCCACTCTTTCAGCAACCAATTTGCGGAAATTTACCGAGTGTTTACGACAACAGGTTATAAACGCGGGCGATTCGGCCGCTGCCACTGACGCTGACCGGCGATTCGAACGCGCCGATAAAGCAGGATTCACCCGGCTTGAGCACCAGTTGCTGATCCTGTTTGGTTAAGACCGCTTCACCTTCAACGCAGAACACAATGGCCGCGCTATTTTGCGCCAGCGCCTGTGGGGCGGCGGAAAGGTCATGCAGTGAGAAGGCGAAGTCTTCAACCGGGATCGGGAAGAACAGTTCGTCACCGCGCTTTTGCGGCTGGGTCAGCAGGCCGGATGCCGGCTGTGGACGGAACTGCAGGTTGGCTAACAGTTCTGGAATATCGATGAATTTAGGTGTCAGACCGGCACGCAGCACGTTGTCCGAGTTAGCCATTACTTCCAGCGCCACGCCCTTCAGGTAGGCATGCGGCGTTTCGGCATACAGGAACATCGCTTCACCCGGTTGGAGCTGTACCACGTTCAGCAGCAGCGGCGAGAACAGGCCGCTGTCGTCCGGATAAAAACCGGCGATAAAGCGAATCGTGTCCCAGGTTTCACCCTGTTGGTTATTCAGTGCGGCCTTCAGCACGCCCAGCGCCAGCGATTTCTGTTCGCCGCTCATCGCCAGCAGGCTGGCAAACAGGGACGACAGATGGCTGACATCCGGCTGTTGCAGGAAGGCGGCGATATCATGATGGGCTCCGGCGATCGGCTGCAGCAGGGAAACAATGTCGGACAGTTCGCGGAAGCCATTCATCGCCAGGAAAGGCGTCAGGGCGAACACCAGCTCCGGCTTGTGGTTAGGATCTTTATAGTTGCGTTCAGCCGCGTCCAGTGGAATACCGGCGGCATTTTCTTTGGCAAAACCGGTTTCTGCGGCCGATTTGCTCGGGTGCACCTGAATAGACAGCGGCTGGTCGGCACACAGCACCTTGAACAGGAATGGCAACTCACCAAAGCGGCGGGCAACGTCGGCACCCAGTTGTTTGGGCTGATCTTCATCAATCACGTCGCGCAACGAGCGCAAATTACCGTCGGCACCGGCCACGCGGGAGCTGCTTTTCGGATGAGCGCCCATCCACAGCTCCGCCATCGGCTGCCCTTGTGGGTTGGCGATGCCATAAAGCCGGGTTAACGCGTCGTGGCTGCCCCATGCATAGTTTTGCACTGCGTTGGTCATTTTTTGCATCTTGATAAACATCCTTTGCGTTCGCCGCCAGGGGCGGTAGTAGCTGACTGTTAAAAACCTTGTGCGCCTTATCCTACACGCGAACGGTGGCGTGGAAGCGGGGCGCGATCAAACAAGTGGCCCAAGGCCGGCAAAGTATAACGTGATAGCAACCGCCGTCACAATTGCGCCTTCGGTGACTACGGAGTAAATAGAGTTTAAAAAAACGCCAATGAATTTGCTATTGAATATATCTTCTGGCAGAAAGTGAAGGTCTGAATATTTTGGCCCATATCACTGCTGCATATTTCAAACTGTGTTTTTTGCATTGAATTATTACCGGCTGAATATCTTTCTCATCATAATTATTCCGTTTCTATTGGCAACCACACGGCTAGCTAAATTTAATAGGCAATGCCGCTATACAGTGCTCGCCTATAACCCCATTTAAATATTATTAATACTGAGGCGATGATGAAAAAAATGTTACTGGCCCTGTTGCTCTGTACTTCCGGGGCCAATGCGGCCGTGGTGGTCACTCATGCCTATGGGTATGGGATTGCCCGGCCGGTGGTGGTGGCGCCAAGACCGGTGATCGTAGCGCCACGTCCGGTGGTGGTTGTACCGCGGCCGGTGGTAGTCACGCCGATGCCAGTCGTGGTGTCTGCTGCGCCGGTGGTGGCAACACCGGTTGCTCACCCGGTTGCCGCTGCTGTCGGTGCGGTGGGGGCGGGGGTCTATCGCCATAATGAACGTCAGGACGCTTATGATGAAATCAATCATCTGCAGGACCAGAGAATTAATGCCTATGATCAACATCACCATTAATCTTCTGACTGAAAATAAATAATCAGAGCGCCAGGCGGCGCTTTTTTTATTGCTGATGTTCATCTTGCGGAGCGAGAAAATTCACCAGCCAATAATGGCCGTACAATAAACGGGACATATGGAGAAAAAATGCTGTGAGCCAACTCTCTTAATGCGAATAGTTATTATGTCACTATACTGGTTGGGGTGTGCCGGCGGGCATGAGCGCGTTGGCGTAATCGTACATTTTTAGGAATTGTACTAAGGAGATCGTGATGGCTGCCGTTCGTATTGAAAAAGACTCTATGGGCCCGATTGAAGTGCCGGCCGATCGGCTATGGGGGGCGCAAACTCAGCGTTCTCTGGAGCACTTCCGTATTTCTTCTGAAAAGATGCCGACCGCCTTGATCCATGCGCTGGCGTTGACCAAACGCGCGGCGGCCAGCGTGAATATGGACCTGGGTTTACTGCCTGCCGAGCGTGCCAATGCCATTATCAGCGCCGCCGATGAAGTGCTGGCGGATCAACATGCCAATGAATTCCCCTTGTCGATTTGGCAAACCGGCTCCGGCACCCAGACCAACATGAATATGAATGAAGTGTTGGCCAACCGTGCCAGTGAGCTGTTGGGCGGGGTCCGTGGCGAAGAGCGTCGAGTGCATCCGAACGACGACGTCAACAAGAGCCAGAGTTCCAATGACGTGTTCCCAACCGCGATGCACGTGGCCGCGGTGATCGCGGTGCGTGAGCACCTGATCCCCGAACTGAAAGTGCTGCATAAAACCCTGAGCGACAAGGCAGAGGCCTACCGCGATATCGTCAAAATTGGCCGTACCCATTTGCAGGATGCGACCCCGTTGACCCTCGGCCAGGAGATTTCCGGCTGGGCAGCCATGCTGGCGCATAATCTGCAGCACATTGAAGCCAGTATCCCGCATATCAGTGAGCTGGCGTTGGGCGGTACCGCCGTGGGTACCGGGTTGAATACCCATCCGGAATACGCGGTTCGCGTTGCCAAGGCGCTGGCTGACCTGACCGGGCAGCCGTTCGTTACCGCACCCAACAAATTTGAAGCGCTGGCCACCTGCGATGCGTTGGTGCACGGCCACGGCGCGCTGAAAGGGCTGGCGGCTTCGCTGATGAAAATTGCCAACGATGTACGCTGGTTATCCTCCGGCCCGCGTTGCGGCATCGGGGAAATTTCGATTCCGGAAAACGAACCGGGCAGTTCCATCATGCCGGGCAAGGTCAACCCAACCCAGTGCGAAGCGATGACCATGCTGTGCGCACAGGTGCTGGGCAACGACGTAGCGGTGAATATCGGCGGTGCTTCCGGCAACTTTGAGTTAAACGTGTTCCGACCGATGGTGATCCACAACTATTTGCAATCCATTCGCCTGCTGGCCGACGGTATGCAGGGCTTTAATGAGCACTGTGCGGTGGGTATCGAACCTAACCGTGACCGCATCAGCCAGTTGCTGAATGAGTCACTGATGCTGGTGACCGCGCTCAATACCCATATTGGTTATGACAAAGCGGCAGAAATCGCCAAGAAAGCGCACAAGGAAGGCCTGACGCTGAAAGCCTCGGCGCTGAAGCTGGGCTACCTGACCGAAGAGGAATTCGACCTGTGGGTGCGCCCGGAAGATATGGTCGGCAGCATGAAGAAGTAATTGATAGCACCAGTGGCAAAGGGCTTACTTGAGGTAAGCCTTAGTTTGGCGACAAAGTTGTCTTTGAATCCGAGATACCCGGGCCTAGCGCACCGAGGGGCGCTCCGGCGGGCAAGCCGCTACGACCCCTTCGGCACGCTCTCCCTAATAACGGGCTTTGTCAGTAGTCTGGGGCTTACTTGAGGTAAGCCTTTTTTATTGAGAGAAATGCCTGGAGCCGGATGGTCATCGTCTGCGAGTGTGCAGCCTCAGCGTTCGGGAACGTCGGTATATAAATGCAGTCGTTTGACCAGCAGCCGCAGCGGTCTGGCATCGGGTTTGTATTTATGTTTGACCGCCGCGGCGTCGTAATTGAGCAATTCGCCAATTTTCGGTAACTGAGCGCCGTTTTCTACCTGGCACAGGGCAATCAGCGGCAGCGGGCAGGGGTGCTGCACCTGTTTTTGCTGCGGCTGATACCACACCCGGGCGATGGGTTGCACTTTTACCGGCCGTTTGATTTTTAGCACCGTCTGCTGCGGCAGGCGACTGACATCGTCGATCTCACGGCTAACCAGTTCGGCCCATTGTTCGCGATTATGGGGCGGCACCGCACGTCCGGCTTTCAGGCTTTTTTCCAATTGAGCCAGAATATCGTCGCGTTTCACGTTCTTGATAATATGCTTGTTGGCCCAGCCAAAACGCACCGAATCCGGATTGGTTAACAGGGTGAGGGTACGATAGGCGCTAAGGGTGATTAAGCCATGCAGGTGAGTGTGGACAAAGTCAAAGCGTTGCTCTGGTGCCAGGCCGGAGTCGACGGTGATGATCTGTTCCAGTTCGGCCTTCAGCCGGTTAATCAGGGTAATTTGCTGTTGCAGCGCCAGGTATTCCGGCTGCTCCACCGCCAGGCAAATGACACCGGGCAGGCGCACTGCCGCTTTGCTACTGATGTTGTGCTTGTTGTGATGGATAAACAGCCGCTGATAGTGCTCCAGCGCCAAATCGCGTGCGGCCAGGCCAACATGCTGTTCGACGGCAATCTGTGCCACCGCGTCATGTTCCTTGCCTTTCTCTATTTCGGGCAGGCTAAACACCCGCCCAGCCAGCAAGCGCAATGGCAGGATCTGCTGGTGGAGGCCCGTTAGTGCCTGTTCCAGTTCGCTGAAACAAGCATTCATCCTACCTATTAAACCGTATTTATCCATCATGCACTCCCATTTTAGTTACAACATATAATAAGAGAGTAGCAAACGAAAGGGCAACATCGGCAGCAGTGTGAGCAGGGATACCGAGTAGTCCAGCCTGGCAGCGGTTTTAAGGGGGTTACCGCCTGCACGAGAGGCAGGCGGTAAGGCAGGGGTTAAACGCGGGCCGCTTCCGGCAGTTTCTTCAGGTAATGCACGACCAACAGGGCCAACAACAGCATCACGCTGATAAAGGCCACCACGCCATTCCAGCCGAAACTGTGCCAGAACACGCCGCCGAGGGTACCGGCGACGCTGGAACCCACGTAATAACAGAACAGGTAAAGTGAAGATGCCTGGCCCTTGGCACGGCGCGCGCGGCGACCAATCCAACTGCTGGCAACCGAATGGGCAGCAAAGAAACCGGCGGTGAACAGCATCATGCCAATGAAAATAACCGCTACCGGTGCCAGCGCGGTAATCAGGATCCCGATCAGCATAATCAGTGTCGACGCCAACAGCACCGGCCCACGGCCAAAACGGGAGGTCATGGCTCCGGCCTTCGGCGAACTGTAGGAACCGGTCAGATACACCACCGACAACAAACCCACTATCGCCTGGCTGAGGTGATAAGGATCCGCCAGCAGGCGGTAGCCAATATAGTTGAACATGGTGACAAAACTGCCCATCAGCAGAAAACCTTCGGCAAACAGCAGTGGTAAGCCTTTGTCATGCCAATGCAGGCGGAAGTTAATAAGCAGGGTGCGCGGACGCAACGAACTGGCCCGAAAATGTTTTGATTCGGGCAAAATACGCCAAAACATGCAGGCCGCGGCCAGCGCGAACAGGCCGATCACCGCCAGCGATACCCGCCAGGAGAAGAAGTCGGTCAGTACCCCCGTCACCAGGCGGCCGCTCATGCCGCCGATGGAGTTACCGCTGATATACAGCCCCATCGAAAAGGCGACAAAGCTGGGATGGATCTCTTCGCTCAGGTAGGTCATGCCAACGGCGGCGACGCCACTAAGTGAAAGGCCTATCAGCGCGCGCATCAGCAGAATGCCATGCCAACTGGTCATAAAGGCGCAAATCAGGGTGCAAATAGCCGCCAGCAGCAGCGCCACCACCATCACTGATTTACGGCCGATGGCGTCGGACAGCGGGCCGGTAAACATCAGGCCGATCGCCAATAACCCGGTGGAAACTGACAGCGACAGGCTGCTTTCCGCCGGGGAGATGCCAAAGTCCTGAGACAGAACCGGCAGGATCGGCTGCACGCAATACAGCAAGGCGAAAGTGGCCAGGCCGGCGGAAAACAACGCCAAAGTAACGCGCATAAACTGCGGCGTTCCGCGTTCGATGTAGGGAAGTTTGTTAAGGGTGGAGCGTCGGGTTTTTGGCGCAGCAGCCGCATCGTCGTTGGCGGCCAGCGTCGACGGCATACCGGCCGCAGAACGCACAGGGGTTGTCACAGTTTTTCCTTACCGAACTAGGGTATATATCAACACATTATGAGTTAACAAAATCATAGGGAGGGGCCAGTTTTTTGTCTAATATATTAATAATTAAAATTGAGACGTTTAAAGTATGAATATCGAATTGAGGCATCTGCGTTATTTTGTCGCCGTGGCGGAAGAGTTGCATTTTGGTCGGGCCGCAGAACGTCTGCGTATCTCTCAGCCGCCGCTTAGCCAGCAAATTCAGGCGCTGGAGGAAATGGTCGGCGCACGCCTGCTGGCACGTAACAACCGCAATGTCAGCCTGACGCAGGCGGGAGACATGTTTCTGAAAGAGGCCTATCAGGTGCTTGATCAGGTGAGTCGCGCTGCCGAGAAAGCGGCGCGGTTGGAACGTGGCGAACTGGGTGAGTTGACCATAGGTTTCACCTCTTCGGCCCCTTTTATCAGCGTGGTATCGCGCAGCCTGCGAGCTTTTCGTCAGCAGCACTCACAGGTGCACATCAAGATGCGCGAAGTGAACACCAAGCAGCAGATCGAACCCTTACTTAATGGCGAGCTGGATCTGGGCGTGATGCGCAACACGCGCTTACCGGACGTGTTAAAGCATCAGCTTTTACTGTGTGAACCCTTGGTGGCGGTGGTACCGGAAGGGCATCCGCTAACCCATGTGGCACCCGGTACGCTGCGCTTCCAACATCTGGCGGAAGAACCCTTTGTCTTTTTCTCGCGTGAAGTAGGAACCGCGCTGCATGACGAGATCTTGTCGCTGCTGGCCAAAGCGGGTATCACCCCTTATATCACCCAGGAAGTCGGTGAGGCGATGACCATTATCGGCCTGGTCTCCTCCGGCTTGGGCATCTCGATTCTGCCGGCGTCTTTCGCGCGGGTTAAAATCGACGGCGTGCAATATTTACCGCTGGCGGAGCCTGAGGCGATGACCGAGGTTTGGTTGGTACATCACCGCCAACGCCCCCTGACGGCAGCGGCCAAATCCCTGATGGCGTTACTGTTGCCCTGAAAGCCAACTGGGCAAATAAAACGCATTCCGCAGGGAAAGTGGGGTGAATTTGTGCAGCAAATCACATAACGAATCAAATAGTTGACGCTGTATTACAAAAGCCCCACCATAGCCGATAGTCTTTATTTAGAAGCGCGAAAAATAGTAGGAGCAGGTTTGTGATTGCTGTTGGGCAGCCTGGGCATATCGATCAAATCAAGCAAACAAATGCAGGGGCAGTTTATCGGCTAATCGATCAACTGGGCCCAATTTCGCGCATCGAACTGTCAAAACGGGCGCAGCTCGCCCCCGCCAGCATCACCAAAATCGTACGCGAACTGCTGGAAGCCCATCTGGTTAAAGAAACCGAGTTCCAGGAAGTTGGCAGCCGTGGCCGTCCGGCGGTTGGGCTGGTGCTGGACACCGAAGCCTGGCACTACCTTTCCGCACGCATCAGCCGTGGCACCATTACGCTGGCGCTGCGCGATATCAGCAGCAAACTGGTGGTGGAAGAGTTGTTGCCACTGGCCGCTGAACATCCCGATCCATTGTTAAAACGCATTCTTGCTGAAGTCGACCAGTTCTTTATCCGCCATCAAAGCAAGCTTGAACGCCTGACGGCGATCGCCATTACGCTGCCGGGCATGGTTGACGCGATTTCCGGCGTGGTACACCGCATGCCGTTTTACGATGTCGAGGATATGCCGTTAGGCCCGGCGCTGGAAACGCGTACCGGTCTGCCGGTTTACCTGCAGCACGACATCAGCGCCTGGACCATGGCCGAAGCCTTATACGGTGCATCGCGCGGCAGCCAAAACGTGATTCAGGTGGTGATCGACCACAACGTTGGCGCTGGGGTGATCACCGGTGGCAGGGTGCTGCATGCCGGCAGCCGTAGCGTGGTGGAGATTGGCCATACTCAGGTCGATCCTTACGGCAAACGTTGTTACTGCGGCAATCACGGTTGCCTGGAAACCGTCGCCAGCATCGAGAATATGCTGGAAATTGCCCGTTCGCGCCTCGGTACCTCAATGAGTTCCAGTCTGCATGGTGCACCGCTGACGGTCGAGTCGCTGTGTGATGCGGCGCTGGCGGGTGACCAGTTGGCGAAAGACATTATCCTGGGGGTGGGGCACAGCGTGGGCCGCATTCTGGCGATCATGGTTAATCTGTTCAATCCGGAAAAAATCCTGGTCGGTTCCCCGCTGAACCGGGCAGCAGAAATTCTGCATCCGGCCATTGCCTCCTGTATACGTCAGCAGTCGCTGCCGGCCTACAGTGAGCAGGTTCAGGTGGAGTCCACTCAGTTCTTCAATAAGGGCACTATGCCCGGCGCGGCACTGGTGAAAGAAGCGCTATACAACGGTTCGCTGCTGGTGCAGTTGCTGCAAGGCTAATACCAATCAGCAATTCTTATCGTTTAACGACAAAAGGTTGAGCTACCTCAAGCCCCGTCTCCCCGGCATCCTCTAGACTTTTCCCGTTCGTCGCTTTCGCCACATTCTTGGCGACTTTTTGGTTAACGGTGCATCTCGGGGCAATTAAGTCATGTTAACGCGTTTATTTGTTACAGGTACGGATACCGATGTCGGTAAAACCGTGGTTTCTCGCGCTTTATTACAGGCGCTTGCTGCGCAGGGCCGTTCTGTGGCCGGCTATAAACCTGTCGCTGCGCGCTGTCAGGAAACCAGCGAAGGTCTTCGCAATAAAGACGCTTTGGTTTTGCAGGCATCTTCGACCATGCCGCTGTCGTATCAGGAAATTAATCCCATTACCTGTCTGGAAGAAGTCTTTCACGCGCAACCTACCAAGGAAACCAACTACGGTGTGATGAGCAGTGGGCTGCAACATTTGTCCACCAAAGCCGATACCGTGGTGGTAGAAGGGAGCGGCGGTTGGCGCGTGTTGATGAACGATATGCGGCCTTACGCCGAATGGGTCATTCAGGAACAACTGCCGGTGGTTTTGGTGGTGGGGATCAAACTGGGCTGTGTCAGCCACGCTTTATTAACGGCGCAGGCGATCATTAATGACGGCTTGCCGCTGCTGGGCTGGGTCGCGAACCGCATCAATCCGGGGCTGGCACATTACGCCGAAACTATCGATGCGATGCAGCAACGCATTCCTGCGCCGCTGCTGGGTGAAATACCTTATCTGCCACGCGCCGAACAGCGGGAACTGGCACGTTATCTGGATATCTCTCCACTGCTAAACCGTTAGGCGTTGTGATAGACCGACACCGAACGTAAACCGCGTGAGACGGTGGTGGCGATCACACAGGCCAACAGGATCCCCGGTAGCAGGGTATATTCACCGGTCATTTCGAACACCATCAGCGCAGCCATTATCGGCGCGTGGGTGGTGGCCGCCAAAAGCGTAGCCATGCCGGTTAACGCCATCAGAATCGGTATCGCACTGCCCAACTCCGGCCAGATGGCGCAGAGTTGCCCAACTAACGAACCGAGCGCCGCGCCGACAAACAGCGTGGGTGTGAACACACCGCCAGGCGCACCGGATCCGCTGCTGGCGAGCACCGCCAGCAACTTGCAGATCAGAATGGCGCCTACCAGCAATACGCCGGGCGGCGCACTGAGCAGCGCCTGCACCACACTGTAGCCATTGCCCCATACCTCAGGAAACAGCAGCGACAGCAGCCCGACAATCAACCCCCCTAACGCCAATTGCAGCGGTGGTTTTAGCCGTAGCGAACGGAATGCGCGACCGGAAGAAGACATTGCCCACAGGAACAACGGGCCGCAGACCCCGGCTAAAACGCCGAGCAGTGCCATCAACAGATATTGCACCGGCCAGGGGGCGGGCAGCGGCTCTACCAGATACAGCGGTGCCTGGCCACCGTTGAGCAGATTGGTCACCAGCAGGGCGCTGACGGCGGCAATCACCACCGGACCCAGTGAGGCCAGCATCAGTGTGCCAAACAGAATTTCGGCGATAAACAGACTGCCAGCCAGTGGGGCATGATAAGCGCTGGCCATACCGGCTGCGGCACCGCAGGCCACCCACAGTTTCCACTCTTTCTCATGGGTGAAGCGCTGGGCAAAGACGGAACCTACCAATGCCGCCAGCAGGATCATCGCGCCTTCGCGGCCGATAGCACTGCCGCTGGAGACCACCAGCAGTGAGGCCAGGCATTTCACCAGGCTGGCGCTGACGTCCAGGCGGCCATCACCGGTTTCGATCGCCTCCATATAATCAGTGGGAGCAACCTGCCGCTGGTGCTGATAGCGCTGATAAACCCACAATAGCAGGCCTGCCGCCAGCCCACCCAGCGCCGGGGTTAACGCTCTGCGCCAGCCGGGCAATGCGGCGGCGGCGGCCACCAGGCTGCCGTCTTCATGATCGAGCAATAACCATTCCAGCCCGAGCATCGCACGGTGAAACAGCCAAACCACCAACGCAGCGGCAATACCAAGAAAGATGGCGATAAACAGGCGGCGCAGCAGGGCGCGATAGTGGTGCAGGTGGACCAATCGTTTCATGCGTCAGTAAAATCGTGAGAAAAATGAAAGGGTCGCTGAGCATTGTGCTTGCCACCCTGGCCGAAGACCAGAGAATCTTTACAGATCCGCAGACAGGCTCGCGGTTTATTCGTTACGACGAGCCACGAGATGGCTTTGTGTTACGATGTCACTTTCTGTTCAAATGGTGCGTTTATAATCAGTAAAAACAGGGAAATAGATACCGGTAACGGCAACCTTTAATCCGGCTGGTATAATTGGATGAAAATAAGAACCCACGGTTTGTAATAACACTATGACAAATAACGATGCATCAGCCCCGATCGCTCATCGCCCCTTAATCCTGATTGCCTGCATGCTGGCGATGTTTATGTCGGCCATAGAAGCGACCATAGTCGCCACGGCGATGCCAACCATTATCGGCGATCTCGGTGGTTTTTCCCTGCTAGGCTGGGTATTCGCGGTCTATCTATTGGCGCAGGCCATCACTATTCCCATTTATGGTCGGCTGGCGGACCTGCTGGGGCGCAAGCGGGTATTTTTCTTTGGTGCATCGCTGTTTTTACTGGGTTCGGTGCTGTGCGGTTTCTCGCCGAACATGTACTGGCTGATCGGTTTTCGTCTGCTGCAGGGGTTGGGGGCCGGGGCGATTATGCCAACAGCGACCACCATTATTGGTGATATCTACAGCCCTACCGAGCGGCCCAAGGTGATGGGCTATATTTCCAGCGTTTGGGGTGTGTCGGCGATTATTGGACCCTTACTGGGGGCGTTTATCGTCCAGCATTTGCCCTGGGCGTTGGTGTTCTGGGTCAACTTGCCGATCGGTCTGTTGGCGATGTTTTTCCTGGCTCGTTATCTGCCTTCCCGTCAGCAGGTGCGCGAACACGCGCTGGATCTGGCGGGGACCGCCTGGCTGACGTTGTTTGTTACCGCGCTGCTGCTGTCACTGCTGCAGGCAGAAAATCTCGGTTGGTGGGTGCTGCCGTTGTTGGCGTTGGCGGCCGTCTCGCTGATGTTGCTGATCCGCCAGGAACGACGAGCGCCGGAGCCACTGTTTCCGTTGGCGTTATGGCAAAGCCGGGTGATCGTGGCCGGCAATATTGGCGGTCTGGTGATTGGCGCGGCGATGATGGGCATCAGCGCCTTTCTGCCGACCTTTATTCAGGGCGTGATGGGCGGAACGCCCCTGGAGGCCGGTACCACGCTGGCGCTGATGTCAATTGGCTGGCCGCTGGCCAGTACCTTCAGTGGTCGACTGATGCTGATGACTTCTTATCGCACCACGGCACTATTGGGAGCGTTGTTATTACTGGCCGGCGGCCTGATTCTGTTGTTGCTGCAGCCGACCGGCGGCTTATTGTGGGGCCGGGTGGCGGCGTTTATGGTTGGTGCCGGTATGGGGTTGTGCAACACCACGTTTCTGGTTTCGGTGCAGAACGCGGCTCACCACAGCATCCGCGGCATTGCCACTGCCTGCACGGTGTTTACCCGGATGATGGGTTCGGCCATTGGTACCGCCTTTTTGGGCGCAACGCTGAACATCAACTTGCAGTTTCGTTTGCCGCAAACGACCGATCCGGTACAACAACTGATGGAACCGGCTGCGCGTAGCGCGATGACGCCAGAAATACTGGCGGAGATGACGCAGCAGGTTGCCGCTTCGTTGCATTGGGTATTTTTGGTTTCTGCACTGTTGTCATTGCTGGCACTGGCGGCGGCGATGCTGATCCCGGCGCGGCACAGGCCACAGGGTGAGGGAGAAGAGGCGGAACAGGCATAAATAAAAAGGAAAGGGCGCACCGAGCGCCCTGAACGGTAATTATTGCGAGGTTTTGGTATCCTGACTGGTGCCGGTCTGAGCCGCGTCACCATTGTCATCGCCGTTGCCCAGGCGAGTATAAACAATCTTCTGCGTGTCATTTTCGCAGTGGCCAACTACCAGGCCACCGGCCTGTTGGGCCTGGTCGTTCGGCACGATATCCAGTTTGAAACCAGACTCAGGCACGCCGTTTTTGACGATTTTCTGCGAAATGTCTGCCTTCACGCTTTCGCATGAGGCCAGGGCGGCCAACGGCGCAGCGGCCATCAGCAGTGCACCCAGAATAAGCGCTTTTTTCATCCATTCGTCCTTATTTGAAAATGGGCTTACTTTGTCAGGATAGCAGCTACGGTGGCGAAGAGTAACGGCCACCGTCTTGCTGCGACCAGATTAAGGATTAATCTGACGACCGGTCTGGCGATCCAGACATTTACGGGTGTTTGGTTCCCAGTAAGCATTGACGTTCAGGCTATCATCGCAGCGCTCTTCGCTGTCAATCGCCTTGTCTACCTTGTCGAACTCTTTCTCCACGCGGGTGTTAACCTTATTGCGCAGGGATTTGGTATCGTTAAACTGCTGTTTGCTCTGACGGGCCGCTTCGGTACTCATGGCACCGCTGTTGCTGCCATCGACGGTAACGCAGGTGCTGCCCTGAGTGCAGCTGGCGGCCAGCGCCGGAGCCTGCCAGGCCCCCATCAGCATCAGCATGGCGACCGGCAGCATCCCGCGCAGCAGTCGTTGAGTCGAAAGTGTTTTCATCGTTTCATCCTTATGAGTTAGTGTTGCCTGATAACGGCAACACTGGCTTTACCGCGCCCGCAGGCGTGTTGATAAATATACCATCGCGCTGTCGGACTGCACCAGTCAAGCACGGCCTTGTTTAGTTTACAGAGAGAAAGTTTCCCCGATGTTAAAGACCACCCTGTTATTTTTCGCCACCGCACTGGCCGAGATCATCGGCTGTTTCTTGCCCTATTTGTGGCTGAAAAAAAGCGCCAGTGCCTGGTTACTGTTGCCGGCAGCGGCCAGTCTGATGCTGTTTGTCTGGTTGTTGACGCTGCACCCGGCAGCCAGTGGGCGGGTCTACGCGGCCTATGGCGGGGTCTATGTGGCGACGGCGTTATTGTGGTTGCGGGTGGTAGACGGAGTGAAACTATCAGCGCTGGACTGGTTGGGAGCCGGCGTGGCCCTGGCTGGCATGTTGATTATCGTTTCCGGCTGGCGAGCGGCCTGAGAAACGACGGCAGGGACAGGCCCTGCCGCTCAGGATTAAGACTCGCGGTGGATATTCAACCCGGCAAAGGATTGGCTGACCGGCATGATTTCCAGTGAGTTAATGTTGACGTGGGCCGGCAGGGTCGCGACCCAGAACACCGACTCGGCGATATCCTCCGGCGTCAGCGCATTGGCACCGTAGTAGACCTTATCCACCTTGCCGTCGTCGCCTTTGAAGCGCACGTTGGAAAATTCGGTGCCGCCCACCAGGCCCGGCTCAATATCGGTCACACGGATGCGGGTACCGTGCAGATCGGCACGCAGACCGAGGCTGAACTGTTTGACAAAGGCCTTGGTTGCGCCATAAACGTTGCCACCGGCATACGGCCAGTTGGCTGCGACCGAGCCGATGTTGATTACGTGGCCAATGTTACGTTCGACCATATCCGGCAGCAGGGCGCGGGTCATATTCACCAGGCCTTTGGTGTTGGTGTCGATCATGGTTTCCCAGTCGTCGGCGTTGGCCTTGTGCGCCGGCTCCAGACCCAGCGCCAGCCCGGCATTATTGACCAGTATATCAATGTGGCGCAGCGCTGCCGGCAGCTCATCAATCACCTGCTGAATGGCCGCGCGATTACGCACGTCGAGGCGGACGATATGCAGTGCTTCACCCAGCTCGTCTTTCAACTCTTCCAGACGTTCGATACGACGGCCAGAGGCAATCACCTGATGACCTTCGCGGATAAAACGCCGTGTAATGGCCTCACCAAATCCGGATGTGGCCCCCGTAACAAAAATGATCATGTTGCTGTTCCTCAACTGTTTTTACCCTACATGCTACTAGCATTAGCATAATCCCACTTTAAGTGGCAGTGGTTATCGGCTTCCACACTGAAAAACCGCCATCGCTGCTGCCAGACGGGCGGTTTTTTCAACAGTTAACATAGGTGATGACGAACTGTGGGCCGGTCGATCCGGCCCTGGGGATAGCAGTTAAAGCTGCGGGGGTATGTGATAGACCACGCAGTCGTATTTGGTGTTTTCACGTCGGCCGGCCACTACGCCGCCCAGAGATTCGGCGATACGTCGGCTTGGCGTATTCTGTTCGGCCACCGGGTAGATAAAGTGGCGCGGATGGTAACGTTCGCTTGCCCACACCGCCATGGCGTGAACGATTTCACGCCCATAGCCATTGCCGTGCAGGTTCTCTTTCACCCAGATGCCCAGTTCAGGCGTGGTGTTGTACAGATCGTGCACGCCGCCCATGCCGACAAACTGTTTGGTGTCGCGCAGGCGGGCGATGTAAATCATTTCCTCGCCTTCGCGGATCAGCGGCAGCCAGGTTTGCCAAACGTTGGCAAAGGCTTCCTGCGACTCCTCGGGCTCAAAGTTCATAAAGCGCGTCAAGGTAGGGGTGATCGCCTGGTAAACATCGTCGGCGTCTGCTGCGGTAAAAGGGGCAATCAACAACCGGTCGGTGTTCACGCGGCACTGAGAAAGGTCACTGTGAATCATTATTATTACCTCGCTTTTCAGGCCAAAACGGCAAAAATCCGCACCGGTGAAACGGGGCGGATCATCGATATTACGTTGATTGGCGGCAGATGCGACTTATTTTTGCAATCGTTGGGGGGAGTTTGGCACCGTGGCGGCCGGTTTTCTCTGGCGAACCTCGCTGCCGGCGTTGGCGTTCAGGGTAAAGCAGTCAACCACGGCCAGCAGGGCAATCACGCCGATGACCACAAATGCCCACTGAAAATCGACCAGGGGAATGCGCTCGCCCGATTGTGGCATCAGCATCTCTGCCAGCCGCAGGGCCAGTGCGCCGATGGCGATACCCAGCCCGCTGCCCATTTGCTGCGACACATTGAACAGCGTGTTGGCACCATTCATCTGTGGCTGCGGTACTTCGGAAAACGCCAGCGTATTGAGCGCGGTGAACTGCATGGATCGCGTCAGCCCGCTGACGAACAGCAGCGCCAGAATCAGCCAGGTCGGGGTCTGTGGCGTCAACAGCGCGCAGGCGAAAATAGTGGCAGCGTTCAACAAACCATTGACCACCAGCGTGGTGCGAAAGCGAAAACGGTACAGCACCGCCGAGGTAAACGGCTTCATCACCAGATTCCCGGCAAAAACCGCCAGTACCAGCAGCCCGGCGTCGAAGGCGTTCAGGCCAAAACCGATCTGGAACAGCAGCGGCAGCAGGAAGGGCACGGCGCCAATGGCGATGCGGAACAGCGTGCCACCCCAAATGGTGACAGCGTAACTTTTGATTCGCATCGCCCAAAGATTGATCAGCGGGTGCTCGGTGCGTTTGGCGTGACGAACCGCCAGTGTGCCTAATGCCAGGCTGCCGAGAATACACAGCGCAGGCACCAGCCAGGACAGTTGCGGATGGTTGATCAAATCCAGACCGAACATCAGGCCGAAGCAGGCGATGCCGGTCAATACGAAGCCGAGTGCGTCAAAAGGCACCCCTTTCTGCGACGCTTCCTGCGGGATCAGCCGCCAGGCCAACCACAGCGCGGCGATACCCAGCGGCACGTTAAGAATAAAGATCCAGTGCCACGAGGCATAGGTGGTAATAAAACCGCCGACCGGCGGGCCGAGGATCGGGGCTACCAGACCCGGCCAGGTAATGGTGGCAATGGCCTTGATCAGATCCGGTTTGGCAGTGTTACGTAGCACCACCAGGCGACCCACCGGCACCATCAGCGCACCCCCGAAGCCTTGCAGAATCCGGGCGGCGGTGAAGGTGGGCAGGTTAACGCTGGCGGCGCACAGCACCGATGCCAGGGTAAAAATCAGCACCGCGGCGGCAAAGATATTGCGGGCGCCGAAGCGGTTGGCAATCCAGCCACTGGCAGGAATAAACACCGTCAGCGTCAGAATGTAAGCCGAGATACCAATGTTCATGTCCACCGGCCTTACGCCGAAGGCCGCCGCCATCTGCGGCATGGCGGTGACAATCACCGTGGCGTCGAGGTTTTCCATAAAGAAGGCACCCGCCACCAGCAGCGGCAGCGCGCTGGCGCGTGAAAAAAAACTCATGGCTGAGTGCGCCGGGCGGAGTAAAAACAGCATGCAGGCATGACAGAAACCTCGTTTCAAAAATGTTAACGCTGGCAGAGTTTTGGAGCATAGCGCATCACACAGAGGTTAAAAAGAGGTTAAGCAGGTGATAATTAGCGGGCGCAGCAATAGCGCCCGCAACGTTGTTGGCCGGTTTGGTCTTAGCGCATTATCAGCGACTCAATTTTCACTCAAGCGTTGCCCTGTCGCGGCGTCGAACAGGTGGATCGCCTCGGTATTGGGCATCAGCCACAGCGGCTGACCGCTTTCGGCATTAACCCGCCCGCTGAGCTGGACATGCAGACGATAACCGCCCCAGGTAAGGTGCAGCAGGCTGACATCGCCGGTGATCTCCATCAGGCGCAAGGTGGCGGCAGGCTGCTGGCTGGTTTCCACTAAACGGAAATCATGCGGACGTAGCCCGAGGATCACCTGGCTGCCGGGCGTCGCCAAGCGCCACTTGGCCGGCAGCGGTAGCCACAATTCACCGCAGGCCACACCGGGCAGATTGTCACGCGGCGTGACGATGCCCTCCAACAAATTCATTGGCGGTGAGCCGATAAAACGCGCCACAAAGGTGTTGGCGGGCGCATCGTAGATCTCCAGCGGCTTGCCTTGCTGCACGATATTGCCGTCTTTCATCACCACGATTTGGTCAGCCAGCGTCATCGCTTCGATCTGGTCGTGGGTGACATACACCGTGGTGGTCTTGAACTGCTGATGCAGTGATTTAATCTCGGCGCGCAGCTCCATCCGCAACTGGGCGTCGAGGTTGGACAGCGGTTCATCGAATAAAAAGACCTTCGGGTTACGCACCATGGCACGGCCCATCGCCACTCGCTGGCGTTGGCCACCGGACAGTTCTTTCGGATAACGCTGCAACAGATGGTCGATCGCCAAAATGCGCGCGGCCTGTTGGACCTTGGCCTGTTGTTCGCTTTTGGCGACCTTCATCACCTGCATGTGAAATGCCATGTTTTCTGCCACCGTCAGATGTGGGTAGAGCGCATAACTTTGGAACACCATGGCAATATCGCGATCGGCCGGATCCAGATCGTTAATCTTTTGCTTATCCAGCAGGATCGCCCCCTCGGTCAGCGTGTCCAGCCCGGCCAGCAGCCGCAGCAGGGTGGACTTGCCGCAGCCGGACGGGCCAACCAGCACGGTAAAGCTGCCGTCGGGGATGGTCAGATCCAACGGATTCAGCACCCGCTGCTTGCCATAGTATTTGGCGACTTTTACCAGTTCGACACTTGCCATCAGACCATTTCTCCGGCGCAGGTTTTCAGCGTGTTCCAGTCCAGATACTGGCGTGGCGAACTGCTGATGGCGTGGCTGGCGGCGCGAATGCCCCAGCGCAACGCTACCGCAGCCGAATGGCCGTGCAGGCAAGCGCTCAGGAAACCGGCGTTAAAACTGTCGCCGGCACCTATGGTATCGACCACCCTGATCGGGTGTGCCGCCGCCTGCAACTGCCGTTCGCCGCACCACAGGCGTGCACCGTCCGGGCCGCATTTCACCACGCAGGCGGCGTCGGCCGGCTGTTGGCGGTTCAGCGTCCGGGCGGCGGTGTACAAATCTTCATGACCTGCCATGCCACAGGTTTCCACTTCATTGAGCAACAGGATGTCGCAGAACGGCAGCCAGTCGGCGATCTGCCCACGCAGCGTATCGCTCCAGCCCTGCGGCGGCCAACCGGTATCAACCGCGATGCGATAGCCGCGCTGGCGCAGGGTTTGCAGCAGCGCCGGGTATTCCGCCAACAGGGTGGTACACAGGAAGGTGCCGCACAGCAAAATGGTGTCGCCATTACCGGCGAACAGCGGGATCTGATGCAATACGTCGTCCTGACTCAGGCGGGTGATATGGCCCTGATTGCTGAAAAAGGTGCGCTCGTTGTCGGGGTGGGTGACACCGAAGGTCAGCGAGGTTTCGCAACTGTAGGTCGGCCAGTACAGCGAGCTTTCCGGGAACAGTTGCGCCAGCCAGGGGCTGAAATAGTCGTTGCCCTGATTGGCCACCAGCCGGTAAGGGGTTTCCAGCGCCGCCAGCGCCAGTGCGCAGTTCCCGGCCGAACCGCCCGGGCGCAGTTCGCTGTGATCCAGCATCGCCTCGGTGCCTTTTTGCGGCCACTGCTGCAAGGTGCTCATGATCACATCGACGTTGATATTGCCCACCACGTACAGCGTGGGCCGGGTGTTGGTGCTCATCATGTTAATTTCCCTGAGTAAATTAGCCTTTGCTGCCACCGCTGGTTAAGCCGCTAACCAGCGTTTTTTGCAGCCAGATGGCAATAAAAAGAGGTGGAATGGCGGCCAGAATGCCGACGGCGGCGATCAACCCGTCATCGGTGGCGCGCCCGGCGGTGAAACCGGCGATGGTCACCGGCAGCGTCTGCGCCTGAATATTGCTGGTGAACAGCAGCGCGTAGAAAAATTCGTCCCAGGCCAGCAGCCAGCCAAACAGCGCAGAAGCGCCCAGTGCCGGTTTGGCCAAGGGCAGGGTAATGCGCAGCAGCACCTGCCACTGACGCAGTCCATCCAGCCGTGCGGCCTGTTCAATGTCTATCGGCAGGGCGTCGAACTGGTTTTTCAGCATCCAGGTGAGGAATGGCAGGATCAGCGAGCAGTAGACCAATACCAGACCGATATGGGTGTTCAGCAGCGCCAACTGCTGCAAAATAAAGTACAGCGGCAGCACAAAGGCCACCGGTGGCACCATATAAATGGCCAGGCTGGCGAACAGCCAACCGTCGCGTCCCGGATAACGCGAGAAGCTGAACGCCGCCGGGATCGCCAGCAACAGCGAAATCAGCGTAGCGCCGCAGGCCACCAGCAGGCTGTTGAACAGCGCGTGCAGGAACAGGGCACCCGGCTGGCCGGGCTGCAATGAAAGCAGGCTGCCGTAGCGCGAAAAATCCCAGTGGCGCGGCAGCCATTCCAGCGGTATGCGGGTCAGATCGGCCGAGGAGCTGACGCTCATCAGAAACAGCCACAGCATCGGCGCCAGGATCGACAACGCCAGCAGCAATGCGGCAGCGTAGCGCAATACCAGGCGGATTTTACGCTTCATCGGCGAGGTTCCTTCTGCGTTGGCGGAACAGCATCAGCATGTACAGCGCGATCAGCAGGCCGCATAGCAAGGTCATCAATACCGCGTAGGCTGCGCCGCTGCCGGCCCGCAGATAGCTGAACGACTCCTGGTAAACGAAGAAGCTGAGGGTCTTGGTGCTGTCCATGGGGCCGCCGCGCGTCATCACGTAAATGATGTCGAACACCTTGAAGGCATCAATGGTACGCAGCACCAACGCCACCGCCAGCGGGGCCAGAATGGCGGGCAGGGTGATGGCCCGGAAGCGCCGCCAGGCAGAGGCTCCGTCCAGTCGCGCCGCTTCGTACAAATCGTCCGGGATCGATTGCAACGCCGCCAGCGTCAGCAGGGTAATCAGCGGGTAGTTCTTCCAAATATCCGCCAGCATCACCGCGTTGAGCGCCGACGCCGGGTCACCCAGCCAGCTGCGGTAGTGGTCAATCACCCCGAGCTGGGTTAACAGCGCGTTGATGCTGCCGTAATCCGGGTTGAAATTCAGCCGCCACATGGTGGCATTGACGATGGTCGGTAGCGCCCAGGGCAAAATAACCAGCACCCGCAGAACATTACGGCCGTGGAATTTTTGGTTGAGCAGCAGCGCCACCAGCACGCCGATCACCCCTTCGAACGCCACCGAAACCAGGGTGAAATACAGCGTGCGCCCCAGTGCGGCCTGGAAGTCCGGGTCGGTCAGAGCGTAGAAAAAGTTATCCGTACCGACCCAGGCCGGGGTTACGCCGTCGCCCACCAGCGCCGCATCGGTGAAGCTCAGCCACAGGGTGCGAGCCAGCGGCCAGGCGGTTAACAGCAGCATCATCAGCAGCATGGGTGCCAGCAGCACCCATGCCTGACGCCGCTCACGTTGAGGTAAAGTGAGCATCGTCATCGCTTAACGCAGCCGCGCAGCGCTTTGGGTGGCCGCATCCAGCCCGGCCTGCGGCGTCACCTTGCCCTGTAGAATTTGCTGCAAATCCTGTTGCAGGCCGTTGGACAAACGAGAGTAATCGGCGGTTTCAGGGCGCGACAGCATCACGTTCAACGACTGTTTGGCGGCGGCGATTAACGGCTCCTGACCCTTCTGCACCGCCGGATCGTCGTAAGACGACTTCCAGATCGGCAGGCTCAGTTTGGCGTATTTGTCCTGCACCGGCTGTGAGGTCATGTAGCTGATGTATTGCCAGGCCTGATCGGGGTGGGCGCTGGCCTTGGCGATGCCCAGCCCCATCGAACCGTTAACCGCAGAGACCTGACCCGCCACCGATCCCGGAGCCGGCACGATGCCGACGTCACCGGCCACTTTGCTTTGCTTGGGATCGTTGGCCATGTTGTACATGTAGGTCCAGTTAAGGGCGAAGGCCGCGTCACCGTTGGAAAACGTTTTGCGCACGTCCTCTTCCAGATATTCGCGGGAGTTCGGATTGGTCAGCCCCTTGTCCAGCGAGGCTTTCATATAGTCGACGGCCTGCAGTGAACCTGGGCTGGAGAAGGTGATTTTTCCCTGTTGGATAAACTGCCCCTTATAGGCGGACACCAGGGTGGTGTAATCGCAAACCAGTGCCTCGGCCTGTGACCAGCTCCATACCAGCGGGTATTTGACCACGTTTTTTTGCTTCAGGATCTCTGCCTGCTGCGCCAGTTCCTGCCAGGTTTTCGGCGGGGCGGCAATCCCGGCCTTGGCCAGCATGGCTTTGTTGTAATACAGGTATTTGGTGTCGAGGATCCACGGCATGCCCCAGCGCTTGTCCTTATAGGTGACGGTGGTCATGGCACCGGCAAAGATTTTGGCGCTGTCGTCGGCGCTGATGCGCGAGGTCACGTCCTGCAGCAGGCCGAACTTGGTGAATTCCGCGGGCCAGATGGCGTCGAACAGCACCACATCGTAGCCGTTGCTGCCGGCACCGCGCGCCGCGACGATTTTATCGTGCAGCGCCTCGTAAGGAACGAACTCCAGGTTAACGGTGATGTCCGGGTGCTGCTTGCTAAAATCGGCGGTCATGGCACGGATATCATTTTCGCTGTACGCCGCCTGGGTCATAAACAACGCGTTAATTTGCGTCGGGGCGGCATAGGCAGATGACAGGCTAAGCGCCAGGAGCGACAGGGTACAGATTGCCGTAGCGGCAAGGGTATGGCTTTTCATTGTGCGTTCTCCGGTGTTAAAAAGATTCTTAAATCAATTTGATTGCTTTATTGGAGGGCACCATACTGCAAAGACGATTTCCCTTTCTGCATAGGCAGTTATGACGACTTCCGGCACTAACCTTGAACATGCTCGTGCACACAACCGGCGCGTAGTGATAGAGGCTATCCGTCTGCACGGTGAACTGACCCGTGCCGAAATTGCCCGGCTGACCTCACTGACGCCGCAAACCGTTTCAAACATTGCAACAGAACTGGAACAGGCCGGTATTCTCTCCTCGCACCTGCCGCGTCGTGCCGGGGGGCGAGGTCAACCGGCCACGCCGTTGACCCTGAATCCAGATAGCGCGTATTCCATCGGTATCCATCTGGATCACCAGTCACTGCTGATCATCGTGGTTGATCTCTCAGGCAGCGTTCGTTTCCACCGGCTGATTATGGTACAAAAGCCGCAACCTGCTGCCACCTTGAAACTGATTTGTGATGTACTGCAAGAAATGCGCCAGCAGCCGGATCTGAGCTGGAGAAAAATGCTGGGCATCGGCGTAGTGATGCCGGGGCCGTTTGGCGTGGAAGGGATCTCGTCGGTCGGGCCGACCACGCTTAACGGTTGGAAAAATATCGATGTGGTGGCTGAGCTTAACGCGCAAAGTGGCCTGCCGGTGACGCTGGAGAACGATGCTACCGTGGCCGCTATCGGCGAGCGTTTGCACGGCGTAGCCAGGCAGCTTAATTCCTTTATTTATTTGTATCTCGGTACCGGACTTGGGGCAGGGATTTTTACCGATGGCCGAATTTATACCGGCCATGCGCACAATGCTGGTGAAGTCGGCCACATGATTGTGCAACCGGGCGGGCGGGCCTGCTACTGCGGCAACCAGGGGTGTCTGGAGCGTTATGTCTCGTTGCAGGCGGCTTATGAGAGCTGCGGGCTGGATCCGATGCGCGCCATGCCGCAAGACCTGCTGACGCTACCGCAGCCGCAGATCGACGCCTGGCTGGATACGGCGGTGCCGGCGTTACGCCAGGCGATCAATATTATTGAGTGTATGTTCGATGCCGAAGCGGTGATTATTGGCGGGCTGATGCCGGAAATTATCGTAGAACAGTTGATCAAGCGCCTGGCGCCACTGCACCGGTCGGTGCGCAGCAAATATCTCGACGGCCTGCGGGTTCGATTGGGGACTACCGGCGCGGATACCGCCGCATTAGGCGCGGCCGCGTTACCGCTGTTTGATGAATTTAACCCGCGCTATGAAGTGTTATTGAAGTCATAAATTTCATTCCCCCGATTTGTATTCTTGCCCGTTATTGGTGCAGGCTCACCATTAACTCAATATAAGCAAACGGTTGCTATTTAAGGGCAACCGTTTGCTTATTTGCCGCTTATTTTTATTGATTCGGATTATTGCGAGGTGAGTTTTTATCTTTTTGTTTTTAAATGAAAAATCTTAATAAAAAACCAACTGGCACGCTGCTTGCTATCCTTAAATCAACACCTGCGAACGATAAAAGACCGCCATGGCTCCCTGGGCTGAATTAACTCAGCCGGGGGCTGTGCGCTGGCCGGTAGAGAAGGAAAGCAAAATGAGCCTGTCATTCACCACGGCGATCCGTGGTCATTTTTTCGATATTGCTGCCTGTGTCGATCAACCGCAGCAGTTGGAGCAGCAACTGCGACATATTCCTGACGGATTGCTGCTGCTCGATGAAGGCCGCATTGTCTGGTTTGGCCCCTGGCAGCAGGGTGAAACGCTGTTGCCGCCGGGGTTTGAGGTCACTCATTATCAGGACAAACTGATAGTGCCGGGCTTTATCGATACCCATATTCACTACCCGCAAACCGAAATGATCGGTGCCTATGGCGATCGGCTGCTGGCATGGCTGAAGCATTACACCTTCCCGACGGAAAGCCAATTCTGCTGCGAGCAGCACTCCGGCAAGATGTCGGCGTTCTTTTTACAGCAACTGTTAAGCAACGGCACCACCACGGCGCTGGTGTTCGGCACCATACACCCGCAGTCGGTTGAAGCGCTGTTCAGTCAGGCGGCGGCGCTGAATATGCGGCTGATCGCCGGCAAGGTGATGATGGACCGCCATGCGCCTGAGGAACTGCTGGAAACCCCGGAGCAGAGCTACCGCCAGACCCGCGAACTGATTGAGCGCTGGCACGGCAAGCAACGGCTGAGCTATGCCATCACGCCGCGTTTTGCGCCCACCAGCACCCCGGCGCTGTTGGCTCAGGTACAAAGGTTGCGTGAAGAGTTTCCGGATGCCTATCTGCACACTCACCTGAGCGAGAACCTGGAAGAAGTCGCCTGGGTGAAAGAACTGTTCCCGGACAGCCGCAGTTACCTGGATGTCTATCACCAGTATGGGTTGACCGGAGAGAGAAGCGTGTTTGCCCATTGCCTGCATCTGGAAGAGCAAGAGTGGGATTGCCTGTGTCACACCGGTTCGGCCATCGCCTTTTGTCCGACCTCCAATTTGTTCCTCGGCAGCGGCTTGTTCAACCTGCAAAAGGCCTGGCAGAAACAGGTCAGGCTGGGTATTGGCACCGACGTCGGTGCCGGTACCACCTTCAATATGCTGCAAACGCTGGGCGAAGCTTACAAGGTCGCTCAACTGCAGCGCTACCAGCTCTCGGCCTGCGAAGCCTTCTACCACGCCACATTGGGTGGGGCGCGGGCGCTGTCGCTGGATGACAAAATCGGTAATTTCTCGGTCGGCAAAGAGGCGGATTTTGTGGTGCTGGATCCGGCGGTATCGCCGCTGCAAAAACTGCGGCATGAAAACAGCCGTGAGCTGGCGGAGCAACTGTTTGTGCTGATGACGCTGGGCGATGACCGCAACGTTTACCGAACCTACGTCGACGGTAAAGTGGTGTACCGACCGGCTACGCAGCAGGAGGCGGCATGATCCAGTTTCTGCTTAATCAAACGCTGAAAAATGAAAGCGCGATCGACCCCAATACCACGGTGCTTAATTATCTGCGCCGCGATCTCGGCCGCTGTGGCACCAAAGAAGGCTGCGCTTCCGGTGACTGTGGCGCCTGCACCGTGGTGCTGGCGGAGCCGGACGGCGAAGGGTTGCGCTATCGCAGCGTTAACGCCTGCCTGACGTTTGTCAGTGCGCTGCACGGCAAACAGTTGATCACGGTGGAAGATTTAAAACAACAGGGTCAATTGCACAGCGTGCAGCAGGCGATGGTCGACTGCCATGGATCGCAGTGCGGTTTTTGTACTCCGGGCTTCGTGATGTCGATGTTTTGCCTGCAAAAAAACGGTGAAAACTATCATCGCGAACAGGCGCAGCAGGCACTGGCCGGTAATCTGTGCCGCTGTACCGGCTACCGGCCGATTTTGGCGGCGGCGCAGCAGGCGTGCGACAGCAAAACGCCAGATAGTTTTGAACGCCATCAACAGCAAACCTTGCAACAACTGCGGACTATCCCGGCGGCGACGCCGCTGGAGGCGGCGGGGAAACGCTGTCTGCTGCCGCAGAGCCTTGATGAACTGGCGACGCTGTATCTACAGCATCCGCAGGCCAAACTGTTGGCCGGTGGCACCGATCTGGCTTTGGAAGTCACCCAGCGGCATCAGGATTTACCCTTGATGATCGCCATTGGCCAGATTGAGGCGTTAAAACAGATTCGTCGGCACAACGATCGTCTGATTATTGGTGCCGGGGCGGCGTTGAGTGACCTTTACCCGCTGTTGGCTAACTACCACCCGGCCTTTGGCGAACTGTTGGCGCGTTTTGCTTCGCAGCAAATCCGCAACCAGGGCACGTTGGGGGGCAATATCGCCAACGCTTCGCCGATTGGTGACGCAGCGCCGCTGTTGCTGGCGCTGGATGCGCGGTTGATGTTGCGCTGTGGTGCCGTGCGGCGTGAACTGCCGCTGAACGACTTCTTCCTGGACTATCGTCAGACCGCGCTGCAGCCGGGGGAGTTTATTGAAAGCATCGTGCTGCCGGGCCAGGCCCCGGCGGATTTCCGCGCCTGGAAAGTCTCCAAGCGGCTGGAGGATGATATTTCGGCGGTGTGCGGGGCCTTCAACCTGACGATTGAACAGGGGATGATCCGCGATGCCCGGCTGGCCTTTGGTGGCATGGCCGCGACACCTAAACGGGCCGTATTGTGCGAACGGCAACTGGTGGGGCAGCCGTGGCGGCGGGCTACCCTGGAGCTTGCGGCTCAGGCGCTGGCGCAGGACTTCACCCCGCTGAGCGATTTCCGTGCCAGCAGCGCTTATCGCCTGTTGGTGGCGCAGAATCTGTTGCGTCGCTATTTCATTGCGCTGACTGAGCCACAGCTGGCGATCGAGGTGACGGCTTATGAGTAATAGCAAACGCACCGAATATACCCAACAGCAGTTGGCCGAACGTTTCCGTCAGCCGCTGACCAACGGCGTGGGGCGCAGTCGCAAACACGAGAGCGCCGACAAACACGTCAGCGGTGAAGCGCAATACATTGACGACCGGCTGGAGTTTCCCAACCAGTTGCATCTGGCGGCAAAACTGAGTGAGAAAGCGCATGCGCGCATCGTAAAACTGGATCTGTCCGCCTGCTACGATTTTCCTGGTGTGATACGGGTGATCACCTGGCAGGACGTGCCGGGCGAACTGGATATTGCTCCGTTAACCTACGGCGATCCGCTGCTGGCGAAAGACGTGGTCGAATACGTCGGGCAGGTGATTGCGGTGGTGGCGGCGGAGGATCCGGAGATCGCCTGGCGGGCCGCGCAGGCCATTAAAGTGAGCTATCAGGAGCTGCCAGCACAGCTGGACGTCACCCAATCGTTGCGGGAAGGCTTCGTGGTGCAGGAAGCTCACCACCATCGACGCGGCGATGCGGATGGCGCACTGGCGCAGGCGTTGCATCGCATTCAGGGCGAACTGCACGTCGGTGGCCAGGAACATTTTTATCTTGAGACCCAGATTGCCTCGGTGCTGCCGGCTGAGGACGGCGGCATGCTGGTGTATTCATCGACCCAGAACCCCACCGAAATCCAAAAGTTAGTGGCCTCGGTGCTTAATTTACCGATGCACAAGGTGACTATCGACACGCGGCGCATGGGCGGCGGCTTTGGCGGCAAAGAGACTCAGGCCGCCGGCCCGGCGTGCCTGTGTGCGGTGGTGGCACACCTTACCGGGCGGCCGGTCAAAATGCGGTTGAACCGCCGCGACGACATGCTGATCACCGGCAAACGCCACCCGTTTTATATTCAGTATGACGTCGGTTTTGACGACAGCGGTCTGTTAAATGGGGTGAAAATCAGCCTGGCCGGTAACTGCGGCTACTCGCTCGATCTTTCCGGTTCTATCGTCGATCGCGCCATGTTCCATGCTGATAACGCCTATTTCCTGCAGGATGTGCTGATAACCGGCCACCGCTGTAAAACCCATATCGCCTCCAATACGGCCTATCGTGGCTTTGGCGGGCCACAGGGCATGATGGCGATCGAGCAGATCATGGACCACATTGCGCGCTATCTGGCGCTCGATCCGCTGGCGGTGCGTAAAACCAATTACTACGGTAAAGATCAGCGCAACGTCACCCATTACCATCAGCCGGTGGAACAGAATCTGCTGCAAGAGATCACCGCCGAACTGGAGCGCAGTGCAGATTATCAGGCGCGGCGGCTGGCTATCCGGCAGTTCAACGCACAAAACCCAATCCTCAAGAAAGGGCTGGCGCTGACGCCGGTCAAATTCGGTATTTCCTTTACCGCCGGCTTCCTCAATCAGGCGGGGGCGTTGGTGCTGATTTATACGGACGGCAGCATTCAACTCAACCACGGCGGTACCGAGATGGGCCAGGGGTTGAACACCAAGGTGGCGCAGATTGTCGCCGAAGTGTTTCAGGTGGAAATAGAGCGTATTCAGATCACCGCCACCGATACCGGTAAAGTGCCGAACACCTCGCCGACGGCGGCATCGTCCGGCACCGACCTGAACGGCAAGGCGGCGGAGAATGCGGCTTTGACCATCAAACAGCGATTGACTGACATGCTGGCCAGGCAGCATCAGGTTAGCGCTGAGCAGATCCTCTTCAACAATGGGCAGGTCAGGGTGGGTGAACGCTATTTCAGCTTCGAACAGGTGGTAGAACAGGCCTATTTCAATCAAATCTCACTTGCCAGTACCGGTTACTACCGCACACCGAAGATCTTTTACGATCGCGACAAGGCCTGCGGCCATCCTTTCTATTACTTTGCCTACGGCGCGGCTTGCGCAGAGGTGTTAATTGATACGCTGACCGGCGAATACAAACTGCTGCGCGCCGACATTCTGCACGACGTGGGCGACTCGCTGAACCCGGCAATCGACATCGGTCAGGTAGAGGGTGGTTTTGTGCAGGGCATGGGCTGGCTGACCAGCGAAGAACTGGTGTGGGACGATCAAGGCAGGTTGCTGACCCATGGCCCGGCCAGCTACAAAATCCCGGCGATTGGTGACGTTCCTGCGGATCTGCGCGTTACGCTGCTGGAGAACCGCAAAAATCCCGAGGACACGGTATTTCATTCGAAAGCGGTGGGCGAGCCACCGTTTATGTTGGGCATCTCGGTCTGGTGTGCCATCAAGGATGCGGTGGCCAGCCTGGCGGACTACCGTCTGCAGCCCAATATTGACGCACCGGCCACGCCGGAGCGGGTGCTGTGGGGAGTACAGCAGATGCTTTCAAGTGACATTGTCACTGAATTGGCGGAGGAGAACGGCGATGGATGAGTGGATTGAGGCACTGGCCGATCTGCGACGGCTCGGAGAACCCTGCGTACTGGTGACGCTGGTGGATGAGCTGGGCTCCACGCCGCGCAATCGTGGCACCAAAATGTTGGTGACGGCCGAACGGGCGGTTAACACCATTGGCGGCGGGCACCTGGAGTTCCAGGCGTTGGCGATTGCCCGCGAGATGCTACAACAAGAGGCGGCCACGCTGCGGCTGGAACGCTTTCCGCTGGCAGCACGGCTGGGACAGTGCTGTGGCGGCAGCACCAGCGTGCTGTTCGAACCCTTGATCCCGCCACGCCCGCAAATTGCGCTGTTTGGCGCCGGACATGTGGGCCGCGCACTGGTCAATATCCTCGCCACGCTGCCGTGCCGGGTACGCTGGGTTGATGGCCGGGCGGCGGAGTTCCCGGCGCTGCTCCCGGCTGGGGTGCAACAAAACGTCTGTGAAGAACCGTTGGAGATCGTCGACGCCATGCCGCCGGGCAGTTATTTCATTGTCATGACACACGACCACGCGTTGGATCTGGCGCTGGCGGAGCGGATTTTACGCCGTGGCGATGCCGGTTACTTCGGCCTGATCGGTTCGCTGACCAAGCGCAAACGCTTCGAATATAAACTCGGTCAGCGTGGCATCAGCGAAGCGGCAATCGCCGGCATGCGCTGTCCGCTGGGGCTGCCGGACGTAAAAGGCAAACTGCCGGCCGAGATTGCAGTCGCGGTGGCCGGAGAGATCATTGCCTGTTACGGCCAGCGCTAACCTGGCCACTGCGGGTTATTTTTGAAGGATCACCACTTTTTGGTCGATGGCACCAAACACGGAGTGTCCATCAGCATCGAATACCTCGATCCGCACCTGGTCACCCTGTACCAAATAGGGCTGCCGCTGACTTTCATCTACACCACTCAGCGCCTGACGCACCCGGGCTTCGGTAATGCAGGCGCTGCCGGATGCCGGATCGGCATTGCTGATGGTGCCTGCACCCACGATGCTGCCGGCCGCTAAAGCGCGGGTGCAGGCCAGATGTGCAATAAGCTGCCCGAAATTAAATGCCGTATCATCGCCGGCGTCCGGAGCTCCAAACCATTTTCCATTTAGACTGACGTGCACCGGCAAATGTAACATTGCGTCCCGCCAGTGCGCGCCGAGCGCCGCGGGCGTCACGGCAACCGGGGCAAAGCTGGTTGCGGGCTTGCTCTGGTAGAAACCGAAGCCCCGCGCCACTTCGTCGGGTATCAGACCGCGGAGAGAGACGTCATTGAGCAACACCACTAACGCGATACACTCCAGCGCCTGCTCGGGCGTCACCCCGAGAGGGACGTCAGTGGTGATTACGGCGATCTCTGCTTCAAAATCAATATCCAGCTCATCATCAGTGGCTTCGATCGGTGCGGTTGCCTTTAACATCACGTCCGAACCGCCCTGATAAACCAGCGGCTTCTCTTCATATTGCGGAGGGATAGGTTCATTTCGCCATTGATACATCAGTTTGGCGTGGTGGCGATAAACGGAACCATCGACCCACTGATAGGCTCGGGGCAGCGGTGCCAGGCAGCTTGAGGCATTGAAAAGGTCACTGCCGTCCCAGCCGTTCTCTGCCAGTTGCATCAGCTGCGGCGCTATAGCCGACCAGTTATCTAACGCTTCCTGCAGGGTGCGGGCAATAGCGGGCACGGCAATGCAACGTGAAAGATCGGGAGAGACCAGCACCAATTCGCCATCCCGACGGCCGTTTTCTCGTGTGGCCAAACGTAATTGCGGAGCCAGAGTGGCGCTCATGATTTCCCCTCAGCCAGGGCCAGGCGTCGTGCCTGCTCTCGGGTCCAGGTTGCCAACTCCTGATGCGCCGTGTGGGCAAAGGCTTCCACTGTTTCGGCCGCCGCCACTTCGGTGGTCAATTCCAGACGAAACCCGTTCGGATCGAAGAAGTAAATGGATTCAATATAGCTGTCGTGATCGGTAACCCCAATCACCTCAATGCCCTGCGCGAGGAGTCTTTGATGCATGCTGTCCAGATCGGCCCGGTTATCCACTTTCAAGGCAATATGGTTAACCCATTCCGGGGTATTTGGGCTGGGTTGCGCCGCTATCCCGTCCCCCAAATCGAAAAAGGCGATATGCGAATCATCTTTCATGCGGAAAAAGATATGCACATACGGGCAGTACTCCCCGGTGCTGGGGACATGGTCGTTTTTAATCACATGGACCAGCGGTAAGCCGAGAATATCTTCATAGAAATGACGGGTTTCCTCTGCGTCCCGGCAGCGCCAGGCAAAATGGTGCAGCCGACGGATCGGCCTGGCATGGTCGTCGGTTTTAACCGCCGTTTTTTTAGACGATGGAAGATCGGTATGCATGATGTAAACCTCCAGCAGAGTCACTGCTACTTAGTTTGTTTGCGTAAGAAACGCTCGATGGCACCCGCCAGATAAAGCGGGATTTCCTGCATTGGGTAGTGTCCACAGCCTTCGAGCAGTTCCATCTCCACATTGACGAACCACTTCAAACAGGTGTTATCCATCATCGGCAGCGTCTGTGCCGGATCGTGCTGGCCGATCAGCAACAGCAGGGGAACCGTGCAGCCGTAAGTTTCGATGGAACAATCCTCCAGTGCCCAGCTACGGAGGTAGGCTTCGAACACCGGTGGGGCACAGGCCGCACGCGACTGTTGAACGGTATCGCTGACCCAGCGGCGGGGCAGCCGGTGATGAGTGGAAAAATCAATCAGAGAGTGGCGGCAGGTATCATCCTCGACCGCCTGCTCGAAGATGCGCCAAACCTGCTGTTCTACGTCCAGCCCGCTGGCAGGAACGGGTGTCAGGCCCACCGCACTGCGTACTCGTTCAGAGTGTCGAGCGGCAATGATCTGCGCAATTTTCCCCCCCATGGAATGCCCAACCACGTCGAAGCGCTGCCAACCCAGGCTGTCCATCAGGTTGACCACGTCAGCAACCATTTCATTAGTGGTGTAGCTGCCGGCTATGCCGCGTGATTGCCCGTAGCCACGAAAATCCACGAACACATAAGTGAAGGCCTCGGTGTCCAGATGAGGGAACATCGGCTGATAGACGCTATGGTCACCAAACCAACCCGGCAGCATCACCACGCATCGGGTGCCCTGACCGATAACCCTGGCGCTCAGTAGGGGATGTTCATGCGTGGTCCGGTTTTGCTGACGATGCGAATATCCCTCCATAGCCTGTTCATTAGGTTGAGGTGTTGTAGCCATGAAATATCCATCTCCTGATTTAAATAGCCGCAGGTCTAAGCTGGTGCGGATTAGGTCATGTGCATGACGCGTTTTCAGAATTAGTTGAGGGTGGATTTGATATTGGTAAGCGGTTAGGTCGGGTTATTTCGATGAATAATTAGTCGTTTGAATTAGGCTAATGCGCCGCTAATAAAGCGTCTATAGGTGAGTTTGGGATGAACCGTTATATAAAATCGGACAATCAACGGCCTGTTGTCGAGGCTGGAGAGCTTCTAATCACTTGTTTTTGCTCAATCTGCCAACTGCGCCTAAGCTAGGATGTGACTCAAGGGGAGATGAGCTCTCCGCGACATTATTCTGTGGACATGGAGGAGTTTCGATTTGATGCGTTTATCGACATTGGTGCTGGCGATCGGCATGGCGCTGGGCACGCAGGCACAGGCAGCAGAAACCAACCCGCACGCGGATCATAGCGCGTTGCCAAGTGGCCAGGCGAAGGAGGCAACCGTGACCGGTGAAGCCAACCAACACGACAACAAAAAGAACCAAAACCCGTTCTTCTATCAAAGCCGTCTGCCATTCCAGGCGCCGCCGTTCAATCTGATCAAAGAAAGTGATTATGCCCCGGCAATTGATGCGGGCATCAAGCAGAAGCTGGAAGAGATTGAGAAGATTGCCAACAACCCGGCCAAGCCTGATTTTAAAAATACCTTTGTGGCAATGGAACAAAGCGGCGCGTTGCTGTCGAGAGTGATGAACGTCTTTGGCGCCATGACCTCGGCCAACACCAGCGACGGGTTGCAAAAACTCGATGAGCAAAGCTCGCCGAAGCTGGCGGCGCTGGATGATGCCATCATGCTAAACAGCAAGCTGTTTGCCCGTATCAAGGCCGTTTATCAACAGCGCGATGAGCTAAAACTGGATGCGGAATCGCGTCGGCTGGTAGAAGTGATCTACAAGAACTTTGAGCTGGCGGGGGCCAATCTGTCCGACGCCGATAAAACCAAACTTAAGGCGCTGAACCAGGAAGCGGCCACGCTGAGCACTCAGTTCTCCAACAAACTGCTGGCGGCGACCAAAGATGGCGCATTGGCGATCGCTGACAAAGGCAAGCTGGACGGCCTGTCGGAAAGCGAACTGGCGGCGGCGGCCCAGGCGGCCGGCGAACGCAAGCTGGATAAACAGTGGCTGCTGGTGTTGCAAAACACCACCCAACAGCCGGAATTGCAGAGCCTGAAAAACCGCGAGACCCGCAAGGCCCTGTTTGATGCTTCGTGGAACCGTGCGGAAAAGGGCGATGCTAACGACACCCGTCAGACCATTGCTCGCCTGGCTAAAGTGCGTGCCGAGCAGGCGAAACTGCTGGGGTTCCCGAATTACGCGGCCTGGAAGCTGCAAAACCAGATGGCCAAAACCCCGGATGCGGCGCTGAGCTTTATGCGTGATATCGTCCCGGCGGCCACCGCCCGCGCCGAACGTGAAGCCAAAGATATTCAGGCGGTCATCGACCAGCAGAAAGGCGGTTTCAAGGTCGAAGCCTGGGATTGGCAGTTTTACGCCGAACAGGTGCGCAAAGCCAAATATGACCTGGATGAGTCGCAGATCAAACCTTACTTCGAACTGGATAACGTGCTGAACAACGGCGTGTTCTATGCCGCCAACCTGCTGTACGGCATCAGTTTCAAAGAGCGCAAGGACATCCCGGTTTACCAGCCGGACGTGCGGGTTTATGAGGTGTTCGATAAAGACGGCAAATCATTGGCGCTGTTCTATACCGACTTCTTTAAGCGCGACAACAAGGGCGGTGGCGCCTGGATGAGCAATTTTGTCGAACAATCGAAGCTGAAAGGCACCAAGCCGGTGATTTACAACGTCGCCAACTTCACCAAACCGGCACCGGGCCAGCCTGCGTTGTTGTCGTACGATGACGTGATCACCATGTTCCACGAATTTGGTCATGCGCTGCACGGCATGTTCGCCGATCAGGAATATCCAAGCCTGTCCGGCACCAACACGGCCCGTGACTTCGTTGAGTTCCCATCGCAGTTTAACGAGCATTGGGCCAGCGATCCGAAAGTCTTTGCCCACTTCGCCAAGCATTACAAAACCGGTGAAGCCATGCCGCAGGAACTGGTCGACAAAATCAAAAAGGCCGACAAGTTCAACAAAGGTTATGACATGACCGAGCTGCTTTCTGCGGCACTGCTGGACATGCACTGGCATATGTTGAGCGCCGACCAGCCGCAGCAGGACGTGGACAAGTTCGAGGCGGAATCGCTGATGAAAGACAAAATCGATCTCAGCTATGTGCCGCCGCGCTATCGCTCCAGTTACTTCAAGCACATTTGGGGTAACGGCTATGCTGCCGGTTATTACGCCTATCTGTGGACAGAAATGCTGGCGGATGATGCCTTCCAGTGGTTCACCGAACATGGCGGCCTGACGGCAGAGAACGGCCAGCGTTTCCGCAATATGATCCTGTCGCGCGGCAACAGTCAGGATCTGGAAAAACTGTACATCGACTGGCGCGGCAAAGAGCCAAGCATTGAGCCGATGCTGATCAACCGTGGTTTGAAAGACGAATAACAGGTCATGGCATTAGCCTGGTGAGTAGTGATAAGAGGGCGTAAGAAATTACGCCCTAATTATTTGTTATAAGCAGTTTGGTTGAGATTAGGGAGTGAAGCAGGGGCGCGGAAACTCACGCCCCCTGATCTTAGCGGTTAACCACCTTGGCCGGCAGAGCGACCACCAGTAACGAACTTAACAGCAGGCAACCGGCGAACGCCCAGAGTGCGCCACCGCTTTTTCCGGTCAGATCCAGCGCCAGCCCCATCAGCGAATTACTCACCAACCCGGCAATATTGGCTAACGAGCAGGCCAGCGCGAAGCCGGTTGCCGCCGCGGTACCGCGCAGGAAGGTGGCGGGCAGGCTGAAGAACACCGGCACTGCACCGATGATCGCCGCCTGGGCCACAGAGAACAACAACACCGTGGCGATCACGCTATGAGTGAAGAAGGTGCTGCCGGCCATCGCCATCGCGCCAATAATAAACGGCACAATGATATGCCAGCGCCGCTCACGCATACGGTCCGAACTGGTGCCGATCACCAGCATTCCCAGCAGGGCGGCGACGCTCGGTAGCGCGGTCAGCATGCCGATGGTGGTAATGTCGGTCACCCCGGCGGTTTTGATAAAGGTCGGCATCCAGAACCCCATCGCATAGGCACTCAGCAGGATCGAAAAATCAATGCCGCCGAGCATCCAGACCTTGAGATTAAAGAAGCCATCGCGGAAGCTGTGTTTACTGTGACTGGCCTCGGCGTCATCCTGCGCCAGGTCGTCGGCAATACGTTGTTTCTCTTCATCGGATAACCATTTGGCCTGCCGGAAATGGTTCGGTAACACCCAGAACGTCAATATACCCAACAGCACGCTGGGGATGCCCTCCAGCAGGAACAGCCATTGCCAGCCGTGCAGCCCGTAGCGCATATCAAAATGCCCCATGATCCAGCCGGAAATCGGGCCGCCGAGCACGCTCGACAGCGGCAGGCCGATCATGAATAACGCAATAATGCGGCCGCGACGGTAAGTCGGGAACCACAGCGTCAGGTAATACAGCACGCCGGGCAGAAAACCGGCCTCCGCCACGCCGAGCAGAAAGCGGATGACATAAAACTGATTGGGGGTGGTAACGAACATGGTGCAGGCGGAAAGCAGGCCCCAGGTGATCATGATGCGGGCAATCCACACCTTGGCGCCGACCCGTTGCAGGATCAGGTTGCTCGGCACCTCAAACAGGATATAGCCGACAAAAAACAGCCCGGCGCCCAGGCCGAAGGCCGCTTCGCTCAGTTGCAGTTGGTCGGCCATCTGCAGCTTGGCCAGCCCGACATTGATGCGGTCGAGGTAGGCGGCCAAATAGCACAGACAGAGGAACGGGATCAGCTTCCAGGTGATTTTGCGGTACAGAAGCGATTCTGCGCCCGCTTTCCCGGCTAACGGGGTTTCAACAATGGCCATGATGATGTCTCCAGGTGGTGCATAGTGGCCTCCGGAGGAGGAGCGTTGTGTGTTTGCTTTCGAGGCGCTTGTCGCGCCTTCTTGATTTTTCAGCACTCCGTGCAGGTGAAACTCTCGATTACAACCGTTTCAGATAAGCGATAGCCTCCTGTTTGGCCACCACGTCGCCGTATTTACTGTCGATGTCGAACAGGTTGGCCTCGTGTGGGCCAGGGTGGCGATCGCCGACACATTCACGTACCACGATGGTGCGAAATCCGTGTTGCACCGCGTCTACCGCGCTGGCACGGATACAACCGCTGGTGGAACAGCCGGCCAGCAGCAGGGTATCGACGCCGAGCGCCACCAGCATCGGGGCCAGCGAAGTGCCGAAAAAGGCGCTGGCGTACTGCTTGGTCAGCACCACTTCCGTGGCCAGCGGGGCCACCTGCGGGCAGAATGCCGCCAACGGATTACCTTCCACCATGTCCTTCATAACCGGTGCTTTTTTCACCCAGACCCCACCATCGGCAAAATGCCCTGCATGATAGCGGATATTGGTGTGGATCACCGGAACTCCCGCCTGGCGTGCGGCTGCCAGCAGTGCCACGCTTTCATCGACCGCGCTGACCACGCCGGGGGCGAACAGAGGCGCACCCTCGGTGGTGTAGCCCTGCATAAAATCGATCACCAGCAGGGCCGGACGCTGGCCGAAACCGATGCGGTTGCCCCAAACGCCCTGGTAGTTATCGGTAAGTGAATTATCGGCTGCCATTTTGCCTCCTTAATAAGCGCCGGAAAGCAGGGCCCCGGCACCGGGAACGATAGGTTCCAGCTCCAGTGCGGTCAGCATGGCGTAGGTGGTGGCGATGGCGGCGGTCAGCACTGGCTTGCCGGTTTGCGCCTCCACCGTAGCGACCGCCGGTAAGGACGGCATTTGTACGCAGGCGGACAGCACAATAGCGTCGACGCCGCTGAGATCCATCTCGGCGACAATGCCCGGCAGATTGGCCGGATCGTGGCGACCTACCGCCAGATTGTCGGCGATCTCCAGCGCGCGCCAGACCTTGACCTCGATGCCTTCGTGCTCGATATAGTCCACCACCATTTGGGTCAGCGGCTTCATATAGGGGGCCACCAGCGCAATGCGTTTGGCACCCAGCACCTTCAGGCCGTTGACCAACGCACCGGCACTGCTGATCACCGGGGCTGCGGCGTTGTTGTCCTGGGTGACCTGCGCCAGCCTGGCCTGGGATTCACGGTGATAGCCCAGGCCCATCGACATAATTGCCACCAGGCAGGCATAGCCCAGTACGTCAACCTGCGCGTCGGAAAGCTCCAGTGCGCAGCGGTCTGATTCGGCGTCCATCGCCGCCAGCTCCGCCTTGCTGACGTGCTTCATGCGCATGCGGCTGGAGTGAAAGGTAAAGCGTTCCGGACGGATCAACTGGCGTGCGGTCAGCATCGCCGGGATCTCGGTTTCCATCGTGGTGTTGGAACTGGGCACTATCTGGCCGATACGGTAATTTTTGCTCATGACAAAGGCTCCTTGATTAATCCAGAAAATCGCCCAGGGCGCGGAAGAAACCGTCGAAATCGTCCCACGGGATCATATGGCCGGCTTTCTCGACGTGAACCAACGTGATTTCCGGCTGCAACTGATGGATCTCTGCCTCGTCTTCCGGTTGGATCACGCCGCCCAGGCCTGCCACCATCAGCAAGGTTGGCATGCGCAGCGCGGGATAATCGCGATGGCTATCGACCTGATGAAAATCTTCATAGGCGCGCTGGATCGCCGGTTCATAGCAGGTGTGCAGCCATTCGGCACGCAGTTGGCGCTGTTGTTCGCTCCAGCTCGGGCAGTAGGCACGCATCTGCTCGGCGTCCATTCCCTGCAATGACTGGCGGATCGAATCCACGTACCAGGGCCATTTACCTGGGTATTCACGGCGGCCGGGGCCGGAGACCGGCGGATCGACCAATACCAATCGCCGTACGCCATCCGGCTGCAGTGCTGCGGCGCGCAGGGCAAAGCGCGCGCCCATTGAATGGCCAAGCAGGGCGTAGTTTTCCAGTTTTAATGCGGCGGCGAAGGCGTTGACGTCCTCGGCGCAGGTTTCGGCGTCATAGGCCAGATCCGGGCCGCTGGCGGACAGACCGCGACCACGAACGTCCAGCACGTAGGTGTCATAGCGCTCGGCCAGGCGTTCGGCAACGAAGCCCCAGGTGATCGCCGGGCTGGTGATGCCGGGGATCAGGATCAGTACCGGCCCCTGGCCGCCATAGCGCAGGTAATGCTGGCGGATGCCGTTGGCCTGCACGTTGGCGCCATACAGAAAATGGCTCATGCGGCGTTCTCCGATTTCAGCGCCTGTGCGTACAGGTCATAACCGTAGACCCAGGCCGGATCTTCCTGAGTGCGCAGGAAGGTGTTGGCATTGGAGACGGCCTGCACGCGGGAGGCGCGTTCCTTACGGTTGGCTTCATACAGTTGGAAAGCGGTGCGGTAGTCGCTCAGGCCGGTTTCCTGCAGACAGCGCGCCAGCATAGCGGCGTCTTCGATCGCCATCGCCGCGCCTTGCGCCATGTGCGGTTTCATTGGGTGGCAGGCGTCGCCGAGCAGCACCATGCGGCCTTCGCTCCACAGCGGCAGGGGCTTACGGTTCAACAGTGGCCATTTGGTGACCTGTTCGCTGGATTCGATCAGCGCTTGCACAATCGGGTGATAACCGGCGAAGGTCTCGTACATTTCCTCGCGGCTGCTGTCGATAAAGCTGCCCTGGAAATCCCATGCCGGGTGTGGCACACCGCTGACGTAGTAATATTCGTCGCGTTTTTGGGTGGTGTAATAGACCATCAGGTGACGATCTGCCGACCACCACTTCACACAGTCTTCAAAGCTCAGATTGTATTTGGCCAGCTTCTCACCGCGGATCAACGCGCGGTGGGCGACCCAGCCGCTGTAGGTTGGCGCTTCTGCCCCCAGTAGATGTTCGCGAATACGTGAGTTGATACCATCGGCCCCAATCACGATATCGGCGCTGGCCTGGGTGCCATCGGCAAAGTTCAGCACCACCTGGTTGTCACGCTCCTCAATTTTGCTCAGACACTTGCCAAAATGCACGCTGCCCGGTTGCAGCGCCGCCATCTGCAACGCCTGTAAATCGCCCCGGTGCACCGTCACGTAAGCCGCACCGTACTCTTTACGGGCAAAGGTCCCCAGTTCAATACGCGACAAATAATCACCGCTTTCGGCGTCGCGGCTGAACCAGAAATCCGGATGCGAGGCCATTTGTTCCAGCGGTTGCTCGATGCCGAGACGGCGGAAAATTTTCAGTACGTTTGGCCCCATATGGATGCCGGCCCCCAGGCGGGAAAACACCGGGCTCTGTTCGTACAGGTCGACGATAAAGCCGGCTTTTTGCAGCAGACCGGCGGCGGCAGCGCCACCCAGACCGGCACCGACCACGGCAATGCGTTGTTGTTTGCTCATCATTTTTCCCCTGACTGTTGGTTTTTTACCTGGCATCTGCAGTGATGCCGGATGATCGATTTATAGTGTATACGCTAAATAACGCAAAGTTGCACAAGTGTTAATTTAGATCTGGCTCACGCTAATTGACCGGCCATTACTGTTAAACTCATGTTAACAGCAGGATGTACAGGGCTTTAAATAGGGTTTTCTTATGGCTGGAAACGGGGGCTTGCTTCCCGATTGATTTTGGTCTAGATGTTTAAAAGAGCGTGATCACTTTAATTTGCGCAAAATAACCTCATCGATGCTTGCTGCGTCGACCAACCCTTAGCGAGACAGGAGATACACCATGGCGGTCAATGATAGTCAGTTGGTACAACTGTTCGAGCAGGTGCTTACGCTGTCGAAGGTTGATGCTTCGCAAAGCGTGGCGATCCTGAAGAGTCACTATTCCGATGCGCGTACTGTGCGCGCCGCCACCGATGCGGCACTGCGCCTGGGGGCCAGGGTTTACGCGGTAGAACTGCCGTCGTTCAACCATCCGCGCGCCATGGGCAATGACATGACGGCTTACTGTGGCGATACGGCGCTGACCGGTAACCATGCGGCACAACGTGCACTGGAGGCGGCCGATCTGATTGTCGACACCATGATGTTGCTGCATTCGCCGGAACAGGAGCAGATCCTGAAAACCGGCACGCGCATTCTGCTGGCGGTCGAGCCGCCGGAGGTGTTGGCACGCATGTTGCCTAATGTTGAGGATAAAGCGCGGGTGCTGGCCGCCGCCGAGGTGCTGGAGCGTGCCAGTTTGATGCAGGTGAAGTCTGCCGCCGGCAGTGACTTCCGTGCGCCATTGGGGCAATACCCCACGGTGACCGAATATGGCTATGCCGACGAACCGGGGCGCTGGGATCACTGGCCGAGCGGTTTCCTGTTCACCTGGCCGAATGAAGAACAGGCAGAAGGGGTTTTGGTGCTGGAGGTGGGCGATATCCTGCTGCCGTTTAAAAGTTACGCGCGCGAACGCATAACGCTTGAGATCGACAAAGGCTTTGTGACGCGCATTCACGGCGGCTTCGAGGCGGAGTACCTGCGGGAGTACATGAAGTATTTCAACGATCCGGAGGTGTACGGCATTTCGCATATCGGCTGGGGCCTGCAGCCGCGTGCGCAGTGGACGGCGATGGGGCTGCACGATAAAAACGACGGTATGTGTATGGATGCACGTGCTTTCTACGGCAATTTCCTGTTCTCCACCGGGCCGAATACCGAAGTCGGCGGTACGCGCAAAACCCCGTGCCATATGGATATCGCGCTACGTCATTGCGACATCAGTCTGGATGGCAAGACGGTGGTGGCGGATGGTGAAGTGGTGGCACCGGCGGCATCGCGGGTCAGCCAGAGTTAACTTGCTGCCAAAAGCAGGGGTTTGTACTATTCTCGGTGGTTTCCATTGATGGTGAGAGTAACGCAATGACGCCCCCCGAATACCCGGCTGCAGAGAGCGGCAAGACTGAAAATTATCATTTTACCGAACAGGTCGGGCACCTGCTGCGTAAGGTTTATCAGCGCCATGTGGCGATTTTCCAGCAAAACGTTGGGGATTCGCAACTGACCGCCGTGCAGTTTATTACCCTGTGCGCGGTGCGCGACATGGGCCCGAGTTCGTTGACCGAGCTGGTACAGGTGACGGCGGTCGATCAGGCCACCATTCGCGGCATTATCGAGCGGCTCAAAGCGCGCGAGCTGATTACCGTGATGCCGGATCCTGTCGATCGGCGCAAAGTGGTGGTCGGGCTGACCGACGCCGGTGCCGTGCTGCTGGCGGGAACGCTGCCGCATGCGGCGACGATCACAGAATTAACTTTCGGCACGTTGAATCCGGCCGAACGTATAGCACTGATGTTCCTGCTCAATAAAATGCTGGAAGACCAGCCGCCCGGCTGATTCGCCACCCGCAACTGCGGTTGTCTGGTGAGTGCGGTGGGCCGACACAATAACCAGAGCGCAGGTGGAGACGCGACAATGGCGATAGCTGAAGTGCAATTGCCCAGGGAAGGCGCGGTAAAAACACTGACGGAGCATCCGCTGATGCTGTCAGTCAACGGCGAAAATATTCATACCCGGGTAATGGCGGATACTCCTCTGCTATTGGTGTTACGTAACGATCTGGCGCTCAACGGCCCGAAATACGGCTGCGGCCTGGGTGAGTGCGGAGCCTGTACCGTGTTGGTCGACGGCATTGCCGCACGTTCTTGTGTGATCCCGGCGCTGGGTGTGACCGGCCGCGCGGTGACCACGCTGGAAGGTTTGGGCGATCGCGACCGTCTGCACCCGGTGCAACGTGCCTTTATCGAAGAACAGGCCGCGCAGTGCGGTTACTGTCTCAATGGCATGATCATGACCACCAAAGCCCTGTTGGATCGCAATCCGTCGCCCAGCGACCGCGAAATCCGCCAGGCGCTGTCCGGCAACCTGTGCCGCTGCGGCACCCATATCGAAATCCTGCGTGCGGTTCAGCGCGCCATCATTCTCTGCCGCAGTGAGGAAACCTCGCCCCATGACTGACGCCCATTCCTCAGTACCGAGCCAGGCCGAATTATTGCAGCGTCATGGCGCCTTGCTGGTTATCGATCAGATCCAACCGCCGCCGGGGCTGGTGCCTAAAGGCCAGACGCCGAACCTGAAACCCAAAGAGCAGGGGCTGTTTATTGCCATTTGCGACAGCGGTGAGGTTTACGCCTTCAACGGCCATGTTGATCTCGGCACCGGTGTGCGCACCGCGCTGGGGCAAATCGTCGCCGAAGAACTCTACCTGCGTATGGAGCAGGTACGCATGGTGTTGGGCGATACTGAAAGCACGCCGAATCAGGGCGCGACCATCGCCAGCGCTACGTTGCAAATTTCTGCCGTGCCGCTGCGCAATGCTGCCGCCGAGGCACGTCGCTGGCTGCTGCAACAGGCGGCGCAGCGTTTTAGCGTTGCGGTTGAGCAACTGACGTTGAACGACGGTATGATTACCAGCCCACAAGGGCCGGCGGTGAGCTACGGCGAACTGGTCACTGGCGTGCATGTAGAACTGCCCGTCTCCGGCGATGCGCCGCTCAAGCCGCAGGCCGAATACCGGTTGGTTGGCACCAGCACTGCACGCGTTGATATCCCGGCCAAGGCTACCGGCGAATCCACCTATGTGCACGACATGCGGCTGCCGAACATGCTGCATGGCCGGGTGGTGCGGCCGCCGTATGCCGGCTATGACAGCGGTGAGTTTGTCGGCACCAGCCTGCTGACGGTGGACGAGCAGTCCATTGCCCATATTCCCGGCATCGTCAAACTGGTGGTGATCGGGGATTTTATCGGCATCGTCGCCGAGCGCGAAGAACAGGCGATCAAGGCAGCAGAAGCGTTGCAGGTCAGCTGGAAGGACTGGCGGCGTAACCTGCCGCAGATGACCGACGTGGCGCAGGCGCTGCGTGATAACCCGCATTCGACACGGGTGGTGCATGACACCGGCAATGTGGATGCGGCATTGGCCGCCGCCGATCGTCGCTTTACCCGCAGTTACCTGTGGCCGTACCAACTGCATGCTTCGATCGGCCCTTCCTGCGCATTGGCGGACTACCAGCCGCAGCAGTTACGAGTCTGGTCAGGTAGCCAGAACCCGCATCTGCTGCGTGCCGATCTCGCCTGGCTGCTGGAGTACCCGGAACAGCAGATCGACATTATCCGCATGGAGGCGGCGGGCTGCTATGGCCGCAACTGTGCCGATGATGTCTGCGCCGATGCGGCGTTATTGTCGCGTGCGGCAGGGCGTCCGGTACGGGTGCAGCTCACCCGCGAGCAGGAACACCTGTGGGAACCCAAGGGCACGGCACAGTTGATGGAGGTTGACGGTGGGCTGGACGCCGACGGTCACCCGGTGGCCTACGATTTTCGTACTTATTACCCGTCCAATGGCGCACCCACGCTGGCGTTGTTGCTGACCGGAATGGTTGAACCGGTACCGGTGGCTTATGAGATGGGGGACCGCACCTCGGTGCCGCCATATGAATACCCGGAACTGCGCGTCAGCATTGAGGACATGGCACCCATCGTTCGAGCCTCCTGGATGCGCGGGGTGTCGGCACTGCCGAATACCTTCGCGCACGAATCCTATATTGATGAGCTGGCCATGGCGGCCGGCGTGGATCCACTGGAATATCGGCTGCGTTATATCAAGGATCAACGTGCCACAGAACTGATGCTCAGCACCGCCGAGCGCGCTGGCTGGACGCCGCACACCGAACCGATGCAAACCCCGGCGGAAGACGGTGTGTTGCGCGGACGTGGTTTTGCCTATGCGCGCTATATTCACAGCAAATTCCCCGGCTTTGGTGCCGCCTGGGCGGCCTGGGTCGCCGATGTGGCGATCGACAAGGCCAGTGGCGAAGTGGCGGTCACGCGTATTGTGGTCGGGCATGACGCGGGCATGATGGTCAACCCGGACGGCGTGCGTCACCAGATCCACGGCAATGTGATCCAGTCGACCAGCCGGGTGCTGAAAGAGCGGGTGACCTTCGAAGAATCGACTATTTCCAGCAAGGAATGGGGGGCTTACCCGATCCTGACCTTCCCGGAGGTACCGGAGGTGGACGTGGTGATGATGCCACGGCCTTACGATCCGCCGCTCGGTGCCGGGGAGTCTGCTTCGGTGCCCAGTGCCGCGGCCATTGCCAACGCGGTGTTTGACGCCACCGGCATTCGTTTTCGCGAGTTGCCGATCACTTCCGACCGACTGCGCGAGGCGCTGAACGGCCCGGATAGCGCCCGACAGGAAGCTGCGCCAGCGGTTAAACCCAGGCGCAGTAAATGGTGGTTTGGCGGTGCGGCCGGTATTTTCGGTGCGCTGTTGGGCGTAGCGGCTACGGCACTGCCGTGGCGTGCCGAGATTGCCCCGGTGGCAACCCCTGGTTCGGGTACCTGGTCGGCAGCGACCCTGGAGCGCGGTCGTCAACTGGCCGCCGTCGGGGATTGCGCGGTGTGCCATACCGCCTCTGAAGGGGCGACCAACGCCGGCGGACTGGCAATGGAGACTCCGTTTGGCACCCTGTACAGCACCAATATCACGCCAGATGTGGAGACCGGTATCGGCAACTGGTCGTTTGGCGCTTTTGACCGGGCGATGCGTCAGGGCATCAGCCGCGACGGGCGTAATCTGTACCCGGCTTTTCCTTATACTTCGTTCAGCAAAATGACCGACGGTGATATGCAGGCGCTGTATGCCTATATGATGTCGCAGCCGGCGGTCGCGCAGAGCAATCCGGCGAACCAGATGCGTTTTCCGTTCAATATCCGCCCGTTGATGGCCGGTTGGAATGCACTGTTTCTGCGTCAGGGCGAGTTTCAGCCGGACCCTGCGCAAACCGCCCAGTGGAACCGGGGCTCTTATCTGGTCAATGGGTTGGGGCACTGTGCGGCCTGCCATTCGCCGCGTAATCTGATGGGGGCGGAAAAGGGGGGCAGCAGCTTCCTGGCCGGAGCGATGGTGGACGGCTGGGAGGCACCGGCGCTGAACCAACTGGCCACGGTGGAGAAACCCTGGGATGAAGAACAGCTGTTCCAGTACCTGAGCAGCGGTCATTCCGCCGAGCACGGCGTCGCGGCCGGGCCAATGGGGCCGGTGGTCAGCGAACTGGCGACGTTGCCGGAGTCTGACGTGCGGGCGATGGCCAACTATCTGATATCCCTGAGCAGTCCGGCTCAATTAAATGTAGAGCCGCAGGTCAAACTGGCCACCCGTCTGCAACCTGCTCTGGGGCAACAGGCCGGTGAACGCCTGTTTCAGGGCGCCTGTCAGGCCTGCCACAGTGCCGCTGCCGGTGGGCCACAGCTGTTTGGCGTCAGTCCGGATCTGGCCAATAACACCAATATTTTCAGTGAGCGACCGGATAACCTGATCAAGGTGATCCTGCAGGGGATTGCCAAACCTGCCACCGCCGATTTGGGTTTTATGCCGAGCTTTAAGGACAGTTTCTCCGATCGGCAGGTGGCAGATCTGGTGAACTACCTGCGCCAGCGTTATGCCGGTGACAAACCGGCCTGGCGCAATGTGGAAGCGCAGGTGGCCAGACTACGCGCCAATCCGGGCAGCCATTAATCTCCACACTAAGGGCGTAATGCCGGTCAGTTAAGCAAAGTTCTGAATAAGCATGTACGACGTCGTTTAAGTGGGCGTCCCCCTCTCCCGAGGGAGAGGGCCGGGGTGAGGGGCTTTTGCGCCGGCGTTTATTTAATGGTTTATTGGCCTTGTGAATTGAATATCAAATTTGGCGGTGCTTAAAATATGAATAAACGAAGTGGGGTGATAAAATATCGCAACCTTGCTAACTGTGTAATTAAGTGCCTCGTATAAGATATTCGCTTTAGTTGAGTTTATTATATTGGTGGAAATGGTTTTATATATTGACACGATGCTGGATGGTGTTTATATCTATGTCTGCCTTGCGTTTTTCGAATATGTGGTTTTAATATGAGTGGTGTGAATTTAATTTGGTATGAGTATTCTATGTAACATATTGGTATGATTACATATTAATGTTGAATGGGTGTCTTTTGTGAAGACGTTTTGGTCGGATTTTATTATGGTCATTCTTGCCGTCACGCTATCCCGTAATCTGTTTTTTAATGTGGGGCTTAGCCAATATAGCGGTCTGTTAAAAATCAATATCCCTTGTGAATTGGCCAAGTGGATGATTTATTTTTTCGTGCTGTTAGGGACAATGACTTTTATGAAGTCAATATATACCTCGGCGCAAGGATTGGTCCGTAAATGGAAGCGTCGCGGTCAGTAAGATGATTATCGACCTATAATGCCGATAAAGGTATAACCCCCAATGACAGGACGTCCTCCCCAGCTTTACCGCGAGGGTTATTTTGCCGCTCAGGCCACCAGAGCCGAGGGGGAAGTGATTATCCCCGCTAGCCTCAGTTTAACCGTCTATGCCTGGGTCAGCGTCCTGCTGGTGCTGGCCATCTTGCTATTCCTAATGTTGGGCGAATATACCCGCAAAGCGCGGCTGGAAGGGGTGGTGATGCCGTCCAGTGGGTTGATCAAGGTGGTTGCCCGCAGCGCCGGGCAGGTTACCGAACGGCTGGTGGCGGAAGGGGCGGCGGTCAAGGCCGGTCAGGCGCTGTATCGGCTCAGCGGTGAATATTTCAATGGGCAGGGCGTCGGTACGCTGGCGTCGGTTTCTGATTCATTAAATCGTCAATATCGCATGCTGGAGCATCAGCGTGCACAAGAGCTGGCGACCCGCGTTCTGCAGCAAACCGGCGTACGGCAACGCATCGCGCAGCTCAATCAGGAACTGTCCAGCGCAGACGCGGCAATGCTGCTGGTTCAGCAACAGGCGAAACTTTCACATTCGTTGATGGAGCGCTACCGCAAACTGATCGCCAAAGGCTATGTCTCCGAGCTGGAGTTTCAGCAGCAGCGAATGACGCTGTCGACGGCGCAGGAAAAGGTTGAACTCCAGCGACAGGCGCAGCTGCGGCTAAAACGCGAGCTTGCCGCGGCGGCCTCAGAGCTGCGCACCCTGGAACAACAACAGCAAGGGCGCGACGCCGAGCTTGAACGTCAGTTACAGGGCATTAAACAGCAGGAGATCGAACTGGGCGCCCAGCGCGATCATACGCTGACCGCCCCGGTGGATGGGCATATCGCCGTGGTACTGGCGCGGGCCGGTCAGACGGTAAAACAAAGCGATCCTTTACTGATGATGGTCGCTGATGATGCACAGTTACAGGTCGAATTGTTTGCCCCAAGCAAAGCGGTGGGGTTTATCAAGCCCCAGCAGCGAGTGGGGCTGCGCTTTGCCTCATTCCCCTATGAAAAGTTTGGTGTGCAGTATGGCGTCACCCGCGCCATAACCGACACCAGCCTCAGCGCCAGCGAGGCGCTGCTGCAAAACCCGATGGTGTGGAAGGAAAACGAAGGGCATTACCGCGTCATCGTGGCCTTGGATAAAACCACCATTACGGCCTATGGCCGACAGGAGCCGTTGCGAGTCGGCATGACCGTGTCTGCGGATGTGGAGCTGGACAGCCGCCGCCTGTACGAGTGGCTGCTGGAACCGTTATGGAGTCTGCAAGGAAGGATCTGAACATGGACGTTACCGAAGTGATTAACTGGGGATGGCGCAAGCGCCTGCCGTTGATTCGCCAAACGGAATCGGCGGAGTGCGGCGTGGCCTGCCTGGCGATGATTGCCGGATGGCATGGATACCGGGTTGATCTGCCCACGTTGCGAGCACGATTTAACGTTTCGCAGCTCGGCATGACATTTTCGCAGTTGATGAGCTGTGCCGAACAGTTGCACTTAAGTGGTCGCGCCGTGCAGCTGGAGCTTGAAGAGTTGCACCTGCTGGCGGTGCCCTGCATTTTGTACTGGGACATGAATCACTTTACGGTACTCAAACGGGTGCGAGGGCAGAGGCTGGAATTGCACGATCCGGCTCGTGGTGCGGTAACCATGAGCCTGCGGGAAGCGAACCGTCACTTTACCGGCGTTGCCATGGAACTGACGCCCACGCACCAGTTTGCGGTCAAAGATCAGCGAAAAAAGATCCGCCTGTTCGATCTTATTGGCAAGACTCAGGGCCTGAAATCGGCGCTGGGCAGGATCTTCTGTTTCGCCCTGGCACTCGAAGTCTTTGCGCTGATTGGCCCGCTGATCAACCAACTGGTGATTGATGAAGTGTTGGTGGCGCTGGACGCCAGCCTGCTGACGCTGATCGTCATCGCCATGTTGCTGATGGCCGCGACCCAAACGCTACTGGAGTTGGCCCGACAGTGGGCGACCCTCACCATGGCGGTCAACTTCAACATGCAGTGGACGGCGAACGTGTTTCACCACCTGTTGCGGCTGCCGATTAGCTGGTTTGAGGCACGCAATATGGGGGATATCAGCGCCAAATTCGATGCCGTCGACACCATTCAGGACACGCTGACCACCACGCTGCTCGAAGCCTTTCTGGATGTGTTACTGGTGGTGGGCACGCTGACCATGATGTTTTTCTACAGTGCCAAATTAACCCTGGTCGCGTTGGCCGCCGCTCTGGTTTATGGCCTGCTGCGGCTGTTTTGGTTCAGTACTCTGCGTATAGCGGCAGATGATAGCTGGGTCGCCGGTACCCAGGAATCCAGCCACTTTCTGGAGAGCCTGCGCGGGGTGTTGAGCTTGCGGGTCAATGGGGCGCTGACGCCGCGCGAATCGGTCTGGCGTAATCTGAATGTCGCCCGCCGCAATGCTCAACTGCACGAAAGCAAACTGATGATGGTGTACGGCATTATGCAGACCGTTATCGGCAGCGTGGTGGGGGCGGCGGTGCTGTGGCTGGGGGCCAGCGCGGTGCTGGCCGGTCAGTTTTCGGTGGGTATGCTGGTGGCTTATATGTCCTTTCAGGGGCGTTTTTCGTCCAGCATCAATGGGTTGATCGACAAACTGGTCGCGTACCGCATGCTGGATGTCTATAACCAACGGCTGGCGGATATTGTGCTCGCGGCGCGTGAAGATGCGGCGTCACAGGCGGCAGGTGGTGCCAATGGGCCATCAGCGGCCTGCGTCTGGCCGAGCGATCGTCCTGCGTTGAGCCTGGAGCAGGTCAGTTTTAAATACGCCGGAACCGAACGTGAGATCCTGTCGCAGGTCTCGTTGCAAATCATGCCCGGCGAGGTGCTGGCGCTGGTCGGTGCCTCTGGTTGCGGCAAGACCACGCTGGCCAAGCTGGTACTGGGCCTGTATCCGCCGACCGCCGGGGTGATCCGCACGTTGGGCATCGAGCACCGGCAGGGGGATTATCAACAGGTTCGCCAGCATATCGGCGTGGTATTGCAGGAGGACCAACTGTTTCGTGGATCCATTGCCGAAAACATGACGTTTTTCTCTTCCCGGGTTGATCAGCAAAAGCTTGGCGAATGTGCTCGTCTGGCGCAGTTGGAACAGGACATCGAAAAACTGCCGATGGGTTACCAGACGTTAATCGGCGAAATGGGGGGAACCCTGTCCGCCGGGCAGAAACAGCGCTTACTGTTGGCGCGGGCGTTGTACAAGCAGCCACAGTTGCTGATCCTCGATGAAGCCACCAGTCATTTGGACGTTACTAACGAAACGCTGATTGGCCAGACTTTACGCCAGCTTGGGTTACCCATTTTACTGATCGCCCACCGGCCGGAAACCATCGCCACGGCGGACCGGGTGATCGAACTGGCGGCGGGGCGCATCCGCACTTTGAGCGTTTGACGGTAAAGCCTTGCCTTGCCATAGAGAATGGGCTGAGTCAGGCCAGCGGTCCGCCCATAATGGTTTCTTGCATACCAGAGAGAATGCGCTCGCCGGTTTCGCTTTTCAGTTCTTCGTACCAGCCATGGGTGATCGCCATCTCTTTACCGTGGGTGACATCACAGCGCTTGCGCGCCTTCAGCACCAGGTCCTTCACCCGGTGGCTGCGTTTTTCCTGATAACGCAACAGCGCGTCTTCAATGCCGAGCGAGTTGGTTTGTAAGGCAATCGCCAGTACCACCGCGTCCTCCATTGCCGCACAGCCGCCCTGGCCGATATCCGGCGTGGTGCTGTGCCCGGCGTCGCCCAGTAATGCCACGCGCCCGCGCACCAACCGTTCGAAAGGTTCGATATCATGGATCTCAATGCGGTTGATGGTATCGGGGTCGAGCGCGGCAATCAGTTTCTGCACCGGCTCGGCCCAGCCGGCAAAGTAACGCTGCAGATCGGCGCGCGCCGTGCTGCGGTCTTCCGCCAGCCCGGTGGGCAGAGGAACGTCGAAGAAATAGTAGAAGCGGTTGTCGGAGACGGGCATCAATGACACCCGCTTGCCTTCACCGACAAAGGTGGTCCACTGGTCGGCGGGGGCGATGGACTCATCAATGGCTACCAGCCCGTTCCAGTTAACGTAACCGGCATAGCGACGATCCACCCCGTGGCCCAGCACATAAGGGCGAATGGCGGAATGAGTGCCGTCGGCGGCGATCAGAAAATCACCGCTGGCCTGGCTGCCGTCTTCAAACCAGGCGGTCACGCCCTGCGAAGTTTCTTCAATGCCGCTGACGCGTTTGCCGAAATGCACCCGATCGCGGCCATAGGTGTCCAGCAACATCGCCTGTAGCTCGGCTCGGGCCACCGGGTACGGCCGTTCGCCGACGCTGGCGATCAGCGGATCCAGGCTAAAGCGCGTCAGGGTCTGACCGTGCAGGTATTCCTGATAGGCCATATAGTGCATCGGGCCGCCGAGCGCGCGCAGCGGTTCTTTCATCCCCAGATAATTAAGGCATTTTACGCCGTTGGGCCAGATGGAAATGGCGGCCCCGACCGGTTTGATTGCTTTGACCGCTTCAAAAACCTCGGTGTCGATACCGACACGCTGTAATGCGATGGCGGTACACAGGCCGCCGATGCCGCCACCAATGACAATTGCTTTCATCTGCTTCTCCCTCATAGCCATGATCGGGATAAGCAATTTCCATACCAGTCCGCAAACCGAGCGCTGGCGCGCTATCGGGCAGTCGTTTGATGCAATTTGATGCAATCCATGGGCCGTGACGGGGCATCCTTAGCTGTTCCAGGCATGCAATTGCGCATAGCACAAATCCACAATAGAAAACCCCGCCTGAATGCCAGACAGACAAAATAATAGGCTACGCTAACTATTAGCCCGTCGCGCTGGTGTATGCAGACGGCGCGCATAAAAAGAATGATTTCGCCGCATTGATTAAGGTTGATCGGCATTTTGGAGCGATGAGCAATGAATCTACCCGAAGTCCCGCTTACCCGGCGGCGTTTTATCGTCGGCGCCAGTGCGCTGGTGATCGGTGCCTATCTGCCGTCTACCGGTGCGCAGGCTCGAGCCAACTCCGCCACGGCGCCTGAAAACAATCCTCATGCAGCCAATGCCTTCGTGCAGATTGATCAGGAAGGCATTGTCACCGTTATCAGTAAACATACCGAGGTGGGCCAGGGGGTGTATACCGGCATGGCGACATTGGTCGCCGAAGAGCTGGACGCCGATTGGTCGCAGGTGCGGGTGGTTGCCGCGCCGGTTGATACCAACGTCTATAAAAATCTGTCGTTCGGTTTCCAGGGCACCGGTGGCTCCAGTTCGGTGGCCAATGCCTATGAGCAGATGCGTCGCATGGGGGCCATGGCGCGTGCAATGCTGGTGCAGGCCGCCGCGCAAAGTTGGAAAACCTCCGCGCAGGAAATTACCGTGCAGGCGGGCAAGATCCGCCATGCAGCCAGTGGGCGTGAAGCGGGCTTCGGCGAGTTTGCCGTATTGGCCAGCCAGTTACCGCCACCCGACCCCGCGACTCTGACACTGAAAGATCCCGCCAATTTTACGTTGATCGGCAAGGCCAGCGGCCTGCACCGGGTGGACTCGCTGGCCAAAACCAATGGTTCGGCGCAATTCACTCAGGACATTCATGAGCCGGATATGTTGACCGTGACCATCAAAAAGCCACCGCGTTTCGGCGGCAAGGTGGCCTCATTTGACGCCAGTCGGGCGCTGGCGGTGGCGGGCGTCGTGGCGGTGAAGCAGACCGATACCGGCGTGGCGGTGTACGCCAAAAATACCTGGGCGGCGATCCAGGGGCGTGAAAAATTACAGGTGGAGTGGGACGACTCGCAGGCCGAGCGGCGCAACACCGAGCAGATTTTCGCCGAGTTCCGCCAGGTGGCGCAAAAGCCCGGTGCGGTGGCGAAAAGTCACGGCCAGCCGGACGAGGTTTTTGATAAAGCAGACAAAGTGATCGAAGCGGAATACACCTTCCCGTATGTGGCCCATGCGCCGATGGAGCCGCTGGACGGCTATCTGTTCTGGGACGGCGAAAGCGTCAAGGCGCGTTATGGCTGCCAGATCCAAACCCTCGATCACCAGCAACTGTGCGATCTGTTCCAATTGCCGCCGGAGAAGGTAGAAATTGAAACCATTTTAGCCGGCGGTAGCTTTGGTCGCCGTATCGATCTGGGCAACCCGAAGCTGGGGCCGGATCTGGCCGCAGACATGGCGGCGGCGGCCAAGGCGATTGGCCCTGGGCACGGGGTGAAGGTGGTGTGGACGCGTGAAGACGATATCCGCAACGGCTGGTATCGCCCGATGATCCTGCACCGGCTGCGCGGGGCGATCCGCGGCGGCAAGGTGGTGGGCTGGAGTGACACCGTCGTCGGCCATTCCTGGACGCTCAACAGTGCGATGACGGCACTGGTGGTTAACGGTGTCGATCAGATGATGATCGAAGGTGCCAGCGAAGTTCCTTATACCTTCGAGAGTTTCCGCTGCGACGCCCATATCGTGCCGGGCAAGGTACCCACTACCTCACTGAGGTCGGTGGCCAGTACCCACACCGGCCACGCGGTGGAAAGCTTTATCGACCAACTGTTGCAGGAAACCGGGCAGGATCCGGTAGAGGGGCGATTGGCACTGATGGGGGATGCGCCGCGTGAGGCTGGCGTATTACGGGCGGTGGCGAAAGCCGCTAACTGGCAGGGCGCGAAGGTGGTGGATGGCCGGACGCGGGGGGTTGGCGTCGCCAAGGCGTTTAATACCCGGGTAGCGCAGATTGCCGAGGTGTCGATCGGCGAAGGCGGCATTCCACGGGTGCACAAAGTGTGGTGTGCGGTGGACTGCGGCGTTGCGGTCAATCCGGATGTGATCCGCGCGCAGATTGAAGGCGGCATCGGCTACGGTCTGAGCATCGCACTGTACGGCAATATTACGCTAAAAGACGGGGTGGTTGAGCAGTCCAACTTCAACAATTTCCGCCCGCTGCGTATCGATGAAATGCCGGAAATAGAGGTGATTATCGTGCCTTCCAGCGAGGCCCCGACCGGCGTGGGTGAACTGGGTGTGCCGACCATTGCCCCGGCGGTCGGGAATGCTCTGGCGCTGCTCGGGCGGCCCCGCAGTTCACTGAGCCTGCCTTTACACCGTCCCAACAGTGACGCCAGCGTCTGACAAGGAGAACAGCATGATAACTTTAACCGTGAACGACCAACCGCTGACGTTTGATGGCGACCCGCATATGCCGCTGCTGTGGTTCCTGCGTGATGAAGCCGGGCTGACCGGCACTAAATTTGGCTGCGGCATTGCGATGTGCGGCGCTTGTACCGTTCATCTGGACGGCGTGCCGGTGCGGTCTTGCATGACGCCGGTCTCTGCCGCCGAGGGCAAGAAAATTACCACCATCGAAGCGATAGGTGAAACGCCGACGGGCAAAGCGGTGCAGGCGGCCTGGGTCAATCTGGACGTGGTGCAATGCGGCTACTGCCAGTCCGGCCAGATCATGAGCGCCAGCGCACTGCTGGCCCAAAGCAAGAACCCGAGCGATGCAGATATTGACGCGGCGATGAGTGGCAACGTTTGCCGCTGCGCTACCTACGTGCGCATTCGCGCCGCCATTCACCAGGCCGCCAAGGCGTTGGATTAAGGGAGAAACCCATGAGCAACGCCCTGAGATGGCTGTTATGGCTGATTGTCGCAATAGTGGTGCTAGCGGGAGGCTACGCGCTTTATACCCTGTTACGTCCGGTCGGCCCGGAGCCTGCTGCTCCTATCGCCGGGGCCCCGGCGAGCATTAGCGATAAGCTGGCCCGCGGTGAATATCTGGCACGTGCCGCCGACTGCGTGGCCTGCCACACGGCGCCTGGCGGCAAACCTTTCGCCGGCGGTTTTGCCTTTAAACTGCCATTCGGCACCATTTACGGCACCAACATTACCGCCGACCCGGAAACCGGGATCGGTGGCTGGAGTGACGATCAGTTTGTGAGTGCGGTGCGTGAAGGCGTCGGTCCACAGGGGAATCTGTATCCGGCAATGCCTTATACTTCCTACACAGGGTTAAGCCGTGACGACGTACTGGCGATCAAAGCCTACCTGTTCAGCCTGCCGCCGGTGAAGCAGGCGAATCCGGAAAACGGTCTGTCGTTCCCGTTCAACCAGCGCTGGGGCATGAAGTTCTGGAATTTGGCGTTCTTCAACGAAAAACGCTTCGAGCCGAACCTCAATCAGGATGAGCAATGGAATCGCGGGGCCTATCTGGCGACGGCTCTGGGCCACTGCAGCGAATGTCATACCCCGCGCAATCTGGGTTTTGGCATTAATCAGAGCAAAAACCTCAGCGGTGAGGTGATCCAGGGCTGGTTCGCCGGCAATATTACCCCGGATCGGCAGACCGGTATTGGCGCCTGGAGCGAACAGCAACTGTCGCAATATCTGGCCACCGGCCATGCGGAAGGGCGCAGCAGCGCTTCCGGCCCGATGGCGGAAGCGGTGGAAAACAGCCTGCAGTACCTGACGCCGGAGGACAACCAGGCCCTGGTGAAATATCTGCGCAATATCGAGCCGATCGCCACCGACAGTGCCAGCGCGGTGAATCTGCAGCCGAAGGGCGCCACCTCTTCCAGCGCGGTATTACCGGGTGGGCAGGAAGATTCGCTGGGCCGCAGGCTGTTCGCCGGGGACTGTAGCGGTTGTCACCAGTGGAACGGCACCGGCCGCCAGAGCAAATATGCTTCGTTGGTTGGCAGCACCGCGGTTAACGATCCGCAGGGCCGTAGCGTGGTGCAGGCGATCCTCAAAGGTACGCGCATCAGCATTGGTGAGCAGCACGAGTTTATGCCGGACTTTGGTAGCCAGTACTCGGACGAAGAAGTGGCTGCGGTAGCGAACTACGTGGTGGGCCAGTTTGGTGAAAAACAAGGCAAGGTGACCGCCAAACAGGTGGCGGAGCAGCGTAAGCAGTAACCCTTGGCGAGGGGGTTAACGCCCCCTCGCTACCCATCAGTTTTTACGTCGGGACATTACCAGTTTGTCCCTGGGGCGATCTTGCCAGTCGGCAATCTGATTATTGAAGTTATCTGCCAGCAGATAGGCCGGGGTTTTTGCCAACCAGTCAGACAGCGAAATATCCTGATAAATACCGTTATCCAGTACGATTAGCACTTTGAGATCCTCATCGCCCATATTCTCAATGTAATGACCAAAACCCTGCGGGACATAACCGACGTCTGTCGGTGCATATTCTGCGGTCTGCGCATGGCCGTGTGAACTGAATACCGTCATGCGGCCCTTTCCTGAAATATAGTATTGCCACTCATTGGCGTTGGGATGCCAGTGCAATTCCCGCACGGCACCGGGTTTAACGATTTCGATAATGCCGGTCATGGTGGTTGAAATGGGGAATTCTTTTGACGATACCAAATGAACGCTGCCTGCATCATTTTCAAAAAAAGGTTTTTGCTTCATTAATTCATAACGGTGGGCCAACGGAGAGTTATTCAAGCCGCCGTCGTTGCTGGGCAGAGGCAGAGTCGGGGGAACCGCACCACCGACAATATAGGCCTCACCCTGTTTGGCTTTGGAAAATACCGCTGCCGGCATATTGACGCTTTTTTCCAACACCTCTTTGGGCATGTGTGCCACCCAGTCGGTAATGCTGAAAGTACCAAACTCGGAAAAATGGCCGTTATCAAAGGTCAAAACAAAGTGCGCGCCGTCCGCCAGCGCCTGGATCGAGTGCCCGTAACCTTTGGGAAAATACCAAACATCCCCTGCACCGAAGTCCGCCACTTCACACTTGCCCTCTGGGTCGATGATGGTGATACGGGCATGGCCTTCCAGCATAAATGCCCATTCGGCGGCAATGGCGTGCCAGTGCAGCTCGCGGACACCGCCCGGCTCCAGCGTCATATCTACCCCGGCAACGCCTTCAGAAATCGGGAATTGTTCGACGGTGGCCTCTCTGGCCCACCCGCTGGGCAGGCTGCGTTTTTTGCTGTTGGCAAAGACATATTTATAAAGGTTTTGTGCATCGGCGGCGGGTTGGAAAGTACTGGGTGGGACAATATTACGATGTTCGTCGGCGCTGGCGGATTTAATCATACCGCCCATTACGCTGGCTGCAGCTGCGCTGACCGCAGAGGCTTTTAATATATCACGACGCGATAACATATGACTTTCTCCAATATATAGAATGCCTGCCAAAATATCGGCAGGATTTATCTGATGGTTTTATTGGTTGCAGGTGTGTTATTGCCGCATTAAAATGCTCTGCGACGGTTAAATCATAGTGGCTTAGGCCGTATTCACCGCAAATAATTTATTTGTTTGTGTTACCAATTGAGAGAGGCTGTAATTATTGTATTTACTATTAAATAATAATGCATCGGTATCAATTTAATTGTGTTTTTTGTTCAATAAATAATAAACAGAGTTAATTTATTTAGGCGGGAATTTTTTTGTCAGTGTTATTTTAATCGGTTAATTCAACCAATGCGCTAAAGTGGGGCGTGGTGGGCAACATTGCAGTGCATTTTCGAAAATTAGTGATGTTAATCACAAAGCTTAACGCAGGCTATTGCCGAAAAATCACAACTATGACGATACTTTCGCCGCGATCTTAGCGATCGCCAGACATTTTTATTACGGCGTGTTACTGCTCAGGCAGGCAAGACCAAAATAGGAATGCACCTCTCATTGCGATGAGGCGCATTTTGATTTTGGTCTTTTTTTTTGTTTTTTTTACGGGGAAACTTTATGGATTACAAACAGCTGGGCCTGGAAATACTGGCGCGGGTAGGGGGCAAGGGCAACGTCAGCAAACTGACGCATTGCGCTACTCGTCTGCGCATGGAGTTTAACGATGACAGCCTGGTAGAGGCGAAAGCGATTGAGGCCTTGCCGGGGGTAATCAGCGTGGTGGAGCGCGGCGGCCAGTTCCAGATCGTGGTCGGCAACAACGTGCAGCAAACTTTCCGTACCCTACAAAAAGAAATCGGCGCTCTCGAGGGGCGACAGAGCGATAAGAAATCACAGGCTCGCGGCGGAGTGATTTCACAGATTATCAGCGTGATCTCTACCACCTTTACCCCGGTGATCCCGGCGATCACCGGCGCGGGGATGATTAAGGCGCTGCTGGCGATCCTCAAACTGACCGGGACGATAGACGCCGCCAGCCCGACCTATCACCTGCTCGACACCATTGCCGATGCGGCTTTCTTCTTCCTGCCGGTGCTGTTGGCCTATGGTGCGGCAATCAAGTTCGAGTGTAACCCGATACTGGCCATGACCATCGCCGGGGTGTTGTTGCACCCTAATCTGGCGCAGATGCTGGCGGCGGGAGCTCCGATTGATTTTATTGGTATCCCAGTGCGAATGGCCGACTATGCCGGTTCGGTGCTGCCGATTATTTTCACCGTCTGGCTGATGTCGTATATCGAGCGCTTTGCCGAAAAAGTTTCGCCGACGATGATCAAGTTCTTCACCAAGCCGATGATTATTCTGTTGGTCACCGCGCCACTGGCGTTGGTGGTGGTAGGCCCGTTCGGCATTTTCCTTAACGATCTGGTTGCCGCCGGCGCGGCGATCGTCGACGGTAAGGCCAGTTGGCTGATCCCGATGCTGATGGGCGGGCTGCAACCCTTCCTGGTGATCACCGGCACCGCCTGGGCGATGACGCCGATCGCGACCGGTCAGTTGAGCAAAAACGGGTTCGAAATGATTAACGGGCCGGGCATGCTGGCCTCCAATATTGCGCAGGGCGCGGCCACCCTGTGCGTGGCCTTCCGTACCAAAAACAAAAACCTGCGCCAACTGGCGTCCTCTGCCGGTTTCACCGCGCTGCTGGGTATCACCGAGCCTTCGCTGTACGGCGTGACGCTTAAGCTGCGCAGACCGCTGATTGCCGCGATGATCGGTGGTGGCTGTGCCGGTGTTTATGCCGGGTTGAGCGGGCTGGTGCGCTATGCCTTTGTCTCTCCGGGGCTGGCGGCGCTGCCGGCGTTTATCGGTGAAAATCCGATGAATATCGTCCATGCGCTGGTCACCTGCGCCATTGCTATCGTTGTGGCCTTTGCGTTGACCTGGATCCTCGGTTTTGAAGATCCGGTCGAAGAGCAGGAGACGCCGAAGACGGGCTCTCACCGCGACGTGGAACAGCAGATTTTCAGCCCGCTGTCCGGCCAACTGGTGGCGCTGGACCAAGTGAACGACGATGTCTTTTCCCAGGGGTTATTGGGCCAGGGCGTAGCGATACGGCCGCAGGAAGGGCTGCTGCGTGCGCCGCTGGACGGTGAGGTGGTGACCTTCCTGCCTTCAATGCACGCGGTGGGTATCAAGGGGGATAATGGCGTTGAACTGCTGGTGCACATCGGTATCGACACGGTTAATTTGGCCGGGCAGCATTTTAGCTCCAATCTGCAAATTGGCGACCGGGTCAAGATGGGGGATGAACTGGTGCGTTTTGATCTGGCGGCGATTGCTGCGCTGGGTTACGACCTCACCACGCCGGTACTGGTGGTCAACAGCGAAGATTTCCCGCAGTTGAGTTGCCGTCAGCCGGGTCGGATCGGCTTTGGCGAACCCATCATCAGCCTGAATAATGCGCAGCAGGAGCCGGCATGATTTATCAACGACTGAACGATTTCCCCAAAGATTTTCTGTGGGGGGCTTCTACCTCCGCCTATCAGGTAGAAGGGGCCTGGGACGAAGATGGCAAAAGCCCGTCGATTGTAGATATGCTCGATCATCCGCCAGGCACCGCCGACTTTAAGGTGGCCAGCGATCACTATCATCGCTTTCGCGAGGACGTGAAACTGTTTGCCGAGTTGGGGCTGAAGGCCTATCGCTTTTCCATTGCCTGGACGCGGGTGCTGCCCAATGGCACTGGCGAGGTCAACGCTGCCGGGCTGAATTTCTACCGCCAGTTGATTGATGAACTGCTGAGCCATGGCATCGAGCCGGTGGTGACGCTGTATCATTTCGATCTGCCCTATGTGCTTGAGCAGCAGGGGGGCTGGTCTAATCGCGCCACCATCGACGCCTTTGTCGATTATGCCGGGGTGCTGTTCGACGCCTTTGGCGACCGGGTGAAGTACTGGCTGACTATCAACGAACAAAACACCATGATCCTGCACCCTGGGGCGATTGGTACGCCAAAGGGTGGCGTACTGCCGTCCAAACGGGTGTTGTATCAGCAAAGCCACCATATGCTGGTGGCTCAGGCGCGGGTGATGGCGCTGTGTCACCAGCGCTGCCCCGCAGGGAAGATTGGCCCGGCGATTAACACCACCTCGATGTATCAGGAAACCTGCCATCCGCTGGATGCTATTGCCGCCCATAACTGGGAGACGCTGCGTTGCTGGAGTTTCCTCGACGTGGCGGTGCATGGCCGCTATAACCCCCTGGCCTGGCGTTATTTGCTGGACCGCGAACTGGCTCCGCAGATGGAGCCGGGCGATGCGGCGCTGTTGCTGCAGGGCAAACCGGACTATGTGGCGATAAACTACTATTCTACCGCCACCATTGCCGCCAGCCGTGGCGACGCCTCCGACATCAGCGCGCGCGCAGGCGATCAGCAAATCATGCTGGGGGAATCGGGAGTTTACCGTGCAGCGGAGAATCCGTTCGTCGGTAAAACCCGCTACGGCTGGGTGATCGACCCGGTCGGATTACGGCTAACGTTGCGCAAAACCGCTGAACGCTACCATTTGCCAATATTAATTACTGAAAACGGCATCGGTGCTCCGGATGAGTTACAGGCCGATGGTACAATTAACGACGATTACCGCATTGAGTTTATGCGTCAGCATGTCGAACAGATGCAGTTGGCGATCAACGACGGGGTAGAACTGATCGGCTATTGTCCGTGGGCGGCGATAGACGTGGTCAGCACTCATCAGGGCTATGCCAAGCGTTACGGGTTTGTCTATGTCAACCGGGGTGAGCAGGATCTGAAAGATCTGCGGAGAATTAAAAAGCGCAGTTTTGACTGGTATCAACGGCTGATTGCCTCCGATGGCCGGCAACGCTAAAAATAAAGGGTGATGGCCGCGACGATGAAAGTCATTAAGGTACTCAATAATAGCCTGGTGCTATCGACTGACGGCGATAACAATGAAGTTATCGTGATGGGCAAGGGTATTGGCTTTAACAGCAAGGTGGGTGACGTTCTCGACCCGGCCACGATAGAGAAAGTGTATGTGGTGCAAAACAGCCAAAAGGGCCGTGATTACCTGCGGCTGATAGAAACCACGCCGGAAGAGCACATTGAGATCGTGCAGATGATCCTTGCCGAGGCTAACCGCCAGCTCAATGGGCGGATTAACGAGCAGATTTTCTTCACGTTGGCGGACCATATCAGCTTCGCCATTGAGCGCTACCACAAAGGGATGGCTATCCAGAACCGGCTGCTGTTTGAGGTGAAGCGCTTTTATCCGCAGGAATTCGCGGTGGCCACGCAGGCGCTGGCGCACATCAACCGGCGGTTGAACATCAGCCTGCCGGAAGAAGAGGCGGGCAACATCGCTTTCCATCTGGTTAATGGCCAGACCGATGTGCAAAACATGGAGCACACGCTGCTGGCGGTGAAGATGCTGAAAGATATTTTCAATATCATCAAATACCATTTTCGCATCAATATCGACACCGATTCGCTCAATTACTCGCGTTTTCTGGTGCATATGCAGTTTTTTATTCAGCGTATGGTCGAGGGGCAACAGATGACGTCGAAAGACGATTTTATCTTTGCTCAGGTAACCAAAGAGTATCCGCACGCCTACCGTGGTGCGCTGCTGATCCGCGACTACGTGAAAAATCTGCTGCAAATGGAAATGTCGAACGATGAGCTGTTGTATCTGGTGATCCACCTGACGCGCATCGCCGACAAGGAAGATTAGCCGGGTGGCTGCTCGCTGACCGCTTCGGTCACCAAATCGCGAAAACGCGTGATGATGGCCGATGTTCGGTTGTTGCGCAGCGCCAGATAAAGCGGCGCACTGAGCTGGGCCCGATCGTCAATCGTCCGGTAGACAATGCCGTCGCCCCCCAAACGTCGCATCGAGGCAGGCACGATGGATAGCCCCAAACCGGCACCGACCAAACTGAGGGTCGCGGGCAGGCGCGGGGCCTCCTGAATCACGCGTGGGCTGAAACCGGCGCGGTGGCAGGCCGCCAGAATGGCGTCGTACAAACCCTGACCCGCAGGCCGACGATAAAGAATAAAGGCTTCTTGGGTTAATGCCTCCAGCGGCAAGGGGGCTCACTGTTGACGGCCAGCGGGTGGCCGACAGGCAGGGCGACCAGCATAGGTTCGCGCAGCACCGGTTCAATCGTCAACCCTGGAATGCCGCCCACCGGCGAGCGCACAAAGGCCACGTCAAGGCGTTCATCCACCAGTGCCTCCAATAGCTCACCGCTGCCGGCCTCTTCCAACTGGGTGGTAATGCCCGGCAGGATCTCCCGGTAGCGGCGCAGCAGATTGGGCACGAAAGGGTGCAGAGCGGCCGAACTGGTGAAGCCGATGGCGATATGCCCTTGTTCACCCCGTGCGGCACGGTGCACCGCCTCGGTCAGTTGCTCTGCCCGTGCCAACAGGGCACGAGCTTCATTGAACAGCACATTGCCGGCTTCGGTGACGCGCACGCCGCGTGGCAGGCGTTGCAACAGCTTTACCCCCAGCTCATCCTCCAGCCCTTGCAACAGGCGGGTTAACGGCGGCTGCTGAATAAACAGCCGTTCGGCGGCGCGGGTGATATTGCCTTCTTCCACCACGGTAACGAACGCCCGCAGGCGACGGAGTTCAATCATAGACATACCTTGAAGGTATCCTTGTTGCTTATGAAATGCATTAGACAGCATGACATGGCGGCGCGCATCATACCAGCCATCATAAAAAGCAATCTGGAAGCGGCAATGTCTGAATCTGATGCAGTAAAAAACAGCCAACTAGCGGCCCCTCCGGGTAACAGTGAGCTATTTTTGGGCTTTCTGATGCTGGGGCTGATTGGTTTTGGCGGCGTGCTGCCGCTGGCACGTAACATGCTGGTGGAAGACCGGCGCTGGTTGAGCGGTGAACAGTTCACCGAACTGCTGGGGTTGTGTCAGTTTTTGCCCGGCGGCAACGTGATCAACCTTTCAGTGGCGGTGGGTATGGAGTTTCGTGGGGTACGCGGTGCCTTGTGCGCGCTGCTGGGGCTGATCAGCGCGCCAACGGCGATTGTGGTCGGGTTGGGTATGGTCTACGCCCGTTTCCAGAACGATGCCCATGTGCAACACGTGTTTGCCGGCTTAGCCGCTGCGGCGGCCGGTTTGCTGTTGTCCACCGGGATAAAAATGCTGTTACCGCTGCGCGGTAAATGGCTGGCACTGGCGATTGTGGCGCTCAGCCTGATTACCATTGCCTGGCTGCGTTTGCCGTTATTACCGACCATGCTGGTGCTGGCACCGCTGAGCATTCTGCTGCTGTGGTGGAGGGATCCATCATGATCGCTATCTTGATCTCACTGGCATTGATTTTCACCGAATTGTCGCTGCTGGCGTTCGGTGGTGGCATGACCATTCTGCCGGAAATGCAGCGCCAGGTGGTGGAGGTTCATCAATGGATGAGCGCGCAGGAGTTCAGTGCGCTGTTCGCCATGGCGCAGGCTGCACCGGGGCCGAATATGATGATCGTGCCGCTGATTGGCTGGCACGTGGCCGGCTGGGCCGGGCTGTTGGTCTCTTCGGTTGCCAAGTTCGGCCCGTCGTCGATCGTCACCCTGCTGGTGATGGGGGCCTGGCGACGCTTCAAGGATAAACCCTGGCGGCGCAGAGTGCAGAGTGGCCTGGTGCCGGTTACCGTCGGTTTAGTGGCGGCGAGTGGGGTGCTGATTGCCGAGGCTTCCGCGCCAAGCTGGCCGCTGGCGGCGATTATTCTGCTGGCCACGGTCGTGAGCATGAGCAAGCGTATTCATCCGCTGTGGGTTTTGGCGGGCGGTGCGTTAATGGGATTGTTGGTGGCGTGACGACAGGTTTTTTACGCTGCCGTCACGCCAGAAAAGACGGTTATTGGCGTGGCGTCAGAGTAAAGCGCGGCTTGCCGTGATGATTTATCACTTCGTAGCGTTTGGGGGCGGTCAGCGCCAGAAACGCCACCATGCTGCCGTCGGCGTTGGTTAACGTCATGCCGTCCGGCGTTGGGCGCCAGGCGACCGGCAGTTCGGCGAGGGCCAGCGGCTGCAGACATTGTGCAGAGGCGGTAAAACGGTAGGCGTTGGTGCCTTCGATCAATTCATCGCTTAACTCAACTTCGCAGGCGGCGGCTTTGCCTTCGGCATCGTTCAACTGCCAGTGCCCTTTCAGCGCAGAGGGGGCCAGCAGGGGCAGTGAACTGGCAAAGGTAGTGCTGCTTAACATCATGCTCATAACAACTCCTGTCAGGGCAACGCGCCGTACTGCGCGTATAGAGAGAAATCTCGGCATCGGCCACTCCTTACTTAAATCCGTTAATACCATAGCACGATCCCAGTTTCCGGGTGAGTGAAGGGCAAGGGGTTTTAATTTCCTGTCCTGTATCGAATCGTTAGGGGCGCAATGCCTTAATCAACGCCTGATTAAACTGTGCGGGTTCTTCCATTTGCGGCGCATGGCCCAGCCCCGGAAACTCGATCAGGCGGGCGTGCGGGATCAGTTTTGCCACCTGTTTGCCCAACACATTGTAATGCCCAAGTTTGGCTTTGACCGCCGGTGGGGCAATGTCGCTGCCGATGGCGGTGGTGTCGGCGGTACCAATCATCAGCGTGGTTGGCGTTTGCAGATCCTTAAATTCGTAGTACACCGGCTGGGTAAAAATCATGTCGTAAATCAGCGCCGAGTTCCAGGCCACCAGGCGATGCCCCGGCCCGTTGTTCAGCCCGGCGAGCATATCGACCCAGCGGTCATACTCTGGTTTCCAGCGGCCGATGTAGTAGGTATTCAACTCATATTGCCTGATACCTGCCGCGGAAGTTTTCAGTTCACGCTCGAACCATTGATCGACGCTGCGCCAGGGAACACCCTTGGCCTTCCAGTCTTCCAACCCAATCGGGTTCACCATTACCAGTCGCTCAACCGCCTGCGGATACATCAGGCTGTAACGCGTCGCCAGCATGCCCCCGGTGGAGTGACCAACGATCACCGCTTTACTGATTTTCAGGTTATTGAGCAACGCGTGGGTGTTCTGTGCCAACTGTTGGAAGCTGTATTGGTAATGTTGCGGTTTGGTCGAACTGCAAAAGCCAATTTGGTCCGGTGCGATCACCCGGTAACCGGCTTTGCTCAGCGCTTTGATAGTGTCTTGCCAGGTGGCGGCGCAGAAGTTCTTACCGTGCATCAGCACCGCAGTGTGACCGTTGGCTTCACCTTCTGGCGGCACGTCCATATACCCCATGCTTAACTGCTGCCCCTGAGAGGTGAAGCTAAACTGCTGCAAGGGGTAAGGGTAGTGAAAACCCTGCAGCTCTTGGCCGTATTTTGGCGATTCGGTCGCTGCTGTGGCGGTAAAAGCGGTGAGGGCGACGGATAACAGCCAACGACGGGAAAATCTCAGCATCCTGATGTCCTTATGAAAAATCGGCAAGAGTCTGAGTATAGCCCTAATGGTTGAGTTTTCAGGGCGACGTCGCCGCTTGTGCCTTGGGTGACATGCCGAGCGGGTTTTCGTTGAAGCTGATGCAGATCGGATTATCTACGGTTGGAGCGACGAATGGCGCATTGCCAGACGTGACATCGGCCAGTGCGCTGCGGTTCAGCCCTGCCAGCGCAACGGCGATGCGTTATTAAATCTCTTTATTAATAATTTCAGCGACGCGTAGAGCAATCGCATAACCGGTCAGAGTTGGGTTAACCACGGTGGAACTGGGGTGTACGCTGGTACTGGTGATAAAGAGGTTGGCATGATCGAAAGAGCGGCATTCATGGTTGACCACGGAGTCCCGTGGGTCACTCCCCATAATGGTGGTGCCCATGATATGGGAACTTGGTACCCAAGCCTGAATATCATTCAGTACCTCAGTCGCACCGAACAGACTCCTGAATTGGTCATAGTCTTTATAGAGCAAAGCCATGGCGTTCATGGTGTATTCATGGGCAATGTCATAGTTGATGCGTGGCGTAGGAAGACCCAGTGCATCGCGCTTATTGCTCAGGGTGACCCTGTTGGTCGGATCGGGCAATACCTCGACGTAAGATGCAATCTTCAGGTAGCGCGCGGAATTGTGGCGGATCAAACGATCAAGCTCCGGGCCTACAATACCTTGACTCAGCAATCGGCGGGTAATCAGTTCGTTAGGAACGGTATTATCCAGGAAGTGGCGAATAGCCGCATGCTGGTGCCGCAGCGGCGTGTCGCGCCAGGTGTTGATGCTTCCTTGTTGAGTCGGACCACGTCCCGCCCAAACGGGATCTTTCGCCAGCATAGAGATAGACCGCCCGGTGTGCCCCATCATGTTACGACCTACCTGATCGGATGAATTACCGATGTCCGACATCAGCATCAGTTTCGGCGTTTCTACCCCATGTGCGGCCAATACGAAATAACGTGCAGTAAGGCGTGTGCTTTCACCCTGCGGATTTTTATAGTGGATAGCGACAATCTTGTTATCCGGTCCTTTTTCAATGCGGTAAGCCACTGCATTGACTAACAGTTTAGCGCCATTCTGTTCGGCCCATACAACAGGTTTATCGCCGGAGAACTGTGCACCAATTGGGCAGATAGGCGCACAGTTATTATTGCCCGCGCAGATCGGTCGCCCTTGATAGGGGCGCGTCGCGCGTGCATTAGGTTCATCAACAAAGTGGTGATTGACTGTTGATACCTTTTCGGCCACTTGCTGAGTCAAATAGCTCCAGGGCTGCATTGCCATGGGATAAGGTTTAGAGCGCGGGGGATAAGGTTGTTGCCCCAGACCTCGCTGATCGTCGGTGTTTGAACCACTCACGCCAATCTCTTCTTCAGCCTGTTGGTACCAGGGTTCCAGCATGTCGTAGTCAAGCGGCCAGTCACGGCCATGGCCGTACAGCGTTTTTAATTTGAAATCGCTGGGCAGATTTCGCCAGGTTGCACCGCCCCAGTGCCAGGTGGTTCCACCGACCAAACGCAAGAAAGCAGGCTTTTGGGTGATATTGCCGACGCTCTCGATATAGTCGTCAGAATATTTACCCGAAGCGGATTTTGGCGCCCAGGGTACGTCAGGGTAAGGACCGTTATAGTCCGATTTATTGCCATATTGGCGAAATGCTTCAAGGATTTCCGAACGCTTAACGCGAGGGCCAGCCTCTAAAATGGTGACTGATCGTCCCTGTTTGGCAAGGCTGTTGGCGACGGCTCCGCCCAGAATACCGGCACCCACGACGAGAATGTCGCAATCATATTCAATGGCCATAGTTTGCTCACTATAAATTTTTAATTGTCTAAATTTGGCGTAGCCACCCAGTAATTAGGCTGGGCGCGGATATAAGTAGGGATCACGGTGACATCAATGGTCTTTTGGAACATCAATGCCTTTTCATAACTCACCACTACCGCCTGGCGACCGCGCCCCACATTGCCGGTATAAAAACTTTCTATAATAAGCAACGCCAGTTTTCGGTTTTCATCCTCGGAGGGAAGGGCAGAAATGAAGGATTGAACGTCTTGCGCGCCGCTGATAGAAAGCGCTTTTTCCAGGGTGTTGAGGCGGTGATTAAACTGCTCCGTATGGGAGACCAGGGCCGAATACATTGCGGCGGAAAATGCGGGTTCGAGTGTCGGCCTGTTGGTCAGCAACCGGGCCAGTTTCAAAAAGGCATCCACACCAGGTCTATCATCCACTAACTTGAGCGGGGCTGAAACGATATTGATAGACAGCAAGGCGGCTCCCGCAATGGCGCTACTTTTCAGCAGGCGACGTCGGGATAAGCCATAGCTCGATTTATTTTTCATATACGACGTCCTAATTGCTGGAATCACGGAGCTTTTTAACCTGATCGGCGTCCACGGTGAGCTTGTGCCCCGCAAAACTTTCCACCAGGTATTCAGCCAGTTGTGCCACTTGCTCATTGCTTAATTGGTCGGCAAACGCGGGCATGAAGTAGTGTTCCTTGCCATTGTTCACCTCGGCACCTTGTAAGATGACTTTGATCAGATTGTTGGTGTCCATGGCACCGACAACGCTGTTGCCGACCATGGAAGGGTAATAGCCGTCCGTTGTTCCGCTGCCTGTTCTGCCATGGCAACTGGCGCAGTTGTTTAGGTAAACGTTGGCTCCGGTGGGATCGTTATTTTCTATTGGCTGAATCTTTGATGAGCGAGGTCGCGTTTGGTTATCACCTACGGACGGTATATCTCTTAAATACAAAGCGATAGCCTGTAGGTCCGCATCGTCCATTTTGCTAAAACTATGGGTGACCGCTTCAGCCATTGAACCGGCAGCCTGAGCTTTAAACGGCACATTGCCGGTTTTAAGATATTGCACGATCTCCGGCTGTGACCAGCTACCGATTCCCGAGGCCATGTTGCTGGTGATGTTAAAAGCTTCCCAGCCGCCAATCTTCGCACCGGCCAGGAAACCTTTCTGGCTTTCGTCATAGGCTTTTTCCTGCATGCCTAGCCCGCGGGGGGTATGACAGGAGCCGCAGTGCGCCGCGCCCTGTACCAAATAAGCGCCACGGTTCCACTCTGGGCTCCGGTCAGATTTGTATTGATAAGCGCCTTTTTCCAGGAACAGGGTATTCCATGCGATCAGCGGCCAGCGCATAGTGAGTGGCCACGGGAAGTCGGGCTCCTTATTTTCTTGATTAACAGGTTCAACGCCATGCATAAAATAGGCATAAAGGCTGGCAATATCATCATCAGTCAGCTTGGTATAAGACGGGAATGGCATTGCCGGATAAAGATTCGAGCCGTCGCGCCTGATACCTTCACGCAACACTTTCTTGAAGTCGTCCAGTGAATATTCGCCAATGCCGTAGGTTTTATCTGGCGTGATGTTGGTAGAATAGATATTTCCCATCGGCAGAGGCATGGCTAAGCCGCCACTGAAAGGTTTGCCTCCGGATGCCGTGTGACAGGCCACACAGTCAGAGGCGATAGCTAAATAGCGGCCTTTTATCAGCCTGAGATCCTTACCTGCATCGACAACTTCAGCGTAACTCAGAGAAGTAGATAAAGAGATTGCCGTGACGATAAAACCGGCGAGGATCTTTATCATTAAATGAGGGATCTTATTGCTCATCTTTATTTTCCAAACCAATTGGTTAATAAAATACAAAAAATTACCATAATACTGTAACGGTTTAGTATTAAATGTATTGATTTGATGGCATGAATGTCAATGCTGATCTCAGGCTTTCAGCATTAATTGTTAATTTTTATTGGTTATAATAAAGAGGGAGATTCACTTGTGATCGTTTAGAGCAGGATAAAACGCCTTCCAGAAGGCGTTATTTACTTATTTTATACCGCCCGGCGACGCCACAAAGCCGTGAACCGGCCCGGTTTGGCGAACATCACCAGATTACCCAGCAGGATCAGGCACAGGCCAATCACCGCATTCAGGTGCCACTGGTAGCCTTCATAAATTGTCGAAATGCTCAGTGCCACCAGGGGGAACAACAGGGTGCTGTAGGCTGCGGCACCGGCACCGATACGGCCCAGCAGGCTGAAATAGGCCGCAAAGGCAATCACCGAACCGAATATCGCCAGATACAGCAGTGAGCCGATATAGCGAGTGCTGAACTCAATCTGGAATGACGCACCCTGGGCCAGGGCGATCAGCGCCATCAGGATAGCGCCATAGCTCATGGCATAGGTATTGGTAGACAGAATATCCAGCCCGCGCCGCTGGTGGCGGGAGCTGATCATATTGCCCAAAGAAAAACCGAAAGTGCCCAGCGCGCTCAGCCCGATGCCTTTCAACAGCTCCGGCGCCATTTGCGTGGCGACCAGATCTTGCCAGAACAGGGCGACGATCCCGGTGATACCCAGCACCGCCGCCGGCAGCAGGTTCGGGCTGGGACGTTGCCGGAAGAAAATCAACCCGTTGACCGCGTTGAACAGCACTGCCATTGAGAAAATCACCGATTCCAGCCCGCTGCTGATATAGGCCGCCGCATGGTAGAAGCAGTAAAAGTTGAACCCGAACACACAGCAGCCTTGCAGGATGCAAAACAGATGGTCACGCAGCGTAATGCGGCGCAGGCGGCGCGCCAGTAGCAAAATAACCAACATCACCAGCGCGGCGACCACAAAGCGGTAACTGATGGACACGGGAATAGCCACCGGGCCTTCCTGCTGCAGGGTAATCGCAATCCAGGTGGTGCCCCAAATCAGCACCACGGCAAGGTACAGCAGCGTATTCATAATAGACTCCAGCAAAATAGACCGGCTCAGTATCCGTCGTTGCCTGTCGGCGTGCTTTCAGCGCTTTGCGTACAATTGCATATTCTTGCGCTTTTTTTGGCAAAAGCGCGGGCTGACGGCTGGTGTGGCGCTGCGCCACTCTCTACACTGGGTGGATGGGTGAAAAAGGGGACGGCGATGTCCGGCTACAAGGCGTTTGAAACACTGCGGGAACATAAAGCGCGGTTGCACAACAGCGTGCAGCTGGGTTCTGGCGTGGAACTGGCCGCCTGGTCCAACTGCAATGACCGTATTACCCAGGAAAGCGCCGATCACCATACTCTGAGTCTGTATATTGCCGACGGCTATGAGTGCTATCAAAAAGTTCCCGGTGGCTGGAAGAACGGCGGCGGGCCGGATCGCTTCTGCATTATGCCGCGCCAGTATGAATCTACCTGGGACGTGCGCAGCGATTTGTCTTTCGTGCACCTTTACTGTACCGACCAGCATTTGCGTCAGGTGGCAGAGCAAACCTGGGATCGCAGCCCGGCGGCGATCAATCTCGAACCCTACGCTTTTGGCGAGGATCCGCAGATCACACTGCTGTATCGTCAATTTTTACTCAACTGCGACTGGCATGAGCGCGCCAATCAACTGGCACTCAGCAGCGCCACAACCCTGCTGATGTCGCACCTGGTCCAGCGTTACAGCCAATTGCAATGGGCGTTACCGCAGGTCCGCGGCGGTCTGGCTCCGGCGGTCGCCAAACGGGTGAAAGAGTATATTGAGCAGCATCTCGACCAGCCGTTGTTGCTGGCAGACCTGGCGGCACAGGCAGGGCTGAGTGAGTTCCATTTTGCCCGGATGTTCAAACATGACACGGGCCTGGCACCACATCAGTTTGTGATGCGCGCGCGGCTGCAGCAGGCAGAAAAACTGCTGCGCCACAGCCTGCTGCCACTGACGCAAATTGCGCTGGAGTGCGGTTTTAGTTCCTCCAGCCATTTCAGCAACCGCTTCAAGGCGGCCTATGGATTTTCCCCAACGCAAATGCGTCAGGGGCGTTGATAGCCAACAGGAGAGAACATGGAACAGCAGTTCGCAGGACTGGGCGTGTTGTTTATCGCCGGATTTGGGCCGATTACCCAGCATATGGAACAAAGCAAGGCGTTCTACGCTGACGCGCTGGGGCTGCCGCTGAAGCCCATGGACGGCAATGCCGATTATTTGCTGACCGAGCATGGCGCACTGGAGGGGGTTAAACACTTCGCCCTGTGGCCGTTGGCGCAGGCCGCACAGTCCTGCTTCGGCAGCGATCAATGGCCGGCCGATTTGCCGGTGCCGCAGGCCTGGATGGAGTTTGACGTTGCCGATATGGCACTGGCAACTCAGGGGTTGATCGATCGCGGTTATCGTCTGTTGATCGCCAACCGCGAAGAACCCTGGGGCCAGAGCGTCACCCGGTTGCTCAGCCCGGAAGGGCTGTTGATCGGCGTGACCTTTACCCCCTGGTTACGTGATTAACCATTAATCAACGCTCTCCCTCTTGGCCGGAGGGAGAGGACTTCGCTTCGACCTTGTTAAACTGGCTGCGCAGTTGCAGGCAGTTAATCAGCACCAGCACCGCCGTGACCACAAACACCCAGCGGAAGCCCATCAGCGCCGAAACGCCAGAACCAATCAGCGGACCCACCACGTTACCGAGATACATAAACGACTGGTTATAGCCGAAGATGCGTCCGGTGACCTGATCGGAAGAGTACTTCAGCAGCAGCGTCTGCACGGCAGGCATCAAGGCACCATCGGCAAACCCCAACAGAAAACGCAGGATCCCCAACTGGAGCGGCGTTTCCACCCAGGCCATGATGGCAAATAGCACCGTAGTCAATCCCAATGCGGCCAACAAAATGCGTGCGGTGCCGATACGGTCGCCAAGCCGGCCGAGACGCGGGGCAGACATCAATGCGGCAACGCCAGGAACGGCGGCGATCATGCCGCTAATAAAGGCCAGATTGCCACTATCACCGGACAAATCCTTGATAAACAGCGTCAGTATCGGACTGATCGATGAGTTGGCCAATTGGATCATCAGAGTGCTGACAAACAAGGTCACAATCAGCGCCGGATAGGGCAGCGACTGGAATACCGCTTTACCGCTTAATCGATCGGCTTTTTTTACCTCGATATGGCGTTCTTTTATCAGGAGCAGGGTAATCAGGAAACTGACAAACATCAGCACGGCGGTGACGAAGAACACCACGCGCAGCCCCAGATGGTCGGCCATCAGGCCACCCAATAGTGGGCCAACGATCACCCCGGTCACCGGGCCGGTAGACAAAGTGCCCAAAGCCCAGCCGCTTTTATCACGCGGTACCTGCGAAGCGACCAACGCCATGGCATTGGGGATATAGCCGGAGGTCAGCCCCATCAAGGCACGCAGTGCAAACAGCTGGTAAACGTTGGTGACCATGCCTTGCAGCGCAATCACGACCGCCATCCCCAGCGAAGCACGCAACAGCATGAGCTTGCGGCCCTTGCGGTCAGCCAGGCTGCCCCACAGCGGTGATACCAGCGCTGAGACCAAAAAAGTGCCGCTGAACACCAGTCCGGACCAGATACTCAGCGACTGGTGGCCACTGACGCCGAGCTGTTCGACGTACAGCGGTAGAAAAGGCAGGATTTGGCTCATCGCCAGCCCGGTAAAGAAACAGCCGAGCCAGACCGAGATCAGATTGAGTTTCCACGCTTCCATCAGCTTGTCGTACCACTTTGAATTGGGAGGAGTTTATTGAGCAGAGTAATAATAACACCGGTTATCAGGTGTTGCTGGGCGAAATCGGTGAACAAACGTAAAAGGTGCCGGGCGGTGGGGCTTAGGGGGCTATCAGTCGATTAAATAATATTTGCTGAATATCCTGCTTTTGTGCAAGAAAAGCGTGCACGGTAATGAGTGAATCTTCGAGCGAATAGATGACGCGATAACCATTTACCGTATTACATTCACGGTATTTATCGCAGCCAATCTTTAAAAGTTCAGGGCATATCTGACAACCGGTTGAGAACTGACTTACCCTTGCTTCAAACGCGGTGATGATCTCGCCCACGACAGGCATCGGAGGGACATTATTGGCTTTAAGATGACGGATAATCTCGACCAGGGTGCTTTTTGCCGTTGCGGTATACTCAATATCAAGCTGTTCCTTCATGCGACATCTCCTTTTTACCGCATTAGTTATCTATATCAGCCAGTAACTGGTCGCGGGTATAAACCTTCCCTTCTTTTTTGTCTTTTTCAGACAGCGTTAGCAATTTAAGCAAGGCAATAGCGTCATCCCGTTGTTTGCGCTCTTCATAAGACTCGATCACATAAGCCGGTGTGCCATTTTGCGTAACCAAAATAGGTTCAGACAAATCGAGCGCGGCGGCGTGTTTCTTTACATAGCTAATGGTTTCAACTTTCATACTGCTCTCCTCGCTGAACGAATGTGTCAAATTTAGTCCATATTAAGACCATAAGCAATGTGCCAGACACAACCGAATTTGCTACTTTGTGACAGGGCGATTTTCGCCGCTAAATGAATCAGGAGGTAAAGGTGCCCCAGGAAAAACCGAGCATTATTCTGCGCCCAATGATCGACACGGATCTTCTGGCCGCGTTCGAACTGTCGCAACAGATACAGTGGCCCCACCGGCTGGAGGATTGGCAGCAGGCGTGGTCGTTGGGTGCCGGTGTGATAGCCGAGGCCGAAGGGCAGGTGGTGGGCTGTGCGCTGCGCTGGCTGTGGGGTGAACAGCGTGCCACGCTGGGGTTGGTGATTGTTGCCGAGCAGCAGCGCGGGCAAGGTATCGCCAGGGCCATGTTGCAGCAGCTGATGGCACCATTGACGCCTTATCAGATTCATTTGGTAGCGACTGAACAGGGAAAACCGCTGTATCGGCAATTGGGGTTTATCGAACAAGGGACGTTGGCGCAACATCAATGCCGGGAGTTGCCAATGCGCAATGCCCAGCCTTTACCGGAAGGTTTACTCCTGCGCCCGGCATTAGCATCGGATATTGCCTTACTGAGTGAGCTGGATTTTGCCGCCAGTGGCCTGCGACGTCAGCCATTGTTGGCGGAGATACTGGCAAGCGCCGAGCAGGCGCTGGTGCTGGAACGCCACGGGATGGCCGTCGGTTTTGCTTTGCGCCGTCGTTTTGGCCATGGCAGCATGATCGGCCCGGTGGTGGCGCCTGAACTTGCCGACGCGGTTATCCTGATTGATGCCTTATGCCACCCCTGCAGCGGCCAGTTCGTGCGGGTAGATACGCCGCTGACCACTGGTCTTGGCGAATGGCTGAACCAGCGCGGCCTGCCTTGCGTGGATACGCCCACCATCATGGTTCGTGGTACACCTCATAGACCGGATTGCCATCTTGCACAGACTTTTGCACTGGTTTCGCAAGCCTGGTCATAAAATTGAAATTAAGGGTTCACGGCGGTGCATTGCCAGATGCATTGCCCAATTGTTGTGCAATAGTTATCAACTGATGACTATGTTGTAACCGCATGCGCTACCGTTTCTGCAGCGCCATACGCCGCCATGCGATAATTTTCCCCCAGCAGTTCGCCATTGGCACGGGCCATGCATTGTCATCATCAGTCTTTGTTACCTGAGTAACAAAGGGTGGCGTAATGACAACTCAACAACAACGGGCGAACTATGGCTGAGCATCCAGATGTGATCGCACAAATAGAAGCGTCATTTGCGGTACAGACCCCGACCGGGAAACGTATCGCCGGATATCTGCTGGCCAACTTGGCGCAGGTACCGTTTGAAACGGCAGACAGCATCGCCCGCAGCACCGCCACCAGCGGCATCTCTGTGGGACGGTACCTGCGTAGTCTGGGTTACCGCAATCTTGACGATTTGAAACGCACGCTGCGTGAACAGGGGACGGCGCTGTATCAGCCCTGGGGCGTGACCGACCGCCTGGGCGCTTATCGCCAACGGCGCGAACAGCCACAGCCGCAAAAACTGCGCCAGTCGTTAACGCTGGAGCTGGAGGCTGTCGAGCATGTTTACCAATTGGCCGGCGGTGATGCCTTTGCCCAGGTCAGCCGACAGTTGGCGCAGGCGGAAGCGGTGTTCGTGGTCGGTATTCAATCCACGCGCGGCATCGCCAACGCCTTCTACAGCCATCTGGAATATCTGCGGCCCAAAGTCTATTACGCCGACGGACTGTCCGGCACCTATGTGGAATCACTCAATTCGGAATTCAGCGCGCCTTATCTGGTGCTGACCGACACCCGCGCCTATTCCACTATCGCCCAAAAATATTGTCAGGCCGCCTGTGCGCGCGGGCTGCGGCTGGCGCTGATCACCGATATTTACTGCCCGTGGGCAAGGGATTACCCGATTGATCTGCTGCAGGTGAAAACCGACACCGGCCAGTTTTGGGACTCACTGGCACCGCTGAGCTGTCTGTTCAATCTGCTGCTGTCTTCGGTGCTGGAACAGGGCGGCGCGGCGGTGGAGCAACGGCTGGCCAATAACCGCATGCTGCAAAAAGAGCTGGGGCAATTTGAATCTTAATCACTATTTAATCACTATGGGAAAACGCAATGAGTGACAATGTAACGTTAGTCGATTTGGCCGAAGCCTTTCCCGAGTTGCCTATCGACTTGAAATACGCCAGCGCCGACAACCTGACCGGCCGGGCGATTTATCTTGAGAGTCGCTGCCTGCTGCATCCCGACGCGGTGCAGGGATTAGGGCGCTGTTTGCTGGCGGCGCGGCTGGCCGGTTTTTCCTTGCTGGTGTTCGACGCTTATCGGCCACAGCAGGCGCAGGCATTGTTGTGGCAGGCGTGTCCGGATCCGCAATATGTCACCAGCACGCTAACCGGTTCGCACCACAGCCGGGGCGTGGCGATTGACGTGACGCTGCTGGATGCCGCCGGTGTGGCGCTGGACATGGGCACCGCCTTTGATGAGATGAGCGAAAGATCCCACCCGTTTTACCCTGACTTCCCTCCGGAGGTGCAGCGCAACCGGCTGCTGCTGAATGCGGTGATGGCCGCCGGAGGTTTTCGCGCTATCGCCAGCGAATGGTGGCATTTTGAGCTGCCCAACGCGGGCGAGTATCCGCTTTTGGCCGATCGCTTCGGCTGTTTTTCTTACGATTAAAACAACACACATTCAACGCATCAGGAGCTTTGTTTATGAATCAGATCAAATACGCCGCTCTGGCGGCTGCAGTGACGTTGGGCATGGCGGTAATGGGGCAGGCGCAGGCCGCTGTACCCAAAGACATGCTGGTGATTGGCAAGGCGGCCGACCCGCAAACGCTGGATCCGGCGGTGACCATAGATAACAACGACTGGACGGTGACCTATCCGGCCTACCAACGACTGGTGCAGTACAAAACCGAGGGCGGCAAAGGCTCGACTCAGGTGGAGGGCGAGCTGGCAGAAAGCTGGACGGCTTCTGACGATCAGCTGGTGTGGACCTTTAAGCTCAAACCCGGCAACAAGTTTGATGACGGTACGGATGTTAATGCCGAGGCGGTGAGGTGGTCGTTCGAACGCCTGATGAAAATTGGTCAGGGGCCTTCCGAAGCTTTCCCGAAAGACTTGCAGGTGACGGCAGTGGATCCGCTAACCGTGCGGTTCACCCTGAAAACCCCGTTTGCACCGTTCCTGTACACCCTGGCCAACGACGGGGCCGGTATTGTTAACCCGGCCATCGCCAAGGCTAATCCGGCGGACGAAGGTAAAGCCTGGCTGGCGAACCACAGCGCCGGTTCCGGCCCGTACAAATTGGACCGTTGGCAAAAAGGCCAGCAGTTGGTGCTGGTACCGAATCCGCATTACAGCGGTGCCAAACCGGCCTTTAAGCGGGTAACGGTGAAAATCATCGGCGAAAGCGCCACCCGTCGTTTGCAACTGACCCGTGGTGACCTGGATATTGCCGAATCCTTGCCGATCGACCAGCTTACGGCGTTGAAGAGCGAAAACAAGGTGGCGGTCAATGAGTATCCGTCGCTGCGGGTGACCTACTTATATCTCAACAACGGCAAAGCGCCGCTGAATCAGGTTGATCTGCGCCGCGCCATTTCCTACGCGGTGGATTACCAGGGCATGGTGAAGGGCATTCTCGGCGGCAACGGCAAACAGATGCGTGGCCCGATCCCGGAAGGCATGTGGGGATACGACGCCACCGCGCAGCAATATAGCCAGAATGCGGACAAGGCCAAAGCAGCACTGGCGGCGGTGAAGGACAAACCGGCTTCGCTCAATTTCCTGTATTCGGTAAGCGACCCCAACTGGGAGGCGATAGCGCTGTCGGTACAGGCCAGCCTGGCGACGGTGGGCATCAACGTCAAGCTGGAGAAACTGGCCAACGCCACCATGCGTGACCGTATCGGCCAGGGTAACTACGACATCGCCATCGGCAACTGGAGCCCGGACTTCGCCGACCCCTACATGTTCATGAACTACTGGTTCGAATCCGACAAGAAAGGACTACCGGGCAACCGTTCGTTCTACAGCGATCCGCAGGTGGACGCGCTGCTGAAGAAAGCGGTAGCGGTGTCCGATCAGCAGGTGCGTACTGCCGATTACCAGGCGGCGCAGAAAATTGTCATCGACCAGGCGGCTTATGTTTATCTGTTCCAGAAAAACTATCAGGTGGCGATGAACAAAGAGGTGAAGGGCTTTGTATATAACCCGATGCTGGAGCAGGTGTTCAACGTTGGGCAGATGAGCAAGTAATCTTCTTCGGGCAGCCTTTTGGCTGCCCCTGCACCATGGGAAATCGCTATGAACGTTTGGAGCCTTATCCGTCAGCGTTGCTGGGGGTTGGTGCTGGTGATGTTCGGGGTGTGCGTTATCACCTTTACCATTTCTCACCTGATCCCCGGCGATCCGGCGCGGTTACTGGCCGGTGACCGCGCCAGCGAAGAAATTGTCCAGCATATTCGCCAGCAGCTGGGGTTGGATCAGCCGTTATATGTGCAATTTGGCCGCTACGTGCTGGATCTGTTGCATGGCGATCTGGGAACTTCCATTCGCACCGGGCGACCGGTACTGGAAGATCTACGTGCCTTCTTTCCCGCCACGCTGGAACTGGCTTTTTGCGCCTTGTTGCTGGCAATCGCGCTGGGCGTGCCGCTCGGCGTGGTATCGGCGGTTTATCGCAATAAATGGCCCGATCATCTGGTGCGGTTACTGTCGGTGACCGGTATCTCCACCCCGGCATTCTGGCTGGGGCTGGGCGTCATTATCCTTTTTTACGGCCAACTCAATCTGTTACCCGGCGGCGGCAGGCTGGACGACTGGCTGGATCCACCGACCCATATCACCGGCTTCTACCTGCTCGATTCCCTGTTGACCGGCAATGGCGAAGCCTTCTGGAACAGCCTGCAGCACCTGATTTTGCCGGCGCTGACCCTGGCCTTTGTTCACCTCGGGGTGGTGGCGCGGCAAATTCGATCGGCGATGCTGGAACAGTTGGGAGAAGACTACATCCGCACTGCGCGCGCCAACGGCCTTTCGCATTGGCGCGTGGTGCTCGGGCATGCGCTGCCCAACGCCCTGATCCCTTCAGTGACGGTGTTGGGGCTGGCGCTGGGGGATTTACTGTATGGCGCGGTACTGACCGAAACGGTATTCGCCTGGCCGGGTATGGGGGCCTATGTGGTGGACTCCATTCAGGCGCTGGACTTCCCGGCAGTAATGGGGTTTGCCGTGGTGGTGTCCTTCGCCTACGTGATGGTGAATTTGATCGTCGATCTGCTTTATCTGTGGATCGACCCGCGAATGGGGCGCGAGGGATAATGACAATGACTCAAATCGAACAACCGCCGGCGGCGCAACCGGCCTTGCGTTTTGTCAGCCTGCGCCGTGCCTGGTACCGCGTGCGGCGTAGCCCGCTGACGCTGCTGGGTGCCGCCATCATGATTGCCGTACTGTTCCTGATGCTGTTCTCGCCGTGGCTGGTACCGCACAACCCGGATGCGATTGATCTTACCGCACGGCTGCTGCCGCCTTCGGCAGAACACTGGTTCGGTACCGATGAAGTAGGCCGCGATCTGTTCAGCCGGGTACTGGTCGGCAGCCGTCAGTCGGTGGCCGCCGGGCTGGCGGTGGTGGTGCTGGCGGGGGGCATTGGCTCGCTGCTTGGCTGCTTCTCCGGCGTGATGGGCGGCACGGTGGATGCGCTGATTATGCGCTGCATGGATATTATGCTGTCGGTGCCTTCGCTGGTGCTGACCATGGCGCTGGCGGCGGCGCTCGGCCCCAGCCTGTTCAATGCCATGTTGGCTATCGCGGTGGTGCGCATTCCGTTTTATGTGCGGCTGGCGCGTGGCCAAACCTTAACGCTACGCCATCAGGCTTATATGCAGGCAGCACGCACCTTTGGTGCCTCGCGTTGGCACCTGATCGGTTGGCATGTGCTGCGTAACGTAATGCCGCCGTTGGTGGTGCAGGCGTCGCTGGATATTGGCACGGCGATCCTGATGGCGGCCACGCTGGGCTTTATCGGCCTGGGTGCCCAACAGCCGACCGCCGAGTGGGGGGCGATGGTGGCCAACGGGCGCAACTATGTGCTCGACCAGTGGTGGTATTCGGCCTTTCCCGGTACGGCGATCCTGATCACCGCCACCGGCTTTAACCTGTTCGGCGACGGTCTGCGCGACCTGCTGGATCCTAAAACCCGGGGGCGCTGATGAGTGAAGTTACCGTTTTATCTATCGAAGAGCTGCAACTGGAATTCCCGGTCTACGGCGGCAGCGTCAAGGCACTTAACCGCGTTTCGCTGCAGGTTAAGGCCGGCGAAATTGTCGGCGTGGTGGGTGAGTCAGGTTCCGGCAAGTCGGTGACGGCGATGATGACCCTGCGACTGCTGGCGGAGGACGGCTACAGCGTGACCGGCGGAGCGCTGCAGATGCTGGGCACCGACGTCCTCAATGCCAGTGAGCGGCAAATGCGTCAATTGCGCGGCGCGCGGGTATCGATGATTTTCCAGGAACCGATGAGCGCACTGAATCCGACGCGCAAGATTGGTCGCCAGATGTGTGAAGTGATCCGCCTGCATCAGCGGCTCTCGGCTCGGGCAGCGCGTGACAAGGCAATTCAACTTTTACAGGAGATGCAAATTGCCGACGCGGAACGCGTGATGGAACGTTATCCGTTCGAGCTGTCCGGCGGTATGCGTCAGCGGGTGTTGATCGCCATGGCGTTTTCCTGCGAGCCGGAGCTGATTATCGCCGATGAACCGACCACCGCGCTGGACGTAACGGTGCAGCGCCAGGTGCTGAGGTTGTTGCAACAAAAAGCGCGTGCCAGCGGCACGGCGGTGCTGTTTATCACCCATGATATGGCGGTGGTATCGCAGCTTTGCGACCGGGTGTATGTGATGTACGCCGGGCACGTGATTGAAAGTGGTACTACAGAGCGGGTGATCGAACACCCAAGCCACCCGTATTCCATTGGGCTGTTACTGGCGGCACCGGAACGCGCCGAGCCGCGCAGCCTGCTGCGGGCCATTCCCGGCACGGTGCCTAATTTGAGTGCGCTGCCGCCGGGCTGCGCCTTCAGCAACCGTTGCAGCCACGCCGACGGCCAGTGCCGACAAACACCGCCGCTAATGCCCTTAGCCGCAGAACCGGCCCAGCGGGTGGCCTGCTGGCATCCGCAGTCTATTGATTTGGAGGTGCGAAATGAACCTTGAAGCGCTGCTGGAACTGCGCGACGTGCGGCTACGCTTTCCCGCCAGTTATAACTGGCGTGGCAAGCCGCGTGAGTATGTCCACGCGCTCAACGGGGTGGATCTCAACATCATGCGCGGGGAAACCCTGGGTATCGTTGGCGAATCCGGCTGCGGCAAGAGTACGCTGGCGCAGTTGCTGATGGGATTGTTGAAACCGAGTAGCGGTGAGCTGCTGCGGGCGCGCAACGATGGATCCTGGTTTGGCAGTGGTATGCAGATGGTGTTTCAGGATCCGCAGTCGTCGCTCGATCCCCGCCTGCCGGTGTGGCGCATTATTACTGAACCGGTGTACGTGCAGCAGCATACCAGCGTGGTGCAGCGGCGGGCACAGGCGGCGGAACTGGCGCAACAGGTCGGCCTGCGGCCAGAGGCGATTGACCGCTTGCCACACGAGTTTTCCGGCGGACAGCGGCAGCGTATCTCCATTGCTCGTGCGCTATCTTCGCAACCGGATATCATTGTGTTGGATGAACCGACCTCGGCGCTGGATATCTCGGTGCAGGCGCAGATCCTCAATTTATTGGTGGAATTGCAGCGCCAACGCAATCTGACCTATGTGCTGATTTCGCATAACGTCTCGGTGATTCAGCACATGAGTGACCGTGTCGCCGTGATGTATCTGGGGCAAATTGTGGAACTGGGCCCGACCGCGCAGGTACTGAGTCAGCCGCAGCATCCCTATACCCGGTTGCTGCTGGATTCGGTGCCTCGCGCAGGGCGCTCATTGACCGACAGCACGATTGAAGATCGCAAGGGCGAACTGCCGGGCAACCGCCAGTTGCCGCAGGGGTGTTTCTTCCGCGAACGTTGCCCTTATGCCGGAGAAGGCTGCCAACTACCGCAAAACTTGCGGGTTAATCTGGGTGGCTCAGCGGTGCGTTGCCATAAGGTGGCATAGCGGCCACGTTGCTCAGCGGATAATGCCGCGCGTCGAGCGCGTGAAGAAGTCGAGGAACAGGCTCAGCAGCGGGTATTCCACGCTGAGGTGAGTCACTTCCTGCCGAACCTCCTCCAGCGGCATCGCCCGGTGGTAGAGCATGTCATACAGCGAGTGAATCACCCGTTGCTGTTGCGGATCGGCGGCCAGAAAAGCCGGTGCAGCCAGATGCAGACCATCAGGTTTGGCGCGATGACCGCCAGCCTGCACAAAGGGAGGCAGGTCCTGCACCAGAAGGGTGGCGTCGGCTAATCGCGCATGGGCACCGATAATGCAAAACTGATGTACCGCGCACCGAACGCCGACCCAGACGGCATCGCCTAATTCAACATGACCCGCCAGGCCGCTGTGATCGCCAAGGTAAGCGCCGTCACCGATGATGCAGTCATGGGCAACATGCACATTGTCGCGCAGGTCGTTGTCATGACCGATGACGGTGCGTTGGCAGCCTTGCAGCGTACCGCGATGCAGGGTGGCGTATTTGCCGATGCGATTGCGATCGCCAATGGTCAGCGTGGTCGGCTCACCGGCATATTTCAGATCCTGGCTGGCTTCGCCGATCGAGGAAAACTGACCGATAACATTGTCGCGGCCGATGCGCGTCAGGCCATTAATCACCGTGTGCGAGGCGATAGTGGTGCCTTCACCTATCTCAACCCCGGCGGAAATGAAGCAAAAAGGGCCGATACTCACGCGGGCACCGATAATCACGCCTGGCTCAATCACGCTGTTGTCGGCAATACGGGCAGAAGCAGAAATCATGACGCATCCTGATGGCGGCGCATGGCTATCCATCAGCCAGGCCAGTCATCGGTTAAGTATTAAGCCGGATTCTGGATTAATTAAGGGGGGAACAGGAAAGGTGAGCAGGAAGTTTGCCTTCCCGTCAGTGTGACAAGGTTGTCTGGGGCCAGCATAAGCCGGTATGCGTTTCAGACGGCTACTTTATATTTTATTTATTTTATGAACCTTTGGGTAATAACGGGATGTTACCACCGACGTTCAAACGCAAGAAAGACGACAGGCAAAACGCGTCACGCCTTGCCTCTCCATTCTGGCTCAGGGCAGTGGCCAGTCGGTGGGGGTGTTGCTGACCACTTCGACATACATATCCCAGGCGTGGGACCAGAACTGCGTAAAGCCTTCCTGGCTGAAACTGATGCCCATCAGGCCCATGACGAACCAGCAGGTGGTGAACAGCCCCAGGCTGCTGAACATAAATGCCATGCCGTTGCGGCTGGTCTTGCGGCAAACGACGTTTAGCTGGCTGGACATAAACATCATAACGGCGCTCAGTAACTCCCAGCGCATCATGATAAAACCTGTGGCAATGGCACTCATCGAACATGGTCCTTGGAAAAAGCCGCAGTCGGCGGGGGGCCGTGCGGGCAAAAATGAATTAGTGTGATCTGCGTCACATTGTAGCCCGGCATAAATCACGGCTCAATCCCTGAGCGGCAGAAAAATCGGCATTTGGTAACATTCCAACATGCTGAAACATTTATGCCATTTCATTAGCAACCTTTTAATGGGGAGCCTTTGCCAATAACGCTATGCTTGCCGACTTTTCACTGCCCTGATTTATCTTGGGAAATTGTGACGTCTGACAGGTAACTCGCCACGCATGGCCCTATTAAAAGATAAAATTCGTGACCATTCCGCAGAGGAAATGCTGTTTATTCGCCGTGCCGGCGTGGCAATGGTGCTGGTCGTCGCCTGTTTTGGCGTGCTGGTCGCCAACCTGTATCGATTACAGGTCAAACAGCATGGGTTCTACCAAACTCGCTCCAATCAGAACGACATTAAAATGGTGCCGATTGCCCCGAGTCGTGGGCTGATCTTCGACCGCAATGGCACCCCGCTGGTGCGTAATATTACGCTGTACCAAATCCAGATCATTCCCAGCAAAATCGAAAACATGACCGCGTTGCTGCAAGAGCTGACGCCGATTGTCGATCTGACCCCGGAAGATATCACCGCCTTTCGCGATGATATGCACCATAACGGTCGCTACAAGCCGGTGACGCTGAAAAGCGGGCTGACCGAGACCGAGGTGGCGCGCTTTGCGGTCAATCAGTACCGCTTTGATGGGGTAACCATCGATACCTACCAGCAACGGGAATATCCGTACGGTGCCGAACTGGCCCACGTGGTGGGTTACGTGTCGAAAATCAATGATAGTGACTTGAAGCGGCTGGATAAAGCCGGTCTGAGTGAGAACTATGCCGCCGACCACAATATCGGCAAGCAGGGCATTGAGGCTTATTACGAGTCTGAACTGCACGGCACCACCGGCTATCAGGAAGTGGAGGTGGATAACCACGGCCGGGTGATACGTCTGCTGAAGGAGCAGCCGCCGCAGGCGGGCAAAAACATTTACCTGACGCTCGATCTGCCGCTGCAGCAATATATCGAATCGGTGCTCAAAGGGCAGCGAGCGGCAGTGGTGGTTGAAGACCCGCGTGACGGCGGTATTCTGGCGATGGTTTCCAGCCCCAGCTACGATCCCAATCCTTTCGTGAAGGGCATCAGTTACTCCGCCTATAAATCTCTGTTGGCTAACCCCGATTTGCCGCTGATAAACCGCGTAACCCAGGGGCTGTACCCACCGGCATCCACAGTGAAACCCTACATGGCGACCTCTGCACTGTTCGCCGGGGTGATCACCCCCAATACCACCTTCTTTGGCGCACCGACCTGGACGTTGCCGGGTACCCAGCGTCGCTATCGCGATTGGTTAAAAAGCGGCCATGGGATGCTGAACGTGACCAAGGCGATTGAAGAGTCCGCCGATACCTTCTTCTATCAGGTGGCCTATGAAATGGGCATTGACCGCATTCATAGCTGGCTGAGCAAGTTTGGTTACGGCCAGGCTACCGGAATTGACCTTAACGAAGAATATCGCGGTGTCTTGCCAAGCCGCGAATGGAAGCAGCGGGTGCATAAAAAAACCTGGTACCAGGGGGACACTATCTCGGTGGGCATCGGCCAGGGTTATTGGGTCGCCACGCCAATCCAGATGGTGAAGGCACTCACCACGCTTATCAATAACGGCAAGGTGAAGACGCCTCATCTGTTGTATTCCATGCGTCAGGGGCGCCAGGTGAACCTCTATCAACCGCCGAAGCAGGCCGCGCAGATTGGCGATGCCAAATCGCCGTATTGGGGCATTGTGCGCAACGGCATGTATGGCATGGCCAACCTGCCAAACGGGACCGGCTACAAGCTGTTCCACACCGCGCCGTACCAAATTGCCGCCAAGTCCGGGACTTCGCAGGTGTTTGGGCTGAAAGAGAATCAGACCTATAACGCCAAAATGATCCCGGTGCGGCTGCGTGACCATATCTTCTATACGCTGTTTGCCCCCTATAAAAATCCACGGGTGGCGATGGCGCTGATTCTGGAAAACGGTGGTGGCGACGGTGTGGTGGCAGGGCCGACCGCGCGGGCGATCCTCGACCATATATTTGACCCGGCCAACGCCCCGCAGCCTGAACAAGGGCAGGAAGTTAAACCGGAGTTAAACGACAGCGCGGATGTGCAACAGTAAACGCGTTTGTTTTTACTTTCTTACAAACTGCAATCTTCTAAAGATTTTCGTCAGGTTAGACTGAAATCATTACATAACCTTAATAAAAACGCAGGGTTAACAGTGGCGCCATTAATAAAAAAAAGCGGTAAAAATTATTCAACCCTTCGCTTTGGCTGGATTTGCGCCGGGATACTGGTTTGCTTTTTCCTGCTGGCGTTTCGAGTGGGCTATTTACAACTGTTGGAGCATCAACAACTGACTGACCAGGCGGATCAGCGTTCGATCCGCACCCAGGTGTTGCCGACCAACCGGGGGATGATCACCGATCGCAATGGTGAAGCGCTGGCCGTGAGCGTGTCTTCACGCGATATCGTGCTGGATCCCAAACATATTCTCGATAGCCATACCGACCTCACCAATGAACGTTGGCAGAGCCTGGCCAACGTGCTGAAAATGCCGCTGACTGAGGTGCAAAAGCAGATCCAGACCAACGCCCATAAGCGTTTTGTCTATCTGGCCCGTAAGGTTGAAGATGATAATGCCAGCTATATCAGCAAGCTGCATTTGACCGGCGTCAGCACCGAGCAGGACTTCAGCCGCTTTTATCCGATGAGCCAGGATGCCGCCGGGCTGATCGGTATTGTCGGACAGGATAATCAGGGGCTTGAAGGCATCGAGCTGGGCTTTAACCACCTGCTGCAAGGCAAGAACGGATTGCGCGTATACCAGAAGGATGGCAGCGGGGCGGTGATTGGCGTGATCAAGAACGTCGATCCTGTGCCGCCGCCGAACGTCACGCTGAGCATCGACAAATTTATCCAGTACGTGCTGTATGCGCAGATCCGCGACGGCGTGGTCGCCAACCAGGCAGACTCCGGTTGTGCCGTGCTGGTGAAGGTGAACACCGGCGAGGTGCTGGGCATGGCCAGCTACCCGTCATTTAACCCAAACAACTATGCGGATACGCCGTCAAAAGATATTCGCAACGTATGCAGCAGCGACAGTTTCGAACCAGGCTCCACGGTGAAACCCGTGGTAGTGATGGTTGGGCTGGAACACCACTTAATCAAACCGGATACCGTGCTGGATACCACGCCTTACCGGGTCAATGGTCATTTAATCAAGGACGTGGGCCACTGGTCGAAACTGACCATTACCGGGGTACTGCAAAAATCCAGTGACATCGCCGTTTCACATATCGCGCTGGCACTGCCTGCCACCGTGTTGCCGGCCGTTTACAAAAGCTTTGGCCTGGGGCTGCCGACTGACCTGGGGATTGGTAACGAGAGCAGCGGCTACCTGCCGCAGCACCGTGAGCGCTGGGCGGATATCGAACGGGCGACCTTCTCCTTCGGCTATGGCCTGCGGGTAACGCCGTTACAGATGGCGCGTGAATATGCGACCATCGGTTCCTATGGCGTTTATCGCCCATTGTCGATAACTAAAGTCACGCCACCGGTAATGGGGCAGCGCATTCTGCCGGAGGATACGGTAAAAACCGTGGTGCATATGATGGAAAGCGATGCTTTGCCTGGCGGCAGCGGGCTCAGCGCCGCAGTGCCGGGGTACCGGTTGGCGATTAAAACCGGTACCGCAGAGAAGATGGGGCCTAATGGCAAATACGACGGCGGTTACATCAACTACACCGCCGGTGTCGCCCCGGCCAGCGATCCGCAGGTAGCGCTGGTGGTAATGGTTAATAACCCGAAAGCCGGCAAACACTTCGGTGGTTCGGTAGCCGGCCCGGTGTTTGGCAAAATCATGGCTCAGGTTCTGGAACATATGAATATCCTGCCCGATGCCCAACCGTTGAATGTGGTGTCTCAGGTTAAGGGCTAACACCATCTTTCCCCCTCGCTGGAGGGGGAAAAGGATCAGAAGTAATAGCCAATGTTCAGGTTAGTGCGGAAATACCATTTATTGCTGCCGGAAGACTGAGTACTGGTCCAGCCGGTGGCGTTTTCGGCTCCGCCCCAGGGATTGGCGTTTTGCGCCCAGGTCAGATCAACCCACACCATCACCGGCAGGGCAAAGATCTGCACCCCAAGGGTATTCATTTTAGAATCAGAACCGCCGTCCTTATCCTTCCACAGCACGCTGTAGTCGTTATAAAAACGCAGTTTTTTCACCGGACCCCAGGGCACCTCGACATCACGCGCCAGGTTGATTGACGCCGTGGTGGCCTGCGCCGGAATTAAATAGGCAGGCGTCAGGCCGTTACCGCCCATTAAGATTACCGAGTTGTTGGCTCCCTCAGGTCCCTTGGCGTCATAAGAATAACGGATTACTTGTGACGACAGATGCCACGGATCGTAGTTCACCAAAGCATGCAGACCTGTCGCCCAGTAGGTGCCATTATCCCCGGTGTCATGATTATAGAGCCGGGAAACCGCCAGCGAAGCGCCGAGTTCGTTGTTCCAGTCACCCTGATGGAATTCACGCGCCAGGCGCAGGTTCACCTGGTCGCGCTTCTCGTTAGCTTGCAAATGTTGCGAACCGTAGTTGGTATTTTTCAGATCGTCGAAATTGCCCACTTCCGGTGCATAGCGCACGCCTGCCGGCATCATGCGGGGGAAATAGGCGGCATCCAGCGCCCAACCCTGGTCATGGAATTGGTATTTGGCACCCAGCCCGTTATTGACCCCGAAACCGAGATAAAACGGGATGCCGTAGGACCAGCCGAACTGGGGATAAGGCTGCAAACCAAAGGGTTTGAAAGGTGCGCCCAGCTGCAGGTCAGAATTCCCGTTCAGGTGATAGCCGACATAGGCACGGTCGATGGCGTATTTTCGGCGATCCTGAAACCAAAAGCCGGAATCAAAGAAGGCGTCATTATAATTGCCACTGGCATCGATGCGAAAGGTATCAAAACGCAAGTGGGGTGGGTTGCGGTAATTACTGCTGCCCCAGTCTTCATAACGATAGTTGGCGCGTAATGCACCACCGATATCAATGTTTTTATTATTTTCCTCATTTTGCCAATGCAGATGCGGGAATGCCGGACTACTCTTTTTTGCCTCAGGTTTCGTGGCAGGCTTCTCACTGGCGGGGGTGAGGGTGTTAGCGTAACTCATTGGTGAAAATAGTAAAAATGCGATAAAGGCTTTGCGCATGACTTTCCCCTGATGAAAGTTGACGTTTTAAAAAACGAGCCTATTCCGCCATGAAATAATGGAATTTCTCGCTGGGTTTTATATATGAGACAAGTTTTAGTTAAGTGTTTATTATTTTAAGTTTGGTAAAGTTTCAAATGCGAAACTTTGTTTCAAATTTTATTTGAAAACTATAATCCTGAGATTGTGTAAGTCAAGAAATAAAAATGGCCGGGTAAGAACAGCAGCAACATCTGTCGTGGCGTCGTTGGAAAACGAGAGTGGGTGGCGGTAGTGCCAGTGTTTCTATTATAAGTGGGTTTTATTTTATTGGGATGAAATGACGTGGGGGATATTAATTTTTTAGCTCAGATGATAAAAGTAATAGAATGGTGTGAATTTCAGATCGGTTATTTTAAATAGATAATAACCGATCTGAGACTGATATTTTTTGCTGCTGGGATCAGCGACTGGTCTGGTGACCGATGATGCCGCCCAACGCTGCGCCGCCCAAGGTCCCCAGCGTGCTACCGTCGGTCAATACTGCGCCACCCAATGCACCGACGCCGGCACCGATCGCGGTGTTGCGATCGCGGTGAGACATATTCCCACATGCAGTTACTGAAAGAGTTGCCATAACAACAACCATCACACCTGCGGCACGTTTAAAGTTCATAAGAGTTTCCTGGTAAATTGCCTAATTAACCGACAAAGAAAGCACAGGTTAATCGGCCGGTAAAAGTTGAGATGAATGTATTCCTGCGCAGGAAATTAGAATAGGTAAATATTCTTAATTTTGAGCGGCCAGATTTTAACTCGTTTCAGTCATACGCTGGGTTGTTGATTAAATCGCCAGTTTGTACGGCGACTAGACCGGTCATCAGGCGGAACCGTGAAAAATCCGAAGGTTCATCCGCACATTATGGTTTTCGGTCAGGGGATACTGGGTGAGGTGCTGGTGCAAAGCAGCAAGATGTTGCGGATGGGCACGGTGGTGCAACATGTATCCAACACATTTACACATGACTGATAAACATGGATGTAAATATAAAACAGAATCGTGTTACTTATACGTAGGGTATTTCATCTGGTTAGACTGGAGATGAAATACCATACCGGTTTCTACAGTGAAGTTAAAAACCAAATAAACCCCATAACCGCCAGCCAAAATAACCCACTGATTATAAATACGCCATGCCAGGCATAATTTTCCATCCATTGAATGGCCGTTTTTTTCATTTTTACCGGTGACGTCGATGCCCGATGATTGACGGTCATGGATGTCAGTTTGGTGATTATCCCTGGCTTATGCTTTTGCTGGCGATTGCGGCGGCTAACTACTTGTATTCTATTCATATGTACGAGCGGAATTTTGATCGCTGAAGCCCCTAAACGTTTCTTTTCTTTTAATTTCATTAGTCTCTCCCTGAAACAAAAATTTAACAATCCGACGTTTTACATCTGAATTTAATAATGCTTGTGAGGTAGCTATAAGCTACATCTATTATTTTTGCATAATCTGGACGGCATCAACTACTTCATTCTTGCTGTTGATTCCTTATAATTGCTTTTTGTGGAAATTAAAAATATGTATTCCCACCAAAAAAAATTGGATGGAGAGAGAATGCCCGCCTGTTAAATAAAATTAAATTTTGAATTAATACAATGCTAATCGTATTTATTGAGGTGCTGACGGATAACGCTGAGGATTTAGTTAACCCAAGCTGCCGGGCATACCCTTGTTCGCTGCTTGAAGATGCCCCTACGGAAAGGCACGTGTTCTGGCCCCCGGGAGAGAGCATTTTTTTGTATTGCGGTAATGCAACTGTGTCAGTTACATTAGCCAAATGGTGGTGTGATCTGCATCACAGATTGGAACCAACCAAAAAAATAACCTCAAGATAAATAAGGGGAAACCTCGGGTTCGGAAGAGGGTTCTCTGTTTAAAACCAGGAAACGACGATGTTAGAAATGATTGAGAGTTTGGCAACCGTGGTGATCCTGGTGCCGGTAATGATAGCCGTACTGCTTGGCTCGATTTATGGTCTGGGTGAGCTGTGTAATCTTTTCTCTGCCATTGGCCGAAAAAAAGACTGAATTTAATGATCGGGGGCGCAATGCCCCCGATGCAGTTTTAGAGTACCGTTGCCAGGAAGTCCCGCGTTCTTTGGTGCTGTGGTGCATCCAGCACCTGCTGTGCCGTCCCCGTTTCCACCACTTTCCCTTGATCCATAAAGATGATTTGATCCGCCACTTCGCGCGCAAAGCCGATTTCGTGCGTCACTACCACCATGGTCATGCCGGAATGTGTCAGGCCTTTCATCACCTGCAACACTTCACCTACCAGTTCGGGATCGAGTGCAGAGGTTGGCTCATCGAATAACAGTACCTCCGGGTTCATCGCCAGCGCGCGGGCAATCGCTACCCGCTGTTGCTGACCACCGGAAAGCTCGCGTGGCCAGGCGTGAATGCGATGTTCCAGCCCGACGCGGGTCAGCAATGCTTTTGCGCGCTCCAGCACCACGGTTTTCTTTTCCTTTTTAACCAGCAGCGGGGCTTCCGTCACGTTTTCCAGCACCGTGCGGTGGGGGAACAGGTTGAACTGCTGGAACACCATGCCGATGCTTTTACGCTGTTCGGCGACTTCACGCTCCTTCAGTTCATACAGGTGATTGCCTTTCTGGCGATAGCCGATGAGCTGTTCGCCTACGCGAATGGTGCCGCCATCGAGTTTCTCCAGGTGGTTGATGCAGCGCAGCAAGGTTGATTTACCCGAGCCGGAAGGGCCAAGGATCACCGTGACCGAGCCGGCCGGGATCTGCAGGCTGATATTCTTCAACACTTCGGTGCCGGAGAAGGACTTGCGAACCTGATTAATGTGAATGGCAGCGCTCATGATTCAGCTCCCTGTGACTGGCCAACCGGTGCCTTGCGGCGGCGAAACAACCAGTTGCTGCGGCTGGCCTGGCTGCCTCGACCAAAGTAGCGTTCAACGTAGTGCTGGCCGATCGACAAAATTGAGGTCATCACCAGATACCACAGCGTGGCCACCAGCAGCAGCGGAATGACTTCGTAGGTGCGCTGGTAGATGATCTGCGCCGAATACAGCACGTCCTGCAGGGCGATCACCGACACTACCGCGGTAGTTTTAAGCTGCCCGATCACCTCATTACCGGCCGGTGGCAAAATAGTGCGCATCGCCTGCGGCAAAACCACCCGCCACAGGATTTGCCCACGGCGATAGCCCAGGGCCTTGGCGGCTTCCAACTGACCGCTGCCGACGCTTTGGATACCTGCGCGCACAATTTCTGCCGCGTAAGCCGATTGATGCATTACCAATGCGATCACCGCCGCGCTGAAGGTGCTGATAATGGTATTGGTCGGCGCGCTGGCAACTTCCCCAAGGAATGGGATCCACAGGCTGATGCGCGGATAGAGCGCGGCGATGTTGTACCACAGGAAAAGCTGCACCAGCATCGGTACCGCGCGGAAGAACCAGGTATAGAACCAGCTCACCGCCACCAGTACCGGATTAGCAGACAGGCGCATCAGTGCCAGCAGCACGCCGCCGGCGAAGCCGAAGATCACTGAAATCACCGTCAGCTTCAGCGTCATGATCACGCCGTTGATAATCGACTCTTCGGTGAAGTTTTCCGCCACCACGGCCCATTCGAAACGCGGGTTATGCAGCATCGAATGGGCGATAATGCCAACGATCAGCAGCACCAGCAGTGCGCTGAACCAGCGGCCGTAATGCCGATGACCGACAATGCGCAGCTCGGCATCATCGGTAGGGTATTGCCCACTCATTTTGCGATCTCTTCATTAATACCGGCGGTTTTCACCGCGCCAAAACCGATATCCCAGCCGTCGAGGATTTTCTGATAGCTGCCATCGGCAATCAGCGAGTTCAGCGCCGCCTGTACCGGTTTCACCAGTTCGGAGCCTTTCGGCAAGGCGATGGCCACCGTAGTGCCTTCAATGTTGATATCACCGGCCAGCGCCAGCGGTTTAACGTGGGTCGCCTGGTAACGCAAGCCTTCATAAGGGCCGAAGAACATCGGCACCCGGCCGCTGATCACCGCCTGAACCCCGGCCGGGCGGTCTGGGAAAATCGGAATGGTAATGGCCGGTTTGCCGCCGCTGACGCATTGTTCGCTGGCCTGCTGCAAACGGGTGATTTGCGAAGTGCCTGCACCCGCACCGACGGTCTGGCCACAAAGCTGCGCCAGATCGGTATATGGCCCCAGTGCCGCATCTTTACGGGCAATCAGTGCCAGTTTGGAGGCGTTGTAATAGCCGACAAAATCAACCTGTTGGAAGCGTTTTTTGTTGGCATCGATATTGGCCAGCGCCACGTCATAGCGGCCGGATTTCAGGCCGGGAATGATATTGTCGAAACCGCCGGTATCTTTCCAGTGAATGGCCACGCCCAGGCGATCGGCAATCGCGCTCATCACATCAATTTCACGACCGGCCAGCGTTTTGTTATCCGCTTCGTAGAAGGTGGTGGGTGGGGTATTCGGGTTGGTGCCTGCCACAATGTAACCGGCCTTTTTGATGGCTTCAGGCAGGCTGTCGTGCAGCGCCGGATCGGCGCTGGCTTTCACGGCGGCACGGAAGGGCACATCGCCTTCGGCGGCGAAGCCGTTGGCCAGCGGTGCCAGTGCAGCGGAGGCCAGCAGCAGGGACAGAGCGGTGCGTTTAATGGTGATTTTCATGATGTTCCCCTGCGAATTAAGCCGATTTAACGTTGGCGAAGTTGATTGCCGGTTGCGGCAGGCCCAGGTTTTCACGCAGGGTTGCATACTGATATTCTTCGCGGAACAGGCCACGGCGGCGCAGCTCCGGGATCACCAGTTCGACGAACAGTTCCAATTGGTTCGGCAGCACCGCAGGCATAATGTTAAAGCCGTCGGCGCCTTGCTGTTCCAGCCACAGTTGGAAGTCATCGGCTATCTCTTCGGCGGTGCCCACCACCACGCGATGCCCGCGAGAACCGGCGGCCACGGCAGCCAGTTCACGCAGCGTCAGGTTTTCACGCGCTGCCAGATCGGTCAGCAGTTTCACCCGGCTTTGGCCGCCTTCGGTCGCGCCAACGTCCGGCACCGGGCCGTCAAGCGGCAAGCCGCTCAAATCGAAGCCAAAACGAGCAGAAAGTTGTTCGATGCCGTTATCGATATCCACCAACTGATTGAGTTGATACCAGGTTTCCTGCGCTTCGGCCTTGGTACGGCCGATGATCGGCATCACGCCCGGCAGGATCAGCAAGTGATCCGGGTTGCGACCGGCATCGGCGACAAACTTCTTCTGGCTGCGGTAGAAAGCCTGGCCTTCTTCCAGCGTGGCGGCGGCGGTAAACACCACCTCGGCGGTTTCTGCCGCCAACTGCTGCCCGGCCGGTGAGGAGCCGGCTTCGATAATCACCGGGCGGCCCTGCGGAGATCGTGAAATATTCAGCGGCCCCTGTACCGAGAAATGTTTGCCCTTGTGATTGGCGGCATGAATTTTATCGTCAATGGCGTACACACCGTTTTCTTTGTCACGCACGATGGCATCTTCTTCCCAGCCGTCCCACAGTTTGTAGCTGGCCTCCAGGAACTCGCGTGCCACTTCATAGCGCTCGGCGTGTGAGGGCAGATCGTCACGGCTGAAGTTGCGAGCGGCATCGCTGGAGAATGAGGTCACCACGTTCCAGGCGGCACGGCCGTGGCTGATATGGTCGATGGAGGCCATGGCGCGTGCCAGATGGAAGGGTTGATCGAAGGTGGTGGAGGCGGTGGCCGCCAGCCCGATATGACTGGTATTCACCGCCAGCGCAGCCAACAGTGTCAGCGGCTCCAGGCGCGACATCGTAGAGGGCAAACGGTGTACGCTGGTTGCCAGCGCATCGCCGACGAAGAACATGTCAAAGGTGCCTTCTTCGGCCTTTTGAGCGATCCAGGTGAACCAGTCAATGTCCGTAGGAGACCCATTGGCACCGGCGGCACGCCAGCCGCCGACGTGGTGGCCCAGCGCCTGAACAAACAGGCCGAGACGTAATTGACGCGATGGTGTTGAAGGTGAAGTACTCATAATTATTCCTATATTTATTATTGATTTAATAATTTGATTAAACGGAGCAGCGCCTCGGGCTGCGCTAAGGCGCAGTCGCCGATCACGCGGTCACTGTCCAGATGCGGCAACAGTTGCAGAATGCTGCGCAGCTTGGCGTTGACGTCGGTTTGGCGGGCGGCAGTTTGCTTTCTTGTGACAATGTCACTTAACTGGCGGCCGTCATGCAGGGTTAAGGTCACGCGGTGGAAGCGTAACTCTGCATCCAGTTCATCCGGTGGAGCCGTCAGGTCGGCGTGGCGCTCAACCCGCGCCGCCAGTGCAGCAATCAGCGGATCAACCGGGTTTTCGCCATAGTGCATCAGCGGCACGCTACCGCTGTACAGCGCATCGGCAATGACATACTCCAGGCTGAAACGCGCTTCGACCCCGTTTGACGGGCGACGAATATAGGGCGCGGTATCGGCACCAGGTGGAAAACTGACCTGAATGTGGCGGATTGCCGCGGGGATATCGGCGGCGGTAATGCCTTGTTCGAGCAGGCGCTCACGCAGGATGAATGCCGCTTCGGCGGCGCTGTGGGTACCGCCGCAGGTCGGGTAGCGTTTAAACTCCAGGCCCGGTTGCAGAATGCGCCAGGGGACGCCCCAGTCGGCGGTCAGCAGTTCCGGCCGCTGCCGTCCGTCACCGTGCGAGTGCAACAGGCTGTCTATCACGCCTTCCGACTGACCGATAAAACCCGCCTGAGCCAGCAGCACCGCATTTACCGCCGCGCGTGCCGCCAGTCCCGCATGCAGCGGTTTGGCGGCCGAACCAAACTGGCTGCGCAACCCGGCGGCCTGGGTGGCGGCCAGCCCGAGTGCGATCTGGGTTTGTTGTGGTGTCAGTTGTAAATAACGCGCCGCAGCCGCACTGGCGGCCACCGCGCCCAGGGTGGCGGTGCTGTGAAAACCCAACTGATAATGCTGGCTTCCCGCAGCCAGCCCCAGTCGCCCGGCGGCTTCAACGCCGACGGCATAGGCACTCAGCAGCGCATTAACGTCCGGGGTATCGCCGGTCAGCGCTAACAGCGCAGACAGCACCACCGTGGTCGGGTGACCGCGTAGCGCGGGGTGATAATCATCAAAATCCAGCGAGTGGCTGACATAGCCAAAATACAGCGCGCGGTTCTCTGGCCCGACAGGTGGGAATACCGTTTTCACCGCCGCCAGCCCGCTGTCGGTGATTGCGCCCTGGGCGATAGGCAATGCGCAGGCGAAATAATCCATCAACCCAACACGGGCGGCCAGCAGGGCGGAGGCTTCGGGCCGGCTATCCAGCACCAGTCGGGCAAATTGAGCGGTTATGAGCGATGACAAGATATAAAACCTGATTTTTTATGCGGTTATGCATGGGACTGCAATTCAGACTTCATTGTGTGGCGATTTTGCGGGGGCCGAAAGAACGAACGGGACTTTCATATTTCCAAATGGAATATGAAAGGGAGCAGGTAGCCCAGAGAAAGCGAAGCAATACGGAGTTGCCTTCGCCTTAGTCAATTTTGTGCATAGCAAAGGCGCAATTGATCTTAATAAAATGACCTTGGCAGAATAGCCGGGCGCTATTCTGCCGTTTGGGCGGCGTTACATAATCATCGCCATGACGCGTTTGAACATGGCACTGTCAGAATTAGCCAACTCGTTCACCAGGGTGAAATGGTTGCAGTGTCGGTCTTCCAGCAGCGTGACATTAAGCCCTTTTTCGCGGCAGGCGGCGTAGTAGGCCAGCGTCTGGTTTTTAAAGCCCTGGGTTTCTTTGGCTCCTACGTCGAGCAGGATCTGCGGCGCATTGGCCTTTTCCGGCAGCATAAATAGCGGGCTGAGCATTGCCGCCTGTTCTGACGTCAGACGCATCCAGTCATTCACGTAGATATCACACAGCGGGCGAATATCGTACAAGCCACTGAGCGCCAGCGCCCCTTTAATCACATTGACCGGCACCTGATAAAGATGCTGCCAGTCATCGGCGATCAGCATGCCGCTCAGGTGGCCGCCCGCCGAGCTGCCACTGACAAAAATACGATCGGGATCGATGCCATATTGGCCGGCATGGTGATAAAGCCAGGCTATCGCGCTGCGCACCTCACGAACGATTTCCGCCAGTGTGGCTTCCGGCTGCAGGGTATATTCCAGCGTGGCCACCGCTACGCCGTGGCGGGTGAAGCTGGCGGCCATCGAGCAGGCTTCTTCCTTGCGTTGGGAGTGCCAATATCCACCGTGAATAAAGACCAACAGTGGCGCAGGCTGGTTGGCGGCCGGGAACAGATCCAGACGTTCGGCAATGCCCATGCCGTAGTGGATGTCATAAATCCCCGGCGTTTGCGCCTTGGCCTGGGTAGCCAGCGTCGCGTATTGCGTCATGCAGGCGTCAAAATCCTCTACCGAGTTGCGGGCATTGTATTGCACCGCGCGTACTGACAGATCATCAAACAGCAGGTCCATGTTCATATTGTCTCCTTGAGGGTATTGCCCATCATCTGCCTGATCCGGTTTTGAGGTTTGCTGCTTAATGCTGCCCAGTACAAACAGTGATATGGCGTAGCATGCACTAATAAACTGCATATGCTGCGCCTTCCGCCAGGTTATTGGCTGGCATAGGCTACTGACAGGTTCTTTCAGGAGTCAGACTATGAAGCCAATTACTCAGCATACCGCCCCCAGCCCCCATATCGGTGGGATCCTCGCCAGCCTTTCCTTGTCCATGCTGGTTTCCTCACTGGGTGCCAGTATTGCCAACATCGGTTTGCCCTCGCTGGCGCTGGCGTTTAACACCTCGTTTCAGGCGGTGCAGTGGGTAATGATCGTCTATCTGCTGACCATTACCACCTCTATCATCGCGGTCGGGCGTCTGGGAGACCGCATTGGCCGACGTCGCCTGCTGCTGCTGGGGATTGGCCTGTTCAGCGTCGCTTCCGCACTCTGTGCCATGGCACCTGATATCTGGCTGCTGCTCTCCGCCCGTATTGCACAAGGGCTGGGAGCGGCAGTGATGATGGCGATGACCATGGCGCTGGTCGGTGAGACGTTGGGGAAAGAAAATACCGGCCGTGCCATGGGGCTGCTTGGCAGCATGTCGGCGATTGGCACGGCGCTGGGCCCTTCGCTTGGCGGCGCATTGATTTTTGGCTTTGGCTGGCGTGCGGTGTTTTTGGTTACCTTTCCGCTGGGCCTGCTGGCCTTGCTGCTGGCTTACCGTTATCTGCCGCACGGTCGGCCGCAACCGCAATCGGAGAGCGGCAGGTTTGATTTACCCGGCACTTTGCTGCTTGGTGTGACACTGGCCTGCTATGCACTGTCGATGACGCTGGGGCATGGTAATTTCGGTGCCATCAATTTGCTGTTGTTGCTGTGCGCGGGGCTGGGGATCGGACTGTTTGTGCGGCTGGAAAATACCACGGCATCGCCTTTGATACAGCCGGCACTGTTCCGCCAGCCAGGGCTGAGCCGTGGCTTAATGATGAGCGCACTGGTGATGACGGTGATGATGACGTCGATGGTAGTGGGGCCGTTTTACCTGACGCGCGGTTTGGGCTTGACGGTGGGACAGGCCGGGTTGGCGATGTCAGCCGGGCCGCTGGTGGCCGCTTTGTTCGGTGTGCCTGCCGGCCGACTGGTTGATCGCCTGGGAGCGGCAAGAACAACTGCCGTGGGGCTGGCGATCATGGTCGTCGGCGCGGGAGTAATGTCGATGATGTCAATCAGGCAGGGTGTTTTCGGCTACGTGGCCCCTCTTTGCCTGATTACCCTGGGTTACTCGCTATTTCAGGTGGCCAATAATACCGCGCTGATGAAGCATGCGGCCCCTGAGCAGCGCGGAGTGATCTCCGGCATGATCAATCTCTCACGCAATCTGGGTTTGATCACCGGTGCTTCCGCCATGGGCGCGTTGTTTATGCTGGCGGCGAACGCCGACGATATCAAATTGGCGACCGCCGAGGCGATATCCAATGGCATGCGAGTGACCTATCTGGCGGCTGGCGTATTGGTGGCCATTGCGCTGGTAATGACTATCAGGAGCCGTGCCGCCATTAAACGCGACGCTGATTACAGCAGGTCACCCCGGTAGGCGATATGGATCAACGTGCGGCGGGGCCGCCATCTGGCGTGACCGGGCGTTGTTTTAACCCTGGCGGCAACGAAATGTATTCAACCCAAATATTCGATAATCGACAAACCGCCGTTGTAATCCGTGCTGTAGATAATCCCTTGTGCGTCGACAAACACGTCGCAGGACTGGATCACCCGTGGTCGGTCAGGGCGTTTATCCATCATCCTTTCCGGTGCAGCGGGCACCAACGCGCCGGTTTCTTTTGGCTGATACGGGTTGCTGATGTCGTAGGCGCGGACTCCGGCATTTTGGTAGGTTGCGAAAATTAGCGTTGAGCTGACAAAGCTGCCGGGGCGATTCTCATGCAGATTATGCGGGCCGAAGTGCGCGCCTTTACTGACATAGTCGCGTTCATCCGGTTGCGGAAAAGTGGCGATGCTCACCGGGTTGGCCGGTTGGCGAATATCAAACAGCCAAATCAGCTTTTCGCCGTCCTGCTGATTGTCGAGTACCGCCTCATCCAGTACCACCAGCAGATCCCGATCCGGCAGCGGTAGTGCGGTGTGGGTGCCGCCGCCAAACGGCGGACTCCAGTTGCGATGGGCAATTAACTGCGGTTGGCTGCGATCGTTAATGTCCAACAGGGTTAACCCACCGTCACGCCAACTGGCATAGGCGGTGTCGCCGCTGATAATCGCATGGTGCAGGGCGTAGCGTTTGCCTTCCGGCCAGTTGGGCGTTTCACCCCCGGCGCTGTGCATGCCTGGCAGCCACCAGCGTCCAGCGATCTGCGGGTTACGTGGATCGGCCAAATCGACGGTCAGAAAAATGTAATCGCTGTAGCCGTCAATCAGGGCGGAAACATAGGCCCAGCGGCCACCGACATACCAGATGCGGTGGACACCGATCCCCTCCAGCGCCAAAAAACCGATCTCTTGCGGCTGGTCCGGCGTTGAAATATCGAAAATGCGCACCCCGGCACTCCAGCCGCGGGCATCATTGCCTGACACCGTCTGGCTGATGGCTCGGGTGTAGTAGACCTTTTCATCGGCAAAACGGGTGTCGGCAAACAGATCGCGGGCGTTGATCACCAGCAACAAATCATCATGCGCCTGCAAATGTACGTTCCAGGTGCCCGGTGGCGCGGGGAAAAAACCGGCAGCGCGCGGATTTTTCACGTCACGCACGTCGATAATAGAAAACCCCTGCGAAACCATATGCCCGACATAGGCATAGCCTCGGTGAACCATAACCTGCACACCGTCAGGCTTACCGCCCTGATCGCTGTGACCGATCAGCCGCATGTTGCGGCTGTATTCGGGTTGGGGAAGCGCTGGCGATGCCATTATCACCGCTCCTTATTTTTTAGCCTGTTGCGCTTCAAGCGTGGCGAACCACGGCGCAATAAAATCGTCCGATTTGCCCCAGCCAGGAATGACTTTTACCAAAGAAGCGACATTGGTGGCCTCCGGGTGGCTGAGCAACAGGTCTTGCGGGATGGCGGCGGCTTTAAATTCATAGGTTGCCGGGGTTTTCTCACCGGCAATCTTATTGGCGACCAAACGCAGGTTAACGGCGCCAATCAGCTTGGGATCTACGGCCACACTGAGTTTCCAGGCGCTGCCCTTGGCACGCATTAGCGCCAAATCCTGGTTCGAAATATCAATGCTGTAAAGTTTGATTTCGGTGCGGCCATTTTCCTGCAGGGCTTTATAAGCCCCCTGGCTGAAGGCATCCCAGGTTCCCCAGATAGCGTCGATTTTACCCTTTGGATATTTGGCCAGAATAGCGCCGATCTTGTTGGCCGTGTCGCCTTGTACGTCGGAGGATACCGCGCCGATTGACTCCAGCTCTTTGATGCCGGGCTGATCTTTCAGCAGTTTCTGATACTGCGCCTGACGCCGCTCCATCGGTGGGAAACCCGCCACCCATAGCTTGACGATATTGGCTTTGCCGTCGAAGTCTTTCACCAGTTGGCCGAATGAAAGATCGGTCAACGAAGCATCATCCTGTTGGCTGACGGTAACGCCTGGGATCTCGCCCTGTACTGCGGTATCAAAGGCCGCAACCGCAATGCCGCTGTCGGCAATGCGTTTCAGCAGGGCGGTGGAATAGGGATCGCGCCCCTGGGACAGAATAATGCCGTCGTACTTCTGGCTGATCGCCTGATTAACGAAATCCTGGAACTTGGCGTCGTCACCGTTGGTCAGGAAGGTATTGACCTGGAAACCCAATTTGCGGCCTTCCTGCACCGCCCCGGAGACAAACTGCGTGGTATTGTCGTCTGAACCCAGATTGCGGATCACCGCGATGCGGATTGGCCCCTGATGATTGGCGATCGCCGCCGGGACGGGGGCGGTTGTTGAGGCGGAGAACGCGGGAAACACGGCGAACAGGCTTAACGCCAGTAATGAGGTGTTGAACAGTTTCATTAAGTTTTACCCTGCATGGTTAAGCATCATTAAAAAACGGGAGGACAATTCATCGTCACCATTGGGATGGTTGTTTATTCAAAGAATGAATTGAAGCCGTCAGTTTCCACGCGGGCTGAACGGATGACAATGAACGAAAAATCATAAGCTAATGCTAAAGAGTATTAGGCAACGCTAAACTCGCCTTTATGATGGCAAGATCAGACAAAATAAGGACTTGAACATGAGTGATAGCCACATTCGCGTGGTCGCCGGCCCCGCCAACTATTTTGCTTACCCCGGGGCCATTGACCAACTGACGCAATTTTATTCCCCGCAACAGCTGAACAACGCGCTGTGGGTGTATGGCGAACGTGCGCTGGCCGCGGCCAAACCCTGGCTGCCGGCGGTGTTTGATGCCGTCGATGCCCGTCGGGTGTTGTTTAACAGCCACTGCAGTGAAAGCACGGTACAAGACATCGTGCGTCAGGCGGGAACAGACCGGCAGGTGGTGATTGGCGTTGGTGGCGGTGCGGTGCTGGACACCGCCAAGGTGGTGGCGCGTCGGCTGGGGTTGCCGTTGGTGACGATCCCGACCATTGCCGCGACCTGTGCCGCCTGGACGCCGCTTTCGGTCTGGTATAACGATCAGGGGCAGGCCCTGCGCTATGAGATTTTCGACGATGCCAATCATCTGGTGTTGGTGGAGCCGGAAATTATCCTGCGTGCGCCAAAAGAGTATTTGCTGGCCGGTATCGGCGACACCCTGGCGAAATGGTATGAAGCCGTGGTACTCAGTCCACAACCGGAACGTTTGCCGCTCACCGTCCAGCTGGGTCTTAATACCGCGCTGACGCTGCGCGATGTATTGCTCAACGAAAGCGAAGCGGCGCTAAAAGCCCAGGCAGAAGGGCAATCGAGTCAGGCTTTCCTTAATGTGCTGGAGGCGATTATTGCCGGCGGCGGTTTGGTGGGCGGACTGGGCGATCGTTATACCCGCATCGCCGCGGCGCATTCGGTGCATAACGGCCTGACCGCATTGCCGCAGACCGATGCCTTCCTGCATGGCACCAAAGTCGCGTATGGCATTTTGGTGCAAAGCGCGTTGTTGGGGCAGACGGAAACCGTGGCGCAGTTGAAAGCACTTTATCACCGTCTGGATTTGCCAGTGAGTCTGGCTGCCCTGCAGGTGGATATTCACGACGAGGAGCAAATCAAACGGTTGATTGAGCGTACCCTGCAAGCGGGAGAGTCGATTCATCTGCTGCCGCTGGCGCTTAACGAAACCACATTGCGCTCGGCCCTGGGCTATGTGGAATCGCAGACGGCGTAACTGACAACGGCTGGGGAACCCTGTTTCCCCTTGGCCGGGGGATTAGGTTGGCCTGTTATTACGCAGCCAGGCAACGGTATCCTGAAGCGTTTGTTCCAGTGGTCGGAATGTCAGCCCCAGGTCACGTTCACTTTTGGCGTGATTGAAATGAGAACGGTTGGCCTCTTTTACCATCAGACGCACCGTGGCCAGGCTGAGCAACACCGGTTTGCCACTGAGGCGGGCGTAGGCCTCCTGTAGCGTCGCCAGCAGGTAGAGTAACGGCAGTGGTAACGTGCGGGTGGGGGTTTTGACACCGGCAATATCCCCCAGCATGGGGACCAACTGGTGCATGGTCATGTGTTGCCCTGCGGCCAAATAACGTTCACCTCCTTGGCCTCGCTCTGCCGCCAGTATCATGGCTATTGCCACATCTCGTGCATCGACCACAGAAAAACTGCCGGTCACCAGTCCCGGTAATTTCCCCTGCATCACGTCATTGGCCAACTGACCGGAAGAGGTGGGGCCAAGATCGCCCGGCCCCCACATCCAGCCCGGCAAGATCAGGCTGCCGTTCATTTCCGGATGCTGCCGCAGGAATTCCAAAACCACGTCATCCGCCAGTATTTTACTGCGGTAGTAATCATCGGCGTCTTCGGGCCGCCGTAAACAGGTTTCATCGATCGACTGGCCCGGTTTGCCGTTGAGCACGGCGATAGATGAGGTATGGATAAAACGACGTAACCCTGCATGGTAAGCCTGTTCCAGCAGATGTCTGGTACCCTCGACGTTGATGGCTTTCAGCTTCGGCCAATGGCTACCGCCCTTGTAATTATCACGGAAGTAGGCCGCGGTATGGAACAAGATGTCGCAGCCTTGCAGGTGTTCAGCGAAGGCGGCGACGTCAGTCATATCGCCTGCGATTAATTCAACGCCTTCGATCCCCCCGAACTGCTGGTGACCTTTTTCCGTGGAACGAACCAGAGCTTTGACCCTGACACCCCGAGAGATCAACTCACGCACCAGATTATTACCGAGCAAACCGGTTGCGCCGGTGACAAATGCCGTTTCTATTTTCATCATGATTAACATCTTAAGTGAATTTCAAAGTTCAAGTGATATCCAAATCTAGTGGTAGAGGTTTAAAATATCAAGTGATATCTTGAATGCTTATAGAGTAGTGACAATCCGCGTAAAGTTGATACAGATGAAAACGATCAAAAAACGATTAACCCGTGAGGAGAGCCAACATCAGACCAGAGAACGGCTGATTGAAACCGCTCGCCAATTATTTATTGTCGGCGGTTATGGCGGCACTTCGATCCGTGATATTGCCAGCGAGGCTGGCTATTCACAGGGGGCGTTCTATTCCAATTTCGCCTCCAAGGAGGATCTGCTGTTGCAACTGTTGCAGCGGCATATGGAAACCGAGGCGGCACAGCTCACCCGCCTGACCCAGAGTGATATGGGCAGTCCGGAGCAGGTCGTTGCGGCGCTGGAGACCTGGTCGGCGACCCTGAATCTGGAGGTGGACTGGTGCATGCTGTCGATAGAGCTGCAACTGCATGCGCAGCGCAGCCCGGCCTTCGCCATCGAGTATCAAAGGGTCTGGGATACTCATCAGGCAAAAATTGGCGTGGTGATAGCCTCGCTGTTTCAGCAGGTGGGTAAGACGCCGCCCGCGGAACCCCATGAGCTGGCGGCGGCATTCATGGCGATGGCGCACGGGCTGGCTTTGCAACGTACCCGTGGGGGGGCTGATCCCTCCGGCCGGTTGATTATGTTGTTTTTGCGCAGTCTGCTGTGGATGCCAACAGCAGACTGAGCGCTCTTCACGGCACGTAAATGATCTCAAAGCTGGAGGTTTTATCGTAGTAGGGCGTCATGCCGCCATCGACGTAGAAAACCTGCAGGTCGTAATGATAAATCAGCTTTTTATCCGGATTGAGGATCAGATCCAATGCCGAGACCTTGATCGTGACGTCATGATTAGGGTGCTCCCTGTTCAACTCAACGGTTTGGTTATCGATATTTACCAAAATGCGTTTGATAGGTCGCGGCCCAGAGGGATCGTAAGCTCCGCTGTCGCTTCTGAATTCAATGGTTTTGTAGATGTCGACCGGTGCCGTCTGTTTGATAAAGTCACGTACCTTACTCTGATATTTGGCATCCAGCGCCAGTATCACCGGCAGGTTATCCGGGTTAAAACCGATAAACTGCACCGCCAGATAGCCTTTCAGCAACAGGTTTTGCGGCGAACGATCGAATAACGCGTCCCAGATCAACGCGAACTGCTGGGCGGGCAGCGTGAATGAATCGACTATGCCGCTTTGCAGGTTGATCAGCGCATTTTTCTCCTCGGTTTTGCCTTCGGGTAACGCCAACTGCAACACCAGTGAGTCCGCATTGGCGAAAGGCGCCAGCCGGGCGTCCGGCTGCATTTGTGAAAACTGTGCCGTGGCATCGGCAATGCGGCCCTGATTGACCTTGGGGGACAGGAAGTAGTCAAAGGTCACTTTGATATCCCCCAACGAGGTAGCGTGATCGTCGGCGGAGAAGGATATCGACAGCATTGGCTTGCCATCGGTATCCGTGCCCAGCAGGAAGGTATCCGGCAGATAATAAAGGTAATTCTTGCGCACGTAGTCCTGATAGTAGTTATACCAGAGTTGCTGGTACTGCAATGGCGTGAGGATCAGCTGCAGGCGCGGCGGTGGCGGCACAATGCCCTGATAAATATACGGATAATAGTTTTCGGCAAAGTAGAATACTTTTGGGTCGGTGACGGTGTTGGTGAGGCCGTGCTCGGTTTTGACTGCTACCACCAGCGTGGTTTGCGCATCGTAATCCGACAAGGCCTGCAGCAAGGCGTCGCGTTGCTCCAGCTTGTACAGATCCAGCTGTGCCTGATAGCGATTTTCCTGTGGTGTCAGCAATACCTGGTCAAAAATCATCTCTTCGACGCTGCCAAAGCGGGTGTAGCTCAGCACCACATAGGGAATCTGCGGGATAGAGTGATTCAGGGCAAAGTCCAGTTGCATGCGCCAACTGGTGCCGTCGGTGCTGGTGGCAATCTGGTAGCGGGTTTCCCCTGAAACGATTTCGGTGCAGACCTCCGCGGTCAGGTCATCCTCTCGCATTGGCGCTGCCGCCCGGTAGCGTAGCTGTTTGCCCTCAACGTCAGGAAATTGCTCACGGGCATTGAGCAGAATAATTTGGTTTAGTGTCACCAGATCATTGAGAAAGGTATTCATGGCTATCCTCAGTGGGTTCGGTTTGGGCCAAAGTTCTGAATTGGTTCAGGCAGGAGGAGGTCCAGAGAAAGCGCCCGTCGTGCCGACGGTACAGCGGGCTTTCCAACTGGCCGGCGGGCCACTGCCAGTGGGCCAATGCGTCAATCAGCGGCGTGAGTTGCGGGATCCCCGCCAGCCTGGCGTACTCCAGGGCAATGCGCCATTCGTTGGGGTGAGCGTAATAGGGCGTTAGCGAACTGAGCCGATCGTAACGGTGGTCACTCCACTGCAGCGCCTGATTCAGCATCTGAATAATGCGTCGGTAAGCCGGTAACACGGCGTCGCTGCCGTTCACCAGGGCGTGGAGCAGGATCAGCGCGTTGGTGTTCACGCAGCAATCCAACTGACGGATGTCATTGTCATCTTTCATCCAGGTGTGAAAACTTTGGCACTCCGCCCATTGGTGCTGCTCGGCGGCCTGACGGGGATCGACCCGGCGTAGCTGATAGCCGTTCATGTGCGAAATCGTCTCCCCGACCTGTGACAGTGAAATGCGCCCAAACTTGTACAGCAATTCGGTGATAATCGCGGTGTCGTCAATGTCGGCGCAGATACTCTGGTTCGCCATCCATTGCGGATGGGCAGTGCGCGGCCAAAAGCTGAAATGGCACGGGCGGGTTTCACAGGCGATTAAAAAATCGAGCGCTTTCTCGATATAAGGCTCGGTCTGCGGGGTGTGATCCAGGGTGCGTAGCACCTGCGCGGTAACAAAGGCGTTTTCATCCTGATGCCAGCGTCCGTCCGGGGTTCTGACATGGGCGGCAAAGGCGCCGCTGGCACACTGCTGACTCAGTAAGGCGCTTAAACTGGCACCCTCATTATTATTGCTGGCGGATGAAATCGGTTGCTGCGGCTGCACTTCGAAGTGGGTATTTTGCGGGCTGAAAGTACAGCTGATGGCATGACGGCCCTGCATATCCACCGAAAAACCCACCACGTTGAATTGCAGGGGAACCTGCGCGGTCATGACGCCTTGCAACAAGGGCATGGCTTGGCCACTTTGCGTCAACAAGGCTTGTACCGCGGGGAACACCCGCAGGTTATCACCAAAGAAACTGGCCGCCATGGAAAACAGCGTGAAGCTTTCCAGTTCACCACCGGGGCTATAGACCAGGCTAAAACCGTAGGTGGTGGGTGGAAAACCTTCGCGACTCAGGGTTTGTTGCCGGGCGCGCTCCAGCAGGGGGGCCAACGCCGGAAATAGCCCTTCACAGTCAAAAAAGGCCATGACTGCCGCAATATCAGCCTCAGTGATTAGCGCACTGTGCCACTGAAAGTAATATTCACGCGGCGAGTCGACCTGTTGTGGGTAATAACCCAGCATCAGTAGTGACAAACCGGCCTGCTGGCAGGCAGCAGCAGGGTAATCAGGCCTGACCACTTCCACCGCACCGTCGGGCGGTACCTCGGAGTAGACCTTGGTTTTAACCGTCTCCGGGCTATATTTGCGTCCCAGCCAGGAGCCAAACCGCAGGGGGTGGACCGCCTGGCGCTGCATCTGGCTGACGCTGGCCAAACAGGCCTCTGCATCGTCCTGCGCGGGTGAATCCGTGATCTGTTGGTAGTGCCGATAAAAAGCCTCAATCCCACGATTTTCGGCATAGCGTGGCAAAAAAGGGTCCAGCGTGCAGGAAAGTGCCTGCGGTTTTGACGATGAGACGGTGAACTCCAGTGGACAGCCGTTATACCCCAACAGGCTGGTGTTAAAGGCCGCGGACAAGCAGCCTGAAGCCTGGCGCGCCTGGCTAAAACGGGTGATTTCGGGCACCAGTGAGCGGCGTAAATAGGGCGCCTCCTGACACAGGGCGCTTACCAGGGCGTTCCATGCCGCTGGTAATATCGTATTGCGTTCGGTCATCGTCAATGACCTATGCCACGGCAGGAATAACAATGGCCGGCGGATTCTCGCTGCCATCACGCGTGACGCTGTCACCACCGACCAGCAGATAAGTGATTTTGTAATCGACCGTCCAGGGCTGCTCGGTCAGACAGCGATACTTAAAGGTCTGTTCCTCGGTTTTATCCGGATTAAACGAGTATTTCTTGATTTTTCGGCTCTTTTTGTCGTCCAGGTAGGTCAGTTCGACGATCACCTGGTTGTAATTCTCCCAGGAGAATTTCCGGTCGAGGAAGATGGAGATCTCGTTGAAGGTCAGCACCGCGCCGGGATCCAAATTCAGCAGGGTCGAAGCCGAAACCGACCGCGGCTGGTAGCTGCTGCTGCCTTCCCAGCCGGTGGTGGCGGCAGACTTGAAGGCATACTCGCTGTGGATCACAAAGCGTTCATTGATATCCGGGCTGCGGGAGATGACCTTGCCCCATTTCTCATCATCAGCCGTGAACGCCTCGGTCGGCGTATAAATCTGTTTGTTATATTCGATTTTGAAGGTAGCGGCCTTAATGCCGTATTCGGCAAAACCGTCCGGCCCCAGCACGGTAAAGTCGATTTTCTGGAAGAAGGGATCGTTAACGTTAACTTCAATAAAATAAGGCGGCTCTTTTTTGGCACGCAGAATGTCGCTGCCGATAAAGTTTTGCGGCACCGCCGACTGACTGAGGGCTTTTGATGAGGTGTAGTTGAAGTTCAGGCTTTTGGTTTCTTCGATGCGCACCAGTTTTATTTCCAGCGAGGCGCTGGGGAACAGCCCGCCTTTGCCGCCTTCTTCGCCGTCTTCTTTGCCGCTGGCGAGCAGAGATTCCAGGATGGAGTCGCTGGCTGATTTGGCCTGGGTATTGCTGTCATCATTGGGTTTGAGCGATGCGGTGAAGAAGCTTTTCAGGATCTCCTCTTTGACAAACTGCAGCGCCCATTCTTTCTCTTTGGCTTCCTCCTCGCTCGGCATGCTCTCGGTGACCTTGATGATCAACTTCTGATCCTGCTGCAGTTTTTTGATTACGCTGTCAAAGCCCAGCCAAAAACTGGCCGGGGTTTGCACCGGGATCGGGATATTGGCGCCAAATTTAACATCGAACTCTTTGTAGATGCTTTCAAACTTGGCCTCGACTTCAACTTTTAACGCCGGGGTGATACCGGTAAAGCTGAGGTTATAGGCCACGGCCGCCGGTGCCTGCGCCTGGTTAAAGGCCGCCTCCAGGATCACCGCCTGCTGTGGCGTCAGTTTGGCGCTGAAAATGGCGCTATTGTTGCCAAACAGGCTGGGGCACTGCGCGCTGATCAACTCACCGTTGGCATTGCTGCCGACGTCAAGCACGAAGAAATTTACCGTACCTTTGTCATACGGCACCTGAGCCTTGCGGGCGGTTTTCGGATCAACCTTGAGTTTACGCAGGTATTCGTTAAATGCGGCGTCCAGCTCGGCGGCATCGATCGAGGTATTGACCTCGAAGTTGATGTAACCCCCTTGCTGACCGCTGCCGTCGCCGGTGTATTTGATCAATGAAAAAACGGGTTTCCCGTCTTTTTCTGCGATATGGATATCACCGGGCAAATACCAGAACTGCTTGTCATCGGAGTCGTCGGCAAAGAAGGTGATGTTGTTGATTGTGGCAGTTCTTGCTCTGAGTAATAACATGATGGTTCCTTAAATGAGGTTGGCGATATCGATATCGTCTTGAACGGTTGCGGTTTGGACGTAATCGGGCTTATCCCCGCCTTGGTCCGGTTGGTAGGTAAACCAAATCTCCAGATCGACACTACGTCGTTCGGGGTCGATTTGGTCGGCACTAAAACACTGAGGGGCGGCATCGGCTGCGGTAAACTGAAAAATTTGCTGCAGAGGTGGGGCGTCATCACCGGGCAAATAGGCATAATTGGCAGAAACCAGCACCGACGCCACCTGTTGCCAGTCCATGTTGGCGGCAATCATCAACACCCGCTGGTGATACAGGCTGGAGACCAGGTACACATCCTGGCTGGTCGGTTCGTTTAACAGCACAGAGATATGGGGCGAGTTAACGGCGCTGCTGTATTCCTTGGTGACGTCAAACAAATACTGATCCGGGTTGGGCAGCATCACCGGGTAGCTGTCCTGCTGCGTTGTCTGGCTAATCTGAAAGCTTTTCGTCAGGCTGGCTACCGGCTGTCCAATATGGCGGCAGCGCAGGGTGACCAATACCGACTGGTACCAACGCCAGTCGAACAGGCTGGCGGCCTCAATGACAAAATCGTAGCGGCCGTAGACCGACTCAATATCCAGATAGACATCGTTCAGTTCGGTTTGCATTACGCTGGAACTGACCGATCTCACGCCGCCCACGGCCTGATTGAGATAGACGGTGAAGCTGTATTCGACCGGCCACAGCATTTTGCCGGTTTCAGGATCGGTAATACTCGGTGACCTGAATAGCTTCGGCCCGATATCGCCGAGGCGAAAGGTGTATTGCTTGCTGTCCGAGCCATAGCGCAGGCGCACCATGACCAATTGGACGTTAACGTCCAGCTCGTCTGACAGCAGGCTGACCCGAACTTCACGGTGGGCGAAAAAGTCATCCTGCAGGTCACTTTGGCTGATCACCCGGTCGGCCTGATAGTCGGTGCCGGCGACCAGTTCGGCAAACAGTGCCTGCGGATAAAGCGAACGTTTGACCACCGTAGTTTCGCTCAGCTTGCCGCTTAAACGCCGCTGATCAATATCTTCTACCGACAGTCTTTGCAGATAAAAACCGGCCCTGGGCTTGTCTTGCTGCGGCACTTCGGCAAACACCGGGGTAAAGAACTCGCCGGTCAGGATCTGCGTCAACTCGGCCACCGCCTGCTTGAAGTGCCCATCGGGGTCGGTGTCCCTGACTTTAATGGTCACCACTTTCTTGCTGATTAACTGCGATGAGGTTTCCTCTATATCGACGGAAAAAATCAGCAGATTGAAACCGACCGACTGTTGCAGAAATTGATAAACCTGATCCCAACGGGCTTCCAGCTCAAAGGTGGCTGGCGGCAACTGCAGCAGATAGTCAATTTTGTAGCTGATGGTGATGGGCGCAGTGGCGGGGGTCGCCATCAGACTGGCCAACAGAGCGATATCCGCGTCAGCCGGTAATTTGGCCAACAGATAGCAGTTTTGTTGGTCGCTCAGTGAAGTCTTGCTGGTTTGGCCATCGATAAAGCCGGGAATGTTCAGCGTGGCGCTGCAAGCGATCGCCTGCATGGGTAATAACACCGCGTCGCGCGGCATGTCGGGACTGGCCGCTGCCGCCACCCGTGCCGCCTCGGGGCTGCTGGTTAACTGGGTTTGCAACGACAGCATGGCATAGTAAACCGTGGCCGGTTGGCTGCTGTTCCTGAATATCTGTAGCTGGACTGCCGGTTGGTCACCGTTAATAACGCTAATGCCCGGCGCGGCCGCGCAATAATAATAAATGGGCCTGTCCGGGTCGGCCCGGATAAAACAGATGTTTTGCACTACGACCTGAGTGTTCATAGCGACCTTCCCATTTGATGAAGGTGATCCAGGGCAAAGAAGCTTTGCCCTGGGGGCTCAACGCATCAGAAAGTCACCACCACAATGGTGCTGGTTCCTGTCACTTCCTTCTCAACGGTTTTTTCCTGGTTATCTTCGCCGTAATACACCGTAGCGATGTATTTGATCTCCACCTTGTTGTCTTTTTCAGCCTGCATCAGATTGAAGGTCAGATACTGGGTGAGGGATTTAGAATCAAACTCGGTCAGGGCAAGGGATTGGGATTGCGTAAAGTCCCATTTCGGGTAATACACCACCATTTCATAGGTGATCAGCGTGATCTCCTTCTGGCTTGGCTTGAAGATAATGGTGTACTTCTGCGCTTTCGGCAGGGCATTGGCGACCAGGATCTGGTGGCCACGGATCAGCCCATAACCCGGTAGCTGCGGGCTGGTCTCAACGCCGTCGGGGATGTAGGTCAGGCTGTCACCATCCAGGGCATAGTAATCGGTGGAGAAATAAATCGGCTTATCCACATCAACACCAATCGGGTAAATAAAGGGGTGAGGAGGCGTCGACTCACTGACTACCTGGCTGTCGGTTTTGATTTTGACGCCCTTATCCGGATCGGAATATTGCGTTTTGATCACCACCTGGCTGAAGACTTTCCATCCCATAGGATCGAGCAGCGTGGAAATGTCGGCATAAACGATGCCGCATTCGGCCACGTTGATGGAGATAACCAAATCCTGATCGCTCTGAAGTTCGCCAGAGTGATAGGGCTTGGCCTGCATACCGGTGAAATTGACGGTATAGGAGTATCTAAATGCCCGGCCCAGCTCGGGGTTGATAAACCATTTGCCGGTTTTCTTCGGTTCGCTGTCGCCAGGGGAAAACTGCAGAGTGCTCTGATTGTCTTTGTCGTAGATGGCGGTCACCACGATATTGGCCACGTTGTACTTCGCCAGATCCTGAGTGACAAAAAACTCGGGCTGAATGTACTGATAGAAAGGATCGTTGAGATCGTACTCTTTAAAGTAATCTTTCAGATTCTCTTCGCCGACGATGGATTGGATAGACGGCAACTGGGTCTGAGGGGCGATGGAGAAAGAGACCACCGAGTTTTCCTCATAGACGCGGGTAAAACTTTTGGTTTCGCTGAGGCTGGATTTGAATTTATCAAAGCCGTCGGCGTCGTTAAGCAATTCGAGGCTCATGTCCAGCCCGGTTTGGCTACTCAAAATCTGCTCTACCTGTTTTTGCCCCCAGGCGGTCAGCCCCTCTTTCCATTTGAGGTATTGGTCCTCGGTCATGCCCATTTCTTCGTAAGAGAGTCCGGTCTGAACATCGACCTTGATCGCGCCTTTTTCGATATATTCGCGTTCAATCTTTTTCTCATCGGCCGACCAGGTGTGGTAGGTGATGTTTTGCGTCACCGATTTGGTGATTTCACTGTCGTAGCTGACCGTAACTTTGGCCGCTGGCAGGGAAGCATCCAGACTGAAATCGAAGCGAATGCCTACGCTGGAGTTGGTATCGGTGCCTTTCAACACCTGTTCGAACAGGGTGGCGCCTTCGCCCGTGAGTGAAAGGCTGAAAACGGTGTTGTTATCCCCCAGGCCTGATGGCGACACCGTGGTGGGGATTTGGCGATAGAATTTCTCGTTGCTGTCCAGAATCAATGAAGCATGTGCCGAGGTGAGTCTTGGGACTTCCAGCTTGATTTCTATTGGCGTCAATTCAGGCACGAATTGGTCATTGCCTTGGTTGCTGTCATATAACGCGACAAATCTGGCAGCCTGATCGTCATTTAAACCGGTATTGCGCAACGCGGTATCCATGGCGGTTTTTTTGGTCGCATTTTCAGGGTCGGCCACCGAGGCCTGCTCGGCTTGAACATACTTGACGATCAGGGTGGATTTGGCGATCAGCGGATCTTTAAGCTTGCCGAGTAACTCGATGCTGATCTTTTTCTTCATCTCCGAATCAGGCTGCGGCAGCATTACGGTAAATTGCGCATAGCCGCCCTGGGTGTCTTCACTACGATACTTGTAGAACATGAAATAGGGGCTTTTGGTATCCCTGGCGACAAACACCGGGATCTCCGGCACCACATAGTAAATATTCTTATCAATGCTGTCGCCATAACAGGTAAAGGCATATTCCTTAATACCCAGATACTTATCCGTGGCGATCTTGACCGATTGCTGCAAAGCGGTGGTTAACATAGGGCGTTCCTCTTGTTTATGTCACTTGTTGTATTGCAGTTTGACGGGGCTGGCGCTGGCCTGTAGCGGGCCAGAGTCGTAGGTTTTGGGGAATATCGAGTCGAGTTTGCCTTGCCATTGGTAGTCAACGCGGCCGTTTAAACCGCTGGCATGGGCATTAATCCACCAGTTGGCCTGCCACTGCTGGGTGGAAAACGAAAAGCTGAAGTTTTGTTTTTTTGCCTGACCTGCCGGCTGATAAGTGGCGGTGCCGCTAATTGACTTAAATTTCGCCTTCAGTTGTTCGGCCTCGAACAGCAGGCTATAGAAACCCAGGTCTTGCGGGGTGAGCGCCAGGGTGTCTTGCCAGCCGTGTTGGCTTTCATAGCTGGTGTAATCGGAAAACGTCACTTTGAGGGTGATAACGCTGACCTCCTCTGTGGTTTTCAAGGTGACCGGAGGGAAGCTGGGCCACTGCATCGGCGTTTGCGACTGGGCATAACGCAACTCGATCGACATGATGTTAAAACTCTTGGGGTTGAACCCCAGACTCACCACGCATTCGCGGTGTTTTATCGGCTTATCCGGCCGGGTAGGTTCGGGCAACGGCGTCGGCGTAAAAGTGATAATGCCGTCGGCGGGCAGTTGGCCAAGCAAGGCGGCAATATCCTGCTGCTGAACCAGCAAATAGCGTTGCGGCACGCTATTGCTGTAGCTGACGTCGTAGCTGATCTTGCTGGGGATCTCATCGATGGAATGGATGTTACGCAGCGTATTGCTGACCAGTAGCGCTGCGGTATTCACCAGTGCGTTTCTGACCAGTTCGCGGGTCTGTTGCGAAGGATCGTTATCAAACTGTTCCAGCAGGGTTATGACCCCGGCGTCGATCTGCTGATTAAGCAAAACGGCGATAACTTCCGGTTGCCGCGCCTGTTGGTTAAAGGCCAGGGTTAAAAAAGCCACCCAGTCGGTTTCCAACCTGGCTGCAACGCGGCTGCTAACGCTAAACCGACTGTGGGTCACCAGATAAACCTGGCTCTTTGCTCCGCGAATGGCGTTGTCCAGCAGACCGGCTTCGGCATGGGTCAGCGGCATTTTTGACTGTTCGAATTCGACGTTATAACTGCCGGACTCCGGCTGGTGGACAAAGCGCAGAAACAGCGACTGGCGTATGTCGCCCTGTTGCAGCGTTATTTTTCCCGGCGCCGGGATGAAATGCTGGCGGATATAGGATTCAATCGCCGCGGTATCCACCGGCAGATTGGGCGCGATAAAGGTCGCCAGACCGCCACCGGGGCTGGTCAGCAAATGCAGCGCGCTGACCTTACCCTCCAGCACCACCTGCGGAGTAAAACTGCCGTAGGTGTAGCACTCCGACGGTTGCGTCTGGTCGTGAAAAGCGAAGGCTCGACCAAGCAGGAAAAAGTTCTGTAGCGTTTGTTGAGGGTTCAAATCTTCAGCGTTCATTTTTCACCTTTGATATCAATCGTTTGTTCGCCGGTCACATATGCCGACCATTGGCCCGAAGGGGTCTGGTAGCGGAATCCGCAGGCAAAGATAGAAGTGACAGTCCACGAGTAATCGAAACTGTTTTGTTGGTGGGTGAAGGTATGCTCCGTAGTGCGGTCGGTGTCCTGGGGTTGAAAGAGCACCGTGGCTTTAAGCATTTCAGTGGGCAGAATGACGGTGATCCGTGCTCGCTGTGAGCCAAACTGCGGGAAGCTGTAAGCCCCGATGGTGGTGGGCTGGGTAATTGGCATCGGCAGCGGCACGACGCCGCTGCCGGCAAGCTGATAGGCGGTTGCTTCGGCATAGGTTTCATCACCGAGGATCGGACAACTGAAGTAGGGTGCGGCGGCGGTTAAGGCCAAATCCTGCTGCCAGCCGGCAGAATGATAAAGCCCGCCAATTCTGCTTTCCCGGGCAAAACCCGGATCAATATTGATGGTTAGGAACTGGCAGGGTAACGCGGCGTAATCGAGCACCAGAGCCTGTTGTTCGCACGATTGTCGTTCACCGTACAGGATGCGCCAGCCACCCTCCTGCGGATAATTAACCCGGATTTGGTAGAAGAAGGGTTCGGCCTCCAGTGAGCTGGTATAAAAACGGAAGGTCAACCGGCTCTGGTCGGGGCGCAGCAACTGAGTTTGGCTTTGTTCCAGCGGGTAAATATCCCCCGCCGGCACGATAAGCTGGATATCGATAGAAACATTGCTTTTCAACCCCAGCGGGAAGGCGTAGAAAACGTCTATCTCCCGTTCACCCTGCGGAATTGGCGGGGCGGTAGTGCGGTGAATAATGCTGTCGGGCGAGACCCTGGCGATTTGCTGTGCGGCGGCAAAAGGATCCAGAATAAAGCACAGCGGGCGCTGGCTCAGCACCACCGAGTCGAGTTTAAAGATCACCCGGCCGCCTTGCGCCGGTACCCGCAGGGCGATCATCGCCGTATTGCTGGAGGCGGGACCGGCGTAGGGCGAACCCAGCGAATTATAGAGCCGATCGAGCAATGTCTGGCTGAAAAGCAGATTCTCCTCGGGATGATTCTCCGGCAAGGGGGGACTGATTTGCAGCGGCAGCCGCGCGAGATTTTGATAGATATATTGCGTCAGCAGGTCATAGTCAAACGCTACCCGGTCATCGTCAACAAGATGCGTGCCTTTGGCCCCGTCGGCCAGCACCAGCATCAGCGCGCGGGGATCAAACTCGACGGAATACGCCATGCGCGGCGATACCCCCTCAACAAAACCGTCCAGCCGGGCATTAAAGCCGATGGTATCGTCGAGCAAGGTTTTCTCAATCAGTTGGGTGCTGGCCGAGTTCAGCAAAATAATAAACTGAATACACTGAGCCGAATACCAGGTGGCGTCATAGCTTTGTCCGCGCAGGGCACTGTGATACTCAATAGGGACGTCAAACCCCAGGCTGCCTGGTAATACGGGTAACACCTTCACCGCTTTATCCGGGTGTTGCTGCTTGAAATCCACCAGGCTTTGGCCTGCGGCATACTGCAGTTCGGTAGTGAAATTCAGCCAACCGTAAATGCTGTCGGTGCTGGGGCTGCGAACAATATCCAGCGAGAAAGCCAGTGGTTCCGCGACCAGAATGCTGACGGAGTCCGGGTATAAGAAATAGCTATCATTCTGTTGATAGGTAGCGATAAACCTAAGCCGATCGCTAATGATAATCTGCTGAAAATCCGGGTAGCCCTGATACATGAGTTATTTACCCGCCGCGTTGAGATGGTTTTGATAATCCTGATGCCATTCTTTTGGCAGTTTGCTCAGGATATTCACCGGGCGCTGGTAATATTCGTCCTCATAGATACGCTGCATCTGGAGGTCACCGACCAATATACCGTTGGCATACAGGGTGTTGTCATCGTACAGACCTTTGTCAACGGGCGCTTCAGCCGTCAGCTGCAGGTTATATACCTTCAGTTCTCCTTGCTGTTGCTCAATGCTTATAATTTCGCACTCACCCTCCAGGGTGATTAATTTAGAGGTGTGATTCAATTCGCGAGCAATCACTACATCGGCTGAGGTAATAAAAGGGTGGCCAAGGCTGCTGGTGATGGTTCTTATTTTACCCTTGCTGTTCTGGGTGGTTATTTCGATGAAATTGCGCTCCAGACCATTAGTGATAGCTTCAATTCTGAGCGGGATATTGTTTCTCGATAATACGTATTCGCCGATAGCCAGGTCGGAAATTGATTTTTCACCACCGTCCTGCATCAGAATTCTTGTGTTTTCAGCCAGGCAGCCATAAACAATACGCATGGGTTTTAATAGCTCAGTATTTAAGAAGCGCTGGTCTGGCTCAAGGCTTTTAGGTGCGTTGGTGATAAAGGTCGCAATGCTTTTTCCATCGACATTGAGAATGACTTTGAATACATAATAAATCCACTCGCCGGAGTCAAAGTCAACCTGATTGAACCTCAGCCAGTCCAGATCCCAGGAGATATTGTCACCAATGATTCGGGTGTTGGCCGAGTTGAAAATATTGTAGTTACCGAAAGGGGTGACAGGATCGCCGCCGGCACGAGTCCGTATCAAATAAATGGTATTGCTGGCTTTAACAGGCTGACCACCGTTGAGCTCAATTTGCCCCAGGTAGGTAATATTGCCTTTAATAGGCACCCTGACCGAACCGTCATAATTATTACGGTAGTCACAGTCGGCCTCATCGCGGGTCAGGCAGATCTTGATTTCATTTGGATTAATAAGACTCCGCGGTGACTCATTATAGATATTTTTTGGATAACTCTGGCTGGTAATGATCTCTGCCCCGTACACCGTCTGGTTACCGATAGTCTGTGCAAAGGTATAAATCACCGTGACCGGATAATCTGCAGCAATCTGGCTACCCGGATAAACCCCGTCGGCACTCAGGGCGCAGTCTGCGGCGTAGACATAGGCCTGGTTGTAGTTAACCGGCCCTACATTGGCGGCTTCGCCGTCAAACAGCCCAAGGGTCTGCGTTACGTTTGTCGCCGAGACAGGCAGGGAACCTATGGCATTGGCACGATAATTTCGACCGTCGGTAGAGTCCAGCCGGACAATGCTGTATACCGGTTGAGCAGAGCCATTACCGGCATCGCTCAACCGGCCGGCACTGAGTTTAAGCCGTTTTGCCTGTTGCCAGCATTGAGTAAACTGCGGAGTATTACCCGGGGTAAGACCGGCAAGTTTTAATTGAATATCGTAAAAACTGACCAGCAAGGGATCGCCGGGTTCAATAATAAACAGGCCGGCATTGCTATATTTGCTGATGACATTTTTAACAATAGTCTTCTCATCTGACGTATAACCTTGAGTGATCATAATATCAGTACCCAATAAGTTTCAGACATAAACGTGCGCAAGCGATGGTGGCAATGAACCAAACCATAGCTAATTAAGCGATTAATGATTTATTTACAGGTTTCTTTGCAATAAGCGTAAATGGCGCTCAGGGTATCCGAACCAAGATATTCTTCGAATTGAGTATCTGTAGGTTCTATATGGGGATCCAACGTCATGGCATACAGTTCTTGAGCAAACATATCTTTAGTGGCAGAAGGTTTGTTTTTAAAATAGGCTTTTAGTTTTCCTTTGCTGACTTTGCGTATCCAGGCGAATTCGCCACCAAGCTTCACTGTTCCGTTGAAGGTAAATACCTTGCTGGTATAGAAAGTAATATCATTGGGGAAAACTTTATAGCGAACGACTTGTTCAACTTCGATATTGTGCAGGGTCTCTTCCCAGGTTTCTCTTTTAATTACGTTTAAGGCAAAGTTCTTGCCATCGACCGGGCCGTCTTTTGCATCAGCAGTTCCGCCAAATAACATCGGACAACCTCTGGCAAAACCTTCATTTTTCAAACCTAATAGAATAAAGTCATCATTCCCAACAGCAGCCGGATTGCTGTCAAGAATGACGTATTTTTTAATGGGCATGATCTGATCCTTATACATTTGTGAGTATAAAAATAGAATTTACTTTTCGGGTCGGGAGCGATGAATTACTCAACTTCAACAATAGCAATGGCGACTAAAAAATCAACTGACACTTAAAAATAAATGAAGTATTTTTTTGTTGTGATCGAGATAATCAAGCAAATCACGGCGTTAACAAAACCATGGAAAAATTATTTAAAGAATCAAATAAACAACGGTCAATTGTATTTATTTTGTTAACGGAATTTATAAAGCAAAACAAATCAATGAATTGCACATAGAGGTTGTGTGGGTTGGAAAGGTATTGTTAAAATAGGTCATATCATTAGCTGTGAAATTAGTTTAACAGTAGGAATTTCTTTAATCATAAAGGTTGTGAATAACTAATTAAACAGTTGAAATAGTCATCATAATAGTTAGGTAATGATATTTATACCTTGCTAATGATATGAAGGGGCGCTGATTTGCCAAAGTGCTCGCCAGATGGGCGCCGGTGAACACTCCAGAATCGTTGCCATCAGATATCACTCATGCCTGGCATTACTGTAGCGATGACAGATGGCGCGAGTCTTGCGCCATCTGACTTCAGGCATTATCCACGCGCGGATTGGAATGCGTCGGCTGGCTCGGATATTCCACCTGGTGTTTGTGCAGATAGTCGCGTATCAGCTGGCGGATCACCTGGGAGGGGGTGACGTCCTGTTGCAAACACAGCTCTTCCAACGCTTTTTTCTTGTCAGGATCAATGAGTACGGTCAGGCGCGCCGTTTTCTTTTCCATGATGGTGACTCCAGAGAATAATAATCAAATGATAATAGTGAAATGACCATGCCGACTTAGCTAAAGTGCAAGCGTTCAATCTTGCGTGACAGGTAGCCGAGGTCACAGTTAAAACTCGGCCCGACTTCGGCACTAAGGCGACGCAGCAGATTTAGCGGCGTCTCGATTTCAGCTAATGCGGCATAGATAATCACGTTGCCGCTGGGGGCAACACAATACAACACGCTGTTAAACACCCGGTGCAAACTGTGGTACAGCAGTGAATCTTCATCGGGCACTTCATGGTAGTTCAGCACCAACCAACCTTGTGGTGAAAGCCGTCCGGCACACCGCTGAAGAAAGCTTTGCGTACCCTGTTGCGGATCCATGCTGAAGGCGCTGTAGAGATCGGAAAAAATCAGATCATACTGCCGGGTTATGGGGGCACGTAAAAAGTCGCCCGCGTCAGCAACGCGCAAGATAACCGTATCGTCGCTGGGCAAGGTGAAATAACTTTGCGCAACAGAGACCACCGCTTCGCGCAGTTCCACCACTTCCAGCAGCATATTGGGGTCATAGGCATGTAATGCCCGTACCAGACCGCCGCCGCCCAATCCCAGGATCAGCACCGCCGAAGGCGGCTGCCAGGCCACGGCCATCAGCATGGTTTTGATGTAGTTGTGAACCGGAACCTGTGGCGCATCGATGCACATTTTGCTTTGTTCGCAAATACCGTCAAAACGCAGGGTTCGGTAGCCCTTGTGGTCAGAGACAATAATTTCACCGCAGTGGTCTTGCTCGCGAGCAATCACCTGACCGCGAGGAGAAAAATCCAGGCTATTGAGCAATTTATCAACCATAGACATAGTTATTTCTTTAAGCCTCCATCAAAAACGGCGCTTCTACTTACGAGCGCACATAAACTCGGCGGTACAGATGCGGCGGCCATTTACCGTAGCACGACCGGTAAAGCGGGCAAGGCCGGAGCGCTGTCGGACAAAGGCGACATCCATGCGAAGCTGATCGCCAGGCCGGGCCGAGCGATAGAAGCGAGCGTGATGAATGGCGGCAAAATAGTAATGTTCGCCGGGTAATAGCGGGCTGAGAAAGTAATGCGCCAACAAGCCGGTGGTTTGTGCCAGTGCCTCCACCATTAATATGCCGGGAAACACCGTGGTCTGGTGGTGGCCAGTCCAGAAGGTCGGTTCATTGGCAGTGATATTTTTGATGGCACTTAAGCGGCCTTCGGCAACGGAGGTGCCATCAGGCAGAATACGGTCAACCAGCAGACAGGGGAAGCGGTGCGGCAGGATAGATTGAACATCCTGAAACTGTAGTGGTTTACCATTGAGCGGCATGATTGATTAGGGTCCTGTCAGCGGGACAAAGCTCAGCTTATGCCGGCATCTGTGCCTGTCGAAGTGTAATAACATTATAATGTTATTATCATTGGATGCACCAAGTGAAATTGAGCAGATGAGTGGATAAAAATTAAATGGTGACGGTGTCACTAAAAGAAGAGGTTTAAAATTCGACTCAATTCACTGATTAATAGCAGGTTTAAACGGGGGAGTGGTTAGCCGTCAGCAGAGGGTGACGGCTAACGGAGGATCATTTTTTATCGCGCGTCAGTTTATCGAGGTAGCCCATCACAAAGGCGGAAAGCACAAAGGTGAGGTGGATGATCACATACCACATCAGCTTATTGTCCGGCACGTTTTTGGCATCCATAAACACCCGCAGCAGATGGATGGAAGAGATGGCGACAATTGACGCGGCCACTTTGCTCTTCAACGATGTGGAGTCCATTTTGCCCAACCAGCTCAACTTTTCTTTGTCGTCGCTGATATCCAGTTGCGAAACAAAGTTCTCGTAGCCAGAGAACATCACCATTACCAGAAGTCCGCCTACCAGCGCCATATCGATCAACGACAGCAGCGTCAGAACCAAATCCGCCTCGGCTATGGCGAAAATGTTCGGCAGAACATGGATGATCTCCTGGAAGAATTTTATCGACAGCGCCAGCAAGGCCAGCGACAGGCCGAAGTAAACCGGGGCAAGTAGCCAGCGAGAGGCGTACATGGCATTTTCTAGAAAGCGTTCCATAGTCAACTGAGTTCGTTACAAAAAGTGGGCCACAGTATAGCGCAACAGGCCCGGCAAATGGCAAGCGGACTTGGCTCGATTGAGGGGAGCAGCCCTGGATTATCACTGGTCGGTGTCATTGGGTTATTCACCCTGATAATTAGATATTTGAAAGATGATTACTCCGTCATAAATTATTTTATCAAAATATATTGAGGTATCTGAAAATCATACTAGCATTTAAATGCTGCGATATGATGTTGCGGTAATTCTATATATCGAAATTTTATTTCTATATAACGGAAATGAATTAACCTACTGGAGATGGATATGGACAATTCCCTAAATGGAAAGACCAGCGGTTGGGATGATGTTAATGATTTGCTGAATTATCATAATAGAGGAAATGGTTTAACCCTCAATAATAAGCCTTCTTTTGGTGTGGAAGAGGCTGGCAAGCAAATAGCGCGTAGTGAGCAGACCTGGAATGGCATTCATGTCACCGGAAAAGGTGCCACCGTCACTTATTCGTTCCCTGACTGGGATTATAATCAGAGTAATTTAAACTTCCGATTTGGCTCCAATAATCAAGATACCGGCCTTAGCGCCTTTACCGCAGAGCAAAAGGCCCAGGCCAAGCTTTCGCTGCAATCCTGGGCTGATGTAGCTAACCTTACGTTTGTTGAAGTTGCCCCGGATCAAAAGTCCAATATTACCTTCGGAAATTATGAGGGTTCTGGCCAGGCTTATGCAATTAAGCCATTTAGCGGGGCGGGTAACGACTATCGAGGGCATAATACCGATGGTCAAAGCTGGTTCAACATCAATTACGATTACGCGGATCCCCGGGATGGGGTTTACGCCAATCTGCACCCGGAGTTGGGTAACTATGGCCGTTTGAGCATCACCCATGAACTGGGGCATACGTTGGGACTGGATCATCCAGGAAAATATAATGCCGATGAAAACAATCCACCCAACTACAGCATGGCGAATTACGCCGAGGATACGCGCCAATTCAGCGTAATGAGCTATTGGGATGAGTCCCTTACCGGTGGTGATAACGGCGGTCATTTTGCCGCCGCGCCGCTGGTTGACGATATTGCCGCTATTCAATATCTCTATGGCGCCAATACCACTACGCGCACCGGGGATACGGTGTACGGGTTCAATTCTAATACCGGAAGGGATTTCTACACGCTGACGGACAGCAACCAGAAGCTGGTGTTCTCCGTCTGGGATGCCGGCGGCAATGATACGCTTGATTTCTCGGGTTATACGCAAAACCAACGCATCAATTTGACGGAAGGCTCTTTCTCTGACGTCGGCGGGTTGAAGGGCAACGTTTCCATCGCCGTTGGTGCTGTGATTGAAAATGCCATTGGTGGTTCAGGTAATGATGTGATTGTCGGCAATGACGCGGCCAATATTATCCATGGTGGTGCGGGTAATGACGTTATCTACGGTGGCGGTGGGCAGGATCAGTTATTCGGTGGCAGCGGTAAAGATATCTTTGTCTTCTCTGCGGTGAGTGATTCGTCGTTCAAATCACCGGATAAAATCCTGGACTTTGAAACCGGCATCGACAAAATCGATCTGTCCTTCTTTAATCATGGCGACAATGGCGCAGGCTTTATTCATTTCGTCGACTCGTTTAGCGGGCAGGCGGGGGAGGCATTGCTAACCTATGACTCACAAAGTAATTTAAGTGAGTTGGCGCTAAATATAAATGGCCAGGCGGCTCCGGATTTCCTGGTTAATATTGTCGGGCAAGCAAATACGGCCACTGACTTTATTGTTTAAATCAGTCACGGTGGGTTATACCCACCGTTTTTAACGCTCTTTTATTATTCTGTACCACCTTGATAAGTACAGAGGTAAACAAAGTCACCGCCTGCTCCAGCATTAAGGTCACCGCTAATTTGTTTATATCCATATGGGGTTGGGACGTACTCATTTTTTCCATATACAGCGGTGATTTTATTAATTACATCGGACGACGTTGGTTCTCCCTTTTTGTATGAAAGGTAGACAAATTCCCCGCCAGCACCGCTATTCAAATCAACATCAATTTTTATATATCCAGGCGCTGGCATCTGGCTACCATAGAGCACTTGGATATCAACAATCGGCTGTTTGCCATTTACTGGCGTGAACTGCGCTTCATGATAGCAAAGATAGATATATTTACCTCCAGCATCAGAGTTAAGATCAATCGGAACTTTAGTGTATCCGACTGGAGCAGGGATATCTGAGTTGTCACCCAGGACAAATGTCAGCTCGTCGATGTAGTTTGCTCTGAGACTGGCAACGGCCATCTGCGATTTTGACCATGTATTATCGTAATATTTTTTTAATGCATCGGCTTTTGTCTTGTCTTCACACAATAGCCATACAGGCATTAACGAGGTTTGGTCTATGAACTTGGTCAACACCGGCATACTGGAAATAGACTGTATCCAATTTTTTAAATTATCGTCACTACTACCTTGCGAGTTATTTTTAAAAACTAGCGCCCCTAAAGAAGGGCTACCGCCTAGAATATCATATGTGTAACTACCGCTTTCGCTGAAACTATCGAAGGCTTCTGAATACTTAAGTTTGTCTTCGACGCTAAGTTGTGATGTTAGTTGTTCGTATTTAGCCTGAACAATCGTACTCATCTCAAATTTTTGGGTGAGTGTTAACTTGTTTGCTGAGGCGGATACGTGAGCTTTCCCGCCCATAACGCCACTCATTAGAACATGGCTGCCATAAACGTTGAATACAGTGGCTAATGAATCTTTACTTTCTGGATTTATTGCATTAATCAGTTTTATAAAATCATCTGAAACATAGTTTTGCAACCTTGCAATATCGGCTGGGATACTAATTGACCACAAGTCAAATGACTGCTGACATCGACTAAACTCATTTTCTGACTTTCTCAATGAACTGTCGCTAAATTCATTTGTGGCTGAGGCACTAAAAAAGCCATAGTTACCACTTACTTTAATACTGTTAGCCAATTCAGTTAAATAGCTTTGGAGCGATTTCCCCGTTACCGATGCGTAAGACTGGTTACTGAGCCATACCGCCTGAAGCACATCAGGTAATTGATATTGCTGGCCGTTCATAGTAATTTCGTGAAACTGAGATTTTGACCAGTCGAGAATAGGATGCAGGACAGCAGAAGCATCTGCATAGGCTAAAAATGGATTGTAGCCACAACCAATAATACCTACGCCGGGTAAAGTATCGCTCGGGAGAGGGACAGCATTAACACGAGTAAAAGATGAGCTAAACAAACCTTCAACCTTGGATGATTCAATTTTCATTTTAAATCCTCTTAATGCTTGGTTAAACTCATGAAAAATCTAATTTAAATTGTTTGTGTTGAAAAGTTAACGTTATATTTCACCTCCGGGTTTATTTGTAAAAATTAAAAATATATAGGATGGTAACCTTATCTTCCTTTGATTTTTAATTTATATGGTGGTGTGTTTAAGGTGGTAACTTTAAATAAATGCCACACGCTTGGCACAACCAATAATTGGTTGCTTCAATTAATTAATTTACTTTCAACAAACGAAAGGATGATTGATTTTCGAATGTGTTTTGTGTGACATCTAATTAATAGCAAAGGCTAGGATTTTCACAATATTATTTTAAGATCGTTAAGATCGAATTCCCTGATGATATATATATATGCGCGGATTATAACGAATTATGGCTGCCGAATAATATACCTTCTGATAGCGTCATAGCTCCCGCCGCAGGCGGTTATGCCTTAACTTTTAACCGCTTTATTATCCAGCGTGCCGTAAAACCCCGTCCTTTTGGGGGGCAGTTCATTTAGGACGGGGAGGATGTCAATCTGGCTTGATTCTATTGCCTGCCTGGTCTGTCACCTTTTCACCGTCTTCTTTGGTGAATGCGGTTTGTTGCGGATCTGGAAGGATCTCCAACACCACTTCGGAAGGACGACACAATCGGGTTCCCATGGGGGTGACGACGATGGGGCGGTTGATCAGGATCGGATACTGAAGCATAAATTCAATCAGCTGCTCGTCAGTCAATACTCCATTATCCAGGCCAAGCTGCTCATAGGGTTCAACGTTTTTGCGCAGCAACGCACGGACGCTAATTCCCATATCCGCAATAAGGTGAACCAGTTCATCATGCGATGGTGGTGTGTCGAGATAATAAATAATCGTCGGTTCGTTACCGCTGTTGCGGATCATCTCCAGCGTGTTACGTGAGGTGCCACAGGCCGGGTTGTGATAGATGACAATGTTGCTCATATCAGTATCTCATTAGAAAGTAACGGAGAGCCGCAACGCCAGCGCGGCCAGAGTGACAAACAGAACGGGCAGGGTCATGACGATGCCGGTACGGAAGTAATATCCCCAGGTGATCGTCATATTTTTTTGTGAAAGCACATGGAGCCACAGCAGTGTGGCGAGGCTGCCAATAGGCGTGATTTTTGGACCTAAATCGCAGCCTATGATGTTGGCATAAACCATCGCCTCTTTGATGACACCGGAGGCCGTGCTGCCGTCAATCGACAATGCGCCAATCAGTACGGTAGGCATATTATTCATGACCGACGACAGCAATGCCGTCAGGAAGCCGGTGCCCAATGTTGCAGCCCATAGTCCTTTATCTGCCAGTATATTGAGAACACCGGAAAGGTAATCTGTCAGCCCAGCATTCCGCAGTCCGTAGACCACCAGGTACATCCCCAGCGAGAAGACAACGATCTGCCAGGGTGCCCCTCGCAACACTTTCCCGGTATTAATGGCATGGCCTCTTTTCGCTACGGCAAACAGGACGACAGCGCCAGCAGCGGCAATGGCACTGACGGGGAGCCCTAACGGTTCAAGAACGAAAAAACCGGTAAGCAGCAGCACAAGGACGATCCAGCCGGCTTTAAACGTTGCCGGATCTTTAATGGCGCTGGCAGGTGTTTTCAATAACGCTACGTCGTAGGTCGCCGGGATGTCCTTGCGGAAAAACAGGTGCAGCATGACCAGCGTAGCGGCAATAGCGGCAATATCCACCGGGATCATCACCGAAGCGTATTGTGTAAAACCGAGCTGGAAAAAGTCAGCAGAGACAATATTCACCAGGTTTGAAACGATAAGCGGCAAACTGGCCGTATCCGCGATAAATCCGGCTGCCATCACGAAGGCCAGCGTTGTTCCTTGGCTGAAACCCAGCGCGAGCAACATGGCAATGACGATTGGCGTCAGGATAAGCGCTGCGCCATCGTTGGCGAACAAGGCGGCGACCGTCGCACCCAGCAATATAATCCAGGTGAAAAGTAAACGTCCTCGTCCCTTGCCCCAGCGGGAAACATGCAGTGCGGCCCATTCAAAGAAGCCCGACTCGTCGAGCAGCAGGCTGATGATGATCACCGCAATAAAGGTTGCCGTGGCATTCCAGACGATATTCCAGACGACAGGAATGTCATCAAGGTGGATAACACCACAGACCAATGCCAGCACGGCACCCAGACTCGCACTCCAGCCAATGCTGAGCCCTCTGGGCTGCCAGATGACCAGAATCAGCGTCAGTAAAAAGAGACTCCCTGCCAGTAACATATCAGACTCCGTTATATATGATTAAATCAATGTGTTCCCTATGGCTTAACAGGAGGACGTCGCTGATTTTGCCAGCGATCCGCGAACATCCTCACGCAGGCACTGCCAGGATGCCGTGATGGTCTCTGCCGCCCAGGCAGGGATCTGCGGCGAGAGTCGATAGTGGATCCATTTCCCCTCACGACGATCAATGACCAGCCCTGCATTGCGTAATATCGCCATGTGGCGGGATATTTTAGGCTGTGACTCCGAAGTGGCCCCGCAGATATCACAAACGCATAACTCCCCCGACTCTCTGAGAAGCATAATGATGGCCAGTCGAGTTTCATCCGACAAAATTTTGAAAAGCTGAACGGGTTGTAGCATTTTGAACCTCAATGCGCTTAAACTACATATATGATAATTCATATGTGTTGGCATTTGAATCACCGGATGCAAAATGAGGAAAAAAAGTGGAGAAATTTCCAGCCCTGAACGCTGAGTGTTTTGATAATAAAACGGCCTATCTCCAGAGCAATCAGGGGCGCAAAAGCGTCAAATCGATCTGCCACTTATTGATTTTGTTGTACAGCGTAGTGCGCGACAGCCCTAGCATCTGGGCGGCCTGCCTCAAATTGCCCCCGTTGGCTGCAATGACCTGAATGATATGTAGGCGCTCATGATCTTCCAGCCGGCTGGAGGGGAGCGTGGCCGGTTCAGGCGCAATGCGGCGGATATCCTCGGGCAGGTCGTCAACGTCGATCAGTAATCCTTCACACAGGTTTACCATCCGCTCCACCAGGTTTTCCAGTTCGCGCACGTTGCCCGGCCAATGCCAGGCGTTGAGGCAGGCCATGGCCGTTGGTGAAACCTGCGGTGGGACTTTTTTCATCCGCGCACTAAGCTTGTGAATAAAGCCGTTGACCAGACCGGCGATGTCGTCCCGGCGTTCGCGCAGCGGCGGAACCGGGATCGAGAGCACGTTCAAACGGTAATAGAGATCGCGACGAAAGGCGCCTGTCTCCACCGCCTGCACCAGGTCGCAATGGGTGGCGGCAATGATGCGCACATTCACTTTTACCGGCTGCGCCGCACCAATGCGCAACACTTCACTTTCCTGCAGCACGCGCAGCAGGCTGGTTTGGGCTTCCAGCGGCATTTCACCAATTTCATCCAGCAGCAGGGTGCCCCCGTCCGCCAGTTCGAACTTGCCGGCGGCTCCCCCTCGGCGCGAACCGGTAAAGGCACCGTCCACATAACCAAACAGCTCGCTCTGCACCAAATCACGCGGTAAGGCACCGCAGTTGACGGCGACAAAGGGTTCGTTGCAACGTCCACCAGCATTGTGGATTGCCTGGGCAAACAGCTCCTTGCCGGTGCCGCTTTCGCCGGTCAACAGTACCGTGCTGTCACTGCGACTGCAGGTGCGCGCCTGCATGATCGCCTCGCGCATACGGCTGGAGTGGCCATATATCATCTCAAAGGTATAACTGGCGCTAACCCCCATGACGCGGCGAGTAATGGCACGGATACGCTGATTCTCACGTACTGAAAGCACCCGGCCGTCATCCGGCGCGGGCATCAATGAAATGACGCAGGAGAGGACCGGTTTACCGGCTGGCATAAACACCATTTCACGATCGTTACAAAATGGCATGGTCAGCAGCGAGCCGGACTGCGGGCGCAGTAGCTCATCGATTGATTTGTTGCCCGGCTCCAGGCCGTCAAAAATCTGGCGCGCATAGCGATTAACGGTTTTCAGGCGGCCCTGGCGATCGCAAACCATCACGCCTTCATTCAGGGTTTCCAGAATGGACTGCTGTTCTGCCAGGAGTTGCTGCAGCTTGAGCTGTTGACCAACGGCCTCCGCCGCTGCCTGCACGGTGCCCAGCGTGTGGGCATTGAAATTATCCGGCGTAGCGGTGAGGGTCAGCACGCCAATCATCACTCCCTCGGCGTTACGTACCGGTGCGGCGGCGCACTGGCGATGACGCTGGCGCAGCCCCATCTTCCAGTTTTCGCCGCTTAACACATACACCAGTCGCTGTTCCAGCAGGCAGCGTGCGGTGCAATTGGTGCCCTGAACCTCTTCACGCAGAATACTGCCGACCGGCGTCATGTCCGCACCGCAGTAGTGAAGGGTAACGCCGTGGGCATCGGTCAGATTGATATGGCCGTCGGGATTGTAGGCCAACAGATTTTCCATGATGCTGCGCGCCACGCTAATCAGCCCGGCGTTGTGCAACAGGATGGCCTGTAGTTGTTCTGCCGGCGGTGCGTGATAGACAAACTCATCAGGATCAATACCGTACTCACGCGAGCGCCGCCAGGATTGCAGGATTGACTTGCGTATCCAGCCCGGCTGACTCCCTTCGTTAAATGCCTGCCAGCCTTGCCAAAACAGGCTGTCCCATTCACCGGCCTCCGGCCCTTCCGGCAGGCTGAAGATCGGATCGCTCTCATCTTTGATTGGCAGCAGGTCTGCGGCGGTAGGCATCGGCAACTCCATTTTGGAATGTAATGTCCATTTTATTGACATGTGAAATTTACATGTCAACTTAGTTGTCACTTTGTTATGGCTATCTGTGCAACGCCTCACAAATTCCCCGCGTTTTAAGCTGGCATCCCCTTTGCAATACCCTCAGTGAACTTGTTGCCCGCAAGGGCGTTACCCACATGAGGAATCACGATGAGCCATTTACCCCAAACCCTGCGTGTTGGTCTGATTGGTGCCGGACGAATGGGTAGTTTCCATGCAGAGTCTCTGGCGCGGCGTGTGCCGGGCGCGGTACTGGCCGCGGTGGCCGATCCGTTACCAGGGGCCGCGCAGCGGCTGGCGGAACGTCTGGGCGTCAAGGCCCATAGCGATCTGCAGGCGATGCTGGATGACCCGGCCATTGATGCCGTAGTCATCGCTTCTCCGGCGCGCACCCATGCGCAGTGGGTGATAGCGGCAGCCAGGGCGGGTAAACACGTCTTCTGTGAAAAACCGATGGCCGTCACGCTGGAGGAGGCAGACTGCGCCATCGCCGCCGCTAATCAGGCAGGTGTGGTGCTACAGGTGGGGTTTAACCGCCGTTTTGTCAGCGGTTTCGCAGCGGCCATTGCTGCCGTCAAGTCGGGCGAAAATGGCACCACCCAGTTGTCCCGCTCGGTCACCCGTGACCCGCAGTTGCGCGATCCGGCGCCGATCCCGGCGTGGACCATCTTTCTGGAAACCCTGATCCATGATTTTGACACCTTGCTGCACTTCAACCCCGGAGCCAGGCCGGTAGAGATTTACGCCCTGGCGGATGCGCTGGTACGTCCGGACTTCAAGGACAAGGGGTTGCTGGATACCGCAGTAGTCACTATTCGCTTTGATAACGGCGCTATCGCGACGGCCGAGGCTAATTTCCAGGCGGTCTACGGCTATGACGTACGCGGTGAAGTGTTTGGCAGTAAAGGCATGTTGCAGGCGGGCAATATCAATTTGAATAACTGCGTGCGTTATCACGCCGGAGGCATCGCCATTGAGACTTCGCGCCAGGATACCGATCTGCTGCATGACGCCTATGTGGCGGAGCTGACCGAATTCGCCCAATGCATTCAGCAAGGACAAAAGCCTCGGGCGACGGGGCAGGATGCGCGCAATGCCCTGGAAATCGCACTGGCCTGTATTGCGTCGGTACAGCAGGGCAAACCGATCAGGTTGGGGGAGCAATAATGGCGAGTTTTCAACTGTCCGTTTGCGCCGAAATGGTGTTTCTCGACCTGCCGTTTGCAGAACGTGTGGTGCGTATTGATGCGCTGGGTTTCGGCGTCGAAATCTGGAACTGGGCCAATAAAGACCTTGATGCTTTGGTGGCTACCGGAGCGCGCTTGACTTCGATGACCGGCTATCTCAGCGGCAATCTGACCGACGATGTGGAGATCGCTCAACTGTTGCAAAGCGCCGAACAGTCGCTGGCGGTGGCGCAACGCTTGAACTGCCCGAGTTTGAATCTGCACGGTACCGGCCTGGACTCGCAAGGGCTGCCGGTGAAACCGGTGGCGGTGGTAACAGGTGCCATGTGGATGAAGGCGGCCAATACGCTGACCCGGCTGGCAGAAATGGCAGAGCGCGTGGGGAAGGTTTTCACGCTGGAAAACCTCAACCTGCCGCTGGATCACCCGGGTACGCCTTTTGCCAAAGCCGACGACACTTTGGCTTTGGTGGAGGCGGTTAATCGACCGGGGTTGAAGATGAACCTCGATCTTTACCATGCGCAAATTGGCGAGGGCAACCTGATTGAGCTGATGCGCCGCTGCGGCCCGGCAATCGGTGAAATTCAGGTGGCGGACGTGCCGGGGCGAAAACAACCCGGTACCGGTGAAATCAACTACCGCGCCATTGCCCGTGCGTTGGATGAAATGGACTATCAGGGGGTGGTGGCGATGGAAGGCTGGGCATCCGGTGACAGCACCGAGGCGCTGCACCAGTTCCGCGACCATTTCACTCTATAAACCACAACAAACCGGGTATTGGCCTGTTGCCCGGAATAATTAGTGATGCCTTGATTTTAATAATAAATAAACCTCAACCTACGGGATGTCATCATGAAAACCAAAACCTTGTTGTTGATACTGCTGAGCCTGGTCATGGCCTTCAGCGCCCAGGCGAAAACCTATAAGGTCGGCGTAGCGCTGGCCAATTTCGATCTTAACTTTGTCTCTATTTTGCGCTCGCAGATGGTCAGTGAGCTAAAGCTGTTGAATATGGACGGGCAGTTTGTCGATGCCAAAGGGGACGTAGCGCTGCAGGTGCAGCAGGTGGATGACTTTATCAACCTTGGGGTGGACGCGATTATCCTCAATCCGGTTGATACCCAGGGCGTGAAGCCGATGATGGATGCGGCCGAACGCGCCAACATTCCACTGATATTCGTCAACCGCAAGCCAGAGGTGAAACTGGGCAAAGCAATGGCCTATGTTGGCTCTGACTCGGCGGCGGGCGGTGAAATGCAGATGGAAGCCCTGGCGAAACAGATGAACTATCGCGGCAACGTGGCGATCCTGATGGGAGCGCTGTCCAACGAAGAGGCGCGCGAACGCACGCGGGCGGTGGAAGCGGTGATCGCCAAGTATAAAGACATGAAGGTGCTGGAGAAACAGACTGCTAAATGGCAGCGCAATGAGGCGGTGGATGTGGTGTCCGGTTGGTTGTTGAACGGCCGTCCGATTGACGCCATCGCCGCCAACAATGACGAAATGGCGATTGGTGCCATCATGGCGTTGAACCAGGCCAAAAATAAAAACATTCTGGTGGCGGGAATTGACGGCACGCCGGACGGTCAGCAGTTTGTCAAAAATGGCGGTATGACCCTGACCATCTTCCAGGACGCCAAGGGGCAGGCTACCGGGGCGGTGCAGGTGACCAAAGCGCTGCTGGAAAAGCAAAAAACCGAGCCGTACAACTGGGTGCCTTATAAAGTTATCACCCGGGATAATCTGGCCGAGTTTATGGCGGCTAACTCGAAATAAGCGTGGCCCTCCAATAATGCCACGCATCACCGGCGCCCATGCGCCAACGGCATGAGAAGGACGTACAGCGGAATTGGTCGTTAGCGGGGCGATAAACAGCGCAAATGTAGAGTGACGGTGAGTAGATTCAGCCTGATTGGTACGGGTATCTGTTTGATAATCGAAGCAACAGTGACCGTCCTTTTCAACCGAGAGAATCGCCCATGCACTTTACTCAAGCCATTGCCAGACTCCCTGCCGATAGCTGCGCCAGCGGCCAGACCACCGCCCAATTGGGGGCGCCGGATATTGCCGTCACCGGCCACCAGTTTTTGGCCTATGTGGACACCTTGCTCCGCCTGGGGCTAAAAGTGACAGTGTTACCGGCTGCCCCGGCATTTCCTGACGCCCACTTTGTTGAAGACACCGCGGTAGTGATGCCGGAGCTGGCGGTGATCACCCATCCGGGCGCGCCAAGCCGCCAGGGCGAAGTGGCCACCATTGCACCGCTGTTCGAAGGAGAACGCCCGGTGGTGCGCATGAGCCAACGCGGCCATCTTGACGGTGGGGATGTGCTGCTGGTCGATCGCCAGTTTTTTGTCGGCCTGACGTCTCGCACCGATGAGGCCGGTATCGGCGAATTTGCCGCGGCGGTAGAACCTTATGGCTATCGGGTCACGGCCATTGAGGTGAGCGCCGGGCTGCACCTGAAATCAATCGTCAATTACGTGGGGCGCAATACCCTGTTGTTGACGGAAGACTACCAGCACCATGCTGCCTTTAGCGGTTTTAACAGCATCGTCATTCCGGAAGCCGAGTCCTACGCCGGTAATACGCTGTGGATCAACGATACGCTGATCACCCCGCAGGGTTACCCGCGAACGCTGGCGCAAATCGAAAAATTAGGCATGCCGATCGTTCAGCTCGACACCAGCGAATTTAAAAAAATGGACGGCGGCCTGACCTGCCTGTCACTGCGTTTCTGACACTTTCTTTTACCGGGGATCTCAGCCATGAAAAAAACATTAGCGGTTTTACTGACCAGTCTGGCATTAAGCGGCCCTGCGGCGGCTCAGACCTTCGACACCATCAGTTTTGGCGTGGACGGCGGTTATCCGCCGTTTGACGTGCTGGCACCCAGCGGTGAGATCACCGGTTTCGATATCGATATCGCCAACGCGCTGTGCACCCAGCTGCATGCCAAATGCGTGTTCGTCAAACAGCCGTTCGAAAGCATGATTGCCGCGCTTAACGCCCATAAATTTGATGCCATTATTGCGTCGTTAACCATTACCGATGAACGCAAGAAAGAGGTGGATTTTACCGACCGCTATTACCGCAGTTCTGCCCAGTTGGTGGCACGTAAGGGCAGCGCGTTACTGCCGGACGTTGCCAGCCTGAAAGGCAAAACCGTTGGCGTGCAGACCGGCTCGATCCATGAGGCCTATGCCAAACAGCACTGGGGCGGGAAAGGGGTGAAAATTGTCTCTTACGCCAACCAGGATAACGTCTATCTGGATCTGATGTCCGGGCGCATTAACGCGTCACTGCAGGACAACACTCAGGCCGCCAGCAGCTTTATCGATACCCCACGCGGGCAGAAGTTTGCCTTCGCCGGACCGGTGATTGAAGACAGCAGTATCTCCTCTGACGTTGGCATTGCGGTGGGTAAAGACAATCCGGCGCTGCGCGATGCGCTAAACGGGGCCATCAAGGCGATCCGTGCCGACGGGACTTATGAAGCCATCCAGAAAAAATATTTTAGCTTCGACATATATGGCAACTAAACCGGCTCGGATCCAGTCATCCAGGGGAGGCCGGGAATGGTCATAGAGTATTTGCCGTTGCTGGCACATGGCGCGTTGCTGTCACTGTGCGTGATGCTGGTTTCACTGGCGGTGGCGTTGACGCTCGGCATGATCAATGCGCTGATTAAACTCTTTGGTCCGCGCTGGTTGCGCTGGGTATCGACGGGTTACACCACGCTGGTGCGCGGCATTCCCGAGTTGGTGATCATGCTGTTGCTGTTCTTTGGCGGCGAAATGCTGGTCAACGGCTTGCTTGGCCTGGTGGGATTGGGGCCGCTGCGCTTTAACACCTTCATCTCCGGGGTGCTGGCGATTGGTTTTGTGTTTGGCGCTTACTACACCGAAACCTTTCGCGGGGCGTTTCTCACCGTGGAGCGCGGTCAGCTCGAGGCGGCAATGGCCTACGGCATGCGGCCGGGCCAGGTGTTTCGCCGGGTGCTGCTGCCGCAGATGCTGAGCTTCGCCATTCCCGGTATCAACAACAACTGGCTGGGGCTGATGAAAGCCTCGGCGCTGGTGTCAATCCTCGGGCTTGAGGACATGGTTTGGCTGGCAGAGCAGGCCGGGCGGGCCACGCAAAAGCCTTTCCTGTTTTATTTTCTGGTGGCGCTGATTTATATGGTGATTACCGCCGTCTCCAGTTGGGGTTTTAGCCGGTTGGCGCGGCGTTACGCGTTGGCTTCCTCACATTCGGCAGGAGCACGCTGATGAATCTGCAAAATATGCTGGATGCGGCACCGAGCTTTCTGTGGAGCGACGGTTCCGACGTCACCGGGCTGGCGATGACCGCCAAACTGTTCTTGTTATCGGTGGTGCCAGGGTTACTGCTGGCAGCGCTGATGGCGATCGGCCAGGTATACGGCCCGCGGCCGCTGTCGTGGCTGATCCGCAGCGTGACTTACTTTTTCCGCAGCACGCCGCTGTACCTGCAATTAATGCTGATTTACTACGGCCTGTCACAGTTTGACGTGGTGCAATTGGGCTGGCAGAACGACCAGCCTTTCTGGCTGCTGTTTCGCGACGCCACTTTCTGCGCCACGCTGGCGTTGGTACTCAATACCAGCGCTTACGTTGCCCAACTGTTGGCAGGCATGATGGAAACCTTCCCGCGTCAGGAGTGGATTGCCGGTGAGGCCTATGGCATGAGCCAGTGGCAGATTATCCGCCGCCTGGTGCTGCCGGCAACGCTGCGGCGTGGCATTCCGGCGCTGAATAACGAGATGGTCTTCCTGCTGCATGCCACCTCGCTGGCCAGTACCGTCACGCTGCTGGATATTACCGGCGTGGCACGCGCATTTTATGCCGCCACCTATTCACCCTTTATTCCGTTCCTGATGGCGGCGGCACTGTATTTGCTGTGCACTTTCCTGCTGATCTTCATGTTTTCGCGGGCAGAGCGTCGCTGGCTGGCGTTTATCCGCCGCGATTGATGCAGTTCAGGAGCGCTTGATCGACTGTAGCTCGGTCAGGGTGACGATTTTATCCACCCGAAATTTCTTGCTGGTCAGCCAGGTATCGGCCAGCAGCCGGTAGTTTTCCATGCTGCGGCAGCCGATGCGCACCAGAAAATCGAAGTTGCCGCTGACCAGCCAGCAGTCCAATACCTCGGGGGTATTACGCATTTCCTGCTCAAAGGCCGGTTGGGAGTGGCCGTGATCGGCCAATGCGATCTGCGCCTGGATCACAAACGCATGTTCCGGCTCCGGCAGTTCGATAATGGCGCTGTAGCCACGAATAATTCCGTCGCGCTCCAGCCCGCGAACCCGCTCCAGGCAAGGGCGGGCAGTCAGATTGACCTGTTCGGACAGTTTCTGAAACGAAATGCGGCCATCCCGGCACAGTATTTCAAGGATTTTTTTGTCGATGCGATCAAGCCGGGCTTTCTTTTCCACAGATAGGGCGTCCAATGAAAACTAATCATCATAAGTTACCTGAACATGCTCTGGGTGGGCAGCGCCAATTCACCAGTTTTCATTTCGGCCAGCCGGGTAAAGGCGAAAAAATTTACCTGCAGGCCGGTCTGCATGCCGATGAGCTGCCCGGCATGCTGGTACTGCACTATCTTAAAAGATTGCTCAGCCAGGCGGAACGGCGGGGTGAACTGCAAAGTGAAATAATTCTTGTCCCGGTAGCCAACCCGCCGGGGCTGGCGCAGGTGCTGCTCAACACGGGTGTAGGGCGCTTTGATCTGGTCAGTGGCCGCAATTTTAACCGTGATTTTCCCGATTTAGCCCGTTTGTTACGGCAGCAGGATTTCAGTACCACAGAACCCCTGCATCAGCAGGTGCGCATCGCAATGCGCAATGTTTTACAGGCGGCGCCAGACATCAGCGAAGTCACGGCGCTGCGCAGGCAACTGTTGCTATTGGCCTGTGATGCGGATGTGGTGCTGGATCTGCACTGCGACGACCGGGCGATCCTGCACATGTACGCCGACCCGGCCTGGGGCGAACAGGCAGAAATATTGGCTCGTTTTATGGGCATGGGGGCGGTGCTGCTTTCGCAAGACAGCGGCGGCGGTTCCTTTGATGAAGCCTGCGGCCTGCCTTGGCACCGGCTGGCAGCAGAGCATCCCGCCCTGGATGGGATGCAACCGGGTTGCATGGCGGTCACGCTGGAGTTACGCGGTCAGCGGGATATTAGCCACGAGCTGGCCAGCGGCGATGCCGAACGCCTCTATCGATACTTGCAACACCGCGGTGCCGTTGCCGGTGCTTCCCCGGTGATACCGCAGCTTGAGGTCGCCATGTTGCCATTTACTGCCGGGGAGATTGTCACCGCGCCCGCCAGCGGCATCCTGTTGTTACTCCGCCAGCCGGGGGAGTGGGTAGAAGCGGATGAAGCGGTAGCCGAAATTATCGACCCGATCACCGATACGATAACAGCGGTGCGCGCTAAAGCGGGTGGACTGATTTATGCCAGCCGCCAGACGCCTTTTGTCACGCTGGGGGCCGAGGTGATGAAGATTGCCGGTAAGACCCCCTACATAGGCGGCGGTGGGCTGGCGTCCTGATGTGGGTTTTGCCTGAGGCTAAAAGTCGTGAACGAATGTCCCTACGGGAAAGATGGCTTGCCGACCGCCGTCCATGTTAAATTTGACCTTTGCCACTCCGTAGCCCCTGATGACAAAGAGAATTTCATATGGAACAACGGCTACCCGTGCCAAAGAAGTCAGGGTCTATGCGCACAGCCAAACCACGCCGTCCGCATGGGCGATGGGTCTACTATATTCTGCACGAAGATATTCTGTGGCCTTGCCCGGTCAAGTGGGAGTGGGAAAGCAGTTACCACGCCTGGTTGCCGTTTTACTACTCGCCCACCCTGGAATTTGTTGCCGGTAACCCCGCCAAGGCAACAAAAATCACTAAAACCAAGCGTTAATCATTATTTCGCCTGAAGAATTTTGTTTGATTATTTCACAAGAAATAATTATTAACCTTCTGTTTTTAAAGAAAACGTCAGACTTCTTGCCCTCAGGGGGTACAGTAACTACATTAACAGCTGTACTTCAACTCACCTGAGGAGAGACATCCTATGAAAGCTGCCGTAGTCACTAAAAACCACAGTGTAGATATTCAGGAAAAGCAGCTTCGCCCACTGAAATATGGCGAAGCGGCACTCAAGATGGAGTGTTGTGGGGTCTGTCACACCGATCTTCACGTCAAAAACGGCGATTTTGGCGAAGTCCCCGGTATCACCCTGGGTCATGAAGGGGTCGGGGTGGTCACTGCCGTCGGCGAGGGCGTAACCTCGTTAAAAGTCGGGGACCGTGCCAGCGTCGCCTGGTTCTATCAGGGCTGTGGCCATTGCGAATATTGCGTCAACGGTAACGAAACCCTGTGCCGTTCGGTTAAAAATGCCGGTTTCAGCGTGGACGGCGGCATGGCGGAAGAGTGCATCGTGGTGGCGGACTATGCGGTCAAGGTGCCTGACGGCCTGGACTCGTTTGCCGCCAGCAGCATCACCTGCGCCGGGGTCACCACCTATAAGGCGGTTAAAATTTCCGACATCAAACCGGGGCAATGGATCGCGATTTATGGCCTGGGCGGATTGGGCAATCTGGCGTTGCAGTACGCCAAGAACGTGTTCAATGCCAAAGTGATCGCCATTGACGTCAATCAGGGCCAGTTGGATTTCGCCAAAGAAATTGGGGCGGATCTGGTTATCAACTCTAAAACTGAAAACGCCGAAGAAATTATTCAGCAAAAAGTCGGTGGCGCACATGCCGCCGTGGTCACCGCCGTGGCGCGTTCGGCCTTTAACTCTGCGGTGAATGCCGTGCGTGCCGGGGGCAAGGTCGTGGCCGTGGGCCTGCCGCCAGAGAGTATGGACCTGAGCATTCCGCGTTTGGTACTGGACGGGATCCAGGTAGTGGGGTCGCTGGTCGGGACCCGGGAAGATCTGAAAGAAGCCTTCCAGTTTGCCGCCGAAGGCAAAGTGACGCCGAAAGTCACCAAAAGGCCGCTGGGTGACATCAACGCCATCTTTGAAGAGATGAAATCCGGCACCATTCGTGGCCGTATGGTTATCGATCTTTCCGCGTCATAATTCTGCTCTGTTGAGACGATGTATTTCCCTCTTCTCTGGAAGAGGGAATTCCGGATTTAATTAGTCGACGCTTTAAAAACCTGGCTCCAGTTGGCCAACAGCGTCTGCGCCTGTCCGGGCGCCGACCTGAACAAGTCTACCGCACTGCATAGTCTCAGTTTCTCCATCAGCCGCTGTTTTTGCAGGCTGATGGTTTTGATGCTTTTATGCTGCTCGCGGGCAATCGCGCCCACCGTTTTACCCTGCAGCAGGCCCGTCAGCACCCGATGCTCCCGTGGAGAGAGCGACTGCATTTGCTGAGGAGAGGCCTGCGGTAAGGGCGGACTCAGCAGGGCGGCCAGGGCGTACAGCATGGCGTTGTTGTTCAGGCCCAGTTTTTCCATCGCCCGTTGCTTGTGGTTGCTGACGGTGCGGATATTGCGGTTACGCCGTTGGGCAATGGTAGTCAGGTCCTGCCCGTTGAGCAGGGCCTGCAGCACCAGACGTTCGTTCGGCGTTAATTTCTCTGCCAGATGCGGGGGTAACAATACGGTTATCATGGGACTCTCCTGTCCGATTAAACGCCTTTCCGGCGAACTGTCCTTGCCCGGTGGGCGAGGGTGATTAATCCAGCAGTACAAACGACAATGCACCCCGGCTGTCGGTCTGAGCGCTGACCCGGCTATCTTGTTCGGTCAGCAGGGGGGTGAGCGATATTTGCAGGCTTAAACTGCGGCCGATCTCGGCCCGACCCGGCTCCCCGGCGGTCAGCACCGCATTGGTTGGCATCATGGCGGGCAGTGTCACGGTGGTTTCCGCTTCTCCTGCTGGACTCAGCGTTAAATTTGCCGGATGACCGTCTATTTGCGCGCTATCCAGCCTGACCTGGAGATAGCCGCGTTCACCGTAGCGCAGCCGACCATTCGGGCCAGTTTCCCCTTGTAACTTCAGGCGTAGCGTCTGGCGGTATGGGCAGGCTACCCTGATGGTTACCGGGCGCTCCCCGGGTGATAACAACGCCGTACCCGGCGTAGTCCGCAGTTGCCAGCGGGTCTGCCGGCCATAATCAATCTGGTCGGTGCTGGCCGATACGCTGCAGCGGCTTTCCGCTGGATGCGGGATGAGTTGCGCAGGTTCCAGCTCGGCACTTTGCGCCGTCAGGCTGGCCAGCAGCCCCGCCAGCGCCATGAATCTTTTCATTTCACACTCCTTGTTCAGCGGCAAACTGCCGCGCTGGTTTCATATAAACCGCTGCTGTCAGCCTGTTCCGGCAGAGAGAGCGTCAGCGAACACAGTGGGCGTCCGGCATTCTGCACCTCCAGTTGCATTCCCGGTGCCGCGTCCGGCAGGAAGACCGCCCCGGCCGAACCGACCACGGTGACAAATTGCCCCTCGGTATTGAAAACGGCCGCGCCGTGGGGCAATGGCGCACCCTGGGCATCCTGAACGTTGACCAGGACCCGGCGGGTACGCACCACGTCAAAATCCATCCGTCCCACCGCGCCGCGCGCCAGTTCCGTCTCCAGCCAGGCGTTGCTGATATCCACATTTTTCGGCAGGCTGCGCGTGTCGACCTGGACGGTCGAGCGGTGATAGCCACTCAGCGATGGTAATACCGCGTAACCCCGGGCATCGGTCCAGGTCGGGCCTGCCGGTGTTTCCAGCCGGATCCCGCCTTCCTGACCGACCCGGGCAATGGCGAAAGTGTCCCCGACGGAGTACGGCGTGAGCGTGACCCCGCCGCCGTGCGCCACCACGCCGCCGGATGCCCGGATATTCCAACTGGTGTAGTCGTTCGAGTCACGGGTCAGGCTGCCGCTGAGCTGGCTGACCGGCGTGACCCAGTCCAGGGTGCCGGTACCGCTGGTTCGGCTGCTGCCGGTATCATGCTCGGTAGATAAGCTCCAGCCCCGGTCCTGACTGCTGCGGTCGCTGTAGCGCACCCCGGCACGGCTGTTGTGACGGGCCGTATTGATATAACTGCTGAGGCTGCGTGCGCCGAACGGGATACTGACGGTCAGGTAGGCGCGATCCTCATTGCCGTTGTCGCCGCTACCGGTATTGCGTTCCAGGCTCAGTCCGACATAGGCCTGAGCAATCTGAGCGCTCCAGCCAGCGCGCAAGTAGCGGGTGTCATCGCCGCCAAAGGTGGTGCCCTGCGCCCATGAGAGGGCGAAATTACCGACTGACGGCATTCCCCAACTGATACCCGCACCGTACTGGCTGCGGGAGCGACCCTGACTATCTTGGGTGTCCCGCTGCAAGGCATCGCTCAATTCCCGGTATTGACGGGTCTGTTGACGGCTGTTGAGGCTGACCCCCAGCCGTTCCGTCAGCGGGTAGCCGAGCGAGACCGAAACCAGCGTGCCGGTGTTGTTATGGCGTTCATCCTGCGCCACGGTGCTCTGCAATGAGAGTTGCCCCGCGCCGGGAAGCTGGTTGTCCACTGCTGCTGCCACCGCCCGGTACGGCACCGAAACCAGCAGGCCGGTGTTAAGCGTGGTGCGCGGCGTCAGTACCCAACCGCTGGCGAGGGTGCCCAGCCAGGGCGCTTCGCTGCTGCCTTGTTGATCCAGCTTGCCCACGCCGACGGACAGACCGGGTGCGACGCTGTTGCCATTGAGCAGCAGTGCGCTGGCCGGGACGGTAAACTGACGTTTTTCGCCGTTGCTGCCGCTCAGGCTGACCGCCAGATCGCTACGGGTATTGAGCAGCGAGAACCCTTGCAGGCGGAATGGCCCGGCAGGGACGGTGGTGCTGTAAAGCAGCACGCCGGACTGGCGGACTTCCACCACCGACTGAGTGTCGGCAATCCCTTCCACCAGACCGGCTCCGCCCGAATTGCCGGTCAGGGCGCTCTCCGGAAACAGCTGGGCGCCGATCACCTGCCCGGTACCGAACAGCGAGTTGCCCAGGCTAATTTGCCCGGTCTGAAACACCTTCTTAATGCCGGCAAAGCTGCGCTGGGCATAGGCCGCCTGATGTTGCAGGCTGTCTTCGCCATCAAAGCGCGAGAGGGTCTGGCGGCTACGCACGATCCAGTCCCCGGCGTTGAAACCGGCCTCACTGTCCAGTTGGACAAAACTGACCCCACCGCTATTCCCGGCGCTGTCCATGTATTGCGCATCGTAGTTGAACAGGCCCGCGATGCCACCGTGCTGCCAATTGCCCTCGGCCGAGCCGGGGGCGGAAACCGCCTGCGCGGGCACCACCAGATCTGCCCGACGTTCAGCGGGGTCCAGATGCAGTTCGGTTTGTGGCCAGGCGCTGCGCAGGTCAAAACAGGGTTCCCGGCCGGTAAAACCCGGTGGCGTTTGCAGACCGGCCTGTTTTTGGAAGGCGGCGTCGGCACAAAGTTGCCCCTGTTCGTTAAAGCGCGCGGTGATGCGCCCCCGGCCACGCCCGTTAACGTTCAGCATCAGCGGATTTTCGCCGGGTAAAAAGCGCGGGCCGTGGCGGAAACTGTCCGCCACGGTGCGGTCGATACCCCGGGACTGCAGCATGGCCGGGTCAAACAGGGTTTCTTCCGGGCGAGAGAGGGAACCCTCGGCGTTGGCCGGTGACACCAGGAACAGCGGTGCCAGGGCCACTCTTATCGCCAGTGCCTGCCAGCGCAACGGGCGAGCGGGGGGAAAGCATAACAGACTCCTCACGGTATCCCCCTCACGGCAACGGCGTCAGGGGCGCATCATAATGGGCGACGCTGAACCCCCAGGTGGTGGCCGGGGCAATGCGCACCTGTGTTTCCGTACCCAGCGGTTTAGTCCCGTTCTGGGTCAGGGTGAGTATTTGCCCCGGCAGGACATAGCTGTGCGGCAGTGTCCAGACGCCGTTGCCCGGCAGGGTCTGAACCCCTTCACCCAGGCGCACCACATAGGGCGAGGGGTTACTCACTTTCAGAGTGTTGCCGGTGCGCTGCCAGACCAGCCGTTTCCAGGGGGCGAGATCGCGCGCCAGACCGGCCGGGCGAATAATCAGCGGCAGGTTCTGGCGCACCGTCATGCGGACTTCACTTTTATCTTTTTGCTGGGGCGGCACCCCTTCGAAGATCACCCGCATCAGGCGTTCGGTGCTTAGCGGCGTTTTGTCGGTCAGCAAGAAGCGCACGCTCTGGCTCTTGCCGGGTTCAACCCGGGCGGCCGGTGGGGTGACGGTCAGTAACGGCGCCTTGTCCTGAGGCAGGGGCACCAGGGTGGTCAGCAGCAGCACCGGGTAGGGATCGGTGTTTTGGACATTGATGGTGCCTTCGCCGTCGGCGGCTTCTACAATCACCACCGAGCTGTCCGGCACCACGCCGCTGGCCTGAGCCAGGGCAGAAAACAGGCACAGGGCCAGCGCCCCATAACGAACAAAAGGAATGTGTGGCATAAATGGACTCTTTCTTGGACCGGGCAGGTAACCCTTGTAACCTGCCCGGTAGAGGATTGTGGTTGGGTAGGCCCCGTCAATGACGGGGCTTCAGGCCGGTTTACAGATAAATCAGTTCAAGGGTAGCCAGACCGTCCAGCTGGATCGGCTTGGTGATATCCAGTTCTGAGGCCTTGTTGATAAAGGCCTGGACATCTAGCGTGGTGGCCAGAGTTTTGAACGCTACCGGGGTCAAAGTGCCGGTGGTAGCCCAAGAGGGTTGGGGGAAGGATTTAGATACAAGATTGCCAGTTACTGTCTTTGACCATGTACCTGTTAGACCAGCTCGGGTAATGGGGTCTACGGCCACACCGTCAGCCTTTGCGCTTGTAATATTGAGCCTGAGTTTATACCCACCGATTTTTTTTGTGCCGTCCAACCCCAGCCCAAAGGCAGCCACAGTTTCGGTGGCTGAGTCCTTGCCGAAAAGCGTGATCCCGGCCGGAATAGTGGATGCTCCGTTGGTGGCTTCGGCATCACCTACCGTAGTGCCCATGCGCCCACTGAACGCATTGACAGCCACCTTGGCATTGCCATCACAGGTAATGGAAAAATCCAGCGATTTTATCGGCAGCACGGTGTAATCGTCCGCCTTCAGGGTATCGGCCTTGATGGTGCCGTAGTCCACGGTGCCGCCGCCGCTCAGGGTTGGGGTACAGGCCACCGGCTCGATTGTTCCGATAACCTTAAGGTCCACGCTGTCGGCGGCGAAGACGGATGAGGCGCAAACAACGGCACCGGCGGCCAAAAGGGTGGCGAGTAGAGTTTTTTTCATTGATTTATTCCTTTCATCATGTGTTCCACACATAAATATCCATTCCCCCCTTGAGAGAGGGTTCCTTGGTATTTGCCTGGAAAAAGGCAAAATCTTTGTGCAATGTTGCCGTAGCCTTTATTCAGGCCGGGTTACAGATAGACAAGTTCAAGGGTAGCCAGACCGTCCAGTTGGATCGGCTTGGTGATATCCAGCTCTGAGGCCTTGTTGATAAAGGCCTGAACGTCCAGAGTGGTGGCCAGGGTTTTGAACGCAACTGGGGTCAGGGCGCCGGTGGTGGCCCAGGTAATATGTCGGAAACTTTTAGTCGAAAGGAAGTTATGCGTTGGCTTGGTCCACACGCCACCTGGACTTAAACGATTTATAGAATCTACTTCTACACCGTCAGCTTTAGCACCCGTCAATGCGAGTCTCACGCCATACCCACCGATTTTTTTTGTGCCATCCAGCCCTAACCCAAAGGCCTGATTGATCCCGGCTACGCCTAAAAGCGAGATCCCGGCCGGAATAGTGGATGCTCCGTTGGTGGCTTCGGCATCACCTACCGTAGTGCCCATGCGCCCACTGAACGCATTGACGGCCACCTTGGCATTGCCGTCACAGGTAATGGAGAAATCCAGCGATTTTACCGGCAGCACGGTGTAATCGTCCGCCTTCAGGGTATCGGCCTTGATGGTGCCGTAGTCAACGGTGCCGCCGCCGCTCAGAGTTGGGGTGCAGGCCACCGGCGTAATAGTCCCGATAACCTTGAGGTCTACGCTGTCGGCAGCGAAGGCGGATGAGGCGCAAACAACGGCACCAGCGGCCAAAAGGGTTGCGAGTAGAGTTTTTTTCATTGATATATTCCTTTCATCATGTGTTCCACACATAAATATCCATTTCCCCCTTGGGAGGGGGTTCCTTGGTATTTGCCTGCTAACAGGCAAAATCTTTTTCCAACACGGTTGCGGCGGCCATTCACGCCGGGTCAGCTCAATAGTGGCCAGACCGTCCAGCTGGATCGGTTTGGTGATATCCAGCTCCGAGGTTTTGTTGAGGTAGGCCTGCACGTCCAGCGTGGTGGCCAGCGTTTTGAATGCCAGTGGCGTCAGGGTGCCGGTGGTTGCCCAACTGATATGCTGATAGGGTTGTACCGAAATCAAGCCACTTGCTGCTTTGGTCCAGGCACTGCTGGGGTTGTATTTGCGGTATAAAGTATCCACAACCACGGAGTCAGCCTTCGCGTTCGACAGCGCCATTTTTACGCCATAGCCGCCGATTTTGTTTGTACCGTCCAGCCCCAACCCAAACGCCTGAACGCCCTGGGTGGCTGAGTCCAGGCCGAAGAGCGTGACTCCGGCCGGAACGGTGGCGGCTCCGTTGCTGGCTTCGTCAGCGCCCAGCGTAGTGCCCAGACGGCCACTGGACGCACTGACGGACACCTTGGCATTGCCGTCACAGGTAATGGAGAAATCCAGCGTTCTCATCGGCAGCAGGGTGTAATCGTCTGCCTTCAGCGTATCGGCCTTGATGGTGCCGTAGTCCACGGTGCCGCCGCCGCTCAGGGTTGGGGTACAGGCCACCGGCGTAATAGTCCCGATAACCTTGAGGTCTACGCTGTCGGCAGCGAAGGAAGATGAGGCCGAGAAAACGGCGCTAGCGGCCAAAATGGTGGCGAGTCGTGTTTTTTTCATTGATAAATTCCTTTCAACATGTGCTCCATACAAAATCATGTAATAACCGACTGATAATATTGATTTTTATCTTTTTTTGGGTTGCATTGGTTTACTGGAAAAAAGGTAACACTTTGAGCCAAAGTGTTACCTTTTACATATTGTTCTGAAAGACAGGCTAAACAGAGGCATTGTCAGGAGATAACACCATGGACGGTGTTTTTAACGAGCCTATATCTGGGTGAATAGTAATCATTGCGCGGGGTGGGTAAAAATCAAACAGGGCAGTGAGCGAAACCGGGTTTTTATCAGGAAAGGAACGGGTAAACGGAGTGGGATATATCTTACTGATAATGTGATGTTTAATCGGGGGATGAAAAAAATACGACGGCGGTATTGACTTCTTTTCGGGTAATTCTTAGTTTATGTGTCAGTTTGGCTCAAAGTGTTACATTTTTTTGGCGTTTTTCCTCCCATAAGTCCCTGAATCGTCCGGCATTGGCGGCGGTGTACAACACCGTGTGTTGAATGTTGCGATGCCCCAGATAATCCTGAATTACCCGCGTATCGGCACCGTTATCCGCCAGCGCATAGCCACAGGCATGACGCAACATGTGCGGGTGCGCCTCGACGTCCAGCCCGGCCCGACGGCCATACTCACGCAACATACGAAAGATACGCTGACGCGACAGGCGATAGCCCTTTTGTGACAGAAACAGCCAGTCCTGGTCGTCCAGGTTACGGCAGGATTGGCGTTTTTCCAGCCAGCGCTGCAACAGGCGTTTCTCGGTAGTTTCCAGCGGGTGGGTGGTGGACAGGCCGTTTTTGAGGCGGCTGATGTAAAGGCAGCCGTCGTCCATATCGAGGTCGGCGAGGCGTAGCCCGGTGAGTTCGCTGACGCGACAGCCATGAATAAAGCCCATCCAGATCAGGCAGGTATCACGCTCGGGCGCCCGGCCGGCGGCGGCTTCCAGCAGCAGACGCCCGACTTCACCCCGGGTGAGGTGCTTGCGGTGCTGTGGTGATTTGATCACGGTATTCTCCTCAAAAAGAAACGGCCGGCGGGTGCCGACCGTTGTCTGTCACAGACAGAGCGGGAGGAGTATAGCCTAACCTTGGCGTGCTTTACCCCGGTAACGGGGTATTAGCGTTCACGGCAAGCGCTTAAAACAGCCCAAGCGGTTTGGCATCGTAACTGACCAACAGGTTTTTCACCTGCTGGTAATGTGACAACGCCACTTTGTGGGTTTCGCGGCCGACGCCGGAATTTTTGTAGCCACCGAAGGCGGCATGCGCCGGGTAGAGGTGATAACAGTTGGTCCACACGCGCCCGGCCTTGATGGCGCGCCCCATGCGATAAGCGCGGTTGACGTCGCGGGTCCACAGGCCGGCACCCAGCCCGAACTCGCTGTCGTTGGCCAATGCCAGCGCTTCCGCTTCATCTTTGAAGGTGGTGACGCCAATCACCGGCCCGAAGATCTCTTCGCGGAAGAAACGCATGCTGTTGTTACCGGTGATCAGCGTCGGCTGCAGATAAAAACCGCTTTGCAACTGCTGCTGATGGCTGGCGCGCTCGCCGCCGGCAATGATTTTCCCGCCTTCGTTCTTGGCTATCTCGATATAAGACAGGATCTTGTCGAACTGCTGCTGGGACGCCTGCGCACCGATCATGGTGTCGGTATCAAAGGGGTCGCCCTGGCGAATGGTGGTGATACGCGCCAGCACTTTTTCCATAAATTGCGGGTAGATAGACTCCTGGATCAGGGCGCGTGAAGGGCAGGTACAGACTTCACCCTGGTTGAAGAAGCCGAGGATCAGCCCTTCAACCGCCTTGTCGATAAACTCCGGTTCGGCCTGCATGATGTCTTCAAAGAAAATATTCGGTGATTTGCCGCCCAGCTCCACAGTGCTCGGGATGATATTCTCCGCCGCGCAGGCCAGGATATGTCGGCCGACCGGGGTGGAGCCGGTGAAGGCGATTTTATCGATGCGCTTGCTGGTCGCCAGTGCCTCTCCGGCTTCTTTACCAAAGCCCTGAACCACATTGAGAACTCCGGGTGGCAGCAGGTCGCCAATCATTTCCAGCAACACGCAGATGCTGAGCGGCGTTTGCTCGGCCGGTTTGAGCACCACGCAGTTGCCAGCAGCCAGCGCCGGAGCCAGTTTCCAGGCTGCCATTAGCAGCGGGAAGTTCCAGGGGATAATCTGCCCAACCACGCCCAACGGCTCGTAAATATGGTAGGCGACGGTATTTTGGTCGATCTCTGCGGCGGTGCCTTCCTGTGCGCGCAGGCAACCGGCGAAATAGCGGAAATGGTCAATCGCCAGCGGGATATCCGCGTTCAGCGTTTCGCGGATCGGCTTGCCGTTGTCCCAGCTTTCGGTCAGCGCCAGCAGCTCCAGTTTTGACTCCATACGATCGGCGATCGCCAGCAATACGTTGGAACGCTCCTGTACGCTGGCCTTTCCCCAGGTTTCGGCCGCGGCATGGGCGGCATCCAGCGCCAGTTCGATATCTTTCGCGTCGGAGCGCGGAAACTCGGCGACAGTCTGACCGGTCATTGGGGAGGTATCGGTGAAGTAGTTGCCTGAAACGGGTTCGACAAATTTGCCGCCAATGTAGTTGCCATAACGTTGTTTGAAAGAAACCAGCGAACCAGGTAAACCGGGATGAACGTATTTCATGTAAACACCTCTCAGGGGAACAGACTGTGTAGGGTTGTGCCCGACTGCGTGGCACCATCACAGTAACCCTAAGCATTGCCTGTGCCACATTGCGTCAGCGCCAGGCTTATAAAAATACAAAATGTTTAATATCAAGTTATTAAAGAATAAAAATACCTGTCGATGGCAATAAAACCCCTGGCTTATTATTCATTTCTATTATTTTTTGTGTCCCACGTCGCAACGCATGCGACACATTCGTGATACAAAAATGCAACACTTTATTGACGGGAGTCGGGCATGTTGCAGAAAGACCAGACCGGGTTTGTCTCTGATAGCGATAACCTGTCTCTCCCTGGCCCCTTGTCGGAATCTTGGTTACGCAGTCGGCATTACGGCCTTGATCGGACCGACGATCTTGTCCCTTTTGTTCGGCCTGCGTTGCTCAATGAAGTCCGTGGGCAAAACGGCTGGGTGGCGCAACTGGCGCGGCCGTTGATCGAACGCCTGGGCGGCGAAATTAACCGACAACCCTCAATAGTGGTGGTCTCTGATGCCAAGGGACTGGTGCTGGAAACCTGTGGCAATAGCCATTTTTTGCGTAAGGCGTCGCGTATCTCGCTGGCCCCGGGCAATTTATGGGGTGAACAGGCGCGTGGGACTAATGCCATCGGCACTGCGCTGGCATTAGGCGGTTTGTGTGAAGTTAATGGCGATGAGCACTTTCTCAATCAAAATGCCGGGCTTTACTGCTCAGCCGCGCCGATTTACCGGCCAGACGGCCTGATTGCCGGGGTACTGGACATCTCGACGCCCGCGCAGCGGCCTTTTGATGACGCGCGTTCATTGATCCTGCAGGCTGTCAGGCACATAGAACACCAGTGGGTGATGGGCTGCGTGACGTCTCAGCACTGGACGTTACGCCTGCACAGCGATGCGCGGGTGCTTGGTAGCGCCCATGAGCTGATACTGGTGTTTCGCGACGAGATTCTCACCGCCGCCAACCGGCTGGCAATGCAGGAATTTAATCTCACCGCCGCTTCTTTTGGCACCCTTGACTTCGCCACGCTGTTCCCGGAAATGCAGCGTCAGACGCTGAACGCGCCACGCCAAACGCTGGCGGTCAATAATCGCCACTATTATTCGCTGTTGCAGATGCCGGAACGGCATTCGCAGGTCGTCCGGCCTCGGGAACTGCCCTTTGATCGGGACGGTGCCGACAGACAAAAAGCATTACGTATTTTGAATGCCGGGCTGGCGCTGTGCATCAGTGGGGAAACCGGCTGTGGCAAAGAGTATTTCACCCAACGGCTGTTCGAGGAAAGTCATCGGCGGCAGGGCAATTTTGTGGCGATCAACTGTGCTGCGCTGCCGGAAAACCTGATCGAATCAGAGCTTTTTGGCTATGCGCCCGGTGCCTTTACCGGCGCTAACCCGAAAGGCTACCTCGGCAAGATCAGAGAGGCCGACGGTGGCGTATTGTTCCTGGATGAAATCGGCGATATGCCATTGAGTTTACAGACCCGACTGCTGCGGGTGCTGCAGGAAAAAACGGTCACGCCGCTCGGCAGCCGACTCAGCTATGCCGTCGACTTTTCGCTTATTTGCGCGACCCATCAGGATTTGGCGCAGCAGGTGGCGACGGGGGCGTTCCGTGAAGATTTGATGTACCGGATTCAGGAATTCAACCTGCGTATTTTACCGCTGCGCCAACGGGCGCACGTCGATCGTTTTATCCTTAATTTGTGGCGTGAATTGGGTGCCGAGTCTCGGAGTATCCGGCTGGCGCCGGAGACCGTCGCGGTGCTGGCTCGCTATCCGTGGCCCGGTAACGTTCGACAGTTGTTGAGTACGCTGAAAGTGCTGTTGGCCCTGGCAGATGATGGCGAGCTGATTACGCCTGACGCACTCCCCGAACAATTTTGCGTCTTACCGCTGCCCGCTGATCCCCATGCCGCACCGCAGGAGATGCTGGACGCTATCCGAAGCGCTAATGGCAATATCAGCCTGGCGGCGAAACGGCTGGGTGTTTCACGCAGCACGCTTTATCGCAAGATGGAGAAACGCCGAGGGCGGGCAGTAGAATGACCGCCCAATCGCCAAGGCCCCTTTCAGGGCCAAGGCCGGAGGGTTAGTTGTCGCCCAGCCCCTGTGGATTAATTTCAGAATGTTCGATTTTCTCGTCGCTTTCCGCCCAACGATCCAACACTTTCAGGTAGCTGCCATTGGCGATAGCGCTATTAAGCGAAGCCTGCACCGCATCCACCAGGCCATTGCCTTTTTTCACCGTGACGGCAATGTTGGCGCTGCGTGGCCAGCCGCCCGGCACGATACCGACCAACGTGGTTTTACCGTTCAATTTTGCCTGGTATGCACCGGCGACGTTTGGCCCAAAGGTTGCGTCAGCCCGGCCGGACTGAATCGCCAGCGTGGCGGCCGCCTTGTCGGTCACGTAGATCGGCTGTAGGGCGGGTAGCCCCTTGGCCTGATTCTCTTTATCCCAGGCCAGCAACACCGCCTCCTGATTGGTGCCGGAATCGACGATAATCTTCTTGCCGGCAATATCCGGCGCCGATTTTATCGAGGTGATTTTACTGCCGGTCTTAACGTAGAACCCCAGCGTATCCTGGCGATAAGTGGCGAAGTCGAACTTGGTCTTACGCTCTCGGGTCACGGTAATGTTATAAATCGCCGCGTCGTATTTGCCGGAAGTGACGCCCAGCGGCCAGTCTTCCCACGAGGTGGGTACCAGCTTGAGTTTGAGCCCCAGGCCATCGGCCACCAAGCGGGCAATATCTGACTCACTGCCAATCACCGTTTTATTATCACGGGCGTACAGCCCAAACGGCGGGCCGCTGCCCAGTATCGACACGGCTACGGTCAATGTGCCCGGTTCGACGAATTTGAATCCGGCCGGGATTTTGGCGGCCGCTTCAGGATTTTTTTGCGTATTGATCGGTGTTTCATTGGCAACCAGGTCAATGCCCGGTGCGGCATGGGCCAGGGCGGAAAGGCTCAGGAGTGCCGCCGCTGCGGTGAGTTTTGCGCTATACATCATTATTATTACCTGCATTATTATGTGGTTGAGGCGGTCAACTCACTATCCTTTATGCCGCTAAATCTGTGAACGAACAAAATTGGCTAACTAATTTTAAAAATGGGGTGGTTGCGCGGCAGGCGGGAACGGAACCCGCCGACCGCGGATAATCAGCGCTGTTTGGCTTCGACCTTCATGGGTGCCTGAAAGCCTTTGAGCCGCAGCGCGTTGCCGAGCACAAAGACGCTGGAGAGCGCCATCGCCGCCGCGGCGAAGATCGGTGAAAGCAATGTGCCGTTCAGCGGGTAGAGCGCGCCGGCCGCGACCGGGATCAGCACCGCGTTGTAAGCGAAGGCCCAGAACAGGTTCTGCTTGATGTTGCGGATCGTCGCCTGGCTGAGGGCAATGGCATTGGGGACGCCACGCAGGTCGCCCGACATCAACACCACGTCGGCCGCCTCAATGGCCACATCGGTTCCGGTGCCGATGGCCAGACCAACGTCGGCTTCGGCAAGTGCCGGTGCGTCGTTGATGCCATCCCCCACAAAGGCCACCCGGGCACCGCCGCTGCGGAATTTTTTCAGCGCCGCAACCTTACCGTCGGGCAGAACCTCGGCGGCGACTTCATCAATACCAAGCTGTTTGGCGATCGCCGCAGCGGTGGCCGCGTTGTCACCGGTGATCATCGCCACCTTAAGGCCAAGCGCATGCAGCGCCTTGATTGCCTCCGGGGTGCTTTCCTTGATCGGGTCAGCGACCGCGATCACCGCCGCCAGACGGCCATCTATGGCTGCATAAAGTGGGCTTTTACCCTGTTCACCGAGGCGCTGGGCAGCCTGCTGGAATTGACTCACATCGAGGCCGAGCTGGGTCATAAAGCGGTCCGCACCCACGGCGACGGTGCGCCCGGCGACGCCGGCAGAGACGCCGAAGCCCGGTGTGGCATCAAAGCTTTCTATCGCGGCGAGCGTCATGTTCCGCTGCCTGGCCGCCGCCACAATTGCTTCGGCGATCGGGTGTTCGGAGCGAGTTTCCACTGCTGCCACCAGAGCCAGAACCTCATCGTATTCAAAGCCTTCGGCGGGCACCAGGTCAGTCAGTTCAGGGCGACCTTTGGTCAGGGTGCCCGTTTTGTCGAGCGCAATCACGCTGACATCGCGCAGCGCCTGTAAGGCCTCGCCCTTGCGGAACAACACGCCAAGCTCGGCGGCGCGGCCGGTTCCGACCATAATGGAGGTTGGCGTAGCCAGCCCCATGGCACAAGGGCAGGCGATAATCAGCACCGCCACCGCATTAATCAGCGCAAAAGTCAGTGCCGGGGACGGGCCGAACACCAGCCAAACCAGGAACGTCAGCGCGGCGGCGGCCATCACTGCCGGCACAAACCACATGGTGACTTTGTCGACCAGCGCCTGGATCGGCAGTTTGGAGCCCTGAGCTTCCTCGACCAGACGAATGATCTGCGCAAGCACCGTATTGGCACCGATTTTGGTGACGCGGAAACTGAAAGCCCCGGTTTTGTTGATGGTGCCACCGACAACAGCGGCACCCACGCCTTTTTGTACCGGCACCGGCTCGCCGGTGATCATGCTTTCGTCTACGTAAGAGGTTCCTTCGACGACTTCGCCGTCAACCGGCACTTTTTCGCCTGGACGAACCAGCACGATGTCACCGGGGGCCACCTGATCGAGCGGGATTTCGACGGTTTCGCCATTGCGCTCGACGCGTGCAGTCTTGGCCTGCAGGCCGACCAGCCGCTTGATGGCCTGTGAGGTACGCCCCTTGGCGCGAGCCTCTAAAGTCCGGCCAAGCAGGATCAGGGTGACGATGACCGCAGCGGCTTCGTAATAGACGTTGGCGGTACCCTGCGGCAGCACCTCGGGAATGAAAGTCGTCACCACCGAATAGCCATACGCCGCCACCGTGCCGACCGACACCAGCGAGTTCATGTCGGGAGCGCCGCGCAATAGCGCCGGGATCCCTTTGCGGAAGAAACGCAGCCCCGGCCCAAACAGCACCAGGGTGGTGAGAACAAATTGCAGATACCAGCTGGTTTGTTCACCCAGCACGCCCAGCACCCAGTGATGCACGGCGGGGATCAGGTGCGACCCCATTTCGAGAATAAACACCGGCAGGGTGAGGATGGCGGCAATCAGCAACGAGCGCCGTAATCCCCGGGCCTCATGCTCACGTCGCTCGGTATCCTGATCCTCTGTGCTGACGGTGGCGGTGGACAGGCGTCGTGGTCGGTAGCCTGCTTTTTCAACCGCGGCCTCAAGGTCTGTTATAGAGACGACACCGGCAAGATGACGCACCCGCGCACGCTCGGTCGCCAGATTGACATTGGCCTCAAGCACGCCAGGTATTTGGTTCAGCGCCTTTTCTACCCGGCCGACGCAGGACGCGCAGGTCATTTCCTCTATCGCCAGCTCGGTAGTTTCCTCACGCACGCTATATCCGGCGTTCTCAATGGCGTGAACCGCTGCCTGCGGGTCAGCCGTGCCGCTGAAGGTGAGATCGGCGCGTTCGGTGGCCAGATTGACCGAAGCGCTATCCACGCCGGGTACCGCCTTCAGCGCACGTTCGACACGGCCTACACAAGAGGCGCAGGTCATGCCTTCGACCGGCAGGCTCAGTCGGGTGACCGGGGCCATCGCCGGGGTGGAGTCGGGTTTGAGAGAAACGGAAGTCATTGAACTGTCCCTTATAGTGTCTGTTGGTGGAGAGCTTAAAGCTTCCCACCACGGGAAGGTCAAGCGGTTATTTTGGGGGCGGGTCTCTTTAACAACATACTGAGCGCACGGGGCGCCTCAACGGCCTGGCTAAACAGAAAACCCTGGCCCAAATGATAGCCGGAGTTGCACAGCGTTTGCCGCTGCTGCTCGGTTTCAATCCCTTCGGCAATGATATCGATGGATAATTTTTGTCCCAAAATGCCCATGCTTTCCACAATGCCTAGAATAGCCGTCTCGTTATTCATACGGCGGATAAAGTCGCGATCCAGTTTTATGCAGTCCAGTGGGTAGTTCATCAGGTGGGTAAAGGAAGAGTGCCCGGTGCCAAAATCATCAAGCGCAATTCGTATCCCCATTTCCTTGAGCATTTGCAAAGCCCGCAGCACATACTTCGAGCCATGCTTATTAAAGGCATGTTCGGTCACTTCCAGCTCAATCAGATGGTGAGGGATATTAAACATCTGCAAGCGCTGAAGGAATGTTTCGGCGTAGCTATCACGTAAAAATTCGATAGGGGAAGCGTTCAGCGACACTGGCAAAACTTCGGCACCAGAAGCAAGCCAGGCCGAGATATCGGCAAACACTTTCAACTGCATGGTTTCGCCGATTTTGGTTGCCAGTTCGTAATCGTTAAACGCTTCGCACACGCTATCCGGCGTCTGGATGCCATTTTGCGGGCAATACCAGCGCAGCAGGGCCTCAAAGCCGACAATGGCGCCGGTTGCCAGATTGACCTTGGGCTGATAGCTGGGGCGGATCTGGTTGTTACGCACAATCTGACGTGCGTGATTAAGCTGTGTCGCACGTTCCCTGGCCTTATCCATCATCTGCGGATTAAACATATAAACGCCGCCACGGCCGCCGTCCTTAAGCTCGTACAGGGCGGTATCGGCGCATTTCATCAATTCTGACGCATCACGGGCATCCTGCGGGTAGAGGGCTCCACCAATGCTCATGCCGCAATGAAGTGCTTTACCGCCATGGGTAATCGGCGTTTCAAGCTGCAGCAGAAAGTTATTGGCGATTTTGAAGATATCCTGTTCGTTTTCGACGTCGCTGATCACTACCGCAAACTCATCGCCGCCCAATCGGGAAACAAATGAGTTAGCGTTCAAATCGGCCTTGAGCCGCCGGGCCAATACACGCAACAGATGATCGCCGGCATCGTGCCCCAGGGTGTCGTTGACCAACTTAAAGTGATCGAGATCCAGCAAAATCAGCCCAAGCGATTTATTATTGGCCCGCGAGCGTTTCATTTCCTGTTTTAATCTTTTCTTGAATAATCGCCGGTTGGGCAAACCGGTCAGTTCGTCATATTCACTGGCGATCAGTAAGCGTTTTTCCGCTATCCGTTGAGAGCTGACATCGCGCGAAACGCACAATATATTTTGTATCCGGGCGTCCTTGTCGAACACCGGGCTAAGGATATTATCCCAATGCTGCAGTCTGCCATCCGGGGTGGCGCTAAGGCCGGCGAATCTGGCATTTTTCCCGCTCAGCACCTTGCGGAGCGCTTTTTGGCCACGCTGGCGAACTTCTGGCTGCAGCAGACCCAACCAGGGCATGCCAAACTGTTGCTGGTTCTCATCTACACCCAAAGCGATGCTGCCCGCTTTGTTCATATGCAGCAATGAACCATCATTATTAATCACTTTGATACAGTCGACACTGGCATCAAGCATATTTTTCTGCGCCGCCAGTTTTTCGGCAATGATTTGTTTTTCCAGCATTTGATGATGGATATCGGTACAGCTGAGAAACCAATGGCTATGCGCGGAATTCGGGGCTTTTTTTACACCGAACGACAGCAGAAACCAATGATACTCACCGCTGCAATGGCGCAGACGGGCTTGTTTAACGAAAGAAGTTGCGGTGGTCATCGCTTGCTGACACAACGAATCAACCAGGGCATAGTCATCCGGGTGCAAGGCCTTCAACCAGCCGGTGTTCCGGTTATCATATGAAGACAGGCCGGAATACTCACACCACAATTTATTGAAATGTCCCCCGAGGCTATTACCTACGCCAATGATATTCGGCAAACCGTCAAATATTTCATGAGCTATATCAAAAGGATGGTTGCCATCATTGCACTCGGGTAAAACACTCATTTGTCATTTCCTCTGAAAACCGCCGGACATTCATGCCAAAAAATATTTTGCCAGCGGCAATCATTATATAACCTGGCCTGCGCAATAAAAAACACCAGAGAGAATGAGATATAATCCCGGGTAACACATTAAGAATACTCTTGTATTGATGTTTTTTAACTCTTCCGGTTTTCTCCGGCGGTTCTCACTGTTAAATATCATTAAACCGTTATGCCGACAGATATAAAAAAGCCCCCGTGATTAAGCGGGGGCTGGTTAATTATAGCTTATGGGAAGATTTATCTATCAAGCGCATAGGCAATAACGTAGTCGCCACGGTCTGGCGACTGGCGCGCGCCACCGGCGGAGATCACTACGTACTGTTTGCCGGTGACCGGTGAAATATAGCTCATTGGTGTGCCGCCGCTGCCGACAGGCAAGCGTGCTTTCCAGACTTCTTCACCGGTGGAAGAGTCAAATGCTCGCAGGTAGTAATCCTGAGTGCCGGCAATGAACACCAGGCCGCCCTGAGTCGCCAGCGTGCCGCCCAGCGTTGGCATGCCCACCGGCATAGGTGCGCGCATTTTGATGCCGAATGGCCCGGTATCCTGCACCGTACCGGCCGGAACTTGCCACACCACTTTCTGCGTTTTCAGATCGATAGCGGACAGGGTGCCGAAAGGCGGTTTCTGGCATGGAATGCCCAGCGGTGACATAAAGCGGTTCTTGTTCACGCCGTAAGGGGTACCTTTCAGCGGCACGGCACCCATCCCGGCGTTGACCGACTCACCGCCGTTGCTGGCCGGTGCATTGGCATCGGTTTTCTGCGGGATCATCTGTACCCATAGGCCCAGACGCATATCATTGGCAAAGATATAGTGGTTGTTTGGATCGGTCGACAGTCCACCCCAGTTCATGCCACCCAGCGAGCCGGGGAAGCTAAGCGAAATATCCGTGTCTGGAGCGGTGAACAGCCCGTCATAACGCATCGATTTAAAGCTGATGCGGCACATCAGTTGATCGAACGGCGTAGCCCCCCACATGTCGGATTCGGTGAGTTTTTGATTGCCGATCTGCGGCATGCCGACAGAGAAGGGTTGAGTGGCCGAATATTGCTCGCCTGGGATGGTGCGGGTTTTCACCGGCAGCTCTTTAACTTCGGTCAAAGGTTTACCGGTATGGCGATCCAGCACGAAGAGCTGCCCGGTTTTGGCACCAATCACCAGCGCCGGCTTGCTGGTGCCATCCTTCATTGGGAAATCGATCAGACTCGGCTGCATGGGCAGATCGAAGTCCCACAGGTCGTTATGAACGGTTTGATAAACCCATTTTTCTTTACCGGTGGTGGCATCCAGCGCCAGGATAGAGGCGCCGTATTTGTGATCCAGTGCGTTGCGGTTAGCGCCCCACAGGTCAACCGAAGAGCTGCCCATGGGCAGGAACACGGTGTTCATTGCCGGGTCATAGGACATTGGCGCCCAGGAGTTCGGCGTACTGCGCACGAAGGTCTGCCCCGGTTTCAATGCCGAGTTCGGCTCTTGATTACCCGGGTCGAACGCCCAGCGCATTTCACCGGTGATCACGTCGAAACCACGCAGTACGCCGCCAGGCATATCGGTTTGCACGTTATCGGCCACGCGGCCGCCGACCACGATGGTGGTGCCGGCCAGTGTAGGGGCCGAGGTCAGTTGGTATTTGGGATCTGCAGCATCACCCAGACCGGCCTTAAGATCGACCACACCCTGGTTGCCAAAGTTCTGACAGAACTCGCCGTTATCGGCGTTGATCGCCACCAGGCGCGCGTCGATGGTGTTCATCAGAATACGGCGCTGGCAACTGTCACCGGCCGCCAAAGTAGCAGGTATGGCCGGCGTTGAACCCGGCACCGTCGGAGCCGGTAGTGGCTTGGTGACATCAAAGTAGGCCAGGCCGCGACAACGGTTCCAGACCTGAGATTTTGCGTTGATTTCACGCTGCCAAATTTCTTTACCACTGTCGGCATCGACGGCGATGACATTGTTATGCGGCGTACACAGGAAGACGCGGTTGCCGATTTGCAGCGGCGTTTGCTGATCTTCCGCACCGTTGCCGTCCGGGCTTAGTGGCGTATCGCCAGTGTGGAAGGTCCAGGCGACTTTCAGCTCTTTTACATTGTCGCGGGTGATTTGATCCAACGCCACGAAGCGGCTGCCGCCTGGGGTGTTGCCGTAGTTGTCCCAGTCTTTCTGCTGTTTGGCTTTATCCACCGGGATCAACGGCAAGGGTTTTCCGCTGAAAGCAACGGTAGGGTGCGGCTGGAACATCTGCACAAAGGTGCCAACCATGCCAACCGCCAGTACCGCGCTGAGCAGGTAGGACAGCTTCGCCAGCGGTGCCTTGCCTTCCGATTTACGCAGCGTTGGCCAGCCAAGCAAGGCCAGTAGCATCAAACCGGTAGGAACCATTAAGCGCGAAACCAGTGGCCAGAAATCGAAACCGGCATCGTACACCGACCAAATCAGCGTACCGATAAACACCAGCAGGAACAGCACTACCGCGGAGGACTTACGGCGGAAGAATTGCACTGCGGCAAGCAGGGTGACGATACCGGCAACCAGGAAGTAGCTGCTGCCCCCCAGCGAGACTAATTTACCGCCGGCAATGGCAAAGAATAAGCCGACCAGGGTCAGGATTATCCCCAATAAACAACACCATAGTTTAAGTTTTATACCCGGACGGGTATTTGATTCAGGCATGGCTGACAGACTCCAAGATAATGTTTTTCTTCATGTTTACCTCGAGTGATCGCGGTCTTGCTGTTCCCTGGCAGGATAAAGGTGCAGAGCGTAAATCAAACGATGGGATTTCGCTATTGTACCATTTGATTCGTTATGAGGTTAAGGATATGTTGCTTGTTGCGGTAAATATTAGCCCGAATTGCAACAAATGCAGCGGGGGAGCTGGCAGCAGGAAAATGGGGTCTGTTGACGAAGTCTTGAAAATTCGCACACGGCTTCTGGATATTGGCGATGTTTAATCCTGACTTATTTCTGATCGGGGAACATCAAAAATGAAAAAATGCACACTATCCTTAGTCGTTTCATTGCTGGTTGCCTCATCCGTCAATGCACAACCGTCAGTCTCCGTTATCGGGCTGGGTGACAAGGTTTCAACGGCGGGGAAAACTCGTGCTGAACTGGGCATTGATAAAAGTAACATGCTAAGTCCGGAAAATAACCGCTATGGCTTCAAGCATGTTGGTCAATTTATTCCCAACAAAACCATAGACACATTGGGTACGCCTGTTTATTTATTTAAACAAGGCCAACCAAAGTTAAACATCAACGAAGTGCATTTCGATTTTAAAGACCCGGTCACCGAAAAGGTGTCAAAGAAAACGGTCGCAGACATGTTGTATCAAACCCGCACGGATGCGTTTATTGTCATCAAAAATGGCGAAATACGTTACGAAAACTACTTCGATGGGCAAAATAGTCGCACCCGCCATTTGATGATGTCTGTGACCAAGTCTATAACCGGTATGCTGGCCGCCACGCTGGTTGCCGAAGGCAAGCTAAACCGCGACGCCAAGGTCACGGAGTATATCCCTGAGTTGAAAGACTCCGCTTACGGCGATGCTACGGTGGGTCAGGTGCTGGATATGACCGTCGGGGTAAAGTATTCGGAGGACTATACGGACCCCAATGCTGAAGTTTCCACTTATATCCGCATCCTGGGCCTGGTGCCTGACGTTGAAAATACCGGCGGGCCGATAACCATCCGCCAGTTCTTGACGACCCTGAAGAAGCAGGGCGCGCACGGCGACAAGTTCCACTACGTCACCCCGAACGCCGACGTGGTCTGCTGGCTCTCTGAACGCGCATCAGGCGAGCCGTTCGAAAAATTATTGTCAGACCGGGTGTGGTCTAAAATCGGCATGAGTCGGGATGCCTATGTGTTGGTCGATCAGGCTGGGACAGCGTCCTGTGGCGGCGGAATGAACGTCACAGCGATTGACATGGCGAAGATCGGTGAGATGTTATTAAACCAGGGGAAATTCAACGGCAAACAGATCCTGCCGGTCAAAGCGATAGAGGACATCACAGCCGGTGGCGATACCGCCACCTTTGCGAAAAGTGACGACGTGCAGGGACTGCCCGGCTGGAGTTACAAGGATCTGTTCTGGATCCGCAACAATGCACATCATGCCTATACCGCGATTGGGATTTACGGCCAATGGCTCTACATCGACCCAACATCGAAGGTCGTCATTGTTAAGCAATCCAGCTTGCCGCAAGCAGATAACGATGAGGTCGATGCTTATACCCGTGCCGGGTTCGACGCCATTATTAACCAGCTCGATAAACCATAACGCTGATTTAACCGGCTGCTGGCGACAATAGACGTCAGCAACCATAGTAAATGGCAAAGAGAACATTGCTCGTCATTATTAGTCAGGTTGGGAAACGTCATGGGCGACAAACGGGTTTTAATTATTGAAGATGACCGAGATGCGGCTCTGGTGCTGGAAGCCTACCTGCAAAGGGAACACTTTAACGTCTTAATCGCTGGGGATGGCTTACAGGGGATGGAGATGGCGCTGCGCTGGAAGCCGGATCTGATCTTGCTGGACGTGATGCTGCCCGGTATCAGCGGAACTGAAATTTTGAGCAGACTGCGGAAAAAAAGCGACACGCCGGTCATCATGATCACCGCTATGGGCGACGCAGCGGATAAAATCGGCGCACTTCGCTATGGCGCCGATGACTATATCGTTAAGCCCTACCACCCCGGTGAGGTGATGGCGCGGGTGCATGCGGTAATGCGACGTTATTTAGGACAAACCAGTACGACAGGGAGCCTTACTTTTGGCCCCTTGCAAGTCGATACCGAAGCCATGACGGCCTCTGTCGAAAGCGCCAACGGTGGAACACAGTTTCTCGAGCTGACTCGCACGGAGTTTAATCTGTTGTCAACCTTGCTGCGGGCGCCAACCAAAGCATTTTCACGACAGGATTTGTTGGAAAAGTGTTTGCCCGACAGTGACGCGATGGAGCGCGTGGTGGATACCCATATTTATAATCTGCGTAAAAAACTGGAAAATGTCGGCATTACCGGAGTGCTGCTCACCGTTCGGGCCATCGGCTACAGGTTTAGATAATCATGGATAAACCGGTCAAGCCGCCGTCGTTATGGCGTTGGATCTTACTACGTGTCCTGTCACTGGCCGTCGGCTGTGTGTTCATTATTGCCGGTTGCATGTGGCTTGCATATCGCCTGATTAATTTTTGGGTAATGCAGTCTATGCCTGAATCTATCCGACAAGAGGCACAGAAACTGTTTGCGGATCCGTACGTCAATATTTCACGTTATCATCAGTTGGTGGATACCTGGTATGGCGTAAATTACACGAATCCGGGCATCGTCACGATTGACTGGATGCTGCTCTGTTCCCTGCTTTTGGTAGCGATCCCGGCGATTGTGGTTCTTGGGTTGTACGCAGCCCGACCCTTGTCCCGTCAATTTATGCGTCTTGCGGTGACGGCAAGGGCAGTGTCTGAAGGGGTGTTTACCCAACGCGTCGGGTTGGAAAAAAAAGCACCGGCAGAACTTATCAAACTCACTAATGACTTTAATACAATGACGGAACGTCTTTCACTATACGAGCGTGAGCTGAAAGCCTCTCACGTGGCGATGGCTCACGAGCTGCGTTCTCCCTTAACCGCCGCCATCGGTCGGCTGCAGGGGATGATGGACGGTGTTTTCCCGCAGGAAACGCAACAGCTCGGTATGGTCATGAATCAACTTCATCATCTCAACCGACTGATTGACGATCTCTACCTGTTGTCTATGGCACAGGCCGGACAGTTGTCATTGGATAAATCACCGGTCGATATCGTGGAACTGCTAAGAGAACGCATCCTCTGGTTTAAACCGCAGGCTGAGCAGGCAGGGTTTATTTTTACGCTATTGCCACACGCCCCGGTGATCCTGCAGGTTGATCCTTACCGCATAGGACAAGCATTCATCATTATTATGGACAATGCCTTGCGCTATGCCAGAGAGGGGCGGTATCTGGCTATCCGCCTGAATGAAGAACCGGACCACTGGGTGATACGCTTTCGCGATTATGGCCCGGGCGTCAGCAGTGAGTTTATACCGCAAATGTTTGAACGTTTCGCCAGAGCGGATAACTCCAGGGCCAGGCACTCCGGCGGCAGTGGGTTAGGGCTTTCTATCGCCCGCGCCATCTGTGAGCTACACGGTGGGAGCCTGGTAGCCGAAGTCCATCCCGAGGGTGGGATGCTGTTCAAGCTTCGCCTGCCGATCAAAAAACACGTGTTTATTTAGTTTCTTAAATTTACCGCTGATGGTTTAGGTATATAACCAGGTCGTTAGCAAGTTACAGACTTAATTCTGCTTTATCTGACCGAGGTGGTGATGTGAGGTTGTTGAAAATAGCTTTTATTGTCGGCATGCTTTCCCCCTGTGCGGCTTTTGCCAGTGAGGGGGCAGCTCATCAGGTTAAGCCGATAAATTGGCAATCCTGTAATAATGGCCAATTTAATCCATGGTTCGACGGACAAGAAATTCCCGAGCGTCTGCAATGCGGTTATCTGGAAGCCCCGTTGTCCTATGCTGGCGATGAAGAGAATGAAACCGTCAAAATAGCGGTCACGCGTTTACCCGCGACCGGCGAAAAACAGGGCAGCCTGCTGTCTATTACCGGTGGCCCGGGAATGGCGGGGATAGTAGTTCCTTTCGAAGCGGACACGTTAAATGAAAATTTCGATATTATTGGCTATGACCCACGCGGTGTAGGGCAGTCCCGGCCCAAAATATCCTGCCCGGCACAGCCGGATAATGATACCGATGCTGAACCTGATACTCTGACGCTTGAGCAGCAAAATGCCGATTGGGTAAAAGGCTGTATTACTAACACCGGACTTAATGTATTAAAACATCTGGGTACCGATGAAGCGGTCAATGATGTGGATAGGCTTCGGGCGGCGCTGGGGGAAGACAAACTGAGTATTATCGGCTTATCCTACGGTACCCAGGTGGCGCAAATATATGCAGAACGCTTCCCGGATAAAGTGCAAGCCATGGTATTGGACGGCGTCGTCGACATCACGGAGGATGCTTACACCAGTGATTACAAACAGGCCCTGTCGTTCCAAAGAACCTTTGAGCAGTTTGCGCTCTATTGTGAGCAAAAAAACCAATGTCAGTTAAATAAAGCCAATGCCACGGAGATCTATCACGGGTTACTTAAAAAGGTGGATGAACTGGCGCTGACTGATAAAAACGGCGGGGAGGTCAACGCGGATAATATCGTGCGCGTTACCACCAGCACCCTGTATTCATCCGAGGATTGGCCTGCGTTGGCAAAACTGTTGCGCTCTATCGATAGCGAAAAATTCGACTTCAAAACGCTGGCATCATTGGATAATACCCTGAGTACGGAGGCAGTCCCCCAGCCAAGAGCCGCCCGCATGCCTGGTAATAACAGGGAATTGGACGATAAAAGCCAGGCAGATCAAGAAGCTGACAATTTAACGGTCATTTCCTGTGCGGACTCCGCCAATCCGGGGGGCGATCTGGAAAAGAGCCGGTTAAAAGAGCAAAAATTGCAGGAGGCTTCGGCATTCAGTAACTATCCCGGCAAGCAAGAATGGCCACGTAATATTTGCGATACCTGGCCCTTTAAAGGAAAGCTACAGCCGCATACGCCGGTAGCCTCATCCAAACTGCCGCCATTATTATTTGTCGCACAGCGTTTTGACCCGGCTACCCCTTATGAGGGAGCCAAAAAGATGGCAAAAGATTTTAATGCTCCGATCATTAAGGTAGAAGGGGACGGACATACCCTCGCACTTACCGGACTGAATCAATGTGTTGATGATGAGGTTATTGATTACTTTATTAACCCTGGGAAAATCAGGGCAAATAAAAACTGCTAGTGTTTATGAACAGCTAATATACAAAACCCAGGCTGTATTTGGTGTTATTGATATCTCTGGCCCGTTAATCGGGCCTTTTCGGTTTATTTAGTTACATAAGGTTAAATGTTTTAATTTGTTACGTTATTATTAGTATTCCGCTATGCAGTGCTTCGGTTGATTGGGCGTCATCGTTTTAATGTACTGCATAGTGGGCACTATTAAATCTGGCTTTATTCTTAAGTAATAAATCAATAATCCCCCCCCGGCACCGATGAATAATTTTCAGTACAACTCAATCATTTATCGTCGCGAAACGCTGTTTAACCACGCCTAACACCCATTGTCGCAGCCAACGATGGGCTGGATCGGCTTCTAAACGCGGATGCCACATTTGCGAAACGGTAATGCCCTGTGTTTTTACCGGCAGTTCAAACGCATAAAGTGTGGTGCCGACCGGTTGGTTGATCAGGAAAGAGGCGGGGACCAATGCCACTAAATCAGAGGCCTGAGCCACCGCCAGCGCGGCGGGAAAACTCGGTACCACTGCGGCCACCTTGCGTTCCAGTCCTAATTCGGTCAACGCCTGGTCTACTGGCCCGGTTAATAGCCCACGGCGCGAGGCAACCACATGACCACAGGCGGCATACTGTTGGGCCGTAATTTCGGTCTGCTGCTCAAACGGATGGCCTTTGCGGACTACCGCGACAAATCGGTCACGGAACAGGGTCTGTAATCGAATCTCCGGCCCCATTTCCCCCAGCACGCCAATCTCAAGATCGACCAATCCTTCGCGCAAATGGGTGGAGCTTTTCTCTGGCTTGGGGGCAAAACACAGGCGTACCAAAGGGGCTTCCTTTGCGGCTGCTGCGATCAGCACGGCGCCAAAGGCTTCGACAAAACCTTCGTTGGCGCGCAGGGTAAAGGTGCGTTCCAGAGTGGCTAAATTCAGTTCTGACACCGAGGGGCGCAATACCGCACGGGCTTCAAACACGGCGTTTTGCGTGCGCTCGCGTATCTCTTCGGCATAGGGCGTCAACACCATTTTGCGACCAGCGCGCACCAATAAGGGATCGCCGGTGACCGCTCGCAGGCGGCTAAGCGTGCGGCTCATCGCAGAGGCGCTTAATTTAAGACGGCGGGCAGCACCCGCGACGCTACCCAGGGAAAGCAGGGCATCGAGAGCAATCAGTAAATTAAGATCGGGATCTGTCATGTCGGGCATCCTGAGCAGGCAATAAGGGAAGGCGTCTGGTGCAAAAAAGCCGATAACCCGTAAAGGCTATCGGCTTTTGGCTGCCGGTCAGGGCAGGTGGATTAGGCGGCAGGCAACTGCTGCGCGGTTTTTTCCACCAGTGCCAGCAGGACTTTGATATCGTCCAGGCTGACCGTTGGGTTTAACAACGTCATTTTCAGGCAGGTTACGCCATTAAATTCGGTCACCCCAACGTTGGCACGTCCTGACTCCAGTAATGCATCACCAATTCGCTGGTTCAGCAGTGCTACTGCGGCATCGCTGCTGGCGGCTAATGACTGCGGACGGTAACGGAACAGCACACTGGCCAACTGTGGCTGCATCACCAGTTCCAGCGCCGGTTGGTCGCCGATATAGTGGGCAACCTGTTGCGCCAGCGTCACGCCGTGATCGATGATCGCAGCATATTGCTGTTGCCCTAATGCCTCCAGCCCCATCCACAGTTTTAACGCATCAAAACGGCGGGTGGTCTGCAAGGATTTGGACACCAGGTTAGGCACGCCCTGAGCTTCGTCGAATTCGGAATTCAGGTAAGCCGCCTGATAGCGCATCAGCTCATAGTGACGGGCTTCTTTCAGCAAGAAGGCACCGCAACTGATGGTCTGGAAGAACTGTTTATGGAAGTCCAGGGTAATGGAATCCACTAATTCAATGCCGTCCAGATAGTCACGGTACTTCTCGGAAAGCAGCAACGCGCCACCCCATGCCGCATCAACATGCACCCAGATCTGGTGTTCTGCCGCCAACTGCGCAATCGCACGCAGCGGGTCGATAGCTCCGGCATCGGTGGTGCCAGCGGTGGCGACGATCGCCAGGATCTGTTCGCCATTGGCCTGGGCTTGCGCCAGTTTTTCGGCCAGGTCGTTCACATCCATTCGTGCGAATTGATCGGTTTTCACCAGCGTCACGGATTGATAACCCAGGCCGAGCAACGCCATGTTCTTTTGCACCGAGAAATGGGCATTCTCAGAACATAAGACTTTAATCTTGCGCAGGTTACCGACCAGGCCATCCTGTTGCACAGAGTGGCCCTGTTTGGCGAAGAAGGCATCGCGAGCCAGCATCAGGCCCATCAGATTACTCTGGGTACCGCCGCTGGTGAACACGCCCGCATCGCCAGGCTGATAACCGACCTGGGTACGCAACCACTCGATCAGCTTCATCTCTATGATGGTGGCTGACGGGCTTTGATCCCAGGAGTCCATGCTCTGGTTGGTGGCGTTGATCAGCACTTCCGCGGCCTGGCTAATCACCAGGCTTGGGCAATGCAAATGCGCGACGCACTGTGGGTGATGCACCGACAGGCTGTCTTTTAAAAAGTACTCAATCGCGCGTTCGATCGCCGCCTGGTTGCCCAGGCCCTGCGGATTAAAATCAAGCGTAATGCGTTCACGCAATTCGGCAACGGTTTTCCCCTGATACATCTCGGGTTGTTGCAGCCACTGCACTACCGCCTGGCTGCTTTGCTCGATCGCTTGCTGGTAGGCTTCGGTGCTTTGCGCCGAAGCGGCCAGAATCGGGTTTAACCGGGACATCGAATTCACTCCATACCTACAGGCTTGACGCCGGCGGCTAACAGGGCCTGTTCAAATTTATCCAGGAAAATGCCCAGTTCGTCGTTGGTGATCAACAGCGAAGGCAGCAGACGCAGTACATTGCCGTTACGGCCGCCACGCTCCAGGATCAACCCGGCTTCGAAACATTTCTTCTGCAGCAGGGCAGACAATTGCGGGTCCGCCGGGTAACAACCCATATGATCTTGGGCTTCACCTGGTTTAACGATTTCCATGCCGATCATCAAGCCCAGGCCGCGCACGTGGCCAATGGCCGGATAACGTTTTTGCAGCTCGGCCAGTTTGGCTTTCAGCCATTCGCCTTGTGCGGCGACCTTAGCGGCCACGTTGTGGTCTTTAAGATGCTGCAGGGTAGTCAGGCCGGTGGCCATCGCCAGTTGGTTACCGCGGAAGGTGCCGGTATGGTGGCCAGGTTCCCAGGCGTCAAATTCTTTCTTGATACCCAGAACGGCCAACGGCAAGCCGCCGCCCACCGCTTTGGACATCACGATGATGTCCGGCTCAATACCGGCGTGTTCGAAGGCGAACAGTTTACCCGTACGGGCAAAGCCGGCCTGAACTTCGTCGATAATCAGCAGAATGCCGTGTTCCTGAGTGACCTTGCGAATGCGCTGCAACCATTCGACCGGCGCCGGGTTGACGCCGCCTTCACCCTGAACCGCTTCCAGGATGACTGCCGCAGGTTTGCGCACGCCGCTTTCGACGTCATTAATCAGGTTTTCAAAATAGTAGGTCAGTGCTTTAACGCCAGCTTCGCCGCCGATACCCAGCGGGCAGCGGTACTCATGCGGGTAAGGCATAAACTGGACTTCCGGCATCATGCCGTTAATCGCTTCTTTCGGTGACAGGTTGCCTGTAACCGCCAGCGCGCCATGGGTCATGCCATGATAGCCGCCGGAGAAGCTGATCACGCCAGAACGGCCGGTGTGCTTTTTCGCCAGTTTCAGAGCGGCTTCAACCGCGTCTGCGCCCGAAGGGCCACAGAACTGCAGGCAGTATTCCTGGCCCTGTCCTGGCAATAAAGAGAGCAAATAAGCTGAGAACTGATCTTTCAACGGCGTTGTAAGATCGAGGGTATGTAACGGCAAGCCGCTGGTAATGACATTTTGGATGCTTTGGAGGATGTCAGGATGGTTATGACCCAGAGCCAGCGTACCCGCACCAGCCAGGCAATCAAGATATTGATTATTCTCAACATCGGTGATCCACACGCCTTGGGCTTTCGCAATTGCCAACGGCAATTTACGGGGGTAACTCCTGACATTCGATTCAAATTCGGCTTGTCTCGCCAAATATGTTTCGTTGTTTACATTTTCTAAATTCACACCGAAATTATCAATACGGACTTTATCCGTCATCATATCTCTCCTACAACTGGGGGTATCAGTAACGCCCTAGTTGAATTATTAAAATGAATAAGTAACTACCGTGAAAAAACGCGCCCAATATATGGCTTTTTACCCCCCGGCTCAATAGTTATTTAGCCGCATAAAATTTAATGTTTTTTCTATTAAAAACAATAAATTGCTGGTTTATTGGCCAATAATCCCGTCGTATGGCCGTGCCAGGGGAGTTGACAAGGCACGTAAAGCTACCGCAATAAAAGTAGGGCTACTGGCCCAATGCATTTATTTTGCTGACAATTTTCTGATTGTCGCCGGGTTGACGCCTGGGTGTTTTTTAAGCAACAACTTATTATAAATAAATCGTTGCTTAGAAATTAACCGACTTAAGGCTGGCATACACAGAAGAAAAGCAGGGTCTATGGTCGTTGAACTTAAATATCGAGGGTTTTATTGACGTTTAGTCGGCATGATTAATTCCTCCCAAGGGTCAGTAAAACCAGCAGAACCGTCTAAGCTGAATGAAATAAGTCATTTACGGTGCGGTGTTAAGCCATTAAAGGTAACGGCTAGCCATGCAGGTTGTGAATCAGCATCGCCCAAAAAGGATAAGCCGGAGTAACCTATGTACGAACCCTGTTTTCCAGAAAATGAAACCGAACGGCTGTCGGTTCTGCATTCACTCAACGTACTGGACACGAATTCGGTAGAGAAATTAGACCGGGTCACGCGCCTGGCCGCCAAATATTTTGGCGTCAGTATTGCCCTGATTTCCTTGATCGATCGTGAGCGCCAATGGTTCCTTTCTCGCTCGGGTTTGGAGGCACGGGAATCGCCACGCAATATTTCGTTTTGCGGACACGCCATTTTGCAACGTGATGCGTTGGTGGTGCCGGATACCGCGGCCGATCCACGTTTCTTCGACAACCCCTTGGTCACCGGCGGGCCAAAAATCGGTTTCTATGCCGGGCAACCCTTGTTGTCTCTGGATGGTCTGCCGCTGGGTACCCTGTGCATTATCGACGGTCACCCACAGGCGTTCTCTTCAGAGATGGTGCATGATTTACGCGATTTTGCCGCCGTTATCGAAGAGTATTTGCACAGCATTGAGCGTGATATTTATACCGAGGATCTGAAATCAAACCTGCAACGTAGCGAAGCCTTATTTGAACAGACCTTTTCACAAGCGGCAGTGGGCATGGCCCTGGTCTCACTAGAGGGATATTGGCTGCGGGTGAATCCGCGGCTCTGTGAGATGTTGCAGTACTCTGAACGGGCACTGCTGGAGCGTACCTTCCAGGACATCACCTATCGCGAAGACCTGCACAACGACCTCGGGCTGCTGCACCAGTTATTGGCCAATGAAATAGACACCTATTCGATGGAAAAGCGCTATATCCGCGCTGATGGCTCAAGGATTTGGGTTCAGCTTACCGTGTCGCTTAATCGCTTGCCCAATGGTGAGCCCCATCATTTTATCTCGGTTATTGTCGATATCAGCGAGCGCAAAGCGGCAGAGGCCGACCTCTACACTCTGCAACATGAGCTCGAAGACAGGGTAGTGACACGTACCCGTGAGTTGAATTTTGCCGTTAATAAACTCAATCACGAGATTGCCAATCGGGCACTCACCGAGCTGCAACTGAGTAGTGAAAAAGAACGCCTGCGGGCCATTACCGATAATATGCCGGCCTTGATCAGCCAGATCGACGCCAATGAGCGTTATCTGTTTGCCAACAGCGCCTACAAAAGCTGGTTCGGTCTGGATGAATCTCACCTCAGCGCGATGACCGTACAGGCATTTATGGGCGACGAGGCTTATGCCGCAGCCAAGCCTATGATCGAGCGGGCGTTAAAGGGGGAAACCGTCAGTTTTGAGAACGAACTGCAAACGCGCCAGGGGACAGCGATCATTCATAACACCCTGGTACCCAGCGAAACCCGGGGCTTTTATATTCTTTCCATGGATATTACCGAGCTTAAACGTTTGCAGCGGCGGTTAGAGTACGACGTTTCTCATGACATGCTGACCGGGTTAACCAATCGGCGGGCTTTCTTGCTCCGGTTAGGCGCGACGCTGCAGGCTTGTTGCCCACAACAGCAGATGGCGTTGCTGTTTATAGATCTTGATGGTTTCAAAACGCTTAACGACAGTTTTGGCCATGATTTCGGCGATCTTATCCTGAAAACCTTCGCCGAATTACTCAGTGTCTGTGCCGGGCCTCATCACAGCGTTTCGCGCCTCGCCGGCGATGAGTTTACTGTCATTCTCTGGCCTTTGGCGCATCCGCAGCTGCAGGTCAGCGCGTTTTGCGAGAGCGTGTTGGCCAGGTTGGCGGCGACGGAACGGGTCGGTAATCAAAACGTGAGACTCTCTGCCAGTATCGGTGCAGCCATTACTTCTGGCGACGATATGAGCGCCGAAGCCCTGCTGACCAAAGCAGACGATGCCATGTATCAGGCCAAATCCGCCGGCAAAGGGACCTATGCCATCCGTTAATGCGAGCCTGCGCTGGTGGCAGCCCAACCAAGGAGAGCTGGGCTGCCGTTAAAGGCAATCAATGTGCCAAGCCGTCTTCAAAGTAATTCAGTGATAATAACCTCGACCACATTGGGCAGGTTCACGGGTTTTACTGAAAAAAGCGAATTAAAGACGTCGGCATTGCCGCCTTTGGTCTCTGCGTATTGATGCCAACGTTGATTTAAAACAGCGTGTTCAAATGAGGTGACGATGCGTACGGTGTGGTTAAGGTAGGTCTGGATAACATAAGAGGTGTCTGAAGAGAAATAAATGCAGCATGCGTGAGTGTAATCCCAGTCATTGTAGTTGAGCAGTATATTAACCAGATCGCCATTCTTATATTTTTTAAGTTCGTCTCCGGTCAGGTTATTGACGTTGATTCTGTACATTTTATCCGTGTCTTTTCCTCCGGCCTTTTCATAAACGGCTCCTGCAAAAGGGACGCAACCAATTGACCCGTCAGTAGTTTTATCAGAGTTTAAATTAGCGATTCTTATTGCGGAGTGAAGTTCTTCTAACGCCGCATTGATGGCATTAGTCATCTGTGTTTTATCAATGGACATAATATCACCTATATTAATAAGTTATGATTGGATATTGCCTGTAGCTCGGACGTGGCGAGTAACATGCGAATGCTGTTTTAAAATGGAATATTAATGGCTAACAAAGATGGCGACTAACTTTAGTTTTATTTAGTCGCGAGTGAGTTGCAACAGTAATAAACATAGTCTGAATCTCAATGGTACGTCATTTTTTCTTAAGTGTTTTTTATTGAAATTTTTGGTTATTTAAATAACTCATTGTTATTGGTTGATAAAGATAATATGCGGGGCAGGTTGATTAATATCCTGGGTTATAATATTAACTGAAAGGATTTAATAACCAATGCAGTGTTTTTTACCGGCAGCCTCGGTGGCTGCCGGTAAGGGGACTAGAGGGTCAGCGAGTCATAGTTTTTGCGGCGGTAATTCAGCGCGGACAACGCCCACAGCACCACAAATAATGCGATAGCGGCGTAACCCACGCTGCCCATATGGTCATTGAGGACTTCAACACCGCGCCACAGCCCGCCTTGTAACCCAAGTTTGTCGACCAACAACCCCAAACCTTCCAGGCCACCGATCACCAGTGCAATAGCCACGCTGGTGGCGGTAATAGTCATGTTGTAATACAGCTTGCGGATCGGTTTATTGAAGGCCCAGCCATAAGCGCCGACCATCACAAAATTATCCAGCGAGTCAATCAACGCCATGCCGCTGGCGAACAGCAACGGGAACAGCATAATCGACCAGACCGACAGGCCGGAAGTGGCACCGGCCGCGGAGATGCCCAACAGGCCGACTTCGGTGGCGGTGTCAAAACCCAGGCCAAATAAAAAGCCAACCAGATACATATGCCAGCTTTTATTCACCAGATTAAAAGCGAAGCGATACAGACGTGTCATCACGCCGCCGCTACCGTTAACCAGCAGGGCCACATCTTGTTCAACCAGTTTTTCCCCGCGTTTCACCTGGCGGAAAATTCGGTAAACATCGCGGAAAATCAGCCAGTTCAACAGCGCCATGGCCAACAGGAACAGCGATGAAATTAGCGTGCCCAGTGTCGCGCCGTACTGATGCAGCCAGCCAATACGATCGCCAAATGCCAATGAAGTGGCGGCAATGGCGATGCAGGCCAGGATCACAATGCTGGAGTGGCCCAAAGAGAAGAATGCGCCGACGGAAACCGGGCGCTGGCCTTGCTGCATCAGTTTGCGGGTGACGTTATCAATAGCGGCGATATGATCGGCATCTACCGCATGACGCAGCCCGTAGCCGTAAGCCAGCAAAGCGGCAGCGATTAACGCCGGGTAGTGATGGAATGCGGCAAAAGCCGCTCCCCAGGCCAACAGGTTTAGCGCCACCAGCGCCAGTAATAGCCAAAAGGCGCGGGTATGGGTGCGGAAAAACTCGCGGTTTACCATGTCAGGTCCTGTCAAAGGTGGAAGAAGAAGCCGGAGAATGTTGGGCGCAAGCGACCAGCGCCTGGCCCAGCGCCAGCCCGCCATCACCTGCAGGCAGTTGCTGTGGCAGCAGTATCTGCAAAGGGGCCAGATGGTGCTGCAGGCGTTGACGCAGCAGGCGGTTATGCAGCACACCGCCGCTCAACGCCACATGGCCAATGCCATACTGCAGGGCAAAATGCTTGGCCAGACTGGCAAAACCCTGCGCCAGCGCATCGTGAAAGGCCCAGGCCTGTTGCGGGGCGGGCGCTTGCCAGGCCAGCCAGCGTTGCCAGAACGCGGCAAGATCAAATTGCTCGTCTGTTAGTGACAATGTCACCGGGTGTGGGCAAGGCCCACTTTGGTGCGCCAGCGCCTCAAACCGGCTGGCCGCTTCGCCTTCCCAACTTTGCTGTGTCGGGGCACAGCCCAGGGTGGCGGCGGCAGCATCAAACAAGCGGCCACAGGAGGAGGCCAGCGGGGCATTAATACCGGCCTTAATCGCTTGCAGCAACGGTCGCCATGGGGAAGCCAACAGCCGTTCGGCCTGAGGGTAGCTTTGCCAGTCCGGTACGAAGCGCGCGAAGTGCGCCAACTGATTGCGCCAGGGTTGCTGAGCCGCAAGATCGCCACCGGGCAGCGCCACCGCGGGCAATCCCCCCAGATGACGACAGCGGCGGTAATCAACCAGCAGACACTCGCCGCCCCACAGGGCGCCGCCCTGACCATAACCGAGACCATCCAGCGCCAGGCCGATCACGGCACCGCCTTCCAGTGGCCAACGGTGCTCGGCCAGACAAGCGGCCAGATGCGCATGATGATGCAGCACCGGGGTCACCGGCAGTGACTGCCGGGCCGCCCATTGGTGGCTGACATAACCGGGATGGGCATCGCTGGCCAGCCGTTGCGGCTGGCAATGGTATAAACCGGTGAAGTGCCTGATGGCCTGTTGCCACTGCTGCCGAATATCCTCTTGCTCCAAATCGCCAAAGTGCGGGCCGAGCAGGGCCTGATTTCCCTGAACCAGGCAAAAGGTATTTTTGCGATCGCCGCCCACCGCCAACAGGGGCTGCTGAGCAGGGAAGCCGGGCGGCAGCGGCAGGGCGTCGGGAACGAACCCGCGCGCCCGGCGCAGCATTTCATGGCCTTTGGGGAGCAAACGCACCAGCGAGTCGTCTGCGCGTTGCAAGATCTCGCGATCGTGCATCAGCCACAGATCGGCAATGTCGACCAAATCAGCCAATGCCTGCTCATTGGTTAACGCCGGAGCACGGCCAGCGGCATTGCCTGAGGTCATCACCAGGGGGCGCTGTATCGCCTGCATCAATAAATGTTGAATCGGGTTGGCGGGTAACATCAGGCCAACTTCATCCAACCCCGGAGCCACGGCGGCAGACAGCGGCGAGTAAGGGGATTGGGGGACCAGCACCACAGGCGCGGCGGGTGAAGTTAACAATGCCTGTAATTGCGCCAGGCTAACGCCACTTACGCAGCGTACCAGCCAGCCGGCATCAGGCAGCATCACCGCCAGTGGTTTGCCCGGCCGCCGTTTACGCAGGCGCAGCCGTTCGACGGCCTGAGTGTTGGTGGCATCGCAAGCCAGATGAAAACCGCCCAGGCCTTTGATCGCCACAATCTGCCCGGCAGCCAACGCAGCAACGGCCTGTTGCAGCGCTTCATCCCCCTGATGCTGCGGCTGCCCTGGCGCCAGACAGCTAAACAGCTGTGGGCCGCAATCACTGCAGGCCACCGGTTGGGCATGAAAACGTCGGTCCTGCGCAGAATGATATTCCCAGGCGCAGTGCGGACAGAGGGTGAAGGGCGCCATGCTGGTTGCCGGACGATCGTATGGCATGGCGCGAATAATGGTAAAGCGCGGGCCGCAATGGGTGCAGTTGATAAAGGGATAACGGTAACGCCGATCCTGCGGATCGTTCATTTCCTGCAGACACTGTGGGCAGGTCGCGGCATCCGGCACGATCTGGGTTGCCATGGCGCCACTTTGGCTGGGGCGGATACTAAAATCGGTGGGGGCTTGCAACCAGGTAAACGAGCGCTGCTGAATGCGGTCGATTTGTGCCAACGGTGGCGCCTGGTGATGTAACACGTGCAGGAGTATCTCAAGATCGACAGGTTGCACCAGGCGAATTTCCACCCCGGCGCTGTCGTTCCAGACTTCACCACGCAGGTTGAGCTGTTCGGCCAGTTGCCAGACAAAAGGCCGGAAGCCGACGCCCTGTACCTTGCCGCTGATGCGCAGCAGTAATCCTGAATGGGACACTTTTTATTACTCTCTGTGGTTTTTGTAGGGGCGCTGTATGCTGCGCCCGGGTGAATCGGGGCGAATTTCTTCGCCCCTCTACAAAGTGACAGTGCAACTTTACATCACATCTTCTGCTGCGCGACGCAGGCGGGCCTTCATATCGCTGTAGCTCTGTTGCGCGTAGTTTTCCGCCCAGTGCTGATCGCTAATTGCCGCCAGTTTTACCGCGCAGTATTTGGTTTCCGGCGTTTTGGAGATCGGATCCAAATTCTCCTGAGTCAGCTCGTTACAGGCACCAATCCACCACTGGTAGGTCATATACACCGCGCCCAGGTTAATACGCTCGTTATAGTTGGCACGGCTGATCACCTTGCCACGGCGTGAGCTGACCCACACCAGTTGCTGATCGGCAATACCCAACGCTTCGGCGTCCTGCGGATTGATCTGCACAAAGCCGGGTTCATCCGCCAGGGTTTGCAGCGCGGCACAGTTGCCGGTCATAGAGCGGCAGGAGTAGTGGCCGACTTCACGCACGGTACAGAGCACCAGCGGATAATCTGCATCCGGCACTTCCGCCGGAGCACGCCAGGTGGTGGCGAACAGCTGGCCTTTACCGGTCGGGGTGGTGAACTGGTTGCCCTGATACAGGTAAGGAGTGCCCTGACTTTCCAGCGTGGTACAAGGCCATTGCACATGGCCCAGCTCACCCATTTTTTCGTAGGTGGCCCCATAAAACAGCGGGCAAAGCTCACGCATTTCATCCCAGATTTGCTGGTTATCGTCGTAATGCATCGGATAGCCCATCTCGGTGGCCAGTAGGCTGATGATCTCCCAGTCGCGTTTGACGTTGTACTGCGGTTCAATGGCCTTCTCGAAACGCTGGAAGCCGCGATCGGCGCAGGAGAACACGCCGCCATGCTCACCCCAGGAGGTGGCTGGCAGGATCACATCGGCCTGTTCAGCGGTTTTGGTCATAAAGATGTCTTGCACTACCACAAACTCCAGCGCTTCGAACGCGCCGCGCACCAGGCTCAGATCGGCTTCGGTCTGTAACGGATCTTCCCCCATGATGTAGTAGGCCTTCACTTTGCCTTCGTGCACCAAATGCGGGATCTCGGTGATGCGGTAACCGACTTCCGGGTCCATCCTGGCGGCGTCAATGCCCCAGGCGGCGGCGAACTTGGCGCGTACCGCGGCGTCGGTGACGGCCTGATAACCTGGGAACTCATTAGGCAGCACGCCCATGTCGCAGGCACCCTGAACGTTGTTCTGCCCACGCACCGGGCCAACTCCCACGTTGGGCCGGCCCAGATTACCGGTCAGCAAGGCCAGGCTGGCGAGCCCTTTGACCACGTCGACCGCCTGACCGAACTGGGTGACTCCCATGCCCCACATGATGGTGGCGGAAGGGGCACTGGCGTAGGTGCGCATCGCCTGGCGAATTTGCTGGGCGCTGACGCCGGTCAGCTGTTCTACCGCTTCCGGTGCGTAATCCGCTAACTGCTGGCGGTAAGCCTCGAAACCTTCGGTGTATTTCGCCACGTAGTCGCGGTCATACAGGTTTTCTTCAATCAGCGTATAGGCGAAGGCATTCACCAGCGCCATGTTACAGCCGTTCTTGATCTGCAAATGCTGGTCGGCAATGCGCGCGGTTTCGATACGGCGCGGGTCGCAGACGATAATTTGCGCGCCTTTCTCTTTGGCCTTCAGCACCCGGCGAGCCACGATAGGATGCGAATCGGCACAGTTGTAACCGATGACCAGCAGGCATTTGGAGTTTTCGATATCGCCAATCGAGTTGCTCATCGCGCCGTTGCCCAGCGTGGCCTGCAAACCCGCTACCGACGGGCCATGGCAGACGCGGGCGCAGCAGTCGACGTTGTTGGTGCCGACGACCGCACGGGCAAACTTCTGCATCACGTAGTTGGTTTCATTGCCGGTACCGCGTGAAGAGCCGGTGTGCATGATGGCGCTGGCGCCGTGTTTATCCTTGATCTGCTGTAGCCGCTGCGCGGTGTAGCTAATGGCCTCATCCCAACTGACGGCCTCAAACTTGCCGCCTTTTTCACGGCGGATCAGTGGCTGGCTCAGACGTGGGGTCAGCAGTTTGGTGTCGTTGAGAAAGTCCCAGCCGTAATAGCCTTTCAGGCACAGTTCGCCCTGATTGGTCACGCCGTCAGCCGCCTCGGCGCGGATGATTTTTCCGTTGTCGACCACCAGTTTCATTTTGCAGCCTGCACCGCAGTATGGGCAGACGGTTGTGATTTTTTTCATCGGTTCAGTTCCTAAAACAGTGACGACAGGGTATCGAGCGCGGCGCGACGGCGTTTCTCGGCGTTCATTTCTTGCAGCATGTTGCGATCCACACAGTGCAACGCATTGGTCGGGCAGGTTTGCATACAGGCCGGGCCGCTATCACGACCGATGCACAGGTCGCATTTATGGGCTTCGGCTTTCTCGGTGGTGGCACTCATCACGGCGCCGTTCTGGCGGACAACCGGGCGGGTGATCACTTCCATCGCGCCGTAGGGACAGGCCACCACGCAGGTTTTGCAGCCGATGCAGCGCTCCTGCATCACCAGCACCATGCCGTTGGTACGGCTAATCGCCCCATTGGGGCAAACGTTGGAGCAAGGCGCGTCTTCACACTGGCGGCACAGCACGGCAGTGCTGACGTTAACGCCTTTGATCACATGCAGCCGTGGGGCGAAGCTGGCGGCGTTGAGCGCTGAAATATCCTGGTTTTCGCTGTGTGCCATCACGCAGGCAATTTCACAGGTACGGCAGCCGATGCATTTCTTGGGATCGGCGATGATAAACCGGTTCATCAATAACTCCTGAGTTACCCTTCATCCGGGTATGACTATGGATAGGTTGTGCCTTGGGTTACGCATAAAGCGTGCCAACCCTGAAAATCAAATAAAAGCAGAGGGTTAGCCTGATGCTGACGAAGTGACCGACGGCATCTCGACACAAATGACGATGCGGCGTCAGACATTCGTCACCACCAGTGGCGGGTAACCGCCATTTATTGGCCAGTCATGTAGCCGCTGGTGCAGGGTGGTCACCGCACGGCGTACCGCGGCGCCGATCGGGTAGTAAAACGCCACCACCTCAGGCTGAATGCCGATAAAGGTGATTTCCGGCACCGTTTCGCGCAGTTGGTCGATCAGGAAATTCAGCGGCAGGTTATGGGTGGTCATGATGAACATATCGGCAATGTCTTTTTCATCGATCACCCGGGTTTCTCCCGCAGCCAGCCCCATGTCGGTGGCATCGACAATCACCAGCCGCGCAGGGCGCAGTTCACGGATATGCCCAATGTCATTTTCCGGTGCGGCTCCGCCGTCGATCACCGTCCAGCCGGCGGGGGGATTGCCGGCACAGAGCTCCGCCAGTAGCGGGCCGGCGCCGTCATCGCCCATCATGCAGTTGCCCACACACAATAAAACGTCAGTCATCATGCCTCCGGACCATCAGGTAGATGGCGGGTTCGTTTTCAATCGACTGCAGCAGGGCGATCAACTGTTGGCTCCAGTCTTGCTGTTGGGGGTTCATTTGCGGGGCGGCAGCGCTTAACGCGGTGGCCAGCAGGTGGGTATGGCTACTGTCGATACAGATTTCACCGAAGCGATCGACCCCTTCCAGCTTGCGCCGGGCGGTGCTGGCCGCGGGCAGTTGTTCTACCCAGGCGCGGAAACCGGCCAGCGGGCAGCTGAGTTTGGCTTCCAGACAGTCGATGACGCCCAGATGGTGGCCAATCGCCAGGCTGTAATAGATCACCTCTTGGGCTTTGGGTGGGGCCTTTTTCTCTTGCACGAATTTGCGGCTCAGGGAGTAGAACACCACCTGGGCATGGGAGTGGCTCATAGTCGCAGTTCCCCCCGCAGTACCCGTTGATAGATCCCCAGCAGATTGCCGACAATCTCGCTTAAACGCATATCGTCCTGCTGTTGCAGGTAAGCGCTAATGCGCTGTTCGACCGGCAATGGGCTGTCTGCGGCCAACAGTTGCATAAACTGGTCGGCGATCTGGCGGCCATAGCGATAACCGGCCATCCGCCGGGCTTCGCGATCCAGCAGCACCCGCAGCGGCTGAGGTAATGCCGGGTGCAACAGGCGGGTGGCCTCGCCCTGGGTTTCGTCATGCTGACGGCCTTTGATTTTCTGATCCAACAGGCCGAGTGCCATGGCAAAGCCATAAATGGTGGCGGCCGGCGTCGGGGGGCAGCCGGGGATATAGACATCAACCGGTACGATGCGATCGGTGCCGCCCCATACGCAGTAGAGATCGTGGAAAATGCCACCGCTGTTGCCGCAGGCACCGTAAGAGATGCTGATTTTCGGATCGGGTGAAGCCTGCCAGGCGCGGATCGCCGGGATACGCATGGCGCGGGTGACCGCCCCGGTAAACAGCAAAATATCGGCATGGCGTGGTGAAGGAACCACTTTGATACCGAAGCGTTCGGCGTCGAACAACGGGGAAACGGCAGCGAAAATCTCAATTTCGCAGCCATTGCACCCGCCGCAGTCCACGCGATAAACATAGGCCGAGCGGCGGATATCCTGCAGTAAGGTGGTTTTCAGCTTGGCGATACTTTCGTCGAGGGTGATCGGCACCGGCAGGCCATTTTCGTCGCGTGGGCCAATCAGTGGCGGATTCATGAGATGATCTCCCGGGTCAAATGGCGGCCAACGTCTATGCGATCGGCCTGAGTCAGGTTTTGCTGCTGTTTACACGCCGGGCAGGTTTCAAACTGCGTACGGCGCGTGGCGGTTTCTGTACTGCTTAGCCCGAGCAGCGCCATGGCATAGTCAATTTCCTTCTGCGACGCATAGGCTTTGCCGCATTGACGGCAATGGCAGATGGCAAAGTCGGCCTGCTCGTATAAGTCTTCTTTACGCCACACTGCCAGCTCGAACTGCTGTGAAAGCCGGATGGCGGCGGTGGGGCAAACTTCTTCACAGCGGGCGCAGAAGATGCAGCGCCCGAGAAACAGCTGCCAGCGCACCGTGCCGCGGGGCAGATCGGTGGTCATACTCAACGCATTGGATGGGCAAGCGTTGGCGCAGGCCCCACAGGCAATACATTGCTGTGGGTTGTATTCGGGCTTGCCACGAAAGTTGGGGTCTACAACCAACGGCTGGCTCGGATAGGCGACGGTGGCCGGGCCGGTTTTCAGCACTTTTTTAATCAGTTTCAGCATGATGGGCTCCGGTTAGAACGGTTTGTTTTTCCGTTCGATGCCATAACGCTCAATCTCTTTGTACGGCACTATGATGGACTGGCGCTTGCGCACGTCGACGATGGTCATGCGATCGGTACAGGAATAGCAGGGATCCAGACTGCCGATGATCAGCGGAGCGTCGGAAACCGTGTTGCCGCGCAGCATGTAACGCAGGGTTGGCCAATTGGCGTAGGTCGCGGCACGGCAGCGCCAGCGGAACAGCTTTTGGTTATCACCGGTCATGCTCCAGTGAATATCGTCACCGCGCGGGGCTTCGGCAAAGCCCAGGGCAAAGCGGTGCGGGATATAGGTGAACCCATCAACCGCCAGCGGCCCGCTCGGCAGGCTTTGCAGGCCGAACTCGATGATGCCGAGCGAGTTGAACACTTCGTGAATACGTACCTTAAGGCGGGAATAGACGTCGCAGCCGTCCTCTACGCACAGTTCCACCGGCAGTTTGGCGTAACCGGCAAAGGGATGGTCGATACGGGTATCGCGGCGGTGGCCGCTGCCGCGGATCATCGGGCCGACGTTGCTGTAGTCGCGAGCCACCTGCGGATCGAGACGGCCAACCCCGACGCTGCGCTGTTCGGTATTCGGCGTGCTGAGCAAGATATCGACCAGATCCACCAACTCACTGCGCATTTGCGCCGCCAGCCGCAGGGTTTGCAGCATGTCGTCTTTCATAATGTCGCGACGGATGCCGCCAATCAGGTTCAAACCATAGGTTTTGCGTGCGCCGGTCAGGATCTCCGCCATCTTCATCGACTGTTCGCGCACCCGGAAGAACTGCATAAAACCGGAGTCGAAACCGACGAAATGGCAGGCCAGCCCCAGATTCAGCAGATGGCTGTGCAGGCGTTCCACTTCCAGCAGCACTGAGCGGATCATCTGGGCGCGTTCCGGCACCTGGATGCCCATCGCGTTCTCCACCGAACTGGTGTAGGCCACGCTGTGGGTAAAACCGCAAATGCCACATACCCGGTCCGACAGGAAGGTCACTTCGTTGTAACCCATGCGGGTTTCGGCCAGTTTCTCCATGCCACGGTGGACGTAGAACAGCCGGTAGTCGGCATCAATGATGTCTTCGCCGTCGACGAACAGGCGGAAATGACCGGGTTCATCCGAGGTGATATGCAGCGGGCCGATCGGCACCACGTTGGCTTTGTCTCCGGCCAGGCTCTGGAACGGATAGGTTTCCACATCGGTGGTGGGCGCGGGCCGTTGACGATAATCCATGGCGTCTTTGCGCAACGGGTGGAGATCGTCCGGCCAGTCGTCCGGCAGCACCAACCGGCGTTCATCCGGCAAACCGATCGGGCGCAGGCCATACATGTCGCGCACTTCGCGTTCACCCCAGACGGCAGCAGGCACCCGTGGCGTAACGGAAGGGAACTCCAGCGTTTGGGCGTCAACCTCGGCCCGTACCGTGATCCAGCATTTGGTGCCTTGCTCCATCGACAGCACGTAATACAGCGCGTAATTGCCACACAGCGTGCGTTCGTCGTTACCAAACAGCACCGACAACCAGCCGCCCTGTTGGTAATACAGCCATTCCACCACTTCCGGCAGCGCGTTGAGTTTGACGGTCACCGTCAGTTGGTCGGCCGTTTGCCATTCTGCCGCCAGCATGGCAGCGGGGAATTGTTGCTGCAACGCCGCCAGATAGTGCTGGCCTTGATGTTCGTTAGTCATTATTGATTGCCTTAATCATTGTTCAGCCGACGACCAGCCAGGAAACCAGCGCCAGAAAAGCCAGCCCAAAACCGGCCCAGGTGGTACGGCCCGTCTTGAGGAAGCGCAAACGTGCCACGCTATTTTCGAGAACCGCGATCAGCACCACCGCACACAACAGCTTGAACAGCGCCAGCACCAGTCCAGTCAACAGCTGCGGGGCAGTGAGCTGTGCCGCCTGGCCCCAGGGCAGGAACACGCCGAGGAACAGTTGCAGCACCACCAGTTGCTTGAGGCTGATGCCCCATTTGATAATGCTTAGCTCGACGCCGGAATATTCCGTCAGCGGGCCTTCCTGCAGCTCTTGTTCGGCTTCTGCCATGTCGAACGGCAGCTTGCCCATTTCGATATAGGTGGCGAACGCGCAGGCCAAACCGGCCAACAGCAGTGGCAGCCAGGCGTGATGCGGCAAGCCCAGCAGGCTTTGCACCATGGCGCTCAGTTGGGTGGAACCGGCGACCAGCGCCGTCACCCATAGACCCAGCAACAGGATCGGTTCGACCAGAATGCCTAACACTGCCTCACGGCTGGCACCGATAGCGGTGAAGGGGCTACCGGTATCCAGCCCGGCAATGGCAAACACAAAGCGCACCACGGCGAACAGATAGATCAGGGTGATCACATCACCGATGGCAGGCAGTGGTGAGGCGGTAGTCAGCATCGGCAGTGCACAGGCGATGGCCAGCAAGGTGCCGGTCAGTAAGTAAGGCATGGCGCGAAAAGCCAGGCCGGAAGCCCCCGGCGCCACGCTTTGGCGTTTAAGCAGTTTGGCGATATCACGGTATTCCTGTAATACGCCGGGGCCGCGTCGGGTATGAATGCGGGCACGCAGCACCCGGCTGATGCCGGCAAACAGCGGGGCAACAGCCAGTAACAGCAAGGCCTGCAGCAAACCGAGTAACACATAGGGATAGGTCATCGTTATCTCCTCAGGCAAAAGCCACGACCAGCAGCACCGCCAACTCTACGGCGGCCAGACCGCGGCAGAAGGCAACGAATGCGTTACGGTGTAACCGGTCACCGAAGGATCCCGGTAGCCAGCGGCGCAGTTGATACAGTGGGGCAAACATCACTCGCAACGGCTGAGCAAAACCGGTGGCGGTGATCACCATCGCGTCTTCATGGCCGTAACCACAGGCCCAGGCGCTGCCTTGTACCCGCCGAGGTTGCCGACGCGTCTGGTAACGCGCCGCGATCAACAACGGCAGTAACGGCATCGCCAGCAATAAAATGGCGATCAGCGGGGTGGAAACCAGCGTATCGGACAAGGAGAGCGCCTGTTCGGACGTCAGGCCGATCAGGTGGGCAAACAGTGGAATGATCCAGGGAGCCCCCAGACCGCAAACCAGACACAACACGGCCGGCAGCGCATGGCTTAGCGTCAGCCAAACATTGGCCTGAACCGCGTTTGCCGCAGCGTCGCAGCGCGGAGCGCCCAGAAAAGCCACGCCAAACACTTTGCTGACGCACATCACCGCCAGCGCACCGGTCAGGGCTAATGCCACCGCCAGCAGCGGGCCAAACAGATGGCCAATAAAACCGGGTGCCGCGCTGAAGTGGAACAATCCCTGGTAGATCAACCATTCACTGGCAAAACCGTTCAACGGCGGCAACGCGGCCATCGCCACCAGGCCAATCAGCAGAGAAACGGCGGTCCAGGGCATCAGCCGCGCCAAACCGCCCATTTTCTCCATGTCTTTCAGCCCGGTCTGTTGTTCAATGGCGCCGGCTGCCAGCAGCAATGCGCTTTTAAACAGGCTGTGGCTCAACAAATGGAACAGGCCGCCGATCAGGGCGAAGGCGGTCAATAGCGGTTGTTGCAGCGCCGTACCGACCATTGCGCCACCGATGCCCAGCAGGATAATGCCGATGTTCTCCAGCGTGTGATAAGCCAGCAAGCGGCGCAGGTCGTGCTCCATCAGCGCATACAGCCCGCCGAAGAAAGCCGTACCGGCAGCCAACAGCAAGACCAGCACTCCCCACCACAGCGGCGGCGTACCCAGCAGATCCAGCCCGACTTTCAGGATGCCCAGCAGGCCGACCTTCATCAGCGCGCTGGAAAACAACATGGCGGCGGAGGCAGGCGCACTGCTATGGGATTGCGGCACCCAGGCATGTAACGGCATCAGCCCGGCAAAAATGCCAAACCCGGCCAATGCCAGCAGGAATACGCCGTTACGTAACGCGTCCGGCAGTGGCGTAGCGCGGATCACGCTGAACTGCAGGCTGTGGCTATGGCAATAGATCAGCGCGAAGGCCGCAACCAACAGCAGGGTGCCTGAGCGCATCAGCAAGAACTGGCTATGTCCGGCACGCAGGCTTTTAGCGCTTGGGGCATGGACAATCAGGAAATAGCCGCACAGTGCCGCCAATTCCAGCAACAACAGCAAGGCCAGGGCATTATCGGCCATCACCGCAGCGCTTAAGGCCGCCAGCATCAGGTTGCTTAAGCCAGCCAATCGGCCGCGAGCACGCGGGTTCAGCCTGGATAAGCTACCGGCGTGATACAGCGCGGCAAAGACCCCGCACAGAGCCATCACCAGCAGTAACAGGGCGTTAAGGCCACTGATTTCCACCGCGTAAGGCAGCCACGGTAAATGGGCGCTGTGCAGTGGCGCAAACAGCATTTGCACCGCGGCCAGCAGGGTAGCGACGGCACAGATTAAGGTGACGCCGCTCAGCAAAGTGCTGACACGCGACCAGGGGGCCAGTAGCCAGCCCAACAGGGCGCAGAGCAAATACCCGACCAGGGCCGAAGTCAGCAGTAACAACGGGTCGGGCAACAGGGCATATATCATCAATTTGGCTCCTTGTGGGATCCAGGGACGGCCGCAAACGGCAACTCGGCGCTGAGCGCCTGCATCGCATTGCGCCTTTTCTGTTCGCTGGCGTTGCGCACGTCTCGGTCGGTCACCAGCCGGATCGCCTGGGTCGGACAGGTGCGGATACAGGCGGGTCCTTCGGGGCTGAAGTCACAGAGATCGCACTTCACCGCCACGGCACGGACACCGGGCACACAATCGAGGAAGGGGCTGATTGGGCGTGGTGCTTGGGGCGCAGGCAATGCCAGCGAGGTGTTGCAGTCCGCAGGGATCGCCAGTGGGGTGCTGCCGCCGAAACCTATGGCACCGAACGGGCAGGCAATGCCGCACAGCTTGCAACTGATGCACAGGCTTTCGTTCAGTACGATGGCGTCATCCTGATGGCGAATAGCATTGACCGGACATACCTGCGCGCAGGGGGCATCTTCACACTGGTGGCACATCGCCGGCGCAGAGTCGCGAGCGTTGCGAATCACCTGCAGGCGGGGTAATGACTGCAATCCATATTGCCGATGTTCCGCAGAACAACTGGCCATACAGGTATTGCAGCCAATACACAATTTAGGGTCCGCAATAATAAAGCGGTTCATGCACACTCCTTGCTTCGTCATTTATGACGAAATCGTCAGTAAAAAATGACGCCTCGACAGTTTTCTGTCGGTGATTAACGCCTGCGATCAGACGGGTAAGGTTATTTTTTTCAGAGCGTCTTGAATGGCGTGACCATCATGCAAGGAATCAAACAGGCATTGATAAATAACGGCGATCTTATCCAGGTAATGTTCAAATACCGCCTGCATGTCGCGGTTGTTTATTACTTCGTCGATATTGCCGTTTTCATCCAGCGTGGCATGGGCGAAAGGGGCAAAGTTTTCCGGCTCATGGGCCGTGGCCAGATTAATCCGGTAGCAAATATCCCGGCTGTAAAACCCTTCGCTCAACTGGATGCTGACCGTAAAGTGGTTAAACAGCACAAAGCGCAGATCGTTTTCCTGCCCGTAGGTAAACTGATGATTAATCTTCTTTTTGGTGGTGGTGACCGCTTTGACCAGAGTGCTGTGGTAGGTCTGCCATTGTGCCATCAGACGATTGCTTTTGTTGGCGATGTAATCGGCCTGACTGGTTACTTCACTGATTGTACTCATGGTCCTCACTCAAAATTGATAGTCGTTGTCGAAATAGCTCCGGGTCAGCGAGTTAAAGCATAAAGCGTGCCAAATTCCGGTAAATTACATTATTTCCTTTTAATTCAACCATCAGAGTGAAATTAATCCGTCAATCCGTTAGGGAATAACTGATTTAATGACTGACGATGACAGTCGGTTCGACAAATATGTCATTGGCGGCTTGGCATCATATTTGCAACGTGAAGGGAATAACGCGTTTATCGCCATTAACGGAGGCCGGATGCACGAAATAACCTTATGCCAACATGCGATGGAAATAATGCAGCAACAGGCTCGCCAAAATAATGCGCAAAGGATCACCGCGGTATGGTTCGAGATTGGCGCATTTTCCTGTGTTGAAGCGGAGTCGCTGCGGTTTTGTTTTGACATGGTGTGCCGCGACACGCTGGCCGAAGGCTGCGAACTGCATCTGGCGGAACAGAAAGCGCTGTGTTGGTGCCATGACTGCCAGAGCGATGTCGAGCTGCTGATACCGCAGGTGCTGGTCTGTCCGCACTGTACCGGACGAAATCTGCGGGTACAGGCCGATGACGGCTTGCAAATAAAACGCCTGGAAATTGAATAACAGAGGGGAATGAATATGTGCAGTACCTGCGGTTGTGCCCAGGGTGAATTAACCATTGAAGGGGATGTGAAGGTGCCATTCCGTCCGCAACGCAATGTGCAGGGCGATCTGCATTACGGATTGGGGCTGGCAGGCACCCATGCACCGGGTATCAGCCAGCGCCGGATGCTGGAAATTGAAACCCGGGTGCTGGATAAGAACGATCGTCTGGCGGAGGGTAATCGCCAGTATTTTGCCGACCAACATATTCTGGCGCTGAATCTGGTTTCCAGCCCCGGCTCTGGCAAAACCACGCTGCTGACAGAAACGCTGCTGCGGCTGCGGGGTCAGCACCCGTGCGCGGTGGTGGAAGGCGATCAGCAAACCACCAATGACGCGGAACGTATCCGCGCCACCGGGGTGCCGGCGATCCAGGTCAATACCGGTAAAGGCTGCCATCTGGATGCGCAAATGGTTCACGAGGCCGCCCGGCGTCTGGAACTCAAACCCCACAGCCTGTTGTTTATCGAGAACGTCGGCAATCTGGTTTGCCCGGCCAGCTTTGATCTCGGGGAGCGCCACAAGGTAGCGGTGCTGTCGGTTACCGAAGGGGAAGACAAGCCGCTTAAGTACCCACATATGTTTGCCGCCGCACGGGTGATGCTGCTGAACAAAATCGATCTGTTGCCGTATTTGAACTTCGACCTGGCAGCCTGTATCGACAATGCCCGCAAGGTGAACCCGACGATTGAGGTGATTACCCTTTCGGCGACCAGCGGTGAAGGCATGGATCAGTGGCTGGCCTGGCTGGAGACACAGTTATGTGCATAGGCGTTCCAGGGCAGATCGTGGCGCTGGATGAAAAGCAGCCTCAGCATGCCTGGGCCGAAGTCTGTGGCGTGCAGCGCGAAGTGAATATTGCACTGGTGCGTCAGGAGGGTGAGCCCAGGGAAGCGATGATCGGCTGCTGGGTGCTGATCCACGTCGGCTTCGCCATGAGTCGGCTCGACAGGCAAGAGGCCGAGGAGATGCTTTCGGCACTGCAGGCGATGGGGGAAGTGGAGCAGGACGTGGCGCTGTTTTTGGCGGGGGAAGGCAACCATGCATTACGTTGATGAATTCCGCGATCCGAAGCGGGTAAAAACCCTGTTGCAGCATATTCGGCAGCGAGCTACACAATTGCCGTTTAGCGCTGAGCGGCCGTTGCAAATTATGGAAGTGTGCGGTGGTCATACCCATGCCATTTTCCGCTTTGGCCTGGATAAGCTGCTGCCGCCACAGATTGAGTTCATTCATGGACCGGGCTGCCCGGTTTGTGTGTTACCCATGGGGCGTATAGATGCCTGCTGTGAAATCGCCGCTCACCCGGAGGTGATTTTTTGCACCTTCGGCGACGCGTTACGGGTACCGGGCACACAAGGCTCGTTACTGCAGGCCCGCGAGCGCGGTGCCGATGTGCGTGTGGTTTATTCGCCGTTGGATGCTCTGATGCTGGCGCGGCAAAACCCGCAGCGGCAGGTGGTGTTCTTTGCCCTGGGGTTTGAAACCACCATGCCGGTCACCGCCATTACCCTGCAACAGGCCCGGCTGGAAGGGTTGAATAACTTCAGCGTGTTTTGCCAGCACATCAGCCTGATCCCCACCTTGCGCAGCCTGTTGCAACAGCCGGATGTCCGCATCGACGGCTTTCTGGCGCCCGGCCACGTCAGCATGGTGATCGGTACCCAACCCTATGACTTTATCAGTCGGCAATACCATAAACCGCTGGTGGTGACCGGCTTTGAACCGCTGGATATCCTGCAAGGGGTGATGATGCTGGTTGAGCAGTTTGTGGGGCAGCAGAGCCAAACCGAGAACCAATACCGCCGGGTGGTACCTGAACAGGGCAATCTGCTGGCACAGCAGGCAATGAGCGAAGTCTTTGTGTTGGGCGGTGGCAGCGAATGGCGCGGCCTTGGCACCATTGCCGATTCGGGCATTGCCTTAACCCCGGCCTATAGCACCTTTGATGCGGAACGACGTTTCCGTCCGCAACACCGGCAGGTGGCTGACGATCCTCGTGCCCGCTGTGGAGAGGTGCTGACCGGGCGTTGCAAACCGCGTGACTGCCCACTGTTTGGTGGTGGCTGTACACCGCAAAATGCTTTTGGCGCGTTGATGGTGTCTTCGGAAGGTGCCTGCGCCGCCTGGTACCAATACCGTCGTGAAACAGAGGAAACCCCGGCATGAATAACGTGATTACTATGGCGCACGGCAGCGGCGGCAGCGCGATGCAGCAACTGCTGGATGAGATTTTCTTGCCGGCCTTTGCCAATCCGCTGCTGGATCAGCGTGAAGACCAGGCCCGGTTGGATTTGGCCGAGTTAACCCAACAGGGCGATCGGCTGGCGTTTACTACCGACAGCTACGTGATTGACCCGATTTTCTTCCCGGGCGGTGATATTGGCAAACTGGCGGTCTGCGGGACGGCTAACGATCTGGCGGTCAGCGGCGCGTTTCCGCGTTATCTTTCCTGCGGGTTTATCCTCGAAGAAGGTTTGCCGCTGGTTGATTTACAACGGCTGGTGGCTTCGATGGCGGCCACTGCGCAGCAGGCCGGTATCCGCATTGTGACCGGGGATACCAAGGTGGTGCAGCGCGGCGCGGCCGACAAAGTGTTTATCAATACCGCCGGTATTGGGGTGATCCCGCCGGGCCTGGATTGGGCAGCGCAAAATATCCGCGCCGGTGACGCGGTGATTGTCAGCGGCACTCTCGGCGATCACGGAGCGACGATCCTCAACCTGCGGGAAAAGCTGGGCATGTCGCTGGACGTGATCAGTGACTGCGCAGTGTTGGCACCATTGATCGCGCCATTACGTGGCATTAACGGCGTGCGAGCCATGCGCGATGCTACCCGTGGCGGGGTGAACGCCATCCTGCATGAGTTTGCTCGTGCGGCGGGCGTGGGGATTGAAGTTGAAGAGAACCTGTTACCGATAGCACCGGCAGTGCGAGGGATTTGCGAGTTGCTGGGGCTGGATGCCATCAACTTTGCCAACGAGGGCAAGCTGGTGGTGGTGGCCGCGCCGGAAGCCGAACAGGCGGTACTGGCTGCGTTACAGGCGCATCCGCTGGGTAAGGCCGCGGCATTGATTGGCCGGGTGACTGCCGGACGACAAGTGAGGCTGCAGGGCGCTTATGGCATCAGCCGCCTGCTGGATTTGCCGCATGCCGAGCCTTTGCCGCGCATTTGTTGATCCTGTCGGGGGAGAACCTTGTCGCCCAGCGTTACACTTTGTGACGTGACTCACTAAAATCATCATCGCGACTCAGGCAAGTGATAAACAATGTCGAATGCTCAATTAGAAAAACAAGAATTACTGGAAACGACCCGCACGCTGCTCAGTCAGCACAGCTTCGCCGATTTGTTACGGCAACTGCGCCAGGTGCTGCAACGTCAGCAACTGGCAGATCATGTGACGCTGGTGCTGTTTGATTTGCACAGTGAGCGGGTCAGCTTTCATGGGCTGGATGCGCAGCGGCAGCCGGTCATCTATCAGGATGAGACTTTGCTGGCCAATGGGCCGGTGAGCCGGCTGCGACAAAGCCCGTTGCCGCAGCGCTGGCAGAGTGAAGATCTGCATGCGCGTTATCCGCAAATCAACGCCCTGGCGCTGTATCTGCCGTTTAACCAATATTGCCTGATGCCGCTGCACGCAGGCGGTAGCCTGATCGGCGGTTGTGAACTGTTGCGCAGTAGTTCGCAACCCTTCAGTGATGCCAGTCTGGTGCAGTTGCAGACCCTGATGGAATTGGTTGCGCTGGCGGTGGAACAGATCAGGTTGCGTGAGCAGGCGGAAAACCGCCAACGTCAGTTATGCCATGAGCGTGACGATTACCGCGTTTTGGTCGACGTCACCAACGCAGTGTTATCGAAACTCGATCTGGATGACTTGATTGGTGAAATATCTACCGAGATCCACCGTTTTTTCAAGATCGATGCCATCAGCATGGTGCTATGCGTCGATAAAACCGATCGGGTGACCATCTATTCCACCCATTATTTGCAAGATGACGTGGTTGAACGTCAGCAGTACAGCGTGGCACTGGCCGGTACCTTATCCGAACAGGTGATGCAGAGCGGGGAAATGCTGCTGCTCAATCTGAAGCATTCCGATCGTCTGGCGGCTTATGAACGCCAACTGTTCGATCTCTGGCAGGATCAAATCCAAACGCTGTGCCTTTTGCCGCTGGTGTTTGGCAACAAGACCCTGGGCGTATTGAAGCTGGCGCAATGTCAGCCGGACAACTTCAACGCCGCCAATCTGCGGGTGTTGCAACAGATCGCCGAGCGTATCGCCATCGCGGTGGACAACGCGTTGGCCTACCAGGAAATCAGCCGACTCAAAGAGAGCCTGGTGCATGAAAACCTCTATCTGACCGAGCAAATCAACGGCAACAACCCGGACTTTGGTGAGATTGTCGGGCGCAGCGTGGTGATGTCTGCGGTACTCAAACAGGTTGAAATGGTAGCGAAAAGCGACTGCTCGGTGCTGATCCTCGGTGAAACCGGCACCGGTAAAGAGTTGATTGCCCGCGCTATCCACAACCTGAGCGAGCGACGTGACCAGCGCATGGTGAAAATGAACTGTGCGGTGATGCCGACCGGGCTGTTGGAAAGCGATCTGTTTGGTCATGAAAAAGGCTCTTTCACCGGCGCAACCAACCAGCGGATGGGGCGCTTTGAGCTGGCGGATAAAGGAACGCTGTTTCTGGATGAAGTAGGTGAAATCCCGGTGGAACTGCAGCCTAAACTGCTACGAGTGCTGCAGGAAAGGGAGTTTGAACGGGTAGGCGGCAACAAGGTGATTTCGGTGGATGTGCGCCTGATTGCCGCCACCAATCGCGACCTGCAGCAAATGGTGGCCGACCGGGAGTTTCGCAGTGACCTTTTTTACCGGCTGAACGTGTTCCCGATCGTCATCCCGCCATTGCGTGAACGGCCGGAAGACATCCCGCAATTGGTGAAGTTTCTCACCTACAAAATTGCGCGCCGGATGAAGCGCACTATCGACAGCATTCCGGCGGAGACGCTGCGCCTGCTGAGTCAAATGCCCTGGCCGGGCAATGTACGCGAGCTGGAGAATGTCATCGAACGGGCAGTATTGCTGACGCGTGGCACGGTACTTAACCTGGAGTTGCCGGAGCTGCGCTATCCGGTGCCGTCGATGGCCTTACCCTTGCCCTCGGCGGAGCCTGTCCAGGCGGGTGAGGACGATCGCGAGCGGATTATCCGCGTATTGAAAGAAACCAACGGTGTGGTTGCCGGCCCACGTGGCGCCGCGCAGCGCCTGGGTATCAAGCGCACTACGCTGCTTTCACGCATGAAAAAGTGGGGGATTGCGGTCAGGTAATTGGCATCAGAGAATTAAAAGGCCCGAGTCCGGTGGTGTATCCGGCTCGGGCCTGGCGGGTCACTTAATTTGAATTAAGCCGTCGCGTTATCGATCTCCAGCGGTTTTTGCTTGCTCAACAGATGCAGCAGTAAAGACACCCGTCGTTCTGTCCGTTCCGGCGTGTCCGGCGGCAAGTTATAACGCAGGGTATAGCGCTCGTTTTTTTCATTGTAGAAATCGATGGTAAGCACCGGTACTGAAGCCCCCACGACTTTACGATAATTTAATGAGATAGATGACAGCTCTCGCTTTATGGAAACGTCCATCTTCATTCGCTCACAACAAGAGTACGACGCGTTGACAGCGCAATACGCCCGATAGCAAAACTAAGGCCAGCCCCCAACAGCAGCATCAGCAAGGAGCCCCAGGCGGCACGGGATACCTGTTTGGCCGCAACGTCAGCCGCTTCACGCGCTTTCTGTTCGGCCTGAGCCTTAAGTTGTTCGACTTTTTGCACCGCCTGCTGATAAGCCTGGGCGTAATTGTCGACAATTTGGGTCGCCTCTGCGTGGCTCTTGCCGGTACGTGCGGCGACGATGTTCACCAGCGCGTCTTTATCCGCCGCGTTCAGGGTAGGTTCACCGGATTGCTTAACGCGCTCGAACCATTGCTTAAGCTCCGCTGCCGCCTGTGCCGGGTCGCTAGCCGCATCGGTCGCCGACTGCTTGCCATCTGCACCGGCCTGCTCGGTTTTTTGTTGCAGTTTGGACGGGTCTAATTCAGCCTTGCCGGTTTGCTTGAGCGTGGTAGCCAACTGATTTTGCAGGTCATCCCAATCCAGGCTGATGCCTTTTTTATCAAGTTGCTGTTTTACGCTGTCACCAATGCCCGGCGCTGCCGCCGCCACACCGTTACCCGCCAGAGACAACCCCTTGCCAACCGCACTGCCGGCCAGACCGACCACGCCGCTCGCCAATGAAATAACCAGCCAGGTGGTCAGCAAGGTTGTGACCGCCCAGCTCAACAGGCCATGCAAGCCGCCGCGGTTGGGGGCCGTTCGGCCGGCGACAAAGGCACCGGCGGCCAGGGAGAGTAAGGTGGTGACGAACAGCCAGATGCCGGTCCCCACGCCGAAGCCACTCAGGGGATTGCCTGCGTGCAACGGATCCACGGCCGATGCGCCGACAGCAGTACCCAGTACACTCAATATCAGATAGGTCACCAGCGCCATGGCACTCCCGGCCAATATTGAGCCCCATGAAACGTTAAACGCCAGGCGATTGGATTCATAGACAGTGGTCATTGTTATTCCTTATATTTACTGGACAAGTGGTTGTACGCGCAGCACTCCGCTGCACCGACAGAATCAGTCTGCCGCTGTGCACCACTGAACGTCCCGGTTCATTTGCACCCATGGAGCTAGTGCATTCACACCCCGCGAATGAACTACTTAAGCACTATGCTGGTGGGGAAGTCGTGTCATTGTCAGGCGCTCCGATCGCCGCCCGGTGGCCTGAGATCTTTTGTCTTATGGAGAAATAATGAGCCAGTCCGTTCTTGCCAGCGAAACCAACCGTAGCCAACTACAACAGATCATCTCGGGACTGACCGAAGGGGTGATCCTGACTGAAGTCGACCGGACCATTCTGTGGGCCAATGAGGCCGCACTGAGCATGCATGGGTTGACCAGACTGAGTGAGTTGGGGGCCAATGCCCAGGAGTATGAAGAGCGTTTTGCCTTGCGTTATCGCAACAATCATCCTTTGAGTTCAGAGCAATATCCGCTTAACCGGGTGGCTGCTGGCGAGGAATTCAACGACGTGCTGGTCGAGGTACGGCCCGTTGGCGAGCCGGATTTTCTCTGGGTTCACCGTTTACGCAGCCTGACGATCACTGACGCCAAAGGGCAGCCCGAGCTGCTGGTATTGATCCTGAGTGACGCTACCGAGTGGGCCAGCGCCGAAGAGCGCTTTGAGAAAACCTTTAATGCCAATCCGGCGCCTGCGGTGATCTGTAGCCTGAGCGACCTGCGTTACATCAAGGTTAACCAGGGGTTCCTCGATATGACCGGCTATAGCCGCGATCAGGTGATGGGTAACTCGGTCTACGCGCTGGATGTGCTGGAGCAAGCGGAACATAAGGATCTGGCGGTGCAGCGCTTGAGCGAAGGGGCAACCATTCCGCAGATGCAGGCGGAGTTAAAACTGCCGGCCGGAGGAACCAAACTGGTGATCGTCGCCGGTCAGCCGCTGGATATTAATGAAGTCGATTGCATGCTGTTCACCTTCACTGACCTTGAGCCCCGCCGTAAGGCCGAGTCGGCGCTGCGCGAGAGTGAAGAGCGGTTCGCCAAGTCCTTTCGTTTGAGCCCGGTTCCCACGCTGGTGTGCACGGCGGACAAGCAGCAGGTGCTGGATATTAACGAAGCCTTTATGAAGACCACCGGTTACCTCGCTGAGGAGCTGATTGGCAAGAGGGTCGAGGATATCAATGTCATCGACGGGCAGGGGGAATGTCGGCGCTTGTTTACCTCACTGGGAAAAACCGGCAACGTAGAAAGTCAGGACCTTAAACTCCGCAAGAAGGGCAATGAAGTGCTCGACTGCGTGGTATCTGCTGATGCCGTGAGTATTCATGACGTCCCCTGTTACCTGTTGGTTATGATGGACATTACCGAGCGCAAACGTTCGGAACTGGAGTTGGTTTCCGCCATCGAGGAAGTGATGCAGGACGCTTCCTGGTTCAGTCAGACGCTGCTCGAGAAACTGGCCAATGTGAAAAGTATCAATAAGCCCAATCTGTCCGGATTTTCCTTCACCGATCTTACCGCCCGTGAGCGCGATGTGTTGGGGTTAATCTGCGAGGGCCTTCCAGACAAGAAAATCGCCACGCGACTCAATCTTGCCCCCAATACCGTGCGCAATCATGTGGCGATGGTTTACTCCAAACTCGACGTACACAGCCGCAGCGAAGCCATTGTCTGGGCCAGAGAGCGGGGGTTGTTTGCCGGCGAGCGGCAGTCTAAAAAAGGATGACAGGGTACGAATGTACTGGATATCGCCCGCATTTTGCGGACATTTCTGCTATTCCCGCCAATCAATTTGTTACTCAATGTCAATGGCATCCGCAGGGATATAGCTTGGCTATGCGGCGTCTTCGACGCTAAGATAAATACCCTTGATTACTCACCCATTAAGGGAGATTTTCGTGAGCCAAGAATCATCTTCACCACTGTCGTTGGCGCAACGCGCGCTGGAGACCGAGCCCCAATACATTGATGCACCCATGACGGCCGCAGCCGCCTTTCTTATCCTCAAGATCAACGACGATAGTGCATCACTCGCCACCGCCCGAGCCGTGATCGCCAGTACCGAAGATCTGATTAAAAATGTCCAGATACGATCCATCGATGTCAGCTTCACCTGCAACGTCGGTATTTCGCATCGCGTCTGGGAGAGCCTTAGCGGAAAACCCGCGCCCAAAGAGCTGACGCCGTTTAAGGAAATAAAAGGCGCCAAGCATACGGCCGTGGCCACCTCCGGCGATTTGCTGTACCACGTGCGCGCAGGTGCGACAGATTTAATCATTGAGTTCGAGAAAATCCTGCTGGAAGCCTTTGGGGATTCGATCACTGTTGTCGATGAAGTTGCGGGATTCCGTTATTTCGACGGGCGTGACCTGCTGGAGTTTGTCGATGGTACCGCGAATCCGGTGGGTCTGGCTTTGCCACAGGCGACAATCGTTGGTGATGAGGATCCTGACTATGCGGGTGGCAGCTATGTGGTGATACAAAAATACTTGCACAATATGGCCGCCTGGCGTGCACAGAAGGTGGAAACTCAGGAAGCCATTATCGGGCGCACCAAGTTTGATAACGTCGAGTTACCGGATGCGACAGAGGGTCAAAAATCACATAAGACTCTGTGTACTATTGAGGACGAGCAGGGTGAACACGACATTTTGCGCGATAATATGCCCTTTGCCTCACCGGGGCGTGGTGAATATGGCACCTATTTTATCGGCTATTCACGCCATCTCTGGGTGATTGAGAAGATGCTTGAGCGTATGTTCATTGGCAATCCAGCCCCTCTGCACGACCGGATCCTTGATTTCTCCACGGCCGTAGCCGGTGTTAACTTCTTTGTTCCTGCACGGAAGTTCTTGAGCGATCTGGCTGATTGAGTTCGCAAAAGTGAGTTTTTGCGTATGAGGCATACGTCCTATATATTTATTAACAGGCCCATAGGCCGTTAGGGAATTGTGATACTTGATCCAACTAATCACCGATTACTAGGAAGCTATCATGCATAAAAGAACACTGGCGACACTGCACTACGAGAAAATGCCTTACGATGGAGTGTATTACCACATCTTGAAACGTGAGGCGCAGGGGCACACGGCGCTGTTGAAACTTGATGCTGGCAGCCACCAGTCAGCCAGAATGCATCCGGGCTGGGTCAAACTGATGGTCCTGTCGGGTGAGCTGAAAATTGGCGAGCAGACTCTACAGGCTCATGAGATGTTGATGATCCCGGCTAAAACCGCCTACACGGTGGATGCCATCACTGAAGTATTCTGCCTTGCCATCTCTGAACTGGACGGAGTGGAACTGGCCCGCTAGCGCTCAACAGATAAGTCAGGTTGGCGTCTATATTGGCTTATCTGGTGGAATTCCCCGTTACTGAGCGGGGAGTTCTGATTCAAAATCCCTTCTGCCTTTTTCGTGACACCGTAACAATTTAGTCGTTACATTACCCTCAATTTGGTGCAACCGGAAGCGGTACGTGCAGCCTTGCATAAGGTGATTCCGTTCCTGAAAACACAGCTCGGCTGACACGGCGCATTTTGACGAAATCTGCAGGGGGATTAGTGCCAATTGTTTTCAGATTTCACGTAGCGCGATCAAAAAAGGAGGGTATTTTGACCGATTCGACACAACTTTTGGCATTAATCCAATCCCTGGAAGTTAAGCTGCATCAGCCGGTAACGAGAAACAACGTCGCTGTGGTCAGCGAGTTGCTGCATGACGACTTTGAAGAGATTGGGCGTTCAGGTCATTACTATGATAAACAGCAAACCCTGGCGGCACTTCAAATCGAAAGTGGTCAGACACCAATTTTTTCCGAAGGGTTTAAGCTGGCCATTATTACCGAAGGTGCGGTGTTGCTGACGTACCGTAGTTTTCAACAGGGTGACGATGGTGGCGTTACTCGATGTACATTGCGATCGTCGATCTGGTTGTTATCTGCAAATGACAATGGCGGTCAATGGCAGATGCGTTTTCATCAGGGCACGCCGACCAATTGTTGACACAGGTGATGTTGAGCCGCAAACCAACTATCACCAATGAACAGACAAGAACCGACAAAGAGAAAGGCGAGGTGAGTTATGGACAGGATAGACAGCCCGGTGCGTAGCCATAAATGCAATTTAACATAATATACATTATGCGCACCAAGGTAACTGTACGTAGAATCTGAGCTTCTGGCTTTTATCATGGCCTTATCAAGATATCTCTAAATTGGTTGGTCGCCAGCCCACCGGATGAATTTCCACGGCTAAATCGACTCGAGTATCTCAGCTATGTTTTCTGGATAGACAATCTCATCCGTTGTTCTTAACTCTTCGATACTCCACCAGTGATGCTCGCTGATGACACGCTTTTCTTCACCGCTCCAACGGTCAGTGTTGATCTCGCGATGTCTCACTCGCACAACGTAAAACTTTTCCTGAGCTTCAACCATCTCGCCATTCGGCAACATCATCTCAAAGTTTCTTTGCGCCACACACTGGCCAACTTCTTCGCACACAATGCCCGTTTCTTCCTGTAGCTCTCTAACAGCCGCTTGCTTATAGGACTCACCTTGTTCAACACCGCCGCCTGGTGTTGCCCAATATGAAAGTCAGCCCAATGAAAACCTGCTTCAACAACCCGAGATATCCAGGCTTGAACCCGTGTTTAACAACCCGCCATGGCGTGCATATTATGCGGTTTATGATGGTGCTGTCGACCCCATCGATGCCACGCACGCCCTGCTGGAAAAGGCTTGTAACTTGGGCGCTACACTGAAAATTCAAACGCCGGTCATCGGTTTTCTCCAAAATGGCAACCATGTTACCGGCATCCAAACCCCGGAGGGCGTATTAAATGCGGATGCGGTTATCCTGGCCTGCGGAACAGGTATAACTCCCCTACTTGCTACCATTGGGATCCCGTTGCCGATCCTGGCGTCACCGGCAATTCTGTTACGGTTCGGCACCGAAAAGCATTTAATTAACACCCTGATTTCAGGTCATGATGTAGAAGCCCTGCATGCCCGTAACGGTGATATTTTGGCTGCGGAAGACTTTCCGCTATCGGGCAATACCGATAATGTCGCCGCTGAGACCCTGGCAGCGATGAAATCAGGATTGAACGGCGCAGCTTCGCTGCACTTACTGAGCCAATCGGTGGGACAGCGCCCAGTGCCGGAAGATGGATGTCCGGTCATCGGATTTGTCGGCGAGAGGCCTGGAGTTTATGTTGCCGTCATGCATCCGGCGGTTACCTGTGCGGCTACCCTGGGCAGAATGGTCAGTGAAGAGCTGATCAGCGGTAATAACCCGGGAATACCTGCAATTTATCGTCCTCGCCGCATCATTTCTGCCCCAAAACAACCTTAATAACGGCAATCGTCGCAGGACAACACCTGGCGACGATTACCGATGAAGATACTCAAATAATGTATGAAAGCAGGAAGGTCATGCCCAGCGCCAATACCGAAGCGATAAAGGTGGCCGTAGTGTAATACTTGAAGGTTTCATTCAGCGTCGCTCCACAATATTGCTTCACCAACCAGAACAGTGAATCCGTCACTATGGTGCAGCCAATTGCACCAGAACCGATGGCAATGGTCACGATCTCCGGGCTGACATTGGGATAAAGCGACAACATCGGTGCGACTATCGCCGTAGCGCCCATCATGGCTACGGTGGCGGAACCCACGGCAGCATGCAGAATAAGCGCGACCAACCAGGCTAACAAGATAGGATGCATATGCAGGTTTGACAGCATCAGCGCCAGGGTATCGGCCAGGCCACTGGTCTTCAAAATACTGTTAAATGCTCCGCCGGCCCCGATGATCAACAAGATATTGGCAATGGAGGAGAAACCGGACTCAGTATGGCTCAACAGCGCGCTCATCCCCATGTGACGACGTATCCCCAGAACGTAATAAGCCACAAATACAGCAATAAACATGGCAATGATCGGGTTACCGATAAACTCCATAGCGGCAAACAAGCGCCCTTCTTTATTCAGATTCAGCTCAGCGACCGTTTTGACCAGCATCAGCACTATGGGCAGCAAAACCGTAAACAGCGTTGCTCCCAGTGATGGCAGTGAATGTTCTTCTCGCACGGCCAAGTTGGAGAACTCAGGCGGTACCGCTTTAAACGGCAAGCGTTTACCCAGCAATTTCAGGAACAGTGGACCACCGACCAGTGACGCCGTCAGCCCGACGAACAGGCCATAAACAATCACTGTGCCCACATCGGCTCCCAGCTTGTTGGTAACAAATAACGCTGCGGGATGAGGGGGAACTACACAATGCACAGCCATCAATGCGGTACACAAAGGAATAGCCAGCTTGAGTAATGAAGTCCCGGTTTTTCTGGCGATGGAGAAAGCCAATGGGATCAACAGAACTACGCCCACTTCAACAAACAGCGTGATACCGCAAACCAAGCCGACCAGCACCATAATCACGTCGACAGACAACCAGCGGCAGCGTTGCAACGCAATACCAATGCGCTCTGCCGCGCCGGAGACCTCCATCATTTTACCCAGAATGGTCCCCAGCCCAATGATCGCTGCCAAAAATCCTAGCGTACTGCCGATACCGTTTTCTATGGCATTGACCATATCAATCGGGCCCATCCCCATCATGCTGCCGACAAAGAAGCTTGCTAACAGTAACGCCAAAAAAGGGTGAAACTTAAACTTCACGATGGTCAAAATGATGATCGCGATACTGGCGATCAGCGTGCCGGCAACCCAAACTTGCGAATCCATAGCCCATACCCCCGTCATAAACTGACTGTCATTGGACAGGAAAACGACGATCGGTGACAAACGATAAAAATCCGCTCTCACATGAGTGAAACAGAATCAAACGAGTGACTTACGCCAAAAAATGGTGCAGTTTAGCGACATGGGTCAACTTTACTCACCAAGCTGGTGTGTAAATCGCAGATATTTTTAAATTTTCTGGGGAGATTATGACGGTAAATCTAACGGGGCCACATCGCTCACTGAATGGCTGGCAGTTATCGCGGTTATTTACCTTTGAAGTGGCTGCGCGGCATGAGTCTTTCGCCATGGCGGCCGATGAGCTTTCTGTCAGCCCCAGCGCCGTCAGCCATAATATTAACCAGCTTGAAGCCAATCTGGGTATCCAGCTGTTTGTCCGCTCTCACCGTAAGGTGGAACTCACAACCGAAGGCAAACGGGTTTTTTGGGCGCTAAAATCTTCACTTGGCACCCTGAACCAGGAGATTCTGGATATCAAGAATCAGGCGCTATCAGGTTCATTAACGATATACTCCCGCCCCTCCATTGCTCAGTGCTGGATCGTGCCGGCGTTGGCGGATTTCTCCCGCCGATACCCCGCCATTAATCTGACCATTCTGACCGGCAACGAATATGTGAACTTCCAACGCGCCGGCATTGATCTGGCGGTTTACTTTGACGCCACCCCGTCATCGCAGCTTCATTATCAATACCTGATGGATGAAGCGATCATCCCGGTATGCAGCCCGGAGTACGCTAGTCAATTTGAGCTGGCCAACTTTCCCGGCAACCTCTCCCACTGCACCCTGCTCCACGATCGACAAGCCTGGAGCTATGATTCCGGTACCGATGAGTGGCACAGTTGGGCTCAGCATTTCGGTGTCAATCTGGATACCTCTCCGGGTATAGGTTTTGATCGTTCCGATTTGGCCGTTACGGCAGCCATCAATCATGTTGGCGTGGCTATGGGCCGCAAACGGTTGATCCACAAACGGCTTAACTCCGGTGAACTGGTGGCGCCATTCCCGAAAATGGAGCTGAAATGTGACCAGCACTACTATGTATCGACACTTTCTGACCGCCAGTGGCCGAAGATTGACGCCTTCATTGCTTGGTTAAAAACCCTGGGGGAACAACCGGCGTAAGCATAAATCTCTCACGGAAATGCGGATGTGGGCAGGTAATATCACTTAATCGTCTTTGTTGTCGAGGATGATATTTTCGACAGGAATACGGTGTTCGAGATATAACCACTTCTTTACTGCCGGTATTATTTTCCGTCAGAACCAAGATATATCCCAATGGTTAAATTGGTTGAGAATGTGAGACAAACGGCAATTCACTTTATCAATAGGCTAACCCCGGATAAAATGTTTTAACATTTGCCAGATAAAACAGTACAATTCCGTCCGTTAATTTCGCACTATTTTTAGGATATATGTGTCGTTAATTAGGACTGCCACATCGCGAAGCCGTCTCCCCGCCTGTCTGGGGATTTTTGCGATCCTGATGTTGTTCATTGCCCCGGTGATCTCCCGATCGCTGGAGCATGCGCGCGTCGGGCAGTCTGAAACCGCCAGTATGGCAGACTGCGGTATGGATATGTCGGCGCATATGCATCATCCGCCACCCTCAGCACCGAGCGGTAAGGCCAGCATGCCTGGTATGCCAATGGGCATGCAGACCGGCAGCCACAATATGGCGATGATGATGGATGACAGCGCCTGCGGTTACTGTGTGCTGCTGATCCATGTGCCGCTATTGGATCTGGCCTATTCGCCGTTGTTCTGGTCTGGTTCGTTGCTGTCCCGTGCTCCACCAGCGCATTATATCTTCCCGTTATTCGCCCATCTGACCTACTCCGAGTCACAACCTCGCGCACCACCAGCATCACTTCCTCTGATTTAAAAGTTAATAGACTGCAGCCAAATTATTCCTGTTGAGATAATTCAATCAGGAGGTTGACGCACGCCTGTCAGATTTACTGCTGCAGATCATTATTTATCGCAACTCGACTGGCGTTATTAATCCGTCATGGTGAGGACGACCCTCTATTTACGGCGGCATGATGCTCCGGGCATCACTGCGTCTAAATAATAACCGGTCGTGATGTGAAAATACGTTTAGCGTCAAAATTTGCATTAAGGAACGATGATGTTCGGTAAAACCAAGAATTATAAAAAACACCCTCTGTCACTGCATATTACTGCGGCGATGCCTTTGTTTGCTCTGGTAGCCTTTAACGGCCATGCCGCAGAACAGCATCAGCATGATGTTGCCGTCAAAACCAACGACGGTGACGTCATTACCGTGACTGCGCCACTCTATTCACCGATGACCATAGTGACGTCCCCTAAAACACCGCGTCAGCCGGTGCCGGCCAGCGATGGTTCTGATTATCTGAAAACCATTCCAGGCTTCTCGCAAATCCGTAACGGCGGCACCAATGGCGATCCGGTGTTTCGCGGCATGTTTGGCTCACGACTGAAAATTCTGACCGACGGCGGCGAAATGTTGGGTGCCTGTCCGGCAAGGATGGACGCCCCTACTTCCTATATCTCGCCGGAAAGCTATGACCTGCTGACCATCACCAAAGGCCCGCAGACGGTGCTCTGGGGGCCAGGTTCCTCAGCGGGAACGGTACGTTTCGAACGTGAGCGTCCGCGCTTTGAACAGCCCGGCATCAAGGGCAATGCCAGCGTATTGGCCGGTTCTAACGGTCGCTGGGATGAAAATATCGACGCCAGTCTGGGGGGCGAACAAGGCTATTTACGCCTGATGGGCAACAAATCGCGCTCCAACGACTATCAGGATGGCAATGGCGACCGCGTACCATCACGCTGGGATAAATGGAATGGTGATTTGGCACTGGGCTGGACGCCAGACAGCGATACTCTGTTGGAAGTGACCATGGGCCGGGGTAATGGTGAGGCACGTTATGCCGGGCGCAGCATGGACGGTTCACAGTTCAAGCGTGAAAGTCTGGGCATGCGGTTTGAAAAATCCAACATTGGTGAGGTGCTGGATAAACTTGAAGCTCAGGTTTATTACAACTACGCCAACCATATTATGGATAACGTCACCCTTCGCTCCCCCGGTCAGGGTGGCATGGCGATGGGACATATGGGCATGGGTCATATGAATATGGGGATGACGATGCAACTGGATCGCCGCACCGTCGGCGGGCGCGTCATGGGTACCTGGCTATGGCAAGATTTCAAGTTGGAAAGCGGTATGGATACGCAAACCAACACTCACCGCAATAGACAGGGTGACGGCTGGCAGAAAGATGCGCAATTTCATAACTACGGTGCTTTTGGCGAGCTGACCTGGACCGCGACCGAACAAAGCAAAGTGATCAGCGGTGCACGCCTCGATCGCAGCCTGGTGGATAACTATCAATCGGCTAATGAGCGTGAACGTTCCGATACCCTGCCTAGCGGTTTTACGCGCATTGAGCATACGCTTGCCGGCATGCCGCTGATGGTTTATGCCGGGATTGGCTATACCGAACGTTTCCCTGACTACTGGGAACTGTTCTCCCCGACTTTGGGGCCGAACGGCAGTAAAAGCCCGTTTGATAGCGTGAAAAGTGAAAAGACCACGCAAATCGATATCGGCGCTCAATACACCGATAAACGCTTTAACAGCTGGGTGTCCGCGTACCTGGGTCATGTGAATGACTTTATCCTGTTCAAATACGATCCCCAACATGCTCGTATCAGTCAGGCCGATAACGTGAACGCCACGATTATGGGCGGTGAAATGGGCATGGGTTACCAACTTGCCGAGCACTGGAAAACCGATGCCAGCCTGGCCTATGCCTGGGGTAAAAACACCACTGACCACCAGCCACTGCCACAAATACCGCCGCTGGAAGCACGCTTAGGTTTAACCTACGAACGTGGCGACTGGAGCAGCACCGGCCTTTGGCGACTGGTCAGTAGCCAGCACCGTGTGGCGATCAATCAGGGTAACGTGGTGGGTAAAGACTTTGCCGACAGTCCGGGCTTTGGCGTGCTTTCCGCCAATGTGGCCTACAAGGTCACTCCGCAGGTCAAACTCAGCACCGGCCTGGATAACATCTTCAACAAAACCTACAGCGAGCATCTCAATCTGGCTGGCAACAGCACCTTCGGTTATTCATCGAATACTTCGGTAAATGAGCCAGGGCGCACCCTCTGGGCCAAGGTCAACGTCACCTTCTAACTAAACCGAGCCGGGTGGTGATTATCATCGCCCGGCAAAGATTTTTGCCCAAGTGACTTGGGCGGGTCTGCATTTTCACCCTACCCGAAGCGCTTCAACAACCAATGAGAACGCTGGGGAAGGCTGTTTACGACTGGGATAATACAAGTAGTAGCCAGGAAACGGCTTACACCATGGCTCCAGTACGCGAATCAGACGCCCGTCTTCAATATGCTTTCCAAATTCTTCTTCTGGCAAAAATGCAATCCCCAGCCCTGCAAGCGCGGCATCAACAATATGTACAGAAGTATTGAAAATGAGTTGTCCGCTGACGCGCACATTAAGATCCCCACCATCCTGATCAAAATCCCAGACATACAGCCCGCCAGACCTGACCATTCGCTGATTTATGCACAGGTGTTGCGTCAATTCGTGGGGGGTATTGGGGATCGGGTAACGTGAAAAGTAGTCCGGTGCTGCCACTGCAGCCATGCGTAATTTGGGGCCAATCGGAACGGCTATCATGTCTTTATCAATGGTGTCACCCAGCCGAACGCCCGCATCAAAACGGTCTGTCACAATGTCGCGGAAACCATGATTAGCGTCGAATTCGATATTTATATCCGGGTACTCTCGCAACAGGGGCGCCAGCTTTGGCAACAGCGTGCTGTGTAAAACGTCTGGCCCGCAGGTGATGCGGACCCTACCCGCCGGCTTATCGCGCAGCTCCGTCAGCATATCCAGCTCGGCTTCAATCTCATCGATACGATTGCCTATAGCCAGTAACAATCGTTCTCCAGCGGAAGTCGGTGACACACTACGGGTGGTACGCGTTAGCAGGCGAATTTGCATCCGTTCTTCAAGTGCGGAAATCGCCTGGCTCAGAGCCGGTTGAGTGACGCCCAACTGTGCCGCCGCGCGGGTAAAGCTGCTTTCACGTGCGACCGTAACAAAATAAAGCAGGTCATTCAGGTTGCGTTTCATCTGGTCTAGCCACCCTATTAATAAGCATTGGTTATAAAGTCATTAAGTATTCATTAGCTAGTTATTTTGCACCCTGCATGTAAAATTTTCAGCAAGAGTTTCTTAAGCGATGGCGGATAAACGCCGTTGCTATTTCATCTTTCATTCACCTTTTCTGACGTTATTCCTGCCAATAGCGTACGGCCCCGACTTGCCTAAACACAGGCGGGGATTATTCGGAGTCAGCAGTTTATGCCCAGATCGTCGAGTGACACACCACTTCACAATGAGCGCGCGTACTGGAGCGGCGTATTCGCCATGACATTGTGCGTCTTCACCTTAATTGCTTCGGAATTTATAGCCTACTGACACCAATATCCGCGGACCTGGCCGTGAGTGAGGGACTGGTTGGTCAGGGGATCGCTATTTCCGGACTTTTTGCCGTATTGACGAGTCTCTCCATTTCTACGCTGGCTGGGGCTGCGAATCGCAAAATCTTGCTGTTGGGTATGACGGCTTTGATGGCGCTTTCCGGAGCCATCATAGCGTTAGCGCCCAGCTATTTTATTTACATGGCTGGCCGAGCCCTGATTGGAATTGCTATTGGTGGCTTCTGGTCACTATCGGCTGCCACGGCTATTCGCCTGGTTCCGCAACATCGGGTACCTCGCGCACTGGCTATTTTTAATGGGGGCAACGCGCTGGCCACTGTTATAGCCGCTCCATTGGGGAGTTATCTGGGTTCTGTCATCGGCTGGCGTGGCGCATTCTTTTGCATTGTGCCGGTCGCGGTAATTGCTTTTATTTGGCAGTTGTTCAGCTTGCCGGCCATGACTACGGATAAAGACGCCAAGCGTAGCGGCACTGTATTTCGCCTTTTTGCCAATCCGTTGGTGACCCTTGGCCTTGCCGCCTGTGGATTGTTCTTTATGGGCCAGTTTTCTTTGTTTACCTATTTGCGTCCGTTTCTTGAAACGGTAACACGGGTGGATATCACCACGCTGTCGCTCATTTTGCTGACCATCGGGGTTGCGGGCTTTATCGGTACTTTGCTGATTGGCATTTTCTTGAAATCCACCTTCTATCTGACGTTGATCGCCATCCCATTGCTGATGGCTGCCATAGCCGGAGCGCTGATCGCTTTTGGCCACAGCGTCTGGATTGTCACACTGCTGCTGGGTTTATGGGGGTTGTTCGCTACGGCTGCTCCGACCGGTTGGTGGACCTGGATCGCCAGAACATTGCCTGATGATGCAGAAGCCGGCGGTGGGTTGATGGTTGCCATAGTGCAACTGTCAATCGCACTGGGATCCACCCTCGGTGGTTTCGCATTTGACCATAGCGGTTATCAAAGCACTTTCACCATCAGCATCGTTTTATTAGTGATCGCGGCTGCCCTGACTTTATGGACGTCACGTAAAGATCTCTACCAAACCAATTGAGGATTATTCAGTGAGAACATTAACCATGTTATTGGGGCTGTTAATCAGCTCGTTTGCTGCCACAGGAGCCGATATGTCTAACGGAGCAGATAACTTTTACCAAAGCAATAAAGTCACCCAACAAAAGGTGACCTTTAAAAACCAGTACCAGATGAATGTGGTCGGCAACCTGTTTATGCCGAAAGGAATGGAGCATCTCGCCACGCCCGATGCTGTTCATCACCGGCAGTCAGGCGCATTCGAAAGAATTTAGCGAAGATGCTTACCAAGGTGCCGGACAACCGAAAGAGTTGTACATCGTCCCAGGCGCAGGCCATGTCGATCTGTACGACCGTACCGACCTGATCCCTTTTGCCAAGCTGACGTCGTTCTTTAAAACCAACCTGAAATAACCTTTTATGCCGCATCCTCAGGGATGTGGCTAATTTTGCCCCCTGGCAAAGCCCCTTTTGAGCCTGTTCTCACTCCCTAAGTATTATTGCTTCCCCACCCCAAACTCGCTAAGATCGCTTAAAATATATTTTAAAAAATAAACAAAATGAATAAGCCTATTTTAAACGATGCACCGCGTTTCCTCGATTTGCCTGCCGGCTACTTTGGTATGGTATTGGGTATCATTGGCTCGGGTTTTGGTTGGCGTTATGCCGCCACTATCCTGCCCGTCTCCTCAATGATTGGTGAGGCGCTGATCATCATCGCCATCGGCATTTGGTTTTTTCTGGCCTGCGCATTTTTATACCGCCTACTGTGTTTTCCCCACAGCGTGAAAGCAGAAATAGAGCATCCACTGATGAGCAGTTTTGTCAGTTTGCTCCCGGCCACCACCATCCTGGTCGCCATTGGTGTGGTGCCCTGGTGGCGTTCACTGGCCGTTGCGATATTCACCCTGGGGGCCGTGGCACAACTGAGCTATGCCGCCTGGCAAAGTGCCGGTTTGTGGCGCGGGGCTCATCCTGCTGAAGCCACCACGCCCGGGCTCTATTTACCAACGGTCGCCAACAACTTTATCAGCTGCATGGCCTGCGGTGCATTAGGTTATCAGGATCTGGGCCTGCTGTTTCTGGGGGCGGGGATCCTTTCCTGGCTGAGTCTGGAGCCGTCCATTTTGCAGCGGTTGCGTAGCCAGGGCGAAATGCCAACACCGGTTCGTCTTTCCCTCGGGATCCAGTTGGCCCCGGCTCTGGTGGCCTGCAGCGCCTGGCTGGCGATTAATGGGGGGGAAGCGGACGTACTGGCCAAAATGCTTTTCGGCTACGGCCTGCTGCAACTGTTGTTTATCGTGCGTCTGCTTCCCTGGTGTCTGAAAGGTCCCTTCAATGTCTCGTTCTGGAGCTTCTCATTCGGACTTTCTGCCCTGGCGACCACCGCGCTGCATCTGGGGCATGCAAGCCAGGAGGGAATATTGTCTGCGCTTGCATTACCTCTTTTTGTCTTCAGCAACGTGCTGATTGGCCTGCTGTTTGTGCGTACGCTGATGTTGTTGCTTCAAGGTAAATTACTGAAATACAGCAGGCATCCCTGAACTTCAGCCAACCGAGGCAACAATATGCTCACGTAGCCATTGATGTGCCGGATCACGATGGGAACGCTCATGCCACAACATGGTCAGGCACTTGAAGCGGCGGTTCAACCACCTGCAGCGCATTGTTGTTGCGTACCAACCGCGATGGCAACATCGCCACCAGATCTGAATTTGCCAGCACCGACATCACAAACAGAAAATGTGTTGCCCCAAAACGGATAGGGTTTAGTGCGCATATCGAATAATTAACAGGCGTGCGCCATTATTCATGGCGCACGCCGTATCAGAAGGTCAAGTTCATCTGGGCAACCGCGCCCCAGGTGCGATCGTTGCCTTTCATACCGGCCAGATCCAGATGCAGATTGGCAAACGGTGAAATCCCCAAACCGGCGGTAAACACGTCGGTGTCGTTAGACTTCATATCAGCACGGTAACCGGCTCGAAGCTGCAACCAGCTTAGCAGGCGATACTCGGCACCCACGCCGGCGTACTGACTATCTTCCTGCGACTTGAAGCGCTTGGTTGGGGTTACGTCCACATCCAGCGCCGCCGTCAGGCGTTCGGTATGAAAAGCGACACCGGGCGTCACGACCGGGCCGATCTGATAGCTGTCTTTGTAGCCACGCACTTGTTTGGTCTCAATATCGCGCGAGATCAGGTTTTGCGCACTCAGGCCCAGCGTCCAGTGGTCACCGATATCCGTTGCCGCACCTGCATCAATGTTAAAGCCAGTGTCGGTGTTTTTATAACGTCCGTTGGTGAAATCCGACTTTTTGAACCTGAAAACAGAGGCGCTGTAGTTATACAGATAGGTCTTCTGCAGCTTTGGCGTGATACCAAACGAAACCGGATGTCCGGCGATGTTAAACTCATGCGCCACGGCAACGCCGTAATCGTAAACTATTGCGCCGCGCCCCAGAACGGTGGATGTCGCCTTTTTACGGTCTCCGGGCTGTGGGATCACGGTACCGTCTGCCACGCCCTGAAGATAATCGATATCGTTCTGAGTGACATTGGCCGTGACATGCGCCGTGCCATAAGCCTTGGTCACAAACGCAAATGCCAGCGTTTGATCGGGAATAGTGACCGCAAAAGCCGCACCGGCGGTGCCGGACGCCTGATTGCCTTTAATACCGCGCAGCTGGTTGGCTAAATCGCCTGCGGCTGCCTGAATTTTTGGGTAATCCGCAAAGCTGGACAGCTGTTTGGCCATCTGCTTGTAGCGATTGGCACTGTCGTGCAGATCGTTAACCTTATCAATCAGCTGGTTTTTGTCATTCTCCTGCAAGCCCGCAGCGGGGAAAATAATGCTGACCCCATCAGCGGGTTTGGCTTTGGTCATCAGCGCCGGGTTGGCCAGCACGGCAGTGCCGTAAGTCGACGATGCAACGCCGGTTCCCCCCATAGCATCATTACGCGCATCGTAATAGTTGCCGGCGGCTATGGCGCTGAAGGGAGCGAAGAACAAGATAGGAAAAACTGCAGGACGGGTAAAACTGTTCACATGACGGATTAATTTTGCCATTTTCCTAGAACCTATCGAAACAAAGAGGGAAAAAGCTCTGGTGAGAGCGGGAAGTTTTCTGCTGCCTGAAAAGTTGGCACAAAGGCAGCAATACATTGCTGTGAAGTGAAGCGTCACCCGTGGCTGTTAGTGCCCACTAACTAGTTGCTGGGAATTAATGTACAAACGCAGTTTTTCTTGTACCGCGACGAGATCGCGGGTGCTTCTCAGCCCCAGTTTTTTCATCGCCGTTCGCTTTTGAGAACTGATGGTTTTGATGCTGCGATTCAGCGACGTTGATATCTGCGTCAACGTTTTCCCCAAGAGCAAATTGGTCAAGATATTCTTCTCTGAGAAGGTTAACAGGCTGTACTCAGGGGCGCTGGACACCACTTTGCTCATGCGACGGATATGACTGCTGATAAAAGAGTCCAGCAGCATAGAGCGCTCTATATCCTGCGATAACTCACACAACTTTCCCTGCTTGTGCACAATCGAGTTGATCAATCCTGAGCTCTTTAACTTATGAAGATAAAAAGGATTAAACTCAGACAGCATGATGATTTTCTTGATCTGGCCTCTTGCCTTGAACCTGTGCAGAAAATCGAAACAAGAATCAACATCGCTGAACAAGTCATGGGAGCCTATAATTACCGCGTCAATATTTGCCTTTTCGACGATCTGCTTCATTTCTTCCAGGACTTCATTGCAATACACAATCCGCATGGAGGCATCATAACTCAATAATAACTCTCTTAATCCCAACCATGTATAATGGCATTTTTCGAATACCAGAATTGTCATGCATTCTTCCTTTATACGGCGTGTTTTTCATACGATAAAATTAAAACCAAACCTGCCAATCCCTGCAATCTCACCCTGCCCGCCCAGGCGGGTAAATCCCATTAGGTCATACAGATATAAATCACCGGATAACTATATTCCAATTCTCTTACGCGAAAAACAGAAGTTCCTATATGGAAATAAAATGACAGCAATAAAAACTTACACAACACATCAACAATGAATGAGAAAACTCTCAATAAAATAGATAAACTTATTTTTTAGTTATATAATTATTCGCATTAATTATATCAATATAAAACAAGCCACAAGCTTAACTTGAGAATATTTCATCAATAAAGTCCTAATGTATACTGGATTTATTTCGGGTAAAATGTGAAAACAGTCTTCACTTTAATTACCGTGGTTTTTTTACTTGTTTAAATAGGTTCTGTCATATTTTTGGCATTGAAATAATGTTGCCGCCCTTGATATCCGTATGTTTTATATGAGAATAGTTGCATGTCGGTGCTTAAAACCCTGCCCAAACAGATATCTTTATGGGATTTGAATTTGTTCTTTCTGGTGGGCAAATTGCTCAGTTTCAACCGGGCAGCACAGGAGTTAGGGATCACCCCCGGATACGTAACAAAGTGTATCCACTCTCTTGAAAAAGCCCTGGATACCAAGCTATTCGTTCGAACTACCCGACAGGTGATGCTGAGTAAAAGCGGCGAGTTCTTTTTTATCAAAGTTAAAGATATTCTGGGTGACGTTGAGGATGCCATCCTGGGCGTTAATGCCTTACAGGACGTCACCAGCGGCAATGTGCGGATAAGCTGCAATACCTATTTTGGGCAGCATCATCTTGCACCGGTATTGTCTTTAATGGAGCGACAGAACCCCGGCTTCAACATCTGGCTGGATCTCAACAATCAACAGAACGACCTGATTGCTGACGACATTGATATCGATATCCGCATTGGCAGCGTAAAAGAGCCACATCTGGTGGCTTATAAAATAGCCACCAGTTTTCGGGTACTGTGCGCCTCACCGCTTTATCTCAAACGGCATGGCACCCCGCTAGAGCTAGACGAACTCAGAGACCACAACTGCATACTGTATCGCCCACGCGAAGAAAGCATGGGGCTATGGCGGCTCACCGATAGCCGCAGCGCCACGGAAAGCAAAGTCAAGGTTAAGGGGACGCTGTCCACCAGCCACAGTGACGTAGTCAAAACCTGGACCGTCAAAAACCATGGCATTGCCCTGCTGCCAATTTGGGGCATTGCACCAGAATTGGCGTCGGGTGTTTTGGTTAGGGTATTGCCGCAGTATCAGCAATCTGCCGATATTATCGCGGTGATAAAGAACCAGGAGAAAAAGACCCATCTCATTCGCACCAGCGTTGATTTTATCAAAACTCACTTACAGGCCAGTCTACCATCGGTGAATTCGCTGCATGAGCAAAAATAGAAACACCGTATCGCTAGCACATTAATATCAAGGTTTAATCAATGAAAAGAGAGATAGATTTAAAATTCTATGGTCTTATTGGTAATGAAGAGGAAATCCACCTCGAGATCTATGAGATATTGGGGAAATGCCTTACCCATATCGCATCAGCAAAAAAAACCGTCAGCAGGGCTGGCATTCTGGCCCATTTGGTAAATGAAATAGAAGCTCAATCCTGTGATTACACCCGTAAGCTTTATCGCGTAGCCATTGAAATGGTTGGCGTGAGAAAACCAGAATAATCCGCACAGACCGGATATTGATTGCCAGAGGGTACCAGTTGGATTTAAAACACTCCTTCCTGTTGGGAATTTCACTGTTTCATTTACACAACCCTGGTCTATGACTAGATTCTTCTGGTCGTTAAAATAAAAACACGGGTTTAATTAGTTTCATCATTATCGATGCCACGGGATTAACAGGTTTTAACACGCATACATCAACAACGGACTAACCTACCTCGAGGGCATTAACCGATGAGTAATGAAAACTATATTTATAACCAGTATGATAAATCTGTCCTGACGGACAGTGACAACCCTGGTGTTTATAAAAATATTGATCTGTTCTGGCATTATCAAGAACGTGGAAATTATACGTTGAACGGCCGTCCTTCAGACACCGCATGGACCGCCGGTGTCAACCTCGCTCGTAACCAGCAAAGCTGGAATGGCACAGGTGACAATGCGAATGGTAAAGGCGCCACGATTACTTACGCCTTCCCGACCTGGCAGGAACATCAGAAAAATGGCTTGGGCGACGGAGGTTTAACCGGGCTGGACGCCACGCAGAAAGCCTATGCAAAAGCGTCATTACAAGCCTGGGCTGACGTCGCCAATCTGACGTTTAAAGAATTGCCTGCCAACCAAAGCCAGAATGCGCAAATTAAATTCGGCAATTTCACGCTGGTTAAAGATGATGACAGCAACTACGCCATTTTGCCCCACACCCTGGATGAGGAGAGTGGAAAACCGATCGTTGACAGTTGGGGACATGATACGTCTGGTCAGGTGTGGTTTCTTGATCTCCCAGAAAACCGCGATCCTTCCTCTGTTGGCGGTTATGGTGCGCAGGTCTTCACTCATGAAATTGGCCATGCCCTGGGGCTTGATCACCCTGGAACCTATAATGGTGATGGGGCAACCTATCAAAAAGACGCCAAGTATGTGGAAGATACCAACCAGTTTTCCATCATGAGCTATTTTTCAGAGCTCAGTCCCGCCAGTAACCCGGCGATTGGCGACTTCCACGGGGATTTCGCTTCAGGTCCCCTGATGGATGACATTGCCGGCATACAATACCTGTACGGTGCCAACACCCATGCGTTCTCCGGCAACACCGTCTATGGCTTTAACTCAAATACTCAGCGTGACTATCTCTCCACCGACAGTAACGACAATAAAGTGATTTTCTCCGCCTGGGATACCGGCGGCAACGACACCTTTGATTTCTCCGGTTACACCGCCGCCCAGCGTATCAACCTCAATCAGGGATCGTTCTCCGATGTCGGTGGCCTGAAAGGCAACGTGTCTATTACCCAGGGAACCAACATCGAGAACGCCATAGGCGGCAGCGGCAACGATATTCTGGTCGGTAATGCGTTAAATAACCTATTGAAAGGCGGTGCCGGAAACGATTTTATCTTTGGCGGCGCCGGTGCGGACACTTTATGGGGTGGTGCGGGTAAAGATACCTTCGCTTTCGCCGCAGCATCTGACTCGAAAGCAAAGGCACCGGACACGATTAAGGACTTCACAACCGGCGTCGACAAAATTGATCTGAGCGCTTTTGCCGCCGATATCCAGTTCGTCGGTGCCTTTAGTGGCAACAGCAACGAAGCGACCATAACCAACAGCGGCAGCAACAGCATTCTGAAGCTGGATCTGCAAGGCCATGACACCGGCAATACCGCCTGGCAGCCTGATTTTCTGGTGAACATCGTCGGCCATGCCAACGCCAGCACGGACTTTATCGTTTAAACCTGTTCTCTAGGCATAGGCGGGTTCACCCCCGCTTTTTGGCGAGGGCTTCTTAGGGGGCGCCCTCGCCTTTTTTTATCGCTGAACCTACTCAGCCTCTTGACCAGCCTGGTAATACACATAGCCTTCCCGGGCCAGGCTATTTTTGATTCTGAAGCGCCAAACTAACGCCAGGGCGATAAACCACAGCGGCATACTGCACAGCGCTATCAGCGTATCCCGGTCAAATACCATCAGCACCAGCGTGAAGGCGAAAAACGCCAACGTCAGCCAGGTCATGATCACCCCACCCGGCATCTTGAAGGTAGAACGCTCATGCAGTTCGGGCCGTTGCTTACGATAAACCAGATAGGCCACCAGGATCATGCCCCAGCTGTAAACCACCAGTATCGCCGCCACGGTAGAAACAATGGTAAACAGCGTCATCACGTTCGGCATCAGGATCAACAGCATGGTGCCCACCACCATACAGAAGCAGGAGAACATCAGGCTGCGGATTGGAATAGCGGTGGTACGTGACAGTATTTTGAACTGCCCGTGCGCGTGTTTCTCCATCGACAGGCCATACAGCATGCGGGTGCTGGAATAAACCCCGCTGTTGGCCGAAGACATGGCCGAGGTCAAGGCGACAAAGTTAATCACCGCGGCTGCCGCAGGTAAACCAGCCTGGTCAAACAGCATAACGAACGGGCTGCTGTCCGGCGAAACGTGGCTCCATGAGGTCACGGCGATAATCGCCAGCATCGAAAACACATAGAAAATGATGATGCGCACCGGGATCACGTTGATCGCCTTGGGCAGTACTTTCTGCGGATCCTTGGTCTCGGCCGACATGGTGCCCAACAGCTCAATGCCGGTACAGGAGAATATGGCAATCTGGAAGCCGGCAAAAAAGCCGAATATGCCGTGTGGCATAAAGATATTGGGGTCGGTGATATTACTCACCGAGGCTTTAACCCCATCCGGCGAGGTCCAGCCAATAAATACCATCCAGGCACCGGTCAGGATCAGCGCGATAATGGCAATCACTTTAATGATGGCAAACCAAAACTCGGCTTCACCAAACATCTTCACCGACAGCATATTGAACAGGCACAGTAGCCCCAGTGTCAGCAAGGCCGGCAGCCAGGGCGAAACTTCCGGGTACCAGTACTGCACGTAACCCCCGCAGACCACCACATCGGCAATGCAGGTCACCACCCAACTCAGCCAGTAAGACCAACCGAGAAAAAAACTGGCTTTGGGCCCCAGGTATTCAGAGACGAAATCGGCAAATGAGCGATAGTCGAGCTTGGTCAGCAATAATTCGCCCATCGCCCGCATCACCATAAACATAAAGAAACCGACAATGACGTAGGTCAAAACAATGGAAGTGCCGGAAAGCGCGATGGTTTTGCCCGAGCCCATAAACAACCCGGTGCCAATGGCACCGCCGATGGAAATAAGCTGAATATGGCGTTCGCTCAGACCTCGTTGCAATGTTTGGGCGCAGTCGTGCCCCTCGGTTGAAAGGGTATTCAACCGATGTTGCTTACTTTTTGTCATGGTGTTACCTGTCCGTCATTAAGGCGATTAAGCAGCTTTTACCGCTGCAGCAGGAGTGAAACGCCGTTGGCGTTCTACCGGCAAAAAAGAAATTCAGGCCAAACGCTGCCTGCCCTTTTGTTAAAGGGAAGTAAATATCTGTACGACTCAGAAAACGACTGTTCGAACCGAGTGCCAGCCCACATTTAGCATGCGAAGCATGAGCATGGAGGATAAATGGCTTTATATCAGTGGGTTATTATCATTCCTGTTCAAGAAAAACATGCGGCCAACACAGATTTAACATGAATTTAACTCTGGCGTCAGGAAACGGCATTGTCAACACGACACTTAAATAAAATGAAACTTTTTGATCACATTCAAGGTTCTGAAAAATAGATAAAAACGCGTTTTATGCACTTTTTATGCATAAAGTATGCGTGGTCAGCTAACCTCTCCTGAAAAAGTAATTAACTATTCATTTTTGCACCGAAAAACCCGCTGGAAACCGCCCCGCAGCCCATCAAGGGGGGGCTAACAAGCCGCGCTTTTAATGGTAAATTTGGCGTCGCAAAAGTGTTATGCACTTGGTAAACCACGGTTAAACAAAATAAACACCTCTATATAAAAAAGGTTGGTTATGGAAAAGCTATCCTACGCTTCAGAAAGCAGCACAACGGCCTGGGCCACCTATCTGCAACAAATCGACCGCGTTGCACCTTACCTGGGTGATCTGTCGCGTTGGGTTGATACCCTGCGTCACCCGAAGCGTGCGCTGATCGTTGATATCCCACTGCAGATGGACGACGGTTCAATCCGCCATTTCGAAGGCTTCCGCGTTCAGCACAACCTGTCGCGCGGCCCGGGTAAAGGCGGCATCCGTTATCACCCGGACGTTGATCTCGATGAAGTCATGGCGCTGTCAGCCTGGATGACCATCAAATGTGCGGCAGTCAACCTGCCCTACGGTGGCGCCAAGGGGGGGATCCGCGTCGATCCTTTCAAACTGTCTGAAGGCGAGCTGGAAAGATTGACCCGTCGCTACACCAGCGAAATCGGTTTTATCATCGGGCCACAGAAAGATATCCCGGCACCGGACGTCGGCACCAACTCCAAAGTCATGGCCTGGATGATGGATACCTACTCCATGAACCACGGCACTACCATCACCGGCGTGGTTACCGGCAAACCTATTCACCTGGGCGGCTCTCTGGGTCGTGAGAAAGCCACCGGTCGCGGTGTATTCGTTACCGGCTGTGAAGTGGCGAAACGTCTGGGCGTGCAAATCGAAGGTGCCAAGGTTGCGGTTCAGGGCTTTGGTAACGTGGGTAGCGAAGCCGCCCGCCTGTTTGTCGGTATCGGCGCGCGTGTAGTGGTGATTCAGGACCACTCCGCTACCCTGTTCAACGCCAACGGCATCGATTTGACTGCACTGACCGAATGGCAGGCCAAGAACAAGCAAATCGCCGGCTTCCCTGGCACCAGCGAAATCGAAAGCGAAGCTTTCTGGTCCGTAGACATGGATATCCTGATCCCAGCCGCACTGGAAGGTCAGATTACCCGTCAACGTGCAGAAATCCTCAGCGCCAAACTGGTTCTGGAAGGCGCTAACGGCCCAACCTACCCAGATGCGGACGACGTGCTGCGTTCACGCAACATCACCGTGGTACCTGACGTTATCTGTAACGCCGGCGGCGTAACGGTCAGCTACTTCGAATGGGTGCAGGACATGGCCAGCTACTTCTGGAGCGAAAGCGAAATCAACGAGCGTATGGACAAGATCATGACCGACGCCATGATTCACGTTTGGAACAAGTCCGAAGAGAAAGAGTGCAGCCTGCGCACAGCGGCTTATATCGTCGCCTGTGAGCGTATCCTGACCGCACGTAAAGAGCGTGGCATTTACCCAGGTTAATGCGTTATCTCTCCCGGCTTGCTCTGCAGGCCGGGATTATTTCAAAGCGATCCCCTTCAACGCAGCAATCGTTTCATCACCTTGCCGGTACTGGTCATCGGTAACCGTTCGACAAACTCAACGACGCGTGGGTATTTAAACGCCGCCAGCCGTTCTTTGGTCCAGGCGATCAGCTGTTCTTCACTCACCGGTTCGTCCAAATCCTTCAGCACCACCACCGCTTTAATCTCTTCGCCGAGTGACGGATGTGGTACGCCAATCACGGCTACCAATGACACGGCCGGATGGCGGATCATCAGTTCCTCGACTTCTCGCGGGTAGACGTTAAATCCGCCGCGAATAATCACATCTTTCGACCGGTCGACGATAAAATAGAAGCCATCGGCATCACGGCGTGCCAGGTCACCGGTTCTGAACCAGCCCTTTTCCAGCACCTCGGCCGTGGCTTCCGGGCGGTTAAGGTAGCCCTTCATCACGTTGTGGCCACGCACTGCAATCTCGCCAACCTGATCTATCTCCGTCAATGTTTTGCCGGTGACATCAACCAGACGAACTTCAATCCCCCAAATCGGCTGGCCAATAGAACCCACTTTATTGATCCGCCCCGGATGGTTAAAGGTCGCTACCGGGCTGGTTTCCGATAAGCCGTAGCCTTCCAGAATATTCACCCCGAAACGCTGGGCAAAATCTTCAATAATTTGCACCGGCAAACTGGCACCGCCGGAGACCGCCATGCGCAGGTTTTTACGTAACAGGGCAAGATCCGCCGTATCATCCAGCGCGTTCAGTAATGCCCAGTACATGGTGGGGACACCGGCAAAAAAGGTGATAGCGTGCTTTTGCATCAGCGCAATGGCCTGCTTCGCATCGAAACGCGGCACCATGACCAACGTCGCCGCCAGGGCAAAACCGGCGTTCATCTGCACGGTGGAACCAAAGGTATGGAATAACGGCAACGTCACCAAATGGCGATCGGGATTTTCTAACGAACTATTGAACAACTGTACCGAACCCAGTGCATTCAGCACCAGATTGGAATGGGTCAGCTCCGCCCCCTTGGCACGGCCGGTGGTGCCGCTGGTGTAGAGGATCACGGCGGTGTCGGATTCCACCGTGCTGACGCTGTCAAAATCGGTGGACTGGCTGCCGATCGCCTGACTGAAACGGTCACCCGCCAGCGGCAGGCTATCGCCGATAACAATAAAATCACGGCAATGTTCTGCGGTTTCAAACGCGCGTCGAGCTTCTTCCCCCAACGTTAATCCATTGCCGCCCTCAAAGCAGAAGAACATTACCGCCTGGCAATCCTGCAGGTAATATTCAAACTCCCCCGCTTTTAACAAGGTGTTCAAAGGGACGACCACCGCACCGGCTTTGAGGATGCCATAGTAAATAGCGGGAAACTCCCAACTGTTCGGGCAAGCCAGCGCCACCCTTTCACCGGGCTGCACTCCCCGGGCAATCAGCAAATTAGCGATCTGATTGGCCCTTTGATTCAACGTGGCGTAGCTAAACTGAATATCCTCCTGCACCAACGCCAGCCGATCCGGAAACGAACGCGCACTCTCTTCAAGCAATGTAGCCAAATTTAGCATGAGGTTTTCTCGAAAGCAGAGACCGGGCATGCCCGGTGAGTCATCGACTGAGATACTGCGCGACCTCGCTGAGGTTGCTCTCCCTGAACAGCCTGCGGCGAAAAAAAACCACGGCAGTAATCAGTATAGACGAGGTCATACCAGTGTAAAGGTTCGCGCTCCGCTGCCTGATAGGCTATATGTTAGGGATCATTTCCCCTCCCGGAGAGCCCCTGATGAGCAAGAAAAAGATCCTGATGCTGGTTGGCGATTACGCCGAAGATTATGAAACCATGGTGCCATTTCAGGCGTTACAAATGATAGGTCATCAGGTGGATGCCGTGTGCCCCGATAAGGCCATAGGCGACTACATCATGACGGCGATCCATGATTTTGACGGTGCGCAAACCTACAGTGAGAAACCGGGTCATCGTTTCACCCTGAACGCCGATTTTTCGGTAGCCAGAGAAGCAGACTACGACGCCCTGTTGATCCCCGGCGGCCGAGCGCCAGAGTATCTGCGACTGAACCCGCAGGTCATCAAGCTGGTGCAGGCCTTTGACGCCGCACGCAAGCCCATTGCCGCCGTTTGCCATGGTCCGCAGCTGCTGGCCGCCGCCGGCGTGTTGAAAGGCAGAACCTGTAGCGCCTACCCGGCCTGCGCGCCAGAAGTGCAGTTGGCTGGCGGACACTTTGCCGACATCGGCATCGATCAGGCCCATGTTGATGGCAACCTGGTGACTGCCCCGGCCTGGCCGGCACATCCACAATGGTTGGCGAAATTTGCCGAACTGCTGGCGGAATAACGCAATGAAAAGGCCCGCAATCCAGCGCGGGCCAATATTTTACTTTGACTGTTCGTGGGTTAATTATTCCGCCAACAATTCGGGGTTACTTTAATTGTTCAATCAGAAAGTGAATGTCATAGAGCCAACGTTTTGCCCGGGCGGATCGCACCAGCATATAAACATACAAGGGTCGGATCCTTTCCATCTCAAGATCCCAATGATTACCACGTCGGGATGATGAGGAAAATAATGACACTGATTTAGACTCCTGACGAAAATACAGCTCATGGTTGTAATTACTGCTGTCTATTCGGAAGGCGTCGAAGTAGCCATGCATCAGCGTCTCCGACATAGGTAAAGACAGGTTTAGCTCTTTGTTTATTTCGGTATTGAGAGTCACGTCTATGCCTCTTTTGAGCAGGCCCGGCGTGTTATAACGATCGACCACTGAAATCACCTGCTGCTGAATATCACTTTCCATTTCAACCTCAAACTATTTGGCCGCGAGAATGATGCGATAATATTCAGACCTTTCTTAAGGTAGCGAGTTCTGCATGACAAAGTGATTTTCCTTTTCTTTACACTTTCACCACAGAGTGAATATAAAAATACGCAGAATGTTGTCGGCATCCTGCGTATTAGCATGGTTGCTTGCAGTAAATCTTATTGGGTCAGGGAGACATTATTGGCAATAACGCCATCGCCCTGCTTCTCTGCGCTAATACCCCCGCCCAGCACTTTATACAGCGTGATCAGGTTTTGGTATTCGGTTTGCTGGGTGGAAATCAACGACTGACGGGCGCTATACAAGGTACGCTGCGCGTCAAGCATCGTCAGATAGGTATCCACCCCGTGGCGATAACGCAGCTCTGCCAGGCGATAATATTCCTGTGAAGCCGCCACATAGCCGGTTTGCGCCGCTAACTGTTCCTGAATAGTGCCCTTACGCGCCAGGGCATCGGCGGTCTCCTGGAATGCCGTCTGCACCGCTTTCTCGTAGGTGGCAACGTACAGGTCTTTCTGCGCCCTGGTGTAATTCAACTGGGCGGTGTTATAGCCACCGGTGAAGATCGGCAGGCTGATACTCGGTGCAAATGACCAGACGCCAGCCCCCTTGCTGAACAGTGATGACAATTCCCTGCTGCCTATACCGCCACTGGCCGTCAGACTGATAGACGGGAAAAACGCCGCGCGAGCGGAACCGATATTGGCGTTGGCCGCCTTCAGGTTATGCTCAGCCTCCAGCACGTCCGGACGGTTCAGCAGCACCTGGGATGACAGATTCGCCGGAATATCTTTCATTATGCCGGACAATGCTGCGATATCCGTCGGCAACAGGTTCTCAGGTACACTTTGCCCCACTACCAGATCCAGCGCATTTTTCGCCTGTGCGGCGCTGGTGGTGTAGCTGGCCACGTCCGAGCGAGCCTGCTGATACACCGTGTCCGCCGTAGCAACATCAACCATCGACAGAATGCCGTTTTGCTGGTTTTTGCGCGTCACGGCCAGTGACAATTTGGCGCTTTCCATGGTGCCCCTGGCCGCATTCAGGTTGCTGCGTTCGGCGGCCACGTTCACCCAGTCGGTGACGATATCGGCGATCAACGTCAGGCGAGTACTTTTGGCCGCCTCCGATTCTGCCAGATAGGTTTCAAAGGTCGATCGTGACAGGCTACGGTTCTTGCCGAACAAATCCAGCTCAAATGCACTGGTGCCGGCCGTGGCTTCGTAGCTCTGGCTAATCGCGGTGGCGTTACCGTTACCGGTTAGTGCCCGCCCACGGCTGCCGTCCATACCGGCGTTAATGGTCGGGAACAAATCGGAGCGCTGCTCGCCGTAGAGCGCCCGCGCCGATTCAATATTGGCAATGGCTTCACGCAGATCTCGACTGCTGCTCAGCCCCATCTCTACCACCTGCCGCAGTTTGGCGTCGACCACATAGTCACGCCACGGAATGTCCGGGTAGCTCAGTGATAATTTACCGGAAGGCGCAGTATAAGCCGCCCCCTGTGGCATGGTGGTCGGTACCGGTGCCGGTGGGCGCTGGTAGTTCGGATCCAGCGAGATACACCCCGCCAGTAACAGCGGAAATGTCAGAGTGATTAAACGTTGCAACACATTATTCTCCTGCCTGTGGCGCAGTGTTTTCTAACGGTTTGGCGACGACGGTTTTGCGTGAAAACATCCGGCGCACCAAGACGTAGAACAACGGAACAAAGAAGATCGCCAGTAACGTTGCCGTGATGGTGCCGCCAATGATCCCGGTACCGATGGCGATACGGCTGTTGGCCCCGGCACCGCTGGACACCGCAAGAGGCAACACGCCGGCGCTAAACGCCAGGGAGGTCATCAGAATCGGGCGCAAACGCATGCGGGATGCCTCGACCGCCGCGGCGATCAAGGTTTCGCCCCGCAGGTATTTCTCTTCGGCGAATTCGACGATCAAAATGGCGTTCTTGGCCGACAGCCCAATGATGGTCAACAGCGCCACCTGGAAGTAAATATCGTTTTCCAGCCCACGCAGAGTGATCGCCAACAGCGACCCGACCACGCCCATCGGCACCACCATCATCACCGCGAACGGAATTGACCAGCTCTCATACAGTGCGGCCAGGCACAGGAACACCACCACCAGTGAAATGGCATACAGGGACCCAGCCTGTCCGCTGCTCAAGCGTTCCTGATAAGACAGACCGCTCCAGGAAAAGCTGCTGGCGGAAGAGAACTTCGCCGCCAGCTTTGCCATCTCATCCATCGCCGTACCGGAACTAGTTCCGGGCGCGCCTTCACCGGTGATCTCAAACGACGACAGACCGTTGTAGCGCGACAGGTTTTCCGGCCCGTAAATCCAATGGGAAGAGGCAAAGGCCGAGAACGGCGTCATGCTGGTGGTACCGCTGCTGGAAGTCCCACGGACAAACCATTTGTCGAGATCCTCCGGTTTTGAACGGTACTCGACGTCACCCTGCATATAGACTTTTTTCACCCGGTTGCGGTCGATAAAGTCGTTGATATAGGTGCTGCCGAAGGCGCTGGTAAGCGTGCTGCTGACGTCGCTATTACTCAGCCCCAACGCCTGCAATTTGTCATTGTCGATCTCCACCTGCAGCTGTGGGGTATCCGGCAGAGTGTTAGCGCGAACCGCGCTCAGGCTGGAATTTTTCGCCGCCGCCGCAATTATCTGGTCACGCATCACCTGCAACTCTGCACGGGTCGTTGCGCCTTTGGCCTGCAATTCGAAGGTGAAACCGTCAGACTGGCCAAAACCGTCAATCGCCGGAGGGCTCATCGAGAACACCTGGGCATCGCGGATCTTGGCAAAGTGCGCCATCGCACGCTTGGCAATCGCATCAGCGGTATTGGCACTGCCTGAGCGTAAACTCCAGTCTTTCAGGCTGACGAAGGCCATACCGGCGTTTTGTCCACTGCCGCTGAAACCAAAGCCGTTAATGGTGAAAATAGTACTGACGTTGGCCTTCTCATCGTTGAGGAAATAATCTTTTACTTCGTCACTGACCGCCGAGGTACGGGCATTGGTGGCACCGGCAGGCAGCGTATACTGCACCATCACCACCCCCTGATCTTCATTGGGCAGAAAGCCGGTCGGCAAACGCATATACATCACGGCAGCGGCTATCAACAACAGGCCATACAGCAGCAGATAGCGCATTGGGCTGTGGATCACCCTGCCGACCTTATCGGCATATTTCTCCTGCAGGCGGTTATAGCCGCGGTTAAATTTGCCCAGCAGGCCCTTGTTGGTCAGTTCCTCATGCGCAGGTTTCAGCAAGGTGGCGCACAGTGCCGGAGCCAGGGTCAACGCCAGGATCACCGACAACACCATGGAAGCCACAATAGTGACCGAGAACTGGCGGTAGATCACCCCGGTGGAACCGCCGAAAAACGCCATCGGCAGGAAGACCGCCGACAGCACCATGGCAATGCCAACCAGCGCGCCGGTGATTTCCTTCATCGATTTTTCGGTTGCCTCGCGCGGCGGCAGTTTCTCTTCCCGCATCACGCGTTCGACGTTCTCCACCACCACGATGGCGTCATCCACCAAGAGTCCGATAGCCAGCACCATGCCAAACAGCGTCAGGGTGTTGATTGAATAGCCGAAGGCGGCGAGTACACCGAAGGTGCCCAACAGCACCACCGGCACGGTAATGGTCGGGATCAGCGTGGTACGCAAGTTCTGCAGGAAGACAAACATCACGATCACCACCAACACCACCGCCTCGATCAGGGTTTTCACCACCTCTTCGATCGAGATATTAATAAAGTCGGTGCTGTCTTTCGGATAGGCCACCTTGTAGCCATGCGGCATTGAGGTTTGGTATTCCGCCACCTTGGCCTTGACCAGTTTGGCGGTATTGAGCGCATTGGCCCCGGCGGCCAGCTTGACGGCAATCCCTGAGGCCGGGTGGCCATTCAAGCGGGCACTGGAGGAGTAATCCTCGTTGCCCAGTTCAACCCGTGCCACATCGCCCAGGCGCACCAACGCCCCGCTGCTGTCGCTTTTCAGGATAATATTGCGGAACTGCTCCGGCGTTTGCAGCCGCGACTGCGCCTTCACCGTGGCGGTCAGTTGCTGATCGGCACCGGAAGGCAAATCGCCGACCTTACCGGCAGAAACCTGGGTGTTTTGCGCCTCAATCGCCGTTTCCACATCGGACGGCATCAGCGAAAAAGACGCCAGTTTGGTCGGGTTAAGCCAGATGCGCATCGCGTATTCTGACCCGAATACCTGCACATCACCGACGCCGTCTATGCGCGACAGCGGATCCTGAATGTTGCTCACCAGATAGTCGGAAATATCCGCCATGCTGGCCTTGTCGGTTTCATCATACAGCCCGACGATCAGCAAAAAACTGCTCTGGGATTTCTTGACCGTGACCCCTTGAGCGGTCACCTCGCCCGGCAGACGGCTTTCCGCCTGCTGCACCTTGTTTTGCACCTGCACCTGAGCGATATCCGGATCCGTGCCCTGATCAAAGGTCACGTTAATGCTCACCGAACCGTCGGAGCTGCTGGTAGCAGAAAAATAAAGCAGTCCGTCCAGGCCGGTAAGCTGCTGCTCAATCACCTGGGTAACGCTGTTTTCCAGAGTTTCCGCATCGGCCCCCGGGTAGGTGGCGGAAATGGAAATCTGCGGTGGGGAGACGTCCGGATATTGCGAGATGGGGAGCGAATTGATCGACATCAGGCCACACAGCATGATGATGATCGCAATCACCCAGGCAAACACCGGCCGCCGAATAAAGAACTGCGCCATGGTTATTGATCCCCGCCGTTAGTCGCAGCCGTATTCGCCTGCTGTTGCACTTCAACGGCCTTGACCTCAACGCCGACGGCCACCTTGCTGGTGCCTTCGACGATCAGTCGGTCGCCTGCATTCAGCCCTTTGCTGACCAGCCAGTTGCTGCCGATAACCTGTCCGGTGGTGACGGTGCGTTGTTCCACTTTGTTTTGCGCGTTAACCACCAACGCGGTCGCCTCGCCCCTGGCATTGCGGGTAATGCCCTGTTGCGGTGCCAAAATGCCTTTGGGATCGACCCCATTGTCCAGGGTGGCATGGACATACATGCCCGGCAGCAATTCGTGCTCGGGGTTAGGGAACACGGCACGCAGCGTGACAGAGCCGGTAGATTCATCCACCGACACTTCTGTCAGTTCCAGCTTGCCGGGGTGGGTATAGGGCGTGCCGTCTTCGAGTTTGATCGCTACCGGCGTGACATCGTCACGTTGCAGTGAAGCCTGCTGCTTGCGCAATTTAAGCAGTTGACTGCTGGACTGGGTGAGATCGACATAGACAGGATCGAGCGCGCGAATGGTTGCCAGTGCATCGGTTTGGCTGGCGGTCACCAGCGCACCCGGCGTGACCGAAGAAATACCAATACGGCCGGAAATCGGTGCGCGTACCTGGGTATAGGCAAGATTGATTTTGGTGGTTTCCAGCGCCGCCTGATACTGCGCAACGGCGGCTACGGCCTCCAGGTAGGTTGCCATCGCATCATCCGCATCCTGTTTGGAGACGCCATTCTCCTTCACCAGTGCGGCGTAGCGCTGCGCCTTCAAACGGCTGGACTTCACCGTGGCCTGGGCGCTTTTCAACTGCGCGGCGGCCTGATCGTAACTGGCCTGGTAGGTCGCGGGATCGATTTGATACAGCACCTGTCCGGCTTTGACCTCCGCCCCTTCGGTAAACAGGCGTGCCTTGATAATGCCTTCCACCTGCGGACGAACATCCGAGGTCATGGTGGCATTGACCCGGCCCGTCAGGTCACTGCTCAGCGTGACCGGCTGGCTGCGCAACGTTGCCACGCCAACCTCAGGCGCGCCGACCGCACCAGCCGGTGTACTGTCGGACTGACCATCACAGGCAGACAACAACAGCGACAGCGACAGGCTAACCAGTAAAACCTTGTTCCTTTGCATCGACTTTTCATCCTATTGAGAACGTTTATTCTCAATATATAGAAAGCGACGTTTTTAGTCTGACAGGGTTCCGTAAGGATTCAGTAAAAGTGCACTGCAAAGCGAGTGGATAGCCGGTACGCACGCATTTCGCGCACCGGCTCTGGGTTTATTTCTTGCGCAGAGGCACGTCTTTCAACAGCCAGGTCAAGGCAAAGGCCAGCGCCATTACTCCCGCCGCAATCTGGTACACCGAGTGGATCGCACCGCCGAAGGCCTGCAGGTAGTCGTTTTGCAGTTGCGCCGGCAAATGGTGCACGGCATCAGCCCCCAGTGAACGCGGCAGCTCTGCGCCCTCCGGCAGCAAGGTGGCCAGGCGGCTGTGCAGCACATTGGTGAAAATTGCGCCAAACACCGCCACGCCGATAGAGCCGCCAATAGAGCGGAACAGCGTGGCGCTGGAGGTCGCTACCCCCATATGCTTTGGCTCTACGCTGTTTTGCGCCGCCAGGATCATCACCTGCATCACCATACCCAGCCCCAACCCCAGCAGGCTGATGTAGAGGTACAGCAAATGCACCGGGGTCGAGTTTTTCAACGTTCCCAGTAACACCATGCCTGCCAAGGCACACAGGGTGCCGATAATCGGGAAAATGCGGTATTTGCCGCGCTTGCTGATCAACCGACCGCTGATGATCGAACTGAGCATAATCCCACCCATCAGCGGCAGCAGCTGCATCCCGGCCTGGGTAGGTGTGGAATCCTTCACTACCTGTAGATACAGCGGCAGAAAAGTCACCGATCCAAACAGTGACATACCAACGATAAAACCTATCAACGCGCAGAGTACAAAGGTGCGATTACGGAACAGGTCGAGCGGAATAATCGGCTCGCTCGCCAGCCGCTCTTCGTAGATAAACCCGCCTATCGACACCAGGCCAAAGGCCAGAATGCACCACAGTTGACCGTCCGACCAGGCCATCACCGTGCCTCCCTGGCTGGTAAACAGGATGATGCAGGTCAGTGCCGCCGCGAGATAACTGGCCCCGAGAAAATCAATCTCATGTTTAACCCGATTGACCTTCGACTGGAACACCGCGCCAATCACCAACAGCGCGAAAATCCCCAGCGGCAGGTTGATATAGAAAATCCAGCGCCAGGAGAAATGCTGCACCAGCAACCCGCCGATCAGCGGGCCGACCACCGTCGCCAGACCAAATACCCCGCCAAACAACCCTTGATAGCGTCCACGATCGGCCGGTGGGATCACATCGCCGACCACCGCCATGGTCACCACCAACAGACCCCCACCGCCCAGCCCTTGCAGCGCACGCATCAGGATAAGTTCCGTCATATTCTGTGCCAACCCACACAGCACCGAACCGAGCAGGAACACCACAATGGCGATCTGCAGCACTATCTTGCGACCGAACAGGTCGCCAAACTTGCCATACAGCGGCACCACGATGGTGGATGCCAACAGATAGGCGGTCACCACCCACGACAGGTTCTCCAGGCCACCAAATTCGCCAACGATGGTCGGTAATGCGGTAGACACAATGGTCTGATCGAGTGCTGCCAGCAGCATAACCAGCAGCAGCGCGGAGAACAGCAAGCGGATCGAGGGTGCCTGTTCAGACGCCCTGCCGCTTTCTTCGTTGCCAGCTACGTTATCAATACCCATTTAGCCGAGCCTGCTTGTAATTAATTAATCGAGTAATTAATATATGGGTTATTCTTTTCTCCGGTCAATGGATCTCACCGCGATGACAGCACAAAACGTTCAAAAACCACGCCGCCCCGGTCGCCCCAGCGGCAGCGCCAATGGCGCAGAAAAACGTGAACATTTACTCGACACGGCGCTAAATATGTTTGCCCGTCAGGGCATTGCCGAAACTTCACTCAACGCCATCGCCCGTGAGGCCGGCGTGACGCCAGCCATGCTGCACTACTACTTTCACAACCGTGAACAGCTGCTGGATGTGTTGATCGACGAACGTTTTATGCCGGTGAGGCTCGCTGCCAGCAGCGTTTTTGACGCCAATACCGACGATCCGGTGGCCGCATTTACCCAATTGGCGCAGCGGTTTATTGATATTTCCAGTGAGCACCCGTGGTTTCCCCCGCTGTGGCTGCGTGAGGTGATGAGTGATAACGGCGTATTGAAGCAGCGCATGAACGAGCGTTTTGGCGACACCCAGCGCAAAAGTGCGCTGCAATCGATCATCCGTTGGCAGGCGGAAGGTAAACTGCATGCCGGACTGGAACCCTCTTTGCTGTTTATCACCCTGTTTGGCATGACATTGTTGCCGTTGGCCACCGCACCCAAATGGCACCGTGATGACAGCAACCCACTGAGCGCCGATGTTATCGCCCGCCACGCCATAACGCTGTTGACCCACGGTCTGGGGCCTCAAGTGTGATTGCAGGGCCAAACCGGCCCTGCACTGTTACCCGACTTAAACCGCCGGCAGTTGATGGGTCACGCAGTGAATGCCCCCGCCGCCTGCGGCAATGGCGTCAATATTCAACTGCACGACTTCACGATCCGGATAAAGCCCGGTTAAGAGCCGCAACGCCTCACCATCCGCATCCGGATCGCCAAATTCGGGAGCGATAACCGCGCCGTTGATCACAAAGTAATTGATATATCCCGCCGCAAAGTCCGGATTACCCTTGCTGAAACGGCTACGGCGCGGTTCCATCGGCGGCGACATGGTATGTATCTGCAACTTGCGGCCATCGGCATCGGTCGCCTGTTTGAGGATCGCCAAATGCGCCTGGGTCACTTTATGGTCGTAAGAGTCGGGATCGGTATCCAGATTGGCCACCACGACTCCCGGACTGGCAAAACGGGCGTAGAAATCGACGTGGGCGTCGGTGATGTCTTTGCCTTTAATCCCCGGCAGCCAGATGATTTTGCGCAGCCCGAGCATCTCTTTCAACTCTTGCTCCACCCGATCACGACTCCAGCCTGGGTTACGGTTCTTGTTGACCCAACTGCTCTCGGTCATGATACCGGTGCCGTGGCCATCCACTTCGATGCCGCCGCCTTCCCCCACCAGTCCGCTGCGCCATATGTTGGCCACACCGTAATGGCTGGCTTCAAACGCCGCCAAACGCGCATCGTAGCGGTGCTGCTGTTTGTTGCCCCAGCCGTTAAAGTTAAAGTCCACCGCCCCCAGTTTGCCCGCCTGATTAACGACAAAATTGGCGCCAATGTCACGCATCCAGATATCATCAAGCTCGGTGACAATAAAGGTCACATTGTGGCTGCCGCATTTTTCTTCCGCCAGACGACGTTCACTCTCACGGCAAAATACGGTTAGCGGTTGATATTGAGCGATCGCCCGAGCGATGCGCCCCAAAGCATCCTGCACACCCGCAGTGTAATCAGCCCAAATAGCCCGTTGCGCACCGAAGGCGATAAAAGCGCGTTGCTGCTCTTCGCCTTCATCCGGCATACGCCAGCCTTCTCCTCGCACGGCTGGCGCGGCATGGGCGGATAACGTCAGCCCCATGGATGCCGTCAGGCTCATGCCGGCAATCAGGGATGCCTGCTTAATAAATTCACGACGCGTTGACATGCTTAGCTCCTGTATTGCCGTCATTTAAATAAGATATTCTATTCAGTGAAAGACGGCGTGATTTCGATGTAATACATGTTAAAGCTTCCAACGCTGCCATAACAAAGGATACATTTAGCAGACACCTGATTAGATAGGCTTATCAATAATGCTAAAGCACTGGCCCCCGATGAACGCGTTACGTGGTTTTGAAGCCGCTGCCCGCCTGGGCAGTTTCCACCAGGCCGCCGATGAGTTGCACCTCACCCAGTCGGCGATCAGTCAGCAAATACGCAGCCTGGAAGCCTATCTGGAACAACCGTTGTTTTTCCGCAGCGGTCGCAGCGTCAGCCTGACCGACGCCGGGCACGATCTCTACAGCACCGCCCAGGTGATGCTGCAACAACTGGCAGTCGGCATCCGCCGTCTGGATCAATACCGCAAACCCAACCAACTGATCGTCAATACCACTCCGGCGTTTGCCCGCCACTGGCTGGTGCCGAACCTGAAGAGTTTTCATCGGCAGCACCCGGATATCGACCTTTGGCTGTTCACCACCATCGCCCCACCGGATATGGCGACGGAAACCGTCGATCTGGCTATCCGTGACGATCTCAGCGCACAAGCCGAATGCAGCCTCCGGGTATTACATCAGGACCGACTCTATCCGGCTGGTCATCCTGACGTACTGAAACTGGAGGCTGAGCAACGAACCACTCTGCACGGCGAACGTGAGATGGACTGGAGCCATTGGGCCGTTCAGGGCGGCGTCAATGTCGGGCAAAGCAGTCACGGGCTGAATTTTTCAGATCCTGGCCTATTACTGGATGCCGCCTGCGATGGCCTGGGGATCGCGCTGGTCAGCCAATTGCTGGCCCGACAGGCGCAGGCAAAAGGCGTGTTGCAACCCCTGACGGAACAAAGCGTACGCGGACCCCACTGGGCCTGGCTTGTCCACCGCGACAGCGAACAGAGTCCGCATACCCGGCAGTTTTGTGAGTGGTTGCTAACACAGTTGCCGTCCACCGTTTAATGTTCCAGTTCACGGATCCATGCAGCGGATAAAGCATGACGGATTGAGCGATGCTACCTTCAATCAGGCGCCCGAAAACCTGCACAGAATGGCGCTAAGTAATTGTTGAGATTGAAGTCACCTGCCATCGTTCAATTCGAAAAGGAACCGCTATGCATTCTGGCTTATTGAAAACCTTAGCACTCAGCGTGGCACTCGCCACTCTTAGCCCCTCGGTGTTGGCCGCAAATCTGAATGCCGGCGCCGTAGCGGCACCGGATCAATACGGTGCCAAAGTGGCCGCACAAATTTTGCAGGCCGGGGGTAACGCGGTCGATGCGGCAGTCGCCACCGCTTTTACCCTGGCCGTGACCTACCCGGAAGCCGGTAACATTGGCGGCGGCGGCTTTATGACGCTGTACGTCGACGGCAAACCCTATTTCCTCGACTACCGTGAAATCGCCCCCAAAGCCGCTACCAAAACCATGTACCTGAACGAAAAAGGTGAAGTGATTGAAAACCTCAGTTTGGTGGGGACCAAGGCCGCCGGAGTGCCCGGCACGGTGCTGGGGCTGTGGGAGGCACATAAACGCTTTGGTAAATTACCCTGGGCGGAGCTGTTGACCCCGGCCATCGGCTACGCGCAGCAAGGTTTTAAGGTCGCCGATCAGCAATATCAGTACCGTGAAGACGCCAACAAGCTGTTCGCCGGAAAAACCAACTTTGGCGATTACTTTGGCAGTATGAAACCCGGCGCGGTGTTTAAACAACCGGAGCTGGCCAAAACGCTGGAGCGCATCGCCAATAAAGGCGCCGAAGACTTCTATCAGGGGGAAACGGCCAAACTGCTGGTGGCCCAGATGCAGCACGATGGCGGCCTGATTACCCAGGCCGATCTGACTGACTACCGGGTTAAATGGCGTGAACCGATGCAAATCTCCTGGCGCGGCAATACCCTTTACACCGCCCCGCTGCCCAGTTCTGGCGGCATTGCGCTGGCGCAGTTGCTGGGGATCAAAGAAGATCGTGCCGCCGACTTCAAAGGCGTAGAACTTAACTCCGCACGTTATATTCACCTGCTGTCGGAAATAGAGAAACGCGTGTTTGCCGATCGCGCCGATTACCTCGGCGACCCGGACTTTGCCAAGGTCCCTGTGGCTCAACTGGTCGCGCCGGACTACCTGCAAAAACGCGCAGCGGAGATCAACCCCACCGCCATTTCGCCAACCGAAAAAGTACGTCCTGGCTTAGAACCGCACCAGACTACCCATTTCTCGATTGTTGACGCCCAGGGCAATGCGGTCAGCAACACCTATACGCTGAACTGGGACTTTGGCAGCGGCGTGGTGGTGAAAGGGGCCGGCTTCCTGCTGAATGACGAGATGGATGACTTCAGCGCCAAACCGGGCGTAGCCAACGCTTTTGGCGTGGTCGGTAGCAATGCCAATGCCATTGAACCGGGTAAACGCATGCTTTCATCCATGAGCCCGACCATTATCACCCGTGACGGTAACGTCAGCCTGGTGATTGGTACCCCCGGCGGCTCGCGCATTTTCACCTCGATTTTCCAGGTGATCAACAACATCTATGATTACCAACTGCCATTGGACAAAGCCGTGGCCGCCCAACGCGTTCATCACCAACTTCTCCCTAAAGACACCATCTTCTTCGACAGCTTTGCCCCACTGACCGGCAAAGTAGCGGAACAACTGAAAGCCATGGGCTATAAGCTGGAAGATCAGGGCTGGTATATGGGGGATATTCAGGCGATCCGCGTCAACGGCGATACGCCAGAGACGGCGTCCGACCCTCGTGGCCGCGGCGTGGGATTGGTGGTGAAAAAGTAACGATAAAAACCGGGCGGCTTCACAGTAAGCCCGCCCGGTTGGCTTTATTACCTCGCAGCCGTAGCCGCTTTAACGGCCCCTTGAGTCAATTCACCATAAACCACCTGCCCACGGAAACCGCGACGTACCTGCTGGAACAGTTCGCGGAATGCCGGGTAATCCTGCGGCTGACAGAGGGCATCCTTGCCGCGAACGGCATTCATCTGCAACCGATGGTTAACCACCACCTGCCGTCCCTCCAGCTGCCATGTCACCCGGTATTCACCGGCGGCATTATTGAACTGCTGGTTCTTTGGAACCGCAATGATCGGCACGCCGGTGGGCAAACTCAGACGATAGGTCTCATCATAGCGTTGTGCGGTGCAATAGAACGGCGTTTCGTTGGTCGGTGCCGACGTCGTCGAGTAAAGCGTACGGAAAGATTTTCCACCGGGCGGCGTTGGCACCGTCATCCCGCCTACCACGCCAAAATCGACATAGTCCTCGGCCTTGAAACGATAGCTGTAACCAAACTGCTTTTTGAGATCGAGTGGATCGCCATGCAGTGCAATTTCCCCACGGCCATCAATACCGGAAGACGCCATAATGGTTTCTTCCACCCGTGCCTGGTTTTGCTGGTTAAGTTGGGAAAAATAGCCCCTCAGGTCAATCTCATCCACCTCACCCAGTTTGCGCTCCGTCTGCCCACGCATATTGCCCGCTTTATCGAAGACAAAGTCCACGCTGAGTGACGTGTTATTACACAGTTCATCATTGTCTGGGGTGCGTGCCAATTTCGCTTCGCGCGTGATCAATACCGGTGCCCCGAGATCGGCCCCCGGCAGTTGACCAAAACGAGCCCAGGGATTGGTGGAATCCAGATACAGATTGAATTCCGGCACGTAGGTAATCGCGTGGTTGAAGCGCCCCAACAGCGGCACCGTTGGTAAAGTTGGCCCTTCATCCATGCCGATCAGCACCGGCGAACTGACGATGCCCTTGGCGGCCAACAACGCCTCCAGCAGCACCACGTGATCCTTGCAGTCCCCGTAATGGTTATCGAGGATACTCTGCGCCGAATTGGGCTCCAGCCCACCGTTGCCCAAATACACGGCAACGTAGCGAATATTCTGTGCCACCCAGCGGTAGATCGCCGCCGTCTGTTCACGACGATCGCTGATACCGCTGGTAATTTTGTCCGCCAGGGCTTGCACTGCCGGGGTGACTTTCGCCGCCTGGCTGGCTTTCAACTGGTAGGCTTTGGCCAACTGCGGCCATTCGCGGTAGGTGCTGGCCATGATGGTTGGGCTGAACGTCCAGCTGTTCGCCGACCAGTTCTGGGCCTTTAGCGGATCGCTGCGCTGATAACGCCAGCGCCAGTGTGCCTGGCCATCGCGCACCTGCGGCGCATTGCCACCTTCCACGCCACGGGTAAACACATGCATCGGCAAATCTGCCGGCGCGAGCAGGTTAACTTCCGCGTCATCAAATTGATCGAATACGCTGAAGGTTTCCCACAGGCCAAAGTAATCAGGGAAATACGGCGTGTTTTGCGTGCGACGCAGTTCATACACCACGCGCGAACCCGGTGCCAGGTTGGAGAAGACGATAACCCGCACCTTGCGATCGGCATACAAGGGCGCCGAGGCGCTGGAATAACTTTCCTGGGTATAGATACGATCGGGCGCCACATCATGGCGCTGGCCATCGGCGGTCAACGTATAAGCGGAGAGCACCTCCAGCGTTTCCATTTTCTCGCTGTAACTCAGGCGGATTTGGCTGAATTTTTCGACCGCGGCTTTGGTTTTGAGCAGGACTTCGTAGCTCTCGGTTTTCACATTGCTGGCATTGGCTCGCACTTGATAATCGGCGCGGTAACGCACAAAGCTAAAATCATTACGGGCAGCGTTTTCCTGTGCGGTAGCCGTCGGGGCCTCTGCAGCCAGCAGCGTTGCCGGTTGCGCCGCAGTCAGACCGGCAAGCAAAAGTATCGAGGGAACAACAATTTTCATCTTCAGTCCTTGAAGGTTGTTAAACCATGACGGTGGCCTTAATCAGGCGCGGCACAATAGTATAAATGAGAAGCGTTTTCAATAAAATACCGATTCGCCTGACAGGATCCGAGGTATCATTCGGGGCAGCAAGTTTCAAAGTACAAAGGCCACGTTTTAAAAGGAAGGCAATTTATGGAAAATATCATTATCGAAAAAGCGAAAAAAACCGATGCGGCAGAAATTGTAAGGCTCATCTCCCTGGCAGATAAAGATGCCGTATTGGCTCTTTCCGGTAAGGATGATATTAACGATGCCCTCCACCAGTACGAAATAAATTTCAGTCGTGATGATATCTACTTCAGTTACAGAAACATCTTTGTCGCCAGAAGCCACAGCGGGATCCTGGGTTGTATCCTTTACTTTCGCGGTGAAGATGAATCCGGTTTTCAGTCCATCACCGAACATCTGCCCGATATGGAAAATGAGTCTGAACCGGATGAAATCTATATTGATTCTCTGGCGGTGTTACCGGAATGCCGGGGTAAGGGCATAGCCAAACGTTTGGTTAATCAGGTGACGCTTGAGGCCAAAAAACAGGGTTTCCAAAAGGTCGGTTTGCTGGCCGACAAGAATAAACCCTATTTGGGCAGAATGTATCAAACGCTGGGGTTCAACGTGACGGCGGAGGTCAATCTACTCAACGACCATTATCAGAAGATGACCTTTTACACAGCCCCCCTGCCTGAGTGACCCAATGGGACTAGCCTTGCTCTATCAGCATCACCGCCGTGGTATCCGCTGCCAGGGCTTCGAAAATGTGCTCCCGATCGGCGGAGTAGCTGATGTAATCCCCCGGACTCAACTCCACCGCCTGGTCCTTCGGCCCGACTAGCGCCCTGCCACTACTGATAATCACGTGCTCAATGGTACCCGGCATATGCGGGCGCGAAATGCGTGCCTCGCCCGGTTGCACGCTCAGGCGGTAAATATCGCGCTGCGCGCCTGGCGGACAGGTTGCCAACAAGGTCGCGGCGTAATTGGCCTGTTCGGAAACGGTGGTCACCCCTTCATTAGCGCGGATCACCTGAACGTGCTGACGCGGCTGGGAGATTAACCGGCTGACCGGCACATCCAGCGCCATCGCCAATGCCCACAGCGTTTCCAGACTGGGATTGCCGTTGCCGGTTTCCAGCTGTGAAAGCGTCGATTTTGCTATACCCGCCCGCCGGGCCAACTCGGTAACCGACAGCCCCAGCCGCTCGCGTTCGCGGCGAATAGCGCTAGAAAGCAGGCCAATAGGAGTGAGGTTACTGTCGGTATTAGCGCTCATTGTTCACCATATCATCCATTTGTTCGACTTGACGAACGGTTGCGAGCTGTTCATCATAATGTTCAGTTGTTCATTTTAATGGTAACTGCCGATGTCGGCAAGCACTGAGCGCAAACGGGGAGAAGGTGAATGAAGGTGAAAACCAGCGGCGTATGGCAGATGACGCTCGCCATGATGATTTCCGGCACCGTAGGCTGGCCGGTGGTGATGCTGGGGCAACCGGCTACCACGGTGGTCTTCTGGCGTTGTGCCTTTGGCGCGCTGGCGATGCTGGTTGCCTGCGCCCTGCTCGGCCTGCTGAAAAAGGGCCGGTTAACCCGGCGACAGGCCGCGATTGCGGTACTGGGTGGGATCGCGCTGGTGTTGAACTGGACGCTGTTATTTGCTGCCTATTCCTACGCCTCGATTGCCGTGGCAACGGTCACTTACCACGTGCAACCCTTTATGTTGGTCGGGCTGGGGCTGTTGTTTTTTGGTGAAAAACTGACCGCAAACAAAATCGGCTGGCTGCTGCTGGCCTTTGGCGGCATGTTGCTGATTATTATCGGCAAACATGAAGGCGCTGCTTCCGGATCCCATTACTTTACCGGTGTGATGCTGGCGCTGGGTGCGGCTTTTATGTATGCGGTCGCGGCAGCGATTGTCAAACAGTTGAAAGGGGTGCCACCGCATCTGATCGTGTTGATTCAGCTCACCGTTGGCGTGGTGCTGTTGGCCCCCTTCGCCGGGCTGGCCGCTCTGCCATCAACGGCAAATGCCTGGCTGCTGCTGGCAACCCTGGGCCTGGTGCATACCGGGTTGATGTCTTCGCTGTTGTACAGCGCGATCCAGAAAATCCCGACCAGCCTGGTGGGTGCCTTGTCGTTTATCTATCCGTTGGTGGCGATTATCGTCGACTGGGCGGTGTTCGGCCACCGCCTGAGCCTGATGCAACTGTTGGGCGCTGCGGCCATCTTGCTGGCGGCGGCGGGCATGAATTTTGGTTGGCGGCTGATGCGGGCGAAGAAAAAGCCCTGTCTGGCGGACGAGAGTTAACCTGCCTTAAACCGAATTTATCACCGATAAACCCAGGCACGGTTATCCCAAAAATATCAAAAGCTCAGCAAAATAAGGTATTCGCCCCATTCAGCAATAGCTGTTATTTATTAAGACAGACATGGCGGAGGAACAAACGATGACGCTTTATTTGTGGAATAACCGACTGAAACAGCGCGTCCGTTTCAGCTACTGGAATGAGCTGTGCGTGACTCAGTGACTGCTCCCCGCCGTAAACGGCGAGGCTTCCCACTTCTCAGGCCGCAACCGTCGATATGACAGATTTACGCTGGCCTCCATGGGCAGAAACGACGAGTCCCGCCGCCTGTAAATCCGTTATACCCTTGTGCTGGATGTTGATGGCCGCGTTAATATCGCGGTCATGCTCAACACCACACGCCGGGCATGGCCAGATACGTTTATTCAGCGGCATTTCCGTCATTTTATAACCGCAGCAATGGCAGGTTTTAGAGCTGGCAAACCATTGATCAATTTTCACCAGGTGTTTGCCGGACTGCTCCGCTTTGTATTCCAGTTTCATCACGAACCCAGACCACGACGCATCCGCAATGTGCCGCGCCAGCTTGTGATTTTTCATCATGTTTGCTGCTTTCAGTGTCTCAACAATGACCGCTTGGTTTTCGTCAACCAGTGTCCGAGACAATTTATGCTGGAAGTCAGCACGGGCATTCGCCACATGCTCGTGGCATTTCGCTACCTGCAAACGCGCTTTTGCCCGGTTTACACTGCCTTTTATCTTTCGTGACAGCGCTTTTTGTTTACGCCGCAGATTACGGCTGGCACGTACCAGATGTCGTGGGTTGGCTATTTTTTTGCCGTTCGATTGAATTAAGTAATGTGACAAACCCAAATCACAACCGGTTACGCGGGTTATCAGTGTGGGTTTGGCTGGCTCGGTCAGCCCATCGTCACAGAGTATTGAGGCGTAATATTTTCCTGTCGCGCCACGGCTGAGGGTGATACTGGACACCTTACCGATAATCAGCTTGTACTGTATGACCTTAGGAAGCCTTTGACCAGAAAATGTGTATCACTATAAGTTGACCGGTTATCTTCACCGTTGCCATTGGGTCAGCAAATGCGTTGTCCATTCTGGACGAGTTTTTATCTCACCGCAGCGCAACAATCGAAACACTGAAAACCTATGTACCATCGCAGAAAATACCTGATTAGCTCCCCTTATATCCCCGCCCGAGGGGGCGAGAGTTTACGGGGCAAATGCTAAATTGGGGGCCTGCAATGGCCCCGCCAATTTAACGAACCTATCTATTTACCAAACCTATCTATCTTCAGTCTCACTGCGTAAGCGGCTGACTTGCGCCTGCAGGTCAGGCCACGGCGCTTTCCCGGCGTAACTTTGCCGCAGGAAATCAAGCAACGCCGCAATCTGCGCATCGTTCAGGTTATGGCGGAATGCCGGCATATATCCCAGATTGATATTGGCCGGCCGCTGGATACCGTCCAGCACCACCCTAATCGCATTGTCTGGCGTATCGGCAAACAGATTGGTATTCAGCGCCAGTGAAGGCCTGACACCGGCCATTTGCGCCCCCTTTTCCTGAGCATGGCAAGCCATGCAGGCTCCGGAGAAAATACGCGCCCCTTCGGTGGTTAACGGCTGCGTTTTTAACTCTGCCCAGTCGTTCAGTCTTTGTGCCTCCGCAGCCTTGGCTTGCGCCGGGTGGTAGCTGCGAAGATAGGTAGCGATGGCCTGCAGGTCCTGCTCCGGCAGGCGTGAAAGCCCCTCTTCGATTACCGGTGCCATCGGCCCTGCCGCTACGCCGTGATTTGCCGAGTATCCGCTGCGCATAAAGCTGAGGAGATCCTGCCGGGTCCAATCCAGCGGTGCCACCGAACTGCCGGTAAGCGACGGCGCCGTCCAGGCCTCCGCCACGCCGCCGGTCAAGTGCGCATTGCCGCCTTTTTCGCCAAACATCAGATTGCGGGGTGAATGACAGGCGCTGCAATGACCCAGCCCCTCGGTAAGATAGGCTCCCCGGTTCCATTCGGCGCTTTGGTCGGGGTCTGCCTTCATCGCGCCCGGCGTCAGGAATAGCCAGTTCCAGGTGACTATGCCCTGGCGAATGTTAAACGGAAAACTCAGTGCGGTAACGGGTGGCTGGTAGTTCACCGCTGGTTGCGACATCAGATAGGCGTATAACGCCTGCAGATCTTCGTCACTGGTACGGGTAAAGGCGGTATAGGGGAAGGCAGGATAGAGATAGCGCCCCTGGCGATCGACCCCATGACGCATTGCCCGTTCAAAGGCAGCATACGACCATTTGCCAATGCCGGTTTCGTTATCCGGAGTGATGTTGGTGGTGTAGATGGTGCCGAATGGGATCTCCATCGCCAGCCCGCCGGTATTGCGTTTACCGCCCGGCCGGGTATGGCAAACCGAACAGTCGCCGAGATCGGCCAGCATTTTGCCACGGACAATCTGTTGCTGACTAAAAACCTGGGTCTCGTTCACATCACGAGGCGAAATTTCCGGCTGCCAGCTGATAATAGCGCCGGTGACTGCTACGGCGATGACGGCCAGGCTGCCCCATCCAGCGGCTTTCTTTAATTTGCTCATAATGACTTATCCCTGGTTGCTGCGTTGGCGGAAGCCTGCTGTTTTAACGCTTTCAGCACCTGTTCGGGAGTAAACGGCACTTCCCTCAGACGCACCCCCAGCGCATCAAATAACGCATTGGCGATGGCGGCCGCACTCGGCACCGAAGCCGACTCTCCCGCGCCCATCGGCGGCTCATCCGGATAGTCCAGCAGTTGAACATCCACCTGTGGCAACTCGTCAAAACGCAGGATCGGGTAGCCGCCCCAGTCCAGCGACGTCACCGCCGAAGCGTCAAAGGTGACAAACTCTTTCAGCACCCGGCTGGCGGACTGAAGAATATTGCCATGCACCTGATGGCGCACTCCGGCCGGGTTGATGATGCGTCCGCAGTCATGGGCAACAAAGATTTTATCGAGCTTGATCTGGCCGCTGTGGCGATTGACGCTAAGGTCACACACCCAGGCAGCCCAGGCGGCGCCGAAACCGGGGAATTTGCTGTGGAAGTAACGCGCATAGGCAAAGCCACGTCCCGTGACCCACGCTTGCGTATCCGGTGCCGGGTTGCGATGCGACGGCCCCTGCTGCCAGTTAGCCTGTTTCTTCAGCGCATTGATCAACGCGACCGCACGCGGGTCTTTCAGATATTGCAGGCGGAAAGCGATCGGATCCTGCCCGGCATGCCACGCCAGTTCATCAATCCACGACTCATGGGCGAACACGTTGGGCAGCGCCGACACCCCGCGCATCCAGGAAGCCCGAACGATTGGCGCAGCGTCCTGGCAAATTACTCGCATGTTCGGATATTCATACTGTGGAATGGCAGTTCTGTCGCCCATCTGCTGTACGTCGGCCCGATTGGCCACCTTGCCGGCCAACACCAGTGACAATGTCACGGCATTATTGGAAGGATAACTGGTTTTCAACTCATAGGCCGCCACCTGCCGGTGCTGATCCAGCCCACCGCGCACCCGGATCAACTGCCCGGTGCCCTTGGGCTCCCAGCCCGACTCTTGCTCGCGCATCAACTGCACCCTGACCGGTTTGCCGGTCGCCTGTGATAACAGTGCGGCATCTGCCGATACGTCATCGGCGCAGTTGCGGCCATAGCAACCTGAGGCCTCCATACGGTTGATGTGCACCTGCTCCGGCTGCCGGTCGAGCAAATGGGCAATGTCTTTACGCAGATCGTGAGGGTTTTGCGTCCCGGACCAAATTTCTGCATGCTCACTGCTGACGTCGGCCACCGCACAGGAAGGCCCGATGGAAGCATGCTGATGATAGGGCCAGACGTAATCGGCATTAACCTCGGTATGTAACGACCCCAGCGCGGCATCGACCCCCGCATCATCACGCAGTACGCGGTCGGTTTTCGGGTTAGCCACCAACGCCGCATGCAGCCCATCCGCCGAGAGATCCGGTAGCCCGGACCATGGGCGCCACACGGTTTTCAATTGGCGCATGGCTGCGATCGCCTGCTCTTCACGCTCGGCGACGATGCCGATAAAATCGTTAATCACCACCAGCTTTACGATACCTGGCAAATGAGCAATGGAAGCTCTGTCCACCGACAGCAGCCCACTGCCCAGCGGGGCACTGCTGTCAGCCCCGATATAAGGCGGCCGCACCACTCTGCCGTGCAGCATGCCCGGCAGGCGAAGATCGTGCACATAGGTCAGTTGGCCGGTGACCTTGGCCGGGATATCCACCCGTGGTACCGCCTTGCCGACGTAACGACTCTCCGTCACGCTCTTCAACATGACCGTTTTATCCAGTGCCACCTGTAAGTTTTGCCCGCTGGCCAGATCGCCATAACTCAGGCTGACATGGGGTTTATCCGCTGCAAATACCCGGCCATTTTCTGCACGTAGCCTGTCCACCGGCAACGCGAAAGCGCGAGCGGCCAGCCCCAACAGCAATTGCCGCACCTGTGCCGCCGCCTGACGCAGCGGAATTGAAGTCACCTGAATGGTGGCACTGGCGATGGTCGGCCCCTGATCCGGCGTGCGCTGGGTATCCCCCAGAATGACCGTCACCTGATCAAAAGGGACGCAGATTTCATCGGCAACAATTTGCGCCAATGCCGTGCGAATGCCAGTACCGAGATCCACATGGCCGTTAAAGGCGGTGACCCGGCCGTCGGCGGTCAGACCGATAAAACTGTCCACGCGATCCAGCGGCAGGTTGCCCAGGGTGGCAGGCTCGGCGGCGAAAGCATTAAGTGATACGGGCAACAGGCTGCTGACCATCACCACGCCACCGGCCTGTAACAGGCGGCGGCGGGTTATTTCCAGGCGGCTCATGCCTGCCCCCTTTCAGCCAACAGCTGCCGGGCTTTGGCGGCGGCGCGCAGGATTTCGATATGGGTGCCGCAACGACACAGGTTATAGGCCAGTTCGTTTTTGATTTGTTGTTCATCGGCCTGCGGATTGCGCTCAAACAGAGCGACCAGCGTCATGATCATGCCGTTGGTGCAATAACCGCACTGTGCGGCCTGCTCATCGATAAAGCCTTGTTGCACCGGATGCAATTGCCCCGCTTCACCGATGCCTTCCAGCGTGGTAATGGATTTATTGAGCGCACCGCTCAGAGGGATGGAACAAGAACGAGCAGCAACGCCATCGACCAGCACCGTACAGGCACCGCACTCCCCCAAACCACAGCCGTATTTGGGGCCGTTTAGGCCAAGATCGTTGCGTAACACATAGAGTAAAGGCGTTTCGGGCGAGACGTCGTCAAGCGCGACCATCCGGCCGTTTATTTTGATTTCCATGGTGAAATATATCCTTAACTAAACGGATTTCTCCGTAATATCACTGCGGTGAATGATTCACAGCCTGCTAATTATAATCATTAGAACACTTAGTGATGTTAAGGGTATGTAGCGTGAATTGCTTTACCGAAAAGTGGGTATTTATTATGAATTTCCGTACTTTTAAGTCCGACAGGCAGAAAAAAACCGGCGCAGAAGGATCCACGCCGGGTCGAAAATCAGCAGACGCCGTTAGCGCTCAGACTGCCGAGAAAGCCCATGATTAGGGAGAGCGCCCCTCGGTGCGCCAGGCCCGGGTATCTCGGAATCAAAGGCAGCCTTGTCATTAGCCTCGGGGAACTGTTAGCGCCCTTTGGCCAGCTTGTGCAAGGTCGCTGCCAGCAGATCCACTTCTTCGTAAGTATTGTAAAACGCCAGTGAAGGCCGCACCGTGGCCTCTACGCCAAAGCGCCGCAGGATCGGCTGCGCACAGTGATGACCGGAGCGCACCGCAATGCCTTCACGGTTTAGCGCATTCCCCACCTCCTCGGTACGATAACCGCTCAGCACGAACGACAGCACGCTGGCCTTATTGGCTGCGGTGCCAATCAGACGCAGGCCGGGAATACGAACCAACCGATCGGTGGCATACTGCAGTAACTCATGCTCGTAACGATTGATATTGTCCAGCCCCAGACGTTCGACATAGTCCAGCGCCGCCCCCAGCCCCACCGCATCGGCGATGTTACCGGTTCCCGCCTCAAACCGTGCCGGAGCCGGCTGATACAGCGTTTTTTCAAAGGTGACGTCGGCAATCATATTGCCGCCCCCCTGCCACGGTGGCAGAGTGTCCAGCAGCTCTGCCTTACCGTACACCGCACCAATACCCGTTGGGCCAAACACCTTGTGGCCTGAGAACACGTAAAAATCCGCGTCCAGCGCCTGCACATTGACCTTCAGGTGCGAGACCGCCTGCGCCCCATCGACCAGCACCCGCGCGCCGACCTGATGCGCCAACGCAATCACCTCCTCCACCGGGGTCACCGTGCCCAACGCGTTGGACACCTGGGTAATGGAAACCAGACGGGTACGCGATGACAACAGTTTGCGGTATTCTGCCAACAGAATTTGCCCACTATCGTCCACCGGGATCACCCGAATTTTCGCGCCCACGCTGGCGGCGAGCTGCTGCCAGGGCACGATGTTGGCGTGGTGTTCCAACTGGGAAACCACGATCTCATCGCCTTCGCCAATGTGCTGACGACCAAAGGTATTGGCAATCAGATTGATGGCCTCCGTCGCGCCACGGGTAAAGATGATTTCCGCCGCCGACTTGGCCCCGAGAAAACGGGCTACGCTGTTTCTGGCCCCCTCATAGGCATCAGTAGCCCTGGCGGCCAGTTCATGCGCCGCACGGTGGATATTCGAGTTCTCATGCGCATAAAAATACGCCAGCCGATCGATCACCACCTGCGGCTTATGAGTTGTCGCCGCGTTATCCAGCCACACCAGGGGTTTGCCATTGACCCGCTCCGCAAGGATGGGGAAATCGCGGCGTACGGCGTGGACATCAAAACTGCTGCGCGATTGCTGTTGTGGCGTTGCTTCGCGCCCGGGCCGCGCCTGTTCCAGAAAATAGTAGTTTCCACTGACGTTATCCTGTGCAACACCATGAACCGGTAGTGGGACAGCCGGAAACAGCGAGCCAATCACCGCCTCCAGCCCGCCATTAATCGCCCCCGCAAAGGGTTGATCGCTAAGCGAGCCCTGACCGGTGAGCGCCTGGTTCGCCAGGCGGTCTAACCCCGCCTCCGACGGCTGACGCTGGTTTTCTTTCAAAAAATAGAAGCCGGCGCTCGCCACCGGCCCCTGCGGTTGAGGCAGAGTGGGCGGTGCCAGAAAAGCCTGCCGCTGCACGCCCTGCTGGCGACCAGACAACGTTGGCGTTTCAGGCACCTCGGTGGCCAGTGTCGGCTCCAGCGCCGGAGCATAGGACTGTGGCAGTACCGTCGCAGCTTGTTCACCCTCGGCAGCCTGCGGCAACGTCGCGCCAATCTCGCGTCCAGGCAAGGCACTGAAGATCTGATTGGCCAAATTGGCCAAGGCGTTGACGTCCGGCAAACCGGCTGGAGGCTGCGCCTGGTGGGGCAATGAACTACTTGTAACTGTCTGGATAGTCATGATATTTGCTCACATCAACATCGTCTAAAACGGCAACGGCATCTTCGGTCAGAACCGCCAATGAGCAATAAAGTGAGATCAGGTAGGAGGCGATCGCATTGCGGTTAATCCCCATAAAGCGCACCGACAACCCCGGACTCTGTTCACCGGCGACGCCCGGCTGATACAGACCGATCACACCCTGGCGTTTTTCGCCGGTACGCAACAGGATAATCTTGGTTTTACCCTCGTCATCGATCGGTAACTTATCGGATGGGATCAGCGGCAGACCGCGCCAGGTGAGGAACTGCGAACCAAACAGGCTGACGGTCGGCGGTGGCACGCCACGGCGAGTGCACTCACGGCCAAAGGCTGCAATGGCCAGAGGATGGGCCAGGAAGAAACCCGGTTCCTTCCACACTTTGGTGATCAATTCGTCCAGATCGTCGGGCGTCGGCGCGCCGGTCAGGGTAGAAATACGTTGCGACTCATCAACGCTGGCCAACAACCCGTACTCAGGGTTATTGATCAGCTCATTCTCCTGGCGCTCTTTAATGGTTTCAATCGTCAGACGCAGCTGTTCGCGAATTTGATCGTGCGGGCTGCTGTATAAATCGGATACCCGGGTATGAACATCCAGAATGGTGGTCACGGCATTAAGAAAATACTCGCGCGGCGCCTCTTCGTAATCAACATAGGTTTGCGGTAATAATCCTTCATCTCGCTGCGAGCAGGCAACCTGCACATTGAGCGGATTTTTTACCTTGTTAAGCCGGAATATACCCGCTTCTACCGGCGTCCATTGCAGCAGATGCACCAGCCAGCGCGGCGTCAGAATAGATAATTGCGGGGCGGTTTTTGTTGCGTTGGCCAATTGCCGCGCAGCATTATCCCCTAATGCAAGCCGGGCTTCATTTTGTTGTGACATCGGGTGATTCTCCTGAAAAAATAGGTGGCGAATAAATAATGGCGAATAAATAATTAAGAACTGCCAATCAAATAGCGCGTTAATATCATTAAATAGCAACAAACCTACTATTAGCTAATAGCGTCACCCCCTGTGGAATAATTAATAATAGCGAACCATTAGCATCAAATCCCGGAACCAAACTCCTGGCTGTCACTCTGGATATTGGCCTGGCGGATATTGCTGCCGGGTTTTACGCTGCGCGTCAGCCACACATTGCCGCCAATAGAAGAACCTTTGCCGATGGTGATCCGGCCCAACAAGGTGGCCCCGGCATAGATAACCACGTCGTCCTCGATAATCGGGTGGCGTGGCTGCCCTTTCTGCAAGATGCCGGACTCTTCGGTCACAAACCGCTTGGCACCCAGCGTCACTGCCTGATAGAGCCGCACTCGCTTGCCGATAACGGCGGTTTCGCCAATCACCACGCCGGTACCGTGGTCAATAAAGAATCCGTCGTCAATTTGCGCGCCGGGATGAATATCGATACCGGTTTCACCATGCGCCTTCTCCGCGATAATCCGTGCCAACAGCGGCACGCCCACCTGATAGAAATAGTGTGCCAACCGATGATGGATAATGGCGTTAACGCCGGGGAAACACAGTAAAACCTCGTCAACGCTGCGTGCCGAAGGGTCGCCATGGTAGGCCGCCAGAACGTCGCTATCCAGGCGACTGCGGATTGTCGGCAGCACGCTGGCGAACTGGCGAACCAGCGCCACCGCTTTCAGATTGATGGCTTCGTCGTCGCCGGGCGTCGCGGCCTGCTCGTCCGAACGGCTGAAACTCAGGGCCAGACGCACCTGAGCCAATAAGGCATTCAGTACCGCATCCAGCGTATGGCCGACATAGTAATCTTCGCTTTCATGCCGTAAATCGTCCGGCCCCAGCCGCATCGGGAAGAGTATGGCCCGCAGGGATTCGGCAATCTGGTTGACGACCGCTCTGGAAGGCAGTTCCTTGTGCCCGGAGCGCGAAGACTGGCCACTGCGCTCACGCCAGAGCAGCCGCGTGGTGCGCAGTTCGTTCACAATGTCGGCCAGTTGCCAGTGGGCCTGTTCTTTTATCTGGAACAAGTTAGTCATATTTTCCCTTATTACATCGCTTCAAATGGCCGAAATTCCTGCTGGCAAACCTGCTTCAGGGGTGCCGATTATCGTCGGTAAACCACGGCAAATGGCGTGCCGCCTCAACCCCGCCCAGCACGCCATAGACCTGGGTGTAACCGGCCTTAAGGGCGGCAAGTCGGGCATCCGTGGAACGTTTACCGGTTTGGCACAGCAAAATGATCGGCTGCTGTTTATCGACAACCTTGCTTAACTCAATGAAAAAACGGGGATTGCGGATTTTATTCGACCCGGTTAACCAGGGAACCTGCGAGGAAAGCTCAACGTAACCGAAGGTCTTGCGCTCTTCCGGGGTGCGAATATCCACCAACACTGCCGCTCCAAGCTTCACTAATTGCCAGCTCGCCTCCGGCGTCAGATCGCGTTCGAAAATCGGGGTGTTTGGCGTGCTTTGATGATCAGGGTACGGGCTATCAACATTGACCTTGGGATGGTTTTTAACCTGTTGTGCAGTCGCGTAATTTAATGTTACGGGCATATTAACCTCCGGCGTCTTCTCTATTTTTCAATCAGCTTATTCCCTTTGATTAATTCCAATCTATTATCCTTTTCAGAGCAGGAATAAATAACTTTTAATTAGGGTTTATAGTAAAAACATCTAGCCGGGCTTAGCTAAAATACGGCTAATGAAAATCATTATGCGACTATCGGGAATAACCTTATTTTGGCGTTACTGCCGACATGTTACGGATTGCTGTTACCACTTTTTCCCCGTCGATCACATTCCGGGTAACACCCTTTTTTAACATCCTTCAGCGTGATATCTGTCGCAAAACCGCCTGCGGAAAACCGCTTTGATAGCCATAACGTATCAACGCTATTTTTAAACAGGTGAAACCATGACGACTCATACGCCCAATGAACTGCTGTTAATCGCTCCCGTGATGGAAAACCTGCTTGCCCGTCTTGAGGCAACCTTTGTGGTGCACCGGCTGTATGAGCAGGCGGACCCGGTCAATTTTCTGGCGACCCGCGGCGAAGCCATCCGCGCGGTCGTCACCCGTGGCGATATCGGTGTCACCACGCCGGTGCTCGAGCAGCTACCGCAACTGGGGCTGATTGCAGTGTTCGGCGTCGGTACTGACGCCATTGACCTGAACTACACCCGTCAGCGCGACATCGCGGTAACCATCACCTCCGGCGCATTGACCGAAGACGTGGCAGATATGGCGCTGGGGTTACTGCTGGCCACCGCCCGTCAGCTCTGCCATAACGACCGTTTTGTCCGTGAAGGCCGCTGGCTGCAGGAGGCACCGGGCTTATCGGTGCAGGTCAGCGGTAAACGTCTGGGGATTTTTGGTATGGGTAACATCGGCCGCGCCATCGCCCAGCGCGCCGCCGGTTTCAACATGCGTATCCAATATGCCAGCCATCGGCAGGACACCACGCTGCCCTATGCTTATTACCCGGACTTGCTGGCGCTGGCGCGGGAAAGCGATTTTCTGGTGATCGCCATCTCCGGTGGCAAGGACAGCGCAGGCCTGGTGGACAAAACCGTATTTGATGCGTTGCCGGCGCATGCGCTGGTGATCAACATTGCCCGTGGCAGCATCGTCAACGAAAAGGACCTGATCGCCGCGTTGCAAAACGGTGACATTGCCGGTGCCGGGCTGGATGTTTATGCCCACGAGCCACAGGTGCCTACCGAGCTGATCGCCATGGATAATGTCGTGTTGCAGCCGCATATTGCCAGTGCCACGCAGGAAACCCGGCAAAAAATGAGCGACATCGTATTTACCAACGTTGAAGCCTTTTTCAACCAGGCACCGTTACCCCACGCCATTGAGTAATTAAGCCGTTTCTTTCGAATTTATTATCGCCGTACCACAGAACCTCTTTATTGAATTGAGAGGTTCTCCCTGCGCCTTATAAAGAGAGATCGCCATGGATAATAAAATACCCAACACCCGCTGGCTGCGGGTTATTGCCCCGATCCTGATCGCCTGCATTATTTCCTTTATGGACCGGGTCAATATCAGTTTTGCCCTGCCCGGCGGGATGGAAAGTGATTTGGGCATCACCAGCCAGATGGCCGGTTTGGCCAGCGGCATCTTCTTTATCGGCTATCTGTTTTTGCAGGTTCCCGGCGGGCGCATTGCGGTTAACGGCAGCGGCAAGCGCTTTATTGCCTGGTCACTGTGTGCCTGGGCGGTGGTTTCGGTGGCTACCGGTTTTGTTACTAATCACTATCAACTGCTGATCTTGCGCTTTGTGTTGGGTATTTCCGAAGGGGGTATGTTGCCGGTGGTGCTGACCATGATCAGCAACTGGTTCCCGGAAAAAGAACTGGGCCGCGCCAACGCCTTCGTGATGATGTTCGCCCCGCTGGGCGGCATGCTCACCGCCCCCATTTCTGGTGCCATCATCAACCAGCTCGACTGGCGCTGGCTGTTTATCCTCGAAGGTTTGCTGTCACTGGTGGTGCTGGCCGTCTGGTGGCTGTTGATCAGCGATCGGCCGCAGGAGGCGCGCTGGCTGCCGGCCCGCGAGCGCGAATATCTGATCACCGAGCTGACGCGCGAACGTCAGGCCCGCAGCAGAACCCAGCCGGTCAGTAACGCACCGTTGAAGGACGTGTTCCGCAATAAGGGGCTGATGAAACTGGTATTGCTGAACTTCTTCTACCAGACCGGCGACTATGGTTATACGTTGTGGTTACCGACCATTCTGAAAAACCTGACCGGTGGCACTATGGCCTCAGTGGGTTTCCTGGCCATTTTGCCGTTCGTCGCCACCCTGCTGGGGATTTACCTGATATCGGTGCTGACCGATAAAACCGGCAAGCGCCGCCTGTGGGTAATGGTTTCCCTGTTCTGCTTCGCCGCAGCGCTGTTGGCCTCGGTGGTGCTGCGCCATAACGTGGTGGCGGCCTATATCGCATTAGTGGTGTGCGGCTTCTTCCTGAAGGCGGCAACCAGCCCGTTCTGGTCGATGCCAGGGCGTATCGCTTCGGCGGAGGTGGCCGGTGGCGCGCGCGGTGTGATTAACGGTCTGGGCAATCTGGGTGGTTTCTGCGGGCCTTATCTGGTCGGTGTGATGATCTACCTGTACGGTCAAAACGTCGCGGTTTGCGCGTTGGCGGTATCGCTGATCATCGCCGGTATTATCGCCTGGCGCTTGCCGAGAGAATGTGACCTGACCAGCAGCGAGCCGGCGCATGACCCACTGTTGGATAAGGCCAAACGCGCCTGAATAACAACGAAAACCACGAGCGGGCAACGGCAAAATTTGTTATGTTAGCCCGCTCTGATTAAGGTCTGTTGTTACTCGCCGGATAGGTCTATGTTTACCCATAAAGCCATTGCCGAACTCAATACGCTGGAGTTGATGATTTATAACTACGTCATCAAAAACAAAAACGCGGTGATGTATATGACCATCCGCGAGCTGGCCGAGGCCGCCGGGGTGTCCACCACCACCGTATTGCGTTTTTGCAAGAAAATGGGCTGCGCGGGTTATTCCGAATTCCGTATTCGCTTTAAGTTATATCTTGAGCAAAACGAAGCGCCGCCGGTAGACTTTGGCACCAGCGAAATAATCAGTTTCTTTAAGAGCATTAACAACGACGAATTTAATCAGCTGATTGACCAGGCGGTGCAACATATTGCCGCCGCCGAGCGCATTATTTTCGTCGGGGTAAGTACCTCGGGGGCATTGGGGAAATATGGCGCTCGTTTCTTTTCCAACGTAGGGAAATTCAGCACCCATATTGATGACCCTTATTATCCGGTCAATAGCGACATGTATAAAAGTGCGGTAGCGATTATGCTTTCCGTCTCTGGTGAAACCGAAGAGATCCTGCGCCTGGCCAGCCAGTTCAGCCTGCACCACTGCAAAATCGTCAGCATCACCAACAACGAAACCTCGTCGCTGGCGCGTATGGCGGACTTCAACCTCTCCTATCACGTTCCCCAACAGCTGATCGCTGGGCAACATAACATCACCACCCAGATCCCGGTCATTTACATTATCGAAACCATCGGCAAGCGGTTGGGCCATATTAACGCCGCCAAATAAAACAGCCTGTTTTTTTAATGTGACAAGTTACCCGAACACTATTTTGTTATATCGTGACATTCCATTCCAGCTTGCTAGTATCTTCTCATTACCTTTCATTAATAAGCGAATGAGAAACCAACGATGAAACAGCAACAGTTACCGAAAGATTTTCTGTGGGGTGGCGCGGTCGCCGCACACCAGGTTGAAGGTGGTTGGGATCAGGGCGGTAAAGGCCCAAGCATTGCTGACGTACTGTCAGGTGGCGCGCACGGCGTGGATCGCGTAATGACCGATGGCGTACTTGAAGGTTATCGTTATCCTAACCATGAGGCAGTGGATTTCTACGGCCGCTACAAGCAGGATATCGCGCTATTCGCCGAGATGGGTTTCAAATGCTTCCGCACCTCAATCGCCTGGACGCGTATTTTCCCCAAGGGTGACGAACTGGAGCCGAACGAAGCCGGTCTGCAATTCTATGACGATCTGTTTGATGAGCTGCTCAAATACAATATCCAGCCGGTGATCACCCTGTCCCACTTTGAAATGCCCTATCATCTGGTGAAAGAGTATGGCGGCTGGAAAAACCGTCAGGTGGTTGATTTCTTTGTACGTTTCAGTGAAGTGGTACTGCGCCGTTATCAGCACAAAGTCAAATACTGGATGACCTTTAACGAGATCAACAACCAGAGCAACTACCAGTATCCGCTGTTCGGCTACTGCTGCTCCGGCGTGGTCTACAGTGAAGAACAAAACCCGGAACAAACGCTGTATCAGGTGTTGCACCATCAGTTCGTTGCCAGCGCCCAGGTGGTGAAACTGGGCCACCAGATTAACCCTGAGTTCAAAATCGGCTGTATGCTGGCCTGCGTGCCCTTCTACCCGTTCTCCTGCAAGCCGGATGACGTGATGTACAGCGTCGAAGCCATGCACCAGCGTTATTTGTTCACCGACGTTCAGGTGCGCGGTTACTATCCGTCGTACCTGCTGCGTGACTGGCAGCGCAAAGGTTTCCAGATAGAAATGCAGCCACAGGACGAGCAAACCCTGCGTGAAGGTTGCGCGGATTACATCGGTTTCAGCTACTACATGAGCAACGCCCTGCAGGCAGATGCGGTCAGCAGCAGCGACCCGATGTTCGGTTTCCCCGGCAATGTGCCGAACCCGCATGTTAAAGCCTCCGACTGGGGCTGGCAGATTGACCCGGTTGGCCTGCGTTATTCGTTGAACGTGCTCTACGAGCGCTATCAGAAGCCGCTGTTTATCGTTGAAAATGGCTTTGGTGCCTTCGACAAGGTCGAGGCCGACGGTCAAATCAACGATGACTACCGCATCGATTATCTGAGTGCGCATATCGAACAAATGAAAAAAGCGGTGATCGAAGACGGCGTGGATCTGATTGGTTACACCCCGTGGGGCTGTATCGACTGCGTTTCCTTCACCACCGGTGAATACGGCAAGCGCTACGGCTTTATCTACGTCGACAAACACGACGACGGCACCGGCACGCTGGAGCGATCGCGCAAGAAGAGCTTCGACTGGTACCGCCGCGTGATCGCCAGCAACGGCGAACAGCTTTAGTCATATCTATTTTCTTAAGGGCGGCGTTGCCGCCCTTAAACCTACTTCTCTATAGGCTTTTCTATAGAGAAAGCATAAAATGGAAAAAACGATAAAGCCATCAAGCTTATTAATTTAAACCAGAAATTATTTTCACTAAGATTCTCCGTCCCTATTTAAAAAACTCGATAAGCGATATAACTTAAAAAATTTATTTTTATTAGGAAAATTTCTCAACTATAACCTGCGTTAAAAATGCAGGAATTAGAGAGTATAAAGTATTTAATTTATACAATCTCTTCTTTAGAAGAAAGAAAGCTCCATACCAAGAAATGTAAATCATGATGTATATAAAAATATTCAAACCTGTCACCTCATTAATGACATCGAGTACATTTTTGCTTCATTGAATTATTCCACGAGGATGGGTCATCCACTGACCTCTGCAAAGCTTCTTTATACTTGCCACCGGTTAACCCTGGTATTTTTCGAAAATGCGCATCCCCCCAATTAGGGTCATTCAATATTTTATTTGAATCACTCTGTGAAGGAACTGAATCGAGTGCAGGATCGATTTTATTTTTTTCCATTACCTAAATATTCTCCTGCCAAGCCGCCAAAGAGTAACCCTCCGGCTTCAGTGAGCAAAAAATTGTTGATAATGATTATCGTTCTCTTTGTGGTGATATTGCCATGCGTAAGTAAAATGTCAACAAGTGAAACAAAATATTTCATCAATTACTATGCCGGTTTAGGAAGAGATACTGCAGGTTTATAATCGGTTGATTTTTATCAGCAATGTAGACCTGTAGTGATTCATTTCCTACGCATATGAAAAATTTTCACACCTGAGCGATACTTATGACTGTTCCGATTTGAGGAGGTAGTGAACACATAAATATTCATATATCAATGAATTATAATGATATTTTCTCTTGCATCATTGGCCCGCAAATCTGTAATGGCTTTGTTACGTGATCGCAATTCTTTCCTCACGAACATAACCTCAGGTTATGCAAAACACCGCTAAATTTCACTTTCTTGTAACACCCTGGCTTGCGAGACTCGGGATAGGGAAAGCTGTTCTCCCCTTCGTGCTGACATTAAACCAAAACAGATCAGCCCTCTGCACCCTGCCTACGCCATGAGGATTTCCGCATGAGCCAGATAGATGAACTCTACCAACGTAACTACGATCGCCATCCGCCGGTGCTGGCACCGGAATATAAAACCAGCGTGCTGCGCTCACCTAAAAATGCGCTGATATCCCTGCAAAACTCACTGTCCGAGATCACCGGGCCGTTATTTGGCCAACACGAACTCGGCGCACTGGATAACGACCTGATCCTCAACTACGCCAAACAAGGCTTGCCGATCGGCGAGCGGATTATCGTGCACGGCTACGTTCGTGATGAAAACGGCTTGCCGATGCGCAATGCGCTGGTCGAGGTATGGCAAGCCAATGCCGGTGGGCGTTACCGCCACAAGAAGGATCAGTATCTGGCACCGATAGATCCCAATTTTGGCGGCTGCGGCCGGGTATTGACCGATGAAAACGGCTATTACTTTTTCCGCACCATCAAACCCGGCCCTTATCCCTGGCGCAACCGGGTCAATGACTGGCGCCCTGCGCATATTCACTTCTCGCTTTCCGGCAGCGCTTTCGCCCAACGGCTGATCACTCAAATGTACTTTGAGGGCGACCCGTTGATTGCCAGTTGCCCCATCGTGCGCGCCATCAAAAATGACGATGCGGTGCGCTCACTGATTGCCGGACTGGACAAAACCGCCGCGGTACAGTTGGACAGCCTGGCCTATCGTTTCGATCTGGTGTTACGCGGCCACCGCGCCACCTTGTTTGAAAACCGTCTGCAGGGGAAAGCATGATGCCGCAAAACTACCTACAGGAAACCCCGTCACAAACCGCAGGGCCTTATGTGCACATTGGCCTCGCTCCTCTGGCCGCGGGTTTTGAGATTTTTGAGAATAACTTCGGCCAGGTACTGGCCCAGCCGGAAACTCAGGGCCAGCGCATTACCCTGGAAGGCCGGGTGTTTGACGGCAGCGGCAGCCTTATCCGCGATGTGTTGTTGGAAATCTGGCAGGCCAATAGTCACGGCCGTTATAGCCACCCCGGCGACCAGCAACAAAACAAACCGCTGGATGCCGCGTTTCGGGGCTGGGGGCGCAGCTGCAGCGACTTTGAAACCGGTCTCTACCGTTTTGAAACCATCAAGCCGGGTGCCGTCTGTGGCCGGGACGGCCGGATGATGGCACCGCACATTAACCTGTGGATCGTCGCGCGCGGTATCAATATTGGCCTGCACACCCGGCTGTATTTTGCCGATGAGGATGCCGCTAATCAGCAGGATCCGGTACTGAACCTGATCGAGCTCGAGGTACGGCGAAAAACGCTGATTGCCCAGCCAGAACGCCGGGGTGAAGAGTTGGTCTATCGTTTTGATATCGTGATCCAGGGCGAAGGCGAAACGGTGTTCTTCGACCTGTAAACGCCGCCAGTCTGCGGCCGCAAAAAATCGTACGTCAGTGCAAAAATGCGGCCGCCGTCACTTGTTAGCGATGGGAAAAACTCCCTACACTGGGGGATGAAAAAAGCAAATTTATTCATCCAACGCATGCGTTTACGCCACATCAACGGCTTTGTTGCCGTGGCGCAGGAACGCTCGCTGAGCCGCGCAGCCGATAAGCTGAACCTGAGCCAACCCGCACTTTCAAAGACGCTGAGCGAACTGGAAGCGCTAACTGGCAACCGCCTGTTGGTGCGTAACCGCCAGGGAACCCTGCTGACCGAACAGGGGGAGCAGTTCCTCGGCTATGCCACGCGGGTGCTGGAGGCGCTGACCGCCGCCGGGCACGCGCTTGACCGGCTCGACGATGCACCTGCACGGGTATTACGTATCGGTGCGCTACCGACCACCGCACTGGGCATGCTGCCGCAGTCCATCGGCCAGTATCAGCAGGCCCACCCACATTCACGCATTCAGGTGATTACCGGCAAAAATGCCGAGTTGCTGGCACAGCTCAAAGCGGGTGAGATTGACGTGGCGATTGGCCGCATGGCCGATCCGGAAATGATGAGCGGGCTGGCTTTCGAGCTGTTGCTGTTGGAGTCACTGCTGATGGTGACGCGTCCGGGGCACCCACTGTTAAGTGAGACCATCACTCTGGAGCGCGCGCTGCATTATCCTGCCATTATCTCGCCGAAGGGCACGGTGCCGCGCCACAACACCGAGAGTCTGCTTTCAACCCAGGGCTTCAGTCTGCCCGGCCAATACATAGAAACGCTGTCCGCTTCGCTGGCCCGTCAGATGACGCTGCAATTTGACTATCTGTGGTTTGTGCCTTCCAGCGCGGTGAAAGCCGATATTGCCGCCGGTCAGTTGATCCCGCTGCCGCTGCCGACTCAGGGAATGGAAGAAGCGGTAGGCATTCTGACCCGTAACGACGGTGAATTAAGCGAGGCCGTACTGGCATTTATCTCCACCGTGCGTGGTATCGCTGGCGCAGTGCGTTCTGCTTAATCGGCTTCCCGGTCCTGTTCGGCAAACACTTCTGCCGCCAGATGAAACGCCGAGTTGGCCGCCGGCAGGCCACAGTACAGCGCACTTTGCATCAGTACTTCTTTAATCTCCTCGCGAGTCACTCCATTGTTCACCGCCGCTTTCAGGTGCATGCGCAGTTCGGCTTCGCGGTTAAGGGCGATCAGCATCGCTATGGTGATCAGGCTGCGGGTATGACGAGCCAGCCCCGGTCGGGTCCAGATCTCCCCCCAGGCATAGCGACTGATAAAATCCTGGAACTCTTCATTTAACGGGGTGAGCTGGCTGAGGGTACGTTCCACATGTGCATCCCCCAGTACCGCTCTGCGCACCTCAATGCCCTGCTGATAACGTTGTTGATCATTCATGTTGATTTGCTCCTGAAGTTGCGGCCGCGGCCTGTTCCAGCACCCGCTGAGTAAAGACTTTTGCACTGCCGAGGTACTGCTGGGGATCCAACAGCTCGGCCAGCCGCTGGGCAGATAAATGCGCCATAACCAGTGGGTCGTCCAGTAACACCTCTAGCAGCGTGAGCTGCTGTGCCAGCGCCAAATGACACTGTTTTTCGATATGCTGATGCGCTTGCTGGCGGCCAATCGCTTCACCCAATGCCATGGTGACCGCCTCGGCCATGATCAGGCCGTGGGTTAACTTCAGGTTATGTTCCATCTGTTGCGGAAACACCTGCAGCCCGTCCAGCAGATCACCCGCCGTGTGCAACGCCCCCGCCGTTAACATCACCAACTCCGGCAGGCTTTCCCATTCGGCGTGCCAACCGCCCAGGCCGCGTTCATGCTCCTGCACCATGGCGGCATATAACCCGCCAACCAGCGCAGGTACCCGATTGGCCGCGGCGAGGATCACCGCGCAGGCCACCGGATTCCGCTTGTGCGGCATGGTCGAAGAGCCACCGCGCCCAGCCGCCACCGGTTCAGCAACTTCCGCTACTTCGGTCTGTGTCAGTAACGAAATATCACGCGCCAGTTTGCCCAGCGAGCCACATAACCCGGCATACCAACCGGCGATCTCCAGCAGGCGATCGCGTTGACTGTGCCAGGGAGTATTTGCGGCGGTCAGTTGTAGCCCGCTGGCTAACTCCGTCACCAGGAGACTTCCCTGCTCACCCAAAGAAGCCAGGGTGCCGGCGGCGCCCCCCAATTGCAGTGCCAACACGCGGGGCCGCATTTCATCCAGCCGCTGTCGATAGCGCAACAAGGCATCCAGCGTGCCCGCCAGCTTTAACCCCAAGGTGGTGGGTAAAGCGTGTTGCATCCAGGTGCGGCCGACCAGCACGCAATCCTGATGGCGAGTCATTTGTGACACCAACGCCGCAATCAGCCGGTTCAAATCGCTGTGCGTCAGTTCGATGACTTGCCGCAATTGCAGTATCAACCCGGTATCAATGGCGTCCTGGCTGGTTGCCCCCCAATGAACGAAACGTGCAGCCTCGGCATTTTGCTGTGCCACCTGGCGGGTTAATTGCTTAACCAACGGGATCGCCAGATTGCCTGCCTGCGCGGCCGCCTGTGCCAGATCGGCCGCATCAAATAAATGGCTGTGGCAAGCCTCGCTAATGTGCTGCGCAGCTTCGGCAGGAATAATGCCCAACCCGGCCTGTGCATTGGCCAGCGCTGCTTCGAAATCCAGCATTCCCTGCAACGTAGCGGTATCGCTAAAGCAAGGGGTCACCGCCGAAGACCGCAGCAGCGGCGTCAGTAACTCCATAGTTCCTCCAGGCAAAAAGACGAGTATCCGATGATGGCGCGGCGCGGTCAGCAGCGTCAAGACCGCTAAACGCGACGCTGGGCGATTATCGGTACATTGAGCGAATTTATTGGTTTTTGTGATATTTCTCGGGTCACATCATCTGAAACGGTGAGCCGACGTAGTTTTCCGCCAGCACCGTCATGGCGCTGCGCGACTTCACGGTGTATTGCAGCTCCGATAATTGTAAGCGTTGCTGGAACGCACTGTCGTCACTGCGGGTGTGCAACATGTTGGTCATCCACCAGGAGAAATGTTCCGCACGCCAAACGCGTTGCAAAGCATCGTCGCTGTAGCTGTCCAGCCGCCGCCAGCTTTTGTGGCGATAGAACGTCTCCAGTGCCTGCGATAGCAGACAAACGTCCGCCATCGCCAGGTTCAGCCCCTTGGCCCCGGTCGGCGGTACAATATGGGCTGAGTCGCCCGCCAACAGCAGGCGTTTACATCGCATCGGCTCGGTTACAAAACTACGCATGCCGACCACGTTTTTCTGGAATATACGGCCCTTTTTCAGCGACCAGCCATCGTGATTCTCCAGCCGGCTCTCCAGTTCGTTCCAGATGCGATCGTCCGACCATTGCTCAACGTTTTCCGTCGGGTCGCACTGGAAATACATCCGCTGAACGCCAGGCGAACGGGTGCTGATCAGCGCGAATCCTCGTGAATGTCGGGCATAGATTAGCTCATCGCTGGACGGAGGGGCCTCCACCAGAATACCGAACCAGCCGAAGGGATAAATCCGGGTATAGTCCTGTCGCAGTCCGCCGGGCATCGCGGCCCGGCTAATGCCGTGAAAACCGTCACAGCCAATGACAAAATCACAGTCAATTCGCCGTTGCTCGCCCCGATGCCGGTAATGCACCTGTGGCCGCTCGCTGTCCAGCGCCTTGAGTTCCACCTGTTCCACTTCAAAATGGAGCTGTCCGTTTGCCGCCTGCCGCACGGCAATCAAATCTTTCAACACTTCATGCTGGGCGTAGACGGTGATTGCCCGATCGGTCAGTTCGGTCAGATCGATCCGGTGCTGTTGACCGCCAAATGCCTGCCGGATGCCATGGTGCTGCGCCCCTTCTGCGCGCATACGCTCACCCAGCCCGGTTTGATTGAGTAAATCGACCGTTCCCTGCTCCAGCACTCCGGCGCGAATGGTGGATTCCACCGCCTGCTGGCCGCGAGTTTCCAATACCACTGACTCAATGCCCTGCAAATGCAGCAGATGTGACAACATCAATCCGGCCGGACCGGCACCAATAATTGCTATTTGTGTACGCATGGTTATCTCCTTATAAAGCCTTATTGAGCGAGCCGGCCAATGCCGTTGCCCTGGTAGCAAAATGTTTGACTATCAGCGCCAGTGCTGCCACCAGCGCCGGGATCGCCAGCAGGGTGAAAATGGTGCTGAATGACAGCTGCATTTGCATCAGCACCCCGCCGCTCATCGCGCCAAGAATGCCCCCGAAACGCCCCAGCCCCAGCATCCAGGCGACACCGGTCGCCCGTCCCTGCGTCGGGTAAAAACCGGCGGCCAGCGCCGGCATTGAGGACTGTGCGCCGTTCATGCAGGTACCGGCGATAAACACCGTCACCGCCATCAATATGGGATCGGTATAAACGTAGCCAATGGCGCAGACAAACAGCGCGGTCAACAGATAGCCCACCGCCACCACCTTGTGCGGATTCATGCGATCCATCAGCCAACCGATGATCAGCACGCCAATGCCACCGCCCAAAGGAAACAGCGCGGTAATCAACGAGGCCTGACGAATGGATGCGCCGGTTTCACGGATCAGCAGCGGCAACCAACTGGTCAGCAGATAGAAGATCATCAGGCCCATAAAGTAGGTCAGGCACAGCATCAGGGTGCCCAACAGATAGCGTGGAGAGAAAATCACCCCCAGTGCCGATTTGGCTTTCACCTGGCCCTCTTCAACCAGGCTAAAGCGCGGCAGTTCGGTTAAATTAAGTGGTGCAATGCGCTTAAGCACCGCGGCAATACGCTGTGCCGGATAGCCACGCACCACCATAAAACGGGCGGACTCCGGCAGCGCGACAATCAGCACCACCGCCAACAGCAGCGGCATCACGCCGCCCAGCACCATCACGCTCTGCCAACCGAAGTGCGGGATCAGCCAGGCGGAAACGAAACCGCCCATCGATGACCCGAGCGGAAAGCCGCAGAACATCAGGTTGACCAGCAGCGCACGCTTGCGTTCCGGCGCATATTCCGACATCAGGGTGGCCGCGTTCGGCATTGCCGCACCCAGCCCCAGCCCGGTTAAGAAGCGCAGCAATGTCAGCATTGGCAAGGTGGTGGCGAACGCCGTCAACAGGCTGAAACCGCCGAACAGCACCAGCGACAGCACCAACACCTTCTTGCGACCGATGCGATCCGCCAACGGCCCGGCGGTGAGCGCCCCCACGGCTAGCCCCACCAGCGCCGCACTCATCACCGGCCCCAGCGAGGTTTTCTCTATTCCCCAGTCCTGTACCAACGAGGTGGCGATAAAACCGATGATCGCAGTGTCGAAGCCGTCCAGCGCCACGGTAAGAAAACACAAAATGAGGATCAGCCACTGGTAGCGGGAGAACGGGTTGTTATTAATAAATGATTGAATTTCTATGGTATTTGACTGGGACATAGTGCGCTTCCTGGGTTGGCCAGGCTAAATAGCCCCGGCGGTAACGGCCAGGCCTATCCCTGGCAAAGTCGCATTTGTGCGATTATCGAAACTTGGTTCGTTAATCGCCTTCCCATAAAAGCATCGCCAACAATAAGTTTCAATATTGTTAAATTAATTAGCGTGCGATAACCGAACGAGAAAAGGACTGTTTTACAGGAAGAGTATTATTATCAATTGGATGCCATGTTTTTACGGGAAAGGATGGCGTATGGGTTCTGTGAGCCAATTAACATTGATGAAACCATTCCTGATCCTGTTCCATGGCCATTTACTCAGCCGTTGTCTGGCTTTGGGATTCAGTCTGCTTCGACCGGCAGTTTTAATTGCACGTCGCAAAAACCGAGCTTGATTGAGCGACTTGAAAGCACAAGCGTCTGGGCTAAGCTGAAACTGAAGAGCACAAAATAATAAAAATAAATTACTGACTGGGCAGGTAACCATGAGCAAGAAAGTGAATGGCGTTGTTTGCTGTCTGTTATTTCTGATTTCTTCCCTGTGTTTTGGCGCTGAACCGCGCCAACTCGCCACCGAACAAGAAAAAGCCCGCACGCTTTATATCTTTCATCAACCGATAGTCATGCTGCAGGCAAAGTTTGGTTTTACCACCCCGGAACAACGCGTTCTGCGCATCCGCAACACCCTGCGCTCCCTCACCGAAGAAGACATCCGCCAGCCGGTACAGGTTCATGTCATAAAGCGCTATAACCAGCAGGGACGGCTGTTTAGCATTAACGGCAAGCCATTTATGTTATTAACGCAGGGAGATCTTGATGAAGGAGATGATCTGACGCTTGATCAGGCTTCCCAACGAGTACTCGCAAGATTCAATGCCCAACGCTCGGCGTTGCTGGAACAATATTCCTCTGCTTATCTGGCCATTGCGGTGGTGAAAAGCGCAGCCGGAACCCTGGTACTGGGGTTGGTACTTTACGCAGCATTCAAATCCTGGCAACGAGTTAAAAAGTTTTATGCCACCCGAATTGCGCTCAAACGAGGATGGATCCCGCAAAGCTGGCGTATGGTGCTCGGGGCTTTTGAATCTCGCCTGTATGCGCTGCTGATGGTTTTGCTGAGCATCGGCGCTTTTTATATCTGGTTGAGCTGGGTATTTCGGTTATTTCCGTGGACGCGCATTTGGGGCGACTCACTGGGTAACTGGTCTATCAGCGTGATACAGCAAGTCACTCTATCCATTGTGTCTGCTTTCCCTGGCTTGGCGATTGTCGCCATTATCTTTTTGCTGACCGGTTTTATTCTCAAACTGCTCAAAGTGCTGTTAAAACGCGTCGAGAGCGGAAAGCTGGTGGTGCCAGGTCTGCATCCCGAAACGGTAGGCGCCACACGCAAACTGATTTCGGTAATGGTTTGGCTGTTTGCGTTGTCGGCCGCCTATCCTTTTTTACCGGGTGCCGACTCTCTGGCATTTAAAGGCGTCAGCGTTTTCTTTGGGCTGATGCTAACCCTCGGCTCGGCCGGGTTGATGAACCATGCCATGAGCGGATTGGTACTGACTTATTCGCGTGCGCTGCGCAAAGGCGACTTTATCAGGATCGGTGACAATGAAGGCCTGGTCAGCGAAGTCGGGATGCTGGCCACTAAAATCCTCACCCGCGAAAGTTACGTTGTAACAGTACCCAATGCCGTTGTTGTCAGCGGGAAAATAACCAATCTCAGCGCACTCAAGCCCGGTGATGGGGTGAATCTGACCACCAGCGTGACTATTGGCTACGACACTCCATGGCGTCAGGTCCACGCGATGTTGGAACTTGCTGCCAATCGCACCAGGGGTATCGACAACCGGGTTCCTCCTCTTGTTCGTCAGCTCAGTTTAATGGACTGGTACATCGCCTATGAATTACAGGTCAAGCTGGGTGCCGGCGAAGCATTGGCAAGCGTTAAAAGCGAATTACATAGCCACATTCAGGATGTGTTCAATGAATTTAACGTCCAGATTATGTCGCCTAACTTCGTACTTCAGCCCGAAAATGCGGTGATGGTCAGTCAGGATCACTGGTACACCGCGCCGGCCGTGCAACCGGATAAACCCTCATGACAAACTTGAGTGCCCTGCTGGTTCCTTGCCTGACGTGGAGAATCAAATAATGACAATACCGTGGCATTGCCAAAATAGCGGCAATCATCTCCCGCTCCAGTACGCAAAACGAATGATTCTCCCCCTGTTGCTATGGTCGGGTGCCGCCTTTGGTGCGGCAACCCATGCCCCGGCTCAAAGCGACAGCACCTTTCCTATCTGGGGGGATGAGGCCCGCGCACGCGGCTATAGCATTCCGCTGCCGTTTGGCGTCAATCTCAGTTACATGAATATACGTCAGAATATTGATGTCGATAGCATTACGTTTTCCGGTCTGAAACTCGGCGATCACCCAATCCCCAGCGATCTGTTCAATATTGATGTCGGGAAGACACGCCAGCGCAGCAAAAGCGAGAACCTTCGGCTGGATATGTGGGTCTTCCCCTTTTTAAACATTTATGGATTGGTCGGGCACACCAGAGGGTCATCTTTATCCCAGGTTTCTGTCGATGCCGATCCGTCGAAATACACCGGTATCGACCGTATCATCGCCTCTGCGGTCCATCGCCTTAATCAAAATGGCGATCTGCAGGACATTGATTTTGCTCTCGACTTTAAAGGTACCACCTGGGGCACCGGGTTTACCCTGGCAGGGGGCTATGAGAAATGGTTTGCACTGGTTGACACCAATTATACCCGCACGGAGTTTGACATTCTGGATGGCAAAATATCAGCCATTACGGTTTCACCACGCGTGGGCTATCGCTTTGATATGCCAGCCATCTCTGGCCCTTCTCACCTGAGCTTGTGGATTGGCAGCATGTATCAGGATGTGGACCAGGAGTTTAAAGGCAATATTTCAGATCTGCACATGCCGGCAGAACTTCAGCCATTGATTGACGCCGTGAATAAGGACAACGCCGGGCGCTTTGATGTCAAACAGCATCTCTCCTCGCCGTGGAATACGCTGATTGGGGCGCAGTACGAACTCACACAGAACTTCAACGTCCTGGCCGAGGTCGGTTTCAATGAGCGAAACAGTTTTTTCCTGGCGGGTGAATATCGATTCTAATGAAGATACCCGTGCGGTTCCTGAGTGGACTACTGAGCCTGTTGGTTGCCCCTATTCATGCGGAGATGCTTACGCGTGAATCCATTGATGCGTTTCTCGGCACCATGGGGGCCGACGACCAATACAACCAGGCTAAAGGCGTGAACTGGACGGTGTTACCCGGCCCTTTTTATACCCCTGAGTTAAAACTGGGCTTGGGGGCGGCAGCGGCCGGGCTTTATCGGGTCGATCCACACGATCAGGTCACGCAAAACTCATCTATCTCATTTACCGGTTTTGTCAGCACCAGTGGCGCCCTGGGGTTGGGTCTGAACAATTACACGTTCTTTAGCGATGATCAGTGGCGTCTCTTTGTGGTAGGTTCGGTTGCCAAGATCCCGACGGAATTCTGGGGCGTGGGCTACGATGCGGCGCAGGGCTCGAGCCAGAAATATACTCAGGATTCGTTTAGCGTTCATCCGCAGGTTTTTTATCGGCTGGTCGATAATCTTTATGCCGGTGTTGGCTGGGATTTTTCCACGCTGAATGCCAAAGTTGATGATCCGCAGCCTGGCGATACCTTCTCTCGCTATACGGACTCCACCACGCCGCTGAGTTCCGGTGCTACTTTCGCCCTCAATTACGACACCCGCGACGCCATCACGCAGCCGAAAAAAGGGCAGTATGCCAGTGCCAGCTACAGCCTGTTTGATCCATCGCTGGGTTCGGATACCCATTTCACCGCTCTGCAGTTGCAATACAATTACTATTTTCCGCTTAACGACAATGACGTGCTGGCATTCGATGCCTGGGGACGTTTTTCCCGCGGAGATGTGCCATGGGATCGCCTTTCACAGGCCGGTGATGACCGCCGATTACGCGGTTATTATCAGGGGCGTTACCGTGACAAAGATGTCGTGAGCAGCCAAATCGAATACCGCAAAAAATTAAACTGGCGGCACGGCTACGTACTCTGGCTAGGCGCCGGCTCGCTGGGTGGCAGCCTGGATAAAATGGGACAACACCCTATTCTGCCGACCCTGGGTGCGGGTTATCGTTTTGAAATAAAACCTAATATGAATCTGCGACTCGATCTCGGCGTGGGACGTGAGAGCGCAGGATTTTATTTTCAGGTCGCGGAGGCCTTTTAATGCGTGTTTTTTTTCTCGCCCTGTCGTTGGTTGTCGCCAGTTTGGCACAGGCGCAACCGGGCAAGACCGACATTTTACCCTTTGAGCAGGCAAGACGCATTTGGCCCGTCGCGCAAAACCTTTCGCCACCGGAATCACTTCGCCCCTGCTGTGCATTTGGCTATAACCTGCAGGTGCGCGCGGCCGGCATCCCGATTCCCGTTTATCAAATTGGCAACCTGCTCTCACTCAGTACGCTAGGCCACCATCACTACAATGACAGTGCGCTGGGCGCGGTGAAAAATATCGTTGGTCTGAGCGACGAAGCCAACGGGCTTATCTATACGCGACGCGGCGGGTTTATTGATATCGCCCATGTTCGCGATACCGCCGATAACACCTTTTATCTCTTTACCCGCCTGTATCCGAAACTGGGCCGCGAATGGCGCCTGTTTTACAGTGAGGAATTAGGGCTCAGACGCGCTCAGTTTTACGCGTTTACCCCTCCGGCATCGATGACCGACAGATATAATCTGGCGGCCTGGCTGGCCGGGCATGTGGCGTTTCAACTGGCACAGTGGCATGAAATCGCCCAGTGGTACGACTTCCAGTCTGTCGCCGGATTTTCTGAGGAAATTTCTGCTTTTTCACCGGAAGACCTTTACGCAAATTTGCTGGGAGCGAGGCTGGCGGTAAACGTGATTTTGCAGGGACATGCCGGCTCTGTGGAAAACTACAATCTGGCGATGGATAAGGCGCTTTCACAAGCTTTAATCGGCCTTGAGGCAGTCAATGAGGCTGAAACAGAACGCCAATTCCGTGAGGTCGATGGCGATTGGTGGAACAGCAAACGCCGGGTGCCCGATAAATTTTTAGTCCTGAAACGGAATTACTCGCTTGGCGAAAACCGAATTCCTACCGAAGTGCCTTTCGAAAAGGCACCGCCGTATCGCTTGACCATGCCGGTGAAAATAGCCGGGTTCACCTTAAGCCATCTGGGCGAACTGCAAATTCATAAAGGCAGAGATATGCGCCGCCTGCCGGTGCCCAAAACATTCTATCGTCCGGCACAGTTTTCCTCACTGGCAGAGCAGGCGCGGCAGGCCGATCAAATCCAATTGCAACGGCTCAGCCAGTGAGATCAAAGGCCTTTGGCGGTTTCCCGGCTGACCAACTGCGCCTGACGGTTATACCCTCTGGCACCTTTGATAAAGATGGCACAGGCGGTGATCAACGCCGGAATGGCGATAATGGCAAAAATGCGGTCGAACCCCCAGCCTGACGCCAGCATTTCCGCACCGGCAAAGGCGCTCAGGATGGCACCAATACGCCCAACGCCGTGCATCCAGCTCGACCCGGTGGCGCGCGCCTCGGTTGGGTAATAATGCGCCGATAGCGCGTTCATGCCGGTATTGGCACCGTTCAGGCAAAAACCACAGGCCAGTGCCAACACACCGAGCATCAGGCTGCTGTGTGACGCCAGGCCAATCGACAATGTCAGCCCCGCCCCCAGCAGGTAAATCATGCCCAGCGCCCGATGTGGATCCACCCTATCCATCAGCCAGCCGGCAAACAGCGAGCCTAAGGTACCGCCGGCCTGATACAGCGCGGTAATCACCGCCGCCTGCGCCACGCTCATGCCGATGCCTTTTACCAGCGTCGGTAACCAACTGCCCAGCAGATAAACCAGAAACAGCGCCATGAAATAACCCAGCCACAGCATCAGGCTGCCAAGGCGGTACTGCCGCGAGATCACAATCTGCATGGCTCCCTTGCCAGGCGCCACCAGTGGCGGCAGCGTATAACGGGTTTCGGCATTGGTACTGCCCGGCGCCAGCTTTTCCACAATTTTGCCAATGCGTTGATTACTGGCTCGCCGGGTAACCAAAAACCTCACCGACTCAGGCAGCCTGGCTATCAACAGCGGAACGCTCAGCAGCGGCAATATGCCACCGAGCAACAGCAGCGCATGCCACCCCATTTGTGGAATGACCCATGACGCCGCGAACCCGCCCAGCGCGGCACCGAAGGTAAAGCCGCAAAACACCACGGTGATAATGAAGGAACGTTTCTTTTCCGGCGCATATTCGGAGATTAAAGTGCCGACGTTCGGCATTGCCGCCCCCAGCCCCAACCCGGTCATAAAACGAAAAAATATCATTTGATCGATATTGTGCGAAAACGCAGTGACCAGCGTCCAGAGGCCAAAAAAGAACACGCTGTTGATAATGATCACTTTACGCCCCAGCCAGTCGGCCAGCGGGCCGGCCAGCAGCGCACCGATCGTCAGGCCAACCAGCGCGGCGCTAATCACCATGCCAAGTTGCTGATTGCTGACGCCCCACTGGCTTTTCAGCTCAGGAGCAATAAACCCCATCAGGGTAATATCGAAGCCATCCAGCGCAATAACGATAAAACCCAGCAGAATAATCAGTTTTTGATAACCGGATATCGGACGATCGTTGATCAGCGTTCGAACATCAATTTCGTTTGAAGCCACAATTTTTCCTTGGTACAGACGCCAATAAATGCAAATGTTCGATAATCGAACCGAGATTAAAGATTCTGGCGTCTACTGTAAGAACTCCCGTGCGGCTCGGCAACGGAGATTATTGATAACCTGGCGCTCATTGAACCCAATGGTACGTTCGATCACCATCAAAAAAACCACGACAGCTTTCACCGACAAGACAATACGCTGGAATTGAGCCATAAATGCCCTTTGCTGACCGGAAATACACCCTGGGCACGCGGAAAATAATGTTGTCAAATTGTGAGAGGGATCTTCCCAACCCTGCAGTTATCGTCGCCAGGGTTTACGTGTGAGCAATATGACGTCGTTCACAAAAGCGCAGCGGCAGCGGATTGTATTACCGGGTCACCCCAGTTACTCTTAACCGGTGTTCCTCCAAGATAAGTGACTGATGTTTTGAACAATGATGATCTCCCCGCGACTAAACGCAAAAATGACCCTGTCGGGCTGAAACAGCGTATTTTCGCTGCGGCGCTGGCCGAGTTCGCCGAGGCCGGTCTGAAAGGTGCCCGCATGGAAAACATTGCCGAGCACGCGGCCACCACCAAACGCATGGTGGTTTATCATTTCAAGACCAAGGAATCACTGTACCTGGAGGTGCTGGAACACGTGTATCAGCATATTCGCGCACATGAAACCGGGCTGGATCTGCAAGCATTAGCCCCGGTTGCAGCCATGACTCGTTTGGTCGAAGAAAGCTTTAATTACCATGCTGAACACCCCGATTTTATCCGGGTTATCTGTATGGAAAACATGATGCGCGGCCAGTATATACGCCAGTCCTCACGCATTAAGGCGTTAAATCAAAGTGCATTGACCCTGCTGGAAGATATCTTGCTGCGCGGCAAGCAAGAAAAACTGTTCACGCCGGACGCCAGCGCAGCCGACGTGCATCGCTTGATCAGCAGCCTTTGTTTCCACTACGTTGCCAACCAGTACACCTTTAATGCCCTGTTTGAAAGCCATCAACCGCCGGAAGATCAGGTTCGTCATATCCGTCAGTTGGCCGTGGTGGCCACCCTGCGCTATCTGGCGCTGTAAGCACTGCTCCCTGGGAGATTGTGATGACCAAAATCACCGACGGCGAAGAAATCACCGCGCCTGATAGTTTAGTGTCCGCCGCCAGCGGCGATCCCTTTAAGGGCGACCCCAATTTTATGGCCTCGCTGGCCCGCGGCCTTGAGGTGATCCAGGCTTTTACTCCGCAGCGTCGTCTGATGTCGATTTCACAAATCAGCCAGAAAACCGGCATTCCACGCGCTGCGGTGCGTCGTTGCCTGTATACCCTGAACAAGCTGGGGTTTGTTTACGCGCAGGACGGCAAAAATTTTGAGCTGCGCCCACGGATCCTGACGCTGGCCCATGCCTATCTCGGTGCCACGCCGCTGGCGAAAGCCACCCAGCCGGTGCTGAAACACATCAGCCAGTTGTTGAATGAGTCCTGTTCTATCGCCACGCTGGACGGCGACAATATTTTGTATATCGCCCGTGCCTCTGCCGAACGCATCATGACCATAGATCTGAACATCGGTAGCCGCCTGCCGGCCTTCGCCACCTCGATGGGCCGGGTGCTGTTGAGCCATTTGCCGATTGATAAGCGTGAGGATTACCTGCAACGCATCACCCTGACGCGCTACACGCAATACACCCTGAGTTCGATTGATAAACTGCGGGAAGAACTGGATAAGGTTCGCGCTCAGGGTTACGCGATTAACGATCAGGAGTTGGAAATCGGTCTGCGATCCATCGCGGTACCGATTACCTCGGTCAACGGCGGCGTCACTGCCGCGTTAAACGTTGGGGTGCAGGCCGGCCATGTCCCGCTGAGCGAACTGACCGAACGTATCCTGCCGATCCTGCTCGAAGGCTCACAGGAACTTTCGCTGCTAAACCACTAAATCGACTGGCGCGCGTTGGCCAGGTACTTGGCCATTTCCGCCTCAGGCACCATGCCGCCACCGGTCGCCCACACCAGGTGGGTGGCATTTTTCATTTGTTGCTCATTCAAGCCCTGAGCCGCCAACCACTCAGTGTCAGCCGTCACGCGCCACGGCCCCGGCATCCCCGCCAATGCTGAAGGTTCGAGCTGAATATGCTCATGACTGTCCAATAACCCCAGCAGTGCAAACATCTCGCGGTCGCTGAGGGTGTAGAAGCCGGAGAGCAGGCGCTCCATAGCCCGGCCGACAAAGCCGGATGCGCGCCCTACCGCCAGCCCGTCCGCCGCGGTCTGGTTATCAATGCCCAGATCCTGTACCGCGATACCATCGTGCAGGCCGGTATGCACACCAAGCAACATGCAAGGTGAATGCGTCGGTTCAGCAAAGATGCAGTGTACATGGTCGCCAAAGGCCAGTTTCAGCCCAAAGGCCACCCCGCCAGGCCCGCCGCCAACGCCGCAAGGCAAATAAACAAACAACGGGTGCTGAGCATCAACCTGGACGCCACTTTCGGCAAACTGACGTCTCAGGCGGCCACCGGCCACGGCATAGCCCAGAAACAGCGTCTGTGAATTCTCGTCATCGATAAAGAAACAGCGCGGATCGCTCGCCGCCTGCAAACGGCCCTGTTCAACGGCAACGCCATAATCCTGTTCGTACTCCACCACGTTGACGCCATTGTCACGCAGCTTCTGTTTTTTCCATTCGCGAGCGTCCGCCGACATATGCACGCTCACGCTAAACCCCAGCCGGGCGCTGATAATACCGATCGACATCCCCAGATTGCCGGTCGAGCCGACGGCAATGCGGTAACCGCCAAAGAATTCGCGAAATTCCGCCGAGAACAGCTTGGCGTAGTCGTCCGTCAGCTGCAGCAGCCCCGCTGCCAGCGCCAGTTTTTCCGCATGCGCCAGCACCTCGTAGATACCGCCGCGCGCCTTGATCGAACCGGAAATTGGCAGATGGCTGTCCTTTTTCAACAGCAACCGCCCGGCTAGCGACAAGCCATAACGTTGGTCGAGCGCAGTTTGCATTGCAGGAAGCGCCACCACTTCAGATTCAATCACGCCATTTGCGGCTCGGGTTTCCGGGAAGGCGGCACTCAGATAAGGGGCGAAACGCGCCAGACGTTGTTCTGCGTCGGCCACGTCTGCGGCATCCAGCCCAACGAACGGCAACCCGGCCTGCAAAGTGGTCGCTCGTGGGTTGAACCAGGTTACCGGGTTTAGTTCGATCAGTTCCTGCACCAGCGGGAATTGCTTAACCAGCTGCTGAATCTGTGTCTTTTCCATGGTTGTTCTCTGCGCTGCATAAGGTTAGCTCTAGGGTGCAGCGATTTCCCCAGGCTGACAAATGATAAAATTTGAGCCTTGCGTGAGCAGAATTGATGCAAAAAGATGATGCTCGTCAATTTATCAGCGGTACTGACGGTTTGAGTGATGCTGAATCACCTTAAATACCCCGTAACTCTGGATGCTACGGGGCATCAACCCGCGTAATCTTATCCGCGCGCCGCCGCCTCCAATCCGGCGATATCCAGTTTGACCATCTGCAGCATCGCTTCGGTGACCCTGCGTACCTTCGCACTGTCGGAGTCACTCATCAGTTCGGCCAACCGCTTGGGAACTATCTGCCAGCTCAGCCCCCAGCGATCGCGCAGCCAACCGCACTGCTCAACCTTGCCACCGTCACTCAGCGCTTGCCAAAGTCGATCGACTTCTGCCTGATCGGCACATTCGACCATAATGGAAAAACTGTGATTGAAAGCATCCAACGGGCCGGCCTCAATCGCTGCATAGCGCTGATCGCCAAGGATAAAAGACGCCAGTTTTACGCTGCCGGCCGGGCCGCTGGGAGTATCGGCCGGCAAGGTGGATTGCCAGGTCAGGGAAGAGCCGGGGATCAAAGCGATATAGCAACGCAGCGCCGCTTCCATATCCTTCTCAAACCACAGGTGTTGGGTAATTTTCACGATACCCCTCCGCTACTGGTCCAGGATAGGTTCGAAGCCGCCGAAGATCATACGTTTACCGTCAAACGGCATTTGATCGCCGAGCGCTTTCATGCGCGGATCGGCCATCATCTTCTGGTTGGCATCATCGCGAACTTGTTTTGACGGATATTCGATCCAACTGAACACCACTACCTCGTCGGTCTCGGCCTTAACCGCACCGCGAAAGTCGGTGAGTTTTCCGTCGGGAACATCATTGCCCCAGCATTCGACGACCCGCGTAGCCCCAAATTCTTTAAACAGCGGTGCAGCCGCGGCGGCCAGTTTTTGATACGCCTCCTTATTGGCGGCCGGCACCGCCACTACAAAACCATCAACATATTTCATCGGAGTGTCCTCTTGTCGATTAGACAGTCGGGATGGCGCCGGCGGAACTGCCTGCGCCCTCTTCCATTTTAGACCCCATTAGCGGGGTCAACCATGACGAGGGCGGCCGGGCTTTAGATCTCGGTGGAATGGTGCGGCAGGAGTTCTGGCGTGGCGACCCGGTTGCGGCCGCTATTTTTGGCTTTATAGACCGCCAGATCGGCGATTTTCAGCAGGTTGTCCAGATTTTGTCCTGAACCGCCGATGCAGGTGACCATACCGATGCTGACGGTGATCTGTAAAGCAGCACCTGCGGGCATGTTGATGGATTCAATTTCAACTCGGTGACGCAGACGTTCGGCCAGCGATAGCGCATCCCGCTGTTGCGCAATGGGGGCGACGATCGCAAATTCTTCACCCCCCATGCGGCCAAACAAATCGTTATCGCGCAGATCGCCAGTAATGGCGCGGGTAAAGGACAGCAGCGCCGCATCGCCTCCGGCGTGCCCAAAGCGGTCATTGATCGATTTAAAGTAGTCGATATCCAGCATCATGATGCAGATCCGCTCGCCCTTTTGACTGACCAGCCGCGTTCCGCGCTGCATAAAAGCGCTGCGGGTCAATACATGGGTCAGAGCATCATGATTCGCCACGTGCTCAAGCCTTTGCAGCAGCGCATTGCGAGCAAAATTCATACTGGCCACGGCAATAGGTCCCAGCGCCAGTAACGCCACGCCAAGTCGCATAGACACCGTGTTTTGCAGCATTTTCATATCAAGGTTAGTGGTAATCAGGCCCAGATCTATCGCCAGGTGGCACCACAACACATAAACCAATACCGCGATCATTGTGCTGAACAGCGAGAATGACATCGCCAACCATAGCAGGATCGGCATCGGGAAAATCACCGCTCCGGGGCCACCAATCAGGATGCTACCGAAGCAGGCCAACAGCAGCAGAAGTAACACCGCGATTTTTCTGACGGTATTGGGCCACTGGCTGCGTAGGGTCACGGCCTGGAAAATGCTGCGCAGATAACCTTTCCAGTCCCGCGGAAAAGCCAGAATAAACGGCATCAGCGTGATGTAGTTGGTAAATTCCGAAGACAGCCACAACGCCAATGAAGGCAGATACTGGCGGCCAAACAGCAGCACCGAAGCCCCGGCACCAAGTAACGCCGTAGCTGTCGCGCTCGCCAGACAGATAGCGAACAGATAAATGCTCGATGAGGTGCGTTCCAGGGTTCTGACCTGCGGCGATAAACGCATAAACAGGTAAAACCCGACCGCCACGCCGGCAATATTGGCACCATTGAGCAGTATGGCTTTGCCAAATGGGCTGCCGGTGATCAGATCCGCAGCCAAATAGCCTGACATAGCCATCAACCAGCCAACAGGACTGCCCATGGCCGGGCAGCGTACCAGCACGGCCAAAAGCACCGCATTGGTTGGCCAAAATAGCGCTAACAGACCGATGGGACGGCTTTCAATACCCAAAATGCAGGTGCAGAACACCAGCAAAAAGACGATTAGCGCGAGGCGTAATTTAGTGGCGCCGGGTAACTCAGTGGTGTGCATCTTGCTTCCAGAAGCTTGCGAAGAATACGGATAAAATTCGACCTGCATGATGGCGGCCATAAGCCTGCTCACCCTGTCTGGCAATGCCTGCCTTGTGAACAGCCATACTGACATTATTGCCAGTTTTCGCGGGTCTGGCATCCGTTTATTGAAAATTTAAAAATAGTATTATGTTTCAAACCATAGCGGCAGACGTCCAGCGCATTCACACCGGTTTGAACGGGTAAGGAGACGCCCGCAGGCGAAAACTTCTTGCAGATAAAAAGCGCCCTGCGGCGTTAACAGGGCGTCGGGATGTTAACTGGCATACCTTACTGCGCCGGCAGCAGTCAGTGTTGAGGTTAGCGGTTATTTCAACCGGAGCATTTTCCCGAGCAAAATATCGGTTGATTCGAGCATGTCCGTATCAATACCTGCGGAGGGCGTAAAGGTCAATTCGCCAAAAACGGGTTTGCCGTTGGCAATATAAAAATCGACACGGACAAACTCAAAGGGCGCAGATAATTTTCTGGCGTACTCGAAGAGCTCGTCATATCCCGCGGGTTTAACAAAGGCATCTATCTCCTGCTGACTAAGCGCCAGGCAATCCTGACTGTAGCAAAGAAACTTGAAGTCTTTGTCAAAAAAGTAATATTTCGGCATGCCGGTTTCTCTGCCAACACAAAGTAATGTGCAGTAAGGAACACCATGGAAACAGTATATTTTATAATCATCAGGGCCATGACCACTGGATGACTCTATAAATTTCTCACCTATTATCTTTTTATTGATTTGCTTATAGTTCAGCTCTGCATAGACCTTCCAGTAGTCCTCTTTCATCCAGTTATCAATGGTTTTAGCGGCCCTGGTAACGTCCAGGGACTTTTTATCCTGACAAATCAGGTTGTAACCTGAACCATGATTGCCCTTAATCACAAACTTATCAGGCAAGGAAGCCCAAGGGATCTCATCGACTGAATCGCAAACGAAGTAAAGCTCATTGAGAATTTCTTCACACCCTTTCGCCTTCAAATACTCCCTGACTGCGTATTTATCCGCACATTGCGTAACCAGTGCATTGTTGCTGTAATCGTTAAGTTTTAGATAGTTTATCTTTTCGTTCCAGGTCACAGGCGGGTTAAGATTTAACCTCTTCCCGAATGCTTTTTTATATATTAATTTGGTTTTAAAAGTCGGTGTGAATGTAGCCAATTGGTTCATGATAAATTTATTAATATTCTTTTTCATACAACCTGTCTCATAACTTGAACAAAGTATTAAAACGGCTCCTGGAAGGAACCAAAGGAGATTTGTTGCTATTGGCTGTTATTGCTCACTACGCCATTGAATCATCGCCGGCGCGGTACTCAGATCAAATTTATTCTCGCCCAGCACCCGATTGAGGATACGGGCCGATCGCCAGGCCACCAGACTGAGCTGAGGATCGGCAATCCCGTGGTGGTGCATGCTGGCATTGACGGCAAACAGAGCATTCTCATGCTCCCCCTCACGCTCCAGAGTAAAATCAGAGGCAATACGATATTGCCCATCGGCATCGGTTAACATCCGGTCCGCCAGGGAGGCAAGAAAAGCCGGTCTAGCCTGTTCATAACCGGTAGCAAAGATAACCACATCGGCATCCAGGGTCTCGCGCCCCTGGTCAAGATGATGCTGCGTCTCCAACCGATAAAAATTATCCTGGGCATTAAGGGCAGTCACGGAGCGGCTGGGTAGCAGGCGTACCCAGCGTTTTTCTTGCAGAACATCGAAACGGTGATACATGGCGCGATAAATAGCTAAAAGAGACTCGCTGGTGATGCCATCGGAGGTCATTTTTTGTTCGCGCAGCATCTGCTGTTTGGCGGTGTTGCTGAGCGTGTAGAAGTCATCGACATAATCGGGCGTAAAATACTCGTTAGCAAAGGCCGCTTCATCAAGAGCGTTGTAGTTGTTACGTCGGGAGATCCAACTCAGTTGCTCTGGCTGGCCCCACTCGCCCTGAAAAATATTAAGGAACAGATCGGCTCCGCTTTGACCCCCGCCCACAATGGCCACGCGTTTCCCGCTAAGGTTTGGCTGGCGAAACATCATTTCGCTGGCGTGAAAACATTGAGCATTTTGTTCGGTCACGCAGTCCGGCAGTTTGACTTTCTTGCCAATGCCCACGCAGACATGTTTAGCGTAAAACACCTGATTCTGAGTGGTGACAACATACTGCCGCTGTTGGCTATCAAACTCCACGTGCTGAACGTCCTGGTTGAAAACCAGCGAATCCAGCCCCGTGGCAGCCCAGTTGAGATAATCGGCAAACTCTTCACGTGACACCGTGCGTTGTTCTGTTGTCAGGAAACGGTAGAACTTTTTCCTTTTCACCAGATAGTTGAGGAAGCTAAAAGGGTTGGTTGGCGAGACGGCGGTCACCAAATCCTTCAAAAAACTGGTCTGCATACTGCATTCCGCCAGGATCATGCCTGGATGCCAGGAAAACTGCGATTTGCGCTCGAGGAATTTGCAATTAAAACCTTCGATTTCGCTGCCAAGGGCAGCAATACTGAGGTTGGACGGACCGATGCCAATACCGATAAAGTCCAAACACGGGTTCATTAGAGTGCTCCTGAGTGAATAATTAGACTGGCCGAGAAATTTATCCGGTTGTAAAAAGAACAATTAAATAATAATCACAACATGATATTATTATTGCCATCCTGACAATTGAAGACAAATTAACCCTGCGCCATTAGTGTTATCGCGGAGTCATGAAAAAGGTGTGCTTTTGGAAAGAATTTCGAGGAAATGAAATTCAATGGGACAACAGAGGAATTCATAACATATCCCTATGTTAGTTTGCATATTCCACATGGCATCATCCTTAATTAGACACAGCCTGTTCAGAGTAGCGCTAAAGTTGCACGTTGACATGTGAAAAAAAATAACATTAGGGCTAACACATGAGTTGTTAATGTGAAATTAAAAGTGAAATCGTAAAAAATCATAAAATTTCACCTTGGTTTAGGCCGTGTTTCGGCTGGGAAACAGCCAGTGAAATGCTCCCCCAAAAGAAAAATGGATTAAATATCAACAGATTGATTGGTTTTATGGCTACAAGGGGAGGAATCAAACAAAAGTCTGTAAGGTTTCTGGTGATTTAAGTCATCCCATACGCCTTAAAGTGGGTCAAACGGTATTTTGCCATTTTTCTGGGAAGTCATTGACTGGGAAAGTTAGCGATTTAAAATAACTTTCCCATAGAAATTAATTTAGGGCCTAACTCAATCTATTGCCGTATTTCCCCTATTGATAGATTCGTGCCTCATAAGGACGAAGTATTTGTCGTTCACCCTGGTGGGAATAATTACTCAACAACAATGATCTTTTTCCCAATGGCAAGAGTTGAGAGTCAATTTGTTGTGTTTCACCACTCAGGTTGCACAATACCCACCCTTGCCGTTGATCCAGACTACGGCTGTAGGCGTAAATATGGGGATGCGCCGCCAGTTGTAATTGGTAGCGGCCATAGACCCACATCGGATCCTGCTTGCGTAGCCGGATCAAGGCCCGGTAAAAACTCAGCACCGAATCCGGCTCGTTACGCTGATGCGCCACGTTAATCTGTTCAAAGTTGGCATTCAACGAGAACCACGGCGTAACGGTACTGAAGCCAGCATGAGGCCCGTCATCCCACTGCATTGGGGTTCGTGAATTATCGCGCCCACTACGACCGAGAAACGCCAGGATCTGAGCTTCATCCATGCCCTGCTCCTGCAGTTTGGCAAAGCGGTTTCTGGCGGCAATATCGTTAAAATCCGCCAGACTCGTGAAGCGGGTATTGGTCATCCCCAGTTCCTGGCCCTGATAAATAAACGGTGTTCCCTGCATCAGGAAATACATGGCGGCGATGGCGGTAGCACTTTCACGCCAATACTGCCTGTCGTCACCCCATTTAGAAACCACGCGCGGAATATCATGATTTTCGACGTACAACGCGTTCCAGCCTTTCCCTTCCAGCAATGTCTGCCAGCGGGTAAAGATCTCTTTCAGACCCATCACATCGAGCCCAGCGTCCGGTGACTGCTGATGGCTGCTTTCCCACAGTTTGACGTGTTCAAACTGGAAGATCATATTCAGGCGGCCGTGCTGTTCCCCCACCCAGTCCTCGCCCTGCTGTGCCGAGGCCCCGTTCATTTCGCCCACCGTCATGATGTCGTAGCGGTTAAATACCTGCTCGCACAGGTCATCGACATAATCCAGCAGGCCTTCGTAGTTAAGATGCCGTTCGAACGACGGCACGTAACGCAGTCCCTGTGGGTTGGGCATGTCGGTCAGGCCCGGCTGTTTTTTCATATGGCAGATAGCGTCGATGCGGAAGCCGTCAATGCCCTTGTCCAGCCACCAGCGCATCATGTCATACAGCGCCGCACGCACCTGCGGATTCTCCCAGTTCAGATCCGGTTGACGTTCAGAGAACAGGTGCAGAAAGTATTGTTCGCTGCCGGGGTCATATTTCCAGGCGGAACCGTTGAAGATGCTTTCCCAGTTGTTGGGCTCCGCGCCGTTTTTGCCATCGCGCCAGATATACCAGTCGCGTTTGGCACTCGATTGAGATGACCGGGATTCAATAAACCACGGATGCTCATCCGAAGTGTGGTTGACCACCAAATCCAGTATCAAACGCATGCCGCGGGCATGCACTTCGGCCAACAAACGGTCAAAGTCCGCCATGGTGCCGAACTCCGTCATAATGGCCTGATAATCACTGATATCGTAACCATTGTCGTCGTTCGGCGAGCGATACATCGGGCAGATCCAAATCACGTCAATGCCCAGCCACTGCAAATAGTCCAGCTTGTCGGTGATGCCATTCAGATCGCCAATACCATCGCCGTTAGAATCCATAAAGCTGCGCGGATAGATCTGATAAACCACCGCCTGTTTCCACCAACGCACGGTTTTCCCACTGCTCATGTCCCGACTTCCTTTAATTGATTAATGCGCCTGTTCCGACGCCAGAATACGCTGGAACGCTTGGCCCTGAGAGTCAAACAAATAACAGCACTCCACCGGCAGACGCACACCCACCGTATCACCGGCCTGAATGGTCGAACGCTCGGGGTTACGCAGCACCCAGGGCTCACAAGCGTTGCCATTATCCAGATAGAGATAGGTTTCATTGCCCATATGTTCAACGAACATCACCTCTCCCTGAAACTCGCACTGGGCCAGTTCACCGCCGCGAATATGCTCCGGCCGAATGCCGACGTTAACGCTTTGGCCTTCCGCTCCGGCTGGCGTGGCGATCGGCAGTACCAGCGCCTTGCCGTTGTCCAGTTCCACCACGCTTTGGCGTTCACCGGCACGCCGTAAAATTGCCGGGATCAGGTTCATTTTTGGCGAACCGATGAACTGCGCGACAAATTCATTGGCCGGCTGGTCATACAGTTCCAGTGGCGTCCCCACCTGTTCAACCTGCCCCTGGTTGAGCACCACAATGCGGTCGGCCAGCGTCATGGCTTCCACCTGATCGTGGGTGACATAAATAATGGTCGACCTCAGCCGCTTATGCAGCGATGCCACCTCCATACGCATCTGCACCCGCAGCGACGCGTCGAGGTTGGAAAGTGGTTCATCGAACAGAAACAGCTTGGGTTCGCGCACGATGGCGCGGCCAATCGCCACCCGTTGCCGCTGACCACCGGAAAGATCCTTCGGCCGACGTTCCAGCAATGGCTCAAGCTGCAAGATACGCGCACTCTCACGTACTCGATTGTCGATTTCCGCCGCTGAATGCCCCGCCAATTCCAGCGCAAACGCCATGTTTTTATACACGCTCATGTGCGGGTAAAGTGCGTAAGACTGGAACACCATGCCGATGCCACGTTCGGCGGGCGTATCGTCATTGACATAGTTGCCATCGATATACATGCCACCGCTGCTGATCTCCTCCAGCCCGGCGATCATCCGCAACAGGGTAGATTTGCCACAGCCGGAAGGCCCGACGATCACCACAAACTCTCCGCTATTAATCTGCAGATCCAGCGATTTGATCACCTCGGCGTTCGCCCCGTAGCGTTTTTGCAGTTTTTCCAGCGTTAATTGCGCCATATTCCTCCCGTTCTCACACCCAATTGGCATTTGGCGGGACGCCAACCAGCGCCCCGCCATCCGGCTTATTTAAGGTAATCGAGCCACGGCCCCTGGCGTGAAATCATCACGTCCACCAGTTCGGGGATCGCCCGGCACTTGTCGTTGACCGAATCGACCAACAGCGCCTGGATCACCAGGTCACGCGAGCCTTCAATGACCGCGTCAGCGGTCAGATCGTGAATGGCAATCTGATTGCTGAGCAAGCCACCGATGCCGGCCGGCATATTGACCTTGATGCCATGCACGCCCTTGCGATCGATAATGGCCGGCACTTCAACCGCAATAAATTCCGGCAATTGTTTGATAAACCCCAGGTTCGGGATATTGACCGCCGACTCTTCATAGCCAGAATCGGTCAGGATCCCTTCCATGATCGGCACCACGCGCTCTTTCAGCTTCAGTTCTATTTTCGGCTGCACATGGCCGAGGTAATTGCGATAGAAGGTGTAGAAATCGAGGATTCCGCGATGATCGCTGACCTCACTGGCCCAGCGGATGTATTCGCCAAAATGACTGTCGCCGGTGATCGGCAAGTGGTGGAATTTTTCCAGAATTTCTTTAAACAGCGTGCGGTCGGCCCAGGGATAGGCACTGTCTTTGCCGCCCAGCGCATCGCGCTCGGTGCTGCCCTCGGTCTGTACCAGTTTGCCGTGGGTACGGGTGTAAGCCAGAATGTCGCTGTAGCCCGGCAGGCGGGAAAAATAATCCGGTGCCTTGGCACGCACATCGGCATAAGCGTCCTTACCGCTGTCTTTGTAGCTAGCTTCCAGCAGTACGCTAAAGTGGTTAAGCCCGGCGGCCCGCAGGTTGAGGTTTTCAAACGAAGTGCCGAGCATTTCCGGCAGATAGCGCTCCAGCGAGGCAATTTCGTGGCACATGCCGACAAAATTGAGCTGCGGGAAGCGACGATGCACGGTGGTGCAGATACGGCTCATCGGGTTGGAATAGTTAAATATCCAGGCATTTGGGCAGATGTCGGCGACGTCGGCGCAGATGTCGAGGATCGGCGGAATAATCCGCAGCGAGTGGAACAGCCCGCCGGGACCGCCGTTTTCACCATACACCTGCCCAATGCCGTATTGCTGCGGAATTTGCCAGTCCAGATCCCACAGCGCAAAGCGGTCGCCCACCTCAATGGAGATAATCACAAACTCCGCCCCGCGCAGCGCGGTTTTACGATCGGTGGTGGCACTGACGGTAAAGGGTAAATCTTCCGCCGCCAAAAATTCCCGGGCGGTTTTCTCTGTCACCGCCAGAGCGGCCGGGTTGATGTCATGCAGCACAATTTCGCTGCCGTACAACGTTTTGCTCTGGAAGATATCCCCCAGCGTGCCGTAGCCGAATTGCGCGCTGCCCGCACCCACTAAAACGATTTTTGTAGCCATTGGTTTGCTCCTGCTTAGGGTTAATCGAAAATCAGCCTTTTACTGCGCCGTTGGTTAATCCGCTGACGATACGGCGCTGGAAAATCAGAACCAGTGCGATGATCGGCAGTGTGACGATGACCGAGGCCGCCATGATGGCGCCCCAGGGAAGTTCGAACTGAGAGGCGCCCTGCAGCATGCCAATCGCTACCGGCACGGTGCGTTTGCCGCTGGAGATGACAAAGGTCAGCGCGAACATGAATTCATTCCAGGCACCAATAAATGCCAGCAGCCCGGTAGTCACCAGCGACGGGCCCATAATCGGCGCAAAAATACGGCTGATGATGGTCCAGGTACCGGCACCGTCGACGATCGCCGCCTCCTCCAGTTCCGCCGGGATCGCCTTCATAAAGGTGGTCAACACCCAGACGGTAAACGGCAGTGAAAAGGTGGTATAGGACAGCACCAGCGCGCCCAGAGAGTCATACAGCCCCATAAAGCGCACCAGTTCGAACATGCCGGACAGCACCGCCACCTGCGGGAACATCGACACGCAAAGAATCGTGAACAGCAGATACTTGCGGCCGCGAAAACGGATACGCGCCAGGGCGAATGCGGCGGTAATTGACACCAGCAAGCAGATGCCCACCGTTAACGTCGCCACGGCGATGGAATTGAGCAGGCTGCGGGCGATGCCGTTTTCCAGCAACGCCGTCAGGTAATTGCCCCAGTGCAGGTTGCTCGGCAGATAGGCGACCTGGAACAAATCCTGCCCCGAACGCAATGAGGTGATCAGCGCGTAATAGAACGGAAACAGGCAAATCAGGCTGGCCAATGCGGCAGCGGCAAATATCAGCGCCTTGTGGCCGTACTTTTGCTGTTGGCGACTCAGTTTCATGCGCGTTTCTCCTTATCATTCAGGCGACCCAGCGTGAGGAAACAGGCGGCGATACCTGCCACCATCATAAACACCAGCACCGAAGCGGCCGAGCCAGAACCCATCTCCTGATAGCTGACCATGCGGTCGCGGGCATAACCGGATACCGACACCGTAGCCTCGCTATTCGAGGTCAGCACATAAATCAGATCAAACACCCGCAACGCATCCATCACCCGGAAAATCAGCGCAACAATCATCGCCGGCATAATCAACGGCAAGGTAATACGGCGGAAACGCTGCCAGGCGTTGGCACCATCGACCCGCGCGGCCTCATATAAATCGCCGGGGATCAGTTGCAGCGCAGCCAGCAACATCAAGGCCATAAACGGCGTGGTTTTCCAGACGTCGGCAATCACCACCGCCCACATCGACAGCCCCGGTTCCGCCACCCAGGCCAAAGGCGTGGCGATGACGCCGCTTTTGAGCAGCAGGTCGTTGACCACTCCATACTGGTCATGAAACATCCAGCCCCACATTTTGGCGGAAACAATGGTCGGAATGGCCCAGGGCACCAAAATGGCGGTGCGGACCAGCCCCTGCCCACGGAATTTCTGATTCATCAGCAACGCCAGCAGCATGCCGAACACCAATTCCAGAGAGACCGAAAGCAGGCTAAAGCGCAGCGTATTGCCCACCGCCAGCCACCACAGCGGATCCGCCAGCACGCCGTAATGGTGGCCGTCCGTAGTCAGGTCAAGGTAGTTGGCGAAACCGACAAAACGATAGTCGTCCGGCGCGTCCAGCATGGCGTCGGTGAAGCTGTAAAACAGGGTGCGCAGCAGTGGCCAACCCGCCACCGCCGCCAGCAACAGCATGGCCGGTGCCACCAGCAGCCAGGCGATGCGGCTGCGACGCTGTTGGTGATTAAGCTTGCTGCGCCTGACCGACCGCGCTTGGGCAGGGGCTGGCGTGGCCGTCAGGGATAAAGCGTGAGTATCGCGTTTCATGCATCAGACTCCGGCGGTTAATGGATAGTTACCCTGCTTTCAACGCCATCCTCTGGCTTTAATCCGTTCCAGTCTTTGCTGTAGATCCGCCACTGCCGTGACACCGTCACTATCACCGCGCAGCACGTTAAAGGTGGCGTTGTAAATAACCCGGGAGACCTGCGCATACTGCCTTTTGGTTTGGGTTGCCGGGCGCGGCATCGCCTGGGCGAAAATGCCCTTGAAGTCCGCCAGATAAGGCGCCTGTGCCAGTACCTGCGGATCGTCGTATAACGCCGTGCGGGAAGGAGCCTGGCCCAGCAGTGCCAGCGCCCTTTTTTGCGATTCGGCATCGCTGACGATTTTCAGCAGCGCGATGGCCGCCTGAGGGTTTTTGGTATAACCGTTGATCGCCCACTGCCAACCGCCCAACGCACTGACTGAACGGCCATCTGCGCCTTTCGGCAGCGGCATCACGCCCACCTTGCCGCGGATCGCACTGCTGTTGTCCTGTGCCAGCACGTAGGCGTATGGCCAGTTGCGCATAAACATGGCATCGCCGTTCTGGAATACCGCCCGCGACTCCTCCTCCATGTAGCCAAGCGTTCCCCTGGGGGTAATCTTGCCGATCCAGCCGGCGGCCATATCCAGCGCCTGCGCCGCCTGTGAGTTGTTGATGGTGATATTGCCTTCGGCGTTGATAAAACTGCCGCCGTTCTGTGAAGCCACCCATTCGAGTGCGTTGCAGGTCAGCCCTTCATAAGATTTCCCCTGGAACACCAGCCCCCAGAAGTTCTTATGACCGGCGGCACGTTCACCCTGCTGAATGCGGGTGGCGATGCGGGTCAGATCGGCCCAGGTTACCGGCGGCTGTTCGCCGTATTTTTCCAGCAGATCCTTACGGTAGTAGAGCGCGCCGCTGTCCAGATAGGCCGGTACCGCTTTGACCCGGCCGTTAACCACGTTGTTTTGCCAGGCGGCAGGGAAAAAATCCGGTTGGATGTCGCTCACGCTGTCGGTCAAATCCAGCAGGTGCTTGTTCAGTACGCCGATCCACACGGTATCGGCCTGGAACAGATCGATGGCGCTGGCGTCTTTGGCCGCAAACAGTTGCTGGAACAGCGACAGTTTTTCATCAGAAGCAGGAGGCAGATCGATAAACTCCAGGCTATGGCCAGTCTGGGCCTCGAAGCGCTGCTTGATCTCATTGCAGTACTGGCGCCCTTCTTTGCTGGGTGCGCACTGCATGCGCAGCGTGTCGGCCTGCGCCTGGCCCGCTGACAACGCCAGTGCGGCAGCAACCATACTCGGTATCAATCTTCTCATTGCATCCTCTGGGGTGGCGGCTGGGAATACCGGCATGGGAGCAAGCTATCGAAGGCGGGTCATTGGCGGAAATCGTTTTTCATCGCTACGATATAGAAACTTTCTATACCACCAGTGGAAAATATGATCGTGGACAAAATTCTGCGGCAGTTTATCGAAGTAGCGATGTTCAAAAATGTGAGTCATGCAGCAAACAAGCTTTGCCTGAGCCAGCCAACGCTGACCCACAACATGAAGAAACTGGAAGAAAATCTGGGGGTGCAACTGCTGGAGCGTACCTCAACCGGAGTGAAAACCACCGAATACGGTGACTTGCTGCTGGAGCAGGCACAGATGATGCAGCGAATTTACGACAATACGCTGATCAAACTGGCATTTATCAAGGCGCGTCAGGAGCAGAGCTTGCGCATGGGCACCGGTCATGCCTGGTGGTATATGTTTGTGCGCGACAGTTTCAACGCCTACCGCAAGCTGCACCCGTCGGTGAATATCCATATCGATCTGGGTAACCATCTGCGCCTGATGGATTTACTGTTGGGCGGCGATATCGATTTGTTTATCGGTCATGAAATTCAGGGGCTGAACCCCAAGGCAGGCATCAGTTTTCTGCCGCTGTTCGGCACCAGCGACACCATGTTCGTGCGGCGCGGGCATCCATTACTGGGCCAACCGGTAGCGCCGGACGCATTACTGGACTATCCCTGTGTCGAACTGACGCCGGATGAAAGCCGTTATCATCATATGGTGGAGGACATGCAGCCGAAAAAGCTGGCGCGCAACCGCCTGCACCTGGCGGAACGGGTGATCTGTTCGACCAACTCGATGATGTCGGCAGTGGATATGATCAACGATTCCGACGCGGTGCTGCTGGCCTATCCTGCCTGCATGGCGGGCTATTTTGCCGATTACGGGATCGAGCCATTGCAACTGACTCAGCCAGGCCAACGCTGTACCGTCGGCATTTATCTGATGCGCGAAAAAGCGGATGCCCCTCACCTGGTGCAGATGCAAAGGTTAATGCAGCAGCACCTGGAGCCGATCCGCCCTCTGTTGTAATTGTCATCCAGTCGATAACGCATCATTGGGCGGCCCCGGGGCCTTTCTGGGCATATACTTAACAGAGTGTTCAGGATGGAGGTAACTGCGATGAAAACAATGATCCCTGTGCTGTTGATGCTGATGCTTTCCGGCTGTATGGGCAGAGGCGGCCCACAGGATGTCCCGCCACCGCCCGTACATAACGATCCACAAACCTGTAATAACACGTCTGCCAGTGCCAACAGCGATTGCTCGCAGTCCGTGGTACCGGCGATGCACTGAGTTTGCTCTGCATCTCAGTGTCGTTAATTTATGCACTTCCGTGAACGCCCCCTCTCCCAAGGGAGAGGGTATTATTACGAAGATTGTTCTTCGTCGTTGGCCAGGTTTTTCGCCTGTTGCTTCATAAACACCACTTCCTGCGGGCTGGACATATTGACCCGCTCCGCGCGCAGCAGCTTGAGGATATTGAACAGCAGTTCGCTTTTGGTGGCACCCACCATGCGTGGGCTGGCTACATAACCGGTCACGCTAAGAATAATGCCGTCCGGGCCAAGCTGACTAAAACGAACATAAGGCGCGGGCGTTTCCTGAATCGCTTCATACTCCTGGTAAGCACTCAGCAAGATATTACGTACCTGCTCCGGATCGATATCCGTCGGGAAGGTCAGCGCGATGGTCACCACGCCCTGCGCATTGCCCATGGTGGCATTACGCACGTTTTGCGAAATTAGCTGCGAGTTGGGTACGATCATGGTCGAACGGTCACTGAGTTGGATCTCGGTGGCGCGCACGTTAATACGACGCACATCCCCTTCTACACCGCCAATACCGATCATATCGCCCACTTTTACCGGCCGTTCGGTCAGCAGGATTAGGCCGGAAATGAAGTTCTTCACTATCTCCTGCAGACCAAAACCGATACCCACCGACAACGCACTGACGATCCACGCCAGATTGTTCCACTGGATGCCCAGCGCCGCCAGGGTGATCAGGATCAGCAGCACGTAACCCACATTGCTGAACAGCGTGACCAGTGATGCACGAATACCGATGTCTGAAATGGTTTTCGGCAACAGTTCCTGACTGAGCCAGCGCTGGGTCACCCGCAGAATATAGATACCGATCGCCAGACAAATAACCGCGTTAATCAGGTTGCCCGGCACAATATTCAGCCGTTGCAGCCCTTCGCCGCTCAGAATGGCAATGATCTTGTCCAGCAACGAGTTGGGTGTGGTGGTGCCGAACGAGCCGTTAAACAGCGAGACAATCATTAATAACAACAGAGAACACTTGGCAATGGCGGTGAAGATAATCGCCATTTGCTCCAGATGACGGTCTTTGAAGTTGAAGGACTTTTTAAGCATCTTGCCGCTGGCGGTCTGCGAAGAAAATATCGCACCGCACAGATCGGTGGCGAACATCAGCAGAAAATAAAACGCCATCAGTACCAGAGCGACCCAGATCACTTGATAGGTCAGGAATCGGGCGAAGGCGATATACCCCACCAACAGTGAAAACAGGATTATCACCGAACACACCAGGGTGCTCATGTGCAACAAGCCACTGAGAGTAGAGCGCTTCTCTACGTGCTCACCCTGCTGCTCCAGTTGGCGGCGAATGCGCTGGGAGCGCAACGGCATCGCCAACAGCACCATACCGATTAATCCGGCAACCAGACCGTTGCCGAAAATGGTGGTGCCCAGACTGGCACTCACCACGTTGTTGATAAGCTCAATTGAGCCAAATGCCAAGGCTAACCCGGCCAGCAGCGGCGAGAAATAGCGTAAACCGGCGGCCACCGCGTCATCCATGGCACCCAGACGCCATGACGGACGGTTAAGAGACAGCGTCGCCCGGCCCAGACCGGCAATCAGTGCGCAGAAGATCCCCAACCGATAAAAGCCTTCGGCAAAATCTTCCAGCATTCCCGGCAACGGTTGCACGCGGGTAAAAGTGAGATACAGCAGATTCAGCGCAATACTGGTAGTGATAACCGTAACGGTGACGGTCATTATCGCCATAAAGCTGCGGCGTAAACGGCCATCCGGCAGAAAACGAATACTCACCCAGGCCAGAAAACGCTCGGAAAAATAACGCCCCCATGACCAGATAATCACCGCCAATACCAAAAAAGTGAGGGTGCCGTAGCGCCACTCTTCCTGCCAGCTGGTGTCCCAGGCCTGTTTCATGGCCGTATTAAACTCGTCCAAGCGCTGCATGTCACTGGCGGCAGGTTGCACCACCGGCGACCAAAACTTGCTGCCCAGCACGCTACCGGTATTCAATGCCAATTGGGTTTTGAACGCCACCCGACGCAAATCACTGATTTGCTGGCCCAGATCAATCGCACCGGCCCGCATGGCCTGGGCGCGTTTCACCGCATCATCCAGTTGTTTTTTACTGTTATTCAATGTATTACGCTGCTGCACCACGGCGGCGGTTTCGGCCATCGAACCGGCGGCCGGCTGTGGGCCTAACACATCAAGTTGCCCCTGCAGTTTCTCCTGTGCCGGTTGCAGATCGGTTGCCAGTTTATCCAACCCGGCGGCCAGATCGTCGGTAGCCAGCTTCAGCTTGCTGAGTTGGTTATCGTTGTCGGCCTTGGAGACCTGCTGTTTGATGCTGTCCAACTGCTTTTGGTAGTTCTTCAGCGCAACCGCAGGGTCTACCGGGGCTTCAACAACAGGAACATCATCATCCTGTGCGGCGACGCTGGTCAGCGGCGCCAACTGCAAGCCAAGCAGCAGGAACAGGAAAAGAATAATTTGACGGGGCTTTAACATAAATTCGGTGCTCAGCATTTGCATGATAGACAGACGAAACAAGCGGGCCGATAAATACCGTCCCGCAAGGTTGTAACAAACACCCGAAAAGCGTGGTTTTCGGATGTTTGGGGTAAATTCAGAAGACATAATCCTTTGTTTTTACTGGCCCTCAGTCCGAGGGTTTTAACCATAGAGGACTTTGTCAGCGTCTAACGGGCCAGTATTCACCGACCCGTTTGGCTAATCATAAACTGTGATTATGATAACTGCTTAATCTGCGCTTAAATATCAGTATTACTCCCATTCAGCACGATTATCCGCACCGCCGCCTCTGTCTGCATAATCCCGCCAGAACTTTCCGCTTACGGCACTGATAACTAGAGTAATTCACAGTGGCGTAAGCGGACAAAGCGCCCTATACTCAGCTCACTCATTAACCAACGAAATAAAAGGAGGATTACTATGCCGATGTGTGAATTGTTTTTTTACTCACACTTCTATAGTAATCGCTGCTGCTCAAGCATTACCGGTATCGTGCTGCGATAACCCAGGCTTGAGCGAAGCTGATTAAAATCTGAAGTTCCTTCCCTCCGGCTTACCGGGTTGTCGTCAGCGATGTTTGACGATAGGCATCTGCATGCCTGTAACTCTTGAGTAAGCAATGACCACATTACTATCTGCACAATCTGTCGGTTACGACAACAATTTCGGCCCTCTGCTGGTTGAGGTTTCCTTCAGCCTGAAAAAAGGCGATCGCATCGGTTTAATCGGCCACAACGGCTGTGGCAAAAGCACCCTACTTAAAATCCTCAGCGGCGATCTGCCTGCCGGTACCGGCAGCGTCACCCCTTCCCACCAGTGTCTGATGGCGCGGGTAGAACAGCATCTGCCTGAAGCCCTGCACGGCTGTACCCTGCTGGATGCGGTACTGGCCCGGCTGCCTGAAAAACAGCGCATCAGTGAAAGTTGGCAGGCTGAGGTTCTTCTGACCAGCCTGGGTTTTGCGCCACCGTCATGGACGCTGACCGCCGGTACCCTGAGTGGCGGCCAGCACACGCGTCTGCTGCTGGCACGAGCATTAATCCGCCAACCGGACTTGCTACTGCTCGATGAGCCCAGCAACCACCTGGATCTTCCTACTTTGCTGTGGCTGGAGCGGTTCCTGCAAAGCTGGTCCGGCAGTTTTGTGCTGGTGTCCCACGATCGCTATCTGCTGGATCAGGTCACTAACTGCACCTGGATTTTGCGCGACAAGACCCTGCAATTCTTCCGCTTACCCTGCACGGCTGCGCGCAAGGCGCTGGAGGAACAGGATGCGGCGGATGCCCATCGCCGTCAGGCGGAGCAAAAAGAGATCGACCGGGTGGCGAAAAGCGCCCATCGGCTGGCCATTTGGGGCAAGGTTTACGACAACGAAGATCTGGCCCGCAAGGCCAAGCAAATGGAGAAACGCGTTGACCGGCTGAAAGAGGAGCAAACCACGCTGAGCGCGGGCAGCCAATGGCGGCTCAGGCTGAAGGGAGAGGCGCTGGATGCCGATCGCCTGCTGGCCCTGCCACCAATGGAGGTTCGCCCGGCAATCGACGCGCCGGTGCTGTTTCGCCTCGACCCATTGCGGGTCAAAAGCGGTGACCGCATCGCCATCGTCGGACGCAATGGCTGTGGGAAATCTTCTCTGCTGCATCATCTGTGGCGTGAGTATCAGGATACGACCCTGCGGGAAACGGTTTTCCATCCCCGGGTTCGCATCGGGTATTACGACCAAAGCCTGCAGCAACTGCACGATGATGACACGCTGAGTGAAGCATTAACCCACTTTGCAGCGTTGACCGAAGATCAGCGCAAGATGGCGTTGATTGGTGCCGGTTTCCCCTATCTGCGTCATCAACAACGCATCAGTACCCTGAGCGGTGGCGAGCGTTCACGCCTGCTGTTTGTCGGCCTGACGCTGGCTAACCATTCGCTGTTGTTGCTCGATGAACCCACCAACCATCTGGATATGGAAGGCAAGGAGGAGCTGGCGGAGACTTTGCGCCAGTTTGACGGCGCAGTCATATTGGTCACTCATGACCGAATGCTAATCGAAAATAGCTGCAACCGTTTCTGGTTGATTGACCATCAGCGGCTGGAAGAGTGGCAGGATCTGGAGCCGGTTTACGCCCGCCTGGCAGAAGAACGTGACACCGTCACTGTGACAAACCTAAGCCAGGATGCCGTCAATCATCCGTTGCAGCACGATGACGAGGAACGGCTGTTGGCCGCGCTGTTTGAACTGGAAAGTAAACTGCAGGAGGATTTGGCGCGCAAGCCAAAACATCAAAAAACGCAGTTGCAGCAACAATGGCGCAGTGAGATTTCCACCCTCACCGCACGACTGAATCTGGAGTAACCTTTACAGGCCGCCCACGGGCGGCCTTTCCACAAGGCTCCGCTGCCGGACTCAGACGACCGATTTGGGCTTTATCGGTTCCACATGCCCTACCGCCCGCGAGATACTCGGGTAAAGCGCACGTAACTGGCGCTCTATGCTGTCTACCGCCGCATGCGCCGACGCGATAGAAGCCGCCGGGGAAACCCGACAATGGAAATTGACGATAATGCCGCCAGCGGTTTTACGTGCGCGGATGTTATGAACGTCCTGCACCATCTCGCCTTTTCCCACCGCGGTTTCCAATATCTGGCGAATGCTCGCCAGTTGCTCCGGCGCTACATCTTCGCTGGCGATCCAGTGATTCGTCTGGGGTTCCAGATGAGTTTCGATCTCCGTATCTTCACCAATCGCCTGCCGTAACAGCGTTTCAATCTCACTGGCAATTTCATGCGCCTGCGCCACGTTGGCACTGGCCGGCACGGCCAGATCCATACTTATCGACATGCGTTCCGGCAGTTGCTGCAACGCCAGATTTTGTACTACCGCGCCGTGGTTGGCGGCGATCACCCGGATACGCGTCGCCATGTCTTCGTCACTGCGGGTTTGTGGATTAGCTATAACCGTGGCTTCGGCATGGGCATACTGCTGCTCCAGCCGTTCGGCAATTGATTGCTTCAACGCGTTGATGCGTTCCAGCGGTAAAGTGCGACAGACAGCGACGGTGACCTCAATAAACAAGATGGCGCCGGCGTTGCGAATGCGGATATTTTCCGTGGCCAGGATCGCCGGGAAGGACTCCAGCAAAGCACCGATCTCCTCCTTGGCACCGGCCGGTGCCGTGTCCATCAGCGAATCAAACGAACGTTTACCCAATTTCACCGCTGCCACTACGATAAAACAAGCGACGATTAGCGCGGCGATGGCATCTGCGCGGGTGAAGCCCAGCATCACAAAGACCATACCTAACAGCACCACGGCGGAGGCAAGCATATCAGAGAAGAAATGCAGTGCGTCGGCTTCCAGCGCCGCACTGTCGGTAGCCTTCGCCACGCGATTGAGCGCCCTGACGCGGAAAAAGTCGACCACAATCGAAATCAACAGCACGGCAATCACCACCGGAGCCGCGACAATTTCATGGGCCTCCCCCAACAGGCTTTTGCCGGCCTCATAAACAATCCACCCCGCCGCGCCCAACAGCAGCAGCACTTCAAACAACGCCGCCAGGTTTTCGACTTTGCCATGACCAAAATGGTGATCATCATCAGCCGGTTTGTCGCTGATACGCACCGCCAGCCAGGTAATGCTGGTGGCGATAAAATCGGTGAAAGAGTGGATCCCTTCGGAAATAAGACCAATACTGCCGGTAAAAATACCGGCAATAAATTTACCGGTTGCCAATAGCCCACTGGCTATCATGGAATTTCTGGCAACGGATTGTTTTTCATTTTGCATATTACGGCTCACATTCAAATGGGCAATTCATTTTTTTATTTTAGTAGAGCATTGCCAGACAAAGGCAACCAGCAGCATAGTACCCGAGAATGTCAGTATTAAACTAGACAGGAATTCTGATTTTCCGGTTGAATAAAAATAAATCTCATTCACACCAACAGAGATCATCAAAATGGCATAAAGTAAGCCAAGAATAAGAAGGATCATGGTGGTTATACTCCCAAAGTCCCCATTGGGCGGTCAGAGTTTAATCGCATCCTCCCCGTAGTAAATAAAACCTTCAGGGAGGATGCATCCAGGCGGATCTTTAGCGTTCATTAATCATCCCATTTAGTGCTCATATAGGCGGCTAACAGGCCCAGTGAGCTGATAATGCTCAGGAATCCTACAAAAATTGTCATATTTCCCATTGTCTTGTCCTCGGTTAACTATTATCGATAGATGCCCCTTTAATTAAAAATCGGGGATTGTCATTACTCATGAGTATTTACGTTGCTCCTTTTCGGTGAGATAAAATACCCGCCCCGGCTACGACACGGAGCGGATGTCGGTTTAAATCCCCAGAATATACTGGGCGATTTTAAAGTAAATAATCAGGCCGGTGCCATCAATAAAGGTGGCGATAAAGGGCGCCGACACCACCGCCGGGTCAATCCCCAGCCGCTTGAGCAGCATTGGGATAATCGAGGAGACAATGGCGCTCCAGACGGTGATTGCCACCAGCGACAGGCTGACCACCATCGTTACGTCCATGCCCACCCCCATGATCCAGGCGCGCGCCCAGGCGGCTATACCAATGGTGGCAGCTATCAGCAGCGAAGTAGACACCTCTTTGCGGATCACTGCGCCCAGGTTACGCAAGCTGACTTCGCCAAGCGCCATGGCACGAACCAGAGTGGAGGTGATTTGGGTGCCGCTGTTACCGCCGGTACCAATCAGTAACGGGATGAAGAACGCCAGCGCAATCGCTGCTTCCAACTGTTCTTCAAATGCCTTTAGCACATTCCCGGTATAGGCTTCCGCGACAAACAACATCAGTAACCAGACCGAACGCTTGCGCCATAACGCCCAGGGGCTGGTTTCCAGATAAGGTTTATCCAGCGGCAGGCTGGCGCCCTGGCGCTGTGCATCCTCGGTGTTTTCGTCTTCAATCAGTCGGGCAATTTCTTTTTCACCCAACACGCCCACCAGGGTTTTATTGACCACCACCGGCACCACGTCCAACCCGCCCTTACCCAATAAATGCGCGACATCATTACGATCGTCATCGGGTGAAACCTGAAAATAGCTGTGGTTGATCATGACCCCAACGGCTTTATCGTTATCTTCACATTGCAGTAATTTTTTAACCGAAAGTGTACCGCGCAAATGATAATCGTCGGCGGTAACAAACAGTTGAGTCGGAATTTCGTCGGTTTTAAGTTGCGAAAGAAAATATTCCTTTGCCTTATTAACCGTCATATTACCTGGGATGGTAATGAAATCGGCGTTCATATAGCCCGCCACCGAAGACTCATCAAGAGTTTCAGTTGTGGCCAGCGCCGGGGATAGTGTGTTGTGATGTGACTTCATTATGTTAGTCCCTATTTCTGTTTGAACTTCAACAGCGAATCGCATAGGGGCGTTAACCACAGAGGGAGTGCAGAAAGCCTATCTCCGCGTCCAGGTTTTAGCACTATACAACGTATCTGATGTATTCATCAGAAGTTACCTTGGGCTGAACCTTAATCCGATAAAGCCTGTCTTAACCTTGGGCATCTCTCGATGTCGTCAGATCAGTAACCTGTGTTTGTATAGGAGCCTCGCCAAACGAGATACTGCATATAAACTACGGGAGGCAGTATAGGCGCGTTTTTTATTTTCGGGTGAAAAACCGGCTGACCGTTTATGAAACATTTAGAAAAATAGATTAACAGCGGACCAGATTCATCCCAATCCGCATTATTAAATCGTCAATGCGCAATGATATACACATTTTTATCGTACAGCGGCCCCTGCCGGGTAAAGTCGATGCCCTTTACATAGGGTTTGACCAGCGTAGCGTTTGCTTCGTAATAAACCGGAGCCACCGGGGTATCTTTCGTCAGCAGATCTTCGGCCTGTTGGAAATACTGTTGTACCTGCTGCGGTGTCTGGGCCGCAGTGGCCTGATGCAATAAGCGATCGTAATTTTGATTGGCGTATTTGGCCGAGTTCTCACTGCTGGTGGAGCGGAAAACGTTCAGGAAAGTCGAGGGATCGTTGTAGTCCGCCAGCCAGCGGCTGAAAGCCACGCTGTACTGCCCGTTATTGATATTGTCCAGCACCACCTTGCGCTCCTGATTCTGCAGGCTGACGTCCACACCCAGGTTCTTTTTCCACATGGCGCTGGCGGCGATCACAATCTTCTTAATGGTCGCGTCATTGCTGTACAGCAGGGTAAAGCGTAAAGGACGTTCCGCCGTAAACCCGGCCTCGGCCAGCAGTTTTTTCGCCTGCGTGATGCGTTGTTCTTGTGACCATCCCGCCGCCTCACCGGCCTGCAGTTTAAAGCCACCGGCACCGGTTGGGGTAAAAGTCCAGGCCGGTTGCTGACCGTAGCCCAGCACTTTAGTGGCAATAACCGTTTTATCCAGCGCCAGATTTAATGCCTGACGCACCCGCACATCGTTAAACGGGGCCTGGCGGTTGTTAAAGGCAAAGTAACTGGTCGACAACAGCGGGTAAGTGATTAATTGCTCATCACCCAGGCTATTTTTTAACTGTTGGTACAGTTCCGGTGGCGCACTGTAACCCAGCTCAATCTCTCCGGCCCGGAAGCGCGCCACCTCCGGGAACCCCTGCAGCGGCAGGAAAGTCACTTTGTTAAGCACCGTATGGGCGTTATCCCAATACTGGGTATTGCGCACCACCACCACCTTTTCATTGACCACCCACTGCGCCAGTCGGAATGCCCCATTACCGACAAAGTTCTGCGGCTGCGTCCAGTTTTTACCGTACTTCTCCACCACTTTCGGGTTGACCGGCAGCACCGGGAAATGGACCAACTGTTTGAGCAGATAAGAGTTAGGCTCGGCCAAGGTCACCTGTAGGGTATGTGCATCCAGCGCTTTCACGCCCAGTTCTGTCGGTGGTTTACTGCCGGCGTTAATTTCCGCCGCATTTAGCACGTAGGCGGATGCCAGATAACTGCCGTAGGGAGAAGCGGTTTTTGGGTCAGTCAGGCGTCTCCAGCTAAAGACAAAGTCCCCGGCAGTCACCGGATCGCCGTTGGACCACCTGGCGTCCGGGCGCAGATGGAAGGTCCAGACATTGCCCTGATTCTCCCATTTTGTCGCCAACGCGGGGATCACTTCGCCATTTTTACCCACCCGCAATAACCCTTCAAACAGGTCATTGAAGATATAAAACTCTACGTTGCTTTCCGCCAGATTCGGATCCAGCGTTGCAGGCTCATAACCATTGGCCCGTACCAGCTCCTGCGTCGCCGCCAGTGACGTTCCTGCCGGTACCTCGGCGGCGTTAACCCCTACTCCCGCCTGAAAAGACAAGATGATTAGACCAGCCAATCCTTTAAGTTTGAATGAATACTTCACGTCGCTATCCCTTGTTGGTGTTTTGTCGACGTATATATACATTGAAGCAGTTGAATAACTTAAATGATTAAACGCTATGACTCATAACCAAAACAGCACTCAGCAAACAACGTGAATTTCTTTCATATTCAATCAAATAGCCGCCCTCCATGCCTGGGTAATATTCTAAAAGCTTAATTTTTCCTTAAGACGAGATAATTATTGAGCTAAAACTAAAAATAAATTAATACGAATCGTTTTCACTATCATTATTAATGTTCTTATATACAATCAGGGCTCCCAACGTCCGTTTGGCATAATTAGCATTTCCTCTCTGCACTCTCTAAATAAGGATGACTGTATGAAGCTGCGTTTCACTTCTCTCGGCCCGATTGCCCTGTTGGCATCGTCCATGATGCTGGCCTTCTCGGCTAATGCGGCATCCCAGGATGAAGGCATTGTTGTTTATAACGCCCAACACGAAAACCTGGTGAAGTCCTGGGTGGACGGTTTTACCAAAGACACCGGCATTAAAGTGACCCTGCGTAACGGCGGCGACAGCGAGTTGGGCAACCAACTGGTGCAAGAAGGCAGCGCATCCCCTGCCGACGTGTTTTTAACGGAAAATTCCCCGTCGATGGTACTGGTGGATAACGCCAAGCTGTTTGCCCCGCTGGATGCCGCGACGCTGGCCCAGGTTGAACCACAGTACCGTCCGCAACACGGCCACTGGATTGGCATTGCCGCCCGCTCAACGGTGTTCGTCTATAACCCGGCGAAACTGACCGAGGCACAGTTGCCCAAGTCACTGCTGGATCTGGCCAAGCCAGAATGGAAAGGCCGCTGGGCCGCCTCGCCTTCAGGGGCTGATTTCCAGGCCATTGTCAGCGCACTGCTGGAGCTGAAAGGCGAAAAAGCCACGCTGGAATGGCTGAAAGCGATGAAAACCAACTTCACCGCTTATAAAGGCAACAGTACCGTCATGAAAGCGGTCAATGCCGGCCAAATCGACAGCGGCGTGATCTACCATTATTATCCGTTCGTCGACGGTGCCAAGACCGGCGAGAACAGTAAAAATATCAAACTGTATTACTTCAAACATCAGGATCCGGGCGCTTTCGTCAGCATCTCCGGCGGTGGCGTGCTGGCTTCCAGCAAACACCAAAAACAGGCGCAAGAATTCGTTAAGTGGATCACCGGTAAAAACGGCCAGGAGATCCTGCGTACCAATAACGCCTTCGAATATGCCGTTGGCGTCAACGCGGCTTCTAATCCGAAACTGGTACCGCTGAAAGAACTGGATGCGCCAAAAGTTGATGCTTCTGCATTGAACGGTAAAAAAGTGGTCGAACTGATGACTCAAGCCGGGCTGATGTAAGCCGGTTGATTAGTACAGAGAGTTTTTAGCCCTATGTCGAATACAGGTCTCAACGCCGCCGGTTCAAAGCCACGGTATACTTCGGCCCGCCGCCATCAGCGGCCCGGGTTGTTTATCGTGGCGGTCGCCATTTTACTCTCCCTGCTGGCGCTATTGCCGCTGGGGTTTGTCATTAGCGTGGCGTTTGAAACCGGTTGGCCAACGGTAAAAGCTCTGGTATTGCGCCCCCGGGTGGCCGAACTGCTGCTCAACACGCTGCTGTTGGTGGTGTTCACGCTGCCGATTTGCGCCATTCTGGGGGTAGCGCTGGCCTGGCTAACCGAACGCACTACGCTGCCGGGCCGTCGCATTTGGTCGTTATTGGCCACCGCGCCGCTGGCGGTGCCGGCATTCGTACAGAGCTACGCCTGGATCAGTCTGGTGCCTTCGATGCATGGGTTGGGAGCCGGGGTATTTATTTCGGTCATCGCCTACTTCCCCTTTATTTATCTGCCAACCGCTGCGGTATTACGCCGCTTGGATCCCGGAATTGAAGACGTCGCCACTTCGCTCGGTACGCGCCCGCTGGCGGTGTTTTTCCGCGTGGTGCTGCCACAGCTAAAACTGGCAGTTTGGGGTGGCTCGCTGCTGATCGCGCTGCATCTGCTGGCCGAGTACGGCCTGTATGCGATGATCCGCTTTGACACCTTCACCACCGCCATTTTCGACCAGTTCCAATCGACCTTTAACGGCCCGGCGGCCAATATGCTGGCCGGGGTGCTGGTGCTGTGCTGCCTGGGATTATTAATGCTGGAAGCCGTCAGCCGTGGGCGAGCGCGTTATGCCCGCGTCGGTTCCGGCAGTGCGCGCAGTCAAACGGCTTATCGCCTTGGGCCCATCACCACCCTGTTCTGCCTGCTGCTGCCCCTGAGCCTCACCGCGCTGGCGCTTGGCGTGCCTTTTATCACCTTGGCCCGTTGGTTGACCTTGGGAGGCGTTGAGGTGTGGCGCAACAGCGAATTGCTGCCTGCCTTGCTGCAAACATTGTCACTGGCCGCCAGTGGTGCGCTGCTGATCACGCTGTGCGCTATCCCTATGGCCTGGCTGTCGGTACGCTACCCGGCACGGCTGTATCGGGTATTGGAAGGCTGTAATTACATCACCAGTTCACTGCCCGGCATTGTGGTGGCACTGGCGCTGGTGACCATCACCATTCACAGTTTTCGACCGATTTATCAGACTGAAATCACCCTGCTGCTGGCCTACCTGCTGATGTTTATGCCACGGGCGCTGATCAACCTGCGCGCGGGGATTGCCCAGGCACCGGTCGAGTTGGAAAACGTGGCCCGTAGTCTCGGCCGTTCGCCGGCGGCAGCATTATGGAGCACCACGCTGCGTCTGGCGGCCCCCGGAGCCGCCGCCGGTGCCGCATTGGTGTTTTTGGCTATCACCAATGAGCTGACCGCCACGCTGCTGCTGGCCCCCAACGGTACCCGCACGCTGGCCACCGGCTTCTGGGCGCTGACCAGCGAGATAGACTATGTGGCGGCCGCACCCTACGCCCTGATTATGGTGGTGTTGTCATTGCCACTGACCTGGCTTCTTTATTCTCAATCCAAACGTACGGCGGGATTATGAGCACGCTTGAACTGCAAGGCATCGGTAAATCCTATAACTCGGTCAAGGTGCTCGAGCATGTTGATTTAAACGTGGCACAGGGCAGCCGTACGGCGATTGTCGGCCCTTCCGGCTCGGGGAAAACCACCCTGTTGCGTATTATCGCCGGTTTTGAAATACCGGACAGCGGCCAGGTGATGCTGCAAGGGCAAGCGATGGCCAACGGCAGCGGCTGGGTGCCGGCACACCTGCGTGGCATTGGTTTTGTCCCCCAGGATGGCGCGTTATTTCCGCACTTTACCGTAGCCGGCAATATTGGTTTCGGCCTGAAGGGCAGCAAACGCGACAAGCAACTGCGGATTGACGCACTGATGGAGATGGTAGCGCTGGATCGTCGGCTGGGGGCGCTGTGGCCACATGAGCTTTCCGGTGGTCAGCAACAACGGGTGGCGCTGGCCCGTGCGCTGTCTCAGCAACCCAGGTTGATGTTGTTGGACGAACCTTTCTCCGCGCTGGATACCGGTCTGCGCGCCGCGACTCGCAAAGCGGTGGCGGAACTGCTGGCCGAAGCCAAAGTCGCGTCGATTCTGGTGACCCACGATCAAACCGAAGCCTTGTCGTTTGCCGATCAGGTAGCGGTAATGCGCAATGGCCGATTGGCGCAGGTCGGGCCGCCGCAAGATCTTTACTTAAGGCCGGTGGACGAACCGACCGCCACCTTTTTAGGCGAAACGCTGGTACTTTCCGCTGAGCTGGAGCAAGGCTGGGCGGATTGCGCGTTAGGGCGGATTGCCGTTGACGATCGTCAGCGCCGCGGCCCCGCTCGCATCATGCTCCGTCCTGAGCAGGTTCAGATTAGCCAGTCCGAGCCACAGCAACAGAGCCAGGCGGTGGTCACCGGTATTGATTTTGCCGGTTTTGTCTCGACCTTAAACCTGCACATGACCGGCAGTAATATCGCGATCGAGATTAAAACCATCAGCCGCGAAGGTCTCCGTACCGGTTCTCACGTCAATCTGAACATCATCGGCCAGGCGCATATCTTTGCCGAGTAGCCCATCAAGGGGGCTTACCGCCCCTTTGAGCCTTAGTCTTGTGCCAACGCTCGAACGAAAAAACCTATCGCAGCCATCGAATACCAAAACCCCCTTCATCAACTACGATTAGTCTGTGACCGGTGTAAACATTCACCCGTCCGGAGATAACCCACAGAGGATTATCATAATTATTCATACTGCTTAAAGCCGCCCTTCTTTGATGCGGCTAAGAAAGGTTAATTATGGCACGTACTACCCCCCTTGAGCGCTACCGCAATATCGGCATCTCGGCGCACATCGATGCCGGCAAAACCACCACCACCGAGCGGATTCTGTTTTACACCGGGGTCAGTCACAAGCTGGGCGAAGTGCACGACGGCGCCGCCACCATGGACTGGATGGCACAGGAGCAGGAACGCGGCATCACCATTACTTCGGCGGCGACTACCTGTTTCTGGAACGGCATGCAGCATAATTATCCGCAGCACCGCATCAATATTATCGACACCCCAGGACACGTGGATTTCACCATTGAGGTCGAGCGCTCCATGCGGGTATTGGACGGCGCGGTAATGGTCTATGACTCGGTCGGCGGCGTACAGCCGCAATCTGAGACCGTCTGGCGTCAGGCTAATAAATACAAGGTTCCGCGTCTGGCGTTCGTCAATAAAATGGACCGAGTGGGTGCCGATTTCTTCCGCGTGCGCAAAATGATGATCGAACGGTTGAAAGCCAACCCGGTGCCGATCGTCATCCCGATTGGTGCCGAAGACCATTTCACCGGCGTGGTCGATTTGGTGCGCATGAAAGCCATCCTGTGGGACGAGGCTACGCAAGGCATGAGCTTCAGTTTTGAAGAGATCCCGGCCGAATTGCGCGACTCCGCGCAGGAATGGCGAGATAAAATGATCGAAGCCGCCGCAGAAGGCTCGGAAGAGCTGATGGACAAATACCTCAATCAGGTGCCATTGAGCGAAGAAGAGATCGTCCGTGGTCTGCGTCTGCGCACCGTGGCCGGCGAAATTCAGCCGATGCTGTGCGGCTCGGCCTTCCGTAACAAGGGCGTGCAGCGCATGCTGGATGCGGTGATTGAACTGATGCCTTCACCGCTGGATGTTCCACCGATGGAAGGCCATGACGAGCGAGACAATATTGTCATTCGCCGGGCCGCCGACGACGAAAAGTTCTCGGCGCTGGCCTTCAAGCTGATGACCGACCCTTTCGTCGGCCAACTGACCTTCGTGCGGGTCTATTCCGGCGTGCTGACCAAAGGCAGCAGCGTCTATAACCCGGTGAAAGACAAGAAAGAACGCATTGGCCGCATCGTACAAATGCACGCCAATGACCGTAAAGATGTCGAAGAACTGCATGCCGGGGATATCGCCGCCTGCGTGGGGCTAAAAGACGTCACTACCGGCGACACGCTGTGTGACCCTAACGCCATTATCACACTGGAAAAAATGGTGTTCCCTGAACCGGTGATCGCCCAGGCGATTGAGCCTAAAACCAAGGCCGATCAGGAAAGAATGGGGATTGCCCTGCAGCGCCTCTCTTCGGAAGATCCGTCGTTCCGCGTTCGCACAGACGAGGATTCCGGCCAGACCATTATTTACGGCATGGGCGAACTGCACCTGGAAATCATCGTCGATCGTATGCGGCGTGAGTTTGGCGTAGCGACCACCACCGGCAAACCGCAGGTATCTTACCGCGAAACCATCCGCAAGCGCGTGGCCGACGTGGAAGGCAAGTTCGTGCGCCAATCCGGGGGGAAAGGTCAGTACGGCCACGTGGTGTTTACCGTGGAACCCAATGAGCCTGGCAAGGGCTTTGAGTTTCTCGATGAGATCAAGGGCGGCGTGATCCCGGGCGAGTTTATCCCGGCGGTGAAAAAAGGCGTGCTGGAGGCGCTGAATACCGGCGTACTGGCCGGTTATCCGGTGGTGGATGTCAAGGTTCACCTGACCTTCGGCTCCTACCACGACGTCGACTCTTCGGAACAGGCTTTCCGCATGGCGGCGATCTTCGGCTTTAAAGAAGCCTGTCGCCAGGCCGACCCTGCTCTCCTCGAGCCGATCATGTCGGTAGAAGTGGAAACACCCGAGGATTACGCCGGTAGCATCATGGGCGACCTGTCATCGCGGCGCGGTCTGGTGCAAGGTATGGAAGACATTCCCGGCGGTGGCGGTAAGGAGATCCACGCCAAGGTGCCGTTATCCGAAATGTTCGGCTATTCAACCACACTGCGTTCCATGTCACAGGGCCGCGCCACCTATACCATGGAATTTAGCCACTACGCAGAAGCACCGCGCAACGTGGCCGAAGAGATCATTCATCACCGGAAATCCTGAGTTGACTGCCTGCCGCCCCCAGCGGCAGGCTTTACTCTTTTGTGGCCAGAGCCACCACCACCGGCTGCGGTTTGATCCGCATCGCATAAATCACGCCGATAATCAGGCAGCTAATCCCGCCCAGCGTCAACAGCGGCGGCCAGGCCTGACGCAGCATAAAGGTGTAAGCCAGTCCGGCCAGTATTTCGAAGACGATCAGCGGCCCCACCAATACCGTCGGCAAGCGTTGACTCGCCTCATTCCAGCACAGGGCGCCAATCCACGAGCACAGCATGCCAATGGCGATCATCAAGGGAATAAACACTTCCGGCCTTGGCCCAAACGGCAGCGCAAACGTCGGCTGGGTTAAAGCCAATTGCCCGCAAACCAACAGATAGCCCACCAACGCCAGCGGTAAAGTGACCAGCCCTTGCGCGGTCGCCCAGGTAGCAGGCCTTTGGTGCGGGTTTTCCCGTAGCCAGCGGGCATTGCGCAGCGGGAACCAGGTCCAGCAAGCCACCGCCAGCAGTGCCAGCCCAAGCCCACTGGTGTAACGCCAGACATCAATTGGTGCCGTATTCCCCCGCAACTCGGCAACGTTAACCAGCGCCAGTCCGCAGGCGATCAATACCAACGCCGGAGTCAGTTTACGCCACGAAAGTCGCCCGTCATGCCGGCTGTAAAACAGGTTGGCGGTCACCGAGATCACCACCGGCAGCGTACCAATAATCATGGTGGAAATGGGCGCTCCGGTGCGCTGAATGGCGCTGGCCAGGCACAGGTAATACAGCAGGTTGCCGATCGCCGTCAGTTTCAGCGCCTCCAGCCAATCGTTACGATGTAACTTTTTCAACCGCTGACGATCAAACCACGCCAGCGGCAAAGCGATCAACCCAAAGGCAAGATAACGCCCGGTAGACTGCAACGCCGCCGGATATTCAGGGATCATAACCGGACCGACAAAAATCAGCCCCCACATCAGCCCGGCAGCCAGGGCAAATAACACGCCAACAAACATAATGACTCCATCAACGAACAGGCGCAGCAGGCTGGCCCCATCAATTAAATCTGGCGCCAGCCTAACCTACTCGTGCAGAGGAATATTGTAGCAAATTGCTGTTTTCGCCGGTCTGGTAAAGACTTCGCAAACCGAACTGAATGTTTCGGGTCGCATCTCATCATGGGGGCGCGGTGACTTTATTGCCAAGCGGCAACAGCAAATGTCCCCTCCGGTTTAACCGGTAAATATTTTTCGTAGTAATCCAGGTAGTTCTTTACCGGGTCAACATCTTTAAACTGTTCTGGGTAAAGTGATTTGGCAATAAACTGAATCATGGCGAAGTCGGAAAGCGTTCTTGATGCGCCCTGGTACACGCCGAATAATTGCTTGTTTTTTATCGCCGGCAATGAGTTCCAGCCATTACGAGTGGAAAAAGCTATAAGCTGTTGAACAGCCGTGCTTTTATCAACTCCCACCCCCATTGATAGCGCTGACGAAACCTTATTATTTTCTCTGCCGGAGATGAAAATAGCATCAGGCTTGGCAAACAGCAGCTGTTCTGGGTTAATCACACCCCACCACTCAAAAAAAGGTTCGGCAATATTGTCTGCTCCGGCAAGTTTCAGCATCGCACCCCACATATTCTTACCGTAGGTGAATGAATAATCGCTAGGCCCTTTATTCCCAAATTCAATATAAACCTTGGGTTTCTTTAATCCTGACGCATTGACTCTACGCTGCACGTCAGCAATGTTATTAGCGTAAAGTTCTGATAATTCCTGAGCGCGTTTTTCTTGCCCCGTGAGTATGCCGAATATTTTTGTAGAGCTGACATGTCTTTCGACAGTTTGCGCATTGTAGTCTACCACGACCACTGGAATTTTTAATTCTTCCAGGCGTGAGACCTCATGTTTCAAAGCAACATATTGCCATTCAGCCAAAATAATGACGTCCGGCTTCAAAGATATTATATTTTCAAGCGAGATATTATGGAGATCCACCTCGCCAATATCAGCGATACGAGCCAGTGATGGCTGGTGTTTAACATTCATATTCCAATTTGCCGGAACCTTTCCCCGCCAGGCCTCACGAGAAATGCCGATGACATGCTCGTATGCCGCTTCCCCACCCACGGCCATGTAGTCTTCAAAGTAAAAACCTAAAACCGCCCTTTTTACCGGGGTATCAAGCGTAATCTTCCGCCCCAGAACATCGGTTAATGTGGTCGTGGCCGCACTGGTGATGCCAGGCATAATTAAAAAAATGGCGAACAGCATAAAGGTTCTAAAATTTCGAGCGCCCATAAAATGGAGGTCCTCAGGAGTGGGGTTGTTCTTAATTATTGTTTATTTCTTTTGGGTCAAAAATACGTAAATGATAATAATTTTTATTAAGATTTATATCAACTGCAATCGTAACCCCCGTTTTCACCGGGCCGTAACCTGTTTTTGATAACGCACCGGCGTGACACCGTAACGGTTAGCGAAAGCGCGGGTCAAATGCGCCTGATCGGTTAACCCCGCCGCCACCGCCACCTGTGCCGCAGGCATACCGCGCCCCAACATCTGCTTGGCCTGCGACAGGCGGATCGCCATCAGCATCTGCTGGGGGGATGCATGGTATTGGGCTTTGAACTTACGCAGAAAGTGATAAGGGCTGAGGGAAACCAGTGCCGCCAGTTGATCGAGAGTAATTACGGCAGAGAAGTTATCCTGCAGGTAACTTTTGACGATATCAAAACGGTGCGCCGCTTCGGCCTTTAACGGGCGAGCCACTTGAATATGCGGGCGGAAAATGTCGACCACCTGCGCGAGCAAGTGGTCAATGGTCAGCGGATCGCTGGCCTGCCACAGTGCGGCCAACGTGGCAGACAATTGCTGTGCCGCCTGCAAGTCCTGGCGCACCGCATCGGTGAACCAGAATCCCTGTTCACCAGACAGCAACTCCAGCGTATCCGGTTCCAGATAAAGCATGCGGTAGTTCCAGCCACCTGGGGTTTCTGCTTCACCGGTATGCAGCTCATCCGGGTTCATCAACACCAGTGAACCCGGCGCAGCCCGGTGCTGCGCGCCACGATAGCGGAAACGCTCGGCACCAAAATCGACGGTACCGATGGCAAAAGCATTATGAGTGTGCGGCTCAAAGGCATAGCGCTCAATATGGGCGTGATAAAGCTCTACGCCCGGCACCTGCACTAACTGCCGGAACTGCGCACTGTCTTTTTCAAAGGGAAACTGCTCTGGAACACCCTGCACCGTACCACCCTGCTTCAATGTCATTGCTGGCTGTATGATAGTCAAAGCGGTGTGGTTTGAGTAGTGGCGCACGCGGTGCGCTGGACGCTGCGGTTCATTCCGCGTAGGGTATTTTATCCGGTGCTCAACGCCTGCCTGCCAGCGTCGACACCTTGATTATCCCGCCGCAGAGTGGGAAACCTGTCTTTAACCCCCTGAAAGTAAGAGGCAACAATGTATCCAGATACTCAACTCTATATCGACGGACAATGGCGCAACGCAGTCGCCGGTAAAACCACGCCGGTCACCAACCCCGCTACCGATGAAGTGATTGGCAGCGTGGCGCACGCTACCACAGCCGATCTCGATCTGGCGCTGGCCGCAACCGAGCGCGGTTTTAAAATCTGGCGCGAAACCTCCGCTTACCAGCGGGCCAATCTGATGCGTAAAGCCTCTGCTCTGTTTCGTGAGCGTGCAGATAAAATTGCCGCAATCATGAGCCAGGAACAAGGTAAACCTGTGGCGCAGGCCAAGGTAGAAATTCTTAACTCGGCGGACGTGATTGACTGGTTTGCCGGCGAAGCCAGCCGCACCTACGGCCAGGTAATCCCGTCCCGCAGCCAGGACGTTCAGCAGCAAACCCTGAAACTGCCGGTGGGACCGGTTGCCGCGTTTACCCCGTGGAACTTCCCGATTAACCAGATTGTACGCAAACTGTCTGCCGCGTTGGCCGCAGGTTGTTCCATCATCATTAAAGGCCCGGAAGAAACCCCGGCGTCCCCGGCGGAACTGATCAGAGCCTTTGCCGATGCGGGCATTCCTGCCGGTGTGATCGCACTGGTGTACGGCACCCCGGCAGAAATCTCCGAGTACCTGATCCCGCATCCGACCATTCGCAAAATCTCGTTCACCGGTTCAACCCGCGTGGGCAAGCATTTGGCGGCGCTGGCCGGTCAGCATATGAAAAAAGCCACCATGGAGCTGGGCGGTCATGCACCGGTACTGATTTTTGACGATGCCGATCTGGATGCGGCCGCCAAAGAGCTGGCGCTGGCCAAGTTCCGCAACGCCGGTCAGGTGTGCATCGCCCCAACCCGCTTCCTGATCCAGCAAGGCGTTTATGAAGCCTTTATCGAGAAGTTCACCGCAGCGGTGCGCGAAATCAAAATGGGCAATGGCTTGCAGGACGGTGTGACTATGGGCCCGATGGTGCTGCAACGCAGCGTGGACGCCATTGAGGCCTTCGTGAAGGATGCCGTCGCCGAGGGGGCTAAAGCCACTACCGGTGGCAAGCGCGTGGCCGGCCCCGGCAATTTCTTCGAACCGACGGTATTGCGCGACGTGCCACTGAGTGCGCGAGCGATGTCTGAAGAACCCTTTGGCCCGGTCGCCCTGCTGCGCCCGTTCGCCAGCTACGAGGAAGCCATCGCCGAAGCCAATCGCCTGCCTTACGGTCTGGCGGCCTATGCCTACAGCCGGAGTATCGCTACGGTAACGGCGTTGGGCCGGGATGTGGAAAGCGGCATGCTCAGCATCAACCATATCGGTTTCGGCCTGCCGGAAACGCCGTTTGGTGGGGTTAAAGACTCTGGCCACGGTACCGAAGGCGGCAGCGAAGCCATCGAATCCTATCTGGAAACCCGCTTTGTCACCGTCGCCGGGCGCTAATTAACACAGGCAACGACCAATGCCCCGTTCGATACGGGGCATTTTATTCAACCAACCTTATCGAATAACACTCGCGCTGCCGGGGTTAAGCCCAGCATATGAATGCAGGCGTGTACCATGCCCGGCAACCGTTCACAGCGCACCGCGACCCCATCTTCACGCAACCGCTGGGCATAATGCTCGGCCTCATCGCGCAACGGATCGTACTCACAACTCAGAATGGTCGCCGGTGGCAACTGCCGCAACGTCGCGGCATGCAGCGGTTCTGCGTAAGGGTCATGCCCCTGGGCTCCGTCCCCCAGATACTGCCCCCAGCAAAACTCCATGACCTCCCTGGTCAGGTAGTAACCCTGCGCATAAGCCTGGTAACTCGCCGTATCCATAGCACGACTTAACGCCGGATACAGCAACAGTTGATGCTCAATCCGTGGGCCATTCCGGTCGCGGGCCAACAGCGCCACGGCGGCGGCCAGGTTGCCACCGGCGCTGTCGCCGCCAACTGCAAGGCGCATAACGTCAACGCCCCACTCATCGGCCCGTTCAACCACGCCGCACAGTGCCTGATACAGGTCTTCCAGCGGCCGCGGATAGGGATGCTCCGGCGCCAGTCGGTAATCAACCGACAAGATCACCCGCCCGGTGGCATTGGCCAGCGCCTGGCAAGGCTGGTCGTACAGCGCCAGCGTCCCCAGACACCAACCGCCGCCGTGGGCGTACAGCATCGCGGGCAGAGGTTCACCCTGCGTCACGCCCAGCGGCACATAAGCGCGAACGGCGATCTCATGGCCATCGTCAGCGGTCACACTTCCATCACGGACGCCGCCACTGGCTTCTGCTTCCCCCTGCAACGCCAACAACCCGGCCTGCGCGGCGGCACGCATTTCACTCAGGGATTCAGGCGCGGCGGCATCTGCCGTTTCCGCCAGAAAACGGGCAATCTGTGAGTCAAGCGGCATCGGCCAGGCTCCCTGACAAGAATGGCACTACCAGAGCGATAAACGCCTCATGGCACTCTTCGGTGATGAAATGACCGCAGCCGGCGACCGTTTCGCCGCGCAGGTTAACGGCGTTGCCCTGCAACGTGACATAGGGCGCATCGCCGGTGGCGTGCTCGGCACCAATGGTCATCACCGGCATGCTGAGCGGTGTCTGGGCCCGACGCTGGTTTTGCCGGATGGTTTCCGGAATGGCGCGATAATAATCAAAACCGGCCCGCAGGCTGCCCGGTGCCGAATAGGCGGCGATATAGGTTTCCGCCGCTACCCGATCGCGGCGATAGGACCAGCGGTTAAAGATATAGCTCAGATACTCCCGCTCACGGCCCAGCGTCAAGGCTTCAGGCAAATCCGCCAGTTGGTTGAACATGAAGTGCCACAGGAAAATGTTTTGTTCTGCCGGTACAAAAATCGGTGGCGCGGGTGCCAACCCTGGGATCACCGCCTCCGTCAGTACCAGCCCCGTCACCGCCTGCGGGAAATCGCTCGCCATGGCATAACCCACCCACATGCCAATATCATGACCGACCAGTTGATAGCGCGGATGCCCCAGTTGCAGCATGGTTTGGTGCAAGGTAGCGGCCACGCTGCCGGTGTCATAGCCGCCGTTCGGCTTGTCCGAATCGCCAATGCCCGGCGGATCTACCGCTATCGCCTTAAAGCCTGCCGCCGCCAGGGCTTGCATCACATGACGCCAGGTGTACCAGGTTTGCGGCCACCCCGGGATCAGCAGTACCGGCTGCCCTTCGCCAAGCGTCACGCAGTGAATTCGGTTGCCGTTTACCCGCGTATAGACGTGTTCGGGTTCAGGTCCATTCAACATGGACCCGTTATTTTGCAGTGTCATCGGTGTTCTCCGTGGTGGAATTGTGTGGCTCAGCGCAGGCCAAGCAAGGTATTGATTTGCTGTTGGTCAACCGGCGCACCGGCAAAGTCATCAAACACCTTGTCGGTGACGTTGATGATGTGGTCACGAATAAAGGCCGCGCCTTCGCGTGCGCCATCCTGCGGGTGTTTCAGGCAGCATTCCCACTCCAGCGTCGCCCAACCGGCGTAGCCATGCTGGGTCAGCCGCGAGAAAATGCCTTTGAAATCCACCTGGCCGTCACCCAATGAGCGGAAACGTCCGGCACGATCGGTCCATGACTGATAGCCGCCGTAAATGCCCTGCCGTCCGGTCGGGTTGAACTCGGCGTCCTTGACGTGGAACATGCGGATAAAGTCCTTGTAAATATCGATGTAATCCAGATAGTTCAGCTGTTGCAGCACGAAATGGCTCGGGTCGAACAGGATCTGGCAGCGCGGATGAGCCCCAACGCGTTGATGGAACATTTCGAAGGTCACGCCGTCGTGCAGATCTTCGCTCGGGTGGATTTCATAACACAGGTTCACTCCCTGCTCGTCGCAGGCGTTGAGCACCGGCAACCAGCGTTTGGCCAGTTCATCGAACGCCGTTTCGATCAGCCCCGCCGGACGCTGCGGGAACGGGAACAAATACGGCCAGGCCAGGGAACCGGAGAAGGTGCCCATATCGCTCAGTCCCAACCGCGCAGAGGCTTTGGCCGCCAACAGCAACTGCCGGTGCGCCCATTCACCGCGCGCCTGCGGGTTGCCATGCAGTTCCGCTGGCGCAAAACTGTCGCACAATGCGTCATAGGCCGGATGCACCGCCATCAACTGGCCAAAAATATGGGTAGTGAGTTCACTGACCACCAGGCCATGGTCTGCCAACATGCCGACCAGCTCATCACAATAGGTTTGGCTTTCTGCGGCGGTGGCCAAATCAAACAGGCGGCTATCCCATGCCGGAATTTGCAAAGCTTTAAAGCCGGTTTGCGCCGCCCACTGGGCGATAGCCGGCAGGCTGTTAAAGGGGGCGGCATCGTCACTGAACTGTGCCAGATGCAGGCTTGGACCTTTCAAGGTTTTCATTCTAAACTCCAATTGGTTGTCGATTGACAAACAATAGGCTTAAATCAATTCCTCAGCAAGTGAATTTTAAAAAATCGTTGGTATTACAGTGGTTTTAAGCGATCCTGTTGCGCAGAGCAACAGATAAACAGGAACAGAGGAATGGCAGGCAGACCGCGCGAATTCGACCGTGAACAGGCGTTATTGAAGGCCCGGGATCTCTTCTGGCGTCAGGGGTATGAAGGCACCTCCATGTCGGATTTGGTCGCCGAGTTGGGCATTGCCTCTGCGCGTATTTATAAAGCGTTCGGTTCGAAAGAATTGCTGTTCCGCGAAGCCATTGCCAGCTACGAAAACCATGAAGGTGGCTTTGCCGATCGCGCTTTCAGCGAAGAAAGCAGCGTGCGTGTGGCGATAAAACGCCTGCTGGACGACGCGGTAGCACTCTACAGCCGCACTGACCTGCCGCAAGGTTGCATGGTAGTGTCTTCCGCCGCCAGCGTCAGTGACGAAAACAGCGGTATCAAAGACTGGCTGGCGGAGCATCGTTTGCAACGCACCCAGGGCATGATTGACCGGCTGCAAACCGCCGTTGCGACGGGGGAACTGCCACCAGAAACCGATGCTGACGCTCTTGGCGACTATTTTGCCGCCTTCCTGCACGGTTTGTCGGTGCAGGCACGCGATGGCGTCAGCCGGGCAAGATTAGAGGCAGCGGTCAAGATTGCGCTTTCGGCGCTGGATTGATCACTCCGGTAAATCAAATATCACCAGGGTGCCGTGGCTGCCCGCCAGCACCCGATGCGGCACGCCGGCAGTGGCCTGATACAGTTGCCCGGCGTTGACCGTAATTTCCTCGCCCTTCACTTCCAGCCGCAGTTGCCCGGCGATCACCAGTAATCCTTCGTGATAGTCATGAACTTCATCGTCAATGGTGCGCGGATCCATCCGCAATACTTTGATATTGGCCGGGCCGACATGGCCCAATACGCTGGAACGCCACGCTTCCGGTAAATCGCTGGCCAGCGCAGCAAGATCGAATAATGACATAGGGGCTTCGTCCGTTAGCAGCACCATCGCTGCCACGGCAATTTACCCTCTCACTCGCCGCTGGCTAAATACCCATTGATTTTAACCTATAGCCAAACGGCTCACACCGGCACCCGACGGCTGATTTCGACTACCTGGTCACTCGGCAAATAATAGTAATCCGTCACGTGCATACCGTTACGCACCATCAGCGCAAAAATGTTGCGTTGCCAGGCCGGTAATCGGTCATTGGCCTCGCGGCGCACCACGGTTTCAAGCCCCAGATAATAGGTGGCATCGTCAAAATTCAGCCCGGTTTTCTGTGCCTCCGCATGGTGTAACAGACGAGGAATATTGGGTCGTTCCATAAAGCCATAGCTCGCCACGCCACACCAAAATCCCGGTGATTGTTGCCGCATCACCAGCCGTTCGGCATTCGCCACCCGGGGTTCGTTAACGATCGTGATATGCAGCGACAGCACATTGGCATGCAGCGAACCGTTGCGTTTGACATGCCATTTCATCACCGGCGGCGTGCCGCTCAGGGTGCGGGTAAGAAAGATTGCCGTGCCCGGAACCCTGGGGATACTCTGCTCCTCAAGATGGACCAAAAAATCTGCCAGCGGCAGACTCTTCTCACCCAACGTACGGGAAGCCGCGATCACCCCGCGATGCCAGATTAACATCACGCCATACACCAGAGTCGCCAGCAGCAGCGGGACGTACCCGCCCTGCATTACCTTGCTGAGGTTGGCCAGCAGGAAGCTAAGATCGACGATAAAGAAGCTTCCGGCCACCAACAGGCTGGCGATCGCTCCCCAACGCCACACCTCGCGCATGGCCACAAACAGCAGTCCGGTAGTCATGATCATGGTGAGCGATACGGCGATACCGTAAGCGGCGGCCAAATTATCGGAGGACTTGAAGAACACGGTCAAAAATACCGTTGCCGCCATCAGCAGCCAGTTAATGGCACTGATGTAAATTTGCCCATAACTTTCTTCGGTGGTCTGTTTGACCCGCAATCGCGGCAGCCAACCAAGCTGGATCGCCTGGCGGGTCATGGAAAACGCCCCGCTGATGATCGCCTGACTGGCGATAATGGTGGCCAGGGTCGCCAAAATCACCAGCGGAATTTGCAGTATCGGCGGACACAGGCGGAAAAAGATATTCTGGGTGACGTCCGCACCGGAGAGGATCAGCGCGGCCTGCCCGGCATAGTTCAGTAACAGGCTGGGGAACACAATGCCAAACCAGGCGAGCCAGATCGGCTTTTTGCCAAAGTGCCCCATATCGGCGTATAGCGCTTCCGCACCGGTAACACAGAGGAAAACGCCGCCCAGCACCAGGAAACTGGTCAGCCCATTGGAAAACAGAAAATCAATGCCATACAGCGGGTTTAACGCCATCAGCACCGCCGGATGCTGGATAATTCCCCAAATGCCCAGCGCGGCGATGGAAAAGAACCACAGCGCCATAATCGGCCCGAAAACTTTGCCGATGTGCGCGGTGCCCAAGGGCTGAATGGCGAACAGGCTGACCAGGATCACCACCGCCGCCGGCAGGATATAGGGTTGAGACTCGGGCAGGACAATATTCAGCCCCTCCAGCGCCGACAATACCGAAATCGCCGGGGTGATCGCGCCATCGCCGTAGATCAGCGCGGCACCAAACAGGCCGGCAAACACCACCATCGGTCGGATCTTTTTCTTACTGACCAACAATGACATCAGCGCCATGATGCCGCCTTCGCCACGGTTATCGATACGCATGGCAAACATGGCGTATTTCAGTGAGGTGACAATCACCAGCGTCCAGAAAATCAGCGACAGCAGGCCAAGGATCACCGGTGGCGACGGCGCATCACCGGAGAGAAACAGCACGGTTTTCAGGGTATACAGCGGGCTGGTGCCGATATCGCCGAACACCACCCCCAATGCGCCACCGGCCAGCAGTGGCAGGCTCATTTTAGGCGTTTCCGGTTCATTCTCTGTGGTCATCAAGCGCTCCTGAATAGCAATCGCGATATATTCAGGATAGACAGTTCAGGCAGTTAGCACGTGACCTTATTCAACCTTCAGCCTCTTTGAGCAACCAGCGTTGCAGGTCCAACCCTTCCGGCGACAGTTCGGTGTTCTGCCTTACGCACAGGTAGTAATCTCGGCCGTCATCAATTGCCAGGTCAAACAGCTTAACCAGTTCGCCGCTGCTGAGGTAAGGCGCGATCAACGGCTCACGCATCAGGGCGCAGCCCAAACCCGCCTGCACCGCCGCCAGCGTCAGCAAGCCATCTTCAAACATCGGGCCGGTACTGCGTAGCGGCCGACGGACTCCGGCCAACTGAAACCATTGCATCCAGGTGGTGCGTTCTTCGTCATGCAGCAGCGGCAGTGGTGAAAGTTGATCCGGCGTGTCCAACAGTCCGTGCACCTTGATAAACCCCCGACTGCACACCGGCACCATTTTGCCGGACATCAGTTTTTCACTGCGATAACCGCTCCATTGCCCGGTGCCAAAACGAATCGAGATATCGGCAGCGTCACTGAGGTAATTACGGTGGTTGGCGTACACCACATTGATGTCGATATCAGGGTTTTCGCGCAGAAACCCATGCAAACGCGGAATAAACCAGCCCATGCCGAACAGCGGGATCAGGCTGATGGTGACCTGCCGGGAAGCCGATTGCTCACGCACCTGCTCGGTCGCCTGGCGTAATACGTTAAACGCCGAGCGAATAGAGCGGTAATAATCCCGCCCTTCGTTGCGCAGGATCAGGTTACGCCCCTGCCGCTCGGTCAGCGGCATTTGCAGAAAGGCCTCCAGCGTTTTGAGTTGGTGACTGACTGCCGAAGGGGATATCGCAAGTTCTTTCGCCGCGGCGGTGATGCTACCCAGGCGGGCGATAGCCTCAAACGCCCGCACCGCGCGCAGCGGCGGATCGTTAGGCAACGCTGTGACGCATTGTTCTGTTTTTTTCATATGTTGACTATTTCGGTTAAACATCGTCGGCGGTTTAAAATTAATATACAAACAAATCAATAAATTAAAAACACACATTTTCTGTATAAGAAATTATATTTCCGTATTTTACAATTTTCTCTAACTCTCTACTCTGAGCTTCCTGAATCATAATTTTTCGGGACTCCCCCTATGGATACGCTGGTACAGCAGACCGTCAACGGACTGATGCTCGGCAGCATTTATGCGTTGATCGCCCTGGGTTACACCATGGTGTACGGCATTCTGCGCATTATCAATTTTGCCCACGGCGATGTGTTGATGGTTGGCGCACTGAGCGCCCTGTCTACCCTGGGCGTGTTGCAGCATCATTTCCCTGGCCTGTCACCTTACGTCATGCTGTTGCTGGCGGCGCTGGTTGCCATGGCGGTCTGCGCGTTGGTGTCGATGAGCATTGAACGGCTGGCCTACCGTCGCCTGCGTAATGCTCCGCGTCTGGCTCCGCTGATCAGCGGGATTGGCGTATCGCTACTGCTGCAAACGCTGGCGATGCTGATCTGGTCGCGCAATCCGTTAATGTTCCCGCAACTGCTGCCCATGTCACCTATTGCCCTGACTCAGGGTAGCGCTGGACACGCACCAGCGGTGATCACCGGTACCGGTATCGCCACGCTGGGGGTCGCCGTACTGGTGATGCTCGGGTTGCTGCTGCTGGTCGAGCACTCGCGCTTTGGCCGCGCCATGCGTGCCACGGCGGAAAACCCGCAGGTCGCCAGCCTGATGGGCATCGATCCCAACCGCATCATCATTCTGACCTTCGCCCTCGGCGGCGCGCTGGCAGCCATAGCGGGCATCATGATGGCCAGCAATTATGGTAACGCCGGTTTCTCCATGGGCTTCCTGCCAGGCATCAAGGCCTTTACTGCCGCCGTGCTGGGCGGTATCGGCAACCTGCGCGGTGCCATGCTCGGCGGATTATTGCTGGGGCTGTTCGAGTCGCTGGGCACCGGTTATCTCGGCGAACTGACCGGCGGCACCTTCGGCAGTAACTATCAGGACGTTTTCGCCTTCCTGATCTTGATTGCCGTATTGGTATTGCGCCCATCCGGGCTGTTGGGCGAACGCGTCGCCACCCGCGCCTGAGGACACGAGATGACTATTCTGACCGCTACTCTACACACCGCTTCCCCTCATCGCGCCAGACTTGGTGTGGTTCTGTTTTTTCTCGGTCTGCTGCTGGCCCCCTGGGTGGCCGGATCCGTCGGCGGTAACTATTGGGTGCGGGTGATCGACTTCGCACTGCTGTATCTGATGCTGGCGCTGGGTCTGAACATCGTGGTCGGCCTCACCGGCCTGCTGGACATGGGATTTATCGCTTTTTACGCCGTCGGCGCCTATCTGACCGCACTGCTCTCGTCACCGCACCTTACTCAACAATTTCCGCTGCTGTTGCAGTGGTTCCCTGAGGGGCTGCATCTGTCGATCCTGTTGTTGATCCCACTGGCAGCGGTGCTGGCAGCACTGTGCGGCATTCTGCTGGGAGCACCTACGCTGCGGTTGCGTGGCGACTATCTGGCGATCGTCACGCTGGGTTTCGGTGAGATAGTGCGTATTTTGATGCGTAATCTGGACCGGCCACTCAATATCACCAATGGTCCTAAAGGGATTTCCGCTATCGATCCGGTCACGCTGTTCGGCCTGAAATTTTCCGGTATGCACTCGTGGTTTGGCATCCGTTTTTCATCGCTGTATCTCTATTATTACCTGTTCGCTGCTCTGCTGTTGCTGATCCTGTTTGTCTGCCTGCGCCTGCAGAATTCGCGGGTTGGCCGCGCCTGGACCGCCATTCGCGAAGATGAAGACGCGGCGCGGGCGATGGGCATCAACACACGCAACTTCAAGCTGCTGGCTTTCGCCATCGGAGCCACTTTTGGCGGTGTCGCCGGCGCACTGTTTGCGGCGTTTCAGGGCTTTGTCTCACCGGAATCCTTCACTCTGCAAGAGTCGATCGCCGTATTGGCAATGGTGGTGTTGGGCGGCATGGGCCACATCCCCGGCGTGATCCTCGGCGCATTGCTGCTGGCCGCCCTGCCAGAACTGCTGCGCAGCACCATGGGCCCTCTGCAACAGGCGCTATTCGGCCAGGTGTGGATAGATCCAGAGATTATTCGCCAACTGTTCTACGGGCTGGCCCTGATTCTGGTGATGCTGTATCGCCCTGCGGGCCTGTGGCCGGCACGTCACCAACCGGGAGCCGCTTCATGACGCCACTTCTCACACTCAGTCACGTCAGTAAGCGCTTTGGCGGGCTGACCGCGGTGGATGACGTCAGCATCAGCATTCACCAGGGCGAAATTTACGGGTTGATCGGGCCGAACGGTGCAGGAAAAACCACCTGTTTCAACCTGATCACTGGCCTGTACCGGGCCGACAGCGGCGAGTTTCGTCTGCAGGATCGCCGCTACAAGCCGCAGGCCATCGACAAGGTGGCACAGGCCGGTATCGCCCGTACCTTCCAGAACCTGCGCTTGTTCAATGAAATGAGCGTTCTGGAGAACGTGATGGTCGGTTGCCATCTGCGCACCCGCAACGGTCTGTGGGCGGCGATCTCACGCCATCGGCGTACCCGAGAGGAAGAGCAAGCCACACGAGAGAAATCCCACGCGCTGCTGGAGTACGTCGGCATCAGCCAGTTTGCCCACTATCGCGCCGGCGATCTTTCCTACGGCCACCAGCGGCGGTTGGAAATCGCCCGGGCGCTGGCGACCGAGCCGAAATTACTGGCGCTGGATGAACCGGCTGCCGGTATGAACGCCGCCGAAAAAGTGGCGCTGCGCGAGCTACTGCAACGTATCCGCGAAAGCGGCAAAACCCTGTTGTTGATCGAGCACGACGTCAAGCTGGTGATGGGATTGTGCGACCGTCTGACAGTACTTGATTACGGCCGAGTGATAGCCGAAGGCGAACCGGCACAGGTACGACGTGAACCGGCGGTGATCCGCGCTTATCTGGGGGGAGCTGCCGATGTCTGAACCCTTATTGATGGTCAAACAGTTAAAAGTGTCTTACGGCGGCATTCATGCCGTGAAAGGCATCGATTTCACGGTGAACAGCGGCGAACAGGTGACTTTAATCGGTGCTAACGGTGCAGGTAAAACCTCCAGCCTGCGCGCGCTGACCGGCCTGCAACCCTTCGAAGGGGAAATCCTGTTCGATGGCCGTTCCATTCGCGGTATGCCACCCCATCGCTTATTGCAACAGGGCCTGGTGATGGTCCCGGAAGGACGCGGTATTTTCGCCCGCATGACGGTGCTGGAAAACCTGCAGCTTGGTGCCTATTCGCGCCGTGACAAACCGGCGGTGCGCCAGGATCTGGAACAGGTTTGCTCTATATTCCCGCGGTTGCGTGAACGGCTGCAACAGCAGGCCGGGCTGCTTTCCGGCGGTGAGCAGCAGATGGTGGCCATTGGCCGGGCGTTACTCAGCCGTCCGCGCCTGTTGGTGCTCGATGAGCCCTCTATGGGGTTGGCGCCGATCGTGGTTGAAGCCATTTTTGAGGTTATCAAAAGCCTTTCTCGTGACGGTGTCACGCTGCTTTTGGTGGAACAAAATGCCCGACTGGCACTGGCATCTACGGATCGCGCCTATGTGCTGGACAGCGGCAGCCTGAGCCACTGTGGTCGCTCTGCCGACCTGCTGGACGATGAAAAAATCAAACAAGCCTATTTGGGCGAATAACCGCTTTTACTTTTAACCACACCGGGAGTTTTACATGAGCAAGATAACTCGCTTCAAGCCGTTGGCGCTGGCCGCCGCCGTTCTGGTCAGCCTGGGCGCGACATCGCCGGTTCAGGCCGATGAAACTATTTTGATCGGGCTGGCAGGCCCGCTGACCGGCCCTTCCGCCCGTATCGGCAAAGATTTGGAAAATGGCGCGCAGTTGGCCATCGCCGATGCCAACGCCCAGAAACCGACGCTGAAAGGCAAGCCGGTCACCTTTAAATTGCTGTCCGAGGACGATCAGTCAGACCCACGCACCGCCGTTGCGGTAGCCCAACGCCTGGTGGACGAAGGCGTTGCCGGCGTGGTCGGCCATTGGAACACCGGCACCAGCATCCCGGCGGCACGCATTTACCACGACGCCGGTATTGCTCAGGTCGCACCGGTCGCCACTGGCCACGGCTATACTCAGCAAGGGTTCGATACCAGCTTCCGCGTAATGGGCCACGACGATGACGGCGGTCATTATGCCGGTGACTATGCGGTGAAGGTGCTGAAGGCCAAGCGTATTGCGGTAATCGACGATCGCACCGCGTTCGGCCAGGGGCTGGCAGATGAGTTTATCAAGTCGCTGGCGGCTCAGGGCCTGCAACCGGTCGCGCGGGAGTATGTCGACGACAAGACCGTTGATTTCAGTGCGGTACTGACCACCGTGCGCAGCAAGAACGCCGATTTGATCTTCTTCGGCGGCGTCGACTCGCAGGCCGCCCCGCTGGCCCGTCGCATCAAACAGTTGGGGATGAACACCCAACTGATGGGCGCAGGTGGCTTTGTCAGCCAGACTTTCCTGACGCTGGCACAGAAAGAAGGTGAAGGCGTGGTGGCACTGGAGCCGGGCCTGCCGCTGGAACAGATGCCAGGCGGCAAAGCCTTTGAGCAGGCCTACCGTGACCGCTACAAAACCCATATCGAACTGCATGCGCCCTTCGCCTACGACGCTACGCGGGTTTTGATTGCCGCCATCGAGCAGGCGGGGTCCGCCGATCCGGCCGATTATCTGCCGAAGCTGCGCGCCATCCATTATCAGGGCGTCACGGGCACTATTGCGTTCGATGCACAGGGCAATCTGCAGCAGCCGAGTTTCACTCTTTACCGGGTGGTTGACGGCAAATGGCAGCCGCAAAGCGTACTGGGCGGCGCAAAAGCACAATAACAATCCGCAAGGCAGTGAGGAGCAAGGCAATGAGCGAGGCAAAAAACGAATTGGGCATTCTGGCCCGACGCCGGATAGAGGCGGAAATCATCAAGCCAATCTACCAAATCCTGGTGCGTGAGATCGGTAAAGAGCGAGCGCAGGCGGTGATTGGCGAAGCCATCGAAAACGCGGCCATCGAGGCCGGTAAAAACTTTGCCGCGCAGGAGCCGAATGGCGCTGATTTGCAGAGTTTCGCCGCCTTGCAGTACCTGTGGGAAAAAGACGATGCGCTGCAGGTGAAGGTGATCAACCAGGACGAGCAGCATTTCGACTATAACGTCACCCGCTGCCGTTATGCCGAAATGTACCACCAGATGGGGCTGGGTGAAATCGGCCACCTGTTGTCCTGCGCTCGCGACAGTCAGTTTATCGTCGGCTATGCGCCGGATGTCGAACTGCAGCGTACCCAGACCATTATGTCCGGCGCGTCCTGCTGCGATTTCCGCTACACCGCCAAAGCGCCGGGAGAGAAAAAATGACGCATCAGGTGAATGGCGAACGCCTGTGGCAAAGCCTGCTCGACATGGCGCAATTCGGCGCCATCCCGAAAGACGGCGTCACCCGCCTGGCGCTCAGCGAAGAGGACCGTCAGGCACGCGACCAATTGCGTGACTGGGCGCTGGCAGCCGGTTGCCGTGTACGGGTCGATCGCATGGGTAATATGTTCTTGCGCCGTGAAGGCACCCGTCCGGAATTGGCGCCGGTGATCACCGGTTCCCACGTAGACTCCCAGCCCAACGGCGGCCGTTTCGACGGTATTTATGGCGTGTTGGCCGGTCTGGAAGCGATCCGCACCCTTAACGATCGCCAGATTGCCACCGAGCGAGCGCTGGAAGTGGTCAACTGGACCAACGAAGAAGGCGCTCGTTTCGCCCCGGCAATGATTGCCTCCGGGGTGTTTGCCGGGGTGTTCGATCTGGAATACGGCCTGTCACGCAGCGATGCACAAGGCATCAGTATCGGTGAGGCGTTGCAGCAGATTGGCTACGCCGGTGAACACACCGTGGGCGACATGCCGATCCACGCCGCCTTTGAGCTGCATATTGAGCAAGGCCCTATCCTCGAAGCGGAAAACATTGAGATTGGCGTAGTAACCACAGCGCAAGGTCAACGCTGGTATGAGCTGGAGATCACCGGTTTTAGCGCCCATGCCGGTACCACGCCGATGGATCGCCGCCGTGATGCCCTGCTTGGTTTCGCCACCCTGGTTACGGCAGTCAACAACATCGGCAAGCATTTCATGCCAGACGCGCGCGCCACGGTGGGGATGGCACAAATCACTCCCAATTCACGCAACGTGGTGCCTGGCAAGGTGTTCTTCAGCGTTGAGTTTCGTCACCCGCAAGAGGCGGTACTGGAACAGATGGAACAACAGCTGCTGGCAGCGGTGGCCGAGGTTGGCACCCAGGGGCTGAGCGCCAGTGCCGAGCGTATCTTCCAGTATCAACCGATACGTTTTGATCAAGGCTGTATCGACAGCGTCCGCCAGGCGGCACAGGCGCTGGGCTATTCACACCGCGATATGGTTTCCGGTGCCGGTCACGACGCCTGCTACCTGAGTCGGGTGGCCCCCACGGCGATGATTTTTATTCCCTGCGTGGACGGTATCAGCCACAACGAACTGGAAAACATCTCGCCTGCGTGGGCGACCGCCGGTGCCAACGTGTTGCTTAACGCGCTGCTGGCACAAACCCGCGCCTGATCCCGCAGCCCCGGTTAATCGGCCGGGGCCTGTAAAAAAATATTCAACAAACTGGTTGAATATTAGCCCACCTGTTCTATATTCAACCATATGGTTAAATTATCTTCCTCACAGCTGGACGCCATTTTTCGTGCACTTTCCGACCCAACGCGGCGCGCGATACTGCGTGCGTTGGCCGGTGGTGAGCACAGCATTGGTGAACTGGCCGCGCCGCTGCAAATGTCGTTTGCCGGCGCATCCAAGCATATCAAGGCGCTGGAGCTTGCTGGGCTGGTGCAGCGAACCGTGCAGGGAAGAAACCATATCTGCCGGCTTGAACCCGAGCCAATGGCGCAGGCCATGCAATGGCTGAAAACCTACGAGCATTTCTGGACAGAGCGGCTGGACGCGCTGGAAATAGCGCTGCTGCAGCCCGAACCGAATCCTCCCAAGGAGTGAACTATGAACGACTACGGCATGATTATTGAAACCGGCACGCTGCGCATTCAGCGGCTGCTGCCCGGCCCGATCGAACGGGTCTGGGCCTATCTGACGGAATCCGACAAACGCGCCACCTGGCTGGCCGCCGGCGATATGAAGCTGGAAAACGGTGCCCAGGTTGAGCTGGTGTTCCGCAATTCCGACTTGACCGGTGAGCATGAACAAACGCCGGCCAAATATAAAAACCACGGTTGCAGCGTCAGCAACGTCGGCCATATCACCTGCCTGTTCCCGCCACGGCTGCTGAGCTTTACCTGGGCGGAACAGGGGCAGAACCGCCCTTCCGAAGTGACCTTCGAATTGACCGAACAGGGTAACGCGGTGCTGTTGACGGTGACCCATCGTCGCCTGGCTAACCGTGACGAAATGCTCAGCGTGGCCGGCGGCTGGCACACTCATCTGGATATTCTGGTCGACCGTCTGCACGACCGGCAACCTCAGCCCTTCTGGAGTACCCACGCCAGGCTGGAAGAAGAGTACCGGGCCAGACTCTGATCAGCCTTCATCCCGGCGTCTGAAGGCCAGATAGCCGGTCACCAGCGTAAAGCCGCCGACCAGCAACACCAACAGGATAAAACCGTGGTGATTGCTGGCCAGCGGGATCCCGCCCACATTCATACCGAAGAAACCGGCAACGATATTGATCGGCAACGCCAATACGGTGATCACCGTCAGGGTGTACAGCGTGCGGTTGTTCTGCTCCATCTGCTTGGCGCCAATCTCCTCTTGCAACAGACGAATTCGCTCGGTCAGACTGGCAAGGTCGTTCAATACCACGGTGAACTCTTCGGTGAACTGGCGTAAATCCTGCACCACGTCGCGGCTCAGCCAGGTCGGCGGCCGATTCAGTAAACGAAACAGCGCCGCCGGCTCCGGTGCCAAAAGCCGCTGAAATCGCAGCAGCATGCGACGCATGCGTCCCAGTTCGGTGCGGTTACGCTTCACATGATTGCTCAACAGGCGATCTTCAATGGTGTCGACATACTGGTTGGCCTGACGGACCACCTGCTCCAGCACCTCTTCCTGTTCTTCCAGCAGGTGCGCCAACAGCTCGGTAGAGGATGCCAGTTGCAGCGGCCCCAGACGGCCCAGCAACCGCTCAATCAAACGCAGCGGTTTGTGCCTTGCCGTGACCACCAGCCCGCTACGGCAGTACAGCCACAGCGTGGCAATCTCTGGATTGTTCTCTTTGGGGTGAAAAATGACGTCGTTGAGCACCGCAAACAGATCATCGCCCTGGCGCTCAATGCGGGTGGTATGGGAACCGTGACGAATTTCGTCAAAGAAAAAATCGGAAATGGCAAAGTGGTTTTTTAGCCATTTTTCTGCGGCCGCATGGTTCAGGTTGAGATGTAGCCAGATAAATCCCTCCCCCGGCAATAACGCCTGCCAGGCCTGGCAAGCCTGCTGCGAAGACACCGGCTGCGGCGGCTCTGCCGTGCGGAACACGTGTCCGTAAATCAGCCCGGTAACCTCATCATCGAAATCAAGTTTGTGCAATTTTCCCGCAACCGTTTGAGCCATAAACCTTTATCCTGAATAACCGCACTGATTAATTAATTGGCTTTCGCCTTTATATCAATCTTTAAATGACAACGTTAATTATTTTCACTTTTCCCGATGATTAATATTAGCGTCATAAAAAAGTCACATTATTTCCCAATACTTTGATGGCAGCACTGTACAACATCGTCAGTATTCTAATGAAGTCTATCGGGAAGGTCCTTTATGAGCGATAACAGCGCCGTTCAGGCAGGTGCGCCTACCGCGTCCAGCCTGCCAAAAATCTACCAAAAGAACAGTCGACTCACTGTTCTTTTTTTTGTTTTTTTATTAGTACTGGGGATAGCTTTTGCCGGGGTGAATTTATTTAACGACGTTAGCGATGCCGGTGCGGTATATACCAGCTACCTGCCGTTCCTTTTATTGGGGTTAGCGTTGCTGATTGCGCTGGGCTTTGAATTTGTTAATGGTTTTCATGATACCGCCAATGCGGTGGCCACCGTTATTTATACCCATTCATTGTCGCCCATGGTGGCCGTGGTTTGGTCAGGGTTCTTTAATTTTCTCGGCGTGTTGCTTTCCAGCGGAGTGGTGGCGTTCGGCATCATTTCGCTGTTGCCGGTTGAGTTGATCTTGCAGGCCGGTACCGGCAATGGCTTTGCCATGGTTTACGCCCTGCTGTTCTCGGCGATTATCTGGAACCTCGGCACCTGGTGGCTCGGGCTGCCTGCCTCCTCGTCTCATACCCTGATTGGCTCGATTATCGGCGTTGGGGTAGCCAATGCGCTAATCCATGGCCGCACCGGCACCAGCGGTGTTGACTGGGGCCAGGCGATTAAGGTGGGCTATGCGCTGCTGCTTTCCCCGGTGATCGGTTTTGTGTTTGCCGCCCTGCTGCTGCTGGCGCTGAAAGTCTTCGTCAAAAATCGTCAGTTGTACACCGCCCCCAAGAATGATTCGCCGCCGCCGCTGTGGATCCGCGGTTTGCTGATCCTCACCTGTACCGGGGTTTCCTTTGCCCACGGCTCCAACGACGGGCAAAAAGGCATGGGGCTGATCATGCTGATCCTGGTCGGGACCATGCCGATTGCCTACGCGCTGAACCGCTCCATGCCGCCAGAACAAATCCCCCGCGTGGCGGCACTGGCGGAGGTCACCAAAAACCAACTTCTGCACCAGTTCCCGCAGGTCAGCCAGACTCCGCCGCGCGACGTGCTGACCGGCTATGTGCGTACCAGTGAGCTGACCACAGAAGTGGTCCCTGCGCTGGCACAGTTGACCGGGGCCATTGGCGATCAAATTCGTCAGTACGGCTCAGTCGACAAAATCCCTGCGCAGGCGGTTTCCAACACCCGTAACGATATGTATCTGGCATCGGAGGTGATTAAACACCTGAAGTCGGAAAAACAACTGCAATTATCCGCTGACTCGCAGCGCAATCTGGACGCCCTGAAAAGCGATCTGGACAGCGCCACCCGCTTTATCCCGTTCTGGGTCAAGGTGGTGGTAGCTATTGCTCTGGGGTTGGGCACCATGGTCGGCTGGCGGCGCATTGTGGTCACCGTTGGTGAGAAAATCGGCAAAAGTCATCTGACCTATGCCCAGGGGGCCAGTGCCGAACTGGTGGCGATGACCACTATCGGCGCGGCGGACATTTTTGGCTTACCGGTCTCCACCACCCACGTTCTGTCATCCGGCATCGCCGGTACCATGGCGGCCAACCGCTCCGGCCTGCAAATGTCCACCCTGCGCAATCTGCTGATGGCCTGGGTGTTGACACTGCCGGCCTCGGTGCTGCTTTCTGCCGGGCTGTACTGGATTTTCACCCATTTCTAAAACCGGGCTAACACGGAGAATTAATTATGGCCATGCATGAATTTGACCGCGACGAAAGCTTCAACCAACGCCTGCTGCAGGAGTTTTACGACAGTTACGACGAAGAGCTGGAGATGGAACTGGACGACCTGCGCTTTGACGACAGCGAAGTGGACAGTGACCAGAAGAAAGCCTGGCGCAAACAGTATTTTCGCGAATTGCTGCGCCTGCAGGGGGAACTGGTCAAACTGCAGGACTGGGTGATGCGCACCGGCCACCGGCTGGTGATCATTTTTGAAGGCCGCGACGCCGCCGGCAAAGGTGGCGTGATCAAACGTATCACTCAACGCCTGAACCCTCGCACCTGTCGCGTGGCCGCGCTGCCTGCGCCGAACGACCGCGAACGTACCCAGTGGTACTTCCAACGTTTTATCGCCCATCTGCCGGCGGCGGGTGAAATGGTGCTGTTCGATCGCAGCTGGTACAACCGCGCCGGGGTGGAAAAAGTGATGGGCTTTTGCAACGACGAGGAATATGAAGAGTTTTTCCGTAGCGTGCCGGAGTTCGAGAAAATGCTGACGCGCAGCGGCATACAGATCGTCAAATACTGGTTTTCTATTACTGACGATGAGCAGGAACTGCGCTTTCTCAGCCGCATCCACGATCCGTTAAAGCAGTGGAAGCTTAGCCCGATGGATTTGGAGAGCCGCCGCCGTTGGGAAGACTACACCGAGGCCAAAGAGGTCATGTTAGCGCGCACTAACATTCCTGAGGCGCCATGGTGGGTGGTTCAGGGCGTTGACAAGAAAAAGGCGCGCCTGAACTGTATTCGCCATCTGCTTGAGCAACTGCCATACGAAGAGGCGGAAGGCAATGTCATCACCCTGCCGCCGCGTAAACGCAGCCCGGATTACAACCGCCACCCGGTGCCCGACAATATGGTGGTGCCTGAAGTGTATTGATTTATCCAGGGAGGCAGTACAACGCCTCCCTGATCCCTGTCGGATTCTCATCCCGTTACAACGCCACCCTATTTTCTCCACATTTGCTGTGCAGACTCTTGGCAATATTCATTCACCTGTCAGGATCATAGTCACGTCTGCCATGTCTTTATTTAATTCCCTCATCCGTTTTCCCGCACGCCGCTTTGGCGCCATTTTGGTTCTCACACTGCTGTTCATTCTGCCCGCAGCACAAGCCGCTGCGCCGCTGGCGCTGTACTCGAAATCGGTATTGGTGGTCAATCAACGTAGCGGGAAAATCCTGTATCAGAAACAAGCCAACCGGGTGCAGCCTATCGCCTCGCTAACCAAATTGATGACTGCCATGGTCACGCTGGACAGCAAGCGTCCGCTGGGCAACAGGATGATGGTCACCGCCGCCGACCGTGATTTGTTGAAGAAAACCCACTCGCGCCTGACGATCGGTTCTACCCTCAGCCGCCGTGACATGCTGCATATCGCGCTGATGTCGTCGGAAAATCGCGCCGCTTCGGCGCTGAGTCGCAACTATCCCGGGGGGCGCAAAGCCTTCGTGGCGAAAATGAATCAGAAAGCGCGCACCATTGGCATGAAACACGCCCGCTTCTACGATCCTACCGGGCTGACACCGCGCAATGTCGCCAGCGCCAATGACCTGCTGAAAATGGTTAATCACGCCTACCGTTATCAGACCATTCGCCGTTTCAGTACCGACAAACAGCAAATCGTGCGTCCTGGCCGCGGTCAATTGGTCTACCGCAGCTCCAATGGACTGATCAACAATCCCGCCTGGAAAATCCAGTTGCAAAAGACCGGTTTCACCGACGAAGCCGGACACTGTCTGGTGATGCATACCCTGATTAAAGGGCAGCCGGTGGTGATCATCCTGCTCGGCTCGAAGCAGCGCTATGGCCACTATAAAGACGCCATTCGCCTGAAAGCCTGGCTGGAATCCTGATTTTTTGTGGCGCGTTAATCACGCGCCCCTTTACCGTTCTGCGTATATCTAAATCCGTTTTTTATCAATGGAATATCCTATCTCCAATCAATATTAAGCCTGTGGGGCCGGGCATGCTATTTGTCATCAATAATTGATGATAAAGGAGCAGGAAAATGGCTTATGCCCTGAGCGTGTTGGAAAAAAGTCCGATTGCCGAAGGAGAGAGCGCCGCCCAGGCGCTGACACGCACGCTGCATTTGGCGCAGCAGGCGGAAATCTGGGGCTACCGTCGTTTTTGGCTGGCCGAGCATCACAATACCGCGCAGCTCGCTTGCCCCTCCCCCGAAGTGCTGATCGCCTATTTACTCGGGCAAACCTCCCGCATCCGCATTGGCTCCGGCGGGGTCATGCTGCAACATTACAGCGCCTATAAGGTGGCGGAAAACTTCAATCTGCTGGCGACACTGGCACCGGGACGGGTCGATCTGGGGGTGGGCAAAGCGCCCGGCGGGCTGCCGCTCTCTACCCAGGCGCTGCAGGCCGCCCACGATCAACAGAATAAACCGGACTTTCCGCAGCAGCTTGCCCAGCTCAACGCCTACCTCAATGATGACGCGCAACCCGGCCTGAGTGCCACACCGCAACCGTCTCAGCCCGCACAACGCTTCCTGCTGGGGGCCAGCAAAGAAAGTGCCCAACTGGCTGCAGAACACGGCTGGGCCTTTGTCTTTGCCGCGCAGCTCAATGGTAACCCGGACGATATCCAGCGCGCACTGGCTCATTACGCCGAGCAAAGTGGCGGACGCAAAGCCCTGCTGGCCGTCGCGGTGATCGTTGCCGACACGACCGATCAGGCCCAGGCGTTGGCCGCCGGGATCCAGCAATACCGGGTACATGTGACCGGCGGACAAAGCGTGACGGTCGGCAGCCTTGAGCAGGCAGAGAGTTATGTTCAGCAGGCCGGAGCTACCGATTACCGTATTGAGCCGCGCGAAAGCCACATCCTGCTCGGCACTGCCCGGCAGGTACGCAGTCAGTTAGATCAATTACAGCAGCAATATGGCGTGGAAGAGTTTGTGATAGACACGCCGATCAGCGAGCCTGTCGCCCGCTTGACCTCTTTGCAACTGTTGGCGCAGGCCTGAGCCTGCCCAATCAGTTCACCACGGCACCAGCGCCGATGGCCACGGCCAGATCCTGAGCCAGTTCCTCTAACTGCTCCGGAAACAGGTTGGCCAGGCTGACACGGATCGCCGGGCCGCTTTTCAGACGGAAGGGTTCACCACCCTGCACCAACCAGCCGCGCTGTGCCATGATTTGGCTGGCGGCGGCTTCTGAACGCACCGGCAGCCAGATATGTACCCCTTCTCCCGGCGCTAACCGCGAGCCGGTCAATTCTTGCAACCGCTCCGTCAACGCGTCTCGTCGTTGCTGGTAAGCCTGCTGCGCCCGCACCAGCAAGCCATCACGCTGCGCCTGCATCCATAATTTGGCGGCAATTTGCTGCAGAATATGGCTGACCCAGCGTTCGCGTATGTACTGATCCGCACGCATTGCCTGCAATAGTTGCGGCTTGCCGCAGGCCAGCGCTATACGCAGATCCGGACTGAGAAACTTGCTCAGTGACAGCACATACAAACCCTTGTCTGCCGTAAACGGCAAATTCAGTGGCTGTTGCGATAGCGGCCCCCAGAAATCATCGACAATCGCCAGACAACCCGGATTTTGGGCCAGGAACTCACGCCAGTCATTGGCACGTGTAGCGCTAAGCGACATACCGGTTGGGTTCTGTGCGCGTGGCGTCAGGATCACTGCACACCCCTGCGTACCCGCGTCCTTTTCCGGCAGACGGCAACCCTGTTCATCCACCAGCAACGGCAAGGGTTTGAGACGCAGATGCCGCAGCAGCGTCAATAACGGTGGCCAACAGGGATCTTCCACCCACACCGAGGCCCCCGGTGCCGCATGGCTGCGCAGCGCCTTTTCGATGGCATCCAGTGCCCCGGAAAACACCGCCGTCTCACCCAGTTCCGCCCCCTGTTGGCTCAACCAGCCAGCGGCAAGCTGACATAGCGCCGGTAAATCACCGCTGATGTCATAGCCACTCTGCTGTGGGAAGACGTCGGCCGCACTCAGCGACAGTGCCGGTAGCAAGGTGCCATCCAGATTGCCGCTGGCCAAATCACGCATGCCTTCGGGTACTTGCCGAACACTGCGTACCGCCATCAGGGGTTGCTCCAGTACCTGAGTACCGGCACGCCCGCGGGTAGCGACCAACCCGGCATCGCGCAGCTTGCCATAGGCGCTGGCAACGGTATTGGGGTTAACTCCCAGCTCGCCGGCCAGTTGACGCACCGGCGGCAATAGGTCACCCGGCTGTAAATCCCCCTGCTTGATCTGCGTGCTGATCTGTTCAGCAATCTGGACAGCGCTGCCGCCTTTTGCATACAATGAACCCATACATAAAGCCTTTTTGTATTAGTTCAAAACAGATTACCTGTTTGGAACGTAAAAGTTAAGGGGTAAAGATGGAAAAACATTACGTACTCGATATTCAACACGATGGCAAAGCTTTCGCCCGTTTGCAGATGTTCACCCCCTGGGCCAGCGACCAACTGCAGCAGGCCCAGGCGCTGTTTCCTACGGAGCAGGGCTACCGGTTGCATATCAGCCAGGTCAAAGAGCGTCGGATAGTTTATCAAAGCGGCATTGGCGGTATCACCATCCTTGGCGATACGCTGGAACTGGAACCTTATCCCCTTGGCACGGAGGTGCAGCCATGAAGAAAGTTGTCGCTATCAGACATGTGAATTTTGAAAACCTCGGTATCCTGGGTTCACTGCTTTCACTACGGGGCTATCAGATTGATTATTACGATGCGGGCCGTGACGATATACGCGCCATCAATAATGAGGAGACCGACCTGTTGGTGGTGCTTGGCGGCCCGATCAGCGCGGCGCAGCATTTTGCCGGTCAGCAGCATTATGCGTTTCTCAACGATGAATTAGCACTGGTAACCCAGCGGCTGCAGCAAAAACGGCCTACGCTGGGCGTCTGTCTTGGCGCACAGGTGATGGCTCAGGCCCTGGGGGCCGACGTGGTTTCGCTCGGCGTGAAAGAGATCGGTTTCGAACCGTTAACGCTCTCAGAGCATGAAGACTCGGTGCTGGCGCCCTTGGGAACAACACCCGTGCTGCATTGGCACGGCGATATGTTTATGATCCCGGAGGGCGCGACCTGCCTGGCCGGTACCGAAGTTTGTCCTAATCAGGCTTTTGAGTATCAGGATTTCGCCCTTGGGCTACAGTTCCATCTGGAAGCCGATCATCAGGATCTGGAACGCTGGCTGGTGGGCCATGCCTGTGAGCTTGAACTGGCCGGTATTCTGCCACAGCGTTTGCGCCAACAGGCCGCTCGCTACGGTACAGAATTAGAACAGCGCGCCCGTCAGGTATTTACGCGGTGGCTGGATAAAGTCGAACCAAGGATGTTATAGATGCAACAGGTTTCTCAATTACAACCGCCGCAGATTGATGTGATCAGTATTCAATCGCAGGTCGCGTATGGCAGCGTCGGCAACGGGATCGCCTATCGCACCTTGCTGAAAAAAGGGCTGGAAGCGTTACAGGTGCCCAGCGTGCTGTTCGGCTGCCCGCCCTATTATGGCGCGCCCAGCGGTGGCGTCATTCCGGCCGAGTGGTTCAGCGGCTTTCTCGAGGATTTACTGACCCGCGGCGTAATGAAACGCACCCGGGCGGTGATCGTCGGTTATCTGGGCGACGTTGGCCAATGTCATTTTCTACACACCTGGCTACAGCGCGTGCGCGCTATCAATCCGCAGATAAAAATTTATATCGACCCGGTGATGGGCGATTACGGTGAAGGCGTTTACGTGGATGAGCGTATCGTCAGTTGCTATCGCTCGCCGTTCCTGCAACTGGCTAATGGCCTCACCCCCAACGGTTTCGAACTGGAGCAACTTTGCGGGCATCCGTTAACCAGCCGAGAGCAAACGCAGCATGCCGCACAGGCGTTATTGAATGACACTACCGAGTGGGTACTGGTGACCAGTGCGCCAGGCGTGGCGGAAAATGACGATCAGATTGGCTTACTGTTGGTCAGCCACGACGAGGTGCAAAGCTATACCCATCCCAAGATTCAGTCGAAGGTAAAGGGCACCGGTGACATGTTCACCGCGTTGCTGGTCAGCCATTTGTTGAACGGGAAAAATCTCAATAGTGCAGTCCTGACCGCCAGCAGTGAGGTCTGCGATGTGCTGACTGAAGCGGCGCATTTCGGTTTGGAGGAAATCGGCAGCCTGCGTGCCTTGAAATAGAATAGAACGGAGTGGCGGGGCAGCCTGCTGCCCCGCTGATTTCCTATTTAGCGTTTTTTCTTTTTATTGAAATCCAATTCGAAAGCAAACACTGCGCTCTGAATTTTTCTTTCCATTGCCAGGCCCAGCTTCATAAAACGGCACGACAGGCGCGAGAAGTGCACCATGTTGTCGTCGTCATCGAGTTCGTGATCTTCATTGATCACCACCAGTTCCATATTGACCTTGAAACTGCCGTAGCTGCCGAGATCCAACAAGGCCTTTTTAAACTGAAAACCGGGCTGCAGGTTTTCCGGCAATGGGCCATCAACTCGCAAACCAACGCCACCGGCAGACAGGTCGTGGATCCTCAACTGGTACTCGCTGCCATCGGCGTATTCGCCGCTGCAGAGAAATTCACGCCAGTGGGGAGTGGTGACGCGAAACTGACGACGGCGCTGGATGTAGATCAGTTCTTTCGGCAATCGGGTTGAACAGGCGTTAACCCCTTGATGGTCGGTGAACTCGGCCTGTCCCACGGAAAATTCGATCTTCGCGTCATGGCTTTCAATCACAATGGTACATTCACCGTCGACCTTGTTGTCCACCTCATCGCCGCTGAACACAATATTATCCGGTCCGACGCTCAACAGCAGGCTTTGAAACTGCTGCCGATCATTGACGACCTTCAGTGGCGTGCGCTGTTTACAAATTTCACGCAGTATTGCCAGTACTTCGAATCGCTCCTGCTTGATAAACAATCCGTTATCATTCTGCTCCACTCGTCGCTCCTGACTCTTCCCAATGACGCTTTACACGTTCCTTACAGTTATCATCACTGGGAATATTCCTAAAGTCAAATTTGCCAGCGATGCCAGGCCTGTGGAAGCAGTCTGGCGAAGCGTTCAGCCCAGGCTTGCTGACCCTGTTGGTCGGCGATTAAATCCTGGCGGATCTCAATGCCAACGTAGGGAAGCTCCCGTCGCTCGGCGTGCACCGGCAGGGTGTAATCCGTTGCATCGGTCATGGCATACGGCTCGTTAACGCCGACCTGCAAATCCCCTTCCTCCCGCAGCAGCTCTGCCAGCAGCAACGCGAACTCCGGCTGGCGGTTAAACAGCAGCCCCACCTGCCACGGCCGCTCGTTGCCTTTGAATACCGGCGTGAAGCTGTGCATGGCGATAACCGCCGTCGGCAGCCCGTTGCGCTGGCGTTCATCCAGATGGTCGGTTATCGCCTGATGATAAGGCCTGAAAATGGCATGCTCGCGAGCCTGCGCATGTCTGGCATCAATATCGACATTCCCGGGTATCGGCGTCAATTCTGACAGTGACGGGATCGAGCTATTGATGCCGGGCGTACGGTTACAGTCAATCACCAAACGGGAGTAACGCTGATGGATCAACGTAGTGTCCAACTGACGGCTGAGATGACGCGAAACGTTTAATGCGCCGATGTCCCAACCGATATGGCGGTCGATTTCACCGGGTGGCAGACCCAGATCGCCCAACTGCTGCGGTATCGCCTGGCCGGCGTGATCGCAGAGTAATAGAAAAGGCGCGACGCCTCTGGGCGTTTCAATCGCCACGGCGGCGGGGTCTTCAGCGGATAACAAAGATGAGACGAACGACTGTGGCATGAAAAACTCCGGTGGCGGAACAAAGCCTTATCTTAGGCTATACCCCACCACCGTTGCCAAGCTTCGGGTTAGATCAAAAAAGCATGAAGCGCATGCCAATTACTCTATACAGGTGTCCTGTGGCTGATGCACCGCAATATAACGCTGGAACCGCGCCGGTTTAAGCCGGGTAAGGTCGACCAGTACCAGGCCATCAATGCAGTTGTTGAAGGCCGGATCGGTGCCGAAATCAATAAACTGCACCCCGCCGGGTTCACACAGCTCGGTATATTGTTTATACAGCGTAGGTATCGAACAGCCGATATTGCTCAACAGGCTTTTCAGCCGCACCAGATCTTCCTGATAGTTATCGCCGGCAAACTGTGCCAAAACCTGCGGCAACGAAGCAGGATAAGGCTGGCGAGACTGCGCCAGGGCATGATTAGGTGAGAAGTACAGTCGGTAGAAGGCAATCAACAGGTCACGCGCCGTCACCGGCATGCCGCCGGAAATGGAAACCGGGCCAAACAGATAGCGGTACTGCGGATATTTTGCCAGGTAAGCGCCAATCCCCAACCACAGGTAATCCAGACCGCGTTTGCCCCAATAGGCAGGCTGAATGAAGCTGCGGCCCAGTTCGATGCCCTGCGCCAGGATCGGTGCCATCTCGCGGTCATAATGGAACAGACTGTTGCTATAGATACTTTCCAGCCCTTTGCGCTCCAACTGCTCGGCAGTAGGAATAAAGCGGTAGGCACCCACAATCTCCAGTTCGTCCGCATCCCACAGCACCAGGTGATAATAGTCGTCGTCATAGCTGTCCAAATCACGACGGCGACCGGAACCTTCGCCCACCGCGCGGAAAGCAATCTCACGCAGCCGACCGAGCTCACGCAGGATAGGCGCACGCGCCTCACCCTGACGGCGATACAGGAAGATAATCTTCCCGTCCGGCGTCACCCCAAGACGCTCACAGTTTGCCAGTGCCTTCTTCAGCTCCAACCGATCCTCTGGCAAGGCGATGGGTGACTCACTGGCAAACAATCCTTCTTTACCCTGGCCCAGACGGTAGACATGGCGGCGGAAACGCTCGGCCAAATCTTTGGCGCTGGTGTGGCCATCATGCCAGTTGCTAAACGGAATACGGCCACCTACGCGAATTTTGATGCGTCCGCCCTGCTGCTGGAACATTTCACGTACCAGTAAGAGTGTGGACAGAGGTCGGTAAACCAGCGAGGTGAAATAGAACAGGTTGCTGTTACGCGCGCTGATGTGGATCGGCACAATCGGCGCTCGCGCCTTGGCCGCCAGCCGCAGGAAGCCGGTATGCCAGTGGCCGTCACGAATGCCTTTCGGGCTCATGCGCGACACCTCTCCGGCAGGAAACAGGATCAGGGCGCCCTGCTTATCCAACTGGGCCTGCATGCCTTCAATTTGCTTGCGATTGGTCTTGTTGCCGACGTTGTCCACCGGCACAAACAGGTTGCGCAGCGGTTCTATGTAGGTCAACAGTTGGCTGGCGACCACTTTGACATCCGGGCGCACTGCCGCCACGGCACGCAGCAGCACCAGCCCATCCAGCGAGCCAATCGGGTGGTTGGCCACCAGCACCACCGGACCCTGGCTCGGAATATTTTCCAGGTCACCATCGACCAACTCACAGCTGAGGTTGAAGTAGTCCACCACCTGCTCTATCAAATCCAGCCCCTTCAGGTGTGGATAGTCGGCGGCAAACTGTTTGAATTCTTTTTCGAAGAGTAAAGTTCTCAGCAGGCTACGCTGCCAGGCAGGGGTCTTGCGGTGTGGAAATGCATCATGCAACAGAGAGTCCAAGCTAAACATCGCGTTATCTCCTGGCTTAGTCGCTGCAAACTTAAGCCAGCGCTATGACCCTAACATGTCAGAAACATGACAGAAAAATGAAATCCCTCAACTATCAGGTATAGCAAATTATTGAAAATTTGGTGGCGAAGAGAAGCCTGTCGCCACCAAAGCCGCATTTTATGCCATCGAAATTAAGGTTTCGATGCGCTGATTTACCACCTCCCGCAGCCGCAACAGCGGCTCCGCCTGATGTGGATAACGTTTAAAAGTGATGTCCATCCCCAACTGTTGTTCAATCAAAGCCTGCACCGTCGCGCGGTCCGTCAGGCTTTCCAGCAGCTGTAAGGCTCGCATGTCCTGCAGACCCTGGTGCAGTACCCGCAATCGCAGGGACTCCACCGGCGTCAGATCCTCACCGGGATAGACCACGAAGGCATCGCCGGAGGGAAAGGCATTGCGGCAATCCGTCACCGCGTAGGGGTTGAGTTGCTCCCGCGAATGACCACTGTTATAGAAGTTGAAGCCCCAATGCAAAAAGCCGGTGATGTTGTAGCGGTAGAGCTGGATCCCCAAAATGCGGTTACGTGCCGAAGGCTGGGCAAAGAAGCGGTTGGCCACCTCGGTTTTTTGTACGCAGCAGTAATAGGCCCACAGGCCTGGCACCCGATTCTCAATAAATGGCTCAATATGATCGGTGGCAGCCACCGGCGTTTCCACCAACCCCTGTTGGTAAAAGGCATAATCAGATAGCGCATCAAAAGTATGAAAACCGGCCAGCAGTGGGCGCAAGGTAGCGCTGGCACGCTGGTAAACGTCGATATTGTCCAGCGTCGGCTCGTCAGAAATATGAAACCACACCCGCTGTTGCAACTGCCGCTCGCGGAACCAGTCGGTCAGCGCCGGCAGCAGAGCCTGTAGAAACTGTTGATACTCTTCGGCGTGGGCGTTGGTATGCCATCCGAACAGCGGACTCAGCGTGCCGTCTATCTCCACCATGATTTTCGGCGCGTGTGCCGCCCCCCACTGAGTAAACAGCGGCGCAATTTCAAAGTGCTCAATGCCCTCTTCCTGCGCCATTGCCACCCATTGCGCCAAACGTTGGAAATCAAAGCGGTAGCCCTGCGCAGAGCGCTGTACGCCCACCAGTTGTACGGTGGTACGCTCGCCGCCGATGGCGGTATCCAGCGGCGGCGTGAAGATCGGCGTCAACAGCATGTTTACCCCACTGTTAACCGCGGTACGGACAAAGTTGCGTACCGCCAGCCAGTACTCCCGGCTGAACACCGGCAACTGGTAATAATCCGCCAGGCAATCGGAGTGCAGCCATTCGGTGTGCAGCAGGGTTTGCGGTGGCAGCGCGGCCGGGACGATATGTAGCGTCAATGCAGCACTGGCCAGCACTTGCTCGCTGGCCACATCAAACAAGGTCAGCGTCAGTGGGTAGTCCCCGCCCGCTACTGGCATTGCCGGTGGGGTTAAGGTCAACCACAGGCTGCCGTAATAATTGCAGGCGGCAAAGAAACGTCGATCGACCAGGGGCATCAGCGGATCGGGAAATAACCCCGGTTCGGTACGCAGATAGTTCTCATCGGTCTCGGCATAACAGGGAAAGTGGCTGGGCACCGATTGCACCTGACGCACGCTGATATACTCCGCCAATGGCCCCTCAATACGATAGCCTAATTCACGACGCGTTTCGTTTCCTGCCCGTTGCAGGCAATAAACGGCCTGCCAGGAAACAGTTTCATTATTAAGACCGCTGAGTTTATTTATCTGCATAATCTGCGGCGAGTTATGGCTGTGGAATATCTTTTCCAGGCAATGGGTAAGGGTCAATGAAAGGCGCATAACGGTTAGCTCTCTTTTATTGGGAAATACCGACGAGTGATTTTCAGGCTAAACCCTTTTATCGCTGTAAACAATAGAGCCCATTCAAAAATCGACAACACGCCGTGGCAGCGACTGCCCTATACGATTTTTTTGTTTATTTGCATCACAAAAATGAAAGATAACCCGGCATGCACAATAAAAATATTTTTAATCCCCATTATGGTGCAAGGGTTATCATTTATTCCTATGACCCCAGTGGCCCGGAATTACTGCCTGGCAGGGCCAAAACCGGCTCAAGAGGTTAACAGATTGTGAACAAGTAACGCTTTCGGTTTAAGCTTCAACCCTTTCGATTTTAACAACAACGAAACATTCATGCCCCTTTTTTGGGCAGATCGGGGCGTATTGACACATTGAAAGTTAAGGGATAGAAAGAATTCACGTTACGAAAATATTTATTCGTCGTTCACCGAGGGGAAAGCAATGTCACCGATAAAAAATACCGGCCGTCTTCTGGCGCACTCTGCCATTACGGTTGCATTATTATTGCCGACCATGTTATATGCCGCCGATCAAATAACCCTGCGTTACGCCGTGTGGGACAGAAATCAATTACCTGCCGAGCAGGAGATTGCCAAAAGATTTGAAAAAGAAAACCCTAACATTAAAATCACCATAGAATTAACGCCGTCGGCACAATACTTCGTTAAATTGGATTCCGCCGCCGCAGGGGGTGTCGCGCCAGATATATTCTGGATAAACATGCCTTATTTCGTTCAATACGCCAAAAATGGCATTATGCAGCCCTTAACGCCGTATATTACCGGCAGCAGCGTGCAATTAAATAATATCGTCGCCAGTTCGGTTAAAGCCTATCAGTATGATGGGCAGCAAATGGCCATCCCCCGCGACGTTGACTCAATCGCCGTGTGGTACAACAAAAAATTATTCGACCAGGCCGGCGTCAGCTACCCGACCAACGACTGGAGCTGGGATGACCTGAAAAACAAAGCCACCGCGCTGAAAACCGGCTTGAAGGGCAGTGCCTTCCCGCTGGTGATGGATCTGAGCATTGACGGGCAGGACAGCTATATGAACCTGCTGTTCCAAAACGGCAACCACATAGTCCCGAAAGACGGTCAACCCACCGATATCGCTAACGATAAATCCATCTGGGTCTATCAACAGCTGCAATCCATGATGAAAGATGGCTTGATGCCCAGCGCCCAACAGATGAGCGAAGTCAAAACCGAAAACATCTTCCAGTCCAACCGTGCGGCGATGGTGTATGCCGGTTCATGGTTGGCAGCCCCGTTCGCCAACAATCCGCTGATCAACGACCATATCGGCGTAGTCATGATGCCGAAAATCGAGCGCCAGTCCGGCGTGGCGCACAGCCTGGCATTTGCCATGTCCGCCAACAGCGCCCACAAGCAGGAAGCCTGGAAATACATTGAATTTATGAGCTCCGAAGCCTCGCAGACCGAGTTGGCAAAAGCGGTGATCCCGGCCAACAAACTGGCGGCCAAAGCCTGGGCGGCGGAGATCAAAAAAGTCGATGTCACGCCTTATATTGACACTCTCAACGTGACCGAAGCCTACCCCACAGCCGGTACCAATACGCCGAAATGGCAAAACATGTGGATTGCCAGCCTGAAGAAAATCTTTATGGGCGCGGATGCCAAAGCCGAGATGGACAAATCGGTCAAGAAGATCGAACGCGTAATGGAGCAGTAATCACCCCGAGCCGGTAGCGCCTGCCCGAAGGCGCACCGGCTGCGGAATACCGCAAAGCAGTTACAGGTGAGGAAAGGCAACATGTCGCTGGCAGAAAGCTACGGTGCCCTAAAACAACAAAAAAGTACCCCACGACCCGCACTCAGCCGCCTGGAGCGTGCCGAGCGTTTCTGGGGCTGGGTGATGATCTTGCCGTTGCTGATTGGCTTGACGGTGTTTTACCTGGTCCCCTTCTTACAGAACATCTTTTACAGTTTTACCGACCTCAACCAATTTATGCGCTGGAGCACCCTCAGCGTCGATAACTACGTCAATCTGTTTGAAGACGACGACTTTTACACCGCCGCCGGAAACACACTGTTCTATGTGGTGGTGTGTGTCCCCGTCAGCCTGAGCCTGTCGCTGCTACTGGCGATTGGCCTGAACCAGAACATTCGCGGCAAGGCGCTGCTACGCACCCTGCTGTTCTTGCCGGCGGTCACCATGCCTGCCGCCGTGGCGATGGTCTGGCAATGGCTGTTCAACAAGGATTTCGGTTTGATCAACCAGGCGATTGGCCTGCTGGGGATTTCGCCGGTGGCCTGGCTGTCCGACCCGGACGTGGTGCGCATCAGCGTTTCCATCATCATTATCTGGTCGTCGCTGGCGCTGAAAATCATCATTTTGCTGGCCGGGTTACAAAGCATTCCACGTCAACTGTATGAGGCCGCCGATATTGACGGTATCAGCACCCTACGCCGCTTCTTTTGCATCACCCTGCCGATGATGGTGCCAACGCTGTTCTTCGTTTCGGTGATGAGCTTTATCGAGATCCTGCAAATATTCGACGTGGTGTTCCTGATGTTCGACCGCGCGTTGGTGGAAAGCGACGTGATGACCGTCACCAACCTGTTTTACAAGTATGCCTTTTACCTGCAGGAGAAAGGTTACGCCTCCGCCATCACCGTGGTGCTGTTCGCCGTCACCCTGCTGATCACCCTGATTCAAATGATGATTGGCAAACGCCTGAAAGTCAGCTGAGGAGCCACGACGATGAGCATAAGTAAAAGAACGCTGGTGTATCTGTTTATGGTGTTGGCGGCGCTGGCCTCGGTGGTGCCTTTTATCTGGATGCTGGTGACTTCGCTGAAAACCCAGGCCGAGAGCATTCAGATCCCGCTGACGCTGTTACCGGCACACCCCAGCCTGCAGGCCTACGGCAAGGTGATGCGTGAAATTCCGTTCACCGACTTCTATGTGAACTCGCTGCTGGCGACCTTTTTCACCGTCACGCTGCAGATGGTGATCGCCACCATGGCTGCCTACGGTTTCTCTCGCCTGCACTTTCGCGGCCGTGATGCGGTGTTCCTGGTGTGTATTTCGATCCTGATGGTGCCTGGTCAGGCCTTTTTGATCCCGCAGTTTTTGGTGGTGCAGAAACTGGGGTTGGTGAACAGCATCACCGGGCTGGTTTTGCCGGGTATTTTCAGTATTTACGCCACCTTCCTGCTGCGCCAGTTCTTCCTGGCGGTGCCGAAAGAGATGGAAGAAGCGGCGCTGATCGACGGTTACAGCTACTTCGCTATCTTCTGGCGCATCATGCTGCCGCTGATCCGCCCCGGCATTATCGCCTGCATCATCATCAACGGCCTGTGGAGCTGGAACAACCTGATGTGGCCGCTGATCGTCAACACCACCACCGAAAAACTGACGCTGCCGGTCGGGCTGGCATCGCTGTCGAGCCGTGCCGGAGTGGAATACCCGCTGCTGATGGCCGGTGCGCTGATGGCGGTGATCCCGATGCTGATGCTATTCATTCTTTTCCAACGCTACTTCATCCAGGGCATCGCCAGCGCTGGGGTAAAAGGCTAACCGCGTACACAAGGTAAATAATATGGCCGGTATACAGTTAAACAGTGTGAAGAAGGTTTATCCCAACGGGTTCAAAGCATTGCACGGGATCGATCTGGATATTAAAGACGGCGAGTTTATGGTGTTTGTCGGGCCATCCGGCTGCGCCAAATCCACCCTGCTGCGGATGATCGCCGGGCTGGAGAGCGTCAGTGAAGGCCAGATATTAATCCATGACCGCTGCGTCAACGACACCATGCCGAAAGATCGCGGCATCGCCATGGTGTTCCAGAACTATGCGCTGTATCCGCACATGACGGTCTACAAAAACATGGCGTTTGGCCTGATCGGCAAGGAAAGCAAAGCCGAAATTGACCGCCGGGTGCGGGACGCGGCCGAAAAACTGGAAATCACCAATCTGCTGCAACGCAAGCCGGGCCAGTTATCCGGCGGCCAGTGCCAGCGCGTGGCGGTCGGCCGTGCCATTGTGCGCAAGCCCAAGGTATTTCTGTTCGATGAACCGCTGTCCAATCTGGATGCCAAGCTGCGGGTCTCGATGCGCGTTCAACTGATCGAACTGCACAATCAACTCAAGCAGGAGGGTGCTGCCGCCACCATGGTGTATGTCACCCACGACCAGGTGGAGGCAATGACCATGGGGGACCGCATTTGCGTGCTGAACCGTGGCGCCATTATGCAGGTGGATAAACCGATCAATCTCTACCACCAACCGGCCAACCGCTTTGTCGCCGAGTTTATCGGCAGCCCGTCGATGAACCTGCACGATATGGCGATTACCCGCAGCGCTGAGGGTATCGGGCTGCGCATTGGTGACGAATATCCCCTCGAACTGCCGGCGACGCTGCAAGGACAGTTGGAAAATTACCCGCACCCACGCGTGTGCCTTGGCATTCGTCCGGAGTCTCTGCGGCTGTGTGCGCCCGGCAGCAGTAATTGCTTCCCGGCGAAGATTGTCACTATCGAACGCATGGGCAATGAAGAGTTGCTGCACTGCGAACTGGCCGGACTGCGCTTTGTGCTGCGCATGGCGTCGCAGCCTGACTGGGAGCCACACCTGGGGGAACAGATCCACCTGGCTTTCGACCTGTCCCGCGCGCACCTGTTTGACGAAATCAGCGGCCAAAACCTCAAATAATTAGATCGGAGAATGTGCAATGTCGTCAGCTCAACAAAATGGTTTTGCCGGCCGCCCGGTTCGGGTACTGGTGATTGGTGCCGGGGCGCGTGGAGAAATTTACTCGCGCTACGCGTTGGCTCACCCGGATTTAATGCAGGTGGTGGCAGTGGCCGAGCCACGTGACGTCTACCGTCAGCAATTTGTCGAACAGCACGCTATCGCGGCGGACAAGGTGTTCACCGACTGGCGGCAGGCCGCCGACGCAGGCAAATTGGCCGATGCGGTGCTGATCTGCACTCAGGATACCCTGCACCTCGAACCGGCACTGGCCTTCGCCAAACAGGGTTATGCCATGCTGCTGGAGAAACCGCTGTCGCCGGACGCCAGCGAATGCCGCACCATCGTCGAGGAAGTGGTGCGCCAGAAGCTGATTTTCTCCGTCGGCCACGTGCTGCGCTATACGCGTTACACCCAAAAACTGAAGCAACTGCTGCGCGATAACGTGATTGGCGACATCGTCAGCCTGCAACATCTGGAGCCAGTGGGCTACTGGCACCAGGCGCACTCCTTCGTGCGCGGCAACTGGCGCAACGACAACGAAGCCGCCTTTATGCTGCTGCAGAAGTCCTGCCACGACATCGACTGGATCCGCTACATCATGGAATTGCCCTGCGAGCAGATCAGTTCATTCGGTGGCCTGCGCCATTTTCGCCAGGAAAACCAACCGGCCGGGGCAGCAGATAATTGCCTGGACTGCGCGGTGGAAGCCAGTTGCCCCTACTCCGCCAAACGCATCTACCTGGGTGACGACCACAAGGCGACACCGGGTTTCCTGCGGGTGTTGACCCCAGAAGTCAGCCAGCCGCATCTGCAGGCGGCGCTGCGCGACGGTCAGTATGGCCGCTGCGTCTATCGCTGCGACAATAACGTGGTCGACCATCAGGTGGTCAACATGCAATTTGCCGGTGGCCGCACCGCCTCCTTCACCATGACCGCCTTTACCCGGCTGGAAGATCGCCAGACCCGTATTTTCGGCAGCCATGGCTGTCTTGAGGGAGACGGACGCTACATCCGCATTACCTCATTCGTCGACGACAGTGAAAAGGTCTACGACGTCGATGAGGCCGAAGATCTGCACGCCATGTCCGGCCACGGCGGTGGCGATTACTACCTGATGCAGCATTTTATCGACGCCATTCGCACCAACGATCCTTCACAGGTGCTGTCCGGCCCGGCAGAAACGCTGGAAAGCCACCTGATGGTGTTTGCGGCGGAACGTGCACGCCGTGAATCTGCAGTGATCACCCTGAGCGGAGCCTGAAAACGTGGAAATATCACAGATGCGCTACGGTTTCGATATCGGCGGCACCAAGATCGAGATGGCGGCCTACGACCGGCAGCTCAGACAGGTACTGTGCCAGCGAGTCACGACTCCCACCGGTAATTATCGCGAGTTCTTGTCCTGCATCCATCAATTGGTCGACAGTGCCGACAGCCAGCTGCACACCCAGGGCAGTATTGGCATCGGTTTACCGGGCGTGACCGACCCGCGCAGCCGCCGGCAACTGGCGGTTAACGTCCCCTGTCTGACCGGCCACTGTCTGGCAGACGATTTGGCACAAGAGTTGGCGCGGCCGGTTGAGATTGAAAACGACTGCCGCTGCTTCGCCCTTTCCGAAGCCAGCACGCCGCAAACCGAGCATCTGGCGCTGGTGTTCGGCGCCATTATCGGTACCGGGGCCGGCGGCGGCCTGGTGATGAACAAGCAGTTGCATAAAGGCCGCAATGGGCTGGCAGGCGAATGGGGCCACACGCCGATCTCCGCCCAGTTGGCGCAGCGCTACGACTTGCCATTATTCACCTGTAACTGTGGGCTGACTGGCTGCTTTGAACGCTACGTTTCCGGCAGCGGTCTGTTGGCGCTGAGCCGTCATTTCGGCCACCCGGCCGACCACGTACCGGCGTTAATCGCCAGTTATCGACAGGGCGACCCGTTGGCGCGGCGGCTGATGGCAATGTACGTAGATATTCTGGCCAGTGCGCTGGCCGGCCTGCAACTGTTGTTGGATGTCGATGCTTTTGTGCTGGGTGGCGGCCTGTCCAACGTTGGCGAGCTGTATTCACTGCTGCCCCCGGCCATGAGCCATTGGCTGTTACCCGGTACCGAACCAGCGGCAATCTACCCGCCGGTGCACGGCGACAGCAGCGGTGTACGCGGCGCTGCGTTATTACGCCAAAGCTGGCAATAAAAAATAGTGAAAAGACCACCAGGAAAAAATTAGTGCCGCAGCTTTCATCCTGCTTTTGGCAAATTAACCCAGGCGGCAAGTTGCCGCCTGATAAATAACGGATTACGGCTTTTCACTTTATTTCCAGGCAGCTTTCGGTTGAGGGCCAATCGAAAGGCTTTTTAAATATAAGCAACTGATACATATGGTTTTTTATAAAATAACCGATTGCATTTCACTGTTTCGTTTGCTGTAATTCGCCACGAACAACTGAAAGCACTCCTGCCAGATTAACTGCGACGCATTGCGCCGCGGCCGGGTATGGCTACAGCTAAATCAGGAGTCACGCGTTAATGATCAATACCCTAAAACGACGGGAATTAATTATCGACCAGCTTTGTCGCGAAGGCTCAGTGCGCGTCGAGCAACTCAGCGCCCAGTTTTCGGTTTCCAGCGTCACTATTCGCAGCGACCTGCGCCAACTGGAAAAAAGCGGCTGTGCGGTCCGTGCCTATGGCGGCGCAATGCTCAATAAGCAGTTCGCCTTCGATCGTCCGCTACAGGACAAGGGGCGCCTCAATCGCGACGTGAAATACGCCATTGCCTGCGCGGCGGCAGAACTGGTCAACGACGGCGATGCCATCATTCTCGACTCCGGTTCGACCACCAGCCAAATGGCGCAGCAGCTGGTCGGTAAAAAGGATCTGGTGGTGATGACCAATGCGCTGAATATCGCTTTCGAACTGGCCAACAACGAACAGGTTGATCTGATGGTGGTCGGCGGCAGCGTACGACGCAAATCCTGGTCACTGTATGGCCCGGCCGCCGAGCAACACATGCGTCAGTTCCGTTTCGACAAGCTGTTTCTCGGCGTCGACGGTTTTGACCTGATTAGCGGCATCACCACGCCGGATCCCGGTGAAGCGCAACTCAACCGCGCCATGTGCGACGTAGCGCGTGAAGTGATCGCCGTGGCGGATGCCAGCAAGTTCGGCCGCACCAGCTTTTGCATGATCCGTGAAATCGGCCAAATCCAGCGTTTGGTCACCGACAGCCGCATCCCGGAAAGCTACCTGCATGCGCTGAACCATTTAGGGGTCGACGTGATTATCGCCGACCGTTAACCGAGGTTTTTAAGGAGTTTCAACATGAACGGTTATTTTGCTTACGATGCGGGCTGGCTGGAACAACGACATGCGCTGCATACCGCACGTGAGATCTGGCAGCAGCCGGACTTATGGGCCGCCCTGCACCGGCAATTGCAGGAGCAGCAAACGCTGTGGCAGCCTTTCCTTGCCCCGCTGCTGGCTAACCCGCGCCTGCAGATTGTTCTGTGCGGCGCAGGTAGCTCAGCCTTTGCCGGTCGGGCATTGGCACCCTGGCTGCGCGAGAAAACCGGTCGCGACGTGGTGGCCTACGGCACCACCGATATTGTCGCCAACCCGCACCAATATCTCGACCTGACCCGCCCTACGCTGCTGGTGTCTTTCGCTCGCTCCGGCAACAGCCCGGAAAGCGTGGCAACGGTGGAGCTGGCCGATCAACTGCTGCCGGAAAGCTATCACCTGATGCTGGTGTGCAATCCGGACAGCCAGTTGGCGCAATATGCCCATCAACGCGATAACGTCTGCTCGCTGGTGATGCCACAGGGTTCCAACGATCAAAGCTTTGCCATGACCTCCAGCTTCAGCTGCATGATGCTGTCCGCCGCGCTGTTGCTCGGCCCCTATTCCCTAGCCGAGGCCCAGCGGCCTCTGACGGCCATGGTGGAGCGCTGCCGCGAACTGCGTGAAACTCTGCAACCGCAGGTGAAGGCGTTGGCTGCCAGCGGTTTCCGGCGTTACATCACGCTGGGCGGCAGCTGTTTTACCGGGCTGGCAGAAGAGGCTTCGCTGAAGATGCTGGAGCTGACGGCCGGACAGATTGTCACCCGCTACGACTCGCCGCTCGGCCTGCGCCATGGGCCAAAATTTATGGTCGACAACCAAACCCTGGTACTGCTGATGTTCTCCAGCGGCGACTATGCCCGCCAGTACGATCGCGATCTGTGGAACGAGCTGCAACGCGACGGTCTGGCAATGCAGATGGTCGGCCTGACCGGCAATACTCAGGCGCTGTGTGAACAAATGCTGAACCTGCACCACGCCGAAGATGACGTCTGGTTGCTGTTCCCTTATCTGTTATTCACCCAGATGCTGGCCTTTGAAAGTTCGCTGGCACTTGGCCTGACGCCGGATAACCCATGCCCGACCGGAGAAGTTAACCGGGTGGTTAAAGGCGTTACTATTTACCGTTACCCGTCATCTGTGGCGTAAGGAATCTCTATGTACCTGATATCCAACCGCGAAATGCTGTTAAAAGCGCAGCGCCAGGGTTATGCCGTGCCGGCGTTCAACGTGCATAATCTGGAAACCGTGCAGGTGGTGGCGGAAACCGCTGCCGAACTGCGCTCACCGGTGATCATGGCCGGTACGCCTGGCACCTTCAGCTATGCCGGCACCGACTATTTGATCGGCATCTGTCAGGCAGCCGCACATCGTTACGATCTGCCATTGGCGCTGCACCTGGACCACCACGAAGAAATGGATGACATCGAATATAAGGTCAAAAGCGGTATCCGTTCGGTAATGATCGACGGCTCACACCTGCCATTCGCACAGAATATTGCCAAGGTGGCCGAAGCCGTGGCACTGTGCCACCGCTACGGAGCCAGCGTGGAGGCTGAACTGGGACGACTCGGTGGGCAGGAGGACGACCTGATTGTCGATTCGACCGACAGCTTCTTTACCGACCCGGCCGCCGCGCGCGAATTTGTCACCGCGACCGGCATCGATTCGCTGGCGGTGGCGATTGGCTCCGCCCATGGCCTGTACCACGGCGAACCCAAACTGGATTTTGATCGTCTGGCGCTGATCCGCGAACAGGTCGATATCCCGCTGGTGCTGCACGGGGCCTCCGGCATTCCTGAAGCCATGGTGAAACGCGCCATTTCACTGGGTGTTTGTAAGGTCAACGTGGCGACCGAACTCAAAATTGCCTTTGCCGATGCGGTGAAGAGCTATTTCTCCCAGCACCCGGACGCCAACGACCCGCGTAAGTATATCGTGCCTGGCAAATTGGCGATGAAGGAGGTGGTGGCCGAGAAAATCCGCATCTGCGGCAGCAGCGGCATGCTGTAACTCAGCATAAATCACCACAGCTGGCCGCCGCTTAAGATTCAATGGCGGCCAAATCCATTTTTTTACCGTGACAGAGTTCACAGCCCACCCGCTACATCCGCCTGCAAATCATTAAGCCGTCTTCAGCATGATCTAAATCATGGTTTTTCCCGCCCCCCTCCCTATTATCAAATCTATTGGCACTAAAAATTAAGAATAGTATATAAACCATTCAAAACGGAGATTAGTGGAATTTGGATCAGGATGACATTCAACATACCCGTTTAATGTTTATTTAATTGGAGTCAATTATTTTTCATTTCATTTTAAAAAGGAATTAATAATGAACTATTCTCGCATGGCTTTGGTACTCCTGGCCCTTCTTCCAGCGACCTTGCAGGCAGCTCAGGGCTACAACAGCCGCGTGGCTTCTGGCACCATCCGTTTTACCGGCGAAATCACAGCGCCAGCCTGCACTATCAAACATCTGAATGAAGGGATCGTTTCTAATTGCTCTGGTATAACTCTAGCCAATGGCAAGAGTCCTGGCATTAGCTCATTAAACAACATGTCGCCTGAACTGGTTTCCAACGTGACAACCGAAACCATTAATAATAACGAAAAACTAAAGAACATCATAATCAGCTATAAATAACCTGCGTTACTTTATTAATAACTCAGGTTACTTTTATTAATCACCTGCGAAACTTTTTTAGTATTAATTTTGACTCAATTAAATAAACTTATTGAAGATTTGTAAATTTATTTTATACATTTGAGGCATAAAGCGACACACCATATTCATGCTCACAGTATGGGCAACCCAAGGTTGCCCATCTTCATGTCCGGAATCCGCCATCGCTCCCCCGCATTTCGTGCAATAATCCCCTCATCAAACGAGAGGAGAGTTCACATGCAGACCTTTTTTATTGACCGTATGGCGACGCCGGTAGGCGAACTGGTGCTGATTGCCGATGAGCAGGACCGCTTGCGCGCCATCGACTGGACTGAGCATGAAGTACGCCTGATGAAGCTGCTGAATACTCATTACCGAGCCGATCGTTTTCAACTGATAGACAAACGCAACCCCGGCGGCCTGACCGAAGCGATGCAACGCTATTTTTCGGGTGAATTGGATGTCATTGATCAGTTGCCGGTAATGACCGCCGGTACCGAATTCCAGCGCAGCGTCTGGCAGCAACTGCGCCAAATCCCCTGCGGGGAAATCATTACCTATGGCGAACTGGCGAAACGCATCGGTCGGCCGACCGCTTCACGCGCGGTGGGTATGGCTAACGGCTCCAACCCCATCAGCATCGTGGTGCCCTGCCACCGGGTGATTGGTTCGCAAGGCGCCTTGACCGGCTATGCCGGTGGCGTTCAGCGCAAGCAGTGGTTGCTCAAGCACGAAGGGTATTTGCAAAACGATCTGCTTTAATCCCACCGCAGCCGATACATCGCAAGATACCCCGGCTGCGGTAAGCGTTACGTATTGATGTAAGTGGCAAAGAAATCAAAACATTTCAGGCCACTACAGGATATTCGGCGGCATGTTTGCGCAAAATTCGCACAGAATGCCCCCGTTGTTATTAATGCTACCCTTATCACCTGCCGGAAAAGATGTTAAAATTGACGCATATCAATTATTGAATGAGCGTAATCTATGATCCCGGAAAAACGCGTGATTCGTCGTATCCAGTCTGGTGGTTGTGCGATCCATTGTCAGGATTGCAGTATCAGCCAACTGTGTATTCCTTTTACTCTTAATGCCCATGAGCTGGACCAGCTCGACAACATTATCGAAAGGAAGAAGCCTATCCAGAAGGGCCAGACCTTGTTCAAGGCCGGCGATGAACTGAAATCGCTGTACGCTATCCGCTCCGGGACCATCAAAAGTTATACCATTACCGAGCAAGGCGATGAGCAGATCACCGGTTTCCACCTGGCGGGCGATCTGGTCGGTTTTGACGCCATTGGCGGCCTGAAGCACCCAAGCTTCGCTCAGGCGCTGGAAACGTCCATGGTGTGTGAGATCCCGTTCGAAACCCTGGATGACCTGTCCGGTAAAATGCCTAACCTGCGCCAGCAAATCATGCGTCTGATGAGCGGCGAGATTAAAGGCGACCAGGACATGATCCTGCTGTTGTCGAAGAAAAACGCCGAAGAGCGCCTGGCCGCATTCGTCTATAACCTGTCGCGCCGCTTTGCGGAACGCGGTTTCTCACCGCGTGAGTTCCGTCTGACCATGACCCGTGGCGACATCGGCAACTACCTTGGTCTGACGGTAGAAACCATCAGCCGCCTGCTGGGCCGCTTCCAGAAAAGCGAAATCCTCAGCGTTAAAGGTAAATATATCACCATCGAAAACGTCGACGCCCTGTCGGTGCTGGCCGGTACGCCACGCATTAACGTGACCGTAAACGCCTGATCCCAAGCTGGGTTAGTAATTCAACAGAATTATTGACCCAGCCTATCTCTGCTGCTGTTCTGTTTTTCAATGTTGGGTTACTCTGTAAATTGACAGACTGTTGATTTTCAGCTGTAAGGAGGCCCTATGGCGAAGTATCAGAATCTTCTGGTGGCTATTGACCCCAACCAGGATGACCAGCCGGCGCTGCGCCGGGCGGTGTACCTGATTAAACGAAATGGCGGGCGCATTAAGGCCTTCCTGCCTATTTACGACTTCTCTTACGAGATGACGACCTTGCTCTCACCGGACGAAAGGACGGCGATGCGACAAGGTGTTATCAGCCAACGTGCCGCATGGATTAACGAGCAATGCCGTTTTTACCTCGACGAAGGCGTTCCTATTGAAATCAAAGTGGTCTGGCATAACCGCCCTTATGAAGCGATTATTCAGGAAGTGATCGCCAGCAAGCACGATCTGCTGTTAAAAATGGCGCATCAGCACGACCGCCTCGAATCCGTTATTTTCACCCCCACCGACTGGCATCTGTTACGAAAATGCCCTTGCCCGGTGTGGATGGTCAAGGACCAACCCTGGCAGGAAGGCAGCAAAGCGGTGGTGGCGGTCAATCTGGCCAGTGAAGAACCCTACCATGACCCATTGAACATCAAGCTGGTACAGGAAACCGTTGAACTGGCGCAAAACGTCAACCAAACCGAAGTTCACCTGGTCGGCGCCTACCCCGTTACCCCCATCAATATTGCTATCGAACTCCCGGACTTTGACCCCAGCGTCTACAACGACGCCATTCGCGGGCAGCACCTGATCGCCATGAAGGCGTTAAGGCAAAAATTCGGCATTAAAGAAGAGTTTACCCACGTTGAAAAAGGCCTGCCGGAAGAGGTGATCCCCGATTTGGCCGAGCACTTGCAGGCGGGTGTGGTGGTATTGGGTACTCTGGGGCGCACCGGCATTTCGGCGGCGTTTATCGGTAACACGGCAGAACATGTGATCGACCATCTGAAATGTGACCTGCTGGTGATTAAGCCGGAAAACTTCAATTGCCCGATCGAAGTCGATGAGGACGATGAGCACGACGACGAGGATTGATGTTTGACGCATAAAGAAACGGGCCGAAAAGGCCCGTTTTTATTTGTTTGCGTTACGCCTGCAGCGCACGCAGTATCGCTTCCACACTCTCTTTGGCATCGCCAAACAGCATCTGGGTGTTCTCTTTAAAGAACAGCGGGTTCTGCACGCCGGCATAGCCGGTGTTCATCGAACGCTTAAAGGCAATCACATTCTGCGCTTTCCACACTTCCAGCACCGGCATACCGGCGATTGGACTGCGCGGATCTTCCAGTGCGGCCGGGTTCACCGTGTCGTTGGCGCCGATCACCAACACGGTGTCGGTATCGGCGAAATCGTCATTGATTTCATCCATTTCCAGCACCACGTCATATGGCACCTTGGCTTCGGCCAACAGCACGTTCATATGGCCCGGTAAACGCCCGGCAACCGGATGAATACCGAAACGCACCTTGATACCACGAGCGCGCAGTTTCTCGGTGATTTCTGCCACCGGGTACTGCGCCTGCGCTACCGCCATGCCGTAGCCTGGGGTGATGATCACCGAAGTGGAGTTCTTCAACTGCTCGGCAACTTCTTCCGCGGTGGTTTCGCGATACTCGCCCATTTCTTCCGCATTACCGGTCGAAGAGCCATCGGTACCGAAGCCTCCGGCGATCACGCTGATAAACGAACGGTTCATCGCCTTACACATGATGTAAGACAGGATGGCCCCCGAAGAACCCACCAACGCACCGGTCACGATCAGCAAATCGTTGCTCAGCATGAAACCGGCCGCCGCCGCCGCCCAACCCGAATAGGAGTTAAGCATCGACACCACGACCGGCATGTCGGCACCGCCGATGGAAGCCACCAGATGCCAGCCAAACGCCAGCGCGATAGCGGTCATCAGCACCAGCGCCACCGCTTGCCAACCCACGCTGTCGGCGCGAACAAACACCACCAACAGGACGAAGGAGACCACCAGTGCCGCCAGGTTCATTTTGTGTCGGTTTGGCAACGCCAGCGGTTTGGAAGAGATGATGCCGCGCAGTTTGCCGAACGCGACAATCGAACCGGTGAAAGTGACCGCACCGATAAAGATACCGAGGAACACTTCGGTCAGATGGATATTCTCCATCACCGGCTCCATTGGCGCGCCGTGATCCAGGTAGCTGTTCAAGCCCACCAGAACCGCCGCCAGACCCACAAAACTGTGCAGCACCGCCACCAGCTCTGGCATTTCGGTCATTTCGACCTTTTTCGCCAGATAAACCCCGATGGAACCCCCGATAATCATCGCGATGATGATCCAGCCCACGTTGCCGGAATCCGGCCCGAGGATGGTGGCGATCAGCGCAATCGCCATCCCGGCGATGCCAAACAGGTTGCCCCGCTTGGACGTTTCATGGCGCGACAGGCCGGCCAGACTACAGATAAACAGGATAGCGGCAACAATGTATGCAGCTGTAACTAATCCTCCAGACATATGCTACCCCTTAGTTCTTGCGGAACATCTTCAGCATGCGCTGAGTGACGGTGAATCCACCAAAAATGTTGATGCTGGCGATCAGCACGGCGATAAAGGAGAGGAAACTCACCCAGCCGCCATGGCCAATCTGCAATAGCGCACCGACCACGATAATCCCTGAGATCGCATTGGTGACCGACATCAACGGGGTGTGCAATGCATGGCTGACGTTCCAAACCACGTAGTAACCCACCACGCAGGCCAGCGCAAACACGGTAAAGTGAGACAGGAACTCTTTTGGTGCGGCGTTGGCCAGCCAGCCAAACAGGATGATGGCCAGCGCCATCAGGCCATATTTCAACCATGGCGAAACCGGTTTTGCCGCCGGTTTGGCGACCGGTGCCGCTGCCGGTGCCTGTTTAGGCTGGGCAGAAACCTGGATTGGCGGTGCCGGCCAGGTGACTTCGCCACTGCGCACCACGGTAACGCCGCGGATCACGGTATCTTCAAAATCAACGTCAATTTCGCCGTTTTTCTCTTTCGACAGCAATTTCAGCAGGTTAACCAGGTTGGTGCCGTAAAGCTGTGAGGATTGAGTCGGCAGGCGGCTTGGCAAATCGGTATAGCCAATGATTTTCACGCCGTTGTCGCTCACGGTCACGCGATCGGCCACGGTCAGTTCACAGTTGCCACCGTTTTGCGCCGCCAGATCGACGATCACGCTACCCGGTTTCATCGAAGCCACCATCTCTTTGGTGATAAGCTTCGGTGCCGGTTTGCCCGGGATCAACGCGGTGGTGACAATAATGTCGACCTCGGCCGCCTGGGCGGCGAACAGAGCCATCTCGGCCTTGATAAAGGCTTCGGACATCACTTTGGCATAGCCATCGCCGCTGCCCGCTTCTTCCTCAAAATCCAGCTCGAGGAATTCAGCGCCCATGCTCTGCACCTGCTCTTTGACTTCCGGGCGGGTGTCGAAGGCGCGAACAATCGCCCCCAGGCTGCCTGCGGCACCGATGGCCGCCAGGCCCGCTACGCCGGCACCGATAATCATTACCTTGGCGGGTGGAACCTTGCCGGCAGCGGTGATTTGCCCGGTGAAGAAACGGCCAAACTCATGCGCGGCCTCAACAATCGCACGGTAACCGGCGATGTTGGCCATTGAGCTCAGTGCGTCCATGGATTGTGCGCGTGAAATACGCGGTACAGAATCCATCGCCATCGCAGTGACGTTGCGAGCGGCCAGCTGCGCGATCAGCTCCGGGTTTTGCGCCGGCCAGATAAAGCTGACCAGGGTGCTGTCCTCGCGCATTAACGCAATCTCGTCCTCAAGCGGTGCGTTAACTTTCAAAATCAGATCTGACTGCCAGACATCCGCGGTGTCAGTGATTGTTGCCCCAGCGGCTTCATAAGCGCTATCGTCAAAACTTGCCAGTTTACCCGCCCCGCTTTCAATCGCGACGGTAAAGCCCAGCTTCAGCAGTTGTTCCACCGTTTTCGGCGTTGCTGCGACCCGGGCTTCATTGGCCAACCGTTCTCTTGGTACACCAATACGCATAATGTTCCCTTCTCACCTGTCTATGATGATGTTTATTATCTTCCTACCCATAGCGATGGCCCCGGCCGACAGGTTTTTATTAGCCTTGTCGGCAACGAATTAAGGCACCATCTATAACCTACTGAAAATATGATCGATGATCCATAATTGCTTACGCATTCATGTCTGTTTTTACATAAAAACTCAGGCAGTGACATGATAAATCGCAAATTAAAGTTAAAAACCCCGGTGGAATGCCGTTTTTGCGGCCATATTGTGGCTGGTGGAGGTTGGCGATTTTCCAGTGATACATGGCCAGGACGCATAAAAGTTATAAAATTGTGAATAATTAACACTTATGACATCAAAGGCTTTATTATTGAAACTTATGGCGATTCTGCGCAATATATCGGGCACAATCCTTCTGGGGGTTTGTCTCACGGGATGACATAAAATGCTGAGACACTGGTCGAGATTACATGTAATAATCGGCGGCTGAATTACACCTAAACAGTTCAGCACGTTATAAACGTTAATGCGCTAGGCGAAAGGATTTTTTATGAAGCTGAAGAACACGATCATCGCATCAGCCTTGTTATCACTCACAGCGCTGTCTGCTCAGGCGGCACAAGAGTTAACTCCTGAAAAAGCAGCGGCGCTGAAGCCGTTTGATCGCATCACGATTACCGGCCGCTTTAATGCCATCAATGAAGCCGCTGATGCCATATCCCGCCGTGCAGATAAACTGGGTGCAGACTCCTTCTACATTCAGGACAGCAACAACAGCAACAATGGCGGCAACTGGCGCGTCACCGCAGATCTTTATCATAAAGATGCGCCGGAAGTGAGCAAAGAACCAAAATACCGCGTGATTAACGGTGTTACCGAACTGCCGAAAGAACAAGCCTTCCTGTTGGAGCCGTACGACACGGTGAGCGTCAGCGGTTTCTACCGCAGCCAGCCGGACATCAACGATGCCATCACCAAAGAAGCGAAAAAGAAAGGCGCAGCCTCCTTCTTTATCGTGCGTCAGGTAGATGCCAACCAGGGCGGCAACCAGTTCATTACCGCTTATATCTATAAGGCCGATGCCCCTAAACGTACCGTTCAGAGCCCGGATGCCATTCCGGCCGACTCTGAAGCCGGTAAGGCCGCACTGGCTGCCGGTGGCGCTGCTGCTGCCAAGGTTGAAATTCCGGGTGTTGCCTCTTCTGGCTCACCAAGTCGCGACGTAGGCCGTTTCTTCGAAACCCAGTCGTCTACCGGCAAACGTTATACTGTCACTTTACCGAACGGGACCAAGATTCAGGAAGTGAACAACGTGACTGCCGCGCAGATGGTGCCGTTTGATTCCGTGACCTTCACTGGTCACTTCAACAGCATGACTGACGTTTCTAGCGAAGTTGCCAAACGTGCAGCCGAGAAAGGCGCCAAGTACTATCACGTGACCCGCCAGTGGCAGAACAAGAGCGGCGGCAACCTGACCGTCAGCGCCGACCTGTTCAAATAAGTTTCACTTTGCGGTTTACCATCGGGCAGCCATTGAGCTGCCCGTTTTTTTGTCGCTGATACCGCCCTGCCAGTTGAATAGTTTTTTGTAAATCACGCATACTTAATCATTGCATCCACACGCATCCAGCCGTAGAATTTGCGCCAATTTTTAGGGCTATTGTCTACTCGTTCAGTAATTGTCATTACGTTGTTACTGCCAAGCAGTTCCCTTCCAGTTGTTTATTCTGCGCTCAGGATCCGTCATTGGAAAAAAAACTAGGTCTTACCGCGTTAACCGCATTGGTGCTGAGCTCAATGCTGGGCGCCGGGGTTTTCAGCCTGCCACAAAACATGGCGCAGGTTGCCAGCCCGGCGGCCCTGCTATTGGGTTGGGCAATCACCGGCGTCGGCATCCTGTTTCTGGCTTTTGCCATGCTGTTGCTAACCCGCCTGCGTCCCGATCTGGACGGCGGCATCTTTACCTATGCGAAAGAAGGCTTTGGCGAGCTGGTGGGCTTTTGTTCCGCCTGGGGTTACTGGTTGTGCGCAGTGATCGCCAATGTCTCTTACCTGGTTATCGTGTTCGCCGCACTGAGTTTATTCACCGATCGCGGCGGAAACGTCATTCTGGGCGATGGCAATACCTGGCAGGCACTACTGGCAGAGTCAGTATTGCTGTGGATCGTCCATGCGCTGGTGTTGCGCGGCGTGCAAACTGCAGCCAGCATCAATCTGGTGGCAACCCTGGCCAAGCTATTGCCGCTGGGGATGTTCGCCGTGTTGGCGGCGATGGCGTTCAACATGGACGTCTTTACGCTGGATTTCCACGGCGTCGCTCTCGGTAAACCGGTGTGGGAACAGGTAAAAAACACCATGCTGATTACCCTGTGGGTATTTATCGGTGTGGAAGGCGCAGTCGTGGTTTCAGCGCGGGCGCGTCATAAAAAGGATGTCGGCCGTGCAACCATGCTGGCAGTGATCTCCGCGCTGGCGGTTTACCTGCTGGTGACTTTGTTGTCCCTGGGTGTGGTGCCGCGCAGCGAATTGGCCGAAATGCGCAATCCTTCCATGGCGGTGCTGATGGTCGATCTGATTGGCCCCTGGGGTGACGTGATTATCGCGGCCGGGCTGATTGTTTCGGTCTGCGGGGCCTATCTGAGCTGGACGATTATGGCCGCCGAAGTCCCGTTGCTGGCGGCACAACACGGCGCTTTCCCAAAGATTTTCCGCAAGCAGAACAAAAATCATGCGCCTTCAGCTTCACTGTGGCTGACCAATATTGCCGTGCAGTTCGCACTGGTGCTGATCTGGCTGACCGGCAGCAATTATAATTCTTTGCTGACTATCGCCTCGGAAATGATCCTGGTGCCTTATTTCCTGGTCGGTGCCTTCCTGTTTAAGGTGGCAATTCGTCGTCAGGACAAACGGCTGATGTTCGCCGCCACAGGTGCCTGTCTGTACGGTATTTGGCTGCTCTACGCTTCCGGGTTAATGCATTTGCTGATGTCGGTGTTGCTGTATGCACCGGGGCTGCTGGTGTTTATTTATGCCCGAAGCGGACATAACGACGTCAAGCTGCTGAATCAGCTGGAGAAAGGCAGTATTTTTCTGTTGCTGGTGGCCACGGTACCGGCCGGCTGGTTTATGCTGCAGTAGGTGAAAAATGGCCGGGTGGGATCACCCGGTCAGTTACTTTGAGATGTACGCAGGCTGATGGTCATGCGTTCGCCAACCTGAGAGATAATCACTCCCTCAACGCACTCTTGTTGAATGGTCGCCAACTGCTGCGTGTCCAGAGCGTAAGGCAGCTTAATGTCGAATACCGCCAGCCCCTGTTGCTGTGCCAGGTCGATCAGGCGCACGATGTTGGTTTCGTCGCTGACCTGGGTAGAAACCACCTGCAGCGCCAACGCTTTCAACTGCTCTTTCCGCGTTTGCGAAGCGGAAGCCTGAGATTTCAATACCATGCCAAAAAATGGCATCACGCCATAAATTGCATCAACAAAGCGCCAGTGCTTCTTGCACGATGCGGACAGAAAATCCATGTAATCAAAACAGACTTTCTCACTGCGGGCGACGGGTGCAAGGTGACTGCTGTTCATCCCTTCCTCTCATTGCCGGGTGTATTACATCCTGAAATGGATAATCGATGCGAAGCTTTAACGAATTTCCGCCGTATAATGGCATAATTCCCCTATTGTTTGCCAGTCTGTCCAGGAGCTTTAATCAATGGAACTTCACAACTCAGCCCCGGTGCTGATTACGGGCGGCGCACGCCGGATTGGACTGGCATTGGCCAGGTCATTCTTGCAACGTGATATTCCCGTGATCATTGCCTATCGCAGCGACTACCCGGCGCTGGGCGAACTGAAAAGACTGGGGGCAACCTGCATTCAGGGCGATTTCTCAACGCACGACGGTATCTATCGTTTCGCCGAGCAGGTTCGCCAGGCAGCGGCCAAACTGCGCGCGGTGATCCACAACGCCAGCGCCTGGCAGGCCGAATCACCGGAAGTGCCACCGGAGCAAGTGATGGCGGCCATGTTGCAAATTCACGTTTATACGCCTTATCTGCTCAATCAACTGCTGGAATCTTGTCTGTTGGGCCAGGGGCAAGCCGGTGCGGATATCATCCATCTGACCGACTATGTGGTAGAGAAAGGCAGCGACAAGCACATTGCCTATGCCGCCAGTAAGGCCGCGCTGGACAATATGACCCGCTCTTTTGCCCGCAAGCTGGCACCCGAAGTTAAAGTCAACGCCATCGCCCCGGCGCTGATTATTTTCAATCCGGGCGACGACGAGCATTATCGGCAACAGGCGTTGGCAAAATCACTGATGAAAATCGCCCCAGGCGAGAGCGAAGTGGTCAATCTGGTGAACTATCTGCTGGACAGCCGCTATGTCACCGGCCGTACCCATGGCGTCGACGGCGGACGCCCGCTGCGCTAACGCATGATCTGCATGGCGTATCGCGGAGCCCCGCGTTATGCTGAATTTCGTTATTCTGATAAAACCGCTGAATATGCATAAAATTGTTTTTGTGGAAGACGATCCCGAAGTCGGCAAACTGATTGCCGCCTATTTGGGCAAGCACGACATTGAAGTGTTGATTGAGCCACGCGGCGACAGTGCACAGGCCCGCATCGAGCTGGAGCAACCTGATTTGGTGCTGCTGGATATTATGTTGCCCGGCAAGGATGGTATGACGCTGTGCCGTGATTTGCGCCCAACCTTCCCCGGCCCGATCGTGCTGCTCACCTCACTCGACAGCGATATGAACCATATTCTTTCGCTGGAAATGGGCGCTAACGATTACATCCTGAAGACCACGCCGCCAGCGGTGTTACTGGCGCGACTGCGTTTGCACCTGCGTCAGCATGGCAGCCAGCCAAAGGAAGAGTCAACACAACCGCTCACTCAACACAACGCCCTGCACTTTGGCCTGTTATGCATCGACCCAGTCAACCGGCAGGTGACGTTGGGTGAAGAGGTCATCACCCTTTCCACCTCAGATTTTGATCTGCTGTGGGAACTGGCCACCCACGCCGGCCAAATAATGGATCGCGAAGCCCTGCTGCAGAACCTGCGTGGCGTGAGTTATGACGGTTTGGATCGCAGTATAGACGTGGCGATTTCCCGCCTGCGCCGCAAGCTGTACGACAATGCCCTGGAACCCTTCCGCGTCAAAACCGTGCGTAATAAAGGTTACCTGTTCGCTCCGAATGCCTGGGAGTTCGTGCAGCAATGAGAAAGCTCTTTGTGCAGTTCTTCCTGCTGCTTTTCGTGTGTTTCCTGGTGATGGCGATGCTGGTGGGGTTGGTGTACAAAGTCACCGCCGAACGCGCCGGCCGCCAGTCGATGGACGATCTGATGAAAAGCTCGCTGTACCTGATGCGCAGCGAACTACGGGAAATTCCGCTGAAAGACTGGAACAAGACCATCGCCACGCTGGACTTGAATCTGTCGTTTAAGCTGCACATCGAGCCGCTGGGCAAACAGGATCTGAGCGAAGATTTGAAAAAACGGCTGCGTCTGGGGGAGATTATCGCCCTCGACGATCAATACACCTTTATGCAGCGTATCCCGCGCAGCCACTACGTGCTGGTGGTCGGGCCGATCCCTTATCTGTTCTATCTGCATCAAATGCGGCTGCTGGATTTGGCGCTGCTGGTGTTCATCGGCATGTCGCTGGCGCTGCCGGTATTTCTGTGGATGCGTCCGCACTGGCAGGACTTGCTCAAGCTGGAAAACGCGGCTCAGCGCCTCGGTGCCGGGCATCTGGATGAGCGAACCCATTTCGACCCTACCTCCAGCCTGAATCGGCTTGGCGTAGCCTTTAACCAGATGGCGGATAACGTCAATACGCTGATCGCCAGCAAGAAACAGCTGATAGACGGTATCGCCCATGAACTGCGCACTCCGCTGGTACGGCTGCGTTACCGCCTGGCGATGAGCGATAACCTTTCCGAGAGTGAACAGCAGGCGCTGAACCGCGATATCGGTCAGTTGGAGTCACTGATCGACGAACTGCTGACCTATGCACGATTGGACCGTCCGCAGGTCGCACTCAATATAGAACCGCTGGATTTGCCCAAATGGCTGGAGGACAAGGCTGACGACCTGCGCCTGATCCACCCGGAACGTGAAATCGAATTGAACATCCCGCACGTCGGTGATTTTGGCGGCGTCGATTTACGGCTAATGGAGCGGGTGCTGGATAATCTGGTGAACAATGCGCTGCGTTATAGTGAGCAACGCTTGCGCATCGGCCTGTGGTTTGACGGCGACAACGCCTGCCTGCAGGTAGAAGACGATGGGCCAGGTATTCCGCCGGAAGAACGTGAGCGGGTATTCGAGCCCTTTGTACGTCTCGATCCCAGCCGCGATCGCGCTACCGGCGGCTGTGGCCTGGGTTTGGCGATTGTTCATTCGATTGCCGTGGCCTACCAGGGCCAGGTCTACGTTGACGCCAGCTCTCTCGGTGGTGCCAGCTTCCGCTTCTGTTGGCCGCTAAAGCCCACTTTCAATTTAAAAGCAGACCCGGTGTAACCCCGTTTACGTGGCAGCATAAAAACGCGAAACAGTGATCCGGTTTACAAAAAATGGAGCTAAACGATGACATCTGCACATTCCCCTTCTTCTTACGACGAGCTGCGTGCCATTTTCACCCGCCTGTCACGCTTCGGCCATCTCTCCGCCATTGCCGGCTGGGATATGCAAACCATGATGCCACCGGGCGGCAGTAAAGCACGTTCCGAGGCACTGGCTGAGCTAAGCGTATTGCAACACCAGATTTTAACGTCGGATAAAACCGGTCGTCTGTTTGAACGCGCACAGCAAGAAACGCTGGACGACATTGACCAGGCGAATTTGCTGGAGATGCGCCGCCAGTATGACAATGCAGTGCTGGTACCAGAATCGTTGGTCGAGGCTAAATCCCTGGCCGGTGCACGCTGTGAACATGCCTGGCGTTCCCAACGCCCAGCCAACGACTGGGAAGGTTTCGCGGAAAATCTGCGCGAAGTGGTTAAACTGAGCCGCCAGGAAGCGCAGATCCGTGCCGAAGCGGCAGGTAGCAGTCGTTATGATGCCCTGCTGAACCTTTATGAACCGGGAATGCGCAGCAGCGATATTGATCGCATTTTTGGCGATTTGAAAACCTGGCTGCCCGACCTGCTGCAGAAGGTAGTGGCTAAACAGGCCCAGGAACCTTGTCTGGTTCCGCAGGGGCCGTTCAATGTGGAAACCCAACGTCAACTGAGCCTGAGCGTGATGAAGCTGCTCGGCTTTAACTTCGACGGCGGTCGCGTGGACGTCAGCGCTCACCCATTCTGCGGCGGCGTACCGGAAGATGTTCGTATTACCACCCGCTACAACGACAAAGAATTTCTGACCGCATTGCTCGGCATCGTGCATGAAACCGGCCATGCTCGTTACGAACAAAATCTGCCACGCGAATGGCTGGGCCAGCCGGTAGCCCAGGCTCGTTCAACCGCTATCCATGAGTCGCAGAGTCTGCTGTTTGAAATGCAACTGGCGCGCGGCAGCGATTTCCTGAAGATCCTGCGTCCACTGGTGGTCAAACAATTCGGCGAGCAACCGGCATTGGAAGAAGGTAACTTCATCCGACTAAATCAGCGAGTGAAACCAGGCCTGATCCGCGTAGACGCTGACGAAGTCAGCTACCCGGCGCACGTGATCCTGCGCTATGAAATCGAGAAGGCTCTGGTCGAAGGCGAGATTGAGGTAGAAGATATCCCGGCGCTGTGGGGCGAGAAAATGCACGGTTACCTTGGCCTCGATACTATCGGCAACTACCGTAACGGCTGTATGCAGGATATTCACTGGACCGATGGTGCCTTCGGTTACTTCCCGACGTACACCCTGGGTGCCATGTATGCCGCGCAACTGTTCCACAGCGTCCGCAAAGCTCTGCCAACGCTGGACAGTGACATTGCTGAAGGCAATCTGAATCCATTGTTCCAATGGCTGAAGCAGAATATCTGGCGTCACGGCAGCCGTTTCCCTACGAATACCCTGATCGCCAATGCGACCGGCGAGGCCCTGAACCCAGACTATTTCCGTAAGCATTTGGAAAGTCGTTACCTGTAAGATCCCCAGGCACGGCTAATCCCGTGCCTTTTTCCCCCTGCTTTGCCGCCGCTATTCCATAGCGCACCTCCTCCACCCAAGACGCCCAGGCTGCAGAGTACCGGTTGGCCACTCCCTATATGTATGTTGTAACTAAAGTGAGATTTAAAGCTCGATGGATCCAGTTCGTTAACCGGCCAGTGCTCGCGATGTACATTAGGTTACACGCCGAAACCAATCACTCACGGAAAGCATCGGGCCGTTTGCCTACTATCTTATCACCGGCCCCGCAGTGGGCTTGATACATGATGAGTAACTTGAGGAATCAACGATGAAAAAAGTATTAGCTCTGGTTGTTGCCGCTGCAATGGGTCTGTCTTCTGTTGCCTTCGCTGCTGACGCTGCCACTACCACCACTACCGCACCTGCGGCGACGGCTACCACCACCGCGGCTGCACCAGCCAAGACCACTCACGTGAAAAAACATCACGCGAAGAAAGCGCCAGCTCAAAAAGCTCAGGCGGCTAAAAAGCACCACAAAGCCACCGCTAAAAAAGCGCCGGCTCAGAAAGCCCAGGCAGCTAAAAAACACCACAAAACAGCCAGCCATAAAAAAGCGGCGTAAACAGCAATTAATGTGAGGCTCCCCTCACCAGTTCAGGCTTGAGTTGTCCAACACCCGGTTCGCCGGGTGTTTTTTCATCGGGGGTTCTCATCATGCTGCGTCGCTACCTATTTGAAATCATTCTGACCACGCTGATCCTCTGTGGACTGATCGCCGCCTTTTTTTATCTGTAGCCACACCGCCCTCTGGATAATAAATTATTGAAAAATCAATCACTGCCCATCCACACGGCGACTAATTCAGTCTATAGTTACCATTCAGTGTGTTTATGGATGATCCGTATTTTCCAGGCAAGAAACCTATGCGCATAACCGTTTTGCTGTTGCTGTGCTCATTCCCGCTCGCACTCTCCCTCTCAGCACGGGCTGACAGCCCATCCGATTCGTCGACCGCTGAGCAAACCCGCCTTTTTTTTGGCAAAGATGAACGAATAAAAGTAACGGAAACCGACGGTTGGCCGTGGCAGGCCATTGGGCAAGTGGAAACCGCCAGCGGTAACCTGTGCACCGCCACGCTGATCTCTCCGCATCTGGCGCTCACCGCAGGCCACTGCGTGCTGGCACCACCGGGTCAACTGGATAAAGCCATTGCGCTGCGTTTTGTTGCCGGTAATAAGACCTGGAAATACCAGACCGACAATATTGAGACGCTGGTGGATCGCAAACTGGGGAAAAAACTCAAACCTGACGGCGATGGCTGGATTGTACCGCCAGCGGCAGCAGCCTATGACTTTGCCCTGATCCGTCTGAAGGATAAAAAAACCTTGCCGATTAAGCCGCTGCCGTTGTGGCAAGGCGACAGCAAGGCACTGACCCAGGCAATGAAACAAGCCAAACGGCTGATTACCCAGGCGGGATACCCGGAAGACCATCTGGACGACCTCTACAGCCACCAGAACTGTAAAGTGACCGGCTGGGCGCAACAAGGCGTCCTGTCGCACCAGTGCGATACCCTGCCCGGCGATAGCGGTTCGCCGTTACTGCTGAAAACTGCCGACGGTTGGCGGCTTATTGCCATTCAAAGCTCCGCACCGGCAGCCAAAGACCGTTACCGCGCCGATAACCGCGCGCTGGCTGTGACCGGCATCCGCGATGCGCTGGACGCGCTGGCGGCGGGAAAATAAAACCCGGGGGCAACTTATTGCCCCCGATTAATTACACTGAAAGCTGCTCGATAGTCTGCAGGATGCGTTTGTCCGAGATCGGATAAGGCGTGCCCAGTTGCTGAGCGAACAGGCTGACGCGCAGCTCTTCAATCATCCAGCGCACCTCTTTCACCTCTTCATCCTGCTGGCGTTTCGGCGGCAGTTTGTTCAGCCATTGCTGCCAGGCCTGCTGCACCTGTTCCACCCGTAGCATTTGCGCGCGGTCGCGGTGCGGATCGATAGCCAGTTTCTCCAACCGACGTTCAATCGCCTGCAGATAACGTAGCGTATCCGGCAGGCGCTTCCAGCCGTTGTTGGTGACGAACCCACGATAAACCAGAGCGCCGAGCTGAGTTTTGATATCTGACAGTGCCAGCGCCAACGAGATATCAACCCGGCCTTTCAAGCGCTTGTTGATGTTAAACACCGCCGTCAGGATTTGTTCGACCTGTTTGGCTACGCCCACCACCGTTTCATTCAGTTCGCCGCGCACCAGTTCCTGCAGACGGGCAAAGTTTTCTTCCTGCCACACCGGCCCGCCGTGTTCGGCGATCAGTTTGTCGATACCGCACGAAATGCAATCGTCGATCAGATCCAACACCCTACCGTAAGGGTTAAAGTACAGCCCCAGCTTGGCCTTGTTCGGCAGTTTTTCATGCAGATATTTGATAGGTGAAGGAATATTCAACAACAGCAGGCGGCGCGTACCCTGCCACATCGCCTGTCGCTGCTCCTGCTCGCTGTCGAACAGGCGGATCGCCACGCTGTCTTTTTCGTCCACCAGCGCCGGGTAAGCCTTCATCGAGTAGCCACCGCGTTTCTGCTCATAAAACTCCGGCAGTTTGCCGAAGCTCCAGATATGCAGATTGCTTTGTTCCAGCCCATCGTCCGCCACCGCCGACAGCGTTTCCTGCACCTTGTCCTTCAGCTTGAGCTTCAATGCCGTCAGATCTTTGCCTTCAAGCAGGGTTTTGTGTTTTTCACCCACCACCCGGAATGTCATCTTGAGGTGATCGGGCACCTGATCCCATTGCCAGTCTTCACGTGACACCGTCACACCAGTCATGCGACGCAGCTCGCGCTCCAGTGAATCCAGCAGCGGCATCTCCAGCGGCGTCGCCCGCCCCAGGAAAGCTTCGGCGTAGTTCGGTGCCGGCACAAAATTGCGGCGTACCGGCTTCGGCAAAGACTTGATCAAGGCAATGATCAGTTCCCGCCGAATGCCCGGGATCTGCCATTCGAAGCCCTGCTGCTCAACCTGATTAAGAATAGGCAGCGGAATGTGTACCGTCACGCCATCGGCGTCGGTGCCCGGTTCAAACTGGTAAGTCAGGCGCAGTTTGAGGTTGCCCTGGTACCAGGTGTTTGGGTAGTCCAGCGCACTGACCTGATTGGCGCCGTCTTTGATCAGCATTTCCTTTTCAAAACTGAGCAGGTCTGAATTTTGCTTACCGGCGTTTTTCCACCAGTTATCGAAATGGCGTCCGGACACCACATCGTTCGGAATGCGCTGATCGTAGAAAGCAAACAGGGTTTCGTCGTCCACCAGAATGTCACGGCGACGCGATTTATGTTCCAGCTCTTCCACTTCGGCACGCAGTTTCAGGTTAGCGGCAAAGAACGCATGTCGCGTCTGCCAGTCGCCTTCCACCAACGCATGGCGGATAAACAGCTCACGGCACAGCAGCGGATCAATGGTGCTGTAATTGACCGAGCGCGCGGCAACGATCGGCAACCCGAACAGCGTTACCTTTTCGCTGGCCATCACCGCCCCCTGGGATTTGGACCAGTGGGGTTCGCTGTAGCTGTGCTTCACCAGATGCTGAGCCAGCGGTTCTATCCATTCCGGCTCGATACGTGCGGCAATACGCCCCCACAGGCGGCTGGTTTCCACCAGTTCGGCCACCATGGTCCACTTCGGCGGCTTCTTGAACAGGCCGGAACCCGGGAAGATGGAGAAACGCGCGTTGCGAGCACCGGTGAACTCCTGCTTGTCGACATCTTTCTGACCGATGTGCGACAGCAAGCCGGTCAGCAGTGCGGTATGCACGCTGCGGTAATCGGAAGGTTCGCTGTTAACCGGCAGCCCCAGCTCTTTCACCACCTGACGCAGTTGGGTGTAAATATCCTGCCATTCGCGCACCCGCAGGTAGTTCAGGAAATCATTGCGGCACAGCCGACGGAACTGGCTGGAGGAATGCTCTTTTTGCTGCTCTTTCAGCCAGTCCCACAGGTTCACGTAGGCCAGGAAGTCCGAGTCTTTATCCGCGAAGCGACGGTGCTTTTCATCCGACGCCTGCTGTTTGTCCATTGGCCGTTCACGCGGATCCTGAATCGACAACGCCGCGGTGATAATCATCACCTCGCGCACGCTACCGCTCTTCTGCGCTTCCAGCACCATACGCGCCAGGCGTGGGTCGATCGGCAACTGTGCCAATTGACGGCCTTGGGCGGTGAGCTGGTAGTGGCCATTGTCTGCCGTTTTAATCGCCCCCAATTCTTCCAGCAGGCGCACGCCGTCCAGAATATTGCGTTTGTCCGGTGCTTCCACAAACGGAAATGCGGCAATGTCGCCCAACCCGAGCGAGGTCATCTGCAAAATCACCGATGCCAGATTGGTGCGCAGGATCTCCGGATCGGTAAACTCCGGTCGCGACAGGAAATCCTGTTCCGCATACAGGCGAATACAAATACCGTCCGACACACGGCCGCAGCGGCCCTTACGCTGGTTGGCCGAGGCCTGCGACACCGGCTCGATCGGCAGTCGCTGTACCTTGGTACGGAAGCTGTAGCGGCTGATACGCGCCGTCCCCGGATCAATCACATACTTGATGCCCGGTACGGTTAATGAGGTTTCCGCCACGTTGGTGGCCAGCACAATGCGCCGCCCGTGGTGTGACTGAAATACCCGGTTCTGTTCGCTGTTGGACAGCCGGGCATACAGCGGCAAGACTTCGGTATGTGGCAGATTGAGGCGATTCAATGCATCAGCGGTATCACGGATTTCGCGCTCACCGCTCATAAAGATCAGGATATCCCCCGGCCCTTCGCGGCCAAGCTCATCCACCGCATCAAAAATCGCCTGCAGTTGATCGCGGTCGGTATCGTCGGCGTCGTCCACCACCGGGCGGTAACGGACTTCCACCGGATAAGTCCGGCCGGAAACTTCAATAATCGGCGCGTTGTTGAAGTGACGTGAAAACCGCTGCGGATCTATGGTTGCCGAGGTGATGATGACTTTCAGATCGGGGCGCTTCGGTAGCAGTTCGCGCAGGTAGCCGAGGATAAAATCGATGTTCAGGCTGCGTTCATGCGCCTCATCGATAATCAGCGTGTCGTACTGCATCAACAGCCGATCCTGCTGGATTTCCGCCAGCAGGATGCCGTCGGTCATCAGCTTGACCAGGGTATTTTCCCCGACCTGATCGTTAAAACGTACCTTATAACCGACGCTGCCGCCCAATGGGGTTTCCAGTTCGTCGGCAATGCGGTTGGCCACGGTGCGCGCGGCCAGGCGTCGAGGCTGGGTATGGCCGATCAGCCCTTTGACCCCGCGCCCCAATTCCAGGCAGATCTTCGGCAACTGGGTGGTTTTCCCCGAGCCGGTTTCACCGGCAACAATCACCACCTGATGGTCACGGATCGCCTGCAGAATATCCTGCTTTTTCTGGCTGACCGGCAGGTTTTCCGGATAGGTTATTTTCGGGCAGGTCGCAGCGCGGGATTGCACCTTACGCAACGCCAGCGCCATGTCACTTTCGATTTCAACGGCAGCCGCCAATTGAGCATCGGGATTTTTGATTTTTCGTGCGCCCTGCAGCCGACGTTGCAGGCGCTGTTGATCACGGAGCATCAGCTCGCCCAGTTGGGCAGACAATGCCGCGAGCGGAGATTTCACGTTCGGTATTCCTTGTTTCATCGCTGCTGTATCAAGCGTTAGCAACGGTTTGGTAATGGGTTAGCCCGTTTTTAGCTTTGGACGCGAAGAATATCACAAGCCGCTTTTTCCCCATAATCCCGCCGCTTAAGGCCCAAAAGGTTATTCAATAAAATCGAACAAAGGTCTCGAAATATTGCGCTATCACTGCTGGAAAAATGTGAATAGAGTGTACTGCATGCAAGGGACGCACCGTCCTGATGTCACTGTCTTAACCTAAGGAATTACCGATGAGCAAAGTATTGGTTCTTAAATCAAGCATCCTGGCAGGTTACTCTCAGTCTAACCAACTGGCCGATTTCTTCGTTGAGCAATGGGCAAGCGCTCATGGCAACGACACTATCACCGTACGTGACCTGGCTGCACAGCCAATCCCGGTACTGGACGGTGAGCTGGTGGGTGCACTGCGCCCTTCCGATACGCCGCTGACCCCACGTCAGACCGAAGCGCTGGCCTTGTCCGACGAACTAATCGCTGAACTGCAGGCCAATGACACCATCGTTATGGCGGCACCGATGTACAACTTCAACATCCCGACCCAGTTGAAAAACTATTTCGACCTGATTGCCCGTGCCGGCGTCACCTTCCGTTACACCGAAAACGGCCCTGAAGGCCTGGTGAAAGGCAAACGCGCCATCATCCTGACCAGCCGCGGCGGCATTCATAAAGGCACCCCGACTGACCTGGTTGAACCTTACCTGCGTCTGTTCCTGGGCTTTATCGGCATCACCGACGTTGAGTTCGTGTTTGCGGAAGGCATCGCTTACGGCCCGGACGTCGCGACCAAAGCACAGGCCGACGCCAAGGCCTTACTGACTCAGGTGGTTGCCGCCTGATGTCCCTCGCTGGGGCGTAATGATTGTCAGTTAAGGTGTATTGTTCCCTCTCCTTTGGGAGAGGGTTAGGGTGAGGGGATACATACCAACACGAAAGCCCCTCACCCCGGCCCTCTCCCTCGGGAGAGGGGGACGCCCACTTAAACAACGTCGTACATTCTTATTCAGAACTTTGCTTAACTGACCGGCATTACACCTGACGGCGCGTTTTTTTATTTCTTCAGCCACTGCCCGTTAATACCGCGCACGTATTCCCCTGCCGGGGCTCGCGTTACCAACTTCTGCCCCGCCATGCGCGCCACATCGTCGATGGCAATATGATTGCTGTCCGCCACTTGCTGGTATTTTTCGGTGCGCCCGGCATTAATGTTTTTCACCAACGTCAGCGTTTCGGCGTCCTGCTTCACCGGCGCGATATAACCGCTGAGCGTTTCCCCTACGCGGCCCTGCTGTTTGGCCTCATCGAGCGTCAGCGCCATCGCCATGCTGCTGAACATCCAGGCGGCGGCCATCAAGCCTAAATAACGTTTTTTCATGTTGGCTCCTAGAAAAGGCCGCTTTGGGTTTTCAGCAGATTATCAACGTCCTTATCTACCTTGATGTGGATCTCATGCTCGATCTTCACGTTCATGTTGATGGTGATCGGATCTTTAGGCGTCGCGACCTCGATGCGCGGCACGCAGCCGCTCAGCAAAAACGTGCCCAGCACGGCGACCAGCAATGGCCCGCTGATGATTTTCATGGTTGTTCCCCAGGTTTTGAGAGGGCCTGTTCCAGCCACTCCTGTAAATTGTCGCCAAAGCGCAGACTGCGCCACAGCTGAAACACGTTTTCCTGATGGCTATAGTTCAGGATAACTTCTCGTTTGGTACTTTTTTGCGGATTAACCCCGTCAATGCGCGCCTTCAGCGTCAGCTCACCGAGGTTGTCGAGATCAACCCTGGCTTTCGAGCGGTTAATCTCCATATAGCGCAGCCAGTCGATCGCCGCGCCGGTCGCCAGATTATTGCTGCCGATGGCATCGGCCATATCCTTGTCCAGCCGCAGCGTCAGCATGCCCGAGTTGGCGATCCAACCGTTGCGTACCAGCCATTTGGGATGATTGAGATACAGCGGCAGTTCGCCGTCCACCCGCCCGGACATGGCAAACTGTTTTGGCTTTAGCGCGGTAAACAAGGCGCTGAGATCAACTTTATCCAGTTTCAATACGGCAGCGTCATGCTGCGGCATCCGCAGCGCCGACAGGCTGATATGACCGTTTAATGCATCCATTCCGACGTTGCTCAGCGTCAGCGGTGCCTGTTCGCTGTACGGGTAGGTCCCCTGGAGATCGGCGGTAATATTCTGCATTTCAAACAGGTTGCTGAATGACCTGATGCGTAACATCACCGGCTTTTTGGCCCCCAACTGCCAGAGATGGTTTTTCAGTCGGTAGGACATCACAAAGTCCAGGCCGCTCATCTCGCCGTCTTTCAGCCACATGCCGCCGTTTTTCACCACCCAGTGGCCACCGGCCTCAAAGCCCTGTACCCGGGCCGCAGAGAAGGCCGACTGGGCATAAAACTCGCCGTCGCGCAGTTTGATATTCAGATCGGGTGAGATCAAGGGTTGGAACACTTCCAGCGACTGTTTTGGCCACCAGCCCTCTCCGCGCAAACGCTCACCGTCCCAGCGGCCTCGCAGTGCTATCGGCCCAATCTGTTCCGCCTGCAGTTTGCCCTGTAGCTGGAAACTGTCCGGCGCCTTGCCCTTGAGCTGCAGCGCCAGCACCGGGGCCGGCAGGTAACCCCCGTTGGTGAAGCTAACCTTGCCGGAAACCAGCTGCAGTTCGCCATTGAATGCCGGGGCCTGCTGGTCACGCTGCCAACGCAGCGGTTGGCTAAGACTGAGACGCGGTGCGTCTACCGTCACCATGCTGTACTTCAATTGATCAAAACCGGTAGAAAGGCGATCGAGCACCAGGGTGCTGTCCTGCCAACTGCCGCTGCCGGCGACGTCCCAGGCAGCCTGTAGCGGCGGCAACTGGCCGTTACCCCAATAGCGCCATTGCCAGTTACCGTGATCCGGCCAAAAATCCTGGGCCTTGCCGTCCAGATGCAGTTTAAAACGGCCCCAATAGCTGTCGCTGGCATTGATGATCGCCTGCAGGCGGCCGGTGATACCGCCCGCGGTGACCTTCACGCCGGCCAGCGGCAACCGCGCCTCTTCCAGTTTCATTTCCGGTGTGGCGTTGCCCCACAAACGCAGCAGTGCCCCTGACTGCAACACCAGCGTCGGGTTAAGAATAGTGCCGCTGATGATGCCGGGGATGGAAGCGGTCATGGAAAAATCGGCCATATTCGCCTGACCGGTCAGTTGGAAGCGTAAGTCGCTGTCGATCAGCCCGACCTTACCCGGCCCCAGCGTCAACACCGCGTTGCCCTTGCCGTTATGTCCGTCGGTGATCACATTTAAACGGGCACTGATCTGGGCTTCATCAAAGCCTTTGCTCCAGTCATGCAGCGCGATGCTCAAGCCGCCGTTAAGCGGTTGCTGACTGTACGGCCAGCGCCACTCGCCCTGCTTGATACTCACCTGCTGCGGGTTGATCTCCCACGGCAAGGTGGCCAAGGGTTTATCTGCCCCCTTTTCTGTCAGCGTCATCACCCCCTGCTGCTGTTGCCAGCGCATATCCAGCAGCAAAGGCTTTTCCAGATAAGCGGTCTGCAGTTCGCCCTGCAATGCGCCTTGCGTCGGCATGCTGTCCAAATCCAGAGGAATGCTGATTTTTCCGGTCAGATGCAGCGGCTGTGGGCTGTTGGGTGCGGTGAGCGTCAGGCTATTCAGCGTCAGTTGTTGATGTTGATCCAGCAGCGCGTCAACGCTGATGTTGGGGCCTTGATATTGCAGGCTCTGGCCTTCTGGCTTGGCGTGTATCTGCAGTTTACCGGCATAGAATTGCCACGGCAGCACCGAGAGATCCTTAATGGTGATATCCAGCAGCGGCAGTTGTTTTTGCAGTTGGTCAAGCGCCAGGGGGGCGCTATTGGCATCACCGGCAGGCAATTTTGATAGGCAGGCCGTATCGACATGCAGCTTGTCGCCGATCAGTTGCCAACGCCCTTGCTGATAAGCCAATCGGGTTGGGCCGGCGCTGGCAAGCAGGCAGTCTTGCGCTAAAAAGCGGGCGCCATCCAACTGCAAGGCGCCCTGGTGCCACTGTAGTTTGCCCTGCAAAACCAACTGGCTGCCCTGCGGTAACCAGTGCGAGAGCACACGCGGCAGCCAGCGCGGCAGAGTTTGCCACAGCGCCACCAGCAGGATCAGCACACTCACCACAATCCCTATGAATACTTTCAATCGCTTAGTCATTAAATGATTGTTTCATTCCTGAGTTAGGCGCCCTTTGCCCGGGCCAAAGACCGTTTAGGTTTAGGCTAAGTCTATGCCTGAATTGGCAATAATGATGGCATGAATTTGACATAGGGTGAAGCTGAGACCGAAGAAGATACCTTGTCCCGGGGCTTTTATAGCCATTGCTGCGGATGCTGTAAGTTTTAGTTACATATTCATCACATGAATATGACCTATTTCAGACTTTTGTTATTGTCGTTACATTTGATCATTAATAGTCTTGCAAGCATTCTAACAAAAGTCAGCTGCTAGCTAACTATACTGAGAAGCCATTCCCCACCCCCCGTGGGGATTTTTTTTGGCTCAGGCCGAAAGAGCCTTGCGCCGCACATCGCCTTGCCAATCCACCCACCACGAATATCCGCCATACTCCAGCGTCGCCAGCTACCCTTAATTGATACCGCCCCAGGCGATAGTAGTTACCCTTTTTTAACGTTACCGAAGCCGGCTAACCAATTGTAGAATTTACTAAAATCTGTTAAATTGATCACAAAAATGACGCTGGAGAAACCACGATGAAAATGGCGATATACAGCACTAAACAGTATGACCGTAAATATCTCGAACTGGTGAATCAGCAGTTTGGCTACGAGCTGGAGTTTTTCGATTTCCTGCTCAGTAAAAGAACCGCCAAAAACGCCGCCGGTTGCAAAGCCATCTGTATCTTCGTTAACGACGACGGCAGCCGTGAAGTCCTTGAAGAACTGGCGGCGCTGGGGGTGGAAATCCTGGCCCTGCGCTGCGCCGGTTTCAATAACGTGGATCTGGACGCCGCCAAAGAATTGGGCATCAAAGTGGTACGCGTCCCGGCCTATTCGCCGGAAGCGGTCGCTGAACACGCCGTGGGGATGATGATGTGCCTGAATCGTCGTATTCATCGCGCTTATCAGCGTACCCGCGATGCCAACTTCTCGCTCGAGGGGTTGATTGGCTTCAATATGCATAACCGCACCGCCGGGGTGATTGGCACCGGTAAAATTGGCATCGCCACCATGCGGATCCTGAAAGGGTTTGGCATGAAACTATTGGCTTATGATCCCTACCCAAGCGAACAAGCGCTGGAGATGGGTGCCGAATATGTCGATCTGAAAACGCTGTACGCACAGTCCGACGTGATCACCCTGCACTGCCCGTTGACGCCGGAAAACCACCATCTGCTGGACAGTGATGCTTTCAGCCTGATGAAAAACGGCGTGATGATTATCAACACCAGCCGTGGCGCACTGATTGACTCCTCGGCGGCGATTGATGCCTTGAAACAGCAGAAAATCGGCGCACTGGGAATGGATGTGTATGAGAATGAACGCGATCTGTTCTTTGAAGACAAATCCAATGACGTGATCCAGGACGATATCTTCCGCCGCCTGTCAGCCTGCCACAACGTGCTGTTTACCGGCCATCAGGCTTTCCTGACCGAAGAGGCGCTGACCAGCATCTCGGAAACCACGCTGAAAAACATTCACCAATTGGAACAGGGCGAGAACTGCCCGAATCAGCTTAATGCCTGATATTTTTAACAAGGAGAGTCGATGAAAAAGTCTATCTCAGTGGCGTTAACGGCGCTGCTGTTAGCGGGGTGTGGTATGAGCCAGAACGGTAAAACGGTGACAGAAAGCGATCTGTTGCATCACAATTTTGCGCTGCAAAGCGTCGATGGCGTGGCGGTAAAGTCACGCCCCGGCAACGGACCCAATCTTGAGTTCGGTGAGAAAATGCACGTTTCCGGCGCCATGTGTAATCACTTCTTTGGTGGCGGCCAATTGCAAGACGGCGTGTTGACGGTGCCAGGGCTGGCTTCAACCCGCATGGCCTGCTCAGACCCGCAACTCAACCAGTGGGATTGGTTGATTGGCGACGTGCTGGGCAAAGGGGCAAAAGTCACCCTCAGCGCTCAGAAATTGACACTGAGCGGCAGCGGCCACGTCCTGGTCTATACCCAGCGAGACTGGGTGCAGTAATCCCTGTTCACCAGGCCCAGGTGGCCTGGTGTTCTTTCCGGTTTAACCGGCGGTTGAACAGGCTCCCTGCCCCAGCGTCCATTCTTCGCATTGCTTACCATTCGGCATCTGGCACATTCTTACCGCCTCGCCGTTTAAATTGTGCGTCACGGTAGTGGTACCGCCCACGCTGGCGCAGTTCGCGCTGGTCTGTAAGGTATTGATTCTGGCGCTGTTGCCCTGCTGTACTGGCTCTTCATTTTTGCTGCTGCATGCGGCCAAAAGCAATACGGCACCGGCCAGCAACCATTTTGATGTTGTCATTATCCCACTCCTGAACCCGGAACTAAGCTGTGTAAAATCGCCATTGCCGATAACTCGCGTCACTTTATGCGGACACGTTTCGTTATCTTTGATGCAAACCTATTTAATCTAGCCTGATATATAAATAATGAAAATATATTCCTGCAATTATTTGGCGTTTATTTGAACGTTGCGATCATTCTTGTCGTCACCGCGGCTTTCACGCAGCTCATGGAGCAGCCAGCGTGCGGTCTGGGCGACACGTGCGATAACAGGTTCGAAGGAACAGATTGGGAGCAATAGACGGGCTGGGAATTGTCAGACAATAGTAAAAAAACAGCGTTGGTTTTGTTACTGGATGAATATAACTGATTAATTATTTTCAGTTATTATTACTGAGGCGTTCAGCCAGCGTCACTGAATGTCACGCTGGCTATGTTCACCTTAAAATAACAATTAGTGCGCCGCCGTTTTCGACAGTAAATTAATCACCAGTACGCCGGCAATAATTAACCCCATCCCGAGAACTGCCGGTAAATCCAGTTTTTGCTGATAAACAAATACTGCCGCAATGGACACCAGGACAATGCCCATACCGGACCAGATAGCGTAGACAATGCCTAGCGGCATGGTTTTAACCACCATCGACAGCCCCCAAAAAGCGACCGCGTAACCGACCACCACCACCAGCGACGGCCACAGGCGGGTAAAGCCTTCAGAGGCTTTCAGCATGGTAGTGGCGACCACTTCCGCCACAATCGCCATGGCTAAATACATAAATCCGCTCATCGTTTTTTCTTCCGTAAGTTCACCTGTTCGACAGTATGACGCGCTGGAAATAAATTGTCGTTAAACAACCATGACAATTCGTCTTCGCGGCGTGATTTTAATGCGGGAAATATCAACTTACAGTAACTCTGGTCGATTTTTCCACCGTCACACAAATGCGATAAAGGGCCAATATATCCCTCTGCTAGACTTTGTTAATTACTGCAAGAGGCGACTTTTGCGGCTTTTTGAGCAATGAAAGGTAAAGTCGATGATTACTACAGATGGTAATAACGCAGTCGCTTCCGTGGCCTATCGCGCCAGCGAAGTGATTGCCATCTACCCGATTACACCCAGTTCGACCATGGCGGAACAGGCCGATGCCTGGTCCGGCGACGGCCGTCAGAATATCTGGGGCGACGTACCGCGAGTGGTGGAAATGCAGTCGGAAGGCGGTGCGATCGCCACCGTGCACGGTGCATTGCAAACCGGCGCACTGTCGACCTCATTTACCTCGTCGCAGGGCCTGCTGTTGATGATCCCGACGCTGTACAAACTGGCCGGTGAACTGACGCCGTTTGTTCTGCACGTCGCCGCACGGACCATCGCTACGCACGCACTGTCGATTTTCGGCGACCATTCCGACGTGATGGCGGTACGCCAGACCGGCTGCGCCATGCTGTGCGCCAGTAACGTGCAGGAGGCGCAGGACTTTGCGTTGATTTCTCAAACGGCGAGCCTCAACAGTCGCCTGCCGTTTATTCACTTTTTTGATGGTTTCCGCACCTCGCATGAAATCAACAAGATCGTCCCGCTGAGCGACGATGCCCTGCGCCAGATGCTGCCGCAGGAAGCGATTGATGCGCACCGCAGCCGCGCGCTGTCACCGGACCATCCCGTGGTGCGCGGTACCTCCGCCAACCCGGATACCTATTTCCAGTCCCGTGAGGCCACCAACCCCTGGTATAACGCGGCCAGTCAGCACGTGATTGATGCGATGGACAAGTTTGCCCAGATCACCGGCCGGGCCTATCAGCCTTTTGAATATTACGGTCATCCACAGGCCGAACGCGTCGTGATCCTGATGGGGTCCGCTATCGGTACCTGTGAAGAAGCGATCGACGCCCTGCTGACTCGCGGCGAAAAAGTCGGCGTGCTGAAAGTACGACTGTTCCGGCCATTCTCCGCGCAACACCTGCTCAGCGTGCTGCCGGCAAGCGCAACGAAAATCGCCGTACTGGATCGCACCAAGGAGCCAGGCGCGCTGGCAGAACCGCTGTATCTGGACGTGATGACCGCGCTGGCCGAAGCCTTCAGCCGGGGTGAACGCGCCAACCTGCCGATGGTGATCGGTGGCCGTTATGGATTGTCCTCGAAAGAGTTCGGGCCGGACTGCGCGTTGGCGGTATTTAAAGAACTGACGCTGGACAAACCGCGCCCGCGTTTTACCGTCGGTATTTTTGACGATGTGACCGGCCTTTCCCTGCCGCTCAGTGAAGAAACCCTGCCGCAGCGTGCCTCGCTGGAGGCGTTATTCTACGGCCTGGGTAGCGACGGGTCGGTTTCCGCCACCAAAAACAACATCAAAATCATCGGTAACAGCACGCCGCTGTACGCACAGGGCTATTTTGTCTACGACTCGAAAAAGGCCGGTGGCCTGACGGTGTCGCATCTGCGCGTCAGTGAACAGCCAATTAACTCGGCCTATCTGGTCAGTCGCGCCGATTTCGTCGGCTGTCACCAATTGCAGTTTATCGATACCTACCAGATGGCGGAGCGCCTGAAACCCGGCGGCATTTTCCTGCTCAATACCCCGTACGGTGCGGAAGAAGCCTGGTCGCGGCTGCCGCAGGAAGTGCAGGCGGTGCTGCAACAGCGTCAGGCGCGATTTTACATCATCAACGCCGCCAAACTGGCGCGGGAATGCCGACTTGGCGCACGCATCAATACCGTGATGCAGATGGCGTTTTTCCACCTGACCCAGATCCTGCCGGGCGATGTGGCACTGCAGCAATTGCGCGACGCCATTGCCCGCAGCTACAGCAGCAAGGGCCAGGATATTGTTGAACGCAACTGGCAGGCGCTGGCCGCTACGCTCGATGCACTGATTGAGATCCCGCTGCAGCCAGTTAACGACAGCAGCCCAATGCGACCGCCAATCGTTTCCGACGCCGCGCCTGACTTTGTCAAAACCGTCACCGCCGCGATGCTGGCCGGATTGGGCGATGCACTGCCAGTGTCCGCCTTCCCGCCGGACGGCACCTGGCCGGTGGGCACCACCCAGTGGGAAAAACGCAATATCGCCGAGGCGATCCCTATCTGGCAGCCGGATCTGTGCACCCAGTGCAACCACTGCGTTGCAGCTTGTCCGCACTCCGCCATTCGCGCCAAAGTGGTTCAGCCGGAGGCCATGGAGCATGCCCCTGCCTCGCTGCAATCGCTGGATGTAAAAGCGCGAGATATGCGCGGTCAGAAATACGTGCTGCAGGTGGCGCCGGAAGACTGTACCGGCTGCAACCTGTGCGTTGAGGTGTGCCCGGCGAAAGACCGCCAGGATCCTGACATCAAGGCCATCAACATGGCGCCACGGCTGGAGCATCTGGCCGTGGAAAAAGAACACTACGACTTCTTCCTGCAACTACCGGAGATCGACCCGGCGCAGCTCGAGCGGATCGATATTCGCACCTCGCAGCTAATTTCGCCGCTGTTCGAATACTCCGGCGCCTGTTCCGGCTGCGGCGAAACGCCGTATATCAAACTGTTGACCCAGCTTTATGGCGACCGGCTGCTGATTGCCAATGCCACCGGCTGCTCATCCATTTACGGCGGCAACCTACCCACCACGCCTTACACCACCAATGCCGAAGGGCGCGGCCCGGCCTGGGCCAACTCGCTGTTTGAGGACAACGCCGAATTCGGTCTGGGCTTCCGCCTGACTGTCGACCAGCACCGCAGCCGCGTATTGCGCCTGTTGAACACGCTGGCACCACAGTTGCCGACACAATTGGTTAATGCTCTGCAGATGGAAGATATCGCACCGGAACCACGCCGCCAGCAGATTGCTGAACTGCGCGGCCTGTTGGCGAAAATCGAAGGTAACGATGCACGCCAACTGGCGACCGACGCCGATTATCTGGTAGATAAGTCCATCTGGTTGATTGGCGGCGATGGCTGGGCTTACGACATCGGGTTCGGTGGGTTGGATCACGTCCTCAGCCTGACCGAGAACGTCAACGTACTGGTGCTGGATACCCAATGTTACTCCAACACCGGTGGCCAACAGTCGAAAGCTACCCCGCTGGGTGCCGTCACCAAGTTCGGTGAGCACGGCAAGCGCAAGGCGCGTAAGGATCTGGGCGTCAGCATGATGATGTACGGCCATGTGTATGTGGCGCAGATCTCGCTGGGTGCGCAGCTCAACCAGACGGTGAAAGCGATTCAGGAGGCCGAGGCCTATCCCGGCCCATCACTGATTATCGCCTACAGCCCCTGCGAAGAGCACGGCTACGATCTGGCGCTCAGTCACGACCAAATGAAACAGTTGACCGCCACCGGTTTCTGGCCGCTGTACCGCTTCGATCCACGCCGTGCCGATGAGGGCAAAGCTGCGCTGGCGCTGGACTCCCGGCCGCCAAACAGCAACCTGACCGAAACGCTGCTGAAAGAACAGCGCTTCCGCCGCCTGAACTCGCAGCAGCCGGAGGTCGCCAGCGCGCTGTATCAGGCCGCAGAGAAAGAGCTGAAGGAGAAGTACGACTTCCTCAGCCTGCTGGCCGGCAAAGGGGAAAAATCCTCCGCCGAGTAAATCATCGGGGCGCGACCGGTTCGCGCCCCGCTTCCAGCCAGCTTTGCCGCTGTGCCTCTTTCACCGCCCCCCGCACGTAGCTCGCCTTTCCCGGCTGATAAAAAACGTTTCCGGGCGTAAAAACACCGCTACATTCGGCCCTGCAAGCCACACCCTAAAAATTTTCCGAGAGGATCATCTTGCCCAACAAGGGGATAGCTGTGGATCCTCTCGCCCTTGACTTTCTTTATGGTTGTAATGGCTAAAACTCGCCTATACTGTATATAAAAACAGTATAGAGAAATGCACCATGAAACACTTTTTCCCCACACCAACCCCAGAGAAACAGTTCATTCCGCTTTACGCCGATAACGTCCCGGCGGGCTTTCCCAGCCCGGCGCAAGACTATATACACGCGCGAATCGACCTCAACGAGTACTGCATTAGCCACCCTTCGGCAACTTACTTTCTGATCGCTTCAGGAGAAAGCATGATCGAAGCCGGGATCACCGACGGATCCATGCTGGTGGTCGATCGCAGTATTGGTGCCTGTCACGGCGATATCGTGATCGCCAGCATCGCAGGCGAGTTCACGGTTAAGCGCCTGTGCCTGCATCCTGTCAAACAACTTGAGCCGATGAACCCGACATTCAGGCCGATACCGCTCCCGGATGATGGTGCGGAACTGGACATTGTCGGCGTGGTGGTTTCAACCATCACCAGGCTGAAATAATGTACGCCCTGGCCGATGTAAACAACTTCTATGCAAGTTGTGAAACGCTGTGGCGTCCGGACCTGCGTGGCCGACCGATTGTTGTTCTGTCGAACAACGACGGCTGTGTGGTGGCGCAGAGCAAAGAGGCAAAGGCCCTGGGCCTGAAAACAGGCGCGCCCTATTTCAAAATAAAACACGACTTTGAGCGTGCCGGGGGTATCGCATTCAGCAGCAACTACGAGCTGTACGCCGATATGTCGATGCGAGTGATGGCCGTGCTCGAAGAAATGGCACCGCGGACCGAAATGTACTCTATCGACGAAAGCTTCCTGGAGCTTGCCGGGGTACAAAATTGTGTCGATTTGGCCACCTTTGGGCATCAGGTTCGCGCCCGCGTTTTGCGATGCACCGGCCTCACCGTCGGCGTCGGTATTGCCCAGACCAAGACGCTGGCAAAGTTGGCGAACTACGCGGCGAAAAAATGGAGTCAGACCCAAGGCGTGGTTGACCTTTCCAACCAGGAGCGGCAGCGAAAACTAATGGATAAAGTACCGGTAGCAGAAGTCTGGGGCATCGGGCGGCGCATAACCAAAGAATTGCAAAATATGGGGATCAAAAGCGCACTGCAGCTGGCGGACGCAAGCACCACGATGATCCGCAAGCATTTCAGCGTGGTGGTTGAACGCACGGTGCGTGAACTGCGTGGTGAACCCTGTTTGTCACTTGAGGAGTTTGCCCCCACCAAACAGCAAATCATTTGCAGCAGATCATTTGGCGAACGCGTCACTGAATACCAGGATATGCATCAGGCGATCTGCATGCACGCTTCCCGCTCGGCAGAAAAACTGCGTGCAGAACACCAGTATTGCCGGAATATCAATGCATGGGTTAAAACCAGCCCCTTCTCGGCCAATGAAAAGTATTACGGCAACACCGCGAGCATCAGGCTCAATACGCCCACGCAAGATACGCGCGACATCATCGCCGCTGCGATTCGATGCCTTGATAAGATATGGCAGCCCGGCCACCGCTATCTAAAAGCCGGCGTTATGCTACAAGACTTTTACTCACAAGGCGTCGCTCAGTTGGACCTCTTCGATGAGTATCAGCCACGGCCTAACAGCGCACGCTTAATGGCCGCGTTGGATAAAATCAATCAGTCCTGGCATGCCGGGATCTGGTTTGCCGGGCAAGGAAACCAACAGACATGGTCGATGAAACGCGAGTTTCTCTCTCCCGCTTACACCACGCGGGTGGCAGATTTGCCGCGTGCCCGCGTGTACTGAGGCAAGCAAACCGCATTTGCTATCCGGAGCGGATGGATGAAATACCCAAGCAGCCCATAGAATGCTAAACTCGCTGCCTAAAACTTTATGCCCATAGTGCCCCCAATTGAGAACGAGCACGATTTAAATGTCAGAACAACAAACAGTTAGTCAAAAAGAGCAGTACAATCTGAACAAATTGCAAAAGCGCCTGCGTCGTAACGTGGGTCAGGCGATCGCCGATTTCAACATGATTGAGGAAGGCGACCGCATCATGGTTTGCCTGTCCGGCGGCAAAGACAGCTACACCATGCTGGAGATTTTGCGCAACCTGCAGCAAAGCGCCCCGGTCAATTTCTCACTGGTTGCGGTCAACCTCGATCAGAAACAACCCGGTTTCCCCGAGCATATTCTGCCGGCCTATCTGGAAAGCCTGGGGGTGGAATACCAGATTGTTGAGGAAAACACCTACAGCATCGTCAAGGACAAGATCCCTGAGGGCAAAACCACCTGCTCACTGTGTTCACGCCTGCGCCGCGGCATTCTTTACCGCACCGCTACCGAGCTGGGGGCCACCAAAATTGCCCTTGGCCACCACCGCGATGATATTCTGCAGACTCTGTTCCTCAACATGTTCTACGGCGGCAAGCTGAAAGGCATGCCACCCAAGCTGATGAGCGACGATGGCAAACACGTGGTCATTCGCCCGCTGGCTTACTGCCGTGAAAAAGACATCGAACGGTTCTCGGTCGCCAAAGGCTTCCCGATTATCCCGTGCAACCTGTGCGGCTCGCAGCCCAACCTGCAACGCCAGGTGATTGGCGACATGCTGCGCGACTGGGATAAACGTTATCCGGGCCGGCTGGAAACCATGTTCAGCGCGATGCAAAACGTAGTGCCTTCGCACCTGAGTGACTACAACCTTTTTGATTTCAAAGGGATTCACCACGGCAGCGAAGTGGTTGACGGTGGCGATCTGGCCTTTGACCGTGAAGATATTCCAATGCAGCCGATCGGCTGGCAGCCGGAAGATGCGGATGAAGCCGCCCCGGTACGTTTAGACGTACTCGAGATCAAGTAAGTCGTTATTCCGCCCGCACGCTGTGGGCGGAAATTTCCCTTCATCAGTTTTCGATCCCGCTCGCAATTTCAGCAGAATTCATCGGACAGTGCCGTTTTTATCCTATACTGTGTTTTTATACAGTCACTGGAGATTACCGATGAACATCACCCCTTGCTTGTCTCACGTTTCTCTCGGCAGCAATCATTTTGACGCCGCAGCCGACTTCTACGATCGCACTCTTGCCGCGCTAGGTTGCCGGCGGGTGTTGGAACACCCTGGCGCCATTGGCTATGGGCGTGACTATCCGGAGTTCTGGTTGCAGGTACCGATCGACGGTAAACCGGCCACTACCGGCAATGGCCTGCACGTGGGTTTTTTCGCCACCAGCAAACAGCAGGTCGATGATTTTTACCGCCAGGCGCTGCAGGCCGGTGCGACAGATGAAGGTGCCCCCGGCTCACGGCCACACTATGGCGAAGCCTATTACGGCTGCTTTGTTCGGGATCTGGACGGACATAAGATCGAGGCCAGTTTCTGGGATGAGAGTGCGGCCTGACGGGCAAATTGCAGACAAAAAAATGCCGGTGATTAAACCGGCATCGTATGAATCAATGTGCTATGCAGTAATTCTAAATATAAGAAAGTAAGACAATTATGGAGCACAACGCCCATCGCTTGACGTTGCATTCACCTGCGAGATAGATCATGCCCCATTTCCCTCCGGTAAAAGTTGATATCGCTCAATGTTAACCGGGTTATCAGCGTTTTTTGGCTACAGCCAGCGGCGTCGCTTCAGCCACCAGCCCAGGCCGAACACCAATCCGGTCAGCGTCAGGCAAAACGTAGCAAAACCCAAAGGGTTGCCGCCGCCTGGAATGCCGCCCAGGTTAACGCCGAACAACCCGGTCAAAAAGGTCGTCGGCAAAAACACCATCGCCAATAATGACATGGTGTAGGTTCGGCGGTTCATGGCATCAGCCATCACGGTGGTGATTTCATCAGAAAGGATCGCGGTACGGGCAATGCTGCCGTCCAAATCATCCAGGCCGCGCCCTAATCGATCGGCAATATCCTGCATGCGACGACGGTCGTCATCATTCATCCAGGGCAGACGATCGCTGGCCAGCCGGGAAAATACATCACGTTGCGGTGCCATATAGCGGCGCAGTACGATCAGCTGTTTGCGGATCAGCGCCAGTTGCCCGCGTTCGGGAACCTGTTGCTCCAACAGCGAATCTTCCAGATCGATGATCTTGTCATGCAGATCCTCGATAAACTCACTGGCGTGATCGGTCAGTGCATCCGATATTTCAACCAGCCAGTTGCCGCTGTTGGTCGGCCCGATGCCGCTTTGCAGATCGTTCACTACCTGGTCGATGGAAAAAACCTTGCGATGGCGGGTGGAAACGATCAGTTTATCCGTCATGTAGACGCGAATGGTCACCAACTGATCCGGCCGCGAATTGGCGTTAAAGTTAATGCTGCGCAGTGTAATCATGGTGCCATCGCCCACCTTACTGACGCGTGGCCGCGAACTCTCTCCTGACAGCGCCTCTCTGACCGCATCCGGCAGCAGTGGCGTGGTGGCCAGCCATTCGGCGCTGGCAGGGTGCGCATAATCGAGATGCAGCCAGCAAGGCTCATCGCAGGTGACTTTGTCATCGTAATCAATCGATGTTACACCACCCTTGCCATCGAGCTGGTAGGCATACACTGCGTCAGGAACCTGTAACTCGCGCCCCTCAATGACTTCCATTCCTCATCCCCTCTGCTTTTCAGTTATTCCAGAGTCTAGCGTTAATGGTAAGCGGATCAAAGATGAAGCCGTGCGAATACTGCACCTGGGAGGAGCTTATGCGCTAACATGGATAAATAACGCACCACGCGCGGCCGGGCACCTAATGAAATCCACTTCGACATTCTTGTTAGCCTCAGTTTTGGCGTTTGCTCCGGCGCCGTTTCATCCGCTGTTTGCCGCAGATAACTCACTCAACGCTATCGCGGACGCATATCGGGTCAAATTAGCTGACTCAGCGGGCGACCTGCCTTACTTCGTTGCGAAATATCATGGCCCCACACCACACAGCGCATTAATCGTACTGCACGGACACCCCAGAGATGCGGGGAAAACCCTGGCTGCGGCGCTGAAAGCCGCTCAACTGGCAACAAAAACCGACGACAGGCTGCTGGTTGCCCCGCTGTTTCCGGTTAGCGATGCGCAGGCCGCACGCTGTCACTCCCCCGGAGTGCCAGCCGCACAGGCAGGTGACGCACTCTGGAGCTGCAGTTCCTGGATCGAAGGGGATCTGGACAATCAGGGGAGTACCAGCTCATTTGCTGCGCTGGATAGTCTGGTTGCCGAGCTGAAAATAAAATGGCCAACGGTTCAGTCGGTGACCATCGCCGGCTTCTCTGCCGGGGCACAGTTTGTGCAGCACTATGTCGGGTTCGCCCATCCGCCGGCCGGCGTGAAGCTGCGTTACGTCATCGCCGCCCCCGGCAGTTGGCTCTATTTCGATAGCCGACGGCCGCAGCCGGTAAAAAATGATCGCCCTGCCGACTGGCGCGACTGTAACCAACAAGGCGACTGTAGCTTTGATTGGGTTGATAACAGGAACGATGTCTGCCCGAACGTCGATCGTTGGAAATACGGCATTGAAGCGGTTCCGGCCTTTCTCGACCAAAACAGCACATCGGTGCGCCAGCGCTATGCATCGGCGGATATCACCTATCTTGAAGGCGAGAAGGATACCGGCAGCGCACCCGGCACTTTCTACAAAATACTCGATAAATCTTGCGCAGCTCAGGCACAAGGCCCCTACCGACTACAGCGTGGCATCGCCTATGCCGCTTACGACCGGCGGTTTATTGCGCCGCACGCCAAACGTGATTTGCTGATCGTTCCCGACTGTGCCCACGATGTAGCCTGCGTATTTCCTTCGACGACAGGCCGTAGCGCATTGTTTGATGCCCCATAGTCCTGCCACCTAAGTAGAAACCCCGCTCTCGCGGGGTTTGATGGCAACACATGGGACTATCGCAATATATCAATGCTTCAAAATATACATCGTCTGGCTGTACGCCACGTCTTCCGGATTGGTGATCGGGTAGCCTTTCACCCAGGGTTTGATCAATCGGCCATTGGTATACTGATAAATTGGCGCGATCGGTGCCTGTTCGGCGATGATCTGCTCAAGTTTGTTGTAGTCAGTGGTCAAGGCTGCCGGACTGGTTTCTCGGCTGGCCTGCGCGAGCAGTTTGTCGTAATCCGCACTTTTGAATTTAGCGATATTTCCGCTGTGGGTTGAGCTTAACAGCGACAGGAAGGTCGAGGCTTCATTGTAATCGCCGACCCACGAAGCGCGCACCACGTCGAAATTGCCGGTGTTACGGCTATCGATATAGGTTTTCCATTCCTGATTTTGCAGCTTGACGTCAATACCGAGCGTTTTCTTCCACATTGAAGCCACGGCAATCGCAATTTTCTGATGGCTTTCCGAAGTGTTGTACAACAGCGTCAGTTTCAGCGGATTGTTCGGGCCATAACCTGCCGCCTGCATCAACGCCTTGGCCTGGGCGTCCAGTTCGGCCTGTGGTTGCTGTTGCAACAGGCTCACTTCCGGCTTAAACCCGGCGGTGACATCCGGGGTGAAGTGGTAAGCCGGTTTTTCACCGGTCCCCAACACTTTTTCGGCGATAATCTTGCGATCGATAGCGTAAGACAATGCCTTGCGCACCCGCACATCGTTAGTCGGCGCGCGTTGGGTATTAAAAGCATAATAATAGGTGCCGAGCTGATCCGGGGTATAGACCTGGTTTGGGATGTCTTTCAGCAGTTTTTGGTACATGTTTTTCGGGAAGGACTCGGTGATATCAATATCGCCGGCCAGATAACGCTTGGTGGCGTTGGATTCCTGGTTAATCGGCACAAAGGTCACTTTGGTCAACACCGTATGCGCATGATCCCAATAGTGATCGTTTGGCGTCAGTACCAGTTTCTCGTTAACTACCCGTTCCTGCAGTTTAAACGCGCCGTTACCGACCAGGTTGCCGACCTTGGTCCAGTCGTTGCCAAATTTCTCTACCACCGCCTTGTTGACCGGGAACAGGCTGAAGTTGGCCGTCAGGCTGACAAAATACGGCACCGGTTTGTTCAACTGCACTTTGAAGGTGTAATCATCCAGCGCGGTGACGCCCAGCTTATCGGCAGGCAGCTTGCCGGTAATGATCTCATCGGCGTTTTGGATGCCGGCCAACTGGGCAAACCAGGCAAAAGGTGACAAGTTCTTCGGCTCAACCAGCCGCTGCCAACTGTAAACGAAGTCTTTCGCCGTGACAGGGTCACCGTTAGACCAGCGCGCATCTTTACGCAGGGTGAAAATATAGGTTTGGTTATCGGTGGTTTGCCAGCGGGTTGCGACGCCGGGGATCACCTTGCCGTTGGCATCCTGGTTCACCAGCCCTTCAAACAGATCGCGCGCCAATTGTGCTTCCGGCAGGCCAACCGCTTTAATGGGATCGAGTGAGGCCGGCTCATCTTTGATATGGCGAACTATTTCCTGTTTCTCCGCCAGCGTAGTACCTGGGGGAACTTGAGCCGCCATGGCGCTGCTCACCCCTGCGCCAATCGCCACGGCACACAGCGCCAAACGAAAACCCTGTTGAATTTTTTTTCTCGTCATTCTGATTCATCCCCCGTTAACCATCTGAATTTTTTATCTTATAGCACAAGATTAGTCTCACCTAGAGTTCCCGGCGGACAAGATGTAAAAACTGGGGGCCAGGCAATAAAAATGCCCGCACGACGGTGTCGATACGGGCATTTTCTGTTAGTCGGCTTTATTAGTCGTAAAGGTGAATGCTATTGATGCGGTAGCTGAATTCTTCACCCTCTTCTTCATCAAAAATGGTGAAGAAGCCTTTCTCGGCCAATGGCTTGGCATGAATATCGGTTTTTTGCATCTGGCGCGACTCGGCATCGTCAAAACCATAGTCGAGATAGAAGCTGTTTTTCTGGTAATCGACGTGCAGAGTAAACGGATAGTTGGACTCATCGCCACGCCCGTCGTCGTTCTTCACCACGCCAAACCATTCACCCTGACGGATCTGGTTTTCCTCGTCCACGCCGCACAGCAGCGTGATGGTATCCTTATCATTTTCGCTATAGCTGGCAACTATTCTGGCTACTGGCATGTTAAATCCCCTGTTTGGTTAGCTTTGCCGATAGTATAACAACAGCGAAATAGCTGGCGTGGTTTTATTGGCTTCACCAATCAATGTTCAGCACGGTTTTGCCGCGTGAGCCACCGGCTTTGCTCTCCGCCAGCATTTCCGGTGCCTGTTTAATCGATACCAGACGTTCCACCGGCACCTGCAGCTCACCGCGCGCGACGCTCTGTAACAGTTGCTCCAGCTCATCCGCACTGATTTGCGCCTCAATATTGCCGCCACGCAGACCTTGTTGCTGCATCTGCTCCGGAGCTGCCGACCAAATGGTGCTCAGCGCCACGCCGCCCTTACGCAGAATAACCAGTAAGGCGCTGAATGCTTCGGCATTGCTGACCAGATCGATCATGCCGTCAATGCCCTGCGGGTATAGTTGTTGAACCTGCTGCAGCACGGGTGCCCGGTGATGATCAATCACCTTCTCAGCCCCCAGCTCACGCAATGCGGCCTCGGCATCAGCCCCGCCGGTAGCAATTACCTTCAGCCCCTGACGTTTGGCCAGTTGAATAACGAAACGCCCAACGCCGCCGGTTGCGCCCACCACCAGCAGAGTCGCACCCGCGCTCAGTTGCAGTTTCTCAACCAGTTTCAGCGCGGTACCGGCCGCAATCGGCATGGCCGCCGCCTTGGTCAAACTCACCTCATCAGGTACTCGCGCCAGTACCGCTTTTTGGTCAATCACCGCATACTGGGCGTAGCTACCGGCGCCGACAACGCCGAACATAAACTTGCCGGCCACCCGTTCATTGACGCTGAATCCGCTGACATCATCGGCGACTGCCTCCACCACGCCCGCACCGTCGGTACCGATCACCAAAGGGAAAACGTGTGGCAATTTCCCCTGCAGCATGCCGTCGGCTATCCGCCAGTCAACCGGGTTTAGCCCGGCAGCGACCATTTTAACCAGGATCTGGCCGGGTTGTAGTGAGGGTTTGGCGATCTCTACCTGTTCTGGCGTAGCACCGAGTTGTTTGACTGCAATCGCTTTCATGAAGAGCTCCAGTTTATCTGTTCACAATAGGAGCCAGTGTAGCGAACCCAAGATCGTCTGCCAGTCATCAATAATTGGAATCACTGTTCAGAATTTTATGACAATCAATTTTGTCACTGGGTGAGAAATTGCTCTGGGAAAGTTAAGCGAAAGCGTAATACACTGAATAAAATGATAATCACTCTCGACCTTTAAATCAGGGACTACATCATGACCCAGCATCGACCGCGCAGTGAACGTGGCCAATTGGCCGTTGCAGGAGAGAATTACGGCAGTTCGCTGTTGGGTGCACCACTGCTCTATTTCCCGGCGGCCGTCAGCGGCCCGCAAACCGGGCTGATTATTGCCGGTACCCACGGTGATGAGAGCGCCGCTATCGTTACCCTGTCCTGCGCATTACGCAGCATTGCACCAAACCAGTTGCGTCACCATGTAGTACTGGCGGTCAATCCCGACGGTTGCCAACTCGGGCTGCGCGCCAACGCTAACGGGGTTGATTTGAACCGTAACTTCCCGGCGGCCAATTGGCGATCCGGGGATACGGTTTATCGTTGGAACAGCGCGGCGGAAGCGCGGGATGTAAAACTCTCAACCGGCGGCCGCCCAGGTTCCGAACCGGAAACCCAGGGGCTGTGCCATCTGATCCATCGGTTGAAGCCGCACTGGGTGGTGTCGTTCCACGAGCCATTGGCCTGTATTGAAGATCCGGCCAGTTCCCAGCTCGGCGTCTGGCTTTCGCATAAGTTTGCCCTGCCGCTGGTCACCAGCGTCGGTTACGAGACGCCGGGATCATTCGGCAGCTGGTGCGCCGATTTGTCACTGCCTTGCATTACTGCGGAATTCCCGCCGATCTCGGCCGATGCGGCCAGCGAAAACTACCTCAACGCAATGGTAGAATTGCTGACTTACCCGGGCTAAACCGGCTATGGGGCGAGATTAATCGCCCCACATTCAAAATCCAACCCCGGTTCAACGTCATTAGCCAGCCAGGTCGGGCCGTCCAAATCGACGAATCGCGCGCCCGGTGCCAGCGGCAATGCGGCATTGATCGCCCGCGAAGTGCACAACATGCAACCGAGCATAATAGCGAACCCTTGTTGCCGCGCTTCCTGCGCCAGTGCCAGCCCTTCGGTCAGGCCGCCGGTTTTATCCAGCTTGATATTGACCATTTGATAACGGCCAACCAGCTTGGGTAAATCACCGCGGGTGTGGCAGCTTTCATCGGCGCAAATTGGCAACGGGTGGATAAAGTTTTCCAGTGCGCTGTCATCCGTTGCCGGCAGGGGTTGCTCCAGCATCGCCACGCCCAGATCCGCTAACAGTTGGCAGCGCGCCGCCAGCCCTTCCGCCTGCCAGGACTCATTGGCATCGACAATCAACGTGGCATCCGGCACCGCCGCACGGATCGCCACCAGCCGTTCGCTGATCAGATGATTGTCCAGTTTGATTTTCAGCAAGCGTGCCCCTTGCTGTTCAAGTTCGCGTGCGGCGAAGGCCATGGCTTCCGGCGAACCTATGCTGACGGTTTGCGCCATCAGAATGCGTTCTGGCTCGGCAACAGCGCTACGCTGCCAGCGGCTCTGACCGCTCAGTTGACACTCCAAATCCCACAAGGCGGAATCCACCGCATTACGTGCCGCGCCGGCCGGCATTAGCTGCTGCAGTTGCTCGCGCGTCACGCCCCGTTCGACCGCCGTAGCCACTTCGGCCAGCCGTTCCATCACCGAAGCCTCACTTTCACCGTAACGCGGATAAGGAGTGCATTCACCAATCCCCCGCACGCCCTGCTGCTCAATTTCGACCACCACTACTTTGGCTTCGGTGCGGCTGCCACGGGCAATAACAAAGGCGGTATGCAACGGCCAGGCTTCTGGGTAAAAACGCATGCTTCTCATAACGGCTCCTGAACGGAAATTGCGTATAAAATCGGGCGAACGCGCGGGTGCTTTTTTGGACACACTCTAATATATACAACTATTTAGCAAACTTTATCTATCCAACCCACAATTGTTGACATAAACTGATGCCAGGGTGTGAACCTAATGTTAAAAGCGGCCAAAAAGCCATTTTATTAGGTTCATGCCCTTTGTATAAACACCTGTAAAAGGAATCAAGCTAATGACTCAGACAGTACATTTTCAAGGCAACCCGGTTAGCGTTGCAGGCCACCTGCCACAAACCGGCGAACAAGCCAAAGCCTTCTCACTGGTTGCCAAAGACTTGTCGGACGTGGCGCTGAGCAGCTTCGCGGGTAAACGCAAAGTTCTGAACATTTTCCCAAGTATTGATACCGGCGTTTGCGCAACTTCGGTTCGTACATTCAACCAGTTGGCCAGCGGCCTGGATAACACCGTGGTGCTGTGCATCTCGGCCGACCTGCCGTTCGCCCAGTCACGTTTCTGCGGTGCAGAAGGCCTGAACAACGTAGTCACCCTGTCCACGCTGCGTGGCGCAGAATTCAAACAGGCTTACGGCGTTGAAATCGCTGAAGGCCCGCTGGCAGGCCTGACCGCACGTGCGGTTGTGGTATTGGATGGCCAGGACAACGTGCTGTACAGCGAGCTGGTGAATGAAATTACCACCGAGCCGAACTACGATGCGGCGCTGGCTGCATTGAAGTAATGCCAGAAGGCCGACGATTGCCGGCCTCTAAACGTTGAAACGGGCGCTTATGGCGCCCGTTTTTTTATTCTTCGTTTTCCCCGGAAGGCTTACGGCTGCTGAGCCCATATTCGCGCAACTTATTGGCGATCGCGGTATGTGAAACCCCCAGGCGTTTCGCCAGTTTTCTGGTACTCGGGTAAGTACGGTACAAACGGGTCAGCACCGAACGTTCGAAACGCTTGCTGATATCATCAAGCGAGCCGTCCATCACCTCATCGCCCAGCGACATTTCAACCTCGAACTCCGGCAGTACAATGTCCTGCGGACGAAGTTCGAAACCTTCGGTTTGCGTCAACGCCCGGTAAATGGCGTTTTTTAACTGTCGCACGTTGCCCGGCCAGCCATATTTGCTGAGGAAACTGCCCAGATCGCCCGCCAGCTTCGGCCGCGCCACACCCTGCTCATCGGCAAAACGCGCCACAAACAGTTCAGTCAGCGGCATGATGTCCTGTGGACGCTCACGCAACGGGGGAATGGTGATGGTCAACACGTTAAGTCGATAATAGAGATCCTCACGGAACTCACCACGCTGCACCAGTTCGGTCAGGTTTTTCTGCGTCGCGCAAATTACCCGCACATCTACATGGACTTCGTGTTCTTCACCCACGCGGCGGAAAGTGCCATCGTTAATGAAACGCAGCAGTTTGGTCTGCATGCGCGGCGACATCTCACCGATTTCATCCAGCAGCACCGAGCCACCGTGCGCCTGTTCAAAGAAGCCCTTCTTGCCTTCCAGCGCATTCGGGTAAGCCCCCGGCGCATGGCCGAACAGCTCGCTTTCCGCTACGTCATCCGGCAGTGCGGCGCAATTGAGCGCCAGGAACGGCTGCTTGCCACGCGGGCTGCGCAAATGGCAGGCCCGGGCCAGAATATCTTTGCCGGTGCCGGTATCGCCCACAATCAACAGTGGCGCATCCAGCATCGCCAACTTGCGCGCCTGCTCCAGCACCTGGCGCATTTTCGGACTGGCGGCAACGATATGATCAAACTCGGTATCGTCGTTCACCGACAGATTCTGTAACTGACGCCCCATACGGGCCGTGGACTTCAGCATCACTACCGCGCCAACGGCGGCATTCTGCTGGTTTTCGTCCTCCAGGTAGATTGGCGTGATATCCATCAGGAAGTCCTGACTGCGGATCACCACCCGCTCAGATTGTGGCGCCGTCTGTTCGCTCTCGAGCCAACGGTTGAAGTTATAACCGCCAATCAATGCGGTGGCCGTCTGGTTGCGAATTTTGTCTTCGCTAAGCCCGAACAGCGCCTGCGCTGCCGGATTGGCCAGTTCAACTTTGCCTTTCATATCGATCGAGAATACCGGCTCAGGCATCGACTCCAACAACGCACGCAGTGCGCGGTGTTCGCGTTCAGACGGCATGAAATTCACGGTGCGAACATCGGTCACGCCGGCAATGCGGCGGATTTCCACCATCAGCGCGCGGAAGGTGTCAAAATCCAGTTGGGAAAAATTGAGGTAAATGCGGCCGATGGGATCGATTTCGATGCCACGTAAATCTATGCTGCGCAATACCAAAAGATCGAGTAACTCTCGAGTCAGACCGATCCGGTCTTCGCAAAAAACCTCCAAACGCATCAGTATTGGCCTTATCTCTGCAGGTGCGGGGATGACTGAAGATGATGATACTCTCTCACCCCGAGCGGTAGAAGCAATCTGTCAGCAAAAGTTGACAGAACTCTGATTTATCGTTGTTGTTGATGATTTTAAACGCAAGTGAATAACACCATCGGCGTCATTTTAGCTTATCAGCAGAGAGTTATCACAACCGCCAGTAAATTTGCAGATAAATATAATGCATTTACAGGGGGATCGTCTTTCGTCAAGCGCGGGTTACGTATTGGCGTTAGCGGGGAAAATCATTGCGGTAAAAATAACCACGGCGCCTGAATAGACGCCGTGGGCAGATTATTTGGCCTTGTTGTCGCTCTTTTTCATGGTGTCTTTCAACTGGCCAATCAGTTGGCTGCGGAAATCACCCAGCTTCGGTTTTTCCCCTTCCAGCCAGGGCAACGGACGACAAAGCTCCATCGCCTTGATACCGAGCCTGGCCGTCAGCAAACCGGCACCGATGCCCTGCGCCGCTCGGGCGGACAATCGGGCGGCCAGGTCTTGCGACATCCAGTCCATTCCCACTTCGCGTACCAGCTCGGACGCGCCGGCAAAGGCAATATTCAACAGCACCAGACGGAACAAGCGCAGACGACTGAAGTAACCCAGCTCGATGCCATACAGCGCGGCGATACGGTTAATCAGCCGAATATTACGCCAGGCGATAAACGCCATATCCACCACCGCCAACGGGCTGACGGCAATCATTAAGGTGGACTCCGCCGCCGAACGGCTGATTTCACGCCGCGCCTGATTATCCAACACCGGTTGCACCAGCTTGGCGTACAGCGCTACCACTTCGCGATCGTTCTGAGTTTCATGCAGTGAAGCCTGCCAGCGTTGCAACGCCGGATGCCCCTGATCCAGGCCAGCCTGACGCGCCAGTTTTTCGCAGAATTCACGCCCTTTGCCCAATCCGTGGCTGTGCAACAGTTCACGTGCCACATCTCGTTCTTCTGCACGCTGGCGCAGACGGTATAGCCTGCGCCATTCGGTCACCACCGAACCTACCCCGGCGAAGACAATCAACCCACCTGCCACGCCACCGCCCATGGCGATCCAATCTTGCTGCACCCAGGCGGTATGCACCCACTGCACGCCCTGCGCCACCACGCTGACGCCGAACAACGTCAGCCCGGCGGTAACCATTTTGCGCCACAGGCTGCGTTTGGGTTTCAAGGCTGCGTTGATAATGCCTTCGGCACGCCCCTCTTCCTCTTCCTGCTGCAGCTCCGGCGCCGCCGGGAAAAAGTGCTCAGCCTGCTGTTCGTCGAAAGCAACGTTGGCACGCAGCACCGGCTCCTGCGGTGGCTCCAACGGCTGTTCGAAATCGATACGCGGTTTTATCGGCTCGCTCATCGCAATTTATCTCCCAGTAAAAACTCCATCACCGCGTCCAGGCGGATATGTGGCAACGGACTGTCCACACTCATCGCTCGTGGCCGGAACTCATCAAAATGGAAGCCCTGATTCTGCCAGAACGCCGGCCCAGGCAAACGTGCTGGCACTTCGCCGGGGAACACCGTCAACGGTGCGCCGTCGTTCAGGCGATTGCCTTTCAGCGCCGGGATGCGCTGCCCCTGATGGTCAACGATGCCGCTTTCGGTCGCCTGCACCGAGGCCAGCCCGACGCAGTCCATGCTGATGCCCTCAAACGCCGCGTTCTGCCAGGCTTCCTGCACCAGCTGCTGCAACAACGACACCAAATTGGCGTGCTGATCGGCGGTGATGTGATCGGCCTTGGTAGCGGCAAACATCAGTTTATCGATGGTCGGTGAGAATAAACGGCGGAACAGCGTGCGCTTGCCATAGTGGAAACTCTGCATCAGTTGGGTCAGCGCCAGCCGCATGTCATTGAACGCCTGCGGGCCGCTATTGAGTGGCTGCAGGCAATCCACCAGCACAATCTGGCGATCGAAACGGACAAAATGCTCTTTATAAAAGTTTTTGACGATGGTCTGGCAGTAATAGTTGAAACGCGCACGCAGCATGCCGATGTTGCTGTGTTTATCCGCCTGCGCCAGCTTTGACTCGCCAAGGCTGTCGACGTTTGGCCACGGGAAAAACTGCAATGCCGGCGCACCGGCCAGATCGCCCGGCAACACAAAGCGACCCGGCTGAATAAAATGCAGCCCTTCACTTTTGCAGCGCAACAGATAATCGGTATAGGCCTGGGCGATGGCCGCCAGCTTGTTTTCATCGGCGGGTGCCAGCGGATCGCAGCTTTTGCACAGTTCCAGCCAGGGCCTGGCCCATTCGGCGCGATCGCCCTGCAGCAAGCCGGCCATTTGCCGCGACCAGGCCAGATAGTCCTGTTCCAGCATCGGCAAGTCCAACAACCATTCGCCGGGATAATCGACAATCTCCAGATACAGCGTTGAAGTGTCTTTGAAATGACGCAGCAATGAATCATTGGAGCGATAACGCAACGCCAGGCGAATTTCGCTGACGCCACGCGTCGGGGTCGGCCAGCTCGGCGGAGTGCCATAAAGCTGTGCCAGCCCTTCATCATAGGTAAAACGCTGAATACCGAGGTCGCGTTGCGGAATGCGCTTCACGCCCAGCAGGCGTTCTTCGCGCACCGGCGAGAACAGCGGCATGCGGGCACCGCTGTGAACATGCAGCAATTGATTGACGAAAGCGGTGATAAAGGCGGTTTTGCCGCTGCGGCTCAGGCCGGTCACCGCCAGACGCAGGTGGCGATCCATCCCGCGGTTGACCAGCGACGTTAACTCATTTTGCAGTCGTTTCATTTTACGTGAAATTACTTCCTTTTATCATAAAAAACAGACAATTAAACAAAAATCATCATTTTTTGGCACCTATGCTCATTATTATAGTCATAAGCGAAGCTGTTTTATGCATGGATACGTGTTTTGACATCATCACCGCCCCTTAACTTTCATTCATTGTGTGGTATATAGCCAAACGTTCTAATGTCGCATCCTATATAAAATCAAGATAGCATTATCTTTCTGGGATTAATCCCAATAATTAACCATTAATCCATGCAAGGTTTAGTGTCGAAAGTACTATTTCATGAAATTTAATGTTACCCGGAGTTAACTATGATCGCAATTAATTTAGAACAAAACATTCCCACAGTAAGTGTTATGGGAGACTTAAGAGTCACCTCACCTGAATATGATGGACAACGTATATTTTTAACCGAATATTATGCAGGAAAAGGTAAAGGTGGTGGGATGTTTACAGGTCATCTCAACATTCCCAACGCAATAGATGATGGCGGATATTCCACTATTAAAGTCGGTCAGACAACAGCTGTGTGGCGTCGAAACGATCTGACACAACTCTCTTTATACGATGGAGGTTGTGACCCAACTCTTAACGATAACAGCACGTTTATTCAAAACATTTCATTGATACAAGGCGATCGTTCAGTAAAAATTCCAAGTGGTTACTGGAATATTGCAAAACCAATTATCTTCCCGGCCAACAGAGGGATCGCACTCTATGGCGAGAGCAGTTTTAACGGGCGAGCAGTGTTAACCTATTCAGGACCGGATTTAGCTGATATTTCAGACATTAGTGGAATAATCACCGTTACTGCTAACCAAGGTGAAATGACCTACAGCGGCATTAATTTCAGAAACTTTCAAATTCGTGGAAATCATAAAGTTATTAGTGGATTAAGTATCAAGTATGCCGGTTATGTGCAAGTACAGAATGTAAGCATCCTCTACTGCAAAGGTGCCGGACTCTATCTAGATAAGGTTCAGGACAGTTACTTTAAATTCCTGGAGGTTCAGGGTTGCGGCAGAACATCAGGTGACTATGACAGTTACACTGACATCACAAATAATGGAAAAATGCTCCTTGCCCCAATTCACTTAACTTCAACCATCAAAGATGACGAATGTAATATGTTGCGCTTTGAAAACTGTCAATGGGAAGCAAACTTAATAAGCCCGACAATTTACGTTCATGGAGGGATTGGTCTTTGGTTCAGAAACTTGCATATGGAACATCGTACCGGCCCATTAAAGAAATTGATTGGCGACAATCCCAATGCCAGTTGCCTACTGTATATGAACAACTCAGGTGAGGTTTATCTAAATGAAATTCAGGCATCTGAAGTAAAACATCTAGTTTATAGTACAGGATATGGTGTTTTATATGCTACCAACATTAACCGAGGAGGGGATGTTACACATGCAGCATCAGGCAAACAGTTCAATATTTTCATGAATGGGTGTTGGTTGCAGGACATGAATTTTTCACCCAGCGTAAAAGCCATGATCAGCAATTGCCGGTTGGCAAATCTAAAGTGGAATTACCCCTCTTATGCTGGCACTATTTCTGACACTCAATTTTCCGGCAAACTTGCTATTACTGAAGACGGCGCCAATACCCGAATCGATCTGGTCGACTGTCAGTATGGCAGCGTAAGCTGCAACACCAGTAATCTACGCTTTCTTGGCGGCCGCTGTTTGGGTGATTTTCGCTACGTATCGCGGTCTGGAGCAGGTTCAGTCATCGATGTCGATGTTGAAGGCGCCACTACAATAAGCACGAGCTACGGTAGTTCATATCAGCCAGGTAGATCCAACTATACTGTGGCTCGCGTTGCGGATGGTCCAAAAGAGCTAGGCGGTATCATGCGCCCTGTCGGCTCCGAATGGTTCAATACGACGGTAAACGGGAACCAAGAAGGTGCTATTTACAGCTGGGTGAAAACAGCGGCAGGCTGGCGACCTAATAGCCGCATCAGCCGCTTTGGTACCAATTTATCGTCAATGACATTTTCTCAGCTGCCTGCTGCGAACGTCTGCAAAGGAACCGTTATTTATTGCACCGATACTGCAGCCTCTCCTGCAGCTCAGGCCATCATCAGCGATGGCTCAGACTGGGTCTATTTGGCAGCCCCGGGGACGAAAGCGACCACCGCCAATTAGAATTTATGCCGCCCTACTGGGGCGGTATTTTTTCACCTGCGGCATAACGCCCAAATACCTTGTTCAGCCCTTTGCGGAACAGCGGTTCCAGCACCAGCGCCAGGACAAAGCGAATCGGTTTGCGGCCTACGGTGCGCAGCAGCCAGCTGGCTGCCCCTGCCGGGCCGTAATTGAGTAACGCTATGATGATGACTTTAGACAATGTCTTCAACATTGCACCTGCTCCTTGTTTAAATCCACCGGATTTAACGGCGTTTACGGCATAGGTTTTTTTCATTAGCAATGCCCTCCGGCACAGTTTGGTTCAAAAGGATGATGTCAGGTGCGATGCCTGACCTGCGCCGTGCGCAGGCCATTGCGCGCAAGGCGGGGTTATAACTTGCGGAAGCGACTCTGTACGCCGAAGGTGTCCGACGTGACATAACGCTCAACCTGTCGCAGTTGCTGTTCGCCGCTGCCCAGTTCGTACTCTAATTGGTCGAGCAACTGGCGCGGTGTTTTTTGCTGCTCGCCCTCAAAACGGCTGGCCGGTGCTTCGTCCAGCACGAATACCAGCGCGAAATAAGCGATCAGGGTGAAGAAGAACAGCCCGAAGAACATCGACAACACCACGATCACTCGGATCAGGCGTACCGGCACGTCAAAATAATGGGCCAGACCGGCGCAGACGCCCTTCAGCATGCCTTCTTCAGGAACGCGATAAAGCTTTTTACTGCCCAGAGTGTTGTTCATCAAGACTGTCTCCAGTTCGGGTGTTCTGCATCAAGGATCTCTTCCAGCGCCTGAATGCGTTCACGCATGCGCTTGGCATCTTCAGCCAACTGCGCCAGTCGCTGCATCTCCTGATGGCTCAGTTGAATGCCGTTTTGTTGCCGATTGCTGTAATGCAGCCAAAGCCAAATCGGTGCGACAAACAACACAAAGATTGTCAACGGAATGGCAAGTAATAGAGCACTCATTTCTTTTCCTTCTTAATGCGTCTTGGTGGGCGGCCACACACCGTGGCCGCTGTTGCCTTACTCAGTGCGGTTCATTTTGGCTTTCAGCGCTGCCAGTTGCTCACTGATGGCGTCGTCGGCTTTCAGCTCGGCAAACTCTTGATCCAGAGACTTCTTTTTACCGATGATGACGCTTTCCGCCTCGGCTTCCATATGGTCGATACGGCGTTCGAACTGCTCGAAACGAGCCATCGCCTCGTCCAGTTTGCCGCTGTCGAGCTGACGACGCACGTCACGGGAAGACGACGCCGCCTGGTGACGCAAGGTCAACGCCTGCTGGCGAGCGCGGGTTTCGGTCAGCTTGTTTTCCAGCTCGCCGATTTCGCTTTTCATACGCGCCAGCGTTTCTTCTACGGTGGACACTTCATGCGTCAGCGTGGTGATCAGGTCGGCCACTTTCTGTTTTTCGATCAGTGCCGCACGGGCCAGATCTTCTTTCTCTTTACGCAGTGCCAGTTCGGCTTTGTCCTGCCAATCGCTAAGCTGGTTTTCACCCTGCTCGATGCGACGCAGTAACTGTTTTTTCTCCGCCAGCGCACGCGCTGAGGTGGAGCGAACTTCAACCAGCGTGTCTTCCATTTCCTGGATCATCAAACGCACCAGCTTTTGCGGATCTTCCGCCTTATCCAGCAGCGTATTGATGTTGGCGTTCACGATGTCGGCAAAACGAGAAAAAATACCCATAATTCACTTCCTCTTGGTTCTGATGGCGTCTGAAGCGCCGTGTTGGGTCATACAGATTTCCCTAATACCTAATCAAAACCCGTGCCAACTTTTATTTCATTGAATAATAACGATTATATATTTTTGACTCTCTGTGAGCATACTGTAGAGTGATTATTTTCACCAAACATTGGCGAATTTCATCATGAGCGAACAGTTAGAAAACCTGTTGGGCGAAGCGAATGCCTTTGTCGAAGTATTGGAGCAAGTCTCGCAACTGGCAAAGTTGAACAAACCGGTGTTGGTGATCGGTGAGCGCGGCACCGGTAAAGAACTGATTGCCCACCGGTTGCATTACCTGTCCAACCGTTGGCAGGGGCCGTTTATCTCGCTTAACTGCGCGGCCCTGAATGAAAACCTGCTGGACTCCGAGCTGTTCGGTCACGAGGCCGGGGCCTTTACCGGCGCGCAAAAGCGCCATCTGGGCCGCTTTGAACGTGCCGACGGCGGCACGCTGTTTCTCGACGAACTGGCCACCGCCCCGATGCTGGTGCAGGAAAAATTGCTGCGGGTGATTGAATACGGCCATCTGGAGCGCGTCGGCGGCAGCCAGCCGTTGCAGGTCGATGTGCGGTTGGTGTGTGCCACCAACGACGATCTGCCGGCACTGGCGGCGGCGGGCAAATTCCGCGCCGACCTGCTGGATCGGCTGGCATTCGACGTAGTGCAGTTACCGCCGCTGCGCCAGCGGCAGCAAGACATCATGTTGCTGGCCGAGCACTTTGCGATTCAGATGTGCCGTGAGCTGTCGCTGACACTGTTCCCTGGCTTTACCGAACGTGCCAGAGACACCCTGCTCGGCTATCACTGGCCGGGCAACGTGCGTGAACTTAAAAACGTGGTGGAACGTTCGATGTATCGGCATGGTACCAGCGACAGCGCGTTGGATCAGATAGTCATCAACCCCTTCGCCCAACGGGAAACTATGCCGCTGCCCATGGCGCGCGAAACGCCAACTGAGCGGCCAGTCCTGCCGCTGGATTTGAAAGCCTGGCAGTTGGCGCAGGAAAAATCGCTAATCGAAGCCGCACTTCAACAGGGAAGATTTAATCAGCGTAAGGCGGCGGAGCTGCTGGGGCTGACCTATCACCAATTACGTGGCATGTTGAAAAAGCACGCGCTGTTGCAAAATGGCGAGGCAGAAGAAGAATAACAGGCAAAAAAAAAGCCAGCACCCGAGCTGGCTTAAAAAACACTGGAAGCAATGTGAGCAATGTCGTGCCTTTCACAGCAGAGCCACAAACCGTGGCCTTCCGTGAACTGCCAGGCGATGATAATAGTTATCAGTATCACCTGTAAAGCACTTTGTTGAGAATTTTTCTCATTACCACACTGTCATTGTGCAATTACCACTCAGGAAAGGGATCGGCCATCTCATGCCAGTAGTCTACCCCGGCAGCCATTTCCTCATCACTTAGCAGGCAGGCATCCAGCAAACGCGTTATTTCAGCCTGCGGCAGGTTCTGCCCGATAAACACCAGTTCCTGGCGCATATCGCCAAAGGGCTCCACCCACTTCTCCATAATCTGTGCCTGGGTCTCTTCATCCTGCGGCCAGTTATCCTGCGCGATAGCGCGCCAGAAAGTCCCGGCCAACCCATAATGGGCGATGCCGCCGGCCTGGCTCCACTGCCCGGCCTGACGCGGACGCGTCGCCAACCAGTAGAACCCTTTGGAACGCAACAGTTTGCCACCGCCCCAGTCACCGTTGATCACCCGATAGAATTTATCCGGTGCAAAAGGTCGACGCGCCCGATAAACAAAACTGCTGATGCCATAGTTCTCCGTTTCAGGCAGGTGCTCACCGCGCAGCTCCTTAAGCCAGCCGGGAGCCCGCTGCGCTTTGTCAAAGCTGAAGCTGCCGGTGTTTAATACCGCCTCCAGCGGCAGTTTGCCGGGAGAGATAGCGATGATTTTGGCATCCGGGTTCAGGCTTGCGAGCAGCGCCATCACTTCTCCCTGTTGTTCCGGAGTCAGCAAGTCGGTTTTACTCACCAGCATCACGTCGCAGAACTCAATCTGTTCGATCAACAGATCGGCCACGCTACGCAAATCATCCTCGCCCAAACTTTGACCGGCTTCCTGCAGCGTTTGCGCCTGCTGGTACTGTTGGATAAAGTTAACCCCATCAACCACGGTGACCAGGGTATCGAGGCGGGCGAAGTGCGACAGGCTTTCACCCTGCTCGTCCTCAAAGGTGAAGGTTTCTGCCACCGGTAAAGGTTCGGAGATACCGCTGGACTCGATCAGCAGATAATCAAAGCGGCCGGCCTGCGCCAGTTCGCGCACCGAAATCAACAGGTCTTCACGCAGCGTGCAGCAGATGCAGCCATTGCTCATCTCCACCAGCTTTTCCTGTTGTCGGTCGAGCTGGACTTCGTTCTCGACCAGCGCAGCGTCGATGTTCACTTCACTCATGTCGTTGACTATCACCGCCACACGCATGCCCTGACGATTATTCAGAATATGGTTCAGCACCGTGGTTTTACCGGCGCCGAGAAAGCCGGAAAGTACGGTTACAGGTAATGGATTCATGGGGTTCCTCACTCAAAACTCATTGCGTAATGCCTGGTAGCCGCGCACCAGTTCAACGTTGGTGGCCGCCACTTCTTCAGAAAATTGCAGCGCGCCGCGATCCACCTGCGGGTAAAGCGACAGATCGCTGTCGATACCGACGCGCTCGGTTGACGGGATATACAGGTTTTCCGGCAGCGTCACGCCGTCCACCACCGCGTTATAGCGCACCACGCAGCCGGAGCCGATATGGCAGTTGAACAGCACGCTGTTAAAACCGATAAACACCCGATCTTCAATGCGGCACGGGCCGTGGACAATCGCGCGATGGGCGATAGAGCTGAAGCTGCCGATGGTGACCGCTGCGCCGCTTTTAGAGTGGATCACCACGCCGTCCTGAATATTGGAATGGGAACCGATAATGATCGGCTCCATGTCCCCGACCGCATTCAGCTCGTCCGCACGGATCACGGCATAGGGGCCAACGTAGACAAAATCTTCGACAATCACTCGGCCGCAAATAATGGCGGTAGGATCGATGTAGGCTTTCGGTGAAACCTGTGGCAGATGGCCACTGGGGTTTTTACGCAGCATTTTCAGCCTCCTGCCAGCTTAATTCCGCCACCGCATTGTGCGCGTGCAGGCTTTCCTGGTGCTCCACACGCAATGAAAAAGCGCGGTGGTGGCACTGACTGCGCAACATCCGATACAAACGGCGCGCGGCATCCTCACAGAACATCAGGTTCTGGCCATTCGCCAGGGCAAATGCCTGCTCGTCCTGACGTTTCACCAGCGTCTGCAGCGGCGTGCCCAGCGCATGCTCGATGCGATCGATTAAATTGACCACCGGCAATTCGGCTTCGCCTTCATTGAGCGTGACCGTCACCCAGGCCCAACTGCGCTGGCTATGCGGGGTGCCAGGCATGCCCTGTTCGCCCAGCCAGTCAATCACCTGCTGTTGACTGACTTTGTCCGGCGCCTGTTCGAAATCAAACTGAAACTGCTGTTGTGCCAGTTGGCGGCTTAGCGCTGCCGAACTCGGACAGGTGGAGGAATAGGGCACGCCCACCGTCAGCGACAGGGTTAACCCGGTGGTTAGGCTGGCGTCAATTTTCAGTGGGTAAGCTTTCCAGCCGCGATGTGCCGACAGCAGCGCCGGGCGCGACAACATCAGTTCGCCACTGATACTCAGGCTGGCACTGTCGCTGTGTTCCGGCTGTGATGCCAGAAAAGCCCGCAGCGAATCAGCAATACGTTGCGGCGTCAGTTCGCCCTGAGTCAATTCATCCAGCGTCAGGTACAGGCGCGACATATGTATTCCACGCGCGCCATGGCGACTGGCACGCAGATTGATCCCGGCATTAACTTTTGCCATCAGCGGCTTGCCCGCCAACTCCAGCGGCAGTGCGATCCCTTGCATCCCTACCCAATCGAGTCCGACATCACTCATTGCCCCCTGCCAGGCCTGTGCATCCGGCAGCGGCTGGGTTGGTGGAAGTGCAACCTTGTTCATACATCCCCTTGCGATTATTGATACATTGCCAGAGAAAGGTAACATTATTTTGTTATGTTATAACATATCAATTAATCTTTTTTTGCTCATGACGGCGAATTGTTCAATCAAGTAGCAGAAAACTCAGCCATTTTGCTCAATGGATTGGGCTGTTCGTCAGAGTGCGATACACTAAGGCTATTGCTTATTAACCCATGAAGCCTCTATGCGTGGTTTACCCCTTTGGATTTTGTCGCTGAGTTGCCTGGCGAGCACCGCCCTGGCCTCAACACCTCCTGCGCCCGCCGCGGCCCCCCCGCTGCCGGACATCCGCCAAAGCGGCTTTGTCTATTGTGTCAGCGGCATACTGAACACCTTTAACCCGCAGATGGCCAGCAGCGGCCTGACGGTCGATACCCTGTCCGCACAGCTGTACGATCGTCTGCTGGATGTTGACCCCTATACTTATCGGTTGATCCCCGAACTGGCGCAAAGCTGGGAGGTGCTGGATAACGGCGCGACCTACCGTTTCCATCTGCGAAAGGATGTGCCCTTCCAGACCACTGCCTGGTTCACGCCGACCCGTAAACTGAACGCCGACGACGTGGTATTCAGCTTTGAGCGCGTATTTAACCAGAAGCACCCATACCATGACGTCAACGGCGGCGAATATCCGTACTTCGACAGCCTGCAGTTTGGCGACTCGGTGCAAAGCGTGAAAAAGCTCGACGAGTACACGGTCGAGATCCGTCTGCAAGCGCCGGACGCCTCCTTCCTGTGGCATATCGCGACCCACTATGCGCCAGTGCTGTCGGCGGAATATGCTGACAACCTGACGCGTGAAGGCCGTCAGGAGATGATCGACCGTGAACCTGTCGGTAGCGGGCCCTTCCTGTTGAATGAATATCGCTCCGGGCAATACATTCGGCTGGCTCGTAACGACCTGTATTGGAAAGGTAAACCACGCATGCCGCAGGTGGTGATCGACCTGGGTGCCGGCGGCACCGGTCGGTTGTCGAAGCTGCTGACCGGCGAGTGTGATGTGCTGGCCTATCCGGCCGCCAGCCAGCTTTCTATTCTGCGTGATGATCCGCGTCTGCGCCTGACGCTGCGCCCGGGGATGAATATCGCCTATCTGGCCTTTAATACCCGTAAACCGCCGCTTGACGATTTGAAGGTCCGTCAGGCAATTTCGCTGGCAATCAATAACCAGCGTCTGATGCAGTCGATTTACTACGGCACGGCGGAAACCGCCGCATCCATATTGCCGCGCGCTTCGTGGGCATACGACAATGATGCGCACGTCACCGAGTTTGACCCGGCCAAATCACGCGAAATGCTGAAACAGGCAGGCATTGAGTCGCTAAACCTGCGCTTGTGGGTGCCTACCGCGTCACAATCCTACAACCCCAGCCCGCTGAAGACCGCCGAGCTGATCCAGGCCGATTTGGCCCAGGTGGGGATCAAAGTCACCATAGTTCCGGTTGAAGGTCGCTTCCAGGAAGCCCGGCTGATGGAGATGAATCACGACCTGACCCTGACCGGCTGGGCCACCGACAGTAACGACCCGGACAGTTTCTTCCGGCCGCTGCTGAGCTGCGCGGCAATCCGTTCACAAACCAACTATGCTCACTGGTGTGATCCAGGATTTGACGAAGTGCTGCAAAATGCCCTGCTGTCACAACAGTTGGCGCAGCGAATCGAAAACTATCAGAAGGCGCAGAAAATTCTCGAACAACAACTGCCGGTGTTGCCGCTGGCGTCTTCATTGCGCCTGCAGGCCTATCGTTACGACATTAAGGGACTGGTTCTGAGCCCGTTCGGCAATGCATCATTTGCCGGCGTGTTCCGTGAATCTGCCCAGGGGCCGAAAAAGTGATTATCTTTACCTTACGCCGTTGCCTGCTGCTGCTGATCACGCTGTTCTTCCTGACGCTGGTCAGCTTTAGCCTGAGCTATTTCACACCGCGCGCTCCGCTGAACGGCGCCGCCCTGCTGGATGCCTACCAGTTTTACTTTGTCAGCCTGCTGCACTGGGATTTTGGCGTTTCCAGCATTAACGGCCAGGCCATCAGCGAACAACTTCGTGAAGTGTTCCCGGCGACCATGGAGCTGTGCATTCTGGCGTTCACCATGGCGTTATTTATCGGCATTCCCCTGGGGATTATTGCCGGCGTGATGCGCGGCAAATGGCAGGACACCGCCATCAGTACCTTTGCGCTGCTCGGTTTCTCGATGCCGGTGTTCTGGCTGGCGCTGCTGTTGATGCTGTTTTTCTCGCTGCACCTCGGCTGGCTACCAGTTTCCGGCCGTTTCGATCTGCTGTATCAGGTTAAACCGATCACCGGCTTTGCCCTGATTGACGCCTGGCTGTCCGATTCGCCCTATCGCAGAGAAATGATTGGCAGCGCGCTACGCCATATGATCCTGCCGATTGCCGCGCTGGCAGTGGCACCTACCACCGAGGTGGTGCGACTGATGCGTATCAGCACCGACGATGTGCTCAACCAGAACTACATTAAGGCCGCCGCGACCCGTGGGCTTTCCCGTTTCACCATTATCCGTCGCCACGTGCTGCACAATGCACTGCCACCGATCGTGCCCAAACTGGGCCTGCAGTTTTCCACCATGCTGACGCTGGCGATGATCACCGAAGTGGTGTTCAGTTGGCCGGGCCTCGGGCGCTGGATGATTAACGCCATCCGCCAGCAGGATTACGCGGCGATCTCCGCCGGTGTAATGGTGGTGGGCACGCTGGTGATCACCATTAACGTGCTGGCCGATATCTTGGGCGCTGCCACCAACCCACTGAAACATAAGGAATGGTATGCCCTTAGATAACGTATACCGCGAAAAGAAAATGCCGAGTCCGCTGCTCTACACCTGGCGGATTTTTTACGGTGATGCGCTGGCGATGATTGGTTTCTACGGCGTGATAGCGCTGCTGCTGCTTTCCCTGTTCGGCAGCCTGCTGGCGCCTTATGCGCTCGATCAACAGTTCCTGGGCTATCAGTTGCTGCCACCCTCCTGGTCGCGTTACGGCAACGTTTCCTTCTTCCTGGGCACTGACGACCTCGGCCGCGATATTCTCAGCCGTCTGCTGGCCGGTACCGCTGCCACTTACGGCGCCGCACTGCTGGTCACCGTGGCCGCATCCGTTGTCGGGGTGATCCTCGGGGTATTTGCCGGCGTAACCCGTGGTTTTCGCTCTGCGGTGCTCAATCATATTCTCGACACCCTGCTCTCCATCCCTTCTCTGCTGCTGGCGATTGTGGTGGTGGCGTTCCTTGGGCCCAAGCTCGAACACGCCATGCTGGCCGTTTGGCTGGCGTTATTGCCACGCATGGTGCGCACTATCTACAGCGCAGTACATGACGAACTGGAAAAAGAATACGTAGTCGCGGTGCGTCTCGACGGTGCCTCTACGCTGCAGATCCTGTGGTATGCCGTGATGCCCAATATTGTGGCGGTGCTGGTGACTGAATTCACCCGAGCGCTGTCGATGGCGATCCTGGATATTGCCGCACTCGGTTTCCTCGATCTCGGTGCACAACTCCCGTCTCCGGAATGGGGAGCCATGCTCGGCGATTCGCTGGAGCTGGTGTATGTCGCCCCCTGGACAGTCATGCTGCCCGGTGCCGCGATCCTGATCAGCGTGCTGCTGGTTAACCTGTTGGGCGACGGTATGCGCCGCGCAATCAATACGGGGGTGGAATAATGCCATTACTTGATATCCGCAACCTGACGATTGAATTTATGACGGCCGAAGGGCCGGTCAAGGCGGTTGACCGCGTCAGCATGACGTTGAGCGAAGGTGAAGTTCGCGGCCTGGTGGGTGAGTCCGGCTCAGGCAAGAGCCTGATTGCCAAGGCAATTTGCGGCGTCACCAAAGACAACTGGCGCGTTACCGCCGACCGTTTCCGTTTTGACGATATCGATCTGCTGCAACTGACCCCGCGTGAACGGCGCAAACTGGTCGGGCATAACGTCTCGATGATTTTCCAGGAGCCGCAGTCTTGTCTGGATCCGTCCGAAAGCATTGGTCGCCAGTTGGCGCAGGCGATCCCTGGCTGGACCTATAAGGGCCGTTGGTGGCAACGTTTTAACTGGCGCAAACGCCGCGCGATTGAGCTACTGCACCGCGTGGGTATCAAGGATCACAAGGACATCATGGGCAGCTTCCCCTATGAGCTGACCGACGGCGAGTGCCAGAAAGTGATGATCGCCATCGCCCTGGCCAATCAGCCACGCCTGCTGATTGCCGACGAACCGACCAACGCCATGGAACCGACCACTCAGGCGCAGATTTTCCGCCTGCTGGCGCGCCTGAACCAAAACAACAACACCACCATTTTGCTGATCAGCCACGATTTGCAAATGATGAGTAAATGGGCGGATCGGGTCAACGTGCTGTACTGCGGCCAAACGGTGGAAAGCGCCCAGTGCGAAGATCTGCTGGCTGCACCGCACCATCCTTACACCCAGGCGCTGATCCGCTCAATGCCTGACTTCGGCCGCGCCTTGCCGCATAAAAGCCGGCTCAACACCCTGCCGGGAGCCATTCCGTCGCTGGAGCATTTACCTATCGGTTGCCGCCTGGGGCCGCGTTGCCCTTACGCACAGAAAAAGTGCATTGAGACACCCCGCCTGCGCCCGGTGAAAAACCACCTGTTCGCCTGCCACTTCCCGCTGAACATGGAGGAGCAATAACATGGAAACGCTGTTGGAAGTGCGCAATCTGAGCAAAACCTACCGCTACCGTACCGGGCTGTTTCGCCGCCAGCACGTTGAGGCGGTGAAATCGGTCAGTTTCACCCTGCGCGAACGGCAAACGCTGGCCATCATCGGCGAGAACGGATCCGGTAAGTCGACGCTGGCCAAGATGCTGTCCGGCATGGTGGAGCCTTCATCCGGCGAGCTGCTGATCGACGATCATCGGCTTGACTATGGTGACTATCGCTATCGTAGCCAGCGCATTCGCATGATATTTCAGGACCCGAGCACGTCGCTCAATCCTCGTCAGCGTATTGGCCAACTGCTGGATGCCCCGCTGCGGCTGAATACCGAAATGGCCGCCCCGGAGCGCGAGCAGCACATCAACCAGACGCTACGCCAGGTAGGCATGTTGCCGGACCACGCCAATTATTACCCGCACATGCTGGCCTCAGGCCAGAAACAGCGGGTGGCGCTGGCCCGGGCACTGATCCTGCAACCCAAGGTGATCGTTGCCGATGAGGCACTGGCCTCGCTGGATATGTCGATGCGCTCGCAGATCATCAACCTGATGCTGGAGCTGCAGGAGAAACACGGCATCTCCTATATCTACGTGACCCAGCATTTGGGAATGATGAAGCATATCAGCGATCAGGTGATGGTGATGCACGAAGGGGAAATCGTCGAACGCGGGAGTACCGCAGAGGTTCTGGCTTCCCCTCTTCACGAACTGACCAAACGCCTGATCGCCAGCCACTTCGGTGAAGCCCTGACCGCGGACGCTTGGCGGCGCGACGGCGGCAGGTTCTGACCCTTCGGTCCTGAGATGCATGAGCCCCTCACCCCGGCCCTCTCCCCCTGGAGAGGGTGACGTCCGCTTAAGCCATGCCGGACAGACTTGTTGATCTACCCGGCACTGGCTTAGCCAATATCCTCAAATACAAATTACATTTTTGTTATATCTCATTATATTTTATTCCATTCAGTTATTGATTAGCACTTAACATTATTTTATCTCGTCAATCGAATCGGTGAGGATATCCCCTACGTTGAGCTTCTTAAACGACAGGATATCGCACTGATGAACAGCCCACGCCATCGCCAACTCGCGCAGTTTTTGCTCGCTTTAGCCGCAGGTTTCTCTGTTTATGGCCACGCACTGTGTTGCGACAGTCAGCGCTGATCCTGCCATTCCGTGCCCCTGTGTGGGCAGGTTGCCTTTTTATCTTGCCGCCGTTGCCTCTTGCAGCGGTGGCTGTTGTGCTTGATTAAGGACTATCCCCTATGGAACTACTACGTCGACAACATAATGCCCAGTGGTATCACGAAACCCAAAGCAGCGTGCGCGGTGACCAGCCGCTGGAACCCCAGGCGGCCGGTATCCGCGATCGCTTCCTGCTGGGGCTGGGCGCTTTTGCCGACGAAGCGCTGAATACGGCACTGACCGCACGCGCGGGGGTATTTAACGCCTCGCTGGCCAGTTACCACGTACTGTTCCCGGATCGGGTCGAATTAACGCGAACAGTGACATTGTCACCTTACGACCGTCTCAGTACTGCGCTGACGGTGGCACAGGTGACCGGCGTGCAATCCCTCTGTAGCCATTACGCTGCCCGCCTCGCCCCGCTGTACAGCCCTGACGCCTCCCGAGAAAGCAACATCCGCCTGGCACAAATCACCCAATATGCCCGTCAGCTCGCCAGTCAGCCGACCCTGATTTGCCCTAAAGCCTTACAACAGCTCAGCGACGTCGGGCTCAGCCCGGCGGATATTGTGGCGTTTTCGCAGATTATCGGCTTTGTCAGCTATCAGGCGCGGGTGGTGGCTGGCGTGGCCGCCTTAGCCGGGCGGCCAACTGGCGTGGTGCCCGGTTTCCCGAACATAGCGGATGCTGAAAGTGTGCCCTTCACGACGGAAGAATTGGCATGGCAAGCACGGCTGCCATCGGTGGTGCTGGAGGAAGCATGCGCTGAACAACTTGACGTGTTGGATCAAAGCCACCCCGACGCCCGCAGCGAGTCTTATTATCTGCTGCTGGCCCACGATGCCCCCGCGCTACGTGAGCGCAACGGCGTATTTAACAGTATCAACGCCGACGGCTATGGCCTGTCGGCGCGGCTGAAGGCACTGGCGACGCTGGCAGTTTCCCGCATCAACGGCAGCCGCTATTGTGCCTCCACCGTGGCGCAGGATATTGAGCATGACTTATTGGTCAGTGCTCTGTTCGAGAATATTGATCATGGGCTGGAGAGCACCGATAACCCGGTTTATCAGGCGGTGATCCGCGTGGCAGCAGACCTGACCCGCACGCCGGAAAAGTTCACTCCACGTAGCGTGCAGCCGTTGTTTAACAGTGGGATGAATCAGGCCCAGGCGCTGGACGTGATCCTCACCGGGGCACTTTACGCCTGGGAGAACCGTTTACGCCAAACTCTGGGTGACACACAGTACTTCAACGAAAACCAGGCGGAATAGTTACCGCAGCAGCCAACCGCGCGCGGCATCAAAAAAGTGCTGCGCCAATGGCGATGCGCGCCCTGGCTCGGCGGTGACCACTGCGGCGTGACGTGACATGGCTGCGATGGTCACCGGCCTGCGTTGTAGCTCCGGCATCATGGTCGGCAACAGGTTGCCTGGCGGAAACAATCCGCAGCCCAAGCCAACAAAAATGCCCTGCAGCAATTGGAATATCGAGGTGGTTTCCATACGTACATGCAGCGTCAAACCGGCTTCACGGAAGTTTTGATCAAGGTAGCGGCGGAAATAGCGCGTCGGTTCCGCCAGGCACAGCGGCAGTGCCGCCACCTCCTCCAACGTCATTGGCGTATCCCCTGTCAGTTCGGGGAAGTACTCAGGGTGGAACACCAATTCAACGCCGGCGTCCGCCAATGGCTGCGACTGGAAATGCAGCTCCTGCAACGTGGAAAGTTCAAAGAAGCCGATGCCGATATCCACGGTATGCGCCGTCAACGCCTCCAGCAACTGATCGGCGCTCAACACGGACACCCGGTAGTCCAACTGCGGGAAACGCTCGCTGACCGCCTTTAACATTTGTGCCAGCGAAATGCTGCATTGAGGAACGGCACCAATGCGCAGCGTGCCGCTAAGGCCGTGCTTAAGCGACTCGACCTCCAGCTTCAGCCCCTGATAAACCGAGACAATCTCACGCGCCCACGACAGCACTCGTTCACCCTCAGCGGTGAAGCCTTCGAAATTGTTGCCGCGATTGATCAACGAAACGCCCAGCTCTTTTTCCAGATTTTTCAGCCGCATGGATAACGTCGGCTGGCTGACGAAGCTGACTTGCGCCGCACGGCCAAAGTGGCGTTCACGTTCGAGATTACACAGGTAGATCAGTTGCTTAATATCCATAAAACGGCTCAACAAGTCATGACTAACCTGAGTATATCATCGCTGCTGGATTTCGGGCGCGGAGCGCTGCGCCCCGAGAGTCAGATTTTCAACTTCACATAGTCCATCAGGCGCGAGAACATGCCGCCCTGATTGACCGGCTGCAACACCACCAGCGGCAAGGTTTTCAGTACTTTGCCATTGTCACTGATACGAATTTCACCGACCGACTGCCCCTGAGTCAGCGGAGCATCAAGACGCGGCGTATTGATCACATATTGCGCCTTCAGCTTGCCCGCTTCGCTTTTCGGCAGGCTGAGATATTGATCCTGCCGGCTGCCCACCGCAACCTCATGGCGATCGCCGTACCACACTTTCTCCTGCCCCAGGCTTTGCCCAGCGCTAAACAAATGTAGGGTAACGAAATCACGCAGCCCCCAGGTCAGCAGTTTACGCGCCTGTTCTTCGCGCCCTTTTGGACTTTTACCGCCCATCACTACGGCGATCAGTCGACGGTCGCCTTCGGTGGCAGACGCAATAATGTTAAAACCGGCGGATTCGGTATGGCCGGTTTTCAGACCGTCCACCCGCAGGTTTTTGTCCCACAACAGCCCGTTGCGGTTCTGCTGGGTGATACCGTTCCAGGTCAGCGATTTCTCGCTGTACATATGGTATTCCGCCGGTTCGCTCATAATAATGGCGCGGGAGATCACCGCCAGATCGCCCGCCGTGGTGAATTGCCCTGGGGCATCCAGACCGTGGACGGTTTCAAAATGGGTGTTTTGCAGGCCAAGCTGGGCGCTCTTCTCATTCATCAGTTTGACAAATGCGGCCTGACTGCCCGCCACGTAGTCCGCCATGGCTACGCAGGCGTCGTTGCCGGAGTCAATGATAATGCCGCGGCTGAGATCGCGAACCGTGACCCTGTCACCGGGCTTCAGGAACATCAACGAAGAGCCTTTGAACACCGGATTGCCCTGCGCCCAGGCATCTTTACCCACCGTTACCACGTCATCCAGACCAATCTTGTGTTGATCGAGCGCGTGATCAATCACCAACCCGGTCATCAGTTTGGTCAGGCTGGCCGGATTACGCCTCTGATCGGCATTTTCCTGTGCCAGTACCTGACCGGTGGTGTAATCCATCAACACGTAAGAGGCGGCGTCTATCGCCGGCGGGGTATTAAGGGGAAAGTTGAGTGGCGCATCTGCCGCCTGTACCGCCAACGGCAGCAAAACTCCGGTGATCACCGCCAATACTGAACGCTTCAATTGCTGTTCCTCAGGCCCTGCGGGCAAAATAAAATACCAATATAATCCGAGGCATAGACTGCATTAATTGTGGCGAAAGCGGAATCATTACTCTTTTTCAGCACATGTCATTATGCAACCATTTGTTTGTCCGGGCCGATCATGCGATAAACCGGCTCTATGCCGCCATAGCCCCATTCGATTAGACGCTGAAGCCGCGCCCTCCTAAACTTGTGACATAAACACTGAAAGCGCTTAAAAAAGCGTTCACTTTTTAGCTACAACCACCTGCGAAGACCAAAATGAAATTTAAACCGTCAATAAAGCCTTATACCGGCGCGGCGGGCGGCTGGGGTTCACTCGAAGCCACCACTCGCTATGTGCTCGACAGCAAACAAACGCTGAAAAACCTGCGTAACCTGATGCGCGTAAATAAGGCCCGCGGCTTCGACTGCCCGGGCTGCGCCTGGGGCGATGATAATCACAGCACCTTCAGCTTCTGCGAAAACGGCGCCAAGGCGGTCAGTTGGGAAGCCACGCGTAACGCGGTCGAACCGGAATTCTTTGCCGCTCACAGCGTCAGCACTCTGCAGCAACAAAGCGATTACTTTCTTGAGTATCAGGGCCGCCTCACCCACCCAATGCGCTATAACGCCGAAACCGACCACTATGAGCCGATCGGTTGGCCAGACGCGCTGGCATTGATTGCCCGGCACATCAGGCAAATGGATAATCCGAACCAGATCGAGCTGTATACCTCGGGGCGCGCCAGTAACGAAGCCTCCTACCTGTATCAACTGTTTGGTCGCATGCTCGGCACCAGTAACTTTCCTGACTGCTCCAACATGTGCCACGAAGCCAGCGGCGTCGGGCTGAAACAAAGTATCGGCGTGGGTAAAGGCACCATCCGTATGGATGACTTTGAAAAGGCCGATGCCATCTTTGTATTTGGTCAGAACCCCGGCACCAACCACCCGCGCATGCTGCACAGCCTGAAAAACGCGGCCAGCCGTGGGGCGCGCATTGTCAGTTTTAACACCCTGCGCGAACGTGGGCTGGAGCGCTTTGCCGATCCGCAAAGCCCGATTCAGATGCTGACGCCCAAGTCATCACCGATCAGTTCGTCCTATTTCCAACCCAACCTCGGCGGAGATATGGCCGCGGTACGCGGCATGGTGAAAGCTTTGCTTGAAGGCCACCGTCAGCGCTTGGTTGCCGGTGAGCCGGGCCTGTTCGACCAGGCCTTTATTGAGCAGCACAGCGTCGGTGTGGAGAGCTATCTGGCCCAGGTGGATGCCACCTCATGGGAGCAAATCACCCAGCAGTCCGGCCTCAGCGAAGCACAACTACGCCAGGCGGCGGCCATTTATCAGGGTGCCGAGCGCGTGATCTGCACCTGGGCAATGGGTGTGACCCAGCATAAACACTCGGTGCCGACGGTACGTGAAATCACCAACCTGCAACTGCTATTCGGTCAGTTAGGCAAACCGGGCGCCGGTCTGTGCCCGGTACGCGGCCACAGCAACGTGCAGGGCAACCGTACCATGGGGATCGACGAGAAGTCGCCCAAGGCGCTGCTAGACAGCCTGGAACAACATTTTAACTTCTCGCCGCGACGCGAACCGGGCCATAACACCGTAGAGGCGATTGAGGCCATGCTGCGTGGTGAAGTGAAGGTTTTGCTGGCGCTGGGCGGTAATCTGGCCGCCGCCGCGCCGGACACCGAACGCACAGCCCGCGCTCTGCGCTGCTGCGACCTGACGGTGCATATCAGTACCAAGCTTAACCGTAGCCATCTGGTCACCGGCAAGGACGCACTGATCCTGCCAACGTTGGGCCGAACCGAGCAGGACTTGCAGGCCAGCGGCCCGCAGTACATCACGGTAGAAGACTCCTTCAGCATGGTGCATGCGTCCGAAGGCGTCGGCAAGCCACTGGCGGAAACCCAACGCTCGGAAACCGCCATTGTCTGCGGTATCGCTGATGCGGTGCTGGGCAACCAACAGCTCGACTGGCTGGAGTTGGCGGATGACTATTCATTGATCCGCAACCATATCGCCGCCACCATTCCGGGCTTCGAAGATTTTAACCATCGCTGCGATCAGCCGGGTGGTTTCTATCTGGGCAATGCCGCCGCCGAACTGCGCTTCAATACCCCGAGCGGCAAGGCGGAATTCGGGGCTGCCCCGTTGCCGGACACCCTGTTCCCGCAGTTGGATGGTCGCCAGGCGCCCTTCACACTGCAGACCCTGCGTTCGCACGATCAGTACAACACCACTATCTACGGGCTGGATGACCGCTATCGTGGCGTGTATGGTCAACGAGAAGTGCTGTTTATTAACCCGGAAGATCTGGCCGTTCTGGATATGCAGGATGGCGAATTGGTGGAGATCGAAACCCTGTGGAATGACGGCATCACCCGCAAGGTAAGCGGTTTCAAACTGGTGAGCTACGATATCCCACGCGGTAATCTGGCGGCTTATTATCCCGAGACCAACCCACTGGTGCCGCTGGCCAGCTTTGGTGACGGCACCGGCACGCCGACCTCCAAGTCGATACCGGTGGAAATACGCCGTTGCGCCGCGCAGCCGACGCTGCGTATCGCCTGACCTGCAGCGCCCGGTTTACGCCGGGCGCGCTAATATCTCGATCGCCAACGGGCCCGCTTTTCTCTCCGGCGACTTTTGATGACTGGATATTCCCTATAATCACGCGCTAACGCGGTAAAACCGTGACGTTAGGCTTGCCCGCAGCGGGTGATTCGCGTAAAACTGTCAGCCGCAAATCTTGCCACTCACAACCCATTCACTGGACGATATGTTTCAAGATAACCCGCTGCTGGCGCAGCTTAAACAGCAACTTCACTCTCAGACCCCGCGCGTTGAAGGCGTAGTAAAAGGGACTGAGAAAGGCTTTGGCTTTCTTGAAGTAGACGGTCAAAAAAGCTATTTCATTCCGCCACCGTACATGAAGAAAGTCATGCACGGCGACCGGGTGAGCGCGACTCTGCACACCGAGAAAGAGCGCGAAATCGCCGAGCCGGAAACTCTGATCGAGCCATTCCTGTCGCGCTTTGTTGGCCGAGTGCAAAAGCGCGATGACCGCTTGTCAATCGTGCCCGATCATCCGTTGCTGAAAGACGCGATTCAGTGTCGTCCCGTGCGTGGCCTGAACCACAATTTCCAGGCCGGTGACTGGGCAGTGGCAGAAATGTGTCGCCACCCGCTGAAAGGCGACCGCGGTTTCAATGCCGATCTGACCCAATTCATTACCGATGGTGAAGACCACCTGGCGCCATGGTGGGTCACGCTGGCCCGTCATAATCTGGAAAAAGAAGCTCCGGAGATGATCGCCATCAGCGAGCCGGATGCTTCACTGCCGCGTGAAGACCTGACTGCGCTGAATTTTGTCACCATTGACAGTGCCAGCACCGAAGATATGGACGATGCGTTGTTCGTACAGGACAACGGTGACGGCTCACTGCAATTGACCATCGCTATTGCCGATCCGACCGCCTACGTCGAGCAAGGTAGCCCATTGGATGAAATCGCCCGCAAGCGCGCCTTCACCAACTACCTGCCGGGCTTCAACATCCCTATGTTGCCACGCGATCTGTCAGACAACCTGTGTTCACTGCGCCCGAACCAACGCCGTCCGGTATTGGCCTGCCGCGTGACCATCGGTGCCGATGGTGCCCTGGCTGACGACATTCGCTTCTTCGCCGCCGAGATCGAGTCAAAAGCCAAACTGGTTTATGACGAAGTGTCCGACTGGCTGGAAGGCATTGCCGGCTGGCAACCGCCAAGTGACGACATTGCACAGCAAATCACCCTGCTCAAGCGTGTCTGCGATGTGCGTAATTCCTGGCGCCACCAGCACGCTCTGGTATTTAAGGATCGCCCTGACTACCGCTTTGTTCTGGGCGAAAAAGGCGAAGTGCTGGAGATCGTCACCGAGCAGCGCCGCACGGCCAACCGTATCGTTGAAGAGTGCATGATTGCTTCCAACGTTTGCGCCGCTATTGTGCTGCGCGACCGTCTCGGCTTCGGCATTTACAACGTGCATACCGGTTTCGATCCGCTGCTGGTTGAACAGGCGGTTACCGTGCTGCAGGCCAACGGCGTGGAAGCCGATGCCGAGAAACTGCTGACGCTGGAAGGGTTCTGCGAACTGCGTCGTCACCTGGATTCACAGCCGACCCAGTTCCTCGACAGCCGCATCCGTCGTTCCCAGACCTATGCCGAGATCAGCACCACACCGGGCCCGCATTATGGACTGGGGCTGGAAGCCTACGCCACCTGGACCTCACCGATCCGTAAATACGGCGATATGGTTAACCACCGTCTGCTGAAAGCCATTATCGCCGAGCAGCCCGCCGAAAAACCTCAGGATGAAGTCACCGTCCAACTGGCAGAACGCCGTCGTCTGAACCGCATGGCGGAGCGCGACGTGGGTGACTGGTTGTACGCTCGCTACCTGAAAGATAAAGCCGGCACCGATGAGCGCTTCAATGCAGAGATCATCGACGTGACCCGCGGCGGCCTGCGTGTACGCCTGCTGGACAACGGCGCAGTGGCCTTTATCCCGGCTCCCTTTATTCACGCGGTGCGTGATGAAATGGTCTGCAGCCAGGAGACCGGCACCGTTCAGATCAAAGGCGAAGTCGTCTATCGCCAGGGGGATAATCTGCAGGTCACTATCGCCGAAGTGCGTATGGAAACCCGCAGCGTGATCGCCAGACCGGCGGCCTAACCTCGCGAGATTAATCGCACGCCAGACAAACACCGGACGGGTCAACCTCCGGTGTTTTTTTTCGTCGCTCAAACAGTCGCGTCCCCGCTATTGCGCCACAGCCAGGTAAGCCAGCCTCACACCCATCACATTGTTTTTACGTCATTACTCAACCTGCTTCACATTTCTCATCCGACTTGCTGTTCTTAACGCACAAAACTCCTACTTTTAATTTGTATCCATTCTCCAATAAGAGCTTCTTTTTTTATTTCTGCGCACCTAGGAGTTGTTGATCATGAAAAACGTCAAGTCCGGGATCATCTGGCTGGCGGTGGCGTTGGTGGGCGCATTTGCCTTCGCCATGCTGGCGCTAAGCCGTGGGGAGCATGTCAATGCGGTTTGGCTAGTCGTCGCGGCGGTCGCCTGCTACAGCATCGCTTACCGCTTCTACAGCCTGTTTATTGCCAAGAAAGTCTTTGAGCTCGACGATCGCCGCAAGACGCCGGCAGAACGTCGCAACGACGGGCTGGACTATGTGCCCACCAACAAATGGGTGTTGTTTGGACACCATTTTGCCGCCATTGCCGGTGCCGGGCCGTTGGTTGGCCCGATCCTGGCAGCACAAATGGGCTTTCTGCCCGGCACCATCTGGATCCTGGTTGGGGTGATGTTGGCCGGTGCCGTGCAGGACTTCCTGATCCTGTTTATCTCCACTCGCCGCGATGGCCGTTCGCTGGGTGAAATGGCCAAGCAGGAACTGGGGGCTTTCGCTGGGGTGATCACCATGCTGGGTGCGCTGGGGGTGATGATTATCATTCTGTCTGCGCTGGCGCTGGTAGTGGTAAAAGCGCTGGCCGACAGCCCATGGGGCCTGTTCACTATCGCCGCCACCATTCCTATCGCTCTGTTTATGGGCGTGTATATGCGCTTTATCCGGCCGGGTAAAATCGCCGAAATTTCGGTGGTGGGTTTTGCCCTGATGCTGCTGGCGATAATTTACGGCGGCAATGTGGCGCAAGACCCCTACTGGGGCCCGTTCTTCACGCTGCACGGCACTACGCTGACCTGGGTACTGGTCGTCTACGGCTTTGTCGCCTCGGTGCTGCCGGTGTGGTTGCTGTTGGCACCGCGTGACTATCTGTCCACCTTTATGAAGATTGGCGTCATTATCGGGCTGGCGATTGGTATTGTTTTCGCCATGCCGGAAATGAAAATGCCGGCGGTATCGCGCTTTATCGACGGTAGCGGCCCGGTGTTCGCCGGATCGCTGTTCCCGTTCCTGTTTATTACCATCGCCTGCGGTTCGATTTCCGGCTTCCATGCGCTGGTGTCCAGCGGCACGACACCGAAACTGGTGGAGCGTGAAAGCCATATCCGCTTTATCGGCTACGGTGCCATGTTGATGGAGTCCTTCGTGGCCATCATGGCGCTGATCTGCGCCTCGGTTATCGATCCGGGCGTTTACTTCGCCATGAACTCACCGGCGGCGCTGATCGGCACCACGGTGGAAAATGCCTCGCAGGTGATTAACAGCTGGGGCTTTATGATCACCCCGGAAACCTTGACGATGATTGCCAAAGACGTCGGGGAGCACTCGATTCTGTCCCGTGCCGGCGGCGCACCGACCTTTGCGGTAGGTATGGCGCACATCATTACCGAGGTATTTAACAGCCGCGCGATGATGGCGTTTTGGTATCACTTCGCCATTTTGTTCGAGGCCCTGTTTATTTTGACCGCCGTCGATGCCGGCACCCGTGCCTGTCGCTTTATGGTGCAGGATTTGGTTGGCGTGGCGATCCCACGGCTGGCCAACAACCGTTCGTGGTTCGGTAATCTGGCGGGGACTACGGTGGCAGTCGCAGGCTGGGGGTTCTTTGTCTATCAGGGGGTGGTCGATCCGCTCGGTGGCATCAATACCCTGTGGCCGCTGTTCGGTATCGGTAACCAGATGCTGGCATCGATGGCGCTGATCCTCGGTACCGTGGTGCTGTTCAAAATGAAAAAACAGCGCTACGCCTGGGTGACTATCCTGCCCACCGTCTGGTTGTTTATCACCTCAATGACCGCCGGCTGGCAGAAGATCTTCCATGAAAAACCGAGTATCGGCTTCCTGGCACAGGCGAAGAAATTCTCTACCGGTATTGAGCAAGGTACGTTAATCGCACCGGCCAAGACGTTAAAGGATATGGAAACCATCGTGTTCAGCAACCAGATTAACGCCGCGCTCTGTGCTTTCTTTATGCTGGTGGCGGTAACCATGCTGGTCTCCGCCTTCTTTGTGATCCGCCGTGCGTTGAACTCCAGCCTGCCTACCGCTCAGGAGTCACCGATCGTCCTGCGTGAGAATGGGTAAATCTGCGATTGGGCGCGGCATGCAGCGCCCCTACTTCTAAACAACCGGGCACTTGGTCAGTGCCCTTTTCTTTGTTTACAACTCAGTTCAATAAATTAGTCCCAAAGGCCCCCTGCCAATCCTGTTCGAATTTCTCTACCGCCACCTGTACCGCCGGTGCGGCAAGGAACTGTTCGGCAACGTCGACCGGTAAGGTGATGGCCTGGCAACCTGCCAGTAAGCATTCCAGTGCCTGACGCGGCGTTTTAAAACTGGCGGCCAGCACTCTGGCTCCTGGTGCATGCAGCGTCAGCAACTGCTGCAGCTCCTGCACCATCTTAATGCCGTCACCGCCCTGCGCATCCACCCGGTTAATGTAAGGGGCGACATACTCTGCCCCGGCCAGCGCCGCCAGCAATCCCTGACCCGCGCCGTAGACCGCCGTCCCCAGCGTAGGGATCGACATCGCTTTGAGTTTCTTGATTGCTGCCAGCCCTTCCGCGGTCGCCGGCACCTTCACCACCAGCCCTGGTACACGCTGATGAAGCAGCGCCGCTTCTGCCACCATAAGTTCGGCATCGTTGGCCATCACCTGAGCAAACAGCTTACCGGTGCCTCCCAGCGCATCGCGCAGCGCCGGAAGCACCTCCCAAATTGGTTTCCCCTCTTTGGCCACAATACTTGGATTGGTGGTCACACCATGCAACGGAAGGATGCGCGCCAGGCGTTTCACGGCGTTCACATCAGCGGTATCGAGATAAAGCTCCATTACGGACTCCTGAATCTTCTGTGGGCGAATTCAAACTCTGAACATAGTAGGACATGCAATAGGTTTATATTTGATCGAAATCAAATAAACTTTCATTCGAAACAACTTTAATGAAAGCAGCAAAGCAACCGAATGACAGGTGACTCGTGATTTTCAATCTGCAGCGTTATTCCACCCATGATGGCCCAGGCATTCGCAGCGTAGTGTTTCTAAAGGGCTGCTCGCTTGGCTGCCTCTGGTGCCAGAACCCGGAAAGCCGGGCGCGAAAGGCAGACCTGTTGTTCGATCCACGCCTGTGTCTTGGCGGCTGCACGCTGTGTATTGAAGTGGATCCGCAGGCTGTCCGGCGGATAGACGATAGCCTGGTGATCCAGCGCAATTTACTCAGCCATGAGGATTATGCCGCATTGGCTGCCCGTTGCCCAACCGGCGCGCTCAGCCTGTGCGGCAGCGCGATAAATATCGACGATATCATGGCCGAGGTTCTGCGCGACAGACCCTTTTATTTGCGCACCGGCGGTGGGCTGACGCTGTCCGGCGGTGAACCCTTTATGCAACCGACCGTGGCGGCTGAACTGCTGCGCCGCAGTCGTGAGGCCGGTATTCATACCGCGGTGGAGTCTTGTCTGCATACCCCCTGGTCATACATCGCCCCGTCACTGCCCTGGCTTGACCTGATGCTGGCGGATCTGAAACACGTCGATGAACGGCGCTTCAAACAGTGGACCGGCGGCTCCGCCAAACGAGTGATGGACAATTTTCGTCGGCTGGCCGAGCGCGGTACCCAAACTATTGTGCGCGTGCCACTGATCCCGGAGTTTAACGCCGATCGCCACTCTGTCCGTGCGATTGTCGATTTCGCCGCCGATGAAGCCGGCGCCAAAGAGATTCATTTTTTGCCATACCACACACTGGGCATCAACAAATACCACCTGCTCGGCGAACCCTATCACGCTGCCCGTACCCCACTGGATGCGCCCGAACTGCTGGCCTATGCCGAGCAGTACGCCAACACCAAAGGGCTGACCGCTATTTTGCGAGGATAACATCATGACCACGCTGGACCTGACCACCCTGACCGCACGCACCCTGGCCCACAAGAACGCGTTGATCCATATCGTCAAACCGCCGGTTTGCACCGAACGCGCGCAACACTATACCGAAGCCTATCAGCAACACCTGGACAAACCCTTGCCGGTGCGTCGGGCGCTGGCATTAGCTAATCATCTGGCCAAACGAACCCTGAGAATCGAAAACGATGAGCTGATTATCGGCAACCAGGCCAGCGAATTGCGCGCCGCGCCGATCTTCCCGGAATATACCGTCAGTTGGATCGAAGACGAGATTGACCAGTTGGCCGACCGTCCGGGTGCCGGTTTTTCCATCAGCGAAGAGAATAAGGCCATCCTGCACCGGATATGCCCGTGGTGGCGTGGCCAAACGGTACAAGACCGCTGCTACGGCATGTTCACCGATGAACAACGGGCGCTGCTGGCCACCGGCATCATCAAGGCCGAAGGCAATATGACTTCGGGAGATGCCCACCTGGCGGTGAATTTCCCACTGCTGTTGGAAAAAGGCCTCGACGGACTACGCGACAAGGTGGACGAGCGCCGCAGCCGCATTCACCTCACCGACTGGCAAGAGTTACAGCAGGAACAATTCCTGAAGGCTATCGACCTGACCCTGGAGGCACTTAGCGCCCATATCCTGCGCTTTGCCGAACTGGCCCGCAGCATGGCACAGGCGGAAAGCCGCCACTGGCGGAGTGAAGAGTTGCAGGCCATCGCGGAAAACTGCGAGTTGATCGCCCACCGCCCACCGCAGACCTTCTGGCAGGCGCTGCAACTGTGTTACTTCATTCAGTTAACGCTACAAATTGAATCCAACGGCCATTCGGTGTCCTTTGGCCGTCTCGACCAATATCTGTACCCCTGGTATCGCCGCGATGTCGAGCTGGAGCAGACTCTGCCACGTGAGCGTGCGATTGAAATGCTGCACAGCTGCTGGCTGAAACTTTTGGAGATCAACAAGATCCGTTCCGGCTCGCACTCCAAAGCTTCGGCAGGCAGCCCGCTGTATCAGAACGTCACTATCGGCGGACAACAGCTGGTCGATGGCTCACCCCGCGACGCGGTGAACCCTTTGTCCTATACCATTCTGGAGTCCTGCGGCCGCCTGCGTTCGACCCAACCCAACCTCAGCGTTCGTTACCATGCCGGGATGAGCAGCGACTTTCTCGATGCCTGCGTGCAGGTGATCCGCTGTGGGTTTGGCATGCCGGCCTTCAACAACGATGAGATAGTGATTCCGGAGTTTATCAAGCTGGGCGTGGAACCTCAGGATGCCTATGATTATGCGGCGATCGGCTGCATCGAAACCGCCGTCGGCGGAAAATGGGGTTATCGCTGCACCGGCATGAGTTTTATCAACTTCGCCCGAGTATTGCTGGCAGCACTGGAGCAAGGGCGTGATGCCACCTCCGGCAAGGTCTTCTTGCCCCAGGAGTTGGCGTTGTCGCGGGGCAACTTCAGCCATTTCGACCAGGTGCTGGGTGCCTGGGACAGCCAGATCCGCTACTACACCCGTAAGTCGATTGAAATTGAGTGCGTGGTCGATAGCGTGCTGGAAGAAAATGCTCATGACATCCTGTGTTCAGCGCTGGTGGACGACTGCATCGAACGCGGTAAAAGCATTAAGCAAGGCGGTGCAAAATACGACTGGGTTTCTGGCCTGCAGGTCGGTATCGCCAACCTGGGCAACAGCCTGGCGGCAGTGCGTAAACTGGTGTTCGAACAGGGTGCGATCGGCCAGCAGCAGTTGGCGGCAGCGCTGGCCAATGACTTTGACGGGCTGAGCGGCGAGCAGTTACGTCAGCGGTTGCTCAACGCCGCGCCAAAATACGGCAATGACGTGGATGAGGTCGACCAATTGCTGGTACGCGCTTATCAAAGCTACATTGACGAACTCGCGCAATACCACAATACCCGCTTTGGTCGTGGCCCGATTGGCGGCACTTACTACGCCGGCACTTCGTCCATTTCGGCTAACGTCCCCTTTGGCGCCGCTACCCTGGCAACCCCTGATGGGCGCAAAGCGCATACGCCGCTGGCGGAAGGTGCCAGCCCGGCATCAGGTACCGACCATCTCGGGCCGACTGCCGTGTTCAATTCACTGTCCAAGTTGCCTACCGCTTCAATCCTCGGTGGCGTGCTGCTGAACCAGAAACTCAACCCGGCCACGCTGGAAAACCCGGTCGACCGTGAAAAGCTGATGTTGATGCTGCGCACCTTCTTTGAGACCTACCTGGGCTGGCACGTACAGTACAACATTGTGTCGCGGGAAACCCTGCTGGAAGCGAAGCAACATCCTGACCAGTATCGTGATTTAGTGGTTCGCGTTGCTGGATATTCCGCGTTCTTTACCGCATTATCCCCTGACGCGCAGGATGATATTATTGCGCGAACAGAACATACTATTTAAACAACAAATATTAGCGGCCGCACCTTGGTGGCCGCACATCAGGTTGATATGAATTCAAGACAACAGACAATATTGCAATTGGTTAACGATCGTCGGCGCATCAGCGTCAGCGATTTAGCTGCCGCTACCGGCGTTTCTGAGGTGACAATCCGTCAGGATTTGAACCTGCTGGAGAAACGCAGCTATTTGAAACGGGTGCATGGTTCCGCGCTGGCGCTGGAAAGTGACGACGTCGATGCACGCATGATGTCCAACTTCACCCTCAAGCAAAAGCTGGCGCAATATGCCGCATCGCTGGTTAACGACGATGAAACCATTTTTATCGAAAGCGGCAGTGCCAACGCGCTGTTGGCTCGCTACATTGCCGAACGCAAGCGCATCACGCTGATCACCGTCAGCCACTATATCGCCAACCTGCTGAAAGAGACCGACTGCGAGGTGATCGTGCTGGGCGGCCTGTATCAGAAAAAAAGCGAAACCGTGGTCGGGCCGTTAACGCGACAATGTATTCAGCAGGTGCATTTCAGCAAGGCGTTTATCGGCATTGATGGCTACCATGCGGACACCGGCTTTACCGGTCGCGATATGATGCGCGCCGATGTGGTTAATGCCGTGCTGGCGAAGGGCGTAGAGAATATTGTCCTGACCGACTCGTCCAAGTTTGGTCAAATACAGCCCAACCCACTGACTCAGCAGGGAAAAGTGCATCGGGTGATCACCGATTCCCGGCTGTCGCTGGACTATCAGCACCAGTTAAAACGCCAGGGAATACAGTTGGATATAGTAAACGACTAGGCTCCAGGCGGGGAAATGGTGGCCGTCAAACGACGGCCTACCTGAGGGTTACTGACCGTAATAGGCATTTTTACCGTGCTTGCGCAGGTAATGTTTGTCCAATAGCGTCTGCTGCATGTTCGCCAGCCCTGGTGTCAGTTGGCTCGAAAAAATCCCCATGTAGGCAATCTCCTCCAGTACCACCGCATTGTGCACCGCGTTTTCCGCATCCTTTCCCCAGGTAAAGGGACCGTGCGAATGCACCAGCACCGCCGGTATCGCCGCCGGATCCAACTGGCGTTCTGCAAAGGTTTCGACGATCACCCGGCCGGTTTCCCACTCGTAGCGGCCATTGATTTCCTCATTGTGCATCTGGCGGGTACAGGGGATATCACCATAAAAATAATCGGCGTGGGTGGTGCCCCAGGCAGGAATATCCAGCCCCGCCTGCGCCCAGATGGTGGCATGCCGCGAATGAGTATGAACAATCCCCCCGGCAGCGGCAAACTCCAGATACAACACGCGATGGGTATCGCTGTCCGATGACGGCTTTTTACTCCCTTCCACCACTTTGCCGCTTTCCAGTTCCACCACCACCATGTCGTCACGGGTCATCAATGCATACTCTACCCCCGACGGCTTGATCACCATCAGCCCCTCACGGCGATCGACAGCACTGACGTTACCCCAGGTGAAAGTCACCAGATGATGGCGTGGCAAGGCCAGGTTGGCCTCTAATACCTGCTGCTTGAGTTCGTTAAGCATGTGTCTTTCCCGGTTAAGCCTGTAGGGAATATTGTCGGCAGGCGGCTCCTGAGAGGGTATGGCGTAAATCGCTAAAGACCGCGTAGCCTTCTGCTGGAAACCGAGAACTGTGGAGCACAGAGGAAAGGGCCGGCCAAAAGCGGGTAAATGGACTTTAGGACTATTTACCTGTTTATCGTCAGGCAGAGGCTTATAGTGGATATTGGCAGAGAGAGCGCTTTTAGCTTTTCAATTGTTCTGCCTTTAACAAAAAATGCCATTTTTTATATCGATACGCTTTGGGAGCCAATAGCAGGCCGAATTTAGGGTTCATGCCTATACTTATAGGGCACTCCCATAAGCCAATGCTAAGGAGAAGTCACTATGATGATTATCAATAAACGTTTCGCCACCGCCGCTCTGGCGCTTACGCTGGCGTTTTCACTCAGCGCTTGTTCCAACATGTCCAAACGTGACCGTAACACCGCTATTGGTGCCGGTGCGGGGGCTGTAGGCGGCGCGGTGTTGACCGATGGTAGCGCACTGGGTACGCTCGGCGGGGCCGCCGTTGGGGGCATCATTGGTCATCAGGTAGGCAAGTAACCTGTCCGATCACTAGCCGACAGGCTGGCAAAAGCGTTTACGCTTTGACGTATTAACCATAATAAAGATTATTTCAGGTCTGTTTTACTTTTAGTCAATGGCATCATTGCCATTAACGGGTTAACGCCCGGCAGCATCACCCACTGCCATGCCGCAGCATTGCACCGCGGCATGGCAATTCCCCCAGGCGATTAACCGCCCGCCAGTTTGACCTTCATCCCTTTGGCTTCCAGCAGCTGTTTTAGCAAATCGCGCTTATCACCCTGGATCTCAATCACACCATCCTTGAGCGAGCCACCACAGCCACACTTCTTCTTCAGTTCAGCCGCCAGTTTTTCCAGTGCCGCATCATCCAGATCGACGCCTGAGATCAGGCAAACGCCCTTCCCCTTACGCCCGCTGGTCTGGCGCTGAATGCGCACGATGCCGTCACCCTTGTCACGCTGTGGCTTAACCTCTTCCGGCTTGATGCGTCCGCTGTCGGTGGAGTAAACCAGACGGCTGTTATCGTCCTTCATCAGTAACTCCTCAGGCCAGTGAAGCGCGAATGGCGCTCAGCGTAGCGGCAGGATCGGCAGATTGGGTGATCGGGCGCCCAATCACCATATAGTCAACACCGGCCGCCTGTGCCTGCACCGGCGTCATAATACGGCGCTGATCGCCGGCATCGCTACCTTCCGGACGGATACCTGGTGTCACCAACTGGAACGGCTGGCCACAGGCCGCTTTCAGGCGTTCAGCCTCATGCGCAGAACAGACTACGCCGTCCAGTCCACAATCGCGGGTCAGACGCGCCAGTCGTTCCGCCTGCTCGGCCGGAGAGAGGTCGATACCGATAGCCTGCAAATCCTCCGCCTCCATGCTGGTAAGCACGGTCACGGCAATCAACAACGGCGCCTGCGCGCCATAAGGCAGCAACGCCTCTTTGGCTGCGGTCATCATCCGTGCACCGCCGCTGGCGTGGACGTTAACCATCCACACGCCCAGTTCAGCCGCCGCCGCTACCGCACGGGCGGTGGTGTTGGGAATATCGTGAAATTTCAAATCCAGGAATACATCGAAACCGCGGGCGTGCAAGTCGCGTACCAATTGTGGTCCAAACAGGGTGAACATTTCCTTGCCCACTTTTAGCCGGCAGTCCTGCGGACTGATACGATCGGCAAATGCCAATGCTGCGCCAATATCTGCGTAATCAAGCGCAACAATGATCGGAGATGATTTTAAGTCGTTGTTATTAATGTTATTTTCAGACTTCATTTCTTCTACCTTCTGTAAAATGGACATAACCAGGTAACAACCCGCCAAACTGACCGCCGCATTCTACATGCCAGCCGACAGAAATCCCAGCCGCAGCGCACCCTGCGGTTAAGTAATGTTAGGCCCAGGTTCGTCATCAAGCGTCAATATAACCCCGCTGCCATTAACCCAGGCTGCGTAAAGCGCCGTAAAGATGCGTAAATTATAAATCAAATAATTTGAACAAGATGCTCAGCATTATCAGATTTTAAATCTTTCTGGATGCTTTATTATTCAACACATCGGAAGCGAACGGCTTCCAACCCAAACAAACAGACTGGAGTTTCTTATGAAAAGCATCAAATATTTTGCAGCAGCCGCCGCTATCGCCATGACCTCTTTCGCTACCTTCGCCGCTGAACCGGTAGACCTGCAGCAGGCCACCAGCCTGAGCGCATCCGGCGTCGTCTCTGCAGGCCATGCCACGACGCTGAGCAGCCTGGAAGCCAAACTGGCCGCCAAAGCCGAAGCCCAGGGCGCCAGCAGCTACCGCATTATCTCTGCCGGTGGTAATAACATGCTAAGTGGCAGCGCCGTCATCTACAAATAAGCACTCTGGTATAGAGCCCGGCACGCCGGGCTCTACCTCAATACTCCCGCCTTATTGTTCATTATTCCCTCGTCCAATGTTACATAAATATTAAATTTTTATTACACACTAGACTCTCACTCGCGACTGGCTTAGCTTGAAGGCAATCTTCCCGCAGAAAGGCTTCAAAATGAGCGAGATATCTACACTAACGATTAAAATCCCTCTGGAACTCAAAGAAAAAATTCGTGCCATTGCTGCCGATAACCAACTTTCTCTGAGCGCCGAGGTCTGTCAACGCCTTGAAAATAGCTTCGACTTACCGGCCAAGGCGGACAAAAACGCTAAAAAATCGGCGGAGTTACATCACAGTGAAATTGACAATCAGGGGATTGAAGAGGAAATCGAGCAACCGCTGAACCAGAAAGAATTGAAGAAGTTGCGTCAACTGCTGAAAGGCAGCGTCAAAGCCGGCAAGAAAAAATAAATCGCTAACATCATAAAAAACGGGGCTATTTTAGCCCCGTTTTTATTGCAGCTTATTGTCCATCCAGCCCACGGATCGGTTTAACCGATGACCAGGCCCGGCATGACGGGCAATGCCAATACAGCGAGTGTGCGGTAAATCCGCATTTATGGCAGCGATAACGCGGCTTGGTACGTATTTGTTCGCCGACCATATCACGCAGCAGCAACAGGCTTTCTTTCGCACGGCCATCTTCCGCATCTGCCAGGTGATAATCCATCAGGCGATAGAATACCCGCATCGTCGGGTGACGCTGGAGCTGGCGGTTGATATACACCTGCACCACGTCACGGCCTTCATTCTGCTCAATAATTTCCGCCAGCATCAGCTCAGCGGTGGCACCGGTATTTTCTTCAACACAGCGCTTGAGGAAGTCCGCCCAATCCTGTTGCTGTTCCAGATGCTGGTAACACTCATGCAGCATCGGCAAGGTTTCGCTCACCAGCTCTTTATCCTGGTTCAACACTCGCGTGAGCGATTCAACCGCCTTGGCGTATTCACCCTGCGCCATATAAATACGCCCTACCATTATAGAAACCCGGGCGCACTGTTTATCTGCCGAGGCCGCTCTTTTCAGCAAGCCCATCGCCTTATCGAGATCGTCACTGCCCATCGCCTGCAAAGCCAGTTCGCAGTAGAAATGGGCGATCTCGATACGTTGTTTATCTTTACCCAACTTGACCAGTTTTTCCGCCACGTCGATGGCTTTTTGCCAATCGCTGGTTGCCTGGTGGATCACCAATAGTTGCTGCAACGCGGAAATGCGAAAATCTTCTTCGCCGATTAACTGGCCAAACATATCTTCGGCGCGATCGTACATGCCGGCGGCCATATAATCACGCCCCAGCTGTTGCACGGCCAAAAGGCGTTGTTCGAAGGTCAGGGAAGCGCTTTCCATCAGCGCCTGATGGATGCGGATTGCGCGGTCTACTTCGCCACGCGAACGGAACAGGTTACCCAGCGTCAGGTGGGCCTCAACGGTGTTGCTGTCCTCTTTCAACATATCAAGGAACAGATCGACCGCTTTATCCTGCTGGTTGGAAAGCAGGAAGTTAACCCCGGCCACATACTCACGCGACAGACGGTTGGCTTCCTGTTGTTTGTCCTGTTGAGCACTTCTGCGCCCCATGTACCAGCCGTACGCGGCAGCCACGGGCAACAACAGAAACAGCAGCTCTAACATAGAAGGTTATTCCTTGCTGACAACGGACGGAGCTGCCGATTCAGCAGGTTGTTCAAGCTGCAGTTCCAGCCTTTTGATTTTGCGTTCGGCTCGCCCCAACGCAATGCGGGTACGCAGATAAAACAGGCCACAAATGACCCAGCCAAGAACAAAACCGGCGCCAAACAACGCCGCCAACAGGGTCGATACGCGGTAGTCGCCCTGCGCAACCAGATAGTTAAAACTCACAACCTGATCGTTATGCGCGCCCAACGTGACAGAAATCACGAAAATCACCAGAACCAACAAAAAAATCAGCAAATATTTCACATTCTTTCCCGCAATGCCGAGTTAATCGGATGAATTCTACCCTATAGCTTTCAAGTTGGCCGCTCTAGCGCGTCCATGCGCTCGCGGCATTTGTACATCCCTGTACAGCACAGCTAGGCGGCCAACTCACTCATCCCCAGGCGCTTACTCAAGTAAGTAACTGGGGTGAGCGAGTGCAGGTAACAACGCTGCGACTTGAAAGATGACGGGTATATGCCAATACGTGGCTTCCCTAACCTTTAAGTTAGCATTTCCCATCGTGGCAGGGAAACCCTGCGGCACGATAAAACCACATATCTGCTGGCATATTCGACAGTAAACGACGCTCCCGAACAAATTAATGAGAAAGCTTCTCAAAATAATAGATTAATAAGGATGTGGGGGCATTAATAAGAATTACAATGACCGGAAATGTAAGCGGTTAATGCGGTGCCATGGCGACACCGCATTAAGTGACAGCGTCACCTGATTTTCTCTTCCGAGGTTCTTTCCGCAATTTCCTGCTGTTCTTGCGGCGGTGGCGTCAAAGGGCCAAACCAGCGTTGAGCCAACCAGCAAGCTATCGTCACCAACAGCCAGCTGATCAAGGTCGCCACTGCCAGATCCCGTGGCCAGTGCATGCCCAGCAGCAAACGGCTGCCCATGACACCTATTGCCCACACCATCAAGACCGCGACGGTCTTGTAGTGCCGTCGTGGCCACAACAACCCTACGCCCAGTAGCGCCCAACTGGCGGCAAACATCGTGTGGCCTGAAGGGAACGCAAAGCCGGTCTCAAACTGCCAGTGCTCACGTAGCCATACCGGTACCAGCGTTTGCTCCTGCAGTTGCTCTTTCACCAACGCGCCCCGCTCTTTGCGCTTGAGCGAGTAAAAGTACTTTTCATCAATCTGGTGGGCCGACTCCAGCCACAACACAAATGGCCGAGGCTCCTGCACGCGATCCTTAATAAAAGACTTCACGCCCTGTCCGATCAGAATCGACGCGCTGAGCAACACCAACAACCCAATGGCCGGTTTGATACGAAAGCGCAGGCACCACAGAAACCAGGCGCCAAGAATAATACTGGTAAGGATACCCCAGGGCGAAGTGACAGTTTCAGTCAGCCAGTACAGGCCTTTCAGCAGTCTGCCGTCGCCACCCGGTTGCCATTGCCAGCCGGAAATCCATACCGCCAGCGGCATCAGCAACAGCACTATTGCACCTGCTGCCGTACGTTTTGCAATCTCAAACATTCCCATCGTCCTTTGCATAAGCCAATTTGCAGTGTAACAATCTTGCAATATTGATAACACTCGAAAAATTAAACAGATAAACGGACTATCGCAATAATAGTTGGCTGAAAGCGTCGGATGCTGATTTGCTGAGCACCTCAGGGCAAGAAGTTATGGCAAAATAGCCGATAATTAACGAAATGCCGATCGTCGTTGTGCATTTAATACTGGTCAGCCAACTGACCCGGAAGTAGGATGCGCAACCATGATTGAATCGGAAGTATTTGTGGAGAGCAACATGCAGCTTAAACGGGTGGCAGAGGCCAAATTGCCAACACCTTGGGGCGATTTCCTGATGGTAGGATTCGAAGAACTGGCGACCGGGCACGATCATCTGGCACTGGTGTTCGGGGATATTTCTGGCGCAACACCGGTACTCTCACGTGTACATTCTGAGTGTCTGACTGGTGATGCCTTATTCAGCCTGCGCTGCGACTGTGGTTTTCAGCTGGAAGCCGCACTGGAGCATATCGCGGAAGAAGGCCGCGGTATTCTGCTCTACCATCGCCAGGAAGGTCGTAATATCGGTTTGCTGAACAAGATCCGCGCTTATGCCCTGCAGGACAAGGGCGCTGATACGGTAGAAGCCAACCACCAGTTGGGTTTTGCTGCGGATGAACGTGATTTCACCCTGTGTGCGGACATGTTCAAACTGCTGGGCGTGGATGCGGTGCGTTTACTGACCAACAACCCGAAAAAGGTCGAGATCCTGACCGAAGCCGGTATTAACATTACCGAGCGTGTGCCACTGATCGTCGGTCGCAACCCGAAGAACGAGCGTTACCTGGCCACCAAGGCCGCAAAAATGGGCCATTTACTGGACCAAGAGTAATTTCCCGCGGGAAAAATCAGGGCGCCATGAAAGGCGCCCTTTTTATTACAGCATTTTCCTGATCACGTAGTGCAGGATGCCGTCATTTTCATAGTAGGTCAGCTCATTGCCGGTATCGATTCGGCAACGGGTATTGACCACTTCCTTGCGCCCATCGGCATAAGCGATCAGCACCGGCACCACTTGCCCTGGTTTGAGCGTTTGTAACCCGCTGACGCTGATCTGCTCATCACCACTCAGTCCCAACGTTTTGCGCGTCACACCTGCCGGGAACTCCAGTGGCAGAATGCCCATACCAATCAGGTTGGAACGGTGAATACGCTCAAAGGACTCGGCAATCACCACGCGAACCCCCAACAGTCGTGGCCCCTTCGCAGCCCAGTCACGGCTGGAACCGGAACCGTATTCTTTACCGGCGATCACTGCCAGCGGTACCTGCTCCTGCTGATACTGCATCGCAGCATCGTAGATTGATAACTGATTCTGTGACGGGATATGGCGGGTATAACCCCCTTCAACCCCCGGTACCATTTCGTTACGGATGCGGATGTTGGCAAAGGTGCCACGCATCATAACTTCATGGTTACCACGGCGCGAGCCGTAAGAGTTGAAGTCCAGCGCCGCAACGCCGTGATCGCTCAGATAGCGGCCTGCCGGGCTGTCGCGTTTAATGTTCCCTGCCGGTGAGATATGGTCGGTGGTCACCGAGTCGGCCAGGATCGCCAGAATGCGGGCGTCCTTGATGTCCTGCACCGGATCCGGCTGCGCTTTCATGCTGCTGAAGAACGGCGGATGGCGAATATAGGTGGAGTCCGCCTGCCATGGATAGGTGGCCGAACCGGCAACCTGAATCGACTGCCAGTTGGCGTCACCGTCAAATACCGCACCGTATTCCTTATGGAACATCTCGGTACGCACTTCCTCGACTGCCAGGGCAATGTCCTGGCTGCTCGGCCAAATATCCTTCAGATAAACCGGCTGGCCGTCACGGCCTTCACCCAGTGGCTCGTTGGTCAGATCAATCTTCATACTGCCGGCCAGCGCATAGGCAACCACCAAGGGTGGCGAGGCCAGCCAGTTGGTCTTCACCAGCGGATGAATACGGCCTTCGAAGTTACGGTTACCTGACAACACCGCACCAACGGTCAGATCGCCCTCTTTAATCGCCTGCTCAATAGGCTCAGGTAACGGCCCGGAGTTACCGATACAGGTAGTACAGCCGTAACCTACCAGGTTAAACCCAAGTTCTTCCAGGTAGGACGTCAGCTTGGCGCTGTCGAAATAATCGGTCACCACTTTGGATCCCGGCGCCAATGAGGTTTTCACCCAGGGTTTGGTTCGCAGCCCTTTTTTCACCGCATTTTTTGCCAGCAAGCCGGCGGCCATCATTACGCTGGGGTTGGAAGTGTTGGTACAGGAGGTAATGGCGGCGATCACCACCGCGCCGTTATGCAGGTCGTGCTGCTGCCCATTAAGGGTGAAGGGCTTGAATTCGGATTTGCGTTGCTGGTTGCCGATCTCCAGCTCGGTAGCGGCATTGAAAGCCTTGGGCACATCTGGCAACGCCACGCGATCCTGCGGACGCTTCGGCCCAGCCAGGCTGGCTACCACCGTCGACATATCCAGAGCCAGGGTACTGGTGAACACCGGTTCGTCGCCAGGATTGCGCCACATGCCCTGCACTTTGGCATAGGCTTCCACCAGCGCGATTTGCTCATCGCTGCGGCCGCTCAGCTTCATATACCCCAGCGTCACTTCGTCCACCGGGAAGAAGCCACAGGTCGCACCAAACTCCGGTGACATGTTGGCAATGGTCGCTCGGTCAGCCAGCGGTAGATCCGCCAGACCGTCACCGTAGAACTCAACAAACTTGCCCACCACGCCGTGTTTACGCAGCATCTGGGTGACGGTCAACACCAGGTCGGTAGCGGTAATGCCCTCGCTGAGCTTACCGGTGAGTTTAAAGCCCACCACGTCCGGGATCAGCATCGATACCGGCTGACCAAGCATCGCCGCTTCGGCTTCAATACCCCCCACACCCCAACCAAGAATGCCCAGACCGTTGATCATGGTGGTATGGGAGTCGGTGCCCACCAGCGTGTCCGGGTAGGCAATACGCTGACCGCTTTCGTCGGTGTGCCACACCGTTTGGCCAAGATATTCCAGGTTAACCTGGTGACAGATACCGGTACCCGGCGGCACTACGCGGAAGCGGTTGAAGGCTTTCTGCCCCCAACGCAGGAAGGTATAGCGCTCGTGGTTGCGCTCCATTTCGATACGCACGTTTTCTTCAAACGCTTCGTCATCGCCGAACTCATCAACGGTGACCGAGTGGTCAATCACCAGATCGACCGGTGACAACGGATTGACCTGGTCAACATTGCCGCCCAATCGCTGCACCGCTTCACGCATAGCGGCCAAATCCACCACTGCGGGCACGCCGGTAAAGTCCTGCATCAGTACGCGAGCCGGTCGGTAGGCAATCTCGCGGTCGGCATGACCGGTCTGTAACCAGCCGACGATAGCTTTAAGGTCGTCAACCTGCACGGTGTCGCCATCCACATGGCGTAACAGGTTTTCCAACAGCACTTTCATTGATTTTGGCAACCGGTCGATATCACCCAGCTGTCTCGCGGCCAGTGGCAGACTGTAATAACGATACTCGTTATTCAGTGCAACCAGCTTATCCATACTCGTTTCACGAAGATCGGACGACATAGCTCCTCCATTTCTTATTATGCATAAAACAGGGTAATCACTGAGGTCTTACTTAAAGATAACACAAAGATGATGTAACGTTTTGATAACAACACGTTTTGATCATAACGATAGGCAGAAGTAATCAAGAAGGGAGAAGTCGTTTTTTCCCAACGGCTTAGGCATGGGCTTCGCTGAGCACAGAATAGCAACAGGGCCATATTCCTGCGTCGATTGCTATCTGTTAAGGTTCCTTTCCAGCCGTCCGCACGGCATTGGCCGTGATGCCAAAGTCATATTTTAAATCCAGGGAGAGAATAGTGGCATTTTTGGGATTCGTCAGTGAACGTGAGTGTCAGCGCTGGCAAGGCGCGCCGCCCTATATTCCCGCCTTCAGCTTTCATGAAAAACATCAGTCAGCCCCCATTAATGCCACACCTGAAGCCATTATTCAGGCGGTGCTTGCGCTGGATATGGCCGAGGACCCAATCATAAGCCGGTTACTGATGCTGCGTCAGTTACCCACGAAGCTGCGCCAATGGTTCACCAACACCAAAAATACTACGCCGGCCGCTGCATTTGGTTTTGACACTTTTACCCTGCTGCATCAGAACACTAATGAAATTTCTCTTGGATTGGCCGGTCGTTTCTGGCGCCCAACCATGGGGGTGGCAAATCTGGCCAATGCAGAAGAGTTTGCCCATTACAACGATCCCGCTGCGGCTAAGCTGGTGTTGCGCTTCAACGTCACACAGGACAATGCCGGATGGGCAATACTGAGTACGGAAACCTTCGTCTGGTGCCCTACGCCCCAGGTAAAAGCGCGTTTTGCCTGCTATTGGGGAGCCATTCGCCCGGCCAGCGGTTGGATAAGGCGCCGCACCCTGCTTGCCGTGCAGCAGAAACTGGCAATGAGAAACAGCTGACGAATGGATGCCGGTACTGGCAGCGTTCTGTGGGAGTACAAAGGGGATATCAGAGGTGAACAAACCTGAAAAGATGAAACAGGGAGGGGTCGGTTCCCCTCCTGCTATCAGCCATTAACCTGACGGCTTACTTTTCCGGCAGTTTGATGTCTTTAAACATCGCTTCAATCTCTTCGTTGGAACGCAGCGCAACTGCGCTATCGACCACGTCACGCGTCAGATGTGGAGCGAAGCGTTGAATGAAATCGTACATATAACTGCGCAGGAAGGTGCTGCGGCGGAAACCGATTTTGGTGGTGCTATAAGTGAAGATATCACGCGCATCCACCGTCACCAGGTCAGGATCCTGAACCGGATCCACAGCCATGCTGGCAATCACCCCTACACCAAGCCCCAGTCGCACGTAAGTTTTAATCACGTCGGCGTCAGTCGCGGTGAATACGATGCGTGGCGTCAGACCGGCGCGGTTAAAAGCGGTATCCAACTCGGAACGGCCAGTGAAACCGAAGGTATAGGTAACAATCGGGTAAGCCGCCAACTCTTCGATGGTGATGTGGCTTTTACCGGCTAATGGATGATCGGGTTTTACTACCACCGCGCGATTCCAGTGGTAGCACGGCAGCATGATTAAATCGTCGTAGAGGTGCAACGCTTCAGTGGCAATGGCAAAGTCTGCGGTGCCTTTGGATACGGCTTCGGCGATTTGCGTCGGCGACCCCTGATGCATATGCAGCGAAACACGCGGATAACGCTCAATGAAGCCTTTAATGACGTTAGGCAGCGCGTAACGTGCCTGGGTGTGAGTGGTGGCCACATACAGTGAGCCTTTGTCCGGGTAGGTATGCTCGCCGGCGACGGCTTTGATGGCATCTACCTTGGACAGGACTTCACGGGCGATCCGGATAATTTCAAGGCCTGCCGGTGTCACCTGAGTCAGGTGCTTACCGCTACGGGCGAAAATCTGGATGCCCAGTTCATCTTCCAGCATCCGCACCTGTTTGCTGATACCGGGTTGTGAAGTGTAAAGCCCTTCTGCCGTCGAGGAGACATTCAGGTTGTGGTTAACCACTTCCACGATGTAACGAAGCTGCTGCAATTTCATATCTTATACCATCCTAGGTTAAACACTGCGTTGAGCCGCAGCCAGGTATATCGGTGTCGCCCCGGTATGCTGAAAAGTAACAAGCCATAAACACCGTGTTTCACCCAGACGCTGAAGAAACCGCCGTTGTTAATAAGCTTTAATCATAAAAAAACTTTTTATATAACCACTATATCACGCTACAGCTTCAAGTATAGATCCACGTCACACTGTGGTAACGATTATTTTGCATTGTGATCAAGGTGAAACCCTGGCCCCAGGAGGAAAAAAACAGCCAAGGATAGATCCGTTAGCCCTCTTTGGCCAATAAAAAAACCAGCCACATGGGCTGGTTTTTAATGTTGCATTCAGGCTGCAAATTTATTTTTTGCCTTCAACCCATTTGCCATCGATGTAGAAAGCAGACCAACCAGTGGCTTTGCCGTCTTTCTCTGCCGAGACATACTGCTGCTTGGTCTTGCGGCTGAAACGCACCAGCGTTTTGTTGCCTTCCGCATCTGCCACCGGCGCATCCGCCAGATAACGCAGTTTTTCAGGCAGACGGTCCTTGAAGCGGGCCAACTCTTCCACCAACGGCGCACGGGTTTCGCGCGATTTAGGGAAGGTATTGGCCGCCAGGAACACACCGGCAGCGCCGTCACGCAGAACAAAGTAAGCGTCCGACTTTTCGCATGGCAGTTCCGGCAATGGAACCGGATCTTCCTTCGGCGGTGCAACATCACCATTACGCAGGATCTTACGGGTATTTTTGCAGCTCTCGTTGGTGCAACCCATGTACTTACCGAAGCGCCCCATTTTCAGGTGCATTTCAGAACCACACTTATCGCACTCAACCACAGGGCCGTCGTACCCTTTCAGGCGGAACTCACCCTCTTCAATCTCATAGCCGTCACACGCCGGGTTGTTACCGCACACGTGCAGCTTGCGCTGGTTATCGATCAGGTAGCTGTCCATCGCCGTGCCGCATTTCTGGCAGCGACGGCGGGCACGCAACGCGTTGGTTTCCGCGTCATCCCCTTCGAGAATGTTGAGCACTTCCGTTTCCGGCACCAGGTTAATGGTGGTTTTACAACGTTCTTTCGGCGGCAATGCATAGCCGGAGCAACCCAGGAAAACGCCGGTGCTGGCAGTACGGATACCCATCTTGCGACCGCACGTTGGGCAATCGATACTGGTCATCACCATCTGATTCGGGCGCATACCGCCTTCTTCCGGCTCTTTCTCCGCCGTTTCCAGCTGTTCGCTGAACTCGGCAAAGAACTCATCCAGCACCGCTTTCCACTCGGCCTGATTGTTGGCTACCTGGTCAAGACCGTTTTCCATGCGTGCGGTGAAGTCATAGTTCATCAGCTCGCGGAAGTTTTCTTCCAAACGGTCGGTAACGATCTCACCCATTTTCTCAGCGTAGAAACGGCGGCTTTCGACTCGCACATAACCACGATCCTGAATGGTGGAAATGATCGAAGCGTAGGTTGAAGGACGCCCAATACCCCGTTTTTCCAACTCTTTTACCAATGACGCTTCGCTATAACGCGCTGGCGGTTTGGTAAAGTGCTGGCTTGGGATCAGTTTCTGCAGTTCCAGATCGCTGCCTACTTCAACATACGGCAAGGTGCGGTCTTCATCACCCTTACGCAGAGCAGGCATCACTTTGGTCCAGCCATCGAAACGCAGCGTACGGCCTTTGGCGCGCAGCTGGTAATCAGCGGCCTTCACCGACAGCGTGGTGGAGTCGTACTGCGCCGGTGTCATCTGACAGGCGACAAACTGGCGCCAAATCAGCTGATACAGTTTTTGCGCATCCGCTTCCATATCTTTCAACTGCTCGGCCAGCACGTTGACATCCGACGGACGGATGGCTTCGTGTGCTTCCTGCGAGTTTTCTTTGCTGCTGTACTGGTTCGGCGCTTTCGGAAGGTACTTGTCGCCGAAATTGTCACCGATGTAGCCCCGCACCATCTCGAGCGCATCCTGGCTCAGGTTGGTGGAGTCGGTACGCATATAGGTGATGTGACCGGCTTCATACAGGCGCTGAGCCATCATCATGGTTTTCTTCACGCCAAAGCTTAGTCGGGTACTGGCCGCCTGCTGCAACGTAGAAGTAATATAAGGTGCACCCGGCTTGCTACTGGTCGGCTTGTCTTCGCGATCCAGTACCGTATAACGGGCTTTTTCCAGCACGTTGAGTGCGGCGTGAGTCTGCTCACGGTTAACCGGTTTGAAGGGTTTGTCGTGGGCATGGGTCACTTCCATCTGCAGCGCGGTATCACCCTTCGCCAACAGATCGGCGTGCAACTCCCAGTATTCTTCCGGCACGAAGGCTTTGATGTCGCGCTCACGCTCCACCACCAGTCGAACCGCAACGGATTGCACTCGCCCAGCGGACAAGCCACGGGCAATTTTTTTCCATAGCAGTGGCGAGACCATGTAACCCACCACGCGGTCCATAAAGCGACGCGCCTGCTGTGCGTTGACACGGTCGATATTCAGTTCGCCGGGCTGTTTGAACGCGTTTTGGATCGCGTTCTTGGTAATTTCGTTAAACACCACGCGGCTAAAGCGTTTGTCGTCACCACCGATAACTTCCCGCAGGTGCCAGGCAATGGCTTCCCCTTCGCGGTCAAGGTCGGTTGCGAGATAAATGTGGTCGGCGTTTTCCGCTAACGACTTTAACTCGGCAACAACTTTTTCTTTACCCGGCAGGATTTCGTAATGCGCTTTCCAGCCATGGTAGGGATCGACGCCCATACGATTTACCAGCGCCGTCGTTGGATCTTTTTTAACTTTCTTCTTGGCTTTGTCTTCGGTTGAGTCAGCGCTCTTTTTGCTGGCTGAGCCACTGGTCGGCAAATCACGGATATGACCGACGCTGGACTTCACCACGTAGTCATTACCTAAATATTTATTAATAGTTTTGGCTTTTGCCGGGGACTCAACTATTACGAGAGCTTTACCCATATTTACCTTTACCTAATTTTATTTCTTCTAAAAAGAAGTCTTTTATCTCGCCTTGCCGCAGCGATTCGTATCTCTTTTTTATATTGCGGCAGTCTGGCAAGAGATCAACATGTTTTTTTCTATTGGCTGCTTAACTGCTCAACCTGAACGCAAGTTGTTGATCCTGGCCGCTATTCACCCATGCCCCAGAGGTATGGCTGTGTGAAACTCATTTATGGCGTAAACAAAACCTTCCACCCGACGCCGCAAAATCCCACACTGTACCTGATAAAAAGCGTCACGCAACCTAATTAGCACGGAAAGGCAGATTTCGCCAATCGGCAGATAGTGCTGGCCATCCAGACGGCAAATAAACCTTAGTCTGTTTGCGGATAAATGCGAACTGGCGTTAGAATATGTGCAGAATTTTTCATTGGAGTGTAATAAATGCGCGCTGAAACCTCACCTATTGCCCGTGAAGCCCTGCTGGAAGAAGCAAATAATCTAATTCGTCAGCATGATGATTATCTGCAAGGTATGGTTGCCACCGATGTTGAACAAAAAGGCAGCGTTTTAGTTTTCCGCGGCGAATTCTTTTTGGATCCGGACGGATTGCCAACAATAAAAACTACCGCAGTATTTAATATGTTTAAACACTTGGCCCACGTGTTTTCTGATAAATATCATTTAGTCGACTAAGCATTAAAAAGGGGCCCTGGCCCCTTTGATGTTTAATTCTGCGGTTTAAAGCAGTGGCTTTTCACCACGCTGCCACCAGCGTAACAGCAGACGATCGACACTTTCTGCCGCACTGCCGGTAAAACGGTCCATCATGCGTTTGCGACGTGCATAGCGCACCCCGACCACCTCGTGATTCTCCATTTCAGCGATCAGTAAATCGTCACTGGTGCCAATAGCGTCAATCAGCCCTTTCTCTTTCGCCTGAGTGCCGAACCAGTGTTCACCGGTCGCCACGCTGTCGATATCCAGCGATGGACGTTGCTGATGCACAAACTGTTTAAACAGCTCATGGGTGTCGTTCAGATCTTCACGGAATTTCTCACGCCCCTGCTCGGTATTTTCACCAAACAGCGTCAGCGTGCGTTTGAACTCGCCGGCGGTGTGCAGCTCTACATCAATATCATTCTTTTTCAGCAGGCGGTGGAAGTTGGGGATTTGCGCCACGACGCCGATTGAACCGATGATGGCAAAGGGAGCCGCAACAATGCGATCCGCCACGCAGGCCATCATATAGCCCCCACTGGCCGCCACCTTGTCTACCGCGACCGTCAGGCGAATACCGCCGGTGCGCAAACGTGCCAGTTGCGATGACGCCAGGCCGTAACCGTGTACCACCCCACCCGGGCTTTCCAACCGCAGCAACACTTCGTCTTGCGGCGTCGCCACCGCCAGCACCGCCGAGATTTCTTCACGCAGTGAGGTCACCTCATGGGCATCCATGCTGCCTTTGAAATCCATCACGTACAGGCAAGGCTTGGTGGCTTCAACCGCACCGGCTTTAGCGCGTTGTTTCTTCAGTTTATCATCGGCCTTGGTCTGTTTTTTAAACTGCTTGTTCCAGGCCTTTTGTTCCGCATCACCCATGCGCGCCAGGCGCATATCACGCTGCATATCGCGATATTGTTCACCGAGGTCAGTCAGCTGCAGTTCCCCTTTCTGGCGGTTCTTGCGTTGCCCCAGGCTGACCGCCAGCAACGCCAGCGCGGCGATGGCAATCACTACCGTCGCGACTTTGGCCAAAAACAGGCCGTAAACAGATATAAACTCCACAGATTCCGCCTTTATTAACAGGTTGTTAGTACTATCTCATTCATTCTAGCCAACCGACGCAGTGGCTGTCGCGGCTAAATAAAAATTCCTTGTGCTACCTCTTTACTATGTGGGCGCATTTTGGCTTAACCAAGCCGCTGCTGTTCCGTTTTTGTTACAAAAGAATGCCGATTCTGCTGCCTAATCATTGAAAATACGATCCATTTAAGGCATATAACACGGATTATTCATCAACATGATGATCCAAATTCGCTGCGGGGCCTTGCATGCGGTCGAGCCTTAGCTCCTGTCATGGCCTCTCAACCCACCCCTCTCCCCGATGCAAGCGGGAGACCAGCCGCCAAGGCGCGAGGAATTATTGTGCATTACCAACCTAAACAAGATTTGCTGGAAAAACGTATTATTTTGGTCACCGGCGCCGGTGATGGTATCGGTCGCGAAGCGGCACTCACTTACGCAAAATTTGGTGCGCAACTGGTGCTGTTAGGCCGTACCGAAAGCAAACTGCAGGCGGTGCAAGCAGAAATCGCCAGGCTCAGCAGCGAGCCAACCTACATCATCACCCTGGATCTGCTGCATACCACTCAGGAACAATGCCAACAGGTGGCCGAAGAATTGGCTACCCATGTCCCGCGCCTCGACGGCGTGCTGCATAATGCCGGGCTACTGGGCGATATCGCCCCGATGGCCGAGCTGTCGATGGAGATGTGGAACGAGGTGATGCAGGTGAATGTCAACGCGACCTTTATGCTCACCCAGGCGCTGTTGCCGCTACTATTGAAATCCAATGCCGGATCGCTGGTCTTTACCAGCTCCAGCGTCGGCCGTAGCGGGCGGGCTAACTGGGGTGCCTATGCGGTGTCCAAGTTTGCCACCGAAGGCATGATGCAGGTGTTGGCCGATGAATATAAAAGTCGCAATCTTCGGGTAAATTGCATCAATCCTGGTGGAACGCGCACTCAAATGCGCGCAACGGCTTTCCCGCATGAAGACAAAAGCAAGCTGAAAACTCCGGCTGATATTATGCCGCTTTACCTCTATCTGATGGGTGACGACAGCCGCCGTAAAACCGGCATGAGCTTCGACGCCCAGCCAAACCGTAAACCCGGCGCCGCCGAATAAAAGAGGTTTTACCATGGCTGAAGACCGCCACCAACAACGTCAGCAACGCCTGAAAGAACAGGTCGATGCCCGTATCGCTGCGGCTCAGGACGCACGGGGTTTGCTGCTGGTATTCACCGGTAACGGCAAGGGCAAGACCACCGCGGCGTTTGGCACCGTTACCCGCGCCGTCGGCCACGGCATGAAAGCCGCCGTTATTCAGTTCATTAAGGGTGAATGGCCGAACGGGGAAAAAAATCTGTTGCAGCAACATGGCGTTGAATTTCAGGTGATGGCTACCGGTTTTACCTGGGAAACCCAGGATAAAGCCAGCGATACCGCAGCCTGTCAGGCCGTATGGCAACACGGCAAGCGCATGCTGGCCGACAGCAGCCTGGATCTGGTGCTGCTGGACGAACTGACCTATATGGTCAGCTACGGCTATCTTGAGCTGGAGGAACTGCTGGAGGCGTTACGACAGCGCCCTGCGCACCAAACGGTGATTATCACCGGGCGGGGATGCCATCGCGATCTGTTGGAACTGGCGGATACGGTCACGGAGATGCGGCCGGTGAAACACGCGTTCGACGCGGGTATCAAGGCGCAACAGGGAATTGACTGGTAACAGAAAGAAAACGCCGCAGCCCGAATAAGCTGCGGCGTGATGATTAACTACGCTTGCTAGGTTTGTTGCCGGGCTTACTGCCAGGCTTGCTGCCCGCGGTGCTGCGGCGACCGCTGCCGGCAACCTGGGTATGGCGCTTGACGGCACGGCGGATCTGATTGGCTTTCACGCGGCGACGTTCGCGCTCAATCGGCATCTTGCTAACGGTTTCCGGCTTCAATTCAACCAGTTCACGCAGATAGTTAATCGCCGGCAAATCCAGTTCAGTCCAGCCGCCACGCGGCAGGCCCTTAGGCAGATCGATATCGCCGTAGCGTACGCGGATCAGGCGACTAACCTGAACGCCAACCGCTTCCCAAAGACGACGAACCTCACGGTTACGTCCTTCGGTCAGGGTTACGTTGTACCACTGGTTAATACCTTCGCCACCCTGGAAGCTGATGGTGCGGAAAGCGGCCGGGCCGTCTTCCAGCTGAACGCCCTTGCTCAGTTGCTTGATTTTTTCGTCATCAATCTGACCAAATACACGCACCGCATATTCACGTTCAACTTCACGGCTAGGGTGCATCAGGCGGTTCGCCAGCTCACCGTCGGTGGTGAACAGCAGCAAACCTGAGGTATTGACGTCCAGACGCCCTACCGCTACCCAGCGTGAGCCACGCAGCTTAGGCAGGCGATCAAACACCGTCGGGCGGCCTTCAGGATCGCTACGGGTGCAAAGTTCACCTTCTGGCTTGTAATACGCCAGCACACGGCAAACTTCTTCCTCGGATTCTTTAATTGAGACAACGTGGCCATCCAAACGGATTTTCATTGAAGCGGTGACTTCAACGCGATCACCCAATTTGGCGATTTTACCGTCGACGCTGACGCGGCCGGCTTCAATAATGGTTTCGATTTCACGACGCGAGCCATGGCCGGCGCGCGCTAAAACTTTCTGTAACTTCTCGCTCATTGAGCAACCTCTAGTGTCGCCTTCACAGGCGTCGGGGGGATGACTGCCGCGGCGTCGGGCACCGCAGCAGTAACAATACGTTTACATAGATCGAACCGCGCATTATACAGGCTTTCAATGGGGTTGAAACCCACTTTATTGCCCGGCTGATTAATTACCGAGGAAATTGACGACCTCCCGATACACCGCATCCGGCCGTTCCAGAATACCGAGATGAGTACGGGCCTGTTCCAGTCGTACAACCGAGAAAAACGGATGCTCAGCGGCAAACGTCTGTTGTTGCCGCAGGTAATCGGCGTCACGATCAAGAGAGTAAATATGCCGACAAGCCGGGGGTGAGCTTAATTCACGCAGTCGGTTAAGCGGCGAATGGTATTGCCGATAGGCTTGTTCAATCGCCACGCCGGCCGCCTGCCAGACACGAAAATCTTCCCGCGCCATTTCAACGGTCAAATGATGTTTAACCTGCGGTTGCTCAATGCCACCTTGCCAGAAGTTAAACAAAGCATCGCGCGCCGCCAGCCATTTTTCTGGCCATTGCATTTGTTGTACCGAATCGAAAAATTCCGCTTCGGGCGGTGTCATTATCCAATCGAGAAACACCATGCCTTGCGTCTTCTGTGGCAGGCTTTCGGCCAGCGCCACCGCAATCCAACTGGCGTGCGCGACAGACAGGGTCACAAATCGCTCCACTTGCAGTGCCAGTAACAGTTGGCGCAGATCCGCCAGCAAATCGTCGGCGCCCAGCGACAGTCCGGCATCGCGGGCTGACAGGCCGTGGCCGCGCCAGTCGAGGCTAATCACCCGGTATTGTTGTTCCGCCAAAGCGGTGAAAGGGGCAAAAACGGTTTTCGGCTCACACCAACCGGGCAGTAATACCAGCGTCAGCGGACCTGAGCCGGAATCTTGATAATCGAGGGAAAGAGTACCATGGCGAAACGCTGTCATTTTATCTCCTGAACGTCATATTCCCCCATCGGTTAGGGGTGTTGTGCGTTAGCGGTAAAATGACAGCGTTTATCGATTTCATCGATCGGAAATGGTGCTAAATAATCGGCTTCGCACCTAATGAAAAAATACGCACTAAACGAACAGTTTTAATGCCGTTCGCAAGGGTAAGCGGCGGTTAACGCCAGCATAATCACCGAAGGTGCTGAGTAGTGCAGTTGCTCCGGGTGTTCATTTAAATACTGCATGACTGCATCTGATGCCATGCCAACGCTCATACCGGCATCCGGGCAAATATTGCGGTTGCCTTGCATCGAAAAGGTATCGAATACCCCAGCCACATAGCCCATAAACAACCCGCCATCGAGCGCTTCGGCAACGGTGGCGGCCCCGTCTTTATTTTTCACATAACCGCTGGTCTCAGACAGCAAGGCGCTGCCAGAATAAAAACCCGCGCTGGCCGCAGAGGAAAACAATATGGCCGCTAAAAGAGAAACACACTTAAGCATCGCTACGCATCCTGCCTGATTATCAATTTTTGATGATTGTAGAATAGCGGCTTTAACGATAAATGACGTCGTTTCAGCCACTTTTCAGAAAATGAGCAAAAATTCCGGCAATAACTTAGCGGAAAGGCGCTGGGTCGCCCGCGCCCTCGCGCACCACTTCCGGCGCGGATTCGGTCAGATCGATAACTGTGGTTGGCTGCTGGCCCAGGAAACCGCCGTGGATCACCAGATCCACCTGCTTGCCCAGATGATCGCTGATCTCTTCCGGATCGGATTCGGCAAAATCATTGCCCGGCAGCATCAACGTGGTCGACATCATCGGCTCGTTTAAGACTTCCAGTAACGCCAACGCAATCGGGTTCGACGGCACACGCAAACCTATGGTTTTACGTTTGTCGTTCATCAAACGACGCGGCACTTCCTTGGTCGCTTTCAGAATGAAAGTGTAGTTGCCGGGTGTGTTGTTCTTGATCAGTCGGAACGCGGTATTGTCGACATAAGCGTAAGTCGACAGCTCGGACAGGTCGCGACACATCAGCGTAAAGTTATGATTGCCGTCCAATTGACGGATGCGGCAGATACGTTCCATTGCCGACTTCTCTTCCAGCTTGCAACCCAGCGCGTAACCGGAATCGGTGGGATAGACGATCACCCCGCCCTTACGCAGCACATCCACCGCCTGATTGATCAGTCGCGGTTGCGGATTGTCTGGATGAATATAAAAAAGCTGACTCATGACTTGCTCCTAAAAATGATGCACGCGGGCGGCGTCGCCCACGTTAAATCAATCGACCTTGGCCGGTTGCGGCTGCGGCCAGTCACGCCACACGGGTTCAACACCGCCGGGTAACCACAGTTTGCGACCCAGTTCGATCCACGAACAGGGTTGATGGAAATCAGAACCCTGCGACGCCAGTAATTGATATTCCTGCGCATACTTTGCCAGTTGCGAACGCTCATGCGGCGCCTGCTGACACTGCGCAACTTCCATGGCATCACCGCCATGTTCCGCAAAGTGCGCCAACAACCGCTTCAGCCATTTGGCCGTCAGGTCATAACGACCTGGGTGAGCTATCACCGCCTGGCCACCAGATTGATGAATCACATCAATGGCTTGTTCTATTGTACACCACTGGGGCGGAACGTAACCGGTTTTGCCTTTGGCCAGGTATTTCTTGAACACCTGAGCCATATTATCGGCCATGCCGATCTGCACCAGATAACGGGCAAAGTGGCCACGGGTCACCGCACCACCGTCCGCCAGCTTTTGCGCACCTTCAAAAGCACCGTCGATACGCGCTTTAGCCAGCCGTATACCTATTTCCTGAGCGCGCAGGTTACGGCGTTCAGTCTGTTCGGCCAACAATTGCACCATCGCCGGGTGCTCGGTCTCTATCCCGAGACCCACGATATGAATCTCGTGATTTTCCCACAGCGTGGAGATCTCTACGCCATTAACCAATTGCAACGGCAGCGACAATTCAGCAATGCTGGCGGCCGCTGCGGCCAGGCCGGAAGTGGTGTCATGATCGGTAATCGCCAAAACGCCTACCCGCATTTCAACCGCTCGCTGCACCAACTGCGCCGGCGTCAAATAACCGTCAGAGGCGGTGGTGTGGCTGTGTAAGTCGTAGAGAGTAAAGGCGGAGGGCTGGGGGTTGCTGTCTGTCAAAAGGAATATCCGGCAATGGCTTGGGTTTCTATCATACCCGCGATCGCCCGCCGGACGGAAATCTATTCTGGGTCACGTCCCCTTCCCCTTGATGAAAATAATTCACGCCTGGCGCTAAAACATTGTGCGAAAAGAGGGTTGACTTTATTCCTGCGAACCAGTTAACTAGTACACAAGTTCAGGGCAGTTCCCTGGTTGGATGATAAACAAGAGAGCATAGAAATGAATAAGCAAACTTCTCTTCTTCGTTGGTGGCGTCACTCCCTTTTTCGGGCGGAGTAATCACGCATACCTGTCATCTGACACTGCAGATTCCCTAAGCCCGCTGGTAACGCGGGCTTTTTTATGGACAAATTTTAACTGGAACCACCAATGATGAACATCAAACCACAACTCAAACTACTGAAGGCGGAGGCCAGTTACCGGGGCGATCCGACCACCATTTTCCACCAGCTGTGCGGCGCTCGTCCGGCCACCCTGCTGTTGGAATCAGCTGAAATCAACAGCAAGCAAAACCTGCAGAGCCTGTTGGTCATTGACAGCGCTCTGCGCATCACCGCACTGGGCCGCACCGTGACGCTGCATGCGCTGACCGCCAACGGCGCGGCGATGCTGCCGCTGCTGGATGAGGCCCTGCCGGCAGAAGTCCAGAACCAGGTGCGTCCTAATGGACGTGAACTGACTTTCCCGGTGATTGATGCGATTCAGGATGAAGATGCCCGCCTGCGTTCGCTGTCGGTGTTTGATGCACTGCGCACCCTGCTGACACTGGTTGGCTCCCCGGCTGACGAACGTGAAGCGGTGATGCTCGGCGGACTCTTTGCCTACGACTTGGTCGCCGGGTTCGAAGACCTGCCGCCGCTGCGTCAGGAAAACCGCTGCCCGGACTTCTGCTTCTATCTGGCGGAAACCTTGTTGGTACTGGATCATCAACGCGGCGTTGCCCGTCTGCAGGCCAGCGTTTTCACGGCCGATACGGCAGAAGAACAGCGCTTGCAACAGCGCCTGGAGCAGTTGCAGCTGCAATTGAAACAGACCCCACAGCCGATCCCGCACCAGAAGCTGGAAAACATGCAACTGAGCTGTAACCAGACCGATGAAGAATATGGTGCAGTTGTCAGCGAATTGCAACAGGCCATCCGTCAGGGCGAAATCTTCCAGGTGGTGCCGTCGCGCCGTTTCTCACTGCCGTGCCCGGCACCGTTGGCCGCTTACCAAACGCTGAAGGACAACAACCCAAGCCCATACATGTTCTATATGCAGGATGACGAGTTCACCCTGTTCGGTGCTTCGCCGGAAAGCGCGCTGAAATACGACGCCGGCAACCGCCAGATCGAGATCTACCCGATTGCCGGTACCCGTCCTCGCGGCCGTCGCGCCGACGGTTCGCTGGATCTGGATCTCGACAGCCGTATCGAGCTGGAAATGCGGACCGATCATAAAGAACTGGCCGAGCACCTGATGCTGGTCGATCTGGCACGTAACGATCTGGCGCGCATCTGTCAGGCCGGTAGCCGCTATGTGGCCGACCTGACCAAAGTGGACCGCTACTCTTTCGTGATGCACCTGGTTTCCCGTGTGATCGGCACCCTGCGCGCCGACCTCGACGTGCTGCACGCTTATCAGGCCTGTATGAACATGGGCACCCTGAGCGGCGCCCCCAAAGTGCGCGCCATGCAGTTAATCGCCGCCTCTGAAGGCACCCGCCGCGGCAGCTACGGCGGTGCGGTCGGTTATTTCACCGCCACCGGCGATTTGGATACCTGTATTGTCATCCGCTCCGCGTATGTTGAAGACGGCATTGCTACCGTGCAAGCCGGTGCCGGTGTGGTGCTGGATTCTGTTCCTCAGGCGGAAGCCGATGAGACCCGTAATAAGGCACGTGCCGTGCTGCGTGCCATTGCCAGCGCGCACCAGGCCAAGGAGGTGTTCTGATGGCCGATATCTTACTGCTCGATAACGTCGATTCCTTTACCTACAACCTGGTCGATCAGCTGCGCGCCAGCGGCCATCAGGTAGTGATTTACCGTAACCAGATTTCTGCCAACGTGATTATCGAACGCCTGCAGCAGATGGAGCAACCGGTGCTGATGCTGTCACCGGGTCCGGGTACCCCGTCCGAAGCCGGTTGCATGCCGGAGCTGTTGCAGCGCCTGCGCGGCCAGTTACCCATTATCGGTATTTGCCTGGGACATCAGGCGATTGTCGAAGCCTATGGCGGCCACGTCGGCCAGGCCGGTGAGATCTTGCACGGCAAGGCCTCGGCCATCAGTCATGACGGCGAAGGCATGTTTGCCGGTATGGCGAACCCGCTGCCGGTAGCACGCTACCACTCACTGGTTGGCAGCAATATCCCGACCGAACTCACCGTTAACGCCCATTTTAACGAGATGGTGATGGCAGTGCGTAATGACCAGCATCGCGTATGCGGTTTCCAGTTCCATCCGGAATCGATCCTGACCACCCATGGCGCGCGTTTGCTTGAGCAGACTCTGGCCTGGGCGCTGGCGAAATAACGAGGGGAAACGACGATGCAAACTATTCTTGAAAAACTGTACCGTTCAGAGTCGATGAACCAGCAGGAAAGCCAGCAGTTATTCAGCGCCATCGTGCGCGGTGAACTGGAGCCAAGCCAACTGGCCGCCGCACTGATCAGCATGAAGATCCGCGGCGAACACCCGGAAGAGATCGCCGGTGCAGCCAAAGCGCTGCTGGCCGATGCCCTGCCGTTCCCGCGCCCGGATTACCCTTTTGCCGATATCGTCGGCACCGGGGGTGACGGCACCAACAGTATTAATATCTCCACCGCCAGCGCCTTTGTGGCGGCGGCGTGCGGCGCCAAAGTGGCCAAACACGGCAACCGTAGCGTTTCCAGCCGGTCGGGTTCATCGGATCTGCTGGCAGCATTTGGCATTCGTCTGGATTTGCCGGCAGAAGAAGCACGTAAGGCACTGGACGAACTGGGCGTGTGCTTCCTGTTTGCCCCGCAGTACCACACCGGATTCCGCCATGCGATGCCGGTACGCCAGCAGTTGAAAACCCGCACGGTGTTCAACGTGCTCGGCCCGTTGATTAACCCGGCACGCCCACCGCTGGCGCTGATCGGCGTTTACAGCCCGGAACTGGTGTTGCCGATTGCCGAAACCCTGCGCGTACTGGGTTATCAACGGGCGGCCGTGGTACACGGCGGCGGTATGGACGAAGTGGCGATCCATGCAACGACCCACGTGGCCGAGCTGAACAACGGCGAAATTGAAAGCTATCAGTTGACGCCGCAGTCCTTCGGATTGCAAAGCTATCCGCTGGAAGCCCTGCTGGGCGGCTCGCCGGAAGAAAATCGTGACATTCTGGCAAGGTTGTTACAAGGTAAAGGTGACCCGGCGCACGCCGCTGCGGTAGCCGCTAATGTGGCGCTGCTGCTGAAGTTATTCGGGCATGAAGACCTGCGCCAAAATGCGCAGCAGGCACTGGACATGATTCACAGCGGGCAGGCTTACGAGCGTGTCACCGCACTGGCAGCAAGAGGATAAATGATGCAGGAAACCGTGCTCAACAAGATTGTTCGTGACAAAGCGCAATGGGTCGCAGCACGACAGCAACAACAGCCACTGGCCAGTTTTCAAAATGAAATCGTCCCAAGCGAACGCGGTTTTTACCACGCGTTAGAGGGAGCCAGAACGGCGTTTATTCTTGAATGTAAAAAGGCATCCCCTTCCAAAGGGTTGATCCGCGAAAACTTCGATCCGGTAGAAATAGCTTCGGTCTACAAAGATTTTGCCTCGGCAATTTCGGTGCTGACAGACGAAAAATACTTCCAGGGCAGCTTCGATTTTCTGCCGCTGGTCAGCAAAACGGTGACACAGCCGGTGCTGTGCAAAGATTTCATTATCGACCCGTATCAGATCTATCTGGCGCGTTTCTATCAGGCCGATGCCATCCTGCTGATGCTGTCGGTGGTTGACGACGAGCAATACCGCAAGTTAGCCGCAGTGGCCCATAGCCTGAACATGGGTGTACTGACCGAAGTGATCAGCGAAGAAGAGCTGCAACGGGCCATTGCTCTGGAAGCGCGCGTGGTGGGCATCAATAACCGTGACCTGCGCGACCTGAGTATCGATCTGGATCGCACCCGTCAGTTGGCACCACGCGTGCCACACGGCGTGACGGTGATCAGCGAGTCCGGCATCAACAATTACGGTCAGATCCGCGAATTGAGCCACTTTGCCAACGGTTTCCTGATTGGCAGCGCATTAATGTCGGAAACTGACCTGCGCGCAGCCGTTCGCCGGGTGATACTGGGCGACAATAAAGTCTGCGGGCTGACCCGTCCACAGGATGCTGCCGCGGCTTATCAGGCCGGTGCCGTCTACGGGGGTTTGATTTTTGTCGGGCGCTCGCCGCGCTATGTTGATATCAATCGTGCCCGCGAAGTGATTGCCGGTGCACCGCTAAAATACGTCGGCGTGTTCTGTGACGCGCAGGTAGAGACGGTAGTACAGACCGTCGAGCGCCTGGGCCTGAAAGCGGTGCAACTGCACGGCGCTGAAGATCAAGCCTATATCACCGCCTTGCGTGCCAAACTGCCGGCCGACTGCCAAATTTGGAAAGCGCTGAGCGTAAAAGACCATTTGCCAAAGCGCGATTTGCTGCACGTTGACCGCTATCTGCTGGATAACGGCGCGGGTGGTACCGGGCAGCGTTTCGACTGGTCAGTACTGCACGGCGAAAACCTGGAGAACGTGATGCTGGCCGGTGGCCTGGGCGCGGATAACTGTGTTGACGCGGCCAAACTTGGCTGTGCCGGTCTGGACTTTAACTCCGGCGTTGAGAGCCAGCCCGGCATTAAGGATCCTGCCCGCCTCACGGCGGTGTTCCAGACCCTGCGCGCTTACTGAAGATCATTAACGGATAATAACGGGAACTATAATGACGCTGCTTAACCCCTACTTCGGCGAATTTGGTGGCCAATATGTGCCGCAGATTCTGATGCCGGCCCTAAAACAACTGGAAGAAGCCTTTGTCAGCGCTCAGCGCGACCCAGAGTTTCAGGCTGAATTTATTGACCTGCTGAAAAACTACGCCGGTCGCCCAACGGCGCTGACGCTGTGCAGAAACCTCACGGCCGGTACCAAAACCAAGCTGTACCTGAAGCGTGAAGACTTGCTGCACGGCGGCGCGCATAAAACCAACCAGGTGTTGGGTCAGGCATTGTTGGCCAAACGCATGGGTAAAACCGAAATCATTGCCGAAACCGGTGCCGGTCAGCATGGCGTTGCCTCGGCCCTGGCCTGTGCCTTGCTCGGTCTGAAATGCCGCATCTATATGGGTGCCAAAGATATTGAACGCCAGTCGCCTAACGTATTCCGCATGCGCCTGATGGGTGCGGAAGTGATCCCGGTACACAGCGGTTCTTCTACGCTGAAAGACGCCTGTAACGAAGCGCTGCGCGACTGGTCCGGCAGCTACGAAACCGCCCACTATATGTTGGGTACCGCTGCCGGCCCACACCCGTACCCTACTATCGTGCGTGAGTTCCAACGCATGATCGGTGAAGAAACCAAAGCGCAGATGCTGGAACGCGAAGGTCGCCTGCCGGATGCGGTACTGGCCTGCGTGGGTGGCGGCTCCAACGCCATCGGCATGTTTGCCGACTTTATCGATGATACCAGCGTAGGGCTGATCGGCGTTGAGCCTGCCGGTCTGGGTATCGAAACCGGTCAGCACGGCGCGCCGTTGAAACACGGTCACGTCGGCATCTATTTCGGCATGAAAGCGCCGATGATGCAGACTTCCGAAGGCCAGATTGAAGAGTCCTACTCCATTTCCGCCGGGCTGGACTTCCCTTCCGTCGGACCGCAGCACGCCTATCTAAACAGCATCGGTCGAGCCGAATATGTGTCGATTACCGATGACGAAGCGCTGGACGCATTCAAGGCGCTGTCGCGTAGCGAAGGGATTATCCCGGCGCTGGAGTCTTCCCACGCCCTGGCGCATGCGCTGAAAATGATCCGTGAAACACCGCAAAAGGAACAGATCCTGGTGGTTAACCTGTCCGGCCGCGGCGACAAAGACATATTTACCGTTCACGACATTCTGAAAGCACGGGGAGAAATCTGATGGAACGTTACCAGCAACTGTTCGACCGCCTGGCAAGCAACAAGGAAGGCGCCTTCGTCCCGTTCGTGACCCTCGGCGATCCTAACCCGGCATTGTCATTGCAAATCATCGATACCCTGGTTGAAGCCGGTGCCGACGCGCTGGAGTTGGGTATCCCGTTCTCCGACCCGCTGGCTGACGGTCCAACCATTCAAAGTGCGGCGCTGCGCGCATTCGCCTCTGGCGTCACGCCGACTCAGTGTTTCGAAATGCTGGCTGCCATCCGCCAGAAACACCCCAGCATTCCGATCGGCCTGCTGATGTATGCCAACCTGGTGTTCCATAAAGGTATCGATGCGTTTTACCAAAGCTGTGCCGAAGTGGGCGTAGACTCGGTGCTGATTGCCGACGTGCCGTATGAAGAGTCCGCGCCTTTCCGTGCCGCCGCTATCCGCCATGGCATCGCGCCGATCTTTATCTGCCCGCCCAATGCAGACGACGATTTGCTGCGTGAAATCTCCTCACATGGCCGGGGCTACACCTACCTGCTGTCACGTGCAGGGGTAACCGGAACCGAAAGCCGCGCCCAGTTGCCACTGCATCATCTGGTGAACAAACTGCGTGAATACCATGCAGCACCACCGCTGCAAGGCTTTGGTATCTCTGAGCCGGCCCAGGTGCGTGATGCACTGCAGGCCGGGGCTGCCGGGGCGATATCCGGCTCGGCGATCGTCAAGATTATCGAACAAAACCATACGCAACCGGCCGAAATGCTGGCGCGACTGGCGACCTTCGTCAGTGAGATGAAAGCCGCAACCCGGGCATAATTGGCCAGCAACGGGCGCAGAGGACCTGTGTCCGTTGTTAACATATTGTTTCTCTTAAAAGTTGTGCTATTTTTTACAGCCTGGATTTGAACAAACCCAATTCTTGTCTCACAATTAACCTTGCGCGTTGGGCATTTCTTTATTCGGGGGAATGCGCTATGTTTTCAGGTGAATACCCAAATGTAGTTTCAACAATAACATTGCATGGAGAGTAATTTATGAAGCTATTTAAAACCCTTTCGGTCTTATGCATGGCAGCCGTTGTGGCATTCGCAGTGAGTGCCTGCGCGCCAACAGCGAAATCTGAAGGGACTGGCGGTTATATTGACGATACGGTAGTGACGACCAAGGTGAAGTCAGCGCTGTTGGCGGATAAAACCATCAAATCTACCGAAATCAGCGTCGAGACCTTTAAAGGTCGTGTGCAACTGAGCGGCTTTGTCAGCTCAAGCGCCGATGCCAACCGTGCGGTACAGGTGACTCGTGGCGTAGCGGGTGTGAAATCCGTTGAGAACGTCATGAATATCAAGTAGTAAAAGTAAAACGGAGGCGCTGCATGCGCCTCCCTGTTTCACCCCTGTCAGAAGCGGTACCCTGCCCCGAACATAAACACCCACGGATCCAAACGCGTATCAATGCTGTGATGGTTACCGTCCGCATCGTCAAAGCGAGCTTTGGTTTCGATGTTCATCCACCACACTGACATGTTCAGCATCCAGTGTTCATCCAGGTTGTAATCCAGGCCCGCCTGCGCGGCTACGCCCCACGAGTCTTTTAAACTCAGGTTGCTCAGCCCGGCACTTTTACCGTTATCGTTGAATTTTTCATCGAAGAAGGTGGTGTAGTTAACGCCAAGCCCCAGGTACGGACGCAGTTTGTCCTGTTTGTCGCCAAAATAGTATTGCGCCATCAGGGTCGGGGGCAAATCGTGTACCGTCGCGATGTTGCCGTTCACTGCGCCACCATTCAGCCCTACCTTGTGGCGAAACGGCGTTGCGGCCAGCAGTTCGACGCCAATATTGTCCGTTACCATATAGCCGAAGGTCAGACCAAGCTGGGTATTATTGTCGGCACTGAATGAGCCTTGCCCCAGCACGTCGTCCGATCCGGCGTTTGGCCGCACAGTAGCAGCGCCTGCGCGGAACAGAAAATCGCCTGCCTGATGCGCACTTGCCAACATAGGGGCCATCATCGCCGCCAATACCACCAGAGTTGTCTTTTTCATTATCCATTCCATTTGTGTGGTTATCATCCAGGGGGAATATACCTACTTACGGGTATTTATGATCCCATCGAGATCACATCTTATGTGTAAAAGTTTTAATTCCTACTAAAAACAAGGTTACCTAAGAGGCTAATAAATCAAGGATTGATCTGAATCAAAAAACGCCTTTTGTTGCAAATTATCTACATGTTCAGTTGCCAGGACGCGACTTGAAAGACGACGGGGAATGTCGATGAGGCTGATTGCAGAAGAAATCGTCACAGTGCACTTCGCGGGGTGCCACAGCGGCCTGGAACAGGGTACAATCGCCCACTGATTTTGATTTATCTCTGTTTCTCGATGCCAAGGAGTCTGCATGCCTATCACGGCCAACACGTTGTACCGTGACAGTTTTAATTTTTTCCGTAACCAACTGACCAGTATTCTGATGCTGGCGCTGTTGACCGCGTTCATTTCTGTGCTGCTCAATCAGGCTTTCAGCCCTGACGTCGAGCAGTTGAAGATCCTGAGCGCAACGGAAGGTGACTTTGCTGCATCCGCCGGTATGGGGATTCAGGAAATCATTCAACAAATGACGCCTGAGCAACAGATGGTGTTATTGAAGGTTTCAGCCGCCGCCACTTTTTCCGCCTTAGTGGGCAACGTGTTGCTGGTTGGCGGGATGCTGACATTGATTCGTCTGGTTTCTCAGGGGCAGCGCATCAGCGCACTGCGCGCTATCGGTGCTTCCGCGCCGGAACTGCCGCGTTTACTGCTGCTGCTGTTTATCTGCACGCTGTTGATCCAGCTGGGTCTGACGCTGTTTGTGGTGCCGGGCGTGATCATGGCGATAGCCTTCTCGCTGGCGCCGGTGATTACGGCTACCGACAAGAAAGGCGTTTTCGCCTCGATTAAGCTGAGCTGCAAGTTGGCGTTCGCCAATGCGCGGGTGATTGTTCCGGCGATGATGCTGTGGCTGGCAGCCAAGCTGCTGGTGCTGTTTATGGTGAGCCACCTTTCGGTGCTGACCCCGAACGTCGCCAGCGTGGTGCTGACCGCCCTGAGCAACCTGGTTTCGGCCCTGTTGCTGATTTACCTGTTCCGTCTGTATATGCTGCTGCGCAGCTAATCTTGCGGTAGAAATCCAAAAGGCACGCTTCGGCGTGCCTTTTTGTTTATTGAGCCGCGGTCGGTTCCGCCTGTTCCTTACTTTGGATCAGCTTTAGCGCCAGGTACAAATCCGGTACCAGGATCAATTCCCGGTCGCGCCCCATCCGATTAATACGGAACCAGCGCGTCAGTTCGGTTCGTCGCCCTGCCAGCACCAGCTTCACGTTACGCTGTAACAAATCACGTTTCAATTCGTCGATGGCCGCCAGTACGCTGATATCGGCATGGGTAAAGCTGGCAACGGCGTCCACCACCACCCAACGCGGCTGGAACGGTGTGCTGTCCACCAGGTTCAGGATCCGCCGTTTGAAATACGCCACGTTGAAATAGGTCAGCGGCGAGTTGAAGCGATACATCATCACACCGGGTACCGCTTTAATGCCGTTATTGTTGCCCATCGAGTGGATCATCCCTTCTTCGTTGACGCCCAACAGCTGCTCAGTCGGGCGGAACACCGTGCGCAGAAACTGCATAAGGCCCAGTAAAACCGCCAGGCCAATGCCGCTGATCACCCCGACCAGCAATACGCTAAGGAAGGTAAACATCGCCAGCCGGAAGGCCTGGGCATTGCGTCGCCGCATGATCCAGATGCCACGAATATCCAGCAGCGACCAGGCGGCGTACATCAACACCACGCCCAACCCCGCGACCGGAATAAACTGTAGCGGCGCCATCAGGAACAACAGCACGAAGGCAATTACCGCCGCCGCAATGATCGACACCAGTTGGCTCTTGCCGCCGTTGGCATCATTGACCGCGGTGCGTGAATCCGCCCCGCTGATGGCGAACCCCTGCGACAGCGCCGAGACGATATTCACCAGCCCGAGCGCACGAAACTCGGCATCCGCATTCACCTCGTAACCGTTTTTCGCCGCGAAGCTTCGGGCGGTCAGCATCATGCTGACAAAACTGACGACGGCCAGGTTGAGCGCCGGGATCACCATGTCACGTAGCAAACCCGGTTGAAAATCCGGCCACTGTACTATCGGCAAGACATCACTAAAGCCGCCGACCGTCACCACGCCATGCTGCTGCAGCTTGCATGCCCAGGTAATAAACGTGACCAGAACAATGGCAAATAACGGTGCCGGCCAGTTGGGACGCCATTTTTTAAACCCGATCAGCGTAACCAAAGCCAGTAACGAGACCGCCATGGTCAGCCAATCACTGTGCATCAGGTTGCCTGGCAACGCGTAAATACGTTCGATCAGCTGCGCCGGGTGCACGCCAAATCCGAACACCTTGCCAATCTGATCGACCATGATGGTAACCGCCACGCCGTTCAGCAACCCGCTGAGTATCGGCCGTGAGAGTAAATCGGCCAGTGCGCCCAGTTTGAAGCGGCTGGCCAACAGACACCAGGCACCCATCATCGCCGTCATCATAATGGTCAATTGCCAGTGGCGTTCCATATTACCCGCCGCCAACGGGGTCACAACGGCGGCAATCACTGCACAGGTCGCCGCATCCGGCCCCACAATCAGTTGGCGTGAGGAGCCGAAAAACGCATAGGCCACCATGGGTAAAATACAGGAATATAACCCCACTATCGGGCTGACTCCGGCCAATTCGGCGTAGGCAATCGCTACCGGCAAGGCCACGGCGGCGACGGAAAGCCCGGCGCGGATGTCCGGTTTGAGCCAACTGCGTTGATACCCTAATAAATGCGTCAAACCGGGCGTAAGCGCCTGGAGAGATTTCCACTGCATAAACTGTTTTCCGTTATAAATTATCCGGCTATTATTGCGCGTATCATGCGATGCCAATGCCGTGCTGGCAATCTGCCCGCCGCGAACTCGCGACCCCAATCGTAAGTTTATGCAAATTCCTGCTTTCATGGCGGAAATCCGGCGGCCAAACGCCGATAATCAGCAGTTGCCAGCGGTACACAGAGCCCGCCAAATCCGGTATAGTCGGCCGATAAACAGATGATGGATTGATTTATGAAGCAGTTTCTTGATTTCCTCCCGTTAATTGTCTTTTTCGCTTTTTATAAGCTCTACGATATCTATGTGGCCTCTGGCGCATTGATTGTTGCTACCGCCCTGGCGCTGGTGTTCACCTGGTTCAAATACCGCAAAATCGAGAAGATGACGCTGATCACCTTCCTGATGGTGCTGGTGTTCGGCACTTTGACGCTGGTGTTCCATAACGATTTGTTTATCAAGTGGAAAGTGACGATCATCTATACCCTGTTCGCGCTGGCGCTGCTGATCAGCCAACTGGTGCTCAAAAAACCGTTAGTGCAACGCATGCTGGGCAAAGAGCTGACGCTGCCGGATAAGGTCTGGAACAGCCTCAATCTGGCCTGGGCGGTGTTCTTCCTGGTCTGCGGCCTGGCAAACATCTACGTCGCCTTCTGGCTGCCTCAGAGCGTTTGGGTTAACTTTAAAGTGTTCGGCCTGACCGCGCTGACGCTGGTCTTTACTCTGCTCAGCGGCGTATATATTTATCGGCACATGCCGGAAGAACAGAAAAAATAGTTACAAAATTGTTAATGCCCGTGGCCTTTGCTACGGGCAGTATAGTGAAATCCCTTCTTTGATAAGCAGACAGCTATGACTCAACAACGACCTTTACCCAGTGGCGAAATGGTGCTGCGAACGCTGGCAATGCCGGCAGATACCAATGCCAACGGCGATATTTTTGGCGGCTGGCTGATGTCGCAGATGGATATCGGCGGCGCTATTCAGGCCAAAGAAATTGCCGAAGGCCGCGTAGTCACCGTGCGTGTGGATGGCATGACCTTCCTGAAGCCGGTCGCGGTAGGTGACGTGGTATGTTGCTACGCGCACTGTATCCGTACCGGACGCAGCTCGATCACCATCAATATCGAAGTGTGGGTCAAGAAAGTGTCTTCCGCCCCTATCGGCCAGCGCTATCGCGCCACCGAAGCGGTGTTTACCTATGTTGCCGTAGACGATGAAGGCAATTCACGCGCCCTGCCCGATGGCAAGATGAACTTCCGCGTCGGATTCGAAGAATAAGCCTTAGCGCCAGGATTCTTTTTCAAAAAGCCCGATGTGACCCATCGGGTTTTTTTATTGATGCTGATTACCCGGTGCCGCAATACCCAGTTTCGATAACGCCTTTTGAACGTTAAAGGCCTGAATCTTGATTTTGCTTGTGTATAATCAACCGGGTACCCTCACGACCTGGGGCGCCTATGGGTATTCTGTTAAGGGATGCGCACTATCAATCCATCTTGTGACATAAAACTGAGGTTATAAGTAGAGAATGGCTACCCTTAAAGACGTTGCACTCCATGCCGGTGTCTCTGTAACGACAGTATCGAATTTTATTAATAATAAAAAAAAGCTCAAAGATGATACCCGGCATAACATTCTGGAGGCTATTCAAGCTACCGGCTACCGACACAATGCCCTGGCCGCCTCATTGAAGAAAAGCTCTGCGAGCCTGAGAAGTATTGGCATCATTTCCATCGTTGACCAAAATCCCTTTTTCTCCGAGTTATTCTTCAAGCTGGAAAATGAGTGCTTCAAGCAAGACTTTACCGTTATCTCCTGCTTCCGCCATAAAGATAAAGAGGATTTACACACCTACATTAATCTGATGTCGGGTCGTGTTGACGGAATCATCCTTATCTCGTTAAAGCGCGATAAAATCGATAACGTAATCAAACATATCCATGCGGTCCCCGTCGTTGCCATCGCTTTCGATATCGGTGATGTAATGAGCCTGTGCGGCGGTACGGAATTCAATTTACACAATGAGACCGGCGGCTACATAGCCGGCAGGTTTTTGCTGTCCAAAGGGCACAAAAAAATTGCCTGCGTTACCGGCCCAAAAGCGTTAAAAACCACGGTGAATCGCATCGCGGGTTTGAAAAAGGCACTTGCAGATTTTAACCTGCCGGAAGACGCGGTCGATTTTATCGAAGGGAATTACACCTATCAGAGTGGCGTTGATGCCATGTATCAACTATTTTCCTCCGTGGCGTTGCCAACGGCCATTATCTGTCATAACGACTTAATGGCCATTGGCGTACAAAATGCAGCGAATGAGTTAGGTTTGAAAATACCCAGAGAACTCTCGGTCATTGGCTATGATGATATAGAAATGTCCAAATTGTCTTTCCCGTCACTCACCACGGTCAGAATTCCTTTGGACGACATTGCTTACCAGGCGCTGGAAGGGTTGAGCATGAAAATGTCCACCCCAGGCAGTAAAGCAATAATATCCGCCACGCCCAGCCTGGTTGTCAGGGGCTCAGTCAGTGAACCCACCGATTTTGGCAAATGACCGTCAAAAACGCGTAGTCTAAGCGGTAACCCTCTCCGCCATGGTTGCCATATAGAGATCGAGCACACCCCGATGGTCAACCTGAACACAGACCCGTTGCTGAGGTTTGCCACTCCACTCATCGATAGGGTAAGGTTTCGCCCCTTCCTTAAGCAGGGTATGCCCGATGGCCGGCCCCTCGGTAATCACCCGTACAGCACCGACTTTTACGTCAAACAACTCGGGCGCAATGGCATAGGCAATGGCCGAGGAGTCATGTACATAGAATCCATCCATGCCGATCTCCCTCTTATGAAAATCAGCGTAAAAACGCGTGATCTGGTAAATGAATTCACCGTACCGGGCTGAATTGATGCGCAACCGCTCAATATATTCGCTGCTCATCACCGTTTGCTGAGTGACATCCAGTCCGACGACGGTAACCGGCCAGTCGGTAGTCATCACCCTATCGGCTGCATGGGGATCACCGATGATATTGGCCTCGGCAAAAGGGGTAACATTGCCCGTATGACCGTTATGGCCAAATGCCCCACCCATAATAATCACCTCTTTAACCAGGCTGGCGATGCCGGGATCCTTTTCAACCGCCAGGGCAAGATTGGTCAACCTGCCGACGGCAATCAGCGTGATTTCACCGGGATGCGCTTTTACGCTATCGATGATGTAGTCATGTGCCGCTCGCTTATCAATACCCTGGTAATCCCCCGCGGGGATATCTATATCCCCCAAACCATTTTCGCCGTGAACGAAAGTGGTCGCCTCACCCGCCGCTACCACCAAAGGCGTATCCGCGCCCACGGCGACATCCGCAGTCAGGCCAAACCGCTGCTTTATATACAGGGCGTTTCTTGTGGCATTCTCAATGGTCGCATTGCCAAAAACCGTGGTAATGCCCACCAGCTCGATCTGGTCACTGGCATGTGCCAATAGCATCGCCATAGTGTCATCAATACCGGGATCCGTATCAAAAATGACTTTTCTCTTCATAAGTAAATTTCCTTTGTGGACTTGGAATTTTCAACCTTCTCAAGGATCAGGCAGGCGACAACGCAAACGCATACGGCAGTAAAACCCAGGGCGGTCATGACCATCGCACTGGCAACCCCGAACCGCGCAACCATGGCGGCAGACAAGGCCGGTGAAATGGTGCTGCCAAGGGTTCCGCACGTCAGCAAGAAGGTGACGAGCACCGCGGGTGAGTTTTTAACCTGCTGAGAGCCAACAGAAATCCCTAATTTATAGACACACGAGGTCAGGAAACCGAACCCCAGGGTGGCGGTCAAAAAGACTTTCGGGCTATGGGTCATGCTTAAGTAGAAGGTTACGACAATGGCGATGACAGAGACCGTCACCAACATGACCCTCGCGGGGATCTTATTCACTAATATGGCGGCGGCGATTAGGCCAAACACGGATGGCCCCCAATAATTTCGCACTGCCGCACCGGAATCCGTCGAAGATAAACCAAACGCCTGCTGCAGGTAGCTGGGCGACCAGGTCAGGAAAGTGCTTTGGGCGAACAGATAGATACCCAGCGCTAGCCCCATCAGAATCACTCTGGGGGTCATAATCTGTTTGAAGTTAAATCCGGAAGCGCTGGCGTTGGCTTCACCTCTCGTGTTTTCCGCCAAATCCCCTTTCGGGTATTGCAAAACAAAGGTGCTGATAAACACCAGTGCGGCAATAATGCCGACCAATCCGTAAGCATTGGTCCATTGCATGTTGGCAGCGATGATCATTGTCGCCACCGATGGAAAAATAAAACCTGATGCGCTAAATGCACAGTCGGTGGCGATAAAGGCGGAAGCGCGTTTGTTTTCATCAAAAACTTTGGAGATCAGTACGGCACCACCTGACAAACCGGTACCGCAGCAGGCTCCCAAAACAAACAGATAAAACGAGACGACGAACGGATTTCTGACCTCGAGAAAGACCAATGCGGCCATAACAATCAGAAAAATTGCATAGGTGGCTCGCAAAATGTGGCGGATCTCAAATCGGGAATACACCACCATCGAGATGAATGTCCCCAGGAGAGTACCGCCGGTCAGGTACGAGAACATGGCCGCGGCGTCCGTAATACTGATATCCAGATATTGAGACATCGGACTAATGACAATGCCTATTTGAGTGAGGAGTCCGGCCATCACCATGTAGGTCATAAATGAGACTGACAGTAAACTTGCTTTGTAAGAACTCATAGCTTTCCCTGAAAAGGTTTAACGTTACACCAATTTATTTTGTTTTATGCACCTTTTTATTGAAGTGATCGGGTTCACAATTCGTTCAGAAGGCTGTTATTAATACGACAAGTGGGATGGGGATCGTGTTTTTTTGAGGTAAATCCAGAGAATTAACCCCAGAGTAGGGTTTTTATTCATTAGGCCAGGGGCGAATCAACTAAAGGTTTATCGTTACACTCTTTTATTTCCAACAAAATTTCAAAGCGAAGACGATGTTTTACCGGGTCGCAGACAGCAAAAAGGGTCGCATGGCGACCCTCTTCGTTATAAAAAAACCATCTCAGTGTCAGTTCATTTCCGTGGTGCCATTAATTTTAAAGCGAATGTTTACGGTACGATCTTTCGCTTCTTTGGCTTCATAACGCCACTTGCGTAATGCCTGTTTCACTTCACGCTCAAACATATTGCGCGGCTCCGCAGACAGGATACGCACGTTACTCACACGACCATCACTGTCGATATCAAACTGCACCCGCACATTGCCTTCAATCTGCAACGCTCTGGCACGCGGTGGATAAATCGGATCGGCACGGCTGATCGGTTTCGGCCCCACATCTCGTGAATTGCCCTGAATCGGTGCTGCCGGCCCCTGCTTCACCGGGGCCTTATCGATAGGCTTGGCCGGTTGGTTATTTTCAAACGGCGACGGCTCACGCGGTTCGGCTTTCTGTGGTTCACGCTTAACCGTTTTTTCGACCTTCGGCTTCGGTTTTGGCTTCGGCTTGGGTTTTACCGGCTCCGGCTTCAGTATCGCCTTCGGCGGTGGCTCTGGGAGCGGTTCCGGCTCCGGTTCCGGCTCTACCTGCGGCTCTGGCTCAGGTTCGGCCGGTGCAGGCGGAGGCGGCTCTGCCATCGCGGCGGTATTGATCATCATGACGCTGATCGGCGCATCTTCAGGTTTAGGCAACTCCATCACTTCCTTGACAGAAGCATAGAGCAGACCCGCCACCAGGGCGCTATGTAAGCCAACAGACAGGATAATTGGCACGGACAAACGGCGATTAAGGAACATCTTTTTTAGCGGCATAATGATTCTGTTTCCTCTGGTTCGCCAAGTTTAAATGCAAATAGCAATCATATTCAATAACGAATGGCAAACTATCGCTCTAATCGTCATTATTCATCGCTAAAACCTGCAAACTCATGGGGATATTAACCTTTCATTTGCCTTTTTACTTAGGCTTTTACACGCTTCATTAACCTGATTTACCGCCGCCGAAAATAAAAAACCCGCCGTAGCGGGTCATTCGTCACCAATGCAGCGTTACTCTTCATCGCCGTAATACAGCACGCCCAGTTTGATCAACGGCCGGCCCTGCGCCTTGCGATGCAGGTTGCTGTCACGCAGCGAATAGACGCAGCCACAGTACTCCTGCTGATAAAAGCGTTCCCGCTTGCTGATCTCAATCATCCGCGACGCACCGCCCTTTTTGCGCCAGTTGTAATCCCAATACTCCAGGTCCGGGTATTTTTCCGCTGCGCGCACGCCGCAGTCGGTGATTTGCTGCATATTCTTCCAGCGTGAAATTCCCAGCGAACTGGATATGGTGTCGTAGCCATGCTCATGCGCGTACAGCGCAGTGCGTTCGAAACGCATGTCGAAACACATGGTGCAACGGATCCCGCGCTCAGGTTCGTGCTCCATTCCTTTGGCGCGAGCAAACCAGTTATCGGTATCGTAATCGGCGTCGATAATAGGCACGCCGTGCTGCTCGGCAAAACGGATGTTCTCATCCTTGCGCAGCAGATATTCTTTTTGCGGATGAATGTTCGGGTTATAGAAGAAAATGGCGTATTCGATGCCAGAAGCCTGAATAGCTTCCATCACCTCACCGGAACAAGGCGCACAGCAAGAGTGCAGTAGCAGTTTGCTTTTGCCTTCAGGCAAGTCGAGTTTATCTCTAACCAGTTCCGTCATTTCCTCACCTCTGGATCCTTGTCTCATTAAATTGCGCGGCCGCACTATACGAATAAAAGCTAGTCGCTTCAAGGCATAAGCGCCAGCCGCAGGCAAATTCCAACGGGCAGGCATTCCCATGTATCCCCTTTTGCGCTACTTTACATTTACCGTTCTATAGCAATGATTTTAAAGGTGAAACATGCTTTATCTGATCTACGCACAAGACGTACCCAATTCATTGGAAAATCGCCTGTCGGTACGCCCGGCCCACCTGGCACGCCTGCAGGTACTGCGTGATGAAGGCCGTCTGGTGGTGGCCGGTCCCAATCCTGCCATCGACAGCAACGACCCAGGCAGTGCCGGTTTCAGCGGTTCTACGGTGATTGCGGAATTCGCCTCACTGGCAGACGCCCAAGCCTGGGCCGAGCAGGATCCCTACGTTGACGCCGGCGTTTATGCTGACGTGACGGTTAAACCCTTTAAACAGGTGTTCTAGTTTTAATCACGACCCGCTGGATTCTGCTGCCGCGGGTTAGGCATTATCACCTTTCCCGCTAAATTACAGACAAAAAAAAGCCAGCACGGAGTGGCTGGCTAAAGGGTTCTTCGAGGGAATATCTTGTTCGATAAAATTACTCTTTTCACCTGCCGGTCCGCCAGCTATCGCTGTGATAGGTGAACTATTTTTTCGCCAGAATCAGCGTCTGCATATCCGCGAACATGGCATCCCATTCCGGCTGGTTAATCTCCATCAGGCCAAAGAAACGCAACATAAATGCCCCTTCGGTAGCCAGAAAGGCCAACCGCGCCCTCTTGCCCTCCTCGGTGGTTAAATCCAGACCGGCGATCCGGCTGCGGTACCACTCGCGCGTGCTTTCCAAATGCTCTGGCGTTTGGATCAGGGTCGCCATCAGCCCTGCGGCCTTGGCGCTGGATGCCTGATCGGAACTTTGGGTGGCCTGCATATGCGCCTGCACCGTTGTTGTGGCCGAGGGACTTTCCCCGGCAATGGCATCGAAAACCTGGTCATAGGCTTTACCCCAACGCTCGAACATCGCATCAATCAACGCGTCTTTAGTACCAAAGCAATACTGCACCCCGCCCTTGGAAATTCCCATCGCCTTGGCGACAGAATCAATGGTCAAACCGGCGGCACCCTGCCTGGCGACAATCTCCTCGGCCATATCCAGAACCTTGTCGCGATCGATGCTCCGTTGACGTCCCATTGAGAAACCCTCTTTTCAATACATACGTATGGATATATATTACGCCAGTATACCACCCGGCGCGTTCGGGTGGTGACCTTATGGCAACGCATCCGCGTCGCCTGCTTTTTTGGAATAATATTATGCACGCAAACAACCGCTGGTTGATCCTGGCAATGATCTCCAGCGCGCTATTTTTGATCATTATCGATATGACGGTGCTATACACCGCATTGCCACGGCTGACCCAGGCGCTGGACGCCAGCGCCTCGCAAAAATTATGGATTGTGAATGCCTACCCGCTAGTGGTCGCCGGGTTACTGCCCGGTGCGGGCATGCTGAGCGATCGCATTGGTCATAAACGGCTGTTTATTGCCGGACTGCCGGTGTTTGCCGTCGCCTCCCTTTGTGCCGCCTTTTCTCCGACAGCCGAATGGTTGATCGCCGCCCGCGTATTCCTCGCGGTAGGTGCGGCGATGATGATGCCGGCAACCCTGTCCATTGTCCGCCATGTGTTTACCGACGAACGTGAACGCGCCCTGGCGATTGGCATTTGGGCCGCAGTCGCGTCCGGTGGTGCCGCTATCGGCCCGGTGGTCGGTGGAGTCTTGCTGGAGTATTTCTGGTGGGGATCGGTATTTTTGATCAACGTCCCTGTCGTCATGGTGGTGCTGCCGCTGGCCTGGCGATTGATACCGCACTGCGGTGGGGAAAATAAGCGCCCTTACGATATCATCGGGTCCGTGCAGATCATGGCCGGTCTGGTGGGTAGCATCTATGCCCTGAAGGAGATGAGCAAAACAACGCCCTCCATTTCTGCGCTGGCAATCGCCGCCACCATTGGCATTTTGTCGCTCTGGCTGTTTGTTCGTCGACAGCGTCGGGCCCGTTACCCGATGATCGACTTCTCACTATTTCAGAATCGGCTGTTTGCCGGCGGCGTCGGCGTGGCTCTGGTGTCGATGGTTGCGCTAGTCGGTGTTGAACTGGTACTGACTCAACGCCTGCAACTGGTGCTTGAGCTGAGTCCATTACAGGCCGCGCTGTTTATTCTGCCGATCCCGGTGGCCTCCGCACTGGCCGGTCCGCTGGCCGGTTTACTGCTGCCGCGTTACGGCGAGCGCAACATGATATTCGGTGGATTGTTCCTGACCGGCCTGGGCATTGCCGGGCTGGCCCTGCTTTACCAGAACAGCCTGATGTCGCAGTTGGTTTGTCTGTTTATCGCCGGTTTTGGCATCGGTGGTGCCATTACCGCCGCGTCGACCGCCATCATGCTCAACGCTCCGGAAGAAAAATCCGGTATGGCTGCCTCGATCGAGGACGTGTCCTATGAGCTGGGTGGCGTACTCGGTATTACCTTGCTGGGTGGGTTGATGACCGCCATCTATAGCCACAGCCTGGTGTTACCCGACAATCTGCCGGTGGGCGATGTCGCTTACGACAGCATTGATGAAGCCCTGCGGCTGGCAGCTAATCTGGCTGTCGAACAAGCTGAACAACTGAGACAACTGGCTCGGTTGGCTTTCGACCGAGCATTTATCGTGGTGCTGATTGCAGCAGCATTACTGATGGCGCTAAGTGCCGGCGTGGCAAAAATGTCCTTGCGCAAGTAATGATGCAAAGCCGCTGTTGTTGTTAACACATTCTGCTTACACTGAATTGGCAATTGGCTTCTCGGGTTTATCGTTATCGGTTTCAGCGATTGCATTGATGCTTTTGATCGTCTTTAACCCTGCGATAAATCCGGTTACTGTGTTTGTTATGGATATTGTGTAAATCATCGAATCAAATAATCAGGAGAAGATTATTATGGCAACGACGAAGAAAGCAGCGAAAAACCATATCGGCCTGGACAGCAAACAATCGGCAAAACTATCGGAAGCGTTGAATGCGCTGCTGGCAAATTATCAGGTGCTGTATATGAACGTGCGCGGCTACCACTGGAATATTTCCGGCCCGCACTTCTTTGAACTGCACGTCAAATTTGAAGAAACCTATAACGATCTGCTGACCAAGGTTGATGAGCTGGCAGAGCGTATTCTGACTCTGGGCTCGCAGCCGCGCCATGCGTTCAGCGATTATCTGAAAACGTCTGATATCAAGGAAGACACTAATGTCACCGACGATAAAGGCACGTTGGGTGGTTTGCTGCACGGCTATTCGGTGCTGCTGCAACAGCAGCGCGAGTTGTTGACGCTGGCCGCCGATGCGGGTGATGAAGGTACTGCTTCACTGATGAGCGACTACATCAAAGAGCAGGAAAAACAGGTGTGGATGCTTAACGCCTATCTGGGGAAATAACCCCCGGCAGCCAAAACCGGATTTTCCTTCTTTTCAGTACTCAAACAGTCCCCAAGGGGACTGTTTTTGTTTTACCACTCGTAGGCCACCACAAACAGCAATGAACGCCGGTGCTGGTCATCCAGGCGACGACGCACCCGAATAATATGCCGATTGCTGCAAGACTGGCGTTCCAACCAGCGATGCCTGCGGCGCTGACTCTGCCGCAGCATCCGCCAGCGGCCCACCTCGTTTCTACTGCGTCTCATCGTTTTGTCACTCATTCGTCAAATGCCAACGGCGGGCATTATAGTCCTTTCATTACAGGATCCAAGCCACAGTTCAGCGTATTTTCATTCGGCTGGGCGACGCGCCTTCCGCGCCAAAATGTTTTTTTGTTTACAGCAAGTGCCTTAAGCCAATCATATTTTTGCAACATAAGCGCCGAGAAAAGGTTTCCCCTTTAGCGTTCTGTGCGTACACTCATCGTTGGTGGTTTGCGAACGGGATTTTTCGCCTTTATGACAACATTTTATACCGTAATCAGTTGGCTCATGGTGTTCGGTTACTGGCTGCTTATCGCTGGTGTGACACTGCGTATTCTGATGAAACGCCGCGCCGTACCTTCCGCTATGGCCTGGCTGCTGGTGATCTATATTCTGCCGCTGTTCGGTATTGTGGCTTATTTATCTTTTGGTGAATTACATCTGGGCAAACGGCGTGCCGAACGCGCCAAGGCAATGTGGCCTTCTACCGCACGCTGGCTGAGCGAGTTAAAAGAGAGCCAGCGCATCTTCGCCACCGATTACAGCGAGGTCGCCAGACCCCTGTTCCAACTCTGCGATCGCCGTCAGGGCATCGATGGCGTTAAGGGCAACCAACTCCAGTTACTCACCACTACCGATGCAACGCTGAAGGCGCTGATCCGTGATATTGAGCTGGCACGACATAATATAGAGATGGTGTTTTACATTTGGCAGCCTGGCGGGTTGGTCGATCAGGTAGCCGAATCGCTGATGGCCGCTGCGCGCCGTGGCGTACATTGCCGCCTGATGCTGGACTCTGCCGGTAGTTTGCAGTTCTTCCGCAGCCCCTATCCTGGCATGATGCGCAATGCCGGTATCGAGGTGGTGGAGGCACTCAAGGTAAACCTGTTCCGCGTTTTCCTGCGCCGAATGGATTTGCGTCAGCACCGTAAAGTAGTGCTGATTGACAACTATATTGCCTACACCGGCAGTATGAACATGGTCGACCCACGCTATTTCAAACAGGATGCCGGGGTCGGTCAGTGGATCGATTTGATGGCCCGTATGGAAGGCCCGGTCGCCAGTACCATGGGCATCGTTTATGCCTGTGACTGGGAGATTGAAACCGGTAAACGGATCCTGCCGCCGCCGCCGGACGTCAATATCATGCCGTTCGAACAGGAAAGCGGCCACACCATTCAGGTTATCGCCTCAGGCCCCGGGTTCCCGGAAGAAATGATCCACCAGGCGTTGCTGACTGCGGTTTACTCAGCACGTGAACAGTTGATCATGACCACCCCCTACTTCGTACCCAGCGACGATTTACTGCATGCGATTTGCACCGCCGCCCTGCGCGGGGTTGAAGTCAGCATCATTGTCCCACGCGATAACGATTCAACGATGGTCCGTTGGGCCAGTCGTTCTTTCTTCTCCGAACTTTTGGAGGCTGGCGTACGCATCTATCAGTTTGAAGACGGCCTGCTGCATACCAAAAGCGTACTGGTTGATGGCCAGCTCAGCCTGGTCGGCACGGTGAATCTGGACATGCGCAGCCTGTGGTTGAACTTTGAAATTACCCTGGTGATTGACGATGACGGTTTCGGTAGCGATCTGGCCTGCGTGCAGGACGACTATATTGCTCGTTCGCAGTTATTGAATGCCGCAGAGTGGCAGAAACGGCCGTTCTGGCACCGTATTGTTGAGCGCCTGTTCTACTTTTTCAGCCCGCTGCTATAAATGCCGTAGTGGGCATGCTTCATACCCGTCGCCTTTCAAGTTGCAGCGTTGTTACCTGCACTCGGTTATGTGGCCCGTCCATGGGCCACCCCCCTTCGGGGCCGCTGCAAGCAGCGTTCAAATCGGCTCCCGGCAGATTTGTCACCCCCAGTTACTTACTTAAGTAAGCGCCTGAGGATGAATGAGCTGGTCGCCTAGCTGCAACTTGAAATTCATAGGGTATAATGAGGAATCATTTGTTATCAGGATTTAATTATGGATTTGAATAACCGCCTTACTGAAGACGAAACGCTGGAACAGGCTTACGACATCTTTTTGGAGTTGGCCGGCGACAATCTGGATCCGGCGGATATTCTGCTGTTCAACCTGCAGTTTGAGGAGCGCGGTGGCGCAGAACTGTATGACCCGGCGGAAGACTGGTCAGAACATGTGGACTTTGACCTGAACCCGGACTTTTTCGCCGAAGTGGTGATTGGCCTGGCGGACAGCGATGGTGAACCGATCAATGACGTGTTTGCCCGCGTGTTACTGTGCCGTGAGAAAGACCACAAGCTTTGCCACATTCTGTGGAAAGAGTAACAGCGTATACATCAATATAAACCATGCCGGTCACGTTGACCGGCATGGTTATTTACCTTTGCCGTCAGGCGACGATCACCTGGAGATTGGCCGGGAAAACCAGGTTCTTCAATTTCTTCTCCGGATCGCTGGTCACCAACCACGAAATATCTTTTAAATCTGCGACCAGGCCCGTCGCATGGTTATTCAGCTTATGTCCATCGGCGAGAACAATGGTTTTGTTGCTGTTTTTGATCATCTGACGGGCGATCGCCGCTTCGTTCAAATCCTGATCCATCACCCCGGCCTTAGGGCTCACCGCACCCGCACCTATAACCGCATAATCCGCATAGAAAGCGCTGATGCCCTGCAATGCCACCGGCCCAATGCATTCCATTTTTGACAGACCAAATTGCCCGCCGATCAAAATCAGGTCAATCGTCGTATTTTCATGAAACAGGTTGGCAATAACCGGTGAATTGGTGATAACGGTAAGCTGGTTAATGCCGGCAATCTGTTTGGCAAATTCTAAGGTTGTGGTACCAAAATCGATAAACAGTGAGTCACCGGGCTTGATCAATTCGGCAGCTTTAACGGCTATGGCCTTTTTGTCATCCTCAGCCAATCTGGCTCGCTGATTAAACTCCAGCTCAAACCCAAACTGAGCGATGACTGCCCCGCCATGGATTTTCTTGATGTGTTTGAGTTCTTCAAGCTTATTGAGATCTCTGCGGATGGTCTCCTGCGAAACATTAAAATCATCAGCCAGTTCATTGACGAAGACTTGCCCGTTAGTTTTCAACTTTTCGAGAATGATGTTTCTGCGTTCTAGTGCGTTTGAATAATCCATCTTCTAACCCATCTCGCTGCATTTAACATGATAAAAATTGTGGATTTAAGGGTTTTTCATTGCTTAGTTGGCAATTGTTCACCAACTCCAACCATGAAGCAACAGCCTATTGAACTTTCACACACAAAAACACAGCAACAACCACATCATAACCACACTGCCATCAGTAAAAACCGCGATATTGGTCACAATTAAATCGAATGTTGTGATTTTAATGTTGATTTAATGTGCTTTAATGATAATAAGTAATATAAACGGGCACAATGACAACATCTAAACCACAAATAGACCTGAGGGCTTTATGCTGAACCAACGCTATGCAGCCATTGACCAAGGAACAACCGGAACACGCGTCGTGGTGTTCGGCGAGGATGGGAAACACTTTTCCCCCGCCGCCATCGCGCATAAACAGTTAACGCCCAATCCGGGTTGGGTTGAACATGACCCTATGGAGATCCTGCGCAATATACGAACCTGTCTCAGCCAGTGTGGCGTCGTCGATGCTATGGGTTTGGCTCATCAGGGAGAGAGCGTTGTTGCCTGGGATGCGCAGAGCGGTTTACCGCTATATAACGCCATTATTTGGCAAGATCAGCGAACTGAATCCGTTCTCCGCCGTCTGCGAGCAGAAGGTGTAGAAGAAACCGTTCGAGCAAAAACCGGCTTGCCACTGGATACCTATTTCTCAGGCAGTAAGCTGGGTTGGATTATGCGCAATGTGCCCGGTGCCGACGAGCTTTCTCGCCGCGGTCAGTTACGGCTTGGCACCATGGACAGTTTTTTCATGTTCCATCTGTGCGGTACTCATGTCACGGACTACAACTCAGCCTCCAGGACTTCGCTGTTCAATATTCACACCCTGCAATGGGATGAAGAACTGTGCCGGATTTTTGGTGTTCCAATCGCCGCATTGCCAGAAATTCGGGATAATATCGGCCACTTTGGCGATGTGACTTGCTCTGGCAATACCACACCATTGACCGCCTGCATCGTCGATCAATTTGCCGGTACCTATGGCCATGGCTGCCTGCAACCCGGCCAGATGAAAATCACTTTCGGTACTGGCGCATTTTTGCAGTCTATTACCGGTACCGTGGTGCCCGATGCGCAGGGCTCGGGTCTATTGCCGACGCTATGTTGGAAATTACCGGGTGAACCCCCGCTCTATGGCCTGGATGGCGGCGTCTATAACGCGGCATCAGCCATCAACTGGGCCAAAAAGATCGGCTTGTACAGTGATATCGAGGAGTTCTCAGACTTCCCGGCTCAACCTGCTATTGCTCGTGGATTGGCATTTATCCCTGCGCTCTCCGGGTTGGGCTGCCCATATTGGGATCGCTCCGCTGCGGGTCTCTGGGCCGGGTTGTCGCTCGAAACCGAACGCAAAGATATGCTGCAATCCATTCTTGAAGGGATCGCCATGCGCTCAGCCGAGGTGATCTACGCCATGGACAAAGTTCGCCCCATTGGCGACACCATTTCTGTGGACGGTGGCCTATCGGCAAATCTCTACTTTAAACAGTTTCTGGCCAGCCTGATCCAAAAACGCATCGTCACTCCGTCAAACCGGGAAATTACCGCCCAGGGCGTCGCTTTATTGGCGCGCAAGGGGTTAGGTAATGCCCACCCCATGAACGTCAGCACACAACACGTTACTACTGAACCTGCAGAACGCGATCTGTCCCCTTATTTTGCAAAATATAAGGACATTATTTCCCGTTCCCGCAATCTGCGTAGTGAATAAATAATAAGAAAAATGGAGGCAGTTATGTCTGAGATTGGCAACATCATTATCTATATCATTATGGCCGGAACCCTGCTCGGTGCCATGGCATCGGTGATAAAACCCGAAAGCGGCTTAGGCAAGGAGTTCGTCAATGGTATCCACTCGATTGGCCCCGTATTTCTGGCACAAGCAGGTATTATGGCGGCGATCCCGATCCTCTCTTACGCCATTACCTACACCGTCGGCCCACTGTTCCAATCAATGGGATCGGATGCGTCCATTGCCGCCCTTTCCATTATCGCCGTTGATATGGGGGGCTACCAGTTGGCGGACGCCATTGCCGCAAACCGGGATCAATGGATCACCGCGATGCTGATTGGCTACACCTCGGGTGCCAGCATCGTTTATTTGATCCCGGTCGGTCTGGTGATGTTACAACCCAAAGACCACAAATATCTGGCTCTGGGCGCCATGGCAGGCTTGATCAGCATCCCATTTGGGGTATTGATTTCATTGACGATCATCACCTTCAATAATATTCCTGTGAGGGACATTATCTCCACATCTTCACCCGCCAACCATTACCTGAGCATCGACTTTTTCAATGCCTTACAGCTGCTTTCGCCCCTGTTTGTCTTTTGTATTCTGCTGGCATTGGGACTGAAATACCGAACCTTGTGGATGGTTAAATGCTTCCTGTTCTTTGGCAAAATTATGGATGCCTTTATCAAGATGGTGCTGGCCGCCTGCATTATTCAGCACTTCACCGGCGTGTTTAGCAAAATCTTTGGCGGTTGGGTATTTGATCCCCTCTTCGCCGACGAAAAAGAGCTTTATCGGGCCATTGAGATTGCCGGTTATATCGGCATCATGCTGGCAGGTACCTTCCCGATTTGTTACCTGTTCCAAAAATATTGTCAGCGCCCGATGAAGTTCATTGGCCGCCAACTTCGGCTTACCGACGCTGGAGCCATTGGCATGGTCATGGTGCTGGCAAATATCATCGCCGTCTATCACCTGTTCAAAGATATGCGAGCCCGTGACAAAGTGTTATGCGTGGCTTTTGGTATCTGCGCCCAGGCCACATTAGGCGACCATTTGGCCTTTACCGCTAACTTCCAGCCGACCCTGGTCCTGCCAATTATGGTCGGAAAATTTCTTGCCGGCGCCATTGCCGTAGCCATCGCTATCTTCATTTCCGTACCGGAAGCGCAACGTATGGAAAAGCGCGATCAGGTTGAAGAGGACGCGGTACAAAACGATCGACCGGCCGTCCCTCAAACCATTTAATCCCCCTATTTTATCCCCTTGCTGTGCCTTCCCAAGGCGCAGCTTTATTTTAAGTCTATGAGGTCACCATGCGTAAGATATTCCTTGCCTGCCCCTACAGCCATGCCGATGAGAATGTAGTCCAGGAGCGTTTCCTGGCTTGTAACAAAGTCGCTGCCAACATCATCGAGGCGGGCCATGCGGTTTTCAGTCAGGTAACCATGTCGCACCCGATTAATTTGCAGTTGGCAAAGTCCGATAAGGCAGAGATTGGTAAAATATGGGCTCCCGTTGACGCCCTGTTTTTAGATTTGATGGAAGAGTTGGTTATTTTGGATCTTGCCGGCTGGGATAACAGTGCAGGCATCAAGCGAGAGATTGAGTTCTATCAATCTCGCAATCAACGCGTAAGCCTGTGGTCAGAAGTTGAGCACGAATTTAAATAACTCTCTGTAATCCGACCAAAAAAATAAGCCTGCAAATTTGCAGGCTTGAGTTTGATGACAAAGTTGTCTTTGAGTCCGAGATACCCGGGCCTAGCGGGCGATAACCCTTATTTGGCTGTCCGATGTTAAGCCAGAAATATCGATATTTTTCAGAAGAATACGCCGCTCAGGCAAGCAACGGTGTTTACCACGGTAAAGTTCCTTTTCACCATCACGCACGATGATTTCGCCTTTATGATAGCGGTTAACACGCACGTTCAATGTGACGCGATCCGCGGCCTCTGCCGAGACGGAGATAACATTGGGTGCGGCAATACGGAATACCTCATCCAATTGAACTGGAATATCAAAACGCTGCGCACCTTGCCGTAGTAGTGATTGTGCAACCAACCGACCTACGCGTAACCCCTCCAGGTAACACTGATCGCCCATATCAGCGGGATGAGTCATATTGCCCACCACATAATAATCGCGGTCAGAACAACGGCCATGTTGATCGAACCATGGACGGCCACTCTCTGGCTCGTAGGCCAGGTGGCTGTTACGAATCAGCGTATACTCGCCGGTAAAACGGCCGGTAAAGATAATACTGTCGCAGGCCAGTTGCTGCGCACTGCCGTCTGCGGCGGTAAATTCGATACTTTCTACCCGTTCACGGCCATTGATCTGGGTAACATGCGCCCCCAGATGGAGTTTCACCCCCATAAGGCGGGCATATATTGCTGCCAGACGAAACGCAGTTGGCCGGGTGTTTTCATCAATCAGCGCCAGGGCTTTAATACCCGCATTGCGTAACGTCCAGATAGTGGAAAAACTGACTAATTCAGACCCTATGATCACCGGCTGAATACCCGGCTTTAGTTTTTTCAAATAGATAAACTGCTGCAATGCCCCCGCGGTCAGCACCCCCTGCGGCCTGACGCCGCTAACCAGTCTGGCGTGGCGTGGCGTTTCGCGCACACCGGTGGCAATAATGACGCGTTTACCTACCAGGGTTTCAAGACCCCGGTCGCTGGAGACCGTCACTTCACCACCTGGTTTGATATTCACCACCGTGGTGCCGGTTCTGATTTCACAATTGTTTTGCACCAGGCTCAATATCCGTTCAGCCCAAATATGTCCTTTCATCGGTCGGTGGAAGGTCTGCATGCCGAAGGTTGGGTGGCGACAATGGCGCGGTACACCACCCGCCTCCTTTTCTCTTTCCAACAACAGAACGCGGTTTACTCCCTCGTCCCATAAAGTCCGGGCGGCGGCCAAACCGGCAGGCCCTGCGCCAATAATAATGACGTCGTATAATCGACTCATTCTACCCTCCCGACGACCAGCATATTATCCAGACGGTCGCCCGCAATTTCGGCAACCTGGTTACTACAGAAAAAACCGTTACAACGTCCCATCATGACGCGTGTGCGGCGACGCAGACCCCCGATACATTCAGGCGGTACCGCCGAGTGGAAGGCCGCCTCCAGCTCGCGTCGCGTAACCAATTCGCAATGACAAATGATGCCGCCATTGCCCGAACAGGCATAATCGCGCGGTTGGTAGTCAGACAACATCGGCATCACCGGCCACTGCACCTCGGCTGGCGGTTGGGTTGGAAACAGCTCGCTGAAATGGTTGCGGTAAAGATCTTCCACATGGGCGGCAATGCCCAACGCGGCAGTCAGCCCGGTGGACCGAATGCCACCTACGCTGACCCAATTATCCTGAGGGTAATGATAAATTCGATACTCTTTCTTTTCCGTTGCTGGGCGAAGGCCAGCATAGGTGGCGGTAACGGTATATTGGCCCAACGTCGGCAGCATTTGGCTGCCTTTTTCAATCAGCCCTTTAAGCACCGCCTCATCCACATCCGCACGATCACGATCGGTTTGTTCCTCGGCCGTTGGACCCAAAATCATATTGCCGAAGATAGTCCGACACAGCAGAACGCCTTTGGTGGTAGCTGTCGGTACCGGCAAGATAATGGCATTGATATCTGCGGCCGCCGCTTTGTCATAGACCAGAAACTGCCCTTTGCGCGGGCGGATCTCATAGTCCGGCGTACGCCACAGGCCATCGATCAAATCGCCATGGTTGCCTGCACAGTTAATCACCAGTCTGGTTCTCACACTGCCCTGACGGGTGTTTAATAACCAGCCTTGCTCATCCTGCGTCGCGTTGGTCACTTCGCAATTGAAACGGTATTCTCCGCCATGCATCACGCCCTGCGTGACATAAGCGAGCGGCGCGCTCCAGGGGTCGATGACATATTCGCCGGGGACAAATACGCCCCCCAACACCCCCTCGGCCAATTTTGGCTCGCGCAGGTAAACATCAGCGGCTGTAATTTGCTCCACGTCAGTCACCCCATTTTCATGCGCTTGCTTCACAATGCCAGGGAGAGCGGCAAGCTGTTCTTCATTCCAGGCCACCACAATAGCCGTGGTCTGCAACAGTGGGAGATTCATCTTTTCCCGGATCGCCAAATATTCTTCGTAGCCAGCCTGCATGCATTGTAACTCCAGGCTTCCTGTAGGTGCGTCAAAGCCCGTATGCAAAATGGCACTGTTAGCCTTGCTGGCGCCCGACAAGATATCACCGCCCCGCTCCAGCAATAGCGTTTTCGCCCCCATAAGGGTGAAACGCCGGAAAACGGCACACCCCACCACGCCACCACCAATAACTACCACATCAACATTTTCATTCAGCTGTGTCATACGCGTTATCTCACCACGAAACATGTGACAATAAAACCACACAAGCACGGCAATTACAACACCAAAACCACATAAATCAACACTAGAGAAAAACCCAGAAAACACAAAAAAAAGCAATTAACTGCCTTATAATCAGTAAATTGATTTTTACTCTAAAAACAACAGTGATGTAGGCAACCATTAAAAATGTGGTTTTATCGGTTTTGTAATGTGGGATTATAAAAAAAGGGTTCATGATGAACATGAACCCTGAATTAGGCGACACAACGGATTGAAGTGGCCAGTTACAGCGGGTCGACCTTCAGACAAGAAACCGCATGGCGGAAGCTGCCTTCCAGCAGTGGACGCGTCTTGGCGCATTCCGGCCCGGCAATCGGACAACGGGTACGGAACACGCAGCCGGATGGCGGGTTAATTGGCGAAGGCAGTTCCCCTTCCAGCAGTTGGATCTGCTTGTCCTTTTCCTTGTCCGGATCCGGAATTGGCACCGCAGACATCAGCGCTTTGGTATAAGGGTGCTGAGGATTGTGATACACCTCGTCATAGGTGCCCAGCTCCACCGCATGACCCAAATACATCACCAGCACACGGTCAGAGATGTGTTTTACCACCGCCAGGTCATGGGCGATAAATATCAGCGACAGGCCCATTTCGCGCTGCAGTTGCTGCAACAGGTTCACCACCTGAGCCTGAATCGACACGTCCAGTGCCGAAACCGGTTCATCGCAAATCACCAACTTCGGCTCAAGGATCAGGGCACGGGCAATGCCGATGCGCTGACACTGACCGCCAGAGAACTCATGTGGATAGCGGTTGATCAGGTTTGGCAGCAGGCCAACCTTCAGCATCATCGCCTTGACCTTGTCCTTCACTTCCTGACGCGGCATTTTTGGGTAATAGGTGCGCAGTGGTTCGGCAATGATTTCACCAATGGTCATGCGCGGGTTCAGCGAAGCCAGCGGATCCTGGAAAATCATCTGGATATCGCTACGGGTTTTGCGCCAGTCAACGTCACTCATACCGAGCAAGTCTTTACCCAGCCAGGCAACGCGCCCGCTGGTGGCCTTCACCAAACCGATGATGGCGCGGGCGAAGGTGGACTTACCACAACCAGACTCACCCACCACGCCCAGAGTTTCCCCTTCGAACAGGCGCAGCGTCACGCCGTCAACGGCCTTCAGGGTTTTCGGCGGCTGCCAGAACCACTGTTTGTCATCATGAATGTCGAAGTGCACTTTCAAATCGGCCACTTCAAGCAACACTTTCTTGTCGGTTACCGTACTCATACCAACGCCTCCACCGGTTTAAAGCAGGCACGCAAGCGCCCTTCACCAAACTGCTCCAATGGCGGAGCGCTCGAACATTGCGGCATCGCGTACGCACAACGCGGCTGGAACGGGCAGCCCTTCGGTAGGCGCAACAGGTTCGGCGGGTTACCTGGAATGGTCATCAGCGCCTCACCTTCGGCGTCCAGACGCGGTACCGCATTCAGCAAACCGATGGAGTAAGGATGGCTCGGATGATAGAACACGTCACGCGCGCTGCCGTATTCCATGGTCCGCCCGGCGTACATCACCAGCACCTTGTTACAGATACCGGCCACCACCCCCAGGTCGTGAGTGATCATGATGATGGCCGTATTGAACTCGCGCTTTAGCTCATTGAGCAACGTCATAATCTGCGCCTGAACCGTCACGTCCAGTGCGGTGGTCGGCTCATCGGCAATCAGCAGTTTGGGCCGGCACAGCAGCGCCATGGCAATCATTACACGCTGGCGCATACCGCCGGAAAACTCATGCGGGTACATACGCATGCGCTTACGCGCTTCCGGCATTTTAACCGCATCGAGCATGCGAACCGACTCTTCAAAGGCTTCGCTTTTGCTCATTTTCTTGTGCTGCATCAGCACTTCCATCAACTGCTCGCCAACCCGCATATAAGGGTTGAGCGAAGTCATTGGGTCCTGGAAGATCATCGAAATCTCTTCTGCCCGCAGCTTGTTGAGCTGTTTTTCCGGCAGGTTGAGGATTTCGCGGCCGTTAAATTTGGCCGAGCCGCCAATACGGCCATTGCTGGCCAACAGCCCCATCAGCGCGAAAGCGGTCTGGGATTTACCGGAGCCGGATTCACCCACGATCCCCAGCGTTTCGCCGGCACGCAGGTCAAAGTTAAGATCGTTAACGGCCGTCACATCACCGTCCGGAGTGCCGAAGGTCACGCGCAGATCTTTAACATCCAGTAACAGCAGTGATTTAACACCGGTACCGGTTTGCAACTGCGGATTTTCAATGGTGCTCATGATTGCACTCCTTAACGATCTTTCGGGTCGAGGGCGTCACGCAGACCATCGCCGATAAAGTTGAAACAAAACAGAGTAACAACCAGGAAACCCGCCGGGAACAGCAGCAACCACGGTGAAACTTCCATCGAGTTGGCCCCATCGCTCAGCAATGCACCCCAACTGCTTAACGGCTCCTGAGTACCCAACCCCAGGAAACTGAGGAAGGATTCGAACAGGATCATGCTCGGCACCAGTAATGATGCGTATACCACCACCACGCCGAGCACGTTCGGCACGATGTGACGCAGTACGATATTGCGGCTGGAAACCCCGCATACCAACGCCGCTTCAATGAACTCTTTGCGTTTCAGGCTCAGGGTCTGTCCACGCACAATACGCGCCATGTCCAGCCAGGACACCATGCCGATCGCTACAAAGATCAGCAGAATGTTTTGACCAAAGAAGGTCACCAGCAGGATCACGAAGAACATAAACGGGAAGGAGTTGAGGATCTCCAGCAGACGCATCATTACCGAGTCAATTTTACCGCCCAGGTAGCCGGACATTGCGCCGTAAAGGGTGCCGACAATGACCGCCACCAGCGCAGCGGAAACGCCGACCATCAACGAGATACGTCCGCCAATCGCTACACGTACCAGCAAATCACGCCCGGAGGAATCGGTCCCGAAGTAGTGCCCTGCGTCAAAGGCCGGTGCTGCCGACATCATCGCCCAATCGGTATCGTCATAGGCAAACTGTGACAGCCAGGGGGCTACAATCACAAACAGGGTAATCAGCGCCAGCACAAACAGGCTGCTGACTGCCGCACGGTTGTGCACAAAGCGGCGACGGGCATCCTGCCACAGGCTGCGCCCTTCCACTTCAAGCTTTTCGCTGAAGTTCTCCAGAGCCTCGCTGTTCTTTTTCGTCAACATCATTTGCGTGCTCCAGCTTAATAACGGATTTTTGGATCGATAACGGCGTACAGCACGTCGACGATCGCGTTAAACAAAATGGTCAGGCCACCCACCAAAATGGTCAGGCTCAATACCAAAGAATAATCGCGGTTCAGCGCACCATTAACAAACAGCTGGCCAATACCCGGCAGGCCGTAGATGGTTTCGATCACCATAGAACCGGTGATGATGCCGACAAACGCCGGGCCCATATAGGAAAGCACGGGCAATAACGCCGGTTTGAGCGCATGGCGGAAAATGATGCGACGCATCGGCAACCCTTTGGCACGGGCGGTACGGATAAAGTTTGAGTGCAGCACTTCAATCATCGAGCCACGCGTAATACGGGCGATACTGGCAATATAAGCCAGTGACAACGCCACCATCGGCAAGATAATAAACTTCGGTGCGCCACCGTTCCAACCACCGCCTGGTAACCATTTCAGCGTGATGGCGAAAATCAACACCAGTAACGGCGCCACCACGAAACTGGGTATCACTACCCCGGTCATGGCAAAGCCCATCACCGTATAATCCCATTTGGTATTTTGATTCAGTGCAGCCACTACCCCGGCGCTAACCCCCAGGACTACCGCCAACAAGAATGCGGCAAGGCCGAGCTTGGCGGATACCGGGAATGAAGCGGCGACCAGATCGTTAACCGAGTAATCCTTGTATTTGAACGACGGGCCGAAATCGCCTTGCGACAGTTGCGCCAAATAATGGCCGTACTGCTTCCAGATCGGATCGTTCAAATGATATTTGGCCTCGATGTTAGCCATGACTTCCGGTGGCAACGCGCGCTCACCGGTAAATGGGCTACCGGGAGCCAGACGCATCATAAAGAATGAGATGGTAATAAGGATAAATAGTGTCGGGATCGCTTCTAATAAGCGACGAAATATAAATTTAAGCATTGCCCTAACCCTGTGCTGCAGCCTGATAACGGCTTATTATTCTCAACATGGGCCGGCGGTTTACACCGCCGGCACTTACCGTATCAATGCTTGATGATGTACAGATTTTTGTCGTACACGTTATCAAGTGGGTCTTTACCGGTGTAACCGCCAACATAAGGTTTCACCAGACGGGCATTCACATAGTAATAAACCGGAACGATGGCCGAATCCTTATCCAGCTGCACTTCGGCTTTCTGATACAAATCAGCGCGTTCTTCTTTGGTTTTCGCCGTCAGCACGTTCGCCATCAGCTTATCAAACTCCGCGCTCTTATAGTGCGGGGTATTACTGCTGCTGTCGGACAGCATCATGTTCAGGAACGAGCTTGGTTCGTTGTAGTCGGCACACCAGCCGGCACGCGCTACGTCATAGGTACCCTGATGACGGGTATCGAGGAAGGTTTTCCACTCCTGGTTCACCAGCTTCACGTCCACGCCCAGATTTTTCTTCCAGATGGAGGCTGCGGCGATCGCCAGTTTTTTGTGCAGATCAGAAGTGTTGTACAGCAGTGAGAAAGTCAGTGGTTTGCCCGGGCCGTAACCCGCTTCAGCCAGCAGTTTTTTCGCCACTTCGTTGCGTTTTTCCTGCGTCCAGCCGAACCACTCTGGTGGCGTCAACTTGGCACCATCGGTATAAGGTGGGGTGAAGCTGTAGGCTGGCAAATCACCCTGGTTTTTCACTTTATTGGTGATGATGTCGCGATCCAGGCCCAGCTTCAGCGCTTCACGGACGCGCTGATCGGTAAATGGCGCTTTCTGGTTGTTGATCTCGTAGTAATAAGTACACAGATATGGATCGACGTGAACTTCTTTCGGGATCTCTTTTTTCAACTTTTGGAACAGTTCAATCGGCATGTTGTTATAGGTCATGTCGATTTCACCGGTACGGTAGCGGTTTACGTCGGTCACTTCAGACGAAATTGGCAGGAACGTCACTTTATTAATGATGGTTTTCGCGTTATCCCAATATTCCGGGTTACGTTCCAGCACGATACGTTCGTTAACGACCCAGTCTTTTAACTTATAGGCACCATTGCTGACGTAATTCGCCGGCAGGGTCCATTTCTCGCCAAACTTCTCGACCGCGTCTTTAAATACTGGCTTCATCGCATAGTGCGGCGTCATTTCAACCAGGTAAGGCACCGGCTCGGTCAGAGTGACCTGGAAGGTGTGATCGTCGATGGCTTTTACGCCCAGGGTAGACTTGTCTTTTTTACCGGCGATAACGTCATCAACGTTTTCTACGTGAGCATATTGCAGATAGCTGGCATATGGGGATGCAGTTTTAGGGTCCACCACGCGCTGCCAGCTATACACGAAATCTTGTGCCGTTACCGGCTTGCCATTCGACCACTTTGCGTCTTTACGCAGATGGAAGGTCCAGACTTTAAAATCTTTGTTATCCCAGCTTTCGGCCACGCCTGGAACAATGGAACCATCCGGGCCGTTGTTGGCCAGGCCTTCCATCAGATCGCGCGTAACGTTGTTTTCCGGTACGCCTTCAATTTTGTGCGGATCCAGCGACTGTACTTCCGAACCGTTGTTTTTAACTATCTCTTGCTTGTCTGCCAGTTGTACGCCCGCCGGCACAACGGCCGCAAAAGCACTTCCGGTTGCTGTGATACCCAGCGCGGCAATGATGCCGGCCGCAAGGATGGTTTTTTTCGTGATGTTGGTCATGTGTGTATACTCCAGTTTTTATTATCACAGGCTCGTCGTGGAACCTGCGTTGCCCGTGAGCGGACCTTGTTATACCGGCTGCCGTTGAACGAATACGGCAGGCGGACTCCCTTGTATTACTCACCCCTGTTGGCGTGGCGTAATACCCCTCGTTACTGCTTGATGATGTACAGGTTTTTCACATCGGTGTAATCCAGCGGGTCTTTACCGGTAAAGCCCCCCACCGACGGTCTGATCAGGCGCGCACTGACGCGGTAATACACCGGGATCAACGCCGAGTCTTTGTCCAACTGAGCCTCCGCTTGCTGATAAAGAGCAGCACGCGCAGCTTCGTCCGGCGCTTTTAGCGTGCTGGCCATCAGGGCGTCAAACGCCGGGCTCTTGTAAAAAATGGTATTGATGCTGCTATTGGAGACCACCAGATTCAGGAAAGCGCTAGGCTCGTTATAGTCTCCGCACCAGGTGGCCCGTGCCACGTCGTACTGCCCCTGATGGCGGCTTTCCAACGAGGTTTTCCACTCCTGATTGCGCAGCTGGACATCCGCGCCGAGGTTTTTCTTCCACATGGACGCGGCAGCGATCGCCTGCTGCTTATTTTGATCTGAAGTGTTGTACAGCAATGTGAATTTCAGCGGATTAGCCGCACTGAAGCCTGCCTCGGCCAACAGTTTCTTCGCCTCGGCATTGCGTTGCTCCTGGCTCCACCCTGCCCATTCCGGCGCCGTGAATTTGGCACCCTCGGTAAAGCTCGGAGTAAAGCTGTAGGCCGGGATCTGGCCCTGGCCCATGATCTTGTTGGCAATGATGTCGCGATCCAACGTCAGTTTCACTGCGGCTCGCACTCGTGCATCGGTAAAAGGCGCGCGCTGGTTGTTAATCTCGTAATAAAAGGTGCACAGGTAAGGGTTAACGTGTAATTGCTCAGGGATCTCGCTTTTCATTTTCGCGAACAGGTTCGGCGGGATGGCGCTGTTGGTGATATCGATTTCACCGCTGCGGAAGCGGTTGACGTCACTGACCTCTGAAGATATCGGCAAGAAGGTTGCCTGGCTGATAACCGTTTTCTTGTTGTTCCAGTAGCTCGGGCTGCGTTCAAGCACAATGCGCTCATTCACCACCCAATCTTTCAAGCGATACGCACCATTACCGACATAGTTTGCCGGCAGCGTCCACTTGTCGCCAAACTTCTCAACCACCGAACGTTTTACCGGTTTCAGCGAGGTGTGGCTCAGCATGCTGATAAAATACGGCACCGGCTCACTTAGCGTGACCTGAAAAGTTTTATCATCGATAGCTTTAATACCGAGCGTCTGCGGGCTTTGCTTACCGGTCAGAATGGCGTCGATATTTTCAACTTTGGCGTACTGCAGGTAGCTGGCATAAGGTGAGCCAATTTTCGGGTCGGCCAAGCGTTGCCAACTGTAGACAAAATCCTGCGCGGTAACCGGAGAGCCGTCACTCCAAACTGCGTCGGGACGCAGGTGGAAAGTCCAGGTCTTAAAATCCTGATTTTCCCAATTTGTCGCCGCAGCCGCGACCACGTGCCCATTGGCGTCGGTGCTGACCAGCCCTTCCAGCAGGTTCAGAATGATATTGCTTTCCGGTATGCCTTCAACCTTGTGCGGATCCAATGAAGCCACTTCCGAGCCGTTGTTAATGACGATCTTCTGCTGCTGGGCCAATTGCACCCCGGCCGGAACATCAGCCGCCTGAGCAGAATAAACGGCGCTGATACTCAGCAGGCCGGCAATCAACATAGCTAATGGTGTGTGCTTTAGGGTTTGCTGCATGGTCGAGGCTCCTTTTCACCAACAAGCATTGCTTATCGATATTCGTGAAGTATTTATAAGAATTCTAAATAAACAGACACCAGCAAAAATCATTCCCACTTTGTCGACGCGATACCGTTAATTACGCGTAGAAAGTTGCTCGGAAATTAGCAGAAGGCAATTTCCATAGCCAATAATTTTTACAGAAATGTTAAGCAATTCTCTTTTATTGCATCAGACGGGTTTTGTCATCCCGAAGAAGGGGTAACAAAGGTGCAAATCAACTTATTGAATTTAATCATTAAAATTGAATGTACCACCATCAAAGCCGTACGCAGCGAACCCACACACCAGATAAAGAAACATTCAGTTAACAAAGCCGCCGTTCAAAGAACAAACACCTGCTTATGTGCGGTTAATCACTAATAACACCTGGATGAAAGCGAGACAAGCCCTACAGAATGATGTGATTAAATTAACAGCAAATTTGATATTCGGGAGGCGAAAAAGGGCAGGAAGTGAGGAAGATAAGGGGTAAAAACAACGCTTAGAGCTTTTATTGAGCAACAAATTGAGATTTATGCCACATCATGGTGCAAGTGAAGAAAATTCATTCATATTACGCACTATATTAATGCGAGCTAATAATAGTTTTTAATTTTAAAATTAATTTGAGCCGCGAATCATCCTATTCGCGACTCATTCGGCTGATTACAGCAAGCCGGGGAATATCGCCTTTATGCCAGTCACGATAAACTCGATACCCAATGCCATCAGCAGCAACCCCATGATACGGGTAATGACGTTAATACCGGTTTGCCCCAACAGGCGCACCAGTAAAGGCGCAGCCCGGAACAACAGCCAGCAGCAAAAAGCGAACAACGCGATAGCCAGGCTGAACCCCAGCAGGTTCTGCCAGCTATGATAGCGGGAGCTCCAGACAATGGTGGAGCTGATAGCACCTGGCCCGGCCATAAGCGGTAATGCCAGTGGCACAACGCCAATGCTTTCACGGATTGCGCTCTCTGATTTTTCCTGCTTGTTCTGTTTGTCCTCACCCAGTTTGCCGCTGATCATCGACATGGCAATGCTGACCACCAGGATGCCGCCGGCAATGCGGAATGAATCAATAGAGATACCGAACATGCGCAAAATCCCCTCCCCCAAAAACAGCGAGGTCCACAGGATGATGGCGACCGACAGGTTGGCGGTCAGGTTGGTTTTATTGCGCCCAGCCGCCGCCTGGTAGCTGGTCATGCTGATAAACACCGGCAAAATACCCACCGGGTTGACCAGCGCAAACAGGCCGACAAAAAATTTAATGAAGCCGGAAAAATCCAACAGAGATTGGCCCACAAATGACTCCGCTTTAATAGCTTTAAAAGTGACACTGCCTTCGCGCGCTAATGTAATAGAATTGCCATGGGTAATCCATTGCTCATGCGCGAGATTTATCTCTATTTACACCTTCGCAGATAAGATAATTCTCCATTGTTAAAGCAATGTACGGTTTATGATTTTTTATGTTGAGAAAAGAGCCTGACATCACAGTTATCAATAATGATTCTCAAAAACCATGGCTGAATGGTGTCAGCTTGCGTTTTTTATGATTTAAATCACAAAATCACTACCCAAGAGTAGTTAAGCTCTTAGTCGTAGTCAGGGAGTAGAACAGGTTAAGGAAAAAGTGGTATCTCTGTTCGGCCCGCTGTCTTCTCCTGCTGAAGCATCGGGTAAAGCTCTTTAAGCAAATCAGCAGCATGCGGCACAAAAAGGTGGAAAGCCTTTGTTTTTAAAACAGCATTTCCCACCGAAATGTCTATACTACTTGCTCGCACGGCTGATTTACTGAAAGAGTTTAACATTATCAGGAGAGCATTATGGCTGTAACAAATGTCGCTGAACTGAACGAGCTAGTTGCACGTGTCAAAAAAGCCCAGCGCGAATATGCCAACTTCACTCAAGAGCAAGTTGATAAAATTTTTCGCGCTGCTGCCCTCGCCGCTGCCGATGCCCGTATTCCTTTGGCCAAACTGGCCGTTGAAGAATCCGGTATGGGTATCGTTGAAGATAAAGTGATCAAGAATCACTTCGCATCAGAGTTTATCTACAACGCCTATAAAGATGAAAAAACCTGCGGCATCCTGGCCGAAGACCATACTTTCGGTACCATCACCATTGCAGAGCCTATTGGCCTGATTTGCGGTATCGTGCCTACCACCAACCCAACTTCTACGGCCATTTTCAAAGCGTTAATCAGCCTGAAAACCCGTAACGGCATCATCTTCTCCCCGCACCCTCGTGCGAAAAACGCCACCAACAAAGCAGCGGATATCGTGTTGCAGGCCGCAATTGCCGCCGGTGCACCAAAAGACATCGTCGGTTGGATCGACCAACCTACCGTTGAACTTTCCAACCAGTTAATGCACCACCCTGACATCAACCTGATCCTCGCAACCGGTGGCCCAGGCATGGTGAAAGCCGCCTACAGCTCCGGCAAACCGGCAATCGGCGTGGGTGCGGGTAACACTCCGGTTGTGGTTGACGAAACTGCGGATATCAAACGCGTTGTCGCCTCAATTCTGATGTCTAAAACCTTCGACAGCGGTGTGATTTGCGCCTCTGAGCAGTCGGTCATCGTGGTTGACTCCATCTATGATGCCGTACGCGAACGTTTTGCCAGCCACGGTGGCTACATGCTGCAGGGTAAAGAATTGAAAGCCGTGCAGGACATCATCCTGAAAAACGGCGGCCTGAACGCGGCTATCGTTGGCCAGTCTGCACCAAAAATCGCTGAAATGGCGGGCATCAAAGTGCCGGCAAGCACCAAGGTGCTGATCGGTGAAGTGAAACTGGTTGATGAAACCGAGCCTTTCGCTCACGAAAAACTGTCGCCTACGCTGGCCATGTATCGCGCCAAAGACTTTGCAGACGCCGTCAGCAAAGCGGAAAAACTGGTTGCCATGGGCGGTATCGGCCACACCTCTTGCCTGTACACCGACCAGGATAACCAGCCGGAACGCGTTGCCTTCTTCGGCGACAAGATGAAAACCGCACGTATCCTGATCAACACCCCAGCGTCTCAGGGTGGTATCGGTGACCTGTACAACTTTAAACTCGCTCCGTCTCTGACGCTGGGCTGCGGTTCCTGGGGCGGTAACTCCATCTCTGAAAACGTCGGTCCAAAACACCTGATCAACAAGAAAACTGTAGCGAAGCGAGCAGAAAACATGTTGTGGCATAAACTTCCGAAATCAATCTACTTCCGCCGTGGCTCACTGCCTATCGCGCTGGAAGAAGTAGCGACCGACGGGGCAAAACGTGCCTTCATTGTGACCGACCGCTACCTGTTCAATAACGGTTATGCTGACCAGATCACTTCCGTACTGAAGTCACACGGCATTGAAACAGAAGTGTTCTTTGAAGTTGAAGCAGACCCAACCCTGTCCATCGTGCGTAAAGGCGCGGAGCAGATGAACTCCTTCAAACCAGACGTGATTATCGCGCTGGGCGGTGGTTCACCGATGGATGCGGCGAAAATCATGTGGGTGCTGTACGAACATCCTGAGACCCATTTCGAAGACCTGGCGCTGCGCTTTATGGATATCCGTAAACGTATCTACAAGTTCCCAAAAATGGGCGTCAAAGCGAAAATGATCGCCGTGACCACCACCTCAGGTACGGGTTCAGAAGTGACGCCATTTGCGGTAGTGACCGATGACGTGACCGGCCAGAAATATCCACTGGCGGATTACGCTCTGACCCCGGACATGGCCATTGTTGACGCCAACCTGGTGATGAACATGCCAAAATCCCTGTGCGCCTTTGGCGGCCTGGATGCGGTGACTCACGCACTGGAAGCTTACGTTTCAGTACTGGCGAACGAATACTCTGATGGTCAGGCGCTGCAAGCGTTGAAACTGCTGAAAGAATATCTGCCAGCCAGCTATAAAGAAGGTGCCAAGAACCCGGTCGCCCGTGAGCGCGTGCACAATGCCGCGACCATCGCCGGCATCGCGTTCGCCAACGCCTTCCTGGGGGTTTGCCACTCAATGGCCCACAAACTGGGTTCTGAGTTCCACATCCCACACGGTCTGGCCAACGCCATGCTGATCTCCAACGTTATTCGCTATAACGCGAACGACAACCCAACCAAGCAAACGGCTTTCAGCCAGTACGACCGCCCACAGGCTCGTCGCCGCTACGGTGAAATCGCAGACCACCTCGGTCTGAGCGCACCGGGCGACCGTACCGCGCAGAAAATCGAGAAGTTGCTGACCTGGCTGGACGAGATTAAAGCTGAACTGGGCATCCCGGCCTCAATCCGTGAAGCCGGTGTGACAGAAGCCGATTTCCTGGCGAAAGTCGACAAACTGTCTGAAGACGCCTTTGACGACCAATGTACCGGCGCCAACCCGCGTTATCCGCTGATTGCCGAACTCAAGCAAATCATGCTGGATACCTTCTACGGCCGTAAGTTTAGTGAAGCGGAAGATGAAGAAGTTTTGGTAGCTCCAGCGGCGGCCAAAGCAGAAAAAAAGTCCAAAAAATAACGGTTCATTGAACCAATAAAAAACCGCCGAAAGGCGGTTTGAGTTTGATGACAAAGTTGTCTTTGAATCCGAGATACCCGGGCCTAGCGCACCGAGGGGCTCTCCGGCGGGCAAGCCGCTACGACCCCTTCGGCACGCTCTCCCTAATAACGGGCTTTGTCAGTAGTCTGAAACCGCCGAAAGGCGGTTTTTTTATGTGTCACGTTGGCCAGTACTTACCTGAGTGCACAATAGCGCTCAAACACGCCACAGGGCTCCCTGCGGCGTTCTAAACGCTACTCCAGTGCCTGTATGGCTTCCTTGTAATGCTTGCGGCAAACGGAGACGTAGCTCTCGTTCCCGCCTATCACTACCTGCTCACCGGCATGCATAGCCTGCCCGCTTTCATCCAGCCGTAGCACCATATTGGCCTTGCGTCCGCAATGGCAGATAGTTTTCAACTCTACCAGTTTGTCTGCCCAGGCCAGCAAGTATTGGCTGCCAATGAACAGTTCCCCCAGGAAGTCGGTGCGCAAGCCATAACACAGAACCGGAATATCCAGTTGGTCGACGACATCACACAATTGCTCAACCTGCTGTTTCGTCAGGAACTGACTTTCGTCCAACAACACGCAATGTACCGGTTGCTGTTGATGTTCCTGTGCAATCATCGCATAGAGCATCGACTCATTATTATAGAGCTGCGCCTGTGACGACAGCCCGATCCGCGAGCTGACCTTACCGACACCAAACCGATGATCTATTTCGGCGGTAAACACCAACGTACGCATTCCACGCTCTTGATAATTATATGAAGATTGCAACAACGCGGTAGATTTCCCTGCGTTCATAGCAGAGTAATAAAAATAAAGTTGAGCCATGGGCCCGCAACTCCAATGGTATAAGAAATATTCGAAGGTTGATTCAGAGGTAAAGTGTACCATAACCTATCGGCCTGCTCACGCCTCCGGGTTAATCAACATCTCGCTAAACGAATGCCAAACTTTCAAGTGAAACATTCTGTTCGCTGCACCTCTTACTTTTACATCTATTTACAGGATAATTTCTGTCTGACATCACATTTAATTACTGCTAATGATTAGCACCCGGCATTAATGGTTATGCCAGCACAGTAAAGCCCCAGAAGCGCCAGGTCGGGACGGAATTAAATCTATTAACACTACTTAGCGCCACGCCTGAGTATTTAATGACATAAAACAGCCAGGGTACAGTTCTTGACGTTATCTTTACTCGTATACCCCCATTGTTTACAGTGTTTGCATACTGGGTCGCGTGATTTAACCCACAGAATTCGACGTAATATTGATATAAAACACAATTATAACTTAGTCATGAATGCCATTCCGGCATAGCAAACATACCGTCACTGTTGAAAATTTGACTTAAAAATGACGGTTGTAATACTTATCTCCCCCGCCTATATTAGCCAGAGTGTTCTGGTTTAGTGTTTTAAAAGGTAAATTTGAGCCTTCCTTTTCAATTTGGCTATTGCAGAAAAGAAAAGAGCACTCTATTATTATCCAGACGCCCCCCACCAATATAATTTGAGACTAGGACAATGAGCGAAGCATTAAAGATTTTGAACAACATCCGTACTCTACGCGCACAGGCAAGAGAATGCAGCCTGGAAACGCTGGAAGAAATGCTTGAAAAACTGGAAGTTGTTGTGAACGAACGTCGCGAAGAAGACAGCCAGGCTCAAGCAGAAGTTGAAGAACGCACCCGTAAACTGCAGCAATATCGTGAAATGCTGATTGCTGACGGTATTGATCCTAATGAACTGCTGCAAACTATGGCTGCAACTAAAGCCGCTGGTAAAGCTAAACGTGCAGCACGTCCGGCCAAATACCAATATAAAGACGAAAACGGCGAACTGAAAACCTGGACTGGCCAGGGCCGTACCCCAGCAGTGATTAAGAAAGCTATCGAAGAGCAAGGTAAATCTCTGGACGATTTCCTGCTGTAATAGCATTCAGCTGCAAGTTAAAAAGGCTCCCTTGGGAGCCTTTTTGTTATGCTTATTTTCAGAAGTAGTAGAACACAAGTCAGGCTTTGCGTAATTATCCTATGCAGGTAACCTTCTACCTCATTGGTCTTGCTTCTCGGCTAGCTTACCCTTCCTGACTTTTGCAAAGCATAAAAAAGGGGCCGTGGCCCCTTATAGCATTTACGTACAGCTCAATTACTGAACTTTATAAAAAGACTTATACCATTCAACAAAGCGTTTCACACCTTCTTCAACGCTGGTTTCAGGCTTGAAGCCAATCACACGATAAAGCTCCGCAGTATCGGCACTGGTATCTAACACGTCGCCAGGCTGCATCGGCAGCATATTCTTACGCGCCTCGATCCCCAACGCCTGTTCCAGTGCGCTGATATATTCCATCAGCTTAACCGGGCTGCTGTTGCCGATATTATAGACATGGTATGGCGCAGAACTGGTCGCCGGTGAACCCTGCTCAACCGTCCAGCTAGCATTTGCCTGAGGAATAACTGCCTGCAACCGCACAATAGCCTCAGCGATATCGTCGATGTAGGTAAAGTCACGGTGCATCTCTCCGTGGTTATATACATCGATGCTTTCACCCGCCAATATGGCCTTGGTAAATTTGAACAGCGCCATATCCGGGCGTCCCCACGGGCCATATACGGTAAAGAAACGCAGACCGGTGGTTGGCAGACCATATAAGTGGGAGTAGCTGTGCGACATCAGCTCATTGGCTTTTTTGGTTGCCGCATACAAAGATATCGGGTGATCAACAGAATCTTCGGTCGCAAAGGGCAGCTTACGATTCAGACCATATACCGAACTGGATGAGGCATATAACAGATGCTCAACTTTATTGTGTCGGCACCCTTCCAGCACATTTAAATGCCCGATGAGATTCGAGTCTGCGTACGCCAGCGGGTTATCCAATGAATAACGCACCCCGGCCTGAGCACCCAGATGAATCACCCGTTGGAACTGGTGCTCGGCAAACAGCTGCGCCATGCCCTCGCGATCGGCCAAATCCAGCTTAATAAACCGGAAGGCGGGTTTATCCGCCAGCAGATCGAGGCGAGCCATTTTCAGGCCCACATCGTAATAATCATTCAGGTTGTCGATACCGACAACCTGATGCCCAGCGGCCAACAGACGCTCAGCGGTGTGATAACCAATAAACCCTGCCGCGCCTGTAACCAGGAATTTCATATTTATCCCTTAAATAACCGGCTGAATGGACGCACCGCGACCAATCGCATAATAGGTAAAGCCACGACTTTCCAGACGTTCAGGATCAAACAGGTTACGACCATCAAAGATCACCGGCTGCTTTAACGAGCCTTTAATCACGTCGAAATCCGGTGCGCGGAAGTTCTGCCATTCGGTACAGATAACCAGCGCGTCAGCGCCCTGCAGCGCCGCTTCTTTGGTACCTACCAGCTTCAGATCGTCACGCTGACCGTAGATGCGCTGAACTTCGTTCATTGCTTCAGGGTCGTACGCCTGAACGGTAGCACCCGCTTCCCACAGTTGCTCCATCAGCACCCGGCTGGAAGCCTCACGCATGTCATCGGTATTTGGCTTGAATGCCAGCCCCCAAAGCGCAAAGGTTTTACCTTTCAGATCTTCACCAAAGTGATGCTTGATAAACTTGGTCAGCTTATATTTTTGCTGATAGTTAACCTGCTCTACGGCTTGCAACAGTTTTGGCTGGTAGCCGATATGTTCAGCCGTGCGGATCAGGGCCTGAACGTCTTTAGGGAAACAGGAGCCACCATAGCCGCAGCCTGGGTAGATAAAGTGATAGCCAATACGGGAATCAGAACCGATACCCTGACGCACTTTCTCAATGTCTGCACCCAGCATTTCGGCCAGATTAGACATTTCATTCATAAAGCTGATTTTGGTCGCCAGCATACAGTTGGCAGCATACTTGGTCAGTTCAGCACTGCGAATATCCATCATGATCATGCGATCGTGATTGCGGTTGAACGGCTCATACAGCTCGCGAATAGGTTCAATCACATCTTTGTTATCGGTACCGATAACAATGCGCTCAGGACGCATGCAGTCTGCTACTGCCGCGCCTTCCTTCAGGAACTCGGGGTTGGAAACCACATCGAAAGGAACCGTGCTGCCGCGTTTGCGCAGCGTTTCTTCCATAACCTGACGGACTTTATCTGCGGTGCCAACCGGTACGGTAGATTTATCGATCACCACTTTATGATCGGTCATGTGTTCCGCGATGGTGCGGGCCACGGCAGTCACATACTTCAGGTCGGCAGAGCCATCTTCATCCGGTGGCGTGCCCACGGCAATGAACTGAATGGTGCCATGTTCAACGCCGGCTTTAGCATCGGTGGTGAACTGCAGGCGACCTGCTTCATAGTTTTGCTGCACCAACGGCGTCAGGCCTGGCTCAAAAATAGGGATATTCCCTTTCTTCAGGTTTTCGACTTTACGCTCGTCTATATCAATACACATAACGTCGTGGCCGACTTCAGCCAACACCGCAGCCTGCACCAGGCCAACATAGCCAATACCAAAAACTGTTACTTTCATGGGAAAATCCTAGTTTTTCAAATTAAGACGAAAGATGATTAAATTATTTCTTATCAGCGGCCATTAACTGTTTCAACCACTGAGTGAACTCTTGACCCAGCCCGGCATGGCGCATGCCATACTCGACAAATGCCTGCATATAACCCAGCTTGTTGCCGCAGTCATGGCTGATCCCTTTCAGGTGATACGCCTCTACCGTCTCTTGCTGCATCAGCATTTCAATGCTGTCGGTCAGCTGGATTTCACCACCAGCGCCCGGAGGGGTTTTCGACAGCAGCGGCCAGATATCGGCGGAGAGCACATAACGGCCAACAATGGCCAGGTTGGAAGGGGCTTCATCCGGCGAAGGTTTCTCTACCACGCTAACCATCGGGGCGCTTTCGCCCGGCTGCAGCTCATACCCTTTGCAATCGGCCACGCCATAGTTGCCAACATCTTTATGCGGCACAGGCTCCACCATAATCTGGCTGATACCGGTTTGCTCAAAGCGCTGCAGCATTTCGTGCAGATTGTCTTTTTTCAGATCGGAACTGTACTCATCGAGGATCACGTCCGGCAAAATCACCGCCACCGGTTCGTCACCCACCAGTGGGTAAGCACACATGATCGCGTGACCCAAGCCTTTAGCCACCCCCTGACGCACCTGCATTACGGTAACGCCCTTGGGACAAATAGACTGCACTTCATCGAGCAACTGGCGCTTAACGCGTTTTTCCAGCATCGCTTCCAGTTCAAAACTGGTGTCGAAATGGTTTTCGATCGAATTCTTGGAGGAATGGGTAACCAACACAATTTCGTTAATCCCTGCCGCAATACACTCATTAACAACGTATTGGATCAAGGGTTTGTCAACCAGCGGCAGCATTTCTTTAGGAATGGCTTTTGTCGCCGGTAACATCCGTGTTCCCAAGCCTGCAACCGGGATCACAGCCTTTCTGACTTTACGATTTACAGCAGGCATTATTTCCTCTCTTAATAGCGCTCAGTTTATGAGCTTCATCCGCCATACAAAAACCCTCGGAGTATACCAGCTTATGACTGACTGGCATTAACCGCAGCACAAATAGAAAAACTTTAGGACAATTACCCAATGGACTGACTGAGGTAAAAATAAGCATCTCAAATATATAAATTTCAAATACTATTTTGACCCAGGAGAATTATTCAGCACTGAGCATCAGGCGTAGCCTGCCACCCGAGCCCCAAACCTGGCACTGCCAGGCGGCACAGTGCTGACTGATTTGATTCATGTACGTCGCACCCAGCGTTCCCAGTGGTACACCGTTGCTCAGTTGAATTTGATTATCACCGGTATTTACATTGGCATGCAGGCCGGCGGAGACCAGGATCAGGTTTTTATATTCGGTGTGATAATAACCGACCAGCATCGGAAATTGCCCTTCCAGCTTGCCTTGACGTAATAATTGATTAACCTGCTTTAACAATGCGCTCATTTGCGGCAGCCGATGACGCTGATTAGCTAAATGATCTTGCAACAATCCATTAAATAATGCGCGCAGCAGCAGTGCCGCCAATACGCCATTATCTCCTGCGCGGGTCACATCCAGACAATAGAACGCCAGGTCTTTATCCGACAGTGCCGCAATATCCAGCACCAGCCCCGGATTCTCGCTAGTGGTTAATTGCCGATAATTAATCCGGCAATGAGCCACGGTCTGCTGCACCGGTGGTTGTAACTGTTTGAGCAACTTCACCGCTTCGGAAGGATTTTTACTCAGCGCATCCCAGTCCTGGAACAGTTCCACCTCCTCAATGGCTGGCGAAGTGAACATATTGGGATACAGACACCCCAACACCGCTTCACGCAGACGATTAAGGTCGGTCACCGGCTTTAACAACACGTCCTGAACGCCTAACCGCAACATTTTGGCGATATCGGCCATTTTATCGGTAGCCGAAATCACCAACACCGGAGTTTGCACCCCTTGCAGCCGCAGATGTTCGACAAACTCAATCCCATCCATTTCCGGCATCGCCAGATCGCACAGGATTAAATCGGGATGAACATCATCCACCAGACTCAACGCCTGCAAACCATTGGGGGCCTCACTGGTTTCCGCCCCCAACGATTTCAAATAGCCAACAAGCACGGAACGAAAAACCAGTTCGTCCTCAACGACCAAAATGCGCTTGTGAGTCAATGGTAATGCCATCAGCCGAGCCTCTTCCCTTTTCATAATGTAATAGTGGCTCAAAAAGACCTTTTATGCCTGTCGGAAATTGCTCCCATCGCAGGTTATACAGTCAAGAACCGTAAATTATCTGTTTTTTATCAAGGGCAACAGTTTATCCAGCTGTTTTTCAACCGCCAGCCTGCCGGCTTCAATCGCCTCTTCGGCACGATGGAAATCCAACGTTGAAATCTGCGGACAATAGGGTTGGATCAACACATCCGGCGGATCGCCCGCCATGCGGTTGCGTTTCAATCGATTTTCCAGCACCTGAATAGAAGTCCCCATAATTTCCATCGCCGTTGGCGTGAAATTAGGCTTTCTGGTGGTCATTTTGCTGATGCGTTCCCTTAATCGTCCTCGCCAGTTACGGGCGGGGAGATCTTTTGCCGCGTCCATATCTGGACTGCGTACCGAGAACAAGTCCTGCTGCATCAGATGGGCATCATGTTGCAAGTCAACGGCGATCACGATGTCGGCCCCCAACGCCCGGGTCAATGAGATAGGTACCGGATTCACCACAGCGCCATCCACCAGCCAATAGCCGTCAAACCACACCGGCGCCAACAGGCCGGGCATGCTGCATGAGGCTCGCACCGCCTGATGAATGTCACCTTCGGTCAGCCACAGTTCCCGCCCGGTACTCAGATTGGTCGCCACGGCACCAAACTTCAATGAACACTCGGCGATATCATCGATCTTCAACAACTGCCCTACCGCATTAAACACCCGCTCACCGCGCAGCAACCCACCACGTTGCCAGGACAAATCCATCAAACGGATCACATCCCAATAGCTGAATGAACGCACCCAGGTTTCCATGGCCGGCAGACGATGGCTGGCAAAAGCCGCCCCTACCAATGCGCCAACCGAACAACCGGCTACTATATCGACTTCAACACCCAACTTCTTTAGTGCATTGATCACGCCAATATGTGCCCATCCTTTAGCCGCCCCCGCGCCCAATGCCAATCCAACCTTAATTTTTCGCATAGTTCCGGTCCTTTTTCGGTGAATTGCTTCGATCCTGCCGTCAGCGTAGATTGTCAGGGTCGAATGTTGTTAGGTAACATATGCGCTAAATTACTTTCGGCATCGGCCCGTTCATTTCGTTCCGGCCATTTTAGGAGTCACCTTGCCCGAATTATGCCCCTGCGGTAGCGGACTGGAGTATAGCGCATGCTGCGAACCCTACGTCAACGGCACTCAAACGCCAGCGACACCCGGACTATTAATGCGTTCGCGCTTTAGCGCGTACGTAAAACACAACGTGGATTATCTGATTGCCACCTGGCATCCCGACTGCCATGCCACAGAATGGCGCAACGCGATCGTCGACAGTTTCAAAAATACCGAATGGCTGGGTTTGACGGTGGTTGAAGAAAAACAGGGCCATGAGGCCGGGGAAGGTTTTGTCGAATTCATTGCCCAATTCGTTGACGGCAACACCGGTGAACGCCAGGCGATGCACGAGCGTTCACGCTTCCTTCAACTTGACCAACGCTGGTATTATATTGACGGAACCAAACCCCAGCCGGGCAGAAATGCCATTTGCCCCTGCGGCTCAGGTAAAAAATATAAAAAGTGCTGCGGGCGTTAGCCGGCAGTCACAGAGCCCGATAGATTTCAGGTCGCAGCCAATCCGGTCGCCGCTTGAAAATATAGATGATAAAAACTCTCGCCTGCGAAGACAGGACGTTCAGTATCAGACAGGATCCTCACTCCCATGCCACACCAAAATGTACAAAGAAAAGTTTTGCGCACCATTTGTCCGGATGCCAAAGGTCTGATCGCCAAGATCACCAATATTTGTTACAAACATGAACTCAACATTGTTCAGAACAATGAATTCGTTGATCACCGCACCGGCCGCTTCTTTATGCGTACCGAGCTGGAAGGCATTTTTAACGACACTACTTTGCTGGCGGATCTCGATAGCGCACTGCCGGTGGGTTCGGTCCGCGAACTGCATAACTCCGGCCGTCGTCGTATTGTGGTGCTGGTGACCAAAGAAGCGCATTGCCTGGGTGACTTGCTGATGAAAAGCGCCTACGGCGGCCTGGATGTGGAAATTGCGGCGGTTATCGGTAACCACGATACGCTGCAAACGTTGGTGGAGCGTTTCGATATCCCGTTCCACCTGGTCAGCCATGAAGGCCTGACGCGCGATCAACACGATCAGAAAATGATGGCCCAGATCGATCAGTATCAGCCGGATTACGTGGTGTTGGCCAAATATATGCGCGTACTGACGCCAGCATTCGTACAGCACTACCCGAACCAGGTGATTAATATTCACCACTCGTTCCTGCCGGCCTTTATCGGTGCACGGCCTTATCATCAGGCTTACGAGCGTGGCGTGAAAATCATCGGCGCTACGGCCCACTACGTTAACGATAATCTGGACGAAGGCCCGATCATCATGCAGGACGTGATTCATGTCGATCACACCTATTCTGCTGAAGATATGATGCGTGCCGGACGAGACGTCGAGAAAAATGCGCTCAGCCGCGCGCTTTACCATGTGTTGGCGCAACGGGTATTTGTCTACGGTAACCGGACGGTTATCCTGTAATTGCTCAAGAAAGCGGTGCCTTTCGTTCAGGGATGCACCGCCACGAGTAAAAAAACGGCAAACGATTCATTTTCTGCATTTCAATACTTTACACGCCCGTTTCATTTGATATGATGCGCCCCGCTTACCGAGACAGATGTTTCGCAAGCAAGGCCAGTGGTGGGGTTCCCGAGCGGCCAAAGGGAGCAGACTGTAAATCTGCCGTCACAGACTTCGAAGGTTCGAATCCTTCCCCCACCACCATCTTCTCTCTGTTAATGAGAGCGCAGCGAAAGCTGAAGCTACATAAAACACTGAGGGGGAGGATGAGAAGCTTCGCCAAGGTTCGAGCCGAGCGCAGCGAGACAACGCGCTTCAGCGCGGTAATCCTTCAGACGAAGCGCCACAGGAATCTAGCCGATCTCCTGTTAAAAAATAAGTAAAACCATGAATACCATGGTGGGGTTCCCGAGCGGCCAAAGGGAGCAGACTGTAAATCTGCCGTCACAGACTTCGAAGGTTCGAATCCTTCCCCCACCACCATCCTTGTATACCCCCCAGAATCAAATCAAACCTAAATGCTCCATGTCACTCCCAAGCGGGAAGGATGAGAAGCTTCGACAAGGTTCGAGTCTCACGCAGTGAGACAACGCGCTTCAGCGCGGCCCGAAGGGTGAGTCGCACAGCGACGAATAATCCTTCCCCCACCACCATCCTTGTATACTCCCCAGAATCAAATCAAACCTGAAAGTATCCCTATGACTCTATCAGGTCATCATTTATCAATTCCCTTAACCATTCAGCGCATCCTCAACTTGAACTCCGGCCAACAATTCGCTATACCACTGACTTCTTTAATGCAGTAAGGAAGAAAGTGCATGCGTAACAATATCTGCGTTTTTTGTGGTGCCAGCGAAGGCGTTAATCCTGCTTATGCCGAGAATGCGCGGCAACTGGGTCAAACGCTCGCCGCTCAGGGTCGACGCCTAATCTATGGCGGCGGCAAAAAAGGGTTGATGGGCATTGTGGCGGATGCCGTGCTTGCCGCCGGAGGTGAGGCGGTGGGAATTATTCCTGAGCGGTTGGTAGAAGCAGAAACCGCACATCGTGGCCTGACTGAACTGGAAGTGGTTCCTGACATGCACACCCGTAAGGCGCGCATGGCGGCTCTGGCAGACGGTTTTATTGCTCTGCCCGGCGGCATAGGTACCCTCGAGGAACTGTTTGAAATCTGGACCTGGGGCCAGATCGGCTATCACAGTAAACCGGTTGGTTTGCTGGATGTGAACGGGTTCTATCGCCCGCTAAACAGTTTCCTGCAGCACGTGGCCGATCAGGGCTTTATGCGCCATGACTATCTGGGCACCATGCACATCAGTGAATCAGCGCAAACCTTACTGCAACAATTTGACGACTATCAGCCCAAAACTTACGACCGCTGGGCAAAATAATTCTACTTGCCGCCGGCGGCCCGATGCCGCTGGCCTGCGTTACATTTCTGGTCAAACTCTGCTACTATCTCAACACATTTTTCTTGTAAAAACGGCACCGCTCATGAAGTTTGTCTCTTTTAATATCAATGGACTGCGTGCGCGTCCGCACCAACTGGCCGCGATCATCGAACAGCACCAGCCCGACGTGATCGGCCTGCAGGAAACGAAAGTTCACGATGACATGTTCCCGCTGGAAGAAGTCAGCCAGCATGGCTATCACGTGTTCTATCATGGCCAAAAAGGTCACTATGGCGTGGCGCTGCTAACCAAAGAAAAGCCGCTTGCCGTACGCCGTGGTTTCCCTACCGATGATGAAGACGCACAGCGCCGCATCATCATGGCCGATCTGGCGACGCCGCAAGGCACGCTGACGGTGATCAATGGCTACTTTCCGCAGGGGGAAAGCCGTGACCATCCGATCAAATTCCCCGCCAAGACACGCTTCTATCAGGATTTGCAAAACTACCTGGAGCAGCAAATGTCGGTGGACTCACCGGTACTGGTGATGGGTGACGTGAATATCAGCCCAAGCGATTACGATATCGGCATCGGCGAGGAAAGCCGTAAGCGCTGGCTGCGTACCGGTAAGTGCTCCTTCCTGCCGGAGGAGCGCGAATGGATGGATCGCCTGATGAACTGGGGCCTGGTAGATACCTACCGCCACGCTAACCCGGAACGTAACGATCAATTCTCATGGTTCGACTACCGTTCACGCGGTTTCGATGAAAACCGGGGCCTGCGTATCGATCTGCTGCTGGCCAGCACGCCATTGGCTGCACGCTGCACCGCCACCGGCATCGATTATCAGATCCGCGGGATGGAAAAACCGTCGGATCACGCGCCAGTCTGGGCGGAATTCTCACTGTAATTGACCCAACCCCGGCCATTGCCGGGGTTTTGCTATGTGGTACCTATGAAAATTATCGATGTCGTCGCCGCCATCATTGAAAGAAATGGCCAAATTCTTTTGGCGCAGCGTAATGCTGACAGCGATCAGGCCGGATTGTGGGAGTTTCCCGGCGGCAAGGTTGAGGCAGGCGAGAGCCAGCCACAGGCACTGGCGCGTGAACTGGACGAAGAGTTGGGAATTGTGGCCAGTGTTGGCCGCTATGTCGCCAGCAACCAGTGGCAACAAAGTGAGCGAATGATCCGGCTACATGCCTGGCAGGTTGATACCTTTAGCGGCGAATTACAAAAGCGCTGCCATTCGGATTTTGTCTGGTTGGCGCCGGAGCAGGCGTTTGACTATCCCCTGGCTCCGGCGGACGTGCCGCTATTAACCGCCTATATTAGCGCATTGCAGGCGGAAGCCTGAGTTACAGCGTCACTTCTTCAGACGCACCCAGATTAACGGATTCGTCCCTACCACGTTGGGGTCGCGTACGCACTGCAACGCTTCCCCTTCCACCTTGAGAACCGCCCCTTCAGAATAGTTTTTATCCTGATAGATGCAGCAACGACTGCAAGGTTGTGCCGCGGGTTGAGCCGCAGCGTTTTTTGCTGCCCCCCAGATCTCCGGCGACACTGGCACCACCACATCGACATCGCCACGATTGGCCATCGCCGCGTTGCAAAACAACAGTGCGCTACCGGCCAGCATCAGTAAGCCGTGATTCATTCGCTCTTCTCCCGCGCCTTACCGGCGCTTTTCTTGCGTTTTTTCGCCCCGCCAGAAGGCGACGGCGGCAACCCGCGAAACGCCATACTCGCCCGGCTCTGCTTGGCCTGATAGATCAGCTCCTGCAGAGTACCTACCAGAGGTTGCATAAAGTCCTGATAACGACAGGATTTCTCACTGATTTGCGTCAGCGTGGCTTCCCAGTTGGCGGTCATATCAGGACGGGCAGCAATATCCGGCAGCGAATGGATCAACGCCCGGCCGGTTTCACTGGAGTGAATATAGCGCCCTTTCTTATACAAAAACGCCCGCTTGAACAGCAACTCAATGATGCCCGCGCGCGTGGCCTCTGTCCCTAAACCATCGGTCGCTCGCAGGATTTTCTTTAGTGCTTTATCCTGAACGAAACGTGCAATCCCGGTCATGGCGGAAAGCAGGCTGGCATCGGTAAAAGGACGTGGCGGTTGGGTCTGACGTTCAACCACCTCTCCACGTTCACACAGTAGCTGGTCATCCTTCGCCACCACCGGCAACGGAGCGCCTTCATTTTCTTCATCACGCTCTTTACTGCCCAACAGTGTTCGCCAGCCTGCTTCAGCAAGAAAACGCGCCTTGGCGATAAACTTGCCGCCGGCAATATCCAGCTCAATCACGCATTTGCGGAACATGGCGTCCGGGCAGAACTGCATCAGGTACTGCCGCGCCACCAAGCCATAAACGTTCAGCTCATCCTGGCTGAGGCTAACCTTACTGGCGCGGGCGGTCGGAATAATGGCGTGGTGAGCATCAACCTTCTTGTCGTCCCAGCAACGGTTACGGCGATCGCTGTCGATCACCGGCTGCGGATACAGATCCGGCTGATGAACGCTGATGGCATTCAACACCGAATGCCGCCCGGCAAAATGCTCTTCCGGCAGGTAGCGACAGTCGGAACGCGGATAAGTGATCAATTTATGGGTTTCATACAGTCGCTGGCACACGTCCAGTACCTGCTGCGCGCTCAGGTTAAAGCGTTTGGAAGCCTCAATCTGTAAGGTAGACAGTGAAAACGGCAAGGGTGCGGTATCCGATTCCCGTTTATCATTATAAGAGGTGACCAGCGCCGGCTGGCCCTCGATGCGCTTGAGCACGTGTTCTGCCAACGATCGGTGCAGCAAGCGCCCTTCTTCGTCCTGATAAGGTTCGCAGGAGTCACTCGGTTGCCACAGGGCGACAAAACGCTCGTCTTTGGGCGTTACGATGTGCGCTTTAACCTCGAAGAAGTCCTTCGAGACAAAATTTTCAATATCTTCGTCACGTCTGACGACCAACCCCAACACCGGCGTCTGAACCCGGCCCACCGACAACACGCCATCATAACCGGCATTACGCCCCAAAATGGTGTAGGCGCGGGTCATGTTGATGCCATACAGCCAGTCGGCGCGGGAACGCGCCAGGGCGGAGACACAAAGTGGGATAAAGTCGCGATTGTCACGCAACCGTTCGATAGCGCGTTCCACCGCCTGCGGGTTGAGATCGTTGATCAGGCAACGGCGGACGCTGTGGCGTTTTTCCGGCGATAGCGCCAGATAGTCCAGCACCTCATCCACCAGCAATTGGCCTTCCCTGTCCGGGTCACCGGCATGCACCACTTCATCGGCCTCGTGCAGCAGCTTTTTGATGGCATTAAGCTGTTTGCTGACCGAAGGCCGTGGCTGCAACTGCCACTTTTCGGGGATGATCGGCAGATCGGCCAACGACCAGCGCGCATAACGGCTGTCGTAGGCATCCGGCTGCGCCTGTTCTAACAAGTGGCCCACACACCAGGTCACCACATCATTGTTACCGCAGGCGATAAACCCATCGCCGCGGCGATGCGGCTTGGGAAGTACGTCGGCAATGGCGCGCGCCAAACTCGGTTTCTCGGCAATAAACAGTCGCATTATTCACCGTTATTCTGGCTGTACGTCATCAGGAATTCTCTTACTTCAGCATAATTCCCGCGGAACACAATCCGCTGGGATTTCTTTTCCAATTGATAGTGATACATCGGATCGTAGTAGTGCTGCAACAACGGCACCAGCCACTGCTGATGCTCGTCACTATTTCCACTGGCCTGCTGATACTGCAGTGCCCGTTCCAGGTGCTGCGTCAGCAGTTGGAAACGCTCCAGCCCCAGGCGGCGGCGAATGGCAAACAGGCCGTGATGCAGATATTCATCGTACTTCTGCCAGCCAAGTTGCGCGCCGTAGGCCTGTTCAAACTCAATACGCATCCGGTCGATATATTCTTGCTGCAGCCGCGCCAGACGCACCTCAAAAGGATCGTCTATCACCGCCACCGGTGCCTGCTGCATACGGTTGAAGACGGGTAATGGCAGATTGTTGCTGCCGATAATGCGCCCCTCGTCTTCCAGCACCCAGCGGCGGCAGCCACCATGCTGTTTTTTCAGCAATAACACAGCCAGACGATTCTCAAAATCAATCTGTCCGCTTTGACTCACCAGCGTTCGGCCAAAAGATGAACCGCGGTGGTGCGCTGCCCCCTCCAGATCAACGCCGTCGGCCAGCTCATTGACCAACAGAGTTTTACCGCTGCCGGTATTGCCGCCAATCAGCACCATCGGCAGTTCAGCGCTCTGCTCCAGCGTGGTGAGCAAGAAATTGCGCAGGGCCTTGTAACCACCGGTGATGCGCGGATAGGCGACGCCGGCCTCACGCAGCCACTGCTGCACCAACTGAGAACGCAAACCGCCGCGGAAACAGTAAATATAGCCTTCCGGCCATTGGGCACATTGCGCCAGCCAGGCTGCCGTACGTTGCTCACGAAGCCTGCCATTAACCAGGCTGTGGCCCAGCGCAATCGCTGCCTGCTGGCCTTGCTGTTTGTAACAGGTGCCGACGGCCTGCCGCTCGTCGTCGTTCATTAACGGCAGATTCACAGCATTAGCGAACGCGCCCTGCTGAAACTCAACCGGCGCACGCACGTCAATCAGCGGGATATCCTGCAAAAAAATACGGCGATAATCCTGGCCGTCTTCCCGTTCCCTGGTAGCTGACACTAGGCAACCTCAATCAACGGCTTGCCCGGCACTGCCGCATGCAGTTCACCAATAGCCTGGAGTTGAATGCCGTGGCGCTCGGCAATCGCCTGCACCTGCTGCTCCGCTTCAGGTAGTACCGCCAGCAGCAAGCCGCCGGAGGTCTGCGGATCGCACAGCAATTGGCGCTGCAGGTCAGTCATTTCACCGACCAGATGGCCGTAACTTTCAAAATTGCGCCCGGTGCCGCCAGGCACGCAGCCTTCGGCAATATAACGCTCGATGTCCGGCAATTTAGGTACCTGATCAAACCATACCGTCGCCTGCAGCCCTGAGCCCTGGCAAACCTCGCTCAGATGCCCCAGCAGGCCAAAACCGGTAACGTCGGTCATCGCCGTCACGCCTTCGACTTCGGCAAAATCCGTGCCCGGCTTGTTCAATTGACACATCACTTCGGTTGCCAGGCCTTCATGCTCTGGCAACAGCTTGCTTTTCTTCTCGGCGGTAGTCAGCACGCCAATGCCCAACGGCTTGGTCAGGTACAATTTGGCTCCGGCCTGCGCCGCGCTGTTTTTCTTCACCCGTTCGGTATTGACGATGCCGGTCACCGCCAGGCCAAAAATAGGCTCTGGCGCATCGATAGAATGGCCTCCCGCCAGGGCGATACCCGCCTGCTGACAGGCATAGCGCCCGCCGTCGATCACCTGCTGCGCCACTTCTGCCGGCAGCGTGGCAATCGGCCAGCCCAGAATGGCAATCGCCATGATCGGTTTGCCGCCCATGGCATACACGTCGCTGATGGCGTTGGTGGCGGCGATGCGACCGAAATCGAACGGGTTATCGACGATCGGCATAAAGAAGTCGGTGGTGCTGATAATGCCCACGCCGTTGCCGATGTCATACACTGCCGCATCGTCACGGGTTTCATTACCCACCAGCAAGCGCGGATCGACAAATTTCTCCCGCTCGCTGTGCAGAATAGTTTCGAGAACTTTCGGTGAGATTTTACAACCGCAGCCGGCGCCATGGCTGTACTGGGTTAAACGGATCGCTGGCGATGTCATATACCACTCCCTTCGGTTAACGGCATTCAAGATATCATAGGGTAGCGCTTGCCGACGGGATTGGTAAGAGCGGGCTGCCGATAACCGAACGGCCTGCTCATAAACAACACAGAATGGCGGGATTTAGCGCATTTTTGCCGCAATCCCGCCAGTGGGATCAGAAATAGCTGACGAAAGGCGTGCTGTCTGGGGCGATCACTTTGGTGGAAGCTTTTAACTGTGGAGTCCCCAAATACAGGAAGCCGACAATTTCGTCCTGCTCGCGACAGCCAAAGGCTTCACGAACCAGTGAATGTTCGGTCCAGGCGCCGGTGCGCCAGATACCGTTGAAACCCTGCGCCAGTGCGGCCATCTGCATCGCCTGAACCGCACAACCGGCAGAAACCACCTGTTCCCAGCGCGGCACCTTGGTTTCTTCAGTGCAATGGGCCACCACGGTGATAATCAGCGGGGCGCGGAATGGCGCTTTTGTGGCCTTTTCTAGCGCGGCTTCATCCATTTCGTCCTGCTTTGCAGCAGCTTGTAACAATTGGCTAAAACGCTCCAGACCCTGGTTTTCGATCATCACAAAACGCCATGGCTGCAAGGCACCATGATCGGGCGCTCGCAGGCCCGCGTTGATGATATTCTGGCGCGCCTCACCCGTCGGCGCCGGGGCCGCGAGGCGTGACGCAGAGCGGCGATTCAGTAAAAGATCCAGTGCATCCATCGTAAACTCCTGATAACAATTTTCATTCAAATCACGTTAACATAGCTAAACGGCGAGTGACAGCCTCGGCATTAGCCTCTGTGACCCACGATTTAAAGCTGACATTTCTTTGGCCGCTCATTAGGATAGCGGAACATTCTCGACTCTTGCTGGAGAGCACATGCGCACATTGTGGCAAATCATTGCCGGCGTTTTCAGGTGGACATGGCGTCTGCTGAACTTTATCAGGGAACTGATCCTCAATTTGTTCCTGGTGTTGCTGATCCTGGTTGGGGTCGGTATCTATCTTTCATTCCAGAGTGCCACCACCCCTGCCGTGCCTACCCGCGGTGCGTTGCTGGTGGACCTGAGCGGCGTGGTCGTTGACCAACCGTCGATGAACAACAAGGTTCGCCAATGGGGTCGTGAACTGTTGGGCGCTTCCAGCAACCGCCTGCAGGAAAACTCCCTGTTTGACGTGGTTGACAGCATCCGCAAGGCTAAAGACGACAAAAACATTACCGGCATGGTATTGCAGTTGAATGACTTTGCCGGTGCCGATCAGCCTTCGCTGCAGTACATCGGCAAGGCGCTACGTGAATTCCGTGACAGTGGCAAACCGATCTTTGCCATTGGCGACAGCTATAACCAGACGCAATATTATCTGGCCAGCTACGCCAACAAGGTTTATCTGTCGCCACAGGGTGCGGTCGACCTGCACGGCTTTGCCACCAACAACCTTTACTACAAATCGTTGTTGGAAAAACTCAAGGTCACCACCAACATCTTCCGCGTCGGTACCTATAAATCCGCCGTGGAACCCTTGATCCGTGACGATATGTCACCGGCCGCCCGTGAGGCAGACAGCCGCTGGATTGGTGGATTGTGGCAAAACTATCTGGATACCGTGGCGGCTAACCGCCAGATCACGGCGCAACAGCTGTTCCCAGGGGCCGCAGGCGTGCTGAGCGGTATGCAGGCTGCCGGGGGGGATACGGCCAAGTATGCGCTGGATAACAAACTGGTCGATGAACTGGCGTCGCGCACCGTCATCGAAAACCAACTGATCAAGACTTTCGGTTGGGACAAGCAGGCCAATGATTTCAACGCGACCAGCATCTACGACTACCAGCCGAAGCCGACGCCGGATCAAGGCGGTAAAATTGCCGTGATCTTCGCTAACGGCGCGATCATGGACGGTCCGCAAACACCAGGCACCGTTGGCGGCGATACTACCGCCGCAGAACTGCGTCAGGCGCGACTGGATCCGGCCATCAAGGCGGTGATTTTCCGGGTCAACAGCCCAGGGGGCAGCGTCAGCGCCTCGGAAGTGATCCGCTCCGAGTTGGCTGCGGTACGTGCCGCCGGCAAACCTGTGGTGGTTTCCATGGGCGGCATGGCGGCCTCGGGCGGCTATTGGGTCTCTACACCGGCGGACTACATCATCGCCAGCCCGAGCACCCTCACCGGTTCCATTGGCATCTTCGGGGTGATTAACACCTACGAACAGACGCTGGACAGCATCGGCGTGCATACCGACGGCGTGGCAACCTCGCCGCTGGCGGATCTGGCGGTCACCAAGGCGCTGCCGCCGGAGTTCTCGCAGATGATGCAGTTGAACATCGAGAAAGGTTATCAAAACTTTATCGACCTGGTCGCCAAGTCACGCAAAATGACACCGCAGCAGGTTGATCAGATTGCTCAGGGCCACGTGTGGCTGGGCAGCGATGCCAAGACCAATGGTCTGGTCGATCAGTTGGGTGACTTCGACGACGCGGTGAAGAAAGCCGCCGAACTGGCGCAATTGAAACAGTGGCAGCTTAACTGGTTTGTCGATACGCCAAGCCTGACCGATATGGTTCTCAGTCAGTTTGGCGTTTCCATTCACGCCATGCTGCCGGCAGCCATCCAGTCGATGCTGCCTGCTCCCTTGGCATCAGTGGCCATGGCGGTTAAAGAGCAACCGGGTTTGTTCAATAACCTGAACGATCCGCAAAACCGTTATGCCATCTGTTTGACCTGCGGAGAAGTCCGCTAACAAATTAATCCTCAGCCCGGCACCCGCCGGGCTTTTTTTCTGCGCTTATCCCCCTATAATTCAGCCCATCTTATTTCTGTTAAAACAATCACTATGCAAAAGAAATCGATTTACGTCGCCTACACTGGCGGGACCATCGGCATGCAGCGTTCTGAGCACGGTTATATTCCTGTCTCCGGCCACCTGCAGCGGCAACTGGCCCTGATGCCGGAATTCCACCGGCCGGAAATGCCGGACTTCACCATTCATGAATATGCGCCGCTGATCGACTCCTCCGACATGACGCCGGAAGACTGGCAGCATATCGCCGACGATATCAAACTGAATTATGACCGCTATGACGGCTTCGTGATCCTGCACGGTACTGACACCATGGCCTTCACCGCCTCGGCGCTGTCATTTATGCTGGAAAATCTGGCCAAACCGGTGATTGTCACCGGTTCTCAGATCCCACTGGCGGAACTGCGCTCCGATGGCCAGACCAACCTGCTGAACGCGCTGTATCTGGCAGCCAACCATCCGGTAAATGAAGTCAGCCTGTTCTTCAATAACAAACTGTTCCGCGGCAACCGGACCACCAAGGCGCATGCTGACGGTTTCGACGCCTTTGCTTCACCCAATCTGCCGCCGCTGCTGGAGGCCGGTATTCATATTCGTCGCCAGAACGGCATCGACAGCCCGGTCTGCAATGGCGAACTCAAGGTGCATGACATTACGCCGCAACCGATCGGTGTGGTGACCATTTACCCAGGCATTTCCGGCGCGGTAGTACGCAACTTCCTGCTACAGCCGGTGAAAGCCTTAATCCTGCGCTCTTACGGGGTAGGCAACGCGCCGCAAAAAGCAGAGTTGGTGGATGAATTGCGCGACGCTTCCGAACGCGGCATTGTGGTGGTCAACCTGACGCAGTGCATCTCCGGGAGGGTCAATATGGAAGGCTACGCCACCGGTAATGCACTGGCCCATGCCGGCGTCATCAGTGGATTTGACATGACAGTCGAGGCCGCATTGACCAAGCTGCATTACCTGCTGAGCCAACCGCTGACGCCGGAACAAATTCGCAGCCAGATGCAACTGGATCTGCGTGGCGAGCTAAGCATTAGCGGTTAACCCATACACCACGGAGGCGCAATGAAAACAGCCCTGTTGCTTATCGATTTGCAAAACGACTTTTGCCCCGGCGGCGCACTGGCTGTGGCCAACGGTGATGCCGTCATCAGCGTTGCCAATCAGGCCATAGCGGCCTGCAGCGCACGCGGTGAGCCAGTGGTCGCCTGTCAGGACTGGCATCCCGCCAATCACCGCAGCTTTGCGGTAAATGCCAACGCCCCCGTGGGCACTCTGGGTGAGCTTGAGGGTTTGCCACAGGTCTGGTGGCCGGTGCATTGCGTACAGGAAAGCCAGGGCGCAGAGTTTCATCCGCAATTACAGCAACGGGACATTATCGCGGTGTTCCGTAAAGGCCAAAATACGGATATCGACAGCTACAGCGCCTTCTTCGACAACGGTCACCGCTCGCACACCGAGTTGGACAACTGGCTGAAAGCGCAGAACGTTAGCCATCTGGCGATTATGGGGTTAGCGACCGACTACTGCGTAAAATTCAGCGTGCTGGATGCGCTGGAGCTGGGCTACAGAACTACGGTGATTACCGACGGCTGCCGCGGGGTTGATTTGCAGCCCGGCGACAGTCAGGAAGCCCTGCGGATAATGCAACAGGCCGGAGCGCAATTAGTTACCCTGTCACAATTCATCGACCGCTGATGCCATTGGGCGCTTTTGCGCCCTTTCCTCCCCGGCCCAAATCTCGACATCGCTCACATTCCGACCATTCTCCTGTGATTACATCTTGTTCGCGTGCGGCGCTTTTGCTGTTATGACCGCTGATGCATTGGCATCAGTAAGTTATACGCATCCGGGGCCCATTGAGCCCGGCTTTATGTTACCGCCTCAGGCGGTTTCGGTCGGCCTTGCCGACCAAAGGAGATGACATGGTATTAACCCGTAAACTGCTGCCTTTGCTGGTAGCGGTGCAGCTTGGTATGGCTGGTGCCGGCATGGCTCATGCCGCTTCTTACCTTTCCGTCGGTTATTTCAACGGTGGCGGTGATGTTACCGCCGGCCCTGGTGGCGATATCAACAAGCTCGACGTCACACAAATTACCCACCTCAATTACTCTTTCGGTCTGATCTACAACGACGAGAAACAGGAAACCAACCCGGCGTTAAAAGATCCATCCCGCCTGCACCAAATTTATCTGTCACCCAAGGTGATGGCGGATTTGCAACTGTTGCCGGTACTGCGTAAACAGAACCCGGAGCTGAAAGTCTTGCTGTCCGTCGGTGGCTGGGGCGCACGCGGGTTCTCAGGCGCAGCCGCCACAGCGGAAAGCCGGGCGGTGTTTATCCGCTCGGTGCAGCAGGTCATCAAGCAATATCATCTGGACGGCATCGATCTCGACTGGGAATACCCGGTTAACGGTGCCTGGGGACTGGTCGAAAGCCAACCGGCGGATCGTGCCAACTTCACGCTGTTGCTGGCAGAGCTGCATAAAGCATTGGATAAAGGCAAGTTGCTGACCATCGCCGTCGGGGCCAACGTGAAAAGCCCGCAGGAATGGGTCGATGTTAAAGGCATTGCGCCCTACCTCGATTACATCAACCTGATGACTTACGATATGGCGTACGGCACCCAATACTTCAACTCCAATCTGTATGACTCCAAACAATGGCCAACCGTCGCCGCTGCCGATCGTTACAGCGCCAATTTTGTGGTGGATAACTATCTGGCCGCCGGGTTAAAACCTGCTCAGTTGAACCTGGGCATTGGTTTCTATGGCCGGGTGCCAAAGCGGGCTACCGAGCCAGGCATCAATTGGGACAAAGCGGACGCGGCCAAAAACCCGGTCACCCAACCCTACTTCACCGCACGCGAAACTGCCGTGTTCAAGGCTATGGGGCTGGATCTGACCAAGGACAGCTATTTCAAATACAACGATATCGTCAGCAAGCTGCTAAACGATCCCCAACGGCGCTTCACCGCCCATTGGGACAGTGACGCCCAGGTGCCTTATCTGACGATGAAATCCGCCGAGGGCAAGCCGCTGTTCGCTATTTCCTACGAGAACCCACGTTCGGTTGCACTCAAGGCTGACTACATCAAAAGCAAGGGGTTGGGCGGTGCGATGTTCTGGGAATATGGCGCAGACGACAATAACCGGTTAGCACATCAACTGGCGGAATCGCTGGGGATTAACGGCGGGAAACAGTAATTCAGCGGGCGATGTTCGCATCGCCCAGCTGTCAGACTTACTGTGGCTTTAACTTGACCAGCGGTTCAGCAATGAACTGCTGTTTCAGCTCCTGCTTACTCTTCATCACGATCTGTCCGTCAGTGCCGATACTCATATGCTGCGGGTCAGCGTTGTGCAATGACTGCCACAGCATCACCGCCTGCAGACTGTTTTCTTTCTGTTCCGGCGTTAGCGCTACGCCATCCGGCCACTTGCCCAACTCAACGGCCAGTACCAGTCGCTGATAGATTTCCGGCGTCATGGCGGCAATCAGATCTTTTACGTCCATCAGAGCATTTCCTCACTCTTGGAAGAATAATTAGCTGAATCGATTTTTCTCACTGAATAATCCGTCAGCCGGCGGTTTTGTCGCCGTTCTCACCGTCGGTAAAGCTCAGCGACGCCGAGTTAACGCAAAAACGCTCACCGGTTGGCTGCGGGCCATCGGGGAAGACATGCCCCAGGTGTGCGTCGCAATGCCCACAGCGGATCTCAACGCGATGCATATTATGCGTATTATCATCAAGATAACGAATAGCATCGTCGGAAACCGGCTGATAGAAGCTCGGCCAGCCACAGCCGGAATCATACTTGCTGTCGGAGTAGAACAGCGGTTGGTTGCAGCACAGGCAATGGTACACGCCCTCGCGCTTGTTGTGCAGCAATTTGCCGGAATACGGCGCCTCGGTACCACGTTCCTGAGTCACATAACGTTGGATTTCATTCAGTTCCGTGGCCGGATGGTCAGGGGTTGTCTCTTTAGCCATTTGTGCGTTTCTCTGAATGTGGATAATGTCAACGAAAACAATGAGTAATAATAACAAAAAATTAACAACACTGCAGCGCTTTTTGGCCTAAACTGTAGCCCATAAAGGTCACGTCATGACAATATGTGATACCGATCACATATCTTAAACAGGCTGACTTTATACTTAGCGGTTTGACCCCATATAACGGATGAGGCCGAACGCAAACGGAATGTGCAATAAGCACTCAAACCCGGCTTCCAGGTTTGATTTGCAGCAAGAATTGACACGATTCCGCTTGACGCTTGGTAAGGTTTTTGTAATTTTACAGGCAACCTTTTATTCACTAACAAATAGCTGGTGGAATATATGACTATCAAAGTAGGTATCAACGGTTTTGGCCGTATCGGTCGCATTGTTTTTCGTGCTGCTCAAGAACGTTCTGACATCGAAATCGTTGCAATCAACGACCTGTTAGACGCAGAGTACATGGCTTACATGCTGAAATATGACTCTACTCACGGCCGCTTCAACGGCACTGTAGAAGTTAAAGACGGCCACCTGGTTGTTAACGGTAAAACCATCCGTTGTACCTCAGAAAGAGATCCGGCTAACCTGAAGTGGAACGAAGTCAACGTTGACGTCGTTGCTGAAGCAACTGGCCTGTTCCTGACTGACGAAACTGCACGTAAACATATCGCTGCAGGCGCTAAGAAAGTTGTTCTGACTGGCCCATCCAAAGACGACACCCCAATGTTCGTTATGGGTGTTAACCACAAATCCTACGCTGGCCAGGAAATCGTTTCTAACGCTTCTTGCACCACCAACTGCCTGGCACCACTGGCTAAAGTTATCAACGACAAGTTCGGTATCGTTGAAGCTCTGATGACCACTGTGCATGCAACTACCGCAACTCAGAAAACTGTTGATGGCCCGTCTCACAAAGACTGGCGCGGCGGCCGCGGCGCATCCCAGAACATCATCCCTTCTTCTACCGGTGCTGCTAAAGCAGTAGGTAAAGTTATCCCAGAACTGAACGGCAAACTGACCGGTATGGCGTTCCGCGTTCCAACTCCGAACGTGTCTGTGGTTGACCTGACTGCTCGTCTGGCAAAACCAGCTTCTTACAAAGAAATCTGTGCTGCTATCAAAGCCGCTTCTGAAGGCGAGCTGAAAGGCGTACTGGGTTACACCGAAGACGAAGTAGTTTCTACCGATTTCAACGGCGAAACTCTGACTTCCGTATTCGATGCCAAAGCCGGTATCGCTCTGAGCGACACCTTCGTGAAACTGGTTTCCTGGTACGACAACGAAACCGGCTATTCCAACAAGGTTCTGGATCTGATCGCTCACATCTCCAAATAATGGATTGATGTTAAGCTGATGATGAGGGTGACATTTTTGTCACCCTTTTTTTGTTTCTACGGCGAACAAAAGGCAACCCGATGAACGAAAAGATTTTCACCCTACCCGTTACCGAACAAATTTCCCCTTTTATCAGTCAGCGCCAGCTCGATGAACTGCCTGTCGTAGTGGTTTCCCATCCGAAAGTGCGTGCCGCTATCTCACTTCAGGGTGCGCATCTGTTGGCCTGGCAACCTAGCGGTGAAAAACCGGTTATTTGGCTGAGCAATAACACCCCCTTTAAAAAGGGCAACGCCATCCGTGGCGGCGTGCCTATCTGCTGGCCCTGGTTTGGCCCGGTAGCAAAACCTTCACACGGTTTCGCACGCAATCAGCCGTGGACTCTGACCGCGCATGATGAAGACGACAACGGCGTTATACTGACCTTCACGCTGAAAGACAATGAGCAGACCCGCAGCCTGTGGCCACATGCCTTTACGCTGATTGCCCGCTTCAAACTGGGTGAGGAATGCGAAATTGAGCTGGAATCCCACGGCGACTATCAGGCAACCGCGGCGTTGCACACCTACTTCCAGATCGGTGATATCGGGCAGGTTAAAGTTGCCGGGCTCGGCGAACCCTATATCGATAAGGTTGCCGGCGGCGCAGAAGCTCGCCAGGTGGGTGACGTGACCTTTGTCGGCCAGACCGACCGGGTTTATACCCAGCCGGACGCCTTCAGCCTGATCAAAGATGCGGCGCAACAACGCACCATTGAGGTTCATCACCATCACATGAGTGACGTGATTGCCTGGAATCCCGGCGTGGAGCTTTCTTGCAGCATGGCGGATATGCCAAATGACGGTTATAAAACCATGGTTTGCGTAGAAACCGGTCGCGTCAGTAAACCCCTGGTGGCAGCCGGTGAACAACCGGCCCGGCTGGCAGTGACCTTCCGTGTTCGTAACAACGGCTGATCCCTTTTAAGTGCAGCAAAGACTTGCTGCGCTACAGATGTGCAAAAGGGGCGCTAGCGCCCCTTTATGATGCCTACATTGCACAACATTGGTGCAGGCTTCGATTAGAAGCTGTATTTCACACCCGTCATCAACAGTCCGGTGTAAGATTTATCCACCATTGGGCTGTCTTTAACTTCATCGGACAGTTGGACATAACGCCCAACAAAGAAGGCATCCCAATCTTTGTTAATCTTATAGTTGGCGCTCAGTTCAACGTACGGCGCCCAGCTATCACTTGGCGTGTAACTGTCCAGACCGCTGCGGCGAGATTCATTTTCGCTGATACCGTAGTAGTATTTGTTCTGGTTTTTGCTGCTCCACGACACGCCCACACCAGGTACCAAGGTGAAATCGCCCAGATCAAATTTGTACAGATAGGCCAAATCACCCACCATACCGTTGCTGTAGTCTAACGTATCACCGGTAAAGGTGGTGCGCAGAATCCCCCACTCAGCAAAATGCGAATAGGCCAGACCGGCCATCAGCGTACCGCGACGCTTGTTCAACTGCTTCATGCGGTCATCGTCGCTGTCACCCGGGCGATAGCCCAGCGGTGAAAAGTAGCCCATCAGACTCAATTGGTTTTGCTGATCTTTCCACAGGTAATAACCGGCGGTCAGCGTACGGAAGTAGAAGTCGTCACCTTCATAGTTAATGACGGGCACCGGATACACGCGGTCCTGATAGCCACGATACGGATCCGGGCTAACCAGCGCGGAAGCGCCGAGTGACCAAGTTCCTGCCTGAGCACTTTGCGCACAAACCATTGCGGAAGCGATAATTGCTAGCGTTTTGAGTTTAAAAATCTTCACTGGTTCTTTTTCCATAAATAACAGAGTTAATAGCGTGCTTAGTTTATGTGAGAATTTAGTTAGGCGCTGAATCTTTACAATAGAAAACGACCGAGATCGAATAACTTAGAACCTAAATATGAATTAATCATGGCAGAACCATGACGTTTTTTGCCGCAGGCCGCGCCAGACAAGGCATTTGGCTATCCCTGTAATAACTGAGTCATTGATATGACTTAAAAAAAGCTTTTTATCACGCAGGAAATTTTCTGGTATGCAAACTAAGCTTAAATCAGAAGGTGAATAAATCCTGAGCCAGTGGCAATACAGCGCAACTCGCGATAATAAGCGCACCAAGTTGGCATACGAGTTGCTGTACTCAGGGATAACTTCTTCTTTCGGGAGCCAAAACACTATCACCAGCTCCCTTTAACCTGTGCTAATAACGAAAGGACGGGCATCGCCATGAACATATTTGACCACTATCGCCAGCGCTACGAAGCTGCCAAGGACGAAGAGTTCACACTGCAGGACTTTCTTACCATTTGCCGGCAAGATCGCAGTGCATATGCCAATGCGGCCGAACGTCTGCTAATGGCTATCGGTGAACCAGTCATGGTCGACACTGCGCTTGAGTCGCGCATGTCTCGCCTGTTCTCCAACCGCGTGATCGCACGCTATCCGGCATTCGAAGAGTTCTACGGCATGGAGGAAGCTATCGAGCAGATAGTCTCTTACCTGAAACACGCCGCGCAGGGCCTCGAAGAGAAGAAACAAATCCTTTATCTGCTGGGCCCGGTGGGCGGCGGGAAATCATCACTGGCAGAACGCCTGAAAGCATTGATGCAGTTGGTGCCTATCTACACCCTGAGCGCCAACGGGGAACGCAGCCCGGTTAACGACCACCCGCTGTGCCTGTTCAACCCGCAGGAGGATGCCAATATTCTGGAGAAAGAATATAACATCCCGAATCGCTACCTCGGCACCATCATGTCGCCGTGGGCGGCCAAGCGCCTGCATGAGTTTGGCGGCGACATCACCAAATTCAAAGTCGTCAAAGTACGCCCTTCTATTCTGGAACAGATTGCCATCGCCAAAACCGAACCGGGCGATGAGAACAACCAGGATATCTCCGCGCTGGTCGGCAAGGTCGATATTCGCAAGCTGGAGAATCACGCGCAAAACGATCCGGATGCCTATGGTTATTCCGGTGCCCTGTGCCGCGCCAACCAGGGGATCATGGAGTTCGTAGAGATGTTTAAAGCGCCGATCAAGGTGCTGCACCCTCTGCTGACCGCCACCCAGGAAGGTAACTACAACGGGACCGAGGGGATTTCCGCCCTGCCGTTCAGCGGTATTATCCTGGCTCACTCCAACGAATCAGAATGGGTGACCTTCCGTAACAACAAAAACAACGAGGCCTTCCTCGACCGTGTTTACATCGTCAAGGTGCCTTACTGCCTGCGGGTGTCGGAAGAGATCAAAATCTACGACAAGCTGCTGGATCACAGTGAACTGACCCATGCGCCATGTGCCCCTGGCACTCTGGAAACGCTGGCTCGCTTTACCGTGCTCTCACGCATGAAAGAGCCGGAAAACTCGAGCATTTACTCGAAAATGCGCGTCTATGACGGTGAAAGCCTGAAGGACACCGATCCCAAAGCCAAGTCGTATCAGGAATACCGCGACTATGCCGGGGTTGATGAGGGCATGAACGGCCTGTCTACCCGTTTCGCGTTTAAAATTCTGTCACGGGTGTTCAACTTCGATCACGCAGAGGTCGCCGCTAACCCGGTACACCTGTTCTACGTGCTGGAACAGCAGATCGAACGTGAGCAATTCCCTCAGGATCAGTCAGAGAAATACCTGGAGCACCTGAAAGGCTATCTGATCCCGAAATACGCCGAGTTTATCGGCAAAGAGATCCAGACGGCTTATCTGGAGTCTTACTCGGAATACGGCCAGAACATTTTTGACCGCTACGTGACCTATGCAGATTTCTGGATCCAGGATCAAGAGTACCGTGATCCGGATACCGGCCAACTGTTCGATCGCGAATCGCTGAACGCCGAACTGGAAAAAATCGAGAAGCCGGCCGGCATCAGCAACCCGAAAGATTTCCGCAACGAAATAGTCAACTTCGTGCTGCGCGCCCGGGCTAATAACAGTGGCCGCAACCCTAACTGGACCAGCTATGAGAAGCTGCGTACCGTGATCGAGAAGAAAATGTTCTCGAACACCGAAGAGTTGCTGCCGGTCATTTCGTTTAATGCTAAGACCTCAACGGACGAGCAGAAGAAACACGACGACTTCGTCGATCGCATGATGGAGAAAGGCTACACCCGCAAACAGGTTCGCCTGCTGTGTGAATGGTATCTGCGGGTCAGAAAGTCTTCATAACGTCTAATGAGAATTAGCGTCATGGAGATGGCGTAGAAAGTTGGCAACGTCGTTTGGGGGAAGTATGGCTTATTTTATTGACCGACGGCTGAACGGTAAAAACAAGAGCATGGTGAACCGCCAACGCTTCTTGCGTCGTTACAAGTCGCAAATCAAACAGTCGATTGCCGAAGCCATCAACAAGCGTTCGGTCACCGACGTAGACAGCGGGGAGTCCGTCTCGATCCCCACTGGCGATATCAACGAGCCGATGTTTCATCAGGGTCGCGGTGGCACACGCCACCGCGTTCATCCCGGTAATGACCACTTTGTCCAGAATGACCGCGTTGAGCGCCCACAGGGTGGCGGCGGCGGTGGCAGCGGCCAGGGTAACGCCAGCCAGGATGGCGAAGGCGAGGACGAATTCGTCTTCCAGATCTCCAAGGACGAATATCTCGATCTGCTGTTTGAGGATCTGGCGCTGCCAAACCTGAAAAAGAATCAGTACAAGCAGCTCACCGAGTACAAAACCCATAGGGCCGGTTACACCGCCAACGGCGTGCCGGCTAACATCAGCGTAGTACGTTCGCTGCAAAACTCATTGGCGCGACGAACCGCCATGACCGCCGGTAAACGGCGCGCCTTACATGAGTTGGAAGACGAACTCACCCAGATGGAAAACACCGAACCGGTGCAACTGCTGGAAGAGGAACGGCTGCGGAAGGAAATTGCCGAGTTGCGCAAAAAAATCGAAAGCGTGCCCTTTATCGACACCTTCGATTTACGTTACAAGAACTATGAACGGCGGCCCGAACCCTCCAGCCAGGCGGTGATGTTCTGCCTGATGGACGTTTCCGGCTCGATGGACCAGGCCACCAAAGACATGGCCAAACGTTTCTATATTCTGCTCTATCTGTTCCTGAGCAGAACCTATAAAAACGTCGACGTGGTGTACATCCGTCACCATACCCAGGCGAAGGAAGTGGATGAACAGGAGTTCTTCTACTCGCAGGAGACTGGCGGCACCATAGTTTCCAGCGCGCTGAAACTGATGAATGAAGTGGTTGAAGAACGTTACGACCCGGCGCAATGGAACATCTACGCCGCACAGGCATCGGATGGCGATAACTGGGCCGATGATTCACCGCTGTGTCACGAACTGCTGGCGAAGAAACTGCTGCCGATGGTGCGTTACTATAGCTACATTGAAATCACCCGCCGTGCCCATCAAACACTGTGGCGTGAGTATGAAGACCTGCAGGCGAAATTCGAAAACTTTGCCATGCAGCATATTCGCGAACCGGACGATATCTATCCGGTGTTCCGCGAGCTTTTCCACAAGCAGACCGCATAATTAACATCTTTACCAACGGCCGGTTAATCAGACTTATCGGCCGTTTTCTTTTGCAAAAATAATGAAAACTGCCACTGGAAAGTTTTAATTCAGGTTTACCTAACGCCCCGGTCGATCAAATCAACTGCCCGCCTTCCCTGCCTCTCAGATAAAACTGTAAGTCACTGTTCGTTTAATGGTTTTTTCTCCTGCACAGATCCAGGGGACAATAGCTAAGGTAATTCCTAATTACGCTTCCCTGACGCAATGCTTATTGCTTGAATTAGGAAAAGTCCTATTTAATGGGATGCCGAATTGCCATCTCAGGTGAGTGCTATGGAATACCTTCCCGTTGCAATCATCGTCGTTTTGATCGCAGTTGTCGTATTTTCCTTTGTCATGTATTTGCGGCAAAGAAGGGGAACTACTTTCAACACCAAGCGGAAACGACGCTAGGACGCCTCTCCACAAGGAAGTGGTTCTATAATCGCTATCAGGCTATGCCCCTTCCATTGAGTTACCCATTTAGCAAACAATTTCAGTTTCTTATGAGGATATTCTGATACCTGCGCTATTGCCGTTTTTCGTCTTGTCGTCGAAATTCAGGTGCGCTACTGTCGTGTTCTGGAAACACACAACACCGCAGAATCAGAACAACATCCAGTTTGTCGCTATCATCCCTTAATCCCGCCGCTGTGCGGGATTTTTTTGGCGTCGAGCTTTGTAGATCAACAGGATAGCCAGAAGAGATTTTGAGGTCTGGTAGACGTCCGCGAGTAACCGACCGTCATAAAAAAGCCCCGCAGTCGCAGGGCCTGAGCGATGTAGGTTTACGGGGCGTTAGCGGCATCGTCGATCAAAGCGGCGATTTCCTGCGGATGTGAAGCGAGCGAGGCGTGGCTGGCATTCAGCGTAATCACTTTTTTAGCCTTCAACCGCGCGGACATATGCTGTTGATTTTCTGGTGCAATCATTCGGTCATTGCTGGAAATTTGATACCAGGAAGGTTTGTGTTTCCAGGCCGGTTCGGTGATCACGTTACCGAAGGTGCTGGCCAGCGGTGCCTTCTGGGTCACCGCCATCACCAGTGCTGCATCGGCGGAAAGATCCTGACAGAAGCTTTCGTGAAATTTATCGGCTTTAATCCATAAATAGCCATCACTGTCCGGTGCCAGGTTCGCCGCCGCAATTGGAGGATGTTGCTGAGTGATGCCGCCAGGGCTTTCCCCTGCATCTGGTGCAAAGGCAGCGATAAACACCAGCCCGACCACATTAGGCAAATTGCCCATTTCGCTGATTACCGCGCCACCATAAGAGTGCCCGACCAATAACACCGGGCCTTCTTGCTGTGCCACCATCTTGCGCGTGCGCTCTGCATCATCGGCCAGCGATGTCAGCGGCATCTCTACGGCATGAATCGAGTGATATCCTTTATGCGACAATTCGGTAATGACTTTACTCCAGTGGGCTGCACCGCCCCAAAATCCATGGACCAGGACTACTGTAGGTTTTGCATTCATTACAAATTCCTTCTTTAACCACGTGGAGGCGTTACGCCAGACCCGATAATCAACATCGCCATGCTTCCAGCGCCATCTGCACCAAGCCAAAACGCCTTATATGCCCTGTTGTATATAGTTCACTGCCGCCGCTTTCAGCAATAGCTACGAATAGTTAACCCTTGGTTATATCCCTTCTGGCGTTCCATTCAGCTCGGGTGATCTGCCAGATTTCCGTCAGCATAAGTCCACGGTTCGGTCACATCACGACATTAAAACTAGGATTTTTACCCATTACGATCTAAAATCTCATGAAAAAACAATGGGAAGTAATTTCAACGAAACCAAAAGGGAATTATTCAGTGAAGGAAATGATCTCCATTCTTTGTATCGCAGGCCTGCTGGCGATGCTTTTTTCATGGTTGTTTGTCTACGGCCTCAATATTCATTAGCCTCTTCAAAGATAAAAACCCCGGCATGTGCCCATACCAGGGTTGATAGCGTTACGCTGAACAGACCGCTTCCCTGGGCGATATGCCCGCAAGACCATTACTGTTTGGTCTGGATCCAGAATGCGTGGATCAGACCAGGGAAGTAGCCAAGCAAGGTCAGAATAATGTTGAGGATAAACGCCCCGCCGATCCCTTTATCCAGCAGTACACCCAAAGGGGGCAAGATGATGGTAAATACAATTCTCCAAAAGCTCATAATAACGCCTCATTTTGCTTTATAAGACACCAATATATTACATATCCTTAACATTTTCAAATTACGCTCTCTCCCTGCAGTCTAATAAAACCGTTAAATTGGTATATATCTACAAATTCTGTGGGTATATTTCGTTAAAAAAAGAAAGAATTAATAAGCATTGATTATGTGGGATTGAGGTCTTAAAATTTAAGGCTTAAAAATACAACTGGGATTGGTTTCATGTCGTCGCTGTGGGTAGCAACACAATACTTTTATTTAATTGGCCTGTTAGTTTCTATGATTTTTACCTATCTGGTCAGCCGAGATACCATTAAGATTCGTTTTATCAGTGCGTTAACCATTGGCCTAACCTGGCCATTGAGCCTGCCGGTAGTGTTGATGTTCTCCTTGTTCTAACGCTTGAGATACCGCCCCGCCAAAGAGCGACGGGGCAGTCATGAGCCTTCCCTTAAAAATCGTACCCTACCGTCGCCAGTACGGAGCGTTCTGCCCCCCAATAGCAATAACCGGTGCCATAACAGGCCGCGACATATTTTCGGTCAGTCAGGTTATTCACGTTTAACTGCACATATGCCCCTTTCAACGATGGATTAACGCGATCCAGATTCATCCGCACCGAAGCATCCACCAGCGTCACGGAAGGAATACGTAGCGTATTTTCGTTATCCGCCCACTGTTTGCCGATATAACGCACCCCAGCCCCCAGATCCACGCCGTAGGCAGTGGCATATTTGCCCCACAGCGAAGCCATTTGCTCCGGTGCCAGATACGGCGTATTGCCATTGTTGCCGTCAATCGCATCTTTAAACTTCACCTTGTTGTAGGTGTAGCCCGCTATCAGATCGAGATGTTCGGTTAACTTGCTGCGAGCCTCCAGTTCAATCCCCTGAGAATGTACTTTCCCGGCAGGCAGATAATAACTTTGCTGCACCACCCGGTTGGCGACGTCATTCTGCGTCAGGTCATACAGGGCCATGCTGTAGATTGATGAACTGCCCGGCGGTTGATATTTTAGGCCCACCTCGTACTGCTCGCTGGTGCTCGGCTTCAGCATATGGCCGTTTTGATCGGCCAGCGCTTCCGGCGTCACCGCCGTGCTGTAACTGGCGTACGGTGAGAAACCGCTGTCAAAGCGATACAGCAACGAGGCACGGCCGCTAAAGTTGTCGTCACGACGTTCATCGCTGGTGCCGGTGTTGAGCACCGTATTTTTTGCCTCTATACGGTCAAAACGGCCAGACAGATTCAGATACCAGTTCTGCAGGCTGATTTCATCCTGCAGATAAACGCCCGTCTGTTCATAGTGGCGTCGGGAATCGGTATGCGTCAGATTGGTCAGTCCCGCGCGCCCCGACACACCGGTATAAGGGTTCAATTGAGAGGCGCCGGCAGATTCATCCCACAGGTTATTACGAAAACGCTGGTAATCCAGGCCCAGCATCACTTTGTGATCCAGCGGCCCGGTAGCAAAGTCAGCCTCCAGTTGGTTGTCGACGGCGAATGCATCCAGTGAGGTTGCCGAGCCGCTGTAATAGCGGTTCAGCAACTGGTGATCCTGATCCCAGCCAATCTGATAAACCTGCTGCAGTTCAACGTTAGAATGGGTATAGCTGGCATTCTGTCGGAATGACCAAACGTCATTAAAGCTGTGCGAGAAAGCGTAGCTGTAAATCTGCTCCCAACGTTTGAAGACGTTACGACTACTCTCGCCATCAAAAAATCCGCGCCCCAGTTTGTCACCCGCGCTGGAATAGAGACTGCCATCTGCCGGTACTGCACTGTGATAACCGCCGGACGGATCCTTTTGCAGGTAAGCTTTCAGTAACAGTGAGGTATTTTCATCTGGTTGCCACAGCAATGACGGCGAAATTGCATAGCGTTCTTCACGCTGATGGTCATACATGGTATCGCTGCTGCGCGTCATTCCGGTCAACCGGTAAGCCCACTGCTCCGACAAAGGACCGGTCACATCGAAAGCCGCGCCCTGGGTGCTGTTATTACCCGCCGAAAGATTAACCTGCCCCTGCGTGGCAAACTGCGGGCGCTTGGTGGTCAAGGCCACCAGCCCGCCCGGAATGCTTTGCCCATACATCACTGAAGAAGGCCCCTTGATAACGTCGATACGCTCCAGGAACCAGGGATCAACCTGCAAGGCATTATAGGTGCCGCCGTCACTTAACAGGCGCAGGCCGTCGAGGAAGGTGTTATTGACATCGCCGCCGTGGAAACCGCGTAATGCAATGGTGTCATAGCGTGTCGCGCCGCCGGCGAAGTTAGTGAAAACGCCCGGGGTATATTTCAGTGCATCGTTAACCGTTTGGGTATTCTGATCGCTCATTTGTTGGCGTGTCACCACGGAAACAGATTGCGCTGTCAGGATCAGCGGCTGGTCGGTTTTAGTCGCCCCCTGACTGGTGGTCGCCTGGTAGCCCTGAGTTACCGACTCGGCAGTATCAGCGGGCCTGGCGCTAACCACCAGGGTGTCTTCAGCCAACGAAGTCAACGGCAGGAACATCGCGAATGCACACAAAACACGCGACCGTTTGACAGGAAAAATCATCTGCATATTTGTAATCCCCGGTAAGTATCATTAAGTCACCCCCGACCCGCCCCCATCAGCAGCGCTGGCTGACAAGAGTGCAAAAGATCTATCGGTGTGCTGTATGTAAAGAAAAGGAAATATTAATGATAATTATTATCTTTATCGATAAGGAATTACAAGCATGAGGATACTTTTTATCAGCAGGCGAACTAACCTGCCGTCGGCAAAAAACCTTGGGCTGATTGTGGAAAAGTAGATTGAAAATCAACAATAAAAAAATGCCAGCATTTGGCTGGCATACAAACTCGAATCAATATGATCTATCTGGTGCCAGTGCTCAACGAGTTCCTTTGACGAACCAAAAATAGAGACGCCGAGCCACCAGCAAAATAAGCGCCAGCAGAATATTCGCTATAACCCATAAACTTAATATGTATATAAAGGTTTGATAGAGGGGGATCCCGCGGTCGGCGGAAAACGGATTAAAATGCCAGAAGCGAATAATGACGAAGGGGTTGAGGTTTAACCAATCAAAGAAGAAAGCGACCAGCGCTGGTGGCAGGAAAAAATAAAGTCCCAGGGTGATAATCAGCAGATACACGGCGGAGTTATCGCTTTTATAATCTTTCATATCAATGAGTTACCATCATAAACCACATAAAAACACCTTGCGTGTCGCAGCATTTAACAGACCTGGCGAATGCGGCTTAGTTCCAGATCGGGGGTAAAATAAAGCCTGTTTGGCGTTTAATTTTCATTTAGTTTTTAGGTGGTATAACGCTAGTCAGCTCAGGAGGCTCCAATGATATCGGATTATTGCCCAACCCCACCCACCCCCAAAAAGCTCAAAATCATCTATGGCTGGTATATCTATACCCTCTATGCCCAGTTGGTCTTTAATATCTATCTGGCGGTCTATAACGGCTGCGTCAGGCGCCCGATTGAAGCGCCGCTGATCTCCGTGTGCCACAGTATTTTCATCGCATTTTTACTTTACCAGGTGCTGAAAAAACGCACCCATTTCGCCTGGGTGATGCTGGCCTATTACATTCTGATGCGGCTGTACTACGCCAATGTGCTGCACATCGAGTTCAATGCATGGAGCCGTGGGTTGGTTTTCATTTTTCTGACGCTGCTGCTGACCGGCACGGTTGCGGTGGGTCAGCTTGCGACACCGCCACTGCGCCAGGATTGGTTGGCACGACTTGGGTGGCGGCAGTGGGCAACGCTGGCGGCATTAGCAGGGCTGTTGACGCCGTTGATCACCGCTGACTATTTGAGCTGACAGCCGAATTTACTTTGGGATATGCGGCTCTGAAATATCGACCAGACGGCACACCTTGGTGTAGTTATTGGATTTCTCACATATTTTATCCGTGACGAAAACACCAAGGTAACTCAATACCAGCAGATAACCTGCCATACACAAAACAAAAATAAGCGTTCTCACCGATAAGACCAACCTGACAACAAAACCCTCAGCATCATACCTTGCTTACCCCGTTTTAGACTATTTCAAAGTATTTCGTAAATCCGCTGGTTATTTCCGGCACACAAATGTTATGTTATCACATAACAAAAATCACAAAAAAAATGTGCCATGGATAACCAACCCTCGCCGTTACTCACCGTAGAACACCTGACGCTGTCGCTTGATGGAGACGTCAAAATTCACGATTTGAATTTTACGCTGTATGCCGGCGAACGTCTGTGTCTGTTGGGTGCATCGGGTTCAGGTAAATCACTCACTGCCGCCGCCATTTTGGGGACTCTGCCGACTGGCGCGACAGTCAATGGTTCCATTCGGCTGCAAGGGCAAGAACTCGCTGGCCGGCATTTGCAACAGCGCAAACATCCCGCACTGGCAGCCATCTTTCAGGATCCCTTTACCAGTCTCAATCCCCTGACCCGCGTGGGCCAGCAGCTAATCCTGGCACTACAGGGGCAGAACAACATGAAAAAACAACGGGCACAGCGTTGCGCCATCGAGTTACTGGCAGTATTAGGCTTGCCACCGGAGATCATCATGTCACGCTATCCTGGCCAACTGTCTGGCGGACAATGCCAGCGAGTCTGCGCGGCGCTGGCATTGGTGGGTGAGAAAAGCCTGCTAATCGCCGATGAGCCTACCACTGCGTTGGACATGGTCAGCCAACATCAACTGCTCGAGATCCTGAAAGCTTACACCGAACGTCCTCACGCACCGGCATTGCTGTTTATTACCCACGATCTCACCGTTGCCGCCAACCTGTGTCAGCGCGCCATCGTGATGGTAGATGGCAAAATAGTCGAGCAGGGATCGTTCGCACAATTGCTGCATCACCCTGCTCACCCCTATACCCGGCAATTGGTTGCCACAGCGCAGCGCCCAACCTTCAAGCGGACATCGCCGTTGAGTCTGGCAGGTTAACGGAATGAATGGCATGTCAATCAGCGGAACGCTGCCCTTTATCAGCCTGCAGCAAGTTTGCCTCCGATATTCATCGCAATCTGACGGACTGAAACCCACCGACCTGAATCTGTATCCGGAGGAACGCGTCGGGCTGGTAGGCTGCTCCGGCGCAGGGAAATCGACGCTACTCAGGCTGTTGCTGGCATTGGAAACCGCGGATGCCGGCCATATCCTCTGCCAGGGTAATGCCGTCCGCCCAACCGCTGTGAACCCATTGCGCTGGTATCGACGTTTGGTGCAATACGTCCCTCAGGATGCCCATGCCTCACTTAACCCGCGCCACACGGTGGCCGAGTTGATTATTGAACCTCTGCGTCAGCTGGCACCCAGGCAGGATTTGAGCATTGCCGCTGAGCGGGCCTTGCGGCAGGTCGAATTGGATGATCACCTGATACACGCCCGCCCCGGCCAGCTCTCCGGTGGGCAGGCACAACGGGTGGCGCTGGCGCGTGCTATCGCGCTACAGCCCCGTTTTTTAATCGCCGATGAACCGGTCAGCGGTCTGGATCTGCCACTGCGTCAGCAGATCATCGGCCTGCTGGACAAGATTACTCGTCAACAAAATATGGGCATGCTGCTTGTCTCCCATGATATTTCACTGGTCGCCGCCCTATGCCAACGAACGCTGGTGATGGCCTGCGGCGTCATCGTGGAAGATCGTCCAACCGATGAACTGCTGCGCAGCCCGCGACATGCCGCCACCTGCGATCTGCTGGCCGCCATTCCCTCGTTACCCGCCCTTTATCAGCCCTGACATTCTGAGGACTTTTTCATGTTGAACCCACGCTTTATTGGCCCCACCGGCTGCCTGCTCGCCGGCAGCTTGCTGCTTGGCGGCTGTTTTGACCCTGCCGAACCGAAAGCCGATGCCGGCGAAGAACGACGCATCCGGCTGGCCATGTTGCAACCGCCTCGTTCCGGGCTCACGCCGCTCAGCGATGATGCGTTTAAACTTTCGCGCTGGAGCAATACCGAAACGCTGGTGCTGCTGAACGCCAATGGTGATGCCGAACCGGCATTGGCCACCGAATGGCAGCAGATAGATCAACACCGCTGGCGCTTTGTGTTGCGGCAGGGGGTCAGTTTCCACGACGGCAGTGTGATGACAGCACAGAGCGTCGTACGCTCACTTTCGGCGGCAATCAACGCCGCCCCCAAACCGCGTATCCTCGACGGCATTGAATTATCAGTCAGCATTGAAGGCGATCACGCCGTGATTATTTCCACCGCGGTCCCCGACCCTTTACTTCCGCAACGGCTGTCCAGCCCACAGTTGGCGATCCTTGCCGAACGGGCTTACGGTGCCAACGGCGTGGTTAACCCATTGCTGGCCGGGACCGGCGCTTTTGTGCTGACGGAAATCAACGGGACCAGCAGCGCGCGACTAAAGCGTTTTGAAGGTTATTGGGGCCAAAAAGCCGCAGCGCCGGGTATCGACGTCAGTTTTGTACCGGACGGTTCCGCCCGAGCCGCAGCTCTGCGCACCGGCAGTGCCGATCTGGTTGAAGCCGTGCCGGTATCACAGTTGCCACTGATTGCGGCAGAACGCATCCATGAAGTGCCGATGCCGCGCACCAACACTCTGTATCTAAACACCCGAGTAGGTGTCTTTAGCGATCCGCAGGTGCGTGCCGCCGCCGCCGCGGCTATTGAGCGTCAACCCCTGGTGGACAATGTCTACGAAGGCCGTGCCGATGTCGCCAGCGGGCTGCTTGGCCCGGCACTGCCCTGGGCCGCCCCATTGAGACAGCCGCAACCCTTGCTGCCCACCAAGACGGTAACGAATAAAACCATCACCCTGGCCACCTTCAGCGATCGCGCCGAGCTACCGGAAGTCGCCGTTTATCTGGCGCAACAGCTTGGCGCAGCAGGCTTTGTGGTGAAACAGGAAGTGCGGGAATATGCGCATATTGAGGCCGATGCGCTGGCAGGCAAATTCGACGCATTTATTCTGTCGCGAGCCACGGTGTTGGACTCCGGCGATCCGCTGGCTTATATGTTCAGCGATTTCGCCTGTCAGGGCTCGTTCAATATCGCCCAACTGTGCGACCCGCAGGTGGATGCGGCTATAACTCAGGCTGCCGCTATTGCGGCCGGAGCACAGCGACGTCAGGCGATCATGGCGGCGGAAAACCGCATACTGGCCACTAATGCCGCGATCCCGCTGCTGCATGAACGAGTGATCCAGGGGGAAGCCGTGGGCATGAAGAATGCAGAGCGCGATCCGCGAGAACGCCAACTGGTGACACCGCGCAGCATGATCGTCAGCGGACAGCCCTGATGCGACTGGCGCAATGGCTATTGCCACTGGCCTCACGCCTGTTTGCCCTGTTGGCAATGATATCCCTGATCGGTCTGATGCCCTGGCTATCCGGTCGCGACCCGGCAATTAGCCTGCTGCGAGCTCGCTCGGCCGAACAGGAAGCGACGCCCGAAGCCCTGAATGCCATTCGCCAACGCTTTGCTCTGGACGACGGGCCGCTGATGCTGCTTGGCCGCTGGCTTAATGGGGTATTGCATGGCGACGCCGGTCACTCCTGGATCTCCGGTCGCCCGGTACTGGAGGGGCTGTTACAGGCTACCGGGGTTTCTCTTACGTTAATGGGCTACGCGCTGGCGATAGCGCTGTTAGTCGCAGGGTTGCTGGCACTGCCAACCCTTTGGCGCGGCCTGCATGGCGAGTACCGCCGTTCTGCAGGCGTGTTGGCGGTGGCGCTGACCGCCCTGCCCGAGTTTCTACTGGCCGCGCTGTTACTGATCCTCGGCGCCGTCTGGCTAAACTGGTTTCCCCCCTACGGCTGGCAAAGTTTGCGCCATGTGGTGCTGCCGGCGCTGGCATTGGGTTTACCTGCCGGCGGCCTGCTGGGCCTGTTGTTCAGTGACGGTCTGGCCGCGACCTTATCCGAACGCTGGTTAATCACCTGGAGCCTGGCCGGTATCTCCCGGTGGCATTGTCTGCTGGCGGTGTTGCGCCGCACGCTACCCGCCTTGTTACCGCAAATCGGTTTGGTGCTGGTTGGGCTTACCGGCGGCGCCATCGCCGTCGAGAAAGTCTTCGCCATTCCCGGTCTGGGCAGAGCGACATTAGGTGCCGCCATCGCACAAGATCTGCCAACGCTGCAGTGCGGCATTCTGATCTTGTTGCTGATCGCCTTCAGCACCGGTTTTTTGGCACAGAGCACGCATTATCTGTTGCTGGGTCGGGTAGCGCCAAGCCTGGCCAATTCGATGCCGCCACCGCACAGCGGCAAAGGCAGTTACGTTTTCGCCACCTTTGCCGCGCTGTTGTTGTGCTTGTTGGTGCTGAGCGGGATCATACGCGATCCACTTTCGTCTCTGCATATTCGCCTCCATCCGCCCAGCCTCGATCTGCCCTTCGGCGCGGATGCCACCGGTCGGGACATCCTGGCGCGCGTCGCTTACGGTGCGCTGAATACCAGCCTGCTGGCACTGGCGGTCAGCTTCGCTTCGCTGTTCCTCGGGATAATGTTCGGGCTGATGCCACGTCTGATGTGCGGAATGATTGAGCTGGCCAACGCCACACCGCCGATTATCGCAGGCCTGTTAGTGGTCGCCATTAGCGGCCCTTCAGCCTACGGCGCCGCCTGCGCGGTGATGTTGGTCAGTTGGGCTCCGCTGGCCGCTCATTGCGCTTCGCTGCTGATGGAAGCCCGCACTCAGCCCTATATCCGCATGCTGCCGGTGTTGGGGATTGGTCGACTGCGCACCTTGACGCATTACCTGCTGCCTGCCTTATGGGGGCCACTGCTGCGCCATGCCATGCTGCGCCTGCCGGGGATTGCGCTGGCGCTGGCCGCCCTGGGTTTCCTTGGCCTGGGTCCGCAGCCACCCAGCGCAGAATGGGGGCTGGTGCTGGCGGAAGGCATGCCTTATATCGAACGGGCGCCGTGGGGAGTCCTGGCACCGGCGATCGCTCTGATATTACTGGCGGTGCTCGCAGTAACGCTGGCCAATACCGCCGGCAACCGTCGGGGCTGACGGCGCATCCTGGCCCGGTTTGTAGTAATATTATGCGGTACCTCAACCGGCCGGGAGACCCAATGCACCATCTGATGTTAGATATTGAAACGCTGGATATAAAACCCAGTGCGGTGATCCTGGTGGTCGCCGCGGTATTTTTCGATCCTCAAACCGGGCAGCTCGGTGCGGAATTTGAAAACGCCGTCAGCAGCCAAAAAGATCAGCCCGGCAGAACCATCAGCCTGGATACCGTCGCCTGGTGGGCGAAACAGTCTGACGAAGCGCGCAAGCTGGCTTTCGGCGGCACAGAAAGCCTTAAACGCACATTGACCAACCTGAGCCGGTTTATCCATATGAACAGCACCGATAAGGTCAAGGTTTGGGGTAACGGCAAGGAGTTCGATTGCGCCATCCTCGAACATGCCTTCCAGCAGCTTGATATGCCCTGTCCATGGAAGTTTTGGGATACGCAAGATGTGCGCACGGTGATCACCCTGGCAGAAATGCTGGGCTTTAATCCGAAGAAAGAACGGGCATTTGAAGGCACGCCCCACCGGGCATTGGACGACGCCAAACATCAGGCGCGTTACGTGGCGGATACGGTATCGGCACTTTACTATCGCAAAGCCGCTGGGTCATAAATAGAACCGGACTGGCGTACCGGCGGCGGACCGATGTTTTGCCTCTTTCCATTTAGCGCCAGAATCTCTACTCTAGCCCTCTTTGTCACTCGGATGTGCTGTTTTTGTTATGCAAAAATTTCTGTTTCTGCTTCTTAGCCTGGTGCTGCTCGGCCCGCTGGGTATCGATCTCTATCTGCCGACCATCCCCGCTATCGCCGTTGGCCTTAACAGCAGTGAAGCGCTGATTCAGTCCACCATTTCTCTGTTCATTTTGGTGCTGGGCCTCGGGCAGGTTATTGCCGGCCCGCTGGTGGATAACTACGGCCGCAAGCCGGTGGCTCTGGCCGGTATTGTGATTTACATGATTGGCGCGGCGATGGCGGCGCTGGCCACCACGCCAACGATGTTTGTCGCCTCTCGCCTGTTGCAGGGTGTGGCGGTGTGCTGTACCGCAGTGGTGGCATTCAGTGGCGTGCGCGATCGGATGAACGGCGACGATGCAGCCCGTGCCTTCGGTTTTCTCAACGGTACGCTGAATATTATTCCTGCTCTGGCCCCCTTGCTGGGTGGGCTGCTGGCAGAAGCCTTTGGCTGGCGCGCCCCATTCTGGTTCCTGGTATGTTATGCGCTGGCGGTACTGGTACTTATCGCCCTTCGCCTGCCGGAAACCCGTCCGGCGGACACCGTGCGCGTCAAAGGATTGCCGGTGCGACAATATGCACGCATCGCCCGAGATCGCCGCTTTCTGTCCTTCGCCGTAGTCAACTCCGGTGCCATGGGCATGGCGCTGACCTACGTTTCGCTGGCCCCCAACGTGCTAATGGGCACCGCCGGGCTGACGCCGTTGCAATTCTCGTTGGTGTTTGGCGCCAATGGTTTTTGGATCATGCTGGTGAGTTTTTTCGCCAACCGCATCATTCACAAGGTCGGACGCCCAGTCTGTCTGGCAACCGGCGGTATATTGATGGGTATCGGGGCTATTGGGCTACTGCTGGGCGTCTCCTTACTGTCTGGTGCGGCACAAACTCACTGGCTGGCTTATATGCTACCGGTCGCTTTTGCCTGTGCTGGTTTAGCCTTTGTGATGGGCCCGGCAACCAGCTACGCGCTGGAGCCGTATTCCAATGAGGCCGGGGTAGCTTCTGCATTGGTAGGTTTTGTGCAGATGGCCGGCGGTGCGGCTCTGGGCTTGTTGGCGATGGCGCTGCCATTGCAGCCCAAACTGTCACTGGCGCTGGTGATGCTGGTGGGTTGCCTGCTGGCGCTGCACGCACGACAGCGCAGCAAGCAAATAAAAGGTCAGTTGAAGAAGATTGCCTGAGGCTTAGGCCTCGGTGATGATTGGCACTCTGGCGGCCAGTGCCGTCAGTAATTCATAACCCAGCGTACCTGCCGCGGTGGCGACATCGTCAACCGGCAGACGTCGCCCCCACAGTTCCACTTCCGCCCCGATACCCGCATGCGGGCAAGGCGTCAGATCGACCACCAGCATATCCATTGAAACCGTGCCTAACGTTCGTGTCAGCACACCGTCCACCCAGACTGGCGTACCGGTTTGTGCATGACGCGGATAGCCATCGGCATAACCACAGGCTACCACGCCGATGCGTTGCGCTCCCTCGGCGCGGTAACGCCAGCCATAACCCACCTGATCACCGGATTTCAGCGTTTGAACACCGATAATTTCGCTACTCAGCGTCATGGTGGGTTGCAGACCGCTGTCGGCAATGTCACGCCATTGGCCGCTTGGAGAAGCACCATAGAGCACAATGCCCGGCCGCACCCAACTGCCATGGGTTTGCGGGTGCCACAGCGTAGCGGCAGAGTTGGCCAGACAGCGCGGCAAAGTGATGCCCTTCGCCGCCCGTTCTATGCTGGCCATTTGCGCCTCGACGCCCTGTGGACCGTCCGCGGTGGCGAAATGACTCATCAGCGTCAGGCTGGCGATATTGCCGATCTCCTGAGCCTTCATCCAGACAGAGTGCAAACGTTCCGGTGCAAAACCCAGACGGTTCATGCCGCTGTTCACTTTCAGATAAACATCCAGCGGTGCCGACAGTTTGGCCTCGGCTATCGCCGCCAGTTGCCAGTCGCTGTGTACCGAGGTCGTCAAACGATAACGGTCCAGCAGGGCCAAATCCTGTGGTTTGAAAAAACCTTCCAGCAGCAAAATCGGTCCTTGCCAGCCGGACTCACGCAGCAAAATGGCTTCGGCCAGATCCAGCAAGGCAAAACCGTCGGTCTGCGCCAGACTGCGCCAGACATGTTTGATACCGTGACCATAGGCATTGGCCTTGACCACCGACCAGACTTTGGCTTTGGGGGCGAAACGGCGAACCACCTGCAGGTTATTTTCAAAAGCGCCAAGGTGTAACGTGGCGGAAATCGGGCGAGGCATGGGCACTCCTACGGGCCGGCAAATGCGGTCACGGGCCAACGCCCGTGACAATAACATTATAAATTAGGGTTTTTAACGCGCGGGATGCACATCGTTCAAAGGGCCGGTGTAGAGGCTGCGAAATCCGGCGCTGTAACGTGCCACTCCCAGATCGTCTGAAGGAATGGCCGGCGTGATACCGGAAATCAAATCTGAAAGCAGTTGGCCGGAACCACAGGCCATGGTCCAGCCCAGGGTGCCGTGGCCGGTATTCAGGAACAGATTTTTCAGCGAGGTCTTGCCGACAATTGGCGTGCCGTCCGGCGTCATCGGCCGCAAACCGGTCCAGAAGGTGGCGTCTTCCACCCGTCCACCGTTAGGGTAAAGGTCGCGCACCACCATCTCCAGCGTCTCTCTACGCTTTTGTTCAAGCTGAGTGTTAAAACCAACAATTTCCGCCATGCCGCCGACGCGAATACGCTGATCGAAACGGGTAATGGCGATTTTGTAAGTTTCATCCAGCACGGTCGAGAACGGTGCGGCGGACTCATCGGTAATAGGAATGGTCAGCGAGTAGCCTTTCAGCGGATAGACAGGGATCGACACCAGGTCACGCAACAGCGCGGTGGAATAAGAACCAAAGGCCACTACGTAGCTGTCGGCTTTGAAGATTTCTCCGCCACATTGCACACCGCTGATCTTATCCCCTTCCACCAGCAGGCGATCGACGCTGCGGTTATACAGGAAAGTAACCCCGGCCTGCTGCGCCAGTTTGGCCAGTTGCTGGGTAAAGAGTTGGCAGTCGCCGGTTTCATCGTTAGGCAGTTGCAGCCCACCGGTCAGCTTATGTGCCACCTGCGCAAGTGCAGGTTCAACGCTGGCCAACTGACTGGCTTCCAGCAGTTTGTAGGGCACGCCGGCATCTTCCAACACCGCGATGTCTTTCGCCGCACTTTCAAATTGTTGCTGGGTACGGAACAGCTGCAGCGTCCCACCCTGACGGCCTTCATACTGGATGCCGGTTTCCTGGCGCAGCGCCTTGATGCAGTCACGACTGTATTCCGCCAGCCGCACCATACGCCCTTTATTGGTCATGTAGTGTTCGGTGTTGCAGTTTTTGAGCATCTGCCACATCCAGCTCAATTGGAAGCTGCTGCCGTCCAGACGAACCGCCAAAGGCGCATGGCGCTGGAACATCCATTTGACCGCCTTCAAAGGCACGCCAGGTGCAGCCCACGGAGCCGCATAGCCCGGTGAGATCTGACCGGCATTCGCCGCACTGGTTTCCATCGCCGGGCCGGGTTGACGATCGATCACCGTCACCTCATGCCCCGCTTTCGCCAAATACCAGGCGCTGGCAACACCCACCACTCCACTACCTAAAATTACCACTCGCATCGCTGACTCCAGCTTAAGGCTTCACAAAGCATAATCTTCTGCTCACAGGAAATTAACTCAGTGGAAAAATCCGTCCAACATCTTCGTCATCAAACGTGACAACATTCACAATTAATTTATCGTTCATGGCCGTCTCTTTTGCAATAGCTACCTATAAATAGCGATAAGATGCGGTGAAAGGAGGATTTGAGAGCGAAACACAGGCCGATGTGCAGTCAATGACTGCATTGATAGCACCAAGTAAAAGCCAAGAAAGCAACAAGGATTTAACAGAATATAAAAATGAAACAGCGCCAATACCACAGAGTAATAAACTACAAAATAGCAACTTTATTGATATAACGCTTTGCCGGAGTGAGATCCTGTTCCAGCAGAAAAAACTCAGGGTAAAAGCTCCCCGGTAGCTCTCCAGGTGAGTTGCCGACGACAGATCGTTGAATTTTTAAGCTTTATATCATTATTACCTCTGCGTAGATTGAGCTACGATTGATACAGGGTCTGCCGTTCGAGCAAGGTCCGTAATAACGAGGGTGCGCTGATGACTACTTCAACACATGATAAGGTCAAGGAAGATAAACGTCTGAGCGATGGACCGGACTGGACGTTCGAGTTGCTGCAGGTGTATCTGGAGCACATAGATCGCGTAGCCAAACATTACAAGCTCGACACCTACCCGCATCAGATCGAGGTCATTACCTCAGAGCAGATGATGGACGCTTATTCCAGCGTCGGCATGCCGATTAACTACACCCATTGGTCATTCGGTAAAAAATTCATTGAGACCGAGCAGCGCTATAAGCATGGGCAACAGGGCCTGGCCTATGAGATTGTGATCAACTCCAACCCCTGCATCGCCTACCTGATGGAAGAAAACACCATCACCATGCAGGCTTTGGTGATGGCGCACGCCTGCTATGGGCACAATTCCTTCTTCAAGAATAACTACCTGTTCCGCAGTTGGACCGACGCCAGTTCGATTGTCGATTACCTGCTGTTCGCCCGCCACTACATCAGCCAGTGCGAAGAGCGCTACGGCGTTGAAGAAGTGGAGAGGCTGCTCGACTCTTGCCATGCGTTGATGAACTACGGCGTGGACCGTTACAAACGGCCGCAGAAAATTTCACTGGTCGAAGAAACAGCCCGGCAAAAAAGCCGCGAAGAGTACCTGCAAAGCCAGGTAAACACGCTGTGGAAGACCCTGCCACGGGTTGAACGTGAAGAGGCACCTGAGCAGGCGCGCCGCTATCCAAGCGAACCGCAGGAAAACATCCTCTACTTTATGGAGAAGAATGCGCCGCTGCTGGAACCCTGGCAGCGTGAGATTCTGCGAATTGTGCGCAAAGTGAGTCAGTATTTTTATCCGCAGAAACAAACCCAGGTGATGAACGAAGGCTGGGCGACATTCTGGCACTACACCATCCTCAATCATCTGTACGACGAGGGCCGGGTAACCGAACGTTTTATGCTGGAATTTTTGCACAGCCATACCAACGTGGTTTATCAACCGCCTTACAACAGCCCTTATTACAACGGCATTAACCCTTACGCACTGGGCTTTGCCATGTTCCAGGACATCAAGCGCATCTGCCAGTCGCCGACGGAAGAAGATCGTTACTGGTTCCCGGACATCGCCGGTAAAGACTGGCTGGAAACACTTCACTTCGCCATGCGTGACTTCAAGGATGAAAGCTTTATCAGCCAGTTCCTGTCGCCGAAGATCATGCGTGATTTCCGGCTGTTCACCGTACTGGATGACGATCGCAATAACTACCTGGAAATAGCCGCGATCCATGATGAAGCCGGTTACCGCGCAATCCGTCAGGAGCTTTCGGCGCAATATAATCTGAGCGACCACGAGCCGAACATACAGATCTGGAATGTAGATTTACGCGGTGACCGTTCATTAACGTTGCGTTATATCCCGCAGGATCGCGCCCCGCTGGATAAAAGTCGGCGTGAAGTGATGAAACACCTGCACCGTCTGTGGGGCTTCGACATTATTTTGGAGCAACAGAACGAAGACGGCAGCGTCGAGCTATTGGAGCGTTGCCCACCGCGCCCAACACCGCTGTAAGACTGTTCAATAACTAAAAACTAAAGGGGCGCCAAATGGCGCCCCTTTTACGTAATGCGGTGTTGAGGTTAACGACGGGCTTCGGTCAGATCGCTTGGCATAGTGCCTTGCATGCTTTGCCAAATGGCGCCGCTATCTTTACCGTAGTTACGCACGCAGTCCATTACCTGATCGTATGACTTCTCATGGCACAGCGTCGACAGCTTGCTATAGAAAGTCAGCGCCAGTTTGCGAGACTCCGGGTTTGAGAAGTAGTAACGGCCAACGCGGGTATACAAGCCTTTCAGACCGTTGAAGATCAGACCGTAAATCGGGTTGCCGGAGGCAAACGCCAGACCACGGAAAATTTCGTAGTCCAACAGGTTGAAAGCATCCGCCTGATCTTCCACCTGAGTGGCTTTCGCCAACACTTCCTGAGCGGCCTCTGGATGGTTACGCACCGCTGCGCGAATAAAGATCGCCGCAATATTGGTTCGCACAGACAGCAGATTGTCGATCAATTGTGGAACGCTCTGATGGTCGAGGCGTGCCACCGTCTCAAGAATATTGAGGCCGGATGTTTCCCAGAAATTATTTACTTTGGTCGGTTTGCCATGCTGAATGGTCAACCAGCCATCACGCGCCAGGCGTTGTAAAACTTCACGTAACGTGGTGCGCGTGACACCAATCAGTTCTGAAAGCTCACGCTCCGCGGGCAAAATAGTGCCAGGAGGGAAGCGATTATTCCAGATACTCTCGATAATGTATTCTTCCGCGAAACCGGCAGGACTCTGCGCCTTTATGACCATGTGTTTGACGTTCCGTAGCGACGATAATCAGTAATAGTAGTCGGCTGATCATACCAGATCGCTATTGCATGACCTAGCGTGAGCGAAAAACATTGAACGAAACTGTGCATAAAGTGGCAAAAAACGTGCAAAAACACCGCTTAGAGAAATTTCTCATCGTAAAGCAAGCCCTTATTGCATCTGCCCCGGCGGCATTGTTAGGCTAGTATGAGACAACTTATTTTCAGGACGTGTAACGCATAATGGAAACGACCTTTCGCAGTGCCCTGGTGAAAAACTTCCTCGGGCAATCACCAGACTGGTACAAACTGGCCATTCTGGTTTTCCTGGTGGTCAACCCACTGGTTTTCTTCCTGGTCGATCCGTTCATTGCGGGTTGGCTGTTAGTAGTCGAATTTATCTTTACCCTGGCAATGGCGCTGAAGTGCTACCCACTGCTGCCGGGTGGTCTGCTGGCCATTGAGTCAGTACTGATCGGCATGACCAGTCCCGATCGGGTGGGTGAGGAAATTGCCCATAATCTCGAAGTGCTGCTGTTGCTGATCTTTATGGTAGCCGGCATCTACTTTATGAAGCAGTTGCTACTGTTCGTTTTCACCAAGCTACTGCTCAACATCCGCTCAAAAATGCTGCTTTCTTTGGCATTCTGTTTTGCGGCGGCGCTGCTGTCAGCCTTCCTCGATGCATTGACGGTCGTTGCGGTGGTTATCAGCGTCGCTACCGGATTTTATTCGATCTACCACAACGTGGCTTCAAACCGTTCTGACGGTAATGACGGTAATATTGATGTCGGTGACGATAGCACCCTGGTCAGTGACGATCACAAACAGACGCTCGAGCAGTTCCGCGCCTTCTTGCGCAGCCTGCTGATGCACGCAGGCGTCGGTACCGCGCTGGGCGGCGTGATGACCATGGTGGGTGAACCGCAGAACCTGATTATTGCCAAAAGCGCCGGCTGGGGATTTATTGACTTCTTCCTGCGCATGGCACCGGTTACCCTGCCGGTGTTTGCGTGCGGCCTGCTGGTTTGCTTACTGCTCGAACGCTTCGGCGTCTTCGGCTACGGAGCAAAACTGCCGGAACGCGTACGTGAGGTACTGACCGAGTTTGACCGCCAGGCTACCGCCGGACGCAGTAAACAAGAACAGGTCAGATTGGTCGTTCAGGCGCTAATCGGCATTTGGTTGGTGGTGGCGCTGGCCTTTCATCTGGCGGAAGTAGGCCTGATTGGCCTGTCGGTCATTATTCTCGCCACTTCACTGTGCGGCGTCACCGATGAACACGCCATCGGTAAAGCCTTCCAGGAGGCGCTGCCTTTTACCGCGCTGCTGACGGTATTTTTCACCGTGGTGGCAGTAATTATTGAGCAACACCTGTTTACACCGATTATTCATTTTGTTCTGCAGGCGCAACCCTCTTCACAACTGGCGCTGTTTTATCTGTTTAATGGCCTGCTGTCTTCGGTATCTGACAACGTGTTCGTCGGTACGGTATACATCAATGAAGCCCGTGCTGCATTTGAAAACGGTGTGATTTCCCTGAAGCAGTTCGAAATGCTGGCGGTCGCCATTAATACCGGCACCAATCTGCCATCGGTCGCCACGCCGAATGGTCAGGCGGCTTTCCTGTTCCTGCTGACCTCTGCGCTGGCACCGCTGGTGCGTTTGTCTTACGGACGGATGGTATGGATGGCTTTACCCTATACTGTGGTATTAACCCTGGTGGGTCTGCTGTGCGTCCAGTTTACACTGGCACCTGCGACTGAGCTGCTGACCCAGTGGCATTGGCTGACGCTGCCATCGATTGAAGCCGCTGCACACTGACCCTGTTAACCCACTCCGCTGTCAGCGACTATTTTTGTGCTGAAACAGGCTCAGGTAGCTGGCAGCAGAGTTGAATTGGTTTACACTGCCAGTTCAATTGCTTACTGCATGGAAGAATAAATATATGTTGCAATTCTTTAACCGCTGCTCGCAGGGGCGCGGTGCTTGGCTGTTGATGGCCCTGACTGCGCTGGTGCTGGAATTAGTTGCTCTCTACTTTCAGCACGTAATGCTGCTGCAACCCTGTGTGATGTGCATTTACGAACGCTGTGCGCTGTTTGGCATTCTGGGCGCCTCGCTGCTCGGTGCCATCGCACCAAAAACGCCACTGCGTTATGCCGCTATCCTGCTGTGGATTTACAGCGCCTGGGAAGGCCTGCAATTGGCATGGAAACACACCATGATCCAACTGCATCCTTCGCCGTTTAATACCTGTGATTTCTTTGTCAGCTTCCCATCCTGGCTGCCGCTGGATAAGTGGCTGCCTGCCGTGTTTCACGCGTCAGGTGACTGTTCAGTGCGTCAATGGGAGTTTCTGACTCTGGAGATGCCGCAGTGGCTGGTGGGTATCTTCACGGCTTATCTGCTTTTCGCCATCATTGTGTTGATCGCGCAGTTTGTGCGCCCGCGTCGACGTGACCTGTTTGGTCGTTAAGCATGCCCGAATAAAAAACGGCGCCTCAGGGCGCCGTTTTTTATGGAGTTGAGGAGACTCTTCAGAGATAAAGCGATATCAAGTGTGCGTAAGGTAATAAACGAGCACTATCAGTGCCCCAGCGACGGCAAACAGACGTATCATTTTCATTATTTTACTCTCGGAACTTAGCGTGAGAGCGGTCAAACTACCTAACCTTCTGTATAAAAAGAAGCATCCGGGCAAGATTTGGCACGTAATTTACATAACATTAAGTTAGCGGGGGAAAACGTCTTATTCGCGGGATTACAATCTCACTTTTCCGCTATAAAATCGTACTATAACGGAACAACTTATCTGCTCTCACCCACCTTATACAAAAAAACTCATCATAGTGATGCATTATTGCATCGATATTTTGATGAAGTTTGGCCGCAAAAACCTTATAGTATCCGCAAGTTAGTATTAACGATTTCCCTGGTGTTGTTGTGTGTCTTGCCCCTCTTCTTTGCAGGGGCTTTTTTCGTTTATCGCGCCCAGCTTGGTTTGTTCATGATGTGGTCCTGCCAGTCCACCACCTCACTTTCACGTACCGCAATATGCCGCACCGTAATGCGCTCACCGTGCATCGCCGCCTTGGAACCGCTAACCAGTGGATGCCAGGAGAATAACGGTTTGCCTTCGCCAATCAGGCGATATGCGCAGGTCGGTGGCAACCAGTCAAACGTCGTGAGGTTTTCACGCGTCAACTTGATGCAGTCTTCTTCCAGCTCAAAGCGACGTTCATAGTTGCGGCACTGGCACGATTTAATATTCAACTGGTCACAGGCTACGTTGGTGAAATAAATCTCGTCGGTATCTTCGTCGATCAGCTTATTCAGACAGCATTGCCCACAACCGTCGCACAGCGATTCCCACTCTTGTTCTGACATTTCCGCCAGCGTTTTTTGTTGCCAAAAAGGGGTTTGTGACATGTTCGCGTCCGGTATAGGTAAATGAATAGATAACCTGCGTACAGGTTTTGAGGATGCACTATATAGATATCCCAACCAAATGGAAAGGCTGAAAACACAATATAATCATAGCGATAACAATATATCTGTTTAAAAAAAATGCTATTTAAAACAACAGTATTCAGCATTAAGCGTCATGACCATCGGCCAATTTTTGTGGGCTTTCGGTGGAAAACAACACGGCTCGCATCGCTTAATTATACGTACAAATCACAGGCCTATCACCCTTTCGTTTCCCCCAGGATTATTGCCGGCCAACGCTTCAACTCACCGCTAAGATTCATCTTATAAAGCACTTTTTGCCGCCAGGAACGGCATAATCCTGCTATGTTTAATGTTCGCCTTTATAACCGAGATAGGGAGCCAAGTATGTTTGGAAAAGCAGAAGACAAGGTCAATGAAGCTGCCGGTGCCGTTGAAGAAGCCTTTGGTAAGGCAACGGACTCGCCGGATCATCAGGTTAAAGGCGCGGCCCGCAAATATGCCTCTCAGGCCAGCTACGCGGCTCGCGATGCGGCTGATACGGTGCGGACTCAGGTTGAATCCAACCCACTTGCCGGCGTGGCTATCGCCGCTGCAGTCGGGATTGTTTTCGGTTTCTTGCTGGGCCGTAAATAAGCATTTTGCCCACCCCTAACCGAAGAAAAAGACAAAAGGCCCCATGGGGCCTTTTTTAGTGCGTCTTGCCTGGCTTTAAATCACGCGAGTCGTTAATGATTTACCGTTGAGCGTGATTTTCAGCATGTCGCCTGAGCTCATCGGGCCAACGCCTTGCGGTGTACCGGTAAGAATAATATCACCTGCACGCAGCGTGAAGAAGCGGCTCATATAGCTGATCAGCGGCAGGATCGGGGTGATCATATCGCGAGTATTGCCCTGCTGACGCACCTGGTCATTGACCGTCAGTGACAGCTCGGCATTTTGCGGATCGCCAAACTCTGCCACCGGAATAAAACCGGAGATCGGGCAGGAGCCGTCAAAACCCTTGGCTTTTTCCCAAGGCTGTCCGGCCTTCTTGAACCCCGCCTGCAGCTCACGCAGCGTCAAATCCAGCGCAACACCGTAACCGGCGATAGCCCGAGCCACTCGATCTTCATTAGCCTGCTTTAACGGCGTGCCAATCAACACTGCCAGTTCCACTTCATGATGTACCGAACCGAACTCTTTGGGGATCGCCACCGGCTGGCGGATATCGCACAGCGCCGTTTCAGGCTTGATAAACACTACCGGCTCTGCCGAGGTCGCACTACCCATTTCCTTAATATGATCGGCGTAGTTACTGCCGACACAAACCACTTTGTTTACCGGAAAATCAAGTAATGAACCCTGCCAGTCTCTATGTTGATACATACCGCATCTCCCTACAATCATGTAGGGGCTTAGCTTGCTAAGCCCGTTATCCCACGCGCGGGTGGAGGTACCCTGGCCCTAATTTATTGCCCGATACCGTCAGCCATCATACCCACACCGATGGCAAAATAGTAAGAGCGATTCCAGTGCATGATCGTGCGAAAATTGTCATAAACCATGAACGCCCGGCCCTGCATGTCATCCGGCGTGATCACCCAGCTGCGCAGGGTAGAATGCGGCAAGGCTGAACCATCCGCACGACGCACGCCACGTTTTTGCCATTCATTGACGCTGTGGGCCTGGCTCACTTTCAGCCCCAGGCTGTCACTGCTGAAACCGACAGGCAGTTTAACTTCCCTGCCCCAGCCTACGCCCGGTTGCCAACCTTCACGCGACAGATAACGGGCCGTAGAGGCAAACACATCATCAACGTTGTTCCAAATATCAATACGGCCATCGCCATCGCCATCCGCCGCATAATTCAGGAATGAGGTCGGCATAAACTGGCACTGCCCCATCGCACCGGCCCAGGAGCCTTTCAGTTGTTCACGGCTGACATGCCCCTGTTCGAGGATCCGCAGTGCTGCCATTAGCTGTTGGCTGAAGAAAGCTTCACGGCGACCTTCAAAGGCCAGCGTAGCCAGCGCAGATATCACGTCTTCACGGCCCTGGATCTTGCCGAAGGCGCTTTCCATCCCCCACAGCGCCACCACATAACGCCCAGGAACACCGTAGTGAGCGGTAACACGAGACAACTGGGGTTGATATTGCCGGTAAAGAGCACGGCCCTGCGCTATCTTGGCCGGCGGCAATACACGTTTTAGATAATCATCCAGCGTGATTTTCTTTTCCGGCTGATTACGGTCTGCCTTAATCACTCGGTCGACAAAATGCGCGTTGGCAAAAGCGCTGGCGACGATAGCCGGGCTAATGCCCTGCGCCAGCGCCTGACGTTTCAGTTGTTCTACATAGGCTGGGAACTGTGCCGGATCGCGACCGGTTTCAGCCAACGTGCCTTGTGCTGGCGCAGCAGTTGTAGCCGGTGAAGCGACCTGTGCCATCAGTTGCGGACATACGCCAGTTCCCAGCGCCAGCAGAGCCACTATCGCTGTCTTCGCTGACCCTCTCATCACCCAGCTCCTTTGTTGGTTTGGGGTTACTGATCCAGCGTAGCCCCTGTACGCCAACGACGGTTATTTTTTGTCGTCAGACAAGTGCTGTTTTAATAAATTTTCCAGCGGCGGTGGAACCTGCAGATAGAACCCTTCTTCTTTCAGGGCCTCTTTCACTTTCTCAATATCTGCCGAGGCTAATTTCTCCCGACCTTCAAGAGAAAGCACCATTGCCAATTGCGGCGTGCCGAAACTTTTCAGCAGATCTTCCGGCACTCGGGAGAAATCGTCTTTTTTTTCGACATAAAGATAAGTTTGATCGCGTTTCGAGCTTCTATAGATCACACAAAGCATGTTTTTAACTCTATTTAATTGGGGCAGCGTCTTGCCTGGATATAACTCTGACTATAACATGCTTATAGTACTTCGGAATATCGCACCCCGATTGGTATTCCGGGGATTTAAAGTTGCTGAGACTGAGTCAGGATAGATGTCACAATCGCCAATTGAACTAAAAGGCAGCAGTTTTACCCTATCGGTTGTTCATTTGTATAATTCGGAACCCGAGGTAATACGTCAGGCGTTACAAGAAAAAGTCGAGCAAGCGCCCGCTTTTTTGAAAAATGCCCCTGTTGTTATCAACGTTGCAACGCTGAACGGCGACGCAAACTGGAAAGAACTTCAACAGGCTGTCACGGCAGCAGGGCTGCGCGTTGTGGGTATCAGCGGTTGCAGAGATGAGCGGCAAAAACGTGCAATAGCCCGTGCCGGGCTGCCGTTATTGAACGAAGGCAAAGGCCAGAAGATGGCTCCCCCGGAACCGGCGCCCGCGCCAGCCCCGGTGGTGGATCCCAACGCCCCCGCCAAGACGCGCATCATCAGTACCCCTGTTCGTTCCGGCCAACAGATTTATGCCCGCAACAGCGATCTGATCGTGACCAGCAGCGTCAGCGCCGGCGCTGAATTAATTGCCGATGGCAATATTCACGTTTACGGCATGATGCGCGGTCGTGCGCTGGCTGGTGCTTCAGGTGATACGCAGTGCCAGATTTTTTGCACGCACCTGGGTGCTGAGCTAGTCTCTATCGCAGGGCAGTACTGGTTGAGCGACCAAATCCCGTCCGACTTTGTCGGGCAGGCTGTACGACTCAGCCTGTTGGATAACGCTTTAACCATACAACCTTTAAATTAAGCCCTTTTGACAAGGAATCCATTTCATGGCACGCATTATTGTTGTTACATCGGGTAAAGGGGGCGTTGGCAAGACCACTTCAAGCGCGGCCATCGCTACCGGCCTAGCCCAAAAAGGTAAGAAAACCGTGGTGATCGATTTTGATATCGGTCTGCGGAATCTTGACCTGATCATGGGCTGCGAACGCCGGGTGGTTTACGATTTCGTTAACGTCATTCAGGGTGATGCCACGCTGAACCAGGCGTTGATCAAAGACAAGCGCACCGATAACCTGTTTATCTTGCCGGCTTCGCAAACGCGCGATAAAGACGCGCTGACCCGCGAAGGCGTTGAAAAGATCCTCAACGATTTGGGCGAGATGAATTTTGACTTCGTGGTCTGTGACTCTCCGGCAGGTATCGAAACCGGCGCGCTGATGGCGCTGTACTTCGCAGATGAAGCCATCATCACCACCAACCCGGAAGTTTCCTCAGTACGTGACTCCGACCGTATTCTGGGCATTTTGTCATCCAAATCCCGTCGCGCTGAAAGAGGCGAATCGGCGATTAAGGAACATCTGCTGCTGACTCGCTATAACCCGGGCCGCGTGAGCCGTGGCGATATGCTGAGCATGGAAGACGTACTGGAAATCCTGCGCATTCCACTGGTCGGCGTTATCCCGGAAGACCAGTCCGTGCTGCGGGCCTCCAACCAGGGTGAGCCGGTGATCCTTGATGCCGAATCAGACGCTGGCAAGGCCTATGACGACACCGTTAGCCGCTTGTTAGGGGAAGAACGCCCCTTCCGCTTCATTGAAGAAGAGAAGAAGGGTTTCCTGAAACGCCTTTTTGGGGGATAAACCATGGCATTACTAGACTTCTTTCTGTCCCGCAAAAAGCAGACAGCCAATATAGCCAAGGAACGGCTGCAGATTATCGTCGCTGAGCGTCGTCGGGGGGACAGTGAGCCCCCGTATCTGCCTGATTTGAAACGCGATATTCTGGCGGTAATTTGCAAATACATTCAAATCGACCCTGAAATGCTGCACGTGCAGTTTGAGCAGAAAGGGGACGATATTTCGGTGCTTGAACTCAACGTGACATTACCGGAATCGGAAGAAGTAACTAAATGAGTGTGACGCATTAATTACCCCCTGTGTATTTTATACAGGGGGTAACTGTATGCATAACCAGTTATTGAGATAAAAAAGACTTAATAATCGTTTTTATCCTTTGGGATTAATCTCAATTAATCTTGCGTCACGTTTGTTTAAAGTAAAAGCTACCAATAAGTGTTTTGACTTCGACTATTTCTAATAAATAATCAGAGCAGGGTTTCCTTACCCTACCCCAACGTTTTACAGCCCGATTAATAACCCTTCAAAATGTCCTGAAGTGGTGCCGCTAATAAATCACCGCGCCATCCGCTGACTAATTCTGGCAAATTGTCGCCAACCTTCAATTTCCAATGCCAGTTCAGCAACTGGTTAATCTGCCGACGCGATGCCAACAATTCGCTGCTCAACCCGCTTTGCTCACTGGCAATGACGATCGCCGCTTTGATTTCCTTAAATACTTTCTTATAACCCGGCTGGTCAATCAGGTTCGGTAACGGCTCCGGCAATGCCGATTCTTCCAGCTCGGCGGCCTCTGCCACCAACGCCACCAGCGTTTTACCATGATAACGAATTTCAGGGCCGCTCAACCCCAGCGAGTCCAGTTCACCCAGCGAGGTCGGCATATGACGCGCTACCTGCCAGAGGTTTTCCTCACGTACCACGAAGTTCACCGCCAGATCACGCTCACGCGCCTGACGCAGTCGCCATTCAGCCAGTTTCTGCAAGCAACCCAACTGGCGGGGACGTAATTGCCAGGCGTTGGTAATTTCGCGATAGGCCAATTCCGGCGTCAGCGTCTCGCTACGGCGTTGACACAACAGCAGGCATTCGTTGCTGGCAGCCGCCGTCCAACCGGCCTCTTCCGTCTCCTGCACCAGCCGTTTGGCCATTGGCAACAGATAGAACACATCCGCAGCGGCGTAGACACACTGTTTTTCCGTCAGCGGACGCGCCAGCCAGTCGGTCCGGGCTTCGCTTTTATCCAGCTCCACCTGCATGTACTCCGCCACCAGGGTAGCGAAGCCACAAGACATCGGACGACCGGTAAAGGCCGCCAGGATCTGGGTATCCACCATTGGCGTGGGTAGCGTTTTGAACGCGTTGAGGAACACTTCCAGATCCTCACTGCCGGCGTGCAGGAATTTCACCACCTGAGTGTTGCTCAGCAGCTCGATAAACGGCTGCCACTGCTTGATTGGCAAGGGGTCAATCAGGGAGAGTTGTTCACCATCGTATAACTGAATCAGGCCTAACTGCGGATAGTAAGTGCGCGTTCTGACAAATTCGGTGTCCAGCGCAATCTGGGCATGCTTTTTTGCCTGATCGCAGACCTGCTGCAATCCGGCATCGGTAGTGATCAACTGATAGTTCAAAACGTCATTCTCTTGGTCGCTTTCATGATTCAAACACAACAACGCCGGCATTCACCGGCGTTGTTGATCTGTAAGGCGTAGATGATAGCCTAGGCGGCATCGGCTGCCACAGGTTTTTTCTGTTCATCACGCAGTTCTCGCCGCAAAATTTTACCGACGTTAGACTTCGGCAACTCGTCGCGGAACTCAACAATTTTAGGCACTTTATACCCGGTAAGCTGCCGACGACAATGGGTCAACAGCTCTTCTTTGGTCAACGAGGCGTCTTTCTTCACTACGCAGATCTTGACAGCTTCACCGGAGACGTCACTTGGCACGCCAATCGCCGCGCATTCCAACACTTTAGGGTGCTGGCTGACCACGTCTTCAATCTCGTTCGGGTAGACGTTGAACCCGGAAACCAGGATCATGTCCTTCTTGCGATCGACGACGCGCACAAAGCCCATCTCATCCACTGTAACGATATCGCCGGTCGCGAGCCAGCCATCTTTCAACACTTCATCAGTGGCATCCGGCCGCTGCCAGTAGCCTAACATAACTTGCGGCCCTTTAACCCACAGTTCACCCGGCTCGCCGACCGGCACATCATGGCCATTGTCGTCCACCAGACGAATGTCCGTCGACGGCACCGGCAAACCGATGCTGCCGCTGTAGTGTTTCAAATCGTAAGGATTTCCGGTGACCAGTGGCGCACACTCCGTCAGGCCATACCCCTCCAGCAAGTGCTTGCCGGTGGTTTTCTCCCACTTTTCCGCCACCGCTTTCTGCACCGACATGCCACCGCCGACGGAGAAACGCAACGTGGAGAAATCGAGCTTGTGGAAGTCCTCGTTGTTCAACAGCGCATTGAACAGGGTGTTCACCCCGCTCATGGCGGTGAACGGATATTTGCCCAGTTCCTTCACCAGCCCCGGAATATCGCGCGGGTTGGTGATCAGCAGATTATGTCCGCCCAGATCGATAAACAGCAGGCAGTTCACCGTCAATGCGAAGATGTGGTACAGCGGCAGCGCCGTCACCACCAGTTCCTGCCCTTCGCGGAACAGCGGTAAATAGGCCGCCTTGGCCTGTTCCAGGTTGGCCTGCATGTTACGGTGCGTCAGCATCGCGCCTTTTGCCACGCCGGTGGTGCCACCGGTATATTGCAGGAACGCCAGGTCAGAGTTGATGATATCGGGTTTGACATACTGCAGCCGCCGGCCGCGCTGCAGCGCACTGCGGAAAGAAATAGCCGCCGGCAGATGGTATTTCGGCACCAGCCGCTTAATGTATTTCACCACAAAGTTAACCAGCGTACCTTTGGCAGCGGAGAGCTGGTCGCCCATGCGCGTCAGGATCACGTGCTTTATCTGGGTGTTGAACACCACTTTTTCCAGCGTGTGGGCGAAGTTGGAGACGATCACGATGGCGCTGGCACCGCTGTCGTTCAATTGGTGCTCCAGTTCACGCGGCGTATACAGTGGGTTAACGTTGACCACCACCATACCGGCTCGCAAAATGCCAAACAGTGCGATCGGATACTGCAACAAATTCGGCATCATCAGGGCAACGCGGTCACCCTTCTGCAGACCCAGTTCATTTTGCAGGTAAGCGGCAAAAGCGCGACTACGCTCTTCCAGCTTGCGGTAGGTCATCACCTCGCCCATGTTCATAAAAGCGGGTTGATCCGCATAACGCTTAACCGCATTTTCAAACATTTCGACCAAAGATGAATAACGATCGGCGTCGATCTCTGCCGGAACATCTGCCGGGTAACGTTTTAACCAAACCTTATCCAAGGTATTACTCCTGAAATCATTATTCATTATCATCGCAGCCCCTAAATATGCAGCCAAACCATAACAATATTTTAACTCAGCAGACCAGTTTGAGTTTTAAACAATATTAAGGTTGCGATGTACGTCACTAATTGGCGCCGTTTCCCTGCGCCAAAAGGAAAAGGCGGCCGGAGCCGCCCTTTCAAAATTGTTAACTTCTCGCGAACACTACTCGGTAACTATGGTTTGCACCTGCACCGGACCAGGATTGTACCAGCCGTAACCCACGCCCCAGCCGGGGCCCCAGGTACCGCTACGCCAGCCCCATGGCCCCATTGGCGCCGGCGGCATCATCACCTGTTGGCTAAGGTGCCAGCGTTTATAACCGGTGGCGTTCATGGTGACAAACTTGTACGGCGTCATGCCAATCTTGCCGTCTCTGACGCCGGTAATTGGCCCCACCACGGTAACCAGCTGACCTTTGAAATCAACCGGTTCCAGGAAACCGTTAACAGAGGCCAGCAAGCGCCCCCGTGACGGCTCGCCCAAAATCGGTCGGGCACCGGAATCGAGCGGCACGGCGGCAATTTCCAACACCGTACGCCCCTGCTCATTAGCGACATTCACCACGGTACCGCCAAAACGGGCCTCAGCACCCACAAACAGGTTCGGTGCATTCTGCACCGAGGACAACTGCTGCACCGGCGTTTCCGTGCTGCCTTTAATTACATCGGGCACGGTAACGCAGCCCGACAACGCAAACGCACCACCGGCAATAGCCAGTAGCGCCATTTTTTTACTTACAGTGCGGGTTAGCATCGTCGCAATCTCCTGAAATAGCTGTAACTTTGACATCAGTTCACCGAGCAAGTTGCAGTTCATTCATATGCCGAACGCCAGCAAAGCACAATAGGTTTGCGCTATTCACGCCCCGGCAATTTTTTCCAGGTGACTTCGTTACGCAGGTAGGTCGGCTCGGCATTTTCTACCGCTACGGCCTGCCCCTGTTGCCAGGCATGCAGCGCCAATGGCAGCATATCTTCCGCCTGCGGCAACAGCATTTGACCATCGCTCAAGCTTAGCGAAGAACCGGTGACCAGATCCGGATAGGTTTGCCAGCCGGTGCCAACATGCGCCCAGTGCCCCTGCAGGCCTTGCGCTCGCGTCAGCGCCTGCGGAGGTGAAAGTACCGCCTCACCTTCGCTTTCCAGCCAATGGCCGTCTTGCTGACGCTCAAACTGGCCCCAGTAAACTTCACCCATGCGCGCATCTATCGCCGCCAGCACTCGATCAGCCCCGGCGACGCGCCAGGCACCCTGTGCCATGGTCTGCAAAGTAGAAATACCCAGTAACGGCAAGTCGGCGCCCAACGCCAGACCCTGCGCGATACCGATACCAATACGCACGCCGGTAAAACTCCCTGGGCCACGGCCAAAGGCCAGAGCATCGAGTTGATTAAGAGTGACGCCGGATTCCGCCAGCACTTGCTGCACCATAGGTAAAATGCGTTGCGTATGCTCACGTGGGCACAGTTCAAACAGGGCGTGGATTTCGCCTTGATTCCAGATGGCAACGGAACAGGCTTCCGTCGCTGTATCGATCGCTAAAATTCGCGTGGACATGCCAACCTCAGGCGGGAAAAAAACAGGGTTTTTCATACAGGGCGCGCATTGTAGCACAGCCCTGTGGTCACGCCTATCCGCTAGCGCTCTGCCTGCAGGAAGGCAATCGCCTGGGCGATATCGCGGGTACGGGGCGTCGGCGGCAGGCTGTTGAGGAACACTTCTCCATACGGCCGCATCACCAGGCGGTTATCGCAGATCACCAACACGCCACGGTCGTCGGTATCGCGGATCAAGCGCCCAACGCCCTGTTTCAGAGTGATGACCGCATCCGGCAATTGCACATCGTTAAAAGGATCGCCACCGCGCAGTCGACAATCTTCAATCCTCGCTTTCAGCAAGGGATCGTCGGGCGAGGTAAACGGCAGCTTGTCGATAATCACGCACGATAAAGCATCGCCGCGCACGTCGACCCCTTCCCAGAAACTGCTGGTCGCCACTAACAGCGCATTACCGGACTCAACAAATTGCGCCAACAGTTGGCCCTTACTGGTTTCCCCCTGCAACAGCACCGGCAAGGTCATGGTTGCACGGAACTCTTCCGCCAGTTCACGCATCATCTGGTGCGAGGTACAGAGGAAGAAACACCGGCCGTTATTGGCCTCAATCAACGGCCGCAGCATACGCGCCAATTGCCGTGCCCCGCCCGGCTGGTTTGGTGACGGCAAAAAGCGCGGCACGCACAGCAATGCCTGTTTTGCATAGTCGAACGGGCTGGCCAACAGCAGGGTTTTGGCCTTATTCAGGCCCAGACGATCGGTAAAATGCCCCATTTGCTCATTAACCGATAACGTTGCCGAGGTGAAAATCCAACTGCCCGGTTTCTCATCGAGCAACTCGCGGAAACGATCGGCGACCGTCAACGGCGTCAGCGCCAAAATAAAATGGCGTGAATTGCACTCGTACCAGTAGCTGAAACCGGGTTCCGTCACTTCTTTCAAACGTTTGAGGCGCGCACGATACAGCGTGGCGCGTTCGAAGGCGGCATCCAGCAAGGCTGAACGACCGAGGGACAGCTTGACTACGTCGTAGCAGAGTTCGAGCGCATCATCGAGCAACAGCAAGGCGCGCTGCACATTAGGTTGGCTTAGTACCTCGCGCAGGTTACCGCGAAAGCCTGGCTCTCCCAGCATTAAGCGGAAATCCTGCGTACTTTGGCTAAGACGGTCGGCACTTTTTTGCAGCTGCGCCGCGTCACGCACTTCGGTGCGGTAAGCAATGGAAATGTCTTTGGCCAGATCCAGCAGTTGGCGGCTGGTTAGCTGTTTGCCAAAATACTGGCTGGCGATGTCAGGGATCTGATGCGCTTCATCGAAGATCATCACATCGGCCTCGGGGATCAGTTCGGCAAAACCGCCCTCTTTCACTACCATGTCCGCCAGGAACAGATGGTGGTTCACTACCACCACGTCCGCATCCATGGCACGGCGACGCGCCTTGACCACAAAGCAATCTTTATACAACGGACAGTCGCTGCCCAGACAGTTATCGTTGGTACTGGTCACCAGCGGCCAGACGAAGCTGTCTTCCGCCACGTCGCTGCAGCTACTGATGTCACCCTCTTTGGTCATTGATGACCATTTGCGCAGATGGACCAGATCGATCAGCGCCTGTCCGGCCAGTTCGCCACCGGCCATCGACTGCTGCTCCAGACGTTCCAGACACAGATAATTAGAACGCCCCTTCAACAGCGCCATCTTGCCTTTGTAGTTCAGCGCCTTGGCAACGGTGGGCAGATCCCGTGCATAAAGCTGGTCCTGCAGCGCTTTTGAACCGGTGGAAATAATCACTTTGCGATCGGCCCGCAGTGCCGGTGCCAGGTAGGCGAAGGTTTTACCGGTGCCGGTGCCCGCTTCGACCACCAACTCCTGCTTGAAGTTAATGGCTTCGGTGACCGCTTCCGCCATCTGCCGCTGTGCTTCACGCGGTTTGAAACCCTTGATTGCCTGCGCCAGGGCGCCGTCTGTTGCGAAATCGTCTGTCACGCTATCTCTCTGCCGGTATTATTCAGCGTTGATTATGCCAATCCTGCAGCGCGGCTACCACCGACTTTAACGTCGAGTATTTCTGCCGATGGCTGTGATACCCTACACGCGACTATGATATGGAGATAACCGAATGAATATTGAAAGAATTGATCCCGCCGATCGCTGGTCTGAAGCCGTGGTTCACAACGACACCGTTTATTACACCAGCGTGCCGGAAAATCTGGATGATGACGCTATCGCACAGACGGCCAACGCCCTGGCGGCGATTGACGTGATCCTGGCCCGTGTGGGTTCCGACAAAAGCCGGGTGCTGGACGCCACCATTTTTCTGGCCGACGGCGCTGACTTTGCCGGGATGAATGCCGCCTGGGATGCCTGGGTGGTTGCCGGTAGTGCCCCAGTGCGCTGTACCGTGCAGGCAAAATTGATGAACCCGAAGTACAAGGTTGAAATCAAAATCATTGCCGCGCTGTAAAGCAAAAAAACCGCAGACGATAACGCCTGCGGTTTTATTTTGTCGTATTTGCGGCTGATTAAGCCAGTTTGATGATCACCATCCCCGCCAGTAACAACACCAGACCAATCCAGCCCTTGGCATTTAACCGTTGACCAAACAGGATCCAGCCGGCAGCGATTGTCGCGGCGATACCGAAACCGCCCCACAGCGCATAGGCAACCGAAAGATCAATCCCCTTCACCGCCTGCGCCAGCGCACTGAACGCCCCCAGTACCGACAGCAGAGACAGCAGGCCCAACCAAACTTTACGGAAACCGTCCGACATCTTCAGGAAAATGTTGGCGATAATCTCCAGTACGATCGCCAATCCCAGAAAAGCAATGTGGTACAACTCAAGCTGTTGCATGGTTGTCACCTCGCGGCGTTACCTGTTTTCGTGGTTTGCGGGTGCCGGACTTCACCAGCATGATGCCGACAATCAACGTCACCAGACCCAGCACCTTCAACGCCGAGATCGGTTCGTCAAACCACAGCACGCTAAACAGGGTAATAAACAGGATACCGATACCTTCCCACAGGGCATAAGCGACGCCCAGAGCAACCCGTTTTACCGCCATCGACAGCATTACATACGATGCGGTGATCATTACATACATCACTATATGGCCGGTCATACCGCCGCTAATGCTGGCGTATTTCATTGACAGGGTACCGATAATTTCGGTCGCTATGGCCAAACCTAAAAAGATCCAATAAATCATGATTTCTCTCCCAAACGGCGAATAAGGCACGCTAAGGCATATTTATCCCGATTTATCTCGTCAGACAGGCGCAAACAGGCGCTGAAGACGCAGAGATCCCTGGGGATAAACTGACCCAAACGTAATAAAAATGTTTGCCCGGCTACGCGAAATGACGAAGGACTGAGCCTGTCACCAGCACCGGTTAAGGGAGAAAGACGCTATAGCTCGCTGCACCAGTGATGCTCACTGGCAAGGATGGCAGACAGGAAAAGCTGGCAAGTAGAGGTTCTGAGGGTAATTCCATTAGTTGTCATCATAAGTATTCTCTATTCTCAGCCGCACATAATCTTGTTACACGGAGTGCGATTTGCCCAATATCCTCATCAAGTAAAATTTTAACTGCAATAGTTGTACCATAGCAACAATCATAAAGCAAACCGCTATTTTCACAAAAACTATAAAAAAATAGTCTATAAATAAGAAAGTTAAGGAATTTAAAAATAAAAAAAAGGTTCAACATTCTGTTGAACCTTGGTTTAGGTTGGTTCGGGCAAATAATCGCCAAACCCAGGCCCAGCGCGGGTTACGCCGTGGCGCCACTCACTGCGGTACGAGCCAGTTCAGTGATGCGTGCGTAGTCGCCATTTTCCAACGCGTCGGCCGGTACCAACCAGGAACCACCGATACACAGTACGCTTTTCAGCGCCAGGTAATCACGGTAGTTGCCTGGTGTAATGCCACCGGTCGGGCAGAAACGTACCTGCGGGAATGGGCCGCCGATCGCCTGTAACGCCTTAACGCCACCGTTGGCTTCCGCCGGGAAGAACTTGAACTCACGCAGACCGTGATCCAGGCCCAGCATCAGTTCTGAAACGGTGCTGATACCCGGAATCAATGGAATGCTGCCTGCGGTAGCGGCTTTCAGCAGCGCCTCCGTCAGGCCCGGACTGATAGCGAATTGCGCACCGGCTTCGGTCACCGCCTGTAACTGCTGCGGGTTAAGCACAGTGCCGGCACCGATAATCGCCTCCGGCACCTCTGCCGCGATAGCGCGGATCGCGTCCATCGCGCAGGCAGTGCGCAAAGTGACTTCCAATACGCGCACGCCACCGGCGACCAGCGCCCTGGCCAGTGGCACCGCATGTTCCAGCTTATTAATCACAATCACCGGAACTACCGGACCGGCGGTCAGGATCTGTTCTGCGCTGGTTTTCCAGTTTTTCATCGTTACTTCTCCATTACTTACGGGTTATCAATGGCACGCCCCTGCCACAGGGGCCCACGGAGTCTCGCAGGCGTCCGGCCGTACCCCAAGTGATGTTGCGCCCCGGTCGTGCAGGCAAAAAAATGCCGGCAGATAAACTGCCGGCCGGGTCGTTATTCGAACTCGTTCCAGGAACGGCCATCGCGGGTGATCATCGCCACCGAGGCTACCGGACCCCAGGTACCGGACTGATACGGCTTCGGCGCTTCGTTATCCGCTTTCCAGGCGTCCATGATGGAGTCAACCCACTTCCAGGCTTCTTCCACTTCGTCACGGCGCACAAACAGCGCCTGGATACCACGCATGGTCTCCAGCAGCAGGCGCTCGTAGGCGTCTGCCACGTGCTCCTGGTTGAAGGTCTCTGAGAAACTCAGATCCAGCTTGGTGGTTTGCAGGCGGTGTTTGTGATCCAGGCCAGGGACCTTGTTCAAGACCTGGATCTCGATGCCTTCATCCGGCTGCAGACGAATGGTCAATTTGTTCTGCGGCAGTTGCTGGTAAGAATCGCTGAACAGGTTCAGCGGTGGGTTCTTGAAGTAGACCACCACTTCAGAACACTTGGTCGGCAAGCGCTTACCGGTTCGCAGGTAAAACGGCACGCCGGCCCACTGCCAGTTGTCGATATCGACACGGATAGAGACGAAGGTTTCGGTGTTGCTGCTTTTGTTCGCCCCTTCCTCTTCCAGGTAACCAGGAACCTTTTTGCCCTGCACAAAACCGGCAGTATATTGGCCACGCACCGTGGTTTCGCGCACATTGGTCTGATTGATACGACGCAGTGAGCGCAACACCTTCACTTTCTCATCGCGAATACGGTCAGTGGTCAGATCCGCCGGAGGTGACATGGCAATCATGGTCAGAATTTGCAACAGGTGATTCTGGATCATGTCGCGCATCTGGCCGGCCTGGTCAAAGTAACCCCAGCGCCCTTCAATACCCACCTCTTCCGCTACGGTAATTTGCACCGAGTCGATGGTACGATTGTCCCAGTTGGAGGCAAACAGTGAGTTGGCAAAACGCAGTGCCAGCAGGTTCAACACCGTCTCTTTGCCAAGATAGTGGTCAATACGGTAAACCTGGGACTCGTTGAAATACTCCGCCACCTGATCGTTGATCACGCGCGAAGAGGCCAGATCGGTACCTAGTGGTTTTTCCATCACGACGCGTGCCGGCTCGTGGTTCAGCTTGGCTTCACCCAACCCTTTGCAGATCGCGCCGAAAGTGCTGGGCGGCATGGCAAAATAGTTGATGGTGGTGCGATGTTTCTGATCCAGCATTTTGCCCAATTTGGCAAAATTTTTGCTGTCGTTCACATCCAGGTTGCAGAAGTCCAGGCGCGCACTCAGCGTGGCCCAAAGTTCGTCATCGAGTTTTTCTTTCATAAAGGTGCCAAGCGCTTCCTTGACCACCTTGATATAGGCATCTTTATCCCACTCGGCACGGCCGACGCCGATAATACGGGTATCCGGGTGGATATGACCGGCTTTCTCTAACTGGTACAGGGAAGGCAACAGCTTACGACGCGCCAAATCGCCTTTCGCGCCGAAAATAACCAGGTCACACGCCTGGGCTGTAGAGGTTACCGCCATGTTCATCTCCTCGTTGCAGGATATTTGTAATTTTCTTACATTACTAATGTACTCTCTTTAACTACAGCCAGTAAACCCGGATCAAAAGTAGAAAAAAAGCCCCAAAAATTGCAGTGTTAAGCGCTATTGGCAGTAAATGCCGCTGACTGAACCAAAAACTGTAATTTTCTGTCTTTTTTGACGCTCTTTTACCATTATGAAAGTTAGACACAGGTCATGTTCTGATGAAAAAACTCTGCATACCCTCTGTCGACACTGCCAACGGTTACCAGCACGTAGTATATTTTCACTAAACCGGCATTGATTTCTCCTTTGATTGAAATCGACAAAACCCATGAGTGACTCTCGTTATATGAATACGCTGGAAAAAATCCAGAGCCATCTGGAGCTGCTGAGCAAATCTGAACGGAAAGTCGCCGAGGTGATCCTCGCCTCCCCGCAGACCGCCATTCACTCAAGTATCGCGACGCTGGCCAGGATGGCGGACGTTAGCGAGCCCACCGTCAACCGCTTTTGTCGCCGTCTCGATACCAAGGGTTTTCCCGATTTTAAACTGCATCTTGCCCAAAGCCTGGCCAACGGCACCCCGTACGTAAACCGTAACGTGGAGGAAGATGACAGCGTTGCTTCCTATACCGGTAAAATTTTCGAATCCGTCATGGCCAGCCTTGATACAGTAAAGGCAAATTTGGATATTGCAGCAATCAATCGTGCGGTTGACTTGCTTACCCAGGCAAAAAAAATCTCTTTCTTCGGTTTGGGTGCCTCGGCGGCAGTGGCCCACGACGCGATGAACAAATTTTTCCGCTTCAATATTCCGGTGGTCTATTTCGATGACATCGTCATGCAACGCATGGGATGCATGAATTCCAGCGAGGGGGATGTGGTAGTACTCATCTCCCATACCGGCCGCACCAAGAACCTGGTGGAGATGGCGCAACTGGCACGTGAAAACGATGCCACGGTAATAGCCATTACCTCGCGCGATACCCCACTGGCTCATGAAGCCACGCTGGCATTATTGCTCGATGTTCCGGAAGATACCGACGTTTATATGCCGATGGTATCGCGAATTGCGCAATTAACACTCATCGACGTGCTGGCCACCGGATTTACCTTGCGTAGAGGGGCCAAATTCAGAGATAACTTGAAGCGGGTCAAGGAAGCGTTGAAAGAATCGCGCTTTGATAAGGGTGTGGTTATCCCCAACAGTTTCGACTCGTAACCTATGTGAAAAAAACTGTCGTTCAAAGTCATCTGGACGGCAGCATTAGAGGCAGTACCCTGTAATACGCTCATGCGGGTAACCCGGGTGAAATATCAGTGTAGTAAAATGACATTTCACTCCTGGTTTCGTTATCCGACGTTATCGCAACACCAATAATTTGCTTCACCAGTCAACGGAGTAATACATGTCCAGACGGCTCAGAAGAACCAAAATTGTTACCACCCTGGGTCCGGCTACAGACCGCGACAATAATCTGGAAAAGATCATTGCCGCCGGCGCTAACGTAGTTCGGCTTAACTTTTCCCACGGCACCGCAGAAGACCACCAGATCCGCGCTGACAAAGTGCGCGAAATTGCTGCCAAGTTGGGACGCCACGTCGCTATTCTGGGTGACCTGCAAGGGCCGAAAATTCGTGTTTCCACCTTTAAGGAAGGCAAAATCTTCCTTAACATCGGTGATAAATTCCTGCTTGATGCCAACATGTCCAAGGGCGAAGGCGATAAAGAAAAAGTCGGTATCGACTATAAAGGCCTGCCTGCCGACGTGGTACCCGGCGACGTACTGCTGCTCGATGACGGCCGCGTACAGCTGAAAGTGCTCGAAGTTCAGGGCATGAAAGTGTTTACCGAAGTTACCGTTGGCGGCCCACTGTCCAACAACAAAGGCATCAACAAACTGGGTGGCGGCCTGTCCGCTGAAGCCCTGACCGAGAAAGACAAGGCCGATATCGTCACCGCGGCTAAAATCGGCGTCGACTACCTGGCGGTTTCCTTCCCGCGTACCGGCGAAGATTTGAACTACGCACGTCGACTAGCGCGTGATGCCGGCTGCAACGCCAAGATCGTGTCCAAGGTTGAACGTGCCGAAGCCGTTTGCAGTGACGAAGCCATGGATGACATCATCCTGGCCTCCGACGTCGTGATGGTAGCCCGTGGCGACCTGGGCGTCGAAATCGGCGATCCGGAACTGGTCGGCATCCAGAAAAAACTGATCCGCCGTGCCCGTACGCTCAACCGCGCCGTCATTACCGCGACCCAGATGATGGAGTCGATGATCACCAACCCGATGCCTACCCGTGCCGAAGTCATGGACGTGGCGAACGCCGTGCTGGATGGTACCGACGCCGTGATGCTGTCTGCTGAAACCGCGGCAGGCCAGTACCCGGCAGAAACCGTGGCGGCTATGGCGCGTGTTTGTCTGGGTGCAGAGAAAATCCCAAGCATCAACGTCTCCAAACACCGTCTGGACGTGCAGTTCGACAACATTGAAGAAGCCATTGCCATGTCTTCAATGTACGCGGCTAACCATCTGAAAGGGGTTACCGCACTGATCGCCATGACCGAGTCAGGCCGCACCGCGCTGATGATGTCACGTATCAGCTCCGGTCTGCCGATCTTCGCCATGTCACGCCATGAGCACACGTTGAACCTGACTGCGCTGTACCGCGGCGTTACGCCAGTGTACTTCGACAGCCATAATGACGGCGTTATCGCGGCCAATGACGCGGTTAACCGCCTGCGTGATAAAGGCTTCCTGGTCTCCGGCGATCTGGTGATCGTCACCCAGGGCGACGTGATGGAAACCGTGGGTACCACCAATACCAGCCGTATCCTGCGCGTCGAGTAAAATATACTGCTGCCGGCCGTTAACGCGGTCGGCATTTTTTTACGCTCCCCCTTCCCCCTGAGAAACTCATGTCCAGTCGCCGTTACGGCAAATGGAGAGCCACCGATGCTTCATCAACACCCACAGCAAAATCACAATACGCAAACGCTGGACCTTGACGGCCAGGGGCTGGGAAACCTGGACGATGCCAGTCTGCGGGGCAACTCTCTGCTGAAAATCAGTCTGTACGACAATCAACTTCGCCAGTTCCCAATGCAAATCTTGCAACATCGCAACCTGCAGGTATTGAATATCTCCTGCAACCAGCTCAATGAGTTACCGAGCGAAATTGGTCAACTTCAACGGCTGGCTATGCTCGATTGCGGCCACAATAAAGCCACCAGCGTTCCTGCAAGTATTGGTGAACTGCGTGAGCTGACCTATTTGTATTTGAGCGACAACGCCTTTAGCGGCCTACCCATCGAGCTGGGTAAACTGCACCAGCTGCGCTATCTGAACGTGACGGATAACCAGCTCAGTGAACTGCCGCCAGCTGTTGTGCAGCTCAGTAATCTGCAAGAACTGCGGCTGTACAACAATCAAATTAGTGCGTTACCTGCCACCATCGGCCAGTTGACCGCGCTGCGGGAACTGCACTTGATGAAAAACCGTCTGGCCACGCTGCCGAATGAAATAGCTCAGTTGTCTGAACTGGCCGTGCTGGATCTGGAAAACAACGCGATCAATCGTCTACCGGCGGCATTCTGCCAGTTGGCCAACCTGACTCACCTCAACCTGCGGACTAATCAGTTACAGCAGTTACCGGCGGACTTTGGCCAGTTGACGACCCTGAGCACGCTAGACCTGCGTGCCAACCGCCTGAGTACCTTACCTGACAGCATGGCGGCATTGACCCGTCTGCGACGGTTAGACCTGCGCTGGAACAACTTTGCCCAGATCCCCGCCGTACTGGAGCCGCTAATGGCTCAGGGTTGCATGGTGCATATTTAACACAAAGGGCCAGTCACCCTGAGATGACTGGCCCTTGACGCCAGGAAAACGGTCGCTTAGCGGTATAAATCATCGCGCGAATAAGGTTCAATCTCACCTTCTTTACGCGTTTTCAACAATTTGAGGATCCAGGTGTACTGTTCCGGGTTCGGCCCTACCAGATTTTCGACCTCTTCATTCATCCGACGCGCAATGGTGTGGTCATCGGCGGTGGCCAAATCGTCCATCGGCGGACGAATATAAACATCCAGCATACTGGTTTTGCCGTCATACACCGGGAACAAAGGCACAATGGCCGCACGGCAGACTTTCATCAGACGGCCCACTGCCGGCAGCGTCGCCTTATAGGTGGCGAAGAAGTCGACGAACTCACTGTGTTCGGCACCGTGATCCTGATCGGGCAGATAATAGCCCCAATAGCCCTGGCGCACTGAACTGATAAATGGCTTGATGCCGTCATTGCGCGCATGCATCCGTCCACCAAATTTACGGCGCACCGTATTCCACAGGTAGTCGACCAACGGGTTGCTCTGGTTGTGGAACATCGCCGCCATCGGCTGACCGCGAGCCGCCATTAACATCGCCGGAACATCCACCGCCCAGCCATGTGGTACCAGAAAAATCACGTTACGGCCTTCTTCACGGATTTTATCCAGCACCTCTTCACCGTGCCAGCGAACGCGCTTCAACACTTTTTCCGGTTTGGTACAGGCCAGTTCGGCCATCAGGATCATCGACTGCGGCGCGGTGGCAAACATCTCATCAATGATGTGCTCACGCTCGTTTTCCGGCACTTCCGGCAAGCAATACAGCAGGTTGATGCGCGCACGACGTCGGGCGCCTTTAGCCACCTTGCCGGCCAGCTTGCCAACGGCACCCAACACCGGATCGCGCAAGCGCGCAGGCACCAATGAAATACCGGCCATCAGCCCGGTTCCCAGCCAAACGCCCCAGTATCGCGGGTGGTAAAAGGCTTTCTGAAATTGCGGGATGAACTCTGAGTTAGATTTTTTTTCGTTTTGCATGCACAAGCTCTTAACTTAGCGGTTCGGCTAATCATAATTGCAAAGATTGATTTTGCAATTAACCACGGCGAAGCGCCAATATAAAACAACATCGGCCCGAAATCAGGCCGATGGTATCACTGGCGCATAGCGCCCAAACAAGGGATTAATCCAACTGCAGCTGCGGGGTGACTTCCTTCACCTGCGCCAGATAATCACTGCGATCTTTACCGGTCAATCCTTCAGAGCGCGGCAGTTTCGCCGTCAACGGGTTCACGGCCTGTTGGTTGGTCCACATTTCAAAGTGCAGATGTGGGCCGGTAGAGCGGCCGGTGTTACCGGACAACGCAATACGATCACCACGCTTCACTTTCTGACCTGGCTTAACCAGCAGTTTTTTCAGATGCATATAACGCGTGGTGTACTGGCGACCATGACGAATGGCCACATAGTTACCCGCAGCGCCACTGCGTTTGGCGATAAGTACTTCACCGTCACCCACGGCCAGCACCGGGGTGCCAACCGGCATCGCGAAGTCGACGCCTTTATGCGGCGCAATGCGCCCGGTGACCGGGTTAACCCGGCGTGGGTTGAAGTTTGAGGAAATGCGGAATTGCTTCATGGTCGGGAAACGCATAAAGCCTTTCGCCAGACCAGAACCTTGACGATCGTAGAATTTACCGTCTTCGGCACGAATAGCGTAGTAGTCCTTACCGCCGGTGCGCATACGCACACCCAGCAACTGGCTCTGCGCACTCTTGCCATCAAAGTGTTCGCGGGACATCAATACCGAGAATTGATCGCCCTTGCGCAGTTTGCGGAAATCCAACTGCCACTGCAGCGCCTTGATCACCGCATTGATTTCGGCACGGCTCAGGCCGGCGTTAGCGGCGCTGGTAACAAAGCTGCCGTTGAGTCGGCCGCTGATCACATTATTACGCCATTCACCCTGTTGAGATTCCTGACTTTCTTTGAAGCTGTTGCCCGTACGATCGTAAGTACGGGTCTCGCGGCGGGACACTTCCCAGGTCAAACGCTGCAGATCGCCGGCATCGTTCACTGTCCATGACAGCTGTTGGCCAATTTTCAGATTACGCAGATCGCGGTTCTGCGATGCCAACAGCGTGACGTCCGACATATCGATGCCATATTGGGTCAGGATACTGCCGAGGGTGTCACCCGTGGAAACCACATATTCATGCACTCCATCCTCGCCGGCGACCTTCTGGTCCAGTTCATCCTGTGGGATGTCATCATCGGGGGTGGCTTGGTCAAGATCGATCGGCTCACTGGCTTCTGGCAGCAAGGATCGTAACTGGCTGGATTCTAATTCGATACTCTTAACGATGGGGTTATGTTCTGGGTGATAAACAAAAGGCCGCCAGACGGCAACGGCCAATGTAACCACTGTCAACGACCCCAGCATGACGCGGTGGGGCCGTGGCAGGTTGTTATACGCCAGAGCGATAGTTTTGACTATCTGCTGCACTCGATTTTATCCTCATAATCTTTACTTCAGGCAGCTCACGTACTGGTTTGACAGCTGAGTCAGGAAGTTCCCGTAGCTGTCTTTCCCCAGTGCGATGCCGGTGCCCAGCGGATCCAGCGTTCCAGAACGCACTTTGGTCCCCTTGGCAACCGCATTGATTACGGCCGGCCTGAATTGTGGCTCAGCAAAAACGCATACTGCTTTCTGCTCAACCAACTGTGTTCGAATTTGGTGTAAGCGCTGTGCCCCAGGCTGGATTTCGGGATTAACGGTAAAATGGCCCAGCGGGCTCAAACCGAAATGTTTCTCAAAGTAGCCGTAAGCATCATGAAAAACATAATATCCCTTGCCTTGCACAGGCTTAAGCATGTTACCAACATTTTTGTCAGTTTGCGTCAGCAGATTCTCGAACTGGCGCAGGTTTGCGTCTAATTTGTCTTTATTTTGCGGCATAAGTTCCAATAACCTGTCGTGAATCGCGATCGCGGTCACTTTTGCCACTTCCGGGGACAGCCAAACGTGCATATTATATTCGCCGTGATGGTGCCTATCCCCTTCGTCACTTCCGGCATGGTTATGCGCATCTGCTGCATGATCATGGTCGTGTGCATGGTCGTGATCGTCGTCTTCACCCTTCATCAGCAGCGGTTTGACCCCACTCAATTCACTGATGGCAACCTGGCGGTTAGCCGATATGGAGATTAAGGGTTTGGCCAGAAAGGCTTCCATATCCGGCCCCACCCATACCACCAGATCGGCGGCACGCAGGCGCTGGATATCAGAAGGCCGCAGCGCGAAATCGTGCGGTGATGCGCCATCCGGCAACAGCACTTCGGTCGGCGTTACGCCGTCGGCTATTGCCGCGGCGATAAAACCCACCGGCCGTATAGAAGTCACCACCGCCGCAGACGCGTTGCTCAGCGGCCCGGCCATCATCAATGCGCTGGCCAGCAACGTACGCTGCAGCCATTTATTTTTCTGTGCCATTATCAGTAATCCCGTCGTTTTCATCAGCGAGGCGTGATATTATAACATTCGGTTAGTTCTGCAAAATGTAATCATGAGATGTCCACACTGACAACGCTAAAAAATATCTCCGTCTCCTTTGGTAACCGCAAGGTGCTGTCGAATATTTCGCTCAGCCTGCAGCCGGGCCGTATTCTGACGCTGCTCGGCCCAAATGGCGCGGGCAAATCCACGCTGGTACGAGTGGTGCTGGGGCTGATTGCGCCCACCGAGGGGACACTGGAACGCGAGCCTGGTCTGCGCATTGGCTATGTGCCGCAAAAATTGCACCTCGATGCCACCCTGCCGCTGACCGTCAGCCGCTTTATGCGCCTGAAGCCCGGCGTCAAAAAAGCCGATATTCTGCCGGCGCTTAAGCGTGTGCAGGCGGCCCACCTGCTCGATCAGCCCATGCAAAAACTCTCTGGCGGTGAAAACCAGCGCGTATTGCTGGCTCGGGCGCTGCTGAACAAGCCACAACTGCTGGTGCTGGATGAGCCGACCCAGGGGGTTGATGTTAACGGCCAACTGGCGCTGTACGATCTGATCGACCAACTGCGTAAAGAGTTGGGCTGCGCGGTATTGATGGTGTCCCATGACCTGCACCTGGTGATGGCGAAAACCGACGAAGTGCTGTGCCTCAACCAACACATCTGCTGTTCCGGCGCGCCGGAGGTGGTTTCGATGCATCCTGAATTTATCGCCATGTTCGGCAACCGCGGTGCGGAACAACTGGCGGTCTATCGCCACCACCATAACCACCGTCACGACCTGCAAGGACGAATTGTGTTGAAGAAAACCGGGGGCCGTGAGGCATGATCGAACTGTTATTACCCGGCTGGCTGGCCGGCGTCCTGTTGGCCTGCGCCGCCGGTCCGCTTGGCTCATTTGTGGTCTGGCGACGGATGTCCTATTTCGGCGATACCCTGGCGCACGCCTCGTTACTTGGCGTGGCTTTCGGTCTGCTGCTGGACATCAATCCCTTCTATGCGGTGATTGCCGTGACGCTGGTGTTGGCTCTGGTGTTGGTGTGGCTGGAGCGTCGCCCGCAGCTTTCCGTTGATACCCTGCTCGGGATTATGGCACACAGCGCACTCTCATTGGGGCTGGTCGTGGTGGCGCTGATGTCGAACGTGCGGGTCGATCTGATGGCCTACCTGTTTGGCGATCTGCTGTCGGTCACCCTCACCGATATCTGGATGATTGGCATTGGCGTAACCGTCGTGCTGCTGATCCTGTGGTGGCAGTGGCGCAACCTGCTTTCGATGACCGTCAGTCCGGAACTGGCACATGTCGACGGTGTTAATCTGGTACGTGCGCGCACCGTGTTGATGCTGGTGACGGCCCTGACCATCGGTCTGGCGATGAAATTCGTCGGTGCGCTGATCATCACTTCACTGTTGATTATTCCTGCGGCGACCGCACGCCGCTTCGCTCGCACGCCGGAACAAATGGCCGGATACGCGGTGCTGGTGGGTATACTTGCCGTAACCGGCGGGCTGACCTTTTCGGCCTTCTACGACACCCCGGCCGGTCCGTCGGTCGTCTTGAGCGCCGCGGTGCTGTTTGTTTTAAGCTTATCCAAGAAGCAGCAAGCCTGACCCCCGGCAGCTAGCGATGTCAAAAGGGCCGCAATTGATTCAATTGCGGCCCTTTTTAATGCACAGCGTTCTCTTACTCTTCGCGCACCATGCCAAAGTGCTTATAGGCATGATTGGTCGCCATGCGCCCACGCGGTGTGCGCTGGATAAAACCCTGCTGGATCAGGAAGGGTTCGATAACGTCTTCGATAGTTTCCCGCTCCTCACCAATCGCCGCCGCCAGGTTATCCAGGCCCACTGGCCCGCCGGTGAACTTGTCGATAATCGCCAGCAACAGCTTGCGGTCCATATAGTCAAAACCTTCGGCGTCGACGTTCAACATATCCAGCGCCTGCATCGCCACTTCGCCATTGATGACGCCATTGGCGCGAACTTCGGCAAAGTCACGCACCCGGCGCAGTAAACGGTTGGCAATACGCGGTGTGCCGCGCGCACGACGAGCTACCTGATGAGCACCCTCTTCCGACAGATCCAGCCCCAGGCAATTAGCGCTGCGTGAAACGATATGCTGCAAATCGGCGACCTGATAAAACTCCAGGCGCTGCACAATACCGAAGCGGTCACGCAATGGTGACGTCAGTGAACCGGCACGGGTGGTTGCGCCCACCAGCGTGAACGGCGGCAAATCGAGTTTGATCGAGCGAGCGGCCGGGCCTTCGCCGATCATGATATCCAGTTGGTAATCTTCCATCGCCGGATACAGCACTTCTTCTACTACCGGAGAGAGGCGGTGGATTTCATCGATGAACAGCACGTCGTGTGGCTCGAGGTTGGTCAGCATCGCCGCCAGATCGCCCGCCTTCTCCAATACCGGCCCGGAAGTGGTACGCAGGTTAACGCCCATTTCATTGGCAACGATGTTGGCCAGCGTGGTTTTACCCAGCCCCGGCGGACCGAAAATCAGCAGGTGGTCCAGCGCGTCGCCACGCTGCTTGGCCGCCTGAATAAAGATTTCCATCTGCTCGCGGACATGTGGCTGACCGACGTACTCCGTCAGCAGCTTCGGCCGGATGGCGCGATCAAGAATTTCTTCTTCATTGATCGGTTCGGCAGAAATCAGGCGATCGGCTTCAATCATTCTCTATCCCTTATCGGCGCTTACAGCGCGGCGCGCAACGCGTCGCGGATCAGGGTTTCGCAATCGGCGCCAGGCTTGGCGATTTTGCTGACCATACGGCTGGCTTCCTGCGGTTTGTAGCCTAATGCCACCAGTGCAGATGCCGCCTCGGCTTCCGCGTCCAACTCGGCGGCTTGCGCTGCGGTTGGCAGCGTGATTTCACTGCTGTTATTGAACAGATCGCCATTAAGCCCTTTGAAGCGGTCTTTCATTTCCACCACCAGGCGCTCAGCGGTTTTCTTGCCTACGCCCGGCAATTTCACCAATGAAGTGATCTCTTCACGCTCTACCGCGCTGACGAACTGTTGCGCGGACATGCCGGACAAAATAGCCAGCGCCAGCTTTGGCCCTACGCCGTTGACTTTGATCAACTCGCGGAACAGCGCACGCTCTTGCTTATCATTAAAGCCGTACAGCAGCTGTGCATCTTCGCGCACCACGAATTGGGTAAACACGATAGCCTCTTGCCCCAGTTCCGGCAGCTCATAAAAGCAGGTCATCGGCATATGCACTTCATAGCCCACGCCGTTTGCCTCCAGTAACACCAGCGGCGGCTGCTTTTCCAGAATATAACCTCTGAGACGACCTATCATTTACCCTCCTGCAGAATTCATGAGCATGACCTGCTGTCATGCCGTGCTGGTAAAGCTTATAACATAAAAAAGGCTGGATGAATATCCAGCCTAAGGTATCACCGATCAAGCGCTACTTTAAACGCCCACGCGCCAGGTTCAAGCGCCCTTCACTCATCCGCAACACGTTCTGGCTGAGATGGCAGTGGGTGATGGCGATGGCCAGCGCATCGGCGGCATCAGCCTGAGGGTTGGCCGACAGCTTCAGCAAGGAGCGCACCATATGCTGCACCTGTGCTTTTTCTGCTGCGCCGGTACCGACCACCGTTTGTTTCACCTGGCGTGCCGCATACTCAAACACTTCCAAATCCTGGTTCACGGCGGCGACAATGGCCACACCGCGCGCCTGCCCGAGTTTGAGCGCCGAATCCGGATTTTTCGCCATAAACACCTGTTCGATGGCAAAAAAGTCCGGTTTAAACTGGGTGATGATTTCGCTGACGCCCGCATAAATCAGCTTCAAACGCGTCGGCATGTCATCCACCACGGTACGGATACAGCCGCTGGCCACATAGGTCAACTGGCGGCCCTGCTGGCGAATCAGGCCGTAACCGGTGACGCGCGATCCGGGATCGATACCGAGAATGATCGTCATCCCTACACCCACCTTGCGTTAAGCATTAACTTCGCCAGGCGCTGCCACCAGGCAGCGCCGTACTTCAAGCCGATTACAGCGTGGCCGCGACTTCGTCGGAGATCTCACCGTTGTGGTAAACCTCCTGCACGTCGTCACAGTCTTCCAGCATGTCGATCAGGCGCAACAGCTTGGGCGCGGTTTCCTCATCCATATCGGCCTTGGTCGATGGGATCATGGAAACTTCCGCCGAGTCGGCGGTGAAACCGGCTGCGGTCAGAGCGTCTTTCACTTCGCCGAGGTTTTCCCAGGCGGTGAATACGTCGATCACGCCGTCGTCGTAGCTGACGATATCTTCGGCACCGGCTTCCAGCGCCGCTTCCATCACCACGTCTTCATCCAGGCCCGGTGCGTAAGTGATTACGCCCTTCTTGGTGAACAGGTAAGCCACGGAGCCATCAGTACCCAGGTTACCGCCACATTTGGTGAAGGCATGACGCACTTCGGCCACGGTACGGTTACGGTTATCACTCAGGCATTCGATCATGACGGCAGTGCCGCCCGGGCCGTAGCCTTCATAAATGATGGTTTCCATGTTGGAATCATCGTCACCGCCCACGCCGCGCGCGATGGCACGGTTCAGGGTATCGCGCGTCATGTTGTTGGACAACGCCTTGTCGATAGCCGCACGCAGACGCGGGTTAGCCCCCGGATCGCCACCGCCCAGTTTCGCGGCGGTCACCAGCTCACGAATAATTTTGGTGAAAATTTTACCGCGCTTGGAATCCTGCGCTGCCTTGCGGTGCTTGGTGTTGGCCCACTTACTATGACCTGCCATAAAAAATCTCCGAAAAAAATTACTGGACTGAATTAATCACAAACTCTTCAATCGCCTGCTGATTGCTCCAGGACTTGGTCAACTTCACGGCCTGCGCCGCCTCAAGCCACTGGTAGGCGTGATGTTCGGTAATCACCGGATCGCGCTCTTCAGGCAAAGCCAGACAGAACCAATGCTCTTTATTGCGCGTGGTTCCCGGGGCATAGCGATGTCGCAAATGGACAAAGAGTTCAAACTCCACACAGCGCTGGCAATCGAACAACGGCAGATTCTCTGCTTCGATATCGATGCCGACTTCTTCCATGACCTCACGCCGGGCGGCATGCGGCGGCGACTCATCTTCCTCCAGGCTGCCGGTCACCGACTGCCAGAATTCGATATCATCGCGCCGCTGTAACATCAGCACCCGACCACTGGATTTTGCATAAATCACTACCAGAATAGACTCGGGTCGCTTGTAGTTCATCACTCGCTCTCTTGTTCAGAGGCTTTCTTCACCACGCAGATCGCCAGCTCCTGCAGCGACGCCGGGTTAGCGAAGCTCGGCGCTTCGGTCATCAGACAGGCCGCTGCGGTGGTTTTCGGGAAGGCGATGACGTCACGAATGTTGTCGGTACCGGTCAGCAGCATTACCAGACGATCCAGGCCAAAAGCCAGGCCGGCGTGTGGCGGTGTGCCGTACTTCAATGCGTCCAGCAGGAAGCCAAACTTCTCGCGCTGTTCGTGCTCGTTAATACCGAGAATGCTGAACACCGTCTGCTGCATTTCGCTGCGGTGAATACGCACTGAACCGCCGCCCACTTCATAGCCATTGATAACCATGTCGTAAGCGTTGGCAATAGCGTTAGTTGGCGTGCCAGCCAGCTCTTCCGGGCTCATGTCGCGTGGAGCAGTGAACGGATGGTGCATCGCTGCCAGGCCGCCTTCACCGTCTTCTTCGAACATTGGGAAGTCAACCACCCACAGCGGTGCCCAGCTGTCCAGTTTAGTCAGTTCCAGATCGCGGCCCAGTTTCAGACGCAGTGCGCCCATCGCATCGGTGACAATTTTGAAGCTGTCGGCGCCGAAGAACAGAATGTCGCCTGACTGCGCGTTAGTGCGCGCCAGGATCGCTTCCAGCACTTCTGCGCTGAGGAATTTGGCGATCGGGCTCTGTACGCCTTCCATACCGGCGGCACGGTCATTGACCTTCAACCAGGCCAGGCCTTTGGCGCCATAGATGTTAACGAAAGCGCCGTACTCGTCGATCAGTTTACGCGTTAGCTGCGCGCCGCCCGGAACGCAAATCGCGGCTACGCGGCCTTTGGCATCGTTAGCCGGGCCGGAGAACACTTTGAACTCGACGTCTTTGACCAGATCGGCAACGTCCACCAGTTCCAATGGGTTACGCAGGTCCGGTTTGTCCGAGCCGTAACGACGCATCGCTTCTTCGAAGGTCATGATCGGGAAATCACCCAGATCTACGTTCTTCACGTCCAGCCACAGTTCACGCGCCAGTTTCTCCATCACTTCACGCACCTGTTCGGCGGTCATGAAAGAGGTTTCTACGTCGATCTGGGTAAATTCAGGCTGACGGTCAGCACGCAGGTCTTCGTCGCGGAAGCATTTAACGATTTGATAGTAGCGATCAAAACCGGACATCATCAGCAACTGTTTGAACAGCTGTGGTGACTGCGGTAACGCATAGAATTTGCCTTTATGTACCCGGCTTGGTACCAGGTAGTCACGGGCACCTTCCGGCGTGGCTTTGGTCAACATCGGCGTTTCGATATCGAGGAAGCCGTGGCTGTCCATAAAGCGACGCACAAAACTGGTGATTTTGGCGCGGGTTTTCAGGCGATCGGCCATTTCCGGACGACGCAGATCCAGGTAGCGATATTTCAGGCGCGCTTCTTCGCTGTTGACCTGGTTGGAGTCCAGCGGCAGAGGCTCGGAACGGTTGATGATCTCCAGAGCGTGGGCGAACACTTCCACTTCGCCGGTGGCCATATCTTTATTGATCTGGCTGTCCGGACGGGCACGCACGGTGCCGACGATCTGGATGCAGAATTCATTGCGCAGGTCGTACGCCTTATCGAACGCGGCCTTCTGGTCCGGATCGAAAAACACCTGCACGATGCCTTCGCGGTCGCGCATATCAATAAAGATCAGGCCGCCCAGATCGCGACGACGGTTGACCCAACCACACAAAGTGACTTCCTGGCCCACGTGAGACAGATTCAACTGCCCGCAATATTCAGTACGCATACGCTATCCTTTTGGCTTAAGCCGATGCCGCGCGGGCTTTAGCGCCTGCCACGCGGCTGTTTTCTGATGATTTCTGATGAACTCTACTTATTACCCGGTTTGAAGTCTGTTGCATACCAACCCGTACCCTTTAACTGGAAACCGGTGGACGAAATCAGCTTGGTTAACGCGGGCTGCCCACACGCCGGACAATCTGTCAGCGGCGCATCGGAAAATTTTTGCAGTTTCTCTAACCGAAGGCTGCAAGCACCACATGCATATTCATAAATCGGCATAGGTCGTCGGAGTAAAGTGTGTTGAAAAAAGGCGATCATTATAAAGGAAATTCATGCGCCAGATAAGTGCGAACACGGTTTTGTTGCAGCACTAAATGACGTGTTTTTGCCCGAAGTAACACATTGATTAACAAATTTCCCATTAACCCGTGACGCTTTTTTCACGTAGCCTGAATCAACCCCTGTTTAGCACGCCAGCTCACCTGCGCGTATTTTATCCACCTCGTAACGAGATATTCCCATGTTAAAACTTGATGCTCAAACCACGGCCCTGGTCTTGATTGATTTACAAAACGGCATTCTGCCCTATGCCGGTGGACCACACAGCGCCGAGAGCGTGGTTGCCCATGGTGCACAATTGGCAGCACACTTTCGTTCGCTGGGTGCACCGGTTGTCCTGGTACGCGTCGGCTGGTCAGATACCTTTGCCGAAGCGCTGAAACAGCCGGTGGATCAACCTGCCCCAGCGCCTGCAGGCGGGTTGCCGGCCAACTGGTGGGAATTCCCCGAGTCTCTGGCGGTTAGCGACAGCGATATCCTGGTGACCAAACGCCAATGGGGCGCATTTTACGGTACCGACCTTGAGCTGCAACTGCGTCGCCGCGGCATCAAATCCATCGTGCTGGGGGGCATTGCCACCAACATTGGCGTGGAATCGACCGCCCGTGACGCCTGGGAACACGGCTATGAATTGGTGATCGCCGAAGACCTGTGCAGCGCACCCAACGCTGAAATGCACCAGTTTGCTTTCAACAACATCTTCCCGCGTCTGGCGCGCGTTCGCAGCACCCGTGAAATTCTTGCCGCCATCGGCGAGTAACGTTAAGTTGTAGGGGCGCCGCATACTGCGCCCGCGTTCGACTGACAGGGATAATTAAGGAAGATGCCAGCTTGATGTATATCGGACTCCCACAGTGGCAACACCCGGCCTGGAACCGTATCGGGCTGCGCGATTTGGCGGATTACAGCCGCTACTTTAACTGCGTGGAAGGTAATACCACCTTCTACGCGTTACCGAAACTGGAAATCGTCCAGCGCTGGCGCGACATGACCACCGATGATTTTCGCTTCTGTTTCAAATTTCCCGCCACCATCAGCCATCAGGCCGCACTACGCAACTGTGACGCCGATCTACAAGCCTTTTACCAGTGCCTGAGCCCGGTGCATCAACGTATCGGTCAACTGTGGCTGCAATTGCCCGCCGCGTTCGGCCCGGCGGAGCTACCGGCAATGTGGCAATTTTTTGACGCCTTGCCAAAAGAGTTTACCTACGGAGTGGAAGTCCGCCACCCGGCATTCTTTGGCAAGGGGGAAGAAGAAAGACTGCTGAATCAGGGGCTGCATCAGCGCGGTATCAACCGGGTGATCCTCGACAGCCGGCCGGTGCATCACGCCGTGCCCAATAGCGCGGCAGTGCGCGATGCACAGCAGAAAAAACCCAAACTGCCGGTACACGCGCTGGTCACCGCCAACAATCCATTGGTACGTTTTATCGGTGGCGATGTGTTGCAGGATAACCTGCGCTGGTTCGACGCCTGGCAACAGAAACTGCCCAGTTGGCAAGCTCAACATCAACCCTTCTTGTTTATCCATACGCCGGATAACGGCGATTCCCCGCAACAGGCCCAGAAAATCTGGCAGCAACTGCATCAGGCTATTCCTAATTTACCGCCCCCACCCGACTGGCCCGAGCAGGATGCACTGTTTTGACCTATTAATCTGACCAATAACATCAGATTTTTCCTCGCGACAGTGAATGCAATGGCGGCTATGATGCTGGCTGCCAGTTTTGGTTAGGGAATGGAGTTAAAAATGGTAAGCGCGCTTTATGTCGTGCTCGGCGCACTGTTGTTGCTCAAACTATCTTATGACGTGGTTAGGCTAAGGATGCAATACCGTGTCGCTTACGGAGACGGCGGGTTTTACGAGCTACAGACCGCCATCCGCGTTCACGGCAATGCCGTAGAATACATTCCTATCGCCGCCGTTTTGCTGGTGATCATGGAGATGAACGGCGCTGAAGTATGGATGATCCATATTTGTGGCCTGATGTTGATGGCCGGCCGTTTGGTGCATTATTACGGTTTACGCAATCGTGAAGTCCGCTGGCGTCGTTCCGGCATGACTGCCACCTACCTTTCGTTGGTGTTAATGGTGCTGGCCAATATTTTCTATCTGCCGTGGGATATTATTTTCAGCCTTCATTGATCCCCGCACCACCTCAGGCGGTTACGCCGCCTGCTTCCGCTGCTCTTTCTTGCCATTTTCTGTTAGCATATGCGCCTTCGAATTCTGAACTGATTTGCCGCCATGCCAAACCGCGATACTCTTTTTTCTGCCCCAATCGCCAAACTGGGCGACTGGACCTTCGACGAACGCGTCGCTGAAGTGTTCCCTGACATGATCCAGCGTTCCGTTCCCGGCTATTCCAATATCATTTCAATGATTGGCATGCTGGCCGAACGTTTCGTTCAGCCCGACAGCCAGGTGTATGACCTCGGCTGTTCACTGGGCGCCGCGACGCTGTCGATGCGAAGGAATATCAAGGTGGCGGGTTGTAACATCATTGCCGTCGACAATTCCCCGGCGATGGTGGAACGCTGCCGCCGCCATATTGACGCCTTCCGCGCCGACACCCCGGTAGAAGTGATTGAGGCTGATATTCTCGATATCAAAATCGAAAATGCCTCGATGGTGGTGTTGAACTTCACCCTGCAATTCCTGGAGCCGGCCGACCGCCTGCGCCTGCTGGAACAGGTTTATCGCGGGCTGCGTCCGGGCGGCGCACTGGTGCTGTCGGAGAAATTCAGTTTTGAAGATGCCGACGTCGGCGAGTTGCTGTTCAACATGCACCACGATTTTAAACGTGCCAACGGCTACAGCGAACTGGAAATCAGCCAGAAGCGCAGCATGCTGGAAAACGTCATGCTGACCGACTCCGTAGCCGCCCACAAGACGCGTTTGAAGCAGGCCGGCTTCGAGCATGCGGAAGTCTGGTTCCAGTGCTTTAACTTCGGTTCACTGATCGCCCTGAAATCGGGGGCGGCAGCATGATTGAGTTTGGTGATTTTTATCAACGCATCGCAAAAGGCAACCTCAGCCATTGGCTCGATACCCTGCCCGCGCAGCTTAGCGCCTGGCAGCGTGAGTCGCTGCACGGCAAGTTCAAACAGTGGTTTAATTCGGTTGAACACCTGCCGGCACTGACGCCGACCCGTCTGAATTTGCTGAACGGCGTGCGTGCCGAGATGGACACCCCTCTGTCACCGGGTCAGTTGGAAGGCATCGAAAAAATGCTGCGCACCATGATGCCGTGGCGTAAAGGGCCGTTCTCGCTGTATGGCATCGATATCGACACCGAATGGCATTCCGACTGGAAATGGGATCGCGTTTTACCGCACATTTCACCGCTGGCCGGCCGCACCATTCTTGATGTCGGCTGTGGCAGCGGTTATCACCTGTGGCGCATGCTTGGCGCCGGTGCGCAGTTGGCGGTCGGCATCGATCCGATGCAACTGTTCCTGTGTCAGTTCGAAGCGGTGCGTAAACTGCTGGGCGGCGATCAGCGCGCTCACCTGCTACCGCTCGGCATTGAGCAACTGCCGGAGCTGGCCGCCTTCGACACGGTATTTTCGATGGGTGTGCTGTATCACCGCCGCTCGCCGCTGGATCACCTCTACCAGTTGAAAAACCAGCTGGTTAGCGAAGGTGAACTGGTGTTGGAAACGCTGGTAATAGAAGGCGACCGCAATCAGGTATTGGTACCCGGTGACCGCTATGCGCAAATGCGCAACGTCTATTTTATTCCGTCTGCCGAAGCGCTGAAGTGCTGGCTGGAGAAGTGCGGTTTCGTCGACGTGAAAATCGCCGACATGTGCGTGACCAGCACCGAAGAGCAACGCCGCACCGACTGGATGACCAGCGAGTCACTGGCCGAGTTCCTCGATCCTAACGACCCGGGCAAAACCATCGAAGGTTACCCCGCCCCGCTGCGCGCCGTGCTGGTGGCCAAAAAACCTTAATGCTTGCCAATCGGGCCTGGGAGACCAGGCCCTGTATTATCACTTGTCGACATCTACAATCCGCAGTTCATACACCATAGTGGCATCCGGTGGGATTTGGGGCGCGTAGCCCGCCTCTCCATAGGCCAGCTCTGGCGGAACCACCATCGTCAGTGAACCATGATTTTTCAGGTAACCGATGGCTTCACGGAATAACGGCGGGAACGCCGACAGCGACTGGGAAAGTACCTTCCCACTGCTCTCCATATCCTGAATGACGAGTCCATCGGTCAGCGTTTCTTTTACCACCACATCTACCCGAGAGGTTTCAGCGATGGCTCCGTCGCCCGGGTAGTCAATCCGGTACCAGAAACCGGAGGACGATTTCTTTGCCCCTTTTTTCTTTTTGAATTCAGCGACAAAAGATTCACCCTTGGCGCGCTGATCCATTAACACCTGGTTTCTGGCAACATTCACGGCTTGTTCCGATTCCGTCAGCGCGCTTGCCAATAGTTTTTCACTCAATTGGTACTGCCCATTGAAAGTGTCAATCACGCCGGCCAACAGTGCAGTCCTATCGGGATCAATACCCCAACTCTTACGTTCGGTCAGCAGGGTCTGAATATCTCGTCCCAGTGCCACACCGGCGGCATAACTCTGCCGATCACGGTCTTTTTCCAATGCCTGATGGTCCAGCAAGAGTCTGCCCTGGGAACGCAACCCTTCGATTTCGTCACGCAGTTTTTTTTGCACCCGATTGGCAGTGACCTGCGCTTCATCAGACTGTTTCGCCTGCTGCAGATTCTTATCCTGAAGCTGCGTGAGCTGCTGCTGAAGCCCACTTATCGCCTTGGCGGCCTCAGACTTTTGCTGTTCCAGCTCCTGCTGCGTCTTTGCGATTAGCGCCTGCATCTGTTGTTCCTTCGGCGTCAAATTAAACGCCTGTCGTAAGCCGCTGGCGAACTTGCTTAATTCGGTAAGATCCTGTTGTGACATCACCTTATTTGATTCCTTCGCGCGCAATGCCGTTAACTCCTGCTGCAAAGACTGTATTCTGGCCTGCTGATGCTCCAGTTGAGCTTCATTTTCACGCAGTGTCGCCCGGGCTGCCGCCAATTGCTGCTGCTGGCGCACGGAAAGCTCTCGCGTCTGGCCCCCCTTGCTCACGGGCTTTGCGGCCGGTGTCTTGGCCGGCGGTAACTTGTCTTTCGGAGCTTGCTGTGGCTCCTGCCGGTGATATTGCTCTGCAAACTGCAGCAAGGCGGGTACGCCGTCATCCGCATAAAGCGAGCCCGGCGCCACCATCAGCGGCAGCATTAAGCCCAAAAGAGTCAATCGGGAACAAGAGCTCATTGTATGCGTTCTCCTCGATCGGCGAGGGTGGTCATCATGGTGGCGCTGATATCAGCGCAAGTGCGGCTAATGCGATAGCGATAAAGCGAATCAACAGTTTCCTGAGTATCCATCGTGACACTTGATCGTACTCCGGCATATTGCGCCGCGCCGCTCATCAAAGTGTCAAATTCGAGTTTGAATTTTTTGTACTTCTCGGGGTCCATATTTTTCATGGCCTCAAGTTCATGTTGACATTGCTGTATACGTTCGGCCTCGCGTTGTTTTTTATCTTGCTCTATCGTTTCTGTTGCACCGATTTTATTCACGGCGGTCACGGGGCGTTTGACCTTTTGACAGCCGGTCAATGTCATGGCCAACAAAAGGGTAGCGGTTAGGCAATATGCCGATCTGGTCATTGTTTTTATCTCCATTATTAAGTCCAAAAAGGACTTCAGTTTATGTCCATAACGGCCACTTGGCGCGTTGAGACAGGTCGAAGTAGTTATATCGCAACATAGTTATCGCTAACGTCATTTAAATTTAATAAACCAATGAAATTAATAACATAGAATAAAATCAGTTAAAATAAAAACAAGGGGCCGTTAACATTTAACCAAACACATTCACAAAACAAATAACTACTATCAAATTAATCTATAAAAATAATGCCATCCGACATTAAAAAATAAAATCTATCAGCTGATAATAACTTGCACAAGGGAATATATAACATCATCCAGAAAAACAAATCCCAGATGAAAAATGACTGTATTCCGCCCATGGGTATCACATCGCGAGTGGCCGATATATTTTTGACATAATTTCTTGCTTTACCGATTTTATATTAACGGTAGATACGGAAGGAATACTTACGGAGAGTGGCGCCTAAGGGGACTGCCCGAAGCTGTACGGCTGCCCCCTTGGCTATCTATTAGTTATTAGGCACTTTGCACCAGCGGATCGACCAGCGCCAACGAGTTTTTCATGGCTTCGACCATTTCGCCGTCCACGCAATAATGGCTAAATTCATCAAACTCACTGTCTGAACACATGGTCACGCCGGCTTTGCGATAACGCATGGTCGAAGGCACTGCATGACCGGATGAGCTATGCAGCTCCTGAATACCGATATCGACAAATTTATGCAGATTGCTCAGGCGTACGCCGGCACCGGCCATAATTACCGGCCCCTGACTGGCCTGCAGCAGATCACGCAGCAAGGGTAAACCCAGCTCCGCATTTTGCTGCTGGCCGGAAGTCAGTATCCGCGCCACGCCCAACTGTGTTAGTTGACTGAGCGCCACCATCGGGTTCTGGCACATATCAAACGCGCGATGAAAGGTCACCGCCATATTGCCACTCAAGCGCATCACTTCACGCATGCGCGGCAGGTCGATATGCCCTTCTTCATCCAGCATGCCGACCACCACACCGGTAAAACCCATATCGCGGATCTGCGCAATATCATGCTTGATCACATCAAAATCCACCGCACCGTAGCAAAAATCCCCACCGCGTGGACGAATAATAGGATGCACCGGCACGCTGACTCTGTCGCGCGCCAGGCGTAATGAGCCGTAGCTGGGTGTCAAACCGCCCTCACTCGGGCTGGCGCACAATTCTATGCGATCGGCACCTGCCCGCTCAGCCGTCAGCGCGCAATCGACGCTATAGCAACAAACTTCCAGTTTTATCATTGTCACCCCCAGATGACGGCTAACCTGCGACGGCAATTGTTAATTTTTCAATTTATCTCTTAGGCTGATACATAGGTATCAACCTATACAGGGTAGTAACTATGGCATTCAATTTTGATCAATGGGTAGACCGTAGTCACAGTGACAGCGTTAAGTGGGATAAATATCGCGACCGCGACATTATTCCACTCTGGGTCGCTGATACTGACTTCCCGTCACCGCCGACCGTCATCGACGCATTACAGCAGCGCGTAGCGCATGCGGTATTCGGCTACAGTCATCCCTCACCCGAACTTATTGAGGTTTTTACCCGCCGCATGCTGGAACGTTACGGCTGGCGAATCAACCCCGAATGGCTGATTTTCCTGCCCGGTCTGGTTTGCGGTCTTAATTTATGCGTGCGTGCCTTTACCGCCGAAGGAGAAGGCACCCTGGCACCGTCACCCATTTATCCCCCGTTTCGCAAAGCGGCGAAATTCGCCGGACGCACCCAGTTGCCGGTGCCGTTGACGTTGCGCGACCATCGCTGGCTGTTGGATTTCAATGCCATTACCGGGCAGCTCAGCGGCAAAGAGAAATTACTGTTGTTGTGCAACCCGCAAAATCCGGGCGGTACGGTTTATCGCCGGCAGGAGTTACTGGAACACCATGAGTTTGCCCTGGCCTATGACCTGACAGTCTGTTCGGACGAAATTCATTGCGACCTGCTGCTTGAGCCCGGCTGTGAGCACATCCCCTTTGCCACCTTGAATGAAGATGCTGCCCAGCGCAGTATCACGCTGATGTCGCCGTCAAAAACCTTCAACATTGCCGGTCTTGGCGCCTCAATGGCGATTGTTCCCAACCCGCAGTTACGTCAGAAGCTGGCCCGTGCTCGCAGCGGCATCGTGCCAGAGGTGGACGTACTGGCGCTGGTTGCCGCCCAGGCCGCCTACCAGCATGGCCAAGACTGGCTGGACGCGCTGTTAAGTTACCTGCGCGCCAACCGTGATTTGGTGACCGAGCGTATTAATGCCATGCCCGGACTGTTGCTGCAGCCCATCGAAGCGACATATCTGGCCTGGATCGACTGCAGCCAACTGGCAGTCGATAACCCACACGCCTTTTTTGAACAGGCTGGCGTCGGGTTAAGTTCGGGGCTGGATTTTGGCAACCGCCATTTCGTCCGTTTGAATTTCGGTTGTCGGCGTGAACTACTGAGTCAGGCGCTGGATCGCATGATGCTGGCGACCCAGGCGCTGATGCCAAATTAGGCTTGCTCGCTGGCGACGATTTCCCGGATGGAATAAGGATGAAATTTGATAGTCACAGTCCCGTCGGTAATCGCCAGCGTCGGATTAGGCAAACGCTCGCCCTCGCCCTGCGGTGAACTCTGTTTCAATTTAATCCCAGGTGCCAACAACGCTTCATCAGGCAAATGACTCAACGCCCGCGCATACAAGGTGGCCGGTTCGCCACTCAGCACCAGCTCCACATGTTCCCAGCCCTCGTGTGGATAACGTTTATCGCCGGGATAAGGCAGCTCCACGCAGTCGATCAACCATGGCCCAACCTTGAGCGGTTGCTGGAGATCAAACAAGCAAATAGGACGACCATTGATCATCGACTCTGACAGCAATGAGCCACACTGCAGCAACCCCTGCCGCCAGCGATCGGCCGTGGTGTTTTGATGGCAACGCACCGAGATATGATCCGCCGTAAACTGGGACAAATCCAAATGCAGCTTTTCGGCAAACCGGCTCAACGCCAGTTCAAAGCGGGGTAAATCCAGCGCTAAATCGTTAAGTTCGGCCATCGCCGGGAAAGTGGTCATAACGTCCTCGATACTGCGGAAAGCGGTTTTCAGGAGGTGTAATTTACACGTCTGAGGTGCTGCTAGCCACCCGGCTGACGCGGCAAGTTAATATTTTTTGCTCTCAAAAATCGCGACAAGATAAAGTGGCTATTCGCTGAACATAAAAAGCACGAAAGAATAATTTTCACGTTTTTTATTACACTGCGGATTTTACTTTTTCAGCCTTTAATTCCTGACAAAGGCTATGGCATAAGTTTATAGCTTTTTCTTATGACCAGAGCACTGAAGATATTGCTAACTTATTAAGCCAAATAATTCAGCGCTGTCAACATTCATAAATGCTTAAGAAATAGTTAATTCATACGTAGCAAAAAACGATTGGAAATGAATCCCCATACAAAAACAAACAGTAACAACCTGTTAACTAAAGACTTTACAATAAATCAAGCATGAGAATCTTCCTAAACACGAGTACGGTAATTGCTTGGAAATATCAATTGAGCTACTTTAGTGAAAATTGAGTCAGAGATAATCACTTATGTTCCTTTTAATAGTTTCTTTGCTATTGGTAGTTATTGCTGCCTATGCGATATATCGTCATTTTAAATCACGTCGCAATAACACGCTGGATGCCGGCCGCCGAAACAAAAAGCACTAGTTCTGCTGATTCCATTTTATCCCATCCATGTTTTTCTCGTATGCCGTTCACTCTGCCACCGCAACTCATTGCAGGCGGGCATTAATGAACCAAGACTTTCACCTAATCCTCCCGCGCCAACTGCTGACGTAACCCATCAAATCAGTTACAATTACAGGCTGTTTTGTGGTGGGCCGCCGTGTTGACGCGCAGCCAAAAAAACCACCTTTGAATCCCGCAGGGGCATGGCATACGGCCCCTCGTTCGTCATTAAGGTAACCCGGTGAATATTCAGGTTCTTCTTTCAGATAAAGTCAGCCAGGCGCTGATTGCCGCAGGCGCGCCAGCCGATTGCGAAGCGCAGGTCCGTCAATCAGCAAAAGCACAGTTCGGTGATTATCAAGCCAATGGCGTGATGTCCGTCGCCAAAAAACTCGGCATGCCGCCGCGCCAGCTGGCGGAAAAAGTGGTGCAACTGCTTGACCTCGGCGACGTCGCCAGCAAAGTGGAAATCGCCGGCCCCGGCTTTATCAATATTTTCCTGAACAGCCAATGGGTTGCCCAGCAAGCCGATCGCGTGCTGAGCGCGCCAAAACTGGATATTGCACCAGTCAAGCAACAGACCATCGTTATTGACTACTCTGCCCCCAACGTGGCGAAAGAAATGCACGTCGGTCACCTGCGCTCCACCATTATCGGTGACGCCGCCGCACGTACCCAGGAGTTCCTGGGCCACAAGGTGATCCGCGCTAACCACGTTGGCGACTGGGGCACCCAGTTCGGCATGTTAATCGCCTATCTGGAAAAAATGCAGAACGAGAACGCCAGCGATATGGATTTGTCCGACCTGGAACAGTTCTACCGCGAAGCGAAGAAACACTATGACGAAGACGCCGATTTTGCCGAGCGCGCTCGCGCCTATGTGGTGAAGTTGCAAGGCGGCGACCAGTACTGTCTGAAGATGTGGCGCAAGCTGGTCGACATTACCATGGCACAAAACCAGCTGACCTATAACCGTCTGAACGTCACCCTGACCGAAGACGACGTGATGGGTGAAAGCCTGTACAACGCGATGCTGCCGGGGATTGTTGCCGATCTCAAGGCCAAGGGTCTGGCGGTGGAAAGCGAAGGTGCCACCGTGGTATTCCTCGATGAATACAAGAATAAAGACGGCGAGCCGATGGGCGTCATCATCCAGAAAAAGGATGGCGGCTACCTGTACACCACTACCGATATTGCCTGTGCCAAATACCGTTATGAAACGCTGGGCGCCGATCGTGTGCTGTATTACATCGACTCGCGTCAGCACCAGCACCTGATGCAGGCCTGGACCATCGTGCGTAAGGCCGGCTATATCCCGGACTCGCTGTCGCTGGAACACCACATGTTCGGCATGATGCTGGGTAAAGACGGCAAGCCGTTCAAAACCCGCTCAGGCGGCACGGTGAAACTGTCCGATCTGCTGGATGAAGCGGTGGATCGCGCCGGCAAACTGATCGCCGAGAAAAACCCGGATATGCCGGCAGAAGAAATGCAAAGCCTGGCCAATGCCGTTGGCATCGGTGCGGTGAAATACGCCGACCTGTCAAAAAGCCGGACTACCGATTACATCTTCGACTGGGATAACATGCTGGCGTTTGAAGGCAATACCGCACCTTATATGCAGTATGCCTATACCCGCGTTGCCTCGGTGTTCAAACGCGCCGGTGTCGATGAAAGCAACCTGACCCTGCCACTGGTGATGACCGAAGAGCGTGAAATCACGCTGGCAACCCGTCTGCTGCAGTTTGAAGAAGTGATCACCACAGTGGCGCGTGAAGGCACCCCACACGTGATGTGTAGCTACCTGTATGATCTCGCGGGCCTGTTCTCCGGCTTCTACGAGCACTGCCAGATCCTCAATGCAGATAGCGAAGAAGCGCGTCAGAGCCGCCTGAAGCTGGCGCTGTTGACCGCCAAAACGTTGAAGGCCGGTCTGGACACGCTGGGCATCGAAACCGTCGAGCGTATGTAACCTCTCGGGTTGAATACGAAAAAGGGTCGCCACGGCGACCCTTTTTTATGCTTTGGCAACGGCAATATCCGTTTATGCCACCCGGCGTGCAAAGTCGCGTGGCCGGAAGCCCAAGCCAGCCAATACGCCAAAGTAAGCCACCACGCCGGTGACCACCACGACCGCCAACCGCAACAGGCGCTCCAGCATATTGCCCTGATCCCAGGCAGGCATTAGCCACATCACACCGACCAGCACCACCGACATCACCATCACCGCAATCACCAGCTTGGTCAGGAACATCGCCCAACCCGGTTGCGGGTGGAAAATCTTCTGCTTACGCAACTGCCAGTACAACAGCGAAGCGTTAAGGCAGGCCCCGAGACCAATCGACAGCGAAAGCCCGGCATGTTTCAGCGGGCCGATAAACATCAGGTTCATCACCTGGGTCAAAATCAGCGTGATAATGGCAATTTTAACCGGTGTTTTAATATCCTGACGCGAATAGAACCCTGGCGCCAACACCTTCACCACGATCAACCCCATCAGCCCGACCGAATAGGCCACCAGCGCACGCTGAGTCATGGCGGCATCAAAGGCACTGAACTTGCCATACTGGAACAACGAAACGGTCAGCGGCTTGGCCAGGATCCCCAGTGCGATAGCACTCGGCAGCGCCAGCAGGAAGCACAGACGCAGCCCCCAGTCCATCAGTCGGGAATATTCGTCGTGGTTACCGCTGGAGAAACTTTTCGCCAGCGACGGCAACAAAATGGTGCCCAATGCCACACCCAACACCCCGGAAGGGAACTCCATCAGACGGTCGGCATAGTACATCCAGGAAACCGATCCCGAGACCAGAAACGAGGCGAAAATGGTATTGATAATCAGTGAAATCTGGCTAACCGAAACGCCAAAAATCGCCGGCCCCATCTGACGCATCACGCGCCATACGCCGGCATCACCAAGCTTGATGCGCGGCAGCACCAGCATGCCAATCTTCTTCAAATGCGGCAGTTGATAACCCAGTTGCAGTACCCCACCGACCACCACCGCCCAGGCCAGCGCCATCACCGGTGGATTGAAGTAAGGCGCGGCAAACAGCGCAAAACCGATCATGCTGACGTTCAGCAAGGTTGGCGCGAACGCCGGGATTGAAAAACGGTTCCAGGTATTGAGGATCGAGCCGACCAGCGAGGCCAGCGAAATCAGCAGAATGTAGGGAAAGGTCACGCGGAGCAGCGACGACGTCAGAGCAAACTTGTCCGGTGAATCGGCAAAACCCGGTGCGGTAATATAGATAACCCAGGGGGCGGCCAGCATCCCCAACACCGTGACCAACGCCAGTATCAGCGTTAACAGACCAGAAACGTATGAGATAAAGGTACGCGTCGCCTCTTCACCCTGCTGGCTTTTATATTCGGCCAGGATCGGCACAAAGGCTTGAGAAAATGCGCCCTCGGCAAAAATACGCCGCAGCAGGTTGGGCAGTTTGAACGCCACGAAAAAGGCATCTGTTGCCATTCCGGCGCCAAACACCCGCGCCACGATAGCGTCACGGGCAAAGCCCAGCACCCGCGAAAACATCGTCATAGAGCTGACGGCGGCCAACGATTTTAGTAGGTTCATGTGGTTTTTCTGATGTGCCCTGTAAATGTCGACGCCTGCATCAGCAGGCGTCAGTAAAACTATCGGCTAAGTTTACCCATCCGCGGCAGAATAGCTACCGCCATATGTTACATGGGGTTACCTTATAAACCGGCATCGCGCAGCAGTTTTTCAATCACCCTTTGAGCAGCAATTGCCTGCTCTCCGGCGGTTTCCGGCACCGTCTGGTTGCTGACACAAGCAAGGAAATGGCGGATTGCACCGTCAAAACCGCGCTGTGCCAGGGTGGTCTGCCAGCCTGGCGTCGGTTGCTCCAGCACGCCTTGTGAGTCTTCTCGCAGCCACTGGCGCATATCGCTCAGCTGATAGACCGCGCCGTCGGTGACTGCCTGCACGCTTTCGCGCTGGCTGCCGGCCCGGCGATGCATACTGGTCGTCACCAGCGTTTCGCCGCACTCAAAATGATGCTCGGCATACATCAACTCACCGGCCGCCGTAGCTCGCAGGCTACCGCTGAGTAATTTCCCCTCATCGCCGCCCAGCCACAGCGCGGTATCCACCACGTGCAGATAATCGTCCAGCAGGGTAAAGCGCAGGTTGTTTGGCCCGACGCTGTCGGCGCGGTGTTTGTCCATACGAAGCGATGCCGGTTGCTGCATCTGTTGCTTCAACTGAAGATATAACGGCGCAAAGCGACGGTTAAAACCCACCATCAGCGTTTTGCCCTGCTTTTCAGCCAGCGCGATTAACTGCTCGCCTTGTTCAACCGTCTCCGCCAACGGCTTGTCGACATAGACGTGAACGCCGTAGCGCAGTAATTCGCCGATCACCTGAAAATGGCTGGCGGTACTGCTGTGGACGAAAACGGCATCGCATTGCTGAGCCAAAGTATCCAGCCCCGAAAAACAGGCCATCCGATAGCTGTCGCAAATCGGCTGCGCCTTTTGCTGATTGGGAGAAAAGCCGCCGACCAGCGTCCAGTCCGCCGCCTGACTGAGGAGCGGCAAATAGGCTTTTTGCGCAATGCCGCCCAGCCCCACGACGCCAACGCGTAATTTAGTCATGCGTCCCCCGCTCCAATAATGCCTGCAGTTGTTGTTTAAGCTGCGCGACTTCGTTTTCCAGTACGCTCACGCGCTGGCTCAATTCAGCGTCATTTTCCAATGCGGCTTCTGCCGGTGCCTCGTCAATCTGGCCGCAGAACAAATGCATAAATCGGCTTTCACGTTTGCCTGGCTCACGTGCCAAACGCACCACAAAAGGCCCATCCTCACGGGCGCTCAGATTCGTCAGCACCTGCTCGACTTCGCTGACATCACTGAACTCATGCATGCGGTTGGTGCGGGTGCGCAGTTCACCGGGGGTTTGCGCGCCACGAAGCAACAGGGTGGCAACCACCGCTACCTCGGCAGCAGACAGTTTTAGCTGACCGAACTCCGAATTACAGAAGCGGTGCTCATATTTGACCACTCGATTGCCGAAGCCGCTGAGAGTGCGCAGAAAATGCTTCTTTAGCAACAGGTCGAGAATTTGCTGCACTTCACTTTCCGTCAGTTCCATCACCGGCTCGCGGTTGGTTTTCTGGTTGCAGGCAAGCTGGATGCCATTGAGAGAAAGGGGATACTGGTCCGGGGTAGTGACCTGCTTTTCCAGCAGGCAGCCAATCACCCTGGCTTCTTTAGCGCTTAATTCATATTTCATTTTCTGGCCTCAGCGTGGCGGTAGCCATTCTTTATTGGTTAATGCCGTCAGTACGTGATCCTGCCACTGCCCGTCGATCAGCAGATAGTCCTTGGCATAACCTTCACGTTCAAATCCCAGGCGAGTCAACAACGCGCCGCTGCGCTGATTGTGCGGCATATAGTTGGCCATAATGCGATGCATTCGCTGCTGACGCAGCATATAGCGGATTGCGGACTGCAGCGCTTCATACATCAGCCCCTGCCCCTGCCATTTTTCGGCCAATGAATAACCGAGGAAACAGGCATGGAAAGAACCGCGCAGCACATTGCTGAAGTTCGCCACGCCCTGCACTTCATGTTCTTCCGGATCGAGCAGGATAAAATAGTAGGCGCTGCCCTGCTTTTGCATTTCGGTGATCATCCCCAGCCGTGCCTGCCAGCCGGAAGGATAACAATGGCTTTCATCCCGGACCGGTTCCCAGGGCTTAAGAAAGGCTCGGTTTTCGGCATAGTATTCCGCCAGCCGGTAGGCGTCGCGTTCATGAACTAAACGGACAACCAGCCGGTCGGTGGTGAGGCGTACTTTTGGTGATGCAGAGCGATAGCCAAACATCATTTCCCCCGCGGTCAGAACGGTTCGATAAGAAGTATTTATTGGGCGCACGTCTGGATATTCATCCTGCGACGAACCTATCCTGGGCCATTATTTTTTAAACACCGGCGCAGAACCGCACTTACCCTCATTTAATATAACCGTAGCCTGCCCCGGAGGTAAAATCCCGGCAGCTCAGTAAATAAGCGATTAACCATTTTACGGCTATTTTCGTGCTGTTTTGCCGTGCAGGTAACGTATTGACGATAAAAAAATATTATCTTCCTCGCCCCTATCGGCAATCCGGGAATGGGTACAAACTAGAGCGGTCGCACTCCTCTCCCCCTTAATTGCTCGTGGTGAAGCATGTCTCTGGTATCGCAAGCTCGGAGCTTGGGTAAGTATTTTCTATTACTCGATAACCTGTTAGTGGTTTTAGGCTTTTTTGTAGTCTTTCCACTTATTTCGATTCGCTTTGTCGATCAACTTGGCTGGGCGGCCGTGGTGGTCGGTGCCGCACTGGGTTTACGGCAATTAATCCAACAGGGATTGGGCATTTTTGGCGGAGCAATCGCCGACCGATTTGGTGCCAAACCGATGATTGTCACCGGCATGCTGATGCGCGCGGCCGGTTTCGCCACCATGGCAATGGCCGATCAGCCCTGGCTGCTGTGGTTCTCCTGCGCCCTTTCCGCCCTCGGTGGCACCTTGTTTGACCCACCGCGCACCGCGCTGGTGATTAAGCTCACCCGTCCGCATGAGCGCGGCCGTTTTTACTCTCTGTTAATGATGCAGGACAGTGCCGGGGCGGTGATTGGCGCCCTGATCGGCAGTTGGTTGCTGCAATATGATTTCCACTTCGTTTGCTGGGTCGGCGCGGGCATTTTCGTGTTGGCCGCGGGCTGGAACGCCTGGCTGCTGCCGGCATACCGTATTTCTACCGTCCGCACCCCAATGAAGGAAGGCATGATGCGCGTACTGCGCGACCGCCGTTTCCTGACCTACGTGCTGACGCTGACCGGCTACTACATGCTGTCGGTACAGGTGATGCTGATGCTGCCGATCGTGGTCAATGAAATCGCCGGTTCACCCACGGCGGTAAAATGGATGTATGCCATCGAAGCCGCGCTGTCGCTGTCACTGCTGTATCCACTGGCTCGCTGGAGCGAAAAACGTTTTCGGCTGGAGCAACGCTTGATGGCCGGCTTGCTGCTGATGACCCTCAGCCTGATGCCGGTTGGGCTGGCAACCAGCCTGCAGGGCGTCTTTACCCTGATCTGCTGTTTCTATCTCGGTTCCATCATCGCCGAGCCTGCGCGTGAAACCCTCAGCGCCTCGCTGGCCGATCCCCGCGCACGCGGCAGTTACATGGGGTTCAGCCGCCTGGGGCTGGCATTGGGCGGCGCACTGGGTTACACCGGTGGCGGCTGGATGTACGACACCGGCCACTCGATGAACATGCCGGAACTGCCGTGGATACTGCTGGGTATCGTAGGCTTTATTACCCTGTTTGCACTTTACTGGCAGTTCAACCCGCGCAGCAGCGCACCGGCAGTTGCCCCCGGCGGCTAATTTTTTCTCTAAGTTGCCAGAAAATCAGCCGAATTTCCCATAGCTGCTATCCTGATAGTAAAAACATAAACAGGAGAAGTTGGCGATGACCGATGAATCAAAATTACCGCAGTTACTGGAGCACATGGTACTGAACCTGCGCATGCTGTACGCGCGCTCAACTCTGGTAGAAAAAGCACTGGCCCATATTATTGCTGGAAATGCCGACCTGAAAAGCGACATCATCAAACAGTTGCAGATAGTCAACGCCAGCAACGAACGGGATAAAATCGATCTGGAAGAGGCGCGTATCCACCTGATAGAAGTGATCAATTCCGTTCCAACCAAAAAATAACGCCTGCTTTGGCCCGCGTACTTTGCGCGGGCCATTCAACAATAACGCACCTTCCAACAAGAACTCTTCGCGACAGCCTCAGTATGCTGTGATAACTATTGCTGTTAAAACCTGACAACCGGAGCAAGCATGAAACTGTTTATCTACGATCATTGCCCATTCTGCGTTAAAGCCCGTATGATTTTTGGCCTGAAAAATCTGCCCGTCCGCCTGGTCACTCTGCTCAACGATGATGAAGCGACGCCGATCGGCATGATTGGCAAGAAAATGGCCCCCATTCTGCAAAAAGACGACGGCAGTTACCTGCCGGAAAGCATGGATATCGTGCATTACGTCGACCAACTCGACGGTAACCCCCTGCTGACCGGTAAAACCAACCCGGCGATCGCCGAATGGCTACAACGGGTCGGTAGCTACAGCCTCAATTTGCTGCTGCCACGCTTCGCCAACGCGGATTTCGAAGAGTTCGCCACAGCAGGAGCGCGCCAGTATTTTACCGACAAAAAGCAGGCTTCAATCGGTGACTTCTCCACGCACCTTGCCGACAGCGCCGATCTGATCGCACAACTGGAAGCCGATCTCCAGGTGCTTTCCGGGCTGATAGCCGCCCCTGATGCCGTGAACGGTACCCTGTCGGAGGACGATATTCACCTGTTCCCACTGCTGCGTTCGCTGTCGATCGTCGCCGGGCTTACGCTGCCGGATAACATCGAAGCCTATCGTAACCGGATGGCGCAGCGCAGTGATATTCCACTGCTGTTCGATATGGAACAGTGATCCCCCGCAATAAGGATATAGCGCGCAAATGTTGAAAATGGTGCTGGTTACCGCCCGCGATCGGGCGAGGCTGAAAGAAATATCCGCGGTGCTGATCCGCTACGGCCTACAGGATGTCATTCGCCTGCTGGGCCTGAGCACCCTGCTAAGCGGCGGTGAAGGCGGCGGTGAACCGCAAGATAACCAAACCTTGCCACAACGCTTGCGTGCCGCACTGGAAGCGCTGGGGCCAACCTTTGTCAAATTCGGCCAGATCCTGGCTACCCGCTCAGACCTGTTGGACTCGAGCTGGACCGACGAACTGGATCGCCTGCACAGCCAGGCGACAACCCTGGCCTGGAGCGAACTGGCGCCGCAGATTACCGCCGATTTGGGGGGTGACCCACACCACCTGTTCGCCGAGTTTGATCAAGCCCCACTGGCCGCCGCATCGATGGCACAGATTTATCGCGCCCGTTTGCACAGCGGTGAAGCCGTGGTGATCAAGGTATTACGCCCCGGTCTGGCAAAAACCATTCACGCCGATTTGCGCCTGCTGGCCTATCTGGCGGAAACCGTGGAACAACAAAGCCCGGCGCTGGCCCGCTATCGGCCACGTCAGATGGTACGAGCGCTGGCAACCGCGCTTAATCATGAGCTGGACCTGACTCACGAAGGCAATAACTGCGAACGGGTGGCTCAGCAATTTGCTCAACAGCCCGAAGTAGTGATACCGAAAATTTACTGGCAATGGTCGTCAAAACGCCTGCTGGTGCAGGAGTTTCTGCCCGGCATCGCGCCGGAAAATCCACAGCAATTGGCAACCGCCGGTTTTGATGGCCCACTTCTGGCACAGCGCGGCGCACAGGCCTTTATGAAAATGGTGCTGGAGCACCGGCTTTATCACGCCGATCCGCACCCGGGTAATCTGATGGCGTTAGCGGATAATCGCGTCGGCTTTATCGATTTCGGTATGGTCGGCCAACTTTCCGAACGGCGGCGCAATCAGTTACTGCTGTTGCTGCAGGCGATTGCCGAGCGGGAGTCCGGCGGTATCGTCAATACCTTGATCGCCTGGTCGGACAGCGATCCTTTGGATCTGCTGGATTTGGAACTGGCGGCGCAAAACTTTCTCGATAAGCAGGCTTCGGCAACCCTGACGCTGGGTAAGGCATTGACCGATCTGCTGGTGATGGCGCGTGAACATCAGTTGGCGCTGCCACCGGATCTGGTGTTGCTGTTCAAGGCGTTAATCACCGCAGACGGCGTGTTGCACCGGTTGGATCCCAATTTCGACATCATCGCCACCCTGAAACCCATGCTGCAACAGGTGATGCTGCAGCGTTACACCCCTGAGGCTGTGCGTCGGCGGATGCTGGCGCTAGGTGGTGAAGCGCTGGATGCGGGCGAAGAACTTCCGCAGACCCTGCGTCTGCTGATGCGCCGACTAAAACGCGGGCAAATCAGCGCCGATATCAACCTCAAGAACATCAGTCAGTTAAGCAAAGCGCTGGAACGTTCTGCCGTCACGCTGGCCATTGCCATAGTGACCGCCGCCTTCACGCTGGGCCTGGCGCCCTATCTGATGCAATCCTCGGTGCGGTTGTGGGGCATTCCGCTGTTTCCGGCACTGGGCGGGTTAGCCTGTCTGGGGGGAGTATTGTTGCTGGCATTGCGTTTGCGGCGCTGAACAGTTTCGGCGTTATCCGATAGGTCGTGACAAGTTTTCCGCGCATTATCAATATTATCCCATGTTTCGGAAGGGCCGCGGTATACTGCGGCCATGTCAATCGGGGCAGATAGCTACGCCCCCAACACGTGAGTACTTATGAAAAAGATCCTAATGGGTGTGGCAGCCCTGGCATTTGTTGGCGCATTGGTCGGCTGCAACCAACTGACCCAATACACACTTAGCGAGCAGGAAGTGAACGACTACCTGCAAAAGCATAACGATTACCAGAAGCAGATCGGCGTGCCGGGATTACTGGACGCCAATATCGTGCTGACGCAGTTGCAGAGCCAAATCGGCCGCAGTGAACCTGGCAAGGTCACCCTTTCCGGCGATGCGAAAGTGAACATTACCTCGATCCTTGGCCCGCAGACAGCGGATCTGAAGCTGACGCTGAAGGCACAGCCGGTCTATGACCGCGAGCAAGGTGCGGTATTCCTGAAGGATATGGAATTGACCGACTATAGCGTGCAGCCAGAGAAAATGCAGACGGTGATGAAGGCGCTGACGCCTTACCTGAACCAGTCGCTGAAATCCTACTTCGACCAAAAACCGGCCTACGTGCTGAACCCGGATAACAGTAAAACCGAGGCGATGGCCAAGAAACTGGCGAAAGGACTGGAAGTGAAACCGGGTGAATTAGTGATCCCGTTCACCGACTAAGGCCGACGGTTTAAAACAAAAAGCCCGCTGATAAGGCGGGCTGAGTCTTTTCAGTTGGGCAAGCTATACGCAACACCGCCTGAAATTTATGTAATTACTGTGGTTCGCTGTAGGTGATCTTACCGGCGTTACAGTCCAGGATCACATGATAGGTTTTATCCTGTTTGGTGCCGCGAACCGTCAAAGGGACCTGCCAGACGGCATCTTTACCGGTAATGGCTTCCGGGCTGATCCAGGCGATCGGGGTGGCCGTGCCCAGCAGTTTTTTATCCGATTCCCAGCGTGTGATACGGTTTTGCAGAAAATCGCGTTTCACCTGAGCGGCAACGTCTGCCGGTTGCAGACCCGCGCATTGCGCGACTTTGGCGCTACGTTGCTCCTGCGCCTGCACCGAGGTGGTTAACCCCGCCATGGCCAACAGCGCTACCGCCAAACTCAGTCCCGTTGTTTTCATATTCCCTCCAGTTGTGATTAACGCTATCCGCAGGCATTGGCCCTTGGCTCACAACTGGCCTGGCGACAGATCAGCGTTTGGCGAAGGTGATGACAAACAGCTCATCCAGCCCCGGATAGATTTCCTTGATCACCTGCTTCAGTTCGCTGAGTGACATGTTTTCCTGCCGGGCATGCTGCTCGGTTAACCCGTCCAGGCGCACCGGCGTGACTGACAGCACTTCAATCTGGCAGAAAAAGACGTTGTCTTCATTGCGGCTAACGCGCAATACCTCACCGGGTTGAAAGTGGGATTCACTGGCATCCCGAATGGTAATGGTTTTGCGCCCGGCCAAAATATCTTGCTCAAAGCGGCTGAAGAAAGTTATTTCACGGCTCATTCTAGATCCTTTTTCATCACATTGCCGCAACATAAGTCATTATGCTGCCTGCTTTTCTGACGCAGATCCCTCTTTAGTGGTAGCGACAGGTTTTTCCGTTTTCACTTTGGCGGATTTCTTCGGCGCTTCTGTCGGCGCTGCGCCGCGCAGAATTTGCCCCAGCACGTCTTTATTCTCCGCCAGGAAGAAGCTCAGCCCTTCACGCTGCTCATCATCCAGGGTCAGGGGTGACTGCTGCAGCCATTCACCGAGGCTATCTGCCAGATCCAGCATTTTGTCGTAAGCGTCGGCTTCTTTCTTGGTTGCGAAAGTCATCTTTTCCTCACCGTTTCTCACCACCACATATTTAACTTCAACGGCCATGTGTGCATTCCTCAAAGGTTAGAATACTGTATTTTTATACAGTATAAGGTGATTTTACGCAGGGATGCAAGCGCACCCCTGACGCGACTTATTTCAACAACCGCACCTTGCAGTTCTTACCCTTGATTTTGCCCTGCTGAAGCTGTTGCAGTGCCTTGCGGGCGCTTTCCTTGCGGATCGCCACATAGGCATGTACCGGGAACATGTCGATCTTGCCCACTTCCGCCGCCGTCAGCCCGGCATCGCCGGTCAATGCGCCGAGAATGTCGCCTGGACGGATTTTGGCCTTGCGCCCACCGTCGATGCACAGGGTGACCATTTCGGCTTCCAGCGTGGTATTCCTCGCCCCGCTCAGCTCAGATACCGGTGCCCACTTAACCTTGGTTTGCAAATAGTCTTCAATGGCATGCGCGCGCGTCATTTCCTGCGGTGTACACAGGCTGATCGCCTTGCCGCTCAAACCGGCACGGCCGGTACGGCCAATGCGGTGAACGTGCACTTCCGGATCAAATGCCAGCTCGTAGTTGACTACCAGCTCCAGCTCTTTGATATCCAGGCCGCGTGCGGCAACGTCGGTTGCCACCAGCACCCGGCAACTGCGGTTGGCAAAACGCACCAGCACCTGGTCACGATCGCGTTGTTCCAGATCGCCATGTAGCGCCAGCACGTTGATGCCGCGAGACTCCAACGCTTCATACACGCTCTGACAGTCGCGCTTGGTGTTGCAGAACACCACGCAGGAAGAAGGTTGGTAATGGCGGATTGCCGACACCAGCACCGCCGGACGCTGATCGCGGGTGGTTTCATAGAAGCGTTGTTCGATGGTGGTTTGTTCTTCACCGTCGTCCACTTCCACATTTAACGGGCTGCGCTGCACGCGGGCGCTGATGCGTTCGATACCGCTCGGATAGGTTGCCGAGAACAGCAGCGTTTGGCGCTGCGGCGGCGTGTAACTGATCACGTCATCGATGTCATCGGCGAAACCCATATCCAACATGCGGTCAGCTTCGTCCAGCACCAGCACTTTCAGTTCATCCAGTACCAGCGTTTTCTTGCGCAGGTGTTCCTGAATGCGCCCCGGCGTCCCCACCACGATATGGGGCGCGTGCACCAGCGAGTCAAGCTGCGGCCCCATCGGCTGGCCGCCGCACAGGGTCAAAATTTTAATGTTCTGGGTGAAGCGCGCCAAACGGCGCAATTCTTTGCTCACCTGGTCAGCCAGCTCACGCGTCGGGCACAGGATCAGCGCCTGCGCGGCCACCTGGGCTACGTTAATTTTGTCCAGCAGACCGATGCCGAACGCCGCCGTTTTACCGCTGCCGGTTTTTGCTTTGGCACGTACGTCCTGCCCATTCAGGATGGCGGGCAGTGCGGCGGCCTGCACCGGTGTCATTTCGGCATACCCCAGTTCGTTGAGGTTGGCCAACTGTTCGGCTGGCAGCGGCAGGGAAGAAAAAGATACTGTGCTCACGGCGATAACTCTTTATGGCAAATGGAATGGCGGCGCGCTCAGGGCAGCACCGAATCAGCCGCAGATGATAACAGAGATAGGGTGGATTACGGATTTCACGCATAAAAAAAGCCGCCAACTGCGGCTTTTGGCCACCACATCGGCAGTTCAATAGCCTCCGGCTGCATACGCAAACGTTTTCGTATATACTGCCGGGCCATTATCCGACCGCATTACACTCCACAGATCCAGGTACGAGACTATGTTAACTATTGGAACCGCCCTGCGCCCGTCCGCCACCCGCGTTATGTTGCTCGGCTCCGGCGAGCTGGGTAAAGAAGTTGCTATCGAATGCCAGCGTTTGGGCCTCGAAGTGATCGCCGTAGATCGCTATGCTGATGCCCCTGCCATGCATGTGGCGCACCGCAGCCACGTGATTAACATGCTCGATGACAACGCGCTTAAAGCCGTGATTGAGCAGGAACGTCCTGATTATATCGTGCCGGAGATCGAGGCCATCGCCACCAGCATGCTGGTTGAACTGGAACAGCAAGGACACCGCGTGGTGCCCTGCGCCGAGGCAACGCGCCTGACGATGAACCGCGAAGGCATCCGCCGTCTGGCGGCGGAAACCCTTGGCCTGCCAACCTCCAGTTACCGTTTTGCCGACGGCGAAACCGCTTTCCGCCAGGCGGTCGACGAAATTGGCTACCCGTGCATTATCAAGCCGGTGATGAGCTCTTCCGGCAAAGGCCAGAGCCTGATCCGCAGCCCGGACCAGCTGAAAACCGCCTGGGATTATGCCCAGCAAGGCGGTCGTGCCGGTGGTGGCCGGGTGATTGTTGAAGGGCTGGTAAAATTTGATTTTGAAATCACCCTGCTGACCATCAGCGCTGTCGACGGTGTGCATTTCTGTGCGCCGATCGGCCATCGCCAGGAGGACGGCGATTACCGCGAATCGTGGCAACCGCAGCAGATGAGTGACCTGGCGCTAAGCCGCGCACAGGCGATTGCAGAAAATGTGGTGAAGGCGCTGGGCGGTTTTGGCCTGTTCGGCGTTGAATTGTTTGTTTGTGGCGATGAAGTGATCTTCAGCGAGGTTTCACCGCGCCCGCACGATACCGGCATGGTGACTCTGATTTCACAAGATCTGTCCGAATTTGCGCTACACGTTCGCGCTTTCCTCGGTCTGCCGATTGGCGCCATTCGCCAGTTTGGCCCTTCTGCTTCGGCGGTGATCCTGCCACAGTTAATCAGCAGTGACCTGCGCTTTAGTGGGCTGGATCGCGCGCTGGTCGGCCACAATCAACTGCGTTTGTTCGGCAAGCCGGAAATTAACGGTCAACGTCGGATGGGGGTCGCGCTGGCTACGGCAGAAAATGTAGCGCTGGCGGTGGAATCGGCCAAACGGGCCGCAGCTGCGGTGGTGATTGAAGGTTAATGCTTTGGGGCCGGTTTGCCGGCCCCGACAACATCAATAGTTTTCGTCTTCTTCCGAGTCGTCATCAGCCTGGTCATCCGGCCGTTCCTGATACTCTTCATCGTCGTCTTCGTCATCAAACATGACGCTAACCTGATCACCCTGATGTTTTTCGCGGATTTCCTGCGCGACGCGCGCGATGGCTTCACCACTGCTCATGCCTTGTTCCATCAACAGATGGATACGATCTGCAGCTTCCTGCTGCTCTAGATGACTCAGTGACGGCATACCTGCAAGCATGTGTTTCTCTCCGGCAAAATGGAGGCTGAGTATACGCCTTAAACCGACGGATCCCAACGTCTGTTATTCGGCCGCCGGCAGTGAACAAGGATCGCCATGTCGCCACTGCTTCAGGCGGTGAAGCCAGAGAATAACGTGCCATCCCTGTTTGAGGCCGCGCGCGTTATCAACCATCGCCCGATCGATGCCAAGCTGAAAGAACTCATCGGTGATACGGCACTGGGCCGCCAGCTCTGGCTCACGACGGATGCTGTGGCAAATGCCCAAGGCTTCACGGGTAATCTGCCAGTGGAAAGCCGGGCGGATGGCAATTTTATCGGCATAACGCCGATTCAACGCCACCAGCATGGCTACAATTTTCATGTAATGGCGCTGATACTCGACATTTGCCTTGCCCGTACGGCGGCGGTTACTGATCGACTGGCCGTGCACCCGTTGGCGATACAGCGCTTTGCCAAGGTATTTCACCCGCTGTGCATTAAACATCACTTCAGTAGTCCAGGGAATATCCTGATGGTGCAAACCCGGTTCGAAATACAACCGGTGCTGCTTAATAAAATCAAGACGATATACCGCCAGCCAGACCACATGAATAAACTTTCTTGATTCTAACGCACGCTCCAGCCATTGCACGCCGCTAATAACATCGGTATCACCTAATCGCTTTAGCGGAATAATCGGCTGCAATTCATCCTGGTCGGTGAAATAACGTTCACCGTTACACTGCATGACATCCAATTGGTTTTGTTCGGCTAATTCAATCAGCGTTGAATACATTTCCGGTGCCAGTAAGTCATCGGCATCGGGGAATGCCACATATTTCCCCCTGGCAACCGCCAACCCGGCATTACGGGCGCAGGACACCCCCGCATTATGCTGATCAATCACGGTAATATGCGTGTGTTGCTGCGCATAGCGGTGGGCGATATCACCAGAGCCGTCGGTGGAACCATCATTAACGATGATCACTTCCAACCGACGTTCGTTCTGGGCCAGCAGTGATGCCAGAAACGGCTCAAACAGTTCGCCCACGTTGTGCAACGGGACAATAACACTCAGCATTAGGGGCATAGGCAGCTCTTCGCAAAAAGTAACGAATGAATATTTCTATTTTTTAAAAATATCAGGGTGCAATTAAATAAGGCATTGGCCCATCGACTCTGCCGGGGCACAAATGTGTCTTGTTATCATTTATATTTTAAGATCTGCGCTTTCACAGACGAGTGATAACAAGCAAAAACAATAACCGAATGAAACTAATAATGAAGTTTAGAATTTGAAAACATCGAGTCCGAGAATTATCTCAACCCTTCACTGGTGTAGTTTTTAACATATTGGATTATAGTCAAAGTCGCAAAAAATGCTTCATTTGCAAAAATGTTTAATCATCGTTTATACGGAGTGTGCTTATGCGCCTGATGCCAGAGCATGCGTCAGCCGGTTGAATATGGCAGAATAGCCGTCAGAAACCGCCGCCCCGTTAGTCAGGTTTATTGAGGCCCATGAGCGCAACCGCACCGAATATAAAGTCTTTACCCTACACCCGCACTGCCCTGCTGGAGCTGTTTGCCCCACTGGCCTCACAGCCTTGGGCGATGTTGCTACATTCCGGTTTTGCCGAACACTCACATAACCGTTTCGATATTCTGGTGGCGCAACCCTGTGCAACCCTGAGCACTCGTGGCCCCATTACCGAGATCCGTCGCGGTGAAGAGCATTGGACGTCGCCGGAAGATCCTTTCCACCTGATACAACAGCAGCTGGAACAGCTGAACCTGCACCCGCAGGTGGATGCCTGCTTGCCGTTCCAGGGCGGCGCCCTCGGGTTGTTCGGTTACGATTTGGGTCGTCGGGTAGAAAAACTGCCTCAATGGGCACAGGCAGATATCACGCTGCCGGATATGGCGATCGGTATTTACGACTGGGCGGTGATAGCCGATCACCACCGACAGACGCTGACGTTACTCAGCTATGGTGATGGGGAACAGCGCTGGCAGTGGCTCCGCAATCAGCAGCCTGCGCCAGAGTCGGCATTTGCCCTGACCAGCCCCTGGCAGGCCAATATGACGCGACGGCAGTACGGTGAAAAGTTCCAGCGTATTCAGCATTACCTGCGCAGTGGCGACTGTTATCAAATCAATCTGGCGCAACGTTTTGCTGCCGATTATCAGGGCGATGAATGGCAAGCCTTTCAGCAATTGAGCGCCAGCAATCGCGCACCCTTCTCTGCCTTCCTGCGTCTGCCGGAAAACGCCGTGCTGAGCGTTTCACCCGAGCGCTTTTTGTGGCTGGAAAACCAACATATTCAAACCCGCCCGATCAAAGGTACCCTGCCGCGGCTGGCCGATGCCGATCAGGATGCGCAGCAGGCACAACGCTTGGCAAACTCCAGCAAAGACCGTGCGGAGAACCTGATGATTGTCGATTTACTGCGCAATGATATCGGCCGAGTTGCCGAACCGGGCAGCGTGCAGGTTCCCGAACTGTTTGTGGTCGAACCCTTCCCGGCGGTACACCACCTGGTCAGCACCATCACCGCCACCCTGCCGCAACACACTCCGGCGACCGAACTGCTGCGCGCCTGCTTCCCGGGCGGTTCCATTACCGGGGCGCCCAAGGTGCGAGCGATGGAAATTATTGAAGAGCTGGAGCCGCAGCGACGAAACGCCTACTGCGGCAGCATCGGGTATATCAGTGCCTGCGGCACCATGGACACCAACATCACTATCCGCACCCTGATCACCGAAAACGGCCGCATTTACTGCTCTGCCGGGGGCGGTATCGTTGCCGACAGCCAGGAACAGGCGGAATATCAGGAAACCTTTGATAAAGTCGGCCGCATCCTGCCGCAACTGGGGGAGTTTATCGCTTCATGAACCCACCGACCTATCCCACCTCGCTGGCAGCCTTTATCAGCCGCTTTCAGCTGCAACTGCCGCAGGCATCGCAGATTTCGCATAACGTTCGGCCCGCAGCGGTGCTGATCCCGATTATCTGCCGCCCCGAACCTACCCTGTTGTTGACCCGCCGCGCCGACTCACTGCGCAAACATCCGGGCCAGGTGGCATTTCCGGGGGGTAAAACCGATGCTGAAGACGCCTCGGCGATTATCACCGCCCTGCGTGAAGCTCAGGAGGAAGTGGCTATTCCACCTCAGGCCGTGACCATTCTGGGTCAACTGGCCCCCCTAGACAGCAGCACCGGTTTTCAGGTGACCCCGGTGGTTGGCTTGATCTCACCCGACGTGCAATTTTTCGCCAATGAAGACGAAGTGGCCGAGGTTTTTGAAATGCCGCTGCACGAAGCGCTGACGCTTTCGCGCTATTATCCGTTGGATATTCACCGCGCCGGTCATTCACACCGCATTTATCTGTCCTGGTATCAGAGCCAATTTGTCTGGGGAATGACCGCCGCCATCATTCGACGGCTGGCACAGCAGGTCAGCATTTAACGCCAATAATGTGATGCCCATCACAAGCCAAACGGTTACCTGCGCAACAGGCGTGGGTAAAGCGATCGGCATCACTTCATTGGTTTGCTTTTTAAACTACCTTTCTGGCTATCAGAGTTTTAAAAAAACTGTAAACCCTCTCTTCAACCTTACGAAATACCTGTAAAATACCGCAGTCCGGAATAAACCACTATTTCAGCAGGGTTTAAGCCGGCCGCGTTCAGCAGCGGAAGCTGGCGCGATTGCCATTAACCGAGTTTAGGCAACGGATGTTCCACGAACGGCCGAATGCCTGCGGCAATCAGTAAAAAACTAACACCAAGGATTATTTAATTTCATGCGAAAAAGGCAGCCAAACCCGTGCGGCCCTTTTACAATATCGCTGTTCCCTGCTCGGTTTTTAACCGCTGCAGCCATAACAATATGCCTCTAAGGAGTTTTAGCGTGATTAGCGTTTTCGACATGTTTAAGATCGGCATCGGCCCGTCCAGCTCTCATACGGTTGGACCGATGAAAGCCGGCAAACAGTTTGTCGACGATCTGGTAAATCAAGGCCTGATGCCTTCTATCACGCGTGTTGCCGTAGATGTTTACGGCTCACTCTCATTGACCGGTAAAGGTCACCATACCGATATCGCTATCATCCTCGGCCTGGCGGGCAATATGCCCGACACCGTTGATATCGATAGCATCCCGGGCTTTATTCGCGATGTAGAACAACGTCAACGCCTGATGCTGGCCAACGGTTCGCATGAGGTTGATTTCCCGCGTGACGGCGGCATGGTTTTCCGCAGCGACAATTTGCCGCTGCATGAGAACGGCATGCAGATCCACGCCTTCGCCGGGGATAAACAAGTTTACAGCAAGACTTACTACTCACTCGGCGGCGGTTTTATCGTCGACGAAGAGAACTTCGGTAAAGCCGACGCACACGAGCTGAGCGTCCCTTATCCGTTCAGTTTTGCCCGTGATATTCTCGCCCACTGCCGTGATACCGGACTGTCGTTTTCTGGCCTGGTGATGCAGAACGAACTGGCGCTGCACAGCAAGCAGGATATCGAGACCTACTTCGGCAACATTTGGCAAACCATGCGCGCCTGTATCGATCGTGGCCTGAATACCGAGGGCGTACTGCCGGGGCCACTGCGTGTGCCACGCCGTGCCTCCGCGCTGCGTCGTATGCTGGTGTCTTCCGACAAACTGTCCAACGATCCAATGAACGTGATTGACTGGGTCAACATGTTCGCATTGGCGGTCAACGAAGAGAACGCGGCCGGCGGCCGAGTCGTCACCGCACCGACCAACGGCGCCTGTGGCATCGTCCCTGCCGTACTGGCTTACTATGACCACTTTATTGAATCCGTCAGCCCGGATATTTATATCCGTTACTTTATGGCTGCGGGCGCAGTAGGCGCATTGTACAAGATGAACGCCTCTATCTCCGGCGCCGAAGTGGGTTGTCAGGGTGAAGTGGGCGTGGCCTGTTCAATGGCCGCGGCCGGCCTGGCCGAACTGCTGGGCGCCAGCCCGGAGCAGGTTTGCATCGCGGCAGAGATCGGCATGGAACACAACCTGGGGCTGACCTGTGACCCGGTTGCCGGTCAGGTTCAGGTTCCTTGCATTGAACGTAACGCCATTGCTTCCGTGAAGGCGATCAACTCGGCGCGTATGGCATTGCGTCGTACCAGTGAACCACGTGTCTCGCTGGATAAGGTCATCGAAACCATGTACGAAACAGGTAAAGACATGAACGCCAAATATCGCGAAACTTCTCGCGGCGGTCTGGCGATCAAAGTGCAGTGTGACTGACCCTCTAACCCCGCCTTCCGGCGGGGTTTTTCTTCCTGCCCCTGAGTCAGTCAAATCATTGCCTCTTTTTAGTGACAACGTCACATCCGCTATTCAAAACCCTATCCCACAGTTAACCGGCAATTTAGCCCTCTGTTTCGCCAAATTTAAATAATTTATTGGGTTAACATCACTCTTGTATAACGACAGGCTAGAATTAGCCAAGTATCATTCAGGGCAGTTTGGCCTGACGGTGATTCAGGGCTGGCTTACCGAACAAGGATTTAGCGATGTTGATGACCCAACTTGCCGTGAGCAAATACCGCTATTACCGTTGGCTACTGGCCGGGGCGGTCGGGTTGGCTATTCTGCTGTTATCGCTCTACACCCGTTATTATCAAGAAATTGGCACTATTGAACAAAACCGGCAGGTGCTCGCGACCCGCACCGTCGCCAAGATTAACGATCTGCTGACACCGGCAATGCAACAGGCCGAGCGCTCCATGCCACTGCTGGACTCCACCTGCGAAGAGGTGATACCAACGCTGCGTTTTCGCGCTGCGCAAAACCAGGCTCTGCGGGCAATGCTGTTGGTTAAGGACGGGGTTATTTACTGTTCCAGCCTGTTTGGCACCCGTAAGTACCTTTTCAGCACTATTTTGCCCAGCGTAGCAAACGATGGCGCGAAGCTGGTATTGCGCCCTTCGCTCTCTGTCGCCAAAGGCGTGCCGACCCTGATCATGTGGACTCCCGCGCAGCCAGATAACAACAGTAACGGCGTGTTGCACGTGTTCAATATTGAGCTATTGGCGAACTTCCTGCTGGAACCTCAGGAACCCTACGCGCAGCGAGTGGTGCTGAACGTCGGCAACTACAGCCTGGAGTATGGTCGTCGGGAAATCTTGCGCAGCGATACCCTGACCACTGACCTGCGCTATACCGCAAAATCCGCTCGGTATCCGTTCTCTATTTCACTGTTCGGCCCGCAGGCCAGCATGCTGGCGCTGGCGGCGCTGCCACGCCATATCCCGCTGTCGTTGTTGATCAGTCTGCTGGCGGCCTATGTGGTGTATCTGCTCACCGCTAATCGCATGAGCCTGTCGTACCACATTGGTCATGCCATTTCCCACCGCGAATTCCGTGTTTACTGTCAGCCAATCATCAATGCTGAAACCGGCCGCTGTGTCGGGGTTGAAATGCTGCTGCGCTGGAAAAACAAACGACAGGGCTGGATCTCCCCCGACGTGTTTATCCCGCTGGCGGAACAGCATGGCTTGATCATCACCCTGACCCGTTACCTGATGAGCACCGTGGTGGAAAACCTGCAGTTGTTCCCGCCACGCCCGTCGTTTTATATCAGCATCAACGTCGCGGCCGAGCATTTCAACGGGGTGACCATTATCGATGATATCCGCCGTCTGTGGCTTCCTGCCCATCCTATGCCTTCGCTGATGCTTGAGTTGACCGAACGTACCGCCCTGTCGGAAATTCAGTATGAACAAATCAAAACGCTGAAGGAAATGGGCATCATGCTGGCTATCGACGACTTTGGCACTGGGCACAGTTCACTCAGTTACCTGAAAAAACTCAGCCCTGACGTGTTGAAAATCGACCGGGGTTTCACCGCCGCCATAGGTACCGATGCGATTAACGCCACCGTCACCGATACCATCATTACCCTGGCACATCGCCTGAAGCTGAAACTGGTGGCGGAAGGGGTAGAAACCGCCGAACAGGCGGATTATCTGCGTTCGCGCGAGGTGAACGCGTTGCAGGGGTTCTATTTCGCCAAACCGATGCCAATCAATGTATTCCCACTGTGGTTACAGCAGTATGAGTCGCGGTTGCGGGCGGTGAATCAGCGGGAGGAACGGCGGATGGAGCAGGAAAGCAAGCCGGAGGCGTGATGCCTCCGGCCCGTAGGTTACTGGTGTTCCTCGTCGTGAGGTTCAACTTTGGTAATACGCACCAGTTCAATGCGGTACTCGGACACGGCAACGACTTCGAAACGCAGTCGGTTAAGCTCCACCGTTTCACCCACCGCCGGCATTTGGCCGTAGTGGGACAGCAGGAACCCCGCCAGAGTGGCGAAGTCCGCCGTCGGACTGACCAGATCGTCGCAGTTCAGCGCCTGCTCCAGTGAGTGCAGGTCGGCGCCGCCCTTCACCAGCCAACTGGCGTCTTCCACCACGATATCCGGCGTTTCATCCTCGTCCGGGAATTCACCGGCAATCGCCTCCAGCACGTCCAGTGGCGTGACCAGCCCCTGCACGACACCAAATTCGTTGGTGACCACCACCAGACGCCCCTTGGCACGGCGCAATACCGCCAGCAGGTTAATCACATCCATGGTGTCCGGCACCACAATCGGTGGCGTACGCGCGGCAAACTCGGCGATATCCTCGCCCCGCTCTACGGCCACCAGCAGATCCTTTGCACGCACCACGCCGATAATTTCATCCAGCGAGTCGCGGCACACCGGGAACAGGCTATGCGGCGTATCCAGCAGTTGTTCACGCACCTCTTCACGGGAACGATCGCAATCCACCCATGAAATATCGGTGCGCGGCGTCATCACGCTACGCAAAGAACGTGAGGCCAGCGTCAACACGCCACTGATCATATAACGCTCTTCCTCGGCGAAGGTTTCATTCACCGGTTGCGGTGCCGCTTCGTCAGTCTGCTGTGCGCGCTGCTGCCCCATCAGGCGCATGATCGCCTCTGCGGTGCGTTCACGCATCGGGCGATGAGCCTGATGTTTGATAAAGTTACGGCGGGCAATTTGGTTAAACAGCTCGATCAGGATCGAGAAGCCAATTGCGGCATACAGGTAACCTTTAGGAATATGCAAACCAAAGCCTTCGGCGATCAGGCTAAGGCCGATCATCAACAGGAAGCTCAGGCACAGCACCACAATAGTCGGATGCGCATTAACGAAGTTGGTCAGCGGTTTGGAAGCCACCAGCATCACCACCATGGCGATGACAACGGCGGTCATCATAACCGGCAGGTCGTTCACCATGCCCACGGCGGTAATTACCGCGTCGAGTGAGAACACGGCGTCAAGGATCACAATCTGTACCACCACCGCCCAGAATTTGGCGTAGCCACGGTTGGCGCCATCCTGGTGCGTTTGCCCTTCCAGCCGTTCGTGCAGCTCCATGGTGGCCTTGAACAACAGGAACACACCACCAAACAACAGGATCAGGTCGCGACCGGAGAAGCTGAACTCCCCGACGCTAAACAGCGGCGTGGTCAGCGTCACCATCCAGGAAATCACCGACAACAGGCCAAGACGCATAAACAGCGCCAGCGACAGGCCGAGGATACGCGCTTTATCGCGCTGCTTCGGCGGCAGTTTATCGGCCAGAATGGCGATAAACACCAGGTTGTCGATGCCCAGTACGATTTCCAATACTACCAGTGTCAGTAACCCAGCCCAAATTGAGGGGTCCATTAGAAATTCCATATCAGACTCCGAAAAAAAGACAGGATGGCCGAGCGATGCTCAGGCGTGACGATGCCGACGCAGCAAAGGCGCGGACAGAAATAGCAAGATATCGGGATTGCAGTACCGGGGAATGGCCGAGCGGCCGTGTGATTTGTACTACGCCAGCAGGTGGCGGGTGGAACCTTGAAAAACAGTAACTTCGGTGACAGTCCATAGGGTGGGCTGAGGCCCTTCACTCCTGAATATGAAAGAAGAAATACTCTAGCAGGAATTTTTTGGCCGGCAAAGAAGCTTTTTTACCTTCTGCATCGTCTTGTAACAGCTCTGTTGTTTAATTCCGCAAACACCGGGTTAGGAGTAATCCGAGCGCTCAATAGCAGAGCAATGTCACAAAATTTATTTTTTCACTCACTAAAATAAATGGCGCTGGCGTGGATCAACGCGCACAGGCTTTTGAAACTGCGCGAGAAATGTTAACGGCGGGTTTCTAAATTTCTACCATAATGTATCTGAACCACGGAAGTGACCGCCAGCAATAAAATGAACTGAACCTACACACCATCCGTGCATGAAGTTCTATGAGGAGGTAGCGAGTGGCAATAGCTATTATCATCGGCACACACGGGACCGCAGCAGAACAATTGCTGAAGACCACGGAAATGCTATTGGGCGAACAGGATAACGTCGCTTTTATAGATTTCGTCCCCGGTGAGAATGCCGAAACGTTAATCGAGAAGTACAAGGGTAAAATCAGCGGACTAGACACCAGTGGTGGCGTCCTGTTCCTGGTGGATACCTGGGGCGGCAGCCCGTTCAACGCGGCCAGCCGCATCGCCGTCGATAAAGAGAACTATGAGGTCGTCACCGGGGTTAACATTCCGATGCTGGTGGAAACGTTCATGGCACGAGACGACAACCCTGGCTTCGACGAACTGGTCGCGCTGGCGTTGGAAACCGGCCGTGAAGGCGTGAAAGCGCTGAAAAAACCGGCCGAAGAGAGTGTTAAGCCCGCGGCACCACAAAGTGCTCCCACCGCTAAACCCGCCGCCCCTCAGGCGCCGCTGGGTCCCAATGACCATATGAAAATCGGCCTGGCCCGTATCGATGACCGTTTGATCCACGGTCAGGTCGCGACCCGTTGGACCAAGGAAACCGACGTCAGCCGTATCATCGTGATCAGCGACGAAGTCGCCGCCGACCACGTTCGCAAAACCTTGCTGACTCAGGTTGCCCCACCGGGCGTCACCGCACACGTAGTCGACGTGGCGAAAGCCATCCGGGTGTGGAACAACCCAAAATATGCTGGCGATCGCGTGATGCTGCTGTTCACCAATCCGACCGATGTCTGGCGTTTGGTGGAAGCCGGCGTGGATATCAAATCGGTGAATATCGGTGGTATGGCGTTCCGTCAGGGCAAAACCCAGGTGAACAACGCCGTCTCGGTTGACGAAAAAGATATCGAAGCGTTTAAGAAATTAAACGAGCGCGGTATTGAATTGGAAGTTCGTAAAGTCTCGTCCGACAGTCGGTTAAAAATGATGGACCTGATTAACAAACTCAATTAATGGCGACAGCCAATAATTATTTTACTCAGAGATCTTTGGTCATAGGAGAAGTGCAATGGAGATTACCACTCTTCAGATTGTACTGATATTTATCGTTGCCTGTATCGCCGGGATGGGTTCCGTCCTCGACGAGTTTCAGTTCCACCGTCCGCTGGTCGCCTGTACCCTGATCGGCTTTATTCTCGGTGACATGAAAACCGGTATCATCATCGGCGGTACGCTGGAGATGATCGCCCTGGGCTGGATGAACATCGGTGCGGCGGTAGCGCCAGATGCGGCGTTGGCGTCAATTATTTCCACCATTCTGGTTATTGCCGGCGGACAAAGCGTCGGTGCCGGTATCGCCCTGGCCATTCCGCTGGCGGCGGCCGGGCAAGTGCTGACCATCATCGTGCGTACCCTGACCGTGGCCTTCCAGCACGCGGCGGACAGCGCGGCGGAGCGAGGCAGTTTGCGAGCCATCACCTGGCTGCATATCTCTGCCCTGCTGCTGCAGGCGATGCGTATTGCCATTCCGGCCGTTATCGTCGCTATCTCGGTGGGGACATCTGGCGTTCACGCGCTGCTTAACTCGATCCCGGAAGTCGTCACCAGCGGCCTGAACATCGCCGGCGGGATGATCGTGGTGGTTGGTTATGCCATGGTGATCAACATGATGCGTGCCGGCTACCTGATGCCATTCTTCTACCTCGGCTTCGTTACCGCTGCCTTCACCAACTTTAACCTGGTCGCCCTCGGCGTGATCGGCGTGGTGATGGCCGTGCTTTATATCCAGCTCAGCCCGAAATATAACAAGTCTCAGGTAGTTCAGGCTGGCCCGGCAAATGCCAACGACCTCGATAACGAACTCGACTAGGAATAGGTGAGAGAAATGGTTGATACAACAGCTCAAAAGAAACTCACGCCGGCCGATATTCGCGGTGTGTTTATGCGCTCGAATCTGTTCCAGGGTTCATGGAACTTCGAACGTATGCAGGCGCTGGGTTTTTGCTTCTCAATGGTGCCGGTGATCCGTCGCCTGTATCCGGAAAATAACGACGACCGCAAACAGGCGATCAAGCGCCATCTGGAGTTCTTTAACACCCACCCTTACGTGGCGGCGCCGGTCCTTGGCGTTACCATGGCGATGGAAGAACAGCGTGCTAACGGCGCGCCTATAGACGATGCTGCCATCAACGGTATCAAAGTCGGTTTGATGGGGCCTTTGGCCGGTGTCGGCGACCCGATTTTCTGGGGTACCGTACGTCCGGTTTTCGCTGCGCTCGGCGCCGGTATCGCCATGAGTGGCAGCCTGCTGGGCCCGATTCTGTTCTTCGTCCTGTTCAACCTGGTGCGCCTGTTGACCCGCTATTACGGCGTGGCCTACGGTTATCGCAAAGGCGTGGATATCGTTAATGATATGGGCGGCGGCTTCCTGCAAAAACTGACGGAAGGAGCGTCCATTCTTGGCCTGTTTGTCATGGGGGCTTTGGTTAACAAGTGGACGCACGTGAATATCCCGCTGGTGGTATCGAAGATCACCGACCAGACCGGGCATACCACGGTGACCACGGTGCAAACCATCCTCGACCAGTTGATGCCGGGCCTGGTGCCGCTGCTGCTGACCTTCGGCTGTATGTGGCTGCTGCGCAGGAAAGTGAATGCGTTGTGGATCATCATTGGCTTCTTCGCCATCGGTATCTTCGGTTATTGGGTAGGTCTGCTGGGTCTGTAAGCGTTTTAACCGCCGGGGGGAAACCCCCGGTTTGAGTTTGATATTTAGCCCGAGATACCCGGGCCTAGCGCACCGAGGGGCGCTCCGGCAACTAAAGTTGCTACGACCCCTTCGGCACGCTCTCCCTAATAACTGGCTCTGCCAGCCGTCTGCCCGGGGAAACCCCCGGGTTTTTATTTTTGGAGTTGGAAGATGTCGCTGACCGATGGCGTATTACTGATTTTCACCGCGCTGATGCTGGTGTATGCGATTTACGACGAGTTCGGCATGAACCTGCTGAAAGGCAAAACCTTGCTCAAGGTGCAGTTAAAGCGCCGGAATCGGATTGACTGCCTGATTTTTGTCGGCCTGATCGCTATTCTGCTCTACCGAAATGTCACCACCCAGGGTGCGGTAATAACCACCTATCTGCTTATTTCTTTAGCACTGATCGCCATTTATATTTCTTATATCCGCTGGCCCAAGATGTTGTTTAAAGCGCAGGGTTTCTTTTATGCCAATGCCTTTATTGAATATAACCGGATTAAGGCCATGAATTTATCCGAGGATGGCATCCTGGTGATAGATCTTGAGCAGCGTCGGTTGTTGATTCAGGTCACTCAATTAGACGACCTGGAAAAAATTTACCACTTTTTTGTTGAAAATCAGTGAGTAAAAAACAGCCTTAATCCTTCTCCCGTGTTGCCCCGCGCTGTATGTGGATATTTAATCATCAGCGCATATGGCTACCTGATGATTATTTACGCAATATTGTTGCACTCGACTACATTATATTCCTTCTTATACACTTCATTAATGAAAACCATTATCAATTTCAAACCAATAACCATGGTGAATAGGAGTTGTTGGTAACGGAATTAATATGCTATGGTTGCGCCGTCATTGGGGAGTAGCCGGTTTCTGGATAATAAAACGCCAGAAACGCCCGTATCAACATACTCGTTTTATACATTAAAACGTGGTGCGGGCAGCCAGGTAAGGTTGGCGAGACCATAGACACGTAACTCCGTCGTATGGTTGGGGGTGGGTTACGTGTATATGGAGCCGCCCGGCCGAGGTTATTTTTCATGAACTTGTCAGCTACACTCATTCTCGCTTTTGGCATGTCTATGGATGCGTTCGCCGCATCAATTGGCAAAGGTGCCAGCCTGCATCAACCCCGTTTTCGTGAAGCACTACGCACCGGACTTATCTTCGGAGTGGTAGAAGCCATTACGCCGATTATCGGTTGGGGCATCGGCTTATTCGCCAGCCAATACATTATGGAGTGGGATCACTGGGTCGCCTTCTCGCTGCTGTTTATCCTCGGCATGCGCATGATCGTCGAAGGCGTCAGGAACCGGCCTGACGAAGAGGAAAAAGTGAAGCGTCACGGCTTCTGGTTATTGGTCGCTACCGCCATCGCTACCAGCCTCGACGCCATGGCTATCGGTGTCGGCCTGGCCTTCCTGCAGGTGAACATCGTACACACCGCCATGGCCATCGGCTGCGCCACCATGATTATGGCCACCCTGGGCATGATGATAGGCCGCTTTATCGGACCGTTGCTCGGCAAACGCGCGGAGATCCTCGGCGGCGTGGTACTGATCGGTATCGGTGTGAACATCCTGCTGGAGCATTTGGGCTATCTGGCCTGATAGCGATGAACCCAAAGAAAACCTGCCCAACGGCAGGTTTTTTTGTTTGTGGCCCGTCACTCTCTTTGCTCATTCCTCACCGACGCACCTGGACCAGCCGCTAAATTTATCGCTAAACGCCAACCAATGGCGGTGAATAATGACAGCCCAAGGGCACCGTACACCGCAGTCTGAATACCGCCGGCCTGCGAAAGGGAGGTCGACATCAGCGCCCCAAAGATGGCCACGCCAAAGGCCGAACCGCTCTGACGGGCGGCATTGAGTACGCCGGCTGCAATCCCCGCCTGTTCATTCACGACATCATTCATCAATACCGATGTGGCCGCCGGGGTAATGATACCGGCCGCCAGACCAAGCAACGGAAAAGACAAGGCAATGCGCCAGTAGGGCGGGCTTTCCACCAGCGCCAGTAAACCGACAAAACCCAGCGCATAGAGCAACAAACTGCAATAAACCACTCGCCCGGCCCCCCATGCCCGCACCAGCCTGCCAGAAATAAAACTGCCCAGCGTGACCATCATCGTCAGGGGGAGAAACGCCATACCAGACTGTAATGGCGTCCAGCCTCGCACCCGCTGAAAATAGAGGCTAAGCAGAAAAAATGCGCCGTAGAACACCAGCGCCGAGACTAACGAAACCAGCGCAGAGGCAGAAAACAGGGGGCTACGGAACAATGTCAGCGGCAGCATCGGCTGCCGGTGCCACCGTTCGATAACCACAAATCGCCACCAACTCAGAGCAGCGATAGCCATACCGCCGAGGATCCAGCCAGAACACCAGCCAAGCCTGGTGCCTTCGATCAGCACCCAGACTGAGCTGGCTAACGCCAGGATCACCGCGCCCTGCCCGGCATAATCCATTTGTCGCAAGGCCGGTACCGGACGCCGAACTTCAATTCGCAGGGTAAGACCTATCCCCAGCACAATCACCGGAAGATTGATCCAAAACAGGCTGCGCCAGCCCCATAGTTCGATAAGCACGCCGCCGACCAGCGGTCCCGCCGCCATCGCCACGCCACCACATCCGGCCCACACGCCAATCGCCCCTGCCCGCTGCCTGGCATCGCCGAATGCCGCATTAATCAGCATCAATGAACTGGGTACCAGCAACGCGGCGCCAACCCCCTGGCAGACTCTGGCCGCCACCAGTACGGGTAGGGTTTCAGCCAGGCCGCAAATGACCGAAGCGCCGGCAAAAACCGCCAGCCCGCCAAGGTATAGCCTTGTGGCCCCCAACCGATCCCCCAGTGCTCCGCCGCTCAGTAACAGGCTGGCAAACGCCAACGTGTAGGCATTGACTACCCACTGCAGGCCACTCACCCCTGCCCCAAGTTCGCCGGCGATCGACGGCAGAGCAACGTTTACAATCGAAGTATCGAGAATAACGATGACATAACTGAGGCTGGTCGCCATCAGGACCGATTTTTGATGTTGATTCAAGCTTGCCACTCGCAGCGGCCCCCGGCTGAAGAAATAGGCGTTGACTATAAACAACGATTAGCCTGGAATAGTTCGAGCCGTATCGAAGTGTGCCTTAAGCGCTTAAAATATCACCGACCATCTTGGGAGGATAACGTCGTGGGCCAACACAATATTGCCACCGTGGCACATCTGATTGCCGAACCGGTGCGGGCGGTGATGCTGATCGCACTGGCCGACGGCAATGCCCTGTCCGCCAGTGCCCTGGCAGAGACCGCAGGCGTCACCCCGCAAACAGCCAGTTCACATCTGGGCAAACTGCTGGATGGCGGGTTGCTGAACGTCGAACAGAGGGGCCGCTACCGCTATTATCGCCTTGCCGGGCCTCATGTTTCACATCTGCTGGAAAGTCTGGCATCGATAGGGCCGGTTACACCTGCCTGGCGCAGCACGCCCAATCGCTCGGCACGGGAGATGCGCTTTGCGCGCTGCTGTTACGATCATTTAGCCGGAAAGGTCGGCGTAGCGATAACGCGCCGCCTGCTGGAACAGGGGTTGATGGTCGAAAACGACCTGCAAGAATATTCACTGACGCCCGCAGGGGCCGACTGGCTGCAGGAGCTAGGGGCTGAGGCCGCCGCGTTGTCGTCCGGTGAAGTGGGTAAAGGACGCCAATGCCTGGACTGGACCGAGAGACAATATCATCTTGCAGGGCCGCTGGCGGCTCACCTGCTCAATGCTTTCTGTCTGTGGGGTTGGCTGCAACGGCTGCCGTCCTCCCGAGCGCTCGCGGTGACGCCAAAGGGCTGGGTGGCGTTGAAAACGCATTTCGCCCTCACCCCTGACAGCCTGGAAGACGAGCGGACCAATGGCCCGGCCGTCTGTCCGCCGGCTTAATCGGGCTGGCGGCGGTACAACGCGATAACAAAATCGGTTTCGCAGGCGAAGGCCTCACAGCCACTCAGGTGCTGCTGAACCTCGGGAGAGGCGCGCCAGGCGAAAGGCGTCATCTGCAGCAGGTTGGCCGCCTGTTCACCCGGCAGCGTCATCGGGTATGCCAATGACTCCACTCGTTCGCAGTCAAAACCGGCAAACTGCTCATCCTGTTCGACATGCAGTTGCACCTGCTGATACACCTGCTCTTTCAATTGATACAGGTGACGTGGGCCAGGCGATACCGTGACCACCACCCCACCGGGTTTTACTACCCGAGCCAGTTCTTCGGCTTTGCAAGGGGCGTAAATACGCAGTATGGCGTCCAGAGAGGCATCAGCAAACGGCAGCCGGTGGCTCGACGCCACGCAGAATGAGACTGCCGGGTAACGCTTGGCCGCATAGCGGATCGCCACCTTGGCGACGTCCAGGCCATAAACGGTGATATTACGCTGCTGCGCCAACCGGGCGGCCACTTCCGCCGTGTAATAACCTTCGCCACAGCCGATATCCAGCAACGCCTGCGCATCGCTCGCCAACGCCTGATCCAACAGTTCAGCCACCCGCTGCTGCAAGGGTTGATAGAAACCCGCATCAAGGAACGCACGCCGCGCCTGCATCATTTCCGCGCTGTCTCCGGGCTGCTTTGAGCGCTTGTGCTGTACCGGCAGCAGGTTGACATAGCCTTCTTTGGCGCAGTCAAACTGATGGTTAGCGTCGCAACGCCATTGCAGATGAGAAAGATGAAGCGGCTGATGACACAGAGGGCACTGATAAGACATGGCTTGGATTCCAGAGAGATACGGCGCGGCTAGTCTAAAGAAGCCTTCTGTACGATGCAAGACAGATGCCGCAAGCCCCTAGCCAGGGAGGAAAAAAACTGGCTACACTGACGTTAACTTTTCTTACGCAGGCAAAGACGTGATATGACCGATTTTTCCCCACTGCTCAACGCCATCCCGTCCATTCAGCACGGTTTCGGCAACAAAAGTGCGCTGCTGCCAGGCCATCTGTTGGCCTATCGTTCTACCCTGCCGGAAAAAAAACAGGTGCATGGCACACGCATTGTTGACGTGACGCAGGCGGAACAACAGTGCGGCGAAGCCGATGGTTTCTATACCACTGAGCCCGGCATTCTGCTGAGTGTGTTAACGGCAGACTGCCTGCCGGTGATTTTCAGCCGCAACGACGGCTCTGCCATTGCTGCCGTCCATGCCGGTTGGCGTGGCCTGCTGGATGGCATACTGGAGCAACTGGCGGCGCGTATCCGCCGTGATGACTCGACGGCTAACTGGGTGGCCTCCATCGGCCCTGCCGCCGGCCCCTGCTGTTACGAAGTCAACGAGGAACTGGTCGCGCGCTTCAAGCAACAGCTGCCACTGCCCGCGGCCTTAATCAGCCCACGCTTTCGCCACCTGGACCTGGCCGCCATCGCCGAATCCAAACTGCGTGAATTGGGTTTTTCCGCCGTTGACCATGCCGGTAGCTGCACCATCTGCACCCCCAACACGGATCCGCGCCAGCCACAGCGTTTTAAATACACCAGCTACCGGCGCAACAGCCACCGACGTGAACAAGATCCCACTCATCCGGGGATTAGAGGGCGCAATCAGTACGCGGGAATTATTATTACCGGCGGATAACAGAAACGAAAAAACCCGCACTGAGGCGGGTTTTTTGTACAGCTGACGCTGATTAGATTGCAGTAACGTTTACTGCAGATGGGCCTTTCTGGCCATCTTGGATTTCGAACTCAACGTTCTGGCCTTCAGCCAGGGTTTTGAAGCCGTTACCCTGAATTGCAGAGAAGTGTACGAACACGTCTTTGCTGCCGTCAGCTGGAGTGATGAAACCGAAACCTTTAGATTCGTTGAACCACTTAACTTGACCTTTGATCTTTGCCATCTTGAGTATTTCCTTTGGATTGTTTAAACCGCCCGGAGGCGTTACATAGACAAACTAGAGTCGTTACTGCTTGAGGCACTAAGATAAGGATCGGCAGAGAAGCGGTATTCAACGCTAACGTTTTTACTCAGAACTTCTTTACTGAAAATGCCACACATATACAGAACTGTACCTCGTTTTACCCAGATGCGTTATCACATACTCTGTATTCGATGGCAAGCCATTTTTAATCACTGGTGGAGCTGTCGCACATATTTGAAACGGTCGAGAGCAACATAAGCTTAAATAGACTAAAAGATGTTGAAGCCTTAGCTATTTTCTGCTTAACAATGGCACCCCGCTACACTCCGCACCCAGACTGAATTTTAACAATTCTTTCATCCGATTGAACAATGTATGTGGCAACATATAACCCCTGACGGACGCTTAGAACGTTAAAAATTTTGAATCTTTATGGTATTTCTTATAAAACTTTTGAATATCGATGAACGGGTACATTTGATATCGGATGATCCGACCATCGGCCCGCCATCCGGACGGCCCAACGCTGCTACCGCCTCACGTCGGCGACCTCACTCGCTTGTGACAACGAAATAATACTGAAGATCATTATTGCCCTCAGTGAGGGTGCGCACAATTTGTGCAGCGGAGTTCTCACGACAAAAATCAAATAACGTGCCACTTTATAGTGCATAAGCATGCAAAATCAGAATTTACGCACTCTTGCCGTGCGGTGGCAGAGAAATACATTACTGTCTGCGAGGGTTAAATAACGGCAATAATCTTGAGAACAGTGGGAATCCATAGCTGAATTAAATCTTAAAATCGGCATAGGTATTTACGCCATCAATAACAATGCCGTGTGAGCGTATTTATTTTATCTTTTCCTACGCGTTGTCCCTATTCATGCCAACAGGTTACGTCAGACGCGGGATAAGCCAGGCCCTGCACCACCGAATGGCTACAACCCGCATTGGGACTGGCCTGCAGGCGGTGACGACAAGCGCACCCACCACACAGGACCAGGAATAACGCTTAAGAGTTAGCATCAAGCGCAATGCGCTCGCCAATTTTGATGGGCTGGAACTGGTGCTGCTCTATTCCCGCCGCACTCAGAGCCAGATTTAATTGCTGCGGCGGTTCATCCAACGACTCATCGGCCAACTCAAAAACGCCCCAATGGATCGGAATGACCCGCGGCGCATTTAATTGTTGATACAGCGTCACCGACTGTTGTGGATCCATATGCTGTTCCTGCATGAACCAACGTGGTGCGTAGGCGCCAATCGGTAATGCCGCCACGTCAAACGGCCCTAAACGGGCGCCAATATCTGCCAGGCGATCCGAATAGCCGCTGTCTCCGGAAAAATAGAAACGCAGCGCCGGATGATGAATCACCCAGCCGCACCAGAGAGAGCGATTGCGGTCCCACAGGGTACGCATGCTCCAGTGACGCGCCGGCGTGCAATAGAAAGTCAAATCGCCCAACTGCAGGCTATCCCACCAGTCCAGCTCTTCTACCCGTTGCAGCCGGTAACGTCGGAACCAGTTTTTCAGCCCCAAGGGCACAATAAAGGTCGCGTGCGGAAAACGCCGTGCCAACTGCCGCACGGTGCGCCGATCGAGATGGTCATAGTGATTGTGAGAGATTAAAACCACGTCCACTGCCGGCAACTGTTGCACCGTCAACGGCGGCGGTGTTTTGCGCTTTGGGCCATAGAAACTCAGCGGCGATGCACGTTCAGACAATACCGGGTCGATCAGGATGTATCGGCCATCCAGGCGCAGCAGCATTGAGGCGTGCCCCAACCACCAAATGCTGTTATCGCTGCCGCCAAGGTCGGCACGTTGCCACCAGCGCTGGGTAAACTGCTGATAGCCCATCTGCGGAGGTTTGGGCAACCCCTGCTGTTTACGCTCGTTCTGCCAGCGTTTCAAATCCCCATCCCGACGCTGCGAAGGCTCCGGGTTACGAAACCCCTGCGGGGTATGGTGCGTTTTGCCGGCATCATAGTAACGATTGGTTATCTTCAAATTGCTCTCCCGACCACTGCGGACACCCAACACGGGCAGGTGAATAACATAACAAGATACTCGATCGGCGTGCTTTGTGAACCGTGCTCACCTTGAGTGACCTTTTCGGGTATTGTGTTGTCACAGTCTCTGTGAGAATGCCAGGGCCGACTAGAGCCTGTTAAGCATCTCTTAAGATCCTTGTGATTTACTTATAGGACATTCAGAAAAGGAGAAGTTATGAGCCGTTCTACATCACGCAAGTCACGTGTTCGATTGGGCCGTATCCGTAGCGCGATGCTGGCACAGATGCAGTATTGGAAAATGTATGCCGCGATGAAACTGCGCCGGGTACGCGTACCGGCACCGCTGGTGCTGCTGCTGGGTGCGCTGGTGAGTTTCTTCATGCTGGGCGTACTGATGCTGAGCGTGGTGGCTATCGATGTCATCACCACCCTGTTCCTGCTGTGCAGGAAGCTGTTGGGATTGGGCCGCGCCAACCCAGGCAATGCCTTTATGCCGCGCAGCTAATGGATGGAACGGAGGCGCCAGATAGCGCCTCCGTTAAAATTACCGCCGTATTTTAGTGCCTTTGCGGCGCGTCAGCATAAAGCCAACCCACAACAGCAAGATCCACACCGGCATCAGTAATACCGAGATACGGATCCCCTCGCTGAAATACATAATCACCAGAATCAGGCTCAGGAACACCAGGCACAGATAGTTGCCGAAGGGGTACCACAAGGCCTTGAAGACCGGGATCACGCCCTGGCGATTTTTCGCCGCGCGGAATCGCAGGTGTGCCAGACAAATCATCACCCAGTTAATCACCAGAGTGGACACCACCAGCGCCATCAGCAATTCAAACGCCTTACCGGGCATGACATAGTTGATCAGCACGCCGACGGAGGTCACCAGCGCCGACAGCGCGATCGACAATACCGGGACACCACGCTTATTCACCCGGGTCAATGCCTTGGGCGCATTCCCCTGTGTCGCCAGCCCGAACAGCATACGGCTATTGGCATAGACCCCGCTGTTATACACCGACAGCGCTGCAGTCAGCACCACCACGTTCAGCAGGGTCGCCACCAGGTTGCTGTTCAACGCATGGAAAATCATCACGAACGGGCTGCCGCCTTCCACCACTTTGTGCCAGGGATAGAGTGAAAGCAGTACCGTCAACGAACCGATATAAAAAATCAGGATGCGGTACACCACCTGATTGGTGGCCTTGGGAATGCTGCGACGCGGATCGGCCGCTTCGGCGGCGGTAATACCCACCATCTCCAGCCCACCGAATGAGAACATGATCACCGCCATCGCCATCACCAACCCTTCGATGCCGTGTGGCATAAAGCCGCCCTGCTCCCACAGGTTGTTGATACTGGCTTGCGGACCGCCGTTGCCGCTGGCCAAAAGCCAGGCACCGAAAACAATCATGCCGACAATCGCCACCACCTTGATAATGGCAAACCAAAACTCGGTTTCACCGTACAGCCGCACATTAACCAGGTTGATCAAATTTATCAGGACAAAGAATACCGCGGCGGAAACCCAGGTAGGGATGTCCGGCCACCAATATTGAATGTAGATGCCAACCGCGGTCAGTTCGGCCATGCCGACCAAAATGAACATCGCCCAGTAGTTCCAGCCGGAAAGAAAACCGGCAAAATCACCCCAGTATTTATAGGCAAAGTGGCTGAACGAACCCGCAACCGGCTCCTCAACCACCATCTCACCCAATTGCCGCATGATCAAAAAAGCGATAAAGCCGCCGATGGCATAGCCCAGCAGCACCGAAGGGCCAGCCATTTTAATGGTCTGTGCAATGCCGAGAAACAGGCCGGTGCCAATGGCGCCGCCCAGGGCGATAAGTTGTATATGTCTGTTTTTTAAACCGCGTTTTAGCGGGGTATCCTGCTGCTGACCGCCCATCTTATCCTCATATGGCGTGGGATCCTGTCGCTTTTGCGCAAGATTTCGCCAATCAATAAATGTATCTGCGGGCGGCTTTTTAACACTTAACCCCGTGAGCATCAAGGAGTAGCACCCCGGCAAGGATGGCCAGGGCGCTATTTTAGACTGGGAGTAACCCTATAGAGAGGAGGTTTTTAGCCGGACAGGCCGCACAACTTGGTCAGATTGCGCGCGCCAATCATCAGCGTAGCGACGTAGGACTGACGACGCGTTACCACTTCGACCGCCACGCGATCGTTTTGATATTTTATCAGATAGGTTGACGGCCAGCCCTGTCGGCGCTGACCGAAGCTTTCGGCATGACGATCGATTGCCGCATGGGCAACCACCAAATGAGACAAGTTTTTATCACCTTTAATAATGCGCTTCATAAACAGGCTCCGCCAGAGACAAGTTCTGTTGTCATAAAAAGGGAAAGTCATCAGTAATTCTGGTGTTTCAACGTACCATTTCGTTAGTTTGCTGGCTCAGCAGGAAACAGATCATTGCCGCGCGCAGTGGGCTGCTGCAATCCGCCTGCCACTCGCCACGCTGGGTGCTCATGCGTGCCTGCCACTGCGAGCTATCGCTTTGAGTATCGGCATTCAGACTGATTTTATTGGCGCAGATAATCGGCCAGGCATCGGAGGGGTTCTTGCAATAGTCTTTACCTTTCACGCCGCCGTAAGGATACCACTTGTCCGGATTTTCTCCGGTGATCAGCGCAATGCTGCGGTTCACTTCGGCGTCGCTTTCTTCATACCATTTAATCATCGGCTTTATCCATCTTTCGTAGAGTTGGCGCTACATTACGACGCCAATACGACAGATTTATGACAATGGGATGGCTTTTCATATTATCTATACTAATGTTTTTCAGAGCAACGCGGGTGGCAATGCCACCCGGCAGAAAGTTTGATTAACGCTCGGGGATAAAACCTTTGAAATCCAGCGTCGGGCTGAGATCGTCATCGTCCGTCACGCTATCGCCGCGCGCGCTTTGCGCCAGGCTTTTCAATAACGCGGTTTGTTGACGCTGCTGCTCGGCAATTTCCTGCAGCAGGCGGATCTGCTCATTGGCTCGCACACTGGCGCGATTCACCAGGAACCAGATCCATAATCCCACCAACAATGCCAACACGGCGACAACCAGCGACACCAGGCTATTCGGACCAAAACCTAAATCGTACATGGACAACCCTATCTACTGCTAAAAACAGGCGGACATCTTAGCACTCCGGGCACCGGCACGGACATCTCGATAGAAAATTGTTGTGCACCGCTACGCAACTCACCAGGGAACGAAACGGGTGACGGAGCAAACGCCCAACGCAAATGTGCCCCCCGCATCGCAATAGCTATCCAGCGCCAGCAGATAAAAGAACAGGCAGGCAGCAAGGAAGGCTATTATCACGAGGATTTTTTTCCGCAACAAATTTAGCAGCCTCATTGTTATCTTGATAATTTGTTCCGAATGTATCACAGCCAACTTAAACGAACTTTAACCTGTCGTTTAGAAACCAGCGCCAGCACCACTTTTCAGATTGTTACTATTGCTGCCCTTTCTTCCGCATGGCTATATCGCAACGAAGATAAATAACAAGGAGTCACAATGGGTAAGCTGATTAAATGGGCGGTTCTGCTGGCGGTAGTTTATGGCGCGTTTTTGTTCTCGGGATATGGCGTATTGGTCGGCAGCAATAAAAACGTCGGGGGATTGGGATTGCAATGTAAGTACATGACGGCACGCAACCTGGTGATTGCCCAGTATCTGCATGGTGACAACGGCCTGATTGGCGTTGCCGACTGTCCGCTGTTCAAGAAAGTCGAAACGGTGGTGGATTAATCACCACCGCCCAAACCGTCGCTCAGCGGCGGTTTCCCCTCAGTTGCGGGTAAACTTCATTTCAATCAGCGCGATCGCTTTTTCAATCGCCCGCCGGGTCACGGGATCGGCACCGGCTGGGTGAGTAGTAAAATCGATGCTTTTCAACTGGCTGGCCATCTTGTCCCGCACCTCGGTGGGTGCGATTACATCGATAACATCCAGGATCTGTTTGATCACCAATTGGCAGGCAACCAGGTCGGAAGCCAATTCCTGATCGTTGTTCAGCATGTCGGACATAATACCTTTCCTTCTTGATTCAGACGCCGCACACAATAGCATGCCGACTGGCGCTTTGCTGCCCCCTGGCCGTTTGCCGCTGAATTTTCAACGTTATTGCGCATTGGGCGTCAAAACACCCGGCTGAATTGACCTATACTTGGGGCTTGAGCGGCGCGCATTTCGGCGTATCCCTCAGCCACACCCCAACAGGAGAAAGTTATGGCAAACCACAATGTGAAATCCTGGGCTACAGTGCGTGAGACCTCGGTTGAGATCGCCGAGGCTATTTTTGAACTGGCGAAAAATGACGAGGTTTTGGCACAAAAAATCTGGGAAGAAGGCAGTGACGAAGCGTTGCAAATGGCGTTTGCCAAAACCAGCGCCGACCAGCTGTACTGGGGCGAAGAAACCGTGGAGCGGAAAAACGTCTGATCGGCAAACGCTCGTCAATAAAAAGCCCGGGTCACTGATTGCCCAGGCTTTTTCGGTAGTCTGTCAGACCCCTTTTGGGGTCATGTTCTGCCCTGATTTCACGGCTCTTCACCTCCCACACCTTCCGCATTATTCATTCTCATCACCGGTGTCACCATAAAAGCGGTTACACCTACAATTACAACCAGAGTAATAATCACTGTCATTAACATGCGATCACCCCATCAACGCTGAATTGTCACGGCTGACTCTGCTTAGGCTGTTATTTTTTGCGACCTGACCCACTTCGGTAGCAGCGGCAGCGGGCAAGCCCAGATTAGCCGTTTTCCCTTCGGTCTGACAAGCCACCTGACAATGGTTTTTCCGAATAATTTCACCCTGGTGTCGGCGGCTTTTTTGTCCATGGCGGCAAGTTGTGTATACTTCAGCGCTATGTAGATCTCACACAGACGCACTGATGATACAAGAACACCACCTCTCATTGGTCTGCGCCCTCAGTAAATGGGTCGAAACTCACCTTGGAAGAGTGATCCATCTTGAAGAGCTGGCCGAATACTCCGGCTACTCTCTGTGGCACATGCAGAAGTTGTTCAAAGAAGCGACCGGGATTTCGCTGGGCAAGTACATCCGCGAACGCAGACTGGCCGGTGCGGTTTACCAGTTGCGTAGCAGTGACGCCTCTATTTTCGACATCGCCCTCGATTTTGGTTTCGGCTCACAGTCACACTTCACTTATATGTTCAGAAAGCGCTTCGATATCACGCCTTATGATTTTCGTCAGGATTTAAGCGTGGATCTGCATATCGCTCCACCGCTGCACGTCATTCATCAAAAGACCGCCTGACCGACTTTCCCGCCGCCGCTAGCGGCGGGTTAATGCGTCCACAGTACCGCCACCAGACCAATCAACGCGGGCAACGCCTGTACCCTGAGAATTTTACGGCTGGCCGTCAGCCCGCCAAACACCCCCGCCACCAGCACGCAGCCGAGGAAAAATAGCTGTATCGCAGGCTCATCTCGCCAGACGCCCCATGCCAGTCCTGCCGCCAGAAAGCCGTTATACAGCCCCTGATTGGCCGCCAACACCCGCGTTGCCGCAGCAAACTCGGCGGTAGTAGCGAACACTCGTCTGCCGGTGGGCTTCTGCCAAAGGAACATTTCCAGGATCAGGATATACAGATGAATCGCGGCAATTAGCAGCACTATTATATTAGAAATAATTATCATTTTATTTTGCAGGGTTAATCAGGTATTAGGTTTAACAAGTATAACCACACTCTGAATATTGCGAATATGCAGACATAAAAAAACCCGCCAGGGCGGGTTTATTGCATAATCATTCAGAGTTAGTTAAGAACAACAACCAGCATCGCTGCGATCGAGATCCAAAAAGCCGCCGTTGCAATAACAACATGGGATAATCTTGCACGATAGAGTACTTGGCTCATAATGACCTCACAGGCTTCAGACTAGCGGTGGACAACATCACTTCTTGAGATTTATCTTAATCCACTGCTCCGACCTTTTATTTGCGCCAGATCACTATTTACCAGATAAACTATATTTACGCCCAAACATGGAATTTCGATCACATTATTTTAACGTTAATAGAGCGAAATGAATAAAACCATTAGTTTGTTATAGCCTGATGATATCAAACATCGCTCCAGGGCAGGCGGGGCGCGGCCATGCGCGGGCCGCAATAGCCTACAACATCGGGAAAACGCCTATTCCCCTGCTCCCAGTCATGCTGCGCACGGGCAATCTCCTGCTTGTTGTGCCCAACAAAATTCCACCAAATGAGAATCTCTTCGCTTAATGGAACTCCGCCGATTAATAACCCCCGGCTTCCTTTCTTGGCATGTAACCCGATACGGTTAAGATTCTTACCTAAATAGGCGAACTCATTGGGTGAAAAATTTTCATCATTAAGCTCAAATGCACCAATAAGGGGCAAAAAGCCTATTTCAAAATCTTCCCGCAGGGGCAACTGCAAATAGCCGTCGGCCTGCCATTCCAGATCAATGGCGATTAATGGTGAAAGAGTAAACACCGGAGAGCGATATTGTTCAGACTCCCCCACCAACAAAGTCTGTTTGACCCCATCACTGACCCAACATGGCAAATCAGGATAATGATCAAAACGCGGCGCCATATCGGCATGTTCGGCAGGCAAGGCGATCCATAATTGCGCGGCATGCAAACGCCGCTGTTCTCCGGTTGATTGCTCGGTATGCGTGATACCCTGCCCTGCGGTCATTAGATTGACCTGCCCGGGCCGTATAATCTGCTCACTACCCAGGCTGTCACGGTGCAGCACTTCCCCTTCAATCATCCAGGTAAAGGTCTGCAGACCAATATGCGGGTGCGGGCCAACATCCATCCCCTGCGAAGAACCGCTGAAAACCGAGGGTCCGGCATGGTCGAGAAAGCACCAGGCACCCACGGTGCGCCGCTCACGGGTAGGTAAGGCACGATTAATCCCTATGCCGCCAACTTCGGCGTTGCGTACGGCAATACGTTGGATCTGACGGACACCGTCAACCACGGGACAATCACGGGAAGATGAAGAATGAGTTGGGCGGGAATTGCTCATGATAAAACGCCTCCAGAACGTCACACAGGTGAGTGAGTAGCCGGATGCCAGCTTAGCATGAGCCGGCATCCAGAACGCAACCTGTGAGGCCCTGGCGCTAGGACGACTTGATATAGCAACCCTTTATATCGACCTCATCGCGCGCATGCTTCAGATCGGAGAAGTAAGTCACGCCAAAGAGTATTGATACCACTAACAACACGGAAACCAGCAAGCCGATAACGGCCAACAGTTTGGTTTCATCGTGGAGATTGTGCTCCATTTTATCCCCTGTATTGAAAGACGTCATGTCAGCCACAGCGTGACTGACAGCGTAAAGATGATCAGGGAGCAAGACGCTATCGCCAGCACAATGACAGCAAATTGCGCATCTCCCAAAGTTTCACGGTAGTTTTTATCTTGTGAGGTATTACGTTGTTGTTTCACAGAATCTATCTTAACTCATCACGCGTTAACGTTTTTGTGAGGGGTGATTGATAAAAGCCCGTCATTGCGGGTTTATCAGATTCCGCGCCAATACCGCTCAGACCTCAAGAGTGGCAAGACGCTATCAATTTTCCTGCCGAGGGTCAACATTGGCTCAGAACTGAGATAGCGTAGAACCTATAGCATTCGAAAATCTTATTACTACTAGAAGATAATTAGCCTAACTTATACTAAATAAAATAAAAAAGCCCGACCAAAGATCGGGCCAGGCATAGGCTGTCGTTGTTACTCAGGGATACGCAGTACCTGCCCCGGATAGATTTTGTCCGGGCTGGACAACATTGGCTTGTTCGCTTCGAAAATCTTGTTGTACAGATTGGCGTTGCCATACACTTCTTTCGAAACTGCGCTCAGGGTGTCGCCCTTTTTCACGGTATAGAAGCGGCTTTCTGCAGCAGCCTGTTCAACCGACACCTTGTCTTCCACACCGCTGATGCCGGCGACATTCCCTACGGCCACCAGGATCTTCTCTTTCAGCTCCTGGCTGACTGCGTCCCCGGTCACCACCGCTTTACCGTCAACCACCTGCACATCAACCTTGTCGATACCCGGCAAACCGGTTTTATTGAGGTGATCCTTCAGCTTGGCGCTTTGGTCTTCAGCAGTGGCATTGCCGGTCACTGTGTCCCACAGTTTTTCGCCCGCTTCTTTGACGAAGTTAAACAAACCCATATTCACTCCTTTCGATGGTTACAATGTTGCATTGACTTAAGGCTAGTTAAGCTTAGCACTGCAAGAGGGATATTCCATTGGCCCTGAGGTATTAAGCGGTTAGAGTAATCCGAAAGTGCCATCCTGGGTTGCCAATCGGCCCGGTTGCAGCAAGCCCGAGATGAAACAATCGCCGACTTTACCTACAATAAGGTTATGGAAGAGTCGATGAAGGACATGAGACGCGATGTACGCCTTGGTGATGTTTGTCTGTTATCTGGATGGTGGCTGCGCCGATATCGTGGTTGACGTACTGCGCGATGAACGCCAGTGCCTGATCAGCATGAAAGAACAGAACCTGCGCCATGCCGGTTGTTTTCCGTTTGAAGATTTTATCGATGGTTTCTGGTTACCTGCCAACGAATATGCCCCGATGTAAGAGGTCGGGCAACTTTTCCGCTATTTTCCTTTGAGGAATTTCCTAATTCATCGGAAAATCGGTATACCGACGATGTTTTATGCCGCCAGTTTGCTAAATTGCCTCACCCGAACGATATGGAGACGGTGTCATGCCCGTATCTACCCTCTCAAACGAACATTATGAAGCCCTGCTACGCGACGTCAGCCTGGTGGTCGGCGGCGCAGTGATCCAGCTGATCAATCTCAATAAAAAAATTTCCGGTAATAATATTCTGGCCCATTTGGTGAACGAGATTGAGCATGAGACCAATCAACAGCGCTCTGCCACATTACGCTCCGCCATTGAAGTGATGGGGCAAGCCCCCAGAGGATAGTGGCTCCCATAAAAGAAAAGGCAGAGCTAGCGCTCTGCCTCATTACCCTTTGATCCCGACACAGGAGAAGGTAATAGCGTTGAAACTTAGAAACGATAGGTCAGGTTCACTGCCACGATATCGTCGGTGCTCAGTTTCAGCTTGTTATCGTCGTTCAACTGGTTGATTTTATAGTCAACATAGGTGTACATGTTTTTGTTGAAGTAGTAAGTCGCACCCACTTCCACGTATTTCACCAGATCGACGTCGCCAATCCCTTCGATATCCTTGCCTTTGGACTGTACGTAGGCCAGAGATGGACGCAGACCGTTTTCAAACTGGTACTGAGCCACAACTTCGAAGTTCTGCGTTTTGTTGGCGAAGCCGGAAATGCCGTTGCCGCTGATTGGCGTCATGTTACGCGTATCGGCGTACATGGCGGCCAGGTACACCTGGTTGGCATCATACTTAATTGCCGTGGTCCAGGCCGTTGCGCTGTCGCCTTTGCCGTAAGCCAGTTCTTTCTGCTTGCTGGTGCGGTTGGAGTCAGAGAATGCCGCCGCTACACCGATGCCGGAGCCGCCGATGTCCTGATAATCCAGGGACATGCCGTAACCGTCACCGTTTTGCTTGCTCACGGCACGACCGTCACCGTCGTTTTTACCCTGGTACTGCAACGCCAGGTTCAGGCCTTCCACCAGACCGAAGAAATCACGGTTACGGTAGGTTGCCAGACCGTTGGAACGTGCGGTCATGTAGTTATCGGTGTAGCTGTAGGAGTCACCGCCGAATTCCGGCAGCATGTCGGTGTAAGCTTCTGCGTCGTACACTACGCCGTAGTTACGACCGTAATCGAATGAACCGTAGTCAGCAAATTTCAGACCGGCAAAGCCCAGACGGGTTTTGGTGCCCGCGGTACCCTGCCCTTCGTCGTGGTTGGCCTGGACGTTGTATTCCCACTGGCCGTACCCGGTCAGTTGATCATTGATTTGCGTTTCGCCTTTAAAACCCAAACGGACATAAGTCTTGTCGCCGTCTTCGGATTTATCATCGCTGAAAACATGTTTGGCCGCTACACGACCATAGAGGTCGAGTTTATTGCCATCTTTATTATAAATTTCAGCCGCGTTGGCAAAGGAGGTGATTGCCCCGAGGGCAATAGCTAAGGCTAATACACTGCGTTTCATCATTTATTTTCCTAGATATTATAATTTTTAATTCCTGCCCATCACGCCCAATTTATGGTTTGGGCTGTGATCTTTATCATTTAGTGTTTTATGAGCGCCCCTAATTAAGGAGCCATGTGACATTAGCATCATGAATCCCAACTTCAAATAAAAAAGTTCATAAAACACCGTGGATAAAGCATGTTTATTTGTAAGTAAATATTACAATCAGCGCGCCAATCAAACCATTGATTATCATTGAAATTTACTACATAAGTTATAACCAATTTGGTGCAATGCACTAATTTGGTGCAGTTTGGTTTCTTTTTTGTATGCTTTCCATTCGATTCATAAATACCATGAAACTTAGCAGGGTTATGAATAACGTTACTTATTTCACATTTTTATCTGAGTAAAGTCATTGAGCTGATTTAGGGCTGTTACCCCGATTTAAGGCAAGCTTTTACCGATTCGAATAATTAATTCGATTCAAATCACCAAAAATTACAATGGGAGAGAGGCAAGGATAAAAAAGGAAAAAACAAATCGCAGAATATAACCCAGAGGAAATAAGAGAAATAAGTAGCATTATATACCGAGGTTATTTGAGGTTGCAGCCAACATCGCTACAACCTTAAATAGCATAAGAATAAAACCGCCTTATAAGGCGTTCTTTCAATATAGCGTGCTGCGCGGCGCTTCAACCAGCACCATGCCGGCACGCAACCCAAGCGCTACCCCTGGGTTAGGGAACAATATCCATTCGCTGACATGCTGAACCCGGTACTCTTCGCCAGGTTGGTCACACAGCAGCGTTCCCTGCTTCAGCTCGGTAAAGTTGGCGGTATCATCACTGAGATGCAACCTGAACTCTTCACTACGCTTAATCAGCGAACGTTCAACGCGGAATATTCGCAGTTCACTTCCTGACCGCAACGGCAAAGTCTCCCCGCTCACCGCCGCCTGCAGTGCACGGTTAATGGCGGCAAACTGCTGCAGATCGTTCGCGCCGAACGGTCGCGCCTTACCCAGCTCCAGCGTGCAGCTGGCGGCGCCGGCATGTTCGCTGGTGAAATGGCTGAAGGTACCGCCCGGTGCGCTGTGGATCACCAATGCATCCAAATCGGCTGCGTCCAGCAAGGCCAGCATCTCTGCACTGTAAGGTCGCGTCTGGAAAGGCAGAATACCAAAACGCGGCAGGCGCGAATCACGGATTGCCGTATGCAGATCATAATGGAAACGTGCAGCGCCCTCATCGGCGAAAAACTCCGCGATAACCTGCTCCAGTTGCTGCGCCCGCGCGGTTTCACCGCTGTGGTCAAAATCGCGGTAGCGTCCGCCAAACATCCGGTTCATGTCACTGTGCAGATAACGCTTTCCGGCACGCATCGCCGCCGGGTTACCCAACACCACCAGCAGCCGAACCGCCAGGGGGCGATCGCCATTGAGCAGGTCTTTGACCAACTGATTCAACAGCTCAATGGGGGCGGTTTCATTGCCGTGGATACCCGCAGAAAGTACCACTGCCTGACGGTAACCTGGCTTCGGGGTCATTTCCAGCAGGCCTTCCGTCAGCCAACGCCAGTGCAAATTCGCATTTTCGCCCTGTTGCTCAGCGGGAACCTGCCCCGCCAGCGTCAGGGCCAACAAATCAAACATGGTGGCTCCGTCTATTGTTGGAAAGGATAAACCGAACCCAACCCGAGGATGGTTGTCAGGGAGTCCAGCGCTTCACGCCCTTCACGCAACAGTTGCGGATCGGCCAGGTCATTTTGCGTCAGGCGATCGCGGTAATAGCGATCGACCCATTCATTGAGCGTGACGAACAGGCTATCGTTCATCATCACGCGCGGATTCACCGCCCGCAGCTCCTGCTCATTCAGCGCCACACGCAGCCGCAAACAGGCAGGCCCGCCGCCGTTGCGCATGCTCTCACGCAGATCGAATACCTTGATTTCATCAATAGGCCCGCCGCTGGCCACCATCTCGCTCAGGTAACTCCAGACGCCGCTGTGCTGGCGCGACTCTTCGGGTACCACGATCATCATCTTGCCGTTTGGCTTGGTCAGGATCTGGCTGTTAAACAGGTAGGTTGCCACCGCATCCGCCACGGAAACCCGCGTCGTCGGCACTTCAATCGCCACCAGTTCGCTGTCCAGCGTCGCCATCTTGCGACGCACTTCATCCAGCGCCTGTTGCTGCCGATAAAAAGCCTGCTGATGATGGAACAGCACGTTCTGGTTGCTGACGGCAATTACGTCGTTATGGAACACGCCCTGATCGATCACCTCCGGATTCTGCTGCACAAACACCGTGTGCTGCTCATCCAACTGGTGCAGGCGGGCAATCGCCTCCCCGGCTTCACGCGTCTGGCGCGCCGGATAACGCGTTGGGCCAATTTCGCCACCAAACTCCTGACGGCCGTAAACAAACATCTGCACGCTGCGCTTGCCGTAGTCGCCACCCAGGCGGTTGTGGTTCGCCGCGCCTTCGTCACCAAACAGCGCCACCTGCGGCAAAGCCTCATGATGGGCGAAATGGCGGAGATCGTTAAACATCGCTCGCAGTACGCCAGAGGTGGTTTCAGCCTCAATCGCACGATGGAATTTATTGTTCAGATTGGCGGCAGTAAAATGCACCTTGCCATCAGCACTGTCCGCGGAAGGCGATACCGTGGCCGCATTGGCGGTCCACATGCAGGAAGCCGAACTGAGCGCGGACAGCAGGCGCGGGGATTGCTGCATCGCCTGCGCCAACACGCTTTCATCGCTGCCGCTGAAGCCCAGTTTACGCAACATCGGCACATGCGGGCGTTCCTGCGGCGGTAAAACCCCCTGCTGGAAACCGAGATCGGCCAACGCCTTCATCTTCAGCAAGCCTTGCTTGGCCGCCAGTTTCGGGTTCGACACGCTATTTTGGTGCTGGGTCGAAGCCTCATTACCAAATGACAATCCGGCGTAGTGATGCGTCAGGCCCACCAGACCATCGAAATTGACTTCATATCCTGACATGCTGTTCTCCTGATCTTGTAGGGGCGCTGCATGCTGCGCCCCTACAGTAACAACGCTGTGGCTTGAAAAGCGGCGGCTAAAACTTAATTAAATGACAGTCCTGGTGACAGGCTGGCCGGCAACGTCAAACTTTCGCTTTCCAGCGACGCCATTGGCCAGGCGCAATAATCCGCCGCGTAGTAGGCGCTTGGACGATGGTTGCCGGAGGCCCCCACACCGCCGAACGGTGCCGCACTGGAAGCCCCGGTCAACGGCTTGTTCCAGTTGACGATACCGGCGCGCGCTTCCAGCAACAGGTGGTCAAAGCGCTCACGCTGCGGCGATATCAGACCGACCGACAGGCCATAGCGCGTCTGGTTGGCGATACGCACGGCTTCATCAAAGTCGTTATAGCGAATGATGGTCGTCAGTGGGCCAAAGTACTCTTCGTCCGGCACGTCACGCACGCCGGTGACGTCAATAATGCCGGGGCTGAGCAACGCGCTGCCACTTTCCAGGCGCTGCATGGTCAGCAAGGCTTTGCCGCCCAGCGACAGCAGGTGATGTTGTGCCGCCAGCATTTTTTCTGCCGCCGCGGAAGAGATCACCCCGCCCATAAACGGCTGGGGTTCAGCGTCCCAACGCCCAATACGCAACGCACTGGCTACCTGCACCAAACGCTCGATAAAGGCATCGCCCTCACTGCCGCGTTTCACCAGAATACGGCGCGAACAGGTGCAGCGCTGCCCGGCGGAAATAAACGCCGACTGGATCGCCAGGTTGACCGCCGCATCGCAGTCTTCAATCTGGTCAACAATCAGCGCGTTGTTGCCGCCCATTTCCAAGGCCAGAATTTTCTCAGGCTGCCCCGCCAACTGACGATGCAGGTGATAACCGGTGCCGGCGCTGCCGGTAAACAGCAGACCGTCGATATCGGTGCTGGCGGCCAGCGCCTCGCCGGTTTCACGTCCGCCTTGCACCATATTAATCACCCCGTCAGGCAAACCGGCCTGCTGCCATAGTTTCAGGGTTTCCTCGGCAGTCTGCGGCGTCAGCTCACTCGGCTTGAACACCACCGTGTTACCCGCCAGCAAGGCAGGTACGATGTGCCCATTGGGTAAATGGCCGGGGAAGTTGTAAGGCCCAAACACCGCCAGCACGCCGTGTGGCCGGTGGCGCAGCACCGAAGCCCCGTCCGCCATCGCGGTCTGGCTAACGCCGGTACGAGCCTGATAAGCCTGCAGGGAAATCGCCACTTTGCCGATCATCGCCTGGACTTCGGTCAGCGTCTCCCAACGGGGTTTGCTGGTTTCACGGCTGATGGTGGCCGCCAAATGCGACTTGTGCTCTTCCAACAGGGCAGCAAAACGTTTTACCAACTGTTCGCGTTGTTCAAACGGCGTGCGCGCCCAGGCCGGGAATGCGGCACGAGCGGCTTCGCAAGCGGCGGCCACATCGCTGCCGTCGGCGGCGTTAGCCTGCCACAGCGGCTGATTGTCGACCGGATCGGTTTTGCTGAATTCAGCACCACGGCCCTGCTGCCAGGCGCCATTAATAAACAGTGCAGGATGTGACATTACGCTTTCTCCTGTGCAATAAGGGGGATAACCCGCACCGGGCTGCCTTGCTCAACGCCCAGCGCCGCAGCGGTGGCCGCATTGAGGTGCAGACGATCGTCATACAGATCGGCATTGACCAGCAGTGCGCGGTAATTTTGATAATGATCGTTAGCCACCAGATGAACCGGCGCATCGGCGCGCATCGGCGTTTCATCCAGCACCACTTTCACCAAGCGGCTCTGCTTGACCGCACGGATATGATCGATTTCCGCTTCCAGCGTCGGGCCACCGTCAAAGATATCGACATAGCCCTGATAACGCAGGCCTTCCGACTCCAGTACCCGGCGCGCCGGTACCGTCTGCGGGTGCACTTCGCCAATCACTTTTTGCGCGTCTTCGGCCAGGAAATCGACATACAGCGGGTGCTTTGGCATCAGTTCGGCAATAAACGCCTTCTGACCGGTGCCGCTCAGGTAGTCTGCCTTGGCGAACTCGATGGAAAAGAAATGATTGCCAACGCTCTCCCAGAATGGGGAACGGCCCTCTTCATCGGAGAAGCCACGCATTTCGGCAATCAGACGCTCAGAGAAACGCTCACGGAAAGCGGCAATAAACAGAAAACGCACCTTCGACAGCAGCTTACCGTTTTCGCCGTGACGGTAGTCCGGATCGAGGAACAGCGTGCACAGTTCGGAATGGCCGGTGTGATCGTTGCTGAGGAACAGCGTCGGCACCGATTTATACACATTCAACTGCTTGGAGGCATGCACCTGGGTGCCAACGCGGAAGCTATACCAGGGTTCGGTCAGGCCAACGGCCACTTCAATGGCACAAACCCCGACCGCCTGTTGGCGCTCCGTGTCTTCCAGCACAAACAGATAACACTGCTCACCACGCGGAAGTTCGCCTTGCCAGGTTTTTAACGCCCGCTCAATGCGTGCCAGCAAGGTATCTTCGTCTTGCGGCAGGGAAGTGAGACCGATGCCGGATTTACCGGCGAGCGTCAGTAAATCAGCCAAATCACGACGCTCTATAGGGCGAATAATCATCATAATGCGAACCTCTTCTTAAGCAGGCTGCGCAGGTGAAGGCGCAGCCCGTGTGTTAGCTGCAAATCCGCGCCACGGCTCGCGCGAATCGCGCCAGCCCCTCTTTCACATCCTGCTCAGGAATGATCAGCGAAGGAGTGAAACGCACCACATCCGGGCCGGCGATCAGGGCAATCACGCCCTCTTCGTTGGCCAGTTGGGTGATCTGTTTCGCTTTACCGGCATAATCCTGGGTCAACTGACAGCCAATCAACAGGCCACCACCGCGGATTTCAGAGAAAATCGGGTATTGCTGGTTAATCTTGTTCAGGCCGTCGAGGAACCACTGGTGACGTTGTTTAACCCCATCCAGCACTTCCGGCGTGTTGATGATTGAGAACACCGCCCCCGCTACCGCCGTCGCCAGCGGGTTGCCGCCGTAGGTGGTGCCGTGGGTACCCACGCCCAGGGTTTTAGCCAGTTCGTCAGTGGTCAGCATGGCGCCGATTGGGAAGCCGCAACCCAGCGCTTTCGCGGTAGTCAGCACGTCAGGCACCACGCCGTATTGCGTATAGGCGTACAGCTCGCCGGTACGGCCCATGCCGGTTTGCACTTCATCGAAAATCAGCACCGCGTCGTGGCGGTCGCACAGCTCACGCAGCCCCTGCAAGAAGGCCGGATCGGCCGGCAGCACGCCGCCTTCGCCCTGAATCGGCTCGACGATCACTGCGCAGGTGTGGTCGTTGATCACTTCGGCGGCGGCCGCCAGATCGTTAAACGGCGTGTGGGTGATACCGCCCGGCAGCGGGGCGAAATCTTTGGAGTACTTCGGCTGGCCGCCGGCAGAGACGGTAAACAGCGTGCGGCCGTGGAAGGCGTTGTTAAATGCCACAATCTGATTCTTGCTGCTGTTGCCCTGGTCCAGCGCACGTTTACGTGCCAGCTTCAGTGCCGCTTCGTTGGCTTCCGCCCCGGAGTTACAGAAAAACACCTTGTCGGCAAAGGTGGCGTCAATCAGCTGTTTGGCCAAACGCAGTACCGGCTCATTGGTGTAGCCGTTGCCCAGATGCCACAGTTTGCCCGCCTGCTCCACCAATGCTGCCGTCACCACCGGGTGAGCATGGCCCAACGCGTTGACCGCGATACCGCCGGCAAAATCGATGTAAGACTTACCCTGTTGATCCCAGACCTGCGAACCTTCTCCCCGTACCAGAATAAAATCAGCGGGGGCGTAAACCGGGACCATCCAGTCGTCGAAAGACTGGCGGGTAACTGCGATTGGCTGTTCCATAATGACCTCATAACTTCAGCAAAGACTGAATTTTGACTGTAAGGGCCGCTCCAGCCCGAATGTTCCGTAACAAAACAACAAAAACTGCGCCGTGGGTTCGACTTTTCGACCGGTGATAACTCTGCCTTTCACCGTCTATTCAGAAACAAATCTGTTACATCAAACGCCTTTTTCGCTATTTATGCCGGGTATCGGGTCCTGTAACGGGGAATAAATGTTAACGAGCAGTTAAAATACATGCCGTTTGATAAAGAGTGTAGAGCAGCTATCGTGCCAAACTGGGATTTTTGGCGGATTTTGCGTTTTTTTACGCTAAAACAACGGCTTACAATGCATACTTATTCAATAAATATGCATTGGTAATGAATAATTGGAAAAATAAGGCTAAAAATCATCGTTGGCCGCGAAATCCTATTCAATTACAAAAAACTTCAATAATTCTGATCGCGCTCGCAAAAATAATTTGGCCCGATCTGCGCCCGATCACACTTTCGCCCCACTTCGGTGCAATGAACGCACCAAACACGGGCAAACCCGCGTCAGATCAGGCTCTGCGTGACGCCAGGTGAACCATCATCGGGCGTCTCTGCGGGCAACTTCCGCGCCAGATCTCATATTTGTTAACTTACCGAACAATTTGTTGACAGTCTGGGGACACGATAATAGGTTAATTTCAATGGAACACGTGTTCCATGATGAAAAAACACACACCACATCGACTGCACAGCATCGGGGTTATCATGGCTCATTTCTGCTTGCGTACTAACCATAGGATCACCGGGGCCGCACTGGCCGTGCTGTTGGCCCTGCCCGTTTCCGCCAGCGCCAACACCAGCATTACCTTCGCCAACTATTTGCCGAATGATTACATCAACAAGGTGATTAAAGACTTTGAGGCGGCACATCCGGACATCCAGGTGCAGTCGATCAAATGCGGCTTCGCCGACTGCCATCAAAAGCTGACGACCGCGCTGGCCGTCGGCCAGGGGGCCGCCGATATTTTCAGCGTCAGCACCATCAAGCTGGGCAGTTTTGCCAATTCCGGCGGCCTGAACAACCTGAGCACCCCACCGTTTAGCATCGATAGCCAGGGCTGGCAGTTTGATCCTTCGATGATCAGCCTGGCGAAGGGCAACGACGGCAATATCTATGGTGTGCCCTACGACACCGGGCCGGTGGTCATGATCTACCGTAACGACATGGTGCAGAAGGCGGGGATGAAGATTGAAGACATCACCCAAAGCTGGGACAGCTTTATCGCCTTCGGGGAAAAGCTGAAAAAAGAGCAAGGCGCCTACCTGCTCCCGGCCGCCACCAGTTTGATCAACCCGCTGGTGGTGGGCATGAACAGTGAACCGGGCAAGCCGGTATACACCAAAGACGGCAAACCCAATCTTGATTCGCCGCAGATCAAACAGCTGATGACGGTGATTAAAACGCTGTATGACAAAGGATTGGCGGCCTCGCTCGACGGCTCAACCAACTCGCAGGAATACATCAAGCTCTACCGCCAGGGGAAACTGTTCGCCGATATCGACGGTCCGTGGGACGAAGGTCGTATTGAACAGGAATTGGATCCGGACGGCGCCAAGGCCGGCCTGTGGCGCGTGACCGGCGTGCCGGGCAATATCAAGGTCAATGCCGGCGGCACCACGCTGGTGATCCCGAAACAGAGCAAAAACGCCCAGGCGGCCTGGCAGTTCATTCAGTACTTTATGCAGCGTGACGTAGTGATCGATGCGGCGAAAACCGCCGGTACCCTGCCTGCCCGTCTCGACGTGTATAACGCACCCTACTTTGACACACCGAGCAGCATTCTCGGCGGTCAGCATTCGATGCGCTACTACGCCAGCCTGGTGCCAGATCTGAAACCGGTCGCCTCATCGCCGGAAGACAATATCGCCAACGAGATCCTTAACGAAGCGGCGAAGAAAATTCTGGTGCAGCATCAGGACATCGACAGCACCCTGCGCGATGCCAACAAGCTGCTCGAGCGGCGGATGCGCGCACTATAATCCCCTATCCCCTGGGAGAGGGCTAGGGTGAGGGGGAAACACGAATAACCTTCCCCCTCTCCTCCAGAAAGAGGCGATTTTCAGTCAGGCCTTTCGGCCACCCATGTTTTATTTCCGTCGGTTCGGGGAGTCTATGCGTAAGCGATTTTTCAAAGGGCTGCTGCACGATCACCGCACCGCCTACCTGCTGCTGCTGCCGTTTATGCTGCTGTTCGCGGTGTTCAACGCCTTCCCGATCTTCTTCTCGGCGTTTTTGTCATTTCAGTCGTGGAACCCGGTCAAAGGGCTCAGTTCGATGAAGTTTGTCGGACTGGATAACTTTTACTATGCCTTCACCGACGATGCCTTCTGGGTGTCGCTGGTCAACACCATCAAAATTACGCTGGTGTCCGGCCTGTGCCAGCACCTGTTCGCCATCACCCTGGCCTACTCATTGCTGCACATCATCGTGCGCGGCAGACGCTTTTTGAAGGCGGCGATCTTCCTGCCCTACATCACCTCGTCCGTCGCCGTCAGCCTGATTGTGTTTAACCTGTTCTCCCCGGTCGGCATGGTTAACGAACTGCTCAGCGGGCTAGCCACCAAACTGCACCTCGCGACCTTGGCAGCGGCGTTGCCCATCAACTTCTTTGACAGTGACTGGATCCGCTTCACCATCGCCAATCAGGTGACCTGGAAGTTTACCGGCATCAATACGGTGATCTACATGACCGGTCTGGCGTCGATCTCACCGGACCTGTACGAAGCGATCGAACTGGACGGTGCCGGCCGCTGGCAAAAATTTCGTTATATCGCCCTGCCGCTGTTGGCGCCCTTTATCTTCTTCGCCACCTTGATGACGCTGATCGGCAATATGCAATTGTTCAATGAACCGATGATCCTCACGCAAGGCACCGGCGGCGTCGACAACAGCGGCCTGACGGTATCGATGTACGTGTACAAAACCGGTTGGTCCTATCTGGACATGGGTACCGCTTCGGCGATCTCCTGGATCCTGTTCCTGTTGATTGCCGTGGTCAGCGCCCTGGTGTTCTGGGGCTTTGGCAAGCGTGGAGGATTGAACAATGAACGCTAACGGCCGCCGTTTTGACACCGGCAAGCTGGTGATTTACCTGCTGGTCTCACTGTTTGCTTCGCTGTCATTATTCCCGTTCTATTGGTCGGCCTTGCTGGCGACGCAGGACACCCGCAGCATCATGGGCATGTCGCTGCGCTTTGGCAGCCACCTGCTGGAAAACTACCAAGGGCTGGAACAGCAAGTCCCCTTCACCCATGCGCTGCTCAATACCCTGTATGTCACCGCCATGGCGACGCTGACCAGCGTGCTGGTTTCCGCCGCTGCGGGCTACGCCTTCAGCGTTTATCAGTTCAAAGGCAAAAAGGTCCTGTTCACTACCCTGATGCTGACCATGATGGTGCCCAGCGTGGTCAACCTGGTGCCCTATTTCTTCGTGATCAAAAGCGTCGGCCTGCTGGATCAGTTCGCCGCCGTCTGGCTGCCCGCCGGGGTCAACATCTTCGGCATTTTCCTGGTACGTCAGTACGTCAGCTCCTCACTGCCCAGTGAAATTCTCGACAGTGCGCGCATGGATGGCCTGAACGAACTGCAAATCTTCCTGCGTATCGGCCTGCCGCTAATGCGTCCGGCGCTGCTAACGGTGGCGATCGTGGTGGTGGTCGATACCTGGAACAACTTTATGCTGCCGCTGGTGGCGTTGCAGTCGCCGGACAAACAAATTCTCCAGTTGGTGCTGCGCAGCCTGAGCGGCGCCACTGCCACGCCGTGGAACCTGGTGATGACCGGCAGTTTCCTGGCGATCGTGCCGCTGTTGATCGCCTTTATCTTCTCGTCCAAACAAATGATGGAAAGCCTCACCCGTGGGGCGGTCAAAGGATAACTTATGCAATCAATCGATATTTACCGCGCTAACGGCGCGAGCGAGCGTCAACAAGTGATCCTGTTTGCCGCCGCAGAAGACCAACTGCCTGCCACATTGCAAAATGCCGGTCTGCAACGGGCGGCCGTCGGCGTACTTTATCCACTGGGTGACAGCCATTTTGCGCTCAACATCGGCACGCCGCTGACCCCTGCCGCGCTGCAGGATGCCGGTGCGGCGATCGCCGCCGGGCAAAAAGACTACGGGCTGCAACAGCTCCGCCTGACGCTGGCCCCGGAATTGCCGGCTGATGCCGAGAACTGGCGTTGGTTGCTGTTCGGCCTGCGTTTAGGGGCTTACCGCTATCAGCATCACGCCAGCGCGACGCTCACCGATCCCACCCTGCCACTGGCTAGCCAGGACGCGGCCACCCAGGCCCTGTGCGACTGGGCCAATCTGCATGCCGAAGGCGTGATCGCCGGTCGCGAACTGATGAATAAACCGGCCAATATTCTCTACCCGGAAAGCTTTGTAGAAGCGGTAGCACAGTTGCCCTTCCGTCACCTGCGCCAGGAGGTGTTGGGGGATGAACAAATGGCGGAGCTGGGCTTTGGCGGCCTGCTCGGGGTCGGCCAGGGCAGCGCCCGTGCGTCGCAGCTGCTGATCCTCGATCACCACCCGGCCAATGCCCGCCACACGCTGGCACTGGTCGGCAAAGGCGTTACCTTCGACAGCGGCGGCATCAGTATCAAAGGCGCGGCACGCATGAGCACCATGAAGTTCGATATGGGCGGTGCCGCCGCGGTGGTGGGCGCCATGCGCATTATCGACGCACTGCAATTACCCATCCGCGTCATTGGTCTGTGCGGGCTGGTGGAAAACATGCCCTCCTCCCGCGCCCAACGCCCCGGTGACGTTGTCACTATGCACAACGGTAAATCGGTGGAGATCATTTCCACCGACGCCGAAGGCCGCATGGTGCTGGCGGACGTGATCAGCTATGCCCAGCAACGCTTCCAGCCGGATTATCTGCTGGATATCGCGACCCTGACCGGCGGCGCCGGCGTGGCGCTGGGCAAGGAATATGCCGCCATGATGGGCAACGACGAATCTTTTCTGGCGCAGGTCACCCAGGCGGGCCAGGTCAGCGCAGAACCGGTGTGGCCGATGCCGCACGGCGGCTGGTATCGCGGCGTGCTGAAGTCTGAATTCGCCGACTACCGCCACGGCGGTGAAGATCCACACGGCAGCCCGTGCGTGGCGGCGACCTTTATCAGCGAATTCGTGCAACCGGGTCAACGCTGGGCGCATCTGGACATCGCCGCCATGTCGACCGATATGCCGCACCGCAAACTGTATGCCAACGGCGCGTCCTCATTCGGCGTGCTGCTGCTGGCACGGCTGAGTTCCCTGCTTGCCGAAACGGAGCACTAATGGCTTACGTAGAATTGCTTGATATCAACAAACGCTATGACAACGGCTATCAGGCCGCCAGCAACGTTAATCTGCAGGTGGAAAAAGGCGAATTTGTGGTGCTGCTCGGCCCATCGGGCTGCGGCAAATCCACCACCCTGCGGATGATCGCCGGGCTGGAAACCCTGTCCTCCGGCGAATTACGCATCGACGGCGAACGCATGAACGAAGTGCTGCCCAAATACCGTGATATCGCCATGGTGTTCCAGAGCTATGCGCTGTATCCGCACATGACGGTGTACGACAACATGGCGCTGTCGCTGAAAATCAAAGGCATGGCCAAAGCGGAGATCGCCGGCCAGATTGCCGCCGTCGCCGAAATGCTGCACCTGAGCGAGTTTCTACAGGTCAAACCCGGGCAGCTCTCCGGTGGCCAACGCCAGCGGGTGGCGCTCGGCCGGGCGATCGTCCGGCGGCCGAAGGTGTTTCTGTTTGATGAACCGCTGTCCAACCTCGACGCCAAGCTGCGCAACCGCATGCGTCAGGAACTGTCGGCGCTGCACAAGGCGATTGGTGCCACCATTATCTACGTCACCCACGATCAGGTGGAAGCAATGACCATGGCGGACAAAGTGGTGATCATGAACCAGGGCAAAGTACAGCAAATCGGCACGCCGCTGGATCTCTACCACCGTCCGGTTAATCGTTTTGTCGCCGAGTTTATCGGCTCACCGCAAATGAATCTGTTTGAGGTACAGGTCCAGGTTCAGGGGGAGAGGATTGTGCTGCAGGGCGATTCGGGCCTGGTGCTGCCGCTGGCCACCGCGGATTTCCCGGCGTTGGCTCAACAACAGGGGGCCTGGCTGACGCTGGGTTGCCGTCCGGAGGCCTGCCGAATCAGCGAACCGCTGGCAGAACCGCATCTGACCGGGACGCTGGTGTACAGTGAAAATCTGGGGGCAGAAAGCAATCTGTTCGTGCAAGGCGACAACGGCGCGCAATACATCGTGAAACAGCATTCTCAGTTGCAGCAGCCACAGGGGCAACCGCTGGCGGTGACGCTGGATACCAGCGCACTGCACTTTTTTGACTCACAAACCGGCGAACGACTGGCACCGCAGGGGGAAACGGTGTTACCGAGCGGCATTCTGTGAGACCCTATGCCCGCTGCGCGACCCTACCGCAGCGCCCCGTTTTCCGTTGAGTATGCGCACCATGCCGATTAAAAAAGTCACCTCTCACGATGTCGCCCGCGTGGCCGGCGTTTCACGCACCGTGGTTTCCCGCGCCTTTTCCAATCAGGGCCGGGTATCGCAGAAAAACCGTGATCTGGTGATGCGCGTCGCCAGCCAACTGGGCTACGCCCCGGACGCCATCGCCCAGAGCCTGCACACCGGCAAAACCGGCTTTGTCGCGGTGGTGGTAAACCACTTTCATGACCTGTCCGACCTGGAGTTTTTCGACCGTCTGGTGGAGCAGTTACAAAACAGCAACCGGCAGGCGGTGATGATTCGGCTGGAAGGCATCGAAGATCCGGCCGGCTACCTGAAACAAACCATTTCCTATCACGTCGATTCTGCCGTGGTATTCGCCGACAACATCAGCGCCCGCGCCGCGAAAGATCTGTTTCGCGTCGCCACGCCGATTATGCTCAACGGCCTGGCAGGCGATGCCCTGTGCGATGCGCTCAACGCCGATGAGGCCCCCAGCCTGCAACAATTGGCGGCGCTGATGGCGCAAAAGGGGCAACAACGGGTGGCGGTGCTGGGCGGACGCAGCAGCGCCAAAGGGGAACAGCTGCGCCAACAGACCTTTTTAGCCCAGGCGGCGCAGCAGCAGTTGCAGATCGTGGCCCAGCTCAGCGGTGACTACAGCTACCTGAGCGGTTTCAAACTGGCACCGCAACTGCTGGCGGCTCGGCCGGCCCCGCAGGCGATCTTCTGCACCGCAGATTCCATGGCGATGGGGGTGATGGATTATATTCGTTTGCATACGCCGCTGCGGATCCCGCAGGACGTCGCGGTCTACGGCTTCGACGATATTCCGATGGCCGCCTGGCCGAGCTACCAACTGACCTCGGTGCGGCGGGATATCAGTGCGATGATAGCCGCCATCGTGCAACTGATCGAACTGCGCAGCAGCAGCCCGCAGGCCGCGCCGCAGCAGGTGACCATCCCCACCGAACTGGTGGTGCGCGCCTCCTGCTAACCCCGCCTTTCAGCGGGTAGTAATAATCTCGGCATCGCGTAATTCCGGTGCTGCCATGCCGGTTTGCCACAGCCAGTATTGGATCGGGCCGGGGCAATTGAGGCTGACCACCTTGTGGTTGCCCTGCTTATCGACGGCATGGATCGTCACCCCTTCGGTATAACCGTCCTTCAGGTAGTTCAAATCCTCGATCGCTTCATACACCGCCTGATCCAGCGTCATGCCCATTTTCATATACAACACTACGGCGCGGCTGGTGCCGCAGCGGATGGTCATTTCCCCGGTGTGGGTGCAGGCGCAGGCGCCATAGCGGCTGTCGGCATAGGAGCCGCTGCCGATGATCGGACTGTCTCCCAACCGCCCAGGGTATTTCCACGCCCAGCCCGAGGTAGAGGTAGCGGCACTGAGTGTCCCTCTGCCATCCTGCGCTAAAAATACCGTGGTATCGCGCACTCGCTCCGGATCGGTGGCGTTGTTCGACAGCCCGGCCAGCGGAATATTCGGCCAGTCACGACGCTGTTCGGCACTCATCGCCTGCTCGAGCTTTTCCCACCAGACGCGTTTGGAGTCGGCAATCAGATTGTCACCGGCCAGTGCGCCAATTTCAGCGGCAAAACGTGCCGCCCCGGCACCAACCAGGATCTCGTGGTTAAGATCTTCCATCACCCGGAACGCCACCTCCACCGGATGCAGGTACCCTTGCAATGCCCCTACCGCGCCGGTGCGCAAGCTATCGCCGTCCATCACCGAGGCATCCAGCTCCATCTCACCCAACACGTTGGGCCAGCCACCATAGCCCACGGTGCGCACGCTCGGATCCAACTCCACCAGCTTGATGCCCTCAACGATGGCGCGCAGGCCGTTGTGCCCCTGCTGCAGCCGTTCGGCCGACAGACCGATGCCCGGATGTCCTTCAGAGTTTGCAATCACAATCATAGGGTTCTGTTTCCCGCACGGCGTTAAGCGCCCAAAAGAGGCACCGGATTATCCGGTGTTCGGCACCAATGGAACACGTGTTCCGTTGGTGTTTAAAAAGTATCTTCGCCCCGTAGAAAAGTCAAACTCAGGCGGACGAAAGCGTGGCTTGGCACGCCTTTTCTCAACGTGCTGTCGGGCCAGCAAACGGCAGCCATTCAACTACACTGTGATCTCGACCGAAAAACGCTTGAGGAGCCATGATGTCCAAGAAAACTGTAGATCCCACCCAACCGGCCGCACAGCATGATATCCGCACCTTTCTGGATGCGTTGAATGCCGGCGGTGGCAAGCCGATGGAACAAATGAAACCGAAAGAGGCGCGCAAAGTGCTGGAGGGCGCGCAGCGTAGCGTCGAAGTGCCACTGCGCGAGGTCGAAATCAGCGAGAAAACCATTCATGTCGAGGGGCAGGATATCCTGCTGCACATTGTGCGACCGGCCAAGGTCAAGGAAACACTGCCGGTATTTATGTTCTTCCACGGCGGCGGCTGGGTGCTGGGAGATTTCCCTACCCATGAGCGGCTAGTGCGTGATTTGGTTTACAGCTCAGGTGCGGCAGCGGTGTTCGTCAACTATACCCCGTCACCGGAGGCTCATTACCCAACCGCCATCAATCAGGCCTATGCCGCCACCGAATGGGTGGCCGAATACGGCGAGAAAATCAACGTTGACGGCTCGCGGCTGGCGGTGGTCGGCAACAGCGTCGGCGGTAATATGGCGGCGGTGGTCAGCCTGATGGCCAAAGAAAAAGGCACCCCGGCGCTGCGCACGCAGATCCTGCTGTGGCCGGTAACGCACGCCAGCTTTGATACCGACTCTTATCACCAGTTCGCCGAAGGCCACTTCCTGACCCGCAACATGATGAAATGGTTCTGGGACAACTACACCACCGATAAAGCGCAGCGTAAGGAGATCTACGCCTCACCGCTCAATGCCACGCTGGAACAGCTAAAAGGACTGCCGCCGGCACTGGTGCAGACCGCCGAACTGGACGTGCTGCGTGACGAGGGTGAAGCCTATGCCCGGCTGCTGAATGCCGCCGGGGTAGAGGTCACTTCCACTCGCTACAATGGACTGATCCACGATTACGGGCTGCTAAACCCTATCGCTCATGTGCCGGCGGTGCATTCCGCCATCCATCAGGCTGGGCGGGCGCTCAAACATTATCTGGCCTAGGCTAATCGGCATAATGGCAGGCTACCCGATGCCCTGCGGCCACCGTCCGTAATGCCGGGGCCTGTTCCCGGCACTGTGCGGTGGCCTGCGGACAACGGGTGTGAAAACGACAGCCGTGCGGCGGTTGCGCCGGGTTAGGCAGTTCGCCCCGCGCCATCGCCTGCGGCTGGCGTTGCGGATCCAGACTGGGCACCGCCGCCAGCAACGCCTGGGTATAGGGATGGCGCGGTTGGCCAAACAGGCTGTCGCGGTCTGCGCTCTCGACAATCTGGCCGAGATACATCACCGCCACGTCCTGACACAGGTGTTCCACCACCCCGAGATCGTGCGAAATAAACAGGAAGGTCACCCCCTGCTGCTCCTGAAGATCGGAAAACAGGTTGATGATTTGCGCCTGTATTGAGACGTCAAGCGCCGAAATCGGCTCGTCCGCGACAATAAATTCCGGCTGCAGGATCAGCGCGCGGGCAATACCGATACGCTGCCGCTGACCACCGGAAAACTCATGCGGAAAACGGCCGTAGTGCTGCGCCGACAGCCCGCAGATCTCCATGGTGTCGATCACCCGATCACGCAGCTCGTTTCTTTGCGCCAGCCCATGTTGCAACAGGGCTTCACCAATCGCATCGCCAATGCGCATCCTCGGGTTCAGCGAACTGTAGGGATCCTGAAACACCAACTGCATCTTCGGGCGCATCTCACGCAGCCGTCGTGGGCTGAGCGCATCCAGCGCCTGTCCCTTGAACAGCACCTCACCGGCGGTTTTGTCATGCAGCCCCAGCAGCGTGCGGCCCACGGTGGTTTTCCCACTGCCGGACTCGCCCACCAGGCCGAAAATCGTGCCTTTTCGAATGCCGAAACTGACGTCATCCACCGCTCGCAGCTGCCCGGTAGTCCGGCCGAACAGGCCTTCCCGCAGCGGAAAATGCTTCTTCAAACCTTTGACTTCCACTAACCACTCAGCCGACATGAATACGCCCTCCGGCATTCAGAAAACAGGCCGACTGGCGCTGCAATGGGCCATACAACGGCGGGATACCGTCGCGACAGCGCGCACTGGCCTGAGCGCAACGATCGGCGAAGGCGCAATGGTCGGGCAGTTTAGCCAAATCAGGTACCTGACCGGGGATCGAATACAATCTGCGTCGCCGCTGCCCGGCCACCGGCCGCGAAGCCATCAGCCCCTGAGTATAAGGATGCAGCGGGTTAGCCAGCACTTCACGCGTTGCCCCCTGCTCGACTATCCGTCCGGCGTACATCACCACCAGCCGGTCGGCCATCTGGGCAATCACGCCAAGGTCGTGGGTGATCAGCATCATCGCCATATTATTTTTGCGGGTCTGTTCTCGCAGCAGTGCCAGGATCTGCGCCTGTACGGTGACGTCCAGCGCGGTGGTCGGCTCATCGGCAATCAACAGGGCCGGACGGCAGCTGATGGCCATGGCAATCATAATACGCTGCAACATGCCGCCGGAGAGCTGGTGCGGGTAGCTGGTCATCAACTGCTCCGCACGCGCCAACCCCACCTCGGTAATCAGCGCCGTCGCCTCGCGCCAGGCCGCCTTCGGCGAAGCACCGCGATGACGGATCAGCGGTTCCACCAGCTGTTCGCCGATGGTCAGCACCGGGTTCAGGGCGCTCATCGGTTCCTGGAAAATCATCGCCAGCCGGTTACCGCGCAGATCGGCCATCTGCTGCGGTCGCAGTTTCAATAAATCTTGCCCGTCAAAATGGATTTCGCCGCCGTCAATCTGCGCCAGCGGCTGCGGCAACAGCCCCATCAGCGCCATGGCGGTGACGCTTTTACCACAGCCGGACTCGCCGACCACTCCCAGCGTCTGTCCGGCATGCAGTTCAAAACTCAGTTGCTGCACCGCCTGCACCCGGCCCTGCTCGCCATTGAAGGCCACCGACAGTTGATTAAAAGCCAGGAGGGGTCGGCTCATGGTCTTGCTCCGTTCATTTTCGGATCGAGCGCGTCCCGCAGGCCGTCACCCAGAATGTTAATCGCGACCACGGTGATAAAAATCGCCAGGCCGGGTGGCATCCACAACCAGGGACGACGTTGAAAATCGATCAGGCTGTTGGCGGCGTCCATCATGTTGCCCCAGGACGGCATCGGCGGTACCACGCCCAGCCCCAGGTAGCTGAGTGCCGACTCACTGAGAATGGCGTTGGCAACGCCCATGGTGGCCACCACCACCAGGATGGGAATGGTGTTCGGCAACAGATGGCCGAACAAACGCCGCCGGGTGGACAGCCCGAGCACTTCGGTCGCCAGCATAAAATCGCGCTCGCGCAGCGACAGGATCTGGCCGCGTACCAGCCGCGCCAATGAAGGCCAGCCCAGCAGGCTGAGCATGATCATCACCATGTAGATACGGTAGTCCGGAGAGACGTCCAGCTCGGACAGCATCGCACCCATAATGATCAGCAGCGGCAGGCTGGGGATGGTCATCAGCAGATCGGCAAAGCGCATGATCAGCTTGTCCACCATGCCGCCCAGATAGCCGGACAGTGCTCCCAACAGGTAGCCGAGCGTGACGGACAGCAGCATCGACACCAGGCCGATGGTCAGTGAGATACGCCCCGCCAGCAGCAGGCGCGTATAAATATCGCGACCGAGGAAATCGGTGCCGAGCCAGTGTGCCGCATTGGGTGCCTGGTTGATGTTTAGCGCATCACCGGCATCGTCCTGCCAGGGCGACAGCATCGGCCCGAAGATGCACAGCACCGCCAGTATCAGCAGCAACAGCAGCGAGGCCATCGCCAGCCGGTGACGCCGCAGCCGTTGCCAGGCCTGAGCGGTTGGGGGTGGCGACAGCTGCGCCAGCGCCGGAAGTTGCGCCTGCCGCCAGCGGCGACGGCGTCCAAAAAACAGCGTTGCCAACATCTTCACCTCAAACGAATTCGTGGATCGGCATAGGCGTACAGAATGTCCGCCAGCAGATTGCCCAAAATGGTCAGCACCGCCAGAAACAGCGTGAAGCCCATCAGCACCGGATAGTCACGGGCGGCCAGCGAGTCGATGTGGATATGCCCCGCCCCTGGCCAATTGAAGATTTTTTCGGTGATCAGCGCGCCGGAAAACAGCGCCGGTAATTCAAACCCCAGCAGCGTGATAATCGGCAACAAAGCATTACGCAGCGCGTGTTTGACGATCACCGTTTTCTCCTTCAGCCCTTTGGCGCGAGCGGTGCGGATGTAGTCCATGCGGATCACATCCAGCATGCTGGCGCGGAAATAGCGCGTCAGGGTACCGGCCTGCAGCATCACCAGCGCCAACACTGGCAACAGCAGGTGCGCCGCCACCTCTGCCACCCAGGCCAGCCCGGTCGCTTCGCTGCCGGTGCGCAGCATGCCGCCCGCCGGCAGCCAATGCAGATCGACGGCAAACCATTTGATCAGCAGCAGGCAAAGGAAAAAGGTCGGAAATGACATGGCGCCGAACACCGCCACCGTGACCAGATGGTCGAACAGCGAATAGGGTTTCATCGCCGAAGCCACGCCAACCGCCAGCGCAATGCCCCAGTACAGCACCAGGGCGACCGAAGCCAGCAGGAACGAATTCCAGATGTACTGATTCAACAAGGTGCTGACCGGGATCTGGTACTGCAGCGAAAAACCGAGATTGCCTTGCAGCAACTGGCCGAGCCAGTGCCAATAGCGGATCAGCAGTGGCTGGTCCAGCCCGTACAGCGCGCGTAATTCGGCGGCGCGCTGCGGCGTCAGGTTAATGTTGCCGTCAATAAAATCGCCGGGCGTCAGCGCGAAGATAAAGAAAATCAGCAGTGATGCCAGCAGCAGCATCGGCAGGGTTTGCAGCAGGCGGCGCAGGATAAAATTTCTCATGGTGTTTTCCATTACCGCCGCACGGAGGAGCGCGGCGGTACCTTGCCGTTACTGAGCCAGTTTGACGTCCGGCAGGCTGCCGGTCAGGCCATTGTAGACATCCGGTTTAAAGCCGGTGACGCGGGCGCTGCTGGCGCTGAGCACTTTGCGGTTACCCAGCAGGATCACCGGTGGGTCTTCCGCCAGCACCTGATACAGCCGGTGATACAGCGGTTTGCGCTGCCCGATATCCAGCGTGGCGTTAGCCTGACCGATCAGTTGGTCGGCCTGCGGGTTGTGATAGCCGGTTTCACTCACCTGGCTGATGAAATCGCGCACCCCATCATGCGGGTCATTCAACCCGCTGGTGCTGAGCGACGCCAGGTCATAATTCCCGGCCTTGCGCTGCGCCAGCAACGCGTTGAAATCCAACACCTGCGGTTTGAGCAGCACGCCTATCTGCCGATAGTTGTCTTTGGCGATCGGCACCAGCGCATCGTTAAGCAGCTTTTTGGTCACCAGCAGCGTCAGCTCCAGTTTCTTGCCGTCTTTCTGGCGAATGCCGTCTGCACCCGGTTTCCACCCGGCCTGATCGAGCAATTGTTTCGCTTTGTTGACGTCATAAACGTATGGATTGATGCCTTGCGGATCATAGGCCCAGGAAACGGGTGAGATCGGCTGGTTAGCCACTGAGCCATATCCCTGATACACCACGGTAATCAGTTTTTGGCGATCCAAACCGTAGATCAGCGCCTGACGGACACGCACGTCCTGCAACGCCGGGCGCTTAAAGTTGAAATCCACCCGGCTGTAGTCGCTTGAGCTGTACAAATTGATGTTGGCAAAGCCCAACAGTTTCAACTGTTCAATGTCATCGGGCTTGGAGGTGAAGGCGTCATAGTCGGTTTCACCGGTCTGGAACAGTTGGAAGTTGGTGGCCGGGTTGGTCACGCGGTAAATAAAGCGCGCCACCGCCGGCTGGCCGAGGTAGAAATTCGGGTTGGCGTGGAAGCGGATTTCCTGCCCCGGAATGTATTTGTCGTAAATATAGGGGCCGTTGCCCAACGGCTTACCATTCAACGCGCGCACGCTTTCCAGCTTGCCGCGTTGATAATCCTTGCCATAGTAGGCTTTCGACAACACCGGCCCGCCGATCAGTTGCAGCGTGGTCGCACCCGGCTGGGTGGTGGTGATCTGCAGAGTGCGATCGTCAATCACCTTCAACCCGCTGATGCTGGGGGCGGTGCCGTTTTTGTATTCCGTACCGCCCTGAATATGCGCCGGAGCAATGTCGGTATCCCCATCATAGGCCGGGTCATGCAGCAGCGTCAGGGTAAAGGCGATGTCTTCGGCCTTGATCGGCGAGCCGTCACTGTAGAGCAGGTTCGGGCGCAGCTTGATGGTATACACCCGGTTATCCGGGCTGACCTGCCAGGACTCCGCCAGCCGTGCGACCGGTTTACCCTGGCTGTCCAGGCCAATCAGCCGGGTGAAGATCACGTCGGTGACGTTCTCATCCCAACCGTTGGTGAACAGATAAGGGTTAAAGTTGCCCTGTGGCTCGAGAATACCGGCCACCACGGTGTCTTTACGCAGTTTGGCGGCATTCGGTACCAGGCTGGCGTCGGTGGCCGGAGTGATCCCTTCCGTCAGCGTTTCCGCCTGCGCACCCAATGAAATGCCTATCGCACCAGCCAGCGCCAGGGGCACCAGTCGTTTTTGCAACAGTCTGTTTATATTATTTTTTATTTTTCTCACCCACTGCCCCTTGTCTACCCGTTGATAAAATGTGACAAAATTTATCGCAGAGTAATGGGCGGCCGGAGGGCTGTCTAACAACGAAACCGGCATTCCATTGCCAAAAAAAGCATTATGAATTTTTCTATTGCGATGCCCCGCCGTTGGCGCTGTTCAGCCTGCCGGTTCGAGCTGCCGGATAAGTTTGGCTAAGGTTTTGATTGCCGCCTCATGCTTGTCGTTCCAGTCAAAAGAAGCGTTCAGGCGGAAGCAGTGATTGAAATGGTTACCGGTGGTGAACATTCGGCCCGGCGCGATACTCACTCCCAATGCCAGCGCTCGCTGGTAGAGTTCCATCGACGACAGCGCCGGATCCAGTTCCAGCCACAGGAAATAGCCGCCGTCCGGCTGGCTGACTTTGACGGTAGGCGGAAAATGATGGGCAATCGCCTGGCGCATCATGCTTTGGCGCTGCGCCAGCAAACGGCGCAGGCGCCGCAGGTGAGTATCGTAGCCGCCGTGCAGCAGATAGTCGGCTATCGCCAACTGGGTCGGCACGCTGGTGGACACCGTGCTCATCAGCTGCAAACGCTGGATCTGCTGCGCATAGCGCCCCGCCGCCACCCAACCGACGCGGAAACCCGGGGCCAGACATTTGGAGAACGACGAACAGTGCAGGACTTGCCCGCCGCTGTCCCACGCCTTGGCCGGCTGCGGCCGCTCGGCGCTGAAATACAGCTCGCCATAAACGTCGTCCTCAATCAGGGAAATCTGCCGCTCACGCAGCAAACTCACCAGCCGCTGCTTGTTGTCGTCCGACAGGCTGGCCCCCAGCGGGTTCTGGAAGTGGGTCATCAGCCAACAGGCCTTGATCGGATACTGCTCCAGCGCCTGTTCGAGCGCATCGAGATCAATACCGTCCTGCGGGTGAGTGGCAATCGCCACCGCCTTCAGACGCAGCCGCTCCAGTGCCTGTAACGCGCCATAAAACGCCGGCGATTCAATCGCCACGTAGTCCCCCGGCTGGGTCACCGCCTGCAGGCTGAGGCTTAATGATTCCATCGCCCCGGCGGTGATCACGATTTCGTCCGGCGCCACCTGCATGCCGCTCAGCGCATAACGCTGGGCGATGTGGCGGCGCAGTGCTTCATTGCCGGGTGGCAGATTGGCCAGTGAGCTGTGCGGCGTAAACTTGCGTGCCACGCTGCTCAGCGCCCGCGCCAGCTTCGGTTGGGCAAATAAGGTGGCATCGGGAAACGCCGAGCCAAAGGGCACAATATCCGGATCCTGGCACGCCTGCAGCACATCAAAAATGAAGGTATTGATATCCACCTGCTCGCTCAGCAACAGCTTTGCGCCGTGTGCCGGCTGCGGCAATGGCTGCGGACGCGCCGCCACGTAATAACCGGATTGCGGCCGTGCGACGATCCAACCCTGACTCTCCAGCAATTGATACGACTGCACCACCGTCATCAGGCTCAGCCCGGCGCGTTTGCCGCTCTCTCGCAGCGACGGCAGCTTATCCCCCGCCCGCCATACCCGGTTCTGGATCTGTTCACGAATCTGTTGTGCAAGCTGTTCGTATCTGGTCATAGGCCCTAACTGTTATATGAAAAAGTGAAATAACTGTCACTATTATAGTTAATGTACTCCGTGCTTAACTTGACGCCAAGCTTTCGATAGAAAAATTACCGCTATACTGAAGAGGCCATTTTATGTACAACCCAAGGAGGCGCCATGCTGGGTCTTGATGCACTGGAACTTGCCAGAATACAGTTCGCCTTCACCGTTTCTTTCCATATTATTTTCCCTGCAATTACCATCGGTCTGGCCAGTTATCTGGCGGTGCTGGAAGGGTTGTGGCTGAAAACGCGAAATGAAACCTACCGCGATCTCTATCATTTCTGGTCAAAAATCTTCGCCGTCAACTTCGGCATGGGCGTGGTATCCGGCCTGGTGATGGCCTATCAGTTCGGCACCAACTGGAGCTTTTTCTCCGAGTTTGCCGGCAGTATCACCGGCCCGTTGCTGACCTATGAAGTGCTGACCGCCTTCTTCCTGGAGGCCGGTTTCCTCGGGGTAATGCTGTTCGGCTGGAACCGCGTCGGCCCTGGCCTGCACTTCTTCGCTACCTGCATGGTGGCGCTGGGGACGCTGATTTCCACCTTCTGGATCCTGGCGTCCAACAGCTGGATGCAGACCCCACAGGGCCACGAAATCATTAACGGCCAGGTGGTACCGGTCGACTGGCTCAAAGTGATTTTCAACCCGTCATTCCCGTACCGGCTGTTGCACATGTCGACCGCCGCCTTCCTGTCCTCGGCGTTCTTTGTCAGTGCCTCCGCCGCCTGGCATTTGCTGCGCGGACGTGACACTCCGGCGATGCGCAAAATGCTGTCGATGGCAATGTGGATGGCGCTGATTGTCGCGCCGATACAGGCGATGATCGGCGATGCGCACGGCCTGAATACGCTGAAATATCAGCCGGCAAAAATCGCAGCCATCGAAGGCCACTGGGAAAACCCGCCGGGTGAAGCCACCCCGCTGATCCTGTTCGGCTGGCCGGATATGCAGCGTGAGGAAACCCGCTTCAAGCTTGAAGTGCCGTATCTCGGTAGCCTGATCCTGACCCACAGCCTGACCGAGCAGGTACCGGCGCTGAAATCCTTCCCGCCGGAGGACCGCCCGAACTCCACCGTTGTGTTCTGGTCGTTCCGCATCATGGTGGCGCTGGGCATGCTGATGATCCTCGCCGGGGTCTGGAGCCTGTGGCTGCGCTGGCGCGGCGGGTTGTATCAGTCCCGGCCGTTCCTCTACTTCATTTTGTGGATGGGGCCTTCCGGGCTGCTAGCCCTGCTGGCGGGTTGGTTCACTACCGAGATTGGGCGTCAGCCGTGGGTGGTGTATGGCCTGCTGCGCACCAAGGATGCGGTCTCCGCGCACGGCGACCTGCACATGAGCATCAGCCTGCTGGCGTTTATCATCGTCTACTGTTCGGTGTTCGGCGTGGGCTACTCCTACATGATGCGGCTGATCCGCAAAGGGCCGCAGCAGCATGAAGTGCATGAAGATGACACCGAAGGCCGACCGGCACGTCCGCTGTCTGCGGTGAAAGAAACTCTGGATGACAGGAGCTGAGCATGGGCATTGATCTTCCGCTGATTTGGTTTGTGATCATCGTGTTCAGCACCATGATGTACGTGGTAATGGACGGCTTTGATTTGGGTATCGGCATCCTGTTCCCCTGGGTTAAGGACAGCGGTGACCGTGATGTGATGATGAACACCGTCGCCCCGGTGTGGGACGGCAATGAAACCTGGCTGGTTCTGGGCGGAGCGGCGCTGTTTGGCGCCTTCCCATTGGCTTACGCGGTGATCCTCGACGCGCTGGCCATTCCGCTGACCCTGATGTTGTTTGGCCTGATCTTCCGCGGCGTGGCCTTTGAGTTTCGCTTTAAGGCCACGGCGGAAAAACGTCACATCTGGGATAAGGCGTTTATCTGGGGATCAGTGTTCGCCACCTTCAGCCAGGGGGTGGTGGTGGGTGCCATCATCAAGGGTTTCCCGGTCAACGGCCGCACCTATGCCGGTGGTGCCCTCGACTGGCTGACCCCGTTCGCGCTGTTTTGCGGGTTGGGGCTGGTGGTGACCTATGCGTTGCTCGGCTGCACCTGGCTGGTGATGAAAACCGCCGGTGACCTGCAGGCGCGGATGTACCGGCTGACAATGCCACTGTTGGCTACCCTGCTGCTGGTGTTGGCGGTAGTCAGTATCTGGACGCCGATTGCTCACCCGGAGATCGCCACCCGCTGGTTCTCACTGCCGAATCTGTTTGTGCTGCTGCCGGTGCCGATCCTGGTGCTGCTCAGCGCCTGGGGCATTGGGCATGGGGTGAAAAATGCGGCGCACTACTCGCCGTTCTTGCTCACCCTGCTGCTGGTGTTCCTTGGCCTGAGCGGGTTGGGCATCAGCATTTGGCCGCTGTTGATCCCCCCTTCCATCACTCTGTGGCAAGCCGCTGCGCCGCCACAAAGCCTGGGCTTTATGCTGGTTGGCGCGCTGTTTATCATTCCTATTATTTTGGTTTACACCTTCTGGAGCTACTACGTGTTCCGCGGCAAGGTCAGCCATGAACAGGGTTATCACTGATGAGGGAAGAAACTATGCAGGATAAAACCGCACCTGTACCGGCCCCCTGGTGGAAACGCGTCGGCTGGCTGGTCGTGATCTGGAGCGCCAGCGTGCTGGGGCTGTTCGCGGTCGCTTCGCTGTTCCGCCTGTTGATGAATGCAGCGGGCATGAGATCGCATTAATCCAGGCGCTGTCTGGCAAGCGTGGGCAGTAAAATGCCCACGCTAATAACTAAACCGGTTTACGCCCCATAGCGCTGAGAAAACGCTGTTGCAGACGCAGCAACTCCCCCAGTTCCAATACCCGATAGTCGATGCCAAAGCGAGGTGCCACCTCGGCAATGATACGGCTTAATGCCGGGTAATGGCGGTGGCTCCAGTGCGGGAACAGATGGTGGGTCAGGTGCAGATTTGCCCCGCCCAACCAATAGCCCAGCCAGCGCGGCCGCGGGAACCAGTCAAAGGTGGTGGCAAACACATGGTGGTACCAGCCGTGCGCTAACGGCCCCTGCGTCGGTGCCTGATAAAATTGCGCCTTGGCCCAGTGGGTGCCGATAATCAACATTACGAACAGCAGTGACGACAACATCTGGCTTAGCAGATAAACCAGCAGGATCTGCCCGACACCGATTGCCGGCGGCAGCAGATAACACGGGATCGCCAGCGCCAACAGCAAATGCGCCGCTTTGCCCGCCAGAAAAATACTCCAACCACGCAGGCCCTGTTGCGCCATCCGCGCCCTGACCCGGGTTCGCCCTGCCCGGTCAAGCCAGTCGAACAGCCAGATGTAATACGGAAAGGTCATCGCCGCCACCAGCGGCCAGTAAAAGCGCTGCGCACGCATAAAGGGCCGCCAACGCTGGAACGGCGTCTGCCGCAGCACCCCATTGGCGTCGATATCGGGATCGTAATGCTCGATGTTGTTGTGGGCATGATGAAAAATAACGTGCCGCACCCGCCAGCAATCGGGATCTAACCCGAGCGGGATACTCACCAGACAATTCAGCCAGCGGTTGGCCCAGGGCTGCCTGAAAAATGCGTTGTGCGACGCGTCGTGCACCACGTTGACCGTGAGGAACATGCCGATGAAAATGAACCCGAAGTAGCAGGCAAAAAAGCCCCAGAGGCTCTGCTGCAGCAGGCTCAACCCATAACAAAGCGCGCATAGCGCCAGCAGGAAAAGCACCTTCGCCAGCATGCCGCCGTCGGCAAAACGATGGTCGCGATTGTCGGCCAGATAACCCTGCGCGGCCTGCATCAGCGCACGATGCAGCCCGGTGTCATCCGGCTTGAAAGCCAACGGCCGTAACGGCTTCATGGCTGCCCCATCCGACGTAAGAAATGCTGTTGCTGCGCCAGCAGTTCGCGGTAGCCAATGCAGCGGTATTCCATACCGTGTTGCGCCGCCAACTGCGCCACTATGGCGGCCAGCGCCGGATAATGGCGATGATTCCAGCCGGGAAACAGATGATGGGTCAGATGATAATTCAGCCCGCCGGTCAGGTGCTGCAACCCACGCGGCGAAGTCTGCCAGTCACAGGCGGTAGCGAAATTATGGCGATACCAGCCATGTGGCATGCTTTCGCCCTCCGGCACCGGGTAAAATTCGGCCTGCGCCCAATGGGTTCCCAGCAATAGAAACACCACCAACAACGAGGCACACATCTGGCTGAGCGCATAGGCCAGCAGCACCCACGGCCAGCCGATACCGTTCTGCTGGCACAGCACCAGGGGGATTGCCAGCACCAACAACAGATGGCCAATCTTGCACAGGATAAACACCGCCCAGCCGCTGCGGCCCGGTAAAATGTTCTTTTCATGCAGCGGGGTTTTCCCCAGGCGATCCGACCAGTCAAATATCCAGGCGATATAGGGCAAGGAGAGTGCGGCAATCAACGGCCAGTACAGGTGCTGATAACGCATATGTTTGCGCCAGCGCTGGAACGGCGTCTGGCGGAAAAAACCATTCTCTTCGGTATCCAGATCGTAGTGTTCGACGTTGGCATAAACGTGGTGATATTCCACATGCCGCACCCGCCAATAATCCGGGTCTACCCCCAGCGGCAGCGTCACCAGCCGCCCCGCCAATCGGTTGGCCCAAGGGGCGCGTAGAAAAGCATTATGCGAAGCATCGTGGTTCACATTCACGTTGAGTAACATGCCCATCATCACGAACAAAAAATAGCAGGCCAAAAATGCCCAAACCTGCTGCTGCATCAGACTCAGCGCATAAAAGCCCACGCACAGCGCCAACAACAGCGCCGCCTTTGCCAGCCGCCAACCGTCGGCATAGCGATGGTCACCGGCCAGATAGGCATGAGCCGCCCGTTTGAGATCGCGATGAAACGCCTGCTCACCGTCGGCGGGAAACTTCAGTGGTGCCAGTGTGTCAGCCATGGGGTTCCTCCACCGGCTTAAGAGCGCGCACGCGGCCCCAGCCCAGCGCCACGCAAACCCCGTGCAATGTGATCAAGACCATCGCGAGATGCCAATAAAGTTGCGACCAGCCGAGGTAACCAATAAACAGCAGCGAAAGGCTCAGCGTAATCATCAACCAGGCGACAACCGCCCAGCGACGCCCTTCGGTCATGCCGCCCAGCGCCACCGAACCCAACGCCAACAACATCAACAGCGCCATTTGCGGCCAGCTGATATCGCTGTAGCCATAGCCGTACTGGTAAACATAGCCAATCACCAGCGCAAACAGCAGCATCGCGCCGCTGAACACGCTAAGCGCCGAGTAGCGGAATCGGCCGTTGCTCGCCCTGGGCCGCCAACGCAGGCGAAAGTAACGCAAGAATGGCAGATTGCTGGCCCAGAACGGATTGGCGGAAGGTTTATCGCCGCTAACGCCATACACAAACGGCGTTTCCGGCAGGCTCGGACAAAAAGTGCCGAACAGTTTGTCCCAAAAAATAAAACTGCCGCCAAAGTTCTGGTTCGAATAGGCCATATCTTTAACGTGATGCACCCGATGGTGCGCTGGCGTAACAAGAATATGCTCCAGCCAGCCGAGCTTGGGGGTCAGCGCATTATGGTTAAACAGCTGGATGCTGTAATGCAGGATCGAGACCGTGACAAACACCGACAGCGGCACGCCCAGCAACGCCAACAATAAAAAGAACGGGATCGAGGTCAACGACGAATACCAAGAATTGCGCACCCCCAGCGACAGATTGAAATGCTCACCCTGATGATGCACCACATGTACCGCCCACAGCACGCGCAGGTGATGATGCAAGCGATGCAACCAGTAAAAGCCGAAGTCCCACGCCAGCAGGGCAAACAGCCACATCAGCACCGGTGGCCAACTGCTCAGCAGATCCAGGCTGAAGTGCGCCGCCACATAGCCGTAGCAGGTGATTTCCAGCCCGCGGAACAACCACAGCATGATATGGCCGGAGTTGAGATTGAACACCAGATCGTGCCAGTTGACCTGCTGGCGCTGTGCATACTGCAGCACCAGCGCCTCGCCAATCACCACAAACAGCATGAACAGGATCGGCATCGCCAGTTCGCTCATCCTATCTCTCCTTTGGTGGCATTACGCCGCCAACTTTGTTTGCGCTGAACCAACCAGCCGGCCAAAAATGCCAGCAACGCCCCACTGACCAGATCGACCAGCAGATGGCGGCGCAGTTGCAAAATGGAAAAGGCAATCGCCAGCGCCCACAGTATCAACAGCGCGGTTCTCACTTTTCGCTGTCGGCAGCTCAGTGCCCATACCGCCAGCACCGTCAGCGCCATATGGAGTGAGGGCAGGCAGTTTTGCAGCGAATCTACCTGGGTCAGCACCGCCAGCAGTTTTGAACTTACGCCTACCCCGCTGTCCGGCGGGTAAGCCATAGTGGTCGGCCACAACAGGTAAACCGCCCCGGCCCCCAATGCCGTCAGCTGCATCGCGGCACGCAACCATCGAACCCGCGGGATCGGTGCCAACAAGTAGCCCAACGGAATAATGATAAAGAAAGACAGGTACAGCCAAATGGCCGTCGGACTAAAGGGGATCCAACGGTCAATCGCCGAAGGGGGAAGCAGCGTGCCCACGCCCTGCAGGCGATCGGTACTGCTATAAATCACCCCAACGAATCCCCAACCCAACAGCATTTGCCACAGCCGGTACGGTAGCGTTTTCATCATGCCGCCACCTGCCGGGTAATCCGTCTTCTCTTGCGGTCAAACTGCGGCATCACCGCCTGCACGCTCAGTTGCCATTCCAGCCCAGCGCTGTCGATACCATGGCGTTCAAACAAGGCAGACAGCTGCAGCCGGCAGTGCGCCAGTTCTGCTTCGCTACAGTCGGCAATCAGTTGCAACTGCCGCTCGCCGCTCTGGATTAGCCGGTAATCGCTGGTCAGCGGCAGCGCATTGGCGATCGCCCGGCTGCATAAATCGGCAAACACCAGTTGAGGCAGGCCAAGGGCATCCGGCAACATCAGTTGATCGTCCCGTCGCCCTTCAATACGGGCAATCGCCATCGACGCCTGCCCACAGGGGCATGGCTCCGTCTGCCTGACCAGCACGTCATCCAGCCGATAGCGTACGATCGGTTGGGTGCTGCGGGTGAAGTCGGTGATTAACGGCGTAAAGCGCTGATCATCAATCCATTGGGGTTCTATATGCAAAAACTCTTCGTTCAGGTGCAGAGTCCCGTGCGCGCAGGTGGCCGCCAGGAAGCCTTCGGTGGCCTGATAGACCTCACCCACCGCCGGAAACACCTGCGCCAACAGCCGTCGGTCTTGCTCTTCCAACACTTCGGCTACCGAAATCACCTTTTTGACCTCGAGCCGAATCTGGTTGGCCAGCACCGCCAGCGCCAGCGCCCGCAGTACCTGAGCCGGCGCGACAATAATGGTGGGCGCCTGTTGCTCCAGCCGTGCCAACTGCGCGGTAAAGGGGGCGAAAAGATCGTAAAACTCCAGGCTCAGCCAGCGGTTGTTGACGCTGTGATACAGGTTATTGTCCGCCCGCAGAAACAGCGCCACACGCTCGCCGGCAAACAGGCCGTCCGGCAGCATTTTCGCCAGCATGCCACCGGCCCAAAGGCTTTGTTCATCCGGGCTGACGACAAAAATACCGCGCTGTCCGGAAGTCCCCGACGACAGGCCCACGCTGTATTTACCGATTTTCGGGCTGAAATCTCGCTGCTGCTCGCTGCGCCGCGCGCAGGCCAGCAGTTGATCGCGCTGCAGCCCGGCGGTGTTCATTTGATCAAACTGCGCCATCATCAGCGCCTTGTCCATCAGCGGCCAGGTGGCAATATCTTGCCGGTTGAAACGCCTGAAATAAGGACTCTTCGCCAGCACCCGGCGCGCAAAACTCTTTAACCGTTTGGCCTGGTATGCCTCCAGCGCCTGGCGGTCGGCAAAAGTTAAGCGTCGGGTGCGAAAGTAATGCCACAGCGTCATCAGCGGGATCATAAATCCCCCTCATGACAGAGTAAAATATTCGCGTTGCCGCTCGCCCATAGCTGATTCAGTCGCTCCAGCGTGCGGTAGTAAGCCTTGGCGTCGTCCATCACCAGATTGGCCAAGCGTGAAGGCCCGCGCAATTGCTGATAGCTCAGCGGTGACCAGGCCGCGTCGCTGGCCAGCAGCGTCCAGCCACCGTCGGTGAGAATAAACGCGCCAATATGCCCGGCCGCATGCCCCGGCAAATCAACCAGCAGGATCTGCCCTTCACTGCCCGGCAGCGCATAGCCGCGATCAAAGGGTGCCAGCAGCGCAGGCAGGCTGACCTGTTGGAAACCCTCGATAAACTGCAGGCCACTCTCAAAATCATCAGGGATCAAACCGGGGATAAAGGCGCGTTTTAATGCCGCGAAGCCCCGTAAGGTACGAGTTTGCCGCCAGCCTTCGCCAGAGCAGATAAAATCGAGATGTTTGAAATCACGCAGCCCGGCAATATGGTCGGCGTGAAAGTGCGAAATAATCAGCGCCTGAATATCATTAGCGGCGTAACCGGCAGACAGCAACTGCTGGCTCAGTGACTCACGGGGGTCGAAATACACCGGCGTCATTTGGCGGTAAATGCGGAAAATGCCGGACTGCGTCTGCTGCTGGAAATAGTGCGCATAGCCGGTATCCCACAGCCAACGGCGATCCCCCACTTCAAGCAAATAAGCACGGGCCGGGAACTTGCACACCCGGAATCCCGCACCACGCAACGCCATGCAGCCGATATGGGTACAGTACCCCACCTCAAAAACAGTGACCTTAGCCATGGAGCTGCTCTCCTTGCCGTTTAAGCCACTCGCCGGTGATGCGGATCCCCTCTTCCATCGAATAGCGTGGCCGATAGCCCAACTGTTCCACGGCAAGGGTTTGGCTCAGCGTCATATCGAAATGCACCGCCGCCACGCTATAGCGCGTCAGCATGGGTTCTTTGCCGGTAAAACGGGCCAGCAACTCCAGCCCGCCCGCCAGAGCATACAGCAAGGAATAAGGCACCGCCTGCAACCGGTAGCGCAGCCCCAATTGCTGACGCAGCAGCGAATCCAGCATCTCCGCCAGCCGCTGCGGCTGGTGATTAGTGATGTTGTAGGCCGCGCCGGATGGCAACCCGTGCTGGCGGCTGGCCAGATCCATCGCATGCACCACGTTAAGTACAAAGGTCAGATCCAATACCGCTTTGCCACCGCCAGGCAACCGTAGCACCCCGCGATCGCGATCCAACTGTTGCAGCACCCGCGGTACAATCACCCGGTCGTGTGGGCCGAACAGCCCTCTGGGCCGTAGAATAATATAGGTCGTTTGCGGGTAACTCGGTACCAGTGCCTGCAACCGCTGCTCGGCGGCATATTTGCTGGCGGCGTAATGGTTGGCGAAACGCCTGGCGCGATAGCCTTCGTCAATATTCTGGTGCGGCCGAAAATCGAAATAGATTGCCGGCGTGGAGATGTGAACAAAACGCCGGACGCCACAGTCCCCTGCCGCCTGCGCCAGTTTTTCGGTCGCGGCCTCGTTGGCCTGATAGAACTCGCTTTTGCTGCCCCAGGGTGAAGATTTTGCTGCGCAGTGCCAGACCCAATCACAGTTGGCCATCAGTTGACGGCACTGCTCCACCGTGGCCTGCGCCAAATCCAGCGGGCTGAACTCGGCACCCAACTCACGCAGTTCCTGACCGGCGTGACTGTCACGACCGGTGGCATGCACCTGATGACCCGCTTCCAACAGCCACTGTGCCGCGTTACGCCCCAGCCCACTGGTGGCCCCGGTGACCAACACCCTCATGGCAGCAGCACCATGCCGGCCAGCGACAGCCCGGCTGCGGTGCCGATCAGCATCACCGGCTTACCTGGGTTAAATCGCCCGCCGGTAACCGCAGCGTGTAACGCCGTGGGGATAGATGCCGCCACCTGATTGCCGTGATAGCGATAAATATCCACCAGCACTTCAGGGGGAACATGCAGCCGCTTGCGCATATGTTCGAGCGACAGGTGACTTGCCTGATGCGGCACCACCGTCGCGATCTGCGCCAGTGTCAGGCCACTGGCTGCCAGCAAACGAGCAAGATAATCTTCGATCAGTGCCGACGCCTGGCGGAACAGCTGTTTGCCCTGCATATGGAACAGGAAATCGCTGTTAGTCATGCCGGCGCGCGGGTTGCGCCGCGTCCCCCCGGCACGTATCTCGCACAGCTCGCTACCTTCAGGATAGGTCTCCACCAGGCTGGCCAAAATACCGCTGCTGCCGTCGCCACGCTCGACGATGGCGCAGGCCGCGCCATCGCCAAAAATCAGCGAGGACTCTTCATGCTCCCAGTCAATACCGCGAGAAGCCAAATCGGCTGAGACAATAGCAATTCGCCGGTAGGTACCGGCATTCAGCAGCCCGGCGGCCACCTGCAGGGCGGAGATAAAACTGACACAGCTGCTGTTGATATCGAAACCGGCAGTGCCCGGTGCCAGTCCGGCCACCTTAAGAATATGCGCCGCCGTGCAAGGCAGGGCCTGTACTGAAATCGCCGACGCGGAAATCAGCAGATCTATCGACTGCGCGTCGATCCCGTAACGGTTTAAGGCATCCTGCAATGCGGCGACGGCCAGTTCAGCCTGGCTGGCATCATCGCTGGCGTGAAAACGGTAGCTGATACCGGAGCGTTTCTCGACGTAGCCTGTCGGCTTGCACAGCAGGCTATCGAGCGCGGAGGAGTCGACTCGGTTGGGTGGCAGTGCTGCCCCCGTGGCGATGACTTTCAACGGCAGCAACGTGGGTGAACATGATTGTGTTGTCATTATTATTGTTAACTAACCTGCATATCCATAAAGCGATCTCCCGGCGCTATCCTGTGACAGCACCGAGCCATCCCCGGTTTTAAATCCCAAAGTGCCCGCAAAACTGGGCTATTGATTGTTGTTATGCACTGCAAACAGCCGGCGGCCGCCGACAATTAATTGTAACAATACTGAGATAGCAAGTTTACGGCAAGGAAGCAAAAATGCGCAAATCGGCAGGCATTATCTGGCGGTACGATGAGGGAAATAAAAGGAGATCACCAATGTGACCAACGGCAGTGCGCCAATCTTCAACAGTTCAAACACCTGCCTGATGGATTCATTTTGATCCCAATACGCGTGGGCAACAAAAACGCCCACGCTGATAACGAAGATACCGCACAATACCTGTCGCGCCAGACGAAGACGTTCCATTTCGTCAAACACCAACACTTGTTCCTGATAAAGTCCATTGGCTTCTGCCAGTATTTTCGTCTCTTCAGCCTTCATGGAAAAATCCCCACGACCTGCCCCACCGCCTCCAAATCCTGGCCGTTCCCTCGCACGATACCCAGGGATGAACCATCTTGTTTCACCCACTGTTTATCAGCAATGGCAATCAACGCGAAAGCCATCTTGATCACCTCGGTTTTCTCCATTCCATGCCGCTTGGCAATATCATTCAGATCGTCGTCAATTTTATTTGATAACCGAATTGGCAAACTACGCATACCCCACCTCCTGTGGCTGTCAGTTAGTGGAGAAAAGCTTACTTCACCAGCGATCATTGTTCAATTAGTGAACTGCGTAACGCTTCGCAAATTCAGCAGGTTGCGCGAAATAAACGTCTCATCGAACTGGCAAATATGAAAAGTCAGCCTATTGCTGCCAGATATTAAAGAAGATCGGATTTTACAGCCCACAGACTTTCGAACTTTTGCACCCAACCTGCACTATACTGCCCCTTGCATCGTCAATGATTGACGGACGACGCCAATGGCCGGCCTGTTGCCGGCCTTTGTTTTTTTCGAGGAGAAGCAATGCAAAAATCTCACAACCACCGCAAGCACCTGACCCGTACCGAGGTCACCCGCCTGCTGCAACAGGCCGCCGCCGGACGAGCGCCCGAGCGAGACAGCTGCCTGATCTGGATGGGTTTCATTCACGGCTGCCGCGTTAGTGAGCTTAACGGCCTGCGCATGGCGGACCTGGATATGGAAAGCGGTTGCGTCTATATGAACCGCCTTAAAAACGGGCTATCCACCATCCATCCGCTGGAAACCACCGAGAAAAATCTACTGACCCGCTGGCTGGAAAAACGCCGGTCCTGTCGCAATCTGGAGGATGAAGAGTGGCTGTTTCTGTCGCAGAAAGGCTACCGGTTGTCACGCCAGCGCATTTATCGCATGTTGCAGGCTTACGGTAAGCAGGCCGGACTTGATGTGGACGCCCATCCGCACATGTTGCGCCATGCCTGTGGCTATGCGCTGGCAGATAATGGCGCCGATACCCGGGTGATACAGGACTATCTGGGACACCGTAATATTCAGCATACGGTGCTGTACACCGCGGCCAATGCCGGACGATTTAAACACCTGTGGAAGGAGGAAAAAGAGGAGGAAAATGTAACATTTTGAGTCAAACTGACAACTAAACTAGGAATATCCTGAAAAAAAGTCAATGTTTGTTTTGTGGTTTTTTTATTCTTGCCTATAACTCTATCAATATCAACACAATAAACCCATCCCTCACTAACGCCTTCACATGACTATTCTCATCAATTCCAGACTTTCCGTCACACTCGGTCGATTTCTTTTCTCTCCCTGAATCATTAATGAATAATTAAGCAGCATCACTCACCAATTTAAACACCATCCATGGTGTTATCTCCCATACATCACTCCAAACCAATCAACCAGAAGAACTATCTGCCTAATGTGACAGTTTGACTCAAAATGTTGCGTTTGCATCGCTATGGCAACACGAGCGTCGACTAAAAAAAGGACAACTCAATCAATGAGTTAAATGGACATTGTGCAAGAATGCACTCCTCAAGGAATCGTATTTATGAAAAAGACTCTGATCGCGGCCGCCCTGGCCACAACCACAATATTCTCTGTCTCTTCCGCCTTTGCCGCCGACGGCACCCTAAACTTTACCGGTGATATCAAAGACACCACCTGCGTGGTAGATCTGGGGGGAACTACCAGCTTAAGTATCCCAATGGGTACTTTTAACAAAACCGCCTTTAGCGGCGGTTCAGGCACCGTCTCAAACGCCACCAAATTTTCAATCAAGTTAAAAACCTGCCCGGCGGCCTACACCAAGGCCACCATAGAGTTCGATGGCACGGCCGACAGCAACAATAACCAGGTGCTGGCACTCACCGCCGGTACTGTCACGGATCCGACCGCTACCGGCGTCGGTATCCAGATCAGCGACAAGAGCGGTAGCGTACTGCCGCTGAAAACAGAATCCGCCAGCTATGACCTGATTGCAGGTACTTCTACGGCTGACAATGTCAACTCACTGGACTTCACCGCTCGCTATATCGCCACCGCAACGGCGGTAACCTCAGGCAAGGCCAACGCCACCGCCAGTTTCATCGTCAAATACAACTGATGAACCACCCCCGGTAACGCTCGCCACACGCAGTACCGGTGTTCGGGCGGCGTAAACCCGCCGCCCTTTTCTGGGAGAAAGCGCATGAAGTATTGGCTCACCGCCCTGTGTGGCGGCGTGATGATGGCCAGCAGCCTGGCTGAGGCCGGCGTGGTGATTGGCGCCACCCGTCTGGTGTATGACGGAGATAAAAAAGAGAGCACCCTGAGCGTCAGTAATCCCGACACCTTGGCCTATCTGATCCAGTCCTGGGTTGACCCACAGGAAGGCAGCAGCGAAAAAGCCCCATTCATCCTGACGCCACCGCTGTTTCGCCTGGACGGCGGGCTGCAAAACGTACTGCGTGTAGTGCGCGTAGGGGGCACGTTGCCCGAAGACCGCGAATCACTGTACTGGCTGAACGTCAAATCCATCCCGTCGGCATCCCGCCAGGACAACACCCTGCAAATCGCCGTCAAAACCCGCATCAAACTGCTTTATCGTCCCGCAGCCCTGAACGGGCAAAGCCCCGAAGCGGTCAGCGGACAACTGACCTGGCGACAGGCCGGCACAACGCTGACCGTAAACAACCCCACGCCCTTCTATATGAATTTTCAGAGCGTGACGATCAACGGATTGGAAGTTCAAGACGCTACCTATGTAGCTCCGCGTAGCACTGCCACCTTCAATCTGCCGGCCACCGCACGCGGCAAAGCGGTTATCTGGCGGCTGATTACTGACTACGGCGGCATCGGCGCCCCACAACAGGGTCCATTAATGCAGTGACGACCGGGCGGTGCGCCGCTACGACAGCAAGGATCGACTGTCGGCAACGGAAAATAATAAGGAGCAAGGTATGACACACTTTTGGCCGGCATATCGTCCGGACCGCCTTACCATGTTGATAGCACTGGCACTGACCGGCTCACCACCGGTACAGGCGCGAGACTACTTCAACCCCGCCTTGTTGGAATTGGATGGGCCACAGCAAGGGGCCGCCAATCTGGCAACGTTCGAAGAGAACGGCGGCCAATTACCGGGGGATTACCGGGTTGATATTCTGATTAACGATCAACAGATCGATGCCCGGACGGTGACCTTTTCAACCGGTGCTGACGGTCAGGGGCTACAACCCTGTCTGAGCGTGGATGACCTGGCCGGCTGGGGGGTGCGAACCACTCTGTTCCCTGCTCTCGGTAACGCAGACAGCCATTGCGCCAATCTGGCCGCCATTCCCCAGGCCTCGGCACGCTTGCTGTTTGACCGTCAGCAACTGGTGCTGAGCATTCCCCAGGCCGCACTGGATCGACAACCGCGCGGCTATGTGCCGTCGTCACAATGGGACGAGGGTATCCCGGCACTGATACTCAATTACAGCCTGAACGGCGCAGACAACACCGCCCGCGGCAGCGGTCAGGGCGGCGACAGCAACAGCCAGTTCGCCAACCTGCGGCCCGGCCTGAACGCCGGCCCCTGGCGCTTGCGCAACTACACCACCTGGAGCCGCAGCAGTGACGGCCAGGACAAGTGGGATACGGTGTACACCTACGCCCAGCGCAACCTGATTGGCCTGCAAAGCCAGTTGACCCTGGGCGACAGCAATGCCCCGGCCGAGGTGTTTGACGCCGTGCCCTTTCGCGGCGTGCAGCTGGCCTCGGATGACGAGATGCTGCCCGACAGCCTGCGCGGTTACGCACCCTCGGTTCGCGGCATCGCCCGCACTAATGCCCAGGTGGTGGTGCGCCAGAACGGCTATGAAATCTACCGCACCTTTGTGGCCCCCGGCGCCTTCGTGATTAACGACATGTACCCCACCGGCGGCAGCGGCGACCTGCAGGTCACCATTAAAGAAGCCGATGGCAGCGAACAACAGTTAGTGGTGCCCTTCGCCTCCCTGCCCGTGTTGCAGCGGGAAGGCCGGCTCAAATACAGCCTGACCGGCGGCCAGTACCGCAGCTATGACAACAACGTCGACAACAGCGCCCTGATGCAGGGCACCGCGATTTACGGCCTGCCGTGGAACACCACCCTGTATGGCGGCGTGCAGGCGGCGCAACACTACCAGTCGGCGGCACTGGGGCTGGGCAACAACCTCGGCGACTGGGGGGCGTTCTCCGTGGACATGACGCAGTCGCGCAGCCAGCCGAAAGACCAGGACAGCGCCACCGGCCAGTCATGGCGGGTACGCTACAGCAAGAATCTGGTGCAGACCGGCACCAACTTCGCCATCGCCGGTTACCGTTACTCCACCGCGGGGTTCTACTCGCTGGCGGAAGTGCTGGACGGCTGGCGCAGCAGCGCCACCCCGTTCTGGCTGAACGAGCGGCGGCGCAATCGGGCCGAACTGAGCATGAACCAGCAACTGGGGCAGCAGGCAGGCAGCCTGTCGCTGAGCGCGGTACGGGAAGACTACTGGAACAGCGAGCGCAGCCTGGCGTCACTGGGGCTGGGCTACAGCAACAGTTGGCGCGGCATCAGTTACGGCGTCAACTGGAACTACAACCGCAACACCCAGGGCGCCACCCGCAGTAACGACCAGCAGATAGCGCTGAACCTCAACGTGCCGCTGAACCTGTGGGACAACAACAGCGCCTGGGTCAACTACGGCCTCAACAACACCAAAGGGGGGGCGACCAGCCACAATCTGGGGCTGAGCGGCGTGGCGCTACGTGACAACAGCCTGAGCTGGGGCGTGCAGCAGACCTACGGTAGCCGGGGCCAGGGCTATGGCGGCAACAGCAATCTGGATTACCGCGGCACCTACGGCGAAGTGGCTGCCGGTTACGGCTACGACAAATACAACCGACGCCTGAACTACGGGCTGCAGGGCAGCCTGGTGGCGCACCAGAATGGCATTACGCTGGGCCAGCCGCTGGGGGAAACCGCCGCGCTGGTGGCGGCCCCGGGCGCGCCGGGGGTGAGCGTGAGCAACCAGACCGGGGTGCGCACCGACTACCGCGGCTACGCGCTGGTGCCCTACCTGACGCCGTACCGATACGGCAACGTGACGCTAAACCCGGAAACGCTGCCGACGGACGCGGAGATTGAGCAGAACAGCCAACGGGTCACCCCGACGCGGGGCGCGCTGGTGCGCGCCACCTTTATGGCCAAGGTGGGCGCACGGGTGTTGATGACCTTAACCCAGGCCGATGGCCGCCCGGTGCCCTTTGGCGCCACGGTCAGCGAGGCCGACCAAAACGCGGCACAGGGTAGCATTGTCGGCGACGGCGGCCAGGTGTACCTGAGCGGCCTGGCCGACAGCGGCAGGCTGCGGGTGAAATGGGGCAACGGCAGCGGTGGAGAGTGTCGGGTCAATTATCAATTGCCCACAGCGCCCCAGCCGGGTGGTGTGGTACAGATTAACGAGGTGTGCAGATGAATGGTCCAATAAAAAAGAGAAGACCGACAATGGCAACAACACATTGCCTGAAGATGCGGTGCCTGGTGGCTGCCGCTGCACTGATGGGGTTGTATAGCCAGCCAGGGCGAGCATGGACTTGTACATCGATAACCAGTTCGGCCACAATAAATGTGGGCACAATTATTGTGCAGAGAGATACACCAAATTTAACCGCATTAACAGGTGTGCTGCAAGGAACCCGCAGCGGCTACAACTGCACAAATTCGGATAGCATCGTTGCTGTTGGAGTCAAAACCAATGGCGCTTACGCAAATAACAATATTGATGGGGTAAAGCGGGTTTTTGCCAGCAATATATCCGGCATCGGATACATTCTTGGTGTTGATAAAAACTCCAGATGGATTGGTGGTAAGGGTATTCCGGGTTCTACCGACACCTGGATTATGGCTACTAGTGCTGGAGCTACCGTCAACCCTAACTGGCCTTTAACTCCCCAAATCCAGCTGTATAAAACAGGCATGCTGGATAGTGGTCCATTGACTGGTCAAATCGGTGCTCTGATAAATGGAAATAATAATATCCTCCCGACGAGTTGGGGCACTGAAATCCCTATCTATATCACCGGTACCGTAACCAAACTCGCCTGCTCCCTCACCAATACCACCATCAGCGTGCCGCTGGGGGATGTGCAGAGCAGCGCCTTTAGCGGGATCGGCAGCGGTGCCGGCGATAAAACCTTCAATCTGGGTCTGAGTTGCGACAAGGACGCCAACATCAACGTCGCACTGGCCGGCAGCCAAAACGCGGACACCACCGACACCAGCGTGCTGGCGCTGACCAACGCCGGGCAGAGCGGCACCGCCAAAGGCGTCGGGGTGCAACTGTTGTACGGCAGCGTACCACTCAAACTCAACAACCGTATCCTGCTGAAAACCTCCGTCGGCGGTCAGGAAACCCTGCCGTTCAGCGCACGCTATTACCAGACCCAAACCGCCATCGGCGGTGGGCTGGCCAACAGCAGCGCCACCCTGAATATCACCTACCAGTAAACCGGGAGAAGCACATGACCGTTTTCAAGCCCCTGATGGCGGCCGGGCTGGCATTACTGCTGTCCGGTACCACCCTGGCCGACAGCGCCACGGTGAATATCACCGGGCGCATCCTGACGTCCGCCTGCCAGCCGGACGTCAACCCGCTAAACGTACCGCTCGGGACCATTCACCGCTCGGTGTTTGGCACCAAAGGTGCCACCTCCCCCGGCGTCGACTTCCAGTTGCGTTTGAAAAACTGCCCGGCGGAAATCAGCCAGGTAAAAGTACAGTTTGACGGCACCTCCGCCAGTGGAGACAGCAACGCCCTGGCGTTAACCACCAGTACCAAGGTCGCGAGCGGTGTGGGGGTGCTGCTGCAGGATGCGGCGGGCAACATACTGCCACCGGGCCAACTTTCCGCCCTGATGCCGATCAAGGGCGGCATCGGCACGATCAACAACCTGACCTTCAGTGCACGCTACATCGCCACCAGCGACACGGTGACCGGCGGCAGTGCCAATGCCAGCGCCACCTTTACCATTTGGTACAACAATTGAAGCTCACGCCGGTTTATCCCTTTGCGGCATCGTGTTACACGCACGCGGGTCCGCAGCCGCTCCAGCACGACAGTGAGCCTGTTCGCCAGGCTCTGCTGCCGGCCTATCTGCTCGCACGCCTGACCCCCACGGAGCGCCATATAGTGCAGGCGCTGCTCAGTGGCCAGGACTTGACGGCAATTGCCTGGAAGCTGCAACGCAATATCCGCACCATCAGCAGCCACAAGCAACGGGCTATGGGTAAGCTCGGTCTGACCAGCAATGCCATGCTGTATGCGCTGGGGGCGCTGCTCAATCCGCCGCTATCTGTGGATATTACCGCCCGCCGTCAGTTACTGGCGCCGCGCGAGCAACAGGTGCTCAATGCCCTGCTCAATGGCCACAGCGTGTCGGACATCGCACACCAGCAGGGGCGCAGCGTGAAAACGGTCAGTTTCCAGAAGCGCCACTTAATGCAGAAGTTGGGGTTGCACAGTGAGGTGGAGTTATTTGCTCTGGCGCCACAGCGAGCGCGAGCCTTGCTGGCAAACTGGCAGGCGTCGATGGAACTGGGGCTGAGGGAAGAAAAAGTTTGTATCACGAATTCCCCCCATCTGACGGATCGCGTTTCGCCAGATAGAGGGTAATAGAGGTGGAAATGTCTTTAGCGGCGATTACGCACCAGCTGGTAACGGCGGGTCAGGTACTCCACCGGTACGCTCCAGATATGCACCAGGCGACAGAACGGGAACAGCACGAACAGCGTCATGCCCAGCACCATATGCAGTTTAAAAATCGGCGCAACGCCCACCAGATGCTGTGACGCCCCGGCGTGGAAGGTCACCACCGCCTGCGCCCAGGCCACCAGCTTCATCATCTCGCTGCCGTCCATATGTTGGGCGGAGAACGGAATGGTCAGCAGCCCCAGGCACACCTGCACCACCAGCAACGTCAGGATCATGATGTCGGCAAAGCTGCTGGTCGCCCGCACCCGCGGGTTGGTCAACCGACGTTTCAGCAGCAGCGCACCGCCGATCAGGGTCATTACGCCGCAGGCCCCCCCGGCGATCATCGCCAGTTTCTGCTTCACGTCGATCGGCAGGAAGGATTCATACATCCAGTGCGGCGTCAGCATGCCAAGGAAATGCCCGGCGAAGATGCCCAGAATGCCGATGTGGAACAGGTTGGAGGCCAGTCGCATTCCTTTTTTATCCAGCATCTGGCTGGATCCGGCGCGCCAGCTGTATTGGCCGTAATCGTAACGCAGCCAACTGCCGATCAGGAAAATCGCTCCCGCCAGATAGGGGTAAATATCGAAGAAGAACTGATTTAAAAATTGCATGATTAGCGTCCTTTGGTTCCGGTTAGCGCATCCGTCAGGTCCAGGTATTGCGGGGCTACCGCACCGGCAAAGCGCCGTTGGTGCGCCGCCTGCTGTGCCGAAGCACAACCTTCCTCACCTAGAAACTTAACCTGCTCCTCTTCCCATACCGCATCCAGCGCCTGCGGCGTGTCATCGCGGGTTTCTTTTGCTACCTGAGACGTCAGCGCCTGTGCCTGAACGTCACTGCCAGATAGCACCAGCAGCAGATCAAACAGCACCGCATACGGGCTTTCCCGCTGTAGTAACCGGGCGCCCAACAGCGCCAGGATCGGTGCGATGTCCTGCAACCCCTCCGCGGCCTGCTCCTTGCTGCGGCTGGCAAGATACTCCAGGTACAGCGGCAGGAAGTCCGGCAGCTCGCGGCTGTCGATCTCCAGCCCGGCTTCGCGGTATTGCGCCATCAGATCGACCATGGCCTGACCGCGATCGCGCGACTCGCCATGTACGTGCTCAAACAACAGCAACGAGGTGGCGCGGCCCCGATCGAACAGCTCGCAGTATTCAGCCTGCACATCCAGCAACGGACGGGCGCAGAAACGGCGAATAAACAGGATCAACTTCGCGCTGTGGTGCAAATCCAGTTCGCTGGCCGGTTCCAGCGCCTCCACCAGCGCCTGCTGATGGTCAAACAGCGCCTGCTCCGGGTAGTCCAGCAGGCGAGCAATCACTTTCAGGCTGATCATGAGGCATCCTCCTGGCGGGGCGTTTTTTTCGTCACATCAATAGCGTCAATGCGTCGGCTGTTGAACAGGTTGAATTTACCGTCACTACCGTGGCAGCCGTCACCAAAGCTAAAGCCGCAGCCTTTGCTTTCCGGGAAGGCCTCACGCGCCAGTTCGCGATGGCTGGACGGGATCACGAAGCGGTCTTCATAGTTGGCGATCGCCAGATAGCGGTACATCTCCTGCGCCTGCGCTTCGCTCAGCCCCACCTGTTCCAGTGCGCTGGTGTCCAGCACGCCGTCAACGGTTTCCGCCCGTTTGTAGTGGCGCATCGCCAGCATGCGTTTGAGCGCCAATAGCACCGGAGCGGTATCGCCGGCGGTCAGCAGGTTGGCCAGGTATTGCACCGGGATACGCAGGCTTTCCACGTCCGGCAATACGCCGCTGTGCGCCAGCTCACCGGCATCGGCGGCGGATTGAATCGGTGACAATGGCGGTACGTACCACACCATCGGCAGCGTGCGGTATTCCGGGTGCAGTGGCAGCGCCAGCTTCCAGTCCATCGCCATTTTGTATACCGGCGACTGCTGGGCAGATTCGATCACCCCTTGTGGAATGCCGTCGGCCAACGCCTGGGCAATCACCGCCGGATCGTGCGGGTCGAGGAAGATATCCAGCTGGCTCTGGTACAGATCCTTGTCATTTTCGACCGCTGCCGCCTGCTCGATGCGGTCGGCGTCATACAGCAGCACGCCCAGATAACGGATACGACCCACACAGGTTTCCGAACACACCGTCGGCTGGCCGGACTCGATACGCGGATAGCAGAAGATGCACTTCTCGGACTTGCCGCTTTTCCAGTTGAAATAGATCTTTTTGTACGGGCAGCCGGTCAGACACATGCGCCAGCCACGGCATTTATCCTGATCGATCAGCACAATGCCGTCTTCGCCACGCTTGTAGATCGCCCCGCTCGGGCAGGTCGCGACACAGGCCGGGTTAAGGCAGTGTTCGCACAGGCGCGGCAGGTACATCATGAAGGTGTTTTCGAACTGGCCGTACATCTCCTTTTGCATATTGTCGAAGTTTTTGTCCTTCGAACGCTTGGAGAATTCGCCACCGAGGATCTCTTCCCAGTTCGGGCCATTTTCAATCTTCTTCATGCGCTGGCCGGTGATCAACGAGCGCGGCCGGGCGATCGGTTGATGCTTGCCCTGTGGCGCGGTATGCAGGTTCTGGTAGTCGTAGTCGAACGGCTCGTAATAGTCGTCCAGCGCCGGCACGTCCGGGTTGGCGAATATCTTCGACAACAGGCCGACGCGGCCGCCCATGCGCGGCTCCAGCTTGCCGTTGATTTTACGGATCCAACCGCCCTTCCACTTTTCCTGATCTTCCCAGGCGTGCGGATAACCGACGCCGGGTTTGCTTTCCACGTTATTGAACCAGGCGTATTCCATGCCCTCGCGGCTGGTCCAGACGTTTTTACAGGTCACCGAACAGGTGTGGCAACCGATGCATTTGTCCAGGTTCAGCACCATGCCAACTTGCGAACGAATTTTCATTTTGCTTTCTCCTGCTGGCTACCCTGCGAGTCGTCGTTGCCTTCACCGTCTAACCAGTCGATGCGGTTCATCTTGCGTACCACCACAAACTCATCGCGGTTGGAGCCGACGGTGCCGTAATAGTTGAAGCCGTAGGCCAACTGCGCATAACCCCCGATCATATGGGTCGGTTTCGGGCAGACGCGGGTCACCGAGTTATGAATACCGCCGCGCTGGCTGGTGATTTCCGAACCGGGAATATTCACGATGCGTTCCTGCGCGTGGTACATCATGGTCATGCCGGCCGGGACGCGCTGGCTGACCACCGCCCGCGCCGTCAACGCACCGTTGGCGTTAAAGGCTTCGATCCAGTCGTTATCCTCAATCCCCAGATCTTTGGCATCTTCCTCACTCATCCAGACGATCGGCCCACCGCGCGACAGGGTCAGCATCAGCAGGTTGTCGCTGTAGGTGGAGTGAATGCCCCATTTCTGGTGCGGCGTCAGGAAGTTCAGCGCCTTCTCCTTGTTGCCGTTCGGCTTCTGGTTCAGCAACGGCTGCGCGGCACGGGTGTCGATCGGCGGGCGATACACCAGCAGGCTTTCGCCAAAGGCACGCATCCACTCATGGTCCTGATACAGCTGCTGACGGCCGCTGATGGTGCGCCATGGGATCAGCTCATGCACGTTGGTATAGCAGGCGTTGTAAGACACATGTTCGTCTTCCAAACCTGACCAGGTCGGGCTGGAAATGATTTTGCGCGGCTGGGCCTGAATATCGCGGAAGCGAATTTTTTCATCTTCCTTGTTCAGCGCCAGGTGGCGGTGATCGCGGCCGGTCATCTTGCCCAACGCGTCCCACGCCTTGACCGCGACCTGTCCGTTGGTTTCCGGTGCCAGCGCCAGGATCACCTCGGCGGCATCGATGGCGCTTTCAATCTTCGGCCGACCGGCCGCCGGGCCATCGGCCTTCACGTAGTTGAGTTTTTTCAGGAAGTCGACTTCGGTCTGGGTGTTCCAGCTAATCCCTTTACCGCCGTTGCCCAGCTTATCCAGCAAGGGGCCCAGCGAAGTGAAACGCTCGTAGGTGGCCGGGTAATCACGCTCTACCACCATGATATGCGGCGCGGTAACTCCCGGGATCAGTTCGCACTCGCCCTTTTTCCAGTCTTTGACGCCATAAGGCTGCGCCAGCTCGGCGGCCGAGTCATGCTGAATAGGCAGCGTCACCACGTCGGTTTCCTGGCCCAAATGCCCGACACACACCTCGGAGAAGGCTTTGGCGATGCCCTTATAAATCTCCCAGTCGCTTTTCGAATCCCAGGCCGGATCGACCGCTGCCGACAGCGGGTGAATAAACGGATGCATGTCCGAGGTATTCATGTCGTCTTTTTCGTACCAGGTAGCGGTCGGCAACACGATATCGGAGTAAAGACAGGTGCTGGACATGCGGAAATCAAGCGTCACCACCAGATCCAGCTTGCCTTCACCGCCGTTATCCAGCCATTCCACTTCCTCGGGCTTGGCGCCGCCCTGCTGGCCCAGATCCTTACCCTGAATGCCGTTTTCGGTGCCCAGTAAATACTTGAGCATGTACTCGTGGCCCTTGCCGGATGAGCCCAGCAGGTTGGAACGCCAAACGAACAGGTTACGCGGGAAGTTCTGCGGGTTGTCCGGCTGTTCGGCGGCAAAATTCAGGCTGCCTTTTTTCAACCCTTCGACGGTATAGTCCAGCGGCGATTGACCGGCGGCTTTCGCCTGCGCCGCCAGATGCAGCGGGTTGGTGCCCAACTGGGGTGCCGACGGCAGCCAGCCCATGCGCTCGGCGCGCACGTTTAGGTCAATCAGGCTACCGCCAAAGCGGGTCTTGTCCGCCAACGGCGACAGCAGCTCTTCGGTGCCGACGGTTTCATAGCGCCACTGGCTGGAATGGTTATAGAAGAACGAGGTGCTGTTCATATGGCGCGGCGGACGTTGCCAGTCGAGGCCAAACGCCAGCGGCAGCCAACCGGTCTGCGGCCGCAGTTTTTCCTGGCCGACGTAGTGCGCCCAGCCGCCGCCGCTCTGGCCAACGCAGCCGCAGAAGATCAGCATATTGATCAGGCCACGGTAGGTCATGTCCATGTGGTACCAGTGGTTAACTCCGGCACCGACGATAATCATCGAACGGCCATGGGTTTTCTCGGCGTTGTCGGCAAACTCACGGGCAATGCGGATAATGTTGTGACGTGAGACGCCGGTGATCTGCTCGGCCCAGGCCGGAGTGTAGGCTTTGACGTCGTCATAGTCGGTGGCGCAGTTGGCGTCGTCCAGACCACGATCGAGGCCGTAGTTGGCCAGGGTTAAATCGTAAACGCTGGTCACCAGGGCTTCGCTGCCGTCCGCCAGGCGCAGGCGTTTGACCGGCAGTTTGTGCAGCAGGATCTCGTCCAGCGTCACGCTGTTGAAATGTTCACTTTCGGTACTGCCAAAGTAAGGGAACCCGACGTCGGCCACTTCGTCATGTGCGCCCAGCAGGCTGAGTTGCAATTCGACTTCCTGCCCGTCTTCACCGGCGCGCTGTTCCAGGTTCCATTTGCCCTGCTCGCCCCAGCGGAAGCCAATCGACCCCTGCGGTGCCACCAGCTCACCGTTGCGCTGATCTATGGCGACAGTTTTCCACTCTGGGTTGTTTTCCTGCCCCAGGCCATCCACCAGATCGGCGGCTCGCAGCAGGCGACCGGCGGCGTAATAGCCCGCTTCGCGCGGCTCGAGCATCACCAGCATCGGCATATCGGTGTAGCGACGCACGTAGTCACGGAAGTAGCCCACCTCACGATCCAGGTGGAACTCTTTGAGCATCACGTGGCCCATTGCCAGCGCCATGGCGCTGTCGGTGCCCTGCTTCGGATTGAGCCACTGGTCGCACAGTTTGGCGACTTCGGCATAGTCCGGCGTCACCGCCACGGTTTTGGTGCCTTTGTAGCGCACTTCGGTGAAGAAGTGGGCGTCCGGGGTACGCGTCTGCGGCACGTTAGAACCCCAGGCGATGATGTAGGAGGAGTTGTACCAGTCGGCCGATTCCGGCACGTCGGTCTGCTCGCCCCAGGTCATTGGCGAGGCCGGGGGTAAATCGCAGTACCAGTCGTAGAAGCTCAGGCAGGTGCCGCCAATCAGTGACAGATAGCGGGCACCGGCGGCGTAAGACACCATCGACATCGCCGGGATCGGTGAGAAGCCGATAATGCGATCCGGGCCGAAGGTTTTGGCGGTGTAGACGTTGGAAGCGGCAATCAGTTCGTTCACCTCCTGCCAGCTGGATCGGACAAAACCACCGCGTCCGCGCGCGACTTTGTAGCTTTTGGATTTTTCGACATCGCTGACGATCGAGCCCCAGGCATCGACCGGGTCACTGTGCAGCGCCTTGGCCTCACGCCACAGTTTGATCAGGCGTTTGCGCATCAATGGGTATTTCAGTCGGTTGGCGCTGTACAGATACCAGGAGTAGCTGGCGCCACGTGGGCAACCGCGAGGTTCATGGTTGGGCAAGTCCGGGCGGGTTCGCGGGTAATCGGTTTGCTGGGTTTCCCAGGTCACCAGGCCGTTTTTTACATATATTTTCCAGCTACAGGAGCCGGTGCAGTTAACCCCATGGGTGGATCGCACAATCTTGTCGTGTTGCCAGCGGCTGCGATAGCCGTCTTCCCAGTCGCGGTTGGTGTTTAGCGTCTGGCCATGTTCGCCAGAAAAGGGTTCCGCCAACTGCTTAAAATAGCGGAATCGGTCTAGAAACTTGCTCATCCGGAATTCTCCTGAAAGCTTTTAATATTTTTACCGTTAAAGGAACGGCATTGCTCAATCTGCCGCCAGCCTACTAATGCGGTTGCAGCGGCAAATTGATTGCGATCAAGAGAACGGAGGGAGAATAACGGCGGCAACGGCGTGCCTACCCCTAAAGTATCAGGGCAGGCAGTGGCGCTAATTAATTGAAAATAGAATAAAAATCATGATTTAGATATTAGGCGGGATGTACTGCGAAGTGAGTTGGGGTATTTGGGGGTAGGATGCGGGCGGGCGTCCGCATCCCTGGCTGCTATGTTGATGTTAGTGGAGGAAGAAGCTCATTAACCTGCATCCATCTCATGGCCGATCCACTCGCCGCTGTCACGGTTGATAACCCGCAGATACTGCTCATACTCCTGTTCGCCGTAGAACAGGTTCAGCAACGGCGTTTTATAAAATGACTGCCACATCTGCCCCAGCATGATCGGCCGACGCGGGACATAGATATTCTCGATCAGGTTATAACCGGTGGCCATCAGCATGAAGCACAGGAAGAAGTAGTTAAATCTGCCGCGCATGAACGAGCGATGATGAGCCACATAGTAAAACAGCAGGAATACCGACGCCACGCTGGCATAGCGGCTGGCCGCCTGCAGCGAACTGGAACACAGGAACACAAATACCACCAGCCAGGCCGCGGTGTTTTTGATGTCCCCCGCCTGGTTACGCATCGGATTCGCCAGCATGAAGACCCCGAGAAACAGCGCCGGGAACAGCACAATCAGGAAGTTAATCATCCCATTGGCATTGCCGGAGGTCAGATAATCGCTGGCATACATGCCGGAGGTATAGACGTCGGAATAACTGTTAATGCCAGAAATCGTAATGTGAGAAAGAATAAACGGCAGTGCGAACTTGGCGGTCAGCAACGCAATGGCACTAAACACCACCGTCAGCAGGCGGTTTAGCCGCATTACCCGGCTGCACAGAAACACCCCGACCAGCAGCATGCTGGAAAAGTGGGTCAGCATGGCGAATAACATCAGGCCGGCGGCCAGCGGCCGATTCTGTTTATGGCAAAACAGCACCATCGCCAGCGTCATCACCGCCATCGAGAAGCCAAAACGCAGCCCCATGCCGATGATAAACGGGTTGATCAGAAACAGCACCGCCAGATGCAGCAATACAAACTGCCTGGCTGAAAACACCTTGCCGGAGTGCAACATGACAATATTGAGCGCGGCGAGATAGCAGTAAACCGACAGGCCAACGTACAGCCCCGGAATGACGTAAAAAGGGATACCCAGGGTTTTGAAAATATAAAAGTTGGCGTACAGCACCACGTCCACCTTGCCCTGAACGACATCACCCAGGCTGGTGGCCGAGTTAATCGCATCATAGTTGGCAAAGTGGCGGTAGAGATCGGCCAATGGCGGGATCTTGATAAAGAAGAAGAAAAAACACAGCGCAATCAGCAGATAGGCCACCGTATTTTTCTTTCCCGCCCGCAGGGTGCCAATGCTGTGCAGCAAGGCAAACAGCGGTACCGTCAGCAGCAGCACGCTGCCAATCAGCGTAGAACGTTCAAAGCGCATAATCATCCTCTGGCTAAATAATTCCCTCTCATTTGGGAGTATTAGGCGATATTGTCCCCTCTCCTGTGGGAGAGGGTTAGGGTGAGGGGAAACAGACAGATCAGAGGCAAAAGCCCCTCACCCCGGCCCTCTCCTTTGGGAGAGGGTTATGTTTATTCAGAAAGGCACGCCACGGAAAAACACATTGCGGATGATATTCTTCATATAGACCCCAGCCATCAGGCCGCTATTGACGTAGACAATGCCCCTTAGCCCGTATAACACCCCAGCCAGACGGCTCTTGCCGTCGGTAATGATGCGCGAGTTAATGCAGGTGTGGCGCAAACGCATGATGTTGCGCGCCCTGGGCGAGATCTGCGGCATCAAGCGCTTTTCAAACTGCATTTTATTGCGGTAACCCAGGATGCCTTTCGGGCTGGAGGTGATGCGTTCACCATCATGATCGTTATGCACTGCCAGGCGTTCATGCAGCGTGCCGATGTTCGCCCCGGCCGCCAACAGCCGGTACAGGAAGATATGATCCTGATAGCGCGGGGTATTAAAGAAACCGCGCACCGCAATTGCCATGCTGCGCCGCATCATGATCATCGGCGTGTAAGCGACGCCGGCCAGCATAAAATCTTCCAGCCCTGCGCAACGCGCCCGGTAATAATGCCCGGCGCTGATCTGCCCGTCCTTGAGAATATCCATGTCGCACAGGCTGACGTCGTAATTGCCCTGCTGCATAAACGCCAACTGACGGGCGATTTTTTGCGGATGGTAGTAGTCGTCATCATCCAGAAAGGTAATGTACTCACCGCGCGAGCGCAGGATCCCGCTGTTACGTGCCTGTGCGCCCCCGCCGTTGTGGCGACGCGGGTAGTAAATGATCTGCCCCTGCTCGATATAGTCGGCCAGGCGTTCGCGGGTCGCCAGGCGATGCGCATCGCCCTGCGGGTTGTCATCCACCACGATAATTTCCAGCGGGCGATGGGTTTGCGCCAGCACGCTGTCGATGGCGCGTGCCAACAGTTCACTGCGGCCATAGGTGGGTATGATGACGCTGACGGTAATACTCATAGTTTTATTTCACCCGTAGGTTATACAGCCGGGCCATCAGGTAGTAAGCCAGCGGGCTGCGGTAAAACAGCCGATTCTTGCGGCTCAGCATTTTGCGCTCCTCTGCCCGCAGGCCGGAGTAGCGGCGTTTCAGCTCGCGGGTTTCGCGCAGCGCGTCACGCAGCCCGAAAAAATCCAGCCCGACCAGCAAACGCGCCTTCAGCGTGGTAACGAAGAGTACCGAGTACAACCCATGACCCACTCCCTCCCGGCGTCCCGTGTCGGCACCGCCGAGCGCATAATCCAGATCGTCCAGATCGCGGCGTTTAGGCGCACGCGTAATGCCATTCGGGTTGGCGCGGTAACCCACCAGCGGCGTGTCGCACAACACGATACGTTCCGCTTTCAGGTACAGTTGCGGGATCAGCTGAATATCTTCGAAATTGCGCCCCGCCGGGAAGCGGGCCTGCTCGAACAGCGTTTTGCGATAAATACGCGCCCAGGCGTACCACAGGCTGCGGTTGAAGCTGTCCGCCAGCAGCGCCATATGGGCATCACGCTGCTGGGGGGCGGCATTGCCCGGTACGATAGCCAGGGTGCCGTCCGGCTGGATCTTGCCGTTATTGAAAGCCGAAAAACGCTGGGCGTTGAAGGCGACGATGTCTGCCAAAGGGTTATCCGCCAGCAGGCGTCCCAAAATGCTGAAATAGCCTTCCAGCAGCACATCGTCGGAGTCGAGGAAGCCGATATAGCGTCCTTCGGCATGGGCAATGCCGCTGTTACGCGCCTCGCTCAGCCCCTGGTTTTGCTGACGCAGAATACTGACCCGCAGTTTGTGCTGCGGATAGCGGCACAGCACCTCTTCGGCAATGCCGATAGCGCCATCCGGGCTGCCGTCATCCACGATGATCACTTCCGCCCAGTCCGGCAGTTGTTGCAGCACTGAGCACAGGCAAGCCTCAATATAAGCCTCGACCTTATACACCGGAATAATCAGGCTCAGAGTGATATTCATGATCGGTTATCCTTTCTTTTCTTTTTGAAGTTGCACCCAAACCGCCCGGCTGCCCATCGACGGCAACTCGGCCTCAATCTGCCGTTGGCCTTGCGCCTGCCAACCGGTTGGCAAATCAAAGCGCGCCGACATCGGCCGGTAGTAAGGGTTGGCGATCAGCACCAGGCCCTTATCACCGTCGATAAACAACCTTGCCGGGATGGCGGTATTGTTGCCCTGCAGCAGGGTGCTTTCGCCGGAAAGCAGGTAAGGGTTAAAGCTGACAATCTGCTGCGCCACGCTGGCCACACCCCGCCAGATAGCATCAAACTCCTGCTGGCTAAAGCCGCCGCGTTGGCGCTTGTAGAACAAGTCGGTATAGGAATAAAACAGAATGCCTTTAGCGCCACCAATCAGCCCCAGCCAGGCCTGATTGCGCATCTCCGCCTCCGTCGGTTGGCGCGGTTTACGCCCCGGCGCATAAGCGGCGTGATCCATAATCTGCATCACCAGCCAGGCCCCTTTGACCTGCCGCGCGACCTGGCTGGTAATGCGGCTGTACTCCAGCGTCCGCGTCAGATCTGCGTCCCTGCCGACCGGGTAAGGATCGCTGGCCAGCACGTCCGAACTGTTGAAATAGGCGTTGAGCGTGCCGGTCTTGTCCAGCACCTGGAACGTCAGGTGATCCGGATCCAGGCGTTTTACCTGCAGATGCTTTTGCTCAATCTGCGGCACGTATTCCGGCCCCAGTTCGTCGTTGATATACCAGGCCAGCAGGTTTGGCTGGTGTTTAAACCTTTCCACATAGCTCGCCGTCAGTTGCGGATAGCTCATTTTGGTTTCCGGCGCAAAGCGGGTGCCGGCATACATGTCCTTGAGCGAGAAAATCACCTGCAAACCGTACTGCTGGGTTTTGCGGAAATAGTTATCGGGGTCACGTCCGGTGCCGTAGTTGTAATTGAGCAAGGTGTTGAAACCGGCATCGCGGATGCGTGCCAGATGCTCATCCGTCACCATCTCGCCGTACATATAAATCCCGAGCGGGAAGAAACGCTTGCCCTGTTTCAGCGTATAACCCTGTGCATCCAACGCCACTTTAGGCTGTTCACGGCCGACGCTGATCGGCATTTCGCTACTCTGGCTGCGCTGTGAAGCCACGTCCGTCACCTGCTGCTGCAGGCGATATTCCCCGGCAGCCAGGTCGGCAGGCAGCGGGAACTCCACCTGCTGCTTTCCGTTAATGCGGTAACGGCGGCTGTCGTGTTTCACGGCAGTGTTTTTGTCGTCGACCAGCGTGCTGTCCACCTGCACCTGCTGCGGATCAACCACTTCGATCAGGCTCGATGCCGTCCCCTGGCTACTGCGCATCTGGTATAGCTCCGGCGCGACCGGCTGCTGACAGGCGTAGACGTCATCAAACCAGGCGCTGCCGGTAGTCCCCCGCCGCAGGTAAACGCCCAGCACCACCTTCACCGCGCGCGGCGGCACCCGAAAATCCCCGGTGACCGGCTGCCAGCCGCTGGTGCCCAGCAGGCCCTGCGGGTAGCTGCCGGCCAAAAAACGCCCCTGGCTGTCATAACTTTCGATAAACACCCCGGCCCCCTGATTTTCGCCCTTGCCCTTCAGGTTCTCACCGCGCACCCAGGTGCCAAAAGCCAGCTGCTGGCCCGGTTTAACCGCCAGCGTCTGCAGCATATTGTGGTAGTTGGCGGGATTGTGATTTTGATAGAACAGGCTGCTCCGGCCACCGTGGCCGCCCGCTACCACCTGTGCCGAGGCCAGTGACCAGCCAGCACCTCCCTGCTCGAACCCGGGATCCTGCAGCAGGTTATTACCGCAGGGGGCGGCATTGGCCAGCCCGGAGCCTACCAGCAGGCAGGCGGTGGTTAGCTTGCTGAGTTTCATTGGCGTTTCATCACCGCGTTGTACAGATAAGAGAAGAACAGATAGCAGGACTTCTGGTAGGAAAGCCCCAGATGACGGCGATAAATCTGCCATTGCCAGTCGGCCGCCTGAATTTTATTGCCGGATAACGACTGTGCAGAAAGGCGATAAAAGGCCAGCGGCTCGGGTATGCAATACGCCAGGTGGTTACGCGCTTTTTCCAGCACCGACAGCCACATCACGTAGTCCTCGTGCCCGACCTTGCTTTGGTACACCTTGCCGACCTGGCGCTGGTTATACATCCCGGTCAAATTGCCGATCCAGTTGCTTTTCAGCATGTCCCGGTAGGCGATGATCTCCCCGGAACCGCGGTAGTTTTTCACCCGCGCCGGGTCATCTTCAAAGGTGTAATAGTGCGAGCACACCACGTCATAGCGGTCGGTTTTCAGAATGCCGACCTGGCGTGCCAGCTTGTTCGGGTGCCAGACATCATCGCTGTCGCAGAAGGCAATATAATCGCCACGCGCCGCTTCTATCGCGATATTGCGGGTTTCGGCCACGCCCTGGTTGGTGTTGTTGCGAATGTAAGTCAGGCGATCGTGAATAAAGGGTTTCACCACCTCAGCGGTTTGATCGGTGGAGGCATCGTCGATCACATACAGGTGATAATCCTGATAGGTCTGGTTCAGCACCCCGAGGATCGACTGTTTGATAAAGCCTGCGGCGTTGTAAGCCGGCATGATAACTGAAACTTTTTCCATCTTAACCTCCAGCGATAAGCTGTTGCCATTGGGGATAAATCCGCTCTGGGATGAACTGTTGCGCCCGCTCCAGCGAGCGCAGGGAAAAACGTTGACGCAATTCACCGTCGTCGATCAGCGCCAACGTACGTCGGCTGAAGGCCTCGATATCGCCCTCCGCCACCAGATAGCCATTGCCCTCGTCATCGATCAGCTCAGCTGGCCCGGTCTGGCAGTCAAACGCCACCAGCGGCAGGCCGAAGCTCATGGCTTCAATCAACACCATCGGCAGCCCCTCGTAACGCGAGGTCATTAACAGCATTGCCGCCTGGCGATAATGGCCGGCAATGTCCGCGGTCGCCGGCAGCAACTTCACCTGTTCAGCCAACCCGGCGGCGTCAATCTGCTGCTGTAACGCCGCCCGATCCGGGCCATCACCGACGATATGCAGTTGCCAGCCCGCCGTTTGCCGTGCCACCCGTTGCCAGGCGGCTATCAGGCGATCAAACCCTTTCTGATGGCATAGCCGACCGACCGCCAGCGCCACCGGCTGTTGCAACTTCGTCTGCGGCGATTGCACCGGGAAGGGGGAGACGTTTTCGATAACCAGACATTTGCGTTCCGGTACCCAGCGGCTGATGGTGGCCAGATCTTTTTGGGTCAGCAGTACCGTGCGGTCGCCCAACCGATAAACCAGCACCTTCAGCCATTTCATCGGCCAGGCGTATTGATGGAAACTGACGTGCTCACTCAGCAACAGGCGGCTGTGCGGACACAGTAAACGCAGGTAGGGCACCATCAGCGACGAGAGTTTTCCCATCGAAACGGTGATAATCACGTCATAACGGCCGCGCCGCAGAAACCACGCCAGCCGCCAGGGCCACAGCAGCGTTCTGCCGGGCATAAAGCGCAGGGTCACCGCGGCGTCCAGCGGGTAAAATGCCCGGTCGCCGCTGATCGACACCAGTTCCACCTGATGCCCCAAACGCGTAGCCAACGCATTGGCCAGGCTGCTGGCGACCCGTTCGGTACCGCCTTTTTCGGCGATGTTCTCAATCACGATTGCTACTTTTCGTTGCTGCATGTCATCTCCGAAATCCCTCACGGGCGCTGCGTAACAGACGTCCCCCCAACGGAAACAGCCCTAGCCTGGCCAGGCAGTCGCCGTACAGTTTGATCGCCCTGAACTTGCTGCTCAGAGCCTGGCGTTCCGTGCGCGATGAGTAATAGTTGAAAGCCTGCAGGTTCTCGCTGTACAGCGAGGCCAGCAGGTGTTTGCAGGCAAACCCGCTGATGTAACGGCCACTGGCATTCAGGTAGGCATCAATAAACTGTTCGCTGTCGTCGAGGTTCATCCGGCAACGATCCGTATCGGCATCACCGCAGCGGATGAACACCCCTAGCCCTTCGTCAAAGGCCACTTTAGCCCCCAGATTGGTGGCATTGACCAAAAACCCCCAGTCCTGGTACTTGTAGAGGAACTCCGGGAATAAAAACCGTCGGTCATCTTTTTTACGCAGACTGATGGTGGAGGTGCGAATATCCCCCATGTCGAGAAATAAAAAATCCGCCCCTGCCGCCCCCTCCTTGTAATCAAATCGATAGCTGCGAATATTTTTGTCACTCACCGTGGCGTAATTACCAAAAATAATGTCCAGCCGGGTGTCCTGATGGCGTTCCAGGCGGCGGATAATATAGTTGGTACTAAAGGAGTCCTCCGGTTCCAGAAAGAAAACCACTTCCGCGCGCGCCAAACGAAAACCGGTATTACAGGAAACCGCCGTATTACTGCGAACTTTATTTTCATGTAACCGTGCCCGGCGATTGGCGGCCAATAAGCCGCGCATATTATCCAGCTCTGATTGGTCGGAAGCATTATCAACCACGATAATTTCATAATCGAACCCCAGGCAGGCATTAGTCATCCTGACTAATGTGGCGGCCAAACTGGCTGAGTTATTAAAAACGGGCATGACAATCGATAAGTCCATTTATTACCTCAACAATATATTATCATTTGGCAAAACAGCATTATTGCCAACGGAATAGTTTGTTATCCCAGAATATCCTTGTCCGGTTATTACCCCCCGTCCTGACGCGGGTAAAACCCGCGCAGCCTACCGGTTATTCAACTACTCCTGGAAATAACCTCCCCACTCCTGTTCAATGGTTTCTGGCGTCAGCCTTTGCAGGCCGGCCCCCGGGGTGAATGTCAGCTCGCCAAAATAGATACGTTGCTGCACCTGATAAAAATCAACACGTACATAAGAGAATTGCTCGGCGACCTGGTGTGCCAACGCCAGCATCAGCTCCAGCCGGCAGGGTTTATCCATCGGCACTTCGCTGTTGGGCACGCCCAGGCGGATTTCGGTACGGTTCCAGTCGGCGTCAAAAAAGTCACGCCGGTGATCAATAAAACGCTGATAATCAATCTGGATGAAAAACCGCACTTCACCGCCGCGATTAAAGCAGTGGACCTTGATGTCATTCGGCGTTTTGCCGTCTTCCAGCAACATTTTTTCCACCATTACACAGGGCGGAATATCCTTATAATGGCGCTCGCGGTAAACCTGATAAAAATTCTGCCGCAGCCAACTGTTGGTCAGGACTCTTAGCTCATTAAAACTGGTCTGGCTCTTATCAAAAACCAGTTTGTTATAGCCACTGCCATGGTTGGCTTTAATAACGAATGCATCAGGCAATGCCTCATATATTTCCTCAGTCAGTTCTTTTCCCTGTGCGTAAAGTTCAATCAGGTACTCTTCCCCCCACAGTTTTTTAATATACTCCCGCACCTGATATTTATCGGATAATTGCGTGTACATTGCCAGGGGATAGACTTTTCTACGCATCAGTTTTTCGCTATACCCCACCGGTCTGGCCAAATGCGGCATCTTGCGGAAAAATAATGCGTACTTTAACTGATGATATAGTGCATCGGGTATATTACGGTAAAAACCCTCCACCAGATTATTTAGCATAAAGTTCTCGCACCTTCCCTATTAGTTGAGGTAAACAACGGTAGCAGGTCACCTGCAGCCGGGTAATTTGTCCTCTTCTGAAAAAACCATTAAGTACAAAAAATGAAATAAACTCGGTGATCAGCGTTGCAACCGCAGCGCCCGCAATGCCGTAACGCGGGATCAACACCAGATTCATCAATACATTGGCCAAGGCGGCCAGCGGCATTTTTATCGCGATAAACCGGTAGCCGCCGAACAGCACAATCGCCCGATAAGAGACGGTGCCCATCACCGAGAACAACGAAGTCACCGAACACAGCGCCAGGATAGTGGCGGTTTCACGGTAGCTGTCGCCAAACATCAGCGCCACTATTGGCCCGGGAAACAGTGAAAGCAGCAAAATCACCGGCATCGAAAGCAGCAGCACCACCAGATACAGCAGCCGGATACGCCCTTCCTGTTCGAGCAAAGTGCGGGCATTCGCCACTCCGGGCATCATTGAGGTGATCAGCGCAATCGGCACAAAGATCCAGCCCTGACTCAGGGTGATGGCGGCGCTGTACAACCCGACGCTATGTTCCCCCAGATAGTTACCGATCATGATTTGATCGATACGGGTGTAGATGACAATCGACAGGCCCGAAACCGCCAGTGGCAACCCTACTTTCAGCAGGTAACGTCCGTAACGCCGTTGATGACGCCTGGCGATCGGCCGCATGCCCACTTGCTCACGGCGAAACAGCAGCCAGCGCACCGCGTAGGGGATCAGGCTGCTCAGCACATAGGGCACGGCAAACCACTCCAGCGGCAGTTTGGCATGCACCAGCGCCAGCCGAACCACGATCGACAGTAACAGCGCCAAATTGTTGATCAGCGTGTTCAACTTAGATTTCAGCAGGGCGTCGTAATAAATCTTATAAACGTCCTGCACCGAGAAATAGGCGCTGAACAGCATCAACGCCATCATGATCTGACTGGTACGATCCTGCGTCAGCAACGCCCAGGCCATCAGAGGTATGGCGATCAACGCGAACAGTTGCCGCCGCAGGCGCATCGAGGCCAGCATCAGCCGGATGCCGCTGTGCCGGTGCCGGGCGACACGGTTAAACAACACCGCGTCGGCCCCCAGCTGCACCAGCGGTACGGCAATGGCGATCACCGACAGCAGGTAGTTAATCAGCCCGTATTGCGCCGGCCCCAGGTAGCGCGCCACGTACACCGAAACAAAAATGCCTGACAGGCTCAGCGATACCCGTTCCAACATCAACCACAGGGAGTTCATCAGCATCGCTTTCATGCGGTTACTGAACCTTTTCCTGGTGACTGGGGTAAGCAAAAGCATAGTAACCGGCATCGGTGGCGGTTTTTTTCACCATGCCGTTAAGGATCACCCCTTTAATCGTCACGCCGTTCTGCTCGAAGCGACGGATACTGGTTTCAATCTGTCTGACGGTGTTGACCTCAAAACGCACCACCATCAGCGCCGTACCGGCATGATGGCCAACGATGGCGGCGTCGGTTACCGCCAGTACCGGCGGCGTGTCGATCAGCACCAGATCGTAATTTTGCCCCGCCCAGCGCAGGAAGTCGGCAAAGCGCTGATGCATCAGCAGTTCAGACGGATTCGGTGGCACCTGGCCGCGCGGCACAAAGTCCAGATTGACGATATCGGTTTTCTTCACCGCCTGGTCGGGTGCGATCAGCCCGGACAGCATGTCTGAAAGACCGGCCTTGGCGCTGTTGTTCAACCAGCGGTGCAAAAAGCCTTTGCGCATATCGGCGTCGATCAACAACACACGCTGACCGGCCTGAGCGATCACCACCGCGAGGTTGGTACTGGTAAAGCTTTTGCCGCTGGCGGGGCTGGCGCCCGAGACCATCAGAATGTTGTTTTTGGCCTCCATCATGGCGAAGTGCAGGCTGGTGCGCAGGCTGCGGATCGCCTCAACGGATAAATCTTCCGGTTCCTCCTGCGCCAATATCGGCAGTTTGCCGCTGCCGTGTTTAGTCAACAGTTGCTGCTGAGCGCGGTTGCGTTTTTGCTGCCATGGCGACAGCGGCACCGTGGCGTACACGCTGATACCGCGTTTTTCCAGCGTATCGGTGTCACCAATGCCGCGATGAAGCGCGGCGCGCAACACCACCACCGAGGCTGACAGCACGCCCCCCATCAACAGAGCGAACAAAACAATCATCGCCTTTTGCGGCTGCACCGGGCGCAGACCGGTTTCCGCCTCATCGATAATGCGGATGTTGCCCACCGTGCCGGCCTTGCTGATGCTCAACTCCTGCTGTTTGTTCATCAGTTGCATATAGACCTGCTGGTCCACTTGCACGTCGCGGGTTAAGCGCAGAATTTCCTGCTGGGTTTTCGGCAGGCTTTGTACCTGCTTGCCAAGGCGGGCTTTTTCCGCTTCCAGCGTGGCGCGTTTTTCCAACAGCGCCCGATAGGCCGGATGCACGCGGGTATAAAGCTTGGAGATTTCCGCCTCTTTGAAGGTCAGCTCATTCAACTGGCCTTCAAGCTGAACCTGGGTATCCAGCACCGATTTGGCCTCGAGTGACAAATCCACCGAGTCGTTTTGCTGACGGAACTGATTAAGCTGATTTTCGGCGTTGTTGAGCGAGCTCTGAGTACGAGGTAACTGCTCGTGCAGGAAGGCCAGCATGCGCTGCGCCTCCTCGGTTTTGCGATCCACGTTCTGTTGCAGGTAGTTATCGGTGATGCTTTTGAGCACCGCCTCTGCACGCTGCGGATCCTCCCCCGCCAGGCTGAAGGTCATGATGCCGCTTTCCTTGCCGCCGGGGGCAACGTCAAGCATATTGCGCAGGTCATCCACCGCTTTCTGGCGCGGCACGTTAACTATAGTGAAAGTCGTGCCCGGCAAGGCCTCCAGCGCGGTCACATTCATTGCCCAACCGCCCTGCTGCAGGGCTTGCCCCACGCTGCCGCTGAACAATTTTTTGCCGTCATGGCTCAGGCTATAACGCTGTTGATCTTCTGCGGTCAGGGTCAGTTCCTGGCCCTGCATGACCGCCGGCACCTTCATGCCGGAGATGTTCAACAGCGGCGGCGTTTCACCGCTCAGGCGGGCAATGCCCTTGCCAAGCAGCGGGAAGTAATCCGGGCTGATACGCACAGTCAGACCAAGATCGTCGACGGTTTTGCCAATCACGTAGCGCGATTTCGCCAGCGAAACCTCGTCCTGAGTCGCCGAGTTCTGCCCGATGGAGCCGCCAATAGAGCTGTCCAGCGTTTCACGCAGCAATGAATCGCCCGAGAGCTGCTTTTCCACCTGTACCAGGGCCGTAGCCTGATAGATTGGCGTCGCCATCAGTGCATAAGCGCAGCCCAGAATACCGGCGACGCCGGTCACCAGCAGAATGCGCCAGCGGTTATCCCACAGCGGGCCAATCAGGCGCTCCCACTCCAGTTTGTCGTCCTGTTCAGCCATCACAATCGGCAATGCGTTGTTCTTCATCATCAGTATTCCTTAAGTCACCGTTACGGGTTTACCAATTACGGACCCGCAACGTGGCCTCGCTAAGGTCGTTAAAGCTGGAAATGGTCGGTGCCAACTGGCTGATCAAACGGTTCCAGCGCGCGATCGGCGCCGCAGTGACGTACACCACGTCGTAAGGTTCCAACTGGAATTCGGTGCCCATCGCCAGCGCGGAGGCATCGGACAGGTCAAACTGGTACAGCGACGCCAGCCGCTGCGGCTGTTTGCCGCCATTCGGGCGGATCACGAATACGCCGGTGGCGTCGGCCACCGTTTGGCTGATCCCTTCGGAGCTGCCCAGTGCCTCGGTCAGCGTCATTCCGCTGCGGTCCATTTTCAGCGTCGACTGCTTGCCGACCTCACCCATCACAAAGACTTTCAGTTCGTCGTTACGTGGCACATACAGGATGTCTCCCGGCTCCAGCAGGTGGTTCTGGCTGATATCGCCGCGCTGCATCAGCGCCTGCAGGGAAATCGGCTGCTCTTTGCCCTGATGCGTCAGCACCACGTTGCGCCAGTCGGCGTTATCGGTCAGACCACCGGCGGCATTGATCGCATCAAGAATGGTCAGCGGCACGTTGGTCACCGCCTGCTGCCCGGAGGTTTTCACTTCGCCGGTCACATAGACTTTTTGCGAGCGGAAGGCGGCAATGCTGACGTCGACCTGTGGACTTTCCACATAGGTCGCCAACCGGCCGGCGATCTGGTTGCGCACTTCGCTGACGGTTTTACCTGCTACCTTCACCCGGCCAATGTAGGGGTAGAAGATTGAACCGTCGGCATGCACCCAGTTGCCGGTGTCGCTGGCGCTGCGGTACTGCCCCGCCGGGGTGGTCAATTCGGGGTGATCCCAGACGGTAACGTTAAGCACATCGCCGATACCAATACGGTACTGATAACTTTGCAGACGCTGGTCCAGCGCCAGATTTGGCCGCGCCACCGGCTCTACCCGGCGCATTTTCTGCAGTAGCAGCGGCGTAACGCGATACACCTGGACCTGCTTGTTCAAATCGAAGTCTTCGTCCTGCTGAGTCACGACGTCTTTGCCATGGGTCGGCAGGTGCGACCCCGGAAAGGCAGTGCAACCGCTGAGCAAAACGCTGGACAGCACCAGTGGCATCCAATGAGGAAAATGAAGGTTCATAACGGTACCGTGAGAAAACGGGCCACCATTGCGGCCCGTCAGATGAATGACAAAGTTGTCTTTAAGAACTGAGATACCCGGGCCTAGCGCACCGAGGGGCGCTCCGGCGGACAAGCCGCTACGACCCCTTCGGCACGCTCTCCCTAATAACGGGCTTGGTCAGAGCCACGTTGGGGATTAACGATCGGCGGTGGGATTATCAGTAAAAATGCTTGCCTGGCGCGGTTCGCGCAACAGGGCAAAATAACCGAAGAAACAAAATACAAAGGCCAGCAGCATCAGGTGGTCCGGTGTCTGCAGCACTTCACTACAGATGCCGACACAGGCCAGAGTGACCGCCAACATGCAGCTCATCCCCAGCGCCTGGCGCGCATTGAGACCGCGGCGCATCAGAATGTGATGCAGGTGATCGCGTCCTGCCTTGAAAGGGCTCTGGCGACGCATTAAACGGCGTACCATCACGGTCACCATATCCATCAGCGGGATGGCGATTAACCACAGTGCGGTCACCGGTCGTATGACCGCGTCCGCACCCTGGGTGGCGACAATCAGCAACCACAACACGCTGAAACCAATCACCATGCTGCCGGCATCACCCATGAAAATCTTGTTGCGCGCACCGAATACGCTGAGGTTGAACAGCAGGTAGGCCACCAGGGCCGCTATCAGGCTCAGGCACCACAAGGCCTGAGCCTCATGCCCGGCCAGCCCGAACAAAATGGCCAACGCCATAAAGGTGACACAGGACAGTGCGCCAAGCTGGCCGTCGATCCCGTCAACCATGTTATAGGCGTTGATCGCCCCCCATACCGCCAACGGGGTGATCAGCAACGCCGCATAACCCAGCAACAGCTCCTGGTGGCCCCACAGGAACCCCAATGAAGAGAGTTGCATCCCTGCCGCCAGCATCATCGCCAGCGCGATCCCTCCCTGCACAATGACGCGCGGCGCCACCGGCAGATCAAAACGGTCATCAAGCACCCCCAGCATCACTAATGCGGTGACGCACAACAAATAGGTGGTACTGTGCGGCAACCAGTCCGGTTGCCAGAAAGTCACCAGCGTCATGATCAGGTAGATAGCAATGCCACCGACCAGCGGTACATGCCCCTGATGGCGCTTACGGGCATTGGGTTTATCCACTAACCCCACCGCCAGCGCAGCGCGGCGGGCAATAACTACCAGCATCAGCGCCAAAATAAATATCACACTCAGTTGATATAACATGGTTCCTCCAGCGAATAAGCACGCTACCGCCCTTGAGTTACAGCTCCCAATGCGCTATTAACAAAAACAAAATTGATATTGCCAGGATATAAGTCAGCATGAGTTAATCCTGTTAATTACAGATTTATCCGGTTGTCATCGACGAAAAATAAACAGCCCTGGTTTTAGAAAAAGTTATCTCTAGGAAAACTCGTGTTTAATTGTTTTTTCGATTGCCAAATTAAGATCGACCGGCGCCACGAAATCATTTTGCACATTGCTTTTAAATTGCGTTCTGGCGCAGAATTTTTGCACTCGCACGCGGCTAATTGGGAATTTACGGTGACTTATTTTGCTCACCACATCCAATGCCGTTGCGCCACAGAGGCCAAATAAATAGGGAATGCGAATAGTCTTATTACTTTTTCCTAATGAAGAAGAAATAACGTCGACCAGTTGATTCATGGTGAAGTCGGGCTTATCAACATAATTGCTGACCTGGTAGGTTGCCTGCTGATCCAGCGCATGCTCCAGTCTGGCGGCAATATTTTCCACGTAAGCCATAGACTTCATATTATTACCGCTGCCAATCATCACGAATCGGCCGCTGGCGATTTGCCGGAACAGGTTATAGACGTTGCCACGATTATTTTCACCAAACACCACCGTTGGGCGGATGATGGTTAATTTGTTGCCAGCATCGGCTTTGCGCCAGGCTTCGTAAACATACTCGGCCTCCAGCTTGGATTTGCCATAATGGTTAAAGGGTTCAAAAAGCCCTTCCTCACCGGTTTCCTGAGTCACGAAACCGTATACCGCCACTGAGGAGGTAAAGATAATTTGTTGGATATTCAGCGCCGAGGCCGTCATGCAAACATTGCGCGCACCATCAACGTTAACCTGATAATACAGTGAGACAGGATCGACGTTATCCTGGTGCTCGGCCGCAAGATTAATCACGGCGTCACAACCCGCCAGCGCCTGCCGCAGGGTTTCGGGCTGGGTTACATCGCCAAACTGATAGAGTTCAGGAAAATGCTCACTCTGCTTTTTATCCACGATGGTCAACAGCAGGTCGTTACGCGCACTCAGACGTTTAACCAAACGCGTCCCGATAAAGCCGGAACCCCCGATGATAGCTACTTTACGCTTATCCATAATTTGTCACTCAATCCGGTTTCCCATTATTCCCTACCGCACCATGAGGCAGGACGCTAATTGGCGTTAGAACATGGAAACCAGACTGGACAAAACAGAGCGGGCTTTCAAATAACAAATAATGAAATAAAAATATTAGCCGAATGTAAAATTATCGACAAAGGTGAAATATCATCTGGTGCTAATTTTTAACATCGTAAGCAACTTGATATTCCATGGTTTTACCCGGCAATATAAGATTAATCTTACCCACCCCCTGTGCGTCTGAAGTATCGTATTTCACCGGCTGTTTAAACTTCCCCTGCTTGGGGTCAACGCACTCAATGGTCGCCTGCTCCAGGTTTTCACCCTGATACAGACAAAGCAGGCTTTGCGGCCCCTTGGCCAAAGGATTATTCAGCGTCAGAGTGAGTACCACGCGGGTATTGTTTTGAATATCATTGATAATTGGCGGACGAGTTTGGTTCCCCAGTACATATGAAAAATGTGAAATAACCAGCAATGACACGAATACCGACAGGTATTTCACCACGCGAATGGCAGGAACTGAGAAAAAACCCGCTGAGGCCGAAGCTTTGTTTCTTATTGCCGTATTTTTAAGCGCTGCGGGCGTGACAGACGAAGAAACCGGAGCAACCACTTCCTCCGGCCGTTCTATTTCCTCAGTAATAATTTCATCATCTTTATTGTCACTTTCAGAAAGTTCCGCTTGAATATCTTTATTGGCATCGCTTTCGATATTCCATATTTCATCGGCGACGTATTCATCCTCTTCAGAAATAAAGTGAAAAACCGCCTTGTTTTCCACCTTATAGCCCAGGCGAGGAATGGTTCTGATAAGTGTATGCTCAGCATCCCCTATTTTTTGACGAATAGATTTAATCGTTTGATTTATCGTTGAATCTGAACAATAAGTTCCTTTCCATATGTTTTCTATAATTTCCGTACGGCTAACCAGTTCTGGGGATCTGGCGACAAGAAGTGAAAGTATCTGATACTCCTTCCAACGTAGGCGAAACTTTTCCCTGGACGGTGTCAGAACATCTAGATTCCTAATCTTTATTCTTTTATCAAGATTCACTTTTAATTTCCTTAGCGTGCCTGTCCTGCACACTTTGTATAGAAATATGAAAAAATGTTCAAGAAATTAAATGTAAACTCAACAGGTTGCATTCATCAGATATTTATTTTTATAAAAATTTGCTGATTTCATTTTTTACATCCCTCCTCAAATGGAGGTTATGATTGTTTGAATGTCATTATTTCCCTGTTGGCAACATGGTTTCTCATCATGCTTACCGGCAATAAAATACAGCCAACACACTGTTTTTAAATAAAAATATAATTATGTTATCAGTTTGTTAGCTAAGTGAAATTGTGAAATCCTACCCTGCCCTTGAAGAATATCACCTGTTTTTCCACCTAATCCGATTGCCAGATAGCCTACAAAAAGCCTGTCAAAACAGAATGAGAGTTGTCTGATTTAATCCTTCACAGGGCACCAGGTTAAAATATAGCACCAAATTACAAAGGACTATTGTTAACTTGATGGGATGATTCTCGAATAACGGAAAAAACAAAATTATTACCATGCTATGGGTCATTCACAGTGTTTTATTTTAGTAAGAAATTCGACTGAAAAATGAAAAATAACCAACAGAAAAAAAACCGTCTATCTAAAGTGAAAAACGCAATTTGAGAGAGATGCCTATACCCTATAGCTTTCAAGTTGCAGCTAGGCGGCCAACTCGCTCATCCCCAGGCGCTTACTCAAGTAAGTAACTGGGGTGAGCGAGTGCAGATAACAACGCTGCAACTTGAAAGATGACGGGTATATAAACAAAGGGAAAAATGGTGAGCGGTAATAAGAATATTACCTAGAGCGACAGGGATTTCACTGAGGGAGTAAAACTTCACATGGCAAAGAAGGGAAATAGCTCCTCCCCTGCCGGGGAGGAACTGGGGATATGTGAACTATTTTTTACGGCCGTAGACGACCCAGGTGACCAGCACACAGACCACGTAGAACACCAGGAAGATTTTCATCGCCCCTGCCGGTGAGCCAGTCAACGCCAGGGAAGTGCCAAAGGCTTTTGGGATAAAGAAGCCGCCTGCGGCCCCGATCGCCGAGATGAAGCCCAGGGCGGCCGCGGAATCGGTAACCGCTTCGCGTTGAGCGCTTTCGTCACTGCCGCCGCTGGCCTTAACCCGATCTACGGTAATTTTACGGAAGATCACGGCAATCATCTGGAAGGTGGAACCACTGCCCAATCCCGCAGTGAGGAACAGCAGCATAAAGACGCTATAAAATGCGATAAACGAGCCCGTATGCCCTGCTCCCGGTAAAGTCAGGAACAGCAAGGCAGCAAACACGGCCATCAGCACAAAGTTAATCAGCGTGACGCGAATGCCGCCGAAGCGATCCGACAGCGCCCCGCCCACCGGCCGTGCCAGAGCGCCGAGGAACGGACCGAAGAAGGCATAATGCAAAATCACCACGTCCGGGAACTGAGTTTTGGACAGCATGGCAAAACCGGCGGAAAAACCGATAAAGGAACCAAAGGTGGCGAGGTACAGCAGGCTCAACACCCACAGGTGACCGCGTTTGAGTACCGGCAGTTGCTGACGGAGCGACGCTTTGGAGGCCGCCAGATCGTTCATACCGAACCAGGCCGCCAGCGTACCGACCAGCAAGAAAGGTACCCAAATCCAGGCGGCGTTCTCCAGCCACAGTGAGCTGCCATCAGCCTGTACCTGACCGGTACCACCAAAGGCGCCAAAGATGGCAACAGAGATGGCCAGTGGAGCCACCAACTGCATCACGCTAACGCCCAGGTTGCCCAGGCCGCCATTCAGACCCAGCGCACCGCCCTGTCTGGCCTTTGGAAAGAAGAAGCTGATATTGGCCATGCTGGAGGCAAAGTTGGCCCCGGCAAAACCACACAGTAAAGAGATAATCACAAACACGCTATATGGCGTGGTCGCGTCCTGCACCGCAAACCCCAGCCACAGGCAGGGTACCAGCAGCAGGCAGGTGCTGATCGCCGTCCAGCGACGGCCGCCGAACATCGGGATCACAAAGGAATAAGGCACACGCAGGATAGCGCCAGAAACGGAAGGTAACGCGGTGAGCATAAACAGCTGATCGGTGGTGAAATTAAAGCCAACCTTATTCAAATTGACCGCCACCGCGCTAAACAGCATCCAGACGCAGAAAGCCAATAGCAGGCAAGGAATGGAAATCCACAGGTTGCGGTTGGCGATACGTTGGCCGCGTTGTTGCCAGAATGCGGCATCCTCAGGCTGCCAGTCCTGAATAACCGCGCCTGTTTGTTTTGATAATGACGTTGCAGATTGCGACATAAAAACCTCAGACACAGGATGATAACTTCGCCCACCCTAGGCGGCGGCCCCTACGGCAAAGTTGATGTAAATCAACCCGGATGCAGGTAGCCAACCGCCCGAAAAGCCCCGCCATCCCTTTATGAGTAACTCTCCGCATAGATTTAAAACATTGAAAATCAATCTATTGGCTATTACTCAACGCCATTGGCAGCGGCTGGCAAGGCAGACGGGAAACTAGTGGGTACTTCGTTAGAGGTATGGGGTTATCGCCGGGTATGATGAAAAATAACGCGGAATCGTTACCACACCCGCTGATGCCACCTGCGCTTGTCCTCTGGTTACCAGCCGTATCTTGCTCTGCCTTCGGGGGCCAAAAACCTATGAAACGCCTGTTAGCACCACTTTCCATCGTGAATCAGGTGGCCGTCCTGATGTTGCTGCTGGGGATACTGGGCGTGGCCGGTATGAGCATTTCAGCCTGGATGTCACAAAGCATTCAGGGCAACGCGCATGCCATCAACAAAGCCGGTTCGCTGCGAATGCAAAGTTATCGCCTGCTGGCTCAGGTGCCGCTGAATTCACACAGCGAAGCACTGATCCGTGAGCTGGATCAGGACGCCAACAGTCCCGATCTTCAGCGTTCAGTGACGCAAGAGCAACTGACCGAACAGTTTCAGGCGCTGAATAATTACTGGCAAGAAACCCTGCTGCCAAGGTTGCGGTCAGCCCGGCAACCGGCGGAGGCAACCCCGCAGGTGGTACATTTCGTCTCCCTGCTCGATACGCTGGTCTCGGATATTGACCACCATACCGAGCGGCGCCTGCTGACGGTGACGCTGGTACAGGCGGTGTTTATCGCGCTGACGCTGCTGCTGCTGGTGGGGACTATCTGTTACCTGCGCCGTCGTCTGCTGCATCCGTGGCGTCAATTGGTGGCGATGGCGCTGTCAGCGGGTCGCGGCGATTTCAGCCGCCGTTTTGCCCAGCGTGGCCATCAGGATGAAATGGCCTCACTCGGCGGCGCGTTGAACACCATGTCCGACGAATTGGCTACCATGTACAACGGGCTGGAGCAGCGGGTGGCAGAAAAAACCGCCGATCTGCAGCAAAAGAATCAGGTGCTGGGCTTTTTGTATCACGCCAGCCGTCAGTTGCATGCCAACGAACCATTGTGCAGCCGCCTGACACCGATCCTCAATCAGTTGCAAACCCTGACGCCACTGCGCGCCATCCAGGTACGCCTGTACGAAAACAACAGTCAGGAACAGTTTGTACAGCTGTGCGGCAACCAGCCGTTGCGGCCGGAATATTGCAATAATCCGGTGTGCAGCGCCTGCCTGAGCGACGACAATCAGCAACATGCCGATCATCCTTCGCTGAGCTGGAGCCTGAGTGACAAACTGGGAGATTACGGGGTGATCGTTGCGCAACATGCGCCACAACGCCCGCTGAATGACGAAGATCGGCAGTTGATGAGTACCCTGGTCGAACAGTTGACCAGCGTGCTGGCGATTGAACGCCAGGTGGATCATCAACAGCAGTTGATGCTGATGGAAGAACGCGCGGCGATAGCCCGTGAGTTGCATGACTCTATTGCCCAATCATTATCGTGCCTGAAGATGCAAACCAGTTGCCTGCAAATGCAGGGGGCCGAACTTTCACCCGCCAACCTGGCGCTGGTACAACAGATGCGCGAAGAGTTAAACATCGCCTACCGCCAGTTGCGTGAACTCTTGACCACCTTCCGCCTGCGGCTGACAGAGCCAGGACTGCTGGCAGCCTTGCAGTCGACGGTGCAGGAGTTTAGCCAACGGCTCGGCATTTCCATCCAGCTCGACTATCAGTTAACGCCGCGTACGGTGCCCGCTTATCAGGCTATCCACCTGCTGCAAATTGCCCGCGAAGCGTTAAGCAACATCAACAAACATGCTCAGGCCAGCCAGGTGAGCATTCAGGTAGTCAATCAACGAGGCGAGGTCACACTGAGCGTCTGCGATAACGGCTGCGGATTGCCGCCAGACACCGATCGCCCCGATCACTACGGCCTGATAATTATGCGCGATCGCGCCAAAAGCCTGCACGGCCGCTGCGAGATTTTACCCCGCAGCGGCGGCGGCACTGAGGTCCGGGTGGTATTTAAACCGGACAACCACGCCATCGACTAATGGGAGAAACCATGACCACCGAAACTGCCGCCACTATTTTATTGATTGATGACCACCCGATGCTGCGCAATGGCGTAAAACAGCTCATCGGCATGGACTCCCGCCTGCAGGTGATCGCTGAAGCCGGCAACGGCGAACAGGGTGTCGCACTGGCCGAAGAGCATGATCCGGATCTGATCCTGCTTGATCTGAACATGCCGGGCATCAATGGCCTGGAGACGCTGGATCGCCTGCGCATGACTGCGCTCTCTGGGCGCATTGTGGTGTTTAGCGTGTCTAATCACGAGGATGACGTAGTCAGCGCGCTAAAACGCGGTGCCGACGGCTATCTGCTGAAGGATATGGAGCCAGAGGAGTTGCTGAAAGCCCTGCATCAGGCGGCGGCCGGTCAGATGGTGTTAAGCGAGGCGTTGACACCGATCCTGGCGGCCAGCCTGCGTGAGAACCGCCCCAGTGCCGAGCGCGATATCCAGCAGTTGACGCCACGTGAGCGTGACATTCTCAAACTGATCGCCCAGGGTCTGCCGAACAAGATGATCGCCCGTAAGCTGACCATCACCGAAAGCACCGTCAAGGTGCACGTCAAACACCTGTTGAAAAAAATGAAGCTGAAATCGCGCGTTGAAGCCGCCGTCTGGGTACTGCAGGGAAAAAACGGTTAATCACTGCCGTTCAACGGCCCGGTTTCTGCCGGGATAGTCGGTGGTTGCAGTACTTTTGCCGGTGGCAGCCCCTGCTCTATTTCAGATGAAACGGTCAAAGGCGGCGTCACCTGCAGTTGGATCCAGTTAGAGGTCACCAATTGCTGTTTGTCATCTTCCAGCGTCACCGACAGGTGGTAGCGGTTGGCGGCATCCGGTGAGTCATCCCATTGCGGCACAATCAGGCTCCAGCCATGTGGATCGTTACCGTTTTGCGACGGCGTCAGGCTTAGTGCCTGCGTATCTCCCTGCCAACTGACCCGGGTAATTTTGTTGGTGGTTTTGATTTCCAGCACCAGCGGCAAGGTTTCTCCCGGTTGCAGGCGCCATGGCGGCGTGGCCAGGAACACTTGCAGCGTTTTACGCTGTTTAAACGCCATCACCGGCACATTTTTCCGTTCGATGTTGTCATAACGACTGCCACGCAGCGACTTGGCCTGAGCAACATATTCCGGCGAAATCTGCTTCACCAGCGGCACACCAAGCCGATAATTTAACGCCAGCTCGACCTGATCCTGACTTACCCCGCCTTCTCCCATCTTGTGCAACGCTTTCACCGTCACCAGGGGTACCGGGGTGTAATTCACCCCCAGTTGCATGGCACGCGGGTCATTTTGCTTTTTGCCGCTGCCAAACAGATCGACGTTCTCACCCCAGTACTGTTCATAGCTGAGCGAGCCGCCAATCTGGCGATAAAACGGCAGGTAGCCCTGAGTGGTGATGTCATATCCGCTCGCCGGACGGCTGAGGAACTGGGCGTTATCCCTCTGTTGCGCCAGCGCCGACAGCGGGTAGTAATAGTTGGCGGAAAAACGCAGGAAATCTCCCCAGGCTTCGGCCCCCAGGCTGGCACGGTTATGATGGCGCTCGAAATCGCTGTCGAGCACCGTGTTATACCCCAACAGCCAATCGCCGGCGACCCAACGCTGGCCGAGGCCAAAATTACCCAGCGAACCCTCGGTTTGCTGCAACAGGCCGAGTTGGCTATAGGTCAGCAAGCCGTTAACGTCATACAGCGGGCTGAACAACTGACCGCTACTGCCGGAAAAATCCCCCTGGTCGGACATCACCAGCGACAGTTTGGCGTTACCCAACGGTGAAAGCAGTTCCTGGGCCTGCTGTTGCAGCACGCTGCTGGCCTGACCGACCGCATAGCTCTCGGCACGGGTACGCACCTGTTGGCTCGAAACGTTATTCAGGTTACGTTCGCCCAGCTGTTTGGCCATGGTGGCCCACTCTTTTTCACGCTCGGCGTCATTGGAAGCATTGCCGCCCAGTTCCGGCAAATCGTTGGCCGGTTGCTGAACAACCGAGTCCGGTGCGGGTGGCGATTCGGCGTAGGCGGGCAACGCGCCGCATAGCCACGCCAACCCCATCGCCGGTAAACACCCCGTGGCAAAAGGCACAACTTTTTTCAATCGGTAACGCGCTTTATGAATAACGTCTGTCATTGCACAGTCGCCACCCCTTGATCCAGAGGGTTGGCAAATAAACCCTTTCTTGCTGCCATCACTCCAGACGACAGACCACCCAAACTTTGCGCAGTCTGGCATTTTGCCCCTAACGGGCAGTTGCGAGCCAAACTGCATCATGAACCCTAAAGTCTAATGGCTTTATCATCAGAAACAATCGGATAAACCTCATTTAATTTAGTGACAACGTCACATGGCCTTCAATTATTTCAGTCGGTGATGGAGTGCCAGAAAAACGCTGAAACTCTTGCGGCTGAAAACGAGAATTCACTTTATTTCATCGCTGATTTTGCCGAAAAAAACCGCAAATTTAAATTCACCAAGAAATTAATCTATTGATTATGCGTAGCAATTCGCAATTTCAGTGTATTTCACCTGGCACTTAACCGTGGATTGCGGCCCCCTGCGCAATACCGGTAATCGATAAAACAATCGCTCTGCATGAAACCCTTTTTGCCGCTATTTTGAACGCTAATTTCAGACCGGTAAGGAAGCTTTTATGTTCGATAATCCTCAGCTCGATTTCTGGTTTCGCGGTCTATTTATCCCGGCCATGTTACTGCCCGCAGCGCTCGCCACCAGACTGATCGGCATCCTCTCACCAGGCTTGACGCAACACCCGCTACCGAGGGAACGCACGGTGATGTTGATTGCCGTCAGTGCCGGGCTGGCGGCCCTGCCTTTCAATATTCCACTGCTACAACGGCTATTGCTGCTGCCGGCAGCGGCGATATTACTGGCGCTGGCTCTCATTGACTGGCAACAGCGACTATTACCGGATCGCCTGACCCAACCGCTGCTATGGGCCGGGCTGTTGGTCAATCAACAAGGCTATTTTGTTTCGCTGACCGAAGCGGTGACCGGGGCCTGCATCGGTTATCTTTCGCTGTGGTTGCTCAATGTGGCTTATCGCCGCAGGCGGAAAATGGACGGTATCGGTCAGGGGGATTTTAAACTGTTGGCGGCACTGGGTGCCTGGACCGGCTGGGCCGCCCTGCCGATGCTGGTCAGCGGCGCCGCAGCGGCCGGGTTGTGCGCTACGGCAATAGCCCGTTTACTGCGCAAAGCCGGCAGGCAGGATACGCTGCCCTTTGGCCTTTATCTGGCGCTTTCCGGCTGGTTGGTTCTGTTGGCGACCGCCGATAGCGGCCCTTCACCTTTCAGCGGAGAAATCACAGCATTTCACCTTATTTCACCCTGATGCCAGACTGGCCCGGCTATTTTCCCGCTGTTATAGCCTACTGTTGGCGTAGCTGTTATGGCGCCCCTCCGCCTGCAGCACTATGCTTTGCCCAAGGCAAAACGGGGTTTACCCAAATCAACACAGGAGGTTGTATGTCAGGTCGTGGTTTATCTGCACTTGCGCTTAGCGCGGCATTGGCCAGCGGTTTGCTGTCGTTCGCGGCACAGGCCGCCGGCACCTTTACCCTCAGCTCACCGGCATTCCAGGATGGTGGCTCGCTGGCGCAGAAATATGCCGGAGCTACACCGGGCAACGCCAGTTGCACCGGCGACAATGTTTCGCCGCCGCTAAGCTGGGCCAACCCACCGGCAGACACCAAAAGCTTCGCCCTGTTACTGTCCGATCCCGAGGGCAAGGCAGGTCTGGGCGTTAGCCATTTAGTGGCCTATGGCATACCTGCCAACGCCAGCGGCTTCGCCGAGGGCGATCTCACCCAGGGCAAAGGCTTTGTCGGTGGCAAAAACTCACCGGGCACCTCGGTTTATCATGGTCCCTGTCCTCCAGCGGGGTCCGGGTTTCACCACTACACCTTTGTGTTGATCGCCACCGATCTGCCCCCCCACGCGCTCGGGCCGGGGCTTACCCGCGAACAACTACTGGAGAAATTACAGGGCCACGCCAAGGGCGGTGCAGGCATTATCGGTCGCTTCGGCCAATAGCGGCTCAGGCGGTCAACGCCTCTGCCGGTTTTTCGCTGACGATAGCCGGCGCGCGGTACAGGCTGACCACCTCACCAATCACCAGCAGGCTGGGTGAAACCGGCCGCTGACGGGCAATTAACGTCGGTAATTCTGACAGCGTACCGGTTAATACCCGCTGCTGCGGTAGCGTACCGCGTTCAATAATGGCCAAGGGTGTCTGTGCCGCCATGCCATGGCGCATCAGTTGCGTGGCAATGGTTTCGCTTAATGTCAGCCCCATATAAAACACCAGCGTCTGCCCCGCAGAGACCAGGCCGTGCCAGTCCAGACTCACCTCACCGTTACGGCAATGGCCGGTGACAAAACGCACCGATTGCGCGTAATCGCGGTGTGTCAGCGGGATACCACTCTCCGCCGCACAACCGCTGGCGGCGGTGATACCCGGCACCACATGGCAAACCACGCCATGGCGCTGCAATTCAACCATCTCTTCGCCGCCGCGACCAAAAATAAAAGGGTCGCCGCCCTTGAGTCGCACTACCCGATTACCGGACAGGGCTAATTCGACCAGCAGGTGGTCAATCTGCTTTTGCGACAAAGTGTGGCACCCCATGGATTTTCCCACGTCAATGCACAGCGCCTCCGGCGGCAGCAAGGCCATTACCGCCGGGGAAACCAGACGATCGAACACCACCACGTCCGCCTGCCGAATCACCCGTAATGCCTTTAACGTCAGTAACTCCGCATCCCCCGGCCCGGCGCCCACCAGCCACACTTCACCGTTACGTACCGGCTGGCGCAGATCTCCGGCCAGCATCAGTTTATCTATATTGTTCATCTCACTACCTCCGCTAGGCCACCCGTTGGGATGTATGCTGTTGAATCAGTTTTTTTAGCTCCGGCAGGCAGGAGCCACAGTTGGTGCCGCATTGCAGACGGGCACCCAATGCCTCTGTGCTGTGGCAACCTGCCTGGATGGCCGCAATGACGCGATTCTCGCCCACGCCGAAACAGCTACAAATCGTGGCACCAGCCGCTGACTGGCCTGACGCACCACGCCCCGCCAGCAGTGCCAGCCGTTCAGCCCCTGCGGTGGGAGCCTGTTCAAAGGCACGGAGGATCGCCGGGCGATCCAGCTGCGGGGCCTGCTGGCGAACATAAAACGCCAATTGCACCTCGCCCTGCCGCCAGCCAATCAGGTGCAGACCGCACTGGGCCAACTGTGCCGTTTGCAGCGTCATGCCCTCCAGCGAGAAATGCCGTCGTAACCAGGCTTGCCAGTCTTCAACCGGCCGCTGCCCGGCCATAATGTAGTGAGTCAAACCCTCCTGCGCGACCCGGCTCCAGTAGATACCCTTGGGGGCGGCAACCTCGGCACGAATAAAAATTTCCGCCTGCCAGCTCGTGGGCCAATGGCTGACCCGCACTGGCGCATGCTTGCTTTCCGGCTGGCCGGAGTCGGCATCCACTATCGGCGGGATCAGGCTGTCGACCCGACCCTGCGCGGTGAATTGACCGTTCCAGTGCATCGGCGCAAACAGGCTACCGCGCCGCTGCCCAGGATGGTACTGTGCACGCGCCAGCATCCAGCCGTGGGGCGAGCTCAGGCGAACCAGACTGCTATCGGCAATTCCCAGTTCGACCGCATCCTGCGGGTGTATTTCGCAGAAGGGTTCGCTCAAATGGCCCATCAGCCGCGCGGCCTTGCCGGTGCGCGTCATGGTGTGCCACTGATCGCGGATGCGACCGGTGTTCAGCACCAGTGGATAACTGGGTGATAGCGCATTCTGCGGCAAGCGTGGCGTCACCGGCAGCAGTCGCGCCTTGCCATCGGCATGGAAAAAACGCCCGTCGTCAAACATTCGTCGACAACCCACAGGATGCCGTGCATTGACCGGCCACTGTACCGGTGCCATCTGCAACCATTGCTGTAGATCCCATCCCGCCAGTTGACTGATATCGAACGCGCGCGTGCCGTTATTTTCAAATCCTGACAGCGCCGCGTGCTCACTGAATATCTCCGAAGGATGTTGATAGCCAAAGGCCGTACCATACCCCATACGCTGCGCAACCTGGCTAAGGATCCACCAGTCGGCACGGGCTTGCCCCGGCGCCGGCAAAAATGCACGCTGGCGTGAAATACAGCGTTCGGAATTGGTCACGCTGCCCTCCTTTTCTCCCCAGGCCAATGCCGGCAGGCGGATATGTGCCAGTTCGGCGGTATCGGTCATCGCCATCACTTCGGACACCACCACCAGCGGGCAATTTTTTAGCGCCTGCCTGACTGCATCGGCATCCGGCAGGGAAACCACTGGGTTGGTGCCCATAATCCACACCGCCTTTACCTGCCCAGCGGCGATCGCCTGAAATAAATCCACCGCATTCAGCCCCGGTTGTTGGGCGATGCGTGGCGACTGCCAAAAACGTTGTACCCGATCGGTGTCCTCGGGGTTGAACGTCATATGCGCCGCCAGCTGATTGGCTAATCCACCGACTTCCCGTCCGCCCATGGCATTGGGTTGACCGGTGATCGAAAACGGGCCGCTGCCAGCGCGGCCAATGCGCCCTCCCGCCAGGTGCAGATTGATAATCGCATTGCATTTATCCGCGCCACTGGCAGACTGGTTAATGCCCATCGAATAGAGCGTGACCCAGTTGTGGGACGCGGTCAGCAGGTGGAAAAACGCCAGCACGGCACTCAGTGGCAGTTCGCAAAAATCGGCCACCCGCCGTGGTGTCCAATCCGCCGCCGCTGCCAGCGTAGCCTCTGTGCCGCTGGCATGCCGTTGCAAAAAGGCGGTATCCAGAGCCTGCTGTTCAGCCAGCCAGTGCAGCCCTCCGGTAAACAAAGCCGCATCGCTGCCGGGCCGCAGCGGCAAATGCAAGTCGGCAATATCGCAGGTCGCCGTCTCACGCGGGTCAATCACCACCACCCGCATTTGCGGGCGCAACTTACGGGCCTTCACCAACCGTTGGTAGACCACCGGATGCGCCCAGGCGGTGTTGGAACCGGTCAATATCACCAGATCCGCCTGTTCGATATCTTCATAACAACAAGGCACCACATCCCCGCCGAATGCCCGCTTGTAACCGACTACCGCCGACGCCATGCACAGCCGGGAGTTGGTGTCGATATTGGCCGCACCAATAAATCCCTTCATCAGTTTGTTTGCCACGTAATAATCTTCGGTCAGCAGCTGACCGGAAGCATAAAACGCCACCGCCTGCGGGCCATATTGCTCAATAATCTGGCTAAAACGCTGTGCCACCTGCTCAAGCGCCTGATCCCAGCTAACCGGCAGGCCATCGACCTGCGGCTGTAACAGGCGGCCCGTCAGGCTCAGCGTCTCGCCCAGCGCGCTGCCTTTGACACACAGCCGTCCCTGATTGGCCGGATGCGTAACGTCGCCGCCGACCGTCAGTTCACCGTTGCTGTGCTGTTCAATGGCGACCCCGCAGCCCACGCCACAGTAGGGACAGGTGGTGCAATGTACCGCGCTCATGACGTCACTTCCGCCGTTTCTGGCAGTTTGGCCTGTATCGACAGCGGCGTACTGCATACCCACACACGGCCTGCTTCTACCCGGACCGGCCAGGCGGTGACGGCACGCCCGGCATTATCTGCACAGATACCGTCACTCAAACGAAAACGCTGTTTGTATAGCGGAGAAATCACCACCGGCTCACCGGCTACGTCCCCCAACAGCCCGCGTGCCAGCACGTTGGCGTCACTGTCCGGTTCCTGATTGGCCAACGCATAAACGCCCTTGTCCGCCAGATGGAATAGCGCAATCTGCCGCTGCCCCAGCCGGGCGGCAATGCCGGCGTTGACCGGGATTTCCGCCAGCGCACAGACATCCAGCCACTGTTCCCGGGCGGCCACTGCCGGTTGCACCTCAATCACCTGCCCGCGTTCCACTCCTGCCGCCGGGCGACGTTGTCCGCGCTCCGCCTGCCAGACTATGGCCTCATCCGGCTGTTCGCTGTTCACAAACGGACGGAACAGCTTGAGGCGATCCGGGCTGGCGAGCGTGGTTTGCCATTCACATTGGTAATGGCTGACCACAGTTTCCATTTCGGCATCCAATTCGCTACCGATCCCCAGGCTGTCCTGCAAAACCACGCCACGCAGGTAGTCCAGCCCGCCTTCCAGGTTGTCCATCCAGGTGCTGGTGCGCTGCAGGCGATCGGCGGTACGAATGTAGAACATCAGGAAACGGTCGACCGTGCGGATCAGCGTGGCGGTATCAAGATCGCTGGCAAATAAATCGGCATGGCGCGGTTTCATGCCGCCGTTGCCGCACAGGTACAGGTTCCAGCCTTTCTCGGTGGCAATGACCCCGACGTCTTTACTCTGCGCCTCCGCACACTCTCGCGTGCAGCCGGAAACCGCCATCTTGATTTTATGCGGCGACCGCAACCCCTTGTAGCGATGCTCCAGCTCGATAGCCAGCGCGGTGGAATCCTGCACGCCATAGCGGCACCAACTGGAGCCGACGCAAGATTTCACCGTGCGCAGTGACTTGCCGTAGGCATGCCCGGTTTCAAATCCGGCGTCGACCAGCTGCTGCCAAATCTCCGGCAATTGCTCCAGCCGGGCGCCGAACAGGTCAACCCGCTGGCCGCCGGTAATCTTGGTGTAGAGCTGATAGCGCAGAGCGATTTGGCCGATGGCGATCAATCCTTGCGGAGTAATTTCCCCGGCAGGTACCCGCGGTACCACCGAATAAGTGCCATCTTTCTGGATATTGGCAAAAAAGCGATCGTTGGTATCCTGCAACGGCAGATGCTGCGGCTTTAGCAGATATTCGTTCCAGCACGAAGCCAGAATCGACCCCGCCAGCGGTTTGCAAACCTCACAGCCATACCCATGACCATGTCGGGCCAGCAACTCGTCAAAGGTGCGGATGTTGCCAACGCGGACCAGGTGATACAGCTCCTGGCGTGAATGGGCGAAATGCTCGCAAATGTCTTTCTTCACCACCACGCCGCGCTGCTGCAATTCGTGCTCCATCAGCTGTTTTACCAGCGCCGAACAGCCGCCACAGCCGGAGCCCGCTTTGGTGCAGGCTTTTACCGCCGCCAAATCACCGCAACCCTGCTCCACCGCGTCACTGATATCGCCCTTGCTGACGTTATGGCAAGAACAGATCTGCGCCGTGGCTGGCAAGGCGGAAACGCCCAGCGCTTTCGGCGCAGCCCCCGCCGTTGCGGGTAAAATCAGGCTTTCCGGGGTGGTGGGTAACGGCAGACAGTTAAGCATCATCTGTTGCAGCGTGCTGTATTCAGCACTGTCGCCCACCAGCACCGCCCCCAGCAATCGCTTGCCATCCGCGTCAATCACCACTTTTTTATACACTTGCTGCGGGCCGTCGACCCAGGTGTAGCTCTGGCTGCCGGGGGTGTGAGCATGGGCATCACCGATCGACGCCACTTCCACGCCCAACAGTTTCAGTTTGGTGCTCATGTCCGCGCCACAGAACACGTTTTCGCCTCCGGCCAGCCGATCGGCCAGGATACGCGCCATTTGGTAGCCCGGTGCCACCAGGCCGAAAATTTGCCCGTTCCACAAGGCACATTCACCGATGGCATAAATTGCCTCGTCGCTGGTGCGGCACTGGCTATCAATCACAATACCGCCGCGTGCCCCCACCTCCAGTTCGGCAGCTCGGGCAAGCTGATCACGAGGACGGATACCGGCGGAAAACAGAATTAAATCAGCCTCTAACTGCTCCCCATCGGCAAAACTCATGCAGTGACGGTGTAACGAACCTTCAATAATCGCCTGAGTTTGCTTGCCGGTATGCACACTGACGCCCAATGCCTCAATTTTACTGCGCAACATGGTCTCGCCACCGTCATCCAACTGTACCCCCATCAGGCGCGGCGCAAACTCCACGACATGGGTGTTCAGCCCAAGCTGACGCAACGCATTGGCAGCCTCCAGTCCCAGCAAGCCGCCACCGACCACCACCCCGACGCGCGCGGTTTTGGCGCAGTCTGCGATCGCGGCCAGATCGTCGAGCGTGCGGTAAACCAGGCAGCCAGGGCGATCGTTGCCGGGGATCGGCGGTACAAACGGATAAGAGCCGGTCGCCAGCACCAACTGGTCGTAGGCCGTCTCACGGCCCTCGGCATCAATCACGCATTTGCGTTGTCTGTCGATAGCGCACACCTCCTGCCCCAACCGCAGTTCTATGCCACTACGCTCGAAAAACCCCGCCTCGACCATCGACAGCGAGTCCGCACTGCGGCCGGAGAAAAACTCGGACAGGTGTACCCGGTCGTAAGCCGCCACCGGCTCTTCGCCAAACACCACAATGTGGTACTGCAAATGCAGCTCGCGCGTAACCAGTTGTTCCAGGAAGTGATGACCGACCATGCCGTGACCGGCAACCACCAAAACGGGCTTGTGCATATCAGATATCCTCTCGTCAGACGCCGCAGGCGTCACGGGTTCGCTGCTGCCAAACAGCAAGTCGTCCGGGTGTTGCACCGGCAGGCCAAGCTGCTGCAGATAAAAAGGGCTGTCCTGAGCGTCGCCATACAACACCACGCCCTGTAATTTTCCGTCGCGCACCAGCAGGCGGCGGTAATGCTGTGCCTGCGGGTCTTCGGCGTGATGGACCTCGGTGAGCCCGTCTGTGGCCATCTCACCGGCACTGAACACCTCGACGCCGCTGACCTTCAGGCGGGTATGTAACGGCGTTGGCCGGTAGCCCGCCACCAGTTCCCCACTCAGCCGTCGCGCCAACAGTTCAGCCTGCTGCCAGCAGGGGGCCACCAGGCCCAAAGTGGTCTCGCCAAACTGAGCACATTCGCCGATGGCGAACACCGCCGGATCTGCCGTTTGCATCTGGTCGTCAATCACGATGCCGCGCCGGCAGGCCAGTCCGGCGGAGTGCGCCAGGCTAATTTCCGGCTGCACCCCGACGGCGATCACCACCAGTTCGCAGGCCACTATCTCGCCGTTACTCAGGCTGGCCGAACTGACCCGCTCGCTTCCCTGAAACCGGCTGACTTCGCAGTTCAGCCGGCATTCGATTCCGCGCTGCAACAGGTTATGTTGCAGCATCCGCCCCGCACGGGCATCCAACTGACGTTCCATCAGGTGCTCGCCCCGGTGCACCACGGTGACGCTCATGCCGCGCTGCGCCAGTGCCGCCGCCGCCTCAATCCCCAAGACGCCGCCGCCCATCACCAGCGCCGGTCGGCCTGGACGACAGCGAGCGATCATCGCTTCAACATCATCCAGAGTGCGGAAGCCATAAATGCCGTTCAATGCCCCACCCGGCAGCGGTGGCAGCAAGGGGCGCGAACCGGTAGCCAACACCAGCAGGTCATAAGGCAACCGATGCCGGGCAGTACTCACCCACTTTTGCTGCCGATCCACCGCCAGCGCCGGTTCCCCGGGCAGCAGTTGCACTCCCTGCTGCCGATACCAGTCATAGTCATGCAGCAGGGTGTCGCTGAAGGCCTTATCCCCTGCCAACACCGGCGACAGCAGAATGCGGTTGTAGTTGCCGCGCGGCTCTTCGCCAATCACCGTGATGGCATAACGCTCTGGCGCCAGCCGACACAGGGTTTCCACCAGCCGCATACCGGCCATGCCGTTACCAATCACCACCAGTCTGGGTTTATCCATCGTCCGGCTCTCATGCCGCTTTCGCGTGCTTCTCGTAAAGGAATTTCAGCACCTGCCGACGGTAATGGTGATATTGCGGGTCATCCGCCAGCGCGACTCGTGAACGCGGGCGTGGCAGCGCCACCGGCAGGATTTCGCCGACGGTGGCCGACGGGCCGTTGGTCATCATTAACACCCGGTCAGACAGCAGCACCGCTTCGTCGACGTCGTGGGTAATCAGCACTATGGTGGTGTGCAGCCGCTGCTGAATTTCCATCACCGCGTCTTGCAGATGTGCACGAGTTAACGCATCCAGTGCGCCAAAGGGTTCATCCATCAACAGCACTTTGGGTTTCATCGCCAGTGCGCGAGCTATGCCAACGCGCTGCTTCATACCACCGGAGATTTCATGCGGCCGTTTGTCCAGCGCATGGCTCATATGCACCAGCGCCAGGTTGTGTTCAATCCAGTCGCGCATTTCGCTGCGCGTCATCTCATGGCGAAACACCTGATGCACCGCCAGCGCCACATTCTCGTAGGTCGTCAGCCACGGCAGCAGTGAATGGTTCTGGAACACCACCCCGCGCTCCGGGCCAGGCCCGGTGATTTGCCGGTTGTCACACAGCAACACGCCGTCGCTGGGCAAGGTCAGCCCGGCGATCAAATTCAGCAGCGTTGATTTACCGCAGCCGGAGTGGCCGATCAGGCTGAGGGTTTCCCCGGCCTGAATATCAAAACTCACCCGATCCAGCGCAATAAACTCCCCCTGCGGGGTGGCAAAACGCTGGCTGACGTTCTGGACCTGAATAATCGGTTTCATGGCGTACTCCTAGCGGTTCGGATAACTAAAACGTTTTGCCAGTAACATCAGTCCCTGTTCGAGCAGCAGCCCGACCACACCGATCACGATGATGGCAATAATGATGTTTTCGACGTTGAGGTTGTTCCACTCATTCCAGATCCAAAAACCGATGCCAACGCCGCCGGTCAGCATTTCCGCCGCCACAATCACCAGCCAGGCGATGCCAATCGACAGGCGAACACCGGTCAGCACATAAGGCAGCACCGCCGGGAACAGGATTTTGCGCATTACCGTCCACTCCGACAGCTTGAGCACCCGCGCCACGTTGAGGTAATCCTGCGGAATACGCGTGACACCCTCGGCGGTGTTGAGGATCATCGGCCAGATGGAACAGATGAAAATGGTCCAGGTTGAAGCAGGCTCCGCCCGCTGGAACAGCAGCAGACCAATCGGCAACCAGGCCAGCGGACTGACCGGGCGCAGCAGTGAAATGATCGGGTTGAGCATGTTGGCCAAAAACGCAAAGCGCCCCAGCAGAAAACCGGCCGGAATACCGACCAGCGCCGCCAGCCCAAAACCGGTCGCCACACGCTGCAGCGAGGCCAGTACGTTCCAGCCAATGCCCTGATCGTTCGGCCCGGCGGAATAAAATGGGTCGGCAAACAGCACCAGTGCCGCCTGCCAGGTGGCCCATGGCGTAGGGAAACCCTTGCTGTTAAGCGCCGCAACCTGCCACACCACCAGGGTCAGCACCAATCCCAACGCGGCGGGCACGCCACGGCGGAAACTCTGCTGTAACAGCAAACCCCAGCGGGCTTTGCGCTGCGGCAATGGCATTACCGGGCGCTTTAGCGGCACGATTTCCGCACTGACTTCTGCCCGCGATGACGCAGGAATCTCGATCCGTTCAGCAAGATTTTTCATTGGTGACCTCAACGCTTTAAAGTGAAACTGTTGGCGTATTCCGCCGGATTGCTGCCGTCCCAGCGCTTGCCGTCTAACAGCGTGCTGGTACGCATATCGCTGCCGGGCAGGTTCACTCCACCCACCGCGCTGGCCGCCTGCTTATAGATTTCGATACGGTTGATTTTCTTCGCGACGGCCAGATAGTCCGGTTCGGCATTCAACAAGCCCCAGCGGCGATGCTGGGTCAGGAACCACATGCCGTCGGACAGGTAGGGGTAGCTCACCTCGCCATCGTGGAAAAAACGCATCGCATGTGAGTCCTGCCACGACTTACCCAGACCGTTTTGGTATTGACCGAGCATGCGGCCGGTAATGATTTCCGGCCTGGTGTTGATATAGGCGCGCCCCGCCACCACCTGAGCGGTTTCCTGTCGATTGGCGTCCGAACTGTCGATCCAGCGTGCGGCGTCCAGTACCGCAGCGGTCAGCGCACGGGCGCTATTGGGGTTGGTCGTCACCCAGTTACCGGTGGTACCCAGCACCTTTTCCGGGTGATCGGGCCAAATCTCCTGGCTGGTCACGGCGGTAAAACCAATGTCTTCCGCAATTGCACGTTGGTTCCACGGCTCACCCACGCAAAAGCCGCTCATGTTGCCGATTTTCATGTTCATCACCATCTGTGGCGGCGGCACCACCACATTGCGCACGTCGTCAAACGGGTGAATTCCGGCGTTAGCCAGCCAGTAATACAGCCACATGGCGTGGGTGCCGGTCGGGAAGGTTTGGGCGAAGGTATAGGTGCCTTTGGCGCTGGCATCGACGGTTTTTTTCAAGCTCGCAGCATCGGTGACACCGACCTGCTTTAACTGGTTGGAGAGCGTAATCGCCTGACCGTTGTTGTTGAGCGTCATCAACACCGCCATATCCTGCTGCGGCCCGGCGACGCCAAGCTGCAGGCCATACACCATGCCGTACAGTACGTGCGCCGCATCCAGTTCACCGGACAAAAGTTTGTCGCGTACTGCCGCCCAACTGGCCTCCTTGCTGGGGATAATTTTGATGCCGTACTTCTGATCGAACTGTTTCACCGCCGCCATCACCACCGAAGCGCAATCGGTAAGTGGAATAAAGCCCACGCGGATCTCTTTTTTCTCCGGGGCGTCAGAGCCTGCCGCCCAGGCGGCGTTCATCAGGCCGGGCAACATCATGCTGCCGCCCAACGCCGCACTACCGGCCAAAAAACGGCGGCGCGTCAGGCTAAGTCCGGAGGGTTTGGTGTGCGTCATCGGCAATTCCTTCAATCAGGCAATAAAATAAAAAAGGCGTCCCATCAGCACATTCCACCGTTGGGGTGAACATGCTGAAAGGACGCCTTTATCCATAATCTTGTTGGCAACCCGACCGCCATTGGCCGGGCTACGTTTTAGTAATGCAGCTTGCGTGCCAGATCTGTCATTTTACATACCCCAATTTATAGTTATGTAATTTATACCCTATGAATTTCAAGTTGGCCGCTCTAGCGCGTCCATGCGCTCGCGGCATTTGTACATCCCTGTACAGCACGGCTAGGCGCCCAGCTTGCTCATCCCCAGGCGCTTACAAAAGTTAAGTAACTGGGGTGACAAATCTGCCGGGAGCAGATTTGAACGCTGCCAGCAGCGGCCCCAAAGGGGTGTGGCCCATGGACGGGCCACATAACTGAGTGCAGGTAACAACGCTGCAACTTGAAAGGCGACGGGTATTTGCACGATCGCAAGGCAGTAACTGCACCGACTGTGTGCATATACCCCTTAGGGAGTATCCGCCACTGGCGGCAGAATATCCGCCACCGCCAGCATGGCATTGGCGATATCAATCAGCCGTTGGTTCTGGTTCATCGCCATCTTTAGCAACAGCCGATGGGCCGCCGCCTCGGTCAATCCGCGATGCTGGATCAGCAGCGCTTTGGCGCGTTCTATCTGCTTGCGTTCACTCAAGGTCGCACGCGCCGTGGCCAGTTCCTCCGACAGCGCATGCAGACGTTGTGACTGCTGCTGAATCAATTCCAGCATCGAGCGTCCCAGGCGCGGGTGGATACCATCCCCCACCAGCGGCGATGCATCCCCCAAAGGCGCAGCCACGAAAACCGCGTAACTTTCTCGCATCGGCTGTGGCGCGTAAATTGCGCAGTCCTCCGCCATTGCGTGCCGGGCCTGGGTCAGATTGTGGCGGCAACTGACCATCAGCGCCTCCTCCAGCCGATCCTCAATCTGTTTCATCAGATCGATACGCGCACTGGTGATCTCAAACCAGCGCAGACTGGTGTCGGCTTTGTTACTCAGTTGCCATTGGGTGCAGGCAATACGGCGCAGGCGCTCAAACTCGCGGTCATCCTGTTGCTGCATTCGCCGCCACTGGGCCAGCGAAGGCTCATCGGCAAACTCGCCGAAGGTGGCAAAACAGCGCTCTTGCCCTTCAATAAGCACCAGTAGCTGCTGGTGCGCCGACTCATCGAAATGCATGGAGGCAAAACCGGCCGCGCCGATCGCCCGTTCCTGCCCAGCCAGCTCCTTGCCCTGCATAAAGCTGAACATGGCGATCAACGCACGTGCCGTGGTGGGTTCCGCGCAGGCATCCGCCGCTTCGAACACCAGCGCCAGCAGGCTATGAATAACTTCATTAAAGATGCCCATGGCGGCAGGCTGCAAAATTTGACGTTGCTGCACCTGGCAGCGCAACGCGGGCAGGCCGGCAAGATTATGCAATGCGCAGGCAATGCGGCTGAAAAGACGGCTGGCGCTGGCCAGGGGGGCGGTGTTGTCATCCAACTGCATCAACTGGCGCTGCACCGCCAGTTCAGCCTGTTCCACTTCCTGCGCCCTTCCGGCCAAGCGTTCACCGAACAATGCTCCCTGTGAACACAGGTAAATATTGACGGTACCGCGTTCCCGTTGGAGCACGTGGATCAACTGGCTGACCCGGCCGACCAACTGCCCCATTTGCAACAGTTGCTGCAATACGGTGATTTCACAGCGCCTGGAGGCCAGCAAAAAGTCGCCGGCGCTGGGTGGGAAAACGTGATTGCGGCTCATGACAGGATCCCCGATTCGCTAAATAAACCGATCCTGCAAAAGCCGTGCCGTGGTGGGTTACTTACTCACGCGATCGAGATACAGCATGCTGTTGGCGATATCCACTTTGGCGTTTTTAACGTTGTCGCGCAGCGCCACCAGCGTTTGCCCCTGCAATGCCACCACGTAAGGTGAGCTGGTCTGTAATTCACGCTGCAAGCTGGCGTAGTGCGCGGCGCGTTTTGCCCCGTCACCTTCCGCCGCCGCTGCGCGGGTTTCCGCACTCAGCGCCGGGATGTTCCACTGGGTACGCCATGCCAGGGTTTTCGGCCCGTTAGGCACGTTATAGGCAAAGGCGCTGGCGTTAGTGTTCGGATCCAGATAGTCGGCACCCCAATAGGTGAAAATGGCCTGGAAATCACGACTGCGCATCTTGCCCCACAGATCGCTTTCCACCACCGGATGGATATCCAGTTGCAAACCGGCCTTGGCAAAGCTGGCCTGCAGTACCTGGGCAATATCGGTATACGGCGGCTGGTTGATGACGATCAGATCAATGCGCGTACCTTCGGCAATCCCGGCGTCATGCAAAATCTGTTTGGCCCTGGCTACGTCGAGCTTGAACGGTTGGTCGTCGATCGCGCCATCCAGCCCCAGCGGCAGAAACGCCTGGTGAACACGGTACTGCCCCTTCAACAGGTTGTCGGCAATGGATTGATAGTCCACCAGCCAGCGCGCCGCCTGCCACAGGGCTGGGTTGCTCAACGCCGGCGTCTGTTTGCTGCCAGTGTTGAAGCCGAGATAATAGACTTTGGACGAGTCCTGCTGCTCTATCCTGACCCCCGGCTCTTTACGCAACGAATTGAACTGATCGGCACCCAGGTCGTAAGCCACGTCGGCGTCTCCTTTCAGCAGCAACAGGCGCCGGGTTCCGGCATCGCTGACGTTCTTCAGCAGCACCGTTTTTATCTTCGCCTGCGGTTGAGCGTAGTCGTTCCGACTGAATAACAGTGCCTCATGCGGCACATAGTTACTGACGCGATAAGGCCCTGCACCGGCGGAATTGGAACGCAGCCAGGCGTTGCCGAAATCTCCCTGTTGGCTGTGCTCACTCAACAGTTTCTCATCGACGATCGAGGCAACCGGCGCGGTCAACAGCCGCAGCGCCAGCCCACTACCGATACTGGCCGACCAGCTTAACTGCACCTGGTTATCGCCCAGCTTCTTCAACTGACTCTCGACGTTTTCCGGCGTCCAGCCAAATTCGCCGAGAATGAACGACGGCGCCTTGTTCAGTTTCACCGCTCTTACCAGGGAGAAGATCACATCCTCCGGCCGCACCGGATTACCGGAAGCAAAGCGCTGGTTTGCCTTCAGGGTAAAAATCAGGCTGCGACCGTCTGCCCCCGCCTGCCAACCGCTGGCCAACTCCGGCGCCAGTTTTTCCGGCGTGGTACGGTCCGGCGTGAGCAACCGCTGATACAGATTGACCAGGTTGGCCGAGCTGACGGTTTCGAAACTTTCCGCCGGATCCAGGCTGATGATGCCTTCCAGCGAACTGACCACTACTAGCTGGTCTTTCGGGGTAGCCGCCTGTGCGCCAAAGCTCGCCGCCAGGGCGCTGAACAATAAGGTGGGGATTAACCGTTTCATTAGATGCACTCTCCAGAATTACGCGGATGCGTTATTTTTCGAGTGTAGGGGCAGTGGCTTAGATGAAGAACGACTATAAATTGCTTTATTTATTACGCAGATGTCTATTGATTTCAAATAATACCCGCCGGGTTAACGGCGGGCAGAATTCAGCTGACCAGACGGCCGTGCGCCATCGCCACCGAGCGATCGCACATGTGGTCGATCACATCGGCGTCGTGACTGACCAGGATCATCGTCAGGTCACCCGCCTGTTTCAGCTCATTGAGCAGGTTGAGGATCTCCGCCTGCACCGACATATCCAGCGCCGAGGTTGGCTCATCGAGCAACAGCAGTTTGGGTTTTAACAGCAGTGCGCGCACTATCGCTACCCGTTGACGTTGACCGCCGGAAAGCTGGTGCGGATAACGGTCCAACAAGCGCGGATCCAAGCCTACCTGACGAAAACCGGCGCTGATCTTTTGTTCGATATCACTCTCTTTGAGCAATTTCAGCGGCTCCGCCAGCGTGCGCAGCAAGCGATGTTTGGGGTGCAGCGAGGCATAAGGATCCTGAAACACCATCTGCACCTCGCGCCGCAACGTACCGGTGAACGGGCGACCCGGTTGCAAATTGCGCCCCAACAACTGGAAACCGCCGCTCCAGTTTTCATTCAGCCCGGCCAACACCCACAGCAGCGACGATTTACCGCAGCCGGAAGGCCCGACCAGGCCGAAACATTCGCCCGCTTCGATATGCAGGTTGACCTCATGCACCACGGTACGTACGTCATAGCCCTGCCGATGGCTGACGCTGAGGTTATCCAGTGTAATCAGGCTCATTTCAGCGACTCCAGCAACGCGCGATCCAACACCGGCAACAGTTTGCCATGGGTTTCCTTACTTGGCCGACACGACCACAGCGTGCGGGTATAGGGGTGAGTGGCCGAGGCCAGACGATCGGCGGGTAACTGATCCAGCAGTTCCCCCTTGTACATCACCAACACCCGTTCGCAGTAGTGCGCCACCTGTTGTAAATCGTGGCTGATCAAAATCAGGCCCATATTGCGCTGCTCCACCAGGTTCTCAATCAGTTGCAATACCTGATCGCGCATCTGGTGATCCAAAGCGGACGTGGGTTCGTCGGCAATCAGTAATTGCGGATCGTTAATCAACGCGATTGCCAGCATCACCCGTTGTCCCATGCCGCCAGACAGCTGGTGCGGGTAACGTTGACGCAGCGCGGCAGGGTCGGGCAAGCCAACCGCCGCCAGCATATCCAGCACCTTCTCTCGCCGTTCGGCGCGGCCCAGGCGGGTATGCAGCAGCAACGGCTCCTCCACCTGACGGCCAATCGGCTGGGTCGGGTTCAGCGCATGCTTGGGATCCTGCATTACCATCGCCACTTTGTTGCCGCGCAGACGGTTCCACTGACGCTCGCTCAGGCGTGCCAGATCGTCCCCGCCCAAGGTTAAACGCTGCGCCTGTAGCTGCAACGGCGGCGGCAGCAGCCCCATCAAGGCCCGCGCAGTCAGAGATTTGCCGGAACCGGATTCGCCGACCAGCGCCAGCCGCTCCTGTCCCATGCTGAAAGAAATGCCTTTGACCAGCGGCTGCGCGCCCGGCAGCGCTACCGATAGCCGTTCAACGGTCAATAAATTGTTATCAGTGCCCATGACGAGGATCCATTTTATCGCGCAGGCCGTCGCCCAACAGGTTAAAGGCCAGGCTGGCAAACAAGATCGCCCCACCCGGTACCGCGGCGACCCACCATTGGTCAAAAATCACTTTGCTGCCCTCGGCTACCATTGACCCCCATTCGGCAGTCGGTGGCGCCACGCCCATGCCGAGAAAGCCCAAACCGGCGGCAGACAGGATAATCCCGCCCAGGCTCAGCGCCGCACGCACCACTGCACTCGGCAGGCATAACGGCAAAATGTGCCCAATCATCAACCGCAGACCACCAATGCCCTGCATCCGCGCCGCCGCCAAATAATCACTGCGACGCAGCGCCAGCGTTTCTGCCCGCGCCTGCCGGGCGAAAGAAGGCCAACTGGTTAACGCCAACGCCAGCGCACCGTTCATCAACCCCGGCCCCAGCACGGCAACAAACGCCAGTGCGATCACCAGGCTGGGCAACGACAGAAAAATATCGGTTATGCGCATCAGAATACGCTCGACCCAGCCACCGAGATAACCGGCGCTAATGCCCACCAGCAGGCCAATCGGAATGGTCAGCAGCAGGATCAATGACACCAGGATCAGCGTTGGACGAGCCCCGTAAATCACCCGCGACAACAGGTCACGACCAAAGCCGTCGGTGCCCAGCCAATGGCCGGAAGAAGGCGGCAACAGTCGCAGCTCGATGTGTTGCAAATTGGGATCGAACGGCGCCAGCCAGGGGGCCAACAGCGCAGTGAGGATTAAAATAGCCACCAGCGTTGCGCCAATCGTTAGCGTGGTCAGTCGGCCGCGTGGGCGGTAAGCGGCGGCCGGTTCGCCCTGGGGTTCATGTTCAGAAAGATATTGGCTCATCGGGTTCGCGGGTCCACTAAATAGGTCAGCGCGTCGGCCAGCGCATTAAGCACCACAAAACAGGTGCCAATCAGCAAGGTGGCGCCAAGGATGGCCGGCGTATCGGCGGCAAACAGCGCGGTAGTCAGATAACGCCCTACACCGGGCCAGGCAAATACCGTTTCGGTCAATACCGCGCCCTCCAGCAGGCTGGCGTAGGACAGCGACAGTACGGTGATCAACGTGCCCAACACGTTGGGGAATACGTGACGCACCAGAATGCGCGCGCGGCTGGCCCCTTTGGAACGCGCCAGGGTAACGTACTCTTTATTGCACTCTTCCAGCATCGAGGCACGCAGTAAACGGGTGATGCCCGCCATCGACAGCAGCGCCAGCGCCACCACCGGCAGCCACAGGTGGCTGATGGCGTTGTAGAACATTTCACGATCGCCGGACAGCCAACTGTCAACCAGGATAAATCCGCTGCGCGGCTCCATGCTGTACAGATAGATATCGTCCAGCCGCCCCGGCCCCGCCGACCAATGCAATGTGGCATAAAACAGCAGCAGCCCCAGCAGGCTAAGCCAGAAGATCGGCACCGAATAGCCGATCAGTGACAGCAGGCGCGCCACGTTGTCCAGCCAGCCGCCCGGTTTGATCACCGCCAGAAACGCCAGCGTAATGCCGCCGACGGCGCCGAGGATGATCGCGCAGGTCGCCAGTTCCACCGTTGCCGGGAAGGTACGAAGTAAATCGCTCAGCACCGGCTGCGAAGTAATGCGTGAGATGCCCATATCCCCGTGCGCCAGATGCACCAGGTAACGCCAGAACTGCACCGGCAACGGCTGATCCAGCCCCAAATCATGGCGCACCTGAGCATAGGTCGCTTCGCTGGCGTGATCGCCGGCAATTTGCAACGTAGGATCGATCGGTGCCAGGTGTGAGAGCATAAAGGTGAACAGCAGCAGGCCAAGCAGCGTCAGCGACAGCGACAGCAAGCCGGTAAACAGCCTGCGGCCCCAGCGCCAACCGTGCCGGGCGAACCCGGCCGAAGAGGAACGGCTGATCATTACTTGCTGACCTTGCTGTAGAACACCATGTCAGGGTTGATGCCCTGCTCATAGCCTTTCAGGTTGTCGCGCACCGCAATCAGGCTGCGTGCCTGCAGACCGATCACAAACGGCGAGCTTTGCTGAACGGCTTGCTGCAACTGTTGGTAATCCACCACCCGTTTGGCGGTGTCATTTTCCGCCGTGGCCGCCAGCGTCAGCTTGTTCAGCACAGGGATCTGCCAGTTGGCACGCCAGGCCAGCGTTTTGCTGCCGTCTTCCGGGTTATAGGCGAAGGCGGCGGCGTTGGTATTTGGGTCAAAATAATCCGGCCCCCAGGAGGTCAGGGTCGCGTCGTAGTTGAGGGATTTGACCTTGGTGGAGACCTGTGCACTGAGGCCCGGCACCAGACTCACCTTCACCCCGCCCTGCGCGAAACTGGCCTGTAATGCCTGTGCGATATCCAGATACGGCGGCTGGTTGTTGACCTCCAGCTTAAAGCTGACGTCTTTCAAACCGGCCTTGGCCAGAATCTCCTTGGCCTTGGTCGGATTAAAACTGTAAGGCTTATCCTTCAACGCCCCCAGGTAACCCTCCGGCAGGAACGCCTGATGGGTCTGGAACTGCCCTTTCAGCAGATCGTCGGCAATGCCTTTATAGTCAAACAGCCAGCGCGCCGCCTCCCAAAATGCCGGGTTACCCAGTGCCGGTGACGCCTTGGCGTTGAACTGCAGGAAATAGAGTGAGGCATACGGGATCGCCAGCGGCTTGACGCCCGGCTTACCTTTCAGCGCTGCCATCTGGTCTGCACCAAGGTTTCGCGCAATATCGGCGTCCCCCTGTTCGATCAGCAAGCGGCGGGCGGCCGGATCCGGCACGTTCTTGATCAGGATGGTTTTCAGCGTGGGTGCGCCTTCCGGCGAGCCAGGGTTGGCGTCAAGCACCACCACTTCATGCGGCACATAGGTGCGAATTTTATACGGGCCGCTACCTGCGGAATGGCTGTTCAACCATTGATGACCAAAGTCATCACCCTGCTGATGTGCCAACGCTTCTTTGGCATCGACAATGGAAGACACCGGTGCCGAAAGCAGGCTAAGCACAAACGCCGGGCTGACGTTTTCGCTCCAGCTGATTTTTACCCGATGGTCATCAACCTTGGTCAGGTACTGGTCGACATTTTTAGCGTTCCAGCCCAGTTGAGTGAGGATAAACGACGGCTCCAGATTCAGCTTCACCACCCGCGACAGCGAGAAGATCACATCCTCCGGGCGCAGCGGATTGCCGCTGGCAAATTTGGCGTCCGGTCGCAGGGTAAAAGTCAGGCTGCGGTTGTCGCTGCCCGCCTGCCATTCGCTGGCCAGCGTCGGTTTAAGCTCAATCGGATTTTTTGGATCGGACTGGATCAGGCGTTGGTACAGGCTGTTAAATGACTGCACCGTGGTTAATTCAAAACCCTGAGCCGGATCAAAACTGACTACGTCATCGATTGACTGGGCAATGACCAACGTATTCGCCGGAGTTGCTGCCTGCGTGCTGAAACTGGCCGCCACGGCCAAAAACACCAAAGAAGGGACGAACGCTTTCATCAAAACTCTCCAAGCGGATGGAATTTATAGTAATTTCGCGAGTGTATGTGAGAGCCATCGGCAGGCGAAGGTACTTAAATAACTATAGATATTCTTTTTATGTCTATAGCTGCGATTTTGATTATTAAGCAGGCGGGGTTTTGCGGGTGGCGGCGCAATCGCCGTGGAAATTCTGAGTACTAGTGACATCTTTTGCGTACCGCTGCGCATAAGAGAAAACAACGTTTTGTACAGCCCCTTAGCAGCAATTAGTGTGCGACTAATTGCTACAGGGAGCTATCAAATGGAAGCAAACACGCCAACGGATGGCGGTAAAGATTCACATAATCGGGCGGTTCAACAAACAATTGAAGATATGAACACCGTGCTGGCCCAATCGGGGCTGTTCATTAGCCCATTGACCGAACAAGATCGCCGCTGGCAAAAGGGCAGAAAAAACGGTCATACGCTTAACTGGCGCTCACTGTTGAAATTTTATAACAGCACAGCGCTCAGGCCAGGAAGCTTTGCTTTTGTTTTCAGGTGGATTGCTGCGCCGTTGACTCGTGCTGGCTTTTGCCTGTGTTACTACCACCGAGTGGATAACGTCATCGAACTGGTCGCATTAGAGAGATTTACAGGCCATGCCGCTAAACATCCGCTAAGCGGTAATATGCTGCAACACTGCATGCACGCCCTCTACTTTTATGGCGTTAATCTGCGTGGGCAAGATCTGATAAGTGCAGCGCTGCCCAACATATTGATCAGCAACGTTCTCAACAATCATCTGCTCGAGCTTTATACCCGCCAGGCATCATTCACCGTGATACCCGGTACCATGAACTGCACAACGGATTTTAACTCGTTGAGAAAATACCTACGCCGCTTTAAAAAAATTCAGCGGTAAGTCCTTGCGTGATATGGTGTGTACAAATAACGTTCAAAAAGGAGAGCAGCATGAAGGACAGGGACCTGAACGACCCAACGCTAACCATTCAAGAAGAAAAAGAAATCATGATCGAAATTTTGCAGCGACAACTTCGCTGGCAAATGGCGAATCCACTGCCTCCTGAAGAAATCCCCATTTTGGAAGTCATTGGCCCAGTGCAAAAAAGCAAACGCCGTTTGGTGAGAAAACTGTTGAGAAAACAGCTTTAGCTTTATCTATCGCCGGGTGCTATGCCCGGCGCGTTTTCGCCGCCCTCTGAACTAAATCTGGTAGTCGATCACCGTATCGAGCTGTGAGGAAAATACCTTATCTTTGATTTCCGTCAGCGACAGCGTCGGGTTACACAGCTGGATAAATCGCCAGGCATAGTTACGTTGTAACTGACTGCGTTTCAAACCCAACCAAACGGTATTGGGTTCGAACAGATGTTCGGCATTAAGGCTGACCAACCCATGGTCGCGTTCCTTCTCGTAAGACATATCCGCCAACACCCCCACTCCCAACCCCAGTTCGACATAGGTCTTAATCACATCTGAATCCTGCGCGCTTAAGGCGATATCCGGCGTTAGCCCGGCGGCTTTGAAAGCGCTATCCAGCCGTGAACGGCCGGTAATACCCTGTCGATAGGTGATCAGCGGCAAGGTGCTTAGCATTTCCAGCGTCACCTGCGGCTGGCGGGTCAGTTCATGCCCTTCCGGTACCAGTATGGTGTGGTGCCAGCGGTAGTAGGGAAACGCCGCCAGAGACTCATCACTCATCAGGCGCTCACTGGCAATGCCGATATCGGCTTCGCCAGAGGCCAGCATGCCAACGATTTCCTCGGGGCTGCCCTGATTCAGCACTACTCTCACCCGTGGATACAGCGCGCGGAACTCTTTGATCACCCCCGGCAGGCTGTAGCGCGCCTGGGTATGGGTAGTGGCAATGTGCAACTGACCGGCGTCGTTGCTGCTGAATACGTCTGCCAGACGGCGGATATTATTGGCATCATTCAGGATGCGTTCTGCCACCACCAGCAGCTCTTTGCCCGGCTCGGTCATGCCTAATAAACGTTTGCCACGGCGGATAAATATCTCAATACCCAGTTCTTCTTCCAGTTCCCGAATATGACGACTGACCCCAGATTGTGAGGTAAATAAAGTGTTGGCTACCTCGGTCAGGTTGTAGTTGCAGCGCGCCGATTCCCGAATAATTTTTAATTGTTGAAAGTTCATCCACTCCCCCCGGTCGAACAATATTGTTAAACACAGTGATACGGAGTCTGGGGTAAGGGGACAAATAAGAAATAACCTTTAGTTATGCATTTTCATGCTAAGTGAATTTTTTCACCGCGGTGAATTAACTGTTTCCAAGCCAGAAAATAATCAATTCCTTTAATATTAATGAGATAAATACCCACTAATAAAGCATGGATTAAGTGCTCATGCAGAATAAAGTTATTAAATATAGGTATTAGATATATCAAATAAAAAAGGCTCAGCATGCTGAGCCTTATGAAAGCGCGGTGCGGGGATTATGCCGTCGCCTCTCCACCAACAGGGCCGGAGGTATTTTGCTGCAACCACTGCTGCACATAGCTGACCAAATCGCCAATGCAGTCGTCTTTCATACCATGGTTTCTCAGCTCGTTATCCAGTGAGAACAGGTACTGAGCGTTGGTGCCCAATGGCCCGCTGGCGCTGGCGATCAACGGCGCGATCACCTGGTGGCTGGTATCTTCTTCAAACAGCGGGTGCTGGGGGTTCATCACAAACACCAACGCGGTCACCACTTGGCCATCGGCCAGGGTGAGGTCACACCAGGTCGGCAAATAACAGCCGGTCAGCATTTCACGTTTCCACAGCAGTTCCAGCTCTTCGCGCAGTTTGGCTTCCGGCAGGCGGAACGCCAGACCGGTGGTATGGCCGCCCTCTTTCAGCGCCAGCATACGCCCCGGCTGATGCAAGGTGCCACGTCCGGCAGTCAACCGCAAACAGAAGGCACGGTGCCAACCTTGCAGCGTGGCCGGTCGCACTTCTTCGGATTCAAACACCGGGTTCCACATCAATGAACCGTAGCCGAAAACCCACACCGGGCTGTTATCCGGCCGGCGGGATAAAGTACAATCCAGTGAGGCCGCACGCTGCTCTGATGTCAGTAACAGCGACTCCTCAATGGTGCCGAATGCTGTTTTGCAATCCGCATTTTGCAGAAAATCTCGCGTTAACACCTTAACAACCTCCCGGGAATAAGATTGCTCATACTCCCTTGCCACTGTTCATCTTATACCCGTCATCTTTCAAGTTGCAGCGTTGTTATCTGCTTACAAGGCCCATCCATGGGCCTTGCCCTTTCAGGGCCGCTGCAAGCAGCGTTCAAATCTGTTTCCGACAGATTTGTCGCTCACCCCAGTTACTTAACTTTTGTAAGCGCCTGGGGATGAGCGAGCTGGTCGCCTAGCTGCAACTTGAAAGCTATAGGGTATATTTATTAGCTGCGGAATTTTATTAATTCTATAACCCTTTCCGCGATAATAATGACCTTATTCTTTTCTCGTGGAGCAATCAAGTTTCACGCGGGATTTAAAGTGAAAAAGTATTTGTACTCAGCAGCAATAATATCAAAAGGTAAAATGCCACACCTAAGCATAACCAGATGATGCCTCCCAATTAGGTTATCCCTTCGGAAAGAATGCCTGCTTTTGCGCAGCTGCCGTTGTCACCAGCCTCATCAGCAAACAATTCTCATTATCAAATGGCGTGATATACTCTGCGCCAAACGAACATAAGGAGAAACCCGTGACTACCGAAGCCCCACGCTCACGCGCACCCTACCTGATTGCAGTCAGTGCCATTCGCGATATTACCCCGCACCTGCGCCGTATCACCTTCACCGCGCCGGACCTGCGCTATTACCCGGCCAACGCCGCCGCCGCACACATTAAGGTTTTCCTACCGCTTGCAGGCCAGACACAACCGGATCTGCCGACACTGACCGAAAATGGCCCGCGCTGGGCAGCAGACGCGGTACGCCCCATTGTTCGCACCTATTCCATCCGTGCGGTGCGTCCAGAACTGGCAGAGGTCGACATTGAATTCGCCATTCATGATCACAGCGGCCCGGCCGTTGACTTTGCGCGCGCGGCAAAAGCCGGTGATAAAATTGGCATCAGTAACCCCGGTGGCCCGAAACCCATGCTGCCAGAGGCCGATTTCTACTGCCTGGCCGGCGATCCTTCTTCTTTACCCGCATTGGCGGCTTTGCTGGAAGGGCTACCGGCACACAGCGAAGGCAATGCCTTTATCCGTGTAGATAGCTCGGCCGACGTGATCGAGCTGAAAAAACCTGCAGGCCTTGAGCTAAGCTGGATTATTGGCGGCACCGAGAAAACCGCCGAGCTGATCACCCAGTTTTGCGCCTTGCCGCAGCCACAGGCCGCGACCCAATACTGGCTGGCCGGTGAAGATCGTCTGGTGGTTGAACTGCGCCGCTTCCTGCGCCGCGATCGTCAATGTGAGCGTAATCGGCTTTATGCCGTACCTTACTGGCGTGAGGGGTTAAACGAAGAGGGTTATCATAATAAACGGCATGAAATTATGGACAATATTGATGACTGATGTGGATTTTTTCCTTTATTAACGGTGTCATACACGCTCAAACTGCAATTTATGTGCCGTTAATGAAGTAATTTCATGTTACTGCGTAAAAGAAAGTAAAGAAAACCGCATCCCGTGCGGTTTTTTTGTTAACCTAGTCACATAAAGCAAGCATTTGCTTTCGCAACTAAAACAACATCACATCATTCCCCGGCACGCACCACCGGGTGTATCCTATTATTATTAAATATAATTACATTCTGGATGCGCAGAGTTGCCTTTAACGGCAGTCAGCGATGACGGGACCACGCTGTTTGAGAAGGAGTACCATCAAAATGAAGTCGCAAAACGATCCTGGCCGATCCAAATCCCGCCACACTGAGTATTCCCTGTTGCTCCCTATCGCCGCCCTGGTGGTGCTGAATCTGTGGGGCACTACCAGCAACTTTCCGCTGATCGTCGGCATTAACATCGTTGCCTTGATCGGTATTCTCAGCAGCGCGTTCAGCGTAGTGCGCCACGCCGACGTTCTGGCCCACCGCCTGGGTGAACCCTATGGCTCGCTGATCCTCAGCCTGTCGGTGGTGATCCTGGAAGTCAGCCTGATTTCAGCGCTGATGGCCACCGGCGACGCCGCGCCGGCGCTGATGCGCGATACGCTTTACTCGATCATTATGATTGTCAGCGCGGGGCTGGTCGGCGTTGCGCTGCTGCTTGGCGGCCGTAAATTCGCTACCCAGTACGTAAACCTGGGCGGCATAAAACAGTATCTGATGGCGATTTTCCCACTGGCGGTGATTGTGCTGGTGTTCCCGAGTGCGCTGCCCGGCGGTAACTTCACTACCGGTCAGGCACTGCTGGTTTCGGTGATTTCTGCCGCCATGTACGGTGTGTTCCTGGTGATCCAGACCAAAACTCACCAGAGCCTGTTTGTCTATGAGCACGAAGATGACGATGGCGATCCGCACCATGGCAAGCCTTCCTCGCACAGCAGTGCCTGGCATGCCGTTTGGCTGATCGTGCATCTGGTTGCGGTGATCGCGGTAACCAAGTTTAACGCCAATCCGCTGGAAGGTTTGTTGACCAAGGTAAATGCCCCGGCGCAATTTACCGGCTTCCTGGTCGCTCTGCTGATCCTGTCGCCTGAAGGTCTGGGGGCACTGCGTGCGGTATTGAATAATCAGGTACAGCGCGCCATGAACCTGTTCTTCGGCTCGGTGCTGGCTACCATTTCCCTGACGGTACCGGCGGTCACCGTCATCGCCACGCTGACCGGTCAGACGTTGATCTTCGGTTTGCAGACGCCACATATCGTGGTGATGCTGACGGTGTTGCTGCTGTGCCAGCTTTCGTTCTCCACCGGCAGAACCAACGTGCTGAACGGGACTGCGCACCTGGCGCTGTTCGCCGCCTATATGATGACTATCTTTGCCTGATTAACCGATGGGCGCCCTGTTGGCGCCCATCGCCTTTATAGCGCGAAAGTTTAAATCGCGAAGAAAATGCCCGCCGCAATCCCACCAAACAAAATCCATTTAATGATGTAATACCCGGTACGGTTCCACGCCTTCAGCCGCTTGCCCACTTTACGCACCGCATAAATGTACTTGAACAGCTTGTTGACGCCACCGGTGCGATCGCCCTCTTCATTGGGTGCGGTAGCCGCGCTCATCAGGTTACGCCCCAACCAGTGGTTGATGCCTTGCGCCCAGCGGAAACGCATCGGTCTTTCGATATCACAAAACAGGATCAGCCGGTTTTGCCCACTTTGGTTTTCGGCGAAATGCAGATAGGTCTCGTCAAACATCACCCCCTCACCATCACGCCAGCTATAACGCTCGCCATCCACTTCGATAAAGCAGCGGTCGTCATTCGGGGTAATCAGCCCCAGGTGATAACGCAGCGAACCGGCGTAAGGGTCGCGGTGACGCGGCAGGCGGCTGCCGTCCGGCAGTTCGGCAAACATCGCCGCCTTGACCGAAGGCAGGCTGCGTAACAAAGCCGTGGTCTGCGGACACAGGCTCATCGCCGACGGGTGGCTGTCTTCATACCATTTTAAATAGAAACGCTTCCAGCCGGTTTTGAAAAACGAATTGAATCCGGCGTCATTAAATTGATCCGAGGCTTTGATCTGTTGGATCGCCATCAGCTGCAGCCCTTCATCGCGAATGGTTTGCCAATTCTCCCGCAGCACCTGCAGTTCTGGAAATTGCTCCGGTTGCAGATAAGGCGTGGTCGGCACGCGTGAGAATAAATACATAAAAACGTTCAATGGCGCAGTGAAGGTCGAATGATCGGAAAGTTGCCGCCAGAAGGTGTAACGCACCCTGCCACGGTAATGGACATACACAACGCACAAAATAAATAGCAATAAAATAATATATTTCATGATTGAACCGCTTTGAAAATCCCAATGCCCAGTACGCCAACCCAGCATACTCCCAGATATTTCCTTTTGGCGGATGAACCCCTTCGCCCGTCTGGAACACCACTAAGCATTAACGCTAACCCAACTAAAATCTATACAAAAAACCACAATAGTTTACACAAGAGGTAAACAAGCGGAGATTGACGGTTCAGCGCTGTCCAACCAGGCCAACCAAAGCGGCCCGCCAAAGGCAATAAACAAAAATTAACTTTGCCGTTAAGCTATAAGTGGAACGTGTAAGTCACGGTAAAACAATAAATTAATAATTTGATTTCGATCAGTGCATCATAATCCCCCCATGTTTAACTCAGGGTGTTATTTAAAATAAATAACAACACCACGAACAATAATAAAAACAAATAATACGTGCGGGGAACATCATGAAAAAGGCCGCCGAGGCGGCCTTGAATTAGCAGGCAGGTTTTAACTGTAGGCGTTGAGCGTACGCTGGCACAGGGCGGAGCGGACGCAGTCTTGTTTGTCAAAGCGGATGATGCCGATCATTTCATCCTCCTCGAAGCGTTCCATCGCATCGCTGAGGCCGGACTTCACGCCGCGTGGCAAGTCGCATTGGGTGACGTCACCATTAACGATTACCGTTACGTTCTCACCCAAACGGGTCAGGAACATCTTCATCTGGCTGGCGGTTACGTTCTGGGCTTCATCCAGGATAACGACCGCATTTTCGAAGGTACGCCCGCGCATGTAGGCGAAAGGCGCGATCTCTACCTTGCCGATTTCCGGACGCAGGCAGTATTGCATAAAGGACGATCCTAAACGGCGCACCAGAATGTCATACACCGGACGGAAATAAGGGGCGAACTTCTCAGAAATATCCCCGGGTAAGAAACCGAGGTCTTCATCCGCCTGCAGAACCGGACGAGTAACGATAATCCGATCCACTTCTTTATGTATAAGGGCTTCTGCCGCTTTCGCAGCGCTGATGAAAGTTTTGCCGCAGCCGGCTTCACCGGTGGCAAAAATCAACTGCTTCTTATCTATGGCGATTAAGTAATGACCCTGAGCTTCGGTTCGTGCCTCTATGGGAGAGCTATCGCGCTTGTCACGTGCCATGCCGATAGACTCAACACCACCCATTTGTACCAGCGAGGTTACGGACTCTTCTTCAAGCTGGCGATGACTACGAGCGTCACGACGAATAACGCGTTTCGCTTCACGACGTGCTTTGATCACTGCTTTTTGTCTCATAGTGGCACCTTACAGTTTGTTTCACCTACCGCAACGGCCTGGCCGCGCGATTATGTTTCACACACAGATTAGGTTTCGGCTTCCTTTCGAGCCAACAATAGCCAATTGAAAAAGTGAATATACGGCGGGCGTGACGGCACACCGATGTTTCACGGGATAACGCGATTGCGTAATTAAAACCAGATTAAAAAGTGACAAGAATTTGTGATGACGAGAGTGCGGAGTAGCCAGGAAAAGAGAGTCGGAGCGAATGCCCTCGTTACAACGAGAAATCAGGGAAGGTCTGTTATTTTTTCTTTCTAGCCCAACCAAGGACTTTACCATTAGCGATCCCCGCAGTGTTATTTACAGCTTCGAGCTGTGCACCTTGTGAAAACTACCGCCAGATGATTACAGTATAATGACATTCAACCCTGCCGCGTTACTAAAATGTAAAAAATTTTAATCTTTTTTGTTTTCACGCGGCGCAAGAACACTATATCACGCCGATTACGTCATTCAATGAAATTTTTAACATGAATAATATCAAATAGTTACCATTAAATGGCGTTGATGACAGTTTGGTTTCCCGATTAAATTTCATCCAACTCAGAACCTGTCAATCCGCCGAAATTTATAAATAAAAAAGGCGGGAAAGCTCCCGCCCTGATGCTGAATGATTACGCCGACAGGCAAGTCCTGAAGTTACTCGAAGGTATAAGAGACGCTCAATCCGCCGCCCCAGTTTCTGCCCGGTGCCGGTTCGTAGTAACGGCCATTACCTTCATTAACGATCACCGACCCTACATATTGTCGGTCAAACAGATTATCTACCCGGCCGAAAACGTTAAGCATCCAATTACCCAGCGGATAGCGGTAGCCAGTATTCAAACCAACGGTGGTATAAGCCGGGGCCTGCTCCGTGTTGGCATCGTTAACTTCAATATCACTCATATAGCGCACCTCTGCGCCGGCATACCAACCTTCCGGTGGTGACCAGGCAAGCGAGGCATAGCCCATATTGCGCGCAATGCCCGGCATGCGGTTGCCACTGGGCACCATGTTGGTCGCCGAACACTGGCTGTCGCCGCACACATCATCGCGATAACGTGCATCCAGCAGCGTCCAGGCCAACTGTACCCGCCAGTCATAAGCGAATTGCTGATCCAGCGCCAGCTCCAAACCACGCCTGCGGGTCTGCCCAGCGTTTTTGTAGCTGGTGCGCCCGTTGCTGCTTTCATCCACCACGATTTCGTTGCGGGTGTCAGTCTGGAAAACGGCGGCGGTCAGCAGGCCATTGCCAATGCGGGTTTTACTGCCCAACTCCACCGTGTCGCTGGTCGAGGGATTCAGGCCGAAGTTCAGCCCGGCCTGATCGCCTGAACGGTAAGACAGTTCGTTAATGGTCGGCGTCTCAAAACCGCGACCGGCGGAAAGATACAGGTTCCAACCGCTCATCACCGCATAGTTGAGGGAACCGGCAGGCAGCCACTGATGGTAACTGGCGCTGCCGCTGTCATCGCCATTGGCACCGGTAACGTAGTGATCGTTAGAGTCGAAATTGACGGTGCTGTAACGCATTCCAACATCCAGCGTCAGCTGTTGCGTCAACTGCCATGAGGTTTGCAGGTAAGGATCCACATTCCACATCAGGTTGCGTTCGTTACGGCGCAGCGCTCCCTCGGTGCCCAACTCGGTGACGCCGTTGACCTGAGTAAAGTTTTCATACCCTTTACGCTGCTCGGTCATGGTTTCATAATCCAGCCCGCCGGTCAGGGTATATGGCACGCCCAGCTCGCCACGGTGCGTCCAGCGGGTATCAATCCCCTGATAATGGCGCGTCAGATCAATCACCCCACCCGGATGCTGCGCACTGCGCTGCTGTACCGCGACCGGGATCGACTGGTACTGAGTGGTTTCACGCTCACCGGCATACATCATGATGCTGAGATCGTCATCAACGCCCATCTCACGCTGGTAGTGCAACCCGGCCTGAGTTTGTGACGTGGTTTTGCGCGTATTGTACTGATCGGCTCGTGGTGCCTGGCGCGGATTATCGTGCCATTCGGCATTCGTCAGGCCGCCCGGATCGTTGGCGTTGATATCAACACTGTTGAACAGCAGCGTGAGCGTACTGACATCGTCGATGCGAACACCGAGCTTGGCATTACCAAGATTTTTCCGCGCGCCACTGTGGTCACGGAACCCCTGAGTGGTGAAACGGGTGCCGGAAATGGTGTAGTTGACATCACCGGCGTGGGTACCGTCACCGGTTGCCCCGGTGGCCTTGACGCCATAGCGCCAGGTGCCGTAGCTGCCGAAGTACGAACCGGCCTCAATGCGGGGCGGCTGTTGGCCGGTTTCGGTTTCCACATTCACCATGCCGCCGGAGGCGTTACCGTAGAGCGCGGAAAACGGGCCACGTAACACTTCCACCTTCTCGACCGAGTTAAGGTCAATATTCGAGGTCTGCCCCTGCCCATCCGGCATGGTGGCCGGAATGCCATCGACATAGATACGCACGCCGCGCACGCCATACATTGAGCGCGCGCCGAAACCACGCACCGAGAGCTGCAAATCCTGCGCATAGTTCTGGCGGTTCTGAATTTGCAGACCCGGCACGCTGCCCAGGCTTTCCGACAGGTTGATCTGCGGCCTCGCCTCACGGATTTGATCGCCCGTGACCACGCTGACGGCAGCCGGGGTTGAGAGTTCAGAAAGACCGCTGCGTTTGGCCGTGACCACCATGGTCTGTTCGCTATCCTTGTCCTGCGCAAAGCTGGCAGAAACAGGCAGTAGGGCTGGAATAACCAGCGCTGAAACTGCCAACCGGTTTTTATGAGTGCTTTTCATCAGGAAAATGCCGTTAAAGGGATCGAAGGGTATGAACCATTTGGAACGTTATGGCCAGCATGTTAATGCTTTTAACAAAAAATGAAAATAGTTAGCCTAATTAAAGCCCGGTCCCCCAATTGCGCAAGGTCACTATTGATTTTAATTAACGGCGGTTCGTCGTGAATGGCTGCAAAATTCAGGCGGGGATCCCCCGCCTTGTAAGAGGTGAGTTACGCTTTCAACAGGCCGCTGCCCAGGTAATCATTGGCGTCTTTTACCCCCGGCAGCGCAAAGAAATAGCCGCCGCCGATCGGTTTGACATACTCTTCCAGCGCTTCGCCGTTCAGGCGTTTTTGCACCGTCAGGAAGCCTTTTTCCAGATCGGCCTGATAACAAACAAACAGCAACCCCATCTCCAACTGGCCGGAATTGGACACGCCAATTGAATAGCTGTAACCACGGCGCAGCAGTAAGTTGCTCTGGGTTTGCGGCGTGCGCGGGTTGGCCAGGCGAATATGCGCGTCCATCGGGATCATTTTGCCCTCGGGATCTTGCGCGTAGTCCGGCTCGTCGTGCTCATGCTTCATGCCGAGTGGCGCACCGCTGTGCTTGTCGCGACCGAAGATGGTTTGCTGCTCCTGCAACGGCGTGCGATCCCAGAATTCCACATGGAAACGGATAATACGCGCGGCCTGATAGCTGCCACCCACCGCCCATGCCGGTTCCCCGGCGTTGTCTGCTGTCCACACCACCTGATCCATCAAGGGTTTGTCGCTGGTTTTCGGGTTGGCAGTGCCATCCTTAAAGCCCAGCAGGTTGATCGGCGTTTCCTTGCCTTTGCTACGCGCGGCGTGGGCAGAAATAAACCCTTCCCGCTTCCAGCGCACGCTGAGCAGATCCGGCGAATGCTTGATAATGTCGCGCAGCGCGTGGAGAGCAGTTTCATTGGTATTGGCGCAAATCTGCAGCACCAAATCCCCGTGGCACAGGCTGGCGTCCAGCGAGTCGTTCGGGAAGCGCGTCATTTTCTGCAGCCGCAGCGGTTTTTGCGCCTGCAGACCGAAACGTTCGTCAAATAACGAGGTACCGACCGACACGGTGATCGTCAGGTTATCCGGATAAATCTCCGGCCCCATGATGCCCGAATCAAGTGGTGGCAGTTTGGGATCCACCTCTGGTGCCCTGCCGCCGGTAGTCAGGAAGGCAATACGGGTGGTCAGCAACCGGAACAAACGCTCTAAATCCTGCTTGTTACTCGCCAGCACGTCGAACGCGACCAGCATCATCGCGGCCTGCTGCGGCGTGAGGATCCCGGCCTGATGCACGCCATAGAACGGTTGCTTCTGCCAACGTTCGTCCTGCGGTACCGCCAGCGGTTCGGCCGTTTTATCCGCCGCCTGGGTCAGACGGCTGCCGCCCAGCGCCAGCACACCCAGCCCCAACCCCTGCAACAAACGGCGGCGCGACGGTGACGCCGCGCCCTGTGGATGCGGCCCGTTTTCCGGGCCGATCTTGTTACTCATTATGCTTGCCTCAATCCAGACCCAGAACGCCACGCAGTTGTGACAAGTCTTCCGCCAGAGTGGTGATTGGCCCTTTCATGGCATTGCGATCGGCATCAGTTAACTTCTCGTAAGACTCATAGCCGTCTTTGGTTTTGTACTTCGCCAAAATGGTATCAACGGTTTTAAAGTTGGCGTCGATCTTGTCCAGCAGCGGTTTGTTGGCCTTGACCAGCAACGGACGCAGCAGGTTAACGATTTTCTGCGCGCCGTCGACGTTAGCCTGGAAGTCCCACAGGTCGGTACGGCTGTAACGGTCTTCTTCACCGCTGATTTTGCTCGCCGCGACTTCTTCGATCAGACCGGCCGCCCCGCCGACAACTTTGCTCGGCGGGAAGGTCAGATCGGTGACGCGTTTTTGCAGCTCGACGGTGTCGTTGTACAGTTGGTCCGCGTATTTGCTCATGTCTTTGGTGGTGTTATCGGCAAACAGCGCTTTTTCCAGGCGGTGGAAACCGGTGAACTTCGGATCTTCCGCTTTCTTCTCGTAATCGTCTTCACGGGCGTCGATGCTGCCGTCCAGGTCGGAGAACAGTTCGGCGATCGGTTCAATGCGCTCGTAGTGCTGGCGCGTCGGTGCATAGAGTTTACGCGCCTCGGCCACGTTGCCGGCTTTCACCGCATCGGTGAACCGCTTGGTCTGTTTAACCAGGCCTTCCACTTCTTTGGTCACATAAACCTTGTATTCGGCAATCGGCCCGACCAAATCCATCGCATTCGGTTTGCCGTCGGTGGCGGCACCTGCGGCAGCGGTCACGGTCAGCTTGCCCTTCGGATTGCTGAGCAGTCCGCAGGTCATATCGTATTCGCCCGCCTCCAGGTTGGCGGTCATCTTCTGGGTGAAGCCCGGCGCGATATTCTCACGCTCTTCCACCACCATCACCCCTTTGAGGATTTCCCATTCGACGTTTTTCTGGCTGGTGTTGTGCACCACAAACTGGGTTTTACCGGCCGCTACCGTCAACTGCATCGGCTCACACTGTTTGTCGTTAACGGTAATTTTCACCTGCGGCACGTCCGCCGCCTGAGCGTTGATGCTTAGCGCGAACGCCGGCAGAGCCAGTAATGCTGCGTGCAACGCCTTGCGGCGGAATAATGGAGTAGACATACAGATTCCCTATTTAAATTAATGATTGATTTTACGTTGCGCCGAAACCGCTGACGGTTCCGCACGCTGCGGCAGGAAAAAGAAAATCAGCGTTGGGATCAGATACAGGAAATAGACCGCCACTTCGCTTACCGTTGGCGCTTCCTGATAGCCGAAGATGCCTTCAAGCAGGGTGCCAAACAGCGAATGGGTCGACAGATGGTTACTGAAGTCGAACGCGATATCCTGGAAGTGGTTCCACAGCCCGGCCTCGTGGAAAGCGCGGATCGCCCCGGCAGCCAGACCGGCGGCCACAAACAGGATAAACAGGCTGGTCCACTTGAAGAACTTGGCCAGGTGCAACTTTACCCCGCCCCAGTAGATCATCATGCCCAGCACGATGGCCGCCACCAGGCCGAGTACCGCACCGATAGGCGCCGCAATGCCAACGTCCTGCTGGAAGGCTGCCAGCAGGAAAAACACCGATTCCAGGCCTTCGCGGGCCACGGCAAAAAACACCATCGCCACCAGCGCCCAGCCCTGGCCTTTACCTGAGTTGAGTGCGTTATCGATAGCGCCTTCCAGATGCACCTTGACCGACTTGGATACTTTGCGCATCCAGAACACCATATAAGTGAGGATCAGCACCGCCACCACCGCAACAATGCCTTCAAACAGCTCTTGTTGCTTCTGCGGGAATTCGCCGGTGGTTTCATTGATGAAAATGCCGAGCGCCAGGCACAGGGCAGCGGCAACAATCACCCCTATCCATACCACGCCTAACCATTGACCGCGCTGCGTGCGTTTCAGGTAACTGGCAATCAGGCTGACGATCAACGCCGCCTCCAGCCCCTCACGGAACATGATAAGGAAGGGAACAAACATAATTAATAACCCCTAAAAAGGCATCTGCTGCGAAGCGCCCGCACGCCAGAAATAGCGGCAACGCCAATGTAAAGAAAAGTAAAACACAACGATAGTGATTATCATTCTGGCTGGAAGAAATACAAGAGCCGCAAGGGTGATTTTTTCTAATCAAATGTCGCCAGGTGTTTCAGGCAGGTGACAGAAAACCGCGGCGTGATAAATGACAAAGGGCGCATTAAGCGCCCTCAGACTGATGACAAACCTCATTCCTGCCCAGAGCGAGTAGAGGTCGATAAATAAAAATCAGGAAAATCAATTTATTGATTTTCGGCTGATCACTACAAAGCAGGAAAAACCACGTTTTTTCCTGCTTTGTCAGCAACCTAAGGGCGCATTAAGCGCCCTTTGAGATGATTACCTCGAGAGGATTAAACGGTTTTGAACTCGGCTTCTGCCTGATCAAAACGTTCGGTGATGGTTGCCGAAGGCTGACGCCCCATCAGGCTCACCACCACGATGGCGATACAAGCGAACAGGAAGCCCGGGATAATTTCATACAAATCCAACCAGGCAAACTGTTTCCAGACGATCACCGTTGCCGCGCCCACCAACATACCGGCCAAAGCGCCATTACGCGTCATGCGTGACCACATTACCGAGATCAACACCACCGGACCAAAGGCTGCACCGAAGCCGGCCCAGGCGTAGCTCACCAGACCCAGTACGCGGTTTTCCGGGTTTGCCGCCAGCGCAATGGCAATCAGCGCCACCAGCAACACCATGAAGCGCCCGACCCACACCAGCTCACGCTGGCTGGCACCCTTACGCAGGAAGGCCTTGTACAGGTCTTCGGTAATCGCGCTTGAACACACCAACAGTTGGCAGCTCAGAGTACTCATTACCGCCGCCAAAATCGCCGACAGCAGAATGCCCGCTACCCACGGGTTGAACAGAAGCATCGCCAATTCGATAAACACGCGTTCACCGTTCTGTGACACATTGCCCGCCTGATCCGGGTTATTGGCGAAGTAGGCAATCCCGAAGAAACCGACCGCAATGGTACCGGCCAGACACAGGATCATCCAGGTCATGCTGATGCGGCGTGCGCTGCGAATGGTGCGGTGAGAGTCTGCCGCCATAAAGCGCGCCAGAATGTGTGGCTGACCGAAGTAACCCAGGCCCCAACCCAGCAGCGAGAGGATCGCCACAAAGTTCAGACCTTTCAGCATATCGAGATTGGCCGGATTCTTGGCCTCAATCACCATCATTGAGGTATCAATGCCGCCAACCGCGAAGATAACAATCACCGGCGTCAGGATCAGCGCGAAAATCATCAGGCTGGCCTGCACGGTATCGGTCCAGCTCACCGCCAGGAATCCGCCGATAAAGGTATAAAGGATAGTAGCAGCAGCACCGGCCCATAGCGCGGTTTCGTAGCTCATCCCGAAGGTGCTCTCGAACAGGCGCGCACCGGCCACAATGCCGGAAGCACAGTAGATAGTGAAGAACACCAGGATAACAATGGCGGAAATCACCCGCAGCAGCTTACTGTTGTCTTCGAAACGGCTGGTGAAGTAATCCGGCAGCGTCAGGGCATTATTGTTGGCTTCGGTATGTACGCGCAGCCGCCCCGCCACCAATTTCCAGTTGAAATAAGCACCGATCGTCAGGCCAATGGCAATCCAGCTTTCGGAGATGCCGGACAGGAAGATGGCGCCCGGCAGGCCCATCAACAGCCAGCCGCTCATGTCTGATGCGCCGGCAGAAAGCGCGGTCACTACGCTACCCAGGCTACGACCGCCCAGAATGTAGTCGTCAAAGTTATTGGTTGCCCGATAGGCAAGTAAGCCGATTAACACCATCCCGAAGATATACACCAGGAAGGTCACCAGCATCGGTGTGCTCATTGTCATGAAATTCTCCACTCTCATTATTATTTCGCGCTGTATTGCGATAGTTACTGCTTGCCAATCCGCCGGAACGTGGCGAAATTGCGGGCCCCCGCAGGTGAAAATAGTTTCCGCCCGCAATTGTCTGACTGCCGGCTATCCTAGATGACCCATTCATTATCCAACAAGATATTTAACAACAAAGTTACACAAAGTTTACCCTGCGTCACATTTAACCGCTCTCAGGGTTACACCCAACGACACTAAACGGAGTTGCACCTAATAAAAATCTGATGTTAGCCCTGATATCACTGGGGATATCCCACTCAAACCCTCCCTCGCCACCCTGTCGTACCAAAGGCCACGCAAGAACCATGCCGATTATTGATGTTAAAAAATCGATGGAACTCACACTTCGTTCATCCGCCTGATTTAACACGGTTGCACAAAGTTGCAACATGCTGGATATTGTCTGCATTCATCACAGCACACAACGCACGAACCTATCCCAGCAGCCTATCTGGCCCGCCGTTTGTATATAGGTTCTTAAACACAGGAGTTGGATTGGCATGGGCACTACCACCATGGGCGTAAAGCTCGACGAGGCAACTCGCGATCGCATCAAAAGCGCAGCACAGCGTATCGATCGCACGCCGCACTGGCTGATCAAGCAGGCCATTTTTAATTATCTCGAGCGTCTCGAGAACGGTTCCGACATTCCTGAAATCCCTGCCATTGCCGCTGCCGGCCAGGCCGAAGCGGACGACATTATGCCGCAACTGCAGGAAGAGTCCCACCAGCCATTCCTTGAATTTGCTGAACAAATTCTGCCGCAGTCGGTCAACCGCGCGGCGATCACCGCAGCCTATCGCCGTCCTGAGACCGAAGCGGTACCGATGTTGCTCGAACAGGCGCGCTTACCTGCCGATCTCGCCAAAGCCACCCATAAGATGGCTTACGATATTGCCGAGAAACTGCGTAACCAAAAGAGTGCAAACGGCCGCGCCGGTATGGTGCAGGGCCTGCTGCAGGAGTTCTCACTTTCTTCACAGGAAGGCGTGGCACTGATGTGCCTGGCGGAAGCCCTGCTGCGTATTCCTGACAAACCAACCCGTGACGCGCTGATCCGCGACAAAATCAGCAACGGCAACTGGCATTCTCACCTTGGCCGTAGCCCGTCGCTGTTCGTTAACGCCGCCACCTGGGGCCTGCTGTTTACCGGCAAACTGGTCGCGACCCATAACGAAGCCAATCTGTCGCGCTCACTGAACCGTATTATCGGCAAGAGCGGTGAACCGCTGATCCGTAAAGGCGTGGACATGGCGATGCGCCTGATGGGCGAACAGTTCGTGACTGGTGAAACCATCGCCGAAGCGCTGGCCAACGCCCGCAAGCTGGAAGACAAAGGCTTCCGCTACTCCTACGACATGCTGGGTGAAGCCGCGCTGACCGAAGCCGACGCGCAAGCCTACCTGGTGTCCTACCAGCAGGCGATCCACGCCATCGGCAAGGCCTCTAACGGCCGTGGGATCTATGAAGGCCCGGGCATTTCGATCAAGCTTTCCGCCTTGCATCCGCGCTACAGCCGTGCGCAGTACGAACGCGTAATGGAAGAGCTTTACCCTCGCCTGCTGTCATTGACCCTGCAAGCGCGCCAATATGATATCGGCATCAATATCGACGCCGAAGAAGCCGACCGCCTGGAGATCTCACTCGATCTGTTGGAGAAGCTGTGCTTTGAACCACAGTTGGCCGGCTGGAACGGTATCGGCTTCGTGATCCAGGCTTATCAAAAGCGCTGCCCGTTCGCCATCGACGCCGTGATCGACATGGCGCAGCGCAGCCGTCGTCGCCTGATGATCCGTCTGGTGAAAGGTGCCTACTGGGACAGCGAAATCAAACGCGCCCAAATGGACGGGTTGGAAGGCTATCCGGTTTACACCCGCAAGGTTTACACCGACGTTTCCTACCTGGCCTGCGCCCGCAAACTGCTGGCGGTGCCAAACCTGATTTATCCGCAGTTCGCTACCCATAACGCCCACACCCTGAGCGCGATTTACCACATGGCGGGCAACAACTACTACCCAGGTCAGTATGAGTTCCAGTGTCTGCACGGCATGGGTGAACCTTTGTATGAGCAGGTGGTGGGTAAAGTGGCCGACGGCAAGTTAAACCGTCCGTGTCGCATCTATGCTCCGGTCGGTACCCATGAAACGCTGCTGGCGTACCTGGTGCGCCGCCTGCTGGAAAATGGGGCCAACACCTCATTCGTTAACCGTATCGCCGACGCTACCCTGCCGCTCGACGAACTGGTGGCCGATCCGGTCACCGCCGTTGAAGCCATGGCGGCCAGCGAAGGGCAAATTGGCCTGCCGCACCCACGTATCCCGCTGCCGCGTGAGCTGTATGGCGAGAAACGTACCAACTCCAGCGGTCTGGATCTGTCCAACGAACAGCGTTTGGCGTCACTGTCCAGCGCATTGCTGACCAGCGCCACACAGCCATGGCGCGCAGAACCGATTATCGATGCCGAGCTGGATCAGGGCGTGGAACAACCGGTGATTAACCCTGCCGAACCGGGCGATATCGTCGGTTACGTGCGTGAAGCCACCGAAGGGGAAGTCAGCCGGGCGCTCGACGCCGCTGCCGCTGCCGGCCCAATCTGGTTCGCCACCCCGCCGTCCGAACGCGCCGCCATTCTTGAACGCGCCGCTGAACTGATGGAAGGCCAGCTGCAAAGCCTGTTGGGTATTCTGGTACGCGAAGCGGGTAAAACCTTCAACAACGCCATTGCCGAAGTGCGTGAAGCGGTCGATTTCCTGCATTACTACGCCGGTCAGGTACGCGATGACTTCGCCAATGACAGCCACCGTCCACTGGGCCCGGTGGTTTGTATCAGCCCGTGGAACTTCCCGCTGGCAATCTTTACCGGCCAGATTGCCGCTGCGCTGGCGGCAGGCAACAGCGTGCTGGCCAAACCGGCCGAGCAAACCCCGCTGATCGCCGCACAGGCGGTACGTATTCTGCTGGAAGCCGGCATTCCACCAGGCGTGCTGCAACTGCTGCCAGGCCAGGGTGAAAGCGTCGGCTCGGTGCTGGTCAATGATGCCCGCGTGCGTGGCGTGATGTTTACCGGCTCTACCGACGTTGCCGGTATTCTGCAACGCAATATCGCCGGTCGTCTGGATCCGCAAGGTCGCCCAACGCCGCTAATCGCCGAAACCGGTGGTCTGAACGCGATGATCGTCGACTCTTCCGCCCTGACCGAACAGGTGGTGACGGACGTGGTCGCCTCCGCCTTCGACAGTGCCGGCCAGCGTTGTTCTGCCCTGCGTATCCTGTGCATTCAGGAAGACGTGGCGGACCATACGTTGCAAATGCTGCGCGGTGCGATGGCCGAGTGCCGCATGGGTAACCCGGAACGCCTGTCTACCGACATCGGGCCGGTGATCGACGCCGAGGCCAAAACCGGTATCGAACGCCATATCCAGGCAATGCGCGCCAAGGGCCGCAAGGTCTATCAGGCGGCGAAAGGCAATGCGCAGGATGAGAAAGAGTGGTCACGCGGCACCTTTATCAAGCCAACGCTGATCGAACTGGACAGCTTCGACGAGCTGCAAAAAGAGATCTTCGGCCCGGTACTGCACGTGGTGCGCTTCCAGCGCTCGAATATGGAATCGCTGGTCGATCAGATCAACGCCGCCGGTTATGGCCTGACGCTGGGTATCCACACCCGTATCGACGAGACCATTGCCCGCGTCACCGAACGCGCCAAGGTCGGTAACCTGTACGTTAACCGTAACATGGTCGGTGCCGTGGTCGGCGTGCAGCCGTTTGGTGGCGAAGGCCTGTCCGGCACCGGTCCGAAAGCCGGTGGCCCACTGTATCTGTACCGCTTGCTGGCCAACCGTCCGGATGACGCAGTGCTGCGTACCCTGAACCGTCAGGACGACGAGCGCCCACTGGAGGCTACCGCACGGCCACAACTGCTCAAAGCCCATCAGGCTCTGGAGCAATGGGCCGTTGCCGAAAAACAATCTGAGTTGGTGACGCTGGCACAACGCTACGCCGAACTGGGCCAGGGCGGCACCCTGCGCCCTCTGCCAGGCCCGACCGGCGAGCGCAATACCTACGCCCTGCTGCCGCGTGAGCGGGTACTGTGCCTGGCCGATAACGAGGCCGATGCTCTGACGCAACTGGCTGCGGTACTGGCAGTGGGCAGCAGCGTGCTGTGGCCGGAAGCCGAGCTGCAACGCGCCCTGTATCGCCGCCTGCCGGTGGCGGTTCAGGCCAGCATCAGTTTCAGCAAGGACTGGCAGCAGGACAAGGTGGAGTTTGACGCCGCCATTTACCACGGCGACGCCGATCAGTTGCGTACCCTGTGCGAGCAAATTGCCCAGCGCAGTGGCGCGATCGTTTCGGTGCAGGGCTTTGCCCACGGCGAGACCAATATCCTGTTGGAACGCCTGCTGATCGAACGCTCGCTGAGTGTCAACACCGCAGCCGCCGGCGGTAACGCCAGCCTGATGACCATTGGTTAATCCGTAGCGCTGGATTACTGCCTTTTATCATCCAGCCTGCGTACCTTCCCGCAAACCCTGCACTCGTGCAGGGTTTTTTATTGTCTGCACAAAAGCGGCACGTTAGCGTATTAATCTCGTTGCCATTGAGTGTGTATGGTGTGTACAATAAAAGGACGGTAGGCGTGTGAAAAGTTCAGAACTGATCAGGCTATTAGAACAGGAAGGTTGGGTTTTAGAGCGGATAAAGGGAAGCCACCATCAGTTTAAACACCCAGGATCCCGCCTGGTGATCACCGTTCCACACCCGCGTAAGGATCTTAAACCGGGAACGCTGCGCCAAATCATGAAAGATGCCGGACTGCGCTAACCCCCGGCACCATGAATTAACAGGAGAAATTATGTTCTACCCTGCTTATGTACATTCAGAACACGACGGCAGCGCCAGCGGTTTCTTTCCCGATGTGCCGGGCTGCTATTTTGCAGGCGATACCCTCGATAGAGCCTTTGAAGACGCCAAAAGCGCGCTGGACGCACATTTCGAACTTCTGAGCGAAGACAACCAGTCCATCCCACGCCCACAGGCCGTTTCCTTCCATCTGGCGCAGGAGAGCGACACGCTGAATGGCGGACAGTGGCTGCTGGTCGACATCAATATGGATAAGTTTGACGGTCGGGCTGAACGTATCAATATTACCCTGCCGCACCGCCTGCTGAACCGTATCGATTCAATGGTACAGCAGCATCCGGGCTATGGTAGCCGCAGCGCCTTTTTGGCCGCAGCCGCCCGTAATGAATTATTGAACGCTGGCTAATCGAGAGTCAGGGGGCAAAATACCCCCCTTCTTACTGATTCAAAAACTTGTCGAGGAATTGTTGGGTGCGCTGGTGTTGCGGATTAGCGAACAGCTCTTTCGCCGGGCCCTGCTCAACGATGCGGCCGTGATCCATAAAGATGGCGCGGTCGGCCACATCACGGGCAAAGCTCATTTCGTGCGTCACAATCACCATGGTGCGCTTTTCTTCCGCCAGCGAACGGATGGTATTGAGCACCTCGCCCACCAGTTCTGGATCCAGCGCAGAAGTGGGTTCATCAAACAGGATCACTTCCGGTTGCATCGCCAACGCCCGGGCAATCGCCACCCGTTGCTGTTGGCCACCGGAAAGACGACGTGGATAGGCAGACTCTTTACCGTTTAAACCCACTTTAGCCAACAATGCCCGTGCCCGCTGTTCGGCGCTGGCTTTTGACTCGCCTTTAACGATAACCGGGCCTTCAATAATATTCTCCAGCACCGAACGGTGTGGAAACAGGTTGAAGCTCTGGAACACGAACCCGACTTGCTGGCGTAACGCCCGCACCAAATTTTTCTGTTTGCTCAGCGATTTGGAACTGTCAATCTGAATATCGCCGACGCGAATGGTACCGGAATCCGGTACTTCCAACAGGTTGATGCAGCGCAGCAAGGTGGTTTTACCCGAGCCGCTGGGCCCGATAATCGCTACCACTTCGCCCGCACTGACCTCCAGATCAATCCCATGCAGCACCGTTTGACCTTTGAACTGCTTGATCAGCTGTTTTACTTCGATGGCACTCATGCGTTACTCCTGATCCTGGCGGTTGACGTGGGCTTCCAGACGATTTTGCAGCGCAGAAAGCAGAGTCGCCATCACCCAGTAAATCAGCGAGGCCGCCAGATACATGGTAAACACTTCCAGCGTGCGTGAGGTAATCAACTGTGCCTGACGGAACAGCTCCGGTACCTGAATGGTCGCCGCCAGCGAGGTGTCTTTCACCAGGCCGATAAAGCTGTTACCCAACGGAGGCAATGCGGTGCGCGCCGCCTGCGGCAAGATCACCCGGCGCAGCGTCTGCCAGCGGGTCATACCGATGCTGGCCGCGGCTTCCCACTGCCCTTTTTCGATCGACGAAATCGCCGCACGCAGGGTTTCTGAGGTATAGGCCGCGGTATTGAGCGACAGGCCAATCAGCGCCGCCGGGAAGGGATCAAACTCGATGCCGAACTGCGGCAGACCATAGTAAATCATGAACAGCTGGGCAATCAGCGGCGTGCCACGGAACAGCGACACGTAGAAACGCGACAGCCAGGACAGCGGCCATAACGGCGAAAGGCGCATCAGCGCCAGCAGAAAACCGAGCATTAAACCGAGCGCCATGCCCCCCAGACTGAGCTGGAGAGTGAGTATCGCGCCCTTCAATAAAAATGGCGCTGAATCCAGCGCCAGTTGAATACTTTCGTGCATTATTTAGTTACGTCCGCGCCAAACCATTTGTCAGAGATCTTCGCCAGCGTGCCGTCTTTTTGCATGTCGGCAATTGCCTGGTTAATCGCGGCCAGCAGTTCCGGGTTGTTTTTACGGACCGCAACGCCAGACTCCTGACGAGAGAACGCCGGGCCGGCTACCGCCAGCGTATCGCCGGTTTTCTTCACCAGATCCAGTGCGGCCAGACGGTCAACCAGAATGGCATTGATACGGCCTACGCGCAGATCCTGGTATTTGGTCGGGTCATCATCATAGGTGCGCACGTCCACGCCCTGCACATTGTCACGCAGCCACTGTTCGTAGTTGGTGCCCAGGCCGACGCCGACCTTCTTGCCCTTCAGATCTTCCGGCTTGGTGATGGTGCCTTCATTGCCCTTCTTCACCAGCGCCTGAATACCGGAGACGGTATAAGGCGTGGAGAAATCATATTTCTTCTGACGCTCTGGCGAAATGGTCACCTGGTTGATCACCACGTCGATACGCTTTGAATCCAGCGAGGCCAGCATGCCGTCCCACTTGGTCGGGTTCAGCTTGGCTTTTACGCCAAGATGCTGCGCCAACGCATTGGCGAAATCTACTTCGAAGCCGGTCAGTTTGCCGTCTTCCCCCTGGAAACTGAACGGCGGGTAAGTGCCTTCCAGCCCGACGACCAGAGTCCCGTGATGCTTCACCTGCTCCAGCAGGTTATCGGCGGCATAGGTTTGCGCACTCAAACCGGCGGTCAGCGCCACGCTCATCACACCCAGCAGCAATTGACGACGAACTTTAGAAAACATCATAAACACCCCATCTGTTGTTTATCTTTTTTGATATCAGCACTTTAACAGCCACAACATTTGAACGCAGGAATATAACATTATAAATATAGTTCAAAATGGAATAACCAAGTGCGCTCACACCTGTGGATGGTAGGCAAATAACGCCGGAGCACCGCCGGTATGGATGAACAGAATCGGGCCGTCATCGCGGAAACGCTGCTGGGCTACGCCGTCTATCAGCCCAGCCATTGCCTTGCCGCTATACACCGGATCCAGTAACACTCCTTCCTGCTGCGCCAGCAACTGGATGGCCGCCAGCCCTTCTTCATTGGGCATGCCGTACTGCGGTGCGAAGTAATCATCCCACAGGGTGATGGGTGCCAGTGCGTCGATAGCCAAACTGTTGGCCAGCGCTTTTTGGATCTGTTCCACCTTGGGCAATTGGTCGATAACTTTGCGTGAAACGGTCACACCGACAAGCTCAGTCTCCGGCAGCAATTGCTGCAGACCGACCGCCAGCCCGGCATGGGTACCGGCACTGCCAGACGCCACCACTACCGCGCTGAAAGCGACGTTACTGCGTTGACTCTGCTCGGCAATTTCCAGCGCACACTGTACGTAACCCAATGCACCCAGCGCATTGGAGCCACCTACCGGCACCACATAAGGTCGGAAGCCTTGTGCTTCAAGGCGTGTAGCCAGATCGGCCAACTGCTGCTGCGGATCGTGCAACGCTTCGCACATTTCCACCTGCGCGTTGAACAGCCCGAGCAGCAGGCGGTTGCCGTTGGTCAGATAATTTTCTTCCTGGGTGTCGATCGGATTTTCCAGCAACGCCACACAGTGCAGGCCCAACTTGGCCGCCACCGCCGCCGTTTGGCGCACATGGTTGGATTGGATGGCACCGGCGGTGACCAGCGTATCGGCTCCCTGCCGCAGCGCATCGGCGGCCAAAAACTCAAGCTTTCTCAGTTTGTTACCGCCCAGTGCCATCGGCGTGACGTCGTCACGTTTGATGTAAATTTCACGGCCAAGGTAGTCTGAGAGGCGAGACAGTTTTTCGAGCGGTGTGGCAGAACCGACTAAATCGAGACGCGGGAACTGCGCCAATTTTTGTTGCAGATTCACAACTTCCCCCAGGGAATAAGGTATCAATAGCTAAAGGATAGATTTAGCAGATGTGAACCTAATAATCACTCTTTATTCGTAATGGGAGAGCGGTGGAAACCCCGGCTGGCCTGCCGGGGAGGCAAGATCAGTAGCTTTTCTGCCAGGCGAGATATTGGTCGTATTTACGCAGGGCAATGCGGTAATTGTTGTGTGCAGCAGAAGGTAAGTCTTCAATGATGCGTTGATGGCTGGCATTGCTGGCAAACTTGTCAGCCGGGTAGTTGCGCTCCACCAGCATTTCGTCCAGCCGACGCAGGCGCACCACGTACTCGCGAATGGTGCTGTGGCTCATTTCGGTCTGCTCAAACAGATACTGCTTGAAGGCCATAATGTCGAAATAGCTCGGATGGCTGTTGCAGGAAATTTCACTGCAGAACCGGCACAGTGCGGTCAGCTCATTTTGCACGTTCAGCCAGACGTGATCGTCAATCGGCTGATCCATACGCGCGATGGCGTCTTTATTGATGATTTTTCCACGAAACACCAACGCCATGCGATCCAACAACTTGCCGCACTGGGAGCAATGAGTCTGGCTGTGTTTGTAATCTTTTAAATAACGGCTCAGCGGCCGTTTTTTCAACATTATTCCTGGCATTAGGCAGTCCGGTTTTCGCAATGGTGGCAAGGTTGAAGGTTCAGAGTTGAATGCATGTCAGTTCTCGCTTGCCAAACGGGCGCGCAGGCGCTTGATCGCCTGACTGTGCAGTTGGCTGACACGCGATTCCCCCACGTCCAGCACGGCACCGATCTCCTTCAGGTTCAACTCTTCCTGGTAATACAGCGTCAGCACCATTTTCTCGCGTTCCGGCAACGCCTCGATGGCGTCGATCACCCGTTGGCGCAGATTGCCCTCCAGCAGATGATGTAACGGATTGGCCTCTTCGTGCCCTTCCAGCAGCGGTTCCGCACTTTCGCCATGCTCTTCCCGCCATTCGTCGTAGGAGAAAAGCTGGCTGTTATTGGTGTCCAACAGAATTTGACGGTACTCATCCAGTGACAGATTCAGCGTCTGCGCAACTTCCACTTCGCTGGCCGGGCGGCCCAGTTGCTGTTCCAATTGCCGCATAACCTGCGCCACTTCACGCGCATGGCGACGTACACTGCGCGGCACCCAGTCGCGGCTGCGCAGCTCATCAAGCATGGCGCCACGGATACGTTGCACCGCGTAGGTAGTAAAGGCCGTGCCCTGCATAGCGTCATAACGCTCAACGGCGTTCAACAGGCCGATTCCTCCGGCCTGCAACAGATCGTCGAGCTCCACGCTGGCGGGCAGCCTGACCTGCAGGCGCAACGCCTCGTGGCGCACTAACGGAACGTAGCGTAGCCAGAGAGAATTTTTGTCCATCACGCCTTCGGCGGTATACAAATCGCTCACTATGTCTAAAACCTGCGGATAAGAGAGTCAGCGCTATTATCCGTAGGGGGCAAAATGCCAATCGGCTGAACAGTCGTACAAAACAGGCCTTATTTGCGCCATGCACTATCCCGGCGGCAAGCGACCATAAAAAAACCCCGCCGAGGCGGGGTTCTTTTGCGACAGGTTAATCGGGGAGAGTCGATTAACGCAGCAGGGACAACACGTTCTGAGTAGACTGGTTAGCCTGTGCCAGAACAGAGGTGCCAGCCTGTTGCAGGATGTTGGCACGGCTCATGTTGGACACTTCGGTCGCGTAGTCAGCATCCTGAATACGAGACTGGGAAGCAGACAGGTTGTTCACAGTGCTGTTCAGGTTGTTGATAACAGAATCGAAACGGTTCTGTACCGCACCCAGAGAAGAACGCAGACCGTCAACCTGAGACAGTGCTTTGTCCAGAGTTGCCAGTGGGTCAGCAGTTTTAGGGTCGGTAGACTGCTGAACGCCTTTGGTCACTTTACCGGCGGAGTCTACAGAAGCCTTGAAGAAAGCGTCGTTGCCGTCAGCGTCTTTGCCTTTCACCACGTAGCCGGCTTTACCTGCTGGATCGGTGTAAGTGCGCAGTTCGTCACCAGCGGCCAGACCGGTTACTGGGTTGGTGCCTACTTTAACCTGAGTAGCTTCTTTCATGCCCGCAGTCGGTTTGGTCGCAGTAGCAGTAGAGTCCCAGCTCGCTTTACCGGTTCCATCTACAGTCGCGTCATAGATAGCGCCAGCGGTGTCTTTAACGAAGTAGTTAACAGTGCCAGTACCGTCATCAGCAGAGTACAGTTTGCCATCGCTGGTAGCTTTTGGTGCCGTTTTGGAATCCGCATCAATGGTCGGTGCGCCCATTTTGTCGGTAGTGGTCAGTTTAGTCGTACCCACTTTAGAGGTATCGATTGGATCTGCAACGCTGAACTTGTCCAGGCCCAGAGTTTTAGCATTGATGTTTTTCAGATCAATCTGGATGGTTTCGTTGTCGTTGGCACCCACCTGGATGGTCAGTTTCTGGTCGCCGCTCAACACTTTCACGCCGTTGAAATCGGTTTGTTCAGAGATACGGTTGATCTCGGACAGACGCTGAGTGATCTCGTCCTGGATGGACTGCAGGTCGCTGGAAGAGTTGGAACCGTTCTGAGACTGTACGGTCAGACGACGAATGTTTTGCAGGTTGTCGTTAACTTCGTTCAGTGCGCCTTCAGTGGTCTGCGCCAGTGAGATACCGTCGTTAGCGTTACGGGAAGCCTGAGTCAGGCCCTTGATGTTAGCGGTGAAGCGGTTAGAGATTGCCTGACCCGCGGCGTCATCCTTGGCGCTGTTGATACGCAGACCAGAAGACAGACGCTCGATCGCAGTACCCAAAGAAGACTGAGATTTGTTCAGGTTGTTCTGCGCCATCAGCGACAGGCTGTTGGTGTTAATTACTTGTGCCATTGTATGCTTTCCTTACGAGTCAGTTGCGATCTTCGCAACAGGGTTTAAATGGTTCGGGCTGCTTTGCCCACGGCGTCAACCACCGTCCCATCAGGTATCGGCCCTCCCCCTGCAACCTTTAGAAATTTTTTGTTTTTTTTTCTCTTCGCAGCAATGGCAGAAATAACGCGGTTTTTCCTTCTTCTATTGCGCCATCGGTTTTTAAACTTTTCGGTAAACTTTTTCTCCACTGGGCCGATAACGCGTAAAGCGAATAAAGTCATAATCAAGGAGAATTACCAATGGCATCGATCAGCTCATTAGGCATCGGCTCAGGACTCGACCTCAACGGCTTGCTGGACAAGCTAACCAAAGCGGAACAGCAGCGGCTGACGCCTTATACTACCCAGCAAACCAGCTATAACGCCCAACTGACGGCTTACGGCACTTTGAAAGGTTCGTTGGAAAAGTTTGATAACTTGAGTAAAGAACTGGCGAAACCGGCGTTTTTCAACAACACCACCGCCAGCACCCACGACCAGTTCACTGTCACCACTACCGATAAAGCCGTAGCGGGTAACTACATTGTTAAAGTAAACGCATTGGCCCAACCGCAAACGCTGACCACCCAAGCCCCGATCGCCAATCAGACGGAAAAACTGGGCGCAGCAGGCAGCAGCGACCGCTCAATTACCATCACCGCAGGCAATCCGCAAAAAGACGTGAAGATCCCACTGAGCGATGAGCAAACCTCACTGGTGGAAATGCGCGATGCGATTAACAACGCCAAGGCCGGCGTCAATGCCACCATCATGCGCGTAGGGGATGACGACTACCAACTGGCGCTCAGTTCTACTACCACCGGGGAAAAAAGCACTATCTCGGTTAAGGTCAATAATGACGATAAGCTCGGAGCCATTCTCAACTATGACAACAAGGCTAAAAGCGGTTCGATGAAGCAAACCGTGGCCGGTCAGGATGCCCTGATTGAGGTCAACGGCACGCCGATCAAACGCAGCACCAACTCGATTGTTGATGCGTTGCAGGGTGTGACTATTGATCTAAAAGCCGTCACCAAAGCCGATGCACCACAGAACCTGGTGATCAGCACCGATAAAGCCGGCACCGCCGATAAAGTAAAAGAGTGGGTCGATAACTATAACTCGCTGCTGGACACCTTTAATTCGCTGAGCAAATTTACCCCGGTCAAAACCGGCGAAGCGCAGAATGCCAAAAATGGCGCACTGCTGGGCGATAACACCCTGCGTGGCATTCAGTCGTCGATTAAAAGCGCGCTCAGCGCCGCACAGGACAACCCGGAACTGAAAGGATTGGGCAACCTGGGCATCTCGACCAACCCCAAAACCAATAAACTGGAAATCGACAGCACCAAGCTGAACAAAGCCATTGATGAGAAACCGGCACAGGTGGCCAACTTCTTCGCCGGCAACGGCAAAGACACCGGCATGGCGACCGAGATCCATAACGAGATCCAGAACTACATCAAGGCCGGCGGCATCATCGAGAACTCGACCAAAAGCATCAATACCAACCTCGACCGCCTGAACAGCCAGATCACCACCGTGACCGCCAGTATTCAAAACACCATAGATCGCTATAAACAACAATTCGTTCAACTGGATACCATGATGTCCAAGTTGGGCAGTACAGGTAATTATTTAACCCAACAGTTCAAATAAGAACTTTTTAACCAGGTAAGAAATCACATGTATAACCGAAGCGGAACTCAAGCCTACGCCCAGGTCAGTCTGGAAAGCGGCGTAATGAGCGCCAGCCCGCATCAGTTAATCGTGATGCTTTTCGACGGGGCGCTTAGCGCCCTGTTACGCGCACGCATTCTGATGAACCAGGGCGATATCGCCGGCAAGGGACTGGCACTGTCAAAGGCCATCAACATTATCGATAACGGCCTGAAAAGTGGTCTCGACCACCAACAGGGCGGCGAAATGGCCGATAATCTGGCGGCGCTGTATGACTATATGAAGCGACGCCTGATGCAGGCCAACCTGCATAATGACGAGGCGGCGATCACCGAAGTGGTCAAACTGTTGGAAAATATTGCCGACGCCTGGCGCCAAATCGGCCCCAATTATCACCCCTCTCAGGACGCCGTTTAATGGAACGTCAACAGCAATTGCTAGCCGCGTATCAACAAATACATAGCCTGAGCAGCCAGATGATCGCCCTGGCGCAAACCGAAAGATGGGAGGATCTGGTCGAACTGGAACTGGCCTACGTCACCGCAGTGGAAAGCACCGCCGCCTTTACCGGGCAGGCCGGCCCATCGATGGCACTGCAGGAGTTGCTGCGCAATAAGCTGCAGCAGATCCTGGACAACGAAACCGAGCTCAAACGCCTGCTGCAACAACGCATGGACCAATTAAAAGAGTTGATCGGCCAGTCAACTCGTCAGAACGTGGTTAACAGCACCTATGGCCAGTTTAACGACCGCGCCCTGCTGTTGGGAGAGCCGCAAATCAGATGAACTCATAACAATAACGGGAAAAGCAGAATTAATAGCACTATGCACTATTATTCTCCGGTTAAGTCAGGATATTAATCCATGACATTTGAATTATATACACCTATAGTATTTTTCACCTCGGTCTGGTAGGGCGCGAATATATTCGCCCCGACCTACACGGGCGCAGCATGCAACGCCCCTATGAGACGGATAAATATTACGCCGACACGGACGTTTTCTGTTCAGCAGGAAATTGATTTTTGATAGATAAAACACGTCGTTGTGTTTCACAACGCATGGAAAAATGTTGCTCCAGCGCCGATCAAAGCGTAAAGATATTCCCAGATACTGGCTGCGAAATGAATATCGATGGAACGTACAATTAATCTTTGTCCTGGAATTGGTGCCTCGGCGCATATCATTCAGCATACTGAATTATTATTCCCTTCAGTCTATTTTGAACAACCCCATCTGTATTTGGTACAGCAAGGCCATAAACGCGTACGTTGGCAACAGCGTGAAGTGGTGGCTCATAGCGGGGAATTGTTGATTATCGACGGAGGGCAAACCGTGGATATCATTAATGAGCCCTCAGAGGAAGGGGCATTCAGCTGTCAGTTGTTGACCTGCGATCCGTTGCTGTTCGCCGCACCACTGGCCCAGGTTGAAACCCAGGCCCCAACGGCATTCGACGCAGTACTGGCATTGCGCAACCTGCCCTGCGCACTAATACACAGTTTTGAAACCACCAGCCTGGCGCTGGCACTTAAACATCGTTTCCCTGCGGTCATCATTCGCCACAAAATGCTGGAGATTCTGCTGTGGCTGAAGCAATTCAATATCAGCTTCATTCATAACGAAGTCAGAAATTTAACCCAGCAGGTGCGCCGTTGTCTGGCGACCGATCCGCATAATATCTGGACGGCGGCCGAGGTAGCGGACACCCTGTCGATGAGTGAAGTGATGCTGCGCCGTAAATTATCGGCAGAAAATACCTCGTTGCGTACCCTGATGATAGACGTGCGCATGAGCAGCGCACTGGCACTGCTGCAATCCACCGATTGGCCCATCTCCGCCATCGCCCAGCACATCGGTTATGAAAGTTCCTCAAGGTTTGCAGAACGTTTTCGCAAACGTTTTGGCTTTGCCCCCACCGCCATTCGCGGCCACCAACGGGCAATGGAGGGCAGCGCTATTCGCCCCGATCATTTCAGCATGATGGAGGCGCAGGAATGACAGCCACGGCAATAAGTTAAATCATTGAACAACGGGAGCCTCGTTTATGCAGTGCGGGTTAGCGGAAAACAGCCGGGTGGGATAGCATCGGCGAGCATTAATTCAATCAGGGGTGATAAACCATGCTCAACGAAAAACTGCTGTTTTCCCTGGCCATATTGTTGCTCGGCATGTGGCTACTGGGCCTGACCTACGAGGAAGATGTCATGCGGATACTGGCGGGAAAATAAACTGGCAAGGCCACTAAAGTGGCCCGGGGTTTTTAGCTTTGTTTAATTAAAACGATTATTAATACGACCAAAACGGCCAGAATCAAAATACTCAACAGTCGCCATCTGTGTTCACTTTTGCTGCTCATTGTCTTTCCCGGTAATAAAACATCCTTAACCCAAAAATTATAACTCTGTGACAAGTGCCGCAATGTGAGTTGAAGCAGGGTTTCTGCCCTGTTACTCCAGCTATTGATCTATTGCCAGCCGGACTTTTAATAAGACTTAATAAGACAATGTCGTGGTACGCGATGCGCGCGTGACATTCAATTACACCGCCATATTCATCACTTCCTGGTAAGCGGAAACCAGCTTATTACGCACCTGCACGCCCATCTGCAGCGAGATTGACGATTTTTGCAGATCGACCATCACATCATTCAGGCTGATGCCCGGTACACCGATCTCAAAATCCTGCGCCTGCTTGCGAGCCGTCTGCTGGGTATCGCTGATCTTGCCAATAGCCGTTTTCAGCTCGCTGGCGAAACTGACGCCCGGCGCAGCAGCACCGCGATCCATTTGCCCGGCCTGAATCGCGGTGGCTTGTAACTGCTGCAATACCCCTTCAATACCCTGAATTGCCATGGTAACCCCAATAAAAATGCGGCTGCCGGCCATTGTGGCGGCAGACACTACTCTGATGCTGCACACCCTAACACAGCGTTTTTATCCTAAAGCGGCTAATTAACTGCAAAAAACCCGGCTTTTCGGGCCATCGAAATCACCATAAAAGCAAATAATGGCCTGCCCAGTAATGGGAGCGCCGCTATACCCGTCGTCTTTCAAGTTGCAGCGTTGTTATCTGCACTCGCTCATCCCCAGTTACTTACTCGAGTAAGCGCCTGGGGATGAGCGAGCTGGCCGCCTAGCTGCAACTTGAAAGGCATAGGGTGTATTTATATGTGTATCAGGGAGTCTGTTTTGTCACACAACGCTAACCACATCGTTCATCAGCCTGGCAGGGAGCTACGCCGTGGCCCGAACCGGATCCTGAGCGTCATTGAAGGACACTGGCTAAAATGAGTGCTTCAATCTCCGCCACCGAAAGCCGCGATAATGGCCTGCAAGCCATGTGGAACCGTCTGCGCGCCAACCCGAAAATCCCACTGCTGATCGCCGCTTCCGCCGCCATCGCCATTGTGGTCGCGCTGCTGTTATGGGCAAAAAGTCCTGATTACCGGGTGCTGTACAGCAACATTAACGATCGCGACGGCGGTGCCATCGTCACCCAACTGACGCAGATGAACATCCCCTTCCGCTTTGCCGAAAATGGCGCGGCGCTGCTGATCCCGGCAGACAAAGTGCACGAAACCCGCCTGCGTCTGGCGCAGTTGGGCCTGCCGAAAGGCGGTGCCGTTGGCTTCGAACTGCTGGATCAGGAAAAATTCGGCATCAGCCAGTTCAGTGAGCAAATCAACTACCAGCGCGCGCTGGAAGGCGAATTGTCACGCACCATCGAATCGCTGGGGCCGGTACAAAACGCCCGGGTGCATCTGGCACTGCCAAAACCCTCGCTGTTCGTGCGCGAGCAAAAATCCCCTTCCGCCTCGGTGACCCTGACGCTGCAACCCGGCCGCGCGTTGGATGACGGCCAGATCAATGCCATCGTTTATATGGTCTCGAGCAGCGTCGCCGGCCTGCCGCCGGGCAACGTGACCGTGGTCGATCAATCCGGTCGCCTGCTGACCCAGTCTGACGGTGCCGGGCGCGATCTGAACGCCGCACAGCTCAAGTACGCCAACGAAGTGGAAAGCCGCTACCAGCGCCGTATCGAAGCAATTTTGGCACCGATGGTCGGTAACGGTAACGCGCGCGCCCAGGTCACTGCGCAGATTGATTTTGCCACCCGCGAGCAAACCGACGAAGAATACCAACCGAACCAACTGCCGAATAAGGCCGCCGTCCGCTCCAAACAAATGAGTCAAAGCGATCAAATTGGCGGGCCACTGGTCGGTGGCGTACCGGGTGCCTTGTCCAATCAGCCTAGCGCTCCAGCGACCGCGCCGATTGAAACCGCCAAACCGGCGGCTACCGGCAACAACGCCAACGCCACCCAGCCCAATGCCGCGGCAACCCGCAGCGCAGCCTCGGGGCCGCAAAATTCACGCCTGGATGAAACCACCAACTACGAAGTCGATCGCACCATCCGCCATACCCAGCAAAAAGCCGGGACGGTACAGCGGTTGTCGGTGGCAGTGGTGGTTAACTATCGCGGTACGGATAAAGACGGCAAACCACTGCCGATGAGTAAAGAGCAGTTGGCGCAGATCGAATCGCTGGTGCGCGAGTCCATGGGTTTCTCCAGCACCCGCGGCGACACGCTCAACGTGGTCAACACGCCGTTTACCGATAACGAAATCACCGGCGGTGAGCTGCCGTTCTGGCAAAGTCAGGCGTTTATCGATCGCCTGTTCGACGCCGGTCGCTATCTGCTGGTCCTGCTGGTCGGCTGGTTGCTATGGCGCAAACTGGTACGTCCGCAGCTGCAAAACCGTCAGGCAGTACAAAAGGCCGCTATCGCCGCCGCCAATACGCCAATGGCCAAACCGGCAGAGAGCAATAAACAGAGTAACGAGGAGCTGGCGCAGCACCGTAAATCACAACAGCGCGTCAGTGCAGAAGTCCAGAGCCAGCGGATCCGCGATCTGGCTGATAAAGACCCACGCGTGGTCGCTCTGGTAATCCGCCAATGGATGAGCAACGAATTATGAGTCTGACCGGAACCGAAAAAAGCGCCATCCTGCTGATGACCTTGGGTGAAGATCGCGCCGCCGAGGTGTTCAAACACCTCTCATCGCGGGAAGTCCAGCAGTTGAGCGGCACCATGGCCAGCATGAGCCAGGTCTCGCACAAACAACTGAATGAAATACTGCGCGAATTTGAAGATGACGCCGAACAATATGCGGCACTGAGCGTCAACGCCAGCGACTATCTGCGTTCGGTGCTGGTTAAAGCGCTGGGCGAAGAGCGCGCCGCCAGCCTGTTGGAGGATATTCTCGAATCCCGCGAGACCACCACCGGCATGGAAACGCTCAACTTTATGGAGCCGATGAGCGCCGCCGATCTGATCCGCGACGAACACCCGCAGATCATCGCCACCATTCTGGTCCACCTGAAACGTGGCCAGGCGGCGGATATTTTGGCGCTGTTCGACGAACGCCTGCGCAACGACGTGATGCTGCGTATCGCCACCTTCGGCGGCGTGCAACCGGCAGCGCTGGCGGAACTGACCGAAGTGCTGAACAACCTGCTCGACGGCCAGAACCTCAAGCGCAGCAAAATGGGCGGGGTACGCACCGCAGCCGAGATCATCAACCTGATGAAAACTCAGCAGGAAGAAGCGGTGATCGACGCCATGCGCGAATACGACGGCGAGCTGGCGCAGAAGATCATCGACGAAATGTTCCTGTTCGAAAACCTGGTGGAGGTCGACGACCGCAGCATCCAGCGCCTGTTGCAGGAAGTGGAAGGCGAATCCTTGCTGGTGGCGCTCAAAGGCGCGGAACAGCCGCTGCGCGAGAAGTTCCTCAAGAATATGTCGCAACGCGCCGCCGATATCCTGCGCGACGACCTGGCCAACCGTGGCCCGGTACGCATGTCGCAGGTCGAGAACGAACAGAAAGCCATCCTGTTGGTCGTCCGTCGTTTGGCGGAAAGCGGCGAAATGATTATTGGCGGTGGCGAGGACACCTATGTCTGATCGCATTAACACCCTGCCCTGGCAGCCCTGGTCGCTTAACGATTTGACCGAGCCGAAAACGGTGGTCGAGCCGCTGCCGTTGCCGCCGGTGGAATCTTTCGGCACACCACTGGACGACACCGTGGTTCAGGAACAGCAACTGGCCCAATTGCGCCTGCAGGCAGAGCAGCAAGGCCAGCAGTTGGGCTATGCCGACGGCCAGCAAAAAGGTTACGAAGCCGGGTTCCAGGCCGGCATGGAAGAAGGCCGTCAACAGGGCTTGCTGGAAGCGCAACAGCAACAGCAACCGCTGACCGCCCACTGGCAACAATTGGTGACTGAATTCCAGCATACGCTGGACGCGCTGGACAGCGTGATCGCCTCGCGCCTGATGCAGTTGGCGTTGACCGCCGCCAAACAGGTGCTCGGTCAACCGCCGGAGTGTGACGGCACCGCCCTGCTGGCGCAGATACAGCAGTTGATCCAGCAGGAGCCGATGTTCAGCGGCAAACCCCAGCTGCGCGTACATCCGGATGATTATCAGCGGATAGAGCAACAACTGGGCGCGACGCTCAGCCTACACGGCTGGCGACTGCTGGCAGATGGCCAACTGCACCCGGGCGGTTGCAAGGTCAGCGCCGATGAAGGCGACCTGGATGCCAGTCTGGCAACCCGCTGGCACGAACTCTGCCGCCTGGCGGCTCCGGGAGAAGTGTAATGACGCTTCGACTCGGCCGCTGGCTGACCTCACTCGATACGTTGGAAAAACGCATCACGCACGCGCCGAAGGTTCGTCGTTACGGCCGCCTGACGCGCGCAACCGGGCTGGTGCTGGAAGCCACCGGGCTGCAACTGCCGATCGGTGCCACCTGCCTGATCGAACGTCACGACGGCGGTGAAGTTCAGGAAGTCGAGAGCGAAGTGGTCGGTTTTAACGGCCAGCGGCTGTTCCTGATGCCGCTGGAAGAAGTGGAAGGCATTGTGCCCGGCGCACGGGTTTATGCCCGCGTCTCGCCGGAAGGACAAAGCGCCAGCAAACAGCTACCGCTTGGCCCGGCATTGCTGGGTCGGGTGCTGGACGGCAGCGCCAAGCCACTCGACGGCCTGCCCGCACCGGAAACCGGCTATCGTGCGCCGCTGATCACCGCCCCGTTCAATCCGTTGCAGCGTACGCCGATCGAACAGGTCCTGGATGTCGGCGTGCGCACCATTAATGGTCTGTTAACCGTCGGCCGTGGCCAGCGCATGGGGCTGTTCGCCGGCTCCGGCGTCGGCAAAAGCGTGCTGCTGGGCATGATGGCGCGTTATACCCAGGCCGACGTGATTGTCGTCGGGCTGATCGGCGAACGTGGCCGCGAGGTCAAAGACTTTATCGAAAACATCCTCGGCCCCGAAGGTCGGGCACGCTCGGTAGTGATTGCCGCACCGGCAGACGTCTCGCCGCTGCTGCGCATGCAGGGGGCAGCCTATGCCACGCGTATCGCCGAGGACTTCCGCGATCGCGGTCAGCACGTGCTGCTGATTATGGATTCGCTGACCCGTTATGCCATGGCGCAGCGTGAAATTGCCCTGGCCATCGGCGAGCCACCGGCCACCAAAGGCTATCCGCCGTCAGTGTTTGCCAAATTACCTGCACTGGTGGAACGCGCGGGCAATGGCATCAGCGGTGGTGGTTCAATTACCGCCTTCTATACCGTACTGACCGAAGGCGATGACCAGCAGGATCCGATTGCCGACTCGGCGCGCGCCATCCTCGATGGTCACGTGGTGCTGTCGCGACGGCTGGCAGAGGCCGGTCACTACCCGGCAATCGACATTGAAGCTTCGATCAGTCGTGCCATGACTTCGCTGATCGATGAGGAGCATTACCGCCGGGTACGTAACTTCAAACAGATGCTGGCCAGCTATCAACGCAACCGTGATTTGATCAGCGTCGGTGCCTACGTTTCAGGCAGCGATCCTTTGCTGGACAAGGCGATGGCACTTTACCCGCAGATGGAAGCCTATCTGCAACAGGGCATTTTTGAACGCAGCGGTTATGACGACGCCTGCCAACAGTTACAGCAGTTGATCGTTTAACGTCACCAAAGGCGAAAATCCGATGAAATCACAGTCCCCCCTGATTACCCTGCGCGATTTGGCGCAGGACGCAGTGGAACAGGCGACGCAGCAGTTGGGCCAGGTGCGTAAGGCACAACAGGCGGCAGAGCAGCAGCTTTCCATGCTGCTCAATTATCAGGATGAGTACCGCCAGAAGCTGAATAATCAACTGAGCGGCGGTATGGAATCGTCCAACTGGCAGAACTACCAGCAGTTTATCGGCACGCTGGAGCAGGCCATCACCCAGCATCGCCAGCAACTGACGCAGTGGGGGGAAAAGGTCGAGAGCGCCGTGAAACACTGGCAGGACAAACAGCAACGGCTGAATGCCTTCGAAACCCTGCATACCCGTGCTCAAAGTGCGCAGCTGCAGCTGGAGAATAAACGGGATCAAAAACTGATGGATGAGTTTGCTCAACGCAGTGCACAAAGGAATATCCACCCATGAACCTCAACCTATTATCAGGTCTGTCGACCCCAGGCGACAGCGGAGTACTGCCGGACGCGCAGTTGCCGCTGGATGAATCCTCTCTTTCGTCCGCCTTTGCTCAACTGCTCGGTGCACGTGTGCTGCCGGCCGATAAGGCTACAGGCAAGCTGTCGCCGATGACGCTGAGTGCCGACGAGGACTCCGCGCCGCTGAGCCGCAATCAGCTAACCCAGCTACTGGCCACCTTCGGCGAACGAGATGGACTTTTGGCACCCTCGCTATTAAGCAGCGGTCAGCAGGCGGCCGTCGCGCCGGGTGAAGAGGCGCTGAAAGATCAAACTGCGGAAAATACGGCCCTGCGCCCCGCCGGTGAAATCGACGCGGCCACCTTACAGGCGCTGTTTGCCATGTTACCGATCGCCGTAACGCCGGTGATGCCGGCCACCGCGGCAGGCGCCGGGGAACTGAGCATTGAAGGCGAATCGGGTACGACACAACCTACGGCTGTGCTGAGCGCCACGCTGGGCCGCCCCTCGGACGCCTCCGGTAGCCCGATAACGGACACGCAGAAAACCCCGCCGACCCTGAGCACAGATCCTCTCAGCACGGAAAGCGGCAGCGACGCGCCACAAAAGACGGCGGCCACTCAGGATAAGCCGGATGCTACCGCGTTGAAATTCGGCGCCGATACGCAGGCACCGGTCAATCAACTGATGGCACCGCCTGTCTCCAGCCCGACGGTGGCAGCCGCTCCAGCCTCTTCGCTGGTTACCGCCCCGCCGACGCCACAGCTAAATGCTCAGCTTGGCAGCCCCGAGTGGCAACAGGCGTTGAATCAGCAGGTACTGATGTTCCATCGCAACGGTCAGCAAAGCGCAGAACTGCGCCTGCATCCGCAGGAGTTGGGGGCATTGCAGATCACCCTCAAGCTCGATGACAGCCAGGCACAGTTACATATTGCCTCCGCCCACGGTCAGGTACGTGCCGCCGTGGAAGCCGCCATGCCGCAACTGCGCCATGCGCTGGCAGAGAGCGGCATCAATCTGGGACAAAGCAGCGTCGGCAGTGAGTCCATGCCGCAGGGGCAACAGGCGCAACAACAAAACGCCGGGCAACAGGGCCAACCAGGTTATCGCGATAGCCACGCCGGCAACGAACCGGGCGCAGAGGCCCTCAGTGCTCCACAGGCATTGCAGGCGATGGCTCGGGCCGTCAGCGGCGTTGATATTTTCGCCTGACTGAGCGCAAACGCCCAAGCTGGCACGCTTTTCCCCGCCTATTCTGGCTATTGCACGCCGGAATAGACGGGATAATACCGCTACATGTCATGCGTGCGGTTTTCATGTACGCAGAAAACAGGAATTTGGCTTAGCAATGTCTCAGAACTCCCTTCCAACAGCCTCAAAAAAACGTCCGCTACTGGCTTACCTGCTGGTGTTGATTACCCTGCTCGCCTGCGGCGCAGCCGGCTACAGCTGGTGGCAGCTTAAACAGCACCAGAATGGCGCACAGCCCGCAGACAAACCGCAACCTCCGGCCGCACCGGTGTTTATGCCTCTGGACACCTTTACCGTCAATCTGATGACGCCGGATAACAACCCCGATCGCGTGTTGTACATCGGCCTGACATTACGCTTGCCGGACGAGAACACCCGCCGCCAACTGAACGATTTTCTGCCGGAGGTGCGCAGCCGTCTGCTGATGCTGCTGTCCCGTCAGGAGGCGGGTCAGTTGAGCAGTGAACAAGGGAAACAGCAATTGGTGGCGCAGATTAAGGACGTACTTAGCCCGCCGCTGGTTAAAGGACAACCGAAGCAGGTGGTCAGCGACGTGCTGTTCACCGCCTTCATACTGCGGTAATCACTATGGGCGACAGCATTCTTTCACAGGCAGAGATCGACGCCTTGCTCAACGGCGACAGCGCGGGAGATGAACCCGTCGCGGTCACCAGCAACGAGAGCGAGGTCAAGCCGTACGATCCGACTACCCAGCGCCGCGTGGTGCGCGAGCGTCTGCACGCGCTGGAAATCATCAACGAACGTTTTGCCAGGCAGTTCCGCATGGGGTTATTCAACCTGCTGCGTCGCAGCCCGGACATTACCGTCGGCCCGATCAAAATTCAGCCGTACCACGAATTTGCCCGCAACCTGCCGGTGCCCACCAACCTCAACCTGGTGCACCTGAACCCGCTGCGCGGTACCGCGCTGTTCGTGTTCGCGCCGAGCCTGGTGTTTATCGCGGTCGATAACCTGTTCGGTGGCGACGGCCGCTTTCCGACCAAAGTGGAAGGTCGCGAATTCACCCCCACCGAGCAGCGGGTGATCAAGCGCATGCTGCGTCTGGCGCTGGATGCTTACGGCGATGCCTGGAGCGCGATTTACAAGATCAACGTGGAATACGTGCGCGCCGAAATGCAGGTGAAATTCACCAATATCACCACTTCGCCGAATGACATTGTGGTCACCACGCCGTTCCAGGTGGAAATCGGCGCGCTGAGCGGTGAATTCAACATCTGTATTCCGTTCGCGATGATCGAGCCACTGCGCGAACTGCTGACCAACCCGCCGCTGGAAAATTCACGGCAGGAGGACAGCCACTGGCGCGAAACGCTGGTGAAACAGGTGCAGCATTCCGAACTGGAGCTGATTGCCAACTTCGTCGATATCCCGATGCGGCTGTCAAAAATCCTGAAGCTGCAGCCGGGTGACGTATTACCGATTGATAAACCGGATCGCCTGATCGCCCACGTGGATGGCGTACCGGTGCTAACCAGCCAATACGGCACGTTAAACGGGCAGTACGCCCTGCGTGTTGAACATTTGATTAACCCTATTTTGAATGCCCTGAGTGAGGAACAGCCCAAATGAGTGATCCTAAGCAACCGTCTGGCGAAGGAAAGGAATCCGTGGACGACCTGTGGGCTGACGCGTTTAACGAGCAGCTTGCCACCGACAAAACCTCTGCCAGCGACGCGGTATTCAAATCGCTGGAACCGCAGGATGCCAGCGGTAGCCTGCAGGATATCGATCTGATCCTGGATATCCCGGTCAAACTGACCGTCGAACTGGGCCGCACCAAAATGACCATCAAGGAGCTGCTGCGCCTGTCGCAAGGCTCTGTCGTGGCGTTGGACGGGTTGGCGGGTGAACCCCTGGATATCATGATCAACGGTTATCTGATTGCCCAGGGCGAAGTGGTGGTGGTGGCCGACAAGTTCGGCGTGCGCATCACCGACATCATTACCCCATCCGAACGTATGCGCCGCCTGAGCCGCTGATGAACCCAAACGCCACCGCGCCCGGTCAGGGCACCTTGCAACCCGCCACGCCGGCGTTACCGGCCGGTTCGGTGCTGACACAGGTCAGTACCGCACTCGGCGGGATCCTGCTGCTGATCCTGCTGGCCGGCTGGCTGTTTCGCCGATTGGGGTTCGCCCCACAGGCACGCAACAGCAAGCTGTTAAACCTGCGGGCCAGTTGCCAGGTCGGTCAGCGTGAGCGCGTGGTGGTGGTCGAGGTGGACAACACCTTGCTGGTACTGGGCGTCACCGCCCAGCAAATCACCCCGCTGCATACCATGCCTGTCCCTGCGCAAACACAAGATAGCAGCACAACCGACAGCGCAGCGCCGGCTGATTTTCGCCAACTGATGCAAAAAGTTCTGAAACGTCCGGAAAAATCGGCATGACTCACACTCAACAATCAGCATCCCCGGCTATTGCCCCCCTCGGCGCGGATTGCCAGAAGGCCACCATCTTCCCCCTCTCCTGCCGGGAGAGGGTCGGGGTGAGGGGAAAACACCTCCTGGCCACTGCCCTGCTGCTGGCAAGCCCAGCGGCTTTCGCGCAATTGCCTGGGCTTATCAGCCAACCACTGGCGGGCGGCGGCCAAAGCTGGTCGCTGCCGGTGCAAACGCTGGTGCTGCTGACCTCGCTCAGTTTCCTGCCTGCGATGCTGCTGATGATGACCAGTTTCACCCGTATCATCATCGTGCTCGGGCTATTGCGCAACGCGCTGGGCACCCCATCCGCTCCACCGAATCAGGTGATGCTGGGTCTGGCGCTGTTTCTGACCTTTTTCATCATGTCGCCGGTATTCGACAAGGTCTATCAGGATGCCTACCTGCCGTTCAGCCAGGACAAAATCAGCCTGGACGTGGCAATGGATAAAGGCTCGCAGCCGCTGCGCGAATTTATGCTGCGCCAGACGCGTGAAACCGATTTGGCCCTGTACGCCAAGCTCGCCAACCTGCCGCCACTGGCCGGGCCGGAAGCGGTGCCGATGCGTATTCTGCTGCCGGCTTACGTTACCAGCGAGCTGAAAACCGCATTCCAAATTGGCTTCACGGTGTTTATTCCGTTCCTGATTATCGATCTGGTGGTGGCCAGCGTGCTGATGGCGTTGGGGATGATGATGGTGCCCCCGGCGACTATCTCGCTGCCGTTCAAACTGATGTTGTTTGTGTTGGTGGATGGCTGGCAGTTGCTGCTTGGCTCGCTGGCACAAAGTTTCTATTCATAACCGGAGCCGCCGATGACCCCTGAATCCGTAATGGCGCTGGGCACCGAAGCGATGAAAGTGGCGCTGGCGCTGGCGGCCCCGATGCTGCTCGCTGCCTTGATCAGCGGTCTGGTGGTCAGTTTGCTGCAGGCCGCCACCCAGATTAACGAAATGACGTTGTCGTTTATCCCCAAAATTCTGGCGGTGGTCGCCACCATCGTGATTGCCGGCCCCTGGATGCTCAACCTGCTGCTGGACTATATGCGCACGCTGTTCACCAACCTGCCGAATCTGATTGGTTAACCATGCTGACATTTGACAGCGCGCAGTTCGGCGTCTGGCTTAGCCAATATTTCTGGCCGCTGTTGCGCATTCTGGCGCTGATCAGCACCGCGCCGGTGTTCAGCGAAAAACAAATCAGCAAGAAGGTGAAGATCGGTCTGGGCGGACTGATCGTGATCCTGATCGCCCCTGGTTTACCCGTCAGTACCGTCCCTATCTTCTCCGCCGCCGGGCTATGGCTGGCCGCCCAGCAAATCCTGATCGGCGTGGCGCTGGGGCTGACCATGCAGTTCGCCTTCGCGGCAATACGCCTGGCCGGCGAAGTGATCGGCATGCAGATGGGCCTGTCGTTCGCCACCTTCTTTGACCCCAGCGGCGGGCCGAACACCCCGGTGCTGGCGCGGCTGCTCAACCTGCTGGCAATGCTGCTGTTCCTCAGTTTTAACGGCCATCTGTGGTTGATTTCCCTGCTGGTCGACAGCTTCCATACCCTGCCTATCCAGGCCGAGCCGCTCAACGGCAACGGTTTTCTGGCACTGACCCAGGCCGGTTCGCTGATTTTCATCAACGGTATGATGTTGGCGCTGCCGCTGATTTGCCTGTTGCTGACGCTGAACATGGCGCTCGGCCTGCTCAACCGTATGACGCCGCAACTGTCGGTATTCGTCATCGGCTTCCCGGTCACCATGACCATCGGCATTATGACCATTGGCATGATGATGCCGATGCTGGCACCGTTTTGTGAGCACCTGTTCGGTGAGTTCTTCGACAGGCTGGCCGATGTGATTGGCAGCATGACCCCCTAGCGTTACCCCATTAGTGCGGCTTAACGGCCGCACCTCGCCGGACAAACTGGCAGTAAAACCCCTTTCTCGCTATAAAAAGTTGAAAAAACCAAATTAACACGATTTGGCTTCGATTATTGTTATTGCCTTGAATAATAAAATACCCACCTTAGAATGGCCTTGTTAAATATAAAGCCATCAGTAAAAACAGCCGTCGAAAACAAAATAAAGGAGTGAATTTAAATATTAAATAACGCACAGGGAAGTTAAATAAAAACTCTGACATCCATCATCTGCAGGGATAAAAATACTTTCTCACCGGGGTCAGCCGGCGGGACAGGCATATTTATTATCTGCGGTTTTACCTCTACCCTCAGGAGCACAGAAATGAAAGCGAAAACCAACCGAAGAGCACGCAGAGCCTTAGGCATGGCGCACTGGGCAACCAACCGTATTCAAATTTCACTATCCTCTTCACCGAACGGTGAAAAGTGGACCATGGTGAAAAAGAAAAAATAACAGCCATGCTATAAATAAAATATAGCCCATGGTGTTATTCCCTTCCCGTCTGAATATTTAAACGTTTCCCACCGTTAAATCAGGCGAAAAAAAAGCACGTCACTCGAACCTTCGTGGGGGAAAGAGTGACGTGCCAAAAAAGTGCGCCCGGTTTCAAGAATGCTCTACAGAGATAGAGTTTTCTAAGCACACCCAATTAGTAACCCGCCATGACTTCACAACGGATATTTATTATTGCCATTCATTCTGTAGGCGCGCTGCATGCTGCGCCCTAACTAACGGAGATGTTTCATTAACATACCCTATGGATTTCATGCTGCAGCCAGGCGCCCAGCTCACGCATCCCCAGGAGCTTACTTAAGTAAGTGACTGGGGTGTGTGAGTGCAGGTAACAACGCTGCAGCTTGAAAGACGACGGGTATCAACGGTTCATCTGGAACAGCGACATCCCCTGCATATCACCGAAGGTTTTATACGACGCCTGCAAGGCCGCCTGCTGCATAAAGTAGCTGGAAATTGACTCGGCCAGATCGGCATCCACCAGCGCACTCATCTGCGTTTGGTTGATCATGTCGCGATCTTTGCCAATGCTGTCCAGCGTATCCATTTCCTGCAGTTGGTTACCCAGTTCGGCACGCACACTGAGCACCTTGTTGTAGGAGTTGTCCAGGCCACGGTTGGCCTTGGCCAGCGCATCGTTCACCTGTTGCTTGGTGGCGTCGTCCGCGTCCTTCAAGGGGGTTTTCAACGCCTTCAGCGCGATATCAATGCTTTCAAACACGTTAGAAACCGGCGCGCTGCCATCCGGCTCCGGCTTCGGGTTGCTGGTCAATGACATGAACACCGTATCGCCGGTATGACCAATGGTCATGGTGCGGTTGGCATCCACTTTCTGCTCGACGGCCTTGTTACCGCCGGCGTAGCTGACTGAACCGCCGTTATCGACAAACGGGGGCTTGTCATTGACGAAGCCGCCAAACATGTAGCGGCCGTTGCCGTCAGTGCTGTTGGCCTGGTTGAGCAGTTGGTCTTTCAGCCCCTGCAGTTGGGTCGCCAGCGAATCGCGGTCGTTATCGCTTTCGGTGCCGCCGGCATTGACGATCAGCGCCTTCATATCGGCGATGGTACTGGTTGCCCCGCCCAGCACCGTCTCTTCCATCGACACGCTTTGGCGGGCAAAGGTCCGCGCCAGTGCATACTGGGTGTTTTCCGACTGGGACTGAGCCAGCATCACCGCCTGTGATGCCGCCAGCGGATCGTCGGACGGATTACTGACCTTTTTACCGCTGGAAAGCTGCTGTGCCGCCTTCATAAACAGTGATTGGTTGTCGGTAATGCCGGACATGTTCTGTTGGTACATCATGCTGGTGCTCATACGCATGGTGCAGATTCCTCAAAATCGGTGACCGGAGCCAATGCGGCCCCGGTCAAAATGAAAATCAACGGATATTCAGTAACGCATCAAACATCGAGCTGGCGGTCTGGATCACCTGCGCATTAGCCATGTAATACTGCTGGAAACGCAGCAGCTCACCGTACTCTTCATCCAGGTTAACGCCGGAAGCCGACTGCTGTTGGATAGTCAGCTGCTTGACGATATTGTTCTGTGAGGTCACCGAAACCTTGGCCGATGCCGTTTGGTTACCGACACTGCTAACCATGCTGGCGTAAGCACCGCTGAAGGTGGCCTTGCCGTCGACCAGCTTCTTGGTTTGCAGATCAAGCAGCTTTTTGGCGTTTTCGTTATCGCCGCGGCCGCTGTCATCCTTACCGGCAGCGGCGATGTTTGAAGAGTTGGTGATGGCGACCTTCAGGCTGCCCGCTACGTCGCTGACCGGTTTCACGGTGAAGCTGTCATTCTTTTGCGCGTTACCTTCGATGCCGACCTTCAGGCCGTCAAAACTTAACGTCGCTTTGCCATCGGCATCGGTACCCGCGGTGGCATTCACCTTCACGTTGTCCGGCAGACGGCTCACCTGCCAGTTGCTGCCGTCAAATTCTACCCGGTAGTCATTGGCTTTTACCTTGCCGGTATCGGTGTAGGACACCGACAGCGCCGCATCGCCGGTATTGCGGCTGTTATCCACCACGCGTCCGCCGCCAAAGTTGAAGAAGTCGGTCCCGGCATCGCCGTTGAGATCAAACCCTGCACGGTGTTGCTGGTTAAAACTGTCGGCCATCGCCAGCGCCAACTGCCCCAGTTGGTTGCGAGCGCCATCCAGCGATTCCGTGCGGAATTTCAACACGCCGCTAACGCTGCCGCTGGTAATTTGCCCTTCAGGCACTTCGCTGACACCGTTGCCGCGGTTATAGCCGATGGTCAAACGGGCAGGATCGCCGCTGGAGGGGATGGCTTCAACCTGGTAGGCGTTGTTACCCTGCACCAGGGTCAGGCCGTTGGCGAAAGAGACCGTATAGGCATCGCCGTCCTGCTGGGTCACCTGCACCCCCACCACCTGGTTTAGCTCGGTGACCAACTGGTCGCGCTGATCCAGTAAGGCATTCGGCTCACCGCCACTGCCGCGCAGGCGGGTGATTTCATCATTGAGTTTGGCAATCTGCTGGCTATAGCTGTTGATCTGCGTCGCGCTATCACTGAGCTGCTGATTAACGCCGCTGTCCATATCTCGCAGATATTTATCGGTGTTATTGAACTGATTGACCAGACCATTGGCTTTGCCCAGCACCGTTTGACGCGCTGCGTCATCACCGGCGTTGCTGACCAGATTCTCCAGGTTACTGAAGAAGTCCTGCATGTTGGTCGACAGGGTATTGGTTTTGCTGGCCAGTAGATTATCGATCTGCGAAATTTTCTCGAAATAGGCGTTCTGCGCCCCGGCCTGGCTCTGCGCGCCACGCAGTTGGTTGGTAATGAACTGATTATATTCGCGGTTGACGCTGGTGACGGTAACGCCGTTGCCAATAAAACCATTCATGGTACTCATACCGCCATTCTGCGCCAGAATTGCCGTTTGGCGGTTATAGCCCGCCACGTTGTAATTGGAGATGTTGTTACTGACGGTGCTGAGCGCCACCTGAGCCGCATTCAGCCCGCTCATCGCGGTATTGATTAAGCTATTGGACATAAAAGTTCCTTTTGCTGCGGCGCCGCTGGCCCACAGAAGTCAATTAATCTGCTGAGTCGTTCACCCAGCCTGTGTTGGTTATCGGCAAAAAGCGGGGAAACTTGATAGCAAATTGCTAGCCCTATTCATGATTTATGACATTCGCAAATCCCCAAAATAATTGGCGTTGCAGCACGGCGGCCAGCAAGGGAGTCCCCGGAAGCTTGGTCTGCCAAGTGACCGGGGTGAGCTTGTGCAGCCAACACAGCTGCAGCGTCAAGAATGACGGGGATTTAGAACAGATCCTTCAGGTCATGGGTATAAGCCTTAACCACCTGCTCGCCGGTGTTTTTCATCTGCTGGATCACGCTGACCAGCTTGTTGGCGTATTGCGGATCGGTAGCGTAACCGGCCTTCTGCAACGCATGTGCCGCCTGTTCGGGGCTGCGCGCATTGGCCACTTCGGCGTAGCGTGGGTTATTGGTCAACAGCTTGACGTAGTCGGCAATGGCTTCAACGTAAGAGCCGTACACCCGGAACTGCGCCTTGATCTTCTTCGCGGCCCCCTGCTCAAACTCGGTGGTGGTGACCTCGGTAACCGGCCCGCTCCAGCTGCTGCCGGCCTTGATGCCAAACAGGTTGTAGCTCGGCGAACCGTTGGCGGTCGGGATCTCACGCTGGCCCCAGCCCGATTCCAGCGCGGCCTGCGCCACAATCAACTGATGCGGAATGCCGCTCTGCTGGCTGGCAACCCGTGCCGGAACAGACAACCTGGCGACAAAGTTGCCGTTATTGAGCGACAGCGGCGACGCGGCAGGTGCTTTCGGTACCGCACGACGGATCATTTGCTCCAGCGCCTGATTTGGCAGCGTTTGCAGCACCTCACTGTCCTGATAAAGAAGGTCCAGCGCCATTGGCGACATGCCCGCCGTCTCACTCGGCACCGCGTTGGCGTTGCTCATCTGCCTGACCATCATGTCGGCCATCCCCAGCCCCTTTTGCGACATCTGCTGGGCAATCTGCTGGTCATACATTGAGGTATAGAGCCGCGACTGATCGCTGCTCAGCACCCCGTCCTTGGGTAGCGCGGCACGCATACTTTTCAGCATCATCTGCACGAACATGCCTTCAACCTGCTGCGCCACCTGTTTCAGATTGCCCTGCGGATCGCTCGCCGCGTCACGCTTAAGCCCGTTTAGCGCCTGCGCATCATAAGCGGCACCCGACATCGCCATCAGATCGCCGGCCATCAGATGATTTCCAACTTGGCACGCAGACAGCCCGCACTTTGCATTGCCTGCAGGATCGACATCAGATCGATCGGTGTCGCCCCCAGAGCATTCAGCGCGCGGATCACGTTATTCAGATTGGCGCTGGCATTAACCTTCTGCAGCGAACCGCCCTGCTGCTGCACCGAAATCTGGGTATTTGGCGTCACCACAGTCTGCCCGCCGCCAAACGGCGTCGTTGGTTGGCTGACGGTATTTTGCCGATCGACCACCACCGACAGATTGCCCTGTGCCACCGCACAAGAATCCAGGATCACATCGCGGTTCATCACCACCGACCCGGTGCGTGAGTTGATGATCACTTTGGCATCCATCGCCCCGACGCTGACGTTAATGTTCTGGATCTCCGCCAGGAAACGCACCTGTGAACTGTTGCCCTGCGGCACCAATACCTGAATAGTGCGGGCGTCCAACGGTGAGGCAGTGCCACCACCGCGCTGGCGGTTGATGGCATCGCTGATCTGCTGCGCCAGGGTGAAATCCTCATCGTTCAGTTGCAGATTAATCACGCCACCGGCACCGAAAGTGGTTGGCAGTTCGCGTTCAATGGTGGCCCCGTTACTGATGCGGCCACCGGCCAGTTGGTTGACCTGCACGCTGCTGCCGCCGGCCGAAGCACCGGCACCGCCCACCAGCACGTTGCCCTGCGCCAGTGCGTAAACCTGGTTATCAACGCCTTTCAGCGGCGTCATCAGCAAGGTACCGCCGCGCAGGCTCTTGGCGTTGCCCATTGAGGACACCACCACGTCAATATTCTGTCCGGTACGAGAAAACGGCGGCAGCCTGGCGGTCACCATCACCGCCGCCACGTTTTTCAGCTGCATATTGGTGCCCGGCGGCACGGTGATCCCCAACTGCGACAGCATATTGCTCAGGCTCTGGGTGGTGAACGGCGTCTGCATGGTTTGGTCACCGGAACCATCCAGCCCCACCACCAGCCCGTAACCGATCAGCGCGTTATCACGCACGCCTTGCACCGTGACCAGATCGCGAATGCGCTCCGCCGTTGCCGGTAAACACACCAGCCCAATCCACAGCGTAAGCAGTATTTTTTTCAGCATCGGTCAATCCTTAGAACGGTGAGACATTTAAGAAGAAGCGTTGCAACCAACCCATGGTCTGCGCCTCGTTGATATAGCCGTTACCGACGTATTCAATGCGCGCATCTGCCACCTGAGTGGAAGTGACCGAGTTACTGCCGCTGATGGTGCGCGGATTCACTACCCCGGAGAAACGAATGAACTCGGTGCCCTGATTGATGGCGATCTGTTTTTCGCCCACCACGTGCAGGTTGCCGTTAACCAGCACCTGATTGACCGTGACGGTAATGGTGCCGTTAAAGGTATTGTTGGCATTGGCTCCGCCCTTGCCGCCGAAGGTGCTGTCGCCGGACATCTCCATATCGGCACGCGCATTGCCCAGCAGGCCGTCGAGGTAGCGCGGCGCCGTGGCAACGCCAAACTTGCTGGCACCGTTGCGGCTGGCATTGGCGGAAGAACTTTTGCTGGCGCTGACGTTTTCTTGCAGCGCGATGGTCAGAGTGTCACCCACGTTACGCGGGCGGCGATCTTCAAACAGAGGCTGATAGCCGTAGTTCATCGGTTGTACCGTCTGGAAAATCGAGCCGTTGGGTACCGGTGCGCCCGCCGGAGCCGGTTGCGCCGTGGTCGTGCCATCCACCAGAGGTTTATGCGGAATATAAGCACAGCCGCCCAGCGTCAGCATCACCATCGCCGCCAACCAGCGTTTGCCTTGCGGCGGCACGTTTGCCATCAGAGTTGTGATTACCACGGGTATCGCCTTTGTTTCACAAAATAGGGTTACGGGCGCTGCCGCGCCCGTCAATTACAGTTGAGTCAGTTTTTGCAGCATCTGATCGGAAGTCGATACCGCTTTGCTGTTGATCTCATAAGCACGCTGGGTCTGGATCATATTGACCAACTCTTCCGCCACGTTGACGTTGGAGGTTTCCACATAACCCTGATACAGCAGGCCGGCGCCGTTTAAGCCGGGTGTGCTTTCGTTCGGCGCGCCTGAGCTTTCGGTCTCCTGGTACAGATTCTCACCCATGCTTTCCAGGCCGCTGTCGTTGATAAAGGTGGTCAACGTCAGCTGGCCCACCTGCTGGGCCGCGGTCTGGCCCTGCTGGGTGACGCTGACAATGCCGTCGCGACCCACGGTAATGCTCAGGGCATTGGCCGGAATGATGATTGCCGGCTGCACCTGGAAACCGCTGGCCGTCACCAGTTGGCCATTCTGATCTCTCTGGAACGAACCGTCGCGGGTGTAAGCCAGGGTGCCGTCCGGCATCATCACCTGGAAAAAGCCTTGCCCCTTGATGGCGATGTCTTTGCTGTTATTGGTCTGCGACAGATTGCCCTGGCTGTGCAGGCGCTCAGTGGCCACCGGACGCACACCGGTACCAATCTGCAAACCGGACGGCAGCGTAGTCTGCTCGGAGGACTGAGCCCCCGGCTGGCGCATGGTCTGATACAGCAGGTCTTCAAATACCGCACGCTGGCGTTTGAAGCCGTTGGTGCTAACGTTGGCCAGGTTGTTGGCAATCACGTCCATGTTGGTCTGCTGCGCATCCAGACCGGTTTTGGCAATCCATAAAGATGGGATCATGGGTTATTTCCTTGCTGCTTAACTCAGTGATAACAACGAGTTGGCGCGCTGTTCATTTTCATCCACGCTGTGGATGACTTTCATCTGCATTTCAAACCGGCGGGCGTTGGCGATCATGTCAACCATGGTTTCCATCGGTTTGACATTGCTGCCTTCCAGCACGCCCGGCATGACCCGTACCAATGGGTCGTTTGGCAACTGATTACCGCGCTGCTGCTGGGTTTCCGGCGTCAGACGGAACAGACCGTCATCGCCGCGCATCACTTCGCGCGCGTCGGCCTTGACCAGTTTCAGCCGACCAATCTGTGCGAGGGTATTCGGCGGATCGCCCGCATTCAGTGCCGAGATGGTACCGTCGGCGGCAATGGTGATCTCTGCCGACGGCGGTACCTCAATCGGCCCGCCATCGCCCATTACTGGCCTGCCCTGCACCGTCAACTGCCCGGTGGAGGAAATCTGAAGATTGCCGTTGCGGGTGTAGGCTTCGCCGCCATCCGGCAGGCTGACCGCCAGAAAACCGTCCTGTTGCAACGCCACGTCCAGCGGGCGCGCGGTATAGTTCAGCGCCCCCTGGCTCATGTCGGCACCCGGAGTTGACGCGGTAACCAGCGTGCGCGTCAGCAGGCTTGGCCCGTCTACCGGCACCGCACGCAGCGCCGAAAGCTGAGCACGGAAACCCGGCGTCGAGGCATTAGCCAGGTTGTTGGCAGTAACCGATTGCTGCTCCAGCGTCTGCCGCGCCGCGCCCATCGCGGTATAAATCGCGTGATCCATAAATCAATCCTATTAGCGCAGGCTGACCAGCGTCTGCAGAATGGAGTCCTGGGTTTTGATGGTCTGGGCATTCGACTGGTAGTTGCGCTGGGCGACGATCATATTCACCAACTCCTGGCTCAGATCGACGTTGGAGGCTTCCAGCGCACCGCTGGTCAACTTGCCGAAGCCGCCGCCACCCGCAATACCCACACGCGGCTGGCCCGATGCACCGGTTTCCTGCCAGACGTTATCGCCCTGCGAGGACAGGCCTTCCGGGTTGGAGAAGTTGGCCATCACAATCTGCCCCAGCACCTGAGTCTGCTGGTTGGAATAGATGCCCACGACCGTACCGTCGTTGTTAATCTGGAAATTGGTGTACTCACCGGCGCCATAGCCGTCTTGCGACACCTTGCTGACCGAATCTGCGCTAACGCTCTGCTGCATGCTCTTGGCAAAGCTCAGGCTGAGGTTCTGTGCCGGAGCACCGTCTTTGGCGGACATCGGGACCAGCATGCTGAACTCGGCGGCGGTGCCTTGTTTACTGGTGGTACCGGTCAAGTTGCCGCTGGTATCGAAGGTCATGGTGCCGGCATCGACAGGCGCAGCGGAGCCATCCTGGGTATACACCTGCCACTTGTTTTCGTCAGTCTTCACGAAATAGGCATTGATGTTATGTGCATTGCCCAATGAGTCGTAGGCGGTGATGGTGTTGACGTAGTTATAAGAATCCTGCTTGGCCGGATCGAAGGTCTTGTTGTCCGGTACCTTATGGGTGGACTTGAGGTTGGCTACCATGGTGCCTGATGTGGACGCCTTGGCGTTCATCATGCCTTCAGGAATACTGAGCGGCACCGGGTTGGCGCCCTGTTGAATGGTCGGCGGCGTACCGGCAGCCGGATAACCGGTCAACTGCAGGCCCTGCATATTGGTCAGGTTGCGGTTTTCATCCAGTTTGAACTGGCCGTTACGGCTGTAGAAAACGCCACCGTCCTGGTCCTGCATGCGGAAGAAACCGTTGCCGGAAATCGCCACGTCCAGCGCACGGCTGGTCCCGGTGGTGGTGCCGCCCTTAAAGTTTTGGGTGATGCCCGCAACCTTGACACCCAGCCCGACCTGCGAACCGGCAAACATGTCGGCAAAGGAAACGGTGCCTGATTTAAAACCGGAAGTGGCGGAGTTAGCGATGTTATTACCGATCACGTCCAGGTTGGTTGCTGCTGCGTTCAAGCCGCTTACTGCCTGAGAAAAGGCCATGTCATTCTCCGAATAATGTTTAGGCTATCGTCCGATAACGCCCTGTGAATGAGTGAAATAAAAAATCGTATTAAAGAATTTGGCGGACTTCTTCCAGCGTGGTACTGCCCGCCAGGCCCAGATCCAGCTTCGCGCCGTTCGCATCGCGGATAACGCCGTTGACCATGCCAAAGTGCAGGCTGCGCGCCACCAACTGCTCACCGTTGCCCTTGGCGTTGATGGTGAAGCTGTAGGCTCCGTCGGGTGCGGCGGTGCCGTCCGTCATCGAACCGTCCCAGCTAAACGAATGCACGCCGGCGGTCAGGCCGCCGAGTTCGATAGTGCGCACCGCTTTACCGGTAGCGTCGGTAATGGTGGCGGTCACTGAATCGGCGGCACGCTCCAGTTCCAGACCAAACGGCGTGGTGCTGACCTTGCCGTCTTTGCTGCCGGCCAGGATATTGCTGCCGGGGACCATCACGCCGTGACCGATCAGGGCGCTGGCCTGCAGTGACTGATTGCTGTTGATCTGGCCGGAAATCGAGCCCAGCGTGGTATTGAGTTTCTCGATGCCCTGAACGGTGTTGATCTGCGCCAATTGGCTGGTCAGCTCATTGTTCTGCATCGGGTTGGTCGGATCCTGATTCTTCAACTGCGCCACCAGCAGCGTCAGGAAGCTGTTGTTCAGATCCTGGCTGGTGTTATTTTTGGCGTTGGCACCGATGACGCTGTTATCCAGCGATTCAGTGGTGGTTGCGGCAATGGCCATGGCAAGCTCCGGTTATTGACCCAGCGTCAGGGTTTTCATCATCATCGACTTGGTGGTGTTGAGCACCTCGACGTTGGCCTGATAGCTGCGGGAGGCGGAAATGGTGTTGACCATTTCTCCCACCACATCCACGTTCGGCATCCGGACATAGCCTTTGCCGTCCGCCAGCGGGTTGCCCGGCTGATAAACCAGGCGCTCCGGAGCGGGGTCGTCGACCACCTGTGCTACGCGTACGCCGCCGGTTGGCTGCCCGGCCGCGCTGGCGACTTCAAACACCACCTGTTTGGCGCGATAAGGCTGGCCGTCCGGGCCGCTGACGCTGTCGGCGTTGGCCATGTTGCTGGCGCTGACGTTCAGGCGTTGCGACTGTGCGGACAGCGCCGAGCCGGAGATATCAAAAATATTCAGTAGCGACATGCGCCTTATCCTTGTTGTAACACTGACATCATCCCTTTGATCTGACCGTTGATCAGCGTCAGATCGGTCTGATATTTCAGGCTGTTATCGGCGAAGTTGGTACGTTCGCGATCCATGTCCACCGTGTTGCCGTCCATGGACGGCTGATCCGGCACGCGGAACAGCAAGTCGAGCTGTGGCGGCTGCATGTTCTGCGCCGGAATGTGGCGCGCAGACGTCATGTTCAGCGCAATGCCACTGCCGCTGACGCGGCCCTGTTCCAGCACCTTGTTCAATTGGCCGGCGAAATCGATGTCCCGCGCCTGATAACCCGGGGTGTCTGCGTTGGCGATGTTGGCGGCCAAAATTTCCTGCCGCTGGGCGCGCAGGTTCAGCGCCTCTTGACCAAAGCGCAGAGCAGCGTCCAGTTTGTCGATCATGCTCCCTCCGCGAGGTTAGAATTTGGAGCCGACAGCATAAACGCCCCTTGTGCCAGCCTATCGTGGGAATAAGAGCAAAATGCGTCGCTATTTATCTGCTTAGCCTGAACACAGTCCGGGTACACTTACGCGTATCCTGATGGTTGTGGTGGAAGCGAAGATGAAAGGTAGAATGCTGCTGTTGGCAGCGCTGCTGTGCAGCCTGAACGCACGGGCCGAGGATCTGGCGGCGCAGATTGAAAACTTCGTCACCAGCCAATTCAGCGGCAGTCCGGTACAGGTTAAAGTGCTGGTGCGCACGCCTGCAGCCCTGTGGCCAGCGTGCGAATTTCCACAGCTGTCTCTCGCCTCCAATGCCCGCCGTTGGGGCAACATCAGTATTTCTGCGCGCTGTGGTCAGGAACGGCGTTTCATCCAGACGCAGGTTCAGGTGATCGGCAAATACCTGGTGTCGGCACGCGGCATCAGTGCTGGCAGCAAGCTGACGGCGGCGGATATCAAGTTGAAGACCGGTCGGCTCGACACTCTGCCACCCCGCACGCTGACCGAGGCCGGCAAAGCTCTTGGGGCCGTCAGCCTGCGTAATATCAGTCCTGGCCAGCCACTGAACCTGGCCATGCTGCGTCGCGCCTGGGCGGTCAAGGCCGGTCAGGCAGTGCAGGTGACCGCACAGGGGGACGGATTTAACATCAGCGGCTCGGGCAAGGCGATGAACAACGCCGCCACAGAAGATAGCGTCCGCGTGCGCATGGCCTCCGGGCAAATTGTTAACGGCATTGTCGGTGACGACGGAGCTATTCGCATCACCCTATAAATAAGTAAAGGTTTATCAAACCTTGCCGATAACAAAGTCATAAGCAGTATTTTATTGGCCGCCAGGGCCACAAAAAATATCAGCCATTGCCTGCCAGGTGACGGCATTGATGGAGATTGACCATGAGTATCGATCGCACCCAGCGGCTGCAACCCGTTCCCACGGTGCAAGCGCGTGAGACGCCGGCGGAGAATCAACTTCAGCCACGTAAAACCGCCCAGACGGAAAGCGCCGTCAGCGGCACCCAGGTAAAATTGAGCGACGCGCAAGCGCGCCTGATGCAACCGGGAACGCAGGATATTGATATAAACCGGGTGGACGCCATCAAACAGGCGATCCGCAACGGCGAACTGAAAATGGATGCCGGCAAAATTGCCGATGCATTGCTGCAGGACGTGCAAAGCGATGCCCAGTGGATGTCGAACGGCAACCCATCGCCAAAGGTTTGACCGCCAGGTTAAACATCCGGAACTCTTTGAAAGGTGATTTATCGTAATGGAAAATCTGGCGCAACTGATTAATAAGCTGCTGGAAACCCTGCAAGCGCTGGATACGGTGCTGGCGGAAGAACATCATTTGCTGTGCTCCGGCCAATTGCCCGGCGTGGCACTGCAACGTGCCACCGACGCCAAGAGCCAACTGCTGGCTACGGTAAACTACCTGGAACAGCAGCGACTGAAATTGGAAAGTGCATTGGGGCAACAAGCCCCCTATTCCGCTCATCCGCGCCTGGCAGACGCCTGGCAACGGGTGCAGTCGCTCAGCCAATTGCTGCGGGAAAAAAACCAGCATAACGGCATGCTGCTCAATCAGCAGATCGATCACAACGCCCAGGCGCTGGCGATCCTGAGCAAGCAAAACAAATCGCTGTACGGCCCGGATGGCCAGTCGCGTAACGCCAGCCTGCTGGGGCGAAAAATCGGCGTTTAAATCAACCAAACCTCACCCGGCCATGTCACCGTTCCGCCGGGTGTGTCTCCCCTATTGCGAGACAACTCGCACTTCAATTGCCACTTTATCCAGCCCTCTGATTTTGTATTCGTAACACTACGCAAACCTGGCATTTCCGCCTGTCCTCTCCCATGCCGTTCCCCCACCCTGTGTTGGTTTTTAAATCACTTAATCTATACCCGTAAAGGGGATAATTTCTGAGGGGGAGTGAATGATCGATATCTACCTTTATCTGGACTATTCGCCTTTCAGGCTTTATCAGTTGGTTAATGACAAGAGGTTGAGGAGACTGACCTATGAGCAAGATCCTTGCTGAGATCCATCAGGAAGTCCAAGAACTGCATCAGGCAGGATTTGTTGATGCCGGCACCATGCGCACCTTCGACATGCTGTGTTTACGCCCGGTCAAACAATATACTCCAGCGGACATCCGCGCCCTGCGCGAGCGTGAAAACGTCAGCCAGCCGGTGTTTGCCTTGCATCTGAACGTCAGCAAAAAGGCGGTGCAAAAATGGGAGCGTGGCGAAGCCGTGCCCAACTCCGCCGCCATGAAGCTTCTTTCGCTGGTCGATCGCAACGGTCTGGCGATCCTCGCCTAGACCGTTACTGGTAATTGACAATCACCTGATTGCTGATCACCCGCAGCGGTGGGTTCAAACTGCCGCGCGCCTGCACATAGTAGACAAAACGCAGCTCGGCGTTGGCCGGTTCGCCCTGTAACCCGGTGCTGCTGCCACTGCCGCCGCTCAGCGCAATGCAGCGGGTCAAGCTGCAAAGCTGCGCCTGCATACCGGCCGGTTCGGTGGCCAGCAACCGGTAACGCCAACTGACGCTGGTAATACGCGCATTGGCATTCGGTAACTCGTTAGGTGCACGCAGCCCCGGTGACTCTCCCCGTTCCCCGCCATGTTCCAGCGTAGCCCCCACGCTGTCGGCTACCCAGGAACCGGACGCCGCCTGCAGGCTCAGCGGAGCCAACAGGCAGATTATCGCCATGCTGTATTTCATTATGCGGCCCCAATGGTCGAGGTCATGCGGATTTGACGGTCGTCGTTGATTTCCAGATTAGACAGCACCACCAGTTGCGGCAAACTACGGCGCAGGAAGCGTGCCAGCAAGGCCCGCAGCGCATGGTTCACCAACAGCACCGGCGGCGCACTTAACATTTCCTGACGTTGCAACGCCTGTTTGGCCTGATCCAGCAGACGATCCGCCAGCCCTGGCTCCAAACCGCCACCACCCTGCAACGCCTGCAATAACAAGCGCTCAAGCTGGGTGTCCAGACCAATGACCTGAATTTCACCGTTGCCCGGGAACCACTGCTGGGTGATGGCTCGTCCCAACGCGACCCGCACCACGGTGGTCAGTTCATAGGGATCGGTTTGCGTCGGTGCATGCTCCGCCAGAGTTTCAATAATGGTGCGCATATCGCGGATCGAAACTCGCTCCGTCAGCAGGTTCTGCAACACCTTGTGCAACGTGGTCAGCGTCACCACGCCCGGCACGAAATCTTCAGTCAGTTTCGGCATGTCCTGCGCTACGCGATCCAACAGCTGCTGCGTTTCCTGTCGACCAAACAGCTCGCTGGCGAATTGACCAATCAGATGATTCAGATGGGTTGCCACCACGGTGCTGGCTTCTACCACGGTAAAGCCCTGGATCTGCGCCTGCTCACGCAGCGCGCTGTCAATCCATACCGCTTCCAGCCCAAACGCCGGGTCGGTGGTTTTATCCCCCGCCAATTCACCCACCGCGTTGCCTGGGTTAATCGCCAGCCAACGTCCCGGTTGGGCTTCGCCGCTGCCGATTTCTACTCCCTTCATCAGGATGCGGTAACTGGCTGGCGGTAATTCGAGGTTGTCGCGAATATGTACCACCGGCGGCAGGTAACCCATCTCCTGCGCGAACTTTTTACGGATGCCGCGGATACGGCCAAGCAGTTCGCCGTTTTGCTGGAAATCTACCATCGGGATCAATCGGTAACCGACTTCCATCCCCAGCGGATCTTCCAACTGCACGTCAGACCAACTGGCTTCTACCGCCTGCGGGTTGTCCTGCGTTATCGGCGCTTCCTGCTCTTTGGGAGCTTGCTGATCGCGCCCACGCAGCCACCAGGCCAACCCCAACAGAGCGGCGGTGAACAGCAGGAAGACCAGGTTCGGCATCCCCGGCACCATGCCAAGCAGGCCGAGCACGGCGGCGCTGAGTAACATTACGCGCGGATTGTTGAACAGTTGGCCGACCATTTGCTCGCCGACATCCTGATCGGTCGCCACGCGGGTCACGATAACGCCGGCCGCGGTCGAAATAACCAACGCCGGGATCTGCGCTACCAGGCCGTCACCGATAGTCAGCAAGGTATAGGTTTCCGCTGCCGTACCCACTTCCATCCCGTGCTGGATCACCCCGACCAGCAGACCACCGACCACGTTCAGTATCATGATCATCAGGCCGGCGACCGCATCGCCACGAACGAACTTACTGGCACCGTCCATCGAGCCGTAGAAGTCGGCCTCCTGCGTAACTTCAGAACGGCGTTTTTTCGCTTCTTCTTCACCGATCAAGCCGGCGTTGAGATCTGCATCGATCGCCATCTGCTTACCCGGCATGCCGTCCAGTACAAAACGCGCGCCTACTTCGGCGATACGTCCGGCACCCTTGGTGATAACCATAAAGTTGATCAGCACCAGAATGATAAACACCACAATACCGATGGCGAAGTTACCGCCCACCAGGAAGTGGCCGAAGGCTTCCACCACACGCCCGGCAGCGGCGGAACCGGTATGCCCTTCCATCAGGATGATGCGCGTCGACGCCACGTTGAGCGACAGGCGTAGTAAGGTCGAGAACAGCAAGATGGTGGGGAATGCGGCAAATTCCAGCGTGCGCTGGGTAAACATCGCTACCAGCAGCACCATGATCGACAAGGCAATATTGAAGGTGAACAACAGATCGAGGATAAATGCCGGCAACGGCAGCACCATCATCGACAGGATCATCAGAATCAGTATCGGGCCGGCCAATACCTGCCACTGCGTATCTTTAAAACTGCCCGGCAAACGAAGCAGGGCGGCCAAATTAGCCATTAGTGTCACTTTCTCCAGCAAAATCCAGTGCTTCCGGCACCGGTAAACGTTCAGGTTTTTTCGGGATCAGCCCACCTTCGCGCCGCCAGCGTCTTAGCTGGTAAACCCAGGCCAGAACTTCGGCCACGGCGGCATACAGGGTGGCGGGAATGTGTTGTCCAATCTCGCTGTGTCGATACAGCGCACGCGCCAGCGGCGGTGCCTCCAGCATTGGGATGCGGTGTTCCATACCCAGTTCGCGGATACGCAGCGCAATTTCGCCGGCACCCTTGGCCAGCACCTTGGGCGCGCTCATTTTTTTGTCGTTGTACTGCAGTGCGACAGCGTAATGGGTTGGGTTGGTGACGATAACGTCGGCCTTGGGCACATCGGCCATCATGCGCCGCCTGGCGATGGCACGCTGCTGTTGGCGAATACGCCCTTTGACGTGCGGATCGCCCTCCTGGTCCTTGAACTCGTCGCGGATGTCCTGCTTGGTCATCTTCAACTTTTTGAAGTGGCTCCACAGCTGATAAAACACGTCAAACGCCACCATCGGCGTTAGCGCCAGCACCACCAGCAAACCGCAAAAGATGATCATCTGCAGCGCATTAGCGAGCGCGTCGAGCGGCTGTTGCGTTACCAGATGCAGCATCGCCGCCCAGTTGTGCCACAGATATAAACCGGTGACCCAGCCCACCAACGTCGCCTTCAGGATGCCCTTCAACAACTCCGCCAATACCTGGCTGGAAAAGATCCGTTTCAGACCGGACAGCGGATTCATGCGCTTTAAATCGAACTTGAGCGATTTGCCGCTGAGCAGCAGGCCGCCGAGCAGCATCGGCGCGGTGATGGCCACCAGCGTCAATCCTGCCATCACCGGCAACAGCGCCCATACCGCCTGACGTAACAGCATCCCCAGTTGGCGCAGCATCTGTTTATCGTTGCTGACCATGCTGTGATCGAAATTCAGGCCCTGCGTCAGCATCATCGCCAACTGTTGCGACATATTGCTGCCAGCCACCCAGATAATCGATAAGCCCGCCACCAGCATCAACACCGACGTCAACTCGCGCGAACGCGGGATCTGGCCATCTTCGCGCGCCTTTTCCACCCGGTGGGGTGTGGGGGCCTCGCTCTTTTCCAGATCGCTGTCTTCAGCCACGGATGCGCTTCCTGTGCCGGGAGGGAATAAAATTGCCGCCAGCATGCCAAAAAATCGCGGATTTCATTGATGGAACAGCGGGGAAAAAGACGGGTTATTTGCGGGATGAGTGAATGACCCAGCGTTAAGACCCTTTCTGATACCTGGGACGCAGCAAAGCCGCGCCCCAGAGAACCTCAGAAACCCAGGCTGTCGAGCAGGTCGTCCACCTGCGCCTGGTTGGCGATCACACCGGCACCGTTCTGGTCGAGCTGCGGGCCATTAAGCAGGTTGTCGTTTGGCTTTTTCTCTTTCGCCGGCTGTTCAGGGATATTTTCCATCAGCACCATCAGCAACTGCTTTTCAATCTCCTGCACCACGTCCATCATGCGTTTGATCACCTGACCGGTCAGGTCCTGGAAGTCCTGTGCCATCATGATTTCCAGCAACTGGGCATTGGTGAATGACGTATGCTCCGGCACCTGCTCCAGGTATTGACGGGTGTCGGTGACCAGTTCGCGCGCATCGTCCAGCTCAATCGGATCGGCGAACCAGTCGTCCCAGCGGCCTTTTAACGCCTTGGCCTCTGATTCCAGCGACGCCTGACGCGGTTGCGCGGCTTCCACACAGTTCAACGCCCGTTCCGCTGCCTGCGCCGTCATGGTGACCACGTAATCCAGACGATCGCGTGCATCCGGGATTGCCTCTGCCGCCTGGGCGATCGCCTGATCAAGCCCCAGTTCGCGCATGCTGTCGCGCAACATGCGCGTCAGTTGGCCAATGCGGGAGATAATCTCTCCCGCGGTTGCCGCATCGCTGGCAGGCATTGGAATGTCTCTCATCGCCCCTCTCCTTACATGCCCAGTTTTTCAAAGATCTTGTTGAGCTTTTCTTCCAGCGTTGCCGCCGTAAAAGGTTTCACCACGTAACCGCTGGCACCGGCCTGCGCCGCCGCGATAATGTTTTCTTTCTTGGCTTCCGCCGTGACCATCAATACCGGCATGCTCGCCAATGCGCCGTCGGCACGAATGGTTTGCAACAGTTCCAGGCCGTCCATGTTCGGCATGTTCCAGTCGGAGACCACAAAGTCGAAATCACCGGCACGAAGTTTGTTCAGTGCGTCCGCGCCGTCCTCGGCTTCTTCAACGTTGTTGAATCCCAACTCTTTCAGCAAGTTTCTGACGATGCGACGCATAGTGGAAAAATCATCGACCACCAGAAACTTGAGGCTCTTGTCTGCCATTTTTACTCCAAGGTTTAACCGTTAAAGATGCAAAACAACTGCCGCCGTTTGGGTCATGCTCTTCAGTTAAGGTGTAATAGTCCCCTCTCCCAAGGGAGAGGGTGACTTTCACTCAAGCAATATCGTACAAATTTACAGCACTTTGCTTTTCTGATTGGCATAACACCATCGGGCGGCAACATAAAATTAAATACGTAATGCCTGGCCACCGGCAATTTGCGCCAGCATGCGTTGGCTCATGCGCTCCAGTTCCACCACTTCATTGACGCCACCGGTAGCAATCGCCTCGCGCGGCATACCGAATACCACGCAACTGGCTTCGTTCTGCGCCAGGGTATAAGCCCCGGCGCGATGCATTTCCAGCATGCCCATCGCACCGTCATTGCCCATGCCGGTCAGGATCACGCCCACGGCATTGCGGCCGGCGTACTGCGCGACCGAGCGGAACAGCACGTCCACCGAAGGCCGGTGGCGATTGACCGCCGGGCCATCGTGCAGTTTCACCTGGTAATTAGCCCCGCTGCGGGACAACTCCAGATGGCGATCGCCCGGTGCGATATAGGCATGGCCCGGCAGCACGCGTTCGCCGTCTTCGGCCTCTTTCACCGTGATCTGGCACAGTTTGTTCAGTCGTTCGGCAAACGAACGGGTAAAGCCCGGCGGCATGTGCTGGGTAATCAACAGCGCCGGACTGGTGGCCGGCAACGGTTGCAGCACCTGACGGATCGCTTCGGTACCACCGGTAGAGGCGCCGATGGCGATCAGTTTTTCACTGCTCAACAGCGGCGCATGACTGAGGATCGCCGGGGCCGGGCTGCTGGAGCGCTGTGGTAACCGCGCCTTGGCCGCCGTGCGGATTTTTTCGGCAATCAGTTCGCTGTAGGCCAGCATGCCTTCACGAATACCCAACTGCGGTTTGGTGACGAAATCGACCGCCCCCAGCTCAAGCGCACGCAGCGTAATTTCTGAACCCTTGCCCGTCAGTGACGACACCATCACCACCGGCATCGGCCGTAGACGCATCAGTTTCTCAAGGAAATCGAGGCCATCCATGCGCGGCATTTCGACGTCCAGCGTCAGCACCTGTGGGTTAAATTTTTTGATCAGATCGCGTGCAACCAGCGGATCCGGCGCGCTCGCCACCATTTCCATATCGGGGTGACTGTTGACGATTTCGGTCATTAACTGCCGCATCAGGGCCGAGTCGTCCACGCACAATACTCTGATTTTATTCATTACCTCTCCTTGGTCAGGCCATACACGGTCTGCCCACGCAAGTAGAAATCCCGGCTGATCTGGCTGAAGTTCTCTGAATGGCCGGCAAACATCAAGCCCCCAGGTTTAAGCAAGGGCACGAAGCGACGCAGAATGCGCTCCTGTGTCGCCTTGTCGAAATAGATCATCACGTTGCGGCAGAAAATGGCGTCAAATTGCCCCGGCAGTGCCCATTCAGGGGCCAACAGATTGAGCGACTGAAAGTTCACCCGCCCCGCCAGTTCCGGCCGCACCCGCACCAACCCCTGATGCGGCCCGGTGCCGCGCAGGAAATAACGCTGCATCTGCGTCGGCGTCAGGGTGCGTAAGTCTTCCTGGCGATAAACGCCCGCTTCGGCCTTTTCCAGCACCTGAGTATCGATGTCGCTGGCCCACACCTGGCAACCGGTAGCGCGTTGCCCCAGCACTTCACTGAGCGTGATGGCGATCGAATAAGGCTCTTCGCCGGTCGATGCCGCAGTGCTCCACACGCAATAACCGTTAGGCCGCTGACGCGCATGCTCCGCCAGGATCGGGAAGTGATGCGCTTCGCGGAAAAAAGCCGTCAGGTTGGTGGTCAGCGCATTGATAAACGCCTGCCATTCGGCGCTGTTCGGATCGCTTTCCAATAGCGCCAGATAGTCACCAAAATCGTTCAGGCCCAACAGTCGCAGACGTCGTACCAAACGGTTGTAAACCATCTCGCGTTTGTGCTCTGCCAGCACGATACCGGCGCGCTGGTAAATCAGCTGGCTGATACGGCGGAAATGCACATCCAGCAACGGCAGACGCTGTACCATCTGCGTCAATAAGGTCGCAGGGTCTCGGTTAGGGGTCGAGGGTGCCGGCTTCATACCATCTCACTCAATAAAAACGGGCTGCTTATGCGGTTTGACAATCTGGGGCTTCCTTTACCACGGGTGAAACTGCGTTTTGAGAGTTGGCCGGGGCGGTGAAGTTATCGTCCGCCAGGCGGAATACCGACACCGCGTCGGCCAGGGTAATCGCCTGTTCTTCCAGCGCGACGGCCGCCGAGGCCGCTTCCTCCACCAATGCGGCATTTTGTTGTGTAACCTGATCCATCTGGGTGACCGCCTGCGTCACCTGTTCGATGCCGCGGCTCTGCTCATCAGACGCCGAGGCGATCTCTCCCATAATGTCGGTCACCCGGGTGACCGAACGCACGATGTCCTGCATGGTGGCACCGGAGTTTTCCACCAGCACCGACCCTTGCTTGACGCGACTGACCGATTCGTCGATCAGCCCTTTGATTTCTTTCGCCGCCTGCGCGCTGCGCTGCGCCAGGTTGCGTACTTCACCGGCCACCACCGCAAAACCTCTGCCCTGCTCACCGGCACGCGCCGCTTCAACCGCCGCGTTCAACGCCAGGATATTGGTCTGGAAGGCAATGCCGTCGATCACGCTGGTAATAGCGCCAATCTTCTGCGAACTATTGGCAATGTCGTGCATGGTGGTGACAACGTCGCCCGCCAGCTCGCCGCCCTTGGCCGCGGTGGTGGAAGCATCACGCGCCAGTTGTGAAGCCTGGCGTGCATTATCGGCATTCTGTTTCACCGTGGCGGTCAACTGCTCCATGCTGGCAGCGGTTTCCTCCAGCGAGGCCGCCTGCTGCTCGGTACGGGAAGAGAGATCGTTATTGCCCTCGGAAATTTCCTGCAGGCCGATCAGGATCGATTCCGCCCCGTCGCGTACCGCACCCACGGTGCCAATCAGTGACTGCTGCATACGCTGCAGGCTGGCGAACAATTGACTGATTTCATTACGGCCATAAACCTGGATCGGCGTGGCCAGATCGCCGGCGGCAATGCGGTCAAAATGACTGCGCATGATATTCAGCGGCCGTACCAACATATTACGCAGCCACCACATGGCACTGCCGGTGACCACGATCAGCATCAGTACCGCACCGGCCACCAGCCAGCCGGACAGGGTGAAGGAGCGTTGATTCGCCGCATTGGCTTCACTGACGTTGGCGCTCACCAGTTGCAGATACTGGACAAAATCGGCTTCAAACAGGTCCTGGGTTTTCTGCGTCGGCTGGTCCATAAACGCCTGCAGGTTATCGTTCTCCAGGAAGCCAATCAGCTCGCGCAGGGTATTGCGCAGCCGGTCATAGCTGGCCTTGGTGGTTGCCGTCAGCTGTTGTTCCTGTTCGCTGTTACGCGGTACCGCCAGGAACTGGTTGAAATAGAGGTCGGCTTTTTGCAGTGAACTACGCGCGTTGCCCATCAGCGCATTGACCTGATCCTGCGGCAGCTTGAGCGCCGCGCGGGTTCCGGCGCGGTTGAGCGTATTGCGAGCCTGTAACAGCGATACCCAGCTCAGGCTGAGGGCATCGCGCTGCTGGCTGCCGAGGGTGATCAGATTCAGGTTGTGGTTATCGGAACGAAAAGCGGTGTACGACAGGCCGCTGGTGGCCAACTGCATAACACAAAAAGTCATCAACAACAGAAACAGACTGGTAGAGACGCGGATTCGGTTAAACACTGTGAACCTCCTTGCAGCCGGCCGGTGGCCAGCTCAGATTTCTGGCCAGGCGGGGAAACGGGGTTTCTCCTGCCTTGTGCCAATCGGCCAACGGGGAATCGGCCTCCCCCTGAAAGGCAGGAGGCCCAATGCCGGTTAGAACGTTTCCCAGTTATCCTGCGGATCGCTGGCGTTCATTTTTTTATGATTGAGTACCGGGGTCACTGTTGCCTTGCTGCTGACGGGCATTTTGAATTCGTCCTGGCCTGCCGCTTTCAGACGGAATACCGCCACGGACTGGGTCAGCATGCTGGCCTGCTCTTCCAGCGCCGCCGCCGCAGACGCGGACTCTTCCACCAACGAGGCGTTCTGCTGGGTGACGCGGTCCATTTCCGCTACCGCCTGGCCGACCTGATCGATACCACGGCTTTGTTCGTCGGACGCCGAGGCAATCTCACCCATAATGTCGGTAACGCGGGTGACGGCATTGACGATATCGCCCATGGTTTCACCGGCGCTTTCTACCAGTACCGAGCCCATATCGACGCGATTGACGGAGTCTTCGATCAATCCTTTGATTTCCTTCGCCGCCTGGGCACTACGCTGTGCCAGATTGCGCACTTCGCCTGCTACCACCGCAAAACCACGGCCCTGTTCACCGGCGCGTGCCGCTTCTACCGCCGCGTTCAATGCCAGGATGTTGGTCTGGAAGGCAATACCGTCGATCACGCCGGTAATGTCGGCAATTTTCTGCGAACTACCGGCGATGTCATGCATGGTTTGCACCACATTGGCTACCACCTTGCCGCCTTTCTGCGCGGTTTCGGAGGCGCTCAACGCCAGTTGGCTGGCCTGACGAGCATTTTCGGCGTTCTGTTTCACCGTAGCGGTCAGTTGCTCCATGCTGGCAGCGGTTTCCTCCAGCGAGGCGGCCTGCTGCTCAGTACGTGAAGAGAGGTCGTTGTTGCCGGCGGCAATTTCAGATGCGCCGCTATAAATAGCGTCGGCCCCCTGACGCACACCGCTAACGGTGTCGATCAGTTCGTTTTGCATATGCTTGAGGCTGGCGGCCAGTACGCCCATTTCATTGCGGCTGGTCACTGCGATCGGCTGGGTCAAATCGCCGGCGGCAATCATTTTGATGTGTTCGATCATGCGATTCAGCGGACGCACCAGAATGTGATGAATACCGCTCCACACCAGAACAATCACTGCCAGTACCGTCAACAGCACCACCGCCAGCGTCCAGATAGCGAAGTTGAAGGAGTGGTTACTGTCTTCCACTGCGCTCTGGTAAAGCTTGTCGTTTTGCGCCAGATAGGTGTTGTAGATATCTTCGAACGCGTCCTGATAGCTTTGCGTCGGCTGGTCAAAGAAAGCGTTGATTTTGCCCTCGCCCAGTAACACCGTCAGTTCGGTCAAGGCACCGTGAAGAATGCCGTATTGCTGTTTGAGCTTTTCGGCCGACTGCAAGTCCTGGCGGGCATTGAGAGGGATTTTGTCATAGGCGGCATAGTGTTGTTCCGCCACCACCAGGTTGCTTTTGGCTCGCGCCAGCAGCTCGGCGACGGTAGCACCGCTGCCAATATTATTGGTATCCATCATGTGGCGGATACCGGCACGGTTTAGCGTGTTGCGCGCCTGCAGCAGGTTGACCCAGCTTTCGTTCAGCTCGGACTGTTGCTGACGAATGGTCTGCAATACGGTGAAGTTTTCTTTATCATTCTTCAGTGAGGAGAAGAAGAGCCCGCCTGAAACCAGCTGCAAGGCGCCAAATAACACCAGCACCAGTAACAGGCTGGTGACCACCTTCATACGATTAAACATGTTTTCCCTTGATAAACGCCCGCGCGGACAGGCCCTGATTACGTTGACTGACAGAGTTATCGGCGCAGCGGGGAAGAACTTTATGCGGGGAGGTAACTATTTTTATGTAGGGTTTTGATGCAAAGGTTGCCTTTGAGCCTGAGATACCCGGGCCTAGCGCACCGAGGGGCGGCTCCGGCAGCTAAAGCTGCTACGACCCCTTCGGCACGCTCTCCCTAATAACGGGCAATGTTAGCCGCCTTAAAGGCGCGGTATACAGCGCCCCTACGCTGAATGCTATCGGCGGATCAGGCGCTTTTTGCCACGCTGTCGACCAGGGACATCTCTTCGCTGCTCAGCAGCTTTTCAATATCCACCAGAATCAGCATACGGTCACCCAACGAACCCAGGCCGGTCAGGTATTCGGTCGCCAGCGTCACGGCAAATTCCGGTGCCGGACGGATCTGCTCGGTGGTCAGCGACAGCACGTCGGATACGCCGTCAACCACAATACCCACCACCCGTTGGCCAAAGTTCAGCACGATCACCACGGTGTTTTCATCGTAAGACACATCCTGCTGGGCAAACTTCACCCGCAGGTCGATAATCGGCACAATCACGCCACGCAAGTTGGTGACGCCCTTGATAAAGGCCGGAGTATTGGCGATGCGGGTAACCTGATCGTATCCACGGATCTCCTGCACCTTGAGGATATCAATGCCATATTCCTCATTGCCCAAGGTAAAAATCAGGAATTCTTGCCCTACCGTTTCGCCAGCCAGTTTGCTGACGGTTGCCAGTCCTGCCATGTCATTCACCCTTCAAATCAATAGATTAATTATTATGCGGCCGCGTCGGTCTGACGCTGTTCACGGTTCAGCGTTTGCAGCGCCGAGACATCGACAATCAGCGCCACGCTGCCATCGCCGAGAATAGTGGCGGCGGAAATACCCGGCACTTTGCGATAGTTGCTTTCCAGATTCTTCACCACGACCTGATGCTGACCGACCAATTGATCTACCAGCAACGCATAGCGACGACCGGCACTTTGCAGGATCACCACAATGCCCTGAGTGGCATCGGTTTTGGCGCCTGCCACTTCGAACACCCGGAACAGTTCCACCAGCGGCAGATATTCACCGCGCACCTGCAACACTCGCTCGCCACCGGCCAATGGATGCAGGTCTTCGGCCTGCGGCTGCAGTGATTCCATCACCGCGTTGAGCGGCAGAATAAACACTTCGTCGTTCACCTTGACCGACATACCGTCGAGGATCGCCAGCGTCAACGGCAGCAGGATGCGGATCGCGGTCCCCTTGCCTGCCTGAGAATGGATTTCTACATGCCCACCCATCTCCTGAATATTTCGCTTCACCACGTCCATGCCGACGCCACGCCCGGACACATCGGTGACCTGTTCGGCAGTGGAAAAGCCCGGAGCAAAGATCAACATACCAACGTCTTCATCGCTCATGCTGTCACTGACCGCCAGCCCCTGCGAGGCCGCCTTGGCGAGAATTTTCTCGCGGTTCAGACCGGCGCCGTCGTCGGTCACCTCGATGCAGATATTGCCGCCCTGGTGTTCCGCCGACAGGATCAGATTACCCACCGCCGATTTGCCGGCGGCGACGCGCGTATCGGGATCTTCAATGCCGTGATCCAGGCTGTTGCGCACCAGGTGGGTCAAGGGGTCGATGATGCGTTCGATCAGGCTCTTGTCCAGTTCGGTAGAACTGCCCTGCAGCTGCAACTCCACCTGTTTATTCAGCTTGCCGGCCAGATCGCGCACCAACCGCGGGAAGCGGCTGAACACGTACTCCATCGGCATCATACGAATCGACATCACCGACTCTTGCAGGTCGCGCGCATTGCGTTCCAACTGGCTCATGCTGTTGAGCAGGTCGCCGTGATTCACCGGATCCAGGCTGCCCGAACGCTGCGCCAGCATCGATTGGGTGATCACCAGCTCACCGACCAGGTTAATTAACTGGTCCACTTTCTCTACCGCGACGCGGATACTGGTGGATTCGCTGGCCTTGGCCCGTGGTTTGGCGACTTCGACAGCCGCAGGTGCCGGTTTGACCACCGGTGCTGTCGCGACGACAGGCGCTGACTGTACCGGTGCGGCAGGCGCGACTTCGGCCTGCGGCGGCGTAGCGAAGCTGATTTGCTCCGGCTCCAGTACAAAACAGAGTACCGCGCTGATGTCATCTTCGCTGGCGGAGGTCAGCAGCGTCACTTCCAGGCTGTTTTCGGTCTGCTGCGGGTTTTTCACCTCGCCCAGATTCCCCAGCTCTTCGAGCATCAGCGGGACTTCGCTGGATTTGAGGCCACTCAGGCAAATTCGCATCCCGCCTTCGATCGCCGCAGGTACCGCGACGGCATGTTCCGTGGCCGGATGCGCTGCGGGGGCATCCTGTTGCTGTGCGTCCAACGCCAGCTGCCGCAACGCCTGGCAGATGTATTCAAAACTGTCGGCGTCAGGTTTTTGTGACGTCTTATAGGCGTCCAGTTGCTCCTGCATAATGTCTTTGGTTTCCAGAAACAGGTTGATAATCTCAGTGCTCAGGCTCATTTCCTGACGCCGCGCACCATCGAGCAGGTTCTCCAGCAGATGGGTGGTTTCCTGCAGTACCGTAAAACCAAAGGTAGCCGCCCCGCCCTTTATAGAGTGCGCTGCGCGGAAAATGGCGTTCAGCGGCTCAATGTCCGGCGCCAGCGGATCCAACTCCAGCAGGTGTTGCTCCATATCGGCCAGCAACTCGTCTGCTTCATCAAAAAAGGTCTGATAAAACGCACTAATATCCATGCTCACGGGATCACCTCTGCTGTGAGTCGCTGTTAGTCGGTACTGGGTCAGCCGCCGGCTGCTCCGGTGCAATGAGGGTGGCCGGAGCCGTCGCCGCCGGGGTCAGCGATTTTAGTTCGACCGGCTGAGCGACCTCGATTGCGTTGCTTTCGCCATTTTCGTGTTCAATGCCCTGCTGGGTTTGCTTGTTCAGCACCAGCACGGTGATGCGGCGGTTGATGGCGTCATCGGCGCCGTGCTGTTTCAGGCTCATGGTGGCAGCCATGCCCACCACCCGCAGCACCTTCCCTTCCGACAGCCCACCGGCAATCAGCTCACGCCGGGAAGCATTGGCGCGATCGGCCGAAAGCTCCCAGTTGCTGTAACCCCGCTCTCCCGTGGCATAAGGAATGTCGTCGGTGTGGCCGGACAGGCTGATTTTATTCGGCAGATCATTGAGGATCGGGGCAATCGCCCGCAGGATGTCACGCATATAGCTTTCAACCTGCGCACTGCCGGTTTTGAACATCGGGCGGTTCTGACTATCGATGATCTGAATGCGCAGACCTTCATCCATCATGTTGATCAGCAGATGCGGACGTAGCGCTTTCAACCGCGGATCGGACTCAATCAGCTCATCGAGTTTTTCCCGCAGTTTGTTCAAGCGCAGTTCCTCGTCGCGCTTCTCCAGCGTATCAATCTGCCTTTTCACCAGTCCGTCTTGCTGAGTCGGGTCATCGCCACCGCCGGGGATCGGGCTGCTTTCCGAGCTGCTCTTGTCGCCACTGGTCAGCGCCACTTTTAGCGGCGTGCGGAAGTATTCGGCAATTTGCGTCAGTTCCTGCGGACTGGCGATCGCCAGCAGCCACATCACCAGGAAGAACGCCATCATCGCCGTCATAAAATCGGCGTAGGCAATCTTCCAGGAGCCGCCATGATGACCGGCCTGATGCGACTTGCGTTTTCTGACCAAAACAACCGGGTGATTCTGCTTCATGCCTGTTCTTCTTCCGTCGCCTGCTGTGCCGGCGCCTTCACCCGGCGCACATGTTCTTCCAGCTCGACGAAGGACGGACGCTCGGTGGTGTACAGGGTTTTACGGCCAAATTCGACGGCAATCTGCGGTGCGTAGCCATTCAGGCTGGACAGTAAAGTGACCTTGATGCACTGCATCATTTTGACGTTTTCAGCGCTTTTCTGCCGCAGCAGAGTGGCCAACGGCGAGATAAAACCATAAGCCAGTAAAATACCGAGGAAGGTACCGACCATGGCGTTGGCGATCAACGCCCCCAACTCGGCCGCCGGGCGATCGGCCGAGGCCAGCGCATGCACCACCCCCATCACCGCCGCAACAATGCCGAAAGCCGGCAACGAATCACCGACCATCGCCAGGCTGCCTGCCGGGACTTCGCTTTCCTGTTCAAAGGTTTCGATCTCTTCGTCCATCAACGCTTCGATCTCAAACGCATTCATGTTGCCGCTCACCATTAGCCGTAAGTAATCGGTAATAAACTCCACGAGGGTGTTATCGGCAAGAATGCGCGGATAATTAGAGAAAATTTCACTTTCTTGCGGATTATCAATATCGAATTCGAGGGACAGCATGCCCTGCTGACGAGATTTGGCCAGCAGCAGGAAGAGCAGCGCCATCAGGTCCATATATAAATCTTTACTGTATTTCGAACGACGCATCAGCTTGGGAATGGCACGCAGCGTGGATTTTATCGCCTTACCGTTGTTGCCCACGATAAAAGCGCCGATACCCGCGCCGCCGATAATCAAAAATTCTGCCGGCTGATAAAGCGCGCCCAGATGGCCCCCCACAATCAGGTAGCCCCCAAAGACCGCACCCAATACCACGAGATAACCCAAAATAACTAGCACACGCATTCCTTAAATTAACAATGTGGATGGAAGGTGGGATAAGCGCGCGTTTGAGACGCACCAACGCAGCAGTCTGGGCTGCGTCGATGGGTTCGGTATGTCGAACCTTGCGTGTCACAAATCGATTTAAGTCTGGATAAACCGGCGCTGTCGCCGGCTCAAATCGCGCGTTTAACCTGCTCGTCCAGCAGTTGAGGAATAATATCGGCCAGTTGCGGCGAAAGTTTACGTCTTTTTACTGCGCGGGATGGGGGCTGGCATAAACTGCATACAAAACTGTTCAACGGCTGGTGCGCGTGGGTGATAAAAGTGCCGCCACAGCAGTTGCAGGCCGAGAGCTGCAGCATACCGCTATCGACGAAACGCACCAGTGTCCAGGCACGGGTCAACGCCAACAACGGCGGTTCTCCCGGTTGGTGCGGACACTGTTCCAGATACAAACGATAGGCTTTAATCACCGCCTCAACGCCAGTGCAGTGCCCACTCTTCATCAGGAAACTGTAGGCGTTATAAAACATCGATGAATGGATGTTCTGTTCCCAGGTCATAAACCAGTCGGTCGAGAACGGCAACATCCCTTTCGGCGGTGGACTGCCGCGCAATTCTTTATACAGTTTGATCAAACGCCCGCGGCTGAGCTGAGTTTCACTTTCCAGCATCTGCAAACGGGCGCCCAGCGTGATCAGCTCCATTGCCAGCTGAATGTCCTTGGCTTCCTGAACAATACTTTTCTCTGCCATCTTCAAGCTCTTTTCTTCGTCGCACTACCGTCTTTAGCCGATAGTTCTTGCAGTAAGTGGCTTGATAGCAAAATGCCGGTATGGATTTGCTGCAGATCGTCCACGCGCGACTCTTTCGTCAGGCGCTCGATCGTCTGGTGATCGTTAAAACGGAATTGGCAGACCAACTGGTTGGTCTCAGCCAGTTTGACCATTTGTGGCAACGTGAGTTGAGCGAGCGCATCAGCCATGGTCTCGTCGATCCCCAGACGGAACATTGCCGATGCTTTTTCATCATTAATCAGACGCTGTGCTAAAAGTAAATATGACAAATTGATGTCATAAATATGCTTAAGTAATTCAGACGTACCCATATTCCCCATCCCGACAGACTATGTTTAAAAACATACGCTGGGTGATAATTTTTATCGCCCGTGACCTGGGTTTGTTCCCTAAATTGGCAAATGAATCCCTGAATAACGACCGTTATAAATTTTTCAACATCACTAAATTCGGACCGTCATTCAGTATTTGATACGTGCGTAAACCAACGTGTATGGATGTACAGCATTTTGCTTCAGCAGTGTTTAATCACCGTGAAACTATTTTTACAAAATTAATAAGATTATTCCTAATGCAGCGCAACTCTACCCCCGAACCATTAGCACACACAATGTAAGTGAGAGGCAATTTTAAATACAATGTGATCTGCATCACAAAAATAAAAAATAATTAAGCCAAATATCGCATTTATAGTGTTTTTTTTGACCTTATTTTTGCTCGCAAAATCACCGCAGGTAAAAAAACGTCTAAAAAACAATGTATATAAGCCAAAAAAATATCGTTTTTAGATCAATTCGAACAAAAGCATAACCAAACTAAAATAACAGAACAAAAATCTGCTCGTAGCCGATAAAGACAGTATAAATAACCATTTTCCGACGAATAAACTATCCGCATTGAAAAGTAACTCTCGTAAACTATATGGTTTTAGGGTTTCGGATTTGACTTAAAATTCGAGTCATTGGCTGTTTTAATTTTCAGCTAATGATCCAATCAGGTTAACAATGTCTCGCTGAGGTTGTGAACAAGAAAGCAGAGGTAACCATATGTTTCATGATCATGGGAATGAAAGCGGCAGGTTTCGGATGTTTTTTGGCTAAAATTATCTCAAAACGATTTATCGGCGGTATTAATTAAAACTTTAATCATTTTTTATCGTTAGTTAAAAATGATTGAAACCTCACTTCATGTTTATCGGTCATTAAAAACCCCCCGTATAAAATAAAACGTAGTTTCGTTTTATTTTATACGGGTTTCATATATACCCAGTGGATTTCACGTTGCAGCCAGGCAGTCGCTCATGCTGAAGAAGAGTGGTCAGGTTGGCACTAATGGGAATGAAAAAGCTCGGGTTGGCATCCCCCCTCCTCTGTGATCCCAAGAGCAAGGCATGTCGCATTTGCACAAGTCGGGGGAAAGGCGCCCGCCAGCCTTGCCGCCCGGACTTTTTAAGCCTGAGACTTTCCCTATTTTGTATGCCGATCGACAGCCAGGCATTGCCGACAATCCACGGGCATATTATTATTTGCAGCGCAGGGTCAACTTGCGCGCAGCCATTTATTACCGTATTGAAATTTATTTATTTGAAATTAATTTTTCAGGTCGCACATCACACTTTTGCTGCTGTCATGATGACAGGGTGATGTTTCTTCGTCCGACAACAACTCTTAACAGGCTATATTTTAATCATGACCGATACCCTGGATTACCTGATGACATTCCGCAAATGCACCAGTTTGGACAGCGTGGAAAAGGTGTACGACAAGCTCAATTATTCCATTGATAATGATATTGAAATCAGCAACATGTACCGTGCTGCCGATCACCGTCGTGCCGAGCTGGTTGCCGGAAAACTGTTCGATTTGGGCAAGGTACCCAAAACTCTGTGGGCGCAGGTGCTATAATTTTTTTATTACGCGCGCGTGTCTGTTGATCTTTTATTGCTAAATAACGGCAATGCCCCATGATTTATTGACGCGCGTGATACAAAACACATTTATTAGTTTCGCCAGGTTCTACCCTTTTACCCTAACAACAGGAAACAGGAGTGGAAGATGGGATATCAAAACGTTTTGGTTACCGTCGCCGTAGCGGCAGACAGCCATCGCCTGGTTGAAAAAGCCGTCTCCATCGTGCGCCCCTACAACGGCAAAATCACCCTGCTGAGCATGATCGCCAATCCAGAAATGTACAATAACTTCGCCGGGCCGATGTTGGGCGATCTGCGTGCCTTAATGGAGGAGGAAACTCTGTTGTTTATGGAAGAACTGCGCCTGCGGGCCGATTATCCAATAGCCGATACGCTGATCGTCCACGGCGAGTTGGGTGACAGCCTCAACTACGCCAGCCATCGGCAGACCTATGATCTGGTGGTTTGCGGCAATCATAGCGACAGCATGATGAACAAGGTTTCCTGCTCTGCAGCACGCTTTATCAATACCAGTCATATCGACGTACTGATCATTCCTCTTTAACGCTGAGCACATTCGGCTATTTCCTCTGGTCAATGATTGACTAGACTTGGGATTCCATCCGCATAAGGAATGTCTGATGTCCCAGTCTATGCAACACAACCGCCGTTTTTTACTTGCCTCACGCCCGCATGGTGAGCCTACCGCAGACAATTTCCGCCTGGAAAAAGTGGCGACGCCGCAACCCGCTGCTGGCCAGGTACTGTTACGTACCGTCTATCTGTCACTGGATCCCTACATGCGCGGCCGGATGAGCGATGCCCCTTCTTACGCACCACCGGTAGAGATCGGTGAAGTGATGGTTGGCGGCACGGTATCGCGTGTTGTTACGTCACAGCATCCCGACTTCAAAGCCGGTGACTGGGTGTTAGGCTATGACGGCTGGCAGGATTATGCTTTATCTGACGGCAGTGGCTTGCGTAATCTCGGTCCGGACCAGAAACACCCTTCCCGCCTGCTCGGCGTCCTGGGCATGCCGGGCTTCACCGCCTATATGGGCCTGTTGGATATTGGTCAGCCGAAACCCGGTGAAACCCTGGTGGTTGCAGCCGCCAGCGGCGCCGTCGGATCGGTCGTCGGACAGGTCGCCAAACTGAAGGGTTGCCGCGTGGTCGGCGTGGCCGGTGGTAAAGAGAAATGCCGCTATGTGGTAGAAGAGCTGGGCTTCGATGCCTGTGTCGATCACCGGGCGCCTGATTTTGCCGAGCAGCTGGCCGCTGCCTGCCCGCAAGGTATCGACATTTACTACGAGAACGTCGGCGGTGCGGTGTTTGATGCGGTGATCCCGCTGCTCAATACCCAGGCGCGTATTCCGGTGTGCGGCATTATCGCCCACTACAACGCCACCGACTTGCCTGCCGGCCCGGATCGCCTGCCGATGCTGCAGGGGCTGATTCTGCGTAAACGCATCCGCATGCAGGGCTTCATCATTTTTGATGACTATGCAGAAGGCTTTGGCGAATTCCTGCAGCAGATGGGCGAGTGGGTCGAGCAAGGGAAAATCAAATTCCGCGAAGATCTGGTCGACGGACTGGAGAATGCGCCACAGGCGTTGATCGGCCTGCTGCACGGCAAGAACTTCGGCAAACTGGTGATCCGCGTCGGCGACGAATAACGCTAAAACCGCTACGGGTCGAAAATGAGTTCGACCCGATTTAACCCATTGATGATGCCGGCGGACGCAGCATGCGGCGCCCCTACCATGAAACACTGAACACTTTACCGGCACCTCAATGCAGCGCTCCCCCGGTGATGGTTAAATCTTCCCCCACCGTCAGCGCGGTATGCACAATACTGCGCACCGCCGCGATCATCGTCGCTAATGCCATACTTGGTTTTCCCGGATGATTGACCGCCAGCTCATGGCTGTAGGGAATATGGATAAAACCGCCCTTGATCGCCAGATTATGGCTGGCGATATGGTGACTCAGGCCATAAAAAAGCTGGTTGCAGTTGTAGGTCCCCGCCGTATGCGAAACCACAGCCGGAATGCCTGACTGACGCAGATGATGCACAATCGCCTTCACCGGCAGCGTGGAAAAATAGCCCACCGGGCCGCCCTCCACCACCGGTATATCTATCGGTTGTTTACCGGCATTATCAGGAATACGGGCATCGATCAGGTTGATGGCCACCCGCTCAATGGAGATTTCTCCGCGCCCCCCCGCCAGCCCCAGACAGATAACCACCTTTGGGCGCAACTCTTCAATCGCGGCAATGAGCTGCTGGTTGGACAAACCCAGCACGCAAGCCAATTGACGTACCACCACCTCCGCACCCGCCACCTGTTCCCCGGCCAGAGCTTGCGCGACCTGCCATGAAGGATTAATCGCATCGCCGTCAAACGGCTCTATACCCGTCACTAATACCCTGTCCATCGCCACACCTATGTTGTTATTGAATAGCCGTGCTCTCAGCCTAAACAACGCGGTATGATTCTGGAAATGGATTATCTGTATATAGAGTATTCATAATATGAATTTATCCAACGTCGATCTTAATCTTCTGGTGGTGTTTGAGGCGTTGTACCAAACGCGTAATGTCACCGTCGCCGGCCAACGCCTGAACCGCGCTCAACCCTCGGTAAGTAATGCGCTGGCCCGGCTGCGTACCCTGTTTGACGATCCATTGTTCGTTCGCAGCGGCGGCGGCATGCTGCCCACCGCCCGTGCTCACCAACTGATGCTGCAGATACAACCGGTGTTGGAACAGATCCATCAGGCATTAACGCCGCCGACCCGTTTCGATCCGGCAACGGCCAGCCAGCGCCGTTTTAGGCTGGCAGCCGGTGATTATGCGGATATCACACTGTTACCCACCATCATCAGTCGGCTGCGTCAGGCTGCGCCCGGTATTGATATCCGCGTATCACGGCTGGATCGGCGCACGGTGGTGCAACAGCTTGAACGTGGAGAGATAGATGTCGCCCTGGGCGGGCATCTTGAAGTGCCGGAAGGCATGCTGGTGCAGCCGTTATTTAACGAGAGTTTCACCTGTATCGCCAGCCGACATCACCCACAGCTAGCGGCCGAAAGCTGGAGTTTGCAGCAATACATTGGCCTGCCCCATGCGCTTTATGCGCCGTCGGACGACGGTTCGGCACGCGGGATCATCGATCAGAGGTTGACTGAAATGGGGCTGGCGCGGCGGGTCGCCGCGACGTTTTCACATATTATCGCGCTACCTGCCGTGGTGGCGGATAGCGATCTGATAGCCACCCTGGCCACCAGCGTTGCCCGGCAATTTGCCGATCCTTCACGAATTCAGTTCCTGCCGCTCCCCAGTGAATTGGCTATGCCTGCCTTCCCTATCGAATGTGTCGCCGGCCGGCAGGTTAAACGCGACCCTGCGCTGGCATGGTTATGCGACACTCTCAGTCAGCTAAATCTTCCTTCTTTTCACCGTTAATCATCCACTCTGCTGTTTTAACAAACAAGCCAGGCGCCCCAGCGCGAGTGGCTTCGCGTCCAGACAAATAGGAATCCTCCTAAATTACATTCCACTTATTTATATATGTGATCATCTTTACCCTGCAAATGGTAAGCACATAAAACAGCCTGTCACTTTTTTTTCGTTAAAAAATAGTTGTTATTTAAGTACATTGGCTTAAGTGTTACATAATTATTTCATGGTATTACCAATGAACCACCAAAGGCGAGCACAAAAATCAATTACACATAACACCATGTTTTATATGCATTAAAAACAAAACGTGAGTGAGCTAACGAATTAAACATTGATCCAGAAGGTTATTTTGCAAATTTTCAGGGCTATTGTAGACTGCAGATTCTCTGTTTATATGTAAACTTTGTTAAATTTTTCGTCAGCCCATGTCTCAAATCGTGACAAATACGCTATCGGGATCGCGCGTCAACTCTCGTGCGGTAGCCATGCCTAAAGCCAGGGATAGTACGAATTAACTTATCATTACTCAATTCCCTCCACCCTGTTTAGCCACGGTTTAAGAACCTTCCGGGAGGGGAAATTCACTGGAATTTTTGAGTCTTGAAAACCTGACCACCGCCCCTACAAAACCACGACGTACAAGCAGCCAAAACATCAAGATTGTGAAGTAGCCTGATATCTATTAAACCGAAAAACGGGATTGTTTTTGAGCGATACAGCCAACTGTTCGCTGATATCTACAGGAAGCCTGACACACACAATGAAACTCATAAAAACATTGCGTCCAAGCGTGCCTTATCGTTCTTGCCACCGGCAGGAACAACATCACCCGGATGTCTCCATTTTGGTGCTAACCGACATGGGGGTTTCCCCGCGTCTGCGCCCTGAGCCTGAACTACGGCAACTCGCCAGCGAGGAGCTACGGCTTACACAGTGGCGTCCTCAGCCCGTCATTCTCAAAGCCAATCTCCATCTGCAAAACTCCACGACTGCATTGGGCATCTACACCGCGCCCAGTCGGTCAGAGATATTGCTGTTTTCCCCCTGAAATAGACGTTTTTATTACACAGCCCTTCATGTCATTTCTGCCCATAAAAAGATCAAAGAGGATATTGTGAAAACACGGATTGCCCTAACGCTGCTAACCGCCCTGACGCTTGCCGGTTGTTCCACCCCGCCACCGCCGCCGCCGGCTCTCGATATCAACGCCATGATCAGCAGTGAGGTGGACGGCGTAAAACTTCAGCACCGCGCAGCCATCAAGGCCCCGCAACGGTTCAAACCTATCGGCAAGGAATACCGCAGCCTGTATGCGGCCAGCATCATGAGTAGCCCGGGTTACAGCGGCAGCGCCGTCGGCAGCCTGGACAATGCCACCGCGTTTTATGCACTGGGGGAAGTCGAAAACAATTGGCTGGCGATCACCGAGGCCGAAGGTGGAAACCTGATGGGCTACATCCAGGCCAACGCCGGCGTGCCGATTTCACGCTACAAATCGACGCTGCGTAAAGATTTACCGCGTCGGAATCGTGCTACCCGGCAGGACTGCGTGAAAGTCGGCAGTGACAGCAAAGCCTGTAAAGACAGCGGTTCTGCCACCTGGATCCTTCAGTAGTTTCCCCCTGGTTGACGAGACTCACCATGACAACAACACCCACCACCTCCCGCTGGTGCGGGATAGTGTTCCTGCTGTTGGGCGCATTGGTGCTCAACGGCTGCATGTCTTCTGCCAAGAGCGTGCCCTCGCGTTATAGCCTGGTCTTCGATGCCGACAGCCAGGTGAACGCCGCGGCAGGCCAACGACCGGCACCGATAAAGATTCGGGTACTGCTGCTACGTTCCGATGCGGAATTTATGGACGCTGACTTCTTCAGCCTGCAGAGCGATGCCAAAAGCGAGCTCGGCGCCAGCCTGCTGGACAGCGACCAGTTCTTCCTGACCCCGGGCCAAAGGGGCAAGAAACTCGGCGGCCAAAGCACGCTCGAAACTCGTTATATCGGCATCATCGCCGAATATCAGAACCTCGATGGCAAAGCCTGGCGCATTTCACTGCCGCTACCGGAACCGACCGAGACCAATTTCTACAAGGTGTGGCAATTCTCACCGGATGAGCTGGAAGCCCACATTGTGGCAGGCATTAATGGCCTGCACTCCGTGAAAGATCCCGACTGACCTGCAGCCAGGGCCAAGCGAAGTAACTATAGGTGTGACGATGAAAGATGCTCATAAGGTCGTCTGGACTGAAGGGATGTTTTTGCGCCCTCATCATTTCCAGCAGGCGGAAAACTATCTCGAAAGCTACATGCGTAATTGGGGCCAGGCCCACCAAGGTTATTTTTGGGGCTTCCTCCAGCTGGATTTGGATCAAACCCTGCTGCGTCAGGGCAAAATTGCGCTTAACGCCGCCAGTGGCATCATGCCGGACGGCACGCCCTTTCGTTTTTCCGGCGCCCAACAGGCGCCTGCTCCGCTGGCCATTGCCGAAAACAAAACCGGCGAAAACGTGGTTCTGGCATTGCCAACCTACCGCGCGGGCCGTGAAGACGTGATTTTTCAGGAAGCACCGGACGCGCTGGCGCGTTATCTGGCCTATGAAAACGAAGTCGACGACCTGAACGCCGTTTCGGTCGGCAGCGCGGCATTGCAGTTTGGTCAGTTGCGTCTGCGTCTGATGCTGGAAAGCGAACTCAATGCCGAATGGACGGCCCTCGGCGTAACCCGGGTGCTGGAAAAACGCGGTGACGCCAGCCTGCGTCTCGATCAGGTGCAAATTCCGCCGATGCTGAACTGTCAGGGAAGCTCGGTGCTGAAAACCTTTATCAACGATCTGCAAGGCCTGCTGCAACAGCGTAGCCAGCAGATGAGTCAGCGCCTGCTGCAACCGGGTCGCGGCGGCAGTTCCGAGATGGTCGATTTCATGCTGCTGCAACTGATTAACCGCCATCTCGGCCAGGTGAGCCACGCTTACCATCTCGATCACCTGCACCCGGAACGACTGTTCGCCGACTGGCTGCAGTTCGCCACCGAGCTAGCCAGCTTCTCGGCGCAGCGCACACCGGAAGCCCGGCTGCCGGTGTATGACCATGACAACCTGGCGCTGTGTTTCGGCAAATTGATGCTGTTGCTGCGCCAGGGGCTGTCGGTGGTGCTGGAAGACAACGCCATCCAACTGACGCTGGTCGAACGCTCGCATGGTCTGAACATTGCCACCGTACAAGACACCAAAATGATGCGCGACTTCGGTTTCGTGCTGGCGGTACGTGCCGATGTCGCCGCCGAAGTGCTGCTGACTCACTTCCCGGCGCAAATGAAGATTGCCCCGGTAACGCGTATTCGCGATCTGGTGCAGTTGCAACTGCCAGGCATCGGGCTGCGCACCATGCCGGCGGCACCACGCCAGATCCCCTATCACGCGGGTTATACCTATTTCGAATTGGAAAAAGGCAGTGACCTGTGGAAGCAGATGGAAAAATCCAGCGCCTTCGCTCTGCACCTGGCCGGCGACTTCCCGGGTCTGGATATGGAATTCTGGGCGATTCGCAGCCATACGGACCGGTAACCTATGACTCAGGAAAATAACATGACGCCGGCTGGCAACCCGTTGGTAGAAGCCGCGAACCCTTTGCTGAACGCCATTTCGCAAATCCGCCAATCGGCCACCCACGCCAATCCGGCGCAGCTGCGCCAGCAACTGATCGATAAAGTTCGCCACTTCGAACTCCAGGGTCAGCGCGCCAACCTGCCGTATGAAGTGATTATCGGCGCACGTTATTGCCTGTGTACCGCGCTGGACGAAGCCGCCGCGCTAACGCCCTGGGGCAGCAGCAGCGTCTGGTCCGGCAGCGGGCTGTTGGTGACTTTCCACAACGAAACCTGGGGCGGAGAGAAGTTCTTCCAACTGCTGGCCAAGCTGTCGCAAAGCCCACGCGAACACATCCAACTGCTGGAACTGATTAACTTCTGCCTGCTGCTGGGGTTCGAAGGCCGCTATCGAGTGATGGAGAACGGCCGCTCGCAGTTGGAAACCATGAAGCAACGCCTGCTGCAACTGATCCGCTCGGTACGCGGCGGTTACGCCCCGCCCCTGTCCCCCAACGCACTGGATCTGCCGGTACAGCAAAAATTGTGGCGCCCTCTGGTGCCATTGTGGGCCTGCGTAGCACTGACCGGTTTTCTGGCGTCGTTGCTGTTTATCGGCCTCAACTGGCGGCTGGGCGACAGCACCAGTCCGGTGCTGGCAGCTATTTATCAGACCAACCTGCCACAGGTTGCCATCAGCAATCCGGCACCGGCGGCACCACCGACGCTGAGCCTGAAAAGCTTCCTGCGCAAAGAAATTGCCGAAGGTCTGGTGGTGGTGCGTGACGAAGCTCAGCAGAGCGTGGTGATCCTGAAAGGGGATGGCCTGTTCGACTCCGCCGCAACGACGGTGCGCGGCAACTATATCCCGGTCATTGACCGCATTGCCGCGGCGATGAACGGCGTCAGCGGCAAGATCCTGGTCACCGGCTACAGCGATAATCTGCCGATCCGCAGCGCACGCTTCGCTTCCAACTGGGAGTTGTCGCTGGCACGCGCCGACGCGGTCAGCGCCCAACTGCAGAAACATCTCGACAACCCGCAACGGGTGAAGGCGGAAGGCCGCGGTGAAAGCAACCCGGTCGCACCGAACAATAGCAAAGTGAACCGCGCGCTGAATCGCCGGGTAGAAATTACGCTGTTGGTTGCGCCAGAAAATACCCAGGCGGAAATCAACGGCTTGCCGCAAGGAAACGGAAAGTAATGCTCAGTACGTTATTCTCCATCATCACCAGCCGCCTGTTATGGGGCTTTGCCGGCATTACTGCGCTGGCGTTCATCATCTGGATGATCGGCCCGTTGGTGGCTATCGGCGATTATCGGCCGCTGGAGCCGGCACTCAACCGCCAGTTAACCATCGGCGCTATCTATCTGATCTGGTTCCTGTGCCGCATTATTCCACGCATCTACAGTGCCTGGTTCAACCGCCGCCTGCTGAGTAACCTGCGTGCCGCCGAAGAAGTCCCGGCTGAAAACGGCAAGCCGGTAGCCAAACAGGATGAGCAGCTGGCCCAGCGCTTTGATGAAGCGGCGCAATTGTTGAAGAAAGCCCGCTTCGCACCGGGTCAGGGGGACAGCAAACACCGCTGGATGACCCACTTCAGCAGCCAATATCTCTACCAGCTGCCGTGGTATGTGATCATCGGTGCGCCGGGTGCCGGTAAAACCACCGCGCTGGTCAACTCCGGCCTGCATTTTCCGCTGGCGGATCGCTTCGGCAAGTCAGCCCTGCGCGGTGTGGGCGGTACCCGTAACTGCGACTGGTGGTTCACCAATGACGCCGTGCTGCTTGATACCGCCGGTCGTTATACCACTCAGGAAAGCCAGCGCGAGGAAGACGCCGACGAGTGGAAAAGCTTCGTCGGCCTGCTGAAAAAATACCGTACCCGTCAGCCGATCAACGGCGTGATGGTGACCATCAGCATCGCCGATTTGTTGAGCGACAGCAGCGAAGCCCGCGCCGCGCAGGCCAGCTCGCTGCGTAAACGCCTGATTGAGCTGCATGAACAGTTGGGGATCCATTTCCCGGTTTATGTGTTGGTCACCAAGACCGACCTGCTTAATGGCTTTATGGCCTATTTCAACGGCTTTGATAAAGCGCAGCGCGAGCAAATCTGGGGGTTTACCTTCCCCTATGAAGCATCGCGTCAGCCAGATTTCAATCTGAATGCCACCTTCGAACAACAGTATGCTTTGCTGCAGCAACGGCTGGATGCCGCGCTGCCTGAGACCTTGCTGGTTGAGCATGATGGTCGCCAGCGGGCTGAAAGCTACCTGTTCCCGCAGGAATTCGCGGCCCTGCGTCCGCTGCTGGGCCAGTATCTGGAACAGGTGTTTGCCACCTCCAGTTTTGAAACCCGCTTCACTCCGCGCGGTATTTACTTCACCAGCGGCACCCAGGAAGGTCTGCCGTTCGATCGGGTGATGGGCGAACTGAACCGTTACCTGCAATTGCCAACGGCGAACAGCCAACCACACGCCAACCCGGCCTGGAACCATGTGGATCCGGCCGCACCCATCCCGGCTGGCAAGGGCCAAAGCTTCTTCCTGAAAGACACGCTGGAATCGGTGATCTTCCAGGAGTCCGGATTGGCGGGCAGCAACCGCTGGTGGGAATACCGTAACCGCGCTGTGCATTGGGCGGGCTATATCCTGCTGGCGGCTTGCCTGGCGATCCTGGCGATTTTCTGGTTCACCAGCTACAGCAACAACAAGGCTTATCTGGCTGAAGTGGCCGCCAAGGTACCCGGCGTAGAACGCCAGGGGCTGGGTCTGACGCAGTTGGGCAATGGCGATATGCTTTCGCTGCTGCCGTTCCTCAACAGCGTGCTGCATTTGCCGGACAGTCAGAACTTCTCGCTGGAAGATCCCCCGTTCACCTATCGCATGGGGCTGTATCGTGGCGATCAGGTCAGTGATGCCAGCGACTCGCTGTATCAGAAAGCGCTAAAGGAGTTGCTGCTGCCACAGGTGGCACAGCAGATCGCCACGACGCTGCGCAACGACAACCACGGCGATGCCGATTTTAGCTACGAAGCACTGAAGGCCTACCAGATGCTGTATCTGCCGAAACAGTATGACGGCAAATTCCTGCGCGCCTGGGTCATGCTCAACCTGCAACGCAACCTGCCGCAGGGCAGCACCCAGAAGCAGCTGCAGCAGATTGAATGGCACCTGAGCCAACTGCTCGACGAGCAGATCCAGGCTTCGCCTTACGCCAAAGATGAACCTATGGTGGAACAGGCCCAGGCCGCGCTAAACCGTGCTCCCCTGTCGCAGCGGGTGTACGGCCGTCTGAAACGCCTGCTGCTTAAGCAAACCGAGATTAAACCGGTCAGCCTGGTTGACCTGGCCGGCCCGCAGACCGAACTGGCCTTTTCGCGCAAAAGCGGCAAGCCGGTGACCGACGGGGTGCCAGGCCTGTTTACCTCACGGGGCTATTGGAAAACCTTCAACGACAATATTGATCCGGTGACCGATACCCTGCGTCAGGAAGATGTTTGGGTACTGAACAGCAAAACCCCGGATCAGAAAAATGCCGATTTGATCAAAACCATTCGCCAACTGTACATGCAGGACTTTATCAGCGCCTGGGATGAACTGCTGGGTGATATTCAGTTGGCCAATATCGGAAACCTGAGTCAGCGCATCAGCAGCGCACGCTTGTTGTCAGGCAACCCTTCGCCGATGCGTAACCTGCTGGTTAACGTCAGCAAAAATGTCACCCTGCGCGACGAGAAAAGCACTGCTGACTCCCGTTCGCTGCTGGATAAAACCGAAGACCGGCTGAGCCAGAGTGCCAACCACCAACTGGAAGCCCTGTTCACCCATCGACCGGCCAACGCCGACGGCGATGTCTCTGCCCAGCCGGAACAACTGGTGATGGCACATTTCGCCGCATTACTGGAGCTGGCGCAAAGTCAGGGAGAAGGCAACAAGGAGATCCCGTTCGACAGCGTGCTGAAACAGGTTGATGAGTTGTACAGCTACCTGACCGCGGTTCAGGGTGCGGCCAACAGCGGCATGTCGGCACCGCCCAGCGATATCATCCCGCGCTTGCAGGCCGAGTCCGGTCGTTTACCGGTGCCGTTCAAACAGATGCTGCTGTCGCTGGCGATTGGTGCCAGCAGCGACACGCAACGCAAAGAGATGGAAAACGTCAAGAAACGCATCAGCGTCGAAGTCGGCAGCTTCTGCCGCCAGGCGATTGCCGCGCGTTATCCTCTGGTCGCCCGGGCACGTCAGGAAGTGACGCCAGACGATTTGGCGCGCATGTTTGCGCCGAACAGCGGGCTGATGGACAGCTTCTTCCGTGACAATTTGCAGGGCAAGGTCGACACCACCCGTGCCAACTGGCGTTTCACTCCCGGCGTAGACGGCAAAACGCTGCCCGGTGGCGAAGGCATCCTGCGTTCATTTCAGCAGGCGCAACGCATTCGTGACGCCTTCTTCGCCAACGGCACCGCGACGCCGTCTTACCGCGTGACCGTTCGACCGGTACGGATGGATAACGACATCCTCAACCTGACGCTGGATATCGACGGGCAACTGTTCAAATACAGCCACGGGCCGCAGGTTCCTCTGGTGATCAGTTGGCCGGGTACCCGCAATACCAATCAGGTGCACCTGCAGCTGGCGCTGGCCAACGGCTCCACCGCCAGCCTGGTCACCAGCGGCCCCTGGGCGCTAAACCGTTTGGTGGATATGGCGCAGACTTCCGCCGGCAGCAGCAGCCTCGGTCGTCAGGCCACCTTTAACCTGGATGGCCACCGCGTAACGCTGGAGTTCACTCCCAACAGTATCCGCAATCCGTTCCAGTTACCGGCATTCTCCTGCCCGTAGGCCCGAAGGACAAGATGATGAGCAATGACCTGATCCCAACCACAAGCATTGGCTGGTATGGCAAGATCCCTTCCGCCGGTGACTTCCTGCAGCGTCGTCTGCCGGATATGGTGGTTAACAATTGGGCCCACTGGTTCCATAACGGCCTGGTGAATCTGCAGCGCAATCCACCGGGCCCGAACGGAAATCCTTTCAGCAATGCGCCAGTATGGAACTTCGTCATTCCGGCCACGCTCGGCAGTCAGTATGTCCAGATGGGCTGCCTGTTGCCCGCTCGTGACCGGGTGGGACGTCATTACCCGATCTGCGCCCTGCGCCTGTTCTGCCAGCAAGACTGGCGAACTCAGCAGTTGAACATGGCGGCGGAATGGTACAACCAGCTCGGCCACCGGCTGCTCAATGGCGTACGCAACGGTTTTTCCGCCGAGCAGCTCGACCGTTCGCTGCTGGAAATCCCCGCGCTGCCGACCCCACCGGCGGAGGCCGATTCCGAGATCCTGTCGATTATTGGCTTCCAGCATCCGGACGTGCCCGGCCTGGGCTGGCAACAGGCGGCCGACTGTTTCGACCCGGCGCAATACACCAGTTTCTGGTGGACCAATCAGGCCGATGGGCATCCGCTCTATACCCATGTGCACAGCGGTAACCTTACCGTGCAACTGTTCTCTCTGCTGTTTGAACCCAATGGCTGGGCGCGCCCCGGTCGTGGCGGTCAATATCCGCAGATGTTTGATTAACCTCGCCTGTTGAAGGAAATTTTATGGCTATCGACACCCTGTTAGCCCCGGTTGACGCAGAAAATCCCTGCGGCGAAAACCTGGAATATGACACCGATTTTCTGGCGATGGAGCAGGCTGCGACCGGTAAGAGCGAGCAGCAGTTCGGCAGCACTATCATTCCGGCAGAAGCACCGGACTGGGTGCAGGTGGAACGGCTCGCGACCACGCTGCTGATGCGTACCAAAGATTTACGGGTGATGCTGTGCCTGACCCGCGCCTGGACGCAACTGCGCGGATTGCAAGGTTACGCCGACGGTCTGATGTTGATCCACCAGGCGCTGGAGCGCTACTGGGACACGCTGCTGCCGTTGCTGGAGTTCGACGGCGAGGCTGACCCGCTGTTTCGCATCAACGTGCTGGCCGATCTCGGCGACAAGGCCGCGCTGACCACCAGCGTGCGCGCTGCGCCGCTGCTGAAAGGGGCTACCGGTGAAATCTCGCTGCGCGACGCCGGAGCTCTGCTCGACGGCAGTAAGCTCGAGTGCCCGACCTTTCCTGGCGGCCGTGCGCGCCTGCAGGATGAACTGTCTCAGCCGGAGCGCCCGGAGGCGCAATTGGTGATACGCATCGCCGAAACCCTCGCTGCCATCCGTACTACGGTCACTCGCCATTTAGGCGAAAGCGCCCTGCCGGAAATGCACAACCTGACAAAAATTTTCGCCCTGGTCGCTCAGTTCGGCCAGGACAGCGCCCCGGCCAGCGAGTCAGCCGAACAGCCAAATGACGCCGCCGTACCACCGACCAGCGCTGCCGCAGCGGCCCCGGCCGCCACGCTCAACTGGCGCAGTGCGCAAATTCAGTCACGCGACGACGCCCAACTGATGCTGGACAAGGTAAAACACTATTTTCGTCTTCATGAGCCCAGCCACCCGGCGCCGCTGATGATCGACCGGGTACAGCGGCTGATTGCACTGGACTTTATGCAAATAATCCGCGATTTGGCACCCGATGGTCTTAACCAACTGGAGACCATTCTAGGTCGCCCCGATAACGAGGAGAACAACTAGCCGCCGACCCCTTTGTTCTCTTAACGATACTCATAACCGCATTTGAACCTGACTCTCCAAGCCGGAAGAGGCGCGTTCCCAATCGCCATTAGATGGAGTAAATCATGCCAAACTCGAAATCCCGTAGCGGGCAGAAATTTATCGCCCGCAACCGCGCACCGCGCGTACAGATTGAATACGATGTCGAAATTTATGGCGCAGAGCGCAAAATCCAGTTGCCGTTCGTGATGGGCGTGATGGCAGACCTGGTGGGGAAATCGGTTGATCCACAGGCGAGCGTTGATGAGCGCAAGTTCCTGGAGATCGACATCGACAACTTCGATGAACGCATGAAATCGCTGAAACCGCGCGTTGCCTATCAGGTCGACAACACCCTGACCGGCGAAGGCAAGCTGAATATCGATCTGACGTTTGAAAGCATGGAAGACTTCTCCCCTGCGGCGATTGCCCGCAAGGTGGACGCGCTGGACAACCTGCTGGACGCCCGCACCCAGCTTTCCAACCTGTTGTCTTATATGGACGGTAAAAACGGCGCTGAAGAACTGATCTCCAAAATCCTGCAAAACCCGGCCTTACTGCAATCCCTGACCGATGCGCCGAAACCGGCCGCCACGGACGACAACAATCAGCGTGAGGACTAATCGATGAGCAACTCGCCTCAGCAACAAAAAGCGCTGCAGACCAGCGAAGCTTTCTCCAGCGATGAATTCAGCGCGCTGCTGAACAAAGAGTTTCGCCCCAAGACCGATCAGGCAAAGGAAGCGGTGGAAAATGCGGTAAAAACCTTGGCGCAGCAGGCGCTGGAAAACACCGTGACGGTCTCCTCTGACGCCTATCGCACCATTCAGGCGCTGATCGCCGAAATCGACGAAAAACTGTCGCAACAGGTTAACCAGATTATCCACCACGCCGAATTCCAGAAGCTGGAAGGCGCCTGGCATGGCCTGCACTATCTGGTCAACAACTCCGAAACCGATGAAATGCTGAAAATCCGCTTTATGAGCATTTCCAAGCAGGAGCTGGGCCGCACGCTGAAGCGCCATAAAGGTGTGGGCTGGGATCAGAGCCCCATCTTCAAGAAAGTGTACGAGGAAGAGTACGGCCAGTTCGGCGGCGAACCCTTCGGTTGCCTGGTGGGCGATTACTACTTCGACCACAGCCCACAGGACGTAGAGTTGCTGGGTGAGATGGCGAAAATCAGCGCCGCCTCCCACTGCCCCTTCATCGCCGGTACCGCACCGAGCGTGATGCAGATGGAATCCTGGCAGGAGCTGTCCAACCCACGCGATTTGACCAAGATCTTCCAAAATACCGAATACGCCGCCTGGCGCAGCCTGCGTGAATCGGAAGATGCCCGCTATCTGGGCCTGGTAATGCCACGATTCCTGGCGCGCCTGCCGTATGGCATCCGAACCAATCCGGTTGACGAGTTCGACTTTGAGGAAGAAACCGACGGCGCGAACCACGGTAACTACACCTGGACCAACGCCGCCTACGCCATGGCCGCCAACATCAACCGCTCGTTCAAAGAGTTCGGCTGGTGTACCGCGATCCGTGGGGTGGAGTCTGGCGGTGCGGTAGAGAACCTGCCGTGCCACACCTTCCCAAGCGACGACGGCGGCGTGGACATGAAGTGCCCGACCGAGATCGCCATCAGCGATCGTCGCGAGGCCGAGCTGGCCAAGAACGGCTTCATGCCGTTGGTGCACCGGAAAAACTCCGACTTTGCCGCCTTTATCGGCGCCCAGTCGCTGCAAAAACCGGCCGAATACTACGACGCCGATGCATCTGCCAATGCTCAACTCTCCGCCCGTCTGCCTTATCTGTTCGCCTGCTGCCGCTTCGCGCATTACCTGAAGTGCATCGTCCGTGACAAGATCGGTTCTTTCCGCGAGCGCGACGATATGGAACGCTGGTTAAACGATTGGATCATGAACTACGTGGACGGCGACCCGGCCAACTCCTCGCAGGAAACCAAGTCGCGCAAACCGCTGGCCGCTGCGGAAGTTCAGGTGGAAGAGATCGAAGACAACCCGGGCTACTACAGCGCCAAGTTCTTCCTGCGCCCACATTACCAATTGGAAGGCTTGACCGTCTCCCTGCGTCTGGTATCGAAACTGCCTTCACTGAAGCAGAACGACGCATCCTGACGTGCTGAAAGTCAGGCCGTGGAAACACGGCCTGGCTATTCTAATTTTATGTAGCAATAGTCTGATAACGTTAATGATAGGGATTAATGATGGCAACCAGCTCACCAAGAGAAATTGCCGATGGCATGTTGAAAATTTTCGATACACGCAAGAAAAATGGCGCTGAAATCTTTGCCAAGAGTGCCGTTAGCGGATTTATAGAGATCCCAGAAGATTTATGGATGCTTACCAAGGATTTTTTTGACTCAGATAATCGTTGGCGCAATCAAACGGACAGAATTCGGTTAATCACACTGATAAAAAAAGGTTTAACTTCAGAAGATGTTCGACGTTTACTTAACATTGTGATCAGAAAATATCTAACAGGTTTAACTGAGGAGCAATCTAAAGAGTTGCTGTTAAAAAAAACAGGCAGTACCTCAGGTAATATGGCATTTAAAATGATCTTCATTAATGAACTAATTTCTTTATTCGTATCGAAAATCATCCCTAGGTTTTTGGTTTCTGCTGGCATGACCGGGGTTTTAAGCATTGGTGCATCTGTTTCACGCTCTATTTACTCATCATACGAACTAAGAAAACTAAATCAAAACATCTATAACGAACTAAGAGCTGCCGGAGATTTAGATCTACTTTATTTTTTAGTTGAAGATAATATCAAACCATTTATTGATGCAATAAATTATCAAGGCTCGCATGGTAGTATTGACAAACAAATATTTGACCGTTTTTTAGCAGGGGTACCACGTGATTAGAAAAATCATTAAGTACTCATTGGTATATATGATGATTTTCATTTCCTCCGTAACTTTCTTTTCGACCTTAGGCTACTACATTCTTTTCTTTGACTGGAGTAATGAGCCTTCCAATTTGGCGATAAACTCTGGAGCATTTTTGTTATTAGTCCTAGCGTCGATCGCCATTTACTATGTTGCGGAAAAAATAAAATCAAAAATTTAATTTTTTTTATAAAACTTATGAGATAGTGAAAATACGACAACCAAAATTATAAAGAAAAGTGTTTTACCAAAAACAACCCCCATAGAATTTGCAGTCAAAGACTCATATGCCACAACATAGTAAACAGAGCGAATGACATCAACAAGTGCATAAACGCCAATAATGAACGAAGTAATCAAAAGTACGACAGCAATAATTTTTTTCATTTCAACCTCACTAAGATCACAAAACAAACACTGGGGAATGATTCTAGTGTAACAGGTAGATTAATGTCTAGCATTTCATCCGTGTTTTGTGGTTAACCCATTCGGAGCGAGAACCTTATATCGTCGTTTCGAGTTTCACTGAGCTATGAAAATAGTTCAAGCCGAGGCAGAGGTAAAATATGGACGATTTTATTCGGCCCCATGCTTTCCTATTTGCCATATTCAGTGCTTTTTCGAAAGCAGCAATGTTATTTATCCCTAAAAAGAGTAGATACTATGGCTATTGATATGTTCCTGAAAGTTGAAGGTGCCAGCGGTGAATCTAAAGATTCAAATCACAAAGGCTGGACCGACATTACTTCTTTCTCCTGGGGCGCTTCTCAACCAGGCAACATGAGCGTGGGTGGTGGCGGCGGTGCCGGTAAGGTTTGCTTTAACGATCTGCATGTCAATGCGCTGGTCGATAAATCAACCCCGGCGCTGCTGAAGCACTGCTCCAGCGGTAAACACCTAACCAAGATTGAACTGTCAGTCTGTAAAGCCGGTGGCAGCCAGGTTGAATACGTCAAAATCACTCTGGATGACGTGCTGGTCACTGCCGTGCAGTACACCGGTGCCGGCGGTGAAGACACCGTGGGCGTAACCTACTCCTTCCAGGCATCGAAAGTTAAACAGCAGTACTGGGAGCAGAGTGATAAAGGTGGTAAAGGCGCAGAAAGCAGCGCAGGTTGGAATATCAAGGAAAACCGCGAAGCTTAATCTGTTTCCCCCGGTTCCGGCCGGGGGCTATTTATACCCTCTCATTAGTAAACCGGGCTATTCGTGCCTGCAGTCATCTCGCCATTAATATTAAAATAGAAAGCCAGTCACATAATCAAAAAGCCGCATACTAACCGGCTTACCAAAATAACCGCCAATTTTGGTAAGCCAGACACCGAAATAATAATTAACTGCAGTATATTCTAATCAGCAGGAATGCCTTATGCGATTTTCTATTGTCAAAAATAAAAGTGGCCAGGTTCCGCCACAGAGCAGCTGCGACTTTCTGCCGCCCGGCGGCACCATTGGCCGTAGCGTGGACAACAACCTGGTATTGCCGGACGAAGAGCGTGCCATCTCCCGGTTGCAGGCGATCGTACATATTTCTGCTGATGGCGAATGCCGCGTAACCAACCGTGGCAACGTCACCCGCGTGTTGCTGAACGATATTCCACTGGAGCGCGGCCGTCAGGTGGAGCTGCAGGATGGTGATATTCTCGGCATCGACGATTATCAGATACAGGTCAGCTCCTTACAGCAAGCGGCTGCACCGCAGGCTCAGCCGGCAATTAAAACCGCCGACACCGCGCCAGTCACTACGCCGGCTGCCAAAGAGAAAGCGGCAGCCCCCATCCCGAATGAGATCTGGGACAGCCTGGTAGAAGAGTTCACGCCAGCCGCGGCGGTGACTGCGCCCTCGGCACCGGTCATTAATCAGGACCGCCATCCGCTGCTGGAAACGCCGGAGCCTGAGATGAACCCGGCCGATCCGCTGGCGCAGTTGGCGGGCGACGTCGAACTATGTCAACTGCAGTCGCAGCAAACCGATCCGGCAATGTTGTTCAACACCGACACCACTTTCGAACGCGATCCTATTTTGGCCGATACCACCCCAAGTGCGCTGTTGGCCGAACAACGCCCGACCACCAGCCAGGCTGCGCCGCTCAAACCCGCTGAGGCGGAAAAAAATGCGCAGGAGCTCGATCCGCTGGCGCTGTTTGGCGGTTCTTCTGCCCCCACGTCGCCGGACGCGTTGAACAGCAACGATCCGCTCGGCCTGCTGATGGGCAGTGCTGTCCCCCTGGCACAGCCAGAGCCTCCGGCTGCGGTGCCACCACCGGCGTCCCCATTACAGCAACCGGTGATGGCCGCCCCGATGGAAGCACCACAACCCAAAGCCGCGCCGCAGCCGGTCGCTCAACCGCAGCCCATGCCGCAACCTGAGCCACAGTTTTCGCCTTCAACTCCACCGCCCTCACCGCAACCGCGTCCACGCCCGGCCAACCGCCTGGGTATCGATCCTATTGCCTATCAGACTGCGCGAGCCCAAAACGGTAGCGCACCTGCGGGAGAGCGGTTGGAAGGCCCACTGTTAGCCGCATTACTGCAGGGGGTGGGTCTGGATGACCTGCAGCCACAGCCGCACTTTGATGAGCAACAGCTCCGCCAGGCCGGTCGGCTGCTGAGCCTGTTTTCTCAGGGTACCGTCGCCCTGCTCTCTTCCCGCTCAATCCTTAAGCGCGGTGTGAAGGCCGAGATGACCATGATCCTCGACGAGGCCAATAACCCGTTCAAACTGCTGCCCTCGGGCAAAACGGTATTGATGCAGATGTTCGGCAGCAAAATGCCGGGGTTTATGCCGCCGGAACAGGCGGTACGCGACGCACTGATCGACCTGCAGGCGCACCAGTTAGGCATGATCGCCGGTATTCGCGCCATCATCGCCGCCATGCTGCAGTCGTTCAATCCGGATCGCCTCGAAGAGGAGGCGCGCAAGGAAGGCGCGGCACCTCGTCTTTCCCTGCCGGCCAGCCGCAAGGCGGCGCTGTGGGATTACTTCGTGAAAAGCTATCAGCAGACCTCCGGCGAAATCGAAGACGACTTTCACACCCTGTTCGGCGAAGCCTTCCTGCACGCCTATGACGTTGAAGTGAATCAATATAAAGACTCACAGACCCAACCGGACGCGTAATGAATATCACTATAGCCTCTACCTCCAATCAGGGCGGCCGCGCCTCTAATCAGGATCAGACCGGTGAAGTGGTCGGTAACCGCGCCGCCTGTTTCGTGGTCTGTGACGGCATCGCCGGTTTTCCCGGTGGGGACGTTGCCGCCAAACTGGCACACGACACCATCCTGCAAAACTTCGACGGTGAAAAACATCTCAATGCCCAGAGCATTCGCCAACACATTGCCAGTGCCAATGCCGCCATCCACCAGCAGCAACGGCAGTCGGACGAATACGGCAAGATGGGCACCACGCTGGTCAGCCTGTTTATCGATCGCGATTACCAACTGGCTTACTGGGCGCACGCCGGTGACAGCCGTTTGTACCTGTTCCGGCGCGGCTATCTGCATTCGGTGACCACCGACCACAGCCTGATCCAGCAAATGCAGGACGCCGGCTACCAAACCAGCGGCATCAACAGCAACCTGCTGTATTTCGCCCTGGGCCTGAATGAAGAACGCGACGCCAGTTACAGCGACGTGTTGCAACTGGAAGACGGCGACGTTTTCCTGCTGTGTACCGACGGTTTTTGGCACAGCTTTAGCCAGTCTGAACTGGAACAATCGCTACATATGGTCAACTCCCCCAGCGAGTGGATTGCCCTGATGGAGCAGGCATGGAAGAAAAATAATAACAGCGATAACTACAGCGCTATCGCCGTCTGGATTGGCTCACCGCAGGAAACCACCCTGCTGCATTCTCTGGCGGATGCGGAGCGGTTTCTGTCCCGCGACTGAGTCAGGTACAAATTCACAGCAAGGTTACCTATGAAATACTGGATGCCCGGATTTATCGCCCTGATGGCGATACCGGCCGCGCAGGCGGCGAATTATCGCTTGGTCTACTCCCCCAGCCAGAAGCTGGAAGTGTTTATCGATGGCGTCAAAAACAGCCAACCGGCAAGCTGGTGCGGCAAAACCATCCCGCTGCGCATCGTTTCGGCACAGAGCAAAGATCCCGCAGTGCTGGACGACTTCCTGCCGCGAGTTGGCAATCTGTTGGCCAAGCAGTGCGCCAAAGCCAGCCAACTCCCCTGGACTCTGACCGACAAACGCGGTGAAAAACTGGCGTCCGGCGAAGCCAGCAAGGCACGGGGCTGGAAGCCGGTGCACAAACAGCAGGCCGTCGAACCGGCTGAACCCCCAGCGCCGGTGATCCCCGCCGCCGTGGCGGTCACCTCGCCGCAGGCAGACAGCGCGCCGGTGCCCAAGTTTGACCTGCCGCAGGGCTGCCATTTCCGCACCTACTGGAGCGAAGAAGCCAACGGCAGCGCGCTGTTTATCCCGAGTGACGACGCCCTGCGTTGTGGTGATGACGGCTGGTTAAACGGCAGCAGCAGCGTCACGCTACAGCAAGATGGCAAAACCGCCTCGCCGGCATTGTCGTTCTATCAGGGCTATCCACTGGTGAAGATCAACGTGGGTGAACACCCCTTGAACGTGGTCAGCGCCAACGTGCAGCGGCTGGTCCTCGGTGCCAACCCGCAGGCACCAGGCAGTTTCGCGCTGTTACCTTTCGCCCCGCAGCTTCACGCCTGGTCATTTAACGGTGAAGTGATCGTCGAAATGCCGCGTGCAGAAGCCGCAGACACCGCCAAAGTCAAACAACGTATTGAGCAGGCACAGCGCGCCTGGCAGCCACTGCTTGCCAGCCCGGCCACGCCGCTGAACTTCAAGCTGGTGGAAAAGCTGGCCGACGATCGCCTTGACCCTGCCAGTGGCAGCTACCTGTCGGTTAACAACGCCACTCATTGATTATTAAGGAAAGCCCTGTGAAATCATTAACAAACATGTTGCAAGGCGGCACGGTCAGCGCCGCTATCGGCGCAGTGGAAAATGAAATCAAAGCGCGACCGGCGGATGCCGATCTGCGTGCCGCGCTGGTGCAACTGCTGTGTCTGGCCGGCAACTGGCAGCGCGCCAATGCGCAGCTGAAATCCTGGCAGGCATTGAAGCCCATCGCCCAGCCCACCACATTGCTGTTAATGCAATCGGTCAACGCGGAACTGCAGCGTCAGGCGGTGTTCGCCGGCGAGGCCCCTCCCGCGCTGCTGCAACAAAGTCAGCCCTGGTTGCAACCCATGATCCAGGCGTTGCGTCACGATGCCCTGGGCGAAACCAAACAGGCGCAGGCATTGCGTGACGACACGCTGGAAGCGGCACCGGCCAGTGCCGGGCAACTGACCCTGGCTGAACGGCCACAGCCCGTGGCGTTTGATTGGCTGACCGACGGTGATGGTCGTCTTGGCCCGGTTTGCGAACTGGCATTGAACGGCACCTATTACTGGCTGCCGTTCGCCGAGATTGCGGAAATTCAGTTCCAGGCCCCACAAAGCGCCGTCGATCTGGTGTGGAGCCATGCACTGGTGCGCCTGAACGACGGTCGCGAGCAGGTCTGCCAACTGCCTGCCCGCTACCCCCTGATTGCAGACAGTGACGATGCGCTGTTGCTCGGCAAACGCACCGAATGGCAAGCGCTGGGCGAAGGGACGCACTACGCCGGACAGGGTCTGAAAACCTGGCTGAGCGAGAACGATGAGTTCCCGCTACACAGCCTGCGCCACCTGAGTTTTAACGCGAGCGCCTGACGATGAACAGCAAGCGGCCAACCCAACATGATGATGGTGACCTGCGCCGTCAGGGCTATCGCTCCCGCCAGGACAGCGAACGCCTGACCTCGCGCGACAAAATGCAGCCGGTGCTGCTCGACATGCTGACCGACGACGAACCACAGAAAAAAAAGGAAGCTCAGGTGCGCAACCTGGTCTCGCACAGCGAACTGCGCCGCCGGGTGCTGCGCGACCTGCAGTGGCTGTTTAACTGCGTGAACAGCGAGTCTAGCCTCGATTTGGGCGATTTTCCGCAGGTACGGCGTTCAACCCTGAACTACGGCATCGCCTCGCTGGCCGGCAAACGCATGTCAGACATCGAATGGCAGGATATCCAGTTGGCGCTGACCGAATCCATCCTCAATTTCGAACCGCGCATCCTGCCCGAAGGGCTGCAGGTGCGCTGCATTTCAGACACCGGCTCGCTGGAGCTGCACAACGTATTGTCGATTGAAATCAAGGGGCGCCTGTGGTGCGTGCCCTATCCGCTGGAGTTTCTGTTCCGTACCGACGTGGACCTGGAGAACGGCCACTTCGATCTGAAAGACATAGGGTAAGCCGATGGACAGTAAACTTTTAGACTATTACAACCGCGAGCTGGCCTATCTGCGTGAGATGGGCGCAGAGTTCGCCGAGCAGTATCCCAAAGTGGCAGGCCGCCTTGGCATGCGCGGTATCGACGTAGCGGATCCTTATATCGAGCGGCTGATGGAAGGCTTTGCCTTTCTCACCTCGCGCGTACAACTGAAGATGGACGCGGAGTTCCCACGTTTCTCCCAACGTCTGCTGGAGATTATCTACCCCAACTATCTGTCGCCAACGCCATCGATGGCGATTGCCGAGCTGCAACCCGACAGCAACAAGGGCGATATCAGCAACGGCTTTGTCGTGCCACGCGGCACCATGATGGACAGCCAGTCGCTGAAAAAGAGTGGCATCACCTGCAGCTACACCACCGCACACGACGTCACGCTGCAGCCGGTGCGGCTAAAAAGCGTCGAACTGGGCGGCATTCCGGCCGATATTCCGCTGGCCAGCCTGGGGTTGCAACAAAGTGGCTGCGTCAGCGCGCTGCGCATCCGGCTGGAGTGCTATGACAGCGTCACGCTCAACAACCTGCAGTTGGACCAGTTGATGTTTTATCTCTCCGGCCCGGACTTGCAGGCACAGCAACTGCTGGAACTGCTGATGCAGCACAGCGTCGGGCTGATTTGCCAGACGATGGAAGCGCAACCGCAACGGCGGGTGCTGGCACTGGACGGGTTGCGGCAGGAAGGCTTTGCCGCCGATCAGGCGCTGCTGCCGAACGATCTGCGTAATTTTGAAGGCTATCGCCTGCTGCAGGAATATTTTGCCTTTCCGGCGCGCTTTCAGTTCTTCAGCGTCAATGGCATACGCCCGCTGTTGCAAAGCGTACGCGAAGGCAAAAAAACGCTGCGGCAGTTTGAGATCCTGGTGCTGCTTGACCGTCAGGATGCGGCGCTGGAGCGGGTAATCGACGTCGCCCATTTGGCGTTGCACTGCACGCCGGTGATTAATCTGTTCCCCAAGGTCGCCGAACGCATCACGGTCAGCGAAAAAAGCCATGAATATCATCTGGTGGTCGATAACATTCGTCCGCTTGATTATGAGGTGTTCTCTGTTCAGCGGCTCGGTGGCAGCGCCAGCGAAAAACGCTATGAGCAGGAATTCCGACCGTTTTACAGTACCCTGAGCGCGGATGACGGCAACTACGGCGCCTACTTTTCACTGCGGCGCGAACAGCGCACGTTGTCCGAACACGCCCGTCGTTACGGCACCCGCACCGGCTATGTCGGCTCGGAAGTGTTCGTCTCGCTGGTAGATGAACGGCAGTCACCGTGGCACAGCGACCTGAAATACCTCACCGCCGACGTGCTGTGTACCAGTCGCGATCTGCCGCTGATGCTGTTGCAGCAGGATCAGGGCAATTTCGTGATGCCGGACTCGATCCCGATCAAACAGGTGTCGCTGAAAAAAGGCCCGACGCCGCCGCGCCCGGCGCTGGCCGAAGGCATGATCACCTGGCGGCTGATCAGCCAACTGCAATTGAACTACCTCAGCATGATGGACGGCGACCCGGAACAGGGGGCTGCCAGCCTGCGTCAGTTGCTCGGCCTGTACGGCAACCTGAGCGAGCCGGCGATCACCAAACAGATCCAGGGCGTTCGCCACTGTAACCTGCGCCCGGTATACCGCCGGGTGCCCGAGCCGGGGCCGATCGTGTTTGCCCGCGGTATCGCCATCGACCTGACCGTGGATGAACAGTCATTCTCCGGCAGCAGCCCCTACCTGCTGGGTAGCGTTCTGGAGCGTTTGTTCTCCCGGCTGGTAGCGATGAACACCTTTACCGAAATGACGCTTTCCAGCCAGCAGCGCGGTGAGATAGCCCACTGGCAGGCGCGCATGGGCAAAAGGACGCTGATTTGAGCACTCTTGACGCCGAGGCGGAACTGACGGCACCGCCACAGATCAATGCCTTGCACCGCCTGCCGGAGGATTTCTGGCTGCGGCTCGGCAATGCGCCTTATAAACACGATTTGTTTCAGCTGCTGCGGCGCCTCGACGCCCAGGGCGGCCAGCCATACCTGCTGGGCCGTGCCCCCCTGCCGCGCCATGAGATGCTGCGGCTGGGGCAAGAACCTTCACTTTCGTTCGCTCCGTCGACGCTGGCACAGGTCAGCCCACGGCCGCAAAGCCCGCTGCACGACGTTTCGATTTTCAGCTTTGGCCTGTTTGGCCCCAACGGGCCGCTGCCGCTGCACCTGACCGAATACGTGCGTGAACGGGTCTATCACCACCAGGACACCACCCTGCTGGCCTTTGCCAACCTGTTTCACCACCGGCTGACGCTGCTGTTTTACCGAGCCTGGGCCGACGCACAGCCCACGGTATCGCTGGATCGTCAGGATAGCCGGCGTTTCGACCAATACCTTTCCAGCCTGATTGGCATCGGCCAGCCGGCGCAGCAGCAGCGCGACAGCATCAATGCCCATGCCAAGCATTTTATGGCCGGTCATCTGATTCGCCACAGCCGCGATCCGGAAGGCCTGAGCAAAATCTTGCAGCAGTACTTCAAGGTGCCGGTGCGCATCGTGGAAAACGTCCCGCACTGGCTGCGGGTGGAACCGCGCGAACAGGCGCGCCTGAAGGCCGGTCGCGGCGCCCCCCGGCTCGGTGAGTCTTCGTTCCTTGGGATTGCCGTGCGCGATATCCAGCACAAATTCCGCATCGAACTGGGGCCGATGTCGCAACAAAACTATGAAGGCTTCTTGCCCGGAGCCGAACTGTGCCGGCAGTTACGTGACTGGGTGCGCCAGTATCTGGGCATTGAGTTTGTTTGGGAACTGCGGCTGATCCTGGCCAAGGATCAGCTCAGCGGTACCCAACTCGGCGGTGCCCAGCTCCTGGGATTAAGCAGTTGGCTGGAAGACGCCCGTCAGCAACGCGACCTTGACGATCTGATCTTCAGCCCCGAACCGCTGGAAAACCCGTTCTGACTATTATTTTGGCCTGAGCCGCACAGCGCTCCGCCACGACCTGAGGAAAACCATGTCTGAAATCAGCCGCTCGGTATTATTTGGCAAACTCGATAGCCTGTTATTCACCTCTCTGGAAAGTGCGACGGCGTTTTGCAAGCTGCGCGGTAACCCCTACGTTGAGCTGGCGCACTGGCTGCATCAACTGATGCAGGCACCGGAGGCTGACCTGCAACAGGTGATCCGCCACTTTGCGCTGGATGAGGGGCAACTGGCGCGTGACATCGTCGAGGCGCTCGATCGCCTGCCGCGCGGGGCCAGCGCGATTTCCGATCTGTCCGAACATATCGACAGCGCGGTGGAGCGGGCCTGGGTTTATGGCTCGCTGAAATTCGGTGCTGCGCAAATCCGCGGCGGCCACCTGCTGCTCGGTATCCTGAAAACCTACAGCCTGCGCCACTTGCTGAAAGCCATCTCCTCACAGTTTGATCGCATCAACGCCGATCTGCTGATGGAGCAATTTGCCACTATCACCGCCCACTCGGCGGAAAACAGCCTGACGCCGAGCGCCCAGGCCGACAACACGCCGACGGCAGCGCAGACCGGCGGCAGCGTGCTGGCGCAATATGCTCAGGATCTGACGGCCAAGGCGCGTAATGGCGAGATTGACCCGGTGACCGGGCGTGACGAGGAAATCCGCCAGATTGTCGATATTCTGATGCGTCGCCGCCAGAACAACCCGCTGCTGACCGGTGAGGCCGGGGTCGGCAAAACCGCCGTGGTCGAAGGCCTGGCGCTGCGTATCGTGGCCGGTGACGTTCCGCCACAGCTGCGCGACGTCCAGCTGTATCTGCTGGATATCGGCATGCTGCAGGCCGGGGCCGGGGTGAAGGGCGAGTTCGAAAAACGCCTGCAAACGGTGATTGACGAAGTTCAATCCAGCCCCACCCCGATCATTTTGTTTATCGATGAGATCCATACGCTGATTGGTGCCGGTGGCGCACAGGGCACCGGCGACGCAGCCAACCTGTTGAAACCGGCGCTGGCACGCGGCCAATTACGTACCGTCGGGGCCACTACCTGGTCGGAATACAAAAAATACATTGAGAAAGATCCGGCGCTGACCCGCCGTTTCCAGGTGGTGCAGGTGCATGAACCGAGCGAAGACAAAGCGCTGCTGATGCTGCGTAGCACCGTCAGTCCGCTGGAACAGCACCACCGCGTGCTGCTGCTCGATGAGGCAGTCGACGCCGCCGTGCGCCTGTCGCATCGCTACATCCCGGCGCGCCAGTTGCCGGACAAGGCCGTGGCGCTGCTGGATACCGCCTGCGCCCGCGTGGCGGTCAGCCAACATGCCGAGCCGGCCCAGGTGGAAGACTGCCGCCACCGCATTGAAGCGTTGCAGATTGAATGGGATATCGCCCGGCGCGAAGCCAAGGTCGGCATCGGCAATCCGCTGCGCCCACAGGAAATCGAAGCTCAGTTGGCGCTGTTGCAACAACAACTCGAGCAGCTCACTGCCCGCTGGCAGGATGAGTTGGCGCTGATCCAACAGATTATCGACCTGCGCGCCCAGTTGCATCGGGAAGAAGTTGAGGCCGAACCGACTGACGAGGCCACCGAGGAGCCACAACCCGCGCCCTCTGCCGATGAACTGCGCGCGCAATTGGCGCAGTTGCAGCAACAGCTTGGCGAACTGCAGGGCGAGGCCCCGCTGATTTTCGCCGCCGTCGATGCCAACGTGGTAGCCGCAGTGGTGTCCGACTGGACCGGCATCCCGCTGGGTCGCATGGTGAAAAACGAGATCGACGCGGTACTGCAATTGGCGGATACGCTGAACCAGCGGGTTATCGGCCAACGGCATGCACTGGATCTGATCGCCCGTCGGGTACGCACCTCACGCGCGCGGCTGGACGATCCGAACAAGCCGGTCGGGGTTTTCCTGTTGGCAGGCCCTTCCGGCGTCGGGAAAACCGAAACCGCGCTGGCGCTGGCGGAAACGCTGTACGGCGGCGAGCAGAACGTGATTACCATCAACATGAGCGAGTTCCAGGAGTCGCATACCGTTTCAACCCTGAAAGGTGCCCCTCCCGGCTATGTGGGTTACGGCGAGGGTGGCGTGCTGACCGAAGCGGTGCGCCGTCGCCCTTACAGCGTGGTGCTGCTGGACGAAATAGAAAAAGCCCACCCGGACGTGCACGAGATCTTCTTCCAGGTGTTCGACAAAGGCTGGATGGAGGACGGCGAAGGCCGCCACATCGATTTCCGTAACACCATCATTATTCTGACCTCTAACGTCGGCACCGATCTGATCGCCGGGCTGTGCAGCGATGCGGACCTGATGCCGGAGCCGGAGGCACTGAGCGGCGTCCTGCGCGAGCCGCTGTTGTCGGTATTCCCGGCGGCGCTGCTCGGCCGCTTGCTGGTGGTGCCTTACTACCCACTGACCGACGCCACGCTGGGCAATATCGTGCGCCTGCAACTGGGGCGAGTGCAGCGCCGGCTGGCGGAGAACCACGATATCGTCTGCACCTTCGACGACGCGGTGATCGAGCAAATCGTCAGCCGCTGCACCGAGGTGGAGTCCGGCGGCCGCATGGTCGACGCTATTTTGACCAACACCCTGCTGCCGCAGATCAGCCACACCTTACTGACCGGCAGCGCCAACGATCAGCGCTATCGCCAACTGCATATCGCGCTGCAGCAAAACGAATTTATTTGTCAATTTCAGGCATAACGCCGCGGCCGCCGGTATGGCGGCCATTGTTCACAGAGAGTCATCATTATGTCGGGAACCGGGGTAAGCAAACCGAATTCAAACAGCCTGCCGATAGGCTATAGGTTCAATGAATTCGAGATCAAGGAAGCTATCGGCGAAGGCGGTTTCGGCATCGTCTACCGCGCCTACGATCATCAGCTGGAACGCACCATCGCCATCAAAGAGTACATGCCGACCTCGCTGGCGATGCGCAATGACGATCTGAGCATCGGGCTACGCGGTGAGCGTTTCAGCAAAACCTTCCAGGCCGGGTTAAACAGCTTTATTCAGGAAGCCCGCCTGCTGGCGCGTTTCTCACATCCAGGGCTGCTGCACGTACTGCGCTTTTGGGAAGAGAACGGTACCGCCTACATGGGCACCCAGTTTTACAGCGGCACTACCCTGAAGAACCTGCAGGCGCAGCAGCCGGAGAAAATCGACGAGGCCTGGATCCGCAGACTGTTGCCCCCGCTGTTCAGCGCCATCAACACCATCCATCAGGAAGGTTACCTGCACCGCGACATTTCACTGGATAACATTCAGATCCAGGAAAACCAGTTGCCGGTGCTGCTGGACTTCGGCTCAGCGCGCAAAGAGATCGGCAACCTGTCCGACGAAACGGAAATCATGCTCAAACCGGGCTTCGCGCCGATTGAGCAATACACCGAGAACAGCGACGGTGAGCAAGGCCCCTGGACCGACATTTACGCTCTGGGCGCCGTGCTGCATACGCTGATCGTCGGTTCACCGCCGCCGGTCAGCGTGGTGCGCAGCATCGAGGACAGCTACCAACCGCTGACCGAGCAGCGCCCGGCGGGGTATTCACTGGAACTGCTGCGCACTATCGACCATGCACTGGCGTTGAAACCGGAAGACCGGCCACAAACCATCGACGAAATGGCCGAACTGCTGCATCTGCCGATTGCCGATGAAAACGAAATCATCAGCACCCCGGCCGCCGCACCGGAAAACCTGCTGGTGGCCACCAATCCGGCCGCCGGTGCCGCAGCGGCAGGCACCGTTACCGCGCACGGCATGAAGCTCACACGCCCGATGATGGCAGGTGCAGGCGTGGCCGCTTTGCTGGTGATCGGCGTCATCGCCTGGCTAAGCGGCGGCGACAGTGCCCCTGCCCCGATAGCGGCCAATACGCCAGACAGTGCAGCGGTGGATAAACCCATAACGCCGCCACCAAGCGCACCGCAGACGGCCGAACAGCCGCCTGCAGCCCAGACCCCTCCGGCACTACCGCCGGTGGCACTGGTGTATTTCAAACTGCAACCCGGTGAGCAGGTCAGCCTGGACGGCAAGCTCCAGCAGGTGACCCCAGGTGACAACGGTTTTGCCCGCCTGAATTTGGCTCCGGGCAGCTATCAGCTGGAAATCCGCCATAACGACCAGCTACGCCGCCAACAGCTCAGCATCGAGAACGCCGGCACCTGGCTGGTCAACCCGGTCGTCGCAGGCTAACCCTCCGCTTTTCCGGCCCGTCACCGCGGGCCTTCACCGTATTTTCATGAGATTGACGCATGCGTCATTCACAGAGGACGTTCTCATGTTGGATCGTATTATTGCGCATACGCCACTGGGCCAGGAGTCATTGCTGTTCCGTTCGCTGGAAGGGACTGAAGCCCTTTCCTCACCCTTCGATTTCGCCATCGAACTGCTGAGCAAAAACGCCCGCCTCGACCGCAAAGCGCTGCTGGGCCAACCCCTGACGCTGGAGATCCCGACCCAGGGTTTTCTTGGCCCGCCCCGTTACCTGAACGGCAAGATCACGTCGATCGCCGTCAGCAGCGAAGAGATCGGCGGCACCCGTTATGCGGTGTATAACCTGCACGTGCAGCCGGATCTGTGGCCGATGACCAAGGACCGCAACTTCCGCATCTTCCAGGAACAGACGGTACCGCAGATCGTCAAAACCCTGCTGACCGAACATAATGTTCAGTTGGAAGACCAGCTCACGGGCGACTACCGCCTGTGGGGCTACTGCGTGCAGTACAACGAGAGCAGCTTCAACTTCATCAGCAGGCTGATGGAGCTGGAGGGTATCTATTACTATTTCAAACACGAGATGGACAAGCACACCCTGGTGCTGGGCGATGCGCCTCACCATCATCAGCCCTATCCGGGCTATGAGATGATCCCTTACCACCTGACGCCGTCTGGCGGCAGTACCAGCGAAGAAGGCATCAGCCAGTGGACCCTGTCCGATCACGTCACGCCGGGTATTTACAGCCTCGACGACTACGACTTCCGCAAACCCAATGCCTGGCTGTTCCAGGCCCGTCAGAACCCCGCCTCACCGACGCCGGGCCAGATTGACGTTTACGACTGGCCGGGCCGCTATACCGAGCATCAGCAGGGGGAATTCTACGCCCGTATCCGTCAGGAAGCCTGGCAGGCCGAGCATCAGCAGATTGAAGGCACCGCTACCGCACTGGGCATTGCCCCCGGCAGCACCTTCACGCTGTATAACGCCCCGCATGCGGACGACAACCGGGAATATTTGACGTTGCAGGCCAAATATCACCTGAAGGAAAACCGCTACGCCAGCGGCGACGATCAGCACAGCGAACACCGTATCGATTTCACCGTGCTGCCGGCGGATATTCCCTGGCACCCGGCGCAACAGGCCAGTTGGCCAAAAACTCACGGCCCGCAGACGGCAAAAGTGGTCGGCCCGGCCGGTGAGTCGATCTGGACCGACAAATACGGCCGCATCAAGGTGAAATTCCACTGGGATCGCTTCGGGCCCAAAGACGACGGCAGCTCCTGCTGGGTGCGCGTGTCCAGCGCCTGGGCCGGCCAGGGTTATGGCGGAGTACAGATCCCTCGCGTCAACGACGAAGTGGTGGTGGACTTTATCAATGGCGATCCGGACCGGCCGATCGTGACCGGTCGCGTGTATAACGACGCCAGTATGCCGCCCTGGGCACTGCCGGCCGCCGCAACCCAGATGGGTTTTATGAGCCGCACCAAGGATGGCACCGCCGACAACGCCAACGCCCTGCGCTTCGAGGATAAAGCCGGTTCGGAACAGGTGTGGATCCAGGCGGAACGCAACATGGACACCCAGGTGAAGAACGATGAGAGCCATACCATCGATAAGAACCATACGCATTTCGTTGGTGCTAATGAGGAACAGCGGGTTATCGAAGACCAGACTATTGCGGTTAAAGGCCACTCAACCATGCTGACTGAGCATACGCGTACAGATAACGTTATCGGCGCATTGGTTATTGGCTCTGGTACGTCGATTCGTCTTGAATGTGGCAAAAGCGTGTTGGAACTGACCAAAGATGGTGACATTAATATTACCGGTATTAATTTTAATATTACCGTTGACCAATCTGGCGAAATTAACACATCCAGCGGCAAGCTAAATCTCAACCCTTCGAGTGGCCAGAAGAAAACCGATGCGCCAGGCGACGAACATCAAAAAACAATTCAAAGTCAAATAGACAGTTTTTTCTCACAGGAAGAAAAGTAATATAGGATATTGAATGAGCCATTATTTAACGCAAGAAGCCAGCTTCGAACTTCCCGACGCATTTAAAGACCGGACAATGAACATTTTCACCCTCAGCGAAAACAACGCCAGTGAATTTACCTTTGTTGTTTCACGCGCTAATGCAACGGTAGAGGATACGCTGCAAAAAGTTGCTGCGCGGTTAACTCAGGATCTTCAGACCACCGTTCAAGGGTTCGAGTTGATATCATCATCTCATGGGGATATAAATCAGCAGCCATCCATAGAGATTTTTTACCGTTTCAAATCTGCAGAGGCACTTATTTGGCAGAAACAAAATATCGTTCTGCTGAAAGATGATTTACAAGGCAGAAAGATCGTTTGCTTTATTGGCACCTGTCAAAATAGCTTCGATGATTACTATAACAGACAGTATAAAGGAATTATTTCCAGTATCATTTTTAATGAGAAAGAAAATGACACTCATGTTCCCGTAATGCTTGCAACCGATTCCGTTGGCAATTTTTTTGTATTTGACACCGACAGTAAAGAACTTTCCGTATTCACGGCCATCAGCGAACTTTATCAACATATCGACCTGAAAAGAGCATTAAACGGCAGCTACCTGTTTTACCACTCACTGGGTGAGCCGTTGCATATTGCGCCAGTGTCTACCAATAGCTCAGCGGAATTTACTCGTTATGCGTTATGGACATCCTCTGTCCAAAACAGCCAGCATCTTTCATCGATACTGTTGCTCTGCCGTTCTGTGAATGGGCCACAAGAACTAAGCAATCCCGAGCAAATTGCGGAGTATCTTCGGACCGCCAGGGAGCCTTAACTCATGAGTGAGCTTAGTGCAGCGCGCGAGTTGGATGAAATAGCCCACACTGCGTCCGAAGGCTGGATGATCGCCGGTTTGATTGGCGGCGCGATTGTCGGTGCCGCACTAATCGCCGTTACTGGTGGCACGGCGGCGGTCGCTGTCGCCGCCGTAGTTGCAGGCGCTTCTGCCGGAGGCGGGCTTGGTGAAGTGCTGGGCAGCATGTCCTGGGCACCTCGCCATGTCACCGGGGTACTTGCCGATGGCTCGCCGAATGTCTACATCAATGGTAGACCTGCCATACGCGCGCATATCTCAACAGGAGAATGCAGTGAAGATGGCCCGGCCAAAAAGGTCGTTGCTCAAGGCTCAGCCAAAGTCTATATCAATGATTTCCCTGCGGCCCGTATCAATGATTTGCTGGCATGTAGCGCCGAAATTCACACCGGTTCACCTAACGTCATTATTGGCGGAGAAAAAGAGCAAACGGATGATATTGAACCAGAGATCCCCGACTGGGTTAACTGGACGCTGCTTGCGGCGGGTGCCGGTGCCGCTGCCGTGCTCGCCACCCCTGCCATAGCGATACTGGGGACGCTGGGCGGATTGGGAGGCGGTTTCGCAGGCAGTTTAATTGGCGGGGCTTTCTTCGGTGAAGGCAGTGATGGTCAGAAATGGTCAATGCTGGCGGGAGGATTCGTCGGCGGATTTGCCGGTGGCAAAGGCGGTGCCAAGTTTGATGCTTGGCGTAATACGAAAATCGTCGAACCTCCACCTCGGGTCACTACAAAAGTAGACCCCATTTCTCCGCCCCGTATGACTCTGGCAGAGGCTGTAGGCCAAGAACAAGCGAAGGTGTGGACACAAACGGCAAGGGCCAATGCTGAAAAGAATAACGCTCAGTTGTCAACCTTGCTCACTGATGACCAAATAGGCGCCATTTACGGTTATACGACTAATGAAGGCTACACAGCATTAAATCCAGCATTACGAGGACAAACACCATTGACTCCAGAACTTGAGGCTTTTACTGGACATGTAACTGATGGGCTCAATAAGTTGCCTGCTTACAACGGGGAGACATATCGCGGAACGACATTACCAGCACATATTTTGGAACAAAATCAGATTGGCGGCACCGTTTCAGATGGCGGTTTCATGAGTACGTCGGCAAAAACTCCTTTTGACGGTGACGTTAGCATCTCGGTACGAGGAAACTCAGGTAAACAAATTGACTTTTTGTCAAAGTATAAAAACGAAGCAGAGGTTCTATATCCTCCGAATACTCGGTTTGAAGTTATTAATCGCATAGAGCAAAATGGCACAACACATCTTCTATACAGGGAAATTCCATGATCGACTTACGTGAAGACACTTGGACATTGCAACTTTATGCTCAACGTTACAAGGGGTTATCCCCAAAGAACTCACGCGAGCTACAATTGAGAATGGAATATGATCCTTTAAAGCCCAATTTGCCTACATCTGGAGAAGAGCAGAATAGCAAACCAGAATGGCTCAATACACCTCCCTGCTTAATTCCAGAAAGCGAATCACTAGATAAAGCCAAAGGTGCTTTAGTCGGTTTAGCTATAGGAGATGCTATTGGCACCACTCTTGAGTTTCTTCCTCGAGATAAGCTTCATGTTAACGATATGGTGGGTGGCGGCCCATTCAGGTTACAACCAGGCGAGTGGACAGACGATACCTCAATGGCTCTTTGTTTGGCAGAGAGTTATATTTCCGCAGGCCGTTTAGATATTACTTTATTCCGCGAAAAATTAGTTCGCTGGTATCGCCACGGAGAAAATAGCTCAAACGGACGATGCTTTGATATAGGAAATACAACCAGGAATGCTTTGGAGCAATATTTAAAACACGGAGCGAGTTGGTTTGGGAATACAGAGCCTGAAACTGCTGGTAATGCTGCAATAATACGACAGGCCCCCACATCAATTTTCAGAAGGAAATCACTACAACGAACATTTGCAGACTCAGACTCACAAAGCATGGCGACCCACTGTGCACCTGAATCTATGGCCAGCTGCCAATTTTTAGGTTTTATACTAAATCATCTAATTAATGGAAGCAGCAGAGAGAAAGCGTTCTCACCACACGTCATGCCACTTCCAGTTAGAGTCCTATTAATAAATGCTGGCGAATACAAGGAAAAAAAACGTGACGAAATTCGTTCAAGTGGGTATGTAATAGACACTTTAGAAGCAGCAATGTGGGCTGTGTGGAATACCGATAACTTCCACGATGCTATTTTACTTGCAGCAAACCTGGGTGATGATGCTGATAGTGTAGCCGCTACAACTGGACAAATAGCAGGAGCACTATATGGATATTCAAACATCCCAAAACCATGGCTTGACAAGCTCGTCCAACAAGAGAGAATATCTAATCTTGCTGAAGAATTATTTCATATGGCTCCCGAAGAGGATTTTTAAAGAAATAGGGAAAACCTCATCGCATTAATAAATGCATCAGCAGATTCAAGCCTCTAAAAAAGGCTTGAATCTTTAGCATGGCATTATTTAGACAAATGATTATTTTATAAACATATAATCACCATGACCGAGCAAAGCCAAGTGGATACCCATTAATTCCTTAATATTCAATACATTATAAGAATAGATGACCACCCTATCTCATCAATAACTGATTAATAAAGATCGTTCGTAAATTCACCCCTAAATCCAAAAACCTGTGGTAGTGCGACTTCTCTGCGCTGCAGAACCAAACTCACCCTAAAAACCAAAGGAGAGACACCCATCTATAGCCGTTGCAATCACCATTAATATTTGGTTCAAGTTTAATTCCGGGCGTATTAGCAAATACTGTAACTGCCCAGAAGTATCACCTCACTTATTGGCCTTGATGGATATAAATCCGCTTCGCCAATGCAAATTAATCAATTTCATATAGGTATCAAAATGGCAATTGACTCATTTCTGAAGGTTGACGGGGTTACTGGCGAATCTAATGATTCGAATCACAAAAATTGGACTGATATTCTGTCATTCAACTGGGGGGCGACCCAGTCTGGCAATATGGCCGTAGGCGGTGGCGGCGGGACGGGGAAAGTAAACTTCAAGGATTTGGAGGTGCAGGCACTTATCGATAAATCTACACCGGCCATTCTGAAGTTTTGCTCCAGCGGTAAACATGTAACCAAAGTAGAACTTTCTATCTGCAAGGCCGGGGGCTCCCAGGTCGAATATACCAGGATCGTGCTGGAAGATGTCCTGGTCAGTATGGCGGACTTTACCGGTGTTGGGCACACCGACAATATCCTGGTTAAATATCGTTTTCAGGCTTCCAAGGTCAATCTGCATTACTGGGAGCAAAGCGCCAGCGGCACCAAGGGTGCAGAAACCAAAGCCGGTTGGGATATTAAACAGAATAAAGAGATTTAAACGAGGGCAGCACTATGGCAGACCCAACGCTGGCGATAGACAATCTGCTCAACGATCTCTCGGTATACAATGCTGACGAGCTGCGGATAATTATCGCCTTTGTTAATGAGCTGGATAATACAGCGCTCAACCAGTATGAGAATGACTCCGAACGGGCAATCATGTCCAGTTTCGAACGATTGCGCCAGAGCAGTGATGCCCAGCGCAATGGTGAAGATAACACCAACGAGATGGAAATGGGGCTATTAAATAATGGCAACAATACCACTCTGCAAGAGAACTCTGGTTTCTTCCAAAAATATAAAACCTCGCTGCGGGGTTATGGAGGCAACGTCTATGACGACAGGCAAAAGAGTAACTATGATTATGCCGCCAAGGCAGTAGGTGCCGTGGGCGCATTATCAGGCGCGGGAGCTACCTATGCGGCGATCGCCGCCGCTCAGGCAGCAGACACGCTGATGACCAACATCTATGTCCGGTATGCCATGACGACGATCGGCGCGACCGGTATCGTCAGCGCCGGCCTGTTGATGCTCAGAAATACCTTGTCCGAGCGTCAGCAGACGGACAATAAAGACTTGCTGGAAGCAACCAAAAGAACGGCCAAGGCAAGGATCAAGCTGATTGAGTTCGTTAACGAAACACGGATAAAAATCATCAAGGATGAAGACAAATGCCGCAGTAATGCCGAGCTCTATATGGGCAGACGTTATACGGACCAGGCCAGGGGCAGAGCGGATCCGAATCTGGATCGCATTGAAACTCTGTTATTTACCACCCTGAACGAACGATCCGCGCCGTTACAAGCCAAAATCCTGTTAACCAGTGAGCAGCAGTATGTCTCGGTCATCAGTGATAGCGGCACGACGGATATCTCAAGGGCGCATATGAAGTTAATGTATGAAATCGCCAGTACCTTCTAGCCGATAATAAGAGAGCTGAGCCCGGTATTCGCCGGGTTCAGCCCCTTTTCTCTCCCTGACGCCTCAGCATTTTCCCTTCCCTGCACCGCAAACTCAGCCTTTTTTCACCGTCTGGTAAATATCCAGGTCAAAGTAACCATCCGCCTCGCAGTCATTAAGGTAGTGCTCATAGCTCACCCCTTCTACTGGCTGATAGCCGCTGGCCGGCAGTTCCCGCTGATAGAAATCACCCCATACCCGCTCGAAATCCCCGTCGCTGACGCGCACGTTGTAAATCGCATATTGCCCGGTGGGCAGGGTTTGTAACGCAAAACCCTCACTGCCCGACGTCGGCAATACGAAATCATCCGCCACGGTAAACACCACATCGGCCCGCAGTCGCTCGGGTGCCACTTCAGCCGGATCGTCCCAGTACAGCACCAGCCACTTCCCTAATGGCACCTGGTGTTGCTGCTGCCAGGCCATCAGCCGTTGGCAGCCCTGAGGGATGGTTTGCGGATAAGGCCCGACCACTCGCACACCCACCACTCTTTCCGCTGATTTATTTTCAATTCTTACCGTCATCGCCCTCTCCTCGCACTAATACGGGATACCGTTCAGGCACCAATCTCGGTTCGCACATCCAGCAGTTCCGGGAAGAAGGTCAATTCCAGCGCCTTTTTCAGGAAGCTGACACCGCTGGAACCGCCGGTGCCGGTTTTAAAGCCGATAATCCGCTCCACCGTTTTCATATGGCGGAAACGCCACAGGTGGAAGCTCTCCTCGATATCCACCAGCTTCTCGGCCATTTCATAGGCTTCCCAATACTTTTGCGGGTGGTCGTAGATCTCTTTAAACGCCGGCAGCAGGTCCGGGTTGCGCTGGTAAGGCTGGGTCCAGTCACGTTCGATGCACTCCTGCGGAATAGGCAGGCCGTGACGTGACAGGTAGAGCAGGTATTCATCGTACAGACTGGGTGCCTCGAGGATCGCCTTCAGCGCAGCGTGTTTATCCGCATCGTTGCTGAATACCGCCAGCATGGCGGCATTCTTGTTGCCCAACAAAAACTCAATCGAGCGATACTGATGGGATTGGAAGCCCGATGAGTTGCCCAGCACGTCACGGAATTCAACGTATTCCGACGGTGTCAGGGTTTCCAGCACCGCCCATTGCTCAAACAGCAAACGCTGGATCTGTTTGACCCGGGCCAGGATTTTGAAACAGTGGCTGAGTTTGTCCTGCTGCACCAATATCCGCGCCGCCTGCAACTCATGCAGCATTAACTTCATCCACAGTTCGGAGGTCTGGTGCTGCACCACAAACAGCATCTCATCATGATGCTGCGGGTTGGACAACGGATGTTGGCAGTCCAGCAGTTGATCCAGGCACAGATAGTCGCCGTAGCTCATGCGTTTGGAAAAATCGGTGACAATCGCGCTTTCTAATTCCCGTTTGTTCATCTGTTCTCTCCGCTGCGCTCACGACCGGAAGCGGCGTGTAGCGTGCTGCAAACAGAAAACATAGTACACAACCCCCAGCCCTGAAGGACTATCAACCAGAGTTGCCACGCAGATCTCAGGCTGGGTAACAGCGCTTTCATTTCATGGTTTTTTCTGCTCATCCCCGCTGCGGTGATCAACGGGGATGAGCCAGGCATTTAATCCTGCGCGGACGAAGATTGGGCGGCAATATAATCCCGTCTCAGAACCATAAACGACCGCTCAAAAGTAATCACCGTCTCGCCGGTGGATTTGATACCCAGGGTTTCAACCGTGACAATGCCTTTGTTCGGCTGGGATTTTGAAGGCCGTTTTGCCAGGATTTTGCTGGTGGCATACAGCGTATCACCGACAAAAAGCGGATCTTTCAAACGCACTTTTTCCCACCCCAAATTAGCCACGGCTCTGGCGGACAAGGCTTGCACGGTCATGCCGCTGACCAACGCCAGGGTAATGCTGCTGTTCACCAATACCCGGCCATATTCAACCTGAGCGCCGTAGGCCTGATCGAAATGCAACGGATGCTGATTCATGGTCAGCAAGGTTAGCCAGGTGTTGTCGGCTTCAGAAAGCGTGCGCCCCGGCCAGTGTTTGATAGTCATGCCAGGCTCGAAGTCCTCGTAGTCGCCACCGTGTTCTTCAACGTACTCATTTTCGCCAACTCGTCTTAGCATGGTCTCTTCTCTGTGGATGGATAGAGTGCGATCGCGGCGGCCGTGTCTTCAATCGCCAGCCCCACACTGCGAAACAAGGTTGTCTGCCCTTCGCCCGCAGCAGACTCGCCAAGAATGACAGCGCCAAGTTCATTAAGATCTTCAGGCTGGAGATAACCCTGCGTGAGGGCGGTTCGCACCTCTCCAGCGTCCTCCCTGGCGGCAGCGGCGGTTTCCACCACCACAAACGCCGTTTTCAGCAAGGCAGAATCAACCTCAATAGCCTCTTCATGGGTGCCGCCGATAATATTCAAATGCGCCCCCGGCGTTACCCAATCGGCCTCAATCAAGGGTTGGGAAGATGAGGTTGAGGTGGTGGTGCAGATGATATCCGCCCCCTGCACGGCTTCGAACACGCTATGGCAAATGGCAATCGCTGCCGTCGTAACGGTTCGCGCCCACTGCACGAACCGTTCGGTTCTGGCCGGCGTGCGGGAAAAGATTCGCACCTTGTGGATCGGGCGAACGGCAAGCATTGCCAGCAGCACTGCCCGGGCCTGTACCCCGGCCCCCAAAATGGCCAGGTTGCCGGCATCGGCATTAGCACACAGGTCGGTCGCCAAACCGGCCACTGCGCCGGTGCGTACTGCCGTTAAGCTTGCGCCGTCAAGTAATGCCAGCATCTGGCCGGTATTGATGTCGGTCAGTACCACCACACCGTGGATCAGTGGCAGCCCGTGGGCGGAGTTACCCGGCGTGAGCGTGGTGATTTTGACGCTGGCGACACCGCGTTTCAGCCAGCTGGCCGGGCTGACCAGCATCTCTGAACGGCCATGGTCCAGTAAGGTGCGCGGCGGTGATTGTTCTTTACCGCTGCGTAAATCCTGGAACACGTCACTCAGGGTGATCATCACCTGTCGCAGACGATCGCCCCCTGCCATTTCAGCGGCGTCGATGATTAACATGGTCATGAGGCCGCCCTCTTCAGCTCGGCGACAACCTCAACGATCAGGTCTTCCTGCCCGGCAATAATTTGTCGTCGTCCCAGTTCGAAGAAGACATCGCGCGCATCCACCCCGGCGCTGCCTGCATGGTTTAGCACCGGGCTTTTGAAGCCGGAGAAGACACCGGCCAGACCGCTGACGATGCCCAGAGAGTCGATCATCGGCGGAACCACCATTAACTCCCTGGCGGCGAGATCGGCGGCATCCAGAAAATGATAAAGGTCGATGCCGGTGTTGAAACCCAGGCGCTCCAATACCGGGATCAGCACTTCCAGTTGGGTATTGCCCGCCCCGGCACCAAACCCACGAGCGCAGCCGTCAATAATGCCGGCGCCCGCCTTAACGGCGGCCAGCGAATTCGCCACCGCCATGCCCAGGTTGTTATGCGCGTGGAAAATCAGCGGCACCTCTACCTGCATGCGCATGGCCGTAATACGTGCGGTGACATCCTGCGGCAATAGACTGCCGGCCGAATCCATAATGCCGACCGCCTGGGCGCCGTAACCCACCAATAACTCCGCCTGGTCAGCTAACTCGGCCGGGGTGGCCATATGGCTCATCATCAGCACCGCATGAGCCTCCGCGCCCTGTTCCCGCAGCCAACCCAGATGGCGTTCGGCCAGCGTCGCCTCGGTACAATGGGTACCAATGCGCACCACATCCGTGCCGTAAGCCAGAGCTTTGGTCAAGTCGGCGATGGTGCCCCAACCGGGCAACATAAACACCGCCATCTTGCTGTTTTGCAAAGACTCGCGAACGGTGGTCAGCATCTCTTCGTCACTCAATGCCGCACGCCCCACCTGATAGGAGGAAGCTCCCAGCCCGTTACCGTGGCCGACTTCAACCATCGCCACGCCGGTTTTGTCTGCCGCCGTGGCGTAGCTTCGCAACTGCGCCGCAGTGAGTTGGTGTTTTACCGCATGCTGACCATCGCGCAGGGTTGAATCGTTAATGAGAATAGTCATTGGCCACCTCCGCTTTATTTCGATAGTGCGCATACTGTTCGGCAACCAGAATGGCAGCGGAATTAATCAGGTCCAGGTTGCCCGCGTATTCAGGCATCACCTTGCTGCTGGCAGTCACCTCCAGCGAGATTGACGCTCGCCCTTCGGTCACCTTGAGCGCCGTTAACCGATAACCCGCCGAAAACTCCCGCACCGCCGCCGCCGCCGCAGTGACCACCGGGGTTATCTGTTCTGCCGTCACGCCGGGAATATCGGCAAATATAGTGACCCTGAACATGGCTGGCGGAGTGGCCGGGCTGATATTGAGGATCGCCTTGGTATTTGCCACGCCGGTGAAAGCGCTGAGCGCAATCTGCGTGGTTTCTACGTATTCATCGATGTTGACTCTGGTCGCCCGCCCCAAAATATTGCTGGCTACGGTCGCCACCACCTCGATGTCGTTAATTTGGAAATGTCGGCTCAGGGCATGCAGGATCGGGATCGACGCCTGCCCACCGCAACTGATCAAACTGACATTGCGATCGGTCAGGGCTTCGGTACCGGTCACCGTGGGGACGATCATTTTCCCCAGGTGGCTGGGAGTCAGGTCGATCAGCAACGTACCCAGCGGGCGTAGCAACTCCCAGTGTTTGACATGTGACATGGCGTTGGTGGCGTCGAACACCACATCGAATGGCTTGGGGGCAGCCAGAATGGCGTCGATACCGCCGGCACTGATCGGGCAACCCAGCTCAGTGGCAATCGCCAAACCGGCCGAGTCCTTGTTGCGCCCTGCCACCAGCCCACAATGCAGCCAGGATGAGCGATATATTTTATTGACCAGATCCATCCCTATGGCGCCGGTCCCTATCACGGCAACGGAGAGCGTCATGAGTTGCTCCTGTTAAAACGAGCAGCCCAGGCCTGGCCTAATCCCAGGGTGGTATGGGCCATGCGGGCGAAGGGTGGCCCCACCATATGACCATCGAGCAAGGCAATGCCCCCTTGCGCAGCCTTGACCGCCTCGGTGATGCGGCGCGCCGCCAATAACGCCCCCTCATTAGGCCGTAACGCTGAATTGATCGGCTCAAGTTCACTGGGGTGCACGGTAGCTTTACCGTGGAAGCCCAGATCCCTGATGTTCTGGATTTCGTGAGCCAGCACCTCGGGTTCAGAAAGACGATAGTTGGCGGTATCAATGCAACCAATGCCGTGTCTGGCACTGGCCAGAACCATCGCCTGACGTGCCGCCAGCATTCCCGACCAGGTGATGGGTACGCCCAGCGTGGCCGCCAGATCCGCAGAGCCAAAAATCAGGCCATCGGCTACGGCCGCGACATCATCGAGATCGGTAATGGCTTCAACGGTCTCTATCGTCAGGTAAATCTCCGGGTACTTGCCCGCAGAGGCAAAAGTCTCACGCAGAAAAACCACCTCGGCAGGTGACCTGACCATCGACATGACAATAAACCCCGGCGCGGTGCCGCCGCCACAGAGCATCACCAGGTCATGCAGCGCATCCACCGTACCCAGCGCGTTGATGCGCACGGCAATATTCGCCGACGGAGGGGCATTATCAAGAGCGGTGCGGCAGATAATCCGCCCTTCTGCCTTCGACGGGCCGGGAACCGAATCTTCCAGATCGATCAGGTGGACATCGGCATCATAAGTCAGCGCCTTGACTACCCGGTTGAGCGACAAGGCGGGCGTATACAAAATGCTGCGTGGAATGGCGCGTGTGTTATCCGTCATTGGGGAGCCCTTACTTCAGCCAGTATTTTGCACAAACGGCGAATTTGATCTTCTGTTTGTCCGGCACGCATCATGACCCGCAGACCGGCAGTGCCTTTGGCGACGATCGGGAAGAATACCGGTGAGACATAGAAACCGGCTTCAATCACCTGACGCCCTTCGCTGATCACCGTTTCATCGCTCATCGGCACCAGTCGGATTGGGTAGGCGTTGCCGCTCTGCTCGGTCGGGATCAGGGAATCGAACAGCGCAATGTTGTCGTACAATTTCTTTTGCAGCATCGGCAGCTCTGCCGTGCGGTGAATTTCGGCAGAGGCCAGGCTGGCACCGATGGCCGCCGTGTTCAGATTTTGCGAATAGTTGAGTCCGCCGCCAAAGCGCTCGACCAGGCGCAACATCGGCTGTGAATAGCCGTTGAGCAGTATCGCCGCCCCGCTGGTGCCGAAAGCCTTGTTGAGCGTGACCACCATAACGGTGTTCTCATTGAGCGCCGGGCTGTGTGAGCGAACGTAACCAATCCCACGTTCGCCATAGGCGGAAATAGAATGTGAATCATCGTAGAACACCATCAGGCCGTATTTGTCCTGCAGTTCGGCCAACTCTTTAACCGGCGCATAGCCACCCAGGCTATCGCTGCCGTCAACCACGTAGCAGACCCGTTGGTATTTCTTGCAGCAGTCCTTGATGAACTCCAGATCGTGGTAATTGCAGGTGACGACCTCGGTTTCATCGGCACAGGCGGGTTTTGCCGCCGCCAAAGACACATGAGCATGTTTATCGAAGATCATTAACGGCCGAACACCGTTACCCAAATGCCCGGAGGCGATCAGCGGTAACAGTCCCCCACTGATGCTGCTGGCCGACACGCCACTGAGAACATCGGCCTGGAACAGTTCACCGAGCGATTCCTCCAGCTCTTTGAGCACCGGAAGCTGGACCCGGCTACGGGCGATGCAGTGATCCAGCACGCCGTAACGACGTACCGCGTCGATAGCCCCTTCTATCACCCTGGGATGGGAGTCCAGATTCAGGTAAGAACAGCAGCTAAAATTGACAAATTGATGACCACTCGGGGTGGACAGGAGATCGTTTTCGAGTCCGGCGACGATCCCTGCGAGTCCGTTCTGCTCTGACATATCCCAGAAGGGATTACCAATACCGATAGCTTTGTCGTTGTTGCGATATTGGTTGGTTGGCATGATCTTCTTGCGGCTGGTCATCAAATTCCTTCCTTCTTGGCAGGTTCGGGTTGATAGTTATATATGCCTTTGAACTTACGGTAGGCAGCCGTGTAGAGCGCGGAATACAAAACATAAGGCCTGCGAAGGATTTTCAGATCCCACAGCCAAAAGTTAACGTTGATATTCAGGTCGTCTAACGATTCGGCCTGATGCCACCAGCCCAGCGGCAAATACAGCATTTCACCGGGCTCCAGAATAAAATCGCGGCGCTGCGTAGATTTCGCTGCCAACCGTGGAAAACGCTGTGGGTCAATATTGTTAAAATCGAAGGCCTGCGATTTGTCGCCAAATCCCTTTAGGATAGAACGCGGGTAATAATCGCGTCGGCCGGGTGGGTAAAGAATGAATCGTTTTCTTCCCTGCAGGGCGATATTAAAGTTCTCGAGTTCGTCGAAGTGACTTTGGGTAAATACACCGTGGTAACTTATCCATAAATTGGCCGCATTCAGACCACGACGGGAAGCCAGTAGCGAAAACGCATCAAAGCCGAGAAGAGTATTGATATCTTCTGGCCGGTGCATAATATTGGAAACCACCCGGTACCAGGTGCTGTTGTCTCGCTGGTATTGTTCATTTTCCAAAAAACCACGAAGTTGAATTTTCGTGGTCTGCCATCGCTCGGTATTTTCCTTATTACTCGCCTCCCGGAATAATGTGACATTGTCATCACCTAACCGTTGAGCAATAAGGTCATTAGCACTATTGCTGGCATCAAGCGGTAAATCAGTAATAATCACAGGAACGTCGGCTCGGAAAATAGCCTCCACTCCCATAGCGACAAATTCATTAAAGCTAATACGTGGAACGGGCATACCCGTGGTTAACTGGTTCACGATGGCCGTTTTCCTGTCTCGGTAATAAGAGTGAGAGAATCCCTTGGCTTAAATGGGGCTTGGCATTGATTTCTTACTGAGTAGTGATTGGCTGAACAGACTGGCTAATAAGGCGAGCATGCCGGCGGCCAGAGCGATCCAGGCGACCTGGGCAGCCCCGGTTTGATCTGAAAGTTGCCCGCCCACCGAGACACCGAAGGAAAAACCCAGCCACCCGGCGCTTGAAAGCCAGGAAAAGCCTTCGGATAAACAGCCTTTCGGGGTTAATGATTCCAGCAGGTTACTGCAGGTAATTAATAACGGCGCCACCGATAAACCGGCGATAAACGCAGACAAGCCCATAACCAACGGGGAACTGGTGAAAACCAGGGGAACGGTGCCAGCGAAAAGCGTGGCGGAAGTGAGCAACAGCAGCCGTGGCTGCGGTATAGACCAGTTCATCGCACCATAGCAGAGCCCCCCGACCAGGCTGCCCCCGGCGCAAATAGACAACAGCACTCCGGCGAGAGTGGGATTGCCCACCTCTTTGGCAAAGGCGATCATCATGACATCGATCGAGCCAAGGAATATGCCCACCGCCGCATAGGAAACCATCAGGCTACGCACCCATATCATGCTAATAGCCCTGCGGTTTTTTTCGTCAACCTTCTGCACAATAACCGGCTCTGAACGCCGATGCAGTACCAACGCCATCGACCCACTGAAGGTGAATGCGGCACATAAAGCCAACCCCGCAGCGGGGTGCAATACCGTGGCTAACACAATGGCAACCAATGGCCCCAACAAGAAAATAATCTCGTCGAGTACGGTTTCTAAAGCATAGGCGGTTCGCAGAGCCTCATCGGTGACCATCGCCGCCCAACGGGTACGAATAAAGCCATCAACCGGTACTGATGAACAACCAATACCAATAGCCGCGGCCATAATTAGCCATAAATGGGCATCAAGAAACACCAGGGCGATCAGCAAAGTTATGGCGATAACGTGACAGCAACTGGTGACAATAAGCACTTTTCGCTGGCTGAATCGGTCAGCAAAGCCCCCCAGTATCGGGCTGGCCAAAGCCTGGGTAATCATTAAGGTTCCGGCGACGGTACCTGCTATCCACAGTGAATTGGTCGTGGCAGAAAGCAGCATAATGCAGCTAATAGATCGCATCGCCACGGGAAAGCGCAGCAATAAACCAAACAACGAAAGCGCGGCATGTCCGGGGCCGGACAGTAATCGGGTATAGGAGCCAAAACTGAATTTAGACTCAACGGCATTTGTTTCCATAAGGACTCTCGTTAAAATATCGCTTATACCCAGGCAATTAAATATATTCGTCAGAATACATCCACCCACCTATTAGATTAAGTGCGCACAATAGAGATAATAATTTAATTATTTACACACAATAATCCGAGGAAGTGAAAGCACGCCCAAAGATTAAGTTTCGCCATGCTAAATATGCTCTCCAAAGTTTATAAATTTATTTAATACGATGGGCATTAAGAATTAGCAATGCTAATGGATATTAGCAAGAGCGTTTTTGCATCACATTGATGCGTTATTGCATTATCTAGATAATATAACCAGTTAGCGATAAAATAATGACCGAATATAATTTTTATTTCGCTAAACTCACCATTTTCAGCAAAATTTGTCGGCGCTCTGGCACATCAGAATGCCAGGCAAGAAACTGTGCCGTAATCGACAACTTTCTTATCTAATAAAGCCAAGTTTTGTTGCTGTGGTTTACTTATGATGAAGGTTTAGGGCGCAGGAGTATCGGCCCTGACATTTGACACTACGCGAGGAGAGAAGCATGGCTACAGGCATTGGCGGTTGCACGGCGCAACAGGCCCTGGAACAGTTGCAACCGTTGACGGACAATCCGCCTGAAATCGCCGGCGATGAGTATCGGCAACGCATTCAGCATGCGCAGCGCCTGATGCGCGAAAACGGTATCGACGCTTGCTATGTCAACGCCGGCAGTAATCTGCGCTATTTTACCGGTACTCAATGGTCGGCGAGTGAACGCATGGTCGGCGCGGTGATCCCAGCCGAAGGCGAAATCGCCTATATTGCCCCCTGGTTTGAAATTGGCACCTTCAAAGACGCACAGGTGATAGAAGCAGAAATTTTTAGCTGGCATGAGGAAGAAGATCCTTACCGGTTGTTCTTCACCGTACTGGCCTCTCGCGGGCTAACGGGCGCACGCCAGGTGGCAATTTGCGAAACGGCTTCGGTCACCCTGTTCCTCGGCCTGCAACAATATGCCGGCGATATCAGGCTGATCAGTGCCCAGCCGATCACCGGTCATTGCCGCAGCCGTAAATCGGTGACGGAAATCGCGCTGATGCAAACCGCCAATAATATTACACTGCGGGTGCAGCAGGCTGCGGCCAGCATATTGCGCCCTGGCATCACCGCCAGCGAACTGATCGACTTCGTCGATAAAGCCCACCGTAAAATGGGCACCAGCGGCTCGTACTTCTGTATTGCACTGTTCGGATCCGATAGCGCATTCCCACATGGCGTGAAGCAACCCAACCCGCTGCAAAACAACGATATCGTGCTGCTCGATACCGGCTGCCGCTATAAGGGTTACCTGTCCGATATCACCCGTACCTATGTGTACGGCGAAGCCAACGAACGGCAACGTTTCGCCTGGCAGGCGGAGCATGAGGCGCAGGCCGCCGCTTTTGCCGTTATCGCGCCCGGTGTGCCCTGCCATAAAGTGGATGACGCGGCGCGCGATGTGCTGGTTTCTTATGGATTTGGGCCGGACTATCAGCTGCCGGGCCTGCCGCATCGCACCGGGCACGGTATTGGGCTGGATATTCATGAAGCCCCGTATCTGATCCGCAAACAGCAGCAACCGCTCGATGTCGGCATGTGCGCCAGCATCGAACCCATGCTGTGCCTGCCGGGTGAGTTTGGCATCCGCCTTGAAGATCATTTTTACGTCACCCACGAAGGCGCACGCTGGTTTACCCCTCCGGCAAAATCCATTGATGACCCATTTGATTTAGCAGGCTGATAGTCCCCCGGGCGGCAATACCGCTCGGGTTTAAATATAATTTATTAATATGTGTTTAATAAAACTATTTACCTGAGAAATTTAATGCCGTCACTAATGAATTAAAGTTTTTCATCACATGAGTGAAATAACTCTTGATATAAAAATAGTTGTGCGTTAAAAATTAACCATCCCTTTCAAAGATGAATATAACAATAAATTACACTTTCAAGTGGAGTTGATGATGAAAACTATTGATATAGCACTGCCAGACCCGAAGTTTCACTTAAGTAATTAATACATACCTCATGAAAAGAGCATGCTGGACAATATCAGTGTTGATTGGGATGGTTTTATCCTCTGTTTTATTAGCGGGTGCAGGCATCGGCGTTGATTATCTTTACTCTGCGCCAGAAAAAATATCAAAATTCATCGTTGCCGTGTTCTTTTCACTTGCCATGATTATTTTTATATATAAAGTCATCTGCATGGTTTTCAAAACATCATAGATAAAACCGCCCCACATATGAGAGTATGCGTGGGCGGTTGATTTTAACGATGAATAAATTAATGGAGTGACATAAATGAGGAAAATAATTAGACCCGTAATTATCTTCTTGGCAATCATTGCCACGGCCCCTTTTCTTAGCGGTATCAGGGGCGAGACTTCTGCTTTAGGTTTCTCCGCTCCCTTCGGGGCCTCCACATTTGTCATTACTCTCGCCACCTTTTACGCTTTTGTCACCATTTCCTTAAAAATCTTTGATTTTTTTGAGAAAAAATAAATAAGTGAATTTTATAAAAAGTACGTTTATTTAATATTCAATCGCTTGGCCAGCCGGTGCAAGTTACCGCTGTCCAACTCCAGCTTACGTGCCGTGGCGGCCCAGTTCATCTCGCATTCCACCAGGGTTTTCTCAATCACGCTGCGCTGGAAATGCTGCGTCAGTGTGGCAAGACTCACCCCAATAGCACTCTCCGGCAGGGCGTCATCTATGATCCTGGTCGGCAAGGCTCCAGCCTTGATAGTGAAATGCGCCGGTAACAGTTGTAGCTCGCTGCTGCTTTGCTCGGCGCGGGCTAAAATCGCCGCCCGATAGATCGAATGTTCCAGTTCGCGAATATTCCCCGGCCATGAATACTGTTCTAGCGCGGATAACGCCTGTACCGAGAGCGTTAACTGCATCAAGCCCAGTTTGATGCGGCAGCGTTCGCAAAAGTACCCCGCCAGCAGGGCAATGTCGCTGACCCGTTCACGCAATGGCGGCACGGCAAGTGGGAACACGCTCAGCCGATGGTATAAATCCAGGCGGAATGCCCCATCCACCGCAGCCTGTTTCAGGTCACGATTGGTGGCCGCCAAAATGCGCACGTTAACGCGCTTGACCCGGTCATCCCCCACCCGCTGGAGGTCACCGTATTGGATCACCCTTAGCAACTTGGCCTGTAACGATAACGACAGCTCGCCAATCTCATCGAGGAACAGGGTGCCATTATCCGCCATTTCAAATTTTCCGGCGCGGTGCTGAATGGCACCGGTAAATGCGCCTTTGACATGGCCGAACAGCTCACTTTCCGCCACGCTTTCCGGCAGCGCGGCGCAGTTTAGATAGACCAGCGGATTGGCCGCCCGCGCCGATCCCTGATGGATCGCCCGCACTACCAGCTCTTTCCCGACGCCGGTCTCTCCGGTGATCAATACGTTGAGCTCGGAACCGGCAACGATGCTGATTTCCTGCTTGAGCTGCTGCATCACCGACGAAAGCCCGATGATTTCATCATTTTCTCTCGGGGAACTTCCCCCCGGAGAGGCCAACGGAGACAGCGCCTGTCGCTCCAGCGCTTCGACCAATAACGCATTGTTTAGCGCCCCCGCCGCCAGCGCACTGATTAACCGCAGTTCCTCATCGCTAAAGCGATCGAATTGCATCGGATCCAAACTGTCGAAAGTCAGCGCACCGATTAAATCCTGCTCGGCAAACAGCGGCAACCCAATGCAGGCATGAACCTTCAGTTGGTCATGACCTGGGATCAACCCATCGTAAGGATCCGGTAATTCGCTGTCCGCAGGGAAACGCACCACGCCACCGGCGCGGGCAATCGCCTCCAGGCGTGGATGAGCATCCAGCGCGAAGCGCCGCCCCAGCACGTCCTGGGCCAACCCGTCGATAGCCAATGGGCGGAACTGTTGTCCTTCAAAACGTAATAATGCGGAAGCGTCGCAACGCAGCAGGCTACGCAAGCTATTGATCAAACGTTGAAAGCGGTCGCGTTGCGTCAGGCCGCTTTGCAGTTCAATAGCGATGCTGGCGAGGGATTGTATGGATAGGGTCATGATTGTCATTCCGACACTTACTAGTCATAAAGACAATGCTACGCCGATGTCAAAATGACATCAAATAATTATTAGTATTTATAAAACAATAAGATAATAACTGGCACGCCCATTGCTCATTACAAGTATCAAAATTGAGTCGCTGACAACAAAGGTAAAGAGCATGGCAATTCAGGTAAAAAACAATATCCAATGGGTAGGACAACGTGACTGGGAAGTCCGTGATTTTCATGGGACAGAGTACAAAACCCTAAAGGGCAGCAGCTATAACAGCTACCTGATCCGTGAAGAGAAAACGGTGCTGATCGATACGGTAGACCATAAATTTAGCCGTGAGTTTGTACAAAATCTGTCGGCGGAAATTGATCTTAAAACCCTGGATTACATCATCATCAATCACGCCGAAGAAGATCACGCCGGGGCGTTGACCGAACTGATGGCGCAGATCCCGGGGACGCCTATCTACTGCACCGAGAATGGTATTGATTCGATCAACGGCCACCATCATCACCCGGAGTGGAATTTCCACGTAGTACACACCGGCGACAGCCTGGATATCGGCAACGGCAAACAGCTGATCTTCGTTGAAACGCCGATGCTGCACTGGCCGGACAGCATGATGACCTATATGACCGGCGATGCGGTGCTGTTCAGCAATGACGCCTTTGGCCAGCACTATTGCGATGAGCATTTGTTTAATGATGAAGTCGATCAGAATGAATTGTTTGAACAATGTCAGCGTTACTACGCCAATATTCTGACGCCGTTCAGCCGACTGGTGACGCCAAAAATCAACGAGATCCTCGGTTTCAACCTGCCGGTAGACATGATAGCCACCTCACACGGCGTGGTATGGCGTGATAACCCAACCCAAATCGTACAGCGCTATTTAGAGTGGGCGGCGGATTATCAGGAAGATCGCATCACCATTTTTTACGACACCATGTCCAACAACACCCGCATGATGGCGGATGCGATTGCACAGGGCATTAACGAAGTCGACCCGCGTGTGGCAGTGAAGATTTTTAACGTGGCGCGTCATGACAAGAACGAGATCCTGACTAACGTATTCCGTTCCAAAGGCGTGTTAGTGGGCTCATCGACCATGAATAACGTGATGATGCCGAAAGTCGCCGGGCTGTTGGAGGAGATAACCGGGCTGCGTTTTCGCAATAAGAAAGCTTCGGCCTTCGGCAGCTACGGCTGGAATGGCGGCGCGGTAGACCGTATTCAAACCCGATTGATGGATTGCGGCTTTGAAACCACGCTGGCGCTGAAAGCCAAATGGCGCCCTGACGGCGATACGCTGGCAGTCTGTCGTCAACATGGCCGGGATATCGCTCGCCAATGGGCATTGTCTCCTTCGGCGTTGACTGTGTCAGCCCCTGCGGTCACTGCCGTTCAGCCGGCGTCTGAACCCGAAGTATCCTGTGCCGATGCCGATCTTGGCCCGCGCATGCAATGCAGCGTCTGTCTGTGGATCTACGATCCGGCGTTGGGCGAACCTATGCAAGATGTGGCGCCCGGAACCTGCTGGCAAGAGGTGCCGGATGATTTCCTGTGCCCGGAATGCGCCATGGGTAAAGAGGTGTTCGACCCACTCTCTTCGGAGGCAAAATGAACCCCGGTATCCTGATCGTCGGCTCCGGCTTTGCCGCCCGACAGTTGGCCAAGAATCTGCGCAGGCAAGATGGCGAAGTCCCTATTCGGCTGATAGCCGCCGACAGTTGCGATGAATATAACAAACCGGAACTGAGCCATGTATTCAGCCTAAACCAAACCGCTGACGCCCTGACCCGGCAAAGCTTCGGTGACTTCGCCGAACAGTTCCAACTGACGGTACACCCCCATACGCGTATTACGGCTATAGATACGCAGCAAAAAATGGTGCGCAGTGGCGAGCAAGTCTGGCATTACGACAAACTGGTTTTGGCGATCGGCGCTGCTGCCATCGTGCCGCCGGTGCCGGGCCATGAGTTAATGCTGACGCTCAACAGCCAACAGGAATTCCGCGACAGCCAATTGACCCTGCTCCAGGCGCAACGGGTGTTGATTTTGGGCGGGGGGCTGATCGGCTGTGAACTGGCGATGGACATGTGCCGGGCCGGTAAACAGGTCACCCTGGTAGACAAGTCCGGCAGCCTGCTATCGGGGTTAATGCCGGTTGAAGCGAGCTGCCGCCTGCAACATGCTCTGCAACAGATGGGGGTAGAATTGCTGCTCAACCAGCAACTGGGCGCACTGACACAACATGATGAGGGGATACAAGCCACGCTGAGCAACGGTCGCCAATTGTGGGTTGATGCAGCGATAGCGTCGGTCGGTTTGCGGCCAAACGTCGGGCTGGCGCGTCAGGCCGGTTTGCAGGTTAATCGCGGCATCCAGGTGAATAACCGTTTACAGATCTCGCAAGTGGATGTTTACGCCCTTGGTGATTGCGCGGAGATCGAGGGGCAACTGTTGCCATTCCTCCAGCCGATTCAGTTCAGCGCCATGACCCTGGCAAAAAACCTGCTGGGTGCGGCGGAAGCGGTGAAGCTGCCCGCCATGCTGGTCAAGGTGAAAACCCCCAGCTTGCCGCTGCAGCTGGCAGGGGAAACCCGTCGGCAGGATTTGAGCTGGACAATTGTCGCTGAGCCGCAGGGAATGATCGCTAAAGGCTTTGATCAGCACCAGCAGTTACGCGCGTTTATCGTTAGCGAAGATCATATGAAACTGGCCTTCGGTTTACTGAAAGAATTAAATGCCCTGACCTAATGAGAGTGTCCTGGTGACACAACGCTGATGGTGGCATTTTGTCCGCTATCAACGTTTAGCGGCTCCTTACGCCAACAGGGGGTAATCTGTTGGCGTCCCCCTTTAGTAAAATAGGCTCTATACCACCAGAACAGAGTATCAAGAATAACCCCCACTCAAGTTATAATATTATTAATATCGATTTAATTAACGACAACCATTTATTCCCACCATTCACAAAATAAAATATTATCGACATAATCAGAATGGCGGCCAGATAACTCTTGATACAGGGCGTCAATTGGGTTAATAATTACACGAAATAGCACGACATTAAAATAACCATCAAACAGAAACCTTGCAATCCGCCCTCACGGCAATGTAATTAATTTATATAAAAACATAATTCAATTTTTCTGATTATAATTTTTATATATACATCAACTCGCATGAAATTAAAAAAATCGGACCATTCAAGGATAGTAATATGGCCTCTTTTGCCCCTTCATTTTTCTCCCGCGGCTGTTTGTTAGCCCTGGCGACCACCGGTGGATTTTCCGCCGTCGTCAATGCAGCCTCACCCTGGCGCGTCGTTGATGGTTCAACACTGGACGTTACCCACGGCTATACCGGCACAACGGCCGGTGATTACCCTCTGTTTAGCTCCGGTGACGGCAGCCTGTTGCAAACGTCACTGACCGGGCTGAGTTTTAGTACGGCCGGCAATTCGCTTTATGCGGCGAATATCCGCGCCGGGGGCAGTGCCCGCCTGGACGGAACCTTGTTAACGACAAACGGCATACAAGCACATGCCGTCAATGTTGATGGCGGGAATTTAGTGATGAACAGCGGCAATATTACCGTCGCCGGCAGTTACAGTGCCGGCGTTTTTGGCCGCAACGGGGCCAGGCTATCAATGAATAATTTGGAAATTTCAGCCAACGGCCCTCGCAGTGGCGGCGTCACCCTAACGGACGGCACATTAACAATGAGCCATTCAACTATTGTTGCCACCGATGCAAACCGTAAAGGTATTTCCCTGACCAGTTCAAATGCAGAGTTCGCCCATGCCACGTTAGAAAACGTTAATATTTTTTTACGCGGAACCGGAGTCCAGGCGGCGTTGGAAGTGAGTAATGGAAGGGTCGAAGGGAATGCCGTTAATATTTCAACCAACGGGGAGAATCGGGGTGTAGAAATCTATAACAGCGACGGGGGGCGGGGTAGCGTTTTATTGAATAACAGTAATATCAGCACCCAGAAAGGGGATGGGATCTACATATTGAACGGTCAAGTCATGCTTGATAACACCACCGTCAACACGCAGGGAGGGATGGCCGTCAATCTCAATGTCGCGGCCCAGGCCTCGATTCGGGGCGGCAGCTTTACCACACAAAGCAACTATAGAGATGCACTGTGGATAGCGACGGCAGACTCTTCAGCTGACGTCACCGGTGCGACCTTCACTACCCACGGCGTTGGCTCACACGCCTTCAATGCGCATTTTGGCCCGGCCACATTGGCAGACAGCAGCTTAAACACCTCCGGCACCGGCGGCTACGGGTTGTACAGCGAATCCAGGGTACAAGGCAATAATCTGCACATCACCACACTCGGCAGGCGTAGCATCGGTGTCTTTGCAGCCCGTGGCGGCATCATTAACCTTGATAACGCACGCATTGAAACTGCCGACAGCGACAGCTCCGGATTATTGGCCTATCCCGGTTCGGTCATTAACGGCAATGGGCTGTCGGTCACCACGGCAGGACAAGACAGCCACGCACTGTGGGCGCTAACCGGCACGTTGAATATCAGCAACAGCACGCTGACCACACAAGGTAATGCCGCCGGACTCTACATCAGCAATACTTCCAGCGGCGGCGTCAGTAACGTCGTATTGGATAACGTCATGTTGTCCAGCGGCCTGGGTCCGGCGATAAAAACCAACGGCGCAACGCTAAAACTGACGATAAAAAACGGTTCGCAACTCACCGCCGGCAATGGCGTTTTACTGGAGAATCTGGCCGGTAGCGGCGTTGATCCAAATGACAGCCGGGTTGTGGATTTGATTGCCGACAATCGGGTGGTGCTCAACGGGGATATCCGTTCTGCCGTTGAAAACCCGGTTGATGTGGCGTTGAGTCGGGCCACATTGCTCAATGGCGCCGTCAACGGGGTCAACCGTCTGAGCCTGAGCGATTCCAGCCGGTGGACAGTGACCCATGACTCCACGCTGAGGGCGCTAAACAACGACGGCCAGGTCGTCTTTCGTCACGCTGACGGTGCCTTCCAGACCTTATCGCTGGATTCACTGTCGGGGAACGGCGCCTTTGTCATGAATACGGATTTAGCGGCGTTAACCGGTGATTTAATTACCGTCAGCGGGGAAGCTAACGGGGAACATCTGTTGATGATCAAAAACAGTGGCCGGGAACCCGACATTACGGACAGCGCTTTAACCCTGGTAACGACAAGTGGCGGCAAGAGTCACTTTGCGCTGAACAACGGTGCTGTGGACGCCGGAACCTATCAGTATGAATTGCAACAACGCGACAATGATTGGGTACTGGCGCAAAAATATGGTGCCGAAGAAAAACCGGTAGTGACGCCTGTCACCCACACCGCGCTGGGTTTGTTCAATGCCACGCCGACTCTCTGGTATGGCGAGCTGACCGGCCTTCGAACCCGTATGGGTGAGGTGCGACAGGGAAAACAACGGGGTGGTGCCTGGGTTCGCACACTGGGGAGCCGCTATCAGGTGAATGATCGCGCAGGCCTTGGCTACCGCCAAACACAATCAGGCATTTCCGTGGGTGTCGACAACGCACGCGACACCAATAATGGCCAATGGCTGACAGGGTTATTCAGTGGCGTGAGTCGCAATGCGCTCGATTTCAGTCAGGGCAGCACTGGCACCATCAATAGCTTCTTTATTGGTGGCTACAATACCTGGTTACTGGAATCGGGCTGGTTTGTCGATGCGCTACTCAAAGCCAATAATTTTAGTAGCCATGCTGATGTCCGAATGACTGACGGGGAAAAAACCAGGGGCGGTTACAATACGCCTGGCTTTGGTCTGTCGCTGGAAGTCGGCCGCCAATTTGTGCTGGATAGCGGTTGGTTTGTTGAACCCTCTTTGCAACTGGCTACGCTGTGGGTGAAGGGGCAATCCTATACGTTCGACAATGGCTTGCAGGCCACCAGCGGCGTCGCCAAATCCCAACAGGCAATCCTGAATGGCGTTTTAGGGCGAACGCTGCCTCTGGAGAATGGCATGACGCTGCAACCCTGGCTACATATGGCCGCCATTCAGGAGTTCGTGAACTCCAACCCCGTCAGTATTAATGGGAACGGATTCAACAACGATTTGTCCGGTACCCGGGGTGAGTACGGCATGGGGCTTTCCCTGCAGTTTACCCCTGATGTCCAGATGTATACCGATGCAAGATACAGTAAAGGGGACAAAATTGAATCACCCTGGGGCGCTAACCTCGGTGTTCGTTGGTCCTGGTAAAAACGCAGGCCGCACCAGCCGGTTGAGCCTGCTGTTGGTCCCCCTTGCCGCCGCTGGCCATCGGCAATGAGAAACAGCCGATGACCATTCAGCGGTGCTCATCCAACCGCGAGCTACAGCAGCAGCGCCAGCTCCATCGCCGTGCGTTGCAGCTGTGGCAGCACCCGCTCACGCAGTTCCGCCGACGAAATTTGCGAAGCGTTGACGCCCACGTTCATCGCCGCGACTACGCCGCCCTTGCGGGAATGCATCGGCACCGCGATCGAACGCAGACCAATTTCCAACTGTTGATCGTTGATGGCATAGCCTTGCCGACGCACTTTAGCCAACTGTTCACGCAGTTGCTCGGCGCTGGTCACGGTGAATTCGGTCAGCGGTTCGAAACTGACCCGCGACAGATAATCGTCCAACTGTTCTTCATCCAGCGAACTGAGCAAGACCAGTCCCATCGAAGTCGCATAGGCCGGCAGGCGGCTGCCGCGCCCCAAATCGATTGTCATAATACGCTTCACCGAAGCGCGGGCGATATACAGGATATTGTCACCGTCCAGCGTCGCCACCGAGCAGGATTCATTCAGCAGCTTACTGAGGTAGTCCAGCGAGTTCTGCGCCGCTTTCGCCAGTTCGGAAGAAGAAAGATAGGCGTGCCCGATGGTCAGCACCCGCGGCAGCAGCCGGTAATGGCGGCCGTCAGGGCAATGCACAAATCCCAACGCACGCAGGGTGTACAGGCAACGCCGCACCGCCGCACGTGGGATACCGGTAATTTGGCTGATTTCAGAAACCGACATTTGTGAATACTGCGGCTGGAAGGCCTGCAGCACCTCCAGTCCCCTGGCCAACGACGCCATAAAATTGGGGTCACCCTTATATTGATCGTTGCTTAACTCCCCGATCTCCTGCAACCGACGCAGTTCTCCAGCACCAGACTCCGACGCATCACTCATCCTGACCTCCGACTCAATATAGTTATCCGTATCACAGAATTGATCACCAAAGGACTAATGTTTCGATAATCGCACAATACGCTGATATTCGCACTTGTCGCTGTTTTTTTCATCCCTTAAGGTAAATCCAGGCCCATAAGCGTCACGCAGAAATTACCGTTGCGCAATCAGGAGAGCAGATGATCGATAAATACGTGGCGTCCATCGATGCCGCCGTCGCCGATATTCCCGATGGCGCGACCATTATGGTCGGCGGTTTTGGCCCGGCCGGTCAGCCCTATACGCTGCTGGACGCTTTGATCCGCCATCGGCCGCGCGGGCTAACGCTGATCAGCAACAACGCCGGCAACGGGGATTTTGGCTTAGCGGCGCTGTTAAAGGCCGGTTGCGTGCGCAAGGTTGTCTGTTCATTCCCGCGCCAGTCGGACTCCTGGGTATTTGATGACTTGTACCGCCGTGGCGAGCTGGAGCTGGAGCTGATCCCGCAGGGCAATCTGGCGGCGCGCATTCAGGCCGCCGGTTCCGGGCTCGGCGGTTTTTACACCCCGACCGGCTATGGCACCGAACTGGCGCAAGGTAAAGAAACGCGCGAGATCGACGGCAAACACTATGTGTTCGAGCTACCGCTGAAGGCGGATTTCGCGCTGATCAAGGCCGATAAAGCCGATCGCTGGGGTAACCTGCTGTACAACAAAACCGGGCGCAACTTTGGGCCGATTATGGCCATGGCCGCCGCCTGCACCATTGCCGAAGTCAACCGCATGGTGCCGCTGGGGGAGTTGGATCCTGAAAATATCATTACGCCGGGGATCTTCGTGCAACGCCTGGTGACTACACCCGATCACCCTGCGCCAGCGTCGGCTTAAGGAGCGCCCCTATGACCAAACTCACTCATCAACAGCTAGCCGAGCGTATTGCCCGCGATATCCCGGAAGGTGCCTACGTCAACCTGGGCATTGGGATCCCAACCCAGATAGCCAACTTCCTGCCGGCGGATAAAGAGATCTTCCTGCACAGCGAAAACGGCATTCTCGGTATGGGCCCGGCACCGGCGGCCGGCCAGGAAGATCCCGAACTGATCAACGCCGGTAAACAGCCGGTTACCCTGCTCAAAGGCGGCTGCTTTTTCCATCACGGCGACTCTTTTGCCATGATGCGCGGCGGTCACCTGGATATCTGCGTGCTCGGCGCCTATCAGGTTTCCGAACGCGGCGATCTGGCCAACTGGAGTACCGGCGCAGCGGGGGCAATCCCGGCGGTCGGCGGCGCAATGGATCTGGCGATTGGCGCCCGTCAGGTGTTTGTGATGACCGAACACCTGACCAAAAAAGGCGAATGCAAAATTGTTCAGCACTGTACTTATCCCCTGACCGGCGTCGGCTGTATCGATCGCATCTACAGCGATCTGGCGGTGATGGACGTGACATCTCAGGGTCTGGTGGTACGCGAAATATTTGGCGGGCTGACCCCGCAGCAATTGCAAGCAGTCACCCCGGTCGAACTGACCTTTGCCCTTCAGCACGGAGAACCACCGTATGATCCCCGCTTACCTGTGTGATGCCGTCCGTACGCCTTTTGGTCGACTAAACGGCAGCCTGGCCAGCATTCGCGCCGACGACCTGGCCACCCTGCCGCTCAAAGCGTTGCAGGCGCGCCACCCACAACTTGACTGGGCGGCAGTGGACGACGTGCTGCTTGGCTGTGCCAATCAGGCCGGAGAGGATAACCGCAACGTGGCGCGCATGGCGTTGCTGCTAGCCGGGCTGCCGGTACAGATCCCCGGTTGTACCCTCAACCGCCTGTGCGGCTCCAGTCTGGACGCGGTGGCGATGGCGGCCCGGGCGATCAAAACCGGCGAAAGTGAACTGATGATCGCCGGCGGTGTAGAAAGCATGTCCCGTGCCCCCTTCGTGATGGGCAAGGCGGAAAGCGCCTTCAGCCGAATGATGAAACTGGAAGACACCACCATGGGCTGGCGGTTTATCAACCCACAGATGCAGGCGCTATATGGCGTGGAGTCGATGCCGCAAACCGCCGAAAACGTCGCCCTCAAATTCGGTATTAACCGCCAGGATCAGGACGCCTTTGCCCTGCGCAGCCAGCAGCGCACCGCTAGCGCGCAGGAGCGCGGCTTTTTCGCCGAGCAGTTGATTGAAGTCAGCGTTGCGCAGAAAAAAGGCGCACCGTTACTGTTCACTCAGGACGAACACCCGCGCGCCACCACGCTGGAAGCCCTGTCGAAGCTGAAACCGGTGGTTAACCCTCAGGGAACGGTGACCGCCGGTAATGCTTCCGGGCTGAACGACGGTGCCTGCGCGCTGCTGCTGGCCAGCGAAACCGGGATGACTCGCCACGGACTGCAACCCATGGCCCGTATTATCGCCAGCGCCGTTACCGGTATTGAGCCTTCAATTATGGGCTTTGCCCCGGCTCAAGCGGTACGCAAGGTATTAAAAATTTCCGGGCTGAGCCTCGACCAAATGGACGTGATTGAGCTTAACGAAGCTTTTGCGGCACAGGCATTGGCGGTGACGCGTGAACTGGGGCTGAGTGACGACGCCGCTCAGGTGAATCCCAATGGCGGTGCGATCGCCCTCGGTCATCCGCTGGGTGCTTCCGGTGGCAGGCTGGTGATGAACGCCGCCTGGCAATTGCAAAAGACGCGCGGCCGCTATGGCTTGTGCACTATGTGTATTGGCGTCGGCCAGGGCATTGCACTGATTATCGAACGGGTATGAGACGGAGAAGCAGCATGGATATCGACTATCGCCTTGATGGCCACGCCGGAGCGCCGCTGTTGGTGCTGTCCAACTCGCTCGGTACCACTTTCGACATGTGGCAGGCGCAACTGCCGGTGTTGATTGAGCACTTTCACGTCTTGCGCTATAACCAGCGCGGGCACGGTGCCACACCGTTGCCAACGCTTCCGCTGCGGCTTGAGGATCTGGGCCAGGATGTGATCGCCCTGCTCGATCATCTGGATGCACCAAGCGCCCATTTTTGCGGCATTTCGATGGGCGGCCTGACCGGGTTATGGCTCAACCGCTACCACCCGCAACGCATCAGGCGACTGGTGGTCGCCAATACTGCCGCCCGCATCGGCAGTGCCGAAGGCTGGCAGCAGCGTGCCCAACAGGTACGCCACACCGGGCTGGCGCCGATCGCCGCCGCCTCTCCCGCTCGCTGGTTCAGCGAAGCTTTTTTACAGCAGCATCCTGAACGGGTTGCCCCACTGGTCGCCGGGCTGGCGGCCGGTAATGCCGAAGGTTATGCCGCCTGCTGCGATGCACTGGCGCTGGTTGATCTCCGTGCGGAAATTGTCTCTATGACGAGGCCAATGAGAGTGATAGCCGGAGAACTGGATCCGGTTACTACGATAGCGGACGCCGAATTCCTGGTCGCCAACGCCCCCCATGCCGAACTGCAATGCTTGCCTGCTTCGCACATCTCCAATATTGCCTGTCCGGATCTCTTCAACCGCAGCGTTGTCGGGTTCCTGTCCGAGAAGATTTGAGGTATTGATACTATGCCGAAACGTCAGGTTAAGTTTTAGCTATCGAATCCATACGCCAAAGCGTCTGTTCATTATGTGCTCTTTGGTTACAATCGTTAGCACTGAAATCCACCGTTTCGAGGGCTAACCAATATGTACAACTTCTCACGTTATCAGGCAAAAGAGCTGGCGCTGGCTTATATGAGCGGCAAAAAACACGATCTGTCCCCGCAGGAGTTTCTGCAGCAACTGAAAAGCAGCGAGAAATCCTTCGACTATCTGTTGAAGCACGGCAGCGAACAGCCGCGCGAAGTGTTGGTACAAAGCTTCTAAAAACCCGCTCATAACCGCTATACCTCCCGCTTCGCCGGTGGCGAGCCTTCTGGCCCGCGTATTCCCGGCTGAACAACTTAGACCCACTCAACCGACCCTCATTTTTTCGCATTGAGAGGCGAATAATCCACATATTCGTATTCAGATGCGAATTATTGACATATTCGTATTTAGATGCGAAATTCAACCATCACTCCCCGCTTCAGAGCAGACAAACACATGCCAGCCCAAGTCAGCGTGATCACCGGCGATCTGGTCAATTCCCGGCAGTTAGACACCACTCACTACCTTAGCGGCTTAAATGCCCTGCTTAGCCAGCTGCAACAGGCTAAGCTTATTCAGCAGTTCGAGATTTTCCGTGGCGATGCCTTTCAGGCAGTGGCCGAGCCGCAGTCTGGTTTGCTGCTGGCGGTGTATATCCGCATCGCGCTCAAAGCCATGGACGCCCAACGCTGGGATGCCCGCATCGCTATCGGCCTGGGCACAAAGCAGGCTCAGAGCGCCGGCTATGGCAGTGCCTTTGTGAATTCGGGTCAGGCGTTGGACGGCCTGATGAAAAATTGCCGACTGGCTCTGAAAAATGATAACGATCAGACCAATACCATTGTCAGCGATCTGTTGCCAATGTTAGATCATGTGGTTAGCCGCCTTTCGCAGACCGAAGCGCGGATAGTCCAGGCCCGTATTTTCGCCACCAGTAACCAGGAAGTGGCTAAGAAACTGCAAAAGGCCGCCTCCACGGTCTCCGCAACGCTCAAACGCGCGGCCTACGAGGAAATCATGCGATTTATTCACGCGATTAACAGGATCACCTGAATATGGATTTAAGCTACCTGCCCCTGCTGATCTGGTTGCTGATAGCCCACTTGCTTGCCGACTTCCCACTGCAACCGCGTAGTTGGGTTGAAGATAAAATACGTCATCGGGCCGGCTCTCGCTTCCTGCTGCTGCATGCCCTGCTGCACGGCGTGCTGGCTGCCTGGGTCGTGGCCGTTTTTGCTCTGTTGTATGGCGGGATCTCTTCCGCTCAAGTGCTGTTCACCCTGTTGGTTATTGCCATCAGTCACTGGCTGACCGACCTGCTGAAAGTCACCCTGTTAACCCGCCTCAGCCAGGCACGTGGTTTTTTGCTCGATCAAGGCCTGCACCTGACGGTGATTGTTTTGCTGTGGCTGTTGCTTACGCCGAATGCCCTCGCCCTGATTAGCGTGCTGGCTAGCGCCGCGGCTCGCTGGCAATCCGGGCTGGTGCTACTGGCTTATTTATTGATTTATATGCCGATGGGCATTCTGATGGGGCAATTGCTGGCGCGCTGGACGCCACAGATGCCGCCGTCAGCCAAAGCGGATAACGATTCGCTGTTACGCGCAGGCAAACAAATCGGTTATCTGGAGAGAACGCTGATCCTGACCTTTGTGCTGATAGGGCAGATCCCGGCTATCGGTTTTTTGCTGGCGGCCAAGTCAATCTTTCGCTTTGGTGATTTACGCCAGAGTGATGACAAAATGCGTACCGAGTATGTGCTGCTCGGTACGCTGTTTTCCTTTACGCTGACCATCATGCTGGGTCTGTTGGTGAAGAAACTGCTGTAGGGGCGCAGTAGGCTGCGCCCGCAATAATTACAACCACTCACCGAAACGGCGAATATAGAACCGCTTCATCAGCTGCGCGACAACGCAGTAGCTGATCAAGGTACCGGCCAGCCACGGGAAGTATTCCCAGGGCAGCGGCTGCAGCCCAACCAGGGCGCCAAGCGGTGAGAACGGCAGATAAATCCCCAACGCCATCACCAATATCGTGGTCAGCAGGACCGGCAATGCAGCGGTGCTCTGAATAAACGGAATTTTCTGGGTACGCAGCATATGCACCACCAGCGTTTGCGACAGTAACCCCTCAATAAACCACCCGGACTGGAACAGGGCCTGATGCTCCACGCTGTTGGCAGCGAAGACAAACCACATCAGCGCATAGGTAGTGATATCGAAAATCGACGAGGTCGGCCCAATCCACAGCATAAAGCGGCCAATGTTTTTCGCATCCCACTTGCGCGGTTTACGCAGGAACTCCTTGTCCATCTTGTCCCACGGCAGCGACAGCTGAGAAATATCGTACATCAGGTTCTGGATCAGCAGGTGGATCGCCAGCATCGGCAAGAACGGAATAAATGCGCTGGCCACCAGCACGGAGAACACGTTGCCGAAGTTGGAACTGGCGGTCATGTTCAGGTACTTGATGATATTGCCGAAGGTCTCGCGCCCCTTGATCACGCCCTCTTCCAGCACCATCAGGTTTTTTTCCAGCAAAATGATGTCTGCCGACTCCTTGGCAATATCAGTGCCGGTGTCCACCGAAATACCTACGTCGGCATCGCGCAGCGCCGGGGCATCATTAATGCCGTCACCAAGGAAACCGACGGTATGACCATTCGCCTGCAACATTTTCAACACCCGCGACTTTTGCAACGGCGTCAGTTTGGTAAAGACCGTGCGCTGCTCCACTTCACGCGCCAATGTGGCATCGTCCATCTCGGCAATCTGCGGTCCGGAAAGCGGTTCGCCAGGCTCCAGGCCAACATCGCGGCAAATCTTGCAGGTGATCACCGGGTTATCACCGGTCAGGACTTTCACCGCCACGCCGTTTTCCTGTAGTGCAGCAATAGCTTCCTGCGCACTTTCTTTCGGTGGGTCAAGGAAGGTCAGGACGCCCTGGATCACCATATCGCGTTCATCGGTCACGCTCAGCGGCAAGGCATTGTTTTGTTCCCCAAGCTCCCGGGTTGCCAACACCAGTACGCGGAATCCATCCTCGTTATACTGGGCGGCCAGCGCCTGCAGTGCCTCACGTCGCGCCAGATCCAGCGGTACAATCTGCTGCCCTTCACGTACATGGGTAGCGATTTCCAGCATTTCCTCCACGGCCCCTTTACAGATCAGCCGCTGTTGGTGGTTTTCATCCGCTACGACGATCGACAGGCGGCGACGCACAAAATCGAACGGCAACTCGTCAACCTTGCTGAAACGCCCCAATGCTTCAATGCCCGGTTTGCCACGCCCAAAGCGGATCACCGCCTGATCCATCAGGTTTTTCATCCCGCTCTGGTGGAAGCTGTTCAGCCAGGCCAGATGCAGCACTTCATTGTCTCTGATGCCGCTGACGTCCAGGTGGTGTTCGAGGATGATGCGATCCTGGGTCAGGGTGCCGGTTTTGTCGGTACAGAGTACGTCCATCGCGCCAAAGTTCTGGATGGCATTCAAACGTTTGACCACCACTTTACGCCGTGACATGGCAATGGCGCCCTTCGCCAGATTAGAACTGACGATCATCGGCAGCATCTCTGGCGTCAGTCCGACCGCTACTGCCAAAGCAAACAGCGCCGCTTCGCTCCAGTCGCCCTTGGTGAAGCCATTGATCAACAATACGATCGGCACCATCACCAGCATAAAGCGGATCAGCAGCCAACTGACGCTGTTCACTCCGCGATCAAACGCGGTTTGCGAACGGGAACCGACTATCGACTTTGCCAAGGAACCAAAATAGGTACGCCCGCCGGTCGCAACCACCACCGCCGTGGCGGTGCCGCTGGCGACGTTGGTGCCCATCAGGCAGATATTCGACAGTTCCAGCAGCGCATGTTCACTGGAAACTTCGTCTTCGCTCGATTTTTGACTGACGTTGCCCAGCGCATCGTATTTTTCGATCGGGATCGCTTCCCCAGTCAGGATCGCCTGGCTGATAAACAAATCGCGTGAGGCCAGCAGACGCACGTCCGCCGGTATCATATCGCCGGCAGAGAGCTTAATAATATCGCCCGGCACCAGTTCGCGGATCGGTATCTCCAGCGTCAAAGCCTGCGCGCTGTAACTGCTGCGGCGCAGTACCGTGGCGGTAGTACGCACCATCGACTTTAGCGTCTCAGCCGCCTTGTTGGTGCGGTACTCCTGCCAAAAACGCAGTAACCCGCTGAGTGAAACCATCACCAGTATGATGATCACGCCGGTAAGATCGGTTTCTTCACCGCGCCGGGCCGGCAGCCAGTAATCGGTAAAGAAACTGATCGCGGCCAGCACCATCAGCACATAGATAAACGGGTTGTTAAACGCGGCGAATAACTGCACCAGCGCATGGGGCGCCTTCTCATGAGCCACCTGATTAACGCCATACTGCTCCAGGCGTTCGACCGCATCGTCCTGGGTCAAGCCATTGCGATTACATTTTAAATTGGCCAGCGTCTGATCAACGCTGTTTTTCGCCTCTTGGGCGATGGCGTAAGGCGTCGTTTTTTTATCACGACGGCGTACGTTTTCATTAATATAGGTCATAACGCTATTCTCTTATTTTACTCTGCGCACAGGGGTACCCCGCCCAATTAATGGGTGAATAAGCACAAAGTGGAACTTATTTAATTGACGTAATTAACGCGGTTTATTTCCACGCCAGAAACGCTTAATAATCAAACTTTCGGGGTCACCGTCCATGACGCCTCCTTATCACTTAATAAAGTGAATGTTTATCAATAATTAAACAGGCAATTCGGAAGCAATGCGCCAGCGCACGGCACTCACGCTTTTTTCCAGGCTGACACGACAGACTATGCCCTCAATTTCTTTTTGCACCGAGGGATTTGCGGTTATTTCCGCGCAAACTTCCAACTGACCGGGAATGGAAATATCCGCACTGCGCAGCGATTGTAATTTTAATGCCACACCATTTAGCGCCTGCAATATCAGAGTACGCACCAGTATTTCATCCTGCTCACCGCAGGTAACCTGAATGCGGTAGCACACTTCCAGATCGGTCGCCTGCTGCTGGGGTTGCAGGTTGATACGCTGCGCCGCTTCACGCAGCAGGATATTCGCACACAGGATCACCAACGTCGCCAGTACCGCGTTCCAATACTGCCCAAGGCCGCACAGCACGCCGATCGCCGCAGAACACCACAGCGTGGCGGCGGTATTCAGCCCGCGGATATTCAGCCCTTCACGCATAATCACCCCGGCACCCAAAAAGCCGATACCGGAGACAATTTGCGCGGCAACTCGTCCGGCGCTGGAAGGATCGGTAGACATGGAACTGAGGATAAAGACCGCAGCTCCGGTTGCCACCAATGCATTGGTGCGCAGACCGGCCATACGTTGGCGCCACTGCCGCTCAGCGCCAATAACCGCGCCCAGGCTCATCGCCAGTAATAAATTTAAAACAAAAGGAGTCATAGCCATGACTTTCCCCTTAAATAACTGCAGGAGATAAAATCATGTGCTTTTTAGCACACGCGAAATCTCGCCGATAATAAATCAGCGGTTGAGCGTGTGAATGCCTGGAGGGAAAAGGCTGTGGCTGAAAGTGGCCATAATAGCGTCCAAATCAATTCACCCGATGCCATTGGGCAACAGGGACAACAATAAGATTCGGGTTTGCACAGCTCGGAATAACTTGAGAGGGGTGCTGCCCGCCGTTTTCGGCAAGCAACAAATCAGAAGAGGATTGGTCAGCTTGCCTTGTTTATATCACTGCAACTAAAACTGTCCAATTGTGTTTCCTCACTGAAATTTTGGCTGAGTATAGTGACGTGGGGTGATGATGTAAAGGCCAAATTATTAAACGAAAACTAAACTCACTAATTTCGTATATTTGACTCATCACGCGAATATAGATAATTGGCATTGGGCCGCCCGCTAATTCCCGATAAACTGAAAGTTCAGCAGGACAATCATCACCAAGGACAACTATTCGATGAACATGCTTCGCCTCTCTATCAGCCTCGCCTTGTTTGCCGGTTTCCCCGCCCAGGCCCTGCTCTTGCAACAGGGTGAAACCCGCTATGAAATCGATCCGGCCACGCTGCAGGTCACCGCAGGCAAGATCCAGGTCAACCAGGCGCAGGTTGGGCAAACCGTGGCTAACCTGCAAAGCACGCCTGCCCAGGCAAGTTGGCAATGGCCCAACAGCGCCATGCAACTCACCGCCAGGCTGGAAGACGGCGATCTGCGCCTGAGCTTCAGCAGCAGCCGGGCGCAAACGCTGAACTGGTTCACCCTGCCGCCGCAGGCCACCACCCTACTGTTACCGATTGGCGAAGGCAGCCGCATCCCGCTGGATAACGCCGTCTGGCAGCGTTATCTGGTGAAAGAAATGACACCGCTGGATACCAACTGGGATCTGAAGCTGCCGCTGTGGAGCCAACAACAGCAGGGCAAGGTGTATAGCTGGTTGTTGCTCACCCCGTTCAGCAATCAGGTTACCTTTGTCGGCGCTAAAAACATGCTCACCATGCACAGCAGCCACCAGTTCAACCGTTTTAACCAACAGCAAGCCTTCGAGGTGTTACTGCACGTGGGGGATTCCCCACTTTCCGGCGCTCGCCGTTATCGCGAATACCTGCAGCAAAGCGGGCAGTTCAGCAGCCTGCGCGATAAAATCCGTATCGCGCCGGAGGGTGAGAAACTGATCGGTGCCACCCATATTTATCTGTGGGGCGACAAGCTGTTGGCACCGGCCGACGTGAAAAATTGGCCGGGATTGCTTGCCTGGCTGACATCGCCAACCGGCGAAACGCTGTGGCAGAAAATGGATGCCGAAAGCCAGAAAACGGTGCAGAAACTGGCGGGAAAAACGCCGGAAGCCTGGCAGCAACAGGTCTTGGTTGATGCCCTTAATCAGGCGTTGGTGGCATCAACGCCACTGAAAGCCACGCCGGATGACAAGGATTTTCTGCAGGCGCAGCGCCAGCAAGCCACTAACGTGCGGGAATGGGCGCAGCGGCAGCTAGGGGTCTATCTGACACCGCCGGATAGCTGGGGCCAGGGGCTGGCGAAACCGCTGATAGAGGCGCTTCACCAGGCCGGGCTGCCCCGTCTGTGGCTGGGTACCGATAACTGGACCGCCGAATTCCTGCATCCGCAGGCGGTGGAAAGTGCCAAAAAATCGGGTTACCTGATTGCCAGCTACGACTCTTACGACACCGGCATTCCGCGCGGAGTCAATGACAGTTGGCTAACCGCCCAACTGCCAACGGCGCTACGTGAAAAGTGCGCCATAGTACGGGCCGACGGCAGTAAAAAGCCCGGTTTCGGCAAGCAGGGTTACTACCTCAATCCAGGCTGCGTGCTGCCTTACTCTCAGCAGCGCATGCGCGAACTGGTGCAGTTGGCCGGGCTAAACAGCCTGTTTTTGGACGTTGACGGTACCGGGATGGTTTCAGACGACTATCAGCCCGATCACCCGACCGGCGCAGCGCAAATGGCGCAGGCCCGCAATGCGCGGCTGGCCTGGTTCAGCAATACCCTTAAGCTGCCGCTCGGCTCCGAGGATGGCAACGCGGTAACCGCACGCCACATCATGTTTGCCCACGGCATGGAAACCTGGGGATTTGGCTGGGGAGATAAACAGATGAATCAGGATAAGTCCTCGCCTTACTACCTTGGAGCCTGGTGGCCCAATGCCCAGCCGGCTTTCTTCTTCAGCCCGGCCAAAGTAAAAGAGCCTTATCGCACGGTGGAATTTGATCCGCGTTATCGTCTGCCCATGTATCAGGCGGTATTTCACGATGCGGTGATCAGCAGCCACCACTGGAATTACGACAACCTGAAGTTTAGCGATGTCAAAACCACCCGCAGCCTGCTGAGCCTGTTGTACAACACCGCGCCGATGTTCCACCTCAGCCGCGCGACCTTGCAGACACGCCTGCCGCAAATCAAACAGGCCGATGCGGCCTTCCGTCCGCTGCATCTGGCACTGTGGGATAAGGCACTGACCGACTTCCAATGGCTTGATCAAGCCGGTTGGGTACAGCAAACCACCTTCAGCGACGGCTCAACCCTGACGGCCAACTTTGGCCAACAAGCGTTCGATGGCATTGCCGCCCATAGTCTGCGAGCCAAACTGGCGGACGGTCGCATCCTGAACATCACACCATAGCAACTCCGGTCGGGGTGAACTAGGCTAGGCACAGTCCCCCGACCGGCAACCTGGAGTTGATGATGGATACCCTTACTCAAACACTGCTCGCAGAAATCGGGCAAAGCTTCGGCCACGGCGACAACACGCCAGCAATTGCTCTGACGGTCGGCGGCGAAGGCAGCCTGAACAGCGCATTCCCGGTCAGTGAGCTGGCAACCGCCAGCCTGGGGGCCGCCGGGCTGGCCTGCGCTCAACTGCTGCAACAAAATCAGGGCGGGGAACCGCAGGTGTTTGTCGACAGCCGGCTGGCGTCGCTGTGGTTCGGCTGGACCTTACGGCCACTGGGGTGGTCATTGCCGGCCGCCTGGGACGCGCTGGCGGGTGACTATGCCACCAGCGATGGCTGGATCCGCCTGCATACCAATGCCCCTCATCACCGCAAAGCCGTAGAACAAGTGCTGGGCCCGCATCAGGATAAAAATGCACTGGCGCAAAAGGTGCTGACGTGGAAAAAAGGTGAACTGGAGCAGGCAGTGATCGAAGCCGGCGGCTGCGCGGCTGAAATGCGCTCAATCGAAGCATGGCGACAACATATTCAGGGCAAGAGCGTTGCGCAGGAGCCGCTTTGCCATCAACGACAACAGGCGGAAGCTCCGCCCCCCGGCTGGGCGCTGCCTGCCGCCAGACCGCTTCACGGCGTGCGGGTGCTGGACTTGACGCGAATTATCGCCGGGCCGGTCGCCACGCGCTTTCTTGCCGGTCTGGGGGCCGACGTATTACGCATCGATCCCTACGGTTGGGAAGAACCCGGCGTCGAACATGAAGTGATCCTCGGTAAGCGCTGCGCACGGCTGAACCTGAAAAACCCTCACGATCGTCACACCTTCGAGCATTTACTGAAAAACGCCGACGTTCTGGTTCATGGTTATCGTGCCGGAGCGCTGGAAAAACTGGGTTATGGCGCAGAACAACGCCGCACACTATCGCCGGGATTGATCGACGTTTGCCTCAACGCCTATGGCTGGAGTGGGCCGTGGCGAGGACGGCGTGGTTTCGACAGCCTGGTGCAAATGAGCTGTGGGCTGGCAGAATCCGGCATGCAATGGAAAAACGCCGCCGTACCTGTCCCCCTGCCGGTGCAGGCTCTCGATCACGCAACCGGCTACCTGATGGCGACGGCGGTGCTGCACGGCATGCGTCAACGCCTGCTACAGCGCCCGACTCTCCCTGGCACGGACGGCACAACTGCTGTTTGATAAACCTTACCCGCAACAGCATCCGTTAACGCCGCTGGCTGCAGCCACCGCTGCGGATGAAAACCCGGAAACCGAGCTGACCCATTGGGGGGCGGCACAACGCCTTATCGCGCCGCTACGGTTGAACGGCACAGCACTGCTCTGGGCATTGCCTGCGACAACCCTTGGCAGTTCACAACCGCAATGGCTACGCCGCTAAACTCAGGCCAGTTGCCGCTGCAACCAGTGCAATAATGCTTCGACCGCCGGCGTCAATCCGGCGGTTTGCGGCCAAACCAGATAAAAGTCTATCTGATTAAGATGTCGTGCCGGTGCCAGTGCGGTCAAGCGGCCCTCTGCCAGCGCATCACTCACCAGCAGTTTTTTCACCAGCGCGATGCCAAACCCTTGCTCAGCCGCGCGGATCAACAATCCCGCATCATTGAATAATGCCAAGGGGCGGCCGGACTCCACCTGCTGATGCGCAGTGAACCAGCTACGCCACGGCGTAACATCATGTTCCAACAGCGGTATGCCTGACGCACCACGGTCAAATGCTGCCTGCCACTGGTCGGCCAGCGCCGGGGTGGTCACCGGCACCACCTCTCCGGAGGCAATCCACTGTGCCTGCATCTCTGCCCATTGACCATTGCCGAGGCGGATGGCCGCATCAAACCCTTTGCGCACCAGATCCTGCACTACCAGCGAGGCGTCGATATCCAACGCAATATCGGCACAGGCCGTATGAAAAGATGGCAGACGCGGCATTAACCAGTAATGCGCAAAAGAGGGCAGCACGCTGATACGCAGAGCCTGACTTTGCGCAATCCTCCTGACCCGGCTGACGCCCTGCTGCAATGCCTGCAGCGCCGGTTCGGCAACGGCCAACAGCTCACGTCCGGCGCTATTGAGGCGCAGCCCGCGCCCCTGCCGTTCAAACAGCGGGCAGCCGATTGCCCGTTCGAGCTGTTGGATCTGCTGGCTGACGGCACCATGGGTAAGATGTACTTGCAGGGCAGTAGCGCGCAAATTCTCTAACCGGGCGGCAATCACAAAGGTCGGCAGAATGTGCAGTGGGATCGAGTCATTTAACATTGGTTAGCCAGCCTATCCAAAAAGGCCATTTTTCATCGATTTTCGCCACAAAGCAAATGTTCTAGGCTGTCACTCATGCCCCTTACATCTGGAGTCAGCGATGCACCCACGTTTACAGCAGGACCTTGAGCAATTTCCACAGATACTCGACCGCACCCGGCAGTTGGCCGAAGGCTTCCTGACGGGCCTGCAACAGCGCCCGGTTTGCCCTCCTCTGGTTGCTCAACAGCTACAGCCGGGTGACAATTTACTGGCTGACAGCGGCGATGGCGCACTGGCGGCACTGGACGATTTCTGGCGGCGTTATGCCGAGGGTCTTTCTGCCAGCGCCGGGCCGCGTTATTTTGGCTTTGTTACCGGCGGCTCGACCCCCGCCGCATTGGCAGCAGACTGGCTGGTTAGCGCTGTCGACCAAAACAGTCAGCTGAGCCACGATACCGTGGCCGCGGCAATTGAACTGGCGACCATTGTGCAGCTAAAAGACTTGTTGGGTCTGCCAGAGGCATTCAACGGCAGTTTTGTCAGCGGGGCAACCATGGCCAACTTTGTCGGCATGGCCATCGGCCGCCAGTGGCTGGGGCAGCAGCGCGGCATCAATGTTGCGGAACAGGGGTTGGCAGCGTTGGGGACCATACAGGTTTTGTCAGCGAATGCGCACTCCAGCAGCGAAAAAGCACTCAGCATGCTCGGCATGGGTCGCGACGCATTAAAAATTATCGACAGCCTGCCGAACTCCGAAGCTATCGACCCTGCTGCGTTGGAACGGCATCTGGCCGCCAGTGTCGGTGTACCGACCATGGTGCTGGCCAGTGCCGGAACGGTGAATACCGTGGTCTTCGACGACCTGCAGCAGCTGCTGGCGTTGCGCGAGCGCTACCCGTTCTGGTTACACGTTGATGCGGCCTTTGGCGGCGTGGCGGCCTGTTCACCGCACTATGCGCCACGCTTAGCCGGTTGGGAGCAGGCTGACTCGATTACCGTTGATGCGCATAAATGGTTGAACGTGCCCTACGACAGCGCAATCCAATTTAGCCGCCATCTGGCATTGCAAATGCAGGTCTTCCAAAACCATTCGGCTTATCTGGAAGCGCCAACGCAGCGGCCAGACAACTACCTGCACCTGACTCCGGAAAACTCGCGGCGTTTTCGCGCCCTGCCGTTGTGGATGGCGTTGAAAGCTTATGGCCGCAGCGGTATGCAAGATATGGTTGAACGCAATGTTCGACTGGCGCAGTTGCTGGGGGCAGAGCTGACGGCCAGCGCGGGTTTCCACCTGCTGGCGCCAGTCAATCTGAACGTAGTGTGCTTTGCGCTCAAAAATGTCGCAGGCGATGCTACTGCTGCACGCGATCGCTTTATAGCCCGTCTCGATCGGCACGGCGTAGTGCGCTGCACCCCTACCCGTTATAACGGACAGCCGGGGGTCCGTGCTGCGTTGGTCAACTGGATGACCGAGGAAAGCGATATCCATCTGGCGTTGGAATCGATACGTCACTGCCTGGCAGAGACTGGCTGATAGGACAAGTCAAGATAACGCCACACTATTGATTGCTGCCGGTGATTATTCTACGGCAGCATTCCCCCCCTGCCGATCAACGGATATTGGTACCCTGGGATGCTGCCCAAATAGTTCAGTAAAACCAATTAATCACTCACTGACATTTATCACATTAGTCGTAACAGCACGAATAATCACATCAACTCTTTGTTATAACGCCAATTTTCGTAACAAAAACACCGGGCAATGTTAACTTTGTGTGACTATTGGTTATCGCAAGTGATAAGGAATGGAAGAATTATCATTATCAAAAACCCATGAAATAAATATAACCACATGATAATATTAATAAAAATAAAACCATTAAAACCTTGTAGCACTTACACTGATGAATAAATAGGCCAAGAAATGTTAAAAAAACAACACATGAATTTTTTTTAAGAATTTTCCTATCAATCTAAAATTTCGTTTCGTGACATGATGGGCAGATTCAATGATAAAAATACCAGCGAGCACGCGGCTCAAGCACAAGTTGCCGTTACTGCCCCGCAATCCTTACGCCAGCAGATTATTCTGACTTAAGCTAAACTTATAGGTTCATGATGTTAATTAGTTTAGAAAGAAAATATCGTTGAGTACTACCGTATTTATTGATAGAACATTCCTGGATGTGACTCTTTTTGTTCTTTTTTGCCTTTTAGGCTTCAGGCTTTTTCTTTTTGTTACCGCGGTAAAACGGATTTAAGTGGGGGTGAGATATGCCAACGATCATTATGGATTCATGCAGCTATACCAGATTGGGTTTAACAGACTACCTGACAACGCACGGAGTAAAAAAACGCCAGATTAATGCTATTGGTGATATCGACGATCTGCATGAAAAATGCAGCAAGTTGAAGCCTAGCCTGGTATTTATTAATGAAGACTGTTTTATACACGAAGCTAACGCGACGGAACGTATAAAAGGGGTGATATCACTGCACCCTGACACCTTATTCTTCATCTTTATGGCCATCACCAACGTACATTTTGACGATTATTTATATGTTCGTAAAAATGTCATCATCTCGTCAAAATCGATCAAACCAGAGACTATGAATCAACTACTTAGTCACTATCTGGAAAGAAAAGCTCCTCGCACTGAAAAAACCTCATTTGATCAGACTCCGGTTACGCTCAGCCAAACTGAATCAAACATGTTACGCATGTGGATGTCGGGTCAGGGCACCATCCAGATATCCGACCAGATGCAAATTAAAGCCAAAACCGTCTCTTCCCACAAGGGAAATATCAAAAGAAAAATTAAAACGCACAACAAACAGATTATTTATCATGTTGTTCGTTTGACCGACACGCTAACCAGTGGGATATTTGTCAATAGCCGCTAGGTTAAAAGCTTTGTTGTGTACTCTGCCAAACGTTGGTTTTAAATGTTGTTCAGCACAGAGTGCTGGAAACCACGCATTTAAATAACCTAAATACCTGCTCGCGACGAAAATCTCGGCCGCGGCGGGTATTCCCGCAGCAAAAAACCGATTATTCCTAGCGCTGTGAAATAATCACCCACCGTAAATCTTGCAAATTAAATTAACAAACCGGGCTATTTGGAGTCTGGAGCCTGAGAAGCGACCTGTCGCAGTTCAACAAAGGTGCCGTCACGACTGTCTATCTCGTTAAAGAACCAGACACCGGCAGGATAGTCAGGCAAAGAGACCAGATACATTACCCCCTCGTTAAACTCTTCTACCGCCAGAATCACTCCCTCACGCCGTTGCTCACCATCAGTTTTTACCGTTACCAGATCGTTAGCTTTCATGCCCTACCCCATCATTTGTCATTGATGTCAGTGTATTACAAAATGCGGTAAGAAAAATACCGTACACTGCAGTAAATCCGCAGCTCTCCTGCGTAGCGCCTTTCTACAAGCGTAGCAGGCCATTCGGCCCGTGGCCTTTTCACATTCTTAACGTTTTGTCCGCAGAATCTTAAGCGCGCAACAGGTAGTCTATGCTCTGGTGCTTCCCCCCCAGAGAAGTACCTGCAAATGAAGAAGTAACAAGGAACTTTTGCCCGCAGACTTGCGGGCTTTTTTTTGCCTGCGGCAAATAGCAGGCACAAAAAAACCCGCCTTGGCGGGTTTTTATTAATCAGCGAGAGGCCGATTAGATAGCGGTAACGTTAGCCGCTGACGGACCTTTAGCACCGTTCTCGATAGAGAACTGTACGTTCTGGCCTTCAGCCAGGGTCTTGAAGCCTTGATCCTGGATAGCAGAGAAGTGTACGAACACATCTTTGCTGCCGTCTGCTGGAGTGATGAAACCGAAACCTTTAGACTCGTTGAACCACTTCACTTGACCTTTGATCATGTTAGACATGTTTAATTCCTACAATATTAAATTTACGCCACCATGGGCAAGAAATAGCCGGTCATCAGTTACTTATGGAGGCACTAGAAAGGAAATTCGTCAGTGAAGAGCTATCTAGGATAACGCTTTAAATTTGAACTACTTTACTCAAAATGTCGTGCATAAATAGGTCTGTACCACAGGCCGAGAAGCATTAACTCATGACGGGGCTTTAATAGCAACTCTTTTTATAAGCCCCTCTGTGGAAACGAGGCTAAACGCACAGGATTTCACCCGATCTGCTTAATTTGTCGTCATTTGTGACTGTGTTTTCCGGCTAGCGGGGGTAAGGCACTGCCACAATATTTACAAAATATGGCCTCAGTCTCGTGGCCACCTCTTTGACATTGCTCACAATTACGCCTTTCGCGGTTACGTTGCAGCTCCTGCGACATATAGGCCGTCAGAATGCCGGTTGGCACCGCAATGATTGAATAGCCCAGCAGGATAAGTACCGAAGTCAGTAACCGCCCCAACGGGGTATGGGGAACAATATCGCCGTATCCCACGGTGGTCAGCGTCACTACCGCCCAATAAACGGAGGCCGCCAGGCTGGTAAAGCCCCCGCTGCCCCCCTCAATCGCATACATCAGGCCGCCAAAGACGCACAGCACCACGGCGACAAAACCAAAAAACATCGCCAGCTTGTGACGCGCCAGTTTGATGCTGCGCCAAATCATGCCCATCTCGCTCATGTAACGCAGCAGTTTCAACACCCGTAACACCCGCAGTATCCGCACGACGCGCAGCAGCATCACGAATTCCACCGTCATATGCGGGTAAAACCAGATGATGTACATCGGCAGTACCGTCAATAGGTCGACAACGCCGAAAAAACTGCGGGCATAGTGCTGGTCACGCGGGGTGCTCCACAGCCGTAGCAAATACTCGATCGTGAAAATAACGGTAAAAAAAATCTCGGCATAAAAGAAAAGATAAATCGCTTGCTGCCCCGGCGCGTATAAGGCGCTGCCTCCCGGCTCAAGAAACAGCAGCACCACGCTGAGCAGCGCGGTACTGACCCAAAAGGCTTCCATCCTGCGGCCGCTACGGGAGTGGTTGTCGAACAACAATCGATAACTGCGTTGGCGTAAGCTCAACGACGCAGTGTCAGTGGTCATAGCTCAATGTCTTATAAAGAGAAGTTACTCATAGAGTAGACCCGAACGCTGGCGCCGCCAACTCTGCTCTGCGCCATTTTCGGCCACAAATGATAGTAATTCTCGTCTGACTAATTTATAGTTGCGCGGCGTAACTATAAAGGGAGATTGACCATGCTGAGATGGCATACGCTGGCAGCGTCCTGCTGCACTGCTCTGTTGATACTGAGCGCCCCCGCCCAGGCGCTGGACCTGTCCTACACCGCACCGGACCCCAGTATCAAACCGGCACCCGCACCGCAAACCGCCCTTGGCCCGGAAAAAAAATCGGCCAAGCCACCGGTGGTGTGGTCGGAAACAGAAGACAAAACCGGTTTTCGCGTTGATATGGAATGTGATCACCCCGGCTGCAGTCGCCCGCGCGCCAAGCCGTATTCGTCGCTTAAATACGGCCCGAATAACGGCCCGGTGAAAAAAACCGATCGCCGCCGTCAGTCGGATCCCTACTCCACCGATCAGGAACCTGATTACAATGTGAGCATGGGTTATCAGTGGTAACGCGGCTTTAAGAGTTATCCCTATATCGGCCGCAGCACAGTGTTCATACAATGACACCCTGTTCACCACTCCTCCTGGTGCTGAACACAACAAGCTGTGTTGCAATATTTTATGCGCCTCCCTATAGGCGCTTTTTTTATGCCTGAATATCAAGCACCTGCCGACTTACAGAATGGTCTCATTGCTGCGTAACGTGATAGCTGTCACAAATAACCACTCCTTAGCCATGCTTTATCGGAGGGTTGTCAGATGGCGACTGAATATTTATCTTTGCTGGCCGTATTAGCCGGCATCGCAGGATTCGCGTTGTATAAGCACTTCAAATCTCAGAAGAAAAGTACCTTGCTGCGTCCCTACGATCGTTAATGCAAGCGTACAGGGGCATGGCATTAACACCCTGCCCCTGGCCACAGAACTGCACCCTGTCATTTTTTCATCACAAAATTGTCACAATATGGCCATATCATGGTTGGCGATTATCCGCACTGGCTTAATACCAAGGATTTCGTTATGACCACCATCAGAGCAACCAACCACCAGGAAGCCGAAAAGCTGATCCGCTACGGCACGGCAAAAAAAATCGAACTGGCCTATGACATCGACAGCGACGACTTTTTCCAGCTCGCCAGCCTGTGGTGTGATCGAGGCGCCAAAATATCCAAAGGGAAAGAACATTTTATCGTCTCGCTAAAAGGTTTTCGCATCCCGCCCAATGACTAATCCCATGCCGCCCCTGCGGCGGCGCCCCACCTTTCCCCTTGCGACCGCCCTATGATCCACATTCTCCCTTCGGCATTTATGTAAGATAAAACATGAATTACAGCAGGCGGTTACCTACACTGGTTACTGCGCCTGAACGCCAACTGAGGAGAATCACCATGTCAGCCAATCCAGCGCTGCCCAACACCATGAAAGTCGTCGAAATCAGCCAGCCTGGCGAACCAGAGGTTCTGATTAGCAGCCAAAGACCGCTGCCAACCCTGCAACAGGGAGAAATTCTGGTGAAGGTTGCTGCCGCCGGCGTTAACCGCCCTGATGTGATGCAACGCCGCGGCCAATACGCACCGCCTGCTGGCGCATCGGACATTCCTGGTCTGGAGATCGCCGGTACCGTAGTCGCTATCGGTATTGGGGTACAAAATTACGCCATCGGCGACGCGGTTTGCGCCCTGATTGCCGGCGGCGGTTACGCAGAATACTGCAAAGTACATGAAAGCAATGCGCTGCCGGTACCCGAGGGCTTTAGCCTGATTGAAGCGGCGGCGATCCCGGAAACCTTCTTTACCGTGTGGGTCAACGTGTTCCAACGCGGGCACCTTAAGGCTGGCGAAACCGTATTGATCCACGGCGGAACCTCCGGTATCGGCACTGTCGCCACCCTGCTGGCGAAAGCCTTTTGCGCCCGGGTGATCACCACCGTCGGCTCCGAAGAAAAGCGCCAGGCCAGTCTGGCATTGGGTGCCGATGTGGCGATTAACTACCGCAACGAAGATTTTGTTGAACAGACCCAGCGCGCGACTAACGGCAAGGGAGCCGACGTGATTGTCGATCTGATTGCCGGTGATTACGTGGCGAAGAACTACCAGGCGGCGGCGATGGACGGGCGCATTGTGCAAATCGGCACCCAGAACGGCGTGGTGAAGGAACTGAACCTGATGCCACTGCTGATCAAGCGCCTGACCCATACCGGCTCGACCTTGCGTGCACGCAGCGTGGAAGATAAAGCGCAAATTGCCGCTGATTTACGCCAGAAGGTGTGGCCGCTGCTGGAGCGCGGCGCATTAAAACCGCAGATATTCAAAACCTTCCCGCTGGATCAGGCCGCGGAAGCCCATGCGCTGATGGAGTCCAGTCAGCATATCGGTAAAATCATGCTGACTATCTAGGTCACACGCCCCCCGCAGCAGGGGTCGCGGGGGGATGATTTCAGCTGCCTGGGGTGTGGACCTCTTCCGGCGTGGAGTCGGTATTGGCTAACTTCTCTTGCGCCAGCGCTTCGTCTTCGCTGTCTTTCTCCAGGCTTTCCTGCTGTGCCCCCTGCTTCGGCGAATACACCAGTTCCACCATTATCGGGAAGTGATCCGAGCCGACGCTGGTTAGGCGACGCAGCGAACCGAGAACAAAATGATCGCTATGAAACACATGGTCCAGGGGCCAACGCAGGAACGGATAACCGGCGTGAAAAGTGCTGAACATGCCACGGCCACGGCGCGGATCCAACAGGCCGCTGACTTTCAGAAACAGCCGGGTGGTGGTCGACCAGGCCACATCGTTCAAATCGCCGGTCACAATTACCGGTAACTCCGATTTGGCTGCGCTTTTGCCCACCATCACCAGCTCGGCATCGCGATCTTCCGACTCTTCATTCTCGGTCGGGCTGGGCGGCATCGGGTGCACACAGTGCAGTCGTATCTGCGGCCCTTGCGGCAAATGCACCATCATGTGCATCGACGGGATCTGCTCATCCACCAGATATTGTATTTGCGCATCGCTGAGTTTCAGCCGCGAATAGACATGCATGCCGTACAGGTTATCCAGCGGGCATTTCAGGCTGTGAGGATAGTCCTGTTCCAGCGCCGACAGCTGCTGCTCCCACCAGGCATCGGTTTCTACCGCCACCAGCACGTCCGGCCGTTCGGTCGCCACCAACGCCAACAGTTTCTCCGCCTGCCGATTGGGCGTTAACACGTTGGACACCAGAATGCGGATACGCGGTTTCTTCTGGTAGCCGGTAAAATCCAGCACCTGGGGTTTGCTCAGCCGGGTATAAGGGTAAATCCACGCGGCCTGATAAGCCACACAGGCCAGGTTCACGGCCATCATGCCCCACACCCAGGGTGACAGCGGTACAAACAGCAGGTTAAGCAATAACACCAGCAACGAGAGCGCCAGTATTTGCAGGCGGGGGAAATCCCACACCCGGATCCACCAGGCTGCATGCTTTGAAAGTGGCGCAATGGTCACCAGCGCCAGCAAAAGCGTCAGTATGGCGGTTATCCCTGTCACAGTTAATTCCTCATCATCGATCCGGGCCGGTCGGGGTGACGGCCTCCTGACTGCCGCTTGGTGCGGCAGCCAAAGATTGCCATAAAAAATGCCTGTCCCGCCAGCCGACTTAAGGAATTATCTTGCGACGGCGGAATTCGTCAAACAGCGCGAACAGCATCGCTTCGGTTTCGACAAATTGATGGAAGCCAAAACGGCGTGCCTTACTGCCATCGGCAAACATGTCGTAATCCCACGAGAAAACAAAATCGGCAAAACGCCAACTCGCCACCGCGCGGTAATCCGTTTCGACTAAATGATGCTGTTGCGCCAACGCCTGCCACAGCTCACTTTTATCCGCCATCACCGACTCCAGCGGCATCGGCAACGGCGGCGCCACTTCCAGATCAAAATAGCCGGCAATTTTCGGCCACAGCTCACTCCAGCGGAACAGGTCACCGTTATTGATGTTAAATGCCTGATTAGCCGCCGCCGGCTCCGTAGCCGCCCACAGGGTAGCTCGCGCCAGCAACCCGGCATCGGTCATTTCCAGCAGGCTGTGGTAAGCCCCTGGTTTGCCGGGAAAACGCAATGGCAGCCCCAGCGCCTTGCTGATCGAGGCATAAACCGCCAGGGTCAGCGCCAGATTCATCGGGTTGCCAAGCGAGAAACCACCGACGACGCTGGGGCGAATGGCGCTCCAGTGCCAGTTTTTCCCCTGCTGGCGCTGTTCAAGATAGCTTTGCTGCTCCAGATTAAACTCCGGCGGCATATGCCCGGCATCACTCTCACGCGCCGGGGTTTTGAACGGCCCTAAATGAGCGCCATACACTTTATAGCCTTGCATCAGGCTAATGTGCTCCAGGCCATGCGCCACCGGTTCCAACGCCTCCACCACATTGCTTAGCATCGCCAGGTTTGGCGCCACCAGCCCCGCCCAATCCGGCGCATCCTGATAGGCAGCGTAGAAAATGTGGCTGACCTGGGTCAACGATCGCAAGGCATCAGCCGTTGCCTGTGTATCCAACAGATCGACCGCCAGATAACGCACCTGCGGCCGGTCAACGCCTCCGCGCCGCGACAGGCCAATCACCTGCCAACCCTGTTGTTCCAGCTCTTCAATCAGCTTGCCGCCAATAACGCCGTTAGCGCCGACCACCAGCGCCAGTTTGTCGTTTTGCATGTTATGTCTCCGCTTCAGTATCTATTGAGACTTTCACTATGATTTATTAGTTAAGCTTGCGGTAGGTGAGGTTTATTACTATCACTTATAAGTAAAATCTATAGATGGAGGGCCGATGGACAAGCTAAACGCCATGCAGACTTTTGTTCGGGTAGCCGAGTTGGGCAGCCTGTCGGCCGCCGCTCGCGATCTGGGCCTGACACAACCGGCGGTCAGCCAACAGATCGCCAGCCTGGAACAACAGCTGCGCGCACAACTGCTGTTTCGCAGCACCCGCGCCGTGACGCTGACCGATGCCGGTGCGGGCTATTACCGACAAATCAAACCGATTCTGGCGGCGGTGGGTGAAGCGGAAGAAGTGCTACATGGCCAAAACCTGCGGCTGCAGGGTTCGTTACGCATCCATGCACCAACAGGTTTCGGCCAACAACACCTGACGCCGCTGGCGATCGCCTTTCAGCAACAGCATCCGCAACTGAACATCGAACTGTTGCTGGACGATCGTCGGGCGGATGTGATCGGTGAAGGCATCGATGTAGCGATCCGCTTTGGCGAACTGAGTTCACCTGGCACGGTGGCGCGACGACTGGGAGAGTTACAACGCATTCTGGTGGCCTCACCGGCTTACCTGGCAGCCCAGGGTGAACCGCAAACGCTGGCAGAGCTGGCAACCCATCCGCACATTCGTTACAGCGGCCTGAGCGACGCAGACACGCTGACGTTAATCGGCCCTCATGGCCCCGAGATGGTGGAACTGCGTCCGGTATTCCGTGCTAACAATACTTTTTCATTGCTGGCGGCGATTGAGTCGGGGCTGGGCATTGGCGGCGCACAGCGGCCATTAATCGGTCGGCAATTGGCGAGTGGCGCGTTGGTGCCCATTTTGCCGGCCTGGCGTTATCCGCCGATGGCGCTGCATGCGGTTTATCCCGCGGCGCGCTTTATTCCCGGCAAAGTGCAGGCCTGGGTGGAGTATTTGCTGACGGCATTGGGGAACATTGAAGGCATGACGTTAAACTATGCCCCCGACCAGGCGCCGGAGGCATAAACATTATTTGAACAGTTTACCGACCATATCGCCCAGTTCATTGCTGTCCTGCTGCACTTCGCCATTTGGCGATGCGGCGTCAGCGACCGTTGGCAGGAACTGCGCAATAGTGGCGGAGGCCTGAGCCGGATCGACGCCCAGCTTTTCGGCCAGCTGCTTGATGGCATCGCTGCCCAGCGCCTGCTGCACGTGATCGCCGTTGATCTGCTGGTTTTCACCGTTGCCCAGCCATGAACCGACCACATCGCCGAATTGCCCCTGACGGAACTTGTCCAGAATCGCCTGCAGGCCGCCCTGTTGCTGAACCCATTGCATGATGGCGACGTAATCGATGCCTTTACCGCCGTTGGCACCGCCGAGAATATTGCCTAATACGCTATCAAAAAGACCCATGGTAATCCCCTTCCAGTCGTCGGCTCAGGCCGCTCGACCCTTGTGATTTAACGAAAAAAGGGCCGCCGCAGCGACCCTGTTGATCAGCATCTGATTAGCTTCTGATCTTTCTGTAGACAAAAAGCACCACCAGGGCACCGATGACTGCGACAACAAAGCTGCCCAGATTGAAGCCATCCACGCGACCCATACCGAAGAAGGTACTGATATAGCCGCCGACAACTGCACCGATAATCCCCAGAATGACGGTCACGATAAAGCCACCACCGTCTTTGCCCGGCATGATCCATTTAGCCAAGATACCGGCGATTAACCCAAAAATGATCCAGGAAATAATGCCCATTTTTACTCTCCCTATTACTTTTTGCCTTAAGAAACCCTATCACCAGACCCACGACGGCGCCTGCTCGATACTTTCACACCTGCCCCTTCCCTTAACGGCAGAACGATACAGGGTAAATCACGATAAACACGCGTCTTCACACAACTACTATAGTCAAATATCAGCAGTTTACCCATTTCCGTCCGTCTGAATTTTACTGTACGAAAATCAGCCGAATTCATCTCGCTGTCATTTGTACAGGCTATAACGACAGGCGAGACTTCACGCCGGAGACAGACCATGACCAACACGCCGTTTCTGCTGATACTGGCCGCCATTTATGCCCTGGCTGCCGCCTGGGATGGTTCAGCCGCTCTGCTGTTGATGTAATGTTACACATCCTTTGTCACTTTTTTGGCGGTTTTAATTGTGTCTTGTTTTTACAGAAATTTAATTGCCTGAAAGCCAATAATAAATAGCATCTCACTTAGATAAAAATCCCATTGGCCCGCAGGCCTCAGGTTTCGCAGAACGGCTTGATTAACTGGCTGAACCATTCGGCAAAGGCGGTTAAACGCGCCGAACGCTGACGACGATGGGGATAAAGCAAAGCCATGCTCATTGCCGGTGGCCGGGCCTGCGGCAAGATCTCGCACAGGCTGCCGTTATCCAGGTAGTGTTGAACATCAAAACGCGGTATCTGCATCATTCCCAACCCCACCAGGCAACAGCCGATGTAGTTTTCCACATTGTTCACCGTCACCCGACTAGGCAACGTTTTCTCAAAATGCTGTCCATCCTGCTGCCACTGCCAGCTATCCGCCCCTGCCAGGGTCGGCTGCGCATAGCCCACCACCCAGTGATCTTCCAATTGGGCAGGATGCTCCGGGGTCCCGTAGCGCTGCAAATAATCCGGACTGGCACAGTTGATCATACTCAGGCGGCCCAGCGGCTGGCTGACCAGACTGCTGTCGCTGAGGTTGCCGACGCGCACCACACAATCGATCCCTTCCTGGATCAGATCGACTGAACGGTCGCTGGCGCTGAGAAACAGTTGGATTTCGGGATACTGCAGAAAAAAGTCCGGCAGCGCCGGCACGATCATTCTCCGGGCGATTCGGCTGGGGACATCGACCGTCAAACGCCCCCCGATCGGGCCGTTTTGCCGGTGAAACAGACTTTCCAATGCCTGCACGTCAAACAGCAGGCTGCGTGCCTTTTCGAGCAACAGTTCACCGTCGCTGGTCAGTTGTACCCGGCGAGTGGTGCGATGAAACAGGCGGGTGCCCATTTCATGTTCCAATTGCTGTATCGCGGCCGAAACCGTGGTTTTTGGCATCAGCAGGATCTGCGAAGCCCGGATAAAACTGCCCACTTCGGCCACCTGGATAAAGACCCGCAATCTCCCTATTTTATCCACCGGCAGTGCATCCTGTTAAACAGGCTGCGGCATCGGCCGCAGCAAAATTGATATTAACGGGTAGTATAGCCACCGTTGGCAAACAGCGTCTGCCCGGTGATCCACCAGCCGTCGGTGACCAGAAATTTGACGATCGGCGCGATGTCCTCAATGTCGGTCAGGCCGGTTTTCGAGAACTTGCTCAGCGCCGCGGCGCTGCTGTGATATTCCACCGCCTCTTTGCTTTCCTGCCCATAGAAGAACGGCGTATCCATTGGGCCGGGGCCGATGGCGTTCACGCTGATGCCCCGCTCGCCAAACTCTTTGGACGCGGCACGGGTAAAGTGCTCCACCGGTGCCTTGCTGCCCGGATAGACGGCATAAAACGGCGTATAAACCGCCAGCAGTGAGCTGACGATGGACACAATGCGACCGTTGTCGGCCAAATGCTTGCCCGCCTGCTGGATAAAGAAGAAAGCCGCCTTGGAATTGATGTCAAAACTGCTGTCGTAGTCCGCTTCGGTCACCTCGGCAATAGGTTTTTTGATTACCAGACCGGCGGTATTAACGGCAATATCCACTTTGCCGAATGCCTTGATAGCCTGCTCAAACAGCTGCGCCACGTTAGCCGGTTTAGTCAGATCGCCCTGCACCGTTATCGCCTGTGCGCCCGCCGCTTTAACCGCCTTCAGCGTTTCCTCCGCTGCCGCCCGGGTCGCATCGCTGTTGTAATGCACGACTATCGCTGCTGCACCGCCGGCCGCCAGATCGCGCGCTACCAGGCCACCCAGGTTCTTCGCACCGCCAGCGATCAACACCACTTTTCCATTTAAAGATTGTTTGCTCATTACAGTGACTCCGTTAGTGAAGGTTGTAACGAGTATAGGAACTGTGACCGCTCAGATAATCTGTCTAAACCGGGATGAACCATCCCGGTTTTTCGGTCAATACTGCTGGGCGGGCGAAAAATCCCCACAGCGTGATCGGCAGCCAGGCATTCAGCGGAAATCGCACTACACTTGTAAGTTTCCAACAGCAATAGTCGCAATTAGAAACTATTGTTTCCCGCCCGCCGTAGGCCGCTAAACGCCCAGACGGGCCATAACAGAGGTCAATGTCATGGTGATTCAACCCTACTTATTCTTTAACGGTAACTGTGAACAGGCGGTGAACTTCTACGTGCAGCAGTTGGGTGCCACGCTTGAAATGATGATGCGTTACAAAGAGATGCCCGAAGAAGCCAAACAGGGCAACCCTCAAGACGTCAATCCGGAGTCCATCATGCATGCCCGGCTGCTGATCGGTGAAACCGCGCTGATGGCCTCGGATGGCTGCCCGCAGGAGGGTGCCGACGCATCACACAAAGGATTTGCCCTGTCGCTCAACCCGAGTACCGTGGATCAAGGCCGCGAACTGTTTGAAAAACTGTCACAGGGCGGCCAGGTAACCATGCCTTATCAGTCCACCTTCTGGGCCAAAGGTTTTGGTATGCTGACCGACCAGTTTGGCGTCAATTGGATGATCAACGTTGAATAGTGCTTCATCCCGCTGCGGTGTCCGCTCTGATAGCGGGCATCGTGGTATCAACCATCAGTTGTAGTGATACCAGTCATAGGCCGCCATGGCGAACAGCACAAACAGCGCCGTCAGCAGCACCAATCCCAAACGCCAGTAAGGCGACTTACGCTGCCGCCAGGCAAACAGGATCATTAACGCCAGTACTCCCAGCGTCACCGGGTAATAAACCACCAGCGTCAGCAAAGTAATAATGATGTAGTCAGACATGCAAGCGATCCCTGTATTCTCTCCGCAGGTTTAATGCGAAGGGTATGATCGGAGGCAATATATTCTTCCTCTGCCCTCAACAACTTATTCATTTTCGCCGTTTAAGGTGTAGTGGTCCAGGTGATTAGCGAATAAGATGTAGGATTGTTCTTACCTCGATTTAAAGATTGTACAGCAAGGGTGACATGACACAGCAGCAACTGCAGGATGCCGAACGGCCTCGCAACGGTAAAAACTCCCCGTTATTATTTCAGGCCGGCGTGTTTGTCGTCATCGTTGCCGTTACGCTGATCCTGTTTAACGCCTGGCAAATTTGGAATGCCCATCAGCGCGACTTGCAAAGTGCCGAGAATGAATCCGCCAATTTGGCCCGTGCGCTGGCGCAGCATGCCGATGACACCTTTATGCAGACCGACAGCACGCTGTCCGATCTGAGTGAACGCATTCAGGTTGACGGGCTGGCTAGCCCACAGCTGTTACGATTGCAAAAAGTGATGCAAACACAGGTGGGTAACCTGCCACAACTGCACGGGCTGTTTGTTTACGATGCGCAAGGTAATTGGGTCGTCACTTCATCAGGCCGCTTTGTACAAAACGCCAACAATGCCGACCGGGAATATTTTAAATATCACCTCGAGCACAACAGCAATGCAGTTTATATCGGCAAGGTGGTGCGCAGCCGCTCTACCGGCGATTTGATCATTCCGGTATCACGCCGTTTCAACCACCCGGACGGCAGCTTTGCCGGGGTCGTACTGGCCACATTGTATATCAATTATTTCCGCCAGTTTTACGATACCTTTGCGCTAAACAGCGATGCTTCACTCAACTTACTATTGGCGGACGGCACCATTCTCTACCGTCGCCCTTATTCCCTGGCGGCCATCGGCAAGAATATTTCCGAGGGCGTGTTGTTCCGGGAAATATTGCCACATTCCGAATTCGGCAATGCCACCATTACCTCACGCTACGACAAGGTGGAACGGATTTACGGCTATTCACGGGTTACCCGCTATCCACTGGTGATTGCCGCCGGGCTGTCGAAAAAAGACGTGCTGGCTGATTGGCGCAACGATTCCGGCCTGTTTGCCCTGGGTGGTGCCACCCTGCTGGCGATCCTGTTGGCTATGGGGATGGTGTTGATGCGTCAGATAAACCACAGCGTGCGCACCGAAGCCGAGCTGATGCGCACTCGCGATCAGCTCACCAGTATCAACCGCACCCTGGAAGAACTGGCCTTGCTGGACGGCCTGACCGGGCTGGCCAACCGCCGTCAGTTTGATATTGCCTTAAAGAATGAGCTGATGCGCGCCTCACGCAACTACCGCAGCGTGGCGCTGTTGATGTTGGATATTGACTATTTCAAGCAGTATAACGACATCTATGGCCACGTCGCCGGCGACCAGTGTCTGCAACAGATCGGACAAATGCTCAAGGGAATGGCCAGCCGCAGCAACGACATTATGGCCCGCTACGGCGGCGAAGAAATGGCCATCATATTGCCGGATACCGACGCCCAGGGTGCACTGATTTTCGCCGAGCGCGTTATCGAAGCGGTGCGGGAGCTAAAAATACCTCATGATGGCAACCCACATGGCGTCATCACCATCAGCATAGGGATCTACGCCAAGGTGCCGCATATGTATAACGACACGCCGATGAGCTTTATCAATCAGGCGGACAGCGCACTGTACCAAGCCAAAGCCCAGGGCAAAAACCGCATTTACTCCGCTTGACCCGATGGGCCGCCTTTAACTAAAGGCGGCCCCAGATAAAAAGCTCAGACCACCTAATAGAATTATCCTGCCTGGTCGATGCTTTTGATTAATTTCCAATAACAAACACATTAATTCCGCTTAAATCTATTTTTACCCATTCGTGCGATTAGACTCATCGTTTAATATCTGTTTACTGTTTGGTACATTTTAATAATGCTACGATCATTCCATCCAGCTTATTAATATAAATTATTCCAATTCAAAACTCATTCCTGCTGGTTATAAATCTATTTTAAATAAAAATTAAAAAATTACCCCGTTGCAAGGAGATATTATGCGTACGGATAACATTACGCCGGAACAGGCGTTGATGACGGTGCCACAGCGGCAGTGGGACAGTGCTGCCACCCCTCTTTCCCTCCTGGCCGTCAAAGCACTGGAACAAGGTAAAATTCTGTTTTTGCCCGAGCTGGCGTTTCCATTATTAAACGATGAAATAACACTATTGGATCCCGCGCTGGTGGATATAAAACGTAAAAACATCAGCTATTGGCCGGAAAGCCAAAAATTATCTGGCGTAGCAATAGCGGCGCAACAGCCGCAGGTACAGGCACTGCTGGAACGTTATTACCTGGCTTGCCGACAACTGGTCATCGGGCTACTGCCGCACTATCAGCAGACCTTGCATTCGCCGGTTAACAGCCTGCGCCTGCACCCGGTTTCGGCCTGGCGTGCGAGCAGTTCATGGCGTAAGGACGACAGCCGTTTGCACGTTGACGCCTTCCCGTCACGCCCCAATCAGGGTGAGCGCATCCTGCGTATTTTTACCAACATCAATCCGCACGGCGAGCATCGCCAATGGCGCGTCGGTGAGCCCTTCCCCCAATTGGCACGACGTTTTATACCGCGCCTTCCGCGCTATTCGCCCTTGAGCAGTTGGCTGCAGCATAAGGTCGGCATCACCAAACGCCGCCGCAGCCATTACGACCACCTGATGCTGCACCTGCACGATGCAATGAAAGCCGACCAAAACTACCAGCAGCAAGGCCCACAGCTGGCACTCGACCTGCCGCCGGGCAGCAGTTGGATCTGTTTTTCCGATCAGACGCCGCATGCAGCGATGGTCGGTCAGTTTATGTTGGAACAAACCTTCCTGCTGCCGGTCAGTGCGATGAAAAATCCACGGCAGTCACCGCTAAAAATGTTGGAAACGCTGCTGCGCAAACCCTTGATTTAATCCGCTGTAAGCAGCAGGGTTTCCCCTGCTGCGTCTTTAGCTTACCGCCTCAAAATCCCCTTGCTGGCGTGCTACCAGCGTCAGAATGCTATACAACGCCACCGCCTGCTGATGTTGATTGAGCACCTGCACATCCCACACCACCACGCCATGCGGACGATCTTCAGCGGTTTTCTGCGGCTTGCGGATTTTCTTCTTGCAGGTCAGCCGTACCTGGATGGTATCGCCAATTTTCACCGGCTCGATAAAACGCAGGTTTTCCATGCCGTAGTTGGCAATCACCGGCCCCACCCCAGGGTCGACAAACAAACCAGCAGCGGCAGATACCACAAAGTAGCCATGCGCTACCCGCTCGCCAAACAGGGATTCGGCGGCACCGATCTTGTCCATATGAGCATAAAAATGGTCACCACTGAGGCAGGCAAAATTAACGATGTCGGCTTCGGTCACCGTACGGCGTGCGGTGAGCAGGCTTTCGCCCAGCCGCAGTTGTTCAAAGTATTTACGGAACGGATGAACCGGATCCTCAATCACCGTTGCCCCGCGTACCCACTCGCGGCCAATCGCCGCCAACATTGCCGGGCTGCCCTGGATCGCCGTGCGTTGCATATAGTGTTTTACCGCCCGTAACCCGCCCAGTTCCTCACCGCCTCCCGCTCGCCCTGGCCCGCCGTGCACCAGCATCGGTAACGGAGAACCGTGGCCGGTGGACTCCAGCGCCGCCTGTTGATCCAAAATCAGCATGCGACCATGGGCGCAGGCCGTCGCGCGGATAAAGCGCGCTGCCAGTGTTTCATCGGCGGTCACCAGCGATCCCGCCAGGCTGCCCTGGCCCATTAACGCCAGTTCAATCGCCTGTTCGGTGTGCTGATAAGGCATCAACGTCGCCACCGGGCCAAAGGCTTCGGTACCGTGCACCGCCTGATGGGTAAAGGGATCGGCGCAGTACAACAGGGTGGCCGGGTAAAATGCGCCGTTACTCGCATCTTCGCCCATCACCGTCAGTTTATCCGCCACGGCACCGCACAAGGGTTCACAGCCGTTATGCAGCAGAAAATCGACCTTTTGCTGTACGTCATTGCGCTGTTCGTGGCTGACCAGCGCCCCCATGCGCACCTGCTCCAGTTTAGGGTCGCCCACCGTAACGCCGGCCAGGCGCTGCAACAGCGCCTGCTGCACCTCTGCCACCCGCTTCGCTGGCACGATAATCCGCCGGATGGCGGTACATTTCTGCCCGGCCTTGGCGGTCATCTCGCGGCACACTTCTTTGATAAACAGCGCAAACTCCGGCATCTGCGGCGTGACGTCTTCCCCCAGCACGCAGCAGTTGAGCGAATCGGCCTCCATGGTGAAGGCAATGGATTTTTCCAGCAGGCGCGGATGGGCCCGCAGCCGCTGACCGGTCTGCGCCGAGCCGGTAAAGGTCACCGCATCCTGATAATCGAGGTATTCAAACATGTCACCGATACCGCCACACACCAGTTGCAGCGCGCCCTCCGGCACCAAACCGCTGTCGATAATCAATTTGACCATTGCCTGCGTCAACTGCGCGGTGGCGGTTGCCGGTTTGATGATCGCCGGCATCCCCGCCAGCCAGGTCGGTGCCAGCTTTTCCAGCATCCCCCAGCAGGGGAAGTTAAAGGCATTGATATGCAGAGCCACGCCAGGGCGTGAGGTCAGCACATGGCGGGCGGCAAACTGCGCCTGTTTGGACAGCGGGATCAGTTCGTCTTCCGGCCACAGGGTATCGTCCGGCATTTCACGGCCTGCCAGACCGGCATAGGCAAACAGCGTGGCTATACCGCCCTCAATGTCCACCCAGCCGTCACTGCGAGTCGCTCCGGTTTGGTAGGAAATGTCATACAGTGCTTCTTTATGAGCCAACAGGTGTTTGGCCACCGCTTTCATCATCTGTGCGCGCTGTTGGAAGGTCATCTGCGCCAGCGCCTTGCCACCCCGGCTGCGCGCATACGCCAGGCTGGCGGCCAGCGGCAGCCCGTCGGAACAAACCTGATACAGCGGTTCGCCGGTAACGGCATGATGGATTTCGCGGGCGGTGCCCTGGCCGAACACCCAGCCGCCAGAAAGGTAACTGTGTAACTGCTGCATTTGTTCCTCCGGAATTCATAAATTTACACAACAATGATTAATTACGTATCAGGTATTGTCCAGTTTTCTCTTGGGCGAAATTTAACAAAAACAAAACATCACCACCATTAAGCTCAAAAAACAGGCTGTTTCTCGTTGCCGTCAATTTTAAAATAACCATAAATAACAATAAAATAGTAAAAACACCTGTGAGTGACATCGCAAAACCACATAAATGTCGTTTGATCTTTTTGTTATCAGTTTGTAGCCTTATGGTTAGTTAACGTGATTCACATTTTTATATTTAATGTGAAAAATACGAATCACCAAGAGGCAAGCATGACAACTGACGCGCAATATCAGCAACACTTCGACGACAAGATTGCGGCGGATATCTCCATTGAGGCCAAAGACTGGATGCCGGATGCCTACCGCCAAAACCTGATCCGTCAGATTGGTCAGCATGCCCATTCCGAAGTGGTGGGCATGTTGCCGGAGGCCAACTGGCTGACGCGAGCACCGACGCTGCGCCGCAAGGCGGTGTTACTGGCCAAGGTGCAAGACGAAGCCGGACACGGTCTGTATCTGTACAGCGCCGCCGAAACCCTGGGCTGCTCGCGCCAGGACATCTACCAGAAAATGCTCGACGGCAAGATGAAATACTCTTCGATCTTCAATTATCCGACGCTCAACTGGGCAGATATCGGGGTGATCGGCTGGCTGGTCGACGGCGCGGCTATCGTCAACCAGGTGGCGCTGTGCCGCGCTTCTTATGGCCCTTACGCCCGAGCGATGGTGAAAATTTGCAAGGAAGAGAGTTTCCACCAGCGCCAGGGGTATGAGGCGGTGATGGCGATGGCCAAGGGTAGCGAACAGCAAAAAGCCATGCTGCAGGACGCGATTAATCGCTTCTGGTGGCCGGTGCTGATGATGTTCGGCCCAAGCGACACAGATTCACCCCACAGCGCACAAAGCATGGCCTGGAAGATCAAGCGTCACAGCAACGACGAGCTGCGGCAGAAGTTTGTCGACAATACCGTGCCGCAGCTGGAAGCCCTGGGGATGAGTGCCCCGGATGCCGATTTGGCCTGGGATGAAGCCAGCGGCCACTATCGCTTTGGCGAAATCGACTGGAGTGAACTGCACGAGGTGATTAAAGGCCGCGGGCAATGCAACCACGAACGGCTGCAGGCCAAACGCCGCGCCTGGGACGAAGGTGCCTGGGTGCGTGAAGGCGCCCTGGCCCACGCGGCCAAAAACACCTCAACCGCCGCATAAGGAACCGATGATGACACACGTTGAATGGCCGCTGTATGAAGTGTTTATCCGCAGCAAACAAGGGCTGGCGCACCGTCACGTCGGCAGTCTGCACGCCGCCGATGACCAGATGGCGCTGGAAAACGCTCGCGACGCCTATACCCGCCGCAACGAAGGTTGCTCAATCTGGGTGGTGCAGTCCAGCCATCTGATCGCCTCGCAGCCGGAAGATCGTGAAGCCTTCTTCGATCCGTCCGATGACAAGATTTACCGTCACCCGACGTTCTACACCATTCCCGACGGCATCAAGAACATGTAGGGGCGACCATGACCTTTAATAACGATCCACTCATCACTTATGTTCTGCGTCAGGGCGATACGCCACTGATCCTCGCCCAACGGCTGTGCGGCTGGTGCGGCCACGCGCCGGAGCTGGAGATCGACCTGGCGCTGGCGAACATCGGCCTGGACCTGCTCGGTCAGGCACGCAACTTTCTCGGCTACGCCGCCGAGCTGGCCGGGCCGCAATACAGTGAAGATCGCCTGGCCTTCGGCCGTGACGAACGCGAGTTTCACAACCTGCTGCTGGCGGAACAGCCCAACGGCGGTTTCAACGACACCCTGGTGCGCCAGTTCCTGATTGATGTCTACCATGTGCAACTGCATCAGGCATTGAGCAGCAGCAGCGATGCACAGTTGGCTGCCATCGCCGCCAAGTCACTGAAAGAAGCCCATTACCACCTGCGCTTCAGCCGTGGCTGGATGATCCGCCTGGGTGACGGCAGCCCGCTCAGCCGGCAAAAAATTCAGCAGTCACTGGATAACCTGTGGCGCTTTACCGCCGAACTGTTCCACGCCGACGAGCTGGAGCTGCAGCTGGCGGAACAGGGCATCGCCGCCGATCCGCGCCAGCTCGAGGCGCCGTGGCTGGCAGGGGTGAGCGACACCTTGCAACAGGCCGGCCTGCAGTTACCGAGCGAACAGGCCTTCCGTCACGGTGGCAAACAGGGACGGCACAGCGAGCACCTCGGCCCGTTATTGGCGGAGATGCAGTTTCTGCAACGCGCCTATCCCAACGCGAACTGGTAGGAGGCCGTCATGAACATTACCCGGCTGCAAGCCGCCGAAATCCCGCAAATCTGGCACTGCCTGCAACAGATCAGCGATCCGGAGCTGCCGGTGCTGTCGATTACCGATCTGGGCATGGTGCGCGACGTAGTAGCCGACGGCTGCGGCTGGCGCATTACCTTCACGCCGACCTATTCCGGCTGCCCCGCCACCGAGTTCCTGCTCGAAGCGATCGAACAGCAGTTGACTGCGGCCGGTTTCAGCCCGGTAAAAGTGGATATCCGCCTTAGTCCGGCCTGGACTACCGACTGGATGAATGCGGCTGCGCGTGAGCGGCTGCGGGAATATGGCGTCGCGCCGCCACAGGGCCATACCTGCGACAAACCCCAGGCGCACGGCCCGGTGCCCTGCCCGCGTTGCGGCAGCACCCACAGCGAGAAAATCAGCGAATTCGGCTCCACCGCCTGTAAGGCGCTGTACCGCTGTTGCGATTGCCGTGAACCCTTCGACTACTTCAAATGCATTTAGGAAAAACCATGACGGTCTTCCATCGCCTGAACGTCGCCGCCATCGAGCGCGAAACGCCGGACGCCGTAGCCATCACTCTGCGGGTACCCGAAGAACTGAAAAGTCACTATTGCTATACGCCCGGCCAGCACCTGACGTTGAAGGCGCTGGTCGACGGCGAAGAGCTGCGCCGCTGCTACTCCATTTGCAGCTCGCCGCAGGAAGGTTTGCTGCAAATCGGCGTTAAAGCCATTCATCAGGGCCGCTTCTCCTCGTTCGTTAACCGGCAGCTGTTGGTCGGCGACGCACTGGAAGTGATGGTGCCGCAAGGGCGATTCGGCTATCAACCACGGGCGGAGAACAGCGGTAACTATCTGGCGATTGCGGCCGGTTCCGGCATTACGCCGATGCTGTCGATCATCAAGGCCACGCTGCAACTTGAGCCAAACAGCAGTTTCACGCTGATTTACGGCAACCGCAGCAGCCGCTCGGTGATGTTCAAAGAAGCACTGTCCGATCTGAAGAACCGCTATCCCCAGCGCTTTCAACCGCTGTACCTGTTCAGCCAGGAAAATCTTGATAGCCCACTGCTCAGCGGCCGCATCGACCGTGAGCACCTGCTGGCGATCGGCGGTGCATTACTCAATTACCGCGACTATGACCACGCCTTTATCTGCGGGCCTGAGAGCATGATGGACGACGCCCAGAGCGTACTTGAACAGGCTGGCATGCCCGCCGGACACATTCACAGCGAACGTTTTAACACCAGCGGCATGGTTGCCCGGCCGGTCAATGACGCCAACCGCAACGCCACCCGGGTCGAAATTTTGCTCGATGGCCGTCGGCTGGATATCGAAGTAGGCGCCCAGGATGACAGCATTCTGGATGCGGCGCTGCGTCAGGGTGCTGACCTGCCCTACGCCTGCAAAGGCGGGGTGTGCGCTACCTGCAAGTGCCGGTTAAAGGCCGGTCAGGTGGATATGGCGGTTAACTACAGCCTGGAGCCGGATCAACTGGCGGCGGGTTACGTATTGAGTTGTCAGTCGTGGCCGCGTGGCGACGGTGTGATATTGGACTTTGACGTATAGGAGCCGCCGATGGAAACCCCTTTTGTCCTGCGACAGCAACACCAGCGAGTGGTGACACTGACACTGCATCGCCCAGAGGCGCGCAACGCCCTGAGCACCCCGTGCCTGGAACAATTGGTTTATTGGCTGGAACTGGCCGACGCCGATGCCACCGTTGGCGCAGTGGTGATTACCGGCGCGCCCCGCTTCTTTGCCGCCGGTGCCGACCTGCACGAGCTGCAAAAGCAAGACTTGCCCGCCACGTTGACGGATCGCCGTCCGCTGTTGTGGCAGCGCCTGGCCCAATTCAACAAACCATTGCTGGCGGCGGTCAACGGCTATGCGCTGGGTGCCGGTTGTGAATTGGCATTGGCCTGCGACATCGTTATCTGCGGCGAAAGCGCCCGTTTTGGCCTGCCGGAAATCACCCTCGGCCTGATGCCCGGCGCCGGGGGCACCCAACGTTTGATCCGCTGCGTCGGCAAGTCTCGCGCCAGTCAGATGGTGCTGACCGGTGAAGCGATCAACGCCAGTTGCGCACTGCAAAGTGGCCTGGTCAGTGAAGTCTGTGTCGATGCGCTGACGCTGGAGCGCACGCAACAGGTTGCCGAACGCATCAGCCTGCAGGCGCCGCTGGCATTACGCGCCGCCAAGCAGGCATTGAAACAGGCTGAAGAAACCGGCCTTAGCCAGGGGCTGGCCATCGAGCGCCAGCAGTTTGTCACCCTGGCCGCCACCGACGATCGCCGTGAAGGCATCGCCGCCTTCTTCGAAAAACGTACGCCAAACTATCAGGGGCGCTGATTTATGGATAACGCATTGATTCTCACCCATCTGGAAGCCGGGGTGTTGACCCTGACTCTTAACCGGCCCGATCGGCTCAACAGTTTTAACGACGAGATGCACCGCCAGCTTAGCGAAGCGCTGACTCTCGCCGAGCGCGACGAAACCGTGCGCTGCCTGCTGATCACCGGTGCCGGGCGCGGTTTTTGCGCCGGACAGGATCTGAACGATCGCAACGTTAGCGTTGAGCAACAGGCGCCGGATCTCGGCCTGTCGGTGGAACGTTTCTACAACCCGCTGATCCGCCGCCTGACCGCCTTGCCCAAACCGGTGGTATGCGCCGTCAACGGCGTGGCCGCGGGGGCCGGAGCCGCTTTGGCGCTGGCTTGCGACATCGTCATTACCGCCGATAACGCCAACTTTATCCAGTCCTTCTGCCGTCTGGGTCTGGTACCGGACTCTGGCGGCAGTTGGTTCCTGCCACGCCTGGCAGGCCACGCCCGCGCCATGGGGATGGCGCTGCTGGGTGACAAAGTCAGCGCACAGCAAGCGCTGGCCTGGGGCATGATCTGGCAGGTGGTTGCCGCGGATGAACTGGCCGCCACCAGCCAAACGCTGGCGCAACACCTGGCTACTCAGCCAACCTATGGGCTGGGACTGATTAAAAAAGCCCTCTACAGTTCGGCCAACAACAGCCTTGACCAACAGTTGGATCTGGAACGCGATCTTCAGCGTCTGGGCGGTCGCAGCGACGACTACCGCGAGGGCGTCAGCGCCTTCTTCGCCAAACGCGCGCCAAATTTCAGCGGGAAATAACCATGGACCAGCCGAACTTAAACCTCAGGGTGGCGGTGATTGGTGCCGGTACCATGGGTATCGGTATCGCTCAGGTGGCCGCCGCCGCCGGGCATCAGGTGCAGTTGTTTGATATTGCCGCCTCTGCTGCCCGGCAGGCACTCGGCGCTCTCGCCCAACGGCTGCGTCAGCGTGTTGCGGCCGGCAAGGCCGATGCCACCACCACCGAAGCCCTGCTGGCGCGCATTCAGCCGGCAGAATCGCTTAACTCGCTGGCCGACAGCGGTCTGGTGATAGAAGCGGTGGCGGAAAAGCTGGCAATCAAACAAAGCCTGTTCCGTGAGCTGGAAGCGCTGTGCTCACCCGCCACGCTGTTTGCCAGCAACACCTCCTCGCTGTCGATTACCGCCATCGCCGGTGCGCTGCAACATCCACAGCGTCTGGCCGGGCTGCACTTCTTCAACCCGGCACCGCTGATGAAGCTGGTGGAGATCGTCAGCGGGCTGGACACCAGCGCCGAAACCGTCGCCACACTGCAAAGACTAACCCGGCAATGGGGCAAACAAAGCGTGCTGTGCCGCTCCACGCCGGGGTTCATCGTTAACCGGGTGGCGCGGCCGTTTTATGCCGAGGCCCTGCGCGCGCTGGAAGAACAGGTCGCTGACGCCGCCACGCTGGATGCGGTGATACGCGACGCGGGTGGCTTCGCCATGGGGCCACTGCAACTGACCGACATGATTGGTCAGGATATCAATTACGCCGTGACCGAATCGGTGTTTCAGGCTTTCTTCCAGGATCCCCGGTTTACCCCGTCGCTGGTACAGCAGGAACTGGTGGCGGCCGGGCGTCTTGGCCGCAAAAGTGGCCGTGGTTTTTATCGCTATGGCGATCATCAGCCGCCGGTCGCTGCCGTTCTGCCTGCCTCTACGGCAGCATTGCCGCGCAGCATCACGCTGCATGGCGATGCCGCCGGTATCGCGCTACTGAGCAAATTACTGAGCGGAAATGCGCAGTCGATCAAACAATCTGGCCAGACCAGCGCCTACGCCCGGATCGATGAAGTTACACTTATGTTAACCAATGGTAAAACAGCCAGCCAGGTGGCCGATGAAACCGCAACTCCCGTGGTGCTGTTTGATCTGTCTGCCGACTACTCGCAGGCCACCACCGTCGCTATCAGCTGCGCGGCGCAAAACGATGACCGGCACAACGCCACCATCGTGCGTCTGCTGCAATCTCTCGGCAAGAAGGTGATCGCTTTGCCGGACTATCCCGGCCTGCTGGTGATGCGCACCCTCGCCATGTTGGCCAATGAGGCGCTTGACGTGGTCAACAAGGGCGTCGCCAGTGCCGAGGATACCGACCACGCCATGCGCTACGGCGTCAATTACCCACGCGGCCCGCTGGAATGGGGGACGGCTCTGGGTTGGCGACACATCCTGACCACGCTGGAAAACCTGCAACTCTACTATGGTGAGCCACGTTATCGCCCGATGCCGCTGCTGCGTCATTACGCATCCCTATCTTCAGGAGCCCAACCATGAACGCCAATACGCCACAGGCACTGGCGCAACGCTGCGCCGAACAGATGTTTCAACAGGATACCTGTGCCCAGGCGATGGGGATGCGGGTGGATGCGGTTGATGCCGGTTTCGCCCGGGTCAGCATGACCGTCGGTCCGCAGATGCTCAACGGCCACCAGACCTGCCACGGCGGCCAACTGTTCAGCCTGGCGGACACCGCCTTCGCCTATGCCTGCAACAGTCAGGGGCTGGCGGCAGTGGCCTCTGGCTGCAATATCGAGTTTATCCGCCCGGCTCTGGCCGGCGATCGCCTGACTGCCAGCGCCGAGGTACGCCATCAGGGTAAAACCACCGGGCTGTATGACGTCGAAATCATCAACCAACTGGGCAAGACCGTCGCCTGGTTCCGCGGGCGGGCGCATCGCCTCGGCCATGCCATTTTAGGGGAACAACCATGAGTCAGGCGTTTATCTGCGATGGCGTTCGCACGCCGATTGGCCGCTACGGTGGCGCATTGGCCAACGTGCGTGCCGATGATTTGGCCGCGCTGCCGCTGCGTGCCCTGTTAGCTCGCCACCCACAGGTGGACTGGTCATTGATCGATGACGTGATCCTCGGCTGCGCCAATCAGGCCGGGGAAGACAACCGCAATCTGGCCCGGATGGCAGTATTGCTGGCTGGCCTGCCGGTGAACGTTTCCGGCACTACCGTCAATCGCCTGTGCGGTTCGGGGTTGGACGCGCTGGCCATGGCGGCTCGCAGCATCAAGGCCGGTGAAGCCGGGCTGGTGCTGGCCGGCGGCGCAGAATCAATGACCCGCGCCCCGCTGGTGATGGGCAAAGCCGACAGCGCTTTCAGCCGTCAGGCGCAACTGTATGACACCACTCTGGGCTGGCGCTTTATCAATCCGCTGATGCAGGCGCAGTTCGGCACCGACTCGATGCCGGAAACCGCTGAAAACGTGGCGGCGCAGTTCAACATCAGCCGCGCCGATCAGGACGCCTTCGCGCTGCGCAGCCAGCAACGCGCCGCCCGGGCGCAAGAATCAGGTTTACTGGCGCAGGAGATAGTGCCGGTCAGCCTCAGCGGTAAAAAAGGCGCGGTGACGTTGTTCAGCCAGGACGAACACCCGCGCGCAGACACCCGGCTGGAACAATTGCAGGCGCTGAAAACGCCGTTCCGCCAACCCGGTACCGTGACCGCCGGTAACGCCTCCGGCTTAAACGACGGCGCAGCGGCGCTGATTGTTGCCTCCGAGGCAATCGCCGTCAGTCAGGGCCTCACCCCGCGGGCGCGTATCGTCGCCACCGCCACCTGCGGCGTCGAACCCGGCTTGATGGGGATCGGTCCACTGCCGGCCACCCGCAAGGTACTGGAGTTAGCCGGGCTAAGCCTGGCGCAAATGGACGTGATCGAACTGAATGAGGCCTTTGCCGCCCAGGCGTTGGCGGTACTGCGCCAGCTTGGCCTGCCGGACGACGCGCCGCAGGTGAATCCCAACGGTGGCGCTATTGCCCTTGGCCACCCGCTGGGGATGAGCGGTGCACGCCTGGCGCTGACCGCCTTGTTTGAACTGGAACGGCGTTCCGGCCGCTACGCGCTTTGCACCATGTGCATCGGCGTCGGCCAAGGCATCGCCATGATCATTGAGCGAGTTTGACCCCGAGGCTAATAATGATGACTACCAATCCACCGCCACTCGACGCCATTGAGTTCGCCTCGCGTGATGAAATTGAAGCGCTGCAGCTGGAGCGTCTGAAATGGACGCTGCACCACGCCTATAACAATGTGCCAATGTATAAACGCAAGTTCGATCAGGCGGGCGTGCATCCGGACGATCTTAAGCAGTTGAGCGATCTGGCGCGTTTCCCCTACACCACCAAACAGGATTTACGCGACAACTACCCGTTCGATACCTTCGCGGTACCAATGGAACAGGTGGTGCGTATTCACGCCTCGTCGGGCACTACCGGCCGGCCGACGGTGGTCGGCTACACCCAGCGGGATATCGATAACTGGGCCGATATCGTCGCCCGCAGCCTGCGCGCCGCCGGTGCCACGGCCAAAGACAAGGTGCATGTAGCCTACGGCTATGGCCTGTTTACCGGCGGGCTGGGCGCCCACTACGGCGCGGAGCGGCTGGGAGCCACGGTGATCCCGATGTCCGGTGGGCAGACAGAGCGGCAGGCGCAGTTGATCCTGGATTTCAAACCCGACGTGATCATGGTAACGCCATCCTACTGTTTAACGCTGATCGATGAACTGGAACGCAAAATGGGCGGCGATGCGCGTGGCTGTTCATTACGTCTCGGGGTGTTTGGCGCAGAGCCGTGGACCGAAGCGCTGCGGCACGAAATTGAAAGCCGCATGGGCATCAAGGCGCTGGATATCTATGGCCTGTCCGAAGTGATGGGGCCGGGGGTGGCGATGGAGTGCGCCGAAAGCGGCGGTGGCCCGACTATCTGGGAAGATCACTTCCTGCCGGAGATCATCTGCCCGGAAACCGGCATTGCCCTGCCGGATGGGGAGCACGGCGAACTGGTGTTTACCACCCTAACCAAAGAGGCGCTGCCGGTGATCCGCTACCGCACCCGCGATCTCACCCGCCTGCTGCCGGGCGATGCACGCCAGATGCGCCGGATGGGAAAAATCACCGGTCGCTCCGACGACATGCTGATCATCCGTGGCGTCAATGTGTTCCCGTCGCAGGTGGAAGAACAAATTATGCAGTTCGAACAGCTGTCGCCGCATTATCAGCTGCAGGTCAGCCGCAGTGGGCACCTCGATACTCTGGCGGTACGCGTTGAATTGAAGGAGGCCGCACTCAGCCTCAGCCATCAGCAGCGCTGTGAGATTTGCCACCAGCTGCGTCACCATATCAAATCGATTATTGGCGTCAGCACCGACGTCAGCATTGCCAACTGCGGCGATATCCCGCGTTCGGAAGGCAAAGCCCAGCGGGTGGTCGACCTGCGCCCCCGTTGATTCCATTGGCGTCACGGATGACGCCTCAAGAATTTGTGGTAATGTTGTGTCTCACCGTCGGCTAACCCATGGAAAAATATGGAACATAAACTGGATGAGTTTATCCGCCATGCTATAGACGCCCAGCCGATCAGCGGCACTTCACTGATTATCTCCCTGTACGGCGATGCGCTGAGTCATCGCGGTGGAGAAGTGTGGCTCGGCAGCCTGAGCGCACTGCTGGAAGCGCTGGGTTTCGGAGACCGCTTTGTGCGCACCTCGGTATTTCGCCTGCAAAAAGAAGGCTGGCTGGAGGTTGAAAAAATCGGTCGTCGCAGCTTCTATCGGGTGACCGAACAGGGTATGCGCCAGTTCCGCCACGCCGAGTCGAAAATCTACCTCAGCGAGCCACCGGCCTGGGACGGAAAATGGGATCTGTTGTTGCTGGAAAGCGCGGAGAAAAGCGAGCGGGCACGGCTGAAAAAAGAGCTGGGCTGGCTGGGTTTTGGTCAAATCGCCAATAACCTGATGGCGGCACCGACCCATGCGCAAACCGACGTCACCGCGCTGCTCGGCGAGCTTAACGCCAGCGAACAAGCGATCTATTTTCGTGCCGATTACCCCTATAACCGCTCCGAGCATACTCTGCAGCAGCTGGTGGCCAACTGTTGGGCGCTGGGCGAGGTCGCCGCCGATTATCATGAGTTTATCGTCTCTTTCCGCCCGCTAATGGCGTTGCTGCGCGAAACCGACGATGCCCTGCTGACGCCCCAGCGCTGTTTCCAGATTAAGCTATTATTGATCCACTTCTTCCGCCGCGTGGTGCTTAAAGATCCGCTGTTGCCGGACGCCTTGTTGCCCGCCCAGTGGGAGGGGCAGATCGCCCGCAACCTGTGTATCAATATTTATCAGCGGGTGGACCGCGCCGCGACCGAGTATGTCAGCGCGCTGGCGGAAACCACTATCGGCACCCTGCCCGCTCCGGCGGCCGGCTATTACCGGCGCTTTGGCGGCCTGCCGCGCGATCCTTCATTTTAAGGAGCTTTTGCTATGCCCGTGTATCAGATTGATGGCCTGACGCCAGTGGTAGACCCCAGCAGCTATGTGCACCCGACGGCGGTATTGATTGGCGATGTGATCGTCGGCAAACAGGTGTATATCGGCCCCAATGCCAGCCTGCGCGGCGACTTTGGCCGCCTGGTAATCGGCGACGGTGCCAATATTCAGGACAACTGCGTGATGCACGGCTTTCCGCAGCAGGACACCGTGGTCGAACAGGACGGGCACATCGGCCACGGCGCAATCCTGCACGGCTGCCGTATCCGCCGTAACGCCATGGTCGGCATGAATGCGGTGATTATGGACGGCGCGGAGATCGGTGAAAACACCATCGTCGGTGCCATGGCGTTCGTTAAGGCCGCCGCGGTGATTGAAGCCAACAAGCTGGTGGTCGGTAGTCCGGCACGGGTATTGCGTGACCTGACCGAACAGGAACTGGCGTGGAAAGTGGCCGGCACGCGCGAATATCATGATTTGGTGCTGCGCTGTAAATCTTCACTGCAAGAAGTCGCCCCACTGAGCGAAATCGAACCGGGCCGTCAGCGCTTAAGTTTTGGCGATCACCTGATCCCAAAAAATCAGCTTTAAGCATCACGACATACGCTATTTCGTTAAAAAGTGGTTTACAGTGAATACCCTGTTTAACTCTTTTTATCTGGACCGGGATCGATGCCAAGAACGGCCAAAACGGTTGAAGTCCCCGCCATCGGCGAGCTTGATCGCCAGGCGGGGCAGCTTAGCCTGCAGCTTGCTCAGGCATTGCGTGCCGCCATCAACAGAGGCGAACTTAAACCTGGCGATCTGCTGCCCTCCACCCGCGTGCTGGCAGGCGCATTGCAGTTGGCCAGAGGCACGGTGCTGGCGGCCTTCGAACAGCTGACCGCCGAGGGTTTTCTCGAAGCGCAGCCCGGTTCGGGCACCCGCGTCGCCCTGTCACTTCACCGCCAGCCCCCGGCACCAGTCAGCCCGGCGGATATTTGTGACATCCCCCTTTCCAGCCAGGCGCAGGCATTAGCGCAGTTTGCCGGTCAGTTACGGCCGCTGCCGCCGATCCCCTTCACCGTCTCGGTGCCTATCAATGATACCGCGCCCGATGACGTCTGGCGTCGTCTCGGCAACCGCATCCGCGCCCGTGGGCCAGGCGCCCCCGCCGGTTATGGTGACCCTTTGGGGGCACTGCCGTTGCGCAAGGCGGTCTGTGAATACGTCCGCAAATCCCGTTCGGTGCTCTGTACGCCGGAACAGGTGATTATCACTTCCGGCACCCAACAAGGGTTGTATCTGGCGACGCAAATTCTGTTGGACGCCGGAGACACCGCCTGGGTGGAGGATCCGGCCTATCACGGTATTACCGCCATCTTTAACCACCTGTTCCGCGACCGGCTGATGGCCAGAGTCCCGGTGGATGCCGAAGGAATAGACGTGGCAGCAGGCAGCCAAATCGCGCCGCAGGCCAAAGCCGTTTTTGTCACCCCCTCTCACCAATACCCGCTGTGCATGCCTATGAGCATGACGCGTCGGCTCGAGCTGCTGGCCTGGGCCAAACGGCAACGGGCCTGGGTTGTCGAGGATGATTACGACAGTGAAATGCGCTATTCAGGCCATCCGTTTCCTTCATTGCAGGGTTTGGATCCGGCCCGGGTTATCTACCTTGGTACCTTCAGCAAGATCCTTTTTCCTTCATTGCGGCTGGGTTACGCCATAGTGCCCAGGCCACTGGTGGATGCCTTCTGCGGCGCGCGCGTGCTGATGGACCGCCACCCGCCCAGCGCCGATCAACACGTGCTGGCAGCCTTTATGGCGCAGGGGCATCTGGATCGTCATATCCGCCGCATGCGCGGCGTGTATGCGGAAAAACGGCGGGTATTAACCGAAGCCATCAATGCCCATGTTTCTGTCGAGCTGGCGACGCTGCACCCCAGCTGCCAGGGCATGCATCTGGTGTTGTGGTTGAAGGCGGGGCTGGACGACCAACGGGTCGCTCGCCGTGCTGCCGAGGCTGGAGTGGCAGTCAGCGCACTTTCGCCGATGTATGCCATCGGCAGCGGGAAAAGCGGCTTGATCCTCGGACTGGGCGGCTACGATGAGTTGCAAATCCATCGCGCCGCCCAACGGCTGAATCAGGTGCTGGTGGCCCTGGCTAACACCGGCTAATCCCCTCTCCCCCGGGAGAGGGGCGCTCACTTAGGCAATATCGTATGCCCGATTCAGCGCGAAAACCGCTTCGCGCCGTACACGCAAACCAATACCCCGGCCATGACCGCAATCATCGAAGGCTGGATGCTTTCATGCAGCACCCATGCGGCCAGCGCCAGACCAAAGAACGGCTGCAGCAGTTGCAACTGCCCCACGGCGGCAATGCCGCCCAGCGCCAAACCGCGATACCAGAAGATAAAACCAATCCACATGCTGAACAGCGAAATATAGCCCAGAGAAAGCCACGCACCGACGCTGACCTGCGGCCAACTCACTGGTGCGGCCCAAACGGCAACCCCTGCCGTCAGCGGCAAGGCCACCACCAGCGCCCAGGAGATCACCTGCCAGCCACCAAGCCTGCGCGTCAGCATCGCGCCTTCTGCGTAGCCCAGCCCACAGAGCAATACCGCAGCCACCATCAGCAAGTCACCGACCCAGGAAGCGCCCGCCCCCTGGCTTAGCGCAAAGGCCCCCACCAACAGGCTACCCAACACCGAGAACAGCCAGAAAGCGGTTTTCGGGCGTTCTCCCCCGCGCAGTACGCCAAAACAGGCGGTCGCCAGCGGCAATAGCCCGATATACACCAGCGCATGCGCCGAGGTGGTGTGCTGCAAGGCCAATGCCGTCAGCAACGGGAAACCGATCACTACCCCAGCAGCAACCATCACCAGCGGCACAAAGTCCTGACGCTGCGGCCAACGTTGACGCATGACCCCCAGCGCGCTCAGCGCCAATATGGCTGCCAGCACCGCCCGTAACGCGGTCAGGAAAAGGGGATCAAACTCTTGCACCGCCAGGCGGGTGGCGGGCAAAGAACCGCTAAAAATCAACATCCCCAGAAAGCCACTAACCCAGCCCTGGGCCGAATTATCGCTTCGGCCGACAATCTGAATTTTTTCTGTCTCACTGCTCATGGCAACACCACTCGACACCTGCGAAAGATCCCTTATTCTCCGGTTAAAGTGGTTTATTGCCAGAGCCAGATAACGACATTATCAGCAAACCACTTTACTCTAACTCCGGCGTTTCCATCGCGGTGGGCAGCGGCTGATGGCGGCTATAGAAGAAATAGATCGCCACCAGCAGCAGAGTGAACGGGATGCCGAACCACAGCGTCATCTTGAAAAACTCGGTGAACGCCGTCGAGATCAACAGTGCGGTCATCAAACCGGCACCGGCCAGCGTGGTGTAGGGGAAGCCCCACATGCGAAATTTCAGGTGAGTTTGGCGATGCTGGCGACGGAAAAACAGGTGAGTGACAAAAATCATCAGCCAGGTAAAGCAAGCGCCGTACACCGAAATAGACATCATGGCGGCAAAGGATTTCTCCGGATAAACCAGGCTCAGCACGATCGACACCACAATGCCAATGCACGACATCGCCAGCGCGTTCACCGGAATGCCGCGTTTGCTGACCCGGCCCAGCGCAGCCGGTGCCTGACCGGCACGCGACAGTGAGAACATCATGCGGGTGGTGATATACAACTGGCTGTTCATCGCCGACAGCGCGGCCACCAGCACGATAAAGTTGAAGATACCGGCGGCGGCAGGCAGGTGGATCACGTTCATCGCCATCAGGAACGGGCTTTCACCGGTGCCGGACTGCCGCCAGGGAACGATCGCCAACATCAGCGCAATCGACAGCATATAGAAAATAAACAGCCGCAAGATGGTACCCTTGAAGGCGGTTTTCACCGCGATCACCGGGTTTTTGGCTTCACCGGCGGCTACTGCGATCATCTCAATGCTCAGGTAGCTGAAAATCGACACGATCACCGCAAACCACATGCCCTTGACGCCAAACGGGAAGAAACCGCCATTGGCGGTAAAGTTGTGAATACCGTAGGCCGGGTTAGCGGAAAACACCAAAATGCCGATGCCAATGGCGATAAAGGCCGCGATGGCCACCACCTTGATGGTCGACAGCGCATACTCCACCTGGCCGAAGGACTTGACGCCAATCACATTGATGACGATGACTGCCGCAGAAAACAGCAGCACCCAAGGCCAAATCGGCGTGGTCGGGAACCAGAACTGCATATACATACCGATGGCGGTAACCTCGGTGCCCACCGCCAACACTACGCAGGACCAGTAGGAATAACGCACCAGAAAACCGAACAGCGGACTGATGTAAAACTCGGCGTAGTCACCAAAAGAACCCGGCGTCGGGTGTTCAGAGGTCATTTCCGCCAGGCAGCCCATCAGCAACAACGCCACCACGCCGCCGATAAAATAGCTCAACAGGACGCTGGGGCCGGCCATCTGAATGGCATAGGCACTACCAAGAAACAGCCCGGTGCCGATCGCCCCACCTATCGCCAGCATGGTCATCTGCCCGGCGGTGAGCTGTTTCTTCAACCCGCCCTGCCGCCGCGCAATTTCTTCAAAACCTTTCATCTGTTTCATGGCGGTCCTACCTTATTCACACAGTACGGGTGACATCCAGGATGGCGGCAGTCACGTAGTCGACATTGTTTTGATTCAGGCCGGGCAAACACATGCGGCCGGGCGCCACCAGATAGATGGCGTAATCTTGCCGTAGCCGCTCGAGCTGCTGCGGGTTCAGCCCGGTGTAACTGAACATGCCTTTCTGGTCGCGAATGCGCCGGTAGTCCAACGGCGAACCGCCCTGCTCCAGCCCGTTAGCCAGGGTTTGACGCATCTGTTTGATACGTTGACGCATGCCGGCCAGTTCGCTTTCCCACTGCTGGCGCAAGTTGGCATCCGCCAACAGCGTTTCCACAATCTGGCTGCCGTGAGTCGGCGGGCAGGAATAGCTGCGGCGGATCAAGGTTTTCAACGCGCCCTTGACGTTGTTCGCACTCTCCGAACTGGCGCAGCGGACCGAAAGCCCCCCCAGCCGCTGGCCATACAGCGCGACGTTTTTCGAAAACGAATTGGCGACCAAAAATTCCAGGTCGGTTTTCAATGCCTCACGCAGCGCGAAACAATCCTCGTCCAGACCGTCGCCAAAGCCCTGATAGGCAATATCGAACAACGGCAGCAGGCGGCGGCGCTGCACCACCTCAAGGGTGGCACGCCACTGCGCCGGGCTGAGATCGGTGCCGGTCGGGTTATGACAGCAAGGATGCAACAGCACCACGCTGCCTTCCGGCAGGCTGTCCAACGTATCGAGCATGGCGTCAAAACGCAGGCCGCCGCTGGCCTCATCGAAATACGGGTAGGTATGTACCTTCAGCCCGGCGCCCTCGAAGATCGCCCAATGGTTGGCCCAGGTAGGATCTGACACCCAGATATCATGGCGGGACAGGTAGTGATGGATAAAATCCGCCGCCAGCTTCAGAGCGCCTGAACCGCCAACGGTTTGCACCGTGCTAATCGACGCTGATGCCGCTTCGCCGAACAACAAGGTCTGCACCTGCTGGGCAAACAGCGCCGAGCCTTCTATCGGCGGATATCCATGCGGGCGACGCTGTTCGAGCAACTGCCGCTCGGCGGCCTCAACCGCTTGCATCAGCGGGATCCGCCCTTGCTGATCGTAATAAAGACCAATACCCAGATTAACTTTCTGCGTATTTTCATCCCGTAAATAAGCTTCCATCAACGACATAATAGGATCGGCCGCCGAACGGCCAATGTGATTAAACATAGCGATTCCTTAATTCATTATTTAATGAATTTGCAGGTGGGATTGTAGTTATCTATTTTCAGGCAGTAGCAGTGACGGTTATTTCTATTTTCATTCCCGGCACCACCAGCTTGTCAACAATTACCGTTGAACGATTAGGGTAAGGATAATTAAAATATTGCTTATATATTTCATCGAGTAATTTAACGTCGTTCACATCGGTGAGATAAACAATTACCTGCAGAACATTATCGCTGTGGCTATCTGCCGCCTTTAACGTCCGGGCCAAATTATCAAAGGTCAGGGTAATTTGTTTTTCCGGCTCACCGGTTTCAATGCTGCCGTCGGATCTCACCGGGCCATGGGCGGTGAACAGCATGCCGCCGCCTTTAGTCGCCCAGGAAAAGGGTTGGCCAATCTCCGGCAAGCCGGTATCGATAATGGTACGCATGGTTTATTTCCCCGTCGTGGTTAACTGGCGGATCAACGCCCCATCCCTGGCGAACAGTGAATCCAGCACGTTGTAATGGTTGGCGCCGTCGACCGCAACCAGGCGGACGGGCAGCTGTTTTGCTTGCAGCGCAGCATAATAATGCCGCGACTGGCCAATCAGTTCCGCTAATTCGGCAGCGCCGTAAAATAGCGTCATAGGTTTGATGCGTTCGGGTATATTGCGCGCCGGGCTTAAGCGGGCAATTTGCTGCCGGGTCAACTGCAACTGCCGGTTAACGTAAGTGGTTAACAGAGGTTCCAGCTCGAAAATACCGCTGATCGGTAACACCGCGTCGACCATAGGATGATGCTGCCAGAAACTGGCCAGATGCCCCCCGGCGGAATGGCCGCACAGGTAAACCGGCGCGAGTTTATTTGGCGCCAAGCGTTGTTGAATCGCGTTCAGCGCCACACCGGTTTGCCGACAAATATCGTCAAGCGAGGCCTGTGGTGCCAGCGTATATTCCAGCAGCACCACGTCAAAACCCAACGACAATGGCACTGTGGCAATAAAGGCAAAGTCGTCCCTGGAACAAAATTGCCAATATCCTCCGTGAATAAATATTAATGTTCCCTGATGCGGCTTGTCAGTATATAACCAGTCGAAAACTTCCCGGGGTGAATCCCCATAGGCAATATTACGTTCGCTGCGGACTTGCTGATAAACCGCCTGACTGCGAGTTTGGAATGAGGTCAGAATTTCATCCTCATTGTCCACCGTCGAACCGTTATCGTAACTGCCCGCCAAAAGTTTCATATATTAAACTTCGTTTATTATTTAAGATATGCGTTAACTATTAGCACCGGGAATAATATTGTCAAGAAGGGAACAGCAGCAATGCGTGCAGGGTAATATAAATCTTTTCCGCGGCTCAATAAGTTTAACCAGTGAAACTTATTGAGCCTGAATCACTATTTTAACGGCGGCTGAATTTGCGCCAATTGACTTAATTCCTGCCAGGCATAATCCCAGAAGGTCCGCACCTTTAGCGGCATGCGTTGGCTATTTTGCGCCACCAGCTGCACCGGCATCGGCAAGGGTTCAAACGCCGGCAGCAAACGCACCAGCGTCCCCGCTGCCAGATCGTCCGCCACCTGATACGACAGCAACCGGGCGATGCCCTTGCCGGCTCGCGCCGCCAGCAACTGGGTTTCGACTTCGTTGAGCAGCAAGCGCGGCGTCAGCCTTACCCTGTCACCGTTTTCCTGTGGGCCAAACCGCCATTCGCGCAGCGACGCCCGCTGAGTGCCGACGATGGTGTCATGATCGACCAACTGCGCCGGTTCCAATGGCTCGCCGCGTAGCGCCAGATAGGCCGGACTGGCGACCGTCACCCGGGATACCTGCCCCAACCGACGCGCCACGCGGGAAGAGTCCTGCAAATGGCCGATGCGCACCGCCACGTCCAGCCCCTCGTCGATCAAATCCAGGTTGCGATCGTTGAGCACCATTTCAATTTGCATCTGCGGATAAAGATCGAGAAACGCCATGACCACCGGTGCCACGTGCTTGCGCCCGAACTGCACCGGCGAGGTAATGCGCAGCAGGCCGCTGAGCTGAGTATCCGCCGTATCCAGTACCGCCGCCTGGTATTCATGCAGCAGTAAATGCGCACGCTCCGCCAACCGCAGCCCGGCTTCGGTCGGGGCCAGCCGCCGGGTGGTGCGTTCAACCAGCCGGGCGCCAAAACGCTGCTCCAGCGAGGCGATGGCCCGGGTCACTGCCGGGGCGGAACGTCGCAGTTTGCGACCGGCGGCGGCCAGGCTACCGTGCTGGATCACCGCTACAAAAATCGCCAGTTCGTCCAACCGATCCATAGACTATTCCATAAATTGAAATTATTAATTTCCAGATTGCCGGATTTCGCTCACCGACTGCAAGAGTATGCTGATTAAAATCCTTCAGGAGTGTGATTATGCAAAAGCTAAAACTGTACGGTACCCCGCTTTCCGGCCACGTCCACCGCGTGGAGTTGCTGTTGCGAATGCTCGAACTGCCGTATGAATTTATCGAAGCCCCCGCGGCGGTGCGTCAAAGCGAAGCCTTTCTGCGCCTGAACCCTTTCGGCCAGATCCCGGTGTTGGTCGATGGCGATTTGGCGCTGGCCGACAGCAACGCCATTCTGGTGTATCTGGCCAAACGCTATGCGCCGGACAGCCACTGGTTGCCAGAGGCGCCAGCGGTGGCCGCACAGGTGCAGGAATGGTTGTCCAAAGCGGCGGGAGAAGTCCGCTATGGGCCGGCTTCCGCTCGTTTGATCGCCCAGTTTGGGGTGCCAGAAGATTATCAGGCCGCGCAGGCCGTCAGCGCGCGCTTCCTGCCACAGATGGAGCAGCATCTGACCCAACGTCAATTCCTGGCGACGGAACAGGCCACCATTGGCGATCTGGCCTGCTACAGCTATGTGGCCGTAGCGCCGGAAGGTGGCATTTCGCTGGTCCCTTACCCGGCAATTCAACGCTGGGTAGCGCGCATTGCCGCATTGCCCGGCTTCTTCGCCATGCCGTCGCTGCCGTACCCCGTCGAGAGGTAAATCCGATGATCCCGCAGATGTTCCACCCCGATGAACTACGTGCCCAGACCCTGGCCGGATTTGACCAGGTGGGCGGCGGTATTTTCCCCAACATGCCCGACCAGCACCGCAAGTTTTTCGTGGCACTGCCTTACCTGTTTGTCGCCACGCTGGACGAGCAGGGTTGGCCGGTGGCTACGCTGTTTAGTGGCCCACCCGGTTTTTTACGCACGCCGGACAGCACCCACCTGCGCATCAGCACCCCACGCCGCAACGACGATCCGGCGCAGGCGGCACTGCAATCCGGCCAGCCGATAGGTGCCCTGGGGCTGGATTTTAGCAACCGACGCCGTAACCGCGTCAACGGTGTGATCGGACGTACCGACAAAAACCGCCTTGAGATCGAAGTCAGGCAAAGCTTCGGCAACTGTCCGCAGTATATTCAGCGGCGCGAGCTGTATCCGGCCCCTGCCAACCCTGCGCCAATTGAATATCTCACTCGGCTTGACGCAGCGGCACAGGCGTTGATTCGCAACGCGGATACCTGTTTCGTGGCCAGTGCTGCCCATACCACGCTGGCGCAAGGTGGCGTGGATATTTCGCACCGGGGCGGAAAGCCGGGGTTTATCTATCTGGAGGGAAGCACTCTGTGGATACCGGATTTTCGTGGTAATCGCTATATGAATACCCTGGGTAATCTGTTGGCGCAGCCGCGGGCGGCGTTGCTGTTTATCGATTTTGAACGCGGGGATGTTTTACATTTGCAGGGGGAAACGCAGATCCTCTGGCAAGCAGAGATGGGCCAAGGGGTGGCTGGTGCAGAACGCTACTGGCGTTTCGATATACAGAGTGCTTGGCGTTTTTCGCAAGCCTTGCCGTGGCGCGGCCGCAATCTTGAGTTCTCCCCGGCAACGCTCAATACCGGGGTGTGGTCAGAATAAATCTGCACAGCCAGGTGCATGAACTTCCCCCTCTCCCAGGGGAGAGGGTCGGGGTGAGGGGCTTTAACATTGCTACTGCCTGTCTCCCCTCACCCTAACCCTCTCCCAAAGGAGAGGGAATACTCGGAGTTTATACGCTGTGTTCCACCGTTGTGGCCGCCTGATAAAGCTGGCGGAAATAGCTCAGGCGTTCAAAGAACAAGCGGCTTTGCGACTCCGACATATTGCCGGCCACTTTGCCGGCGTCCACCTCTCGCCCCTGCCACTCCATCAACGCAATGCTGGAAGCCAAAAAGTCCATTTCTCCGCCGCCATAAAGATGTCTGTCCACTGATTTCATCATTTGCACACTCCTTTTAATCACATCGAAAAGGGTCATATGCCTGCTGATTTCAGTATCGTCCCGCAGCCGGATGTTTTTTGTACAGAAGGTGCGCTTGACGGTAAATTGATTTGTTGCCACGGATCGGGCAAATAGCGGCGGAAAAGTTTGCTAGGGTAAAGGGGTGCCGTTTGGGATAGGTCACCCTGTGTTGAATTCTGAAAAAGGAAGAAAACCGATGAGCAATCACTTCTCTGCCACCCTCAAAGATCCTGCGCTGTTCCGCGAGGCCAACTATATCGATGGGCAATGGCTGCCGATCAAAGGCGACCAGAGCATCAAGATCCACAATCCTGCTACCGGCGAACGGGTCGGTCAGGTGCCGGCGTTCGGCTCCAGGGAAACCGCATTGGCGATCGCTGCCGCGAAAAAGGCCCAGCCGGCCTGGCGCGCATTGACCGCCAAAGAACGTGCCGGCAAACTGCGCCGCCTGTTCGAGTTGATGATGGAGAATCAGGACGATTTGGCGCTGATCATGACCGCAGAACAGGGCAAGCCGCTGGCTGAAAGCCGGGGTGAGATTGCCTACGCGGCGTCCTTTATCGAGTGGTTTGCCGAAGAAGGCAAACGTGTCTACGGCGACACCATTCCGCAGCCCCAGGCAGGGCGCCGCATTATCGTGCAGAAAGAGCCGATTGGCGTCTTCGCGGCCATTACGCCGTGGAACTTCCCGGCGGCGATGATCACCCGTAAAGCAGGCCCCGGCTGGGCTGCGGGCTGTACCGGGGTGATCCGCCCCGCCAGCCAAACTCCCTTCTCTGCACTGGCCATTGCCGTGCTGGCCGAGCGTGCGGGCTTACCGGCCGGCGTCTGCAACGTCATCACCGGCCCGAGCCAGGCCATAGGGGCGGAACTGACCGCCAACCCGGACGTACGCAAGCTCTCCTTCACCGGCAGCACCGAGGTCGGTGCGCAACTGTTGGCGCAGTGTGCCCCGACCATCAAAAAGACCAGTATGGAACTGGGCGGCAACGCGCCGTTTATCGTGTTTGACGATGCCGATCTGGACGCCGCAGTAACAGGCGCAGTCGCTTCCAAATACCGCAATGCCGGCCAGACCTGCGTGTGTACCAACCGTTTTCTGGTTCAGGACGGCATCTACGACGCTTTCGCCGAAAAACTGAAGGCGGCGGTAGAAAAGCTTAAGGTCGGCAACGGCCTGGACGACGGCGTGACTATCGGCCCGTTGATTAACCCGGCCGCCGTGGAAAAGGTCAACGAGCATATCGCCGACGCGCTGCAGTTGGGTGCCAGGGTTCTGCTGGGAGGTAAACCCCATGCGCTGGGCAATAATTTCTTTACGCCGACCATTCTGACCGACGTACCACGACAGGCCAAAATCTTCCATGAAGAGACCTTTGGCCCGGTAGCACCGCTGATCCGTTTCAATAGCGAAGCCGAAGCCATTGAGCTGGCCAATGACACGCCGTTTGGCCTGGCCTCGTACTTCTACAGCCGGGATATTGGCCGGGTCATGCGCGTCGCCGAGGCGCTGGAATACGGCATCGTCGGCATTAATGAAGGGCTGATTTCCACCGAAGTCGCCCCCTTTGGCGGGGTTAAAAACTCCGGGCTGGGCCGTGAGGGGTCAAAATACGGTATCGAGGATTATCTTGAGATTAAGTACCTGTGCCTCGGTGGGCTGGGGAACTAATCACCCGATGTCTTTATATGGCCCGCACGGCGCGGGCCAATGATTTTAATGAGGTCAACAATGGAATTCTCCGCCGCTATCCCCATTCTTCGCATCTTCTCGGTTGAAAAGGCCAGGGAATTTTATCTGGATTTTCTCGGTTTCACGCTCGATTGGGAGCACCGTTTCAGTGAAGACCTGCCGCTGTATATGCAGATCACCCGCTCCGGCCTGACGCTTCACCTCAGCGAACACCACGGTGACAGCACGCCGGGTTCCGCCCTATTCATTCCCACCCAGGATATCGACGCACTGCACGCCGAGCTTTCGGCCAGGCAGTATCGCTATGCCAGGCCGGGGGTTGAAACTGTCGACTGGGGAAAAGAGCTGAACATCGCCGATCCCTTCGGTAATCGGCTGCGGTTTTGCCAGCAACAGGACTGACATAAACTAAAAAGCCCTGCAGCATCGCATGCAGGGCAAGGGCTAATAAAACAACGATTGATGTGCAGCGATCGGGAAAAAGATCAGCTGTAGTCCTGTGGCGTTAGGAAGCCAATGTCCTGGCCACCGAGAGCAACATGGATCCGCGTCCCATCCCAGGCTAACGCCAACTCCGCAGCGCTTGCCTCCCCACTTCCCGTTTTCAGCGTAAACCCGCCCTGAGCCACCGCCGTAGTGGCCTTGCTGTAGTTACCGCCAACCGGTTTACTAATACGTACGTCTGATGATAATGGCGTATCAATATACCATGGTAAACCCGTGTACTGGCCTAAGGTCAGATGCACATCCGGCCCGCGCAATGCAGGTAACACACTGTTTTTCCCTTTGATACTCCAGTTTCCGGCCACACTTTGCCCAGCGCCCATCAACTTCACAGGCGAATCAATCGCCTCACTGCTTTGTTCTATAGTCAGATTGCGCGGAACTTTGATAGTAGTGGCCGTAGTTACCAGGCAAACGGCCTTCGTCTCTCTAATAATCAATTCGTCAATATCACAATCGGCTGCCAGTAGAACAATTGGCAGCACACCCTCAGGCAACCCGTGAGCAAAGCTCAAGCGACGAATCGAGCAAGGTTCCAAAATTCGACAAATTGCAGAGCCAGAAGTATAAGCAGCTGAAAATTCAAGTACGTTAATCTCGTCAATGACCAGCTGTGGCATTCGGATATAAATACTGTCCGCACTATCGACTTTTCCAATATCCAGGCGACCAATGCGGCAACGGCTCTGCTGGCCTGATGCGGTTAACGCGAAACTGTGAAAACAGGAGCGCAGAGAAATACCATCGATTAAGTTGTCTTCAGAACCGTCATGTAGCTCAACGCCACTGAGGCAGGCTCCGGCAGCCACATTGCGGACAACCTGCCCTGTCCCTGAAACATAAACCGCGCAAGCACGATTTTTGATCGCGCTACTGGTTGGGTTGTTTAAAAAATAGCAGTCCCCGGCCTGAATGTTAATACAGGTATTATTGCTACCGGATAAAATAGCTATCCCGCTCCCCCACTTACCGCACTGAATATTCGAGATATAATTATTACTTCCCATATCTTTATCTTGCGCAACACTTAACACTGCGCCGGAAAGATAACCAGCCTCAGGCTTGTCCGAAGGAATACCCGCCCCCTTCATGCGAATATTAGTCACATTGTTATTATTTCCCTTAACTAAAAATCCATCGCCGAGGCAATAACCACAAATAACGTCGGAGATCACATTACTGTCATTATAGGTGGCGAAAAAATCATCACGGCATTCATCCACAATAATGTCGTGTGCCATCGACCGACCCTGGAGGCTGAATCCGTCGTTAAAACCACTCAATTGCATATGGTGAAAATAGCTACCGTCAGCGCCAGAATAACCAACGTGACTTTTGACCGAATTGTAAACACTGTCGCGGTTGGCTACTCCCATCAGCTTCCCGCCGAACATTTCAACGCCATGAAGATAGTCATAAGCTTCTGCTGTCGATGTTTCATTGGCGAACATCGGTTTCACATGGCCCGTTTTGGCCTTGATCGTGGCACCATTTAAATTGATGGTTTTACGCGACGTACGGCCATCTTTGATTCTGACCGTATCAGACGTCAGATAAGTGGCACCAGCTCGGCAAATCACGGCGTAAGGGGAAAGAAAACATGTGGTAAGCGGTAGAGTATCGTCAGCAACATTATCGCCACGCGCCCCATACATCGCGGGAGTAACGGTACCTGAGATATCCAAAACCCTTACCCAGACCCAATTGCCGGTAGATTTGATATACATCCCCCCGTCATCAGTCAGCGTTGACGACTGAATAGCACTGAATAAGCCGCCACCATCCGGAAGCGTCACTGGAGCATTCCAATTGGAATAATAGGAGGTCACCTCAACCAGCTCTCCGACAGCAGCCGGTATGAGGGTCCGCAACGTAGATATATCAGGACAATTGTTCATGGTATTTACCTTATTGGATTAAGACCGACAGTCGGCATATCCAAGGTAAATGAAAACCAGCCACCGGGTCGTGAGTGGGCTGTTGTGCCATCGCTGGCCAATCCGTCGCTAACCCTGCAGATACCCGGTAACCGATCCTATCAGGAAAGTCAGACATCATCGTAGCGCAGCCATTATTTTTGGTACTGCACGTCGCTGACCTGCTCCAGCCAATCCACCGGGCTGCCGTTTAATGATTCGGCGATGGCAATGTGGGTCATGGCCGTCTCCGGCGTCGCGCCGTGCCAGTGTTTGACGTCTTCCGGGATCCAGACGATATCGCCCTGGTTCATTTCCTGGATCTCCTCGCCCCACACCTGGATCCAACCGCGCCCCTGGGTGACGATCAACGTCTGGCCGAGCGGATGGGTGTGCCAGGCTGTGCGCGCACCTGGCTCAAAGGTCACGGTAGCACCGCCTACGCGGGCCGGCTCACTGCCGGCAAACGGCGCATCGATCCGCACCTTACCGGTAAAATAGTCTTCTGGACCCGGACGGGAGGGTTGGGAACCGTTGCGTTGAATTTTCATTTGTTGCTCCGTTTCGGCCAAAGTAGCCGACGCTAATAGGGACAGAATAATTGTAGAGGCTGCGAGTCATTTAAGCTGCCAGACCAAAGATAACGTCGCTCCGGCATCAGGACTAGATGGCAAAATGCGCAAGGAGCTATGAGCTGAATTCATTAATTGTCGGTGGTCATCGCAAACGGCTAGAATATCGTCATTAATTCTGCCCATGCTGTGAGGCCGGGATGTTAAAAGAAAACTTTAACGATTTAATTTCGTTTCTGATGGTCGCCCGCGAGCGTAGCTTCACCAAAGCGGCGGCGAAACTTGGCGTTTCCCAATCGGCCTTGAGTCATGCCATCAGGGGCCTGGAAGAACGGCTGGAACTGCGTTTATTGACCCGAACCACCCGCAGCGTGGCTCCTACCGAAGCCGGTGAGAGACTGCTCAACAGCATCGGTCCGCGTTTTGCCGAGATTGAAAGTGAACTGGATGCCCTGAGTGAAATGCGGGCACGTCCGGCGGGCAACATCCGCATCACCGCCGGCGAACATGGCGTCGACTCGGTGTTATGGCCAGTGTTGAAGACATTTCTGGCGGACTACCCGGATATCAATGTCGAGATCACCTTGGATAACACCCTGACCGATATCGTCAGCGGCCGTTTTGATGCCGGAATTCGTCTGGGTGAACAGGTCGCCAAGGATATGGTTGCGGTGCGTATCGCAGCGGATATGCGCCTGATCCCCATCGCCTCCCCCGCTTATTTTGAACAATACGGCACGCCAACCACCCCACAGGAACTGCAAAACCATCGTTGCATCAACATGCGCTTACCCACCATGGGCGGTCTCTACGCCTGGGAATTTGAAAAAGACGGCCGTGAGATCAAGGTACGTGTCGACGGCCAGCTAACCTTTAACAGTCTGCGCCAACGCATTGACGCGGCGAGGCTCGGCTTCGGCATCGCCTTTGTCCCGCAAGACAGCGTCACCGATGAGCTAGCCGACGGCCGTTTGGTCCAGGTGCTCGACGAATGGTGCCCACGGTTCCCCGGCTATTACCTCTATTACCCCAGCCGCAGGCAGCACACCACCGCCTTTGCGCTGTTTGTCGAGGCACTGCGCTACCCACGGCAAGCCTGAAAATCTAATTTCCATTCATAAAGCCAACAAAAAATCGCCGAAACAGCACAAGGTATGCAACGAAAGAGTAACAATTAGAGTAACCTAGCCGCGCTTCAGGCGGAGCGGTCGCCAGCCTCTCAATGAAGGGACAAAACGCTACGCCCGATGCAGTGTTTTTTACTTTCGTCCCCAATGACAGAGTTTTTCAATAAGCCAAAACCAGCCTCACCATTTTAACTGCCACTGCCTTTTAGCCTTGGCGCTGGAGAGGGTTTGCCGAACGCACGGGATGGATTTTTAGGGAGAAACCGCGTGTTTTTTTGGATATGGCTTAATCTCTAAATCGGGGACTTTTCATTTTGGTAAGGATAATACTATGCAAAATAAAGCATCATTGTCGCCGCTCATCATCATCACGGCATTATTTGCCGCGCTGAGCGGACTCTATCTGCTGGGAGGCGGCATCTGGCTGGCCAAGCTCGGCGGTTCGCTGTATTACATCATCGCCGGCCTGGTGTTGCTGGTTACCGCCTGGCTGTTGGCTCGCCGCCGCGCCACTGCCCTGCTGCTGTATGCCGTATTTTTACTCGGCACCACAATTTGGGCGTTGTGGGAGGTCGGCCCGGACTTCTGGGCGCTGACGCCACGTCTGGACGTCACCTTCTTCTTCGGCCTGTGGCTGGTACTGCCGTTTATCTATCACAAGCTGATTGCCAGCGGCAAGTTGGCCTACAGCGCACTGAGTATCGCGCTGGTGTTTACCGTCGCAGTACTGGCCTACGCGGTGTTTAACGATCCGCAAGAGATCAACGGTACCCTTGAACCGGCCCAGGTGAAGGTTGCCCCTCAGGCCTCAGACGCCGATTGGCCGGCCTATGGCCGTACTCAGGAAGGCACGCGTTATTCCCCACTGAGCCAGATCAACGACAAGAACGTCGGTCAGCTCAAGGAAGCCTGGACCTTCCAGACCGGCGACCTGAAAACCGCCAACGATCCGGGGGAAATCACCAACGAAGTGACCCCGATTAAAATCCGCGACACGCTCTATCTGTGTACCCCACACCAGAAGCTGTTCGCGCTGGACGCGGCCACCGGCAAGCAAAAGTGGCAGTTTGATCCTCAGTTGAAGTTCAACCCAACCTTCCAGCACATCACCTGCCGTGGCGTCTCTTATCATGAGACCCCTGCCGCCGCAGGCAACGCCACCGACGCCTCGCCGGCACAGTGCGCACGCCGCATTATCCTGCCGGTGAATGATGGCCGCCTGTTTGCTTTGGATGCCGAGACCGGCAAGCCTTGCGCCGACTTCGCCAATAACGGTGAACTCAATCTGCAAAGCAATATGCCGTATGCCACTCCGGGCCATTATGAGCCGACTTCACCACCGGTGATCACCGATAAGGTGATTGTCATTGCCGGTGCGGTGACCGATAACTACTCCAATCGCGAACCTTCAGGCGTGATCCGCGGTTTTGACGTCAACAGCGGCAAACTGCTGTGGGCGTTTGATCCGGGTGCAGATGATCCCAACGCCATCCCGGCGGATGAACATCACTTCACGCCGAACTCGCCAAACTCCTGGGCGCCTTCAGCCTACGATGCCAAGTTGGATATCGTTTACCTGCCAATGGGGGTGACCACTCCGGATATCTGGGGCGGCGATCGCACGCCGAACATGGAGCGCTACGCCAGCGGCCTGCTGGCATTGAACGCTTCTACCGGCAAGCTGGTGTGGTTCTATCAAACGGTGCACCACGACCTGTGGGATATGGACGTACCGGCCCAGCCGACGCTGGCGGATATCACCGACAAGAGCGGCAACAAGGTGCCGGTGATTTATGTGCCGACCAAGACCGGTAACATTTTCGTTCTTAACCGTACCAACGGTGAACTGGTGGTTCCTGCACCGGAAAAACCAGTTCCGCAAGGCCCGGCCAAGGGCGACCGCCTGTCACCGACTCAGCCTTTCTCTGAGCTGACTTTCCGCCCTGAGAAGAAACTGACCGGTGCGGATATGTGGGGCGCCACCATTTATGACCAACTGGTTTGCCGGGTGATGTTCCACAGCCTGCGTTATGAAGGCACCTTCACCCCGCCTTCCGAACAGGGCACGTTGGTGTTCCCGGGTAACCTTGGCATGTTCGAATGGGGTGGCCTGTCTGTCGATACTGACCGTCAGGTGGCCATCGCCAACCCTATCGCGCTGCCGTTTGTGTCAAAACTGATCCCACGCGGCCCAGGTAACCCAATCGAGCCGCCGGTCGGCGATAAAGGCGGCAGCGGTACCGAAGCCGGCGTCCAGCCGCAGTACGGTGTGCCGTTCGGCGTGACCCTGAACCCGTTCCTGTCGCCACTTGGCCTGCCGTGCAAACAGCCTGCCTGGGGTTACATTTCCGCGGTAGACCTGAAAACCAACGATATCGTGTGGAAAAAACGCATTGGTACCGTGCGCGACAGCTCTCCGCTGCCGTTACCGTTCAAAATGGGGATGCCGATGTTGGGCGGACCGGTCTCAACCGCCGGGAATGTGTTCTTCATTGGCGCAACGGCGGACAACTACCTGCGTGCCTTCAGCGTGACCAACGGTGAAAAACTGTGGGAAGCGCGGCTGCCGGCCGGTGGCCAGGCGACGCCAATGACCTATGAGGTCAACGGCAAGCAGTACGTGGTGATTTCCGCCGGCGGCCATGGCTCGTTCGGCACCAAGCTGGGCGACTATATCGTTGCTTACGCACTGCCAGATGAGAAATAATCGTCGAGGATAGCCCTATCACAGAGCACGCCGCCTGGCGTGCTCTGTCACCGTAAACACCCCGCAAAAACTTTTCACGCCAGACCGCCCTTTCCCACAATAAATTTCACATTATGTGTTGATAATGATTATCATTCGCAATATTATGACTGCGTTGGCCCCGGCAGTGGCCGACAATCATCTCGATATGACAGGCAGTGAACTGACGGCCGCCTCCGGGCGGCCCTTTTTGGAGACCTATGATTCAACACCGCAGCAGACAAAAAATCGTTATCGCCCCACCCATCACTACCGGTATGGAGGTTTTTGCATGAGCCAACAACCTTTGACCGCCATGCTGATGCTGGTTTATCTGCTGCTGATGGTTCCGGCGCTGTTTGCGATCGACAACCGCCTGAGCGCTACCCGCTGGGGCCAGGGCCGCCTGCTGCGCAAAACGCTGCAAACCGGGTTTATCATCGCCCTGACATTGTTGTTCTTTAGCCTCATGACATTACTGTATTGATTAATTCGCCGCCACCGGCAGCACAGCCTCTTGTTTTACCACCGCGACCTTGCCGCTCAGGGCAAAGGCCGAGATCAGGGTAAACAGCAAGGCAATGCAGCCGAGGATCAGATACGAGGTTTTAAAGCCGTAGTTGACGTACATCAGGCCCGCCGCATAGGACATGCCGATAGCCGATAGCTGCTTGAAGAAGCAGAAACCCCACAGGTAAATCGATGCGGAAAGATTCACGTTAAACTGGGTGGTAATGTATTTGAAAATGCCCACCAGCAGGAACGGCACCTCAAACATATGCAGGGTTTTGAGGAAAATCACCGCAGTCACCGAGTCCGCCTGAGACGAACCGATAATCCGCACCGACATAATCACCCCGGCAATCAGCAGCGCGTTCTTGCCGCCAATGCGGTTGATGATCAATGGCGCAAAGAACATGATAAAAGCGTTAAGGAACTCGCCCAGCGTGGTGACATAGCCAAACGCCTGAGTCCCGGCATGTCGGTCGCTGAAAAACGAAGTGAAGAAGTTGGCGAACTGCTGATCGAATACGTCGTACACGCAGGCCACCCCGACGATATACATCACCAGGCACCAAAATTTGCGCATTTTCAGCAGGCTCAACGCCGCTTTCAACTTGACCGGTTTATGGTTCAGCGCCAACCCGTCCGCCACTGCCAGCGTGTTGTTTTGCTCAGGTTTGAACATATAAAGCAGGCCGGCCAGCACCAGCGCAAAGCTCGACGCCAGCCAAAACGCAAACTGGTTGTTAATAGTAAACATATAGCCAACGATCGACGCGCAAATCGCCCAGCCGATACAGCCAAACAGCCGGGCACGACCATACTCAAACTGGCTGCGGCGGCTCACCTTCTCGATATAGGCTTCAATTGCTGGCGAGCCTCCGCTGCACACCAACCCCAGGTAAATCCCGCACAATAGCGCCCCGAGCACAAAGTTGGTTTGCAGCAGCGGCGAGAAGACATAAATAAACAGCGGCGCCAGAAACAGCAGCAGGAAAATGATCATCCACAGCAGGTGTTTCTTCAGGCCAAATTTGTCGGTGACAAAACCAAAAATCGGTTGGAACACCAGCGCAAACAGCGCCATGCAGGCGAATACCAGACCGGTTTGTTGCTGGTCGAGTTGGTTGACGTCATGCAACCAGATCGGGAAGAACGGCAGCACCGCCCCCATGATAAAGAAATAGAAAAAACAGAAGGCACCGAAGATCCAAAAGTTCTTGTTCTTTAAATAAAACATGGCTCACCGTCCCATTTATGACGGCGCAGGAAGCCCCGCGCCTTGTGCGTTTTGAGGAGGTAATACAGTTAGTTTGGCGATCAGTGGTAGGCGGGAAGCCAGTTACCGTGGGCCTCAATCAGTTCATCGCAGAGTTTACGGATATCATCAATCGAAAGCTCGGCTGAAGTATGCGGATCCAGCAGTGCCGCGTGGTAAATCGCTTCGCGTTTATGGGTTACCGCGGCTTCGATAGTCAGAAGTTGGGTATTGATATTGGTGCGGTTGAGCGCCGCCAGTTGCTCCGGTAAATGGCCCACGTAGCAGGGCGAGATGCCCTGCCCATCCACCAGGCAAGGCACTTCAACACAGGCCTCGGCAGGCAGGTTGGTAATTAAACCGCTGTTGAGCACATTGCCACCAATCTTGTACGGACGATCGGTTTCCATCGCTTCAATAATATAAGACGCATACTCATGAGTGCGGGTATGAGTCAGGTTGGCGTCATTGGTCAGCGCCAGCTTGCGCTGTTGCCATTGTTCAATCTGCTCAACACAGCGGCGCGGGTACTCGTCCAGCGGAATGTTAAAGCGCTCAATCAATTCAGGATAGTTACGCTTGATCCAATAAGGCATGTACTCGGCGTTATGTTCCGAAGACTCGGTGACGTAATAGCCAAAGGTTTTCATGATTTCATGGCGCACCATATCATCATGTTTGCCCTGCAGCGCATTGGCGCGACGCTTGATTTCCGGGTACAGATCCTCGCCATGGCGACGAACGTCCAGCAACCAGGCCATATGGTTAATGCCTGCGATGTGGAACTGGACATCATCGGTAGGCATATCCACGCTTTTCAGCAGCGTCTCTGCACAGACCTGCACACTGTGACACAACCCCACCGTTTTCACTTCGGTATGGCGCAGCATGGCGCCGGTTAAGGCCGCCATCGGGTTGGTGTAATTCAGCAGCCAGGCATCCGGACATACCGCTTCAATATCCCGGGCGAAGTCAAACATCACCGGAATGGTGCGCAGCGCACGGAAGATGCCGCCTATCCCCAGGGTATCGGCAATGGTTTGCTGCAGGCCATACTTTTTAGCAATGGTGAAATCGGTGATAGTGCAAGGATCGTAACCGCCAACCTGGATGGCGTTAACCACATAATTGGCATTTTTCAACGCCGAACGACGATTTTCCACCCCGAGGTAGGGAGTGATCTTCGCCCTGCCGGCGTTAATATTGCGATTGATATTGCTGAGCATGGCGAAAGATTCATTGAGACGGGCGCTATCAATGTCGTACAGCGCGATATCCACCTCTTTCAATGCCGGCGTTGCCATGATATCGCCGAGTACGTTCTTGGCGAAGATGGTGCTGCCTGCGCCCATAAAAGTTACTTTAATCATCCTATTTCTCCGCTGCACTGGTTTTCGATAGGCTGAAATTACCCTGCAATCCCTAAGCCGGATATGGATGAATGTGACCTCACTATGGCGAAAAACGACGCAGCGCAAAAACTGTGAGCCAGGTCTGGATTTGGCGTTTACCCACCTAACGCATGGCCGCTACACTGTTAGCGTGGACAAGAAAACCAGGACATTGCCTGATGCATAAGAGTTTTACCCTAAGCCGCACCGACAATATTGAGCTGAATCTGTACCAATATGGTGAGGAGAACTGCGATAAAGGGCACAGCTTCGGCCCGGCGGTGCGGCAGCACTATCTATTTCATTATGTGATAAGCGGAACCGGCGTACTGCACAGCGAATACGGTGCATTTCCAGTCGTTGCTGGTGAAGGTTTTTTGATCCATCCGCACGACGTAACCACCTATCGCGCCGATAAAAAAGATCCCTGGCATTACATGTGGCTGGAGGTCGACGGACTGGTGGCCGGCAAGATTTTCGAAGAGTGCCGCCTGAGCCGCCAGTTCCCGATTTATCGCCCCCGCAAGACTGACGAGACTCCCCAGGCCCTGAGCTATCTGCGACAGCTCGTTAGCCATGATGATGAACATCGATTGAAGACCCTCGGCCTGAGCTATCTGTTTTTTTCTGCGTTGATCGACAATGCGCTACAGGGCAGCGATGAACACCCCAGCGACAAGACGCAACATCTGCACAAAGCGGTCAAACTGATTGAAAACCGTTACCACGAACACCTGACCATTGAGCGCCTGGCCGCCTACTGCAATATCAACCGCAGTTACCTGTGCCGATTGTTCAAGGGGGCTTACGGTATCGGGCCAAAGGAGTACTTGCTTAACTTTCGCATGACGCTCGCCACCAGCCTGCTGCGTAACAGCCGGACGGCGATAAAAGTGGTGGGGATCTCGGTCGGCTATGAAAACCAACTGCATTTTTCTAAAGCCTTCAAACAGGTCCACGGCGTATCACCGGCCCAATGGCGGCAGGAAAATCAACCGGATAACGCACCGCCTTGCCACAAAGGTTAAGCCATCACATCGTTGACCCTTCCCCCCACTCGCCATCGGTCTCTGAGAGCGATGTTCAGAGAAGAAACTTTTCTCTTCACCTTGTGAAGTATTCAATAAGTTAATTAATTAAATCTCACCATCTCGCATTATTGTGATGAATATCACTAATTTTATCGATATATCAGCAATAATGCTTAAGTATTTTTTTAGTGCTGTTACCTAAATGTTTATCGACTCATTTATCCACTTGCCGTTACGCCCAATATTTGGCGTTGCATCAAGGCGATACAGATGCAGCCTCAATTATGACGGGTTTAAATCATAGAGGAACAACTTCAATGTTATTAAAGAAAACCCTTTTGGTATTAGCCTCATGTTCATTATTTTCCACCGCCGCATTGGCTCAGGAGCAAGTTTCCACTACCAAAGAGCAGGCTTCGGCACAGCTTAGACACGGTTCTGTCGCTACCCCTATTTCACGCCAATACCAATGTTTTAAAGAAGGCGGATTTTATTGGCCGGCGGACGGTTCAGGTATAAAAGAGAGTGATTGCAGGGCGGCATATCAATACATTTACAATAAATATCTTAACAAGCCCGGCTTTGTTTCACCGAAAAAAGAAGGCAATAAAAATAGCAGCAAGCAAGAAGTTAACCTGATTGAACAGTCTAACTATCAATTCAGGCAATGGAACGAAGTCTCCAAAAACGTCGCCGATTACAACAACCCCGCCGCCGTTAAGGCCGCGATACCCGATGGGCAGCTCTGCTCTGCGGGGAACGTGGGTACCGAATGGGATGACAGAGACAAAGTCTGGAATGACAAGTCAGGATTGGACGTTAAAGCCCCTTGGCGCACTAGCGATATCCAGAAAAATGCAAATGGTAAAATCGATATTGTTTATGATGCAACGGCAACGCATGATCCAAGCTTCTTTGAAGTTTATATTTCCAAAGCCGATTACGATGCTGAAAAAGCCGAATTAAAATGGAGCGATCTTGAGCTGTTAGGCAAAGTTGAAAATGTGACTCCGGTGAACCAGCAATATAAATTCGCCGTCGATGCGAAAAACTATACCGGCAAACATGTGCTCTACGTTCGTTGGCAGCGCATAGACCCGGTTGGCGAAGGTTTTTATAGCTGCAGTGACGTCAATATCAAAGGCTGAATATTCATCGCTTGATGCCCGGTTCATTGGCTGAACCGGGCCTTTCGCATCAGATATCGGATGGGTCTTTTTCCGCCACATCAGGCTGTTTTAGCCGCGGATATTTCCATAGCCAACGTCCGCTGACCATACGCCAATAAAACAACGCACCGCGCACCGCCCAATCCATAAACATCCCTAACCAGACGCCGACCACGCCCATCCCCAGCACAATGCCCAGCGTATAGCCGGCCACCACGCGGCAACCCCACATGCCCAGCATCGACACCCACATGGCGAAACGAGCGTCGCGCGCGCCTTTCAAACCGGCGGGCAGCACCCAGGAAGCGGCCCAGATGGGCATAAAGGCGGCGTTGAGCCAGAGCAGCACCTTCACCACCTCCTTCACGTCATCTTGTTGCGTATAAAACGAGGCGAACATTCCCGCCAGCGGCGCCGTGCCCCAGGCGATCACCGTCAGTCCAATCGTCGCCAGCCAGAAGATGTGCCGCAACTGCCGTTCCGCCTGGGCTATCTGCCCTTTACCCAGACGTTTCCCGACAATAATGGTCGATGCAGACCCCAGGGCGTTGCCCGGCAGGTTGATCAATGAAGCGACAGAGAAAGCGATGAAATTACCGGCGATAACGTTGGTACCCATACCGGCGACAAACATTTGGGTCAGCAACTTACCGCCGTTGAACAACACCGACTCAATGCTGGCAGGAATACCGATCCCGAGGACTTCCCACAAAATCGTCAGTTTTAACGGACTAAAATAACTTTTCAGCGTGATATGCAACGCCGGGTTAAAGCCGATCATCAGCACGTAGATAATCGCTATCGCGCCGATATAGCGGGAAATGGTCAGCCCCAACCCGGCACCGACAAAGCCCAACCCATGCCAGCCCAACATGCCATAAATCAGGATGCTGCTGATGATAATATTCAGGATATTCATGCCGCCGTTGATCAGCAGCGGGATCTTGGTGTTCCCGGCCCCGCGCAACGCACCGCTGCCAATCAGCGCAATGGCCGCCGCCGGATAGCTCCAGACCGTTGTTTGCAGATAAGAAAGCGCCAATGCTTTCACCTGCGGCGTGGCGGCACCGGCGATCACATCAATAATCTGCTCGCCCGCCAAATGGATGCCCACCGCCAGCACCAGGGCCACCAGCGTCATCAACACCAGCGACTGGCGTGCCGCCGAGCGTGCTCTTTTGCGATCGCGCTTGCCCAGGCTGAAGGCCACCACCACCGTGGTGCCCAGATCCACCGCGGCGAAGAAGGAGATAATCACCATGTTGAAGCTGTCCGCCAGCCCGACCCCGGCCATCGCCTCTTTACCGATCCAGCTCACCAGAAAAGTGCTCAGCACTCCCATCAGCAGAACGCAGGCGTTCTCCATAAAGATCGGCACCGCCAGCGGCGTGATTTCACGCCAAAACAGGACGCGATAACTTTTGCGTTTTGGGTACCAGGGGGTATTTTCTACTCGCTGACGCAAGGCGGTATATGGCTTCAAGATCGGCTCATGGAATAAAAGTGAAACAACATTTCAAATAATGAGCGACAGATGCTTATCCTGCAAAGAATATTTTAAACGGAGATGGGGATTGTGGGATGACGGGCGCCACATGCCGCGCCCGTGCATGCGGGGACTACTCCATGTAGTCTTCCTGATCGGACTTGGCTGCGGCAACAAAGTTTGCAGTACGATTGTTCAGCGCGGCACATTTGTCCGTCAGCAACTGACGATCCTCCAGTATGGCCAGATAACGAGCCTGAGCCAGTGCCGGCAACTGCTGATAACCCGCTGCCTGGGTGTCCCAGCCCCGGTGTTCCGCCACTCGCATCGCGGTACGTTGCAATTTGACGTCATCCGGGATGTCCGGGCGGTGACAGTTTTGCCGCAGGAAGTGACTACCAGCCAGCATGGTGGAAAGCTTTTCCAACTGTACTTGCAGTGGTGGCGGCGGCTGATGTGCCTTTTGCTGGCAGCCCACGAGGAATAACAAGGCCGCAGCGCCCAAAACTGAAGTACGTAACACAGTCAACATAGTGATTACCCATAAAAAAGTGATGGTTGAAATCAGCTTAGGCGAGCCATGAAATATTGCAAAGTGGCCGGCGGCCTGCCTCCCCGAGGACCGCTTAATTCACCGGCAGTGCCAAGACCTGATCGGTGGTTTTGATTTCAGCAAACACATCGGCTACCCCGGCCAGTGCAGCGCGTTGCAGCACGGCGTGATTCACAATTTGGTTATCCCAGGTAGCCAGATCGCGGGTGGCGGTGGCATCCTCGGGAATAATCACCTCATAGCCCAACGGCACCGCATCGCGCGCCGTTGAAGAGACGCACATATGAGTCATCAACCCACTCACTAGCAGCTTCTTGATACCCGCCTGCTTAAGTTGCTTATCCAGATCGGTGCCCACAAATGAACTGGGGGTGGCTTTGGTGATCACCCGATCAATGCCGGACGGCTGCAGATCCGGATGGAACTCGGCGAACTTGCTACCTTCGGCAAACAACGGCCCGTTTGCCGGGCCAATATGTCGAATAAAAAACACCGGCATCTTGTGCTGATGGGCAAAACTGACCAACCGTTGCGTGTTCATCAGCGCTTTATTTCCGTCGGGGATGGGCATCTTGCCGATGAAGTATTCATTCTGAAAATCAATCACCAATAGCGCTGTAGCGTTAGCCGGTAAAGATGTACTTGCCTGCGCACCGCTCATGGTACGAATGGTAGGTGCCCTTTGCTTATCATCGGCAAAACCCAGGCTGGAGGTGGCCATCGAGAGTGCCAGTGCAGTACCGGAAATCAGTTTTTTCATTTTGGTTTATCCTTGTGAGAACAACAAAACAGCACGTCGTTTCCTGCTGTGGTCGGGTTCAATTCTGCAGGTTGCAGTGATATGGCAACAGGTAGTCTAATAACCAAAAGCGATATCATCGGGCCAAATCGTCCACATAGGGTTAATAATAAAAAGGAAGCAGTATGGCGCCACTTAAAGTGGGTATCGTGGTTTTTAACAACATCATCCCGTTTCACCTTTCGGTGCCCTGTGCAGTGTTTGAGAAGGCACTGAACAGCAACGGGGAACCGGCCTATCAGCTGTTGATTTGCGCCACCGAACCCGGCCCATTAAAGACCAACGCTGGTTTCTCGATAGTGGCAGATCATGGATTAGCGGCGTTGGCGCAAGCCGATATGGTGATAGTACCCAGCTGGTGCAATCCCGAAGTCCCGCCATCACCACAACTTATCGACGCCCTGCTAGACGCCCATGCGCGTGGCGCTACCCTGGTCGGCCTGTGTGTCGGAAGCTTCGTTCTGGCGGCGGCCGGCTTACTCAACGGCCGTCCGGCAACCACCCATTGGCAATGGATGGCAGATTTTCTGCGACGATATCCCCAGGTGTCGATAGACCAGAATGTGCTGTACGTGGATGACGGCGATATTGTCACTTCCGCCGGCACCGCCGCCAGCATCGACTGCTGCCTGCACCTGGTACGCAAGCACTGTGGTGCGGAGAGCGCCAACGCGGTGGCCAGGCAGTTGGTGGTGCCGCCACACCGTCAGGGCGGCCAGGCACAGTTTATCGAGCAACCGGTGTATAACACTGTGGGCGGTGACCGTTTTATGCAAACGCTGAGTTGGGCAACGGAAAATCTGCAGCAACCGCTGACGCTGGATGCACTGGCGGACAAAGCCTGCATGAGTCGCCGCAGCTTTACCCGGCGCTTTCAGCAAACTACCGGCACCAGCGTCATGCCGTGGTTGCTGAATCAGCGGCTGGCGATGGCGCAGCGCTTTCTGGAAAAAACCGACCAGCCCGTCGAGCGCATTGCGCAGGCCGCAGGTTTCGCCACTGCGTTGTCAATGCGCAGGCATTTTCAGCGGCAGTTCAAGACGTCGCCGTCTTTATATCGCAAGGAGTTTCGCGTTACGGAAAAATAAGCCGGTCATTCTTACTGGTAGCAGTGGAATTCGGTGATGCTGTGAAGGGCTATCTGTGACGGGGATCGTTGAAAGAATTTTATCTAAGTGATTGAATAATGGCGGAGAGAGGGGCCGCCTATTTCAAATCTAACTGAAGCCAATACATGTTAATATTTACATATTTATCAAATAACTATGATAAATTCCGTCCAATGCAGCATAACCGAATATCAAGTAAACCTGACATTCATGGCATACTGGATGGCATACTGAAAATGTAGGTCAATCATCTTATGGCAATTCTTACAGATACAAAAGCCCGGCACATTAAGCCCGGAGATCTCCCTTTACCTCATGGTGGAATTACAGGGTTGACTCTCCATTCATCTCCAACAAAAGGTCTGGGTAAGTGGGTTTTTCGTTACACCAGCCCAATTACTGGCAAGAGACGTAATGCTGGCTTGGGGTCTTATCCTGATATTGGGATAGCCCAAGCGGGCAAGCTTGCACTTCCAATGCGAGAACAAATAGCTAATGGGATAGACCCGTTAGATGCCCGAAAAGTAGAGTCGGAAAAAGAGGCTATTCCAACGTTCGAAAAGGCTGCACGAAAAGTTCATGCGGAATTACTGCCGGGCTGGAAAAATGAAAAACATGGGAAACAATGGATTTCCACTCTGGAGCGATACATTTTCCCACAAGCAGGAAAACTCACTCTCGATAACATGACGCCGTCTATTATCGCAGAGATGCTTCGCCCGATCTGGCTTTCACACCCTGAAACAGCCAGTCGAGTAAAGCAACGTATTCATACCGTTATGCAGTGGGCATGGGCTCATGGCTATTGTACTGCAAACCCAGTCGATGTAGTTGGACACCTGCTCCCTCAGCAGGTGAGCGCGAATATACGTGTCGAGCACCAACCAGCAATGCCATGGCGGGAAATTCCCTCATTCATCGCAACAAACGTATACGACGAAGAACGCTATAACGTCACCCGAGCATTGCTATTGTTCGTTGTTCTGACGGCTTGTCGCTCCGGGGAAGCAAGGGCTATGCGCTGGTCTGAGATCGATTGTGAAAACAAAATTTGGACTGTGCCCGAGAACAGAATGAAATCTGGCGTTATTCACCGGGTTCCCCTGTCTGAAGAAGCCGTCGTGGTTCTTGACCGAATAAAGGGACTTCACGACGAACTGGTCTTCCCATCACCAAGGAAGCAAACCATTCTTTCCGATACAGTACTGACTATGTTTTTACGTAAGAAAAACGCTATCAGTGACACTCCAGGGCGGTGTGCAGTTGCTCATGGTTTTCGCTCAAGCTTCAGAGACTGGTGCAGTGAAAATGGATATCCCCGAGATCTTGCAGAACGAGCACTGGCTCATACTGTACAGAATAAAGTAGAGGCGGCCTACCACCGTACCGATCTGCTGGAGCAGCGTCGACCAATGATGCAGGCATGGGCTGATTATGTATATTCAGCCGTGAAATAAACCTACTCTGCGCCTTTCGGGGCGCTTTTCTTTTTTTGCTTAACTACTGCCGCAAAAGCGGCTTTTACATCCACATCATCTCTGGACCAGTCACTGACCAGACGAGGGATTCGGGAACATAGTTCGGCCTGATCATTTCCCGTATTCTGCTCTCCTGAGGAACCAGGGAAACCATGCTGTTCGATAAACACACGTATATCGACATTAATTGCATCCATAGCCGCATTTTTGCTTTTCCAGCCCCCCTCCGGCTGCTTGCCAAGTAGCAAGCGAATAATTTCAGCCTTAAGTGGGGTAAAGAGTGCTGCTTTTGCTTTACCACCATGCGAGGCCTGTTCTTTTTTTGCCGTCTCGGTCTGTTGCCATAGTTCATGTTCAACCATGCCACGGCACATATCAAGAAGTTCAATTGATTTCAGTAATAACCTGAACCCATCGCGCCAATCCGACACCAAGAAACGCAGCCCTGCATACCAGTTTATTGCCGCCAGAAAGATCCGCTCATTTACTAACTCCTGTATAGTATCAGCCTCTGCAAGTAGCATCAGATCCTGCTTCTGCTCAAAGTCCCGACGCTTCGAGGCACTTTGCACAACACCATCCACTATTTCGCCAATATTGAAATCGTCCCCATTCAACCAAACAATATTGATTTCCCAGCTAACCACATGTAGAGCGAACGCCAGCCGACCTTTCTTATTGTTGAATGACTCTTTTAGCTCATCGACAAAAGAATTAAGATTAAAATCATCCATAAATCAATAACCTGAGACCTGTAAAAAATGAAGTAACGCAGCCGTATTCAATGTTGCGGCACAACAGAATATCTTTCCTCTCATCCAAAGCAAACCAGATTGAGAGAAAATTCAACAATGACATCACCAACGGTAAAAATCCTGCGTATGCCCGCGGTTGCGGCCAAAACAGGCATCGCCCGTTCCACCATATACGACTGGCTTAACCCGAAGTCTGGGCGCTACGATGCGACGTTTCCAAAGCAGCGGCGATTAGGGCAACAGTCTGTTGGCTGGCTGGAAGCAGAAATCGACCAGTGGCTTCTGGCACGTAACGTTCCTAAAGCATAAAGATAATCTCAGCCGGAAGTTAATCTTCCGGCAAGACATAGACTGGCCCCATAAATCTCCAGACAGTTGGTGTCACTTAAATTAGTGATAGTCTTAAGACTCGTCGTTGGTAAGCGTCAAACTACCGCCGCCTGTGATTCTGGTCCCGGGATCGCTAGCTTAGAGCTCCGTCTAAATAGAAGGAGCTCTGTTCATGGAAAATGCTGCCAACTGGCGAACTGAATCGCGCACCGTCTATTCCAATGACTTGTAAGCGCACCATCTGCGACGTCTTGTGAAAGTTGTCCTGTCTGACAACAATCGCGCCCATCTATATTGATGGACACGAACGATGAATACCCGGACAAATAAAGATATTACCTGTTATCGCTCTTATCTTCTTGATGCCCTGCGGTTCAGATTTGAAGACAAACTAACCATTCGAGTCATTGCTCAGCGACGGGGTCTCAGCCATTCAACAGTACATACTCTCTTCCAGAAATTTATTGCATCCGGGATCTCCTGGCCGTTACCTGACTCACTCTCGTTCGCCCAGCTTGATGCAATCCTGTATGCCAACAGAAAAAATGAAACCACGCAATCTGATAGCAACGAAGAAAAATGGCGAAAAGATCGGCGAACCAGCTACAGCCGTGAATTTAAAGTCAGCCTGGTTAAACAGGCACCACAACCCAACGCTGTTGTTGCCCGGATCGCCAGAGAACAAATTCGGTCGGTTTTTGCCAGGTAACCCATAGCTCGGGCAAAGTCTATAGCCTGCCTAGGATTTATCACTGTAACGTCACTGAAGCGTGCAGACCACCGCGGCCTCAAGCCCACCAGTGACCTCCATCAGGACCAGTGACACCGAGTGCTTGCTCAGTTCGGCAACAATGGCATCAAAACCGTCAGCGTCATTGCTGGCTGTAAACGGTTTAATATCACTGTTGGCGGCAGTATCCAGCGTAGCCTTCGAAACATCGATACCCACACAAAGTGGACTTGGCTGGAGGATGAACAACAACACACCGATAATCGCCATCAGGGCACCAGTCAGCAACCACTTCATCATGGAAGGTGCCGACGACAGTGCCGGAATTAATGCTTTAGTTCTTTTCCAACCCATTAATTATCCTATTGCGCATTCCGGCGCGCTGGAGATAACTTGACAACCGCACAAACATTCACAACCATCAACCACAATGGCTTTGCCATCGGATGACCATTCCAATGAACCTTCAACAATCGGATTGGTGCCATGTCCCTCAACTGGGCAGCTCACCATGTCGCCAACTAAAGCGGCTTTCTTACCATTTACAATCACGCTGGAGGATGCCGAAATTACAGCGCCGTCATGTGTTGTCTTATCACCAAGCAATACAAAACCTTTGGACATTTTTATTACCCTTACTCAACAAATTTTAAATCTCACCTAAAAACTTGAAGGAATTAATTGACGCATTACCAAAATCAAGATGTGAAAAGCAGTTAAATTTATCAGGAAATAGAAAAAACCAAGTAGTCTGCTCAAAGCGAACGGGGCAAGTCGTTCCAATAGTTCAATGACATTAGCCAACCCCAACGCATTTATCCGTAACACAGGTAAAAATGGCATCTACTTCATCAAAAGCAATTTTTCATAATCGGGAATGGTGCCTGAAACCTCATCCTTGCTACCATCAGGATAGGTTGCAGTTGTCTTTCCCGGTGGAGATAAAGGGCTTTCAAGAACAACAAGTTTATTCGCATGCAAAGAAGGTTCTATGATTATTTTTTTGTATTATAAACTCTATAGTGCCTACTCCATTTTTTTATTCTTCACATTCCCGCCAAACAGTTCCACATCCCTTTCATTAGACAAGTGATTTATATAAACCATAGGAAAGAAATCGGTTTTGATATTAAGATCACCGTGCACATCTTTCTTTCGTCCTGGTAACCCTCCTCCACTATAAAACTCATCATCAAAAGCAAATACATAGCTTGTAGACGTTATGTCCTTCCCTTTCGTCAGAGATGTGTTATCTGTAAGCCGGAGATCAACCCTAACAGTACTGAGTTTCCATTCGCACTTACCCCCACCATCAAGAGCAATGCGGCTTTGCCAGATATCACTTCCTCCCTGCAGTATCATCCTGGTTCGCTGGGGATTCTTACCTCTGTCCATACTGATATGGGATTCCGTTTTTTCATCGTAGACTTTCCGCTGACATTTGTCCGAACGGTACAGAACATCCATAGGGGTTACTTCCGTCTGTGGCGGAAGTTTCACAGCCAAGGTTACCCACTCGGTACTGGCGGGTGGATTCAGCGTATAATCTGGACGGCTGGCGCAGCCGCTCAGAGGAAGGAGCAGTACCAACAGGCTAACAGTATTAGATAATTTCAAATTCGCCCTCCGTGACATGAGTGAAGAAATTTTTGCATTTACTTCATCAAAAGCAATTTTTCATAATCGGGATAAACATGCTCAATTTTTTCTTGGCTACCATCAGGGTAGGTCGCAATAATATCTCCAGGCAGTGATACCGGAGGCGTAAGCACCACCTCTTTAGCAAAATGAACCTTAGGCTCAAGCACTATATTCTTTGTATTGTAAACCCTGTAGTGTCTACTCAACTTCTTTTTATCCGTATTTCCACCAAATAAATTAAGTGTAACTTCACCATCACGGTGGTGAATAATCATAGGAAATAATTCTGTCTTTAAATTTAAGTCGCCATGAATATCTTTTTTTCTGCCAGAGCCTTCCCCTCCACCATACGCTCCATCATCAAAGTTAAATACATAACTCGTTGGGATAATTTTTTTCCCTACCGCTAGCGGAATAGCGCTGATTGGTTGGATATCAACACGTATAGCACTGAGTTTCCATTCGCACTTACCGCCACCATCAAGAGCAATGCGGCTTTGCCAGATATCACTTCCTCCCTGCAGTATCATCCTGGTTCGCTGGGGATTAAATCCTCTCTCTTTACGGATATGTGACTCAGTCGTACTGTCATAATCCTCACGCTGACACTTTACCGAACGGTACAAAACCCCCATGGGGGGAATCTCTGTTTGTGGTGGCAGTTTCACTGTCACTGTAACCCACTCGGTACTGGCGGGTGGATTCAGAGTATAATCTGGACGGCTGGCGCAGCCGCTCAGGGGGAGTAACAGTACTAACAAGTTAAGAACATTAAATGATTTCAACTTCTTCCCTCGTAATAGATTTAAACCGAATAAGTGCGCTTTCACCACCAGGCAGCATATTGGTAATTTCCAAAGAACTACCCAGCATTTCCTGTAGGGCAAAGAACATCCGGTTCCGCGTTAACTCCTCCACAGGGCTTTTATCAGCATACTGTGTCATCTGCTGCTTAAACATCTCCCGTTTCTTCTTTCGCTGCAATGTCAACTCCGGCCAGGCGGACTCCAGTAACTGATTATTAAGAAACGGCAGATATTCGTTTGCCATCGAATGGCGCATGGGATTTGTCATATGGTCAAAATTGGGATTAGTATTTCGGGGAAAAACACGTTGAATATCCTCTTTCGGGTATTCGCGAATAAATGCCTCCTGGGCTTCTTTCGCCTCTTCATTTTCAGTTTCTGATAGAGAGGGAACCAGGAACAGCTTGGCTTTTCGTGGCAAGCTATAACTGAGACGGCGGCAGGTACTCGGATTCATCATTACCCTACACTCTTCATACGAATTGGTTTGGGTCGCCCGGAAAAACACCACCGGTTTCCCATGGTGCCAATAATGTTCCCCAACATAAGCGCCGAGCATTTGTGCGGGTAGGTCTGCCAGCAATGTCCAGAAAAAGCCCAGGGTAGAACCAAGATAACCGAATTTACCATATAGCCAGTTATCCAGATGAGCATCAAACGGTACGCTGGTGATAGTGTCGGTGTCGTTAACATGACGGTAGTGGGTGACCTGATACAGATTGCCCACTGCATCAGCAGTAAAGGTACGCGGCATGCCATAGGTATAAAGTGTTGGCTGATAACTTTTCATCTCAGCTGCATAAGTTAGTCCCAGAGCCCCCCCTAGACTGTGGCCACAAATAAAGAGTCTTTTACCGTGATCCAAAGCTGTTTTAATATAATCAAATTGCCCACTAAAGCGCTCTTTTGCCAATCGATATGCAGCCAGGAATCCACCGTGGATACATCCGGCACTTGCCAGCTCAGACGGGCATGGCTGCGGAGAAAAAGACGCGTCGGTTAGTTCATTCAACTGAAAAGTAGCTTTGCACACCGACGCATCCCCGGCCAACAGAAACTCAACTGTCACCAACGGATTAAAAATGAGCATTCCGCAACCCGGGTAGCTCCCATCGCGCCGGAGGACTTATCCCCCACCACCTCAGTAGTTCGAAACCCAGTCCGTCCGTACATCTGCCGCATCAGCATCTTCAGGCGATTTACATGTCCTCGAAAACACCGTTACTCCATCTGCTACTCATGGCTTCACATATTGCGGCTGCATCTAACCCCATCTCGGTTGCAACACTCTAAAGCACAACGGAGCCACTTTCGCTGAGACTGGCGAACTGCCTGCTGAGTTGGAACTTGTTTTTGGTTTTCAGGATCCGGTAGAAGTCCAGCACCAGTTGCTGCGCTATTTTCAACTGCGATTCTTTTTCACACATCAGCCCGATGACCCCTTCCCACTACAACTGCATCAGACCTTGCGAACGCCATAGACGCTGTAGTTTTCATCGCGCTCACTGTATCGCCTGCTTCAGGTGGTCATCATTCTGGTCACGCTGACCGCACTTGTACGGACACTGACGGTGTTCCTGATGCTTGTAGTATTTCGACGGGGCGATATCCAACTAATGGCGTACCGGTCCAAGCCCATCTTCACCACGCAGGATGTCCAACAGTGGTATTATTTTTTCCAGAGGCGGTCGAACTCCACCTTCGCAAAATATGCGGAAGTCTGGCACAAAATATCATTAGTTCAGAGGTCTGGTGCTGCACCACAAACAGCATCTCATCATGATGCTGCGGGTTGGACAACGGATGTTGGCAGTCCAGCAGTTGATCCAGGCACAGATAGTCGCCGTAGCTCATGCGTTTGGAAAAATCGGTGACAATCGCGCTTTCTAATTCCCGTTTGTTCATCTGTTCTCTCCGCTGCGCTCACGACCGGAAACGGCGTGTAGTGTGCTGCAAACAGAAAACATAGTACGCAACCCCCAGCCCTGAAGGACTATCAACCAGAGTTGCCACGCAGATCTCAGTCATGTGGATCATGTAGCCTGGCGTCGTCGGCAACAAAAAGGCCGGTGGGTGATAACACCAACCGGCCCAAACTATCATCCTGCTATATCAGCGCAAAAATTAACCGCGCGCTTTGACTGAGGACAGAATACCCGCAGCCTTCAGGGCAACATTATTGAATTTGTTTGCCTGGAACAGCAACGCAGTCTGGTTGTCGCTGGCAACCAGTTTTGGATACATATTGCCGCCACCCGTTTCGTTAATGCGCTCCTCACCGCCAATGGCAAAGAAGTTCGCGTCGAATCGGTTGAAATAGGCACCCATCGTGCTCGAAGTCCATGCTACATGGAATTCATACGGTTCTTTTTGAGTTAACGCCTTGTAAATATAAGGGAATGACGGTGAACCGGAAGATACGCTATTAAGCTTATTAGCCGCATAAGTTTCACCGACTTTAGCAAACACCCGAATGTTAGTGCCATAAATGTCCTGGCCCAGGACATAAACCAGCATGATACTGTTAATGGTTGCATCAAGCACGGCGTGGAATTTACCCATACCAGCCTGAGAGTATTGCGTCATCGGCACAACAGGTGGCGTGCCACCGGCCGGTTTGCCGATACTCAGGAATTTCACTTCCCCCACTTTTTCCAGATAAGCGATAACCACTTTCTCGCCATGATTCATAAGAACAATATTTTCGGTTACCGCCGTGCCTAATTCGACATTCGCACCGTTATAGCCAGTGTGGATCTTGGTAGAAATATCAAAGTCATAGCTTTCTTTTACCAGCGTGTTCGGATTTAGGTACGCACCCTGGATCTTTTTCTCGCTCGTCGATACCCAGGTTGCCAGCAGTAGCTTGCTTACCGGATTATAAATGATCCGCGGGCAGGTATAGTCACCATTACCACCGCTGATTTCAATATCCTGGAACTGAGTTGAGGTAATCCCACCCGGGCCGGCAGTGAACTTACGCGCATAGATTTTAAATTTGCTGCTGGCATTACCCGCCCAAACGGCGACAAAATCATCAGTATCATCAATACAGGTGACATTGGCATCCTTGTTCATACGCGCCTGAAGGGTACAAATGGACACCGGCGGAACTAACGCCCCAGTTGCCGTTTGCATACGCGTCATCAAAGTCTCGTTATTTGTCGCGTTAACGGGCGCTAAATAGGTGGCTAACAGATGGCCTGTCTTCTTGGTGATTTGTAAATCACGGATTGAGTCTTTCTTGCTATCATCCCAAAAAATATTAAAGCCATTCTGCCATTTGGTATTCATACATACTCCATTTAATGTTTTATCTAAATCAATTTTTACGGACCACTCCGGGGTACAAGGGAGGGTTCCACCTATATATTTACCCAAAACTGAAAAAAACAATTCCTCATTACATTTCCCAAAATTCTTATCTACATCAACTTTACTTTTCCATACCTTCTGTCCTTCATCGTATTCAAAATTTTCAAACTGATAGCTCTTGTCATGTTTCTCATTAACCAACTGCAAAGAAACAAAAGGAGAATAATACTTAACCCATACTTCCACGCTGGCCAAATTACTTCCTGCTTCCTCAATAAAAACGGAATCATGAATTGTTGGCTCAACATCCATAAACTGAATGTTACTATGAAATTTCTCCGCAACTGTACCGTTGGCTAAATTCACCTCAACTCTGAGATTGTAAGATTTAAAACCCTCTTTGTTGATAATAGCGATGAATTCGTCAACATTTTTATCAATGACGATATCAAATAAAGGCTGCAAGGTGCTGGCAACTCCGGTTGTTGCCAGTAACAGTGTCGTATCGCCATAGTAAACTGAGACGCCTTTATTCTTAAGGTCGCTGGGTGAACCTGCTACGATTGTTATTTCCAACCGACGCTTGTCGGGATTATTAATAAAACTAAAGCACTCAGATATTTTTATTTCAGTAATGGCCATATTACACCTCAATCATTGTCAGATTTAACCCTGTCATTTTTATAACCCAGACCAACGAAACGAGGCTCGCTACAGTCAGTCTGATACCCCACAAAATACTCACCATCGATATAAACCATTTGGTGATTACCTGGTTTATTAGCGGAAAAGTAGACTTCCGGTGAAACTGCGTTTATCTGTTCGTTGAATTTTTTAAAATGCAGCATATCCGCACCTTCCCAAGACACGACATAACCGTTTTCAGCTTTATCAACCTGAGGACGATAATAAATTCCCGGACTGCTATTTAAAGGAAGTGCGCTGTAAGCGTCATAGCGTTGCTCATCCACTTTGCCGAAGACCTTATTAGCCACACCATTTACACTCCAATTTTTAGATAATGGATCAAACTGGCAATAACATGTAATCACCAGACTCTTATCTTTATCGTACAAACCGGCGAAGGCTCCAATGTCATCCTCAGTAATGACAAACAACTTAGTGCAGGACAGCCCCAGATTTTTATCAAACTCCAGCTTGAACACCGAGATATTTTCGCGAACATTGCTTAGCTGCAAGAAACAGCCATGGTTATCATCGCTAAATTGTGCGATAGCCCCCGTCATTTGTCCGAGCATCTCATCAAAGTAGCGTAATGACAGAGCCTCATCAATTAACTCGACCGGAGAAAGCTGTTCATAGGTCTCTGCATCCAAAGCGACAACATAGGCGCCATTGGTATTACCATCGACGAAGGAGACAATAATCACACCGTTAACCAATGTACCGCTGGCTTTGATGATAGACATACCGTTGATAAAGTTTAAAGGTGCCGCATCTGCGAGTGTCAATCCCTCGTCATTACTTTTAATCCTTGTGATAAAGACGGCGTCATTATCATTTTCTGTCCGTGAAGTGAAAATGACATGTGCTGTAACCCCATCATAATCTTTAGTAAAGAATGATACTCGAGAATATAAATAACCATCTGGCGCTTTTAATTGCGTCGTACTCCAACCGCCATTATTAAATTTATTGAGGTAAATGTTACTATAAAAATCCACATCTTTTCTATACAGAAAAATTGACTCGCCATTAATTAAAGCCGAATCATGGCTTTTGAAAAAGGTTCTCAATGCGTAGTTATCCATGTTATTAATCCTCTTTTGTTTTGAATGCGTATATATTTAACTTTAAAGACAGCATCGTCAATAAGTTAAAATTTAAGACAGGTTACAAATTGATTAATAATTAAAATATAATTAACAGGAATTAAACGTAACGTTCTCGCGACAATTCAAAATGCACGCCATCTTTAAAACTTTTCCAATCTCCTCCCCAGACAATAGGTATATCGCTCTTCCTGGCAGACTCTTTCATGGCATCGGCAACCATTTGAAAGAACTCCCAGCGATCCCACGGGATCACTTTATTCAGCAGAGGGGCAAGATCGACTGCATGCCCGGTCAAATGTCGGCTATTCAAAGTTTGACTGTGCCCTTCCTGTTTTAGCTGTCGTTGCCTGTCGAGGGTCCTGACGCCTTCTATAACGCTAAAATCCACTTCGGAAAGGGATAACGCCATACGAACTAGCGTGACCAAATCGGGATGTACCCCGTGAAGATTTCTTTCACTTCGGTAACTAAAAGTAAATTTCTGCATCATTTGACTCCATTACGAAAAAATATTCTATTGGCAATCAAATCTATTGCTCCACTGCCCATTGCCCCAAAAGATCCGGCAACGGCACAAGTCATATATATGCTACTGCCTACCTCAAAGCTCAATAACCCCCCTAAAACACCGGTAAAACCCGAGACGACAATCTGAAAAAAAACGCCAACCCACCGCCATTCAGCCTTGTCATTTTTAACATCCATGATATATCTAACCAATCCTCCCCATGCAGAGACCAAGCCAATGAGCGTCCATGTTATTAACTGGGTATCTTCAGGAACTTTAAAGTACAACCTACCCTCCAAATTTATTTAAAACCCCAAGTTAATATAATTGAAAGAGGAGTAAGCCTATCGTCAATAGTACCTAATGTAAAATAAGAAATCCTTAATGCATGTTAAGTAATAAACAATTTTAAAATCATGTAAAAACTGAAATAATTAATAAAAATTATAATAAAAAACCTCTATTTCCAGGGATATAAAAACCAATCATCAATAAGGAAATATGATGTTCACATCAAGAGAACTTAATACGTTCATTAGCGTCGCCGAGAAAATGTCGATAAAACTGGCTGCGGAAGATTTAAATATAACTTCACCCGCAGTCTGTTCCATGATAAAGAAGCTTGAACGAAGGATCGATAACAAGCTTTTTATTTTTGAAAACAATAAGATGATTCTAACGCAATACGGAAAGAGAATTTACTCATTAACAGAGGGCCATTTCCACACATTGAAATCCCTCGAAGATAAAATGAAAAACAACAAAGAGATAATAAAAATATTTATCAGTTCAGAATATTTGTTTTTATCGCCTTTTATCACTAACCAATTTAAAAAGAAATCAATTGAGATAATTCTAACCAGCGTTGCCGATGAGTCCACTGACATAATAATCGACGATACACATAACGGGAGCATAGAGCATTGCGAATACCACAGCATGGTATCCGAACTGTTCTTTTATCTTATTTACGATAAAAACAATACCTGCAAAGACGTTTTTATTCATAGTGAATATGCGCATTTGATAAACAAATTCATTCTGGAAAAAACAATAGACAAACTTAAATCTGAGGTGGGTATAGGAGGGAAACTCACTCTTTCATCAAATATTACATCCATGATCGAGATGGTGATATGTACCTTAGGTTATGCAATACTCCCACATACCTGTTCAGTGCTGAAGTGCATGTTTAACTCTACGTTTGAGCTGATAACAAAGAAAATTGATGTTAACATTCCATTATATATCTACACACACAAGAGAATTGACACGGAAATGATTAAACGCATTTTCGATGACAAAAATTAAAAAAAAACATCACGCCTCCGGGAGAAGGAGGCGTGAGCTTTCAAGATTATAATGGATAAACTCCGTACAAGAAAATTTCTTTTTCTTCCTCTCGCAATCGTAACCTTTCCTTACTGCTGTTCACCCCCCAGTATGAAAAATATTCGCTCACGTCATCAAGCTTTGCATCATTAATGAGTGTCAACATGGGCGATGTATTACCTGACTTCCATATTTCTACCCCACTTCTTTTACCAAAGACTCCGGGACCAACATCATAGAACAATGATAGCACCGCATCAAATTGATACTGGGCCAACGGAGTCATAATAATTTCATTCAACCTTTGCTCACACTCCATAATGTCGGACTGTAATAAACTCAACGCAGTCAACTCAGAGATGGTTCTTCCTGGTCCGACATTTTTATTATAACCATAACCCACAGCCCACTCACCCTCGTCATTTACATAGGATGACAGGCAACATCTTCTGCTTTTTTTTATGAAATTAAATCCATTTTCTGATAGAACCTGATACATTATCCACCTCTGAAAGTCCATTTTACAATTAGATTAACAAGATAGTTTTATCAGGCCCTATTCTCAATTTAATTTTAGTTAACCATGAGTAAGGATTGAAATGAATGGACTTTATTTTCTAAATAAAACCAAGGTAATTCTAATCAGTTTTTTAAATAAATCATTGCTAGTTATTAACAATACGCTCTGCATAGCCATATTTGATGGTATTAACATTGAAACTACTGCCATTAGTTCATTTTTCCAAATATCACATCCCTAAGGCCCCCTTGTGTCCGCCACCCGCAACTCATACACCATGGTCGCGTTTGGCGGAACCTTTGGCGGAAAACCAGCGTCACCGTAGGCTAACGCCGGTGGAACGACAACAGTCAATTCACCGTGGTTTTTTACATACCCAATGGCCTCACGGAATAGTGGCGGATACTCTTGGAGTGGCTGAGACAGGACTTTGCCGTTAAGACCCATATCCTGAATCACCTGACCATCTGTCAACATCTCTCTCACCACTACGTCTACCCGCGCATCGGCGGGGATATCTCCTGCACCGATATAGTCCACCCGATACCAAAATCCTGCCGGAGATTGCCTCACACCTTTACTTTGGGTAAACGCCTCCAGATACGTCCGATCCCGCTGACTTTGTTTTTGCATCGTCTGTTGTCGCGCCAATGTCACCCTGGCTTCCGAGTCGGCCAACGCCTTGGCCAATACGTCAGTGGTCAACTGATACTGGCCGGCAAAAGCGTCTATAACGCCTGCCAGCAGAGGTTGGCGCTCGGTATCAACGCCCCATCCTTTACGTTCATCCAGCATCTGCAGAATATCGCGCCCCAGTGCGCCACCCGCAGCATACGATTGCTGCCCGGTAGCCGTTTTCAGCGCCTGCGGCAACACCATCAATTTGGCCCGCTCACGCAGCGCCTCCGCATCCTGCCGCAGCTGCTGTTCTATGCCGGCTTGCTTTACCTGTGCGGTTTCAGCTTTACTGACCCGAGCCAGCAACGCCTGCTGCTGCACTTGTAGATCGGTAACCCTGATTTTTAACGCGTGAACCTGCGCCAGGTTCATAGCCGCCGACTGTTTCTCCCGGGCCGTTTCTTCGTTTGCCTGCCGCATCAGCTCCGCCATCCGCCGCTCATCCGGCGAAAGGTTGATTGCATGTCGCAACCCGCCGATCAACTTCAGCAGTCCAGACAGTGCCGCAGGTTTTACCCCCGGCACCTGCGTAACGGACTGTGCTTCACGTAATGCCGCTAATGCGTTCTCCAACTCATGGATCTTTTGTTGTTGGCGTTCTATCTGCATCGTGGAGGGCAGCGTTTTACTGGCAGTGCCGGTTTTTATTTTCAACGCGCGCATTTCTTTTTCAACCACCACGGGCGGCGATAGCGAATGTTGATTGTTGTACTGCTCCGCAAATTGCAACAGAGCAGGCACGCCCTCCTCTGCATTCAGGGAGCTTGAGACCAACAGTAGCGCTATCACCCCTTTTCGTTCAGGCAGTTTCATTTAAGGCGCTCTCCGCGATCCGCCAGTCCTGTCATCACCGCCTGATTTACGTCGGCACACAGACGGTTCACTTTGTAGCGATACACTGCATCCACCGTTTCCTGAGTATCGCGCTTCACTTGGGTACGCAATCCTGCGTATTGAGCGGCGCCGCTCATCAGGCGCTCAAATTCCTGTTTATATTTTCTGTAACCTATGGCGTCTATGCCATGCAGCGCATCCAACTCTTTTTGGCACTGTTGCAAACGCTCCGCTTCCTGTTGGGCCTGGGATAATTCAACAGCGGTCTCGGGGGCATTTTTTGCCGTCTGGGACGACCGCCGCCTCTGCTCGCAACCGTTCAGTACCAACGTTGCTATCAAAAGTGGCAAAACTAACGCGCCACGCCGCCACAGCGGTTTGTTCATATCCATTTTCTTACCTCTTCACAGTTTTCAAGCCACCCAACCGCAGCCAATGGTATAAATCAGCATTACGCTTAAACCCCAGCTTTCTCATCGCAGCCTGTTTGTGATTACTGACTGTTTTCACGCTGAGAGATAAATAACGGGCAATAGCCGTTGGTGGCATTTCCCAGGCCAGATAGCGCATTACATCCCGCTCCCGTGGGGTAATCGGCTGCAGCTCACACCAGGGGCAATGACTGGTAACGATGCCAGACCCTCTAGCTATCAGGACATCCTCAACCCGTACCAGGATGTTCTCGATCCGTTCATCACGGATAATCACCCCGGACTCTCTGCTACAGCGCGGTCTATTCCGCCAACGGGTATCTCCCCGCGCCCTCAATGAAAAATTAAGCTGCCCGCAGCCTGCTTCATTGCGCAGGCAGAAACGCGCCTGCCAGTCCCGCTCTACGGCCTTGAACACCATATCTGCATGGCATGCCGCCGTATCATCTAACACCTTCACCTGAAGCCCCTTCTGTTCCAGGTGAGGCACTATCAGCTGTTGCAGACCTTCGATAAAAAATTTATCGTTATCAATAAACACCAGAGAAATTACCTTTCCCATTTCTCACTCCTTAGAAATAAACGTCGTCCATGCCCCGCCATGGTAATAATTAACTTACCGGAGATATTTAATATAAAATCAAGGGGTAGGAAATTACTTATTCCGTACGGAAAATCGTGCATCGTCAGGAAAAAATAGCTCGCCTTGTTGTCGATAATGCTCTGCCAATTTAATATCCCCGCGAGATCGAAGTATGACGATTAAGTTGGAATAAACATTTTTATCAATACGCCGCTCCAGATAATCTTTTGCCCAAAAAACATATCCCTCTAACAGGGCAACATTCTGCGTGCGATTGAAGGACAACAAAGAACGTGTTTGATGATCGAACTCACGACGTTCACGATGCGCCAATGTCATTAAGGGTGACATGGTATCCACCGCTTCCATCGTCTTCATTCCCGAGCGTTCGGCATAGGTCAACAACAAACCGCCCTGAAAAGCCGCCAGCATCATCACTGCACAGGATAACGCCAACAGACGCACGGTATTGCTGAAAACCACGCCAATTGGTACGGGCGGCGTCCAACACCAACGCACCCCGCCACTCAGGCGATCAGCCGTTGCCAGCAGCAGCAAAAAGGCTAACCAGTGCACCGCCGACAGATAAAAAGGGTACTCGAGTTGCGTGTGAATCAGCATAGGTAACAACACCAGACATATCGCCGTGCCCTCTCCGGCAGTCCGCTTACCCAATGCAAATGCTTCACGGTCATGCCTTATTACCTGCACCAGCAGACGTCCGCCGCCAGCCAGTATGATGGCTATGCCCGCCAGTGCCACAACGCCACCTTCAGCCCACCAAAGCAAGATTTCATTGTGTGGATGGCGTGCAATTTCCGTCACCGTCGTCGGCGGGACCTGGGCAATTCTGAAATGCTGGAAATGATATTCGAATCCGCCATAGCCCCATCCCAGCAAGGGTTTGTCGGCGATCATCGCCAGTGTGTCATGTAACATGCTCAAGCGTGCCAGTGTCGATCCCTGGTGGTTGATGTAACTCAACGCAGTGCCATCTCCTGGGGTCCACAGCATGACGCCAATACCCAGCAGAACGCCGGCCAGCACCAGAGCGCCCAGAGTCAGGCAGCGTCGTGGCATGCGGTGGCCAAACAAACAAAGGAACAAGATGAGGGTGGCCCCCGCACCCAGCCAGGCGGCCCGCGATTGTACCCACACCAGCAAAGCGGAAAGTATCACCACGCCAACGGCCAACAGTGCGGTGCGGTAAGGCTCATAACGGTGCCAGACGTAGCCCGGTACCAGAAACAGCATGAGCAGCAACGCCACTCCGGTTGCGATAAAACTCCCCAGCACATTTGGCTGTAGGAAGCTGCCGTACACACGCCCACCGCGAACCGGTGCCCAGCTTAATGCTGGGGCAAAGATTTGCAGCAGCGCGATCAACGCCTGTACACCGATCAACAGCAGAACGGCATACAATATCCGGCGGCGTTGTTGAAAGCGCAGGCTCAATTGCAGCCAGGAGAAGTAAAAAACCGCCCCTGCCAGCAGGGCTACCGCCCTCCATAATGCCACCACCTTCATACCTGCGTCGGCATACAGCAGCGGAATATTCAATACCAGTCCGCCAATAATAAAATAGATCAATGGCTCCGTAATATTTATTCGCTCTCGTGTTGGTAGCCAAATAAAAAAAACCATTACGGCGGCACTACAATATATCAATGCATTGAACGGCAGATTGAGTCCACTGCCTCCCATACTGGGAAAATAAATCCACAGTGGTACGCCAATGGCAATCACCATAAAAAATAAGCGCCAGCGCACGAAGAAAACAAAAATATTTTCTCTCACCAAATTATGCTCACTGTATATGATTAAGGGATGACCAAGATGGCTACCGTCTGCCCGGAGTAATCACCGGCCTTTACTGTCGTACCGGTCACACCCAGCGTAGAGGTAATATTTAAGATCACCCCGGTTGGGTCCACATTATTGAATGGATAGCCCTGATCGTTTACCGCACCATTGACGCTCAGCGTACTGTAAATTCCCGAGTTTGCGCCCAGATCCAGGCGGCCATGACTGCCGGTGCGGATGTGCATAACGATATTCATTTTTTTCGAACAGACAATGCGCAGGCTCCCCCGCGCCGTATTACCTGCCAACTCGGACTCCTGCAACACACCGTGCTGCAAATCGAGCCGCTGCTCCTCAATGCCGCATACCCCGATCGGCGGCGGTGCTACGCCACATATGCTACCAGGCATTATCCTGGAATCATTGCTTCTGACCGAACTCGGCGAGTGAATGTTGTAAAACAGCCCAACGCACTCCTGTATCCTCGCTTCCCCCACATGGCTGGTACCCCCCACCTGCGGCAACGGGTAAATACTCTGGTAATATCGGCTGAGCTCGCCCATCGTCTTCAATTTGACAATTTCCGGATGTGGGCCCGACCCAATAGTAGCTGGGTTATCTACGTCTGACGTCCCACCGCCTTCGTTCGGGGTATGCCGGTGGTTAATCCCCACCGCGCACATACGCTGGCCAAAGCATGGATTTGGCATTGTGTCTTCCCTATCCCAACTGTCGATGACAAACTTATACTTGGCACTTGTGGGTATACCGGTGCTTTCAGTGATATATGAATATATTTGGGCACAAGCCAGCCCCGGAGCCATGCCAAGCAGTAACAACATCCATTTCAAGTAAACAGGCTGCATTGCGTCATATCCTTTTCCGTGTTGTCGGTTTGCCAATGCCATAAAGGCCCGACAGGTCCATCATTCATATTCCAGATTAAAGGTTGCGATGGCGTGGAAAGCCCCGCGGCCAAGGGTTTTATCGGCGAGAGCATCAGGCTCTCCCTGAATATAGGCCTGCAACCGAATCACGGTGTTGCCGTCCTGAAGTGGATATTTGCCGCTGGCCACATTCAACGGCAAAGGCTCGCCCTGAACGGTTTCCATACCGATGGCGATCCCGCTAGCCTGGCTCCCGGCAGTCAGCGCCAACAACCCCGGTAGCGCAACGCTTTCCGTACCGCTGAAGGTCACCTTCAGGCTCTTGCCCAGACTGAGATCACAATCCGTCAATTGCAGTTGGAACGGAGCCCCCTGCGTGCGGGTGTTCAGGTACAGATACTTGTCAACCAGGGTCCCGAAATCCACCATGATGCTTTCATTTTCCGGCAACAGGGTACAAGGCTCCGCCACCAAATTACCGCGGTACTCGACGCTGAGCTGCGGCGGTGAAGCAGCCAGCGCGTCGTTCAAGAACAGCCCTAGTGGCAAGCCCACCAATAACCTGCACCACGTTTTGTTTATCTTCATCCTTATCTCCTACGGATATTCCAGCTGAAAAGTCGCCGCTGCGCTAAAGGGACCTTCCCGCAAGTTCGCACCGGCTTTTTTGACCGGCGCAGCGATAAGCTGTGTTGATCCCAGATAGGAGGGTATAGTCAGCGTGCTGCCCAATTTAAATGGCGTCACCACCCCGTCTTTTTGGTGTTGCAACCCAATGCCGAAGTCTGCAAGGTTGCTCTGTACCGCCGTAGGGTCAAATGCCGTTGCGATCCCCAAATATCGCAGCAGCTTATCCGTACTGGTGCCTTCGCATTCATAGGTCAGGATGAAGGACCGCTTATAGTTTTCGCCATTCACTTTATTGACCCCGACCTGACCAAAATCGATCTCGATCCCTTCTTCACCGTCGACAGTGATGGTACAGGGGGGGGTATCCAGTAAGGTTCCGCGAAAACTCATATTCTCGGCCGCCGTCGTCGATGCACCAATCAGCGCCATGACCAACGCCCCGGCGACTCTCAACCTGTAGTTGATGTTCATTGATAGTCCACCATCAACGTTGCCATAGCGGAAAAATCACCGCCGCTCAGCACCGCACCGGCTCGCTTTACCGGTACGGCTTGCAGGGTGGGCGTTTTCGGATAAGTGAAATCAATCCACTCATTCACCGCCAATGCATTGTTGTTGGCCTTGAATGCAATGCCCAAATCTGTCTCACTGGTCTGTAACGCTCCGGGTGGAAACGTCGTCGAAAGGCCCTGAATTTTAAGCTTCATCGCCGCATTGCTGCCCTTGCACTCCAGTTCGAACTTCACGTCCTGGATATAATTGTTGCCGCCGATTCGCGGTACGATCACTTCCCCAAAATTCACCTCAATCATCTGTCCGCCGTGGATCACGCAAGGTGAAACTACGACGCTGACTCCCACGCTGATAAGGCTATTCGCCTGCGCCGGTACCGCTGTCAAAATAAACACCCCAAACCCAGCTAGCCAAACTGACGCCCGGCGTTGTTTCATTATGTACGCCATGTCGCCACCTCAGTCATAACTCAGCCGAAAGTCCAGCGTCGCCCGGTAAGCGCCAGCCACTAACGGTGCGGCTGTCCGCTCTGGCGTGACGGTATAGGTCAGCGCATTCTGCCCCGGCATCAGTAATAGCGGCTCACCACGGCTACCGAGGCGAACATCGCGCCCACGAAAGTCCTGCACGCGAAGCCCAAGCCCGGATACGCCCTGCGCCTTCACCAGTTGCGGGTTGTCCAGATCCGACGGTGCGCTAAAGCCTACCGTCACCGCTGGCTGGTTATGCGCCCAACTGACCGCACCGGTGCGGTCATCTCGCTGACGGGTCGAAGAGCGCAGACAGTCACGTAACCTCAGTTCAACCGCCTGCGGCCGGCCGCGATCGCCGGTCTGCTGCAAACGGCCGGTACCGGTGTCCTCCAGCCAGATATCCTGCCGCGCACTGGTCATCTCCAGTCGACAAGCACTTTCCGTCAGCGCGCCATACACCAGCAATACGCCATGGGCACCTTCCACTTGGTCGTTATCCGCCACCATCGCCGTTGCCACCAGGCTCATCGGCATCATTAGCACTACTCCCCCCATAAGGGCGCAATAGCGCCATTCGCGACGATACCGGAGAGGGGCTTTTTTTTGCTTTTGTTGCATCAGAGTGACTCCCATCAGTCAGGTCGGTGAACCCAGGGTTATGAAATCTTTTTCTTTTCCGGAACCACTTTGCAACTGCCGCCGTTGCAGTTGAAGGTCAACTGTGGGCGGCCGCCGTAATCGTTGATGTAGGTCAGCACCGGGCTGCTGCCCAGGCTGGCCGCACTGACGGCCAGCGTCGCCTGCCCCTTTGGCACGATCATAAAAGGTTCAAACCCTTTCACGCCCTCGGTATCCTTTTGGCTGCCGGCATCGATCAGGGTGATGTAGTACGGCGTGGGGTTATTGACCAGATAACGGTCCCCCTGACGTGTCAACGTCAGTTGCTCCTGCCAAGGGGTCGCCATATCCGTCCGACTCGGCATAATCGCCGCCGGACGGTAAAACAGCTTGATACGAGTTTGCAGCGCGATCTGCAGCGTATTCGGTTTCTCGCTTCTCGGTGGGATCTCACGCAGATTAAAGTAGAACAGCGTCTCGCGATCCTGCGGCAGCAGTTTGGCCGCCGGTAACGCCTGTACCTTTATCTGACTGGGTTTACCCGGTTCGATACGCTGCACCGGTGGCAACACCACCAGCGGGCTCTGAATTTTGTTGCCCTGAGCGTCTTCCAGCCAGCCCTGCGCTAAATACGGCAACTGTTTGTTCTGGTTACTGAGGTTCAGGCTGACCGCATTCTGGCTACCGTCAAAAATGACCCGGGTACGATCCAGGGCTATCGCCGCCAAAGTCTGTTGCGACAGTGTTGTGCCCAGCAGGGCAACCGCTATCACCGTTGTTTTTATTGGGGGGTTTTTCATGTTGTGATTACTCCAAAAATTCGGGGCGGCAGATTTATTCAACGGCCGTTGCCCGGGTTACGGTCGTTAGCGGATGGCAAGGCAGTAGCAGCGTGTTCATCAGCATATTGGCCGGCAACAAGGACGGCAGTTGCACCTCACACTGCGCGGCACCATTCCAGTGGACCGTCATGGTTTCGCCGGGGTTGATACCGCTCAGATAGACGCTACCACCGTCGTTAACGATGCCGGTCTCCTGCTGGCGGTGGTTCAACACCGTCGCGCCAAATGGCGGTGCGCTGCCATCCGCCAGTTTGACGATCGCCATCGCCTTTTCACCGGCGATAACGTCAAATTTACGGTAGCCAATCGCCCCTTCGGTGAGGGTAGCCTGCACCACCGAACGCGTTGCCTCAGCGTTGTCACCCAGCTTGTTCAGATCGATACTGGCTTTGTTGCGGTAGTAGCTGTTAACGTCCGATACCACCGCTTTGCCAAATACGTTGGTGTCGATAGTGCTGCCGTAGCCGCGCACCGGTACGTCCGCCACACCGTTGGTATCCAGCAGTAAACGGGTACCGCCCATGATGCCGGCGCGGTGTAGCGCACCGCCTTCCGGCGTTAACGTCACGCCCCCCTGTGCAGACAGGCCCACAGCGCTGTAACGCCCTTCCTGGTAACTGGCATTGGCACTCAGACGAGCCGTGTCGCCATCATGGTTGTAATAACCACTCAGGTTAGCGCCACTGCGCGCTCTGCCGGCACTCAATTGGTAGTTATTGTGCTCATCGACCCGGTTGTAGTAACCCACCCGATGGGTGTTGTCATTACGGTTTACCGTGGTGTTATAACTCAGCGTCGTCCCATTACCCCAAGGCATCGACAGTGACAGGTACATGCCGTCGTCATGAGTTTCGTTATAACGATTGCGATAGGCCGACAGCGAAATGCTCAGATTTTTAAAACGACCGATATCGAAGTAGCGCGACATCGTCAGGTTATAACGATCGTTGGCCGGGCGATCCCAATAGGTCTGGTGGCTGTAATTGAGATAGCTGCTTAACCCCAAATCACGGAATTGTTTGTTAAAAATGATGCTGTACATTTCTTTGTTATTGCCTACCCGTTGGCCGTCGTAACGCGCATCCAGGTATTCGCCCATACTCATAAAATCCTCTTCGGAGAAGCGATACCCGGCAAAGGTCACCTGGCTGTCCAACTCATCGAAAGTTTTTGAATATCTCACCTGATAGGAGCCACCACTCAGCGTCTCACCCTGTTGCGGCATACGCGCCCGCGATTGTGTGGCGTCAAACGATAATGCGCCGAACATCATCAGATCGCGGCCAACCCCAAGCGACAGCGCGTTATAATCACCGCCCAGTAGTGCACCGCCGTACAGCGACCACCCGTTGCTGACCCCCCATGAAAACTCCCCGGTGCCAAACAGCGGTCCGCGGGCATGGTGTTGCCAATCTGAAGGTTTACCGGCAGCCAGTTTGAAACGCAGCGATCCTGGTCGCGTCAGATAAGGAATGCTGGCGGTATTCATCCTGAATTCCTGTACGCTGCCGTCCTGCTCTTCTACCCGCACATCCAGTTCACCGGAGATGGCATCGTTAATGTCCTGAATCCGGAAGGGCCCTGCGGCCACCTGAGTTTCATACAGCACCCTGCCCTGTTGGCTGACGGTGACCTTGGCATTGGTTCTGGCGACTCCGACCACCTCTGGGGCATAGCCGCGCAGGTTAGGTGGCAGCATGTTGTCGTCCGTCACCAGGCTGGCGCCTGAAAAACGAAAGCTGTCAAAGATGCCAGAATCCAGATAATCCTCACCAAACGTCAGGCGCGAGCGCAGTGCGGGGAGAGCTCGGTAGGCATAATAGCGGCTCCAGTCCAACGTTTTGTCCGTGGGTTGACCAGAACCGGTCTGATGATTGAGCTGGCCCTGCCAGTCCGCACGCAGCCGCCAGGCACCGAGATTGGCGCCTGCGGTGCCGTTACCGCTGACGTTATATCCACGAGTGCCATCCTTTTGTTGCTGCTGGCTCTGGGCATTAACGTTGTAATCGAACAGCAATCCCGGAATGCCTTCATCCCAACGCGACGGTGGGTCCCAGTCTTCCGAACTGTATTCCAGATAAGCCTGCGGTACGCTCAAATAGAGCGCTGACGTCGCCAGGTCGCCCCGTGACTCCATACCCTTCAGGCTGGATACCTCCAGACATTCCCCCTGATGCCACCAGGAGAGGGATGGCATGGCATCCCCCTTCAGACCCAGTTGATCCACCAGTTCTTTTGAGATACAGGCCTGGCTGCCGTCAGGATCATTTTCCGGGGCATAAAAAGGAATTTTTTGTTCCGGTAGTTCATTTTTATTGATATGCACTACCATGCTGTAACTCCCCGGCATGATGTATCCACTGCGGGAGAACTGGCTCAGATCAATATTTTTACGGTCGTTTACATCCAAAATATCGCTATTAAACCGAATGCCTGCCTCGGCATACGCCACCGTAGATGAATGCCCCAGCGCCAGCGTGATACATAACCCCAGTATCTGAAAACGAAATAGCTTCCCAGCAGGTGATAACATCATATCCCTAACCTTCTATGGTATAACCCTGGTCATAAAACCAACCAAAAACTATAGCAATCAGTAATAATCCAACTTAAAACGCACAGACGAAAAATACCTTCCTGCGTGCAAAGGCTTATTATTAGAAACCAGCTTAATGGTGTAATTTAGCAGCATGCGTGTGGTGATAATTTCATTAAAAGGCAAAGGCGAACCTGGTATGGCAACATTGCCTTGGCTATCGATAATTTTTAGCCCAACGCCCTTGGCTTCGCCGCTCACGCCAAATAAATCACCATCGACATCGCCATCGAAAGTAACCTGGAACTGTTTCCAATCGGGTAAATTTGGCGTAGGACGCTCAAGCGTGCAGTTGGTGAGTTCAATGGTGAATGGACGCGTATTTCCCTGTCCATCGCGTGCGATGTTTCCTACCGGTACCGCATCCATATCAATAGTCTGTTCACGGCTCCCCGCAGCAATAGCGCATGCCGTATCGATAATGGCACCTTGCATATTAACCCGCCCTCCGCCTTGCGCCTTGGCGGCGACCTGTGGTACCGCGGAAATAAAGCAGCTTATTAATATGCAGGGAGGCACTAACAGGTGAATAAATAGATTCATTGAATATCCCTGACTCATACTTTTCCATCCCAGGAAATGCATGCGGGAAAACCCGCATGCAATAGACACTTCACCAATGATTAGTGCTTATTGGTAGTCGAGCTTAAAGTCAGCGATAGCAGTGAAATCACCCGGTACTACGGCAGTCGATGCGCCATCACCTTGCAGATAAGCAGCAAATCGCAGGGTATTGTTGCCGTCGTTCAGCGTCTGAGGCGGTGTTGCTGTTTGCAATTTAATCAGATTGCTTGCCAGGTCTGTAATAGCAATGCTGGCACCGCTGGCGGTACCGATAATGCCCAGCAGGTCTGGGTTAGCTGCAGAGCTGTCACCGTCAAAGGTGGTGGTGACGGTTTTTAGCGTGGTGGTATCGCACTGCTCCAGCTTGATATCAAACTGACGTGGCACTGATTTACCGCCATTTTTCAGAGCGACGTTCGAAATCTGACCCATATCCACAGTTTGGTCAACGGACTCTGGGGCAATGGAGCAAGGCGCATCAATAATTGAACCGGTAAAGGTCACTGTACCATGACCCTGATCGGCGGCATGCGCCATAGAAGAAACACCAAAAGCCAGAGTTGCTGCCAGCATGATTTTGTTCAGTTTCATATTTAGCTTATTCCTTTAATATTGTGTTAAAGCGCAGGTATGCTCCCGTTCTTTTAACAACGATTTGTACATTCCGAAATAAATAGGACTAACATTCGTAACCTAATCAAGTTGCAAAGTTAGTTAAAATAGTTAGAAAAATCTCATGACAATACGATTTCATTTAGTTGACAAATGAAACTCATGCCTTCCATGAACAACAGGAAACAAACACGTTTATATCCACAATAGATATTCATGAGAAATCAATAAAATTAAAACCAACCTCATCACATCTACTTGTTTCGGCTAGAGCATTCTTACAAAAACACTCGCAATTTGAAAAGTGATTTAAGTCAAAATAATAAAATTCGAAACATCCCCCCAAAAAGTCTATTACAAATATACTTTTGCGAGACAACAGATCGTAAAAATAATAGCTACAGAACATTATTCCGAATAATTATATTTTCACAATATTAATGATCGCGATTTTGGAATTTGCGCTATAATAATTCGGAATGGAATGGGTATTGTTCCGATCTGGCCTGGTGAGAACCAAAACCGGCGCCGTACCGCAGACAGGGAGATATAATATGAAACGCAGCCACTACTTACAGCAGGCTGAACATCTGGCAACGGAGTTGCACATCCTGAAATTTGAACATAACCGACTGATGCTGCAATATCAGACGGAAGCAGACCTGTGTCGGCAACTCAGAGAAAAACTCGCCGACAGCAGGCCTGGTTCTCTAAAAGTATTTTACCGTTATATCAAATCGCACCTGAAGTTTAAGTGAGGTCGCCATGGTAAAGCACCGGTCAAAACAACAAGAACTGCAAACTCTGCAACAACATTTATTAAAAACGCTGGATATGCTCAGCCCACCCGCCTGCGGAACGCAACTGCCGCCCCCTGCCGAATGGCCCAGTACTCGTCAACTGGCTGAACCTAATGATATTAATATTTATAAAGCACGAGTATTGCTGTTGAATCTGGTACAGAGCGGAAAAATTCAGGTCACCGATGGCACAATCAATAAATCGCTGCGCTGGTATCCCTCAAGTAAACCGCTTTAAACGCTTTTATTTCTGCGTCAACACCACTTTAACCCACCGTGCCGGAGCTCTCGGGTTGCCGGCACAGCCTGTCTTCTTAAACAACCTGACGGATAGCTTATCTCTGTTCCAGGGGAAAACATAAATAAATTTTATGTTTAACAGGTATTTTACTCAACGTAATGAAAGGGGCCGTCTGACGACTCATCGTCGAAGGCACCTGTCAAAGTCACCCTGCTTAATCCCGCCCTGGTGAAGGTTGATAATGAATATATTCCCGCCGCAGAACCATAAACGATCGCTCAAAAGTAATCACCGTCTCGCCAGTGGCTTTGATCCCCAGGGTTTCTACCGTGACGATGCCTTTATTCGGCTGGGATTTTGAAGGCCGTTTTGCCAGGATTTTGCTGGTGGCATGACTTTATTGAATAAATCGAACTTTTGGCCGTAGTCAGGATCAGATCACCACACTCCTGATCCTGCAGCGACATCACGTGGCAAAACAAACGTTCAAAATCACCAACTGGGCTACCTACAACAAGGCACTAATCCATCGGGGCTCACTGACATTCTGGCTTGATGCGTCGGCCATTCAGACCTGGTATGACAAGCCCAACACGTCTTCACCTGGTCGTCCTCAACGTTATTCTGAGCTCACTATTTCTACGGTACTGATGCTCAAACGCGTTTTTCGCCTCACGCCGCGCGCCGCGCAGGGATTTATCGACTCCATTTTTACCCTGATGAAGCTCCCGCTCAGGTGCCCGGATTACTCCTGTGTCAGCAGGCGGGCTAAGTCCATCAACATCCCGTTTAAAACCCCCACGCGCGGCGAAATTGCCCATCTGGTTATCGACTCCACCGGATTAAAAGTCTTCGGTGAAGGGGAGTGGAAGGTGAAAAAACACGGTCAGGAAAAGCGTCGCGTCTGGCGGAAACTTCACCTGGCGGTGGACGCCGGTACTCATGAGATTATCTACGCTGACCTGTCCCTGAATAATGTGACTGACGCAGAGGCATTCCCGGGACTTATTCGTCAGACCCACCGGAAAGTTAAGATCGCTTCTGCCGATGGCGCTTATGACACAAAACTTTACCATGACGAGCTGCGGCGAAAAAAATCAAGGCGCTTATCCCGCTGCGAACCCGAGCGGGTTACTGGCCGGCGGAGTATGCGGACAGAAATCAGGCGGTGGCCAGACAGAGGCTTACCGGGAGCAATGCTTACTGGAAATGGAACACGGCATATAACCGGCGATCGGTGGCCGAAACAGCGATGTACCGGGTTAAACAACTGTTCGGTGGGCACCTGACGCTGCGTGACTACGATGCGCAGGTTGGTGAGGCTATGGTCATGATCCGTGCCTTAAACAAAATGACGTATGCAGGGATGCCAGAAAGTGTGCGGATTGCCTGAGGAGGTCAGTGATGTGAGGCGCTTTTATCTAAATCCGATTAATTCAACAAAGCCGCCAAAGGCATGACGACTCGTGAAATCGTCGCGACGTTCAAGGAAATGTACGATGCTGATGTGTCGCCAACGCTGATATCAGGGACGATAAATATCCGCAAATCAGCAAAAACAGGCGCGCGCACTGGGAAAATCTCAACCCCTTCTTCGGCTACCCGGCAGATATCCGCAAGGCAATCTACACCACGAATGCCATTGAGTCGCTGAACAGTGTGATCCGGCAGGCGATAAAGAAACGAAAAGTGTTCCCGACAGATGACTCAGTGCGAAAAGTTATTTATCTGGCACTCAAGGATGCTTCAAAAAAATGGAGTATGCCGTTCTAGAACTGGCGGCTGGCGATGAGCCGTTTTATTATCGAGTTCGGTGACCGCCTGAGCGATCACCTTTAATACGGTGGTAGTTACACAGAATTATTTACAAGGTCAATTAATTTAATGGAATAAAGGCGTTTTTATAAAAACAAATAAACCCATTGTCCTGAACATGGAACTTGACTCCGCCATATATGTTTAGTGCGAATTTCCTTTCATCATTAGATTCAATGTTGGTCGTTCCATACCGTGTGTAATTTATTTTCTCTGGCGAGCCTGACGAATTTAATGAGTAGTAGCTCACCCTTTCATTATTATCTGCGGCATCAGAATATTGAACTCCCATTGTCTGGTTTTTTCCCGTTAATTTATCTCTTGTTGTTTGCAGCGTGAACTGATTGTAAAGTCCGGATGTATCTGCTCTTAAAGTATGATGATAGCTGAATTTGTTATCATCGGAGATCCCAAATATCACATTGACAAAATCGCCTGTGGTAAATGCATGTAAGTATGAAGGTGAGGCCCCATCGATGTCATAATCATCGATAACTTTTATAACGACACCATCATTAATTTGAAATATACTATTTTCTGTAAAAACAAGGAATGTACATTTTTTACGACCATTGATAGCAACGATATCGATAATTTTTCCACCGTCAAATTTGTTATTGAAAGGGGTTCTTGGAACAGATTCTATATTGTCAGTAATATACAGCCCCTCCCGTAACATATTATTCTTAACTAGAAAAATCGCGGATGTCTTACCTGATGAAGACACGCTCTCTACAGCTGAATTTATGTTTTCCATCCAATATGGCCTAATCCAATTTGGTATGTCAATATTAGCTCCTGTTCTAAAAAAATCAGAGATCTTACAGTATTTTGGACTGTTTTCTTTAATTTTAGAAAAGTTATATATGCGTGAGGTCTTAGGTGACGTAACAATCGCATTAGGTTCAGCGTAATCATTTCCCCTGTCAACAATATGTGGTATTTTATCCCAATCAGCATTCATGTCCTTGGTGTTTAATTTGGTGACTATTGATCCGTTCCAAAATGTTCTGACACGACACAAGAAGCTCCCCGAGTCTTTATGGAGTAAATTATTAGGCCTAATTATCTCGTTTGTGTACTTATGAATAGGGGACAAAGGTGGGGCAGGTCTATTTATTATCTCGTATATCCATTGTGCAATTGACATAATAATCCCCACAATTGCCACAACAATACCAATAACAGTAGCCGCAGCGGCAACACCTATAATTGCAAGAACCGATCCAACAACGGCGACACCGGCTATTAACAAATTGATGGAGGAGAACACTATATCAGCAACACTACCACTTGCGATGGCTTTTGCAAGATCGAAAGAGGCAACGGCTGCGGAAAATATAGACAAAGCTAAAAAACAGCCGTCAATAATTTTGGTCATATAATTAGCTGATAGTGAAAAAATAGTTTCACTAACCTTTCTAACCGCATTTTTTACCACTCTGCCTTTTGTACATAAATTCCCCATAAACTTACCGAACTGTTCGATTGCGTTCCCAATCAGATGTTGGGTGGTACCAAGTATAAATGCGGCGAGTTTTTGAGCAGCCACTTCAAAACTAAACACTGTTTCAATGAAAGATGCTCCCAAAGACATATAAGGGAGGGGGCTTTTTCCATCTTCACGATCTGTTGCAACTGCCCAGGCAAAGTGTCCAACAGAGAGTATGTATAAGAGAGACGATAAATAAGAGCTAAAACTCGATCTTGTTTTATTATTTAATTCTGGGTATTTTTTCGATATACTATTATATGCATCCTTATCTTGGATGGTGTAATTTTCCAGCCCCATAGTATTCAGGTCATCCCATAATTTGTCTGGGGAGTTTTTTGTGAAAAAATTTTTCCAAAAATCAGCTTGTCCTGCACTATCATTCTTAAGTATTTTCACGGTATCAATGTAGTTTTGTTTATTCCATAGTACTGAGTTTTTTTTCGTGCTCTTGCCCCAATTCATACTTAATGCAAAACCACTTACAACACAACCTAACATTTTTGTCTCAAATTGCCGTAGCGCTTTTTCTGAGACTGTTCCTCCTGAGGAAGTATTTAATATTCTTATTTTGTTTATTGTATTATTGACTTTTTTCATTGTGTCTTTAAACGGTAATAATGAGTGGGTCTGTACTTCAAATTTGGATATCAGCTTGATAATAACTTCATTGTCGCTGTAATGAGACATTAATTCGTTAACCCAATGACTTGCATCCATCTTGTAATTTTCTATCCCCCCCCCTAGGCAATAACTGGCGGCGATACAATGTAGTTTATCTATAATCGATTTATAGTCATTCCCTTCCTCGACTATTTTTACTCTAGAGTTTATCCTTATCATATCCCAAGAGTTATATGCCAGGCGGTCTTCTACCTTGACATCTGAAAGTTGGCTGTACTCGTTCTGCAATATAGCGCTGATATATTCGGCGAGATGGGTGGAGAAATAATTTTCATGTTCATTATAAACAGATTGAATCGTTAGTTTTCCGCTACCCATGGCAAGTACTTTATCATTAGGTTTCAATGATTCACCAAAATCCTTGCTTAAACCAGGGTGTTTGTTTTGGAATTTTTTCATTACCATGTTTTGAAACATTACTTGCGATAAGTATTGAGCTTCGTCGGTATAATCGTCAAAAGACACCGGAGGAATATTTAGTTGGCTTTGATTGCTATTTTTTACATAAAAATTGATATTGTCGAGATCATCAAAGCTGGCCTTAAGAACTAAGTCAGATTGATGAGCTCTGGGGGCGGTTACAGGGAATGAACGATGCATAGCCATTTCAAGCAAACTCATCGAAGACTGTGTAAAAAATGGATCTATCGGCAGCGTGTTTATTTTTTCTTGATTATGGTCCCCATCTCCAAAAATAGCCCCTAAGGATGCTTTTCTTGCAGATGCTTCTTTGTATAGGAATAGGGACAAAGATCTAGGGATTTCAGCTAAAGAGTTGGCAAATGTAACAGGGCTGCGTTGACAGATATCGTTAAGCGATAAATATCCTGCCTTCTTAAGACTGCTGGCCATTTCGTTATTTATTTCCGAGCTCATATGTTCGCCTTTTTTAATGGTTTATAGAAAACGCAATTTAATTCTATCGTTGTCAGTATGATTTTCAATTTAATAAATATTTATCTTTGAGTAGTTAATGTTAATCAAAGAAATATACTATTTTTTCTATGGATAAGATGATTAATTTAAATCAGTGATACTTTATAAGTACTGTTATAAATATATGGATCGCGTTGAGGTCATAGTGCTGCAGATAAAAATAAAATTGTTGTCACTTCAAATGGATAAGAAACCCTCTTAATAACCATTCTATTTGTATAGGATTGATCGTTTTCAACGATCGGTAGGATCTTATTGATCTGTACAACCAATTATCTTTGTCTGGCTGTCGCCGTTAAGATCGGGCTGTGTGCCGTTCGGGTTGCATCATCTCAAGGATTCAGCGAACAGGACTGAATGGCATGGCATAAATACCTGAGTGCATTCTCCCCATAGGGCTTTGGTGCACCGTTATTTTTTAACTCCACTGACTATTTCGACATCGGCTCGGAAGAGGGCCTTTTTGCATTTTTTCTGGGACACGAGTAATGATAACGCATCACTATACCGCCTGTAGCCAATCAGCCCGTCTGGCGGTTTTACCTGACCGCCAGGTTCCCAATGCACTCTTGCGTAGGGAGACTGTGCAGCGAATTTTGGTCATTAAACTGCGCCACTTCGGTGACGTGCTGTTGATGACGCCCTTGCTCAGTACGCTGCGCGCTAATTACCCCAACGCGTTGATAGATGTGCTGGTGTATGACGGTACGGAGGCCATGCTGGCCGGCAACCAGGATGTGTACCTGGCCTATACCGTGGACCGCAACCTCAAACATCAGCGTCTCAAGGCACAATACCGCGGTGAGCAGGCGTTGTGGAATAGCTTGCGTACGGGCCACTACGACCTGGTGATTAATCTCTCCGACCAGTGGCGGGCGGCGTTGTACTGCCGTTTTCTCAAACCGACCTTCAGCCTGGGATTTCGGTACCCCAAACGCAACAATCGGCTGTGGCAGGCCTGCCATTCGTTACTGGTTGACGTTGCCGACACCTCGAAACACACCGTGCTGAATAATCTCGACATTCTGGTGCCGCTGGCATTACCCACGATAATCACCACCGTGACGCAGACCTGGCGGCAGCGCGATGTCGATGAGATTGATCGGCTCAGCCGACGCCATCATCTGACGGATTTTGTGCTGATACAGCCCACCGCACGCTGGGCCTTCAAGACCTGGACGGTGGAAGGGTTCAGTGCCGTTATCAATCATCTTACCGCACAGGGCCGAACGGTGGTGATCACCGGCGGACGCTCGCCGGATGAAGCTGCAATGATCAGCGCCATTATGGCCGGTTGCCTGTCACCACAGCGTGTGGTCAATCTGGCCGGGCGTCTGGACCTGCCGGAGCTTGCGGTGTTGATTGACCGGGCCAGGCTGTTTATCGGCGTAGATTCAGTTCCCATGCACATGGCCGCCGCGTTGAAAACGCCCTCGGTAGTGCTGTTTGGGCCGAGTAACCGGGCGCAATGGGCACCCTGGCAGGCACCGCATACCTTGTTGTGGGCAGGCGATTATTGCTCACTGCCACCACCTGGCGCCGTTGATACCGACACGCCTGAGCGCTATCTCGCGGCCATTCCGGTCAACGATGTCATACGGGCGGTGAGCCGGCAACTGACCTTGTCAGCCGCGCCCGTCGTTACGTCGACATTCCGTTAACTTCATCACGGCAATCCGCCGTGCTTCGTCACCCCGCAATGAGTACGTTACGATGATATCAGTCCCTGTGGTTTATTCTTCTTTACTGACGCAACCTCAGCAACGGTTGTTTGCCTTCACGGCCTTTTTACTGGGGGCGTCACTCCCCACCTCCAATCCCCTGATGAATATCGCGCTGGGGTTGGCCCTGGTCTGTTTGCTCTGGCGGCGCGATACCCGACAGATTGGGGCTCTTGCCAGTCACCCCCTGGTGTGGCTGCCGGCACTGATGTTTGCGCTGCTGGCGTTGTCGCTGCTGACGCATACCCATGACTATGGCCCCAAAATGGTCGGTAAATACCAAAAGCTGCTGTATGTCTTGCCGCTGGCGTTGTTTTTTCTGGCTGACCGTCGGTTGCTCACCCATTTTGTCAGCGGATTTGTGTGGGCGAATGCATTGATACTGGCCATCAGTCTGGCGGGCGGTCTCGGTCATGTCACGCTGGGCGGCCTTAATCCCGATAACCCCACGGTATTTAAACTGCAAATCACCCAGAACGTGTTTATGGCATTTGCCGCCCTGATATGGCTGTCGCGCACATTTGAATACAGAGGTTTGCTGCGATGGGGGTATGCGGGGTTGGTGCTGTTGGCAACAGTGAATGTGTTGCTGATGGTACAGGGACGTACCGGGTATGTCGCGCTGGCGGCCGGTATGGGCACCTGGTTACTGCTTACGCTCCGACGCAAGCAGCTGATTACGGTGCTCGCCTGCGGCACACTGGCCATTGCCATGCTGGTGATGACCCCCAATCGCGCCATGGAACGCCTGACACTGGGGGTACAGCAAATTCAGGGCTGCGTCCTGGCCTCTGCCGAGTCGGCTTATCGGGCCTGCGACAACTCCATGGGACAACGTACCGCTTTCGCCCGCGAAGCTATTCACTTGATTAAACGGGCCCCGCTGCTGGGTAACGGCGCCGGTAGCTTCTGGTACGGCAATGCGGATACCGATTACGGTGTACATAACCCGCACAACGAGTATTTGCTTCAAACAGTGCAAACCGGATTGCTGGGGCTGATGGTGTTTCTCACCTGGATGTGGGGCTGCTATCGCGCGGGCTGGCAGTTGCCGACACACTGCCGCACTCTGTTTGTCGCGGTGCTCAGCAGCTACATGGCCTGTCACCTGTTCAACGCCTTCCTGCTGGACTCATCCGAGGGACACCTGTTTGTCATTATCGCCGCGTTGCTTGCGGGTTTTACCATCGGAACGCCACTGGCTGAGAACGGAAGTGGTTTACATCACCGGGCTGAAGGTCGTGAGTGATCCGCTAAGCGAGTTATAAGTCCCCCTGAACAGGCCATCTCCCAAAAATAACGCCCCTGAGTCAATACAGATTAACGCCCTGCTCACCTGAGTGGGGCGTTGTCTTTTATGCCGTTGATCCCTCGCGCCTGGCCTGACAAGCCGGTGCTTTTTATTGAACGTAAGGTAAGGGTAATTCCTGTGAAAGATAAGACTGCCAACAGTACACCCTCGACTTCCCCGATAAGTAATCTCCTCACACTGACTGCTACTCTCGTCCCCGACGCTGAGCGTCAGTCATTTTGGCTACAGCATTTTGGCGACATCCCACAATGGCTCCAAATCGAGTCACCGATATTCTCCTGGCTCGACCTCTTGTGTGAACACTACTGCGGAGATTATTGGGAATTTTACACCCTCAGTAACGGTGGGGCATTTATTATTCCGTCCACCGAAGGCGAGTACGTACTCTTTAACGCACTGAACGGGAATGGTGCCACCGTCGGTCATGAGGCCGCCGGCATCATCGCCTGCCTGATAACCTACAGCCACCATGCCTGCAGTACAGAATGTGACGCAATGACGGAACACTACTACCGACTGCGGGATTACGCCCTTACTCATCCTGAGTCTAAAGCCATTATGCGCATCATCGACTAACCCTTCATACTCCCTACGGAAACCCCCATCATCATGATGAATACAACCCTATCCCCGTCAGTGACGGAACTGCCGTTACCCACGCAACGTACCATCCAGCGCGCGTTAGCCTTGCTGGAACAGCATCTAAGGCAACCGGGTATTTCTTTCACCTCCGCAAATGCCGCTCGCGACTGGCTGCGCCTGCGTATGGCAAGGCTGGAGCGCGAAGTCTTTATGGTGCTTTACCTCGACAATCAACACCGTCTGCTGACCCATGAAACCTTGTTTACCGGCAGCATTAACAGTACCGAAGTCCATCCCCGCGAAATCGTGAAATCGGCGCTGAAGCACAACGCTGCAGCGGTTCTGCTGGCGCACTGTCACCCGTCGGGACATGCAGACTCCAGCGATGCAGATCGAAACATCACCCGCAGGATACAGGAGGCGCTGATGCTGGTTGAAGTCAGGGTATTAGATCACTGTATTGTCGGCGGCATGACGGTGTATTCGTTTGCCGAACACGGCCTGCTATAAGGAAAGGAGAAACTCGATGACATCAATCAACACCCCAGCCTGGGGACTAAAACGCAACGTCACTCCACAATTTGGTGCCCGTCTCGTGCAGCAAGGTAACCATCTGCACTATCTGGCTGACCGTGCCGGGATCAGCGGTACCTTCAGTGAGGTGCAAACTCGTCATTTGGATGAGGCTTTTCCGCAGTTTATTAACCATCTCGAACTGATGCTGCTGTCCGGTGAACTCAATCCCCGCTATCAGCACTGCGTCACGCTTTACCGCAATGGACTAACCTGTGAAGCCGATAGCCAGGGATCACACGGCTATGTGTATATTTCGGTGTATCCAACGCAAATGCCTGTCACGTAAAGCTTGCACTTAAATAAATCCACTACCCACCTTGCTTATTCAAACCTCGAGATAATCCACATGAAGACTTCACCTTTCCCCCCTAAACGGGAGGTTTACTCCTGCCCATCACCCGTTGCCATCTGGCGGGATCTGCTTACGTATCTGCTGGCACAACATTACGGTCTGACTGTGAACGACACTGTGTTCAGTGATGACACAATCATTCAGGAACATATTGAGGCCGGTATATCACTGGCTGATGCCCTGAATTTTATCGTGGAAAAGTTCGACCTGGTACGCACTGACCGTCGGGGATTCTCATGCACGGAACAATCACCGTTTATCACTGCCATCGATATCTTGCGGGCCCGTCACGCCACCGGACTAATGACACGCAACGGATATCAGGTCATCACGCAGGCTATCCAGGGGGAAAAGCGACCATGAACCCACACAGGCTGCTTGCCGGCGTACTGTTCACCGGTATCCAGTGCAGTACGGCCCATATCACCGACGACGATAACAGGGTGCTGTATCACGCTTCACACCAGCAGGGGGACTATGGCGACAGCGAGTGGGTACATTATACAGGCACCGGGTATCTGATAAGACTCATGGCGTGGCGGCATCCGGTGCTACGGCTTAAACGATTGGGACTGTCGAAAGAATTCCGTCGGTTAATGATTACCCTGATGAGACAACACCACATCACCGTCCTGCATCTGGATGCGGCAGGCGAGATCCTGCCGGGCTTTGCCCTATTCGATTGGTAATCCCTGACGCTAACACCGCCATTTCCTCGAGCAACACTCTTAACAACCCCGCATAGAGCCCGCCCTTTAAACCGGCGGGCTTTTGCTTTTATGGAGACAAAACATGCAGACTGAACCTGAAGTATTAACCGACCATACCGATATGATTTGCTCCACCAGCATTGAGCGTATCGTCTCTGGACGAAACACTGCGCTGATGCAAATTGAGACCCTTATCCACCAGCTTGATGAAATATCGACGCTGACCAGCAGCATCGGCGGTGGAACGGCAAAAGAGTGGGCGATGCGACCGGGTCACCGCTACGACTGCTGGTTTACAGAGAAAGTGGAAACCGCCATGAAAGCCATCACCCGCAACATAGATCGTAGCATCTGGCAGGATCTGATGCTGAAATCTGGAATGATTTCGCTGATGGACGCGCAAGCCCGTGACGAATGGCACAAGAACCTGGATGAGGAGGAACTACCGGAGATTAGCGAGGCCAATATTCTGGCGACTTTCGAGCAGCTGCATCAGAGCAAAGAAGAAGTGTTTGAGCGGGGCGCTATCAACGTGTTCAAAAATCTTAGTTGGGACTACAAATCGAATAGCCCCTGCATGTTCGGGAAAAAGATTATTGTGGATGGTGTCGTAAAGCACGACCAGTGGGGGTTTGGACTCAACTGGGGCTGGCAGCGTGACAGGTTAGCCGACCTTGAACGCATGCTGATGATACTCGATGGTCAACCTATTCCCGACAACCGCGCCGACGTTACTCGCCGTCTGGGCGATCATATCCATGAGGAGCGGCACAGCACCCGCTATGAGGATGAGATGTTTGCGATTAAGTATTTTCAGAAGGGAACGGCGCACATCACATTCAAACGCCACGACTTAGTTCACAAATTGAATGACATAGTAGCAAAGCACTATCCAAATATGCTGGCTAAGTGATAACTTGTTCTGCGGAAAGTTGTCTAATATAGGCCAGAAAGAATCAAAGCAAGCCAGTCATTAATGGCATACTGATTGGCATACTAGAATATGAATCAATTAAAAATAACCATAAAATTCAATGATATAATAAGATTAAGTGGCGGAGAGAGGGGGGTTTGAACCCCCGGTAGAGTTGCCCCTACTCCAGTTTTCGAGACTGGTCCGTTCAGCCGCTCCGGCATCTCTCCTTCAAGTGCTTGCTATCATGCCCCTTTTTGCGGCATTTTTACAGGGTTAGCCTCCAGCCGAATGTTCAAGTGACGACTTTACGAGCAACGTGATGATTAAATGGCCGTGGAAAACGCATCAACCGCAGGCGGAGACGCTTGCCCAGTGGCAGGACGCATTGGCAATTCCCCTGCTCTCTCCGCTGGATGAGCGGGAACAACAACGGCTGATCGTCGTTGCCGGGCAGATCTTGCAGCAAAAAAGTATCGTCCCATTGCAAGGGTTGGTGCTGACCTCGCAAATGCAGGCGCGTATTGCCCTGTTGTTCGCTTTGCCGGTGCTGGAACTGGGCGCCGAGTGCCTTGACGGTTTCAATGAGATCCTGCTCTACCCTACGCCGTTTGTTGTGGAAGATGAATGGCAGGACGACTTCGGCCTGGTGCACTCCGGGCCGGTGGTGCAATCCGGCCAAAGTTGGGAACAAGGGCCCATCGTGCTCAACTGGCAGGACGTGCAGGACTCTTTTGATCTCTCCGGCTTTAACCTGGTGATCCACGAAGCGGTACACAAGCTGGACATGCGCAACGGCGGCAGTGCCACCGGTATTCCACCGATCCCGCTACGCGATATCGCCGCCTGGGAACATGACCTGCACGCCGCGATGGAAAACCTGCAGGACGAGATCGACATGGTCGGCGAAGAGGCCGCCAGTATGGACGCCTACGCTGCGACCGATCCGGCTGAGTGTTTCGCGGTGCTGTCGGAGTACTTTTTCAGTGCGCCCGAACTGCTGGCCAACCGTTTTCCTGTGATGTACCAGCATTTTAGTCGCTTCTATAAGCAGGATCCTCTCGCACGTTTACAGCGGCTTCAGGCTGAAAATGGCGCAGAAGTCCCATAATCCAGCCCGCTTTGCTCAGATGCTGAGCAGTCGCACCGAATAGGCGAATTTAGCGTTGACACATTCTGGGTGGCTGGATATGATGCGCCCCGTTCAGACAATTCCTCTGTAGTTCAGTCGGTAGAACGGCGGACTGTTAATCCGTATGTCACTGGTTCGAGTCCAGTCAGAGGAGCCAAATTCGAAAGACCCGCTTAAGGAGACTTAGGCGGGTCTTTTGCCGTTTGGTATTATTGAATCTCTGACAGAATCAGATTTTATCCATAACGATGCCGCGTTAACGGTGTTGAAGGTATAGCGTCAGAGCTTTCGAGCGGTATACAAATGACTATGGGCATCCAGGCACCCTGTAGATCTCAGAAATCACCTGCATCATTGCGTCTTCGATCATTCCTTCATTACGGCATAAAAACCAGCCGCGATTTGCAATTTCCCGCTCGAACGCGCGGGTACAAGCAACATGCTCTTCCAGCTTATGAATCACCGTACTGCTTAGCCCACGTGGTCTGGCCGCGGCCCTCGCCCATGAAATATCTGGCGCAGTAACAACCCCGACATGCAGGTCTGGCGTTCGCACGTTTCGTTCAATGTTAAGCTGTAAAATCTCTGCAAATGGAACCATCCGACGAAACGCGGCATCCGAGGGATACCAGCGATCCATCAGGATAATGCTGTCCGCTGGCTGTTTAGTCAGCACGTGCCGAGAAATCCATGCACGGCTATCAGCAAAGCGCTTACAGACCTCCAATTCCAAATCCAGGTTGGGATTTCTGGCGAGTTTGTTAACAAGGGCCATTGTTTCCCCCCTGTAGGGATCGCTTTTTTTCTCGCACAGTCGGATCACCTTCTTGTTGTCTGCCCTTAGTACTTTCGTAATGGCTTCCAACAGTGTGGTTTTACCGGCTCCCTTGGGCCCATCCAGAGCAACAAACAGCTGACGACTCATTGTTCAAATGACGATTGATATAGGTTTTTTGTAAAGCTTGAATCTGGCAAAAGCATCTTACTTCCTTGGTTTGAATAACTGCCTCCCTCTTCGTTCATCGGGGCAGCTGTGTGCGAATAGCGGACATCCATAATTGTGTGCATGCTGACATCACAGTGTATGAATCGACCGAGAGCAGGTCAAAGTCTTACGCCTTGCTTGACCATGGATTGTTTGAAAAACACCCTGAATTTGACGATTCCACAAAAATAGATTATGGTAATAGTCAAATGGAGGTGCATAATGATTAAACACACCACAGCAGAAAGTGAAATCAACACTTCAGCTAAGCTGAATGAGTCCCAGTTGAACCTTCTGAAAAGGATTAACAACCTCGCTATTTCCCTGATGCCTGAATTTGAAGACAAAAACCAGGCAATAAATGCCATCACGCTGGATGACGCCTCACTGATGCAATTGCTCTATACCGTCCAACTAGAGCAAAAGACGCGCGTAACAGATTACGAACTACGTAAAGTTCACCGTCGTCGCGAAAATCTGGAAAGATTTTATCGTGAGCTTCAGGACTTGGGCGGAACGCTAAAGGTGAACAACGTGGCCGATATCCTTGGCATTACCCGCCAAGCGATCAACATTCGCGTTAAGAAGAATAAGCTTTTAGCATTCAAGCAGAACGGTGATTTTATTTTCCCGAAATTTCAGTTCACTGATAATGGGCTGATAACCGGCTTTGAAGACGTTATGGCGGCATTCGAAGAGGATACCCATCCAATGTTACGGTTGGGTGTGCTGAAATCACCGATAAAGGTTAATAACGAAGGCCTGCAAAAGACGCCGATTCAAATCATGCAGGACGGTGCTAAAAATAGTGAACTTAGTCTGGCTATCCGTGCCGCTAAACAGTTCGGAAATCATGTAGCCAGTTAACTGGTTTAAAAAGAGGGGCCAGCCCGCCCCTCTTTGGTTTACATTGGTTCTGGCGTAATTTCGAATCCAAGCAACTCTTCGAACATCTCTTCACCTGACATCGTTCCTTTATGCCACCACTTAGGGAACATGCCTTTATCAGTTTCGACGTAACTGGCATAAGGCGCCATCCCCTGAGGGGTATCGGTAAAGGCTGGTGTACTACCCGGTCGTTCCCAAAAGGCATAACAACGCTTATAGCGTTTATGTCTTGAGGTATAGGCAATCCCGTCATAGTCACGCCCGAAATGCGTATAAAGATGTTCCATTAGCCATTGAGTAAAGATGTAATCCTCGTTCTCTAAGCTATCCAAAGGGATATGTAACAATTCACAGAGTGCTACAACATCAATCACTTTCACCGTCCTCATGACATTCACAGAGCACATATAGTGTTGTGAAAGTACCGATTCAGGATAAGATTTCGTGCCTTTGAGATGGAACAAACGCCCATATGCTTCCGCTGCCGCCGTTAACGCAGAGTCAGAGGCATACCATACCGCCACACTTCCCCCGGGAGGGTTGTATCGCCCACAGTCGTCTTTCTCAATTGGCGCGCTGAAGTTGATTGCGCTTTTATACAGCTTCCTTTGATGACGCATCAAAAGACCTGGGCCTTGTTGAATGTCAATCGCCGGAATACGTCCAGATTTTTGTTGTACAGCAATTCCTTGTGCAATAACGGTTTTATCAAATTTCCATTTGGTCATTTTTACTACTCCTTCTATAAACAGATTAAGCCATAGGCTCCTCTCCATATTGATTGAAAAATAATCCCTGCCGTGCTTGCCCGGCAGAGTTCGCGAGACCACTTGCATCTCAATCTCGATTATATCAAGCAAGTTTTTTATGTTTCGGAAATTTAAAAAGTTTTTTTAAATACTTCGTATGCCTTCTCGATGTATTGGTAGATTTGAAAATCAGAAACAACGCAGAGGGTTTTACCGAAAGGAGGACCATACAGATCCTTATCAGGAGAATTAGAAATGATAACTTCACTGGATACTGTATTTTTAGTGAAGAGAGTTTGAGTTTCTCAGTAAGCGTCAAGCGAGAGCCGTATTGACAGCATGACCCGGAGATTATTCCCCTGGCAGGATGACACCCGCCCGCCGGATCTGCCAACGCGCCATGCACAATCTGAAATGAAGGAAACTCAGGCGCCGCGAATGGTGCCACGCCAGACAAAATCAGCATGGTACAGCCGGGTTTCACCCGGCATCTCCTGCCCCAGTGCCGGCATCATGCTCTCTTCTTTCTTCTCTTCGGCCACCAGCCACGCAACCGAATCCTGAGCAAATATCGCCACCGGCTGGGTAAAAGTGGTGAGATGGTAAGAAGACCAGGCCGCCTGGGGAATATCGTCGTAGCCCGCGACACAAAGATCTTCAGGAATACGCAGCCCAAAACGATGGCGCGCCTCGTCCATAAAGCCGCAGGCCAATAAATCCGTGACGCAAAACACCGCATCAGGCCGCTCGCGCCGGGTCAACAGGCGGTGCGCCAGGATCTGACCGCTCTCATAAGAGGTGGTACCGAAGCGTTCGACGCTCACCGGTAACCCCGCCGCTTCCGCTGCCTGCAGAAAACCCCGTTCACGCGCCATCAGGCTGGGCGTACCGGCCAAAGAGTTGGCAAAAGCAATACGCTGGCAGCCCGCACGAGCAAACGCCATCACCACCCTGCCCGCCGCTTCTTCGTTATCCAGCCGGATACTGAGTGAGCCGGGCAAGGTGTCATCACGGTTAATCAGCACCAGCCGTTGGCCGTGCCTGTGACACAGGCGGGCAATGGCGCTGTCGGGCATGCCGGATAGCACAAAGGAGGCATCCGCCCGAAAGTTTATTGCCTGTTGCAGCGCCTGGGAGACGCTGTCATCGGAGCGATCGGTGTTAATCAACATGGCTATTTTGCCCGCGTCCTGCAAATGCTGAGTCAGCAAACGCACCAGGCTGGCCCGGTAAGGGGTCGCCAACTCTGAAACAATCAGGCAAACAATGCCGCTGCGGTTACGTACCAATCCCCGAGCCAAATGGTTAACGTGATATCCCAGTTCTTCAGCCGCCCGCATCACCTTCTCGCGGGTCGCCGCCGACACGCTGGCACCAGACGTATAAGTCCGCGAGACCGCCGATCGGGAAACTCCAGCCAACTCCGCCACGTCTTTCGCACTGATCATCGCCTTGTCCACCGCCATCTTCATATCCATCCATTTTCTGCTCTGCGAAAAGTTTGCCGCACTTTGCAAAGGTGTGCAAATTTTTATCGGTAAAAATGTTTCATTTTTGTGACGAGAAGGTTGAATTGTTTCATTGCGCGATTGACAGCACAATTTTTATCCTCTAGTTATTTGCACACACGTGCAAAAAAAATAGGCGACAACGTATCGCCACCCTACACAACCAAGGAGAACACCATGCATCGCGTTACTCTGATAGCGGTCCTCGCCGCTGGCTCTGCACTCTCTGCTTCACCTGTTTTCGCCGCTGGGAAATTGAACATGATCTGCTCCGCCGATGTGGTGGTCTGCGAACAGATGACCAATCTGTTCGAGAAACAGCATCCGGATATCAAAGTCAGTATGGTGCGCCTCTCCGCCGGGGAAGCCTACGCACGTATTCGTACCGAAGCCCGTAACCCGCGCACCGATATTTGGTGGGCAGGCACTGGCGATCCGCATATGCAGGCCGCGGACGAAGGGTTAACCCAGCCTTATAAATCCCCGTTGCTTGATCAACAGCACGACTGGGCGCGTAAACAGGCGGAAAGCGCCGGTTACCGCACCGTGGGTGTTTATGCCGGGGCGCTCGGTTGGGGTTACAACACCAAGCTATTGGCGGAGAAAAAACTCAAGGTGCCTGCCTGCTGGAGCGACCTGCTGGACCCGGCCTACAAAGGCGAGATCCAGATGGCTAACCCAAATTCTTCCGGTACCGCTTACAACACCCTTGCCACGCTGGTGCAAATCATGGGCGAAGAGCCGGCCTTCGACTACCTGAAAAAGCTCAACGCCAATATCTCGCAGTACACCAAATCCGGCTCGGCGCCGGTGAAGGCAGCGGCACGCGGCGAAACCACCGTCGGTATCGTGTTTATGCATGATGCCGTCGCAATGCAGGTCGATGGCTTCCCGATCAAGGCCGTTGCCCCGTGCGAAGGCACAGGTTTTGAAATTGGCTCGATGTCGATCGTCAAAGGCGCACGCAACCTCAATGAGGCCAAGGTGTGGTACGACTGGGCGCTCAGCGCTGATGCGCAATCGCACATGAAAGACGCCAAATCCTTCCAGTTGCCGTCCAATCGTAACGCGGCGATTTCCGAGTACGCGCCACGCTTTGAGAACATCAAACTGATCGATTACGACTTTAAAACCTACGGCGCGACAGAAAAACGCAAGGCACTGCTCAGCCGCTGGGATAAAGAGATCGGCGCCAGCGCCCAATAATTCACGTCCCTTTCCTCCCGAATGTGACGCGCTCTGCGACAAACCGGGCGAGGTAACTCTCGCCCATGCAAAGTGCGGTGACGGAAATATGAACTCTCGAGGTTACGATGAATGCTCAAAACCGCCGCCTGGACGGGGCCCTCGTGCTGGGCGCACTGGCCGTATTGCTACTGCCCTGGTACAGCCAGGAAGCCGGGTTCTTCGACTTTGGCTGGCTGAGTACGCTGTGGCGGGATCAGGCCAGTGCCCCCGCGCTGTGGCAAATACTGACCTTTCAACGCCCCTGGCTGCTGATTGCCCTGCTGATGCTGCTGGTTTGCGCGCCGGCACGCCTGCTGCCGGTGAGCCGCCTGCGCTCGCAACTGCTGATGTGCGCCAGCGTCGTCGGCATCGTATTTTTGCTGTTTGAAGGCCACGCCATCGGCTACAGCGGTTGGAACTGGCAGTGGAGCGAGCAGCTGTTCGGCACGCTCAGCGACGGGCAACCCGCCTTTGGCGCCGGTGCCATTTTGCTGATCACCACCTTTTTGCTGTTGTTCTCTTTTGCACTGGCCGAACGCGGCGTGCTGAAGGGGGATGCCTTTGTGGTGGCCGCCATCGTGCTGTTGGTCGCGCTGGTGACCACTTTCGTGCTCTACCCGGTTCTGAGCATGTTTGTCGCCTCGGTGCAGGACGTGGACGGTTCGTTTAAACCCGACGGCCTGATCGCCAATATGCAGGATCCGGCCATCTGGAGCCTGGGTTGCCTGAAAGGTGGCAGTTGCGGTACCGCCTGGCGTACCCTGACCCTGGCGTTGATGACCGCCAGTGGTTCCACGCTGCTCGGCCTGGCTTTTGCGCTGGCCGCCACCCGCACGCCGCTGCCGTTCAAAAAAGGGCTGCGCCTGCTGACCGTACTGCCGATCATCACGCCGCCGTTTGTGATTGGGCTGGCGCTGATGCTGCTGTTTGGCCGCGCGGGCGTGGTTACCGAACTGCTCGCCAGCCTGTTTGGCATCGAGCCAGGCCGCTGGCTGTATGGCCTGACCGGCATCTGGATTGCTCAGGTGCTCTCTTTCACCCCGATAGCCTTCCTGGTGCTGATTGGCGTGGTGGAAGGGGTCAGCCCCTCACTGGAAGAAGCCTCACAGACGCTGCGCGCCAACCGCTGGCGTACCTTCCGCTATGTTTCACTGCCGCTGATGGCCCCCGGTCTGGCCAACGCCTTCCTGATCAGCTTTATCGAAAGCATGGCGGACTTCGGCAATCCGATGGTGCTGGGGGGCAGCCACGGCGTGCTGTCGACCGAGATCTTCTTCTCGGTGGTGGGGGCGCAAAACGATCCAAGCCGCGCCGCCGTACTGGCGATCATCCTGCTGTGCTTTACCCTCAGTGCCTTTATCTTGCAGCGCCTGTGGCTGGCGGGGAAAAACTTCGCCACCGTCACCGGCAAAGGGGATTCCGGTACCCACTGTGGGCTGCCACGCGGCTTGCGCTATGCCGTTTACGCGTTGGTGATCCCCTGGGGACTATTCACGCTGGTGGTCTACGGCATGATCCTGATCGGCGGTTTTGTGCAGTCCTGGGGGCTGGATAACAGCCTGACGCTGGCTCATTACGCCCGCGCCTTCGGTTTCCAGTGGAACAGCGGCCAGATTGTCTGGACCGGGGTCGCCTGGAACTCGTTCTGGACCACGCTGGAAATTGCCCTGATCGCCGCGCCGCTTACCGCCATTGTTGGCCTGCTCACCGCCTGGCTGATCGTGCGGCAGAAGTTTGCCGGTCGCCAGACCTTTGAGTTTATGCTCATGCTCAGTTTTGCCATCCCCGGCACGGTGATCGGCGTCAGTTACATCATGGCGTATAACCTGCCGCCGCTGGAGATCACCGGTACCGCACTGATCCTGGTGGCCTGCTTCGTGTTCCGTAATATGCCGGTCGGCGTGCGCGGTGGCATAGCCGCCATGAGTCAGCTGGATCGCAGCCTGGATGAAGCCTCGCTGACGCTACGCGCCAGCAGTTTCCGCACCCTGCGCAAAGTGATCCTGCCGCTGCTGAAACCCGCTATCAGCGCAGCTCTGGTTTATGCCTTTGTGCGGGCAATTACCTCAATCAGCGCGGTGATTTTCCTGGTCAGCGCTCAGTACAACATGGCCACCTCCTACATCGTCGGGCTGGTGGAAAACGGGGAATACGGCGTGGCTATCGCCTACTCCTCGGTGCTTATCGTGGTGATGCTGGCGGTGATCCTCAGCTTCCAGTTGCTGGTTGGCGAACGTCGCCTGCGCCGCGCAATAACTGCTACCCCGCCGGTGACGCCACCCGCGGCCTTACATCAGGAGAATGCCCTATGACTGCCATTCGCTCCGGCTCGGTGGTGTTTGAGAACGTCACCAAACAGTTTGCCGACTTCACTGCCCTGCCCGGCCTTTCGCTCACCGTCGAACCCGGCACGCTGGTGACGCTGCTCGGCCCTTCCGGCTGCGGCAAAACCACCACCCTGCGCCTGCTGGCCGGCCTGGAACACCCGACCTCAGGACGTATTCTGATCGGCGGCAAAGATGTCACGCATCTGCCTGCCAATGAGCGCGACGTGGCTATGGTGTTCCAGTCCTACGCCCTGTTCCCGCATATGAATGCGCTGGACAACGTGATGTACGGCCTGCTCGCCAGCGGCCTGCCGCGTAAAGAAGCGCAGGATCGGGCGCGTGAGGGGTTGAAGCTGGTCGGTCTGGAAAATATGGGCCAACGCCTGCCCGCCGAACTCTCTGGCGGCCAGCAGCAGCGAATTGCCGTTTCGCGTGCGCTGGTTTTGGAACCCCAGGTGCTGCTGCTCGACGAACCCCTATCCAATCTTGACGAACGGCTACGCCGCCGGGTGCGCACCGAGATCCGCGACTTGCAGCAGCGCCTTGGCTTTACTGCCGTGTATGTCACTCACGATCAGGAAGAGGCTTTGGCGGTCTCCGATAAGATTATCGTCATGAAAGAAGGGCATATTGCCCAACAGGGTGCACCACAGGAGCTCTATCACTCGCCGGCGTCGGTGTTTATCGCCGACTTTATGGGCGAGGCCAATATTCTGCCTTGTGACATTGAGCGGGTAGATAATGGCGAGGCGCTGATCACCCTCGGCAGCCGTCAGTACCGGGTGCCAGGCGCTAAAGCCCGCCCCGGCGCCGCCCAACTTTCGGTGCGGCCACAGTTTATTACCCTGCAGCCAGAGCAGACCGGGGCATTAAACGGTGAAGTGACCCACAGCGCCTGGCTGGGGGACCATATCGAATATGAAGTGAAGACCGATCTCGGCGCGCTGTTTATTGTCGATGTGCAGATGGAGCGCCAGCTGACGCCGACCACTCGCGTCGCCATTGATTTCAAATCGCAGGGGCTGGCGCTGATTGCCCAGTAAGCCGCAAAATATTAAGGAGCTAAAATGAATGAGCTGATTTCCCAACGCCTGACGCTGGCCGAGCAGGCGGCGCGAGCGGCCGGCGACAAAGCGCTGGACTATTTTAACCGCCGCGAAAGCCTGGTGATTGAAACCAAACGCGATGCGCAGGACGTGGTATCAATTGCCGACCGCGAAGTTGAATTGCTGATCCGCGAGAAAATCGCCCAGCAGTTCCCGAACGACGGTTTTTTGGGGGAGGAGTTTGGCCTGCAGCCGGGTGACTCTGGCTACACCTGGGTGGTAGATCCGATCGACGGCACCAGCCCTTTCGTTAACGGTATGCCGAACTGGTGTGTGTCGATTGCGGTTATTTATCAGGGTGAGCCGGTGATCGGGGTGATCGTCGCCCCTTGTCAGCAAGAGTGCTTTGTTGCGGCACGCGGTGCAGGTGCCACGCTTAATGGCAAACCGCTGCGGGTGGATCCACAGCGCACCATGCAAAACCACGTCACCGGTTTTGGTGCCAACAGCTATGTAACGCCCGAGCGCGTTGGCGAAATAGCTGCCGCGATCACCGCCGTGGGCGGCAATTTCTTCCGTAACGGTTCCGGTGCCATGATGCTGGCCTGGGTCGCCGCAGGAAGACTGGTGGGTTATTACGAGCCTTATATGCACGCCTGGGATTGTCTGGCAGGTTACTGCCTGGTTAATGAAGCCGGTGGCTGGACCCATCCGTTTAATACCGACGGGGAACATCTGCTGCGCGGCGGGCCGGTGCTGGCGGTCGCGCCAGGGGCCAAACAAGATTTAATGCAGATCGCGCAACTGTAATTTGACCGGGTTCACTATAGGGGCGCCGCATGCAGCGCCCCTACTCTTTTACAAACCGCGTTTTTCCATCAGAACCGCCAGATCCACCAGCCGGTTAGAGAAGCCCCACTCGTTGTCGTACCAGGCGAGGATCTTGACCAAATTACCGCCAATCACCAGCGTGGAAAGCCCATCAATCACCGACGAACGCGGGTCGCCTCTATAATCACTGGACACCAAAGGCTCATCGCTGTAGCCAAGAATATCCTTGAGAGGACCGGATTCGGCGGCCTGGCGGAAAGCCGCGTTGATCTCTTCGGCCGTCACTTCACGTTTCAGCGTGACCGTTAAGTCCACGATAGACACTACCGGTACCGGCACCCGCAGCGAGTAACCGGTCAGGCGACCGTCCAGCTCCGGGATCACCTTGCCGAGCGCTTTAGCGGCGCCGCTGGAATAAGGCACAATCGACTCCGCTGCGGCACGGGCACCGCGCAGGTCTTTTTCCGGTTGGTCATGCAGTGCCTGGCTATTGGTGTAGGCATGGGTGGTATTCATCAAACCGTATTCAATACCGAATGCCTGATGCAATACCTGGGCGGCAGGGGCCAGGCCATTAGTGGTACAACTGCCGTTGCTGACCACAAAATGTTTGGCCGGATCGTATTGCTGATGGTTAACGCCCAGCACCAGCGTAATATCATCGTCCTTGCCCGGTGCCGAGATAATGACTCGCTTGGCACCGCCTTGGGTGATGTGCACTTCGGCCTTGGCTTTGTCGGTGAAGAAGCCCGTCGCCTCAATCACCACCTCAACACCCACGCTGCTCCATGGGATAGCAGCCGGATCTCTTTCGGAGAAAACATGAATCGGCCGACCATCGAGCAGCAACTGGTTCTCACCGGCTTCGACGCTGGCTGCCAGAGTGCCTGAAAGCGAATCGTATTTCAGCAGGTGCGCCAGGGTTTTGCTGTCGGTCAAATCATTGATTGCCACAACCTGAAAGTCGCTGCGACCTAACGCTGCGCGCAACACGTTCCTGCCGATCCTGCCGAATCCATTAATGCCTACTTTGACCATGATCTACTCCTTCATTATTGGCTCTGTCACCAATCTAAACCGGAGAGGTCAGTGTCGTAAATGACGTTTGCAGATCAATTTAGGCCAACATGCGGGAATGAAAACGCTCGCGATATTCGGTAGGTGAGAGTTGCAAATGCCGCTCAAAAACGCGCCGCAGATTGAGGCCATTGCCAAACCCGCAACTGATGGCGATTTGCTCAATACCTTCCGCACTCTGCTCCAGGCGTTGCCGGGCCAGATATAAACGCCCTTCTTCAACAAATTTGGCGGGGGAAATACCGGTTTCACGCGTGAACACCCGGGTAAAGTTACGCGGACTCATGGCAACCCGTTCCGCCAACTGCTCAACGGAAAGGTCTGCGGCCAGATTCTCCAGGATCCACGACTGAAGATCGCGGATTGGGCCAGGGGTTTTAGCCTGATTTAAAGGGTAACGGCTGAACTGCGCCTGACCGCCAGGCCGACGCAGGAACATCACCAGATCTTGCGCCACTTCACGCGCCTGAACAAAACCGTAATCGTCCTCCACCAGCGCCAGGGTGAGATCGAAGCCGGAACTGACCCCGCCCGAAGTCCAGACGGAACCATCCTGCACGTACAACGGCCCATTTTCGACCTGCACTTTTGGGAAACGAGTCTGCAAGGTTTCCAGCAATCGCCAATGGGTGGTCGCCCGGCGTCCATCCAGCAAACCGGCTTCGGCCAGCAACAACGCCCCACCGCAAACCGACGCAATACGCCGCGCCTTGGGTGCGGCACGCCGTAGCCAGTCGACAACATAAGCACTCTCTTCCTCGGTCGCGCCTTTTCCGGTCACTATGATGGTGTCGCGTTCCTGCTCTGGGTCGAGATCTGAAAGACGATGATCGGCCAACAGATTCAAGCCGGACGACCCATGTACCACCCGGTGAGATTGGGTGGTGACGATCGCCATCTGGTAGAGCGGAGCGTCGTTGGGCCTCAAGCGGTTGGCTTGCATCAGGATGTCGGCGATGCCTGCCGACTCGAATAACATGCCCCCTTCGGGGACGATAATCAGAAAGGTATGCATGTCCTTAAAATACAAAATGAGCAAAATAAGTCAAGCCCGCCACCGGAGAGGCTGGCGGGCTTTCAGTGCGCGACTTATCAGCGCCAGTCCAGCGCCGGTGCAATATGCTTCAGGATCGACTCAATCACATGGGCGTTATACTCAACGCCCAACTGGTTTGGCACCGTCAGCAGCAAGGTATCCGCTTCGGCAATGGCTTCGTCCTGCGCCAGCTGTTTGATCAGCAGCTCTGGCTCGGCGGCATAACTACGGCCGAATATCGCCCGGGTCTGATCGCCGATATAGCCCACCTGATCGCCCTCCTGCCCGCTATTGCCGAAGTAACTGCGGTCCTGCTGGTTCATCAGCGCAAAAATGCTGCGGCTGACCGACACACGCGGCTCTCGTTTATGCCCTGCCAACTTCCAGGCCTCGCGGTAAGCGCGGATCTGTTTGGCCTGCTGCACGTGAAACGGCTCGCCGGTTTCGTCGTTTTTCAGCGTCGAGCTTTGCAGGTTCATCCCCAGCTTCGCGGCCCAAACTGCCGTAGCGTCTGAGCTGGCACCCCACCAGATGCGATCCCGCAGCCCGGCAGAGAAGGGTTCAACGCGCAGCAGGCCGGGAGGATTAGGGAACATCGGCTGCGGGCTGGGTTCGGCAAAGCCTTCACCGCGCAGCGCGTCCAGCAGCACTTCGGTGTGGCGGCGGGCCATATCGGCTTCGGTCTCGCCGTCCGCAGGCGTGTAACCAAAGTAACGCCAGCCATCAATCACCTGCTCGGGAGAACCGCGGCTGATGCCAAGCTGCAAGCGTCCACCTGAAATCAGGTCGGCGGCTCCGGCGTCTTCAACCATATACAGCGGGTTTTCATAGCGCATGTCGATCACGCCGGTACCAATCTCAATACGCTGGGTTTTGGCACCGATGGCAGCCAACAGCGGGAATGGCGAGCCAAGCTGGCGTGCAAAGTGATGCACGCGGAAATAGGCCCCATCCGCCCCCAGCTCTTCTGCCGCGACGGCCAGGTCGATCGATTGCAGCAACGCATCGCCGGCCGAACGGGTGCCCGACTGTGACGAAGGCGTCCAGTGGCCAAAAGAGAGAAATCCAATTTTCTTCATGGGTGGTGTCCTTAGGTTCAATTATGACCGGATTACAGTGACAAATATGCCCCCTGTCAGGCCAGAAAAATTGTCTTCGACCGCACTAAACGAACCGTTTTTGGCAGAGAAAATCCTCCAGGCTTCCCCCCGCCCAAACATTGTAATCAAAAAGTAAATATCGTATAACAGGCTCCTCCGAGGGGTGTCCTGTAATGGGCTGAGATGGCGCAAGCCGAACCCTTTGAACCTGATCTGGGTCATGCCAGCGAAGGGACGGGTCGGCAATAACGCTATCAGTCATTGCCTGTTCATACCTCAGCGCGCCCGGATCTCCACTCACTTTTGGAGGTCCCATGTTTACTCCCCAATTCGACGACGGTCTCTACGGCCAACTGCGCCTGCGCGCCGGTAGCCACTGGCAGGACTATGTCGCTCACCCCTTTATTCAGCAACTGGCCGCCGGTACGCTACCCGAACCTGCTTTCCGCCGCTATCTGACCCAGGACTATCTGTTCCTGATCCACTTTGCCCGCGCCTACGCCCTGCTGGTCAGCAAACTGCGCACCCTGCCGGAGATGCGCACGGCCACCGCCTCGCTCAATGCGATTGTCGCCGAGCTGCCTTTGCATCTGGCCTATTGCGCCGACTGGGGCCTCAGCGAGCCGCAGATTGCCGCCGAGCCAGAAGCCGCAGAAACCCTCAATTACACCCGTTATGTACTCGATATCGGCCACTCCGGGGACGCTCTCGACCTGCTGGCGGCGCTGTTGCCCTGCGTCGCCGGCTATGCCGAGATTGGCCTGCGGCTGCTGGGCGACCCTGCCACGGTGATGGAGGGCAACCCTTACGCCTCGTGGATCCGCAACTATGGCGATCCGGGCTATCTGACCGGGGTGCAGGCCGCTATCGATCTGCTGGAAAACGTCGGCCGTCAGCGCGGTGCAGAAAGCCGCCTGGGCGAACTGTCAGAGATTTTCACCACCGCCACCCGGCTGGAATCTGCCTTCTGGCAAATGGGGCTGAATGCCCAATGAGTATAGGCAACGCGCAACACCATGGCGTTCGGCCGGGTATTCAGGTGCGGGATTTAACCCTGCGCTTTGGTCAGCAGGTGATTTTTGAGCGGCTGAGCTTCGATATCGCAGGCGGCAGTTTTGTTGCCCTGCTCGGCGCCAGCGGCGCGGGGAAAACCAGCCTGTTGAAGATTATTGCCGGGCTGGAAAAACCCACCTCCGGTTCGGTGACCGGCAGTGACGGCCTGCCGATTGCCGGGCGCATCGCTTATATGGGGCAAAAGGATTTGCTCTATCCGTGGCTGACCATTGACCAGAACATCAGCCTCGGCGCGCGGCTGCGCGGTGAAAAGGTCGATTGCGCTTGGGCGGAACACCTGCGGGAACGCGTGGGGCTGAGCGGTTATGGCAATGCCTTGCCTGCTGCGCTGTCCGGTGGCATGCGTCAGCGCACCGCCATCGCCCGTACCCTGTATGAACGCCAGCCGATTGTGCTGATGGATGAGCCTTTCTCGGCGCTGGACACCATTACCCGCGCCATGATCCAGCAACTGGCCGCCGAACTGCTGGCGCAGCACACCGTATTGCTGATTACCCACGACCCAATGGAAGCCTGCCGTCTCAGCCATCACCTGCTGGTACTGTCCCGCTATCCCGCCGGTATTGACGATAGCCATGTTATCGAAGGTTTGCCGCCGCGCGCACCGGACGATCCTCATCTGCTGAAAAGCCAGAGCGAGCTGTTGTTGCAACTGGTGAGGGCCGCCGGATGAAACCACAGATTGAAAGCCGTCTGTCGCGGATGCGCCGCAGCCTGACGGTGTTTGCCGGCCTGCTATTGCTGTGGGGACTGGTCACTCTGGGTGATATTCCGGCTTTTCTGCTGCCTTCACCCACCTCAGTCGCGCAGGCGCTGTGGAACGACCGGGCTTACCTCGGTTACCACACGCTGATCACCGCCGCCGAGATCGCCTGCGGCCTGCTGGCCGGGGTGTTGCTTGGTGCCGTACTGGCGCTGTGCATGATTTATTCCCCACGGCTGCAACGCTGGCTAATGCCGCTGGTGCTAACCAGTCAGGCTATCCCGGTGTTTGCACTGGCCCCGCTGTTGGTGCTGTGGTTCGGTTTTGGCATGAGCGCCAAGGTGGTGATGGCCGTGTTGGTGATCTTCTTCCCGGTCACTTCAGCCTTCTTCGACGGACTGCGCCGGGTCAATAACGATTATCTCGATCTGGCCCGCACCCTGCGCGCTTCTCCCTGGGCGCAACTGCGGCATGTGCGGCTGATGGCGGCACTGCCGGCCTTTGGCTCCGGGCTGCGCATGGCCGCCGCCGTCGCCCCGATCGGCGCGATCATCGGCGAATGGGTCGGCTCGGCGGAAGGTTTGGGTTACGTAATGCTGAACGCCAACGCGCGCATGCAGACCGACGTCTGTTTTGCCGCGCTGTTTATTCTGGTGCTGATGACCGTCCTGCTTTGGGTGACGGTGGACGCGCTGCTGCTGCGCCTGATCGACTGGGCGCCGGAAAATGACTGATAACAAGGGATCCACAATGATTAATAAAACCCTCTGCGGACTGATGCTCTGCACCACGCTGGCCGGGCAAGCTACCGCCGCAGAAAAACTGACGCTGGTGCTCGACTGGTATATCAACCCCGATCACGCGCCGATTATGGTGGCCGAGCAGATCGGTGCCTTCAAGGCCGAAGGCCTGGACATCAAGATTGTGCCGCCTTCCGATCCGGCGCTACCACCACGGTTGGTGGCGGCAAAACAGGCCGATCTGGCCATCACCTATCAGCCGCAGCTGCATTTCTTTGCCGATCAGGGCCTGCCGCTGATGCGCGTGGGTACCCTGATTAATTCACCGCTCAATACCGTGATTACGCTGGATAAAAGCATTACCACCCCGGCAGGGCTGAAGGGCAAAAAAATCGGTTACTCGGTCAGCGGCATCGAACAGGCCACGCTGGCAACCATGTTCAAGCATGAACACCTCAACCCTGACGACGGTAAGTTGATTAACGTAAATTTCCAACTGACCAGCGCCCTGCTGGCAGGTCAGGTTGATGCGGTGATTGGCGGATATCGTAATATCGAAGCGCTGGAGCTAAAGTTGCAGGGCAAGGATCCGGTGGTGTTTAACGTGGAAGACTACGGCGTGCCAGCCTACGACGAACTGATTATCGTCGCCAATCGCGACGCGGTGGGCGAGCCGAAAATCAAGAAATTCCTCACGGCGCTGAAAAAAGGCAACGATTACCTGCAGGCTCACCCACAGGAAAGCTGGCTGGCGTTCGCCAAGGCCCACCCGGAACTCAATACCGAGTTGAACAAACAGGCCTGGCAGGCCAGCCTGCCGCTGTTCGCCCGCGATCCGGCCAGGCTGGATAAAGCGCGCTATCAGGCCTATGAACAGTTCCTGTTCGACAATAAGCTGATCAAAAAAATCACTCCGGTAGAGCAGTATGCGGTGGAGTTGCCTTAAAGGGCGCGTTGGTCTGTTTGCCCTCTCCCCAAGGAGAGGGCCTATTTTGCGCTCTGCTGCTCTCAGACGTGATTAGTGTCACAGTAATGTCACAAAAAACGCCAATCGCACTCTGCCGCGGCGAGGCAATGCAAACACGCATTGACCCTGGTGCTTTCAATGCGCTATACCCTTCCTCTTTCGCGCTGTGCGCGGCTCAATAGCGTTTGTCAGAGCAGTTAAGATTTTCTTTTTAATCAGACAGGGTACGGTGGATGGTTTCAGCATTAATTTCGTTTGCACTTTTTTTAGCCTCAATTCTCATCTACCGGACCCGAGCCGCCGCCAACCGCTGGTGGCTGGCCGCCCTGCTGACGCTGTTGGGCAGCTATCTGATCCTTAACGTGGTGCTGATCGCCAGTAACTACTTTACCGGCGATGGCATTACCGATGCGGTGCTCTACACCCTCACCAGCAGCCTGAAGGGTGCCGGCGTTGGCAAATACCTGCTGCCGTTTATCGGCCTGTTGGCGGTGCTGGCACTGATCTTCAGCGTGCTGACCTGGAGCCTGGTGCGGCGCAAGGCAAAAAGCAGCAGCGTGGTTTATAGCGTGCTCGCCGTGCTGCTGGCGCTGTTTTCCGTCGGCACCACCCCGGCCTTTCAGGATATCTCCCTGCTGGTCAGAAGCCAGATTAGCGGTGACACCGCCGACTTTGATACCTATTACAAAGCGCCGAAAAAGAGCATGCAGGGTAAAGCGCCGAACCTGGTGTATATCTATGCCGAAAGCCTGGAAAGAACCTATCTGGATGCAGATCTCTTCCCCGGCCTGACCGACGAACTGAACCAGCACCGCGCAAACAGTATCGATTTCAGCAATACCCAACAGCTGCCCGGCACCGGCTATACCATTGCCGGTATGGTGTCTTCGCAGTGCGGGATCCCGCTGTTTGCCCCCTTTGACGGCAACGCCTCCAGCGCCGTTTCCACCTTTTATCCGGAAAACGTCTGCCTGGGTGACGTGCTGAAATCCGCCGGTTACGACAACTACTTTTATCAGGGTGCCGAACTGGCCTTCGCCGGCAAAGATACCTTCCTGAAATCGCACGGTTTTGACCATGCGTATGGCTTCAAGGAGTTGCGTGGGCAGGTCAGCGATCCGAGCTACAAAAATGACTGGGGCTGGTACGACGATACCGTGCTGGATCTGGTGTTCGACAAGTTTGTCGAACTGTCGAAACAGGATAAAAAGTTCTCGCTGTTTGCGCTGACCGTCGACACCCATCACCCGGACGGTTTTATCTCCGCCAGTTGCAGCAAAAAGTCGTTCAGTTGGCAGAACAAAGAAAACCGCTCGCTAAGCGCGGTGGCCTGTAGCCAGCAACATATCGCGGCGCTAATCGACAAAATCAAAGCGTCCGAGTACTTCAAAAATACCGTTATCGTGGTGTCTTCGGATCACCTGGCGATGAACAACACCGCTTATGACATTCTGACCAAGCAGAAACGCCGCAATCTGTTCTTTATTATCGACGGCACCCACCCACAGACCGCGCTGCATAACGAGAAGCGCAGCACGCTGGACAACGGTGCCACGGTGCTGGACGTGATGGGCGGCGATAACTACATTGGCCTTGGGCGCAGCAGCCTGTCCAGTCCGACGCTGGCTACCGTATTTCTGAATATCGATGAGAAAATCAACGCCTGGAAACCGGCGGTGGTGAAACAATGGGGCTTCCCCAACAACATCAGCAACTTTAATCTGGACAATCAGGGCAGCCGTTTTAGCTTCTCTGGCATCACCTTTAAGGTGCCGTTTATCCTGAAGGTGACGGACAATAAAATTGAGCCGATGTTTAACGTCTATCTGTCCACGCCGCTGAAAAAACAGCTCGCCGGTTTGGGTGCGGGTGAAAAATTCGTCTGGGTCGACAAGTGCTATGAAATTGGCCGGGTGTGGGCGCCTGAACTGGCGCTGAGTACCGAGACCTGCGTTGCTTCAGGCAATCTGGCCGCCCCACCGCACATCGTGCAGGCCAAAGGGGGCAACTATCGTGGCAAGGTCAACTTTAGCAGCCCCGAAGGGGACAGCGTGGCCGCATATCAAAATGCCGTCGAGCGGCTGAAAGTGGACGATGCGGCGGTTAAATATCACGCAGATGCCATTGCCTTTATGCTGCCGGGCATGCCGGAACAGGTTAAGGCGATTACCGGTGTTGCCGCCGTCGAGGACTGGGGCCGCTGGTCGGACGCCAATCTGGCACCGACGGTGAACATCGACTACGTCGACCCACTGCCTTCGGCCTTTGATTTGGTGCTGCGCGCACGCGCCTACGGTAAAAACGTTGGCGAACCAATTTCGGTACGCGTCGGTGACCAGGAACAGTTTGTGACGCTCACCGAGCAGGACACTACCGTGACGCTACGCTTTGATAACCCTGGCGGTGCGCAGAACATCCGGATCACACCACCGGCACCGACCGAGCCACAGGAAGGCGCCAGCGGCGGCTTTACGCCGAAAAAACTGGGCATTGGGCTGGTCTCGCTGAAAGTGGAACAGGCCGCCCCCGACTCCTGATCGCGACACCGCAGCGGCAGACGCCATGCCGCTGCGTTTTCTTTTCCCCTTCAATAAAGATTTTACGCCCGTCTTCGGCTAACCTGTTGCTGTGAATTGATATCGGCATCCGTATGCCTCCCGCCGCATAGCCGGGAGAACCAAGGAGAGAGTATGAGCAGTCAGCAATCCGGCACCGGCCTCACCCCCGCTCAGGCGATCGAACAACTGGAAGCGCTATACGAAGCCTCGGTTGAAGCACTGCGCCAAGCGGTTGGGGATTTTATCAATCACGGTGGACTGCCCGACGCGCAGACCCGCGCCACAGGGCTGTTTGTTTACCCAGAACTGCGGGTCAGTTGGGATGGAAAATCGCCCGGTCAGACCAAAACCCGCGCCTATGGCCGTTTCACCCATACCGGCTGCTACACCACCACCATTACCCGTCCGCAGTTGTTTCGCCACTATCTGACCGAACAACTGACCATGCTGGCGAGTGAATACGATGCGCATATTGAAGTGCGGCCATCACAGCAGGAAATTCCTTTCCCCTACGTGATTGACGGCTCCAATCTGATGCTGGATCGCTCAATGAGCGCCAGCCTGGCACAGCATTTCCCCACCACCGAATTGGCGCAAATTGGCGATGAAACCGCCGACGGCCTGTTCCATGCCACCAGCACCTTCCCGCTTTCGCATTTCGACGCCTTGCGGGCCGATTTTTCGCTGGCGCGGCTGCGGCACTACACCGGCACGCCGGTAGAGCATTTCCAGCCGTTCGTGCTGTTCACCAACTACACCCGCTACGTGGATGAGTTTGTCCGCTGGGCCTGCGCCGAGATAGCCGATCCGGCCAGCCCTTACATTGCGCTGTCGAGCGCCGGTGGCATCTATATCACGCCGGAAACCACCGCGCCGGACCAGGCAGTGTCCGACCTGGCCTGGAAGAACCACCAGATGCCGGCCTACCATCTGATTTCTCGTACCGGCCAGGGCATCACCCTGATCAATATCGGCGTCGGCCCATCCAACGCCAAGACCATCTGCGACCATTTGGCAGTATTGCGCCCCAGTGCCTGGCTGATGATCGGCCACTGCGGCGGCCTGCGCGAAAGCCAGTCGATTGGCGACTACGTTTTGGCCCACGCCTACCTGCGCGACGATCACGTGCTGGATTCGGTACTGCCGCCGGACATCCCAATCCCCAGCATTGCCGAGGTGCAGCGCGCGCTGTATGACGCCACCAAAATGGTCAGCGGCATGCCCGGCGAAGAGGTTAAGCAACGCCTGCGTACCGGCACGGTAGTCACCACCGACGACCGTAATTGGGAGTTGCGCTATTCCGCCTCGGCGCTGCGCTTTAACCTCAGCCGCGCCGTGGCGGTAGACATGGAAAGCGCCACCATTGCGGCTCAGGGGTATCGTTTCCGGGTGCCTTACGGCACATTGCTGTGCGTGTCCGACAAACCGCTGCACGGCGAAATCAAACTGCCCGGGCAGGCCAACCGCTTCTATGAAGGCGCGATCTCGGAGCATCTGCAGATCGGCATTTGCGCTATCGACCTGCTACGCGCCGAGGGCGATCGGCTGCATTCCCGCAAGCTGCGTACCTTTAACGAGCCGCCGTTCCGTTAACGGCGGATGACTAAAGCCCGCGATGCGGGCTTTTAGGTTGCTGACAAAGCAGGAAAAAGCGTGGTTTTTCCTGCTTTGTGGTGATCAGCCGAAAATCAATAAATTGATTTTCCTGATTTTTATTTATCGACCTCTACTCGCTCTGGGCAGGAATGAGGTTTGTCATCAGTCTGAAAGCCCGCGATGCGGGCTTTTTAACTTTTAACGCACAGACCGTTGATGAACACACCGTAAATCTGTTACAACAGCGGCTTCTATCCCCCAGTCATTATCACTCCTATGATTGTCAGACCTCAGCAACACTGGTTCAGACGGCTTTTCGTTTGGCACGGTTCGGTGCTCTCCAAAATTCTGTTTCGCCTCAGCCTTAACGTGGCGATGTCAATTGTCGCGGTGCTGTGTTTTCAGTGGTACGAACACCTGGGCGTCAAACTCACGCTGGCCCCCTTCAGCCTGCTGGGCGTGGCGATCGCTATCTTTCTCGGCTTTCGCAACAGCGTCAGCTATGCACGTTTCACCGAGGCGCGGTTACTGTGGGGCGGGTTGTTAATTGTCCAACGCTCGCTGCTACGGCAGATTAAAAGCCTGCTACCGCAACAAGATCAGGCAGCGCGTGAATTTGCCGCCCTGCTGATGGCATTTAGCTACTGTCTGAAACACCAACTGCGCGGCAGCGATAGCAGCGAGGATCTGCAGCGCCTGCTGCCCAATGCTGACCTGCTGGCCATTAAAAACAGCGCCTCTCCCTGCAACCGACTGTTGTTGATGATGGGCCAATGGCTGGGCGAAAAACGGCAGTCGGCTCAGTTGTCAGACGTACTTTTTCATAGCATTGACCAGAACCTTAACCGGCTGTCGGAGATCCTCGGTGGCTGCGAGCGCATTGCCAATACACCGATCCCCTTTGCCTACAGCCTGATCGTTCACCGCACCGTCTACCTGTTCTGCACCCTGCTGCCTTTCGCGCTGGTGCCGGATCTGCACTATATGACGCCGCTAGTTTCGGTATTTATCTCCTACACCTTTATCTCGCTGGACTCCCTGGCGGAAGAGCTGGAAGATCCGTTCGGCACCGCCGCCAACGATCTGCCGCTCAATGCCATGTGCAATGCGATTGAGATCAACCTGCGCGAAATGAATGACGAGACGGATTTACCCGCCGCCACCCAGCCGGACAGCCGTTACCAACTCAGCTAATCGAGTTCGACCTGATTTATTGCACCAACGCCAGCACGCGTTTTTCCTGACTGCGGCTGGCGGCAATTGACAGCAGGATCTCCTTCACCACCAGCGCCGGGGCCGACAAGGATTGTTGGCCGGAAATGCACAGCGAAAGCGGCACACTCAGCGATGGAGCATTGATACGCGCCATCCATGCCTTGGCCGGGCCAATCATCGCGCGCGCCACCGACTCTGGCAAAATGGTGGCCCCCAAACCGCTGGCGATAGCCGCACTCAAGGTACCAGGCGATTCAATTTCACCAATCACGTTGGCCGTTAACTTGCGTATCGCCATGGCTTCGTCCACCTGGCTGCGTACCACGTCTCCCTCACGCGGCAGAAATAAATTCAGCCGCGCAACGTCCAGCAGCTCAACGCTGTTGCCAGGGTTTGGCACCGCACGCGTCGCCACCAGATAGAGATCTTCGCGCATTAAGGCCGTGGCCTGCAAACCTGCGGGCATTTTAGCGCCGTAGATCACCGCCATATCCAGGTTTTGGTTAGCGACCTGGCCGGCCAGCGTCGAGCCAATATTCTCATTCAGACTGAGCAAAATACCCGGATGCTGATCGCGCACCGCCTGCAACAGCGGCAACGCCAACTGTGATGCCAGACTGCCCGGGGCCAGCCCGACAGAGACCTGCCCGCTCATCGCCTGCCCGGCACTATTAACCGCACTTTGCGCCTGTTCGCACTGGCGCAAAATAGTCTGGGCATGGGCATAAAGAATATTACCGGCTTCGGTAGGCTGTACCCCGCGTTTGGTGCGGATCAGCAACTGCTGTTTCAGCTCTCCTTCCAGCGTTGCCAATTGTTGGCTGAGAGCCGGTTGGGCTATATGCAGCACTTCTGCCGCCTGGGTCAGGCTGCCGATGTCGACGATTTTCACGAAATACTTAAGACGTCTGAAATTCATACTGCCTCCGTCATGCCACTTGGCTGGGTTGACATAAACCACAGCAAGATCCGGGCCAGACAGACGGAATAAGAGAAAGCGTCAACTAATCGACGGAAAAATAAGAAAAAATGATATTGGCGTCGGTAGTGACGTCCCCCTCACCGGCGGAAAACCACCAAAGCCTGCACCAGTATAAAGCATGGTGATAAAGATAAGTGGCAGGTTGTGAACCACTGCGCAGCAGTGCAGCAATAAAAGCCATAAAAAGCAGCAGGTTGAATAATCTTGCAGCAAACGAAACATCAAGGCCTTTTCTGACTTTACAAGCCTGGGCCACCCCGTTATTATTCGCCCCGTTCAAACGATTCCTCTGTAGTTCAGTCGGTAGAACGGCGGACTGTTAATCCGTATGTCACTGGTTCGAGTCCAGTCAGAGGAGCCATATTAGAGAAGCCCGCTCAGGGAAACCTGAGCGGGCTTTTTGCTTTTTCAAGCCCCGGCTCGTGATTCAGCGTCATCATCCTGACTGTTGTGATATGTGTTCCCGGGAACAGAGTAAGGATGTTTTCTGTATCTTCCCCTTTCACGTCGTCTGATCGTGAAACGGAGTCATAGATAACTTCTGCACCGAAGGCATAATTTTCTTCCGGTGGGTTTACGGATAAGTGTGATGGATGAACAGCTCTGGTTGACCGTCATTTTTGCAAGTGCAGTGAGCTGAGCTGAGCTGATATCAGGTTGCCGGTGCTTTATTTACTGATAGGGATAAGCCTGGTATAGAATTACACATCGATAAATGCACAATGAATCGTCATTGAGTAAACTTTATGTCTATCGGAATTACAGCAGAATCCCTGCGGGGAATTACTAACTTTGTCATTACTGCGAAATCGAGCAGCTTCACTGAGGCCGCGGAGCAACTGGGCATCACCAAATCGGCAGTAGGTAAAAGTGTGGCCCGGCTTGAGGAGAGGCTGGGAACGCGTCTTTTTCACCGCTCAACGCGTAAACTGAGCCTGACGAGTGATGGGGAGGCTTACCTGACCAGTTGCCTCTCGGCGCTTGAAATTCTCGACTCTGCCGAGAACACGCTCAGCAGACGGCAGGAAAATCCCACCGGGACGGTTCGTATTGATATGCCGGCGTCTTTCGGACGAAATCTGATGATGCCGGTATTGATCGAGATGATGACCCGCTACCCGGCCCTGCGGTTGGCGCTAACTTTCAATGACCGTCTTATTGACCCGGTGGAGGAAGGCGTTGACCTGGTGCTGCGGCTGGGAGAGCTGCAGAGCACCGATGAGCTGATCGCCCGTCGCCTGAGCCGGCAGCGGCTTATATTGTGCGCCTCTCCGGCCTATCTTGAACAGAACGGTTTGCCTGCCGATATAGAGGATTTGAAAAGCCACTACTGCATTATGGGCTACCGCCGGGGCGCCCCCCTTGCCTGGCGGTTGCGAAAGGCCGGGGAGCGTGAAGTGAAATTCATATCCGCCACAGCACATCAGATAAGCGACGGAGATGCCATGATTCAGGCCTGTCTGGCTGGCGTGGGAATAGCTCAGTTTCCTGAGTCGATGGTTAACAACCATATCGCCGCAGGCAGCCTGATCTCTCTGATGGCAGACCATGCCCCCATCCCGGTTGAGCTGAACGTCATCTGGCCCCGAACAAGGCACCTCATACCCAGAGTTCGCCTTATCGTTGACGAACTGCTGAAAAAGGCCGGAGAAGGCTATTTCGGCACGCTTAGGTAGAGATTTTGTCGTCACTGAGGCGATATATGGGCTGTTTATCGCCTTTTAGCAAACTTATATCCTTATCGTCCCGCTGCTTTTGTTGCCTTACGGGCTGAAATCTTTCCCGTATGCCGGAGCAGTTCAAACGTAAAACATAGTGTTACTTACAGGATATTTGTTATGCCATTAGCTCTATGGGCGCTGGCGATAGGTGCATTCGGTATCGGAACCACTGAATTCATCATTGCCGGGCTGCTCCCCGTCATTGCCGTAGATTTTAACGTCACCATCCCCGTTGCCGGCTATCTGGCGACTTCTTATGCGCTGGGCGTCTTCGTCGGCGCGCCGGCTCTTATTATTCTGGGTTCAAAAGTCCCGCGTAAAGCCATGCTGGTATTCCTTATGCTGCTTTTCGTAGCCGGGAACATGGTAACGGCGTTTGCCCCCACGCTTGGCATAGCCATACTGGGCAGAATTATCACGTCCATGACGCACGGTGCTTTCTTTGGTCTTGGTTCGATTATTGCGGCAGATATGGTTGCACCTTCTAAACGCGTGAGGGCCATTGCGTTCATGTTCATGGGGCTAACCGTCGCAAATCTTATTGGCGTACCCGCCGGTACCTGGATTGGTCAACACCTCTCCTGGCGTGATGCTTTTATGGCTATAGCCGTGATAGGGGTCATTACGGTTATCAGCATCGGAATGCTCGTCCCGCACCAGCCAAGGGCACAAAATCAGAGATTTGCGCATGAGTTTAACGCCTTCAGAAACGTAAACGTGCTGCTGGCAATGGGCATTACTGTTTTCGGGCCGGGCGCATTCTTTACGTCAATTACCTACATCGCGCCGATGATGACGGAGCTGGCAGGATACAGTGAAAGCAGCCTCGCATGGCTGATGCTGCTGTTCGGCCTTGGATTGTTTACGGGCAACCAACTTGGTGGCCGATATGCTGACCGCGCCCTTATGCCGATGCTCTATATCACACTGGCTGCTCAAGCCGTCGTGTTACTGGTATTCAACTTTTCAGCGCACAGCCAGGTTATGTCAGCCGTCTGCATTTTCCTGATGGCTGCGTTTGGATTTGCGACAGTTTCCCCTATCCAGAAACTGGTGATGGATAAAGCACGGGCAGCAGGTGCACCCACGCTGGCCGCTGCGGTTAATATCGGTCTTTTCAACCTCGGTAATGCTGTAGGAGCCTGGCTTGGTGGCGCGGTGATTGCTGCGGGGTTCGGTCTGCAATCGCCTAACTGGGCGGGAGCTATATTGTCTGTTATTGCACTGATACTTGCGATGTTGTCCGGTCTTACGGATAAAACCGGGCATGCTGCAGAGCTGAATTAGAAGATATGACGACTGGCCAGTGAGAAAGCCATCTGAATCATTCACTGGCCACAATAGTTAACGCAGCATTTATTCGCATTTCACTTATCAGGTTAAGTAGCGCCCGCTTCTGGTGTAAGTATCCCAGCATTAGTTCCACGCACTTTGGTAGCGTTCGGGCAGAAAGTGTGAATACACATCGATTCGCTGGACCATCTTTTACCCCAGTTTTTCAGTAGGAATGAAAGAGTCTGGATCAGGCAGCCAACCAGCGTTTACCTTCTACCTTCATTTTCGCTTCCAGATCGCTGCCACGAGTCGCAAATACGCGCCCAAGAGGGAACCCGCTCAGCTCCAGTAAATAGGCCAGTGAGGCATATTCACGCGGATACTTCACAACAATCGCCTGGTCAATTTCCACTGGGCCTAACGGGAAGGTGAAGGTACCCATGTCGTAAACACTCTGACGATGGAACAATTTCCACACGCCGTCGCGTTTTTCTGCCATGTCGTAAAAACGGTTGTGGCACTCACAACCAATATTCAGTTTGACGTGCTCAGCAATGATGATTGCGTTAGTTTGAAGGATTGCTTTATTTCCGGCTGCATTGAACGTCACCTCAGGAGAAGCAATAAGGTGCTTAGTGCGCAGATCAGAACTACCCATACGCATTGAACCATCAACAAAGTCGCTTCCCAGCCCTTCAAACCAGGTAATTTCAATCGTGCCGTCAGGGTGGAACAGTTCGCGCAGCTGATCCCATTCGCCCAGGTCACGGTGCATCCAGCCATTCATCAGGTCATTAAGTTGTTGGCGGTCTTGTAGTTGGTTTTGCATGTTCTTAGTTCCTGTTGGTTAACTGGATTCAGTCTGGACGTAAAGTAAGATAAGCTCAAATATATAGATTTTACTGATTAATCATTTTCACTGATTAATGGAGCGTCATATGGATTTACGTCACCTGAAGTATTTTTTAGCTGTCGCAGAAGAAAGGCATTTTGGCCGTGCTGCAGAACGGCTCCACATTGTTCAACCCGCATTGAGCATGCAGATCAAAGCTCTTGAAGCGGAGTTGGGTGGCCGATTGTTAATTCGTACCAGCCGTCATGTCGAACTGACCGAAGCCGGTAAGCTTTTGCAGGCCGAAGCCACGCGCACGCTGGCACAAGTCGAACATACCCGTCTTGCTGTGGAGCGTTCCATTCGCGGTGAAACAGGCCGGGTGCGAATTGGTTTTGCCGGTAATGCCGTATTCAGTGGAAGGTTGATGCAGGATATACGCTCCTTCCATAAGGACTATCCGGATGCCGAGCTGATTTGCCAGGAACTGGCGCCACAACTGCAACAGGAAGCCATCCAGAACGGTACGCTGGATGTGGGTTATATGCCTGATTACGATCCGGATCATGACTCAACCCTTGTCTACGAATCAGTGGGGGAATGGGGACGGGTCGTGGTGATGTCCAGCGAGCACAGATTCGCCGTTAAAGAGAACCTGACGGTAGATATGCTGGCCCATGAGCCTCTGATTATGTACGCAATCAATGACGCAGATTCTCAATTGGATAGGCAACTCCAGAAATTGCTTGGAGACTCGTTGAATATTGCCTATCGGATATCCAGTTCGCTCAGCGTCCTCGCCATGGCCGGAGCCGGGTTGGGTATTGCCCTGGTTCCAGCTCCCCTAGCACAGGTGGCGATCCCGGGTGTAATTTATCGGGTTCTTGATTCGAAAGAGCTGGCAGCTAATCTTATGATGGTCAGTCGTAAAGAAGAACCCAGTGTCGCCGTGATTGCCTACCTCAACCACACCCGGAAAAACGGTCTCTTTACAGGTTGAACAACATCTCAGCGTTACCGTGGGCGATTTTTTCCATTCGGCGTGACGCAGACCAGTTGTTTAACCGTCTCGGGTGTTATTTCCTCAGTGAAACCAGGATTTGATGCAATTCATCGGCAAACAGCGCCGGGTCGGTGGCATAGCCCAGATGATGCCCGCTGACCTCAATACATGGGCAGGGTAATTTTCGTGCCAGTTCACGCGCGGTCAGCGCATAAAACGCGTCACCACTAGTGCGCCCCCGGGCGGTCACCATCGGTACACCGCCGTTACGTAGTGCTGCCAGGTCAGGGACGAACCTGTGGTGAGACTATGTGACAAAAACGCGGTTCATTTGTTCTCGCCAGAAACAGATCTAGGCGGATGCAGGCCTTTCACTCTGCGGCTGATTGTCAGGCCGTATCCTGAACCAGATGGCATACATTGCCGGCAGAAAGACCAGCGTGATGATGGTGCCACCAAAGGTTCCGCCAATCAGGGTATAGGCCAGCGTTCCCCAGAACACCGAATGCGTCAGCGGGATAAACGCCAGGATGGCGGCCATTGCCGTGAGCAACACCGGCCTGGCTCGCTGCACCGTCGCCTCCACAACGGCATGGAATGGTGCCAGCCCTTCCTGTTCGTTGTGATGGATCTGCCCTATCAGGATCAGGGTGTTACGCATCAGGATCCCCGATAACGCGATTAATCCTACCAGCGCATTGATGCCAAACGGCTGGTTGAAGAGCAGCAGTGTTGGCACCACCCCTATCAGCCCCAGTGGCGCGGTGAGGAATACCATTACCATCGCCGACATCGACCGCACCTGCAGAATAATAATCAACAGCGTCATGGCAATCATGATAGGGAACAGCGGAGCCATAGCCTGGGTGGCTTTGCCGGATTCTTCAATCGAACCAGCCTGTTCAATGCGGTAGCCCGACGGAAGTTGATTGATGACCGGCTGCAACGCCTTGATGATTGCTGTGGAGACATCCGGCGGTTGCAGATTTTCGGCAATGTCACCCCGCACGGTAATCGTCGGGGTGCGATCGCGACGACGCAGAACAGGATCTTCCATTTGCACTTCAACCTTGCCTATCTGAGATAGCGGAATGCGCTGGCCGGAAGAGCCCACTAAGGTAAAACCGGCTATTTTTGCCGGATCAAGCCGGATATCTCCCGCCGCGCGTCCCATGACCTGCACCGAACGGATATCTTCACGCACAGAGGTGATCGGAACCCCTGAAAGCAGGAATTGAAGCTGCTGTGCAACCGCATTCGATGTCAACCCCACCGCCTGCAGGCGGTCCTGATTGAGCGTGAAATGCAGCGCCGGCACCCGCGGTCCCCAGTCGGTGTTGACGGTCCTCATCATCGGGCTGGCCTGCATCACCCTTTCTACCTCGTCTGCAATTTCGCGCAGTTTGGTGGGATCCGGCCCCATGACTCGGTAAGCCACCGGATAAGGTGAATACGGACCAAACACCAGTTGAGTCACGCGCACGCGCGCTTCAGGCGCCAGGCCGCTGGCCACTGCTTCACGCAGTCTGAATTTGAGCGCCTCACGCGCTTCCTGACTGTCCGTCAGCACGACAATCTTCGCAAACGACGGATCGGGCAGTTCTGGTGCCATGGCCAGATAAAAGCGCGGCGACCCCTGCCCAATATAGGCCGTAATGATTTTTGCCTCTTTCTGCTTTTTCAGCCAGGCTTCAATTTTCGCCGTTGTGGCGCTGGTCTGCTCAATGGCGGTGCCATAAGGCATCTGGACTTCAACCAATACCTCAGGCCGATCGGAAGTGGGGAAAAACTGTTTTTTCACCAGCCCCATACCGAGAATAGCGACAATAAAGACGGCAATAACGGTAGCGGCCACTATCCATTTTCGCGCGATAACGCGGGTTAGTACCCGGCGAAAACGGTTGTAATGGCGGGTGTCGTAAATCGCCGCATGTCCTCCCTCCACCGTTTTGATTTTCGGTAGCATTTTCACCCCCAGATAAGGCGTAAACACCACCGCCACGACCCAGGAAGCAATCAGGGCAATCCCCACAATCCAAAACATGTTGCTGGTGTACTCGCCGGCGGTGGACTGTGCGAAACCGTTGGGCATGAAACCGACGGCGGTGACCAGCGTGCCCGCCAGCATCGGAGCCGCCGTGTGGCTCCAGGCATAGGCTGAGGCTTTGATGCGGTCGTAACCCTCTTCCATTTTCACCACCATCATTTCGATGGCGATGATGGCATCATCCACCAGCAATCCGAGCGCCAGGATCAGCGACCCCAGGGTAATGCGGTCAAAGTTTTTGCCGGAAGCCTCCATCACCACAAAAACGATAGCCAGCGTCAAGGGCACGGCAGCGGCGACCACCACGCCCACGCGCCATCCCATACTGACGAAGCACACCACCATGACCACCAGCAGCGCGACAAAGAACTTGATCATAAACTCGTCAACGGCGGAGCTGATGTTGACTGATTGATCGGTGATCTTCGTCAGGTTCATGCCGAGCGGCATGCTCTCATTAATTTTGGCGGTTTCCGCATCCAGCGCCTTCCCCAGATCCAGGCCGTTCCAGCCATCACGCATCACGATCCCCAGCAGCAGCGCCGGTTCACTCTGGTTGCGGATCAAGAAGGTTGCAGGGTCTTCATAACCACGCTCAACCGTTGCCACATCAGAAAGCTGTAGGGTTCTGCCCTGTACAACAATGGGCGTTTCGCGGATTTTCTCCAGTTCGTCGAAGGCACCGTCAAGGCGGATAAAGACCTGCGGCCCTTTGGTGTCAATCGAACCTGCGGGCGTCAGTACGTTCTGGCTGTTGAGGGCGGAGAAAATATCCTGTGGAGAAATGCCCAACGTGGCCAGCCGGTCATGCGAGAACGAGACAAAGATGCGTTCGGCCTGTTCGCCGATGATATTGACCTTCTTGACCCCCGGCACATGTAAAAGACGCTGACGCAAAGATTCCGCATCACGCACCAGCAGTCGCTGTGGCTCCCCTTTCGCCTTCAGCGCAAAGAGGGCAAAGGTTACGTCGGAGAATTCATCATTGATCATCGGCCCTATCACACCTGCCGGCAGGTTTTTAACCTCATCACCGAGCTTCTTGCGCGCCTGATAAAATTCTTCCTGCACCTGTGCAGGCGGTGTGCGGTCCTGCAGTGACAGCATGGTAAAGGCCAGACCGGGACGCGTGTAGGTCTCACTACGGTCATACCACTTCAGCTCCTGCATACGCTTTTCAAGCGGTTCGGCAACCTGATCCTGCATCTCCTGCGCGGTGGCACCCGGCCAGGCAGTAATAATCGTCATCTGCTTAACGGTAAAGGGGGGATCTTCAGCCCGCCCCAGTTCGAAAAACGAGAGAATACCCGCGACCGTGATCAGGATAATAAGGAACAGAGTGATCGAGCGCTCACGAACGGCAAGCGCTGAAAGATTGAATCGCCCCGCGCTCATGGCCGGCTCCCGGCGATGCGGGTATCGCTCTGTTCAGCCAGACGTACCGCCTCACCGTCATGCAGCAGATGCGCCCCCAGAGCGACCACCTGTTCACCCGGCTTAAGGGTACCGGTCACCCTTGCAACATCGTCACCCAACCCCTGCAGTTGAACAGGCCGCCATGACACTTTGGCCGGCTTACCCGAAATCGCCCAGACACCCGGCCCTTTGCCCGGATCATAGATTGCCGCTAAAGGCACCTGCATCATCTGGCCCGGTAATTTATCGTCAGTAATATGAAGCGTAACGGTGGATCCCAGAGGCGCGCTTGCCAGTGCCCCCTCCAGCACATATCTCGCCTCGAAGGTGCGCGTTACGGGATCGGCCGCATCGGAAAGGAGCCGCAGTTTCGCAGGGACTGACTGTTTATCGGTACCGTACAACGTTGCCTCGGCCTCGCTTCCGGTAGCCGGGCGTAGTGTCTCAGGCAACTGCACGATGGCCTCGCGCTGCCCTGCTCTGGCCAGCCGGATTACCGCTTGCCCGGCACTGACAACCTGTCCGGGTTCAGCCAGCGTATCCATGACCACTCCGTCGGCGTCGGCCAGCAGCACGGCGTAGCCAGTCGCATTTTGTGCCACATTCGCCTGTGCCTGTGCAGCACTGAGTTCCGCTTTGGCCGTATCGGCTGCGGCCTTTATCTGACCGTAGGCCGATGCCGACACAGCCCCCGTAGTGACCAGACTGCGGTAACGCGCCTCGTCATCAGCAGCTTGTCTTGTACGGGCCCTTGCCGCCGCGACGGCCTGTTGCTGAGCCTGTGCCTGCAGGCTCAGGTCAACCGGATCCAGACGCATCAATGGCTGACCGCGTTTAACGGTCTGGCCGGTATCGACCAGACGTTCAAGGATTTTGCCTTGTACTCTAAAACCGAGGTCACTTTGAGTTCGGGCTACGACAACGCCGGTAAATGCGCGGGAAGCATCGACAGCACTCGCCACGGTCGCAGACCTTACCAGAGGAGGCTGAGTACGGGGATCTTCGGTGCTGGAAGAGTCACCGCAGGCCACAAGGGCAAGCGGCAACAGGCAAACAGCAAAAGTGGCAGGATTAAGCCTGAGCATGGGTTCCCTTAATTAATTTGGCAGGACAGTAACCGCATTCTCAGACTAGTGACCAATATTGTCAATAGTCACAACTCAGGGTGATAAACTCCTCAGTATCAGTGAGGACAGCAGCGCAGCAGCAGCCGATGCCGTTTCCAGATTGTATTGCAGTTGAACCGGATTGATGTAAGGCCGCATGACCAGATATATCGCATGCGCAGCCTCATCCAGCGGCGTTTTCCGTTCAAACTCTCCCGCCTGCCGCCCTTCTACAATGATGTGCTCAATCAGTTTTCTCAGACGCTCTTCATGGGCCTCTGCCGAAGGCCACTTATCCCGCGCCGCAACGGCAGCAATGTCATAAAGCTTGCGATCGTGAAAAAACAAATCACTGCCGGCTTCGGTCAGTGCTCTGAATAAACGCCGCAATTTTTCGGAGGCCGACGGTGCATCTGCAATCGCTGAATTGACAATCGCCATGATCATTGCCAGCCGATTGGCGCAGATAACCTCACCGATCGCCTGCTTGGAATCGAAAAACTTATAGATATAAGATTTTGAAAAACCTATTGATTTAGCCAGTTCCGATACGGTGGTTTTCTCATAACCAAAATGCCCGAAATGCTCTGTGGCAGCTTCGACGACCTGATCGCGGACGCTGTGATCCGAGGGTCCCCTGGGGGGATTTTCATTTATATGTTTAGTCATTTTTCCAGCTTAGCTCAATGAGCCTTGATTAACAACGAGTGACCATTTGGTAATTAGGTCACAACTCGGAGTTGGCCCAGAGAATATCAAAGCTCCCCTTAACAAAACAGATGACGGGCCATATAGGGTTACAAGATACCTCATATGGCCGATATCACGGAAAGAAACCAAACCATCCCGCTTACCCTATTGCCACCTCAGTAGCTATGTTTAAGTCATGATTTACTCTTCAAGGTAAAAATTAAAATCAAGTATCCCTTCTACTCTCAATCACCCGCAGCCATCACAAAACCTCAGCATAAATCAGCGAATTAATAATTAGATTAATGGCCACCCCGATAAATAGAGCATTCCTTGAACAGTGATTTTGGACACACAAAACAACATTAAAGTTAAAATTATGTATCACTTTGTTGATTTTATGTAGCAAGCTAACTAAACTCTCACGGCAGGCTCGCCCTCCCTGAGCGAACAAACCACCGCCGCGATAACAGCGAGTTGACGAGGAAACTGCATGAAATTGTTATTTCAAACGCGTTCTGCTTTGCTACTGGCCCTTGGGTTGGGCTGCAACCTGGTGATAGCCCAAACTTTTGCCGCCGATGTGACGATAAAACGAGACACCTATGGTACCCCTCACATTTACGCCAATGACGTTTACGGACTGTTTTATGGCTATGGTTATGCCATCGCTCAGGACCGTCTATACCAGTTGGAAATGTCCCGGCGTAGTACTGAGGGGCGTGTCGCCGAAGTGTTGGGCAAAGACTATCTGTCGTTTGATATAGGCATTCGCCAACAGTATTCCCCTGCCAGAATAAAAGCTCAATTGGCCGCGCTGCCCCAAAGCGATCGCGATATTCTCGATGGCTATGCCCAGGGCATTAATGCATGGCTGAAGAAAATCGATGCCAACCCGCAGCAATTGATGCCAAAACAGTTTATTGACCATAATTTTAAACCGGCTCCCTGGACGGACTTCGATGTAGCCATGGTGTTCATCGGGTCCATGGTCAACCGATTCGGAGACTACAACACCGAGTTGGAAAACCAGCAATTACTCGCCGGGCTGATAAAAAAGGATGGCGAGACGCAAGGCAAAGCGATATTTAACCTGCTGCTTTCTCAAGACAACGCAGGCGCACCCACCACAGTCCCCAAGGGGGAATGGCAGCCTTCGGTACGCGATGGAGCCTACGTTTCTGCCCCGCCGGCGACAACCGCTCTGAACCATGCAACGCTCCCGACAGAGACGGCGACCAACGAACAAACGCCCCGCTGGAAGCCACCGAAGGAAAAAGCCTTCAGTAACATCATCGTCCTGGGCTCCCGTAAATCTGAAGGTGCCGAAAGCATTCTGTTAAACGGGCCTCAGTTCGGTTTCTATCAACCCGCTTACACCTATTCTGTTGGGTTACATGGCGCGGGTTATGACGCGGTGGGAAACAGTCCTTTCGGCTATCCGATGGTGGAGTTCGGCTACAACCGCGACATCAGTTGGGGAAGTACCTGGGGGGCTGGTGATAATGTCGACATATACCAGTTGAAATTGAACCCTAAAAACCCTGAAGAGTACTTCTATCAGGGGAAATACCGCCCTCTGGAAAAACGCATTGAGACCATCGCGGTGAAGGATGGCGAAACCCGGCATTTGACGGTGTACCGTAGCGTGCAAGGTGCCGTCATCGACTACAATCCCAGGCAGGGTCTGGCCTATGCCAAACGCCGTGGCTGGGAAGGCGAAGAAGTCGCCACTTTACTGGCCTGGAATAAAGTTGGCAAAGCGAAAAACCATCAACAATGGCTCGATCAGGTCCAACATTCCGCCATCAACGTCAACTGGTACTACGCCGATAAAAAAGGCAACATCGGTTATGCCTTGGGCGGACGTTATCCAATACGCCTTAAGGGGCACGATAACCGGCTACCTATGCCTGGCGACGGCAGCTCCGAATGGCAAGGTTTCATGCCATTTTCCACCAATCCTCAGGTTTACAATCCCAAAACGGGTTACATCGCCAACTGGAACAACCGCCCGGCGGAAGGCTTCCCCAACCCGGACGAATGGTGGTACTCCTGGAATACCGCCGACCGTATCCAGTCGTTATTCACCCGTATTGATAGTCAGCCGCGCTTTACCCCCACGCAGCTATGGGATTTGCTGATGGATGCCGCATTCGAAGATCCTAACGCGCGCTTTTTTGTGCCCCACCTGGTCAAGGTCGCCGGCAAAAGTGATAACCCGAAACTGCGCGAAGCTGCCGCTATCCTCGGTAAATGGGACTATGAGGAGCGGGATCTGAATAACGACGGTTATTACGATACCCCGGCGACACCCATTTTCCGCGCCTGGCTGCAACATATGCTGACTCTGTCGCTGGGCGGAATATTGCCTGCGGAACAGGCCTCGTGGTTCCTTGATACCGGCTATATGACGCCGGGAGAGAGCACCACGGGCAGCCAGAATATTTCGGTGGGTACCAAAATTCTGTATCAGGGCATGACCGCCGGCAGCAAGAGCTCGGGCTTTGATATCTTCAAAGGCAGGGACGTCGATAGCCTGATGATGGAAGCACTGCGGCTCGCCGTTAACGATCTGAACAAATCACAAGGCGGGAAGATGTCTGCGTGGCAGACCAGGGTGTCAAACATCACTTATCAAACCAAAAACTTCCTGAATGTTCCGCAAGCAGGCTCAGACGAACACCTTCAAAATCGTCTTGCCATGAACCGCGGGACCGAAAATGACATGGTGGTCTTTACCCATGAAGGAGTTACCGGTGTCGAGGTGACCCCTCCAGGCCAGTCCGGTTTTATTGCTCCAGACGGGAAACGCTCAAAACATTTTGACGATCAGCTGTCATTGTTCGGTGATTTGAAAAACAAACGTACATGGCTCAGCGACACTGATGTCCAGGCCAATTCGGTCTCCCAGGAAACCATCAATTATTGACGCCAGATAGTGTTTGCAGCCCAGTTCATGTTTGAACTGGGCTGTTGTTGCCCGTCAAACTGAGTATGCAGGGAAATGCCCGTTACATTAGTCTGCGAGGCATCCCGCCTTTTCATCTTTTTCTCCGGTTATTCACCCACATTGCTTGGCTGTCCTGCCTCTTCCCTCAGTACACTTGGCTGCGATGAAATTCTTCTAACGGCTTGCATGTACGCAAATTATCGTACACTATAGGGAGGCAAGATGGGATTCAAGGACGTAAAACAACTCGCCATACGCTGTCTTCAGCAAGGGGCGTATGACCATGAGGCACGTGGCAATATCGATGTAAAAAACCTGTTCGCTACCGGCCAGGTTGATGAAAACTGGGTGATTGAACTTATCAGGAAAACGGGTGGAGATGCGTATCAGTGCTGCCCGCATCATCAAGATGCCACTACTGATGTCCACATTCTTCGCCCCTGGAAGTCAGGTTGCTATTGGTACGTGAAATTTTATTTCATAGAACCCGACATCATCTTTATCAGCGTGCATCAATAACTCAGCAAGGAGCTCACAATGAGAATTGTTAAAGAAGGCGATACGCGCAGCGTTCTGTGCCAAAACTGCGGCCGAACAATGGCAACTTATCGTTTACGTGATGTGGACTTCAGCGATCGCTGCGGCACAGTAAAAAATATTCTAGCTGCCGTCTGCAACCAGTGTAATGCGGTGGTCAGTGTCCCTGCCCAGTCCACGCCGCGCATTAAAAGCGAGTTTGAGCAGGCTAAATCAGCGCTGGAAGTGCGAGTTCCGGCGCACTATCTCGACATTCTGAACGTTGCCACGCAGAAAATAGATGATTCGCTGGATGAAAACTTTCATAAAACGCTGATCCTTTACTACCTCCATGCGCTGACCACCGGCCGCTATCAGCAGCAAGAACTGAAAACGCTGTTAGGCAGCGAACTGGCGAATGCAAAATCATCGAAGCGCTTGTCGATGAAAGTCAGTCAAAAGCAACTGGCTGAATTAAATAGCATAATGGAACAACAGAGCCTGACACGGAATTCTGATGTGGTGAAAGCGGTGATCCTTAAAATTTACCAGGATCTGGTGCAGGAAAAAAACCTGGGGATTTTGCCGGAGCTACGCAATGTTGCCGCTGCCTTATCCTGAAACTTGCGTTCGCCCCAGCACTGAATATGGCCTGAGCCGTCAGGCCATAAGATAGTCAGGCCTGGTTTTACTGCTCGCGGTTATATCCGGCGCAGAAAAACTTTTCGGCCAGACGATTAGCGCCGCCGGAAAAGAACTCGCTCATCACTTCTCCATTGAGACTATACGCCCGGCACAGCAAGCCTGCTTCGAATGCAGCCTGATTTTCGTCACCCAAGCTTTCCGCCAAATGGTGTGCATATCCCAGCACGAAGCCACGTTTGTAGTCACAACAAAACCGGGAAAGCTCCGAAGCCGGTCCGGCGTTCTGCGCGGCCAAACCGGCCATCAGCCCCTTGCCGAAGTGATTGTTCATGACATCCCCTCTTTCAATAATCGCTATATAATTAATTATATAACGATTATTGCGCCACTGGACATACTCACAAAGTTTTACCTCGTTATGTTAGCGCATAAAAAAACCCGCAGAGCGAAACTCAGCGGGCTTGTAAGCCTTAAATCCGGATGATTACAGGGTAAAGTTCAGCCCTTCCACCACCGTCTGCTCCAGCGGCAAGCGCCCTGAAGGGATCTCTTTTTGCTGCAGAAACTCCGGCAGCAGGGATTTATCACCCGCTTTGCCGATCGCCACCATGCCATGTACCTGATAGTTGTCCGGCAGGTTCAACGCAGCCTTGATTTTGTCGTGATGAACACCGCCCATGCAGTGGGTCAGCCAACCTTTCAGATGCGCCTGCAGCGCAAGGTTGGCCCAGGCAGCCCCGGCATCAAAGGCATGGCTCGGGTTACTGACTTCCTTGTCACCGTTCAGACTGGTGGTTTTGGAGATCACCACCACCAGCGCCGAAGCGTGCTGCGCCCAACCGCGGTTGAACTCAACCAGGAAATCCAGATAGCTGTCCCAGCTGGCAGAGCCGTGCTTGCTGTAGGCAAAGCGCCACGGCTGAATGTTATAGGCCGAAGGTGACCAGCGCGCCGCTTCAAAGAAGCTCAGCAGGGTCTCATCGTCGATAGCATCATTTGCCAGCGCGCGCGGCGACCAACGTTCAATAAACTGTGCATCAATGGGGTAATCAGAAACTCTTGGCTGGCTCATGGACATCTCTCTCATGGGAAGGGAATAACAAAGTTATCTGATATTCCCATGCCTCACGCCAGAAGAATTTCTATTTTGTGCTGTGGTTCAGCGCAAGATCTCCTGTTGCAACCAGGCCAGGAACGCCCGTACCGGCGGATGCCGTTCGCGCCCAGGCACGCAAAGTGCGCTATAAGCCGCACCCGGTACGCAAATTTCCGGCCGATAGGATGCCAGCAATCCGTTACGCACCAGATCCGACACCATCACCGAACTGGCCAGCACCAGCCCCTGCCCGGCCACCGCTGCCTGCAAAGCATAATGCTCTTCGTCATAAGCCCGCAACGCGGTATGCCGTTGCCACCAGTCGACACCCGCAGCCTGGCACCACTCGCGCCAGCCGGTTTCATACAGAGTGGAGTCATGCCAGTGAACGGTGATCAGCGTGGGCGCTTGTTGCTCAGTTGCACACAAATCCGGGGCGCCGTAGACGCCAAAGCTCTCTTCCAACCGCGCTGCCCGATGCAACTGCGGATAGTCAGTGCTGCTGTAGCGAATGGCAATGTCCACGCTGGCGTCCTGCTGCAGATCAATCACCTCACCGCAGGCCTCCAAGCGTACCAGGTAGTGCGGGTAAGCTTGATAAAAGCGCCCCAGGCGCGGGACCAGCCACAATGCAGCGAAAGAATGGGTGACGGAAACACACAGTGAGCCGGTACTGGGAACCGGTCGTAGCGCATCCAGCGTGGTTGCCACATCGAGCAAAGCGGTATGCACCCCAGCGAACAAACGCTCGCCCTTCTGCGTTAACCGCACACCGCGCGGCACCCGATCGAACAAGGCAAAACCCAGTTGCTGCTCAAGCGCCTTGATCTGATGCGATACCGCCGTCGGGGTTACAGCCAGCTCCAGTGCAGCCTGTTTAAAACTGCGCAGGCGGGCGGCGGATTCAAAGGTGCGCAATGCAGTAACCGGAAGCGTGGCAAACATGATCAACTCCCATACAGATGAATTTAACTCATCCTGAAAGAATAGCCATCATTTGTCACTGACTCTTTGAGCACCGTAAATTGGCAATCGTATATCCATGACCAATAAAACGGAGAGTGACATGAATTCATCTCAACAACCCAAGCGCCTTATCGTCCTGGTCGGAAGCCCACGGCGTGACGGCAACAGTGCAGCATTGGCACAGGCCGTGATGGCAGGAGCCGCCGAAGCCGGCACCGAAGCCAGCCTGCATTTTTTGGATGATTACATCAGCGGTTTTCTGACGGATGAACGCCATGCCGCGCCACCAGCCGATCGCTATGGCGAACTGTTTCTGGAGCATTTCTTGCCGGCGGATGCGGCGGTATTTTGTACCCCGCTCTACTGGTACGGCATGTCGGCGCAAACCAAAGCCTTTTTCGATCGCTCTTTCAGCTATTACTCCAACGCCTACCCTGATGCCGAACAGGTACATCAGCGTATGAGTGGCAAACGCATCGGGCTGACGGTAGCCTCGGAGGAAACCTACCCCGGCGGAGCTATGGGGATCGTGCATCAAATTCAGGAATTCAGCCGTTATTCGCATTGCGAGTTTGTCGGGATGGTTCAGGGTGCGGGCAACAATCGGGGTGAAGTCAGCCGTGATCCGCGTAATCCACTACAGGCCGCCCGCGATCTGGGCCGCGAAATTTTCACGCGTCACTATTCTGATTACCGGATGGATACGCCACGTAGCCCACAGGTTTGGCAAGATTGACTCAATACATGGGGCACGTCTGCTGCCCCTTTATCAAGGTTGCGCAAGCATATGTAGCAAACTATTGCCGACCATTGGCCCACCAGGACAAACATCATATGATGCAGATGCCAGACCGGCGCGCCAATTAACTCGAAGTGAAACAAGATGTCGAAACAGTGGAAAATAACAGCGGCAAACGCCTGTCTTAAGATGTACACCCGGTTGGGCGGCAACTTCCAGCAGAAAGCCAGTTTCAAGCCGGAACTGGCCTTTGAGCGTATCGTTATTTTTTCTACCACCGCCCTTGGCGACCTGATGTTTAATACCCCGGCCATCCGCGCGGTGCGCGAACGCTACCCAACGGCCAGTATCACCCTGATTTCCAGCCATAAAAATAAACAGCTGGTCGCGACCAGCCGTTACTTTAATGCCGTCATTTATTGGGATCATAAAGCCAAAGACATGCTCAGCATTATTCACCAGTTGCGTAAACATAAGCCGCAACTGGCGATCATCCTGCACTCAAAATCCCCTTACGACGTGATTGTCGCCATTACTGCCGGTTGCCAATATGTGTTCAAGGACGCCTATGGCAACAAGGCCACCGGCATGGAACCCTGGTTGAGCGGCGTGAGCCAAAGTACCGGCGGCCATTTAATTCAGCGTAAGCTGGATTTAGTGGCACAGTTGGGTTGCGACACCGATAACAGCGAAATGTTTATTCCCGTTGAGTTTGCAACGATGAATAAAACCGCGGATAAAATCCCGATCGGTTTTCAAATGGGGGCTTCTGAAACGCTGCGTTGCTGGCCCGTCGGTCAGTTTATTCGCCTGGCAAAACTGCTGCTGGTGCAGTCGCCGCACCACCAAATCGAATTAATCGGCTCACCGAAAGAGCTGTCCATTGAACAAGAATTTATCGCGGGGCTGACAGAGGCCGAACGGCAACGCGTGGTCAGTCATATCGGCAAAACCACCCTGCCGCAACTGCTGGCGGTGATGTCAAACCTGCAGGTATTGGTCACTGGCGACACCGGACCTTTGCATCTGGCCATTGCCCTGAAAACCCCAACTATCAGCCTGTTTGTCACCGCCAATCCGCAGCACACCGGCCCTTATCAAAATCGCGAACTGCATCAGGTTATGAACGTGTCGGTTGATGCACAAACGCTCACTACGGCTCAACGCCGCCAACCCCTCAGCATCATCACTGAAAGTCAGGTGTTTGAAAAAGTGACGATCGCGTTGGCACTAACGCGCATTTGAGGTGGGTTGGGCGAACACTACAGCCAAGGGGAACCAAAACAGGTACCAAAATTCGGCCGGATTCGCGATAACAAACATGCCCTGTGAGCAGTAGAAGATCAGCATAAACAGGTATAACGCAGCCTCCAGACGTCGCCCTGCCTTAAGGTGAACCACGGCAAGCCGCGCGCCAAACGTCAGCAACGCGATGAACAGGCAAAAGCCCACCAACCCGCCTTTGAGCAACGCGCCCAGATACAGGCTGTGAGTCGTATGAATCAACTCGCCGGTATAGTTGGTAAAAGTCAGCTCTCTATCAAACCCATAGCCAAAAAACGGTGCCTGCTCTACCAACGCCAGGCTATGTAGCCAAATGCTCATCCGCACAAAGCTCTGCTGATACAACTCGGCAAAGCGCGTTATCAGCATTTCACCAATGGACGACCATAGCACCATGCCTACAGTAAATATCATCATCGCCACAATGAGCATTGCCGACTTTTTATTCAGCGCTCGGTAATGCGTGGTTATCACCAGCGCCACCATTAAGGCAATCAAAGGCCCGCGGCTTTGTGTCAGCACCATAAAGGCAAAAAGCAACGGGATCGTCAGCAGGACCTTTTTTTGTTGGGTTTCACGGAAAACCATCAGGCTTAAAATAATGCCCAATGCAGCATAACCGGCAAGATCGATCACATTGCGCGGGCCGGGATTGGCGTCAGACGTTTCTCTGAGGGTATAAATTTCGTGGTAATCCCTCCATGTCAGATACAGACAAAGCAAGGTGATACCGGCAACCACGGCGCAAAGTAACAGATTGCGGCGAGGGCTATCCAACACCGAGACCAACAGGCCGAGATAAATCAGAATATAAGCGCTGTGCGTCAGGGCAGACAGCGCATCTTCCGGCGTGCCTCCCCAGAAATTACTGGCGGAGTAGTACGCCAAAAAATACGCTGCCAAGGCTATACCGATGAGTGCAGCACGCCTGCCAAGCCAGGCCTGACGGAATTCCGGTCGGGTGGACAGCGTCAGCAGGAAAAAAATCGCCGAGATATGGAATAAATTATTCACCCGGGTGTGGCCGCAATAAATGGCGCTAAAAAATGAAAAGGCAAAAAAAGCGTAAACAGCGATCAGGTTGGTGACATCAGTTTTTTTTGAAAAAATCACTGCAATCAACCTTTTCAAAAATACGGGTGTCTATGGCGCTCGCCAATGAAAAATTCTTTATAGCGATATTGTTGATTTTCATTCTTTCACTCGCATGGCTAAAAGCCGGAATGATCAGGTCATCCACTTTCTCAGGCAAAAGTGTCGGCAATTTATTCTCTGGCGTTTCATAAAAGCGCGGTAAATGGAAATTGTTCATATCCAGCCCGGCAATAAAAAGTTGTTTAAACCCCAGGAAGGAAATGATCTGCAAGGCCCAATAAACCACCGTCCCCGCATCGAAGATGCCGCGTCGAATATCATGGCTAAAGGCGATGGATTTACAGACAGAAGAAAAATGAACGTTGCCGTCGTGGCGGTAATGATCCCAGAGTGCCGACGGACTTATTTTTGGGCGATAGATTTTGAAGGTCGCATCTTCGATTACGGCGAACTGGCACTTCACGCCAGCCAGCGAGAACCTGTCAATTATTTTCGCCACGCCGTGGACCGTAGTGAACAGGGTTAAACCCGTTGCCAGAATGATCTCTTTTATAATATCCGGTCGTTGATCGATAAATCCCATATCGACAATAACATAAAAGCGAAAACTCACCTTCGAGCTTAAGTAATAAGCACCATTGACCCCGAGAGCCGGCATTTCAGGAATATCGCCAAAGCAAATGGTGTTCACCGATGGCCCAGTCGCCGTCAACAGTATCGGCCCCTGGCAACTGTCTTTCAGCGCTGACAACGTCACTGTAGGAATAAGCTGTTTTTTATAATGGAATACGGAAATCTCTCCACTGGCTGCACGTTCTATTTTTACATAGGGCCAGAGATTTTCATTATGCCTGTAAGGGCGAGAATGAGAATAACGATATATCTGCTTAAAAAAACTTCCCATCGAGCCAATTTCCCATCAAAAAATGCATCCACGCCAACAAAAATTTATCTGATATAAATTAAATTCATTGATGGAATCAGTATCGGAGCATTCATGACGGCGAGCAATTTATGCAGTTTGAGTTCTTCGTTATAATTTCGAAAAGAGTTATGTCGCTTTGTTAATAACGTTAAAGATATGCCTGAAAAGGTAATTATTATCTTAAATTGCTTAGGGGCGAAAACTTTCGCCCCGGTTTATATAGCGGTGGTTGGCAGCAGGCTTATTGGTCGTCGAAGGGTTCACCCAGGGTCAGCATCAGCCGGTTAGCCCAGGCAAAGAACGCCGTCGACTGCACCAGGTCCAGTAGCGCCAGCTCGTCGAGGCCCTGCGCACGCAGCGCTACCAGATGATCGGCATTAGCCTGCGGCGGCGTGGCGGACAACGCCGCGGCAAAATCGATCTGTGCGCGCCACGGCTCCCCTTGCCCCTCACTCAACACGTCCCCCGGAGCCACGTCCAGCAGGCGCTGCACCTCGTCCGTTTTCTTGGACAACTGGGCCGCCTTGCGTGCATGTACAGAGGCACAATAGATACAACCATTCACCTTGCTGGCGACCGTCGCCGCCAGTTCGCGATCCTTACGTTCCAGCCCGCCCGGAGTATAGAAAATGGCTCGGTCCGCCAGCGTTCGCTGTTCCAGTACCGGATGGTTACGTGCCAACAGGCGAAAATAATCCGAGTCGCTATGCCCGAAACGCGTTAACAACGCCTGGCCTGATGCGTCAAACTCCGCCAGCGGTTTGGCGGCGATCCACGGTTCCCAACCCAACTCCTGACGGGTGAACTTTGGCGGAGCATGGCGGCCGCTCAGGGTAGCGGACTCGGTACGCCAACTGCCGGCCCTGACCGTGGCAGCCCCGGCCTTCTCGACCGGCTTGCCACCCAGCAGCCGATAGCCCGTCAGCAAACGGCTTTGGAAGCTGACAAAAGCGATCAGTTGCGACAGGGTGACAATATCATCCAGTGACCAACCGGCCTGCTGCAATGCCTGCAAATGCTGCGCGTCAGCACTGGCGGGTTTGAACGCCAGCCGTTCGGCATGATCCAGCGCCGCCTGCAAGCGCGGGCTATCCTCTGCACCGCCCTGCTGTTGCAGCAACGCCGCATAATGGGCCGCCAGGGGGTTGTCCGCATGCCATTCGCTGATGCGCTGCGCTGTCTGCAGCCGCTGCGCTATCGGAAAATCGCCGGCATCGGCGGGTGCGAACAACGCCAGATAGCTGGCCTGAATCGCATCCGTCGCCGCCTGCCGCGTCACTCTGGCCTGCGCCAATGCGGAATCGGGTGCGATCTCTGCCAGCACGGCCAGCAGGTCGTCATTATTCAATGTTGCAGTCATACCTTTTCCTCAGCGTGATGTTCGTAGGAGTTCGAAACAGGAGTGCGACGCTGCCAGCCCAGTTCAGGGGCAACGTGACGGGCAATCAGCTCAATAGAACGCAGAATGTGGGCATGCGGCGGATCGATGGAATGCACCTGGAAGGCCAAGTCGGTCACGCGCGCCAACGCGCTGTCTTTCTGCAACGAAGCAATCACCTGATCCGGAGTGCCAAGATGCACGTCAAAGGCGCGGATCAGCCCATCGAGCGATTCGTCAGCCGGTCGGTGGCCGCTGGCACGCAGACGTTCAAGCCCCCGGCCCAGCCCCTGTGCGGCAAAATCCCGCGCCTGTTGGCTATTATCGGTCACTAATGCAGTACGTGAGCCCATAATGCGCGGCGCGATGCCGGGCGGCAGCGCCGCCAGATAGGCATCAATAATCGGGTTCTGCAATTCGTCCAGCGGCAGATCTGGCGCATCCGCCGGGCGCGGTTGCGTGCGCGACAGCATTAAACCATCGCCGGCCCGCCCCGCACGTTCACCCCCCTCGACAGAAAAGGTCGCCTGCCACACCCGCTCTGCCAACTGTGGCGCTGCCGGGTACAACCGGTTATCTTCGCCACCCAATGCCTCACCGCGCCAGGCGCGCAGCAAGGTACTGAAGTTGTCGGCAAACACCGCATGGCGCTGTTGGGCATCCAAACCGAAGGCGCCAAACGCAGACGGTGTCCCCCCGGCGGCAATCCCTACCTCCAGCCTGCCGTCGGATAGCAGATCCAACACCGCGGTATCCTCCGCCACCCGAATGGCCGACTCCATCGGCAGCGTGATCACCCCGGTGCCCAGCCGGATATGACGAGTTCGTGCCGCCACCTGCGCCAGGAACACCAATGGTGAGGGCAAACCGCCTTCATCTTCATGAAAATGGTGCTGCGCCACCCAGGCGCTATCAAACCCGGCCCGTTCGGCATGCAGGATTTGCTCTGTCGCCAACCGGTAGCGCTGTTGCGCGCTGCCCTGATCCAACAGGCGGGTGAAAAACCCCAGTTTTTTACTGCTCATAGAATACGTCCTCACTCTTGGGCTGTTCGGCATAAAACTGACGGCCGGGAATGGCCTCAATCAACTGACGGGTGTAATCGCTGCCCGGCATGGCGAACAGCTCGCCGGTCGCGCCGCTGTCCACCTGTATCCCCCGGTGCAATACCGAAACGCTGTGTGAAATCTGCCGCACCGTGGCCAGATCGTGTGAGATAAACAAATAGGTCAGCCCCAGTTCCTGCTGCAAATCCTGCAACAACCGCAGGATCTGCGCCTGCACCGTAACATCCAATGCCGAGGTCGCTTCGTCCAGCACCAGCACCCGGGGTTGCAGCACCAGTGCCCGGGCAATCGCCACCCGTTGGCGCTGGCCGCCAGACAGTTCGCGGGGTTTACGGCTCAGCAGCTCGTCCGGCAGCGCCACCCGTTCAAACAGCTCACGAACCCGGCGATAGCGCTCGGTTTTACCCAGCGGCTCAAAGTTCAGCAACGGCTCTTCAATCACCTGATACAGCGTCTGCGACGGGTCAAGCGAGCCGAACGGGTTCTGGTACACCAACTGAATGCGACGACGGAACTGCCGCAGTGCTTCGCCCTTCAACTGGGTGAAATCGACGCCGTCGATAATGATTTGCCCGGCGTCCGGCCGTTGGAAACCGAGCAGGCAGCGCGCCAGTGTGGTCTTGCCGGAACCGGACTCCCCCACCAGCGCATGGGTGGTGCCACGCGGCACGCTGAACGACACCTGATCCAGCGCGCGGTAAGTTTTTCCCCCGACACCAGCCAGGCGGAAATCTTTCACCAGCCCATTCACCTGGATCGCCAACTCTTGCAAGCCCTCGCTAGGTTTTGGCACGGCGGCACGGGTCAACGACGACACGTCGGCAAACAGCCGCCGGGTGTAGTCACTGGTGGGTGCACGCAGCACTTCTGCGGTCACGCCCTGTTCCTGCACCCGACCATGGCGAAACACCAGCAGCCGGTCGGCACGCTCTGCCGCCACCGCCAGATCGTGGGTCACCAGCAACACCGCGGTACCAAATTCCTGCCGCAGCTCGTCGATCAGATCGAGAATGCGCTTTTGCACCGTGACATCCAGCGCGCTGGTCGGCTCATCGGCGATAATCAGCGCCGGCTGCAGCGCGATAGCAATAGCGATCAACACCCGTTGTTTCATGCCACCGGAAAGCTCATGCGGATACTGACGAGCCCGCAGCTCCGGGTGCGTCAGACCTACGCGGGTCAACAGGGCCACCACCCGCTGTTGCACCTGCTTACGCGGTAACCTGTGATGAATATTGAGGATCTCCGCCACCTGTTCGCCAATGGTTTTCACCGGATTGAGCGAGCTGGACGGATCCTGTGGGATCAAACTGATTTGCGCGCCGCGCACCGCGTCCAGCCGTCGGGAAGACCAGTGGCTGATATCGGTGCCGTTGAGACGGATGGCGCCCTGCTCCAGACGGCCGTTTTCCGTCAGCAGGCCAATGATCGCCTGCGCGGTAGTGGTTTTCCCCGAACCGGACTCACCGACCAGCGCCACCACTTCCCCCGGTTGAATGGCGAAGGACACCTGATGCACCACCCGTTGGCTGCCGGTTGCCCCCTGATAGGCTATCGACACCTGCTCCAGCTCCAGCACCGGCGTGGCCGCCGCCCGTTGTAATGCCGTCTGAATACTCATGGTTGCCCTCTCCCCAGCGCACGGCTAATGCGATTGGCCGCCAGCACCACCGCCACTACCGCCAACCCCGGAAAAGTGGTCAACCACCAGGCGGTGGAAATATAGTTGCGCCCTTCGGCGATCAACAGCCCCCACTCCGGCGTCGGCGGCGGAGTGCCATAACCCAGAAAACTCAGGGTAGCGATCGCCAAAATAGCGCTGCCGAACTGCAGCGCCGAGAAGGCGATCACCGACGTCAGCGAGTTCGGCAGGATGTGCCGCCACAGCACCGCCCAGAAGGTACCGCCGCTGCCATAGGCCGCCTCGACGTAATCACTGTGGCGCACCCGCACCACCTCGGCACGCGCCAGGCGGGCAAAGTTGGCGACCGAGGTAATACCGACGGCGATGGCGGCGTTAACCGTGCCAAATCCCAGTAAAATAATGATGCTCAGTGACAGCAGCAGGCCGGGGATCGACAGCAAGACGTCGACAAAGCGCATCACCGCCTCGTCCGCAATGCCCCCCACCGCACCGGCAATCAGCCCCAGTGCCGTGCCCAGCAGCAAGCCCAATGCGACCGCCACCAGCGCCGCGGACAGCGTTTGCGAGGCACCATAGACAATGCGTGCGTACAGGTCGCGGCCCAGTTGATCGGTACCCAGCCAGTGTGCGCCACCCGGCGCCAGGCGCTGCGCCCCGGCGATGCCTTCAGTGCCGCTGTAAGCGGTGAATAACTGAGGGGCCAGCGCCCATAGCACCGCGATGGCGATCACCGTCCAGGCCAGCAGCAACGTCAGCGGCACGCGTCGACGACGTGAACGGCTGGTCGATAACGTGCCTTCGCTTTCCAGAACGCCCAGATCACGCTCCGGCACGACGGTCTTTTCAAAGGAAATACTGCTCATACGGCGGCTCCTGTATGGGTTTTCAGCCGTGGATCCAACAGTGGGAACAGCAGATCGACCAGCAGATTGAGGCTGACGAAAGCGGCGGCGGAAATGACGACTATCGCCTGCAACACCGCCACATCCTGGTTCAGCACCGCCTGTAAGGTGAGTTGTCCCAGCCCGCTACGGCCAAATACGGTTTCGGTAATCAACGCCCCGGCTATCAATTCACCCAACAGAATGCCGGCGATGGTCAGCGCAGGCAGCATGGCGTTACGCGCCACATGCCGCCACAGCACCCCGCTACGGCTGGCACCTTTGGCCCGCGCCACGGCGACAAACGGCTGAGTCTGCACCTGATCAATGCTGCGGATCAGGATCTGCGCCAAGGGGGCGGAGATCGGTACCGCCAACGTCACAATCGGCAAGATCAGCCCCTGCCATTCACCCGGGTTGATCACCGGGATCAGCTTGAGTTGAAACGAGAAAACCTGAATAAGCACAATCCCCAGCCAGAAGGTCGGCACCGAGACAAACAATGACGGCAGCGACTGCAGTGCCGCTCTCAGCCAGCCAAAACCGGTCAGGTTGGAGATAAAGGCAATCGTCAGTGCCAGAAGCAGCGCCAGCGTGAAGCCCAGCACCGCCAGTTGCAGCGTGGCGGGCAGGTTGGTGGCCAACAGTTCGGTGACCGGCACCCCGGCCTGAATGGAATACCCCAGATCCCCACGCAGCACGTTACCTAACGCATGCAGATACTGCTGCCACAGCGACACATCGGCACCATAGGCGGCACGCATATCGGCGATCTGCGCCGGGCTTAGCCCCATATCCGGGTTCTGGAACTTAATCAGGATCGCATCGCCGGGCAGCACCTGCAGCAGAAGAAACGACAGGCTAAAGGTCGCCCACAGCACCAGCAGCGCCTGCCCGATGCGCCGCGCCAGATATCGGCTCATCATCGCCTCCTCAGTGTTTCTCTAACCAGGCGCCGTAGAAACTCGGGCGACCGACCGCTTCGAAACTAACCCCCTTCAGATAAGGTGCACCGGCAAACACCTGCGGCTCCTCGAAGAACGGGATCACATAGGCCTGATCAAGCAGGTAATTCTGCGCCTCACCGGCAATCTGCAGGCGTTTTTGCGGGTCCACCTCAGAGGCGATGCCCAGCAGCAGCGCGTTCAGCTTGTCATCTTTGAATGCGCTGTTTTTGCCCGTCCCGCCCTGCTGCAACAGCGCATCGCGGTTGGTCGGGTAGAACTGGCTCTTAATCACGTCCGGATCCGCCCGTCCCACCTCCACCACCGCCGCCGGGGTTTTCTGCGGATCGAGGTTATCCGCCACCTTGCTGCCGGCGTCGCCCGCCAGAATGTTCAAGCGCGCGCCGACCTTGCCCCACTGCTGCGAAACCAGCTGCAGCACCGCCTTGTTCTGCGGCTGCGGCAGCGATTCATAGACATTCAGCAGCAATTTTTTGCCGTCCTTCTCGCGCAGGCCATCGCCGCCCTTTTTCCAGCCCGCCTCATCCAGCAGACGGTTGGCCAGCTCCGGGTCGAATTTCAGCTTGGCGGATAAGTCGACGAAACCGGCGGCGGAAGAAGCAATCACCGATTTAGCCTGTGGGTAGTTAACCGAGAACAGCGTATCGACAATTTGCTTGCTGTCAGTGGCGTGCAGCAGTGCCTGACGCACGCGCAGGTCGCTTACCAGCGGGTTATCCGGCCGGAAGGCGACGCTATCGTTGACACCACGCGTGGGGGCCGCGTAAATCGTGAAGCCCTGTTCCTGTGTCTGCTTCTCGTCGTAGGCCTGGATCTGGCGAATAAAGTCCGCCTGCCCGGCCTGCAGTGCGCCGATGCGCACGCTGTCTTCGCCGGTGACAATCACCTTGATGCCATCCAGATTAGCGCGCCCTTGCTGAGCCAATTTGGCCGGGCCCCAGTGATAATCCTTGCGAACGCTCAGGCTGACCTCACGCCCCAGCGTCTCGGCGCTGACCACAAACGGGCCGGAACCGATGATATGGCGCGCATCGCCGAGTTGGTCATAGCTGCGGTTTAGGGTGCTGAGCGAAACCAGGCCAGAACCAATGGTGGCGGTGCCCTGCAGGAAGCCGGGAGACGAGTGCTTGAAGTAAAATTTGACGGTTAACGGGTCGATCACTTCGCTGTGGTCGTAGTTATTGATGACCTCGGACACCGGCAGGCGTTTCTCTTTATTGCCCAGGCCATAGGTATCGAAGTTTTTCGCCACTGCATTGGCATCCAGCGGTGTACCGTCGGAGAAAGTCACGCCAGGCCGCAGCTTGAAGGTGTATTCGGTTTTATCGGCGTTGCTGCTCCAGGACTCGGCAATCCACGGCTCAATCTCCAGCGTTTGCGGGTTCTGGTAGGTCAGTTTGTCGGTGATTTGATTGAGGATACCGCCGTTGGGGTAGAAACCGCCGGAAGGCGGATAAAGGTTGGTGTGCGCCTGCTGCTCCAGGTAGACAAGCGTGCCGCCCTGCACCGACGCCAGCGCCGGATTCATCGCCGCCGCCAGTCCCAATGCCACTGTTATCCCACTGGTTAATCGATTGAAAGAGAAATTAAACATTGTGTGCCACGCCTTCTTTATTTCGGAATGTTATGGGTTAGATAACAAACCAAATCGGCGGGGAGTTGAACGAACTAATTTCGCTAACCAATGGCGGAAAATGCACAAGGCATCGGTGGTTGGCAGAAGAGATGTTTTGTTATAACGTATCAGAAATCAAACCGGGAAGACGAAAATGAAAATTCAGCTCTCGCTGTTGTTCCTTGGCTTGTTAGCCGGACGCGCCGCCGCGTTTCAGTCCAAAGTGCCCGAGACGCAGCCGGAACAGACGCGCTCAGCGGAAAACAGCCTGGAGAATCTGTTTTACGGATTTCACGCGCTGGATGCGCAAGCGGTCAACATCGGCACCTGCGCAGCATTGCCGCAGGCGGGATGCCAGTGCGCATTCTGCACCATGCTGCGACAGGCCGGGCCGACGAAATAATCGCTCCGGCTCAAACCTCAGCCCAGCTCATACTGCACAATCAACTGCCCTTTTTTCATCTTGAGCGCGGTAATATTTACCCTACCCAGTTCAGCCAGGGAATGGACATGGGTACCGCCGCAACCATATGTAGGCAATTCACCAAAACCTACCTGACGCAGGCCGTCAACCGTCAGTTGTTTGCGTGGGAAATCCGCCGCAATCAGCCGCGCCAACTCCGCATGCAGGAAATCCTGATCCAGGGTTTGGGGTTCTGCTTCCGGCACGAAGGTAATACGTCCTTCACCCGGCCAGTGGTGCGCCTTGACCGGCTGCCAGCCGCGCGTTTCACCCAACCAGCCAATCAGATGTCCGGCGGAATGCCAACGGGTATGCAAGCGGCGCAGTTCGCCATCAACCGTTACGCTCACCGGCCCTTCGGGCAGCGGCTCGGCGGTAAAGTGCAGCACTTTTTCGCCCTGTTGTGCCACACGCAGCACCGGGATAGTACCGAGCAGGCCGCCATCTGCCGGTTGTCCGCCGCCTTGCGGGTGGAACAGCGTGGCGTTCAGCTCTATCGCGTATCCGCCGTCTTCAACCGGAGTACAGGCCAGCACCTGTGCTTCGCCCTGTAAGTCATCGCTATAATAATAAAGCCGTTCGGTCATGGTTTTTCTCCTGGTTAGTGGCTCCATTATATTCATGCCATAATCAAAGCATAATCCATCAAAGATACAATGGACCTTTGCGCCGTGAGCACAAATCTCTCTCATTCGCTGCTGGCCGAAATGGCCGTTTTTGTTCAGGTGGTGGAAAGTGGCAGTTTTTCCGCCGCTGCCCGTCGGCTGGGCACTTCTCCTTCTGCTGCCAGCCGCAGCGTTGCCAAACTCGAACAGGCGTTGGCATTGCAACTGCTGCACCGCACCACGCGTAAGCTGCGCCTGAGTGAACAAGGCGAAGAAGTGTTTCTGCGCTGTCGCAGCATGTTAGACGCCGCGAACTCGGTCATGGCGTTCAGCGGCCGCGGAGCGGTGGAACCCGAAGGGCTGGTCAGCGTCAGCGTCCCCAAGGCGGTGGGTCGCTTTGTGTTGCACCCGCACATACCGGAGTTTTTACGCCGTTATCCCAAGGTAGACGTTCGCCTGCGGCTGGAAGATCGCTATATGGATCTGATTGACGATCGGGTCGATCTGGCGCTGCGTATTACCGAGCGCCCTTCTCCCGGCTTGATTGGCCGCCAATTGATGACTATCGAACACCTGCTGTGCGCCACCCCCGGTTATCTGGCGCAGCACGGCACGCCACAGCATCCGCAGGATTTGGCGCAGCACAGCTGCATTTATCTGGGGGAAACGCCCAACGACGCACGCTGGAAATTCCGGCGAGAGGGTAAATCGGTGACGGTAAACGTGCACGGGCGTTATGCCGCCAACCACACCGGCGTGCGGCTGGATGCGGTAAAACAGCACATTGGCATTGGCAGCCTGCCGTACTTTACTGCCCGGCAGGCGCTGGACAGCGGCGAAGTGGTGCAAGTGTTACCGGAATGGGACTTTCTCAGCAGTTACCACGGCGGCCTGTGGCTACTGTATGGCCCCAACCAGCACTTGCCGCCCAAGCTGCGGGTGTTTATCGACTATCTGGTTGCCTGTTTGGCAAAAGAGCCGCAGCTAAAGCGCCTTACGTAGCGTGATGTTGATACGGTGTGGCCCCACCAGCGAATGGTAACCCTCTTTAATTGGCATAATCCCGTGGAAGCACAGGCGCGACGGACCTCCCCACACCACCACATCGCCGTGCGCCAAGGGTATGCGCTGGGCGCGATCGCTGCGTTGCATGCCGCCGAACTGGAACACCGCCGGTAACCCCAGCGAGACGGAAACGATCGGCGAGCCGAAATCATGCTCGTCCTTATCCTGATGCAACGAGAGCTTGCTGCCCGGATCGTAGCGGTTCATCAGGCAGGAATCCGGCACGAAAGGGGCAAAACCCGCCTGCTGCGCCGCCTCATCCGCCAGCGCCATCAGGATAGCCGGGATCGGCGGCCAGCGTTTGCCACTGCGCGAGTCGCGCTCTGAGTAACGGTAGCCGCGGCTGTCGCTGCTCCAGCCGTTGCCGCACCAGCTCATCGCCACCGACATCACGTGGCCGCCCGGCGTGGTCATATGCCGCCACGGCACCTGAGCGATCACCCCATTCACTGCCGCCAGCAACTCCGGACCGTGATCGCGCACAAAACCGTGCATCACCACCGCGCCGGGAGCAATCTGTTCCCGCCACGGCGGCGGTACGGAGTCTTCAAAAAGATCGAGGGTCATCGCATAACACCTGTATTAATACACAGTATTTATTTTAACTCGCCACTGCCGATTGTCCAGTGTGATACGCGGCATTGTTGTCAGCACCAAACTTCACTAGAGTAGCGGCAATAAAATCAATAACTTTTCAGGACGGCCCGTGATTAAAGGAATAGCGCTTTCCGTTATCGCCTCAATATTGTTCGGCGTGATGTATTACTACACTTCCACTCTGACGCCGCTCGACGGTGAGCAAGTGTTTGGCTGGCGCACCCTGCTGACCGTGCCGTTTTTGACGCTGTTTATGCTGTTTTCCGCCGACTGGCGCAAGGTCAGCGAGACGCTGTGCTGGATAAAACAACGACCGCGCCGCCTGCTGTTTCTGCCGCTGAGCTCGGCGCTGCTGGGGGTTCAGCTGTGGTTGTTCCTGTGGGCGCCGCTGCACGGCAAAGCGCTGGAGGTGTCACTGGGCTATTTCCTGCTGCCGCTGACCATGGTGCTGGCGGGGCGTTTGATCTTCCGCGATCGGCTTTCTTTACTGCAAAAACTGGCGGTTACCTGCGCGATTATCGGCGTTGGTAATGAGCTGTATCAGGTGGGCGGCGTCTCCTGGACCACGCTGGTGGTGGCGCTGGGCTATCCGGTTTACTTTATTTTGCGCCGCCGTTTCGGCACCGACAACCTCGGTGGGCTGTGGTGTGAATTGACATTGATGTTACCGGTGGCCGCCTGGTTCGCCTTCGGTGGCAACGGGCCGCTGGCGGCGCTGAGCATCAGCCCGGCGCTCTATTGGCAAGTTCCGTTGCTGGGGATAATCAGCGCCGCCGCGCTGGTGTGTTATATCCTGGCCAGCCGCCTGCTGCCGTTCAGCCTGTTCGGCCTGCTGAGCTACGTAGAGCCGGTGCTACTGGTGATCGTGGCGCTGCTACTTGGCGAAAGCATCGGCCGGGATGAATGGCTGACCTATATTCCGATCTGGCTGGCATTGCTGTTACTGGTGTCGGAGGGCGCCCGCCACCTGGTTCGACGGCGGCGGGCCTTGTGATTAATGTGACAGTGCAACTTTTTTCATTCCATTGATTATAAACAGATAAAAGTTGTGACATCGTCACCTTGTTGCCAATAACGACCGCCAAAACGGCGGCCAGCGTGGCAATGCGGCGTGAGGTGTTTTAGCAGTTCGAATGCAAAGGTTTGTTGCTGTATATCAACCGCCACCAGATGTGCATCGAGAAAATCAAAATAGCTACGCACCTGTGGGTACAAGGCTTTGAACAGGCTTTCTTTGGCGGAAAACACCAGCGTCAGCAGCCAGTTGAATGCCTGCGGTTGGGCGCGCAGGTATTCATATTCCGTCTCGCTGATGATAGCCCCCCATAGCTCCTCCGCCCGTGCCGTGGGGATTAACGTTTCAACGTCCAACCCCACGCCACCCAGAGCGTTCTCCCGGTGTACGGCGCAAAGCGCGGTATCCGCATTATGGCTGATTGCCCCTGCGATGCCCTGCGGCCACTGCGGCGCACGGTCTTCCCCACGCAGCAACGTGAAATCAGCAAACCCCAGCGGAACCAGCAACTCCCGCGCCAGGTAACGCCCGGCCAGATACTCTGCCCGCCGCTTCGGCACCGCCCGCGCCAGATGTTCGGGGATGCTCATGCCAATGGCGTCGAAACAGCCATCCTGATAGTTCGCCAAAGAAAAGCGGCAACGGGCAACCCGCCCTGGGTAATCCTCCAGGTTCAGCCATTCAATGCTGGGGATAAAAGAAGAGAACACAGGTTGTCCATGTTGGGAGCGTAGCAATGACGCTTTAGTTTTTGTCATCAACCTCTTGACGTAAGGCACGTAACTGGATCAATAACTCCGGTAAGGCCGTTTGCACCGTAGCCCAAACCACATCGAGGTTAATATCAAAATAGCCATGTGCAATTCGGTTACGCATGCCTCGCATACTGCGCCAAGGCACTTCCGGGTGCTGTTGAGTAAATAGCTCATTATTGTCCATCACTTTGGTGGCGGCTTCACCTATGATGATCAGACTCATTATTACTGCCTGTTGGGTGCGTTTATCGTCAAGAAAATCTTCTTGGCACACACCATCAACAAAACTGCATGCATCTGACGCAGCCCGCACCATATGGGCAAGATAATCGCTAAGTCGATTTTCATTCATACCGGTTGCGCCTCGGCAAGAACCTTAGCGCGGAATTTGACTGGCAAATCGCCAGGAGTCAATAGGTCAACCTGAATACCCAGCAAAGCCTCAAGTTCAGCCTGTAAGCCGCCCAAGTCAAACAGGGTCGCGCCGGGCAACGCATCAACGAGCAGATCCAGATCGCTGCCGTCACTGTCTGTTCCATAAAGTACCGAACCAAAAACGCGTGGATTGGCAGAATGAAAAAGCCCCACCACCTCACGAACAGCATGGCGTTTTTCAGCAAGTGCAATTGATGGCCGCATTGGTTAACCCTCCCAGGCGAGACTTATTGAAATGCTAGGTGATTGGCGGGGGTGTTTCAAGCGTAATCATCCAAACAGGATCCTCTCCCCCGCAACCGGGGAAGAGGAGCTGCGGGATTACAGAATGTCTTTCATGGTTTTTTCGAAGTCGCTCCAGGCGCAGTAGCCCTGCTTATCCACCGGGCAGCCTTTCAGCGCCAGCGTCACGCGCTGCGGCGGGGTTTTTAGCGTCAACGGGCTGGCATTGCGCAACTGGTCGGTCGATTGATACACGTACTCAATCTTCAGCAGGTCACGATCGTTTTTCTTGTCGTGCCAGCGTTGGAACACCAGCTTGCCGCCAATCGGCGTTTTCTCGTATTGATGCGGCAGTTGATATGGCTGGAACTCCATCGCAGACAGCAGCGATGCGATGTTGGAGTCGTGGCCCACCAATACCGTCACTTTCGGGGAGTCCGGCTTGCGCTCGCCAATCAATGCGCCGTTGATGTAAGTCAGCAGCGGTTTGGCCACGTTCTGCGCCACCACCGGCGAGGTGAATAGCGAATCCTGATAGCCGTCTTTCAACTGCGCCAACTGCTTCCACTGCTGCGGCGTGGTGATTTTGCCCCAGGCCACGTCCTTCATCGGGAAACCTTCGTAATATTGCAGCATAAAGGCATCCACCAGCGAGTTCCCCACCCGTAACGGGCCGGCGACGCCCGGCTCTTTGCCCGGCACTGCGCTCATTTTGCTGGCTTCTTTGGTCAGATCGCAGCGCTTGTCGGTCTTACAACTGTTGGAGTCTTTGTAATCGATGATTTTCGCCAGCTGTTTATAGGCCGTATCCAGCTTCAGCGAGGCCAGCTCTTTGTTCATCGCCCCCAGCGCCTGCTGATTGAAAGCGTCGCTGTTGTCGGTGATGATCGGGTTGAAGGTTGGATCCATCTCCCCCATTTTGTCCTGATGATGCACGCTGATGTCGCAACCTGGGAAAGCGCCGTTGGTAAAGAACTGCGCGGTCGCTACCGTGCGCTGCAGGCTGTTGGCATAAACGTAAACGCTGCCGGCCGTTGGGCAGCCTTCCTGCGGCAGAACGCCGGTTTGCTTGAGCCAGGCGTTAAAATAGTGGCCCATATAGACTTCCAGTACCCCACCCTTGGTGGTCAGCAGGCCACCCGGCGTGTCCCAGGCCGGCCAGGCTTTGGGCGTGGACTGTGCCAGCACGCTGCCGTTATTGGCCAGCGGCGCACGCAGGTTATGGCGACTCATCACCAGCACCTGATCCAATTGATAGTCGTTGGTTTCTGCCAGGGCAGTCCCGGTGATTAATAACGGCAAGCACAGCAATAAGGCTTTTCTTTTCATCCGCAGAGGCTCCAGGAATATGATTATTTTTAGTGTGTTAGCGTTTGCCTCGCTATGATGGAGAGGTTAACGGGGAAAGTGTGTGATGGATATCACAAGGAAAGGTCTGCCCAGCGGCCATCCGCAGATGGCCGCCATTAACTCAAAAACTTACAGCCACAAACGCATGATTGGCCAACCGATCATCAGCAGCGCGGCGATATACACCACGCCGAGAATGCCGCCCATGCGCCAGTAATCCTTCGATTTCACATAGCCGCAGCCGTAGATGATCACCCCCGGACCAGTGGCGTAAGGCGTCAGCACGCCCATGATGCCGATCGACAGCACCAATAACATCGAGAGTTCCTCCATCGGCACCCCCGGCAGCCCCTTGCCGACCGCCAGGATCACCGGCAGCATGGTAGCGGTGTGCGCCGACAGGCTGGCGAACAGATAGTGGGCAAAGTAGAACACCAGCACCAGCGCCGCCACCGTCATATTCGGCGAGAAACCATCCAGATGGGTGCTCATGGTCTCGGCGAACCAGTCGATAAAGCCGGAGCGCGTCAGGCCGTTGGCCATCACCACCAGCGTCGCCAGGTTAACCAGCGTGTTCCAGGCGCTGGAATATTGGGTGATCGCCTTCCACGACACCACATTCAACGCCAGCATCAGGGAAACCGCCAGCAGGCAGACCGTGGTGGCATTCACCACCTTGCCGCCAAACACCCACAGGCACAGGCTCAGCAGCACCAGGCCAATCAGCTTGATTTCCTGACGCGTCAGCTTGCCCATCTCGTTCAGCGCGGTATTGGCCCAGGTTGCCACTTCACTGCTGTGGGTCACGCCCGGTTTGTACAGGTAATAGGAGATCAACGGCGCGATAATCAACAGCAACAGCCCAACCGGCAAGAAGGCCAGGAACCACTGCATCCAACTGATATGCACGCCGGCAATCTTGCTGACGAACTCGATCCCCAGCACGTTGGGCGCGGCACCGGTGACGAACATTGAGGAGCTGATGCTGGTGCCCACTACCATCATCCACATCAGGTAGCCGCCAATACGGCGTGAGGACGGGTCATTGGGGAACGAGTCGAACAACGGCGGCAGGTTTTTCACCACCGGGAACACGGTACCGCCGGTACGCGCGGTATTGGACGGCGTAAAAGGCGCCAGCAGGATATCGATGATCACCACCGCATAGCCGAGCGTCAGGGTACGCTTGCCCATAAACTTCACCATAAACAGCGCGATACGCCGCCCCAGCCCGGTGGCTTCGTAGCCAAGCGCGAAGATAAAGGCACCGAACACCAGCCAAACGGTGGTGCTGGAGAACCCCGCCAGCCCCCATTTCAGCGCTTCCTTACCGGCCTTAAAGCCCGGTTCTGCCAGTTCCTGCGCACCAAACAGCACCCAGTTGGCGCTCAACACGCTGAGGGTCACGGCGATAAAACTGATCGCCGTCGCCGGGATCGGCTCCAGGATCATGCCGACAATCATTGCCACAAAAATGGCAAAGTAACGCCAGGCCTGCGGCGGCATCCCTTCCGGGGCGGGTATCCAGAGCAGGATCGCCAACACCAGCAGCGGTGCCAGCGTTTTCCAGACTTTTTCCTTGGTTTCGGACATAAAATTCTCCTGAAGACGGGTTATTGTTTTTAGTTCGCTAACTGCGCCAGCAGCCAGGTGACGATTAACAGGTCGGCGCTACCGCCGGGGCTGAGATTGCGCGTGATGCATTCGGCGTCGAACTGCCGCAGGCGATCAATGCCCTGCTCGCCCTGCGCCCCGCCCTTAGCCAACAACTCTGCGGCGCGTTGCTGCAACCAGCGCAAGCCTTCGATGCCGCCGCGTGACGCGACGTTGGTGTCATCGTTGTGGGCCATCAACCACAGCAGGCTGTCCATCAGCGCCGTCTGCTCATCACAGCCGGTGTTCAGCCGTTGTCGATACAGCGGCAGCGCGCCGTTGATCACCCGCTCGAAGCCGGACTCGGCCTCGCCGCGAGCGCCGCTCAGGCCATGTTCGGCAAACAGTCGCTGACCGGCAGTCTGTAACGCGTTGTGCTGTTGCAGCTCACGCGCTACCAGCCCGTGACACATTGCCGCCACCTCGGCGCACAAGGTTTTGGCGTTAATAGGGTGTTGTCGCTGGTAACGACGGCCGAAGGCGGCACACAACAGGCCGAGAGAAAACACGCTGCCTTTATGGGTGTTGACGCCGCCGGTGGCCTGGAACATGTGGGTTTCACAGGCCAGCCCCAGCGGCCGCAGCCGCAATAGCTGCTCGGCCACCGGGCGGAAGGCATCGTCGCGGCCCTGGCGGACAAAGCGCGGCAGCCAGATGCCAATGGCGCGGGCGCTACGGTAGAAATGCCCGAGGTTCATATCCCGATGAGCCCCGTTGTTGTGACGATCCACCAGCCCCGGTTTGGGGGTCAGATTCACTTCCACCAACAGCGCGCGGTAGGCGGCGTGGGCGAAGTCACCGATCTTCGTTTGCGGCGCATAGCTGACCGGCTCAGCGGGTAGCGAGTGCATCATTGAGCATCCTTTCCATTTCCTGCAGTAGCTTTTCACTGCCGTGCTGCCGTTGACGGGCGCAGAGTTTGGCCGGTTGGCTGCACAGCAGACAGCGACGCTCCGCCAACCCCAGATCGCGGCGCGACAAAATGCGCCCCTGTGAGTCCAGCACGTCGATATCCCACAGTCGGCCAATCGGCTGCTGCACCTCCAACTGGATAGCGCAGTCTTTCACCCGCTGTGCGTCTGCCTGCAACGCCACAAAACCCTCGCAGCCGGTGGACAACGCCAGCGTTTCTGCCTGCAGGCAGTGCCAGCCCTGCTCGCCCCACATTTGCTGCAGCGCCTGCCAGCCCAGGTTGAAGATATTGCGCGTCAGCGCGCTGTCTTTTACCGCGCCGGGCACCACCAGCGTCAGCACCAGCAAGGTGGACTGATGCTGCGCCAGCCATGCCTGCTGGCGGGCCTGACGGCATTCACGGCTGGTGAGCAATTCCGGCAGGCTGACTGCGCGGTTGGCGGCCAGTTCGGGAGGGACGTTAGCCATAGGATTACTCCGCCACCTGATGCACCACGTCGATCACCGAACCGTCGCGATAGCGCACTACCGCCACCACCTTGTCGGTAAAGACGATCGGCTCAGGTTCACCGGTCAGCAGCAGCGCGCGCTGGCGCAGCCAGTCGATGCTGACCACCGGCAAACCGGCCGCTTGCAACCGCTGCGCCAATTCCGGCCGCGCCGGGTTAACGGCAATACCATGATCGGTAACCAAAATGTCGATGCTGGAGCCGGGCGTGACACAGGTGGTGACCTGCTCAACCAGCGTTGGGATACGCCCGCGCACCAGCGGTGCCACGATGATTGCCAACCGCGCCGCGGCTGCGGTGTCACAGTGGCCACCGGAAGCTCCGCGCAGCAGACCATCGGAACCGGTCAGCACGTTAACGTTAAAACCGGTGTCGATTTCCAACGCGCTCAGCACCACCACGTCAAGCCTGTCGACTGAAGCCCCCTTCGAACTGAAGTTGGCGTATTGATTGGCACTGATTTCTATGTGATTGGGGTTACGCGCCAGCGACATCGCCGCCGCACGGTCAAAGCTCTGCACGTCCAGCAAGCGGGTAATCAGCCCTTTTTCATGCAAATCCACCATGGTCGAAGTAATGCCACCGAGTGCGAAACCGGCGCGGATACCGCGGGCGCGCATCTTGTCCTCCAGAAAACGCGTCACCGCCAGTGAGGCGCCGCCGGTGCCGGTTTGCAGCGAGAAACCTTCGGTAAAGTAGCCGGAACCGGCGATCACTTCGGCGGCCCGGCGGGCAATCAGCAGTTCACGCGGGTTGGAGGTCATGCGCGTGGCGTCGGCACCAATCTTGTCGGCGTCGCCCACTCGCTCAAGTTGAACGATCAGATCCACCCGATCCTGCGCCAGGCTGGCCGGATGATGCGGATAAGGCACAATCGCCTCGGTCAGCAGCACCACGGTGCCCGCCGCGTCGGCATCCACTTTGGCGTAACCCAGCGAGCCGCAGCAGGCTTCGCCGCTGTAGCCATTGGCATTACCGAACTCATCGCAGGCCGGTACCCCGAGGAAGGCAACGTCGATGCTCAATTCGCCGGACTCGATCAGGTTGACCCGACCGCCGTGGGAGTGGATTTGTACCGGTTCGGCCAACAGGCCGCGTGAGATGGCGTCCGCCAGCGGACCGCGCACGCCGGAGGTATAAATGCGGCTCACCACCCCGTTGCGGATGTGGCCGACCAGCGGCGCATGGCATTCGCTCAGCGAGCTGGAAGCCAGCGTCAGGTTACGGAACCCCATCGCCGCCAGCGTTTCCATCACCTGATTTAGCGCCAGATCGCCACCGCGAAACGCATGGTGGAAAGAAATGGTCATGCCGTCCTGCAACCCGCTGCGGCGCACCGCCTGTTCCAGCGTGTCGCAGCGTTTGATATCACGGGGTTTGCTCGCCTGCTGGTTAGCCTTGGAGGACGCCTGATAGCAGCGTAATTCCGCCAGGTTATTCAGGGTCATCAGTCGTTGTTGGCGTTTCATTATGCTTCCTCTCCATGCTGAACCGAGGCTTCGCGGATGCCGGAAAGCGCTGCACGCTGCAACACCAGCCGTGCGCGTTCAATCACCGGGCTGTCGACCATCTTGCCGTTGAGCGACACCACGCCGCGCCCCTCCTGCTCCGCCGCTGCGGCGGCATCCACCACCCGCTGGGCATGGGCCACCTCTTTGGCGGTGGGTGCATACAGGTTGTGCAACAGTTCGATCTGCCGGGGGTTAATCAGGGATTTGCCGTCGAAGCCGAGCTGTTTGATCAGCGCCGCCTCCTGCAGGAAACCGGCTTCGTTATTGGCATCGGAATAAACCGTGTCGAACGCCTGAATGCCAGCCGCCCGAGCCGCCTGCAGCAATGAACAACGTGCGAACAACAGTTCGATGCCTTCCGGAGAACGCTCGGTACGCAGGTTGCGCACGTAGTCTTCCGCTCCCAGCGCAATGCCGATCAGCCGTGGTGAGGCATGGGCAATCGCCACCGCCTGGGTAATACCCGCCGCCGACTCAATCGCCGCCAGCAGGCCGGTGCTGCCGACCGGGCGTCCGCAGTCGGCTTCAATGGCGGCAATCTCGCGATCCATGTCCACCACGTCCTGCGCACTGTCGGTTTTCGGCAGGCGCACAATGTCCGCACCGCCCCGCACCACCGCCTGCAGATCTGCCAGACCGTAGGCGGAATCCAGCGCGTTAACCCGCACAATGGTTTCCACTTCCTGATACAGCGGATGTTGCAGTGCGTGGTAAACCAGCCGCCGCGCCGCGTCTTTCTCACGCAGGATCACCGAGTCTTCCAGATCGAACATCAGCGCATCGGCCTGATAAATAAAGACGTTGCTTACCATCGCCGCGTTGGCACCGGGCACGAACAGCATGCTGCGACGCAGGCGGTGTTTATTCAGCGTTTTCATTAGGCGCTCCCCAAGGCAGTTGGCCATTGTCGCAGGCACGCATCAGCGCGGTTTCCAGTCGGGCCCGCAGTACGCAGTCGAGCGCCCCTTTGTCGTCCACCATCACCTGCACCGGCTCCACCTGGTAGTGCTGCAGCACCTGCAACAGCGTCTGGCGGATGGCTTCGCCAAACTGTTTTTCCACGCTGCTGGCGATCAGCAGGTCGTGTTCCGGCCCCTCGGCGGGGGCGATGCGCACCATGACATCGCTGGATTCCAGCGTGCCGGCCATTGCTTCTCGGATAATTTTCATCTTTCACCTGATTGTGCGGATTCAAAGGGGGTGGCCGCCGGTTTGGCCCGGCGCTGCGTTTGCAAATCTTGCAGGTAATACAGGGTGTCCGGTGGCACCAGCGGCGCGGCGGCGTGAAAATCACCCGCGGCCAACAGCTTGCGCACCCAGGAGGCGGAGATTGCCGTGCCCTGATATTGCAAACGCTCAATTTCTACCAGCGCGATTGGCGGGCTGGATAACGCCGGGGTTTCCAGCCAATAACGCATATCGCGGTTGTACTTCGCGGTGACCGCGCAGAACGGTTCGTTGCCGACAAAACGGTGGGTGATGCCCAGCGCGGGTGCCAGATACTGACGAAAGATCTTCAGATCGATCTCGGTGTAGCAGTCGTCGGCAATGCCCTGATCTTTAATGAAGTAACAAGGGAAAGTGGCGCGGGAAATGACGTATTGCGAGCCTTCATGCACCGTCAGATTGGCAATGTCTGCCGTGCCTGCCAGCACCAGTCGCCGCCGGTCTTCATAGCTGAAACGCGAGGTGTTTTCCTTGACCAAAAACAGGTGCAGCCAGTCGCACTTTTCGGCCGCCTGGCGCACCAGATATTGGTGACCACGGGTAAAGGGGTTGGCATTCATCACAATGCTGCCAATGCGCTTGCCCGGCTGCCGCTGACCCGCCAATTGGGCGGCATAGCGCTTCAGGCGGCACGGGCTGTTTTCCATCAGCACCACGATGCCCGGCACCTGGGCTATCGGATAAAAACCACACTGGCGGAACAGCGGTTCATTTTGGATTTTGGTATAGATAAATAGCTGGGTGTGGTGGCGTTCATACGCCAGATTCACCAGTTCGGTCGCCAGCCGCAGTGCCAAGCCTTCGCCGCGCATTTGTGGGCTGATGGCAACGCATTTGATAATATTGTCCGCAATACCGCCGCAGGCGACCAACCTATCGTTCTGTGTAACGGTAATAAATATTTCAACCGTCGTATCAATATTCAGATCGTTACTCCGCAGGAAGGCATTAATCTGCGCAATATTTTTATGATCTGATCTTTTCACTCGGTCAAATATGGCATCGCCCAACATATCACACTCTCTGGGTTAACTAATAAATAACAAATAAAACAGAAAACGAACATCAATTAATATTTCGACGAGGAATTAAAACCTTAAAAACCATAAAGATAAAACAGTTAAAATCATGACCCGCATTTGATTAAACGATAGTAATCAGAAAAAAATAGCCAATTATTGACCTGTTTCACAAACCACCTCTGGTTAATAAGTTATTTAATGTTCTTTATTTACTTAATTATTTTAATGGTGTTTATTATTGAGATAATCTTTATTTTACGCGGCAATTAACTTACATTTTATTAGCATGTTGATTGCATATTTAAAGACGATGGGGAGACGAGATTCACTATGGAATGGTTGAATATACTGATCGTCGAAGATGAGACGCCGCTGGCGGAGATGCATGCGGAGTTTATCCGGCAGAACGGCGGTTGTCGGCAAATCTGGCTGGCCGGTACCCTGGCGCAAGCCCGTATGATGACTGAGCGCTTCAAACCGGATCTGATCCTGCTGGATAACTTCCTGCCCGATGGCCAGGGCATTGAGCTGCTGCGTGAGCTGACCCTGAGTGGTTATGTCGGCGGCATCGTGTTTATCACCGCCGCCAGCGATATGGATACCGTAGCCGAAGCGCTGCGTTACGGGGTGTTCGATTACCTGATCAAACCCTTGGCCTATGATCGTCTGGCCCACACGCTGCTGCGCTTTAGCCAGCGGCGTCTGGCGCTGAAAGACAAAGCGCGACTTAGCCAGCACCGCATCGATCAGATGTTCAACACCTACGCACGCGGTGAACAGCAGGCGGCACTACCAGCGGGCATTGATGAACTGACGCTGGTAAAAGTCCGCGCCTTGTTCGAGCACGCCTCCAGCAGCCACACCGCTGAAAGCGTTGCGCAAATAATGGGGCTAAGCCGGACCACCGCACGCCGCTATCTGGAGTTTTGTACCGCCGCCCAGCAGCTGCGTGCAGAAATCATTTACGGCAAAGTGGGCCGTCCGCAGCGGATTTATCGCCCCAACCTGCCAGAATAAGCGGTTATTTGATCGCCCCTGCAAGGTTGAATGTAACCGCTTTACTTTTTTGGTACTCATCAGCATCTTATTCGGCATGATGCCTCTATAATCTGCCGACAGGACGATCGCCGATGAGTAGCCTGCCCCTTCCTTCCCTGAAAGACCTCCTCGCCCGCCGGGACTGGCAAAATCCGGCCTGTACCCATTATCAGCGGCTGGCTGCACATCCGCCTTTCTCGAGCTGGCGCAACCTGAATGCCGCCCGTGAGGACAAGAGCAGCGAGAGCCGGCAAATATTGAACGGCGACTGGCGGTTCAGCTATTTCGATAAGCCCCAGGCGGTACCCGACAGTTGGTTGCAACAGGACCTGGCCGACGCAGATACTCTCGCGGTGCCGTCCAACTGGCAACTTGCCGCTTATGACGCGCCGATCTACACCAACGTCCGCTACCCGATCCCGGTCAATCCGCCGCAGGTACCAGAGGAAAACTCGACCGGCTGCTATTCGCGGCAGTTTACCGTCGACCCTGCCTGGCTGGCGGAAGGCCAGACGCGCATCATTTTTGACGGCGTCAACTCGGCGTTTTATCTGTGGTGCAACGGCCACTGGGTCGGTTATTCACAGGACAGCCGCCTGCCCGCCGAGTTTGATCTCAGCCCCTGGTTGCAGGCCGGTGAGAACCGACTGGCGGTGATGGTGCTGCGCTGGTGCGATGGCAGCTATCTGGAAGATCAGGATATGTGGCGCATGAGCGGTATTTTCCGCGACGTCAGTCTGCTGCATAAACCCGCCACGCATCTGAGCGATATCCGCATCACCACCCCGCTGTATGACAGTTTCCGCCGTGGCGAACTGGTGGCGGAAGTTCACATCAACCAGCCCGCGCAGCACCGGGTACAGTTGCAGCTATGGCGTGATGGCCAGCTGGTTGGGGAAAAAACTCAGGCATTCGGCAGTGAAATTATCGACGAACGCGGCGCCTATGAGGATCGCACTACCCTGCGCCTGCCAATGGAACAACCGGCGTTGTGGAGCGCGGAAACACCCACGCTGTACCGCGCAACCGTCACCCTGCTGTCGCCGGAAGGAAAAATTATTGAGGTGGAGGCCTATGACGTCGGCTTCCGCCAGGTGGAAATCAGCAATGGACTGCTGAAGCTTAACGGCCAGCCCTTGTTGATCCGCGGTACCAACCGCCACGAACATCATCCGCAGCACGGCCAGGTGATGGACGAGGCCACCATGCGCCATGACATCCTGCTGATGAAGCAACACAACTTCAACGCGGTGCGCTGCTCACACTACCCGAACCATCCATTGTGGTACCGGTTATGCGATCGCTACGGGCTGTATGTGGTGGATGAAGCCAATATTGAAACCCACGGCATGCAGCCGATGAACCGCTTGTCTGACGATCCGCTATGGTTGCCGGCAATGAGCGAACGCGTAACCCGCATGGTGCAGCGTGACCGCAACCACCCTTGTATTATTATCTGGTCGCTGGGTAACGAATCCGGTCACGGCTGCAACCACGACGCGCTGTATCGCTGGGTGAAAACTCAGGATCCTACCCGCCCGGTTCAGTACGAAGGCGGCGGGGCCAACAGCGCCGCCACCGATATTATCTGCCCGATGTATGCGCGGGTGGATCAGGAGCAGCCGTTCCCCGCCGTGCCCAAGTGGTCAATCAAAAAGTGGATCGGCCTGCCGGATGAGCATCGCCCGCTGATCCTGTGTGAATACGCTCATGCGATGGGCAACAGCTTCGGGGGTTTTGACCGCTACTGGCAGGCCTTCCGTCAGTATCCGCGCCTGCAGGGTGGCTTCGTCTGGGACTGGGTCGATCAGGCACTGACCCGCAGTGATGAAAACGGCAACCCTTACTGGGCTTACGGTGGCGACTTTGGCGACACGCCGAACGATCGACAATTCTGCCTTAACGGTCTGGTATTCCCCGACCGCACACCCCACCCTGCGCTGTTTGAAGCGCAACGCGCACAGCAATTTTTCCAGTTTACCTTCGACGCCGAAACGCTGACGCTGACCGTCAACAGCGAGTATCTGTTCCGCCAAACCGATAATGAACGGCTGAACTGGCGGCTGGAGCTCGATGGCACGGAGCGCGCCAGCGGCAGCTTCGATCTCAGCCTGCTACCGCAGAGTAGCGCCAGCTTCCCACTGCTCGAACGCTTGCCGATGCTCCATCAACCCGGCGAACTGTGGCTGAATGTCGAAGTGGTGCAACCGCTGGCCACCGACTGGTCCGAAGCCAACCATCGCTGCGCCTGGGACCAATGGTTGGTGCCACGCACGCTGCATTTTGCACCACCAGCAGTGGCCGGTTCAGCGCCACAGCTGAGCCAAAATGACCAAACTATCGACATCACCCATGGCCATCAACGCTGGCAGTTTACGCGCCACGACGGCTGCCTGAGCCAATGGTGGCAACATGACCACTCTCAACTGCTGACGCCACTGCGCGATAACTTTATCCGTGCGCCGCTGGATAACGACATCGGCATCAGCGAAGTTGAGCGCATCGATCCCAACGCCTGGGTAGAACGCTGGAAACTGGCAGGCATGTACCGGCTGGAGGAGCGCTGCACGCTGTTGCAGGCCGATCAATTGAGTGACGGCGTGCGGGTGGTGAGTGAACACCTGTTCGAAGCCGAGGGGCAAACGCTGCTGCGCAGCCGCAAACAGTGGCTGTTCGACAGCCAGGGCGCCGTCAGCATCAGCGTCGACGTCGATATTGCCGCCAGTTTGCCGCCACCGGCACGTATTGGCCTGAGCTGCCAATTGAAAGAAATTCATCCACAGGCGCAATGGTTGGGACTGGGCCCACATGAGAACTACCCGGACCGCCGCCTCGCCGCGCAATTTGGACGTTGGCAGCAGCCGCTGGAAGCGTTGCACACGCCGTATATCTTCCCCGGCGAGAACGGGCTGCGCTGCGAGACCCGCAGCCTGCAGTACGGTGGCTGGCACATCGACGGACGGTTCCACTTCTCGCTCAGCCGCTACGGCCTGCGCCAGTTGATGGAGTGCAGCCACCAGCACCTGCTGCAACCGGAAGCCGGCACCTGGCTCAGCCTGGACGGTTTCCACATGGGGGTGGGCGGTGACGACTCCTGGAGCCCGAGCGTTAATCAGGACTACCTGCTCAGCGGCAGCCATTACCATTATCAACTGCGTCTAAAACGTGCAGAACAGGGCTAAATCTGCCAAAAGCTCAACGGGTTGCGCATTCTGTAAGCAAACAGTCACAGAATGCGTAATCCGCCTTTGACATGCTGCCAACACCCCGTTATGATTCCGGCCGTTCAAACGATTCCTCTGTAGTTCAGTCGGTAGAACGGCGGACTGTTAATCCGTATGTCACTGGTTCGAGTCCAGTCAGAGGAGCCATATTAGAGAAGCCCGCTTAAGGAAACTTAAGCGGGCTTTTTGCTTTTCCAGATATCGCACATGCCAGGCAAAAACATGCTCATCTCCTGGCTTTAAGCAATTTTTCCCCTCTATTCTCAACACATCCCAAAGCAACGGCTCTGTGAGGCTCGCTTGTGGGTTACCAGAGGTGATGAGTGCCGTATCGGTGCGACACGAAATCAGCTTGCTGTTTGCCGCAGTCCTGGGTTATCTGTTTCTCGGTGAAATACTCACGTTCAGCAAAATACTGGCGAGCACGGTGAGTGCTACCGGCACGCTGTTGATGGATTGACGATAACAGGAGGACTTGAAATGCCTGACTCCCCTACTATTGCTCTGATTGGTCCCGGTGCGATTGGTACTACTATCGCTGCTGCATTGCACGAAGTAGACCGCACGCCACTACTTTGCGGGCGCACCGCGCACCCACAATTAATTCTTCGTTACGATGAAGGTGAAGTGGTGGTTCCTGGTCCGGTATTGAGCAGGCCGCCGACCAGCACCCAACCCTTCGATCTGGTCTTTGTGGCGGTGAAAACGACCCAGGTGGCTGAGAGCGCCCATTGGCTTGCCGCGTTATGCAATGAAAACACTGTCGTGTGTGCGCTGCAAAACGGCGTCGAACAGAAAACTCTGTTGGAACCCTATGTTAACGGAGCAACGGTACTGCCTTCGGTCGTATGGTTCCCGGCACAGCGCGAACCAGATTCCTCTGTCCGCCTGCGGGCTAAACCGCGTTTGACACTCCCGGATGTGCCGCAGGTAAAACGGGTCGTTGATGCGCTCAGCGGTAGCCGCTGCAGCGTTGAGTTGTCATCCGATTTCCTCTCGATCGCCTGGCGCAAACTATTGCAGAATGCGGTCGCGGGCCTGATGGTTCTTGCAAACCGCCGTGCGGGAATGTTCTCACGCGGGGATATCACGAAACTGGCACTGGCTTATCTGCATGAATGTCTGTCTGTCGCACGAGCCGAAGGTGCGGTACTTAGCGATAACGTTCCCCAGGAGATCGTTGACGGTTTTCATCGTGCGCCTGCGGACTTGGGTACCTCCATTCTCGCCGATCGCCAGGCCAATCGCCCGCTGGAATGGGAGATACGCAACGGCGTCGTGCAGCGTTATGGCCATGCGCAGGGTATTCCTACCCCCATTAGTGACATCCTGGTTCCTTTGTTGGCAGCAGGAAGCGAGGGGCCGGGTTGAAGCGCTAAACACCAACGGCGTTTGTAGGGGGCGTTTCTCAAAGCTTTTTGACCCGTCACTGCCCCCACTATCGACACTTCCCCCCTCCATACCCCAGATCATGAAGATACCTCATGTGGTAATGAAATTAAGTCGCTTTCACTCATTCCGTGGCTCTGGCATAAAAGATGCAATGTTAACTTACTGACAACATGAAGACTGACGAATGAGAAACCCAGTAGTTTCTGGTAAATCAAAAAGTTAGATTCAGTTTTCATACCAGAAATCAGGGTGCAAGATCACGATGAACAAAGATTTTACATTTACTATCAAGAGCAGTAGTTTCGATGAAAACTATAACCCTTCCGAAAATACGCGCATCACGACCAATTTTGCCAATTTGGCCAGAGGCAAGAACCGTCAGGAGAACCTGCGCAATACTCTGGTGATGATTGACAATCGTTTCAATACCCTGGCGCATTGGGATAACCCCAAAGGCGATCGCTATTCTGTCGAACTTGAAATCATTTCTGTTGAGATGAATATTAAAAACAATGACCATAGCTTCCCCGTCATTGAGATATTAAAAACCAACATTATTGATAAAAAAACCAACAAACGTACTGAGGGTATCGTAGGGAATAATTTCTCTTCTTACGTGCGAGATTATGACTTCAGTGTGTTGCTGTTAGAGCACAATAATAACCAAGCCGGATTTAGCATTCCAGATGACTTTGGCAACTTGCACGGGAATATATTTAAATATTTCGTCAACTCAAATGAGTACAGAGATAACTTTAAAAAATCACCGGTAATATGCTTAAGTGTTTCAAGTAAAGACACCTATTACCAGACTGGGAATCAGCATCCTGTATTAGGCATTGAATACCAGCAAAACGATTCTTCTTTGACTGAAAAGTACTTCAGCAAGATGGGCTTGCAGGTTCGCTATTTTATGCCGAAAAATAGCGTTGCGCCTTTGGCCTTTTATTTTTCTGGTGATTTACTTAGTGATTACACCGATCTTGAACTTATCAGTACCATCAGCACGATGGAGACTTTCCAAAAGATTTACCGCCCTGAGATTTACAATGCAAACTCTGCAGCCGGACAATACTATCAGCCGGCCCTGAATCACCAGGATCATTCATTAACAAAAATTGTTTATGACCGTGAAGAGCGTAGCCAGTTGGCCATTGAGCAGGGGAAATTTACTGAAGAACACTTTATCAAACCCTATAAGACTATTTTTGAGCAATGGTCTGCTCACTGCGCGCTTTGATTAACCAAAAAATAAAAGGTCATCCATTTTGAAAATATTATTACCTACTTCGACTGCCGGCAGCTTACCCAAGCCTTCCTGGCTGGCACAACCAGAGACACTTTGGTCACCCTGGAAACTGCAGGATGAGGAACTGATTGAGGGTAAACAAGATGCCCTGCGCTTGTCCCTGGAAGATCAGCAACGGGCAGGCATTGATATTGTCAGTGATGGCGAACAAACGCGCCAACACTTTGTCACGACCTTTATTGAGCACCTGAGCGGCGTTGATTTTGAAAAACGGCAGACGGTCAGAATTCGTAATCGCTATGATGCCAGTGTACCCACTGTCGTCGGTGCGGTGGCCCGTCAAAAGCCAGTGTTTGTTGAAGACGCCCGTTTTTTACGTCAGCTAACCAAGCAGCCGATTAAATGGGCCCTGCCAGGCCCAATGACGATGATAGATACGCTTTATGATAGCCACTATAAAAGCCGCGAAAAACTGGCCTGGGAATTCGCTAAAATTCTCAACCAGGAAGCCCGAGAGTTAGAGGCGGCCGGTGTCGATATTATCCAGTTTGATGAGCCGGCATTTAATGTTTTCTTTGATGAAGTGAATGATTGGGGGATCGCCGCTTTAGAAAGAGCCATCGAAGGGCTTAAATGTGAAACGGCCGTACATATCTGCTATGGATATGGCATCAAAGCCAATACCGATTGGAAAAAGACGCTGGGGTCAGAGTGGCGGCAATATGAAGAAGCTTTCCCCAAACTGCAGACATCCAATATCGATATAATCTCACTGGAATGTCATAACTCGCATGTTCCAATGGACTTGCTTGAACTGATCCGCGGTAAAAAAGTGATGGTAGGTGCCATTGATGTGGCAACCAATGCCATAGAAACACCGGAGGAAGTCGCCAATACTTTACGCAAGGCACTGCAGTTTGTTGACGCCGACAAGCTCTACCCTTCAACCAACTGCGGCATGGCCCCGTTGTCTCGTCGGGTAGCCACAGGCAAGCTCAATGCGTTAAGCGCAGGCGCTGAGATCATCCGCAGAGAACTCGCCGCTAAATAACCCCACCAAATTAGAAAAGCAGACTTCTCCGGAAGTCTGCTTTTGGTATTTTAGCCAGGCGTTAGTGCTCAGGCTTCACTGGTTGCTCTCAGAGAACTGACAACCTCACGCGCTTCGGCGAATAGTTTTTGGTAGTGGGCCTCGCCGTCGGTGATCCCCTCCTCCACGCCAATCGTGTTATAGAGAAAATCGATCCTTCCATCCTCCACACCCAGATAGGCCATGCTGCCATTAATGTAATCGGTCATGTTCTTTTCCCAGCCGTACTTAATGAATCCTGACTGTGAACCGCCCACCAAAGCCAGCCAGCGGATCTTTTTATCCTTCAGGCCACTCCCTGCGCCGTAGGCCAGACCATAGTTCCAGACGCGTTCCAGATAACCCTTAAGCATTGCCGGAAAGGCATACCACCATACGGGGAACACCAGAACCAGTGTGTCCTTATCCTCCAGCTCATTGAAAAGCCGATGCACTTCTTCAGAATAGGTTTTCTGCGGATTATCCCAGTCCGGCTCATCTTCCACCCTGAGTATCGGATCAAAATGGCTGCGGTAGAGATCAAGGCTGGAAACATTGTAGCCCTGACACGCCGCCTCGCTCTGCATCTCACCCACCACCTGCGCGGTTAAAGAATCGGGACGCGGATGGGCCCAGATAAAGTAAATATTATTTAATTTCATATAATTACCATAATTCTCCGTGAAAGAACTATTACTTTACGGCCGCAGGATAGTTGTGTAAAACGTAGTATTTGAGATGGGTTATTGAGGAAAATTCACTAATGCAGCCGAACTTTTCAGACTTTGCTTCGTTTATTGCCGTCGCACGCTACAAAAGTTTTCGGGAGGCGGGTGATGAGCTGGGGTTATCCCCCTCCGCCATGAGTCATTCCATCAAGCAGCTGGAGCAGAGATTAAAGGTCCGTTTATTTAATCGCACCACTCGCAGCGTGGCACTGACTGAAGCGGGATTAACCCTTTTTGAACGGCTGCGCCCGGTGTTTGATGAATTCAATACCATACTCGACGAAATGAATTGCTTTCGCGATGCCCCGATGGGCACTCTCAAAATCAATACTTCACGCCTGGCCTCACGTCTTTTTCTATTGCCGATAATCGCCGGATTTAGCCGCAAATATCCGGACATAAAAGTGGAGATCACCACCGATGACAAGCTGGTGGACATTGTCCGACAGGAGTTCGATGCCGGGATCCGCCTGAATAACCGGGTAGAAAAAGACATGATTACCGTCCCTATCGGGCCGAAAATCAAACTGGTGGTGGTCGCCACGCCTGAATACCTTAAGCATCATCCCGCACCGACGCATCCGTGCGAGCTGATTCATCACCAAAGCGTCATTTTTCGTTTCCAGAGCGGCCGTCCGTATCTCTGGGAATTTGAAAACCCATCAGGGAAACTTGAAGTGGCTCCGGTTGGAAATATCATGCTCGACGATATGGATTCAGCGCTTGAGGCGGTTCTGTGCGGAGCCGGGCTGGGCTATCTCTATTACGAACAGGTGAAAGAACATCTGCAAAGCGGCAAGCTCGCCAAGGTCCTGGACGATTGGCTCCCCGAACGCCCATCCCTGCAACTCTATTATCCTAATCGCCAATATATGTCCGGCCCATTACGCGCTTTTATTGACTACATGAAAGAGACGCAGAGATCGGCTGAAAATAGTCATCAGGAGAATCAAATCTGATCGCGGCAGTGAGTTTGCCAACCAGTAAACTTCCCCACGATCTCCCTTTCAGCGTTCTCCGCCCTTTTCCCTGTATGAGGCTTGTCACAAAACGCGCATGAAGTTTTAGCGTCCAGCGAACATGTCGGCACAGGGGAATCATTGTTAACGACCCGTTACAGCCTATCGCATTCAATTGTTAACGTTGATTCATGCGGCAAACGCATCAGCTGATGCGTTTATTGCGCTTATTTACTTTATTGACCTGATCCAGTCTGCAGAAACAGGCGCAGTAAAAGCGTCAATGACAAACTGGAGATTAAGATGCATTCCTCTAACGCCCCCATGACCCGCCGGGCCAGAATCAGCGCGATACTGCGAGTTACCTCTGGCAACTTTCTGGAGCAGTTTGATTTTTTCCTGTTCGGGTTCTATGCCACCTACATCGCCCATACCTTTTTTCCGGCCAGCAGTGAATTTGCCTCGCTGATGATGACCTTCGCGGTCTTTGGCGCGGGCTTTTTGATGCGTCCTATCGGTGCAATCGTGTTGGGTGCGTACATTGATAAAGTCGGCAGACGTAAAGGGCTGATTGTTACCCTGTTGATCATGGCCGCCGGGACTTTCCTGATTGTACTCATTCCGTCCTATCAGACGATCGGGATCTGGGCGCCGTTGCTGGTGCTGGGGGGCCGTTTATTGCAAGGCTTTTCAGCCGGTGCTGAACTGGGTGGCGTATCCGTTTACCTGGCCGAAATTGCCACCCCTGGCCGTAAAGGCTTTTACACCAGTTGGCAGTCTGGCAGCCAGCAAGTAGCCATTATGGTGGCTGCGGCGATGGGTTTCGCCCTGAATGCCGTCATGGAAGAAAGCGCCATTCGCGAATGGGGTTGGCGTCTGCCTTTCCTGTTCGGTTGCCTGATTGTCCCTTTCATCTTTTTCCTGCGCCGCAAACTGGAAGAGACCCAGGAGTTTAACGCCCGTCGCAACCACCTGGCGATGCGCGAGGTGTTTAAAACCCTCTTGGCGAACTGGCAGGTGGTTATTGCCGGCATGCTGATGGTCGCCATGACCACCACCGCGTTTTATTTGATCACCGTGTATACACCGACGTTCGGTAAAAAAGTGCTGATGCTAAGCGCCTCTGACAGCCTGCTGGTGACCTTGCTGGTAGCGATATCCAACTTCCTCTGGCTGCCGGTTGGGGGCGCTCTGTCAGACCGCTTTGGTCGTAAACCTGTCCTGATTACCATGGCCCTGCTGGCACTGGTTACTGCGTATCCGGCACTTGGCCTGCTTGCTGAAGCCCCCAGTTTCTCCATGATGCTCACGGTGCTGTTATGGCTCTCCTTCATCTATGGGCTCTACAACGGTGCCATGATCCCGGCGTTAACCGAGATCATGCCGACGGAGGTCCGGGTTGCCGGTTTCTCACTGGCCTACAGCCTGGCGACCGCTGTCTTTGGCGGATTTACACCGGTCATTTCTACCGCACTGATCGAGTACACCGGCGATAAGGCATCCCCCGGCTACTGGATGAGTTTTGCTGCGCTATGTGCATTGCTGGCGACGTTCTATCTGTACCGTCGCAGCCCATTATCTTTACAAACAGCCGCTTAAATCAGGGATTGCGTCATGCAAAAAATCTATCGTTCATTGCTCGCCACGTTGATGATTTTCTCTGTCAGCACGGGAGTACAAGCTAAAGAAGTGACCGTCATGATTTCAGGTGGCTTTAAAGCCGCACTGGAAAAACTGGCGCCACAGTTTGAAGCAAAGAGTGGCGACAAAATCATTTTGGTGTCCGGCCCCTCGATGGGCAATACGCCCCAGGCGATCCCAGCACGTCTGGCTCGCGGCGAAAATGCCGACGTGGTGATTATGGTGGGCGATGCGCTGAAAAAGCTGGAAAAAGATAACTGGATACAGCCGGGTTCGCGCGTGGAACTGGCCGACTCGCCGATTGGCATGGTGGTCAAACAAGGTGACCCTAAACCCAATATCAAAAATGATGCAGAGCTGCGTAATACCCTGCTGCAGGCTAAATCCATTGCCTATTCTGACAGTGCTAGCGGCAGATATGTCAGCAGCCAGCTGTTCCAAAAACTGGGTATTGAAGACCAGGTGAAGGAGAAAGCGCATAAGGTTGAACGCATTCCGGTAGTATCCGAGGTGGCAAAAGGAAAATATGCGCTAGGTTTCCAGCAGGTCAGTGAACTGCTCCCTGTCCCGGGCGTAACCTTTATTGGCGAACTGCCTGACAATGTCCAGTACATTACCCGTTTTGCCGGTGCGGTCACCGCCAAAGCCGAACACCGTCAGGAAGGCAAAGCGCTACTGGATTTCCTGTCCTCCTCGCAGGCGCAAAAAACCATTCACACCACCGGGATGAGAACCGTGAAGGCTGAACAACCGGCTAGGCAGAGTGATACTGTTCAGTAATCAATTTTTCCAACTCAGCGGCAAGATAGGATTGCATACGTCCGCTGCGCCTGATCAGGCCAACGGTACGCTTTACAACCGGCTCGGTCAGCGGCAGGTGAGTCAGCACCGAATGATCTGATCCCGGCATAGACATAGCGGGTACGGCGGCAATGCCGATACCCGCCTCAACCATGCCCAGCAGGGTCGTCACATGGCGGGTTTCGCAGAGGCTGGGACGCTCAGGGATGATATGCGCCAGCATCTGATCGAGCAGATTGCGGTTGCCGGAGGTTTTATCCAGCCCCACATAATCCTGCTGATAAAACTCGCGCCAGGTCAGGCTTTTTTTAGTGGCCAGAGGGTGATCGCGCCTGCAGGCGGCCACATAAACATCCCCAATCAACGGCAAAAATTCGATATTGGGTTGCAGGTTTCTCGCAAAACAGATGCCGAAGTCAGCCTGGCCACTGGTAACCGCTTCGATGACATTGCCTGCACTGCTATCGATAAGCTTAACGCGCACTCGTGGATAGCGAGCCTGGAAGCGGCGAATCACGTCGGGCATGAAGTAGTAGGCCGCTGAAGGCACCGTGGCGACGGTGACCAGGCCCGTTCTGTCCTGACTGACTTTATTGATATCTGCTAATACCAACTCAACGTTCATCAATAGTTGATCTGAACGCTCGGCGAAGGTCTGTCCATAAAGGGTTAGCGTGACACGTCTGGTGGTTCTATCGAACAGCTTAATGCCCAGCGCGGATTCCAGCTTCTCTATCCTGCGGCTCAATGCTGACTGAGAAAGGCAGATGGACTCCGCGGCAAGCCGAAAATTGCCGTATTCAACCAACGCGCGGAAGGCGTAGAGATCGTTGAGATCAAAATTCACGGGCATAGTGACAGGCAATCCTTTCAGCAGCGGCAAGGGTTTAAAGGAAAGATGATAGCCACTTATCCGACAACGGCAACACGGCAGCATAGAATAAGGAATTAATCCTGCATCTTGATAACCACTTTTCCCTTTGCATGCCCCTGGGCAAGGTAGGCAAGAGCCTCCTTTGTTTGAGCAAAGGGGAATACCTTGTCGATCACGGGTTTGATTTGTTCGGTTTCTACCAGTTTACCTATCTGGCTGAGTTGATCACCTTCTGGCCGAACGAATAGAAACGTATAGGTTAAGCCCCGCTTTTTTGAAAGACGCATAATATTGCGGCTCATAAGCCTGAAGATAAAAGTCAGAAAGAAATTTAACCCTCTAGCCCGCGCAAATTTGACATCTAACGGCCCGACGAGAGAAACAATACTTCCTCCAGGCTTAAGGATCTGGGTGGATTTTTCAATCGTATCTCCCCTGGTGGTGCCAAGTACCACATCATAGCCAGCCAATACTTTTTCGAACTCTTCTTTTTTATAGTCAACGACTTCGTCAGCCCCCAGGCTCCTCACCCATTCGATATTGCCCGTACTGGTTGTCGTCCCCACGGTTGCGCCCAATTGCTTCGCCAGTTGGATAGCAAAGGTGCCTATCCCTCCAGAACCTGCCGGGATGAAAACCTTCTGACCAGGCCGTAGCCTGACACGCTCGGTCAGAGCTTGCCAGGACGTGAGGCTAACCATAGGGAGCGAAGCCGCCTGCACAAAATCCAGATTTGCCGGCTTTATAGCCGCAGCGCTCTCAGGCACCACGGCAAATTCGGCAAGAGACCCCGTTCCCGTATCGAAGATGCTGGCGAAGGTTTCATCGCCTGGGGAAAAACGAGTCACGCGACTTCCCACGGCAATAACAACCCCAGACAGATCGCTACCCAATGTTGCGGGAAGCTTAAAATGCAGAACCGGCTTAAATATTCCGGTTGGGATCACATTGTCGATTGGATTTAGGCCCACAGCGTAAACTTTAACCAAGACTTCATTAGCCTTGAGCGAAGGATAATCTACGTTATCAAACCCTAATTCAGGAGATTTACCGTAACGCTTAAACGTGAAGGCTTTCATCGTCTTATTATTCATTTATTTTTCCCCTGCCGTGCAGGCAGCTGAACGATTGTTCTGAGCAGGACCCTTTATTGTCTAAAGGGTTTTATATCGCTCTGCGGCTTCATCTTGTTTGATATCCGATAGCAGGGCCTGACGCGCAGCATCGAGGTTGTCCCAACGTGCGGCATTCTGCAAAGGTGGGATGGTAACGAGTTCACGCCGATCAAACCCAACCAGGGCTGCATCAACCAATTCGCCCACTTCCATCATTTGGGGCAAAGTGTTGGTGTCGATACCTGCACGTTGCCAAATTTCCGTATAAGTCCCGGCAGGGAGCACCGCCTGAACATAAACCCCCTTCTGCGACAGCTCAATATTCATGCCCTGAGACAGGAACAGGACAAAGGCTTTGGTTGCGCCATAAACCGACATTGCAAATTCAGGGGCGAGCCCGACGACGGAACTGATGTTGACGATAGCGCCCTCGCCAGCCAGCACAAACCGTGGCGTCACAGCATTAGCCAGTCGGGTTAAAGCCGTTACATTAAGCGCGATAAGCTGCTCAATCGAATCAGACGTCTGCTCTATAAAGCTGCCCGACTGCGCGATACCCGCGTTATTGATAAGAATGCCTATCCGCGTGTCATCACGTAAACGAGCTTCAACAGCCGCTAAATCATCCGCTTGCGTGAGGTCAGCAGGCAAAACGTCGACGGCAATACCCCTTTCTTGTCTCAACTGCTCGGCGAGGCTATCAAGTTTTGTCTTGTCGCGGGCGACCAGAACCAGGTCATGGCCCCGGCGTGCGAACCGTTCAGCATATACGGCGCCAATGCCTGTGGAAGCGCCTGTAATCAGAACTGTTGGTTTGGTCATGAAATACCCTTCTTTATCAATGAGTAAATAAAATTCGCAAACTGCGATGTCTGTAGAACCCTGATAGTGGTGGCTAACGGGATCATCTCAATGATGATGATCATAATCTAAAAAGTCAATCCGTTTGATTACGATCATCATCAATGTATACTTACGACATGAGTTTTAGGAGAAGAGGCAGAGCAATGAGGGTTTCTAAAGAGCAGGTTCGTGCAAACCGAATACGTATTGTTGAAACAGCTTCAGCGTTGTTTCGTGAGCGAGGCTATGACGGCGTGGGTGTAGCAGAGCTGATGTCTGCGGCAGGTTTAACTCATGGCGGGTTCTATAAGCACTTTGCTTCCAAGGCTGATTTGATGGCGGAGGCGATGAGCTGTGGTTTTACGCAATCCGCAGAAAATACGGCGGGTGTGAACCGGGAACAATTTGTTGAAAACTATCTCTCCCGCCAGCATCGTGATGATATGGGCAAGGGTTGTGTGATGTCGGCACTAGGTACTGATACGGCGCGCCAATCTGAATCGATTAAGGCGACGTTTGCGGCTGGCATTGAACGTCAGCTGGCTCTGTTAGCCAATGAAAATGGCGAAGGTGACTTAACGCGTGCCGACCTGATCGATACCATCGCACATCTTGTCGGTGCTCTGGTGCTGTCCCGCGCCTGCCCTGATGACTCCGCGCTGGCAGATGAGATTTTGGACGTTTGCCGCTCCCGAATTCTCAGTAAGGAAGCCCACGAGAATTGAGTTTCCGATTAATTCTGCGGGGTTGGTGCCCGAAAATCAGGCCATAACAGGCTTATTGTCACGAAGGTCACCAGATTCGCCAACAGCCCGTAATAGGTCACACTGTTAGCCTGCATTCCGTATCTGGCCATAAAATAGATGATGATGACAGCACTGGACACCATTGCCGATATCGCCCCGGTGGTTGAAGACCTTTGCCAACAAATGGCTCCAATCAGGGGGACCAACAGCACGCCAACCAGAATGGTATAAGCGACAGTCAGCGCAGTAATAACATCGCCAATCAAACTGGCGATGATCAGTATAGTGAAACCAAAGGCCAGGGTTGCGCAGCGATCTGTTTTAATTGAACATTTTTCTTTCTTGAATAAAGCGGCATAAATATCATAAACAAACAGGGTTGAGGTCGCCATCATGCAGGCGCTGGCTGTAGACATGAGTGCCGCGAGTGAAGCAGCAATGACAATCCCCCGAAGGCCTACGGGAAGCACCGTCTGTACGGCGCTCATGAATACGGCATCCGGGTTGCCAATATCGGGCAAAAACACCCGACAACTCATGCCGATAACTGCACCCATCACGCCCCAGACAATACAATAAACCCCGGCGACGAAGCCTCCCCAGCGAGCAACGCCGGCACTTCGTGCGGTAAACATGCGTTGCCAGATATCCTGCCCGATAAACATTCCCAGGCAGTAGATTAAAAAATAAGTAACGATATTCGGTAAGCCAATATTGTTCAGAGAGAAGAAACCCTCGGGTAAAATATCCTGCATATTTTGCCAACCACCGGCATGAATAATACTGGCAGGCATTAAGATAAAAAGTATTCCGACCGTCATCATAATAAACTGAAAAATATCAGTCATGGTTAATGACCACATCCCCCCCAGAAAAACATAAATAACCACCACCCCGCCACCGATCCAAATGGCATACAGAAAGGGGATGCCCAACAAAACCTCGATAATGCTGCCTATGGCGATAATGGAAGTAACCGCAACCATTAGGTCATAGACCATCATAATAGCCGCTCCCAACAAACGAACACGGGGACGATAACGGATCGCCAGAACCTGAGTTACGGTGTGCAAATTGAGTTTCAACAACGGGGTAACCAGAAACAAGCTCAGACCAATGAGCCCCATTCCCAGGCTGGTTGCCAGCCATAACCCAGAGATACCATATTGATAGCCAAGTCCCATGCTGCCCATGGTTGCCGCACCGCCAAGCACCGTCGTGGCCATAGTCCCGGTGAACATCAACGGCGCGAGACGCCTGCCCGCCACGGCATAATCATCTCGCGTTTTTGCGCGCTTCCAGCCCAGCCACCCCACGCCTAACACCAATAACAAGTAAAGCCCAATGAGGGAGAGATCAATAACCACAATTGTCTCCTTTGCCATGTCGCTTTGGCTGATGGCCCGGAATAGCCGCGGTGCCAATATCTGGTACACCCATGTGTAATCAACGAGCTTTAAGGTGCTCGTCAGTGAAACGCCACGCCATCAATATCTTTATTGATCAAGGTTCCCGCCCGTCCATCGACCATATCAACAATGTCCTCCAGCGATCCGATCACTGCCGATCTGCCGCTATTGATAGAAAACTCACACGTAGCCTGGATCTTGGGCCACATTGAACCTGCCGGAAAATCCATTTCAAGCAGTGCGTGTGGATTAGCGGCTTTAATTGCTTTGCTGTCCGCCGTGCCAAAATCAGTGAAAACTCTGCTGACGTCGGTCGCGATAATCAGTAAGTCAACATCCAGCTGCTGAGCCATTAGGCTGCAGCAACGATCTTTGTCTATAACGGCCTCCAGCCCACGGCTTTGCGAACTGAGGATGGTGACCGGGATACCGCCACCGCCGCCGGCAATAACAATCACATCATTGTTTACCAGCGTGCGTAATGTCTCAATTTCGACGATCGCCAATGGCTGTGGGCTGGGAACAACGCGGCGGTAATATTTACCATCTGGTTTTATTATCCAGCCTTTTTCCTGCATTAATTTTTTGGCCTGTTCTTCGTTATAAACCGGCCCAATAAATTTATTGGGTTGTTTGACTGCAGGATCGTTGATATCAACCTCTACCTGAGTCAGCAAACAGGCAACCTGCCTGCCGGGCATATGATTACGTAGCTCCTGCTCCAGCATGTAACCAATCATCCCCTGGCTTTCCGCGCCCAAAACATCAAAAGGATAGGGCTCAACTTTATCGGCGTAGGACTCAGACTGCAGTGCTAATAATCCTACCTGTGGCCCATTTCCATGGCTGATAATTATCTGGTGTTTGCCATCCAGACGGGAAATAGCTTCACAGGCTATAACGATATTTCTCCGCTGGTTTTCCGCAGTCATGGCTTCCCCACGTTTTAATAGCGCATTGCCGCCTAATGCTATAAGTATTCTCATAATTATCCTCTCCTGTTCCCTGACAGATAAGAAAGGGGAAGCCCTACCCTCCCCTTTAGATGGTTGACTATTTCATGCCCGTTCTAATGGGAAAGTCATGCAGTGAGGCCCACCGCCACCTTTGAGAATTTCCTCCAATTCAATTTCAATGGTTTTAATTCCCAAAGCAGCAAGTTGCTGGTTGGTCTCTTTATTATTTTTGAAGGTCAGTACCCGGTCATCACCCAATGCCTGCAAATTACAATGATGGCGGAATACCCCCTGTTGCGGAACATCAATCAGGGTGAATTTTCTTCTGGCAAGCAGATTTAAAAACTCATCGGGAAGCGCGGCTTTGCAAACGACCGCGACTTTCTCTGCAACAATATTAAAGCACATGTCCAGGTGAAGATTTTCACGTTTACAGAAGATAGGTACCATGGTGTAACCCAGTTCCCACATCTGGCGTTCAATGTTCTTGTAGCCGTCATAGTCCGTTCTTGCCACCACGCCCTGAGCAATAGTGTGCTCATCTATCATCCAGAAATCACCGCCCTCAAATGCCCCACTGGTACAGCGTGCAACGCAGGGGATACCAAGCTGTTTCATCTTGGCCTCATAAGTTGCCGTTTCCCCCTGCCGGCAAGGTTCGCGGAACCTCCCCATAATGAAGCCTTCCGCGACACAGGCACCGAAATCGCGCGCATAAACCTGATAAGGAAGGTCAGGATCAGGATCCATCAATACCACTTCAACGCCGTTTTCACGATAAGCCTGAACCAGCGCATCATGTTCGCGCCGAAATGCGCTAATATCGGCTGACTCGCCTTTTTCCAGCCAGTCTTCAGTAATGACATTAATAGGCTGGAATGAAAAATGTTTTGGTGGACATAATAAAACCTTCTTCAGTCTATTAGTTGCATTTTTACATAGCTTCTTTCCATTTTTAACCTCTTAATTATCTTTATTTCACAAGATACATTCAGGGTATTTTCATCGATATGAGTACAGAATTAATCCGAATGCCTATATTGAGTAGTCAGTCTTTTTTCACTATTTCGGTAGGAATATTTTCCAGTATCAATTTGGCCTGTTCTTCTCCGGAAACAGATTTATCCCGCAACAAATAGAGGATCATGCCAATCACCAGCAGCACACCCAATAGCAGATGCTCATAGGGCCACTTAAGCGACGCCGGGCTGCCAGGAACCAACATGGCCGCAGCCATAAGCAGAGTCACAATGGCCCCCACAGCCAGGGTGAATTTTCCTCCCGGAGTGGGAAGTGGGCGCGGAAGCTCAGGGCGCAATTTCCGCAGTCGCATCACGGAAAACAGCGTTGACCCCCACAAGACGATATAGGAAAAAGCGGCCACGGTGACCAGTGGGAGAAACACGGCTTTACCCAGCAGACAGGCAGAAGCGGCTATTAATGAAACGAAAAGGATGGCTACCGTTGGCGTATGGTAAACCGGGTGCAACCGGGAGAAAGCGGCCGGAATTAAACCCACCTGGCTCATATACATGAGTAAACGAGTTGCGCCATAAAAACAGGCGTTATAAACACCCACGACTCCGCAGCAAGCAGCCGCCGTTAATACCAACCCCCAAACTGGCGTACCTGTCACTATTTCTGCTGCATGAGCAAAGGGGATATCCATGGTCATCAGGCTTTGCCACGGCACAATGGCCGAAGGAACCAGCATGGTAATCAGATACATAAAGGTGGCGATGACCAGAGAGATAATCAAAGCGAGAGCAGTTTTTTTACGGCTTAGGCTGGCAGAGGCTTCTTCCGCCCCCTTGGCTATGGTTTCCCATCCGGCAATAGAAAATGGCAGGAGCGCCAGCAGAGCCACCACGCCGGCAAAGGTCGGTTTGCTCTGTAACGGGCTGAGATTTTCAAGGTTGATATAGAATGAACATGCAATCAGCGAGACGATAACCAGGGTTAAAACAGTCACTGTAATGACCGTCTGTAACGTTGATGAAAGTTTTACCCCCCGGTGCTGCATCATGCCGATCCCCGCGACAAGTAACAGCCCGATAATCAATAATGGAGCACTGACCGCAAACCCGCCGACCTCATAGAGAATCGCCGCACTCTTCATGGAAGGCAGCAGGTAGCCCAGCATGGTAGTGATCGCCAGCGCTTCCCAGGCGCATAAAATGATATTCACCAACACGCCGAACCATCCGGCAATCATCGCGGCAAAACTACCGAAGGCAAGGTAAGAATACGCAGCCTCTCCGCCTGCCAACGGAACCGCCGAGATGGCTTCCAGATAAGCCAGCGCCAGGGGAAGCTCAATGAGAAGGCAGAGCAAAATGGCCAGTGCCGCATTGGATGGGCCACCGGCGGTGCTTAGCCAGGTGCCGGTAAGTACCAACCAGGAAGCACCAAACACGCAGCCAATACCCATCCCCAAGAAACCATTGAAGGTAATGGCTTTTTTTAGATGTGTTTTATTCTCCACAGATTGGCTCATAACAAACTCCTTAGTGAAGTACGGATGGCGACTAAAAGTAGAAGTGATATCTGACGGCATTACGCGGAGGAGCCAGAATTTTGGCTCCCTCGCCTTTGAGCCGGAATGCTAGACCGCCGTAGCCACCATAACGGCCTTCACGGTGTGCATGCGGTTTTCACCCTGATCCCACACCACGGACTGTGGCCCTTCAATGACTTCGTCTGTCATATCTTCGCCACGGTAACCCGGCAGGCAATGCATGAAGACCGCCGTTTTACGCGCTTTCGCCATTGCCTGGGCGTTGATCTGGTACGGCATAAAGTCTTGAATGCGCTTTTCTTTCTGGGCTTCGTTTTCACCCATGCTGTGCCAGGTGTTGCCATATACCACATCAGCTCCACGCAGCGCCTCGTCGAAGTCCCGGGTCACGATGACTTTAGAACCGCTTTTCGCCGCGTGTTGCTGCGCACAGGCCAGAATTTCCGGTACGGGTTCGTACCCTTCAGGGGCAGCAACGTAAATATCCATTCCCATCATGCCGCAGCCGATCATCAGGGAATGACAGACGTTATAGACATCGCCGGCATAACAGACTTTTACCCCTTTCCATTCACCAAATTTTTCTTTAATGGTCAGAAGGTCGGCCAGCCCCTGGCAAGGATGTTCCAGCGCCGTTAACGCGTTAATCACCGGATTTTTCATGTATTGCGCAAACTCCTGAACAATTTCCTGTCCATAAGTTCGGATATACAAACCATCAAAATAGCGATCAATAATGCGTGCGGTATCTTTAATTGGCTCGCCACGGCTGAGTTGCATTTCATCCGGGCGCAGATAGATAGACTGAGCCCCCAGCGCCGTTGCGGCGGCATGGAAGGAATTACGGGTACGCGTAGATTTTTTTTCGAAAATCATGCCATAGGTACGCCCACGTAAATATTCATGTGGCTCACGCATAGTCCATTTGCGTTTTAAATCAGCTGCCAGCTCGACCAAATAACGGATCTCTTCCGCTGTATAATCCTGCATGGCAAGATAGTGTCTGGCGCGAAATTTATCTCTCATTTCATATCCCTCGATGTTTGGTAAAACGCCCATTTTACGGATAGCAGCATTCCAGCCACTGTACCCATCTGAATATTTACTGATGTGCCACTGAGCGTAAGACTGAAATACATTGCTAACAATAGATATAAAACAAAGCTGACTTTATAATTTATGAATGTTTAACCGGAAAGCGTTGTAATATAGATATGCATTATTTTTAGTAGGGTCATCCATGTTCCAGAAGAATGTCAGAAACCAGGGCTTCGAGTGCTTCATTATGCGGGCGACTTCGGTTAAGAATAAGGCAGTGATTCACCTCATAGCTTAATTCTTCAGATTTCAGCAAGTACATTTCCTGTTTATCGACCCACTGCTGAGCATAATGTTGCGGCAGATAACCAATGTGTGTCCCTGCCAAAACCAGTAAGGCGACAGCCTCCATCTGGTGGGCTGTGGCAGTGATTAGTGGTGGCATTACAGGCACCAAATCCGACGGCATCAGATAGCCACGCTTCACCCAACTGAAGCGCAGTAAGTCCTCGGAGGTTACCTTTGATGATAAATACAGCGGATGGTGCTTTCCGCAATAGATTGAAATTTTTTCACTGAAGAGATCGATATACTCAAGGTTTTCTAATCTGTGTCCAATATAAGATATCGCCGCATGCAGTTCGCCGCTGATAATTTCTTGTTCAAGTTCCGTTGGTGATTTAATAAAAACCTGCAGACTTACCTCATGATTACGCTGATAAAAACGTCTTATTGCCTCAACTACTTTTGCTTCGGGCAACGTCAATGTGCTGTCTAACAGCCCGATCATTAACTCGCCGCGTAACCGCCCTGAAAGGTTATGAACCTGTAAAACAAAAGCATCTAATTTGGCGAACAGTTGTTGTGTATAACACAGCACCTGTTCCCCTTCCGCTGTCAGACTGAATCCTTTTTTACCCCGTTCACAGAGGCGAAAGCCCAGACGCGTCTCCAGAGTCGACATACATGTACTGATGGCGGACTGGCTCATATTCAGCTGTGCCTGAGCGGCCGAGAATCCATTACACTGCACTATGGTCAAAAATATCTGTAACAATCGGATATCAACGTTATGAATATTACCAAGCATGACCCCTCCTTATATAATGAGTATAATTAACTCAATATTCAAACTCCTCTTTATTGGGTTCCAGAATTGGCTGAAAGCAAATTCCCTGGTTTCGATATTTATTATCAATGCATAGATTTATTTAGTGATAGTGGTGGGCAATGACTAATAAATTATTTTCATCCTGTTTAATCGGCAAGTCAAAAAATACATATATTCAAAGCTGATAGTTTAGACCCGTGCAGCAATTATAGGGGGAATAGCCTATAGATAGAGGACGAATGATTCCATTTGGCTGGCAGGTGATAATGCTATTTTTGACTATTCGATAAACCCGTCCGGCCTTATCACCATAAAGACCCTATCAATTAATACCATTTCAATAGTCATAGACTATTACAACATTCAACCATTCCTATTTTATCTATCTGCATCCACTGACTAAGCTTAGAACTGAGTGTCAGTGCGAGCCCCATCAGCGGTTGGCTAAGCCTCATTTCTTATTATTTAAAATCAGTTGATTAGACAAACCATTAGCGCAACACCCGACGCGAGCATTAGCCCGCGATATCAAGCTAACGGCTCCCCAGGGACTGCAGACAGGGCCTGGCGAGCGAACCTACAGAAGCAGAGAGCGCATCATGACAACTGAAAGCAAATGCCCATTTTCGGGTGGCGGTAAACCGAACACGCCACGCCGTGGCCCTTCGAATCAGGACTGGTGGCCCAACCAACTCAGCCTGAAGCCACTGCACCAGCACTCCTCCCTCTCCGACCCGATGGACCCCGACTTCGATTACGCCAAAGCTTTTAACAGTCTGGATCTGGCCGCCGTTAAACAAGATCTGCACGCCCTGATGACCGACTCACAAGAATGGTGGCCGGCAGACTTCGGCCACTATGGCGGCCTGTTCATTCGTATGGCCTGGCACAGCGCCGGGACTTATCGTATCGGCGATGGCCGTGGCGGCGCAGGTGAAGGCCAGCAACGTTTTGCACCGCTCAACAGCTGGCCAGACAACGTCAGCCTCGATAAGGCCCGACGTCTGCTGTGGCCAATCAAACAGAAATACGGCCGCAAAATCTCCTGGGCCGACCTGATTATCCTGACCGGTAACGTCGCACTCGAATCCATGGGCTTTAAAACCTTCGGCTATGCGGGCGGCCGCGCCGATACCTGGGAGCCGGATGACGTCTATTGGGGGTCGGAAAAAATCTGGCTGGAGCTGAGCGGCGGTCAGAATAGCCGCTACTCGGGCGATCGCGATTTGGAAGATCCGCTGGCAGCGGTGCAAATGGGCCTGATTTACGTTAACCCGGAAGGGCCGGACGGTAACCCGGATCCGGTCGCTGCCGCCCGTGACATTCGCGAGACCTTTGCCCGAATGGCGATGAATGATGAAGAAACCGTGGCGCTGATCGCCGGCGGCCACACCTTCGGTAAAACTCATGGCGCGGGCCCGGCCTCGCATGTGGGTGACGATCCGGAAACCGCAGGTCTCGAACGACAGGGCCTCGGCTGGCAGAGCAGTTTTGGTACCGGTAAAGGTAAGGACGCCATCACCAGCGGCCTGGAAGTCACCTGGACCACCACGCCGACCCAGTGGAACCACGACTTCTTCAGACACCTGTTCGAATACGAGTGGGAACTGACGCAAAGCCCGGCAGGTGCCCACCAGTGGGTGGCCAAAGACGTTGGCGAGACCATTCCCGATGCGTTCGATCCGGCGAAGAAACAGCGCCCAACCATGTTAACCACTGACCTGTCGCTGCGTTTCGATCCGGCATACGAAAAGATTTCGCGTCGCTTCTATGAACATCCTGACCAGCTCGCAGATGCTTTTTCCCGCGCCTGGTACAAGCTGACCCACCGCGATATGGGGCCACGCGCCCGCTATCTCGGCCCGGAAGTGCCAGCCGAAGAGCTGATTTGGCAGGATCCGATCCCGGCCGTCGATCATCAGTTGATCAACGATCAGGATATCGCCGATCTCAAAACCAGCATCCTGACTTCCGGTCTGCCGATCTCGGTACTGGTGTCCACCGCCTGGGCTTCAGCCTCCACTTTCCGCGGGTCCGACAAGCGTGGCGGTGCCAACGGTGCGCGCATTCGTCTGGCGCCGCAGAAGGATTGGGCAATCAACCAACCGGCGCAACTGGCGCAAACGCTGGCCAAGCTGGAAGATATCCAGCAGGCGTTCAATAATGCCCAGTCGGGCAACAAACGCGTCTCGCTGGCAGATTTAATCGTGCTGGCAGGTGCCGCGGCGGTCGAACAGGCGGCAGCCAACGCCGGTCATCCGGTAAGCGTGCCCTTCACTCCGGGCCGTATGGATGCCACGCAAGAACAGACCGACGTCGACTCCTTCGAAGCGATGGAGCCGGTTGCCGATGGTTTCCGTAACTACCTGGAGCGCCAGTTCAACATTCCGGCCGAAGCCTTGCTGGTCGACAAAGCACAATTGCTGACGCTGACGGCACCGGAAATGACGGTACTGGTGGGCGGGCTACGGGTGTTAAACGCCAACGTTGGCCAGAGCCAGCACGGCGTGCTGACCCAACGGCCGCAGACACTGAGCAACGACTTCTTCGTCAATCTGCTTGATATGGGCACCACCTGGAAAGCGGCAGGCGAAGATGGCGTGTTTGAAGGCCAGGATAGCCAAACCGGCGCACTCAAATGGACTGCAACCCGCGCCGATCTGATCTTCGGTTCACATTCCCAACTGCGCGCGCTGGCGGAAGTCTATGGCAGCTCGGATGCTCAGGCGAGTTTTGTATACGACTTTGTCGCCGCCTGGAATAAGGTAATGAACCTCGATCGTTTTGATCTGGCCTAAGTAATAACAGCATGAAGATCCCGGCGTTGTCTCAATGCGCAACGCCGGGTGGCTCGGTCAGATATTTTCCAGATCGATACCGCGAGTTTTTGGACCAAACACCCCGATCACCACCATCACAATCAGCATGCTGGCAACGATAAACGCAATCACCCCTACCGAACCGCCGTATTGCAGGATCATGCCAATAATCAGGCTGCTGAATACCGTCGACAATCGGCTGAACGAATAACAGAATCCGACCGCACGGGCGCGGATATAAGTCGGGAACACTTCTGACTGGTAGGAGTGGTAACTGTAGGTCAGCCAGGCATTGGACCAGGTAATGAAGAACCCGCACAGAATCAGCCACAGGGGATTATTCTGCATGGCAAACAGCGAGCCGAAAATCACCGTCACCAGGCAGGAAAGAACAATCTGCCATTTGTTTTCCATCTTGTCGGCATAGCGACTGCACAGCAATGATCCCAGCGGATAAGCCAGGGTAATAAAGAAGGCGTACAGCAGACTGTGGGTGATTGAAGCGCCCTTTCCGGCCAGTAAGGCCGGCAGCCAGTTGCCAAAACCGAAGAAACCAATCGCCTGGAAGAAATTCATCACCACCAGCATCAGCGTGCGGCCCCGGTAACGAGGCGACCAGATATCTTTAAAGCTTCCCTGCGCGGGCGTTTCGCTCGCTGATTCGGCATCACGCAACGGGAATTCCGTCACCTGGGTAACACCGCAACGACGCTCCATCGCCAGCATTACCTGCCTGACCTCCGGGTAACGTCGCTGCTGCGCCAGCCAACGCGGGGATTCCGGCAAGCCTTTACGCACCAGCCAAATCACCAGCGAAGCCACGGCACCGGCGATCACCACATAACGCCAGCCGCTCAGACCCAAAATGGTCTGTGGTACCAGCCACCACGACATCAACGCGACCGTTGGCACCGACAGAAATTGAATGAAAAACGAAAAGGCAAAGGCCCGGGTACGCAGATGCGCAGGCACCCACTCGGTCAGATAGGTATCTATGGTGACCAGTTCAATACCCAATCCGACTCCCACCAGAAAGCGCAGGAAGATCACCCACTCTGCCTGATGCTGAAAAGCCAGGCACAGCGAAAACACGCCATACCAGGCCAGCGCAAACATAAAGGTGGTGCGGCGGCCAAAACGGTCGGCGTAGGGGCTGAGCAGGCTGGCACCGATAAACAGGCCAAGGAAGGTGGCCGAGGCAAACGCCGCCTGGTCGGAGACGCCGAATACGCCTTGCGCGCCGGTATGGAATATCCCCTCGGCAATTAAACCAGTGCTGATATAACCGGTCTGGAACAGGTCATAAAGCTCAAAAAAACCGCCCAACGCCAGCAAAGCGATAAACTTCCACAGGCCGGCCGAGGTCGGCAACGCATCAATTCTTGCTGACAAATCCTGTTCATGGATCGGTGACTGGGCCACCGCATCGCTTCCTGCAACCAAAAAATCACCCACCATTAACCTCGTCATAACATAATTATTATTTTTCTATGCTATAGGCTCAGCGTCGGAGTTAAATATTTAATTAGCAGGCTATGAAAGGTAATTAAGCATAAAAAACTGCAGCAATCTGTTTTGCTGAGAGAAAATTTAAGCCGTGGGGAGATGCCTGATAGTGAGCCGGCGGCCCACTATCAGAGCGCAGGAAGTTAGCGGATTTGGTGGTGTTGCAGGCGTTCACTACGGTAAAAGTTCAGCAGGCACCAGCCAAGGGCGATCAACGCCAGCGGGGCAGCGACAAAGCCAATGTTGCCCATACCCAGATACTGGCTGACCTGGTTACCCAACAGTGCGCCGGCACCGATGCCGAAGTTATACAGCCCGGAATAGATCGACATCGCCACGTCGGTAGCGTCCGGGGCCAGGTTCAATACTTTGGCCTGCATCGACAAACCAATTGCCATGATTGCCATGCCCCATACCGCAAACAGCACCGTCAGGTGGTTTTCATCACCGGAGGCCGGTAACAGCAGCAGCAGGCTCAGCATCAATAAGGCGATGGCGCCGATGAAAAAGCCCGACGGGAAACGCTCGCTGAAACGGCTAAACAGCAGACTGCCGATGATACCGGCGGCACCGAACAGCAACAGCATCAGGGTGGTGAAGTTTTCCGACAGCCCAGCCACGGTCTGAATAAAGGGTTCGATATAGCTGTAGGCGGTAAAATTGGCCGTCACCACAATGATGGTCAGCATATACAGGCTGACCAACGCCGGGCGCTTAAACAGCATTGGCACGCTGGCCAGCGAGCCGGAATGCTCGCTTTTCAGCACCGGCAACAAGCGCCACAGCAGCACCAACGCCAGCGTGGCACAGACGGCGATACCAATAAAGGTCATGCGCCAGCCGAGGATTTGACCCACGATACGGCCCAGCGGCAGGCCGAGCACCATCGCCAGCGCGGTTCCCCCCGCCAACAGGCTCAATGCCTGCGCCTTTTTACCCGCGGGGGCGACCCGGATCGCCAGCGAGGCGGTGATCGACCAAAATACCGCATGGGCCAGCGCCACACCGGCACGGGAAATCACCAGCGTGGTGAAGTTCCATGCCACGGCGGTCAACACATGGCTGGCGATAAACAGGATAAATACCCCGATCAGCAGTTTGCGCCGCTCAATCCGGCTGGTCAGCAGCATACACACCAGCGAACTGGCGGCGACGATCCAGGCATAAATAGTGATGATCAACCCCACCTGCTCGGTCTGCATCGAGAAGCTTTGGGCGATATCACTCAGCAACCCGACCGGAATGAACTCGGTGGTATTGAAGATAAAGGCCGAAACGGCAAGAATGACCACGCGCAACCAGGCAGTTGAGCGAGAGACCTGAGTTTGTTCCATGTTAAACGGGATCCGGACGGGTGCGGGAAGTAGCGATATTTTAACCAATCGGTAGGGTAAATGCGACATGCGTCACACTTTTATTAACCTGTTTTTTTCGCCAGCCTTTTGCCATCCACGGCCTGCACAATGGCAGACCCTGGACAGCAACGGATGCCGTTTACTGACTGATACAGTGCTTTAACGCCTCGACCGAGGTATTGATGCCGGCATCGACCGACATGGTCAGATCCTCCATCTCCAGCGACACCCAGTCGTTATAGCCCATCATGCGTACCACCGAGAAAAACTCTTTCCACCACTGCAGATCCTGCCCGCAGCCGACCGCCACATAATTCCAGGCGCGCTCCGCCACCTGCTCCACCGGCCGGGTTTCCAGCAGCCCGTTGACTGCCACCACGCCCCTTTCCAGCCTTACGTCCTTGCCGTGCACGTGGTGGATGGCGTCCCCCAAACGGCGGGCTACGGCAATCGGATCGGCCCCCATCCAAATCAGGTGGCTGGGATCAAGATTCAGCCCGACCATCGGCCCCACCGCGTCACGCAGCCTGAACAAGGTGTCGGGGTTCCACACCAGCATCGAGCTAAAGTTCTCCAGTGCAAATTTCTCGATGCCAAACGCCTGTGCCTTTTCCACCAGCCGTTGCCAGTAGGGGATTGCCACTTCGTTCCACTGATAATCCAGGCAGTTTTTCAGCGTCGGCGGCCAACTGACGGTATAGGTGATCCAGTTGGGGATACTGTCGCCGGGCGCCGCAGGGGGCAATCCGCTCATCATGACGATTTTCTTCACCCCCAGGCCAGCGGCCAGCGCCAGCGTGTTGTCGGTATCGTGGCGATGCTTTTCCCCCAACACGCCCGGCTCCAGCGGGTTACCGGAAACGTTCAGTGCGGCAATCTTCATGCCGCGGCTTTCCAGTGCCGCCAGTAACCGTCGGCGCTTACCGGCGTCCTGCAATAACGCCACGGTATCCAGATGCGGTGCCGAAGACCAGCCGCCGGTGGTCATTTCCACACCAAACACCCCTAACTCGCCCAATCGATCCAACATGGCTTCAAACGGCAGGTGGCCCAGACTATCGGTACAGAAAGAAAGCTTCATGTTATGTCTCCGCAAAAAGGTTCATTCAAAGGCTACCCAGCGAGCACCCTGATCGGCTGAGCGCACGCAGTTTTCAATCCAGCGCACACCGTCGATCCCGGCGTCGATGTCCGGATACACCAGTTGATCCAACGCCTGCCGATCGCCCCGGTTGCAGGCATCAATCGCCAGGGCGAATTTCAGGTAGATGTTGGCCCAGGACTCGGTCAGCCCCTCGGTATGCAGCGCCCCCAGCCGCTCCCAGGCGTTGCAGGTTTCGTCCAGATAGGGCATGCCGCGATACAGCGTCTGATTGGGTTGCCCCTGCACCTGGTAACTCAGCTCGCTGGGGTTGACATCGGTCCATTCCAGGCTGGCCTTCGAGCCGACGATGCGAATACGCTGGCTGCTCATGGCACCGGCATTGACCGATGAGGCCCACATGCGCCCCACCGCGCCGTTGGCATAGCGCATCATCACCAGCGCGTTGTCTTCCAGCGGCGCACGCGAGGGAATAAAGCTCTGCCGATCGCAAATCAGTTCGCTGATTTGCATCTGCGGCATCACCAGTTGGGACAGGTAATAGGTGTGGGTGGAAATATCGCCCAGTACAAAACTCGGGCCTGAGATTTGGGGATCAATGCGCCATTTCTGCGCGTCGCTGAGACGATCGACCTCGTCGGTGGCATTAAAACCGTGGGTATATTGCAGATCCACCATGCGCACTTCACCGATCTGCCCGTTGGCAATCATGGCGCGCATCTGCAGCAGCAACGGATGGCCGGAGAAACCGTAGGTCACGCCGACAATGCGGTTTTTTTCCGCCGCCAGTGCCTTGATTTCGTAGGCTTCCCGGCTGGTGAAAAACAGCGGTTTTTCGCAAATCACGTGCAGCCCTGCCAGCAGTGCCGCACGGGTAATTTGGTAATGGGTGCCATTCGGCGTGGCCACCGACACCACTTCTATGCCGTCTTCTCGCCTGGCCTCTTGAGCAAACAGCGTGCGGTAATCGTCATAGCAGCGATCGGCATCCACCCCCAGATTGACGCCGAATTCGCGGCCGCGCTCCGGCACAATATCAAATGCCCCTGCCACCAGCGCAAAGGCGGTGTTATCCCGCAATGCACCGCAACGGTGTTTATAACCCACCTGCCCCAACCGCCCGCCGCCGACCATCGCCCAACGCAGAGGCCGTGGCGTTTTTCTTTCACCATTCAACATAGTTACTCCCGAAGCTCAAAGTTTCTGATATTTCCGCCACATTGCACCCGGGTGCAAATTTAAAATGCACCCGGGTGCAAAATTGAGTGGCAACTTGACCGCAAAACAAATGCCACTTGCGATGGACTATTGGAGAGGGTTAAAAATAAGTCAAATGTGCCATGATAAATCTGCCGCTCAGGATCACAATTTACCGATCAAAGGATCAATATGGCACCCTGTCCTGCACCAGGGATCCCACCGCTGACGGCAGCAACTCCCGCATCCGGCAAGGCTGTGCTAATCTGTTGAACCCATACCGTTTTTTCATCACGAGCAAAGATGATGGCGAAGAAACCCGGCGCGATCCCCGCGCCCACTGCACGCAAAGCGACGGCCAGTGATGTGGCGGCCCGCGCCGGCGTGTCCAAATGGACGGTATCGCGTGCCTTTACCGACGGTGCGTCGATCTCGCCCCATGCGATGTTGCGCGTTCAGACCGCGGCCAGAGAATTGGGCTATCGCCCTAATCTGCTGGCGCGTAGCCTGTCGAAAAAAAGCACCCGCATCATCGGGCTGGTGGCGGACGAGCTAAAAAACCCGCATATTTTCACGCTGCTGGACGAAGTCACCCGCCAGTTGCAAAGCCGCGGCTATATGGCCTTGCTGCTGAATATCACCTCGGAACACGACTATGAATCGGTGCTGACGCTGGCCGATCAAATGCAGGTGGATGGCCTGCTGTTTCTCGGCACCCTGCTCAACGATCGGCTGATCACGCTGGCACAGGATATTCACCATATTCCGCTGGTGGTGCTGTATCGCTATAGCGAAAGCCCCTATATCCAGGTGTTGGCCACCAACGGTTATCAGGCCGGGCGTGAAATTGGCGAACTGTTGCTGACGCAAAATTATCAGCGCATGGGCTATCTGGCTGGGCCGGTGAGCGAATCCACCCAGCTACGCCGCCTTGACGGTTTCCGCGCCGCGCTGACGGAAAAACAACGCGACGTCAGCGTGGTGCTGCAGGCCCCGCATTATCAACGTCAGTGCGGCATGGAAGCCTTCGCGGCCTACCTGGCAACCACCCCGGCGGAACAACGGGTTGAGGCGATTTTTTGTGAGAACGATATTCTGGCAGTGGGGGTTATCGACGCCATCCGCGCCACACCGGGCTGTACACCGATTGCCGTGGTGGGCTTTGATGACATTGAACTGGCCGCCTCCCCCAGTTACCAATTGACCACTTATCGCCAGCCGATGCAGTCGCTGATTGCCGATGGCATTCATTGCCTGACGCAGGCTTTCGAACCGGGCGGCCAACGTTTATATAACGGTGAATTAATCGTCCGGCGGTCGCATATTAAACAATAATAATATCAACGGTCGGCGAGAGCTTGGGTCACGCTAATAGAGGTCACATGTCAGCTATCTATGATTGGTCGGTGTTGGCATTACGCCGTATTTACGATCGCCGCATCAGCGGTGCGCCGGTGCTCGACAGCGCCCAACTGTTCCCCGACGCACAGCGTTTTACCGCCCAGTGGCCGCAGATCCGTGATGAGGCACTGACCCTGGCGCAAGATCTGCACAATATTCCGCGATTTCACGAAATTATGAGTGAACAGGCGTCGATCTCCGCCAATGACGCGCGTGACTGGCGCATGTTCATCATGCAGGCCTACGGCCAGCCGATAACGCGCAACCTTGCACGCTGCCCCTTATTGGCCAGCCTGATCGCTTCCTCTCCGGATGTGCTTTCCGCCTCGCTGTCTTTCCTGGCCCCCGGTAAACAGGTGCCGGCGCACCGTGGCCCGTTCCGTGGCATTCTGCGCGGTTATCTGGTGCTGTCGATGCCCAAGGGTGCCGATGGTCTGCCCGCCGCCGTATTGAAAGTCGACGGGCAAGAATATCGGCTCAATGAGGGGGGATTTATGCTGTGGGACGATACCTTCGAACACGAGGTGTGGAACGACAGCGACCAGGTGCGCACCGTGTTGCTGCTGGATATCCGCCGCCGCGATTTACCCACCGGGCTGCGGATGTTGTCCAACGGCATTATTGCACTGGTGCGGCTGAACGTGCGCTGGATCCAGCGCCAGTTCTAGGCCCCGCCCAGATAGGCTTTCCTCACCTCCTGATCGTTTAACAACTCCGAACCACTGCCGGTCAGGCGGATCTGGCCGTTAACCATCACATAGCCGCGATCGGACAGTTTGAGCGCGTGGTTGGCATTCTGCTCCACCAGAAACAACGTCATGCCGCCACGGGTCAGCTCCCGTAAAATGCTGAAGATCTGTTTGACGATGATCGGCGCCAGCCCCAGGCTCGGCTCGTCCAGCAACAGCAGTTTGGGCCTGCTCATCAGCGCCCGGGCAATCGCCAGCATCTGCTGTTCGCCGCCGGACATGGTCATCGCCCGCTGGTTGCGCCGTTCCTTCAGGCGCGGGAACAGATCGAACATGCGCTGCAAATCCTCATCCACATAGCGATTGCCAATGGTAATGGTGCCCATCAACAGGTTTTCCTCCACGCTCATGTCCGGGAAAATACGCCGCCCCTCAGGTGCCTGAGCGATGCCGCTGCTGGCAACGTAATGGGTGGAACGCTGGCTGATATCCTCGCCACGAAACAGGATCTGCCCGCCGCTGATACGCGGCTGGCCGAAGATGGACATCAGCAGCGTCGACTTGCCCGCGCCGTTGGCGCCAATCAGCGCCACCGTTTCCCCTTCATTCACCTGTAGCGAGACCTGCTGCAACGCCTGGATCGGGCCATAAAACACGTCTACGTTGCGAAACTCCAACATCACATTGCTCATCCCGCCAGTTCCTCTTCATCCGCGCCAAGGTAAGCGGCGATCACCGTATCGTTGTGCTGAATTTCTTTCGGTGTGCCTTCGGCGATCACATCACCGTGATCGAGCACAATCACCCGATCGGAGATCTCCATCACCATGCCCATATCGTGTTCAATCAACAGCACCGTGATGCCATGGTGCTGACGCAGAAAACGGATAATGCGGCTCAGCGTCGCCGTCTCTACCGGGTTTAGCCCGGCGGCGGGTTCATCGAGACAGATCATTTCCGGCGTGGTGCACATTGCCCGGGCGATCTCCAGCCGCCGCTGTTGGCCGTAGGACATCTCCCCCGCCAGCCGGTTGGCGCAATCCACCAGCTCCACCACTTCCAGCCAGTAAAAGGCGCGATCCAGCGCCTGGTTTTCTGCGCGGCGGTAACCCGGCGTATTGAGCACGCCGGCGATCAGATTGCGGTTGCTCAGCATGTGCTGCGCCACCAGCAGGTTCTCCACCACCGACATTTCGCGGAACAAACGGATATTCTGGAAGGTGCGCGCCAGCCCGGCGCGATTGACCAGATGGGTGCCGCCAAACATTTTGTAGTAAACGCGCGAGCCCAGGCGTTTCGGGTTAACCCAGTCACCGGCGTGGAATTTCTGCCCCAGCACCTGGATCACGTCGGTCGGCCGCTTATGGGTATTAAGCAGGATCGCGCCGCCGGTAGCGCGATAAAAACCGGTCAGACAGTTGAATACCGTGGTTTTACCGGCACCGTTGGGGCCGATCAGCGCGGTGATGGAACCGCGCTCTACCGCCAGATTCACGTCATTCAGCGCCTTGATACCGCCAAAATGCATCATCAGATGCTCAACCTGCAAGATAGCGTCGCTCATGGCTCTACCCCCTTGCGCGGAGCAAAACTGGAACGACTGATGCGCACCAGCCCACGCGGCCGCCAGATCATCATCGCCACCATCAACACGCCGAACAGCAGTACCCGGTACTCGGCAAAACTTCGTAACAGCTCAGGTGCCACCGTGAGTACAAACGCCGCCAGCACCACGCCGATGGTCGAGCCCATGCCGCCCAGCACCACGATCGCCAGGATCAGCGCCGACTCAAAGAAGGTGAATGAGGTGGGATTGACGAAGCCCTGATAAGTGGCGAAAAACACCCCGGCCAGCCCGGCGGTAGAGGCGCCCATCATAAAGGCCGACAGCTTCACCAGAACGTGGTTCAGCCCGAGCGAGCGACAGGCGATTTCATCCTCGCGCAGTGCCTCCCAGGCGCGGCCGATCGGCATGCGCGTCAGCCGGTGCTTGATGTACAGCACCAGCAGCACCACCAGGAACAGCACCGCATAGATAAAGATAAATTTCAGGTTGGGGTTATAGGCGATACCGAGGAATTCGTGGATCGGCACCCCGCCGTCCTTCGCCCGTCGGCCAAATTCCAGGCCAAAAATCGTCGGCGCAGGCACCGAGACGCCGTTGGGGCCACCGGTCAGCGACATCCAGTTATTCAGCACCAGGCGGATAATTTCCCCGAACCCCAGCGTGACGATCGCCAGATAGTCACCGTGCATGCGTAGCACCGGGAACCCCAGCAGCGCACCGGCCAGCGCGGCCATCAGCGCCCCCAGCGGCAACATCGCCCAGAACCCCAGCCCGAGATACTGATAACCCAGCGCCAGGCCATAAGCGCCAATGGCGTAGAACGCCACATAACCGAGATCCAGCAGCCCGGCCAGCCCGACAACAATGTTCAACCCCAGCCCAAGCAGCACGTAAATCAGCCCCAGGATCGCCACCGTCAGCAGGTACTTGGTGGCGACAAACGGAAACAGCAGCGCGATCACCGCCATTAACGGGATGATCCATCGCAGACTGGTTTTGGCCCCTATCGGCCGGACATACACCCCGTCATTGCCGCCGTCAAAACGCGTCAACAATTTCCGCCCCGGCGCGGTTTGCAGGAACAGGCTGAGCAACAGCCGCCCGGCCATTACCGCGGCGATAATCCACGCCAGGCGGCGCGGTTCAAAGTTAAAACTGTATCCGTTGAGAACAATACCGACGATCGGCCCGAAGACGATCAGGGCGATCAGCCCGGCCAGCACCGCATCCAGCAGGCTGCGTTTAACGTTCAGCCCAGGGTGAACCATAGATTGCGACATAGTTTTCCCCTCAAACCTTAGCGACCATTGGCCGACCGAGCAGGCCCTGAGGGCGGAAAATCAGGATCACCACCAGCAAACCGAAGGAGAATACGTCTTTGTAATCGGAGTTCACCATGCCGGCAAACTGCGCCTCCGCCACGCCCAGCAGCAGCCCGCCCAGCATCGCGCCGGGTAACGAACCAATGCCCCCCAGCACCGCGGCGGTAAAGGCCTTGATGCCGATAATAAAGCCGACGTAAAAATCAAAGGTGCCGTAGTTCATGGTGATCAACACCCCCGCCAGCCCGGCCATGGCGGCACCAATCACGAACACCAGGGAGATCACCCGGTCGGTATTGATGCCCAGAATGGACGCCATCTTGCGATCCTGCTGGGTGGCGCGGCAGATACGCCCCAGACGGGTGTGCTGAATGATGTAAGTGAGGATGGCCATGCCCAGCAGTGAGGCGACCAGGATAAACACCTTGGTGTAGGTGATTTGGATCACCCCACCGTCGAAGTTGAGGCGGAACACGCCGTCCAGCAGCGTCGGGATCCCTTGCTGGCGCGGCCCCTGGCTGATTTGCGCGTAGTTTTGCAAAATGAGCGACATGCCGATGGCGGAGATCAGCGGTGCCAGACGAGTGGAATTGCGCAAGGGTTTGTAGGCGATCCGCTCTATCACCCAGCCATACACCCCGGTGACGACGATGGTAAACACCAACGTGCCGAGGATCAGCAGCGGAAAGGATTGCAGGCCGAAGAACGACAGCAGCGCCAGCCCGATAGCACACAGGTAGGCGGAGATCATGTACACCTCGCCGTGGGCGAAGTTAATCATGCCGATAATGCCGTAAACCATGGTGTAGCCGATGGCGATCAGGCCGTAAACCGCGCCGAGCGTCAGGCCGTTGATCAACTGTTGCAGAAAGAAAACATCCATAATGAGCAGTCTCGCCTGGTGGGACCGCAAACTAGTGCAGACGCGGCCCAAGGGAAGTATCGGCGCGGATCCGCCGAACACGCGGATCCGCTTGTCAATCATGTCAATCCAGCCCCATGCGGGCAGGAAAAACCTGAGCCTTCGGGCTGATTAGAGTTGGTGATATTTGCCTTTATCGTCCCATTGATAGACCACGTAATCCGATACCTTCAGGTCGCCTTTCTTGTCCCAGGCCTTTTTGCCCATCACGGTATCCACATCATGCGATTTCAGCCATTCGCTGGCCTTGGCGCTGTCTTTGCCGCCGGTAGCGCTGAAGGCTGCGGCGATTGCCTGAATTGAAGCATAGGAGTAGAGGGTGTAGCCTTCCGGCTCAAAACCGCTGGCGCGGAACTTGGCGATCACCGCCTTGCCCTCAGGAATTTGGCGCGGATCGTTGCCGAATGTCATCAGCACTCCGTTGGTGTACTGCGGCCCACCGGCAGCGGTCACCAGCTCTTCGGTCACGATGCAGTCACCGGAGAAGAACTTGGCGGTCACACCCTGCTCACGCATCTGGCGCACCAATGGCCCAGCCTCTGGATGGCAACCACCGAAATAGACCACGTCAGGTTTGACCGAGGCGATTTTGGTCACCAGCGCGTTGAAGTCTTTTTCACCGCGTGACAACCCTTCATACAGCACTTCCTTCACGCCGCGCTTGTTCATCTCGGCCCTGGCGGCATCTGCCAGCCCCTGGCCGTAGGTGTCTTTGTCGTGGATCACCGCAATGCGTTTGGCTTTCAGGGTATTGAGCATGTAGTTGGTGGCTATCACCCCTTGCTGGTCATCACGGCCGCACATGCGGAACATGTTGGTCATGCCGCGTTCGGTGATCTGCGGGTTGGTGGATCCGGGGGTGATGGCGATAATTCCGGCTTCGTCATACACCTCGGAGGCCGGCATGGTGGAGGAGGAGCAGAAGTGCCCGACCACCGCCGCGACCTTGTCCTGATCCACTAACCGGTTGGCGACCGAGACCGCCTGTTTGGGTTCGCAGGCGTCATCCCCCTGCACCAGTTTGATTTTTTCCCCTTTAATCCCACCGGCGGCGTTGATATCCGCTGCCGCCTGCGAGGCACCACGCCAGTACTGATCGCCATAGGTCGCATTCGGCCCGGAGAACGGCCCGGCGACGCCAATAACAATATCCGCCTGAGCATAAAAAGCAGAACCTAAACAACCGATAAGCAGAGCAGCGAGCGGACTTTTAATCAATTTCGATGACATTGTTGTATTCCTCAGCACTGTTTTAGCGAAACGCCCAGGGGCGTGGAGCAGTCACTTTATGTGTAGACGGGGAAAATAATTTGCGCGAGAGCGCAGTCGCATTACCCGAATTTAGGTAAGCAAAAATCCAGCCATTGTGACGGCCAATACATATTTTCTGTTCATTCATCCTACATATCAGAGGCAAAACGCGGAGGTTTGCTGCCGTCAGAAGGCGCAGCGGGGGGATCAAGTGGCAAATTCGCGGCAAAATCTTTCTGCTGCTCGCCAGGTGCCTCTCCCCTTGCGCACCAGAAGCGTGCAATGGCAGGTGCAACCAGGAAGTCGGGGATTTTGTGGTGATAAACAGCGTGATTGAACAGGATGAGTGCCGAAAAACAACGCAACATGCTCATTCCATCAGCAAACGCGCTTTTCTTGCAGTTTAGTGCTTTGACAAAGCCGCACCACCCCGCTATTATTCGCCCCGTTCACACGATTCCTCTGTAGTTCAGTCGGTAGAACGGCGGACTGTTAATCCGTATGTCACTGGTTCGAGTCCAGTCAGAGGAGCCATATTAGAGAAGCCCGCTCAGGGAAACCTGAGCGGGCTTTTTGCTTTTGTTTTGGTGGATGGCGGCTATGAGCGATAAGCAGACATAGTACCGTCCGATACTAATCACCGCAGAAATTAAAAAATTTATTCATTCTACTGAAAAGCTATGAAGTAAATAAATCGGATTGGGGCGCGTACAGTACTGGACAGTTTTGCATTTCCGGGCGGTTTTGTCCTGTCTCATTCTGGCGATCGGACAGCGGAATGCCGCAGCGGGCAGGATCACGGGGGGTACTGGACAGAATGACTGTTACGTCCAGTGTGAAGGAAAGAAAGTTAAGTATGGTAGAATTTCTATACGTACATACTTTGTTACCCAACTATGCAGCCCGGAAGGCACCATGACAAACCAACAACTGGAAGAAAGATTTAAGGCGCTTGAGAAAGATTATGAGACGCTCATTTCCACAAAATATACTGAGCAGAGCGCTCTCACTCACATTATGGAAACCTATGTTGATTCCGGTAAATATAAAAACTGGATCGCCAGAGTGAAAAAGTTAATAGAGGACAGCTACGGAAAAGAGTCTGATTATTACAATGACTTCAATACTGTAAACAGCAGTTGGTCTACTAATTACAAAACCCTGATAAGAAGTTATAAGCCGTTGTTTGATGCGGCGAGAGATGATCTTGCGCACTCTGCTGTCAGTACGAATGCGCCTCAAGAAAGTTCAGCGCTGAGCCTCGTGCTTAATATTCTTAACAGGTTTCCGGCCTTTGTTCGCCAGTTAAAGAGACGGCACAGCGGCCGTGCACCGCTTGAAGTTAATGATGAGTATGACGTACAGGATATGGTTTATGCGCTGCTGACGCTTCACTTTAATGATATAAGGGCAGAAGAGTATACCCCCAGCTTTGCGGGCGCAGCCTCAAGACAGGACTTTCTTTTGAAAAAAGAGAAAATTGTGATCGAGGTGAAGAAAACCCGTGAATCGCTGGGAGCCGGTAAAGTTGGCGGGGAGTTGCTTATTGATATGGCACGCTACCGCGCTCACCAGGACTGCGATACGCTGATCTTGTTTGTATATGACCCGGATTGCTACATAAATAATCCTTTGGGTGTGAAAACCGATCTGGAATCTAAAGATGCGGAAGGAAAAGTGAAAGTGATTATTGCGCAGTTCTGACACGCTTAAGTGTCACCTTACAGGGTTAGGTTTGTGGCCGTGCCAGCCGGGCGAGCATGAAAAAGGCCGCTGGCACGGCCGGATTTGTTATCTTTGCTAGTTCGAATTAAGATCTACGTGAAAATCCGCAGGCTTAAGCTGTATTAGCTCAAACCTGAACTAACAGTTTCCGCGGATAGAACGCTATCTTATCTGACAGTCGGCCTTGAGCGAGGAGCGGACGCTCGCAGTTGCTCTTATCGATAATAAAGCCTTAATCGTACCTTTGTCCCGAGTGAAGTGATGCGAGTGCTATAGATGCACTTTCTCTGATCTCGACTTCAGTATCATTTAAAAGCTCACGGGCGAACAATTCAATTTTCTCTCGCTCTATGAACCGCGTGTTAAGAAGTGCTGTTGCGGCATATCGTAATTCGGCTGACTCATCTTTGAGGAAAGGTATGAGCGACATAACGGCTTCAGGATGCAAGTGAACTACAGTGATAATCTGTCGTAATAGCCTGGGTTTGCACACGCCATATCTTGCCCATACAGATATTTTCATCTGTAATCCGACATACTCATTGAGTGCATTCAAGAGAGCCTGTTCACCAGTTTCACGAATTTTCGTTCGTTTTTCCTGCACCATATCAAGAATAAGCGCCACATTATTTACCACATCTTTATTCTTGACCAAAATACCAGAAAGGTCATCACGCGGACTGTCCGGGATAACCCCATAATCCTCTGGATAGGGTTCCTCCCGCTGTTTCCACTCTTCATATATAAGACCAAGCTCATGCAGCAACTCATCTGTTTGGGGGAGTTTGGTTGCAAATGAGGCTGCGGCAAGGACTACATTCAGAAATTCATTACGGAGCCCCAGCGTTACAACACTTTCATGTTGTGAATTAAAAGGTTGAGTTAGAGCTCCAAACAAATATGAAGAGCCCTGTTCAGGAATGGTTGTTTGCAGTCTTTGAAGGAGTAATTGCTGCCAATTTTGACCCGGCATATCCTTTATGAACTGAGTACCTATGTGCAATGCTGCTCCTTCACCTTCCATTAGGATTCGTTTAATTCCTTCCATAACCCTTGGGTGATTTCTGTGCTCATAAAGAATAATGGCTGCTAAAGAACTGTAAAACTGACTTCCGTACAAAATAGTCGCAAGCAAATCATCGAAATCCTCGGGATTGATTTTGATATTTTCAGGTTTTACGAACGCATCAACTACGGGCAGCCTACAAGAATATTCAAAAAGTACAGATAGGTTTCCCTGACATTGCCTTTTCAAAATGGCGGACTGGTGCCTCAGTTTATCTAGTTCGATACCTGCAGATTTAGCTATCTTATAAAGGAACTTGCTTCGATGAATGAATTTTTCATCGGTCTCCTCAAGGCATCGTAGATCGCTCAAACTGAGGTGATGAAAACCGCTTGCACTCAAAAAAGCGCCGAGTTCTATCATATTTTCAGGTAAAATGTCGTCCTGCCCCGAAGTATTATAGTCACCAGCTAAAACAGAGATAAGAACGAGCCATTTCGCATTGATTTTATCGTAAGATCTTAAAAAATCTTGTTCTGTATACGGGGAGCGATTTACTTCATCCTGTAACTTGATACCTGCTTGTGTATAAAGTTTCGAAATCTTAAGAAAACAGTTGGCTGATACTCCCTTGCCTTTATCAATAATGGCATTAAGAGTACCAAGTCCAATATCCTCAGGGCTTTGAAGGATAATTTCAGCAGCTCCCAGAATGATACTATCCTGTATCTTCCTACCATTAGTGAAGTCAAATAGAGAATTCCTTTGTTTCAATCGCTTGGGCCACTTTGAATGAATACTCTTCAATGCAATTATTGCATCCTGGTAGCTGACTTCTTCGGGGTTACCTGCGAGGGTACATGCCCAGGAGACCAACCAAAGCCAGTTATCATTTGAATTAAGGTTAGCTCTTACATTATCGCTTACGATATCCCAGCTATATATCGATACTTGGCAAAGTGCCTCTCCTGCTGAGAACATACTTGATGATGAAGATATGGCTTTCCAGCAACAGTCTGCAAAGGTGCGCAGTGCATCTTTGTTAACGGGGATTCCGGCTTCAATAATCAAGTTTATGACCTGATTCAACTCTCTAGTTGGTGTGGTTTCCCCTCGGAGTATTAATTCGCTCCATACATCAATAATTTCATCTACCAAACCAAGGTGGCTTACAAAAGAAAGTGTCCCACGACTGGAGTCCCCCTGAATAACTTTGATGAGCAAGTTACGTTTCAGGTTATGTGGTTGCCGTTCAATAAAGACAGCTGCGGCATACTCAGCAAAAGTTTTATGAATGAAGGTTACAGCCTCCTGATCAAGAGTGTGTATGTGCTCAATGACACCTACATTTTCCCAGAAATCAAAACAAGCCTGGACCTTATTACTGCAAGCGAGATACCCGTCTTGCGTTTCTTTTTGCCATTCAGAAACACAGTGCTTGAACGTCAATTCAAAAGGTTCAGTCCCGTGCTCAAATAGTATCCAGCCCAGCAAGAAGATGAACCAATTTCGTTCAGGTTCAGTTGGTACTGAACCTTCTAAACGTGCAGATGGATAAGCGGTTTCTAACAACTTAAACAACTGCCGATATAATGAGATTCTCGAGCTATCTGGCTCAATGCCTTTGGAAGATAAGGATGCAAGCATAGTTAAAATCAGTGGGCTTCTCGACGCGATACCTTTGAGATGCAATGATTTCAGTTGCTCTTTCGCGACATTAAGGGTTTGGTTTCGCGCCTCTGGACTTTCAAAAGGCAAGGCTTCCATCACTTGTATCAGTGCATCGTCGGCCTGAGATTCCTCCAGTGGAAGAAGCTCATAATGTCTCCAGTTTCCCAGCAGGCCTGGTCGGTAGCCTACGGGCCGACTGGTGAGTAATATCCTCGTTTTGGGATGCGCAACCGCAAATCTGTGAATAGCATCGGTAACAAGGTGCTGATTGACACCACACTCGTCAAGACCATCGCATAAAATGACAGCATCCTGCAGGTCGAGTGATTTGTATCTCAATCCCGAGCAACTTAGCGCTACATCATTCAGGGCTTCCTCAAAACGAATACCTTTATGGCTGATAAGAGAGACAACTTGCGAAAGTTGTGCCAGTAACACCATATGGCCTTCAGCAGCATAAGTTAGAGCTATGCGGCGAAGAAGGACTGATTTTCCGATGCCTGGTCCACCAATAATAATGCCCCGGGTAACATATCGACCAAGTGTATAAGCATCGAACTTGTCGATGTTACTCGTGCGATTTGCTGCATATTGGTGATAACTACTTAGAGCTTCAGATAAATCATCAGGGAAATTCTCTAAATCTTTAATGATTGAGGCTTTCAGTGGGATCCAACACTTCTGAAGTGATACAGGCTTGGCTTGCCCTGGAATAGTGAACTGAGAATAACTTTTCTCAAGCCACTTGCAGACAACAGCTCTGAGCTGGATACCACTTTCTGTTGTATCCATTTTGATGCCGATACCGACACTCCTGAACTCATTAAGCAACGAGGTTATTGTTGCCCTGCCTCTAATTCTGATGAGTTTGCGCGCTTGCTCAATCAGCACACACCATGCTCGAAGTGGTTCGTGGAATAAATGATTTAGTTGGTTGATGGCATTGATTTCGGCACTATTATTTCCATCTATTGCATCGACGGTGACAATTCGAAGCGAACTACACACTCGGTATAATTCCGAGGGTTCAAGCCCAACTCTCTTGATGAATTCATCACCTATTGCATGGATCCCATCGGTTCTTCCGGTCCCGATACGGACGATATTCTCAGCCAAATTCGAGCGAATGGTTACACTGCTGTTGGGACAAACAACTAATATTCCACAAGCAATACTGTTATCGCGAATGCCTTTTGCCAACGCACATAGTGCATCCCATAAATTAGTGCCACGTTTCAAGCCACGCTTAACCTGGACCTCTACCAATTTACCCGTATTCGTTGCTAATGAAATGTCGTCACCGGGCCCCCCCGTTTCAGCATCAACCAAAACAGGAACACCATTGAAAACATCATCTATCCAGCTGACTTTTTGTTCTAAAAGGATATGCGTAAGAGCAATAGCCGCAACCCGAGCTTGGTAGTCCAACCCGCGCTCCGCAGCACTCCCTCCCGCTGCAGATTTTTTCCTGTTTTGCTCATCATTTTTTTCAGGTTGTACGTGTTTTGACAGCTGGGATTGAGCCTCCGTGTTTTTCATTACAGTCCCTTTAATGCGGTTACGGTAGAGATCAAGGTGTGGGCACAAAACAAGTTATCACTAAGATGAATGACCTATGTAGCATAGTTAAATTATCGTTGCTGTATGTTTTTTCCTGAGTGAGTAATACGTAATCTTAAACGTACAGCAAGTGGTTAAAGAACATCCAAAATAGCTATTCTAAGTATTGTCGATAGGACGCTTTAGTTCATGCGCAACAAAACTTCAGATTCTCCTCCACCTTTGGCAATCACAGTTGTTAAACGTTAACGATCTCTTATCCTCTTCACTGGCACAGGGCAGTTGTCGCAGCCCTGACAATCTTAGACTTCAATCGACTCAGAGATCTCAAACGCATCAGCCCCCATTGGTAAGTACAGACTGGTTTTAGCAACGTCCGCTTCACGCCCTGAGACATTCGACAAGCTTTTTATGGCTTCAGTAAGGGCGAGTGTCGCGCTTCGAGAGCCAGCAAATATTTCGCTTCGTCGTACTGGGTTCTGGTTTTCCAGCAGCGGTAAATGATCCTTATCCATTTAAACGCCAAAGCCCGGATGGCTGATTGATGTGATTTCCCTTTTTCTCGCTGCCCCTGGTAATAAAGTCTGGCCCAGTATGATGAATTAACCGTCTTGGCAGCCCATTCAACAAAGGTCTGCCTGACGAACTTGGCACATTGCCATCGCCAGTGAACCCATGATTTCTGGCCACTTCGTTCGGTCACCGGTGCAATACCTGCATAGTTTTGAATTTCTTCAGCGCTGTTAAACCGATCACGGTTATCACCAAGCGCAGCAAGCATCCGTGGGCCCATACACGGCCCCATGCCCGGAAGTAATTTGAACAGCCCCGCATCTGGCAACGTGTCAAACAGCGTTTCGATTCGTTCGTCATAGGTTTTGATGATTTCACTCACGACTTTAATTTGTGTCGCCAGTGCTGTTGCCATCAAAGCATTAGCCTCTATAACACTCGGGTCTGTCGTCAATGGGATCGCGTTATCAATACTCAAAACACGCTGCTCGGTAAGGGCCACTGCGCGACCACCTTTGGCATTCAGAAAGTTGCGGATCGTGTCGCGCCTGGCTCGCTTCAGTTGTTGCAGACTGGGCCATCGTATAATCAGTTCACACAACAGTAAGCTCCCCCGATGTGAGAACCACTCCAGGGGCTGAGGATAATACTGTTTAAGAGTGTTGATTATCCGGTTCACAAAACGGCGTTTATCTTCAACCAGTTGACGACGTTGCTCAACCAGTTGCTGAAGTAAGCGAATATCCGCATTGTCGGGTTCAATAGCTTTTATCTTTTGGGGATAACGCAGCATTAACTCTAATGCCAGCTCTGCATCCTGCGGGTCATCTTTAGCGCCGCTGGGCGAGAAGGCTTGCCGGTAACGAGCCAGGGACAAAGCGTGGACGGGGAAAACGGTGATAAAGGGATATTTTTGAAGAGCATATACCACGGGGCCCTTCTTCAGCTCGAGAGCTATGGCGATTCTGCCTTTTACTTTCTGGTGTAACTCGGTAAGCCAGACATCAAGCGCTTCTGGTGTATGTTCAATCACATGGAATACGCGTTCACCGTTTTTAAACTGAACGCAGACATCGTGTTTTTTATCCGCCCAGTCCAGACCAACATGAGCAGCAAACTGATTAATCGCAGTCATCACCAACTCCTTTTTATCGGGGATTGGTATGCATTCCACGCTCTTCGAAAGAAATATAGTCAGCAGTTTTCTGCATGCCCTGAGTATTCGTTAGCGAACGTGGAGCACTTACTGGCTCGAAAGCAAAGCGGCAATCATCAAATCACATGATTCTGGCACAATATTCGTAACCAATAAGCGCATACCCTGAATCACTTAAAAGTGTAACTCTCAGGGTGCGAATGACTATATCTGGCACAAAGCCGACGGCCAGGAGGTCCCCACAATAACCAAAACTATCCCAACAACTCCGAACGCCCCCTCCCCTAAATCAACAACTTCACCCGATCATAAATCAGTCGATCCTCGAGCCGAGCGGAGCGAGCGTGCTGTCGTAGGGTGCGGATCAGGTTATCGATCAGCGCATGGGCGGCAGTGCTGAGTATGCTGTTACGCCGGGTGACGATATTCAACCGCGCCAGGTCACAGCCTTCCTGTAGCGCCAGCGGTTGCAGGCGTCCGGCAAACTGCGGTAACCCGAGCAACGGTGCCGGGCACCAGGTGCACATGTCTGCCGACTCCACCATTGCTTGCAGCATGCCGAGGGAATGCGCATGAATAATGCGGTTCGGATCAAGCTGAGCGCCGTGTCGGCTGAACAGTTGCTGGATTAAATCGTCATAATTTTCTGGGGTGTAATTCAGCACCCAGTCCTGCTCCAGCAATTGGTGGACTGAGGTACTTTGGCCCAACGGATGGCCGTGGCGCACCATCACCGCCGTTTCATAGTCCAGCAACGGCTCACAATGAAACTCCTGCGGTGCCATCGAAGCCGGAAGCGGCGTGATGGCAAAATCCATCGTGCCCTCTCGCAGTTGGGATTGGGCGTTGGCCATCAGGCTTTCAAACAGCTCCAGTTTTACTCTCGGCATCTTTTTTCGAAAGGCCACCACCGCCGCCGGTAACACCGTCAACATCAGCCAGGGCGTGATCGCCACCTTCACCTGCTCTTGCGCCAGCCCGCGCAGGCCCGCCATTTCATTGTTGGCCTGTTCCAGTTGGTTCAACACTAACCGGGCATGTGCCAGCAGCGTTTTCCCGTAAGGTGTAAAACCCAGTCCGGCCGGCGTGCGGATCAGCAATGGCAGTTCCTGCTGCTGCTCCAGCTCGCGCAAGGCCCGCGTGACCGCCGCCTGTGAAAGCCCCAGTTGGCGTGCGGCGGCGCGGATGCTGCCACCGTCGGCACTGGCGACCAAGGCCTGTAACTGATGTAGTTTCATCACGCCCCCTGACAATCATAAGTTGTCAGCATAACCGAACGGCGGCTCCCCGGGCAAAAGGTTGTTTGTTAGTCTCCGAAGTACCTTGTTCCCGGTTATCGATCGCGTCGGGAACCGAAAATTCACTTTGGATATCGCGATGAGCAATCCACTTGTTTTACCTGAAATAGCTGCCGTTCAACACGAAATGGTCGCCATTCGCCACCATATTCATGCGCATCCAGAACTGGGGTTCAATGAGTTTGCCACCAGCGATTTGGTGGCAAAACTGCTGACCGAATGGGGTTATCAGGTCACGCGCCATATAGGACAAACCGGGGTTGTCGCCACGCTGCAACGCGGCGTGGGGAAAACGCTTGGCCTGCGAGCCGATATGGATGCATTGCCGATTGAAGAAACCAGCGGACTGCCCTATGCCAGTACCCACAGCGGCGTGATGCACGCCTGCGGTCATGATGGCCACACTACCATGCTGCTGGCGGCGGCGCGTTATCTGGCGCAGCGGTCTGACTTTACCGGTACATTGCGGCTAATATTTCAGCCAGCGGAAGAAGGCGGCGGCGGTGCCCGGGTAATGATGGAAGACGGGTTGTTCGAGCGTTTTCCCTGTGACGCGGTGTTCGCCATGCACAACGTGCCCGGCTTCCCGGTCGGCCAACTGGGCTTTGCCAGCGGCCCTTTCATGTGTTCGGCCGATACCGTCAACATCACCCTGCATGGGCACGGCGGGCATGGCGCGGTGCCACAGCACACCGTCGATCCGGTGGTGGTCTGTGCCGCCATCGTGATGAGCCTGCAGACCATCGTCTCCAGAAATATCGATCCGCAGGAAACGGCAATTGTGACCGTGGGCGCGATCCAGGCCGGTCATGCCAGCAATGTCATTCCCTCGACCGCCACCATGACGCTGAGCGTGCGTGCGCTGAATGCCGATGTCCGTCAACGGTTGGAAGACCGCATTACGGCACTGGTGGAAGCGCAGGCCGTCAGTTTTGGCGCCCGGGCAGAGATTGATTACCAACAGGGTTATCCGGTGCTGGTAAACCACGCGGCGGAAACCGAACTGGCGCGTTCGGTCGCGCTGGAGTGGGCCGGTGAAAGCCGGGTTATCGCCAACCTGCGCCCGATAACCGCCAGTGAGGACTTCGCTTTTATGCTGGAGAAATGCCCCGGCAGTTATATCTCGATTGGCAACGGGGAAAGCACGCCCGGTAACTCGCTGCATAACGCCGGTTACGATTTTAACGACGAGTGTTTGCCGCTTGGCGCCACTTACTGGGTCAAGCTGGCAGAACGCTTCCTAGCTTAATCCCTTTTTGAACACCACTACGCTGAGGAAAAAAAATGAAAACAAAAAGTAGCCTGGTTTTATTGCTGCCACTGGCATTCAGTTTCGCCGCCCTTGGCGGGGAGTTCAGCGGCAAGGTGATTAAGTTGGGCATAGACCCCACCTTCCCGCCGCTGGAATACAAAACTGCGCAAGGAACCCTGACCGGGTTCGGTGTGGATATCGCTCAGGCGCTTTGCAATGAGATGCAGGCCAGGTGCGTGTGGGTCGAAAGCAGTTGGGACGGGATGATCCCGGGGTTGCAGGCAAAAAAGTTTGACGCCATCGCCTCGTCAATGACCATTACGCCGCAGCGCGAAAAGCAGATCTCCTTCTCGAACAAGGTGTCTAACGCCCCGGCACGCCTGGTGGCCCGCAAGGGTAGCGACCTGCAGCCCACGGCGGCTTCGCTGAAAGGCAAATCGATTGGCGTGCAACAAGGCTCCAGCCAGGAAGCTTACGCAAACGCAATGTGGCGCCAGGCCGGCGTCAACGTGATTGCCTATCAGAGCCAACAGGAAGTGAATGAGGATCTGGCCAACGGCCGGTTGGACGCTTCGCTGCTGGCCAGCGTCAGCGCCAGCGAATTTTTCAAAACGCCCGGCGGCAAGGATTTTGCCTTTACCGGCGCGGAACTGAGCGACAGCAAATATTTTGGGATTGGCGATGGCATTGGCGTGCGTAAAGAGGACCGCGCATTACTTGATGCCTTCAACGCGGCGCTGAAAGCCATTATCGCCAACGGCACCTATAAGAAGGTGAACGATAAATACTTTGATTTTGATATGTACGGTAAAGGGTAGTAACTGAGGGGCAGATTAAAAGGGCCAGGCGAGCGCCTGGCCCGATAAAAACGGTTACTTCACTTCGCCCATAGCCTTCAGCTTTTTGGACAGTTCGCGACGTTCTTTAGACAGATCGGCATTTTTGATGATGTAGTCATCAACGCGATCTTCATAGTCGCTGCGCATGTTGGCAATGATGCCCTGAACATCTTCAATGCTCATGCCCGGTTTGATGTACTCACTCAGGTTATCGAGCAGCAGCACGCGCTTTTGGTTGTCGCGGACTTTCTTCTCGTTGTCGATAATTTCGCGTTGCAGCTTATTTTTACGTCGGAACATACGCACAAACTCCAGAACGTCCTGGAAACTCGGCTTATTTGCATTTTCCATCTTCATACCCTTGCTTTAGTAATACACAGATTCATTGGCTTACGGCCACAATGAGACCAAGATACAGGTTTGTGGCGCTCAGACACAACACTCATCGCCCTATCTTACCCACTTTACCGCCACGACAAAAACCCGAAGCGCCTGCTTCATGATCTGGCCCCCTATTCACGCTCGCCGGCGGTACACACCTTGAGCAAGTCACCCAGTTCTTCCAACTGCTGCGTCAGTTCCATGCTCAGCCATACGTAGCCGTAGATCGGCGCTTCACCATGCTGGCTGACGCTGGCCTCCTGCATCAGGGTTTTCAGCTCCGCAGCGATTTCGCTCAGTTCCCCTGCCGCCATCGCCTGCTGAGCCTGCGGGCCGTTACGCATTGTCTCCGCCAGCGCTTCCAATGAGCGTAGCGTCAACAGTTGCGCGCTGCGCAGGGTTTTGGCATTCAGCATAATAAAATGGGTTTCGCGCGAGGCCCAGTAAGCGTCGGCCAACAGCTCCAGGGTACAGACCAGATTGCGGCTCAGCGTCTGCACCGCTTCGAATACTGCTTTGGGAATATGAGTTTCTTTGCTGCTGGGCACAATCAGCCCGCGCAATTTGACCACCTGATTCAGCAAGTCTTTCAGCTGCGGCTCCAGCCGTGGTCTTTCGATCATATTCGGGGACAGATACGCGCCGTAGATCTTGCCCGCGCTTTGCAGGCAATCGGCCATCTGCATGCGCCACAGAATGTAGGCCCGCTGCGGGTAAATGCTGGTGAACAACAGCGCCAGTAATGAGCCAAAAATCACGTCGCCACTGCGCCACAGCGCGGTATGCATATCACCGGCACCCGCGCCACAAACCACCGCCAGCGTAATGCCCACCAGCAATGCCATATAGGGCCGTTTGCCAAGCGTCAGGTAGCCGCAGAAAAACATCACGACGCCACACCACGCCAGCATTAGCGGTAGCGAATACAGTTCAAGATACAGGGCAATCAGACCAGAGGCGGCACCAAACACCGTGCCGGCAATACGCTGCAGCGCCCTTTGCAACACGTTGCCCCAGAATGAAATCGGCCCCATCACCACCACCAGCGTAATCAACGGCCAGGTGCCTTCCGGCACTTCAAGCAGGCGGATTAGCAGGAAGGTCAGGATAAACGCCAGCCCAATGCGTACACCATGCACAATGCGGTAATGGCGGTAAGTCAGACGTTCAAACGACGATATTTTTCTGTCGAGGCGCACAATGCATCCCGTTATCGATGGCGAGAAAGAACATCAGTTTAGCGGAGGAAGGCAGGCAGAAAAAGGCGGATAAGGCGTCCCCTATCCGCAGTCAGACGTTAAGCGGCATATTTATCCACCAGCGCACGCAAAATGGCGGCGGTTTCCACATCCATCACTCCGTCATACTTTCGTTGACGGAAATGCAGCTGGAAGGCCCGCACCAGTTGGCGATAACCTTCGGCATTGGTCGCTGCCGAGGTGTCGTAACCGTATTTAGCGAACAGCGCCAGCAAATCAGGCTGCGCCGGCAGGCCCTGGCACTGATATTCATGCTGGTGACGATGCTTTACTGCTTCGTCATACCAGGCGCCTACACCTGCCAGATATAGCTGGTGCCACGGAAACTTCGGACCTGGATCACTTTTGCGACCCGGAGCAATATCGGAATGCGCCACCACGTTGACCGGCGTGATGTCCGGATAGCGTTGCAGAATGTTCTGCGCCAGTTGGCTGACCGCGGCAATCTGCTGCGGGTTAAACGGCGGGAAGGTAATGTCTTCGCCATCGCCGCTGGCCAGATTGACGATCTCAATGCCAATGGACGTATCGTTAAGATTATTGCGATTGTCCCATTGACTGGCCCCGGCATGCCAGGCGCGTTCCACTTCATCGACCAGGTTGAAAATGCGCACGCCGTTGAAACCGGCGGCCTGATAGCTTTGATCTTCAGGATCCGGCACCAGATAATGAGCGCTGACCGACTTGCCGGTCAGTGACTGCACCGAATCGGCAAAGTTTTGCGCCGTGTAATGCAGCACCAGAAAACGCACCCGGTGGCCAAAGCTGGCTACCGAACGGTAGCTGTTGTAATCCATACTGAACATAATAGATTCCTTGTTGGTTAAACTCGCGTGCCACAGCATTGCTGGATCCGTTCCGCTCAAACGGCCGCAACGTACAGCGACCCTACAATGTCTTTGCGGACCATGTCCACCCGTTCATGTTTAGCTAATTGCTAAAGTTAAAGCAAGAAATATTTAGTGAAAGCAATATTTACCTTTTTGCTAAAGAGTGCGATCATCCGACGATGGAAACCAAAGAAATAAGACGCAATAATTTGCGCGAGCTGATGGCCAGCTACGCCCGACAGGGTGTCAACCAGAACGAGTTTGCGCTGCTGGTAGAGTCCTCTTCGCCGACGCTGAGCCAAATCAGCGGTGAAAAGTCTTCCCGCAACCTGGGTGATAACCTCGCCAGGCGGATCGAGGCCAAACTGAACCTGCCCAAGGGCTGGTTTGACGTTTTCCATGAAAAACAGCTGGTGCGGCCGTTTGATAACGTAGCGGCAGAGTCGGATTTTCAACCCGCCCGCCTCAAGCCGGTGGTATGGGAAGACACCGAACAGGACAAGGAAGAGTTTGTGGAAATTCCCCTGCTGGATATTAATTTCTCGGCCGGCGATGGCTGTTATGAAATCGTCGATCGTGAAGAATTTTCGCTGATCTTCCGTCGCTACTATCTGCACAAGATGGGGGTAGCGGTGAATGCCGCACGCATCATCCGCATTTCCGGCTCCAGTATGGAACCGCGCCTGCAAGACGGTGATGTGGTAGGGATTAATACCGATGACACACGTATTCGCGAAGGTAAAACCTACGCTATTCGTCATGGCAATTTGCTGCGGGTAAAAGTGTTGATCGAACAGCCCGACGGCGGGGTCACTATTCGCTCCCTGAACCGGGAAGAGTACCAGGACGAACACCTGAGTTACCCGCAGCGCAAAGACCAACTGGTGGTGCTGGGCCGCGTTTTCTGGTCGTCTTCGTCCTGGTAATGAGGCGGATACAGTCAGGCGCCGCCAATCGGCACCGTGCTGTTATTTGAAATCTACCACCATTTGCTGCTGGATAGACAAACCGCGGGTCGACTGTACGCAACAGTCAATGTAGTCGGTAAAACGCGGGGGTTTCGGCATGCCCAGCTTAAGAATTTTATCGTTACTGAAACGCACGTTAAGCATGGCGAAGGATCCGTACAGGCGCATCGCCTTCAGCATCAGTCGTTCGTTACAAGGCCCGAAAATATCCTTCAGTTGTTTACGCATCTTCAGCAGCGCTTCGTAACTGACCTGCGCGTAATGATCGCCAAGCGGCGGTTTTTCCAGCGCGGCGGCAATGGCCCGGTCGATATCCGCAAAGCTGACGCTGCTCTCTTCACCGGCCGAGATATGATAAACGTCATTATCCAGCGTTTCGCTGTTCAACAGCATCACCAGCGCATCGGCACAGTAATCAACCGGGATCACGTCGATGTTGTCCTGCAGTGAACACATAAACTTGCGCAGCATCAGCGCCATGCTGAACACCCAAAAAATACTGCTGGAAGGCTGACAACCCAGGCGAGTATGCCCCACCACGATCGAAGGACGGGCAATCACCAGCGGCAGCTGCGGACAGCGTTGGCGCATTAGCTGCTCGATGGTCGATTTGGAGCGGGTGTATTCCACCAAATGCTCAGCGGTTTCTTCAAATTCACCGCTCTCTGCCACCAGAGAGCCAGGTTCCGGCGCACAGGACATTGCGGTACCCACGTGCAGGAAACGTTTTAATCCAGACACCTGCGCCATTCTCTCGGCAAAGGCCAGCGTACCTTCGACGTTCACCTTCCAAATAAGAGGGTTGTTGCCAAACGAGGCTACTGCGGCACAATTAATAACGTGCGTTACATTGTTAATTCGTGTGTCTGCCAAAAACTCAGCAGGCTCACCTAAATCGCCCAACAATATATTTTCTATCGTGATCTTTGAAAATAAATCAGCATCAATATTAAACTTTTCCATATTCAATCGAATACGTTCCAGTCCCTGCTGTGCATTTTCAGCCCGCACTAACAGAAGATAGTTAATAGACTGATTTTCTTTAATTAGTTTCTCGAGAACTGCACCACCGAGAAAGCCGGTAGCACCGGTTAACAGCAGAGTTTTCATAATACGTATCCACATTGGTATTGAATGCTGCTGATTGTATGTGGAAACAATTAAACGAATACTAAATAAAACTCAGTGGCATCTACTTATCTTTTCTTAATATTATCTTAAGGAATGTTCTGAAACATCACGAAGGTATTTGGTAACACATTAACCCAAAAACAAACCATAATAATGTGGCCGTTGACATTCCATTGAGAGAAACTCTGATTTAATTTCCTGGCAAATTCTATTACCTTTTCTCATCCGGAGTATTTATGAGCTATAACCAAAAAGTCTGGTTGGGCATCCTGGTGCTGTGCAGCGTTTTCTGGCTGGCGGTGATCGGCAGCGTTTTCTCGGCCCACAGGGCCTTCGAGCACGCTAATCTGCAAAACCGGCAGGAATTTACGGTCAGATACTCGCAACATGTTCAGGGTGCAGCGGCTCCAGGCCACGGCCTCCAGGCACAGTCGCCCACATCTTGAGGCTCCCCCCAGAATGGGGTAGGGACAAGCGCGGCTAACGATCCTATGATGCCCCAGGAATCACAGGGAGAATAATATGGGTCGAAAGCTGGATAGCTTACCGCAAGCAGAACGTGAAAAAATTGAAGTCGATTTACTGGCCCTCAGCGTCATTTACAACGAACGCTATGGCATTACCGTCAATGACGCCAGCAATGCCGAACAACAGGTGCCCGATTATTTACGCCCCTACTTTCATTTACGCCTGAACTACTATCGCGGTGCGTAATACAGCGCATTTCGGTGATTAACACTAACGACCGCTTGGCATCGTTCATCTCGCCGTTACAATAGGGGCATATTCCCTACGCACGCGAGAGATGCGATTTTGAGCAGCAAGGCACCGGCCACATTCTACATCCACGACTACGAGACCTTCGGCATAAGCCCATCGATGGACCGCCCGGCGCAGTTTGCCGGCGTGCGTACCGATATGGATTTCAATATTATCGAAGAGCCGCTGGTCATCTACTGCACCCCGGCCGATGACTACCTGCCCGATCCCGAAGCGGTGATGATCACCGGTATTACGCCGCAACTGGCACTGGCCAAGGGCGTTAACGAAGCCGAGTTTACGCGGCAAATTCATCAGGCATTCAGCGTGCCCGGCACCTGTATTCTGGGTTACAACAATATCCGCTTTGATGACGAAGTCAGTCGCAATATTTTCTACCGCAACTTCTACGATCCCTATGCTTACAGTTGGCAGAATGGCAACTCACGCTGGGATCTGCTCGACGTTATGCGTGCCTGTTATGCACTGCGCCCGGACGGCATCGTCTGGCCGGAGAACGAAGATGGCTTCCCCAGCTTCCGTCTGGAGCACCTGACCCGCGCCAACGGCGTCGAACATGAACATGCCCATGACGCCATGTCGGACGTTTACGCCACCATTGCCATGGCCAAACTGGTCAAGCAGGCGCAGCCACGGTTATTTGATTTCCTGTTGCAGCACCGCAACAAACATAAGCTGAACGCGCTGATCGACATCGCAGAAATGACGCCGTTGGTACACGTTTCCGGCATGTTCGGCGCGGCACGTGGCAACACCAGTTGGGTATCGCCGCTGGCCTGGCACCCGGACAACAAGAATGCGGTGATCATGTGCGATTTGGCCGGTGATATGACGCCATTGCTGACGCTGAGCGCCGACGAGCTGCGTGAACGGCTGTATACCCGCCGCGAGGATCTGGCCCCCGGCCAATCGCCGGTGCCGATCAAACTGGTACATATCAACAAATGTCCGGTGCTGGCACCGGCGAAAACCCTGTTGCCGGAAAACGCCGAGCGGCTGGGTATCGATCGTCAGGCCTGCCTGCAAAACCTGCAGCTGTTGCGCCAGCATCCGCAAGTGCGCGAAAAAGTGGTCGCACTGTTCGCCGATGCCGAGCCTTTCAAGGGTTCTGATGATGTCGATGCGCGGCTGTACGACGGTTTCTTCAGCGATGCCGATAAGGCAACGATGAAAATTATCCAGCAAACCAAGCCGCAGAACCTGCCGGCGCTGGATTTGACCTTCAACGATGGCCGTCTGAAAGAGCTGCTGTTCCGTTTCCGAGCCCGCAATTACCCCAATACGCTCGATGACACCGAGCAACGCCGCTGGTTACAGCATCGTCAGGAAGCCTTAAGCGCCGAGCGGGTGCAGAGCTATGTCCTGCAACTGGAGTCGCTGTATAACCTGCATGAAGGCGATCAAGAGAAGACCGCGCTGTTGAAAGCGCTGTTTGAATACGGCAAAGAGTTGGTCGGCTGACAAAAACAACAAAGGGCGCCCCAAGGCGCCCTTCTTAATACTTACTGAATAAAGCTTAGGCTACGTCTTCGCTAGCCTGTGGTACCGGCAGGCGGAAGCTGCGCGTGACAAAGGCCAGATAGATCAGGCCAATTGCTGCCCACACCAGGCCCAGCGTCATTGAGCTGGCTTCCAGATTCAGCCACAGCGCACCCACGGTCAGCGCACCCATAATTGGCAGGATCAGGTAGTTAAAGGTGTCTTTAACGGTACGGTTCAGCTTGTCGCGAATATAGAACTGCGAGATCACCGACAGGTTCACAAAGGTAAACGCCACCAGCGCACCGAAGTTAATCAGCGCCGTTGCGGTAACCAGATCAAACGAAACTGCAGACAACGCAATCACGCCGACCAGCAGCACGTTCAGTGCCGGGGTACGCCATTTCGGGTGCACATAACCGAAGAAACGCTCCGGGAATACGCCATCACGACCCATCACATACATCAGGCGCGAAACACCGGCGTGAGATGCCATGCCAGAAGCCAGCACGGTCACGCAGGAGAACACCAGGATCACCGACTGGAAGAACTTGCCGGCCACGTACAGCATGATTTCTGGCTGGGATGCATCGGGATCTTTAAAGCGTGAAATGTCCGGGAAGTACAACTGCACAAAGTAGGACACCACGATAAAGATGATACCGCCGATCAACGCCGTCAGGAAAATGGCTTTCGGGATCACGTTCTCTGCGTCTTTGGTTTCTTCAGACAGCGAACTGATGCCGTCAAAACCGAGGAACGAGAAGCACAGAATGGTCGCACCGGTAATCATCGGCACCACGTGCGCACCCTCAGACCAGAACGGACGGCTGCTGATCAGCGTACCGGCACCTTCACCATGTGAAATGCCGTTCACTACCAGGAACAGGAACACGATCATGATCGCCACCTGCACCACCACGATAATGGAGTTCAGGTTCGCCACCAGCTTGATGCCGCGCAGGTTGAACAGCGTCATCAGCGCGACCAGTGCCGCCACGAAGATCCACGAAGGCACACCCGGGAAAATGGCTTCCAGGTAAATCTTGGCCAACAGGATGTTGATCATCGGCATGAACAGGTAGTCCAGCAGCGACGACCAGCCCACCATAAAGCCGACGTGCGGGCTGATGGCTTTCTGGGCATAGGTATAGGCAGAACCGGCGGACGGGAATTTCCGTACCAGTTTGCCGTAGCTCAGTGCGGTAAACAGAACCGCCAGCAGAGCAAAGGCGTACGCAGTGGCGACGTGACCATCGGTCAGGCCGGATACGATGCCAAAGGTATCGAAGATGGTCATTGGCTGCAGATAAGCCAGCCCCATCATCACTACCGGAACTAAAGTCAGGGTTTTACGCAGCTGTGCGCGTTCAGCCGGAGCGGCATTGATGATGTTATCGGACATGACGCAGCCCCCCCTTACCTTCGGTCTTGCGGAGCGTAGACACGCCAAGACTTAAGGTTGCGGGGAAACTTCGCAACTTGCGACTGAATTCAAAAAGAAGGGGATTGGAAGCTGGATAACGAGTCAAGGCGGCCTTGGCTGCTCCATAATCGCTGCGACCGCAGCGGAAACCGGCGGGCACCGGTGCTAAAGTGAAAAATTGCCCCATCTTTCTTATCCTCATGAGTCACGACCATAAAGTTTTATTTGATCGCGCACGAAACTATTTATCTATCCGGATCGGTGTCCGGCCTCGCTTGGTGTATGAAACGCACAGTTTGTAAAACACAAATGCAAAAAAAATAACCGACGCGTTAAAACGTCGGCTATCTGCATTAAGGATATTTTGCACCAGAAACCCTCCTGATGACAAGATCAGGAAGGCCCGTTACACAAATTCTTTTCGCGATCGTTCGGAAAACAACCCTTACAGGTGAATTAATCCGCTATCGTTCTATCGCCTATCAAGTTAATGACGCACATTTTACGCCGCTTCAGGCATTTTTCAACATCCAGTCAATCTCGGTTTCCGTCACCAGTCGCTCAAACTGCATCAGTTCGTCCAGCTTGCAGGCGTGGTAAACGTGGGCAAAACGTTCGCCCAGATACTGCGTCAGTTCATGCTGGTGCTCAAACTCGTACAGGGCGTCGCTTTGACGGATCGGGAACGGCAGCCCTTCCTGCTCCAGCCCGTTGCCGGTCACCGGCTCAGGCAAGGGCAGTTCGTTGTCCAGGCCGTAAAGAATGCCTGACAGTATCGCCGCCACCACCAGATAAGGGTTGGCATCGGCACCCGCAACGCGGTATTCCACCCGATGATTTTCCGGTTCGCCACACGGGATGCGCAGTGCAACGGTGCGATTGTTGTGCCCCCAGGAGGCCTGGGTAGGCACATACATGCCCGGCTGGAAACGGCGAAAAGCGTTCACATTGGGCGCCAGCAGCGCCATGGAGGCCGGCATTAGGGTGATCATCCCGGCCAGCGCGCGGTGCAGCAAGGGTGAATCTTCGCCATCCGCTTGCGCGAACAGGTTGTTGCCGTTGCCGTCCAGCATGCTGATATGCACGTGCATGCCACTACCGGCGTATTCTTCATAGGGTTTGGCCATAAAAGTGGCGTGCAAATGATGATTTTCCGCCACCATCCGCACCAGTCGCTTTAACCCCAGCGCATGGTCACAGGCCAGCAACACGTTATCGGTATGCTGCAGATTCACCTCGAACTGGCCGGGGGACGCCTCCGCCACCGCACCGTCTGCCGGTAAGCCTTGCATCTGCGCCAGTGTGTCGATGTCGTTAAGCACTTCGGCAAAATGATTCAGGTTATCCAGCGAATAAACCTGGCTCTGCATGTTGCGCTCCTGGGTACCGGGCGCACAGGGGGGCTGCAAATACCCCTCAGAGTCTCGCTGCCTGTCAATGAGATAGAACTCCAACTCTACCGCTACCACCGGGAACATGCCGCGCTGGCGCAACGCCTGCCACACTCGATTCAGGACATTACGGGGTTCAACGTCAAAGGGAGTGCCATCTTCATCCAGCATGGTCAGTAATACCTGACCGATATTATCCGGGTCCGCCGCTGAGGGAGTCAGTGAACCCGACACCGGCATGCATACACGGTCCGGTTCACCCAGTTCCTGGCCCAGGCCCGCCTCTTCCACCACATTGCCCAAAATATCCATAGCGAATACCGAGGCGGGGAAGTAACAGCCTTTTTCCAATTTTTTCAGTCCGGAGACAGGGATGCGTTTACCGCGGAAGGAACCATTCAGATCAGTGAGAAGGATATCGATATACTGCGTTGAGGGGTGGCGTTCCAAATAATGAGCAACCTCACGTTGGAACGCGCTACTTCGCCTCTCTTCATTATGCTGTGCAAAATTTTCAACTGCTGCGATATTGGTTTGCATACATCACCCGCCATTATGCTCTGAGAACGCGTTCGCGTTCACCTGCCGATAGGTTCAACACATGGTCTGATTTCTCTGTAGACTGCGCCAGAACTGGCGCTCAAAATAACATCCATAATATGAAACATAGCCTTAACACAAATGGTTTGCAAATGTTACAATCCTGTTTGATTATTCGCCACCGACTGCTAAATTGATAAAATATTGACCGAAAAGGCGTTAACTGCTTTTTTGTGTGCAGAATTTCTTCCGCCAGAACGGGGGTGGTGATGGGCAATATATTTTCCAAATTGGTCGCAACTACCGATATCATGTTGTGTCGAAGCCACTCGAACAGGTACCTGACACCGATATTCATTTCAGCCTGTCGTCCCTACCAGAAGGAAGTCCCTCTATGAGCGAAGTCAGCTTGGCGCCGGGTAAGCGCCTGTCACAGATCCGTCTGCAATTGGGTTTGTCTCAGCGCCGGGTCGCCGAACTGTCCGGGTTAACCCACAGCGCAATCAGCACCATCGAGCAGGACAAGGTCAGTCCGGCCATCAGTACGCTGCAAAAGTTGCTGAAGGTCTATGGACTGTCGCTGTCTGCATTCTTTGCCGAGCCAGAGGCCGCCAATGAACCCAAAGTGGTGATCGAGGCCGAAGACCTGATCGAAATCGGCAGTCAGGGTGTCTCGATGAAGCTGGTACACAACGGCAACCCAACCCGCAATCTGGCAATGATGCTGGAAACCTACCAGCCCGGCACCACCACCGGAGAGAAAATCAAGCACCAGGGCGAGGAGATCGGTACCCTGCTGGAAGGCGAGATTATGCTGACCATCAACGGTCAGACTCACTGCCTGACCGCCGGTCAGAGCTATGCCATCAACACCGGCATTCCCCACAGTTTCAGCAATACCTCGGCGCGCGTCTGTCGCATCGTCAGCGCCCATACCCCGACGACCTTCTGATAAACCGGACCAGGGGATGGCGCTATCAGCGATTCCCTTTCCGCGGCATCCCGTTCAGTTTTGCCATCGCCTCTGAACGGGCGCCCTCATCGGCGAAAGATTATTTTCATCCTGGTTATGCCATTTAGTTTGTTGAGAAAAACAAAATCTGTGTTACAAAATACTCACTTTAGCCATCTAAACACCTAAACGTCTTTTAATCACACTATGCCAACCCATACGCCCTCACGCCTCGAGATGCGCAATATCTCGATCGCCTTTGCCGGCTTCAACGCACTGCAAAACGTCGACTTCACCCTGCAGGGCGGCTCTACCCATGCGCTGGTCGGCGCTAACGGTGCGGGTAAGTCCACGCTGATGGCGATACTTTCCGGCGCGCACAATCATTACCGCGGCGAGATCTTTATCGACGGGCAAAAAGTGGATATTCATTCGCCGCTGCAGGCGCGCCAATATGGGATCCATGTGGTTCAGCAGGAAGTGGATGTGGCGCTGATCCCCACGCTGTCGGTGGCGGAAAATATCATGCTCGACTGGCTAAATGAGCCGGGGCATTTGCTGAACTGGGCGCAACTGTACCGCCAGGCGGCGCAGTTACTGGCCCAGTTGGATCTAACCATTAACCTGCGTCAGCGATTGACAGAGTGCACGCTGGCGGAAAAACAGCAGGTGCTGCTGGCGCGTGCGTTGTCCCACCGCTGCCGTTTCCTGGTGCTCGATGAACCTACCGCCCCGCTCGATCGCGCCGAAAGCGAACGGCTGTTTCGCGTGGTACGCCGCCTTAAGTCCGAAGGTATTGGCGTGGTGTTTATTTCACACCGCATTCATGAACTGAGCGAAATTTGCGACCGCCTGACGGTGCTGCGGGATGGTCGCCACGTCAGCGAAGACGCCATGCAGGGACTGAGCGGTGAGCAGATAGTCGAGAAAATGCTCGGTCATCAATTGAATGATATCTTCCCGCCGCCGCGCCCACCGCACGGTTCCCGCCCGCTGCTGCAGGTGGAGGGTCTGAACGATCGTCACAAACTGCGCGACGTCAGCCTGCGGCTGTATCAGGGGGAAATCCTCGGCATTGCCGGACTGGCCGGGGCAGGCAAAACCGAACTGTGCAAGGCGCTGTTTGGCGCCACGCCGGCACGGGTTGAACAAGGCGAACTGCTGGGTAAACCCTGGGCCCCGCGTGCGCCGCACCTTAGCGTCGAACAAGGGCTGGCACTGGTGCCGGAAGAGCGGCGTAAAGAAGGCATTTTTATTGATGAAGCCATCCCGATGAATCTGAGCGTCAGCGCCGACGATAGCTTCTCACGCTGGAGCCTGTTCAGCCGTCGTCAGGAACTGCGCTGGGCGCGGGATATCATGCAGCGCCTGAATATTCGCGCCTCCGGTCCACAGCAGCGACTGGCCAGGCTTTCCGGCGGCAACCAGCAAAAAGTGGCCATTGGCAAATGGTTACGTGGCGACGCCAAAGTGCTGATTTTCGATGAACCCACCAAGGGCGTGGATATCAAGGCCAAACAGGAATTATTCACCCTGATCGACGGGCTGGCCCGCGACGGCAAAGGCATTATCTATGCTTCCGGCGAGTTTTCGGAGCTGGTCGGTTTATGCGATCGCATCTGCGTGCTGTGGGATGGCCGGGTAGTGGCGGAACTTGACGCCGCCGAGATTGATGAAGAAACCCTATTACTGTATTCCACCGGAGGAACCCCAGCGTGAGTAAAGAATTATCCCTGCAGAATGCGCAACCCTGGCGCCATCAGCTGTTTGAGTTTCTCTACAAGTGGGGGATGTTACTCACCGTTGTTGCGCTGATAGCCCTGTTCGGGCTGGCGTCGGACAACTTTCTCGATCCCAACAACATCATCAATATCCTACGCTCGATAGCCATCGTCACGGTGATCGCCATCGGGGTCTCCATCTCACTGTCGGTCGGCGGATTTGACCTTTCCGTCGGTTCTACCGCGTCACTGGCCAACGCCCTGGTGGTTTCGCTGTTTGTCTGGTATGGCTTCGGCACTACCGGCGCGATTGTGCTGACGTTGCTGATTTGCACGCTGGTCGGTCTGTTCAACGCTTTCCTGATCGTGGTGCTGAAAATTCCCGATATGCTGGCAACCCTGGCCAGCCTGTTTGTGATCCAGGGCGTGGCGATGACCTACAGCTACGGCGGATCTATCACCCAAAATATGCTGCTGCCGAACGGTGACATGGCAGAAGGCCTGATCCCAGAGATTTTCTCGTCTTTGGGCCAGGTACCGGTGATCGTGCTGATTATGCTGGCGGTCACCGTTGTGGTGCAGCTGTTTCTGTCGCTGACCAAGCATGGTCGCCGTATGTACGCCATCGGCGGTAATCCGGAAGCGGCACGCCTGTCGGGCATTCGCACCGTACGTTACAGGGTTGCTGCCTATGTCATTTCTGCCCTGCTGGCCTCGCTTGGCGGCATACTGCTGGCGTCACGTATTGGTTCGTCGCAGGTCAATGCCGGTGGCGGTTATCTGATGGATGCGGTCGCCGCCGCCTACATTGGTTTTTCGCTGGCCGGCTCCGGCAAACCGAACGCGCTCGGCACGCTGGTCGGTGCGGTGATCCTCGGCGTACTGCAAAACGGCCTGGTAATGCTCTCCGTCCCCTACTACGCGATGGACATTATCAAAGGCCTGGTGCTGGCCCTGGCACTGGCGATCACCTACATCCAGAAACGTTGATTCTCCCCGGCGCACGCCCTGCTGCGCCGGTTTTCCCCTCAATTCATCACTTCATACGTTAGTTCCCCTTTCCTTTTATAAGCATACAAATGATACGAATTATCATTTGCGTTTACATTTTGTTTGAAATCCTTACAATGGCCTGACGAAATACTGCCGGAACGACGAATCTCGCAACGACGAGACTCCGTTTCTACTTATTATTCAAAACGTTAAAGCGACACTTTGTCGATTTACATCAGACCAGGAAAGGTTTGCCTCATGGAAAAGCCACGTTATAACCAGCTCACCGCACTGATTATTGCCTCACTCGGCAGCGCCGGCGCGTTCGCCGCACCACAGAATGACGCTCAGGACACCATGGTGGTGACCGCCTCCGGTTTCCAGCAAAAAATCCAGGACTCCCCCGCCTCTATCTCGGTGATCCCGCGCCAACAGATTGAAGACAAAGCCTACCGCGACATTACCGACGCGTTGAAAGACGTACCGGGCGTGGTGGTAACCGGCGGGGCCAGCAACAGCGATATCAGCATCCGCGGCATGTCCTCTAAATACACCCTGATTCTGGTCGATGGCAAACGCGTGGACACCCGTGGCACCCGCCCGAACAGCGATAACTCGGGTATTGAGCAGGGCTGGCTGCCGCCGCTGGAAGCCATTGAGCGCATTGAAGTGGTGCGCGGCCCGATGTCTTCGCTGTACGGTTCTGACGCCATGGGCGGCGTGATCAACGTGATCACCCGCAAAACCTCCAATACCCAGGGCTGGAAAGGTTCATTGCACGGCGATGCCACCTTCCAGGAGAACAGCAACTCCGGCGATCTGTTCCAGACTAACGCCTACGCTTCCGGTCCGCTGATTGAAGGCCTGCTGGGTCTGCGGGTCAATGGCCTGCTGTCCCGCCGCGCCGAGGACCAAATCCTCAATGGCTACAGCGAGCAGCGCATGCGCAGCGGCACCGCGGTATTCAACCTGACGCCAAACGAACAGAACGATTTTGATTTCGAAATTGGCCGCTCTTTGCAGGATCGTGACAGTACGCCGGGCAAATCCATGGCGACTGAAAACTGCCGTAACAATAAATGCACGGCTAACAGCGCCAGCGACAGCCTCTACACCCGGACCAACTACGCCGTAACCCATAACGGTTATTACGACTTCGGCAATACCACCAGCTACATTCAGCGCGAAGAAACTAATAACCCGGGCCGCGACATGAAGATGTACAACACTATCTTCAATACGCAAACCCAGTTTGACCTCGGCGACCATATGCTGAATCTCGGCGGCCAGTACCGTTACGAAAAATTGAGCGACGGTGGCAATCAGTTGGCAGCAGCGGATGGGTTGAACAAACTGACGCGCTGGAGCTGGGCGCTGTTTGCCGAAGACGAATGGGCGATGACCAACGATTTCAGCCTGACCAGCGGCATCCGTATGGATCAGGACCAGAACTACGGCAACCACTGGACACCGCGCATGTACGGCGTCTGGCACCTGGCCGAGCAATGGACGCTGAAAGGCGGCGTTTCTGCCGGTTACCGTTCACCGGATCTGCGTCAATCCTCAGCCAATTGGGGGCAAATCACCGGCGGTGGCCGCACTTCAATCATCATCGGCAATCCGGACCTGCAGCCAGAAAAAAGCCTGAGCGAAGAGATCGGGGTGATGTGGGATAACCAGCAAAACCTGAACGCCGGCGTTACCCTGTTTAACACCGACTTCAAAGATAAAATTACCGAAGTGCGCCGCTGCGACAGCGGCGACGGCGACGCGCAATGCATGATCGGCGACACGCCTTATTACTTTATCAGCGACCGTACTAACGTCGATAAAGCCAATATGCGTGGCGTAGAGGCCACCTTTGGCTGGCAAATCAGCAAAGACTGGAAGTGGAACACCAACTACACCTATACCTCATCAGAGCAAAAAAGTGGGGATTTCCAGGGCAAACCACTGAACCAGATGCCGAAGCATATGGTTAACAGCGTGCTGGACTGGCAGGCAACTCACGATGTCAGCCTGTGGTCCCGCGTTAACTTCCGCAGTAAGACATCGGACTACATGAGCCGAGCATCAATGGCCAAGAGCACGCCGTCTTACACCTTTGTTGACGCTGGCCTTAGCTACCAGGCGAATAAAAACCTGCAGGTTACCGGTGGGGTTTACAACATCCTCGATAAAACCGTCGATTACGATAACTACAATACCGTGTTGGATGGCCGTCGTTACACCGTCGGCATGACCTACAACTTCTGATGCGATAAAAAAGGCCCCGAGATCGGGTAATGCCGGTCAGTTAAGTACAGTTCTGAATATGAATGTACGACGTTGTTTAAGTGGGCGTCCCCCTCTCCCGAGGGAGAGGGCCGGGGTGAGGGGCTTTCGCGTAAGTATGTATCCCCTCACCCTACCCCTCTCCCAAAGGAGAGGGAACAATTCAAACCACCGGCTGGTTCACCAATCCGTCGATCAACACCTGCGGGGTGCCCTGCGAACAACGCTCAATACGTCCGCGAACGCCATAAACCCGCGCCAAACTCTGCGGCGTGATCACCTCTTCCGGCGCACCGTCGGCAATCAATTCACCGTCCTGCAGCATCAACACATGGTCGCCATGGCGCAGGGCTATATTGATGTCATGCACCACCACCACTGTGATGATATTGCGTTTACGCGTCTCTTTGCGCACCAAATCCATCACGTGGAACTGGTAGTTAAGATCGAGCGCGCTCAGCGGTTCATCCAGCAACAGCAGTGAAGGCTGACGGATCAGTGATTGCGCCAGGCCAACCAGCTGTTTCTGGCCGCCGGAAAGCTGGTCGAGGTAGCTCAGCGCCAAATGTGCGATGCCAAGCTGCTGCAGCAATGCCATAACCTCCGACTCACTGCCGGCGTTGCTGCGGCCGCCCGAGGCGCGTTGCACCACGATGATCGACTCCAGCACGTGCAAATGCACTCCGGCAGGCAACGATTGCGGCAAATACACCACTTTCTCGGCCCGACGGGCAAAGGGCATCTGCATCAGATCGATATCATCGAGCCACAGTTGCCCCTGCGCCGGGTTCAGCCCGGCCAGCGAGCGCAGCAGCGTCGACTTGCCGCTGCCGTTCGGCCCCAGCAGCACGGTGATTTGGCCACGTGGCAACATTGGCACCGCCAAATTGCCGATCACCTGACGCTTCGGATAACCGGCGGAGAAATGCTCGATACGCAATCCCTGGCTCATACATTCCCCCGATGACGCAGAATAATACTCAGGAAGAACGGCACCCCCACCAGCGAAGTGACGATACCGACCGGAATGATGATCCCCGGGATCAGGTTTTTCGAGGCCACTGAGGCCATCGACAGCACCAGTGCGCCAATCAACGCACTGGCCGGCAGATAGAAACGATGATCTTCACCGAAAATCATACGGGCGATATGTGGCGCTACCAGGCCGATAAAACCAATAGGGCCAACAAATGCCACCGCCAATGCGGAAAGAATACTGATACGCAGCAAGGTGGTCAGGCGCAGGCGGCGCACGTCGATGCCGAAGCTCACCGCCCGATCCTCACCCAGACGCAGCGCGGTCAACTTCCACGAGCTCATCATCGACAACGGCAGCAGCACGGCAAATACGCCGAGCAGGATGCCCAGTTTGTCCCAGGAGGCGCGGGCCAGACTACCCATCGTCCAGAACACCAGCCCCTGCAGCGTATCTTCGCTGGCAATAAACTGCATCATGGAGACCAGCGCGTTAAAGGTGAACACCAGCGCAATCCCGAACAGCACCACCCCAGAGGTGGCAACCCTCGTCCAGCGTGTAATGCCGTCCAGCATCAATGCGGCAAACAAGGCGAAAATAAACGCATTGGCGGAAATAAACCACTGGTCAGGAATGCCCGGCACGCCAATCCCCAGCACAATGGCCAGTGCCGCGCCGAAAGCGGCGGCAGAAGAAACCCCGAGGGTAAAGGGACTGGCAAGCGGGTTATTCAGGATGGTTTGCATTTCTGCCCCGGCCAGGCCAAGCGCAAACCCCACCACCACGGCCATCAAGGCATAAGGCAAACGGATATCCCAGACAATCACCCGCGTACCGGCATCTGCAGCCGCAGGATCAATCAGCGTTTGCCACAGAGAGGACAGCGAAAGTCCGGATGGCCCCAGGGTAAAATCCAGCAGCAGCGAACCCAAAATTGCCAATGCCAACACCCCCATCATCAATAAACGGTGGCGGAGAATATGGTGATAACGCCCCATAACGTTGACGTCGGGTTGCCCCTTGGCGTCAGACAGAGGATCGGTGGATACGCTCATTATTTCGGATACCTGTTACGACAATGACCATGGCGGCGCGCCAGACGGCCGCTTGAACGGGATAAGCAGCCGATAACAATAAAGCAAACGATAATACTTATCAATCATACCAATAGCTATTACCTGCCATGTTAATGTGTAACGCTTTATTTTATAAGACTATTAGCCAATCAGGTCCGACAAGCTTCCGATGGCGTACAGGGTTAATAATTCCGAAAGTTTGGCCGCCCCGCGCCCGACTATGACAAATTGCAACAAAACCACATAGAATCCAAAGCCAGACCGGCAAAGGGTGTACCAGGCACCTTATGCCGGATATTTAGGGCCCGTTAGCGGGCCCTTTACTAAAGAGGCCGCCATGAGAAGTCGCTCCCCAACGTTAACGCCTAAAAAACCTGCGCTACTGAATTGGCTGCTACAAAGTTCGCATCAGGCTGATAACGCCCAATTTCAGCGCCAAATGCGGCTTACGCTGGTGCCATCCCCCGCCACTCCCTGGCTGAATGCCGCCGGTGTGGCACTGCTGCTGCTGGCGTATGGCTGGCTGAGCAACCTGGCGATCGCGGCTGCACTGCTGGCATTGCTGGCATTACTGACCGCCGGGCGCTGGTGGCTGGCGCGCGTCACTCCCCCTATCAGGCCAACAGCCATGCTGGTGACGGTACTGCTGTGGTGTGCACTGGTGGGCGCAATTGCACTGCTGGCGATGCTTTCAGGCCGTATGCTACTGATCCTGTCCGCCGGCCTGTTGATCACCGCGCTGGCATTCTGGCTGATGCAGCGTCATGCCGCCGCCCCGCGTTTTGCCCTGCTGGAAATTATGCTGCTGACCCTGCCCTATCTGTTGGCCGCACCGCTGTCACGCGTACAAAATCTGTTTTTACTGGCGGATATCATCCCGCTGTGGCTGCTGCTGGCCCATGGGTTGATCGCGTTTTACCATCAACAGGTGGCGCAACAGGTCACTTTAACCGCGGAAAAACAACAGGCGGCCCATCGAGACCATTTAACCGGCTTTCTTAACCGTGCAGGCGGGGAAGCGGTAATGCAGGATATTTGTCGCCCCTCCTCGACACAGCATCCCCTTTCACACCTGTTTATTATTGAATTTACGCCACTGGCGGCGCTCTACCAGAGCCACGGGGTGTTGATCGGCGATGACGTGTTACGCACCATCGGCGAGCGCCTGAAAATGCTGGTGCGCCCGAGTGATTTTGTCTGCCGCTATAGCGGTGGTCAGTTTCTGATCCTGGTGCACGGCCTGCCTTACGGTTCCGAAGGCGAATTTTTGGCGCGTATCGTTCCACCGTTGGAGGTGCCTTACGACTTTGGCGCATTCGGTGAGGTGACGTTGCGGTTGAATACCGGAGTACTGGCGTTAACCCAGGATTATAAAACGGTAGCAAGCCTGATGACGGCGGCGCAGCAAGCGCTGGGGATAAAAGGAAAGGATTAGTTTCAGGCTGCAGCCAAAGGGTCAGCTGCAGCCTGAAATTTAACGGGTATAGACAGGGATTACTTCACGTCCATTTTCGGGAATTCCATTTCGCTGTACTTCACGACACGGGTGCCGCGCGTCAGCTTGTAGCCGAACCAGATAATCAGGAACAGCGGCAGACCGATATAAGTTGCGGTCACGCCGTACCAATCGATGCGGTCTTGCAGGAACGCCTGATAGTTCTGCCCCAGCGTGATAATCAGGCACAGGACAAACGCAAAGATCGGGCCCAGCGGGAAGAAACCGGAACGGTAAGGTAAATCGTTCAGATCACGCCCCTGGATCATATAGCCGCGACGGAAACGGTAATGACTGATGGCAATCCCCAACCAGGCGATAAAGCCGGTCATCCCCGAGGTGTTCAGCAGCCACAGATAAACCGACTGGTTGCCGAACATTGAGCTGAGGAAGCACAGGCCCGCCACCACGGTAGTGGCGTACAGCGCGTTGCGTGGCACCCCACCCTTCGACAGTTTGGCGAAAATACGCGGCGCTTTGCCTTCCGATGCCAGAGTAAACAGCATGCGGGTGGATGCGTACATTCCAGAGTTACCGGCGGACAACACCGCCGTCAGGATCACCGCATTCATCACCGCCGCCGCCGACAGCAGGCCGGCGTGCTGGAAGACCAGCGTGAACGGGCTGACGCTGATGTCTTTCACATCGTTACGCAGCAGGCTCGGATCGGTATAAGGAATGATCAGGCTGATAATCAAAATGGCGAAGATATAGAACAGCAGGATACGCCAGAACACCTGACGCACAGCGCGCGGGATGTTTTTGCCCGGGTTTTCCGACTCGCCGGCCGCGATGCCGATAAGCTCGGTCCCCTGGAACGAGAAGCCGACTATCATCGCCACGCCTATCATCGCCGAGAAGCCCCCGGCAAACGGCGCATCGCCAATAGTCCAGTTCTGCCAGCCCGCGTGCTCGCCCCCCTTGAGGATGCCGAAGATCATCAGCACGCCGATACCGATAAAGATAATGACGGTGGTCACTTTGATCAGCGAGAACCAGTATTCCGCTTCACCGAAGCCTTTGACCGAGATGTAGTTCAACAGGAACATCAGGCCAAGGAACAGTGCGCTCCAGATCCAGCCCGGCGTATCCGGGAACCAATAGGTCATCACCAGCTGCGAGGCCACCAGGTCAACGGCGATGGTCACCGCCCAGTTGTACCAGTAGTTCCAGCCCAGCGCGAAACCAAAGCCTTCTTCTACGTATTTGGCACCGTAGGTGGAGAAAGAGCCGGACACCGGCATAAAGGCTGCCAATTCGCCCAGGCTGGTCATCAGGAAGTAAACCATCAGTCCGATCAGCGCGTAAGACAGCAGTGCCCCGCCCGGACCGGCCTGAGAAACCGTAGCGCCAGAGGCGACAAACAGACCGGTGCCGATAGAGCCACCAATAGCAATCATGGTTAAGTGCCGAGCTTTCAGCTCGCGGCGTAATCCGGGCACTGCTTGCTCCGATGTTGTTTTTATATCCTGCTGAGCCATTCTTACCCTATCTGCTGGTCAAAAAAAATGAGGGCGGATTGTAACAAATACCCGCCGGCGAACTAATAACATTCCACTGATATAAGATAGCTTCATAATTCAGGGCTAATTATTAGCGACAGGCCAGAATACCTTACTTACTGTCATTAATGTGACAGGGAGCAGCTTTTTATGCTTTTTTACTGCTTTCGGAGACGCTATTGAGGCTGAAACCCACAGTATCCGAGAAAACGCTGCAGCGCGTTGGAGATATGCTTTTGCCGGTGATGGATCAGATAAAGGGTGCGCATCAACGGCGGTAACGGGATATTCAGCTCCACCAGCACGCCACTGGCCAACTGTTCGCCAATCACACGCCGCGACAGACAACTGATCCCCATGCCGTGGCGAACCGCATGTTTGATCGCTTCCGAATTACCCAGTTCCATCACCAGTTGGAAGTGCGGCAAGTGCGCCAGCAGCAGATGATGCAGCACCTCGCGCGTCCCCGAGCCACCCTCACGCAGGATCCAGGGGGCTGTGGCCAGCATTTCCAGGGTCAGCGGTTGCCCGGCCAACGGGTTGTCCGGCGCGGCAAATACCACCAATTCATCTTCCAGCCACGGCAGAGTGATCAGTTCCGGCATATGGCAAGGGCCTTCAATCAGTCCCAGATCGACACGGAAATCCGCCACAGCGCCGATCACGTCCTGGCTGTTGCCGACGTTCAGTTCCAACGGTGAAGCGGGGAAATCATGCCGATAATGGGCGATCATCTCCGGCAGCATATAGTTACCGATGGTGCTGCTGGCACTGATGCGCAATGCACCGCCGTCATGGCGGAACAGTTGTTCAATCTCCCCTGCCTGCTCCAGCAGTGCCAGCGCCTTCGGGTACAGCAACCTGCCATGTTCATTAATGACCAAACGCTTGCCCACGCGGTCAAACAACTGCACGCCCAATTGCCCTTCCAGATCGGCCAGCGCGGCGCTGACCGCCGACTGTGATAACGCCAGAACTACCGAAGCCTGCGTGGTCGAACCGCTCTTAAGCACTTCGGTAAACACTTCCAATTGACGTAAGGTGATATGCATAGCGTCTCGGTTTTAAGCAAAGGTGACATCGAAAAAAGTCACTGAAATTAATGCAAAATCTGCGCTGCTGACCGGCAACAACGCACAGGGTGAATACTATTAATGGTACCACGTTTGCAGAAATCAGCATGAAAGCCGCCCGTGTCGATTAACCACTTATTCAGATAGGTTATAACCATATAATCAATTTCTCTTTTATGCAGCCAGAACGTAGTCTGTGCTCAAGATTTTGATTAAAAGGGCTGACTTATGGCGACCAATACCACACATAATTTCCCCACTCGGCAATTTGCCCTGTTCGGTTTACCTCACCTGATCCCAGGGCTGCTGTTGACCGGGGCTATCACCGCGTTAGCCGTCTGGATTGGTGATATTCCATGGGTGGCCGGACTGGGGCTGGGAGCGCTGACGCTGGCGATTTTACTCGGCATTGTGGTAGGTAATACGCTGTACCCTTGGTTACAACCGAGCTCTCACAGCGGCGTTCAGTTCGCCAAACAGCGCCTGCTGCGGTTGGGCATTATCCTTTACGGCTTCCGCCTGACGTTTCAGCAAATTGCCGACGTGGGCACTACCGGTATCATCATTGATGCGTTAACGCTCACCACCACTTTCCTGCTCGCCTGCTGGTTGGGCAAGAAAGTGTTTGGCCTCGACACTCATACCACCATGCTGATCGGTGCCGGCAGCAGCATCTGCGGTGCGGCTGCGGTCATGGCTACCGAACCGGTACTGAAAGCCGATGCCAATAAGGTGGCGGTCGCCGTGAGCACCGTGGTGGTGTTCGGTACGCTGGCGATCTTTGCCTACCCTTGGCTGTACCATCTGAACGAACAATTCCAGTGGCTGCCGTTTAATCAGGAAACTTTCGGTATCTTCACCGGTTCGACCATCCACGAAGTAGCACAGGTCGTCGCCGCCGGGCATGCCATCGGGCCGGATGCTGAAAACGCTGCGGTAATCTCCAAAATGATCCGCGTAATGATGCTGGCACCCTTCCTGGTCGTACTTTCAGGGTTTATCAGCCGCAGCCGTAGCACTGGCAACAGCGGTGAGAAAGCAGAAAAATCTGCCATTACCATTCCCTGGTTTGCCGTGCTGTTTATCGCCGTCGCCGGGCTGAACTCGTTCAACCTGATCCCGGCTACGCTGGTAAAACATCTGATTACTGCGGATACCTGGATGCTGGCGATGGCCATGGCGGCGCTGGGATTGACCACCCACATCAGCGCAGTGCGCCAGGCGGGGGTAAAACCGATTCTGCTGGCCACCCTGTTGTTCATCTGGCTGATTGTCGGCGGCGGTGCGATTAACCTGCTGGTGCAACACTTCCTCTGATTCACCCCGCGATTATTCCACTACCTCAGGCCCGCCATCGCGGGCCTGAACTTTTTCAGCCATTCAATCCTTCCGCTATCAATGCCATAATGACGCCGATTACACAGGAGAATGAAAATGAAGTTTGTCGGTGCACATGTCAGCGCGTCAGGCGGCGTGGATCAGGCGGTTATCCGCGCGCACGAATTAGAGGCGACCGCATTCGCCCTGTTCACTAAAAATCAGCGTCAATGGAAGGCCGCCCCGCTGCCTGCCGATGTGATTGATAAATTCAAGAGCGCCTGCGCGCAATACGGTTACGGCCCAGGACAGATCCTGCCGCACGACAGCTACCTGATTAATCTCGGCCACCCGGTGACCGAGGCATTGGAAAAATCCCGCGAAGCCTTTCTTGATGAGATGCAGCGTTGTGAGCAACTGGGGCTGACGCTGCTGAACTTCCATCCTGGCAGCCATCTGCTGCAAATTGACGAAGACAAATGCCTGGCACGCATCGCTGAATCCATCAACCTGGTGCTGGATAAAACCAGCGGTGTGACAGCGGTGATCGAAAATACCGCAGGTCAGGGCAGTAATCTGGGCTTTAAGTTTGAACATTTGGCGGCGATCATCGACGGCGTGGAAGACAAAAGCCGCGTCGGCGTCTGCATCGACACCTGTCACGCCTTTGCCGCCGGTTACGATCTGCGTACCGAGGAAACCTGCGAACAGACCTTTAAGGAACTCGGTGAGGTGGTGGGCTTCAACTATTTGCGCGGTATGCACCTGAACGACGCCAAAAGCGAATTCGGCAGTCGCGTTGACCGTCACCACAGCCTGGGTGAGGGCAACATCGGTAAAACGGTGTTCAGCTACATCATGCGCGACCCGCGCTTCGACAAAATCCCGCTGATCCTGGAAACGGTGAACCCGGATATCTGGGCGGAAGAGATCGCCTGGCTAAAAGCCCAGCAGTAGTTGTCGCAATAAAAAACCGGAGCCTGGACTCTAATGCCGGTCAGTTAAGCAAAGTTCTGAATAAGAATGTACGACGTTGTTTAAGTGGGCATCCCCCTCTCCCGAGGGAGAGGGCCGGGGTGAGGGGCTTTCGCGTTAGTATGTATCCCCTCACCCTAACCCTCTCCCAAAGGAGAGGAAACCATATCACCTTAACTGACAAGCATTAGAGCCTGGACTCCGGTTTTTTTATTACCAACGCTAATCTTAAGCTACGCTGGCCGCCGGGACGTCAGCACGTTTCAGCAGCGCGTAAGACACGCCCGCCAAGAGCGTACCGGCGATAATCGCCACCAGATACAGCAGTACCGGAGTGATTGCGCCCGGGATCAGCAGCACGAACAACCCGCCGTGCGGCGCCATCAGTTTGGCACCAAACGCCATGGACAGCGCACCGGTCAGCGCGCCACCAGCGATGCAGCATGGCAGCACGCGCATCGGGTCACGGGCAGCGAACGGGATCGCGCCTTCAGAGATAAAGCACAGGCCCAACACCAGCGCCGCTTTCCCGCCTTCCTGTTGTGACTTGTCGAACTTGCGACGCGCCAGCAGCGTTGCCAACCCCATCGCCAGCGGTGGCACCATACCGGCAGCCATAATCGCCGCCATCGGCGCATACACCGAAGAACTCAGCAACGCCACGCCAAAAGCATAGGCCGCCTTGTTGACCGGGCCCCCCATATCGGTACACATCATGGCACCGAGGATTGCGCCCAGCAGCACCGCGTTAGCGGTACCCAGTGACTGCAACCAATGGGTCAGACCTTCCATGATTTTCGCCACCGGCGTGCCGACGATGAAGATCATGATCAGACCCACGATCAGGCTGGCAACCAGCGGAATGATCAGGATCGGCTTCAGCGCTTCCATACTCTGCGGCAAACGCAGTTTGGTGCTGATAAATTTGGCGACATAACCCGCCAGGAAACCGGCAATGATACCGCCGAGGAAACCGGCTCCGGTGCTTACTGCCAACATGCCGCCAATCAACCCCGGCGTCAGGCCCGGACGGTCAGCAATCGAGAAAGCGATAAAACCAGCCAGCACCGGCACCATCAGTGCAAAGGCCGATCCGCCACCGATCTGCATCAGTGCCGCCGCCAGCGTGCCTTTGACTTCGAACGCCTTGATACCGAATACGAACGACAGTGCGATACACAGACCGCCCGCCACCACCATTGGCAGCATATAAGACACACCGGTCAACAGATGACGATAAGGCCCGGCACTCTCTTTCTTCTTGCCGGCCGCGGCCGGAGCACCGCTTTTCTGGGGCTGGAAAATCTCGGCTTCGGCCTGCGCCTTGTCCAGTTCCTGCGCGGTTTTCTTTAACGCCAGCCCAGTAGAGGTGCGATACATTGGCTTGCCGGCAAATTTCTCCAGATCCACTTCGATGTCGGCCGCCACAATCACCAGATCCGCCGCCGCCACTTCTTCTGGCGTAATGGCATTACCGGCACCCACGGAACCGCGGGTTTCAACCTTTACCCACCAGCCGCGTTTTTTGGCTTCGCTCTCAATCGCCTCGGCCGCCATAAAGGTATGCGCCACACCGGTTGGACAAGCGGTGATCGCCACAATGCGTTTTTGACCCGCCGCTTTGACCGGTTCAGCCGTTGCCGGTGCCTGCCAGGTTTTTGCCTCGGCGATAGCCTGCGTCAGGAAGGCTTCCGGCTCACGCACCGCGTGCTCCACATCGCCCACATAAACCCGCTTGCCGTTCAGCGCGGCGTCAGCAGGCGCAGATTGCCCCGCCACCACCACCAGTTCAGCCTCATCCGGGGACTCCACCAGCGTCAGGCCGGCCTTCGCCACAGCAGCGCCGAGCATGCGTTTCGCCAGGTGCCCACGCGCCTGCCCCAGCGAACTGTCTATCATCAGCAGTGTTTTCATTCTGCCTCCCGCTATTGATTAAAAGGTTTCAGGTCGACACGCGCCATCATCGCGGCCAACTGTGGACGGTCGGTCACGCCAACGTTGCTCTGGCTGACGGCCAGCGCAGCTACGGCGGTAGCCAAACGCAAAGTATGTTCACTGGATTCGCGCATCAGCAGGCCATAAATCAGGCCGCCGACCATCGAGTCGCCGGCACCGACAGTACTGACCACTTCGCAGGCCGGTGGCTTGGCGATCCAGGCGCCGGAAGCATTGACCCACAGCGCCCCTTCGGCACCGAGAGAAATCACCACGTGAGCAATGCCCTGATCGCGCAGCGCATGTGCGGCCTCAACCACGTCAGCCAACTGTGGCAATGGACGACCGGCCCAGATTTCCAGCTCGCGACGATTGGGTTTCACCAACCATGGCGCGGCTTTCAAGCCGGCAACCAGGGCTTCACGGCTGCTGTCGAAAATGATGCACGGGCACTGAGCGCGCAGGCGGATCATCCAGTCGGTAAAGGCATCGGGATCAACCCCGGCCGGCAGACTACCGCTCACTGCCACCATATCGAACTGGCCGAGCCAGCTCAGTGAGTCGGTCACGAAACGTTCCCAATCCTGACCACTCACCTCAAAGCCGGAGAAGTTGAAATCTGTCACTTCACCGTCTTTTTCCGTCAGCTTGACGTTAATGCGGGTGCGGCCCGGTACCACCTGGAAGCGGTTGGCAATGCCCAGATCGCTGAACAGCAGTTGGAAGCCATCCTGGTTATCTTTGCCCAGGAAACCGCCCACAGTGACATCAATGCCCAAATCTTTCAGCACCTTGGCGACGTTAATGCCTTTTCCGGCGGCGTGCAGACCGGCGGTTTTGACCAGATTAACTTCACCGCGCTCGATCTCCGGGCAAAAACCCACCAGATCGTAAGCCGGATTCAGGGTAATTGTTGCTACTCTTCTGCTCATGCTGCGCCCTCGCCCAGTCCTTCGTTAATGGCCTCACCGATCGCCTTCAGCGCCGTTTCAGCATCTTCACCCTTGGCGGTAAAGCGCAGGTGATGTCCTTTTTTTACGCCCAACGCCACGACCTTCATCAGGCTGCGTCCGTTGGCCGGTTTGCCACTGCCATCCAGATTAGTGACGGTAATTTCGCTCTCGAACTTCTTGATTACGTTGACCAGCGCCGTCCCCGGACGGGCATGCAGGCCGTGTTCGTTACGAATGACGTACTCGGCACTCAGGGTGGTATTTTCTTCTTCGACCTCACTGGTCAGCAATGCCAGCACGGTGATGGCATCGGCGTTCAGCAAGCGTTCAGCTTTATTCGCCAACAGCAGGTCACTCAGGTAGTTCAGCACCGCCAGCGGTTGCTGGTCAGCCACCGACAGCGTCAGCAGCAGCGCAACTTTCTCGCCGTCTTCGTCAAACGCCTGCACCGGACGGCTCAGGGTGGCCGCGCTGGTCAGATTGCCTTCGGTGCTGTCGCTCAGCCAAATGCCCTGCCCCAAATTCAGCGGCTTGCGGGTAATGACGTCGCTGACGAACTGGGCGTTGACCGCACCGATCTTCTGCAAACGACCGGCATTCAGCGCCTGCAGCGTCATCAGGCTGTCGGCGGCCACATCGAGCGCGATCAGAGAAGCGTCAAATTTGAATTCTGCCGTCAGCTTTTCGCCCATCAGCAGGCTGCGCAGCTCTTCTGTCGAGGTGGTTTTCGCCAACTGTTCGGCTACGCTGTCGTCACTCAGCACGTGTGTCAGCTGGCGTAACAGCGCCAGGTGTTCGTCGGAGCGGGCGGCAATGCCGATCACCACAAAGGCGGTTTGGCCTTCGCCCCACTCAATGCCCTGCGGGAACTGGAATACCTGTACGCCGGTATTCAGCACCAGTTCACGGGTATCGGTAGTGCCGTGCGGGATGGCGATGCCGTTACCCAAATAGGTGGAGGTTTGCAGCTCGCGCTGCAGCATGCCGTCCACATAGGCGGCGCTGACGCAGCCGGCTTCGGTCAGTGCGGCGGCAACCTGCTGGATGGCTGCCTGCTTGCTGCCGGCAGTTGCGCCCAGGTGAATATCTTGCGGTGACAACTGGAACATGATTTTCCTCTCCTGCTGAATTGAATCGTTTCAGCTTTATTGGGAAAAAGGAGCGTTATCGGTACGGAATCATCGCGCCCATAACGCTGAAACGTTTCAAGGAGTGTGTGAGCAGCACCGGCTGAAAGCAAGTTTTCTCAAAATTGATGTGATAGATTTTTGACCTCACGCACACTTTTCCCGAAGGGTTATCCGTCGCGGCGCTAAAATGACATACTAAGCTGAAATTTTGCTGACGGAGACAAGCATGACTGTAGTGGCGGGCGTAGGGGTGATCATCGTAAATGCACAAGGGGAAATATTACTGGGAAAACGCTGCGGTCAGCACGCGCCTTTCTGGTCGATTCCCGGCGGGCATCTGGATGCCGGTGAAACCTTTGAACAGTGCGCTCAGCGTGAGATTGCCGAAGAAACCGGGCTGATGATCGCCCCACCCACTTTTATCGGTATTAGCAATAATCTGCAAACCTGGCGCGCCGAGGGAAAGCATACGATATCCGTCTGTTTACTGACGCAGCATCCCGGTGGCACCCCAGAACTCAAAGAACCGGAAAAATGTGCAGAATGGCGTTGGTGCTCTCCGAATAAGTTACCGGAACCCCACTTCGAAGCCAGCCGTAACGCCATTAACCTCTGGCAAACAGGCCAGGCCTACCAGCCGACGAAATAGCCTTTTCGTTCAGTATTTTTTATATCTGTCCGTGATCTGAATCATGGGCTGATAAAGACACATAAAAAATGCGTTATATAAGCCAGAATATAACGCTGTAAAATCCCTCAAATGGCCATTTTTCTGCTAAAAATAACCCTATAGTATTAGATGTCATTGCTAATGTTACCTATACTTCCTCAAGTATGTCGGCGCTCGGCCGGCACTTTTTTTGGCAAGGTTTTCCTTGGTATTTCATAATTATAAGTGGGTTCAATATGACCAATAAATTCACTGGCTTGATAAAAAAGCACCGCTGGGGATGGCTGTGGCTTTTGCTGTTGGGGATTATCCTCGGAGCAGCATTATTGGCGGGTACCGCCACGGTATTCCACAAAACCAGCGACACCGCCTTCTGTGTGTCCTGTCATACCATGCAACAACCGCTGGCCGAATATCAGGGCAGCATTCACTTCCAGAATACCAAGGGCATCCGCGCTGAATGCGCCGACTGCCACGTCCCACACGAACCGCTCGATTACCTGTGGACCAAGATCCGCGCGGTAAAAGATATTTATGGCGAGATGGTGGGCACTATCGATACGCCAGAAAAATATGAGGCACATAAGCTGGCCATGGCCCAGTCGGTCTGGAAAACGCTGAAAGAAAGCGATTCCGCCACCTGCCGTTCATGCCACAGCTTTGATGCCATGGACATCACCGCCCAACGGCCTGAAGCACGCATTCAGCATCCGGTGGCTATCAAGCAGGGCGAAACCTGTATTGATTGCCATAAAGGAGTCGCGCACATTCTGCCGGACATGAGCGGTGCCGCCCAGGCCGGTGCAGCCGAACTGGCGAAGGCCGCGGCTGAAACCTCACCTACCGCCACCACGCTGTACACCATTGCCACTGAACCCTTCTTCCTGAAACCGGACGACAGCCACAATGCCGGCAACCTGATGCCATCCACCGAAGTTCAGGTGGTGAAACAGGAAGGCGACAAGGTGCTGGCCAACGTCACCGGCTGGCAGCAGGACGGCGTCAGTGAGGTGTTCTATGCCGCACAGGGCAAACGTATCCTTAGCGTGCTGCTGGGTGAAGACGCTCGCAAACTGCTGAAAACCGGCACCACCATGACCGATGCCGAAACCGGCCTGGTATGGCACCAGGTTTCCCTGCAGGTCTGGCTGCCGCGCAAACAACTGATCGACGATCAGCAAAAAATCTGGCGCTACACCGCAGATATGATGTCGGCCAACTGTACCGGCTGTCACGGCCTGACCGCCCTAGATCGCTTCAACGCCAACCAGTGGATCGGCGTAATTAAAGGCATGGCTCCACGCACCTCGCTGACGCAGGAACAACTGCGCGTTCTGACACAATACGTGCAGAAACACGCCAGTGACATGCAGCCAACCAAACCTGCCAAGCTTTAAGGGAGAAGCGAAATGAGCAAATATCAACAACAAGCGTTAAAAATGAGCCGCCGCCGCTTCCTGACCGGTGCTACCGCATTGGCCGCCGCCCCGTTGCTGGCAGGCCTGTGGCCCAAGTCAGCGCTGGCGCAGGCCATCAGCCAGGCGCTGCCGCAATTTGTGGTGCTGCGTCAGGCGCAAAAAGGCATTCTGACCGGCGCACACTGGGGCGCTTTTGAAGCCATAGTGCAGGACGGCAAAATGGTCGGCGTGCAGCCGGTCAAGGACGATCCTTACCCGAACGAACTGATCACCATGGCGCCCTACCAGGTACATGCCGAAAACCGCATCAAATATCCGATGGTGCGTAAAAGCTGGCTGGAAGGCGGCCCCGGCAGCCATACCGAACTGCGCGGCCGCGACGAATGGGTGCGCGTCAGCTGGGACAAGGCGATTGAACTGGTTTGTGGCGAGATCACCCGTCTGCAAAAAGATCACGGCCCGCAGTCAATCTATGCCGGTTCCTATGGCTGGAAGAGCGTCGGCATGCTGCATAACAGCCGCACGCTGCTGCAACGCCTGATGAACCTGACCGGTGGCTTCCTCGGTTATGCCGGTGACTATTCCACCGGTGCTGCACAGGTGATCATGTCACACGTGGTCGGCTCCATGGAGGTTTACGAACAGCAAACCGCCTGGCCGAACGTGATTGAAAACAGCCAACTGGTAGTATTGTGGGGCTGTAACCCTATGATCACGCTGAAAAACAGTTGGAACGTGCCGGACCACTACGGCCAGACCGGCTTTGAGGCGCTGAAGAAGAAAGGCACCCGCGTGATCAGCATCGACCCGGTGCATAACGACAGCGCCAAATTTATCGATGCGCAGTGGATCGCTCCACGCCCTTATACCGATGGCGCCATGTTGATCGGCATCGCTCACACGCTGCTGACAGAGAAACTGCATAACCCGGACTTCCTGAAAACCTACACCGCCGGCTTCGACAAGTTCCAGGCTTATCTGCTGGGCGAAACCGATGGCACACCGAAAACTGCCGAATGGGCCGCCGATGTTTGCGGCGTCGATGCCGACGTATTGCGCCAACTGGCACGCGACATGGCGAAAAATCGCACCATGATCATGGGCGGTTGGGGTATTCAACGTCAGCATCATGGCGAGCAGCAGCACTGGCTGTTGGTCACCGTGGCGGCGATGCTCGGCCAAATTGGCCTGCCGGGCGGCGGCTTCGGCTTCAGCTATCACTACTCTTCCGGCGGTAGCCCGACGGCGAAAGGCGGCATCATTTCCGGTATTTCTGCCGGTAATGCGCCGAAGAACTCACCGGCTCCGATCCCGGTGGCACGCATCGCCGAATGTCTGAGCAATCCGGGCAAGACCATTAATTTCAACGGCACACAGGTCACCTACCCCGAAGTGAAAATGGTGTATGTGGCCGGTGGCAACACCTTCCACCAGCACCAGGACACCAACAATCTGGTCAAGGCCTGGCAACGGCCGGACACCATCGTGGTGAACGAACCTTACTGGACCGCCACCGCCAAACACGCCGATATCGTGCTGCCGGCCACCACCAGCTATGAACGTAACGATCTGGAAATGGGCGGCGACTACTCGCAACTGTATGTGTTCCCAATGCATCAGTGCGTGGAGCCGCAGCATGAGTCGCGCAGCGATTTCGATATCTTCGCGGCCATGGCGGCCAAGCTGGGTGTGCAGGATGCCTTTACCGAAGGCAAAGATGAGACTCAGTGGCTCAAAGGCATGTACGACGACATGAAAACCCAGGCGCGCGCCGCCCGGGTGGCCCTGCCGCCATTCGATATGTTCTGGGCATCCAACAACTATGTGCGTTTCCCGGTGCCCGAGGCCAATACCCAATGGGTACGTTTCGCCGACTATCGCGAAAACCCGCTGCTCAATCCGTTGGGTACGCCATCCGGTAAGATCGAGATCTACTCCGACGCCATTGCCAAAATGAAGTATCAGGATTGCCCGGGCATTCCGACCTGGATGCCGCCGCATGAATGGTATCGCGGGCCAGAGGCGGTTAAATATCCGCTGTCGCTGAACACCGCGCACCCGATCAACCGTCTGCACTCGCAGCTCGACAATACGCCGCTGCGTAAAAAGTATGCGGTAGCAGACCGGGAAGCGATTGTGATCCATCCGCAGGACGCCAAGTCACGCGGTATCGCCAGCGGCGATCTGGTGCGCGCCTTTAACGATCGCGGCCAGATCCTGGTCGGTGCAGTCGTCAGTGAAGACGTGCGCCCTGGCGTGGTACGGATCAGCGAAGGGGCCTGGTTCGATCCGGCCGATCCTTCTCAGCCTGGCTCGCTGTGCAAGAACGGTAACGTCAACTGCCTGACCTTCGACGTCGGCTCCTCCAGCCTGGCGCAGGGGAACTGTGGCCAGATGGCCCAGTTGCAGATCGAGAAGTATCAGGGTGAGGTGCTGAAAAACACCGCGCACGACGTGCCTGCCGGCGCGTAACGGGTCATAGCGTAATACCGGGGCGATGGTGACATCGCCCTTTTTTATGCCCTTATACCGGAAAAAAACTTTACCAGCAAAAGGAATGAAACCGGTTTCGGTTCATTTCTTTTTTTTACAAATAAATGGGCGTATTATGCGCCGGATCCCTCATTGACGGCTATTTTCTGACCTCTATGTCTACATCATCTGCGGCAACGCGACGCTCGCCCGACCTCACTTCACTGGCTTTTTTAGTGGTGGCGTTTCTCACCGGTATTGCCGGGGCGCTACAGACCCCTACGTTGAGCCTGTTCCTGGCGACGGAAGTGAAGGTGCGCCCCTCGATGGTTGGGCTGTTTTTCACCGGTAGCGCGGTGATTGGCATTCTGGTCAGCCAGTTTCTCGCTCGCCGTTCGGATCAAAAAGGCGATCGCAAAACGCTGATTTTCCTCTGCTGCATGCTGGGTGCGCTGGGCTGCGTGCTGTTCGCCTGGAACCGCAATTATTACCTGTTACTGGCGGTCGGCGTGATGTTGACCAGCTTCGGTTCCACCGCTAACCCGCAGATGTTCGCCCTGGCGCGCGAACATGCCGATCGCACCGGTCGCGAAGCCGTCATGTTCAGTTCAATCCTGCGGGCGCAGGTTTCCCTCGCCTGGGTCATAGGGCCGCCCATCGCCTTTGCACTGGCCCTGGGGTTCGGTTTTAAAGTGATGTATCTGGCCGCCGCGGCAGCGTTCATCCTGTGTGGCGTGCTGGTGTGGAAAATGCTGCCCTCGATGCGCAAAACGCCGGTAGCCACCAGCACCACACTGGAGGCCCCACGACAAAACCGTCGCGATACGCTGCTGCTGTTTATGGCCTGCACCTTTATGTGGACCGCCAACAGCATGTATCTGATCAATATGCCGCTGTATATGGTGCATGAGCTGCATCTGCCGGAAAGGCTGGCCGGGATATTAATGGGTACGGCGGCCGGGCTGGAGATACCGACCATGCTGATTGCCGGCATGGTGGCGAAACGCTTCGGCAAGCGCTTTTTAATGCGTTGGGCGGTGGTGGCGGGCCTGCTGTTTTACTTCGGTCTGCTGTTTATCACCGGCACCTGGCCACTGATCGCCCTGCAACTGCTTAACGCGGCGTTTATCGGCGTACTCGCGGGGATCGGTATGCTCTATTTTCAGGATTTGATGCCTGGACAGGCCGGTGCCGCAACCACCCTGTTTACCAACACCACTCGCGTGGGTTGGATTTTAGCCGGTTCCATCGCTGGCGTAGTGGCGGAAGTCTGGAATTATCACGCGGTGTTTTATTCCGCTCTGGCGATGGTTGTTGGCGCAGTGCTGTGCTTGTGGAAGCTTAAAGACGCGTAAAACCGGCTTAGGGTGCCGTATCCGCTTCCAGCTTGGCCAAATAGATTAGCGCGTCGTCACGGTGGTCGTGGCACATTTCGCGGCTGGCCTGCAGGCTGCCACAGACTTTGGGCCGCAATGGCGAGTGAAACAGACCACAGCGTAGCTGCTCGCTCAGATGAATGCAGCGGGTATTGGCAGGCTTGCCATTGGGCATGCCGGGGATCGGGCTGGATATTGAAGGCGCAATACAACAGGCGCCACAGTCGGCACGGCAGTCCATCAGCGAGTCTCTCGGTGGGCTGGCAGAAGTGAAGCGCGACAATATCAGTAGCGCTCATCCGCCGCCAGCAGAATCCGGGCTTGCCCAACAATCTTTACATCGCGCCCTTATAACCGCTAAACGTTTGCATTCATGCCGGGCTAAAACACGCCTCAAATCGCCCTATTCACACCGATTAATGCATGAAACAAGCATCTTCACGGCTTTACATGCGTCGACCGCACCTGTACCATTGAGCTAGTACAAAAGAACTTGCGGCCGCCATGGCCACTCAGGAGCAAAAATGTCCGCGGACACTATCCAGAAGCTTTCCCGCCCTTCGGTCCTTGGCGGCGCGATGATCATTGCAGGCACCGCCGTCGGCGCCGGTATGTTCTCCATTCCTATTGTGACTTCTGGCGTGTGGTTCAGCGGCTCGGTCGCGCTGCTGATTTATACCTGGGCCTGTATGCTGATCTCTGGCCTGATGATCCTCGAAGCTGCACTGCATTACCCAAGCGGTGCCAGCTTCAATACCATCGTCAAGGATCTGCTGGGTAAAAGCTGGAACGCCATTAACGGCATTTCCATCGCCTTTGTGCTGTACATTCTGACCTATGCCTATATTTCCGCCGGTGGCTCAATTATCGCCCACACGCTGGAAGGCATCGTCGGCGTCGGGCAGACCACCGCCGGGCTGGTGTTTGCCATCGTGGTGGCGTTTATCGTCTGGTTGTCCACCCGCGCGGTCGATCGTCTGAGCACCATTTTGATCGGCGGTATGGTGATCACCTTTGTGATGTCGGTGGGCGATATGTTCACTCATGTGCAACCGGCAGTGCTGTTCAACCGGGGCGACAGCCAGGCCAGCTATCTGCCTTACGCCCTGGCGGCGCTGCCTTATCTGCTGACCTCGTTCGGCTATCACGGCAATGTGCCGGGACTGGTGAAGTATTATCACAAGGATAGCGGTGCCGTGGTGCGCAGCCTGGTATACGGCACGCTGCTGGCGCTGGCGATCTATATCCTGTGGCAGTATGTGATTCAGGGCAATATCGCCCGCGATGCCTTCCGCCAGGTGATTGCCGAAGGCGGCAATATCGGCAGCCTGCTTAAGCAGATGGGCAACGTTTCCAGCAGCCAGACCGTTGGCCAACTGCTGAACGCTTTCTCTTATATGGCACTGGCCAGTTCGTTCCTCGGGGTTTCGCTGGGCCTGTTTGATTATTTGGCTGACTTCTTCAAATTCAGTGATGACACCACCGGGCGCAGTAAAACCGCGTTGGTGACCTTTGCACCACCGACCATAGCCGCCCTGCTGTTCCCGAACGGCTTCCTGTACGCCATCGGCTTCGCCGGGCTGGCGGCCACCGTTTGGGCGGTGATCGTACCGGCCATGATGGCACGCGCCAGTCGTCGTCGCTTTGCCCAGGCGCAATATCGCGCTCCCGGTGGCCGGGGGATGATCCTGTTTATCATTCTGTTCGGGGTGATCAACGCCGTCGCACACGTGCTGGCATTGCTGGGTCTGTTGCCGGTCTTCAAGTAATACCGCAGGGGATGGCGCTCGCCATCCCTTTTTCCGCCACTGTTTTTGCTTGATCTGCTTGCCTGAAATCATCGGCGCGAGTAACTTGTCGCAACTTCCCAAAAACTCTTTATTGCAGGTTATTTTATATGGCAAAGGCTAACGAAATTAAGCGTGGCATGGCGATCAGCTACAACGGCAAACTGCTGCTGGTGAGAGACATTGATGTACAAAGCCCAAGCGCACGCGGTGCCAGCACCCTATACAAAATGCGTTTCTCTGACGTCCGCACCGGGCTGAAGGTAGAAGAGCGTTTCAAGGGCGACGATATTCTGGACACCATTAGCCTGTCCCGCCGTAAGGTGAACTTCTCTTACATCGACGGCGAAGAATACGTGTTTATGGATGACGAGGATTACACCCCTTACATCTTCAAGAAAGACCAGATCGAAGACGAACTGCTGTTCATCCCTGAAGCCGGTCTGCCAGGCATGCAGGTGCTGACGCTGGAAGGCCAGGTGCTGGCGCTGGAATTGCCACAAACCGTGGATATGGAAATTGTCGACACTGCGCCGGGCATCAAAGGTGCCTCCGCCAGTGCCCGCAACAAGCCGGCTACCATGGCGACCGGCCTGACCATTCAGGTGCCGGAATACCTCAGCGCCGGTGACAAAATCCGCATTCATATTGCCGAACGCCGCTATATGAGCCGCGCCGACTAGTTGAAATTCAGGGGCCGATTATGGCCCCTGTGTTTTATAACAAAGTGGTTTATTAGCACGAGATACCCGGGCCTAGCGCACCGAGGGGCGCTCCGGCAGCTAAAGCTGCTACGACCCCTTCGGCACGCTCTCCCTAATATTTGGCACTGCCCGTCGTCTGAAAATATTTACGACGGCAATTCAGGGAAGAAACGGCGTTTGAGCGCCAGCTCGACACCGCGCAGTTCCGCCAGCCCCTTCAAACGACCAATTGCCGAATAACCCGGATTGGTTTTTTTCTTCAAGTCATCCAGCATCTGATGCCCATGATCGGGACGCATTGGTATCGGCCGGGTATCACCCGCCTGATGACGGCGCTGCTCCTCGCTGAGGATCGCCTCAATCACCGCCACCATGTCGACGTCGCCTTGCAGGTGCGCGCCCTCATGGAAACTTTTAGGGTTATCTTCACGGCAGGTTGCGCGCAGATGGGTGAAATGGATGCGATCGCCGAAGGTTTCAATCATCCGCACCAGATCGTTATCCTCACGTACCCCATAGGAGCCGGTACACATGGTGAAACCGTTATGCAGGCTGTCGACCGTCTGCTTGAACCACTGCATATCCTCAATGGTCGAAACAATGCGTGGCAGACCCAGGAGCGGCCGTGGTGGATCGTCCGGATGTACCGCCAGCCGCACGCCGACCTCTTCCGCTACCGGCACAATGGCGCGCAGAAACACCGCCATATTCTCACGCAGTTGCGCCTTGTCGATGGCGTCGTACTCAGCCAGACGGGCGCGGAACTGATCAAGCGTATACCCCTCTTCAGCCCCCGGCAGCCCGGCGATGATATTACCGGTCAATTTGGCGATATCCGCCTCGCTCATGGCAGCAAAGCGCGCGGTGGCCTGCTGTTGCTCTTCCTGCGTGTAATCCTGCTCTGCCCCTGCACGTTGCAAAATATGCAAATCAAAGGCCGCAAAGGCGATTTGATCAAAACGTAACGCCTTTGACCCGTCGGGCAGCAAATACTCCAGATCGGTACGCGTCCAGTCGAGGATCGGCATAAAGTTGTAGCACACGGTGTCGATACCGCAGGCCGCCAGGTTACGCAACGATTGCTGGTAATGGGCGATGTGCTGTTGGTAATTACCGCTGTGGGTTTTGATTTCTTCATGTACCGGGATGCTTTCCACCACCGACCACACCAAGCCTTTCTCCGCCAACAACGCCTGACGAGCCTTGATCTCTTCGATCGGCCACACCTCGCCATTCGGGATATGGTGCAAGGCGGTGACTACGCCAGTGGCGCCGGCCTGGCGCACATCGTCAAGAGAGACAGGATCGTTCGGCCCATACCAACGCCATGTTTGTTCCATTATTTATCCTTGTAAAAATCGCCCAGTATTGTGGTGGTGATCAAGATTGCACCGTTTCGACAATCTTGTTATACCAAATTTAAATAGATATCGGTTATCTTTCACCTTACTCTTTCGCACCTGACTGTCAAAAGCGAAACCCTGATTGGTTGATCCACTTCACGGTTCTGGCTTATTTTGAGTTTGGCAATGTTATTAACCCCCTTCCAGCCTTACACTGGCGGCAGAGAACTGATGCGAAAAAGGTAAGCGCCGTGCCGTTTTCCATTCGCAAAACTGGTCTGCTAACTTTTTAAAAGTTCCCGGCCAGCACCTTTTACCCAGCTTGGAGCCATGCATGAAGACTATCGCCAACTCACCGCTTCCCGACGCCGTCCAGCAACCGCGCTATGACCGCAGCACATTACAAAGCCGCATGGTGCACATTGGATTCGGGGCCTTTCACCGCGCCCATCAGGCACTGGTGACCGACCGGGTATTGAACCGCCAGGGGGGAGACTGGGGGATTTGTGAGATCAGCCTGTTCGGTGGCGACATTCTGTTCCAGACGCTGCGTCAGCAAGACCATCTTTATAGCGTGCTGGAAAAAGGCGCTGAGGGGGATCAGGCGATAGTGATCGGGGCCGTGCATGAAAGCGTACACCGCAAACTGGAAGGGATCGGTGCCGTGCTGGAAAAACTGGCGGAACCGCAGGTAGCCATCGTCTCAATGACCATCACCGAAAAAGGCTACTGCATCGAACCCGGTAGCGGGAAACTGGATCTGCAACACCAGGGGATCCGCGCCGATCTTGCCAACCCCGCTCAACCCATTACGGTACCCGGCATTCTGGTCGAAGCCCTGCGCCTGCGCCTGGAACGCGGTCTGCCCGCCTTTACCCTGCTCTCTTGCGATAATATTCCCGAAAACGGCCATGTACTGCGCAACGCCATCATCGGCCTGGCGCAGGCGCGTGACGGCGCCCTGGCAGATTGGATTGCCCAGCAGGTCAGTTTCCCCAGTACTATGGTCGACCGCATTGTTCCAGCCGCCACCGCGGAAACGCTCGACGAAGTGGCTGCCGCACTGGGCGGCATACGTGATGAATGCGCCATCGCCTGCGAGCCCTTTATCCAATGGGTGGTGGAAGATAATTTTGTCGCAGGCCGTCCGGCCTGGGAACTGGCCGGTGCGCAGTTGGTAAATGACGTACTGCCTTTTGAACAAATGAAGCTGCGTATGCTGAACGGCAGTCATTCCTTCCTGGCCTACCTGGGTTATCTGGGGGGTTATCAGTATATAAACGACTGTATGGCCGACGAGTCTTATCGCCAAGCGGCACACCACCTGATGCTGGCCGAGCAGGCACCGACGCTCAGCGTCAGCGGTATCGATCTGGCCGCCTATGCCGCGCAGTTGATTGAACGCTACAGCAATCCGGCGCTGCAACATCGCACCTGGCAAATTGCCATGGATGGCACACAAAAATTGCCACAGCGGATGCTGGATTCGGTTCGTTGGCATCTGCAGCATGGCGGCAGCTATGCCGGTTTGGCGCTGGGCGTGGCAGCCTGGATGCGCTATGTCGGCGGTGTAGATGATGCCGGTCAACCGATTGATATTCGCGATCCGCTGCTGACAACGCTGCAACAGACGGTGGCCGCAACGCCGGACGATGAACAACGCGTTAAAGCCCTGTTGGCGTTGAAAGCCGTTTTTGGTGAACAACTGCCGGCAAATGAGGCGTTTGTGGCGGCGGTGACCCGCGCCTATATTTCCCTGCGCGATCGCGGGGCGCGCCAAACGGTGCAGAATTGGGTTTCGACTCAGTTGGCTTGATACCCGGTTAAACCAGACCCTGACTTGAAAGGCCAGGGGGAAAATGGCCATGCCGGATGTCCGGCATGGCCGAACGACTTAACGATAAACTACCGTCATTACTGCAAGTTTTTTCTGCTGATCTACCCACTTCATCTCGGTCGAACCTAAATTCAGTGGCAATTCTTTGCGTGTAGCATCAAATTTTGACAGCGTCTGTTGGTCTTGATAGTGCCGCCCATTACGGTAACATTGGGTATTGGCCGTTGAATCAGCGATGTTCACCGTACAGGGGCTTTCCACAATAGAGCCAACAAAACGAATTACCCCGCCAGTGGTTCCTGCATAGCTTGCTGCCGTCCATGAAAACAACATTCCTGCGATCAAAAATAACCGGAAGACATTCATGGCAACCTCATTTTTTGTTAAGCCAATTTAACCATAGAGGATTTTCTTAAGAATAATCGCAAGGTCAGGGGAATTATTTGGCGGTTAATCTGGCAATTAACAAAGGAAAACAAGCTACTAAAGATCACCACCCTGGTTAATCCATGGTTTTATATAAGAATTTTCTGACCATTTGGCGTGGATTTGTCCGATTAAATGCCGCATCTTAACCTGCAAAATTTGTGACCTGACGCAGGTTGAGCAACCTCAAGTGCTAAGGCAAAGCAGGGTTGCTTATTTATTGACCAATAGACATTATTAACATCAGGAATAATTTATGACCAAAACTAACCTGATCACCGGTTTTCTCGGCAGCGGTAAAACCACCACCATTCGTCACTTGCTGGCTAACAAACCGGAACATGAGCGTTGGGCAGTGCTGGTAAACGAGTTTGGTGAAATTGGTATTGATGGCGCATTGCTGGCAGACAGCGGTGCGGTGTTAAAGGAGATCCCTGGCGGTTGCATGTGTTGTGTGAACGGCTTGCCGATGCAGGTCGGGCTGAATATGCTGCTGCAACAGAGTAAACCCGACCGTCTGTTGATCGAACCTACCGGCCTGGGCCACCCGAAACAGATCCTGTCATTGCTGACGCAGGACAGCTATGCCGGCTGGATCGATCTACAGGCCACCCTGTGCCTGTTGGACGCACGCCAGCTCAGCGAACCGCGCTATGTAGAAAACGAAAACTTCCGCGATCAACTGGCGGCGGCCGACGTTATTCTGGCCAGCAAAAGCGACACCTATCAGCCGCAGGATCTACTGGCCCTGCAGCAATGGGCGCAGCAGGACTCCCTGCAGCGGCCGCTTTATCACATTCAACAGGGCCAGGCGGATGTCACCTTGCTGGACCTGCCTCGCACGAATCGCACAGAATTACCGAATGCCCAGCATCATCATAGCCACAGCAAAACACAGGGCTTGGCCGCATTGCGGCTGCCGGAAACTTCGCGCTGGCGGCGGGCGCTCAATCAGGGCCAGGGATTCACCAGCTGTGGCTGGATCTTTGACGCCGACACGGTGTTCGATACCGTTGGCATCATGGAGTGGATACGGCTGGCACCGGTCGAACGCGCCAAAGGCGTAGTGCGCATTGCTGAAGGCACTCTGTTGATCAACCGTCAGGGGCAGGATCTCAATATCGAAACGCGTCCTGTCGCGCCGCTGGACAGCCGAATTGAACTGATTCACAGCGGGAATGCGGATTGGAACGCGCTGCAATCCAAGCTGTTTAACATTCGTTTAAGTTGAGAACTTTACCGTTAGCCTCTTTTTATTTTTAGACTTAAAACAGGTTATGCCATGACTCGCCGCAATTTACCCTTCATCATTTTCTTCAATTTACTGGGCATTGCGCTGTTTCTGTCCTGGTACCTGCCGGTTAACCACGGCTATTGGTTTACTCTGGACTCATCGATTTTCTTCTTTTTTAATCGTCATCTGGCGACTGACCCCGGTTTTTTGCATCTGGTGGCCATCACCAATAGCCGTGCATTTGACGTGATTTCACTGATTGCCATGGGGCTGCTGTACCTGTGCTTTTATCTGCAACAGGATGCCGCCGGCCGTCGTCGTTTGCTGGTAACCGGCGTTGTCATGCTGCTGACCGGCGTGGTGCTGAACCAGCTTGGGCACCTGCTTCCGGTCAAGCACCCCAGCCCGTCGCTGAGCTTTGAGAATGTTAACCGTGTCAGTGAACTGACCGGCATTCCGACCAAAGACGCCTCCAGCGACAGTTTCCCTGGCGACCATGGCATGATGCTGATGATTTTCTCCTGTTTTATGCTGCGCTACTTTAACCGCCGCGCGTTTGCCGTCGCGCTGCTGATTACGGTGGTGTTTTCATTGCCGCGGGTGATGATTGGCGCCCACTGGTTTACAGATATCGCCGTAGGTTCGCTGTCGGTGGTACTGGTGGGTGCCAGTTGGTGCCTGATGACCCCACTCAGCGATAGGCTGATCCTGCGCCTGAACCGTATGCTGCCCGGCAAGCACCGACCAGCGTAGTTATAACCCACAGTTATGACCTGCAGGAGGCTGCTGGCCTCCTGATAATTTCCTCGCCGCCTGCTGTTTGTTTCCACATCACCGCGTTAACGCTTCTGTCACCTAATTTCACGCAAAACCAACACAACGGACCATCAGCGTTTTTTATATGAAGATTTACATTATGTTACATCACAAATTCATATATAAAAGGGTGGAAAAAGGCTCGCAATCACCAATCCGTTACGGTAATCTCGGATGCGTTTGTGCCTGGTTTAACTCGACTCAGCATCAAATCCTCTAAATATGTGCGTTCCAGCACATTTTCAGCGGTATCTGATTGTCGATAAAGCAGGTGCAGATTAGTCTCGTTCCGTTTGGCATTTTTCAGGTAGCGACTGACGTCGTTAAGGACTTCAAGGGAAAACAATAACAATGGTCAAATCTCAACCGTTTCTGAGATATTTTTTGCGGGTAGTACCTGCAATTGCCGCAGCGGTAATGCTCTCCGCATGTAGCACGACTCACACTTCGAACTTGAATAACGCACAAACTGAGATGCGTGCAGTTAATGACAAAGATGGTCTTTTACTGCAAGCCTCTCAGGATGAATTCGAAGCAATGGTCCGTAACGTTGACGTTAAGTCAAAAATTATGGATCAGTATGCAGACTGGAAAGGCGTTCGCTACCGTTTAGGCGGTGAAACCAAGCGCGGCATCGATTGCTCAGCGTTTGTACAGCGCACCTTCCGCGAACAGTTTGGCATGGACTTACCTCGTTCTACCTACGAACAGGAAGACATGGGCAAGAAAATCTTGCGTACCAAACTGCGTCCTGGCGATCTGGTGCTGTTCCGCGCCGGTTCTACCGGACGCCACGTCGGCATCTATTTAGGTAACGATCAATTCGTTCATGCCTCTACCAGCAGCGGCGTGATGATTTCGAAACTGAGCGATAACTACTGGAATAAACGTTATCGCGAAGCCCGCCGAGTGCTAACCAGCAGTTGACGGCGCAACCTTGATTGTCCTGAAGACCAAACGAGCGATAGAACGCTGCCTCCGGGCAGCGTTTTTTTTTGCGCCACCGCCCTCCCCCATTATAAATTCGCGGTATTTTCAACATTGCCACTTTATATTTCACAAAATTATTGGAGTGAACTACGCCGACGATGAAAAACTCACCTATTATCGTCAAATGGGAAAACAGCGATAATGCCGCATTTAAACTATTATCAGCCATTAGATAAACGATGAATAATGACGACAACACCGTCATTGCGATATATTAGCCAGTCACTCTATAACAAAAACAAATTGATACGCCGGGTTCAGGGGGCAGGTTTATGGGCTTGAAAAGGGCATTTGCACGCCACGTCTCGCACAGACGACGTAGCCTGGCTAAAAGCGGCATCGTGGCCCTGGTATTTTTTATCCTGTTTATGGCAATTACACTTTCCTTGATTAGCCACCAGCGCACGCAATATCAACGCGCAGTAGAGCAACGGACGCAGAAACTCACCCTAGAGACCTTTAATAGTCTGACGGCAATCATGCAACAGTTGATGCCGTTGACCGAACGCTCCTGCGCAACCAGTCAGCCGGAAATTACCTATCAGGCGGCATTTCACTCCGGCGTGCGCACCTTTATGCTGGTAAAAAACGGCTTTGCCTATTGCTCTTCCGCTACCGGCAACATGATGCTGGCGTTAAAAAACATCTACCCGGAAATTAATCAACAGCAGCGGCTGGATCTCAAACTGCAGCAGGGCACCCCACTGGTTCCCGGAAAACCGGCGGTTGCCGTTTGGTTGCGTCAGCAAGGCAAAGAAGACACCGGCATACTGGCCACCCTGGATATTGGCCTGATGCCCCAACAGATGTTTAGCTCCAATACCGATCAGACCCAGGGAGTTGCCATTATTCTGGGCGATCGCGCCCTGACCAGTTTTAGTCCGAATCTGATGCCGGTAAACCAGTTGCCGGACGAAAAGGCCGACCGCATTTCCATCGCCGGCACCCCGATGATCATTATGTTTTATAACCAAAAACTGACGCCCAACGATATCCGCCTGACTCTGCTGGGTAGCCTGGTGCTGTCCTTAATGATCGGCGTGCTGTGCTACTACATGCTGTTGCTGCGCCAAAGCCCGGAGCGCGCCCTGATGCGCGGCATCAAACGCAACGAGTTCTTTATCGAGTATCAACCGGTATTTCATACCAAAACCGGCACCATCGCTGGGTTGGAAGCGCTGATCCGCTGGCAGCACCCAATCGAAGGACGTATTCCGCCGGACCTGTTTATTCCCTACGCCGAAAGCGAAGGGCTGATAGTGCCGCTGACACGTCACCTGTTCCGCCTGATTGCCGAAGACGCCCCCAGGCTGGCGACGGCGCTGCCGCAGGGTGCAAAACTTGGCCTGAACATCTCCCCTTCTCATCTCAGTGCGCCCTCCTTCCACCACGACGTGTACGAACTGCTGGCGCAATTGCCGGGCGATTACTTTACGCTGGTGTTTGAAATTACCGAACGCGGCATGGTGGAGGAAGGCAACGCGCTGGCGGAGTTCGACTGGTTGCATAAACAAGGCATTGAAATTGCCATCGATGACTTCGGTACCGGCCACAGCGCACTGATCTATCTGGAACGCTTTAGCATGGACTATCTGAAAATCGACCGCGGTTTCGTCAACTCCATCGGCCGGGATACGGTCACCGCCCCGGTACTGGACGCGGTCATTTCACTGGCCAAAAAACTCAAAATGCAAACCGTGGCGGAGGGCGTAGAAACCGCAGAACAGGTGAGCTTCCTGCAGGAACAGGACGTTAATTTTATGCAGGGGTACTATTACAGCAAACCGTTGAGCATCGACAATTTTGTCGCCTTCTGCAACGCCCATACGGTCATGGACCATCAGGCGCTAACGGACTGAATCTTTTAACTTCTTTACTCTGCGGCGCGGCAGTAAATGTTATGCTGACCCAGATTTAATCGACTTAACAGCAGGAGCTTACCGTCAAGATGTCCGTGCGCGTTTTTGCTGCCCTGGTGCTCTCGGCACTGAGTTTTGGCCTGCAGGCCGAAACCCTCAATGAAAGTTACGCTTTCGCCCAGCTCGGTGAGCCGAAATACGCCACCGATTTCAGCCATTATGACTACGTCAACCCGGCGGCCCCAAAGGGCGGCGACGTGCGCCTGGCAGCCATTGGCACCTACGATAACTTTAACCGCTATGCACAACGTGGCGTTCCCGGCGAGCGTACCGATGCGCTGTACGATACCCTGTTCACCACCTCAGACGATGAAATCGGCAGCTACTATCCACTGATTGCCGAGTCTGCCCGCTTCCCGGCCGACATGCGCTGGGTAGAAGTGGATATTAACGCGCGCGCCCGCTTCCACGATGGCACGCCCATTACCGCCGCCGACGTGGCCTTTACCTTTACCAAGTTTATGACCGAAGGCGTACCGCAGTTTCGCGTGGCGTATAAGGGCATATCGGTCAAGGCCATTTCACGCCTGACGGTGCGCATTGAATTTCCACAGCCGGATAAAGACAAGTTGCTCGGGTTGTTCAGCCTGCCCATTTTGCCGCAGAGCTTCTGGAAAGATCACAAGTTGAACGAGCCACTGAGCACCCCACCGCTGAGCAGTGGCCCCTATAAGATCGCCAGTTATCGACTGGGCCAATACATTACCTATCAACGGGTACGCGATTATTGGGCCGCCAACCTGCCGGTCAACCGCGGCCGCTTTAACTTCGACAGCATCCGCTACGACTACTATCTGGACGACAAAGTGGCGCTGGAGGCCTTCAAGGCCGGTGCCTATGACTTCCGCATCGAAGGTTCGCCAAAAAGCTGGGCGACGCAGTACCAGGGCGGAAATTTCGCTCGCAATTACATCATCAAACAGGATGAAACCAATCAGTCGGCGCAAAACACCCGCTGGATGGCCTTCAATATGCGGCGCCCTCTGTTCGCCGATCCTCGGGTGCGCGAAGCGCTCACGCTGGCTTTCGATTTCGACTGGATGAATAAGGCGCTGTATTACAACGCCTACCAACGAACCAATAGCTATTTCCAGAACACCCCCTACGCAGCCAGCGGCTACCCGGATGCGGCCGAACTGGCGCTGCTGGGCCCACTAAAGGGCAAGGTACCGGCGGAGGTATTCACCAGTATCTACCAGCCGCCGTCCTCCGATGGCAGCGGTAACGATCGGCAAAATCTGCTGAAAGCGACTCAGTTGCTGAAACAGGCCGGCTGGGAGGTCAAAAACCAAAAGTTGGTAAACAGTAAAACCGGCCAGCCATTCAGCTTCGAACTGATGTTGCTGAGCGGCAGCAACTTCCAGTACGTCTTGCCGTTTCAGCACAACCTGAAACGACTGGGCATTGATATGCAGATCCGTGAAATCGACATATCCCAATTCACCAAGCGCATGCGCGACGGCGATTTCGATATGATGCCGACGGTTTATATGGCAATGCCTTTCCCTGGTTCAAGTCTTGAGACGCTCTGGGACTCCAAATACATTAACTCCAGCTGGAATACTCCCGGCGTCACCGATCCGGCCGTCGATAGCCTGGTCAGGCAGATCGCCGCGCATCAGGGCGACGAAAAAGCCCTGCTGCCGCTGGGCCGCGCACTGGATCGGGTACTGACCTGGAACAGGTATATGTTGCCGATGTGGTATTCCAACCACGACCGCTATGCCTACTGGGACAAATTCTCTACGCCGTCGATCCGTCCGGCCTACGTGATTGGTTTCGATAACTGGTGGTTTGACGTCAACAAGGCGGCGCGTTTGCCGGCTCAACAACAATAAGGGGTTTGCGATGGCGGCTTATTTGATTCGCAGACTGTTGCTGATTATCCCCACCCTGTGGGCGATCATCACCATTAACTTTTTTATTGTGCAGATCGCCCCCGGTGGCCCGGTCGACCAGGCGATTGCCACTATCGAAATGGGCCAGAGCAGCGGCTTCGGCGGTGGCGGTGCCGGTGAAGGTCTGGGGCACGCACGTATTGGTGTTGGCAGTGCGACAGATAGCCAATACCGTGGCTCACGCGGGCTGGATCCGGAGGTGATCGCCGAGATCACCAAACGCTATGGCTTCGACAAACCGCTACATGAGCGCTATTTCACCATGTTGTGGAACTACATGCGCCTCGACTTCGGTGACAGTCTGTTCCGTGGTGCATCGGTGATGCAACTGGTGGGTCATAGTCTGCCGGTATCAGTCACGCTGGGGCTGTGGAGCACGCTGATTATCTACCTGGTGTCGATCCCACTGGGGATCCGCAAAGCGGTGCATAACGGCAGCGCCTTCGATACCTGGAGCAGCACTCTGATTATCATTGGCTATGCCATTCCGGCCTTCCTGTTCGCGATTTTGATGATTGTGCTGTTCGCCGGTGGCAGCTACCTCGACTGGTTCCCGTTGCGCGGTCTGGTTTCCAGCAATTTCGATACCCTGCCGTGGTATGGCAAAATCACCGATTACCTGTGGCATATCACGCTGCCGGTGCTGGCGACGGTGATTGGTGGCTTCGCCACCCTGACCATGCTGACCAAAAACTCATTCCTCGATGAGATCCGCAAACAATATGTGGTCACCGCACGCGCCAAAGGGCTGGACGAGAACAAGATCCTTTACCGCCACGTGTTCCGCAACGCCATGCTGCTGGTGATCGCCGGCTTCCCGGCGACCTTTGTCAGCATGTTTTTCACCGGCTCATTGTTGATCGAGGTGATGTTCTCGCTCAACGGGCTGGGGTTGCTGGGCTATGACGCCACCCTGCAGCGCGATTACCCGGTGATGTTCGGCACGCTGTATATCTTCACCCTGATTGGCCTGCTGTTGAATATCCTTAGCGATATCACCTATACCCTGGTCGATCCGCGCATTGATTTCGAGGCCCGCCAATGAATCGCTTAAGCCCGATTAATCAGGCTCGTTGGGCACGTTTTTGCAGCAACCGCCGTGGCTATTGGTCGCTGTGGATTTTTCTGGTGCTGTTTATCCTCAGCCTGGGGGCCAACCTGATCGCTAACGACAAGCCGCTACTGGTGCGCTACGAGGGCCGCCTGTACCTGCCATTTATTATCGACTACAGCGAGACCACCTTCGGCGGTGAGCTCAATACCGCCACCGACTATCAGGATCCGTTTGTTAAAAAGCAGATCGACAGCCACGGCTGGGCAGTTTGGCCACCGATCCGCTTTAGTTATAACACCATCAACTTCGCCACCGAGGTGCCCTTCCCTTCGGCCCCTTCACAGCAAAATTTATTAGGTACCGACAGTAACGGCAGCGACGTGCTGGCCCGCGTGCTGTACGGCTTTCGTATTTCGATGCTGTTCGGGCTGGCGCTAACGCTGTTTTCCAGCGTGATTGGCGTCTGCGCCGGCGCCATGCAGGGCTACTACGGCGGGCGCGTGGATCTATGGGGCCAGCGCTTTATTGAGGTGTGGTCAGGGATGCCGACGCTATTTTTGATTATTCTGCTGTCGAGCATCGTACAACCCAATTTTTGGTGGCTGCTCGGCATCACCATTTTATTTGGCTGGATGAGCCTGGTGGGCGTGGTACGCGCCGAGTTCCTGCGCACCCGTAACTACGATTACATCCGCGCCGCACGTGCCATGGGGGTGCAGGACCGGGTCATTATGTACCGGCATATGCTGCCCAATGCCATGGTGGCGATGCTGACCTTCTTGCCGTTTATCCTGTGCGGATCCATCACCACCCTGACCTCCCTCGATTTCCTGGGCTTTGGCCTGCCGATCGGTTCTCCGTCGCTCGGCGAGCTGCTATTGCAGGGCAAAAACAACCTGCAGGCACCGTGGCTTGGTATTACCGCGTTCCTGGTGTTGGCGGTGTTGCTGTCTTTACTTATTTTTATTGGCGAAGCGGTACGCGACGCCTTTGACCCCAGCAAGGCGCATTGATATGGCTAGCACTCCTTTGCTTTCAATTCAGGATCTCGGCGTTGCTTTCCGCCAGGGTGACCAACTGAACCAGGTCGTCAGTGGGCTTTCACTGCAGATAGAAAAGGCAGAAACGCTGGCACTGGTGGGCGAGTCCGGTTCGGGAAAAAGCGTCACTGCACTGTCGGTGTTGCGCCTGCTGCCTTCACCACCGGTGGTCTATACCGGCGGTGATATCCAGTTCAACGGCAATTCGTTGCTGCATGCGCCTGAGGCTGAGCTGCGCAAGGTGCGCGGCAACCAGATTTCGATGATCTTCCAGGAGCCGATGGTGTCACTCAATCCCTTGCATACCATTGAGAAACAGCTGGCGGAAGTCCTGGCGCTGCATCGCGGTATGCGGCGCGACGCGGCACGCAGTGAGATTATTCAGTGTCTGGATCGCGTAGGTATTCGCAACGCCAAGGGCCGGTTGAAAGACTACCCACATCAGCTCTCCGGCGGCGAACGCCAGCGGGTGATGATCGCCATGGCGGTGTTAACCCAGCCCAAGCTACTGATTGCCGATGAACCCACGACGGCGCTCGATGTCACCATTCAGGCGCAAATTCTGCTGTTGCTGAAAGAACTGAAGCAAGAAATGGGCATGGGGCTGCTGTTTATCACCCATAACCTGAATATTGTACGCCGCCTGGCGGATAACGTAGCGGTCATGCGCCAGGGGCAATGCGTTGAGCAAAGCAGCCGGAGCAACCTGTTTAGCCGGCCGCAACACCCCTATACCCAACAATTACTGGCGGCAGAGAACGTAGGCGATCCGCTGCCGCTACCTGCTGACGCCGCCCCGTTACTGAAGGTGGAAAACCTGCAGGTCAGTTTCCCGATCAGGCGTGGTTTACTGCGCCGCACCGTGGGTCAGCATTATGCGCTGAAAGATTTGAGCTTTGAGCTGAAGGCCGGGGAAAGCGTCGGATTGGTGGGCGAGTCCGGCTCCGGTAAGAGCACCACCGGGCTGGCATTGCTACGTTTGCTTAATGCCAGGGGGGCGATGTGGTTTAAAGGCCAGCCGTTGCACCAGTTCAGTATGAAGCAGATGCTGCCGTACCGCAGCCAGATGCAGATTGTGTTTCAGGACCCTTACTCCGCGCTTAATCCCCGGCTCAATGTGCTGCAAATCATTGCCGAGGGGCTGGAGGTTCACCAGAAACTGAGCGCTGAGCAGCGAGAACAGCGGGTGATCGAAGTACTACAGGAGGTGGGGCTGGATCCCGCCCTGCGCCACCGTTACCCTACCGAGTTTTCCGGCGGTCAGCGCCAACGCATCGCCATCGCACGTGCGCTGATTTTACAACCTCAGTTGCTGATCCTCGATGAACCGACCTCGTCACTGGATAAATCGGTACAGGCGCAAATCCTGACGCTGCTTAAATCACTGCAACAGCGCCACCGGCTGGCCTATCTGTTTATCAGCCATGATTTGCAGGTGGTGCGTTCACTGTGTCATCAGGTGATTGTGCTGCGACAGGGGGAAGTGGTTGAACAAGGTGATTGCCAGACAGTCTTTAACTCACCGGCCGCCGCTTATACCCAGCAGTTGTTACAGCTGGCGGATTAGCGACGGGATTCAGAAAGGATATTGAGCGCTCATCGGCTCGGCAATAGCGGCACCCACGTTTTTTAGCCGACACATGGTGGCGCTTTCATCGCAGCGATGCACAAACAGGCAAGGTTCCCCTTCCCACTCTACGATGGCGCAGTCGACCTGGATCTCCTGCAACGACAATTTAAGCTGTTGCATCACCTGCCAGGCGTCAGCACCCTCATGACTGAGCAGTTTCAGACCAATCAGGTTGTTATCTTCGTCTATTCCGCTGAGCGGAATCGGTTCAACCTTGACGCCGGTAAAACCTGATAGCCAACGATAACTTTGCGGCAAGCGATGCACTACCGAAAGTTGGATACTTTCCACATGAAATCCCTAGTTTGAAAAAATGAAACTCTTTTACCTGACAGGGTAACTAAGTTATAGCCGTTGACGCTCGACTCTGCCCCTTATGAATGTTATTTAAATGTAAAAAACATCACAAGCGGTTAACTCATTCCCTGCGCTCGCTGATGTCCTGCGGTTTTAGTGACGCCCTGCGGGGTCATTTCACGGCATTTTGCGACTCAGCTCGCATTTTTGCGTTATATGTAACCCTTTCCCGCCGCGATCTCAACTCTTTTTTCTTGCAATACGGCTACTTATTGCTCGGCATAATTTTACATTGAGGAAACATTTAGCCTCGCACCACAACGGTGACTTACAAGCTAACTCATTGACTATAAATGGCCTTAAAACAAATCACTCACCGGTATTAGTCCAGGAAAATAACGGATAGCCGGGTTATCTGCCTGAGCGGGCAGAGCATTTTTTTAACAAAAAGAATACAGATAGTGCGCAGGGGATTTAATTAGCGCACTTATGTTTAGCAACAAAGTCTTCATTGCCATTGGGTTTCAGAGCGGGCTTGGGCCGGAGGGGATACTTCACCCAGGCCCAACATCACGCTGAGCCTGGATCAGGAAGAAAAGACTAGGGGGTATCAGACGAGGATTTTTGTCGTGGCCGACTGGCATACAGATAGAACAACACCGCAACAATGCTACACAGCACCATTGAGGAAACCATCGGCCAGGCACTTTTGCCGGGCGCCATTGCCAGTATCGCCCCCACCAACGCACCGATGCTGAAACGCAAGGTACCTGCCAGAGAGGATGCCGTACCTGCCATATGCGGGAAGTCGTCCAGGATCACGGCCATGGCGTTTGAGGAAATCATGGCGATACACCCCAGATAAACGGCCACGCCCAACACCAACGCCCAGAACCCCAGGCCAATAGCGCTCACTGCCAGTAACCACAGCCCCATCGCCAACTGCACAAACAGCCCCAGACGGAACATTTTGATCGCGCCCAACCGCCGTACATTACGACTGTTAACCAGCGTGGTCAGGAACAGGAAAACAATATTCAGCGCAAAATAGTAACCAAAGTGCTGCGGTGAAACATGATTCAGTTCGATATACACGAACGGCCCGGCGCTGAGGAACGAGAACATACCGGCGAAGGAGAAGGCGCTGGCCAGCATATAGCTCAACACGCGCTTATGGCGGAACAAGGAAGCGAAGTTACCCAGCGTGGTACGCAGATGGAATTTTTGCCGCCGCTCTTTCGGCAGCGTCTCTTTAATAAAGAACGCTACCAGCAATGAACCGATCAGCGCAGCGCCGCCCATGGTCCAGAAAATCGCATGCCAACTGAACCACAGCAGCAGCGCGCCACCAATCATCGGTGCCAGCAAGGGCGCAATGGTCATCACCAGGATGACAAACGACATCATGCGCGAGAACTCGTCCTTGGTGAACATATCGCGCATCAGGGCATTAATCACTACGCTGGCCGCCGCCGCCGACAGCCCATGCAGGAAACGCAGATTGATCAATTGGTCAATCGACTGCGCCATCGCACAGGCACCACCGGCAATAGCGAAGATCAGCGTTCCCCACAGGATCACCGGCTTGCGGCCAATGCTGTCCGACATCGGCCCGTAGAACAACTGCCCCAGGGCAAAGCCGAGCATATAGGCGCTGAGCGTCATCTGCACGCTGCCCGACTCGACGCCGAACTGTTTGGCAATCACCGGCATACTGGGCAGGTACATGTCGATAGCCAGCGGCATCAGCATGGAAAGCAGGCCCAGAATAAAAATCAAACCGAGGTGAGATGACCGGTTCTGTAACACGTTCGACGACTCCTTCATCAGCCGTAGTCTTGTAATGAATTAATCTTGCAGGTGCGGAGCACCAACGCTGGCGATTTCTTCTTCTGTCAGCGGACGGTATTCGCCTTCTGCCAGATCCTCATCCATCACGATGGCACCAATACGTTCGCGGTGCAGCTCGAGAACCCGGTTGCCGACCGCTGCGAACATGCGTTTCACCTGGTGATAACGCCCTTCGCTGATGGTCAGGCGTACCAGCTTGTCTTCAATTTGTTCCAGTTGCGCAGGTCGGGTCAGATCTTTTTCGTTATGCAGCTGCACGCCTTCGGCAAATTGCTGCGCGGTATCTTCCGCCAGCGGATGCTCCAGCGTCACCAGATAGGTTTTCTCACAGTGATGCTTGGGTGAAGTGATGCGGTGCGACCATTGGCCGTCGTCGGTCATCAGCACCAGGCCGGTGGTATCGATATCCAGGCGACCGGCGGCGTGCAGCTTGTAGGCCACCGGCTCATCGAGGAAATACAGCACCGTCGGATGATCGGGATCGTCCGTGGAGCAAACGTAACCCTGCGGTTTATTGAGCATAAAATAGCGCGGGCCGTTTTGGCGTTGCAGTGGGTTGCCGTCAAACGTCACCTCCTGCTCCGGAGTCAGTTTCAGTGCCCCGCTCTTCACCACTTCACCGTCTACGGTGACGCGTTTTGCCCGAAGTTCACGCGCTACCAGCGCACGGCTAACACCTAACTGCTGAGATAAAAACTTGTCCAGTCGCATTGAATCTGCTTTGCCTGTCGTTGTTATGATCGCATTGATCGTATTGCTAAAATATGACACCCACCGTTGCAACAGGTGCAACAGGGCAGGTTCGAAGAGGGGGAAACAGCGATTACTGTCACGCAAGTATAGCGGTGGAAACGGCCCCCTGACAGAGGTAATTTCCACGCTTCTCGCACCATCGGCGCTCAGAAGGCATAATAATAGAAATTTTTTAGCCGTCAGGGGAGTAAAATGTCACTGTTTTTGTGGGATCAGATGTTACAAAACCTGTTCCTGACGGCCCTTCTCAACCCACGGCGTTAATTTATGGCCTTTACTCTACGCCCCTACCAACTGGAAGCGGTCGAAGCCACCATCAAACATTTCCGTCAGCACCCACAACCGGCGCTGATCGTGCTGCCGACCGGGGCCGGTAAAAGCCTGGTGATCGCCGAGTTGGCGAAGCGCGCGCGTGGCCGGGTATTGGTGCTGGCTCATGTGAAAGAACTGGTGGCGCAAAACCACGCCAAATACCGCGCCTACGGGTTGGAAGCCGATATCTTTGCCGCCGGACTGCAGCAAAAAGACAGCGCCGGCAAGGTGGTATTCGGCAGCGTACAATCCGTGGCGCGTAACCTGCCATTGTTTGACGGTGCGTTTTCACTGTTGATTATCGACGAATGCCACCGCATCAGCGACGATGACGACAGCCAGTACCAGCAGATTATTCAGCATCTGCAAAAAACCAATCCGCAGTTGCGGCTGCTGGGCCTGACCGCCACGCCCTACCGGCTGGGCAAAGGCTGGATTTATCAGTATCACTATCACGGTTTTACCCGTGGCGATGCCAACAGTCTGTTTCGTGACTGCATCTATGAACTGCCGCTGCGCTACATGATCAAAAACGGCTTCCTGGTGCCGCCGGAAAGGCTGGATATGCCTATTGTGCAGTATGATTTCAGCCGTCTGGAGGCCAGAAGCAACGGCCTGTTCAGTGAGGTCGACCTGAACCGTGAGCTGAAGCAGCAAAATCGCATTACGCCGCACATCATCAGCCAGATCGTTGAATATGCCGAAACGCGTAAGGGAGTGATGATTTTCGCCTCCACCGTTGAGCACGCCCGTGAAATTCACGGCCTGCTGCCGCCCAGAGAAGCCGCGCTGGTCAGCGCCGAAACGCCCGCTGCCGAACGCGATGCGCTGATTGAGGCTTTCAAACAACAGCAATTGCGCTACCTGGTCAACGTGGCGGTGCTGACCACCGGTTTTGATGCACCGCATGTCGATCTGATCGCTATTCTGCGCCCAACCGAATCCGTCAGCCTGTATCAGCAAATCGTCGGGCGTGGGCTGCGGCTGGCCCCCGGCAAGGAAGATTGCCTGATCCTCGACTACGCCGGTAACCCGCACGACCTGTTTACCCCAGAGGTCGGGGTCAGTAAGCCACACGGCGACAGTCAGCCGGTACAGGTGTTCTGCCCCGGCTGCGGCTTCGCCAACCTGTTTTGGGGCAAATGCACCGAGAACGGCGATATCATCGAACACTATGGTCGCCGTTGTCAGGGCTGGCTGGAGGATGATGAAGGCCATCGCGAGCAGTGCGATTACCGCTTCCGCTTCAAGATTTGCCCGCATTGCGGCGCTGAGAATGACATTGCCGCCCGCCGCTGTCATCAGTGTCAGGAAGTCTTGGTCGATCCTGACGATATGCTAAAGGCGGCGCTGAAGTTGAAAGACGCTTTGGTATTGCGCTGTGGCGGCATGGAGCTGCAAAGCGGCCGTGATGAAAAAGGCGAGTGGCTGAAAGCCACTTATTACGACGAAGACGGCACCAGCACCAGTGAACGTTTCCGGCTACAGACCCCGGCGCAGCGCAAAGCCTTCGAAATGCTGTTCCTGCGCCCGCATCAGCGTGCGCCAGGAGTCCCTTTTGCCTGGCAAACCGCTGCCGACGTGCTGGCCCAGCAAGCGGCCTTGCGCCATCCGGATTTTGTAGTGGCACGCAAACGCGGGCAGTTCTGGCAGATACGGGAAAAAGTGTTCGATTATCAAGGCCGCTTCCGCCGTGCCAACGAGCTGTCTTGATCCTGACAGCCGGCAAATCGGGCAGGTTTCCATTGCCCTGCGGACGGCTTTCCGTTAAACTGCCGCCCGCTTTGCCTGGGTTCGCCCGGTGCTAAAGCAGGTTATCGAACTTGCTACTGGGTCGCCTGTAGCAGGGTAAATTTTCTTTTAAGAGAAAAAACAATGTTCACTATCAATGTAGAAGTACGTAAAGACCAGGGTAAGGGTGCGAGCCGCCGCCTGCGTATTGCCAACAAATTCCCAGCTATCGTTTACGGTGGCGAAGAAGCTCCAGTTTCCATCGAACTGGACCATGATTCTGTTAAGAACATGGAATCCAAACCAGAATTCTACAGCGAAGCAGTAACTCTGGTTATCGACGGTAAAGAAACCAAAGTGAAAGTTCAGGCTGTACAGCGTCACCCGTTCAAGCCGAAACTGGCTCACATCGACTTCCGTCGCGTTTAATCGCAACGAAATCGAACCTTTCGGGACGCCGAAGTAGAAAACGCCGCAATTGCGGCGTTTTTTATTGTCTGCGATCCGGTGAAATTACTTGTTGCCGCTGTTCTGGCGACGTTGTAACTGGTCACGCAGGTTCGGTGGCGTCCCTTTGATGGTTAGCGTATCGGTAGCCGCATCCCAGAAAATTCGCTCCCCCAACAGCATGGCATCAAAGTTCATGCTGATGCCACCACCGCTGCCGGCAAACTTGGTCAACTGACGCAGCGTGCCACGATCGGCCGGGAAACTGTCTTCCAGTTGATAACCCTGTTCGCTGGAAAACTGCAGAAAATCTTTCTCGCCTACGGGCGCAATCTCTTTCGACAGTTCCTGCAGTTCAATTTCTTCACCGGCCTGCAGCTGTTCGTTGCAATAGCTGTAAACCTGCTGACGTACCGACTGGCGCTCATTCTTGTCCAGTTGGGCATCGGCGCAGTAATCGTCAACCGCCTGCAGCAAGCCCCGGTTTTGCGCCTTGGTATCCAGACCTTCGGCCGCCGCCAGGAAATCCATAAAGAAATCGGACACCTTGCGGCCCACCCGCCCTTTCAGGAAAGTCAGGTAACGGGTCGACTCCGGATTGGTTTCCCACTCGGTCAGATCGATGCGTGCCACGATATCGGCGTGGTTGATATCCAGATAATGAGTGGTATTGATATCCAGCTCTTCGTTAACGCGCGAACTGTTGCGGCTGTTCAGCACCGCAATCAGCAAATACTCCACCGCCAGGTAGCGGTACTGACCAAACAGCACCACGCCGCCTTCGGCAAAGGGATACTTGGCCAGCTCATCGCGCAGGCGACCAGTCGCCGCACGGCTGAATGCCAGAAAGTCCTTATCTTCCTTGCGGCAGGTACGCAGCGCGTCCGCCAGCTCACTGCCTTCATTGAACAGGCCGTAAGCCTTGCTCTTGGCACTATAGACACGATGCAGCTCTTCCATCATCTCTTCCACCGCCGCATTGGTGGGCAGCAGAGAATCGCGCAGCACCACATCCAGCGTTTGTTCGTCGCGTTTGACCAACTGGTGCAGAGCGATCTGGTCGATATCCAGACTCATGGTAAATCCTCCTGTTCTTTAGGCGCGTATTCAAACACTGAAGGCTACCGTGCTGCAACTTTAAAGCAGTGATCTCATCACCAGACATCAATAAATTTCCAGCGCCCATTCAGGTCGTAAATGGCTGACAGAACCGATGGATTTCAGGTGACACAACGAGAGTTGCCCAGCCCCCGTAAAGGGAGCCCCGCTACGCTGCGGTTTGAAAGAGAAAGGGAATCGATAAAAGAGCGGAAAATCACTGTCCTATACGGTAAGATATGGGACTTTGTCAGGCTTTGAGCGCAATTTTTATGCCACAATCATCCCGTTACAGTGACGAACACGTTGAACAGCTGCTCTCCGAGCTGGTTAATGTTCTGGAAAAACACCATACTCCCACCGATCTTTCTCTGATGGTGCTGGGCAACATGGTAACTAATCTGATCAATACCAGTGTGGCTCCCGCGCAGCGGAAAACATTGGCAAAATCGTTTGCAGAAGCTCTGCAAGCTTCTATTCGTGAAGATAAAGCGCATTAATAATTAATTATGGTGACAAACCGTCAGCGTTATCGTGAAAAAGTCTCCCAGATGATTAGCTGGGGGCACTGGTTCGCCTTATTCAATATCCTGCTTGCCCTCGGGCTGGGTAGCCGCTACCTGTTTGTCACCGACTGGCCCTCTTCCCTGTTGGGTCGGGTTTATGCGCTGGTCAGCCTGCTGGGGCATTTCAGCTTTATCGTTTTCGCCGGCTACTTGCTGGTAATTTTCCCGCTCACCTTTGTGGTGATGTCGCAGCGGCTGTTGCGATTTATTTCCGCCGCCCTGGCTACCGCCGGGTTAACGCTATTGCTGGTAGACAGTGAAGTGTTCACGCATTTCCATCTTCACCTTAACCCGGTGGTGTGGGAACTGGTGATCAACCCGGATCAAAGTGAACTGGCGCGCGACTGGCAGCTGATGTTCATTTGCGTGCCGGTTATCTTCCTGGTGGAGATGCTGTTTGGTACCTGGAGCTGGCAAAAGCTGCGCAGTCTGAACCGTCAACGATTCGGCAAGCCGCTGGCCGCACTGTTCATCAGTGCCTTTTTCGCCTCGCACCTGATTTATATCTGGGCCGACGCCAACTTCTACCGTCCGATCACCATGCAGCGGGCCAACCTGCCGTTGTCGTACCCGATGACCGCACGTAAATTCCTTGAAAAACACGGCCTGCTCGATTCGCAGGAATATGAACGCCGCCTGGTGCAGCAAGGGAATCCCGAAGCCGTTGCGGTGGAATATCCGCTGAACGATCTTAGCTACAGCGACAAAGGCAGCGGCTATAACCTGCTGATGATCGTGGTGGACGGCGTTCGCGAGCAGGATATGAAACAGGATATGCCTGCCCTGACCCGTTTCGCGCAGGAAAATGTTCGCTTCAGCGATCACTACAGTTCCGGTAATCATGCGGATACCGGCCTGTTTGGCCTGTTCTACGGTATTTCGCCTACCTATCTGGACAGCGTTCTTGCCGCGCGCAAACCTTCCGCTCTGGTCAGTGCTCTCAGCGCCCAGGGTTATCAGTTTGGTTTGTTCTCGTCTGACGGTTTTAACGCCAGCCTGTATCGCCAGGCCCTGTTGACCGACTTCACGCTGCCGGCAGCAAAACAGCAAAATGATGCGGCGACCACGCAACAATGGCAACGCTGGCTGGCTGACCAAAACAGTAACGGTCCGTGGTTCTCCTATATCAATTACCGTGGTACTGAACCTGGGGCCAATGAGAAAACACCAGCCCCGGCCGATTTTATTCAGCGCTACCGCGCAGGTGCGCAGGATGTAGATGCGCAAATTGCTCAGGTGCTCAGCACGCTGAAAGAACGTGGTGTTCTGGATAAAACCGTAGTGGTGATAACCGCAGAGCACGGCGTTGAATTTAATGACACCGGCAAAGGCTACTGGGGTGCGGGTACCAGTTTCAACCAGCAACAGTTGCAGGTCCCCTTGGTTATCCACTGGCCGGGCACCCCGGCACAGACCATCAGTAAACTGACCGGTCATAACGACGTGATGCGTACGCTGATGCAGCGTTTGCTACACGTGAAAACCAACCCTAATGATTATTCGCAGGGTGAAGATCTGTTTACCGCCCAGCGCAGGAATAACTGGGTCGCGACCGGCGACAACAGCCTGTTAGTGATCACCACTCCTACGCAAACTTTGGTATTGGATAGCAGCGGTAACTACCGTGCATACGATAAGAACGACAAAGAGATCAAAGACGAGAAGCCGCAGCTGGCCCTGCTGTTGCAGGTGTTGACCGATGTGAAACGCTTTATCGCCAACTAACTGCTTAAAATACAATCAGTCAGTTAGGGGCACTCTTGATTTGAGATTGGGAACGGGTAGTATAATTTGTCACAGCGTCGGCATGTAGCGCAGCTTGGTAGCGCACCGTCATGGGGTGTCGGGGGTCGGAGGTTCGAATCCTCTCATGCCGACCAATAATCCCTTTAAAAACCAACCTTTAGCGGTTGGTTTTTTTATGATTAAACTCGGCATTCACCCGTGATTGAGTTTTTCCCCTGGGGGCAAACGTCGGAACTTTGCGGAATAACACCCAATATTGAGCCCAAAGAGCCTGTACACCCAGATAGGGTTAAAATAACCAAAAGAAACAATGCCCTTTTCATCCAACACTCCTTATCTTTTCGCTATCTGGTTATATCTTATTCATGGCTCACTGTCTTTCAACAAACTGTCACTTTTCGTGAAAATACCGGCGAGCATAGGCTTTTAGCGCTTAACGCTCCAGCCATTCAACGGCCAGGATACGAGCCTCATCCAGACTGACATCCCTGCCTTCTCTGGTGATTGCCGTTTTCAACACATCAATGATATCGGCCTTTTCCGTGGCGCGTTCTTCATTAATTAACACCAAAACCGCATCGCCTATCACTGTACATATGCCGATATACAAAGCTTTTGAATCTTCGAAGCCGCTGCCCATAACTACCTCCGGTTGCAATTTATGCAGATTAACATCTTGCGCCTGACAATGCCCTTTAAGGACCCGGTCGGCGCGGGCGGAAAACGAAAAACCCCAGCGATCATTAAGATTGCTGGGGTTCGTAGACGGGATTAACCGTCTGTACAACTGTATGGTGCCGGCTACCGGAGTCGAACTGGTGACCTACTGATTACAAGTCAGTTGCTCTACCTACTGAGCTAAGCCGGCTAAATTTGGCGGAAGGACAGAGATTCGAACTCTGGGAGCTGTTACACTCGACGGTTTTCAAGACCGTTGCCTTAAACCACTCGGCCATCCTTCCAATGGGCGCAGATATTAGCGCTACCGTTATGAAATGTCTATCGTTTCATGCAAAAAAAAGCAGGAAAAAGTGCGTTTGGTTAAACTTCATGCCACTGGCGGTTAAAAAATGAAAAACCCCGCTGAAGCGGGGCCAGATTGCTCAACATAACAGCCGTTATTTAGGCTGGGAGTCGTAGTCTGAACAAGTCTGATAACCTTTGTTCATCACATGACCTGTATCGCTGTAGCTGACAAAATAGGTTTGTACTTTCCCGTCACGTGGCGCCACCGCGTAGGTGTCGCAGGTACCCTGAGCATGAACCAGAGTAGCTGTAGTTGACGGTGGACCTGCAATGGCTCGTACCTGCTGTTTGGTCATTCCTACTTTTACATCACTGACCACAGGCTCCTGAACATAACTGGCGGCCCTGTCATAAGCCGTACAACCGGCAAGAAGGGTGAAAGTCGCTGCAGTGCAAATGGCTAAAACCAGCTTATTCGTCATGGTTTGTCCTCTTTGAGTACGTCTATTGTCCTCTAAGTCTAGAAGAGAGAAGGCTTTTCTACAAATTTCACTTTGTCGATAGGTGCGGTTCGCGCCAATATCCTCAGCAGGCCACGGTAGCCAACCAGCGCAATTCACATTTTACTTTGTTGCTGTTTTAACTGCGCCTCAAATGTCTGTTGTGACTGTTGCACATATTGCTGCAACCCCTGACGATCAACAAAGGCATCCAGATCGCCGGCCTGCAGGCGTTTCATTTTATTATCCAGATCGAAGCGCGTTCCCTTATTGGCGATAAAAATATCCGCCTGCTGCTGAGCCAACCGAGCAAAACTGCCACGGATATCCTGCACCAGACTGGGGTAGTTTTTGTTGTCGATCAGATAGTAGTCCGGCGTTGCCAGGCTGTCGGCATAGACCAGTCGGTAACTTTGCCCTCCCTGATGTAGCGTGGTCAGCCACGAGGTGGCCCCCGGCAAATGGCCTGGCGTCATCAATGCCGTTAATTTCAGGTCGCCCAGGGTAATGCTGTCCCCCTCCCCGACGATAATATCGACCTTCACCGGCGGGAAGCTCAGCGCATCTCCCAGAGCAAAATCCTGTTTGCCGCCAAGCGCCAACTGTTGGGCATTGGCAGCGCTGGCGACAACTTTTGCCCCGCTCCAGGCTTGCAGACGCGCAATGCCACCCGCCTGATCGAGACGCGCGTGGCTATTGAGGATATAGCGTAGATCCTTGATGTTAAAACCCAAAGCCTCTATGTGCGCTCTTATCGCCGGAGCGCTGGCGTCCAGCGCGGCGTCGATCAGAATCAGTCCTTCCGGCGTGCTCAGCAGCACGGACGATAGGTTGCGGGTGCCCACGTAATAAACATGCGGGAACATCTGAAATGGCGCGACCGGCTGCGCCCACTGTTCAAAAAGCGAATAAGGCGGCGCACTGGACAACGGCTGTGCCGGATTAAGCTGCGCCTGAGCGCCGAAACACAGAGCAACCGTCATAGCCGTCAGATAACCAAGGTTTTTTTTCATGTTCCAATTCTATGGAGGTAAACGGGGCTGAAGTATACTCAGCCCAATATTGAAACGTATTCAATTAAGAAGGCCGTTAATGAACATCCTGCAAATGGACATGAACCTGCTGAAAGTGCTCTATCTGTTGACCAGCACCGGCTCCAGCCAGAAAACGGCGGACAAGTTGGGCATCAGCACTTCGGCCGTCAGCCATGCATTGGCCCGCCTGCGTGAAGTGCTCAATGAGCCTTTATTTCGTCGGGAGGGGCATCGCCAGGTGCCGACGCTGTTTGCCCTGTCGCTTAAAGAGAAACTAACGCCATTGTTCTCTTCGCTGGACAGTGAACTGTTCGGCCATTTGCAGGACGCACCACGACATTTCAACCTGGTTGCACCGCCGGCACTGCATCCGATATTGCTGCCGCTGCTGGCACAGAAAAGCACACTCGCCAATGTGGATATCCGTTGTCAGAACTTTGAGCGGCGCTCATGGCGGAACGATCTGCTGGAAGGCAGCATCGATATGGTGATCGCAGTGGGCGATCATCAACAGCGTACCAGCGCACTGCGTTATGCACTGATTGGCAGCACTCGCCTGGTCGCAGTATATGGAGCCCCCTTGCAGCAGAGGTTGCAGCACAAGAGCGCTCTGGCCTTCAGCGAACTGGCAAACTATGCGCACTATTACTGTCACCCTTGGCCACAGGCGGAAAATGAGCTGGATCGTCAGTTAGAACGCCAGGGTTTACAACGCAGGATCCAGCTCAGCTGTGCCGATTATGCCCAGTTGCCACCAGTGCTGCGGGCGGCCCCGCTGATGGCGGTGGTTCCGCAGCCCTGGTTCAGTGCACAACCCGATAAACGAGGGTTATTCACCCTGCCCATCCTGGACAACCTGGCAATTGGCCATCTGTTTTCACACTATCGGCAGGGAGAAGTTGAGTGGAAAAAGCGTCTTATTTCCGCGCTTCATGCGGAACTGCGGCCTTATTATCAGTAACGACAATCAGAAGCCAAATTCACTCAGTGCCGCAATATCATCCGGACGACGGCCAAGCGGCCAATGGAACTGCCGATCCTGCTCGCGGATCGGCATATCGTTGATGCAGGCGTGTCTGTTGATCATCAGACCGTCCGGGTTAAACTCCCAATTCTCGTTGCCAAAACTACGGTACCAGTTGCCCGAATCATCACACCATTCATAGGCAAAACGCACCGCAATACGCGCCCCATCAAACGCCCATAACTCCTTAATCAGCCGATACTCCAGCTCTTTCGCCCATTTACGCTGCAAGAATGCGCAAACGGCCTCGCGACCATCAACAAACTCCGCCCGGTTACGCCAGTGGGTATCAACGGAATAGACCTGCGAGACGCGTTCAGGATCGCGGCTGTTCCAGGCATCTTCCGCCAGACGGACTTTCTCAATCGCCGACTCTCGGGTAAACGGCGGTAACGGGGGTTTAATGCTCATAGCTCACCTCTGCTGGGTTGTCATTAGGTAGACAGAACTGTCTACACAATTAAGCTAGCGCATGTAGACAGACTTGTCTACAATCATTCCAAACGATATTTCAGGAGATGTTTTAATGTCTGTTGCCCCCAACACTTTGCCACCACGTCAGCGCATCCTGCTGACAGCGCATGATTTGTTTTACCGCGATGGCATACGCGCGACCGGCATTGATCGCATCATCAGCGAGTCAGGCGTAGCCAAGGTCACGTTTTATCGTCATTTCCCCAGTAAAAATGAGCTGATTGAGGCGTTTCTTGCCTACCGTCATGATCAGTGGCTGAGCTGGTTCAGTCGGTCTTTGGAGCAGCATGCCACCCGACGAGGAGATGTGATGCTCGCTTTGGTGCCCTGCCTTGAGGAATGGTTCAGCAGCCCGCATTACCGCGGCTGTGCTTTTATCAATACGGCGGTGGAGCTGGCGGATATGTTACCGGAGAGCCTAAAAATCGCACGCCGGCATAAGAAGCAGATGGCCGAAGTCATTGCCAGCCACCTGCCCACAAGCCCTGAGCGGGAACAGCGAGCGGAGATGCTGTCGATGCTGATCGACGGAGCCATCGTCAAGGTACAAATTGAGCAGCAAGCCCAGAACGCGCTGCTGCTGCTAAGTGAAATGCTGAAGACACTGGCTGCCGCCTGGAAGCATCAGTAATTGGCCCAAATCCCCGGAGTTACCAGTTCGAGCAGATGATTATCGGGATCGCGGAAATAAATACTCTCGCCACCGTGCTCCCAGCTCATGCGCCCTTCTATCTCTATGCCATGTGCCGCCAGATGCTGTTCCCAATACGGCAGCTGTTCTTTCGTGACGGCCAGCCCGATATGCAACGGTCCGCTGCCATCATGCGGGGGGATATAGCCTTCCGGGTAATGTGCTCCTTTGACCGAGTCACCTTCAATAAACAGCAGCAAGACGCTTTGCTGGCTCACGTCATAGGCGCGAAAACGCTCATTGGCCACCATCACCGGCAGTTTTAATACCTGCTGGTAAAAAGCCGCGGCCCGCTCGATATCCTTGACGTACAGCACCGTTTCAATCACCCGATCTATCTTGAGCTCCATATTCACCTCCGGATTTCTCTATACCCTATAGCTTTCAAGTTGCAGCTAGGCGGCCAGCTTGCTCATCCCCAGGCGCTTACTTTAGTAAGTAACTGGGGTGAGCAAGTGCAGGTAACAACGCTGCAACTTGAAAGATGACGGGTATATACGGCGAAAGTTTAGTTAAACCCCGGCACATCAGAATGGCAATCCGTGCCGCGAAAATGCCAATTTGTGCCAAACCGCAGGCAAAAAAAACGCGGCCCGAAGGCCGCGTGATCAGATTCACACTCTGTTGCTTAGAACTGGTAAACCAGGCCCACGGCAACCACGTCGTCGGTGTTGATACCGGCAGACTTGGTGAAATCACTCTCGTCCATCAGGTTGATTTTGTAATCAACGTAGGTAGACATGTTTTTGTTGAAGTAGTAGGTCGCGCCCACATCAACATACTTCATCAGATCCTGATCGCCGTAACCGCGTTCGATGTCTTTGCCTTTAGACTGCAGGTAAGCCACGGAAGGACGCAGACCGAAATCGAACTGGTACTGGGCAACGATTTCCATGTTTTGCGCTTTGTTGGCGTAACCGTAAGTGCTGCTGTTGCTGCTGCCGAAACGGGTTGCGTTGTAAGACTGAGTATACATCGCTGCCAGGTAAACGTTGTTGGCGTCATATTTCAGACCGCCGCTGTAAGCCTCTGCCTTGTCACCACGGCCCAGAATGCCGGCGTTGTTATTGCCGTTCTGATCGTTGGTACGGTCGGAAGAGAAGTACGCCGCTGCAGCGCTGATACCGTAGCCCAGATCGTAAGACGCGGACATGCCGTAACCGTCACCGTTCTGCGCCAACACGTCACGACCGTTGTTGGATTCGGTAGCGCTGTCGTTTTTGCCCTGGTATTGCAGAGCAAAGTTCAGGCCGTCAACCAGACCAAAGAAGTCTGAGTTACGGTAAGTCAGCACGCCGTTGGTACGCTGGAACATGAAGTTGTCCGCACCGTAGGTATCGCCACCGAACTCTGGCAGCACGTCGGTCCATGCGCCGATGTCGTACAGCACGCCGTAGTTACGGCCGTAATCCAATGAACCGTAATCGCCGAATTTCAAACCTGCAAAGCCAACACGGGTGAAGTTTTTGTTGTCCTGGCTTTCCGCATGGTTGAGGTTTGCCTGATATTCCCACTCACCGTAGCCGGTCAGTTGGTCACTGATTTGTGTTTCGCCACGCAGGCCAAAACGCATATAAGACTGGTCGCCATCAGAACCTTTATCATCGGAAAAATAGTGAAGACCATCGATTTTACCGAACAAATCCAGTTTATTACCGTCTTTGTTGTAGATTTCCGCCGCGCCTGCTGTGCCTGCAACCAGCAGTGCGGGTACTATCAGGGAGAGTACTCGAAGTTTCATCGTTATTATCCTCATTAATTATGTCGAGCTATGGCCACTGCCCTTTTGAGCATTATTAGCACGACTGTGCATTACCATTCTGGTAACAAGGGTTATATTAATCCAGAAAGAAAATGATACCAAGTATCCGATAGTGTTTCACTATGATTAATAAAGGTTTCAAAATGTAAATTTGCGCGAACTTCCACAAAACATTACAGACAGATAAAATAAGGCACGCAATGACAAAAAATACATTTATAGATATAAAATCATGCGGTTATACAAAACTTTAAGAAAAAAAAGACAGCCATACAAAAGTCACGCTCAATAAGCACATTGTGCCAAAATATTCTCATAACGCTGACGTTATAATAATCCCGCTATCATCATTATTTTCATTATTACCTTCATTATCTGTAAGATAATTTTTGTACACTTCGACCGGCTTCTGGCCGGTTTTTTATTGCCTGAAAGCTTCCCCACCATTCACCATAATGCGCACTTTTTGCCAAAAAATAATCACGCCACGATATTATCTCAATAATTGATTTCCGCACTAATTGCTAATTTATTAACCGATATCAGTCTGCAGATCGAACGCATTAATTAGAAAAGCATTTTATTGCTTAAGTTACTGCTGCCTGGGCCGACATTCTGTTCGGTGTGGCAATATTGGTCGTCCCTTCTATTTTGATAGTCTGGAAAAATATCCAGAATCCCTTGCTCAGGTCATTGCCTTGTGACCAGAAGCGCGAGCGAGCGCAAATCCTTTCGACCCGGATCGCGGATTGTGATAAAAACACTCCATAACTTTCAGCCCGCATTTCCACAATAGATCCTGATTCCCACATGACATCCACCTTGTGTAATGAACAGCAGAAACCCGGCGTCCCGGCACAGATCGCAACGCGTTTGGCCTTTTTTGTCGCCGGCTTCGGCATGGCTGCCTGGGCTCCCCTGGTCCCTTTCGCCAAAGCGCGTATCGGCATTGATGACGGCTCCCTGGGTCTGCTGCTGCTGTGTATTGGCGCAGGTTCGATGTTGGCGATGCCGCTTACCGGCTTCCTGACCGGCAGGTTGGGCTGTCGCCCGGTGATCCTGCTGGCCGGGCTGGCACTGTGTATTGATTTACCCCTGCTGGTCCTGATGGACACCACCACCGGTATGGCACTGGCCCTGCTGTTGTTTGGTGCGGCAATCGGCATGATCGATGTGGCGATGAACATACAGGCGGTAGTGGTCGAGCGCGCCAGCGGCAAGGCAATGATGTCCGGTTTTCACGGTTTCTTCAGCGTTGGCGGCATTGCCGGTGCCGGCGGTGTTAGTGTGATGCTGTGGCTGGGGCTGTCTCCTTTGCTGGCAACATGGGTCGCCGTATTGACCATTGCCGCATTGCTGATGCTGGCCAGTCGCAATTTGCTGCGTGAAAGCGGCGGTGACGAAGGTGGCCCGATGTTTGTGCTGCCACGCGGTTGGGTGATGTTCATTGGCATCCTGTGCTTCATTATGTTCCTGGCAGAAGGCTCGATGCTCGACTGGAGCGCCCTGTTTCTCACCACCCTGCGAGGCGTTGACCACAGCCAGGCCGGATTGGGCTATGCGCTGTTCTCCATCACCATGACCCTTGGGCGACTAAACGGCGATCGGGTGGTGAATACGCTGGGCAGATATAAGGTGTTGTTACTGGGTAGCCTGTGTGCGGCCATTGGCCTGAGTCTGGCTATTATCTTCAACAACGCCATGGTTTCGCTGATTGGTTTCATGCTGGTGGGCCTCGGCGCTTCCAACGTGGTACCGATCCTGTTCAGTGCTGCCGGCAACCAGCAGGATATGCCGGCCAATCTGGCCATCGCCTCAGTGACCACCGTCGGCTACGCCGGCATCCTCGCCGGACCGGCGCTGATTGGCTTTATCGCTCAGTTCTCCAGCCTGACGGCGGCATTTGCCTGCGTTGCAGTTTTACTCCTGGTGGTTACCGCCAGCGCCCGGGCGATAACCCGTTGATTCAGGAATGCGCAGTCAACTATGCAAAATAAACAACTGACCATCAGCTCAAGCAATATTACTCGCTGCTTCCTGCTGTTTTCCGTGCTGCTGACGATTGCTATCGGCCTGTACGGCTACAACTATACCAACGCCTGGCTGGCGGAAAAAAAATACGCCCTGAACAGCATCGCCAACGGCCTGCAAAAGCGCATCGACAACTACCGTTACGTCACCTATCAGATTTACGACAAGTTCGGTAATGCACCTTCATTGAATGTCGATCCCAGCCTGCAGGAAACCCGACTGCGCCCGGACATTTACTACCTGGAGAAACCGCATAAAAAAACCGACGCGGTTATTTTTGGCAGTCATGAAGAAGGCACCCTGGCGATGATCGCCAATATTTCAGACTATCTGGATACCCGCTGGGGGGCCAAGACTGAAAATTACGCCATGTATTACCTCAACGGTCAGGATAACAGCCTGAGCCTAATCACCACCCAGCCGTTAAAAGAGCTGGCCTCTAGGTTCAAGGAAAGCTATCTGACGACCTCGGCAGAGGATCGCCGGGCCGAAATGCTGCAACAGGCCAATATGCTCGATGAGCGTGAAAGCTTCTCTGCCTTACGCAAACAGCGCTTCCAGAACACCTATTCGTTTTCTATCCGCACCACTTTTAACCAACCGGGGCATTTGGCTACGGTGATCGCCTTCGATTTGCCGATTAACGACATCATCCCCATTAATATGGCACGGTCCAACTTTATGCTGCAGCCTGACGATAGCAGCATGGACGACGGTACCTTGCCGTTGGATGCCACAACCAGCACCGGTATTTCGATGAGCGGTAGTTGGGTGGAGTTCAGCGCCCCGTTGCCTAATGCGCCACTGAAAGTGGTTTACCGCGTCTCGGCTATCAGCCTGGCAATTGATCTGCTGCGAAACAATATCTGGCTGATCGCCATTAATCTGTTGCTGTTGGCGCTGTCATTGGTGGGCATTTACTTTATCCGTCGCCAATATATCCGCCCGAGCGAAAACATGGCGGTTGAGCTGGAAGCCGAACGAGCACTGAATCAGGAAATCATCGCCAGCCTGCCTTCAGGCCTGCTGGTGTACAATTTCGCCAGCAATACGGTAATAGCCAGTAACAAGATTGCCCAGCACCTGCTGCCGCACCTCAGCCTGCAGAAAATCGCCCACATGGCCGAACAGCATCACGGCGTGATTCAGGCAACGGTAAACAATGAAGTGTATGAGATCCGCATCTTCCGCAGCCAGCTGTCGCCGGAAACCTACCTGTTCCTGCTTAACGATCAGGACAAGGAAGTGATGGTCAATAAACGTTTGCAGCAGGCACAGCGCGAGTACGACAAGAACGTACAGGCACGCAAACTGATGTTGCATAATCTGGGCATTGAGCTGAATCAACCGGTCCGGCAAATGCACGATTTGGTCGATCGTCTGCGCACACAAGCGGATGAGGAACAACAGCAAGCGCTGCAAAAGCAACTGGCGGTTCAATCGTCAACGGTGTTGGGGCTGATTGAAAATATCACCCTGCTCACCCGGTTGGAAACCCAGGACTGGCAGCCTTCGCGTCATCCCTTCAGCCCATCGACCCTGATAGATGAATTGCTGCAGGAAGCCTTGCCGTCCATCAATCAAAAAGGCCTGTCGCTGTTCAACCATTTCCATCTTGACGTTGAACAGCAATATATCGGCGATGCCAATGCACTGCGCAAGGTGATCTCACTGCTGGTGCATTACGCCATTATCACTACTGCCTGTGGCAAGATTTCGCTGGTTGTCGATCATGAACCGGATCACCCCGATCGCCTGGTATTCCATATCAATGACACCGGTTCGGGCATTTCCAACGAAGAAATCAGCAACCTGAATTACCCGTTCCTCAGCCAAACGCTGGTGGATCGCTTTGATCATGGCTCCGGTCTCACCTTCTTCCTGTGTAATCAACTGTGCAAAAAGCTTAACGGCCAGTTGGATATCCGCAGCAAGATAGACATCGGTACCCGCTACACCATCCGCGTGCCTATGGAGATGGAGAAAAAAGAGGCGGAAGCGCAAGAAAAATTGCTCGACGGTGTGACCGCATTGCTGGACATTACTTCTGAGGAAATACGGAGCATTGTCACCCGCCTGCTACATGCCTATGGCGCGAGCTGCATCGTTGCTGACGAACGTCAGATTAATCGCGACTACGACGTATTGTTGACCGATAACCCGCAAAGAGCTGATGATTATACCCTGCTGCTGACCAGCGATGAGGCCGGATGGCAACAGCTTGAAAAACGGTATATTCGGGTAAACTATAACCTGAGTGGTGCCATGATCGACGCCGTATTGATGCTGATTGAGCAGCAAATGGCCGCGTTGGAACAGCAGGAAAGTGCATTATCACTGACCGCAGATGACATCCAACTCTATGAAAAACAATTGAAATCAAGTGATTACTATGGCCTATTTATTGATACAGTACCCGACGATGTCAAAAAACTGTATACTGAGGCGGGCAGCAGTGATTTCAATGCTCTGTCACAGACAGCACACCGCCTGAAAGGCGTGTTTGCCATGTTAAATCTGCTTCCCGGCAAGCAACTGTGTGAATCGTTAGAACAGCACATCGCAGACGGTGATGCGCTCAAGATCGAGAATAACATCAGTCAGATTGATTTTTTCGTCAGTAGACTGCTGCAGCAAGGTAGCCAACAACATGAATAACCTGAACGTAATTATTGCTGATGACCATCCTATCGTACTGTTTGGCATCCGGAAGTCACTTGAGCAAATTGAATGGGTGAATGTCGTTGGGGAGTTTGAAGACTCAACAGCACTGATCAACAATCTGTCCAAACTGGATGCAAACGTCCTGATCACCGACCTTTCGATGCCGGGTGATAAGTATGGCGACGGCATTACGCTGATCAAATACATCAAACGCCATTATCCGCAGTTGTCGATCATCGTTCTGACCATGAACAACAACCCGGCCATTCTCAGCGCCGTGTTGGATCTGGATATCGAAGGCATAGTACTGAAACAGGGTGCGCCAACCGACCTGCCGAAAGCGCTGGCCGCATTGCAAAAAGGCAAGAAATTCACGCCGGAAAGCGTTTCCAAACTGTTGGAGAGGATCAGCGCCAGTGGTTACGGTGACAAGCGTCTGTCACCAAAAGAGAGCGAAGTACTGCGCCTGTTCGCCGAAGGTTTCCTGGTGACCGAGATCGCCAAGAAGCTCAATCGCAGCATCAAAACCATCAGTAGCCAGAAGAAATCGGCGATGATGAAGTTGGGTGTCGAGAACGATATTGCGCTGCTCAACTACCTCTCTTCCGTCAGCATGGCACCGCTGGACAAAGAATAAAATCCCCGGTAGTTAACAGAGGGCGCGGCATTATGCCGCGCCCTTTTGCTTTCAGGCATCTTCAGACTCGGCGCGCATGCGGCGAACCTGTTGGCTGTAATACCCTAATGTCTGTTCCAGCGTTTCCAGGGTCACCGGCTTAGACAGGCAGTTATCCATCCCGGCCTCAATACAGCGCTGTTTTTCTTCCGCCAGGGCATTCGCCGTCACGCCGATTACCGGAGCGGTAAAGTGCAACTGGCGCAGGCGCTGGGTCAAACGGTAGCCATCCATATTAGGCATGTTGACGTCGGTCAGCACGATGTCGACGGTATTGCGATTCAACACGTCGAGCGCATCAACCCCATCATTGGCAGTCACTACCTGATAGCCCAGTGAGCCAAGCTGGTCGGACAGCAACCGGCGGTTAATCGGGTGGTCATCCACCACCAGCAAATGAATATCCCCGTTGTCTACCCTGTTGGCCTTGGCCGGCAACGGCAATTGCATCAAAGTATTGCCGCTTTCATCACGGGTACCAAACAAGCGGTTGAGCAGCGCCAGGGTTTCACGCGGCGTCGAAGTGCTGTGCATCCAATAGCCCGGCCGGGTTTCCTGCGACGGGCCAATATGCTCAATTGAGAACTGGATCTGCGCCAGCAGCGGTGTATTGATCATCAGCGGGTGATCGCTGAGCATCACATCCCCTGCCGCAGTCTCTTGCCCCTGATGACGCAGTACCGTCGCGCCATAGCCGCCAAGAACCTCCATCAGATAACTTTCCAACCGCTGGTTGCGGATAGCCAGCCACAGAGTTTTACCTTGCCAGGTATCGCTGGGCTGCGGGATCGGGAACTGAGCGTTAAACAGCGGAATGCGGATGGTGAACAGGCTGCCTAATCCCGGCTCAGACTCAACGGCAATGTCGCCATCCATCATGTTGATCAGTTTTTCGCATATCGCCAACCCCAGCCCGGTGCCCTGGAAATGGCGTTGCACGCCGCTACCCACCTGGAAGAACGGATCAAACAGGCGGGTAATTTCTTTCTCCGGGATGCCGACCCCGGTATCACGAACGCTAAACTCCAAATAGCTGCCGCGCGTACACACCTGCAGAATGATGCAGCCGGTATCGGTAAACTTAATCGCGTTGTTCAACAAGTTGGACAGCACCTGCTGCAGCCGTACCGGATCGCCGGAAATGCGCTCCGGGACGTTCTGTTCGATAAAGCAGTACAACCCCAACCGCTTCTTCACCACCAGCGGCAAATAGTTGCCGGCGATGTGGGTGATCACCTCCAGGCAGGAGAACTCGCGCGGTTCAATCTTCAGTTGCTCGGATTCGATTTTGGAGAAATCCAGTATGTCGCTGATGATCTTCAGCAATAGCCCGGACGAGTTGTTCATCGCATTGACCAGTCGGTCAACGCCCTGCGGTAACGCCTTGGTTTGCAACAAATCGAGGTTACCGATGATGCCATACAGCGGCGTACGCAATTCGTGACTGACGGTCGCCAGGAACATCGACTTGGATTGGCTGGCCTGCTCTGCCGCCGCCGCCATCTCCTGCAGCGACTCTTCCATCTTCACGCGGGCGCTGACGTCCACCAGCACACAGATCGCCACATCCTCGTTACGGTAACGGGAATGAACAAAGCTGATTTGCAGGTTATTGTTATTACTGGTCATCACATCCACAAAGTTCACCTGCTGTTCGCAGATGATGCGCGTAATGCGGTCACGGTCTTCGTGGGTCAGCAGGTTGATGTAGTTATGCGCCAATTCATTACTCAGAATGTTGGTGCCGTCACTGATACGCAAAATACAAATACCCACCGGTGCCGAGGCGACAATCTTGCGGTTGAACTGTTCATGCTCCTCCAGCCTGAAGGCGTTGTCTTCTGCCGGCAGGAACATTTTGCGCTCAAACAGCCAGGCCAGGCTGAACAACACAATGGCAGACAACATATTCAACAGCACCGCATTGAGGATTAGCATCCTGAAGCGTTCAACCACCGTCTTCACCGGTACAGAATAAACAATACTGAGCGATGACGGCGGCAGCGCTTTTTTCATGATCAGGTCGCGGTAATTATCTACATAGCCGAAGTAAGCCGGCTCGTCAGGATAGCTGCTGGGAGCGTTCGCATCTCGCCCATCATCGGCCAGCCGCAGTATCGGTTGGTTATTCTCATCCAACAGGGTTACGCCGGTCGGCAAGCTGCCGGCGGAAACAAAGTCCTCCAGGCGAATGGTTTGCTCAATACCCAGCAACGCCTCCAGCTTGTTACCAATATAAATTGGCGTCAGTACATACAGATAACCGACATCCGGCCGTTGCTGGCTTGGGCTGATCCAGTACAGATTATTGTCTTTGTCCTGATTCTTGGCATTACGGTATTTAAGGATACGCTCATGCAGAGTTTTCAGCGCGTCGGCTCGATTGGCTACGCCGCTGCCGCTGCCGCCAAACTCCGCCATGCACAGCGTATCGCCGTCGATGAAAAACACCCGGTTGAGATCGTAGGCCGCAACGAAGTTCTCTTTCCAATACTGGATCAACCCACTCAGAGAATTGAGTGAGCTGCGGTAGGTGGTGTTAAGTGAACAACTGGACTCTGGGTACAGCGGTACAAACTCCAGCGGACTGTTTTTGCCGGGAAAGATGCCGCTAAACATGTCCATGCTACTGACTGAACCGTTGAGACGGTTTTCCGCCATGTACTTGATATCACGCATGATATCGGCCGAATGGCGGATATAGCCCTGAGCCTGATCGAAGTTCAGATTGTAGTCCTGCCGAATATCAGACTCTTTCTGATGCAGGATATTCAGGATATAGAAGGTGGTGAGCAACGCCCCCAACGACCACAACATGATCGCCAGCACCCGGAACAAATAGCGGGATATCTTTAACGTGGTGCGAAAAGAAGCTAAATATTTCAATCGGATACCATACGAATATCAGTGGCGACCAGCGCGTTCATAGCAAAGCCGGGAGCTCAGGCTTGGGTCCGGCAATTAAACCATAGAACTGAAAAAGGGCCTAGCATCGCTGCCAGGCCCTTGTTACCTCAGTGCGATAGGGGCATGTGCCGGCCCCTATGGCTTAGGCGTTGTCTTCTTCCGCGTCGTCTGGCGCTTCAGAATCATCGCCTTCGTCCAGCGGTGCAGCGTCTTCTTCTGCAACTTCCGCACCCGGTTCGAGGCTGTCCAGCTCTTCGTCTTCCACCGGCTCGGCTACACGCTGCAGACCGACGACGTTCTCGTCTTCCGCAGTACGGATCAGCGTAACACCCTGGGTATTACGACCCACCACGCTAACTTCCGATACGCGGGTACGCACCAGCGTGCCAGCATCGGTAATCATCATGATCTGGTCGGTGGTATCCACCTGAACCGCACCCACTACCTGACCATTACGCTCGCTCACCTTAATGGAGATAACCCCTTGGGTAGCGCGTGACTTGGTCGGATATTCGGTGACTGCGGTACGTTTACCGTAGCCATTCTGGGTAACGGTCAGAATGTCGCCTTCACCGCGTGGCACAATCAGGGAAATAACGCTGTCGCCTTCGCCCAGGTTGATACCGCGTACGCCGGTGGCAGTACGACCCATAGAACGCACCTGCGTTTCCGGGAAGCGCACTACTTTACCATTGGCGGAGAACAGCATGACTTCATTGCTGCCGTCGGTCAGGTCAACACCAATCAGCTCGTCACCCTCGTTGAGGTTAACGGCGATGATGCCAGCGCTGCGTGGGCGGCTGAAATCGGTCAATGCGGTTTTCTTCACGGTGCCGCTGGCGGTAGCCATAAACACGTGACGCCCTTCTTCATACTCGCGTACCGGCAGAATGGCGGTAATACGCTCATTGGCTTCCAGCGGCAGCAGGTTGACGATTGGACGGCCGCGCGCGCCACGGCTGGCTTCAGGCAGTTGATACACCTTCATCCAGTACAGGCGACCACGGCTGGAGAAGCACAGGATCGTGTCGTGGGTGTTGGCCACCAACAGACGATCGATAAAGTCTTCTTCTTTAATACGTGCCGCTGACTTGCCTTTACCACCACGACGTTGCGCTTCATAGTCGGTCAGAGGCTGATACTTCACATAGCCCTGGTGCGACAGCGTAACGACCACGTCTTCCTGGTTGATCAGGTCTTCGATATTGATATCTGAAGTATTGGCGGTGATCTCGGTGCGGCGGCCATCGTTGTACTGCTCTTTGATTGCCACCAGCTCTTCGCGGATCACTTCCATCAGACGGTCTGGGTTTTCCAGAATAAAGATCAGCGCGGCAATCGCCGTCAGCAGCTCTTTATATTCGTCCAGCAGCTTTTCATGCTCCAGGCCGGTCAGTTTCTGCAGGCGCAGATCCAGGATCGCCTGAGCCTGCTGCTCGGTCAGATGGTATTTACCGTCACGGATGCCGAACTCCGGCTCCAGCCACTCAGGGCGAGCGGCGTCGTCACCGGCGCGCTCCAGCATGGCTGCCACATTACCCAGATCCCACGCTTGAGCAACCAACGCGGCTTTCGCTTCCGCAGGGGTTGGCGCACGGCGGATCATCTCGATAATCGGATCGATGTTCGCCAGTGCGATGGCCAGCGCTTCCAGGATATGGGCGCGATCACGGGCTTTACGCAGTTCGAAGATGGTACGGCGGGTCACCACTTCACGGCGGTGGCGAACAAACGCCTGCAGAATGTCTTTCAGGTTCAGCAATTTCGGCTGGCCCTGATGCAATGCCACCATGTTGATGCCGAAGGTGACCTGCAGTTGCGTCAGCGAATACAGGTTGTTCAGCACCACTTCGCCGACCGCGTCGCGTTTGATTTCAACTACGATGCGCATGCCGTCTTTGTCGGACTCATCACGCAGCGCGCTGATGCCTTCCACGCGTTTTTCTTTGACCAGCTCGGCGATCTTCTCGATCAGACGCGCCTTGTTCACCTGATACGGGATCTCGTGAACAATGATGGTTTCGCGGCCGGTTTTGGCATCGGCTTCTACTTCGGCGCGTGCGCGTAAGTAGATTTTGCCGCGCCCGGTACGGTAGGCTTCTTCGATGCCGCGGCGGCCGTTGATGATCGCCGCAGTCGGGAAGTCCGGCCCCGGGATGTGTTCCATCAGACCTTCGATGCTGATGTTTTCATCATCGATATAGGCCAGGCAGCCGTTGATAACCTCTGACAGGTTATGCGGCGGAATGTTGGTGGCCATACCCACGGCGATGCCCGACGAACCGTTTACCAGCAGGTTAGGGATCTTGGTTGGCATGACGGCCGGGATCTGCTCGGTGCCATCGTAGTTAGGCACGAAGTCGACGGTTTCTTTTTCCAGATCCGCCAGCAGTTCGTGAGCAATTTTGGACATGCGCACTTCGGTATAACGCATCGCCGCGGCGGAGTCGCCATCGACAGAACCGAAGTTACCCTGACCGTCCACCAGCATATAGCGCAGTGAAAACGGTTGGGCCATACGCACGATGGTGTCGTAAACCGCGCTGTCACCGTGTGGGTGATATTTACCGATTACGTCCCCAACGACACGGGCCGATTTCTTGTATGGTTTATTCCAGTCGTTACCCAATACACTCATCGCGAACAAAACGCGACGGTGCACCGGCTTCAGTCCATCACGAACATCTGGCAGCGCACGTCCGACAATTACGGACATCGCGTAGTCCAGATACGAGTTTTTCAACTCGTCTTCGATGTTTACCGGTGTGATTTCTCTGGCAAGGTCGCTCATGGAGCTGCTATCCCTCTACTAATGATTCATCTGCCCGCTGCCATAGTGGCAAAGGTGTAAAACTATATCACAAAGCACGCTTTACGGGAAAATAACCGCCGCTGTTTAACTTAAATTGTGCATATATGTGCAGTAAAAATGCATCGGCACAGACGGTGCTGCGCCGGAACATGTATAATCCGCGCAACGAGAACCAGGAGCCAAATACGCCCATGAATGCAGAATCATCCAGCCAAGCGCAAAACGTAGACCATCATGAAATCGCCAAGTTCGAGGCCGTGGCCTCACGCTGGTGGGATTTGGAAGGTGAATTCAAGCCGCTGCACCGTATCAACCCGCTGCGTCTGAACTACATCCTGCAGCGTGCCGGCGGCATTTTTGACAAAACCGTCCTCGACGTGGGCTGCGGCGGCGGCATTTTGGCGGAAAGCATGGCGCGCGAAGGCGCACAGGTCACCGGGCTGGACATGGGCGCCGAGCCGCTGCAGGTTGCCCGGTTGCACGCGCTGGAAAGCGGCGTGAATGTGGCTTACATCCAGGAAACGGTAGAAAGCCATGCACAGGCCAACCCGCAGCGCTATGACGTAGTGACCTGCATGGAAATGCTGGAGCACGTTCCCGACCCGGCCTCGGTGGTACGCGCCTGTGCTCACCTGGTCAAACCGGGTGGCCACGTGTTTTTCTCCACCATTAACCGCAATACCAAAGCCTGGCTGATGGCAGTGGTCGGTGCGGAATATATTCTGAAGATGGTGCCACAGGGCACCCATGACCATAAGAAGTTCATCCGCCCTTCTGAACTGATCGGTTGGGTTGACGGCACGCCACTGCGCGAAAAGCATATGATCGGCCTGCATTACAACCCAATCACCGACCATTTCAAGCTTGGCCGCAACGTTGATGTGAACTATATGGTACATACTCAGCACGAAGGTTGAGGCTCCCCGAGTGCGCCGGGACTGGCCTGTCAGGCCCGGTGCGCCGATAACATTAGGATAAATACCTAATTCTTCCGCTTTCGATCAAAATCGTCGTTGTAAACAGTTTTTAAGAATATTAAATCAGATCAATATGCCGTTTTTTTCTAACGTTTAATAAAGCGGCAAACGATCACGTTTTTCTGATTCTAGGGAAATTCTTATCCCGCTTATTGACAAGCTTGTCGCGCCAGTCACAGCGCGCACTGCGAAAGACAAGTCACATTTCACCCCCAAGTTATCCACAAATTAGGCCACTTTTGTTCACTTGCAAACGCCCTGTTTTCTCACTATCTTGTTACCTCACCGACATACAACCCCTATATATAGTGTTTACATACTGAGCAGAGCTACTACACTTCTGCTTAGGGGCACCATACGGACAGGTAAAACACCACATGAACCAAAGTCTGCTTGTAACTAAACGCGATGGCCGTAAAGAGCGCATCAACCTCGACAAAATCCACCGTGTCATCGACTGGGCCGCGGAAGGGTTAAACAACGTCTCGGTTTCTCAAGTAGAGTTGCGTTCTCATATTCAGTTTTATGACGGCATCAAAACTGCTGATATTCATGAAACCATTATCAAAGCTGCAGCCGATCTGATCTCCCGCGACGCGCCGGACTACCAGTATCTGGCAGCACGCCTGGCCATCTTCCATCTGCGCAAAAAAGCTTACGGTCAATTCGAACCGCCGAAGCTGCTCGCTCACGTAACGCGCATGGTAGAAATGGGCAAGTACGATAAGCATCTGCTGGAAGACTACACCACTGAAGAGTTCGAGCAGATGGACTCCTTTATCGATCACTGGCGTGATATGAACTTCTCCTACGCAGCCGTTAAACAGCTGGAAGGGAAGTATCTGGTGCAGAACCGCGTGAGCGGCGAGATCTACGAGAGCGCTCAGTTCCTGTATATCCTGGTTGCCGCGTGCCTGTTCTCCAACTATCCGCGTGATACCCGTCTGGACTACGTTAAACGTTTCTACGACGCGATCTCCACCTTCAAGATTTCACTGCCTACGCCAATCATGTCCGGCGTGCGCACCCCAACCCGCCAGTTCAGCTCTTGCGTGCTGATCGAGTGCGGCGACAGCCTGGATTCAATCAACGCCACCTCCAGCGCCATTGTGAAATACGTTTCGCAACGTGCCGGTATCGGTATCAACGCCGGCCGCATCCGTGCGCTGGGCAGCCCGATCCGTGGCGGTGAAGCCTTCCATACCGGTTGTATCCCGTTCTACAAACATTTCCAGACCGCGGTGAAGTCCTGTTCCCAGGGCGGCGTGCGTGGCGGTGCGGCCACTCTGTTCTACCCAATGTGGCATCTGGAAGTTGAAAGCCTGCTGGTGTTGAAAAACAACCGCGGCGTTGAAGGCAACCGCGTACGCCACATGGACTACGGTGTGCAGTTGAACCGCCTGATGTACCAGCGCCTGATCAAGGGCCAGGACATCACCCTGTTCAGCCCGTCTGACGTCCCGGGCCTGTATGACGCGTTCTTCGCCGATCAGGACGAATTCGAACGTCTGTACACCCAGTACGAACAAGACGACAGCATTCGCCAGAAACGCGTGAAAGCGGTTGAGCTGTTCTCGCTGATGATGCAGGAACGCGCCTCTACCGGCCGTATCTACATCCAGAACGTCGACCACTGCAACACTCACAGCCCGTTTGATCCGCAGATCGCACCGGTACGTCAGTCCAACCTGTGCCTGGAAATCGCCCTGCCGACCAAGCCACTCGATGACGTCAACGACGAAAACGGCGAAATCGCCCTGTGTACGCTGTCCGCCTTTAACCTCGGCGCCATCGAAAGCCTGGACGATCTGGAAGAGTTGGCTACCCTGGCGGTACGTGCATTGGATGCCCTGCTGGATTACCAGGACTACCCAATCAAAGCCGCTCATCGTGGCGCCATGGGCCGTCGCACCCTGGGTATTGGCGTGATCAACTACGCTTATTACCTGGCGAAGAACGGCGTACGCTACTCCGACGGCAGCGCTAATGCCCTGACCCACAAGACTTTCGAAGCCATTCAGTATTACCTGCTGAAAGCCTCGAACCGTCTGGCTCAGGAACAGGGTGCCTGCCCGTGGTTCAATGAAACCACTTATTCACAGGGTATTCTGCCGATCGATACCTACAAGAAAGATCTGGATGTCATCTGCCAGGAGCCTCTGCACTACGACTGGGAAACCCTGCGTAAAGAGATCAAGGAAACCGGTCTGCGCAACTCTACCCTGTCGGCGCTGATGCCTTCGGAAACCTCTTCGCAGATTTCCAATGCTACCAACGGCATTGAGCCACCACGTGGCCACATCAGTATCAAAGCGTCGAAAGACGGCATTCTGCGCCAGGTGGTGCCAGAGTATGAGCGTCTGAAAAACGACTACGAACTGCTGTGGGAAATGCCGAACAACGACGGCTACCTGCAACTGGTCGGTCTGATGCAGAAGTTTATCGACCAGTCGATCTCTGCCAACACCAACTATGACCCAACCCGTTTCCCGGGCGGCAAGGTGCCAATGAAGCAGTTGTTGAAAGACCTGCTGACTACCTACAAGTTTGGTGTCAAGACGCTGTACTATCAGAACACCCGCGACGGTGCCGATGATATTCAGGAAGATTTGCTGCCGGCAAAGGGCGGCGATGATGACTGCGAAAGCGGCGCCTGCAAGATCTAAAGTTTGACACAGCGGGCCGGAACTCTTCCGGCCCCTTCTAATTCAGCACGGCACTAATGGATTCAGGCTTATGGCTTACACCACATTTTCTCAGAATAAAAACAACCAATTGCTGGAGCCGATGTTCTTCGGTCAGTCGGTTAACGTTGCGCGTTTCGATCAGCAAAAACATGAGATTTTCGAAAAACTGATTGAGAAGCAACTGTCCTTCTTCTGGCGTCCGGAAGAAGTGGACGTTTCCCGCGACCGTATCGACTACCAGGCGCTGCCGGAACATGAAAAACACATTTTCATCAGCAACCTGAAATATCAGACGCTGCTCGACTCGATCCAGGGACGCAGCCCGAACGTCGCGCTGCTGCCGCTGATCTCGATCCCGGAGCTGGAAACCTGGATAGAAACCTGGTCCTTCTCTGAGACCATCCACTCCCGTTCTTACACCCATATTATCCGTAACATCGTCAACGATCCGGCGATCGTGTTTGACGACATCGTCACTAACGAAGAGATCCTCAAGCGCGCGAAAGACATCTCCGGCTACTACGACGATCTGATCGAGATGACCGGCTACTATCATCTGTTAGGTGAAGGCACCCATCAGGTCAACGGCAAGACAGTAACCGTTACCCTGCGCGCGCTGAAGAAACAGCTCTATCTGTGCCTGATGAGCGTTAACGCACTGGAAGCCATCCGCTTCTACGTCAGCTTTGCCTGTTCATTTGCCTTCGCGGAACGTGAACTGATGGAAGGCAATGCCAAAATCATCAAGCTGATTGCCCGTGACGAAGCGCTGCACCTGACCGGTACCCAGCACATGCTGAACCTGATGCGTTCCGGTGCAGATGACCCGGAGATGGCGGAAATCGCCGTTGAGTGTCAGCAGCAGTGCTATGACCTGTTTGTGCTGGCTGCCGAGCAGGAAAAAGAGTGGGCGGAATACCTGTTCCGTGACGGCTCGATGATCGGCCTGAACAAAGACATTCTGTGCCAGTATGTGGAATACATCACCAATATCCGCATGCAGGCGGTGGGTCTCGGCCTGCCGTTCGCCACCCGCTCTAATCCGATCCCATGGATCAACGCCTGGTTAGTGTCAGACAACGTGCAGGTTGCGCCGCAGGAAGTGGAAGTCAGCTCCTACCTGGTCGGTCAGATCGACTCGGAAGTGCATGCCGACGACCTGAGCGACTTCGAACTCTAAGCGATGGCATCATCAATCGTCACGCTGCGTGCCAGTGGTACGCAGCTATCCTGCCCCAAAAGTGAAAACTGTCTGCTCGACGTGCTGGAATTGCACGACGTTGAGGTGGAATACCAGTGCCGTTCCGGTTATTGCGGCGCCTGCCGCCTGAAGTTGGTGAAAGGTGATGTGGTTTACCGACAGCCGCCATTGGCATTTATCAACGCCGGTGAAATCCTGCCCTGCTGCTGTATGCCACTGACCGATATCGAGCTGGAAATTTGAAGAGTTGGGTGCCTGAAACCACGCCTGAAGACCAGAAGGCGGGGTTTCCCCCGCCCTATGATTACCGCTTCACATCACAAGCTAACCTGATCAATATAGTGATATTTTCCTGATAGATTGTCAGCTCACACAGTGAGTCTCTTATCATCCAAATGAATATCAAAATAGTAATACATACAACAGTTAACGAGTGAAACACATGCTTTAACCGCATGCTTGCCTCCTTGCTGTGAAGGGGCTACCATAACGGTGTCTAGGCGTTAGGGCAGCCCCATTCTGATTGATAGTCAGTTTGGGGCTTTCATCTATCCGCCTTGCCACACAATGCCCAAGACGAATAGTCTCAAGCACCCGCAGCGATTGTAACAGCCTATCTTCAACGCGATAACCCCTTATAATGTTATGATTAATAAGGGATATATCACTACCATCAAGCATTCTCTACTCGATAATCTCGACGATCTCCAGCCAGCCGTTTTGCCCACACACTGGCCCACCGTTCAGCCAGCGCCGCAGCATGTCCAATGCCAGCATTGCTACCGACTCTTGCCGTAGCCGTAAACCATGACGCGCTGCCCGGTAACGAACCGTCTGCCCGATACCGCCTTTCGGCGTGTGCAGCACCACGCTCACCTGGTCACCGCTCATGGCACTGACCGCCAGCGCCAGTTGTGCCCCGGTCAGTTCCGCCAGAGAACGAGCGCGGGCCAGCGTGGTTTCCAGTGTTTCCACACAGTGCGACGGTAGCAGCTCGCCACCGGCCAGCGGTGCGCCTTCGGTCTGCAACTGCAGATTGATCAATCCGGCGCTGAACTGTTCGCTCAGCGCCAGCTTCAACCCTTGCTGGTTCAAGCGTTGCGTCAGTGCTGCCGGCAGGCCAATAGTGCCCTCAAACAGGGTGTTGTCACCCGCCACCTGGCGTACCCGTTCCCAGGCCTGCTCCATCGCCGCACGCTGGCTGACCGGGCCGGTCAGCTTCAGCTCAATGATCGGGCTGGAAGAGCGGTAACCGAGCACCACTTCCGGCGGTAGCGGCATGCCATCAAGTTCGGCGGCCAGATCGCTCTCGGAGGTACCAAAGGTGGTTAAACGCAAACACAGCGGCGCTGCCGGCAAGGTAAAGCGCTCGCGCAGGCGCGGGACGATTTGCTGCTCGACCATCACTTTAAATTCAGAAGGGACACCGGGGGTGAAAAACATCGTGCACCGATTGAGCTTCAACGCAAAACCACAGGCAGTACCCACCGGGTTGTCGAGCATCTCGGCGTTTGCCGGGATCTGCGCCTGTTTACGGTTTGAAGCCGCCATCGGCCGACCACGTTCGGCAAAATAAGCCTCCATACGCGCCAACCATTCAGCATGTTCCACCAGCTCAACGCCACAAGCGCTAGCCGCCGCCAGCGCGCTGAGATCGTCACTGGTCGGCCCCAGACCGCCGTTAACAATCAACACATCGGCAATGTGGCTACGCTCCAGTAATGTTTCAATCAAAGAGGAGAGGCTGTCCCCCACCGTTTCACGGCCGCTCATCGGCATACCCTGCTGGAACAGATAATCAGCCAGCCAGGCGGCGTTGGTATCTATAATTTGCCCGTGCAGCACCTCATCACCGGTGCTGAGCATCTCCACCCTTAACATTGATCTCTCCCACATTTTCTGATCATTCCACTATAGAAGCCTGTAAATAAGTTTTCACTACGCATTGCCGGTTAATTTCTGTCGAAGGCACTTTTTTGCGACATCACGCGGCCCACCAATGCGTAAACTTAAGTTAACACCACCCGTAACGCCTGTTTGACACAAAATAATCCATCAACTATCCTGCCGCACTTAGAATGAGTTACCTATAATTTTCCAAAATCTTTGGCTGGTAGAGAAAAACGTGAAGAATCGCACGCTTGGCAGTGTTTTTATCGTGGCAGGAACCACCATTGGCGCAGGGATGTTGGCGATGCCACTGGCGGCGGCCGGTGTCGGCTTTGGCGTCACGCTGGGTCTGTTGGTCGGACTGTGGCTGTTGATGTGTTATACCGCGCTGCTGTTGGTCGAGGTTTATCAGCATGAACAGGCGGATACCGGCCTCGGGACTCTGGCAAAACGCTATCTTGGCGGCGGCGGCCAATGGCTGACCAGTTTCAGCATGATGTTCCTGATGTATGCCCTGACCGCGGCCTATATCAGCGGTGCCGGCGAATTACTGGCGGCCAGCATCAGTCAATGGACCTCGCAGGATTTCCCCACCACGCTCGGCGTGCTGCTGTTTACTCTGGTGGCGGGCGGCGTCGTCTGCATCGGCACCCATTCGGTCGATCTGTTTAACCGTATCCTGTTCAGCGCCAAAGTGGTGTTCCTGATTGTCATGCTGGGTCTGATGTTGCCCAATATCCACCAGACCAACCTGATGACCCTACCGCTGGAGCAAGGGCTGGCGCTATCGGCCATTCCGGTGATTTTCACTTCGTTCGGCTTCCACGGCAGCGTGCCCAGCATTGTTAACTACATGGGCGGCAATATCCGTAAACTGCGCTGGGTGTTCATTATCGGCAGCGCCATTCCACTGGTGGCCTATATTTTCTGGCAGTTGGCGACGCTAGGCAGCATCAGCTCCACCACTTTCGTCGGCATTCTGGCACAGCAAGCCGGTCTGAACGGTCTGCTGCAGGCGGTACGCGACGTCGTGGCGTCCCCACACGTCGAACTGGCGGTGCATCTGTTTGCCGATCTGGCGCTGGCAACCTCGTTCCTTGGTGTCGCGCTCGGGCTGTTTGATTTCCTGGCCGATCTGTTTAAACGCCAGGACAACGTGCGGGGTCGTCTGCAGACCGGTGCCATCACTTTCTTGCCGCCGTTGGCTTTCGCTCTGTTCTACCCACGTGGCTTTGTGTTAGCTCTGGGTTTTGCCGCCATTGCGCTGGCGGTGCTGGCGCTGTTGCTGCCATCATTATTGGTGTGGAAAACACGTCAGCAGCATCAGGCAAAATACCGCGTCTGGGGCGGCACACCGGCACTGGCACTGGTGTTTGTTTGCGGAATAACGGTGATTGCCATTCAGTTGGGCATTGCCAGCGGCATTCTGCCGGCGGTTGGGTAATAGATTGAACGATAAAACAAAGGGGCCGCTTGGCCCCTTTGTTATTTGCATCAGAAACTCAGACCAACACCAATATACGGGCCATCGGCCAGGGTGTTGTCACGACGTCCGTCCTTCCCTTCCATCTTCATGTAGCGATAACCTACATCCACGCTGAGCGGGCGGAAAATATTCCAACGCAGGCCGCCGCTGGCCTCGTTATACGCCTTCACGCCGCTGGTCAGCGAATCCGGGGCAAAGTAACCTTCGCCATGCAGGCTGAAGTAACGGGAGATAGCCCAGTCCAGGCCGCCGCCCAACGCCAATGCACCACCGTCACTGCCGTCTTTCGGGCTTAGATACAACGCCTTGCCGCCCACAGTGGCGGTCAACGGCCCCAGCGGCACACCGAAACTCAGCCCCAGGCTACCGACGTTGCCGTCATGATCGCTGCGCGCCCAGTTGCCGGTTATTCCCAAGCCGGAATTGCCGGTATCCTGGCCGAAACCAAGATTGGTGTAATGCTGCCCGGCCTCGCCCGACAGGCTGAGTGCGCTCGCCGCACCGGTCACAAACAGCATACTTGCTGCGCAGGCGACCAAAGTCTTTTTCATCATCTATCCCTCTTGCTGCTTCATCCATTACGAATGATATGAATTAACCCGTAATAATACCGTCACAAGTCTATACCAAAGCACAACCGGTCTTTAAGGGATAAATCCCTAATTAATCAAAGAAATGTAAAGTTTTGCAAGCAAAGAACTCATACCCTGAGGTAATGGCAACGATAACTCAGACCTATTTGCCGCAGCCGTTCAATAGGTCTACAACTAGTAGTGGCATTGACCCAAGTCAGGGTAACAACTCCCTGCTGGATTATGATGATGAACGCTTAAGCCGCCAGAATCTTAACTCGATTGCAATACAATAAGGAGCAAGTGATGAGCAAGAAAGGACTGACCACCGCAGCCGGCGCCCCGGTTGTCGATAATAATAACGTGATCACCGCAGGCAAACGTGGCCCGATGTTGTTACAGGACGTCTGGTTTCTGGAAAAAATGGCCCATTTCGACCGTGAAGTGATCCCCGAGCGTCGCATGCACGCCAAGGGATCCGGCGCCTACGGCACTTTCACTGTTACCCACGATATTACCCAGTACACCCGCGCAAAAATCTTTTCTGAAATCGGCAAGCAAACTGACATGTTCATCCGCTTCTCCACCGTAGCCGGTGAGCGCGGGGCCGCCGACGCCGAACGCGACATTCGTGGTTTCGCCATGAAGTTTTATACCGAGGAAGGCAACTGGGATTTGGTGGGTAACGATACGCCAATCTTCTATTTGCGCGATCCGCTGAAATTCCCCGATCTAAACCACGTGGTCAAACGCGATCCGCGCACCAATCTGCGTAACCCAACTTACAAGTGGGATTTCTTCTCGCTGTCACCGGAAACTCTGCATCAGCTGACCATAGACTTCAGTGACCGCGGCATTCCGAAATCCTATCGCCATATGCATGGCTTCGGCAGCCACACCTTCAGCTTTATCAATGCCAACAACGAGCGCTTCTGGGTGAAGTTCCACTTCCGCTGCGAGCAAGGCATTGAAAACCTGATGGATGATGAAGCAGAAGCGATTATCGCCAAAGACCGTGAAAGCTCACAACGCGATCTGTATGAGGCCATCGAACGGGGTGATTTCCCGCGCTGGAAGCTGCAAATCCAGATCATGCCGGAACACGAAGCCTCTCAGACGCCATACAACCCGTTCGATCTTACCAAGGTATGGCCACACGGCGACTATCCGCTGATCGACGTGGGTTTCTTCGAACTGCACCGCAACCCGGAAAACTACTTCTCAGAAGTGGAACAGGTGGCGATGAACCCGGCCAACGTGGTACCTGGCGTCAGTTTCTCGCCGGACAAGATGCTGCAGGGGCGTCTGTTCTCCTACGGGGATACGCACCGTTATCGTCTGGGCGTAAATCACCATCAAATCCCGGTGAACAGCCCAAAATGCCCGTTCCACAACTATCATCGTGACGGTGCGATGCGCGTGGACGGTAACAGCGGCAACGGAGCCACCTACGAGCCAAACAGTTTCGGCCTGTTCCAGGAACAACCGGACTTCAGCGAACCGCCGCTGAGCATTGAAGGTGCCGCTGACCACTGGAATCACCGTGAAGACGATGATTACTACAGCCAGCCGCGCGCGCTGTTCAACCTGCTGAGTGCCGAAGAACACCAACGCATGTTCACCCGCATCGCAGGTGAGCTGTCGCAGGTGCCGGAACAGATCCAGCGTCGTCAGGTTGAATTGTTTACCAAAGTGCACCCGAATTACGGTGCCGGCGTAGCCAAGGCATTAGGTCTGAAATAACCCGCGTTACCCTCAAGGCCGCCTTCAAGCGGCCTTTTTTATTGAGCCGAGATCTGCTCCGCCGCCCATTGCTGCAACTGACGGCGCGAAATCTTGATGCCCCCGGCTTTCAACTCATTCGGCATCACCAACAGCGCCATTGGCCGCTGGAAGTTCACCAGCCGGTCTTGCGACCAGGCCAGCAGCTCGTCCAGCGACAGAGGCTCCTCACTGTCGATCACCGCCACCGGCCGTTGGCCAAACTCGGCGTCATCCACCGGCACCACCACTACTTGTGAAATCTGCGGATGGGCCGCTAATACGCGCTCAATATCTTCTGGCTGAACACCTTCTCCGCCGCTGAAAAACAGGTTGTCCAAACGGCCGATAATTCGCAGCTCACCCAGCTCCATGACGCCACGATCGCGGGTATGGAACCAGCCCTGATCATCGACAATCGGCAGCAAGCAACCCTGCAGCCAGTATCCCAGCGCCAGACTCCGCCCGCGGATCCACACTTCTTCATTCACCAGTTTAATTTCCCGACCGGCCAGCGGCAGCCCAACGCCCGGCCGTGCATCGGCACGCTTGGCACACACCGTGGAAGCCAGTTCGGTCAGGCCATAGCCACACCAGCAGCGGATACCCGCAGCCTCTGCCTGTTTGGTCAGTTCTACCGGGATCATCGCGCCCCCCAGCAGCACTTTTTTCAACGTCAGGGCTGCCAGCGGCTGTGCCAGCAGGCGCCAGAGTTGCGTAGGCACCAGGGATGCATGAGTACAGCCCGCCAGAGCATCGGCCAACGGATGCATATCACGGACCACCAGCGTGGCCCCTGCCAGCAACCAGCGCCAGACAATGCCCTGTCCGGAAACGTGAAATAAGGGTAATGACAGCAACCAGCGATCCTGCGCCTGGAAATCCATCAACTGCAGTACGCCTTCGGCACTGGCCAAATGGCCGGCGTAACTGTGTGCGGCCGCTTTCGGTCTGCCGCTGGAACCGGAAGTCAGGGTCAGGGTCGCCAACCGCTGAGGATCCCAGCGCGGCGGATTCAGCCAGCGGGATTCGGTAGACGGGGGATTTAAACGGATGATCCTGGTCGGCAAGGCTGGCAGTTGATCCGGGCTGAAGGCAAAATCGATATCCAGCTCGGGCAACAGCGTCGCCAACAGAGAAACGGGTAACGTCGGATTCAGCGGCAGCAGCCGCGCACCACACTGCAACAGCGCCAGATAGGCCAGCAACAAGGGATAACTGTTCTTGCCGAACAACGCCACGCCACAGCCTGGCTCCACCCCCTGGTGCTGAAAATCCGCCGCCAGCTTATCCACCTGACGGCGTAACACCAGCCAACTCACCGGCTGATGGCCGACAACCAGCGCCGCCGCCTGCGGACGCCGCTGCGCCCAATGTCGCCACGGCCAGTCATTCAACTGCGCCATAAACACTCCAACTCTTGCGTCTCCAATAACGGCAGCCGGCTATCCGGCCAGCGTCGCAGTAATTGCGCCTGCATCAAATCCAGCGTGTCTAGCCCAGGAACGGTCGTCGGCGTCAGCCAGTGCGCGATGCGCGCCAACTGCGTCAATCCCAGGCTGGACTCAATGCTGGAACTGATCACTGCCGTTAATCCCACCGCATGGGCCTGCTCCACCAACGAACGGCAACGGACCAGGCTGCCGACCAGCGTCGGCTTAATCACTATCGCTGCCACGCCCGGCTCCGCCTGCACCACAAAATCCGCCTCGCGCACGCTTTCGTCCCAGGCAATGGCAATGCCCGTCGCCTGAGCGAAATCCCGTGATTCATCGCGGGTTTTGCAAGGTTCTTCAAGGAAAGCAATGCGATCGCGCACAGCCGGATTGACGTATTTGGCAAACCCATCCGCTTTGGCGCGTGTCCAACTGCGGTTAGCGTCCAGCCGCAGCCTGAGATCCGGCAGTGCCTCCAGCAGCACGTTGACAACCATGCCGTCACGCACCGCTTCATACAGCCCAACCTTTACCTTGGCGACCTTCTCACCCGGCAAAGCAGTCAATACCTCGAACAGCTCATCAGGGTCGCCGGTGCACAACGGCGCTTTACGATAATTAGCCTGCTGCGGTAGCCGCTGTTCCAGCTCCGCCACCGCGCAACTGGTGCCGAACGCCACCGAGGGTAACGGGCTTTCGGGTGGTAATACCCCACTTTGCCAGCTCTGCAGCCAGTTCAGCGCGGCCTGTTCAGCCTGCGCCAGCGTTTCCTGGCTGAATTCAGGCAACGGCGCAATCTCGCCCCAGCCTTCTTGCTCACCCTGCTGCAGATGGATCAGCAAACCATCGCGGGTTTTTAGCCGCTGATTGCGCAGCACAACGCCCGCGTCCATTGGCAGGCTGTAACGGTAAAGGGCCGCGTTACGGGGGGTTGTGTTCATTACGGGTTACGCTTGAATTTGCTGAAGTCCGGCTGGCGCTTTTCGTTAAACGCGTTGCGCCCTTCCTGGCCTTCGTCAGTCATGTAGAACATCATGGTGGCGTTACCCGCCAGCTCCTGCAGACCGGCCTGACCGTCACAGTCGGCGTTCAGGGCCGCTTTCAGACAGCGCAGCGCCATCGGGCTGTTCTGCAGCATTTCACGGCACCAACGCACGGTTTCTTTCTCCAGATCGGCCAAAGGCACCACGGTATTGACCAGGCCCATGTCCAAAGCCGCAGCGGCGTCATACTGACGACACAGGAACCAGATTTCGCGAGCCTTCTTCTGACCCACGATGCGCGCCATGTAGGAAGCGCCCCAGCCGCCGTCGAAAGAGCCCACTTTCGGGCCAGTCTGGCCGAAAATAGCGTTGTCCGCCGCAATGGTCAGGTCACACATCATGTGCAGTACGTGGCCGCCACCGATTGAATAGCCGGCCACCATCGCCACTATCGGCTTCGGACAGGTACGGATCTGGCGCTGGAAGTCGAGCACGTTCAGGTGATGTACACCGCTGTCATCCTGATAGCCGCCGTAGTCGCCGCGGACTTTCTGATCGCCGCCGGAGCAGAAGGCTTTGTCACCGGCACCGGTGAGGATAATGGTGCCAATGCCGTCGTCGTAACGGGCATTGGACAGCGCTTCAATCATCTCCTTTACCGTATGCGGGCGGAAGGCATTACGTACCTGTGGACGGTTGATAGTGATTTTAGCGATGCCGTCGCTGGACTTGTGATACAGAATATCTTCGAAATCACCGGAGCAATCCTGCCATTCGATAGCGGCATACAGCTGTTCTTCATTTGGATAGAGCATGTTCGGTTCCTTTAACCAGGGTTAACGAGAAAATTGCGCAGCTCGGCGGCGAACGCCTGCGGATTGGCCAGGTGCGAGTTATGCCCGGCCTGCGGCACGATGCGCAACGGCAACCCGGCGTCGCGCGTCAGCTGCTGAAATTTGTGATCGTCGGCGCCGCATAACACCACCAGCGGCACAGCCAGTTGTTGCAGCTGCGGCACCAGACAGGGCTGCGTGCCCAGCGAAGTGGCTTCGAGCATGTCCGCCACGGCCGCGCCAGCGTTGTCAGAGCGGGCATCGATCAGCGCATCACGGTGCACCGCACTGAGATTGGCGAACACCGGCTGTTGATACCAGTCCGCCAGCACCTGAGCGAGGGGTTCTCGGCGGAAACGTTCAGCCCAGGCCGTATCATGCGCCAAGCGCTGTTCGCGCTGTGCGGCATCGGCCAGTCCTGGATTGCCACCTTCGATAATCACGCCCTGCAGGCCCCGGGGTTCACCGTGACAGGCGTGATACATGGCAATACGTCCGCCCAGCGAATACCCCACCAGCCAATAGCGTTCGATGCCATGCATCTGCAAAGTGGCGCTGATCTGCGCGCTGATATCGTCAAAACTCGTGCAGACGACCGCAACGGAATCGCCGTGGCCGGGCAGATCTATGGCCAACGACGGCCATTCAGGACAACGCGAAGCGATCACTCGCCATTCATTATTATTGCCCAACAGGCCGTGTAACCAGATTAGCCATGGGCGATCGGCTTCGCCCTGTTGCAATACTTTTGTCGCCAGCATCATTGCTCCGTCATCTGTTGCACCAGATGCTGCAGCGTCTGCGCACCATCGCTCGGCGGCACCTGCAGCTCAATCAGCGTAGCGCCACCGTGACGCCAGCCCTGTTCCACCGCCTGCAGCAATTGCCCCCAGTTTTCCGGGCGGGCATAAGCCAGCTGGAACATCGCCGCCGCATGGCTGAACTCTACGTTCTGCGGCATGCAGTAGAACCGCTGCCGATCTTCTTCCGGCGTCGGCAACAGTGAAAAAATCTGGCCGCCATTGTTATTGACCACAATCAGCACCGTCGGCGCAGAACATTGGCGCAGCAGCGCCAGCGCGTTCAGGTCATACAGTGCCGATAAATCTCCCACCACCGCCAGCGTCGGTTTGGCGGTAGCCCGCTGTACGCCTGCGGCAGTGGAGATCAGACCGTCGATACCGCTGGCCCCGCGGTTGCTGAATACCGGGTAACCGGCCGGCAAGCGGGTCAGCGCATCAATCAGACGAACGATCAGGCTGTTGCCGAGGAACAGTTGGCCATTTTCCGGCAGCAGTTCCGGCAGGCGATGCGCCAACTGCGCCTCGCCAAAGCGGTTAACCAAATGGCCGGAAACCGCATCCAGCGCGTTGTCCGCCAACATCGTCAGCTCATCCGCCCACGGGGTTCGCGGCTGAGCCGGATGCAGTTCGAGCCACTGCGCCACGCTGGAACGGATCCGCCGCCCGCGATGGTGCGCCGGATCGAGACGCCCCGGTAAATCGTCGATCAGCCAATACTCTTGCGGCTGGCACTGTTCCTGCCACTGCAGCAGGCGTTTGCCGGTCAGGCTGCTGCCAAACTGCACCACCAATTGTGCCTCGGCCAGCCGTTTTTGCGCCTGCGGCTGGGCCAGCCATAAATCGGCACAAGGCAGAGGCTGCCCGGTCTGGGACAGCACATCACCAATCAGCGGCCAGCCAAGCATCTCGGCCCACTGCGCCAGATGTTCGCCCTCTTCCGCGCTCATCCGCCCCGCCACTATCACGCCGCGCTTTTGCCGCCAGAAGAACCAGTCCGGTTGCTTGAGCACCTGGTGCGGATCCATTTCACGCAGCCAGGGGTGGCTGCCTTGCCACCAGTCGCCGAGCGTCGCCGACCAGTCGGCATACTGTTGCTCATCACCGCCGTACAAGGGTTCGGCAAACGGGCAATTAATGTGTAAAGCGCCGTGCTGCAGGCGTGCCATCGCGCTGTCGACGGTGGACACCAACCAGCGAGCGGGGATGTCCGTCGTCGGCCGCGGCAGATCAATACTCAGCGCCGGATGGCTGGCATACAGGCCGTTTTGGCGGATCGCCTGATTGGCACCGCAGTTGATCAGTTCAGGCGGCCGGTCGGCGGTGAGAAACACCAGCCGTTCACCGGTCAGCCCGGCTTCGATCAAAGAGGGATAAAGGTTAGCGGCGGCGGTGCCGGAAGTGACGATCACCGCCACAGGTTCGCGCGACGCCTTCGCCAGGCCAAGCGCCAAATGGCCCAGCCCGCGCTCATCAAAATGGGTATGGCAGATAAAAGACTTGTTGGCCGCCGCGGCCAGCGTCAACGGCGTAGAGCGCGATCCCGGAGCGATACAGACATGTCGCACTCCATGGCGGGCCAGCGCTTCCAACAGCAACGCCGCCCACCGGCGATTAAAAACACTTGTCGACATAATTCGCTCACAAGTCGGTTAACAGAATCGTCCCCTGGCGCCCGCCAATCGACGGCATGCCAAAAATGATGTTCTGCATTATATGAGTAGTTATCTTTACGACTTTTGCGCCAGCGCAAAAACGCCGTATATCCCGGTGACTTTATGGTAGACAATTAATTGATTTAGAACAAAAAATAAACATAAAAATCACAAGCAGTTTACACTCACCGCGCCATTCGCTCAATAAATCCGGAGCATAAGCAGGGAAATTCAACGCAATGGCTCTGGCAGCAGTAAAGTCAGCAGCCCGGCGGCCTTGTTTTCGATTTCCTGCCACTCTGCCTCGGCGTCAGAACCGGCCACAATGCCGGCACCGGCATAGAGTCGTAATTCCTGGTCGTCAATTTGCGCGCAGCGCAGCGCTACGCAAAACTCACTGCGGGAGGAGGAAAGATAGCCGGCAGATCCGGCATACCAACCACGGGGGAAAGGCTCATGTTGCAAAATAAACTCGCGCGCAGCCTGACGCGGCAACCCGGCCACCGCCGCCGTGGGCTGTAACCGCTGCAGGCAATCGGCATCGTCGTTATCGTTGAGCCGGCCTTCAATACGCCGCCGCAAATGCTGCACCTTACGCAAGCGCACCACTTCGGGCGGCAACACATCCACCGCGTCGGCACCGCCTTGCAGACGCTGGCAGATATCATCCACCACCAGCAGATTCTCATGCTGGTTCTTGCCGTCCTGCAGTAACCACTGCGCCAGCGCCTGGGCCTGCGGCCGATCGGGGTGATTGGCGACGGTGCCCGCCAGCGCTTCGGTCAGCAGATGGCGGCCGTTTCGCAGATACAGTCTTTCCGGGCTGGAGCCGAGAAATGCGGAATGTGCATCAAAGCGCAGCATAAAGTGGTAGCATCGGTGGTTCACGCTGCGGCTGGCATCCATCATCGCCGGTGCAGACAGCGGACAATCCAGCGTCAGTAACGTACTGCGCGCCAACACCACCTTCTCCATCTGTTGCCGGCCTATCGCTTTCAGCGCGTCTTGCAGCATGATTTCCCATCCAGCCCGTTCCGGTCGATGCTGCACCTTTGCCACCTGCGCCTTTAATGGCGTGATGGACCTTGCAGCCGATACCTGCTCCAGCCAGCGGCCGGCAAACGCCGCATCTTCACGCAGCGAGCTTTCAGAAAACAGATTCAGCGTTAATTGTGTTTCACCGTCACGGCTCAGAATTTCCAGACGGGGCAAAAATAAATGCGCCACGCCGTCAAAAGCATTCAGTCCCCAGACTCGCGCTCCCTCATGCGTCCTGAGAAACGCCTGTGCCTGTCGTGGCTGGGTAAACTGACGCACAGAGCCGCAGACCGCCGCTTCCTCATGCCCGTCGCGATGACGCCAGTAAAACTGCGGGAATGCCGGTTGCACCGCCAGCCATTCCAGCAACCGGGTGGCCAACGGCGCCGGTACGGGCAGTGCAAGCTGCAGGAAACCGCCATCAGAAGGCAAATGTTGCTCAAGCTGCTGGCGTAACCGCCTCAGCAATCCCGAAAGTTGTTCCACGACCACCTCAATAACCAAGCTTAATGTAGGGAATTATACGGCAAATCAAGCCAGAACGGCGGAAAAATAGCGTTGGGAGTCAACGTCAGTAGCGGCCAATTGTTTATTAAAATTAAACAATTAGTTCAAAAAACGGCCAGCATGGGATTATGCAGCTATACTGAGAAAGCATGTTCCTGCCTGCTGTGAACCCAAGCCAGATCTACCCGGCGCAAAAAAACAGGATATTCACGATCTCCCAGCGGTTTCACCGGCTGTCCTTTGGGTCAGATGTAAGGAGCTTTTGTGTGAAAGAAATACTAATCAATTGGTTAAAAAAGAAACGCAAAACAACCAAAGTAAATTCGTTGCCTGTCCGGCGTGCCAAAGGTGAGCCGGAACCGACAGGTGGCACTATCAAGGCCGAGCTGTTTTCTGTCGACCAAATGGAGCGTTATGGCCAGCGTCTGGCGCGCTCCCACAAGCTGGCGACACGCAAAACTCCCTACTATTTGCTGAAGCGGCTGGACGATAACGAACGCGTTCTGGCTGAAAGCTGTCACCAACTCAGCAACGGCAAGAAAGCCAGCATGACCCCGGCCGGCGAATGGCTGCTGGACAACTACTATCTGATCGAAGAACAAATCCGCGTTGTACGCCACCATCTGCCGAAAACCTTCGGCCGTGGCCTGCCCCAACTGGGCGCGCCGCATAACTGCCCGCGCATCTATGACATTGCTGCCGAAGCCATTGCACACGGAGATGGCCGCTGGGACGCCGAAAGCCTTACGCGCTATATCGCCGCCTATCAAAAAGAAGTCAATTTGACGCTGGGCGAGCTTTGGGCGCTGCCCGGCATGCTACGCCTGGCGTTGATCGAAAACCTGCGGCGCGTCAGCATTGAGGTGGCCCAGGCCCAGCAAGAACGTAACCTGGCCGACAGCTGGGTGACAAAAATGCTGGAGTCAGCGGAAAACGATCCGGCCAACCTGATCGTGGTGATTGCCGATATGGCGCGCTCCAATCCCCCACGCACCAGCGCCTTTGTCGCCGAGCTGGTTCGTCGCCTGCAAGGGCACGGCACCATGCTGGCGCTGCCGCTCACCTGGGTCGAGCAACGTCTGGCCGAGGTCAGCCTGACATCGGATGAATTAATCCACCGTTTTAACCAACAGCTCGCCGTCAGCCAACTGTCGGTCAGCAACAGCATTTCCGGCCTGCGCCAGCTCAGCGAAATGGACTGGGCCGAATTTGTCGAAACCATGAGTCAGGTCGAACAAACCCTGCGAGAGGATCCGGCTGGCGTTTACCCTTTGATGCACTTCAACACCCGCGACAATTATCGCCACGTGATTGAGATGCTGGCGCGGCACTGCCCGCACAATGAGGTGCAGGTCGCCCAACAGGTACTGAATATGGCGCGCGTGGCGTCAGAAATTCCGTCCAGCGATCCCCGTTGCAATCACATCGGTTACTACCTGATTGACGATGGTCGCCCAGAGCTGGAGCAGCAGCTTGACGTACGCCTGGGCCGTATTACCCGGCTGCGCCATGCGTTGAATCAGGCACCGTTGCTTTCCTGGCTCGGTAGCCTGAGCCTGATCACCACCGCCTGCTGCGCCGAACTGCTGCGCCACGCTTACAGTACCGGCATCAGTTGGGGGCTGGCGCTGTTGTTTTTCCCGATGGCGATCGTCATCAGTCAATTCGTACTCAACCTGCTCAGCGAGGTCACCACCCGCAGCCGCACGCCGCAGCCGTTGCCCAGACTCGACTTCTCCTGCGGTATTCCCGCCGAATTCCGGACTCTGGTGGCAATACCGACGTTAATCGACAGCAAAAGCGGCATTGATAAGTTGATCAATGCCCTTGAGGTTTGTTACCTGGGCAACGCGATGAAACATCTGCACTTTGCCCTGCTTACCGACTTTATCGATGCGCCCCAGCAGCAGCATGCGGATGATGCCGAACTGCTGGCCTATGCCAGCCGACAGATGGAGGCGCTGAACGGGCGCTATCCCTGCGACGGCCCCAGCCACTTTTTCCTGTTTCATCGCAACCGCGAATGGAACGAAAAACAGGGAGTGTGGATGGGGCTGGAGCGTAAACGCGGCAAACTGAACGCGCTGAACGACTGGCTGCGAAACCGCGGTAACGCTTTCTGTACTCAGATTGGTGACGGGCTGGAGGTGCTGAAAAACGTCAAATACGTCATCACCCTGGACAGCGATACCGTCCTGCCGCGTGAAAGCGCCCACCAGTTAATCGCCGCCATGGCGCATCCGCTCAACCAGCCGCAGTATGACGCCCGTCAGCAGCGGGTCGTGGAAGGTTACGCCATCCTGCAACCGCGCATGGCCGAAGAGATCCCGAGCTATGGGCAAGGCCGCTATGCCGCACTGTGCAGCAGCACGCCGGGCAATGACCCCTATACGCTAATGGCCTCGGATATCTATCAGGATCTGTTTGGCGAAGGCTCGTTTATTGGCAAGGGCATCTACGACGTAGACGTGTTCTCGCACAGCCTGAAGGGAACCTGCCCACCGAATCTGGTACTGAGTCACGATCTGCTCGAAGGCTGTTATGCCCGTTCCGGCCTGTTGAGCGACGTGCTGCTGTACGAGCAGTATCCCAGCAACTATCTGGTGGACGTCGCGCGCCGTACCCGCTGGATCCGTGGAGACTGGCAACTGCTCAACTGGCTGCTGCCACGAGTGAAAACAGAAGGCGGCACCCGCACCGCCAACCCACTGAGCACCCTGTCGCGCTGGAAACTGTTCGATAACCTGCGCCGCAGCCTGACGGCGTCCAGCCTGCTACTGTTGCTGTTTTGCGGTTTCGTCTGGCTGCCGAATACCCGTTATTGGCTGGCAGTGTTCGCCATTATTCTGCTGCTCCCTACCCTGCTGGCGCTGGCTCAGGATATTGTGCATAAACCACCGCGCAGACCTTTCCTGCAGCACCTGCGGCTGGCGCTGAACGGTTCGCTGCACCGCCTGGCACAGGTTGGGCTGCGGTTGGCGACGCTACCGCATGAAACGCTGTACAGCCTGAAAGCGATTATTGTCACCCTATGGCGGCTACTGGTCACTAAACGCAATCTGCAAGAGTGGACCAGCTACGATCAATCCAAAAACCGCCAACAGGTCACGCTGGAAAACTTCTATCGCGCCATGTGGATCAACCCGGTGGCCGGGCTGGCACTGCTGTTTTTCACCGTACTGCATAACCCGATGGCGCTGCTTATCACACTGCCCTTCGCCGCCCTGTGGATCCTGGCCCCCTGGCTGCTGTGCTATCTCAGCCACGAACCGCAGCGCAGCAAGACTGCCATTAACGAAGAGCAGCGGCGCTTCCTGCGCCATACCAGCCGCCAGACCTGGGATTTCTTCAATACCTTCGTCAACCAGCAGGAAAACTGGCTGCCGCCGGATAACTACCAGGAAATACCGGAGCCGGTCGTCGCGCACCGCACGTCACCGACCAATATCGGACTGTCGCTGCTGGCGAATCTCACTGCCTATGACTTCGGCTATCTGACGCTCAGTGAAGCACTACGGCGTATCGAGTTGACGCTCAATACTCTGGACCGCATGGAACACTACCGCGGCCACCTGTACAACTGGTACAACACTCGCACGCTGGAGCCGCTGAACCCGCGTTATATCTCCAGCGTCGACAGCGGCAACCTGGCCGGTCATCTGCTGACGCTCAGCGCCGGCCTGCCGGCTCTGGCCCACCAGCCGGTCATTGATCCACTGCGGGTGCTGACCGGGCTGGGCGACAGCCTGCAACTGCTGGAGCAACACTGGGGTGATGCCGCACCGAAGAACCTGCCAAAACTGCGCAACCATTTTGAGCAGGCGCACCACTGCCATCCCGCCGCCCTGCTGGCGGAGCTGAATGCCATGCGAAATTACAGCAATGGGCTGCAGGAACCGGCGCTGAATCACGATGAAGAAACCAAGCGCTGGGCCGGTGCACTGCATCAACAGCTCAACGAGCTTTGTGCCGAATGGGCGCTGTGGTTCGGTTGGCTGAGCGACGGCCTGTCCGAACTGGAACAGGTGCCCAGCCTGCACTGGCTGGCAAACCCACCGGAAACATTGAAGCTGTCGCCAGAGCAACAAAGCCCGTTCGACGAGGCCTGCGCCCTGGCACAGGAGCGACTGACTCAGTTGTACAGCCTGCAGCAGCGGCTGGAAAAAATGGCGCAGATGGACTTCAACTTCCTGTATGACGAATCGACCCATTTACTGACCGTCGGCTTTAACTGCGATCAAAACCGGATGGACAGCAGTAAGTACGATTTGCTGGCGTCGGAAATCCGTCTGACCAACTATGTCGCCATCGCCACTAACCAGGTACCCCAACGCAGTTGGTTTGCGCTTGGCCGCCTGTTCACCCTGATCGACCATAAAGCGGCATTGATGTCGTGGAGTGGGTCGATGTTTGAATACCTGATGCCCCAGTTGGTGATGCCCGCCTATCCTGACTCGCTGCTGGTGCAAATGTGCCGGGCGGCGGTGGAGCGACAGATTGCCTGGGGCAAGGAGCGCGGCGTGCCCTGGGGCATTTCCGAATCCGGCTATTTTGGCTTCGATGCCGATCAAAACTATCAATACCACGCCTTTGGCGTGCCAGGGCTGGGCCTGAGGCGCGGGCTGGGTGACGATATGGTCGTCGCCCCTTACGCTACGGTGATGGCGCTGATTGTTGACCCGGACGCCGCCTGCAATAACCTGGTCACGCTGGAACAAAATGGCGCCAAAGGCCGTTACGGTTTCTACGAAGCGCTGGATTACACCACCGCTCGCCTCAGCCGTGGCCAACTGTACGTGATTATCCGTTCTTATATGGCGCACCATCAGGGCATGAGCTTCCTGGCCCTGTCGCACCTGCTGCTGGATGCGCCGATGGTGGCGCGCTTCGCCAACTATCCGGCATTCCAGTCGACGCGGCTGCTGTTGCAGGAACGGGTGCCGGATGCCGTTGAGCTTTACAGCACCCGCCGCCACTTCGAAACGCACGAAGGCACCATTACCCCGGCCAGCTTCGCCGCACGCGAATTTAACCGGGTGGACACGCCGATCCCGGAAGTGCAGTTGCTGTCCAACGTCAATTATCACCTGATGCTGACCCAGGCAGGCGGCAGCTACAGCCGCTGGCAAAACCTGGCGCTGACCCGCTGGCGCGAAGATGCCACCTGCGATAACTGGGGCGCCTTCTGCTACCTGCGCGATCCGCAAACCGGCGAGGTATGGAGTAATACCTGGCAACCGATCGGCGGGGCTGCCAAGGGCTACAGCGCCGTGTTCAATGATGCCGGTGCCGAGTTCCAGCGCCAGCAGGGGTCGCTGTCGGTCAAAACGCAGATCGTGGTCTCGCCGGAAGACGATATCGAGCTACGCCGTGTGACGCTGGTAAACCGCGGGAAACAGCCGCGCACTATCGAAATCACCAGCTATGCGGAAGTGGTGCTGGCACCGGCCGGTAACGATCTGGCTCACCCGGCCTTCAGCAATCTGTTCGTACAGACCGAACTGCTGCCGGATCAGGAGGCTATTTTGTGCCACCGTCGCCCGCGCGAACCCCAGGAGAAATGCCCGTGGCTACTGCACATGATGACGGTACAGGGCCGCACCAGCCAAACGTCGTTTGAAACCGATCGCGCCAGGTTTATCGGCCGTGGTCGTACCCCGGCCAACCCGCAGGCGCTGTATCAAAATGCGCCGCTGAGCAACAGCGCCGGTCCGGTCATTGACCCGATCATCGCTATTCGCCAGCGCGTGGTATTGGAGCCGAACGTACCGCTGACGCTGGATATTTTCTACGGCGTCTGTGAAGACCGCGTCAGCAGCCTGGCAATGCTGGAGAAATACCGCGACCGTCATCTGGCGGATCGCGTGTTTGAACTGGCCTGGTCGCACAGCCAGGTAGTGCTGCGCCAACTCAACGCCAATGAGGAGGATGCCAACCTGTTCAATCGCCTGGCCAGCGCGGTGGTGTTCCCGGCGCAGGAAATGCGCGCCGCCAGCAACGAAATCATCCAGAACCGACGCGGCCAGTCAGGGCTGTGGGGACATTCGATCTCCGGCGATCTACCTATTGTCCTGCTGACCGTCACCGACGGTGAAAATATCGAACTGGTGCAACAGCTGATCCAGGCGCACAACTACTGGCGTCTGAAAGGCCTGCAGGTGGATCTGGTGATCCTCAACGAAGACGTCGGCGGCTACCGCCAGGAGCTGCAAAATCAGATCATGAGCCTGATCGCCGCCGGTATGGAGTCCACCCAAACCGATAAGCCCGGCGGCATCTTCGTACGCACCAGCGAGCATATGTCACCGGAAGATCACCGGCTACTGCTTAGCGTGGCGCGGATTTATCTCGACGATCGACGCGGTGGCCTGACCGAACAGCTCAACCAGCGCCTGCAACTGCCGCAGGTCCTGCAGCAACCGCTGTCGCCGGTCACCGCCTCGTCGAAACTGGCAACGGTGGATAATCTGCCGCGTAACCTGCATTCACCGCAGTTGCCCGCCATCGACGCACTGCAGTTCTATAACGGACTCGGCGGTTTCTCGGAGGATGGTCGCGAATATGTGATCGCGATGAATGAAAGCAAGATCACCCCGGCGCCCTGGTCAAACGTGATCGCCAACCCAATGTTCGGCTCGGTGATCTCGGAAAGCGGCCAGGCGTACACCTGGTACGAAAACGCCCATGAATACCGCCTGACGCCGTGGGATAACGATCCTGTCTGTGACCGCAGCGGGGAAGCCTTTTATCTGCGTGACGAAGAGAACGGGCATTTCTGGTCACCGACACCGCTGCCTGCCCGCGGCCGCGGCCACTATCTGACCCGCCACGGTTTCGGCTATAGCGTGTTCGATCACCGCGAAAGCGGCATCGACAGCCAGCTCACCGTGCTGGTGGCCAAAGAAGCGCCGGTAAAACTGTTCCTGCTGACGCTGACCAATACCTCCGGGCGTACCCGCAAGCTGTCGGCCACCGGCTACGTGGAATTTATCCTCGGCGATCTGCGGCAAAAATCGGCTATGCACATCGTCACCCAGGAGGCTACGCTCGATAGCGGCTGCGGCATCCTGGCCACCAACCATTACGGCGGCAGTGGTTCGGAACGAACGGCTTTCTTCGGCGTGACCGGTGCGCACTGTTCTGTCAGTGGCGATCGGCGTGAATTCGTTGGCCGCAACGGATCGCTGACCAGCCCGGCTGTGCTGAAGCTGCGGCGGCTGTCCGGCAAGACCGGCGCGGGCATGGATTCTTGCGGTGCGGTCCAGTCGGCCATCAGCCTGATCGACGGCGATCAGCGCAGCTTTGTCTTCGCTCTGGGCCTTGGACAAAACGCCGATGAGGCCCAGGCGCTGTTGCAAAAATACCTGCGGGAAGACAGCCTGCAGGATGAACTGCAGCAGGTCGCGGCACATTGGGACACTATTCTCAACAAGGTGCAAATAACCACGCCACAGCCGGCCGTCAACCTGCTGGCCAACGGCTGGCTGCTGTACCAGACCCTCTCGTGCCGCATTCAGGCACGCAGCGGTTACTATCAATCCGGCGGTGCCTTTGGCTTCCGCGATCAATTGCAGGATACGCTGGCGCTGACCCATGCCGCGCCTGAGCGCCTGCGGGAACAGATCCTGCTGTGCGCCTCACGCCAGTTTGTCGAAGGCGACGTACAGCACTGGTGGCATCCACCGCAGGGCAATGGCGTACGCACGCGCTGTTCGGATGACTATCTGTGGTTGCCGCTGGCGATTTGCCACTACCTGGACGCCACCGACGATCAAGCCATTTTGGAAGAACAAGTGGGCTATCTGGAGGCGCGCAAACTGGCGCCGGGCGAGGAATCCTCTTACGAACAACCGGCGCCTAGTGCGATACAGGAGACGCTGTACCAACATGGCGTGCGGGCGTTGAAACACGGGCTGACCTTTGGTGAGCATGGCCTGCCGCTGATGGGGGCCGGTGACTGGAACGACGGTATGAATATGGTGGGTCTGGAGGGCCGCGGCGAGAGCGTGTGGCTCGGCTTCTTCCTGTTCCATATTTTGCAGCGCTACGGCGCACTGGCGCAGCGTCGTAACGACGCCGAACTGGCCGCGCAGTGCCGTCAACAAGCCGCCACCCTGCGCGATAACCTGCGCGATCACGCCTGGGATGGCGAGTGGTATCGCCGGGGCTATTTTGACAGCGGGGAACCGCTGGGTTCCCATGAATCGACAGAGTGCCGTATCGATGCCATCGCCCAGAGTTGGTCGGTGCTGTCCGGAGCCGGTGATGAGCCACGCAGCCTGCAGGCGATGCAATCGCTGGATAAACATCTGGTCGACGACCAGGCCGGGCTGATCAAACTGCTGACGCCGCCGTTTGACGGCAACGGCCCGAATCCGGGCTATATCCGCGGCTATCTGCCCGGCGTGCGCGAGAACGGCGGCCAGTATACCCACGGCGCGGTATGGGCCGTGATGGCCTTTGCCGAAATGGGCAATATTGAACGCGCCTGGGAGTTGATGGCACTGATCAACCCGATCAACCACAGCCTGGACAGCACCGCAGCCGAACGCTACAAGGTCGAGCCTTACGTGGTTACCGCCGATATTTACGCGGTAGCACCCCATGTTGGCCGAGGCGGCTGGAGTTGGTATACCGGATCCGCCGGCTGGATGTACCGGTTGATCGTCGAGTCACTGCTGGGGCTGAAGCGCCATGGGGATCGGCTGACCGTCAACACCCGTCTGCCGGCGGACTGGCCGCAGGTGACGCTTAACTATCGGGAAGGCGGCAGCGAGTATCAATTGACCGTCCGGCAGGGTCAGGGGGCGGCACAGGTAACTGTCGACGGTGAAATACAGCCGGAGGCGGTAATAACGCTGGTAGACGATGGCAAAACCCATCAGGTAGAGGTGACGCTGGGGCAATAAACATCGGGGCGCGGCGGTGGCCGCGCCCAACTTCCAGGGAGCTTATTTACGTGACAGCAGCAAGCCCAGTACCAGACCGACCGTCGCACCAATACCCACGCTGTGCCATGGGTTTTCACGCACGTAACCGTCGGTGCGGCAAACCGCGTCCTTGGCTCGCGCATAGTAGGACTCGGTAGTATCAGCCAGTCGCGACTTAACCTCGCTCAATGCCTCTTCGGCATGTGACTTGATGTCGATATAGGCCTGATCGGCGCGATCGCCAGAGTATCTCAACACTTCTTCCAGCGTGTCGCTCAGCATTCTCAGATCGTCATCGAGCGTGGTTTGATCCCTATCCGTATTTCTCGCCATGTTAAGTTCTCCGTGATTAAAAATGATACGGTCCTTAACTATAGACAAGGATCGCCGCTCTTCGCCATCAGACTATTGGCTAAAATCAGAACACCAGCTGTACTTTGGCCGCCTGACTCTTGTCACCGGCAAAGGCCAACGCCTGCGCCAGTTGCTGGTTATCAAATTCGGCAGACAGCAGCGGCAATGGATTGACTGTCCCCTCGGCCAACCAGGCCACCGCCAAATCAAATTCTTCAACAAAACGGAACGAGCCCAGCAGGTTTAACTCTTTGGCGATCAGCAACATCAGCGGGAAATCCGGGAAGCTGCCCCCCATGCCCACCTGTACTACCGTGCCTTTGGCCCGGGTGACTTCCAGGCAGCGCTGCAACGACGACGGATGGCCAGAGACTTCAAAAGCGATATCAAAGTACCCTTTTTCCTGCTGGTAGAGGCTAAAGTCGTCATTGCCGGCATGCAGACAACGGGTTGCCCCCATTTTTTGGGCAATATCCAGACAACGTGGGCTGAGATCGGCACAGACAATTTCGCCGGCGCCCAGCGCCTTCAATGCCGCCACCAGCAGGCAGCCAATTGGGCCAACGCCGGAAACAAACACCTTTTTCCCTGTCACTTCGCCGGGCTGCTTCGCCGCGTGTATCGCCACCGCCAGCGGTTCGGCAAATACCATCACCTTTTCATCACGATCGGCGTCAAAGGCAATACACTGCGCGCTATCGACCACCTTGTACTGGGTGAAGGCACCGTCAACATGCGGGAAATACATCGCGCTGCCGAAGAAACGCATCTGAGTACACTGGTTTTGCTGACTTGCCAGGCAATACTTGCACTGCCCACAGGGTTTGCTGGGGTTTAACGCCACCTTCTGACCCACCGGCAGGCGGGCAGTATCACTGGCCACCACTTCACCGATCACCTCATGGCCGAGCACCATCGGCTGACGCACCTGGAAACTGCCGACTTTGCCTTCCTGGTAATAATGCAGGTCGGAACCGCAGATGCCGCCACGGGTGATTTTCACCAGCGTACCGATCCCCTGATAATCCACTTCCTGCTCCACCACCGCCACGTCATATTTGCCGTTTACCACGCAGGATTGGGTTTGAATTCTCATCATGATTTCTCCTGGGCAAGCGGCTATACCGCCGCGGACATGCCGCCATCGACAAACAGCAGCTGGCCATTAACAAAATCGGAAGCCTGGGACGACAGGAACACCGCCGCACCAATCAGCTCTTGCGGGTCACCCCAGCGGGCGGCCGGGGTGCGCTTGGTCAGCCAGGCGGTAAACTCCGGGTTGTCCACCAGCACCTGAGTCATTTCGGTTTTGAAGTAGCCCGGCGCGATGCCATTAACCTGAATGTTGTAACGCGCCAGTTCAACGCACATGCCCCGCGTCAGCATTTTTACCGCGCCCTTGGAGGCGGCATACGGGGTGATAGTGTCGCGGCCCAGTTCGCTCTGCATCGAACCAATATTGATAATTTTGCCGCTTTGGCGTTGTACCATATGGCGAGCTACGGTTTGCGACACTATAAATACCGCCTTCTGGTTGACGGCGATAATGTCATCCCAGTCTTTTTCCGGGAACTCGGTAAAGGGATGACGCCGCTGGATCCCGGCGTTATTGATCAGCACGTCAATGCCGCCACTTTCCGCCTCAATCCGTTCAATGGCGGCATGGATAGCCTGCGAGTCGGTGACGTCAAAAGCCGCAGCATCGGCGCGAAAACCTTCGCGTCGCAGTGTTTCAACGGCGCGCTGGGCGTTTTCCTGCGTGGTGGCATTAACCAGAATATGGGCGCCATACTGCGCCAGCCCACGAGCCAGCAAAAAACCAATGCCGCGAGAAGCGCCGGTAATCAGTATTTTTTTGTTATCCAGTGAAAATAAATTGTTCATAACGTTCCCCGGCGATGTCATTTGGATAGGACTGACGCCTATCTCAGCGGATCATCGCCGGTAAAAACGTGATAAAGATCACTTAAAATCGTGTTACTAAAAGCTGTTACCTTTAACGTGAAGCCACGCATTCCGGCCAGCCAGCCCATTCATACACTTCATTGAAAAATAGGGATTTTATACTTTATAACGCCGATTGTTATCACCAGATCGATTTGTTAACATGACAGAATTCGCGATCTTTGCGCCCCACCCTGTTAAGGCCCCAGAATGAAGAACCAACGCGTCACGCTGCAGGATATTGCACTGCTCGCCGGTGTGACCAAAATGACCGTCAGCCGCTATCTGCGTACGCCGGACAAGGTGGCTGCCGAAACGGCTGCGAAAATTGCCCAGGTGATGAAAGAAGTTAACTTCACCGACAGCGATGAGGCGCGTTCATCCCAAAAGCCGCGCATTGGCGTGCTGATCCCCTCCTTCAACAACCAGATTTTTGCCGATCTGTTGGCCGGCATCGAATCCATCACCCTCGAACACGGCTATCAAACTCTGGTGGTTAACTATGACTACAGCCGGCAGCGGGAAGAAGAACAGATTATCCAACTGCTGGCCTACCCCATCGCCGGGTTGATCCTCACCGATTCGGAGCACACTCTGCGGGCGGAAAAATATCTGGCGGCAACCAAAATCCCGGTGGCGCAGGTAATGAGTCTTGAAGGGCCCGAGGGGCGGATCGCCGTGGGGTTTGATAACTATCAGGCGGGTTTTGACATGACCGAAGCGCTGCTCGCCAGCGGGAAACGCCAGGTGGTTTACTTTGGTGCCATGTCCGACGCACGCGACACCAAACGTTTCCAGGGCTATTGCCGGGCGATGGAAAATCAGGGGCTGACACCACGGCAAATCACGCCGCATCGGGTCTCGTCGGTCTCGGTCGGTTCTGACATGCTGGCCATGGCCCGCCAGCTCTACCCCAGTCTGGACGGCATCTTGTGCACCAATGACGATCTGGCGGTTGGCGTGTTGCAGGCGTGTCTGCGGCTCGGACTAAAGGTGCCACAGGACATTGCGCTGTCAGGTTTTCACGGTCTGGATATTGGCAAGGCCACCACGCCGGGCATCGCCAGCGTGATCACCCCAAGGTTTGATATGGGCAAAGTCGCCACAGAGATTTTACTCAAACGCATCAAAGGGGTGCCGTGCATCGAGCGCGTCGACCTGCACTACCGCATTTCACTCGGCGGCACCATTTAAATCAGCGGTTAACATGCTCGGTAACAGCGCCAGCTTGTTTGGGTTTCTCATTGCGTGCCGCCAGCCAAAGACCGCTGTTTTTCATCGCGTAGCCGAACACCAATCCCACCAGTAGGGAGAGGCTCACCAGCGGCCAGTCGCCGCCACCGGCGAAGGTGGCACAGGCGCCAATAAAGGTGCCGGGCACAAACCCCAACCACTGCTGTTTTGCCTGGATACACATCAGGAAAGCCACGGCGCCGGTCAGCAGGTAGCCGATTATGCTCAAGCCTGGGGCCAATTCGCTACCGTGAATAATCACCATTGCCCAAAATACCCCGCTGCCACAGGTTAGCAAGCTTATCAACAAGCCTTTCAACCCACCCTGTGGGCAAGCAAAATAGGCCGTGCAGCCGAGGAAACCGGCCCAGCTAATCAACCCCAGGCTGACGGCCACCCAGCCCCAAACACCGGAGAGGATCCCGGTTGTCACAGCAATGGCAAAAATAACGTTCATAAACCGACCCGCAGCAGAGAAAGCGCGCAGTTTACTCGAAAATCGGCATTTTCATGTGATGTATTTCACATAAAATATGTAATGAGAAACAAGATAATTACAGGTATGTGGAATTTGTCACAAAAAAAACCAGCGTGGCAAGCACGCTGGAAATGACACACAACAACACCAGGGAAATCGGCTCGCCACATTGCGCAGCGAGAACATATTTATTTCAAGTTTTAGTCAGCAAGACTTCCGCTTAAAAGAACAAGAATATTTCAACGCGGGAAGCCCGCACGGGTCACCATAAAGCTCAAAATCAAGCACACCACGGCACTGACCATAAATAACAGGTTGACCGCCAGATGCAGGCTGGCATGGTCAATCACTACCCCCAACAGAATCGGTACCCAGTTGGCGATATAAGCAATAACATAAAACAGCGAAATCAGTCTTGCATGGCTGGCCTTCGGCGAAATCAAGTTCACCAACGTGGCGCTGCCGACAAAAATTGCCCCGTAGGCGTAACCCGCAATCACCATACCGGCACTGGCCAGGGCCAACGAGTGAATTTGAATCGCTTCGGCGAACACCACCACCGACAACGCCTGCGCCAAGCAGCCAAACATCAGCGAGTGACGTGCATTAACACGACGGCTGAGGATCTGGCTGATACCGGCAATCACCAGGTAAACCGCGATCACGTAACCATAAATACCGCGGCTGTGCATGCCAAGCAGCTTTTCCGACACGCTCGGGCCAATCGCCAAAATGCTGGCAGCCACCGCCCAACAGATAAACAGTGCACCGGCACACAGGTAGAACTTGCCACCGGTCGCACGCAGGCCGTCAGCCAATGAGCTTTTTTCCGCTGCGCCATCAACCGCCGCCGCCCCGCTTAACGGCGCGACCACCACTTCAACCGGCCATTTCAGCATCACGCCCAGCGCGGCCACTGCCGCCACCGCCATAATGATAATGAACGGCAGCGAAGTGGTATGGAACCCGGTTTGCAGCGCCACACCGCTGAAAATCGGCCCCAACGCCAGGCCGGTGGTAAACGACAGCGTAGCAATCAGCGCCGCATTTTTACCGCCGTCTTTCGGCCCAAAACGCACCAGCGCAATATTGGCCGCACCGGTTAATGCCCCGGTGCCGATCCCGGCCAGCAAACGCGCCATAAACATCATCAAAAACGAATCGGCCATCGAGAACAGCAAAGCCCCGGCCAGCACCACCAGCAAAGCCGGCACAATCATGCTGCGCAAGTCTTTGACCTTGCCGGCCATGTTGCCCACGCCGAACAGTGAGATCAGTACGCCAGCGGCATAGGCGCCATAAATGACCGTTAGGCTGACCGAGCTTAACGCCAACTCATGTTGATAAAGCGGATAAAGCGGCGTCGGTGCACTGCTGTTGAGCAATGCAGACATTAATGCCAGCGCTAAAAACAGCAGAATGGCAAAATGCGACGTGCCCGAATTCGCTTTAGCCGCTTCATCAACAGCCACACCTTCAGACATTTTTCTCTCCCGAAACAATCTGGATAAACACCAAGCCCTGAAACCAAATTCATCAGGAAACGCGTTTATCATACCTTTCGGGTATAACCGTCAAAATAGCCAAGAATGCATCATAGTGATTCATTAATGCATTCTGTTGAATGCAAAATTACACGGCTTCAGCTTTGGTGACCTTCGCCGGGGCGCGTTTCAAAATAGCCAGCGCACCGGAAAGAATAATCAACGCCATGCCGCCCGCGGCAATATAAGACAGTTTCTCGCCAAACAGCAGATAACCGAGCAGCGTGGAGAAAATGATGGTGCTGTAGGAAAGAATGCTGACTATCACCGCATTACCGCTGCCATAGGCACGGGTCATGGTAATTTGCCCCAGGCTGCCGAACACGCCGATGGCGCAGACGCACAGTATCATGGCGCTATCCAGCGTACTGAACCCCACTACCGTGGTCATCACGGCGCCCACTATCGTGCCCACCAGCGAGAAGTAAAACACCACCCGCAGCTCCGGCTCGCCCGTGCGCACCAGCTTGCCGACGTTAAAATAGGCCAGCGCCGTCAGCAGGCCGGAAAGCAGGCCAATCAGCGTGGCGGCATACTCACCGTTCGGCGTATCGGGCCGCAGCAGCACCAGAATGCCAATAAACCCCAGCAGCACCGAGAACAGCAGCTTGCCGGTCAACTGGCCTTTGGAGGTGACAAAGGCGATCGCCGACTGAAAGATCGGGTTGGTGTAGCCCAGCGTGGTGGCAGTGGCGATCGGCAAATGGATCAGCGAGTAGAAGCCACAGTACATTGCCGCATTGCCGATGGCGGCGCGTTTCATATGCAGACCCAGATGGCGGGTGCGAAAACCGAGGTTTTTAACCTGAATTAACGCGGCAACGATCAGCACGTTAATCACAGAGCGATAAAAAATGATGTCGAAAAAGCCGACTTTGGCCGAAGCCAGTTTGATGCTGGCCCCCATCAGCGCAAAGAACCCGCTGGCGACAACCATCCACAAAGCAACCATGATTTCCTCGGAGTGCCGCCCCAATGGGCGACAAAAATAAAACGGGGCGAATCTATTCGCCCCTACGGCAACAGCATCGCGGTGTGAAAGACGACGGCTATTATTCGGCGGCTTTCACCGTCAACGGCTTGTTATCGGCACAGGCGAAGAACACCAGCATTTCGGCCCCTTTATCGCCGGAAACGCCCTGATGCACGATATCTACCGTATCGGTAAAGGAGTCGCCCTGCTTAAAGGTGTGCTTCACACCGGTTTTCTTTACCGTCAGCGAAACGCTGCCGCCGGTCATATACACCGCGCTGATGCACGGATGGGTATGCCAGGCCAGCACCTTGTTCGGTTCCACGGTGACTTTCAGCATGGTGATCTGCGGAGCACCGGCCGGATAGTGCTGGTACGGCGAACCTTCCCACGAGGTCTCGGTTTTCAGCAGGGTTTCTTTGGTAATGCCTTCGCCGTGGTCGTCAGCGGCCTGTGCATAGCCCTGAAAGGCCATCATTAATGCCAGAAGTGTCAGTTTATACATCGTTATCGCTCCATGACTACTGTAAGTAAAATAGAATGGCGTGATACAAAGGACAATAATGACGACTCCCGCAATAACAGGGCTACGTCGTTACAAGCCTTTGATACGCTGCTCGTATTCTACGATGCTCTCGGCATAGTAGCGATTAGGTGCCACATGATTTCCTACCAACACTTCTATCAGGAACGGGCCTTCGTGCTCAGCCGCCGCGACCAGTGCCTCATCCAGCTCTTCCAGCGTTGACGCCCTGGCAGAAGAAACCCCCAGACTGTTGGCGAAGGCCTTCCAGTCGTGGTTTGGCAACGCCGTGTAGTCCGCCGAGACGCCGCGGTTCTGCAAGGTGTCGATATGCATCGCCCCGTGGGCGCAGTTGTTCATCACCACAAAGGTCATTTTGACCTGATAACGGGCGGCGGTCTGGATCTCCATACCGTGCATCAACATGCATCCGTCGCCGCTGACCACCACGCAGTCGCGGTGCGGCGCCGCCAGCTTGATACCAATGCCGGCACAAATCGCCCAGCCCATCGGTGCCAGGGAACTTGAGGTATGGTAATCACCACGCCCGCTGGCCAGCCAATGGTGCGCCATAAAGATGCGGTGCGCGCCGGAGTCGACCACTACGTTGGTGTCCGGGCCCATTCGGCTGCGAATGCGTTTGATGGCGTCGCCGGGGTACATATTGGCTTCACCCAAGGCCAGGCGCGCCTGTAAATCGGGCTGCTGTTGCTCCAACGGCAGTTGGCGCACCTGTTCAAGCCAGCCATTGCGCAGGCTCTTGATGGCGACCAGATGCTGATCTTCATCGCTGACCGCATCCAGCAGGTGCCGCAGCGTATCGGTCAGGCTGGAGAAAATCTGCATGTCCGGCTGATAATGCGAGCTGACCTTGTCAAAATCCTCATCGATCACCACCAGCGTTTTGGTGCCATGCAGCCGTGAATTCCAGTTCAGGCTGTCGCGCTGGCTGAGATCGCAGCCCAGCACCAGCAGCACGTCGACCTCGTCGCCATTGATGGTTTCCACCGCCCGGGTATGACCGGCGAAACCATACAGCCCCAGCGCCAGCTCGTGCCCTTCGGGAAAAGCGCCCTTGCCGGACAGCGTAGTGGCAACCGGCAAGCGGTATTTCTCCGCCAGGCGCAGCAGCAGTGCGGCATCCAACGGATTATTCATGCGGTTACCCACCAGGCAGGCAACGTTCAGCCCGCGCAGCAGATAATCATCCAACACCTGCTCCAGCGCCTGTTGGTCGATCGCCGCTTCACGGCACTGTGGCGTACGCTGTGGGCTGGCTTCATAATTGCCGGCTACCGTTTTCTTTTGCATATCGACCGGCACGCTTAAATAAGCGCGGCCTTTACGCTGGGTGTTCAGGCAGGACAAACTGCGCCGCAGCTCGTGCTGCAACGTAAGATTATTTTTCACTTCTATCGCGGCGGAAAGCAGCGGTTTGACGATAGTCAGCTCATCAATGCCGCTATTGCTGCCGTCCTGGAAAGCGCCCTGCGCTTCATGATAAGTGGCGATACCGCCGGCCAGATACAGCACCGGGATTTTATCGGCCTGGGCCGCGGCCATTGCCGGCAGGAAATTCATGGTGCCGGGGCCGGAGATGCCCAGACAAACGCCAAACTTGCGGCTGGCGCGGGCGTAGCCGTCGGCCATAAAGCCGCAGGCGGTTTCATGAGCGCCGACGATGCCGCTAATGGCTGAATGTTCAATGGATTTAATCAGTGGGTACACCAGCTTGCCGGGTACCAGGAATATATGCTGAATGCCCCGAGCTTCAAGACCCTGGATAATCACATCAGCGTTTGTTTGCTCCGCCGCTTTCGTGCCGGGCGTGGCAATAACCCTGACACCATCCGCAGTTGCCAGTGCTACGGGGGTGTATAACTTCTCTGCGTGAGACTCCATTTTTAATGTCCAGTCGTGGTTGGCCAACCTGATTCAGAGTCGATCCCACCAGGCTGTTAGCCAACAGAGACAGGCTCTCATGCGCATCTGCTTTCGCGTTTAGGGTAACATTGGCACAAAACGTGCGCCAGATCACAGCATAAACGTTGATAAGGATAAAGATTGTCGGGTAAAAATAAAGATGCAAAATCGCTTCACGTTAATGCATTTATTCATATCCTGAAACATAATAAATAATTATGATACCAGCCCTGACTTGTCGCCTAAACCCGTGCCCGTAAGGTTGCGCAAGAATGAACACCAACAAGGCCGATAAGCCAGCATAAAGGAAATGGCATGATGAATTGGGATGACGCACGCTTCTTCCTGGCAGTAGCCCGCTGCGGCACTTTACGAAAGGCCGCCAATGAACTACACGTCGACCAGGCCACCGTCGGACGGCGTATTACCGCTTTTGAAGAGAGCCTGGGCTCCAAGCTGTTTATCCGCACGCCGAAATCATTCTCCCTCAGCCCTTTGGGTGAGGAAATGCTGGCAGACGTGATGAATATGGAAAATGCCGTGCAGGCGATTGGCCGCAAGGCCACCAGCGGCGACGACAGCCTGTGCGGTAACGTGCGCATCGCCACCACCGACACCATGGCCGAGGCCTTTGTCATTCCGGCCTTGAAAGCGCTGCGGGAGCAACATCCGTTAATCACCGTCACCCTGCTGACGGCGGTGAATATCTCTGATATTTCCTACCGAGGAGCGGATTTGGCGATCCGTGGCGCCCGGCCCGAGTCCGATGAGCTGATTATCAAACGTATGGCAACCATCGAAATGGGGCTGTATGCCACTCAGGACTATCTCGACAAACACGGACTGCCGACCAAGGGCGACCACCTGAATGGCCATGATCTGCTGATGTTTCCACGCGAGCTGGTGCCGCGCCACTGGAACGACTTTTGTGGCGAAGCGCTGATCGACCCCAATGTAGTTTTGCAGTGCAATTCACAGTTGCTGTTGCGCTCGGCAACGCGTAACGGATTGGGCATCGGCCTGCTGTCCTCCTTCCTGGCGGACAAGGACCCGGATCTGGTGCGTATCTTCCCGGAGAATAAAGACTGGGTAGATATCTGGCTGGTACTGCACCCCGACCTGCAGCGCGCCGCGCGGGTACGTGCCGTAGTGCAGGCGTTGGAAACCTCGTTTAAAAACAATCCCGGCTGATCTCACCCATTCAGGGGTTAGGGTGATGTACCCGCCCCTCTTATCTCATTTCACCGCATTGCCATTATTAGATTAAAAACTTATTATCTAATTAACGCACAGGACGTGCCCCCACAGTCGAGGGAATGATGGCAAAGGTTAACTGGTCGCGCAAAGCACTTAAGCAATTGATGACGCTACCTACACAGGATCGCTCAGCCATTAAAAACAAGGTTGGGCTGTTAAGCACGTTTCCTGCCGTCAGACTGGATATCAAAAAATTGCAGGGTGCTGACAGCCAATTCCGCCTGCGCGTCGGCAGCTATCGCATTATTTTTGAGATGACTGATGATGAACCCATTGTCTGTCTGATCCAACAGGTGAAGCGCAGAACGTCGACAACGTACTGAACAGCGTTGAGCCGAAATTTACAACCAGAGGTATGCCAGATGGCGAAGTTACAGTATATCCATGATGAATCAGGCAAACCGCTGTACGTGGTATTGCCTCTCGATGAATATAAAAAGCTGGTAGGCCGGCAAGATGACTATGAGTCTATCCCCTATAATAGCGACGCGCACGATGATGAAACGGTTCCTCACGAAGTGGTCTCTATCATGTTGGATCAGAACATCAGCCTGATCGCCGCATGGCGAGTTTTCCGCGGCTTCTCGCAGTACGATGTGGCGACAAAACTGGGCACTACCCAATCTGCCGTTTCTCAGTGGGAAGCCATCGACTCCAAACCGCAAAAAAAAACCAGGGAAAAGCTGGCAGAGTTGTACCACTGTCGCCCGGCGCAGATGACGCTTTAATCTGTTCCCCATCCCCATAAAAAAAGGTCGCCGAAGCGACCTTTTTTACTGCCTTGATGCCAATCAGAACATCGGCTGTGCCATCTGCACCAGCGTAATCAGCGGCTGCGGATAAACCCCCAGCAGCAACACCAACGCGGCGGAGATCAACACCACCACACCGCCTGCGGTCAACGCCCAGTTGTTCGGGGTATCGCGCTGCAGCGCTTCCGGCGCGCTGAGGAACAGGCTGACGGTCACACGCAGGTAGTAGTACAAACCGATGGCACTACCCAGCACCACTGCGCCGGTCAACCACCACAGGTGAGCACTGACACCCATCGCGATAACGAAGAACTTACCGATAAAGCCCAGAGTCATCGGGATACCGGCCAGTGACAGCATCATCACCGTCATTACCGCAGACAGAATTGGCTTATGCCAGAACAGACCACGGTAGGAGAACAGTGAATCGGCATCCGGGCCACGGTACGGGCTGGACATCAGGCTGACTACGCCAAACGCGCCCAGGCTGCTGAACAGGTAACCGGCCAGGTAAACCCCGGCGGTTTCCAACGACAGCTGATGGGTTTGCACCGCAATCAACGCCACCAGCAGATAACCCAGGTGGGCGATCGACGAGTAACCCAGCAGACGCTTGATATTGGTCTGGCTGATGGCCATCAGGTTGCCGAACAAAATGGAGCAGACGGCAATGATCGACAGCACCATGCGCAGCGCTTCGTTGTCGGCGGCCGGTGCATACAGGAACAAACGCATCACCACGGCGAAGATTGCAATCTTGCTGGCGGTCGCCAGGAAGGTTGAAACCGGCGCAGGCGCCCCCTGATACACATCCGGCGTCCACAGTTGGAACGGCACCAGCGACAGCTTGAAGCCCAGACCGACAATCATCATGCCCATACCCGCCAGGACCAGCGGCTGGTGCATCATGTTTTCTTGCAGGCTTTTGCCCAGGCCGGCCAGTGACAGGTCGCCGGACTCGGCATACAGCAGCGCCATACCAAACAGCAGGAATGACGACGCGGCAGCGGACAGCAACATATACTTGATGGCCGCTTCCAGCGGACGCTTCTGGCGGTAGGCATAACCCACCAGACCGAACAGCGGCAGCGAGATCAGTTCAATACCGAGGAACAGCGACGCCAGATGGTTGGCGCTCGCCAGCAGAATGCCACCCAGGGTAGCAATCAGCACCAGCAGGTAGAACTCTTCGCGGTTGTCCGGGTAACCGACCAGCCAAGGATAGGCGAAGGTACAGGTCGCCAGGCTCGCCAGAATCACCAGCCCGGTATAGAACATCGAGTAGCCGTCAACCCGCAGCAGCGGGGTGACGTCCATTGGGCCTGCCTGGCCGACAAAGTACAGCGAAAGCAGCGCCAGGTTTAGACCGATCACGGTCAGGGTGGCGTTGATAAAGTGGTCGCGTCGCCACGCAATGCCTAGCATCACAACCACCACCGTCAATCCGACGATCAACAGTGGTAACAATGCGATCAGTTGTTGAGGAGTTATTGTCATGGCGAATTACGGCCTTGTTGTTGAAATTGCTGAAACTGACGAACCAAACCAGTGTTGCACGTTGCTCATCGCCGCATTGGAAGTATCCAGAATCGGCTGCGGGTAAACCCCCAGCAGAACCAGCAACACCACCAACAGCAGAATGATGAACAGCTCACGCGCGGTCATGCCCGGTAACGGTTGGTCAGACTTGGCTTTGCCGTAATAGGCGCGCTGCATCATGATCAACGAGTAAACCGAAGCAAACACCAGACCGAAGGTAGAAATCACGGTGATCACCGGCACAACCTGATAGCTGCCGAACAGGATCATGAATTCACCGACGAAGTTACCGGTACCCGGCATCCCCAGGGTCGCCACTGCGAAGAACAGCGACAGCGCCGGGATGTATTTGATACGCCCCCACAGGCCGCCCATTTCACGCATGTCGCGGGTATGCAGACGTTCGTACAGCTGGCCACAGATGATGAACATACCGGCCGCAGACAGACCGTGCGCAATCATCTGGATCACCGCACCCTGGTAAGCCAGTTGGCTGCCGGTGTAGATGGCAATCAGCACGAAGCCCATATGGGAAACCGAGGTATAAGCAATCAGACGCTTGATATCGGTCTGCGCAAATGCCATCCAGGCACCGTAGAAGATACCGACCACGCCCAGCCACATGGCGATTGGCGCAAACTCGTGCGACGCTTCCGGGAACAGCGGCAGGCTGAAACGCAACATGCCGTAGGCCGCGGTTTTCAGCAAGATCCCCGCGAGATCAACAGAACCTGCGGTGGGTGCCTGGCTATGCGCATCAGGCAACCAGCCGTGCAATGGCACCACCGGCATTTTCACCGCAAAGGCGATGAAGAAGCCCAGCATCAACAGGTATTGCACGTTATGGGACATTGGCGTCTGCAGCAGGTCTTCGTAATCGAAGGTCCACACGCCGGTCGCGTTATAGTGCACGAACACCAGGCCCATGATGGCAATCAACATCACCAGACCGCTGGCCTGGGTATAGATGAAGAACTTGGTAGCCGCAGTGATACGGGTCTTCCCGTCCGACGCCTTGTGACCCCAGAGTGCAATCAGGAAGTACATCGGCACCAACATCATTTCCCAGAAGAAGAAGAACAGGAACATGTCGATGGCGAGGAACACGCCGATTACCCCACCCAGGATCCACAGCAGGTTCAGGTGGAAGAAGCCCTGGTATTTCTGGATTTCACGCCAGGAACAGAGAATGGCCAGCACGCCCAGCAGGCCGGTCAGCACCACCATCAGCAGTGACAGGCCGTCCAGCGCCAGGTGGATGGAAATACCAAAGCGAGGGATCCACGGCAGCAGGAATTCAGACTGCCACTGCGGAATGCCTTTCGGCGTAGTCAATGTGTAGCCACCCTGCATCCACAGATACAGAGAAAGCGCCAATGTCAGCCCCATTGCGATCAACGCAATCCAGCGCGGCACCTTAGTACCGAAGCGCTCAAACTGCCAGCACAGCAGACCGCCAATAAAGGGGATAAGAATTAGCCAAGGTAATAGCATGGCGTTTTGTGTCCCTTATACGAATAATTTCAAACTTTGTACGTAGCGCCTGCCCTGCAGGGCGCTACGCCCGAAAAATGCGTCTGTTTAAATTATTCAATTAAACCAGAATCAACAGAGCCAATACGACCACTGCACCCACACCCATAGACGCTATATACCAACGCACCTGACCGTTCTCGCTCACTGTCAGACCACGGTTCCCCCAGCGGGAGAAGATGGCCGGCAGATTCATCATCGAGTTCAGCGGATCACGCTGCAGCAACTTCGCAATACCCAGGTACGGCTTGACGAACACTTTGTCGTACAGCCAGTCGAAGCCCCAGGCATGGAACCACCAGGTCGAGAAGAAACGCCCCGGTGCGCTATTGGCAATGCGGGTCACCAGGCTACGTTTGCCCAGCCACAGCGCCGCCGCCAGCAGGATGCCGACAATAGCCACTACGCCGGAGGTAATCTCCAGTTGCAGCACGCTACCGTGCGCCAGCTCGGTGGTGTCTGGCAGTACGCCCTGCAATGGCGGAACAATCATCGCGCCAACGAAGGTGGACAGCACCAGCAGAACCAACAGCGGCAGGTGGTGAGTGATGCCTTTACCGGCATGCGCTTTGATTTTCTCTTCGCCATGGAACACGATGAAAATCATACGGAAGGTGTACAGCGAGGTCATGAACGCACCGACCAGACCGGCAATCATCAGGTTGATGTGACCGTTAGCCATCGCACCGGCCAGGATCTCATCCTTACTGAAGAAGCCTGCGGTGATCAGCGGCAGTGCCGACAGCGCAGCGCCACCCACCAGGAAGCAGACGTAAACCAGCGGAATGCTCTTGCGCAGGCCGCCCATCTTGAAGATGTTCTGCTCGTGGTGGCAGGCCAGGATCACCGAACCGGAGGAGAGGAACAGCAGCGCCTTGAAGAACGCATGGGTCATCAGGTGGAAGATAGCCGCATCCCACGCCTGCACGCCCAACGCCAGGAACATGTAGCCAATCTGGCTCATGGTGGAGTAGGCAAGCACGCGCTTGATATCGGTCTGCACCAGCGCGGCAAAGCCGGCCAGCACCAGGGTCACCGCCCCGATAATGCCCACCAGATGCAACACTTCCGGCGCCATCAGGAACAGGCCGTGAGTACGGGCAATCAGGTAAACGCCCGCGGTCACCATGGTTGCTGCGTGGATCAGTGCAGAAACCGGGGTTGGACCCGCCATCGCGTCTGCCAGCCAGGTCTGCAACGGCAACTGCGCCGATTTACCGACCGCACCACCCAGCAACATCAACGTAGCCCAGGTGATCGCCGTATCGCCGACCGCCAGTTTTTGCGGTGCCAGGATCATCAGTTCGCGGATGTTCAGCGTGCCCAGCTCGTTGTAGAGGATGAACAGCGCAAATGCCAGGAACACGTCACCGACGCGGGTCACGATGAAGGCTTTCATTGCCGCCGCACCGTTGGCCGGATCCTTGTAATAGAAACCGATCAACAGGTAGCTGCACAGGCCCACGCCTTCCCAACCCAGGTACAGCAGCAACAGGTTGTCTGCCAGCACCAATACCACCATGCTGGCGATAAACAGGTTGGTGTACGCGAAGAAGCGTGAGTAGCCCTCTTCACCGCGCATGTACCAGGAAGCGAACATGTGGATGAAGAAGCCCACGCCGGTCACCACTGACAGCATGGTCAGCGACAGGCCGTCCAGCGTCAGGGTCACGCCGATATTGAAATTACCGACGCTCATCCAGTTCCACAGGTTTTGCTCAAACAGCTGCACACCCGTGGCTTTCTGGGCGAAGAAGTCCATACCCACGTGGACCGTGACCAGAGCAGCCAGGCCGATAGAGCCTACGCCGACGATTGCCGAGGTGTTCTCAGACCAGCGGCCTCGGGAGAAGGCCAACAGCAGGAACCCGATCAGCGGTAGCAGAATAGTTAAATATAATAGGTTCATCCGCGCATCTCACTGACAGTATCAATATTCAGGGTATGACGACGACGGTAAAGCTGCAGCAGCAATGCCAGACCAATACTGGCCTCGGCGGCTGCCAGGCTGATCGCCAGGATATACATCACCTGCCCGTCCGGTTGGCCCCAATAGCTGCCCGCCACGATAAACGCCAGTGCCGCGGCGTTGATCATCACTTCCAGGCTGATCAGCATAAACAGCAGATTGCGACGCACCAGCAACCCGGTCAGACCCAGGACGAACAGAATTGCCGCCAGGATCAGGCCATGTTGAAGAGGGATCATGCTTGCTCCTCCGATTTTCTTCTCGCCATTTCGCTACCGGCCGGGGCGTTGCTCAACACCTCACCCGGTTTGTGCTCACGGCCAATGTGGAAGGCAACAACCAGACCTGCCAACAGCAGCATTGAAGCCAGCTCAACCGCCAGAACGTAAGGACCAAACAGGCTGATCCCCACCGCTTTAGCGTCAACCATCTCACCGCTGATGCCCTGATCGGACACGCTGCGGATAGCGACAATCAGCACCACCAACAGCGCCAGCGACAAGATGCCAGGGCCGATCCACACCGACGGTTTGAGCCAATCGCGCTCTTGTTGCTGCACCGCGTTGCCGAGGTTCAACATCATCACCACGAACACGAACAGCACCATGATGGCACCGGCGTAGACAATGATTTCCAGTGCCGCGGCAAAGTAAGCGCCGAGTGAGAAAAAGACTGCAGAGATCGCCAGTAACGAGACGATCAGATACAGCAACGCATGCACAGGATTGGTATGCGAGATCACGCGAATTGTCGCGATCACCGCAATAAAACCTGCCAGATAAAAGGCAATTTCCATGCTTGCTGGCTCCTTAAGGCAACAGACCTTTGACGTCGATCGGTTTGGCTTCGTTTTCGGCTTCGCCCTTGGCTTTGCCGTCAATCGCCATACCGGCCATCCGGTAGAAGTTATATTCCGGATATTTACCCGGCCCCGAGATCAACAGATCTTCTTTTTCGTACACCAGATCCTGGCGCTTGAACTCACCCATTTCGAAATCCGGCGTCAGCTGGATCGCGGTCGTTGGGCAAGCTTCTTCGCACAGGCCGCAGAAAATGCAGCGCGAGAAGTTGATGCGGAAGAACTCCGGGTACCAACGGCCATCTTTCTGTTCTGCTTTTTGCAGCGAGATACAGCCCACCGGGCAGGCAACCGCACACAGGTTACAAGCCACGCAGCGCTCTTCGCCGTCCGGATCGCGCGTCAGCACGATGCGGCCACGGTAGCGCGGCGGCAGGTAAACCGGTTCTTCCGGATACATCTGGGTTTCGCGCTTGGCGAAGGCGTGCAGGCCTATCATCCAAATGCTGCGCACCTGGGTGCCGAAACCAACCAATAACTCTTTCAATGTCATGGTTTATTCACCCCTTATTGAGCGTTGTACAAAATGACGGCGGCAGTCGCCAGCAGGTTCAGCAGCGTCAACGGCAGACACACTTTCCAGCCGAAGGACATCACCTGGTCATAGCGCGGACGTGGCAGAGCAGCACGAATCAGAATGAACATCATCATGAAGAAAGCCGTTTTCAGCGCGAACCAGACGAATGGCGGCAGGAATGGACCCTGCCAGCCACCGAAGAACAACGTCACAATCAGGGCAGAAACGGTGACGATACCTATGTATTCACCCACAAAGAACAGCCCGAACTTCATGCCGGAATATTCAATGTGGTAACCGTCAGCCAGTTCCTGCTCGGCTTCCGGTTGGTCAAACGGGTGACGGTGACACACCGCCACACCGGCAATCGCAAAGGTAATGAAACCAAAGAATTGCGGGATGACGTTCCACATATGCGCCTGAGATTCAACGATCGCCTGCATGTTGAAGGAGTCCGCCTGTGCCACCACGCCCATCAGCGACAGGCCGATGAACACTTCGTAGCTCAGGGTTTGCGCAGAAGCACGCATCGCCCCCAACAGCGAGTATTTGTTGTTGCTCGACCAGCCGGCGAACAGCACGGCGTATACCGCCAGGCCGGCCATCATCAGGAAGAACAAAATACCGATGTTGAGGTCGGACACCGCCCAGGTCGGGCTGACCGGGACGATGGCAAATGCCAGCAACAGGGAAGTAAAGGCGATCATCGGCGCCAGGGTAAAGATCACCCGGTCGGAGAATTTCGGTACCCAGTCTTCCTTGAAGAACATTTTGATCATGTCGGCGACCAGCTGCAGCGAGCCACCCCAGCCGACACGGTTTGGTCCATAACGGTTCTGGAACAGACCGAGCAAACGGCGTTCGCCGAAGCTCATGAATGCCCCACAGGTGACTACGACCAGCAGGATCACTACCGCTTTAACAATGGAGATCAGAATGTCGATCACCTCAGGGGTAAACCAGCTCATCGTGTCGCCTCCCGCAGATTTTCAACCGTTGCACCCACCAGTACCGGCGGGATCCCTGGCAAGCCGAGCGGTAAGCCCAGTTGGCCCTGGGTCAGGGTTTCACTCAGACGCACCGGCAGACGCAGGGTCTGGCCCGCACAGCTGAACTCCACCAGCGCACCGGCATTGACGCCCAGCGCAGCCGCATCGGTCGGATTGACCATCACATAGGCATCCGGCATGCGCTGCTGGATCACCCCGGAACGCTGTGACATTTCATCACTGCCGAACAGGTGGTAATAAGGCGCAACACGCCAGCCTTGCTGTTGACCAAAGGCGGCAGGCACGCGGTCGAAGTAACCCAGTTTGCCCTCCCCCGCTTCGATCAAACGCACGCCCGGATCGCCATGACGCAGCTTGCCGCCCACTTCGGCCTGGAACTTGTTCCATGCTTGCGGTGAGTTCCAACCTGGTGCCCAGGCAAATGGGATCTGCTGGCGGTCGGCGAACGGGCTGTTGTTCCCTTCCATTGAGAAGGCGAACATGGTGTCTTTATCCTGCGGCTGACGCGGTTCGTGCACGCTGATATTGGCGCGCATCGCCGTACGGCCACTGGAGCGAATCGGAGAACGCGCCAGTTTCTGACCGCGGATACGGAAACTCGCGTCCGGTGCGGCGTCCACAATGCCCTGCAACTGCGGCAACGCGGTAACACAGGCTTCGATCACATGATCAAGCTGCGTCCAGTCCACGTGGCGGCTGGTATAGGTGGAATGCAGCGAGTGCATCCAACGCCAGCTTTCCAGCATTACGGTGTAAACGTCTTTCTTCGCGTCGTCGTAGTACGCCGGATCGTAAACCTGGAAGAAACGCTGAGCGCGGCCTTCCTGATTGACCAGAGTACCGTCGCTTTCCGCGAAGCTGGCCGCCGACAGGATCAGATTAGCTTTATCCATAATGGCGGTGCGCTGATGATCGACCACGATCAGGTTACTGACCTTGGCCAGTGCAGCGTCCACTTTCGCCGCCGGCGCATGCCGGTAGAGATCGTTTTCCATCACGATGGCCGTGTCGGCTTCGCCGCTTTCCAACTGGATCAGCGCCTGATCGAGCGAACCGCCGCCGATCATCGACAAACCGATGCTGTTGGCGGCGCTGGCTACGAAGGTGATGCCGACGTCAGAACCGCGATCCTTCAGCGCCTTGGCGATGTTGGCCGCCGCTTCGATGATGGCTTCGCTACCGGCGTTGCTGCCGGTGATGATCAACGGTTTACGCGCGTCGGTCAGCGCCTGCACGATGATATCGACTTTCTTGTTCAGGCCGTCAGCCAAATCGTTGACTGCCGGAGCCGCGTTGTCCAGCGCATGGGCGATGGCGAAGCCGAAGCGCGCCTGCTCATCCACCGGTGCACGGTAGTTCCATGCCGCGATATCGTCCAGACGAGTGTTATCCACGTTGGTAACGAACAGCGGGTGTTTGGCGTGCTGGCCAATGTTCTGCACCGCAGCAATCTGCCAGTCGGCAACGCGTTGGGCCGCAGCCATGGCGCGAGCCTTGCCCTTCACCGCCTGACGTACCGACAGGGCAATACGTGCGCCGGTCTGGGTCAAGTCTTCACCCAACACCAGCACGGCGTCATAGCCTTCGATTTCGCGCAGCGCAGGCGTGTGAACGCCACTGTTTTGCAGCACGTTCAGCATCAGGTCCAGACGGCCCTGTTCGGCCTGCGAGATACCGGTATAGAAGTTCTCGGCACCCACCAAATCACGCAGTGCGAAGTTACTTTCCAGGCTGGCGCGTGGTGAGCCAATGCCGATGGTTTTCTTCGCCTGACGCAGAATATCCGCCGCGCCCTGCATCGCCTGCTCGGCGTTCAGGGTGATCCAGTCGTCGCCACGCAGTTGCTGTGGCTGACGTGGACGATCTTTCTGGTTCACGTAGCCATAACCGAAGCGGCCGCGGTCACACAGGAAGTAGTGGTTCACGCTGCCGTTATAACGGTTTTCGATACGCCGCAGTTCGCCATAGCGCTCGCCCGGGCTGGTGTTACAGCCGATGCTGCACTGCTGGCAGATGCTCGGTGCAAACTGCATGTCCCACTTACGGTTATAGCGCTCGGAGTGGGTTTTGTCGGTGAACACGCCAGTCGGGCACACTTCCACCAGGTTGCCGGAAAACTCACTTTCCAGCGTGCCGCTCTCGACGCGTCCGAAGTAGACGTTGTCGTGCGCGCCGTACACACCGAAGTCGGTGCCGTCCGCATAATCCTTGTAGTAGCGCACGCAACGGTAACAGGCGATACAGCGGTTCATCTCATGCGAGATAAACGGCCCCAGCTCCTGGTTGTTGTGAGTACGCTTACTGAAACGGTATTTACGGAAGCTGTGGCCGGTCATTACTGTCATATCCTGCAGGTGACAGTTACCGCCTTCTTCACATACCGGACAGTCGTGCGGGTGGTTGGTCATCAACCACTCAACCACGCTTTCGCGGAACTGTTTGGCTTCGCCATCGTCGATGGAAATAAAGGTTCCATCGGATGCCGGTGTCATACAAGACATCACCAAACGGCCACGCGTATCTTCCGCGTTTTGGTATTGCTTTACCGCACATTGGCGGCAAGCGCCGACGCTTCCCAGCGCCGGATGCCAGCAAAAGTAAGGAATATCGAGCCCGAGGGAGAGACAAGCCTGCAGCAGGTTGTCAGCCCCATCTACGTCGTATTCTTTGCCGTCTACATGAATCGTAGCCATAGTCAGCATGCTTCCAAGTGGCCTGCCTTGCGGCAGGCGTTAATCAAAAATTCTGGCCGTGTCGTCGGGGCGAGTCGGCTTACCAGCGTTGCTTCAGCAGATTATTGGCCTGAATACCGCCAATCGCATGCGCGTTGCTGAAGTGCTTCACTTTGATGCCCGCTTCGAACTCTTCACGGAAATATTTAATTGCGCTTTGCAGTGGCTCTACGGCACCTGGCGCGTGGGCGCAGAAGGTTTTGCCCGGGCCGAGAGAACGGCACAGCTGCTCAAGGGTTTCGATATCCCCCGGCTGCCCTTCGCCGTTTTCCAGCGCACGCAGGATCTTCACGCTCCACGGCAGACCGTCACGGCATGGCGTACACCAGCCGCAGGACTCGCGAGAGAAAAACTCTTCCAGGTTGCGCACCAGCGGAACCATGCCAATCTCGTGGTCTACTGCCATCGCCAGTGCAGTGCCGAGACGGCTACCGGCTTTACCGATGCTCTCGAAGTCCATCGGCAGATCGAGGTGATCGGCAGTCAGGAAGTCGGTGCCCGCGCCGCCTGGCTGCCAGGCTTTGAAACGCAGACCGTCACGCATACCACCGGCGTAATCTTCCAGAATTTCACGTGCGGTGGTACCAAACGGCAGCTCCCAAACGCCTGGGTTTTTCACCCGGCCGGAGAAGCCCATCAGTTTGGTACCGGCATCGTTACTCTTGCCGGCGGAGATCCCCTTGTACCACTCAACGCCGTTCGCCAGGATCGCCGGAACGTTACACAGGGTTTCTACGTTATTGACGCAGGTCGGTTTGCCCCAAACGCCGGAGGAAGCCGGGAAAGGTGGCTTGGAACGCGGGTTGGCACGGCGGCCTTCCAGCGAGTTGATCAGGGCGGTTTCTTCGCCACAGATGTAACGACCGGCACCGGTATGAACAATCAGCTCGAAGTCGAAGCCGCTGCCCATGATGTTCTTGCCCAAATAACCGGCTTCGGTGGCTTCGGCGATCGCTCGGCGCAAATGCACCGCAGCTTCGATGTACTCACCGCGCAGGAAGATGTAGCCACGATAAGCCTTCAGCGCGAACGCCGAAATCAGCATGCCTTCCACCAACAGGTGCGGCAGTTGCTCCATCAGCAAGCGGTCTTTATAGGTGCCCGGCTCCATTTCATCGGCGTTACACAGCAGGTAACGGATGTTCATGGATTCGTCTTTCGGCATCAGGCTCCACTTCAGACCGGTGGAGAAACCTGCACCGCCGCGACCTTTCAGCCCGGCGTCTTTCACCAGGGTGACGATCTCGTCCGGAGCCAGGCCTTTAATCGCCTTTTCAGCACCGGCATAGCCGTTCTTGCTGCGATATTCATCCAGCCAGACCGGCTGTTTGTCATCGCGCAGCCGCCAGGTCAGCGGGTGCATTTCGGGAGTGCGTACAATGTCTTTAATCATTGATACTGCTCCAGTAGCGTCTCGATATCTTCAGGCTTCAGCTGACTGTGAGTGTCCTCATCAATCATCATGGTTGGCCCTTTATCGCAGTTGCCCAGGCAGCAGGTTGGCAGCAGAGTGAAACGGCCATCAAAGGTGGTTTGACCCGGTTTGATGCTCAGCTTCTTCTCAATGGCGGCCTGAATACCCTGGTAACCGGTGATGTGACAAACAACGCTGTCACAATAACGGATCACGTGGCGCCCTACTGGCTGACGGAAAATCTGGCTGTAGAACGTGGCCACGCCTTCTACGTCGCTGGCAGGAATGCCCAGCAGCTCCGCGATGGCATGAATCGCCCCATCCGGAACCCAGCCACGCTGCTTCTGCACAATTTTCAGTGCTTCAATGGAGGCAGCGCGTGGATCCTCGTAATGGTGCTTTTCGTGCTCGATCGCATCACGTTCTTCCGCACTCAGCTCAAATGCATCAACGCCGCTCTGGGGAGCGGCCGCATTGATAGGTTCAAGCGCTTGGTTATTCGCGTGATTGTCTTTTTGATCATGCATAGTTAGCGGTCCACATCTGACATTACAAAATCGATACTACCCAGATAGACGATCAGGTCGGAGACCAGGCTGCCACGGATTACCGCTGGGATTTGCTGCAGGTGCGCAAAGCTTGGCGTACGTACCCGGGTGCGATAGCTCATGGTGCTGCCGTCGCTGGTCAGGTAGTAGCTGTTGATCCCTTTTGTGGCTTCAATCATCTGGAATGATTCGTTGGCTGGCATCACCGGGCCCCAGGAAACCTGCAGGAAGTGGGTGATCAGCGTTTCAATGTGCTGCAGCGTGCGCTCTTTCGGCGGCGGCGTGGTCAGCGGGTGATCGGCCTTGAACGGGCCTTCCGGCATGTTGTTCAGGCACTGTTCGAGAATGCGCAGGCTCTGACGCAGCTCTTCCACCTTCAGCATTACGCGGGTGTAACAGTCGCTGTTGCCGTCACCGACCGGAACTTCGAAGTCGAAATTCTCATAGCCGGAATACGGACGCCATTTACGCACATCGAACTCGATACCGGTGGCGCGCAGGCCTGCACCAGTGACGCCCCACTCCAACGCTTCTTTAGCATTGTAGGATGCCACGCCGACGGAACGGCCCTTCAGGATGCTGTTCTTCAACGCAGCCTTGACGTAGGAATCCAGACGTTTTGGCATCCACTCAAGGAACTCGCGCAACAGACGGTCCCAACCGCGCGGCAGGTCGTGTGCGACACCGCCAATACGGAACCAGGCCGGGTGCATACGGAAACCGGTAATCGCTTCAACCAGATCGTAGATTTTCTGACGGTCGGTAAAGGCGAAGAACACCGGGGTCATGGCGCCGACGTCCTGAATGAACGTACTGATGTACAGCAGGTGGCTGTTGATACGGAACAGTTCGGACAGCATCACGCGGATGGTATCAACGCGATCCGGCACCTTGATACCGGCCAGTTTCTCAACCGCCAGCACGTAAGGCATTTCGTTCACGCAGCCGCCGAGGTACTCGATACGGTCGGTGTACGGAATGTAGCTGTGCCAGGACTGACGCTCACCCATCTTCTCGGCGCCACGGTGGTGGTAACCGATATCCGGTACGCAGTCGACAATCTCTTCGCCATCCAGCTGCAGAATGATACGGAATGCACCGTGCGCAGACGGGTGGTTCGGGCCGAGGTTAAGGAACATGAAGTCCTCGTTCTCGGTGCCGCGCTTCATGCCCCAGTCTTCCGGTTTGAAGGTCAGCGCTTCCATTTCCAGATCTTCTTTCTGTTTGGTCAACACAAAGGGATCGAACTCGGTGGCGCGTGCCGGGTAGTCTTTACGCAGCGGGTGGCCTTCCCAGGTTTGCGGCATCATGATGCGCGACAGGTGCGGGTGGCCGTCGAAGGTAATACCGAACATTTCCCAGGTTTCACGCTCATACCAGTTGGCATTAGGGAAAACCTTGGTCGCTGTGGGCACGTGCAGGTCTTTTTCAGACAGCGCCACTTTCAGCATGATGTCGCGGTTGCGTTCGATAGAAATCAGATGATAGAAAACAGAAAAATCCGCAGCCGGCAAACCGTCGCGGTGGGTGCGAAGACGCTCGTCCACGCCATGCAGATCGAACAGCATGACGTAAGGCTTCGGCTGTTTTCTCAAAAACGTCATTACTTCCAGTAACTGGTCAGGTTTGACCCATACCACGGGCATTCCGGTACGGGTGGGCTGAACAGTAAAGGCTTCCGGCCCAAAACGGTTGCGCAGTTCGCCAATCACCGGGTCGTCAAGGTGATCTCTGGTTTGCCAGGCCGGCAATGCGTCGTGCGTCGTTGAATCTGTCATAATTTTTTTCACCACACTGAAGGGTTATTTCGCCGCAAGTTCACTTTTCGCTGTGTTAACCAATAGCGCACTAAGATGGACGTTAAATGAACGTCTTAAATCTCGTCAGGCGTCCGAAGGTTGGTCACCGCGATACGCTCGCCGTGTTTACGCTCTCTTTCAGACTGCATGTTGGCGCGGTAAACACCCTGATCGCCGACAACCCAGGACAGAGGGCGGCGTTCTTTGCCAATAGATTCCTGCAACAGCATCAGTGCCTGCATGTAAGCTTCCGGGCGCGGTGGGCAGCCAGGAATGTACACGTCGACCGGCAGGAACTTGTCCACGCCCTGTACTACGGAATAAATATCGTACATGCCACCGGAGTTGGCGCAGGCACCCATGGAGATCACCCATTTTGGCTCCAGCATCTGTTCGTACAGACGCTGAATAACCGGGGCCATCTTGGTAAAGCAGGTACCGGCCACCACCATCAGGTCTGCCTGACGTGGCGATGCACGCAGAACTTCGGCACCAAAGCGGGCCACGTCGTGAACGGCGGTAAACGACGTCACCATCTCCACGTAGCAGCACGAAAGACCGAAGTTATACGGCCAAATAGAGTTTTTACGCCCCCAGTTCACCATGTCATGCAATGCATGTTCGAGTTTACCCATGTAAACCGTGCGGTGAACCTGTTGATCCAGGGGATCGGCGACGACCTCCTGTTTTTGCAGGGGGTAACGGTCGTTCTCACCGTTCGGGTCTATGCGGGTGAGCGTATAGTCCATCTTAATGCCTCGTTTTTAACCGACTACTGCGGGTGACTGTTGGTGGCGTTTTTGATTGTGCCTGGCTTGCTCTGGCGCCTGGAGCGCACCGGAGTCCAATCCAATGCGCCAATACGCACCAGATAAACCAGCCCAGCCAATAACACCAAAATGAAAATGGCGGCTTCGATGAAGCCTACCCAACCGCTCTCACGTATGGAGACCGACCAGGCGTAAAGGTACAAGGCTTCAACATCGAAAATAACGAAGAACATGGCGACCAGGTAGAACTTGGCGGACAGACGCATGCGCGCCGTGCCGACCGAGTCGATGCCTGATTCAAACGGGGTATGTTTGGCGCGCGCACGGGCTCTCCCACCCAGGAAGAACGCGCCCATCAGCATTAAACAGCAAAGCCCGATTGCCACGACAAAAAATACGGCGAACGCCCAGTGATGAGCGATAACTTCAGTGGTTGTTGACATACTCTATGCTTACTCATCAAAAGTGGCGTCGATCGCTCTGCTCTTGTTTCTGGCAGTTAGTGCACCACATCGATTTAAGGGAAGGATAAATAAACCACACAAACAAACTGCTATTACAGCAAGTTAGCCAGCGTTTTACTGTGGGCTTTTTACTCCTTTCTATAACCTTTTGTCAACTTTGACAAAAGTATCTACACACTAGTTTACATACTCATCATTTAATTAACATTTGATGCGACCGGCTTAGGCTAAATCGTGTCAGTTAATTGATGTGTAGAAACAGATAGATATAAACCAACATGCTCATTTCAGTTTTACTATACCATTGTCTCAGGAATCTCCTGTTCTTCCACTCACTACCTAGGGGTATTTTTTTGATCCAGGACACGTTTTCAGCATAAACCCTCAAAAAAAGTGTGGCCCTTTAATAATTTTTGTCAATCCCGCCGGTCAAATCGGCCCGCCACAAACTACCAAAATAACCATATTGATTCCAGGCCTTTACCTTTATAATTATTCGTTCAATAAATGACCGAAAGACTATTTTTTCGTCTGATAACCGTTCTCATTAACAATCTTTAAGCCCAACAAATAACACCTTCACTTTTAAAACCAATCTAAACCCTCATAAATCTAACTTTCATCGAATTCAGGGCAAAAAAAACCTCCGCCGAAGCAGAGGTTTTATTACCCGGTTTAACGCTTTTGGGCGTTATTCCTCATCGTCAACCAGACAGGCGTCATCTTCCAGCGAGGGACTCGGCCCACTGAAACTGTAGTTGTCGTTGCCGTTCTGCATGGTGCTGAATATCGCCATCGCCAGCTCATTGCCGCACTGGGTATCCTGGCACAGGCTATATTGAGTATCTGGCAGGGCCGGTAGCCCTTCCATTGCACCGAGCACCCGCAGGTCCGGGCTCATCATTTCAATCGGCCGAACGGTGATGCCCAATCCGGCCTTGCAGGCTGCGCGAACGGCGGACAACGTCGAAGCCACATAAGCAATCCGCCATGGGATCCCGGCTTCATCCAGATGTTTGATCGCCATCGAGCGGAACGGACTGGGTTCGTCCATCACCACCAACGGGATCGGTTCGCCGGCCTGGAAATGGTAATCTGCCGCGCAATACCACAGGGTTGGCGAAGTACGCAGCACAATGTGCGGGCGATCCGCGGTAGCCATAGTGGTAATAGCCAGATCGACTTCACCGTTTTCCAGCATGTCGATCATGAACGAGCTGGGTTTCACCCGGACATCAATCGCCAGTTTTGGATACACCGAAGTGACGCGATTAAGCAGGAAAGGCAGGATGGTATCGGCGGTATCATCAGAAGCGCCAATAGTCAGAACACCTTTAATATTGTTGTACATCAGAGAAGTACAGGCTTCGTCGTTGAAGCGCAGGATTTTCCTGGCGTAGCCGAGAAGCTGAATACCGTGTTCGGTCAGTAATTTGTTGCGCCCATGACGGGCAAACAACTCTTTGCCAACCAGTTGCTCTAACCGCTGCATTTGTTGGCTGACGGCTGATTGAGTACGACAAACGGCGACTGCCGCCGCCGCAAAAGTATTCAAATCAGCAACAGCTACAAAGGTTCTTAGCAGATCGAGGTCGAGATTGAGTATCGGACGATTTGCAGTTGTCATAGTGTTTTCTTCACTTTTTAAATTCTAATTTACAAACTACCCTGGTGTGTTTCTAAGACATCGTTTAAAAGGGACGATGTCAGACATGACAGTACCCCACTCATTAGTGGAGGGCAAAAAAATTACTTTTATTTCGTTACCTCTATCGCCTTTTAAAATGTGATCTATCGAGAATGCTTATACAACGACTGACGTTATAAGTGGTGCAATTGTTTCATTTTTACCGAACAATATATTTTACTCACTCAGATAGCGGGATTACCACACCAATTGTGCTGCACAACCTCCGCAGCCAGACTGGCCTGAGCGTCTTCCTATACGCGAAAGAGTAAGAAGTTTCTGTTGTAACGGCCGGTACATTTTTTAATGATTTTAATAAATTCAATCAGTAACATTTATCCCGTCAATAACTAAGGAATAACTACTTAAATGCGGCTTAACAGAGAAACTAAAATAGCGCTAATGTGAATTTTCTTATGATTCAGTTTGGATCGCCGATGGACAAGCGGCCATCAGACGACTCTGGCATTATCATTTCTTTACATTTTAACTCCGTTAAATCCCCTCTGTGGCTTAACAGTAAAGTCCCTTCAGTTAGCTCAGCGTCGATGGCATGGGCCTTTATAGCTCTGCTCACCCGCATCAAATCAGATTAAATAACTACAAATAAAACAAAAACAAGAATTAAACACCAGAAAAATACTTTAACATTGTTTATCATCCCTGAAATCAACCTCTGAGCCCTTCGTTTGCACCAAAGGCGTGCACAACCCTTCAAAAGCGTCAGCGCCAGGAGTACATTGGGCAGGTTGCGGTGTTCCACGGTAGGAACGCCCCCATCCCAGCAAAAGGCTCAACTTTCTATGTCCCCCATTGAGAAATCCAGCAAACTGGACAACGTCTGCTATGACATTCGCGGCCCGGTGCTCAAAGAAGCTAAACGTCTTGAAGAAGAAGGCCATAAAGTCCTCAAACTGAACATTGGTAACCCTGCCCCGTTTGGTTTTGACGCCCCTGACGAAATCCTGGTCGACGTGATCCGCAATCTGCCCACGGCGCAAGGCTATTCCGACTCCAAAGGGCTCTTCTCGGCACGTAAAGCGATCATGCAGCACTACCAGGCGCGCAACATACGTGACGTGACCGTTGAGGATATCTACATCGGCAATGGGGTTTCCGAGCTTATCGTGCAATCCATGCAGGCGCTGCTCAACAGCGGCGACGAAATGCTGGTGCCGGCACCGGATTATCCGCTGTGGACCGCGGCGGTTTCGCTGTCCGGCGGCAAAGCCGTGCACTACCTGTGTGATGAAGAAGCCGGCTGGTTCCCGGATCTGGATGATATCATCAGCAAGATCACCCCACGCACCCGTGGCATTGTGATCATCAACCCGAATAACCCGACCGGCGCGGTCTATAGCAAAGCACTGCTGGAGCAGATTGTTGAGATCGCCCGTCAGCACAACCTGATCATCTTCTCCGATGAGATCTACGACAAGATCCTGTATGACGAAGCCGAGCACCATTCGATCGCGGCGCTGGCGCCGGATCTGCTGACCGTCACCTTCAACGGGCTGTCCAAAACTTACCGCGTGGCCGGTTTCCGCCAGGGGTGGATGGTTCTGAACGGGCCGAAGAAACATGCCAAGGGCTATATCGAAGGGCTGGAAATGCTGGCGTCGATGCGTCTGTGCGCCAACGTGCCGATGCAGCACGCGATCCAAACGGCGTTGGGCGGTTACCAGAGTATCAATGAATTTATTCAACCCGGCGGCCGTCTGTATGAACAGCGCAACCGCACCTGGGAGCTGTTGAACCAGATCCCAGGGGTTTCCTGCGTGAAACCTCAGGGCGCGTTGTATATGTTCCCGCGCATCGATGCCAAGCGCTTTAATATTCATGATGATCAGAAAATGGTGCTGGATCTGCTGCTGCAGGAAAAAGTGCTGCTGGTGCAGGGCAGCGCCTTCAACTGGCCGTACCCGGACCACGTGCGCATAGTAACGCTGCCGCGTGTGGATGAACTGGAAATGGCGGTGGGCAAACTGGGGCGTTTCCTGGAAGGTTATCGCCAGTAGTCTCTGTGGGCGCAGCATGCTGCGCCCCTTCCCCTCCGCCGAATCCTAACCGCACGGCCCGAGTTGCATAACCCGCCATCACTGCTCACAATGGAGTTCTCACTTGCCGTTGTAAAAGAGAGCACCATGAGCCAGAGCCACTTTTTTGCCCATCTGTCCCGCTTGAAACTGATTAACCGCTGGCCGCTGATGCGCAATGTCCGCACCGAGAACGTTTCCGAGCACAGCCTGCAGGTGGCATTCGTTGCCCATGCGCTGGCGGTGATCAAAAACCGCAAGTTCAATGGTAACCTGAGCGCCGATCGCGTCGCCCTGCTGGCGATGTACCATGATGCCAGCGAAGTGATTACCGGCGACATGCCGACGCCAATCAAATACTACAATCCGCAGATCGCCCACGAGTATAAGAAGATCGAAAAGATCGCCCAACAGAAACTGCTGGATATGATCCCGGAAGAATTGCGTAACGATTTCCGCTCGATCCTCGATGAACACTATTACACCGAAGACGAAAAATTGGTGGTTAAACAGGCCGATGCGCTGTGCGCCTACCTGAAATGTCTGGAGGAGTTATCTGCCGGCAATAACGAATTCAAACTGGCAAAAGCGCGGCTGGAAAAGACCCTGCAACAGCGCAGCAGCCCGGAGATGGATTATTTCATGAAGGTGTTTATCCCCAGCTTCAGCCTGTCGCTGGATGAAATCAGCCTGGACTCTTCCCTGTAATTTTCATGGCGCAGCACGCTGCGCCGTTAATCAAAATGCATATAGCCAGGGCACAATAATCACGCTGACCAACATCACCAACAGCGTGAACGGCACGCCGATACGCACGAAATCCCCGAACTTATAATTCCCCGGCCCCAGTACCAGCGTGTTCACCGGCGAAGAAACCGGCGTCATAAACGCGGCCGAAGCGGCGATGGCAATAATCATGGCGAAGGGATACGGCGAAACGCCCATTTCACGCGCAGCGGCAATGGCGATCGGTGCCATTAATACGGCGGTGGCGGTATTGGAGATAAACAGGCCAATAGTCGCGCACAGCGCAAACAGGCACACCAGCATCACCCGCGGCCCGGCATCTCCGGCGACGTCCATTAACCCGCGCACGATCAAATCCACCCCACCGGTTTTTTGCAGCGCCTGAGCGAACGGCATCATGCCGACAATCAAGATAATGCTCGGCCAGTGAATCGACTTATAAGCGCTTTCCATGTCGATGCAGCGGAACTTGCCCATCAGCAGGCAGGCAATCAGCGCGGCGATCGGGTTGGGGATTTCATCGGTCAGCATCATCGCCACCATCAGCGCCAGGCAGAACAAGGCGTGCGGTGCCTGAGTGATGGCCGGCGCCACCTCGTCAACCTCGGCCGGCAGATTGAGTACGATAAAATCATGGGTTTTCGCCTGCAGTTGGCGGATCGCCTTCCAGTCGCCGATCACCAACAGAATATCGCCCAACGCCAGAGGCTCATCCACCAGTTTGCCCGGCAGGGTTTCGCCATTGCGGCGAATACCGACCACGTTCAAATCATAACGGCTGCGGAAAGTGGATTCGCGCAGGCTTTTGCCCAATAACGTTGAATCGGGAATCAGCGAGACTTCCGCCATGCCGACGTTGCGCGACTGTTCGGAGAAATAATCACCGCGCAGAACCATCGGCTCCAGCTGCTGTTCGCTGCAGAACTCACGCAGATCGACCTGGCTGTCCGACATGTCGAGCAACAGTACGTCCCCTTCGCGCAGCTCGGTGCTGCCGGACGCGCTAACCATCACCCGCCGGAAGCGCTTCCAGCGTTCAATCCCCACCACGTTGGCACCGTAACGGGCGCGCAGATGCAATTCGTCCAGTGAATGCCCAACCAGCGGCGAGCCACTGCGCAGCGCCAGTCGGCGGGCACGGCCGGTCAACTTATAGTCGCGGATCAGATCGCGGAAGGTACGTCGCTGCCAGGTTTCACGCGTTTTATCACCGTCGTCATTGCCCAGCCAGCGCCGGGCCACCAGCATATAACCCACGCCCAGCACCAGCACCGCCAGGCCGACCGGCGTCACGGCAAAGAAGCCAAAGCCGCCAATACCCTCGCGCACCAGTTCACTGTTCACCACCATGTTCGGCGGCGTCGCCACCAGCGTCATCATGCCGCTAATTAAACCGGCAAAACTCAGCGGCATCATCAATCTGCCGGGGGGGATTTTCATCCGCGCCGCCACGCTGAGCACCACCGGGATAAAGATCGCCACCACGCCGGTCGAGCTCATAAAAGCCCCCAGGCCGGCCACCGTGACCATCAACAACATCAGCATCCTGGTTTCGCTACTGCCGGCCACCTTCACCAGCCAGTCACCGACCTGATATGCCACGCCGGTACGCACCAACCCTTCACCAATCACGAACAGCGCGGCGATCAGGATCACGTTGGGATCGCTGAAGCCCACCGTGGCCTCCGACAGGGTCAGCGTGCCGCTCAGCACAAAGGCAATGATCACCAGCAACGCCACTACGTCCATACGCAGTTTGTTGGTGGTGAACAGCACTATGGCAATCAACAGTAAACTTAGCACCCACAGTAATTCGCTGTTCAAAACGGCCTCATCCAACTGAGATATCTAGGGCCTTAAAAATTAGCATAAAAAAACCCCGCCGATGCGGGGTCTAATCAATTCGGGTGAAGATAGGCCGGTTATGCCACCAGGCTAATCGTCGCGCCCTGCTCGGTTTTACTTACCGCAATCTGTTCAAGCGAGGTTAACAGTAGATCAACCTGCTCCAGCTTGGGTGCATCGGCCGGTACATTGACCGCAATCACCTGGCAGCCCGCGGCCAGCCCGGAAAGAATGCCTGCGGCGGCGTCTTCCACCACCACACAATCCTGTGGTGCCAACCCCAGGCGCTCGGCACCCAGCAAATACGCGTCCGGCTGCGGCTTGCCATGCTTCACCTGCTCGGCGGTAATGAACACCTCCGGCTGCGGCAAACCACCGGCATTACGACGGGCGCTGGCAACCGGGATCGACCCTGAGGTAACGATCGCCCAAGGGATGTCGAGGCGATTCAGGCAATCGAGCAAGGCAGCGGCCCCCGGTAATGCCGTGACGCCGTCGGTGTCCTGCGCTTCTACCTGCTCCAGCAGCAGAAATTCCTGCTGAATGGCCGACTCACTTTCTCCCGGCATAAAGTGACGCAACGAGGTAATGGCCTGTTTACCGTGGATAAAATCCAGTACGTCCTGCGGATTAATGCCGCGGCGTTTGGCCCAGTTAATCCAGGCGCGCTCTACCGCCGGCAGTGAATCAACCAACGTCCCATCAAGATCGAACAGAAAACCCTTACACTCCACAGGAAACCTCTTTTAATCAGGCATTGATAATTTGCGCTATCTCTACGGCGCTCAGATGATACTGGCGTGGGCATGACAGCCAGATGGCCAACATCCGCTGGTACTTTTCCCACATTTTGGTTTGGGCATTAAAGCCGTGGCTGCCGGAATCGAAATGAGTATAGCGCCCTTCCGTGGTCACCAGGAAACGCACGTAGCTCAGATGACGCGCTTCAGTTGCGGCATCAAAGCCGAGAAACGCCAGGCGGCGCGCCTCAATCCCCTGTTTTTCCTTCAGGTTGTCCCAGGAAACCTGCAACGCATGGTGCATTTCCATCACGTTGATAATGCTGCGGCACACGTCTTCGCTCATTTCGCCAAAGTCGCGGTCCAGCTCGCGCATCTGCAGGCCAAAACCACGTTCGATAATAGTTTGCAGGCGGCGATAACGCTCGGCGTTATCCGGATCCAGCAGGGTCATCATCTTGTATTGGTTCGACAGGATCAGCCGTTGGGCGTGGGTCATTTCCATCATAATTTCCTCGATAAATTACTTATGGCGGAAGCATCGCACAGCGCAATATCGCAGGAAATCACAACTCACCGGTTCTTTGATTTAAACCGGGGTTATTGGCCGGAACAGGTAACAAGGCCGCAATCAATGCGGCCATTTTTGCAGTTACAGATCATCCAGGAAGGTTTTATCCAACTGCTTGAACGCGCGTTTCAGCAGATCCGCCAACGCCTGATAGGTCGGCGTACCTTCTACCGGCGCGACAGCCTGGCCGGCTTCCGTCAGCTTGTTACGCACTTCATGGAACCATTGCAGCAGCGTTGGCGGCAACGGGGTGACCGAACGGCGCCCCAACCACCACAACCCCTGCATCGGCATGCTGCAGGCGAACAGCGCAGTGGCGATCGCCGGGCCAAGCTGGCCGCCCAGGGCAATCTGCCAGGTCAGGGTAAACACCGCCAGCGGCGGCATAAAGCGGACGGCAAAACGGGTGGCACTCGCAACGCGATTCTCCGGAAAGACCGGAGCCAGACGTTTGTCTGACGGCCAGGTTTTCATATAATGCTGCCCGCGCTGGAACACCTGAAACCAGCTTACGGAACCGGACGGTTTGCTCGTCATCGCGTACCTCAACGTCACAAAGAAAATAAGGACACAGCCAACACAATACTAAAAAAGTTGAAGCTTTAAATTTATTTTGTGTTTGCCTCAGGCTATCGGTATCCTAAGCCGGCCTTTTGGCCGGTAGAAGATGACAAGAATTCTGTCAACTTTTAGCCCTATAAAAATCAAGATTATTTAAACCGCAGAGAAATCATCGGTTTTTTCATCGTCATGTGGTTTGTTCAATTCACATGATGTTAATCATAAATGTCAACGGCATTATGCGCTACGCTTGTTGTCTGATTGACGATTAATTCACCACGTGTTTTGGTCTTTCCTTTAACAACACGAACTATTTAAGTAGGTACTTCCATGTCGAGTAAGCTAGTACTGGTCCTGAACTGCGGCAGTTCTTCCCTGAAGTTCGCTATCATCGATGCTGTCAACGGTGAAGAACACCTCTCCGGCCTGGCCGAATGTTTCCACCTGCCTGAGGCTCGCCTCAAATGGAAGATGGACGGCGCCAAACACGAAGCGGCTCTGGGTGCCGGCGCTGCGCACAGCGAAGCACTGAACTACATTGTTAATACTATTCTGGCACAAAAACCGGAGCTTTCTGCACAGCTGACCGCTATCGGTCACCGCATTGTGCACGGCGGCGAGAAGTTTACCGCCTCTGCCGTGATCAACGACGAAGTTCTGCAGGGTATCAAAGATTCGGTGCCTTTTGCACCACTGCATAACCCGGCGCACCTGATCGGTATCGCTGAAGCATTGAAATCCTTCCCTAAACTGGCGGATAAAAACGTTGCCGTGTTCGACACCGCATTCCACCAGACCATGCCTGAAGAATCCTACCTGTACGCCCTGCCGTACAGCCTGTACCGCGACCACAGCGTTCGTCGTTATGGCGCACACGGCACCAGCCACTTCTATGTAACCCAGGAAGCGGCCAAGGCCCTGAACAAGCCGGTTGAAGAAGTCAACCTGATCACCTGCCACCTGGGCAACGGCGGTTCCGTTACCGCAGTGCGCAACGGCAAATGCGTTGACACCTCCATGGGTCTGACCCCACTGGAAGGTCTGGTCATGGGCACCCGCAGCGGTGACATCGATCCGGCCATCATCTTCCACCTGCACGACTCCCTGGGCATGAGCGTTGATCAAATCAACAAAATGCTGACCAAAGAGTCCGGCCTGCTGGGCCTGACCGAAGTCACCAGCGACTGCCGTTATGTTGAAGACAACTACGAAAGCAAAGCCGACGCCAAGCGTGCGATGGACGTATTCTGCCACCGCCTGGCCAAATACATCGGTGCCTACAGCGCGCTGATGGACGGCCGTCTGGACGCGGTCATCTTCACCGGCGGTATCGGTGAAAACGCCGGTATGGTGCGTGAGCTGACCCTGAACAAACTGGGCCTGCTGGGCTTCGAGATTGACCACGAGCGCAACATGGCTGCTCGCTTCGGTAAATCCGGTGCCATCACCAAAGACGGCAGCCGCCTGGCGCTGGTAATCCCGACCAACGAAGAGTTGGTCATCGCGCAAGACGCATCCCGTCTGACCGCGTAACGCTCTCCGACACCGTCAGCCCAGGCTGACGGTGCTGTTTTAGCCTCATGTTAAATCGTGAAGAGGACTATTCTGTGTCACGTACTATTATGTTGATCCCCACTGGCACCAGCGTCGGCCTGACCAGCGTCAGCCTGGGTGTCATTCGCTCCATGGAGCAAAAAGGCGTTAGCCTGAGCGTATTCAAACCTATCGCACAGCCACGTACTGGCGGCGATTCGCTCGACCAGACCACCACCATCATCCGCAGCAGCAACTCCACCATCACGGCGGCAGAACCACTGCGCATGAGCTACGTTGAGGGCCTATTGAGCTCCAACCAGCAAGACGTGCTTATGGAAGAGATCGTGGCTCGCTACCACGAGAACACCAAAGACGCAGAAGTGGTGCTGATCGAAGGCCTGGTGCCGACCCGTAAGCACCAGTTCGCCAACGCGCTGAACTATGAAATCGCCAAAACGCTGAATGCAGAAATCGTCTTCGTGCTGGCGCTGGGCAACGATTCCCCTGCACAGTTGAAAGAGCGTATCGAACTGGCACGCAGCAGCTTCGGCGGCAGCAAAAACAAAAACATCACCGGCGTGATCATCAACAAGTTGAACGCTCCGGTTGACGAGCAGGGCCGCACCCGTCCTGACCTGTCCGAAATCTTCGACGATTCCACCAAGGCCAGCGTGACCAACGTTGACCCGGCGCAACTGTTCGCCAACAGCCCGTTGCCGGTGCTGGGTTGCGTGCCGTGGAGCTTCGATCTGATCGCCACCCGCGCTATCGACATGGCCCGTCACCTGAAGGCCTCCGTGGTCAATGAAGGCGACATCATGACCCGCCGCGTGAAGTCCGTGACTTTCTGTGCGCGCAGCATCCCGCACATGCTGGAACACTTCCGTCCGGGTTCACTGCTGGTAACTTCGGCAGACCGTCCTGACGTGCTGGTTTCTGCCTGTCTGGCAGCGATGAATGGCGTAGAGATCGGCGCCATCCTGCTGACCGGTGGCTACGCCATCGACGAACCTATCAGAAAACTGTGTGAACGTGCCTTCCAGACCGGCCTGCCGGTATTTATGGTTGAAACCAACACCTGGCAGACCTCGCTCAGCCTGCAAAGCTTTAACCTCGAAGTGCCGGCGGATGACCACCAGCGCATCGAGAAAGTGCAGAACTACGTGGCCAGCCACATCAACGCCGAGTGGATCGAGTCTCTGACCGCCACCTCCGAGCGTTCACGTCGCCTGTCGCCACCAGCGTTCCGTTACGAGCTGACCGAACTGGCACGTAAAGCCGGCAAACGCATCGTACTGCCTGAAGGCGACGAACCACGTACCGTGAAAGCGGCGGCTATCTGTGCCGAACGTGGTATCGCTGAATGCGTGCTGTTGGGTAATCCAGAAGAGATCCAGCGCGTTGCTGCCGCTCAGGGCGTTGAACTGGGCAAAGGCATCGAGATTGTTGATCCGGTCGCCGTCCGCGAACAGTATGTGCCGCGTCTGGTTGAGCTGCGCAAGAGCAAGGGCATGACCGAAGTGGTTGCGCGTGAGCAACTGGAAGACAACGTGGTTCTCGGCACCCTGATGCTGGAGAAAGGCGAAGTTGACGGGCTGGTTTCCGGCGCGGTTCACACCACCGCCAACACCATCCGTCCACCGCTGCAGTTGATCAAAACCGCACCGGGCAGCTCATTGGTGTCCTCCGTGTTCTTCATGCTGCTGCCTGACCAGGTTCTGGTGTACGGCGACTGTGCGATCAACCCGGATCCAACCGCCGAGCAGCTGTCCGAGATCGCCATTCAGTCAGCCGACTCTGCTGCCGCCTTCGGTATCGAACCACGCGTAGCGATGATCTCCTACTCCACCGGCAACTCAGGTGCGGGCAGCGACGTTGAGAAAGTGCGCGAAGCAACCCGTCTGGCGCAGGAAAAACGTCCTGACCTGATCATCGACGGTCCGTTGCAGTATGACGCCGCGATCATGGCCGACGTAGCCAAGTCCAAGGCACCTAACTCGCCGGTTGCAGGCCAGGCTACCGTGTTCATCTTCCCGGATCTGAACACCGGTAACACCACCTACAAAGCGGTACAGCGCTCTGCTGACCTGGTGTCCATCGGGCCAATGCTGCAAGGCATGCGCAAACCGGTGAACGACCTGTCGCGTGGCGCACTGGTAGACGACATCGTTTACACCGTGGCGCTGACCGCCATCCAGTCTTCCCAGGCTGATGCTGCAGCAGTCAAAGCCTGATAATTCCTGAATTATCAGATAAAAAAAACCGGTCAATTGACCGGTTTTTTTATTTGCGCGAACACATCAGGCATTTTCATCGCTATCGCGTAGCGGCTTGCCATAAGCCTGCTCGTTGTTACGCGTCAACCACAGCGACAACGCTTTTAACGAGTCCGGCGTGAATTCGTCGCAGCGGGCGGTGATCTCTTCCGGCGTCAGCCAGCTCACCTCAACCACTTCCTCTTCCTGCAGCGCAAACGGGCCGTGCGATACGCAACTGAACAATGCGCCCCACACCCGGCACTGATCTTCTTCGAAGTAGAACAGGCCGTGTTCGGCGAAAGGCACGCCGGCAATGCCCAGCTCCTCTTCCGCTTCGCGACGGGCGGAATCCAGCACGTTCTCCCCGCTCTGCACCACCCCACCCGCAGTGGCGTCCAGCCAGCCCGGATAAAAATCTTTAATATCGGTGCGACGCTGCACCAGAATTTTTCCCATTCCATCATGCACCACAATATAGGTAGCACGATGACGCAGCCGTTGGGCACGCATCTGTTGGCGACTGGATTGAGCAATCACTTCGTTTTGCTCGTTGACGATATCAACCCACTCGGTATCTGCAGCCTGATCCTGTTCCGCCATCCTCTAAAACCTTCTATTTTGGCGCGATGCATCCCGCGCACTGGTTAATCAATGAGTGTTTTTCAAAGATTTTTATTGTGTGTGTATAAATTAGTGCGTTAATGCCACCTCTGCAACAGCCTTGCCGCCGAGCAAAGTGACCACACTTAAAACGCCGTCCTCCAGTATGCCATAGCTGGCAGGAAAGCCCCCCTTCGGAATGCTGACCGACCCTGGATTAAAGCAGTAAATATCCCCCTGCCGTTCCGCCTGCGGCAAATGGCTGTGTCCATAGACCAGCACATCTCCGGCAGATAACGGCGGCAGTGCCGAAGGATGATAAAGGTGACCGTGGGTTAAAAACAATCGTCTTTTTTGTAATAGCACCTGCTGCCAGGACGCGGTGATAGGGAAGGACAGTAGCATCTGATCGACTTCACTGTCGCAGTTGCCGCGAACGGCGATGATCTTGTCGCTATAGCGATTCAATTGTTCGGCAACCTGCGCCGGCTGATACCCCACCGGCAGCGCATTGCGTGGCCCGTGATTCAGCAAATCACCCAACAGGATCAGCCAGTCGGCACCGCTTTGTTCAAAATGCGCCAACAGGCTTTCGGTGGCGGGAAGCGAACCATGTATATCCGAGGCAAATATCAGCTTCATAACCTTGTCCCTGATAAGCAAATAGGCCCTATTTTAGCGCGCCATCGCTGCGCGACAACCCACAGATGTACATGCGGAAAATTGTAATGCATCTTGTGGTGATAGCATCGGACGAATCTCACATAGCCTGCTATTCTTAGCTGCTATTGTTGGTAACCCTATAGAAAGATCTCTGATATACCTTTGTGCGCGGCGAAGACCGCAACAACGTGTAATGGCTTACAGATCACCTTACCGCAGGAGGCAACATGATTGACCTGTATTACGCGCCTACTCCCAATGGTCACAAAATTACCCTGTTTCTGGAGGAGGTTGGCTTACCCTACCGTATCCACCGCGTAAATATCAGCGCCGGCGATCAGTTCAAGCCGGATTTTCTGAGCATTTCACCCAACAACAAAATCCCGGCCATCGTCGACCAGCAGCCGGTTGATGGCGGTGCGCCAATCAGTCTGTTCGAGTCCGGCGAAATTCTGCTGTATCTGGCGGAGAAAACCGGCAAGTTGCTGAGCAAAGGGCTACGCGAGCGTGCAGCCACGCTACAGTGGCTGTTTTGGCAGGTGGCGGGCTTTGGGCCGATGCTGGGGCAAAACCACCACTTCAACCACTACGCGCCGCAGCCGGTGCCCTACGCCATCGAACGTTATCACCTGGAAACCAAACGTCTGTATGCGGTGCTGGAAGCCGAGCTGCAAAAGCACCCTTATCTGGGCGGTGACAACTACAGCATTGCCGATATCGCCACTTATCCCTGGGTAGTGTCACACCCGCGTCAGCGCATCGATCTGGCGGATTATCCGGCGGTACGCAACTGGTTCGAACGCATCAGCAACCGCCCGGCCACCGAGCGTGCCTACAAGCTGGCTGAGCAGGGTTAATTTTCCGACTCCCCGGCCTCCGGGGAGTTTCCCCCGGCTCGTTATCATTTCCCTGCTTTCCGTGTATTCTGAGCACCAATAATCAGACCTGTGGAGATTCTCTGATGTCATTCAGTCAACCCGACGCCATTATTCGTATAAAAAATCTGCGGTTGCGTACATTCATCGGTATCAAGGAAGAAGAAATCAACAACCGTCAGGACATCCTGATTAACGTGGTGATCCACTACCCGGCGGATAAGGCGCGCGACAGTGAAAACATCGACGACGCGCTCAACTACCGCACCATCACCAAGGCCATCATTCGTCACGTGGAAGATAACCGCTTCGCCCTGCTGGAAAAATTAACTCAGGATGTGCTCGATATCGTGAAACAACACGCCTGGGTAACCTATGCTGAAGTGGAGATAGATAAACTATTGGCCCTGCGCTACGCCGACTCGGTTTCGATGACCATGAGCTATCGCCGGGCCTGAAAACCACCGTTTCAGGGAGAATCGACCATGCGAGTCCTGATAACCGGCGCCACAGGATTGATAGGGAGCAGCCTGACGCAACGGCTGCTGGGCCTTTCTCATCAAATTACGGTGCTGAGCCGCAACGTGCAACGCGCACGTGAGCGCTTTGGCGAGCAGGTCAGCTATTGGTCAACGCTGCAGGATCAGCCCTCGCTGGACGGTTTTGACGCCGTAATCAACCTGGCCGGTGAGCCTATCGCCGACAAACGCTGGAGTAAAGCGCAGAAAGAACGCCTGTGCCACAGCCGCTGGGATCTGACCGAACAGTTGGTCAAACTGATTAATGCCAGCAGCACTCCGCCCGGCGTGCTGATTTCCGGTTCCGCAACCGGCTACTATGGCGATCAGGGCCAGGCGGTGGTCACCGAAGACGAAGCCCCGCATGACGAGTTCACCCATCAGCTATGCCAACGCTGGGAGTCTCTGGCTCTGCAAGCGCAAAGCGACGCCACTCGCGTCTGTTTGCTGCGTACCGGCGTGGTGCTGGCGGCCAAAGGCGGCGCGTTGGCTAAAATGTTACCGCCATTCCGCCTTGGGCTGGGTGGGCCGATAGGTGACGGCCGCCAATATCTGCCGTGGATCCACCTGGAAGACATGGTTGATGGCATCGTTTATTTACTGGATCACCAAACCCTGCAAGGGCCATTTAATATGGTGGCCCCTTACCCGGTTCACAACGAACAGTTTGCCGCTCAGCTCGCCAACGTGCTCGACCGACCTGCGTTTTTACGCGTGCCGGCCTTTGCCATGCGTTTATTGATGGGGGAAGCGGCGGTATTGGTGCTGGGTGGACAGCGAGCGGTACCGAAAAGGCTGGAAGAAGCCGGTTTCAGCTTCCGCTTTTTGGAGTTGGAACAGGCCTTGGATGATGTGATTAATCAGCGGGGAGCAGCCCGCTGAGGATCCGATCGGGGCCAGAAAGATCTGGCCCCAAAAGCCCGTTATTTTAACGCGCCGGAAAGAAACTGCTGCAGGCGAGGACTTTTCGGATTGCCGAACAGCTCAGCCGGTGGCCCCTGCTCTTCGATCAGCCCTTTGTGCAGGAAGATCACGTGGCTGGAAACATGGCGTGCAAACTCCATTTCGTGCGTCACCACCACCATGGTTTTGCCCTCTTCCGCCAGCTTCTGCATGATGCGCAGCACTTCGCCCACCAACTCCGGATCCAGTGCCGAGGTCGGTTCGTCAAACAGTAACACCTCCGGCTCCATCGCCAACGCCCGTGCGATAGACACACGCTGTTGCTGGCCGCCAGACAGGTGCACCGGGTATTTGCCACGGGCACGCTCGTCGATACCCACCTTGTCCAGGTAACGTATCGCGCGCTCACGCGCCTCGGTCTTGCTCAGCCCCAGAACCTGCACCGGTGCCTCCATCACGTTCTCCAGCACCGTCATGTGGCTCCACAGGTTAAAATGCTGGAACACCATGGTCAGGCGAGTGCGCAGCAATTGCAGCTGTTTCTTATCGAAGACCTTAAGCTGGCCATCCTTGTCGCGCACCATGCGAATATCTTCATTGTTCAGGCTGATGGCGCCTTCACTTGGCTTCTCCAGGAAGTTAATGCAGCGCAAAAAGGTACTTTTACCGGAGCCGGAAGACCCGATGATGCTAATCACATCCCCTGCGTTGGCCGCCAGCGAGACGCCTTTCAGCACTTCGTGTTCGCCATAGCGTTTATGCAGTTCGGTGACGGCTAATTTATTCTCAGACATAGTAGGTTCCCGTCATTATCAGTGATTAACGTGTGCCATCCAGCGCTTTTCCGCCTTGCGGAACAGGCTGATTAATCCGTAAGAGATGATCAGATACAGCACCGCTGCAATGCCAAAGGCATAGAACGGCTGGTAGGTCGCCGCATTGATGTCTCGCGCTATCTTCAGCAGGTCCGGCACGGTGGCGGTGAACGCCAGCGCGGTCGAGTGCAGCATCAGGATCACTTCATTGCTGTAGGCCGGCAGCGCGGTGCGCAGTGCTGAAGGCAAAATGATACAGCGGTACATTTTGAAACGTGAGAAACCGTAAGCATTGGCCGCTTCGATTTCACCGTGCGACACCGAGCGTATAGCCCCGGCGAAGATCTCGGTGGTGTAAGCACAGGTGTTCAGCGTTAGCGCCAAAATGGTGCAATTTAGCCCGCTGCGGAAGAAAGCGTTGAGGAAGTCCGTCCCACGCACGATTTCCAGGCTGTACATACCGGAGTAAAACACCAGCAGCTGCACGTACAGCGGCGTACCACGGAATATATAGGTGTAGAGCCAAACCGGGAAACGCACCCAGGTGATGGAGGAAACGCGTGCCACCGCCATCGGGATCGCCAGCAAACCGCCCATCACCACCGAGGAAATCAGCAGCCACAGGGTGACGGCGACCCCGGTGAAACGGTAACCGTCGCTCCACAGCAGCGATTGCCAGTACTGTTGTAAAATCTCGATCATAGCTCAGCCCTCCGGACGCCCAGGGAATAACGCCGTTCAAGCCACAGCAGCACACCATTGGAAACGGTAGTGAAAACCAGATAAACCACACCGGCCACGATCGCAAAGAAGAACGGCTGATAGGTGCCTTTGCCGGCCAATTGAGTGGCTTTCACCACGTCATTGAGGCCAAGAATAGACACCAGCGCCGTGGCCTTCAGGATCACCTGCCAGTTGTTGCCAATGCCCGGCAGGGCAAAGCGCATCATCGCAGGGAACAGAATGCGGCGGAAAATTTGTGAACCGGTGAAGCCGTAGGCCGTTGCCGCTTCAATCTGCCCCTTCGACACCGCCATATAGGCACCGCGAAAGGTTTCGGTGAAATAAGCGCCGTAGATAAACCCGAGGGTGATAATGCCCGCGCTGAGCGGATCAATATCGATTTGCGCGAAGCCAAGCAGTTCGGTGAGGTTGTTGAGCGCAATTTGCAGGCCGTAGAAAATCAGCAGCATCAGCACCAGATCGGGTACGCCACGGATCAGCGTGGTATAAGCGCCAAACACGGTAGAAAGCAGGCGATTTTGGGAAAGCTTGCCGCCGGCACCGATCAAACCGATGACCAGCGCCAGCAGTACGGAACTGAGGGCCAGCTCCAGCGTCACCAGAGCCCCCTCTAATATCAATTGGGAATAGCCTTGCAGCATTTACTTCACCCTGTCGTCATTGGATCCCGAACCATCGGGGCCGGCGGGCCAGCCCCGTAGTCACAACATGGAACGGTAAGCGGCATTAACCGCCGTAGACGTCAAAGTCGAAATATTTCTTCGCATACTTGTCGTAAGTGCCGTCTTTGCGCATTTCGGCAAAGGCTTTATCCAGCGCCGCCTTCAGCTCGGTATCGGTCTTGCGCAGGCCCATGCCGGTCCCCACGCCGAAGAATTTGTCATCCTTCACCGATTCACCGGCAAAAGCATAATCCTTGCCTGGAGGCTGTTTCAGGAAGCCATCGCTGCCCGCCACTTCGTCCTGGAAGGCGGCATCGATACGGCCGGATGCCAGGTCGGCATACACCAAATCCTGGTTCTGATAAGGTACGACGGTGATGCCCTTAGGCTGCCACATGGCATTGGCATAGGCTTCCTGGGTAGTCCCCTGCAGCACGCCGACGCTCTTGCCTTTCAGCGCGTCTACGGTAGGCAGCAGCTTGGAACCTTTCGGCGCGATCAGGCGGGCGTTAGCGGCATACAGCTTGTCGGTGAAGGCAATTTCCTGCTGGCGTTTTTCGGTGATCGACAGAGAAGAGATGATGGCGTCAATTTTCTTCGCCTTCAGGGAAGGGATCAGCGCGTCAAAATCGCTTTCCACAAAGGTACATTTAGTATTTATGCGTTTGCACAGCTCTTTGGCCAGATCGATATCAAAACCGACCAACTCGCCCTTGGCATTTTTGGATTCAAAGGGTGCATAGGTCGGATCGGTGCCGATCTTCAGCGTTGATGGTACTGCGGCAAATGCGCTGCTTGCCGCGCTTAAAGCCAAGACTAAAGGAAGAACCTTAACCAGCTTTTTCATAAATCACCCTCAAATTGATTTTTTGATGCCACTGCGGGCATTACTTTTCCACCAAATCAATTTGCAGTAATCGTGCCACATTTGTTGCTGTAGGCGGAGGGAACGGCTCCGGCCTTCACAAAACTGTTTCCTGGGACGATAACCGCAAAATTAAATCGGCCAGTGTTGGCCGCGCCACGGGCAATGGATAAATACCAGAGCCTTGAAACAGTGAGCGTGATGAAGTGGGATCATTATGGTGCATGCGCCGCCCTAATTCAGTGCGGTGTTGCACAAATGTGCTAAATTGGGGAGAAATTTGTTAATTGGCACCTTGCCAGCGGGCAAATAAATCTTGCGGTAATTCAATGTCAAACTGATCGACCACCCGGTTTACCGTTTGATCGATGATGTCTTCTACGCTGGCAGGACGATGATAAAACGCCGGTACCGGCGGCATGATCACCGCGCCCATTTCCGCCGCCTGGGTCATCAGACGCAGATGGCCGATATGCAACGGGGTTTCGCGCACGCACAGCACCAGCCGGCGGCGTTCTTTCAGCACCACGTCGGCGGCACGCGTCAGCAGGCCGTCACTGTAGCTATTGGCAATACCGGATAAGGTTTTGATTGAACAGGGCAAAATCACCATACCGGCCGTTTTGAACGAGCCGGAAGAAATGCTGGCACCAATATCGCGCGAGTCATGCACCACATCGGCCAGCGCCTGCACTTCACGCAGGCTGAGATCGGTTTCCAACGACAGCGTCTGTCGCGCCGCATTACTCATCACCAAATGGGTTTCCACCTCTGCGACGTCACGCAATACCTGTAGCAGGCGCACGCCGTAGATTGCGCCGCTGGCGCCGGAAATACCGATGATGAGTCGTTTCATAAAGCTGGCCTCTGCCAAGGAAAAATAGGATCAGGCAGACTTTGCCGCAATGGGGCTACATAAGCAAGTCAGGGAGGAATAATGCACCGCAGCGAACACCGCGGTGCACTGTTTTGGTCAAGAATGAAACTTAACCTTCGTTGTGCATTTCCAGATTTTCGGCTTCGGTCTGACCACGAATTTCTTTGGCGTCGTCATTACGCAGAGATTCCAGATACTCGAGGTAGCTCTGGTCGACGTCTTTGGTGACGTAGATACCGTTGAATACCGAGCATTCGAACTGGGTGATGTCCGGGTTCTCTTCGCGTACCGCTTCAATCAGATCGTCCAGGTCCTGGAAGATCAGACCATCGGCACCGATGATCTGGCGGATTTCATCCACTTCACGGCCGTGGGCGATCAGTTCGTTGGCACTCGGCATGTCGATGCCGTAGACGTTAGGGAAGCGAATTTCCGGCGCAGCGGAAGCCAGGTAAACTCGTTTCGCCCCGGCGTCACGCGCCATCTCTACGATCTGCTCTGAAGTGGTGCCGCGCACGATGGAATCATCCACCAACAGCACATTCTTGTCGCGGAACTCGGCACGGTTGGCGTTCAGCTTACGACGTACCGACTTACGGCGCGCCTGTTGGCCCGGCATAATAAAGGTACGGCCAACATAGCGGTTCTTCACAAAGCCCTGACGGTACGGCTTATCCAGGATGCGCGCGATTTCCAACGCGATATCACAGGACGTTTCCGGGATTGGGATCACCACGTCGATGTCCAAATCTTCCCACTCGCGGGCAATCTTCTCACCCAACTTCTGCCCCATACGCACGCGGGCGCTGTAGACCGAAATCTTGTCCATAAAGGAGTCTGGGCGAGCGAAGTAGACGTATTCGAACAGGCACGGGTTGGTTTTCGGGTTCTCTGCACACTGGCGAGTGAACAGTTGGCCCTTCTCGGTGATATACACCGCTTCGCCCGGCGCTACGTCGCGCAGGAATTCGAAGCCCAGCGTGTCCAGTGCGACGCTCTCGGAAGCCACCATATATTCATTGCGGCCATCTTCAAGCTGACGCTTGCCGATCACCAGCGGGCGGATACCGTTAGGGTCACGGAATGCCAGCAGACCGTGACCGATGATCATCGCTACGCAGGCGTAAGCGCCACGCAGTTGCTGATGCATGGCGGCAACGGCGGTGAAAATGTTGTCGGATTCCAGCGGATAATGTTGGAAACGATCCAGCTCACTGGCCAGTACGTTCAGCAGGATCTCGGAATCGGAGGTGGTGTTGATATGGCGGCGGCCGCTTTCAAACAGCTTTTGGCGCAGCTCATGGGCGTTGGTCAGGTTGCCGTTGTGTGCCAGCGTCAAGCCGAACGGCGAGTTTACATAAAAGGGTTGAGCCTCTGAGGCACTGGAGCTGCCAGCCGTTGGGTAGCGCACATGGCCAATACCCATGTTGCCCTGCAAGCGCTGCATATGGCGTGCCTCAAACACATCCTTCACCAGACCGTTTGCCTTACGCAGACGGAACCCATTGTGGGCATCTATGGTGACGATGCCTGCGGCATCCTGGCCACGGTGCTGAAGCACCATCAACGCATCATAAATCGACTGGTTTACCGGCATAAAACCGGCGATACCGACAATACCGCACATGTTGTCTTTTCCTCATCAGCGCTACCGCCCCGGTAAATGGGTCGGCAAGAAACTCGACGTGCTCTGCAGGTAGTCAAAGAACCACCTGATGATATAACTGAACTGGGGGATCAGCTGCGACTGTTTCCAGTCGGTACTTTGTGAGAAGCCGGTAAAGGTATCCAGGAAAAACAGTATCGCCGAAACGATCAACACGCCGCGCAGTGCGCCAAAACAGACGCCCAGCACCCGGTCGGTGCCTGATAACCCGGTTTTCTCTACCAGTGAGCTAATCACATAGTTAACAATAGCGCCTACGATCAGGGTCGCGATAAACAAGATGGCAATCGCGATGCCGTTTCGCACCAGTTCATCTTCAAAACGAGTGAAGTAGACCGCAAGGTAAGAGTAGAAATGGCTGGCAACAAAAAACGCACATCCCCATGTCACAAGTGACAATGCTTCGCGAACAAACCCTCGGATCAGGCTCACCAGAGCCGAAAATCCAATCACCGCTATAATGACGTAATCAATCCAGACCATGAACTATTCCAATGATGAATCGCCCCTGCATCCATTTCGCGGCGAATTCTAACAGAAAACGTAAACGTTTGCGTAGGGGTTTTCCTGCCCCGCTACAAATAAAAAGCGGCGATAAAAAAATTCCCAATCGCCGCGCCTACATAGGCCATTTCAGCTACGAAAGGCACATTATTTTTAATGATTATATCGGCATGACTCGATTATGGGGCACAGCATGCTGCACCCCATAAACTTAACGTACGCCGTATGGCTTCACCTGACCGCTCAAACCACTGATCGAGTTCAACGCGGACAGAGAAGACTGCAGCTTCTGTTTTGAGGCATCCGGGCCGACGTAGATCCGAGTGATCTGGCCCTGTACCGGCGTTGATGGCACGGTAAAGGCACGGTAACCGGACAGCCTGAGCGATGCCACCACCTCGTTCACCTTGGCGGCGTTCTTCAGCGCACCGAGCTGCACCACATAAGCCTGCCCTGCCGGCGCTTTCTCTTCCGCCGGTTTCTGCACGGGTGCAGGCTCAGGCTTGGGTACTGGCGTTGGCTCAGGTTTCACCACCGGCTTCGTCTCCACCGGTTTCGGTTGCGGTACCGGTTTTGGTTTCACTTCCACCGGTTTGGTTTCTACCGGTTTAGGCTTCACCTGCGGCTGCGGCGTCGGTTGTGGACGGGATTCGACCGGCGGGGTCACCAGCGTCGGCTGCTGCGTCGGTTGGCGAACTGCCTGCTGCGCTGCTGCCTCATTGGCCGCCTGCTGCTCAACCAGAGCGCCCGCGCCTTCCGGCGGCTGTGCCGGTAGCGGTTGGCTTACCGGTGGCACCACGTCGTTTTCTTCCACATCACCGGCCTTCGGCACCAATGGAATGGCGGCGAATTCGTCTTCATAATGTTTCTTTTTACCGTCCAGCAGCCCTGGCAGGATAATCACTCCCAGCGCGACCAAAATCACGGTACCGACCAATCGGTTTTGAAATTTACTTGCCACTCACACTCCCCGCTCGTCTAACGCCGCCATAACCTGTGCAACGGTGTGGAACGATCCACAGACGATCACAATATCCTGAATATCTGCGTCCTGCATAGCCTGACGCCAGGCAGTTTCGACATCGGCAAACTGCCGCGGTTCCGTCAAATATTGCGCCAACAGTTCGACGCTGGCCCCGCGCGGCCCGTCCAGCGGCGCGCAATACCACTCATCGACCTGCTCACTCAAACAGGCCAGGGTGCCGGCGATGTCTTTATCCGACAACATCCCCACCACCGCTCGCACCTTGCCGCCATTACGCGGTAAGCTCGCCAGACGCCCGGCCAGGTAACCTGCCGCGTGGGGATTATGCGCCACGTCGAGGATCAGCATCGGATCGCGTCGCACAATCTGGAAACGTCCAGGCAATGTCGCCTGCTGCAAGCCGGTAAAGATTGCCCGCTCATCAATTTCCAACGCAGAAAAATGCAGTGCAGCCAGTGCCGTCGCCGCATTGGCTAACGGCACGTTGGGCATCGGCAAATCGGTCAGCAAGGTACCGCCGCCTTGCCACTGCCAGCGTTCGCCCTGTTCGCTGAAGCTCCAGGCATCGCCGCGGCGATACAGTTGGGCACCCAGCGTTTCCGCCACCTGCCCAATGGTGGCCGGCATATCCGGTTCCCCCACCACCGCCGGTTTGCCGCTGCGGAAGATCCCAGCCTTTTCACGACCAATGCTTTCGCGATCGTTGCCCAGCCAGTCGGTATGATCCAGCGCAATGCTGGTCACCACTGCCACGCTCGGATCGACGATGTTGGTCGCATCCAGGCGGCCACCCAGCCCGACTTCCAGGATCACCACGTCAAGCTTAGCCTGTTTGAACAGTTGCAGCGCCGACAGGGTGCCAAATTCGAAGTAGGTCAGTGAAGTTTCACCCCGGCCCGCTTCAATGGCGGCGAACGAGCGGCAGTGTTCGGCCTCACTCAGTTCATCGCCCTGAATGCGCACCCGCTCGGTATAACGCACCAGGTGCGGCGAGCTGTAGACGCCAACCCGCAAACCGGCCGCCATCAGGATGGTTTCCAGGGTGCGACAGGTGGTGCCTTTGCCATTGGTACCGGCTACGGTAAATACCGTCGGTGCAGGAGTGAGTAAATCAAGATGCGCCGCAACGCGCTGTACGCGTTCCAGGCCGAGTTCGATCGCCTGGCTGTGCAGACGTTCCAGATAGAAAAGCCACGAGCTCAATGGCGACGTGGCTTGGGGAATTTGGTGGTTTTGCATGAGTCCCGTCACTGAACTTGGGTTCATTAATCCATCAGGGCACCACCCTCACCGCGGTAAAGGCGATGCTCTCCGTTATCAACCGTCATTTAGCCACAAAATGGCGGCTGAACCCCGCGCCGATGGCTACCGGCGCGGGGAACCTATTGATCTCAGGCGTCGGCCTGATTTTCCTGCTCGGACACCGGCGCGGCTTCATCGAAATGCGGCTGCGGCTGGTTGGTCAGCTTGGAAAGGATACTCGCCAGGGTCTGACGCATTTCCGGACGGCGTACGATCATGTCGATCGCGCCTTTTTCAATCAGGAACTCACTGCGCTGGAAGCCCGGCGGCAGTTTTTCACGCACCGTCTGTTCGATAACGCGTGGGCCGGCAAAGCCGATCAGCGCTTTCGGCTCGGCGATATTGATATCACCCAGCATCGCCAGACTGGCGGAAACGCCACCCATGGTCGGATCGGTCAGTACCGAAATGTACGGCAGACCACGCTCCTGCAGTTTCGCCAGTGCGGCACTGGTTTTCGCCATCTGCATCAACGACATCAGCGCTTCCTGCATACGGGCACCGCCACTGGCTGAGAAACACACCAGCGGACAGTTGTCTTCCAGCGCCTGCTCAACCGCACGCACGAAACGCGCACCGACCACGGACGACATGGAACCGCCGATAAAGGCGAATTCGAACGAAGCAGCGACAATCGGCATGCCGTACAGCGTGCCTTTCATTACTACCAGCGCGTCTTTTTCACCGGTCGCTTTCTGTGCGGCAACCAGGCGGTCTTTATACTTTTTGGAATCCTTGAACTTCAGAACGTCTTTCGGCTCCAGTTCGCTGCCCAGCTCCACTTCACTGCCTTCATCCAGCAGAGTATGCAGACGCATACGCGCAGTCATGCGCATGTGGTGGTCGCATTTTGGGCATACTTCCAGATTACGCTCCAGCTCGGCGCGGTAGAGAACCTGGCCGCAGCTATCGCATTTAGTCCAGACCCCTTCAGGAATACTTGCCTTGCGGGTTTGGGTGATGTTGCTCTTGTTAAGAATTCGTTCAATCCAGCTCATCGATGACCTTTCTGTTTGAACCTGGCAAATGCCAGTCCGCTGTTCATGCTTTAACAATCCCCCCGAAAACACCCCTAATGAAAAATGCCTGAGCAAAACGCGGCTAGCGCGCGCGAGGCACTGGTTTCAAGGTTGTTAACAGGAACAGACCATAAATGTCGCTCATTAAACCATATCGGCCCGACACTGTGGATAAAAAACTGGTCGAACCGACAGGTTAAGCGATGTTTTTACTGTTTTTGCTGGCGGGCAGCCGCGCGTTTATGGCGCCAAATTTCAATGATGCCCGGCAGAATTGAAACAATGATGATAGCCACGATCAACAGTTTCAGGTTTTCCTGCACGATCGGCAGATCGCCGAAGAGGTAGCCAGCATAAGTGAAGAGCAGCACCCAAACCAGTGCACCAATCACGTTGTAGGCTGCAAAATGGCGATAGGACATATGCCCCATACCGGCGACGAACGGCGCAAAAGTACGCACGATCGGCACAAATCGCGCCAGAATAATCGTTTTCCCGCCGTGTTTTTCATAAAACTGGTGGGTTTTATCCAGGTAGCTACGGCGGAAAATTTTCGAATTCGGGTTACTGAACAGCTTTTCCCCGAACAGCCGCCCAATGGTGTAGTTCACCGCGTCGCCCAGTATCGCCGCGCCTATCATCAACGCAACCATGGTATGTACATTCAGATCGTTGGTCGGCAATGCCGCCAGCGCACCGGCAACAAACAGCAGAGAATCACCCGGCAGGAACGGCGTCACCACCAACCCGGTTTCGCAAAACAGGATCAGGAACAAAATGGCGTACACCCACATACCGTATTGCGCCACCAGCTCGGCCAGATGCACGTCAATATGCAAAATAAAATCAATTACAAACTTGATGATGTCCATAGGTTCTCTCTTTTACCGGGTGTCTCACCCACCCGGCAGCTACACAAGGGAGTAACGCGTCGGGCGCGCCAGTATTTAGTCGTCGGGTAAAAACAGCGGCCCCATTGCCGGCCGGGGTATGGCAAAGTGCTCAGGGTAATCAACGCTAACCAGGTATAACCCGTCGGCCCGCGCCGTCGCCGCAGCCAGATTACGATCCTTCAGCGCCAGTAATTCGGCCATCCAGTTCTCATCCTGATTGCCGCAGCCAATTTCCATCAGGCTACCGACAATGTTGCGAACCATATGATGCACAAAGGCATTCGCCTTGATATCTACCACAATATATTCGCCATAGCGCGTAACCTTAACGTGTTTTACGTTACGCCACGGCGTGCGTGACTGACATTGCACGGCGCGGAACGAAGTAAAGTCGTTCTCGCCCAGCAGCGCCTGCGCCGCCCTTTCCATCCGTTCGGCATCCAGCGGGTGATAAAAGTGGGTCATTCCCTTCTGCAATACCGCCGGACGATAGCGATGGTTATAAATAATGTAGCGATACCGACGCGCAGTCGCGCTGAAACGGGCATGAAAATCTTCATTCACGCCAGTCACCCAACGCACGGCGATATCCGGCGGCAGATGGGTGTTGACACCCATCGTCCAGGCCGCGTCCTTGCGTTGCGCGGTGGTTTCGAAATGCACCACCTGACCGGTGGCATGCACTCCGGCGTCGGTACGTCCGGCGCACAACACGTTGATCGGCGCATCCGCCACCTTGCTCAACGCCTGTTCCAGACAGGCCTGCACGCTGGCGACTTCCTGCTGACGCTGCCAGCCGTAATACTGGCTGCCGTCATATTCAATCCCCAGCGCGATTTTCAACGTCGGCTGGGTGGGCAAGACAACTTCAGACATCAGTACATCTGCTCCTGCACCAGACGCTCTGCGGTTTCGATCGCCATCAGCGCGCCGCCGAAACGCACGTTGTCTGCCACCGACCAGAACTGCAGGATTTCCGGAATACCATAGTCATTACGCAAACAGCCGACGCTCAGCGCATCGCTGCCAGAGGCTTCCGTCACCTGGGTCGGGTAGTCGTCTTCTTCGCTCAGTTGGATATCATCCACCTGTTCCAGCTCGCTGCGCGCTTCTTCCGCAGACATCGGGCGCAACGCTTCCAGGTGAACCACCTGCGCATGGCCGTAGAATACCGGCGACTGCACACAGCTCACGGAAATCGGCAACCCTTCGTCCTGCAGCACTTTACGCACCTGATCGACAATCAAACGCTCTTCGCGCACGCTGCCCTGTTCGTCGGCCAGCAACGGCAGCAGGTTGAACGCCAACTGCTTGGCGAAAACGCCCGCTTCAGCCGGAATGCCGTTCAGCAGGCGTGCACTTTGACCGGCCAGATCGTCGACCGCCACTTTGCCGCGTGCCGATACCGACATCAGGGTGGTGACGTGCAGACGGGAAAGCCCGGCCTGTTCGGTCAGCGGTTTGATCGCGGTCAGCAGCTGGCTAACCATGCTGTCGGCCACGGCAACGATATTGCGGTTGCGGTAATCCGCCAGCACCTGTGGGTTCACCCCAGGAACCACCAGCGGCACGTCCGGCTCCAGCGCAAACAGGCCGCTGGTGTCGATCACCAGGCAGCCCATGTTGCCGGCTTCTTCCGCGTAGCGGGCCGAAGCCTCGGTTCCGGCGACGAAGAACGCCAACTGCGCCTGTGACCAGTCAAATTCTTCCGCGTTTTGCACCAGTACCGATTTGCCGTTGAAGCGCACCGTGGCACCGGCACTGCGTTCACTTGCCAATGGATAGAGTTCGCCCACCGGGAACTGGCGTTCCTGTAATAATTCCAGCAACGCTTCACCTACCGCGCCAGTGGCGCCAAGCAGAGCGATATTCCAGCCGTCAGACATTGGGTTTCTCCAGAGTATTTATTCAAATGCAGATGGGCGGCTACTGCACCGCCCTGATAACAAAATTAGTCGCCGTGGCTTAAGAAAGCCTTATGCCGTCAGGAAACCCAGCTTGTGCAACAGCTCCGCACTGGCGCTGTCATCGCACTGGACGCGTAATGAAGACCATTCGCGGCGTTCCTGGTAATGCTTGCGCAGACGATCAAACTCGCCCGGTTGCCCGGCCACTTTGCGCAGCGGCGCATCATCGCGGCGCACATCATACACCAAGTGCATCAATCGTTTTAATTTGCCTTCATCCAGCGGCCCATTGAGTTGGATCTGGCTGAATTCGGGCACCGGCAGCAGCGAGGCCAGCTCTATCTGTTGCGGCTGGCCCAGGTGGCGGCTGAAGGCCTCAAACACCTGAGTGGTGCCGCGTGCCTTGCCTTCCAGCGTGTAACCGGCAATATGCGCGGTGCCAATATCCACCCGCGCCAGCAACGGCAGCGAAAGCTCCGGTTCCGGCTCCCACACGTCCAGCACGGTACTCAGTTTTTTGCCTTTCTCCAGTGCCTGCAACAGCGCAGCATTGTCCACCACCGCACCGCGACAGGCGTTGATCAGAATGCGATTGTCCGGCAACGCCGCCAGCAGTTCCGCGTCCACCAGATGCAGCGAGTTGTAAGGGCCGGATTTATTCAATGGCGTATGGAAAGTAAGCACGTCGGCTTCCGCCACCAGCTTTTCCAATGGCCAAAACTCACCGGCATCACCGCGTTCAGCCCGCGGCGGATCGCATAACAAGGTACGGACGCCCAAGGCTTTCAGCCGGGCATCCAGGCGTGAGCCTACGTTGCCAACACCGATAATACCGACGGTTTTATCCCGCAGTTGGAAACCATCACGTTCGGCCAGCAGCATCAGCGCGGAGAACACATATTCCACCACCGCAATGGCGTTACAGCCCGGTGCGGCAGAAAAACCGATGCCCTGCTGTTGCAGCCAAACGTCGTCTACGTGGTCGGTACCGGCGGTCGCGGTGCCGACAAAACCAATGCGGGTACCGGCCAGCAAGGCTTCATTCACTTTAGTCACCGAACGCACCATCAGCGCATCGGCATCGGCCAGCGCATCACTCGGAATCGGGCGGCCAGGCACCGCCTGCACATTCCCCAAACGACTGAACAACTCAGTCGCGTACGGCATATTTTCATCAACCAGGATTTTCACTTATTGCTCCGACGGTTTACGGCTATTTCGCTGGGAAATAGTGTGCCACTGAATCATGCCCGGCGAAAGCGCTCGGGGGTGGTACCGGCGATTTGCTGAAACATGACAATAAACGCCGAGGCCGAGCTGTACCCTACCTCCAGCGCCACCTCCTGCACGGTTTTGCCCTGTTCCAGCAGGGACACGGCATGCAGGAAACGCAAACGCTGGCGCCATTCGCTAAATGACATGCCCAGATCCTGCTGGCAACGGCGCGACAGCGTACGTTCGGTGGTATAGACCCGGGCAGCCCAGGCGGCGAGCGATGTATTGTCCGAAGGACAGTGTTCCAGCGCCTCCAGCACCGGTGCCAGGAATTTGTCTTCGGATGACGGCAGGTAGGTTTGCTGAACCGGCGACAGATGCAGTTGGTCGATCAGCGCCCGGCACAGCCGCAGGTCCTGTTTGCTCTGCGGGATATATTGTTTGCGTGCGTAAAAATCTTCGGCAATGGCGCGGAAAATGGGCGTCACACTGACCAGACAGGGATCGACCGGCATCCCGGCGCACAGCGGCAACGCAATATCGACCATGCGGCACTGCGCCAGGCGCTGGTTATAACAAGAGTGTTCAATTTCTGCCGGCGCCCACAGCACAAATTCCGGCGGTGCCAGAAAACGCTGACCGCCGATGCGCAGCACCATAACACCGGCCTTGACCCACATCAGTTGCCCCCAACTGTGCCGATGCGGCTGGAACTCCGTGCGGGCGTTGAACTCCTCGCAGCGGAACTGCACCGGTCGTGGTGCCGGGATCAGTGCTTCGGGGTAATGACGGATTTCTGGCATGGTTTCGTCCCGTGACTTGTCTTGTTTAGGGCAAATATTGTCTGGATATCACTATATATAATAAACCGGACACGGGTAAACTAGCCAGCATGTCCGTTGTTAATGAGAATAATTATCATGAATATGCTGTTCCCTCTGCTGGCGGTGTTGATTTGGTCAATTAATGCCGTGGTCAGCAAACTCTCTGCTACCGCCATCGATCCGGCCGCCATCTCCTTCTATCGCTGGTTACTGGCGCTGATCACGCTGACGCCTTTCGTGCTGCCCGGCGTGATCCGTCACTGGGCGGCAATACGCGCCAACTGGTGGAAATTAATGGTTCTCGGCATGCTGGGGATGGTGTTGTATCAGAGTCTGGCTTATTACGCGGCGCACAGCGTCAGCGCGCTGTTTATGGGCATTATTGTTTCCCTGATCCCGTTACTGACTATTCTGATCAGCATAGTGCTGCTGCGAGTGGCTCCTACGGTGGGCATCGCGATCGGCAGCCTGCTGTCGCTGGCCGGTTTGATCTGGCTGGTGAGCGCCGGTAATCCAGGCGAGTTATTGCAACATGGCATCGGCAAAGGCGAGTTGATGATGTTTGCCGCCACCGCCGCTTATGCGCTGTACGGCGTACTGACCAAGCGCTGGGCGATTGCGCTGCCGAACTGGCAGTCATTGTATGTACAGATTGTGTTCGGCGTGGTGTTGCTGCTGCCGAACTTCCTGATGGCGCAGGACGTTGCGCTGACCAGCCAAAATATTCCGCTGGTGCTGTTCGCCGGTATCCCGGCCTCGATCGTCGCGCCATATCTGTGGATCCACGGAGTGATGCGTCTGGGTGCCAATACCGCGTCGATCTTTATGAATCTGGCTCCAGTATTTACCGCCATCATTGCGGTGGTGTTCCTGCATGAACATCTGCACAGCTACCACTTGATCGGCGGCGGCATTACCCTGTTGGGTGTGATCCTGTCGCAGCGTCTGCGCACGCCGCTGGGCCGTAAGGTACCAGTCCCTACTCCCACAGCGGCACCGTGCAAAAAGTGATAGCTCAGCCGCATCGCCGGTATTCTCCGTACTTACGCTTGAATTCGGGGAAACGGGCACGTTCCTTTAAAAGGTTGTATATGTAGGACAATAACTATCCATCAACCAAGGAAGGTGCCCATGAGTTTTCAACTGCCAATAGAAGAAGATATTCGCCTGGATGAATCAGGGTTTCGGCGCAAAAGATTTACCTACGATAGACGAGTCCATCATAGTTACATTTTTATCGCTGGCGGTAAGCTTTACACTGTGGTTTTTGGCAGTTTGAAGGAACTGCAGAAATTTACGGACATTGGTTACACGATGCCGTTAAATATACCTTTTCCACAAAATGGTATGTCTGAAGTTTACTTTGACCTCTGGATAGATAGAGAGTCTTTTGGTGACTTCCGGCATGTCAAATTTAAAGGCCTTGCTGGCGGCGTTGTGTTAGAGCAGGTTGCATTGGCTATGCTCCAGCACTATCAAACCTTTAACATAGGTGGTTTTGTATTTCAGGCGGCGGGCGGTGCTATTGCCGATTTTGGAAGGAGTATATCGCTCGAAGAGACGTACGATTATATTCTTGGGTTAAAAGACGAACAGCGATACAATGAAGAAACGGGTTTACCAAAAGGGAAACCCAGAAAGCTACTGCCAGATTACTTGAAAGCTTTCAAAAACGATTCGACCGGGAGGGCTTATTATGTCGTTACGCCGTAAAACCATGTACTTGCAAGCAGAAAATGACGAGAAACGATTGCTGCAGGGACTTGCTGCGACCGTCTCTGATGATGTTCTGTCTACTGTTAGTATTCAAGGGGCAAGCGATGTCTTCCGTCATGACTTTCAGGATAGGCAGAAAAAATCCTCTGCCACGTTGCTACGCCGCAAGTTGAATCAGACAACTCTCGAACGAGAGCTCCAGGAAATCTAAAAAGGGCCCCGAAAGGGGCTTTTTTGCATCTATTGACCTCAAACTTATCCTTCTTTCAGCGTAGTGAAATTATCTTTCCTGGCTCGACATCTATTTGGCCGAGAGTTTGTGGCTTTAGTGTTAAGGCAGCAGTTGAAAACGCACCCGCACCAACAGGCCTCCCAGGGTGGCCGAGGTCAACAGTTCCGGGCGGGTGCCGTGATAACGGGTGATGTCGCTGACCAGCGCCAGCCCCAAACCGGCACCGGGCTGATTACCCACGTTATCGAGCCGATGAAACGGCTGCAGCGCCTGCGCCGTATCCTGTTCGGCAATGCCCGGGCCGCTGTCTTCAATTTCCAGTACGCACTCCCCAGCCAGTTTATCGATGCTTAACCGGGCCGTGACCGTGCCCTGATTCGGGGTGTATTTCAGCGCATTGTCCAGCAGGTTGGCACAGAGTTCGGTCAGCAGCAGTGCCTCCCCTCCAACCCAACAGACGGATTCCCCCTCATATCCCAGATCAATACGTTTGCTGCGTGCCTGCGGTAACCGCGAAAAACAGGCATCGCGCAGTACCTGCGCCAGATTCACCGGCTGCAACTTGTGGTCGGCAAGATGTTCATGGGCTTTGAGCCTGGAGAGATAGAGCAGACGATCGGTCAGCGCCACGGTGTTATCCAGCGTGGTGCTCATCGCCAACAGACTTTCCCGCCACTGCTCCGGTTTATCACTGGCCAGCGCTACCCCCACCTGGGTTTTCAGCACGGTTAACGGGGTGCGTAACTGGTGCGAAGCGTCGGCGCTGAAACGTTCCTGACGCGCCACCATCAGCCGCAGTCGTTCAATATAACGGTTGAATGCCAGCAACAGCGGCTGCATTTCCGACCAGGGCAACACCATCGGCAACGGCGTCAGTTCGCCCGGATCGCGTCGCAGCATAATGCCGGAAAGCTTACGCATCGGCTTAAGCACCCGTTTGAGTAGCGCAAAGGCCAGGATCATGGTCAACACCACCACCGTTCCCTGGCTGAGCAAGGCGGAAAGCATCATTTGCCGCGCCAGATAGCGGCGCGATTCCAGCGTCTCCGCCACCAGAATGGTCGCCATGCCCATCACACCCGACTCGTTGACCGGCTGATACAGCGCGGCCACGCGGATCGGCCGGCCGCGATATTGGGCATCATAAAAATGCACCAGTGCCGGATACAGACTGGAACGCAGGATATGGGGTGGCATCGGCGGCAAATCGTTATAGCCTGAAATACTGTCGCCCTGCGGGGAGATCACTTCGTAATAAAGCTGATCGTTCATGTTGCGCTCGAAACTGTCGAGTACCACATAGGGCACGTCCGCTTCCAGCCGACCATTGCGCACCACCAGCCGCTCCGCCACGGTGCGCGCCGAAGCCAGCAGCGTGCGATCGTAGGCCAGCGTGGCAGCATTCATCGCGCTAAAGTAGTGGGTATATATCGAGATGCCGCCCAGCACCAGCAGCGGCAGGCCAAAGAACAACAACAGTTGATAAAACAGTGAGCGTGGCGCGTTAAACCACCTCATTGCAAAGCTCCAGGCTGTAGCCCAGACCACGCAGGGTGATGATCGCCACATTGCTGCCCTGCAGCTTTTTCCGCAGCCGATGAACGTAGAGTTCGATGCTTTCCGGGTTGGCTTCATCAGACAGGGTAAATACCTGTTCAAACAGTTGCTGTTTGGCAACCGGGCGGCCACGCCGGTGGATCAAGGCGGTCAGCACCGCCAACTCTCGGGGCGTCAACTGCAGCGGTTTGTCGTCGAGTTGGAAATAACCTTCATCGTGATAGGTCAGCGCACCATACTGCAGCGCCTGCTGGGTGACGCCGACGCTGCGGCGCAGCAATGCCCGAATACGCGCTTCCAATTCATCGAGTTCGAACGGCTTGGTCAGGTAGTCATCGGCCCCCAGATTCAGCCCTTTGACGCGATCGGCAACGTCGGTTCTGGCCGTCAGCAACAGCACCGGCAAATCCTGCCCGCGCTTGCGCAGCCGGGCCAACAGTTCCAGACCATTCAGCCGCGGCAGCGCTACATCCAGTACCACCAGCGCATAGCTCTCGTTTAACAACATGTGGTCGGCCGCCAGCCCGTCAGGCGCGACGTCGACAGCAAAACCGACGCCGGTCAGCGCCTTTTGCAGCCAGTGGGATAACTCGGGATGGTCTTCAACCAATAACAGACGCATATTTCCATTCCATTGATTTATCTATGCCTATGCCCTAGGTGAAATAACCACCAGGCCAGGATGACGGCCAATTAACATATTTATAACAGCAGGATGGCATGGAAAACGCGGGGAAAGAAGGGTTACGCCGGGCCAGTTTTGGGAGCTGGGGCACAATTGCAACATGGAATAAACCACAGTCGGCCAGCAACTGCGGTTTATTGCGTTGGTTCGCCGTTATTTTTTTCTATCAGCCAGGGCGATATCCAACACCGGCTGCAATTTGGCTGGCGTGAACGGAGGGGAAACCAAGACCGAGCGATTATTGGCAGCAAAAACAATATCAATGCCGGTAATACAGGCAGTCATATGGCAAACGTATTTATCGCCTTTGGGATCGGCGAAATGCAGCTCAAAAACGCCGAGCTCCGGGCGCAGACGTTTCAGCCGGCACTCACCTTCATCGCCATAAATGTCGGCATACACCGACGGCAACATCTTGATAGCTTTAACTTTATCGCTGTCCCTGCCACCGAATAACTTCCCTAATGAAAACATAAACGCACACCTGTCATGATTTTATTTTTAGCCATTTTATCCCAAGGTCGAAAAGGCAAAAATGATATTACGCAGACTTTAAGCAAGGTTTACGGGCTGTTATTGCCCCGTGGCATGTGTTAGCGCAACAGTCAATTTGGCCACTCAGTACGACATTATAACTCCAGGCAGGAGATGCGTATCACATCCCGGAAACTTTTCCGCCGGTTGAAAGGTAAATGAAAGGTTGTTGATTTAACAATCCAGCAACCCGTATCGGCGGGGATCCGCACCGACTGAAAAATACCTTGGGGAAAGCAATGAAAAAAATAATCACCCGCACTCTGACCGCCACCGCCCTGCTGCTGGCAGCCAATCAGGCCTTTGCCGTCGAAGCACCGAAACGCACCGAATGTATCGCCCCTGCCAAGCCCGGCGGAGGGTTCGACCTGACCTGCAAGCTGATTCAGGTTTCGCTGCAGGAAACCAAAGCCATCGATAAACCGATGCGCGTTACCTACATGCCCGGCGGCGTTGGCGCAGTAGCCTACAACGCCATCGTTGCCCAACGTCCGGCAGAGTTCGGCACGGTTGTCGCCTTCTCCGGTGGCTCGTTGCTGAACCTGTCACAAGGGAAATTCGGCCGCTACAACGTGGACGACGTGAAATGGCTGGCCGCCGTCGGTACCGACTACGGCATGATCGCGGTCCGTGCCGACTCGCCATACAAAACCCTGAAAGACCTGATGGACGCCTTCCAAAAAGATCCGAACAGCGTGGTGTTCGGCGCGGGTGCCTCGATCGGTAGCCAGGACTGGATGAAAACCGCCCTGCTGGCGCGTGAGGTCGGGGTCGATCCTCACAAGATGCGTTACGTGGCATTCGAAGGCGGCGGCGAGCCGGTTACCGCATTGCTCGGCAACCACATTCAGGCAGTTTCCGGCGATCTGAGCGAAATGGTGCCTTACCTGCAGGGCGACAAAATTCGCGTGCTGGCGGTGTACTCGGATCAACGCCTGCCGGGCCAGTTAGCCAATGTGCCGACCGCCAAAGAGCAAGGCTTCAATCTGGTATGGCCGATTATCCGCGGTTTCTACGTTGGCCCGAAGGTCAGCGAAGAGGAGTACCAGTGGTGGCTCGACACCTTCCAAAAAATGATGGCAACCGACGAGTTCAAAAAACAGCGCGATCTGCGTGGTCTGTTTGAATTCAACCTGGCCGGCAAGGAACTGGATGCCTACGTGAAAAACCAGGTCAATCAGTACCGCGAACAGGCCAAAGTTTTCGGCCTGGCCAAGTAACCGGAGGCTACCATGAGCGATCGCATTTTCGCCGGTTTCTGGCTGCTGCTGTGCATTGGCGGCCTGTTTATCGGCTGGGGTATTCAGAGCGAATACAGCTACGAACCGCTGGGCCCCCGTCCCTTCCCGCTGGCGATTCTCAGCCTGATGGCGCTGTGCGCGGCGTTACTGCTGCTGAACAAGCCGCAGGTGGTTGAATGGCCGCATAACAAAGTGATGCAACGCCTGCTGGTGCTGGTCATTACGCTGGTGCTGTACGCCTGGGGCTTCGAATGGCTGGGCTTCCCGCTGGCAACCACACTGCTGACCTTCAGCATTGGCCTGCTGTTCCAGGCCAGCCTGAAAGCGGCATTGGTGTCCGGCGTGGTGATGGGCGTGGCGCTGTATTACGCCTTTGACCGCTTACTTGATGTGACACTGCCACTCGGCGTTTGGCTGAGCTAACGGGGGCGATGATGGAAACCTGGATGTATTTGTCTCAAGGGTTCGAGGTGGCATTGGTGCCACAGAACCTGATTATCGCCCTGATCGGCTGCTTCGTTGGCACCATTGTCGGCCTGCTGCCGGGGTTGGGGCCGATCAACGGCGTGGCTATTTTGCTGCCATTGGCGTTCGCTCTCAAACTGCCGGCAGAGTCCGCACTGATCCTGCTGGCGACGGTGTATATCGGCTGCGAATACGGCGGTCGCATCTCCTCGATACTGCTCAACGTGCCGGGTGACGCGGCGGCGATCATGACGGCCCTGGACGGCTATCCGATGGCGCAACAGGGGCGCGCCGGTGTGGCGCTGTCGATCTCGGCGGTCAGCTCTTTCGTCGGTTCGATGATCGCCATCGGCGGCATTATCCTGTTCGCCCCGCTGCTGGCACGCTGGTCGCTGGCGTTCGGCCCGGCGGAATATTTTGCCCTGATGGTGTTCGCCATCGCCTGCCTGGGCAGCATGATGAGCCAGAACCCGCTGAAGTCGCTGCTGGCGGCGCTGATTGGCCTGGGGCTGGCGACGGTCGGGGTCGATGCCAACACCGGCGTTTATCGCTTCACCTTCGACAGCGTTCATCTCTCCGACGGCGTGCAGTTTATCGTGGTGGTGATCGGCCTGTTCTCGGTCAGTGAAATCCTGCTGATGCTGGAAAGCACCAGCACCGGGCAGAAGCTGGTGCGCAAAACCGGTCGCTTACTGTTTAATCGTAAAGAGGCTGCCGAATGCGTTGGCCCAACGCTGCGTTCTTCGGTGATCGGTTTCTTCGTCGGCATTCTGCCGGGTGCGGGTGCCACCATCGCCAGTGCGCTGACCTATATGACCGAAAAGAAAATCAGCGGCAACAGCGATACCTTCGGTAAAGGGGATATTCGCGGCGTGGCGGCTCCTGAGGCGGCCAATAACGCTTCGGCCTGCGGCTCGTTCATTCCGATGCTGACGCTGGGCGTGCCGGGTTCCGGTACCACGGCGGTGATGATGGGCGCACTGACTCTGTACAACATCACACCTGGCCCGGCGATGTTCACCGAGCAGCCGGATATTGTCTGGGGGCTGATCGCCGCACTGCTGATTGCCAACGTCATCTTGTTGATTATGAACCTGCCGTTGGTTGGTCTGTTCACCCGCATGCTGACCATTCCGCTGTGGTTCCTGGTACCGGCGATTGCCGCAGTGTCGGCGGTCGGTGTTTATGCGGTGCACAGCACCACCTTTGACCTGCTGTTGATGGTCGGACTGGGGGTGTTTGGCTACATCCTGAGGAAAATGCACTTCCCGATGTCGCCGTTGATCCTGGGCTTCGTGTTGGGAGAGATGCTGGAGCAGAACCTGCGCCGCGCGCTGTCCATCAGCAACGGACAGTTTGGCATCCTGTGGAGCAGCAGCATCGCGCAAACCTTGCTGGTGTTGGCGGTAGCCGTGCTGGTACTGCCGCTGGTGTTGCGCATAGTGCGCAAACGTCGCCAAACGGTGGAAGCGGCCAAGGCCGAATAAGTCAAAGGGCGGGGTTATTCCCGTAATGCTTGTCAGTTAAGGTGTATTGTTCCCTCTCCTTTGGGAGAGGGTTAGGGTGAGGGGATACATATTGACGCGAAAGCCCCTCACCCCGGCCCTCTCCCTCTGGAGAGGGGGACTATCACTTTAGCAAAGTCGTACATTATTATTCAGAACTTTGCTTAACTGACCGGCATTACGGGTTATTCCCGCCCTTTTCAGTTAACGCTTAATTTCAGCTATCGCCCGTTCCAGGGCCGCAATATCATCATCGGCCAGCAAGGGCTGCACGCGGGCAAACTCCTCGGTCGACAAATCATAAATACGCAAAGCCAATAACCGGGCGATGGTCTGCGGGCTAAACCGCAGCTTGATTGGCCGTGCCGGATTGCCGCCCACGATGGTGTAAGGTTCAACATCCTTGGTCACAATACTGCCTGCAGCCACTATCGCCCCTTCCCCAATGCTCACACCCGGCATCAGCATCGCCCGCATCCCGATCCAACAACCGTCCCCTAACCGGGTGTCGCCCCTCGGCTGATAGGAAGCCAGAATGCTTTCCATCATCGGGTACAGGCAGAACCAATCGGCACGGTGAGTATGATTACCCCCCATCAGGATCACGGCCTCGGCGGCAATGCAGACATAATCGCCGATCAGCAATTGGTCTATCACTCCTAGCGGCTGCCACTGTTGGCTGACCTCGTCCCCGTGCAAATAACGCACCACGGAGCGTTCAAAACCGTCATCCAGGTAGTCGCTGTAATAGCTGTGGGTCCCTTTGACGATAATATTGGGGTTGGTCACCGTTTGGTGCAGCAGTTCTGTTTTTGACCAGTGTTTTTCAGTCATGGCGCTTTCTCTATATTCATTGCAAGAGCCACAGCCTAAAGTCTGTGGCAGTGTTTTTTGGTCGCAAAACACTGCCGTTTTAAGCGATTAACGCCCGTTTTAATCTTGGGTTATTGGTCATTATTGCCTCCAAATCTCGGCATAATGCTAACAAATCAGGCCTCGGCCGTCTTGCTTTTCAACATCAGCACCCCGCCCATCACCAGGGCGCTGCCGAGCAGTTGTAACGAGTTCATGTTTTCCCCCAGCAGGAAATAGGCGATCACCGCCGTGAACACCAACTCCAGCGACAAAATCAGGTTCGCTACCGCCAGCGGCAGGGTTTTCAGGCTGATGTTGTACAAACCAAACCCCAACAGCGTCGGGCCTGCGGCCAGCGTCAACAGCAACAACCAACCGCGCCACTCGATGCCCTGAACGCCCTCGGAAAGGAACCACAAAGAACCGGTCATGCCGTGGAATGCCGCCAGCGGGTATAACGTCAGCGCAATGTTGAACAGCCACTGATAGACGGCGGAAAAACCGAACACGTACAAAATGGTATTCCACACCGGATAATGGCGTTCAGTCGCCACCCGTCCGCCCAGCGTGTAGAGGGTATAACCGATGCCGGACAGCATACCGACCAACAACCCCAGCAGGTTGAAATGACTGTTGCCCATGCTGTCACCGTTGCTGACCAGAAAACAGCCGCCCAGGCTGACCACAATCACCACCAACTGGCGCAGGTTCAGGCGTTCGCTGTAGATCATCCAGCCGAGGAAAACGGTAAAACCCACCGAGCAGTAAGTCAGGATGGTCGCCACCGACGCGCCGTTCAGCGCCACCGACAGCGTCCACAGGCTGTTGAATACCGCCAACAGCAGGCCATAACAGGCATAAAACGGGATCTGGGAACGCCGTAAGCGTGCCCACTCAGGCTTGAACAGCAACAACGCCGGTAATAAAACCAGCGCCACCAATGCCGCTCGCCAAAAGGCCAGCACAAAGGTCGGCAGGTGATAATACTGCGTCAGCACGCGGATAATAATGGCGGTAAAGGCCAGCAACATGGCGCTGATAATGGCAATCACATAACCCTGACTGCTGCCCTGTAAAATGCGCGCGCCGGGGAAAACCGGCCTGACTGAAACACCCGATGGTAATGACATGACACCCTCAAAAAACGGCAGTAATAGACTCAGGCAGAGATTCTAACGCCGCGCTATTTTGCCGCCAGAGCCACTTTCCCCCGATGTTATACAGGCCACTTTTATCCGCTTGAAGGCCTGCTGCTATGGGGTATAGTAAAAAGTGCCACCAACTACCGAGCCAATTTTGCATGCATATTCCGTTAGACCGTCAGCAGGATGTTCCGCTGTATCTGCAAATTGAGGAGGCGTTGCGGCGGGCAATCCTGAGCGGCGTATTTGTTGATGGTGACAAACTGCCCTCCACACGCCAGCTTGCCGGCGAATTGGCCGTCAGCCGGTTGACGGTGGACAGCGCCTATGCCGAATTGGCAGCCAAAGGCTTTTTACGCCAGCGACGCGGCAGCGGTGCCTATGTCCAGCACCCGCTGACACAGCCCGCACAGCCACAACCGGCAACCGATGTCCCTTTCCCGGCGGAGCGTTTTACCACCCTGACCTCACGGCTGGATGGTTACCCCGATATCCCGCTGCCGGACAGCATCATCAACTTTGCTGCCGGTGTCGGCAGTCCGAAAGTTTTCCCGCAGGAAGAGTTCCGCAAGATCTTGCTGTCGGTGCTCAGCCGCCATGCGGAAGAGGCTTTCAGCTATGGCGAATACTGTGGCTACTACCCGCTGCGCGATACGCTGGGAAGGATCCTCACCGCGCAGGGCATTCCGACCCATGCGGAACAATTGCTGATCACCAACGGTTCACAACACGCCATCAGCCTGATTGTGCAAAGCCTGCTGGAGCCGGGCGATACGGTGATCGTCGAACAGCCGACCTACGCCGAAGCCCTGGGGCTACTGCGCCTGCACCGCATCAATATCGTCACCATTCCCAGCGATCGGCACGGCATGCTGGTTGACCAACTGCCCGCCCTGCTGGAAAAACACCGGCCGAAGCTGATTTACACCATACCCAATTTCCATAACCCTACCGGGCGCTGCATGAGTGAAGCCCGGCGGCGTCGCCTGTTGGCACTGGCTCAGCATGCCGGGGTGGTGATCCTCGAGGACGATTTTGTCGGCGATTTGCGCTACAACGGCAAGCAATTGCCCTCGCTGCGGGCCCTTGCGCAACCGGGGGCGGTGATTTATGTCAGCACATTTTCCAAAATGCTGTTGCCCAGCATGCGCATCGGCTATCTGGTGGCGGACAGCGAACACTATCAACGCATCGCCCGATTGAAACACGTCGACAGTTTTACCAGTTCCAACCTGATCCAGCGCGCGCTGGACGCCTTCGTCACCATCGGGCGCTACGACAAGCAACTGCGGCGTGCCGGACGAGTCTATCGCCAGCACCGAGATGTGATGGTCGCTGCATTACAGCAGCAACTGCCGCCAGGCTGCCGGTTTGAAACGCCGGAGGGCGGGTTGTTTATTTGGCTGACGCTGCCCGCCGCCGTCAGCACCGAAGCACTGATGCCGGTGGCCTGGCGACAAGGCGTGACTTTTGCACGCGGAGAATGTTTTTATGCCGAGGAACAGCGTGGCGCGCACGGCCTGCGATTGAATTTCGCCGCCAACACGCCGCCGCTGATTGAAGAAGGTATCGCCCGGCTGTGCCGGGCGATTAGTCAGGTGATAGCAGCAGAATAAACCGGTGATTACAGCCCGGCCCACCACAGCCGCAGCTTCATGCCCCAATAGCTGGTCCAGCCGGTGGTGCTCTGCACCACCTGGCCTTTGGAGATAATCACCAGCGTCGGGGTAACGCCGATTTGCCACTGCGCCGACAGCTCGCCACGCGGGTCGTTAACCACCGGCAAGGTCACCCTCTTGCCTGCCAGCCACCTCGCCACCTGAGCATCGTCACCGGAGCGCAGCGCTACGGTCAGCACGTTGTCCCCCTCGCCGACCAGTCTGGCGACATAGGGCGTGGTGAAGCGGCAAACACCGCACCAGCTGGCCCAGAAATAGACCAGCAAGGGTTTATCCTGACTGAGCTGCGCCAGTGACACCTGCTCACCACTCAGCGTCGTCAGGACCTGCGAATCGAAGGCTGGCGGAGCCTGCGGTGCACGCAGCCAGTCCATGCCGAACGCCGCTACCAGGACAATCAACAACAGGATCAGCAGTTCCCGCGTCCAACGCCGCAGCCTAGCCATTTTTGACCTTCGCCAATTGCTGTTTCACCATCGCCTCCAGCTCCTCGTAAGACACAGCCCCCGGCAACATCTGATCGCCGATCAGCGTCGCCGGCGTCCCCTGCACGCCCAATTTTTCAGCCAGTTCCATGTTGGTGCGCAGCGTGGTCATGCTCAGCTCACTGGGTGCTACTTCTTTCACTCCGGTTTTCTGCTGGGCAGCGGCAATGCTGGCGGTGTCGTGGAAACCTTTTTTCGCCATCAGCCGCTGGTGTAACGCCCAAAACTGGTCCGGATGCTGCTGCCAGGCAGTCAATGCCACCCGTGCCGAACTGACCGAGCTTTCGCCCTTGAACGGCAATAATTTCACCACCAACGCGACGTCCGGGTATTGTTTGACGATCTTCTCCAGCATCGGATCAAAACGCTTGCAGTACGGGCAGTTGTAATCGGTAAAGGTCACCAGCGTCAGTTTGGCGTTGGTCGCCCCCAGACGCGGGCTGGCCGGGTCTTCATACAGGGCTTTGGCGTTTTGCTTGATCGCCTGGCTGATTTGCTGGCCGGCGGTTTGCTGCTGCCAGGCATCGACCGCCTGCGCCAGAATATCCGGGTTCGACACCAGCGTTTCGCGGATCAGCTCTTTAATGCGGACTTCCTGTTCTGGAGTAAACGGGGCAGCGGCCCAGACAGGGGTGGCGATCAACATCAGTAAAATCATTAATTTTTTCATTGTGAATTTCCTTTGGCGGCGGACAGGGTTTGCAATACGGCATCGCGGGTCAACAGTGGGGACAACACCACGCCGTCGCGGCTGCCGGGGCCATAAATTTGATTAAAAGGCACGGCGACGCTGCCGCGTTGTTGCAGGAAGGCGTTAATTTCGGCCGATGGACGGCTCCAGTCCCCCCGCAGGGCGACAACGTCCTCGGCGCTCAGCGCTTTTTGCACGTCATCGCGCAGCAGTACGTTGAATTTGTTGGCTTTACAGGTCACGCACCAGTCAGCGGTGACGTCGACAAACACCCGTTTGTTCTGGGCCAGCGCCTGGGTGATCGCCTCCTCGCTCAGCGGTTGCCAGGCCACATTGTCGTGCAGCGGCTGACGCCACAGCCCGGCGGTCAGCGAACCGGCCAATAGCACCAGCCCAACCAGCACCAGGGTACCAGCTGCCAACTTGGCCGCCAGGCGAACCCCATGTTGCCAACCGACCGCCAGCAACAGGGCCAACAGCGCGAGAACACCCACCACCAGTGTCGGGACGCCACCGATATGGTTGGCCATCAGGCTTAGCAGCCACAACGAAGAAGCCAGCATCAGCAACCCCATCACCAGCCGCAGGCTGTTCATCCACCGCCCCGGACGAGGTAAACGCAGTGCCAACGCCGGCCAGGCGGCAATCAACAGCCAGGGCAGGCTCATCCCGATGCCCAGCGCGACAAACATGCCCCACAGCACCGGCAGCGGTGCTGCCAGAGCAAAGGCCACAGCGGTACCCAGGAAGGGCGCGGAACACGGCGTCGCCAGCAAGGTAGCGAAAGCGCCCTGCCAGAAATGCCCACTCAGGCCACGGCCGTTATGGGTCGCCAGTTTAGTGTTCAGCGAAGAGGAAAGTTGCAGATGGAACAAGCCGAACAGGTTAGCGCTGAATAACAGCGTCACCAGCACCATAAAACCGATAAACCACGGGTTTTGGAACTGAATGCCCCAGCCAAGCGCCTGGTTGCTCAGTCGCAGCAGCGTCATCAGCAACGCCAGCGCCATAAATGACGCCACAATGCCGAACGACGAGGCCAGGAACTGTAGCCGAATACTGTGCCGATCACGCTGTTCGACCTGCAAAATCGAGCCCAGTTTGATGCCTAATACCGGCAACACGCACGGCATCAGGTTGAGGATCAGGCCACCGACCAGCGCCATCAGCACCGCCTGCCACAGCGAGAAACTCGCCGCAACCGGTGAAGCCAGTGGCCCTTCAATAGGTAACGTCACCTGTTGCGCCACGCCGCCGTCACCGATCACCAACGTCAGGGTTTTGCCACGCAGATCCGGTGCGCTATCGCCCCAGCCATCACTCACCGGCACCCGCGCGAACATCCGGGTTCCGTCGCTGCTGACCTTCGGCTTGCCGAGATCAGCATCCTCCAGCGTATCGAAGAACAACTCAGGCTGCTGCCAACCGGCGGCACGCTCGGCGCTGATCTGCAGCTCCCCGTTCTGATAACCGGCTTTAATGCTCTCTACCAACCCATCGGCAATAGGTACCTGCCCCATTGCCTGGGCAAAGTCATGGGTAAACTGCGCGTCGGACGGCGCGTCCAGATCCAGACTGAACGGATAGTCGGTCAAAATGCAGACGTTGCTGCAGGTAGACAGCGTCAAGGTGCCCGCCAACTGGCGTGGTACCGCGCCTTTCATCACCATCGGCAGCTCAACCCGGTCGTGATAACCCTGGGTGGAGATACCGGCAACGTCAAAACGCTGCGGCGTTGGCCAGAACCAGGTTGCCGGCGGTGGATTACCCTGCCAGGCGATGGTCGGCGCAATTCCGCCTTCCCCCGGCGAACGCCAGTAGGTTTTCCAACCTTTTTGCAGCTCTATGCCCAGCAGCAAACGGGTTTCCCCGCTGTGCGAGGTATCGGCGCGCAGCCGCACCTTGGCGTGATCGTTAGTCGGGCTTTGTAGCCAGCCGCTGTCCGCAGCCTGCAAAACAGGAAGCCACAGCAGTAACAGGCAGGCTAATGCCGACCTGATGATATTTAACATGTTTTTTCTCCATAAATGAATCAATCACCAAAACAGACGGGCGATGAACTCATTCACGGAATACGCATAATCGCAGATGTACCCTGAGGGTGGTGGGGGAAATAACTCTGGGAGGGGGAATGCGCAGACGCGCGGCCACGGTCGGTGCCAACAGCACCAGCAACATGCCAAGGCCGAACAGCAGGGTTTCGAACATTACCGGCGGCGAGGCCAACAGGGATTTGGCACTCAGTTCGCAGGGAGTGGGTTGCAGTTCGGCGGCGTCATCGGTGGCGGAGGTGAGAGTGCTGGCGACAGGCAGGCCCATCACTTGCTGCAACGCATGCAGGCTCGCCATGCGCTGAGTCATGCAGGTCAGCACCACCAGGCAAGCCAGGCATAAAAACCATTTCGCAATCCGCTGCTGTTTAACCATGCCGTCCTCAATTCCAAGTCTGCGCTTATCTTAGCGGCGCAGACGCTTTTAGCAATGTTTTGCCTGTAAAGAAATGTCTGAGGACGGTATTGGTCGCGGCCGTTTACAGGTATCATAAGAACAATCCTGCGCTTTTCGCCGGGTACGACGATTTTCTACACAGCGAAGGACAGGTGATATGCAACCTTTGAGTGGACCGGGCACCCCGATCGCCAGCGATCGTTCCCCTAGCCCGGACAAAACCACCACCACTGACGGTAGCCCGCTCTCCCCGGCACAACGCACGACGCTGGAGAAGCTGGTCGTCAAGATCATGGCGCTCAGCCCGGCCAAGTCCGCAGAGATCTGGGTCACGCTGCGTCATGACCTGCAAACGGACAACAACAGTGAGCTACTGGCACGCCATTTCCAACCGGCCGAGCAACTGTTGCAAAACCGTCTGGCACAGGTGCAGCAAAGCCATGCCAACCGCCAATTGTTGCAGCAACTCACCGATCTGTTGCCGCAGGGCAATAACCGCCAGGCCGTCAGCGACTTTATTCGCCAGCAGTTTGGCCATACGGTGCTGAGTCAATTGAGCCACCCGCAGTTGCAGCAGGTACTGAACCTGTTGCAGACCGGCAGCCTGACCATCCCGCTCCCGCAACAAACCACCACCAGCGATCGTCCGCTGTTGCCTGCCGAACATCAGAGCCTGCAGCTGCAGGTGACCAAGCTGAGCGCCGCCACCGGCGAATCACCGGTCAAAATTTGGCAGACGCTGTTTGATCTCAGCGGGGTCAAAACCAACGATCCGCTGCCGGCTCGCCATTTCCAACTGCTGAATCAGTTTTTGCAGGTGAAGGTAGCGCTGAGTCCACAAACCGCACCGACGCTGAACAATCTGTTGGCCGCACTGAAACATCCTGCGGATCCGCAGGAGCAGCAACAGTTGAATGACTACTGTAAGTCACGTTTTCACTGCAATGCCGGCGCACCGCTGACCCATCCGCAGATGAGCGACCTGATCAACCAGCTGTTTGCGCGTCGTCTGGAAAAGACCGGCCCGGCACAGCCGCTGTCCGGCAGCCACGCCGAACCGCAGCCGTTGCTCAACCCACTGATTGCCGCCCTGCCCCAACCGCTGCAAAAAGCGCTGAGCAAACCGGCCGTGGCGTTGATCCTGTTTATTCTGGTGCTGGCCCTGGTACTGGCGCTGGTGTTTTAACTTTTTGACTTCCTGGCAACCGATTTACTGGCCAGCGGATAACCCTTATCCAAGGCCAGACTGGGTATGGTGCTCGGAGGCTTCAAGCTTGAATTGACGCACCTGCGGCAGTGCAAGAATAAAGGCTGAAAACATCAGGCCCAATGTGGCGATAAATATCGCCTCGCGCGGAATCAGCTTGCGGTACGAAACATCAAAAAACAACTTACCCGTACCCAACAGGAATGCAGAGATAGCCAAAGTATAAAAATTTGCATGAGAAAAGTAAAATGCCAGCCCCCCCCTAATACGATCGGCGCTAACTGCTCTGAAAACACTAAATACCCCATTTTTATTGGCGTTATATACAATTGCGTTATCGAAAAATGGGCAAGGCGTACAGGGAAACCTCAGCGCCTACTTGAGTTAGTATTTGAGAAATCCATAGCTTATTGAATGTTCCATTTTGCCATAGTGATATTTTCTCTTTCATAATATTCCCATAGCTATATTCATTAACGTTAAAGTCTTAGTTCTTCGTAGCCCATTCCCTATCAAACACTCTATAATGAAACTCGTCGCTTGTAGATCCTTTGAAAAAATCTGCATTTTTCAATTCATTAATCTTCTTAAGTTCCAGAGACTCCACTAAACCAATGGAAGCAATATTGCGCGTATCTATCAATGCATCGACATGAGACAGTTTATAATTATTGAATAAGAAATCCACCAGCATAGACACACACTGTTTTGCCACGCCTTTTTTCTGATATTGACTAAATACATGGTAAGCAATATATGCCCAGCCTTTATCAATCATAACTGTCGACTGGACATACCCCAGATATTGACCAGACTCACGATCTATAATGACCCAATTTAACCATATTTCCTTTTTATCCGCCGAATAGCGTTGAGATACTCGCTCATAGCGAGACTCCAGTTCACCCAACGTTTTCGGGGGTTCGGAAGGTATAAACTTATAATCATCCTCAATACACAACCCCGCATACATGCCATGCGCATGCCATTTTTCTAATGGTTCCAATATATATAAATCTGATGTTATAGATTCAATTAGTTTAAAGCTCACGATTCGAACTCCATTAACCCTAACATCATGGCTGTAAACAGAGATTTAATGACAGAATTACTGTTATTTTCGAGTAAGTCATAAGACAACGAACCACCATTCTTGTTTATTGAATCAAAGATATCCAAACTCACACTCACACTCACACTCACACTCACACTCACACTCGCAGACAGCCGGCCTTTGATAAAGAAAACATATCGCTGTCCCTTAGAAAAAACAACATTGGTTAATGTGCCATCACTCAGTTTAATTGTATGTCCTGCCTTAAAAATCCGCAACCAATTGGTTTTATTTCTGGATATAAGGCGATCTCCCAGAAGTAATAAATCGACTTCATCATTATGCCTAAAGAAAGTAATGGCATCCTCAGCACTGTCGATAATGGGCTCGCCGCCGCCATTGAGGGAGGGGTTGACTAATATTAGATAGCCAGTTTCATCGTTAAAAATTGATTTTATTAAATGGGTAATGAGAGGTAAAACAAAGATGAAAGTTAAATAAATTTTAACATATCATTGGTTTACGATTAAATGATGGGGATTATCTTATACTTTATTCAAATAACGCTGCTCGAGACAACACAAGGGTAACCTCCCCTTGTGTCGCCCAACCAGAACGACTCTTTTACCGCATCAAGCGCAGCCGCAGTCTTCGCCAATAGCACTTCCCTGCAGCGAGCCCGGCTGTTCACCGGTGGCCAATGGATGGCCATCGCGTAGCCAGAAGTCCAAACCACCAATCAACTCCTTCACCCGAAATCCTTGCAGCGCCAGCTTGTACGCCCCCTTGGTGGAGCCGTTACAGCCAATGCCATCGCAATAAGTGACATAGACTTTATCGCGCGCCAGATGCGCCGTACCGGCCTCGTCAATCTGGCGATGGGGCAAACTGATGGCACCAGGAATATGTCCGGCCGCGTATAGGGCTTCCGCACGGGTATCAATCACCAGGATCTCACTGACGCCGTTGCGCAGATCTTCCGCCACGTCCCACGCATCTGCGTAATAACTCAGCTTCGCGGCCAGATAATCCAGACTCTGCGCCGCCGTCCCCGGTGGAAAGGCCAAAACCAATGAAGATACCGCCATGTAATTCACTCCTGTTGATAAACACTGATGACAATATTGCCTGATTTTGGTCTTATGATTGATACCCATTTTCGCCCATTGATAAGTCCCATTATGGCCAGCACGCTACTCACTCTTTTTCACCTGCCGGAACACGCCAACGGGACCTTACGTGAGCGCGTATGCAGCACGCTGCGCCGGGCTATCCATAACGGGACGTTGATCAGCGGGCAACGTTTGCCCTCATCCAGAGTACTGGCGGCAGATTTAGCGATCTCACGCGTGACCGCCGAGGCGGCCTACGGCCAACTGGAGGCCGAGGGCTATCTACAGCGCCGGGTGGGTCAAGGCACCTTCGTGGCGGCTGGCATCGTCAAATCAGTGCCTGTAGCCAAAGTCAGCGGCGAGCCGCGTCTGTCACTGCGCGGCCGACAGATCGTACAAACCGGGGGCTGTCGCGATCCCCAACAGCCCTTGCCCTTTGCCGCCGGTTCGCCGGATCTCCGCGCCTTCCCGCTAAAACTGTGGAAACAGCTCACCGCACGGCAGTTAAGCCTGCGGGGCGAAACCCTGATGCGCTATGGCGATCCACAAGGTTATCTGCCGTTACGCGAGGCCATAGCCGGTTATATCAGCCAAGCGCGTGGCGTTAATTGTGATGCACAACAAGTGCTGGTACTGACCAGCTCACAGCAGGCCCTGCAGTTGATTGCCACCCTGCTGTTGGATCACGGTGATAAGGTTTGGATGGAAGAGCCCGGTTATCGCGGAGCCAGGAACGCCTTTACCAGCGCTGGCGCCGAGCTGGTACCGGTCAGCGTTGATGAAGCCGGGATACGGCAGGATGAACAACTTCCGACACCGCGGCTGATTTATCTGACACCTTCGCATCAATACCCCACCGGCGTGGCGCTCAGTCTGGCACGCCGTCTCGAACTGTTGGCACTGGCGCAACGCCAGCGGGCCTGGATTATTGAAGACGATTATGACAGCGAATTTCACTATGACGGCCAGCCCATGCCTGCGATGCAAGGATTGGACCGACGCGGCAACGTGCTTTATCTTGGCACCTTTTCCAAGGTGTTGTTTCCCTCACTGAGGCTGGCCTATTTGGTGGTGCCCCCTGCGTTGGCGGAACCCTTTACCACCGCACGCACGGTTTACGACGGCCACAGCGCCCAACTGACGCAGGCGGTAACCGCCGAGTTTATCCAGCAGGGGCATTTTGCCGCTCATATCCGCTATATGCGTCAGTTGTACCGCAGTCGTCGTGACCGGTTATTGGAGGAGGTGCAGGAAAAACTGGGGCATTTTGCCACCCCACAACCGGCAAGTGGCGGATTGCAACTCAGCGTTTGGCTGCCACCCGGTCAGGAAGTGGCTCTCTCTCGTCAGGCGCAAGGCCTGGGTGTCGTGACGCCAGGGCTGGCAGCCCAGTATCTCACGTCAGCCGGGCGGCGCGACGGTTGGCTGTTGGGCTTTTCGGCCCTGACACCCGGTGAAATCCGCGCCGCCATCGAACGACTGGCACGGATCTCACCCGTTTAAGCTGACAATACTGCTTTTGATTAAATTACTGCTCGGTCAGCCGCAGTTCGGCAACCACCGGCAGGTGATCGCTGACCGCCGGCCAGTGAATGCCGTTCCAGTCGCCGCTGGCGTTCGGCACCGTCAGGCTGTCCAGATGCCAGCGCTGGGCATTGCCGCTAAAGATGTAGTCGACCTTGATTTCGGCATTTTCCGCCGGCCAGCTGCGGCCATCTTGCGCGGCAGGCATAATGTCGTTCCAGTAGCGGCTGAGTTCGGTCCAGGTAACGCTGCCCGGAACGTCGTTCATATCGCCAAACAGCAGCTTGATTCCGCGCATTTCGATGGTGCGATCGTTCAACTCGCGCACCTGCTCCAAACGCATGGCCGGATCTTCTTTAGTATCCAAATGAGTGTTGATCAGCGTAATCGGCGCCGGAAACTCGGGCACGTCGGTCTGGGCGCTGAAGGCGATGCGTTGTTCACGCTGACCGGAGGGCAGCGGGTAAATCTTGCTGTCATGCAGCGGATATTTTGACAGGAACGCCAGGCCATATTCACCGCCGTCATAATCAATCGCGCGGCCAAATACCACGTGCATACCGGTCAGTTTGGCCAGTTCCTCAGCCTGATCCAGCTTGCCGCTGCGGCCGGTCAGCTTGTCTACTTCCTGCAGCGCCACCACGTCAGCGTTCATCGCCTTGATCGCCTTGGCGATGGCGGTCATATCACTGACTTTACCGGCGGCAATATTGAAGCTGGCTACGCGGATCTTCGGTGCCTGCTCCAGGCTATAGGTTTTGTTCTTCAGGCCGCCAAGTGCGCTGGCCACTTCGCGGCTATTGGCGTTGCTGTTGGCATGGCCACCGTCGGTGGAGGACCAGGCAGTCTGAGAGATTCCCAGGGATAACAAAGAAATAAGCAAAGCGTGACGTGAGCGCATGAATTCTCCTTTAGCATTCAGATTGTTGTTGGGGCATCCGCACCCCAGAGCTAACAACGATTTTGCCGTAGTTACCCGCGACTATTTCCTAGTTGCCCCGCTATTTTTTTATTCTGCGCGGTGTCTCGCATTCCGACGGCTAAAGCATTGCACCATTGGACAACCGGCTGATTTACCATTAAAACCGATAGACCGCTTACCGAGAGGATCCCGCATGACCAGCGCCATAGCCGAACAGCTCACCGAACGTTTCTTCCGTTATCTGGCGGTAACCAGCCAGAGCGATGCCGCCGCCACGGCCCTGCCCAGTACTCCGGGTCAGCACGATATGGCCAAACTGCTGGCAGCCGAACTGCGCGAATTGGGGATGACTGATGTGCAAATTGATGAGCACGCCACCGTAACCGCACGTAAACCCGGCAACCAGCCCGGTGCGCCGCGCATCGGTTTTATTACCCATATTGATACCGTTGACGTCGGCCTGTCGGCAGATATTCACCCACAGCGCCTGCGCTTTAGCGGCCAGGATCTGTGCCTGAACGCAGAGCATGACATCTGGTTGCGCACTGCCGAGCACCCGGAGATCCTGGCCTACCCGAATGAAGAGATTATTTTCAGCGACGGTACCAGCGTACTCGGCGCCGATAACAAGGCGGCGGTGACGGTAGTGATGACCCTGCTGGCTAACCTGAGTGCCACCGACCGTCACGGCGATATCCTGGTGGCCTTTGTGCCGGATGAAGAGATTGGTCTGCGCGGTGCCAAGGCGCTGGATCTGGCACGCTTTGACGCAGACTTCGCCTATACCATCGACTGCTGCGAACTGGGCGAAGTGGTGTATGAAAACTTCAACGCCGCGGCAGCGGAAATCCGCATCGAGGGGGTGACCGCTCACCCGATGTCGGCCAAGAATGTGCTGATCAACCCGATTCTTATCGCCAACGACATCATCAATCAGTTCGACAGCCGGGATACGCCGGAGCATACCGAGGGCCGAGAAGGCTATTTCTGGTTCAACGACCTGACGGCCAACGCCAACCTCGCCACGCTAAAAGTGTCGATCCGTGATTTTGATCTGGCGAGTTTCAATGCGCGTAAAGAGCGTATTCAGGAGGTGGTCCGGCAGGTGGCGGCAAACTATCCGCGTGCGAGGGTAAGCTGTAGCGTCACGGATATCTACAGCAATATCAGTAACTCTATCGGCGAAGATAAACGTGCCATCGAACTGATTTTCGGCGCCCTCGCCGCCCATGGTATTCCACCAAAGGTGATCCCAATGCGCGGAGGTACCGACGGTGCGGCGTTATCCAGCCGCGGGCTGGTGACCCCCAATTACTTCACCGGTGCGCACAATTTCCATTCGCGCTTTGAATTTCTACCGGTCAGCGCCTTTGTGAAGTCCTATCAGGTCACCCGCAGCATCTGTTTGCTGGCCGCACGCGGCTAACGGACGCGCCAGAGGAGAGCGGTATTTCAAGTAGAAATATCGCTCTTAAGCCAGCAACCAGCCGAGCAAACCACTCCATGCCAGCAGTGGCAGCGAGTAGTAATGGAATTTCAGCCAGATTTTTCGCTCACCCGCCATCCGCAGTGCAATCAGGTTAGCCAGTGAACCGATCGCCAAGCCAAAGCCACCGGCGTTGACCGCATAGGCCAGCAGTTGGCTGGAAGGCACGTAGTTAAGCAGCAAAATGGTCGCCGGCACGTTGCTGATCACCTGCGAAAGGCCGATCCCCAGGGCATAAATACCGCCCTCGCCCAGCCTGGCGATGTCAGCAAACCAGGGCTGAACCGCCTCAAGGCGGGTGAACAGCCCCACATCGATAAACATGGCGATAAAGACAAAAATCAGGCTCCAGTCAATCTGCAACAACACCCGGCGTGCCAACAGTAAAAAACCGGCGAACACCGCCAACAGGCCGTACAGCGGCAGATCGATATCCAGACACAGCAGAAAAATCACGTACAGTGCCACGCAGCTCAGCAACAGGCGTCGCTGGTAAGGATAACCTTCGGTATGTGGAGCTTTAACGATCTCCCGCGCCGGGAAACTGAACCAGGTTAACAGCAGCAGGCTGGCCAGCATCGCTGCGCCAAAGGGCGCCATCTGGGCAATAAAGGCCAGAAACGACAGCGAGGATTTACTCCACAGCAAAATATTCTGCGGGTTACCAATCGGCGTCAGCAGCGAACCGGCATTGACCGCCAGCGCCTGAAAGATAATCAGCCGGCTAATCGGCAGCGAAGACAGTTTTTTCAGCGTGATGGTCAGCGGAATAACGATAAACAGCGCCACGTCGTTGGTCAGGAATGACGACAACAGCGCGGCTGAAAACACCAGAAACAGCGCCAGCCGCCGTTCGCTATGCAACGTATTGACTATCTTGCGGCCAATAAAGTCAAAATAGCCGCTGACCTCAACCCCCTTGGTCAGCAGCATCAGTCCCAGCAGGGTAATAATGGTGCGCCAGTCGATAAAACCGCTGAGCGCAGGCAGTTGTTGCGGATTAATAGCCAGCATCAACACGCCGGCCACCAGCAGAATATGTAAAAAACGATCTTTCAGGAACGGCTGGAACAGCCGGACCAGGGAATTTGAACTCATGTTGAGCGCTTCTAAAAAACAACCGGGGATCAGGAGCCAGAAGTTAGCCCAAGCGCGACGGCAACGCCAGTAAAATGCTCTTTTACCTTTATCTGCTTTTCATTCGCCGCACTTTGCTTTATTTGTAGCGCCTTTCCCAGATTTGAAGGATTTCTTTATGGCTAACGTTTTCGCCAAAGGGCTGTTACTGAGCATGACGCTCGGCTTGCTGACCGCCTGTAATGACCAGAATACCCGCCCGCAGATGGACATCGACGGCAAAACCATGGGCACCTTCTACAGCGTCAAGGTCAGCGGTGATGTGGCAGTCGATAAACAACAGTTACAGCAGCAGATCGATGCCGTGCTGGAACGCGCCAACGACGATATCTCCACCTACCGCAATGATTCGGTGCTGTCGCGCTTTAATCAGAGCAGCAGCACAGAGCCACAGCCGATCCCACGCGGCATGGCGGACATTATCCTGATGGCCCAACGCATCGGCCGCGACACTCAGGGCGCAATGGATATTACCGTCGGCCCGCTGGTCAATTTGTGGGGCTTCGGCCCGGATAAGCGAGTGGTCAAGGTACCGAGCCAACAACAAATAGAAGCGGCGCAAAAGAACGTCGGCTTGCGGCACCTCAAACTGATCGCTGACAACCACGGCGAATGGCTGCAAAAAGACTTGCCTGAAATGTATGTTGATCTCTCAACGCTGGGTGAAGGCTATGGCGTTGACCAGTTGGTGCAATTGATGGCGCGCAACGGCATCACCAACTATCTGGTCTCGGTTGGCGGTGCGGTTTCCTCCCGCGGCGTTAACGGCCAGGGCAAAGCCTGGCGGGTGGCGATCCAAAAGCCTACCGACCGCGAAAATGCAGTACAGGCTTTGGTGGATTTACAGGGTTATGGCATCAGTACCGCCGGTAGTTACCGCAACTATTTCGAACAGGATGGCCAGCGCTATTCGCACGTCATCGATCCCACCACCGGCCGGCCGATAACCCACCGTCTGGTGTCCGCCACGGTGATCGCCCCGACCGCGCTGGAAGCCGACGGTTGGGATACCGGACTGATGGTGTTGGGGACGGAAAAGGCCCTGAAACTGGCGCAGGAAAAAGGGCTGGCGGTCTATCTGATCAGCAAAACCGACGAGGGATTCAGCGCCGTGATGACACCGCAGTTTAAAGCCTTCCTGGTAAAGTAATTTCTGGTTCGGTATTAAGGGGCGCAGCATACCGCGCCCCTTGAACGACTGACAAAGCCCGTTATTAGGGAGAGCGTGCCGAAGGGGTCGTAACGGCCTTGGCCGTCGGAGTGCCCCTCGGTGCGCTAGGCCCGGGTATCTCGAGCTAGAAAACACTTTGTCATCAATCTCGGGGGCGCAGCATACCGCGCCCCCGCTCCATCATCCCTTACGGTGCAACAACAAATACACCACCGGCACCACCAGCATCGACAGCAGCGGTGCACTGACCATGCCGCCAATCATCGGTGCCGCAATGCGCCGCATCACCTCCGAGCCGGCACCATCGCCCCACATAATCGGTAATAACCCGGCCATAATGGTGGCGACGGTCATTACTTTCGGCCGCACGCGCAGTACCGCCCCCTCGCTAATGGCCGCCATCAGCTGTTGTTGGGTTAACGGTTGCCCCGGCTGACGGTGTTTTTCCAGCGCATGGTTCAAATACAACACCATGATCACGCCAAACTCCGCCGCCACGCCCGACAGGGCAATAAAGCCGACGGCCCCGGCCACCGAAAGATTGTAGTTCAGCAGGTACAGCAGCCACACGCCGCCGATCAGCGCAAAAGGCAGCGTCGCCATGATCAACAGCGCATCGCGCACGTTGCTGAAGGTGACAAACAGCAGCACGAAAATGATCGCCAGCGTCACCGGCAGCACGATTTTCAACTGGGCGCTGGCGCGTTCCAGATATTCAAACTGTCCGGACCAGCTCAAAGAGACACCGGCCGGTAACCTGACCTGCTGCGCGACCGCCTGCTGCATTTCTTCCACCGCCGATTTAAGATCGCGTCCGCGCAGATCGACATAAATCCAATTGGAGAGCCGTGCGTTTTCACTTTTCAGCATTGGCGGCCCTTCGGTCACCCGAATATCCGCCAACATCGACAACGGCACCTGACCTCCACTGGCCGTGAGTACCGGCAATGCCTGCAGTTGTTGCACCGAATCACGGATTTCGCGTGGGTAACGCACATTGATCGGATAGCGCGCCCGCCCCTCAATGGTTTCGCCAATGTTTTCACCGCCCACCAGCGTCGCCACCATCGATTGCAGTTCCTTCACCGAGACGCCATAGCGCGCAGCCCGCTGACGGTCGATATCAATATCCACATAGCGCCCACCGGTGATGCGCTCTGCTAATGCCGAGGTGACGCCCGGCACCCGTTTCACCACTTGTTCAATCTGCCCGGAAATCCGTTCGATATCGGCCATGTTATTGCCGTTGACCTTGATGCCGACCGGGCTTTTTATGCCGGTGGCCAACATATCCAGCCGATTTCGAATGGGTGGCACCCAGACGTTGGCGATGCCCGGCACCTTGACCACGCTATCGAGCTCCGCCACCAGTTTGTCCATGGTCATGCCCGGCCGCCATTGGTCACGCGGCTTGAAGCGAATGGTGGTTTCCAGCATGGTCAGCGGCGCCGGGTCGGTAGCGGTTTCCGCCCGCCCTGCCTTGCCGAATACCGTCGCCACCTCCGGCACGGTTTTGATCAACCGGTCGGTCAGTTGCAGCAGCCTGCTGGCTTCGCGTGCCGACATGCCCGGCAATGACGATGGCATATACAACAGATCGCCTTCATCGAGCTGAGGCATAAATTCGCTGCCCAACCGGCTAAGCGGATACAGGGTCAACAACAGCAACAGTAACGAAACCCCGAGCGTGGTTTTCGGGCGTGCCAACACCGCCGCCAGCACCGGCTGGTAGCAACGGATCAGCCAGCGGTTGATCGGGTTGGCATGCTCATCGGGAATGCGGCCACGGATGAAGTAACCCATCAACACCGGCACCAACGTAATGCCAAGCCCGGCCGCCACCGCCATGGCGTAGGTCTTGGTGTAGGCCAGCGGAGAGAACATCCGCCCTTCCTGCGCCTGCAGGGTGAAGACCGGAATGAAGGACAACGTGATAATCAGCAAACTGCAAAACAGCGCCGGCCCCACTTTCACCGCCGCCTGCTCCGAAATGCGCCAGTAATCCGTTGACGTCGGTTGTTGTCCTGGATGACGCTGTCGCCACTGTTCCAGCACCTTATGCATGTTCTCGATCATCACGATCGCCGCATCCACCATCGCCCCTATCGCGATGGCTATCCCGCCCAACGACATGATATTGGCGTTCACTCCCTGATAATGCATCACCACAAAGGCACCGAGAATACCCAGCGGCAACGTGATCATCGCCACCAGCGCCGAACGGAAATGGAACAGAAACAGAGTGCAGACCAGCGCCACCACGATAAACTCTTCCAGCAGCTTGTGGGACAGGGTTTCGATGGCGTGTTCAATCAGCTGAGAGCGATCGTAAACCGTAACGATTTCCACTCCCGGCGGCAGCGTCCGCTGAACCTCCTGCAGTTTCACCTTCAGCGCGTTAATGGTTTCCAGCGCATTTTTACCGTAGCGCATCACCACAATGCCGCCCGCTACTTCCCCTTCCCCGTTCAGTTCCGCCACGCCCCGGCGGATCTCCGGCCCTTCGCGCAGCGTCGCCACCTGCGACAGCAGGATCGGCACACCATCGCGCACGGTGATCACCACATTGGCAAAATCACTCAGTTTTTTCAGGTAGCCCGAGGTGCGCACCATGTATTCCGCCTCGCCCATTTCCAGCAGCGCCCCGCCGCCTTCCTGGTTGGCGTCCTGAATGGCCGTCACCACCTGTTGATGGGTGATATTCAACGCACGCAGGCTTTGTGGGTCCAACACCACCTGATATTGGCGCACCATACCGCCCACGCTGGCCACCTCTGCCACGTTAGGGACGGTTTTAAGCTCAAACTTCAACGTCCAGTCCTGTAATGCACGCAGGTCGGCCAGGCTGTGCTTGCCGGTTTTATCCACCAGGGCATATTCGTAAACCCAGCCCACACCGGTGGCATCCGGCCCCAGCGCCACCTTCACCTGCTCAGGCAATGAAGATTGCACCTGACTGAGCGATTCCAGCACCCGCGAACGCGCCCAGTAAAGATCGGTGCCGTCCTCAAACAGCACATAGACGTAGGCATCGCCAAACATGGAAAAACCACGCACCGTTTTGGCCCCCGGCACCGTCAACAACGTGGTGGTCAGCGGATAGGTGACCTGATCTTCAATCACCTGCGGTGCCTTGCCAGGGTAAGTGGCACGGACGATGACCTGAACGTCGGACAGGTCCGGCAGCGCATCCAGCGGCGCTTTCTGCAGTGCCCACACACCCCAACCGGCCAACAACACCGAGGCCAATAACACCAGCAGCCGGTTGCGCAGCGACCAGCGGATCACGAATGCAATCATAAGTGGCCTCCGTGCCCGGCATTGATCGGCAGAACCTGGCTGATATGTGAACCGCTGTCGTCGACGCTAAAGTGAATTTTTACCCGGTCGCCAGGCTTGATGCCTGCCGGTAATCCCCCCGGCGGCAGAGCAAAATCCATGGTCATCGCCGGCCACTGCAATTCAGGCACTGGTCCGTGGGACAACGTCATGGTGTCGCCATTGAGTGCCTCAATCACCCCTTCGGCCTGATACTGTTTAACTTCGGTTTGTGCCGCCATCTGCGGCAAGGCACTGCGCATACTGGCCTCGGAGTCGATCAGGAACTGACCGGAGGTCACCACCTGTTGCCCGGCGCTCAGCCCGCGTTTGATCTCCACCCAGCCATCCTGTACGCGCCCGGCCACCACCTCCACCGGCGTGAAATGGCCGTTACCTTCGGCAACCAATACCCGGTTACGATCGCCGTTATCTATCAGCGCCTCCTGCGGGATTGCCAGCACCGGTTTGCCGACGGCGTTCTGCGATAGCGTCAGTTGCAGGTACATGCCTGGCCGCAGCTTTTGCTGAGGATTCTTTAACAGGATGCGCGCTTTGAAGGTGCGGGTTAGCGGATCGACATTGGCCAGCAGTTCGCTCACCTCGCCTGCAAACCTTTCCCCCGGCCAGCTGGCAGAGGCGGCCTGCACCTTGTCACCCACCTTGAGTAACCCGGCCCGCGCCTGCGGATAGTCGGCCACGATCCACACCGGATCCAGCCTCGCCAGCTCAAACAACCCCTGCGCCGCGGTCACCTGAGCGCCCTCAAGCACGCTTAGCTTGTTCACATATCCGCTCTCCGGCGCCACTATCTTAATACGTGGCTCGGGCTTGCCCGTGCGCTCAACCTGCCGTATCACCGCCTCGGGCATAAATAACAGCTGCAACCGCTGGCGGGCGGCGGCGGTCAATGCGCGATCGCCCAGTTGCCGTATCGCCAAATACTCCTGCTGCGCCGCACTCCACTCCGGGATCCACAACTGTGCCAGCGGCTGGCCTTTTTGCACCTGCTGCTGGCTGGCACGGACATAGAGTTTTTCCACCAGCCCATTGGCACGGGCGGCAATAATCTGCACCCCACGCTCATCCGTCGCTACGCTGCCAAAAGCGTCAAGCTGCTGATCCAACGCGCGCAACTGAGCGGTCTCAATACGTACCCCCAGATTCTGCTGCTGGCGCGCGCTGATGGTCACACCGCCCTGCGTCTCGGCCTCATCGGCATAGCGCGGCACCAGTTGCATATCCATAAAGGGGGATTTCCCCGGCTTATCAAAGCGCTGGGCAGGCATCATCGGATCGTACCAATACAGTACCTGTCGTTCCGTTTTGTCTGGCTGCGGCGCGGCCTCCCCCGCTGAACCCAACCCATATCCGGCCAGCCCACCGCCGATTAACGCCGCTAACAGCGCCAGCTTAAATGGCATTCTCATTACATTGCCTCCTGAGGGGTGAGATAGCGGATGGCAGCCCAAATCTGCGCCAGTCCACGGGCGGCTTTACCGGCGCTGAGGCGGCTGTCGAGCAGCGCCCGCCGTGCCTCCAGCAGCGCAGACAAGTCGCTTTTTCCACTGCGATATTGCGCCAACAGCAAAGTCACTCGCTGTTGCTGCAGGGGGATCGCTTGTTGCTGCTGTCGCTGCCATTGCGCCTGCGCCGCCTGGTACTGTGCCAACAGCGTGTCGAGCTGCGCCTGATGATCGCGGATCAGCAACGTCAGCCGATCGTTGGCCTCCATGTTGCGGGACACGTCAGCGGCATAGTCTTTATCCTGCCGCTGCGAACGGAACAGCGGCAGATCAACGGTAAACATCACCCCGGCCAGATCCTCATAATCGTCGGCGCGCTTGCCGTAATACACCTCAACCCCCACGTCCGGTATGGCCGCCACCTCTGACTGTGCCGAACGCGCCCTGGCCACGTCGGCCTCGCGACTGGCCTGCTGCACCTCAGGATGTTGTTTGATCGCCTGGCGCAAGACGTCGCTGTCGGCCGGCAAACGTTCAAAGCGTGGCATCGCCCCGGCAGTATCCGTGGTTGCCTGACCGGTCAGTTGAGTCAGGCGTGCCTGCGCTACCGCAACGTCGCGCTGTGCCTCACTGATGCGGTCCTGCATGGCCAGTAGCGTCAATCTGGCGTCCAGCACGCCGCTGGCAGGAGTGCCGCCACCGGCCACACCGGCATGCTGAGTGGCAATTTGACGTTCACTCTCCGTAACCAGTGCGGTGGCGTCACGCAAGGTTTGCCGGCTCAGTGCCAGTTCCAGCCACGCCTGCGCGGTTTGCTGCTGCAAACGGGCACGGATGGTAGCGCTGCCGGCATCCGTCTGGCTGGCTTCGGCACGCAGGGTATCCGCCTTGCGCTGGCGTTTGGTACTGCTGACGTAATCCTGCATGATGCCGACCCGCCCCATCGTCATGCCTTCGCGGGTGAGTCGCCGGGCGTTGCCACCCTGTACCGGCACGTTTTCAATCCCGAACTTCAACTTGGGATCGGGCAATTGCATCGCCGAATCCGCCATGTTCTCCAGGGCATTCACCTGATGCCGATTGGCCGAAAGTTCCGCCGAATAACGTTCAGCCGCCGTCAACGATTGTTGCAGCGTCAATTCCGCTGCCAGGCTGGCCGGAGCCCAACAGGCAAGCAGCAGCCAGCCCACCCGTAATGGGTGAGAAAAGATAATGGTCATGACGCCTCCGTTATTGCCGAGCGGTTGCGATAGCAATCAGCCGATAACCGCCGTCGACCGGCAGGAAGCTGAAATCAACCGCCGTTCCCACAGGCAGTACGGTGAGCGATGGCGATGAGGGGAGCTGGAAACTCATGGTCATGGGCGGCCAGTTGAGCGCCGGAATGGCCTGGTGGGCGATGGATACCTTGCGCTCATCCCAGGCCTTGATGACGCCCTGGCTATGGATTTCGACGGTAGGTTTTACGGCAGAATGCTGCATCGCCATATCAGCGGCGCTGACGGCAGAGGAGAAAAACAGGGTGATCAGTACAGCGGCAAATAAATTACGCATAACGGGTACTCCATTTAATAGTTAACAAACGCGGGTGGCCGTCAGGGACGGCAAAACGGTTGTCAGAGCTATTCACGGAACCGGCAGAAAACAATCTCCGCCGGCGGGCCTGTTATCGGTGGCGTTTGCCAGGTGTTAAGTGGGATAGAAAGTGACGGGGAAGGAGCAATAACGGCCAATTCGCTGCTGACCGGCAGGGCGGCTAACGTCAGGCTGGCATGATCCTGTTGGGCGGACTCAGGGACACAATGTTTCTCGCACAGCGGCCCCTGGGTTTGCATCTGGTCTGACGAAGGCAGGCTGTTTTGCATATGCATCATATGCTGGGCCATGGGGGCTTCACCGCTGAACTGCAGGTTGCAATTATGGCTGGCCAACGCCAATTGGGTATTCAACAACAGCCAACTGACGACCAATAGCCATGCACAGGCCCGCTTTTTAGCGAAGCGCAAACGGTGCATGGATAAAGAGATGGACGCCAAAGCCGACATCAGGTGATTCCAGAGTGTGGGATAGCCGGAGTATATCGGCCAAGTGCCTGCGCAGGAATGGAATTTACACCCGCTGACAAAGCCGTGTTTGCCAACTGACTGGAAATAAAAATACTTTGATATCAATCAACCGGCGGTGTCTCAGCCAAAGAAAAACCCAGCGCGGAGGCTGGGTTTTATACGGGGAAACTCACCGACGGAAGGTTATTTGGTTAACGCGATAATACCCAGCGTCAGACCGGCAACCGCCGCTGCACCACCGGCGATAGCGCCTGCGGTTTCCCAGTTATCCTGAGTGGTGCCTTTCATACAGGTGTTGGTGTGCACCAAACGCCCCTGATCGTCATAGACCGGGACACAAGGTGATTCAGTCGCGCACCCAGCCAAAAATACCGACAGCAGCCCAACTGCAATTAACTTTTTCATACTATTGCCTCAATGTTCGGTCACTCTGAAATGCTACGCCGAGTGATATTCGCGCTATTGAGCCATTGTATGCGCAAAAGGCTGAACGAAGCGTTAATGATCCGTCAGAAGATGTAATTTGAGATAACTCCGAGCGGCCAACCGGCAGGATCGACAGGCATTAAAAAGCCCGCGAAAAGCGCGGGCTTGATCCACAATCTTGAAGCCGGAGTTACTTCTGCAGCTTACGCATTACAAGCGTGGCGTTAGTGCCGCCGAAACCGAAGCTGTTGGACATCACGGTAGTCAGCTCGCGTTGAGTCGGCTGAGTCACGATGTTCATGCCTGCGGCTTTCTCATCCAGGTTTTCGATGTTGATGCTCGGCGCAATAAAGCCGTGCTCAACCATCAACAGGCTGTAGATCGCTTCCTGCACGCCGGCGGCGCCCAGTGAGTGACCGGTCATGGCCTTGGTGGAGGAGATTGCCGGGGTGTTGTCGCCAAACACTTCACGAATAGCGCCCAGTTCTTTCACATCGCCAACCGGCGTAGAAGTCCCGTGCACGTTCATGTAGTCGATTGGGGTGTCAACGCCCTGCATTGCCATCTTCATGCAGCGCACTGCGCCCTCGCCTGATGGCGCAACCATATCGGCACCGTCGGAGGTCGCACCGTAGCCGATGATCTCAGCGTAGATGTGTGCGCCACGCGCCAGAGCATGTTCCAGCTCTTCTACTACCACCATACCGCCGCCGCCGGCGATGACGAAACCGTCACGCGCTGCGTCATAGGTACGGGAAGCTTTTTCCGGGGTGTCGTTGTAGCTGGTGGACAGAGCGCCCATCGCATCGAACTCACAGGCCATTTCCCAGCACAGTTCTTCACCGCCGCCGGCAAAGACTACGTCCTGCTTGCCCAGTTGGATCAGTTCAACCGCGTGGCCAATGCAGTGTGCAGAGGTTGCGCAGGCAGAGCTGATGGAATAGTTAACGCCACGAATTTTGAACGGGGTTGCCAGGCAGGCGGAAACGCCTGAAGCCATGGCTTTGGTCACCATGTACGGGCCAACGCCGCGCAGGCCTTTGGCACGCATGCCGTCGGATCCGGCAACCTGGTTGCGCGGAGAGCCGCCACCTGAGCCAACTACCAGACCGGTGCGATCGTTGGAAACCTGATCGGCAGCCAGACCTGAGTCTTTGATGGCTTCTTCCATGGAAAGATAGGCATAAACGGACGCATCGCTCATAAAGCGCATCACTTTACGGTCGATCAGACCGGTGGTGTCCAGTTTAACATCGCCCCATACGTGACTACGCATGCCGGAATCTTTCAGTTCCTGGGAGAAAGTGATCCCAGAACGTCCTTCCTGCAGGCTCGCCAGGACCTCCTGCTGGTTGTTACCAATGCTGGAGACGATTCCCAGGCCAGTAATCACTGCACGTTTCATTCAGTACCTCTTCCACATTTTTACATTCGGGATTTTGCATCGCACTTTAGCGTACAGATGTACGCCGAACAAGTCCGATCAGCGTTTTTCAGCTTTATTCTTATCCAGTTTGCGCCATAGCGCCAGCGCCGTTAGAATCCCGTCACCCCTTGAGTTACGAGCAACCAACCGTGAGCCACGCCCCGATCCAAACCGCAGCGTTATCCTGGAATGAACAGGGTACACCTGTTTCGAAACAGTTTGATGACGTCTACTTTTCTAATCAGGATGGGCTGGAAGAAACCCGCTACGTGTTTCTCAAGGGCAACCGGCTGCCGTCACGTTTTGCCGAACACCCTCGCCCGCTGTTTATCGTGGCGGAAACCGGCTTCGGCACCGGACTTAATTTTTTAACCCTGTGGCAGGCCTATGCCGATTTTCATGCCACAACGCCGGATGCCACGCTGCAGCGGCTGCACTTTATCAGCTTTGAAAAATTCCCGCTGCTGCAGGCCGATCTGGCGGCGGCACATGCCCGTTGGCCAGAGCTGGCTCCCTATGCCGACGAGTTACGCGCCCAATGGCCGTTGCCGCTGCCGGGCTGCCACCGCCTGTTGCTGGCGGAAGGCCGCATTACGCTGGATCTGTGGTTCGGTGACGTGAACGAATTGCTACCGCACTTCGACGCCAGCATGCACCGCCAAATCGATGCCTGGTTCCTCGACGGCTTCGCCCCGTCGAAAAATCCGGATATGTGGACCGAGCAATTGTTCGCCGCCATGGCGCGCTTTGCCCGGCCGGGGGGCAGCCTGGCCACCTTCACCGCAGCAGGTTTTGTTCGGCGCGGGCTGCAGCAGGCCGGATTTGAAGTCATAAAAAGCAAAGGTTTCGGCCAGAAACGTGAAATGCTGATTGGCGAGTTGCCTGCCGATGCACCAGCGGTGGCCCATCCCACGCCCTGGTTACTGCGCCCGGCAGCCGACAATACCGACGATATTGCTATCATTGGCGGCGGCGTTGCCAGCGCCTTGACTGCCCTCGCCTTGCTGCGCCGTGGTGCGAAGGTCACGCTGTATTGTGCCGATCCTCAGGCGGCCGAAGGGGCATCGGGCAACCGTCAGGGAGCGCTTTATCCGTTGTTGAACGGTCGGGGAGATGCACTGGAAAACTTCTTCAGCGCCGCTTTCCTTTTTGCCCGCCGCCAGTACGATGCGCTGGTAAAACAGGGCGTGACGTTTGACCACCAGTGGTGTGGCGTCAGCCAATTGGCCTATGATGAAAAAAGTGCCGGGAAGATTGCCAATATGCTGGCAGTTGAATGGCCACAACAACTGGCCGTGGCGGCCGATCGCACCACGCTCAGCGCCCTGTGCGGTATCGACAGTGGTTTTGGCGGCATTAACTACCCACAGGGTGGCTGGCTGTGCCCGGCCGAGCTGACGCGCAATGCGATAGCCCTGGCGCAACATCAGGGGTTAAGCTGTCACTATGAGTCTGACGTCCAAGCCCTGGCCGCCACCGACACCGGCTGGCAGCTCAGTTTCAACCAGGGGGAAACCCGACAGCATGCGACGGTGATCCTGGCCAACGGCCACCGGCTTGGCGAACTGGCGCCCAGCGAAGCGCTGCCGGTTTATGCGGTGCGCGGTCAAGTCTCCCATATTCCCACCACCCCAGCGCTGAGCGAATTGAAACAGGTGCTGTGTTACGACGGCTATCTGACGCCGGTCAATGTCAACAACCAACAGCACTGCATCGGTGCCAGTTACCAGCGCGGCGAAACCGCCACCGAATACCGCGAGGAAGAACAGCAGGACAACCGTGCTCGCCTGCTGCGCTGCCTGCCGGAGCAGAGTTGGCCAGCACAGGTTGATGTCAGCGGTCAGCAGGCCCGCTGCGGCGTGCGCAGCGCCACCCGCGATCATCTACCGATGATCGGCGCAGTACCGGACTATCAGGCTACGCTGACGCAGTATCAGCATCTGCAGCGCCAGCATCAACGCGGCGAGGCTATCGCCAATGCACCGAGCTATCCCAATCTGTTTGTGATTGGCGCGTTGGGTTCGCGTGGGCTGTGCTCAGCACCGCTGGCGGCGGAAATTTTGGCGGCGCAGCTGTTCGGCGAACCCTTGCCGGGCGACGCAGACATGCTGGCAGCATTGAATCCTAATCGGATGTGGGTAAGGAAACTACTGAAGGGACGTGCGGTTTAATGGCGGTGTTACGAGGCGCTGTTATCAGCGCCTCGTAAAACGGATCAGGCGGTCGGCAGTGCGGTTTGGTACAGATTTTCCCACATGCCATACACCAACACCTGGTCCGGCGGCGACAGCTCACCGGCAGCAATGGCTTTATGCAGGCTGCTTTCCACCTGCGTTTTCAGCGCTTCGGCGCTGTGTTCGCCCAGCTCTTCCACTTCGGCAACCGCCAGCGTCAGATGACCGCGCAGGTAGCCACCGGCAAACAGTTCATCATCGCTGGCGTGCTCTACCATGTCATCAATCAGCGCCAAAATGCGCGCTTCGAATTCTGCGATCATCAAATTTCCTCATTAAATAACAAACTGACGGTCAGTTGAGATCTTCCGGATAGGGGAAAAGCTCAGCCGTCAGCGGTGGCGTATTGTAAAACGATTGTAACGCCTGAATAAAGCGCGCAGGTCTTGTGGGTATTCCCTGTTCCAACAGCAACAGTACCCGTTCGCGTACCTTACGCTGGAAGGCGATGCGATCCGGTTCGCAGTCACCGTTCAGGTTGTCGCAACTGACGTTGAACGGGAATCCCGCCGCCACGCAGAACATCCACTCCAACGACTGCGGTTTAATTTCTACCGCTTCAAATTCGCTTTGCGTCTGTGCGTCGCGCCCGTCCGGGCAGTACCAGTAACCGAAATCGACCAGTTTACGGCGCTGCTCACCGGCAATGCACCAGTGAGAAATCTCATGCATGCCGCTGGCGTAATAGCCGTGAGCGAAGACAATGCGGTGGTACGGCAGTTGGTCGTCGGCCGGCAAATAAATCGGCTCATCGTCGCCTTTAACCAGCCGGGTGTTGTAATCATCGCTGAAGCACTGATTAAAGATATCAATCAGCTGTTCGTATTGATGGGTAGCCTGTGTGTCTGACATAAACAAATCCAATAACCACAAAAATAAAGCGGTAATTATTTCATGTTACCGCTCGCTTGGCATGCTAAAAATGCAGCGCCAGCCACTGCTGAATTTCCGTACCGTGATTGTCGTACAACAGCTTGCAGCTCATCACCAGAGAAACGATGACGATCATCGGGCGGATCAGCTTTTGCCCACGGGTCATCACCATATGCGCCCCGAGGCGCGCCCCCAGCACCTGCCCTACCAACATCACCAGACCGATACTCCACACCACCTTGCCGCCGATGATAAACAACACCAGGCTGCCAAAATTGGAAGTGAAGTTCAGCACCTTGGCGTGAGCGGTGGATTTGGCCAGGTTAAAGCCGCACAGCGTCACATAGGCCAGCGCGTAGAAGGAACCGGCGCCAGGGCCAAAGAAGCCGTCATAAAAGCCCACGCAGCCCCCGGCCACCAGCCCGAACGGCAAGGCGCTCAAACGACGCTGTCGGTCACTCTCCCCCAGACGTGGGGTCAGCAGAAAGTACAGGCCGATGCCGATCACCAGTAACGGCAACATTTGCCGTAGCAGATCGGCACGCATGTGCTGCACCAGGATCGCCCCGGCGACAGAACCGATCAGCGCCAACAGAATTGTCAGTTTTTGATCGTTGAGATCAACGGCTCGTCGGCGGATGAAGTACAGGCTGGCGGATAAGGAACCACCCACCGACTGCAGTTTATTGGTTGCCAGCGCCTGCGCGGGAGACACTCCCACCGCCAGCAGTGCCGGTACGGTCAACAACCCACCCCCACCGGCAATGGAGTCGATAAAGCCCGCCAGCAATGCCACCACAAACAAAACCCCGAGCATCTCGGGGCCAACGACGAACCAATCCATTTATTATTCCGCAGCGAAATGGTTATTCAGCAAAGCCTGACAGGTAGGCGGTAATGGCGGCGGTACCGGTTTACCCGGCTTGGCACTCGGCTGATGCGGAATGAACCAACTTGCCAGTTCGGCACCACAGCCGTCGCCCGGCGGTGGGGTATCCTGTTCTTTACACTCCAGGCTACCGGCCGGACAACGCAGGCGCACATGCATGTGCGCACGATGGCCAAACCACGGCCGCACCTTGTGCAACCAGTCACGATCGGCACCGGCATCCAGGCACAGGCGCTGCTTGATCGCCGGGTTGACGAAGATCCGCGTCACTTCCTGATCCTGCGCCGCCGCTTTGATCAAGGTTTCAATCTGCGGCTGCCACTGGCGTGCGACCACCTGCTTGCCGTCACTGGAAACCAAGTCGATCGGTTGCGGCTTCAGCAATTGCTGTGCACTCCAGCGTTGACGCGGCAACTGTAACCAGATGTCGACATCAAGCCCTGACTGATGGCTGGCATGGCCACTGCTGAAGCGGCCACCGGCCGGCATCGCCATATCACCAATCAGTACCGTACCGAGGTTTTTTTGGTTCGCCTTACTGCTCAGGCGCTGGATAAACGCCAGCAGATCCGGATGGCCGAAATAGCGGCGTTGATCGGGGCGCATCACCTGATAATCCGGCGAGTTCAACGGCAGCGGCTGGGCACCGATAATGCAACCATTGGCAAAACCACCCACCGCCTGCGGTGAACCGGCCACCGGGTTCTCGATTTTCTGCCACGGCGTCAACGCCATGGCGGAGCCCGAAGCCATCAGGGCAAGGATGCCCAACATCCAGTTTTTCATGGTGATTACCAGCGTGGGACGTTAGAAACTACATCACCGTTCTGCGCACGTTGGCGCAACAGGTGATCCATCAGCACAATCGCCATCATCGCTTCGGCAATTGGTACCGCACGGATGCCTACGCAAGGGTCATGGCGACCACGGGTAACCATTTCCACCGCTTCGCCCTGGCGATTGATGGTTCTGCCAGGCACCATGATGCTGGAGGTCGGTTTCAGCGCCAGATGGGCGATCACCGCCTGCCCACTGCTGATACCGCCGAGGATGCCGCCCGCATGGTTGCTCTGGAAACCTTCCGGGGTGATTTCATCGCGGTTTTCGCTGCCGCGTTTGGTCACAACGCTAAAGCCGTCGCCAATTTCCACGCCTTTTACCGCATTGATGCTCATCAGCGCATGTGCCAAATCCGCGTCAAGGCGGTCAAACACCGGTTCACCAAGGCCTACCGGCACGTTTTCTGCCACTACGCTGACCTTGGCGCCAATGGAGTCGCCCTCTTTCTTCAATGCGCGCATCAGTTCGTCCAGGGCTTCCAGCTTGTCCGGATCCGGACAGAAGAACGGGTTCTGTTCGACCTGCTCCCAGTCTTTCAGCTCGCAGACCACGTCGCCGATCTGCGCCAGATAGCCACGCACCTGTACGCCAAATTTCTGCTGCAGGTATTTCTTGGCAATCGCCCCCGCTGCAACACGCATGGCGGTTTCACGCGCCGAAGAACGGCCGCCGCCACGATAGTCGCGCACGCCGTATTTTTGTTCGTAGGTGTAGTCTGCATGCCCCGGACGGAACACGTCTTTAATGGCACCGTAGTCCTGCGAGCGCTGGTCGGTGTTTTCGATTATCAGCCCGATGCTGGTACCGGTAGTCACACCTTCAAACACGCCGGAAAGAATACGGACCTGATCCGGCTCGCGGCGTTGGGTGGTATAACGCGAGGTGCCTGGACGGCGGCGGTCCAGATCGTGCTGCAAATCAGCTTCGGTAAGCGGAATGCCCGGTGGCACACCGTCTACGATACAGCCCAGCGCCACACCGTGAGATTCACCAAATGTGGTGACGCGGAAAATCTGCCCAATACTGTTTCCTGCCATCGCGGATCCTTACCCTTAATTATTATCTTTGTTGGGCCCGCGAGGACAGGCCCGGAGAATGCTTAGCTGCGGTAGAGGCTGAAATGCTCTTTGCAATCTACCAGTTGCTGTTTGGTCAGCATGAACACCCCGTCACCGCCGTTTTCAAACTCCAGCCAGCTGAACGGAATATCCGGATACTGTTCCATCAGATGTACCATGCTGTTACCCACTTCACAAATCAGCACGCCGTCGTCGCTCAGGTAATCCGGCGCACAGGCCAGAATGCGACGCACCAGCTTCAGACCGTCGCTACCCGCCGCCAGACCCAGTTCAGGTTCAAAGCGGAACTCTTCCGGCAGATCGGACATGTCTTCTGCATCAACGTACGGTGGGTTGGTGACAATCAGATCGTACTGGATCGCCGGAAGATCGCGGAACAGATCGGAACGGATCGGAGTCACCTGCTGTTCAACGCCCAGCGCCTGAATATTGCGCTCGGTCACCGCCAGCACGTCGGCGGAGATGTCTACCGCGTCCACTTCCGCATCCGGGAAAGCATAGCCGCAGGCAATGGCAATACAGCCGCTGCCGGTACACATGTCGAGAATATGGCTCGGCGAATGAGGGATCAGTGCGCTGAAGCGATCGTTGATCAATTCGCCAATCGGGGAACGCGGTACCAGCACGCGTTCATCGACATAAAACTCCAGGTCGCAGAACCAGGCTTTGTTGGTCAGGTAGGCTACCGGAATGCGCTCGTTGACGCGGCGGATCACGCGTTCAACGATGCGGTGGCGTTCGCTGGAGGTCAAACGTGCAGTGTGCATGTCCTCTGGAATATCCAGCGGCAGGAACAGGCTTGGCAGCACCAATTGCACCGCTTCGTCCCACGGATTATCGGTTCCGTGACCATAGTAGATATCGGCGGCGTTAAAACGGCTTACTGTCCAACGCAGCATATCTTGAATGGTGTGCAGTTCATTCACTGCTTCCTCGACGAAAATTTTGTCCAATTTGCCCTCCGGCAGGCACTGTGATTCATGATTTAGCCGCATAGTTTGCCATGAAGCCCGCGACAAATCACGCTAACCCCTTGCGCTTTTCATTTTGGCGCGAATTTTGCGTCGACAGATACCCGCGACACGGTAAACTACCGCGATAAATGATTTCCGGTGAATGAAAAATGAAGAACAAGCACCCTCTGAGCAAAGATGAATTGCAGCTCTTCAGAGAGTCGGTAGTAGACGCAAAAAAGCTGCGTCAGGACACCATTGTCCACCGTAAACCCAAGCCAAAAACCAAACAGATTGCCCCGCAGCGCCTGCTGCAGGAACAGGTGGACGCCAGTCATTATTTCTCGGATGAATACCAACCGCAGTTGGAAGAGGAAGGCCCGACGCGCTATGTTCGCCCCGGTTACAGTGCTTTTGAGCTGAAAAAACTGCGCCGCGGTGACTATTCACCGGAGCTGTTTCTCGATTTGCACGGCCTGACCCAAATGCAGGCCAAGCAGGAACTGGGCGCACTGATCGCCGCTTGCCGCCGCGAACACGTGCACTGTGCCTGTGTGATGCACGGCCACGGCAAGCATATCCTTAAACAGCAAACACCGCTGTGGCTGGCGCAGCATCCCGACGTATTGGTGTTCCACCAGGCTCCCAAGGAATGGGGCGGGACCGCGGCCATCTTGCTGCTGGTCGAACTGGCCGAGTAAACTGCAGAAATGACAAAAGGGCGATATTTAACATCGCCCTTTTGTTTGGAACCGGCCTGCGGCCCCTACACTTTAGCCATCACCTGCGACGGACTGACCTGCCATTCAAATTTACCGTAGCTACCGTCTGCCGCCAAATCAACGTTGGCGATTGCCGAGGTGGCAAACATCGGTGGACATTCACCCGGGCAAAGCTCAGCCACCAGGTAACCCACCAGCGGCAAGTGAGAGACAATCAGCACCGAGCTGATCCCCTGCTGTGCCAGCACCTGCAAATAACTGCCCACCAGGCTGGCGTCCCCGCCCGGCGTCAACTCAGGCAGCACTTCTTCGCTCGCCGGCAAGGTCAAGGCTTCGCGCACCGTGGCCAGCGTCTGCTCGGCCCGCAGATAGGGGCTGACCAGCACTCGTTCAATATCCACAGACTTGGTATTTAACCAGGCCGCCATCTGACGTGACTCATCACGGCCACAAACAGTAAGAGGTCTTACCGAATCGCTGGCCGCATCGAGTGCCGCCTCTCCGTGACGCATAATCAAAACTTGCATATTGCACCGCTGTTGTTGACAAAATAACGCTATACAGAAACGCCGAGCGTGCTGTATCGCCGAGTTTTACAACCCCAAAGCAAAAGCTTTGAAACGATAACGCGCCGTCTCTCTATGGCGGCCGGGCATTTTGCCTGAAAGTTCACGTAAAGAAAACGCTGTTTTTTACATCAAAGGCGTCTCGACACGAATTCAATGCTCACATAACAACCAATTCAACAGGTTAAATTTTAACCTTCTCAACATGAATTTTATTGATGGCGGCAAGTTTTACACCGCCATCGGGCTACGTTACCTCGTCCCTATCCCCCTGTACAGCGAGTGGAATTGCCGGTAGTGCAAGGAGTGATAACGATCACAAAGCCCCTTGATCCTACTCTAGTACAAATCACGTCACCGCGCTGCTCAAGACCCCTGCGGATAGAAGCGCTCGCCCTGCTGGGCCATGCGCTGCAAACGTTCACAGGGCGCAAAATATTCCCCGTGCTGGCGCTGCAGGTACTCCAGCGTTTTAACCACCTTCTCGACACCCAGCTGATCCATATAACGGAATGGCCCGCCAAGGAACGGTGGGAAGCCAATACCGAACACTGCGCCGATGTCACCGTCGCGTGCGCTACGGATCACACCTTCATCCAGACAGCGCGCCGCTTCGTTCAGCATCATCATCACGCAGCGCTGGGCAATAACCGCCTGCTGCAAATGCGACTTCGGTGTAATGCCAAGCAGAACATATACCGAGGTATCGGCGCGTTTGTGCCGCTGACGTTGCTGGCCTTCGCTCGGATACAGATAGAAGCCACGGCCGTTCTTGCGCCCTTTACGTCCGTCTTTCAGCACCGCATCGAAGGCCGCCGGGGCGGCAAAGCGCGGACCCAACTGCTCCACCAGTACCGGACTTATCTTGGTACCGACGTCAATACCCACTTCATCGAGCAGGGTTATTGGCCCGACCGGGAAGCCGAAATCGACCAGCGCCTTGTCCAGAGATTCGATCGGCTCGCCTTCCAACAGACAACGCGCCGCTTCATTTATATAAGGAGCCAAAATGCGGTTAACGTAGAAACCGGCGCGATCGGCAACCACAATCGCCGTCTTGCCCTGCTTGTGCGCCAACGCCACGGTGGTGGCAATGGTTTCTTCGCTGGTCGTGGCATGGGGGATCACCTCCACCAGCGGCATTTTATCGACCGGGCTGAAATAATGCAGGCCGATCACCTGCTCCGGCCGCTGCGCCTTGGCGGCAATCTGGCCAATCGGCAGCGATGACGTATTGGAGGCAAAAATAGTGTGCGGGGCCGCGTGTTGTTCGATTTCGGCCACCATCTGCTGCTTGAGCGACAAATCTTCAAACACCGCCTCAATCACCACGTCCACCTGATCAAAACCGGTGTAATCGGTCGAACCGGAGATCAGCATCATCTGTTTTTGTCGCTCTGCCGGGCGCATGCGTTTGCTGCGAACCCGTTTGCTGAGCACATCCCAGCTGTATTTTAATGCGTGGTTAATGCCCGTTTCGTTAACGTCTTTAATTCGTACCGGCAGGCCGCCGCGCGTAGCGGTCACGCAGGCAATCCCTCCGCCCATCAAGCCGCCACCGAGGATACCGATACGATGCAATGCGTGAGGTTGCGCATTGCCACCGCGCTCTTTCTTCAACGCGGTAGAGGCAAAGAACAGGCTGCATAACGCCGCTGACTGCGGGGTCATAGCCAGCTCGCCGAAGGCTCTGGCCTCGGCTTCATAACCGCTGGCGCTACCACTATCCAAGCCGGTACGCACCACCTGAATAATGCGCTCCGCCGCCGGATAGTTACCGTGCGTTTTCGCCAGCGTTTTCTTACGTACAATGCTGAACAGCAGGCTTTTACCCAAGGGGCCGTTGAGCAAACGCTCCTGCCATGGCAATTCGCGTCGGCTCTGCCAGCCCTGTTTGACTCGTTCGATGGCGGTCTGCAGCAAGATCGATTGTGGCACCGCGTCGTCCACCAGCCCCAGACGCAGCGCCTGACGCGCCCGAATGTGTTTGCCGGTCAGGATCATGTCCAGCGCCTTGCTGGCACCAATCAACCGCGGCAAGCGCTGAGTGCCGCCGGAACCCGGCAGCAAACCCAACTGAACTTCCGGCAGACCGAGTGCGGTTTTATCATCCAGTGAGCAGACGCGGCCGTGGCAGGCCAAAGCCAGCTCCAGGCCGCCACCCAGGCAGGCACCGTGAATGGCTGCCACGACCGGAACCTGGAATGCTGCAATCTGTGCCAGGGTGCTTTGGCCTTTTTTCGCCAGCGTTTCGGCTTCTTTGGCTGTGGTACAGGCGGCAATCATGGTGATATCCGCACCGGCAATAAACGAGTCCGGCTTGCCGGAAACGATCACCAGCCCTTCCAGCGCTGGATGCTGCTGCGCGCGGATCAGTACGTCGTTGACCTGTTCGACAAACTCGGCCTTCAGCGTATTGACCTTCTCGCCGGGGACATCAATGGTGATCACGCCTATGTTGTCCGGACGTATCGTCAGCTGAAAGGCTGAGGGTTTGGCTCGCTGTTCGTGCAATGCGTTTTCAAAACTCATTATTCCACCTCTACGATCATTGCGGCCCCTAACCCCCCGGCCGCGCAGGCGGTGGTCAACCCCAGCCCGCCACCACGGCGTTTCAGCTCGTGCAGCGTTTGGGTGATCATGCGCGCGCCGGTAGCGGCAAACGGGTGGCCATAGGCGATTGAGCCGCCCAATACGTTGAATTTATCCATATCCACTTCACCAATCGCCCGGCTGCGACCCAATTTTTGCTGGGCAAACTCGTCACTGGCAAACATCTTCAGGTTGGCCAGGGTTTGTGCGGCGAAAGCTTCATGCATGTCGATAAGCGTCAGATCCGCCAGGCCGATACCGGCGCGATCCAACGCCAGCGGCGTGGCGTAGGACGGCCCAAGCAACATATCTTCCCACACGTCGATGGCGGAGAAGGCAAAGCTGCGCAGGTAGCCCAGCGGCTGTAAGCCCAGCTCTTTCGCCCGCGATTCACTCATCATCAGTACCGCCGCCGCACCGTCGGTCAGGGGGGTGCTGTTGGCTGCGGTAACGCTGCCATGCTTGCGGTCAAATGCCGGTTTCAGCTTCGCGTACGAAGCCAGGCTGGAGTCTTTGCGGACGTTGTTGTCTTCGCTAATTTGGGTGCGATACGGCGGCACGTAGGCGGTCATCACCTCATCGTGCAGCAGCCCCTGTTCCCAGGCTTTGGCCGCTAACTGATGCGAGCGGTGCGCCAACGCATCCTGCTCTTCACGGGTGATGCCGTGGCTTTTCGCCATTTGTTCGGCGGTATCGCCCATTCGCAGACCCGTAGAGTATTCCGCTACCGCCGGAGGAACCGGCATCAGATCACGGAACTTCAGTCGACTGAACAATTTGAGGCGCTGTGACAGGGTTCGGGCCTTGTTAACGTCCACCAGCGTGCGTGCCAGCGCTTTGCTGACGCCAATAGGCAAAACGGAAGAAGAGTCAGCGCCGCCGGCAATACCGATGCTGATGCTACCGGCCATGATGCTTTCCGCCACGTTGGCAATCGCCTGGAAACTGGTGGCGCAGGCACGCGACACGCTGTAGGCATCGGTATGCACGCTCATGCCGGTACCGAGCACGATTTCACGCGCAATATTCGGCGCTTCAGGCATTTGCACCACCTGGCCGAACACCAGTTGCTCGATCAGCGCTGGATCGATGCCAGTGCGGGCCAACAGTTCACTCACCGCCGTTTTACCCAAATCTACCGCCGGAATACCGTGATAAGCGGTCGCCTGTTTGGCAAAGGGGGTGCGCAGTCCATTTACAATCGCAATACGGTCACCGTGACGGGTCACCAACGGCAGTGCCTTACTCATAAACGCTCCTGAAGAGAATAACGTCAGCACAACGGCCAAAAGAGGTCTGACCTGATGGGGCCATTGTTAACCAAATGTTTACATTTGGCAAACCGTCAGAAGCGAAAACTGAGAGCAGGAGCAACTTTCCAGGGAGGGATTATCGGACAGGTGAAGGTGCGGGTAAGCCCCGCACCCTTTTAAAGCAGCAATTAACGCAGGCCGAGCTGGAAAATAAAGGTTTCTGCCTGGCAGGCAAAGGTGAAATCAGCCACCAGTTCTACACCACCGTCAACCGGTTTAATGCTACTGCTGATGTCGCAAGGGTCAGATTCCACACCCCGGGCTTTTTCAGTCAACGCGGCCAACATTTTCTCTGCATCCTGCTGATTGTTAAACACCTGGCTGTAGGACGCGGTGCAATCGGTATTGTCCATGACGGTGCCAACGTCAACACAGCAACAAGCGGCAGTTTCCTGGGCGCTACATTTATTAAGTGAATTTGACATGGTTAATTCTCCTCAGGGACCGCCATTACGCGCATCCAAATTGCCATTTAAACGCTGGCGCAAAGATACAAGGTTCTGCGCCTATTTTACTCTGCGGCGAAACCGATCACTAGCACTTACTTTTTATAGGTGTTTTAAGTGATGGAAATCACAAATGAAAATCGTTGTCTGCTAAGGAATGGTAAGAATTTTGTTATGTACCACTGGTTTTTTGTTAGCCAGATCTCTCTTTTGATATCAATTTGGAAATATTTCAAAAACAATGTTGCAACATTCTCACAGGTCGGACCTATAATTCAGCCACTGGTCTGATTTGTCTGAATGAGATCGGACCCTACAATCGCGCGCTTCCTTGTTACCTTATGTAACATGTTTAAATAATAAACACATAATGAGGTTTTGGTCATGAGCCAGAAAAACCTATTTACTAAATCAGCTCTCGCAGCTGCAGTGGCAATTATTTCTTCAAACGTGTCTGCCGCAGGATTCCAGCTGAATGAGTTTTCATCAGCTGGTTTAGGACGTTCGTATTCTGGCGAAGGCGCCATGGCAGATACTGCGGCTTCCGCCAGCCGTAACCCGGCCCTGTTGATGATGTACACCCGCCCGGAACTCTCCCTTGGCGCGGTATTTATCGATCCGGACGTAGACATTACCGGCAAGTCACCTTCCGGTGCCAGCCTTGACTCCAAGAACATCGCCCCTACCGCCTGGGTGCCAAACCTGCATTATGTTCAACCGATTAACGATCAGTTTGCCGTGGGCGGCTCTGTCACCAGCAACTATGGCCTGGCGACCGAATTCAACGACGGTTACACCGCCGGGGCTTACGGTGGTAAAACCGACCTGACCACCGTGAACCTGAACCTGAGCGGGGCTTATCGACTCAATCAACAATTCAGCTTCGGCCTGGGCTTCGATGCGGTTTACGCCAAAGCCAAACTTGAGCGTTATGCTGGCGAATTGCCGAAATTGATCGCAGGCTCTGGCCAGTTGCCTCCGCAATTGGCAGGCCCGGTATCACAGATCCCGGCTGATACCCAAATATCTCACCTGAAGGGTGACAAATGGGGCTTTGGCTGGAACGCCGGCATTCTGTATGAAGTGGATGAAAATAACCGTTACGGTTTCACCTACCGTTCCGAAGTCAAAATCAAGTTTGACGGCGACTACAAGAGCAGCCTGCCATCCGCCTATAACCCGCTGCTGGGCGCTCTCGGTCTGCCTATGGGCACCGACGGCACCACCATCCCCGGTTCTTTGGACTTGAACCTGCCGGAAATGTGGGAAATCTCGGGTTACAACAAGGTTGCACCGCAGTGGGCCATCCACTACAGCCTGGCTTACACCAGCTGGAGCCAGTTCCAGGAGCTGAAAGCTACCGGAAACAACGGTCAGACGCTGTTCGAGAAGCATGAAGGCTTTAAAGACGCTTACCGTATCGCACTGGGTACCACCTACTTCTATGACGATAACTGGACCTTCCGTACCGGTATCGCCTTTGATGACAGCCCGGTGCCGGCCCAGAACCGTTCTATCTCTATCCCGGATCAGGACCGCTTCTGGCTGAGCGCAGGTACCAGCTACGCATTCAACAAAGACGCCTCTGTTGACGTCGGTGTTTCCTACATGCACGGCCAGAAAGTCACCATCAAAGAAGGTCCATACACCTTCGAATCCGTGGGCAAGGCCTGGCTGTACGGCGCCAACTTCAACTACCGCTTCTAATCCTTTCGACGATGAAGCCAAAGCGCCCTGCGGGGCGCTTTTTTATTGCCTACTATTTGCCGGGCGAAAAAAAACCCGCCAGTCGACGGGTTGTTTCTGTTCGCTAACCGAGGTTATTGCGAGTCGATCTCGTCCAAATCACCCTGGATCGCCTGGGCGTTCGGGTTAACTTCCGGTTTCAGTGAACCACCGTTCGCCAGGAAATCGTTGCGCTGGAAGTAGGCCTCACGCACCATCAGGTATGGATCGGAAGAGTTACGCAACAGGCCGTCGGAATCGAGCAGCTCGGCACGGGTTTCAATCCCCTCAACCACCCACTTGCCTGCCGACATCCAGAAGGTCAGGTAGCTCAGCACCGGATAAAGGTCATCTGCCCAGTCACCGCCCTCTTCACGCAGGGTGAAACTACCATAGCCCGGCAACATCACATAAGGACCATAGCCGACACCGTAGTGCCCCAGAGTGCTGCCGAAACGGTTCGGCTCTTCGCGTGCCAGTTTCGGGTTAGCCATGCCAGCCACGTCGATCAGGCCGCCCATCCCCAACAGGGTGTTGAGGAAGAAACGGTTAAAGTGAATCATCCCCTTGTACGGATCACCTTTCAGGAAGGAGTTGACCATGCTGGCCGGCTCTTCCAGGTTGGAGGTGAAGTTGCTGATGCCATTACGCGCCGGCATCGGCAGATAGTCACGCCAGGCCACGGCCACCGGGCGCAGGACATACGGATCCAGGACGTTATAGTTAAAGTTGAACATCGTCCGGTTAAATCCTTCCAGAGGATCGGATCGCCCTTGTGGTTCATCTTGTGGCGTGCTGGCACAGCCCACCAATAACACCGTTGTGAAAGCCAGCCCAGTCAGGCGAAAGTTCATATTCTTCTCCATGAAAACACGTTCGGTCTTTTTATTCAGGGGACCTGTTTGTTTATCTGAACGTCAATCTGCTCTTTACCGCTGAAATTCTGCAGCGCACTCTCACCGAACCAGTCACCCGCCTGTGGCGTGGCCAGACCGTCCTGAGAAATCCGCACCCGCACCTTGACCTGATGCTGGGCCGAAAGCAGCCGCTCAGGCATCATGGCATTACTGTCATCCAGAGAGAATGATAGCGGGAAACGGCTTAAAGGCAGCTGTTTTACCGCCACCGGCACCGGATTGGCACCATCGGTCACCGAGATTACCAGCGTCCCCTGCGGCGGCAAAGCATTAGTCGCCTGCGGCGATAACGTCACGTTAACGCCAAGTTTAACAGTTTCTCCGCCTGCCTGTGTTTTTGCTTGTGCAATACTGCGCTTTATCACTTCGGCGCGTTGATCATTGGCCGGCAACAGTTTCAGCATGACCTGCCAGGCACCAATAGCCTGCTTGAAATCGCCCTGCTCAAAGGAATTAAACGCCAACAGGCTCAACACGCGCAGATTGGTATGATCTTCGGCGATCATCTTGCGCAGCATCTGGGTGGCCTGCTTGTTATCCTCTGGATCGTTGGAGCGCGTCAAGACTTCCGCATAACCGAGGCGCACTTCCAGACTATTCGGATCGAGCTGATAAGCATGGGCGAATGCCTGAGTGGCGGTGGTGGCGTTATTCAATGCCATGCCGACCCGGCCCAGCATCATCCAGTCGTTGATATTGCGGTCGTCCTGTTGCAACGCAGTACGCAGCCCCAGGCCGAGACGAGCAATCTCTTCCATGCTCAGCGGTTGGGCGCGCTCATTGCTAACCCGAGCGCGCAGTTCCGGCATTTGAGCTTCCACCTGCTGCCAGTCCAGCACCTGCGCCAACCCACCGGTTTTCAGATAGAACCCCAGGGTGACCACCACCAGTAACGCTACGCCGGGCACCAGTGCCCAACGGTTGATCGGCTTCGCCTGCACGTCCTGCTGACCGGGGATATCATTGAGCAGATTTTGCTGCAGTTCCTTCACCATCTCCGGACGCTCGGTAACCACGCCCTGATCTTCGTCCTGCTCCAGTTCGTGCAGGCGATCCTGATAAAATGCTTTATTCAGCGTATCGCGGCTAGCGGCAGTGCTTTTGTCGCTTTGGCGCATCGCCGGCACCACCAGTAACGCCGCAGCGCCGACCAGCAATACAATAATAATCAGCCAAAAAGCCATTAGGTTTTCTTCCTGTCAGTCTCTTTCAGCAGCGCTGCCAAACGCTGTTGCTCCTGCTCGGAGAATTCATCGTTAGCGTTAGCAGCACCGGCGCGGCGACGGCGAGTGCGCAGTATCACTACCGCACCGCCGATTAGCACAAACAGCAACGGGCCAAGCCACAGGATCAGCGTCGCCGGAGTCACCGGCGGTTCGTAGGTGACGAAATTGCCGTAGCGCGCCACCATGTAGTCGATGATCTGCGGCTTACTCTGCCCCTGCATCATCAGCTCATACACCTTGGTGCGCATGTCCGCCGCAATGATGGCGTTAGAGTCGGCAATGCTGTTGTTCTGGCATTTCGGGCAGCGCAGCTGCTCGGTCAGCTCACGGTATTGCTGTTCCTGCTCCACCGATTTGAACTGATAGGTATCAATAGCCGCAGCCGCGCTCCAGCTCAGCAGCAGAGCGAAGACCAGGGTCATCAGCCTCATGCCTCACCCCCGTATTTTTTGTACAGCGGCAACACTTCCTGCTGCCAGACGCGCTCATTCATATCCCCGGCGTGGCGATAGCGAATAATGCCTTGTCCGTCGATCAGGAAGGTTTCCGGCGCGCCATACACGCCCAGATCCAGCCCCAGCATGCCGTCGCCGTCATACAGGCTGAGCGCATAAGGGTTACCCAGCGAATTTAGCCAGGTCACCGCCTTACTACGATCGTCTTTATAGTTCAGCCCCACTACGCGGATACCGCGCGCGGCCAACGTATTGAGATATTGATGTTCGGCACGGCAGGTCGGGCACCAGGTGGCCCAGACGTTCAGCAGCATGGGTTTGCCATTGCGCAGCACCGCCTGATCGTAAGTCTTGCCGGGGCTTTCGAGCGATTCCAGTTTGAAGGCCGGTACCGGTTTGCCGATCAACGCCGACTCCAGCATGGTCGGATCCTCGCCACCGGCATTGCGCGTCAGTTGCACCATAAACGCTGCCACCAGCAGCAGGAACAGGATTAACGGGATAAACAGCAGTTTACGGTTCATGCCTGCTCCTCCAGCTTGCCTTCACGCTTGAGTTTTTTGCTCATCCGGTAGCGCGGGTCGAGAATACACAGGATACCGCCGACCGCCATAAATACCCCACCGAACCAGATCCAGCGTACGAAGGGTTTATAGTACAACCGCACGGCCCAGGAGCCGTCGTCCAGCTCTTCGCCCAGTGCCGCATACAGGTCACGGCTGAAGCCGCCGTCGATAGCCGCTTCGGTCATCATGCTGCGCGCCACGCTGTAGTAGCGTTTCTCCGCGTGCAGCGTCGCTTCCGGCTTGCCGTTGCGCGTGACGTCGATGATACCGACGCCGCCGGTATAGTTCGGCCCACGGATATCGTGCACATCACGGAACACAAAGTGATAGTTATGGATATCCACGCTGTCGCCAGCCTTCATGCGGACGTCGCGTTCCACGCTGTAGTTCTGGCTAAAGGCAATACCGATTACCGTCACCGCGACGCCAAGGTGACCCAGCACCATGCCCCAGTGACTGCGGGAAAGATGGCTCAGGCCACGCCAAAAACCGTGGCGATGAGTAGCACGTTCGTGCAGTTCCATCAGCGTCAGGATAATGACCCAGACCGCCATAATCAGCCCCACCACCGTCATACCGGCGATGCTGTCTTGCAACAGCCACGGCAACAGGGCTGACAGCACCAGCGTAATCACCAGCGCCACGCTCAGGCGACGCCACAGCTTGGTCGGTTCATCACGGCGCCAGCGCACCAACGGGCCGATGCCCATCAGCAAGGCCATCGGGGCCATCAGCCAGGTAAACATGGTATTGAAGAACGGCTCGCCGATAGAAATACTGCCCAGGCCAAGCTGTTTATGCACCAGCGGCAACAGCGTGCCCAGCAATACCACCAGCGTCGCTGCAATCAACAGTACGTTGTTGCCCAACAGGAAGGTTTCACGCGAGAAGGTTTCATGCTGCACCCGGCTGCGCACCTGGCCGCCTTTGACCGCGTACAGCAGCAACGAACCGCCGATCACAATCACCAGATAGGCGAGGATAAACATGCCGCGCGCCGGATCGGAGGCAAAGGAGTGTACCGACACCAGCACGCCGGAACGCACCAGGAAGGTGCCCAGCAAGCACAGCGAGAAGGCGGTAATCGCCAGCAGCACCGTCCAGGCCTTGAAAGTCCCGCGTTTTTCGGTCACCGCCAGCGAGTGCATTAGCGCCGTACCGGCCAGCCACGGCATAAATGAAGCGTTCTCTACCGGATCCCAGAACCACCAGCCGCCCCAGCCCAGTTCGTAATAAGCCCAGGCAGAACCCAGCACGATACCCATGGTGAGAAACACCCAGGCCGCGGTAGTCCAGGGACGCGACCAGCGTGCCCAGGCGGTATCCAGCCGGCCGGCCATCAGTGAGGCAATAGCAAAAGCAAAGGCCACCGAGAAACCGACATAGCCCATGTACAGCAGCGGCGGATGGAAAATCAGGCCGATATCCTGCAGCAGTGGATTGAGGTCACTGCCGTCGATCGGGAAATTCGGCAAGGTGCGGGTGAACGGGTTGGAGGTCATGATAATGAACAGCAGGAAACCCGCGGTAATCATGCCCATCACCGACAGCACGCGCGCCACCGCGTCTTGCGGCATCGCACGGCTGCACAACGCCACCGCCAGTGACCAACAGCTGAGCAGCAACACCCACAGCAGCAGTGACCCTTCATGGGCGCCCCAGGTGGCGGCGATGCGGTAATACACCGGCAGTTGCGTGTTGGAGTTGGCGGCCACATAAGCCACAGTAAAATCATTGACCACAAAAGCATGCACCAGGCAGATGAACGCCAGCGCGATAGCGGCAAACATGCCGTAGGTCAGCGGACGCGCCACCGCCATCATGCGGCGATCCTGACGCGCTGCGCCCCACTGCGGGTAAATGCTCAGCAGTAGCGAAATCGCCAGCGCCAGACACAGCAGAAAACTTCCCGTTTCCGGCATCATGATTTAGCGCCCTCGTTCTGCGGGGTGGCGTAAGCCGAAGCCGGCCCCTTATGGTTTTCTTTCATTGCGTCGGCCACCTCCGGCGGAGTGTATTTTTCATCGTGTTTCGCCAGCACTTCACGCGCGTTCACCACGTTGCCTTCGCCCAATACGCCCTGCGCTACCACGCCCTGCCCCTCACGGAACAAGTCCGGCAAAATACCGGTGTAGGTGACATCGATCGCGCCGCGCGCATCGTAGACCTTGAAGCTGACCTGCAGCGTTTTCTGATCGCGTTTTACCGAGCCGGGCATCACCATGCCGCCGATACGCAGGCGTTGGCCCACTTCCGGCTTCTCATGATTTTCGCCCTTGCCCTGCAGAATTTCGCTCGGGGTATAAAACAGATCGATGTTGGAGCGCAGCGCATACAGCATCAGGGTCGCGGTAAGCGCAACACCGATCAGCACTACGATCGCCAGATACAGGCGACTTTTACGACGTGGATTCACAATGATTTCTCCCGCGGGTTGGCGGATTTTTGTTTCGACTGCTGCGACTGACGAATGCGTCGTTCGCGCGCCTGACGGCGGCCGATCTCATCGAGCAATTGTCGGCGCTGCCAGAAAGTATGCGCCACCAGGCCCAGCAGCGAGAGCAGCGTAATGGCCACCGCCAGCCAGACGTAGAAGGCGTAGCCCCCCATGGCGAAAAACGCCTGCCAGGAAGTAAATGCGGCATTCATGGTTGGCGCTCCTTATTGACCAGCCCGGCGACCCACGGACGCTGACTTTCCTGAGACAAAATCAAATTGCGCAGGCGCATCAAAGTAAGAGTAATGAAGAACAGCAGGTAGCCGAGGATCGCCCAGCGCAGCGGGGTGCGCATGCTTGGCGCGATGCTCTGTTGCATATTGGTCGACCCCTGATGCAACGTGTTCCACCATTCGACCGAGAAATGAATAATCGGGATGTTCACCACCCCCACCAGCACCAGAATACCGGCGGCCCGGCCCGCCAGGCGGCGATCCTCAAAGGCGTTGTACAACGCGATAATGCCGATATACAAGAACAGCAACACCAACTCGGAGGTCAGGCGCGCGTCCCACACCCACCAGGTGCCCCACATCGGCTTGCCCCAGGCAGAACCGGTGACCAGGGCAATAAAGGTAAATACCGCGCCGACCGGCGCCATCGCCGCGACCACCGTATCGGACATTTTCATCTGCCACACCAGGCCGATAAATGCCGCTACTGCCATGGAGCCATAGATCCCCATCGACCACATGGCGGCCGGCACATGGATATACATGATGCGGAAGCTGTCGCCCTGCTGATAATCCTTGGGTGCGAAACCAAAGCCCCATACCCAACCCAACAGCAGGCAGGCCGCTCCGGCCAGCCCCAGCCAGGGGATAAAGCGGCCACAGACACGATACAGCCGTTCAGGCTGGGCAAACTGATGTAACCATTTCCACATTGTCGTCATTGCTCACGGTAAATTTATACGGTGGCCGCCCTGTTGACCAAGGCGACGAAAATTACTGGTGCGGTGCAACACGCTCTTGATGGCGTTAACCCGCATTTCAATATGTTAGCTAGTGCACGCTCACTCGCAGCGCTGCTGCGGTAGCGAACGGTGCCAGCGTGATGCTGCCCGCCAGCATGGCACCCAGAATTGCCAGGTAACCGTCTATTGGCATCCCCATAGAGGCGGCATCGATGGCCGCGGTGGAAAATATCAACACCGGGATATACAACGGCAGCACCAGCAGGCTAAGCAGCACGCCGCCCTTGCGCAGCCCGACGGTCAGCGCCACGCCGATAGCGCCAATCAGACTCAGCGTCGGCGTACCCAGCAGCAGCGTAAATGCCACCGCCAGCCAGGTATTGATATCCAACGACAGCAACAACGCCACCAGCGGCGACAGGATTAACAGGGGTAGGCCTGTTACCACCCAGTGAGCACATACTTTGCCTAACACCGTCATTGGCAGCGGCGTCGGCAGCAACAGCAGTTGCTCCAGCGAGCCATCAAGAAAGTCATCGCGAAACAAGCGTTCCAGCGACAACAGCGCCGCCAGCAGCGCAGCGACCCAAATAATCCCCGGCGATATACGCGCCAGTAACTGCGGCTCCGGCCCAATCCCTAACGGAAACAGCGTGATAACAATCAGAAAGAACCACAGCGGATTAACGATTTCCGACCCTTTGCGAAAGGCAATCTTCAGCTCGCGGCGCAATACGGTCAAAAACATCAAACAGTCTCCATGCGGTTTTCCGTCAGGCTGATTTTACCTACCGCCTGAGTTACGCCGGCCAAATCCTGATGGGTGGTCAACAATACCATGCCGCCCTGCTGCGTATGTTGCTCAAAAAGGCTAATTAATTCAGCCACGCCCTGCTTGTCGATGGCCGTCAGCGGCTCATCCAGGATCCACAACGGGCTGTCGCTGAGCCACAAACGCGCCAGGGCAACCCGGCGTTGCTGCCCGGCGGAAAGCTGCGCCACCGGTAAATCCTCATAACCCACTAACCCTACCTGCTCCAGCGCCTGCCAAATGGCCTGACGATCGGGAACGCTACTCACCGCCTGGTAAAACTGCAGGTTCTCAAAGGGCGTTAACATGGTTTTAATCCCCGGCTGATGGCCAAGGAATAACAAATCCTGATGGTAACGTTCACGATGGCGCAATGTATTTTGCCCGTGCCAGTGGACTTCACCGCCCTCCGGGCGCGCCAGGCCGGCCAAAATGCGCAGCAGGCTGGTTTTGCCCGCACCGTTCGGCCCTTCCACCTGAATAATATCGCCCGGTTTCACCGTAAAGCTTAACGCGCTAAACAGGGTGCGTTCATCGCGGACGCAACTCAGATTTTTAGCTTCCAGCATCGGAGAACTCATATTTTTCTTTGGGATAGCGATCATAGCATAAGCCATCTGCGGCACGTAGCCCGCCGCAGGGCACTCAGCTACTCCAATAGGGGTAATATTGCGCCCCAGATCAATAATGCGAAGAAAAAACCGGCGGCGTTAAACTCTTGTTACTTTTTTCTGCAATTTGCGACCTGGCTTTCGGCCTACCGATGGGCCAGCTATGCTTAATCCGTGACCCCGGCAGCAGTTTAAGGAGAGAGCAGATAATGAGCGACTCACAACAGCGCCCGAAGACGGACAGCGACGATCCTCTGCAGGTGGAGAGCAAAGAGCATGAACAGGGCAAGAGTGAAATCGAAGTAAAGGAGCAGAACCTGCCCTCACGCGCGGCGGCGGTGCATGAACAGATCCGCATGGAGGGTGAGAAAGAACTGGAGCGTGACTGGCTGGCCTTGCTGTGGTCGGCGGTGGCCGCCGGGCTGTCGATGGGGGCCTCCCTGATGGCCAAGGGTATTTTTCACGCCCGTTTGCCGGACGACCCCAGCCGCTTCTTTATCGAGAATATTGGCTACACCTTTGGCTTTATCATCGTGATTATGGCCCGCCAGCAGCTGTTTACCGAAAACACCGTAACCGCCGTACTGCCGATCATGCACAAACCGACGCCGAGAAATTTCGTCATCCTGTTTCGCCTGTGGGGCGTGGTGTTGCTCGGCAACCTGATTGGCACCGGGCTGGTGTCACTGGCGTTTATTCACATGCCGATTTTTGATGAAAACACTCGCAGCGCCTTCGTTAGCCTGTCGGAAGAAGTGATGCAAAACTCACCGTCAGAAATGTTCGCCAACGGTATTTTGGCCGGCTGGATCATCGCCACCATGGTGTGGATGTTCCCTTCCGCCGGGGCCGCCAAGATTTGGGTGATCGTCCTGATGACCTATCTGGTGGCGATCTGCGATCTGACCCATATCGTGGTCGGATCGGTAGAGATCCTTTATCTGGTGTTTAGCGGTGTCATCCCCTGGCAAGATTTTATCTACCCGTTCGCCATTCCGACGCTGGCCGGCAACATTATCGGCGGCACCTTTATCTTTGCGTTAATCAGCCATGCGCAGATCCGCAATGATATGAGCGATAAAAACAAAGCGGCGCGGCTGGAGGCAGAAAAACAGACTGCCAGGGCGAGAAAACCGTGATCGCGGTCAGTGCAGCACGCGAAAATCAGTGCATATTGGCGATGGAATGAGCAAACGCACCGCTAAGCGCTTATTCTGCGGGTAAAAAAAGGTATACTGCCCCGGCAGCCTCAGGTTGCCAGCCCGCAGCGTCCCCGTAGTTAAACGGATATAACAAGCCCCTCCTAAGGGCTAGTTACTGGTTCGATTCCAGTCGGGGACACCATAAGCCTATTACCCCCCACTATCGAAATCCGCAAAAACCGCGCCACACAAGACCTTAAGCCATTTTCGTCGTCTAAATACTTCGGTGTTATCAGCATGATGCGTGAGCACATCCCACAATCTGGCACAGATTCCAGGATTAAAGGTATAATCGCAGATACTATTTACTCGATTTTAGAAACGAACATGACAAAACTAACATTACAAGAGCAGATGCTTAAAGCCGGATTGGTCAACAGTAAGAAACTGGCGAAAGTGCAAAAAACCGCTAAAAAATCACGCGTTCAGGCTCGTGAGGCCAGAGAGGCGGTGGAAGTCAATAAAAAGGCACAAATCGAACGTGATAAACAGCTGAGTGAGCAACAAAAGCAAGCTGCCCTGTCTAAAGAGTATAAGGCTCAGGTAAAACAGTTAATTGAAATGAACAGGATCGTTATTTCAAAAGGAAATATCAGCTATAACTTCACAGACAATAATTTAATTAAAAATATCAATGTGGATAAAACGACTCAAACTCAGCTAATTAATGGTCGTCTCGCCATTGCGCGTCTGCTTGCGGAGAATGGCGTTGATAGCGAATACGCAATTATACCCGCGATCGTGGCCGATAAAATTGCGCAACGTGATGCGAGCAGTATTGTGTTAAATGCAGCGCTTAGTCAGGAAGCACAGGACGAAGAAGATCCTTATGCCGACTTTGTTGTTCCTGATGATTTGATGTGGTAGGAAAAAAGCACGTACTGCTATCACATAGCTGTCATATATTGCGGCATGTTAGTTTAGGGCAATGGGCTGTGACCATTGCCTTACCTCAAAAGACCCTATTCTCACAGTCATCCAAGAATAAATCGTATTTTAGTTCCACTGATTAAAATGTTAATATTGCTCTGTGTCGCGAATGGAGTAATAGCATGTTCCCCAACAAGAAATATTCACAACGGGCCAATCCGTTAACCAGCTATCAATTTTCACGGTTGCATACTTTTGAATGCGTCGCTCGTCACCTCTCCTTTTCATTGGCGGCGGAAGAACTGTCAATTACCCCCAGCGCTGTAAGTCACAGAATCAACCTACTGGAAAAAGAGCTGGGCTTTCTTTTATTTCAGCGTTTTCACCGCAGAATTACGCTCACACCGGAAGGAGAGCGGATGCAATGGTCGTTAAGCAACTCCTTCGATGCCCTGACTCAGGAAATTCTTGATATTAAAAACCGTGAGCTGACGGGCACCCTGACCATTTATTCCCACCCCTCCATCGTCCAATGCTTGCTGATTCCGCGGATCGGCGAATTTATTGCCCAGTACCCCACCATTCATTTGAACATTCTCACCGGGCAGGAGAATATCAACCTGGCCAACCGGGGCGTTGATTTAGCACTGTACTTTGGGCTTCTGCCGTCAGGCAAACAGCTGGACGAAACCTTTATGTCGGAGTCCATGGTGCCGATCTGCACTGCGCAATACGCCAAAACGCATGACCTCTACAATGCTCCTGAAAACCTGGCGCACTGCACCCTGTTGCATGACCGGTATAATTCGGGTGAAGACGAATGGCTGACCTGGGCACAACATTTTGATTTAGGGCTGGATACCGACAGCAAAAGCATGGAGTTCGATCGCTCAGATTTGGCGGTGCTGGCGGCGACACAGCATCTTGGCGTCGCCATGGGCCGACTCAATCTGGTGCAAGACTGGATCAAAAGCGGTGAACTGATTATCCCCTTTACCAACATGACCCTGCCCTGCGAACACTGCTATTTTGTGTCGACCATTTCCGAACGTCAGTGGCCGAAGATTATCGCGTTCAAACAGTGGATGATGAAAATAGAGCCTCTGGTCTGATTGCCAGAGGCATTGGCCGGTGGTTTAAAAAGGATTACCAAGTCTTGGGAGTATAAGAAAAATCGAGTGCGCAGCTGTATAACTGCCCGGCCTTTGAGTAATAAATATGTTTGCGGCTGTTATCCCATACCACAGTATAGTTATTGGAAAATTTTATTATCTCGACCGGCGTCTGGTTAGATAACCGACCACGCTTAGTACTTTTCACCACAAAAAAATCGCCATTATCACTGAGCGTGATCAAAGGATAACCCCAGGCATATTTCGATATTTGCATAGTGATGGTGAATTGGCTTTCACAACTTATTTGATAGGTATTAACATCAACATCCATAGTTTATATTTTAGGTACAATCCCTCTGTTGAGATAAAATAAATAAGAACAGCTCACGACAATCAAACCTAAAACGATCAGGATAGAACCCAATACAAATTCAATCTGCAGCGGCTCCCCCAATATCACTACCCCGGCTAAAATACCAAAAATGGGCGTCATAAAGGTCAGAATGCCCAACGAGGACGCCTGATAATCACGCAGCAGAGAAAACCAGATCAAATAGCTGATAAAAGAAACCACCAGCGTTTGGAATATCAGGCTGGTCCAGGCCAATGCCGTCAGGTTGAAATGAACGCTCTGCGTGGTTATCGCCAGCAGAGATAACAAAATGCAGGCTCCCGAGAGCTGAAACAATAATGTTTGTTTTGATGAGCAGTTTGCCAACCCGGTAGTGCGAATGACAATGGTTGAGCCGCCCCATGACATTCCCGCCAACAGCCCGTAAATATCGCCACGCAATGAGTTCTCTGCGCCCGAACTGTCACTCATCCCGGAGATGGCAAGCACCACGCCGCCAAAGGCGATGGCAATACCGACCCATTGTATCAACGACAGCCGCTCATGGCGGATAACAAAATGCAGCCCGATGGCGGAAAACAAGGGGGCAGTATACAAAAATACCGCCATATGCGATGCGCTGGTATAGCGCAACCCTTCGGAAACGAAGAAGAATTCCAACGCGAATAAAAAACCAACGCACAGACCTGCTAACAGCGTGGGGCGATCAAATACGAACTTTTCGCGACGATAACGCGCCAGGAGATAAACCGCCAAAGCGGCAATGCCCGACCGAATGGCGATTTGCAGTACGGCAGAAATGTCCGGCTCGGCGGCCTTGATCGCCACCTGCTGCAGCCCCCATATGGCGCATATCATCATCATGGCGGCGGCAGCTCTGCTATCTATGTTTTTTCTGGCACTCATCACACCACCTCAAGCCGCTTAAATAAAAACACACCCTTCCCTCACCGCTAATAAAAAGGTGATGGATAAATCCGAGAAAAATATAAAAGGTTAGTCTTTATAAACCACTATTTCCTGGTACATCTTAATGACTTCATTATCACTGTCGACTTCACCGGTATATTCCGTTTGTTGCGCCACGTGGGTCACCTTCCAGCCCCGCTTGGCCAACTCAGGGATGGTGACGCGCCCAATATCACGACAGGTAAAGACCGTGTCATCACTCAGCCTGAGATTACCAATACTTGCATAATCATAAACTTGTGACTGGCAAACGTGCGACTCAGCCGCCATCAAGGGTAATGGCAACAGACCGACAATCAACATTAAACACTTTTTCATAGCCCTCTCCATGCCTCTTATTAACCTTATCCATTTCGCAGATATTACCTTGGTTAATTACGTCATATCCGCTTATTTAAATATTTTTCTGCGCGATGAAATTACACGATATATACCATTCACTGACAAGTGAAAAATATAAACCTTCGTGTTAGCTGAATTCATCCGAACATCATCGTCATTGCTGCGCCATTAAGTTAAGTTTTTACACCGCCTGGCGGCATCGCGACACTTCCCTGCTGACAGTTACAGAAAAAACCAATAATTAGCAGGAAAAGTAACTTTTTGTGACGCACATTGTGTTACATATGCATTTCGCTTTACCCACGCTAAAAGCAATGAAAACGCTCAGAAAATTTCCTGAGCAAATCACTGATGCCAGAAGGTTCAGTGAGGTCGGCAAGTACACACAGGGATAAAAAATGACATACAAATTGCGCGCATTAACCCAGGCAATTGCTCTGGGACTGGTCGTTGGCAGTGCTTCTTTCGCCGCCCAGGCTGAAATTACCCTGCTAAAGCAGGATCCACAGGCGGGCGATCCGCTGAGCCGTCTTAATTTTACCGTCGGCGGCAGCATCCGTCCGCAGTTCAACAATATGACCGGCGATGGTGATAAAGGCTCTTACAAACGTAACGGTTTTGACGGCGGAACCCGCTTCCGCTTCGCCGCCGATTACTACCTGTTCGACGACATTAGCTGGATCAGCTACTACGAGCTGGGGGTGAATATCCCTGCGCTGTTCAACTGGGATAACCACTATGCAGAGGGCGCCAACAACACCAGCCGCCGTATGTTGTACACCGGTTTGAAAAGCAAAACCTGGGGACAATTGACCTTTGGCCAACAAAACAGCGTGTATTACGACGTGGTTGGCGCCAAAACCGATATCTGGGATTACGACATGCTGGCCCAGGCTCCGGGGAACGGCATCAACGGGGATTACGACGGATCTTACCGTTCACGTAAAATGCTGAAGTACAAAAATACCTTCGGCGATGCGGATGTGTATGCCTCCTATCTGTTCAGCGATAACGAGTATCTGCCGGGGAATGGCCTGCGCTACAAGCGCGAGGGCGGCGGTTCATTGGGTGTGGATTACCACCTGACGCCGGACCTGACCTGGGGCACCGCGTGGAACTATACCCGCGCCGAGATGCGTGACCCTGCCACCCACGCTACGAAAGATTATGACCAGAACATCCTGGGTACCGCGCTGAGCTGGAAACCGGATAACTGGACGCTGACCTTTGGCGGCGGCTGGTACAACAACTTCCTGACCACCAAAAAAGCCGACGTTAACGACTACTTTGCCGGTGACGCCTGGGGTATTGAATATCTGGCCGGTTACACCGTGCCGGTAGGGCAATATGCGGTGAAATCCGTGATGCCGTACTTTATGGGCGACCGTTTGCAGTACGTCAGTGGCCGTGACTATCAGCGTATTGATAACGGCCTGGGCGTGACCGTACAATTTGATTACGGTTTCCGCGTCGATGTGGAACACGTGCTGACGTCAAGCACTGACAACCTCGGTGATATGACGCTGGTGCGTCTGCGTTACGATTTCTAATCGCTACCGACGTAAAAAAGGCCGCTTCCGCTTAATGCCGATCAGTTAAGCAAAGTTCTGAATAAGAATGTACGACGTTGTTTAAGTGGGCGTCCCCCTCTCCCAAGGGAGAGGGCCGGGGTGAGGGGCTTTCGCGTAAGTAGGTATCCCCTCACCCTAACCCTCTCCCAAAGGAGAGGGAACAATATCACCTTAACTTACAAGCATTACGCTTCCGCGGCCTTTTCCATTAATGACACGACATCAGAATCCGCCGCGCGCCGAACGGCCCACCGCTTCGCCCAACTGCCACACCGCCATCGCATAATGGGTACTGTGGTTGTAGCGGGTAATGGTGTAGAAGTTGGGTAAACCGTACCAATACTGGTAGCTGGTCCCCATATCCAGGCGCAGCAGGCTGGCTTCCTGATTGCCACCAAGCGACCCTTGCGGCGTCAGCCCAGCTTCCGACAAACTGGCCACCGAATAGCGGGTTTTAAAGCCATTTTCCAACCCTGGTGCCTGGCCGCTGGCCGGCACGGCCACAGGTTCACCCTTGGTCCAGCCGTGCGCTTTAAAGTAGTTGGCGACGCTGCCGATGGCATCCACCGGATCCCACAGGTTAACGTGCCCGTCACCGTTGAAATCAACCGCATAACTCTTGAACGAGGACGGCATAAACTGACCGTAACCCATGGCGCCGGCGAAGGAGCCGCGTAGCTCCAGCGGATCATCCCCTTCGGTACGTGACATCAACAGGAAGGTTTCCAGCTCGCCGGCAAAGTAATCGGCACGGCGCGGATAGTCGAACGCCAGAGTAGACAGCGCATCGATAATGCGGGTTTTACCCATCACGCGGCCCCAACGGGTTTCAACGCCGATAATGCCGACAATGATCTCTGGTGGCACGCCATAGGTCTGATAAGCACGCTGCAGCGCGTCCTGATACTGATTCCAGAACTGCACGCCGTTTTGCACGTTATCCGGCGTAATAAATTTATTGCGGTAACGCAGCCAGGAACCATTAGGGCCGGACGGTGCCTGGGTCGTTGGCGTCGGCGCCTGACGATCCATCAGCCGCAGTACAGAGTCTAACCGCCTGGCCTGGGCCAGCACGTCATGCAACTGCTGCCGATCGAAACCGTGTTCCTGCACCATTTTATCGATAAAACGGGCGGTGTTCGGATTGTTGGCAAAATCGCCCCCCAACGGCTGACCGGAATGCGCTGGTGTCAGCAGAAAACCGCCTTTCACGGTGTTGTCCTGAGGCGTGGCTGGGGTCGACTTCGGCCCGCTGCTACAGGCAGTGAGTAAGGTAAGCAGAGGGAGAAGAACAACTAAATGACGCATCGGATATCCATATAAGCCAGGCCAGTGATAAGTGTGGGTTATGTTAATCCATTGTCAGGTGCGAACAAACCGGATTATGTCGCCGATCACACCGCCACAAGCCAAAACTCAAGAAAACGTGACGGGCAGCACAGAAACAACGAAAGACTTAGGGTAAGTAGCTGCACCAACGGCAACCAATACCCGCTGCCAATGAGAACAACTATCATCTCCACCCGGTACAACACTGGCTATCTGCGGGCCAAGCGGTCACAATGCCGCACCACTCCCGGCCCAAACAGGAAATACCATGTCTTGCCACTACCCCGCCCAATACACCTTTGATAACGACAGCGACGCCTGGCAGATTCAGTTTCGTGATTTTCCTCAGCAACAGGCTGCCTGCTATAAGCGTGAAGACATCGAACTGGAAGCACAGGAAAGCCTGCTGATTGCCATCGCGCTGGAAATGGAAGAAGGCCGCCCGGTACCGCCCCCTTCTCGTGCCTTGCCGGATGAGCTGGCGATCCACCTGCCGGTGCTGGTTAAACTCAAGCTCGAGTTGCATAACATCATGCTGGCCGATACCACGTCCAAAGCCAGCCTGGCGCGTAAACTGGGCTTTAACGCCGGCCAAATGGACCGCCTGTTGGATGTGGCCTATGCCTCCAAAGTAGAAGCGCTGGAACAGGCTCTTTACCTGTTGGGATATGAGGTAAAAACCTCGGTAGCAGAGATCCGCCAGCAATAAGAAAAATATTTTATTCGGGGGCTAAATTTTCTCCATTTTTCGCCGATGTGTTCATTACCGAATCATCAAGAGCAAAAAGTGAAGGCTAAAAATGGAGTGGAGCCGCCGCAATATCTGGGCCGTAATTCTGCTGTGTTGCCTTGTCTTCTGGGCCATCCTGCTGACCGGTGCCAACGCCGTCGCCTGATCCCTTTTCATAACATCACAGCAAGCATAATTATAAAGCCCGCTTCAGCGGGCTAATCCTTTTTTGCCTGATGAAAAAGGTAAATAAAAATCGTTTAGAAACAGTCACACCTGGTTAAAAAACCGTCAAAAAGTGTGATCAAAAACACAGTATTGTAATCAGGCTGAGATTGGGAGTACATTAACGCCGATCCTGTCGTGGTTCATGTTTTACCTCACGGACTTTGAAGCACGACAACCGGGTAATCTGTGGTCAAGGACGTTGTTCTTCCTCTTGAAGGATCCGCCTCTCCACCACCGACTATCCACAAAATACTCAGCACAACAATCGGGATCATTGGCTTGCGAGGGACTCCAGAAGGGAGTTGTTCAGTGAAATATTTCGTATTTGGCGTTTCATTCATGTTGGTTACATGGATTGGCACCTTTATGCTGATGGTTGCATAACCAAGGCATAACCGGGAATAAAGATCGGGAATATAGATAAAGGGGCGCACAGCGCCCCTTTGTTGTTTCTGAATGGGGCTATTTCCCCGGCATCATGCGGCGCAGAGTGTTATCGACTGCGGTACCTGCCACTCTTCGAGCGGCGAGTGGTAGCCGGTGTGCCATGCCGCCGACGCAATCCCACCGAACCAACATCAGTAAAAAACCGGCGTGAATACGCCGGCCTGAAGTGATTATTTGGTGGTTGCCGGGCTGCTCTTGGCCGGTTTGATCAGCCCATCAGCCCGGAACATGGCTTTGATGCCGCGAACGGCCTGACGGATACGATCCTGATTTTCTATCAGCGCGAAACGCACATGGGTGTCACCGTAGTCACCAAAGCCAATGCCCGGCGATACGCACACCTTGGCTTCCGCCAACAGACGTTTGGCAAACTCCAGTGAACCGAGATGCGCATAAGGCTCGGGAATTTTGGCCCAGACATACATCGCCGCTTTCGGGTTTTCCACCATCCAGCCCGCTTCATGCAGCCCTTTCACCAGCACATTGCGGCGCTGACGGTACTGTTCCGCAATATCCCGCACGCACTGCTGATCGCCTTCCAACGCGGCGATGGCAGCCACCTGCAACGGGGTGAAGGTCCCGTAGTCGTGGTAACTCTTAATCCTTGCCAACGCGTTGACCAGCTCCGGGTTACCGACCATAAAGCCGATGCGCCAGCCCGCCATGTTGTAACTTTTCGACAGTGTGAAAAACTCCACCGCGATATCCTTGGCGCCGGGTACCTGCATAATCGAGGGCGCTTTCCAACCGTCATAAACGATATCGGCATAGGCCAGATCGTGGACTACCAGCACATCGTACTGTTTGGCCAGCGCGACCACGCGTTCAAAGAAGTCCAGCTCTACGCACTGGGCGGTCGGGTTTGACGGGAAGCCGAGGATCATCATTTTCGGACGTGGAATGGTTTCACGAATGGCGCGCTCCAGCTCACCAAAGAAATCCACTCCCTCCACCAGCGGCACCGAACGCACCTGAGCGCCGGCAATCACCGCACCATAAATGTGGATCGGGTAGCTCGGATTCGGCACCAACACGGTATCACCGTGGTCGAGTGTCGCCAGCATCAGGTGTGCCAGCCCTTCTTTTGAACCTATGGTAACAATGGCTTCGCTTTCGGGATCGATCTCCACCTGGTAGCGATCGGCATACCAGCGTGAAATGGCACGGCGCAAACGCGGGATCCCCCGCGAAGTGGAGTAGCCATGGGTATCGTCACGCTGGGCAACGGTACAGAGCTTTTCCACAATGTGCGGCGGGGTTGGCCCGTCGGGGTTGCCCATGCTGAAATCGATGATATCCTCGCCACGACGGCGCGCAGCCATCTTGAGTTCGGCGGTGATGTTGAATACGTAAGGGGGAAGACGTTCAATACGCGTGAAACGGCGTTGCGGACTATTATCAGCCATAGATACCTCGAAGAGACGTTAGCGCCCGGACCATCCGAGCGACGCTGGCCAACCTAAAGATTGACCGGATATTGAACATATCCCAGCCTCGACTGGCTTGTCGAGACCCAGTACAACTTTTTTATTCCCCGGCCTTAAATTCCCTCGCCAGCAGCCCGAAGTGCCAGTCATCACACCACTCCGCCAGCCGGTAATTATCGCGCAGCGTACCTTCCAGCAGAAAGCCGCAGGACTCCAGCAACCGGCGCGAGGCAATATTGCCTGCGGTCACCGTCGCGGTCAGCTTATGGAAACCGCAGCCATTAAAACCAAAGTCCAGCACCGCACGCAGTGATTCCTTGCCATAGCCCTTACCTTGCGCGGACGGCAGCAAGGCGTACCCCACTTCCGCCTGTTGATTAGGCTGCCACATCGGACGAAAACCGGTCATGCCAGCCACTTCGCCGCTCTCTTTCTCTCGCAACACCAGGCACAACCATTGATCCAAATGCTTGTCCCAGGTTGGTAAACGGGCCTCGAAACGACTGAGGATGCCCTCATCGCTGTACGGGTCGGAGATGTAACGGATCACATCAGGATCCTTATACAGGCTTAAAAACAGCGGCCAGTCATCGGCAGTCAACGACTCCAGGGTCAAACGCTCAGTTACCAACTTCATTGCTTCTGTCTCCTAAAAACAAAGATCTCCGAAAAACGAAAATGGGGAAGTTACGAATGAAAGATATCCCTTTATTTTCCCCTATTAAATCCAGATAATCATTAACGTCAAAACAACAAAACCATAACGCCTTACCCGGTCCCCTACAACCGTCCGTCGTTGCCCACCCGCAACACGAGGAGAACACCATGGCTTCCTTACAGATTGACGATATTCCAGGCGCAATTAAAACCGTCAAACAACAACTGCGCCAGGCATTACCGAATTACCGTGAGACCTTCCTGGCACTGGAAGACAATATCCGTCAGCAGGTCGAACAAATCCGCCAGGAGCTGGCCGCCGGTCAAAACCCGGTGCCGCAAATCGATGCCGAAGATATCCTGCAACAGCGCGTTAGCGAGCAGCAAAAAGCGCTGATCAAACAGCGTGGTGCCTGCGCCATTCGCGGCGTTTTTCCCCGTGACAAGGCTACGGCCTGGAACCGGGAAATCGGCGACTACCTCGACCGCAACAACTTCGTCGAACGCCTGAAAGGGGCCGCCGAAGACAACTACTTCGGCAAACTGGCCGCCAGCAAGCCCCAAATCTACGGCATTTACTGGTCAAAACCGCAGGTGGAAGCCCGCCAGGACGCCCGCATGCACGCGGTACAGGTATTCCTTAACAGCCTGTGGGAAACCGAAAGCAACGGAAAACAGCATTTTGACCCGACGCGCGTCGCCACCTACGCCGATCGCACCCGTCGCCGTCCGCCGAACTCCTCTTCGCTGGGCCTGTCGCCGCACGTAGACAGCGGCACCATTGAGCGCTGGCTGGATGAAAACTTCCGTTACGTCTATCGCCACGTGTTCTCCGGCAACTGGCAGGATTATGATCCGTTCGCCGCCGACGGCCGCACCGAAGTGCGTGAAATCGCTTCACCGGCGGTGTGCTCGATGTTCCGCACCTTCCAGGGTTGGACGGCGCTGACGCCGCAGCGCACCAATGCCGGCACGCTGAACCTGGTGCCGGTGGCCAACGCCATGGCTTATGTGCTGTTGCGTGCGCTGCAGGATGACGTCGCCGACGATGATCTGTGCGATGCCGCCCCAGGACGGGCACTTTCGATCTCCGAAAAATGGCATCCCCTTTTAATCAGTGGGATTTCCCCTATTCCCGATTTAGAGCCGGGTGATACGGTTTTCTGGCACTGCGACGTGATCCACGCGGTGGAAAATGAGCATAACGGCGAATTCGACAGCAACGTAATGTACATCGCTGCCGCGCCGGGCTGCGAGAAAAATGATGCCTACCTGCAACGTCAGTTGCCGAGCTTTATCGCCGGCAAAACCCCGCCGGATTTCGCCCCTGATGATTTCGAAGTGGACTTCGTCGGCCGGGCCACGGTTGACCTGCTGACAGCGCTCGGCAAGGAACAGTTGGGCATTAATAAATAATACGCTGCCCCGTGGCGCGCCGCCCGGCCGTCACGGGGTCAATTGGCTGTGATATACTCCCGGTATCTTTCCGCCGCAGCGAGAGCCCGCCGTGCACCCCTTTTTTGAAATGCTGTTAGCGGTATTTGATCGCGCCGCGTTGATGTTGATCTGCCTGTTTTTCCTCACCCGCACCCGGTTGTTCCGCCAGTTGCTGCAAAAAGAGGACCATACGCCGCTGGAGTTGGCCATGGTCACCGCCATCTTCTCGCTGTTTGCCCTGTTCAGCACCTATTCCGGCGTTAACGTTGAAGGTTCTCTGGTCAACGTACGGGTGATCGCCATCATGGCCGGCGGCATTCTGTTCGGCCCCTGGGTAGGGATCATTACCGGCATCATTGCCGGGGTGCATCGCTACCTGATAGATATCGATGGCATTACCTCGGTTCCCTGCCTGATCACCAGTATCATTGCCGGGATCGGTGCCGGGTATATCAACCTGAAGGTGAAGAAAGAACAGCGCTGGCGCGCCGGGATCATCGGCGGCATGCTGTGTGAATGCCTGACCATGCTGCTGATCGTGCTGTGGGCCAGGCCGACCGAACTGGGGCTGGATATCGTCTCCAAAATTGCCCTGCCGATGATCCTCGGCACGGTGTGCATTGGCCTGATCGTGCTGCTGGTGCAGAGCGTGGAAGACGAAAAAGAAGTGATCGCTGCCCGCCAGGCCAAACTGGCGCTGGATATTGCCCGCAAAACGCTGCCGTATTTTCGCAATATCAACAGTGAAACGCTGGCCACCATCTGCGACATCATTCGCCACGACATTCAGGCCGACGCGGTTGCCATCACCGATACCCATCAGGTGCTGGCCTATGTCGGGGTGGGGGAAGAAGCCTACCCGATTGGCCGTGAAGGCCTGAGTCGCGTGACCCGTGAAAGCATCCGGCACGGCAAGATCATCATCAAAAATAATCTGGAAAACCCGGCCACGCCGCAGATCCACTCGCAATTGGTGATCCCGCTGTGGGAGAAAGGCGAAGTGACCGGCGCGCTGAAAATTTACTACTGCCACGCCCATCAGATCACCAATACGCTGAAAGTGATGGCGGTCGGCCTGTCGCAGATTATCTCCACCCAAATGGAAGTCTCGCGCATTGAGCATCTGCGCCAGATGGCGGACAAAGCGGAAATGCGCGCCCTGCAAAGCAAGATCAACCCGCACTTCCTTTTCAACGCGCTTAACGCCATTTCGTCCTCGATCCGCACCAATCCGGACACCGCGCGCCAACTGATTATCAACCTGTCACGCTACCTGCGCTATAACCTGGAGCTGAATGACGAGTTAATCGACATCCGCAAAGAGTTGCACCAAATCCAGGATTATATTGCCATCGAACAGGCGCGCTTCGGCGCCAAGCTGACGGTGATTTATGACATCGATGACGATATTTCGGTACGCATCCCCAGCCTGCTGATCCAGCCACTGGTGGAAAACGCCATCGTGCACGGTATCCAACCCTGTAAAGGCAAAGGCGTGGTGGTGATTGCGGTGAAAGATCAGGGTGACCGGGTCAAGATTTCAGTCAAAGATACCGGCCACGGCATCGACCCACAGGTCATCGAACGGGTGGCCCGCAACGAGATGCCAGGGCACAACATCGGTCTGCTGAACGTGCATCATCGGGTGTCCCTGCTGTACGGCGAAGGGCTTCGCATCCGTCGCCTGGAACCCGGCACCGAAATTGCCTTTTACATCAGCAAAAATGGCGGCAAACTGCCGGTAGAGAACAACATACTGCCGGCCGGGGAGCTATCATGAAAGCCATCATCGTTGAAGACGAGTTCCTCGCGCAGGAAGAACTCAGTTACCTGATTAAAAAACACAGCAATATCGTTATCGAAGCCACCTTCGAGGACGGGCTGGACGTGCTGAAATACCTGCAGACCCATCAGGTTGACGCCATTTTTCTCGATATCAATATCCCGTCGCTGGACGGGGTACTGCTGGCGCAGAACATCAGCAAATTCGCGCACCGTCCTTCTATTGTGTTTATCACCGCCTATAAAGAGCATGCGGTGGAAGCATTCGAAATCGAGGCCTTTGACTATATTCTCAAGCCCTATCACGAAGCGCGTATCGTCACCATGCTGCAGAAGCTGGAAGCGCTGCATAACCGCCCCGCCACTTTACCGGAGCAGGCCAGCGCACCGAATCGCAGCAGCCACAGCATTAACCTGATCAAAGACGAGCGCATTATCGTTACCGACATCAACGACATTTACTATGCCGCCGCCGATGAGAAAGTGACGCGGGTTTATACCCGGCGCGAGGAGTTTGTGATGCCGATGAACCTGACCGAGTTTTACGGGCGCCTGCCTGAAGAGCATTTCTTCCGCTGCCACCGTTCCTACTGCGTCAATCTGTCTAAAATCCGCGAGATCGTGCCCTGGTTCAACAACACTTATATTCTGCGGCTGAGCGATCTGGATTTTGAAGTGCCGGTCAGCCGCAGCAAGGTGAAAGATTTTCGCAAACTGATGCGTTTATAATCGCCGGCCGTTACCAGCGGCTACCGTCCAATAATGACCGTGATTATCGCGATCGCCTGCGGGTGATCGGCGATAAATCGCTAACATTCTTGATTTAGATCACGCGCCACCCGCTGCATTTCATCCCCTTTTAAGCCTTAAAACGGCAACTCATGCCGCGATAGATGCATTTCATTCCTTCCCTTGTGCAACTCATTCCCGATCCGCCGCCGGCTGGTACTACCAGCCATATAATATGCCCATACCGCGGGGTTCAAGACAGCGCCCGCAAATTTCAGCCAACGGCTAACGCCCGGCAATGCACACACAGGAAGGAGCCCGGCCATGAACACCAAACCGGCAAATCGCAGCTTAATCGTTCTGGGTACCATCATCTGCCAGATGGGTCTCGGTACTATCTATACCTGGAGTCTGTTCAACCAGCCGTTGGTCGACAAGTTCCACTGGGGCCTCGCTGACGTCGCCACCACCTTCTCCATCACCAGCTTCTTCCTGGCCTTCGCCACTTTATTTGCCGGCAAACTGCAGGAACGCTTCGGGATCCGTAACCTGACCCTGTGCTCTGGCATCCTGGTGGGTCTGGGCCTGATTGCCAGCGCCTACGTCAGCTCACTGAATATGGTTTATCTGCTGGCCGGGGTGGTGGTCGGTTTCGCGGTAGGTATCGCTTATATCTCTACCCTGTCCAACCTGATCAAATGGTTCCCGGCCAACAAAGGGCTGATCTCCGGTATCTCGGTGGGGGCTTTCGGTAGCGGTAGCCTGCTGTTCAAATACGTTAACGCCGCGTTGATTGCCGACGTTGGTGTTTCCTCTGCCTTCTTCTACTGGGGTGCCATTGTGATGGCGCTGATTGTACTGGGCTCCCTGCTGTTGAAAGAGCCGGTACTGGTGAGCCAGTCTGCACAGCAAGGGACCAGCGGCCTGGGCAATGACTTCAGCGTCCGCCAAATGCTGGCGACCAAAGAAGCTTACCTGCTGTTCATCATCTTCTTCGCGGCTTGTATGAGTGGTCTGTATCTGATTGGTATCGTGAAAGACATGGGCGTACAACTGGCTGGGATGGACCTGGCTACCGCCGCCAACACCGTTTCCGCCGTCGCCATCTTTAACACCGCAGGCCGTATTATTCTGGGTACGCTGTCCGATAAAGTGGGCCGCATGCGCGTCATCAGCTTTACCATGCTGGTCACCGTTCTGGCGATTGTGGCGCTGAGCTTCCTGACGCTGAACCACACCTTGTTCTTCATCTGCGTCGGTGCCGTCGCCTTCTGCTTCGGTGGCAACATCACCGTATTCCCAGCGATTGTCGGTGACTTCTTCGGCCTGAAAAACCACAGCAAAAACTACGGCATTATCTATCAGGGCTTCGGTCTGGGCGCACTGGCCGGTTCGTTTGTCGCCAAATACTTCGGCGGCTTCCATGCGACCTTCATCGTGATTGGCGTGCTGTCAGTGGCTTCTCTGATAATCACCCTGTTCATCAAGGCACCGAAAGCGGTAGCGCAGGAAGAAGAACACTTCTCGCAGGCGCAGTTGGCAAAAGCCTAACGCCTAAAACGATAAAAGGGGCGCAACTTAACGGTTGCGCCCCTTTTTTAATTGCTGCGATTATTACAGATGCATACCCAGCGTCTGGCGCAGGTGAGCGCCGGCACCCAGCAAACCGGGTTGTCCATGGGTGATCATAAAGACCGGAATGTCGTGCACGTAATCCTTGAAACGCCCTTTATCCTCGAACGCCGCACGGAAACCGGAGGCTTTGAAAAACTCCATAAAGCGCGGCACGATGCCACCGGCAATGTAAACGCCGCCAAAGGTGCCCAGGTTCAGCGCCAGATTGCCGCCGAAGCGCCCCAAAATAACGCAGAACAGCGACAGGGCGCGGCGACAGTCGATACAACTGTCAGCCAGTGCGCGCTCGGTAATGTCCTTCGGCTCCAGCTTTTCCGGCAGGCGGTTATCGGACTTGACGATAGCGCGGTAAAGATTGACCAGCCCCGGCCCGGACAGCACTCGCTCGGCAGACACATGGCCCACTTCAGCGCGTAACACCTCCAGAATGATATCTTCCTCTTCACTGTTCGGTGCGAAATCAACGTGGCCACCCTCGCCCGGCAGGCTCACCCAGCGACGATTAACGTGCACCAGATGTGCCACCCCCAAACCCGTCCCGGCACCATACACCGCAATAGGTTTGTCTTTCTGCGCGCTCCCACCGCCGAACTGCAATACATCCTCTGGTGACAGCATCGGGATCGCCATCGAAACGGCGGTAAAGTCGTTGATCACTTCCAGATGGCTCAGCCCCAGACTGGCCTTCATCTGTTTAATCGAAAACGCCCAGGTATGATTGGTCATCGCCACCCAGTCTTCAGTGACCGGACAGGCAATGGCAATACAGGCGTCCTGTACCTGGATATCCTGATCTTTTAAGTATTGGCGGATTACCGCCTCCAGGCTGTCAAACTCCAGGCCGGAATAGGTTTTCGCCTGGGTAATTTCACCCGTCGCCACAGTGCACAACGCCAGGCGGGCATTGGTGCCGCCTACATCACCTACGAGGGCATAAGTCATCAGTATCTTCTCCGCGAAATGAATAATAGAAAGCTGCCCACACTGTAAAATCCCGCTGCAAAAACAACAATCACCATCCGCTGCGCGGCCATCCATTAGCGATCCGGATCACAAAAAACGTTTCAGCCAACCCTTTTCAGCCCCATCTGAAACAAATTGCGGCAAAAAACGCGCCATAGTCACTGTTAACCGTCATGACAGAAAGGCACTATTAACCGGCTGCGGCCTTCACGCCCGGCCGGAAATAACATTGCGTGCCAGAGTGCCGATTGTCTGGCAAGCTGTGGCCATAACCATCACCCGTTCGGCCTGCCATCCAGCGCCATTGAAAAGGGATCCCTGCATGCTGCACCCGCGCGCCAATGCCATGTTGGCTTTCGCTCTGCCCGCTCTCGTTATCGGTTCGGCCTCAAGCCTGGTGCTCATTCTGGTGATGAAGTTCGCCGATGCGCTGCAGCGGTTGCTGTGGGTAAATATTCCTGCGGCTATGAATATCGATACTCATTCGCCCTGGTGGCTGATCGGCATTCTGACGCTGACCGGCGTCGCCGTTGGGCTGATAATCCGCTATATGCCTGGTCATGCGGGGCCTGATCCGGCCACTGAATCTTTGATCGGGATGCCGCTGCCGCTTTCGGCGCTGCCCGGTCTTACGCTGGCGCTGATCGTTGGCCTGGTGGGTGGCGTCAGTCTGGGGCCGGAAAACCCGATCACCGCCATCAATATTGCGCTGGTGGTGGCTATCGGTTCGCGCCTGCTACCAAAAGTCCCCCGCATGGACTGGATTATTCTGGCCGCGGCCGGCACCATCGGCGCACTGTTCGGTACCCCGGTTGCCGCTGCACTGATCTTTTCGCAAACGCTGGCAGGCAATAATGACGTGCCGCTGTGGGATCGGCTATTTGCCCCGTTAATGGCGGCAGCGGCCGGTGCGGTCACTACACAGTTATTTTTCACGCCGAACTTTGCCCTGCAGCTTGATCCCTACACCGTCACCCGACTGACGGATATTTTCAGTGGTTCCATCGTCGCCCTGATCGCCATCGCACTGGGCATGGTGGCGCTATGGAGCTTCCCACACGCCCACCGTCTGTTCCACTCGATAAAAAATCCGGTGCTGATGCTGGGATTGGGCGGTTTTGTGCTTGGGTTGCTGGCGTTAATCGGTGGCGACATCACCCTGTTTAAAGGGCTCGATGAAATGAAGCGGCTGGCGATGGGCGAGAATTATTCTGTCACGGAGCTACTGCTGATTACACTGAGCAAATTGGCGGCTCTGGTGATTGCTGCCGCCAGCGGCTTTCGTGGTGGACGTATCTTCCCGGCGGTGTTTGTCGGGGTAGCGCTGGGCCTGATGCTGCATCAGCATGTTCCGGCGGTACCGGCGGCGATTACCGTTTCCTGCGCCATTATGGGGTTGGTATTGGTGGTCACGCGTGACGGCTGGCTCAGCCTGTTTATGGCCGTTGCCGTGGTGCCGGAACTGCACCTGTTGCCCATACTCTGTGTGGTGATGTTGCCCGCCTGGCTGGTGCTGGCGGGCAAACCGCTGATGCTGGTGGGCAAGCGCCACTCTGCGCAGGACGATTAAGCGAGCGCGAATTCCGCTGCGGCGCGCGCATGGATGGCGGTGGTGTCGAAGACCGGCACTGATGCATCCTGCGCGCTGACCAGCAGGCCAATCTCGGTGCAGCCGAAAATGATGCCTTGCGCCCCCTGCTGTTCCAGGTCGCCGATAATGCGGCGGTACTCATCGCGCGACGCATCACGGATTTTCCCCAGGCACAGCTCTTCATAAATAATACGGTGCACAATGTCGCGATCGGCCGCCACCGGGGTCACCACTTCGATGCCGTATTTTTCCTGCAAGCGTCCACGGTAAAACTCCTGCTCCATGGTAAAACGCGTGCCGAGTAGCCCGACGCGGCGAATGTCCTGTTGGCGCACCTGCAGTGCCGTGGCGTCGGCGATATGAATCAACGGCAAGCCGCTGGCCTGTTCAACCGCATCCGCCACCTTGTGCATGGTGTTGGTACAAATGACGATGGCCTGCGCACCGGCGGCACGCAGCGAGGCCGCAGCGGCAGCCAACAAATGCCCCGCGCCGTCCCAGTCGCCCTGATGCTGCAGGCGTTCAACCTCGTGAAAATCGACGCTGTAGAGCACAATTTTGGCCGAATGCAGGCCACCGAGGCGCTCTTTCACCTGTTCATTGATCATGCGGTAATAAGGTATGGTCGACTCCCAACTCATGCCGCCCAGCAGGCCCAACACTTTCATCGTTTGCTCCTCCGTCATTGCTGCAATGATCCGACATTACCTGAGAATCGCAGTGATGACGACGCCTTATTTAGCCGAGGAATTGACCGGCTGGCGCGCCTCGAACCAGCGCTGACGCAGGGTATCGTACGCCCAGTTATAGAACATGGTGTACGGCAGGAAGAACAGGAAGAAACCAAGTTCCAGCATAAACGCCTGCACAAAAGAGATGCTCAGCATCCAGGCGGCAATCGGTACGCCGATCAACACAAACCCGGCCTCAAAACCCAGGGCATGAAACACCCGCACCTTAAGATTACGCACCACGCGGCCCACTGGCCACAGGCGGTCAAAAACGGTGTTATAAACCATGTTCCATACCATGGCGACGGTGGACAACATCACCGCCAACGCACCGACCTGTACCATCGAACGGTTTAGCAACCACGCGCCCAGCGGGGCGCAGATCATCACTGCGATGGCTTCAAAACCGACGGCGTGGACGATACGTTCAATGAAAGACTTGTTTTGCAGTTGCATACATCACCTGTTTTTTTACTGTTATTGCTAAAGTCAGGTGATTATCATCGATTTTTTGGGTAGATTAAAAATAGGTTCCATCGATAAAGTAGATACATCATGCGCTATTCACCCGAAGCCCTGCAGGCGTTTGTTGAAGCTGCCGCCCTCGGCTCGTTCTCTGCCGCCGCACGCAAATTGCGCAAAAGCCAGTCCACCATCAGTACCGCCATTGCCAACCTGGAGGCCGATCTTGGGCTGCTCCTGTTCGATCGCCAGGCGCGCCAACCGGTGTTGACCGCCGCCGGCCACAAAGTACTGGGCCATGTGCAGGAGATCCTTGCCGCCAGCGAACGGCTGGACGCACTGAGCATTCGGCTGGCGGACAATATCGAGCCGCGCCTCAGCCTGGTGTTCTCCGATACCTATCAGCCGAAACACCATGATCGACTGATGCAACTTTTCGAGCAGCGCTATCAGGATATCGAACTGGAGTGGATGATCGCCGAAGACGGCGACGTGCTTGACCTGTTGCAAAGCGGCCGCGCGCATCTCGGCATGGTGGAGGTTCAGGCCAGTTACCCGCCGGACATCGGTTTTGCGCGGCTGCCGGAACAAACGGAAATGGGGCTGTTCGTCACCCACTCGCACCCGCTGGCGCAGACGGCCTCCCCCACGCCCGAACAACTGTCCAGCACGCGCCAACTCATCCTCAATACCTATAGCGGCGCTGAAGCCGCCCGCTCCGGCGGTCTGGTGTGGTCAGCTCCCAGCTACCTGCTATTGCTGGAAATGGCGGAACAAGGGTTTGGCTGGGCCGTACTGCCGAACTGGTTGGTAAAACAATACGGCCATGACAAGTTGACCGAGCTCAAACCCCGCGGCTGGCCGAAGCTGATTTCAGTGGATGCGGTATGGTCGAAACTGACCCCGCCGGGGCCGGCGGGGTATTGGTTGCTGGAACGCCTGCTGGAAAACGCAGTGGATCAGGCGGCCGCGTTACGCGAGTGAATGGCGCGTGAAACGCTATCGAGCAGTTCGGGAATATCCATCTTCGGCAGCATCACTTCCACAAAGGCCAGTTGTGGGCTGTCGCCAACTTCTTTCAGCGCCTGGCGCAACTGCTGCGGATCGGCGACCCGCAGCGTTTTCACCTGATGCTCGCCCGCCAGCGCCTGCGGTAACTGCGTCCAGTTCCACTGGGCGATGTCGTTGTAACGCTGTTGCGGGCCGTGAATGGCCCGTTCAACGGTATACCCCTCATTATTGAGCAGGAAGATCACCGGCTTTTGTCCATCACGCAGCATCGAACCCAGTTCCTGCGCCGTGAGCTGAGCCGAACCATCGCCGATCAGCAACACCACCCGCCGATCCGGCTCCGCCGTTTGTGCACCGAACGCCGCCGGCAGGGTGTAACCGATAGAGCCCCACAGCGACTGGACGATAAACCGGCAGCCTTGTGGCAGACCAAGAGCCGCAGCACCAAAGCAGGCGGTGCCCTGTTCGGCGATCAAAATATCGCCCGGGCGCAGAAAGTCCTGTATCTGTTGCCAAAAACCGTGCTGATCCAGGCCGCTGCCGTTCGGATCGGGCAACGTCGGGCGTTTAATGGCCGGTACTGGCCATTGTTTTGCCAACGATAGCGTCAACTGGTGCAGTGCTATTACCGCATCACGCAGCGGGATTTGGCTAAATACCTGCTGCCCTACCCGTACTTCAAACGGCTGAAGATCAATGCATTTTTCCGCAGGCAGATGATGGCTGAAGCCGGCGGTAATGGTATCGGTAAAGCGCACGCCGACGTTAATCACCACATCGGCCCCTTCAATCAGTTGCTTCACCTGTGGATCGCTGGCGGCACCGGCGTAAGTGCCGGTAAAGCAGGCATGGGTTTCATCCAATACACTCTTGCCCAGCAGCATGGTTGAATGCGGTATCTCAACCTCATTCATCCACTGTTCCAGTACTTTTTCCGCCCCAAAACGTTCCGCCAAAAAATCCGCCAGCAGGGAAACCCGCCTGGCCGGTAACAGCATTTGCCGCGCGGCGGCGATAAAAGCTTGCAGCGACGCCTGGGAAAGATGCGCCTGCCGTAACACCAGCGGCGCAGGCCGGGATGCCAACGGTGCTTCCGCCACCTCACTGGGTAACACTATATAGACCGGGCGGTGCTCAAACAGCGCGATGGTCAGCAGGCGGTCGATTTCCGCCTCGGCGTTGTCGGGGGTAAGGCTGGCCTGCGCGACGGTCACCTCTTTCGCCATACGGGCAAAGTGGCCAAAGTCACCGTCCCCCAGCGAATGGTGCAGCAAATCACCGGCCCGCTGCGCGCGTAACGTTGGGGCACCCACTACGTGGATCACCGGCAGATATTCGGCGTAGCTGCCGGCAATACCGTTGAGCGCGCTCAGTTCGCCCACGCCAAAGGTGGTCAATAAAGCGGCGGCCGGTTTACAGCGTGCGTAACCATCTGCGGCATAGGCGGCATTGAGTTCATTAGCGCAGCCTACCCAGGTAATTTGTGGATGACTGATGACATGATCGAGAAACTGCAGGTTGTAGTCACCCGGCACGCCAAAGAAATGTCGGATGCCGATCTGAGCCAAACGATCGAGTAGGTAATCAGCCACTCTATAGGTCGTATTCATGATCATCACCTGCCAACATTTGAGATTGTCAGTATTAAGTATCGAAGATGTGGTATGAATTTCGAGCTTTGTGTATAAAAAACGACTGGCAACCCAGCGTTACATCTACGCCCTATTGGCAGGCATGGGGAATACCTCCCCGCTGTATTTGTCCCGTTATGGCGATTAAGCGTGATCGGGAACTCTGACAACTCTTGTGAAAACGCATACACTAAAATTCATTTCACCTCTGCTGAAAAGGGTTCCTATGCTCTACCAGGCTGATTCTTCACGTTACCAAAATATGGAATATCGCCGCTGCGGCCGTAGCGGCCTGAAACTGCCGGCCATTTCACTCGGCCTATGGCATAACTTTGGCGACACCACGCTGTATGACAACGCGCGTAAACTGATCCACTGCGCTTTCGACCGTGGGATCACTCATTTTGACTTGGCCAACAACTATGGCCCGCCACCCGGTTCCGCCGAGGAAAACTTCGGCCGTATTCTCAGCGCGGACCTGAAGCCCTGGCGCGATGAACTGATCATCGCCTCAAAAGCCGGTTACACCATGTGGCCAGGCCCTTATGGCGACTGGGGATCGAAAAAATATCTGGTTGCCAGCCTGGATCAAAGCCTGCAGCGCATGGGGCTGGACTATGTGGACATCTTCTACCACCATCGCCCGGATCCGGATACGCCGCTGGAAGAAACCATGGCGGCGCTGGACTTGCTGGTGCGTCAGGGCAAGGCGCTGTACGTCGGGCTGTCCAACTACCCGGCCGACCGCGCACGCCAGGCGTTTGCTATTCTGCAAAAACTTGGCACGCCGTGCGTGATCCATCAGCCGAAATACTCAATGTTCGAACGTTGGGTTGAGCCAGAATTACTGGACACGCTGGAAGAACACGGCGTAGGCTCCATCGCCTTCTCACCGCTGGCCGGTGGCCTGCTGACCGATCGCTATCTGCAGGGGATCCCGCAAGATTCACGCGCCGCCAGCAGCAGCCAATTCCTGCAACCCGGCCAACTCACCGACGATAAGTTGGATAAGGTGCGTCGGCTCGATGCGCTGGCGCAACAGCGCGGGCAGAAGCTGTCGCAAATGGCACTGGCCTGGGTATTACGTGGCGACCGCGTCACTTCGGTACTGATCGGCGCCAGCAAGACTGGCCAGATTGAAGATGCCGTCGGCATGTTGGCTAATCGCAGCTTCAGCGATGACGAAATAACTCAGATCGAACAAATACTAATGTAATCGCTTACAATTCTCGCCGGTTTCCCCACCGGCGATACCCTATTTCGGCCAGACAAATCTTAAATCACTCGCCCCCGATCGTTTTTCAGATTCTCTCTAAGATTCAACCCTATCCGCAAAGGCTAAGATGCCGCTATTGCAGGTAAAACTATAAGGCCATTTTATAAACTGATGAACGCGCTTCATTACTTATAAAAAGGGCCGGGCCGCTGCGGCGGAAAGGAGAATTCATGTTTAAACCTCTGTTATTGGCCGCCCTGTTGGTGGCGTCGACACTGCCAGCCATGCAGCAAGCCCAGGCTGACGGCCTCAGTATCGATCTGATGCCGGGCGTTTCATTACGCATCGGCGAACAAGACAACCGCGGCCGTTACTGGGACGGTTATGACTGGCGTGACCGTGACTGGTGGCAGGGCCATCAGGGGCGCTACCTGGGTGACCGCAACCGCCGGGGCTACAACTGGGACGGTTATCGCTGGCGCGACAACGACTACTGGCGCAAAAATTATTACTATCATGAAGGCCGCTATCGCAAATACGATAAGCACTACTACAAGCATCATGAAAAGCACCACTGGAAGAAAAAACATCATGATGACCGTGATCATCGTCACCATGATCACGACGACTGACAGGCATCATGCCGTAATGCCTGCCAGCTAAGGTGAAATTGTTCCCTCTCCTTTGGGAGAGGGTTAGGGTGAGGGGATACATACTTACGCGAAAGCCCCTCACCCCGGCCCTCTCCCTCTGGAGAGGGGGACTATCGCTTTAGCAAAGTCGTACATTATTATTCAGAACTTTGCTTAGCTGACCGGCATTAGGCACTGCCGGCCTTTGATTTAATAGGCGCTCACAGCAGGCCACCGATCAGCAGATAACCGTTCAACCCCACCACGACTACCACGATCAACTTACCTATCGTCTGTATGGTGCGGCTGTTCACCATCTCACCCATCAACTCACGATTCCCGGTGAACGACAGCAACGGCACCAATGCCAGTGCAATACCGAAACTCAGTAATACCTGGCTCAGTACCAAAATGCGCGTGGCGTCCATCCCCAACATAATGACGATAAACGATGGCAGCATGGTGACCACACGACGCACCCACAGCGGAATGTAAAAACGCACAAACCCCTGCATCACCACCTGCCCCGCCAGCGTGCCCACCACGGTAGAAGATAACCCGGCGGCTACCAGGCTCAGCCCGAAGATCGTGGCCGCCGCCTGCCCCAACAAGGGCTGCAGCGTTAGATAGGCCTGGTCAAGATCGGTAATACCGCTGTGACCATTAAAGTGAAAGGCCGCGGCGGCGGTAGCCATCATCGCCAGGTTAACAAACCCGGCAATGGTCATGGCAATGGCCACATCGACCTTGGTGGCAGCATACCTGTCGGCCTTTGAGTTTTCCCCGGCCGCCTGAGTTAACGACGAATGCAGATAAATCACGTGCGGCATAATGGTGGCACCAAGCACCCCGGCGGCCAGAAACACCGCATCACCGTTCGGCAAATCCGGCAGCGCCATGCCTGTTAATAGCGGGCCTAACTGCGGTTGGGAAAACACCAGTTCCACCATATAAGCCAAAGCGACAAACAGCAGCAGGCTGCCAATCACCCATTCCAACGGTTTTTGCCCACGTTGTTGCAACAGCAGGATCAGGAAAGTCGCGATGCCGGTCAGGATCGCTCCCTCCAGCAAAGTCACGCCCAACAGCAGTTTGAAACCTATAGCCGCGCCGATAAATTCGGCCAGATCTGTGGCCATCGCAATAATTTCTGCCTGAACCCAATAAGCCCACACCGCCGGACGCGGGAAACGATCGCGAATATGCTCCGCCAGGTTTTTACCCGTGGCAATGCCCAGTTTGGCAGACAACAGTTGGATCAACATCGCCATCACATTGGCCCACACCACCACCCACAGCAGGGTATAACCAAAAGAGGCACCGGACTGGATATTGGTGGCGAAATTACCGGGGTCAATGTAGCCGATAGCCGCGATAAATGCGGGGCCCATCAGGGAAAGTTTGATCTTCCTGGATGAGCGCGGGGTGGTCTCAACCACGCGACTGTTCAGCATGTTCTGAACCCTTACTTCTAATAAGCCTGGGGTTATCTTATGTAAATGATAATAATTATCAAGTGCATTTGTGGCGGTAATACTTATCTCTGCAATAGGGAAAAAACACGGATTTAACGAAAGGTTTAGCGGGTAGATGAACATTTTCCGCACTCTGCCGGGCCAGATTCAGAGCACAATGCGTCTTATAATCAAATTAGTGGAGGAATAGGAATTTCATATGACTTCATTAAGCTCTTGATTTTTTATGCTTTACCGTAATAATTTAAGACGTTTCCCAGTATGAATTTCCATATTTGCAATAGACCTCTCGTTTTTAAACGTGGCGTTACATAAAATGACATCCGAAATTCAGCCTGCCTCAAGTTTGGAGCAAACATGTCCCATATTGCGCACTTCGCGTTAGCGTTGGTGGTGGTCACGATCCTGGCACTTTTAGTATGCCGCGATCGTAAAAGCATCCGCATTCGCTACGTTATTCAACTGTTGGTTATTGAAGTACTGCTGGCCTATTTTTTCCTGCATTCGGAAGCGGGTTTAGGCTTTGTAAAAGGATTCGCAGCGCTGTTTGACAAGCTGCTCGGGTTTGCTGGGCAAGGGACTGAGTTTGTATTCGGCGGTATGGGTGATAAAGGTTTGGCCTTCTTCTTCCTGAAGGTACTGTGCCCGATCGTCTTCATCTCCGCGCTGATCGGTATTCTGCAATACATTAAAGTACTGCCGTTTGTCATCCGCATCATTGGTACCGTGCTGTCAAAAGTCAACGGTATGGGCAAGCTGGAATCGTTCAACGCCGTCAGTTCGCTGATCCTGGGCCAGTCGGAAAACTTCATTGCCTATAAAGATATTCTGGGCAAGATGTCTGAAAAGCGCATGTACACCATGGCAGCGACCGCGATGTCTACGGTTTCCATGTCCATCGTCGGCGCTTACATGACCATGCTGGACGCCAAATTTGTGGTCGCGGCACTGGTACTGAACATGTTCAGCACCTTTATCGTGCTGTCATTGGTCAACCCGTATGACACCAGTAAAGAAGAAGAACTGCACCTGGGCAATCTGCACGAAGGCCAGAGCTTCTTCGAAATGCTGGGTGAATACATTCTGGCTGGTTTTAAAGTAGCTATTATCGTTGCTGCGATGCTGATCGGCTTTATCGCCCTGATCGCCGCGCTAAACGGCCTGTTCAGCGCCATCTTCGGCCTGAGCTTCCAGGAAATTCTGGGCTACTTCTTCTATCCATTCGCCTGGATTATGGGTATTCCTAAGCACGAAGCGTTGCAGGTGGGTAGCATCATGGCAACCAAACTGGTATCCAACGAATTCGTGGCGATGATGGAACTGCAGAAAATCTCTGCTGAACTCTCTCCTCGCAGCATGGGTATTCTGTCGGTGTTCCTGGTTTCCTTCGCCAACTTCTCTTCCATCGGCATCGTTGCCGGTGCGATTAAAGGGCTGAACGAGCATCAGGGCAACGTGGTTTCTCGCTTTGGTCTGAAGCTGGTTTACGGTTCAACGCTGGTCAGCATCCTGTCTGCGTCCATCGCAGGCCTGGTTCTGGGCTAAGCCGAAACGTCAGTAAGATATCAGTAAGATAAAGGTCGCTTCGGCGGCCTTTTTTAATGCCTGCAATTCGGTGCATGGGAAAGGGAAGACAGTAAGGAAAGACAGAAAGCAAAAAGCCGACCCTGAGGTCGGCTTTTTAAATGGTGGTGGAGCTAGACGGGATCGAACCGTCGACCTCTTGCATGCCATGCAAGCGCTCTCCCAGCTGAGCTATAGCCCCACAAAAGTGGTACGCTTTAACCGGCGTTACGGTATTCCCCAACCCTTCTGAGATAAAGGTTGGTGGAGCTAGACGGGATCGAACCGTCGACCTCTTGCATGCCATGCAAGCGCTCTCCCAGCTGAGCTATAGCCCCAATCCACAATCACAAAATCCTGTGAACGGGGCGCATAATATGAAACCCACTCTAAGCTGTCAACGGCTAAATTGCATTCCTGCTTCAAGCGCTGAAAAAGCCGCCAAATCAGCGCGTTTGCTGCTAAAAATTGAGCATTATGACCCAAACCATGACCCTGCCGCGGCGTACCAGGAATTCGCCATCAAGTAGCAGATACAAAAAAGCCCCGGGATTGCTCCACGGGGCTTTGTCATTAACTGGCAGGGAAACGCTCAGCCTTAAGCTTCACGCCCGGCAATATAAGCCAGCGCCAGGTCGATACGCTGCAGAGAACGGCTCTGACCGATGGCATGAACGGTGACATCCATACCCGGTGACTGACCGGCACCGGTAACCGCCACGCGCAGCGGCATACCTACCTTGCCCATACCTACGCCCAGCTCATCTGCCGTGCCCTGAATGGCGTCATGCACGTTTTCCGGCGTCCAGGCAGTGATAGCGGCCAGTTTGGCGCGCACCGCTTCCAGTGGCTGACGAGCAACCGGACGCAAGTGCTTCTTGGCAGCGTCAGCGTCGAACTCGCTGAAGTCTTCGTAGAAGTAACGGCAAGACTCGGCCATTTCCTTAAGCGTTTTGCAACGCTCGCCCAGCAGCTTAACGATATCTTTCAGCTCAGGGCCATTGCGGGTTTCGATACCCAGTTGCTCAACATGCCACGCCAGGTGCACTGCCACTTCTTCAGCCGGCATATGGTTAATGTAATGGTGGTTCAGCCACTGCAACTTCTCGGTATTGAAGGCACTGGCGGATTTGTTGATCGCTTCCAGGGTAAAGAACTCTTTCATCTCATCAATAGAGAAGATTTCCTGGTCGCCATGAGACCAGCCCAGACGCACCAGATAGTTCAGCAGCGCCTGCGGCAGGTAGCCGTCGTCACGGTACTGCATCACCCCTACCGCACCGTGGCGTTTCGACAGTTTTTTACCGTCGTCACCGAGGATCATCGAAACGTGCGCGTATTCCGGCACCGGCGCACCCAGCGCTTTCAGGATGTTGATCTGGCGCGGGGTGTTGTTGATGTGGTCTTCGCCGCGGATCACGTGGCTGATTTCCATATCCCAGTCATCTACCACTACGCAGAAGTTATAGGTTGGTGAACCGTCGGTGCGGCGGATGATCAGGTCATCCAGCTCCTGGTTGCTAAATTCGATCGGGCCGCGGATCTTGTCGTCGAAGATCACCGAGCCTTCCTGCGGGTTACGGAAACGCACCACGTGTGGCTCGTCATCGGTATGGCTGCACTGGCTGTCGCGGCAGTGGCCGTCGTAACGCGGTTTTTCGCCGTTTTCCATCTGCTTTTCACGCAGCGCTTCCAGACGTTCCTTCGAGCAATAGCATTTATAGGCGGTATCCTGCACCAGCATGTCGTCAATCACCGCGTTATAGCGGTCAAAACGCTTGGTCTGGAAGTACGGGCCTTCATTCCAATCCAGGTTTAACCAGTTCATGCCATCCATAATTGCGTCGATCGCGTCCTGGGTTGAGCGTTCCAGATCGGTATCTTCGATACGCAGAACGAACTCACCGCCCGCATGGCGGCTGAACAACCAGGAGTAAAGCGCAGTACGGGCGCCACCGACGTGAAGATAGCCGGTTGGGCTCGGTGCAAAACGGGTTTTGATTTTCATTGGTTTCACTGCCTTATTACGCAACGCGTGTCGGCGGTTGCCGACGATTGCTCGGAATTTAAAAAAGTGGGCAACATTGTACCACCACGCGCTAATTCCTCAACGCTGACACGATATTGCCATGGCTGATTTCATCATCTCTGCGGCGCTTTACGCATAACAATGTGCAAAGATTCGACATTGCAGGCGATAAATATCGCATCCTGTTTAAATTTGCGGCGAACGATTGAAATCATTTTAAAAACCGTTGACTCACTTTCAACTATCCCTATAATGCGACTCCAACAAGACGGGGCGATTAGCTCAGTTGGTAGAGCATCTCCTTTACACGGAGGGGGTCGGCGGTTCGAGCCCGTCATCGCCCACCATCTTGTTGAGCAGTAAAGCAGTAAGAAATGAGAAGAATGAGGGTGATTAGCTCAGTTGGTAGAGCATCTCCTTTACACGGAGGGGGTCGGCGGTTCGAGCCCGTCATCACCCACCACTCATTCTCTTGTTTGGCAGTACCCGGAAGTTCTGAAGTGGGTGATTAGCTCAGTTGGTAGAGCATCTCCTTTACACGGAGGGGGTCGGCGGTTCGAGCCCGTCATCACCCACCACTTCTGCGGGTCGTTAGCTCAGTTGGTAGAGCAGTTGACTTTTAATCAATTGGTCGCAGGTTCGAATCCCGCACGACCCACCATTACAGAAAAAAGCGCCTTTGGGCGCTTTTTTCGCATCTGACGTCCGGAACAATTCAAAACCCCTATAACCCTTCCTGCGACGCCAATAAAAAAGGCGCTGCAAGCAGCACCTCATAATTAACAAACCCGCATAAGAGCTTAACCCGTAGGGGACGAACATGTTCGTCCCGACTTAACCCATTAGTTATACCAATGGGCGCAGCATGCGGCGCCCCTACTATTAGCCACAAGGTAGAACCTGATGATCAGGCCGCCAGCGTCGCCCCGCCATCAATCACAATATCCTGCATGGTGATATGGCTGGCGCGATCGGAAGCCAGGAACAAAATGGCATCGGCGATTTCCTGTGGCTGAGCAATTTTACCCAGCGGAATCCCCAGTTTGAACTGTTCCGGGAAACCGTTAATGGTGTTCTGCTCACCGGTTTCATCCTGCCACATGCCGCGCTGCATTGGCGTATTGGTCGATCCTGGCGAAACCAGGTTGCAACGTACGCCATAAGGGGCCATCTCCAGCCCTACGGTGTTGCACAGGCTGCGTAATGCCGCCTTGGAAGCACAATAGGCCGCCATACCGACGCGCGGCACATGCGCGGCGTTAGATGCCACGCTGACAATCGCACCGCGTCGTTGGCGACGGAATACCGGCAAAGCGTGGCGGAACATATTAAATGCCCCACCGGCATTGACGGTCAGGCAAGCCAGCCAGTCTGCGGTGCTGGTTTCATCCGCCAGCCCCATACGCAGAATACCGGCGCCGTTGACCAGCACGTCCAACGCCCCCTGCTCCGCCAGCAAACGTCCGCAAACCCGATCTACCGCATCACTGTCGGCGATATCCAGCACTTCGGTGCGGAATGCGTATTCCGGCTCGCCAAAATGTTTATCAAAGCCAATCACTTCGGCACCGGCCTGCACAAACGCCAATGCCGTTGCCAGACCAATCCCGGCCCCAGCACCAGTGACCCAGACTCGCTTACCGGCGAAATCGCCCCGTTGTTCCATCAGGCTTTTCCCTCCGACAGCAACGTCCACCAACCATCGATGGTCGGGTTCTTGGCCAGTGCGATAAAATCAATATCGCCACGAATTTTACGCCAGCGCGCCGCCAACTCCATGATGCGCACTGAATCCAGACCGTAGTCGATCAGGTTTTCATCGTCGCCCATATCTTCACTGTCTTCATCGAGGAAAGGCATGATTTGCTGACGTAAGGCAGCCTTGCTGGCAATGCCCGGCAACAGTTCGGCAGTGGTCACCACGCGGCCACAACGGCCAGCGGTATAACGCAGCGCCATCAGATGCTCTTCGCGGGAGAAATCGGCCAGGCCGTCAGCCACCATAAACGGCTGAATATTGCGCATGAAGGCGTCGATCGCCGTAGTCATACAGCCGATATGGGCGTAGACACCACAGATGATCAACTGATCGCGCCCCGACTCCTGCAGAATTTCCTGCAGCGGTGAGCGGTGGAAGGCACTGTAGCGCCACTTCACCAACACCGTATCGTCTTCTTCCGGGGCCAGAGCGGCGACCACCGCCTGCTGTTCCGGGTGCTTATTCAGGCCCGGCCCCCACATGTCATTGAGTAATGCACGGTCTTCATCGCTCTGCTGATTAGGCTGCGCGGTGTAAAACACCGGGATCCCCTGTGATTTGCAGTAACGACGCAGGTTGGCAATATTCTCCACCACCTGCCTGATCAACGGGCTGTCTTCACCCCAGAAATTCAGGAAATACTGCTGCATATCATGGATCAACAGTGCAGCGCGCTGCGGTTCCACCGTCCAGCTCACTTTGTTGGTCGGCAGTTCAGCCTGAGTCGGCAACGCGTAATCATTCAGTTTTGGAATGGCCATGACTTATTCTCCCTGGACCAGAGTCAGTTGTTGCGCCTCCAGGCGTTGGCGCAACAGTTTTTTATCCACTTTGCCAACCGGGGTGAGCGGCAGCGTATCAACCTGTATAAAACGGTCGGGTAATTTAAATTCGGCCACGCCCTCGCCGCGTAAATGGCGGCGCAACACCACCGGCTTCATCGCGCTGGTCGCGATAATATAGGCGCAGCTTTTTTCCCCCATCAGTTCGTCCGGCATCGACACCAACGCCGCATTGATCACTTCCGGATGGCGCAATAACAGGTTTTCGATTTCTTCCGCAGCGATCTTTTCCCCACCACGGTTAATCTGATCTTTTTGTCGCCCTTCAACTTTCACATAGCCATCTTCGGTCAGGCTGATCAAATCGCCGGAACAGTAGAAACCGTCCTTATCAAAGGCGGCGGCGTTATGCTCCGGACTTTGGTAATAGCCGCGGAAGGTATAAGGGCCACGGGTCATCAGACGCCCGGTTTCCCCCACCGGTAGCGGGTTGCCATCTTCGTCAGCCACCCACAGCTCGTCATCCGGCGACATCGGGCAGCCCTGAGTGGTCAGAATATGCTGGTCGTCATCGTCCAGACGGGTGTAGTTCACCAGGCCTTCCGCCATGCCGAACACCTGCTGCAACTGGCAGCCGATCTCGGCCGGAATACGTGCCGCCAGGGTTTCGCCCAGCTTGGCGCCGCCCACCTGCAACAGCTTAAGGCTGGCCAGTTGCTGGCAACCGCCCCACTCTTCAATCGCCTGCAGCCACAGCGTCACCGCCGGTGGCACCAGCGCCGTCACGTTAATCTGATGCTGCTCGATCAAACGGAAACATTGTCCGGCATCCGGGTCGCTGGCAAACACCACCAGCCCGGCGCCATAAAACACGCCCAGGATGCCCGGAGAACTCATCGGATAGTTATGGGCCACCGGCAGCGCGCACAGGTAGCGGGTATCGACGTCGAAATGGCAAATTTCCACGCTGCGGCGAATGCTGTAGTAGTAATCGTTGTGAGTCCGCGGGATCAGCTTTGGCGTTCCGGTGCTGCCACCGGAAAGCTGGAAAAACGCCACCTGGTCGGCCGGGCTTGGCGTCGCAACAAAACCACTGCTGTCCTCTTCCAGCCAGGCCGCCAGCGACTGCTCGCCCCCGTCCTGATTGCGCAATGCCACCACGCGCAATGAAGGATGCTCGGCGCGAAACGCCGTCAGAAATTCGTCGTTGCCAAACAGGCCATGCTGACGGTCGGCAATCAGCAATGCTGGTTTGATCTGTACGGCGTAGGCGTTCAGCTCATTGCGTTGATGACTGAACAGCGCGTTCACCGGTACCACGCCAATTTTCAACAACGCGAAGAAGGTTACATAGAACTCGACCACGTTGCCCAGCTGCACCAGCGCAGTATCTCCGCTCTGAATGCCGCGGCGCTGCAGGGCGGCAGCCAACCGATCGGAGAGCTGATTAAGCCGGCGGTAACTCAGGCTGCGCTCCGGGTCGATCAGCGCGATAGCGTCATTTTTGGCCTGGCGAGTGATGATGTCGGTCAGGGGCCGGTCGGTCCAATAGCCGCGTTCGCGATAACGATGGGCTAACGCCTCAGGCCAGGGGGTAAAAGCAATGGTCATGGGAATGTCTATCCTTGGTTCAGGCCAAACGCCCGCGAAATGGTACTGAGTTTGGTGCCGGTTTCATGCCATTCGGATTCCGGCGAAGAGTCTTGCACAATGCCGGCACCGGCAAACAGTCGCACCTGATTGCCCTGCACCGTGCCGCAACGGATGGTCACCACCCACTCACCGTTGCCTTCGGCGTCACACCAGCCGACGATGCCGCCAAACAGGCCGCGATCAAACGGCTCCAACTGCTTGATCACCTGATGCGCCAACGCGGTCGGGGTACCGCACAGCGCCGGTGTCGGGTGCAGCAGGCAGGCCAGCGACAGCGCATTTTCAGCGCGGCTGGCGGCTTCACCGTCGATAGGCGTGGACAGGTGCCACAGCGTGGTGGTGCTCAATAATTCAGGCACGGTGGGAATATTCAGATAGCGGCAGCGCTCGGCCAGTACCTGCCGCATGCCTTCGGTGACAAACTGGTGCTCATAGCGATCTTTTTCGGACACCAACAGCTGCTGGCTGACTTCCAGATCCCGCTGCGGATCGGCATCACGACGGGCAGAACCGGCCAGCGGATTGGAGTAGAACTGTGCGCCGGATTTACGTAGCAGCAATTCCGGGCTGGCCCCCAGCAATGCCCCTTGTTCCAGCGGGACATGGAAGTGGAAACCATGAGGATTCTGGGCGATGATCCGCGCCATCAACGCCTGGCGGTCTACCGGCTCACGCGTTTCAATCTCCAGCAGGCGCGACAACACCACTTTATCCAACTGGTCGCCGCGGGTCGCTTCCACCGCATCCGCCACCATTTGCATAAAGGGTTGTTGGGCAGGCACTTCATTTTGGCGGATAATTTCCGGCAGCGCGTCCTGCGGGGAAGTTACGCCAGCCAGAAAGGCATCGCGCTCAAACCATTGGGTTTGCTGGGGAATAAACAGAGCGGAGGGTTGATGAGTATCAAACGGGATCGCGCCGCACAGAACCGGGTTTTTAACCCCCGCCAGTTTCGCTTCGGCAAAAGCATGTTGTACCGCCTGCTGGAACTCACCGTTAAGCTGGTCCCCGTTATGGGCCGGCATCGTGATTTTGGCAAAGCAGCCTTGGGTGCTCAGGCTACGGAAAGGAGAGGTAAAGAAAAAGCCGGAGGTCGGCGACACATTTGCAGCAGCTTGTTCGCTATCCTTGCTTTGCGGCTTCTTTTGCCCGGTACTGTTTAGTGTAACGCTCATCGGTGCTCCCTTTCGTATCATGAACAATAACCTGTATAATAATGATTATCATTTGTATTGAATCGCGTTAAATTACCCTCGTGAATATGCTATGTCAATAAATGTAAACAGTTCTTCCATTCATAATCGTGATATAAAACCAGCAGTTTTAATTATATAAATGATAAGTATTACTATTTAACTTCTAAGGAATGCTTTATGAAGAAGAACCCCGTCTTCAGCCTGATGCTGTTTGGGCTGATGCTGATTGGCACGGCCCATGCCGCAGACGCCGGTTGGCCGCGTAAAATCGAAACCTCACACGGCGTCGTGACCCTCACGCAAGCCCCTGCCCGCATCGTTTCTACCAGCGTTACCGTTACCGGAACCCTGCTGGCGATTGATGCCCCGGTGATCGCCAGTGGCGCAACTACCCCCAACAACCGGGTGGCAGACTCACAAGGGTTCTTCCATCAATGGAGCGCTGTCGCGACGCAGCGCGGCGTTAAACGCCTGTATATCGGCGAGCCCAACGCAGAAACCATTGCCGGTGAGGCGCCCGATCTGATTATCATCTCGGCGACCGGTGCCGATTCCGCTCTGCGTCTGTACGATCAGCTCTCCGCCATTGCCCCGGTGCTGGTGGTCAATTACGACGACAAAAGCTGGCAGGCACTGGCACTCGAACTGGGCCAGGCCACCGGCCATGAGGCCCAGGCGCAGAAAGTCGTCAATGATTTCGACGCACGTGAACAATCGCTGAAGCAGCGTATGAAACTGCCGGAACAACCGGTTTCCGCCCTGGTCTTCAACGCCGATGGCAAATCCGCCAACCTGTGGACCGCCGCATCCTCCCAGGGGCAAATGCTCAAACAGCTGGGTTTTACACTGGCGACGCTACCGGCCAAGCTGAACAACAGCCGCAGCATGGGGATGCGTAAGGACATTATTCAACTGGCCGGTGAGAACCTGGCGGAAGGGCTGAACGGCCAGACGCTAATGCTGTTCGCCAACAATGACGGCGACGTCGAGCGGCTGATGGCCAATCCTTTCCTGGCGGACCTGCCGGCGGTGCAGCACAAGCGGGTTTACGCATTGGGCAGCGACACCTTCCGACTCGATTACTACAGCGCCAGCAACCTGCTGACGCTGTTGGAAAAGCAGTTTACTTCTCAGTAGATCCCGCGGCGGGCTGGAGATCGCTTTCTTGCCCGCCACTGCCCACCTGACGCAAACCGCGCATCGCAAATGCCAGCACCACACCGAGCAGCGCCACGCCAAAACCAAAGCTGGTGGAGGTCATCGCCGGCAGCATAAACGCCCCCATGGCCCCCAGCAGCAGCGCGCCCAGTGCATCACCCACCACGTTTTGCGCCGTCCACAGACCATTGATACGGCCGAGGAACGCATCCGGCGTCAGGTTCTGGATCAAGCCGTACTGCAGCAGTGAATTCAGCGCGCTCAGGTAGCCGAAAACCACCAGGAAGAACAGCGCCAGGCCGTACCACGGCATCAGACCAAACAGGCCGATAGCGACGAAAGCGCCAATCGCCGTCATCAGCATCATCCAGCCCGGACGCGCGACATGAGCCACCCGGCCGCTGGTAAAGGCACCGATGGCTGCGCCCAGTGGCACCGCGGAATACATAAAGCCCAGTTGAGCCGCACTGACCTGCCACATACCGGACATGGCCGGATACAGCACCCGCACCGCACTGGCCATGGTCAACAGCGCGCCGATCAGCGCCACCATACCAATCACCCGGTTGCGAAACAGGAAACCAAAGCCACCGGCCAGCGCACGTAGCGGGTGCTCACGCGGCTGCGGCGGCGGCAGCAACTGTGGCAGACGCAGTAACGGGATCAGCGTCAGCAAGGTGCCAAATGCGGCCAGACCGTAGTTCCATGCCACACCGGCGTTGGCGATCACCAACCCGCCGATCGCCGGAGAGAGGATCGAACCAAAACGCACCGTCAGCATGCTGATGGCCCCAGCCTGCACAATATTTTCACGCCCCACCAACGCCGGTGTCGCCGCCAGCAGCGCCGTGACGCCAACCGCACCGAAAAAGCCGTCCCATACTGCCAGCAGGTAAATCAGCGTTAATGAAGGCGTGGGCAGTGCGGCGTTCAGGCACAGGCCGACAAAGCCAATGCCGCAGGTGGAGCGGGCAAACAATATCAGGCGACGGCGTTCATAGCGGTCGGCCAGCACGCCCCCCATCAGCAAACCGGCAAACATGCCGCTACCCGCCAGCGTTACGGATAGCCCGACCAGCAACGTCGACCCGGTCAATGCCTGGATCTGCACCGGGATCGCAATGGCCATCAACCCCAGCGCTAAAATGGAAATAAAGCGCGCGCAAAAAACGGCACGAAAAGCGCCATTGGTCTTAAGCAGGCCAAAATCAAGCAAAATAGAGGGCTTACTCATGAGCTTTCTCACCAAAACTAAAGAAAAAGGGGCAGCGTCTGGGCTGCAATAGCGAAGGGACTCATGGTACCATAGATGAAAGCAATCAATAATGATAATAAAACTCATTTATATTCAATTGAATAATGGATTGGTATGTTACGGATTACACGCCCAGGCACACAGCCCGTCCCCGCTCCCCAGGAGCGTCTTATTGGCGGCACTTCCCGTTCATTTCGTCGCAGGCTTTTTGGCCTGCTGATTGCCATTGGTGCGCTGCTGATCGTTATGCTGCTCAGCCTGTCACTCGGCGCTAAATCTATTCCCTTCGACACGGTGATCCAGGCGCTGAAAGGCCAGTGCAGCGGTGCGGACTGCACCATCATCACCAACGCCCGGCTGCCACGTACGCTGGTTGGCATTCTGGCCGGTATTGCGCTGGGCCTGTCCGGCGTGCTGATGCAAACCCTCACCCGCAACCCACTGGCCGATCCGGGCATTCTCGGGGTTAACGCCGGTGCAGGCTTTGCCGTGGTGCTGGGGATCACCTTCTTTGGTGCCGTCGACGTCAGCCAATATCTGTGGTTCGCCTTTGCCGGTGCGATGTTCGCCGCACTGCTGGTCGCGCTAATCGGCGCTCTGGGTGGCAGCAGCCTCAACCCGGTGCGTCTGACGCTGGCCGGTGTCGCGCTGGCGGCGGTGCTGGAAGGCATGACCTCCGGGATTTCCCTGTTGAATCCACTGGTTTTCGACCAGCTCCGTTTTTGGCAGGCCGGTTCGCTGGATATTCAAAATATGCAGGTGGTGCGCACCGTCGCCCTGCCGATCCTGTTGGGCACGCTGATTACGCTGTGGATGAGCAAGTCGCTGAACAGCCTGAGCATGGGTAATGAATTAGCCACCGCGCTGGGTACCGGCATTGTTCGTACTCAGTTGCTGGGCCTGCTGGCGATTACTCTGCTGTGCGGCGGGGCTACCGCTGCCGTTGGCCCGATAGCCTTTGTCGGCCTGATGATGCCGCACATCGCCCGTCGGCTGGGCGGTTCCGAACTGCATTGGATGCTGCCATGGACGCTGGTACTGACCCCCATCCTGCTGTTGAGCGCCGATTTGATCGGTCGCTTCCTGGTGGCCGGTGAACTGCGTGTGTCCATCGTCACCGCCCTGATTGGCGCCCCACTGCTGATCATGCTGGTGCGACAACGTCATATGTTCAGGAGGCAGCGCTAATGTCGACGTCCGCGGCCCGTCTGATGACCATTCACAAAATGCGCGCCCTGTCGCGCCCGACGCTAACCGCCCTGCTGCTGCTGTTGGCTGCTTTGGCGCTGGCGATTTACGCTCTGGGTTCAGGTGCCTTGTCACTGACGGCTACCCAGGTGATCGACGCCTTGCGCGGCGAAGGCCCGGCCAATCTGGCGGTAATCGTCACCCAGTGGCGTTTGCCACGCGTGGTGATGGCGCTGTTACTGGGGGCGGCACTGGGCCTCAGCGGGGCCATTTTCCAGTCGATACTGCGCAACCCGCTCGGCAGCCCGGACGTGATTGGCTTTAATACCGGTGCCTACAGCGGCGTGCTGGTGGCCATAGTGCTGTTTAACGGTGGCGTTATCGGCATTACCGCCGGGGCGCTGGCCGGCGGCCTGTTAACCGCCGCGCTGATTTATCTGCTGGCATGGCGCAACGGCGTCGAGTCATTCCGTTTGATTATCGTCGGCATCGCCGTGCGCGCCCTGCTGGTGGCCGGCAATACCTGGCTTATTATCAGCGCCTCGCTGGAGTCGGCCATGACCGCCGGGTTGTGGAGCGCCGGTTCACTTAATGGCATCAACTGGGCGAAAAGCCTGCCGGTGTTGGCGGTGATTGCGCTGAGCTGTCTGCTGTTACTGACCCTGACCCGCCGCATGCGCCTGCTGGAGATGGGTGACGATACCGCCTGCGCGCTGGGCGTCCCGGTTGAACGTTCGCGCGTCATGCTGCTGTTGATCGGCGTAACGCTAACGGCAGCAGCCACCGCCGTCGCCGGGCCAATCTCCTTTATTGCGCTGGTGGCCCCGCAGATTGCGCGACGCCTGTGTGCCAACCGCAGCGTGCTGCTGCTGACGGCCCTGATCGGTGCCCTGCTGTTGCTGCTCGCCGATGTCGCTGCGCAGCGCCTGTTTATGCCTTATCAGTTGCCGGTCGGAGTGTTGACCGTCAGCCTGGGTGGCATTTATCTGATTTGGCTATTAATCCGTGAGTCACGTAAAAAATGAATGCTGAACCCCTGCAGTCCGCGCCGTTGCGCGCCGAACACCTGACGCTGGGCTACGACAAAAAGATTGTCGCCAGCGACCTTTCCGTCGCTATACCGCACGGCGAACTGACGGTGATTATCGGGCCAAACGCCTGCGGCAAATCCACCCTGCTGCGCACCCTTAGCCGCCTGATGCAGCCGCAGGCCGGGGCTGTCTGGCTGAACGGCAAACACATCAGCGAATACGCCACTAAAGAGGTGGCGCGCCAGTTGGGGCTGCTGCCGCAAAGCTCCACCGCGCCGGGTGATATCACCGTGTTTGATCTGGTGGCGCGCGGTCGCTATCCGCATCAGCGCCTGTTCAGTCGTTGGGGCGAAGCGGATCAGCAGGCTGTGGAACAGGCGATGCGCTCCACCGGCGTATTCGAACTGGCCGAACAGCCGGTCGACACCCTCTCCGGCGGGCAAAGGCAACGAGTGTGGATTGCGATGGTGCTGGCGCAGCAAACGCCGCTGCTGCTGCTGGATGAGCCGACCACCTGGCTGGACATCAGCCATCAGATCGACCTGCTGGAGCTGATGCGTCAGCTAAACCGTGAAAACGGCCATACGCTGGTGGTGGTGCTGCACGACCTCAACCATGCCTGTCGTTACGCCACGCATCTGATTGCCATGCGCGACGGTAAGGTGGTGGCCGAAGGGGCGCCGAAGGATATTGTGACCGCGGAACTGATCGAAGAGGTGTACGGCCTGCGCTGCATGATCATTGACGATCCGGTTTCGCATACACCGTTGGTGGTACCACTGGGTAAGTCATAAATATTGTAGGGCCCAGCATGCTGGGCCCGCGTTAATCGGGGCGAATCTATTCGCTCCCTACCCGTCACGGGTATTACAGCGCTCTTAGAATACGGTTCAGCAACGGTCCCAACACCTTGAACGACGTTGGTGAAACGATATCTACGTGCGCACAATCCAGCTCATGCACCTGTAAGGCATCGACGTATTGCGACCAGGTTTGCTGCACGTCCATTCCCTCCTGCAACGTCTGACGCGCGACAAACAGCGTCGCCTGCCCTTTGAAGTTCGCCGTATGGGTGGCTGAAAGCAGGCGCACTGAGTCGGCATAGTTGGCTTCGATATTATCGAACATCGCCACCCGGGTTTCGCCCAATGCAGGATCAAGCGCATCTTCGGAAACGGCCAGGAACTGCTCGCGCTCGCGCTGGACTTCTTTAAGCACGTTGTCGTCGAGCATCACGTCCCAGTTCTGGGTTTCCGGCGGATAGGTATCCAGCAGCCCCAGGAAGGCCACTTCTTCCCCCCGCGCCTGCAATCTGGCGGCGATACCCTGCGCCAGGGTGCCGCCCAGTGAATAACCGATAAAGTGATACGGGCCCTGCGGCTGTACCTGCAATACCTGCTCCAGATGCGCGTCGCATACCTGATCCATATTCTCACTCAGCGCCAGCGGGCCGTCGGGGCGCGGTGACTGAATACCCACCAGCGACCAATGCTGGTCGATATAGCGCGGCAGCACGCTGAACTGCCATGAGAATCCGGAAGCCGGATGCAGGCAAAACAGCGTAGGGCCTTCGGTAGTGCGCAGCGGCAATACGCTGTCGAAACCAGTCTGATCGGCCTCTTCCTGCGTGCGATCTTCCGCCAGCAGTTGCGCCAGCTGCTCCACACGGGAAGCCACCATCACCTGCCCGACCGAAACCGCTTTACCCAGTTCACGGCGCAGCTCCGCCGCCAGGCGCATCGCCAGCAGCGAGTGACCCCCAAGGGCAAAGAAATCATCATCGGCAAACACCGTTTCACGCTGTAGCAAACGGGCGAATACCGCCGCGATCGCCGTTTCCAGTCCTGCTTCAGGCTCGCGTCCTGCGGCCCTGACCCCGCTTTGCGGTTGCGGCAACGCTTTGCGATCCAGCTTGCCATTGGCACTCAGCGGCAAGGCGTCCATTTCGACTAACGCCACCGGCACCATATGTGGCGGCAGGCGATCGGCCAGCGCGGCACGCAGCACCTCCAGATCTAGGCGTACACCCGGCTGCGCTACCAGATACCCCACCAGTTGGCGGGCATCACCACCGGCCGGATCTGTCGGCGTATTGTCCAACACCAGCGCATGAGTCACCGCCTGCTTGATGCCCGGCAATGACAACAACGCATGATCGATTTCACTCAGTTCGATGCGTTGTCCACGAATTTTTAGCTGATCGTCGCTGCGACCGAGATACTCCACTTCGCCGCCCGGTAACCAGCGCGCGACGTCACCCGTGCGATACATCCGCCCACCGTCGCCCGCCGGGTCAGCCACAAAGCGGCTGGCGGTCAGTTCAGGTCGCCCCAGATAACCGTGTGCGAGCTGTACACCGGTGAGATACAAATCCCCGGCGACACCCGGCGGCACCGGCCGTAAGCGCGCGTCAAGAATACGCAATCCGGTATTCCATACCGGCAGACCGATAGGCACGTTGGCACCGGTGACGGCGGCCAACGCCTCACCCCAGGCAGGGTGCCAGCTGACGTCCACCGCCGCTTCGGTCGGGCCATAAAGGTTGTGCAGTCGCACCCCGGTGCGGCTCTGCCACAGACGGCACAGCTCGGCCGGTAGCGCTTCGCCGCTGCAGAACACCTGTTGTAATGGCGCGCAGCACGCCACCGCCTGCCGATTGTCCAGCGCACCGACAAAGGCCGCCAGCATCGAAGGCACAAAGTGCATCGTGGTGACGCGGTGTTGATCAATCAGTTGCAGCAGCTGTTCCGGATCGCGATGCGCCTCCGGCGGTGCCATCACCAACTGGGCGCCGACCATCAACGGCCAGAAAAACTCCCATACCGAGACGTCAAAACTGCAGGGGGTTTTCTGCAACACCACATCGCCCGCCGCCATTGGATACTGATGCTGCATCCACAGCAGACGGTTGACGATTGCCTGGTGCCCCACCAGCACGCCTTTCGGTCGCCCGGTCGAACCTGAGGTAAAGATAATGTAGGCCGGATGGTGCGGCGTGGGTCCGCTGAGCACCACGTCCGTCGCGCTGTCTGCCGCCAGCGGCGCGTCATACAGAAAAATGTCACCCTTGCCGACAAAACGTGCCTGCTGGCTGGCTTCGGTGATAATCAGACGCGGCGTAGCGTCCTCCAGCATCATGCTGAGGCGTTCGTCCGGGTAACCGGTGTCCAACGGTAAATAAGCCGCCCCCGCCTCGACAATGGCCATTAACGCCAGCGACAGAAACACCGAGCGCGGCAAGGCGACGGCAACGATATCGCCGGGTTGCACGCCCTGAGCGACCAGTTGGCGCGCCAACGCGCTGACCTGTTCGCGGGTCTCGCGGTAGTTAAATTGATACTGCGCATCGGCCAGCGCCGGTGCATCCGGGGTTTTCTGCGCCTGCTGCGCCAGCAAGCCGCTGAGGGTTTGCGGCGCCACAGGATAAGCAGTGTCGTTGACCCGAGCCAATAATTGGTGATCCTGCCCGGTGAGCAAGTCGGCGTCCCCGATAGGCATTTGCGGCTGAGCGGCGAACTGACGTAACAACAACGGCAGGCGTTGCAGATGGGCCGCCAACTCATCCCGCTGATAACGCTCGGCATTGGCCAGCAGATCGACCTTCAGCGTACCGGCCTCATCAAGATACAGCGCAATCTCCAGGTCACGCACCGGCCCGGAGGCCAGCTCATGGGTAATGCCTTCGATATCGCCAAAGTCCAACTGGAAATCGAACATCTTAAAGTTGAAAACGGTGCCATACAGCGGCTGGGCATCACCGATCCGCCCCAGATCACGCTGCACCTGCTCCGCCTCGTAACGCTGATGGCGACGGACGCTTTTCAGCTCACGGCCGATATTGCCGGCAACCTCGCTCAGCGTCGCCTGAGGATCGAGGTGCATTTCGATCGGCAGCACGTTAATCACCGGGCCGTTGGCGCATAACGCGGCCGAGCCGGTACGGCGCATAAAGATAAAGCCGGCGCTGAAGCTGGCGTGACCGCTCAGGCGAGACACCCACAGCGCCACCAGCGCCAACGCCATATCTGCCACGCTGAACTGCTGCTGACCGGCGTTCACCAGTTGGCTGAAGTCCTGGCGGTCGCACAGCTGTGATAACCGATGAATGCGGGTGGTCGGCGTCTGGCCGGCCAGTGGCTGCGGACAGAGTGTGGCTGGCGCAGGCAACTGCTTTGCCTTGTTCAGCCAAAAGGCCGCGTCACGCTGGCAAGTCGCCGATTGTGCGTAGCGTTGATATTCTTCAACCACTTCACTGAAGGCACTAAACGGCGTCGGGTCCGGCTGCTCATTGCGCGACATCCGGGTGTAAATATGGGAAATTCTGCGGGCAATGGCGGTGAAACTGAAGCCATCCACCAGAATATGGTGATAGCGCTGATACCAGAACCAACGCTGATCCGACAGGCGGATCAACATATGGCGATACAGTGCATTGCCGCTGCCGATGCGTAAATCACCGGACATATCCAGCTGCATCAAGGCACGCGCTGCCGCTGCTGCATCAGGGGAGTCTCGCAGATCAATCAGCTCAACCGGCAGGATCGCCAGTTGCGGGTCATGCCACTGCATCGGCACCCCGTCACGCTCTTCAAAACGGAACTGCAGGGTATCCACTTCGGACAGCCCCTGCGCGATCGCCTGCAGCAGGCAATCCTGGTCCAGCGCCCCGCAGAGCTCGATATAGTGGGAAACCGCATAGGCGTTGGCGTGCGGTGAAATTTGATCGGCAACCCAGATCCCGGGTTGCGCGGCGACCAACGGCAACTCAGTGGCGAGTGGCTGTTCGGTCGATAATAAAGTGCTGTCTGACAAGGGACTGACTCCTGTTCTCGGTATTATTGCCATCACGCCTTGCGCAGTGATGCGGGCCGCATATCCTGCCAATGTTGTTCCAGCCACAGCACGCACAGCGGCCGCGCCGCCGGACCGAATACCGGCGTCCACCCCGCCGGTACTGCGCTAAATTCGGGCCACAGGCTGTACTGCAGTTGGTCATTGCACACAATCAGGCAAATTTGTTGTTCGTCATCGAACGGGTTCTGAGTTTCCATCACGGACTCCCTGGACGGTGAAGGTGAGTTTGGCCGCAGAGGCAGGAAGGCTATCCGACCACAGCGCTTGCAGCCCGTCGATCAGGCCGCCGCGCCAGCACAGGTAGTCATGGCCGCCCGCCACCGTCCGGTATTGCACCCGATGCCCGGCGTCACGCAGCAACTCTGCCATTCGGTCATTCACCCGGTGCGCCACTTTTTCGTGCACGCCGGCTTCCATAAATACCTTCAATTTACCCTGACCGACTCCCTGCTCTACCTGATGCAGCAGCCAGCCGGCATCGGCCGGTATTGCTTCACGCTGATACATATCACGGCGCGGCCACCAGAATGAACCGGACTGGCTGATCACTCCACCGAAGCACTGTGGCCAGTTCAACCCGGCATACAGCGACGACAGGCCGCCAAAACTCTGGCCGCATACCAACGTCGTGGCAGGGTCACGGCTGTGAGGTGCCCATTCGGCCACCTGCGGCAGCAGTTCTTCTTGCACCGCCAGCCAGAAATCTTCATTGCAGGCCAGCTCCTGGCTGCGGTGTTTGAGACTGATAATGTCGATCAGCAGATAAACCGCTTCCGGCAATTGGCCTTCACGGGTCAACTGCATCAGCGGATCCCAGACCGGCATGTTGCTCGACCAGAACTGGCCGTCCAGCAATACCGCCAGCGGTCGCTGCGCCGGGTTGCTGTCGCCGGTGGTGTAAACCCAGACGTCGCGGGTATTACCCAACCGCTCACTGTGCCAACTGTGACGCTGTAGTCTGGCCGGTGGCGCTGGCGTACAACGTCCACTGGCCACGGCGTAGCGATCAAAATCCTGCCAGGCCGCTTGCGCTGGGGCTTCCGGCATATGCAGCCCGGACAGCACGTTGCCGCCAACACCGGTCCATGAACGATGAGGATTCAGCAGATCCTGAGTGGCACCGGCAAACACCTGATGCCACCAGTGACGGATCGAATGCATATTGGCGTGTGCATCGTCGCCACTGTGTTCCAGCGGTCGGTCGTCCATACAGGGGATAAAGCAGTAGCTGCCACGCCAGTCGGCGCTCAGTTCGGTTTGCCAGTACCAGACGTCGGTCCCTTCCAGCCGTTGCAGGCTCTGCGGCGGCGACGACTGGTGGTGGTCGGTCAGGCAATTGATGTGGATCCAGACGCGTTGATAGGCTGAAGTGAGTTCACATCCCTGCGGATCGCGCCATAAAAATGTGACCTTCCCTCGCCCATCCCCCTGCAGTTCCACCAGCGGCGTGCCGCGTTTGGCGATAGTCAGCCACCATCCATGGCGCCCTGCGTGCTTGCTCGATAATAATCTGCTGCTTTCTGACTCGGATTTTGTTTTCAAAACGCCTATTCACTATTTAGCTGGCAGCTTCAGGAAAGCCGGTAAATTCGCGGCGCGAGGCGCTGCCCAAGAAAACGGTAAACCGAATACTATTGATAATTATTTGCGTTTGCAATAGTGTGTGTAGGCTCGCAAACCGGGCAGGTATGTTCAACAGGGATGGATACCGAATTTTATACTCGTCATCTTTCAAGTTGCAGGGTATAGCGCTGGATCCAATGTCGGTGATGTCGCATCCGACCGGTTGGATTTTTATTTCCGAAAACACAAAAACTACAACCGCCCTTCTCTACTGCCGGAGGCCTGCTTTCGGTGCTCCGGGAAAGGCAGCAAGGTAGGAACTCTCACATGAACCGCAAATTATCTCGTTATTCCTTAGCCACACTCATCGGGTTAGGATTAGGCGCGTCCGCCTTTGCGCACGCCGCACAGCAAACAGAAACCACCGCAGAAACAGACTCCGTCGCCAAAAATAAAAAAGAAGCCGCCGAGGACACCATTGTTGTCACCGCCGCCAAGCAGAACCTGCAGGCGCCCGGGGTTTCGACCATTACCGCCGACGAAATCAAAAAACGCCCACCGGCACGCGATATTAGCGAACTGATCCGCACCATGCCGGGCGTTAACCTGACCGGTAACTCCACCAGCGGCCAGCGCGGCAACAACCGCCAGATCGATATTCGCGGCATGGGCCCGGAAAATACCCTGATCCTGATCGACGGCAAACCCGCCACCAGCCGCAACTCTGTACGTCAGGGTTGGCGTGGCGAACGTGATACCCGCGGCGATACCGCCTGGGTGCCACCGGAGATGATTGAACGCATCGAAGTGCTGCGCGGCCCGGCGGCGGCACGCTACGGCAATGGCGCCGCCGGCGGCGTAGTCAATATCATCACCAAAAAGAACACCAAAGAGCTGCACGGCTCGCTGAATGCCTACTTCGACGTGCCGCAGCACAAGCAGGAAGGCTCTACCAAGCGCACCGACTTTAGCCTGTCCGGCCCGTTGACCGACGAGTTGAGCTTCCGCCTGTTCGGTGGCTACAGCAAAACTCAGGCCGACGCCTGGGATATCAACGAAGCGCATAAATCCGAGCGCGTAGGCATTTACGCCAACAGCACCCCCTCCGGGCGTGAGGGCGTGGAAGACAAAAACATCGATGCCATGCTGCATTGGGATTTTGCTCACCTGCAGTCACTGGAGTTTGAGTATGCCTACGGTCGTCAGGGCAACCTGTATGCCGGGGATACTCAAAACACCAACTCCAACCCGCTGGTGCAAAGCAACTACGGTAAAGAAACCAACCGTATTTACCGCGAAACCTTCGGTCTTAACCACCGGGGCGCCTGGGATAGTGGCGTTAGTACCAACAACTATATTCAGTTCGAACGCACCCGTAATACCCGTCTGAACGAAGGCCTGGCCGGCGGTACCGAAGGCATCTTCGATACCAAAAACGAAGGGTTTGGCACCACCAAACTGGACGATTTCCTGGCACACAGCGAAATCAGCGTTCCCTTTGAACTGGGCGTGACACAAACCGCGACGCTGGGCACCGAATGGAACCAGCAGAAGATGAAAGACGGTTCCTCCACCAGCCAAACCCTGATGGGCGGCACCATTCCTGGTCAGGCAAACGGTACCCGCAGCCCTTATGCCTCCGCGCATATCTTCTCGCTGTTTGCTGAAGACAATATGGAGCTGACCGACAGCACCATGCTGACGCCAGGCCTGCGTTACGACCTGCACTCCGAGGCCGGCAACAACTGGAGCCCGTCGCTGAATCTGTCGCAGGAATTGGGTGACTTCTTCACCCTGAAGATGGGCATCGCCCGCGCCTACAAGGCACCGAACCTGTACCAGACCAACCCAAACTATTTGCTCTACAGCAAAGGCCAGGGTTGCTCGTCCAGCGATGTCAAAAATGGCTGTTACCTGTTGGGTAACGACGATCTGAAGGCGGAAACCAGCGTCAACAAAGAAGTGGGTCTGGAGTTCCATAACGACGGCTGGCTGGCCGGCGTGACTTATTTCCGCAACGACTACCACAACAAAATCGAAGCGGGTAACTCCCGAATCGGCACCAGCAGCACCGGTACCGCTATCTACCAATGGGAAAACGTACCTAAAGCGGTAGTACAGGGATTGGAAGGCACGTTGAACGTGCCGGTCAGCGAGACCGTTTCCTGGACCAACAATGCCACCTATATGATTGAAAACAAGAATAAGACTACCGGTGACTACCTGTCGATTATTCCTGAATTCACCATCAACTCGACCCTGAGCTGGCAGGCCACCGAAGAGCTGTCGATGCAGTCGACCCTGACCTGGTACGGCCGTCAGAAGCCGAAGAAGTACAACTATCAGGGCAAACCGGTTAGCGGAACCGAAACCAAGGAAGTCAGCCCTTACGCCGTCGTGGGCGCCAGCGCCACCTATGATGTGACCAAGAACGTCAGCCTGACGGCCGGTATCGACAACCTGTTCGACAAACGCCAGTTCCGTGAAGGTAACTCGCAGAACGTAGGTGACCCGACCACCGGCGCGATTAATATCGCCGGTGCAGGCGCAGCCACCTACAACGAACCGGGCCGGACTTACTATATGAGCGTGAATACCCATTTCTAATCGTGGGATAAACCGGTAATGAAACGGGGGCTGCCATGCAGCCCCCGTTTATTTATTTCTCCAGCGAAACCTGTTTGAAGATGTGCTTGCCGAACGGGTCAATCTCGTAGCCTTTCACTTCCTTGCGTACCGGCTCAAAAATGGTTGAGTGAGCAATCATCATCGCCGGCATTTGGTCATGCATCATCACCTGCGCCTGCTGATACATCACCACCCGTTTGGCGTGATCGTTCTCTTCACGCGCCTGCTGGATCAGCTTATCGAACGGCGGATAGCACCATTTGGCCGAGTTTGAACCGCCGTTGGCCGAAACGCAGGTAAACAGCGGGCCGAAGAAGTTATCCGGATCGCCGTTGGCGGTGGTCCAGCCCATCAACGCGGCCTGATGCTCCCCGTTTTTTATCCGCTGCAAATATTCGCCCCACTCAAAGGTAACAATCTTGGCCTTCACGCCGATTTTCGCCCAGTCGGCCTGGATCATCTCCGCCATGCGTTTGGCGTTCGGATTGTACGGCCGCTGTACCGGCATCGCCCACAGATCGATGGCGAACCCCTGCCCCAGCCCGGCCTCTTGCAACAACCGTTTGGCTTTTTCCGGGGAGTACGGATAGTCCTCAATCTGGTCATTGCTGCCCCACTGGGTTGGCGGCAGCAGGTTCTTCGCCGGCTGGCCTGCGCCGTGGAATACCGCCTCGAGGATAGCCGGCTTGTTCACCGCCAGCGCCAGCGCCTGCCGCACCTTGAGGTTATCCAGCGGTTTTTTCTGGGTATTGAACGCCAGGAACCCGATGTTCAGCCCGGATTTCTCCATCACCTGGATATTTTTGTCCTCGCGCATGCGCTTGAGATCCGCCGGGTTGGGGAACGGCATCACCTGACATTCATTCTTTTGCAGTTTGGCAAAGCGGACCGCCGCATCCGGGGTGATCGAGAACACCAGCCGGTCTATCTTCGGTTTGCCCTCCCAATACTGGTCGAACGCCTTGTAGAGGATCTTCGCATCCTTCTGGTACTGCACCAGTTGGAATGGCCCGGTGCCGACAGGATCGTTATCCACCCGCTGTGGCGTGCCGGCCTTCAGCATCGCATCGGCATATTCGGCCGAGAGAATGGTGGCGAAATACATGCCGAGATCGGCCACAAACGGCGCTTCGGCACGCGAAAGCTCAAAACGCACGGTGTTGTCATCCACTTTGACAATGTTGTTGATCAGCGTGCCAAACTCCATCGACTCAAAGTTGGTGTAAGCGCCGTTGGAGACCTTGTGATAGGGGTTGTTGGCGTCTTTTTGCCGCATAAAGGAGAAGATAACGTCGTCGGCGTTGAAGTCGCGGGTGGGGGTAAAGTATTTATTGCTCTGGAATTTCACCCCTTTGCGCAGATGAAAAGTGTATTGCTTGCCGTCTTCGCTCACCTGCCAGCTTTCCGCCAGGCTGGGTTGAAGCTCGACGGTACCGACTTTAAAGTCCACCAGCCGGTTGTAAATCGTCGCCGAACTGGCATCTACCGTCGGGCCGGAGGTAAACAACTGCGGATTAAACCCTTCCGGCGAGCTTTCGGAACAATAAACCAGCGTGCTGGCGCGAGCGCCGCCCATCACCGTTAGAGCCAATAGTCCCAACGTCATTGTTATTGCTTTTTTATTCATTGTGCCATCCCCAGAGTAGAAAACAGACTCGAGGGATACCAATAAATCATGCAGTTAGGGATGTAAAGCACAAATTCTGAGCATCAAAAACGGGGAGTGCCTCATGCGGCATTCCCCGTGGTTTAGCGACTTGCTGAAATTAAATCATCTGGCTGAAGTTCATCTGCGCCATCAGTTTGTAGTTGTCGGCGTAATCCACCGGAATAGCCACCACCACCGGCCCCTGAATTTCCATTGCCTTACGCAGCATCGGTCGCAAGTCTTCTACCGACTGCACGGCAAACCCGACCGCGCCGCAGGCTTCAGCATAGGCTTTAAAATCAATCGGGCCGAATTCCACCCCGGATTTGCGCCGGTATTTGTTCACCTCCTGCATTTCCACCATGTTGTAGGCGTTATCCACCCAAATGACGTGCACGATGTTATTTTTCAGGCGTACTGCGGTTTCCAGCTCCATGCTCGACTGCATAAAACCGCCGTCGCCGGAGATAGAGACCACTTTGTCCCCCGGGCGCACCAGCGCCGCACCGATCGCCCACGGCAACGCCACCCCCATGGTCTGTTGGCCGTTGGAAATCAGTAACTGGCGCGCGCGGAAACTGTAAAGATAACGTGCAATCCAGATGTGGAAACTGCCCATGTCCACGCACAGCGTCACGTCGTCGCTGACGATATCCTGCAGCTCTTTCACGATGCGCAACGGGTGGATCGGCATGCCGCCGCGCCGGGCAGCCCGTTCCGCCAGTTCATGGCGCTGACGGCCCAGATCGCTGAGGATCAATTCCACCTCCGTCGGCACGCTCACCGCTCCGCTAAAGGCTTCGGTCATCATGTCGAGAGTGGCGCTAATATTGCCCACCAGCTCAATGTCCGGGCGATAGCAGGTGTCGATATCCGCCGGCAGTACGTCGATATGCACCAGTTTCAACCTGCCCTGGCTATTCCACATGCAGGGATCGTATTCAATTGGGCCATAACCGACGCTGACCACCAGATCGGCCTTTTGCAATAGCTGGTCGGCGGGTTGGTTATTGAACAAGCCAACGCGCCCGGCAAAGCGCGCAAAGTGGTTAACGTCAATCACCCCCGCCGCCTGATAAGTGCCCACCACCGGCATATGGGTGCGATGCAGCAACTGGCGTACCGACTCGCTGTTTTCCGGACGGCTGGCCTGCAAACCCAACAGCAATACCGGGCATTTTGCCTGCTGGATCAATTTGACCGCGGCGCGAATATCCTCGGCCGCCGCCGCCCCCATGCGTGGCAACCGGCATCCCGCCAGCACCGGCGCACTGACCGGCTCATTGACGATATCCATTGGCAGACTGATAAAAGAGGCCCCCGGACGGCCGAACTCGGCGTGGCGGAAGGCGTTGGCGATCACTTCTGAAATCGCCGAACCGGCATGCACCTCGGCACAGTATTTGGTCACTGGCCGGAACATGCTGACGGTGTCCATGCTCTGGTGAGTCTGTTTCAGGTTATCGGCACGTTTCACCGCACCGCCAAAAGCCACTACCGCATCCCCTTCCGAGGTCGCCGTCGCCAGCCCGGTGATCAGGTTAGAACTGCCCGGCCCGGAGGTCACCAGCGCCACCCCGGCCTTGCCGGTCAGGCGCCCGACCGCCGCCGCCATAAATGCCGCGTTGGCTTCGTGACGCACCACCACCGTTTCTATCGACGGCGCATCCTCCAGAGAATCAAATACCCGGTCAATCTTGGCCCCCGGGATGCCGAATACGTGCTTAACCCCCTGCGCCTCCAGATTTTTCACCACTAAATCTGCGCCACATGCCCAGTTATTGTCTGTTTTTGCCTTGTTCATGGAATACCTCCTGAAAACTAACCCAAGACTGTCGCGGAATTAACCCTCGGCAGAACGAATTGCGCGATCCAAATCCTCTGGACAGAGGTCGGCGCGCAGAAAATCCGCGTCATGCGGCAACTGAAGATTGAGACGGGTGATCACACCAAATTGCAGACGGCCATGGTCGAGCTGGTAATCCAGCACATGCCCACCGCCGTTGCGGTCTTCGGTGACAAAATGCTCGTGATAGCCGGCCACGCCAACGCCCTGCATATAGTCAGGCGAGCGAAAACCGACCAGCGTGCCCTGGCAATGATGAAAGGCAAAGGTGGGCTGTTCTTCAATCGCCTCCAGCATTGGGCGATAGGGGCGTTCCTGACGGGGCACAGTCCGGGTTTCCACGTGGCTGAACTCGCCGTCGACGCGCACTGCACAGAACAGATTCGGCGAAGCCACCTGTTCATCAATGCATTGGTGCAGCTGCGCCTTGGTGATCGGACGATCGAAATGTTGGGTGACGCTGGGTTGGAAAAAGGTGACGACGGCAAATGGGGTTTTCTGCTGCAGACTGGCCGGTCGCGCGCTACCGTCGGCACGCAACTGGTGTATTTCCTTGTCGAAGGCGATCAGTTCACCGTCCAGGTGGTTGAAAGTCCCCAGGCCAAAATTGCCGTGCCTGAGCAACTCGGCAATGGTGACCTCCCCTTCGTAAACACCGCTGATTAACGCGCTCATCAGCGAGATTTGGTAGATCTCGCCCTCCCCAACGCTCAGCGACTGCCTGGCAAAGCCCTGCGCCAAATGCTGCGCACAGGCACACCCGTGATCTTCGTTCATAACCTACTCCTCCACCAGCACGGAGTGAAATGCCCCGTGCGTTCAAAATGCTCACCAGAGAGTGAGCAAAGATGTCGCCGGCAACCCGTTCTGTTGGAACGATTCAGCCATCGGCGACAAAAAAACCGGCACGGCAGGCCGGCGGCGCCCAATGTCAACAACGGTTTAGTTTCACTAACCATTATTGTTAAACAGGACGCCAAATTGAACGGTTAATCTGGTGTTGAAGCAGCGATCAATACCGCAGGCACACAGCAAGGCCTGGGGAAAACAAGTTATCTAACGTTCTAAAAACCGCGTGCTTTATGCATTATTGCTCTGCGCGGTGAGATCACGGCACCTTGTTACTCGCCGTGAACACCCAAAAAGAGTAGCCGTAATGCGCCAGACGGAGAACCTGGTATTCATAAGAAACGCTTTTGCATATAATGCAAAAATGAATGATGCCCGTTATGTTGAACATCTGCCGATATTTCTCGAGGTGGCCCTGTTGGGCAGCTTCTCCGCCGCCGCCCGCAAACTGGGAATGGTGCCTTCTTCACTGGTGCGCCACGTCGATGCGCTGGAAAGTGCCCTGGACGCTACGCTGTTTATCCGTTCAACCCGTGGCCTGATGCTGACGGACGCCGGGGAAATGCTGCAGGCGCGCGCGGCAACGCTGCTGTCGGACATCAGTGATATCCGCGCCGAGCTGGCTTCACTTAGCGACAGGCCGCAAGGCACGCTACGTATCAGTTGTCTGCCGACCTTCGGCAAAACCTATATCCTGCCGCTGCTGCCTCTGCTTGCTGAACGTTATCCGCAGCTGTTTGTTGAACTGGATTTGACGGAGCGCCAGACCGATCCGACGCAGGAATTGCTGGATGCCGCCATTCGCATCGGCGAGCAGAAAGACAGTGGGTTGTACGCCAGCCGGATAGCCACCCAGCGCTGGGTGATGTGCGCCAGCCCGGCTTATCTCGCCCGTTATGGCAGGCCTGCCGATCTGAACGCGTTGCCGGAGCATCGGCTGATTGCCCGCTACCACAAGCAACAGCCGGCCTGCTGGGCGCAAATTCTCAGCGCCCCCTTGATGGACCGCTGCAGCCTGGTATTGCGCTGTGACGACTTTACCGCTCAACGCGAGGCGGCGCTGTTGGGGTTGGGGATCACCTTTTTACCCAACTGGGTGGTTGGGCCGGATATACAGGCCGGTCGCTTGCTGCCGGTGCTCGAGGATCCGCGTCAGGAACAACAGGGGATTTATCTGCTGCGCCCGGTGGCAAAGGTGTCGGCCCGGCTTAACCTGTTCATCACGTTGCTCAAGCAAAGTATCGGTCAGCCCCCGAGCTGGGAGTGAAGCGGTGATACCCGGCCATACAACGCCGGGTTGTCGCTTTCGTCTTTCAGGTCTATTCCGGTCAGGCGACGCTGGAAAGCCTGTTCCAGCAGCCACGCCAGTTTGAACGCCGCCTGCGGGTAATTCAGCCCCTCAGGACGGACGTTGGAGATGCAATTGCGTTCCGACTCACGCCGCTGGGTGTTCGGCCCCCAGGTGAGGTAGATCCCCAGGCTGTCCGGGGATGACAGGCCCGGTCGCTCACCAATCAACATCGCCACAGCTCTGGCCCCTAAACATTCGCCAATATCATCCCCCAACGCCACCCGCGACTGATGCGCCAACACCACCGGTGCGACTGAAAGCCCCAATAATTCGAGATAAGGCCGCAGTGCCTGCAACAACGGCAGTGCCTGCCGATGTACCGCCTTGGAGGACAAACCGTCTGCCACCACCAGCAATAAATCCACCGGCTTGTCAGGCAAGCCCAACAGTAGACTACGGCTGTCCGCGGCCAACCGACGTCCCAGATCCGGTCGGCTGAGATAAGCGGTACGGTCGGCTGCCTGGCTGTGCACCGTCAAGGTTGCCCAGCCCTGATCCTGCAACGCCCCGCCCAACGTATCGCTGTCGAACGGCTGGTGCACCGCATCACGCGCCTGCGCATGCGCCAGACCAAATTTAAGCAACTCCTGGGTCGGTAAACTGGATCCCGTTCGCCCCAGCGCAATGCGCGCATCGGTAAAGGCGCGCAGTGCATCCCAACGGTTAACGTGAACCGGCTTGCTCATGGTTGCTCTCCCTGTAACGCCAGCAACAACGGGTGATTGGCCGCGGTGTCGCGCAGCCGGCCCAGATCGTCGGTGATCTGCATTTTCGTCAGCCAGTCGGCGAACTCCGGCGCGTGCTTCAAGCCCAGCAGTTCGCGGATGTACAGTGCATCATGGAATGAAGTGCTTTGGTAATTGAGCATGATGTCGTCCGCTCCCGGCACGCCAATCAGGAAGGTCAGTCCGGCGGTAGCCAACAGCGTCAACAAGGTGTCCATGTCGTCCTGATCCGCCTCCGCGTGATTGGTGTAACACACGTCACAACCCAGCGGCAGGCCGAGCAGCTTGCCGCAGAAGTGATCCTCCAACCCGGCACGGATAATCTGCTTGCCGTCATACAAATACTCAGGGCCGATAAACCCGACCACGGTGTTGATCAGCAACGGGGAGAAATGTCGCGCCACCGCGTAAGCACGTGCTTCGCAGGTTTGCTGATCGACGCCATGGTGCGCATTGGACGATAGGCAGCTGCCCTGCCCGGTTTCAAAGTACATGACGTTATTGCCCAGAGTACCGCGATTGAGGCTCAGCGCCGCCTGCTGAGCCTCCGCCAACAGCGCCAGATTAATGCCGAAACCGCTATTGGCCGCCTCGGTTCCGGCTATCGACTGGAACACCAAATCCACCGGTGCGCCGCGTTCGATCAGGCGTAACGTATTGGTGACGTGCGTCAGCACGCAGGATTGGGTCGGTATGGCAAAACGCTGGATCACGTCGTCCAGCATGTGATTGAGTTTTTCCAGCAGCGGCAGGCTGTCGCTGGCCGGGTTGATGCCCACCACCGCGTCACCGCTGCCGTACAGCAGGCCATCGAGCATGCTGGCCGCAATGCCCTGTAAGCTGTCGGTGGGATGGTTCGGTTGCAGCCGCACGCTCAGGTGGCCCGGCAGGCCAATAGTGTTACGAAAACGCGTAATCACCCGACATTTTTTGGCCACCAGGATCAGATCCTGATTGCGCATCAACTTACTCACTGCCGCCGCCATTTCCGGCGTAATGCCGGGGGCTACCTGCGCCAACATCGCACTGTCCGCCTGTTCACTCAGCAGCCAGTCACGAAAATCCCCCACCGTCAGGTGCGAAATTGGCGCAAAGGCCAATGCATCGTGGCTGTCGATAATCAGCCGAGTGACCTCGTCTTGTTCATAGGGCACCAGTAACTGCTGGAGAAACGTTTTCAGCGGTACCTCCGCCAGCGCAATGCGTGCCGCCATACGTTCCTCTGCGCTATCCGCCGCCACTTCCGCCAGATAGTCGCCGGAACGGGCCGGTGATGCCTTGGCCATCAACTGACGTAAATCGCTGAAACGATAGCTGCGCCGGCTAAGCGTTACCTGATACATAGCGTCCCCTGTTCTGCCTGAATGTTTACCTGAAGTTGCAAACCCTGTACCAAGTGTAGTCAGTCGACCGGCGAATATATTCTCCTGCGGTTTCGCCCACGGCCGCTTCAGGTTACAGTAGCCGCAACAAAGGAGAGGTAATGACCCGGCAACAACAAATTATCCAATGGTTACAGCAAGATAGTGAAAGGATGACGATATTGCGCACCGCCCGTCGGCTCGGTCTGAATGACTGGTGCCTGGGTGCCGGCTTTGTGCGTAATCTGGTATGGGATCGGCTGCACGATTACGCCATGCCAACGCCGCTCAACGACATCGACGTGATCCATTTTGACGCACAGCGCCCGGAGGCAGAGCGTGACCAGATGCTGGAAGCACGGTTACAAGAATGGTTGCCGCAGCCCTGGTCAGTGAAAAATCAGGCGCGCATGCACCTGCGCAGCGGTCGGGTGCCCTACCTTAACAGCGAAGACGCCATCAGCTATTGGACCGAGCTGGAAACGGCGGTAGGCGTGCGGCTGAATGCGGATGACAGCCTACAGCTGGTGGCTCCCTTTGGCCTCGACGGGCTGTTCGAAAACACCATCACCTTCAATGCCAAAAATGGCGACCTCGACGCCTATGAACTACGGGTGGCCAGCAAAGGCTGGTTGCAGCGCTGGCCACGCCTGCGGCAAATCCGCGGGTAAAGTTTTACCCCATTCTGCCGATACCCTGAGCAGCGAAATCCAAACTCAGGGAGAGTGTTATGTCGACCAGCATTACCATGATTGTCCCGGTGAAAAACACCGTACCCGGCATCAGCAACGTTTTTAGCGCACCCGGTAACCAAGGTCAGTTGCTGATGGCCAAGCCGGTCAACCAGCAGCCGGAAGGCGGCAAGATGAAAGAGGCCAGGGAGGCTGAGGGTAACGAACAAGTGAAAGTGGCCGACAGCAGCGCTTCAGCGCGTATCAAGGCGCTGAACAAGCAAATCCAGGGGCTGCAACAGAAACTGGCAGACCTGAAAGACTCGGACGCCGATCCCAAAGAAATTGAAAAACAGAAACAGCTGATTCAGGCGCAGATCAAAATGCTGCAGGCCGAGATCGCGCGCATTCAGAAAGAAGAGATGGAAAAACAGCAGGCAGAGCAAACGGCTAAAGCTGCCGCTAGTATCGCGCCGACCAAGGGCGATGGCATCAACCGCCCCACCGCGCACAACGCCGTGGATGTGTATATTTGACAGGCTTTTTGCACTGATAAATCACTTGATTGAGCCTGCCATATCAGGCTCATCACCGTCATTTATAAGTACAATACCGAGTTGATCCGCCTCCTCGTCAATCACTTCCAGCACGGTGTCCGAATCAATAATCACTTCAGATTCGACGATGACATCCAACTGCTCCCCCTTAATCCGATCGCCAAACAGCATTAAGGCACTGTCGCCATGCTGCTTGGATGACCATTTCAACCCATGTGCTGCGGGGTGGGCTGCATGAATCGCAGTTGCATATTCCTGAGTATAAATATACTGATCGGCTGTCGAGTCCAGGAGCTGAGCTCTATTGACGCCCATTTTTTTCATGGTCTTAGGATTGAGATCGACCAGATTTAAATCAACTTTTGGCGCAATAACCGAATGTGCCAACCCTTGAAGATTGCCCATATCATAAGCCACCCCGTCAGTATGTTCCGGGAGGTCATGAAATAGGGTTTCCATCACCGCAACTCCGGTACTGACACCACCATAAATCGTGGGAACTCGTCGCCTCAGGCTGTCGTACACAGGGCTAAATCTGGCACTTCCCCGCGCTCCAGGATTGAACTGTATGGCGGTATAGCAGATAGAATGTACGCGATAAATATGTTGTCCTGCCGGCCAGGTAAAAAAGTTTACCTGCAGATCGCTAATTGGCGGCGGGATCCGACGTTCAACGTCATTTTCGCCCTTACTGTCATCCATGAGTTCCCCTCAACGTTTCCTCTCTGGCCGCAAGCAACACCTGTTCCGGCGCGCTGATCAACATGTCTTTGGGCTTACGGCCACCCAACCAGCTATTGTCAGCCCCAAACCAGGTGGCCAGCCCCCATGATGTTTTCCTTTCACCAAACATCAGGATTATTTTTTTAATTATCGGCAGCGGGCGATACCCTTCATCCAAAGCATATTCCGGATAAAAATCCTTCCCCTGCAACTGAATGGCAAAAATTTTACCTGATGATTTCCAACGATGCGGGCCCGCGCTAGGATTTGCTGATGTAAAACCCGTTTTTTGCGACAAATCATGCGCAGTTAACCACACCGAATCTTCTATGATGGCGGCATTGTGCTTCGCTAAGCGTTCTGCATGACGACGTTGACGTTCAGTTTTTTCATCTTGGCGGGTTCTTGCTTGAACAGTCGGCGTTTTATCTTTCGCCACTGTTGTTAATTTGGCTGTTTTATCGGTGCTATTCTCCGCTTTTCGGGGCGTTAGAGAAGATGATGTATCATCTGCACAGCCAGAGAATGCCGTCGCCAGGGAAGTAATAGCCGCTTTCATCGCCGCTTTGATGGCGTCAGCAAAATGCGGAATATGTCCTGTTAAATCGCCAAGCTCTACCACCAAATACTCAGCATTTGATTTGGTTTCAAGCTTGCGAAGCTCAGCCCCGCTAATCGTCTGAATGTTCAATGACGTTTGTACTTCGTGACGTGTCCGCTGTTTAATGACCATATTACCGCCTGAATATCGTGATATCGCTTATATTCGTTATGGTACACCGATTAACCCGACCGTCAATGCTGTTCAATAAACAGGCTACCGCGCACAACGCCGTGGATGTGTATATTTGACTCAGTAATCTGCCTGCCGCTGACGCTGCTGTTGCAGCAAGGCCGCCTGCTGCCCCACCACCTGCCAGATGACCTCTGCTGCCGGTGTCAGCGAGCGGTTTTTACGCCGTACCAGCATCAGCGCACGGTTGATTTCCGGCACCAATCGGCGAACCTTCAATTGGCCGCCCTCCGGTAAGGGTAACGCCAGCGCCGGGAAAATACTGATGCCGATACCCGCCGCCACCATAGGAAACAGCGTGGCCGGGTGGCCAATCTCCTGCACTACCGTCGCTTCCACCCCTTGTTGGCGCAGCGCGCTGTCAATCAGTGGCCGACTACCTGAAGCATAATCCTGCAACACCAAACGGCTGCCGTTCAGCGCCGACCAGTGCACTTCTGGCAATTCGGCAAACGGGTGATCGTTACGGCACAGCAACAGGAAAGGTTCGTGCAGGATCGGTTCACAGTCCAGATCCAACGCCTGCACCGGATCGACCACGATGCCAAAATCGACCTCGGCGTTGCGAATGCTGTGCAGCACCTGCTGTTGCGCCTGGTCACGCAGCATGATGCGGATATCCGGATACTGCTTTTCCCCGGCGGCAATGCACTGCGGCATCAGGTGCGCGGAGATGGTCTGGCTCGATGCCACCCGCACCGTACCACTGCGTAGCACGCCAAAACTGCGCGCATCCAACAATGACGACTGCAACTCATCCAGTAAACGTTCAACCCGGTTGGCCAGCCGTTGTCCGGCGTCGGTCAGCAGCACTTCACGGGTGGTGCGATCGAGCAGGCGAACGCCGACCTCCGCCTCCAGCTCTTTCACGCTGTGGCTGACCGCCGACTGTGTCAGGCCAATGGCCTCGCCGGCCCGGCTGAAACTGCGGTGCCGGGCAATAGCGACAAAGACTTTGAGTTGCTTAATCGAGTAATTCATGTTTTTTATTCATATATTAATTAAATAAATCAATTTAATTATTATATCCGGTCGCGCGACAATGGGCGCATTGATTTTTCTTCGAGTACGCCGCCATGAGATTTTTGCCCGATCGCTTTACCCTGACGCTGATCGCCACCGTGCTGCTGGCTTCGTTTCTGCCGGCGCGCGGCGAGTTCGTCGGCTGGCTGAACGCGCTGACCATCGCCGCCATCGCCCTGCTGTTCTTTATGCACGGTGCCAAGCTGTCGCGCGAAGCCATTCTGGCCGGCAGCAATAACTGGCGGCTGCACCTGTGGGTGATGTTCAGCACCTTTATTATTTTCCCGACGCTTGGCGTGCTGTTTAAATGGTGGTCGCCGGTCAACGTCAGCCCCGAACTCTATTCCGGCTTTATCTACCTGTGCATTCTGCCCGCCACCGTGCAGTCGGCCATCGCCTTTACTTCGCTGGCGGGCGGCAACGTGGCCGCTGCGGTGTGCAGCGCTTCGGCTTCAAGCCTACTGGGGATTTTCGTCTCGCCACTGCTGGTGGGGCTGTTGATGAATGTGCACGGGGAAACTGGCAGCCTGCAACAGGTAGGCTCCATCGTGCTGCAACTGCTGGTGCCGTTTGTCGCCGGTCATCTGTCACGACCGTTGATCGGCAAATGGATTGAACGCAACCGCAAGCTGATCGGCAAGACCGACCAGACCTCAATTCTGCTGGTGGTGTATGCCGCCTTTAGCGAAGCGGTGACGCATGGCATCTGGCATCAGGTCGGCATCGGTTCGCTGGTATTTATTGTGGTGGGCAGCCTGGTGCTTTTGACTATTGTGCTGGTGGTGAACACTTATATGGCTCGCTGGCTGGGCTTTAGCAAAGCCGACGAAATCACCATCGTGTTCTGCGGTTCGAAGAAAAGCCTGGCGAACGGTATCCCGATGGCCAATATCCTGTTTCCGGCCTCAACCGTGGGAATTATGGTACTACCGCTGATGGTGTTTCATCAGGTGCAACTGATGACCTGCGCGGTATTGGCACGACGCTATCAGAAAAAACAGCAGGAACAACAGGCGGCGCCCAACGTGGAAACCGCGCGGGGATAGGAAAATGGGTGCGGCGGATACCGCACCCGGCAACTCAATTTTTCTTCAGCGGCTTGACCAGGTGGTCTAGCCCTTCAATTTTAATCGCCAACGTCATTTCCATCAGCATACCAAGCTTGCCCTGGGGAAACTCCCCCTTACGGGCAAACCACAGCAGGTATTCTTCGGGCAGGTCAATCAGCACCCGCCCCTGATACTTGCCGAATGGCATTACCGTATTGGCAATTTCCAACAGATTCTCTTTTTCCATCAGGCCCCCAGCAGGCGGATCATTTCCGCTTCGTCAATGACCTCAATGCCCAGTTCCTGGGCCTTCACCAGTTTGGAACCGGCGGCTTCACCTGCAATCACCAGATCGGTTTTCTTCGATACGCTGCCACTGACCTTGGCGCCCAGCGCCGTCAGACGATCTTTGGCCTCGTCACGTGATAGCTGGCTCAACGAGCCGGTCAGCACCACGGTTTTTCCGGCAAACGGGCTGTCGATCTCTTCCGCTACTATCACCACCGGGGCCGGCCAGTTAATACCGATTTCGTCGCTGACCAGTTCCTGGATCACCTGTTGGTTGAGCTCTTCGTCAAGGAAATGACGCGTGTGCTTCGCCACGATTTCACCGACCTCCGGCACTTCTTTCAACGCCTCGATATCGGCGGCTAACAGTTTTTCCAGCGTACCGAAGTGTGCAGCCAGATTGGCCGCTGTGGCTTCGCCGACTTCACGGATGCCAAGCGCATACAGGAAACGGGCAAAGGTGGTCTGCTTGGATTTTTCCAGCGCGTTGACCAGATTCTGCGCCGATTTCGGCCCCATGCGATCCAGCCCGGTCAGAATGCCGGCGGACAGACGGAACAGATCGGCCGGATTCTTCACGTACTCTTTTTCCACCAACTGCTCGATGATTTTGTCCCCCATGCCGTCGACGTCCAACGCCCGACGGGAAACAAAGTGCTTCAGCGCTTCTTTGCGTTGTGCAGCGCAGATCAGCCCGCCGGTGCAACGTGCCACCGCTTCGCCTTCCACTCTCTCAACGTCGGAACCGCATACCGGACAATGCTGCGGGAACAAAATTTCACGCGCGTCCGCTGGACGACGTTCGGCTATCACCCCCACCACCTGCGGGATCACGTCGCCGGCACGGCGCACAATCACCGTATCACCGATGCGCAGGCCCAAACGTTCAATTTCATCGGCGTTATGCAACGTGGCGTTGCTGACGATCACCCCGGCAACCAGCACGGGCTCCAGTCTTGCCACCGGCGTAATCGCACCGGTACGGCCAACCTGGAACTCCACCTCGCGCACCTGGGTAATCTGTTCCTGCGCCGGGAATTTGAATGCCGTCGCCCAGCGTGGCGCTCGCGCCACAAAGCCCAGCGTTTCCTGCAGGTCGATATCGTCAATTTTTACTACCACGCCGTCGATATCAAATCCGAGTTGCGTGCGGTCCTGCTCCACCTGGCGGTAGAACGCCAGCACTTCGTCGCTGCCGGTACAACGTTTGGCGCGATCGCTGACCGGTAACCCCCAGTCTTTGAACTGCATCAGGCGCTGCCAGTGGCTGCGAGGCAATTCGCCGCCTTCCAGCAGGCCAACGCCATAACAGAAAAAGGTCAGTGGGCGTTTGGCGGTAATACGCGGGTCGAGCTGACGAATCGAACCGGCGGCGGCGTTACGCGGATTGGCGAAGATCTTGCCGTCCTTGCGACGCGCCTCTTCGTTCATCTGCTCGAAACCGGCCTGCGGCATAAACACTTCGCCGCGCACTTCCAGCCGGCGTGGGATATTGTCACCGGTCAGTCGCAGTGGAATGGCGCGGATGGTGCGCACGTTAGAGGTAATGTTTTCACCGGTGGTGCCGTCGCCACGGGTTGCCGCGCGAACCAGTTCGCCATCTTCGTACAGCAGGCTGACCGCCAGACCGTCCAGCTTCAGCTCGCAGCAGAAGGTCAGCGGATCGCTGCTCTTCAGGCGATCCTGCACTCGTTTGTAGAATGCCAGGAAGCTTTCTTCGTCGAAAACGTTGTCCAGTGACAACATCGGCACTTCATGACGTACCTGATCGAACGCCGCCAGCGGGGCGGCACCCACGCGCTGGGTCGGAGAATCGGCGGTGATCAGCTCCGGATGTGCGCTTTCCAGGGCACGCAGTTCCCCCATCAGGCGGTCGTATTCCGCATCCGGTACTTCCGGCGCGTCCAGCACATGGTATTGATATTCGTGATGGCGCAGTGAGGTTCGTAGTTGATTGATTTGTTGGATTATCGATTCCATGGCTCACCATCAAAGATAAAAAACCCCCGGCAGGCGGGGGCTTTGTTGTTACGGATGTTCAGTGCGCGTGGCCGTCGGTCAGGCGTTGTTTTCCAACACTTCACGAAGGCGCGCTTTGTAGGTTTCCAGCTTCTGCGGGGTCATCATGCGGCGCTCATCGTCCAGCACCACACCGCCCACGTCGTCCGCGATTCGCTGTGCCGACTGCAGCATCAGCTTGAAGTTCTGATTAGCGTCGCCATAAGACGGCACCATCATGAACATCGATACGCCCGGCGTAGAGAAATCGGACATCATCTCAGGATCAAAGGACCCTGGCTTAACCATATTCGCCAGGCTGAACAGCACAGGACCGCTGCCCGCAGGGCTGATATGACGATGGAAGATACCCATTTCACCAAACTGGAAGCCCGCCTGCAGCACGCTCTGCAGCAGAATTTCGCCGCCGATCACGCCACCCTGATGTGCGGTAACGTGCAGCACCAGTACGGTTTCTTTCAGTTTTGCCTGTTTGATGGCAGCTGGAGCAGGCTGAGGCTCGTGCGCCACCGCTGGTTTCACTTCCGGCTGCGGCTGATGAGCAGGTTCGGCATGGAACGCCGGCTCCGCTGCAGGTGCCACAGGCGGGAGATCGTCAACGCGCGGTTCACGGCGCGGCGCAGGCTGCTGCGGCTCGTCGTCTTCTTCCTGCGCGTAGTTGTCCAACAGGATGTCATCATAATCCGGCCGCTGAGACAGCGGTGGCGGAGTCTGATGGGCAGCCGGTTGAACGGCACGCGGTGCTGGCTCAGCCGCCGGAGCGGGCTTGGGCGCAACCACGGGTTCTTCGCGAGCGGCATCAAAATGACCAAAGGACGGCTCGTCTTCCGGGTGAGCGGAGCGTACACGCACCTCCCCCACACCTTCATCGAGTTCGTCGATCGGGGATTGTTCACGTTCCTTTTTGGAACGTTTGGCTGGGCGATCGCGAAAAAGCGATGAGCGTTCCTTACGACTGGTCCAAAGACCGTGCAATAACAACGCTATTATGGCGATCGCGCCAACAACGATTAATATCAGACGCAAATCCTGCATCATTGCTATCTCTGTTGTTCCAATACATTGCCACCGCGGCAAACATTCACTCTTTAACTCTATTTGCCCGAGCACACAAGTGCAAGTCCGTGCTGAACTTTATGCCAATAAAGATGATTATACTGCCTTTTTTTGCTGTTTTTTCAGCCAATGTCACCCTAGCCAGTAGAAAATCATCCCGATATGATAGCTAAGCCTGTTCAGACAAAGAGATAACTTAAGATATGTCCTATACGCAGTCACCTTCTCACTCCACCAACGGCCTGCATTATTTTGCCGAAGGCTGGCGCCTGATTTCGCGCCCGGGGATTAAACGCTATGTCGTATTGCCGTTACTGGTCAACGTACTGCTGATGGGGTCCGCCTTCTGGTGGCTGTTCAGCCAGCTCGGCGACTGGATCCCCAGCATGATGAGCCATGTGCCCACCTGGCTGCAGTGGCTTAGCTATTTGCTGTGGCCACTGGCGGTCATTTCCGTACTGCTGGTGTTCAGCTATCTGTTCAGCACCATTACCAACCTGATTGCCGCCCCCTTCTGCGGCCTGCTGGCCGAACACCTCGAGGGCAGCCTGACCGGCAAGCCGCTGCCGGACACCGGTATCTTTGGCATTGTGAAAGATTTGCCGCGCATTATGGCGCGTGAATGGCGCAAGTTGGCCTACTACCTGCCGCGCGCGCTACTGCTGCTGATACTCTATTTCATTCCGGGCATTGGCCAGACGGTGGCACCGGTGTTGTGGTTCCTGTTCAGCGCCTGGATGTTGGCCATCCAGTATTGCGACTATCCGTTCGATAACCACAAGGTAAGCTTCGCCGATATGCGCCGCGCACTGCGCCAGCATAAGACCGACAATCTGCAGTTTGGCGCTATGGTCAGCCTGTTCACCATGATCCCGATCCTCAATCTGGTGATCCTGCCGGTCGCGGTTTGCGGTGCCACGGCGATGTGGGTTGATCGTTACCGCCCACAATTCGTTCGTTCCTGAGCCGTTTTATCGGCCACATTACGATTAATTCTTCGACAGGGCGCGCAATTTGCGCCCTTATCCTTGTGCTTAAAACTTATTTCCTAATAACATATAGATATACCAATTCTTTACTTCCCTGCCGGTACTGTTAGCGTATGCTTTCGACGTTCCCCACATTTTTCATAGAGTTAAAGGACGGGCTATGAGCAAGATATATGAAGACAACTCATTAACGATCGGCCATACGCCGCTGGTTCGTCTGAACCGTATCGGCAACGGACGCATTCTGGCCAAGGTTGAATCACGCAACCCGAGCTTTAGCGTCAAGTGCCGCATCGGTGCCAATATGATTTGGGACGCAGAAAAACGCGGCGTCCTGGTCGCCGGCAAAGAACTGGTGGAGCCAACCAGCGGCAACACCGGTATCGCACTGGCGTTCGTCGCCGCCGCACGCGGCTATAAGCTGACGCTGACCATGCCGGAAACCATGAGCATCGAACGCCGCAAACTGCTCAAGGCGCTGGGCGCCAACCTGGTGCTGACCGAAGGCGCTAAAGGCATGAAAGGCGCGATCGCCAAGGCGGAAGAAATTGTCGCCACCGATCCCAACCGCTACCTCATCCTGCAGCAATTCAGCAACCCGGCCAACCCGGCGATCCACGAACAAACCACCGGCCCGGAAATCTGGGAAGATACCGATGGCGAAGTTGACGTTTTCATCTCTGGCGTCGGTACCGGCGGTACGCTGACCGGTGTCAGCCGCTATATCAAAAACACCAAAGGCAAGGCAATTACCACCGTGGCGGTCGAACCTACCGACTCACCGGTAATCACCCAGGCGCTGAATGGTGAAGAAATCAAACCGGGCCCGCACAAGATTCAGGGCATCGGCGCAGGTTTTATCCCTGGCAACCTGGATCTCGACCTGGTTGATCGCGTCGAGCAAATCACCAACGACGAAGCCATCAGCATGGCACGCCGCCTGATGGACGAAGAAGGGATTCTAGCAGGCATTTCCTCCGGGGCCGCCGTAGCCGCAGCGGTGAAACTGGCTGAAGAACCAGAGTTCGCCGACAAAACCATCGTGGTGATATTACCTTCCTCCGGCGAGCGCTATTTGAGCACCGCCTTGTTCGCCGATTTGTTCACCGAACAAGAATTGCAACAGTAGTGCCAGCCGCGCACTAATCGCTAAAAAAGCACCTTACGGGGTGCTTTTTTGTGGACTGGATCAAAGTTTATAGCAGTCGAAGATTGATTTTACCCGCCAGCTTTAGTATTTAACGGTGCATTATTTCGATGCGCGAAATTAATCACCCTCCATTCGTTGTTTAGGCTGAATCGATTTACTCGTTTGTCGCGGATGCGGTAAACACGGCATAATGGAGAGCGGATTTAAACGACGGAAGAAGCCGGTTTTTTTGATCTGAAGTGCCAAACTCGTCGTTTTCTGTTGCATCAATGCTCGCCCCTGTACCATAGTCAGGCGCTAACCAGACAAGCTAAAGTCATACCCTTGGGCTAAACTTTAGCTCCACAACACACCAATAAGTTGGGGAAACATCAATGTTCCAGCAAGAAGTTACTATTACCGCTCCGAATGGTCTGCACACTCGCCCTGCCGCTCAGTTCGTGAAAGAAGCCAAAGGCTTCACGTCTGACATCACCGTGACCTCTAACGGTAAAAGCGCCAGCGCCAAAAGCCTGTTCAAACTGCAAACTCTGGGGCTGACTCAAGGGACCGTAGTGACCATCTCCGCTGAAGGTGAAGACGAGCAGAAAGCCGTTGAACACTTGGTAAAACTGATGGCAGAGCTTGAGTAATCGGCCCGTCTTCTTAGTTAACACCAGTCAAGAGTAAGGTAGGGTTATGATTTCAGGCATTTTAGTATCACCGGGTATCGCTTTTGGTAAGGCTCTCCTACTGAAAGAAGATGAAATTGTCATCAACCGGAAGAAAATCTCTGCAGACGCTGTAGAGCAGGAAGTCTCACGTTTCCTTGCCGGCCGCGCCAAAGCGTCCGAGCAGTTGGAAGCGATCAAGACCAAAGCTGGCGAAACCTTCGGCGAAGAGAAAGAAGCTATCTTCGAAGGTCACATCATGCTGTTGGAAGACGAAGAGCTTGAGCAGGAAATCATAGCCCTAATCAAAGACGATCTGGCTTCTGCGGACGCGGCTGCCTACACCATCATCGAAGGCCAGGCGAAAGCGCTGGAAGAACTCGACGATGAGTACCTGAAAGAGCGTGCGGCCGACGTGCGTGACATCGGTAAACGCCTGCTGCAGAACATTCTGGGCCTGGCTATCGTCGATCTGAGCTCAATTCAGGACGAAGTGATCCTGGTTGCTACCGATTTGACCCCGTCTGAGACCGCGCAGTTGAACCTGGACAAGGTTCTGGGCTTCATCACCGATCTCGGCGGCCGTACTTCACACACCTCCATCATGGCGCGCTCCCTGGAATTGCCGGCAATCGTGGGCACCAGCGACGTGACCAAGCAGGTGAAGAACGACGACTACCTGATTCTGGACGCGGTTAACAATAAAATTTACGTTAACCCAACCGCTGACGTTATCGATCAGTTGAAAGCCGAACAGAACCAGTACGTGACCGAGAAAAACGACCTGGCCAAGCTGAAAGACCTGCCGGCGATTACGCTGGACGGGCATCAGGTTGAAGTCTGTGCCAACATCGGCACCGTGCGCGACGTCGCAGGTGCAGAGCGCAACGGCGCTGAAGGTGTCGGCCTGTATCGTACCGAATTCCTGTTCATGGACCGCGACTCACTGCCGACCGAAGACGAGCAGTTCCAGGCCTATAAAGCCGTTGCGGAAGCCGTGGGCTCACAGGCAGTGATCGTACGCACCATGGACATCGGCGGCGACAAAGACCTGCCGTACATGAACCTGCCGAAAGAAGAGAACCCGTTCCTCGGCTGGCGCGCCATCCGTATCGCCATGGATCGCAGAGAAATCCTGCACGCCCAGCTGCGTGCCATCCTGCGCGCCTCCGCGTTCGGCAAATTGCGTATCATGTTCCCGATGATCATTTCGGTAGAAGAAGTTCGCGATCTGAAAGGCGAAATCGAGACGCTGAAAGCGCAATTGCGTGAAGAAGCCAAGGCGTTTGACGAAACAATTGAAGTGGGCGTGATGGTGGAAACACCGGCCGCGGCGGTGATTGCTCATCACCTGGCGAAAGAAGTCGACTTCTTTAGTATTGGGACAAACGATCTAACCCAGTATACTCTGGCGGTAGATCGCGGCAACGAGCTGATTTCTCATCTCTATAACCCGATGTCCCCATCAGTGCTTGGCCTGATCAAACAGGTTATTGATGCATCTCATGCAGAAGGCAAGTGGACCGGTATGTGCGGTGAACTGGCTGGCGATGAGCGTGCTACACTGTTGTTATTGGGCATGGGGCTGGATGAGTTCAGCATGAGTGCGATTTCAATCCCGCGCATCAAGAAAATTATACGTAATACTAATTTCGAAGATGTGAAGGCGTTGGCAGCGCAAGCCTTGGCACAGCCAACGGCGCAAGATCTGATGAATTGCGTGAATAAATTCATCGAAGAAAAGACGCTCTGCTAAACTTCCACGACACTGGAACGCCGCCCAATTTAATGCTTAGGAGAAGATCATGGGTTTGTTCGATAAATTGAAATCTCTGGTTTCTGATGACAAGAAAGACACGGGCACTATCGAGATCGTAGCTCCACTTTCTGGCGAAATCGTTAATATCGAAGATGTACCTGACGTAGTATTCGCTGAAAAAATCGTTGGCGACGGTATTGCCATCAAACCAACGGGCAACAAAATGGTTGCTCCGGTTGACGGCACCATCGGTAAAATTTTCGAAACCAACCATGCTTTCTCTATCGAATCCGACAGCGGCATCGAGCTGTTTGTCCACTTCGGTATCGACACCGTTGAACTCAAAGGCGAAGGCTTCAAACGCATCGCTGAAGAAGGCCAACGCGTCAAGAAAGGTGATGTGGTTATCGAGTTCAATCTGGCCCTGCTGGAAGAGAAAGCCAAGTCTATCCTGACGCCGGTGGTTATCTCCAACATGGACGAGATCAAAGAACTGATCAAACTGACCGGTAACGTCACCGTTGGTGAGACCCCGATCATCCGCATCAAGAAGTAAGAGCGGATGAACGCAAGAACGGCGCCCTCGGCGCCGTTTTTTTATGTCTGTCATTCAAGCCAATCGCAACGGCAATTAACTCCAGCGTGGAATTCGCAGGGTAATCACCAGCCCTTCCCGTTCGCCGTTACGCGCCTCAACCTGACCACCGTGCGCCAGGACCACCTTGCGGGTGATCGCCAGGCCCAGCCCGTAGCCCTTGCCTGACATTGCCGATTTCACCCTGACGAACGGATCAAAAATGCTGGAAATTTTTGACTCTTCCACACCCGGCCCCTGATCGCTGACCTCAATCTGGAACAACTGCTCGATACGCGTCAGCACCACCGTCACCCGCTGCCCGTGGCTGGAGAAGCGCAACGCATTACGCACGATATTATCCACCGCACGCCGCATCAGTTCGGCATTGCCCTTGACGGTGTAATCCACGTCCGAGCTGGCCTGCAGCACGATGTCTACGCCGGGTATCTGTGCTTCGTAGCGCGCATCGCTCACCACCGCATCCACCAGCCCGTACAGGTCAAAATACTCTTCATCCGGCAGGCTGTTGCTCTCGGCACGCGACAGCGCCAACAGTTCGCCGATCATTTTATCCAGCCGCCCCGCTTCGTGCTCAATGCGCTGCAGCGAATTCTCTACGTTACCCGCATTCTGCCGCGCCAGGCCAATCGCTAATTGCAAGCGGGCCAGCGGCGAACGCAGTTCGTGCGAAACGTCATGCAGCAACTGCTCACGGGCGCTGACCAACAGTTCCAGCCTTTCCGCCATGCTGTCAAAGTCACGCGCCACCTCAGAAAGCTCGTCATGCCGCCGACGCATCGCCGGGAACAGGCGCACCGACAAGTCGCCCTGTGCCACACGATCAAAACCATCACGCAGTTTGCGCATCGGCCGGGTCAGGTTCCAGGCCAGTACCGCACTGAACAACAGCCCGGCTAACCCGCCCACCCAAATCATTGGCTCGGGAATATTGAAAAAATGCGAGCGTTTTTTGGGGCGATACTCGTCCCGCAGGCTGCGCATGTCATAACTCAGTAAATAGCCCTTGCCGCCCTCACCTGCCACCCATGTGGTAATTGCTTTCGGCATCCGACGGCCTTCAAACGCCGGCTCCTCAGTTACCGGTGCCGGTGGCTGAGCCAGCGGGGTCACGGAAAGCAAGCGCCGGTCATCATCCGACCAGTCTTTCAGCATCGCGTCCAACGCCGGCATCCCTCCGCTGCGCAGCTGCGTGGCGGCCGACGTCAGCTGCAGCCCAATCACCCGTCGGGCCATCGAACTTTCCGGTGGCTCGTAGCGATCGCCATACAAGGAAAAAGCGACCCACAACGCCTGGGTCATGATGATAAAGGTCAGCCAGAAGCCGAGCAGGATTTTCCAGAACAGTCTTCCACGCATAGGCATTATCGGATGCGATAGCCGATGCTGCGCACCGTCTCAATGCTGAGCGCGTTGTCCGTCAACGCCCCCAGCTTCTGGCGGATATTGCTGATATGCACGTCGACGCTGCGGTCATAGGCTTCTCGTGGGCGGCCTAAACCTTTTTCTGACAGCTCGTCTTTTGATACCACCCGCTCCGGCGCGCGCAGCAGTAACTCCAACAGGTTGAATTCGGAAGCGGTCAGATCAAACGCCTTGCCGCGCCATTCGCTGCTGCGGGTCGATGGGTTAAGGGTCAGTTCACCGAAATTAATCGCAATCTCATCGTCCACCTCATCCGGACGCTCGTCGAAGCGGCGCAGTACCGCACGCAGGCGCGCCACCAGTTCGCGGGGATAGCACGGCTTGGGCATATAGTCGTCGGCGCCCATTTCCAGACCGATGACCCGATCGATGTTATCGCCCTTGGCCGTCAGCATGATGATCGGCATGTGGCTCTTCTTGCGCACGTCGCGCAGCACGTCGATGCCGCTCATGTCCGGCAGCATGATGTCGAGGATCATTGCGGTGTAATCACCTGACAGCGCGCCTTCCACCCCGGCCTTGCCGGTCAGCACCAGCGTGGCGTTAAAGCCTTCGCCGGTCAGGTATTCGCTCAGCATGGTGCCGAGTTCGAGGTCATCATCGACCAATAAAATTTTCATGCCTTGCTCCTTCGCGGATTTTCGCCATTTTCACGCCTATTTGTCTGCTTCGCAGCCGGTTTTACTCAATCCTTACATATTCCTGAACGCCAGTTAACCACAGCCCGGCCGACGGCGCGTTATAGAAGAGATATTGGGGGATTTTGATTTCTTCCCGGCGAAACGCGCCGCCGGGATGGATCTGATACAGGCGTTGGAAAGGGGATAACCCTTAAGCAAAAACACCGGTGGAGAGATAACGATCGCCGCGATCGCAGATGATAGCCACGATCACGCTGCCCGGATTGGCCGCCGCAATCTGTAGCGCACCGGCTACTGCCCCGCCGGAGCTGACGCCGCAGAATATACCTTCCCGCTGCGCCAACTGACGCATGGTCTGTTCAGCGTCGGTTTGCTCAATGTCCAGCACCCGATCCACCAGGTCCGGCCGGAAGATCCCCGGCATATAAGCCGGTGCCCAGCGGCGAATACCGGGAATACTGCTGCCTTCTGCCGGCTGCAGGCCGATAATCTGCACCTGCGGGTTTTGGCTCTTCAGGTAGCCTCCCACTCCGGTAATGGTGCCGGTGGTGCCCATACTTGAAACGAAATGGGTCACCCGTTGATGGCTCTGCTGCCAGATTTCCGGACCGGTGGTGGTGAAGTGGGCGTAAGGGTTGTCCAGATTATTGAACTGATCCAGCACCTTGCCCTGTCCCTGATTTTGCATTTCCAGCGCCAGATCGCGTGCGCCTTCCATCCCCACTTCGCGGCTGACCAGGATCAACTCTGCGCCATAGGCACGCATCGCCGCCTGACGTTCCAGGCTCATGTTCTCCGGCATCAGCAGGGTCATCGAATAGCCCTTGAGCGCCGCTATCATCGCCAGTGCAATGCCGGTGTTGCCGCTGGTGGCCTCGATCAACCGATCGCCGGGCTTTATCTCACCGCGCAGCTCCGCCTGCTGGATCATCGCCAGCGCGGCGCGATCCTTTACCGAACCCGCCGGGTTATTGCCTTCCAGTTTGAGCCAAACCTCGCTGCCCAAGCCTGCAGCCAGTCGTTGTAATTTTACCAGCGGGGTATTACCGATGCATTGTTCAAGCGTTGTCACGATCTTTGCCTGTGTTGAAGTGCGAAAAGTAAAAAGGCAACCCCGGGGTTACCTTTCAGACTACTGACAAAGCCCGTTATTAGGGAGAGCGTGCCGAAGGGGTCGTAGCGGCTTGCCCGCCGGAGCGCCCCTCGGTGCGCTAGGCCCGGGTATCTCGGATTCAAAGACAACTTTGCCATCAAACTTAAAGGCAACCCCAGGGTTGCCTTTAAAATGCTGTTGGGGACTATAAGGCTGTGTCCCGCAATAGTTCGTGAGCGCCGCTGGCGGTCATTTGAGCGCGCAGCAAGGCGCGAGTCGTGAGGTTTGGTGGGCCAAATAAGCGGCTCGTAACACAGGTGCGCGTTCAAATGGCCCCAGCCCTTCGGGTCGCGCCCCAAAAGCCCGTACTCTGCGTTGTCGGGCTTGAACGTAGGCCCGCTATGCCCTGCCCCCTTCGCCTTGATTACGGGCTTTTGGGTCTGCGACGGCACCACGAACTATTGCGGGAAACAGCCTAAATTATCAGGCGCTTTTAGCTAACGCAACAGGTTGTAGCAGTTGGTCACCGGCGTACAGGCGCGCATTCAGGCTGCCAACGTAGTAGCGGCCACCTCGTACCGGCGGTTCGTTACCCTCCGGCAGCACCACGCTGATAGGTTCCTGATGCCAGCCAATCGGCTGCACGGTCATCTGCCAGAAATGGCCGCGTGGGCTGACTTCCAGCACCTGCACCGGCAGCGGGCAGCGGTCGCTGCTCTCGGTACCGACTTCCATTTCCCACGGGCGCAGGAACAAGTCCACGCGGCCCTGGTGCATTGGCTGGAACGACAGCGGCCACTGGTGCGCACCGACGAACAGCTGCGAACCGCGGATCTCGCCGCTCAGGCGGTTCACTTCGCCCATAAATTCCAGCACGAAGCGGCTGGCCGGTTCACGTACAATCTCTTCCGGCGAACCGACCTGCTCAATATTGCCCTGGCTCATCACCACGATACGATCGGCGACTTCCATTGCCTCTTCCTGATCGTGGGTGACAAACACGCTGGTAAATTTCAGTTCTTCATGCAGCTGACGCAGCCAACGGCGCAGTTCTTTACGCACCTGCGCATCCAGCGCGCCGAAGGGTTCATCCAGCAGCAGAATTTGCGGTTCGACCGCCAGTGCACGCGCCAGGGCCACGCGCTGCTTCTGACCACCGGAAAGCTGTGACGGATAACGGTTAGCCAAATGGGCCAACTGCACCATTTCCAGCAACTGAGTCACTTTTTGTTTGATCGCCGCGGCATTCGGGCGCTCACGGCGCGGCAGCACGCTCAGGCCAAAGGCGATATTATCGAACACCGTCATATGGCGGAACAGCGCGTAATGCTGGAACACGAAGCCCACTCGACGATCGCGGGCATGCACGTGGCTGACGTCGGTGCCGTGGAAACCCAGCTTGCCGCCGCTCTGGCTTTCCAGCCCGGCGATAATACGCAGCAGAGTGGTTTTACCGGAGCCGGACGGCCCCAGCAGTGCCACCATCTCACCGGAGGCAATGTCGAGCGAGATATCGTTCAATACCTTGGTACGACCGAAAAACTTATTGATACCGTTAATCTCAATGCTCATGATTTTCCTCCCGCTCGAGACGTGCATTCTGACGTTCCAGACGCCATTGCAGGCCACTCTTCAAAAATAGGGTCACTATCGCCATCAGGGTCAGCAAACCGGCGGCGGTAAAGGAACCGACCGTGTTGTAATCCTGTTGCAACAACTCAACCTGCAGCGGCAAGCTGAAAGTCTCGCCGCGAATAGAACCGGACACTACCGATACCGCGCCGAACTCACCGATGGCGCGCGCGTTGGTCAAGACCACGCCGTACAACAGTGCCCAGCGAATGTTTGGCAATGTCACCCGGCGGAACATCTGCCAACCAGAAGCGCCCAGCAAAATGGCGGCCTCGTCTTCCTGACTGCCCTGGCTGAGCATCATCGGCACCAGCTCACGTACCACGAACGGACAGGTCACGAAAATGGTCACCAGTACCATGCCCGGCCAGGAGAACATCAGCTGGATATTATGCGCATCCAGCCAACCGCCCAGCAGGCCATTGCTGCCGTAGAACAACAGGTAAATCAGCCCCGCTACCACCGGCGAAACGGCGAACGGGATGTCGATCAACGTCAGTAACAGCTGACGCCCCGGAAAGGTAAAACGCGTCACCAGCCAGGCCAACAGCGTGCCGAAAATCAGGTTGAACGGCACGGTAATCAAGGCGATCAACACCGTCAGCCAGATAGCGTGCAACATGTCGTGATCGACCAGGTTGCCCCACATCGCACCAATACCTTTGGAAAAGGCCTCGGCGAAAATCGAAATGATCGGCACCACCAGCAGCAGTACCGAAAACAGCACGCCGATACCGATCAGCGTCCACTTGCCCCAGTTGATGCGCGGGCGTTCAACACCGTTAAACTCAGAGATATCCGCCATCAGTGCCCCCCGATGCGTCGGCCAAAGCGGCTCTGCAGAACGTTAATGCTGAACAGCAACAGCAGCGAGGCCGCCAGGATCACCGAAGCAATCGCGCTGGCCGCCGGATAATCAAATTCCTGCAAACGAACAAAAATCATCAGCGAGGTCACTTCCGTCTTCCAGGCGATGTTACCAGCGATAAAGATCACCGCGCCAAACTCGCCCAGGCTGCGGGTAAAGGAGATTGCCGTGCCGGCCAACAGCGCCGGGGCCAGCTCAGGGATCACCACGCGACGAAAACTCTGCCAGCGAGTCGCGCCCAGGGTTTCTGCCGCCTCTTCATATTCCGGCCCCAGTTCTTCCAGCACCGGCTGTACGGTGCGCACCACGAACGGCAGGCTGGTAAAGGCCATCGCCACGGCAATGCCGAGCCAGGTAAACGTCACCTTGATGTCAAAATGCGCCAGCCATTGGCCATACCAACCGGTGGTGGAAAACAGTCCCGCCAGCGTCAGGCCGGCTACCGCGGTCGGCAGGGCAAACGGCAGATCGATCAGACCGTCCAGCAGCGTGCGACCGGGAAAACGATAGCGGGTCAGGATCCAGGCCATCAGCATGCCGAACACCGCGTTAAACAGGCTGGCAACGCCCGCCGCCAGCAGCGTGACCTTATAAGCCGCCACCACCTGCGGATTGGAAATCACTTCCCAATACTGCGCCAGGCTCATCTGCGCCAACTGCATCACCAACGCGCTGAGCGGCAACAGCAGGATCAGGCAGGTATAAAACAGGCTGCTCCCCAGGCTGAGGCCAAACCCAGGTAAAACCCGCTTGCTGGTCAACGACAACATTACTTATGCCCTGCGGCTAACAGCTGATCCAACTCGCCACCGGTGGAGAAATGCGTTTTCATCACCTGCGGCCAGCCACCAAACTGATCTTCCACCCGGAACAGCTTGGTATCCGGGAACTGACCTTTGGCCGCGGCCATCGCCTGTTTGTCGTAAACGCGATAGTAGTAGCTGGTGATCACCTGCTGTGCTGCCGGGCTGTAGAGATAATTCAGATAGTCTTTGGCCGCCTGTTCGGTGCCGTTTCTTGCCACATTTTTATCGACCCAGGCCACCGGGAACTCCGCCAGAATATCGACCGGCGGCACGATCACCTCGTATTTGTCTTCGCCATACTGCTTGCGAATATTGTTCACTTCCGACTCAAAACTGATCAGCACGTCGCCCAGGCCACGCTCGACGAAGGTAGTGGTCGCGCCGCGGCCGCCGGTGTCAAACACCAGAACGTTTTTCAGGAAACGGGTCATAAAGGCGCGGGTTTTGGCCTGATCATTGCCATCCGCCTGATTGGCAGCGCCCCAGGCGGCCAGATAGGTATAACGGCCATTACCGGAGGTTTTCGGGTTCGGGAACACCAGCTTCACGTCGTCACGTACCAAATCATTCCAGTTATGAATGCCCTTTGGATTGTCCTTACGCACCAGGAAAGCCATGGTGGAATAGAAAGGAGAGCTGTTGTTCGGTAAACGGGTCTGCCAGTCAGCCGGGATCAGTTGGCCGCGATCGTGCAGGATCTGCACGTCGGTCACCTGGTTGTAGGTCACTACGTCGGCGCGCAAGCCCTGCAGGATCGCCAGCGCCTGCTTGGAGGAGCCGGCGTGGGACTGTTTGATAGTCAGTTTGTCGCCAGGGTGCTGTTGGTTCCATTGCTGCTCAAAACCTGGGTTCAGCGCGGTAAACAATTCACGGGAAACGTCATAGGAGCTGTTCAGCAATTCGGTTGCCGACAGCGGGCCGCTGGCTAACAGCGCCGCCGCCAAGCATCCTTTCAATACGATATTTTTAACCCGCGTTTGTTTCATTGTGCACCTTATCACTGAGTCAATCCGTCGGGCTTTCGCCCTGATGTTGACCAGTGTATTTATAACTAGGTGCGGAGCTGTAACGCTTTTATATACCGTTTAGTGATTTTCAAGCATCAAACGCTATAAGGCAGGAGCGGAGCGGCATGGCAGAGGGGGGAAGTAAAACCGGAGCCGACGTAGCCAGCCCCGGTAGAGGTGTTACAGCGACAGCAGGCGCGTCAGTGATGGCGCAAAGTAATAACTGCCGGTCACCGCACGGCTGAAACGCAGCATCGCGTCGCGTTTGCCGTCCAGATCGCCGAACATGCTCAGCAGTTGCTTTTCGATGTTATGCAGACGCGCGCAGTAGGCGATGAAATACAGCCCGTGCTTGCCGCTGGCGGTGCCATAAGGCAGGCTTTGGCGCAGGATCTTCAGCCCCTTGCCGTCTTCTTTCAGATCAACGCGGCTGACGTGCGAGGTGTCCGGGCGTTGCTCCGGCGGCAGTTCTTCGCTGTCATGTTTGGTACGTCCGATAATCTGCTCCTGCTGTTCAGTGGTGAAACGCTGCCACTGACGCAGGTTGTGTTCGTAACGCTGCACCAGCACGTAGCTGCCGCCTGCGTCTTCTTCGCCTTCGGCAATCACCGCCACTTCCGGACGTTGGTCGCCCTGCGGGTTTTCCGTGCCGTCGATAAAGCCGCTCAGGTCACGCTCTTCCACCCAGCGGAAACCATGGGTTTCTTCTTCAATTTTGATGGCGTTGCCGAACGCCGCCAGCGCGGCCTGGGCCAGCGTGAAGTTAACATCATGACGCAGGGATTGAATATGGATCAGCAGGTCGCGCTGGGTGGCCGGTGCCAGCCCTTTGCCGAGCGGGGTGAATGGCTTCAGCTCTTTGGCGCCCTGACCGCTGGACAGGTCATGCCAAACGTCATAGCCAAAGGCAACCACCGCGCCCAAATGCGCATCGGGGAACTGCTGTTGCAGCTCGGTCAACGTCTGGCAAAACTGCTTGCAGCCCTGACGAAGTTCGGCAAATTCGCCCTGTACCGTGGCTTCCATAAAAATGGCGAAACGGCAGTGTTCCAGCAAAATGCCGCTCTGAACCTGTGTCATTGTCGTTATCCTCAATAGCAGAATCGGGTAACAGTAGCCTGTTACGAATGCGCAGCATCATACCGCAAGCAGGGGTATTTGCCTTGCCCGAACGCAAAGAAAATAAGGATATCCGTCAAGATGAAGGAAGCTGGGGCGCCGCAGATCGGACGCCCCAAAAGAAGGGTTTACTGAGGTTTGGCGTGCCAGATGATCTTGCTGACCGTCCAGCTTTTCAACGTGTCATCCGGTGGGATGATGTCCTGCGGGCCGGCCCACTTGCCGTTGAAAATGTAAGTCACGTACTTGCTCTGTTCCGCCACACATTCCACCTTGCCGGCATCGTCACCGGTGGCCGGTTTACAGGCACCGAACGCCTTGCTGTACAGGTCGCTGAACGGCGTGCCAAGTTTGCTGCCCCACTCGGTCGCCACCTTGCTGTCCATCACGTCCACACGCTGCACGTGGCCCTTGGGCTCACCGGTGATCACCAGTTTCACGTCATTGCCGTCCATCGCCTGATAGTAAGAAACTATCTGGCCCTGGCTGGTGGCCATGCCGCCGCGCAGGCGGTAATCGCCTTTCAACCCGTCGTTGATGGCGCTTTCCGACATCGGGGTGCCGGCGTTCAAATCGCCAACGCCCTTGGCGCTGACCTCAAGGCTGCTGCCAAACCAGTTAAGCGGCGACAGGCTCGACCAGGAGAAGTTCGACATCGTCGAACAGCCGGTCAGTAACAGCGGGAGCCCTAACAATAGTGGGCGAATATTCATCTCTAGCTCCTTAACATCAAAGGCATGGGCCCGGCGTTTTGCTGCGTGCCAGCCTCTCACAACTGCCCACGCTTCGCCATCGGTTGCGAGCTTGGAGTGCAGAAAATAGGAAAAGTGCCGCCGCAGGCGGCAATTACCCCGCTTCGTTCTGTACGGTAAAGCAGGCTTTCAGCCGCTGGTTCAGCAACAGATAGGCCAGGGCCAGCGCATCAAGCAGTATCAGGACAGCATCCAGCGGTGGCTGATTGTCGGCCTGCTGCCACAGGCTGAACAGCGAACCGCCCAGTGCCGCCAGTAGCGAGAGACAAAGCACCCAACGCCAGGCACGCCACAATCGTGGCCATTGGTGACGCCGTGGAGCCAACAGAAATGCCAACGCCGCCGGCAACCCCAGCATGATGCCGTACCAGAATCTTTGGGTGTCAGGGTAAAACAGCTGCAGCAGCCCTTCACCCTGCTGGCGCGAAGCACCGGCCATCACGAACAAAATCCAGGTCCGGGCCTGTAAAACCAGCACGCCCCAAAACCACAGCGGCAAACGCAGCGCACCGTGATGATCGTAATCGTCGGGGGAAAAACGGTGTGGGAGTGGCTTCAACGTCGATTCCTTGCCAATTTCATTATTCTTACTCCTTCAAATGGGAGCCAGATTTATTGTTTTCAATGTACTCGCTTAAGAACCCCTTAAGATTTTCATGCTTTACTTAACCCCATCAAACCAGCAGTCCTGATTGGCAGGGCTTTAATTCGCGATTGAGATAAGGAAGCTTAAGATGAAAAAATATACCCTGGCCGCATTAATCGCTCTGTGCAGCGCACCGGTTCTGGCACAGCAAGGCGGGTTCCTCGACCCTGCCGCGCCGCAGACACAAACGCAAAATACCCAACAGGGCGGCTTCTCCGGCCCCAGCGCGGCGCTGACCACGGTAGACAAGGTGAAGTCGATGAGTGATGACACCTGGGTGATGCTGCAGGGCAACATTGAGCAGCGCGTCGGCGACGACACCTATACCTTCCGTGACGCCAGCGGCACCCTGACGGTGGAGATCGACAGAAAACGCTGGAACGGCCAGACCATCACCCCGAAAGATAAAGTGCAGTTGGAAGGGAAAGTGGATAAAGACTGGAGCAGTGTGGAAGTGGATGTGAAGAACATCAAAAAACTGCCTTAACACGCAGCAACGGGCGGTGAAGCCTCACCGCCCGAATGACGACTCAATACTCCTGATCTTCAATCAGCCGTTTACCCAGGTTGGTCACGTTCTGGATCTCGTAACCGAGTTTTTCATACATCTCGATCACCGTGTCGTTGTCTTCACGTACCACCAGCTGGATCTTCGGACACCCACGCGCGATCAGTTTCTTCTCCAGACGGTTAATTAACGCATTGGCAATACCGCGCCCGCGATAATCCGGGTGTACCCCCAGGTAATACGCCGAACCGCGATGGCCATCGTAACCGCCCATCACCGACCCTACGACTTCGCCGCCCACTTCGGCGACCAGAAACAGGCCCGGATCGTGATTCAGTTTGCGCTCGATATCCATCTCAGGATCGTTCCACGGGCGCAGCAGATCGCAGCGCTCCCACAGAGTAATGACTTCTTCAAAGTCGTCTTGCCGAAATACGCGAATTTCCATCGATGTTCGCCGCTGTTAATTAAGATGTTTATCTGATTATCGCGTGATTATTCACTTACGCAATATCAAACTGCGATTTACCCCAGCAATTATCCAGAAATGATCGGTTACCCGCGTAATAAATGGACATAGTTATCAGGTCGATTAATGATTATCAATACGATATAACGTCGCAAAATAGAATTTGTCGACGGAGCGTAGCGTTATGAAAAAGCAGGTTAAACAATTCCTCAATTTTAAGCCGCTCTCCGTTTCCCCCACGCGACGTCAATTACTGCTCTCCGGCCTGGCGTTGGTGCTGCTCGGCAGCAAAAGCCAAAGCGCCGAAGCCGAGTCCGGTGGCATGCTGCGCAACCAACATCCCAAACCGACCGCTAAACCAGCGCCTAAACCCTCCGGCAGCAAAAGGCTGGTGATGATCGACCCTGGCCATGGCGGTATCGACTCCGGCGCGGTTGGCAGTGAAGGCTCACAGGAAAAGCACGTCGTGTTGGAGATTGCCAACCACGTCCGCCGCATCCTGCACGAACAGGAACACGTCGAAGTCCGTCTGACACGGGAAGAAGACGAATTTATCCCGCTGTTCCAACGGGTGGAGATTGCCCACCAGCATCAGGCCGATCTGTTTATCTCGATTCACGCCGACGGTTTTACCAGCCCGGAAGCCTCAGGCGCTTCGGTGTTTGCCCTGTCCAATCGCGGGGCCAGTAGCGCCATGGCACGTTACCTGTCCAACCGTGAAAACGCCGCCGATGATGTGGCCGGTGGCAAGTACAAAAACCAGGACAACTATCTGCAACAGGTGCTGTTTGATCTGGTGCAGACCGATACCATCAACAACAGCCTGACGCTCGGCCGCCACGTGCTCGGCCAAATCCGGCCGGTACACCACCTGCACAGCAACAGTACGGAACAGGCGGCATTTGCGGTGCTGAAATCCCCGTCTATCCCGTCGGTGCTGGTCGAAACCTCGTTCATTACCAACCCGGCAGAAGAGCGCCTGCTGGGCACCACCGCATTCCGCGAGAAAATCGCCCGCGCCATTGCCGACGGGGTGATCAGTTTCTTCAGCTATTACGATTCACACCAACGAAAACCCGGCTGATACTGCCAGCCGCGGTGAATAAAGGTATACTCTGCGCCTTGTTCAGTCAGACGCTGTGAATTATCCCGTATGAGTTTATCGACCATCGCAGAAGTAAAATCCTTCCTGCTGGCGCTGCAAGACCGCATCTGCACGCAGTTGGCCCAGGCCGACGGCAGCGCCGTTTTCAACGAAGACCGCTGGACGCGTGAAGAAGGCGGCGGTGGCCGCAGCCGGGTGTTGACCGAGGGTGCGGTGTTCGAACAGGCGGGCGTCAACTTCTCACACGTCTCCGGCGCTACCCTGCCCGCTTCCGCTACCGCGCATCGCCCCGAACTGGCCGGACGCAGTTTCCAGGCGATGGGCGTGTCGCTGGTGATCCATCCGCGCAGCCCTTATATTCCGACCAGCCACGCCAACGTGCGTTTTTTCATTGCTGAAAAGCCGGGCGAAGAGCCGGTGTGGTGGTTTGGCGGCGGCTTTGACCTGACGCCGTTTTATGGCTTTGAAGAAGATGCCGTTCACTGGCACCGCACCGCCGAACGGCTGTGTGCGCCCTTCGGTGAGCAGGTCTATCCCAAATACAAAAAGTGGTGCGACGACTATTTCTTTATCAAACACCGTAACGAAGCACGCGGCATCGGCGGCCTGTTCTTTGATGACCTGAACACCCCGGACTTCGCCACCTGCTTCGCGTTTACCCAGGCGGTGGGCAAAGGCTTCCTCGAGGCCTATCTGCCGATCGTAGAGAAACGCAAAACGCTGAGCTGGGGCGATCACGAGCGCCAGTTCCAACTGTATCGTCGCGGCCGCTACGTGGAATTCAATTTGGTCTGGGACCGGGGCACGCTGTTCGGCCTGCAAACCGGTGGCCGCACCGAATCCATCCTGATGTCGATGCCGCCGCTGGTGCGTTGGGAATACAATTATCAACCGGCGGAAGACAGCCCGGAAGCGGCGCTGTACCGTGATTTCCTGCCGGTACGCGATTGGCTGAAGGAGCCGGAATGATGCAGATTTGGGTTGATGCGGACGCCTGTCCCAACGTAATTAAAGAAGTGCTGTTTCGGGCGGCGGAGCGTACCGCAATGTCGGTGACGCTGGTGGCGAACCAGCCGCTGAGAACGCCACCGTCAAAACACATCCACACCCTGCAGGTGGCGGCCGGTTTTGACGTGGCGGATAACGAAATCGTGCGCCGCTGTGAGAAAGGCGATCTGGTGATCACCGCCGATATCCCACTGGCAGCGGAAGTGATAGAAAAAGGGGCAGTGGCGCTGAACCCACGCGGTGAACGCTACACCCCGGACACCATTCGTGAGCGCCTGAACATGCGTGACTTTATGGACACCCTGCGCTCCAGCGGCATCCAGACCGGCGGCCCGAATACGCTGAACCAGCGCGATCGCCAGCAGTTCGCCAATGAGCTGGACAAGTGGTTGCAGCAGGCAAAACGGGCGCAGTAATTGCGCCCGCATCCCGTTTAGAAACGCACCTCCCCGCCGAAGATATAGGTTCGGCCGCGGGCGGTGTTGGTCGGTGAGAAGTCTCTTGATTGCGATGGCATGGCGTTCATCTTGTTCAATGCATCGGAATAGTCTTTGTCCATCAGGTTCTGCACGCTGAATTTTAACAGCAGATTCCGGTTGAACTGATAGGTGCTGTAAAGATCGATAACGGTCGGAATATGCGGCGCCGGTTCTTTCAGCAACTGCTCATTCTCATCGACGTTAGAATCGGGAGAAAGGCGCACAGCCTTGCCGGTGTATTTCACCAGCCCGCCCAGCGTCAATTTCTCATCCAGTAAACGCACACCCGTATCCAGCGTGAAGTACAACTCCGGCAGCTCGCTAATGTCACCGGCACCGAACACATTGCTGGCCTGATTGGTCGGCTGGCTGGTGTGTTCCTTGCTCAGGGACAGTTTGGTGTAGGCAAAACCGGCGTCGTACATCGCCTCCACTTCCACCCCACGCGACCTGACTGGCTCGTATGAGTTGCTGTACATGGTCATGGCGACATTCACATCGGCGTTATCCCATTCCTCCTGACTAGTCTGGGCACGATTACATTTTTGGCGATTACTGCACACCATGTAGCTCTGGCTGGAAATGTAATTTTTGATTTTCGACTCAAAATACACCGCCTTCAGCTGGAAGCTGTCCTGTTTAAACAGCAGGTCATGAGCATTGGCGTTAAAACCCGCCTGATAGGTTTCTGCCGTTTCCCCCTTAAGGAACGGGTTCATCGACTGCCCGCCGCTGTTGGCGAAGAACACTTCCTGAATATTCGGCCCACGCATCGATTTGTTGTAGCTGACGAACGGCTGCAGCCACGGTGTTACCTGTGCGGACAACATCACCGCCGGGTTAAAGCCGTGCTCTTTCAAATTGATGTTGCTGGCCCCCTGCGGGAAGCAGGCCACGCGTTCATCACAGGCCGGTTTATAGCCGGAGATATCATAGGCGCTGTAGTTCAGGTCAAAATTACCCTGCCAGATGCCGTAATTAAGCTGCAGCCCACTGTAAAGGCTGGCTATATTTTGTTTGCCTGCAATGCCCACCGGCGAACTTTCCGCCTGGCCTTCATCTGTCACCAGCCCGGAGGCGCGCTTCTTGTATTCATTGCGGATCAGCTTGCCGCCATAGCTAAAGGCAAAGTCGATCTCCTGCAGGCTGAAACGGCTGGTGTTATTGACGTCCAGCGCGTCCGAGATATTTTTTGCGGTGCTGTCGCTAAATCCCGCCATATTATCGGACATAAACTTCTGCTCACCCCGGCTGGTACTGGCAGTCAGATTAAAATCAATCAGCTCTGAAAACGGGGCGTAATGATATTTAATATAGAAGTCATTACTGTCGATATGGCGACGGGTGATCTTGTTTTGATAAGTTCTGGCCGACAGTTCAATACTATTAAAAGCGTCGGGTTTAATATCCACTTTAAATAACTGAGATTTGGGATTCTGGCGATAGGTTTTATCGACATTAAACTCTTCACTGTCAAAGCCGGAACCGTTCTTATAATTAGAGGTGATCGAACTGCCGCTGATTGCCGCCATGGCTCCCAGGCTACCGCCTTCGCCGAATGCGTCGGTTTTCCCACCCACGGCGATCATACCGCTGCGGCCAATACCGTTATTACCTACAGAAAACTTGGTGCGCACGCCAAAAGGATTATCCGAAAACACTACGTCATCCACGCCAATGGTGCGGAAGTTGGCGCTGCCTGCCAGCGCATTGACACCGGCGGATCCCGTCGCATTACCGCGTGCCACATCAACGCCGACGATAAAGTTAGGATCGATCAGCGCACCAAACTGGCTGGTTGGCAAACCGCCATGCGCCGCGTCACTGGGTGAACTGCCATAATAGTTCTGGGTAATGCCATCAACCATGGTATTAACGCGGCCAAAACCGCTCATGCCACGGATATTGACGCTGACCGAACCCTGGCCGGGGTCGATCTGGGTATAAGTGCCTGGCATACTGCGCAGAATGCTGTCCACCGACTCCAGATTCTTATTTTCCCCACGCGAGCTGAAAGCGCCGGGTTTTTCCAGCGCTTCTTTTTCACTGCTGCCGGAACTGCTCTGTGCCGCCGAAACATTCAACGGGCTGAAAACGACCTTGCCCTTTCCCTCTTCTGCCCCATTCTGCGCAGCCGTCGCCGCCCCGCTCAGCGCTATTCCCGCGCCGATCAGGCTTACTATTAATTTGATTTTCATATATCCCCAGAAATTGCCAAAAAGATTTTATGGCCGACAATGCCCAGCAAAAAGCCCGCCGGAATCGACGGTAAATTTATTTTTTATAGTTTTAATAAACCGCCGGGCTTATTACCCGACGGTGAAAGTGGTTATTTCTGTGTTTTCTGATCCATCGCCATAATAAAACTGTATTCCAGCGCGTTATTTTCCAGCCGCGTCAGGCGGCCCGATTTTCCGCCGTGGCCGGCCGTCATATCGGTCGCCAGCAGCAACACTGAATCACCCTGTTTAAAACGACGCAGTTTGGCTACCCATTTGGCCGGTTCCCAATATTGCACCTGCGAGTCATACAGGCCGCTGGTGACCAGCAGGTTCGGATAAGCCTGTTTAGCCAGGTTGTCATACGGGCTATAGGACTTCATCAACGTATAGGCCTGCGGCTGATTCGGATTGCCCCACTCTTCGTATTCACCGACCGTCAGCGGAATGCTGTCGTCCAGCATGGTGGTCAGCACATCAACAAAAGGTACCTGCGCCACCACTGCGTTATATAACTGCGGTGCCTGATTAATCACCGCCCCCATCAGCAGCCCGCCGGCACTGCCCCCCATGGCGTAAATACGGCCCGGCTGACCATAACCCTGTTGGATTAATGCCTGGGTGGCGTCGATAAAGTCATTGAAGGTGTTTGGCTTATGAGTCAACTTGCCCTGTTGGTACCAGTTCTGCCCCAGTTCACCGCCACCGCGCACGTGGATTAGCGCATAAACGAAACCGCGATCCAGCAAACTAATGCGGTTGGCGCTAAAGGCCGGATCCATACTCATGCCATAGGCACCATAACCGTACACCAGCAGCGGGCTGTGCCCCGGTTTGAACATGGCTTTGTTGTACACCAGCGAGACCGGCACCTTCACACCGTCACGCGCGTTAATCCACACCCGCTCGCTGTGGTACTGGCTGGGATCCACTCCCTTCACTTCCTGCTGTTTTAGCAGGGTGCGCTCGCCTTTGTTGAGATTCCATTGGTATGTGCGGGTCGGGGTAGTCATCGCCGAATAGCCATAGCGCAGCTGCTGGTTGTCCGGCTCCGGGTTATAGCCCAGCCAGGCCATATAGCTGGCGTCGTCGAACGGAATACTGCGCTGGGTTTTACCGTCCCAACTGATTTGCCGTAGCTGTACTAGGCCATCAGCACGTTCCTTCACTACCAGCCAGTCGCGGAACAACGTGAAGTCTTCCACCTCGCGCTTTTCCTGTGGTGCCAGTAGCGCCTGCCATGGCTTGCCGACTGCCGCGGTGTGATACAGACCAAAATGCGGGCTTTGGTGGTTGGAGCGTAGATAGAACTCACCGCGATAGTGGTCTACATAATACTCGTGGCCGTTCTTGCGCGCGGCAAACAACACCGGCGTGCTCAGAGGCTGATTAGCGTCAATCAGCCGCGCCTCGGAAGTGGTATTGCCGCTGATGGTAATAATGACGTAGTCACGTGAAGAAGAACGACCCAGGCTCAAATAGAACCCGCCATCATTTTCCTGATAGACAAGTTTGTCGTCCGCAACCGGCGTGCCGGACTGATGGCGATAAACCTGATATGGCAACAGGGTCTGCGGGTGGTTGCGAATATAAAATAGCGTCTTGCCGTCATTGGCCCACGCCATGTCACCGGAGGTGTTTTCAATCACTTCCGGCGCCCATTTTCCGCTATCGATTTCACGCAGCGAAATACGGTACTGCCTGCGCCCCTGCAGATCTTCAGCAATCGCCATTTGCTGGTTATCCTGGCTGATCGCCATCCCACCCAAGCGATAATAATCCTGCCCCGCCGCACGCTGATTGGCGTCCAGCAAGGTTTGCCACGGCGCATCGGCAGTCAGGGCCTGACGCTGATACAGGGCAAAGTCTTTACCTGCCGCGTAACTTTCCTGATAGCGATACCCATTAAGTTGGTAGGGCACCGAGCGATCTTCCGGGCTGATGCGGCCCAGCATTTCCTGATACAGGCTATCGCGCAGTTTTTTATACGGCTGCATCATCTGTTCGGTATAACGGTTTTCCGCCGTCAGATAATTCAGCACCTTTTTATTTTGCCGGCTGTCGTCACGCAGCCAATAATAATCATCCACCCGGGTTTCCCCCTGGGCGGTTAATGGGTGCGGGATAATCTCGGCGCTGGGCGCCAACGGCTGCGCCCAGGCGGCCTGGCCCAATAAGCTTAATGAAATCACGGCATAGGTGGCCGCACGCCAACGCTGGCGGCCCGACAGAAGTGTTTGTTTCATGGTCCCTCACGATAGTTTGGCATCAGCAGCTCCCTTTTGTTTGGGTAAACAAAAGAACGCGGCTCACGAAATAAATTATTGGCTGGCGTCCAGCGCCGCCAGATTAAAATCGATGGGCATCGTTACCTGAACGTTGCCCTGCCGCAGCATTTCGACCGGCGGTGGCGGTAGTGGCTGCGCCCGCATGACCACGGCCAGCGCCTCACGATCCAGCGAGGCGGTACCCGACGGGGCATGCAAGGTCAGATCGAAAACCCGTCCCTGTGCATCCACGGAAAAAGACACCTGCGGCATACCGGTACGGCGGCGGCGCTGCGCATCCGGCGGGTAACGCTTGATGCGGTTTAGCATTCCCTTTACCCGGCTTTCCCACGACAGCCTGACCTGTTCGCTGCTTGCGGAATCGCTGTTCAGCGGTGCGGCCGTCTGCCGGGCTATGTTCAAGGCTTTCGGTGCGGCAGCGCTGGATGCAGCGGCGTGCCTGATCTCTTTCACCTGCTGTTCCGGCTTCGGCTGGGCTTTCTGCGGTGGCTGGTGTTCGGTTCGCTTTTTCTCAGCCACGCTGATTTTGGTCTTTTCGGCCCGCGCCAACTTCGGCAAGTCCGGCTGCTCCTGCGGCTCGGCCGGTTGTGCCGCAGAAGACTCGGCCTGTTGCACACCCAACGGCAGCGGCTTGGGGCTTTCCGGTGCTTCAATCTGCGCCGCCCAACTCATCATCACCGCCGGTGGCGCTAACGGCATCGGCGGCAGCGGCTGGGGTGGCCAATAAAACAGCAGTACCAGCGCCACATGTGCCGCTATCGCACATAAAAATCCGCGTGCCCAGCGCGGCTGTGGCATGGAGGCGAGCGGATAAGATAAAGACAGACTCGGCATAGGGATATTAGATTACTTAATTACGAATGATTTTAGATCTCATTTGCTAATGATAATCATTTGTAATTTGTATTAACAGTTCTTTTCACCGTCTTAACCTAATCATTTACCTCAGGGTTAACCGCTGGGGTAACCCACAGGTAATCCGCCACCTGCTTATCGACCTGTACACCGGGCTCAACCAGCATCAACACGGTTGGCACGGCTGTCGGCTGCAGATCCTGCACGTGTAGCGGCACCCCCACCGATTTGGAAGCATGATAACCGCCGGCAATCAGCAGCGTCGGTGTCGGCGCGGCCAGTAAACGTTCGGCCATACGTCGATCGCGTTGCTGCTGGATCGCCAGCATGGCATGCAGTTGTTGAGGCTCAATTTTCCCACCGTGCGAAGTCCGGATAGTCTCTTCCAGCGCTTTCTGCACCGCAGGACGCACTGACAGTTGGCCCTGCGGGAAAACCGGCTGCTGATAAAACGCCATGATTTCATCGCGATCCAGGTTGGCCGACCACAGCGGGTACGGTGCGCGCATCGCCGCCATCGTCAAATCCCCGTACAGCGGCCATTTCCAGCCTGGTTGCCAGTCAATCAACTCCGCCACGCGCTCATCACGCACTCTCGGATTACTCTGCAGCCACTGCTTCACCTGACTCACTTTGGCCTGTTGGCTCGGGTTAATCATCTCCATCAGTACGCTGCCCTGCGGCCGCTTCTGCGGTAAGTTTTCCACCAGCCACAGTTCAATCTGGTGGTGGTAGGGGTTGTCATGCTTTTCTCCGACGATAACCCGTGGCTGAGCGGCCAATCGGGTCAGCAGTTGCTCGGGTGACAAACTTTCGCCGCTGCGCAAGTCGGTAATTTTCCCCAGGTTATCAAGGTTGTTTTTCGGCGAGGAAACCGGCGCCTGACTACAGGCGCCCAGTGCCAGCGCGGCCAATAAAATCAAAAATCTCATCATGCTGCCCTTGTAATAAAAGTGGCGATATTATAGATAATAATTATCATTTGCATATAGAAAGCCACCTGTCCTGAGACGCTGATAACGGTTTTTGCTTTATGGTTTCCGCTCACACATTGATTTCATGAAGTATTGCGGGTATAACTGATGGCCATTTAGCTGTTTAGACGTCTATACGGATAGAATATTATGCACTCAGCCGTTCCCGCCGAAGGGCAGTTCAAACGCACCATGAAGGCCCGACATCTGGTGATGCTGTCGCTGGGCGGCGTGATTGGTACCGGGCTGTTCTTCAATACCGGCTATATCATTTCCACTACCGGTGCTCTCGGCACCCTGCTGGCCTATCTGATCGGCGCATTGGTGGTCTATCTGGTGATGCTGTGCCTGGGTGAACTGTCGGTGGCGATGCCGGAAACCGGCGCCTTCCACGTCTACGCATCTCGCTATCTTGGCCCGGCCACCGGTTACACCGTCGCCTGGCTGTACTGGCTGACATGGACAGTCGCACTGGGTTCGAGCCTGACCGCCGCCGGTTTCTGCATGCAGTATTGGTTCCCGCAATCACCGGTGTGGCTGTGGTGTTTGATCTTCTGCGCGGCGATTTTCCTGCTTAACGTGGTCACGACCCGCTTCTTTGCTGAGAGCGAATTCTGGTTCTCGCTGATCAAGGTCGTTACCATTCTGGCGTTTATCATCCTCGGCGGTGCGGCCATGTTCGGCCTGCTGCCGATGAAAGACGGCACGCCAGCGCCCTTCCTGCATAACCTGACCGCCTCCGGCTGGCTGCCAAACGGCACCTTGCCGATCCTGATGACCATGGTGGCCGTGAATTTCGCATTCTCCGGCACTGAGCTTATCGGCATTGCCGCCGGTGAAACCGAGAACCCGGAAAAGGTGGTGCCCTGGGCGATACGTACCACGGTGATCCGCCTGATGCTGTTCTTTATCGGTACGGTATTTATTCTGGCAGCGTTGATCCCGATGGATCAGGCCGGGATTGTCAAAAGCCCGTTTGTGCTGGTGTTTGAACGCATCGGGGTGCCCTATGCCGCCGATATCTTTAATTTCGTGATCCTGACCGCCATCCTGTCGGCAGCCAATTCGGGCCTGTACGCGTCGGGCCGCATGCTGTGGTCGCTGGCCAACCAGCGCACCCTGCCGGCCTATTTCTCCCGCGTGAATAAACGCGGTATCCCGATCAACGCGCTGACCTTCAGCATGCTCGGCGGCGTACTGGCATTGCTGACCAGCGTGATCGCCCCGGACACGGTGTTCGTGGCGCTGTCGGCAATTTCCGGTTTTGCAGTGGTGGTGGTCTGGTTGAGCATCTGTGCCTCGCACTTCGCTTTCCGCCGTCATTATGTCCGCAGCGGCCAGCCCATTTCCGGTCTTAAATACCGCGCGCCGGGTTACCCGCTAACGCCGATCGTTGGTTTCACCCTGTGCCTGCTGGCCTGCGTCGGGCTGGCGTTCGATCCGGAGCAGCGCATTGCGCTTTACTGCGGGCTGCCTTTTGTCGCCCTGTGCTACATCGCCTATTACCTGACCCGCCGTGCCGGGCAAAAAACCTCTCTGGGAGAGAATCATGTCGGTTAACAACCCTGTCGCCACACTCTTGAGCGCCCACCCTACGCTGATTTTAGACGGTGCACTGGCCACCGAACTGGAAGCCCGCGGCTGCGATCTGAGCGATCCGCTGTGGTCGGCAAAAGTGCTGATTGAAAACCCTGAGCTGATTTATCAGGTGCATCTCGACTATTTCAACGCCGGAGCGCAGTGCGCCATCACCGCCAGCTATCAGGCCACGCCACAAGGCTTTCTGCGCCGTGGTTTGGATCAAGCGCAGTCACTGGCGCTGATCGCCAAAAGCGTGCAGTTGGCACAGCAGGCGCGCAGCGATTATCTGGCACAACACCCACAGGCCGCACCGCTGCTGATTGCCGGCTCGGTGGGGCCCTATGGCGCTTATCTGGCCGATGGATCTGAATATCGCGGTGATTACTCGCTGCCGCAGGAAGAGATGATCGCCTTCCACCGCCCGCGCATCAGCGCACTGGCCGAGGCCGGGGTGGATTTACTGGCCTGCGAGACTTTGCCATCCTTCAGCGAACTGCAGGCGTTGCTGACGCTGTTGGAAGAGTTCCCAACCCTCGGTGCCTGGTTCGCTTTCACCCTGCGCGACAGTCAACACCTCAGCGACGGGACGCCGCTGACCGAGGTCATGGCAGCGCTGCAGGCGAATCCACAGGTGCTGGCGATTGGCATTAACTGCATTGCGCTGGAAAATGTGGCCCCGGCGCTGCAGCAATTTGCCGCACTGGCTGACAAGCCGCTGCTGGTCTATCCGAACTCGGGTGAACACTACGACGCGGTAAGTAAAACCTGGCATGCCTGTGGGGGGGCACACGGCAGCCTGATTGATCAAATTGGCGAATGGCAACGCATCGGCGCCCGGCTGATTGGCGGCTGTTGCCGCACGACACCGCAGGATATCCACCGGATCGCCACACGCTGCAGGGCATAAAATAAAAAAACCTCCGGCGCCGAAACGCTGGAGGCTTGTAGTCACTTAAGGCTTATAGTCACTCAAGGCTTATAACGGCGTGGTCTGCGCTTCCACCACGGCCAGCGCGACCATATTGACGATGCGGCGTACCGAGGCGATTGGCGTCAGGATGTGTACCGGTTTCGATACCCCCATCAGCACCGGCCCCACGGTAACGCCTTCGGAAGAAGATACGCGCAACAGGTTGTAGCTGATACGCGCCGCTTCCATATTCGGCATGATCAGCACGTTGGCCGCCCCTTTCAGCGGGCTATCCGGCATCAGATCGTTACGGATGCTTTCCACCAGCGCGGCATCACCGTGCATCTCACCGTCAATCTCCAGCTCCGGTGCCATCTTGTTCACCAGCTCCAGCGTTTTACGCATCTTGCAGGCCGCCGGGTTATCGGAAGAGCCAAAGCTGGAATGAGACAGCAGCGCCACCTTGGGTTCAATCCCGAAACGGCGCACGGTTTCCGCCGCCATCAGGGTGATTTCTGCCAGTTGCTCCGGCGTCGGATCGTCATTGACATAGGTGTCGGCAATAAAGGTGTTGCCGCTTGGCAGCAGCAGCGCATTCATCGCCCCGGCAACGTGCGCCCCTTCGCGGAAACCAAACACTTTCTCGACCACGTCGTAATGCTCGTGATAGCTGCCGATGGTGCCGCAGATCATCGCATCCGCCTCGCCGCGATGCAGCATGATGGCAGCGATCAGCGTTGGGTTACCAATCACCGCACGGCGCGCCTGTTCCTGAGATACGCCACGACGCTTCATGATCTGGTAATACTCGCCCCAGTATTCGTTAAAGCGTGGGTCGGACTCGTTGTTCACCACTTCAAAGTCTTTACCCGGCGTCAGTTGCAGGCCAAGTTTTTGCAGCCGCATTTCAATCACGCTCGGACGACCGACCAGGATTGGATAGGCCAGCCCCTGCGACACCAGTTCCTGAGTCGCATGCAGTACCCTTTCCTCTTCCCCTTCCGCCATCACCACGCGCTTCATTTCTTTCTTCGCCTGGGAGAAGATCGGCTTCATGAACAGGTTGGTTTTGTAGACGAACTCGGACAGTTTTTCGACGTAGGCATCAAAGTCTTCGATCGGACGTGTCGCCACGCCGGACTCCATCGCCGCCTTGGCAACCGCCGGGGCGATTTTAACAATCAGGCGCGGATCGAAAGGTTTTGGAATGATGTATTCAGGACCAAATGACAGGTCCTGATCGCCATAGGCCGAAGCCACCACGTCGCTCTGTTCTGCCAGTGCCAGATCGGCAATCGCATGCACGCAGGCCAGCTTCATTTCTTCGTTGATGGTGGTCGCGCCCACGTCCAGCGCACCGCGGAAGATGAACGGGAAGCACAAGACGTTGTTGACCTGGTTCGGGTAGTCGGAACGGCCGGTACAGATAATGGCATCCGGACGCACGGCTTTCGCCAGCGGCGGCAAGATCTCCGGTTCCGGGTTGGCCAGCGCCATGATCAACGGATCCCTGGCCATGGTTTTCACCATATCCTGGGTCAACACGCCCGGACCGGAACAGCCGAGGAAGATATCGGCATCCGGGATAGCATCCCCCAGCGTCCGCTGGCCGTTGTCTTCGATGGCGTAGGCCGCTTTGGTCTGTTCCATGTTGGCGTCGCGACCTTTGTAGATAACCCCTTTGGAGTCGCAGACGGTAATGTTCTGCTGGCGCAACCCCAGCGCTACCAGCAGGTTCAAACAGGCGATCGACGCCGCGCCGGCACCGGAAACCACCAGTCGCACGTCGGAAATATTCTTTTTCACTACCCGCAGGCCGTTCAGCACTGCGGCGGTGGTAATAATGGCGGTGCCGTGCTGATCGTCATGGAATACCGGGATTTTCATGCGCTCACGCAGTTTCTGCTCGATGTAGAAACACTCCGGCGCTTTGATGTCTTCCAGGTTGATGCCGCCAAAGGTGGGCTCCAGCGCGGCGATGATGTCGATCAGCTTGTCAGGGTTTAGCTCATCCACTTCGATATCAAACACGTCGATGCCGGAAAATTTCTTGAACAGGACGCCTTTCCCTTCCATTACCGGCTTACCGGCCAAGGCACCGATATTACCCAGCCCCAGCACCGCCGTACCGTTGGAAATCACCGCCACCAGGTTGCCGCGTGCGGTGTATTTGTAGGCCGCGAGAGGATCGGCAGCAATTTCCAGACAAGGGGCTGCAACGCCCGGCGAGTAGGCCAGCGCCAGATCGCGTTGCGTTGCCAGCGGTTTGGTTGGAGATACCTGGATCTTCCCTGGGGTCGGATACTGGTGAAAATCAAGCGCACTCTGTTTGAGCTGTTCGTCCATTATGGGTTCCTATGCTTTTTGCTTTTATGTTGAGGTAAGACTTGTAAACCTTTAAGGCTATGAGGCTGCGTCCTGTCATTGTCCGTGGCGCCGTCGCAGACCCAAAAGCCCGTAATCAAGGCAGAGGGAGCAGAGCATAGCGGGCCTATGTTCAAACCCGACAACGCGGAGTACGGGCTTTTGGGGCGCGACCCGAAGGGCTGGGGCCATTTGAACGCGCATCTGTGTTACGAGTCGCTTATTTGGCCCACCAAACCTCACGACCCGCGCCTTGCTGCGCGTCCAAATGACCGCCAGCGGCGCTCACGTACAATGGCAGGGCACAGCCTTTAAGTATAGTGAGAGAAACGTCACAAACTTTGAAGCGGGCCATAACCTTGATCGAAATAGTTTTTTAAAAGTAAAAAAAGAAGTACCACAGGAGGGAAAAGAAAAACACTGCCGTCAGTGCGACTGATAGTGAGTTTGATAACAAAGTTGTTTTTTAGCTCGAGATACCCGGGCCTAGCGCACCGAGGGGCGCTCCGGCAGCCAAGGCTGCTACGACCCCTTCGGCACGCTCTCCCTAATATCGGGCATCATCAGTAGTCTGAATACCGTCAGTGCGACGGCAGTTGGGCACGCCAGGCATTGAGCGTCGCCACCCGGCCTGCGCAAATTTGTAACGAGGTTTGTAGTGCCAGCGTGTAACTCAGCGCATCGCCCCAGGTGTTACCCAGCAGCTGCGGCTGCTCGCACGGAGTAAACACCGACTCAGGAGGCAACAGCACCACCGGTGCTGCCGTCTGCGGGGGTTGGGCGCAGGAGCTCAATAACAGCGCCAGGCATAGGCTGCCCAGCACAGGCATCATTTTTAATCGCTTCACGGTATTTCCTCTGGTAGACGTCGCTTTGCTGACGCAACTGCTGTTCCTGCTGCTGCTGAGCCGCCATCAGCGCCCGGTTCTGTGCATCCTGAGTTTGCAGCGTGGCAATCAACCCCGCCTGCTGCGCCAGGGTCTTTTGCTGTTCACTTGCCTGCTGTCGCATCAGATCCAGCCGATGCGACAACATCGAGCTATAAGCGGCCAGGCAGATGGCTGCCAACAGCAGCAGCAACAATCCCCCCTGCGCCAACCGGCTCAGCCAGCCGCTCATGCCGGGTAATCCCTGAAGGAAAGCTGGAAGTGTGGCCCGTCCTTCAGCGTTTTCCATTCGCCCCCCCACTCAACGTTAACCGCACATTCGCGTGCCGCACGGCGCACCGCCACCGCGATTTGCGCGTAGTAGTCCCATTCCCAAGACACCACTCCCGCCGGCATCGCCACCACATCCACCGCGTGACCGGTTAAATGCCGACTTTTCAACGTCTGGCTTTGACCACCGCGTACCAGATCACGCTGACGCGCCATGGTACGCAGCCCCTCGGTGATGGAAAACGGCACCAACGAGTAATGCAGTGCCAGCCGTATCACCCGTACCAGATCCGGGTGAACGCCAATTAAGTTCGCCTCACTGCGTGCGGTAAACCGAATATCTTCAATTTCATTTATCATTTTTAAGCCCCGTTTTTTTTCCTATGATTTTTTTAATTAATGCGCTGATATAATCGGCCCCAAGAAAGCCAATCAGTACGCTGGCAAGATTCGCCCACTTTAATTCCAGCCCGGCCAGCGCTAATGCATCGCGTACCGTCCAGGCCAATAATGCGCACATGCCGGCATTTAATAGTCGGCGCCGCATACCTACGTTGCGGTAAGCTCCGTGCAATAACGCCATGATGCCCGCCAAAATGGCATTCATCACCGGCTGCAGATATTCACATGCTCGCTGGATAATTAAGCCAACAGCGTCTGGCTCTAAACTGGACATAGCTGAACTCCTATTTTATTTTAATTAACTGCCAATCACGGCCGGTGGGATATCGGTACATTCAGAATCTAGTTAAGGATGCTATAACAAAGCAAATGAATAAATACAGCCTCTAAGTTCAAATTGATTCATGCTCAGCCATGGCACAACAACTCGTGGGAAATAACGGCGTCGAGCGATAAAAAATTCATCTTTACTGTGATTTTTTTCGACTTCTCTTTATTGGAAAAATAAACATTAATAGCGGCGAGAGAATGGCTCTCAATAACAACAAACCTCAACCCTGGAGAAATACCATGTCCGAACGTAAAGCCGTTATTGGTTATTATTTTATTCCGACCAACCAAATTAATAACTATACCGAGTCTGATACTTCAATTGTGCCATTCCCGGTGTCCAACATCACACCGGCCAAGGCCAAACAGCTGACCCACATTAATTTCTCGTTCCTCGACATTAACAGCAATCTGGAGTGCGCCTGGGACCCGGCGACTAACGACGCCAAGGCGCGCGACGTGGTCAGCCGGTTAACCGCGCTGAAGGCACACAACCCCAGCCTGCGGATCATGTTCTCCATCGGTGGCTGGTATTACTCCAACGACCTGGGCGTTTCCCATGCCAACTATGTCAACGCGGTGAAAACCCCGGCGGCACGTACCAAATTCGCTCAATCCTGCGTCCGCATCATGAAAGATTACGGTTTTGACGGCGTAGACATTGACTGGGAATATCCGCAAAGCAGCGAGGTGGACGGCTTTGTCGCCGCGCTGCAGGAGATCCGCACCCTGCTGAACCAGCAAACCCAGGCTGACGGTCGTCAGGCGCTGCCTTACCAACTGACCATTGCCGGGGCCGGCGGCGCTTTCTTCCTGTCGCGTTACTACAGCAAGCTGCCGCAGATCGTCGCCTCACTCGATTACATCAACCTGATGACCTACGATCTGGCCGGCCCGTGGGAGAAAATCACCAACCACCAGGCGGGACTGTTCGGCGACAGCGCCGGGCCAACCTTCTATAACGCGCTGCGTGAAGCCAACCTGGGCTGGAGCTGGGAAGAACTGACCCGCGCCTTCCCCAGCCCGTTCAGCCTGACGGTAGATGCGGCGGTGCAACAGCATCTGATGCTGGAAGGCGTGCCAAGCAACAAGATCGTTATGGGCGTGCCGTTCTACGGTCGCGCGTTCAAGGGCGTCAGCAGCAGCAACGGCGGCCAGTACAGCAGCCACAGCACCCCGGGGGAAGATCCGTTCCCGGGCACCGACTATTGGTTGGTGGGCTGTGAAGAGTGTGTGCGCGATAAGGATCCGCGCATCGCCTCCTACCGCCAACTGGAACAAATGCTATTGGGCAACTACGGCTATCAGCGCCTGTGGAACGACAAGACCAAAACGCCGTACCTGTATCACGCGGCCAATGGCCTGTTCGTCACCTACGACGACGTCGAAAGTTTCAAGTACAAGGCGAAGTACATCAAGCAGCAGCAACTGGGCGGCGTGATGTTCTGGCATCTGGGTCAGGATAACCGTAACGGTGACCTGCTGGCGTCGCTGGACCGCTATTTCAACGCGGCGGACTACGATGACAGTCAACTGGATATGGGCACCGGCCTGCGTTATACCGGCGTTGGTCCGGGTAATTTACCGATCATGAGCGCCCCGGCTTACGTTGCCGGTACCACCTATAACCAGGGGGCGCTGGTGTCTTATCTTGGCTATGTCTGGCAGACCAAGTGGGGCTTCATCACTTCCGTACCCGGCTCGGACAGCGCCTGGCTGAAAGTGGGCCGCGTGGCATAACGGCAGGTTGCCGCATTAAAAAACCCCGGGGCCGATGGCAACGGGGTTTTTATTGCATTAAACGTTTAATTTTCGCATCCCTTCGTGGTCAATTCCCTCAGTTGTTACACCAAGGGTAACCCCCGTCACGTATCACTTCGCGTCCCATCAGGCTAAAGACGTCGCTTTTACGCGTCAGTCGCTCATGCCACCAACTAAATCCGGCGCCCTTGCTGGCCGGGTGCCAGGCCAGCCAAATCATTTCGTCCCCCTTTTGCATATCGACCGGCACCGTCACCAGCTCACCGCTCGCCAACTCTTTTTCTATCAGCGCCGGTGGCAGGAAGCCGTGGCCAATGCCGCGCTTCAACAGCGACAGCTTACTTTCGACGTCGCACACCACCAGTTGGCGCTGTAACGGCATGGTGCCGTGGTTACGCTTGGGCAGTTCGTGGCTGCTGTCGGCAATCACCACCACGATATCGTTCAGCCGCTGGTTTTTATCCACCGGCTTTTTCTGCGCCGCAAAGGGATGCGAAGGTGAAACACAGAGCACAAAATTCAGTTTGCCGAGCATCAGCGTTTTGGCCTGCACGCTGTCCGGGATCTGACCGATGGCGATAATCAAATCCGCCCGGTTGTTCTTCAGGGCGTCCCAGGTACCATTCAGTGCTTCACGCTGTACGGAAATGTTGGCATTTGGGCTGTGCTGGATATAGTCACGGATATCCTGGGTGATAGTTTCCAGTGGAAAGAAATTATCGACGACGATGCGGATATTATTATCGAATTTCGGGATGTTTCTTACCCTACTCTCAAGATCCTGCACCGCATTTAAAATCCAGCTGCCCTCTTGCAACAGGAATTCCCCTTCATCTGTCAGGGTAATCATCGGGCCATTACGATGAAAAAGTTTCACGCAGAGTTTACTTTCAATATTGGAAACCCTATAGGATATCGCCGACGGCGTTTTATGCAGTGCCTCCGCCGCCATTGAGAAAGAGCCGGTACTTTTTATGGTGCTGATTATTTTAATCGCATCCAGGGATAATCTAGTCATACAAATTCCTCTTTGAAATAAAATAAGAAAAAATTGACACTAAATTCCCAAGTGGTTGGCGCGTAAAAATCGTTCAAGTCACACAAGAGTAAGTAAAACCACAAGCAATATACTCCATATCGGAGAGCGTCATCTGAAAGACTATTCATCGAACCTTTAAATAAAATTCATCATGACGCCGTTTTTTTAGACAGCAGTATTTAAATAAATTCAACCAAGAAACGAAAGGCAATCATCATAATAATTTTAGTTAATAGCCTATAAAACATTCCATCCTGACAGCCGAGACTAAGAGTAAAAATAAAACAAGCCGCCAAGAATGATGTTTTTAATTTCGTTAATAACCTCTCATTTCACCGGTGAAATAAACCCCACTTACAATACAACTTCAGTCAGGAGTGACTTATGAACAATACTTCTCGTACCCTTATGTCTCTTGGCCTGTTGAGCGCCGCACTGTTCGGCGTATCACAGCAGGCTTCCGCCCACGGCTATGTCGAAACCCCGGCCAGTCGTTCCTACCAGTGCAAGCTGCAGCTCAATACCCAGTGCGGCAGCGTGCAATACGAACCGCAGAGTGTTGAAGGGTTGAAAGGCTTCCCACAGGCCGGTCCGGCAGATGGGCATATCGCCAGCGCCGACAAATCCACCTTCTTCGAGCTGGATCAGCAAACGCCGACCCGCTGGAACAAGATCAACCTGCACACCGGTGCCAACTCCTTCACCTGGACGCTTACGGCTCGCCATAGCACCACCAGCTGGCGTTATTTCATTACCAAACCAAACTGGGATGCCTCCCAGCCGCTGACCCGTGCATCGTTTGACCTGACGCCGTTCTGCCAACAGAACGACGGCGGCGCGATCCCTGCAGCGCAGGTCACCCACCACTGCAACATACCGGCAGACCGTAGTGGTTCGCACGTGATCCTCGCCGTGTGGGATGTGGCAGATACGGCCAATGCCTTCTATCAGGCAATTGACGTTAATTTGACTAAATAATAAGGAGGGGGAATACCGCAGGGTTCAGCCGGGTGCTGAACCCTTTTTTATTGTCTGTCTCCGCTATAAGCCTGGTTTTCGGGGATCCATAGTTCTTATCCATTGCAACAATCAGAAAAAGCGCATTTTAATCGGCGGGCTTCTGATGCAGTGTGTGCAGCCTACGATGGAAAACGTTCTCATTTCCCTACATTGACGTTTGGTCAAGGAGCTTATAAATGAATCAACTGGATGCACTCAAGCAGCTAACCACGGTGGTAGCCGACAGCGGCGATATCGAATCGATCCGCCAGTTCGAACCGCAAGACGCCACCACCAACCCTTCACTGATCCTGAAGGCCGCTGCACTGCCTCAGTATAAGCCACTGATCCTCGAAGCCCTGAGCTATGCCCGCCAGCAAGGTGGCAGCAAAGAAACCCAATTGATTAATGCCTGCGACAAACTGGCGGTCAATATCGGCGTCGAAATCCTGAAAAGCGTACCGGGCCGCATTTCCACCGAAGTGGATGCCCGCCTGTCCTTCGACCGCGGTATGTGCGTGGCCAAGGCACGCAAACTGATCGCGCTGTATCAGCAACAGGGCATCGATAAGTCACGTATTCTGATCAAACTGGCTTCTACCTGGGAAGGCATCAAAGCCGCCGAGGAGCTGGAAAAAGAAGGCATCAATACCAACCTGACGCTGCTGTTCTCTTTCGCCCAGGCCCGCGCCTGCGCCGAAGCCGGCGTGTTCCTGATTTCACCTTTCGTTGGCCGTATCTATGACTGGTATCAGGCTAAACAGCCTGCGGCTGACTACGACGCAGAGCAGGATCCTGGCGTGAAATCAGTGCGCAACATTTATGAATACTACAAACAGCACCGTTATCAGACGGTGATCATGGGTGCCAGCTTCCGCAAGGTAGAGCAAATTCTGGCCCTGGCCGGCTGCGATCGCCTGACCATCGCACCAAACCTGCTGGAACAACTCAAGCACAGCGAGCAACCGGTCGAGCGTAAATTGACGCCATCCACCGAAGGTTTCCATCAGCCTGCCCCACTGGCCGAAGCTGACTTCCGTTGGCAGCACAATCAGGACGCCATGGCGGTTGAAAAACTGGCCGAAGGTATCCGCCTGTTCGCCGTTGACCAGCAAAAGCTGGAAGATATGCTGGCCGCTGAACTGTAATCACACTGGAGTAAAACATGTCCTCTCGTAAAGAGCTTGCCAACGCCATCCGCGCACTCAGCATGGACGCCGTACAAAAAGCAAATTCCGGCCACCCGGGTGCACCTATGGGCATGGCGGACATCGCCGAAGTCCTGTGGCGTGACTACCTGAACCACAACCCGACCAACCCGCACTGGGCTGACCGTGACCGCTTCGTCCTCTCCAACGGCCATGGCTCCATGCTGATTTACAGCCTGTTGCACCTCACCGGCTACGACCTGCCGATGAGCGAGCTGGAAAACTTCCGCCAGCTGCACTCCAAAACCCCGGGCCACCCGGAATACGGCTACACCCCAGGCGTGGAAACCACCACCGGCCCACTGGGTCAGGGTATCGCCAACGCCGTCGGTTTCGCCATTGCCGAACGCACCCTGGGCGCGCAGTTCAACCGCCCGGGTCATGACATCGTCGACCACCACACCTACGCCTTTATGGGCGACGGCTGCATGATGGAAGGCATCTCCCACGAAGTCTGTTCGCTGGCCGGTACCCTCAAGCTCGGCAAACTGACCGCGTTCTACGATGACAACGGCATCTCCATCGACGGTCACGTCGAAGGCTGGTTCACCGACAACACCGCCGAGCGCTTTGAAGCCTACGGCTGGCACGTGGTGCGTCACGTTGACGGCCACAACCCGGACGCCATCAAGGCCGCCATTGAAGAAGCCCGCAAGGTCACCGACAAGCCGTCGCTGCTGATGTGCAAAACCGTGATTGGTTTCGGTTCCCCGAACAAGGCCGGTACCCACGACGTGCACGGTGCTGCGCTGGGCGCCGCCGAAGTGGCCGCCACCCGCGAAGCGCTGGGCTGGAAATACGCCGCCTTCGAAATCCCGCAGGACATCTATGCCCAGTGGGATGCCAAAGAAGCCGGCAAGGCCAAAGAAGCGGCCTGGAACGACAAGTTCGCCGCCTACGCGAAAGCCTTCCCGGAACTGGCTGCCGAGTTCAAACGCCGTGTGAACGGTGAACTGCCGGCCAACTGGAAAGCCGAAGCCAAAGCCTTCGTGGAAAAACTGCAGGCCAACCCGGCCAATATCGCCAGCCGCAAGGCCTCGCAGAACGCACTGGAAACCTTCGGCAAGGTGCTGCCGGAATTCCTCGGCGGCTCCGCTGACCTGGCACCAAGCAACCTGACCATGTGGTCCGGCTCCAAGCCACTCAACGAAGACCTGGCGGGTAACTACATCCACTACGGCGTGCGCGAGTTCGGCATGACCGCCATCACCAACGGCATCGCGCTGCACGGCGGCTTCCTGCCGTACTCGGCGACCTTCCTGATGTTCGTGGAATACGCCCGTAATGCGGTGCGTATGGCGGCGCTGATGAAAATCCGCAACGTGTTCGTTTACACCCATGACTCCATCGGTCTGGGCGAAGACGGCCCGACGCACCAGCCGGTTGAGCAGATGGCCAGCCTGCGCGTGACCCCGAACATGAGCACCTGGCGTCCGTGTGACCAGGTGGAATCGGCGGTAGCCTGGCAGTACGGCATCGAGCGCAACGACGGCCCGACCACGCTGATTTTCTCCCGTCAGAACCTGACCCAGCAGCCACGTACCGCAGAGCAACTGGCCAACGTTTACCGTGGCGGTTATGTGCTGAAAGACTGCGCCGGGACACCGGACGTCATTCTGATTGCCACCGGTTCGGAAGTGGGTATCACCGTGGAAGCGGCAGACCAGCTGACTGCGGCCGGCCGTAAGGTGCGCGTGGTCTCCATGCCGTCTACCGACGCGTTCGACAAGCAGGATGCGGCGTACCGTGAATCCGTGCTGCCGGCGGCAGTGACTGCCCGCGTGGCAGTGGAAGCGGGTATCGCGGACTACTGGTACAAGTATGTTGGCCTGAACGGCGCCATCGTGGGCATGACCAGCTTCGGTGAGTCAGCCCCGGCAGAGCAGCTGTTCAAAGAGTTTGGCTTCACCGTGGACAACGTGGTGGCCAAGGCGCAGGCACTGCTGAAATAGTTCCCTCTCCCCCTGGAGAGGATGAAGCCATCAGCCCGGCACATTGCCGGGCTTTTTCGTTCTGGCTGAAGCTCTTTTTATATCTCATATTCCCCCTTACCCCCAATTGAGTTAATCATAATCAGGTATCTTATACCTTTGTTTTATTAAAACTGACGTCACAGCAACCATAAAGATATAATTAAAATAAAATAACTCCCGCGATAGTTTATTAAGAAATCAGTTGCGGTGCCATTTATTGATTTTTAATGCCATTATTTTTATTGCAAAACAGCACATTAATAAACACCTCATATAACCAATGAGACTTTGATCCTTCGTTCAAGTCGGGCACATTTAAATAGAAAAAATAAAACATTCAATACAATCATATCGTTATAAATAAAAGCATCATAATACAATAGTCAATGGCTATCGAAACTTACTTTTTGATCGATGATACCGATAGATTTAATCGATCAAAAGAAAGAAATTAATAGATTGAACGATACGAATATAGCGTGTAATTTTCATTCCTATTTTAAATAGTCAGAAATATCAAAATAAAAAAACAAAAAGAAAATGTATCCTTCCGCATTTGGAATCACCAAGAACAATTACACATGGATAGTTACACTCAACATGAAGGAAGCGCCATGATTATTATCAGTGAAATACTTGGAAACATAAATAAGAACAAAGAGTGGCAAGACAAGATCCGTGGAACCTCTCCAGACTACCTCATCCTGGATTCGGCACAGTTGGAAAAAGAATGTCATCAACACTCTACCCATGATGGGCTGAAACTGGCCATATTTATGCCACCCAACAGCAGGCTGGCGGATGGGGATATTTTAATCTGGGATGAAGAGACCGAAATCGCCGTTATCGTGAAGGTTATCTCACATGACATTATGGTGATTAACCTGCAACGCCTGCTCTCCACCAATTCAGATGCCATCATTCACTATGCATTCAAACTGGGTTTGATTTTAGGACAACATAAGCTGCACGCCATGATAAAGAATAATCTGGTTTATGTCCCGATCACTATCGCCACCAGCACGTTAGACGCCATGTTCAAAGAGAACAGTTTCCACTCGCTGTCCTATTGGTATGTCAACGGCACCGATATTTCATCGCTGTTAACCCCTAATGAAATTGATCTCCTATTCGACGGTATCTTTCCCTATCGCCATGTATGACGTCAGGGTCTCACCCCGTACACCGCCAGCATTCTTTTTATAAATCAGAGGTCATTCACCCAAAACGACAGAACATGAACGCCCCCAAAAGTCTATGCGATAAAAGGAGTTTTCCATGGCAATTAATATGAAGATTTTTATTAATGAGATGCTTAAATGGATAGAGGGCAATTTGGGAGCCGAGCTGAATATAAAGACCATTGCAAAAAAATCCGGCTACAGCAGATTCCACATTCAACGGCTTTTCAAGTTGCATGCAGGGCTAACGCTTGCCCAAGATATCAGAATGCGGCGCGTCACTGAGGCGGCGATCGCACTGAGATTTACCGACAGAAAAATCATGGATATCGCACTGGATTATGGCTTTGACTCTCAACAGGTTTTTACTCGGACATTCAAAAAACAGTTAAAAACCACGCCAGGCGAGCTGAGGAGAAGCAAGCAATTAAACAATAACCGGCTCTGTTACTCATTGTACATGCCGACGATGGTGCAAAAACCCTCGACAATCCAGCCTAACGCCCACAAGCCTAACTAACGCACATTGGATTCATCTCGCCGTTCGCCGGCGAGATGAATAGTCTGTCTCAGTCCATAATGCGGTGAATTTGCAGGTACTGCAGCAGCATAATGGTCTTGCCGTCTTTCATGCGCCCGTCGGCGATCATCGCCACCGCCTCGGTGAAGGGCAGTTCCACCACTTCAATATCTTCGTCTTCGATACCGCCACCGGCCGCATGACGTTCGTCGTCATGGTATTCGGCGATAAAGAAATGAATAATTTCAGTCACGCCACCCGGCGACATATAGGCTTCGAAAACCTTCTTCACCTCACCGACCTGAAAACCGGTTTCTTCCACCGCTTCACGTCGCGCGCACTGTTCCGGTGAATCCGCATCCAGCAGGCCCGCACAGGCTTCCAGCAGCATGCCACTCTCATTGCCGTTAACATAGGTCGGCATGCGGAATTGATTGGTCAGTACCACCGTGCCCTTGGCGCGGTTATACAGCAAAATGGTTGCGCCATTACCGCGATCGTAGACTTCGCGCATCTGCTGAACGGAACCGCCATCCTTGCGCTTGAGATCAAAAGTATATTTGTGCAGTACATACCAGTTATCCGACAACAGCTCTTTTTTCACATTCTCAATTTTCGCCGACATGAACCCTTCTTCTTTTCCGTTAGCTGAAACGCAAAAATGATACCGCGATTAAGCTTCGAAGTGACAACGGATTTGCAACAAAAAACCCCGTAGCTCATACAGAACCACGGGGTTTTTACCCTCAAAAGTATTTAGAAGCCGTTGGGTACGTCGCGCATATCCGGCAGCTTATGGGCGATCCCCTTGTGGCAATCGATACAGGTTTTGCCTTCGGTTATCGCCTTGTCGTGCATCTTCGCCGCCACGGTTTTTTGCGCGGTAAAGTCCATATATTCAAAATTATGGCAGTTGCGGCACTCTTGCGAGTCATTGGCCTTCATTCGTGCCCATTCATTGCTCGCCATCGCTAACCGATGCTGGTCAAATTTCTGTGGCGTATCGATCAGCCCGAACGCTTTGGCGTACAACTCCTTGCTGGCCTTAATCTTACGCAGCATTTTCGGCCCCCACTCATGCGGCACGTGGCAATCCGGACAGGTGGCGCGCACGCCACTGCGGTTGTTGTAATGCACCGTGCCCATGTATTCCTCATAGACGTTTTCGCGCATTTCATGACAGCCGATACAGAACTGTTCGGTATTCGCTGCTTCCATGCCGGTATTAAAACCGCCCCAGAAGATGATGCCGGCGCCAAAGCCGAGCAACAGCAGCGTACCCAGCGCCAGGCGGCTTGGCCTGCGCCACCAGCGCCAGATCCGCAACAGGCGGCCGGGCTTTTTTTCAGTGGTGGTGTGTTTGTCTTCGCTCATAGCTCCCCCGCTTAATGCCCAAAGCCCGGCATGGGCTGGAAATCATTGCCGACAATCGGCGCCGCATCGGTTTGCGGTACGTGGCACTGCAGACAGAAATAGCGACGTGGCGCGACTTCACTCAGCACCTTGCCGTCCCGGTCCATAAAATGCGTCGGGCTGATACGCGGTGCACCGGTGGTGCGGTAATGTTCCACGCCGTGGCACTGCAGGCAGCGGTTGGTGTTCTTGCTGATCTGATAGCCATCCACGCTATGCGGGATCATCGGCGGCTGATTAACGTAGTTCAGCGCCATCCGTTCCTGCTGCTTTGGCATCGAGATCGGCCCGCTGGCAGTCGAGGACACTTCCGGAGACTTACTGAGATCGACATCACTGGCAGCAAACGCCAGGCCGGCAAAGGCCAGCGACAACAGGGTCACCCACAGGGCAAACGTCTTTTTCACAACAGGGCTTTTCATTTTTATTTGGCTCCCGGGTCATTAAATAAGGTGTTCATCGCGCAATTCGTCAGCCTCACACCTTCTCCAACTTCACCGCGCATTTCTTGAAATCGACCTCTTTGGAAAGCGGATCGGTAGCGTCCAGCGTCAGGTTATTGACCAGCTGCGCCGCATCAAAGAACGGCATATACACCAGCCCCCTTGGCGGACGGTTGCGGCCGCGAGTTTCGACCGTGCTGATCAATTCGCCACGGCGCGACAGCACCCTGACCTTCTCGCCACGGCGCAGGTTGCGGCTTTTGGCGTCCAGCGGATGGATAAACACCACCGCCTGCGGGAAGGCACGGTGCAGCTCGGGTACCCGGCGCGTCATCGAACCGGTATGCCAATGTTCCAGCACCCGACCGGTGGATAACCAAAGGTCATATTCTTTATCCGGGCTTTCCGCCGCCGGTTCGAATGGCAGCGCGAAGATCACCGCCTTGCCGTCCGGCTTGCCGTAGAAACGCACTTCTTCTCCGGCTTTAACGTAGGGGTCAGTCCCTTCGCGGTAGCGCCACAACGTCTCTTTACCCTCCACCACCGGCCAGCGCAGACCGCGAGCCTGATGATAGCTATCGAACGGCGCCAGATCGTGCCCATGACCGCGACCAAAACCGGCATATTCTTCAAACAGCCCTTTTTGCAGATAGAAGCCGAAGTCGCGAGCTTCATCGTTAAGCTGATCCGCCGGGATCTCCGTCAGCGGGTATTTATTGACCTCACCGTTGGCAAACAGCACGTCGTACAGCGTTTTACCGCGATATTCCGGTTTCTGTGCCAACAGTTCGGCCGGCCACACTTCTTCCACCGTAAAGCGTTTGGAGAACTCCACCAGCTGCCACAGATCGGATTTGGCCTCGCCCGGCGCTTTCACCTGCTGGCGCCAGAACTGAGTACGGCGCTCCGCATTACCGTAGGCCCCCTCTTTTTCCACCCACATGGCGGTCGGCAGGATCAGATCGGCTGCCAGGGCGCTGACGGTCGGGTAAGGATCCGACACCACCACAAAATTGCGCGCATCGCGCCAGCCCGGCATCCGGTCTTCATTGATGTTCGGCCCGGCCTGCATGTTGTTGTTACACATCACCCAGTAAGCGTTCAGCGTGCCGTCTTTCAGCGCGCGATCCTGCGCTACCGCATGCAACCCAACTTTGGCTGGAATGGTACCGGCCGGCAGTTGCCACTTCTGCTCGGCGGTCTGCCGATGTTTTTCGTTGGTGACCACCATGTCGGCCGGCAAACGGTGGGCAAAGGTGCCCACTTCACGGGCGGTGCCGCAGGCGGAAGGCTGGCCGGTCAGTGAGAACGGCCCACAGCCCGGTTTGGAGATTTTGCCGGTCAACAGATGCAGGTTGTAGCACAGGTTGTTGGCCCATACGCCGCGCGTATGCTGGTTAAAGCCCATGGTCCAGTACGACACCACCTTGATGTTCGGATCGGCATACAGTTTTGCCAGCGCTTCCAGTTGGTCTTCCGGCACGCCGCTCATTTTGGCCGTTTTTTCCAGCGTGTAGTCCGCGACAAAGGCTTTGTATTCTTCGAAGCTCATCGGATCCGAAGCGTCGCTACCGGGGTTTTTCGCCGCTTTTTCCAATGGGTCGGTTGGGCGCAGGCCATAGCCGATATCCGTCGCGCCACGGCGGAAGTTGACGTGCCGATTAAGGAAGTCCTGATCTACCGCGTTGTTTTGAATGATGTAATTGGCGATGTAGTTCATGATCGCCAGATCGGTCTGCGGCGTGAACACCATGCCGTTGTCCGCCAGTTCGAAGCTGCGATGCTCAAAAGTCGACAGGACCGATACGTTGACCTTCTCATTGCTCAGGCGGCGGTCAGTGATGCGCGACCACAGGATCGGGTGCATCTCCGCCATGTTGGAGCCCCACAGCACAAAGGCATCGGCCTGCTCGATATCGTCATAGCAGCCCATCGGCTCGTCCATGCCGAAGGTGCGCATAAAGCCCACTACCGCTGACGCCATACAGTGACGGGCATTAGGATCCAGGTTATTGGAGCGCAGGCCGGCTTTGAGCAATTTGGCGGCGGCATAGCCTTCCCACACCGTCCACTGACCAGAACCGAACATGCCAACGGCCTCTGGGCCTTTCTCTTTCAGGGCCTGCTTGAACTTTTCGGCCATAATGTCGAAAGCCTGCTGCCAACTGACCGGCGTGAACTCGCCTTCCTTGTGGTACTGACCGTCCTTCATGCGCAGCAGTGGCTGAGTCAGACGATCTTTACCGTACATGATCTTTGGCAGGAAATAGCCTTTGATGCAGCTCAACCCACGGTTGACCGCCGCTTCCGGATCGCCCTGTGAGGCCACAATGCGGCCGTTCTGGGTACCGACCAGCACGCCACAACCGGTGCCGCAGAAACGACAGGGCGCTTTGTCCCATTTTATAGAGTCGGCGCTGCCTGCCGCCGCCTGCACCACCGTAGGAATAGTCAGCCCGGCGGCTGCCGCAGCGGCGACCGCGGCGTTTGCTTTCATGAAGTCTCGACGACTGAGTTTCATGGCGTTACCTCACCTTGAGTGTCCTGCTGGTGATAAACCAGCGATACCGCCAGCACGCCATCCAAATTGCGTACCGACTCAATTTTTTCCAGCAGCTGATGGGAACAAGCTGCCTGCATCACCACCACCAGCTTGCCGTGCTGCTGGTCCTGGGCCGGAATTTCCGTGTCTGCGATCGCCAGCAAGTCAGCGACCAGCCTTGGAATTTTTTCCGGCCGTGCCTGCACCACCAGCCCGCTGACGTGCCATTCGTTATTCATCATTATTTTCGCTCTGGGTTAGGGTAACGGCATCGGCCGGACAACCGGCGACACAGGCGCCACAGCCAGTGCAGGCCGCGATCTCCAGCACGGGTTGAGCCATTTCGCCCAGACGGGGCCGAAAGCGGATCGCCTGGGTCTCACAGCTATCCTGACAACTGCGGCATTCCACACCCCGCTGCGCCAGACAACCGCTACCGAATACCGCATGTTGTTGCCAGGGTGTTTCTGCCAACGGGCGAAATAGCGGTTCTTCGCAGGCCTGCACGCAGCGTCCGCAGAAGGTACATTCTGCTCGTTGAAAATCAATTTCGGGAAAACCGCCGCTGCCGCTAATCAGCACCCCGGTTTCGCAGGCGCGAACGCAGGCCTGGCAGCGAGTGCAACCGGTAATAAAAAGGGATTCTCGCAGCGACCACGGGGGGCGGATCGCTGCGGCTGGCTGACGCCATTGTCCACCGAGCAGGTTACGCCGTGACAATACGGTCATGCTGTTATCCTCGACATTGCAAACACGCCATCGCGCGTAAATATACCCGTCATCTTTCAAGCTGCAGCGTTGTTACCTGCACTCGCTCACCCCAGTTACTTACTAAAGTAAGCGCCTGGGGATGAGCGAGCTGGCCGCCTAGCTGCAGCTTGAAAGCTATAGGGTATAGGGTATAGAACCTGTTTTTGTATTGTTATTGTAGTCGTTACCAAGGAGTTTCCAGTTGTCGTTAAAGACATTAAAAACGGCAGGCATAAACCTTGATAAACACGGGGGTAAGATAATATCAGTTCGGGGGGTATATAATCCCCCTAAAGGGGTAAATGCAGGAGTAGTTTGCGCCAGATCAATCAATTACCGATGGGGGGCGGAATTTTAGCCCTGCGATTTCCACTTACTCGCTATCTAGTTGATTATACAGCGGCCACCTTTTGTGACGATGGCAGCCAATTTCATGCAAAACGCTACGCATTTTAGTTGCAAAACTTATAATTTTGCTTTCGAATGAAACCCGGTGATGCTCATCGCCCGCGAGAAAAGGATGCATGATTGCTTGTTAAACGTTCAGTGACCAGCAGCCTGGCCAAGGCGCTGTTTTGCATTGTGATTTTGTCCGTGCTCTCTACCGGGCTGGCGCTAACCACCGTGGCTGACAGCCTGCGTGACGCCGAAGCGGTCAACATTGCCGGTTCGCTGCGCATGCAGAGCTACCGGCTGGCCTACGATCTCACTGGCCCGGCTCCGGAGCTGGAACAGCATCTATTACAATATCGGCAATCCTTGCAGGCCCCGGCGTTGCAGAAGTTGGATCGTTTTTACGTGCCTGCGGAAGTGCGGGAAAAGTACCTGTCTTTGCAGCATGCCTGGCAACCCTTGGCGCAGCAGATCCAGGCCGGCCAGTCGGCCGACTATCAGGCCAATATCGCCGGCTACGTTAACCAGATTGACCATTTCGTGTTGGCGCTACAGCGTTATTCCGAGCTGAAACTGACTATTGTGGCGGCCATCAGCGTGCTGGGCTTTATCGCCATCATCGGCCTGGTGCTGTTTTGCATCCGTTTTATGCGCCGTCAGGTGGTGGCACCGCTGAAGCATCTGGTGGATGCCAGCCAGCGCGTGCAACAGCGGGACTTTAACCACCCACCGCTGGATACCGCCCTGCCGAATGAGCTGGGCGTTTTGTCGCAGGCCTTTACCGCCATGTCGGGCGACCTGGCCAAGTTGTATGAGTCGCTGGAGCAGAAAGTGCAGGAGAAAACCCAGCGTCTGCAACAGGCGAACAAGACGCTGGAGGTGCTGTACAACTGCTCGCAAGCACTTAACGTGCGGCAGATAGACCAGCAGGCATTTGAGAAGATCCTGCACATCGTGCGCCAAAGTGAAGATTTGCACTGCATCCGGCTAAACGTGGCGGACAGCCTCAGCGAATGGCAATTGCGCAGCGGCCGCCCTTCGCCGACGCTGGCCTGGCAATCGCTGACCATTATCCAGGGCGACAAACCGCTGGGTGAACTGAGTTGGCAGCATAAGGAACAGCCACCACATCCGCACCTGATGCAGAGCGTGGCCAATATGCTGAGTCGTGGGGTTTATTTTAACCGCGCGCAGAAACAGCATATGCAATTCTTGCTGATGGAAGAACGTGCCACCATCGCCCGCGAGCTGCACGATTCTCTGGCACAGGCGCTGTCGTTCTTGCGTATTCAGTTAACCCTGCTCAGGCGCACGCTGGCGGACAGCACCCCTGAAGCCCAAGAGATTATTAGCGATTTTGACCAGGCGCTGGCCGACGCCTATCGCCAACTGCGCGAACTGCTGACCACCTTCCGCCTGAACATTCAGGAGGCCGATTTGAACACCGCGCTGCACCAGTTGCTGGCGCCATTAAAGGTTCTTACTGACGCACGGATTCAGTTACACTGTCGGCTTTCTTCCCAGGCGCTCAATGCCCAGCAGCAGGTGCATGCGCTACAGATTGTGCGCGAAGCGGTGCTTAACGCCATCAAACATGCCCAGGCACAGGAAATCGTCATTCGCTGCGAAATGACGGCCGAGGGTGATAACAGCATCAGCATCGCTGACGACGGTTGCGGCATCGCCAGCCTGAATGAACCTGAAGGTCATTATGGTCTGACCATCATGAGCGAGCGCGCTGCGCGACTGGGAGGAACGCTGCGCATCCAGCGGGGTGAGCCGGACGGCACGGAAGTCCGCCTGACATTCCCGCCATAAAATCAGGACTGTTCACTCTTCGTTACGGTTTAGCTGAGTCTAACGGTCTATTTCAGGATGTTCGTGGCGCCAATCGCCACTATTTTATAAGAGTCTGTCCCACTGTGAAGCGTGCTGCACGGCGCGTTTGAGTGGCTTTACTCGCTACAGGGAGCATATTTCATGGTGATGAAGAATTACCGAGTGATGATCGTCGACGACCACCCGCTGATGCGCCGCGGCATCAAACAACTGCTGGGGCTGGATCCGCTGTTTAGCGTGCTGGCCGAAGCCAGCAACGGCAACGAAGCCATTACGCTCGCGCTGCAACACACGCCGGACGTGATCCTGCTCGATCTGAATATGAAGGGTTTGTCCGGCCTGGACACGCTGAAAGCGCTGCGTAATGAAGGTGTGGATGCCCGTATTATCGTGCTGACGGTGTCAGACTCACGCAGCGACGTGTACGCGTTGATCGACGCCGGTGCCGACGGCTACCTGCTGAAAGACAGCGAACCGGAACAGTTGCTGGAACACATTCGCGCGGCGGCGGAAGGAAAGAACGTGATCAGCGACGCGGTGGCGGACTACCTGTCATCCCGTAGTGAACAACACGACCCCTTTGCCGAACTGACCGAACGCGAGCTGGACGTGCTGCAGGAAGTGGCGCGTGGCCTTTCCAATAAGCAGGTAGCGGCCCAGTTGCACATTTCTGAAGAGACGGTGAAAGTACATATTCGCAATATGCTGCGCAAACTGGATGTACGTTCACGCGTGGCGGCAACGGTGATGTACCTGGAGCACAAGAGTCAATAATCTCTCCCCGGCATGCCGGGGAGGCTTTATTCGATGGCGGCAAGCAGCGCCTGATGATGCTGGTGAACCCAGCCCTTGTTGATCGGTCCCCAGTTTTCCAACTGATAGAAACCGTCGTTATTACGTACGCCCTGCTGAATAAACTGCAGCTCTACCCCCAGACCGGGCAAGGCTTTCAACACGTCTTGCAGGGTCCGGCGCGGCCAGCCGGTCAGCTCCATCAGACGCGGGACGTTTGGCCGTTCGCTATGGCTGATCAGCCAGCACAGATAAAGACGACGGGCAAATACCGGGTTAATTTCCATGCCTTGCTCCTGCATTAAAGTGAGTCCTGATTATTTTTTGACAACCCCGAATACTCAGGCCATTGATTGTCATTAAATTGTCTTAATCGCGCCGTTAACGGTAATGACGGTGTAATTAGGGGTTTCTTCTACCGTTATTTACATTATCTCCTTTTTTTCTCCACGCTTTCCCCCCCCTTCACGCGTAAAGTGCATAAGTGCCGGAATCCTTCCCAGCCACTGAGAAAACGCAATTCCGATGCGTCTTAAAGATAGAACAAGTCATAACGAGGTTCGCGCTGCATGGCCAATTTTTTTATTGATCGCCCGATTTTCGCCTGGGTCCTGGCAATTATTCTTTGCCTGACCGGCGCTTTGGCGATTTTTTCCTTACCGGTGGAACAATACCCGAATCTGGCGCCGCCGAACGTTCGCATTAGCGCCACCTATCCAGGTGCTTCGGCACAGACGCTGGAAAACACCGTCACCCAGATTATCGAACAGAACATGACGGGCCTGGACAACATGATGTATATGTCGTCGCAGAGCACCAACACCGGGCGAGCCACGGTAACGCTGACCTTTGAAGCCGGCACCGACCCCAACGAGGCGATGCAGCAGGTACAAAACCAACTGCAGGCGGCGATTAAACGACTGCCGCAGGCCGTGCAGACCCAGGGCGTAACGGTATCGAAATCCGGTGATACCACGCTGATGATGGTGGCCTTCGTTTCCACCGACGGCAGCATGGACAAGCAGGACATTGCCGATTACATCGTTTCCAATCTGCAGGATCCGCTCAGCCGCATCAACGGCGTGGGCAGTATGGACGTTTACGGTTCGCAATACGCCATGCGCATCTGGCTCGATCCCAACAAACTTAACAGTTACCAGCTCACCACCCAGGACGTCGTCAGCGCGATCCAATCGCAGAACGCCCAGGTCGCCGTCGGTCAGCTCGGCGGTACCCCCTCCGTCGATAAACAGGCGCTTAACGCCACCATCAATGCACAGTCTCAGTTGCAAACACCTGAACAATTCCAAAAAATTACCCTGCGAGTCAACCAGGACGGTTCATTAGTCACGCTTGGCGATGTTGCCACCATCGAACTGGGTGGCGAAAACTATGACTATCTCAGCCGCTATAACGGTATGCAGGCCGCCGGCATGAACATCAAGCTGGCCTCCGGTGCCAATGAGTTGCAAACCGATCAGTTGGTGAAGGATAAAATCGCCGAGCTGTCGCAGTATTTCCCGCATGGGCTGGAGGCGAAGGTCGCCTATGAAACCACCCCGTTCGTTAAGGCCTCAATCAAAGACGTGGTAAAAACCCTGCTGGAAGCCATTGTGCTGGTGTTCCTGGTGATGTACCTGTTCCTGCAGAACTTCCGCGCCACGCTGATCCCGACCATCGCCGTGCCGGTAGTGTTGATGGGCACCTTTGCCATTCTTTCGGCCTGCGGATTCAGTATCAACACCCTGACCATGTTCGCCATGGTGCTGGCCATCGGGCTATTGGTGGATGACGCCATCGTGGTGGTGGAAAACGTCGAACGCGTGATGAGTGAAGAAGGCCTGTCGCCCAGGGATGCCACTCGCAAATCCATGGGGCAGATCCAGAGTGCGCTGGTCGGCATCGCCATGGTGTTGTCGGCGGTGTTTATCCCAATGGCGTTCTTCGGCGGTACCACCGGCGCCATTTACCGCCAGTTCTCGATCACCATTGTTTCTGCCATGGTGCTGTCGGTGCTGGTGGCGATGATCCTCACCCCTGCCCTGTGCGCCACCCTGCTCAAACCCATTGCCAAAGGCCACCATCACGGCAAGCGCGGCTTCTTCGGCTGGTTCAACCGCATGTTCAACCGCAACGCCGACCGCTATGAGCGCGGCGTGGCGCGGGTGCTGCACTCCAGTGTGCGTTATATAGTGATTTACCTGTTACTGCTCGGCGGCATGGCGTTACTGTTTATCAAGTTGCCGACCTCCTTCCTGCCGCAGGAAGACCGTGGCGTATTCACCGTCCAGGTGCAATTGCCGCCGGGTTCAACCCTGCAGCAGACCACCAAAGTGGTGGAAAAAGTTGAACACTATTTCCTGACCAAAGAAAAACAGGACGTGCTGTCAGTGTTCTCCACCATTGGCGCCGGCCCCGGCGGGAACGGGCAGAACGTGGCACGCATGTTTATTCGCTTGAAAGACTGGGATTTGCGAACCTCCGGTGCCAACAGCTCATTCGATATCATCGATCGCGCCACCAAGGAATTTAACCAGATTATCGAGGCGCGGGTGATTGCCAGCAGTCCACCGGCGATTACCGGTCTGGGCAATTCTTCCGGCTTCGATATGGAACTTGAAGACCACGCCGGCCTGGGTCACGACAAACTGATGGCGGCACGCAATCAACTGCTGCAACTGGCCGCCGCTAACCCGTTGCTGTCCCGCGTGCGCCACAATGGCCTGGATGACAGCCCGCAGCTGCAAATTGATATTGACCAACGCAAAGCCCAGGCGCTGGGTGTTTCAATTGATGACATTAACAACACGCTGTCGACCGCCTGGGGCTCCACCTACGTTAACGACTTCGTCGACCGCGGTCGGGTGAAAAAAGTCTATGTGCAGGCCGCCGCACCGTTCCGCATGCTGCCTGGCGACATCGATAAATGGTTCGTGCGCAACAGCGCGGGTGGCATGGTGCCGTTCAGCGCCTTTGCCACCTCCCACTGGGAATATGGCTCTCCACGTCTGGAACGCTATAACGGCAGCTCAGCGCTGGAAATTGTGGGCGAAGCGGCAGAGGGTGTCAGCAGTGGTACCGCAATGGCCGAAATGGAAAAGATTGTCAGCCAGTTACCGACCGGCTTCGGTCTGGAATGGACCGCCATGTCCTACCAGGAACGCCTGTCCGGCTCGCAGGCACCGGCGCTGTATGCCATTTCGCTGTTGGTGGTGTTCCTGTGTCTGGCGGCGCTGTATGAGAGCTGGTCGATCCCGTTCTCGGTGATGCTGGTGGTGCCACTGGGCCTGATTGGTGCCGTTGCCGCTACCTGGCTGCGCGGACTGGAGAATGACGTTTACTTCCAGGTGGGGATGCTGACCATCATCGGGCTGTCGGCGAAAAACGCCATTTTGATCGTCGAATTCGCCAACGAGCTAAACCAGAAAGGTCAGGATTTAATGTCAGCCACATTGGAAGCCTCACGCATGCGCCTGCGGCCGATCCTGATGACCTCGCTGGCCTTTATCTTCGGCGTACTGCCGATGACCATCAGCAGTGGGGCCGGCTCAGGCAGCCAGCATGCGGTGGGTACCGGGGTGATGGGCGGTATGATTTCCGCCACCCTGCTGGCAATTTACTTCGTACCGCTGTTCTTTGTGCTGGTACGCCGCCGCTTCCCAGGCAAGCCGGCAGCCACCGCCAAAGCGCAAGACGTCGCGCAATAGCAGGCAAAAAAAAGCAGCGTCGGGAAACCGATGCTGCTTTATCTCGAACGAGTGTCTCGTTCCCAGGGTGCTTTAATCACGAACAAATACACCAACCTTGTTATCAACCTCAACGCAGTGTCAGTTGCCTAACATCTCTTCGATGAAGTCTTTCCAGTTTCCCAACTCACGATCAACCATAATAATTTACAACCTCAATTAATAGACGAAGCGAATTCTACGCCTGTTTTTTGAGCAAGTGAAGAGTTTCGGGAACGATGCCACCCACGAAAACCGGGGATAGTGCACATTTTCGTATTTATCTGATCAATGGATATTCCCGACTATTCCCTTCCGGTATTAACTCATCAAATCAGCGGCAGAAAAGATCTAACCCGGCCGCAGTTGGCAAGCGGCCGGGTAATTTGCTCGGCAAAAGTTAGAAATCGACACGTAAGCCGAGGTTATAACGACGGCCTTCCAACTGCGGATATTCTCCCCAACTGGTGGTGCGCTTTGGCGCACTATCGAAAATGTTGTACACGCCCGCCATCACCTGGGTGTGTTTGTCGAAGTGGTAAATTACCCCGCTATCGAGCAAAGCATAAGCGCCATAGCGGGTATGGTCGCCGGTCTCCTCATTGCGGCTGCGATAATTGACTTTGGACCAGACGTCCAGCGCCGATGTCGCTGCCCACTTGGCGGATAAGTTGGCCATGTGTTTCGGGAAGTCATTCAGGGCATAACCCTTATTAACGCCGTTTTTCTGTTCGCTTTTGTTGAAGGTGTAGTTGGCGCTAAAACTCAGAAGGTCCGTGGCCTGCCAGTCTGCGTTAAGCTCAAGACCGTAGACGTTGGCCTTGCCAATATTGAAATACTTATCGATGGATTCTGCGCTATACCCGTTAACCACGCAGGGGTGGTTCGCGCTCGCTTCACAGATATTCACCTCCGCGATCTTGTCCTTGAAGTCGGTATAAAACACCGTTGCGTCAAAAGAAAGATCGCGATTGTTGTTCCAGTACAGCCCCAGTTCGGTGTTCAGGCTGGTTTCCGGTTTCAACTCGCTGTTGCCCACCGACAGATAGGGATAAGGCGGGTTACTGCCACGCGGCGTAATGAATTGATCGGAGTTTTCCCGCAGCGACGGTTTTTTATAGCCGGAAGAAACACCGCCCTTCAGCGCCCAGGCTGAATCGAGGATCCAGTTGCCATAGAGTTTCGGGCTAATGTGGGTGCCAAAGTAGTTATCGCGATCCATACGCGCCGAGGTAGTCAGTGAAAAATCATCAATATTCCATTGTCCTTCGGCGAACAGCGCCCAGCCATCGCGCGAGATTTTGGTGACGGGCTCAATCCCTGGTGCCCGCTTGCTGTCAGCATAAAAATCGTCATTCAGCGTTTCACGGCTGTAGTTGGCGCCAAGGGTCAGGTTGTGCTCACCCAGGCTTAGCTTGGCCTGGCTGTTCAGCACATAATTCTCGCTCTGAATATGCTGTGGCGCCAGCGTGCTGGTGTGGAAGGTCGACTCGCCTTTTTCGTATTGGAAATAGCTGGTGGTGGCCACGCTATCTTCCGCATACCAACCCGAGTGGGTCAGGCTCAGGGCGTCACGATCAAAATCCCAACCCCAGGGCGTACCGCCACCTTTCTCCGTCCGGCTACGTTTTTTCTCCCCTTTGACCAGGTTCAGATCGAACAAATTGGTCTCATTGGCGGCAAAGCCGAGCGTCATGTCGATCGACTTTTTGTTGTTCTTGCTGAACGAGTTGGGTTTTTCGTCCTCGCGTCGATCGAGATAATCTGCCGACAGGCTGAGTCCCAGAACATCGGGTACCAGTGGGCCCATCAGGAACAGGTTGGTCTGTTGGGTCTTACCGAACTCCTGATGTTGTTGCAGGAAACTGTTTGCAGCGATCGAGCCCATCCATTCTCGTACGCCAAACGGCTTTTTGGTAATGACGTTGACCACGCCGCCGATGGAGTCCGAGCCGTACAGCGATGACATCGGGCCACGGATCACCTCAATACGATCGATGGCCGCCACCGGCGGTAAAAAGCCGGCTTCAGTGCCGACATTCTGGCCATAGGGACGGGATTCGCCGGTATTCTGCTTGATGCTGTTGACCATGAACGAGGTGTAACTCGAGTCCATACCGCGGATCATAACGTCGCCGGAAACCTCAGTGCCGGCACCATTGCTGACCGACACGCCAGAAATATCCTGAACCGCTTCGGCCACATCGTGGCTGTTCTGCTTCTCGAGCGTCTTTTGATCGATAACCGAAATGCTGGCCGGGGCATATTTCTTGTTCTGCTTGAATCCGGAAGCGGTGACCACCAGTTGGTCTTCCTGCGAGGCGTTATTTTTCTGCTCTGCCTCCCCTTCCTGCGCATAAGCCTGAGGGGCAATAATCAATACCAGCGCCATCGCTCTGGCTATTTGGCTGCGTTTTCCCATGAAGTGTTGATCAATCATAACTATTCCTAATAAAACCTGTTTCCGATTGGTGTTGTAGCCCGCAAAGCATCCAAAAACGGCGGCGTAACAAGAAGTGAGTGGTCAATACCTGCCCACTGCGCACATCACCGGATAACCCCTGTTGATAGTATTTTTATTTACAGTTCTTAACAGTTGGCGGCGAATATAGCGGATATTTTCCCGCATTAAAACGAAATGAAAATCATTACATTCATTAAACAAACGGGAAACAAGATCGCTTAATAAGCCTATTTTATAAGGGTAAACGAATAAATTACTTATATTTCAAATACAAACACAACTATCACTGTATGATTAATTAAATGATATTGATATTAATTATCAATATCATTAGCATCCTTGAATCGTAAACTGATGTAAAGGAATGTATATGAAATTATCCCTGTTCACCCCAGGCAAAGGTTTCTCTTTCAGCACCCTGACCTCCGCCATGCTGCTGCTGTCTTGCTCAACGCTGGCGGCTGAGCTGCCAGAAAGCCATTTCCAAACCAAACCGGTGGGATACGGCCTGTATGAGCTGGCATTTGATGGCCAAAACAACAGCCTGTTTGCCGCCTCTACCCCTTCATTCGCCAAAGATAAAAACAGCGGCATTGTCTACCGCATCAATCCGGCCACGCTGGCCACCGATGGGAAAATCATCACCCAACGCCGCGCCTTCGCCACCGCGCTGGATGAAGAACGCCATGTCTTGTACATCGGCAATACCGTTGACGGTTCAGTAACGATGATCGATACCCAGAGCGGTAAAGAACTCGCTACCGTCCAGCTCAGTGAAAGCATGAAAGAAGACCAATTCGTCCCGACGCGTGAAATGGTGCTCGATAAGAAAAATCAGCGTTTGTATGTCTCTGGCACCGCTCAGAAAGGCGTACTGTGGGTGATCGATACCGCCAAACGGGAAAAAATTGCCACCATCAGCAACGTTGGGGAATACCCTACCGGTCTTGCTCTGGACACCGAACGTGGCCATATCTACTGCGTTAACGGCGGCGGTGAACTGATTACCCTGGACGCCACCAGCCACAAAATCCTCAAGCGTCTGGTGGTGGAACCCACTAAAAAACACTTCTTCTTGAATATCAGCCTGGACAGCAAAACCGGCCGTGCCTTCCTCACCGATCCTGACCTGCCGAAGGTGCTGGTTGTCGATATCAACAGCGGCAAAATCCTGCACCAGATTGAGGTGATCAACTCTCTGGCCGTGCTGTTCAACCCGGCACGCAGCGAAATCTACATCACGCACCGCGAGGCCAAACGCATCAGCATCGTGGACAGCAACAGCTACCAGGTCAAAAACAGCATCCTCACCACCGCACTGCCTAACAGCCTGGCCCTTTCTGCGGACGGCAATACCCTCTTTGCCAGCATCAAGCAGTCCAAGGAAGAGATGGAGAAAAAGCAGGATTATCTGCTCAAGATTAATCTCGGCGAACTATGAGGCAGGTAATGACGAGTTTTATGATTCGCCTCTCCGGTGGCGCACTGCTGTGCCTGCCGGTGATGGTGGCGCAGGCTACGGGGGCCGAGCAGGCTCCCCGCCCACAGAAAGAAGAAGCCCTGGAGGTGGTCGCTTCGCCGTTCAACGATGACGGCAGCACCGAGAACACCGGCTCCTACACCACCAGCCAGATGACCACCGCGACCGGCTTGCCGCTGAGCATCAAGGATACGCCGCAGTCGGTTTCGGTCATCACCCGCCAGCAAATTGACGATATCAACGCTTATTCGCTGAAGGATATTCTGCGCTGGTCCACCGGCGTCAGCGAGAGTAACTACGATAGCGAACGCTCCTCGTTCAATTACCGCGGTTTTAGCGTCGATAATTATCAATACGACGGCGTGCCCACCTTCTTTGATTCCGGCTATTCCGGCGGTGAGTCAGAAATTGACTCGATCACCCTCGATCATGTCGAAATCGTCCGGGGTGCCGCCGGTTTGCTGAACGGCGTCGGTAATCCGGGGGCGGCCATCAACCTGGTTAGAAAGAAGGCTTCCAGCCTTTCTCCTTTTGCCCGCGTCGAACTCTCCGCCGGTTCCTGGGATCACTACCGCACCACGGTCGATGTCGGCACACCGCTCAACGACGAAGGTACCGTCCGGGTGCGCGTCGCGGCCGCCGGCGAACGCAGCCACTCGTTTATGGACAGGCATCAGGAACGTAAAGGCACTATCTATGGCACGCTGGAAGCCGATCTGAGCAGCGATACGTTGCTGCGGCTGGGGGCGGATTATCAGCAAAACCGGCCTAAAGCCTCCACCTGGGGCGGTGCCCTGCCGACCGGTTGGTTCAGCGACGGCAGCGAGATCAATTGGGATCGCCACTACAGTGGCGCCTCTGACTGGTCGAGCTGGGATACCACGCTCAGCACCCAGTTCGCGACGCTGGAGCACCAGTTCGATAACGACTGGAAAGGCGTGGCCAACTACACTCATAGCCGTCAGGCTTTCGATGCCAAAATGGCGATGAGTCTTGGTGGGCTGATCGATCCCGATACCTGGGCGGTGAAACCTTCAAGCCCTTATGCCGGGCGTTATGAGGGTTACCGCGATCAGCATGCGGTCGACCTGAAACTGAACGGTGATTTCAGCCTGCTGGGCCGCAACCACAAATTTGTGGTGGGCAGTTCTTCCGCCTGGCAGCACAGTTACAGCACCTATCGTAGTGCCAGCGCCTCACAATTGTTTAGCGGTAGCTTACTGGACTGGAACGGTGGCCTGGGTGAACCCGAGTGGTCGGACAAAATGCCACAGATGGATTACCGCACGCGGCAAATCGGCTTCTACAGCAGCGCTGACTTTTCGCTAACCGACCGTCTGGATCTGGTGCTCGGCGCCCGCTTCAACAGCTTTAAAAACACCACGACCACCACCGCAAACAAGGTCACGCCGTTCGTCGGCACGGTTTATAAGCTGACCGATCAGGTCTCTGCCTATGCCAGCTACACCGACATCTTCAAGGATCAGAACCTGCTCGACAGCAGTGGCCACTATCTGGCACCGATCGAAGGGGTGAACAAAGAGGTGGGTATCAAAGCCGCGTTGCTCAATGACCGGCTCAACCTGTCGCTGTCGGCATTCCGCATCACGCAGGACAACCTGGGCGTGCTGGACGAAGACACCGCCAATCTGGACTGGCTGCAGCAGACCTATCATGAGAGCCAGGGTGCCACCAGCAAGGGCATCGAGTTCGAACTGAACGGTGAGCTGGCCCAGGGCTGGAACGCGCAGTTTGGCATCACGCACTTCTCGCTGAAGGACAAGGATAAGGTTGATCTCAACACCGAGCAGCCGCGCACGCGCATCAACCTGTTCACCACCTACCAACTGACGGGTGCCTTGCGCGACCTGACGCTGGGCGGCGGTGCACGCTGGCAGAGCAAGGTTTACGCCAACGTTAGCGGGGCAGATAACGGTGAAATGGTGCAGCGCAAAGCCGAGCAAGGATCTTATGTCCTGGTCGATGCAATGGCACGCTACAGGCTAACGCCGCAAACCTCGGTGCAACTTAACCTGAACAACGTTTTCGACCAGAAATACTACTCGCAGGTTAATTTCTACAGTACCCGTAACTATGGCGAACCGCGTAACTTCATGCTTACGCTCAAACACGAGTTCTGATCATCCGCAGTAAACTGGCCCCAGACTACGGGGCCAACCTTCCCTCTGTAATGCCTTAGCCCTTGTGCGATGAATTCTTCCGTAGTAGCGTGCAAAAGATACAAAAACCTTACTCACCCAAGGCCATATGATGTCTCCTACGCTGACCATCGAACAATTGAAAGAGTTGGGCCGCTATCAGGAAGCGACCGAACTGGCGCAACAACAGTTACTGCAACAACCGGAAGCCGCCGGGCTGCACTACCAATTGGCTTGCCTGTACGACGTACAGGGGTTTGAGCAGCAGGCCATTCCCTGCTACCTCGCGGCACTGGCGCGCAATTTACCGGCGACGCAGCGGCAGGAAGCCTGGCTTGGCCTGGGTAGTACCTACCGGGCGCTCGGCCTGTACCAGCAGTCGCTGGCCGCCTTCGACGACGGGTTGAGCGAGTTCCCGCAGGCCAAAGAACTCACGCTGTTCCGCGCCATGACGCTGTATAACCTGGGTGAAACCAAACAGGCGGTCGCGGATTTGCTGTTACTGCTGGCGGAAACTTCCTCGCATAGCGACATCAGCAGTTACCAGCGTGCGATCCGTCAATACGCCGCCGATCTGGATCGGATTGGCTAAGCGAGGCTGATATGGAAATAGTGACTGACCCGAACCGCTACGGCGTCGACTGGCTGCAGTTGGCCGGGCTACTGGAAACCGCCGGATTGGGCCAGCGCGATCCGCAGGTATTGCAGCGCGTTTATCAGCACAGCCAATTTTGCTACTGGGGCTACCTGGATGGCCGACTGATCGCCACCGCCCACGCCATTAGCGACATGACTTCGGTGGCCTATCTGGCCGACGTAGCCCTGCATCCGGATTTTCAGGGGCGGGGATTGGGACGACAATTGATGGATCGGGTGATGCAGGATCTGGCCCCGCTCGGCAAAGTGTTTATCTACTCGGTACCCGACAAGCTGGAGTTCTACAAAAAGTATCACTTCCGTGAGCTGACCACCGGCATGGTCTATGCCGATAGCGCGGCTTTGGAACGCCTGCAGCACAATGGTTATGTCCGCTGAAAAAACCTTAAAGGAACATTGCTCCCAAGATCAGAAAAAAGCCTGAGTTATAAATTACTTCAGGCCGGAGAATAATTTCCGGCCAGTCATCTACAGCGTCTTCATCATAAAGACTCGGCTGGTGCCTGCCGGCAGACAGGGCACCTCACCAAAGCGCGTCCAGCCGTTCAACTCATAAAACTTTGGTGCCTGAAAGCTGATGGTGTACAACACCGCGGAAACGCAGCCCCTGCGCCGCCCTTCCAATTCGAAACGACGCAGCAACTCACTGCCCAATCCTGAGCCACGCAGCGATTTTGGCAGATGAAACAGATCGACAAACAGCATGCCCAACGATGAACGCCCGCTAATCCCGCCCAGCACCTCGCCGCTGTTCGGGTCTCTCACCACCACCGCCAACGGGCGACGATCGTTGGTGCCGGTAACTTCATCGTTATATTGATTCAGCCCTTCTGCAATCAGCGCTTCTATTTCGTCAATGCCGCTTTCGGTAACTTCAATTCGGTAATTTTCCATGGTCTTCTTCTATGTAGGGTAACTGAGTAGCACATTGAGATTAGCAAAAAAGCACCGCAATAAACGCGATCGGGATTTTTTCAGCTTTCCCCGGTCTTTCAGACCATTGTACGGTGGAACTCCCCGCCATTTTTCGGCATGCTGGTCGCTGGCATTTATTTCACCGCCACCGGCGGTTTACCACCGGCCCCACGCGCCGGTGTCAGGTTGCAGAGAAGGTTCTTACTCCATGACGTTGACCATGTACGGCATCAAAAATTGTGACACCATCAAAAAAGCACGCCGCTGGCTGGAAGAACAGGGTGTGGCTTATCAATTTCACGACTACCGCGCCGACGGGCTGGACGAACAGCAACTGCGCGGCTTTGTCGAACGTCTCGGTTGGGAACCGCTGCTCAATACCCGCGGTACCACCTGGCGCAAGCTGGATGAAGCGCAGCGCACCGCCTGCAACAATGCCGATGCGGCCATCGCGCTGATGCTGGCACAGCCGGCGATCATCAAACGCCCACTGCTGGACGACGGCAACGGGCACGCCCTGCTCGGCTTCAGCGCCGAAGGCTACCAGCAATTTATTTCCGAGGTGGCAGCATGACTTGCCCGGTTATCGAACTGGCTCAACAGCTGATCAAGCGCCCGTCGCTCAGCCCGCACGATGAAGGCTGTCAGGCACTGATGATTGAACGTCTGGAGGCCATTGGTTTTACCGTTGAGCCGATGCCTTTCGGCGATACCCTGAATTTCTGGGCCTGGCGTGGCGAAGGCCAAACCCTGGCGTTTGCCGGCCACACCGACGTCGTGCCGACCGGCGACGAAAAACGCTGGGACAACCCGCCGTTTGAGCCGACTATCCGCGACGGCATGCTGTATGGCCGTGGCGCGGCAGACATGAAAGGCTCGCTGGCGGCAATGGTCGTGGCGGCCGAACGTTTCGTCGCGGCCAATCCGCATCATCAGGGCCGTTTGGCATTTCTGATCACCTCCGATGAAGAAGCCAGCGCGACCCACGGCACGGTGAAAGTGGTGGAAGCGCTGATGGCGCGCAATGAGCGCCTGGATTATTGCCTGGTCGGTGAGCCGTCCAGTACCGAACGCGTCGGCGACGTGGTGAAGAACGGGCGTCGCGGCTCAATCACCGCCAACCTGCATATTCACGGCATTCAGGGCCACGTTGCCTATCCACATCTGGCGGATAACCCGGTGCACCGCGCCATGCCGGCCCTCAATGAGCTGGTGGCGATCGAGTGGGATCGCGGCAATGAATTCTTCCCGCCGACCAGCATGCAGATTGCTAACGTGCAGGCCGGTACCGGCAGCAACAACGTGATCCCGGGCGAGATGTTCGTTCAGTTCAACTTCCGCTTTAGTACCGAATCGACCGACGCGACGATCAAACAGCGCGTAGAGGAACTGCTTGAGCGCCATCAGTTGAACTACAGCATCGAATGGCGTCTGTCGGGCCAACCCTTCCTGACCGCGCGCGGCGCGCTGGTGGATGCGGTGGTTAACGCCGTCGAACACTACTCTGAGCTGACGCCGCAGTTGCTGACCACCGGGGGCACCTCCGACGGCCGCTTTATCGCCCAGATGGGCGCGCAGGTGGTTGAGCTGGGGCCAGTCAACGCGACGATCCATAAGGTCAACGAATGCGTACACGCGGCCGATTTGCAACTACTGAGCCGTATGTACCAGCGCATCATGGAGCAATTGGTCGCATGATCACACCGGAAATGTTGACCGGCTGCTCAACCGAGCATCTGGCACCGCTGAGCGGTAATCACCGGCTGCAGCCCGCCGCGGTGGCTGCATTCCTCGCCATGCAACAGGCGGCGCTGGAGGCCGGTTTTGATCTGCAGCCCGCCAGCACATTTCGTGATTTTGGCCGGCAACAGGCGATCTGGAATGGAAAATTCTGCGGCAAGCGCCCAGTATTAGATAAGGACAGTCAGCCAATCGACATTACGCTGCTGTCTACCGGCGAACTTTGCGAAGCGATCCTGCGCTGGTCGGCCTTGCCGGGCGCCAGTCGCCATCACTGGGGCAGCGATCTGGATGTCTACGATCCTTTACTCTTGCCTACCGGGCAAAAACTGCAGCTGGAGCCATGGGAATACCAACAAGGCGGCTATTTTTATCCACTCAATCAGTGGATGACGGAACATATGGCCGAATTTGGCTTTTACCGGCCGTTCACCGAAGAGGGAGACGGCGTGGCGGTAGAGCCCTGGCATTTGAGCTACCGTCCGCTGGCGCTTGAAGCCGAGCATCTGCTGACGCCGGAGCTGCTGCTGGCGGCCTGGAAAAATAAGGACGTCGCCGGTGCCCAATGGCTTGAAGAGCATTTGCCATCGCTATTTTCGCGTTTTATACGCCCTGAAGGAAAGGAGTGAATATGGAATGGTTAGCAGATTATTGGTGGATTATCCTGCTGATTCTGGTCGGGATGATTATCAGCGGGATCAAAGAGCTACGCCGCGTTGACGTCAAACGCTATCTGGCCGATAAGCCGGAGTTGCCTCCGCACCGCGATAATAACGCCGAGTGGGACGACGACGACGACTGGCCGAAGAAAAAATGATATCAGGGCGCATTATACCCTATGAATTTCAAGTTGCAGTTAGGCGCCCAGCTCGCTCATCCCCAGGCGCTTACTCGAGTAAGTAACTGGGGTGAGCGAGTGCAGGTAACAACGCTGCAACTTGAAAGGCGACGGGTATAAGCGCCCTGAAGTTTATTTAAAGGCCACCAAATCGCCGCGCTTGCCAAACATCGCTTCGTCCCAGTAGCGTTGCGGGACGTAGTAATGCAACCGTTCCAGGGCATCATTCATCATGCCCTGATTGATGGCGTGCCCCACGTCGTCTTCCACGTCCAGCGTGAAATCGACGCCGATAGCCTGCAGCCGCTCAGCCGCCGCCCTGGCATGTTGCACCCTAATCACCGCATCCTGTTCGCCGTGGATCAAATGCACCACGCTGTCACCGAACGCTTTATCAGGCAAACCGGCAAAACGCCCGCTGAAAGCCACGATGCGGCCAGCCAGCCGGGGTTCCACCTTCAAGGCTTCCAGCGCCATGATTGAGCCCTGAGAAAAACCGACCAGCGCGGTACCGGCATCATTCACGCCGCTTTGTTGCTGCCAGTAACGCACGGTTTCGATAAACTTCGGCATCACTTCAGCAATGCGCTCGGCACGGTTTTCCTCGGTCACACTCTGCACCGAAAACCACTGGCGGCCGCCACCGTTACCGAAGGCAAAAGGGCCACCAATGCTGACTACCTGCGCCTGCGGGAAGTCTTTGGCGAAATAGCTGCCAATCTCGCCCATCGCCACCGGAGTATCGCCAACACCGTGAAACAGCAGGATCAGCTGCGCAGCCGGGGTTGCCGGGCTCTGTACAACAAAATGCTCATGTTTCATCGGTGACTCCTCGTGTTGATCAAATTCTGCCCGGCGCCAGATGCCCCGGTTCCTGCCAGCTACTATACGCCGCTGAGAATTCAGGAAAATCGGGTTTTATTGAGCAACATCTTCAATTTATTGCAATGACTGCGACCAGTCGTGCCAGCGCAGGCAATGCTGCGCATCGAGCTGTTCAAGCGCCATTCCCGTCTCTTGTCGCCAGCGACGCAGCAAGGCTTTCTGGCCGCTGAAGCCAAGTAGCTCCACGCAACCTGCCGATGTCGTTTGCTGTTGCAGATGCTGGCGCAGTGCGGGCAGCGGCAAAGCGCTGGCTAACAATAAACGCTGTAACGCCCCCAGGCTGGCCTCCAGCGGCCGATGGGCGAAGGCGAATCCGGCCAGTTCACGCCAGTCGTCCTCGCCCAGCCGGGTGTCGCCGTCGTCACCGGTGATTTCCAGTTGCAGATCGATGCGCGGCTGCAACCAGCGCCAATCACGCGCCAGATGCTTGTGTGCCGCATGACGCAGCGCCTCACCCTGCTCGCTCAAGGGCAAAATAGCCATGACGCTGTAGCAGCCGCTGCTGGCCTCGATCTTGCTGCCGATGCGCGCCAGCTCAAAGCCACAGGACTGCCAAAAGCGCCACAGCGGCTCGGTGTAACCAAAGCTGACCGAAAGATAATCCAGCCCTTGTGCCTGCTGACGCTGCTGCTCGATCAGCCTGCGGGCGATGCCCTGCTGACGCATAGCGGGTAATACCGCAATGCGGGTAATGCGTCTTGAACGCAGCGTCGGTGCCCACCACTGGCCACCGTGCGCCGCCAGCGATTGGGCCACCAGATTGCCACGCGGTCGCCGCCTGCCGGCCCAGACTTCGTGCGCCAGTTCGGCACTCAGCCCGCCTTCTTCTACCAGCCACAACGCGCCGACGACCTCATCCTCAACCTGCGCCAGGCCAAAATGCATACCCGGTGCATCCATCAACCGCCGTAAATCGAGCGGTGAAGTCCGGTAATGGGCGCTGCTCAACAGGGCGTAAAAACGCATTAATCGTTGAGGATCGGCACACAGCGTCCTTTGTTCGGCTCCAGTGATACTGACGGGCCGATCCGTTGCCTGCCACGGCGGGAGTTCGTTGAACAGCAGCGCGTTATCGATGACACGCTCCAGCGCATCACCCGGCGCCCAACGCATGGGTTGCTGCAACTCCAGCGGCTGAAACTCAGGCAGCCCGGCGCAAAACTTGAGCAAGAAACCCCGCCCAGTGCCTTCATAGCCCTGTACCGTGGTCGTCAGCAGAATGCGGGGGAAATGGTTAACCCACTGCCGTAATAACGGGCCGGGGATCGCCGCCGCCTCGTCCACCAACAGCCAGCCCACGTCGCTGACATCATGTTCGCGACAATGGGCCAGCAGCGCGTCCGGTGCCCAGAATTGCGCGCGGCCCTGCGCCCATTCACCAGTAACCTCGGTAGCCGCTCGGCTGGGCCCGGTGAGCCAGCAGGTCAGCGGCGTGTTGGCCACCAGCATCCCCGCCAGCGTTGACTTGCCGCGCCCACGGGCGGCGGTCAGCACCCAAACGCCTGGCTCGGCGCCGAGTAATTGCGTCAACAACGCTTGCTGCTCGAAAGTCGGTTGGCCATTTGGCGCCAGCCACTGCGGGCGGACCGGCAAAGGTGCCAACGTCAGCGGCTCATCCTGTCGCCAGAGCGTGACTTCGCTGTCCGCCAGCAAGTGTTGCTGCAGATGATGAATGAAGTTTGGGGTAGTGATTGGCTGTGGGCAATCGCTCCAGCGCAGGCTGTCGCTATCCGGCTGTTGGTGCCAGGACTGCCAGGGTGGGGTTAACAGCAACAACCAACTGCCGGCTCGCAGCGTACCGGCCAGCGCGGCCAGCGCTTCAACATCCAAACCATCGGTCGCGTCATACACGGCATGTAATCGTTCCTGCCCCAGCAATGTCCGTACCGCACCACTGGCCAGCGACTGCATGCCGCTGGGCGGGTTTTCCCCCACCCACGGCCAGTCACCCGGCAGGGTTGTCGCCAGCCGGTGTGCTTGCTGGCGACACCATTGCGGCTCGCCACTGAGCACCAGCAGGCGTCTGATGCCCTGCTGCTGCATAAGTTGTTGCATTGCCTGTAACATCAGTATCCAGACCCAGAGCTAAAAAAGTGCCCAGACCGCTGACACCCCCAACGGAAAGCTGGAATGTCAGTATTCACAAACTAAAAACCCAGGAAAATCAATTTATTGATTTTCGGCTGATAGCCACAAAGTGGGGAAAAACCACGCTTTTTCCCCACTTTGTCAACAACATAATGCCGGAGTCAGGCTCCGGCATGCATGTTAACGGGATGCGAAGGTATTGCAGGTGTTAGGGTCACCGCTGTCGAAGCCCTGTTTAAACCAGGTGTAGCGCTGCTGTGAAGTCCCGTGGGTGAAGCTGTCCGGTACCACGCGCCCCTGCCCTTGTTGCTGCAAACGATCGTCGCCGATCGCCTGCGCAGCGTTCAATGCCGCCTGCAGGTCGCCCTCTTCCAACATTTGCTGCTTCTCGGCATATTTGCCCCACACGCCGGCAAAGCAGTCCGCCTGCAGTTCCATTTTCACCGACAGACGATTCACTTCTGCCTGGCTGGCACCCTGCTGCATTTGACGCACTTTAGGCTCAATGCCCAACAGGTTCTGCACATGATGGCCCACCTCGTGCGCCACCACATAAGCCTGGGCGAAGTCACCGCCAGCACCCAGTTTGGTTTTCATATCCTGATAGAACGACAGGTCGATATACACCGTTTTGTCGCCCGGACAATAGAATGGCCCCATCGCCGCCTGACCGGTGCCGCAGCTGGTACGCGTTACGCCGCGATACATCACCAATTTGGGTGGCTGATAGGTTTTACCCATGCGCTGGAAAACTTCTTTCCAGTTATCTTCGGTAGAGGCCAGCACCACCGAGGTAAATTTGGCCAGCTCATCGTCTTTTGGACTGATGCTGGCGCTCTGTTGCTGTGTTTGCGGGCTAACGTCCCCGCCGTTCAACAGCGGTGAAAGATCGATGCCGTAATAACCGGCCACCAACACCACCACCAGAATGGCGATACCGCCCTTGCCGCGAGGCACGCGGAAACCGCCACCGCCGCCACCCAGACCTGAAGACTGCCCGCGACGATCCTCAACATTGTCACTTTCCCGACGCCCTTGCCAACGCATAAGTAAACTCCAGATTAGGTTTTTGTCATATTACGTAGATCATTATAAATGCTCAGCGGCAAAGGAAATGTAGAATTTTTCTGGAAATGCAGACAGAAGGAACAGACGGCGGGGAAAGTCAGGGAAATGACGGGGCCAAACGGCCCCGTATAGCGGAAAAGGGCTTAGTCGAGTTTGACGCCGATGCGGCGAGCCACTTCTTCGTAGGCTTCGATCAGGCCACCCAGGCTCTGACGGAAGCGGTCCTTGTCCATCTTGTCCAGGGTGTTTTTGTCCCACAGGCGGCTACCATCCGGCGAGAATTCATCGCCCAGTACCACTTCGCCGTTGAACAAGCCGAACTCCAGCTTGAAGTCGACCAGGATCAGGCCTGCGTCGTCAAACAGCTTGCTCAACACGTCGTTCGCCTGGTAGCTCAGCTCACGCATGCGTGCCAGGTGCTGTTTGTTCACCCAACCAAAGGTTTCGCAGTAGGATTCGTTGACCATGGGATCGTGCATTTCATCGTTTTTCAGGAACAGGTCAAACAGCGGTGGGTTCAGTACCAGGCCTTCTTCAATGCCCAAACGCTTCACCAGTGAACCGGCAGCACGGTTGCGGATCACGCACTCTACCGGCACCATGTCCAACTTCTTCACCAGAACTTCGTTGTCTGACAGCAGGCGTTCCATTTGCGTCGGGATGCCGGCTTCTTCCAGTTTGCTCATGATGAAATGGTTGAACTTGTTGTTTACCATACCTTTGCGATCAAATTGCTCAATGCGCTGACCATCCAGTGCTGACGTATCATTGCGGAATTCCAACACCAGCAGATCAGGATTTTCAGTGGTGTAGACGGTTTTTGCCTTTCCGCGATACAGCTCAGCTAGCTTTTGCATCTGACTTACTCCAATAAAAGAATTATTTAAAAACGCTGCAAGGATGATGGGGTCTATTGTGCCAAATCCGTGACGCAAACGATACCGTATTGAACAAAGAAAAAAGGGGCCGTAGCCCCTTCTCCGTTATTTAACGCTGGTTTTACTGAATGCTGACTGGAATGCCGCAACCAAGCCGTCGTTTTGCGACTGGGTTAATGGCTTCCCTTTAGGATCGATAAATTGCAGGCTGGAGCGGTTGTTCAAGTCACCGACCTGCAGTTTGTAATCGCCTTCTTTCAGTTCAGGATCCTTGACGCCCAACGCATCCCAGTCGCTGCTGCTCAGGGATTTGTAGGTCACGGCAACGGTACCCTGCGGACGGCTGCGGTCACCCACTTTCATCCCCAGTTTTTCCAACGCCGCCGGCAGGCGATCCCACACTACGGTGTACGGACCACGCACGACCAACATTGGCAGGCCGGTATCATCCGCGCCGCTCTGCACGTCCAGCGCGCCGAAACGGTTGGCCGACTGGTTGCTCGCCAGGTTGTCCTGCTTGTCCAGGCCTTCGACGATGGTGTTCATCATCATGCCGTTGTAGCGCTGAACTTCAGACGGGTCGGTCACCTGATCGGTTTTACCCTGCTGCTGCAGGCCGACGGTTTTCACTACCAGCGCCTGCTGGTAACCCTGCTGCTGTACGCTGATCTGGTAGCGGCCTTCGTACTGGTTGTCTTCATCCAGACGGTTCCACTTCACCCAGTCGGTAGTCAGGGTCTGAGTAGCGTCCTGACGTGAGGCGATCGCAATGTTTTTCGTTTGCAGCATGCTGGTAACGCGTGACCACAGGTTCTGGTTCTGCGGGCTGTTTTCAAGCAGCAACGTACCGCTGTCGCCGGCATATTGCGCGCGTGAACCGCTCAGCAATGCCAGTGGCTGTACCGGCGGACGAATATCCAGTTGCTTGCCGACGCCGCCTTTCAGCGTGGTGGCCGGAACATCATAATTACCGCTTTGCACCGGCAGGATCATACCTGCGGGTGCGTTCAGTGGCTTGAGCACCGACGCGTCGAGGTAAGACTCATCGCCGCTAACCTGGCGTTTGTAGCGTTGGTCGGTGGTACAACCGACCAGCATCATAACCAGCGAAATACCCACGACTTTTGCTACCGTCGACTTTTGCAATGAATAAACCATCAAATTTCCCTTAGAGTTACAGCAAACCGGCGCTTTTCAACGCGCGTTCCACTACCGGACGGGCAGCGTCGGTCAACGGCGTCATAGGCAGACGCATCGTATCGGTTGCCATCAATCCCAATGCCTTACAGGCCCATTTCACCGGAATTGGGTTTGCTTCTACGAACAAATCCTGATGCAACGGCATCAAGCGTTGATTTAAGCGGCGTGCCTCAGCAAAGTTGCCCTGTGCTGCCAGCGCGCAAAGTTGCGCCATTTCACGTGCGGCCACGTTGGCCGTCACGGAAATCACGCCCTTGCCACCCAGTTGCATGAAATCCAGACCGCTGGCGTCATCGCCGCTCAGCAAAATGAAATCTTCATCATCAACCAGCACTTGGATCTGACTTACACGACTTAAGTTCCCTGTTGCCTCTTTAACAGCAACAATATTCTTGATTTTTGCCAGGCGCGCAATCGTCGGCGGCAGCATGTCACACCCGGTGCGAGAAGGCACGTTATAGAGGATTTGTGGCAGTGCGGTGCTTTCGGCAATGGCCTTGAAGTGCTGATACAGCCCTTCCTGAGTCGGTTTATTGTAGTAAGGCGTGACCGTCAGGCAACCCACTACGCCGCTATTTTCGAAGCGCTGGGTCAGCGAAATGGCTTCGGCGGTGGCGTTGGCGCCGGTACCGGCGATCACCGGAATGCGGCCTGCGGCCAGTTCCAGCGTCTGCAATACCACGTCAACGTGCTCGTCATGGGCAAGCGTTGCAGACTCGCCGGTAGTCCCTACGGAAACGATGGCCGCAGTTCCACTGGCTACATGATAATCAATCAATTTTTTTAGGCTCGCGCGATCGACAGCACCTGTGTCGTCCATCGGCGTAACCAGTGCAACTATACTTCCCGTAAACATTGGCCGTCCCCTCCACAAACAAGTCACTCATGGTACTTTTGCTGCCTATCCAAAAGCAAGCAAACAACGGTGTTGTAAGCGCTTGGCAGGCGGTTTTTTTTATGTTTACCATGGTAACCCCATTGTGCACGACAGGAAGCCCCATTTTGCCTAAGCCAGATGAACACTATCTCGTGATTACCGCGCTCGGTACCGACCGCCCCGGGATCGTCAATGCCATCACCCGCCACGTCAGCAGTTGCGGATGCAATATCGAAGATAGCCGTCTGGCCATGCTGGGTGAGGAGTTCACGTTCATCATGCTGCTTTCCGGTAGCTGGAACGCCATTACCCTGATTGAATCTACCCTGCCGCAAAAAGGGGCGGAGCTGGAACTGCTGATTGTGATGAAGCGCACCAACTCGCACGAGAGGCCGCCGATGCCGGCTACGGTGTGGGTGCAGGTTGAGGTCAAGGACTCCCCGCACATCATTGAGCGTTTTACCGATCTGTTCCACTCCAGCCAGATGAACATTGCCGAGCTGGTGTCGCGCACCCAACCGGCAGAAAGCGACCTGCCGCCCCAGCTTCATATCCAGATCACCGCACACAGCCCTGGCAACGCCGATGCATCAAATATTGAGCAAGCCTTTCATCGCCTATGTACAGAATTGAAAGCACAAGGCAGTATTAGCGTTGTGAACTATCCACAGCATGATGAGAAAGATGGAGAGTAGTGATGACCCCATTGAAAGCCGGTGACACAGCGCCAAACTTTAGTTTGCCTGACCAGGACGGTGAGGAAATTAATCTGGCCGACTTCCAGGGACAACGAGTACTGGTTTATTTTTATCCCAAGGCGATGACGCCGGGCTGTACCGTACAGGCCTGCGGTTTGCGGGATAACATGGATGAACTGAAAAAAGCAGGTGTCGAAGTTCTGGGCATCAGCACGGATAAACCAGAGAAGCTGTCGCGTTTTGCCGAGAAAGAGTTGTTAAACTTCACGTTGTTATCTGATGAGGATCACCAGGTAGCGCAGCAGTTCGGCGTTTGGGGTGAGAAAACCTTTATGGGTAAAACCTATGATGGTATTCACCGCATCAGCTTCCTGCTCGACGGCAAAGGCAAGGTTGAAAAAGTGTTTGATGATTTCAAGACCACCAATCATCACGACATCGTTCTGAGCTATCTGCAGCAATAATTGAACCGAAGCGCAGCGACCTGATCCTGCTGCGCTTCGGTTTTCCCGCTTATTCCGCTTCCGTTTCCACCCGCAGTTCGTCCGGCCAGGCGTGGATCACCGCCTTCACCAGGGTCGCCAACGGGATAGCGAAGAACACGCCCCAGAACCCCCACAATCCGCCGAAAATAATCACCGACAAAATGATCACCAGCGGATGCAGATTAACTGCCTCAGAGAACAGAATCGGCACCAGCAGATTCCCATCCAGCCCCTGCACCACCAGATAGGCAACGATCAGCGTCCAGAAGTCGGCACCGACACCCCACTGGAACATCGCCACTACCACCACCGGAATGGTCACCAGCACCGCACCGATATAGGGGATCAGCACCGAGAAACCGACCAACACCGCCAGCAGCAGCGAATAGCGCATATCCAGCACCACGAACACCAGATAGGTCGCGACGCCGACAATCACCATCTCCAGCACCTTGCCGCGAATATAGTTGGTGATCTGCTGATTCATCTCGATCCATACCTGTCCGGCCAGCCCGCGATTACGCGGCAACACACGGCGTACCGCGTTGAGCATCTGCTCTTTGTCCTTCAGCAGGAAGAACATCATCATCGGCACCAGGATCAGGTAAATCGCCAGGGTCAGCAGCCCGACCAGAGAGGCCAGTGAGAATTTCACTACCGACTCGCCCATGCCCGACAGACGTCCACGCAGGTTTTCCGCCATCATATCGATGATGCCGGCATCCACCAGCGCCGGGTAACGCTTCGGCAGCGTCGCGGCAAAGTTATAGAACTGATTGAGCATCCCCGGCAGATCGGTCATCAGGTTAATGCCCTGCTGCCACGCAGTCGGCGCCACCACAAACACCAGCAGCATTGCGATGCCGGCAAACATGATCATCACCATGCTCGCCGCCCAGTTACGCGAACAACCGATACGTTGCAGGCGTGCGGTCGGCCACTCCAGCAGGTACGCCAGCACTATCGCCACCAACAGTGGGGTCAGAATGCCATGCAGAAAATAGAGGATGAGGAAGCCGACAACCAGGATCACCAATAGCGCGATGGCCTGCGGATCGGTAAAACGACGACGGTACCACTGTAATAACATCTCCAGCATCAGAGAGTGCTCCTAGAGGTTTGACTGGCAGGCATTGCGGTTCCTGTGGTGGGATATTTTTTAACTTATTACTCCCCCGGTATTAACCGGGGTTCAAGCGTATCGTTGTACCATGCCGGCCATTTGCCATCCAGCTATCACTGTCGAATCATTCTAAATATTCGCCCTCATTTAAGCGCCTGCTCGGCTAACAAGACAACGGCGATGAGGGTCATCGCGATACCGGAAATACGGCTGACAACCCGCGCCGCCTGCGGGCGCGTCTGTAATACTGACTGCGAACCATAACCCACCAGCAGATAAACCAGCCCACAACTGACCAGATGCAGCAGGCCGAGTGCCAGGATCTGCGTCGGAATCGACCACAGGGCATGTGGATCGGTGAATTGCGGCAACAGGGCCAGAAATAACAAAAAGACCTTTGGATTCATGCCACTGATGCAAATTCCTTTGCCTGCCCAGCGCATCCATGAATCTGAGCTCTGTTTCTCGGCGGAACTGGGGACCGGAGGATTCAGCAACAGATTGATACCTATCCACAGCAGGTAGGTTGCACCCACGACGGTAAGCCCCGTCAGGATCAGCGGGTTACCGGCAACCAACACGCCGACACCGGCCGCCACTACCACAATCGCCAGCAGATGCCCAAACAGTAATCCGGCGACTGCCGGTACTACCACCCTGCCGCGTATACCCGCCGATATCACGTATGCCCAATCCATGCCCGGCGTGATGACAAACAGAATCGAAACGGCCCAGAAGGCGGCAAAAATGGCCAGCGTCATGACAGATTGCCCCACTGCCGAGATTGTTCTGTTATACGTATTTTCACCTGACTTTCCTCATCATAGGGCCTGCAAATCGCGTTGAGTGCGATCGGCCCCGGCCGCTTAATTATTGGAAAGAATATCTTTAGGGCGTTAAAATGTGCTGCCAATGACTTGCCTGAAAACCACAAATTCGGGGAAATTTTTCTAAATGGATAAGATAGACCGCAAAATTCTTGCCGAACTACAAACGGATGGGCGACTTTCTGTCACCGAACTGGCCGAACGTGTCGGGCTTAGCGTTTCGCCCTGCCACCGCCGGGTGAAGGCTCTGGAAGAATCAGGGGTGATCAGGGGCTATCGCGCCCAGCTTGAACCCACCAGCCTGGGGTTTAACTTTTCCGCATTGGTTTTCGTCACCATGAGAGAAGGCGATCGCCATGCCGTCGCCGCCTTTGAGGATGCGATGACCGATATTCCTCAGGTGGTTCAGGCGCAAAGGCTGTTCGGTGACCCAGACTACCTGCTGCATGTGATCTCCCGCGATCTGCCCGCTTTCCAGCAGCTGTATGACGAGAAGCTCTCTGCCCTGCCCGGTGTTCAGCGCCTCAGCTCCACGCTGGTGATGAAAACCGTGGTGCCGGAGCGCTCTTTTTTACCCCTGGGGAAATAACAACGGGAGCGTTTCCGCTCCCGTTGGAGACTTAAGACTCAAGCCTTAAGGCACAATCACAAAATCTGGATTGGCGACGGCAAACAAAGCATCGCGATCCGCTGCCGGTGGGTAAATCCACTGGGTGTTGATTTCCTGTTTGATCTTTTTGCCCTCTGCACGTGTGAATAGCACCTGACGATCCCAGCCTTCGGTGTAAAGCGCACCCCAGGCACCGAGATCGAGGCAAGTCACATACTTGGGTTGGCTATAAGGGTGCAGCGGCAGTCCAACCAGTTCCGCTGCGGCATTGTGCCCGGCAACGCGTCCCAGGCTCATCGCATGCTGGCAGGTCATCAGATTATGGTTGCCCAACGCGTCGGTCGCTGCCTTGACCGTATCTCCGGTAACAAAAACGCCAGCCGCCGCCGGCGCATGCAAGAAGGCATCGCCGACAATGCGGCCAGAGCCGTCGCGCTCACCCGGAATTTGAGCGACCAAAGGATTTGCCCGTACACCGGCAGCCAATATCACCGTGTTGGCTGCAATACGCTCACCGCTCGACAGCGTTACGCTGTCAGCATCGATCGCCGTCACGCGCATCCCGGCCCGTGGCTCAACGCCGCATTCTTCCAATGCTTGTCGGATCACCACGCCAGGTTCGGCCCCCATACCCGCCCCCACTTCCGCCGCAGTATCAACAATCACCACGCGGATGTTCGCTTCGCTACCCAGAATGGCACGCAGGCGCATTGGCATTTCGGCGGCGCTTTCCAGCCCGGTTAGCCCACCACCGACCACCACCACGGTGTTACGCGCCGGCGTTTCCGGTTGTGCAGCCAATGCCTTCAAATGCGCATCCAGTCGTTGCGCGCTTTGCAGCGTATCCACATTGAACCCATGCTCGGCGAAACCGGCAACCGGTGGAACAGAAAGCTGGCTGCCGGTCGCCAGAACCAAACGGTCATAATCCAGTTGGAGCTTTTGCCCCTCGGCACTGGTTACCCCCAGAGTCTGGTTTTCGCTGTCTATCTGCTCAACCAAACCGGCCAAATGGCGAACGCCAATAGCGGCGAGCTGTGCCGAGATATCCGGGCTCATGTTCTCCAGCACCGCTTCATACAAGCGTGGACGAATGGTGACATTCGGCGTCGGCGAAACCATCGTGACTTCGATCTCCCCTTCCTTACCGGCCTGCGCTATCGCTCGCATGGCGGAAACTGCAGCCCAAAAACCAGCAAAACCAGAACCGGCGATCACTATTTTTTGCGTCATGGAATAACTCCTTCCTACAGGTTTAATCAGATGCCCGTACTATTTTCCAGGCGAGTGGCGCCGTTCCGCTGCCTGTTAAAAGGGCGCAGAAGGGCTACCGCCTGTGGCACACAGGCGGGAAAAAGAATCAGAGAAACTGCTGAGACGTTATTTAGGCTTGGTGCGGGCCGATTTGCCGCTGCGGGTGGTACGTTCGCTCATGCGTTCATCCATCCACAGGTTAACCTCACCAAAGAAACCCTCTGGCGCCTTGCGCCCGAAGCGGGTGGCGACGGCCCCCAGAGTTTGTACCGCCAGTGCATCGCGCATGGCCTTTTCGGCCTGCAGCATCACTGCATGGATCGCACACTTGCCGGACAGCGCCCAGTCGGGTGGGTTGTCGTCAAACACCGCGCAACGGCCGCGCACTTCCTGGCAATCGAACAACGGCTTGTGCCCTTCAATGGCATCGATGATCTCCAGGAAAGTGATCTCATCGGCCGGACGGGCCAACCGATAGCCGCCGCGTACGCCTTCGCTCGCGGCGACGATCCCCGCTTTCTCCAGCTTGGGGAAAATTTTGGCCAGAAAACTCGGTGAGATCCCCTGCAGTTCAGCAAGTTCACGGCTGCTGAGCGCGCGCTGATTGTCGCCGACTAACCAAAGCAGGCAGTGAATGCCATATTCAACGCTGGTAGTGATGTAAGCCATATTGGATTTGAGGTGCACCTATGAATTCAATAACACAGACTATATTAGTCCACGTTTATCCTGTCAATTAAAACACGGACAAACATTGTCTTCGTTTAATCTGATGACCCGAATGGCAATATTGAGAAATGAAAAATAAAGCATTTCTGGTCGAATATTGCCGAACAGAAGTTTCATTGTCGCATCCGGCTGACTATGATGTTAACTGCCAACTGGCCGCCGCAACGCGTGCATTTTTGTGAGCCAACACGCTTTCGCACTGATTGTTTTGGCGAGTCCGGCAGGGAACAAGAACTCTTAGGTGATGCTGACGTCTTAGAAATGACTATTTAAGGGAAACGCCTGACTATGACCACCCGGTTGACCAAAACAGCGATTGCAGTACTGTTGCTTGGCACGCTCAACGCCACGGCGCCGGTGCTGGCGGAAACCCAGGATCAACTGCCGGATATGGGCACCTCTGCGGGCGGTACCCTAAGCATTGGCCAGGAAATGGCCATGGGGGATTTTTACGTGCGTCAGCTTCGCGCCAGCGCACCGCTGATCAATGACCCGTTGCTGACTCAATATATTAACCAGTTGGGCAACCGGCTGGTGGCAAGCGCCTATTCGGTGCGTACGCCATTCCATTTCTATCTGGTGCGTAACGACGAAATCAACGCCTTCGCCTTCTTCGGCGGCAACGTAGTGCTGCACTCTGCCCTGTTCCGCGAAACCGACAACGAAAGCCAGCTGGCTTCGGTGCTGGCGCATGAAATCTCGCACGTGACCCAACGCCACCTGGCGCGGGCGATGGAAGACCAGCAACGCAATGCCCCGCTGACCTGGGTCGGTGCCCTCGGTTCAATCCTGCTGGCGATGGCCAACCCTACCATGGGCATGGCGGCGCTCAGCGGTACCCTGGCCGGTACCCAACAGGGCATGATCAGTTTTACCCAGTCGAACGAACAGGAAGCCGACCGCATCGGCATTCAGGTATTGCAACGTGCCGGATTTGATCCGGAAGCCATGCCTGACTTCTTGCAAAAACTGTCTGACCAGTCGCGCTACGCGTCTAAACCGCCGGAAATGCTGCTGACCCACCCATTACCTGACAGCCGCCTGTCTGACGCACGCAACCGCGCCAACCAGATGCCCAAGCATCTGGTGCAGTCCACCCAGGATTACCTGATGGCCAAAGTGCGTTCTCTGGGGATGTACAGCTCCGAAGGTTACGGGCTGCGCGAAGAACTGCTCGATACCTACAGCAAAGGCAATATCCGTGAGCAGGCCGCCGCCAAGTATGGCCGCGCCATTTTGTTCTATGAGGCGAAGAAATATGACGACGCCCGTAACATCATTCAGCCACTTCTGACGCAAGATCCAAAAAACGTCTGGCTGCTCGACCTGATGACCGACATCGACCTCGGTCAGAAACGTGCGCCGCAGGCCATCGCACGTCTGCAGGCCGCCAATGCGGCCCAAAGCAACAATCCGGTGCTGCAGCTCAACCTGGCTAACGCCTATGTTGAAGGCAACCAGCCGGCTCAGGCATCCAAAATTCTTAACCGTTATACCTTCGCCCACCCTGACGATCCCAATGCCTGGGATCTGCTGGCCCAGGCCAGCGCCGCGCAGGGATTGCGCGATGAAGAACTTTCCGCCCGCGCTGAAAGCCTGGCGCTAACCGGCCGTCTCGATCAGGCCATAGGCCTGCTCAGCAATGCCAGTTCATTGCAAAAACTCGGCAGTCTGAAACAGGCGCGCTATGATGCGCGCATCGACCAGTTGCGCCAATTGCAGGAGCGTTTCCGCCAGTACCAGCGCAGCTGATTTTGAAAAGGATGAGTTAATTGAAAAACGTCACTATTTACCACAACCCGCGCTGCTCCAAGAGCCGCGAAACCCTGGCGCTGCTGGAACAGCATGGCGTAACCCCTGAAGTGGTGCTGTACCTGGAGACGCCGCCGTCACTGGATCAGTTGAAAAAACTGTTGAAGGAACTGGGTTTCACCTCGGCACGCGAGCTGATGCGCAAAAAAGAAGATCTGTACAAGGAATTGAAACTGGCGGATGAAAGCCTGAGCGAAGCCCAGTTGTTAGCGGCCATGGTGGCGAATCCGAAGCTGATCGAACGCCCTATTGTGGTTAACGGCAACAAGGCGCGTATCGGCCGACCGCCGGAGCAGGTGCTGGAAATTCTGTAAACGTGATAGTAGGCACTGATTATGGTGCCCAAAATTTTCGAAGTGAAGCTGTTATAGCCCCAGGATCTCTTTTACAAACGGGATGGTCAGCTTGCGCTGGGCGGTGATAGAGGCGTGATCGAGTTGATCCAGCGTCATAAACAACGTGCGCATTTCGCGATCCAGGCGTTTGAGCAGGAAACGCCCCACGTCCTCCGGTAATTCAAAACCGCGCAGTTTGCCACGCAGTTGCAGCGCCAGCAGTTTCTCTTCATCCGAAAGCGGCTGTAACTTGTAGATTTGCCCCCAGTCCAGGCGTGAAGCCAGATCGGGCAAATGGAGATTCAATTGGCGTGGCGGGCGATCGCCGGTAATAAACAGGCGCGTACGGCCGGTTTCCAGAATGCGGTTGTAGAGATTGAAGATGGCCATTTCCCACTCTTCGTCACCGGCAATGCATTCGATATTATCGATACACACCAGGGCCAGCTGCTCCATGCCATCCAATACTTCAGGCACGAAATAGGCTCGCTTATCCAGTGGCACATAGCCTACGGCCTCGCCACGCAGCGAAAGCTCCGCGCAGGACGCATGCAACAGGTGGCTGCGCCCACCGCCCTCGCGTGACCAGAAATAGATATAGCTGCCATGTTCCTGACGAACGGCAGACTGGATCGCGCTCAATAGGGATGGGTTCTCCCCCGGATAAAAACTGGCAAAAGTTTCATCATCGGGAAGATAAAGTGGCAGTGAAAGCTGTGCCGGCGTATTCAGAAAAGCACCTCAACCAAAACTGGCAGGAAAACGCGGTAAGTCTACCACAGAAAGCTGGCTCTGTTGAACCGGCAGGATTTTATGCCGTAATAGTGAGCAAAGGCGCCTGGGAAAGCCAAGTTCCCCAAGGGGGCATGGGTAAAATTTGTATTTTATCCAAGACTTATCCTAGTATAGAAAGGCGAAACGCAGTTACCATAAACAAGGTTTCTACAAGGATATAGACGATGAAAGTATGGAATAAAGTGCTTTTGGCTTCACTCATTGGGCTAGTGCTTGCCGGTTGTGATGACTCATCCAAGGTCGACGCCAATCTTGAAAAAGCCAAAGACAGCGCAGAGCAAATGAAAGACGCCGCCCAGAAAAAAGCGGACGATCTGACTGATAAAGCCGCAGCCGTGGCCAAGGACATCAAGAAAGAGGCTACCACTCAGGCGGACCAGCTTAAAGACAAGGCCTCGGCGATTAAAGACGATGCCAGCAAGCAGGCGGATGCCATCACCAATGATGCCAAAGCCAAGGCTGATGCCATCAAAGACGACGCCAGCAAACAAAGCCAGCAGTTGGTCGATCAGGCCAAAGCCATTAAGAACGACGCCATTAATGGTGCCAACGACCTGACCGAACAGGCGAAAGCGAAAACCGAAGCGATTAAAAATAGCGCTGAGAATAAAGCAGAAGAATTAAAAAGTGATGCCGACGCTGCAGGAGCAAACAGTACTCAGCCGGCGACACAACAATAATTAGTTGATATCAAAGAAAGGAGCAGTCAATGGGAATTATTTCCTGGATCATCTTCGGCCTGATCGCCGGTATTTTAGCCAAGTGGATCATGCCGGGCAAAGACGGTGGCGGTTTTATCCTGACCATAGTGTTGGGTATTGTCGGCGCCGTGGTTGGGGGCTATATCAGCACCTTCTTTGGCTACGGCAGAGTGGACGGTTTCAACTTCGGCAGCTTCGTGGTGGCAGTGATTGGTGCCATCGTGGTGCTGTTTGTTTACCGTAAAATCCGCAGCTAATTCCTGGCACATTAATAAAACGGGCAGCTCATGGGCTGCCCGTTTTTTATTCATTTTTTCTGTTCGGTGGTTTCATCCGGCTCTTCGAGCACGACCTCTTCCTTGCGGTACAGGCTGATCACCTTAAACAGCAGGCTGAGACCGATGCCAACAATGGTCGCCAACGCCATACCTTTCAGCTCGGCGGCTCCGATATGCACCTTGGCCCCGCTGACGCCGATAATCAGGATCACCGAAGTCAGGATCAGGTTCTGTGCCTTGTTGTAATCCACCTTGGATTCAATCAGCACGCGAATACCGGACGCGCCGATCACCCCGTACAGCAGCAGAGATACACCGCCCATTACCGGCACTGGCACCGCCTGAATGGCCGCCGCCAACTTACCAACGCAGGATAGCAGGATCGCCAGAACCGCCGCGCCACCAATCACCCAGGTGCTGTAAACCTTGGTGATGGCCATCACGCCGATATTCTCACCGTAGGTGGTGTTGGGCGTTGATCCGAAGAAGCCGGAGATGACCGTCGAGATGCCGTTGGCAAACATGGAACGGTGCAAACCAGGGTCACGCAGCAGGTCTTTTTTCACGATATTGGCCGTCACCACCAGATGGCCGACGTGCTCGGCGATCACCACCAGCGCCGCGGGCAGGATGGTAAAGATGGCAAACCATTCAAAACGTGGCGTGTAGAAAGTCGGCAGTGCAAACCAGTGCGCTTCGCGGATCGGGGTTAAATCCACCACGCCCATAAAGAACGACAGCGCATAGCCCACCAGCACGCCAATCAATATCGGGATAATTGCCAGAAAACCGCGGAACAGCACTGAGCCGAGGATCGTCACGCCCAGCGTCACCAGGGAAATGGTTACGGTCGTGGTATCCGCGCTGACGCCGTCGGCTGGCAGCAGGCCCGCCATATTGGCCGCCACGCCCGCCAATTCCAGACCTATAACCGCGACAATCGCCCCCATCGCCGCCGGCGGGAATATCACGTCCAGCCAGCCGGTACCGGCTTTTTTGACCAGCAGCCCCACCAGGCAGAACAGCACCCCACACATGATAAACCCGCCCAACGCCACTTCATAACCCAATGGCAGCAGCAACAGTACCGGGGAGATAAAGGCAAAGCTGGAACCGAGATAGGCTGGGATCTTGCCCTTGCAGATAAACAGATACAGCAGCGTGCCGATGCCGTTAAACAGCAACACCGTCGCCGGGTTAATCTTGAACAGGATTGGCACCAGCACGGTTGCACCAAACATGGCGAACAGATGCTGGAAGCTGAGCGGAATGGTCTGCAGTAGCGGCGGGCGTTCACTGACGCCGATGACGCGACGTGTCATGGGGTTTTTCCTCTAATTATTTTCCGGTCAAAAAAAAGCCGACTCATCGTCGGCTTCAATTTTTATTTGGTACCAAATATCTTATCGCCCGCATCACCCAGGCCCGGCACGATGTAGCCCTTGTCATTCAGGCATTGATCGATAGAAGCGGTGTAGAGTTCGACGTCCGGGTGCGCTTTCTCCAGCGCAGCGATACCTTCCGGTGCCGCGACCAGTACCAGCACCTTGATGCTGTTGCAGCCGGCTTTCTTCAGCAGATCGATAGTGGCGATCATCGAGCCACCGGTCGCCAGCATCGGGTCAACCACCAGCGCCAGACGCTCTTCGATGTTGGAAACCAGCTTTTGGAAATAAGGTACCGGCTCCAGGGTTTCTTCGTCACGGTAAACGCCCACTACGCTGATGCGCGCGCTAGGAACGTTTTCCAATACTCCTTCCATCATGCCCAGACCGGCACGCAGGATAGGTACGACGGTAATTTTTTTCCCTTTAATCTGGTCAATTTCAACCGGACCACACCAGCCATCGATGGTCACTTTCTCCGTTTCCAGATCGGCGGTCGCTTCATAGGTCAGCAAACTACCCACTTCCGAAGCCAGCTCACGGAAGCGTTTGGTGCTGATGTCATTTTCACGCATCAGACCAAGCTTGTGTTTCACCAGCGGGTGTTTCACCTCAACGATCTTCATCATTTTTCTCCTATTAAGGTGGTTGACGGCCAAAAAAATCGCCGGATTATACCTCCTTTTGCCGACTGCGCCACCCACAATAGCCCGATCGGGATCAACAAAAGATTGAATAACAGTATAGATGACGAAAAATCGGAGCTGGTTCACAAGCCACTCGCAAACGTTTGCCTGCGCTGTTAGAATTGCCGCGCCTTAGTCCGGAATCAATGCCGGATGCACAGTTTTCAAACCGCAAACCGTCGTGGGGATCGCGCAGTGACCGACAAAACCTCTCTCAGCTATAAAGACGCAGGTGTCGATATCGATGCTGGCAATGCATTGGTAGACCGCATCAAAGGTGTAGTTAAACAGACCCGCCGCCCTGAAGTCATGGGTGGTCTGGGCGGTTTTGGCGCCCTGTGTGCGTTGCCGCAGAAATACCGCGAGCCGATACTGGTTTCCGGTACCGACGGCGTAGGCACCAAGCTGCGTCTGGCGATGGACCTGAAACGACACGACACCATCGGCATCGATCTGGTTGCAATGTGTGTGAACGATTTGGTGGTACAGGGCGCTGAGCCGCTGTTCTTCCTGGATTACTTCGCGACCGGCAAGCTGGACGTGGACACCGCGGCCAGCGTGATCACCGGTATCGCCGAGGGCTGTAAGCAGTCCGGTTGTGCGCTGGTGGGCGGTGAAACCGCCGAAATGCCAGGCATGTATCATGGCGAAGATTACGACGTGGCCGGCTTTTGCGTCGGCGTGGTCGAGAAATCCGAAATCATCGACGGCAGCAAGGTGCAGTCCGGCGATGCCCTGATCGCCCTCGGCGCTTCCGGCCCGCACTCCAACGGCTACTCGCTGGTGCGCAAAATTCTGGAAGTCAGCAACACCGACCCAACCACTACAGTTCTGGAAGGCCAACCACTGGCTGACCATCTGCTGGCACCAACCAAAATTTATGTGAAATCCGTGCTGGAGCTGATCGAAAAAATCGACGTGCACGCTATCGCTCACCTGACCGGCGGCGGCTTCTGGGAAAACATCCCACGCGTACTGCCGGAAGGCATGCAGGCGGTGATCGACGAATCCAGCTGGCAGTGGCCGGCCGTCTTCAACTGGCTGCAGCAAACCGGTAACGTCAGCCGTCACGAAATGTACCGCACCTTTAACTGTGGCGTGGGCATGGTGATCGCTCTGCCGGAAGAATCGGTTGAATCCGCCATCGCATTGTTGACCGCAGCCGGTGAAAAAGCGTGGAAGATCGGTAAACTGACCGCTTCTTCTGACGAACAACAAGTGGTCATCAACTGATGAAAAAGATCGTGGTGTTGGTCTCCGGCCAGGGGAGTAATCTCCAGGCGCTGATTGATGCCTGCCAGCAGGGCCGGATTGCCGCCGAAATTGTGGCGGTATTCAGCAACCGGGCGCAGGCTTATGGCCTGCAACGTGCGCAAGCGGCAGACATTGCCGCCCATGCGCTGGATGCCAAGGCCTATGCCGACCGTGCGGCGTTTGACGTCGCGCTGGCAGAAGCCATTGACCAGTATCAACCGGATTTGGTGGTGCTGGCGGGTTATATGCGTATTCTCAGCCCGCAGTTCGTGCAGCACTTTGCCGGACGCATGCTGAACATTCACCCTTCCCTGCTACCAAAATACCCTGGGTTGCACACCCACCGGCAAGCCATCGACAACGGTGACAGCGAACACGGCACCTCGGTGCACTTCGTGACCGAACAGCTCGACGGCGGCCCAGTGATTTTGCAAGCCAAGGTGCCGATCTTCCCCGGTGACGAGGAGGATGAGGTAGTCGAGCGAGTGCAAACACAGGAACACCTGATTTACCCGCTGGTGGTGAACTGGTTTGTCGAAGGTCGGTTGGCGATGCGTGATGACGCGGCCTGGCTCGATGGCAAGCGCCTGCCCGAACAAGGGCATGCGGCGGACTAAAATGCATCTTGAGTTTCTTCAAACCCTGGCTTTCAGCCGGGGTTTTTTATTCACGGATATTCCCGCTTGGCGTGAATAACACTAAGAACTTCTATATGCCCGATGATTCTATAAACAATCAGGTAGTTGGGATGGACGACAATTTCACGCGTATTATCTACCCTACCCAAACGATGCATTAAGGGGTTTAACGGCAGAGAAAGGACTACCGCCTCGATTTTGCGATGCAATCTTCGCGCCGCCTGCGGATTTCTGTCATCGATATAATCAATAATGCTCCATAGCTCTTCCTGAGCTTCACTGCTCCATTCTATCCGCATTGATCATCCCATTTTGCGCAATTTTTTCTTTGCTGCTAAACGAGCTTGCAGTTCAGTCATCACCTGTTCGTGCGGAATTCTTGGCTGCTCACTGTTAATGGCTGATTCAACCTTGGCCCGATACCACCGATCGTAGCTCTCTGTTTGTTCGGCCGAACCCAGCACCGGCAAGGTAGAAAGTGGAGGTTTTATCGCCATGGAATACGTCCTCTCTGAGTTGTCTATATTTCAGGCAGTATAACGGCTTTGTTTACGAAAAAATACGCGACTCAGGCCTTCATCCTGACCATAATGTATTGTGCAGTATTATCATTGGTACCCTCCACGACATAAGGAACCCCCATGTCCAGCCCTACCAACGTCAAGCTACGCCCACTGGAACGGGATGATTTGACGTTCGTCCACCAGATGGACAACAACGCCAGCGTGATGCGCTATTGGTTCGAAGAACCTTACGAAGCCTTTGTTGAGCTTTCCGACCTGTACGACAAGCACATCCACGACCAGAGCGAACGCCGCTTTATTATCGAACACCAGGGCGCCAAAGTCGGGCTGGTGGAACTGGTGGAGATCGACCACATCCACCGCCGCGCGGAATTCCAGATCATTATTGATCCGACTCATCAGGGTAAAGGTTACGCCACTATCGCCGCCAAGCTGGCGATGGATTACGGTTTCTCGGTGCTGAACCTGTACAAGCTGTACCTGATCGTCGACAAAGAGAACCCGAAGGCGATCCACATTTACAGCAAGCTGGGCTTCGAGGTAGAAGGTGAGCTGATTGACGAATTCTTCGTTAACGGTGAATACCGCACCGTGCTGCGCATGTGCATCTTCCAGCCGCAGTACATGGCAAAATTCAAAACCGCTGCCAGCGATAAACCTCTGGTGAAGTAAGCAAAAAACCCGCGAAAGCGGGTTTTCAACTGAATTAAGGCCTGGAGGTTATTTCACCGGCAGAAAGCGCTAACTCCCTTAACCATAGCGCCCGGTAATATAATCCTCGGTACGGCGCTGGCGCGGCGAGGTAAAGATATCGTCGGTATCGTTGTATTCCACCAATCGGCCCTGATGAATAAACGCCGTGTAATCGGATACTCTCGCCGCCTGCTGCATGTTATGCGTCACCAGCACCACGCTGTAGTGCTGTTTTAGCGCGGAAATCAGCTCTTCGATGGTTAGCGTAGAGATCGGATCCAGCGCCGAGGTCGGTTCATCGAGCAGCAGCACTTCCGGTTCGATGGCAATCGCCCGCGCAATCACCAACCTTTGCTGTTGGCCGCTGGAAAGGCGAAACGCGTTCTCGCGCAGCCGGTCTTTTACCTCGTGCCACAGCGCCGCGGCACGCAGCGAACGTTCCACCGCCTCATCCAGGATGCGTCGATCGCGCACGCCCTGCAGCCGCAGGCCGTAAACCACGTTTTCATAAATCGACTTCGGGAAGGGATTCGGGCGCTGGAACACCATGCCGACCCGCCGCCTCAGTGCCGCAACGTCGATCTGCGTTCCCGAGATGCCCTGGCCGTTAAGTTGTAGTTCGCCTTCAATCCGGCAGTTGTCCACCAAATCATTCATGCGGTTGAAACAACGCAGCAGCGTCGATTTACCGCAGCCGGAGGGGCCGATCAGCGCCGTCACCCGGTGTTTCGGGATACGCAGTGAAATATCGTGCAGTACCTGCTTCTCACCATAAAACAACTTGAGATCCTTTACCGCCAACGCGGTATCTTCATCATCAAGATGCTGGACATCCAGCCGGGGCAAGCTGCCTGGCGTCATCAAACCCATTGGGCACTCTCCAGCAATAGCTTCATTGTTACTGCGACCATGCTTTATACCGCTCCCTTAGCGAATGTCGGATGCCCATCGCCGCCAGATTCAACCCCACCACGATCGCCACCAACAGGAAGGCGGTGGCAAACACCAGCGGCCGGGCGGCTTCTACGCTCGGACTCTGGAAGGCCATATCGTAAATCTGGAAGCTCAGGTGCATAAACTTCCGCTCCAGATGCAGATACGGGAAAATATCATCCACCGGCAACACCGGCACGGATTTCACCACGCCCACCAGCATCAGCGGTGCGGTCTCTCCAGCGGCGCGCGCTACCGCCAGGATCAGGCCAGTCATCATCGCGGGTGCTGCCATTGGCAGAACAATGCGCCACAGCGTTTCCGCCCGGCTGGCACCTAATGCCAGCGATCCCTGACGCAATGAGGCAGGAATGCGTGACAACCCTTCTTCGGTGGCGACAATCACCACCGGCAAGGTCAGCAGCGCCAGCGTCAATGCCGCCCACAGCACGCCCGGCGTGCCAAAGGTCGGGTTGGGCAGCGACTCAGGGAAGAACAGTTGATCGAGCGTGCCGCCAATCATATAAACAAAGAAGCCCAGACCAAATACCCCATAGACAATCGAGGGTACGCCAGCCAGATTCACCACCGCAATACGGATCAGCCGTGTCAGCAAATTATTACCGGCGTACTCGTGCAGATAAACCGCGGCAATGACGCCGAACGGCATCACCACAATCGACATCAGGATCACCATCAACACCGTGCCAAAAATGGCCGGGAATACGCCGCCTTCGGTATTGGCCTCACGTGGGCTGTCAGTAAGGAATTTCTTGACCTGCTCGCCCCAGTGCACCAGCTTCTGGGTGGTATTCATCGCATTGGGATACCAGGCATCGCGCACCTGGCTAAGCGCAATAGTATGAACCTGGCCGTGCATATCACGCAGCAGCAGCGCATCACGGTGACGATCGCGGTTCAAGCCTTCCAGTCGGTCAGACAACAACCGATACTGACGTTGCAGTTCCAGTCTCTCAGCGTTGATGGACGCCTGCGCACGGGCGTCGAGCTTGTCGTCATGCTGCAGGCTTTTCTCCCGCAGGCGCAGCGCATCAAACCGTTGGTTGATACGCGCCATATCGCGGAACTGAATATCATGCGCCTGACGGGAAAGCGCGGCAATTTGCGGCAAACGCTGCAACAGCGCCTGGCTGAGATTACGCCCGGTCAACGGCTGGCCGTCCTCCAGCATGCCCGCCAGATAACCATAAGCGGTGCCATTACTGTTGCGCTCCAGTACCAGCAAATTGCGCGGCGTACTCTTGCGAAGAATGTCACCGGCCAGCAGCGTACGGAAGTCCTGCCCTTCGCTGTCACGATTACCCACTTTGATCAGATAGCGCTCAAAACTCTGCGCATCTCCTGGCGGCAAGGCAATCCCGGACTCCTGCAATTGACGGCGCGGAATGCTCTGCTGTTGGTACAGTTCGCCAATCATGGTCACCGATCCTGCGGCGCTCTGATTGAGTTCAAACTGGTAGACCGGGCTGGGCCAGAAATAGCGCATCCCCTGCCCGGCCAGCAGCAGCATAATGCCGATCAACGCCAGCAGGCTGACGGCCACCGATCCGGCTGTCAGCCAGATCCACGGCGAGCCGCTCTTGGCCCAAAGCCTCATGGCGCCTCCTGATTCAGGGTATAGCGCTCACGCAGGCGCAGACGGATCGCTTCCGCCAGCGTGTTGAAGACAAAGGTGAAAATAAACAGCACCAGTGCGGTCAGGAACAGCACCCGATAATGGCTGCTGTCGGCCACCGCCTCCGGCATTTCGATGGCGATATTGGCCGCCAGGGCGCGCAAGCCCTGGAACAGGCTACCGTCGATCACCGGCGTGTTGCCGGTCGCCATCAGCACAATCATGGTTTCCCCCACCGCACGCCCAAAGCCGATCATCAGTGCCGAAAAAATACCGGCGCTGGCCGAAGGCAAGACAACCCGCATCACGGTTTGCCACTGGGTCGCACCCAACGCCAGCGATCCCTGGCTCAGGGTAGCCGGCACGCTGAACAAGGCGTCTTCCGCCAGTGAGAAGATGATCGGCACCAGTGCAAACCCCATTGCCACCCCCACCACCAGCGCATTGCGCTGGTCGTAATCATCGCCCAGCCAAAAATGCAGCGGCTCGCCAAACAGTTTTACCTCCAGCCACGGCCCCACGCTGAACGCCAACCAGACGGTCAGTATCATCAACGGCAGCAGGATCAGCAGATCCATGCCCGGCGGCAAGCGGCGCGGTGCCAACTTGTTCACCAGAGCGCCGCAGGCCAGCACCACTGCCGCCAACAACAGCGGCAGTGACAGCACCGCCAGCAGATAGTGTTCAATCACTGGTGCCAGCCAGATACCGGCCACCAGCCCAATCACCACCGTTGGCAGTGCACCCATCACCTCAATCGCCGGCTTGATCACCCGCCGTAGCCCGGCCGACATGAAATAGGCGGTATAAATAGCCCCGGCCAATGCCAGCGGAATGGCAAACAGCATGGCGTAAGCCGCCGCCTTAAAGGTGCCAAAAATGACCGGCATCAGGCTGAACTTGGCCTGATAGCTGTCTTCACCGGAGGTGGATTGCCAAACATAGGCGGGCTCGGGGTAATTTTCATACCACACCTTGTGCCATAGCGAGCGCCAGGTGACATCGGGATAAGGATTATCGATCGGATAATGCTGCCAACCCTGCGCCGTTTCCAGCAGCAGGCCGTCACCACGTGGAGCAAACGCCATCTGTTGCACCCCGGTGCTCAACCTGCCATTCAACAACGGCTGTGGCTGAATGCTGGAAAACAGCGAGAAGCCCCCGTCGGGCCTCAGTGTGGCGAACACCCGACGATAAGGTTCAGCCACCAGCAAATCCCGTGGTTCGGACTGATGGTCGAAATGCTGCACCGGCGTCAGTTGCCAGCGCTGCCCTTTTTCAACATCAAACCACTCACGCAGGCTGCCATCAGCCGCTTCAATCAATAAGGCGCTGCCACCGGGCAAGGCCGTCAGTTGATAAGGAGTGCGATCGCCGAGAATACGCGTTTCTTTAAGCTGTAACTGAGTGTCGTTAATTTGATAGCGCGCCAGTCGGTTACCCGACAGCAGATACAACTGACGGCCGTCCGGCGTCAGCACCAACTGTTGTACCGCGCTCTCCAGCGGGCTTTCGCTAAGCTGCGGCGCCTGGTCGCTGCCAAAACGGCCAAACACCAAACGCCGGTCTTCGGTAACCCCGGCCAGCAGATACTGCCCGTGCCGCGCTTCGGACAGTGCCAACAATGCCAGAGGCCGCCCCTGTTTATCCAGCGCCAATGGTCGTTGCCCCAGTGGGAATAGCCACTGTGGTGCAGAGGTGCTCGCAGCGGCAAAATCCGCACTGGCGATGATAAAACGACCATCGGCCTGCGCCAGAGCAAACAGGTCACGTTCCCCGGCCGCCTGGGTCAGCAACGCCGGTTTGGTCAGCAATGGCTGCTGCGTTAATGGCTTGCCGGTGCCGGCGGGCTCCTGCTGCGTCAGGGAGTAAAACTGCCCTGCACCCTGCTTATCAATGCGATAGCCGATACGCTGCTGCACATCCATACCCAGCGCCAGCGCAGGCGCGGTGGCGCTAATCGGCAACGGCTTTGCCTGCCCCATCGCCGCCGGTTTAAACAGCGGCAGCACCGCAAACAGCAGGTAAACGAAGATCAGCATTAACGTCATCAGCACCAGCAGCCCGCTGACGGTCACGGCCGCCTGCACGCTACGGTCGATGCGCGCACGCAGCCGATCCCGGGGATGTTGGTTTACCGTAGTCTGTGCCATGTCTCTCGCTGTCGCTGATGTAAGCAGGCTTGCGCCATAGAATAACCGGGCATCTTATGTCAGTTTTATGACGTTTGCATGACAAAGTTGCCCGCCGAGTCCGTCGAACTTTAGGCTACACATAAGCATTATTAATCACATATATTGCTGAAAAATGATGATAAACCCGATCACATCTATAAACACAAAGCATGAAATGCGGCATTTTATGCCAGTTGGTAATGGCACGCAGTCCCGACGCCGCAGAAAATATTTTTACGCCTTAAAATGCCTCGCGCCAGGGTAATGGATATGTTGGACTTTCCTGTCAATCTCTCGCAATAATGATGAAGGACACTGAAGCGGCATCCGGGCTGCGTCCCGGATCCTTTTCTAAAATTGAACTGGAGTGGCAATGGGTCAGGAAAAGCTCTACATCGAAAAAGAACTAAGCTGGTTATCCTTTAATGAACGCGTATTGCAGGAAGCCGCAGATAAGAGCAATCCCCTGATTGAGCGCATGCGTTTTCTGGGCATTTACTCCAATAACCTTGACGAGTTCTATAAGGTCCGCTTTGCCGATCTCAAACGACGCATTCTGATCAGCGAAGAGCAAGGCTCTGGCGGCGCTTCACGCCATCTGCTGAAAAAGATCCAGGCCAAGGTATTAAAAACCGATCAAGAATTCGACAGCCTGTATAACGATTTGCTGCTGGAAATGGCGCGTAATCAGATCTTCCTGATCAACGAACGTCAGGTGTCGGAGAACCAGCAAATTTGGCTGCGACAATACTTCAAACAGCACCTGCGTCAGCACATCACGCCCATCCTGATCAATCACGAAACCAACCTGGTGCAGTTCCTGAAAGACGATTACACCTATCTGGCGGTGGAGATTATTCGCGGCATACGCATCGATTATGCGCTGCTGGAGATCCCGTCCGATAAGGTGCCGCGCTTCGTCAACCTGCCGCCGGAAGCCCCGCGCCGTCGCAAACCGATGATCCTGCTGGACAACATTCTGCGCTACTGCCTGGACGATATTTTCAAGGGCTTCTTCGACTACGACGCGCTCAATGCCTATTCGATGAAAATGACCCGCGACGCGGAATACGATCTGGTCACTGAGATGGAATCGAGCCTGTTGGAACTGATGTCCTCCAGCCTGAAACAGCGCCTGACCGCCGAGCCGGTACGTTTTGTTTATCAGCGCGACATGCCGAATGAAATGGTGGAGTTGCTGCGCGGCAAGTTGGGTATATCCAACTATGACTCGGTGATCGCCGGCGGCCGCTATCATAACTTTAAAGACTTTATCGGCTTCCCGAACGTCGGCAAGGCCAATCTGGTCAACAAACCGCTGCCACGCCTGCGCCATACCTGGTTCGAAAAGTTCCGCAACGGTTTTGACGCCATCCGCGAACAGGACGTGCTGCTTTACTACCCATACCACACCTTTGAACACGTGCTGGAACTGGTGCGTCAGGCGTCATTTGACCCCAGTGTGCTGGCGATAAAAATCAATATTTACCGCGTGGCGAAAGACTCACGTATTATCGAATCGATGATCCACGCCGCCCACAACGGCAAGAAAGTCACGGTGGTGGTAGAGCTGCAGGCACGTTTTGATGAAGAGGCCAACATCCACTGGGCCAAGCGCCTGACGGAAGCCGGCGTGCACGTAATCTTCTCAGCTCCAGGCCTGAAAATCCACGCCAAACTGTTCCTGATCTCACGCCGTGAAGGCGACGAGATTGTGCGCTATGCTCATATCGGTACCGGCAACTTTAACGAGAAAACCGCGCGTATTTATACCGACTATTCATTGCTGACCGCCGACTCACGCATCACCAACGAAGTGCGTCGGGTGTTTAACTTTATCGAAAACCCGTACCGGCCGGTCACCTTCGACAACCTGATGGTGTCGCCGCAGAACTCGCGCCTGAAGCTGTATGAGTTAATCGACCGGGAAATTGCCAATGCCGAGGCCGGGCTTCCCGCCGGCATTATGCTGAAAATCAACAATCTGGTGGATAAAGGGCTGGTAGATCGGTTATATACCGCATCCGGCGCCGGTGTAAAAATCCGCCTGTTGGTGCGAGGTATGTGTTCTTTGATTCCCAACCTGCCGGGGATCAGTGACAATATTCAAGTAATCAGCATCGTCGACCGCTATCTGGAACACGACCGGGTTTACGTTTTCGAAAACAAAGGTGACAAACTGGTTTATCTGTCCTCTGCCGACTGGATGACCCGTAACATAGATTACCGCATCGAAGTCGCGGTCTCGCTGCTGGATCCAACGCTGAAACAACGAGTTCTGGATATTCTGGAAATCCTGTTCAGCGACACGGTCAAGGCACGTTACCTCGATAAAGAACTGAGCAACCAGTACGTACCGCGCGGCAACCGCCGTAAAGTCCGTTCTCAGGTTGCCATTTACGAGTATTTAAAAGCTCTGGAACAACCAGGACAGTAGGCCAGCAACTATGCCGCTAAAAAGCACTGCAACAAATAAACCGCAGGAAATTGCTGCCATCGACCTCGGGTCGAACAGCTTCCATATGGTGATTGCCCGCGTCGTCAACGGCGCTTTACAGGTATTGGGCCGTTTAAAACAACGGGTCCACCTCGCCGATGGATTGGACAGCAACAATGTGCTCAGTGAAGAGGCAATAGAACGTGGACTGGCCTGCCTGGCGCTGTTTGCCGAACGGCTGCAGGGCTTCCCGGCGGATAACGTCACCATCGTCGGTACTCATACCCTGCGTCAGGCCGTTAACGCGGAAGTGTTTCTCAAACGTGCAGCTAAAGTGATCCCCTACCCGATTGAAATCATCGCCGGACAGGAAGAAGCGCGTCTGATCTTTATGGGTGTGGAGCACACCCAGCCGGAAAAAGGCCGCAAGCTGGTGATCGATATCGGCGGTGGTTCTACTGAGCTGGTGATCGGTGAAGACTTTGAGCCGCTGCTGGCGGAAAGCCGCCGTATGGGCTGCGTCAGTTTCGCCCAGCAGTTTTTCCCAGGCGGTGAAATCAGTAAAAACAATTTCAAGCGTGCGCGCCTGGCAGCGGCACAGAAGCTGGAAACCCTGGCCTGGCAGTACCGTATTCAGGGTTGGCAGTATGCTCTGGGCGCGTCCGGTACCATCAAGGCCGCACACGAAGTGCTGGTGGCGATGGGCGAAAAAGACGGCCTGATCACCCTGGAACGGCTGGAGATGCTGACGGAGCAGGTGTTGCAGTTTAAAAGCTTCAGCTCCCTGAGCCTGCCGGGGCTGTCGGAAGACCGTCAGTCGGTGTTTGTACCGGGTCTGGCTATCCTGTGCGGCGTGTTCGACGCGTTGGCAATCCGCGACCTGCGTCTTTCTGACGGCGCACTGCGCGAAGGCGTACTGTACGAAATGGAGGGCCGTTTCCGCCATCAGGATATCCGCAGCCGTACCGCCAAAAGCCTGGCCGATCACTACAATATCGACCGTGAGCAGGCCAAGCGGGTGCTGGACACCACCGAACTGCTGTACGCCCAATGGATGGCGCAAAACACCAAGCTGGCAAATCCGCAGTTGGAAGCGCTGTTGAAATGGGCCGCCATGTTGCATGAGGTGGGGCTGAGCATCAACCACAGCGGCATGCATCGCCACTCGGCCTATATTCTGCAAAACACCAACCTGCCCGGCTTTAATCAGGAACAGCAGTTGCTGCTGGCGGCGCTGGTGCGTTTCCACCGTAAGGGTATCAAGCTGGAAGAACTGCCGCGGCTGAACCTGTTCAAGAAAAAGCATTACCTGCCGCTGATCCAACTGCTGCGTTTGAGCACCCTGCTCAATAACCAGCGTCAGTCGACCACCACCCCCGAGACGCTGCGCCTGAGTACTGACGATAATCACTGGACGCTGCGTTTCCCGGCCGGTTATCTGGCGTTAAACAACCTGGTACAACTGGATCTTGAACGTGAGCAGGCCTACTGGAATGACGTCGTCGGCTGGAAGCTGATTTGCGAAGAAGAAGAGACCCAAAACGAGCAACGTACTGCCTGAGTCTTTCGCCCCCTGCCTGCCGGGGGGCAACACTCAACGCGGTGTCGGTAACAGCGCCAGCAAGGGTTGTGGCTCGCCAATGAAGTAGCCCTGCATATAGTCCACGCCAACCCCTTTCAGCGCGACCAACTGCTCCATGCTTTCCACATATTCAGCCACTATCGCCAGCCGTTTCATGCGCGCAACCTTGCAGATAGACGTAATGACCTGGAAATCCACCGGATTGGTCAGCATGTCACGCACGAAACTGCCGTCGATTTTCAACATGTCGACCGGCAGCATCTTCAGCCGATCGTAGCTGGCATAGCCGGTGCCGAAGTCATCCAGCGCAATGCGACACCCCATCTCACGCAGTGCCTGCAAGTTGGCCCCGGCATAGGCCGTATCCTGCAACAGATGCGATTCGGTCACTTCCAGCGTCAATTGATAGGGCTCAATCTGGTACTGCTCCAGCAGGCTGTTGACATCGTGGCGCAGCATAGGCCGGCACAGCGAAGAAGGTGACAGATTAACCGCGAAACGCGCACTGGGCAGTTCGGCACGGTACTGATCCATAAATTTCAGCGTATTGCGCAACACCCACAGGTCCAGCCGATACGCCAGACCGAACTCATGTGCCACCGGCAGAAAATCATTAGGCGATATGATCTCTCCGCACACGTCACGCATGCGCAGCAGAATTTCATGATATCGGTCACCGCGCAGGCCCACGATCGGCTGCGCCATCAGAATGAACCCATCGTTATCCAACGCATGCTGTACACCATGCAGTAACTCGACTTTGCGCTTAATTTCTTCCTGCACCCATTGTCCGCCGTTTTGCACGCTCTCCGGTTTGCCGCTGGTCAACGATACTTCCGCCAACGAGCTAAGTTCCCCCAGCAGAAGGTAGAGATGTTCGAAATCCGCATTCACGCTGCAATAACCTAACCCCAGCGGCGGATGGAGCGGCAACCCGTTCCATATCAGACGGAATTTCTCCAGCGCGTGGTAGATCTGCAAAACCTTTTCTTCGCTGTCTTCGCCATCCACCCGCAGCAACAGATCATAACCCGGCAGATGATATACGCCCTCACCGGGTGCCAATACCTGATGCAGCAGCGCCGCCAACTGCTGTTTGAAACGAATGCGCAATTGCATACCGTAGTTGCGGCTCAGCAAATCCAGCTCGCTAACGCGCAGGAAACACAACGTTGAGGGTAATGACAAGGTCAGATCGCGCTTGAGGGCGCGCAGGTTAGGCAAGCCAATCACCGGATCTTGCAGCGCAGCGCTTTGCGCCCTGGCATGACTTAATCGCTGGCGGGTATTGAGCGCCGACATCAGGTAAATACACAGGGTAAACACCACCATCATCGAAGAGATGACTGCCAGGTTATGCAATAAATTGTCGCGCTGCGCATAGCCGGGATAATGGAAAAACAGCACCAGCAGCGAAGAAGACCAGATAATGCAGTTGAATTGGTAGCCAAAGCGCATCGCGCCATACAGCATCACCGGCAGCAACAGGATCAGGCCATAGCCCCCCAGCAGCAGAGGATTGGAATTTTTGGCGTAGTAAGACAGCAAGGCCACCATGCTGACCAGCACCAGCAACCACAGAGACAACTCTTTTTTATCGGCCTGGGGAGCCATTTCACGGCCAAAACGTCGCCACAGCGTCAGTGCGAACCTGGGCTTGTTCAATAGACGCAACATAAAGTAGAACAGCGGCATAGCGGACAGGCAACCCAGCAGCAGCGCCTGAAAATTGACCAGGGCCAACAAATAATCACTATTACCGGGCATCATCCCCAGTTCGTCAGGCAATTGGGCCAGAGCGACCAGCAGTTTCAGGCCGAAGACAAACAGCAACGCCGGCAGCACCACCAACCAGATCAACCTCGCTTTGACCAATGTCGGTACGCCGGGAGCCGCACACCAACGACGCTGAGTCTGGCTGCGATAGCCCAACCAGCACAGGATCAGACAAAGCAGATACAACGAGGTGACCAATATGCCGCTCTCCAGCCCCAGTCGGCTCGCGTATCGCACCATGATGGCAAGGGTAATGCCCGGCAGCGCCCGCCAGTCGTAGACCATCAACAACGCAATGCAGGCTGCCAGTGGCAGATAGAGCAGATAGACTTTGCCCTCTGGCAACATAATGCGCGGCGACAACCAACCGGCGAACGGGATCAACAACAAGCCCCAGATGAGGGGATAACCCCACCAGCGCTCGCGTAAATGCTTCCAGAATATTGGCTTAACCATAAAAATAACGAGTCCGTCAGAGCGCAATTCCATTCGCGCGTTCAGGTAATAAGGCAGGTTCCTTTACGTACCTCTATCCATTCATGAGGCAAAGTGAAAGTAACATATGCGACAGGAGAATGGAGTGGAATTTTATGCGGCAGGGTCAGCAAGGGTTTGACTGCGATCAATCATGGAGGAAAAGTTGGGTAAATATGTGTAAGCCTATTTTTGGTATTTCCTTAAGCCCATGATCCAATAGACAAACTAAAACTCATGCTAAACATAAGTGAAATATCCGACGGTACCAACTGGAAATAAATGGACAATATTTGTCATCGATAGCTAAAATTCCGTTTACAATTTATCGGCTTTCACCGTCGTTGAATGACACAGGAAACCGGCATGCCGGGTGATATATGCGTAAAAAAACCACCGGACAGATGACAAAAATAGTACTGTTTGTCAGCTTTATCATTTTGGTTGGCCGTCTGCTGTATGCTGCGGTGGTCGCAGTACCCCATCATCAGGAAAAAAAGCTCGCCCCTTATCAAACAACCACCGAAACAGGCGGCGAAAACCAGGGCACCGCTCCCTGACTTCAAAGACCCAGGCTATTTTGCAGGGCTTGCGAATAGTTAAGCAGCCTGCCGGCGTTTCGGCATGCCAGGCCCCTTACTTATTCCTCAGCTTCTGCTGCCATTTCATAAAAATGACGTCTGCATTCACTAAGCTCTCTGTTGTTCAGAGCTTGTCTGTAAGGACCCCTGAGTGCCAGTAAGGAATATCATGTCAGCCGCAACGCATAATGTTAGAAAAGTCGCTGAGCACCGCCAGCGCATTATTTCTCTGCTGTTAAATAACAAAGACCTGGTCGACGGCATTCTCGGCCGACCGGGTGACGAAAACGCCCTTAGCAAAAGTGAGCTGCTCAACCAGACCGCTGAAATTACCGGCCTGCTCGACGATATGCATGCCGCCGATTTGGCTGACTTGCTCGAAGCGCTGCCGCAGGACGAACGTCTGGCGTTGTGGCGGCTGGTGGGTAACGCCAAGCGCGGCCAGGCACTGGTGGAAGTCGCCGAGCCGGTGTGGGACAGCCTGATCGAAGAAATGAGCGATAAAGACCTGCTCAAAGCCATCAAAACGCTGGACGTTGATGAACAGGCCTATCTGGCGCAATACCTGCCGCGTAACCTGATGGGCCGCCTGCTGACCTCGATGGAGCCGGAGCAGCGCGCTCAGGTGCGCGAGATGATCCACTACGGCAAGGACACCGTCGGCTGGATGATGGATTTTGAACTGGTCACGGTGCGCCCGGACGTCACCCTCGGTGCGGTGCATCGCTTCCTGCGCCTGCGCAAAACCATACCGGCGGCCACCGATAAGCTCTTTGTCACCGACCGTAAAAATACGCTATTGGGTGAGTTGCCGCTCACCGCGGTGCTGCTCAATGACCCGGAAACTCTGGTACAGGCGGTGATGGACAGCGATCCCACCCGTTTTCTGCCGGAAGAGAAAGCCGAGGCTGCAGCCAGCGCGTTCGAACGTTATGACCTGATCAGCGCCCCGGTGGTCGATGCCAAAGGCAAGCTGATGGGCCGCTTGACCATTGAAGAGATCGTTGACGTGGTCAACGAGGAAAGCGACAGCAACCTGCGCCGTATGGGGGGCTTAAGCCCGGAAGAAGACGTGTTCGCCCCGGTCAGCAAAGCGGTGAAAACCCGCTGGGCATGGCTGGCGATCAACCTGTGTACCGCATTTATCGCTTCGCGCGTTATCGGCCTGTTTGAACACACCATTTCACAACTGGTGGCGCTGGCGGCATTGATGCCGATTGTCGCCGGTATCGGCGGCAACACCGGTAACCAGACCATCACCATGATCGTCCGCGCACTGGCCCTGCATCAAATCGAAGTCGGCAATATCTCCCGCCTGATGTTCAGGGAACTGGGGGTCGCCATCATCAACGGCGTGGTCTGGGGCGGTATCATGGGCATCGTCACCTGGCTGTTGTATGGCGATTGGGCGATGGGCGGGGTAATGACGCTGGCAATGATCCTCAACCTGCTGGTAGCGGCGCTGATGGGGGTGGTTATCCCGATGGCGATGCTAAAAATGGGACGAGATCCGGCGGTCGGTTCCAGCGTCTTGATTACCGCGCTGACCGACACCGGCGGCTTCTTTATCTTCCTCGGTCTGGCCACCCTCTTCCTGCTGTAATCTCTGATGGCCGGCGGCAACGCCGGCTTTTGCGACCGCTCACTAACACCGCCCCCTCCATTCAGCCTCATTCTCCAGTCTTTCAGGCCGTGGCGTCATCGGCCACATGCCCCCGATCACGTTTTTTTTGCTTAGCCAACCTGAGGTTAGTGGTATAACTAACGAGTTAAAGTTAATCGTTTGAACAAAACCTCGATACGGAAATCAGCACGCGCGTTAATTTCCACCACCATCTTTAAACGTGATTGCTCAGGGATAATGGCTATGAAAAACGAGTGGTTTGCCGCCAGAGAGCTTACCGGCATTGCAGGACTGCCCTCCTCGCCGCAGGGAATCAATTTGATGGCCCGCCGCGAAGGCTGGATCAGTCGCCGCCGAAAAGGCGTGCAGGGCAAAGCGGTGGAATACCACATCAATAGCCTGCCGATCGGCGCGCGCAGCCTGTTGGTACTGCAAGAAGATCCCGCAGAATATCAACTTGAACGCCAGGATCCGTTGGCAGTCTGGGTTGAGTATTACTATCACCTGAGCGAAAGCGAGCGCGAAAAAGTACTCACCTTCCTGATGCGTGAAGGGATCGACAGCCTGCTGGCGCTGATTGCTGCCGAAGAATAACGCGGCTACTCGTCAGTGTCCGTTGACGGCACCCAACCCTGGTTATGCCACAGATGCAGCGTGGCGTAAGAGCGCCAGGGCCGCCAGCGTTCGGCATAGTTTTCAATCTGGCGTGGCGTCATCCCAGGAAAGCGCTGCTTGATCAGATAATCCCCTGTCAGAAACACATCCGGCCATGACCAGGCACGCATCGCGATGTAACAGGCCGTCCAACTGCCAATCCCCGGCAACGCGGTCAGCGCCTTGATCCCTTGCTCAATATCCAGCACGTTTTCCAACTGTAACCGCCCTTCGGTGACCGCCCGTGCGATGGCGATCAGCGCCGCTGCGCGTTTCAGTTGCACCCCCAGCGGGCGCAGTTCCTCGGGTTGCAACCGCGCCACCTGTTCGGCATTGGGGAACACATGGGTAATGCCGGCGTAAGGCTGTTCCAGCGGCGTTCCCCAACGTTCAGCCATGCGTCCGGCAAAGGTCGCCGCCATTTTGACGCTGACCAACTGCCCAAGCACCGCCCGGGTCGCCTGCTCAAAGCCGTTGACGCAGCCGGGCAAACGCAGGCCCGGCGCATCGGCGGCAAGCTGCCCCAAGGCCTGGACGATCAGATCTGGCGCCGCGTCCAGATCAAACAGCTGGCGGATGCGCCGCAGCACTTCCGTGGTCACCCGGCTGAGGGCTGGGGCAATCTCCACCCGCACTCGATTGTGGCTCTCTTCCGGCTGCACGCTGACCCAGCCGTGATAATCAATGCCGCCCTGGGTGATGGCGATCGCCCGCAGATACTGTTGCCCCTCCACCTTTTCCACTCCGCTTACCGCACGGGTTTGCAAAAAACTCAGCATACGCGGCCAGTCATAGGGCGGACGGTAACCCAGATGAAAGACCAGCCCGCTGGCGACGGTGCGTTCATTACGGCCGCTGCTGCTGCGCAGCGCCGAGGGGATCAGCCGGTAGCGTGCCTTGAACAACTCGTTGAAACGCCGCAGGCTGCCGAAACCGGCGGCAAACGCCACCTCACTTAGCGGCATATCGGTATCCGCCAGCAGCCTTTTGGCCTGTAACAGCCGGTGCGACTGGGCATAATCAATCGGTGACGCGCCAAACTGATCGGCAAAGATACGCCGCAGGTGGCGGTCGGAAATGCCCAACCGCGCGGCCAGTTGCTCACAGCTATGCTCCGACAGATAGCCCTGTTCAATCAACTGTACCGCCACCTGGGCATAGCGATTGCCCAGATCAATCAACGCCAGCCCCGGCGCCAACTCCGGCCGGCACTTCAGGCAGGGGCGAAACCCGGCCAGCTCTGCCGCCGCCGCGCTAGGGTAAAAGGTACAGTTCTCGATTTTCGGCGTGCGGGCACTGCACACCGGGCGGCAATAAATACCGGTCGAAGAAACGCCGACAAAAAAGCGGCCGTCGAATTTACGATCGCGCGCACTCAGTGCCTGATACAGCGCTTGTTGTTGGTTTTTCATGGCTAGGCTCGGGGTCAGTTTTTTGTTCATTATGCGACTCGGCTGGTGCGCTGACGTGCGGGATTCGGACATTAAGTTAAGCACGCGCTCCCGTTAGTCACTAAAATTTTCGTCAGTTATGCGCTGGCACGTTGCCCGAGGGGCAAGTCTCGGGTAAAGTCGCCCCCCTTCATCGGCATGGGGAGTGAGAAAAGACATGTTTATTGGATTCGATTACGGAACGGCCAACTGTTCCGTTGCAGTGATGCGTGATAACGGCCCCGAGCTGCTGACGTTGGAAAACAACGAACCCTATCTGCCGTCGATGCTGTGCGCACCGACGCGTGAAGCCGTGAGCGAGTGCTTGCACCGTCACTGGCAAGTGCCCACCGGCAGCGAAGAGAACCAGCAACTGCTGCGCCGGGCAATCAACTACAACCGTGAAGAAGACATCCCGGTCGCCAGCAACAGCGTGCTGTTCGGCCTGCAAGCGCTGGCACACTACGTTGAAGATCCGGAAGAGGTGTATTTTGTTCGTTCACCGAAATCCTTCCTCGGCGCCAACGGCCTGAAGCCACAGCAGATCGCGCTGTTTGAAGATCTGGTGTGTGCCATGATGTTCCACATCAAGCGCCAGGCGGAAAACGTCCTGCAGGACAGCATCAGTCAGGCGGTCATCGGTCGCCCGATCAACTTCCAGGGCATGGGCGGTGAAGATGCCAACCAGCAGGCGCAGGGCATTTTGCAACGCGCTGCCGAGCGTGCCGGGTTCAAAGACATTGAATTCCAGTTCGAGCCGGTCGCGGCAGGACTGGACTTCGAAGCCACGCTGACCGAAGAGAAGACCGTGCTGGTGGTAGACATCGGCGGCGGTACCACCGACTGCTCGGTGCTGCTGATGGGGCCACAATGGCGTGACCGCGCCGAACGCCAGCAAAGCCTGCTGGGGCACAGCGGTTGCCGCGTGGGCGGTAACGACCTGGATATCATGCTGGCATTCAAACAGCTGATGCCACTGTTCGGCATGGGCGGCGAAACCGGCAAGGGTATCGCCCTGCCTGCGCTGCCTTACTGGAACGCCGTCGCCACCAACGACGTGCCGGCGCAGAACGACTTTTACAGCGTCGCCAACGGCCGCATGCTGCGCGATCTGATCCGCGATGCCGCCGAGCCGGAAAAGGTCAAACGCCTGCTGAAAGTTCACCAGCAACGTCTGAGCTACCGTTTGGTGCGCGCGGCGGAGGAGAGTAAAATCGCCCTGTCCGCACAGCAAAACATCAGCGCACCGCTGGCTTTCGTCCAGGCTGATTTGACGGAAACCATCAGCCAGGATCAGCTTGCCGAAGCTATTTCGCAGCCGCTACTGCGTATTCAGGAACAGGTCAGCGCCGCACTGGCCAGCAGCCAGACCGCGCCACAGGTGATTTATCTCACCGGCGGCAGCGCACGTTCACCGCTGCTGCGCGCCGCGCTGCAACAGCAGTTGCCGGGCATTCCTATCGTTGGGGGCAACGATTTTGGCTCGGTCACCGCCGGGCTGGCACGCTGGGCGCAAACGCTGTTCCGTTAATCGTCCGAGGGCGCGGCCTGCCGCGCCCCTGGTCATTGGAGGTCAGTTATGTATGAAATACTCCCCCTGGAAAGCGACCGGTTGCTATTGCGCGCCTGGCGCGACCAAGATCTGCCGGCATTCGCCGCCCTCAACGCCGATCCCCAGGTGATGCGTTATTTCCCTGCCCCGCTGACAGCCGAACAAAGCCACGCGCAGGCTGACAAAATTCGTCAATTCATGCAGCAGAACGGTTGGGGTTTGTGGGCGGTGGAAGAAAAAGACGGCGCGCCTTTTATCGGTTTTGTCGGGTTGGCGATCCCGGCGGACGATCTGCCCTGCTCTCCCTGCGTAGAAATCGGCTGGCGGTTAGCGGCAACGCACTGGGGAAAAGGCTACGCCACTGAGGCCGCCCGCACCGCACTGTGCTACGCTTTCGAACGGCTGGATTTAGCTGAAGTAGTGTCTTTTACCGCCGAAAACAACGGGCCATCACGCCGGGTTATGGAACGTATTGGCATGACCTCCAGCGGTGAAAACTTCCTGCATCCACGGTTGCCGCAGGGCCATCCGCTGCAAAAACATGTCCTGTATCGGCTGACACAACAAAACTGGCGGGAGCAACAATGCTGATCGTTTTTTCCGGTCTGCCGGGCAGCGGTAAAACTACACTGGCGCGGGCGCTGGCTAGCGCATTACCCGCAATGCATCTGCGAATCGATACCCTTGAACAAGCGATCCGCAACAGCGGAGCTCTGGCCAATGACATTGGCCCGGCGGGATATTTTGCCGCTTATGGCGTCGCCGAAGATAACCTGCGTCTTGGTCACACCGTGATTGCCGACTCAGTCAATCCGCTGCCGGTCACGCGTGAGGACTGGCATAGCGTTGCACTACGGGCTGGCACCGCCTGCCTGGATATTGAAGTGGTCTGTTCCAACCGCACGGAACACCGCCGACGAGTCGAAACCCGCGACGGTGATATTGTCGGGTTACGGTTGCCCAATTGGGAAAGTGTCACCGCCCATGATTACACGCCCTGGAGCACACCGGTGGTGACGATTGATACCGCTGGGCGCACCGTTGAAGCCTGCCTGACGCAGTTGCTGTCATTGATTAACGCCGTGCGCAGCTAACCCGATTACCAGGTGCTGGCCTGGTTCAGGGTGCTGATATCCTCGGCATCCAACCGCAGACGGGTAGCGCTAACCAACTCATCCAACTGCGTTAACGAGGTTGCGCTGACGATCGGTGCAGTAATGCTGGGCCGCGCTATCAGCCAGGCCAATGAAACCTGCGCGGGTGAAGTCTGGTGCTTCGCCGCAACGCTATCCAACGCCGTCAGAATTTTTAAACCGCGCGGATTAAGATATTGCCCAATCACTCTGTCGCCACGCTGGCTCTTGCCGATATCTTGCTCGCTACGATATTTGCCGGTCAGGAAACCGCTGGCCAGCGAGAAGAAGTTAATCACGCCCAGTCCATGGCGCTGCGCCACCGCCTCCAGCCCCTGCTCATAGCCTTCTCGCGCATACAGGTTATATTCCGGCTGCAGGGTTTCGTAACGCGCCAACCCTTCCCGCTCGCTGACGTTCAGTGCTTCTTCCAGACGATCGGCCTGATAGTTGGAAGCACCTATCGCTCGCACCTTGCCGGCCTTGATCAGCGCATCAAACGCCGCCAGAGTTTCTGCCAGTGGCGTGTCCCGGTCGTCATCATGCGATTGATAAAGGTCGATATAATCGGTCTGCAAACGGCGCAGTGAATCCTCAACCGCCTGCTGGATATAGCGCGGCGACAGCCCCTGTTTGCCTTCGCCCATCGGCTTGCCCACTTTGGTGGCAATGATGACCTGGTCGCGCTTACCGGTTTTTTTCAGCCATTGTCCAATGGTGGTCTCCGACTCTCCGCCCTGATTGCCCGGCGCCCAACTGGAATACACGTCGGCGGTATCGATGAAATTGAGCTGGTTCTCCACCAGCGCATCCAGCAGGCTAAATGAGGTTTCGCGATCGGCAGTCCAACCAAACACGTTACCGCCGAAGGTCAATGCCGGTACTTTAATGCCCGAACGGCCCAGTTCTCTGTTGCTCATTGTATGCTCCAAGGGAATTAATGATTCGCAGGGTAATTATTAGCGCCAAACCGAGAAATAGGCCAAAACGTATTGGCTATATGCCGGATTAAGTCTCTTATAAGGCGGGCATGCACAAATCTGCAACTTATTAGGACAATGCTGACGGTTACTCCATATTTCCTTCATTTTTATGCCGTCTTGACTGGCTAAACTAGTATCCTGTAAGGAGTGTAACTTTTTTGGCAATGAGTGCCCGCACGCCTGCCTTTTGGAGATATTTTCACCACCATGATTGCAAAAAACCCACGTCGTTCACTGATACTGCGCCTGCTGGTGGTGGTCATTGTGGCTATTGCCGCCGTGCTGATTTGGCGTCACTTCCGCGCTGCGCAACCTGCCACGGATGCTGCACCGCATGCGCGCCACGCAGGTAAAGGCCAGGCGGCCGCTGGCCGACGTGGGGCACCGATGTCACCGGTGCAGGCGGCCACCGTCACGCAGCAGACGGTACCACGCTATCTTTCCGGACTGGGCACCGCCACCGCCGCCAACACCGTGACCGTCACCAGCCGGGTTGACGGCCAACTGATGGCTATCCACTTTACCGAAGGCCAACAGGTCAAGGCAGGCGATCTGCTGGTGGAAATCGACCCGCGCCCGTTTGAAGTGCAACTGACTCAGGCATTGGGGCAACTGGCAAAAGACCAGGCCACGCTCGCTAATGCCCGGCGCGATTTGGCGCGTTACCAGCAACTGGCGAAAACCAATCTGGTCTCGCGGCAGGATCTGGATACCCAACTGTCATTGGTGCAACAGACTGAGGGGGCGATCAAAGCCGATCAGGGCACGGTGGACAGCGCCAGACTGCAAATCACCTACAGTCGCATCACCGCGCCGATCGACGGTCGCGTCGGCCTGAAACTGGTGGATGTCGGCAATTACATCACCAGCGGCAGCACCACCGGCATTGTGGTGATCACCCAAACTCATCCTATCGACGTGGTGTTTACCCTGCCGGAAGCCAATATCAGCGATTTGATCAAAGCGCAAAAAGCCGGCCCGGTTAGCGTCGAAGCCTGGGATCGCACCAACCAAAATCAACTGGCCACCGGTTCATTACTGAGCCTGGATAACCAAATCGACACCACCACCGGCACCATCAAACTGAAGGCGCGTTTCACCAACGAGGACGATGCGCTGTTTCCCAACCAGTTTGTGAATGCACGTTTGAAGGTGGCGACGCTGCACGATGCCATGGTCATCCCGACCGCAGCGCTACAGATGGGCAACGAAGGCAACTTCGTCTGGACCCTGAGTGAAGAGAACAAAGTCAACAAACACCTGGTCACCACCGGCATGCAGGATAGCCAACAGGTGGTGATCACCGCCGGCCTGAACGTCGGCGATCGGGTGGTCACCGACGGTATCGATCGCCTGACTGAAGGCATGCAGGTAGAAGTGGTGACGCCGCAGGCGGCTTCGGCAGCGACTAAACCGAGCCAACCAACTCGCGCTCAGGGGAAATCCTGATGCAGGTGATGCCACCTAACCCCGGCGGTGGCCCATCCCGCCTGTTTATTCTGCGCCCGGTCGCGACCACGCTGTTAATGGTGGCGATCCTGCTGGCGGGGATTATCGGTTATCGCGCCCTGCCGGTTTCCGCCCTGCCGGAAGTTGACTATCCGACCATTCAGGTGGTCACGCTGTACCCCGGTGCCAGCCCGGATGTGGTCACTTCGGCCATTACCGCCCCGCTGGAGCGCCAGTTTGGCCAGATGTCCGGCCTGAAACAGATGGCATCGCAAAGCTCCGGCGGCGCCTCGGTAGTGACGCTGCAATTCCAGCTTGAGCTGCCGCTCGACGTCGCCGAACAGGAAGTACAGGCCGCGATCAACTCCGCCACCAACCTGTTGCCGAGCGATCTGCCCTACCCGCCGATTTACAGCAAGGTTAACCCTGCAGATCCACCGATCCTGACGCTGGCCGTGACTTCATCCGCCATGCCTATGACTCAGGTGGAAGACATGGTGGAAACCCGCGTAGCGCAGAAAATCTCCCAGGTCACCGGCGTCGGGCTGGTCACAATCTCCGGCGGTCAGCGGCCGGCGGTGCGCGTAAAACTTAATGCCGCGGCCGTTGCCGCCTACGGCCTGGACAGCGAAACCATCCGCACCGCCATCAGCAATGCCAACGTCAACTCCGCCAAAGGCAGCCTGGATGGCCCGACGCGCTCGGTCACGCTATCCGCCAACGATCAGATGAAGTCCGCCGACGATTACCGCCAACTGATTGTCGCCTACCAAAACGGCGCGGCGATCCGCCTGCAGGATATCGCCACCATCGAACAAGGCGCAGAAAATACCCGGCTGGCAGCCTGGGCCAATAAACAACCGGCGATTGTGCTGAACATCCAGCGTCAGCCGGGGGTGAACGTGATCACCACCGCCGACAGCATCCGCGAGATGCTGCCCCAGTTGATCAAGAGCCTGCCAAAATCGGTCGACGTCAAGGTACTGACCGATCGCACCACCACCATTCGCGCCTCGGTCAGCGACGTGCAGTTCGAACTGCTGTTGGCGGTGGCACTGGTGGTAATGGTGATTTATGTATTCCTGCGCAACGTACCGGCCACCATTATTCCGAGCGTCGCGGTACCGCTGTCGTTGATCGGTACCTTTGCCGCCATGTACTTCCTCGGCTTTTCAATTAACAACCTGACGCTGATGGCATTGACCATCGCCACCGGGTTTGTGGTCGATGACGCCATCGTGGTGATTGAGAACATTTCGCGCTATATCGAAAAGGGGGAAAAACCGCTCGATGCGGCGTTGAAAGGGGCCGGTGAAATCGGCTTCACCATTATCTCACTGACCTTCTCGTTGGTGGCGGTGCTGATCCCGCTGCTGTTTATGGGCGATATCGTCGGCCGACTGTTCCGCGAGTTTGCCGTGACGCTGGCGGTGGCGATTTTGATTTCCGCCGTGGTTTCGCTGACGCTGACGCCGATGATGTGCGCGCGCATGCTGAGCCACGAATCGCTGCGTAAGCAGAACCGCTTTTCCGCGGCTTCCGAGCGTTTCTTTGATCGGGTTATCGCCCGCTACGGCAAATGGCTGAAAACGGTGCTCAACCACCCGTGGCTGACGCTCGGCGTGGCGTTCAGCACGCTGCTGCTCACCATCTTGCTGTACCTGCTGATCCCGAAAGGTTTCTTCCCGGTGCAGGACAACGGCATCATTCAGGGCACGCTGGAGGCACCACAGTCGGTGTCATTCAGCAATATGGCCGAACGCCAGCAGCAAGTGGCGGCAGAAATTCTCAAGGATCCGGCGGTGGAAAGCCTGACGTCGTTTGTCGGCGTCGATGGCAGTAATTCCACGCTCAACAGCGGCCGCTTGCAGATCAACCTCAAGCCCTTAAGCGAACGCAGCGAGCGTATTCCGGCCATCATCACCCGACTGCAACAGATGAGTACCCAGTTCCCCGGTGTGAAGCTGTATCTGCAGCCGGTACAGGATCTGACTATCGATACTCAGGTCAGCCGCACCCAATACCAGTTCACCCTGCAGGCGATGTCGCTGGACGATCTCAGCCTGTGGGTACCGAAACTGATGGCGGAACTGCAACAAACGCCGCAGTTGGCGGACGTGACCAGTAACTGGCAGGATCAGGGGCTGGTGGCCTATGTCAATGTCGATCGCGATTCGGCCTCTCGCCTCGGCATCAGCATGAGCGACGTGGATAATGCGCTGTACAACGCCTTCGGTCAGCGGTTGATCTCCACCATTTACACCCAGGCCAACCAGTACCGCGTGGTGCTGGAACATGACGTCAGCACTACGCCAGGGCTGTCGGCGCTGAATGATATCCGTCTGACCAGCAGCAACGGCACCATAGTGCCACTGAGCACCATCGCCAAAATTGAACAGCGCTTCGGGCCGCTGTCGGTTAACCATCTGGATCAATTCCCTGCGGCCACCATCTCCTTTAACGTCGCAGGAAATTATTCCCTCGGTGAAGCGGTTGACGCCATCACTCTGGCAGAAAAAAACCTCAACCTGCCGAAAGACATCACCACCCAGTTCCAGGGCGCGACGCTGGCGTTCCAGGCAGCGCTGGGCGGCACCCTGTGGCTGATCCTGGCGGCGGTGGTGGCGATGTATATCGTGCTGGGCGTGCTGTATGAGAGCTTTATTCACCCGGTGACCATTTTGTCCACCCTGCCCACCGCCGGGGTCGGTGCCTTGCTGGCACTGATGATGGCCGGCAGCGAACTGGACGTGATTGCCATTATCGGCATCATCCTGCTGATCGGCATCGTGAAGAAAAACGCCATCATGATGATCGACTTTGCCCTGGCCGCCGAGCGTGAACAGGGAATGACGCCGTATGACGCGATTTATCAGGCCTGCCTGCTGCGTTTTAGGCCAATCCTGATGACCACGCTGGCCGCGTTACTGGGCGCACTGCCGCTGATGCTCAGCACCGGCGTCGGCGCGGAGCTGCGCCACCCACTCGGAGTCTGTATGGTCGGTGGGCTGGTGATGAGCCAGATCCTGACGTTGTTCACCACGCCGGTGATCTACCTGCTGTTTGACAAGCTGGCGCGCAATACCCGCCGTCAGCCGGATGCGCAGGAGCTGCCGTGAAATTCTTCGCCCTGTTTATCTATCGGCCGGTCGCCACCACGCTGCTGACATTGGCTATCGCCATCAGCGGCGTGATCAGCTTCAGCCTGCTGCCAGTCTCGCCGCTGCCACAGGTCGACTACCCGGTGATTTCGATCAGCGCTTCGCTGCCGGGTGCCGATCCAGAGACCATGGCCTCGTCGGTGGCGACGCCGCTGGAACGGGCGCTGGGCCGCATTGCCGGGGTCAATGAAATGACCTCGATGAGCTCACTGGGCAGCACCAGGGTGATTCTGCAGTTCGATCTCGATCGTGATATCAACGGGGCCGCACGTGACGTGCAGGCAGCAATCAACGCCGCACAAAGCCTGTTGCCCACCGGCATGCCAAGCCGCCCCAGCTACCGTAAGGTCAACCCATCCGACGCGCCGATCATGATCCTCACGCTAACCTCGGATACCTACAGCCAGGGCCAACTCTACGATTTTGCCTCTACCCAATTGGCGCAAAAAATCGCCCAGACCGAAGGGGTGGGTGACGTTTCGGTCGGCGGCAGCTCGCTGCCTGCGGTGCGGGTCGAACTCAACCCGAGCGCCCTGTTCAATCAGGGCATATCGCTCGATGCGGTGCGCCAGACCATCAGCAATGCCAACGTACGCAGGCCACAAGGGTCGGTGGAAAATCAACAGCAGCGCTGGCAGCTCCAGGCCAACGACGAGCTGAAAACCGCCGAGGTCTACCGGCCGCTGATTATCCACTACAACAACGGTTCGGCGGTGCGCCTGAGCGACGTGGCCGAGGTTAACGATTCGGTGCAGGATGTCCGCAACGCCGGGATGACCAACGCCAAACCGGCGATTATTCTGGCCATCAGCCGGGCGCCGGACGCCAATATCATTGAAACCGTCGATCGGATCCGCGCCGAACTGCCCGCGCTGCAAGACAATATTCCGGCGTCGATCCAATTGAATATCGCCCAGGATCGCTCACCGACCATCCGCGCCTCACTGGCCGAGGTCGAACAGTCGCTGGTGATCGCCATCGGGCTGGTGATCCTGGTGGTGTTCATCTTCCTGCGTTCCGGCCGCGCTACGCTGATCCCAGCGGTCGCCGTGCCGGTCTCGCTGATCGGCTCCTTCACCGCCATGTATCTGTGCGGCTTCAGTCTGAATAACCTGTCGCTGATGGCACTGACCATCGCTACCGGCTTCGTGGTCGACGACGCTATCGTGGTGCTGGAGAATATTTCTCGCCACATCGAGGCCGGCATGAAACCCATTAATGCGGCGCTGGTCGGGGTGCGTGAAGTGGGCTTCACCGTGCTGTCGATGAGCGTGTCGCTGGTGGCGGTGTTTATTCCGCTGCTGCTGATGGAAGGCCTGCCTGGCCGCCTGTTCCGCGAGTTCGCCGTCACCCTGTCGGTGTCGATCGGGCTGTCGCTGATTATCTCGCTGACGCTGACGCCGATGATGTGCGCCTACCTGCTGCGCCACCAGCCGCCGCGCTCGCAGCGGCGCATTCGCGGCTTCGGTAAAATGCTGTTGGCGTTGCAAAAGGGTTATGGCCGTTCGCTAAGCTGGGTGCTTGGCCACTCGCGCTGGGTGCTGGCGGTGTTTCTGGCCACCATCGCACTCAACGTGTGGCTGTACGTCAGTATTCCAAAAACCTTTTTCCCGGAACAGGATACCGGCCGGCTGATGGGCTTTATCCAGGCCGATCAGAGCATTTCCTTCCAGGCTATGCGCGTTAAGCTGGAAGATTTCATGAAAATCGTGCGTGAAGATCCGGATGTGGAAAACGTCACCGGTTTTACCGGCGGTTCACGCACCAACAGCGGCTCGATGTTTATTTCGTTGAAACCCCTGTCGGTGCGCAGCGATGATGCACAGAAAGTGATCGCCCGCCTGCGCGCCAAATTGGCCAAAGAGCCGGGGGCCAGCCTGTTCCTGATGGCCGTACAGGATATTCGCGTCGGCGGCCGGCAGGCTAATGCCAGCTACCAATACACTCTGCTGGCAGATGACCTCGCCGCACTGCGCGAGTGGGAACCGAAGATCCGCACCGCGCTGGCCGCACTGCCGGAGCTGGCCGACGTCAACTCCGATCAGCAGGACAAAGGCTCGGAAATGGACCTGGTTTACGATCGCGAAACCATGGCCCGGCTGGGGATTTCGGTCTCCGATGCCAATAACCTGCTGAATAACGCCTTCGGTCAGCGCCAGATCTCAACCATCTATCAGCCGCTCAATCAGTACAAGGTGGTGATGGAAGTCGCGCCACCCTATACCCAGGACGTCAGTTCGCTGGACAAGATGTTCGTGATTAACAGCGACGGCAAAGCGATCCCGCTGTCCTACTTCGCCAGTTGGCGTCCGGCCAATGCACCGCTGTCGGTCAACCATCAGGGGCTGTCCGCCGCCTCGACCATCTCGTTTAACCTGCCGGATGGCGGTAGCCTGTCGGACGCCACCGCCGCCGTAGAGCGCACCATGACGGCGCTCGGCGTCCCGGCTACGGTACGTGGTGCCTTTGCCGGTACCGCGCAGGTATTCCAGGAAACGTTGAAATCCCAGTTGCTGCTGATCGCCGCCGCCATCGCCACGGTGTATATCGTGCTAGGCATCCTCTATGAAAGCTATATTCACCCGCTGACCATCCTGTCCACCCTGCCTTCTGCCGGCGTGGGCGCACTGCTGGCGCTGGAGTTGTTCGGCGCGCCGTTCAGCCTGATTGCGCTGATTGGCATTATGCTGCTGATCGGCATTGTGAAGAAAAATGCCATCATGATGGTCGACTTTGCCCTGGATGCACAACGCAACGGCGGTATCAGCGCACATGACGCCATTTTCCAGGCTTGCCTGCTGCGTTTCAGGCCGATCATGATGACCACACTGGCGGCACTTTTTGGCGCACTGCCGTTGGTGTTGACCCACGGCGACGGCGCAGAGTTACGTCAACCGCTCGGTATCACCATCGTGGGCGGCCTGATCGTTAGCCAACTGTTGACGCTCTACACCACCCCGGTGGTTTACCTGTATTTTGACCGGCTGCAGATGAAGTTCCGTCGCGGCAAGAAACTGGATCCTTTGCCCCAATAATGGCTGATCGATGCTTATAAAACACACCGCCTCCGTACAGTGGCAACTCTGGATTGTGGCATTCGGCTTTTTTATGCAGACGCTGGACACCACCATCGTCAACACCGCCCTGCCGTCGATGGCCGTCAGCCTGGGGGAGAACCCGTTGCGCATGCAGTCGGTGATCGTCTCCTATGTGCTGACGGTGGCGGTCATGTTGCCTGCCAGCGGCTGGCTGGCGGATCGGGTTGGCGTCCAGCGAGTGTTCTTCAGCGCTATCGTGCTGTTCACGCTGGGTTCGATCCTGTGCGCCCGTTCCGAAACGCTCAACGAACTGATCGCCTCACGCGTGGTTCAGGGCATCGGGGGCGCAATGATGGTGCCGGTCGGCCGGTTGACGGTGATGAAAATCGTCCCGCGCGAACAGTATATGGCGGCGATGACCTTCGTCACCCTGCCCGGCCAAATCGGCCCGCTGATGGGGCCGGCGCTGGGTGGTTTTTTGGTGCAGTACGCCAGCTGGCACTGGATTTTCCTGATTAATATTCCGGTGGGGATCGCCGGGGCCATCGCCACGCTGCTGCTAATGCCCAACTACCGCATGCAGACCCGGCGCTTCGACATCAGCGGCTTTATCCTGCTGGCAGTCGGGATGGCGACGCTGACGCTGGCGCTTGACGGCCACAAAGGCATGGGGCTGTCCGCTACCGCCATCGCCGGGCTGGTGGTGGCTGGCGTAGCGGCGCTAGCGGGATACTGGTGGCATGCACACGGCAACAGCCGGGCCCTGTTCTCGCTGCGGCTGTTCAAAAACCGGACCTATAAGGTCGGGCTGACAGCCAGCCTGCTGGGCCGTATCGGCAGCGGCATGCTGCCGTTTATGACGCCGCTGTTTATGCAGGTCGGGATGGGCTTTTCCCCGTTCCACGCCGGGCTGATGATGATCCCGATGATCATCGGCAGCATGGGGATGAAACGCATAGTGGTGCGCGTGGTTAACCGTTTTGGGTACCGCAACGTGCTGGTAGCCGCGACGCTGATGCTGGCGCTGATCAGCCTGAGTTTCCCGCTGGTGGCCATGCTCGGCTGGATCTGGCTGCTGCCGGTGGTGCTGTTCTTCCAGGGCATGGTTAACTCACTGCGCTTCTCGGCGATGAATACCCTGACGCTGAAAGATTTACCGGACCGGTTGGCCAGCAGCGGCAACAGCCTGCTGTCGATGGTGATGCAACTGTCGATGAGCCTTGGCGTCAGTATCGCCGGTATTCTGATCGGCAGCTTCGCCCATCATCAGGTGATCACCGACAGCCCGGCTATCCACAGCGCGTTTATTTACAGCTACTGCTGCATGGCATTAATCATCGCCCTGCCTGCGTTGGCCTTCGCCCGCGTCCCGGCGGATACCACCACTAACCGTACGCTGACCAAAGAGCCGGGCACAGGCTCCACGAGGTTGCAACAATGAAAATAGGCATTACCGGTAAACTGTTCATGGCGATTTTCGCCACCTGCATGCTGGTGTTAATCACCATGCACTGGGGTGTGCGTGTCAGCTTCGAACGCGGGTTTATCGACTACATCAAGAACAGTAACGAGCAGCGCATCAACATGCTGAGTGAAGCGCTGGAAGAACAATACAGTCACCACGGTAACTGGGTCTTTCTGCGTAATAACGATCAGGTGGTTTACCAGATCATGCGTTCGTTCGAACAAAACAGCGACAGCAGCCACAATCTGCCGCCCAAGGGCTGGCGTACCCAGTTCTGGGTGGTGGACAGCCAGTTTAACCGGCTGGTGGGGCATTCCGGCCCGCTGCCAAAGGAAGGCCCGCGTCATCCCATCCGCTACAACAATGAAATTGTCGGCTGGGTGCTCACCACCCCGGTAGAGAGGCTGACGCGCAATACCGACATCAACTTCGACCAACAGCAAAGACGCACCAGTTGGATGATTGTCGCCCTCTCCACCCTGTTGGCTGCGGCGGTGACCTGGCTGATGTCGCGCGGATTACTGGCGCCGGTCAAACGCCTGGTAGCGGGTACCCATCGGCTGGCGGCGGGAGATTTCAGCACCCGCGTGGCGGTCAGCAGCCAGGATGAACTGGGGCGACTGGCGCTGGACTTTAACCAGCTTGCCACCTCACTGGAAAAAAATGAGCAGATGCGACGCGCCGTGATGGCCGACGTCTCGCACGAATTACGCACCCCGCTGGCAGTGTTGCGTGGCGAACTCGAAGCCTTGCAAGATGGCGTGCGTCAGCCCACCCCGGCCTCACTCAGCTCACTGCTGGCGGAAGTCGCCACCCTGACCAAGCTGGTCGATGACCTGCATCAACTGTCGTTATCCGATCTCGGCGCGCTCGCCTACCGTAAATCACCGCTCGACTGTGTGCACCTGCTGCAAGTTGCGGTCGCCAGCTTCCGCGACCGGTTCCACGCTAAAGGGCTGGAGATCGTGACACTGCTACCAGAGCAGGCACCGCTGTTTGGCGATCCCGACAGGCTTAATCAACTGTTTAATAACCTGCTGGAAAACAGCCTGCGTTATACCGATGCCGAGGGTAAGCTGGAGATCGGTGCAGAATCGTTGCCGGGCCGCCTGCTAATCTATTGGCAGGACAGCGCACCGGGCGTCAATGACGAGCAGCTGGCACTCATTTTTGAACGTTTCTACCGTACCGAAGGTTCGCGTAATCGCGCCAGCGGCGGCTCCGGACTGGGGCTATCGATCTGTCAAAACATAGTGGAAGCACACAACGGGAAGATCTACGCACAGCACTCGCCTTTGGGCGGCGTGCGGATTACTGTAGAATTCGCCACCCCGGTAATGAATAAGGCGTCATGATGGAAACCCAGAACCAGCCGTTGCAAATTATGATTGTTGAAGATGAACCCAAGCTCGGCCAACTGCTGGTGGACTACCTGCAGGCTGCGGGATACGCCACGCACTGGCTGACCAATGGCAGTGAGGTGGTGCCGGCGGTACATGCCCATTCCCCTGCCTTGATCCTGCTGGATTTGATGCTGCCGGGCAGCGACGGGTTAACGGTTTGCCGCGAACTGCGCCGTTTTACCGATATTCCGGTGGTGATGGTGACGGCGAAAATCGAGGAGATCGATCGCCTGCTGGGGCTGGAGATCGGCGCAGATGATTACATCTGTAAACCTTACAGCCCGCGTGAAGTGGTCGCCAGGGTGAAAACCATTCTGCGCCGTTGCTACCGCCCGTTGGATAATACGCAGGAAGAAACTCAGCTTCACATTGATGAACCACGCTTTCAGGCCAGCTATCAGGGCCAAATGCTGGATCTCACCCCGGCAGAATTTCGCCTGCTGAAAACGCTGGCCAGCCAACCGGGCAACGTGTTCTCACGTGAGCAACTGCTGAATAATCTGTATGACGACTACCGGGTCGTCACCGACCGTACCATCGACAGCCATATCAAAAACCTGCGGCGCAAGCTGGAACTGATCGACGGCGAGAAGTCCTTTATCCGTTCGGTGTACGGCGTGGGCTATCGCTGGGAAGCCGAGCCTTGCCGGCTGGTGAATGGGCTTTAAGTCCAGTCTTCCACTGCCAGGCCTGGCACCATGGCGAACGCCTTATCGTTAGTCACAATCGTCGCACCGCGGCTCTGCGCGTGTGCGGCAATAAGCTGATCCAAAGCCCCCATCACCCGCCCGTTTTTTGTCATCTCCGCCCGCATAGCGCCATAGCAATGCGCGGCTTCACTGTCCCAGGCATAGACCGTCACGGAATCAAGGAATGCCGCAACCGTCGCTTTCAGCGTCAGACTCTGCCGTTTGGCGACACCATAGAGCAATTCAGCCTCGGTAATACTGGAAATGCAGACCGCAGAAGGCGGGATCTTTTCCATTAAGCCGAGCAGACGAGGGTGCCTGCGAAAGAGCTGGCTGACCGTATTGGTATCAAACATATACATGATTATTCTTCCCCGGCAAAGGGATCGCGGGTGGCCATCCCTTGCTGACGATCCTCCGCGGTCAGGAAGTCCTGCGGTACCTGCGTTTGTGCGATCATTTGCAGCAGCGGAGCCCAACTATCAGGTTTCGCCGGATATTTCGATAAAATCACGTTTCCCTCCCGATCGCGGCGGATATACACGCGATCTGTATCGAATTCGAATTCCACGGGTAATCTCACCGCCTGATTTCTGCCGTTTTTAAACAGCTTCGCGACTCTTTCCATTTTCATCTCCTCTGACAGGCATAGGCCTAAGCATATGCCTGTTGAGCTTCGATGCCAAGATGCTGCGATCATTTTTTAACCACCACTTGCACAGCGGGCCAACCTTAGCGCGTCATCGCCGCCGGCGAAATACTGCCTTGGCAATAATGCGGCCAGCTGCGCAAACTTTCAGCATCACAATCCGCCATTAGCTTCTCGTGCTACAGCACTTTTCGCTGGCTGAAACTCAACGCCAGCGCAAAAAAATCGCCTGTTTTTTGCGCTATGGTGCGCAAGTCAGGTTTATTAGCCGCCCAATTTCAAGCTATTGGCTACACTTACATCACTTATCGGAACCCACAGGAGAGGAACCATGGCAATCGGTCACTATGAGCTGAAAAAAGCAAAGAATGGACAGTACCACTTCAACCTGAAAGCCAGTAATGGCGAAATCATTCTGGCCAGTGAGATGTACGCCAGCAAGGCCTCGGCGGAGAATGGCATTGCCTCGGTGCAAACCAATTCTCCCCACGAAGCGCAATATGAAATCAAGCACAGTACCAGCAATCAGCCTTACTTTGTGCTGAAGGCCAAAAACCATCAGGTGATCGGCGTCAGCGAAATGTACAGCTCTGAAACTGCTGCAAAAAACGGCATTCAGTCGGTAATCAAAAACGGCCCGAGCACCGACGTGCGCGATTTGAGCGCATAACATCATCTGAGCGACGCGCGATGGTCGCCATCGCGCGTTTTTCTTATGACCAGGATCAATCTCCCTGTAATAAATCCGGTTACCTGCTGATTTCTTGCCACTCTGTCGCTACAATCCCCCGCTTTTACTGCGCCATTTGGTGGTGCAGTACTGACCTGAAATCAGACCGAGACTCATTATGTTTACACCGGAACTCCTCTCCCCGGCGGGGACGCTGAAAAACATGCGTTACGCCTTTGCCTATGGTGCGGACGCCGTTTATGCCGGCCAACCGCGTTACAGCCTGCGGGTGCGCAATAACGAATTCAATCACGAGAATCTGGCACAGGGGATTAACGAAGCCCACGCGCTGGGCAAAAGATTCTACGTGGTGGTGAATATCGCCCCGCACAACGCCAAGCTGAAAACCTTCCTGCGCGATCTTAAACCGGTGATCGACATGGGCCCGGACGCGCTGATCATGTCCGATCCAGGCCTGATCATGATGGTGCGCGAAGCCTTCCCGCAGATGGACATTCATTTGTCGGTACAGGCGAACGCGGTTAACTGGGCGACGGTGAAATTCTGGCAGCAAATGGGGCTGACGCGAGTGATCCTGTCGCGTGAGCTGTCGCTGGAGGAGATCGCCGAGATCCGCACCCAGGTACCGGAAATGGAGCTGGAAATCTTCGTCCACGGTGCCCTGTGCATGGCCTACTCCGGCCGCTGCCTGTTGTCCGGTTATATCAACAAACGCGACCCCAATCAGGGCACCTGCACCAACGCCTGCCGCTGGCAGTACAAAGCGGAAGAAGGCAAAGAGGACGAGACCGGTAACATCGTGCATATGCATGAGCCGATCCCGGTACAAACCGTAGAGCCGACGTTGGGCATCGGTGCGCCGACCGATAAAGTGTTTATGCTGTCCGAAGCGCAAAAACCGGATGAGTACATGAGCGCATTTGAGGATGAACACGGCACCTACATCATGAACTCGAAGGATTTACGTGCCATCCAGCATGTGGAACGCCTGACTCAGCTCGGCGTGCATTCGCTGAAAATCGAAGGCCGCACCAAATCCTTCTACTACTGCGCGCGCACCGCACAAGTCTATCGCCGCGCCATCGACGACGCCGTCGCGGGCAAACCATTCGATCCCACCCTGCTCACCACGCTGGAAGGTCTGGCCCACCGGGGTTACACCGAAGGTTTCCTGCGTCGTCATGTGCACGAAGCCCAGCAAAACTACGATTACGGTTCCTCACTGTCTGAACGCCAGCAGTTTGTCGGTGAATTCACCGGCGTCCGCCGTGACGGTTGGGCAGAAGTGGATGTGAAAAACAAGTTCATGGTCGGCGATAGTGTCGAGATGATGACTCCCGGCGGTAACGTATTGTTTACCCTGGAGAGCATGCAAAATAAGAAAGGTGAAGCGATCGACGTGGCACCGGGCAACGGGCATATCGTTTATTTACCCATTCCGTCAGATATCGATCTCAATTACGCATTGCTGATCCGAAATTTGCCGGAGACCAATAGTCCTGCGGTGTAAAAATTCTGCCCGCTATCTTTTAATGCTGGTTTTTGGCAAATATTAGAATTAGATCACATCAATTAGTGCGCAGCTTGGTTAACATCAGGCTGCTTAAAACTAAGAACGAAAAATATTTGCATAGCAATACTAGGAACCACCTCCTTAGCCGGTCCAATCTCCCTTGGACTGGCTTTTTCTTTGGTTTCAACTCAATATCCGCTATAGCGCCGCCAATATAACCCACCTATTTTCAAAGCGTTATTTTATCTATTTTTATAAAACCTTCCCCTGTAGCGATATAAATATAATGCTACAGCGATTACTTATTTCATTAACAATAATCGCTAACTTATCTAGCTCGCATATCTCAAATTAAGTCAATTATGCAGGAATAATCTCTGCCAGACGGCAACCAGCCAGAATTAACTGAATATTCTGATGGATTGCCACTGATGGGTAGTTTATCGTTGCCCACTATCTGTTAACAGCCGGGAGATATTGGGAATGCATCCACCAGCACCAGCGCTACTTATCATCAACGGCAAAGGCGCCGGCAACGAAGAAGTTCGCCTGGCGGTACAGAAATTGCGGGATGAGAACCAAACCCTGCACGTTCGCGTCACCTGGGAACAGGGTGACGCCGCGCGCTATGTGCAGGAGGCCTGTCAACTTGGGGTGGCCACGCTGATTGCCGGTGGTGGCGATGGCACCATCAATGAGGTGGCTGCAGCATTGGCCGCGTTACCGGCTAAAGGACGGCCGGTATTGGGCATTCTGCCGTTGGGCACTGCCAACGACTTCGCCATGGCCTGCAATATCCCGCTGATGCCGGAACAGGCGCTGCGGTTGGCGGTCAAAGGCCGTCCCGTCCCGATAGATCTGGCAAAAGTTAACGATCAACGCTATTTCATCAATATGGCGACCGGCGGTTTTGGTACCCGAATCACCACCGAAACGCCGGAAAAACTGAAGGCCGCGTTGGGCGGCGTGTCCTACTTTATCCACGGCTTGCTCCGCATGGACACGCTCAAAGCCGATCGCTGCGAGATCCGCGGTCCGGATTTCCATTGGTCCGGTGACGCTTTGGTGATTGGTATCGGTAATGGCAAACAGGCCGGTGGCGGGCAGCAATTATGCCCGGACGCACTGATCAATGATGGCCTGCTGCAACTGCGGCTGCTGACTGCTGACGAACTGTTACCGACACTGATCGCCAGCCTGTTTAACGATGAAGAAAACAAAAACGTGATCGGTGCTGCCCTGCCGTGGCTGGAAATCGATGCGCCCCATGAAATGACCTTTAATCTCGACGGCGAACCGCTCAAAGGCAGGCATTTCCGCATTGAAGTGCTGCCGAACGCCATCGAATGCCGTCTGCCCCCCAACTGCGAGCTGCTTGGGCAAACCCAGCCTTCCCAATAACCGCTGAATATAGGGCTCAGCCTGTGCGCTGAGCCCCCTGTTGGTCTTCTGTTCTGCCCCTCTTTTTCCACGACAAAATGTGATCTTCCCCGGCAAATTCATTAAATCATACTTGTATGGTAGTTAGTTCATGGCGTATTTTTCGTCCATTATGATGCCCCATGGGAACAGGATTAGACGTATGAAGATTATCAACGCAGAGGTTTTTGTGACCTGCCCTGGCAGGAATTTTGTCACGCTGAAGATTACCACTGACGACGGAATTACCGGCATTGGCGACGCCACCCTGAACGGCCGCGAGCTGCCGGTGGCGTCCTATCTGAAAGATCACGTCTGCCCGCAGTTGATTGGCCGTGATGCCCACCAGATCGAAGACATCTGGCAGTTCTTCTATAAAGGCGCTTACTGGCGGCGCGGCCCGGTCACCATGTCGGCCATCTCCGCCGTAGACATGGCGCTATGGGACATCAAGGGCAAGGCCGCCAACATGCCGCTGTATCAGTTACTCGGCGGCGCATCGCGCACCGGCGTAATGGTTTACTGCCACACCACCGGCCATTCCATCGACGAAGTGCTCGACGACTACGCCAAGCATAAAGAGTTGGGTTTTAAAGCCATTCGCGCCCAGTGTGGCGTGCCGGGCATGAAAACCACCTACGGCATGGCCAAAGGCAAGGGGCTGGCTTACGAGCCTGCCACCAAGGGCAACTGGCCGGAAGAACAGCTGTGGTCAACGGAGAAATACCTCGATTTCACCCCCAAACTGTTCGAAGCGGTGCGCAACCGCTTTGGTTTTGATGAGCACTTGCTGCACGACATGCACCATCGCCTGACGCCCATCGAGGCGGCGCGCTTCGGTAAAAGCATTGAGCAGTACCGCCTGTTCTGGATGGAAGACCCAACGCCTGCGGAGAATCAGGAATGTTTCCGCCTGATCCGCCAGCACACCGTCACGCCGATCGCCGTCGGCGAAGTGTTCAACAGCATCTGGGACTGCAAACAGCTGATTGAAGAACAACTGATCGACTATATCCGCACCACCCTCACCCATGCCGGCGGCATTACCGGCATGCGCCGTATCGCCGATTTTGCTTCGCTGTATCAGGTACGCACCGGGTCACACGGACCATCCGATCTGTCGCCAATCTGCATGGCTGCGGCGCTGCACTTTGATCTGTGGGTGCCGAACTTCGGTGTCCAGGAATACATGGGTTACTCCGAACAAATGCTTGAAGTGTTCCCACATAGCTGGAGCTTTAACGACGGCTATATGCACCCTGGCAACAAACCGGGGCTGGGCATTGAGTTCGACGAAAAACTGGCCGCCCGTTATCCGTACGAACCGGCTTATCTGCCGGTCGCGCGCCTGGAGGATGGCACCCTATGGAACTGGTAACAGGAGAAAGCGCCATGCAAAGCGTGGTCATTGAACAGCCCGGCCTGCTGGCTATCCAGCAGCGCCCCCTGCCGCAACCGGCGGCCAACGAAGTGCGGGTAAAGGTTAAATTTGCCGGTATCTGTGGTTCTGATGTGCATATTTACCATGGGCATAACCCGTTCGCCCGCTATCCACGAGTGATCGGCCATGAGTTTTTTGGCGTGATTGATCAGGTAGGCAGCGATGTCAGCGCACTGCGGCTCGGTGAACGCGTCTCGGTCGATCCGGTTGTCAGTTGCGGCCATTGCTATCCTTGCTCTATCGGTCGTCCCAACGTCTGCACGGAGCTGCAGGTGATCGGTGTGCATCGTGACGGCGGCTTCAGTGATTATGCCTGTGCCCCAGCGGGCAACGCCTACCCTATTCCGGACAGCATCAGCGATCGCCACGCCGCCATGGTCGAACCCTTCACCATTGCCGCCAATATCACTGCCCATCTGCAGCCCAACGCCGATGATATCGCGTTGATCTACGGGGCCGGGCCGATGGGATTAACGGTGATCCAAACGCTGAAAGGCGTCTACGGCGTGAAGCAGGTGATCGTCACCGATCGCATCCATGAACGACTGGTGATGGCACAGGAAAACGGCGCCGACTGGACATTCAACAATGCCGAAGCGTCATTGCCTGCCGAGCTGGAACGGCGCGGTATTCGCCCGACGTTGATCGTCGACGCCGCCTGCCATCCGGCCATTTTGCAAGAGGCGATCAATCTTGCCTCTCCAGCAGCGCGCATCGGCATCATGGGGTTCTCCGGCGATGCCTGCACCATTACCCAACAAAGCATCACCAGTAAAGAGCTGTCGATTTTCTCCTCACGTCTTAACAGTGCACGCTTCCCACAGGTTATCGATTGGATGGCCAGCGGGAAAATCGACCCGCAGAAACTCATTACTCACTGCGTGCCGGCCAACGAGGTCGAACAGGCGATGCTGATGTTCGAAAAAGATCAGCGCACCTGCTGCAAGGTGTTGCTGCAATTTGACTGATTGATTTACCAGGGCTGAGGGCGGCAGGAAAGCGCCCTCTACAACCATGAAACTTCGCGATTAAAACAACATTAAGTGGAGTGCATTTATGTTTAAAAACCTGCGTTGGACCATCGTATTCCTGCTGTTTATGGTTTACATGATCAACTACCTCGACCGCGTCGCGCTGTCGATCACCGTACCTATGATCGAAAAGGATCTGATGTTGAATGCCGAGCAGTTCGGCATCATCTTTGGCAGCTTCTTCTTCGGTTACGCCATCTTTAACTTTATCGGCGGGCTGGCGGTAGACAAGTTCGGCCCGACGTTAGTACTCGGCATCGCCGTCGGCCTGTGGTCCATCTTCTGTGGCATGACGGCATTAGCCACCGGCTTCTATTCCATGCTGATCCTGCGCGTGCTGTTCGGCATGGCAGAAGGGCCGATCTGCGCCTCCGCCAATAAAATGATCAACGGCTGGTTCCCGAAGAAACAGGCGGCGACCGCAATGGGCCTGCTCAGTGCCGGTTCCCCTTTGGGCGGTGCCGTGGCCGGGCCGATCGTCGGCTACCTGGCGTTGGCGTTCGGCTGGCGGCCGGCGTTTATGATTATTTGTTCGATCGGCATCGTCTGGATGCTGGTGTGGTTCTTCGTGGTGGCGGATAACCCGGCGAAAAGCAAACGCGTCAGCGATAAGGAACTGGCGCTGATTAACCAGATGAAGGAAGAGACCCACAGCGCCGAAGAAGAGCTGAGCAACGCCGCACACGGCCTGGGTTACTACCTGAAGCAGCCCATCATTCTGGTCACCGCGTTCGCCTTCTTCTGCTACAACTATATTCTGTTCTTCTTCCTGAGCTGGTTCCCGTCTTACCTGGTGCAGGCGCATAACCTGAACATCAAGGAAATGAGCCTCACCACCATGATCCCGTGGATTGTCGGCTTTGTCGGGTTGGCGCTCGGTGGCTATATCTCCGACAAGATCTTCAATATCACCGGCAAGCTGTTGCTGTCACGCAAGATTGTGCTGGTCACCAGCCTGCTGGCGGCGGCTGTCTGCGTGGCGCTGGCAGGTACCGTCAGCAGCGTGGTACCTGCGGTCATGCTGATGTCGGTGTCGATCTTCTTCCTGTACATCACCGGCGCGATTTACTGGGCGATTATCCAGGACGTGGTGCATAAATCCCGGGTCGGTGGCGCCAGCGGCTTTATCCATCTGGTCGGCAGCGTTTCCGGCATCATTGGCCCGGTGGTGACCGGCTACATTGTGCAAAACACCGGCAAGTTCGACAGCGCCTTTATGCTGGCGGGTGGCGTGGCCGCGCTCGGGGCGGTGCTGGTACTGCTGGTGATCAAAGCGCCACGCAATAGCGTGCAACCGCAAATCTCAAAACCCTAACGCATCCGGGGTGGCAAATGTCGCCCCGTTTTCTGCCTCACTTTCAGGAACTCCAGCATGACACTTTCCAGCAACAGCCTGCTGCCGATGGCAGTTGCGCAACCGGGTTACTCACGCGAAAGGATTAAACCGCGCATCGTGCACCTTGGCTTTGGCGCGTTTTTTCGTGCGCATCAGGCAGTTTACGCCGAAAAACTGGCTAACGAGCACGCCAGCGACTGGGGTTACTGCGTAATCAGCATGCACAACGGCCGGCAAAAAATCGCCGACCTGCAGCAGCAGAATTTGTTGTATACGGTCGCCGAAATGGACAACGACGGCTGGCACGGCCAGGTGATCGGCGTTGTCAGGCAGGCGTTACACCTGCAGGTTGACGGACTGGAAGCCGTGCTCGAGGCCATGGCGCAGCCGGAGGTTGCCATCGTTTCGCTGACCATCAGTGAGAAAGGCTACTGTTACCAGCCTGCCAGCGGCCAGTTACTGGCGGAACATCCTGATATCCAGCATGACATAGCCCACCCGCTGCACCCGCAATCTGCCCCTGGTCTGATCCTGGCCGCACTGCGGCGACGGCGGGAACGAGGGCTGCCGGCGTTTGCCGTGATGTCCTGCGACAACATGCCGGCCAACGGTCAGGTGACCCGCAACGTGCTCAGCCAGTTGGCTCAGCAGCAGGATGCGGAACTGGCCACCTGGGTCGAACAACAGGTCGCGTTTCCATCAACCATGGTTGACCGCATTGTCCCGGCTGTCACGGTGGAAACACGACAACACATCGAGGCTTTACTCGGTGGCATCGCCGATCCGGTTGCCGTCGCCTGTGAGCCCTTCCACCAATGGGTGATCGAAGATAACTTTCCGCAGGGACGTCCGGCATGGGAAAAGACCGGTGCCGAACTGGTCAGCGACGTGCTGCCCTACGAAGAAATGAAGCTGCGGATGCTCAACGGCAGCCATTCGTTTCTCGCTTATCTGGGTTATTTGGCCGGCTATACGCATATCAGCGACTGCATGCAGGACGAAGGTTTCGTTAATGCCGCACGGCACCTGATGCTGGCAGAGCAGGCACCGACGCTGCAGGTCCACGACCTGGATTTGACGCAATACGCAGACTCACTCCTGGCCCGTTACCGCAATGCTGTGCTAAAGCACCGAACCTGGCAGATCGCCATGGACGGCACGCAGAAACTGCCGCAGCGCATGCTGGACGCCATTCGCTGGCATCTGGCGCACGGCAGCGATTTCAGCTGTCTGGCTTTAGGCGTCGCCGGTTGGATGCGCTACGTCGGTGGCAAGGATGAACAGGGCCGGACGATTGAGATCAGCGATCCCTTAAGTGAACGCCTCGCCGATTTGGTCGGCAACAGCCACGAAGGCCCGCCGCGGGTGCTGGCGCTGCTGCAGCTTGATACGGTGTTTGGCCACGATCTTCCTGATAACCCGCGATTCGTCAGTGCCGTAACCGATGCCTATCTGGCGTTGCTAGCGCAGGGTGCCAAAGAGAGTGTGGCCAGATTACTGCCAGTTTGATCTGTATAAAACGCTGGGTGAATCCACTCAGCGTTAGGTTGCTGCATTAGGAATTATCCGCCGCGGCAGCAAGATAATCTGCTAGTATGGTGGCATCCGAATCCCAGCCAGATGACCGATCGTCTCCATGTCTGAATCCTACAGCCTCACCAATAGCCTTCCGGTTAATCAGCAAATCTACCGTTTCCTGCGTAAGGACATCGTCGACTGCACCATTCCCCCCGGCACGCTGTTGTCAGAGAAAGAGATTTCCACCCGCTTTAGCGTTTCACGCCAACCGGTGCGCGAAGCCTTTATCAAGCTGGCGGAGGCCGGACTGGTGCAGATCCTGCCGCAGCGCGGGACTTTCGTGATGAAGATTTCGGCCAAACGGGTAGCCGATGGGCGTTTTATCCGTCAGGCCGTAGAATGCGCTGTTGTACGTCGCGCGGCGGAACGCATCACACCGGAACAGTTGATGACGCTGGAGCATAATTTGCACCGTCAGGAGCTGGCGGCGCAGAACAAGCAGACGCGTGAATTCCTGGCGCTGGACGATGAATTTCATCAGTTGCTTACCCAGTTTGCCGAATGCCCGTTAGCCTGGGAGACCATAGAAACCATCAAGGCCACCATGGACCGGGTGCGTTTTCTCAGCCTGAGCGAAGTATCACCGCCGGAAAGCCTGCTGCAGCAGCATTACCGCATTTTTGCCGCGCTGAAAGCGCAGGATGCCGATGCCGCCGAGCGTGCCATCCATGAGCACCTGCAAGAGATGATCTACTCCATTACCCCCATCTCTTTGCAAAATACCGAGTGGTTCGACGCCGAATAGTCAAGCACAACGCAAAAGCCCCTCACCCCGGCCCTCTCCCTCTGGAGAGGGGGACGCCCACTTAAACAACGTCATACATTCTTATTCAGAACTTTGCTTAACTGACCGGTATTAAGCGATCGTCCCCCGCTATTTGGCTTTGCAAATGGCATTTCCTCTCAATCGCATCTATTGTTTCTCCTTGCTATCAGGATTTCATTACTATCGTTTTTACAGCTTCAATCACCGCTTTTTACTACGCCGGTGAATAAATATCCCCTATGGTTTTTATTGTCGGTGTATGAAGAAGCTAATCAGGAGACAATCATGACTGATATTGCGCAGTTGTTAGGAAAGGAAGCGGAAGACCTGTTGCAACACCGCTGTACTACCATCCCTGCTGAGAATCTGTACCTGCCGGGCGCCGACTTTGTCGACCGGATCATGATCGATAATAACCGTCCCAACACCGTTCTGCGTTCGATGCAAAACCTGCTCAACCACGGCCGCCTGGCCGGCACCGGTTACCTGTCGATTCTGCCGGTCGATCAGGGTATTGAGCACTCCGCCGGCGCGTCTTTCGCCGCCAACCCGCTGTACTTTGATCCAAAAAACATCGTCGAACTGGCCATTGAGGCCGGCTGTAACTGCGTCGCCTCGACTTACGGCGTGCTGGCATCAGTATCGCGCCGCTATGCCCACAAAATTCCGTTCCTGGTCAAACTGAACCATAACGAAACCCTGAGCTATCCGACCCAATACGACCAGACCCTGTATGCCAGCGTCGAGCAGGCCTTCAACATGGGTGCCGTCGCGGTCGGTGCCACCATTTACTTTGGTTCCGAACAGTCACGCCGCCAGATTGAAGAGATCTCGAGCGCCTTCGAGCGCGCCCACGAACTGGGTATGGTCACCGTGCTGTGGGCTTATCTGCGTAATCCAGCCTTTACCAAAGACGGCGTGGATTATCATTCCAGCGCCGATCTCACCGGCCAGGCCAACCATATTGCCGCCACCATCGGTGCCGATATCGTTAAGCAGAAAATGGCGGAAAACAATGGCGGTTACCGCGCGGTGAAATTCGGTTATACCGACGACCGCGTCTACAGCAAGCTGACTACCGATCACCCGATCGATCTGGTGCGTTACCAGTTGGCCAACTGCTATATGGGCCGCGCCGGGTTGATTAACTCCGGCGGGGCCGCTGGTGAAAACGATCTGCAGGAATCGGTGCGCACCGCGGTCATCAACAAGCGCGCAGGTGGCATGGGACTGATTCTGGGGCGTAAAGCGTTCAAGAAATCGATGAAAGAAGGTGTCGCGCTGATCAACGCGGTTCAGGACACCTATCTGGATAAGAAAGTCACCATCGCCTGATCCCGTCACTCGCAAAATCTGTTACCTCCAGCCCGGTTCGCCGGGCTTTTTTATGCCCTTAATCTGCTGCCATTTTCCTCCTTGCCTAACGGCTACCGCGCTTTAATGTTATTTTTCTTTCATAATTAACTTTCACAATAAAATATTTATCTTTCAAACTGTGATCTATTTAAAACAAATTAATCCATAAAGTGATTAGTGTAAGGCCCATGGCGACAGAGCTGCCATTCGCTCCAGGCCATACCTTCCATCTCAGGAGAACAATAATGATTGAGCTAATCACCCACGGCGCCGAATGGTTTATCGGCCTGTTTCAGAAAGGCGGTGAAGTGTTTGTCGGCATGGTGACCGGCATTTTACCTTTGTTAATCAGCCTGTTGGTCATTATGAACGCGCTGATCAAATTTGTTGGCCAGGAACGTATAGAACGCTTGGCGCAGCGCTGTGCGGGGAACCCGGTTTCACGCTATCTGCTGCTGCCGCTGATCGGCACCTTTGTGTTTTGCAACCCGATGACCCTCAGCCTCGGCCGCTTTATGCCCGAGAAATACAAACCCAGCTACTACGCGGCGGCATCCTACAGCTGCCACTCGATGAATGGCCTGTTCCCGCATATCAACCCCGGCGAACTGTTCGTTTACCTCGGGATCGCCAGCGGACTGACTACCCTCGGCCTGCCGCTGGGGCCGCTGGCGGTGAGTTATTTTCTGGTCGGGCTGTTTACCAACTTTTTCCGCGGTTGGGTAACCGATCTCACCACCAGCCTGTTCGAACGCAAGATGGGCATCCGCCTGGACCGTCAGGTGCAACTTTAATCCGTGGAGTACAGCATGAGTGCTTATATCCGTATTGAGAAAGGCGATAGCGGCTGGGGTGGCCCGTTGCAGTTACCGATCGAGCCGGGAAAAAAAGTGGTGTACATCACTGCCGGTACCCGTCCGTCAATCGTCGATCGGCTTAGTGAACTGACCGGCTGGCCGGCCGTCGACGGCTTTAAGGAAGGTGAACCGCCGGCCGATGAAATTGGCGTCATGGTGATCGACTGTGGCGGCACCCTGCGCTGCGGCCTGTACCCCAAACGCCGTATTCCAACGGTCAATATCCACGCTACCGGTCAATCTGGCCCGCTGGCGAAATTTATCCTTGAGGATATTTACGTCTCCGGGGTACGTGATAGCAACATCAGCCGGGTGGAATCGGCAACGGAGACAGCGCAAGCAGCACCCGCCCCGCAACTCAAGGGACGGGATTACGACACCAGCAAAAAAATCACCGAACAGAGCGACGGCCTGTTGGCGAAAGTCGGCATGGGCATGGGATCGGTAGTGGCAGTGTTCTTCCAGTCGGGCCGCGACACTATCGACACGGTACTGAAAACCATTCTGCCGTTTATGGCGTTCGTCTCGGCGCTGATCGGCATCATCATGGCCTCCGGTTTGGGGGATTTTATCGCCCACGGCCTGACGCCATTGGCCAGCAGCCCGATTGGCCTGGTGACGCTGGCACTGATTTGCTCTTTCCCACTGCTGTCGCCGTTCCTCGGCCCTGGCGCGGTGATCGCTCAGGTGATTGGCGTACTGGTCGGGGTGCAAATCGGTCTGGGTCATATCCCGCCGCAGCTGGCGCTGCCCGCCCTGTTCGCGATTAACGCGCAGGCCGCCTGTGACTTTATTCCGGTGGGTCTGTCATTGGCGGAAGCCAAGCAGGACACGGTGCGGGTCGGTGTCCCTTCGGTCTTGGTCGGGCGTTTCCTGACCGGCGCACCTACGGTGCTGATCGCCTGGGCCGCCTCGGCCTTCATCTACCAATAACTTTTACTTACTGCCAGGGGCTAGCTATGAACACCATTTTCCAAACCACCATCACCCAAATTGGCGACAGTGCCCGCGATGCATTGCTGGACGACATGCTGATCACCTTCCGTGAGGGGGCACCGGCAGACATCGAAGAGTTTTGCTTCATCCACCGGCACGGCAATACCCTCGGCGAGCTGCAGACCGGCGGCTGGATGGAGCTGGCGGAGCAGCGTTATCCGATTACCGCCGTTGGCGAGGTCGCCAGCCAAAATCTGCGTGAACTGGGCCACCTTACCGTGCGTTTTGACGGGGAAAATCAGGCCGAATTCCCCGGTTCTATCCACGTTGCCGGTACCACGCCGGTTGATATCCCGTTAGGCAGTACGCTGAAATTTATCGCATAAGGAGTAGACCATGTCTGAAGTAGCTGTAGTGATTGGCGGAGGCCAAACATTAGGTGCATTTTTGTGCCTGGGACTGGCGCAGGCGGGTTACCGCGTAGCGGTAGCCGATTTAAACGCGGATAACGCCCGACAGGTGGCGCAGCAGATTAACGACCAATACGGCGCAGGCTGCGCACAGGGTTTCCAGGCCGATGCCACCAATGAGCAGAGCGTCATTGCCCTGGCGGCAGCGGTGGATAGCCAATTTGGCCTGGCCAATCTGCTGGTGTACAGCGCCGGTATCGCCAAGGCCGCGCCGATCACCGATTTTCCACTAGGGGATTTCGATCGCTCGCTGCAGGTCAATCTGGTGGGCTATTTCCTCTGCGCCCGCGAGTTTTCCCGCCTGATGATCCGCGACGGCGTTGCCGGGCGCATCATTCAGATCAACTCCAAGTCCGGCAAGGTCGGTAGCAAGCACAACTCAGGCTACAGCGCCGCCAAATTCGGCGGTGTCGGGCTGACCCAGTCACTGGCGCTCGATCTGGCGGAGTACGGCATCACCGTGCATTCGCTGATGCTCGGCAACCTGCTGAAGTCGCCCATGTTCCAGTCACTGCTGCCGCAGTACGCACAAAAACTGGGGATTGCGCCGGATGAAGTTGAAAAATATTACACCGACAAGGTGCCGCTGAAACGCGGTTGTGATTACCAGGACGTGCTGAATACCCTGCTGTTTTACGCCAGCGATAAAGCGTCTTATTGCACGGGCCAGTCGATTAACATCACCGGCGGTCAGGTAATGTTCTGATTGGGTTACGCCTCCCTCTCCGTCTGGAGAGGGAAAATAAACAGGAAACACTATGACCCAGGCATTGATCATCTTCGCCGTACTGGCCTGGCTGCTGCAAATCGCGCTCGGTTGGTGGCAGCTCCAGCGTTTCAACCGTGCCTTCGACGGCCTGTGCCAACTGGGCCGCGTCGGTGTCGGACGTTCTGGCGGGCGCTTTCGGCCACGGGTGGTGCTGGCTTTGGCCTTCGATACCGAACAACGGGTCTGCGGCAGCATGTTGATGCGCGGCCTGACCATTTTTGCCCAGCCTCGGTCGCTCGCCCGGCTGCATGGCCTGTACCAGCGGGATCTGCGCCCGGATGTGATCTTCCCCGAGGATCGCGCATGCCAGACAGCACTATCGTTAGCGATTGCCCCTAAATCATGATATTTTCACATTAAAAGACATTACCTTTCATATTGAATTATTCGTTGAAGGGAAATGCTCAACTCTTGTGAACAGGACGGGCTATGAAACCAAAGCAGCGACAGGCCGCTATCCTTGAATATCTGCAGCGACATGGCAAAACGGCAGTGGATGCCCTGGCGGCACATTTCGCCACCACCGGCACCACCATTCGTAAAGATCTCACCCTGCTGGAAGACGAAGGAGAGGTGATCCGCACCTACGGCGGCGTGGTGCTCAGCCGCGACGATGGCGACCAGCCCATCGACCGCAAAACCCACATCAATACCGAAAAGAAACGCCAAATCGCCTACGCCGCCATTAAGCTGATCAACGACGGCGACTCGCTGATTTTCGATGCCGGAAGCACGGTGCTGCAAATGGTGCCGCATCTGGCGCAGTTCAATAACATCACGGTGATGACCAACAGCCTGCATATCGTCAATGCGCTGGTAGAGCTGGATAACGACCAGACCATCCTGATGCCCGGCGGCACTTACCGCAAAAAATCGGCGTCCTTCCACGGCAGCCTGGCCGAATCGGCTTTCCAACAGTTCAGCTTTGATAAGCTGTTTATCGGTGCGGACGGCGTGGATCTTAACGCCGGTGTCACCACCTTTAACGAAGTGCATAACGTCAGCAAGGCGATGTGCGAAGCCGCCAGCCGTATTATCCTGCTGGTGGATTCGTCAAAATTTGGCCGCAAAAGCCCGAACGTGGTCTGCGACCTGAGCGCCGTAGACACGCTGATTACCGATAAAAACATCAACCCGGATTACCTCGCCGCGCTACAAGCGAAAGGGATCAATATCATTCTGGTAGGAGATTTTGATGAGTAACGCCGCTGCCCTGCTGGCCTTTGCCCGCGAAACGCTGGAAATTGAGTTGACCGAAGCACAACGCCTGCTGGCACGACTGGACGACAACTTCGTCTGCGCCTGCGAACTGCTGCTGAACTGCCGCGGCAAGGCGGTGATTTCCGGCATCGGTAAATCCGGTCATATCGGTAAAAAAATTGCCGCCTCGCTGGCCAGTACCGGCACCCCGTCTTTCTTCGTCCACCCGGCGGAGGCACTGCACGGCGATCTCGGCATGATCGGTGCCGACGACGTGGTGGTGTTTATCTCCTACTCCGGCCGCGCCAAAGAACTGGATCTGATCCTGCCGCTACTGGCGGAGAATAATATCCCGGTGATCGCTATTACCGGTGGCAAAGAGTCACCGCTGGCACAGGCAGCGGCCTGCATGCTGGACATCAGCGTTGAGCGTGAGGCTTGCCCGATGGGGCTGGCACCGACCTCCAGTGCGGTCAATACGCTGATGATGGGCGACGCACTGGCAATGGCGCTGATGCGCCAACGCGGTTTCAACGCCGAAGACTTTGCCCGCTCGCATCCGGGCGGCAGCCTGGGCGCACGCCTGCTGAACCGGGTACATCACCTGATGCGCACTGGCGATCGCCTGCCGCAGGTCAGTGAAAATGCCAACGTGATGGAAGCGATGCTGGAACTGAGCCGTACCGGGTTGGGACTGGTGCCAGTGTGCGACGCACAGCAGAAAGTAGTGGGGGTGTTTACCGACGGCGACCTGCGTCGCTGGCTGGTGAAAGGCAATAGCCTGCAGGATGCATTAAGCCCGGCGATCACCCGGCCCGGCTACCGTTTGCCGGAACAATGGCGCGCCGGAGAAGCACTGGAAGCATTGCACGAACAGCACATTAGCGCCGCGCCGGTGGTCAACCTAGATGGCGTACTGGTGGGCGCGATCAACCTGCACGACCTGCATCAGGCCGGTATCGGCTGACCGCATTAACTAATGCTTGCCCGTTTGTACCCTCTCCTTTGGGAGAGGGTTAGGGTGAGGGGATTCGTACGACGCTAAAGCCCACTTATTTCCAGTCCGGATTATTCTCAAACTGTTGTTTCAGCAGCGCCTTCATGTCCTCATCCGGCTTGCCCAGCCATTGGTATTTGGCGTATTTCTTCGGATGATCAACCGCTTCCGGCTTGTTCGCCACTTCAACGCGCACCGCCCAGGCCTGCGACTTATCTTCTTTAAACGCCACCATCATAAAGTTGTTGGCACAGTCGTGGGGCTTGCACACATTGCCCACCAAATAATCCTGGCCCTTCCAGCTCAGGCTTTGCGCCGGGGTTGAAGTCCCTACCCCTTTGCGCGCCCAGCCCGGTAAACGGGCCTGCCCCTTCACCATGTTCTGCCAACTGGTCTGATAGCCCGGCTGCTGGATCACGTCCGAAGTGGTGACAATCTGTTGGGCGAGGCTGCCCACGCTGAAGCTGAGTAACGCGCCGAAGATGGCGCCGCGAAGTGCGTTTTGTCCTGTCATGGCCTTCTCCCTTGATTGAATTCGATCGCACCCGGCCAAAACCGGGCCTGAATCTAGTCAGACCACAGCACGGCTAAAAAGTTGACTCACCACCAGGCGTGAAAATGATGCACCGGCCCGATGCCGTGCCCCACTTCCAGCGTATCGGCCTGCTGCAAGGCTTTTTGCAGATAATCCTTGGCGGCAGCGACCGTACCTGCCCAGTCGTCGTGGCGCGGACGCAGCGCGGCCAATGCAGCAGACAGCGTGCAGCCGGTGCCGTGCGTATGGCGGGTCGCTACGCGGGGTGCAGTAAAGCGTTGCTCCTGCCCCACACTGAACAGCCAGTCCGGGCTTTCACTTTCGCTGAGATGGCCGCCCTTCATCAGTACCGCCTGGCAGCCCATCGCCAACAGTGCCCGCCCCTGTTCACGCATCTGGCTTTCGTTTTCCGCCGGGGCACATTCCAGCAGGGCCGCAGCTTCCGGCAGGTTCGGCGTGATGATCGACACCAGCGGCAACAGTTCGCGGCGAATCGACTCCACCGCCTCCGGTGCCAGCAAAGGATCACCGCTTTTCGCCAGCATCACCGTATCCAGCACCACAAACGACGGCTGATAGTGACGTAAACGCTCCGCCACCGCCTGCACAATGTCGGCGTTGGCCAGCATGCCAATCTTGGTGCTGTCGATACGCAGATCGCTGAACACGGAATCAAGTTGAGCGGCGACAAAAGCCGGCTCGATGTTATACACCGACTGCACGCCGCGGGTGTTTTGTGCCACCAGCGCGGTGATCACGGAGGCGCCATAGGCCCCTAGCGCGGAGAAGGCTTTCAGGTCGGCCTGGATACCGGCCCCACCGCTCGGATCGGTCCCGGCGATGGTCAACGCGTTAATCCGTTTCATTGCAGATCCTCCGGACGCAGTTGGTAAAGAGCATCGAGAAACGCCGGGGTGAAACTGCCCGGCCCAGCCGCGCCACGCGTCGCCCGCTCACCGCAAAGTGACATCACCCGGCAGGCGGTGGCTACGTTGTCCAGCCGATCGCCCGGCAGGCTGCAGAATGCCGCCACCACGGCCGAAAGCGCACAACCGGTGCCCACCACTCGCGTCATCAGCACGTCCCCTCCGGCGACCGCCCAGTCACGCTGGCCATCGGTGATGTAATCCACCACGCCGGTCACTGCCACTATCGCCCCGCTGAGCCGCGCCAGTTCACGCGCCGCCGGTAACGCCGCCAGTGAATCGTCAGCGCTGTCGACGCCGCGACCGTTCGCCTGCAAGCCACTCAGCGCCATGATCTCAGAGGCATTGCCGCGGATCGCCGCCGGCTTTTCCCCCAGCAAACGCTGGGCAAATGCAGTGCGATACACCAGCCCGCCGACGGCGACCGGATCCAGCGTCCAGGGGGTGCCCGCCGCATTGGCGGCCTCTACCGCTGCCAGCATGGATTCGGCCCGCGAGGCATTGAGGGTGCCAATATTGACCAGCAAAGCATCCGCCAGCCGGCTGAACTGTGCCGCTTCGGTCGGTTCCACCACCATCGCAGGGGAAGCGCCGAGCGCCAGCAACACGTTAGCCGTCAGTTCCTGCACCACTTCGTTGGTCAGGCAATGAATCAAGGGGGATTGGCGTTTAAATTGGGTCAAACAAGCCGCGGCGTGAGCGCCGGGTAAAGCATCAGGTCGAGTGAACATATTCCTCCCAACCGGCGTTCAAGAAGGCGGGTACCGGTGGGGGCACCGAGACTTCCCTACGCTGGCATAATCCAGATCAGGTAATACGGGTAAAATCTCAGCCCCTAGAGGCACCCCGAGTCAAGACGGCCATTATTGGGGTTGCCGCCGGTGAGGTCAATCGCGCTATAGTGTCAAAAAATAAAAAGGAGACGCCATGCAAATAAGAAAATACCAGGAAGCCGACCGTCCGTTCCTGCGCACCCTGTATCTGGCATCGCGCAAAGCAGCGTTCCCCTGGCGTGATACCGAAGATTACCGACTGGAAGATTTCGATCGTTCGACACTGGGCGAGGATATTTGGGTGGCGGAAGAAAGGGGAAAGCGACTGGGGTTTGTCTCGATTTATCGTCAGGATAACTTTATTCACAATCTGTATGTCGACCCTCACCTGCCGCCCCTGGGCGTCGGCAGCGCGCTGTTGCAGGCAGCGGAGCAGACGTTTACCGCCACCGGCTCGCTGAAATGTCTGGTCAAGAATGAGAAGGCGCTGGCGTTTTACCATAAACACGGCTGGCGGACGATCGCCACCGGCAATGACGGCGCGGAAGACTATTACCTGATGCACTCGCCGACCAAGTAAGGGCACGGCATGCTGTACCGTGCCCATCCATAGTCCTCAAATCAGGCGGCAGAAACCGCCGGGGTCAATTTGCCGCGTGCGCGGATATTTCTAACCAACAACCCTGACACGATGATCCCGGCGCAGGCAAACATGCCCATCAGGCCGAAGACAATCTTGTAGCCGGTTAGTCCGGGGAAGGCATCGAGAATATGGCCGTACAGGCTGAAGCAAAACATCGCCGGGGCGTAACCGATAAAACTGCCTAGCGCCATCGCCGCACCGGTGTGTTCCTCATCAATCCCCGCCTCACCGATCGGTGCGAAGAACACTGCACGTTGGGTAAAGACCACCGCACCAAATCCCAGCGTACAGGCCATGCCCAGATAGACCGGCATTTGCTCATGCGGCAATAGGATCAATAATGCCAGCGCAATGGCGCTGATAATAAAGGTGTAGAATAAATATTTGCTGGGGGATTTTAATACTTTGTCCGCAATCAACCCGCCAATAGGTCCACCCACCATTTTTAGGCAATACTGATTAATGATCCCATAGGCCCCAACCAGTGCAATCGGTAATGCATAGACATGGCTCAGGAAAGGAATAAAGAACGTCAGCCCACAATACACCGCATAAACACAGAAAACGCTGAAGGCAATCAGCCAGACCGTTTTATTTTTTAATACGCTGCTCATGCCCGGTTTTTTATCAACCGGCAATGCGCTTTTCGATGGTGTTTTCTCCTCCGGGCTTTCCTTCATCACTAACAGAATAATAATCCCGACGATAATGGCGATCGCTGAATAAAACAGTATCCCAACCTTGAAGCCAAGGTAGCCGCTGCCAAAAGCGGTAAACAACGCCAGTGCGGAAAACGCCACCACGGTATCCACCACGCCACGACCGGTTTCGAAAAAGCCGAACAGCCGCCCCTGCTGGGTATTATCCCCCAGCATACTCACCGATTTGAGCAGTACCGGCCAGTTCAGCATGTCACAGGTGACCCCAAACAACGCCCAGACAAACAGAATGCCCCAGTAACCCGGCATGCTGGACAGATAAATACCAAGCAAGCCGGTGGCAATCAGTGAAAACGACATGGTAAAGCGGCGCGGCAGACGGTCGGAGAAATAAATCGACAAGAAGAAGCCAATGGTGGTCACAATCGAGTTGACCGACATGGCGTTACCAATTTCCCCGTTACTCAGGTGAAAGTATTCTTGCATCGGCACATAAAACGCATCCTTAAGGGAGGGTAATTTATATATTGTCCCGCCACATAAGACCAACAAGCTAAATAGTGCCCATCTTTTTTTAGTCAGCATAATCCCCTCACAGCCATTAAATAATAAGCGGTGTTGTTACCTCAGTGACGGGACGAGTGTCTCTCCACATCATTGAGAATGTGTTATTTATAAATTTATTTATTATATTATGCCGGGGTTAGCAGCTCCCGGGCTTGCTTTATCAAACTGTCAGTAATGGTGCGAACATGGTGAATTTGATTTAATGCATCCTGAACCTCTTTTTTAAGCCGTTCCTCCAGCCCATGTTCCGGTAACGCGGTTTCACTCATCTCCCGCCATGGAATATGCGGGTTATCGCCCTCTCCGTTAAAACGAAATGGCGGCGCGTAATAATCCACTTCTTCCTCCAGCCCATAAGCGGTAACCTGCGGCCGTTCTTCGCCCAGGCAAATTAGCCCCAGCAACAATTCCCGGAAGGGCAAATCCCCCTGCCCGGAAATACAGGCCCGGTGCCCCATTCCCTGATCTTCACGCACGATCAGTGCGTCCTTGATATGTACCTGGGTGATATCTTCAGCCATTACCGCCAATGCCGTCAGCGGCTCTTCATTGGCGTTGATCATGTTGGCGAAATCAAATAACAGGGAAAGCTGCGGGAAATCTGCCGCCCGAACCAGGCTAACCAGTTCATGACTTTTAAGATCCTCGTGCTGCTCCAAAGTAAAGCTCAGACCGCTGTGCTGATAACGCTGCTTGATGTACTGAATATCTTCGGCAATACGCGCCAACACTTGCTGCAATGCCCCCTGATAGCGCGGATAGAAGCGCACCGAACTGGCACCGGATTTAAGGGCAATGTTCACCGCCTGATCGATGGTCTGCGAGTCGGAAGCGCTGGTTTCGATATGGATATCCAACCCATAGCTCTGTGCCTGCTCACCAAAGTTGCGAAGGCGGGCATCATCGGCGTGGCAAAGCGCCTGACTTTCCCCATCCAATACATGCACTTTCACGCCGCGCAGTTGCTGCTGATGAGCAATGGTCAGCAGATCCTCAGGCAGGATTTTCTCCATGCGCATATTGAGATGAAAGGCGTAGGCATGCAGATAAAGCGGCAAATTCTGCGCCCGCAGAAGAACTTTCTCCGCCGTTAAGCGATCCATGGTGTTCACCTATAAGTTAATGAAAAAATCCACCGACTCGAAGCGCCAGTATTCGATATCCACCTGCACGATACGGCGCTGGGCATCGGCACGATGCTTCTCTACCAGAATCGACGGCGTGCTGGCGTTGCCGCCCATCACCTTGCAGGCATCACCGGACAATCGGGTCGGTTTAAAAGCCAAATGATGGGTGCGAGTCGCGGTTCCGTAGGCGTTTTCCCATACATCGGCAAACGAGTTCTCACCCAGGCGTTCGATGAAGTCGGGTGCCACCCGCGGACTGATAAAGGTTTCGTGATAAAACACGATGTGATTATCCAGCGCTCCCCAGCCACAGATTTTGTAGATCTCCGCCCCTTCACTAAGCTGCAGTAAATCGCAAATGGCCGCCGGTGCCGTCAAAACCCGCTCCTTGGTCATATAGCCCCAGGAGGGAGAACGGCCCTGCTCAATGGCCGCCTGTTTGAAGCTGGTAGACGAATTGGGGTTGTAGTTAAAGCGTGGCAATGCTGCAAACCAACCCCGACGATCCTTACGGAATATCCTCGACTCACTTTCCAGGAACAGCAGCGCCTGACGCAGCGTCATGCGTTTAATGTTCAGCAATTCCCCCAGCTCTCGCTCCGAAGGAAGCTTGTCGCCAGGGGCTATCGCGCCCTGACTCAGCCAGTCATTAAGCCTTTGCTTGGCCAGTTCAACGGTAGAGTTGTTTTCCATAGCTCACTTTGTTGGTTTAAACCAGATTGCATAACAGTATCGCGGTGAATTATGACAAACAATGGGGGTACTGAATTTTATATGTGACTCCTGTCCCAGAACCGAAAGGATGCCGCTAATGCGCCGCATTTGAGGCTGGCATGGCACGCAGCGTCAGCCCCCAGAACAACAAGGCCGCCAGGCTGACGCTCGCCCCCAGCCAACACACGCCGTACCAGCCCGCCAGAGCGAATACGTGGGTACTGGCAAAGGCACCCAGCCCGCTACCCACCGCGTAGAACAGCATGTAGCAGCCGACTAACCGGCTATGAGCCTGCGGATGAGCGCTGAAAATCAGACTCTGATTCAACACGTGAATGGCCTGTCCGGCCAGATCGAGCAGTACAATGCCCATAATCAGCCATCCCAGCCCGTAACTCAGCAGGCCGAGCGGCAACCAGGCCAGCACCAACAGCAACAGACAGATACCGGTTGCCAACTGCCCCAGACCGCGATCGGCCAGATGTCCGGCACGAACCGCCGCCAGCGCACCCACCGCCCCCACCAGACCAAAGGCACCAATCACCGAATGTGAAAAATTAAACGGCGCCTGACTGAGTGGCAGAACCAGGGCACTCCAGAAAATGCTGAATGCCGCAAACATCAGCAGCGCCAGCATGCCGCGGATCTGCAGCGTGCGATCGCGCCACAGCAACGTCAGCATTGATCGCAACAGCGCCGGATAACTGAGTGTTGAAGGCGCTGTGTGCGGGACGGGCAACAGACGCGCAAGCACCGGCAACAGGAGCAGGGTTACCGCCGCAGAGAAAAAGTAAACCGCGCGCCAGCCGCCGATATCCGCCATTGCGCCGGAAAGCGTGCGCGCCAATAACAACCCGAGAACTACCCCGCCTTGCGCGGCACCCACTACCCGTCCCCGCTCATGCGGCGCTGCCAAGGTGGCGGCGAAGGCGACCAACCCCTGGGTCATAGCGGTACCCAGTAACCCCACCAGCAGCATGCCGACCAGTAATAGCAGGCTGCTGTTCGCCCAACCGACCACACAAAGTGCGGTGATCAGCAGCAGTTGCTGAACCGCCAACAGCCGGTGACGATTAACCCGATCGCCCAACGGCACCACCAGCAACAATGCCAATGCGCAGCCTAACTGCGTGACGGTGATCACCATGCCCACCGACGCCAGGCTGATATGAAAATCCTGAGCAATGGCGTCCAGTAAAGGTTGTGCGTAATACACATTCGCCACGCTAAAGGCACTGGCTCCCGCCAGCAATAACACCAGCGACGCAGGCAGGCGACTCAGCGCTCCGCCCTGCGCGGCACAAATCGGATCCAGCGTTTTATCACTCATCGTTCGCTCCAATGTGGTTTCATTATTAAACTCAATGAACTTTACGCACAGAGGTTTTATAATGCAACCAGATATCGCTACAGGAATGGAAAGCCATGAAACGTAAAAGTCTGGAAGATGCACAGTGCCCGGTGGCACGTACGCTGGATGTGATTGGTGACTGGTGGTCGCTGCTGATTGTGCGCGATGCCTTCGACGGCGTGCGCCGCTTCAGTGAGTTTCAAAAGGGACTGGGGATGGCGAAGAATATCCTCTCCACCCGGCTACGTACCCTGGTGGCGCACGGCATTTTGGAGATTGCCCCCGCTTCGGACGGCAGTGCCTATCAGGAATATATTCTCACCGACAAGGGGCGCGCCCTGTTCCCGGTTATCGTCGGCCTGCGCCAGTGGGGGGAGGATTATCTGTTTGACGCGCAAGAGGCGAAATCAACGCTGGTAGAAAGCGACACCCGCCAACCGATCCCGCGCATGACGCCGACCAGCAGCACCGGGCAGGTTCTTACGCCGCTGAATACTTTGGTGGTGAAGGTCGGTGATGAATGAAATCCTGTGACTAGGGGTCCGCTTGGAAAACGGAAAATATCCCACGCCAAGCCTCTTTTTTGTACACACTGACATCAACCGCGCGTAATGACCGATATTTACCAGACCCCAACCTAACGTTATTACGCCAAACATAATCCCCTGTCAGATTGAAATATTCCCAACCTAGCGGCGACAGGTGAGAAACCCTTTGTTCACTAATCTGGATACCCTTTCACCTCAGTGCCCAATAGCTCTTTCTATATATCGTATTCAACAAGATGATCGCTGCCTTCATCAATCTCAGTCCACTGGCGCGATAACGATCACGGGCGTTTCCTGCCGCGACGCCGCCAAAAACTCGTCACGGCCATGGAATTGTTCAAAGCGGCCACACAGAGGCTGTTCTTTAAAATTATATTACAATTCATAGTTGTGTATAACATCATAAACAATATCAAATATTATAAATTAATAATTTTGTATTTTAATATTAGATATATTTACGTGCATATTATTAAATAATCATATCATTGTTTATTTCCCGCCCATCAGCTCCGGATCAGGCTGGCACAGGTCACTTTTCATTAGTAACTCGTCATCCTCAATGAATGTTGTACCAGACATTGCACAAATGAGAATACCTATCATTGTATTGTCACAGGAATACATTGCCTATAAGTTGCAACCACTGTACATACGTACAGATTAAATTACGGAGGTAGCACATGTTTTTTAATGCAAACACTAAGTTTAAGTTCCTTGCCCCGAGCAATGAGGACAGCATGACGGTAACGGGTGATCGCCCTGGCCCAACAGGGCCCAGTGGTAATGCGGGCGGCCACGATAACAGCAGTGGTAGTACCGGAAGTACCAGTTGGTTTGAAATGAAGCCCGGTGATGTAAATATCAGCAAATATGGCAAGGTGGTTATCAATGCCCAGGGCCAGGCCACGATGAATGGTATCGTCATGAATTATGAGAATTCATCGTTAGTGGATGATGGTGCGGGCGGCGCGACCCGCGTACTGAATTCAATACTGGACGCAAACCCACCGACCGGAAAGAATTTTGGCAATAACGCCAGCGTCACGGATGGACGCTATTCTGGTAAAAACCCGGTTGCCGAGTATTCCGTTCCACTAAATATCTATACGGCGGTTCGGCGAGGTGAAATACCACCTGGATTTTGGCTTGATAACAACAATGTCATGACCGAAATTACGCAAAAATATGAGATCAACGGAGGCGGTAAAGGAAATGACCGTACCGGATACAGAAAAACCAATATTACTGTTCCTTCCCTTACCAATGCGTACCAACAATGGAAAAAAGAGCAGCAAGATATTGCACAAAAAGAAGCTAAACGTAAAGCAGAAGAGGAAGCCAAACGTAAAGCCGCGGAAGAGGCAAAACGTAAGGCGGCAGAAGCTGAAACCAAACGGCGCGCAGAGGAAGAAGCTAAACGTAAACAAGCCGAATTGGATGCTCAGAATAATGAGCAGTTACAACAGCGTAAGGTTAATGAAGCTCAGCAGCGAATCAACACAGCAAATATAGAGAAATCAGGCGCAGAGAGCCGTGCCGCTGAGTTTGAAAAGCAGCTTCCAGTGCTAGTTGCAGAATGGGACCGACTTATTGCAATATCGAAACGAGGCGGTAAGACTTCTCAGGCGAAAACTCGAGGTGATGCTGAGGATGCTGGCAACAAAGTCAATGCGCAAAAGGCTGCTATTGAATCGGCAAAGAATGTAGCAAGCTCGGCACAACAACGGATTGAACAGGCTCAGCGAGAAAAAGTGGAGGCAGAAAACCGGCTTAATGCGCTGCGAGCAGAGCGGCAGGCACGGGAAGCCGCAGAAGCCAAGAAAAAAGAGGAAGATGCGGTGAAAGACGCCATTAAGACGACGGCTGACTTTTACAAGGAACTGACTGAGAAATTTGGTGAGCAGTCCGCCAAGGTGGCAAAAGAATTGGCCGATGCGGCCAAGGGTAAAACCCTCAAAAATGCGGATGAAGCACTGAAGGCATTTGAAAAGTCTAAGGACTCGTTGAACAAGAAATTCAGTGTCGCCGATCGTGAGGCGGTCGCCAAGGCGCTCGAATCGGTTCGCCGTGAGCATATTGCACAGAACCTCGCCAAGTTTAGCAAGGCGTTCAATTACACGGGCAAGGCCATCGATTTCTACGATGTCTTCATCGTCGAGTTACCGAAGGCGATCAGAACGCAAAACTTTAGGGCGTTCTTCGTGAAATTAGAGACCATCGGCGCAGGTATGTCGGCGACTGCACTGACGGCGTTTGCCTACAGCATTATTCTTGGCACACCGTTGGGCCTTTTCGGGTTTGCCATCATAATGACCTTGGTCAGCGTACTGGTAGATGAAAAGCTCATGGAGAAGGTCAACAAAGCGATAGGTATTTAACGTACAAAGGCCGTTTACACGGCCTTTTTATTGTCCATGAACAGGGCAAACAGATAAATGATGCCTATCGGCAATGCCATGACAAAACAGAAGGCATAATACACGACCAGTGCGCCATTTTTACCAATGGTATCGGCGAATAACCCACGGTGCCAAAATGCACTACTTGTGAATCGCAAGGCGAACGTTTCAATGCCTTTTTTGGCATAGGGATACAGCAAGAAACTCAGGATGGCGATGATCAGATAGTGTGTGACATCCACGTTGTCCTGAAAGGAATACAGGTAATAGAGTGCAGTAAAAAAACAGACCACTCCCCAAATCTGACTTTTCCAATAATACTCTTTGGTCATTAGCGCATCCCTGGTCATAAGGTCTTTTTCATTTTTCTTGCTTGTCATCATTCGTGTTTAGCTGGCGACTAGCGAAACGGAATACCATTGCCATAGATCGTGTTGTGCGGTTTGGTGGTGAAATTAAACGTAAACTCCCGGTTCTTCACCGGCTGAACGCTTTCAAAGCGCCATGTCTTCATGGCTGTCAGCACTGATTGGTCAAATACACCGACGGGCTTAGCCTGCAAAATACGCACGTGGCTTACCGTGCCGTTATGCTCTATATCGTACTTCACTTTGACGACGCCATCGGTTTTGTTCAACAGGGCCTGTTCAGGATAAACAGGGGCGGTTTTGCTGATCGCTTTGGGGGTCGGTTCTGCACCCAGCGCCAGCGCAGGCGTCACGCACAGCAATAGGATGGCGGCAAACGTATGTTGTCTCATGTGATGATCCATTGATTAAAAATGATCAGTTTATATAAGGCCGCTCATCAGCGGTCATCATTAAATATAGGACAGATATTAACATGTTGCTTTGCTAACTCAGTACCTCGATGATCACGGTAATCAAGGCCGCTTTGCAGCATGTCTGGTCGGCCGAATGTGGACACCACTGACGTCAACCAACTGAGCAATATATTCCGAACGCCAAGCTGCTTCTTAACAGTCTGGCGCCACCTTACGACCCGGGGAAGATAACCTGACCGATGCACAAAAGCATTCACCCTAATCCCCCTTATCTGCAGTTTAATAACCAAGCCATTCAGGACATCCTGTGCGCGATATATATCGAGGTTACCCCATCGACGTAAAACTCATGAGTGTCATCGATAGCCGTGCAGAGAAAACTAAAATGATTCATCTACTGCTACTGCCGGTCTCTCTTTTTTAAAACGGATATTAACAATGAGATCTTTCGTAGGTTTACCGCTTTCATAACGCCACTTCTGCATTGCCAACCTCATCTCATTGTCAAAAATACCGCTGGGATGAGACTCAAGAATGCGAATGTTCTGGACACGCCCATCTGCATCAACGTCAAATTTAACCCTGGCAAAATCGGTTTGTGGTTCCTGCGGGTCGGTTACTGAATTTGATGGCGTTCGAGCGGTCTTCTCACTGCCAGTTCCAGTGCAAGCCGTCAGTGATAACGAAAAAATCACTAACAACATCACCTTGGCCGTAGATTTTATCATTGCAACTCACTCCTTAAGTTAGCTCGTGCAACTGCCAGGCTCTGGCAGTTTAGTGGCCGAAAAGCAGCTCGGTGTATTTCTTGGAAACGGCGCCGGTGCGTTTACCGCCTTCGCCGTAGTAGCGATCCTCGCGGCACAGTCGCTCTTTGACATCGCAGAAAATGCCATTGGCAAAGGTGAATTCGGTCGGGTCGAACTCACCTTGCGAAGACAGTTTGCTAGCGACTTTCTTGCCGAGATACTTTTCGGTCAATGGGCGGGAAATGCCATCGGTACCATTCGCACAGACATAACGGTCGCACAACACGCCTGATGCCGGTGACTTGAGGGATGAGTTTTGCTTCGCCTGTGCAGGCATCACGGATGCGGCAAGCAGCAGGGTCAGTGAGAACGAAAGTGCTATTTTATTCAATGAGTCAGCCTCGTTTAATGGCAGAGCGCCCGTTATTTGGAGCACTATACTGCCATGAAAAACAGGCCTTTGACGATGTGCAATTTTAAGCAATCTTCGCAATGCCCCCCGGGTAATGTATAGTCCGCGTTTTACGGGGACACCATGCCAACTCAATCATCCATTCGCCTGAATAAATACATTAGCGACAGCGGTATCTGTTCCCGCCGTCAGGCCGATCGCTATATCAAACTGGGTAAGGTTTTTATCAACGATAACCTGGCCGAGGTGGGTGCGCCGGTATTTATTGGGGATGTTGTGAATGTTAACGGGCAACGGATAGAGCCGCGTAATGATGCAGATTTGGTGCTGATCGCGCTGAATAAACCCGTGGGCATCATCACCAGCATGGGTAAACACGTGCCGAACAACATCGGTGATTTCGTTAACCACAGCCAGCGCACCTTCCCCGTCGGCCGCCTGGATAAAGACTCTCAGGGGCTGATTTTTCTGACCAACCGCGGTGAACTGGTCAATAAGATCCTGCGCGCCGGCAACAATCACCAAAAAGAGTACCTGGTCACCGTCGACAAACCGCTGACCGATGAGTTTATTCAGGGCATGGGAGCGGGCGTGCCGATATTGGGCAAGGTGACCCATAAATGCCAGGTGGCGCAGGAAACTGCGCAGGTGTTTCGCATTACGCTGGTGCAGGGGCTTAACCGCCAAATCCGCCGTATGTGTAAATACTTTGGCTATCAAGTCACCAAACTTGAGCGCGTGCGCATTATGAACATCAGTCTGGAAGGGTTAGCACTGGGCGAATGGCGGGACTTGACCGAGGATGAACGAACCGAGTTATTTAATCTGCTTGAGCACTCTTCGTCTGAGGACCCAGACCTGCCACAGAGAGACGAGATACCGCCAGGCAACGATAATCTGTTACCCAACGATACCCCGTTATAACAAAACCGAATTTATCAAGAAATCAGAATGACCATCGGATGTTGGCATTAACGGCATTAACCTGGGTATCGGAACCGTATTGCCCCTGATAGCCGAGATCCAGGCTAGTGGATCGCGACAGCTTCACGCTCACCCCGACGTCCGCCACCATCAGGTTGTCATCAACCGCGGTGCCCTGCGTGGTAAACGCATCGCTGCCGGCAAAGGCCATACGCGAAGAGGTGGTTTTATCGCCGTAGGCATGCTGCCAACCCAGTGAGCCGTAAAGACTGACGTTCTGCGGCAGTTCAACCGTACCGCGCACGCCCAACGTGGAATAGAAGGTATTCATCGTTTCATTACGCACGCTAAGCGCTGCGGCACCGCCACTTTCCTCGAAGTTATCCGTATGCAGACGGATGTAGCTCAGATTGACGAATGGCTCAAGGTTCGCGTCCGACGGCCCAAAACGGTAGCCCGCTTCGGTGAACGCCAGCAGCGAGTCGGCATCATAGTCTGCCTTAAGCCGATCCGAGTAATTACCGAAGTTAACGTTGCGCTCATTTTCCAGCCGGTGCCAGGTGTAACCCAACGCGCCACGTAACGAGAAAGCGCCTTGCTGCCCTGCGGCATACAGACCGAGGTGATAATTATCGCTGTCGGACTTGGAGCTGCGGCTATCGATATCATAATCACCGCGGCTATAACCAAAATATCCACCAACGCGAACACTGCTATCCGCTAATTTATGGTCTGCCCCCAGCAGGAAACCGCTGGTGTTGCCATCGAGTTTTCCAACGTTGTCGTTACCGCTGTTTCTTGCCCATGAGCCAAACGTCTGCCCCCACACGCCACTGTTTTCGGCCTGCGCCGGTTGAACCAGCGTCATCGCCAATGGCGGAATGGGCAACGTATCGTTATCAAAAGCGCGCAACATGCGCTGATTGAGCACATTGAACAGCATGGTGCTGCCGGCAATCAGGTTAGATTGCATGGAGGGATAGACCTCACCAGAAAGTTGATTGAATGCCTCACGAGCTTCGGGTGCACTCAATAACAACAGTGAGTTGTACAGGGCCAATGAAGGGCCACCTTGCGCCAGAGTCGAGAGCGCACCCGCGGTATTCCATTGGTTGTCGGTTTGTGCCACCGTCTGGAAAATACCTGGCTTGCCGCTGCCTTCTCCCGGCCCCTCACCGCCTGGGTTTTCCCCCCCCGGATTCTCGCCGCCAGGGTTTTCGCCTCCCGGATTTTCACCGCCTGGGTTCTCGCCGCCTGGGTTCTCACCCCCCGGATTTTCACCGCCGCCTTTCTGCGCAATCGTCAAATCCACGGCGTTAGCCTCGTGTTTGAGCGCAACATCCAGGAACGCAGATTTTGAGACCGCTTCGGCGAACTGCCCGTCAATTCCCCCTTCCGAGGTTAAAATACGATAGCTTTGGCCGGTCTGATAGCTGGTTTGCGGGTCCAGCGCAGTCACCTGCACCTTCGCTTGATCGCTGATAGTGGTTTTCCCCGTAACCAGCAGTTTGTCACTACTGCCATCACCGGCGATATCAACGTCGTAGAAAGATTCACCAATGAAGTTCAGATAGCGTTTCAGCGTCAGAGTGCCAATATTCCCGTCGCCAGGGGAAATGTGACCACCGGACTGAATTTCTGTCTGACCTAAAGTGCCATTGCCGCCCAGCGTGCCGCCGGATTTAATTGACGCAGCACTGCTGTAACCCAGACCATTGCTGACGTCAGAACCGGCTGTTGCATTAAGAATCAACGTACCGCCATTCTCGGCACTCAGGGTCTGCACGTCGAAAGGACTGTCTTCTGGCTGCGTATTGATATCGCTGTTAATGATGATTTTACCGCCACGGGCGGTTACGTTCGCCTTAAGCTGGGTAAGATCCCCGCTCAGCGTCGTCTGCCCGGCGGTGTTGATCACCTCACCTTCGCCAACCATCTTATTGCGGAAATCATAGTTGTCGGAGGTATGGTTAAAGTACACATAGCTGCCGAACAACCCACCGCGCAGATTGACCACCGTTTGGGCATCGAGCGTACCCGCGCCGCCCGCCGCACCGAGCGTGGGTTCGGTCAGGCCGGTGCCGGTATCCATATTGCCGCGGCTGCCGATGATTAGCGCGCCCCTGTTCGAACCGGAACCGGTATCGCCCAACCGCAGCTCGTTAGCCCCGGCGGAGAATGTTCCGCCGTCCACCACCGACAGCACGCCGTTGCCATAATCTCCCACGTTGACGCTGCCGGCACTGGTAAAGCGCGAGCCTTCACCAGCGATATAAAGCTCGGCAGTTTTGCGCGAGCCAGAAACGCCGGCAATTTCCGCGCTGCCGACGTTAACCACGCCGCCATTGAGCACGTCCACATCGCCGTTGGCCGTGAGCGTTTGGCTGATGTTCCACTGCGAGTTTTTACCCGTCACCGTGGCTTTGGGGTTCAGCTTGTCGGCCTCATCAGGCTTGAATCCGCTGTCTATTCTGGCGGCGGCCGTGGTTGTCACCACCCCGCCATCTTCAATCAGCAGGGTGGAACGCGCGCCCTGTCCGAAACCGATGCCAAGCCTGTCGCTGGTAACTTTGGAACCGGCACCTTTAACATTCAAATGGCTGTCGTAACCCCCGGTAGTGCCGACGATAATTTCTTTCGCACTGGCCAGCCCGCCATCTTCAACCCGCAATGTCCCCTGGCCGAGGTTTAAACTGCCACGCAGAACATTTTGATCGTTTACGGCACTCAATACCGCATTAGGTCCTCTGACCGTGACCAGGCTTTCATAAATTTTGCCGTCTGAGCGGGTGCCGATATTGATGTTATAGCCGCCGACCTGGCCATTATCTATCAACAGGTTTCCACTTTGATTGCGACCGACGTAAACATTCCCGCTGTAGGCTAACGGTTCTGTCACTTTGGATTCACCATCGAATATGACATCGTCGGCCCGAGCCATATCGGCAGACCCCATCAATAGCAATGGCGCGGAGAAAAGTGCGAGGTAAATTTTGGAAAGCGGTTTTCTTACCGCTAAATGATGCGATATTTTATCTTTCATGTTTTCTCTCCGGCCTAATTAACTTAGAGCCATCAAAATTATTATTTATATGAAAAATTCAATGTATTAGAGGGTGTAGAGTGCGTAATGCCGCAAACACAAACTGATTGCCATCGAGACGCAAGCTTATTGCCCCCCAGCGCTAACGCCTCGATGCCAAACTTATTGGGCTTGCGGGTCAATACTGATTTTTCCCCACGGCTCACGCCCACAGGAGATTATTTATGCGTGACAACCGGGGTACAGCTCGGGGCGGTCAGCGATGGCGCAGATCCTAAAAACCCTGGCATCATCATCGAAGAGCAGTCGAAAATTCGCCCTTTTTCAGTGGTGGCGCGGTAAGTGAGTTTTTGTCCACCGAGTGCGTCGGGCTGGGCGCCGTTAACATTGGTCACGGTAATTTCGTCTGATGAGCCCAGACCCAGCATTTTAGCCGTTTCCGCCTGCAGCAAAGGTATTGCCTGATCGGTTTTCAACGTTGAACAACCGGCGACCAGTAAAGTAACGGCCAGAGCGATAAATGGTTTCTTCATAAATTATCCTTTTCAACCAAACAGATCCAAACGCTGAATGGCTCTATGTTTTATCTTATCCAAATCCCCGCATAATATATTTCTCTTTCCTAAACGAAAAAACCCTCCTAAAGTAGGGAGGGTGGATAATAAGAGATTACCGGAACCATCCGATACGTTTATACGAAGGAGCTAGCTTTGGGACAGGAGTATGCACTGGTCGTTGATGACCATCCTTTGGTGGCAAGTGGCATCGCCAATTTTCTTAATACGCATTGTCGATTTAAACATGTCCACATGGCGACCAACGAAGATCATTGCTATCGCCACATTATGCTAAATGGCCCTCCTCGTTTAATGGTTATAGATTTTTGGCTATCCAATGGCACGGCGCTTAAATTCCTCAAAGAGATGAATGAACGTTATTCACAAATTCGCTTATTGGTGGTCAGTGGCGACGACAACAATGAAATATGGCAAAAGGTTCGAGCAGCCGGTGGTCACGGTTTCGTGCTTAAAAATGAATCTCCTGAATTATTCGCCAAAGCCGTAGCCACACTCACAGACAATCGACTATGGTTTCCTCAGGATAATGCGACGGGTGTAACGCCCGTCCAAAACCATTTGCAACATTTAAATCTAACGCCGCGACAGGTTGAAGTGCTTGCCATGATGTTGCGTGGTTTTCCTAATAAAAGAATAGCCTCGCAACTTTCAATTTCAGAACCCACAGTTAAAGAGCACATCAGTAATATTCTGAAAAAAATAGGGGTGAATAGTCGGGTAGAGGCGATCACCCTGCTCCACGGCAGATCGGGGCCATTACAATGAAGTTACTTCAATCTTTACAAGATGATGGTATTTCTCCCCGTGCGCAAATCCGTCTGCTGGACAATACATTTATACGCCTGGTATTTAGCTTCAGCGCAGTGCCCTTTGTTGGTATTCCTTTCGCTATTTGGATTTATTTACTGGGTGAAAACCTATGGCCGATTACCCTCTGGATAGTTTTATATTTGTTCTGCGCCGTCGCCATCAGGTTATGGCATCGCAGCTATAAGAAAGAAACAATAAAAAAAGATGCGGACGTTATTCTTCGCCGCTGGCTACCCCATATCAATAAAGTTGCCTTCGTTCATGGGCTGGGTATTTCTTCGTTATATATAATCACGCCACAAATAAACAATTTTGACTTTTTCTTATTATTGAACATCAGTATCGCGGCTATCGTTGCGGCCAACGCAACACATTTAACGCCAATAATTAGCACCTTTACCCTGTTTTTCTTTTCCTGCTGGAGCATACTGAATATTGGCATCATCTGGCGATTAAACGATGTCATGCTTATTGTGCTGATGCTTAACCTGCTTTATGGGTTCGCCATCTACCGCCACGCATTAAGCTCCCATAAATTCTTTATCCAGCAAGCCCGCCTCGAAGAGGAAAGCTCCCGTCTTGCGGAGCAATTCAGGCAGGCCAAAGAGGAAGCAGAGCAGGCGTTATTGGATAAAAACCAATTTCTTACTACCGCCAGTCATGATTTGCGTCAACCGGTGCACGCCATGGGTTTTTTGATCGAAGCCATTATCCATAAAAACCGCGATGTCACGCTCATCCCCCAGCTATTGGATCTGCAGCAAAGCGTAAGATCCGTGCATCTTATGTTTAATTCCTTACTCGATCTCAGCAAGATTGAATCCGGCAACGTCAGCACGGCAACGACCCATGTGGACATTGGAATGCTGCTCGACTCGGTGATGACCCTGTTTCGCGAAGAGGCGAACAGCCGGGCATTATCATTACGGGCATGGCGGCCCAAGCGCCGAATTTATGTGATGGGCGATCAGCTACTCATCAGGCAATCACTGATTAACCTGATACAAAATGCACTGCGTTATACGCAAAAAGGAGGCGTGCTGATAGCCATCCGCCCTCAGGGAGCAGAATGCTTAATTGAAGTTTGGGACACCGGCGTTGGCATCGCCGACGAAGAGAAAGGCAAAGTTTTTTCCCCCTATTATCGCCCTGAGCTGGCGTGGAAAATCGATAGTGCCGGCCATGGATTAGGGCTGGCGGTAGTGGCACGCTGCGCCAAACTGATGAAGGTGAAATACGGCATGCAATCCGTTGAAGGCAAGGGTTCCCGTTTCTGGATGCGCTTTGCCCTTTACAACGGCGAATGCGAGCTACCAGAAAGCGCAAACAGTTACTCAAATAGCCTCACTCCCATCCGCTATGCGCCGCTGTACGGTTCCTGCCTTGTGGTGGACGATGACCCACTGGTGACTTCCGCCTGGTCGAGTTTGATGAGCACCTGGGGCCTCACCGTACGCTGTGCGGCCTGTGCAGAGGAGGCATTTGCGATTATCGATGAAGGCTTCAGCCCTTTTGCCGTGCTGTGCGATCAACGGCTCCGCTCTGGCGAGAGCGGGTTCGATATATTGAAAGCGCTGTTTGAACGCCTGCCGGATACCAGCGGTGCCATGGTCAGCGGGGAATTTAACTCACCCACTTTGCAAGAGGCCGAGCAGGAAGGTTATCTGGTACTGCGAAAACCGCTGGAACCCGCGAAACTCTATGCATTGCTGTCGCAATGGGCAGCCGCCAGTTAGCCGGTCGGCTTTATACCGGTGAACCCATGCCGGAATTCCGTTTCCGCATGGGTCCGATTTCAGGAGTGGCATTCCTTTAGATCTCGAGGCCGCGCAGCAGGCCCTCAAGGTTGCGCTCGCCAATCCGGGTTTGAGCACCTGCCTTCAATCCGCCCCGAATGAGTTTTTCTGCTGCGGGCCGTGCGAACAGCCCTGCCCAGGCATCGTGCTCACGATAAAAGCCTTCCCGCAGATCTGGTGCAGGCATCGCCTGTTTGGCAGCAGCAATAACGCCCTCGGGCAATGCCGCGATGTTGCGAGCCAACCGATCGACGAAATCATCGAGTTCGGCAGCAGGTAATGCACGATTGATCCATCCGTAACGTTCCGCCGTAGCGGCGTCGATCAGCTCGGCACCCAGGATCACTTCAAGCGCACGACCGCGCGTCATCCGGCTGGTCAGATACTGGGTAGCGCCACCGCCGGGCGTGATGCCCATCAAGGCCTCACACTGGGCAAGCCCCGCCAACCCCTCGGCGGCAAACGCCATGTCGGCCGCCGCAACAAACTCGGCACCACCGCCGCGTGCCAGCCCGGCAAGCTTGACGATCGTGACCTGCGGCTGCTCCCGCAGAAGCTCGCCGAATGCCTGGAACGGATTAAGGCCTTCTGGAGCATGGCGTGCAAGCTCATCGAAAGCGTGCGGCTCATCGATTAAGGTCATGTCGACATGAGCAATAAAAAACTCGGGATTTGCGCTCTGGAATACCAACACTCGCGTGTCCGGATCGTCACGAACAGCAACAAGAAAGCGGCTGATCTCCGACATCAAAGACACATCAAGCACGTTGACCGGAGGATTGTCGATCGTGATCGTCGATACACTATGGTCATGGGAAATACTCAGCCTGCCGAAATCTGTATCTGTCATGTCAATTTCCTGGGTGGTGGGGAATAAAGTGGCAGCGGGTTTGGGTGCTGTTCACCGCATGGTATACTTCGCATACCTAGGGTCAATTACGCACTTTAAACATCCCAGGGATGCTGGAGAATACCTATGAACGAGACAGATCCTATCTACCGGGCCGACTGCCCAAGCCGAATCATTCTCGACCAGATCGCAGATAAATGGTCGATGATGGTGCTGGAAGTGCTTCGCGAGCCACGGCGTTTCAACGCGATTAAGCGCCGCCTTGGCGGCGTCACTCAGCGCGTACTGACTCAGACACTGCGTAAACTTGAGCGCAACGGCATGGTGAAACGCAGGGTTCTGGATGGGCGGGTACTGGGCGTCGAGTATTCACTGACCCCACTCGGCCAATCATTACAGGAGCCGTTTGCAATCCTGTTTAATTGGACGCTGGGGAATATGGAGACGATTCAGGACTGCCAGAAAAAATATGATGAGCAAAGCCAACAGGATGAAAATTGAGGTTGGCAACCTCAATTCCCTGCGCGATTAATGGCCGCGTACATCCAATAATCTCGGGCCTGCCCGCGCACGCGGCGGTATTGCCTGATTAAACCTTCGCGCTGCATGCCCACTCGCTCCAGGACGGCAATGGACAATATATTGCTATCAAGAACCGTAGCCTGAACACGCTGAAGGCCCAGAACGGTGTGCGCCCAATGAATAACGGCACTCGCCGCCTCAGTCGCCAAGCCACGGCCACAGTGGCTCGGGTCAAGATCGTAGGCAATTTCCGCCCGGCCATGATCGCGGGATATTTCGTTCAACCCAACCGTACCGAGCAAACCGTCACTCTGATCCACAATGGCCCAACGAAGAGAGTCTTTGCCTTCGGCATAGTCAGCAATCAACTTTTCGAGGTTGGTCGGGCCGACATCCCCCCAACTGGTATGTTCAATCACGCCAGATTTACTCAAATACGCCGACCACGCATCAACATCGTCTAATCTCAGCGGCCTTAATGACGCGTAAAGCTCTTCAGGTAACGGTATTCGTGTTGGCAATGTCGTCATCGAATCTCCTTCAAACCAGTCACTGATGCAAAGATATAAAGTACTGTGGTTTAGATGCGTTGTGAACCTACGCCAGGTAATTCCATAAAATTCTTTTACTTCATAAAAAATCCCGCAGTTACGCGGGATTAGATGTGATGGCTGTTATTTAGTGCCGGCCTAGACCGGCCACTAAATCATTCCCACTCAATGGTAGCCGGTGGCTTGCCGCTGATGTCATAAACTACGCGGGAAATACCGTTCACTTCGTTGATGATGCGGTTGGATACGCGGCCGAGGAAATCATACGGCAGGTGCGCCCAATGCGCGGTCATAAAGTCGATGGTTTCCACTGCGCGCAGTGAAACAACCCAGTCGTATTTACGGCCATCGCCCATCACGCCAACGGAACGTACCGGCAGGAACACGGTGAATGCTTGGCTGACCTTGTTGTACAGATCGGCCTTGTGCAGTTCTTCAATGAAGATGGCATCGGCGCGGCGCAGCAGGTCGCAATACTCTTTCTTCACTTCGCCCAGCACGCGCACACCCAGACCTGGCCCCGGGAACGGGTGGCGGAACAGCATGTCGTACGGCAGGCCCAGTTCCAGGCCAATTTTACGCACTTCGTCTTTGAACAGCTCTTTCAGCGGCTCGACCAGGCCCAGCTTCATCTCTTTCGGCAGGCCACCCACGTTGTGGTGCGACTTGATCACGTGCGCTTTGCCGGTGGCAGAAGCGGCGGATTCGATCACGTCCGGGTAGATGGTGCCCTGCGCCAGCCATTTAACTTCAGATTGCTTGCAGGCTTCTTCGTCGAACAGCTCAACGAACACGCGACCAATGATTTTGCGCTTGGCTTCCGGCTCGTCAACACCGGCCAGGGCGCTCAGGAAGCGATCTTCTGCCGCCACGTGAACGATGTTCAGGCCGAAGTGGTCACCAAACATTTCCAGAACCTGTTCGGCTTCGTTCAGGCGCAGCAGGCCGTTGTCGACAAACACGCAGGTCAGGCGTTTACCGATGGCACGGTGCAGCAACATGGCGGTAACGGAAGAATCCACGCCGCCGGACAGGCCGAGGATTACGTGATCTTCACCTACCTGCTGACGAATACGTTCTACCGCATCTTCAATGATGGTCGCCGGGGTCCACAGGGCTTCACACTGGCAGATATCCAGCACGAAACGCTCCAGCATACGCTGGCCCTGACGGGTGTGGGTTACTTCCGGGTGGAACTGCACGCCGTAGAAGCGTTTTTCTTCGTTGGCCATAATGGCAAACGGGCAGGTATCGGTGCTGGCAACGGTCACGAAGTCAGCCGGGATAGCGGTCACTTTGTCGCCGTGGCTCATCCACACGTCCAGCAGCGGTTTGCCGGCCGGGCTCAGGGCGTCTTCGATGTCGCGCACCAATGCGCTTTCGGTGGTGATTTCCACCTGGGCATAACCGAACTCACGCTCGTTGGAACCTTCTACCTGGCCACCCAACTGCATCGCCATGGTCTGCATGCCGTAGCATACGCCCAGCACCGGGACACCGGCGGTGAACACGTATTCTGGCGCGCGCGGGCTGTTGGCTTCGGTGGTGCTTTCCGGGCCGCCGGACAGGATGATGCCGCTTGGATTGAATTCGCGGATTTGCTCTTCGCTAACGTCCCAGGCCCACAGCTCACAGTAAACGCCGATTTCGCGCACGCGGCGTGCTACCAGTTGAGTGTATTGCGAACCAAAGTCCAGAATCAGGATGCGATGCTTATGGATATTTTTTGTCATGTGAGGCGAATTCCAGCAACAGAGAAAAAGAGCGAAAATAGTGTTTTCGGGGTGAAGCGTTACGCCCCACCCCGGCTTCTCCCGCAGGAGAAGTTAAAGCATTAACCCATGCGGTAGTTCGGTGACTCTTTGGTGATGGTCACATCGTGCACGTGGCTTTCCTGAATGCCGGCGCCGCTGATGCGCACAAATTCAGCCTTGGTGCGCAGCTCGTCGATGGTGCCGCAGCCGGTCAGGCCCATGCAAGAGCGCAGACCGCCCATTTGCTGGTGAACAATGGCTTTCAGCATGCCTTTGTAAGCCACGCGGCCTTCGATACCTTCCGGCACCAGTTTGTCGGCGGCGTTATCGGTCTGGAAGTAACGGTCGGAAGAGCCTTTGGACATCGCGCCCAGTGAACCCATACCGCGATAGGATTTGAACGAACGGCCCTGATACAGCTCGATTTCGCCCGGAGATTCTTCGGTACCCGCCAGCATGGAGCCGACCATCACACAGGATGCACCAGCCGCGATGGCTTTGGCGATGTCACCGGAGAAACGGATGCCGCCGTCGGCGATAACCGGAATACCGGTGCCTTCCAGCGCTTCAACCGCGTCGGCGATAGCGGTGATCTGCGGTACGCCAACGCCGGTAACGATACGAGTGGTACAGATGGAGCCAGGGCCGATACCCACTTTCACCGCGCTAACACCGGCATCAGCCAGCGCTTTGGCGCCTGAAGCGGTCGCGACGTTGCCGCCAACGATCTGCAGATCCGGGTATTTGGCGCGGGTTTCACGAATGCGCTGTAATACGCCTTCGGAATGGCCGTGGGAGGAGTCAATCAGCAGGACGTCAACGCCGGCAGCGACCAGCGCATCAACGCGCTCTTCGTTACCTGCACCGGCGCCAACCGCAGCACCAACGCGCAGACGGCCATGCTCGTCTTTACAGGCGTTTGGCTTGCGTTCCGCTTTTTGGAAGTCTTTGACGGTGATCATGCCCAGCAGATGGAACTGGTCGTCTACCACCAGCGCTTTCTCAACGCGTTTTTCGTGCATTTTCTGCAGCACGACTTCACGCGCTTCACCTTCTTTCACCGTAACCAGGCGCTCTTTCGGCGTCATCACGGCGGTAACAGGCTGGTTCAGATCGGTGACGAAGCGTACGTCACGGCCGGTAATGATGCCGACCAGTTCGTTTTCTTCGGTCACTACCGGGTAACCGGCAAAGCCGTTACGCGCCGTCAGTTCTTTCACTTCTTTCAGGGTGGTGGTCGGAGTCACGGCCTGTGGATCGGTGACCACGCCGCTTTCATGTTTTTTCACGCGGCGGACTTCTTCAGCCTGACGCTCGATGGACATGTTTTTGTGGATGAAGCCTAAACCGCCTTCCTGCGCCAGCGCGATAGCCAGATTGGCTTCGGTAACGGTGTCCATGGCTGCGGACAGCATAGGGATATTCAGGTGGATGGTTTTGGTCAATTGGGTGCCGAGCTCAGCGGTATTAGGCAGAACCGTAGAGTGAGCTGGAACCAGGAGAACGTCGTCGAATGTCAGTGCTTCTTTTGCGATGCGTAGCATGGGCAATATCTCACCAGAGTGGGCTGTGAAAAAGATAAAATATTGCCGCGGCATTATACAGAGCGTAATCGGTTGCCTCCAGTACTTTCGCACAAAAACTCTTGATTACCTTTTTCAGCCATGTAGTATCGACCAATTAAGTGCTTGTTTTGAAATTTGATCTGGGTCACATGTCGCTACCTGTTTCGCCGTCTATTTTTACCGTAAGCCGCCTGAATCAGACGGTTCGACAGCTGCTGGAAATGGAAATGGGCCAGATTTGGCTCTCCGCAGAGATTTCCAACTTCTCTCAACCCTCTTCCGGCCACTGGTATTTCACGCTGAAAGACGATCGTGCGCAGGTGCGTTGCGCGATGTTCCGCAACACTAACCGCCGCACCACTTTCCGTCCGCAGAATGGTCAACAGGTCCTGGTTCGTGCCAGCATTACGCTGTATGAACCGCGCGGCGACTACCAACTGATTGCCGAAAGCATGCAGCCTGCCGGTGACGGCCTGTTGCAACAGCAGTTCGACCAGTTGAAACAGCGCCTGAGCGCCGAAGGCCTGTTCGACCAACAGTTCAAGCAACCCTTGCCCAGCCCGGCCAAACGCGTCGGGGTCATTACCTCCGCCAGCGGTGCGGCGCTGCACGATGTGTTGCAGGTGCTGCAACGGCGTGATCCTTCACTGCCTATCATTATTTACCCTACTTCGGTGCAGGGCGCAGAAGCGCCATTGCAGATTGTGCGTGCCATCGAAACGGCTAACCGCCGCGACGAGTGTGACGTGCTGATCGTCGGCCGTGGTGGCGGTTCGCTGGAAGATCTGTGGAGTTTTAATGACGAACGCGTGGCGCGGGCAATTTTCGCCAGCCGCATTCCGATCGTCAGCGCCGTCGGCCATGAAACCGACGTCACCATTGCCGATTTTGTCGCTGATTTGCGTGCGCCAACCCCTTCAGCCGCCGCCGAACTGGTCAGCCGCAATCAGCTGGAGCTGCTGCGCCAGTTGCAGTCCCAGCAGCAGCGGATGGAAATGGCGATGGATTACTACCTGGCACAGCGCCAGCAGCAGTTCACCCGTATCAACCACCGTTTGCAGCAACAGCATCCGCACCTGCGCCTGGCGCGTCAGCAGACGCTGTTGTTCAAACTGCAGCGTCGATTGGAAGATGGCATGCAGAACCAGCTGCGGGTCTCTTCACGCCGCAGCGAACGGGCGCAACAGCGCTTGGCGCAGATGCAGCCACAGGCACGCATTCATCGCTATCAGCAACGCGTGCAGCAGCAGGAATACCGTTTGCAGCAGGCACTGGAGCGGCAGCTTAACGCCTGGCGTCAGCGCTTTGGCGTGGCCTGCAGCCAGCTTGAGGCGGTCAGCCCGCTGGCAACGCTGGCGCGTGGCTACAGCGTGACGCAAACGCCACGCGGCGAACTGCTGAAAACCACCAAACAGGCACAGGTGGGTGAATTGCTGAAAACCCGTCTGCAGGATGGCTGGGTGGAAAGTGAGGTGAAAACCATTACCCTGGCCAAAAAGCCGCGCAAAAAGCGCGCGGCTGAATAATTCCGCTTATTCCAGCGTAAAACTGTTGCCGGGCGCGCCGTTGATCCACAACTCACGCGTTTCTCCGGCAGGCAAGCTGAAGGTGATGGTTCGCCATGCCGGTTTAAAGCGGCCCTCGGTGGTGATGTTCAGCATGATGCGCTGATTGTCACTGAGCATCTCCCAGCGCAGCCACAGCGCGTCGCCCTGCTGCCAGCCATAACTCTCGCCGTCGTCTTCAAATAACAGCCCAGAAGCGCTGCCACAGCCTTTTAGCGGGTACAACTTAAGCTCACGTCGATCGTCCGCCGTTACGTCAACATGCGCCAGGCGGGATGACAACGGCAATGCCGCACCGGCACGCACCAGCAGCGGCAAGCGCTCCAGCGGGGCTTTCAGCATCACCGTCTGGCCGCCACTGAACCACTGGCCGCTGTAGAAGCAATACCAACCATCGCCGTTATCCGGCAGATACACCGGCCGCTGGCGTTGCCCCTGCTCCACTACGCTGGCCACCAGCAGATCGCGACCAATCATAAAATCATCGGTTTCTTTCAGGGTCTGCTCGTCATGCTCATGGTCGAGGAAGGTCGGGCGCAGCATCGGCTCGTCGTCGGCATTGGCCTGCCACAGCAGGGTGTAAAAATACGGCATCAGCCGGTAACGCAGGTTAATCGCCTCGCGTACCGCCGGGGTAGCGGCCGGATACATCCAGGGTTCATTCACCGTGGCGTCATCGTTCCAGGAGTGAATGGTGAAACGCGGATGCATCACGCCGTTTTGCACCCAGCGCACCAGGAGTTCAGCGTCCGGCTTGTCACCGGAGAAACCGCCGACGTCGTGCCCCAGGTTATACAGGCCAGACAGGCTCATGCCCAACCCCATACGGATGTTGTAACGCAAAGTCTGCCAGTTGGTGCGGTTGTCGCCGCTCCAGGTCTGCACATAGCGCTGCATACCGGCGCAACCTGAACGCGAGATCAGGTAAGGCCGCAGCTCGGGAGCAAAGCGTTGCTGAGCCTCCATTGAAGCGCGCATCATCAGTAACGGCATCACCGGGCGAATGTGCTTGATGGCGATAGGCGTGCCAAAACCGTGGCAACGCGCCTCTCCGTCCCACACTTCGTATTCGTTATTGTCATTCCAGGTGGAATCAATGCCCATCTCCAGCAGCTGCTGCGTCACGCCCTGTTGCCACCATTGCACCGCCGCCGGATTGGTGAAGTCGAGGTGCGAGCCTTCGTCGTCCCAAAAGCTGGAGCGCTCCGGCCGGTCACTTTCGGAATCCCGGATAAACAACCCCTGCTCCGCCGCCTGCTGATACTGCGGATGATCCTGCAACAGGCACGGCTTGATGTTGGCCGCCAACTTTAACCCGGCGTCGTGAAATGCCTGGCTCAACTGCTTGGGCTGCGGCACCTTGTCGTAGTTCCAGTTGAATACATAGCGCTTGTTGCCGATCGAGGTATAACCCGACGACAGTTGGAACGAGTCGCAGGGAATATCATGCTGGCGACAGAGCTGAATAAACTGCTGTAGCTGCTGCTGGGCGTCCGGCGCATCGGTGTAATGCATGGTGGAACCGCTGTAGCCCAGGCTCCATTTCGGGCCGAAGTGAGTCTTGCCGGTCAGGCGTACAAACGCCTTGGTCACGTCCAGCACTTTGGGGCCGAGGAACAGGTAATAATCCAGATCTCCCGCTTCGGCCTGATAGCGGCGATAGGCCAGATGGTAGTTATCGATCTCATTGCCCAGATCCAGCCAGCAACTGCTCAGGTTGTCGTAAAACAGCCCGAAACTGGCCTCTTCCCCACGGGTGATGGTGAAAGGAATGTGCTTGTACAGCGGATCGGTGCTGGCGGCGTTGTAACCCATCGCGTCCAGGTTGCGCATTTCAAAGCGGCGACCGCTGCGCTCCAAATCACCGGCCTTCTCACCCAGGCCATAGTACCGCTCGGCGGCCTGACGGCGCTGGTAGTGGGCCACGCCGTCACCGTGCGGGTTCAGCAGGTAAGCGCTGGTTGGCCGATCGGCGGCCAGAGGACGCCATTCACCCGCGGCGTTGCAGTGCTCCCACTCCAGCCACAGCGGCTGATGCACGGTCACGCGCAGTGCAGACGTCGTCACCACCAGCCGATCCTCATGTTGCTGCAACTGATAACCCGGCAGGCCGAAGCCGGCCACGCTCAAGCGATCACGCCCTTCCCAGGGCACATCAGTCTGCGGCGCAATGCTCCAGGTGCGATCCAGCGCCAACTCGCCATTGCGTTTAATCAACACGCGGAACAGGCTGTTTTCCAGCACGTAAAGACAGAATAGGTGACGTTCATCGACCAACAGCTCAATGCGATCGGCAGACTGACCGGCCAACGTCCAATTTTTTAAGGTTTTCATAGGCATCCAACTTAACTATTAAGTGTTTTTTTACCGCCGCGTTCGGCGATCAAGGCAATCAGGAATACGGCGCCGATCAGGTCGAAGAAGCCCATGGCGATAAACAGCGGGTTGAAACCGACGGTATCGGAGACCGCGCCGATCAGCAGCGTGAACAGGAAGCTGGCGATCCAGGCGCTGGAGCCGCGCATACCGTTGACCGTCGCTACCTGATTTTTATCGAATGATTCCACCACCAGCGCGCTGAGCATGCAGGAGATCACCTGATGGCCGAAACCGCCGATCGAGATCAGAGCGATCGCCACATAGGGATCTTTGGTGATCGCGACGAACGCCAGCGAGACCATCATGAATGCGCCGGTGACCGAGCTGGCAACCACCGAGTTGACGCGGCTGCAGCCGAACCATTTACGGTACAAAGTGGTGAGATAGCCGCTGGCGACGCTGCCGATGTCCGCCGCCAAAAACGGCAGCCAGGCAAACATGGCGATGTGTTTTAAATCCATGCCGCGTTCGGTGGCCAAATACAGCGGCACCCAGAAACTGAATACCGCCCAGGCCGGCTCGGCGAGAAAGGCCGGAATGGCAATGCCGTAGAACTTTTTGTTGCGGCAGAGAATGGCCAGCGACTTGAGGAAAGGCAGTCGGGGTAACTCCGGCTCGTTGTCTTCGCGGATCAGATCCAGCTCCTGCTGGCTCAGATTGGGGTGCTGCTGCGGCGAGTGGTAGAACCGCCACCACAGCACCACCCAGAGCAGCGCCAGCGCGCCGGAAAACAGGAAAGCGCCCTGCCAGCCAAAGGAGACGTGGGCAATAACGATGATCGGCGGTGCCAGCATGGCGCCAATAGAAAACCCGACGCCCGCCCAACCGGCGGCGATGGGCCGTTCCTTCTTCGGGAACCAGTCGGAAATCGCCTTGGCGTTGGCCGGCGTAGCCGCCGCTTCTGCCCCGCCCATAAAAAAGCGCAGGATCGCCAACTGCACCCAGGTGCCGGCCCCGGCATGCATCATGCAAACCACCGCCCAGATGCTGGCGCAGATCAGGAACCCCATCTTCAGGCCAATCACATCGATCAGCCAACCGCAGATCGGCTGAAACACCGTATAGGCCAGTTGGAACGACGCAACCACCCAGGAATACTGCTCGGTGGTCATGTTCAGGCTGGTTTTCAGCTCCGGCGCCAGGATGCCCAGCGAGTTACGAGTGATGTAGTTAACCGTGACACCCAGCAGAAACAGCGCCAGCATCCACCAGCGCAGTGATTTAAATTTACGCCGGCCGCTGTCGACGACCCTTTGATTAATTTCCACACTCATCTGTCTTCTCTCCACGACGGCTGCCCGGTGACACAGCGCGCTTTTTGGTAGGGTACGTTTGGTTAGCGAAGGTATGGGTGGTGTTAAATTGCATTATGCTTCCCAGAAGCAGGCGCACGTCCTTCACAACCACATGATTTATTTTCATTTTATTTATAATTCAGCCCATTAATTGGACTGATAAATCTATAAAGTTGGTATACCAATTCAGACTAGCCAGCCGGAAGCGTGAGCGAAACGTGGTTTTTTGCAAAAATTTTCATACGAAGGATAAAAGCTCGCCATAATGGCCACCTAAGCCTGACAGTACGCTGAAAAAATGCAGTGAAAATATTTTCATTGCCAAATTTGAAGGAGATCACAGAATGAACGGAAAGCTGAAAATACAGGAGATCGCCCACCAAACCGGGTTGTCGATCAGCACCGTTTCACGCGTTTTAGCCGGCAAATCCAATACCAGCGTCGAGGCGCGCCAAAAGGTCTTGGCCTGCGCCCAACAGAACGGCATCCTGCAGGGGATTTCCAGCGGTCGACTGATGTTGAACAGCGTGATGGTCTTCGCGCCACAACGCGCCTTTGACGTACGTACCGATATTTTTTACTACAAGGTGATCCAGGGCATCACCGCTGCGCTGGCGGAACATGAGGTGCGTATTCGCTATTGCGGGCTTGAGGAACTGCACAGTGACGGCGCACTGTTTCTGGAAAAGATGAGCGATCCGCAGACCCAGGCGGCGCTGATTATCGGTATCGATGACGAGCATATTCACCAGTTAGCCGCCGATCTGAATAAACCCTGCGTGCTGATTAACTGCAGCGACCGGCAGATGCGGCTCGATAGCGTGTCGCCCGATCATCAACTGATTGGCGAATTCTCCGCCAACTATCTGATCCAGCAGGGGCACAGCCATATTCTGAACCTGCAGTGCCTGCGTCGGCACACTATGGAGCTGCGGCTGGCGGGCATCAAGCAAGCCTATGCGCGGCACAACATCGCCTTTGACGAGGGTCGCCATCTGGTCACCACCTCCGGTTTCGGTAGCGAAGAGGCCGAACAGGCACTCACCACCTTTATCAACCGGGTCAGTCAGCGCTCACAACTGCCGACGGCCATTCTTGCCGGTGGCGACTATATGGCGGTCGGCGCGGTCAAGGCACTCAACAAATTGCAGTTGAGCGTGCCAGGCGATATTTCGGTGATGAGCACCGACGGTTTTAATCTGGCAGAAATTCATGACGTGCCGCTCACCTCGGTACATGTGCCGCGCGACGAGTTGGGCTATGAGGCCATTCAGCTACTGCAACGCCGCATGCTGCGCGCCGATGCGCCCCCGTGCAACCTGCTGCTGCATGGCAAGCTGGCGGTCCGCGCCTCGGTCAAACGCGTCAGCCCCCATAAAACCAGCCCGGCGGTCAGCACTCACGATCACCGTCTTTACGATGTCTGAACTACACTTAGTGGCGGAATCTTTATTCAAGGAGAGCCACTATGCCGACCCTGACAGCGCGTTCGGTCATTCCCCCTTATATGCTGCGTCGGATCATTGAGCACGGCAGCCTGCCGCAGCGCGACTGCGCATTACACACCCTGAACCACGTTCAAAGCCTGCTCGGCAATAAGCCGTTACGCGCCCCCGGGGCGAAAACCTCGACCGGTGGCGAAGTCATCCGCGATATTTTTGATGCCGAAAACGGCACCCAACTGCCGGGTAAACAGGTGCGTAATGAGGGCCAGGCCAGTAATCATGACGTGGCGGTGGATGAAGCCTATGACTATCTCGGCGTCACCTACGATTTCTTCTGGCAGGCATTCAAACGCAACTCGCTGGACAATCAAGGCCTGCCGCTGACCGGCAGCGTGCATTACGGCAAGGAATACCAGAACGCCTTTTGGAACGGCCAGCAAATGGTTTTCGGCGACGGTGACGGCGAAATCTTTAACCGTTTTACCATCGCCATCGACGTAGTCGGCCACGAACTGGCACACGGCGTCACCGAAAGCGAGGCCGGACTAATTTACTTCCAACAGGCCGGTGCGCTGAATGAGTCGCTGTCTGACGTGTTCGGTTCTCTGGTCAAACAGTTCCACCTCAAGCAAACCGCGGATAAGGCCGACTGGCTGATTGGCGAAGGCCTGCTGGCGAAAGGCATCAACGGCAAGGGCCTGCGTTCGATGTCGGCACCCGGTACCGCCTACGACGATCCGCTGCTGGGGAAAGATCCGCAGCCTGCCGACATGAAAGACTACATTCAGACCAAAGAGGATAACGGCGGCGTCCACCTCAACTCCGGCATTCCCAACCGCGCCTTCTATCTGGCGGCCACGGCTCTGGGCGGCTTTGCCTGGGAGAAAGCCGGTTACATCTGGTACGACACGCTTTGCGACAAGACACTGCCGCAGGACTCTGACTTCGCCACCTTTGCCCGTACCACAGTGAAACATGCCAAACAGCGCTTCGACAGTAAAGTGGCGGATAAGGTACAGCAGGCCTGGCATCAGGTAGGGGTAGAGTAATGAAACCCTTGCCGGCACTCAATCAGGACACGGTCATTGAGCTGGCGCGTGAAGGCGGCTTCGCCTTTATTCCCAAACTGGCGGGCCAGCGGCGCATTGCGCTGGCCGACATTACTCCAGAACAACGGCAGCGCCTGAATCAACTATTGAACCAGACGCTGCCCTACGCCCAGGAAGAGGGGCAACCGGACTCTCCCGGCTGCGGTGACCAACGTTATTTTCGCGTGCAGATCAGCTATTACAGCCAAACTTTACGCAGCGAAATCGTACTGCTGATCCCGGAAACCAGCGCCCCGCAGGCGTTGATCGACCTGTGGAAAACCGGTCAGGTGGATGAGTGAACGCTTACAACGGCTGATAACTGAATAACACCCGCTTTTTGGATATCAACCCATGGCCGTTCTGGCACAGGTAGTCCACCGCTCCGCAGGCCTTGAGTTCTTGTAACGGCTGCCCGCAATCCGGGCAGTGGGCCAACTGCTGATAATCGCTGTTACAGGCGGGGCAATGGTAGTGACCATTCACCCACTCCATCGTTTGATCGCATTGCGGACACTGCGCTTCCATAGTCACTCCCTGGTTAAATCACGCCCCATGAGCGTAAGAAATAGATGCCCAACGCGGTAGTGAAAAACGAGCCGACGGTGGTGATGGCGATAATATTCGCCGCCAGCGTGGCGTTCCCCCCCATCGCACGCGTCATCACATAGCTGCCAGAAGCCGTTGGCGTGGCCGAGAACAGGAAAATAATCCCCAACGCCGCGCCGTGAAAACCGCACAGCCAGCCACTCAGCGTCATTATCACTGGCACGACAAACAGCTTGGCCGAAGAGGACAGCGCCGCCACGTTGGACGAACGAAACATGGCGCGCAGGTCTAAACTGGCGCCGGTGCACAGCAAGGCCAGTGGCAACGACAGTGCGGAGATATAGCTGCCGGTCTGCCGGATCACCTGAGGTATTCCCAGACCGGTCTGGGCATAAGCCAGTCCGCACACCAGGCCGATAATCAGCGGATTGGTGACAATACTGCGCAACAGCGACAAACGGCTGATCCTCTTGCCCTGCCCGCCCTGCAGGCTACGCGTGAGGGTGATCACTGACAGTATGTTAAACAGGATCACCGTCACCGTCAGGTACAGCGACCCTAACGCCACGCCCTCACTGCCGTAAGCGGTCATGGCATAGGCCAGGCCGACAATAGCGGTATTGGCACGGAAGCCCCCCTGCACAAAGACACCGCGCTCACGTGGCTCTTTAACCAGCCAGATGGCCGCCACTTCCAGCAGCAGGAAGGTGACCACGGTACCAATAGCGCCAAAGATTACCAGCGGCAGGTTGCCCAGCAACTGCGGGTGGTTGGTGGCGATGCTGAAGAACAACAAACAGGGCAGCGCCAGGTTAAACACCAGCTTGGTGGCGCCATCAATAAAACGGTCGTCCATCAAGCGCCAGTGGCGCAGCAATATGCCCAGCAACATCATTAACAGATTGGGTACGGTGACGTTGAATGCAAAACTCCAGGTTTCCCAGGACATGATGTTCCTTCAGGCTAACGGCGGTAATAGTCAGATAATAAAACGATTTCGATCCAATAAAAAAGGGGCGCGGTAGTGATACCGCGCCCCTCATTCTTATGATTAGCCTTTCTTCAGGTGGCTCATCAGGCGTTTACGCTTGCGCATCTGGTTCGGCGTCAGCAGGTTGCGCTTACCGGCGAACGGGTTCTCACCCTCTTTGAACTGGATGCGGATCGGCGTACCCATCACCTTCAGAGAACGACGGAAGTAGTTCATCAGGTAGCGTTTGTACGAATCGGACAGATCGGTCACCTGGTTGCCGTGGATCACCACAATCGGCGGGTTATACCCACCGGCGTGCGCATATTTCAGCTTCACGCGGCGGCCACGTACCAACGGCGGTTGGTGATCGTCGGCAGCCATTTGCATGATTTTGGTCAGCATTGAGGTGTTCACGCGGCGGGTCGCACACTCGTAAGCTTCCAGTACCGACACGAACAAGTTGCCAACGCCGCTACCATGCAGGGCAGAGATAAAGTGAATGCGGGCGAAATCGACAAAGCCCAGACGCAGATCGAGCATCTCTTTCACGTGATCGCGATCTTCCTCGCTCATGCCGTCCCACTTGTTGACGACAATCACCAGTGAGCGCCCACTATTGAGGATAAAGCCGAGCAGCGAGAGATCCTGATCGGAAATGCCTTCGCGTGCATCCACGACCAGCAACACCACGTTGGCGTCTTCAATCGCCTGCAGGGTTTTGATTACCGAGAACTTCTCTACGGTTTCCGTAACCTTGCCGCGCTTACGTACCCCGGCGGTATCGATCAGCACGTATTCGCGCTCGTCGCGGACCATCGGGATATAGATGCTGTCACGGGTCGTGCCCGGCATGTCGTAGACCACGACACGATCTTCGCCGAGAATGCGGTTAGTCAGTGTGGACTTACCTACGTTAGGACGACCCACGATAGCCAGCTTGATTGGCAGATCCTGCGGGTTGAAGTCGTCTTCCGGCTCTTCGTCTGCGCCTTCGAGGGTTTCACCTTCTTGCTCGGCCCAATAAGCGGCGTTAGCCTCTTCTTCGGTCAGCTCGACTTCTTCCGGCTTTTCACCGACAAACGGCACCAGTACGTGCTCGATCAACTGCGCTACGCCACGACCGTGGGAAGCCGCGATCGGATGCACGTCGCCCAGGCCCAGCGAATAGAAATCGGCGGCGGCCATGTCTGGATCCATACCGTCGGTTTTGTTGGCAACCAGGAAGGTGGCTTTCTGACGGTTGCGCAGATGCTGGGCAATGCCCAGATCGGCCGGCATCAGACCGGCGCGAGCATCGACCATAAACAGCACGATGTCTGCTTCTTCGATCGCCAGCAGCGACTGACCGGCCATGCGTGTTTCAACGCCATCTTCGGTGCCGTCAATGCCCCCGGTATCGACGATAATAAATTCATTACCCTCAACCTCAGCACGACCATACTTGCGGTCTCGCGTTAGCCCGGGGAAATCCGCCACCAGCGCATCGCGCGTATGGGTTAAACGGTTAAACAAGGTGGATTTACCCACATTCGGGCGCCCTACTAGCGCGACGACAGGTATCATTGTGAAGCCTCATTACTTAATAATCAAAGCGTTACTACACTATGGATAGACACCAGGAGTGCAGCTTATAAAAATACGAAACGGCCCCTGAACATTCAGGAGCCGTTGGCAATCCGTGCGACGAGCGGCGTTAGCGGGTGAAAGCGTAAACTTTTCCGCCCTTCGCCTGGATGACCAGCTTATCGCCAGCTACCATCGGCGCTGACAGGAAGCCGGAGCTATCCACTTCCTGCTGAGCAACAAAACGGCCGTCCGTGGTGTTGATCCAGTGCAGGTAACCTTCAGAGTCACCGGTCACCAAGAAACCATTGTACATCACCGGCGGAGTCAGGTTGCGGTGCAGCAAATCGCTCTGCGTCCATACGGTCACGCCACCTTCGGTGCTCAACGCCACCACGCGATCGTTCTGATCGATAAGGTAGATGCGACCTGCATCAACGATAAAGTCGTTCACCGAGCCCAATTCACGCTTCCACATGATCTGGCCGGAACGCAGATCCAGCGCCGTCAGGTTGCCATTGTAACCTAATGCGTAGACAACGCCCTCAACAATCACCGGCGTAGTGTCGACATCGTTCAAACGATCGATTTCGGTCGCGCCGCTTGGCTGGGAAATACGTTGTTGCCAAATCAACTGACCTTGCTGCATCAGCACGGCATTGACGCGACCGTTATCACCGCCAACAATGGCTGCGCCAAAGGCAACGGCCGGTGCGGACTCACCGCGCAACGACAGTGAAGGCATGTCCAGGTTAACCGTCCACTTCACCGCGCCGTCAGATTCGTTCAGCGCCTGCAGCAGGCCGTTAGTGGTATGGATCAACACCATGCCGTCGCTGATCACCGGACGTGAAATCGCTTCGCCGGCCACCTTGGTCTGCCAGGCCAGGGTACCGTCTGCGGTATTGAGCGCGTAAACCACGGCTTTCTCACTGCCGACATAAGCCTTGTCGCCCGCGACCGCCATACCGCCCGACAGCAGTGCCGGCAGGTTGCTGGACAGGAAGCCGGTTTTCTCAGAGAGATCAACCTTCCACTTTTCGTTACCGTTATCGGCATCCAGTGCTTTCACGATGCCATGACGATCGGCTGCGTAAATAGTGTTGTCCTGGAAAGCAGGACGCAGGTGAGAATAGAACTCACCAACACCGTCACCGACCGAGGTACTCCACGCCTTGTTCGGCGTGAACTGATTTTCAACTTTCGGCAGCGGCGACATGGTAACCACGTCTTCTTCACTGTTGAACAGTGAGCAACCACTCAGCAAGGCAACGGAAACCAGTCCGACCAAGAGTGTTTTACGCAATTGCATGGGAATTCCCCTTAGCTGGACAAGTTATTCAATTTCATGCGCAGCAGAACCTGCAGCGCCTGAGAAGCGTTAGACTCAATGCCTTTACTGTAAGCTTCACGTGCACCTTTGGTGTCACTCTTAGCCAACAACACGTCGCCGCGCGTATCTTGCGCCATCGCCGCCCAGCCTTCGCCTTTCACGCCATCCAGCGTTTTCAGCGCGTCATCCAGCTTTTTCTCCTGCAGCTGGACACGTGCCAGACGCAGGTTAATCATCGAAAGCATGTTTTCGTCTTTGGTCTGGCCCTGAGCCAACACCAGTTGTTGGCTCGCTTTGGCAAACTCATTTTGTTCAACAAAATGCTTCGCCAGCTCCAGGGAGGCCAGCACGCCATAGCTGTTGCTGTTGGCCTGGGCAAACTTCTCCGCGGCGGCTACATCGTCCGGCTTACCGCTAGCCAGACGATCGCTGGCTTCCTGATAGGACTGGGACGCAACCATCATGTTGGAGTTTTCGTGGCTCTGCCAGTAACGCCAGCCGACCAGGGCACCAATTCCGAGCACCACGCCCACTGCCAGCGCTTTGCCATTTTCGGCAAAGAACCGACGCACGGCGTCGACTTGTTCGTTTTCAGTGGTATAGACTTCCACGGTGTCCTTCTCCTTAACCTAACATCAGAGCCAGGCGCACTGCGACTTCGCTTTGCGCCAGCGTTTCTTGTTCACCACTGCGCAGGTCCTTAACCACCACCTGCTGGGCTGCGACTTCGTTCTCACCCAGGATCAAGGCGACGCGCGCGCCCCACTTATCCGCACGGGTGATCTGCTTCTTAAAGTTACCACCGCCGTAGTTGGTCATCAGTTTGAGCTGTGGCGCCGCATCACGCACGCGCTCCGCCAGCTGCATTGCTGCACTCTGAGTACCGGCACCGGAGGAGATCACATACACGTCGATGGTCGCCGCGGCCTTGAACTCTGGGTTAACCGCCTGAACCAGCAACACCAGGCGCTCCAGGCCCATGGCGAAACCGACCGCCGGCGTTGCACGCCCGCCCAGTTGCTCTACCAGGCCGTCATAACGACCGCCGGCACACACCGTGCCCTGAGCGCCCAGACTGGTGGTCACCCATTCGAATACCGTGCGGTTGTAGTAGTCCAGACCGCGCACCAGGCGTTCATTGATGGTATATGGGATGCCTGCCTGCGCCAAAAGTTCACACAGACCTTCGAAGTGGGCTTTGGAATCTGCATCCAGATACTCGGACAGGCGTGGCGCGTCGTTCAACAGCGCCTGCACTTCCGGGTTTTTCGAGTCCAGTACGCGCAGCGGGTTGCTGTACATACGGCGTTTGCAATCTTCGTCCAGCTTCTCTTGATGCTGTTCCAGGAAGGCCACCAGAGCATCGCGGTAGTTGGCGCGCGCCTCCAGTGAACCGATGGAGTTCAGCTCCAGCTTGACGTGCTCGGCGATCCCCAGCGCTTTCCACCAGCGGGCGCTCAGCAGGATCAGCTCTGCGTCAATATCCGGGCCCTGCAGGCCAAACACTTCGGCCCCCAGTTGATGGAACTGGCGATAGCGGCCTTTTTGTGGGCGCTCGTAGCGGAACATCGGACCGACGTACCACAGACGCTGCTCCTGATTGTACAGCAGACCATGTTCGATGCCGGCGCGAACGCAACCAGCCGTGCCTTCCGGACGCAGCGTCAGGCTTTCGCCGTTGCGGTCGTCGAAGGTATACATCTCTTTTTCCACGACGTCGGTCACTTCGCCGATCGCGCGTTTGAATAACGGGGTCTGCTCTACAATCGGCAAGCGGATTTCGCTGTAACCGTAGCCGCTAAGCACCTGCTTGAGGATGCCTTCAATACGCTGCCATAATGCCGTTTCTTCCGGCAGGTAGTCGTTCATGCCGCGAATGGCTTGAATGTTCTTTGCCACGTGAGTTCTCTGTCCGTTGTCTAAAAAAATGAACCCGATTATAGGGACTTTGCCGCCCCGTATTCAACGCGAATACCGAGTTCTGCTCCCGGGTTCATAAACAAGCGGGCTAAAAAGCCCGCCGTATCGGTGTAATGCTTATTTTTCCAGCAGGTTGACCGCGATGCGATTGCTTTCATCCATCATCGACGCCTTGGCGCGAATTTTGGCTTCCAGCTGGTCAATCATCTGCTCGTTGTCGAAACGTTCTTTCTGGCGCACACCGTCTTCGTAGAAACCGCTCTTTTTATGGCCACCGGTAACGCCCAGCGTGGAAACCAACGCTTCGCCCGGGCCATTGACCACACAGCCGATAATCGAAATGTCCATCGGCGTGATGATGTCTTCCAGACGCTGTTCCAATGCGTTGACCGTTCCGATAACGTCAAATTCCTGACGTGAACAGGTCGGGCACGCGATAAAGTTAATGCCGCGTGCGCGGATGCGCAGCGATTTCAGAATGTCGAAACCGACCTTAACTTCTTCCACCGGATCGGCTGCCAATGAGATACGCAGAGTATCGCCGATGCCTTCCGACAGCAGCAGCCCCAAACCAATCGCCGACTTCACTGAGCCACTGCGTGCGCCACCGGCTTCGGTGATGCCCAGATGCAACGGCTGATCGATACGTGCAGCCAACAGACGATAGGATTGCACCGCCAGGAACACATCGGATGCCTTGACGCTCACTTTGAACTGGTCGAAGTTGAGACGGTCAAGGATATCAACGTGGCGCATGGCGGATTCGAGTAGCGCTTCCGGCGTAGGCTCGCCGTATTTTTCCTGGATGTCTTTTTCCAGCGAACCACCATTCACCCCGATACGGATTGGGATGTTTTTATCGCGCGCGCAGTCTACGACTGAACGGATACGCGACTCGTTACCGATATTGCCCGGATTGATACGCAGGCAGTCTACGCCATACTCGGCAACCTGCAGCGCGATACGGTAATCGAAGTGGATATCGGCGACCAGCGGCACGTTAACCTGCTGCTTGATCAGTTTGAACGCCTCGGCGGCATCCATGGTGGGGACTGAAACGCGGACGATATCAACGCCCACGCGCTCCAGCGCTTTGATCTGATTAACCGTTGCTTCAACATCAGTGGTACGGGTGTTAGTCATCGACTGCACGGCAATCGGCGCACCATCACCAATAGGCACATTGCCGACGTAAATTCGCGTTGATTTTCGACGGATGATGGGCGATTGGTTATGCATTACTTACTCTCCATTGTTGCCCTGACTTAACGACAATGGCCGCGCAATTACTGCGCGGCAACGGTCAGACGAGCAACACGGTTTGACTTAACAAACCGGCTTAAATCAACCGGCTTACCTTGATATTGAATCTGTACTGCAGCCGGGGCGCCAATGGTCAGTTTGTACGGCGCGGTACCCGCCAGGCTCAGCTTGCCGCCGCTTTTCTGGCTGCCGCTGTACAACGTTTTACCGTTGGCATCACTCACCTGCAACCAACAATCGGCGGAGAACTCCATAACCAGCGCGTTAGGATCAACAGCCGGGGCAGTCACGCCCGCGTCGGCAGTTGGTAACGGCGCAGTTGGAGCCGCAGGCGTGGTCTCAGGCAGCGTCGTCTGGCTTGGTGAAACCACCGCAGGCTGCTGCGCGGTTGCACTGCCGCTAACGGCCGGAGTCTGAGACTGCTGTGGAGCAACGCCGGTATCTACCGGCGTGGAACCATTGTCAGCCAGAGGCGCGCTGTTGTCGGCATTGCTGTCGGTCAACGGCACTGACTGGCCTTCATTGTTTTGTGAAAGCTGCGCAGAGGATTGATCGGCCATGGTGACGATCTCTTCCTGCTGGGCCTTGTGGTTTTGCCACCACCAGGCGCCGGTCAGGCCAACCACCACGAAAACGATCAGCCAGGTGAAGCTCATCAGCCAGCCATCGCGTTTTTTGCGGCGCTTGCCCAATGAAAAACTCTGCATTGGTGCAACTTTCGCAACCTTCAACGGAGCCTGCTTGGCCAGCATCGGCAGCAGTTCATCCTCTGGCAAACGCACCAGCTTGGCGTAGGAACGGATATAACCCCGCACGAAGGTTGAAGCCAAATCTGCGGACAGATTGTCTTCTTCGATATCGCGCACGGTAGACATTTTGAGGCACAGGCGTTCTGCAACGGCCTGTTGACTCAACCCGAGTTGTTCACGGGCCTGACGCAGACGTTCGCCTGTCGTCATTGATACAGTTTTATCTTGGGAGGCTTCAGTATTCATTAGCTAAGAACTGCTGGTACTGTTTGGATTGTGGAAAACTTCGCGATAACTGCTTGCCATAGCGTTGCACGCTATCCTGGCGCCCGGCTAACGCGGCGAAACGAATCTGTAACCATAAGCTGTCGGCGCTAGCCGGCAGAACATGCTGATAACTATCGAGTAAAAGTTGCGACTGTGCGCGCTTCCCTTCTCCAAATTGCTTTTCTGCCTCCACCAACAGTGGAGTGCCTTTGTCCGGATCGATCTTCATGGCACGCGTAAACAAGGTACGTGCTTCATCGTTCTGTCCGGCCTTGAGAAAACAGTAACCTGCGTTTTCCAGGCTGTCGGCAACCTGACCGTAATCCGGTGCTACTGCCGCAGCGCTAAACTGCTGTTGTGCCGGTACATACTGCCCTAAACTGCAAAGAAACGCACCGTAATTATTCAGCACGGTGCCATTGTTCGGCGCAAGTTTGAGCGCTTGCTGATAACGCTGTTCGGCCGCGCTATTTTCGCCCATCCGCTGCTCATAAAGCGCCATGCCCAATTGGGTACGGTAATCCTGTGGGGCAGCGTCTGCCGCTTTCTCCAGATTCTGTCGCGCGGCGGGTAAATCGCCCTGCTTGAGATATTCCAGACCCAGTTGCAAACGCGTCTGGCCCGCTTGTGACTGCGCGTCTTTTTCTTCCGGCGTTGAACCGGAACAGCCGGCCAGTAAACCAGCCGCCAGCAACGTTCCCCACAGAGTCAGCTTCATGCCTGCATTCATTTCCTTGTCTGATGTCACCTTGACGTCCATTCACATAACAGACTGTAAGATAACAAAAAAATCATGCTATAGGATTCAGACCGCACGTACAGAGATAGGTTCCCCGGCCATTTTCTTTTTCAGGGTACGCTTGGTACGGTCGATCACTTCACCCGCCAGTTGCCCGCAGGCGGCATCGATATCATCACCACGGGTTTTACGAACAATAGTCGTAAAGCCGTATTCCATCAACACTTTGGAAAAACGATCCACCCGGCTGTTGGAGCTGCGGCCGTAAGGTGCCCCCGGGAACGGGTTCCATGGGATCAGGTTGATCTTGCATGGCGTGTCCTTCAGGACTTCTGCCAGCTGGTGCGCGTCGTCGGTGCTGTCGTTGATGTGGTCCAGCATCACGTACTCAACCGTTACCCGCCCCTGGTTGGCATTGGATTTTGCCAGGTAGCGACGTACCGCCGCCAGGAAGGTCTCGATATTGTATTTACGGTTGATCGGCACGATGTCGTCGCGGATCTTGTCGTTCGGCGCATGCAGCGAGATTGCCAGTGCAACGTCGATCATATCGCCCAACTTGTCCAGTGCCGGCACGACGCCGGAAGTAGACAGGGTCACACGACGCTTGGACAAGCCAAAACCGAAGTCGTCCAGCATGATTTCCATCGCCGGTACCACGTTGTTCAGATTGAGCAACGGCTCACCCATGCCCATCATCACCACGTTGGTGATCGGACGTTCGCCGGTCACTTTCAGCGCACCGATAATTTTCGCCGCACGCCAAACCTGACCAATGATTTCCGACACGCGCAGGTTGCGGTTAAAGCCTTGCTGCGCGGTCGAACAGAATTTGCATTCCAGTGCACAACCCACCTGGGAAGAGACACACAGGGTCGCACGGTCGCCGTCCGGGATATACACGGTTTCGACCTGCTGATCGCCCACTTTGATCGCCCATTTGATGGTGCCATCGGCTGAGCGTTGTTCTTCCGCCACTTCTGGCGCACGGATCTCGGCGACGCTCTGCAATTTATTGCGCAGGACCTTGTTAATGTCGGTCATCTGCTCAAAGTCATCGCAGCAATAGTGGTACATCCACTTCATGACCTGATCGGCACGGAAGGGTTTCTCGCCCATTTTGGCGAAAAACTCACGCAGTTGCTGACGGTTCAAATCCAGCAGGTTAATTTTGGCCACAGCCGGTTGTTCCGCGTTAACGGATTGAGTAGTCAGCGAATTATTTTCAGACACGATGTGCTCGGACGTGATGGGTTCTAACATAATTGATCTCTGGCCTCGTTGTTACACGTTACGGCGCGAAAGAGTGGAAAGTAAGTGCGTCGTTCAACCCGCATAAATTGCGGTGACGGCGCTAAAAGCGCGCCCCTGACAAGAAGCCTCATCAGGGGCGCGGCATTGTACAAATTTTAGTAGCAGCTTTCCACGTCTGAAAGACATTCAGGGCATTTTTATTGTTTCAGCCGATGAATGAAAAATTCGAGTAGCGGCGCTGCATGCTGCGCCTGAGCCAATCGGGGCGAATATATCGCCGCCTACAGCTTGAAAGGCTACGAGCAAATTAACGTGAGCAGATTTCGCTCTCATTAAAGAAATACGCGATTTCGCGCTGTGCAGATTCTACTGCGTCAGAACCGTGTACGGCGTTGGCAGTGAAGCTGTCCGCGTAGTCAGCACGCAGGGTGCCGGCCAGTGCGTTGTCTGGGTTGGTTGCGCCCATGATGTCACGGTTACGCTGTACGGCGTTTTCTGCTTCCAGAACCTGAACCACGATCGGGCCAGAGGTCATGAACTCAACCAGGCCATCGAAGAATGGGCGGCCTTTGTGCTCAGCGTAGAAGCCTTCGGCTTGTTCGCGAGTCAGACGCAGCATTTTGGATGCGATGATTTTGAAACCGGCACGCTCAAAGCGAGCATAGATTGCGCCGATGTCGTTGTTAGCTACAGCGTTTGGTTTAATGATGGAAAAGGTACGTTCTACGGTCATGATGGCCTCTGTATAACTTCCAAAACAGGCCGGTCTGCAAACAGGGTGCCGGCCTTCTCAAGTGGCGCAGATTATATGTGTGCTGCCAACGCTTGCCTACGGGAAAATCAACATTTCATTAAAAAATCATTATCTTTATTCTTCACTTTGCGGCCCAGAGCACAGGTTATGAAAACTTACCTTAATCGAGGCTAAATTCGCGCAATGCCACCTGACCGCTCTCATCCAGCACGCTGAGCTGATAGCGACCAGGTTGGGTCAGCGTCTGTAGCAGCGACTCCCCTTCCCCCACCAACTGGCCGTTGAGGAACCACCAGCGCTGTCCGCCGCCGCCCTGGGCGCTGACCCGCAAATCCAGCGTATTATTGCCCGGCAGGCGACGCAGTATCGCGCCGTCACGCACGCCCAGCATCAACAGCGGCGGTGCTTCCTGTTGCTGCAACGGCGGGCACTGCGGATCAATAGCCGGCAAGCGCTGCGCACGACGCTCCGCCGGAGGCAACCAGGGCTCCAGCGGCGTAGGCCACAGGGCCAGCCGACGCGGTGTCGCCCCCGGACAATCCGCTGCAACCCGCAATCCGCGCGCGTTCAACCACATCAGCGGCTGGCTACCCAGCAGACTTTCCTGACCCGGTGCGGGCAGCGTGGGCGGAATAGTCCCGTCGAGAGTCCAGCTCAGGCGTCTTTGGCGGCAATTGCTGTCACCCGCGGGCAGTGGCTGGCCGCCCGGCCAGCAGATCACCGCACGGCTGACGCTGGCGGGGCGCGGATCGGCCGGAATGCCTTCCCCACGCTGGCGTAAAGAGGTCAGCAACAGGTTATTGACCTGATTAAGCAGCGGCACCGCGGTAGCGAAGCCGAACTGCCCGGCCACCGGAGTACCGTCCGGTCGCCCCACCCAAATGCCTATCGTATAGCGCGCATTAACGCCGATGGCCCAGGCGTCGCGGTAGCCGTAACTGGTGCCGGTCTTCCACGCCAGTGGCACACTGGCAGGCAATGCATCATCCGGCAATGGACGTGCCTCTCCCGCCAATATTCGCCGTACAATCCAGGCGGCGCCCGGCGACATGAACTGGCGATCGTAAATTCCTTGCTGAGGTGTAAAGCGCAGCGGTGCCACCCGGCCCTGACGAGCCAGCGCGCTGAACCCGGCCACCAACTGATCCAGCCGGGCACCGGCCCCGCCCAGGATCAGCGCCAGGCTGGGTTCGGCGTGTGCCGGCAGCCGCAGTTCAACCCCCACGTTACGGAGATTGGCGGCAAAACGCTTCGGCCCGTAGGCTTCCAGCAACTGGACCGCCGGCAGGTTGAGTGAACGCGACAACGCTTCACTGGCGCTGACCGGGCCGTGGAAACCGGTATCAAAATTACCGGGCCGATAATCCCCAAAACGGCGCGGTACGTCCTGCAACAGCGATTCGGCGTGGATCAGGCCGTCGTCCAGCGCCAAACCATACAAAAAGGGTTTTAACGTCGAGCCCGGCGAACGCCAGGCAGCCACCATGTCGACATGGCCAAAACGGCTGTTATCGTTCAAATCCAGCGAGCCCAGGTAGGCACGTACTTTCATATTGGTGTGATCAACCACCAATACGCCAACCGAGGTTTTTTCCGGCAGTTGACTCTTCCAGCCGCGAGCCAGTTCTTCCAGCCGCCGTTGCAAGGTAGCGTCCAGCGTGGTGGTCACCACCTGGCTACGATTACCCTGTGTCATGCGCCTTGCCAGTAACGGGGCCAACTGCGGTACCTGACGCGGGGCCAGCCACAACGCTTCCTGCCGGATTTCGGCCACCTGCTGCGCTGGCCAAACCTGATAATACGCCAGGCGTTCCAGCACCTTGTCACGCGCAGCCTGCGCCCGTTCCGGGTAGCGGTCCGGCCGCAAACGGCTGGGAGCCTGCGGCAACACTGCCAGCAACGCCGCCTCACCACGCGTCAGCGCCGAAGGCGGTTTGCCCAGATAAGTCCAGCTGGCCGCACCAATCCCCTGTAGCGTGCCGCCGTACGGCGCCCGGTTAAGGTAGATTTCAAGGATTTGATCCTTCGACAGATGCCATTCCAACTGGGCGGTACGCCACACCTGGCGTAACTTGCCGCCCAGCGTGCGTGGATGGGGATCAATCAGGCGCGCTACCTGCATCGACAGCGTGCTGCCGCCGGAAACGATCTGCCCGTTACACAGGTCTTGCCAGGCAGCACGGGCCAGCGACAATGGATTGATGCCGGGGTGCCGATAAAACCAACGGTCTTCATAGGTCAGCAGCGCCTGCAAATAATAGGGCGAGACCTGCTGCAGACTGACCGGATAGCGCCATACGCCGTCACTGTCCGCATAGCGCCACAGCGGGGTACCGTCTTCCGCCACCACCACTCGTGCCATCTCGGCATCTTTCAGCGGCAACGGCCACAGCCGGTCCGCCAACCACAGCAAAACGGGCGGCAGCAAAATAGCCAGCAGCCAGATGGCTGCCCGGCGACGTAAATGAGTAAGAAGTCGATTCATCAGGAAGGTATCACCCCTTTGCCCCGCCACCGGCTAAATCACCGGGGCGGGGCAAAGAGGATCATTTGGCAATTTCAAGCCGCTGTGGTGTCGCGCCCAGCGCACGCCAGGCAGGCACATACATCGACTCAACCTGCGGTGCCGGAACCAGATAAGCGCCCGGCGTCACTGCCCGAGCCAGATACAGCAGCGTGGTATGACGGTAGCCGTCGATATTCACCGCCGCCACATAGCGATCGTCACGGAACTCCTGATGTTTGATATCGGCCTGCTGCATGTCCTGCAGCAGTTCGGTCACGCTACTGGCGCTTTCGCCCAGGCTGGCGCTGCTGTCCCCCAGATTTTGGTTCTCCAGCTCCAGCCCGGCCGGCAGCAGATCCACCACCAGCGCGTCCGGCACCTGATTATCGGCCCAGACGTCCAGGTGCACCAGGATCAGCTGGCCGCTTTTCAGTTGGGTCAGATCCACGGGTTTGCCGTCCAACCCCAGGAATTCGCGGCGAATATTCAACACGTTGCTCTGCGGCTCCGGCGCCTGCTGCGGATAACCGACCAAATCGACCCGGCTGTACAGCGTACCGCTGCCGGTATTGGTGAGCTGCAACCCGTTCGCCAACTGCTCAGCGGACAGATTTTGCGTCAGCGCCTGGCTGCCGGACAGGGTTTTGCCCTGCGCCGTTTGTGCCTGCCATGGCGTTTCAGCACTGCCAATCAGATTGCGCGCCGCCAGGAACAGGGCATTGCTCTCCTGCGTAGACAGATAACGTTCACCGTTGAGACGTTCAGAGAGCGTCAGCAAACGCTGGTCACGCTCGGCCGGCAGCAGGTTATTTTCGGTCAGCAGCGCCAGGATCATCGCGTCATCACGCAGTGGACTGCCATAATCTTCCAACCAGTAATCCTTGGCATTGCGCTGCGTTGCCAGCCCTTGTTCAATAGCCTGATTGGCACGCGGCATATCGCCCATCAGCTTCAGCGCTACGCCAAGTTGCACCAGCGGCAGGCCCGAACGAGCATCGGCACGGCGCTCAAACAGCTGTCGCAATGCCCCGAGCGGTGCCTGTTGCTGACGCGCCAATACCAATCCGGCATAGGCCTGCACCGCAAAACGGGTGTGGTCCGGATACTGGGTGGAAGCAACGTCAATCTGACTACGGTCCTGCAAATAGCGCTGCAGCCGGTTGTTGGCCGCCGTCAGCGCATCGGTCGGGACGCTGTAATTCTGTTCACTGGCACGGAACAGGAAGTCGGTAGCGTAGGCCGTCAGCCAGAACTCTTCCTGGCTGTCGCGACTCCACAGACCAAAACCGCCGTTATAGCGCTGCATGCTGAGCAGATGCTCGATGCCAACGTCGATACTGTTGCGGCGGCTTTCATCGCTGCCGGATTTAATCCCGAGCGCACTGAGCTGCGCCCGGTTGGTATACAGCGACGGATAAAGCCCACTGGTCGTCTGCTCCAGGCAGCCGTAGGGATAGGCGTACAGTTCGCTGATGTAACGCGCCAGGTTGATTGGCGGACGGCTGGTCAACAGCAGTTGCCCTTCGGTCGTCGCCTGAACCAGCCCAGCGGCGGCATCTGCCGGCAGACTCCAACTTTCACCGGCGTGGATCACGCTGGCGAACTGGCGGGTTTGCGCTGGATAAGCAGGCCTTACGCCAATCTTCCAACTGTGCTGATAGTCCTTGAACGTTTCCCCCGGCAGCACCAGACCGCTGAGGGTCAGCGCGACCTCGCCCTGACCAAAGCCCGCCAGCGCCTGCACCGGTATCTGCAGCGTGGTGCGCTCACCGTTGGCCAGGCTAACCTGCTGTTCGCCAGCCCCCTGCAGCGCCACCAACCCGCTGGAAGCCAGTTTCACGGTTAATGTCTGCGGCTGGCCGGACAGGTTGCTGACATCCAGCGCCAATTGGGTGCTGTCGCCCCCGGCCAGGAAGCGTGGCGTCGCCAGCTCTGCCACCACCGGTGCGGCAACCACGGTCTTGCCTTCCGCCTTGCCGAAGTCTTCATCGCTCCACGCCTGCGCCATCAGTCGTAATTCACCGTTGAAGTCAGGAATGGCAATCTGAATTTCGCCTTCGCCGTTGGCATCCAGCTTAACCGGCTGCGCCTGCTGGGCAACAATGGTAACCGCGGTGATCGGCTTTTTACCGCCGCGCGACAACGCATCTTCGTCATCACCGTCGCCGCCGTAGCGCAGGTTTGCCAAACGCCCTTTGCCTTCAATCAGCTGACCATAAACATCGTACTGATCGGCGCTGTAGCGTTTGCGGCCAAAGAAGGCCTGATACGGATCCGGCGTCGCGTAATTGGTAATGTTGAGGATGCCGCTGTCCACCGCGGAAAGCAGCACGTTGATTTGCTGTGGCGGTTTACCGCTGCTGTGGGCAGCCTTCACCTTCACCGTCAGCATTTGGTTCGGCCGCATACGCTGCGGCGCGTCCAGCTGCAGTGCCAGTTTGCGTCCTTCATCCACCAGCGGCAGATGCAACAGCCCCACCGCCCGTTTCGGCGTCGACTGCTGTTGCTTGTCACCCGGGCGGATCACCAATGCGCTGAGGTACAGATCGTGGCGTTTCCACTCCTGATTGATAGGTACTTCAACATCAACGCCCTTGGCCGGCACATCCAGTTCCTGCCACCACAGCGGACCATCGCTGGATTCCACCAGCAGATAGCCTTTGCCGGCGGCCGGCGCTTCGATATGCAGCTTCACTTTCTCGCCCGGTTGGTAGGCCGGTTTATCCAGCTTAAGCTTCACCTGGTCCGGACGTACAGCCCCACTGCCATTAGTGTTGTCCTGCCAGCTGTAACCGGCCCAGAAACGCAGGCTGCTGATCAGATTGCTCTGCGGATCCACGACCTCAATACGATATGCGCCCCACTCCACCGGGAAACTGACCTTGGTGCTGCCGTTGGCGGCGATATCGATAGACTGTTCCGCCAGCGGCAGATCCTTCTTATCGTACAACGACTGCCAGCCTTCGCCTTCTGACCACTGCCAGTAGTAGTCGCGACGCTCACGCACCAGGCGAGCCTTCAGCCCGCTGACGGCCAGTTTTTCACCAGCGGCATTGGCGTAGACAATATCAAACCCGGCCTGGGTGTTTTCATCCACCACCGGCTGGGCCTGGTAGCTGTTGCTACGATAATCATAAATCTGTTGTTTGTTGAACAAAGGTCGAATGCCGGGCAGCGCATCGGCAGGCCAGATTGCCTGTTCGGCGCGGCGCGTCACCGGGCGACCACCGGACTCCAGCAGGCTGGCCTGCAAGATGGCTTTCAACGGCGATTTTACCTCTGCCCAACTGCTGTCCACCGCCACCTGCGCCTTGCCGGCGTTATCCAGCGCCTGGTCGAATTCATCCATATTGCGCGACAGGCTTTCTTCCGTCACCGAACCAAACTCATAGCCCGGCAGGCTGCTGACCGCCTCACGCTGCGGCCGCAGGAACACCTGCCCCTGCAGACGGTTACCCGAGGCCGGGGCACCATAGAGATAGCGGCCGGTGACGTCGAACACTAACTGTGCGTCAGGGCGCAGCGGGGTTTTCTCGGCGGTAATGTCTAGCGCCATGCGTTCCGGCAGGAAATCCTCGACCTTGAAGTTGTAAAGCCGCGGCTGGTTATCGCCCAGATTGAAACGCAGCGACCAGTTGCCGGTCGGCCCGCCTTCAGGGATTGGGTACTGATATTGATACAAGCCATCCTGCGGCTGCCAGACAAAGCTACGCGCCACCTGATCGTCCGGTTTGACGATATCCACCTTCACCGGCTGAGCCGGCAGCGGTTTGCCGTCGGCGTCACGCAGCAGCCCGTTAACGATCAGCGTTTCGCCGGGGCGGTAAAGATCACGCGGGCCGAAGGCGAAGAATTGCTTGCTGTAGCCTTCCGGCCCGGCAATATCGAACTCAGCCAAATCCAGCGCCGGCATCGACAGATCGATCATGCTGGTCTGGCCCTGTTGGGTCGCCAGCAACAGCCGCGCCTTGGCGCTTTTCACCAACTGGGCGTGCCCTTGCTTATCGGTGGTGCCCTGGGTCAGCGTTTGACCTTTTTCATCCAGCAGGCGCAGTTCAACCGCGCCCAATGCCGCGCCGCCATCCAGAGCCTGGGTAAACACGTCCAGACGGTCATGATAACTGTGCAGCGAAACGCCGATATCACTGAGAGTGAACAGGGTCGCCGGGTTGGTATATCCGTAATGCCCGGCCTGTTGCATCACCGCCAGGTAGACACCCGGCTGCTGTAAGGCCTCGATGCCACTCAACGGCAATAGCAGGCGTTCGCGGGTATTGCGCTGCGGGTTGAGATCGAAGCGGCCGCTGTAGACCAGATCGGCCATTTTCAGCAGCTCTTCCGACTCCCAACTGGAGAGCGAATTGCGATATTCCCAGTTTGCCAGGAACGCAGGTAAGGCATCGGCCTTCACCCGGAAGAAGTTAACGTCAACGTTATCGACGTTTAATGCCATCACCGGCAGCCCCTGCGCCAGCTTGGTCGGCAACAGCGAGCCTTTGCCGGCAAAGCCGACGCTCGGTTTGATGTCGCGGGTGGTAATAGTCTGTTCTTGCTGTTTGCCCAGTTCGGCACCGTTGACCGCTTTCAGAGCGCTCTCGAGGGTCAGCACCAGCTTGCGGTTGGGCTGCAGATGACGCAGCCGCAGTTCCATCAGGTTATCTGACAGCTCCCAGGCGCCGTCGATTTTACCGCTAACGCTGTCGACCAGATGCGCTCGCGCGGCGAAATCCTGACTCGGATCCAGCGGCAAAGAAAACGTCAGCACCATGGCACTGGCGCCGTCGAGTTGCAGTTCGGAGGCATCAAGCAACGTCAGCGGCTTACCGGCGTCGCGTTTCGCCAATGCCGCCAACGCGGCGGCATCCGGCCGTTTGGCCTGCGTGACACTGCTGGCCTGGGCATCAGCCTGCGCTGCGGTTGGTTTTTTTCCGCCGTCATCACAGGCGGCCAGCAGCAGCAGGCCTCCCGCCAATGCGATCCCCTGACAAAGCTTCTTGCCTGATGCAAATGCCCCTGAACGGTATGGTTTCATCGTTTAACTCCCTGGCAGCCTTTACGCAACGACACTCGTCGGCGCAAGATCCGAATATGGATGAATAATAGCAGCGCTGTTAGCATCAGACCCAGCTCAATTTTTCCCCTTCAACAGAAAGGGGCCACCCAAGCCTGAAGCAGGAAATGATATGGCCACAATGAAAGATGTTGCCCGCCGGGCAGGGGTGTCGACGGCCACCGTCAGCCGGGTGATCAACAGCACCGCCTATGTGGAGCCGGTCACCCGCGAACGGGTTGAAAAAGCCATGCGCGAGTTTAACTATCACCGCAATGCCGCCGCGCTGGCCCTGGCGAAAAGAAGCGGCAATATGCTGGGGCTGTTGACCGGTAATCTCGACGACCCTTTTTTCTCGCGTCTGGCACGGGGAGTCGAAGATGTCACGCGCAAAGACGGCGTAAAATTAATGGTCTGCAGCGGCGGCCATCAGGCCGAACTGGAGAAGAATGGTCTCGATTTTCTGATCAATCAGGGCTGTGAAGCCATCGTCGCCCACGTGACCCGGATGAGCGATGCCGACGTTTTACGCTATGCCGCCCACACCCCGGCGATGGTGGTGATCAATCGCTATTTGCCTGCCATCGCCAACCGCTGCATCTGGCTGGACAACGTCAGCGCCTCTCAGGCCGCCACCCAGATGCTGATTCGGCACGGGCACCGCAATATCGCCTGTATCACGACGGACTTACCCATCGATGACAGAAAACAGCGTCTGGAAGGCTATCGCAGTGCCATGAATGATGCCGGGATCTCGGTGCCGGGTAGCTGGATCATCAGCGTTCCCTTCAATGAGCAAGGGGGCGAATTAGCGGCAGAAAGGATCCTGGCAAGCGATCACCCTTTTACCGCCGCACTGACGTTCAATGACGTGATGGCCGCCGGTATGATGCGAACCTTTCGCCAGCGGCAGATAAAACTGCCGGAGGCTATCTCGATTGTCGGCTTTGATGACGTGACCCTGGCAAAATATCTTCACCCGTCATTGACCACCATGCATTATCCGATTGAGAAAATGGCGCGACGTGCGGCTAATTTGGCGCTGCAGTTGAACTCTGCTGCCACTGTGGCACCGCAGAATAATATGTTTTCCGCTGAATTGATCCTGCGTGACTCGGTCACCCCCCTCGAGAAAAACACCTCAAATCAAGAAAACAAGCCTGAAAAATGAGAGGCAACGCACACAACGCCTACTCATGAAACCGATTACATGGACAGTTGCCCAGGCTCACATCTCAATCAAAACGAATTCATTAGGCTGGCGTCACACCCTCATCCTTAACCGGAGTTGTTAATGAATAACAAAAAGAAACTCAACCTGGGACTGGCGATGCTGCCCATTGTGGCGATGCTATTGCTGCTCATCGTCGGCTACGGCCAGCTTGGGCTGCGGATCGAGCCGTTGCTGCTGGTTTCGGCCACCATTGCCGCCGCACTGGCCTGGTGGCAAGGTTATCGCTGGAACGACATTATCGAGTCCATCGTCGCCAAACTGGCCAAGGCCATGCCGGTGATCATGATACTGATCTGCGTCGGCGGGTTGATCGGCACCTGGATGTTCAGCGGCACCATTCCTTACATGGTGTACTGGGGCTTAAAGCTGATTAGCCCGCAATATATCCTGATCGCCGCATTCTTTATTACCAGCGTGATCTCCGTTTGTACCGGCACCTCCTGGGGCGCGGCAGGCACCGTGGGCGTGGCATTAATGGGCGTTGCAGCCGGACTGGATGTTCCCCTGGCCGCCGCCGCCGGTGCCGTGGTTTCCGGCGCCTACTTTGGCGATAAGATCTCCCCGCTGTCCGACTCCACCAATTTCGCGGCCATCGTCGCGGATACCGATCTCTACAGCCATATCCAGCACCTGATGTACACCACAATACCGAGCTTTGTTTTAGCCGCGGTGGTGTATCTGATTGCCGGGCACACCAGCGCCGTCGGCAGCGTAGCCACGCCGGAAAAAGTCACCGAGATCGTGACCGCGCTGGAGGGTCTGTATCACTTTAACCTGCTGCTGATCCTGCCGCCGGTGTTGGTGCTGTGGGGTGCCGTGACCAAACGGCCGGTGATCCCCGTCATGCTGTCGGCCTGTACTCTGGCCATATTCATTGGGGTACTGCTCCAGGGGTTTAACCTGCAGCAGGGCTTAAATGCATTGATGGACGGCTTTAATCTTTCAATGTTTACGGCTCAGGGACACAACATTGCTGGCATCGCCCTAGATGTTCCGCGCCTGCTCAACCGCGGCGGCATGTCCTCGATGATGAGCACCATTCTGCTGGTGTTCTGTGCGTTTTCCTTTGCCGGTGCCTTAACGCTGACCGGCGCGCTGACCGTTATCATCAATCGCTTGCTGAAAGTGGTTCATACCACCGGCCAATTGATCGCCGCGACGGTCGCGACCACCATTCTGGTGACCGGTGCCACCAGCGACGGCAAGCTGGCGCTGCTCATTCCCGCCGAGCTGTTCAAAGGCGCTTACCGTCGCATGGGGTTAGACAATAAAAACCTGTCGCGGACCGTAGAAGATGCGGGCACCGTCATCGAACCTTTAATTCCGTGGACCGCTGCAGGTATTTATATGGCAACCACCCTGGGGGTCAGCACGCTGGATCTCCTGCCGTGGGCCATCCAATGCTACGCCGCCGTGGTCTTCGCCCTGATTTATGGGTTTACCGGATTTGGGATTGCCAGAATACAGCCAGAAAACGATTTACAGCGTAAGGAAGCCTGACGTGAAACAGACCGATTTTAACCAGATAGTTAACCGCCACAACACCGGCTCGGTGAAATGGGACTTTATCGACCGCTATCTGCAACTCGATGAAACCGACCTTTTGCCAATGTGGGTCTCTGATTTTGACTTCCAGTGCCCGGCGGAAGTCCGGCAGGCACTGCATCAGCGGGTTGATCACGGCGTATTTGGCTACAGTGAGCGCGATGACGCATATTACCAGGCGGCGATCAATTGGTTCTCAAGACGGCACAATCTGCCTTTGCAGCGCGAATGGTTCACCTCCGTTGAGGGGGTGGTGCCCGGCCTGGCGATGCTGATCCAACTGCTCAGCCAGCCTGGCGATCCGGTAGTGATCCAGGGACCATACTATGGATCTTTCGCCAAGATCATCACCATGAACGGCCGAGAAGTCCTCGAAAACCCGCTGAAGAAAAGCGCGCAGGGTTATCAATTTGATTTCGAGCATCTGGAAGCCTGCTTTGAACAGCGGAAACCGCCGTTACTGCTGTTGTGTAATCCGCATAACCCCACCGGGCGATGCTGGACTCGCAGCGAACTGACGCAGTTGATGACGCTATGCAGTCGTCATGGCGTGACGGTGATTTCCGATGAAATCTGGGCCGACCTGACGCTGCCCGGCGAAACCTTTACCTCGGTGCTGCATCTGGATGAAGCCTGGCACGACCAGATGATTTCGGCGACCTCAGCCAGCAAGAGCTTTGGCTTGTCGTCGCTGAGGATCTCAAATTTTCTGATCCCCAATGTTCGCACCCGTAATGCGTTTATCGAACGCCTTAATGCCCATGGGTTGGATGTCTTTAATGCACTCTCGATGACTGCCGCAACGGCAGCTTATCAACAGGGGGAAGCCTGGCTTGATGATTTACAAGGTTATCTGGCAGACAACCGGCGTTGGTTTGAGCAGGCATTAGCCTGTGCCGCACCCTGGTGCAAAATGACCCCAGCCGAAGGAACCTACCTTGCCTGGCTGGATTGTCGCGCCTTAGGCCTGGATGATCACGCCCTACAGCAGGCGTTGATCCACCAGTCAAAGATTGCCGCCTCGATGGGCATCAGCTTTGGCGAGCAGGGAAAAGGCTTTATCCGCATCAACCTCGGCTGTCCTCGCCAATATCTTGAACAGGCCATCGCGGGGCTCGCACGGTTAAAACCCTGAACCACAATCACCGACGTATGAAAGGCCCCAAACGGGGTCTTTTTGTTGAACGATATCTGGCGGAAATGGTTGAACGAATTTACCTCGACCTGACGGTATAGCTTTGAAATTAAAGCTTCTGTTAGACTGCTGACGGGCGCTTGAAGCTTTCTGCTTCAGGCCCTGGGTGGGAAGCAGAAAGAAGAAAGCCCCAAACTGACTCTTAATCAGAATGAGGCTTCACCATACTGCATCAACACCAGCATGGTAGCCTCTTAACCGCAGAAATGCAACGGAGGGCTGACATGTCGCGAAAACTGTTTTTACCAGGATTTACAATAGGATGCGTAACATTCTTGGTATTCACCCAACCTATACCCTATGAGTTTCAAGTTGCAGCTAGGCGCCCAGCTCGCTCATCCCCAGGCGCTTACTTTAGTAAGTAACTGGGGTGAGCGAGTGCAGGTAACAACGCTGCAACTTGAAAGGCGACGGGTAAATACGTGGCTCAGTTTGCGAGCTTACATACAAACAGGGAAATACGGAGGTAGCGGCAGTGTTGTCCTGTAACGTTAAACGTTAAATGGCAACCTGAAGGCGGGGTTCGCCCCGCCTGTTTTGGTGCGACGCAGTGGTTTTCCGGCGCCCATTGTTGTACGCGGCCAGCCTTTCGAGGTTGGCCGCTCTCTTTTACCCTGATACAACTTACAACAGCAAAAACAGGGCTACTGAGTTTTATCGGTAGAAGGGATGATGTTGCGTAACCAACTGCCCCAGCGGCGCTGGTAGAAGGGTTGGGTATGGGTGATCAGGTAATGGCTGACGCCACGTTCCTTTTCCGATACCAGGCAAAAATCCACCGGTTCGTCGTTAGGTGCGGTTTCGCTGGCCACGCTGCCCGCTTCATTGATCAGCGCCTCGATATCGCCTTGTTCGCCGTCTACTTCCAGCCCGACCAGCAGATTGGGTTTTTCGTCGACCGCCTGATCGTGCATCAGCGCCAGAAACGCGCGGCGGACCGGCTTGCGCTGGCTGAACAATGTGGTCAAGGCATCGACCATCGCCGACGGATATTCTTCCGGCTGGCCCAACAGGATCTGGGTATCCTTGTCGATATAGCGTTCTGCCGGTTTGCTTACGCCGCCGGTGGCCAGCAGCATTGCCACCTCTTCAGGATAAAACTCCTTGCCGTACTCGGCCTTCGGGTTGAGGAACAGGTCCGCACCCTGCGTAATTTCGAATAAGACCCGTGCCGGCATGGCGATGAAGGGCTGTTCATCTTCAACGGCCTTTTGCAGCGCTTCCACCGAGGTGAAAAACGGGATGATACTGCCGCCTTCCTGCTTTTCCCAATGCTGAATATTCACCGGCGTATCGGCGTTCAGCGTGATGTCTCCACCGAGTTGCACCTGTTCGCTGTCACCGAGGATCAACACCGTAGCCTCAAGCAGTTCACGAAAGAATGCCGGACGATGGGCCGGCTCCGTCACCGCCAGTTTCAACAGGCGTTCAAGTTCGTTTTCGCCTGTGGCGGCTTCGTGATGGTGAGAACTCATGGCAAACTCCAGCAATCAAATAACGGGGCCCAGCATGCTGGGCCCCGAGGGTAAACGACATTCTATACCCTATAGCTTTCATTTTGCAGCTAGGCGCCCAGCTCGCTCATCCCCAGGCGCTTACTTTAGTAAGTAACTGGGGTGAGCGACAAATCTGTCGGGAACAGATTTGAACGCTGCTTGCAGCGGCCCTGAAAGGGCAAGGACCATGGATGGGCCTTGTAAGCAGGTAACAACGCTGCAACTTGAAAGATGACGGGTATAACGCCCACCGGGGTGGGCATTCAATTATTTGGCTTTACTCAGCAGAAGGTTGGCCAGGGCACGTACCCCCAGACCGGTTGCGCCAGCGGACCATTGATCTACTGCACCTTTGCGGTAAGTAGCGGAACAGTCAATGTGCAGCCAGCCCTGCTGGTAGTTAGTCACAAAATGCGACAGGAAGGCAGCCGCGGTACTGGCACCCGCCGTGTAGGCCGGACCGGCTACGTTGTTCAGTTCGGCAAAGTTGGACGGCAGTTGGCTGCGGTGGAATTCAGCCAGCGGCAGACGCCAGAATGGCTCTTGCTCCGCCGCCGCACTGGCCAGCAGCTCTTGCGCCAGGGCGTCATCGAAGCTGAACAGCGCATGGTAGTCGTTACCCACCGCCGTTTTCGCCGCACCGGTCAGAGTGGCGCAGTCGATGATCAACTGAGGGTTCTGCGCGGACGCATCGATCAGGCCATCGGCCAGCACCAGACGCCCTTCCGCATCGGTATTCATCACCTCAACGGTTTTGCCGTTGCGGTAACGGATGATGTCACCCAATTTGAAAGCATTGCCGCTGACCATGTTGTCGGCACAGCACAGGTAAAGTTTCACGCGCTGTTTCAGACCGCGAGCCGCTGCCAGCGCCAGTGCGCCGGTAATGGTGGCTGCACCGCCCATATCCGCCTTCATGGAGTCCATAAAGGCGCTTTGTTTCAGGCTGTAGCCACCGGTGTCAAAGGTGATGCCTTTGCCCACCAGGCAGGCAAACACCGGCGCTTCCGGGTTACCGGTCGGGTTGAAATCCAGTGCCAACAGCACCGGTGAACGATCTGACCCACGGCCCACGGTGTGAATACCGGCGTAGTTTTGCTCACGCAGATCTTCACCCTTGGTAATACGATAGCTGACGGCTTCACAACCGATGTCACACATCAGATCCACTGCGCGGGTAGCCAACTGCTCCGGTCCCAACTCTTCCGCCGACATGTTGATGGTGTCACGCACCCAGTCAACAATCTTCAGGCGCTGTTCCAGCTCTTTGCTTTCCGCTGCCGGCAATGGCGCCCATTCGACACTGCGTTTGCCTTTCGGCCCACGGAAGCCCTGCCAGAATGCCCAGCTGTTTTCCAGATCCCAGCCGTCACCGGCCAGTTTGACATTCTTGATGCCCTGGCCGTCAATCTTACGGGCCGCACGTTGAATGCTGCCCAGTTTATCTTTGCCGGTCAGGTGGATGGTCATCCCTTCTGCACCGGTGCTCAGTAGCGCTTTCTCGCCCCAGCGAGCGTCAGCAGATTGGTTCGACAGCGTTACCAGCATAAATTCAGTTGTCATAGCCTTACTCCGGATTTCCCCTTCATTTTCACGCCACGCGCAAAATCTATTGGGGATTTTTATTGTATACCCTATGAGTTTCAAGTTGCAGCTAGGCGGCCAGCTCGCTCATCCCCAGGCGCTTACTTGAGTAAGTAACTGGGGGGAGTGAGTGCAGGCAACAACGCTGCAGCTTGAAAGGCGAGGGGTATGTCGGATACAAAATAAACGGGCCGCCTATGGCAGCCCGTTACGCTATTTACTCCGCTTCATCTAACCAGACCAGCAGAACAGCTTCCAGTATTTTTTCGTTGGAAGCCTGTGGATCGTCGTCAAAATCTTCCAGATCGCAAATCCACTGATGCATGTCGGTAAAGCGTACGGTTTTCGGATCGGTATCCGGGTATTGGTCGTACAGGGCTTCGCCGATTTCACGGCTGTCGGTCCACTTCAGTCCCATTTCTACTTTCCTCTCACCCTTCACGCGCGTGGTTAACGGTATAACGCGGCATTTCAACCACCAAATCTTCGTCGGCCACCAGTGCCTGACAGCTCAGACGGCTTTCCGGCTCCAGACCCCAGGCCTTGTCCAGCATGTCGTCTTCCAGTTCAGTGCTCTCTTCGAGAGAGTCGAAACCTTCGCGCACGATGCAGTGACAGGTGGTGCAGGCGCAGGATTTCTCACAGGCATGCTCAATCTCGATACCGTTGCGCAGCGCAACGTTGAGGATTGACTCCCCTTGTTCGGCTTCCAGTACTGCCCCCTCCGGGCATAAATCTTGATGGGGCAGGAAAACAATTTTAGGCATGATTAAACCTCATCCACAGAATGGCCAGCCAGCGCACGGCGAATGGAAGCATCCATGCGGCGCGCGGCAAAGTCTTGCGTTTGTGCATCTAATGTTTTAATTGCGGCTTCAATAGCGGCAGGATCGGTGCCCTGCGTCGCCTGTTGCAAAGCTTCTACCGCCGCGGGGATCGCCGTGCTTTCTGCTTCGCTCAGCAATGCGGCGTCGCTGGCCAGTGCGCCCTGCAGGCTTTCCAGCACCCGTGACGCCTCAACCCGCTGCTCCGCCAGCATGCGCGCGCCGACATCGCTCTGCGCATTGGCCATCGAATCTTTGATCATGCCGGCAATTTCGGCGTCGGACAGACCATACGACGGTTTAACCTGAATTGAAGCCTCAACGCCGGTGGATTTCTCCATCGCGGTGACGCTCAGCAGGCCATCGGCATCCACCTGGAAGGTAACGCGAATATGGGCGCCGCCGGCAGGCAGAGGCGGTAAGCCACGCAGCGAGAAGCGCGCCAGCGAGCGGCAATCCTGCACCAATTCGCGCTCGCCCTGCAGCACATGGATCATCATCGCGCTTTGGCCGTCTTTAAAAGTGGTGAACTCCTGCGCACGCGCCACCGGAATGGTGGTGTTACGCGGGATCACTTTTTCTACCAGACCGCCCATGGTTTCCAGACCTAGCGAAAGTGGGATTACATCCAGCAGCAGCATGTCGCTGTCAGGCTTGTTACCCACTAAAATGTCCGCCTGGATCGCCGCACCAATAGCGACTACTTTATCCGGATCGATCGAAGTTAACGGCGTGCGGCCGAAGAACGTGCCCACCTGCTCACGCACCAGAGGCACGCGGGTGGAACCGCCAACCATGACCACTTCCAGCACTTCTTCGGCACTCACGCCCGCGTCTTTCAGCGCACGGCGGCAGGCCATCAGGGTACGTTTCACCAGAGTGGCGATCAGCGCATCAAACTGTGCTCGGGTCACTTCGCCCTGCCAGCCGGCAATCTCAACGACAGTACTGTCGGCATCGCTCAGTGCAACTTTGGCCGCGATGGCCGCATCCAGCAGTTGGCGCTGTACACCGTGATCGCTACGGTCAGCCACACCGGCCTGTTCACGCAGCCAGTCAGCCAGCAGATGGTCAAAGTCGTCGCCTCCCAGCGCGGAATCCCCGCCGGTAGCCAACACTTCAAACACCCCACGGCTCAGCCGCAGAATGGAAATATCAAAGGTACCGCCGCCCAGATCGTACACCGCGATAATGCCTTCCTGCCCGGAATCCAGACCATAGGCAATCGCCGCCGCCGTCGGTTCGTTCAGCAGACGCAGCACGTGCAGCCCGGCCAGACGCGCAGCGTCTTTGGTGCCCTGGCGCTGTGCATCATCAAAATAGGCAGGAACGGTGATCACCACGCCGTCCAGATCCCCTTCCAGCGCAGTTTTTGCACGCTCGGCAAGGGCTCTGAGGATATCGGCAGAAACCCCTACCGGGTTAACCGCACCGGCAGCGGTCAGCATCATCGGCAAGCCGTTGTCGCTGGCCTGAAACTGATACGGCAGGTTCGGGTAACGCGCCAGTACGTCGGCCAATGAGCGGCCCATCATACGTTTGACTGAGCTGATGGTATTGGCAGGATCCTGCGCTGCCTGTTGGCGCGCATCCCAACCGACACGCAAAGTGTCAGCCTGGTAATGCACTACCGAGGGCAGTAAATCGCGGCCCTCGGCATCGGCCAGCGTTTCCGCCTGCCCACTGCGCACCGTGGCGACCAGAGAGTTGGTGGTGCCTAAATCAATACCGGCAGCCAGACGGCGCTGGTGCGGCGCAGCGCTGAGGCCGGGCTCACTAATTTGTAATAAGGCCATATTGAAGCTTCCACAAGCAAAAATGTGTTACTCAAAACCCAGCAGTTTTTCTTCGAGTTGTTCAACCTGTTGCTGGAGTTTGTCCAAAAAACGCAGCTTACGCACGGTGTCAGCGGCATCCATCCACTGCTGGCTATCGAGTTGCTGAATCATCAGAGCGCTGCGTTGTTTGACCGTCTCGTTAACCCGCGCGCCAAAGCTGGCCAACTGGGTTTGTGCATCTGCTTTGCGCTCAATGGCGTCGAGCTCCTCGCGCAGTTCCAACTGTTCCATCAGGAACGCGGTATCACGCATAGTGTGCTGCTCGTTGCCCAAATCAAAGCCGTGCAAAGATAGCATATACTCCGCGCGTTTTAATGGGTGCTTCAGCGTTTGGTAGGCTTCATTGATAGTCGCTGCCTGTTGTAACGCCATCAGGCGTTCGCGTTCTGGCTGACTTGCAAAACGATCGGGATGGAATTGGCGCTGCAGATCCTGATAGCGAGAGGCAAGCAGGCTGCCGTCCACGGGATAGCGAACTGGCAGCCCGAATAAAGTAAAGTAATCCATAGCGTGCTCTGGGCGTTATCGGATGAAGTTCCCCCGCACCTGGCGGGGGAGCACGATGGACTGTCAGACGTTGAAACTTTCGCCGCAGCCACACTCGCTTGAGACATTGGGGTTGTTGAACTTGAAGCCTTCGTTCAGGCCTTCCTTAACGAAATCAAGCTCGGTGCCGTCAAGGTAGACCAGGCTCTTGCCGTCAATGATCACCTTAACGCCTTTGTTTTCAAAAACGATGTCGTCATCGTTCATATCGTCAACAAATTCCAGCACGTACGCCATCCCGGAGCAGCCAGAGGTTCTCACCCCCAGACGCAGGCCAAGGCCTTTGCCACGGTTATTCATAAATGCCTGAACGCGCTGTGCAGCGCTGTCGCTCATGGTAATTGACATCACAACCTCACACTTCAAAGCCCAACCAAAGCCGGGCTAAATGACTCAGAAATAATTACTTGGCGCTGTGTTTGCTCTTGTAGTCGGCAATCGCTGCTTTAATGGCGTCTTCGGCCAGGATTGAGCAGTGAATTTTTACCGGCGGTAATTCCAGCTCTTCGGCGATCTGGGTGTTTTTGATCGCTTCGGCCTGATCAAGAGACTTGCCTTTCATCCATTCGGTCACCAGCGAGCTGGAGGCGATGGCGGAACCGCAGCCGTAAGTCTTGAAACGGGCGTCTTCAATGATACCTTCATTGTTGACTTTGATCTGCAACTTCATCACGTCGCCACAGGCCGGTGCACCCACCATGCCGCTGCCAACGCTAGGATCTTCGTTGTCGAAAGAACCCACGTTACGCGGGTTTTCATAGTGATCGATTACTTTTTCGCTGTAAGCCATGACCTTGCTCCTGAATCCTGAGAATTAATGATGTGCCCATTCGATGCTGTTGATATCCACGCCCTGCTTGAACATGTCCCACAGTGGAGACAGGTCACGCAAACGGCCGATGGATTTACGCACCAGTTGAATGGTGTAATCGATCTCTTCTTCTGTGGTGAAACGCCCCAGAGAGAAACGGATCGAGCTATGCGCCAATTCGTCAGTCATGCCCAACGCGCGCAGCACGTAAGATGGCTCAAGGCTGGCGGAGGTACAGGCAGAACCCGAGGATACGGCCAGGTCTTTCAGCGCCATGATCAGCGACTCGCCTTCAACATAGTTGAAGCTGACGTTCAGGATGTTAGGCACCCCGTTCTCCAGAGAGCCGTTCAGATACACTTCTTCCATATCTTTCACGCCGTTCCACAGACGATCGCGCAGCGTGCGCAGACGTGCCATTTCCGACGCCATTTCTTCTTTGGCGATACGGTAGGCTTCGCCCATACCGGCGATCTGGTGTACTGGCAGGGTACCGGAACGCATACCGCGCTCATGACCACCGCCGTGGATCTGGGCTTCGATACGGATACGTGGCTTACGACGCACGTACAGTGCACCAATGCCTTTCGGGCCATAAATTTTGTGGCCGGAGAAAGACATCAGATCAACTTTCAGCTTGCTCAGGTCGATAGGCAATTTGCCCACGCTCTGGGTAGCATCAACGTGATAAATGATACCGCGCGCACGACACATTTCGCCGATAGCTTCGATATCCTGCACCACGCCGATTTCGTTGTTCACGTGCATGATAGAAACCAGAATGGTGTCCTCACGCATCGCGGCTTCGAGGGCCTGCAGGCTGATAATACCGTTGCTCTGAGGTGCCAGATAGGTCACTTCAAAGCCTTCACGCTCGAGCTGGCGACAGGTGTCCAGCACGGCTTTGTGTTCGGTTTTGCTGGTGATAATGTGCTTGCCTTTCTTTTGATAGAAATTGGCAGCGCCTTTGATCGCCAGGTTGTCGGACTCGGTGGCTCCGGAAGTGAACACGATTTCGCGCGGGTCAGCGCCAACCAGTTCAGCAATTTGGTTACGGGCGATATCTACCGCCTCTTCCGCCTGCCAACCGAAACGGTGGGAACGGGAAGCCGGGTTACCAAAAGTCCCGTCCAGAGTCAAAAATTGCATCATTTTCTCAGCAACGCGCGGATCAACCGGCGTCGTTGCTGAGTAATCCAGATAAATCGGTAATTTCATTGCTCTTGTGCTCCGTACATCACTTCCAAAAACTAAAAAAATATCGCCAGCTGCTTATGCGCGCAGATTAACGTTGATAGTTTCTTGCGGACGACCGTTGGCCGTGCGACGGGTATCGTTGTTTTGACGGTCCGCCACCACCAGCACGTCCTGGTTGTTCACCAGTTCAGCCAGCGTAATGTTGTTCAGGAACCCGCTGATGCGCTCGCTCAGATCGCGCCACAGGGTATGGGTCAGGCAGCGATCGCCACCCTGACAGCCTTCTTTACCCTGGCAACGGGTTGCGTCTACCGATTCATCGACAGCAGTGATGACTGCACCTACGGCAATCTCACTTGCGTCTTTGCCCAGCAGATAACCACCGCCCGGTCCACGTACGCTGGCCACCAGGCCATTCTTGCGCAGACGGGAGAATAATTGTTCCAGATAAGAGAGCGAGATACCCTGGCGCTCAGAAATATCCGCCAGAGGAACGGGCCCTTCCTGGGAGTGCAATGCCACGTCAAGCATAGCGGTTACGGCATAACGGCCTTTGGATGTCAGTCTCATAGCTAAGTGGTTACCTGTTGGTCAAACATGGCCGAAAGTCTGACATTCCTGAGTAAATCAGTCAACTATTTAACCTAGTAATTTACTCAAGTATTAGCACGTTTTGGACTAAGCCAGATAATATGCATATAAAATACACATTATAACCGTTAGATAACTAATACTATTACCGCAAGCCGTCATTTCACATCAAATTAATTACCTTGATGTTTGTCCTGTTTCTCGATCGACGTCAGCATACCGCGCAGGATATTCAGCTCTTGAGCTTCCGGCCGCGCACGGGTGAATAAACGACGCAAACGGCTCATGACCTGCCCCGGATGAGAGGGGCGGATAAAGCCACTATGCTGCAGCGTTTGTTCCAGATGCTGATAGAAACGCTCCAGGTCATCGACCAACGGATACGGCGTTTCTTCCAGTTGTGGCGCGTCTGCCTGTTGACGATCGAGGTAAGCCACACGCACTTCATAGGCCAGAATTTGCACCGCCATCGCCAGATTCAACGAGCTGTAATCCGGGTTGGCAGGGATGGCGACATGATAATGGCATTTTTGCAGCTCATCATTGGTCAGGCCGACACGTTCACGGCCGAACACCAGCGCTACCGGGGCATGTTCACCTTCGTGCACGGCGCGGATGCCGCATTCGCGCGGTTCCAGCATCGGCCACGGCAAGGTGCGCGAACGCGCACTGGTGCCCACGACCAGACTGCAGCCGGCAATGGCGTCATCCAGAGTGTCAACAATAGTGGCGTTGCCGATCACGTCGCTGGCACCAGCGGCCAGGGCGATCGCCTGAGAATCAGGTTTTATCAGCGGATTAACCAAATAAAGGTTGGTTAATCCCATGGTTTTCATGGCTCTGGCGGTCGAGCCCATGTTACCGGTATGAGAGGTTTCTACCAGAACAATGCGGATGTTATGCAGCATACAAACTCTGAGCGTAGCGGAAAATCACAGCAGCTTAACACAGCCGTAGGCATTTTGCCGAACACCTGCTATACTTCGCGCCGTTTCCTGTTCTTTAACATCCTAGTTGGAAGATACCCATGCATCCGATGCTGACGATCGCCGTGCGCGCTGCGCGCAAGGCCGGTAACCTGATTGCCAAAAACTACGAAACCCCGGACGCTGTAGAAGCGAGCCAGAAAGGGACCAATGACTTTGTCACTAACGTCGATCGCGATGCAGAGCATCTGATCATCGACGTCATTCGCAAGTCCTATCCGCAACATACTATTGTTACCGAAGAACGCGGCGAATTGGTCGGCGAAGATAAAGACGTACAATGGGTGATCGATCCACTGGATGGCACATCAAACTTCATCAAACGTTTCCCACACTTCTCAGTTTCCATCGCCGTACGCATTAAAGGCCGTACTGAAGTGGCTGTGGTTTACGATCCAATGCGTAACGAACTGTTCACCGCCACCCGCGGTCAGGGCGCACAGCTCAACGGTTACCGTCTGCGCGGCACCAATGCCAAAGATCTCGATGGCACCATCCTGGCGACCGGCTTCCCGTTCAAGGTTAAGCAGCACGCAACTCCATACATTAATGTGGTTGGCAAACTATTCACTCAGTGTGCCGACTTCCGTCGTACCGGTTCTGCCGCGCTGGATCTGGCCTATGTGGCCGCCGGTCGCGTTGACGGTTTCTTCGAAATTGGCCTGAAGCCATGGGATTTCGCCGCAGGTGAACTGCTGGTACGTGAATCCGGCGGCCTGGTGACCGACTTTGTTGGCGGCCATAACCACTTCAGCTCCGGCAACGTGGTAGCCGGCAACCCGCGCGTAGTGAAAGCCATGCTTTCCACCATGCGTGAAGAACTGAGCGAAGCGCTGAAGCGTTAATATCGCGAAGTGAATGAGTAAAAAAAAGCGCTGCAGTTATTGCAGCGCTTTTTTTATGCCTGTCAGCGGGAGAAAGGCCGGATGCCGCCGATAAATTCCGACTGGGCAGTGAGATACAGCAACAGCCCGGCGAACAGCAAAATCAGGCCACCGGCCAGCGCCAGAGAACCCCAGGCCACCGCACTCCAGGCCGCAGGTGCACGCGATTGGCTGAGACGTACCGCCAATCGGCGACTGTAATGCACCAACAAGGCCAATAATGAGATGGTCAGTGAGGTGCCCAGCGCCATGGCCAACGCCGAGAAAACGCCCCAGACAAACACGCCAATCACCTTGGAAAACAGCAACACCAGTATTGCGCCCGAGCACGGCCGCATTCCCATCGCCAACACGATGGCGGTCTGCGTACGCCAGTCGCTACCCGCCTGCAGTTCACTGTCGCTCGGCATATGGCGATGACCGCAGCCGCAATGCTCACTGTGAACGTGGTCCGCCGGCAGCAGTTGCAGGCTGTTGATTCGCAGCGCTGGCGACGGACGCATGGCTTTCACCGCATAATACAAACGCTTCAGCGCTCGCCAGCTCAGCAACACCCCGAGCAGCATCACCAGAATAAAACTGCCTTTCTCGAGCCAGAAACTGCTCTGGTGCAGTTGCCGGGACGACAGTTGCAGTACCACCAGCATCAACGTCACCAGCGCGATCGCCACCAGTCCCTGCACCAACGACGCGGCAAAGGTCAGTTTCAGGCTGCTTTTCAACCGCGCCGGATGGGTAGCCAGATAGGTGGCAATCACCACTTTACCGTGGCCGGGGCCAAGGGCGTGCAGCACGCCATAACTCAGGCTGAACAACATCAGCGCCAACCCGGCCTGTTGCGGTGCCGCTTTTACCTGCTGCAACAAACCCGCCAATTGCAGGTGCAGCCCTTTCTGCCACACCACGCTTTGCATCAGTAATTGCGGCCAATAGTGCCACGCCAACTGCGCGCCCAGCATCAGCAACACGGCAAACAGCAGCAGCGGCCACAGGCTGAAACCCCAGTGTCGCTTACGCGCCCGGTGCTGGCTGAGATTTATTGACATTGCAGGCTAACCCGCTGGGCGAACTGTTGCCCCAGCGCCATATCTTCGCCGGGTGAATCGTTTTTATCGAGGGACAATGCGTAAGCCTGTAAAGAGGAATCCGGTTTGGGCGTCATCAGTTTGAATTTGCACTGCGAAGCCATCTCCGGCGGCAAATGCAGTGCCGTTTTATCTTTATAAGTCATATCGACAAAATAAGTGGGATCGTAGGTGGAGATCTCGAACGGCTTGCCCGCCAGCGGCTGCGGTTCGGCCAGCGGCAGTACAAACTCCAGTACCGCCTGGTGCCCCTGGCGTGACAGGTGGTATTCCGTTGGCAGATTCAGGTATTTCACCGGCTTGCCGTCGCGATAGACATCCGTAAAATAGTGTTGCCCCAGAACATTGGCCATCACTTCCGCCGCCAGCTTTTTCCATATTTCCGAGTCTTTTTTGGCATTTTGTGCATCGTACAGCAGATCTGCCGAGGTGATTTCATCCATAACCCAAACCATTTTCAAGCCAACCAGCTGTTGATCCTTCGCCACAAAGGTGGTGTTCATATCAATAAAGCTGTGCGGGTGAGCCACAGCGCCGGCGCTCAATAGCATTAAAAAACCGGCCAAAACAAAGCGTAACTTCATCATCAAAAGATACTCATTATTGTTATAAAGTAACATAAACCGTTCTTCAACCGCCGCGATCCCGCCCAATATTTGTGACGAAAGTTGTAAGCCGAAGTAAAACCGGGTGCCGTTGCCGCGCCGCGCATCACCTTTTGCTATGCTTATTCTTAATTTAAACGTTACCTGCCCGAAGGTGATATGAGCCTGGACACTGCCCCCGTGCCTGAGCTCTCCGGTCAACAACGACGCTGCCATCTGTTATTGATGTTGTATGCGCCGGTGCCCGCAGTACAACTGGAGACTATCAGCCAAATTAATGGCGTTTCCCCCCCGATTACCCGGCAAGATATAGCCGAGGTTGCCAGTGAAATCCAGCGTTTCCACCATCTGGAGATCGACGGTAACCCCGACGAGGGTTACCGGATCAGGGGCAGCGCACTCAACCAACGCCTCTGCCTGCTCCACTGGCTGCGCAGAGCCCTGCGCTGTAGCCCGGAATTTATCGATCAACATTTTTCCCGCTGGTTACAGCAAGCTCTGGGGCAAAGCACCGATCTGACACCGCAGCTGGAACAGTGCATCAGCGAGTATGAAGCGCTGGTCAACCGCAGCTTTGATCGACGCGATCGTCAGTTTCTGCAACACTACCTGCGCTACTGCGCATGGGAGAACCAGCGCCGGCGGCACCCGACATTCAGCCCCGCACAACGCGACTGGCTGCATCAGAAGCCGGAACATCAGGCGACCCTCTTGCTGCATCAATCATTGAATCAGTTATTTGCCCTGCCACCCGAAACCAGCGAAAACGATTTTCTGGTGCTGATGTTTACCATGCTGAAAAATCACAGCTACCACAGCAATGACTCAACGGAAGATCTGCGATTAATGGCAGCGATTGAAAATATGGTCGAGCGCTTCCAGCAGATTTCCGGCATGACTTTTAGCAGTAAAGAGGATTTGATCAGCCAGCTGTTCGCCCATCTGGCCCCTGCGGTAGAACGCTGTCGTTTTGAGATTGGTATCGATAACACCCTGCTGGAGGAAGTTGAACGCAAGTATCCGCGCCTGATGCGTACCGCCCAGGAGGCACTGGCCCCGCTGGAACAGGAATACGGTATTCATTTTTCCAGCGAAGAAGCCGGGCTGGTCGCCATCAGTTTCGGTGCCTGGTTGATGCAGGGCAATGCGTTGCAGGAAAAACAGGTGTTATTGCTGACGCTGGACAACCCGCAGTTGGAAGATGAAGTGGAATATCAGATCCGCGAATTAACGCTGCTGCCACTGAATATCAAGTATTTGCCACTACGCGACTATCTGCATTCTGGCGCGCCGCAGGGCGTCACCCTGGTGATCACCCCCTATGCCACGGAGCACAGTGCGCCACAGCCGCCGCTGATTTATACCGAATTGCCATTAGCGCGCCAGCAGCGCAAATTCATCCGTGCGCTGCTGGAAACCTCTTAACGGCTGCTGCTGACCGCAACGGCCGGTGGGCGGATAAACAACGCCGGCAACACCACTGCCGCCATCACCCAGAACACCCCACCCTGCAGATGCTCGAACAGGAAACCGGCGATCACCGTCATAATCGCAATACCGCCGCCCATCGCCAGCGCCGAATAAACCGCCTGCAGCCGGATCACTTCCGGCCCCTTGCGCGCGGCGATAAAACGCATCGCTGCCAGATGGCAAACGGTAAAGGTGCCGCAGTGCAGAATTTGGATCACCAGCAGCCACCCCAACTCGGTGCTACTGGCCATCAGGCTCCAGCGCAGTATCCCGCAACAGGCGGAAAGCAGCAGCAGATTGCGCGCATTCCAGCGGCGGAACAGGAAATTGCTGCTGGCAAAAATAACCACTTCGGCCACCACCCCCAGCGACCACAAATAGCCAATGGTCGAAGCCGAGTAGCCCGCCTCCTGCCAATAGATAGAACCGAAACTGTAATAACCGGCATGCGCGCCCTGCAGCAGAGTGACGCACAACAGGAAGCGCCAGACGGGCCCTTCCTTAAGCATCTCCCACAGAGAACGTTCGGTTTCGCTGTGGGTGCGCGCTTCCCCCTGCGGCATCACGCTCGGTTTCAACATCATGCCCAACAGCATCGCCAGTATGCTGATTATCAGGCTGTAGAGAATGGCGCTATGGCCCCAGACGGAAACCATCTGCCCGGTCAGCGCCGAACCAATCACAAACGCCAGCGAGCCCCATAGCCTGACCCGGCCGTAATCCATGGTGATTTGTTTTTGCCAGGTGCCGGCCAGTGCGTCGGTGAGCGGAACCAACGGTGAAAAGAACAGGTTAAAGCCGGCGATCACCAGCATCAGCCAGCCCCAGCCGTTGCCGAAACAGAACCCAATGGCAAAAGCCAGCGTCAGCAATGCTAGCAGGCGCAATGCCGTCACCAGATGGGCGGGATCTTTTACCCGGGGAGCAATCAACAAACTACCGAGGAAGCGCGCAACCAGACCGGCGCCGAGCAGAATACCGATGGTTTCAGGCGGTATGCCCTCACCTTTTAACCAAACGCCCCAAAAGGGTAAGAAGATGCCGTAAGAAAAAAAGTAGGTGAAGTAACTGAGAGCTAGCCAACGCGTAGATTGCAGAACCATGATCCCTCCGGTGTGAGGGCGATACTTTGACAGAGCTCACACTGGCTAGCAATGTTCATTCACAGTCGAGGGAGTAGAGTGCTAGTGAGTTCACAGTTTATTCCCATAATCAGGGTGCAGCTTGCCGCTACCCTGATTATGGAGAGATAGCTATTTAGCCCAACAAATGATCCGGGCCGAACCCAAGTGGGAAAAGCTCAGAAATATCGTGCACATAGTACTCATCCAGGCTGTTAGCGATAATGATCTGGATATCCTTGCCGAATTCATAAATCATTTGGCGGCACACGCCGCAAGGCCCGGAATAACCTTTAGCCTTGCTTTCACCCACTCTGGGGCCGCCGATCACCACAATCATCTCAAAACTGCGCTCGCCTTCGGAGACCGCTTTCAGGATCGCCACGCGTTCTGCGCAGGTGGTTGGCGAATAAGAGACGGATTCGACATTGCAGCCGGTGAACACCTTGCCGCTCTTGGTGATCAATGCCGCCCCCACGGTAAAGTTAGAATAAGGGGCATAGGAAAACTCTCTGGCCTGGGAGGCGGCAGCAATCATTTCTTGAATCTTGGCTTTGTCTTCCATTCTAATTTCTCCTTTTGATTGAATTCAATATATTGCACCAGAAGGCGGTATAACTTTCCCATTGCATAAATTGCGGCCCACCCCAATGAGGGGAGCAATCAGCGGCAAAGCAGGCAACATGGCCTTCTTGATACTTACCCACCACCAGCAGAGGATCGCCGTTAATTTCGGCTAATGTTTCGCTGCCGGGTTTGGCAATAAATTTGTTATAGCCCAGTAAGGGCGGCCATTCATTTAAATGACGGGTAATCTCGTGAGTCTTGCTTAATGTGAGGGGCTTGCAGCCTTGCGGCAACTCAACGCGGTCGTCGTGGTCTAACATTTCAACCGGTAATACTTCGGCAAGGATGGTGTTTTTATAATTTGCTTTTGCCTCTATGCCGGTAAAGGAAAGATAACCGCCTATCATTAACGCACCGCCTCCCATAGCGACATAGTCTTTTATCAGTGACAGAGCATTGGTCATCATCTCCATTTTATAAAAGGTTTTATTTTGCAATAGGAAGGTATTACTGCCGATATCGCTAATCACGACGACATCATAAACCAGCAGTTCGTCTAACGTTTGTGGGAAGGCATTTTGTACTGTATGCGCCGGCATATAGTCGATGGAAATACCGGCGCTGCGCAGACAGGACAACAGATACTCTGCTCCCTCTTCATATTTACTCGAGGTAAAACTGTCAAAGCCTTTAGAGTGGATCATGTGAATATGCCATGACTCACCAATAAACAAAATCTTCATTGCAACACCTCCTTATGTCGGTTGATTTTAAATACCGCCGGGATAAATATTCCTTAATCGAGCCTGCCAGAGGGTTTAAATGACCAAGCCCGCTACCGCTGCCGATAAGAAACTCACCAGCGTTGAGCCATACAGCAGTTTCATACTGAAACGGGAAACCACGTTCCCCTGCTCCTCGTTCAATGCTTTAATCGCCCCCGCCACAATGCCCACCGAGGTGAAGTTGGCAAAGGAAATCAGGAATACCGACAAGATCCCTTCGGCGCGGGGCGACAGCACGGCTTTAATCTGTTGCAACTCAGTCATGGCGACAAACTCGTTGGCGACAATCTTGGTCGCCATGATGCTGCCAACCTGCTGCGCCTCATGAGCCGGCACGCCAAGCACCCAGGCAAAAGGATAAAGCAGATAGCCCAGCAAGCCTTGAAAACTGATGCCAAACAGGCTGCTAAACAACGCGTTGATGGCGGCGATCAGGGCAATAAAGCCCAGCAGCATGGCGGCAATGATTACTGCGACCTTAAAGCCGGCAAGAATATATTCGCCCAACATTTCAAATAAACTTTGTCCACGATGCAGATCCTGCATCTCAACCTCTTCTTCCAAATCGACACGATACGGATTAATCAGTGACAGCACGATAAATGTGCTAAACATATTCAGAATCAATGACACTACGACATAGCGGGCATCAACCATATTGATATAGGCACCGACCATAAAAACCGAGACGGTTGACATCGCGGTGGCTGCCATAGTGTAAATGCGATTTTCGGACATCTTGCCCAGCACGTCTTTATAAACGATAAAGTTCTCTGACTGCCCCAGCAATAATGCGCTCACAGCATTAAAAGACTCCAACTTGCCCATGCCATTGACTTTGGACAACACCGTCCCCACTACCCGAATAATAATCGGCAACAGATTGATGTGCTGAATAATACCGATCAATGCAGAAATAAAAATAATAGGACACAATACATTGAGAAGGAAGAATGCCAGCCCTTGCGCCCGCATTCCGCCGAATAAAAAGTCAGTGCCTTCACCGGCAAACAGCATCAAACCGTTAAACACCGTAGAAACCTGTGCCGTAAATCCGGTACCCATATCAGAACGAAGGAACAGCCAGGCAAGTAATACTTCAATCACCAGCAGCTGAATAATATAGCGGATCTTAATTAACTTTCGGTCATGGCTGACCATCAATGCCATTATCGTCACTAACAGACACGAGAGGATAAAGTGAATAACCTGCGTCATACGACACTCCATAGTATAATAACCGTCCTTTTTCAAGGTATACCATGAGAGCAAATAACAATCATATAGACTTACATCACATAACACCGTCTGTAAACAAGGTAATTAATTAAAAGACGACAAATATCACACCCTATCGTTGATATATATATCAATAACTAATATTAATGACGGAAATATATATACGACGTTCAATCTCTAACCGTCGCCTAAAGGTAAAAAAAAACCGGTCACCCAAGTGACCGGCCTGACGCCTCAGCGTTTTTTACAGCAATGGAAATTATGCGTAAACCGGCAGGCGGGCGCAGATATCCAGTACTTTCTTCTTGGTGCGTTCGATGGTCGCTTCATCGTTGATGTTGTCCAGCACGTCGCAGATCCAGCCGGCCAGTTCACGCACGTCAGCTTCTTTGAAGCCGCGACGGGTCACTGCCGGAGTACCGATACGCACACCGGAGGTGACGAACGGGCTCTTGGGATCGTTTGGCACGCTGTTTTTGTTCACGGTGATGTTGGCGCGGCCCAGTGCAGCGTCAGCTTCTTTACCGGTCAGGTTCTTATCAACCAGATCCAGCAGGAACAGGTGGTTATGAGTGCCACCGGAAACCACTTTGTAGCCGCGCTCCAGCACCACTTCCACCATGGCTTTGGCGTTTTTGGCCACTTGCTGCTGGTAAATTTTGAACTCAGGCTCCATGGCTTCTTTCAGCGCCACCGCTTTACCGGCGATCACGTGCATCAGCGGGCCGCCCTGGCCGCCCGGGAACACCGCGGAGTTCAGCTTTTTATACAGATCTTCATCACCGCCTTTCGCCAGGATCAGGCCGCCGCGCGGACCTGCCAGGGTTTTGTGGGTGGTGGTGGTCACGATATGTGCGTGAGGGACCGGGTTCGGATAAACGCCGGCGGCGATCAGACCCGCTACGTGCGCCATGTCAACGAACAGGTAAGCGCCGATGCTGTCGGCGATTTCGCGCATTTTTGCCCAATCAACGATACCGGAGAAGGCAGAGAAGCCGCCGATGATCATTTTTGGTTTATGAGTCTGTGCCTGCTTGGCCAGATCTTCGTAGTCGATTTGACCTTTTTCGTCGATGCCGTAAGGCACCACGTTATACAGTTTACCAGACAGGTTGACCGGTGAACCGTGGGTCAGGTGGCCGCCGTGCGCCAGGTTCATGCCCAGAATGGTGTCGCCCGGCTGCAGCAGCGCGGTGTAAACAGCGAAGTTCGCCTGGGAACCGGAGTGTGGCTGGACGTTGGCGTAATCTGCGCCGAACAGCTCTTTTGCGCGATCGATGGCCAGTTGCTCAACGATATCCACATATTCGCAGCCGCCGTAATAACGCTTGCCCGGATAACCTTCGGCATATTTGTTGGTCAACTGGGAGCCCTGGGCCTGCATTACGCGCGGGCTGGTGTAGTTCTCAGACGCAATCAGCTCAATGTGCTCTTCCTGACGCACAACTTCTTGCTCCATTGCACGCCACAGTTCGGCATCGTAATCAGCAATGTTCATTTCACGCTTTAACATCCGGCTTCTCCTGACTAAATCAGCTAACTAAAAAATCACCAAATAACTACCCGTTCGGGTTCTGGGCCACAGTGTAAACTGTTTCGCCCCACCGAGGATAGGTCTTGACAGAGGTTTTTACGCAAACGATTGGCATAAGGCGCAGCAAGGCTTTGATCCGATAAAACACCCCATTCGACAACCGACATTTACTCATACTGAGGATGCGGTTTTTTCATGTTCTGTGAGCGAGATCGTCGCATGGCGACTCCGCAACAAAAACAGGGGTATTTACAGCCACGGCAGAAACCGTTAGGATGCGTTCAAACGTAAAGATGCATTTTAAATGCATCATTAGAATATTCCAATAATGTCCGACCAAGGAGCGCCACCATGCTGGATAGCCAAACCATCGCCACCGTAAAATCTACCATTCCCCTGCTGGCCGCTACCGGGCCAAAACTGACCGCCCACTTCTACGATCGCATGTTCGAGCATAATCCCGAGTTAAAGGACGTGTTCAATATGAACAATCAGCGCAATGGCGATCAGCGTCAGGCGCTGTTCGACGCGATCTGCGCCTATGCCGCGAATATCGAAAACCTGGCGGCGCTGCTGCCGGCGGTGGAGCGCATTGCCCAGAAGCATACCAGCCTGAATATTCGCCCGGATCAATATCAGATTGTCGGTGGTCATCTGCTGGCAACCCTGGACGAAATGTTCAGCCCGGGGCAGGAAGTGCTGGACGCCTGGGGTAAAGCCTACGGGGTGTTGGCGGATGTATTTATCCAGCGCGAAGGCCAGATTTATCAGGCCAGCGAAACTGCCGAGGGTGGCTGGCGCGATCGACGAGCCTTCCGCATCGTCAAAAAACAGCCACAGAGCGAGGTGATTTGCAGCTTCGTGTTGGCGCCGGTTGACGGTGGCAAGGTGATCGACTTCAAACCGGGTCAGTACCTTGCGGTCTACATCAAGCACGACAGCATGGAAAACCAGGAGATTCGCCAATACTCACTGACCACCTCACCGAATGGCGAGTACTATCGCATTGCGGTAAAACGAGAGGATCAGGGCAAGGTATCGAACTTCCTGCACCAGCAGGCCAAAGAAGGCGACGTCATTTATATCGCTCCGCCGCACGGGGATTTCTTCCTGGAAGCGCAGCCGGAAACCCCGGTGGCACTGATCTCCGCCGGTGTCGGCCAAACACCAATGCTCGGCATGCTCCATACGCTGCACGATAACCAGCACCCGGCGGACGTGCACTGGCTGCACGCGGCGGAAAACGGCAGCGTTCACGCCTTTGCCGATGAAGTAGCGGATATTGCCGGCCGCATGCCGAATCTGAGCCGTCACGTGTGGTACAACCAACCGGGTGCCAATGATGTGGAAGGCCGCGACTACCAGAGCCGTGGCCTGATGAATCTCAGTGCCCTGCGTGAAACGCTCAGCACGCCGCAGATGCATTACTACTTCTGCGGGCCGTTGCCGTTTATGCAGTCTGTGGCCAGCCAACTTCTGGACATGGGTGTAGAGGCCGAACGCATCCACTACGAATGCTTCGGCCCGCACAAGGTCATGTAATTGAAATGGGGCGCGGCCTGCTGCCGTGCCCTCAGACGGCTGATAATGCCCGTTATTAGGGAGAGCGTGCCGAAGGGGTCGTAGCGGCTTGCCCGCCGGAGCGCCCCTCGGTGCGCTAGGCCCGAGTATCTCTGTCTAACAAACAGCTCAACGCGCGCCCACCGTTATTTCTCCGCCAGCTTGCGTGTCTCTTTTACCTGCTGCGCCGTGACCGGTGCCGCCTGGTTGCCCCAACTTCCCCGCAAATAACTCATCAGATCGGCAGCCTGCTGGTCGTTCAATGTCCAGGCGTAACCCGGCATAGCAAGCGCCGTAGCATGTTGGGTGATCGGCGTATGTGCTCCTTCCAACACTACGCGCAGCGCGGTGAGTGGATCCTCCGCCGTGACCGTTGCGTTACCGGCCAATGCCGGAATGGTGTTATCGCTGCCCTCGCCCTTATTACCATGGCAGGTTGAACAGTACATGGCATAGGTGCGTTGCCCCGCTTGCCAGTTGTCGACCGCCATCGCTACGGGTTTCTCCGCCGGCGGTTTCTCTGCAGCCAGACTGTGCAGGTAAGTAGCAATGGCGTTCAAATCACCGTCGGTCAGATATTGCGTGCTGTGGCTAACCACTTCACTCATCGGCCCTGCGACTGCCGCATGTTGGCTGCGCCCGGTTTTCAGCAAGGCCACCACATCATCCTGTTTCAGCCCGCGTATTCCTGAAGCGTACCAGCCATCGAGTTCGGCACCGCTCAGGAAGACCGGATCTTTGCTGTCCAGCCCTTTCTCCTGCATCGCCCAACCGCGCGGCGTATGGCAACTGCCGCAGTGCCCTACCCCTTGCACCAAATAGGCGCCACGGTTCCACTCGGAGCTCTGGCTGCTGTCCGGCTGATAAGGCGTATCCTCATGGAACAGCTGGTTCCATATTGCCAACGGCCAACGCATCGACAGCGGCCAACTGATATCACTGGCGCGGTTGGCGGTGTTCTGCGCCGGGACTTCCTTCATCAGATAGTCGTACAGCGCACGCATATCTTCCGCGTTCATTTTGGCGTAAGAGGTGTACGGCATCGCCGGATACAGTCGATGGCCATCTTTGGCGATCCCCTGACGCATCGCACGGTCAAACTCGTCAAAGGAATAGGCGCCGATGCCCTGCTGCTTGTCCGGTGTAATATTGGTAGCGTAAATATTGCCCAGCGGGGTCGGAAACTTCATACCACCGGCGAGCAAAGCCCCACCCGGTGTGGTATGGCAGGCGGTGCAGTCACCAGCCCTGGCAACATATTCCCCGGCCGACATCGCCTGTGCCGAGCCACCCGCCGCCAGTAAGGTCAGTAAGTACAGTGAACGCATGCTCATGCTCCCTCCTTGGCGGCAACCTGGCCGAAGGCCAATTCATTAACCGCACGCCACGCCTGATCGATCGCCGAGTTGGCGTACGGACTCCAGTCTGAATCCGAGTTGGCAATCACAATTTTGCCGATCGGCTTACGCGCCGTCTCAATGATTTTCTTCGCCTCGTCCTCATCGTCAAACAACCCGTTGAGGAAGTAGGAATAGCCGTGCGACCAGCGGTTAACGGTGATCGCTTCAATATCACGCTGATGATCAAAACCGGCGGAGCCGAGCATGCCCTGCAATTGCTCACGGATCATCTGCTCATGCACTTCAAACGGCGTGCCCAATAGCAAGGCACGGCCCTTGCGCGACTGCTCGCGTGGGCTTAACCCGCTGCCCGCCAGCGTCGGCACATACACCATGTGCAGGCCAATCGGCTGGTTCGGATCGCGTGGATGCTGGTAGCCGCCCATGCTCACCGGATAATCCAGCTTCACACGGCAATAAGGCGCCGTTGGCGAGTAAACCTCATGCACGCCCAGTTTAATAAACGACTGCCAGTTACGGATCACCACTTTGCTGTACACCAGCGGCGACTTGACGTTCTGCTTCAGCGCCTGTTGCTGCTCCGGCGACATTTCCGGCACCAGATAAGGGATCATCATATTGTAGCCGGCCATCACTACCTGCCCGGCGCGCACCTTGGTCATTTTCTCGCCGGTCATGTAGGTCACTTCGACCTTGTCGCCGACGTTAGCCGCGTGCAGCCCGGTGCTGTTCAAGCGCAGTTTTACCGGTGACTCCGCCCGGTCAAGCTGGCTGTAATCGAACTTCGCCAGCACTATGTCATTCATGTCCTTACCGCCCGGTGAGACCGCCGGGATCAGATGGCGCACCATTAAGCGTGTCAGCGTGGCGTTGCCGTCCGGGAAGTGGAACACGTAAGGATCGTCGAGATCCGCCTGTGACTCTTCATCCAGCGGCGGCAGGTTCATGCCGTTCAGGCCAGGCAGATCGCAAATACGCGCATCGCTGCACGAAGTGGCGTCGATACCCACCGCCTGGAAGTCACTGGTGGTTTGTTGGAAATAACGGATCGCCATTTCGCTCAGGCCAACCTTGTCACGCAGGAATTCGGTATAACTGTGCTTGTCGAGCCATTCGCTTTTCTGCTCCTGACTCATTTCCGGCAGGTAATCCTTATCCACCGTATGCAGTGCAATCAGCGCCTGGCGATCGCTTTCCGGCAGCGGGAAATCACCGATAAAGGCTTCGTAGGAACGGCCATTAAGGCGGTCATGGGGAATATCATCCGCCACCATACGGCCAGGATCCCCGTTCACCACTTTGTCGACGCCGAAGTTTCTGCGATCGAAATAGACGCCACGGCTCAGGTTAAGATCCGGGTAGAAGGTTTTATCGAAAGCTTTTTCCAGGTTGTCGATGCTGACGCCCAGCTTTTGCAGCAGCCCCATCGCTACCGGGCTAAAGTTGGAGCGCGGCGACTGCAGCGACTCGCTGCCGCCGTAGCCGAGAATGGTGCCATTTTCGCTGCTGAATTCATTACGCTTGGCGTGGCCGCCGAAATCATCATGGTTGTCGATCAGCAAGATACGCTGCTGCTGACCTTTCATTTGCTGCCAGAAACAGGCGGCGGCCAGTCCGCTGATCCCGGCACCGACTACCACCAGATCGAACTCTTCCGTCGCCGGGATGCTGGCAAAATCGAAGGCCTTGCCGTCACGCCCCAGTTGGTGAGCATGCTCAAACGAACCGGGATGGTTGCCCCGCAATCCGGTCAGCGTCGGCGGATAATAGAGGGTTTGATTGGCGGTTTGCGGCGATGCACGCAGGATCTGCATCGGCGTTAACCCGGCGGCGATAGTGATCGCCACCCCATTAAGAAAATCGCGTCTGGTGATTCCCATGGCTATTGGCTTCCTTTGAGTTTTTATTATCATCAGACCGGCCGGAGCCGGTCTGAAAGCCGCATTATTTTGCAGATAAAACCTGATGAATCAATGTTTAAACATCACGTGGCGGATTGCGGTGTAATCTTCCAGGCCGTACATCGACATATCCTTGCCGTAGCCGGACAACTTTTGGCCACCGTGCGGCATCTCGCTCACCAGCATGAAATGAGTATTCACCCAGGTGCAGCCGTATTGCAAACGGGCGCTCAGGCGGTGTGCCCGCCCCACGTCGCGGGTCCACAGCGACGACGCCAGCCCGTAGTCAGACTCGTTGGCCCAGGCCAGCACCTGCGCCTCATCGTCGAACGGTGTAACGGTCACCACCGGCCCAAACACCTCACGCTGCACGATTTCATCCTCCTGACGAGCACCGGCCAACAGCGTCGGCTGGAAATAGTACCCAGGGCCGTTAACCCGCTCACCACCGGTCACCACCTGTACATGCGGCAACGCCTTGGCTCGCTCGACAAAACCCACCACCCGCTCCAGATGCTGAGCGGTAATCAACGGACCCAGTTCGCTGCTGGCATCGATCGGCGGGCCGATCTTCAGGCTGCCGATAGCCTCGCCCAACGCCTTCACCAACTGCGGATAGATGCCTTTCTGCGCGTAAATGCGACAGGCGGCAGTGCAGTCCTGACCGGCGTTGTAGAAACCAAAGCTGCGGATCCCTTCCACCACCTGTTGCAGGTCGGCGTCGTCAAACACCAGCACCGGCGCCTTGCCCCCCAGCTCCATATGGGTGCGTTTAATGCCGGATGCGGTATGACCAATGATATGTTCTCCGGTGGCGATTGAGCCGGTCAGGGATACCATGCGCACTTTGTTATGGCCGGTCAGTCTGTCACCGACGCTGGCGCCACGACCAAACAGGACGTTGAGCACGCCCGGCGGGAACAGTCCGGCGGCCAGTTCAGCCAGTTTGAAGGTGGTCAGTGGAGTTTGTTCCGACGGCTTAAGCACCACGCAATTGCCCGCCGCCAGGGCCGGAGCCAGCTTCCACGCCGCCATCATCAACGGGTAGTTCCAGGGGGCGATCGAGGCGACGACGCCCAGGGGATCACGGCGGATCATCGAGGTGTGTCCAGCCAGATATTCACCGGCCGCCAGCCCGCTCAAACAACGGCTGGCCCCGGCGAAAAAGCGAAAGACGTCGGCCACACCCGGCAGCTCATCATTCAGCACGCAGTGATAGGGTTTGCCGCAGTTAATCGATTCCAGGCGAGCGAAGGTTTCCGCATGGCTGTCGATTAAATCCGCCAGCTTCAGCAGATGTTCAGCCCGCTCCTTCGGCGTGGTCTGCCCCCAGTGTTCAAAGGCGGCGTCGGCCGCCAGCACCGCCTGATCGACCTGCTCTGCACTGGCTTCAGCCACCTGTACCACTACCTCTCCGGTTGCCGGGTTATACACCGGCAACAACGCGCCCTGGCCGGTAACCAGTTGGCCGTTAATCAACAGTTGGCTTTGCATAGGATTATCCTTTTATAAGATGTCTGGTACGCATTAGGACCAAGAGGCTATTTATTTGCCGCTGCCGGCGACGCTTTCGCCGCCCTTGGTCAGGTAATAGGCCCCCAAAATCGGGATCATGGTCAGCAACATCACCGACAGCGCCACCACGTTGGTGATCGGCACATCGCGCGGACGACCGAGCTGATTGAGCAGCCACAGCGGCAGCGTGCGCTCATGCCCGGCGGTAAAGGTGGTGACAATAATTTCATCAAACGACAGTGCGAACGCCAGCATGCCACCGGCCAGCAATGCTGAACCCAGGTTGGGCAGCATCACGTAACGGAAGGTTTGCCAACCGTCGGCACCGAGATCCATGGAAGCCTCGATCAGGCTATGGGAAGTCCGGCGGAAACGAGCGATGACATTGTTGAATACGATCACCACGCAGAAGGTGGCATGACCGATCACGATGGTAAGTACTCCCGGCTCGATATTCAGCGCCTTGAACGCCGCCAGCAGCGCCAGACCGGTAACAATGCCCGGCAGCGCGATAGGTAACAGCAGCAACAGTGAAATGCTGTCCTTACCGAAGAAATCACGCCGGTACAGCGCCGCCGCCGCCAGGGTGCCCAGCACCAGCGCCACCGCCGTCGCCAGCGCAGCAATCTGCGCGGAAAGCAGCATCGCATCGATAATGTCCTGCCGACCGGCAGCGACGCTAAACCAATGCAGCGTAAAGCCCTTCGGCGGGAAGCTGAACGCCGCGTCCTCGGTATTGAAGGCGTAGATGGCGATAATCGCCAACGGGAAATGCAGGAAGATCAGACCGCCCCAGGCGGCCAGTTTCAGCCCTAATGGTGCGCGCTCAGAGTGCATCGAAGGCCCCCAGACGTTTCACAATGGAAAGATAAATCGCGATCAACACAATCGGCACCAGGGTAAAGGCCGCTGCCATCGGCATATTGCCGATCGCCCCTTGCTGGGCGTACACCATGCTGCCGATGAAATAGCCCGGCGGCCCCACCAGCTGCGGCACAATAAAGTCCCCCAGCGTCAGCGAGAAGGTGAAGATCGACCCGGCGGCAATGCCCGGCACCGCCAACGGCAGGATCACGTAACGGAAAGTCTGCGACGGACGCGCACCCAAATCTGCCGAGGCATGCAGCAACGAAGGCGGCAGGCGTTCCAGCGCCGCCTGGATCGGCAGGATCATGAACGGCAGCCAGATATAAACAAACACCAGAAAACGCCCCAGCCCCGAGGTCGACAGGGTATTGCCTCCAACGCCCGGCACGGTGAGGATTGCCGCCAACACTGGCTCCAGCCCCAGATGTTGCAGGAACCACTGCGCCACACCATCCTTTGCCAGCAGCAGCGTCCAGGCGTAGGCCTTGACGATATAGCTGGCCCACATCGGCATCATCACCGCGATATAAAAGAACGCTTTGACGCGGCCACTGGTGTAACGCGCCATATAGTAAGCAATCGGGAACGCCAACACCGCACTGGCCAGCGACACCAGCACCGCCATGGTCAATGTGCGCAGAATAATGTCGTAGTTGGCCGGGTTGAACAGCGCCCGCAGGTTATCGAAGGTCAGATCCGGCGTCACCGTCATGGTGAAGTCGTCGAAGGTATAAAATCCCTGCCACAGCAGCGTCAGTAATGAGCCAAGGTACACCGCGCCGAACCACAACAGCGGTGGAACCAATAACAGCAACAGGTACAGCGTCGGCCGACGATAGAGAAAGGTCGACAGGGCGCGCAAGGTACCGCGGCGCGGCGCGGGATAGTCGATGCTCATCTCCATCTCACCTCTCCTCCAGCAGGGGTACCATCGCCTCACGTGACCAGCAGGCGGTGACCGGCTGACCGATCAGATGCTGCTGTCCGGCGGCATGCCACTGAGGATTCGCCTCGCTGACCAGCAGTTTCTCACCGCTGCTCAACGCAATTTCGTAGCGCGTGGCCGCCCCCTGATAATGGATCTCTTGCAGCAATCCCTGCACCTGGATTTCACCCTGCGCGGCACCGGCCTGATCCATTAAGCGAATATGCTCGGGGCGGATCGAGAAAGTGGCGGTCTGGCCGAGTAAACGCTGAGCCAGTTCGCTGCGCACCACGTTAGAGGTGCCGACAAACTCGGCAACAAACGGCGTCTTCGGCCGCATGTACAGCTCACGCGGCGCATCCACCTGCTCGATTCGCCCGTTGTTGAACACCGCCACCCGGTCAGACATCGACAGCGCTTCGCTCTGATCGTGGGTGACGAAAATAAAGGTGATCCCCAGTTGGCGCTGCAGCTTTTTCAGTTCGCCCTGCATCTGTTCACGCAGCTTGAGGTCCAGCGCGCCCAGCGGTTCGTCCAGCAACAGCACCCGCGGTCGGTTCACCAACGCGCGGGCCAGTGCGACCCGTTGACGCTGGCCACCGGAAAGATGAGCCGGCTTACGCTCGGCCACGAAACCCAGCGCCACGCTGTCCAGCGCTTCCTGTGCCCGGGCCAGCCGTTCACGTTTGGCGACGCCCTTCACCATCAATCCATAGGCGACGTTTTCCAGTACCGACATGTGCGGGAACAGGGCGTAATCCTGGAATACGGTATTCACGTCGCGCTGGTACGGCGGCAGGTTGGCCGCCTCCTGCCCGTGAATGCGGATCGAACCGGCGCTGAGTTGTTCAAAGCCGGCGATCAGTCGCAGGCAGGTGGTTTTGCCCGAGCCGGAAGGCCCGAGCATGGAGAAGAATTCCCCGTCTTGTATCTCGATAGAAACCCGATCCACGGCGCGAACCTCGCCGAAGCTCCGCGAAACATCGATAAATTGCACGGCAATGGTCATGATCTGCGCTCCTGAAAGGCATTAATCGGGCGTAGCAGGCTACGCCCCCGCGGGTTAGCGACCGCCCATGATGGCGATATAGTCCTGAGTCCAGCGGCTGTATGGCACGAATTTGCCGCCCTGTGCCTGCGGTGTTTTCCAGAAGGCAATCTTGTCGAACTGGTTGAAGCCGTTGGTTTCACAACCTTTGTCGCCCAGTAGCGTACTGGCCTTGCAGCCCGCCGGTGATGCCGGTACCGAACCAAACCAGGCGGCAACGTCGCCCTGCACTTTCGGCTCCAGCGACCAGTTCATCCACAGGTAAGCACAGTTCGGATGCTTGGCATCGCTGTGCAGCATGGTGGTGTCCGCCCAGCCGGTAACTCCCTCTTTCGGGAACACGGTGCCAATCGGCTGGCCTTCTCCTTTCAGAGCATTGGCCTGATAGGGCCAGGCGCTGGAGGCCACCACGCCTTCGTTTTTGAAATCGCTCATCTGCACCGAGGTGTCATGCCAGTAGCGGTGGATCAAGGCATGCTGGGTGCGCAATAGCTTCAAGGCGGCCTGATACTGCTCTTCGTTCAGTTGGTACGGATCGCTGATGCCAAGCTGCGGCTGCGTGGCTTTCAGGAACAGCGCCGCATCGGCGATGTAAATCGGCCCGTCGTAGGCCTGCACCCGGCCCTGATTGGTCTTGCCGTCCGGCAGGTTCTGCTGCTGGAACACTACCGCCCAGCTGTCTGGCGGCGTTGGGAAGGTTTTGGTGTTGTACATCAGCAGGTTTGGCCCCCACTGATAAGGCGTGCCGTAGGTTTTGCCGTCAACGGTGTACCAGGCACCGTTCAGCAGGCGCGGGTCGATGTTTTTCCAGTTGGGGATCAGCGCAGTGTTGATTGGCTGCACCCGTTTACCGAAGATCAATCGCAGCGAGGCGTCGCCGGAAGCGGTGACCAGGTCATAGCCGCCCTTGGCCATCAGGCTGACCATTTCATCGGAGGTGGCGGCAGTTTTCACATTCACCGCGCAGCTGGTTTGCTTTTCAAACTGGCTGACCCAGTCATAGTTTTTATCGGACTGGCCGCGTTCGATATAGCCCGGCCAGGCGATGATATCCAGGCGCCCTTCGCCCTTGCCCAGCGCCTGCGGCAAGTCTGCCGCCTGGGCCAGGCCGCAAAGCACGGTGAAACAGAGTGCGGAAACTGTGGTGGTGACTGCGGTAGTTTTTCCCATCGTAATAACCCCTGTGTTGCGTATCTATGTGCGGCAGGGAACGGCTGCCGCTGTCGTATGATTTTATTTACCCTATGAATTTCAAGTTGCAGCTAGGCGACCAGCTCACTCATCCCCAGGCGCTTACTTGAGTAAGTAACTGGGGTGAGTGAGTGCAGGTAACAACGCTGCAGCTTGAAAGGCGACGGGTATGCTGCCACTAGAAGCTGGCTTTAAACTTCGCCATTACATGCCTGACTACGCTGTAGTCTTGCAGTGAATCACTGGAAAGATCTTTGCCGTAGCCGGAGCGTTTCAGACCGCCGTGTGGCATCTCACTCGCCAGGGTGAAATGGGTGTTGATCCAGGTGCTGCCGTATTGCAGATGTGCGGCGATATGCAGCGCCCGATCGATATTCTGCGTCCAGACCGACGAGGCCAGACCGTATTCGGAATCGTTGGCCCAGTTGACCGCCTGCTCCAGATGTTCGAAGCGGGTGACGCTCACCACCGGGCCGAATACCTCGCGCTGGACGATTTCGTCGCTTTGCAGGCAGCCGGCCAGCAGCGTGGGTTGGTAATAGAAACCCGGACCGGAGTGCGCGGCGGCGCCGGTAATCAATTCAATATGCGGCTGGCTGAGCGCCCGCTCGACAAAGCTGGCCACGCGATCGCGCTGGCGGCTGCTGATCAGCGGGCCGATTTCGTTATCTTCATCGCGCTTGCGGGCAAAGCGCAGGCTGGCAACCGCCTCGCCCAGCGCTTCCACCAGCTTCGGATAGATCCCCGCCTGCGCGTAGATGCGACAGGCGGCGGTGCAGTCTTGCCCGGCGTTGTAATAGCCGTAGGTACGGATGCTGTTAACCACTTCATCCAGATCGGCGTCGTCACAGACAATCACCGGGGCCTTACCGCCCAGTTCGAGATGCGTGCGTTTAACGCTTTTCGCCGCGGCCTGCAGAATTTTTTGCCCGGTGACAATATCGCCGGTCACCGAGACCAAACGCACCTGCGGATGCCCGACCAGATGGCTACCAACCCCTTCGCCACCGCCATAGATGATATTCAGCACGCCCGGCGGCAGGATGTCCTGCAGTGCAGGCACCAGCGCAAGAATGGTCAGCGGGGTATGTTCGGAAGGTTTGAATACTACGGTGTTGCCCGCCGCCAGCGCCGGTGCGATCTTCCAGGCCGCCATCATCAACGGGTAGTTCCATGGCGCAATCGAGGCCACCACGCCGACGGGGTCACGGCGGATCATCGAGGTGTGCCCTTCAATATATTCACCGGCCAGTTGCCCCTGCTGGGTGCGCACCGCGCCGGCAAAGAAACGAAACACGTCGACGGCGGCCGGCAGGTCGTCATTGAGCGCCTGATGCAGTGGTTTTCCGCAGTTGAGCGCCTCCAGACCGGCCAGGCGCGGGGCCTGCCGTTCGATGGCGTCGGCAATACGTAGCAGAATGGAAGCACGATAGGCCGGTGTGGTGCGCGACCAGTGGCCGAAAGCCTGCTGCGCAGCCTTAACCGCACTGCCGACCTGCGCCGAAGAGGCTTCGGTGATAGAAACCAACGTTTCGCCATTGGCCGGATTAACGATGCACTCCTGCTGGCCTTCGCCTTCGACCGACTGACCGTTAATGAATTGCTGACAGGATAAACCTGAAAGGAGGTGCACATCTGCCATGGTTTATTGCCCCTAAGTGACCAAAACGTTAACTAAATGTGAATAAGTTAGTTTCAATCAGACTAAGCGAGCATCAGGCAGCCAACAAATTCTAAATACTGAACGCCGCGTTCGATTAAATCGAATGCTTCAGCCCGGCAGCGTGCATATTGCCATTCTCACGGGCAATGGTGAGGAAAGGCGTGACCAGTTCCGGCCGCGCACTGCCGCGTCGCCAGGCCAGGCCGATGTCGAGCGGCTCCAGCAGATCCACCAGCTTGCGGGCCTCAATCATGTTGCCCTCCAGCGACCAGGCGCGATAGGCCATGTCCGGCAGGATTGAGACCCCCATCCCCGCCGCTACCAGGCTGCGCACCGCTTCCGTCGAACCGGTTTTCATGGCGATCTCCGGTTTCACTCCGGCACGCGCCCAGATACGCCGCGCATGCACGTCCATTTCGTCGGCATTCAGCTGGATCAGCGGCAGCTTCGCCACATCCGCCAACCCGATACTTTCATGATCCAGCAACGGATGCAGCGGCGGTAACCACAGACGATAAGGCGAGTGCATCAGCACTTCGGTCTGTAACGCATCACGATCCTCAATATTCGACAGTATCAGTACACCGATATCGATCTCCCCGCTCACCAGCAGGTGCTCAATATAAGGACGCTCATCTTCGATCATCTGAATGGTGACATTGGGATAGGCCGATTTAAACCGCTTGAGCAGTTCGACCAAAAAGTACCCGGCCACCAGGCTGGTCACGCCAATGGTCAGCTTGCCGGTCAGGCTTTCGGTACCCAGTTGCAGGCTGCGCTTGGCGTTATCCACCGTGGCGAGGATCAGGTAAGACTGGCGCAGAAACTGATGGCCCTGATGCGTCAGGTTCATGCCCTTGGCGTGGCGATCAAACAGCCGCACGCCAATGTCGGTCTCCAGTTGCTGGATGGCCAGCGTCAGCGAGGATTGGGAAACGAACACCGCCTGGGCGGCGGCGGAGATCGACCCGGTTTCCGCCACCGCAATGAAGTGGCGAATTTGGCGTAGCGTCATCATAGGTCACAACCTCAATCAAAACAGTTGGATTGAGTGTAGATGCCGTTCGCAAAGCGATCGGGAAAACTATTAAAAACGCGACAGCCTTCGCTTTTTTAGAATGCTAACGGCAACAATGACAGAGAAGGAGGAATCAATCGGTGGGAGGAGATAACAGACTGCAGATATGACAAGGGCGCAGCATGCTGCGCCCTCAGGGGTTTCAGACCAGAAACGTCACATTAAATCGCTTCTTCGTCCTGCTCGCCGGTACGGATGCGCACTACGCGTGCCACGTCGAAGACAAAGATTTTGCCATCGCCGATTTTGCCGGTTTGCGCAGTCTGCATGATGGTCTCGACGCAGGTATCGACGATATCGTCGGCCACCACGATCTCAATTTTCACCTTCGGCAGAAAATCGACCATGTACTCCGCGCCACGGTACAGCTCGGTGTGGCCCTTCTGGCGGCCGAAGCCTTTCACTTCGGTGACGGTCATCCCGGTAATGCCAACCTCAGCCAGCGCTTCACGGACATCATCCAGTTTGAACGGCTTGATAATAGCGTCGATCTTTTTCATCTTGTTTCCTTTACCAATTTTTGCGGCCAAAGCCGGATGTGATTGGGTAGCGGCGGTCTTTGCCGAAATTGCGGGCGGTGATGCGTGGCCCGACGGCGGCCTGACGCCGTTTGTATTCGTTGATATCCACCAGACGGATAACCTTGCGCACGATCGCCTCGTCGAAGCCTTCGGCCACCAGATCGGCAACCGACTTATCGCGCTCGACGTAACCTTCCAGAATTGCATCCAGAATGTCGTACGGCGGCAGGCTGTCCTGATCGAGCTGATCCGGCGCCAGCTCTGCGGACGGTGGACGATCGATAACCCGCTGCGGGATCACGTATGAGACGGTGTTACGGTATTCGGAAAGCTTAAACACCAGCGTTTTCGGTACGTCTTTCAGCACGTCGAAGCCACCCGCCATATCACCATACAGCGTGGCGTAACCTACGGCCATCTCGCTTTTGTTGCCGGTGGTCAACACGATGCTGCGGCGCTTGTTGGACAGCGCCATCAACACCACGCCGCGGCAGCGTGCCTGCAGGTTTTCTTCAGTGGTGTCGCGTTCGGTACCAGCAAACATTGGCGTCAACTGGCCCATAAAGGCGTCGAACATAGGTTCAATAGAGACGATGTCGAATTCAATGCCGAGGATTTCAGCTTCTTCTTTGGCGTCAGCGATACTGATATCCGCGGTGTAGCGGAACGGCATCATCAGCGCCTGCACTTTATCTTTGCCCAAGGCATCGACGGCAATCGCCAGCGTCAGCGCCGAATCGATACCGCCAGACAACCCCAGTACCGCGCCCTTAAAGCCGTTTTTAGTGACGTAATCGCGCACCGCCAGCACCAGGGCTTCGTACACCTGCGCCAACTGCGGCAGCTCGGCGGCCGGAGCGGTCATTGGCACCACCTCCAGCTCATTGAGCTCAAGCAGGGTCACCTGCTCGGCAAATGCGGTCAGGCGATGGGTCATATTGCCGGCCGCATCGAACACCTTCGAACAACCGTCGAAAATCAGTTCATCCTGCCCGCCAATCTGGTTCAGATACACCAGCGGCAGATGGGTACGTTGGCAATGGCCGGCCATTAACGTCTTGCGGATATACGGTTTTTCGCGGTTGTACGGCGAGGCGTTGATCGACAAAATCATTTCGGCACCGGCCGCCTTGGCGGCATCGACCGGCCCTGGGAACCACAAATCTTCGCAAATCAGCAGGCCCAATTGATAGCCTTTCAGCTCAACCACGCAGGTTTCACTACCGGCCTGGAAGTAGCGTTTCTCATCGAAAACGCCGTAGTTCGGCAACTGCTGCTTGAAGTAACGCGCCAGCAACTGCCCTTCGGAGAACAGCGACAGCGCATTATACAGCTTGTCGCCTTCGCGCCACGGATGGCCAACCAGAATGGCGACCTCGGCAGATGCCTGCTGCAGACGCTGCAGCTGCGCGTCACAGCGCTGGTAAAAATCGTTGCGGTACAGCAGGTCTTCCGGCGGATAGCCGGAGAGCGCCAACTCGGTGAACATGACCAGATCGGCTCCCGCCTTCTGCTGCTCTTGCACGGTTTGCAACATGCGTTCGGTGTTGCCTTCAATGTCACCGACCAGCAGATTCAGCTGGGCCAGTGCGATGGAAAGTGATCTGCTCATTGTTTAGGATCCCGCTTAATACGTTCCATGGTGCTCTGTGTTGGGCCACGCCACAAACAAGAGAACGGAGTGTAAATCATTCCGCCGCGTTTGTTGAGAACCTGCGTGCGCAGGCTGCGGCGGAAAACATCATTCTTTAAAATCGTTGGCGTCCAGTTCATGACGCGACAGCAATTTATAAAACTCGGTACGGTTGCGGCCTGCCATGCGCGCGGCCTGGGTCACGTTACCCTTGGTGATCTGCAACAGCTTGCGCAGATAGTGCAATTCAAACTGATTGCGGGCCTCGACAAAGGTCGGCAAGGCGGTATTTTCCCCTTCCAACGCCTGCTCAACCAGCGCTTCGCTGATCACCGGCGCAGAGGTCAGGGCCACACACTGCTCGATGACGTTCACCAGTTGGCGCACGTTGCCCGGCCAGGTGGCGGTCATCAGGCGTTTCATGGCGTCCGTTGAGAAGCTGCGAACGAAGGGTTTATGGCGCTTGGCCGATTCGCGCAGCAGATGATTGGCCAGCAGCGGGATATCCTCGGCACGCTCATTCAACGCCGGGATCTTCAGGTTCACCACGTTCAGCCGGTAGTACAAGTCCTCGCGGAATTCGTTTTTCGCCATCGCCTTTTGCAGATCGCGGTGAGTGGCGGAAATAATGCGGACGTCAATGTCCAGATCGCGGTTGCTGCCCAGCGGGCGCACCTTGCGCTCCTGCAATACGCGCAACAGCTTAACCTGCAGCGAAAGCGGCATATCGCCGATCTCGTCGAGGAACAGCGTGCCGCCGGCTGCCGCCTGGAACAGCCCTTCGCGGCTGCTAACCGCGCCGGTAAAGGCTCCTTTGGCATGGCCAAACAGCTCGGACTCCAGCAGTTGCTCCGGCAACGCCCCGCAGTTAATGGCGATAAACGCCTTTTTACCGCGAGGACTGGCACCGTGGATAGCCTGTGCCAACACCTCTTTACCGGTGCCGCTGTGGCCGTTAATCAATACGCTGACGTCCGACTGCGCCACCATTTTTGCCTGCTCCAGCAGGCGCAGCATAATCGGGCTGCGGGTGACGATGTCTTCACGCCAACTGTCATCACCGGCCGGCAGTGACAGCGATAGCGCATCGTCGATGGCTTTATACAGCGCATCACGATCCACCGGTTTGGTCAGGAAGCTGAACACCCCTTGCTGAGTAGCCGCCACCGCGTCCGGGATTGAACCATGGGCGGTAAGAATGATCACCGGCATGCCGGGCTGATGCTTTTGGATTTCGGCAAACAGCGCCATGCCGTCCATTTCATCCATCCGCAGGTCGCTGATCACCAGATCAATCTTCTCACGCCCTAACAGGCGCAGCGCTTCCTGGCCGCTTTCGGCGGTGGTGACATGAAAACCTTCGCTGGTCAGGCGCATCCCCAGCAGCTTAAGCAGGCTGGGATCGTCGTCAACCAATAACAAATTGGCCGGTTTGCGTGCGGTCATTGCGCGTGAGACTCCTTGTTAGCGGGGGGCGGCGCGTAGGTATCTTCCGGCTCCACCGGCAAAGCGGTACCCTTCTCAGGTTCAGCATCCGATTCTGCTGCCTTGGCCGGCGCAACTTTCTTGCCCGTGGCGTCAGTTTTTTGCTGCGTTCCACCGTTGTCCGGGATGTCACTCTGCATCTGCTTGCGCGAAGAGAGCTGGCGTTCGATATCGGTCAGGTTTTCCAGCTTGCGCGAGGTATCCTGCAACTGCGCCTGTAAACGTATCTGGCTCTGACGCAGCGTATCTATCTGGCTGTCGGAGCTTTCCTGCAGGTGCTGATAGCGCGCCTTTTCGTCAAACAGGGTGATCTGCAGGACCTGCTGTTGACGCCACAGCTGCAACAGCGGGCGCAGTGAGCTTGGGAACTCCATGCGGTAACTGTTCAGACGGTCGATCATCTGGCGACGTTCGCCCGAGGTCGGCTCGGCACTGGCCAACAGGATACTTTGCTTGAAAATACCGTCCCAGCTGTTGCCAGGCAGGGTTTTCGCCAGCGCACGCGCCTGGGTTGAACCGATACGATCGGCACAGTCCATGGCTCGCAGCCAGTAAAGTGAGTTATTCAACGCGTCTTTTTCGTCGAGCGGCCACAGGCTGTCGCAGGCTGCGATGCGATAATCCACCACTTTGGTGTCCGGGATCGCTTCTTGCTGCGGCTGATTCAGGCCACCGCTAACCGCACGATCGACGCAACCCGCCAACAGAAACGGCATAAAAAGAACGCTGCCTAAAAAGGAAAATCGACGCTTGCCGAGCGGCGTGCCCTGTGTGGCACGCGGTGAACGTTCGGTCTGCGAGAGACGAAGGCGTTTAGACCATGTGTACATTATTATTCATTCTCGGCGGTTAATGGCAATTCAATACGGAAGCAGACGTCGGTGCCGGCGACTTCAACCAACTGCAGTTCGCCACGCATGCGGCGGATACAATCCTGCGCAATGCTCAGCCCCAGACCGCTTCCTTTTACCGCCCCTTTTCGCTGGTGACTACCCTGGAAAAAAGGCTCAAAAATCATGGTTCTCTCGGCTTCGGGGATCGGCGTGCCGCTGTTAGCGACATCAATCTGCACCCGTTGCCCAACCTGACGGCTGCGGATCCAAATGTTACCGGATTCCTTGCCGTAGTGCACCGCATTGGAGTAGAGATTATCCAGCACGCGCATTAATAGCGTAGGCTCTGCCCAGCATATTTCCGCATCCAATTGGATCTCGGTGCGGATCAATTTTGCCCGGGCCGGCAAACTGTGTGCCGCCACCACCATTTCGACCATCTCTTTCAGCTCGACATTCTCATGCTCTGCCGGGCCATCGGCCAGTTTGCGGTTGTAATCCAGCAGTTGTTCAATCAGTTGCTGCAGGTGACGGCTGCTGCCGTCGAGAATGGTTACCACCTCTTTCTGATCGGAGGTCAGCGGACCGGCCACTTCGTCCGCCAGCAATTCGGTGCCCTCACGCATGCTGGCCAACGGCGTCTTCAGCTCATGCGAGATATGGCGCAGGAACTCATGGCGCTGCGACTCCAGCCACGCCAGACGTTCACTCAGCCAAATAATGCGCTGAGCCAGAGAACGCAGTTCACGCGGCCCTTTGAAAGAGTCGGTACTGCCCAACGCCCGACCTTCCCCCAGGCGGTTGATCATTCGCTCTACCGCTTTTACCGGGCCGATAATCATCCGGGTGAATAACACCACCAGCATCACGCTGACCAGGAACAGCATCAATGCCTGCCAGCCGAAGAACTGACCGCGCTCGGCAATCGCCTGCTGTAACTGCTGGCCGCGAGAGAACACCACGGCGCGCGTGGCCTGCACCATTTCGGCATTGGAACGCGAGAATGACTCCAGCAACGTCGAAGCCTGTGCGTCCGGGCCGCTGCTTTGGCATTTAATCGCCGCAAGCTGGGTCAGCAGATCGCGCAAGGTTTGATAATAGCGTTCATCCGGCAGGATCGGCGCGTGGGCATCGAGCATCTGTGAATACTGTTTGCGCTGGTTTTGGTACAACCGCGCCAGAGTGGGATCGACCAGTACGCAATACTGGCGGTAACTGCGTTCCATTTCCAGCGCCACGCTGGTCATTGCCTCACTGCGTCGCGCATCCACCAGCGTGGTGCGGTTGATGTCTGCCGCCTGCGCGCTGAGGTGATCCAGGCTCTGGTAAGCCTGATAGGCCAGCACCAGCAGTGGCAGCAGCACCAGCAGGAACGCCATCAGCACCAGTTGGCGCAGCGATCGGGGAAATAAACGCCATCTTTTCAATGAAATCATCTCACTGTCTCTAGTTGCTCCGATGCTAACCGAGTCGCCGATGAGAGGAAAGCCCGGCGTTCAGCGGAGCGTCAGGAAAATACAGGTCAGCGAGCCATAAGTAGGAGTTTGTGTTTGAAACTATCGATAACGGATGAAGATAGAGGTAGGCATAACGTTGAGGTTTGACGCTGGGGCAGAGCTGCCCCATCGCAAGAATGTGTGGATGCCCTTGAATCTCGTCCCCAGGGTGATGTAGCACATGGCTGGCATCGAACAGGACGAATAGCATCCGTACGTATCCGGGATTGATGAACACTCATCACAGTTGGATACAGGCGGTGCCTCACTCCACGTGTCGCCCGATGCTTGATAAAGCGCTTGCGCGTCTGTTATCGGTTTGGTTGGACGATAGGCACCATTTCTTTGGCATCATTCGGAGGCTTATGAGGCAACAATTCCGTCTAAATACGGGGCCGTCATAAATAGTTGAATGAGCAACTGGGCAGAATAATGCACTTAGCGTGCCAACTTTTCAAGTTATTTTTAATCAATTGATATTTATGAATAAAAAATTAATTAACTGTCAAAATACACAAATTAACCGCGTATCCGGCGAAGAAAAAAACGCCACCCTGTCGCCAAAAACCGACAACTTAAGCCAATTAATTTTACACCATTACAAATCAATGAGTTATGTGTCTCTTTTTAGAGACAGTTAAAATAGCCCCTGTCGCAAAATACCGACAACCCTCAGCAGGCAGCGCAATAAAAAGGGGCGCAATCTCTTGCGCCCCTCAGGCTACCGCTAAATGCTCGCTTAACCCAGTTGCTTACGGGCGTTGCGGAACATACGCATCCACGGGCTGTCTTCGCCCCACTCTTCCGGATGCCACGAGTTGCTGACGGTGCGGAATACCCGCTCCGGATGCGGCATCATCACCGTCGCGCGGCCATTGCTGCTGGTCACTGCGGTGATCCCGTTCGGTGAACCGTTCGGGTTGGCTGGGTAGGTTTCCGTGACCTGACCGGCATTATCGACAAAGCGCAACGCCACCAGGTTATGGTGCTCCAGAGCCGCCAGATGTGCAGCATCGCGCACCTCGACGTACCCTTCACCGTGCGAGACAGCGATCGGCATGCGTGAACCCGCCATACCCTGCATGAACAGCGACGGACTGGCCGCCACTTCCACCAGGCTAAAACGCGCTTCAAAACGGTCTGACAAATTGCGTACGAAACGCGGCCAATGTTCAGCCCCTGGGATCAGGTCGCGCAGGTTCGACATCATCTGGCAACCGTTACACACGCCCAACGCCAGGGTCTGCGGACGGTGGAAGAAGGATTCGAACTCGTCACGGACGCGATCGTTGAACAGAATCGACTTCGCCCAGCCTTCACCGGCGCCCAGTACGTCACCGTACGAGAAACCGCCGCAGGCCACCAGCGTATGGAAGTCCTGCAGGTCGCGACGGCCTTCCAGCAAATCGCTCATATGCACGTCTACCGCATCAAAACCGGCGCGATGGAATGCTGCCGCCATCTCAACGTGAGAGTTAACCCCCTGCTCGCGCAGTACCGCCACTTTAGGACGTGCGCCCTTGGCGATGTACGGCGCAGCAATGTCTTCTTCCGGAGCAAAGCTCAGTTTGACGTTCAGACCAGGATCGCGCTCATCCTGTTTGGCCTGGTGTTCCTGATCGGCACATTCCGGGTTATCACGCAGGCGCTGCATCTGCCAGGTAGTTTCCGCCCACCAGGTGCGCAGCGTGGCGCGGCTTTCGCTGTATACCGTTTTATCGCCCTGTGTGATCACAAAGCGATCGCCGGCCTGCACGTTGCCGATGTGATGAACATTGTCCGTCAGGCCGTGCTGAGCAAATACCTGCTGTACCGCTGCAAGCTGGTCAGCCGTAACCTGGATCACCGCGCCCAACTCTTCGTTGAACAGCGCAGCCAGCGCATCGTCGCCCAGCGCTTTGATATCCACCTGCACGCCGCAGTGGCCGGCAAACGCCATTTCCGCCAACGTGACCAACAGGCCGCCGTCGGAACGGTCGTGGTAAGCCAGCAGCGCGCGATCGGCCACCAACTGCTGCATGGCGTTAAAGAAGCCCGCCAACTGCTCAACGTTGCGCACGTCGGCCGGTTTGTCGCCCAGTTGACGATAAACCTGCGCCAGCGCAGTGGCACCCAGCGCGTTATGGCCGTTACCCAGGTCGATCAGCAGCAGTGCGCTGTCACCCTTATCGGTACGCAGTTGTGGCGTCACGGTGTGGCGGACATCTTCTACACGAGCAAAACCGGTGATCACCAGTGACAGCGGCGAGGTCATTTCGCGCTGTTCGTTGCCTTCCTGCCAGCGGGTTTTCATCGACATCGAGTCTTTGCCCACTGGAATAGTGATACCCAGCGCCGGACAAAGTTCTTCGCCCACCGCTTTCACCGCTTCATAAAGACCGGCGTCTTCACCCGGGTGACCGGCTGCCGCCATCCAGTTAGCGGAAAGCTTCACGCGCTTGAGCGAACCGATTTCGGTCGCGGCCAGGTTGGTCAGCGCTTCCCCGACCGCCAGGCGGCCAGAGGCAGCGAAGTCCAGCAGGGCTACCGGCGCACGTTCGCCGATCGACATCGCTTCACCGTAATAGCTGTCCAGGCTGGCGGTGGTAACCGCACAGTCGGCCACCGGGATCTGCCACGGGCCGACCATCTGATCGCGTGCCACCATACCGGTCACGGTACGGTCGCCAATGGTGATCAGGAAGGTTTTCTCTGCAACCGCCGGCAGATGCAGTACGCGGTTGACCGCATCATTCAGGGTGATCTCGTCACGCTGCAGCGGCTGGCCTTTGGCCTGCAGACGAGTCACGTCACGCGTCATCTTCGGCGTTTTGCCCAACAGCACGTCCAGCGGCATGTCGATTGGTTGGTTGTCGAAATGGCTGTCGTTCAGCGTCAAATGTTGTTCTTCGGTGGCTTCACCGATCACCGCATAAGGCGCACGCTCACGGCGGCAAATCTCGTCAAACTGCGCCATCTGCGCCGGTGCAATCGCCATCACATAGCGTTCCTGCGATTCGTTACACCAGACTTCCAGCGGACTCATGCCCGGCTCATCGTTCAGAATATCACGCAGTTCGAAACGACCACCGCGGCCACCGTCGCTGACCAGTTCAGGCATGGCGTTGGACAAGCCACCGGCACCGACATCGTGGATAAACAGAATCGGGTTTTGTTCGCCCAACTGCCAGCAGCGGTCGATCACTTCCTGGCAACGACGTTCCATTTCCGGGTTGTCGCGCTGTACCGAAGCGAAATCCAGATCGGCATCAGACTGGCCAGAGGCCATGGATGATGCCGCGCCGCCGCCCAGGCCGATATTCATTGCCGGGCCACCCAGCACCACCAGTTTGGCACCGACGGTGATTTCAGCTTTTTGTACGTGGTCGGCACGGATGTTACCGATACCGCCCGCCAGCATGATCGGCTTGTGGTAGCCACGCAGTTCCACGCCGTTATGGCTGTTGACCTGCTCTTCATAGGTACGGAAATACCCCACCAGCGCCGGACGGCCGAATTCGTTATTGAACGCCGCACCGCCCAATGGGCCGTCGGTCATGATGTCCAGTGCCGCCACAATGCGGTCTGGCTTGCCGAAATCCTGCTCCCATGGCTGTTCAAAACCGGGAATACGCAGGTTGGAAACCGAGAAGCCCACCAGACCGGCCTTGGGTTTGGCACCGCGGCCAGTCGCGCCTTCGTCACGGATCTCGCCGCCGGAGCCGGTAGCCGCACCCGGCCATGGGGAGATCGCCGTTGGGTGGTTATGAGTTTCCACCTTCATCAGGATATGAGCGGCTTCCTGATGGTAGTCATACTGGCCGCTTTCCGGTGCGGCGAAGAACCGACCGACCTGCGAGCCTTCCATCACGGCCGCGTTGTCTTTATATGCCGACAACACGTAATCCGGCGTCTGTTCGAAGGTATTTTTGATCATTTTGAACAGCGACTTCGGTTGCTGTTCGCCGTCGATGATCCAATCGGCATTGAAAATTTTATGGCGGCAGTGCTCGGAGTTGGCCTGCGCGAACATGTAGAGTTCGATATCCGTCGGGTTGCGCCCCAGACCGGTAAAGGCATTCAGCAGATAGTCGATTTCGTCTTCGGCCAGAGCCAGGCCCAGCTTGAGGTTAGCCTGCTCCAGCGCGCTGCGCCCTTCCCCCAGCATATCGACCCTCTGGTAAGGTGCCGGCTGATGCTGAGCGAACAGTTGCTCCGCCTGTTGCAGGCTGCTGAAGACGGTTTCCATCATGCGGTCGTGCAACAAGGTGGCAAGCTGCTGCCATTGGACTTCGGTCAGCGCCTCTGCCTTGACGTAGAACGCCAGACCGCGCTCCAGCCGCAGCACCTGCTTCAAACCGCAGTTATGGGCGATATCGCTGGCTTTGGAAGACCACGGAGAAAGGGTACCCGGACGCGGCGTCACCAACAGCAGGCGGCCTTCAGGGGCATGTTCGGCGAGAGAGGGGCCGTACTTGAGCAGGCGCGCGAGCTTGGCGTGCTCTTCGGTATTTAACGGTGCGCTAACATCAGCAAAGTGGACGTACTCGGCGTAGATATCACTGACCGGAAGTTGAGCGTCCTGGCAGCGGGACAGCAGTTTGGTAACACGAAAAGCCGACAAAGCGGGCGAACCACGCAGTATTTCCATAATCAAAGTTCTCTCGTCTTCGAAGCAACTGACTTCAGCACTTCATTGGGCGCAACAGGGGGAAAACGCGCGCCATTATAGAGAATCTACGCCGCCGACGAAACCGTTTGCGTAGCTATTATTGATAAAAGCTCTCCGCCCCCTCGAATTGTCATAACGTGTCAATAAAGTTGCGCGCTGGCGTTTTGTTGCGCAAAATGCCCCGGCACTGTTGATTTAACCATAAGAAAAGACTGGTCAGCCGTCGGCAGTGCATGTGTGCCACCACTGGATAACTATTTGAAACGCCTTAAAATAAACTACATTCTAATCGGTGTTGTTACCTTGCTTCTGGCGCTCGCCCTGTGGCCCAATATTACCTGGCGCGGCGGTCAGGGCGGGCAACTCGAAGAGATCAAATCGCGCGGAGAGTTGCGTATCAGTACGCTAAACTCGCCGTTGACCTATTTCACCACCAAGCAGGGGCCGAGTGGTCTCGACTACGAGTTGGCAAAACGCTTCGCCAACTACCTGGGCGTGAAACTGGTGGTGATCCCGCACAAGAACATTAATGACCTGTTTGACGATTTGGACGATGACGATGCCGACCTGTTGGCCGCCGGTCTGATCTACAATCAGGATCGCCTCAGCCGCGCGCGCACTGGCCCGGCTTATTATTCCGTTTCCCAACAGTTGGTTTATCGCCTGGGTACGGCTAGACCGAAAACCTTTGCTGATATTAAAGGCAAACTGGCGGTGGCCTCCGGTTCGGCACACGTCAGCACCCTGAAACAGCTCAAGCAAAGTAAATTCCCGGATCTCAGTTGGGAAGCCTCCAGCGATCTCACCTCCAAAGAGCTGCTCGAGCAGGTGGCCGACGGCAAGCTGGATTACACCCTCGGCGATTCCGTCACCATCGCGCTGTTGCAACGCATCCACCCGCAATTGGCAGTGGCGTTCGACGTCACCGATGAAGAACCGGTCACCTGGTATCTGAAACGTGGCACCGACGACAGTCTGTATGCGGCAATGCTGGACTTCTACAGCCAGATGGTGGATGACGGCACGCTGGCGCGGCTGGAAGAGAAGTACCTCGGCCACGTAGGCAGTTTCGATTACGTCGATACCAAAACCTTCCTGTCCGCCATCGATTCGGTGCTGCCGACTTTCCGTTCGCTATTTGAAAAGTACGCCAGCGAGATCGACTGGAAACTGCTGGCGGCCATTGCCTATCAGGAATCGCACTGGAACCCGCAGGCAACCTCACCGACCGGCGTGCGTGGCCTGATGATGCTGACACGAGCCACCGCCGACGGTCTGGGGGTTAACGATCGTCTCGATCCCGAGGAAAGTATTCAGGGCGGTGCCCTCTACCTGCAAAGGCTAATGGCCAAGGTGCCCGACAGCGTGCCGGAAGATGAACGTATCTGGTTCTCACTGGCAGCCTATAATATGGGCTGGGGCCATATGCTCGATGCCCGCAAACTGACCAAAATGCAAAAAGGCAATCCGGACAGCTGGGTCGACGTCAAACAGCGTCTGCCAATGCTCAGCCAGAAACGCTATTACCCGCAATTAACCTACGGCTATGCGCGTGGGCGCGAAGCCTATAACTACGTGGAAAACATTCGCCGCTATCAGGTCAGCCTGGTGGGTTATTTGCAGGAAAAAGAGAGAAAGGCGGCACAGGAAGCGGCCGAACAGGCTGACCTGGGGAAAGGTTATCCGGCCGTTACGCCGGAACTGGCACTGAATTTCTGATTATTCCGGCTTGTTATCTACATCGGTACGCTGCGCTTGTTTCAACGCCTTTTGCTGCTCACGACGCATGCGGAAAAAGTTGCTCAGCGTAGCGGCGCACTCCTCGGCCAGCACGCCGGACAGGATCTCCACCTGATGATTCATGCCGGGGTGGCGCAAAATATCCACCAGCGACCCTGCCGCACCGGTTTTAACATCGGCCGCGCCGTACACCAACCGACGAATACGGCTGTGCACCATAGCGCCTGCACACATCACGCAGGGTTCCAGAGTCACGTATAGGGTAGCATTCAGCAGACGGTAGTTCTGTAGCACCGCCCCGCCCTGCCGCAAAGCCATGATTTCCGCATGCGCCGTCGGATCGTGGCGGCCAATCGGCCGGTTCCAGCCTTCGCCAATCACCTGATTATCCAGCACCAGCAATGCCCCTACCGGCACTTCACCCTCTTCCTGCGCACGCAGGGCCAACCGCAATGCCTGACGCATCCAGTATTCATCGTTATATTCAGTCATTGCATCATTCCTCGTGCACTTTGCGGCGGGCATTATACACAGTAGCCCCTTTTGTCGCAGCCACTCGACTATACTGGCCGAATAACGGTGCTTTTCAGGGACAGGAAACATGAAATTCAGCAAAAAAAATGCCGCCGTGGTGCGCAAGGCGTTGGACGGTTGGGTGGGTGAAGGCGCGCTGACCCCGCAACAACAGCAACAGCTGCTGCAGCATGTAGAAGTGCAGCCCTTCGACTGGCGACGACTGGCGCGTTATGCATTTCTCGCGGCGCTGGCTTCGCTGGTGATAGCCATCAGCAGCCTGTTCGCCGACAGCGAGCTGCTTTACCGCTTGAGCGAATTGTTCCGCTTCGATGCCCCGGTGCGCATGACTATCGCTACCGTAGTAGCCGCACTTTGCTATATCTGGGCGCTACGCCGTCGTCGTCGCCATCCGGAAAAACGCTACGGTAATGAGGCGGCGCTGTTCGTTGCCGTGCTGTTTACCGCCTGTGCCCTGTGGCAGATGGGCGTCTGGCTGGATAACGGCAGCGGCCGGGTTTCACTGCTGCTGATATTCGCCGCCCTATTGTATGGCGTGATCGGCTGGTTCAGCCGCTCCGGGCTGGTGTGGTGGTTTGCCCTGCTGTCACTCGGCAACGCCTTCGGTGCCGAAACCGGTTATATGTCCGGCTGGGGAGCTTATTGGCTGGGCATGAGTTTCCCGATGCGCTTTATTGCCTTCGGGTTGGTCCTGATCGCCGCGGCTTTGCTGTTACGACCGCTGCTCGCCAGTCGCGGGCTGGAACGAGTTTCCCTGGCGATGGGCTTGTTGTATCTGTTTATTGCCCTGTGGCTGCTGTCAATCTTTGGCAACTATGGTGACCTCGACAATTGGTACAACGCTCGTCAAATAGAACTGTTGCACTGGAGCCTGTTGTTCGGCCTGGTCGCCGTCGGCTGCATTTGGCTGGGGCTAAAACGTGACGACGGCATGCTGCGCGGGTTCGGCCTGACTTTCCTTGGCATTAACCTCTATACCCGCTTTTTCGAGTTTTTCTGGGGTGCGATGCCAAAGGCGATTTTCTTTGTGCTGCTCGGTCTGAGCCTGTGGGCATTAGGCCACTACGCTGAAAAAATATGGCAACTGGGCCGCAAACCGCACGACCTGACCGATGATTAACATCAGGCCACGTCTGCAGCGCAGCTAACAACAGGGTGGTTTAAAAGACAACGGGTATACCGCGAAATTGCGATAGATCATAAACGCTTAATAATTAGCGTAGTAATGTTTGAGGCAAGCAATAAAGCTTTTATCAAGGAGTGACTTATGGCTGCCTCAACTTTCTTTATCCCTTCCGTCAATATGATTGGTTCCGGCTGTCTGGACGAAGCGGCAAAGACCATGAAACAACAGGGATTGCGCCACGCATTGATCGTGACCGACAAAGTGTTGAATAACATCGGCGTGGTCGCCCAGGTTCAACAGTTACTCGCCGTACAACAGATCGAAAGCTGCGTTTATGACGGTACTCACCCTAACCCAACTACCCTTAACGTGAAACAGGGCCTGGCCCTGCTGCAAGAACACCACTGTGACTGCGTAGTTTCTCTTGGCGGCGGCTCACCGCACGACTGCGCCAAAGGCATCGCGCTGGTTGCGACCAACGGCGGAGAGATCAAGGATTATGAAGGTGTCGATCGCTCCGCCAAACCGCAGTTGCCGATGATTGCCATCAACACCACCGCCGGCACCGCCTCTGAAATGACCCGTTTTTGCATCATCACCGATGAAGCACGCCACATCAAAATGGCGATTGTCGACAAGCACGTCACCCCAATCCTGTCGGTCAACGACCCGCACCTGATGGCCGGTATGCCGAAAGGCCTGACCGCCGCCACCGGGATGGATGCATTAACCCACGCGATTGAGGCCTATGTTTCCAGCGCCGCCAACCCGATTACCGATGCCTGTGCGCTGAAAGCCGTCACCATGATTGCCGAATCGCTGCGCGACGCGGTCGCCGACGGCAGCAATATGCAGGCACGTGAAAACATGGCTTACGCCCAGTTCCTGGCCGGAATGGCCTTCAACAACGCTTCTCTCGGTTATGTGCACGCCATGGCGCACCAACTCGGCGGTTTCTACGATCTGCCGCATGGGGTATGTAACGCGGTGCTGCTGCCGCACGTGCAGGAGTTCAACGCCCGCGTTTGCGCGCCACGGTTGAAAGACGTCGCCGTCGCCATGGGGCTGGATGTGAAACATCTTAACGACCCACAGGGCGCTGCTGCCTGTATCGCCGCCATTCGTTTGCTGGCAAAAGACGTCGGCATCCCGGCTGGGCTGCTCGATTTAAAAGTGAAAGAACAGGATTTCGATACGCTGGCGACCACCGCGCTGAAAGATGCCTGCGGTTTCACCAACCCGATACAAGCCACCCACGAACAGATCGTCGCCATCTTCCGCGCGGCAATGTAATTATCCAAAATAGCAAAAGGGCGGATATCCGCCCTTATACTTCGTTAAAGCCAGTTATTAGGGAGAGCGTGCCGAAGGGGTCGTAGCAGCTTTAGCTGCCGGAGCGCCCCTCGGTGCGCTAGGCCCGGGTATCTCAGTCTAACCAACAGCTTTATGATTAAACCAAGGGCGGATATCCGCCCTTTAGTTATTCCAACTGCTGCAGCTCACCCAGCTTACTGACCCGCCAGCGGTGCTCGCAGAAATACAGCAAAGGATTATCCTGCTTGCTGTCGCTGTAGCCGCTATACAGCTTGAGCGGCGCGCCGAGACGCTGTTCCAACTGGGTCACCTTCTGTACCCCCAGGCAACGCAGAGCCAGCACCCAACCACCGTAACGCCGTAAAATACGGCTGCCCACCAGATGGACCTGCGGCAGAAAAGCAGAGTCCTGATATACCTGCTCCACCAGACGCTCCGGCGAACCGGTGATCAGCCATACCTGCGCATCATGCGCTTCGAGGTACTGGCGCAAACGCATTTGCACCACCGGGAAAGCGGTCACCTTATCGCGGAAATAACTGACAAAACGCTGTTCCAGCGCCTTTAAGCGGGCCTCCGAGCGACCAAAGGTAATCGACCACAGCAGCACGCTCATCGGCCAGCGGGCAGCACGGCCCATCACCAACAGCGTCAGCCCGACAACCGGCAACAACGGTACCACCAGCAACAGATTCAATGGCAGATGGCGCAACAAGAAACGCAAGAAACTACCAAACATGTCTTCCTGATGCAGCGTGCCGTCCAGATCAAAGAACACCACACGGCGGCCTTCCGCGGCCTGTTGGCTCTGTTTCTCGCTCAAGCGCTACTCCTCAGGATCGTTGAATCCCATTATCCAGGTGAAAATAAATCCAGCGGCAATGGTAATCACCAGACCCGTCAGATACAACATCACCTTACCCGAGACAATGGTTAACGCCAAAGGTAAACCCGAGATACCGAAGGTGATCACCGTCGCCACCTTCCAGTAGCTGATCAGCGCCCCGCCCACGGCACCGCCGAGACACGCGGCGACAAAGGGCCTCCCCAGCGGCAAGGTCACCCCGAAAATCAAGGGCTCACCAATGCCGAGAATACCGACCGGCAACGCTCCCTTGATCACCTTTTTCAGCCGTGCGTTACGGGTTTTCATTAATACGGCCAGCGCAGCCCCGACCTGACCAACACCCGCCATCGCCAAAATCGGCAGCAGTGGGTTGGAACCATGTGCCTGCACCAGCTCGACGTGGATCGGCACCAGCCCCTGATGCAAACCGGACAGCACCAACGGCAGAAACAGCCCAGACAGCACAGCTCCCACCAGCAGGCCCCCTTTGTCGATCGCCAGGTTAGCGCCGTGGGCGATGGCATCCGAAATATAGCCGCCCAGCGGCTGCAGGATCACAATCGCCAACGATGCGGTCACCAGCGTGGTGATCAGCGGATTGAGGATCAGCTCGATCGACTCCGGCAGCCAATTACGCAGCCGCTTTTCAACCCAGCACATCAACGCCACCACCAGCAGCACTGCAATCACCCCGCCACGGCCAGGCTGCAACGCCTCACCGAACAAAGTGATTTGCGCCAATGCCGGGCTGGAAAGGATACCGGCCATCACGCCGCCCATAGCCTGAGAACCGCCAAACACCCTGGCGGCGTTAACCCCGACCAGAATATTCATGATGGCGAACACGGCACTGCCAAAAATTGCCAGCAGTCCCAGCACGTTAGGGTAATTTAGCGCCAGTTCGCCGGCAATATCCGGCCGTTTCAACAGGTTGATGATGCCGGTAATCAGACCGGAGGCGATGAACGCCGGGATCAACGGAATAAAGACATCGGCCAACTTTTTCAGCGCACCGCTCATTGGCGCAGCATACTTTTGCTTGGCTTGTGCCTTGTTACGGGCGACATCATCTCCGCTGGCCACGGCAACCGGTGCGCCGGTGAGCAGTGAACGCATGGCATCGACCACCTTGGCAGCGGCACCCGGCCCAACAATAAACTGGTGCTGTTCGCCCTGTTTGATATAGCCCTTAACACCCGGTAACTGCTTGAGCGCCGCCAGGTCAAGGCGTTGCTCATCGCTAACCTCGACACGTACTCGTGTCATGCAGTTCTCCAGCCGGAGGATATTCCCCTCACCGCCAATGCCCGCCAGAATCTGTGTCGCCAGTGCCGTTGTCTTGTCCATCGCCCGCCCCAGGTATGGTTTAGCGCGTCAATGCCGCGCGCAAATAGCCGTCATGCTGTTGTAAGCGCTGCTGCGCCTCTTGTGCGTCGATACCGGCCAGGATCATCAGGATTGCCGGTTTGACTTCAAAACCGGTCTGCGTCAGCGCCGCTTCGGCCTGACTGCGCTCGGCACCGGTGGCTTCCACCACGATGCGGCAGGCGCGATCCACCAGTTTTACGTTGGTGGCCTTCACGTCTACCATCAGGTTTTCATAGACTTTACCCAGTTTGACCATCGCCCCGGTCGACAGCATGTTCAGCACCAGTTTCTGCGCAGTGCCAGACTTCAAACGCGTCGAACCGGTCAGGGCTTCCGGCCCCACCACCGGTGAAATCGCCACCTGCGCCTCATGGGCGATTGGCGAATCCGGGTTACAGGAAATCGCCGCCGTCGGACAGCCCAATTGGCGTGCATAGCGCAGTGCACCAATCACGTAGGGTGTCCGCCCGGATGCTGCCAGCCCGACCACCATATCGGTGGCGGTCAAATCCAGCGCGACAAGGTCAGCCTCGCCCAGCGCCGCATCATCCTCCGCACCTTCCACCGCTTTGAGCAACGCGCCCGGGCCACCGGCAATCAGCCCGATCACCATGCCATGCGGCACGCCGAAGGTCGGCGGACATTCGGAAGCATCCAACACCCCAAGGCGGCCGCTGGTGCCGGCCCCCAGATAAATCAACCGCCCACCGGCCTTCAACGCCGCGGCCGCCAGATCCACCGCTTGTGCGATGGCCGGCAATACTTTTTCAATCGCCTCCGGTACTTTGCGGTCTTCCTGGTTAAAACAGCTCACCATCTCCAGCGTCGACATCTCGTCGAGCCCCATGGTGGCCGGATTGCGGGTTTCAGAGACTAAAGCGCCCAAGTTCATTTTTTCACCTTTGAATTTTTAATTCACAAACTTAAACCATTATTTGAATATTTTATTCAACAAAGCGAGCGCTTTTTGCTATTTTAGAGACTGGCTCACAAAAAATTTTCACTGCGCGTTTTCGCCATCACCGTGGCAGAATAGCGTCTGGTTTCCAGGGATATATCAATATCAATGAGTACCCTTCTTCGTATTCGCCAGATGTATCCAACGCTGGCTCAAAATGATCGCAAGCTGGCGGACTTTCTGCTGCATAACGCCGAGCAGGCTCGCCATCTCAGTTCGCAAAAGCTGGCCCAACTGGCTGGCATCAGTCAGTCGAGCGTGGTGAAGTTTGCTCAGAAGATGGGCTACAAAGGCTTCCCGGCACTAAAACTGGCGCTAAGCGAGACCCTGGCCCAACCGCAGACAGCCCCCGTAGTTACAGTACATAACCATATCCTCAGCAGTGATGCCTTGAAAACCGTTGGTGAAAAACTGTTGGTAGAAAAGCAGGCAGCGTTGCGCGCCACGCTGGACATTAATAGTGAGGAACGCCTGCATCAGGCACTGGAAATGTTGCGTCAGGCGCGAAGGGTTATTTTGTTGGGGATTGGCGCTTCCGGCCTGGTCGCCAAAGACTTCTCCTATAAGTTGCTTAAAATTGGCGTGATGGCAGTGGCCGAGCAGGATATGCACGTCCAGTTGGCAACGGTTCAGGCGCTGGACAAGCGGGATTTGCTGTTGGCCATTTCGTTCAGCGGCGAACGACGGGAAATCAACCTGGCGGCGGAAGAAGCCCGCCTGGCCGGTGCTAAAGTACTGGCGCTGACCAGTTTCTCACCGAACGGCCTGCAGCAACGTGCCGACCACTGCTTATATACAATCGCCGAAGAACCCAACACCCGCAGCGCGGCCATCTCTTCCAGCACCGCTCAATATGCCCTCACCGATCTGCTGTTTATGGCCTTAATTCAACACGATCTTGATCATGCCCGCGATAGAATAAAACACAGCGAACAGTTAGTGAAAAAACTCGTCTGAGTCGTATAATGCCCATGCCACAAATACCAGAATATAAAAAACTCATCTAAAAATAGAGTACGTGGCGTTTATTGTTTAAATTCCGCCCAGAATTTAATCAGGCATGGACAGCAATATATTGATAATCGAGTTTTTATGAAAACACATACAGCAATTTTAAATAAAACCCACATACTCGCAACATCACCCGTGGCCCGTCACTTTTTGCTCTTCGTTGTCGTTTCGTTGATATTAATAAAGGCGATGGGATATGGCGGCACCAAAGGGATTGATATCCTGTTTGTTTCACTTAGCCTGTTATTATTATCTGCAATCCCCCTCACTCGATATTTCCTGGTTATACCCTATATTATATTCTGTGCCATTTATGCCCCCGTCGGCGTGATCTACGGCCCACCTTCCGTCTCCGTGGTGTCGGCCCTGTTTCAAACCAACCGGGCGGAAGCCATCGAGTTTCTGTACGCCATACCTGCCGGCTGCTACCTGTTACCCAGCGCCACACTGCTCACGTTGTTTATTCTTGCTCGCTATAGCTGGCAGCGGCCACTCCCGACTAGAAAAATATTGCCATTTTTGGTGATTTTTATCGTTGTGCTGCTCGCCAGAATACTCAGTGGGGGAGTGGGGAATCTTCATTTGGTGAATTTCTTTTCATCGCTAACTTCTTCGTACCAGAGCTACAACCAACAAATGGCCGAAATTGAAGCCGGTACGCATTCCCAACCCAGTTGGCTCCTTAATGGCGCTAATAGTAACAAGGCTAACTATGTCATTGTGGTTGGCGAAAGCATGCGCAGGGACTACATGTCATTATTTGGTTATCCGACGCCAACCACCCCTTTTCTGGATCACGTGAACGGGACCTTTTACAGTAATTATATTTCCACCGCGCCGAACACTTTCGAATCTCTGCCAAGAACCCTGGCATTGAGCGACGGAAAAACACATCATATTGCGGATAATATTATCACCCTGGCAAAAGCCGCAGGACTGCATACCTATTGGTTTTCCAACCAAGGGTTGATTGGCCAATTTGATACCCCGATCTCCAAAATAGCCATGTTTAGTGATGAGCATCAGTTCCTGAAAAAAGGAGATTACCAATCACGCAATACCGATGACGATGAACTGCTGCCGCTGTTGCAAACGGCACTGGCCCATAATGGTGTGGGGAACCTGTATGTTCTGCATATTATGGGATCGCATGCCGATTTCTGCGAACGACTGGGCGGTGAGCCACCGGCTTTCACCAGCGATAATTCCGAGCTAGGTTGTTACCTGTCGACCTACCGCAAGACGGATCGTTTCATCGAGCATGCTTATCAGATGCTGCAGGCGACACACTCCCCGTTTAAATTATTCTATTTCTCTGATCACGGCCTTTCTCATAGAGATATTGACGGCAAGCTGTATCTACGCCATGGCGGCAATAATCGACAGAATTATGAGGTGCCGCTGTTGGTACTTTCTGATTCCGACCGGCAGCGGACCCTTATTGAGGATCCGCACAGTGCCTTTGACTTTCTCAGTCTGTTTGCCCAACAGGCTGGGATTACCCTCACCCAACCACAATTACACGCAGCGGTGACTGCGCAAGGCACACGGCATGTCTTCAATGGTCAGGAAATGGTTGATTTTGATCAGTTGGCCAACGACCCGCCGGAGTTACTATGACGGCCCGGTTAAGCGCATCTGCTGCTACAGGTGAAAAAACGCCCGGAAAAATGGGTTTTATGATAGATTGCGCGCCTGTTCGTGTGCACCGATTAAAAGATAACTGACATGGCACTGCTGATTACCAAGAAATGCATCAACTGCGATATGTGCGAGCATTGATATTATTTCATTGATAATCAGCATATTACAATTATGTGTTATAAATTGCGCTACTGTTTTTTCTTCTCATTTTTCACTATAAATTCCACCAGCAACACAAATCCCTCCATTTTTTCTATGCCGCTACTTGATCTAATGACAAACCAAAGCCGATAATACTGGCTATACATACAGTAAAATTGGTGGGAAAAATGTTTGTAGAACTGGTTTTTGACCAACGTAATGTTAACGGTTTGCCTGACGCGGCGGAGATTATCAAAGCAGAATTGACTAAGCGGGTACACCGGATTTTTCCCGATGCTGTGGTGCGGGTAAAACCTATGCAGGCGAATGGGCTTAACTCCGACGCAAACAAAAGCGACAGAGAAAAGCTAAATAGGATGCTGGAGGAGATGTTCGAAGAAGCCGATGAGTGGCTGGTCACTGATATCTGATGACTAGTTTCAGAATAGGCGCTAAACAAATCTTCTTTCTGACCGAAAATGAACGATTCCCAGCACCTGATCAGAACAGCGCGATCATGCTGGCGATTAGAGAAGATGAAGAGGGCCAGGGCTGGTTGTACACTTACCACAACCGGCGCTGGGAGTTGGTTTCAGAAATACCCTACTCTACAGAGAACTTGGCGTTAGACGCCGCGCTCGCTTTCGATATAGCCGTACCCTATAAAAAATAGCCGGGTTACCCCCGGCTGCTATTACAGTTAGAATGGCGTCCAGTCGAATTGGTACTTCAGCACTTCGCGAACCCACGCACGAAACTTCGCTACCTCATCAGCCGTTAATGCAATGCTAAAAATCGCTGCCATCCCGATATCTGAAGGCTTACCATTGACCGAGCCTAAAAGCCCACCCAGCGAGCCGATCATGATATTCCCCCCAATATCCACCCGAGCGCCGGCAGGCAGTCCATAGGCCACCGCATTCGATGCCCCATCCTGATTTAGCCAGACATTCCCGCCATTAAGTTGCGGTGAGCTGCGGCACTCAGCCAAAGCCCATGTTCCTGGGTTATACGGCAATGACGATTGGAATAACGATTTTGAACCGTCGGCATTAACCACGGCATTGTTGTAATAAAACTGGTTAGGACGAAACATCATGCCCGTGCCTTGACTGGTTCCACCACCCGGTGCCGTCCCGTTAAAGTTCGACATCAGTGCGCTTTCTTCTTTCGGGTCAGGTGCTCTGGCCAGGCAGATCATGGTCATTGAATCAGTTTGAGCTACACCGCTGTCAATGTAGTTGGTTGAGCTGTTAAACGTGGTATAGGTGCCGTGCGGTACCGGTTTACCGATCACCCGCCCAGGCGGCTTACCCCGCACTAAATTTCTCGTCAGGTTTCCCGTGTCACCACAATAAAAATTGAGATATTCCAACCCGCGCATGATCGGTGTTGTGACGCTCTTCGCTCGAGAGATCGCTCGGGAGTTGTTTGAAACGATAGTGATACCGAGATCGACTAAATCAGTCATTTTTTACCGCCTGTATTCTGTACGCGCAGCTCGCGTTGTTCAGTGGGTAGGGTTTATTCACGTAGGCTGGCAAGTTCGCCGCAGCATACTGGCCGGTTCCTTCCCGATATTCGTAGTTGTATAGCGCCCGCGTAGTATCGGAGTCAAAAAGGTTGCCATCCCCCCCATAAGTACCTTGCCCGGCATACCAGACAAAAACCGGCGCTATGAGGTCACGCTGAGCGGTGATCCGGGTTATTGTGTCTGCGGCAATTTCCACACTCGCGATCGCAGCATCACCTTGCGCATCCGTGATGCGATACCCTTTGTTCTGAAACATCGTTGGGGTAATGGTGCTGAATGTCTCTCGCCACTGAAGGGGAGGATTCCAGACTAGGTGATCTGCGAGCACTTCCCGGCCGGTAAAAGTTGCACCAATCGGCAGCGTAGGAAACCAATCTAACCGGCGGTCAGCCACCTGATGCATGACCTTTCCGATTTGCTGGCCTAACCAACGGTATCCGTTCGGATCGCGATGCCCGCCGGGTTTGGACGGCACTGGTGCTTCCGGCCCTGCAAGAAACACATTGTCCCGCTCATTTTGCATTTCGATATGTGCCATGCCGATCGACAGATTCGTCGTGTCGCGGGTATAAACATCCCCCGTTTGCATAGTGATAAAGAATGGCCGTTCAGTTACACCAAATATTGCCGGGTTTTCTGAAGCAATATCGTCAAACAGCGTACCGAGTTCGGCTTTGAACTGGTTTTTGTCGGTGGTACCGTCGGTACCCAGGTAGTTCCATTGGTTGCCGTTGTAGACGCAGCCAGCGATCCCGCAAGTTAACGTACGGCCAACTTCTGCAGATTTCGCATCTACCAAAGCCTTGATATTGTTCAGCGCCTTCAATACACGGTTTTCATAGTGGCGGGACGGAGCACCTTTAGACAGTTGCTCAACCGAACGGCCGGCTACCGCGCAATTGACCACGATGATTTTCCGGTTGGGGTTATCTGTCATGCCATTCAGCTGCAGCTGCAACGCCCGCCAGAGATGAACGGCACTGACCGCGCTGTCTTCGCCTTCACTGGTATCCTTCTCAGGCAGTACGGCCACTTGTTCATCAGAAAGCCCCAGGCCGTTTGTCCCCTGGACAACCGCTCGCAGGGGCTGGAATATGTTTGCGCCCAACGGTGCATAGGTGCCGCTCCGGGAACTGCCCCGCGTCGAATCGCCAACCATCAGAAGATTTTCAATCTCACGCGCAACTTTTGTTAACGCTGGCCACCCCTCCATAGCCGACGCGAGTGACTGGCCATAAACTAAAATGATGCAGTAATCCCAGATGGCCCCGGCAATGTCGTACGTGATGCCCTTCGATTTTCTGAACATCGCTGCCAACTTGTTCCGGTTGTCCCTTTCCAGTAGGGAATTACCCGGCTCAGGCGGTTTCGGTGGTTCAGGATCGGCGGTGGCAGTGTCTTCTGGCTGAAACTCAAACGACTGCGGATCCATCATGATAAAACGCCCTTCGACGTTCGTTTTAATCGTGAAAGCCTCGTTAATTATCGCATCAGTCGCAACGCGTACTCTGGTCGTGCCAAAAGCACCGCCTTTTTCGATTTCGAATTCAGAAAAACCGTTCGGATCGCGAATGGCAGCGGCGAGATCGGCCTTATCGTCCCTGAGTGAGTTCGCCACTTTTTCCACAGCGTTTCCGCTGGTAGTGAAAACACCTGTCGGTGTCAGCACTTTATTCACGTTGTGGTATTCGTCAGAAACATGGCCTTCAACAGTAGAGCGAACCCAGATGTACTCTCGGGTTTCTGTACCACCGTTAACAGCCTCCTGCGCTTTCGTAAGCGTTGGATATGCGTCAATTCCAGCCTGCGCAGCATCAGCTGATGCCTTTGCATCGTCCCGCGCTTCTCTGGCTTGCTGCGCATACAGGGCTGCGGCAGCCCGCATATCATCAACTATTGCCACAATCGCTGGCGTTAGTTCCTCTTGCCCAGGGCTGGTCAGAAAATCATTAAGCGTCCCTGGCTTCGAGTCGCTATAAACGGTGATCTGCCCTACTTTCTCGAATGGACGCCCATACGCCTCAATCATTACGTTATGCGTGCCAACTTCGACCGACAGTGAATAACTACCATCTGGGCCAGTGGTGGAACTGGACGGCGCAAGGTGAACGACTGCCGATGACGTTTTGACCGCTGTCAGCATAATGGTTACACCGGGGCGCGGATCGCCATTCGGGCCGATGAGTTTACCGCTGATTAAAACAGCCATATTTTCTCCAGTAAAAAACCCGCCGAAGCGGGTTGTTATTTCAATTATGGATTTTCAACAGAGAAGCCACTGTTTTGCGGTGTGGCCCAAATCATTATCGTGTATTGCGTCGACTCTCCAGAGCCTTGGTTTAGTGCGCCTGCATGTACATTAATATCAAGCCCTTCACCTTTAGCTACGTCGCGAGAAAAATTGAACATAGTCGTATATGAATAGCTACTTGAAGAATCTCCGTTCCTTGCGATATACAACCCATCGACAGCAGAGCCCTCATTACCGTTGAAGTAGACTTTTGTTTTCTGCTGGCGATTCATGACGGCCATAACATAACCATAAATCCGCATGGGCATTAGCGGATTGCCTTCATAGCGTATTATTCTCTGGCCGTTTGTATTTGCAATTGTGAAACCGAAAGTATTGCCTTGGACAAGGTTACCTTCAATATTGGCGGCTGATAACTTACCGTCGATAATGCAGTTTTCAAGGATGTGGCAATTACTAAAAGTTCCGTTATTGAACTCCCCTGACGTTGCCGTTATTGTTCCGCGAACATCACAATTAGCGAAAGATGCCCAACCATTTTTATTTATCAACCAGCCTGTTTTACCGGTAACCCAATCATAATTAGATGATGAAATCCAATCGCCAATTTTGGCATTGGTTATCGATGCATCTTTGATGAAAGCCGAGTTCATGAAAACTTGGTTATTTTCAATTGCGAACGGGACTGATACAGCCGAACCCTGCCCGTCTGCAGTATTCAGCACGGCGAACCTGTCAGCCAATATCAGTACCTGGCTCTGCATTCCTTCCGGTGTATTTTCAACGCCTACGCCGATCCCGGCGGTGTAAAGCTTACCGTCAACAGTCTGTCCTACTTTGACAGACCACATATCCTTCAACTTTCCGGCATCTTCAACCGGCCCCAGCAGTTCCTGTCCCAGCTCCGTTTCGGTGATTTTCCCTTTTAGGTAGTCCAGTACCTCGCTGGCGTCTTCGCTCGACGTTCCTTGCGTCCAACCCGTCCACGGCCCTGTATTTCCCAGCTTATCCACCAGACGCGCCTGGAACCAGAAATTCACACCAGCGGACAACCCCGTCATCGTGTGGCTACGCTGCGGGTAGGCATAATCACCCAGGTGCATTTTGTTGCTGCCGTCCGAGTTCTGGCTATACCAGATTTCAGTACGCTGTGTGTCCTCTGCCCCGAGCGGAAACTCCCAGTTCAACACGATGCCAAACACCTGACCTATCGTCGTAAAACTGGCCAGCGCTGGCGGCTCTCCCTGCTTACCGGTCAGCACCATTTCTGGCGCGTTCGCCCATACGCTGGAAATTTCAGAAGGGTTAATGGCACGCACGCGGGCCTGATAGCGACCAGCATAAATGCCGGAAACCTCAAACCCGAGCGTTGACGTTCGCGGCGCAGGTATCCAGTTGCCGTTGTCCCGGCGCCACTCGGCCTCGTAGGCAATCGCACTTTCAGCCCGATCCCATGTAACACGTAGTGTGGCCACGGCCAGCCCTTGAATAATGGCTGACGACTCACCTATCTGAACATTCTTCGGCGGCGGCTGCACACCAGGCGGGATAACGCTGATCGGCGGGTCTTCGATTCGAGCGCCAGTATCAATTTTGGGATATTTATTCGGGTCATGCTCGACTGCAGTAATATCGAACGATACCCCGTCATCGCCTTCTTTAATGCCGGTCACACGGAACTGCTGCAGCGCGAGATCTGACGCGTCAACCGCCCACACCGCCTCGGCAACCGGTGTTTCAGAATACGCCGTTGTTACCGTAACGGTTTTACCCGCTACCGCCGCAATGGTTCGGCCCTCCGCTTTTCCGCTCGGCAGGTTCAGTATTAATCGCTCACCAACAACGGCTGAAGAAACGCGATCAAGATTGATATTGCGGCCATCCACGGAACTGATACGGCCACCGAGCGGGCGGCCTGCCAGCATTTCATCTGCGATAGCAATAATCCAACCCGGCAGAGGTACTTTGCCATCAAGACCAACGGTGAACGATACAAGGCGATCCTTGTCGTTGGTGTGTAACAGCCATTTACCCCGGCGGATACCTTCAGACTTTCGAATACACCCGATCGCCGTCAGGTCAGCTTGTTTGATGCCATAACGTCGAATTAGTGATTGTTCTGCGACTGGCTCTATCGCGTCCTGATAACCGTTTGCCGGGTCGCTCCAGCTCACCATGCAGGTGCTGTAATGCGTTTTCTCGCTGGCGCTGGCATAGGTAAACTTGCCATCTTTAACGTTGGCGCGGGTGAAAATGTATTTAACATCGGCGGGCATGTCGGCCAGGACATTCATGCCGTTGTTTGCCCAGAACGTAGAGCCGCGATAAATAGACGCGATGTCGCGTAGTACGTTCCAAGCATCCTCTTGTGACTGGATGTAAACATCACACAGAAAACGCGGTTCTTTTCCGTCACCGCCCCGGCCATCCGGCACTAACTGATCGCAATACTGTCCAATCTGGTACAAGTCCCATTTCGTCAGCGCGAGGTTTTCAGCCTTTACTCGGGTTCCGATAGAGAACCGGTCATTTATCATCAGGTCATAGGTTATCCAGGCGGGGTTATTCGTCCATGCTGTTTTAAATGTCCCGTCCCACACCCCGGTATATTCCCGTGTCTCAGGGTTATAATTCGATGGTATGCGGACTATCCGCCCTTTTGGCTCGCTGGATACCTGGGGAATATTGGGGAACTGTTTCGCATCGAACTGGATAAACAGCAATGCTGTTTCCGGATAACGCAGCTTGGCGTCTATCGTCTCCGTAATGGCTTCAACCACCATTTTATCGGCTACCCGGTTACTGGTGCTGTTCGGCGTCAGGCGACGGACACGCACTTGCCACCCCGTTGTGGCCGCCGGCAGATCGATGCGGTGACTGCGCTCATATTTGGTCGTGGTCTTGCCATCAATGGCAGTGCGCAGGGCTTCTTGATAAGTTCCGCCATCAGTGGCAACGTCGATCGCATATTCAATGCGGTACCCGACTACATCCCCGTTATCTTGCTGCTGCTGCAACTGGGCCCAAGAAAAACGCAGTCGTACCGCAGAAAGCTGAATGTTGGTCACTGCTCTAACCCAGTCACGTTCGCTTGTTAATTCAGTGCTGACCGTAATTTCGTTTTCAACATCAGGCATGCCGGGAATGTAATCCTGATGTGGCGTGCCTGAACGGAATTCCCATTTCACGCCGGGGAAGTTTTCAGTGCCATCAGCCGAAGTTAGCGGAGTGCCATCAAGAAAAATCCGGGTGCCATCAAGTTCACCGGCAAACTCTCCCTCGCCCAGCGCCAGAAGTATTTTTGCGTAAGAGGTGGACTGCAAAGAATCGGGTGATTCTGTCGGTGTGCTGGGGCTACTGCTTCCACCTTTCCGGCCTTCAATAACGTGCATACTTTTCTCCAGGCGTAAAAAAACCCGCCGGAGCGGGTTCAGTAAATCAGAGGCTTCTAATTACTGCTGGTCTTCTGCATAGATGCCAGCGGAGATAATGGCGCCACCAATGCGACGCTTCCCATATAGAATCGGCACTGGATTACCCTGGGCAATGGTATTAACTGGCCCACCGAATGCGTATGACGGCTTATTGTCAGGATCTTGGCGTGAAGCCAGTCCGCCCTGCATAGGTGAAAGCATTTGAATGACGCCACCAAGCATCATGGCTCCACCAGCCCACGCCAACTGAGCACCAAACGCGGACATTGTCCCAGCAGAAAACACTGATATAAGAACACCCGCAACAACCATCACTGCACCTAAAATCGTTTGGAAAACACCTGCTTTTTTACTTCCGATAATTATTGGTGCTATTCGTATATCTCGCCCGTTTGAAGGCATGATGAGATCATCTCTACTCAGCCCATTCTTACCCTCAAACACAGCAAAAGTTAAACCGATTTCCTTGCTTTTCAGTAAGAAGTTTTGGAATCCAGGGATAACCGTACATAACGCTTTAATTGCCTCTTGAGGACTATCTACCGCTAGTCGATGAACTCTTCCAAATGTTGCGCCAAGAACACCATATAAACGTATGGTCTTAACTTCAGGGATTAAAAATGGCATAAAATATTCCAATAAAAAAGCCACCTATTGGTGGCTTATTTTCAATTTAATGGAAGGGGTTTTACATCAAGGTTACCACTCGGGTCTGAGAATAACCTGACTGCTTTTGTTTGGTTGTGCTTTAGGCTTAATTCCCTACCAACTGGCACATCATCTGCAAAACAAACTTTCCCTTCGCCCTTCATCGCAATATTGTGTTCACCAGCAGAAAGATATAAATCTACACGTTCGCCAGGGTTGAGGCTCGCAGATCGTACACCGTCAATATATACACCAGCAAAACATCCCACACCTAACATTCCGCTATCTCTAACAATAATCAGTTTTGCACCATCTTTAATTGGAGATTGATATTTAAAAATCCGCTCTTTAGGGGCTGGTCTTGCCTGATCAGGAAAAACAGCCTGAGTCGCACATCCAGAGAGAAAGGCAATTGCTATAACAAACGCTATTCTTTTCATCGTGATATCCCTTAAATTAATATCCCAATATCATAGCAGCAGTTCAGCCCTTGTAACGCAAAACCGTTATCGTTCGTTCTTGCCAGTACCCACCATAAGGAACACGCGTGCTGAGCTGGCCATACATGTGATGCACCATCAACCCATCACCCAAGTAGACGCCTGCGTGATTCGGCTCCGGTGCCTGAACTTGCATAACGATTACGTCGCCGATCTGCACCTCGCCCGATGCCGGCACGAAGCCCGCCTCGGCGTAAAGTTTCATATAGAGGTTTTCCCCCCTATCCCACCAGCCATCTGTCCGTTTAAAATTCGGCAGCGTAATGCCACGCTCGAGCTGATACCAGTCCCGGATTATGGCGTAGCAATCCCAGAACCCATGCAAGAACGGACGGCCCAGCAGCGGCTTAATGCCCTGCGTGGGCATGACTCCCCGAATATCTCCCTCCGGCCAACTGGCGATGATCCACGGTAATTGTGACAGGTCACACTGCGCAATATCGAGTTGACTGGGCTGGGTGGTAGCGTCGGGGTGACTGTGAACAATCGCAATGATTGTGCCGGCATCTTCAGCGGCGGCGTAATCCTCTGGTGCCAGGCTAAACTGTTCAGTGGGCTCCGGTGCCAAATTTCGGCAAGGAACGTAACGCTGCCGGCGTCCGTTTTGCACCACCAGCCCACAACACTCGCGCGGATACTCCGCCGCCGCATGCGCCAGAACGGCGCTGATTATCTGTTTACGCATTATCACCTCTTCAGCAATGCGGAGCCGGGGAAACCACCAAACGGCAATTGCTCTGTTGCCCCCCAGCGTTTTTTGCAATCACTGAGTAGCCCGCCGCAGTCGTCTTTTGACGGATCGTCAACCGGGTTGCCGTCCTGATCAAAATAGTTTGTGCCGGTATAGCCGCATGATGGGCCTCTGTACTGCCCACGAATACACCAGGTACATAGGCTATGTATTTGACGTGAGGGGATCTGCATGCCCTGCAAATCTGCCGGCGATGACAGCTGAAACTGAATAATTTCGTCGTCTTCGCTGGTTTTGTTTTCGATGTAGTAAACATCCAATTTTTCTTTGGTGGGATCGGCCTCGGGGTTGCCGTCCGGGTAATTTCGCGCATCCAGATATTGCGCAAAGGTATAGTGCCGAGTGACTCTGGCCTGAGCCATGTTTTGATATGCCAGGCACATGGCTGAGATTGTTCCGTCGAGGTTCGCCACGCTCAACGTGGGTGTGGGTGCGCTGCCATCGCTGGTAACTTCGAAACCTGTTGCCTCCACCGGCCACGGCTTGTACTCCTTCCCTTGCCACCAGATGGATTTAGCTGGCAGCAAATTCGGATCACTGCTGGCGGCAACCAGCTCCGCTTCTGTATACGGGATCGGATAGTTATGAAAAAACAGCTCTGGCCCGTCGAACATGCTGCCGTCAACGTGGAACAGATACACCCGTTTCCCCGGCGCAAGTAGCTGCAGGTCTGCGTTAATGCTCATGGATAATCCTATGGTCGATTTGCTGTTTCAAACGTTGCGGCGATCTGGTACATCGGTTCACCGCGAGAGTTTTTCCCCATCGCGGTAACCTGATGCCCGTTGCAGGTGTACAGCCCCAGCTCAAAGAGCGGGTTTCGCCATTTGAAAGCCCGGAAGCCTTCGTGACGTTTCAGGAAACTGCGGATACCGACGATGTACTGCCAATTGCCGACGAACGTTAGTGGCCAGCTTTGGTGCTCGCCGTTAATACCGTCGCCGGACTGTTGTTTGTAACCATCGCCGAATTGCACCTCTCGCACCCGCTGGGTAATATCCCCGGTCGGGTTTACCCTGGGGCTATAGACAAATTCTTCCAGCGTCATCGTCTCCCCCCTAATCGTTGAGTCAGGACACCGTTTTGCCCCAAGTCCTTATCCCGCAATGCGCGGTAACGCTGATCGACAAACTGGCCGATCTCGCTGCCAAACTGCTCCCATCCCGGCGTAGTGGTCTGAGACGCTTGTCCGTTGCTATCGATGGTGATGTATACCTGCGGTGCACCGCCGCCACCTCCACCAGCCCCACCTTGCGATATGGCGCGAACACCCAGCGAACCATCTGCAGCGCGTGTCAGTGGCATAATCGCCTCTGGCCCCGCCTCGCCCATGAGTCCTGCTCCCTTGGCAAACGCAAACGTTGTAGGGGTACTGACCACCTGTCCGCTGAACTGGCTCAGATCGCTGGAGGCAACAACACCGCCCTTTGCATACGCCATATAGCTAGTGCTCATCCCCATAGCGCCGGTGCTCCCGGCAGCCGCTGACGCCCCACCAGCGGCACCGCCGGCAACCCCACCAAAAATACCGGTAATGGTTTGCATAATGGTGCTGGTAATCAGCGCCTGTGCCGCCATATCCACCAGATTGTTGATGATGGATTGCGTCAGCGTGGAGAACAGATTGAGCATGGACTCTTTAAACGTCTGCGTTCCGGTTAGCATGCCGGTCAGCATGTTGGTAACGCGCTCCTGCGAGCTCTGGAATAGATCCACAGCCAGCTTTTGCATGTCGCCCTGGGAGGAGTAAAGGGCCATAGCAGCCTGGTACCGCTGTTCGTTGGTTTCATTTTCAGAAGCCAGGATCAGCTGGTTTTTGCGCTGCTCCGAAATAACGCCGGCAGTGGCGTAGGTTTCTATCAGGGCTTGCCGCTTAGCCAGTTGGTTTTCAATGTTCTGCAGGGGGTCAACGTTACCGGCCAGCTCCTGATTGCCTGTCACCGCATTGCGTTGCTTTGCCTCTGCTATCGCATTGAGGTAGGTGGTATTGATTTCCTGCTTGCGTCGCGCCAGCTCTTCAGCGCTCTTAATTTCATTCCCAGCAATCTGGCGCTGTAGCTGATCCTCTGACTCTTTTCGGGTTTGCGATGCCTGCCGGTAAGGGTCAGAGGCGATCGCCGCGTTGTGGTCATCCCAGCGCTGCTTTGCCTCCGTTAACGTTTTATTGAGTCGCTCCAGCTCGGCCCGTTGAGCACCCGTCCATTTACTGCCAGTCTCCAGTGACGCAGAGAATAAAGACGCGGCGGTATCGCCCTCCTTCATCCTCACCCGCTCAACCTGAATTTCTTTGTTCAGGTTGGCGATCTTCTGCTGATATTCGCCGGTAACGGAGGCGGATTTTTTCGACGCGCTTGCGGCGTCTTGCTCGGCTTTTTGCTGGGCTTTTGTTGCGGCAGTGAGCGCCTCGGTTTTCTGCTCAGCACCGACCTTGGCCGCGACATACTGCTCATAGCGGCCAGGAGGGAGTTTCAGATCATCAGCTTCAAAAGTGGCCGACAGGCGAACTTTATCGAGCCCTTTCAGCCCAGCAAGTTGCTGATCGCGCATTGCGCGAGTCATGGCGTCCTGTTGCTTGGTGTCCAACTTCGGTAACTGCATGCCAGGGAACGCTGGCAAAGCGGCTGATGTGGCCAGCCCTGTAACCCGATTTAGTTGCGCATACATACCGGCAAGCGATCCCACAGCCCCGGATAGCGCCACCGTTTTATTAATTGACTCGTTCAGCGCCTGAGTGCGCAAAGCCTCCGTAGCACGCAGATTTTCAGTTTGCTGCTCAAGGGCATAAGTTTTTTGCGACAACGCCCCTTGAATCTCAACTATTTTCTGTTGTGCCTCAGCTAACGAATAAAAGGTATTTAGCTCGGTGAGCCGTGGGTTCTTCTTCGCTGAAGCCTCAATGTCCTGCATGTTTTTCAGGCTACTGTTCAGCTTTCTAATTTCTTGCTCAGTTTTTGCTATTTCCGAGCGCTGAGCTGTAATTGAATTGTTCGCATCGACAGCGGTAGATTGCAGGCCGGCAATCGACATGCCTGAGATTTGCTTTTTCACCTGCTCAACGGTATCGCCATAAGCCAGCGCCACTTTGCGGGCCTGCTCGTTCTTCTCGTTGACGTACATCCATGCTGCGCCAACACCGAGCACGATACCGGGTATCCCACCCACAACACTTAACAGACTGCCGCCAAGGCGAGCACCCAGCGACGTTACCGAGTTAAGCCGGGTCTGGGCCGCGCTGCGGGCACCCACACTGGCTGCAAGTTGGTTCTGCGCAACGGCTAATTGGCGCTCTGCAACGATTTGCTGTTCAAGCCCTACCGCAGCGACTTTCGCCTGCTGCGCACGGTATAACGTTGCACGGGCGGCGGCTGTTGCCGTTTTTGTCCCTTCTACCTGTGCTGCAGCTACGGCAACCTCGGCACGGTAGGCGGACATCATGCCGGCTGTTGCCGTCCCCATACTGGTGACTAACCCGCCGAAGTAACGCATGGCCCCAATTGAAACCAGAACGCCCAGAGCGGTTGCCACATCATCAATATTGCCAGCCAGCCCATCAAGGGTGCTTGAAAGTGCGGCTGTAACACCGCTGGTTTCATTGATACCCCCAACCCATTGCTGGAAGGCATTTTCCACTTTAGTGATAGATCCGCTGACAGTACTTGGCATAGCCGCGAATTCACCTTGCAGGGTGCCAAGTTGGCTGAGCAATGCAGGAACCACTTTATCAATGGACAACAGCCCCTGATCGGCCATCGCCTTCAAATCTTTGCGGGCGACGCCCATACCCGCCGCCAATGCACGGATCACGCGGTCGCCGTTTTCATTGACCGAGTTAAATTCCTCGCCGCGCAATACCCCCTGCGCCAACGCTTGGCTGAATTGCGTAATGACGGAGCTGGCCTCTTGGGTTCCTGCTCCCGATAGCTTCAGCCCCGTAGAAATAGCCTCGGTCACTTTCAGCACATCGTCCGACGCGTAACCAAATTCACGCATTGAAGCCGCAGAACGAGCGAACAGGCTGGCATTGTCCCCAAAGGCGGTGCCCGTGCGCTGACTAATTGCCATCAGGGTCTGCTGGCTTTTGGAAAAGTCATCAGACGACTGTGAAGCCTGTTTCAGGCGGGCGTTAACCTGGTTCCATTGGTCGGCCAGGTTGATCAGATGGCCAGTAGCAAAAGCACCGGCGAATACGCCCGCCATGCCCATAGCAGTTTGCCGAACGGTGGCCAGTTGCCCGTTGAGATCGGCCAGCGCACGCTGGCTCTGGCGGGTAGCGTATTCGGCCTTACGGTTCCCCTGATCCATCGTTTTGTAATAGTCGGCTCCCATGCGTGACGCGCGGGAAATTTCAGTCTGAAACGAGCTGGAATTCGCCGAAATTTTGATAATTAGTTCGCGCAAAGAAGCCATATTTCACCCATAAAAAAACCCGCCTAAGCGGGTTATCCAGCCATTTCATCGAGCCAGGACTCCAAACCGGTCAAACTCTCCCCCGGCCCCTCACCGCTGGCACCCCACTGAATCACAATGTCATTGAAGTCAACAGGCTGACTTTTCGGGTCGCGCTGTGCGTTATAAACAGCCGCAGTTATCTGCGCCGCATGAAAATCACCGCGTACATCGCCGATCGGGCTGATCCGGTCATAGGCGGCCCACAGGCGCAGTTCGCTCATGCTGATGGATTGCTTGAGCTCACCCAGGGTCTTCCCCAGGCGAAGCGCGAGTTTCATCATGAATTGGGTGTCTGGCTCTCGGACTTTTTTTCGGCTTCCTCTGGCGAGGTGGTCAGATCCATAGCCTGCTTAAGCAGTCGGGCATGCACCGGCCCATAAAACGCGATCACGTCTTCCAGTTCGCTCAAGGTGAAGACAGGTTGCCGCTCTTCATCCAGCAGCACGTCAATGAACATCACCGCGTCGGCACGGATATTTCGCTGCGTTTCCTCCGAGATGGACAGCTTAACGGGCTGTTCACCCTCTTTCGGTTCAGGTGGGGTCATGACTTCCCGCCACCGGCCCCAACCTTCAGGAGAAGGCTCGCGCAATACAACTTTTGCCCCTTCCCATTCCTTAACCGGAACGATTTTGGTGCGGAACCCAGACTGCGGCGCTGAGACCAGCGCCTTGAGGTCAAATTTCTTTTTAACGGCCATGATTTACTGGTCTCCGGTTATGCGGTTACGGTCGCCGCAAACGTTGCGGTAAAGTCGCCGTCGCTGGTTTTAACAGTGATGTTTGCTGCGCCGGCAGTTGATGAGCCTGGCGCCGTGACTGTCACAGTCAGGCCGTTGGCTGCTGCGGTGGCGCGTGCCGGAACGGATGAGATCAGGGTAAAGCCCTTATTCGTGGCATTGGCCGGCGCAATGTTTACGGCAAATGTCGTGGTACCACCCACCGCAAGATTGCCGCTGGTCGGAGTGAGCGTTACCCCGGTAACCGGCACGTTATCAGATGCCTTGATGCGCTTCGGTTTACCCTTGAGGCGCAGCGTGTACGAGGCCGAAACCACACCGGAGGTCGCTGCAGACCAACTGTTTTGACGCACTTCGGCCAGGTAGAGATAACCATTACCGGAAGGGAAAATAACTTTGATTGCGCGTTTTTCGTCAGTTTCGTAAGCAACTTGCAACGACTCCTGCGCCTCTTCGTCACCTACCCAGTTACGGTTAATGGTCATCTCACCCGGAGACGGCAAGCCGTTGGTGTTTTCCTGCTCTTCCGAGCACAGCGTGGTTACATCAATATCCGCTTTCTGCCCGGCGGTGTAGGTGATTTCCTTGGTGGCACATTGGCCTTCAAGCCAGGTGATGCTCGGGTCATCTACCGAAAGGGCTTCTGCTGCCGAGATGGAAATTTTCGTTCCCTGCGTTTTTTCAAACTTACTGGTCATGTGTTTTCTCCAGACATAAAAAAACCGCCCGGAGGCGGCTGGTAGAGGGGATTTAGTTTATTGCCACACCCTGAATTCGAATGAAGCGCGGTAAAGGGTTGTCGCGGGTTCGTAGTCTTTGAAGGCGCGCATTTCTGCCGGTGCCAGCGGTTTAACCGCCTCCTGCGCTAACGCACGGATGTCCGTTGCCTCATCCACGGTTGCGGCATAGACATCGATCTGAATCATGAACGCCGTTTCCGCCGAGCCGCAAAACACGTCCGCCGAATTCTCGTTGGGTAGCGAATACACGATCCACGGGGGACTCACTGCCGGCTTCCCCTCGGCTGTCAGTTTGACGACGTAAGGGTACGCCTGTCCGCCAACCAGAGGCTTGAGCAATGGCTTGATATCGGCTTCAGTCATTTGGATAGCACCTTGTCGATTGCGGCGTTGGCTTTGTCGAAAGCGGCCCGCGCAGCCTCTTCCTGTTTTCCGTCATAGGCGGGACGAATAAACGGGATCGCCACCATGTCTGATGTACCCAACTCGACAAACCGCCAGTAAAACGCGTTATTGCGATTACTGGCCTTGCCCTTGCTCCGCACATGCACGCCGGCTACAGCCTCACCCTGATGACCGCGCTGGCTCACAACAACGATATTCCGAGCTAACTTGCCGGTACGCTTCGGGGCCAGGCGTCGAGCCTCATCCCTGAAAACAGCCGCAGAAGCACGGGTGGCCTGCCGTAAAACATTGTTGCTTTCCGCCTTGCTGAGCACCTCAAGCTCTTTTGATAAGTCCAGCAGGCCGGAGAAATCCAGTTTTCCGCCGATCATATCTTCACTCCCGTTTTGCAAAGCAGCTCAAGACGCGTCAGGCGAACATCCGGCAGGGCAGACTCAATCTCATAAGCCAACCCACGAAAAACCACACGGGACACGCTGGACACATCGTCTCGGTAGCGCATCCAGATGCGTACGGTTGCCTCTGACTTCTCCGCGCTGGATGCCATCAATTCACGCCCGCTGATGGCTTTCACTTCGGCGGGGATTTTGTTGATAGCCACATCAACCCAAACTTCTTTTTCTTGCCCGGAGGGCAACTCAACGGTTTCGAAGTTCTGGATCATGATGCGATGCCTGAAACGCCCTGGCTCCATTATGGTTCCCCTTCAACCGGCTCTACCCCGCGCCAATTTCGGCATGACCACATCAAATTTTCTGCGGACGCATTGGCATAAAGCTGAATTTCACTCTGACTGGTACGGTGCTCAAACAGATCACCGAACACCAACAGCATCGCTGATACAACTGGCTCCGGAATATCTGCTGCAACCTTCCATCGTGGGTCATCGCACCAACGCAAACAATAATTCAACGCGGCTTGCGCATAACGCTTGATCAGCGCGTCGCGGTCGTCGCCATCAAATTCGATATGCTGGCGCAGCTCCTCGATCGGGACTACATCAGTGACAACAATCGCCATAATTAATCAGGGCGGCAAACGCCGCCCTCTCCACAAGGGTTATTAGCCGCCAGCCGGTGGGGTGAAGCTACCTTTGATCAGCGCAGATGGGCGGTAGTGCGCCAGCGCCAGGCGCTCTTCACACAGAATGGTCAGCATGTTTTTCACGAAGTTATCGCGGTCTTCGCGGCTCACTTCAACGGTGGCATCCATGCGATCCCAGACCTGAGAGGCCAGGTCGAAACCACCCACGGTGAAGGTACCCGCCGTTTGAGCGCGGGTAGGAACAACCGGCAGGCCCCACATGATGTTACTGGTGAACGCTTGCGGCCCGCCGAAGATATAGCGGCCTTCACCGTCTTTCAGCAGGGCAATGTTATGCCAGTCACGCGGGTTCAGGATGATACCCGAGGCGCTAAATTCTGACTCGGTGACCTGGAAGATCGCATGGGCGATCATGTCCGCTTTGGTGTCGCCGGCCACATTCAGCGCAGTGTCATACGCGGTGGCTACCGCATTGATGCCGGTCAGGTTATCCCCGGAACCGTCGCCGTTAAGCAACTGGTCTTCTTCCACCAGCGCCAAACCGTACATCAAACGGTTATTGACGTAGGATTGCAGCATGGGGGCATCGTCCATCACCTGACGGGATGCCTGCACCCAGTGGGCAATGGTTTTCACGTTCGCCGTTTGCTTTTCGAAGGTCAGATCAGACTCTGGCTTCTGCGCCTTCTCTTTCACCGGCTTGGCGCTGTTGGTAAACAGCTTTTCACGCACATATTCCAGTGAGTTACTGGAAATACGTCCCTGCGCCAGCAGGTCACGGATAACCAAACGGCGAAGGCCCGGCGCAACAATACCCGGTACCTGCATCGGCTGGATCAGCGAGCCGGCAGAGGTGGCATCACTGCCCAGCGATTTGTTGAAGGTCTTCGCTTCAAAGGAACCTGTGCTGCCGTTCCAGGTCTTAATCAGACCTTCTGCGGCACGTTCGGAAAAGTCTTTCTTGGCGTCTGGGTCTTCAGCGCCTGCGCCGCCTTTTTGCTCAAGGTCGAACAGGCGGGTGCCGGATTTGGTCAGTTCCTCTTGAACCTTGACCAGATCGTCCTGCAGTTGTTTGGACACACGGCCCGTCTCTTCAATCTCTTTTTTCTGAGCATCGAAAAGCTGGGTCATGTTTTTCTGCGAATCTTCGATCGCCTTTTGAATTTGGGCTAATTCGGACATGTTATTTTCCTAATGATTGAGGGAATGAACTAATGCGCTCGATCAGCGCAGAGATATCTGTTTTGTTTTCGTCAATTTCGGACTCACTCCGAACAGCCGACTTAAACCGGGCAATAAGCCCCACTACCTGTGATTTGCTTAAACCCACTGAGTCCCTCAGCCAGTTCTCAACATCACGAATAGTTTCGATACCATCGATGCTCTTCATCGCCGATATCCCGGCCTGTTCGTTTGCCGGGAAGGTGCATACGCTGATCTCTCTCAGCGCCGTAATGTTTTTGAAAATGCGTCCGCCATTTGCTGCCAGCGAGTAATCGTCTTTGGTCACGGAGAAACCGACGGACATCCCCTCAACGGTGCCATGCTGCATGGCCGCTTTCAGGTCACTGGCGCCGCTATGCCCTGGGGTAAGTTGCCCACGGACAAATAACCCCTTTGTGTCTTCCTGCAACGTGTCCCACTTACCGACAGGCAGCTCCCAGGCGCGGTGATTGAAGAACATCGCCACTTTGCGGGTTTGGGTTTGCAGGGTGTTTTTGAATGCGCCGGCGAGGATAATGTCACCATCTGAATCGACATTGCCGAACACGGATGCATAGCCTTCGAAAATGCCTTGCGTACCGTCCCCAAGAAATTTGATTTCCGTCTCTTCAAAGGACAGCGTTTTTTTAATGTCTGGCATCAAAGCCCCCTAAAAAACTAAACCCCGCTTTCGCGAGGTTCTTTGCCTAAATCGGTGAGTGGTACGTTTTGCGATTGCCGCATTGCGACGTCGCCACCCGGTAACGGAGGATAATTATCCAGGCGCCGCATTTCGTTAATGGTTCGCAAGCCAGCATCCCCCATTGCTTTCATGAAGGTTGCACGCGACGCAGAATCGCCACGCAACAGCCCATCAAGATTGTGCTCAGCGTGGTAACGCCCCAAATCTGCCGGCTTCACAATCCAGCGTTGAATGCATTGCTCCCAGCGTGTGATGTAAGGCTGCAGGGTGTACTGAAGAAAGCCGAGATTCTGCTGCTCAAGGCCGGTTCCGAATGACGTCGATTTTTCAACATCGCCGACCAGATGAGGTGGAACGCCAAAGAAGCGAGCTAACTCACTGACCTGGAACTTTCGGGAGGCCATTGTTTCAGCGTCTTGCGGACTGACGCCGATATCATGAGCCGTAAAGTTTGCCTCCAATATCCACAAACGTTTTTTCACCGGCCCACCGGCAATTTCCTTAAAGTTCTCTTCGACCTGATCGCGCTGTTCTTTCGTCATCACCCGGTCACCGACCGAGAGGATTTTCGGAGACTTGGCGCCATTGGCGTAAAAATCCCGCTGCTGGTCTTCCATCGCGACAGCAACACCGCCAGATTTGGCCGCATGGGCGATAGGAGACAATCCCACCAAACCGTTGAAGCCAAACCCTTTCAGGTGAAATATGTCACGCTGTTTAAAACGGGCAAATTCATGATCACGCTGGTACTTGTAGACAATTTGCTTACCTTCCAGCAGCACATCCATATTTGCCGACTGCAACGGGATCAGGCTAATTACGTCACCCAATCCATTACGCTCGATCAGCGCATAGGCGTTACCGTAGAAACAGAGCTGCATGGTCATTGCCTCGCGAAACTCCTGCGAGGTCATATATTGATTAGGTGAATACCGCAGCAGGCGTGCCAGCGAGTTATCCAGCCCCACTTTGGTTCGGTCATCTGCCTTGCTGGTTTCGAACACGTCCAGCGGCAAGCAGGCGGTCAGCGTCGATATCAGGCTGACACAACGCCACACGGTGGATATTTGCAATATCCGTTCATCGGTAACAATGGAATCACCGAGAGAGCCGCCAGCGGACACCGGACCAGTTTGCGATCCCTGATTAGGGGTGACTAGGCGTCCGCCCACGAACCACGACGCCGCACGCGCCCACCAGCCGTTATTGGTGCGCAGGTCAATACTGTAATTATTTTCTGCCATCACATACTCAACGGTCTGGAAAGGAAATCATCCAGGTTGAAATCGTCCTCAACCTCCCCATCAGCTGCCCCAATGGCCATTGCTGACGCAACCACACCATCTATTCGACCGGTGCTTTTTTTCTTCGCAAATATTCTGTTGTTCTTCTGATCCGTTTCTATAACCGCCGAGGCTGCATTCCAGCGCAGACAAGGGTTCGTCAAAATCTCAACCTCCTTGTCATCCAGTAGCCCTTCAAACAGCTCGATAGAGTGCGGCATCCACAACCCAGAATCGGCCGCCTTGTAGAAACCCTGCCCATGCTGAATAAGTGGCACGCTCACATCGGCCTCTTCCAGTTCTGGCTCCAGGTATTTGATTCGGTATTGGTCGAAGGCGATCGCCTTGATGTGAAATCGGAGGGCCAAGTCGGCGATCCGCTCGGCAACGAATCCGTACTTCACCGCATTACCCGGCGTTGAGAAAATAAAACCTTTCTTTTCCCACATGTCATACGGAACACGGTCAGTTTTAGCACGGTGAAGCAGCGTTTCTTTCGGCGTCCAGAATTCGACAATCAACCGCTTACGTTTTGGAAAATAAAGCGCCAGCGAGGTTAAATCTCGCGTTCCTGACAGGTCCAGCCCGCCGTAACACTCCTCCCCGATCATCTCGTCCGGGTCAAAATCAGACTCACACCCCATCCAGACATCGCTACCCATCCACGGGTTAGCCGCATCAACCCACTGGCAAAAGTTAAGCCGGCGGACAATGCTTTCTTTGCCTGGCATGCCGCGTGCCTGGGTAACCTGTTCACGCAGATATCGCTCGTTGAAGGTGTGGCCCAATGACGGGTTGGCCTTCTTCCAGCACGACTCATCCTTGAAAGGATCATCGCCTTCATCAAGGGAGCAAATGAAACTGAAGAAGCTGTCATCCTCTTCCATGCCAGCCGCAATCTTCCGACCATATTCGTGATAGTCGTAGCAGACGCTCGTTTTATCGTGGCCGCTGTTGGTTATCATGAAAATGAGCGCTTGCCGGCGGCCTTTCGTCCCCGCACGCATCATTTCAACAACCTGGTTACTTTTGTGCTCGTGAACCTCATCGATCAGTGCACAGTGTGGGCGCGGGCCAGACTGGCCATCGTCGGAACTTATTGGACGGAAAAACGAACCTGTCTGAACAAATGCCAGGTTCCACTCTTTACCGGTACCGCCTGACTTATCTATCCGTTGTGATAGCGCCGGCGATTGGTCAACCATTGCGACAGCATCACGGAAAAGGATCATCGCCTGGTCTTTCTTGGTGGCCGCTGCGTAGACCTCAGCGCGTGGTTCTTTGTCAGCAACCAGGCAGTACAACCCGACACCACCCGCAAGCGGGGATTTACCCGATCCTTTGCCTGACTCAACGTAAACCATTCGAAAGCGCCGATATCCGTCGCTGTTCTTCCATCCAAAAATGGAACCAATGACGAAGCACTGCCAGGCTAACGGAATAAAGGGTTGGCCTTCATGCTCACCACCGTTCAGCTTGAGCACTTTCGAAAAGAAATCTATTGCCCGCTGAGCGGAATCTGCATCCCATGCCAGCCCTCGTGCCGGGCCATGTTCCAGATCACGCAGGTGCCTGGCGCAAGCATTACGAATATCTGGCCCAGCCAGCTCTTTACCCGAAGTGACGTCCATTGCGTATTGCGTTGCGGGATCAACCGAAGAACTGGTTGAGCGGGTCTTCTTCTTTTTCTCCACCATTGACTTGCACCTTTGACCTGGCGGCCGGCGTCAGACCAAACTCCACCAAATAACTTTTAAATCGCCGATCGGCGTCTGCCAGCATGGATACGGCCGGGTTAGCCTTAATCAGAAAACCGCCCTCGGTCTGAACCGTATAAGTGCGGCCCTCATCGGTGATCGTGTTTCTGAGCTGGAGGATGTCAGCATAGATATCGCACAGGCGCTCAAGTGCAAAAGTATCTGCAACAGTCAAAACGCCCATGCCATCGAGAAGAACGGTCATCCGCCCCCAGGCAGTCTTCCCCCAATCAGTAAGGTGAGATGGAGGGCTGGGAATTTCGCGGGTGGGCTGCGGCTCATTATCATTAAGTTTTCTTTTGCCCGGATTACCAGTCACCAATTTTAATTTGGTCGGTTTCGGGCGACGACCGGCCATAGAAACCTCCCATCAGACGGCGACAATTTATTGATTGCACGGCAAATGATTGCATATAAAACCATTTCAAAATGATTGAAAAATCATCCAGAAAAAAACTTTTCATTTCGCGGTTGTGCACAGAAAGGACGGTGATAGGTCATTCGGAGCAAAGGGTTTGAAGTTTTCCCCTCCCCCGACTATTGATGCGAATCATTATCATTGCACTTGCAATCATTTCACTTTTCAATCCTTTCCATACCACCCGTTTGAAGCCCGGCACCGATGGAACCGAAGGCCACCATAGCCTCACCGTCAGGGTAACTGCGCAGCACGTCACGCAACCTTTCCTCGGCTTCCTTCACCTTCGCCTGACTTTCTTCTGATAGCGAAGCAATCAAGCCCTTGAACATCAGTAGCGTTTGTTGGTCATCAGTCATCACTTACTCCAGTGCGAGTTAGGATCGAGCGGCATACCGTCGGCATCACATCCGATGACTGTGCCGCTCTTCTCCATCCGCTGTTTTGTGCCGCTGTGGTGAGGGGTGCATAGGCCCTGCCAGTTCTTTTTGTCCCAGAACAGCTTCTGCGCCTTCGATAGCGCTGTAGAGTTGCCGGACTTAATCGCATCCTTCAGCTTGTGCGGCTCGATATGGTCAACAACAACAGCGACTACCGTTCGTCCCTGCTGTGCGCACATGACACACAGCGGGTTTTGTTGGAGGAATGCACGGCGTGCCTTGTCCCACTTGCTGCCGTATATCCTCGGCTCTTTCACGCTGTAGCCTCGCTTTGCGCTACCGGGTTGGTGTACGTCGCAACCGTTCGGTTATGGCTGTTAGCCAGGTAGGCTGTATCACCAGGCAGAAGGGTAAGTTTCAAAGGCTCGCCGGTGCTGGTATCACCATAGATTGTTTTCTCTACCCGCTTCCATTCGATGGAATCAACGGCATAGATGATTTCGTTTCGGTTAGCAGTGACAATTTTCAGTGTGTACATAGTGGTTTCTCTTGGTGGTAATAGTGGTAATAAAAAAGCCACCAGCCTGCCGATGCGCTAAACGCAAGATAGTAGGATGATGGCTGATTATCTTGCATTACACAGCAGCCTTAAGCAGCGGCTCTGTGATGCAGTCCCAATACTTCTGATAGCACTCTTGATTTATTTATTGGTGACCTCATATTCAATTAGCTAGATATATGTAATTTACTCAAAAGGACATGATATGACCTCTACTGAAAAACTAACCTTGCTAATGATGTGCGATCTATTCGACCACTTAGGTGTAGATGGAGAGATTGATTCTTCGATAGTTCGCGAAGCAGTTGATAGCGGTAATACTTGGGCAATAGAACGTAAATACCAATTTCTGTCTACTGAAGAAGTACCTAAAGAAGTACAGAAAAAAGTTGATTCGGCTCTCACCGCATACCGTAATTTGAGTAATTCACTTCGAACACTTATCCCTGATGAGTCCAATGAGCTTAAAGACAAACACAAATTAAAAATACACGATAAACACATTCAATTTCCAGGCTATGACGGCAACAATGAATCAGATTACATGAGTGTTGCTTTCATGCTTGGTAAGTTAGGTCTATATACAGAACAGCTAGAAATTGACAAAAACTCACATGAAGAGAATGTTAATAGTTACGATGAATTAATTTCAGCACTTACAGTCCTGAAGGATGCTGGTCATAACGTTAATAAACTGGAAAAGCCTCATTTAGATGAAGTCTTGTCCCTTTGCCCTAATTTTTACGATTAAATATCAAGGTAATACTTCTAATATGCCCCTCTATAGGGGCATCACTTCCAACGGTTTTCAGTAATTACAGCCTGAAATGCTGCTTAAACTGAAGGTTCAGGCATTGAGGCAACAGGTGTTAGCTCATCCTCTTTGAACCAAATTTCCGCCGTTGAACCGTTATCCGAAGGCCAGCTCATCAGGTACATGTTCGGCTCGGTGGTGTACTCGGCTCGCCCCAGAATAGTGCACGTCTCGCCAGTGGTCGTTATGGCTGTCTGCCCTAATTCATATTTGAACATTTGCTAACCTTCCAAAAACGTTAATCGGAGCTACAGGAGCCTGAATCGCTGCCGCCACTGTCCGAACTGCCGGTGCTGTAATCATTACTGTAATCAGCACCAACGAATACCGGGTTTAATGGGTTGAGAGGGTTCAGTAGGTCGCTGCCAGTTCCAGCAGCACTCTGCTGCTCCCTACGACGGCGTTCTTCTTCCTGACGGCGACGGCGTTGCTCATAGAAATATCTGCTCATGGTTTCTTCCTTTCATCATCAAGCTGTCGAATAGCCAGCAGTTGGTTGTTCGCCTTATCGATGGCAGCAAGCAACGGGTCAATCCACAATACCGCCTGGCAATAGGTCAGCGTGCTGGCGGCAGTGGTGCCAGCACTGGCTGTGTTAGCGTTAGCGGTATTGCCTGGCATTGCGCCGGAACGTAGACGGTTCGTGTAGTCGAGCAACCCACCAGCAATAGCGGCAGGCACAGCCAAATCGCACGTAGGCTGATTTTTGAGGATTGTCCGGTATTCAATTTCTTTCCCCTGAGTGGCCACGTCGGTATTAATGCCGTACTGGCTCGCTGCGTTACTGATAGCGTTGGCGCGTTGAAACAGAAACGCCTGGGCGGCAATGGTAGCTGTCTGCAGGTTGTTATCGCTTTGAAGCTGCTCAACCTTCCCACCAGCCTTTACAGCGTTACCGTGGAAGTGAAACACCAACCATGCCAGCGCAATGAAGATGATCACTAAAGCAGCCCCCAGGACTGCCATTAACCGGTTCATTTCTGGCTCCAGTTGCAGATCTCACGCTCCACCTCTCGCCGGTTAATCAGGCCCTTCCAGACCTTGCCCCCAGCTTTATTCCAGCGGCGCATTTCATCACAAGCGCCCGAACTGTCACCGGCATTGAGTTTTTTCAGCAGTGTGGATGATTCAAAGGCTTTGACGCCGACGTTGTAGCTGAAGCTGATAAGTGCCGCTTTCTGATATTCACTGGCTGGCACCTTCACAGACCGGGCTACAGAACGGACGAAAGGCACAAGGTCTTTATTCAGTAGCGCTTTGCATTCAGTTTCGGTGTAAGTTTTGCCGGGGATAATATCGACACCAGTATGGCCATAGCAGACAGTCAGCACGCCAACTACATCGCGGTAAGGTCTGTATTCGACTCCTTCCAGTGAAGGAATAAGCACCGCAGCAATAGCCAACGCTCCACCACCGACAGCACCAATGATTTTCTTTCTTAGCTGTGGATTCATGGTTTCACTCACTCATCGCTTTATATGCAGCTTTTGCACGCTCTTTGTCATACCCGACGGCGGTCAGTTTATTAACCAGCTTGCGCTTGTAGTACCAATTCACACCGGCAGTAAACACAGCAACCAGTATCCCCACCAGCACGGCCCAATCCTGCAGGGTCATTGCTCCCGTCGCTGCCAGTAGTGACGCAACCCAATACGAAAGCTGTGAACTGTATTTATCCATCCTCATAACCTCCCCCTGCCGGGGCTGTGCCCGATCGTCGGGTGGTGGAAACAAAAAGCCCCGGCAAATGCCAGGGCGACTTAGTTACTCGGGAATATTTCCCGCTGTGTTTGTTCGAATCGGTCTGATTCCAACTCAACCCCCAGCCCAATGCGGCCCAGCTTGATAGCCGCCTTAATCGTTGAACCGGAACCCATGAAGAAGTCAGCAACGACATCACCTGGGCGACTGCTGGCACTGATGATGTGCTCCATCATTTCAGCAGGCTTTTCGCATGGATGCTTACCGGCATAGAAGGCTACCGGCGAATAGGTCCAAACGTCGGTGTAAGGCACCGCAGCAGATACCGTGAAAGTACGCCGCAATGATTTATATTCCTGGCACAGCTCCAGATATTCGCGGTTGAGGGTTTTGTATTTCCTTACCAGCTCATGATGGGGGCGATTCAATCCACCAGCCTGATGCTTCTCATTGGCTATGCGGTCAAATAGAGCCTGAAGCTTGTGATACTGCTCTTCACTCGGTAGCTGCCACTGGCTCTCACTAAACCAATGGCTGGCCATCTGCTTACCGGTCGCCGCGTTGATGTCCTTCGTAGTGACACCAAGAGACTGCCTGGCAGATTTGAAGTAGTCGATCAGCGGCTTGAATACGTTTTGCTTAAGCTCGGTGCATTTCACCGCGTAGCCGTCAATCTTGGGCTGTAGGGGCCCAGCATAGTGACCGGCGAAAATGATCCGCTCGGTAGCAGGGAAGAATGCGCGTAGCCCTTCTTTATGCTGTCGTTTCCATGCGCCCGAAGGTTTAGCCCATACGATGTGGCTCAGTACGTCGAAACGCTGGCGAACCAACAGCTCAGTATCTGAGGCCAAACGGCTACCACAAAACATGTAAAGACTGCCGTTAGGCTTAAGCACCCGCCAGAACTCCACCAGCAATGAATCCAGCCAGGCTAAATATTCAGCCTCGGTTTTCCATTGGTTATCCCAGTCGCAGGACTTCACCCGGAAATAAGGCGGGTCAGTAGCGATCAGGTCGATGCAGTCATCAGGCAGGGTTTTGATGTATTCGAGTGTGTCAGCGTTGACAAGACTTGTGCTGGATATCATAAGCGCCCTTGTTTGATAGGCTCGTCCTGCTGTTCGCAGCACGGGCAAAGGTTCGCTTGTGACCATTGACATGAGCAACTGGTGGACAGGGTGTTACCTCACCCTTCCGCCGCCCACTTCACAAACATTAAGGCGAAGCACCATCCACCAGATACCGACACAACCCCTCAGCTGGGGTACCGGGTTAATTTTGGATGGCACTTCGCTTTAGCGTTCATTTGATTGTAAAACGATCATTCTCAGAGTTTTAATAATGTGGTTAAATACCATACTTTCACTTTTTTAAGAGTTGGTGCATGCCTGGTAACGATAACCCTGGGAAATTAATCTGGCACGTAGCTTGTGACGAATCAGGCATAGATGGACAACGATTCTATGGCTTCGGTAGTCTTTGGATGAAATACCAAAGACGAGGTGACTTTGCCCGTATAATCCGAGAGCTAAGGGAAAAACATGGTTATTTCGAAGAAATTAAGTGGACTAAAACAAACTCCAAAAAGTTTGCAAACTTCCATTTAGATTTGATAGAAACTTTCTTCAAGCACCAATGGCTTGCTTTCCATTGCATCATTGTCGAGAAATCCATCGTCAATAAAAGCTTTCATGGCGGGGATTATGATCTCGCAATGCGTAAGCACTTCACCAAACTTATCACAGCCAAAATAGGTAATGTTATCCGTGCCCACCCGGAGCGGGATTGCGCTTTCCGAATTGAGGTAGACCCCCTTCCGTCCCGCTACAAGAAAGCTGATGAAGCTTTCCATGTCATTGCTAATAATGTGATATGCAAATCATTTGGCATCAAAAATATTATTTCTTCAGTTGTCACCAAAGATTCTAAATCCTCAGAACATATCCAGATATCGGACTTCTTCTTAGGGGCTGTTATGAGTGCTTACCAGGGGAAAATAGAATCTGAGGTCAAAAAGACATTAGCTAGCACTGTGGCGAAGCATTTGGGGTGGGATTCTCTTAAACACGATACTTGGCCTAAAGAGCGCAAATTTAATATTTGGTTCTTCTACGATAAGACAAAAGGGCCACGTGATATTGAAACACAACCTATTTCCCTACTGTACCCCCTACCTGGGAAGTAAGGAGTCGACCTCTCAGCCGACGTGGTTGGAGTCCCAGTCGATGCGACGAAGTTACCAACTTGGCGGTTTACTTTTGGGAGCCGCCTCTTCATTCCCAAAACCTAATGTATTCACGATATCCAAATAAGCACCGCATTGCAATTCATTGGTTCTAAAAGCCTTCCCTACCACCTACCAAACAACCCGCTCAATGGCGGGTCATTCTGTTGCATCGCTTGATGGTACAGCTTCGCGAAAGCATACCTGTATTATGCATTTCCTTTGGCTATTTTCAAGTTGTTTTTGCAATATTCTTCATTTTCGATGCATATAGCCGCACGAACGGCGAAGAACACCGAAGAATTGAATATTTCAATGCACCAGCGCACCCTGTCATCCACCTGGTCGCGTGTCAGCCATGGGGCGTAATGATTTTGCATATAGCGCCCAAGTACCGACACGGTGTTGTTGCGGCCCGTGTAGAACAGTTTGCCTATCACATAGACCGGGTTGTCATGCTTCATCGAGGCCAGCACCGCTTTTTCCATGAAGTCGCATTCCTCCCCTGCATCAGCAGCCACCAGCATTGATTCCAGAGAGCGTTGAGGCCAGAGGATGGTGGTTGCCTTCTTCAACTGTTCTTCGCCGCGATAGCCGAGGGTGCGCAAGTCCGCCATTACTTTCACGATACGGGCCGCACTTTCATCGTCCCACTGCTCAGGCATGATTTGCCCCCATACACCGCCGCCACCGCTGCACTTCAATTTCCCATCGGTATTACCACCGTACATATCGCCCCAGGCATTCAATAAGTAGGTGATCCACAATGTTTGTAGACGGGTAAGACGCTGGAACTTGCCCAGGTACTTCTTGCGAGAAACTCCGGCAACAGTTGTCCATGCGTTGTGTTTTATTTGTCGTCTCTGATTCGGGGTCATCATGCCGCCTTCTCCTGCTTCAATGCTTTGCGCTTGGCTTTATATGTATCGCGGATACGTTCGTAGTCACTGCGGGTTAACTTGTCTGCTTTCGGCGGTGGGCCTATCAGCCGGTCAAATCTCACCTGACCTATCTTGGCTATCAGGTTAGGCCGGTATTCGCTCAGGTTCGCTGATTTGAAGTTGTTACAGACCGAGCACTGCTTATGGCAATTATCTTCATCAAAGCGCAGCTCTCGATTGCTCCCCACTGTGCGGTAATGCCCGGCGTGATACTGGCCTTCGTGATAGCGGCCACAACTGATGCAAGGCTGGTCAGCGTCACGTTCACGGATGTAGGCGTTAAATTCGGTCTGTGCCAGGTTGATGAAATACTGCAACGGCTTAACGGCCAGCTTGCGAATCTTCAGCTTGGCTTTGCGTTCCCTTTCAGCCAGGCGCTTACGTGCGTCACGCTGGTATGCCATAGCGCAGAGCGGGCCGCAGACTTTCTGTAGGTACTTTTCCGGCGTGAATGTCGTTTCACACTGAGCGCAGACCTTATCCTTGTACTGCTTGGGCTTAGTTGGCTTTTTCATTTTTTCCCTCACGGTGGAATATCCACTCGTAGACTTCTGAGCCGTTAAGCAGCAGATCGTTGAAGTCGCCGGTTTTAGGCCAGCGGACTGAGACTTGTTGGAGATCGTTTTTTGCCAGTAGGTTGGCACGGGCACATTCAAACGCAGCAGCATGGCCGGTAGCGGATTGGTCAGCATCGGCGAAAATGATCAGGCGTTGTACTCCACGGGGTACGCGGAATTTCTTCATGAAAGTGGCGTTAAGCGTCGCCCAGGTGTTGCACTGGGTTATTTGGTGGCAAGACAGAGCCGTTTCTATGCCTTCGGCGATACCCAGCGTTGCGGACGGTGGAAACATACGGATGGCCACCGATGATGCGTGTTCAAGGTAGCTGTCCTCTTGCAGCTTCATCATCTTCTTTGGTGCGCCAGCAACTGTTGCTTTCTGATCTCCGTCCAACAGGGTGCGGTGCAGGTAACACAGCTCGCCCTTATCGTCTGTTGCCAACGCATAGATAGACTGATACTCGCCACCGGCTGCGCGTTGACGTTCACAAAAACGCACGTTCTCGATCGGCAGACTGGTGATGCCCCGTTGTTTCAGGTAGTTGTCTGCGCCGGTACCGCGCAACCCTGTTAACTTTGCAAACTTGCAGCTCACGCGATTCCGTTGGGAGGCTATGCCAGATGAAGGCCCACCAGCCTGGTAGCTCTCTTCCGGAGAATATGTCCGCCCCACCAGCGTATCGACCTCTGACGCCAGTGTTTTGAAGTCCTTGCCGGTTGCACCGGTTAACAATGCCCAGCCGTCACCCGCGCCGCATGAACAAATGTATGAGCCGGTGCCGTTCTTGTCGTCGCAACGGAATTTTCCCTTACGTCCGCACAGCGGACATTCCCCTTTAAAATGATTTTTCCCAGTGACTGGAGGTAAGCCGTAAAATTCGAGTATTTTCGGCCAGTGGCCGATAGCTGCCTGTTTGGTATTCATGCGGCTTTCCCCTGCTTAGATTTTGCGTAGGCAATCTGTGTTGATTTAATGAAGTTGCTCACCACCGGCGTGATAGCCATTGGCGTTCTGTGCAGCCCGTTCGGCCAGACGTCGAATTTTTTCTTATAGACGTGCGAACACCAGCCATCGCTAACAGGTTTGCCCTGAGCGCTGCGGGTGCGTTGGTAATAGAGGATTTGACTCCACCAGGCTTGCTTAACTGCCGTGGTGACTACTTCCTTGGCTTGCTTAACTTTCTTGAGACTGCGTGTTTTGTCTGTGTCGATATCTTCACCGGCGATCGGCTTGAAACCACATTTCGGACAGATGTAGATGCCGACCGGCTTCACGTAATGGCATTGGGTGCATTCTTTCGGCAGGCGTTCCGGTTGTTCGGTTCTGACCACACGGGCCGGGGCATCCTCCATCCCGTCAGAGGTGGCTGGCAGGTAGTCATACTCGATATCGTCGGGATAGCCCATCTGATGGACGGTGCCGGTGTGGTCGAAGATGATGCAGTGATCTTTCCCAGGCGCAGGGCGCAGACCACGGCCAAGAATCTGAATCCAGCGTATTTCTGACTTTGTTGGCCGGGCGAAGATGATGCAGCGGACGTCACTGTCAAAGCCAGCCACCAGCACACCCACGTTGATGATGATCTTAGTGATGCCCTGTTCAAAGCGGCTGATCGTCAGTTGGCGTTCTTCATGGGGTGTTGATGCCGTCATAACCTCAACCATTACACCCGCCCGGCTGAATTCAACGGTCACGTAATTGGCGTGGGCCACGTTGACGCAGAAGCAGATCGTCGGGCGGTCTTCGCCGTTCTCCAGCCAGTTCTTGACGATATCGCCCACCAGCGTCGGGTCACTCATGACATCACCGGATTGCGCTTCGTTGTAGTCTCGGCCATAACCTGCTTGAACCGACGTTTTCACATCGCTCATATCGGGGTGTGACGGGGCGTAAAATTCGTATTTGCTTAGTGCGCCAATGCTGATCAGCTCTTTCATCGTGGTCGGCTTGATCAGCTTCTGGTAATACGTCCCGAGCCATGCTGAAAACGGTGTACCCGACAGGCCGATAACCTTCACGTCAGTGTTAGCCGTCAGGTGGTCGATGATTTCCAGAATCTTTTTGCGCTTCAGGTGGGCTTCGTCGATGATCAGCAGATCGATGTTTTCCGGGAAGTCGCGGCGAATCAGCGTATCAGCCGATGCAATTTGAATAAGGCGCTGCGGGTCGTAGGCCGGATGGTCACGCCAGATATAACCAATTTCTTCAGCAGGTAATCCGTACTCAATGAAACGGTTAGCGGTTTGGTCAAGCAGGACGGTGTACGGGGCCACAAACATTATGCGCATGTTGCGGCTGATGAACCCGCTAGCGATAAGCGCAGCGATTGCCGTTTTGCCGAACCCTACCGGCGCATACATCATGAATGAACCGTGTTGCTTCCATGCCGAGCGCAGCATATTCAGTGCAACAATCTGTTTTTCGCGTGGCTGGATAGTAAGCATCATCGTTTCATTCCTCGTTTTATCGTCTAGCCGTCTAAATTTCCGTTTGGCGCTTTTTAACAACTCGATCCCTTAAAGATCTTCCCTCTGGTAAAGCCTGTTCCTGCCCCCACACCCCAACCCGATCACCCCCCTTTCCCCCCTCTTACCCTTCCCCTCTCCCCCGTTTAAAAAAACACCGTTGAAAATTTTCATGCCGCTTTCCCGTTTTGACCCACCAGCGGTGGCGCGGTAGTTAATCCCTGGCCTGCTCGCGAATACCGTTCGACGTAAGTCCTGAGCCGTGTATTCGCTGCCCTGCGGCCTGCGTTGTCTTGCTGGTATGAAACCTCTTCGAGGTCAAACGCGGCCTGGTAAGCCTCCGCGTATGCGAGCGCAATCTTTCCGCGTTGCGCAGGCGGTAACATGCCAAGCTGTTCTTGAATCCATACGGCATCCTCACGGCAAAACACCGTGGGCATGACGGTTCGAACAAACGCTGCAGACTGCATACGCTTACCTCACGGTTGTAGGTTCCTCTGCAGGGCAAAACACGCTGTAAAGCAAGATGACGTGCTCTTGGAACGTCGCCATCAGCTTGTGTGTGTTTTCGTCCAGAGCCTTCCGTTCAACGTCGTCAATCTCGCCGTCTTCGGTGAATTTGCGGACTAATTCGGAGTGCTTGCCGATGTACTCGATAGCTTCCATCAACTTGCTGTTGATATCATCGCGATCGACGTCTTCCACCTTCGGCAGAGGTACGTTCACGCTGTGCGATTGACGGGATACAGCGTCGGCAAAGTGGGTATTGCCACCAGCACGCTGCAACACCATGAACCAGCCGATCGGGAAAATTTGATTGCTGTTCGGGCGCAGACGGTTAAACAACGCGTCTTCAGTAACCCCAAGCCAGTTAGCTGCCTCTGCATAACCGCCAGGCAGACCAGTGATAATTTTGCGGGCGGCACTAATCACCCATTCAGGCTGTTTCTCTGCCTGCCAGTCCGGCGCTTTTTGCTGTGACACAGTTGTATTCCTCGGGCTGTGGTTACGATTACTTGTTAATTGCGAGATACTCTCACTCATCAATTGGATGGGTTAGATTCACTCTGTTTTGTCGGGGGGAAAACCTCATCCAGCCCAACAGACTCACCAAGCTTGTTGAAAATCGCCACGAAACCACGGCAAGTCTGGATATCCATGCTCCGTCGTCCGGCTTCGTAATGGCAGATAGCACCTGGCGTACAGCCTGCAAGCTGCGCTAACTCAGATTGAGTCAGCCCCAGACGCTTACGAATCACTTGTATGTTGTTCATGAAGCCTCCTATTTCCGAAAAGTATACATATCGTATTCAATGAAGGCAAGCAAAGTATACATATTGTGTCTCGCGGGCTGCTATACAAAACGTATAATTCAGGAATGAACATGAAATGGTATGAAGCCGCCAAAGCCAAAATGAAGGCATCTAAGATTGGCCAAGAACAACTTGCAGAGCATCTAGGTGTAACCAAGGGTGCCGTAAGTCATTGGCTTAATGGTCGTAGAGAGCCGGGCATACAAATCATTGCCAATATTATGAATTTTATTGGTATGAGTGATTTCGTAGTTAACCCAGGGAAGAATGCATCAGTTTCAGAGGCTGAAACCTCAAACATTAAATATGCAGGCCCTTACCATAAAGGACGAGAATTCCCACTAATAAGCTGGGTTCAGGCTGGTGCGTGGGCAGAAGCAATGGAACCGTATACTCTGGACGAGATCGATGAGTGGTATGAGTCCGATACGAAGGTTTTCGGTAAGGCTTTCTGGCTTCGTGTGGAGGGTGAGTCTATGACGGCACCTTCTGGCGTAAGTATCCCAGAAGGCACTTTAGTGCTGGTTGATACAGGCCGTGAACCTATAAACGGTAGTCTAGTGATTGCCAAAATGGTTGACGCAAACGAAGCCACCTTCAAAAAACTGATCATTGATGGTGGTCAGAAGTACCTGAAAGGGCTTAACCCTGCATGGCCTATGAAGGAGATAAATGGCAACTGTAAAATCATAGGTGTGGCTGTTCAAACTATGATGCGCCTTGTTTAACATTTTCCCTCGCTGTCCATAACCCGACCTCTGAGTCGGGTTTTTTGTATCCGCAATATCTCCCACGTTGATTAAAGCAGTTCCCCCCTGCTCAAAGAGCAAATTTCAAACAACTATTTTTTAATAAAAAACATCACATTACGTATTCATGCGAAATTTAGTATACATATCGTATTGCATGGAGTGAATACAATTTGTATACTCGCCACATCAACACCGCAACGCCACCAGCAAACCACCGCCACAAACGTTACGGGAATGGCAGGAAGCCAACAGGCAACACGCCAAGGGGTGAGCGATGCAATCACTCCCCGGCCCCGAAGAGGGATCGATCGGTAACGTTCTTTAGGGAAAGAGTAAACTTATCATGACGAAATGAATATATTTTGGAGAGAAAACGATAGTGTTCAATAAGAACACTATCGTTGAATAGCTATGCAATCAAAGTCATAATTTTGAAAAATGCATCTTCATCAAACAGCGATGTTTTAACACTAGATCCATCTGCTATCACGAGTATTAAATAATCTTCAGAGGGCGATTCATGCTTAAAATGTTTTATAGCTAACGAATATTTGTTGGTTGGAACTTTAGCGCCTCCCGAGACTGTTATGTTAGCAACCCCCATAACACCAACCCAATACAAACCTTCAGGCTCAATTGTTATTCTCTTCGAACCATTGGAGATGGTTATATAATGGAAAGGGAATTGCTTCTTGCACGTTTCATCAAAATATTGCTTTTCAACTATCGTTAATTTTAAAGGCGTGTTTGATACCCAAGGGAGCATATCCTTAGCGAGTTCCCTATAAGCACGCTGGTAATTAGATATATCTCTAACTTCAACCACTTGCAGTTCTTCTGCCCGAGCTGAATTCTGATTTACAGCTTTTAAAAACTCGTCTTTTGCGCTCATGAACACCCCTAGCAGACAAATTATTATCAGTGAGAAGTACTAAAGGACTTCTAATTAACAATACCACATCTTACATATTGCACGGAAAATGATTCCATAAACCATGTTATACCACACAGAAATAGCCCCTGCTGCAGCCCCCATCTTTGCCGGGGCATGACCAGTAGAACGGAGATTCAACATGATCAATCTGAATGTTAACACAATCGTTGTAGACGGTATGCGCACTGCCCCATCCGTGCAGGCCGTTCGCCTCACCTTCTTTGCCCGTCTGCGCAAAATCCTCTGCCAGAAAGGCCACCCGCTTTAATAGTTTTGCTGTGTGTAGTCTTTGGCGACCAGACCGAACTTCAACCCACGAGAGGTGAAGATAATGTTCATAGGCTGGTCGCCCTTTTTCATAGAGAGAAGCGCTTAGGCATCCATTAACCCTGGAGGGCGTCACCCCGCCTGAGTTCTTCTCTGTATGTGACGAGGAGAAATATCATGTCAGAAAATAAAAGCACCCCATTTAGCCAACAACTGGCTTATATCAACCGTGGCGCACTCGATGCCGAACTTACCGAAGCGCTCGCCGAGGTAATTAAACAAGTCCGCGAAACTGGCAAGAAAGGCGCTATTACTCTGACGCTTAATTGCCAGATGTTGAACACCCGCGACGAAAACACAATGAAGATCACCCCCAACGTCAAGAAATCCATTCCTGAACTTGATCGGGCTGACACCATTATGTTCTCAACCGCAGACGGCGACTTAATGCGTGATGATCCATCGCAAGTGCAGATGGATTTGAAAGTGATTGATACCAAGCCTGCCGCCGCGCCTATTAAATTAGCGCAAAACAGCTAACCCAAAACCATCCATAACTGGAAAGGATATTAAATGGACATTACCAACAATAATGAAACCGTTAAGCATATTGCCGAGCTAGCAGTAACAAATAGCTTAATTAAGACTGATATCCCGTATGCGCTTGTACCGCGCGATTACCGGGTTGAATCACTGAAAGACTTCATCGTTGATGAAGAGCAGGTTAAGCAACACGTTGCTGTTATCTCGCCATCATCGTTAATTGGTTATGTTGTCCGCTTCAAAGATGAGCGCAGTGTTATTTTCGCCGACACTGAAAACACTCGCTTTCGCGCGGTGCTTGACTATCACCTGGATGGCAAAACACCCTTCAAAAATACGCATGTTGTAACGTATGACTGCCCACTGTCCGATGAGTGGAAAGCGTTTACTCGTTATAACGCTGAAAAAATGGATCAGGTGACGTTTGCTGAGTTTATTGAGCAGTATATTAACTGTATTGCACCCACATCTGACTCAAACCAAACGTCCGGTAATGAGTTATTAGAAATGGTACTGGCTTTCCAGGAAACGCGCACTTCTAATTTTAAGGCCGTGACTCGCTTAAGTGATGGCACTTTCCAGATGGCCTTCAGTAACGAAACAACCGGTAGTGGTAACACCAAATTGCCGGAAAAAATCTCGCTGGCAATCTCGCCATTCCATAACGGCACGCCTTATCAGATTGATGCTCGTATTCGCTACCGTCTACGTGAAGGCAAGCTGGCGCTCTGGTATGAGCTGATCGACCCGAAAAAAATCATTGAACATGCGTACAACGAAATTCTGGTCGATCTGCAAAACCAATTGCCGGACGTTCCAGTTTTTGAAGGCCGCATTTAAGCCTAAATAAATTTCAATAAAGTGAAGCCTTATGCGCCGCCGTGTGTGGCGCATAGTGAAGCATTTTCACCCCTCAGAATGGATAGATAAATTATGGCAACTTTAAGTCAGCGCTATGCTGCGCGTGAAAGTATTGGCTCCGATATTTCCACCCGTAAAACGTTTATGGTTCCTCTCAATGAAATTTATGCAGAGGAAGGCTATAACGTTCGTGAATTAAACCAGGCACACGTTGAAGAATTTAGGGATGCTTGGATTGCCGGTGAGTTTATTCCCCCTCTCGCTGTTGAAATAACGGAACAGGGTGTGAAAGTGATCGACGGTCACCACCGCTACCACGGTGCGTTGCTAGCGTCTGCTGCCGGTCATGAAGTGTTGCGTCTTGAGTGTAAGGATTTCGTCGGCACAGAGGCAGATAAAATCGCATTCATGGTCACCAGTTCGCAAGGGCTGGCACTTTCCCCGATCGAACGTGGCGCGGCTTACCAGCGGCTTGTTAATCAGGGCTGGACCAACGCAGAGATCGCCAAGAAGGTTAAGCGGTCTGAGTCTGACATTCTCCAGCACCTGCAATTGCAGGAATGCACCCCATACGTTAAAAGCCTCGTCCGCTCCGGTACGATGAATTATGCCTTGGCCATCAGCATTAACCGCGAGCACGGAGTTTATGCCGACAAGGAAGCTGCCAGATTAATGAAAAAGGCAGAGGACGCAGGTAAAACTAAAGTCACTAAAAGCATCGCACAGCCGCAATTCAGCGCAAAGAAAGCCCGCCGTATGCTGGAGTTGCTCTTTGATGCAGTTCCGATTGTCCAAGGCGAAAGCGATATGCTGATGCTTCCCAGCGGAAGTAAAGACGAGGTGATGCAGATAATCAGTGATTATCGCAATGAAACCCACCAGCAATGAGCGTCAATTTAAATAACGCCCCTTTGTGGATAACAGAAAGAGCACTGGAAATATTAAATAAATTCAGTGCCTGCCAAATATTCCCTAGAAAAACCCACAGTAAAAAGTATTTCACCCTCCGGGTTAATAAGCGTTGGCGGTTACTTTCAAAAGATGACGGCCAGAATTGGCAACTGCTTACCCACAATGATTACAACTCAGTAATCGATATCTAATTACCTACTCCGGCCCAAATTAAGGTGGACAATAATGGAGAAAGTTAAACTTAAATCGTGCCCGTTTTGTGGCGATCATGATGTGCAACTTCAATACGTCGGCAACTTAAGCAATCAAGTTATCTGCCTGGCATGTGGGTCAAGAGGCCCTTCAGATGGATACACCGAAGCTATAGAACGCTGGAACCTCCGTGCCGTTGCCCATAACGAGCTGCCTGACGACTATCAAGAACCCGTAGTAATCACCTGTGAACGCTGTGGCCGCAAAACCAGCCATCCAGAAGGATGGCACTACTGCGGCGCTAAGGCAGACCAGCATGGCTAAACCCATCGTTAGAACCAAAACCGGCGCAAAGGTCACTCTCACCCTTGAGCTGACAAATCTCGGCTCGTGGGGGCCAGAGTGCCCAATTCACCAGGTATACAAGCAGGCTCTGGATCAAGCTGTCGGCAAGCTGGGGAAAATATTTCAGGGTCAGTCAAACATGCAGATCGTCGGGCGACCAGTAATACAGGTCATAACCACTGATGTTGAGGTGAAGTGATGAGCAGCAATCTACTTAAAGACGTTGCCGACTACTGGGGAAAAGATAAATCCGGCTAACTACCGGCTCCGAGGCGCTGAAAAAACATCAAGTTGAAGCTATACTTGCAACCTAAAATTTAGGAATAGCGTAAGGAAAAATCGTGAGGAAAGGAATAGTGTTTATTTTAGCTTCATCTGTACTTCTCTCAGGATGTCTATCGACGCCTAATGAAGCAAGAAACGACGGGCCATTGTTGACTAGAGAAAGTCCCAAACCCCCGCAAGTCCTTAGCGAATGTATCTACGAAAGATGGACCAACACCCGCGTAATGCTTGAACGCGACAATACAACACATGTTGAGAAGTCTAATAATAAAATCACGGTATTTACATGGAAAGACACCATGTTCGCCGATGTCACCAAAAATGGAACAGGTTCTTCTGTTAAATTCTACAAAACCTTTGGCATGGGCTATACCATAGCCGACAATCGAAAAGATGTGGTGGAGAGCTGCTTGATTGACTAACCTTCAGTCTCCAGCAGAACGCTAGAAGGTAAACGTGGATTTGGCAGCATCAGGCGTGGCATACAAGGAACGCATGAACATGCCAATGATACATGGGCAAGTAGAAGATAGCTGCCTAAGCACTTGCGCGAATACTTCCGTGAGCGATTGACGCACTATCGGAACGAGTCCAGACCCAACTTTTTATCCCACAGAGGAAAGTAGGTAAAATGAAGATTATTTTTAGTGATACCGGTATTGAAGAGGATCATGAGTTGGGTTTCGATCCCCATGCAGGTCAGACAATAACTCTTGTCCGCAATGGAACAAAGAGCGATTACGTCATTGATTCTGTATCTGGGCCAATTTTTGAAAATGTATGCCAACCAACAATGGTTAGGGTTCGCCCAGCGTAAGGCCACCTGATTCATTGCATAACCGCCTCATGGCGGTTTTTTATTGCCTGGAGAAAATATGAAGCCAAGAATCGCTCCACACATCTATCGTGATTGCGTGAACGCTCTGCTCGAAGTGGCTATAACTTTTCAAGGCTCATGGCAACTTAGGGAGCGGCTTAATTATGTGCTGAAAAAGCATATTGAGCCTGACCACCCACATACGCGAACTGGAGAACTGGATGCGGTAGATGTTTTCGCTGACCAGGTGATTGGCACTAAGACAAAAATCATTCGCATGCCTGTACCTTTAGGTGTTCCACAAGAAGGCATCCGCGTTTATTTGAATGCTGACGAACTATTCATGCATCTTGAGAAGCAAGGCTATATCGTAGAGGTATCCAATGAATAAAAAAAATGAAGTTACTGAGCTGGATTTACTAACCCCTGAAGAGGTTTGTAAACTGATTGGAGGGGTTACTACAAAAACGTTGAGGGAATGGAACATTACTCATCGCCACCGGCAAATTTTGGCACCCATTCGGTTTACGCATAAAGTAGTCCGGTATGAGCGCCAAAACGTTTTAGATTTTATTGCTAAATGCAGAAGTTCTTATTAACTGTATTCACTCAAATCTGATCAGACAGTTTGATTTTAAAAATGGCGGACAACATCTCATAAGCAAAAACAGCTATGAATCGCCTGCACAGTCATGATGGCTATAGCTTCTAATAAACTCCTTTTCACTCAAAACTCGCCATCTTCATCCTGTAAAGCATTGTTTAGGCTTTCGTAAAGTTTTTTGGCAAGAGACGTTGCATTACCTAACAATTCTTCTAAGTTTTGTTCTGTAATATTGACTGCATTTCCGTCTTTGTCTTTGCCACCACGATGCACTAAGTGATTGCGAATGAGTGTTGCTGCTTCAATCTCGAGTGTCGGCCAGTCATTTCTCGTTTTAATGTCAAATGCAGCCTTGTAACGTTTTAAAACTTGATCGATATTATGCCAACTTGCACTCACCAAGTTTTCTTTGATTGATTTTATTAACTCCATCCTTAATTGCTCAATGGACTCACTTTTAAATGGCAAAGATAAAGTTTCTTTACTCCATTTAAACTCTGACTTTCCCTTTTCTATTAAACCCAAAATATAAGACTGATTTACATCTAATGATTTTATGAACAATTCAACATAAAGTGTCTCTAGAGCAGTAATAACATTAGTGTACAAAATATTAAGCAAGTGTTTTTTTTGATCTTCTTTATACTCACCCTCCCCCAATGATTTTATTATATTTATATTTTCTTCAAACTTAATCATTGGTTCATCTGAAGATGTTACCGCACTATATAAATCATTACCGTACCAATCATCATCATCATCATCATAATTATTAGAGCTACCTGACCACTCATAACATTCATTTTGTAATTCGCCTACTAAGTCCTCAATATAATTATATTTTATGTATTCTCCAAACGTCATTTCTAGTTGTTCTTGAGCATCGAATGGGCCGCCATAAATGTAAGTATAGCCCCCCCCACGGCCATTATAAGGGCAAGAGTGCACTGGGTTTTCGAAGTTTTCGAAAAACCAACTTCGCATAACTTCAATCTGGTCCTCTTTGCTTTTATACTTCAAGGATTGAGGCGGTACTTTCTTCCCATTGATATTAAAAGTCATTTTCATAAATAAAGTATCTCTTTAATAAACCATAGGCGTTTTTCCTGCCCATCATACATTAATTTAACGCGAGCTTAGCAACACCGATTCTAACTCAGGACTGCCTAGTAGATTGATTTTATCCATATTATGTAATCGTGCCAAGACAAGTTAGAGTAGATACATATTAACGTTTCTTTCTTATCAATGCCACCTGAGCGAGTATGCTGGTCTCATGGGCTTCAAAGGCCAGCCGCTTTAATGCCATTTCTTCGTTTAAAATCTCATCCGAGAAATCATAAAATTCCCCCATTGGGTCTGATTCCTTATCAGAGTGATGCATGCAAAGAATGCTAATTTCTTTCGAGTCACTGCGAGAATGCCCCTTGTTACGCATCGCAGCAATGATATTACTCTTGAGGAATTTACGGCACATTGTATTAAATGCACCTTCCTTTCCCTTCACAGTGCCATCATGTCTAACACCCTTCACCGCGTTCTCAGGGCTGTATGTTTTGATTAGCTTGTCCAGAGAACGTTTGGCAAATGGCTTCGCCGGGTCACGCGGCTGAAGGAAGACATACTCCTTATTGCATATTTCTACTGAGTCTCTCCATTTCTTCTGCTCCTCCAGAATTTGCCTGATCCCTGACGTGATCGGGAGACGGAATTCCTTCTGCGTTTTCATCGCCCCTCGCATACCAATCACCCCTGCAGGATAGATAATCTCACTCTCTTCCTTATTAATAAAATCCCACCGCAAGTTGCTTACATTAATTGGGCGCACCCCCGTTAGAATCATGTACCTCATAGCATTTTTTTGGTGCACGGAGCTTGTTGCCGCAATGTTCAACCATAGCCCGGCGATCGACTCAATATCAGTATACAGACGGGTTGGCGTCGGCTTCTGGACTCGCGACGAGATATAATCACTTGGTAGGCTTGCGGCAACGTTACGGCCATTGCAGTAACGAGGCGCACCGAACTTCCAGAAACGCCGAAGTTCCGCCGACAACTCCAGTGCCTGGTTATTGGACTTTGTTTCAATCCAAAGGTCGAGAACCTCAAGCAGTCGGTTGTACGTTATATCGCTAAAAACTTCACGCTCACCAAATGCGGCGGCGATCTGCTTTGTCCTGGTGCAGTAAGTTTTATAACTATCCTCACCCAGCTTTTGACGCTCAACCTTCGCCTGTAAATCCCCTTCATACTCTTTGATGGCCATCTGAACTGACTCAGCCTTCAAACCATTATCCGCAATATCCTTCGCCTTTTCCCTGGCAATCTGAATAGCTAACTCTGGCCACTCCCCTAACTTTTTACCCTTCAATCCCATCTTTTTAGGGAACTCAGCATAGAACGTCACCTTGCCTGCTTTGCTGAAATCTATGCGGAGGTAGCTGTCCTTTTCGTACTTTGAACGCCGGGCCTGTCCGACCTGCGCCAAAATGATTTTGGCAGCAACAACACAGACCCTTATGTGTGAGCTTGCGTAGGGCGGCTTGCAGTCTTCCCAACGGGCCGATGCGGCTAAGAACTCATCATTATTGGGGTTATCCTGCTTCTGTGTTACAGTGCGCGACATTGATATTTCCTTGTATCAGAGGCCACCAGCATGAAGCTCACACATGAGGTTTTATCTGGAGGCTAAAAAGGGCATGTGTTGCCATTCTGTGTTGCTGAACATGGTTTTTCAATGTTTGAAATACTGTATAAATATACACATAGTGCGGAATCGTGCGCAACAGGAAATGCAGATAACTGCATGATTTGAATAGAATAAAAGCGTAAGTGATTGATATGGCGTTACTAATTACAAAGCGGTGCATCAACTGCGATATGTGCGAACCCGAATGCCCTAATCAGGCCATTTCGATGGGCGAGGATATCTACCAGATTGATACCGATCGCTGCACCGAATGCGTCGGCCATTACGATGTTCCCACCTGCCAGCAGGTGTGCCCTATCGATAACACTATTGTGGTTGATCCGCAGCACAACGAAACCAACGAACAGCTGTGGGACAAGTTTGTGGTGCTGCACCACGCCGACCGACTCTGACCACGCAGTCAGATCAACAAGGGCGCCTACAGGCGCCCTTTGATTTTGTCGCCGGATAAAACCATTACCCTTCGATAATCACCGTGGCACAGGCATAGCGACGTTCATCCGCCAGCGAAACATGGATCGAGGTGACCCCCATTTCCTTTGCCAGCTCGGCGGCGCGAGCATGCAGGCGAATATTCGGCTTGCCGAGACCGTCGTTGAAAACTTCAAACTGATTAAACGCCAGCCCATTGCGAATACCTGTGCCAAACGCCTTGGCGACGGCTTCTTTCACCGCAAAACGTTTGGCCAGAAAGCGTACCGGCTGCTGATGTTGCTGGTACAATTCCCATTCAGCCTCGCTCAGCACGCGGCGCGCGAGACGATCGCCACTGCGCTCAACGACGGCTTCAATGCGCGCCATTTCGACAATGTCGGTACCCAGCCCCAGCACCGCCATTAGCGACGCGCTTCGCGCATCAGTAACTTCATATCTGTCACCGCTGCCGGCAATCCACACATCACTGCCTGGCCGATGATTGCATGGCCGATATTCAGCTCATGCATTTCCGGCAGAGCAGCAATTGGCTGAACGTTATGGTAAGTCAGGCCGTGGCCGGCGTTGACCTTCAGGCCTTTCTCTGCGGCGTAGGTAGCGGCAACGGCAATGCGGTGCAGCTCGGCTTTCACCGCCAGTTCACCTTCGGCTTCGGCATAGGCGCCGGTATGAATTTCAATGTAAGGAGCGCCCACCGCAACCGCCGCATCGATCTGTCGATGATCCGGATCGATAAACAGCGAAACCAGAATGCCGGCCTTTGCCAAACGCTCAACCGCAACGGCCATCTTGTCTTGCTGCCCGGCGACGTCCAGCCCACCTTCGGTGGTCACTTCTTCACGCTTTTCAGGTACCAGGCAACAAAAGTGCGGCTTCAACTCAATGGCGATATCCAGCATTTCATCGGTCACAGCCATTTCCAGGTTCATACGCGTCTGGATGGTTTGGCGCAAAATGCGAACGTCGCGATCGGTGATATGACGGCGGTCCTCACGCAGGTGTACGGTGATCCCGTCGGCCCCTGCCTGCTCGGCAATAAATGCCGCCTGAACCGGATCCGGGTATTGGGTTCCGCGCGCGTTACGTAACGTGGCGATGTGATCGATATTGACGCCCAGCAGCAAATCAGCCATGACAACCCTCTAAAAAACGATTTTCAGTGGCCGTAGTTTACACGCGGGGACAGTGCTGCAAAAGGGGAAAAGGTCAGGCGTCGTCGACCGGCGGATCCGGCTGTTTACGAACAAACTGACGAAACAGCTCGCGGCTCTTCAGTGGTTTGCCCCCCAAATAAGGTTTGAGCGCCATGCGGGTGAAACGTTTGGCGGCACGCAAGGTTTGCACGTCCGGGAACTGGCGCTCTGCCAGCGCACGCAGCTCGCGGCCGGTAAAGCTGTAATGGTCCACCACCAGGCTGGCGATAAAGCCTTTTTCCTCGCGGTATCGATAGGTCATGCCGTCGTCCACCGGCAGGCCGCTACCGGCGCAGTGCAGGAAGTCCAGGCCGTAGCCCAGGTGATTAAGCAAGGCCAATTCGAACTGACGTAATGCCTGCTCCGGCGAAACGTCTTCTGCCGCCAGCGCCTGCAAACATTGCAGATAATCGAAGAATAATACCGAGTAGTTTGCTTCCTGCTCCAGCACCCGTGACAGCAATTCATTCACGTATAGGCCGCTGTAGAGCATCATGCCGCTAAGGGGTAAACCGAGAGAGACCGCTTCGGCGCTACGCAGCGTTTTGACTTCGCCACGACCGCCCCAGCGTACCAGCAGAGGAGTAAAGGGTTGCAGACAACCCTTTAAATTGGAACGGCGGCTGCGCGCGCCTTTTGCCAGCAAACGCACCCGCCCATGACCTTCGGTAAACATATCCAGCATCAGGCTGGTTTCACTGTACGGTCGTCCATGCAGGACGAAAGCGCGTTCCCAGCCGTCCATTGGATAGTTTATTTCAGGTCGTCGGTATAGCCCAGGCTACGCAACGCACGTTCGTCGTCCGCCCAGCCCGATTTCACTTTCACCCACAGTTCCAGATGCACTTTGGTTTCAAACATCTGTTCCATATCCTGGCGGGCTTCGATACCGATGGTTTTGATCTTGGCGCCTTTGTTGCCGATGACCATTTTCTTTTGGCCTTCACGCTCAACCAGGATCAACCCGTGCACGTTGTAGCCACCGCGCTCGTTCGGCACAAATTGTTCGATCTCAACCGTCACCGAGTAAGGCAGTTCTTCACCCAGGAAACGCATCAGCTTTTCACGGATAATTTCCGACGCCATAAAGCGCTGGGAACGGTCGGTGATGTAATCGTCCGGGAAGTGGTGTTCCGCTTCCGGCAATACCTTGCGTGCGATAGCAGCGATGGTATCCACGTTCATACCTTTTTCGGCAGAAATCGGCACTACGTCGAGGAAGTTCATCTGCTGGCTGAGGAACGCAATGTGCGGCAACAGCTTGGATTTGTCGGTAACGTTGTCGACCTTGTTGATCGCCAGCAGCACCGGACATTTCAGGCTACGCAGCTTGTTGACCACCATTTCATCGTCGGCGGTCCAGTTGGTTCCTTCCACAACGAAGATCACCAGCTCGACGTCGCCGATTGAGCTGCTGGCCGCGCGGTTCATCAAACGGTTGATGGCGCGTTTTTCTTCGATGTGCAGACCCGGGGTGTCGACGTAGATGGCCTGATAGGCGCCATCGGTGTCGATACCCATAATGCGGTGACGGGTCGTCTGTGGTTTACGCGAGGTGATGGAGACTTTTTGCCCCAGCAGTTGGTTCAGCAACGTGGACTTGCCCACGTTGGGGCGACCGACTATCGCAATAAAACCACAGTATTGTTTCTCTTCGCTCATTCAAGCTCCAGCTTTATTAACGCTTGTTCCGCTGCCGCTTGTTCGGCTTTACGGCGGCTTGAGCCGGTTCCCACAACGGGTTCGCTCAAACCACTCACCTGACAGTGGATAGTAAATTCCTGATCGTGCGCCTCACCGCGAACCTGCACCACCAGATAAGAAGGTAATGGCAGATGACGACCCTGCAAAAACTCCTGCAAACGGGTTTTTGGGTCTTTCTGCTTATCACCGGGGCTGATTTCGTCCAACCGGCTGCGATACCAGTCCAAAATCAGTCGTTCAACAGTTTGGATGTCGCTATCCAGGAAAACGCCGCCAATCAAGGCTTCCACCGTATCCGCCAGGATTGATTCGCGGCGGAATCCACCACTTTTCAACTCACCCGGACCAAGACGCAGACATTCGCCCAGATCAAACTCACGCCCCATCTCTGCCAGCGTATTACCGCGCACCAGTGTGGCGCGCATACGGCTCATATCGCCCTCGTCTACGCGAGGAAAACGCTGGAACAGCGCATTGGCGATGACAAAACTGAGAATGGAGTCACCCAGAAACTCAAGACGTTCATTGTGTTTACTGCTGGCGCTACGGTGAGTTAACGCTTGCAGCAAGAGCTCCTGCTGTTGAAAAGTGTAGCCCAGCTTCCGCTGTAGCCTATTTATTACGATGGGGTTCATGAGTTACCAATAGATCAAGAATGCGTCAAAAACTTGCAGCATACGGAACAGGCCTGCTTTGCCGAAAGCCAATCCAAAGCTGTTTCGTTTGCAGTGGCCCCCAACAGGGAGCCAACTTTTTATCGCTCGAGCCGGTATTCTACAACGAGTGGAAATATAATGCTGCGTTAATAGACGCTGGATTAATGAATTCCACCGATGCGGCTAAATCTTACGCCGGTAGGCCATTCGCCTTCCTGCTTTTCAAAACTCATCCAGATAGCAGTGGCCTTGCCTACCAGATTTTTCTCCGGTACGAAGCCCCAATAGCGGCTGTCGGCGCTGTTGTCGCGGTTATCACCCATCATGAAGTAATGACCCGCCGGCACAACCCACTCCGCCAACTGTTTACCCGGCTGCTGATAGTAAGCGCCCACCTGATCCTGCGTGCCCGGCACGGTCAGAATATGGTGAGAAACATTACCCAGCGTTTCCTGGCGTTCACGCAGGCGGATGCCGCCCTGCGGCACATTTTCACTCAGCGGGATCTGGTAGAAACCATTGCTGGCCTCACCCATGCCGCTGCGGCTGAACAGCTGCACAAAGTCACTTGGCTGTGCGTCGTTATAAGTCACTGCCAATGCGGTGTCGCATGACTGGCCGCTATTACACGAAGGCTGAACGGTCACACGCTTATTGATCGGATCGTAACTCACACGGTCGCCCGGCAGACCAATTACGCGCTTGATATAATCGAGTTTCGGATCCAGCGGATATTTAAATACCGCAATATCACCGCGTTTCGGATGACCGGTTTCAATTAGCGTGGTCTGGGTAATAGGATCTTTAATGCCGTAGGCATATTTCTCCACCAGAATAAAATCGCCAATCAACAGCGTCGGCATCATGGAACCGGACGGGATCTGGAAAGGTTCGTAAATAAACGAACGCACCACAAAGACCAGCAGCAATACCGGGAAAACCGACGCGCCGGTTTCAATCCAACCCGGTTGTTTCGCTACTTTTGCCAGCGTTTTATCATCTACGGCGCCCGCAGTCTGTGCATTCACCGCCGCAATCTTCGCTCGGCGGGCCGGCGCCCATCTGAAGCGCTCAAAGGCCCAGATGATCCCGGTAACCAATGTAGCCAGTGCCAGGATCAGGGCAAACATATTCGCCATGCAAACTCCCTAGTTTCGCGACTTTATCGCTGTTACTTACTTGTCCTTGCCAACGTGCAGAATGGCCAGGAACGCTTCTTGTGGCAACTCGACGTTACCCACCTGCTTCATGCGTTTCTTACCGTCTTTCTGCTTCTGCAGCAGCTTCTTCTTACGGCTGACGTCACCGCCGTAGCATTTAGCCAAAACGTTTTTACGCAGCTGTTTCACCGTCGCACGCGCGATGATATGAGTACCGATAGCGGCCTGGATGGCAATATCGAACTGCTGGCGTGGGATCAGCTCTTTCATCTTCTCTACCAGCTCACGGCCACGGTACTGCGAATTGTCGCGGTGAGTGATCAGCGCCAGCGCATCCACGCGCTCGTTGTTGATCAACACGTCGACGCGCACCATGTCAGAGGTCTGGAAGCGTTTGAAGTTGTAATCCAGCGACGCATAACCACGCGAGGTAGATTTCAGACGGTCGAAGAAGTCGAGTACCACTTCCGCCATTGGAATTTCGTAAGTCAGCGCAACCTGGTTACCGTGGTAAACCATGTTGGTCTGCACACCGCGTTTCTCGATACACAACGTGATCACGTTACCCAGGAATTCCTGCGGCATCAGCATGTGACATTCGGCGATCGGTTCACGCAGCTCTTCGATGTTATTGAGTGGCGGCAGCTTGGATGGGCTATCAACGTAGATAGTCTCTTTGCTGGTGGTTTCCACTTCATACACTACCGTTGGCGCGGTGGTGATCAGCTCCAGATCGTATTCACGCTCCAGACGTTCCTGAATGATCTCCATGTGCAACAGGCCGAGGAAGCCACAGCGGAAGCCGAAGCCCAGCGCGGTGGAGCTCTCTGGCTCGTAGAACAGCGAGGCGTCGTTCAGGCTCAGCTTGCCCAGCGCGTCGCGGAAGGATTCATAGTCGTCGGAGCTGATTGGGAACAGGCCCGCGTAAACCTGCGGCTTCACTTTTTTGAAGCCCGGCAAGGCTTTGTCCGCCGGTTGGCGAGCCAGTGTCAGGGTATCGCCCACCGGTGCGCCAAGGATGTCTTTGATTGCACAGACCAACCAGCCCACTTCACCACAGTTCAACACGTCGCGATCGACACGTTTCGGGGTGAAGATGCCCAGACGATCGGCATTATAGGTTTGGCCGGTGCTCATGACCTTGATCTTGTCGCCCTTGCGCATGGTACCGTTCTTGACGCGCACCAGGGAAACTACGCCCAGGTAGTTATCGAACCAGGAGTCAATGATCAGTGCCTGCAGTGGCGCTTCCGGATCGCCTGCCGGCCCCGGAATATCACGCACCAGGCGTTCCAGCACTTCTGGTACGCCAACGCCGGTTTTGGCCGAGCAACGCACCGCATCGGTAGCGTCGATGCCAACGATGTCTTCAATTTCCTGCGCGGCGCGATCGGGATCGGCTGCCGGCAAGTCAATTTTGTTCAGTACCGGCACCACTTCCAGATTCATATCCAGCGCGGTGTAGCAGTTGGCCAGCGTCTGGGCTTCTACGCCCTGCCCGGCATCGACCACCAGCAGTGCACCTTCACAGGCGGCCAGTGAACGGGAAACCTCGTAGGAGAAGTCAACGTGTCCAGGGGTGTCGATAAAGTTGAGCTGGTAGGTTTGGCCGTCTTGCGCCTTATAATCCAGCGTCACGCTCTGCGCTTTGATGGTAATGCCACGCTCGCGCTCAAGATCCATAGAATCGAGCACCTGCGCGGCCATTTCACGTTCGGTCAAGCCACCGCAAATTTGGATAATACGGTCGGACAGCGTCGACTTACCGTGGTCAATGTGGGCAATAATGGAGAAATTTCGTATATGCTTCATTATAAAAGTTTTTCTGCCTTGGTATTTCTGAATTACTCGCCTATAGAAACCCGCATGGACCTAAAGCGACAGTGAATGGGTTCGGCCGTCTTGCGCCTGAATCGCTGCATTCTACATGCCACAACACTGAAAACCTAGCGATCGGTGCAGTGAAGGCATTCTATTATGTACACTTTAATGTTACAGAGCGCTCCGGGTTATGAAAGCGGATGTTAACAAAGCCCGACGCGGTCGACAGGGTAAGTTATAACAATCTTGCCCTCCCATATTGCCTCGCCAGCCGTTGACGGGATCGCCCGTTAATACATATCCGCCAATAACGCAATAAACCCTCTCCTAATTCTGAACAAAATAATATTTGGATCAACATCTTAGAATTGCACTTTGCCCCCCGGGCTTTAGGAAAAACCCGATGTACGCTCGCCGGCTGCTCCTATAGAAATGAGGGTGAACACCGCGATAAAACATAATTCAGGGCACTACATCGGCATGCCCACCGGGGTTCACCAGCATATCTCTGCGTGTTGATTGGAAGGTGCATAATGATCGATAAAGGGCAAATGCTGAGCCGGCACGATTTTTCAAAGGTCAATTGGGGCATTCTCGCAGCGGCAGCGCTGTTGTTAACTCTCGGTGCGGCACTGCTTTTGCTGCCGCTGCTGAGCAACATGGATGAAAATGAGGTACTGACCTTACTGCAAACCGGCGCAGCGACTATTTTACTCGGCTGTATCCTGCTGGCACTGCGCCATTACCTGCGGCCAGCATTGACCTATCGCCTGTACGAACAGGGTGTTCGGGTGATTAACCCACATAGTCATAAAGAACGATTTATCCCCTTTGAAAAAATTGGTGATATTTATCGTTTTCGCGGCGGTCGTTTATTTGGGGGAGTCTTGGATGTGATGGCATTTCGCGCGTCGGCTGATCAACCCTGGTGTCCGGTGTTCAGCAATGTTTCCCACTCCTTGCGGCTGGCCGATACCATTATCGCTCAGCAGATCCAACAGCGTGGACCACAGGCGTTGAATGCACTGTATCAGGGGGAAGTGCTGTCGTTTCGCTATCTCAGTTGTGGCGCTCGCTGGCTGACCCAATTGCTGCCTGGCCATCGGAAAGGACAATCGGCCCAAACCTTGAGCCTGAGTTCAACGGCACTGATCACAGCTCAGGGGTCTATCCCGATTGAGCAGATCCGCGAACTGGAAAATAATCCGCAGCGCGGCACCATTCGCCTGTTGGATAATCAGGGCAATGCGTTATTTACTATCGGCTATTTTTCACTGCTCAGCGCCGATTTGTTTATCGCGCTGCTGGAGCATATGATCTACGCCCGCATCACCGCCTACCATAACCCGGCGATGACGCGGCAGCAGTTTTAATGCAGAGGCTGGTTTTCCGTTTGCAGGCGCATGGCCCCAGGCGGTAAACCAATTTGCAAAACGATGGGTTGGTAATTTGCCTGTTCACCGAGGCGGTGTGCCAGACTGCGCGCCAGCATAAAGGCCGCGACACCGCCGAGCAGTGCGCCAAGCGCGGCAGAAGCATCGGTACCCAACCAGTATTGCAACAGGCTGCCCCCCAGCATCATGCCCAGTAGCGGCGTCAGATAAACCAGCATTGCTGAGCGCAACAGGCTGCCTTCCGCAATACCCACCTCAACCCGCTGGCCCGGCTCAAGCGGCTGCTCGATATGAACCTGCAACTGGTGTTCGGTTTCCGGCACCAGTTCATTCAACGCCCGCGCGCCACAGCCAGAACGGGCAGTACAACTGCCACATCCGGCTTTCGGCTCACAGCGCAGCAGCGCCACGCCCTGTTGCCACGAAACGACCGTGGCCCACTCTTTCATCATTGTGGTGACACCTTGAAGGAAATACTGTCAGCGATACGCTTGGCCGTTGCCGGCGGCAGTTCGCCCACGATAGTGATCTCATTGCCGTTACGCACTTCGGTTTGGATAGTACGACGCCCCTGGCGATAATATTGCTGGCCGGCACCGCTGCCCGCCGGGCTGACGTTGACCGAGAAACTAAACAAGCCGTCGCTGTAGAGCCGTGACTCAACAGGTTCGTTCACATTCGGCAACTTGCGGCGGTTACGTGCGACTTCATCGACCCCAGCCGGTAACCAGCCCGTACTCCAACTCAACTTGATTTTATCTATCGCCGGAAGCGACAGCAAGGGTGGCAGATTAGCCTTGATCAGCCCCTGCATCGCGCCTTGTACCTGCGACCCGACGACAAACGAAATCACCCGGTATTGCTCAAGCGTTTCGCCATCACGGTCGATCAAATCCACCCGCAACGGCAGCTTGGTGGCTTCATCCATCCAGACAATGTAGCTATAGCGTGAACCATCGCGAGCAACCACGCGGATCACTTCGCATGGACGATCGGAAATTCGGGTGCTGCCGACGGAGATGAAATCGTAATATTTCGCCAGACGGTCAAAATCAGCATAAACAATGGCCGGCAACGCATCGACGATGTGATCGCCGGACAGCGTAAAGGGCTCCAGGCCGGGTTCGAAATAGCTAATTCCGCCGCCACGCTGCAGCACTTCACGGCGCGGGCCGTCCATATGCAGTAATTGGCCGAGCGGTTGCTGGTCAATCACCGCATGACGATAGCGCAGCGATTCGATCCCCTGCTTGCTGATGCTGATATAGGCGAGTTCATAATTGAGCGAACGGCTGGCACTGCTCATCTGTTGTAACAACGCCCCGGACGCAGAGGGCTGCGCCGGGGCGATGTTTGAGTAGAGCAGGCTGCCCGTCAATAGACAGACGGAGAACCAAATTTGCTTCATTACTGCTGTTGCATTCCTAAAGACTGAGTTCCGGGAACCTGAACGGCAGCCTGTTGTGGGGTGCTTTGCTCAAGCTGCAGCTGATCAGAATGCAAACGACGTTGCAACTCATAATCCTGCAGCATAGCGTTAATGCGTTTGCGCTGTTCCTGCACCTGCTGCTGTTGACCGCTGCCGGTGGAGAAACTGTCTGCCGGCACGCCGAGGCTGACCGGTGACGCCTGCCCCATGATTGGCAGGGTATTAAACGCCGGTGATTCAGCGGCGCCAGATTGTGCAGCCGGTTGATTGTATTGCTGTACGCCTACAATCACCGCCAGCGACACGCAGGCCGCCATACCAATCTGTGTGATCTGGCTGGCCCAAGGGCGGACTTTGTGCCAGAACGGCATTTTCTGCCAGGTGTGAGGTTGCGGCTGAGATTCCGGAACTGCAGAAGGAACCAGACGTGCAGGTTCTTTCTCAAGTGCAGCAGCAACACGATCTGCGATATCGAGATGCATAACTTGTCCGATATCACCCCGTAGTGTGTCACGTATCAGGTGATAGCTCTGCCAGCTTTGTTGAAGCGCCCTGTCTTTAGACAACGAACTCAGCAGCTCGCTATCGAGCGATTCCCCATCCATCAGAGCGGAAAGCTTTTCTTTCTGCATGCCTAAGTACCCTTCCTGTGTCCGCCATTGCTAACGTTGAATCAGCGGTTGAACTTTATTATCGATAGCCTCCCTGGCGCGGAAAATACGCGAGCGTACGGTTCCTACCGGGCAATCCATGATGGCTGCTATCTCTTCGTAGCTTAGACCATCCAACTCCCGCAGGGTAATCGCCATGCGAAGATCCTCAGGGAGAGACTCAATGGTACGGAAAACTATCTGTCTCAGCTCTTCTGACAACATTAAGTTCTCAGGGTTCGAAATTTCTTTCAGTGCACCCGCACTTTCGTAATTTTCGGCATCGTTGGCATCCACATCGCTGGATGGCGGACGACGGCCCTGAGCCACCAAATAATTTTTTGCCGTATTCACAGCAATTCGATACAACCAGGTATAGAAAGCGCTATCCCCACGGAACGATTCCAGTGCGCGATAGGCTTTAATAAACGACTCCTGTACCACATCCGGCACATCGCCCTGCGGTACATATCGGGAAACGAGACTCGCCACTTTATGCTGGTAACGAATTACCAGTAAGTTAAACGATTTCTGATCGCCCTTTTGGACCCGCTCAACCAGAACTTGATCCGTTAACTGCTCGCTCATCCGAGGTAAACTCTCCCCAAATCCGTCTCCACGCGTAAAATTGTACTGCCAGCCATACATTATTTTCCTGAGCAAGCACTCGCTTGGAGTTCATACAGAACACGAAGTTCCGTATTGCCATTGTTTTTTATGTTGATGTCACCCATCCGTGGCTTTTGCCCGGACAATTAGGCTAACATGAATTTCACTCTTCTTCTGCACACATCATACGCTATGCAACCATCATCTGAACATGTTAGCGATGTACTGATCGTCGGTAGTGGAGCTGCCGGCCTGTCATTGGCGCTGCGCCTGGCGCAGCATTGCAAGGTTACCGTACTCAGCAAGGGGCCGCTCAACGAAGGCGCCACATTTTATGCCCAAGGCGGGATCGCCGCGGTTTTCGATGAAACGGACAGCATTGCCTCACACGTAGATGACACTTTGATTGCCGGAGCCGGCCTGTGTGACAAAGACGCCGTTGAGTTTATCGCCGGCAATGCGCGCCACTGCGTGCAGTGGTTGATCGATCAGGGGGTATTGTTCGACACCGAGGTCAACGCTCAGGGCGAAGCACATTACCACCTGACGCGGGAAGGGGGGCACAGCCACCGCCGTATCCTGCATGCCGCTGATGCTACAGGTAAAGAAGTAGAGACTACCCTGGTGGGGAAAGCAAGCAACCACCCGAATATTTGCGTGATGGAACGCCGTAATGCGGTCGATCTGATCACCTCGAACAAAATCGGCCTGCCGGGTACTCGTCGGGTGGTCGGCGCCTATGTGTGGAACCGCGAGCTGGAGCAGGTAGAAACCTACCGCGCCAAAACAGTGGTGCTGGCTACCGGCGGTGCAGCCAAGGTTTATCAATACACCACCAACCCGGATATCTCATCCGGCGACGGGATCGCCATGGCCTGGCGCGCAGGTTGCCGAGTCGCCAACCTTGAATTCAATCAGTTCCACCCGACCTGTCTGTTCCATCCGCAGGCGCGTAACTTCCTGCTGACCGAAGCGTTGCGCGGTGAAGGTGCCTATCTGAAGCGCCCGGATGGCAGCCGCTTTATGCCCGATTTTGACCCTCGCGGCGAACTGGCACCACGGGACGTCGTTGCGCGAGCCATCGACCACGAAATGAAGCGTCTGGGTGCGGACTGCATGTATCTGGACATCAGCCATAAACCAGCTGAATTCATTACCCAGCATTTCCCGATGATCCATGAAAAACTGCTGACGCTGGGCTTTGATCTGACCAGCCAGCCGATCCCTATCGTCCCTGCCGCGCACTATACCTGCGGCGGCGTGATGGTCGATCAGCATGGCCGTACCGACCTTGACGGGCTGTATGCCATTGGCGAGGTCAGCTATACCGGCCTGCACGGCGCTAACCGCATGGCGTCCAACTCACTGCTGGAATGTCTGGTCTACGGGTGGTCAGCGGCGGAAGACATCATGATGCGTCTGCCGTTTATCAAGCTGGCGAAACAGCTGCCGCAGTGGGATGAAAGCCGGGTTGACGACGCCGACGAACGCGTGGTGATCCAACATAACTGGCATGAGTTGCGATTGTTTATGTGGGACTACGTAGGGATAGTGCGCACCACCAAACGGCTGGAGCGCGCATTGCGCCGCATCAATACCTTGCAGGCAGAAATTGACGAGTACTACGCCAACTTCCGCATCTCCAACAACCTGCTGGAACTGCGCAATCTGGTGCAGGTGGCGGAGCTGATCGTTCGCAGCGCCATGGAACGCAAGGAAAGCCGCGGGTTGCACTATACGCTGGACTATCCGGATCTACTGCCGGAAGCGCTGCCGACCATTCTGCAGCCCTAATGATGCCGCCTGGGCGCCTGACCATGGCGCCCTTTTCATCTCAGTAAAACAAATAGAAATCGGTAATCAGACGGCGAAAATCATCGGTGTAACTGCCATCGGCCAACTTAATCGCCAGCTTCTGCTCGGTTGCCTCTTCCACAGGCTGACGCGTCAGGGCTAACAATACCCGGTGCATCGGCGTATCCGCGCGATCGCTGACATTCAGCCGCTGCGCAGTATGCCAGCCACGGCGCTGCGCATTAGTTTCGAAAGCTTCACCAATGTCATGCGGCAGTACTACGCAAAAGGTCCCCTGCGGTGCGATTAACTGTTCCGCACTGGCCAGCAGGGCATCGTGGGTCAGGGTTTCGGTGTAACGTGCGTTGTGACGCGCCTGGTCGCGACAGGCGACCGCAGGCTCGAAATACGGCGGGTTGCTGACGATCAGGTCATATTGACCGGCATGATATTGGGCAAAATGGTGAATATCCTGCGCATGCACCTGAATGCGCAGCGACCAAGGGGATTCCAGCACATTGTCATGCGCCTGTGCAGCGGCGGCTTCATCGAGCTCTACAGCGTCGATCTGCACGTTCTCGGCGGTACGCTGCGCCAGCATCAGCGCGATCAATCCGCTGCCGCTGCCGATATCCAGCACCCGTTGTGCCTGCGCCAGGGGGGCCCATGCACCGAGCAGCACGCCGTCGGTACCCACTTTCATTGCACAGCGATCGTGAGCAACAAAAAATTGCTTAAAGGTAAAACCGCCGCGACGCGGAGTAAAATTCGCTTTCGATTGAGTGCTCACAATAACCACCTGAATACAAAACTGGCGTAGCATAAGGCAATCTGATTTTTGGGAAAAGAGATGCTTTCCGCTTAAATAGGTGAAGAACGCGGCCAACCCGTCTATAATCGGCGCCCCAAGTAGAGGTAGACCATGACAGTAACCAATTTTTCCGAGCTCGAACTCGATGAACGCCTGATAAACGCCCTGCGTGATAAAGGCTACGAACGCCCAACCGCCATTCAAGCCGAGGCGATCCCGCCTGCGATGGATGGGCGCGACGTATTGGGTTCGGCGCCGACCGGCACCGGCAAGACCGCTGCATTTTTACTGCCGGTATTGCAACATCTGCTCGACTTCCCACGCAAGAAGTCCGGCCCACCGCGCGTACTGATCCTGACCCCGACACGCGAGCTGGCGATGCAGGTAGCCGATCAGGCACGTGAACTGGCTGCTCATACTTCGCTGGATATCGCTACCATCACCGGTGGCGTCGCCTATATGAACCACGCGGAAGTCTTCAGCGAAAACCAGGACGTGGTCGTTGCCACTACCGGTCGTCTGCTGCAGTACATTAAAGAAGAAAACTTCGACTGCCGCGCGGTAGAAACGCTGATCCTTGATGAAGCCGACCGCATGCTCGACATGGGCTTCGCGCAGGACATCGAAACTATTTCCGCCGAAACCCGCTGGCGTAACCAGACCCTGCTGTTCTCCGCGACGCTGGAAGGCGATGCCATCCGCGAATTCGCCGAACGCATTCTGAAAGAGCCGGTGGAAGTCGAAGCTGACCCGTCACGCCGTGAGCGCAAAAAGATCCTGCAGTGGTACTACCGCGCCGACGACGTGGTGCATAAAACCGCCCTGTTGGTGCATTTGCTGAAACAACCGGACGTGCAGAAATCCGTAATCTTCGTGCGTAAGCGCGAGCGCGTGCATGAGCTGGCAGCCTGGCTGCGCGAGGCCGGTATCAATACCTGTTACCTCGAAGGCGAAATGGTGCAGGCCAAGCGTAACGAAGCGGTAAAACGCATGATGGATGGCCGTGTCAACGTGCTGGTCGCCACCGACGTTGCTGCCCGTGGCCTGGATATCCTGGATATCACCCACGTATTCAACTTCGACATGCCGCGCACGGCGGATACCTACCTGCACCGCATCGGCCGTACCGGTCGTGCCGGGCGTAAAGGCACCGCGATCTCGCTGGTTGAGGCGCACGACCACCTGCTGTTGGGCAAAGTGGGCCGTTACCTGAACGAGCCGCTGAAAGCGCGGGTGATCGAAGAGCTGCGTCCGTCAACCAAAGTACCGAGCGAAAAAAGCAACGGCAAGCCTTCCAAGAAGGTGATTGCCAAACGCGCAGCCGACAAAGAAAAGAACAAAGAAAAAGCCAAGGTGAAAGTACGTCATCGCGACGCGAAAAACGTGGGCAAACGTCGCCAGCCGAAGGCCAAACCTGAGAGCAACGGCGCGAAGTAATGCTGCCGTAGTGAATAAAAACCGCCTCCATTAACCTGAAGGCGGTTTTTTTATGCCTGCTTACTGCTGCGCGTAATGCGTTGCCTGCTGATGGGCTTTCAGCCAGGCATTCAGTTGACGATAACCCTCGCGCATTTCTTCACTCTGCAACGACGTTGGCGTTTGTGAGAAATAGAACTGAAAGGCCATCCCCTGCTGATTTCGGGCCTTAGCATCCGCCCCCGCCTGCAACAGCATCAGCGCCAACTGCGGCGCGTTGGTTTTTGCCGCTACGTGCAAAGGCGTATCGCCCAGCCGATCGCTCAACGTGACGTCCGCCCCGGAGACCAACAGCAACCGCAGTTGCTCTTCCCGCCCGGCCAACACGGCAGTCGCCAAGGGTGTGGCGCCGGTTACCGCATTACGTGGGTTAACCGCTCCCCCCTGCTCCAGCAACAGCCGCAAATACTGCGGATCCTTCACCGCCGCCGCGGTATGCAGCGTGCTGTTGCCATCCAGACCCGGAATGGAAGCATCAGCTCCCAGTTCCAGCAGCAAGGCCAGGCTTTGCGGTTGCTGCGCCAGTATTGCCCACTGCGGCAAAGTGACCTGACGCTCACCCAGCTCGCTCAGACGCCCCTGTGTGGCCTGTTCGGCAATACTCTGTACATCACCGCGCGCTACCGCCTGAGCCAGCGCTGCATTGCCACGTCCGTTGAACGGAGAGATATCCTGATTCATCTGTTGCTCCTTAGCCATAGTCAGCAAACCGGCGATCGCAACCAACGCCAGTATGGCGATAATCAACGTCTGCCGCACGCGCCGCCTGTCAGGCATTGGCCTTGATCTCCCATGGCTTTTGCTCCGCCATCGAACTGATAACCTTATCGATTCCATGCGCGGTCAGGCTGCGATCCACATGTTTGCTCGGCCGCCAGTCGTCAATGCCACTCAGAGTATCGTTATTGGCTAACGTGATTTTATGCCCGATAGCGTCCGGGATTAGCGAAGTGGATTCCTGAGTGCCGGTCAGCATGTCGTATTGTTCGCTGTAACGGCGGATCCCCCCCGCTTGCGCATCTTGTTTCGCCGCTGCCGGATCGATCCCCATACGGTTCAGCGTGTAATCGGAAACGCCTGCGGCGTTAAAAGTCACCGCCACCGTGCCGGTCGCCAGTGCCGCCGTTGCAGCCAGGCCACCGCCAAGCGAATGACCGGCAATCACCAATGCCTCGCCAAACGCCGCTTTGGCGCTTTTGGCAACCGCGACCGCCTGATTGTACTGCACATCATCATAGCCGGTCGCCTGACGCACATTGCTCAACCAGTCACGCATATCATTGGTGCCGGCAAAGGCCAAGACATACTGCTGATTATCGCTGTAGATCCCGGCCTGGAAACCCGATGCCGAGTCATGCAGGCTGGCGGGGTCAATGCCTGCGCCGAGCAAGGCACTGTCGTTCAAGCGGGTGAAACCGCCAACGCCCTGACTGGCGGTGTTGTAAACGTCCTTGGCCAGTAACGCCAGCGTATAGTCCCCTTGCTGTGACTGTTGCCCACGCGTCACGCCCTGACTGGCAGCCACCGGCGCAGCGGTCGACATATCGCTCACCAGCGTATTAAGCAGATTCTGGGCATTCAGACTGTTTGGGGAAAGCGTGGCCGCAGGGGCTTTAGCCGCTGTGGGCTCAATCGGCTGTGGCGAATTCAGGGGTTGCGGTACCGCACGGGCCACCGGGGGTTGAATGGCCGCAGGGCTGACCGCAGAGGTAAAACTCAAAGACATACTCATGCCGACTCCTTGTCGATAGACTTATCTATGCCGCACCCAAATGAGTGCTGCTGTAGCTATCGGCAGGTCGGAGCAGTTCTGTAATGCGAGTGATTATCTTTGCAAGGAATGTGATCAGGATTCACTTTTTGGCGGGCTCAGCAATGAAAAAGGGAGCCGAAGCTCCCTTATTAATCACGCAACCAATTACAGGCTTTCTGTAAAAGTACGTGTAATCACGTCGCGTTGCTGTTCTGGCGTCAGCGAGTTAAAACGCACCGCATAACCGGACACGCGAATGGTTAATTGCGGGTATTTTTCCGGATGCTTAACCGCATCTTCCAGCGTTTCGCGGCGCAGTACGTTCACGTTCAGGTGCTGCCCCCCTTCCACGCGCACGGTAGATTGCATTTCCAGCGGCACTTCACGGTACTCGATCTGGCCCAGTTCGCTGACCGGAACGACCTGATCTTCCGCGTAGTTGGCTTTCGCGCAAACGCAGCGAGCTTCGGATTTTTCATCGTCCAGCAGCCAGAAAGAGTTCACCAGCGCCTGGTCGTTCGCTTTAGTGATTTGAATACCAGTAATCATGTTGTTGCCTCCGTACAAGGGCGAAAAATTCTACTTCGAAAAAACCCAATGTTGGTTTCGGCCATTTGGTAAAACCATTGTTGTCTTGTTGTTCTGTATACCAGTCTGGCCGGGGCAATTCTTTGATTAAAGTCAATTTTTACGGGGTACCCGCACAGCACAAGGGGGCAAGTTTATGTTTTATGTCAATTTTCCCCGCAAGACACCTCGCAATTATTTTTGTAAATTTTCAACAATATTTGCATAAAACGAAAAGACGCCAGGATAAAAGCGGGTTTCACTGAGTGAAGCTAAACGGTAAGCTATGCCCAGTGAATTGTTAACGAAAACAAAGGAGAGCGTTTATGTCCACCTCCCTCACCTGGCATGATGTCATCGGCAAGGAGAAAGAGCAGCCCTATTTTCATGAAACGCTTGCCTTTGTTGCCGCTGAACGTCAGGCCGGTAAGACCATTTACCCACCGCAAAAAGACGTGTTCAACGCCTTTCGCTATACCGAACTGGCAGACGTGAAGGTGGTGATCCTCGGTCAGGATCCGTACCACGGCCCGAATCAGGCCCATGGCCTGTCTTTCTCGGTGCTGCCCGGCGTGCCTGCTCCTCCTTCGCTGGTGAATATGTATAAAGAGCTGGCGACGGATATCCCGGGTTTTGAACGCCCTAGCCACGGCTGTCTGCAAAGTTGGGCGGAACAAGGCGTGCTGCTGCTGAACACGGTGTTGACGGTGGAAGGTGGCCAGGCGCATTCACACGCCAAACTGGGCTGGGAAACCTTTACCGATAAGGTGATCGCCGCGCTGAATGAAAACCGCGAAGGCGTGGTGTTTCTGCTGTGGGGCGCTCACGCCCAGAAGAAAGGCAATTTTATCGACAGCAACCGCCACCACGTGCTGAAAGCGCCGCACCCTTCACCGCTTTCCGCCCACCGGGGTTTCCTCGGCTGCCGCCACTTCTCGCAGGCTAATCAGTTGCTGGTGCAACAGGGGTTGCAATCTATCGACTGGCTGCCGCAACTGCCGCAGAGCTGATTCAGACGTAAAAAAGGCACCCTAAGGTGCCTTTTCTTTACTTAATTCGCTTAAGCCTTGGCTTTGGAAACCGCGACCATCGCCGGGCGCAGCAGGCGGCCATTCAGCGTATAGCCTTTTTGCATCACCATCATTACGTGATTTGGCTGGTGATCGGCCGATTCCATCAGGCTCATTGCCTGGTGTACTTCCGGGTTGAACGGCACGTTAGTGTCGCCAACGATTTCGATACCGTACTTACGCACTACGTCCTGCAGGGACTTCAGCGTCAGCTCGATACCTTCGATCATCGCCGTCAGCTCCGGATTGTTTTTATCCGCCAGATCCAACGCACGCTCCAGGTTATCCAACACCGGCAGCAGGTCACCGGAGAATTTCTCCAGAGCAAACTTGTGCGCTTTTTCAATATCCAGCTCGGTGCGGCGGCGGACATTTTCCATTTCCGCTTTGGCGCGCAGCAGGCTGTCGCGTTCATGCTGCTGGGCTTCGGCCAGTTGAGCTTCCAGCTCAGCAATGCGCTCATCCCGCAGATCGACGCCCTCAGCCGCTTCCGGCAAGACTTCCTGCTGTTCCATTTCTTCCGAGACTTGCTCGTTTGGCGTCTTCTGTTCTTTACTACTCATGAATATCTCCGCGTTTTAGCATTAATCTCGCAACTTGGCTTATTATGGGGATCAAAACCGGGGTTTCAAGTCAACCGGTCACAATGTGGGGCATAAACTGGTCCCGGTGAGGAAAATCACAACAATGAATAAAAAATTCGCCTGTATTGGCATTGTTGGCCACCCGCGTCACCCTTCGGCGCTGGCAACGCATGAGATGTTATTTCACTGGCTGGTCGCCCGAGGCTATTCGGTGATGGTTGAACGGCAGATAGCCCAGGATTTGGGGCTAAAAGACGCCGTCACCGGCAGCCTGGCAGAGATTGGCCAAAAGGCCGATTTGGCCGTAGTGGTCGGCGGCGACGGCAATATGCTGGGCGCAGCGCGCGTGCTGGCACGTTACGATATTAAAGTGATCGGTGTTAACCGCGGAAATCTCGGTTTCCTGACCGATCTTGATCCCGACAACGCATTGCAGCAATTGGCCGACGTGCTGGAAGGCGAATATATCGATGAACAGCGCTTCCTGCTGGAAACCATCGTCCACAAGGAAAACCAGCAGTGCCGCATCAGCACCGCTATCAACGAAGTGGTGTTGCACCCCGGTAAAGTGGCGCACATGATTGAGTTCGAAGTGTATATCGACGATCGCTTCGCCTTCTCACAGCGCTCTGACGGCCTGATCATCGCCACCCCGACCGGTTCGACCGCCTATTCGCTCTCTGCCGGCGGGCCGATCCTGACGCCGTCGCTGGAAGCCATCGCGCTGGTGCCGATGTTCCCGCACACCCTTTCAGCCCGCCCGTTGGTGATCAACGGCAACAGCACTATCCGGCTGAAATTTTCGCAGATTGGTAGCGATCTGGAGATCAGCTGCGACAGCCAAATCGCCCTGCCTATCCAGGAAGGTGAAGAGGTATTGATACGCCGTAGTGATTTCCATTTGAATCTTATTCATCCAAAGGACTACAGCTATTTCAATACGTTAAGCACCAAGCTGGGTTGGTCAAAAAAATTATTCTAAAAACTGCGCCAGCCTCTTTACTGTATATAAAACCAGTCTATACTGTATGAAACTACAGTTATGTATTTATACACAGGAAGGTTCCCATGCTGGCGCAATTGACCATCAGCAATTTTGCTATCGTTCGTGAGTTGGAAATTGATTTTCAACCGGGTATGACGGCGATTACCGGTGAAACCGGCGCCGGCAAATCGATCGCCATCGACGCGCTGGGGCTGTGCCTCGGTAATCGCGCCGACGGTAACGTCGTCCGATTGGGAGCCGCCCGTGCCGATATCTGCGCCCGTTTCTCACTGGCGGACACCCCTTCTGCACGACAATGGCTCGAGCAGAACCAGTTGGACGACAGCAATGAGTGCCTGCTGCGCCGGGTGATCAACGCAGATGGCCGTTCCCGTGGCTTTATCAATGGCACCGCCGTCCCGCTTTCGCAACTGCGCGAACTCGGCCAGCGCCTGATTCAGATCCATGGCCAGCATGCCCACCAGTTGTTACTCAAGCCTGAGCACCAAAAACAACTGCTCGACGCCTACGCCGATGAACCCGCCATGCTGACGCAAATGCAGCAAGCTTACCAGCGCTGGCACCAAAGCTGCCGCGAACTGGCTCATCATCAGCAACAGTCCATCGAGCGCGACGCACGCAAACAGCTGCTGCAATACCAATTGAAAGAGCTGAACGAGTTTGCGCCGCAGGCCGGTGAGTTTGAACAAATCGACACCGAATTCAAACGCCTGGCCAACAGCGGCCAGTTGCTGACCATCAGCCAGCAAACCCTGCAACTACTGGCCGATAGCGAAGAAAATAATATGCTGAGCCAGCTCTATACCGCCAAACACCTGTTGCTTGAGCTGGTCGGCATGGATGAAAAACTCACTGGCCTGCTGGATATGCTGGAAGAGGCGTCAATCCAAATCAGTGAAGCCAGCGATGAACTGCGCCACTACGCCGATCGTATGGATCTGGATCCAAACCGCCTGCAAGAACTGGAACAGCGCCTGTCGCGGCAAATCAACCTGGCGCGTAAACATCACGTCGCGCCTGAAGAACTGCCGCAGTTGCACCAGCAAATGCTGGATGAACAACAGCTGCTGTCACAGCAAGAAAACGACCACGAACATCTGGCCGAGGCGGTCACGCTGCATCATCAACAAGCGCTGTTGTTGGCAGAGCAACTGCATCAAAAGCGTCAGCATTATGCCGCTGAGTTGACCACGTTGATTACCGACAGCATGCAGGCACTCTCCATGCCGCACGGTAAATTCAATATCGACGTGCGCTTTGAGCCGCAATATTTGAGTGCTGAAGGCGCAACCCGCACCGAGTTCTGCGTTTCCACCAACCCGGGCCAACCACTGCAGGCGCTGGCGAAAGTGGCCTCTGGCGGCGAACTGTCGCGCATCGCGCTGGCAATCCAGGTGATTACCGCCCGCAAGATGGAAACACCGGCGCTGATTTTCGACGAAGTGGACGTAGGTATCAGCGGCCCAACCGCCGCCATTGTCGGTCGCCTGCTGCGCCAGTTGGGGGAATCGACCCAGGTTATGTGCGTTACTCACTTGCCGCAGGTAGCCGGTTGTGGTCATCAGCATCTGTTCGTCAGCAAACAGACCGACGGCACGGAAACCGAAACACAGATGTCACCACTGGATAAACGCGCTCGTTTGCAAGAATTGGCGCGCCTTTTGGGCGGCAGTGAAGTCACCAGAAATACCCTGGCAAACGCGAAAGAACTGCTTGCTGCATAGAAAAGCTCAACTTTTTTACTTTCCTGAGGTCATATTGGGGCCCTGTAAAGGTTTCCAACTGCTGCAAGGTCTATTATCATCGGCATCCTATGCCCTAAAGGAATGTGATTACTATGCGCTGTAAAACGCTGACTGCCGCCGCTGTGGTTCTTGTGATGCTGACTGCAGGCTGTTCTACTTTTGAGAAGGTGGTTTACCGGCCTGACATCAACCAAGGGAACTACCTGACGTCCACCGACGTAGCTAAAATTCAAAAAGGTATGACCCAGCAACAGGTCGCTTATACATTGGGCACCCCAATGCTGCAGGACCCGTTCGGTACTCAGACGTGGTTCTATGTGTTCCGTCAGCAACCTGGTCATGAAAATATCACCCAGCAAACCCTGACGCTGACCTTTAACAGCGCGGGTGTCTTGACCGATATTCAGAACAAGCCGGCGCTGACCAAGTAATCCGCGCAGGAACTATCGTCCGGCCCGTGAGGGACGCGTCAAGTTCTTCATGACAGTACCAGGCTGCAACTCGGAAGATAAAATTCTGATAAAAAATAAGGCGCTCTTAGCGCCTCAGACTGCTGACAAAGTCCTTTGTACTTAAACGTTATGTTTTGTGTACTAATAAAAACAAAGGATGATGGCTTCAGGTTTACCCCAAACATCCGAAAACCACGTTTTTCGGGTGTTTGTCATCAAATTAAGGCGCTCTTAGCGCCTTATTTTTTTGCCTTCTCTGCCCGTTGACGGCGCAGCTCTTTGGGGTCGGCAATCAATGGGCGATAAATTTCCACCCGGTCGCCATCGCTGAGCACATCAGCCAACTTGGCCGGTCGGCTATAGATGCCCACCTTGTTACTTTGCAGGTCAATATCACCACGCAGTTCCAGCAGGCCGGAGGCGACAATCGCCTGCTCAACGCTGCTGCCCTCCGCCAGTGTGACATTGCGCAGATACTGACGCTCCGGCAAGGCGTAAACCACCTCGACCCGTATCTCAGACACTGTAGACCTCTTTCGCCCGTTGGGTGAATGCCTGCACCATGTTACCCGCCAGCTCTTTAAACACCTTGCCGAACGCCAACTCGATCAATTTGTTGGTAAATTCAAAATCAAGGTGCAGCTCAACCTTGCAGGCTTCCGGGCTGAGCGGCGTAAAGTGCCAGCCCCCCATCAAGGAGCGGAACGGACCATCAACCAGTTGCATATTGATGCTTTGGTTATCCAGCAGCGTGTTGCGCGTGGTAAAAGTTTTGCTGATACCGGCTTTGGCAACATCTACTGCAGCGGTCATTTCATTGTTGGACGCGTTAATCACCCGGCTACCGGTACAACCTGGCAGAAAATCGGGATAAGAATGAACATCGTTAACCAACTGATACATCTGCTCGGCGCTGAATGGCACTAACGCAGATCGACTGATCTGGGGCATATCATTTCCTGTGAGACACAAAACATACAAATCATACCATTTATCTATCGGCAAACAAAAAATCTGCTATGCAACACAGAGGCCAAAAATGCGAAAAATTGCGCAGGTGCTGAGCGGGAAAGGATTTCTTTCGCTGACGCATCCAGTATAATGAACACACTATGACAAAGAAAAAAGCACACAAACCCGGCTCTGCCACCATTGCGCAAAACAAGCGTGCGCGTTTCGAATACGCCATTGAGGAAGAATTCGAAGCGGGCCTGTCTCTGCAAGGGTGGGAAGTCAAATCGCTGCGTGCCGGCAAAGCCAACATCAGTGACAGCTACGTGACTTTTCGCGATGGTGAAGCCTACCTGTTTGGCGCCACTGTCTCACCGCTCAACGTAGCTTCTTCTCATGTGGTCTGCGATCCGACACGAACCCGTAAACTCCTGCTGAAAAAGCGTGAGCTGGACTCACTGCTCGGCCGTGTAAATCGTGACGGTTACACCGTGGTTGCCTTGTCCATGTATTGGAAAAATGCCTGGGCCAAGATCAAAATCGGCGTAGCTAAAGGTAAGAAAGAACACGATAAGCGCGATGACATCAAAGATCGTGAATGGCAGACGGCGAAATCCCGTATCATGAAGCACGCCAACCGATAAGCCTCTGGCTTAACGGGATAAACTTCTGTTATACTGCGCGACGTAACTTGGGGCTGATTCTGGATTCGACGGGATTGTGAGGCCTTAGGAGCATGCCGAGGGGCGGTTTGCCTCGTTAAAAGCCGCAAAAAAAATAATTGCAAACGACTCGCAATTCGAATCTGCTGCTTTAGCAGCTTAATCAGCCTAAGAAACTGAAGATTCCCTCTCTCCCTAGCCTCCGCTCTTAGGACGGGGATCAAGAGAGGTCAAACCCAAAAGAGATCGCGTGGATGTCCTGCCTGGGGCTGAAGCGTTAAACCCAATCAGGCTAGTTTGTTAGTGGCGTGTCCATCCGCAGCTGACCGGCGAATGTGAAGATTGGACTAAGCATGTAGTGCCGACGGTGTAGTAATTCCGGACGGGGGTTCAAATCCCCCCAGCTCCACCAAATGATGATCCGGGTATTACCAGATAAGTCCGGAGAAGTACGGAAAGCCCGCATCCCACCTAGGTTTGCGGGCTTTTTTGTGTCTGTAGCAGTCCGAGAGCATCCAGCTAAATCCGGGATTTATTGGTATACGTTTAGGTATACGTTAAAATGTATGCCATAAACGTATACCAATTATGGAAGAACCCTTACATGGCGCGGACTACACGCCCCCTCACACATACCGAAGTACAAAAAGCCAAAGCCATAGAGAAAGACCTCACCCTGCATGATGGTGACGGCCTGTTCCTGTTAGTCAAAACCACCGGCAAGAAGTTGTGGCGTTTCCGCTACCTCCGCCCCGGAACCAGTTCACGAACAATGGTTAGCCTCGGTGCCTACCCTGCCCTGTCACTTGCCGATGCCCGACAAATACGTGCCGAAAAGCTCGCGATACTGGCAAGAGGCATTGACCCACAGGCCAAAGAAGCAGAAGAAGCAGAACAAAAGCAGGTAGCCCAAGAAAGCATTTTCCTGAATGTGGCAAAGCAATGGTTCGCGTTGAAGCAGGCCAGCGTTAGCGCGAAGCATGCGGAAGACATCTGGCGTTCTCTCGAGAAGGACATATTACCGTCTATTGAAAATATCCCGGTTCAGGACATCAAAGCGCGTTTGCTGATCCAAGTGCTAGAACCTATCAAAGCCCGTGGCGCATTAGAGACAGTTCGACGATTAGTGCAGCGTATTAACGAAATCATGATCTACTCCGTCAACACTGGCTTGATTGATGCTAATCCGGCTTCTGGTATTGGTAACGCATTCGAACGGCCTAAGAAACAACATATGCCGACCATACGGCCTGAAGAACTGCCTAAGCTGATGCGTACAATCTCGATGAGCAATCTATCAATCCCAACCCGCTGCTTGCTTGAATGGCAACTGTTGACGCTAATACGTCCTTCCGAAGCCTCGGCAACCGCATGGGCCGAGATCGATATAGAAAACCGTGAATGGCGCATCCCGGCAGAACGGATGAAGGCGAAGCGTGAGCATATCGTTCCACTGTCAGACCAAGCACTAGAGATACTGGAAATCATGCGCCCTATCAGCAGCAGACGTGAGCATGTATTCCCAAGCCGCAACGACCCGCGTAAGGCCATGAACAGCCAGACAGCGAATGCTGCACTAAAGCGTATCGGTTATGGCGGAAAACTCGTTGCCCATGGGTTGAGATCTATAGCTAGTACTGCTATGAATGAGGCAGGGTTTAATGCTGACGTAATAGAAGCTGCACTTGCTCATAACGATAAAAATGAGGTACGAAGGGCATACAATAGATCAAGTTATTTAGAGCATCGAAAAGAATTGATGGATTGGTGGGGGATATCTTGCAAAAAAAACATGTGAGTAATAAGGAGATGGACTATCATGGCTAACGATATTTTTACAGCATTTAAAGCCTCTGCTCTATGTGATAAAAACATTAACTTCCTAATTGGTTCTGGCGCGTCAGCTTCATATATACCGACATTAATGATTAATGAAGATAAAACATATGAGGATATTCTCACTGATGTAAACTATTCTGATATTAATGATTTGATTCTTCATAGTTATTACAAAAACATATTAAAGAAGAGTTTTTGTTTTTTACCCGATGGAACTTTATCACGAAGAAAACGAAGGGAAACATTAAGTTCCTATAAGATTTTAATAGAAAACATCGTGAATTTAATTGATAAAAAAGGTGCCAACTTAATAAGCAGAGCCAACATATTTACAACTAACTATGATCTTTTTATCGAGAAAGCCTCTGATCAATTACTACGTAAATCATTGAATTTTATATTTAATGATGGTGCAAGAGGTCTTTCTAGGCGCTATCTTAAAATTAGTAATTTTCATACATCCACATGGCATCAAGGAACTAATGATTTATATAAATTTGAAATACCAACAGTAAACCTTATAAAAATGCATGGTTCCGTATCATGGCAGAAAAGGAGTAATGACATTATAGAAGTAAGCTATGCAAATGAATTTCCATCAGGATTGGAAATTGAAATAGATAATTATGATATAAAAGAAATAGTCACAAAAATAGAAAAAAACTCAACATTAAAAACCTGCAAAGAAATAATAGACATGGCAGATGAGGATGAGTCAAAGCTTAAGAAGTTTCGACAGGAATATAATAAACTGGCAATAGTTAACCCGACAAAGGCCAAATTTGAAGAAACTGTTTTTCAGCAGCATTACTATCAATCTTTAAGGTTATTAAGTTATGAATTAGAAAAACCGCAGACTGTTCTGATATGCTTTGGATTTTCTTTCAAAGATGAACATATAAGAGAGATAATTCATCGTTCACTAAGCAATCCTTCACTGATTGTTTACGTATTTTGCTATAAAAAGCAAAACAAATCTGAAATAAAAGAATTGATCGATAATAAAAAAGTTATCTTCATATCTCCTGATACTGATGAAAGTGATAATGTCATCGATTTAAATAGATTCATTGAATGTATATTCTCTTTAGATAGCAAGGATGCAACCGAGGGTTTATCATGCAGCTTATAATTGGGTATGTTACCGCCGTTAGAGGTACAACTGTACGCGCTATTGTACATCCTAATTTATATCAAACCACCTATATTTATGACGGCAGCTTGTACAGAGGTGTAGCAATAAATGAATTTATCGTCATAAAGAAAGGTTATCACGATATTATTGGAAAAATAGAAGGCGAAGAGATTATTGAGAAGAAGTCCTTTAATGAATCGATGCCAAACAATGATAAGTTTGATAGATTCATTGATATCAAAATAATTGGTTATATTCTAGATGGTAAATTTCGTTCTGGCATAAAGTACTTACCAATGATTCAAGACGAATTACATCTAATTTCTGATGAATTAATATCTGCCATTTATGCATTTGATGGTAAAATTGGTTCAAAAAAGATATTAATAGGGAAGTCACTACTTGAAGAAATACCTGTTCATATCCCTGTAAATGGTATTTTTAACTCTCATATAGGAATATTTGGAAATACCGGCAGCGGGAAGTCAAATTCTTTAGCAAAAATATACCATGAATTGTTCTCGAGTCTTGGTAACACAGTATTAAAAAAATCCACGTTTGTTTTCATAGATTTTAACGGAGAATACAAACCAATTCATAACCAGTTCAAGGATAAAAGCACATATTTAGAGCTAGATACTCATTTAAAAAATGGGAACAACAAACTAAAAATCAAGAAATCAGAGTTCTGGGATTCAGAATTGTTATCGGTTTTATTTTCAGCAACTGAGAAAACACAGAAACCCTTCCTTAACATATTGGTACGAAATAGAGATAAATTTGGGGATGAACTAAACGATTACTTTCATAGCACGATAAAAGTAATGTTTGGTCAAAACCAACATAGAGAGACCATTAGTGTACTGCGATCAATAATAAACATCATCAATCCAAAAAATAGTCAAAAAATCAATGAAGAACTCTCCGAGTTTAGTTGGTATTCTAGAGGCGATAATAATAAATATTACAAAAATGGGAGTTCATTCAACACTCCAGAAGCATATTTAGCTCATCTACCAATATTATCTAAAACCAATATTTCAATGGAAAATATTTCGGCTTTCCAACAAATCACAGTCAGGGCAACACTACAACTGATTCAATCTGTATCTAGAAACTACGTCCAGTATGAACATATAAGCCCATTAATTGGCAAAATAAATTCTTCTACTAGTTCACTTGAAAAAGTAATAGACATTATTGATGATCTAGAAACAGGATTGAAGCCTCTCTTGTTTATATCATTGAGGAATTGCAATCAAGAGACAAAAAAAACAATACCAATGATGATTGCAAAGTGCTCATTTTTAGAACATAAAAGAAAAGACACGTCAAAAAACAGCTTCCACCTTATAATAGATGAAGCTCATAATATACTCTCAGAATCATCAAATAGAGAGTCAGAAACATGGAAAGATTATCGGCTTGAACTTTTCGAAGAGATAATTAAAGAAGGCAGGAAATTTGGTTATTTCGTTACTATTGCAAGTCAACGCCCGGCAGATATATCACCAACGATAATATCTCAGATTCACAATTACTTTCTTCATCGATTGGTTAATGAAAACGACCTATTCTTACTCAAAAACTCAATTAGCACGCTTGATAGTTCATCTCGAGCATTAGTACCAGTTTTACCTGCAGGAGCATGTGTCGTGTCAGGAACCGCATTCCACACACCTATGGTAGTTCAAATGCAACGGCTGCCTTCGACCTTAGCACCAGAGAGTGACACAATAGATCTTGATTCATTTTGGTAAAATTTTATTAAATAGGAGACGCCTCAAAGAGGCGCTGACGCATTAAACGAAAAGTCGCTCAAACCTCTGTGCGCGCAATGCTACCCCCGCCTCGCCTGCCCGCTTTATGTGTCGCTTTTCATGCAGGTGCATTAATGGATGCAAACCGCGCCAGCACTGGTGCGGGAGGGTCTACGACATGCATTTTATTACATGCAAAATCATGCACCCTATGCATGCACGCGTAATTTGGCACAGGCTAGCCAGGAAAAAGGCCGTTTTCGGGTGAAGAATGAGGATGTGACAACATCGGTTTGACAGTGCACCTGGTCATCACATCATGTTGATGGTCGGGAATTATCTCTGGTTTACCCTGCGTCCTATGTGAGGCCAATCGACTCGACTGCCGTGCAGCATCGCAGTTTTCCCGGCAAAGTTTTTTATTGGATAACCGTTCTAAACGCTGGCTGGAAGACCACCACTGAGGTTTTAATTCTTATATAAACTATTCACTACTGTTCACTTAAGTAAAAAACATAATTAAATCAATAAATAAAACCGTGACTAGTGAGTTTTAAACTCATCACTCAGTGTTCACCACTATGCACTCAACCAAAAATAACCTCTTCTCTGGCTAGCCGCAGTTAGGCTTATTTTTGATGTTCCTACCTATTTATAACCCCTCATTGATTGCTAAAAATTATGGGGTAATAACGAGGAATGACGAAGAGTGATGGGTTAATGTGATTCGGTGTAATTTGTTGTTTTTATATACGACTCCCTAATCCACCACACAACATCCCCTTGTTGCCAACCCCCAAAATATTCACATAATAGGGTGCTACCAGAGTTCACACAGTCCCGGTCAGAGCTGACCGGACACAAAGAGGTAGCAATACATGCTTTCAGTTTCCCGTCCCGTTAACACCACACCTTCCCCTGCTGTGCACAGTGATTACACCCCACGCGAACGCTTTATTCGTCTGCCGGAAGTGCTTTACACCACCGGTCTGTCACGCTCTACCGTTTACGAGATGATGACCCGCGAGCAATTCCCGGCCCAAATCTCGTTGGGCGGCAAAAACGTCGCCTGGCTGGCCTCCGAAGTGGAGCAGTGGATGGATGAGCGCATTGCCAACCGTCATCAGAGGGCCACCGCATGATGCAGTTAACCCTGGGCCGACACAGCTTTACCCTGAGCGACAACGACGCGCTGTTTGTGGCCGAAGCTATCCTGCTGCAACGCCAGCACCCGGATATTGTCTTACCGGAACACCGCAGCACTAAACACGGTGTCATCCGTCTGACCAGCCGCCAGGGCGCACCACACCTGTTTTGCACCGGGCCGGTGTCTCTGAGCGACGCAGCCGCCGACACCCATCACCACCTGCAAACCGGTCGTTGATCACTATGCGATCGATTGAACGTCCGGGGGCGTCTTACGGCTTGCCCCCACGTCCGGCGCTGCGCTATAGTCCCCCCGCTGTCGCAAAATCGGCAGCCGGGCGTGGAAACCCGAGTAACTTATTGGCGACACAACACGCGCCAGGCGTGTTTTTTTATGTCGTAGCCTGTGTGCGCTCATTTTTTGCGCGATGGATGTTATGCTATCGCAGCAGTCAAACAATGGTGGCTCAGGCGGGGCTGACTTCGGTCAGGCCGGTTTCCAATAAGGCCGGTATTTCCACCCCCGTCTGGGCTACCACCCATAAGCGTGGAAACTTCGGTGGTAGCAATAACCAATACTTATTGGAGGCTGCCACCATGGCTACGACCCTCATCCCGACTCACCCCAAATTCTGTTTCTTGTTTGCGGCTATTCGCCGTAACACCCTGACGGCAACCCCGTGCATGTTGCGCACCGTGGCGGATTCCGAGCGCAGTGCCCGCCGCCTGCTGGCACGTGACTATATTCTGGCGTTTGCCGGTCGCCTGCCCGTACAGGGGGTGGCATGAATACGCTGGCCGCCCGTTTCCACAGTGAAACCCATTACGCCATTCCGCATGCGGACTTCCTGCGTCTTCAGCACGCACATTCTACCGGCGTGCTGTTCCTTGACATGCTGGACAGTCTCGACCTGAGCGGGCAACGTCCCGACGGCTTTCAACAGGCGGCTTTCGCCTCGGTCATTGCCGTGCTGACTGACCAGCTCGGCCACGTTGTCAACACCTGTGAACCCCAACTTCTTGCCAGCATGGAGGCACCCGCCGCATGAGTACCCAATCCTGTTTACCGATTGAAGTCCGTACCGCCGTTTTCCGTCGCGCCGTGGCACAGGCCTATAGCGACACCTGTGCCTTTTACCGGGTGAGCCTTGGCTACACGCTGGACGAACTGCAGATGCTGATTGCCAATCGCCTGGAAGGGTACTTTGTGCAACAGCACGGCGCAGAAGCGGGCATGGACATGGCATGCACGATGCTCAGCGATATGGTGCAGCCGGATGTGTTGGTGGCACCGCCGCGCCTGACCACGCTGGGGCAAAAGCTGATGGACGAGCTGTGCTGCGACCATCTGGCAACTGCCAGTCACGCTACCGTGCATTAAGGGAGAACAAGACGATGAACGCCCATTTCGTATCACAGACCGTACGCACCGCCACCGGCCATTGGCCGGTGATACTCCCGGCCCTTGGCATTGCCCTGCAACCGAACGGCAAAGCCCAGCCGTGCCCGGCCTGCGGCGGCAAAGACCGGTTTCGCTTTGATAACCAACAGGGGCGCGGCACCTGGTTCTGTAATCAGTGCGGCAGTGGCGATGGTCTGAATCTGGTTGAGAAAGTACTGGCTGTGACTGTCAAAGAGGCCGCCGTGAAGGTGGCCGGGGTATTGGGTGAGCAAACCGGATCCGCATGGCCGGAGTACAATCTGCAACAAGAACAGCAGGACAAAGCGCAGGCGCGAAATAACGCAGCGCAGCAGGCCAGACAGCTATTTGCCAGCGCCCGGCAACAAGCCGGGAATGCCTACCTGACCACCAAAGGCTGGCCGGACACCGATACCCTGACATTACAGGGGCCGCCACTGCGCGTGGGCGGTATCACTTACCAGCCCGACGACCTGTTGTTACCCCTGACCGACAGTGCCGGTGAGGTGGTCAACGTCCAGTTGATTAACGCCGCAGGTGACAAGCGCACGCTGGCAGGGGGACAGGTGAAAGACGCCTGCCATTTCCTGTCCGGCCAGAATACTGACGTTATCTGGCTGACCGAGGGTTATGCCACCGGCCTGACCGTGCATCAACTGACAGGGGAAAGTGTCTGCGTGGCGCTCAGTGCCAATAACCTGCCCGCGATGGCGCAACAGCTGCGCGCTCACTACCCCGATGCGGAGCTGCTGCTGGCGGCGGACAATGACGAGAACGGCACCGGCCAGACCCGCGCGGCCGAGGCCGCCCAATTGAGCGGCGGTAAGCTTGCATTGCCGTCAGAAACCGGTGACTGGAACGATGTTTACCAACAACAGGGCAAACTGGCCGCGCTCGCGCAGTTGACGGCCTTCAGCCAGCCCAAGCAACCCAGTCCGTTTGATACGCTCAGCGATGCGGACCTGAAAGCCATGAGCGCCAGTGAGAAGGCAGAACTCCTGGCTGAACATTATGGCAATACCCTGGCGGTGCCATTAGTCGGTGAGGAACTGTGTCGCTACACGCAGGGTGCCTGGCAGGTGTTGCCGCATCGGCAACTCAGCCGGGAGATTGCCGCGCTGTTTCAGAAGGTCCGTGCGCCGTTCTCGGCGGCGGGTATCAACAGCATTCTGGATACGCTCAAGCTGATGGTGCCGCAAATGGGTGAACCGGTGAGGCGCCTGATTGGCTTTCGCAATGGGGTGTTTGATACCGCTAGCGGACAATTCAGTGCACACCATAAAGAGCATTGGCTGCGCACCGTCAACAGCGTGGACTACACCCCGCCGCGCACGGGAGAAAACCTGGCCGACCATGCGCCGCATTTCTGGCAGTGGCTGACGCGGGCGGCAGGGAACAATCACGACAAGCAGGAACGCATTCTGGCGGCACTGTTTATGGTGCTGGCGAACCGTTACGACTGGCAACTGTTCCTGGAGGTGACCGGCCCCGGCGGCAGCGGAAAAAGCGTGATGGCCTCCATTGCCCGCTTGCTGGCGGGTGCCGACAACACCACCTCTGCGACCATCGACAACCTGGAATCGGCGCGGGAACGCGCCTCTGTGGTCGGGTTCTCGCTGATTATCCTGCCTGACCAGGAGAAATGGAGCGGTGACGGTGCAGGTATCAAGGCCATCACCGGGGGCGATGCAGTGGCTATCGACCCGAAATACCGCGATGCCTACTCAACCTACATCCCCGCCGTGATTCTGGCGGTCAATAACAACCCGATGCGTTTCAGTGACCGCAGCGGCGGTGTCTCGCGTCGCCGGGTGATTATCACGTTTCCCGAAGCGATACCGGCGAAGGAACGTGACCCGCAGCTGTTGGAGAAAATCAGCGGAGAGTTGGCGGTCATTGTCCGTCACCTGATGCAACACTTTGCTAACCCGAACGATGCCCGTGATTTACTGCAGGCACAGCAGAGTTCAGAGGAAGCATTAGCCGTCAAACGTCAGTCCGACCCGTTAATGGACTTCTGCGGCTACCTGACGACCCTGAGTACCCCGGTGGGCATGTTAATGGGGAACGGCAATATCAGACCGGCCAATCCACGGCGTTACCTCTATCACGCCTACCTGTCGTTTATGGAGGCGCGTGGGCATCAAAATACCATGAACCTGACCTCCTTCGGTTTGGCTGTGCCACAAACGCTCAGGGAGCATGAGCTGACGTTGCTTAAACGCAGAACCAATCAGGGCATGCAAACCAACCTGACGTTGAGTGAGGAGTGTGAGGCGGACTGGTTGCCCAAGTGCGATAGCGCATGATGTAGCGTTAAAGATCGGTGAGACCGATCAATCAGCAGTTATTGATCTGCCGAACCCATTGGACGCTTACTGATGAGGCGGCCTATAGTGGCGGTGGAGAAAAGACACAGAGCAACACCAGGGCATCGCGCGAGCCATATTGTGGCTGACATCATAACAATAACAGCAATAATCACTAAACCGGCTCAGGCCGGTTTTTGTCTATTCAATAGCTCCTATCACTCTTTGCCTTTTCGGAAAGCAGTCCGTCTTCGCCACGTAACAGCCTTGCAGTGATGCACAAAGTGACGCCGTAAAGCGTGCCTTGGATTGGCATGCCTTTAGTCGCGTGTTGAAGTGAGCCTCCCCTGAAGGCGGAAGCTACAAATTCAGGCTATTATTTATCCGCAATAAAATAATTATCGGTTCCGCTGATGGGAATATAAGCCCGGATCCATTCGTCACCGTCGACCATCTCCCAACTGTGCCCTTCCCCTTCAGTATCCTCCGCCAACAGTACCGTGCCGGGGGCGATCATAAAGGTAGAACCGTCGCTGACCTTAAATCTTAATGTGCCCTTGAGCGTCACCACATACTGTTTTCTTGGTGCCGGGTGAACCCCTTTTTGCCACTCTTCAATGGTATTACTGAACCAAAAGCTGTGTGCAGGGATTTTCTTTAGCCCCGGAACGCTGCCTTTAATAAAGGCGGCGCGGTTGTCTGGTGTGTTGATTAAACGGTACGCGGGTAACCGACCATTATCATCGCCCTTTTTAACCGACTCCGTATGGCCTGCTAGTGAGAACGTTAACCCTGCGGTGAGTAACAGCAAGAGTTTTGCTTTATTCATCATTAATAACACTTTCCTTGTTAAAAAAATCCGTGACAACCCCACCCCAAAATTTAAAATTAGGATCAGTGTTGATACCTTCGATCTCTTTGTCTGTTAGCGGGATGAAAGCCCTCCGCGCAACATCCAGTTAAGCAATTCGTTATTGCGGGTGAAGTTGAGTTTTTTCATAGCCGAGCGTTTATGCGAATTCACCGTTTTGACTTGCAACTGCATAGTTTCGGCGGTTTTCACCTGGCTATTACCTCGTTTAAGGTGGCGCAGCACTTCACATTCACGCGCACTAAGCTGGTTGTCGGTACAAGGGCCACAGCTGGGCGGCGGTTTGGCAGGCATATAGCGGCGATTGCGCATCGTCTCAGTGATCATAGCCAAAATATCATCCACCGGTTGGTCGCGGTAGATAGTGCCGCTTTTGCGGGTACAGCGCAGCGCCGACGGGCAGATATAGTCACGACTATCCCGGATCACAAATAAAATCGGAGGAGGCTTCTCGGGAGGAAAATAGTGGCAAACCTGATCGATCGAGCCGTAATTGACGGCATGCAACACCAAATCGATTGCACGGTCACAGGGGTATTGCGACACAAACGTGACGGACTGTACGTGGTTGTTATAGTGATCGTTCAGCATCCTGCAAAGACCACTGCGGTAATATGTATTGTGGTCTATTATAAGAATATTGATCAAATCAGGGATCATAAGTTTCATAACACCATTCTGGTATAATTATGTTTTACACAATCCACAAAGTGTAATGAGGTGATAGCATGCTATTCAGTCAGCATTACGTAAGTACGCTTATTGACCACCATCCGGCACACATAAACTTACCGGAAATCTAATCAGGCTTTATATGTAATTTATTTCGACAATCATAATCACCGCTACAGACATTGCAATACCACAAATAGGTTCTTGACAATCATAGATACAATTCACAATATCCAAAATAAAATGGCATGTGTTACACCCAATAATTTGTCACGGCACTTCCAGTACTAGCACGCCCGACCCGGTTTGAACACCGACACTCGTAGTATTACCAGAGAGTACGGCACGGATAGTTACATTCGTCACGCCTTTAGAAAATTGGATTTTAGATCCTAAAGGATTATTGTTGGCAGAAATCCCGGCCACCAACCCGCTATTTCCAACCTTTATGACTGACTTGGGAGAGTTGCGGAGAGTCAGTGTCCCGGTGGTTTTACCGGTGCAGTTGATTGGAAAAGGTAGGGACATTTCAGCTTGTACGGGGCCTGGGGGTAGCGCTCCGAAATCAAAGGTGAGCGGCGGACCCATTGAGCAACTTACGGGTTTTGGGCCAAGTGTAACATCGGTTGGCGCTAGCCACTGTCTGCCACCGGCAATAGTCCATGCGCCAGAGAACGGGCCGTTCTCACCGCCATTGGGCAACGACGCCTGGACGCGGACGCGCAAGCCACTGAGGAGTTTTTCCCGTAGACGCTGTTGCAGTTCGGGTTGTGTGCATCTATAGAGTATGGGTTGTTCGGGGAACAGCACGTCACTATTAGCTTCGACACTGATGTAGTAAGGGGTTCGTTGGATAAGGTAAGCCTTACAAGATGCATTTGATGCGGAGCCAGGTGTGAAAGAACCAGTTATTACGCCGTAAGCCATACAGATGGAACCAACAGATGTGCCGGTAGGGCAATCGAGCTTTACGGCGCCCAAGGCAGGAGGTGGGGCGAGGACAAGAGAAGATGCGAGGATAGCAATGGCGACTAATGGAGAAGGCAGCATAGTATTAATTTTCTCGATTTTTTTCGATCTGTGAAAATAGAACAGACGGTGGGATATGCATCGGAACTTCATCTGAGTTCTTTCAACATCCCCTCCGCCCAAAAAGTCCACCGTGCCTCATACGCCCGCACCCGCACCCCGGTATCTGCCAATGACAGCCGCTGTCGACGAGCTTGCTCGTAAAGCCGCACACGTTGCGCACGGTGGTTTTCTAATGCCCGGGGCGCGATGGTGGCCCCCGCGGTGCTGAACTGCACACCCAGCCAGTCAAAATCCTGTTCAATCCTGCCCAACTGGGTTTTATCCGGATGGGTCTCAAACCCGCCCAGGTTAAAAAATGCATGTAACCCTTTAACGCAGCGCCGCAGTTGCCGGCGCGTACGGGTGAACACCAAAAAGTCATCCATATAGCGTGCATAAAAGGTGCCCTCCTGTACGCTAAAGTAACGGTCGACGAGGTGCAGTAAACTGCCGCCGATTAACGGGCTGAGTGCACAACCCCGACAAATTCCGTGTTCTGGCGTATAAAACTCCCCGCCATCTTCCACGCTGTAATGCACATACTGCGCAATCACATCATGCAGCACCGGGTTGGCGATATACCCCCGTACCTGGCGCATCACCTGCGCTTTGAGCATATGCCGGTAATAACCGCGAATATCCGTACGGTAAACAAAAGCATACTCGCCGGAGCCTAAGGCCTGACGCACTTCTACTACCGACTGGCGGCTGCCGCCATGCCCACGTAAATGCGCACAGCGTTTATGGGTCGGCAGCAGCCGTTCGGCCTGTAACGCCACCCACTTCAGTACCAGTGCATCTTGCGCGCACCACTGCACCCAACTGCGTTCTGCGTAATGGTGCACCTGCATCGCCGACAAGCGGTATTGGCCGCTCACCACCAGGGCATACAGTGCCGGCTCCAGCCGTGGCCGGTGATAACGCAGATGCCAGATATCCGCATTGGCCGGCGCATGTCGTCGGCGTTGATATAACCAACGCCAGGCCGCCTGCCAATCCGCATCCGCCCTATTCATACTCCAGGCCAAAGGTGGCGATAGCGTTAAACGGGCCGCGCTCAATGGTCTGGTCGGCGATCGCCTTTGGCTCACCTTTTACATAGGCCCGAATGGTCAGGGTATTGGCCCCGCTCACCAGTTTGTAACCCGGCCCCTGCTTGTTCAGCAGCAACGGTGTGCCGTCCTCGGTTTCCATCCCAATACCAATGCCGCTGGCCTGGCTGCCCGCCTCCAGTGCCAACAGCCCCGGCAAATTCAGGTTCTCTTTGCCGCTGAAGGTCACCTTCACCGTTTTGCCCAGGCTCAGGTCACACTCTGTCAGGCGGATCTCGAACGGCTGGCTGTTAGTACGGGTGTTCAGGTACAGGTACTTATCGATCACCGTGCCAAAATCCAGCAGGATCTTTTCATCCCCCGGCGGAATGATGCAGGGTTCCGCCACCAACGCACCGTGGAAACGCATATTGTCCGCCGCCAGCGAGGGCTGGATCACTACCCACAGCAGGCCAATCAGCGTGCCGTAAATTATCTTTTGTGCCTTCATTGGTACACCGCCTGCAGGGTCGCCGTGGCGACAAACTTGCCTTCTTCCAGCGTCGCCCCCGGCCGCTGCACCGGCACCGCTTCAAGTTTTGGCGGGCTGGCCGGGTTGACCGGTATCGGCAGGTTCAGCTCAAACGGCTTGCCGTTTTGTATCAGCCGGATACCCAGATCGGTGACGTCGGTACGTACCGCCGCCTTGTCATAGGCCGCCTGAGTGCCGATCACCGCCAGCGTCATGTTCCATTTGCTGGCGCTCGGCTCACAGGTGATGCGGTAACTGACCGGCTGCAGGTAGTTCACCCCGTTCACCTTCTTGATGCCGACCCGCTCGCCAAAGTCGACGTCAATATCCTCGCCGTTGTTGATGCTGCACGCAGGCGGCTCAATCAGCGTGCCACGGAAGGTCACATCGTCCGCCGCAGCCACAGCAGCACTGAAACACACCCCAGTCAGCAACAGCATTCGGGTCATCGCGGAATATCGCGTCATGCTCGCGCTCCTGTTAGCGGTAGTCGATCTTCATGGTGGCCGTGGCATTAAAGGGACCGCCAGTTAGCGCCCCCGTTCGATTTTTTGCCGGCACAGCTTCCAACACTGGAACCGTCGGGTAGGTAAAGTTAAACCAGCGGTTAACCCCCTGCACTGTGCCGTCCTTGAACAGCGCAATGGCAAAGTTGGTTTTGTTGCCGTTGAGCCACCGATTTTCGAACCCCGCAGCCGTCCCCTCGATCTGCATACGCAGCGCATTGGTGGCATTACCGGTACAGCTCAGGGTGTAGGGCACCGGCATTTTTTTATAGCTGGTGCCGTTCACTTGCGAGGTCATCACGTCGTTGCCAAAGTTAACCTCGATCGGTTGACCATTGTTGATGACACAGGGTGGTGGCTCAATCAGGGTGCCGTAAAAACGCATATTGTCTGCCTGCGCGCTGCCACTCAGTAGCATGCCGGTGGCCCACAGGGCCAGAAGAGTACGATGTTGCATCAGGTTGTCTCCCTTCACTGGTATTCGACCTTCATGGTCGCCCCGGCGGAAAATGGCCCGCCCTTCAACGTTGCCCCACTACGCTTGGCCGGTACCGCTTCCAGCTGGGGTGGCGATGACGCGTTAAAATTCAGCCAACTGTTAATCGGGTAGCGCCTGTCGTTATTGAGCAACGCAATGCCAAAATCGGTCTGATTGGTCCTCAACATAGCGTTGTCAAACCCGGCCCCGGTGCCCTCTATCAGCATTTTCACCGCGTTCGACGGGCCACCACTGCAGTTTATCGAATAGGTCACCGGCATCTTTTTGTAGGCCGAGCCGTCTACCCGGGTGGTCAACACATCATTACCGAAGTTCACTTCGATCAGATTGTTGTTGTTGATCACGCACGGCGGCGCCGCCACAATGGTTACCTTAACGGTGACGTTGGCCGTTTCAGCCGCCTGTGCGACAGGAAATACAACCAACAGCGCCAGACTCAACGCACTAACCAGGTACCGCGTATCAAAAATGCTGTTCATAGCGGCCCCTCAGTCATAGTTAAGCCGGAAATCCAGGTGGGCCGAATAAGCCCCAGCCTCTAACGGCGCACGCGTACGTTCTGCCACCAGTTGGTAGTTCAGCGCATCTTGCCCCGGGGTCAGTAACAGGGGTGCCCCACGGCTGCCGAGGCGGATGTCCCGCCCCTGGCTGTCGGTCATGCGCAACCCCAGCCCACCCGCACCCCGTACCTGCACCAGTTCAGGGCTGTTGGCATCCGCCGGAGCGGCAAAGCTCACCGACACTGCCGGTTGGTGCGTACTCCACAGCACGCTGCCGGTGCGTTCATCGCGGTTATTAGCCGGGCTGCGCAGGCAGTCTTTCAGTTGCAGGCGCACCGCCACCGGCGTGCCACGGTCACCCACTTTCAGCAGCCGCCCGGTGCCGGTCACACCCAACTGCACCGTCTGGTGGGCCGAGGCCATCTCCAGCCTGCAGGCGCTCTCGGTCAGGGCGCCGCGCACCCGCAGCACACCGTTGGCGCCATCCACATGGGCATTGTCCGCCGCCTGCGCCATGGATGCCGGTAACAGCACCAGCACCGCACCCACGGTCAAGGGCACCATCATCACCAATGCCGCGATCACCAGCGCGTACTGCCGATCGTGACGGTGGTAAGGTGACCGCGTTCCTCGCCGAAATATCCTTTGCATGCTGCTCTCCTGGCCGTTTAGCTCGCGGGTGTTACCCGTTATTTTTTATCCGCATTCACCTGACAAGACGCACCGCTGCAGCGGAAGGTCAATTGCGGGCGGCCACCGTAGTCATTCACATAGGTCAGTACCGGCGTGGCACCGAGCGCTGCGGCACTGACACTCAGGGTGTCGCTGCTCTTGGGTGCGACCATCAGCGGTTCAAAGCCTGGCGCACTAGCACCGTCTTTTTTGCTGCTGGCGTCAACCAGAGTCACGTAGTACGGGGTCGGGTTGCTCACCTGGTACTTGTCGCCCTGTTTACTCAGGGTGATCTGCTCCTGCCACGGCACCGCCGCTTCGCTGTTGGTCACCGCAATGGCCTTCGGGCGGTAGAACAGTTTGATGCGGGTCTGCAGCGCCAGTTGCAGGGTGTTCGGCTTGTCGCTCTTCGGTGGAATTTCCCGCAGGTTGAAATAGAACAGCGACTCGCGGTCCTGTGGCAGCCCGGCAGCCGCTGGCAGCCCTTGTACCTTGACCTGACTTTTGGCCCCCGGCTCCACCCGCTGCACCGGTGGCAGCACCGTCAACGGGCTGACGATTTTGTTGCCCTGCGCGTCTTCAATCCAGCCTTGCGCCAGGTACGGCAGCTGTTTGTTCTCATTGCTGATGTTCAGGCTCACCGACTTGCTGTCGCCGTTGAAAATTACCCGGGTGCGGTCCAGTGCAATCGCGGCCTGAGCCTGCTGTGCCGCCAGTGCGCTCAACAGTAGCGCACTGATTACTGTGGTTTTGTTCATCAAAATCATGGTCTGTTACTCGTTTAAAAAGTGAATTCTGGGTTAAAGCGTCTGTGCTTCTGCTACCTGAGCTATCAGCATGCAAGGCAACAGTAAATCGGTAGTGCCGCTGTTCGGGATCTGCGGTGGCAGCGTCAGTTGGCACTGCGGTTTACCGCTCCAGTGCACCGTCATCTGTTCACCCGGGTTAATGCCGCTCAGGTAAACGCTGCCTGCGTCGTTAACCATCCCAACCTCCTGCTTTTTAGTGTTCAATACCGTCGCACCGAACGGCGGCGTGGAGCCGTCCGCCAGGCGAATCACCGCCATGGCTTTTTCACCGGCGATGACCGCAAATTGACGGTAGCCAATCGCGCCCTCGGTCAGGGTGGCCTGCACCACCGACTGGGTGGCCTCGGCGTTTTCCGGCAGGGTATTCAGGTCAATGCTTACCTGGTTGCGGTAATAGCTGCTGACGTCTGCCACCACCGCCTTGCCAAAGCGGTTAGACAGGTTGCTTCCCCCGTATCCGCGGATCGGGATACCCGCCACGCCGTCGGTATCCACCAACATGCGGGTGCCGCCGATCATGCTGCTGCGGTGAAGCGCTGCGCCTTCCAGCGTGGCAGTAGCCCCGCCCTGTACCGACACGCCCAGCGACGAATAACGTCCGTCCTGATAGCTGGCGTTGGCGTTAACCTGAGCAATATCCCCCTGGTGGCTGTAATAGCCGTTGGCGGTCCCCCCACTGCGCGCCCAACCGCTGCTGATCTGGTAACTGTCGCCGTTCTCCAGCCGATCGTAGTACCCGACCTCATGGCTGTTGTCGTTGCGGTTAACGCTGCCGCTGTAGCTGACTGAACCACTGTTACCCCAGGGCACCGACAGCGACAGGTACATGCCGTCGTCATTGGTGTTGTTGTACTTGTTACGGTACGCGGTTGCCGACAGGCTCAGGTTACGGAACCGGCCAACATCAAAGTTGCGCGACAGCGTCAGGGTGTACCTGTCGTTGGCCGGGCGGTCCCAATAGGTTTGGTGGCTGTAGTCGAGATAGGCACTCAGCCCCAGGTCACGGAACTGCTGGTTAAAGGTGATGTTGTACCGCTCCTTGCTGCTGCCCGAGCGCGCACCGTAGTTACGTGCATCCAGGTATTCGCTCATCGACAGGAAGTCCTGCTCCGAGAAGCGGTAACCGGCGAAGGTCACCTGGCTGTCGGTCTCGTCAAAACGCTTGGAATACTGCAGCCTGTACGAGCCGCCGGTCAGCGTCTGGCCCTCATACGGCAATTGCGCGCGCGACTCGGTCACATCAAACGACAGAGCACCAAACATCAGCAGGTCACGCCCTACGCCCAGTGCCAACGCGTTGTAATCACCGCCCGCCACACCGCCACCAAACAATGACCAGCCGTTACTCACGCCCCAGGAAAACTCCCCGGTGGCGAACACCGGGCCGTTAACCCGGTGCTGCCAGTCCGAAGGTCGGCCGCTGGCCACCTTGTAACGCACCTGGCCCGGTCGGGTCAGGTAGGGAATGCTGGCCGTGTCCATCTTGAACTGCTGCACGCTGCCATCCAGCTCTTCCACCCGCACGTCCAACTGGCCGCTAACCGCGTCGTTGATGTCCTGAATACGGAACGGCCCGGCCGCGACCTGGGTCTCGTACACCACCCGCCCCTGCTGGCTGATCACCACTTTGGCATTGGTGCGTGCCACCCCGGTCACTTCCGGTGCATAACCGCGCAGATTCGGCGGCAACATGCTGTCGTCGCTGATCAAACTGGCACCGGCGAAGCGGAAACTGTCAAAAATATTGGAGTACAGGGAGTTCTCGCCGACGGTCATCTTGGCACCGAGGCTCGGGATCGCCCGGTAGGCGTAATAGCGGCTCCAGTCCCATTTATTCTGCGAGGACTGATGCGACCCGGTTTGATGATCAACCCGGGCTTGCCAATCTGCGCGCAGGCGCCAGGCCCCCATGTTGGCCCCCACAGTGCCGTTACCGCTGAGGTTATAATCTTGCGTGCCCTGTTTTTGCTGGCGCTGCGTTTGAGCATTGAGATAATAATCCACCAACAACCCGGGAATGCCTTCATCCCAGCGTGACGGCGGATCCCAGTTCTCCGCACTGTATTCCAGGTAAGCCTGCGGCAGACTGACGTACAGAGTGGCGGTGCCCAGCTCTGCCCGCGCCTCCATGCCATCCAGGCTGGTACTGACCAGGCACTGCCCCTGGTGCCACCAGGTCAGTTTGTCTTGCAGCGCGGGCTTGATCGCGAACTGTTCGACCATTGCTGGTGTAATACAGGCTTCACTGCCTTTTGGATCATTGTCCGGCACATAAAAAGTGATCGGCTGTTCCGGCAGCTCTTGCTTATTGATGCGCACTTTCATGCTGTAATCGCCCGGCATGATATAGCCGCCACGAGAGAACTGGTCCAGATCGATGTTATTGCGATCTTTGACGTCCAGCACATCGGTATTAAATTGAATGTCATCCGCATAGGCGTAATAACAACCTCCACCAAAAATAATGGAAACCAATATCCCCAGCAACCGCGGGCGGGACGGAAATGCAATCAAAGACGGGTTATCCATAATCCTCAGGCCTTTATTTATCACGCAGTAATTCGCTGTCAATACACATTAAAATTCGCCACACCAATGATCCGGCATGGAAAAATAAATACGCAAAAACACGGGTGGCAGAGCCACAAATAACCTCAGTAATAATCCATTTTAAAGCGCAAGGTGGAATAATATTCCCCGGCCTTTAAGACTTGATTATTCCCCACCAGACGCATCGAATAGTTCAGCGTTTTATCGCCGGGGATAATTTCGCCGGCGGGCAGAGCCTGCCCTGGGTTGGCGATATTGCCGCCGGCATCGGTAATTTGCAGCGCCACGCCATTCGCTTCGCCTTCAACACCGAACCCGCCGGTGTCAGCGCGACCGTCAAAGGTCACCTGAAAGCGCTGCCAGTCCGGCAGCCTTGGATCGATGCGGCCCAAAACACAGTTAACCAACCGAATGCTGAACGGGCGACTGACACCCTGGCCGTCACGCGCTATCTGGCTGACCGGCGCGGTATCCATATCAATCGTCTGGTCGCGGCTTTGGGTATCAATGGCGCACGCCGTTTCAATGATAGATCCTTGCATGTTGACACGCCCCCATCCTGCCGGGGTTGCCGACCAAGCCAGGCTGCCAGACACCATGAACAACAGGGAAGAAACCACCACACACTGCACTTTCGGCAACATTAGCCCACTCCATCAGCGGCAAACTTCGTGAGAAATGCATGCGGGAACCCCGCATGCATTGAGCGGAACAATCTGGAGCTTATGGGTAGTTGAGGGTGAAGTTGCTTACGCTCTTAAAGTCACCTGCTACAATTACGTTTTTAGCTTCTGGCTCAGTCCCATTTGGGTTGCCTTGCAGATAAGCTGTGAACAACAGGGTGTTATTGCCATTTGTAAGAGCCTGCGCAGTCGTTGCTGTACCCAGTTCAATCACATTACTGTTGCCATCAGTCATCATAATGCTGGCCCCCTTGGCGGTACCGGTCATACCCAAACTGCCTTTAATGCCACCTGCTGGCCCGTTGAAGGTGGTGGTCACAGTTTTACCGGTCTCTACGGAGCAGTTCACCAGTTTAATGTCGAAGTTCTGAGGCTTGGATCTACCGCCATCAGTCAAAGCCACGTTAGATACCGCGCCCAGGTCGACAGTCTGGTCAATAGAGGCTGGATCGATAGAACAAGGCGCATCAATAATAGAACCGGTGAAAGTAACGGTACCGTGTCCTTGATCCTTGATATCAGCAGCCTGTGCCACAGACACAGCGCCAAATGCCAGTACCGCTGCCATCATGATTTTATTCAATTTCATTTATTAATATCCTATTAAAACTAATTAGTTAGTAAGTCACCGCATTCAGATTAAGGATAAGAAGGATTTTGTAATTAAATAAACCTCAACTTATCCCATCACCAGTACTCACACTCCCTGGTAACGAAACAAATGGTAACCATAACTAACAGTTGCGACAATTTAATCCACAAAATCAATAAAAAACAGATTTTAAAACTAATTACATGGATTTAATTAGCACTTGCGCCCATAATGATTAAAAAACAACCAGTCAATTAATTAATTGTTGCCATTGAAAAACAAATATAAAAACACAAAAAAAAACAAATTTGACCAAACTAGGATTTATCTTGTAGATTCATTCCCAACCAAGCCAGCCATCTTGGTTACGACAACACCAAAAAACCATTGAATTAATAAGAAAATAAAAATGAAATACCTGATAAACCTGTCCATTATTTTTGATGCTAATAAAAAGTGTCTCTCGTTTTATGACGATGAGAAAATATTTATAGACCTGACTAACCCAGCCGCACGGCTACTTATTGAATTAATAAAAAACAACGGGACAGAGATAAGCCGGGACAATCTGCTCACCCGAGTCTGGACCGACTACGGCTTTGCCGACTCCAATGCCAGTTTGAATAACTGTATCAGTGAGCTGCGCAAAGCTTTTAGCTCCTTGGGTATGGCCAAGAAAATCATCCTGACCATTCCCAAAGTGGGCTTTATGATGAATGCCGAGGTTCAGGCGGTCGACGGCTTTGCACAATTTGCAGAGGAGGACACCCCAACGCTGGCCAAAAGCGCCGAAGAGGCATTACTGCCAAGCGAGGCTGACAGCGTAACGGAAGAAAAACCGACGGCGAATGAGCCCGCTGTCGATAAGGTCGAGAGCGATAACCATTTCGTTAATGCGGTCATTGAAGAAAAAGCAGCACCCGAGCTTCCCCTCGCACCACCTCAGCAATGCCATGAGCAACAGCAGGATAATAATCCTCCCCTGCCCAAAAACAGCAAAAAGCAAAATGTCAGGGCACTGATTCTTTTGCTCGCAGCCGCTATTGGCACGGCTGCAGTATCAACATTTGTATTCTATCCAAAGCCTGCGGCAGTTTTCCTCTATCAAGAAAATCAATGTGTCGTTTCCACTTTGGGCGACGCCGAGCGTTCTGCCGGACTGATGCAAAGGGTTAAAGCGCAGATTGCCGAACAGAATGTCGATTGTAAAACAGTAAGGCGAGATATTTCCTATGTCGAGCAGAAATATAAAAGCAAGTTAAACAACATTACCTTACTTTCCGTTTGCGATGTTATCGACAACGATCACTATAGCCACTGTCAAAATTTCAAGAAGATAGAGTGATAAAAATGAAAAAAAAATTTGTTTTGGCCTTACTCGCGCTCTCTCTCAGTTTCTTTCTTCCCTGGCTTATGTTCAGCCATAGCGGGGGAAACACCCCACCTTTTACATGCGAAACCAATTTTTCCCAGTCAAGTTTCTGGCAAAATAACAAGGCCATTCCGATTGTCATCAACGCTACCCAGGTTATCTCACTTGTCGATAACGAACATGGTTTTTTCATCGTCAGGGGAACAGTAGAAACAAACGGAAATATCTATGCGCTCTCTCGCCAAGTTAACTTTAACAGTTCATCCATGATATTAAACGGGATGAAAAAAATCACTTTCACCAAAGAATTAACCCGTGTGACAGACAATACACCGGATGAAATTTGGCAAAATTACTTTATGCCACAAAAACTCGGGGTAGACTTCCACGTCAACATGGTAATGCTTAATGACAATACGATGTTTATTAAATCATTCACGAGCCCTTACCTGATTTGTGTTATTAAAAACTAAACTGCACCGTCGCGGCCTTGTGTCGCGACGGGCTCTCCTCTTTCGCAACTCCCCCTGCTTAACATCTCCGAATAACCAACAGTGGCTGCGAGATAATCCATTAATCATTGGCGTGGCACGCACATTAGTGACGATACAAAAAAATAAACCCAAGCTCCAGCGCGCATCAGATAAGAGCAAAAAACTAATAATCAAAAAAAATTGAAATAAAAAACTATAAAACATTATTTAATAAGATTATTTTGCCAATACACTACCATGAGCAATACCATTACCCACATGATAAACCCGCCTGCGAGCTGCGTTACACCCAGCAATGATGGACTTATGGAAAGTAGCAACCGAGTAAAAACAGAATCACCTTGCCAAGGAACGATGAGAAGTATCGCAATGACGCCAACGCTGACTATTTTACTGTCCGATCAAAACCGGTACTTCACAGAAGGTCTGCGGCAGACCCTGTTTGGCTACTTTCACGGTCTGGGCATTAAGGTGAATATCACAGAAAGCCTGCTGTACAAGCACACTGCTGATGTGATCTTTTTATCCGCCGTAACCCACGAAAATACGATACCGCTCGAAATTTATCAGCGTTTTTTCTCACCGCGACAGTGCGTATTTATCATTGAGGAAAGTAACCAACAAATAGTGCTCGGCGATATCGAAAAAGGGGAAAGAATCAGGACCATCAGCCGTAAATTGCCGGCCCGTAACATCCTTGCTTTGCTGGAGGCGATGTTAACCTCTATTGATGAGGTGACTGCACCACTACCGGAGCCTGTAGTTGGAGATTTAACTAATAGCACCCTGTCTGCCAGGGAATACGAAGTGATGCGTTATTTGTCCCTGGGGATTAACCCAGGCGCGGTTGGCCGTCACCTTAAAATCAGTGAGAAAACCGTCAGTGCGCATAAACGTACGGTGATGCGAAAACTCAATCTAATAAAAAATATTGAATTGAATTATTGGCTGCTCAACGGCGGGCTTAATTTTGTTCGGGTATACCGACAACCGACAGCCTATCGACCGATATCGTTGGTTGGCTAATCGGCGGTGATGGTGTGTACATAACAACAAAGAGCAAGGGAAGCGAATAAAAATGAAGATCAGTGCGCTCAACAAATCGACCGTTTTAGGCTGCGCAGTGCTGGCAATCATAGTGCTGTTGAACGGTTGCCAGAATCAAAAGAAAAACACGACAAAACCGGCGGCCAAAGTGCAAGCGGTCGATCCACGTGCTGAAATGGAAGCGCAGCGCTTGCAGCAATGCCAGAGGGATCTGGAAGCATTGAGCAGCCTAAAAACGGAAAGCTATACGCAAAGTAAGCAGGCTTTTGATCGCCTGATGAGCGGCGCGGCTCAATACGCCAATCTGCGAACGCACGTCAATACGGAAACTCAGGATACGGTCGACGCCTTATACCGCTATCGCGTCAATTTACTCTGTGCGCAAATCAACCAGGCGGTGCTGTCCAGCCTGGCCGAACGCGGCGAGGCGCTGAGATGAACGCCCACTCTTTATTGACCGGTCTGCGCTACTCGGCATTCGCCTACTGCATTGTCGGCAGCTACGCCCTGTTGCCTTCTTTTGCGCTGGCTGGCGTGCCCGCCCTGTTGCAGTTTGCCGAACAGTATCAGGGCAACAATAGCCAGGTTGCAGAAGAAAAAGCCCCAACGGTGGAAAAAGGTAAAGGAACTAAAAAAACGCCGGTAAAAAAAAATGCCGCGCAACAGAAAGCACCGGCTAATACCTTGCGTTGGCAAACCAAAGAAGCCGAGTTGCAGCGCGAGCGCATCGCCAATCTCCAGTTGAAACAACAACTGCTGTCTTTGCAAAAAAAAATGGATGACAAAAGTGCAGCCGCTCCACCAACAGTAAAAGTGCTCGTGCCAGACCTCAATGAACTAGGCCGATTGGCGCAAGGCCTGCGGCAGGCGCTGGCGATAACGCCGACAGAACAGCAGGCGGTGGCCAACCTTGCACATGCGCAGCAAGATTTGGACACCATTACCGCCCGTGAGCAAAAAACACGGTTAGACAATAAGGCACTCAAAACGCAAGTCACCACCTTACAGGCACAGTTGGTGGCCACTACTGCGCAGGCTGAAAAAAATGCCGCGGCCACCGCCGATGCGCTGAACACGCGCTTGCAAGCAATCACCGATGACAAAACGGTGTTACAGGCCAACCTCGCCAAATCGATCGAGGATCATCGCGTGCTCAGCCTAAGTAACGAAAATTTGAAAGAGCAGCTGATTGCCCTTAATGACAAAAACGACAACCAGCGCCAACAACAGGATAAATTGCAAAACCAGCATCTGACGGTACAAACCTCACTGGAAAGCAAAGTGGCGGAACTGGCTGGTTTACGCACAGAGATAAACCAGTTACAGGAGCGAACGCCCCCCGCGGTTACTCCCGAGATCCTCGCAGATCAGCAATCACGGCAGAATTATGCCGCTGGGGTATCTTTAGGCGAAGAAATTTTGCAAATGCAGAATGAACGACAAAAATGGGGTGTGAGTACTGACAAGCAAATCATGCTGACCGGCATTATCGACACCTTTATCGGGCATAAAAAAATGACCGATGACGAGCTTAACCTGGCGCTGGAAGCATCAGAAAAGCAGGTGACATCGGCCCGCGATAAAGTAATTTCCGAACAGACCAAAAAAGGGGACAGTTACCTGACCCACTTTCGTCAGGACAAGAATGTCCGGCAAACGGCCTCCGGTGCCTGGTATCGAGTCGACTATGGCGGGGATAGCACCGTCAGCCCAGGCGCGACGTTGGACGTAGTGATTAAGGAAACCTTGACCGACGGCACGGTGATCCAGGATATGGAGAGCAGCGGAGCCGTGCTCTCGCAGCCTATAGCTCAGTTCCCACCGCTATTTAGTGAAGCGCTTGGCCAATTGAAGAACCACGGTTCCTTAACGCTGGTTGTTCCCCCAGAGCTGGCTTACGGCACCAAGGGTTACCCGCCAAGCGTGCCGCCCAACGCCACAATGGTTTATACCTTACGTATTGCGGAAATATATCCTGCAACAGCGGGAAAAAATGCCAGCACCGGCACTATCAAAAAGCCTGCTACCCGTTAGCGGAAGATATTAAACTTTATTCCGCCCTTTATCCGGGCGGCATTAAGGTGGCGCTAGTTTTTTTAATTACTTAATGAGAATTGAAAACTTATCGCCATCATATCATCTCGATTTTACAATCTGGCTATAGGGTATGGCCATTGTTTATTATAGCTATTGTCACTTCAACTCCCATCAAACAAGAGGAATCTTAAAATAGCATTAAGGGGTTTAAAATTAATGAAATCTCGTATACCATCTGATTAGTTGTCATAGAGAGATCAAGTAATTCTTGTATAGGGAAAAGGACTGTTCGTTCTAATAAAACTCAATAAAAGGATTTTTTATGGGTTTACTCGATTATGTTTTCGCTTTACTGATGCTTTTTGCCATTATCTTCCTGCCTCTATTTTTTAAACAATGCCCTCATCCTGAAAAAAACGAAGAGTTACCTTCCTCTTTCGTTGATGTGCACCAAGATAGCTCACTGATTAATTCCAATAATAACAGGTCGTTTCAAAACAAAAACGTAGCCTGGCTTGATGATGCCAGCACCATCAAAGTCGCGGTCAACCTGCACGTCACCTATTCCAGTGAACATGGGATTGTCATTGAAACTGATATCAACATCAGCGCATACCACCCCAAAAACGGGTTAATTTACGGCTATTGTCATTATTACGCCACAGAGTCGACGCTTTACACTTACAAAATTAACAGGGCTATTGATATCGAAAGCAATGAAGATGTCACAGACCGCTTGCGCAGTTTCCTTCGTAAAAATAGGGTACGAGCTTCTGATATCATTAATCAATAGTAGCAGGAACTCTGTCTTCACCTGGGGTTTATGATTGGAATGTTGAATGGGCAGGTTACTATGTTCAGAATTAATTTCACCAACTTTACCTCTCGTTTTTTCACCAAGAGAGGCGTCTTATTTAGCGCTATATTTCTCAGCCTATTTTTTTGGAGCATCGTTATATCCATTATTATATTAATAGTTGTGTGAAACTATTTTTAAATTCGATTAATATTATCAACGTAAATTTTATCTACTTCGTCTTCCACCGTGATATAGATGTTGATATCCCGTCGCTCAACGGTGCCCTTGTGCTTTACTATTTCGCACCGCAGGATCTCGAGCGTGGCGGCCTGTCTTCAATGAGCACGTAATAGTTATGCCCGGTATAACTACGGCGAGGCTGGAAGATAGTGCTGCCATCGACAAGAATGTCCCATTTAATCAATGGGTGCACACTAGTGCACAGTCGAGTGATGAGTGAACTTTCGTTAATCATTTGATATTAAAAGAATAAATCACAATGTGAACAGTGTGCATAGTTTTTACATAAATCTTTTTTTTCAGAACAATTTGGGAAACGGGCAGAGGCTTGTTCATAATGTGGACGCTGCCGGAACTAAAAACAGTCGGCAATGGTGATGAACCTGCTTCGCTAACTACTTCACGGCACGATTTGAGCAATTCGGTGTGCCCGGGGTAAGCATCCGCCACATTCCGTGCTTCAAGCCTGACATTCAGCTCATCAAACGAGCATGGGCAAAGCCGTTAACTGCTGATGCCGGATTCTAAAATCAACCTCTAAATTGGTGTCACTTTCCTGCATTGGTATACGTTTAGGTATACCCTACAAGTCTGAACTCAATTTTTATCAATGATTACAACAAACTAATCAATTTATTCAGATTCCCCCAGCCCAAATAGGTCACCGGTGATACCAGATAGATCCAGTGACAATAACGAAAAAGCCCGCAATTCACGTTGCGGGCTTTTTTGTGCCTGTAAAACAGATAACGCTAGTGATCCAAATACAGATAATGCATCCAGCTGGTCATGCGCAGCAGGACTTTACGCATAATGGAAAGATGCTCAAAGTGCTCGGTATACACTGCAGTCTGTGCCGTCACGCCATCGGGCAGTTTGTCGAGTTCCCTGCTGGGGGCCAGATCAATCATCACGTAAACCCCTTCCTGTTGGGCGCCGACATTTAACCCCTGCAATGCCCCGCTGGCTTGGTAGCTGCCGTCCGGTACCACCGGCAACACTCGCGTCACCGAGCCGCCATAGACTTTGCCCGGCAAGCCGTTAAATACCACCTCGGCTTTATCGCCCTCGGTTAAACGCAGGATCGAGTTTTGCCGGAATACCGCCACCACCTGCCGTTTTTGCTGCGGAATAAAAATCATCACCGGCTTGAAAGGCAAACGCACTGCGGTGGTACCCGGCCTGGCCAGTACCTGGGTAACATAACCGTCGCTGGGTGCGCGAATAGTGGTTTGTTCCAGGTTATAAGTGGCCTCTGCAATTTGTGACTTCAGGCTGGCGATATGGGCATCTTCACCGTTGTAGTGGCCCGAAAGCTGTTCCTTCGCCTGCTGATGCTGGGCCCTGGCGGCCTGCAGCGCGGCGGATTGCGCCTGGTATTGTTGCTGCGCATGGCTGATGTCTTGCTCAGAAAAAGGGTTGACCGCCATGGTCGCGCCTTTGGCATAGCGCTGATAATCCTTGCGTGCTCGCTCATACTCGGCATTCACCCGCTGAACATTAGCGGCAGACTCATTCAATGCTGCCTGGCGCCCACGTACATCCGCCTGCGCACCGGCAAGCTCCGCCTGCAGTTTGTTGAGTCGGGCGCGGTAGCGGGTATCATCAAGGCGAAACAGAACTTCCCCTTTGCGCAGTAACACGTTGGTTTTATCGGTGACTTCAACAATCATCCCCGAGACCTGCGGGACGATCGGCACGGATATCGCGATCTTCTGCGCCCGGTAGGTATAAGGATGGTTGTAATTCATGCCCAGGATTAAGGCACCCACAATGAAAATACCGCCAAGCACCGCCGTCGGCACCGTCCATTTATTGACCGGAATACGGAACAGTTTGAATACGCCGTAGCTCAGCGCAACGTAGCTGAGAATAATTAAGAGATCCATACTGTTTGCTTAACCTTTATTGGACGACGAGCTTTGAGCTGCAACCTGCGTCTGCATACGCTGCAATTCACTTTCAAGCCGATTAATTCGTGCCTGCAACACATCCGGTTGCTCAGCTTTGTCGCTCATTCCCCAGCCCCGTTCCGGCCGGTATAAGGTCGCCCAAATCCATAACAGTGGCCAAATGGCATGCAGAGTAAACAGGCTGACCCAGCCTGCCACATGGATGGCATCCTGATGCGGGTGCTGGCGTTTCTTGGCCAGCAGATAAGGAATATCGTGGATAATGATCACGCCGTAAAACAGAATTAAAAACACGGCGATCAATACGCCTAAAGCGAAGTAATCTAGAAACATGCGAAACCCTGGTTAATAAGGCAAACTAATTACCGACGTCTATGACGTCTTATATTCTTTAATATCATTGGCAATGGTATCTATGGCATTTTTCACATCGGCCACTTTTAACTGCGACTTTTCATTATTCAGATTCTCTCCGGACGCCTTCCTCACCACTTTGATTACCGGCTGGTTGGTTGAAGCGTCTATAAACTCACCTTCCATATAAACGGCGCTTTCCATGGTGCGGTGGCCGGTTACGCTTTGCGTTGCGGCAACCAGCAGCGTAATCGGCAGTACCTCATACACCTGTAGCCCCTTCTTCTGCGTGTCGATCGCCGTGATAGCTCCACGGAAAATCAGCGTATTTTCACGCGGAACATCCTCCAGGGTAAAATGCGACCCCATAGCTTGCTTGAACTGCCTGTTGGTGTAACTGAGAATATTATCAAGCGCCTGCTGGCTCACCATCTCGCTAGGCTTTGGCCGTGGGAAATAGATCATCGGCTGGTAAACCAGATATTTATATTTGGAAAAATCAACGTTCTTATCCTTCCAATATAATACGTCCTTACCGGAGGCAGATTGGCTCTTGGTAATATCATTATAATCAGGCAGAAACGTCGAGTATTTCTCTTTTTCAGTGACCGATGATGAGCAAGCGGTCAATGTTAACGCCACGGGTAAAATTATCGCGCAGGTTTTTTTCATTATAATCTTCCATGTCAATTTTAATGCATAGCAAATAATTGACCAAAAGAATACCCGCCGGTCAGTGATAAGTCATATGACAATAACGGCAAAAATGTATATCATTTTTGATATACAAACTCAGAATGGCTCACCGCGTGAAAGCAAAAGACTTCAGGATCGACGAACTCAGGATCGTTCGCACCATCGCCGAAACCGCCAGCGTCAGCAAGGCGGCACAGCTGCTGGATATGCCGCAATCCAATGTGTCGCGCACCCTGACTGCACTGGAACGGCGACTTGGCCTGGAGATATTTCTACGCAGCCCACGAACGCTGTCTTTGACCGAGTTTGGTGAACAGTTTTTACGCCGCGCCGCTCAGCTATTGGATGAGCATAACGACCTGCTCGATATGTCCGGCACCTATAAACAAAGCCTGAATGGCATGGTGACGCTTGGCGCACCGATCGGCATCCATTCATTTCTGACCCGTTATCTACTGCCGCCGTTGCTGCGCGAGTCACCCGAACTGATTGTCGACCTGGTGACCCGCAATCCGGATGAGCGTGAGAAAAAATATGGCGCGGTTTTCGACAGTGACAGCGATCTGCTGATTAGCTTCTTCCAGCCACAGAATGAAAGCCTGATCGCCCGGCCACTGACCCGCTTCCGGATGGGGCTGTTTGCATCGCCGGATTATATCGCCCACTCTCCGCTCGTGGAGCCGACTGAATTGACGCAGCATCGCTGCATCACCCTGCGGGTATTGGGCGGCAGCCGTAATACCTGGAGCTGTTACAACTCGCTGGGGCAGTTGGTCAATGTAGCGGTCAACGGCACCAGCATCTGCGACAATATTCTACCGGCTATTGAGTTAGCCAAGCAGGGGCTGGGCATTGTTTATGCCCCTTACTACTCGGTGGCCTCGGCGCTGGAGTCCGGTTCACTGCTGCCCTGCATTGAGCGCGAACGCTGCATCGATATGCAGGCGTATCTTATTTACCGTCAACGTGGCGTGTTACCCCACCGGGTGCAGGTGATGATGGACAGCATCATGAATACCATTAAGCTGCACGAACATCGATTGGTCTAACCGCCAGCATCCATTAACGCATACGGCTACCACTCCCGGCATTTTATTTAAATAAACCCAGAGTCCAATTTCGGACTCTGGGCACAACCTTATGAAATAAAATAAAAACCTTCAATTTTAATATATTTTGAAACATTCGCAACCGCACTGAGTTTAAATTAATGCGTAATATCGCCATGAGACAAATATAAGGAGTAGATAATGAAAAAAAGAATAAAAATGCTGATCGCCGGCATGTGTTTATTTTCCGCCGGTTCTGTTTTTGCCGCCGAAGGCTTGCAAAGCGCCAGTCGTCTGGCCGGTGTATTGGATCTGAGCCAAACACAGCGTCAGGAAATACATGTTATTCGCGATAAGGCGCAACTGCAGCTCGACAGCATCAAAACGGATAAGGTCGACAACGGCGCCATTCTGAAAGTGCTTGGCTCCTCTCAGTGGGACGAGCCTACGGTAAAAAAACGCATTGCTGAAATGGGCATTTATCAACAACAGGCGGAATATATCCGTTACCGCTACTTGTTTGACGTAATGCAAACCCTGACGCCAGAGCAGAAAACCAAACTGCAAAAAATGATCAAGTAACCCCATTCTCAGCTATACCCACTGCCAGTCATTCCCCCGGCAGTGGGTTACGCCCAGGATAAAGAACGTTTAATTCCCCGAATTAAGCAGCCTCCCCTATACTCAGCCGGTACAACACGCATAGACTACAAGCTAACGCGCTGATTAACGGGGAATCAAGGTGACAGACAAGCCGCATGCAGCCGGGAGTGCTCCAGGCAACGACCACTTCAACGATGCGCTGCAAAAAATCATTCCGCATAAGCCGAGCGACATCATTGCTCGTCTGATGGCGGAGCTGAAACCCGAGGCCGTCGAAGTGACCGCCAGACGCTCACGTCAGTTCAGCGGTAAAAATCCTCAGGTATTCCTGCTATTGCAGGGTGCGGTCAACCTGCATCGTCAGTCGGACGATCTGCTGATGACCACCATCTACGCGCCGCATATCATCGGCCTGGCGGAACTGCTGCACCCGGTGGGACAAACCTATCTGCATCTGGAAAAAGACTGTGAGATCCATGTGGTGGCAGGCAGCAAGGTGCTGCAAAAGCTCGACCAGCACCCCATGTTATGGGCCGACGTTTCTCGCATTTTGGCTTATCAACTGCATTTCGCCAGCCTGCGTGACCTGCACTTGCTGAATAACCATGCTTATGACGCCATCCGCGGTAAGCTATTGGAATTGATCAATGCGCCAGAAAGCACAAGGCTCGACTATTCGGCATTGAGGTATATTCAGGAACGCACCACACTGGCGCGCAGCACCATATTAAAATGTTTGAGTGACTTGAAGACCGGCGGTTATATCGCCATGGAGAAAGGCCACCTGACTCAGGTGTTTAATTTGCCTCAGCGTTATTAAAAAAGGCCGCTGGGGATGCCAGCGGCAACGGACACTACTGATATTGTCTTTCTTGCTTTCTTATTGCTTACACACAGTGGCAATAATAGAGTAATAAAATCCTATGCCCATCATTATCCAGTCCGAATTCGGACTCTTTCCGCTGTGATTATTCCGTAAAATACACCGCAATCAATCTCTTTCTGTATTTAATCAGCCGCCAGACCGCATTGCGATACCCTCTGGCCAACGGGATAATCATGAACAAAAACGCATTATGCTTAACCGGCAGCTTACTGCTGTGCGGCGGTCTGCTGCTTACCGGTTGTAAAGATAAAAACCCTAAGGCCACGCAGCTTCCGCCGCATCCGGTCGGTGTAGTCACCTTGCGCTCTCAGCCACTGGCAATAAAAACAGAACTGCCGGGTCGCACCAATGCTTACCGCACGGCGGAAGTCCGGCCTCAGGTCAGCGGTATTGTCCTCAAGCGCCAGTTCGTTGAAGGCAGTGACGTGCAGGCCGGTCAATCGCTGTATCAGATCGACCCGGCCAGCTATCAGGCCGCCTGCGACAGCGCGCTGGGCGATCTGAAAAAGGCCCAGGCCAGCAGCGAAATAGCGCATCTGACCGTAAAGCGTGAGCAACCGCTGCGGGCCAAAAACTACGTCAGCCCGCAGGAATTCGACACCAGCGTGGCTCAAGCCAGGCAGGCCGATGCCGACGTCATTGCTGCCCGCGCAGCACTGGAAAGCGCACGCATCAACCTGCAGTACACCAAGGTTATTGCGCCAATCTCCGGGCGCATCGGCAAATCCAGCGTCACCGAAGGTGCGCTGGTGACCTCCAGCCAGAGCAGCGCGCTGGCGACGGTGCAACAATTGGATCCGATGTATGTTGACGTCACCCAGTCCAGCGACGATTTCCTCAAGCTTAAACAGGCTATCGCCTCCGGTACCATTACCCACAACGGCGGCAAAGTGCCGGTCAGCCTGATCCTGAATAACGGCCAGCGTTATCAGCCGACTGGCACCCTGGAATTCTCCGACGTCACCGTTGACCAAAGCACCGGTTCCATTACCCTGCGCGCGATCATCCCTAATCCGCAGCATAGCCTGCTGCCCGGCATGTATGTCCGCGCCGAGATTGACCAGGGGCAACAGAAACACGCGCTATTGGTGCCGCAGCAAGGTATCACTCGCAACCCGCGCGGCGAAGCCACGGCGCTGATTGTCGACGCCCACAATAAAGCACAGTTACGTCAGGTGATCGCCAGCCAGGCGATTGGCGACAAATGGTTGGTGACGTCGGGGTTGCAGGCCGGCGACAAAGTGATCGTCAGCGGCCTGATGCGCCTGAAGCCGGGCATGCAGGTACGGGCAACGGAAGAGACGCCGGACACCGCTCAGGCCTTGTCTGACGTCTATCACGGTTAAGGGGCGCCAAGGCATGTCTAATTTCTTTATCAACCGCCCGATATTTGCCTGGGTCATCGCCATCATCGTCATGATGGCCGGTGCCCTGTCCATCATGAAGCTGCCGATCGCGCAGTATCCGACCATCGCGCCGCCGGCGGTCAGTATCAGCGCCACCTATCCGGGGGCCGACGCCAAGACGGTGCAGGATACGGTCACCCAGGTGATTGAGCAGAATATGAATGGCCTGGACGGCCTGATGTACATGTCGTCCAACAGTGACGCCGCCGGTAACGCCACGGTCACCCTGACCTTTGCCACCGGCACCGATCCGGACATTGCTCAGGTTCAGGTGCAAAACAAGCTGCAACTGGCGATGCCGCTGCTGCCGCAGACCGTGCAGGATCAGGGGATTAACGTGCAGAAGGCCTCCAGCAGTTTCCTGATGGTGGCCGCCTTCACTTCCGACAGCAGTGCCATGACGCAGGCCGATCTGGCGGACTATGCGGTCGCCAATATCAAAGACCCGATCAGCCGTACCAGCGGCGTCGGTCAGGTACAGTTATTCGGCGCGCAATACGCTATGCGCATCTGGCTGGATCCCAACAAGCTGGATAATTACCAACTGACCAGCGAAGACGTGGTGCGTGCCATCAAGGCGCAGAACAACCAGATTGCCGGTGGCCAGCTCGGCGCCTTGCCGGCGGTACCGGGGCAGCAGCTCAACGCATCGATCATTGCCCAAACCCGCCTCAATTCGCCGCAGCAGTTCGGCAATATCCTGCTGCGCGTCAATCAGGATGGTTCTCAGGTGCATCTGCGTGACGTTGCTCGCATTGCGCTGGGCAGCGAAAACTACACCACCAGCGCCGAATACAACGGCAAACCGGCCGCCGGGCTGGGGATTAAATTAGCCACCGGCGCCAACGCGCTGGATACCGCCAACGCGGTGAAGGCTGAAATTGGTCGTCTGGAACCTTATTTCCCGGCCGGGATGCACGTGGTATATCCGTATGACACCACGCCGTTCGTTAAAATCTCGATCGGTGAAGTGGTGAAAACGCTGATCGAAGCCATCATCCTGGTGTTCCTGGTGATGTATCTGTTCCTGCAAAATCTCCGTGCCACGCTGATCCCGACCATTGCGGTGCCGGTGGTGTTGCTGGGGACCTTTGCCATTCTGGCGGCTTTCGGCTTCTCGATTAACACCCTGACAATGTTCGGCATGGTGCTGGCCATTGGCCTGTTGGTGGATGATGCCATCGTGGTGGTCGAGAACGTCGAACGGGTCATGACGGAGGAAGGGTTACCGCCCAAAGAGGCCACACGCAAATCGATGGCGCAGATCCAGGGCGCACTGGTGGGCATCGCCATGGTGCTGTCGGCGGTATTTATTCCCATGGCGTTCTTCGGTGGCTCAACCGGCGCCATCTATCGCCAGTTTTCGGTCACCATCGTTTCCGCCATGGTGCTGTCGGTACTGGTGGCGATGATCCTGACTCCGGCACTGTGCGTCACGCTGTTGAAACCCGGCGTGCATGCGCCCAAAACCGGCTTCTTCGCCTGGTTTAACCGCCTGTTCGACCGCAGCACCCAACATTATCAGGGCAGCATCGGCAATATCCTCAACCATACCGGTCGTATGCTGCTGATCTACCTTCTGATTGTGATTGGTATGGCGCTGCTGTTCATCCGCTTGCCCACCGCCTTCCTGCCCGACGAGGATCAGGGGGTATTCATGAACATGATCCAACTGCCGGCCGGCGCCACCCAGCAACGCACCGAGGCCGTATTGGGCCAGGTAACCCACTACTACCTGAACAAGGAGAAGGCTAACGTCAATTCGGTCTTCACCGTTGCCGGGTTCGGCTTTAACGGCAACGGCCAGAATAACGGGTTGGCGTTTGTCAGCCTGAAGGACTGGAGCCAACGTCCGGGGGAGAAAAACAAGGTTGAGGCGATCATCAAGCGCGCCAATATGGCCTTTGCCCACACGATCAAACAAGGCATCGCCTTTGCCTTTAACCTGCCGGCGATTACCGATCTCGGCACCGCTACCGGCTTTGACTTCGAGCTGATCGACAACGGTGGCCTCGGCCATGCTGCGTTAACCAAGGCACGTAACCAATTGCTGTTTATGGCCGGTAAATACCCCAACGTGGCGACCAAGATCCGCCCAAATGGCCTGGAGGACACGCCGCAGTTCAAGGTCGATGTCGATCAGGCCAAGGCCGAGGCGCTGGGGGTTTCGGTTGACGACATCAACCAGACGCTGTCCACCGCCTGGGGTGGCACCTACGTTAATGACTTTATCGATCGCGGTCGGGTGAAAAAGGTCTATGTGCAGGCCGATGCGCCGTACCGCATGCTGCCGGACGATCTCAACCAGTGGTACGTGAAGGGTAACCGCGGCCAGATGGTACCGTTCTCCGCCTTTGCCAGCGCGCACTGGGAATACGGCTCACCACGCCTGGAGCGTTACAACGGTCTGCCTTCGATGGAAATTCTGGGTGAACCGGCCCCGGGGCGCAGTTCAGGCCAGGCGATGATGCTGATGGAAAAACTGGCGGCCAAACTGCCGAAGGGCATCGGCTATGACTGGACCGGCATGTCTTATCAGGAACGACTTTCCGGCAACCAGGCTCCCGCGCTGTACGCCATCTCGCTGGTGGTGGTGTTCCTGTGCCTGGCGGCGCTGTATGAGAGCTGGTCCATCCCGTTTGCCGTGATGCTGGTGGTGCCGCTCGGCGTGGTCGGTGCGCTGTTGGGGGCCACCTTACGCGGCCTCAATAACGACGTTTACTTCCAGGTCGGCCTGCTGACCACCATTGGCCTGTCAGCCAAAAACGCCATTCTTATCGTCGAATTCGCCAAGGATCTGATGGAGAAAGAGGGCAAACCGCTGATTGCCGCCACCCTTGAAGCCACCCGCATGCGTTTGCGTCCGATTCTGATGACCTCGCTGGCCTTTATCCTTGGCGTGCTGCCGCTGGTTCTCAGCAGCGGTGCCGGTTCCGGCGCGCAGAACGCAGTCGGCACCGGCGTCATGTTCGGCATGATCAGCGCCACCCTGCTGGCGATATTCCTGGTCCCGGTATTCTTCGTTGTCGTCCAACGTCGCTTCGGCCGTAAATGACCCGATTAACCCTGGCGGGCCGCTTTGGCCCGCACTTTTTTAAAAGGCCTCATGATGATTAAAAAACAGAAATTAACCTGGATCCTGCTGAGCGCGGGTTGCTTAAGCCACCCCGCCTGGGCGCAAAGCCCGTGGACACTGGGTGCGTCGGTGTTGGTCAGCCCCAGCCCTTATCAGGGGGAACAGGACCGGGTAATGCCACTGCCGGTGATCGGTTATGACAGTGACCGTTTCTTCGTGCAGGGGCTTAGCGCCGGAGCCTATCTGTGGAAGGACCAGCAGAATCAGCTCAGCCTGAACGCCTACTATTCTCCATTGCATTTCAAGGCCTCCGACAGCGACAACGACGCCATGAAGCAGTTGAACAACCGCCACGCCACCATGATGGGCGGTATCGGCTATCGCCACCAGGCCAGTTGGGGCACCCTCCGTACCGAGCTGGCGACCGATATGCTGAACAACAGCAACGGCTTTACCGGCGACGTCGCCTATCTGTACCCGATCGAACGCGGTGATTGGCAACTTCGGCCCGGCGTTGGCGTCACCTACAGCAACGGCAAAACCAATGATTACTACTATGGCGTTTCTTCCGATGAGTCGGCGCGCAGCGGACTCTCTGCTTATAAGGCCGGCTCGTCCTGGTCGCCCTATCTGGAACTGTCAGCCAGCTACCAGCTCACCCCGCAATGGACGACCTTTATCACCGGGCGCTATACCCACCTGGCGAACAGCATCACCGACAGCCCGATGGTGGATAAAAGCGGCAGCGGCATGCTATGGACCGGCGTGACCTACCGCTTCTGACCCGGCGGTCCGATTCCGGACCCGGTTTAAATATCGCCCAATGAGTGAACATGGGATTCTGGGGCATCCGAGAAACTGAGCGGGGAATGGCGTTAAACGCCGCAGCCAGGTCGGCGCTTCCCCCTGAATGGCTCAAGAGATCCTCGGCTCAACAAGAGGAGCATCGCATGTTCAACATGAAAAAATTACCCTGGGTTCTGATGGCGCTGCTGGCGCTGAGTGGTTGCGACCGAGCGCAAGACCGCCCTGCACCGCCGTCTTCGTCATCTGCCACCGCGCCGGTACCACTGGTGCAAAATAGCGGCCTACCACAGAGTGCCGCAAGCACTCAGCAGTTGTACTCACTGCTCGGTCCGATCGCCCTGTTCCCGGATAATTTGCTGGCACAGGTCCTGGCAGCCAGCACCACACCCGATCAGGTTACCGCCGCCAATACCTGGCTGCTGCAGAACAAAAGCCTGACCGGCAACGCACTGACGCAGGCAGTTAATGCGCAGCCCTGGGCGCCGGCGGTAAAAGCCATGGTGACCTTCCCCGACGTGCTGCAGCAAATGGCACAGAATCCGGGTTGGACTCAGGCTCTGGGCAGCGCTTATAGCCAGGATCCGAGCGACGTGATGAACGCCGTTCAGCTACTGCGTCAACGCGCCAGCAACAGTGGTGCGTTGAAAAGCAACGCACAACAGCAAGTTATCGTTACCGCTAATAACGCGGCAGGCACGCCCGCGACTGCGGCCAATAAAACCACGGCTGCACCGACCCAGACCATCGTCATCAAACCGGCTCAGCCAAGCGTGGTGTATGTGCCCAGCTACGGCACCGCCGTTTATGGCAATCCGCCAGTGGCCTACTATCCGGGCTATGCGCCACCACCGGCTTACAGCACCAGTGACATGGTAGCTACCGGGTTGATCAGCTTTACCGCCGGGGTCATGGTCGGGTCGATGTTCGATAATAACTGGGGTGTGCACTGGGGCGGCAGCCCGGTAGTGGTATATAACAACCGGACCTTTATCAGCAATAACGGTTGGCATCACAACGGATATGGGCCACGCGCGCCCTTCAGCGAACCGCACTTCGCACCGGCGCGCAGCAACTTTACCCCACGGCATGCCACGCCGCTGGATCATCAGGGTCTCCGTTCACCGACCTTCGATCCGCATCGCAATGCCGAGCGTTACGCAGGCCCAGTGCGTACCACGACACGCCAGCCGGAACGTCATGTCGAACATGCCCTGCCCCAGCGCAGCAGCGGATTGCAATCCGAACGTCATCTGGCCCCCGGACCGGTGCGCTTGTCCTCCGTGCATCAGCCCCAGTTCCAACGTGAGCGTGATGTGCGTTCCTTCGGCGATGGCGCATCCCACCCGGCATTTTCCAGCGCGCTGAACCACTCGTGGGGGGATGGGCATCTCTTCGGCGGGAATAATCATCGCCGCCGGCTGTAATCGCACTCAGACAACAGTCCACAGCAGATGTCGGGCTTTTCACAATGTCCGCGTATACACTCGCGAAGCCTCACCCCAGGGGTGATAGCCCAGCCCATTGAAGGCAAACCCCTGTTTCTCGTAGTAGCCTTCCAGATCGGTGCACAAATGCAACTGTGGCAACGGATTGACCGCGCCAATGCATCGGGTGATGGCATCCTCATACATCATCAGGGTCTCTTCCGTGGCCCAATGTTGTTGGAAGTAGCGAATCGCCTGAGATTTAAACTCGGGTAACTGACGCACCGAAATCATCTTCATATCCGTTCCTGAGGTTAGTTTTCATGCTTTTTCCGGTCGACGATTATGCGACAGCCGACACGGGTTATCACTACCTTTATTATAGGAATCAGTTGGATGTGCGGATAATATGGTAGCACTGCCCGAATATCCGGCAGCGGTTTACCCCAACAGGAGTCGTTATGACACAGAATATTTATGACAATCAGGCGTTTTTCGACGGTTATGCCCAGCTCAGCCGCTCGGTACACGGGCTGGATGGTGCACCGGAATGGCAAAGCATCCGTAGCATCCTGCCGGACTTGCAGGGTAAAAAAGTGGTCGATCTTGGCTGTGGTTATGGCTGGTTCTGCCGCAGCGCACGTGAACAGGGCGCCGCCAGCGCTTTGGGCTTAGATCTGTCGGAGAAAATGCTCGATAAGGCACGGACGATGACAGAGGATAGCGGTATTGAATACCGCCAACAGGATCTGGAACAGCTTCAATTGCCATCGCAGTCTTTTGATCTGGCTTACAGCTCACTAACGCTGCACTACATCAAAGATCTGGCACGCCTGTTCGCCACGGTTTATCAGGCGCTGGTGCCGGGCGGGCAGTTTATTTTCACCGCCGAACACCCGATTTACACCGCCCCAAAACAGCAGGGCTGGCTGATGGACGAAAACGGGAAAAAATCCTGGCCGGTCAACGGTTATCAGCAGGAGGGGCAACGCATTTCAAACTGGTTGGCGGAAGGAGTGATCAAGCAGCATCGCATGCTCGGCAGTTACCTTAATCTGCTGGTGCAGCAAGGTTTCGTCGTGAGTTATCTCAATGAATGGGGCCCTTCGGCACAGCAAATCGCAGAAAACCCCGCGCTGGACGAAGAGAAAGAACGCCCGATGATTTTTATTCTGGCCGCCCATAAACCCGCGTAGTTATCCCCTGCCACAGTAAATCCTTAACATATCCAATATTGGGGAGGCTGCCTCCCCCAAAGCCACCTATGGCCCAGCCTTCAGGCACGGATATCCTGATATTCCGGCGTGGTGTCAAACTCATGTTTGGCGAACGGGCACAGCGGAATAATTTTACGGTTTTCCGCCCGCATTTTCGCCACCACCAGCGCCACCAGCTTTTTACCGACGCCCTGACCTTTCAATACCTCATCCACCCAGGTGTGATCGATAATGGTTAATTTGTCTCCGCTCGGTACAAAGGATATCTCGGCGATCATTTTTCCCTGCCGATCGTTTATATAAAAACGTTTCTCGTCTGCCAGAATTTCAAGATCCATAAATTTATCCCATTTTAAAAATACATAAATTTATACCCTATAGCTTTCAAGCTGCAGCTAGGCGCCCAGCTCGCTCATCCCCAGGCGCTTACTTTAGTAAGTAACTGGGGTGAGCGACAAATCTGTCGGGAACAGATTTGAACGCTGCTTGCAGCGGCCCTGAAAGGGCAAGGACCATGGATGGGCCTTGTAAGCAGGTAACAACGCTGCAGCTTGAAAGATGACGGGTCTAGAACAAACCTGATATTAGTCTACTATTTAATCAGCAACACAACATAATTGTGACAGTGGCTGAGGAGTTCAAAATGGGTGAAGGCTCAAAAGACGGCGTTATTCTGCTATCCCGAATCTTATTGATGATCCTGTTTATCATTTTTGGTTGGATGAAATTGATCGGTTTTGGTGCAACCGTTAGCGCAATGGAAGGTTATGGCACGCCAATGCCCTATTTGGCGGCGATTATCGCCGTGGTGGTTGAGTTCTTTTTTGGCATCGCGCTTATTCTCGGATTATTTACCCGGCCTATTGCGGTTATTTTTGCCGTCTATGTCCTGGGCACCGCTTTTATCGGTCACCCGTTCTGGAAAATGACCGGCATGGAAATGATGGGCAACGAAATAAACTTCTTTAAAAATATCAGCATTATCGGCGGGCTGCTGTTGCTGGCGGTCACCGGTGCCGGGCGTTATTCGCTGGACCATAAATTCTTTAATAAATAGCCTATTCCAGCCGGCGGCAACGCTGCCGGCTGTTCCTCCGCAATCCCCTAACGGCTGCGCTTGGCGTGGCGCTCGAAATTATCCGCCCTGGCCTGGGCCGATTTGCGCAGCGTGACATAGCAGGCACCTTCACCGCCGTCACGCGGCTGCGCCCGGCAAAAAGCCTGCACCTGTTCAAACTGTGCCAGCCACTTGGCGAGATAGCTGCGAATGATATTGGCATGGCTCTCTTCTTCCCGACCACGGCCGTGGACAATCAGCAGCGAACGCAGGTTTTGCTTTTCTGCCTGCAAAATAAAGCGAAACAGCGCCTGCCGCGCAGCCTCCACCGATTGTTTCAGCAGGTTCAGGCTGGCCTGCGGCGGATAGCGGCCATGGCTCAGCTTGTCCAGTACTCCCTGCTGAATGCCCTCGCCTTTGTATTCCAGCGGGACTTCGCAAGGGATCAGTTCGAGAAAGCCGGTGCTGAGAAAGTTTTCCTGCCGCAGTGCCTGCGCCTCACGCCGCGCACTTTTATCCATCGTCTCCTGCGGTTTAAGGTACAGGGTCTCGGGGGCGCTGGATAACGGGATGACATCCGCCATCGCCTGTTCAAAAAAGTCTTTGTCCTGGTTGCTCATCTTTCTGCCACTCTCAGACTGGGCCTTTAATGCCGGGGATGAACCTGATTGTAAGACGGCTTGCCGCGGTTGCAAGCCGGGAATTTTCCGCAATTGTCGTCAACGGGTGAGGTTCTGTGCAGTTTTCGTTATACTGCTAAACCATTATTGAGTGCCGCAAAGGATCGATCCCATGAAAATGCGCGAGCTGGAAACCCAGTTTCAAAATGCCATGAGCGAGTTGCAGGCCAGCTTCGAAAAGCAGCACCGTGAATGGCAGCACAGCTATCAGGCACTGCAGCAGTTGCTGGAAGAGGCTAAACAGCGTGAAGTCGCATTGCGTATGCAAAATGAGCAGCTGGTGCGCAAGCTGAGCACCGCCAGTTCAGTGCCGGAGCAGCACGCGTTAGTGAAGCAAATCAAAATGCTGGGCGCCCATCTGGACGCGCTGGCCAAGGATGCAGCCACCTTCAACCACCACCTGCGTCATCAACAGCGGGCAGCCGACAATTTCAGCGGCGAACAGCGTTGACACCGGGCGCTGTCACGCAGCGCCTCCTGCCAAATACTGGCGCAATGAGAGTGTAATAAATCATAAATGACCTGGATCATCATCGCTGCCCTGATCGTTGTATTTATTATTGGTTACCGCATTCTGACTTCCGATACTCGCAAAGCCATCGACTCTCTGGCCCACCTGCTGAAAGTAAAACCGATGCTGATTGAATCCATGATTCAGGAGATGGGCAGCCGCAATAGCCAGACGTTTATCCGCGTGCTGAACAACGGTTACACCGAAGAGATGCACCAGGCGGCCTATTTGCTGTTTATCTATCTGACCTTTATCAAACAGGCGGATGACCACCAGATAGCTCTGTGGCGGGAAACGCTGATACGCGCCGGGCTGTCGCCGGAGCTGCATGCCGAACACACCGAGGCCGCGCTGTTTTACTTTGCCGATCTGGATATCGACGCTTTCGAACTGGCGCAGTTTCGCCGCGCTTACAATGAGCGTTTTAATCAGGAAGCGATTGCGAATTGGTAAAATTGTGTCCCCCGCTGGCGGGGGAGGCATTACTGGAACATGCTGTAGATATAGCGCGAAAGCGCATCACGCGAGCTGAAGCCGTGGGGAATGCCGTAACGCGCACTCGGGGCATCGCTGCTTAAATCCAGGGGAAACTCAAGGTACTGATTGCTGATGCGCACCGGCGAGGTCGGCGTGGCAAAATGCACGCTTTTCTCTTTCAGCGCCGGGTGGATCACCAACGCGGTTCTACCCATCCGCGCCTCACGATTCACATAAACGTAGTGCTCACCCTTGCGGTAACCATAAGACTGGTCGGTGACATAATCACGCTCAAAGCCAGTATTCTCCAACACTCTAGCCACTTCATCCGGCCGTAAATACATCGATTTCTCCTCTCGTTCTGGACCGCTGAGCGACCTTACCGTAATCATGAGATGAAACAATAAATTTTTCGGTATGGATGTGGGTTTAGGAATAATCCTTAACTATAGATTTTGCCGGTTTTGCAGCAGCAAGCGCAGCGTCAACAGCACGCCCAGAAACACTATCAGCGCCGCCGCCAGATAGATTGATGGCACGCCCATGCGGCTCATCAGCAAACCGGCCAACGGCCCGGTGATCCCCAGCGCCAGATCGAGAAACGCCGAGTAGGTGCCCAGCGCGGTACCCTGATTCTGCTGCGGCACCTGTTTCACCGCCTCCACGCCCAGCGCCGGGAATACCAGCGAGAAACCGGCACCGGCCAACAAAGCCCCGGCCTGCACCATCAGCGGATCGCCGGCCTGCCAAATCATCAACAACCCGATAATCTCAATCAGGAACGACACCAGCGTGACTTTCAAGCCGCCGTGGCGATTAATCGTCTGGCTAAATATCAGGCGGATACCGACAAAGGCAACGCTGAACAGCGTCAGTGAGAACGCGGCCCCGCTCCAGCCCTTATCAGCATAGTAGAGGGTAATGAAAGTGGCGATCACGCCAAAACCCACGGTGCCCATCGCCAACCCCAGGCCGTAAGCCCAGATGCGGCCAAACACGGCGCTAAAGGCAATGCGCTGACCGGCGGCGATCGTCACATTGGGCTTACCGCTCGCCAGCCACAACGAAATCGCGACCGCCAGCACAATCAGCGCCGCCACCCCGGCCAATCCCCAATGCTGGTTGAGATAAACGCCCAGTGGCGCTCCGGCCGCCATGGCACCGTATGTCGCTACCCCATTCCACGAGATCACCCGGGCGGTATGCAGCGGCCCCACCAGACCAATACCCCACAGCGTGGAGCCGGTGCTGGCAAAGCTTTCGCCGACGCCAAGAAACACCCGGCCGACGCATAGCAGGATTAAACTCAGTAACGGCAGGCCGCTGAACCAAAAAGCCGCAGCGTAAAACAGGCCGCTTGCGCCGCAGCAGGCCAGGCCGAACAGCACCACCTTTTTCGGGCCGAGCTGATCGGCATAGCGTCCGGCATGCGGGCGGCTAAACAAGGTAGCGAAATACTGGGCGCTGATAATCAAACCGGCCAGTACCGAGTTGTAGCCCAGATCGTTATGCACAAACCCAGGCAGCACCGCCAACGGCAGGCCGATGGTCAGGTAACAAACGAAGGTGAACATCACGACCGACAAAATACGTTTATTCAGTTGGAGATGGTTTTCTTTGGAACTGATTGCGGTCATCGAAGGTGGCTCGCATCGAACGGGGTAAGCAACAGTGCTCAGCATACCCCGATGGGATCCGATGATAAATGTGAGAGTTATAACGAATTATTATTTAACTACGCGTTTGTTGCCTGCGCCACTCGCTCGGATTAACACTATAAATACGCAAAAATTCACGGTTAAAGTTCGACTTGGTGGTAAAGCCTGCCGCCTGCATGATATCGGTCACCGGATCATCACTGGCAAGCAGCCATTGCGCCGCCTGGTGGACACGCAGCTGATTCACATATTGCGACACATTCATGCCCGCATGCCGATTGATGGCTTGTGACACCCGACGCGCCGGCAAGCCCACTTTGCGCGCCAATCGGGCCAGGTTCAGCTCAGGCTCCAGATAAAGATCATCCTGACGCAACCGCTGTTGTACCCGGTCAAACCACTCGGCCAATTGCTCTTCGTCTTCGGTAACCTCCGGCGTCGACTCCGGCAGCGACTCCACCGGATGGTCCAGGGGACGGCTACGGGACAACACCAGATAAAGGCTCAAGGCCACCAGCACGTTAACGAGGGTCGCCAGCACAGCTGCGTGCCGGCCATCGAACAGTGAGAAATCGAGTGCAATCACCAGTTCGGCCAACGCGATGGCTATTAACAGCATGCCCAGACCGCGCCACAACCGGTAACTGAGCCAACTTTCCGCCAGCGCCACCTGCTGTAAGCCGTTCTCACCGCGCCGCAACGCGTACAGCAGTGCCAGGCCGTAACCCAGATAAGCGCTCACAATCAAGGTATCCAGCCAGAAAGGCGCGATCAGACTGGCTAACAGCGTCAGGCCCAGCGGCGTCAGGTGCCCGAGCTCACGCCAGCGAAGCCGGCCCTGGGTACTGACCAAAAAGGCCAGATAGGTCAACGCAGGGATCGCCACCGCGCCGAACGGTTGCAACCGGTTGAGTTGCGTCACGCCATAGCCGTAGCGGACACCCACCAGCAGACTTTGCCAGGCACATAACAGCAGCAATAGCTGGAAAACCCAAAGCTGCGGCCGCGGTCGTCCCAGACGGAACAACAGCCCCAGGCACAGCAAACCAAACAGAAAAGTGAGCGGAATAAGTGGCATTATCGGCATCTTGTTGTGTTCACACAGAACCGGCAGTGTACTGTCAAAACAATCATTTAACGACCCGGATCGCGATCGAGGTCGCCGGATAGCGCCGCCAATGCCACCCTCGCAAGGTCAACATTTTGAGGAGTGAAAATGAACAGAGCGTTGTTGTTGTTGTGGATACTGCTGTGCGGCGTTGCCAGCGCTACCCCTTATCAGGTCGCCACCCACGATCAAGTCTTTCAGGCCGGTTCACGTTCGTTGAACAGCCGAATTTACTACCCCACCACCGAGACCGCTCAACAAAGGGCCATCGGGGCGAATCCGGTCTTTACCGGTATCAACAGCCAACCGGATGCCGTTGTGGCCAGTGGACGTTTCCCGCTGATCGTTATCAGCCATGGCAGCGGCGGTAATAACAGCAGTCAGGGCTGGCTGGCGGCGGCATTAGTCCAACAGGGAGTGATCGTGGTGGCGGCCAATCACCCCGGCAGCACCACCGGCAACTCTGTCCCGGCGCTCTCCGCCGAATTGTGGTTACAGACCGAAGATATTTCCGCCTTGATCAGCGCCATCACCGCCGATCCCCAGTGGGATAAAATCATTAATCGCCAGATGATTGGCGTTATCGGCCACTCCAAGGGCGGTTACAGTGCCATTGCCGCCATCGGCGGACGAGTCCGGCTGGCCGATTTCATCAGCGGCTGCCGACAGGCCCCACAGTCACCCAACTGCCAGTTTTATACCCAGGCCAAGGTTGATTTGGCTGCGCTTTCCGCCCGGCAATTTGATGCGGATTATACCGACCCGCGCATCCGCTTTGCCGTTGCCCTCGATCCCGGCATGGTGCCTTATCTGTTGCCTGCCAGCCTGCGTCGGCTCAATGCCCCTTTATTGGTCATCGAACCTCAACATTTCGAACCAGATAACCGGATACCCGGCCTTGGCGGTGCCGCGCTGGCCAAAGACGCAGGGCAGCAACCGATTGATGCACTACGGCTGTCGAACGGTAACCATTTCGATTTTATTCCGCTTTGTCAGCCGAATGGCCGCCAAATTTTGGCCGCAGAGGAGAAAGACGCAGCGGTGTTATGCGCTTCCTCCAATACGCAGCGTGAATGGGTGCACCAGAAGACAGTGGCAGCCATAATGACGTTTATTCGCCCGTGGCTACCCGCGCCCGCAGAAAATCAATAAACGCCCGCACCTTTTCCGGCACGTGACGCGTGTTTGGATACAGTGCATAAATGCTTTGTATCGGGAATTGATGGTCTGCCAGCAGCGGGCAAAGCTTGCCTTCGGCAATGGCGGGCCGCACCAGCCATTCGGGCAGCAATGCCACCCCGGCACCGTGCAGGGCAAACGCCAGCAGTGCAGCGGCGCTGTCCCCCATCAGTGTGGCGGCGTCTTCAACCTTGAACAGCACCGCCTGCCGTTCCGGGGTAATCACCTGCCAGCTCAACGGTGAACTAAGGCGGCTGTGGGCAATCCACTGCGCCTGCGCCAGTTGCGCCAGCGAGCCAACAGGATGACGGGCCAGATACGCCGGTGAGGCGACCGGCAGGATGGCAAAACTGTCGAGCCGCGCTGCGTGATGACTGGAGTCCGCCAGTTGCCCCAGCCGGATCGCCACGTCGAAGCGCTCCGAAATCAAATCGGCATGATAAGAAGAAGAAACATGCTGAATGCGCAAGCGCGGATGCAACTGGGAAAATGCCGCCAGCGCCGGTACCACCACCTGTGCGCCGTATTCCGGCGTGGTGGTGATACGCAATACCCCGCTCAGGCCGTGGTGATCGCGGCGCACGTCATCCAGCACATTCTCCGCGTCTTGCAGTAGCCGCAGGCAGCGTTGATAAAAGCGTTCACCGGCATCGGTCAACGCCAACCGCCGGGTGCTGCGCACCAGCAACGAGACGCCCAACTCGCTTTCCAACTGTTTGACATTGAAACTGACCACCGCCTTGGTTTGCCCCAATGCCACCGCTGCGGCGGTGAAACTGCCCGCATCCACCACCGCCACAAAGATCGCCAAACGCTGCAGGTTAAGCATAGTGTTGCCCGTTATTGTCAAAATTATTTTGACAGTGTAATCGTTCGCAGCCGATTTATCCGCAGTTTCCCACCCGCTACACTGCGGGCCTTCAACCGGAGGCCTCATGCCCTATCGCATCAAAGTCGCAATCGTCTATCTGCTCGGATTTTTTGTCGATCTGATCAACATGTTTATCGCCAATGTCGCTTATCCGTCGATCGGCCATGCGCTGCAGGCTTCGGTCGGTGAACTGGCCTGGGTCAGTAACGGTTATATTCTCGGCCTGACGCTGGTGATCCCGCTCAGCGCCTGGCTGGCACAGCGCATCGGCGGACGACGGGTATTTTTGTTGTCGCTGACGCTGTTTATGCTGGCGACAACCGCGGCGGGCTACGCCAGCTCAATTGGCGAGTTGATTGGTTGGCGGGTACTGCAAGGTATGGGCGGCGGTTTGCTGATCCCTATCGGCCAAACGCTGACCTATCAACTGTATCGCAGCCACGAACGCGCCGGGCTTTCCGCCGCCATTATGCTGGTCGGCCTGCTGGCACCGGCGCTGTCACCGGCGCTGGGCGGGTTGATTGTCGACAGTCTTGACTGGCGTTGGGTATTCTTCGCCAACCTACCGCTGGCGGCGCTGGCGTTGCTGCTGGCCGCGCTGTGGTTACGCCCGCAGACGGTCGATCCGCAGCGCAGGCCGCTCGATCTCAATGGGCTGCTCAGCGCCTGCGCTGCGCTGACGCTAATCCTGCTGGGTCTGACCCGGCTGGGTGAAGCCGATGGCCTGGCACAGGGCATGGTGTTATTGGCTGCCGGGGCACTGATGCTGGTCTATTACCTGCGACGCAGCCTGCGCATTGCCCAACCGCTGCTGAATTTGCGGCTGATGCAGGATCCGTTGCTGCGCACTTCAATGATGATTTATCAATGCATTCCCGGCCTGTTTATCGGCGTCAGCCTGGTCGCCATGCTGTATCTGCAAAATCAATTGGGCATGCACGCCGCACAGGTCGGCAGCCTGATGCTGCCCTGGTCGCTGGCCTCGTTTTTGGCCATCACGCTGACCGGCAAGAAGTTTAACCGCCTTGGCCCACGACCGCTGTTTATCGCCGGTTGCCTGCTGCAGGGGTTGGGCATTCTGGCGCTGTCGCAAATTACCCATGCCGGGGATCATGGGTTGCAGCTGGCGGCCTTCGCCCTGATGGGCTTTGGCGGCAGCCTGTGCAGCAGCACCGCGCAAAGCAGCGCTTTCCTGCAGATTGCCGATGAGCAACTGGCAGATGCCAGCGCCCTGTGGAATATCAATCGACAGCTCAGCTTTTGCCTGGGGGTCGCCCTGCTCAGCCTGCTGCTGAATCTGCTGCTTGAACATTTCTCCCCCGCCGTCGCTTACCAAAGCTGTTTTTACCTGGCCGCCGCCAGCACGCTGATCCCACTGCTGCTGTGTCTGCGCATCGCTAACCGCGCCATCGTGCGCCATCTCAATACTCAACAGGAAAACTGATGAACCGCTATTTTACCGAAGTGATCGACGCTCATGTCGCCATTGAAAACTGGCTGGAGAAAGGTGCAGGGGAAGAACAGGCCTTATTGGCACGTTTTGACCCGGCATTCAGCATGATCGCGCTAAACGGCAGTCGGCTGGATTTCGCCGCACTGAGCGCCTTTTTCCACGCGCATCGCGCCGCTAAACCGGGGCTGGAAATCACTATAGAAGAGATGACATTAGTGGCCGAATGGCCGACCGGTGCGGTGGTCAGCTACCGTGAAAAGCAAATGTTGCCGGGACAGGCGGCAACGCTACGCAACTCCACCGTGGTGTTCGAACAGACCCAAACCGGGCTGTGTTGGCGGCACCTGCATGAAACCACGCTGGCGCAGTAATCAGAGAAAACCGTCGGCCAGGAACAGCTCCCAGGCGACAATTAACCCACACAGGGTGACGGCGCTGAAAATCACTTCGAATAAATAACGATTGATCATCATGAGCTAGCCCTCAAAAGAAAACACCCGGCAAAACCGGGTGTTTTAATACTGTCTGGATGCTGCGGTACCCGCAGACTTCACTTATTTAGCGGCTGGAGCGGCTTTTTTGGTGGCTTTGTGGTGTTTTTTAGCAGCCTGGGCTTTTTGAGCTGCAGCTGGCTTGGTGGCTTTGTGGTGCTTTTTAGCGGCCTGGGCTTTCTGTGCTGGAGCGGCTTTGGTCGCTTTGTGGTGCTTTTTGGCGGCCTGGGCTTTCTGTGCTGGGGCTTTCTTGGTCGCTTTGTGGTGCTTTTTAGCGGCCTGAGCTTTCTGAGCTGGGGCTTTCTTGTGCGCTTTCTTATGGTGAGTGGCTTTAGCTGGTGCCTTGGTAGCAGCAGCGGCTGGTGCAGCGGTAGTGGTTGCAGCTGGAGCCGCAGCCGCTGGAGCTACTGCATCGGCAGCGAAGGCAACAGAAGACAGACCCATGGTAGCAGCAACGATCAGGGCTAATACTTTTTTCATCTTTAATTCCTCAGAGTGTTTTTTCAGTAAGCCCCGTTGGGCCGTTGAAGCAGATACTAGAGGAATCGATGAGCCGCTTCCGTGAGTGATTGGTTTCGCCGAGTAACCAAATGTACAGCGACAGCATGACCATCGGACAGGCCGTTTTTTTCCGTGATCGCCAACACATTTTAAATAATGGTCTACACTTAAAAGACATGTGTCGAAACGGAGAATCGAATGTTTAAGAGATCAGAAAAAGTAGAACGCGACATCGATCAAGACGTCACCCTGCTGGCGGATACGCTGGATGAGGTGCTACGCGAATCCGGTGACAAGACCAAGGAGGAACTGAAAGAGCTGCACAGCAAGGCAAAAGGCGTTTTACGCGATGCCCGTGCGCGCTTCAATGGCTCCAGCAATTTGACACAGCACGCCCGCGATGTCGTCGGACAAGCCGACAGCTACGTGCGCGACAAACCTTGGCAGGGCGTTGGGATCGGGGCCGCTGTCGGCATCGTCCTTGGCGTACTGCTGGCCCGGCGTTAACACCCCTTGCAGTCATAAAGATAAAACAGATGTGCGTCTGGCCCACGGGAAACCGTGGGCCGTTTAATTTCTGCCTTTGAACAACTCAGCCAATCTGGCCACCGCACGCTCCGTCTCGGTCTGCTGAGTAAAGTTGGCAAACCCCATCAGCAAGCCAGTACCTGTAGGCTCTGTGATTCGCCAGTCCGATAGCGCCTGCACCGACAGACCGCACTGCCAGGCGTCCTGCGCCAAGCGCCGATCCTCTCCATCCTGTTTAAAACGAGCCAATAGCTGAATGCCGCCGTCCTGCGACGCCACCGTCAAATACTCCGCCAACTGTTGTTCCAGCGCTTGCGCCAGCCACGCTCTGCGTTGACGGTAGATTGGCCGCATCCGTTTCAAATGGCGATAGAAATGCCCCTGTTCAATAAAGTCCGCCACGCTGGCCTGTAACAACGGCGGGCAACCGCAGCCGCGCAGCCGACTGCTACGCCCAAAGGCTTCCACCTGCCCTGCCGGTACCACTAAGTACGCCATGCGCAATGCCGGGAACAGCGTTTTGCTGAAGGTTCCGGCGTAAAGCACCCGCCCCTGACGATCGAGGCTTTTCAGCGGTGGCAACGGCCTGCCGTGGTAACGAACCTCACTGTCGTAGTCATCTTCAATCACCCATGCCGCCTGCTGTTGCGCCCACTCCAGCAATGCCATGCGCCGCGCCAGGCTAAGCGAAACCCCCAATGGACTTTGGTGGGTCGGCGTCAGCACCGCCATCCGAGCCTGAGGCGCCCTGGCCATACCGCTGGCAATGTTCATGCCCTGTTCATCAACCGGCACCGCCACCGGCCGCATGCCGGCGGCTTGAAACAGCGGCAGCGTCACCGGATAGCCCGGATCCTCCAGCCATACCTGATCATCCGGCTTGAGCAGGGTACCGATCACCAGATCCAGCAGCGCCTGATACCCTGCGCAGATAAACACCTGTTCCGGTCGGCAACTGATGCCGCGCGAAAGCTGTAAATAATTGACGATCGCCGCACGCAGCTCAGGCAATCCCTGAGTTGAAGGATGGGCCAGAGCAGCCAGTGGGCTGGTGCGTAACTGGCGGCCGACAATCCGCTGCCACAGTGCGCGAGGAAAGGCATCCAACGCCGGTAGCCCCAGTTGAAACGGCTGTGTGGCGCCGTTCGGATGCAGCGCATTCGCCGTCACCGTTGGCAAAGGCTCCACCGCCAGCGCCGCACGCACCGGCAGGTTTTGCAACTGCGGGGAAACATAGGTTCCCGCCTGCCCCCGACTTTGCAGAAAACCTTCGGCAATCAGCTGAGCGTAGGCACTTTCTACCGTCGCGCGCGCCACGCCCAGATCGCTCGCCAGTCCACGAACCGAAGGCAGCCGACTGCCCGCCTGCAGAGTTCCCTGCGCAATGGCATCTTTAATTCGCAGATAAATCTGCCGGTACAGCGGGTCGGCAAGCCGACTGTCCAGCGTTAGGGAGGAAAGAAACGGACGCATCACGTCTTAATGCTACAAATCAAGGCGAAATAGTCCCCTCTCCCTTGGGAGAGGGTTAGGGTGAGGGGAAGCACACTGATGCAAAAGCCCCTCACCCCGGCCCTCTCCCAAAGGAGAGGGAGATGCTCACTCAAGCAACGTCGCACACACATATGCCCAATACTGCTGGTCTGATGGATACAGTGCATTATGGCCCGGTTAAATAATCATTTTATGGCCCTATAGTATAGTCCATATCACCGTTAAAGTAGCGTCATGTTCCTGTTATTCGCACACCGAGGTTGACCATGATTAAGCAACGTTTGAACTATTCCGCACTCTCCCCCGCACCGTACAAAAGCATGGTGAGCGCCCTGATGGCACTGGAGAAAGGCGCGCTGGACAAAGCGACGATTGAACTGATGTTCATGCGTGTTTCGCAGATCAACGGCTGTGCCTTCTGCCTGGATATGCACGGCAAAACGCTACGCGAAAGCGGCGTCAATAACGCCAAACTGGACCAGTTGGCAGGCTGGCGCGTCAGCCATGAATTCAGTGAGCGCGAGCGTGCAGCACTGGAATGGGCAGAGTCCGTCACGCTGATCGCCACGACTGGCGCACCGGACAGCGCGTTTGAAGCACTGCAGGCGCACTTCAGCGACGTGGAAATTGCCGATTTGACCTTCGCCATCAGCATCATGAATGCCTTTAACCGCCTGGCCATCAGCATGCGTCAGTGATAAAACCGCACTTCCCCTCTCGCGGCGAGAGGGGTTTTCCGTCAATAACCCTCTGCAAAAAAAATTTACCCACCGCTGTTCCAGCCCCGCTGCGCCCTGCGCGAAAAACCCAACAAAACACCATATATAGCGTGGTTGATAAAACAAATATCTACATATAGTATTTAAGCCATCAACCGCAGGGAATATGTCGCGGTCGGTAACGCCGTCAGAAACGCCGTTCAATGCTCCGTTATCTGACCTTTCCGCCTTTCCTTCAGCTAAAAAGGTAAATGCGAATCATGAGCATTATTATTTACAGTAAACTGGACTGTGTCCAGTGCAACGCCACCTATCGCGCATTCGATAAACAAGGGATTGGTTATCAGGTGATCGACCTCACCCAGGATCAACAGGCGCTGAGCCATGTCAAATCCCTTGGCTATCAGCAGGTTCCGGTGATTATCGCCGGTGACGATCACTGGTCCGGTTTCCGCCCGGACAAAATTGGCGCACTGGCTCACGCCCTGGTGCCTTGAGGCCGACCATGAACCCGCTGGTCTATTTCTCCAGCAGCTCGGAGAACACCCACAGGTTCGTTGAAAAGTTGGGCTTGCCGGCGATGCGCATACCGATCGCCGGTGCCCGCAGCAAACTGTTGATGGAAACACCCTATATTTTGATCGTGCCCAGCTATGGCGGCGGCAGCGCCGTGGGAGCCGTGCCGATCCAGGTGATCCGCTTTCTCAACGATCCACAGAATCGCGCTTTCCTGCGCGGCGTCATCGCCGCCGGGAATACCAATTTCGGTGCAGCGTACGGCATTGCCGGCGACATCATCGCCAAAAAATGTCAGGTGCCTTTTCTTTACCGTTTTGAACTGCTCGGCACCACACAAGACGTTGCAAACGTTCGACAGGGAGTAACCGCATTTTGGCAACGACAGAACTGACCAGGCCCGCTACCAGCGCGCTGGATTACCATTCGCTCAACGCGATGCTAAATCTTTATGATGCCGAAGGCCGCATCCAGTTTGACAAGGATCGGCTGGCGGCGCGGCACTACTTCCTGCAGCACGTGAATCAAAACACCGTGTTCTTCCACAACCTGGAAGAAAAGCTGCGTTATCTGGTGGAAGAAGGCTATTACGAGCAAAGCGTACTGGCGCAATACGACTTCGCCTTTATCAAGCAGCTATTCCAGCAGGCCTACGCGAAAAAATTCCGCTTCGAGACCTTCCTCGGGGCCTTTAAGTACTACACCAGCTACACGCTGAAAACCTTTGACGGCAAACGCTATCTGGAACGCTACGAGGACCGGGTGTGCATGGTCGCCATGACGCTGGCAGCGGGTGATACCGCACTGGCGCAGGATTTGGTAGAAGAAATGATCTCCGGTCGCTTCCAGCCGGCGACGCCAACCTTCCTCAACTGCGGCAAACAGCAGCGCGGCGAACTGGTTTCCTGCTTCCTGCTGCGCATTGAAGACAACATGGAGTCGATTGGCCGGGCGGTGAATTCTGCGCTGCAACTGTCGAAACGCGGCGGCGGCGTGGCATTTTTGCTGACCAATATCCGTGAAGTCGGTGCGCCGATCAAACGCATTGAGAACCAATCCTCCGGCGTTATTCCGATCATGAAAATGCTGGAAGACGCCTTCTCTTACGCCAACCAACTGGGCGCACGCCAGGGAGCCGGAGCGGTCTATCTCAATGCTCACCACCCGGATATCCTGCGTTTTCTCGATACCAAGCGCGAAAACGCCGACGAGAAGATCCGCATTAAAACGCTGTCGCTGGGGGTGGTGATCCCGGATATCACCTTCGAGCTGGCGAAAAATAATGAAGAGATGTACCTGTTCTCGCCGTATGACGTCGAGCAGGTGTATGGCGTGCCCTTCTCGGAAATCAGCGTCAGCGAGAAATATCGCGAAATGGTGGATGACAAGCGCATCCGCAAATCACGCATCAATGCGCGTGAGTTTTTCCAGGTGCTGGCGGAGATCCAATTCGAATCTGGTTACCCGTACATGATGTTTGAAGATACCGTCAATCGTGAGAACCCGATCGCCGGACGCATCAATATGAGTAACCTGTGCTCGGAGATTTTGCAGGTTAACCGCGCCAGCACTTACCACGATGACCTGAGCTATGACCAGGTGGGCAAGGATATCTCCTGCAACCTCGGCTCGCTGAATATCGCCAAAACCATGGATGCGCCGGACTTCGGCAAAGCCGTCGACACCGCGATCCGCGCGCTGACGGCGGTGGCGGACATGAGCGACATTCGTTCGGTGCCGTCGATCGCCGAAGGCAATCGCAGCTCGCACGCCATCGGTCTGGGCCAGATGAACCTGCATGGCTATCTGGCACGCGAACGCATCTTTTATGGCTCGGAGGAAGGGATTGATTTCACCAATATCTATTTCTACGCCGTTGCTTACCACGCCATTCGCGCTTCTAACCAATTGGCGATTGAACGCGGCAGCGCCTTCGGCGGCTTTGAGGATTCCACCTACGCCTCCGGTGAGTATTTCAGCAAATACACCGAGCGTGATTGGCTGCCACAAACCGAGCGAGTTCGCACACTGTTCGCCGACGCCAATATCGCCATTCCAGGCCGTGAAGAGTGGCTGGCACTGCGCCAGTCAGTGATGATGCACGGGCTGTACAACCAGAACCTGCAGGCGGTGCCACCAACCGGTTCCATTTCTTACATCAATAATTCGACCTCCAGCATTCATCCGATTGTGTCACGCATCGAGATCCGCAAAGAGGGCAAGATTGGTCGCGTGTATTATCCGGCGCCCTATATGACCAACGAAAACCTGGAGTACTACCAGGATGCCTATGACATCGGGCCGGAAAAGATCATTGATACCTATGCCGCCGCCAGCCAGCACGTCGATCAGGGATTGTCGCTGACGTTGTTCTTCCGCGACACCGCCACTACGCGCGACATCAACCGCGCTCAAATTTACGCCTGGCGTAAAGGCATCAAAACCATTTATTACATCCGCCTGCGCCAGATGGCGTTGGAAGGCACCGAGGTGCAGGGCTGCGTGTCCTGCGCACTGTGAGGCAAATTATGAATAGCATTAAACCGGCGCAGCTGGTGCGCGCAGTCAACTGGAACATCATCGAAGACGACAAGGATCTGGAGGTGTGGAACCGTCTGACCTCCAACTTCTGGCTGCCGGAGAAGGTGCCGCTGTCGAACGATATTCCCTCGTGGGCCACGCTGACACCGAAGGAACAGCAACTGACCATCCGGGTGTTCACCGGCCTGACGCTGCTCGATACCATTCAAAATACCGTCGGAGCACCCGCGCTGATCGCCGATGCCATTACGCCGCACGAGGAGGCGGTGTACTCCAATATCAGCTTTATGGAGGCGGTACACGCCCGCTCCTACAGCTCGATTTTCTCCACGCTGTGCCAAACGCCGGACGTCGACGACGCCTACCGCTGGAGCGAGGAAAACCGTGCGCTGCAGAAAAAGGCCAGCATCATTTTGGCCCACTACCGCAGTGACGATCCGCTGATGAAGAAGGTCGCCAGCGTGTTCCTCGAGTCGTTCCTGTTCTATTCGGGCTTTTACCTGCCGATGTACTGGTCGAGCCGCGCCAAACTGACCAACACCGCCGATCTGATCCGCCTGATCATCCGCGACGAGGCAGTACACGGCTATTACATTGGCTATAAATTCCAGAAAGGGTTGGAGAAGGTCGATGCCGCCCGCCGGCAACAGGTGAAAAACTTCGCCTTCGATCTGCTGCAGGATCTGTATGACAACGAGGTGCGTTACACCGAAGAGCTGTACGACGGGGTGGGTTGGACCGAGGACGTGAAAACCTTCCTGCACTATAACGCCAACAAGGCGCTGATGAATCTGGGGTACGAAGCGCTGTTCCCACCGTCGATGGCGGAGGTCAATCCGGCGATTCTGTCGGCGCTGTCGCCGAACGCCGATGAGAACCACGACTTCTTCTCCGGCTCCGGCTCGTCTTACGTGATTGGTAAAGCGGTCAATACCGAGGATGACGACTGGGATTTCTGAGGTTAATAGCAGGGGCGAATAACTTCGCCTTATAACGATAACCGGTGAACGGGCGCAGCATGCAGCGCCCCTACAATTCATTCTTTTGCTAGCTGCACATTACTTTCGAGAAAACCTCGCCTATCGCCCCAGGAAAGCGTTTTTCCCGTTGCCACTAGATTGGCATAACGATTTTCTGCCTCATCCTCAAAATTGCGGCGCAGTTCTCTTCTCTGAATTTTCTCGGTAATTGCCTGTAAAATAAAACTGTTAGAAGTTATACCACTTTGTTTTGCTGCCGCTATTATTCGACCTTCAAGCCTTTCAGGTATCAAAACAGTAATTATTGGCATAGTAAGTCCCTCTCTTACATCCTCAATATATTCATTCAGAGATCACGGCACGCTGCCGGATGCGTTGCCAGATGGCTCGCTTTTCATCGTCATCGGCACTCGACCAGGCGGCGATTTCATCCAGCGTGCGCCAACAGCCACGGCACCACGATTTTTCGGTGTCGATCTGGCAAACATTATTGCAGGGCGAACGGACGCCATCATCGATCTGACTGCCCGTTTTCCTTCTTCTACTGCGGCCTACCATTAAACGCTTCCTCGCGGTGGATTTCCTGCCACAGGATACCCGATCCCGCCGCGGAAAAACCGGCCGCAAGCATCAGATAATGCCACCGTTGGCACGCAGGGTTTGGCCGTTGATCCAGGCACCGTCGGCACCCGCCAGGAATGATACCGCCGCGGCGATATCCTGCGGCTGGCCCAGACGCTCCAGCGGTGCCATTTTCGCCAGACGTTCGACAAGCTCCGGCGTTTTACCGTCCAGGAACAATCCGGTGGCGGTCGGGCCTGGCGCTATCGCATTGACGGTGATATTACGCCCGCGCAGCTCTTTCGCCAGCACGCTGGTCAGCGCCTCAACGGCGGCCTTGCTGGCGGCGTACATGCCGTAGCTCGGCTGTAACAACCCGACCACGCTGGAAGAAAAGTTGATGATGCGGCCATTGTCGCGCAGACGTTTCGCCGCTTCACGCAGAGTATTAAAGGTGCCTTTCAGGTTGATGTCGATCAGCCGATCGGCATCGGCATCGCTCATTTCCGCCACCGGGGCCAATGCAATTACCCCGGCGTTGTTGACCAAAATATCCACGCCGCCGAAGGCCTGTTCGGCGTGGTCAAACATTTTTGCCACCGCTGCGGCATCGCTGACGTCCGCTTTGGCGCTCAGCGCGCGGCCGCCATTTTGCTCGATTTTGCGCACCAGTTGATCGGCCAAAGCCTGATTACCTGAATAATTGACGATCACTGTCATACCGTCGGCGGCCAGCCGTTCGGCGATGGCGGCACCGATGCCGCGTGATGCGCCGGTTACGATGGCAACTTGTTGGGGGGTGGTGTTCATCTGATCTCTCCTCGTCGGCGCTGCGCCGGCAGACTTGCTGGCGTGAGATCATCATGCACCTTTCGCAATGGCGGATAATCCCCTAATCTTCGTTATCACTATTCGAATAAAGCGAACAATCACATGGACAGAATTGATGCCATGCGTCTGTTCACCCGCGTGGTGGAACAACGCAGCTTTACCCAGGCCGCGCAGGATCTGGCTCTGCCACGTTCGACGGTGACCGATGCCATCAAACAACTGGAGGCCAGGTTGCAGGTGCGGCTGCTGCAGCGCACCACTCGCCACGTCAGCCCAACGCTGGATGGCGAGGCTTACTATCAGCGCTGCCTGACTATTCTGGCGGATATCGAAGATGCCGAGATGGCCTTTGCCGGTGCAAAACCGCGTGGGTTGTTGCGCATTGATGTGCATGGCACGCTGGCACGGCACTTTCTGCTGCCGGGGTTGCCCGACTTTCTGGCGCAATACCCGGATATCGAATTGTTTATGAGCGAAGGCGATCGGCTGGTGGATCCGGTGCGGGAAGGCATCGACTGCGTGATCCGCGTAGGTAAACTGAAAGACAGCGATATGGTGGCGCGTCGGCTGGGTGAGCTGGAAGAAGTGACCTGCGCGGCACCGGACTATCTGCAACGCTTCGGCACGCCGCTTGGCATCGATGAACTTGAAGGGCACCGCATGGTGGGTTTTCGCTCCTCGGCCAGCGGCAGCATAATGCCACTGGAGTTTAACGTCGCAGGCCAGCCGCAGCAGCTAATATTGCCCTGTACGGTGTCGGTCAGCGCGGCGGAAAGCCTGGTGGCTGCGGCTCGTATGGGGTTGGGGATTATTCAGATGCCGCGCTATCACCTGCGCGACGATTTGGCCAGCGGCAGTCTGCTGCCGCTGTTACCACAATTCCCTTCCACGCCAATGCCGGTATCGCTGTTGTATCCCCGCAGCCGCCAACTTTCACCCCGGGTACGGGTATTTATCGACTGGTTCAGCAAGGTGTTCACCGCAGGCAACCACTAAAAAACCGCCCATAAGGGCGGCCAATGGCTTACATTGTGCCGTAGTCCAATGGGACCCAGTTGTAGCCTTCACCCTGCTGATTGAGATAACCCAATCCCGGGAATGACAGATGCGCAGCGCCCACCAGCACACTCTGCCGGGCGCTATCACCAAAGACTCGCAGGCGCTGAGCCACCGCCGCTTTGGCATCGCTGTCGAAACTTATGGCAACGCGCGGATCGGGAAGCTGCACTGCCGCCACATGGATCAGATCGCCAATCACCAGCAGCTTTTTACCTTCGCTCTCGACCAGATAAATGTTGTGCCCCGGCGTATGGCCGTGAGTCGCGAACGCGCTGATCCCTGGCGACAACTCACCGTCACTGGCGAAAGATTTAAAGTGCCCGGCAGCCTGATAGGGTTTGATCGCCGCCATTGCCCTTTCAAACGAGGCTCTGTCTTCGCTTTTCGCCTGCTTCAATCGGCTCTCGCTCAGCCAAAAATCGGCATCCTGCTGACTGGCATGCACCACCGCATTCGGGAATACCGCCTTGCCGTTTTGCGACAGGCCGCCGAGATGATCCGGATGCAGATGGGTCAGATAAATTTCGTCCACCTGCTGCGGCTGATAGCCGGCGGCCTTCAGGTTGGCCACCAGCTTGCCCAACCCGTCCCCCAGCAACTTGCCGGCGCCGGTATCAATCAGGATCAGCTTACTGCCGGTGTTGATCAGATAGGCATTGACCGAGGTGATCACCGGCAGTTTCTGATGGCGCTCGGCCAGGGCGTTTTCAATCTGCTTTGGCGAGCTGTTAAGCAGCAGTTTTTCCACCGGCAAACGGAGCACACCATCGGACAAAGCGGTGACCTCATAGCTGCCCAGCATAATGCGATAAAAACCCGGCGCGGGAGTTTTCACCTGTGGCGCAGCGGCCAGAGTTTGCAGCGACATGACGGCCAACGCCGCCCCCAGCAGGTAACGTTTCCAGAACATAACGACTCCTTATTGTAAATTTGGCAGCGCTAAGTATTGACGCAAAACCCAGAGCCTGCCCGCAAGAGCGATGACACAGGCAAAAAAAATCCCCGCGGGGGCGGGGAAAGGCAAAGAAAACTGAGTTTTTTTTGTTATACGAAGAATTTGGCCAGGACTAACAAAGAGAGTGAGACGTTGATCGCACCGCCGATACGGGTGGCGATCTGGGCAAACGGCATCAGCGACATGCGGTTACCGGCAGTCAGGATGGCTACATCACCGGTGCCGCCCTGCCCGCTCTGGCAGCAGGAGACAATCGCCACGTCTATCGGGTGCATGCCAATTTTTTTACCAACGAAGAAACCGGTCGCCACCAGGGTGGAAACGGTGCTGACAATCACCACCAGGTTTTGGAGAGTGAAGGCGTTAACCAGTTCCTGCCATGGGGTGATGGCTACGCCAACGGCAAACAGGATTGGGTAGGTCACCGCCGTGCGGAAGAACTTATACACCACCTGCGAACCTTCCTGAATGCGTGGGGAAACACCGTGTGCCAGCTTCACCGCTACCGCCGCGAACAGCATGCCAACCGGTGCAGGCAGGCCAATCATGCGGTGCAGCAGCATCCCGACCATGTACAGCAGGATGGCCAACAGCGCGCCACAGGCAATGGTGCTGACATCCACCTTGCCGCTGATTTTATCCACCGCGCTCATTTCGCTGTCACCCTGCTTGCTCGGCATCAGGCTGCCCTCACCGGTCAGGTGCGGGTAGCGTTTACCGAGTTGATTCAGCAAGCCGGCAAGCACAATGGCGGTCAGACTGCCGAGCATCACGATCGGCAAAATACGGCCTAACGCCACCCCCTGCTCCATATGCAAAATCGCCGCGTAGCCCATCGACAGCGGGATCGCGCCCTCACCGACGCCCCCGGCCATGATTGGCAAGATCAGGAAGAAGAAGATCTGGAAGGGTTCCAGCCCAAGAGCCATACCAACGGCCATGCCCACCAGCATGCCGGCAATCTCACCGCACAGCATCGGTACGAAGATGCGCAGGAAGCCCTGGATCAGCACCTGACGATTCATACTCATAATGCTGCCGACGATAATGCAGCAGATATACAGGTACAGAATATTGGTCGACTTATAGAATTTGGTGGTCGACTCCACCACTACATCCGGCAGCAGGCCGTAATGCACCAGTGCGGAAGGAATAAAGGTGGCGCAGATCGCCGCGGCCCCCATTTTGCCGATCAGCGGCAGGCGTTTACCGAACTCACCGCAGGCAAAGCCAAAGAAGGCCAGCGTTGCGACCATCACTACGATATCGCTGGGTAATTTCCCTTCCAGGCAATCAAGTAAAATAAGCACGCCGGCCAGAACAAAGAACGGCAACGGAATAATCCCTACTTTGTAGTTATCCAGTATGTGCCACCATTTTTCACGCAATGGTATTTCAGCGGCTTTATCTTTGGCGACGAGGTAAGAATCATCTGTTGTGCTCATAATCTGGCCTCTTATTAGTTTGTTCAGCCATCATAGAGAAACGCACGGATTATCTGCTGTGATTTTGTTCAAAATAAAAAAGGGTTTTTAATGGTGGTTATGGTTTCTATGGTGTTAATTGAGGTTATGTAAAATACAGCGTGGTTTTAATGGTGTTAATGTTATTTAAACTTTAAAAGTTATCAATTTTATTGCGGCCGTGAATGCAGCGACCCGCCAAGAATAAACCCGTGGCGGCGATCACAAGTTGATCCGGCGCAATATTACATGAACCCCGACTCATGATAGGGTAAGTGCTCAGGATTTCTCAGGGTGCCTCCCAGACCATGCGCATAAAACTCTCATTTCAAATCAAGCTATTCTTGTGCCTGGTCGCCTTCTCCTGCCTGCTGCTGAGCTTTATTGGCGCCTATACCTACTATCAGCTCGATGCCCAGTTGCACCGCGATCTCGGCGCGCGGGCGCAAGTACAGGCGCGAGAGATTGCCCTGATCCCCTCGCTGGTCAGCGCGGTGGAAAAAAACGACCCGGTAAAAATCGCCGAGCTGATGAAAAAAATACGAGCCAGCAGCGATGCCAGCTATATCGTGATCGGCGATAAACAAACCCGGCATCTTTACCACTCTGAATATACCAACCGTGTCGGTACCCCAATGGTCGGGGGCGATAATAAAGAGGTTCTGGAAGGGAAAAGTATTATTTCCATCCGCAAAGGTGGCATCGGCATTTCATTGCGCAGTAAAGCGCCCATTATGGATGAGCATAACAACGTCATCGGCATTGTTTCGGTCGGCTATCTGAAATCCCATATCGACAATCTGAATGCCAGAACCCTGACGCAAATCGTTGGATCCATTGTGTTGTTATTAATCGCCCTGTTTGTTTTTTCCTGGCTGTTGTCGAAGAATTTAAAACGCCAGATGTTCTGGCTGGAACCCAAAGAAATTGCGCTACTGGTGCGTCAGCAAAAAGCCTTGCTGGAGGCCATCTATGAAGGCGTCATAGCCGTCGACCCGCAACTGCGGATCATCACCATCAACCACGCGGCACGTGAACTGCTGGAGCTGCGCCAACCTGCCGCCGCGCTGATGGGCCGCAATATCGGCGAGATTATCCAGTCACAACCGGACTTCTTCGGCGCTTCCCAGTTGGGGCACGACACCCACGACGAGGTTTGCCGCTTTAACCACGTGCGGGTTATCGCCAGCCGGGTGCGTATTATGCAGGAGCAAGAGCTGCAGGGCTGGGTGATCAGCTTCCGCGACAAGAACGACATCAATACTCTGAGCAGCCAGCTCAGTCAGGTCAAACGCTACGCTGACAACCTGCGTATCATGCGCCATGAGCAGCTTAACTGGACTGCCACCCTGGCCGGGCTGTTGCATATGCAGCGCTACGACGAGGCGATCCGCTATGTGGAGGCTCAATCGGAAGGCGCGCAAGAAATTCTCGACTTTATTTCGCAGCGTTTCAGCTCGGCGGCACTCTGTGGTTTGCTGTTGGGCAAGTACTCCAGCGCCAGGGAAAAAGGCGTTGAGCTGCGCTTCGATCCCGCCTGCCAGCTACGACAAATTCCGGCGGCGCTGAATGAAACCGAACTGATGTCGATCATCGGCAATTTGCTGGATAATGCGGTAGACGCTACGCTGCATTGCGCCGAGCCACACGAGGCGGTAGAACTCTATATTAGCGATATCAGCAATGAGCTGGTGATTGAAGTGGCCGATCGCGGTATCGGCATTGCGCCCGAGGTGCGTGATACGCTGTTCGAGCAAGGCGTCACCACCAAAGAAGATAAAGGTGACCACGGCATCGGCCTGCATTTGGTCGCCAGCCACGTAGCGCAGGCGCATGGCAGTATAGAAGTGTCGGACAACGAGCCGCACGGGGCCATTTTTTCTTTATTTATCCCTAAAACCTTATAACCCGTTTCGAGCACCCGAATGATGCAACCAGAAGCACTGGACGTTTTGATCGTTGAAGATGAGCCGCAGTTGGCCACGCTGCACGCCGAGTTTATCGAGCAAAACTTTGCTCTGCGGGTGGTGGCTTATGCCGCTACGCTGGCCGAGGCCAGAGCCAAGGTCAACGCCCACCAGCCGCGGTTGATCCTGCTGGATAACTTTTTGCCGGACGGCCAGGGTATCGAGCTGATGGAAGAAGCTGCGGTGAAAAACCCCGGCTGTTCGGTGATCTTCATTACCGCCGCCAGCGATATGAACACCTGCAGCCAGGCTATCCGCAACGGTGCCTTCGACTACATCATCAAACCGGTATCCTATAAGCGGCTGCGCAACTCGCTGGAACGTTTTATGCAGTTTGTTCAAACCCAGCGCACCTTTAAGGTGATTGACCAAAGCAACGTCGACGCGCTGTATAACCTGCAATCCAAACAGTTCTCCAGCGAACCCAGTGCCAAGGGCATTGAAACCAATACGCTGGAGTTGGTGCAGGCGCTGTTTATCGAACAGCCGGAGGCGGCGCACGCGGTGGAAGACGTGGTCAAACAGGTGGGTATCAGCAAAACCACCGCCCGGCGTTATCTGGAATATTGCGTCGCTACCCAGTTCGTGCGCGTAGAGATGATGTACGGCAATATCGGTCATCCACGCCGTCTGTATCGCAAGGCTTAATCTGACATCTGGCTGTCATATTAAGCGGATAATATGACTGCGACGATATCCCCTCGATATCGGCACCTGTCGTTGAAATTAATGAAATACTGATGACTTTTACCCGGCCTATGGTCGGGTTTTTTATTGTCTGAATTCAGTGCCGAACGGGGAAATAACAAGATTATTGCAGCAGGATTATTTTTACCTAAAACCAAGAGTTTAAGGCGAATATCAGATTAAAATAATTGAATATCCACCCCACTACCATAGCCAATCGAAATGTTGATGTAAATCGCTAATATCCCATTCATCGGACATTGAGGGTTGTCTCAGATATTCACTGTGTTAGGGTATAGGCGACTATTATTTTCTATTGGGACATTTTTTATCGTTTGATAATTCATCAGAGGAAACAGCAAATTGCATGGCAATTAAACTCGAAGTAAAGAACCTGTATAAGATATTTGGCGAACATCCGGATCGCGCATTCAAACTGATTGAGAAAGGTCTGACAAAAGATCAACTGCTTGAAAAAACCGGGTTATCACTAGGCGTAAAAGACGCCTCTCTGGCCATTGAAGAAGGCGAGATATTCGTCATCATGGGGCTTTCCGGTTCAGGAAAATCCACCCTGGTACGCCTTCTCAATCGTCTGATAGAACCCACCCGCGGCCAGGTGCTGATTGACGGTGAAGATATATCGAAAATATCCGACAGCGCACTGCGCACCGTACGTCGAAATAAGATCAGCATGGTGTTTCAATCATTCGCTTTAATGCCGCATATGAATGTGTTGAATAACACCGCATTCGGTATGGAATTAGCCGGTATTCCGCCGCAGGAACGTCAGGAAAAAGCCCTCGAGGCCCTGCGTCAGGTCGGACTGGAGAATTATGCTCATTCTTATCCCGATGAACTTTCAGGTGGGATGCGTCAGCGCGTGGGATTAGCTCGTGCCATGGCTAATAATCCGGATATATTATTGATGGATGAAGCCTTCTCAGCACTTGATCCATTAATCCGTACCGAAATGCAGGATGAACTGGTCAAATTACAGGCCCAACATCAGCGTACCATCGTCTTTATTTCCCATGATTTGGACGAAGCGATGCGTATTGGCGATCGTATTGCCATTATGCAGGGCGGTGAGGTGATTCAGGTCGGTACGCCGGAGGAAATATTAAATAATCCGGCCAACGATTATGTACGCACCTTCTTCCGTGGCGTAGATGTCAGCCATGTTTTCAGCGCCAAGGATATCGCCAAGCGTCGTCCGGTCGCGCTTATTCGTAAAACCCCCGGTTTTGGTCCGCGCTCAGCGTTACAGCTGCTGCGGGATGAAGACCGCGATTATGGTTATGTTGTTGAACGCGGAAAGAAATTTATCGGCGTGGTGTCGGTAGATTCACTCAAGCAGGCGCTGGCGGCCAATCTGACGCTGGATGACGCCCTGCTGGAAGCTCCCGCCCCGGTACCGGCCGACATGCCGCTAAGCGAACTGATTTCATTGGTCGCTCTGGCGCCTTGCGCGGTACCTGTGGTCTGCGAAGAAAATAACTATATCGGAATTATTTCCAAGGCCATGCTGCTGCAGGCCCTGGATAAAGAGGGCCCAACGAATGAGTGATACTACACAGGATCCATGGGCCACTGCGCCTGCCGACGCTGGTGCCAGTGCCGCACCGGCCACTGACGCTGCAAATTCAGCGGCTCCCGCCGGCGATGCCTGGTCGAGCGCGCCGCCACCGGCAAGCCATGACGCCGCTAATCAGGCCGCTCAGGGCGCCGACTGGCTTAACAGCGCACCGGCTCAGCCGGAGCATTTCAACCTGCTCGATCCGTTCCACAAGACCTGGGTACCGTTTGACTCCTGGGTCACCCACGGCATTGATTGGCTGGTGCTGCACTTTCGCCCGCTGTTCCAGGGGATCCGCGTACCGGTCGACTTTATCCTCAGCGGTTTTCAACAATTGCTGCTGGGCATGCCGGCACCGATCGCCATTTTGCTGTTCTCGCTGATTGCCTGGCAGCTCTCCAGCCTCGGTATGGGTGCCGCCACGCTGGTCTCACTGATTGCCATTGGCGCTATTGGTGCCTGGTCGCAGGCCATGGTGACGCTGGCGCTGGTATTGACCGCCCTGTTCTTCTGTATCGTCATCGGCTTGCCGCTCGGCATCTGGCTGGCGCGCAGCAAGCACGCAGGCAAGGTCATACGGCCGTTATTGGACGCCATGCAAACCACGCCGGCCTTCGTCTATCTGGTGCCGATCGTCATGCTGTTCGGTATCGGTAACGTGCCGGGAGTGGTGGTCACCATTATCTTCGCCCTGCCGCCCATCGTGCGTCTGACCATTCTGGGCATTAAGCAGGTGCCGGAAGATCTGATTGAAGCCGCTGAATCCTTTGGTGCCAGCCCGCGCCAACTGCTGTTTAAAGTGCAGTTGCCATTGGCGATGCCGACCATTATGGCCGGGGTAAACCAAACGCTGATGCTGGCACTGTCGATGGTGGTGATCGCCTCGATGATCGCCGTCGGCGGTCTGGGCCAGATGGTGCTGCGCGGTATCGGCCGCCTCGATATGGGGCTGGCCGCCGTCGGCGGGGTCGGTATCGTGATCCTGGCGATTATTCTCGACCGTCTCACCCAGTCGCTGGGGCGCGATCGCCGCAGTAAAGGCATGGGGCGTTGGTACGCACACGGCCCCATCGGCCTGGTCACCCGGCCCTTCATCAAAAAGCCTTAATTGCCCTGCCCCCGGCCAGCGTCGGGGGCACCGATAAAATCGAAGGAACCACTATGCGCTCGACAGGAATTTGGGCTTTGGCCCTGACTTCATTGCTTGGCACACAGGCGTTCGCCGTCGAACTTCCCGGCAAAGGCGTCACGGTTAAACCCTTGCAAAGCACCCTCGCCGAAGAAAGCTTTCAGACTGAGCTGGTCAACCGTGCGCTGACCCAGCTGGGTTATAACGTCCAGCCGACCGCCGAGGTGGAATACAACATTGCCTACACCTCAATCGCTTCCGGTGACGCCACCTATATGGCGGTGAACTGGGATCCGCTGCAAACCGACATGTACCAAAGCGCCGGCGGCGACAAAAAGTTTTATCGCCAGGGCGCCTATATCACTAATGCAGCGCAGGGTTATCTGATTGACAAGAAAACCGCCGATAAATACCACATCAGCGATATTTCCCAATTGAAAGATCCCAAGCTGGCCAGGCTGTTTGACGCAGACGGTGACGGCAAGGCCGATCTGGCCGGCTGTGAGCCCGGCTGGGTGTGCGGCAGCGCGATCAACACGCATATCAAAGCCTATGGCCTGAGCAACACGGTTACTCAGAACCAGGGTAACTACTCTGCCATCATCGCCGACACCCTGACCCGCTATAAACAGGGCAAACCGGTGCTGTACTTCACCTGGACGCCGTACTGGGTCAGCGACGAGCTGGTGCCCGGCCGCGATGTGGTCTGGTTGACCGTGCCGTTCTCCGCCAGTCCGGGTTCGTTGAAAGACAAGGATACCGCCTTGCCGAACGGCAAAAATTACGGCTTCTTCGTCAATAACGAGCATATCGTCGCCAACAAGCAATGGGCGCAGGCCAACCCGGCGGCGGCCAAGCTGTTCGCCATCATGAAGCTGCCGTTGGCGGACGTAAATGCGCAGAACCTGCGGATGCACAAGGGCGAGAACAGCGCCGACGATATACAACGCCACGTAGACGGCTGGATTAAAGCCCACCAGGCCACCTTTGACGGCTGGGTCAGCACCGCTGCTGCGGCAGCGAAATAATCCCGACGTGCCGGAAATCCCGGCTTCATAACATAAAAAAGGTATTTCACTATGCGCACTACAGGAATCTGGGCGGTTGCCCTCACCACATTGATTAGCTCACAGGCGGTTTCCGCCGCGGACTTGCCGGGTAAAGGCATTAGCGTTCAGCCGGTGCAAAGCACCATATCTGAAGAAACCTTCCAGACGCTGTTGGTCAGCAAGGCGCTGGAAAAGTTGGGCTATGACGTCAAGGACACCCGTGAAGTGGACTATAACGTCGCCTACACTTCTATCGCCTCTGGCGACGCAACCTTCCTGGCGGTGAACTGGGATCCGCTGCACGCCGATCAGTACAAGGCCGCCGGCGGTGACGCCAAGTTTTACCGTGAAGGGGTTTATGTCAACGGCGCGGCGCAGGGTTATCTGATCGACAAAAAAACCGCCGATAAATACCACATCACCAACGTTGAGCAGTTGAAAGACCCGAAGATCGCCAAGTTGTTTGACACCAACGGTGACGGCAAGGCCGACCTGACCGGTTGTACGCCGGGCTGGGGCTGTGAGGCGGCGATTAACCACCACATCAAGGCCTACGGCCTGGATAAGACCGTCGAGCACAACCAGGGCAACTATGCGGCGATGATTGCCGATACCATTACGCGCTACAAAGAAGGCAAACCGGTGCTGTATTACACCTGGACGCCATACTGGGTGAGCGACGTGCTGGTACCGGGCCGTGATGTCGTCTGGTTGCAGGTGCCGTTTTCCGCCATGCCGGGCGAAATGAAAGATATGGATACCAAGCTGCCAAACGGTGCCAACTATGGGTTCCCGGTGAACACCATGCGCATCGCCGCCAACAAGAAATGGGCCGAAGCCAACCCGGCAGCCGCCAAGCTGTTTGCCATCATGAAACTGCCGATTAGCGACGTGAATGCGCAGAACCTGCGGATGCATGAAGGTCAGGCGTCAGAAGCCGATATCCAGGGCCACGTTAATGGCTGGATCAAGGCGCATCAGGCCACCTTTGATGGCTGGGTGAAAACCGCCGCCGAAGCCGCGAAGAAGTAATAACACCGGGGCGCAGTTCACCACTGCGCCCCGTTCTATTCATTCAGCAATAGCTATCCCACTAAACTGCAAAAACCGCTCGGCGGTTCTGGACAGCGGCTGCGGCCATACGCAGTACACCTGTCGCCGCGGACCATCCTCGATCGGGATCGACACCAGCGAACTCAAACGCTGCGCCGTCGAGATGGGCACAATGCCTGCCGCCAACCCACGCCGCACCAGATTTTCCAGCCATTCGATATGGTCAATTTCAAAACTGACATGCCGCTTAATACCCGCCGCCTGAAACGCACGATCGGTCTGCCGCCGGGCACCGGTCCCGCTGTAAAAGTCCACCAGCGGCACTTCTGACAGGGTTTGCAGATTGACCCGTTGACGACTGGCCAGCGGATGCTGCGCCGCCACCAGCGCAACCAGCGGCTCATCGGTTAGCTGCCGATGCGACACCGGCAGCATATCAATATCCCCCGGCCAGAGACCGACAAACGCCACGTCCGTCTTTTGTTGGCGGACGTCTTCCAGCAATGCTTCGCTCATGCCCACGTACAGCCGGATATTCACCGCCGGATAATGGCGATGAACGTTGCCCAGTTTTTCGGTCAGATCAATCGCGTTTATGGTTGAAATAGTGCCGATGGTCAGGGTGCCGGATACCGTGCCGCTGGCGGCAACCACCTCTTCCACCAGCGCCTGTTTCGCCGCCAGCAGCCGTTGCGCCGGTTGAATAAACGCCTGCCCGGCGGTGGTCAGCCTGACTCGCCGCGAGGTGCGTTCGAACAATGTACAGCCCAGCTCCTCTTCCAGTTTGGCGATCTGGTGGCTAAGGGCTGACTGCACCGTATGGCAGCGCTGCGCCGCCCGGGTAAAGCTCTGCTCTTCGGCTACCGCCAACGCAAAGCGTATCTGTTTCAGGTTCATGGCATCTATCGCAAAATGAGATTGATCAAATGAAAATTATACATTGGATTCGCCGGCTGTCGTGCCCGATACTTCGGCTAACTTTTCCCTGTGATTAATATCTTATGAGCCAACAACATTCACAGCCGGGTCTCAGCCCGGCGCTGATCGTGCTGATCGCCATCGCCACCGGTCTGGCGGTCGCCAGTAACTATTACGCCCAGCCGCTGCTGGAAACCATCGCCCAGAACTTCGATTTATCGGTCAATCAGGCCGGCTTTATCGTCACTGCCGCCCAGTTGGGCTACGCCGTTGGCCTGCTGTTGCTGGTGCCACTCGGCGATATGTTTGAACGCCGCGGCCTGATCGTCTTTATGACGCTGCTGGCGGCGGGCGGCATGCTGATCACCGCCAGTTCCACGACCTTGCCGATGATGATCCTCGGGACCGCGCTTACCGGGCTGTTCTCGGTGGTGGCGCAAATTCTGGTGCCACTGGCGGCCACCCTGGCCCATCCGGAGAAACGCGGCAAAACCGTCGGCATTATCATGAGCGGCCTGCTGCTCGGCATTCTGTTGGCGCGCACCGTAGCCGGAGCGCTGGCGTCACTCGGCGGCTGGCGTACCATCTACTGGGTCGCCAGCGTGCTGATGATCCTGATGGCATTGATCCTGTGGCGCGCACTGCCGCGTTACAAGCAGCATTCGGGGCTGAATTACCCGCAGTTGCTGAAATCGATCTTCACCCTGTTTTGCGGGACCCCGCTGCTACGTACCCGCGCGATACTCGGGGCGCTGTCGTTCGCCAACTTCAGCGTGCTGTGGACTTCGATGGCCTTTTTACTGGCGGCTCCGCCGTTTGGTTATTCCGAAGGGGTGATTGGTCTGTTTGGCCTGGTCGGCGCTGCCGGCGCATTGGCGGCTTCACGCGCCGGGCATTTGGCGGATCAGGGTAAGGCCGGTTTAACCACCAGCGTGGGCCTGGTCCTGCTGCTGCTTTCCTGGATACCCATCGCTTTCGCTAAACAATCCCTGTGGGCGTTGATCGCCGGTATCCTGATCCTCGACCTGGCCGTGCAGGCCGTACACGTCACTAACCAGAGCGTGATTTACCGCATTATGCCGGAAGCGCGCAACCGCCTGACCGCCGGCTACATGACCAGCTATTTCATCGGGGGTGCACTCGGCTCACTGCTGTCTGCCTCGGCCTATCAACATGCGGGTTGGACCGGCGTTGCCGTGGCCGGGGGCGTTTTGTGCCTGCTCAACCTGCTGACCTGGTGGCGCGGCAAGCACCACGATCCGCAAGGACCGGCGACAATCTGATTAGCAAGCGAATAGTCATATCGGGAATTTATTAGCGCCGCAGGGTATAAACATTACTCACTCTCTGGTAATGTTCTGCAGATGAACTATTGATCTCTATATCCTGCGACACTAATAAAAATGCAAAGCCAAGCTGCAGAAAACCTCAATCCCCCAGCCGTCAGTTCTACCTTCACCCACGGCATCGTCGACAGTTTACCGATCGTCATCGGCTATGTGCCGGTGGCCTTTGCCTTTGGCCTGAGCGCCGTTAAGCTAGGGTTCTCCCCACTGGAGAGCATCTTCTTTTCCTGCATTATCTATGCAGGCGCCAGCCAGTTCGTGATCACCGCCCTGCTGAGCGCCGGCATGTCGCTGTGGGTTTCCGCGCTGACCGTGATGGCCATGGACATACGGCATCTGCTGTATGGCCCCGCTCTGCGCCACCGCATCGTCTCACGCATGTCGGCCGGTAAAACCGCACTCTGGGCGTTCGGCCTGACCGACGAAGTGTTCGCCGCCGCTACCGCCAAACTGATGCGCAATAACCGCAGCTGGAGCGAGAACTGGATGCTCGGCATTTCACTGTGCTCCTGGCTGTCGTGGGTAGCGGGCACCGCCATCGGAGCGCTGTTCGGTAACGGGCCGCTGGAGCAATACCCGGTGATTGAAGCCTCGTTGTCCTTTATGCTGCCGGCGCTGTTCCTCAGTTTCCTGCTGGCCGCCTTCAGGCGTCCACAAAGCCTGACCATCGTCGCCGCACTGGCTGGCGCGCTGCTTGGCGTGGTGCTGTTTTCCATTCCCGTCGCCATTTTAGCCGGCATCAGCGCCGGCTGTATTGCCGCCCTGTTCCAACCCACCGCAACGGAGGCCATCGATGAACACTGATGTGGTGGTGATTGGCCTGGTGGTCGGTTGCGCGAATTATCTGTTCCGTTACTTGCCCTTACGCCTGGCTCCGGCGCGTGCCCAACCGGGTATTAAACGCGGTAAAACCGCGCTGTTGCTCGACAGCATTGGTATCGCCTCCATTTGTGCACTGTTGGTGGTGTCCAGCACGCCGGTGGTGATGCGCGAACCGGACAAGCTGTGGCCGACGCTGGTCGGCTTCGCCGCCCTGGGGCTGTGCTTTTACCGTAGCAAAAGCATCATTCTGTCTACCTTGATCGGTGCGCTCGCCTTTGGCATCACGTTAAAAATATTTATGATTTTCGGTCCTGCCAGCCTTTGATTTTATCCGTCATCCCCATTCTGAGCTGTCGCTCGTGAATGGGCCGTTGACAAATAACTTACAAATGACACGAATTGCTAAATTATTCGCACGGCTGAAGATTTACATTATTAATCACTATCGTTACTATCTCGAACGAAATTAATGAGGCCCCAAATTATGGAAAGCTCGTTTACTCCCATTGAACAAATGCTTAATTTCCGCGCAAAACGTCAGAAAGATTTTCCTTATCAGGAAATTCTGCTGACCCGGCTGTGCATGCACATGCAAAGCAAGCTGCTGGAAAACCGCAATAAAATGCTCAAGGCACAAGGGATTAACGAAACACTGTTTATGGCGCTGATTACTCTGGATGCGCAGGAGAATCACAGCATCCAGCCTTCTGAGCTAAGCTCTGCTCTGGGCTCGTCACGCACCAATGCCACGCGGATTGCCGATGAACTGGAAAAACGCGGCTGGATTGAACGCCGGGAAAGCGACCATGACCGTCGTTGCCTGCATCTGCACATGACGCCGCAGGGAGAAGAGTTTCTCAACCAACTGCTGCCACCGCAGCACAAATGTCTGCATTTCCTGTGGTCCACGCTGAACGATGATGAACAGCAACAGCTTGAACAGCTGACGCGCAAGCTGTTAACGCGTCTGGACCAGATGGAAGTTTCAGGACAGTTATCCCAATAATTTCTGTTCAGGTAACCTACTATGCGATCCCCGTTTAACTGGAGATTCACCCCGCTGTTCGCCGTATTGCTGCTGGCCGGGTGCGCTTCTACCGACAATATTGCCCCGCAGTCCACCTTGATGGACCCGCAGAGCCTGCAATTGTCACAGCCGAAAGTCAGCTCGCTGAACGTTAGCCCACAGTGGTGGCGCTCGCTTAACGATGCACAGCTCGACAGCCTGATGACCCAGACGCTGCAAAGCTCACCGACGCTGAGACAAGCCGCCGGGCGCGTGCGCGAAGCGCAAAGTGTGATGGGTGAAGCCAGTGCAGCCAACGGCCCGAATCTGGATCTGAACGCCAGCAGCAACCGCCAGAAAGTCCCGCAAAACGTCAACATGGGATTGGGCTATCCACATAAGCCGATCTACGAGAGCTCCAACTCGCTGGGGCTGAATCTGGCCTATGAATTTGACTGGTGGGGTAAATACCGCAATCAGGTTAACGCCGCCAAGGCGCAAGTCGATGCGGCCCGCGCCGAGCAGGAACAGGCTGCGCTGACGTTAACCAGCTCGGTGGCCTCCGCCTATTTCCAGCTGCAGAGCAATTTCGCGCTGGAAAAACTGCTGCAACAGGAAGTCGACAACAACCAACGCCTGACGGATTTGCGCCAACAACAATATAAAGCCGGCATCACCGGTGTTGATGTTCCGCAACAAAGCCAGGCGCAGGCCGACGGTGCCAAGCAGCAGATCCTGCAACTGCAGTCGCAGATTGAACAACTAAGACACCAGTTGGCCGCGCTGGCCGGCCAGGGCCCAAGCGCGATGCAGCATCTGCGTCCGGTGGCTCTGCCCGCCAGTAATCTGATGGCGCCAAAAGGTGAACTGACCGCCGATCTGCTGGGCAAACGCCCGGATATCGCCGCGCAGCGTCAGTTGGTCGAGTCTTACAACCAACGCGTCAGCGCCGCCCGCAAGGAATTTTACCCCAGCCTGACCATTTCAGCCTTTGCCGGCCTGACTACCACCAACACCAGTGGGACCAGCCCGAATCTGTTTGAAGCGGCCAGCCAGGCCTGGAACGTGATGCCGGCGATTTCATTGCCGATCTTCCACGCCGGTGCGCTGCGCAGCAAACTGGGTGAGGAGTCCGCGCTGTATGACCAGGCGGTGGAGTCCTATAACCAAACCATCCTGAATGCCGTACAGGAAACCGCCGATGCCATCACCGTCCAACAAAGCACTGCGCAACAGCAGCTGCAGGCGGCATCTGCGTCCCAATCGATGCAACAGGTGTACCGCGTCGCTAACGCTCGATACCAGGCAGGGATTATCGGGCGCGACCAGTTGTTAACCAGCCAGACGCAGCTCTTGCAGCAGCAACAGGCGGAACTGAATGCCAACAGCAACTTGCTGCAGGCGAAGATAGGACTGATCCGTGCGCTGGGCGGTGGCTATCAGGCCCCGGTCGCTGCGGATTCAAAAGCATAATAAAATAGAGAGCTTGGAGAACACCATGAGCGCAAGCGCGGAGACTCAGACCCCGCCACAACCTGTCGGCAAAAAGAAGCAGCGCAAGTTTTGGCTGCTGTTGATGACGGTTATTTTCGTTGTTATTGGGGTGGCATATTTAGTGTATTGGTTCCTGGTGTTGCGTCATCATCAGGAAACGGACGACGCCTATGTGTCCGGTAACCAGGTGCAGATCATGGCCCAGGTGAACGGTAGCGTTAACAGCGTCAACTTCGACAATACCGACTACGTGAAGCAGGGGGATGTGCTGCTTACGCTGGATCCGACCGATGCCGAACAGGCGCTTGAACGCGCCAAAACCGGCCTGGCCAACAGCGTGCGTCAGACCCACCAGTTGATCATTAACAGCAAGCAGTATCAGGCCAACATTGCCCTGCGCAAGTCTGACCTGAGCAAGGCGGAGAACGATCTGAAGCGCCGCGTGGTACTGGGCAGCCTTGACGCCATCGGCCGCGAAGAACTGCAACATGCGCGTGATGCGGTCGACAGCGCCAAAGCGGCACTGGAAGTGGCGGTTCAGCAATACAACGCCAACCAGGCGATGGTGCTGAACACCCCGCTGGAGCAACAGCCGGCTATCCAACAGTCCGCTGCGCAAATGCGTGACGCCTGGCTGGCGCTGCAACGTACCAAAATCATCAGCCCGATCACCGGCTATGTGTCCCGCCGCAGCGTACAGGTTGGCGCGCAAATCGCCGCCGGTTCCCCGCTGATGGCGGTGGTGCCTGCCGATCACATCTGGGTGGACGCCAACTTCAAAGAAACCCAGATCGCCAATATGCGCATCGGTCAATCGGCCACCGTGGTCAGTGATATTTACGGTGACGACGTGGTGTACAGCGGTAAAGTGGTCGGTATCGATATGGGCACCGGCAGCGCCTTCTCACTGCTGCCTGCGCAGAATGCTACCGGTAACTGGATCAAGGTGGTTCAGCGCCTGCCGGTACGTATTGAACTGGATGCCAAGCAAATCGCCGATCATCCGCTGCGTATCGGTCTGTCGACGCTGGTGAAAGTGGACACCACCAACCTGGACGGCCGCGTGCTGTCTGACGTGGTGCGTGACAAGCCGTTGTATCAGACCGACGCGCTGGCGTTGAACCTGGCACCGGTTAACCAGATGATCGCCGACGTGATCCATGCGAATGCCGGCTAAGCGCGTGGGAGGCTACCTTGGCACAGAAACCGCTTGAAGGTGCCCAGCTCGCCTGGATGACGGTCGCGCTCGCCATGGCGACCTTTATGCAGGTGCTGGACTCCACCATTGCCAACGTGGCGATCCCGACCATCGCGGGTAACCTCGGGTCTTCCAACTCGCAGGGTACCTGGGTGATCACCTCGTTTGGCGTGGCGAACGCTATCTCGATCCCGATCACCGGCTGGCTGGCGAAGCGCGTCGGTGAAGTGCGGCTGTTCCTTTGGTCCACCGCACTGTTCGTGCTCGCTTCCTGGCTGTGCGGCATCTCCAACAGCCTGGGCATGCTGATCTTCTTCCGCGTGATTCAGGGCGTGGTCGCGGGGCCACTGATCCCGCTGTCGCAAAGTCTGTTGCTGAACAACTATCCGCCCGCCAAGCGAGCGATGGCCCTGGCGCTATGGTCGATGACGGTGATCGTCGCGCCAATATTCGGGCCTATCCTCGGCGGTTATATCAGTGATAACTATCACTGGGGCTGGATCTTCTTCATCAATATTCCAATTGGCGCCGTAGTGATCCTGGTGGCGATGTCGACGTTGAAAGGCAGGGAAACCAAAACCGAGATCAAACCGATCGACACCATCGGTCTGGTGCTGTTGATCGTCGGTATTGGTTCGCTGCAGGTGATGCTCGATCAGGGCAAGGAGCTGGACTGGTTCAACTCCACCGAGATAATAGTGCTAACGGTGGTGGCGGTGGTGGCGCTGGTGTTCCTGATCATCTGGGAACTGACGGACGACCACCCGGTGGTGGATCTGTCGCTGTTCAAGTCGCGCAACTTTACCGTCGGCTGCCTGTGTATCAGCCTGGCCTATATGCTGTACTTCGGCGCTATCGTGCTATTGCCGCAGCTGCTGCAGGAGGTGTATGGCTATACCGCCACCTGGGCGGGGCTGGCTTCGGCGCCAATCGGGTTGATACCGGTATTGCTGTCGCCGATCATAGGCAAGTTCGGTAACCGACTCGACATGCGACGACTGGTGACCTTCAGCTTCATTATGTATGCCGTGTGCTTTTACTGGCGCGCCTATACGTTTGAACCGGGAATGGACTTTGGTGCTTCGGCGTGGCCGCAGTTTGTCCAGGGCTTCGCCATCGCCTGCTTCTTTATGCCATTAACCACCATTACGCTGTCCGGTCTGCCGCCGGAGCGTATGGCGGCGGCATCGAGCCTGTCGAACTTTACCCGTACGCTGGCGGGGTCGATCGGGACATCGATCACCACCACGCTGTGGACTCAGCGCGAGTCGCAACACCACTCGCAGCTGGCGGAGTTTGTGAATCCTTACAGCCCGCAGTCGCAGGACATGTACCGGCAACTGGAACAGATTGGCATGAGCAAGCAGCAGGCGTCGGCCTATATTGCCAACGAGATCACCGCGCAGGGGCTGATTATCTCGGCTAACGAGATATTCTGGCTGTCCGCTGGGGTGTTCCTGGTCCTGCTGGCGCTGGTCTGGGTGGCGAAACCGCCATTCAGCTCCGGCGGTGGGGGCGGCGGCGCTCACTAAACAGTAGAAAGCAAAACGGGCACCCCAGGGTGCCCGTTTTTTTATTCTGCAAAGCCTTAAGCCTGGTTTTGACGCCACCAGTCAGCCAGCAAAATGCCGGTCGCGACCGATACGTTCAGGCTTTCCACCTTGCCGGTACCGCCGATAGACACGTTCATGTCGCCCTGCTGCCAGGCACTGTCGCTCAGGCCGTCACGTTCCTGGCCGAGTACCAGTACCATTTTGGCCGGCAGCTTAGCCTGCGCCAACGGAGTCCCTTTGTGGCTCGAGGTGGTGACGATGGCGTAACCCGCCTTGCGGAAGGTATCCAGCACCGACAGGAAGTCATCGGCGTTAATTGCCTTGATGTGTTCCACGCCGCCTTCGGCCGTACGCACCGCAGCACCTGATTCCAGCACCGCCGGATCCTGCAGCAACACGCCGTTCACGCCAAAGTGAGCGCAAGAACGCACGATAGCACCCAGGTTGTGCGGGTTGCCTACTTCTTCCAGCGCCAGCACGCAGTCTTTCGCCGGGGCTTCTTTCAGATAGGTTTGCGCATCCAGACCCTGACGCTTTTTAATCAGGAAGCAAACGCCGCCGTGGTGTTCGGTGCCGGACGCTTTGGCCAGCTCTTCTTCATCCACCACGTGATAGGCTTTGCGGTTTGCCGCCATCCAGCGCAGTGCTTCACGAAAACGTGGCGTGACCGACTGTACGAACCAGGCGCGGACGATAGCGTCCGGACGGCTGGCAAACAGGGCCTGACAGGCGTTTTCACCGTAAACGCGGGTTTCTTCCGCACGCTGACGACGTAACTGTTCTGGATCGATAAAGCTCTTGCCGCTGATGCCGCCGTGATCAAACGCCGGCTCTTCTTCCGGGCCACGTGACACGGTTTTCCACGGCGAATCATAACCGCCACGGTCTTCATTGTGCGCTGGACGGCGAGGACGATCGCTTTCACTGCGGCGGGAATCAGAGCCAGAGCCACGGCGATCGTTATTACCGCGCGGCTTGTCCTGACCGGTACGGCCCGAAGAGCGCGCACCGTCTGCCGGACGGCCTTTGCCGGCCGGACGCTTATTCTTGTTACGGTCGTCGCTGTTGTTGTCGTCGTCACTGCGGACGTACATCACTTTAACTTTACCGTTCTTGCCACTAAATGAATCGTTCATTTTCTTCTCCACCAACGCGCAGGGCGCGAAGATTACCTGATGTTGGGGTGCTAAGCCACCTACTTGCGCTAAAAGCTAACAACTATCGTATTCATCGAACAAACCTCTTTGTCCATTGCCCTACTTTTAACGATAATAAGCAGCATTAAAGATACATATCCGCAACCCGAGTGCGGCATGTCGTGCATTCTCAGTATCCGAGGTCATCATGAATACAGTTTGTCCAGCTTGTAATGCCACCAACCGCGTGCCTGAAGAACGAGTGGCTGACGGCGCGAAATGCGGCCGTTGCGGCCATGCGCTCTTTGACGGCGAGGTGATCAACGCCACCGCCGCCACACTGGACTCGTTGTTGCAGGATGGTCTGCCAGTGGTGGTCGATTTTTGGGCGCCGTGGTGCGGCCCCTGCGTCAGTTTTGCCCCGATCTTTGAAGACGTCGCCGAAGAGCGCGCCGGCAAAGTTCGCTTCGTTAAAGTCAACACCGAGGCAGAACCCGAACTGAGCGCCCGTTTCCGCATCCGCAGCATTCCAACCATTATGCTGTTCCGCGAAGGGAAAATGGTCGACATGCTCAACGGTGCCATGCCGAAAACGCCGTTCGATAACTGGCTCAATGAACTAGTTTAACGCAGAAAGTCTATACCCGTCGCCTTTCAATAGGCGTGTTGTCCATTGCCCGTGACACCGCCGTGACGCAATCCAGCCCGAACGCTCCCGTCGGGCTTTTTTCTGCGTTACAATAGCGGTTTTCCCCGAGATCTTTATGACCGACAACGCCGTCCTTCGCCTGCGCCAATTTCGCCTGGAACGCTCTACCCGCCCTTTTCTGGCGCGTGGCAACCGCGTACCGCGTTGTCAGGGCTGCCTGCTACCCCATAAAAACTGCCTGTGTGACAGTATCCGGCCACAGCCTGCCACCAGCCGTTTTTGCCTGATCATGTTTGGTGCAGAACCGCTGAAACCGAGCAATACCGGCCGACTGATCGCCGATATTCTGCCGGAAACCCAGGCATTTATTTGGTCGCGAACCGAGGTTGACCCTGCCCTGCTGGCGGCGATTAACGATCCCGAACGCCAGCCTTACGTGGTGTTTCCCGCGTCCTATGCCGCCCCCGAGCGGCCGGTGTTCAGCGAATTGCCTGCCGGTGGCAAACCGCCGTTGTTTATTATGCTCGATGGCACCTGGACCGAGGCGAGCAAAATGTTCCGTAAAAGCCCGTACCTTAATCAGTTCCCGGTATTCTCACTCAACGTGACCGCCGCTTCGAATTACCAACTGCGCGAAGCCAGCCGCATCGAGCAACACTGCACGGCCGAAGTGGCGGCAGCGCTGTTGCAGCAAGCCGGTGACGTGGCCGCCGCTAACGGGCTGGCCGAACATTTTCACTATTTCCGTCAACAGTATCTGGCCGGGAAACCTACCCGCCCGGAGGCACCGGTCACAGCAAAGCCGTCGCAAAACGCCTAGAATCAGGCGTAACGTTGCCTAAAGGAGTCGTGCATGAGCCAGCGAGGGTTAGAAGCGCTTTTACGTCCTAAATCGATTGCCGTTCTCGGCGCTTCACAACAGCCCGGCCGCGCCGGTAACCTGATGATGAGCAACCTGCTGGCCGGCGGTTTTAACGGGCCGGTGATGCCGGTCACACCGCGCTACAAGGCAGTGTGTGGCGTCATGGCCTACCCGGACGTCGCCAGCCTGCCCATCAGCCCCGATCTGGCGATACTTTGTACCCATGCGCAGCGCAACCTGGCATTGATTGAAGAACTGGGCAAGCGCGGCTGCAAAACTGCCATTGTGCTCTCCTCCCCGCCGGAACAGTTCGCCGAGCTGAAAGCCTGTGCGCAGCGTTATTCGATGCGCCTGCTGGGGCCAAACAGCCTCGGCCTGCTGGCCCCCTGGCAAGGCATTAACGCCAGTTTCTCACCGGTCCCCATTCTCAAAGGCAAGCTGGCGTTTATTTCCCAGTCCGCCGCCGTGGCCAACACCATTCTCGACTGGGCGCAACAGCGTGAGGTTGGCTTTTCCTATTTTATCGCGCTGGGCGATAGCCTGGATATTGACGTCGACGACCTGCTGGACTTTCTGGCGCGCGACAGTAAAACCAGCGCCATTTTGCTGTATCTGGAAAACATCAGCGATGCACGGCGCTTTTTATCCGCCTCGCGCAGCGCCTCACGCAACAAACCGATTCTGGTGGTCAAAAGCGGCCGCAGCCAGCAGGCCCAGCTGTTGCTTAACAGCCAACAGGGGCTGGATGCCGCCTACGATGCCGCTATCCAGCGCGCCGGTTTGTTGCGCGTGCAGGATACCCATGAGCTGTTCTCCGCAGTAGAGACCCTGAGCCATATGCACCCGCTGCGCGGCGAGCGGCTGATGATCGTCAGCAACGGTGCGGCACCAGCCGCTATGGCTCTGGACGAGCTGTTGGGCCGTAATGGCAAGCTGGCGCAGTTGGGCGACGAGATCCTGGCGCAGCTTGGCGAGGCTTTGCCCGAATTTATCCAAGCCGGCAACCCGATAGACCTGCGTGATGACGCGACACCGCAACGTTATCTGGCGGCGGTTAAAACGCTGCTCGACAGCCATGACTACGACGCCTTGCTGCTGATCCATGCCCCAAGCGCGGCGGCCCCGGGCACCATTACTGCCGAACGTATTATCGAAGCGGTACATCAGCACCCGCGTGGCAAACGCATTACGCTACTCACCAATTGGTGCGGTGAATATTCCTCGCAGGAAGCCCGACGGCTGTTTACCGAGGCCGGCATACCCACCTATCGCACCCCGGAAGGCGCGGTGACCGCGTTTATGCATATGGTGGAATACCGCCGTAATCAGAAACAGCTAAAAGAAACCCCGGCGCTCCCGGTCGGCCTGACCGCCAACACCGCCGATGCCCACCGATTAATTCAACAGGCGCTGGCCGAAGGCGCTACGCAGCTCGATACCCACGAGGTGCAATCGATTCTGCAGGCCTATGATCTGACCACGCTGCCAACCTGGATTGCCGAAGACAGTGCCGAAGCGGTGCATATCGCCGAGCAAATTGGCTACCCGGTAGCCCTGAAATTGCGTTCGCCGGATATCCCCCACAAGTCTGAAGTCCAGGGCGTTATGCTCTACTTGCGCACCGCGACCGAAGTGCAGCGGGCAGCAGATGCGATCCTTGACCGGGTGAAACGCACCTATCCGCAGGCACGTATCCACGGCTTGCTGGTGCAGAGCATGGCCAACCGCGCCGGGGCACAAGAGCTGCGTATTGCGGTAGAACAAGATGCCATTTTTGGTCCATTGATCATGCTGGGCGAAGGGGGTATCGAATGGCGGCAGGAAAATCAGGTCGCGGTGGCGCTGCCGCCGCTGAATATGGCGCTGGCGCGCTATCTGGTATTGCAGGCGGTAAAAGGAGGAAAAATCCGCGGGCGCAGTGCCCTGAGGCCGCTGGATATTCCCGGGCTGAGCCGCCTGTTGGTGCAAGTTTCCAATCTGATCCTCGACTGTCCGGAAATCACCCGGCTGGACATCCACCCGGTACTGGCCTCCGGCAGCGAGTTCACCCTGCTGGATGTTTCCATGCAGCTTGCCCCCTTTGTGGGTGACCCGCAGGCAAGGCTGGCGATCCGTCCTTATCCCCATGAGCTGGAAGAAACCATTGGGTTGAAAGACGGTTCGCAATGCCTGTTCCGGCCGATCCTGCCGGAAGATGAACCTGCGTTGAAACACTTTATCGATCGCGTGACCAAGGAAGACCTCTACTATCGCTACTTCAGTGAGATCAACGAGTTTACCCATGACGATTTGGCTAACATGACGCAGATCGACTACGATCGAGAAATGGCTTTTGTAGCAGTGCGTGATGAACAGATTATAGGCGTAACCCGCGCGCTATCCGACCCGGACAATACCGATGCAGAATTTGCCGTGCTGGTGCGTTCCGATCTGAAAGGACTCGGTCTGGGACGCCAACTGCTGGAAAAAATGATCGCCTATGCCCGAGCCCATGGGTTGACCCGTCTGACCGGTATCACCATGCCGAACAACCGTGGAATGATCGGACTGGCACAGCGGTTGGGTTTTGGCATTGATGTGCAGATCGAGGACGGTATCGTCAATTTGACCCTGCCGCTGCAGGCGGAGGAAGCGCAGTGACCTGTGTCGCAATGCGCTACGAATCCATCACTTAACGCCAAAACATACGCACAATCGAGGCAACTAGTGGTATTATCGCCCGATTATTCGATTTGTTGTTTTTCCGTATTTGGCGTTCAGGCCATCTAATCATGAGAGAAGAAGCGCACTGTGATGTTGTCAAAATTTAAACGTAGCAAACATCAACAACACCTTGCACAACTGCCCAAACTCCCTCAGACGGTAGCTGATGTACGTACTTTGTACACGCCGTCTGATTACCGTGCCACCCTGCTGGAATTAATCGCTAACGCCACCCAACGCATTTATCTGGTCGCTCTGTATCTGGAGCATGACGACGCCGGGCGCGATATTCTCAACGCACTTTATCAGGCGAAGCAGCGGTGTCCGGAGCTGGAGATTTGCATTTTGGTCGACTGGCATCGTGCCCAGCGTGGGCGCATCGGCGCCGCGGCCGCCAATACCAACGCCGACTGGTACTGCTCAATGGCAGACCAGCATCCGGGGCTGCCGGTGCCGATATACGGCGTGCCGGTCAACACCCGTGAAGCCTTGGGCGTGTTGCACCTGAAAGGTTTTGTTGTCGACGATACCGTGATTTACAGCGGTGCCAGTATCAATGACGTTTACCTGCATCAGCATGAAAAATACCGTTACGATCGCTACCAACTGATCGCTAACGGTGAATTGGCCAATACCCTGGTCGATTACATCAAACAGCATCTGCTGACCGCCGGTGCCGTACAACGTTTGGATCGTGACGATCGCCCGAAAAGCCCCGAGATCAAAAACGAAACTCGCCTGTTCCGCTTCGGCCTGCGCCGTGCCGGCTATCAGTTTAGCAACAACGCCAGCAACGATGAGCTGGCGGTAACACCGCTGGTTGGGCTGGGCAAACAAAGCATACTGAATAAAACCATTCACCACCTGATGTCCAGCGCCGATCAGAAACTGACGCTGTGCACCCCCTATTTCAACCTGCCGGCGCTGCTGGTGCGCAATATTATTTATCTGTTGCGCCAGGGCAAGCAGGTGGAAATCATTGTCGGTGATAAAACCGCTAATGACTTCTATATTCCGGAAGATCAGCCATTCAAAATCATCGGCGCGCTGCCTTACCTGTACGAAATCAACCTGCGACGCTTTCTCAGCCGTCTGCAGCGTTATATCGATACCGGTCAGCTGATTGTTCGCCTGTGGAAAGACGGCGATAACAGCTATCACCTAAAGGGCATGTGGGTGGATGACGAATGGCAGTTGATTACCGGTAATAACCTCAATCCACGCGCCTGGCGGTTGGATCTGGAAAATGCCATTCTGATCCACGATCCCAAGCAGGAAATGCGTGAGCAGCGGCATAAAGAGCTGGAGTGCATCCGTACCCATACCACCGTGGTGGGACACTATCTGGAATTGCAAAGCATCCAGGAGTATCCGATCAAAGTGCGTAAGCTGATCCGCCGTCTACGCCGTATCCGTATCGACCGATTGATTAGCCGTATACTGTAAGCGCGCTATAATTCAGCTATCGCAGACCCCGGCCCATGCCGGGGTTTTTTATGAGCCATGACAACAGGATGTTTTCATTATGCGCCCACTCCGCTGTCTGTTTGTGCTGCCCTTTGTCCTGTTCACCAGCGGTTGCACCCATTGGGCAAATGACAGCTGGACCGGAAAAGACAAGGCGCAGCATTTTGTTTCTTCTGCTGCCTTTGCCGCCGCGGGTGCCGCTTATGGCGATCATCAAAACTGGAGTGAGGCTCGCAGCCGGAGCTTTGGCCTGATGTTTTCGATCGGGCTGGGTGCCGCCAAAGAGCTGTATGACAGTCGCGAAGGCGGCACCGGCTGGAGCTGGAAAGATTTTGCCTGGGATGTGGCGGGGGCGGCTACGGGGTATAGCCTGTACCACGCCACCCGTTGATTCACAGTTGGATCTCTTTTCCCTTGCGATGCAAGCGAAGTGAAACGATCAGCGCCAACAGACACATGCCGGAAACGTACCAGAAGAAGGCATTCTCTATGCCATATGACTTCAGCGACAGGGCAACATATTCTGCAGACCCGCCAAACATCGCATTAGCCACCGCATAAGACAGACCAACGCCTAGCGCCCGCACTTCCGGCGGGAACATTTCGGCTTTCAGCAACCCACTGATCGAAGTATAAAAACTGACAATAAACAGTGCCAGTACGATCAGACCGAATGCCGCATAGGGATTGCTGACATTTTTCAAGGTTAACAGAATAGGTACTGTGAGTAAGGTGGCGAAAGAGGCAAAGATCAGCATTGAGCTACGGCGACCAATCTTGTCCGATAGTGCCCCAACCAACGGTTGCAGCAGCATATAGATAAACAACGCTGCAGTCATAATACCGCTGGCCAGCTTGGCATCCATCCCTGAGGTATTGACCAGATACTTTTGCATGTAGGTGGTAAAAGTATAAAAACTCAGCGAGCCACCGGCGGTAAACCCCAGCACCATCAGGAAGGCTTTGCGATTCTTCCACAGCCCTTTCAGCGAACCGGCATCCTTATGGTTACGGGTTTCGGCATCGGAAGTTTCATTCAGTGAACGGCGCAGATACAACGCCACTACGGCCAATACCGCTCCTATCGCGAAGGGAATACGCCAGCCCCAGGCTTTGAGCTCTTCCGTGGACAGGATTTGCTGCAGCGCCACCAAAACCAGCAACGCCAACAGTTGGCCGCCAATCAGCGTGACATATTGGAAAGAGGCATAGAACCCGCGTCGCCCCTTTATGGCCACCTCACTCATATAGGTCGCACTGGTGCCATATTCACCGCCGACCGACAGTCCCTGGAACAGGCGTGCTACCAGCAGCAGCACCGGTGCCCAACTGCCGATCGACTCGTAGGTCGGTAAGCAAGCGATCACCAGCGATCCGGCGCACATCATACAGACCGAGATCAGCATCGAGTTTTTACGGCCATGCTTGTCGGCAATATAACCGAACAACCAGCCACCAATTGGGCGCATAAAGAAACCGGCGGCAAACACACCGGCCGTTTGCAGCAGCTGGGTAGTACTGTTACCGGCGGGGAAAAACGAGGCGGCAAAGTAGATAGAACAGAAGGAATAGACGTAAAAATCAAACCACTCCACCAGATTCCCTGATGAAGCCCCAACAATCGCGAAAATACGTTTCTTTTTGTCCTGAACAGCCAGATCGGCGGTCCCTTCATCCTCAATGGCCGAGGTTGTTTCTGTCATTTTATATTCTCCGAGCCAGATAAACAGTGAAGTCGACGTCCTGCCGTTTAAATGTGATTCAATTGTTAGTGTTTAGTTAACGATTAAAACAAATAGCGGGCGAAGAATATAGCGTGATTTATGTGATGCGCATTGAAGAGTGATATGAAAATTGGTGGGATAACGGCCATTTATTTATAGCAGGCAAAGCAAAAAGGCCATCCTTACGGATGGCCTCTTGGCTTAATTGATGCCTGGCAGTGTCCTACTCTCGCATGGGGAGACCCCACACTACCATCGGCGCTACGGCGTTTCACTTCTGAGTTCGGCATGGGATCAGGTGGGACCACCGCGCTATTGCCGCCAGGCAAATTCTGTTTCATTCCAGCCGTTACCTCAGTAACCACCAGAACCAATCTCGGAACTCGCTGAAAATCTCTCAAATCAAAACACTTTTGGTGTTGTAAGGTTAAGTCTCACGGATCATTAGTACTGGTTAGCTCAATGCATCGCTGCACTTACACACCCAGCCTATCAACGTCTTAGTCTTAAACGTTCCTTCAGGGGAATCAAGTTCCCAGGGAAGACTCATCTCGAGGCAAGTTTCGCGCTTAGATGCTTTCAGCGCTTATCTTTTCCGCACTTAGCTACCGGGCAATGCCATTGGCATGACAACCCGAACACCAGTGGTGCGTTCACTCCGGTCCTCTCGTACTAGGAGCAACCCCTCTCAATCTTCCAACGCCCACGGCAGATAGGGACCGAACTGTCTCACGACGTTCTAAACCCAGCTCGCGTACCACTTTAAATGGCGAACAGCCATACCCTTGGGACCTACTTCAGCCCCAGGATGTGATGAGCCGACATCGAGGTGCCAAACACCGCCGTCGATATGAACTCTTGGGCGGTATCAGCCTGTTATCCCCGGAGTACCTTTTATCCGTTGAGCGATGGCCCTTCCATTCAGAACCACCGGATCACTAAGACCTACTTTCGTACCTGCTCGAGCCGTCACTCTCGCAGTCAAGCTAGCTTATGCCTTTGCACTAACCTCACGATGTCCGACCGTGATTAGCTAACCTTCGTGCTCCTCCGTTACTCTTTGGGAGGAGACCGCCCCAGTCAAACTACCCACCAGACACTGTCCTCACCCCGGATTACGGGGCCGAGTTAGAACATCAAACATTAAAGGGTGGTATTTCAAGGTTGGCTCCACGCAGACTGGCGTCCACGCTTCAAAGCCTCCCACCTATCCTACACATCAAGGCTCAATGTTCAGTGTCAAGCTATAGTAAAGGTTCACGGGGTCTTTCCGTCTTGCCGCGGGTACACTGCATCTTCACAGCGAGTTCAATTTCACTGAGTCTCGGGTGGAGACAGCCTGGCCATCATTACGCCATTCGTGCAGGTCGGAACTTACCCGACAAGGAATTTCGCTACCTTAGGACCGTTATAGTTACGGCCGCCGTTTACTGGGGCTTCGATCAAGAGCTTCGCCTTGCGGCTGACCCCATCAATTAACCTTCCAGCACCGGGCAGGCGTCACACCGTATACGTCCACTTTCGTGTTTGCACAGTGCTGTGTTTTTATTAAACAGTTGCAGCCAGCTGGTATCTGCGACTGGCTTCGGCTCCGAGAGCAAGTCTCTTCACCTACGCGCCAGCGTGCCTTCTCCCGAAGTTACGGCACCATTTTGCCTAGTTCCTTCACCCGAGTTCTCTCAAGCGCCTTGGTATTCTCTACCTGACCACCTGTGTCGGTTTGGGGTACGATTCTGTGTTACCTGATGCTTAGAGGCTTTTCCTGGAAGCTTGGCATCAACTACTTCTGCACCGTGGTGCATCGTCATCACGCCTCAGGGTTGAATAAGCAACCGGATTTACCAGGTCACTCCCCCTACACGCTTAAACCGGGACAACCGTCGCCCGGCTAGCCTAGCCTTCTCCGTCCCCCCTTCGCAGTAACACCGAGTACAGGAATATTAACCTGTTTCCCATCGACTACGCCTTTCGGCCTCGCCTTAGGGGTCGACTCACCCTGCCCCGATTAACGTTGGACAGGAACCCTTGGTCTTCCGGCGAGCGGGTTTTTCACCCGCTTTATCGTTACTTATGTCAGCATTCGCACTTCTGATACCTCCAGCAACCCTCACAGGCCACCTTCAACGGCTTACAGAACGCTCCCCTACCCAACAACGCCTAAGCGTCGCTGCCGCAGCTTCGGTGCATGGTTTAGCCCCGTTACATCTTCCGCGCAGGCCGACTCGACCAGTGAGCTATTACGCTTTCTTTAAATGATGGCTGCTTCTAAGCCAACATCCTGGCTGTCTATGCCTTCCCACATCGTTTCCCACTTAACCATGACTTTGGGACCTTAGCTGGCGGTCTGGGTTGTTTCCCTCTTCACGACGGACGTTAGCACCCGCCGTGTGTCTCCCGTGATAACATTCTTCGGTATTCGGAGTTTGCATCGGTTTGGTAAGCCGGGATGGCCCCCTAGCCGAAACAGTGCTCTACCCCCGAAGATGAGTTCACGAGGCGCTACCTAAATAGCTTTCGGGGAGAACCAGCTATCTCCCGGTTTGATTGGCCTTTCACCCCCAGCCACAAGTCATCCGCTAATTTTTCAACATTAGTCGGTTCGGTCCTCCAGTTAGTGTTACCCAACCTTCAACCTGCCCATGGCTAGATCACCGGGTTTCGGGTCTATACCTTGCAACTATTCGCCCAGTTAAGACTCGGTTTCCCTACGGCTCCCCTATACGGTTAACCTTGCTACAAAATATAAGTCGCTGACCCATTATACAAAAGGTACGCAGTCACCCAACTAGTAGGCTCCCACTGCTTGTACGTACACGGTTTCAGGTTCTATTTCACTCCCCTCGCCGGGGTTCTTTTCGCCTTTCCCTCACGGTACTGGTTCACTATCGGTCAGTCAGGAGTATTTAGCCTTGGAGGATGGTCCCCCCATATTCAGACAGGATGTCACGTGTCCCGCCCTACTCATCGAACTCACAATTAATGCATTTTAGTGTACGGGACTATCACCCTTTACTGTGCGACTTTCCAGACGCTTCCACTAACACAAGAACTGATTCAGGTTCTGGGCTCCTCCCCGTTCGCTCGCCGCTACTGGGGGAATCTCGGTTGATTTCTTTTCCTCGGGGTACTTAGATGTTTCAGTTCCCCCGGTTCGCCTCATACGACTATGTATTCATCGTATGATAGTGCAACGAATTGCACTGGGTTTCCCCATTCGGGTATCGCCGGTTATAACGGTTTATATCACCTTACCGACGCTTATCGCAGATTAACACGCCCTTCATCGCCTCTGACTGCCTAGGCATCCACCGTGTACGCTTAGTCACTTAACCTCACAACCCAAAAGTGTTTCCACTCTCGCGCTGCTACATTTGAGAGACTCTATGACAGGGTACTCCTTACTCCAGTACTTCTACGGAGGAGTAAGTTTCAGCTGTCATGTTTCAATTTTCAGCTTGTTCCAGATTGTTAAAGAGCAAAATACTTCGCAGCATACTGTTGCCAGTACACTCTGAAGTATTGAAATACAGGACTATATGGTGGAGCTAAGCGGGATCGAACCGCTGACCTCCTGCGTGCAAGGCAGGCGCTCTCCCAGCTGAGCTATAGCCCCATACAGTCACGTGCAGTACCTTTTCCACTTCGAGAAGTGGTAGGCCTGAGTGGACTTGAACCACCGACCTCACCCTTATCAGGGGTGCGCTCTAACCACCTGAGCTACAAGCCTATAAAGGTATTTCTGCTCGTTACTTTCTATCAGACAATCTGTGTGAGCACTTCACGCAATCAATATCATTAGGTAAGGAGGTGATCCAACCGCAGGTTCCCCTACGGTTACCTTGTTACGACTTCACCCCAGTCATGAATCACAAAGTGGTAAGCGCCCTCCCGAAGGTTAAGCTACCTACTTCTTTTGCAACCCACTCCCATGGTGTGACGGGCGGTGTGTACAAGGCCCGGGAACGTATTCACCGTAGCATTCTGATCTACGATTACTAGCGATTCCGACTTCACGGAGTCGAGTTGCAGACTCCGATCCGGACTACGACGTACTTTATGAGGTCCGCTGGCTCTCGCGAGTTCGCTTCTCTTTGTATACGCCATTGTAGCACGTGTGTAGCCCTACTCGTAAGGGCCATGATGACTTGACGTCATCCCCACCTTCCTCCGGTTTATCACCGGCAGTCTCCTTTGAGTTCCCACCATTACGTGCTGGCAACAAAGGATAAGGGTTGCGCTCGTTGCGGGACTTAACCCAACATTTCACAACACGAGCTGACGACAGCCATGCAGCACCTGTCTCAGAGTTCCCGAAGGCACTAAGCTATCTCTAGCGAATTCTCTGGATGTCAAGAGTAGGTAAGGTTCTTCGCGTTGCATCGAATTAAACCACATGCTCCACCGCTTGTGCGGGCCCCCGTCAATTCATTTGAGTTTTAACCTTGCGGCCGTACTCCCCAGGCGGTCGACTTAACGCGTTAGCTCCGGAAGCCACGCCTCAAGGGCACAACCTCCAAGTCGACATCGTTTACAGCGTGGACTACCAGGGTATCTAATCCTGTTTGCTCCCCACGCTTTCGCACCTGAGCGTCAGTCTTTGTCCAGGGGGCCGCCTTCGCCACCGGTATTCCTCCAGATCTCTACGCATTTCACCGCTACACCTGGAATTCTACCCCCCTCTACAAGACTCTAGCTTGCCAGTTTCAAATGCAGTTCCCACGTTAAGCGCGGGGATTTCACATCTGACTTAACAAACCGCCTGCGTGCGCTTTACGCCCAGTAATTCCGATTAACGCTTGCACCCTCCGTATTACCGCGGCTGCTGGCACGGAGTTAGCCGGTGCTTCTTCTGCGAGTAACGTCAATGCAATGTGCTATTAACACACTACCCTTCCTCCTCGCTGAAAGTGCTTTACAACCCGAAGGCCTTCTTCACACACGCGGCATGGCTGCATCAGGCTTGCGCCCATTGTGCAATATTCCCCACTGCTGCCTCCCGTAGGAGTCTGGACCGTGTCTCAGTTCCAGTGTGGCTGGTCATCCTCTCAGACCAGCTAGGGATCGTCGCCTAGGTGAGCCATTACCCCACCTACTAGCTAATCCCATCTGGGCACATCTGATGGCGTGAGGCCCGAAGGTCCCCCACTTTGGTCCGAAGACGTTATGCGGTATTAGCTACCGTTTCCAGTAGTTATCCCCCTCCATCAGGCAGTTTCCCAGACATTACTCACCCGTCCGCCGCTCGTCACCCAGAGAGCAAGCTCTCTTGTGCTACCGCTCGACTTGCATGTGTTAGGCCTGCCGCCAGCGTTCAATCTGAGCCATGATCAAACTCTTCAATTAAAAGCTTGATTTGCTTCAACTCGTGAAGCGATGCTCGAAAATAACTTTCGTAATAGTCATTCAGTTGGACAAGCCAACAAAACAACTTATTGCTTGGTCACTCTTCAAGACTTGATATTTTTTTCGAACCCGAAGGTTCTGGATATCGTCTTGTGGAGTGCCCACACAGATTGTCTGATAAATTGTTAAAGAGCAGTGAGTTAGCCGCCGTAGCTTGCTATCTCGAGGTGGCGTATATTACGCTTTCCTCTTTCAGAGTCAACCCCTAATTTTCAGGATTTTTTCTCTTCGAACCCCGGAGACTCTGTGAAGTTGTTCACATGTCCCGTGTCGATGGAGGCGCATTATAGGGAGCTGGTTCAGAATGACAAGGGTTTATATTCACTTTTTATCTGACCGCTCACTATTCATGCATAACGCCTACTAAACCCGCTTTTTGATGGCTTCCGGCAGGTCTGCCAGGCTGTTTATCACCCAATCCGCCAGTTTCTCACCTTGCTCAGTGACAGGTTTGCCAGTACGCACCAGCACTTTAGTCCCGACGCCTGCCGCTATTGCTGCCTGCATATCTTCCGGTTTATCGCCAACCATATAAGAAGCAGCCATATCAATGTTCAATTCCTGCTGCGCCTGCAACAACATGCCCGGCTGAGGTTTACGGCAGTCGCACACCTGACGGAACTCTTCTACTACTGCATCAGGATGATGTGGACAGAAATAGATACCGTCCAGGTCAACATCGCGATCGGCCAGCGACCAGTCCATCCACTCGGTCAGGTACATAAATTGGTCTTCGCTGAACATGCCGCGCGCGATGCCGGACTGGTTGGTCACCAATACCAGAGCAAAGCCCATCTTTTTGAGTTCGCGACAGGCGTCAATCACGCCATCTATAAAGTGGAAATTATCGATTTCATGAACGTAGCCATGATCGACATTAATCGTGCCATCACGATCGAGGAAAATTGCTGGAACGCTTTGTGTCACCGGTTTGCTCCTGAGGGCCTGAAAACGCCGACAGTATCGCATGTTTTACCCGGCACTGAGAACGGCAGAGAACAGCGTTGATCGTTGACTTGGACGTCTAGACGCCTTAACATCTGACTCATACCTTGGTCCACGCCGGGGTTTACTTTTATCTAGCCACGGGCAACCACGCTAAAATAAGAAGAATATGATTAAACTTTCTAACATCACCAAAGTGTTCCAGCAGGGTTCGCGCACCATTACCGCGCTCTCTGACGTGACTCTTCACGTCCCTGCCGGGCAAATTTATGGCGTTATCGGTGCATCAGGCGCCGGTAAAAGTACCTTAATCCGCTGCGCCAACATGCTTGAGCGTCCTACCTCCGGCCAGGTACTGGTTGACGGACAGGATCTGACCTCACTGTCTGAAGGCGAACTGACGCGCGCTCGCCGTCAGATCGGTATGATATTTCAGCACTTTAACCTGTTGTCTTCCCGTACGGTGTTTGGCAACGTTTCATTGCCGCTTGAGCTGGACAACACCCCACGCGCTGAAATCAAAAAACGCGTAACCGAATTGCTGGAACTGGTCGGACTGTCAGACAAGCATGACGCCTACCCGGCCAACCTGTCGGGCGGCCAGAAGCAACGCGTGGCGATTGCCCGTGCGCTGGCAAGCCAACCTAAAGTCCTGCTGTGTGATGAAGCCACCAGCGCGCTGGACCCGGCCACCACCCGTTCAATTCTGGAACTGCTGAAAGACATTAACCGTCGTCTCGGTCTGACCATCCTGCTGATCACCCATGAAATGGATGTGGTGAAACGCATCTGCGATCAGGTTGCGGTTATCAGCCAGGGTCAATTGATTGAAAAAGACAGCGTCAGCGAAGTGTTCTCGCACCCGAAAACTCCTCTGGCCCAGCAGTTTATTCAAGCCACGCTGCATTTGGATATCCCGGACGACTACGCAAAACGCCTGGCACCGGAACGCAGTGGCGGCCGTCAGCCCCTTTTGCGTCTGGAGTTCACCGGCCAATCCGTTGATGCGCCGCTGCTGTCAGAAGCCGCCCGTCGTTTCAACGTTAACAACAACATTATCAGTGCGCAGATGGATTATGCCGGCGGCGTTAAATTCGGCGTGATGTTGGCAGAACTGCACGGCAGTGATGAAGACGCGCTGGCAACGATTAAGTTCCTGCAGGAAAATCAGGTAAAAGTAGAGGTTCTGGGTTATGTCTGAGGCAATGATGTGGTTAATGGCTCGTGGCGTGTGGGAAACCGTCATGATGACCTTTGTCTCCGGCTTTTTCGGTTTCGTACTCGGCCTGCCGGTTGGCGTGCTGCTGTATGTGACCCGCCCGGGGCAAATCGCCGCCAACAACACGCTATATAGGACGCTGTCCGGGCTGGTGAACGTTTTCCGTTCCATTCCGTTCATTATTCTGTTGGTGTGGATGATTCCATTTACTCGTTTGATCGTCGGTACCTCGATCGGTCTGCAGGCAGCTATCGTGCCGCTGACCGTGGGCGCTGCGCCGTTTATTGCCCGTATGGTGGAAAACGCCCTGCTGGAGATCCCATCCGGTCTGGTGGAGGCCGCCCGCGCTATGGGAGCGACCCCGATGCAAATCATCAAGAAGGTGCTGCTGCCGGAAGCCCTGCCGGGCCTGGTTAACGCCGCCACTATCACCTTGATCACTTTGGTGGGTTATTCCGCCATGGGTGGCGCAGTCGGCGCAGGTGGTCTGGGACAGATTGGCTATCAGTACGGTTATATCGGTTATAACGCCACAGTAATGAATACCGTATTAGTATTACTGGTGGTGCTGGTCTATCTGATTCAGTTCTTCGGTGATCGGATCGTCAAGGCCGTCACCCATAAGTAGTTTTTACAGCAACTGCGCTCACACAGCGTATTTCAAATGCGAGTCTAATGAGGAAGGGATATGTCGTTAAAATTTAAATCCATCGCGGCAATCGGCGCACTGATCGGTACTCTGGCTCTGGCAGGCTGCGGTCAGGAAGAAAAAGATCCGAACCATATCAAAGTCGGCGTCATTGTCGGTGCTGAACAGCAGGTCGCTGAAATCGCGCAAAAAGTGGCAAAAGAGAAATACGGTCTGGACGTCGAACTGGTGACCTTCAATGACTATGTGCTGCCAAACGAAGCGCTGAGCAAAGGCGATATCGATCTGAACGCCTTCCAGCACAAACCTTACCTGGATCAGCAGATCAAGGATCGCGGCTACAAACTGGTGTCGGTCGGTAACTCCTTCGTTTACCCGATTGCCGGTTACTCCAAGAAAATCAAATCGCTGGACGAACTGAAAGACGGTTCTCAGGTTGCGCTGCCTAACGACCCAACCAATCTGGGCCGCTCCCTGCTGCTGCTGCAGAAGGTTAACCTGATCAAACTGAAAGACGGTGTTGGCCTGCTGCCGACCGTATTGGACGTGACTGAAAACCCGAAAAACCTGAAGCTGGTTGAACTGGAAGCACCACAGCTGCCACGCTCCCTGGACGACCAACAAATCGCTCTGGCGGTGATCAACACCACTTACGCCAGCCAGATTGGCCTGACGCCGGCAAAAGACGGCCTGTTTGTTGAAGATAAAGACTCACCGTACGTTAACCTGCTGGTTGCCCGCGAAGATAATAAAGACGCGGAAAACGTGAAGAAGTTCGTTCAGGCTTATCAGTCTGACGAAGTTAATGAAGCGGCCAACAAGATCTTTAACGGTGGCGCAGTTAAAGGCTGGTAATCATTAATTACCGAATTTATTCCTATAATTGCAAGACGGGCTACGGCCCGTCGAGAGAGTTGGCATAGTTCTTTGCGGCTAAAAGTAATGATTTAGTCCTAATGAAAACAAAGAATTAGATCTTCTGAATTACCCCAAACATCCGAAAACCACGTTTTTCGGGTGTTTGTCTTATATCTAGACGGGCTACGGCCCGTCTTGTTATTTCCACCATAGATTGCTTCAATAGCGCCACTTAACTATTCCATCAAGGCAGAGGAATCTCAATGCGTGCTTTACCTCTCTGTTTGTTAGCGCTTGCGCTGGCAGGGTGTTCGTCGCAGCGTTTCGCGCCCCCGTCCACAAGCAGCACCAGCAAACCGGCAGTAACCACTCCGACCAAACCCACACCAGCAGCGCGTCCGGCACCGGTTAAACTGTACAAAAGTGCAGAAGAATTAGTGGGTAAACCATTCCGCGATCTGGGTGAGGTCTCTGGCGAATCCTGCCAGACAACCGTTCAGGACTCACCACCGAATCTGGCGACCGCTCGTAAGCGCATGCAAATCCGCGCTTCTTATATGAAGGCTAATGCCGTGCTGTTGCATGACTGCCAGATTGTCAGCGGTGTTGCCGGCTGTTACCAACAGGCCATTTGCCAGGGTTCAGCGCTTAACGTCTCGTCCAAATGACCGAATTTGTTTTCAACCAGATCGGTACCATCCGTTCACCGTATAAAGAAAAGTTCGCCGTCCCCCGCCAACCGGGGTTAGTCGAAGACGGTGGCGGTGAGTTGGTGCTGCTGCCGCCCTATAATCAGGCGGAAGCGGTACGCGGGCTCAGTGAGTTCAGCCATCTGTGGGTAATGTTTATTTTCCATCAAACCATGGAAGGTGGCTGGCGCCCCACTGTCCGGCCACCGCGCCTCGGCGGTAATGCCAGGATGGGGGTTTTTGCCACCCGCTCAACCTTCCGCCCCAATCCGCTCGGCATGTCGCTGATCGAATTAAAAGGCGTACGTGTGCAGGGCGGAGAAGTGGTGCTGGAGTTGGGCAGTCTCGATCTGGTTGACGGCACGCCGGTGGTGGATATCAAACCCTATCTGCCATTTGCCGAAAGCCAGCCACAGGCCCGCGCCGGGTTTGCTCAGGCAGCGCCTGCCGGTGATATGCCGGTATGCTTTGCACCAGAAGCGGAACAACAGTTGCTGCAACATCAGCGGCGTTATCCGCACCTGCGGCGCTTTATCAGTCAGGTGCTGGCTCAGGATCCGCGTCCAGCCTACCGCAAGGGGCAAGCAGCAGAACGGGATTATGCCGTCTGGCTACTGGATTTCAACGTGCGCTGGCGAGTGGTGGGTCAACAAACCGAGGTGCTGTCTCTCGACCTGCGTTAAAATTCCACCGTCTCTCTTTTGACAACCCGCTCGCACTGGTAGAATAGGCCGTATCCCACCATTGTCCGTGAGCGCCGCTGGCGGTCATTTGAGCGCGCAGCAAGGCGCGAGTCGTGAGGTTTGGTGGGCCAAATAAGCGGCTCGTAACACAGGTGCGCGTTCAAATGGCCCCAGCCCTTCGGGTCGCGCCCCAAAAGCCCGTACTCTGCGTTGTCGGGCTTGAACGTAGGCCCGCTATGCCCTGCACCCTCTGCCTTGATTACGGGCTTTTGGGTCTGCGACGGCACCACGGTCAATGGCGGGACACGGCCTCGACCACTTTCGAAAATTTTGGCTGCCCTACTACTGGCAGCCGGTTGCAATTTGCAGTTCTAACGGAACCAAAACACCATGCGTACTAGCCAATATCTGCTCTCCACTCTGAAGGAGACACCTGCCGATGCCGAAGTGATCAGCCACCAGCTGATGCTGCGCGCCGGGATGATTCGCAAGCTGGCCTCCGGTCTTTATACCTGGTTGCCAACCGGCCTGCGCGTTCTGAAAAAGGTTGAAAACATCGTTCGCGAAGAAATGAACAATGCTAACGCGATCGAAGTTTGCATGCCGGTGGTACAGCCTGCCGATCTGTGGCAGGAAAGCGGCCGTTGGGAACAGTACGGCCCTGAGCTGCTGCGCTTTGTCGATCGCGGCGATCGTCCATTCGTACTGGGTCCAACCCACGAAGAAGTGATCACCGACCTGATCCGTAACGAGATCAGCTCTTACAAGCAGCTGCCGCTGAACTTCTTCCAGATTCAGACCAAGTTCCGTGATGAAGTCCGCCCACGTTTCGGCGTCATGCGCTCGCGTGAATTCCTGATGAAGGATGCTTACTCGTTCCATACCTCGCAGGAATCGCTGCAGGCAACCTACGAAGCGATGTACGAAGCCTACAGCAAAATCTTCAGCCGCATGGGGCTGGACTTCCGTCCGGTACATGCCGATACCGGCTCGATCGGCGGTAGTGCATCACACGAGTTCCAGGTACTGGCCGACAGCGGTGAAGACGATATCGTGTTTTCCACCGGCTCCGACTTTGCCGCCAATATCGAACTGGCAGAAGCGGTTGCACCGGCTGAGCCGCGTGCGGCAGCCAGTGAAGAACTGCGCATTGTGGATACCCCGAACGCCAAGACCATTGCTGAACTGGTAGAACAATTCCAGCTGCCGGTGACGAAAACCGTCAAGACGCTGCTGGTACGTGCTAAAGAAGAGAGCGGCCACAAGTTGGTTGCCCTGTTGGTGCGTGGCGATCACGAACTGAACGAAATCAAAGCCGAGAAGCTGCCGCAGGTTGCTGCTCCGTTGGTCTTTGCTACCGAAGAAGAGATCCGCGCTATCGTAGGTGCAGGCCCTGGTTCACTCGGCCCGGTCAATCTGCAGGTTCCCGTGGTTGCCGATCGCAGCGTAGCGGCGATGAGTGATTTTGGCGCCGGCGCCAACATCGACGGTAAACACTACTTCGGCATCAACTGGGAGCGCGATCTGCCGCTGCCACAGGTTGCCGATATCCGTAACGTCGTTGAAGGCGATGCCAGCCCGGACGGTAAAGGCACACTGCTGATCAAACGCGGTATCGAAGTGGGCCATATCTTCCAGCTCGGGACCAAATACTCGGAAGCGATGAAAGCCACCGTTCAGGGTGAAGATGGCCGTAATCAGGTGCTGACCATGGGTTGTTACGGTATCGGGGTCACCCGCGTGGTCGCTGCCGCTATCGAGCAGAACCATGACGAACGCGGTATCATTTGGCCTGACGCTATTGCGCCATTCCAGGTGGCTATTCTGCCAATGAACATGCACAAATCCTTCCGCGTGCAGGCGCTGGCGGAGGAGTTGTACAACACTCTGCGTTCCCACGGTATCGACGTGATCCTCGACGACCGTAAAGAACGTCCGGGCGTGATGTTCGCGGATATGGAACTGATTGGCGTACCGCACTCTATCGTGATCGGCGACCGTAACCTCGACAGCGAAGAGATTGAGTACAAAAACCGCCGTGTCGGCGAGAAGCAAATGATTAAAACCGGCGAAGTCATTGATTTCTTGCTGGGGCAGATCAAGCGCTAATCCACTATCGCAGAAACTAAAAACCCGCCTAGGCGGGTTTTTTTGTAGCGGTTATTTGCTGTCGCAATTTTTACTGCGGTCGAAGGCTACTTTACCGTCCGGCACCAGCGCCTTCTCGGTTAACCCCTCTTCCATTGACGGCTGAACGCTAAAGTGGCCATTCAGCGTCAGGAACACCGGCTCGCCCGGCGTTTTGTACGCCTTGGCATACCCCTGCTCCAGCGCGATTGTATTGTCGACCGGGAACGTTTTACCGGTGGCGCAATCTTTGAACACTGCCGCATCCGCCATGTAGGTGTAGCTGCCTTTCAGCGCCATCGGCGTTTTAGGCAAGGCTTTCTCTACCGGATCAAGACGGTAATTCAACTGCGACTCAATCGGCATGCCGGTTTGATCCAGCATTTCCAAACTTTTACCCACCGGGCGGAAATAACGCTTATCACCACGGCTGTCGGTCAGCACCAGCTTATCGGCGGTACGCGCCCATTTACCGTAGTCGGCAAAGGTTTGATCGCCGTCTTTGGTGCCGCGATAGGTTTCCTGCAGGACGAAAGTACCGTCTTTATCCAGGAATAATGCGGTATCCAGACCGCCGCAGTCAGCGCAAGGCAGCACGCCCTGATAACTTTGTTGCATCGCCTGAAGCGGTTGTTCTTTCGGCTGGAAGTGGTTATTACATCCCAGTAACGAAAGTGCCCCTGCCGCTAAAAACAGGGCCAGTGTTATTTTCTTCACAGTTATTCTCCTACTGTGTTCATGTGTCCTTAAGTGCGGATCTTGCCGCGCAGCGCTTTAGTCGCGCCTTTCCGTACCTTGCCTTCCAGACGACGTAATTTTGCCCCTTTGGTGGGCTTGGTCGCCCGGCGAGTTTTTTCTACCACCATCGCCTGCTGGATCAAAGTGACCAGTCTGGCCAACGCCGCCTCGCGGTTTAATTCCTGACTGCGATATTCCTGCGCTTTGATAATCACCACGCCATCGGCGGTAATTAAATGATTATTCAGGGCCAGCAGCCTTTCCTTATAATACTCTGGCAGGCTGGATGCCCGGATGTCAAAGCGCAAATGGATAGCCGTTGAGGTTTTGTTCACGTGCTGGCCACCCGCGCCCTGCGCGCGGATCGCCGTCAATTCCACTTCGTTATCCGGTATGGCTACATTTCTTGACAGTTCAAGCACCGGTCACACCTGCGCCTGTTGCCACTCGGCAAACTGGATTTCCAGACTATTCTGAGCATCGGAAAGCCAGATAGTTCCCTCTTGCAGCGTGGCCTGCAGCGTCATATTGCGGCTGGCCAACGCCGCCAGTTTGGCTAATTGTTCATCATCCAGGAAACGGATGCTTAGGTTTTTGTGGTTTGCCACCTTGCCTTGCATCGATTGCCACCACACGTGGCCGGCACGTTCGCCGTAAGCATACAGCACCACTCTCGGTGACTGGTTGCAGGCCTTCTTGATGCGTTTTTCATCCGGCAGGCCCATTTCAATCCACATTTCCAGCCCGTTATGATCGTTTCGCCGCCAGATTTCCGGCTCATCATCGGCGCTCAGGCCTTTGGTAAACACCAGACGCTCATCGGCATGACAGATCCAGGCCAGCAAACGCAGCATCATGCGCTGTTCAGTTTCGGAAGGATGCTGGGCCAGGGTAAGCGTGGCGTCGTGGTAGAAGTGACGATCCATATCAGCGATATTGACCGTGGCTTTATAAATAGTAGCTTTCAGCGCCATGGGTGACCTCATTATTATCAGGCGACAGTGTACTAGATTTGGCCCAACCGCGGCCAGCACGGCCGGGCAAAGCCCGGTGCGAAAGCCGCGCTGAGGTGCTAATAACTCCACAATAGCTGTGCTATAGTCGTCTAGGATAGAGTCAAGCTCCGAGTGCCTGCGCCTCATCGCTATAAGGCTTCGATGACGCAGAGGTTCTTAAGGGAGGAAACTGTGCAACAATACTGTGAGTTAGTACGCCGTTTTTACGCTGAGATCGGCAGTGGTGATCTCGGCTACGTGCCTGATGCGTTAGCATGTGTATTAAAGGCATTGGACGAAGTTGCTGCGAATAGCACGCTACCGTCCTCCGTTAGGGAACAGGCGGCCTTTGCCGCCGCTAACTTATTGGTGAGCGACTATGTTGATGAATGATGAGTACCAATCCATCAATTGCGATGACTATGAAAGCCTGGAACTCGCCTGTCAGCATAACTACATTCTGAAGCTGGAGTTACGCGACGGAGAAAAATTCGAAGGCAAAGCCACCGAGCTGAAGTTTACCAAGGGCGTTGAGTACCTGATTATCGATCGGGCCGGCGACGCTCTCAGCTTGCGTCTGGATCACATCCTCAGTTTCAGTCATCCGGAAATCGGTACCGTGGTCGTCAGCCTGTCTGATTGATTTAGCGGTAACGCCATCCCAACAGGGCAGCCCAACGGCTGCCCTCGTCATTTATGGTTTGAGGCTGGCCTAGGGTTTGAGGCTGGAATAGTAGGCCGCCAGATCGGCAATATCCGCATCAGACAGTGGGGAAACGTAGGCTTTCATCACTTCCGCCTGCCCTCCGTTACGCTCACCTTTCTTATAAGCCTGCAACGCATGCTCCAGATACATGGCGTTTTGCCCAGCCAGATTCGGGTACATAGGCATCGACACCTTCCCTTCAGCCCCATGGCACGCCATACAACTGGCGGACTTATCCTTACCCGCAGCCGCATCGCCCGCCGCCATTACAGGCAGGCTGAACAGACCCAACATCACCGCCATTGCGCTCACAAATTTCATCATGGTTCCTCAGTCTAATTATTATTTTTTACGCCAATGCAGCCGCCAGGGCTGCTGCCCCTCAGGCGTTTGTCCGGCCTCGCTGACAAAAATCCCCAGCGCCGCAATCAGCTGGTCATCATAATAGATCAACGGGATACGCTCACGCTGCCACGGAGGAATACCCAACTCCTGCCACAATTTTTTGATCGGACGAGAATGCGCGCGCCCCAGGATGCGGTGTTTGCCCTGAGCGCTAAAACGAATGCTCACTTTTTGCTGTGATTGCGGCGCACGCAAACAGATGTCTCCTTCCCCACTGACCAGTTCACCCAACCCATCCGGCAGCATCAGCGAATTATCCAATGACCAGCTTAGACTGATTTCACGCAGATCGGCCATCAGCGGCAGCAGATACAAGCGGCGGCGGAAGCGGCGAAACTGATATTGTCCCAATTGCAGCTGGGGTTCGGCGTCTTCACGGCTAAGCGCCACTTCTTCCCATAACCGCTGCAACTGTTCGCGAGAAGGCATAGTAACGCCAAATAGCGCGATCCAACGGCGTAACAAGGCGAAACGTCGGGCCGCTGAGCATCCCAGCAAACCATCAATCGCCAGCGCACGGTCTTCATCGAGCAGATTGTGCAGTTGCTCTGCCAGCAATTCATCCAGCAATTGCTCCTGCTCGGCGCACAGGCTGGCACTACGTGCCGTCGCTGCAGCAAAGTGCGGCCAGCGCTGATTCAGTAGCGGCAACACCTGCAGGCGCAAAAAGTTTCGGTCGAAGCGTGGGTCCTGATTGCTGTCGTCTTCAATCCAACTGAGCTGATGTTGCTGCGCATAGGCCTCCAACTGCTGGCGAGAGTGACCCAACAGTGGGCGCAGCAAATGATTATTCCCCAGCGACGTCTGTGCAGCCATGGCCGACAGGCCCGCCGGGCCACTGCCACGTTTTAGCGCCAGCAGGAAGGTTTCACATTGGTCGTCAAGGTGTTGCGCGGTAAGCAAGGTTTCATCGGCCGCCAGCGTGCTGGCAAAAGCCGAGTAGCGTGCCGCCCGGGCTGCGGCTTCGATACCGCCCTGCTGGCTATCAACCTGCACGTGCTGAACCACCAGGGGTAGCTGCCAGGCAACGCATTGTTGCCGACAGTGTGTTACCCACTGGTCGGCAAAAGCGCTCAGGCCGTGATGCACGTGCACCGCGCGAAGCTGCAAGTCCGGCAATTGCTGCCGTAACCCTACCAGCAGATGCAATAGCACGCTGGAGTCCAGCCCGCCACTGAATGCCACCAGCAAGTGCCGGTGTGCACCCAATTGGCGGGCTAGCTGTGCGGATAATTGATTGTTATTCATTGATTAGGCTTAATGACGTCCAGATAGCTGCACGTTAACCCCCGTCATACCATCAATCAAGCATTAACCGCACGGATATGACGGCCGGACAGCAACCACCACATGGCCAACACCGCCACCACTGCCGCCGTACAGCCCATAGCCCACCAGCCAATTTGAGCAAACAGGTGAACATAGGCCTGCGCCGTCGCCCCCGTTGCCGGGTCTTCAGCGGTCTGGCCGGCGATAATACCAGCCAGGTAATTGGCTATCGAGCCGGTAGTCAGCATATAAATACCAGTCAGCACCCCGGTAGCGCCAGGGATATTCAGCCGGGTAATCTGCGCCATGGCGACCGGATCGATAAACAGTTCGGCAAGCCCCATCACCGACAGCCCGGCGATCATCAGGCTCATCGAGCCCTGCCCGTAACGGGCGTTAAGCGCCATCAGGGTAAACCCCACGCCAATCAGCAGTAAACCAAAGGCGAACTTTCCCCAAATCCGCAGAGTGGGGTTGCCATTGCCGTTGCCCCGCACCAGCCAGGCCAGCATCACACCGCCAAACATCACGGCAAAAGCGTTAACCGACTGGAACAATGCGGTCGGGACCGTCCAGGAAAACCATTGGCGGTCGACAAAGTGATCGATAAACAGGCTGATCGAACTACCGCCCTGCTGGGCAAAGGCCCAGAACAAAGTGCCCAACAACATCAACATCACTATCTGCCACAGCCCACGGCGCTGCACTGTTGTAGCCCGGGCCATTATACGGATCACCATCACGACGGCGGCGGCACACACCAGCATCAGTAATTGGCCGGCCAGGTCGTAAATGAACAGTGAAGTGAAGAACAGAGGGGCCAACAGCAGCATGGCACCAAGCCATACCCAATTAGGTACCCGCAGCGTGGTGACGCACATCTGCGCCCGATCCACACCGCGCGTATGGCTGAAATGACGGCTGCCGAACAGGAAGATCGTCAACCCGGCCAGCATACCGATACCCGCCAGCGCAAAGCCGACGTGCCAGCCGTAGCGTTCAGCCGCCAACCCACAGGCAATGGGCGCCAGGATCGAGCCGACATTACCGGCGGCATACAGCAGTGAAAAGCCCCCTTCCCGGCGCGAGTCCTGCGGTTGATACAACTCGCCCAGCAGGCAGCTGATATTGGATTTAAACAGGCCGTAGCCACAGATGATGATCGACAGCGAGAGATAGAGTGATTGTGTCGATACGGCGCTCAGGCCGAGCACGATATGGCCCAGCGTCATCAATACCGCTCCGGCAATGACCGCTACGCGGTTGCCCAGCAGGCGATCGGCAAGCAGGCCGCCGAGGATCGGCGTGACATAGACCAGAGAAGCGTAAGCGCTATAGAGGCTAATGGCGCGGCTATCGGAATAACCAAGTTGGTGGGTAAGATAGAGAATAAGTAACGCACGCATGCCGTAAAAGCTGAAATATTCCCAAATTTGTATGGCTACGACATAGTAGATTGCGCGCGGCTGTGAGGGTGTTTTCATGGTTTTCTCCCATCAGTCGGGGAACGACAAAAGGGGAAGCGCAAGCGCCTCCCCTTGTTAGTTCACTTATTTATCGTTTTTCAACACCTTCACGGTGTAACGTCCATCCGCCTGGCGATAAGCGCCATGGATATCAGTTTCGAAGCCTGGATAATGCGCGCCGATCTCGCACAGCATTTGCAGGAACTCCAGAACCGGACGGCTTTCCTCGGTGAGCATTTCACCCGGCATGACCAGCGGAACACCCGGAGGATATGGCAGGATCATGTTGGCATTCACTTTGCCCACCATGTCTTCCAAATAAACCTCTTCCACTTCACCGTGCAGTTCTTTCTGGAAGGCCTGGAACGGGTTCATTACCATCGCCGGCAGCACTTCAAAGGCGCGGTACATCAGGTCAGGCAGATTATGGTGTTTCACCAGGTTGTGGATATTCTGAGCCAGCTCCTGGATCCGCATGTCTTCATAAAACTCTGGTGCCTCTTTATACAGCGAAGGCAGCATGTTTTTCACCCGCAGGTTCAGATCGAACGAGCGTTTAAAGTCAGTCAGACCGCGCAGCAGGCTGAGAGCCTTGGTTTTATCGATACCGATGCTGAACAGGAACAGCAGGTTATACGGGCCGGTTTTCTCAACAATGATGCCGTGCTCATCCAGGTATTTGGCAACCAGGCTGGCCGGGATACCAAACTCCTGCATTTCACCCTCTTTGCTCATCCCTGGGGTCAGGAGAGTCACTTTGATCGGGTCGAGATACATATGTTCATCATCGATATTTTTGAACCCGTGCCAGGCGTTGTCAGACTTCAGCGGCCAGCATTCAGCCTGATCGATGTGCTCTGGCTGCCAGACGTCAAAGAACCAACCTTCGGACTCAACGTTCAGCTGTTTGATTTCTTTACGGAACTTGATAGCACGTTCAATAGAGCCATTAATCAAACGCTTACCGGCATTACCTTTCATCATCGCCGCGGCAGTTTCGGTAGATGCCACGATACCGTAGTGCGGTGAAGTGGTGGTTTGCATCATGTAGGCTTCGTTGAAGGTTTCTTCGTTGATATCGCCTTTCACGTGGATCATTGAGGCCTGAGAGAATGCCGCCAGCAGTTTATGGGTGGATTGGGTTTCATAAATCACCTTCCCTTCCACACGGCCGCCGCTCATGCCGCATTTGCCTTTGTAAATCGGGTGGAAATTGGTGTAAGGCACCCAGGCGGAGTCAAAGTGAATAGATTTCACATCCAGCGCGCTCTTAATATGATCGGTGTTGTACAGCAGACCGTCATAGGTAGAGTTGGTGATTACCGCATGCACTGGCCAGGTGGCGTTTGGTGTTTCTTTAACACGTTTGGCGATGGTGTCACGGGCAAATTCACTCTGCGGGATACCACCGAGAATGCCGTAAGCATTACGGGTTGGGCGGAAATAGATTGGCGTAATGTCGCTCATCATCATCAGATGAGTCAGCGATTTGTGGCAGTTACGGTCAATCAATACGGTGCTGCCGGCCGGTGCGGAATACATGCCGACAATTTTGTTGGCGGTAGAAGTGCCGTTAGTCACCATATAGCTGCGTTCAGCGTTGAACACGCGGGCAATGTATTCTTCAGCTTCTTTGTGCGGACCGGAGTGATCCAGCAGTGAACCCAGTTCGGAAACCGAAATAGAAATGTCGGACTTCATGGCGTTGGCGCCAAAGAAATCGTAGAACAGGCTGCCGACCGGGCTTTTCTGGAAGGCGGTACCGCCCATGTGGCCTGGAGTACAGAAGGTGTATTTGCCTTCACGAACATACTTGAACAACGCCTTGGTCAGCGGCGGCAGGATGGTATCGATGTACTCATCGGTGTTTTGTTTGATCTTGGCAGCGATATCGGTAGCCGCACCGAGCGCATATTCAAAGAAACGCACCTGCATGCGCAGATCGTTCAGGCTGACATCCAGGGTTGAATGCGTATTGGCGAATGCATACAGCGGCATGTATTCATTCAACTGGCTGATTTCTTCACACAACTCAAGGTTGTATGTATCCCAGTCGAAAATCACCCCGCACAAGCGTGCATTATTTTCGATCAGCTTTAACAGGTCGTCGCGATCGTTCGGATAGACAACGCGGAAGTCCAGGCTTTCCAATGCTTTGTGCAGTTCGCGGATAGGCTCTTCTTTAAAGTAGACACCCATGTGGTTCATGATAGCAATAATGTTCATAATCATTTCTCCAGGTAATGCGAGCCCCTTGCCATCACGGATGACAATTGTTGTTGCAAGGGGCTGAATTAAGAAGTGGGTCAGTACGCGCTTAGTGCGCTTTGGCCGTTGAGCTGTTTTCGATGGCTACAGCATTGGCTTTCTCTGTCTGACGGGTATTCATTTTGCGGGCGTAGAACATCAGAATGATCAGGCTGATGATGAAGGTACCGGCCAGTTCGAACGATTCGGCCCCCATCAGTGCGATGAAGCAGAAGCCACAACCCAGAACCGAGGCGATCAGGCTCAACAGGTTACGGATATTGACGCCTTCGAAGCGGATCAGGTCTACGCAAGAGTAGAAGTAAGGCAACATGGTCAGCAGCACCGCAATACCGGTCAGCATGCCGAACAGGTCGGAAGCTTTACCGCCGCCGGAGCTCATGGCGGTAATCAGCACCATCAGCGCGGTCATTTTGCAGCTTGCCAGCAGCAGGCCTTTTTTCGGCACGCCGTTTTTATCGACCTCACCATAAACTTTCGGGAAGTTACCGTCGTTGGCGGCACGAACCCCGGCCTGGCCAACCAGCATCATCCACGAACCCAGTGAAGTCAGGCAGGCAAAGGCGGTGAAGGCGGAGACCAGTGGTGCAGCCCAGTTACCCATAATGGCGGAGGCGCTGACGGCGAACGGTGCACCGCTGGCAGCCATTTGGCTAGCCGGGAACATACCGCTCATCACCTGAGTGGCCGCAATGTAGATAATCCCGGCCAGCGCGGTACCCAGCATGGTTGCCAGCGGTACGGTGCGTTTCGGGTTTTTCACCATGCCGGTGCTCACGGCGGCAGACTCTACGCCGATGAACGCCCACAGGCACAGCAGAATACTTTTGATTACCGCATGGCTGTCGGTGGTACCGGAAGTGTTCCAGTTAGCGTGGTAGGTTGCCGCGTCGAACCAATGCCAGCCCGCAGTCGCGGTGACAATCACCGGGATTAGCACCAACACCAGGCCGAGGGTGGTCAAACGGCTGACCCAGGTCCCGCCGAGCAGGTTAACAAAGGTGAATATCCAGACGATGGCGATACAGGCAATACCTGCCGGTACCGGATTATTCAATTCAGGGAAGAAGGTAGAGAGATAAGAAACTGCGGTAATACCGATAGCCAAATTACCGATCCAGTTCGCATGGTAATAAAGCACACCGGTCTGGAAACCAAACGCCGGGGAAATTTCACCTGCGTAAGCAATAGGGCCACCCTGCTGAGGGTTTTTGGTGGCCAGACGCGCATAGACATAAGCCAGTGACATCGCGCCAATAATAGAGATTACCCATCCCCAGATGGCGATAGAACCGAGGCTTGCCAGGTTCGCGGGTAATAAGGCAATACCGCTCCCCATCATATTACCGGCAACCACACCGGTGCAGGCAATAAGCCCTATTTTCTTGGATGAACCCATGGTCAGTTTCTCCTGATTTTGATTTCTTATAAGTCTTGGCCGCTAAGCAAATTTGCTAATGACCGGACTTGATAGTCAGGATGCTAATGATTGGCGGGAATAAAGTCCTAAAGATAAAGTGATATTACGCTCATGATCATACAAATGATAAACTGAGGTTTTTCATTAACACATCAAGAGATAAACACGTGCTCAAGAAAAGATAAACAACCAATAAAAACATTAAGATAGCGTTGTTATTTTCACTAACAAATGAAAATAAAAGAGAGAAACAAATCAACCAATAAGTTAATGGGACTTAACAAATAAAACACAATAAATAACACCGCCGGTCAACTATCTGACTCGGCGGCGTGGCTTAATTGGGTTGTTTATCCGGATTGTAGTTTTCGAGGTAGGGAACTACGGTGTTTATTGAGGTATGGAAGACGGCATTACGGATCCAGTGCAGGGTATTCTCGCCCGGACGCAGGTTAAATGCCGTGATATAGGAGTCTGCAGCCAAGCGATTGTAGCCCTGCATTTCATAAACTTTGCCGAGTAACACATAATTCATCCATGACATCTGCAGCTCGATGCCTTTATTTATCGCCTGATAAGCCTCATCGGTTTTCCCCTCTCCCAGTGCCCGTATCGTATGAATTTGCTGAATTATGGGGCTGTCTTTTAAAGCGGGCAGTGCATCCAGGCGAGCTATCTCCGTATCCAGTTGCGCCAACTGCACAGTATCAAAAGGTTGATAAGAATTACGCAGTAAGTCTGCCAGCGCTTTTTCGGCCGCAATATAAATAAAGTCCGGAGACGATTTCACCATATCACCCAGCATGCGACTGGCATGGGTCAAAGAATCGATATCCCCCTGGATCAATAACTGATGTGCCTGGTAATACTGCTGCAGTTCCGGGCCTGAGTTTGGCAAGAGTTTCATCAACCGCTGCTGCAAAGGGGCCGGCCACGGCTGATTGAGGGCCACAGACAGGCTACTCAGGAAGTCCTCCTGAATTTTCAGTTGATTGTCTGTAGTAACAAAGTAGCGCTTATCCAGCATGATCGAGCTGTCCGCATTGTCCACCAGCCGTACCGACAGGAAACATTGCTGCGCACGATAATGGCGCTGGTTGACGAACTCAATGGTCAGCGATTTACCCGAACTGCTTGGCCCGGTGTAGTTATAGTTGGTTTGATCGTGCACCAGGAAAGTGGAATAGGTATTTAGCGAGTCCGTGACTACTTCGCTCAGGCCGACGACATAGGAAAGTTGCGGCGTCCAGTTACTGCAGCTGTTGCCCCCCTGAATGCGGATATCAATATCCCGCGGGTTCATCAGCACCGGCATGGTGGATTCCGGTATGCGACGCGACAAAGTTGCAATGGCCACAAACACCACGCAGGCGCTCAATGCCGCCAGGAAAGCCAGCCACACCCAGAACGGCGATTGTCGATAAAAAGCCACCTTCGACTTTGCCGGCGATGTTTTTGCCTGGCTGGGTTTTGGCGGTTGATAATCAACGTCATCGTCTTCACTGCCATCTTCCGGCTCATGGGTGATGACCGCCACCCGCGGTAGCGCAGGTATGCCTGTCTCTTCCCCTTCACACCACATCACTGGCGCAGCCAGCTTATAGCCGCGCTTGGGCACGGTAATGATGTATTCCGGGCTGTTGCTGTCACCGTCCTTCAGGTATTTGCGCAGTTCGGAAATACTCTGAGTCACCACATGGTTGGTGACAATGTTGCGCTTCCAAACGTTATCGATCAGCTCATCGCGACTCAGCACCACATCCGGGTGCCGGGCGAAATATTGCAGCATATCGATTAAGCGCGGCTCCAACGCCAACTGGCGCCCATCACGGCTTATTTTGTTGTCTGCGGGAGTAACCAACCACTCACCAACGCGAAAAACGGGTTCTTGCATAGTGAAAATAACTCAAAAGGGGGTGCGGCAAGCGCGGGATAATACCATATGAGCGCCCGACCTGCGTCGATATGCCCCGATTAAGCATTCATACCTCATATAATTCTAGAGGCAAGCCATCGGGATCGCTGAAAAAAGTGAAGCGTGACTGGGTATAAGGATCGATGCGTACCGGCTCGCAAACTACGCCGGCAGCCTGCAAATGCTGGATGGCCTGCTCGATGTCCTCGACGCTGAATGCCAGATGGCGCAGGCCACAGGCTTCCGGACGACTGACACGAGCCGGGGGGGACGGGAAGGAAAACAGTTCGATGCTGTATTGGCCATTGAGTGCCAAATCGGCCTTCCAGGAGTCACGTTCTTCGCGGTAAAACTCGCCGAGTAAGGTGAAACCCAGAATATCGCAATAAAAATGCTTACTGGCCGCATAGTCTGAACCAATGACGGCAATGTGGTGTATCTGACGGAGTGCCAACATAGTGTGTCTCATTATCGATGTGATGAGGCACGTTATCCGGCAGCAGTGGCGACGTCAACGACAAAAAGCCCCGCATATAAGACGGGGCCGTCATTCAGAAATCAGCAACGCAACGGCAGATCAGGCTTTAAGATCCGCCAGCGCAGCACCGTAGTTGATGTGCAGTACCTGCCCATCCACCACCAGCGCCGGTACGCTCTGTACCCCGGCTTTTTCTGCTTCGGCGATACGCGCCGGTTTTTCACCCAGATGAACGACATCCACTTGCACATCCTGGCTCAACAGGCCCAACAACTGCTGCTCTGCGCTCACGCAAACCGGGCAACCGGCATGATAGAAAACGGCCTTAGTCATGATAATTCTCCTTGGTTCTGACTGTGTGGGCGAAATTAATTCGCACATTTAGTTTCGACCCGAAACCAAATGCACAATAAATCCTCCGTCACGCCTTGTCAATATAGTTTTTAATCGATACTATTTTCCCACACTAGCGAGGATCCCATATTGAGACTTTTTGATTTACTGGAACGGCTGAATAGCCTGCAACGCAGCTGGCTGCGTAGCCATGAAGAGCTGGAAAGCCTGCCCCCGGTGCAATTGAGTGCGTTGTACTATCTGGCGCGCTGCAACCATTACTCCAACACGCCAATGGCGGTGGCGGAATATCTTGGCCTGACCAAGGGCACGGTATCGCAATCGCTGAAAAAGCTGGAAAGTAACGGAATGATTGCCCGCACTGCGGACGAGAAGGATCGCCGCAGCGTCAGGCTAAAGCTGACCGACAAATCACGCGTATTGATGGATGCCCTGTTCCCACCGGCCTATTTACAGGATGCGCAGGATGCCATGCAGCGAGACGGCGGGCAGCTAGTGGAACTGCTGACGCAGTTGTTGCGCCAGTTGCAAAAGCAGGATGATAACGTGGCGTTATTCGGCGAATGCCATCGCTGCCGCTATCACCAACGGCAGGATGGCCAACCATTTTGCGGCCTGACGCAGGAACCGTTGCCGGCAAACAGCGTGAACCTGATTTGCCGGGAATTTGCTTAAGCCAGCGGCATTTTCAGCACCTTCACCAGATAACGCCCGTCCTCGGTCAGTTTCGCGCCGTGGATATCGGTTTCAAAGCCCGGGTAACGCTCGCCGATCGAGCACAGCATCAGCAGGAAATCCAGCACTGCACGGCTCTCTTCGGTGATCATCTCGCCCGGCATCACCAGCGGAACCCCTGGCGGATAAGGCAGGATCATGTTAGCCGCCACCTTGCCGACCAACTGATCCAGCTCGCAGGTTTCTACGTTGCCGCGCACCTGTTGCTGGAACATCTGGTGCGGCGTCAGTTTCATTTCAGGCAGCACGTCAAACGCCCGCTGCATCAGCCCCGGCAGGTCGTGCCGACAGATTAAACTGTGGATCCCGGCCGCCAGATCCTGAATGCGCATATTGCGGTAGAAATCCGGATCTTCCGCAAACAGATCCGGCAGCATGTTCTTCACCCGCAGGTTGAGATCGTAAGCGCGTTTAAAATCGGTCAAACCGCGCAGCAGACTCATCGCCTTGGTTTTATCGATGCCGATGCTGAACAGGAATAACAGGTTATAAGGCCCGGTTTTTTCCACTACGATACCGCGTTCGTCCAGATACTTCGCCACCAGCGCCGCCGGTATCCCGCTCTCTTCCAGCATGCCCAGTTCATTCATGCCCGGCGTCAGGATAGTGACCTTGATCGGATCGAGGTACATGTGGTTGCTGTCGGTGTTGCCGAAACCGTGCCAATTATCATCCGGGTTCAGCGGCCAACACTGCGCCTCGTCGATCTCCTCCGGCTGCCAGATGTCGAAGAACCAGCTATCGCTCTCCTCTCGCAACCGTTGCACCTCACGGCGGAAATGCAGTGCGCGTTCCACCGAGCGATTTATCAATCGCCGCCCCGGATTGCCGCGCAGCATGGCTGCGGCAGTCTCCATCGATGCTACGATGCCGTAATTCGGCGAGGTGGTGGTGTGCATCATATAGGCTTCGTTAAAGGTGCTTTCGTCGTAGTCACCCTTAATGTGAATCATTGAAGCCTGTGAAAACGCCGCCAGCAGTTTGTGCGTAGACTGGGTTTCGTAGATAACCTTGCCGGGCGTGCGCTCGCCGCTCATACCGCTCTTGCCGTCGTAAATGGGATGGAAGTTGGTATAGGGCACCCAGGCCGAATCAAAGTGAATTGAGGGTACGTCCAGCGTCTGTTTGATGTAGTCGGTGTTGTACAACAAACCGTCATAAGTGGAGTTGGTGATCACCGCATGTACCGGCCAACTGGCGTTAGCCGTTGCCGCGACCCGGCCGGCAATGCTCTCGCGAGTAAATTCATGCTGCGGAATACCACCGAGAATGCCATAGGCATTACGCAGCGGACGCAGGTAGATAGGCACGATATCGCTCATCATCAGCAAATGGCATAAGGATTTATGGCAGTTGCGGTCAATCAATACCGTGCTACCGGTCGGCGCCGAATACATTCCGACTATCTTGTTGGCGGTGGAGGTGCCGTTAGTCACCAGATAACTCTGCTCGGCGTTAAAGGTACGAGCAATATACTCCTCGGCTTCCAGATGTGGGCCGGTGTGATCCAGCAGCGATCCCAGTTCTGTCACAGAGATCGAGACATCTGCTTTTAGCGTGTTGGCACCAAAAAAGTCGTAAAACAGACAGCCGACCGGGCTTTTCTGAAAGGCAGTGCCGGCCATATGGCCTGGAGTACAGAAAGTGTATTTCCCTTCGCGCACATAGTTGAACAGCGCCTTGGTCAAAGGAGGCGTAATGGTATCTATGTATTCGGCGGTGTACTGCTGAATACGCTGTGCAATATCATCCGCCGCATTTAGAGCGTACTCAAAGAAATACAGCGCCATGCGCATTTCATGCAGGCTGACGTCGAAGGTGGAATGGGTGTTGATGAAGGCATACAACGGCAGATATTCATTCAACTCATTGATATCGCTGCACAGCTCCAGACTGTAGTCGTCCCAGTCAAAAATCACCCCACAAATGCGCGCGTTGGCTTCGACCAGTTTTAACAGATCGCCGCTGTTTTTCGGATAGACCAGTTGGAAATCCATTGCAGCCAGTGCGGTGTGAAGCTCGCGGATCGGCTCGTCTTTGTAATAAACGCCCGCTGGGCTCATGATCGCGATGATATTCAACGGCTGCTCCTGTCAGTTAACCACCAATCGTCTATAACAACATGAAAAAACCGTGCTGTGTACCCCAAAGCCCCCCTTTTCGTCAGCCAAAAAAAACCGCCCAAATGAAGGCGGTTTCTTGTAACGCATAACAAAACTCAGCAGTAGCCGTAGTTCATCAGGCGCTGGTAACGACGGTTACGCAACTCTTCGTTGTTCAGGCCATCGAGATCTTTCAGGTCAGCCAGCAACTGTGCTTTCAGCGTTGCAGCCATCGCAGGAACGTCGCGGTGAGCAGAACCCAAAGGCTCCGGGATCACCGAATCGATCAGCTTAAGCTCTTTCAGACGCGGTGCGGTAATGCCCATCGCTTCTGCAGCCAGAGGTGCCTTATCAGCACTCTTCCACAGAATGGATGCACAGCCTTCCGGTGAAATCACCGAATAGGTGCTGTACTGCAGCATATTCACTTTGTCGCCAACGCCGATGGCCAATGCACCGCCAGAACCGCCTTCGCCGATCACGGTGCAGACGACCGGGATGTTCAGGCGAGACATTTCACGCAGGTTATGGGCAATCGCTTCTGACTGGCCGCGTTCTTCCGCGCCCACGCCCGGGTATGCCCCTGGGGTGTCGATGAAAGTGATCAACGGCAGCTTGAAGCGAGAAGCCATTTCCATCAGGCGCAACGCTTTGCGATAACCTTCCGGTGCCGGCATGCCGAAGTTACGGCGGATTTTCTCTTTGGTTTCGCGGCCTTTCTGGTGACCGATGATCATCACCGGGCGACCATCCAGACGCGCAATACCACCGACAATCGCTTTATCATCGGCATAGGCGCGATCGCCAGCCAGTTCTTCGAAGTCGGTGAAGATGTGTTTGATATAATCCAGGGTATAAGGACGGCGTGGGTGGCGTGCCAATTGAGCAACTTGCCAAGCCCCAAGATCGGAAAAAATCTTGCGCGTCAGCTCAACGCTCTTTTCACGAAGGCGCTGAACCTCTTCGTCCAGATTAATATCTAATTTTTCGTCTTGACGGCTGACTGCAGTCAGCGAGTCAATTTTCGCTTCCAGCTCTGCAATCGGCTGTTCAAAATCAAGAAAATTCAGACTCATAGCATTCCTATTTTAGTCAAATTCCAGTTCCACCTGCTCATTACCTACCAAAGTCCGCAAATCTATCAATAAGCGGTCGGTGGGCGTCACGCGCCAGGTTGCGCCAAAACGCAGCTTGGCCCGCGCATCTTCCCGTTGATAGTAAAGATGCACTGGAATCGTCCCCGAGCGATGGGGTTCCAAAGACTGACGGAGACGGTTCAAAAGCTGGTCATCAATTTGCCTGTCCGTCAGCGAGATAGCAAGTCCGCGAGCGTATTTTTCACGGGCTTCACTGATGTCCATTAGCTCGCGGGCGGTCATTTTAAGCCCACCGCTAAAGTCATCAAAGCTGACCTGTCCACTGGCGATCAGGATACGGTCTTTTTCCAATAAATGCTGGTATTTTTCTAACGCATCGGTGAATAACATCACTTCCAGACGGCCTGAACGGTCATCCAGCGTAAAAATTCCGATGCGATTACCCCGCTTGGTGACCATAACCCGTGAGGCGATCACCAGCCCAACGGCGGTCGTCATCTTGCCCCGATCCGTCGGGTGCATATCTTTCAAACGCTGGCCACCGGCATAGCGTTCGATTTCCTTCAGGTACTGGGTGATCGGGTGGCCAGTAAGGTACAACCCCAGCGTTTCCCGTTCACCGTCCAGCACCACCTGCTCCTGCCAGAGGGGCACGTTGGCGTAGGATTGCTCCACCTGCTCCGGCGCTTCGGCCAGTACGCCAAACATGTCCACCTGGCCGATCGCTTCGGCTTTGGCATGCTGATCGGCCGCTTTCAACGCATCGGGTAATGAGTTCATCAGCGCGGCGCGGTGCGGCCCAAGGCGGTCGAATGCCCCGGACATGATCAGCTTTTCCAGAATGCGGCGGTTCAGTTTTTTGATATCTGAGCGAGCACACAGATCGAACAAGTCTTTGAAGTAGCCCTGCTCACCACTGTTACGCGCTTCAAGAATGGCTTCAATCGGCCCTTCCCCGACGCCCTTGATAGCGCCGATGCCGTAAACGATCTCGCCTTCATCGTTAACGTGGAAATGGTACTGACCGCTGTTGATGTCCGGCGGCAGGATTTTCAACCCCATACGCCAGCATTCATCCACCAACCCGACCACTTTATCGGTGTTGTCCATATCGGCGGTCATTACCGCCGCCATAAACTCGGCTGGATAGTGCGCCTTCAGCCACAATGTCTGGTATGACACCAGCGCATAGGCGGCGGAGTGCGATTTGTTGAAGCCGTAACCGGCGAATTTCTCCACCAGGTCAAAGATTTTTACCGACAGTTCACCGTCGATACCGCGTGATTTTGCCCCATCTTCGAAACCGCCACGCTGCTTGGCCATCTCGACCGGGTTCTTTTTACCCATCGCACGACGCAACATGTCCGCGCCGCCCAGCGAATAGCCGGCCAGCACCTGGGCAATCTGCATTACCTGTTCCTGGTACAGGATGATGCCGTAGGTAGGCTCCAGCACCGGCTTGAGCGACTCATGCTGCCACTGGATATCCGGGTAGGAGATTTCTTCACGACCGTGCTTACGGTCGATAAAGTTATCTACCATGCCAGACTGCAGCGGCCCAGGGCGGAACAGCGCCACCAGGGCGATCATATCTTCGAAGCAGTCGGGCTTCAGGCGTTTGATCAAGTCTTTCATGCCGCGCGATTCAAGCTGGAAGACCGCAGTGGTCTCCGAACGCTGCAGCATATCGAAGCTTTTCTTGTCTTCGAGCGGGATAGCGGCGATATCGATCGGTTCCAGCCCGGTCTTCGCGCGGCGGGCGTTGATCATCGCCAACGCCCAGTCGATGATGGTCAGGGTACGCAGGCCCAGGAAGTCGAACTTCACCAGCCCGGCGTATTCCACATCGTTCTTGTCAAACTGGGTTACCGGATGCTGGCCTTCCGCATCGCAGTACAAGGGGGCGAAGTCAGTGATTTTGGTCGGTGCGATCACCACACCACCGGCGTGCTTACCGGCGTTACGCGTCACCCCTTCCAGCTTGCGCGCCATGTCGATCAGCGCTTTGACTTCCTCATCAGCCTCGTAAATTTCCGGTAACTGCGGCTCGGCGGCAAAGGCTTTCTCCAGCGTCATACCCGGATCGGGTGGCACCAGCTTGGAGATACGATCGACGAAGCCATACGGGTGACCCAGCACGCGGCCCACGTCGCGAATAACCGCTTTCGCCGCCATGGTACCGAAGGTAATGATCTGGGATACCGCCTCACGACCGTACATCTCCGCCACGTGATCAATCACCAGATCGCGTTTTTCCATGCAGAAGTCGACGTCGAAGTCGGGCATCGAAACACGTTCCGGATTAAGGAAACGTTCGAACAGCAGGTCAAATTCCAGCGGATCAAGATCGGTGATTTTCAGCGCGTAAGCCACCAGTGAACCGGCACCAGAACCACGGCCTGGCCCGACCGGCACGTCGTTGTCCTTCGACCACTGGATAAACTCCATCACGATCAGGAAGTAGCCCGGGAACCCCATCTGGTTGATTACTTTCAGCTCAATATCCAGACGTTCGTCGTATTCAGGGCGGCGCTGGGCACGCACCTCCGGATCCGGGAACAGGAACTCCAGTCGATCTTCCAGCCCTTCCTTCGACTTAAGGACCAGGAAGTCCTCGGTAGTCATATCACCGGTTGGGAACTGCGGCAGGAAGTATTCGCCAAGGCGAATAGTCACGTTACAACGCTTGGCGATCTCTACGCTGTTGAGCAAGGCCTCCGGGATGTCGGCAAACAGCTCACACATCTCGTCTTCGTCACGCATGTATTGCTGCGAGGTGTAGTTACGCGGGCGCTTGGGATCATCGAGCGTGAAACCGTCGTGGATGGCAACGCGGATCTCGTGGGCGTCAAAGTCATCTGCGACCAGAAAACGCACATCGTTGGTGGCCACTACCGGCAGCCCACGTTCGGTCGCCAGGGCTACCGCCGCATGCAGGTAGTTTTCTTCGTCCGGCCGACCGGTACGGATCAGTTCGAGATAGTAACTGTCGGGGAAGTACTGCTGATAAAACTCCAGGCACTGCTCCACCTGCGGCTGGTTGCCGCGCAGCAGAAACTTGCCGACGTCGCCCTGACGGGCGCCAGAGAGCAGGATAAGCCCTTCACGGTGCTCAATCAGCCAGTCACGATCGATGATCGGTCCGGCAGCGCCGTAACCACGCTGATAGGCGCGGGAAATCAGCAGCGTCAGGTTTTGGTAACCTTCATTATTGGCGGCCAGTACGGTGAGCTGCGCCAGCTCGTCGCCCAGCACTTCACTTTGCACATGAAAATCCGCGCCGATGATCGGTTTGATCCCGGCGCCGTGCGCGCTGCCATAAAACTTCACCAGGCCACACAGGTTGGTAAAGTCGGTAATTGCCAAAGCGGGCATGGCTAACGCGGCGGCTCTTTTCACCAACGGTCCGATCTTGGCTAATCCATCAATCATGGAGTAGTCGCTATGAACGCGCAGGTGAATAAAACGAGGTTCGGCCATATCCAGATACCTGAATCTAGGGGTTCAGCGAACTGAACCCGGGTTAACTCTATCGCTAGGGCCGGCAGATTACAGCGCCAGCACCCTTCTAACCGGGGCAAAGCTGCGGCGATGATGCTCGGTCGCACCCAGTGCGGCCAGCCGCTCCAGATGGAAAGCGGTTGGGTAGCCTTTATGCTGCGCAAAACCGTAGTCCGGGAATTCCCGATCCAACTCGGTCATTTCGCGGTCACGCGTTACCTTCGCCAGAATGGACGCGGCGCTGATTTCTGCCACGCGGCTATCGCCCTTCACCACCGCCTGCGAACGCATCGGTAATTTAGGACAACGGTTACCGTCGATCAATACCATGTCCGGCGCGATATGCAATCCGGCAACCGCTCGCTGCATCGCCAGCATGGTGGCATGCAGAATGTTCAGTTGATCGATCTCGTCCGGCTCGGCTCGCCCCAGACTCCAGGAAAGTGCCTTTTCGACGATTTCGTCATACAGCGCCAGGCGGCGCTTTTCACTGAGTTTTTTCGAGTCCGCCAGCCCAACGATTGGCCGCGCAGGATCGAGGATCACTGCGGCGGTCACTACCGCCCCGACCAAAGGGCCACGGCCGACTTCGTCCACGCCGGCAATCAGCGTGGCGACAGGATAAATGAAGGGTTCAATCATGCTTTTGCCAGCTCCAACACAGCCTGAGCGGCCTGTTCATCGGCACCACAACGGATGCTTTGGTGCAGGGTAAGGAAAGTCTGTTTCAGTTCGTCGGTTTGCGGACTGTCTTCCAGCAACGGCATGACCGATGCCGCCAGCTTGTCCGGCACGCAGTCGTGCTGCAACAGTTCGGTGACGATCTCACGACCGGCCAACAGGTTGGGCAGCGAGACATAGGGGGTCTTCACCAACCTCTGCGCTATCCAGAAGGTAAAGGGCTTCATGCGGTAACCCACCACCATCGGGCATTTGGCCAGCATGCACTCCAGTGCCGCCGTCCCTGAGGCCAGTAAAGCTGCGTCGCTGGCGATCATCGCCTCACGGCCCTGGCCATTGAGCAAATGGACCCTTAACTCAGGTGCCACTTCCGCCTTGATGCGTTCGAACTGCTCGCGTCGCTTGGCGTTAACCAACGGCACCACCAGTTCCAGCTCCGGATAGCGGGTACGCAGCAACTGGGCCGTCTTCAGAAAATCAGCGCTCAGCATCTCGACTTCCGCACCGCGGCTGCCCGGTAGCAGGGCCAGACAACGCGCATCAGCGGCAATGCCCAGTTTAGCGCGCGCAGCCAGTTTGTCCGGTTGCAGCGGCATGGCGTCGGCCATGGTATGGCCGATAAACCGACAGGGAACGTTGAAACGATCGTAAAACGCTTTTTCGAAAGGGAGAAACGCCAACACCAGATCGGTGGCTTTGCCTATTTTGAAAACGCGCTTTTGACGCCAGGCCCAAACGGAGGGGCTGACATAGTGAATAGTGCGGATGCCGCGCTGTTTCAGGCGACCTTCCAGGGTGATATTGAAGTCCGGCGCGTCGATACCCACAAACACATCAGGCGCGAGATCGCTGAACCGGCGGGTAAGATCCTTGCGGATCTTTAACAGGCGTGGCAGGCGCTCAAGCACCTCGACCACGCCCATTACCGCCAGCTCTTCCATTTCGTACCAGGTTTCGCAGCCTTCGGCCTGCATCAGCGGGCCGGCGACGCCAACAAAACGCGCGTCGGGGATCTGCGCCTTGAGCGCGCGAATTAAACCGGCGCCAAGAATATCACCGGAAGTTTCTCCGGCGACCAATCCGATGGTCAATGGGCGATTTTGCATAGGTCAGCGAATAATACCGCGGGTGGAACGACCAAAGAAATCAAGGAACTGCTGCACCACTGGCTGTTCTTTCGCCAGGGCTTCGATTTCTGTTTTCGCTTCATCCAGCGTTTTCTCGCTGCGATAAAGAATTTTGTAGGCGTTACGGATAGCCTGCATTTCATCTTTATCAAAACCACGACGCTTCAGGCCAACGGCGTTAACACCAAATGGCGTGGCGTGGTTACCCTGCGCAATGACAAAAGGTGGCACGTCCTGGGCTACGCCGGAACAACCGCCAACCATCACGTGAGTCCCGATAATGCAGAACTGATGAATAGCCGTCATACCACCGATAATGGCATGATCGTCAATTTCCACATGGCCGGCCAGCGTGGCGTTGTTTGCCAGGATACAGGAGTTACCCACCACGCAGTCGTGCGCGACATGCACGTTAACCATCAGCAGGTTGTCATTACCTACTTTGGTCAAACCGGTGCCCTGCGCCGTACCGCGATGAATGGTGACGCTTTCGCGGATGCGGTTGCGATCGCCAATCTCGACACGCGTCGGTTCACCCGCGTATTTCAGATCCTGATTCACTTCGCCAATAGAGGCGAACTGATAGATCTGATTATCGCGGCCGATTTTGGTCAAGCCATTCACCACAATGTGGGACTTCAGTACCGTGCCTTCGCCGATTTCCACCTGGGAGCCGACGTAGCAGAAGGGACCGATGTGCGCACCAGCGCCGATAACGGCGCCTTCTTCAATAATCGCGCTAGGATGGATAAAGGCGGTTTTGTCGATCACGGATTAGGCCTCCCGGCTGCGCGCACACATCATGGTTGCTTCGCAGACAATTTTGCCGTCGACGGTCGCCACGCCTTTAAAGCGCGTCAAACCACGACGAGTTTTCTCAAAGGTGACTTCCATGATCATTTGATCACCAGGCACTACCGGACGTTTGAAGCGAGCTTCGTCGATACCGGCAAAGTAATACAACTCGCCCGGCTCCAGTTTGCCGACGCTTTTAAACGCCAGAATACCGGTGGCCTGCGCCATGGCTTCCAGAATCAATACGCCTGGAAAAATCGGCTTACCAGGGAAGTGTCCCTGGAAAAACGGCTCATTTACAGATACGTTCTTCACCGCACGCAGGAATTTGTGCTCCTCAAACTCGAGGACGCGATCAACCAGCAAGAACGGGTAACGGTGAGGAAGCAACTCTAAAATTTCTGCAATATCCAGAGTATGAGTGTCAGTAGTCAAAATACTCTTCCTGTCTCTAAAAACTGATGGCATCAACAACACGGCCTGCGCTGCCCCCAATAAGGAGGAAGTCATGCAGGCCGCAAATTAACAACTCTTTGCGCTTTTGGTCTCATGACCAACGCGTTTCGTTTTGTACCCAGCGAGGCGGGCGGTAGTGATTAGTCTTTTCCGACTTTTCGTTCGACAGCTTTTAAGCGCTTGCTAATCTCATCGATATTCATCACCAACGCAGCGGTTTTACGCCAAACTTTGTTGGGTTGTAACGGAATGCCCGAAGAGTATACCCCAGGTTCGGTGATTGGTCGCATAACCATTCCCATTCCGGTGACAACAACCTTGTCGGCGATCTCCATGTGACCGTTGATCACGCTGGCTCCGCCGATCTGGCAGTAGCGGCCGATTTTCAGGCTGCCCGCCATGATAACACCGCCGGCAACGGCAGTATTGTCGCCAATCACCACGTTATGTGCAATCTGGCATTGGTTGTCGATGATAACACCATTCCCGATCTGGGTGTTATCCAGCGCGCCGCGGTCAATGGTGGTGCAAGCGCCAATCTCGACGCGATCGCCGATAATTACCGTGCCCAACTGAGGGATTTTGATCCACTCACCACGTTCGTTGGCATAGCCGAAACCATCAGCACCAATCACAGTACCTGATTGGATCAGGCAGCGTTGGCCGATCTCGACTTCATGATAAATCGTTACGTTCGCCCACAGACGCGTACCCGCGCCAATGCGTGCACGTTTGCCGATGAAGCAGCCAGGGCCGATAACCACGTTATCGCCAAGCACTGCGCCCGACTCGATCACCGCATTGGCACCAATGGCAACATGCTGACCCAGAGTGGCTTCAGGTGAGATAACCGCGCTTGGAGCGATATCCTGAGCCGGGGACGGCGTGGTATCCATCAGTTGCGCCATGCGCGCGTAAGTCAGGTAAGGATTTTTAACCACCAGCGCCGCAGAACGACAGTGTGGTAAATCCGCCTCGGTAAGCACTACTGCGCTTGCCTGGCAGGAAGCCAGCTGCTCTTGATAGCGGCTGTTTGACAAAAACGTGATTTGGCCAGCCTGTGCCGAATGCATAGAAGCAATGCCGGTGATGACGAGATCGCCATCACCGTGCAATTGTGCATCCAACTGCTGCGCTAGATCAGCCAGTCGAATTGAAGGCATGTTGTTATTTAACCTGTTTCAGCACGTCAGCAGTGATGTCTTTAGAAGTCCCTGCGTAGGCAACAGCGTTAGCATCGATAACTACGTCGTAGCCTTCTTTGCTGGCAACAGATTTCACAGCGTCCTGAATACGGCTCAGGATTTTGTTACGCTCTTCCATCTGACGGCGACGGTTGTCCTGCTCAAAAGCCTGTGCTTTCTGAGAGAACTGCTCGCGCTGTGCCATCACGTCTTTTTCCAACTTGCTGCGATCGCTGGCTTTCATGGTAGCGCCATCACGCTGCAAACGTTGCATTTTGGTCTGAAGGCTACGCTCCATAGTCTGAAGCTCACCCGCACGGCCTTTAAACTCGTTTTCCAGCTGTTTAGCTACGGTTTCACGAGCCGGCAACTGTTGGAAAATGCTGGAGACGTTAACTACAGCGATCTTATCTGCTGCCTGAACGCCAGCTGAAGCAGCCATTGCTAAACCGAGGCCTGCGGCACACAACCACTTTTTCACTATAAACTCCTTACCATCACCCATTTGTGTCATATGACACTTGAAGTACACAATCTGCCAGACTTATCCCGCAAAACAATGAGAATCATCTCTCTGTGCTCTGACGGGCGCCTGGCATTTGCGATTCTTAATAACTGCTATGCCCAGAAGCCGGACCTGTTACCAGGTCTTGCCAATGTTAAACTGGAACTGTTCGGACTTGTCGCCTTCGTATTTCTTGATCGGGTTGGCATAAGAGAACACCAACGGACCCAAAGGTGACATCCACTGCAAGGCGATACCGGCAGAAACGCGGATATTGCTCGCCTTACTGTAGTCCGGAATATCATACATGCTGGTTTGAGCCGTATTCTGCCAGTTGGTATCCCACACGGTACCCGCATCCATGAACAGTGAAGTACGCACCGAGTTGGCGTATTTCTCACTGATGAATGGCGTTGGTGTGATCAGCTCCATGCTGGCGACAGCCATGGCGTTACCGCCCACTGCGTCGTCCGAATTACAAATCGGGGTACCGTTACTACAGCCATACGAATTGGAGTTGTAGTATGCCGCTTTTGGACCAATGGTGTTGGAGCCGAAACCACGCACGGTGCTGGAACCACCGGCATAGAAGTTCTCGTAGAACGGCATTTCTTTGCCGCCCAGACCATCTGCATAACCCAGACGGCCACGACCCAACAGCACCCAGGTGCGGTCATCATTGATCGGAACATACTGCACGCTGTCTAACGTCAACTTGTAGTATTCGTTATCTGATCCTGGAATGGTGACTTTACCATTGAGCGTAGTGCGGTTACCCGAGGTTGGGAAATAGCCACGGTCAAGGTTGTTGTAGGTCCAACCCAGGTTCAGCGTGAAGTCATCGGCAGAATAGCTGGCGCGATCGGTGGTGTTAGGGTTCAGACCCATCGAGTCCAGATAACGCCACATGGCAATCTGCGGCTGCATGTTGGACAAGCCGTTATGCACGTAACCCAGGCCGGTACGCAACGAGTTGTTTTCGTTGATCGGGAAGCCCAAGGTACCGTCTATACCGTAACTCTTGTTGGTATAGTCGGACAGGTCCGCGTCATCGGCTTTAAAGTCGTTGTAGAAGATACGGCCACCCAAACTCACACCGTCAACGGTGAAGTACGGGTTGGTTACCGACAGCTCGGTGTAGGTCTGGTAATCGTTCTTGGTACCGCTGATACCGACGGAATAGCCGGTCCCCAGCCAGTTGTCCTGCTGAACGCCCGCCTGGAAGCTCACGCCGCTCTCGGTGCCGTAGCCAACGCCGAAGTTGAAGGTACCGGTGTTACGCTCTTTCACCTTATAGGTGACATCAACCTGATCTGCAGTACCTGGCACGCGTTGGGTTTCCACATCTACCGTTTCAAAATAGCCCAAACGGTTCAGACGTTCTTTGCCCTGCTCTACCTGTGCATTGCCCAGCCACGCACCTTCCATCTGACGCATTTCACGGCGCAGTACGGAATCTTTACTGGTGTCGTTGCCTTCAAACTTGATGCGACGGACATAGAAACGGTTACCCGCATCAATATTCACGTGCAGCTTCACGGTTTTATCCGCGTCGTTGATTTCAGGCTGGGTAGAAACACGCGGGTAAGCGTAACCGTAACGGCCCAACATCGTTTTGATGTTGTCTTCCATTTTGGTCACTTTACTGCCGTTATACAGCTCACCTGGCTCAATCTTGGTCAACTGGGCGACTTCCGCCGAGTGGCCGGCCAGATTACCGTTCACCACCACGTCGGTGAGCTTGTACTGCTCGCCTTCAGTGATATTGATGGTGATATAGATGCCTTTTTTGTCCGGCGTCAGGCTGACCTGAGTCGAATCAATATTAAAGCGCGCGTAGCCGCGGTCCAGATAGAAACTGCGCAGGGTTTCGAGGTCACCCGCCAGCTTTTGCTTCTGGTATTTGCGATCGCCAACCACGTTCCACCACGGCACTTCATCACGCAGTTGGAAGCGTGAAATCAGTTCATCATTGGTGAAGGCATGATTGCCGACAATGTTGATTTGTTGAATCTTGGCGGAAACCCCTTCCGTGAACACCAGTTTCAGGTCAACACGGTTACGCGGCAATGGCGTGACCACGGCTTTCACCGAGGCACTGTATTTACCGACGCTGTAATAGAAGTCTTCCAGCCCTTTTTCAATGCTGGATATCGTGGTGCGGTCGAGCGCTTCGCCAACCCGAACGCCAGAGGCTTCCAGGTTTTGCTTGAGCATGTCATCTTTCACCGACTTGTTGCCGGAGAAAGTGATGCTGGCAATGGTAGGGCGTTCCTTAACCTGAACAATCAGCGTATTACCATCGCGCAGCACGCGAACGTCCTCGAAGTTGCCAGTGGCAAACAAGGCACGGATGGTATTACTGATATCATCGTCAGTGACGGTATCGCCTACGCGAACCGGCATGTTGAGTAACGCCGCACCGACGGCGACTCGCTGCAGGCCTTCGAAATGAATATCCTTCACTACGAACCCGTCTGCACCGTATACGGTGGCGCTGCCAAACAGCAGCGACGCTATGAGCAACTTTTTCATCGCCATCGTTGTTATGCGTTCTTCCTAACCTATCCCCGCCCCTAAAGACGAGAAAAATCATTGAAAAGTGCAAGACCCATTAAAAGCACCAACACGATCGAACCTATGCGGTAACTGTAGTCCTGTACTCGCTCGGAAACCGGCCCACCCTTCAGCTTTTCTATCGCCAGGAAGAGGAGATGCCCACCATCTAACACCGGTAATGGGAACAGGTTGATGATACCCAGGTTGACACTGATCAACGCCAGAAACATCAGATAATACACAAACCCGACCCCAGCTGACGCCCCTGCTCCCTGTGCAATCGAAATCGGGCCACTCAGGTTGTTCAGCTTTACATCACCGGTTATTAATTTACCCAGCATTTTGACCGTAAGGCTCATAAGCTGCCAGGTCTTGTCCCCAGCCTGATACAGCGCCGGGAAAGGTCCATACTGGCGAATCGTCTTATACTCGTCCGGCAGCGGCAACACTTTCGGAATGATGCCGGCAAAACCCACCGATTTGTCTTTTCCCACCGGCTTTGTATCCGGTATCAGCGTCAAAGACAAGGGTGCGCCGTTTCTTTCGATCTCTAAAGCCAGCGGTTGCCCTGGACCGTTGTGTATCCGTTTCACCAACGTTTGCCAACGACCCAATAACTGACCATCGACTTTAACGATCCTGTCCCCCGCTTGTAAACCCGCCTTTTGCGCTGCCGACCCCGGCTGCACTTCGGCAAGGACAGATTCTATCTGCGGGCCGCGCGGAATGATACCCAACGCCACCACGGGATCCTGTTTGTCCGGCTCAAAATTCCACTGGCGCAAATCCAGGGTTTTGGTCACCACACTGGAAGAACCAAACGGCGCGATACCCACCTCGGTTTCTGCGTCGCCAATCTTCGCCACCAGTGCCAGACGAACTGATTCCCAATCAGGCGTTTCGATGCCATCTACGGACTTAAGTTCCATTCCAGGCGAAATTTCAGCGTGGGCTGCAATCGATTGGGGAGCGATTTCACCGATTACCGGGCGGAAACTGGGCACGCCGATAATGAATACCAGCCAGTAAGCAAGGATAGCAAACAGGAAATTGGCGATAGGACCGGCACTGATGATAGCGGCACGCTGCCAAACGGTTTTGTTGTTAAACGCCTGATGACGGAGTTCCGGTGCGACCGAATCAACCCGCTCATCGAGCATCTTCACGTAGCCGCCAAGCGGGATCAGGGCAATCACGTACTCCGTACCCTGACGGTCGGTACGACGCCACAGGGCGCGGCCGAAGCCAATGGAGAAGCGTTCTACACGGACGCCGCAGCGACGGGCGACCCAAAAGTGCCCGAACTCATGCACGGTGATCAATACACCGAGCGCAACAAGAAATGCGACTAAGTTCCAGAGCACGCTAACCATAATCCCTTCACTCCCCGCCGTTGACGGATTAAAACACTAACAGCATCAGGCAGGCAAATACAGGCACTGCTGCGGTCAGGCTATCGATACGATCCAGTATGCCGCCATGACCCGGTATCAAATGACCGCTGTCTTTGATACCCGCTTCGCGTTTGAACATGCTCTCGGTAAGATCGCCCAGCACGGAGGCCAGCACGGCAATCACCGAACAAATCAGTAAGGTTGTCGGCACCACATTGAGCGGGGCATAACGACCAAACAGCCAGGATATCAGGGCCGAAGTAATCAGGCCACCGACCAGCCCTTCCCAGGTTTTCCCCGGAGAAACTTTGGGTGCCAGCTTATGCTTGCCGAACAGTTTGCCGAACATGTAGGCACCGGAATCCGCGCCCCAAACCAGCAACATCACATACAGCAGCCACCAGGCGCCGGTGAAGTGGTTTTGTTCGTAGCCGAACTGACGCAGCGATAGCATACCCCAGAAGAACGGCACTATGGTCAGCAGACCGAAAACCAGACGTATCGGGCGTGAGTTACGCCACAGTGCGGCCGAGCCGGGATAGAACAGCACCAGCAACAGCGCCACCAGCCACCAAGCCATTGACAGCCACAGCGAACCGCCTACCTGAAGTAAATGGACCGACTGATGATAGGCCGGAATACTGAGCATCATCAACGCCAGCAGGAAGCCGCACAATATCGCCAACCAGATGCGCTGCGAGCGGGAGGTAAATCCGGCCAGTTGGCCCCACTCCCAGGCCGCTAACATGCACACCACGAGTGTTACCAGGGCAAAGCCCACCGGCGGCAGCAAAAACAGCGCCGCGATAACAATCGGAATTAAGATCAGAGCAGTTATGAGGCGATACTTCAGCAAAAGTTCCCCCTAGGACGCATTGGCGCCGATAGGTGTTGTTCCCCCGAAGCGACGCTCGCGTTGTGCAAATGCATTCAGCGCACCTTCAAAGACAAGTTCATCAAAATCAGGCCAGAGTACATCAGTAAAGTAAAGTTCGGCATAAGCAATTTGCCACAGCAAGAAGTTACTGATGCGATGTTCGCCACCGGTACGGATCACCAAATCCACCGGCGACAGATCGTTCATGCAGATCCGCTCACCCAGTAACTCTTCGCTGATTTGATCCGGACGCAGTGAACCGTCCTTCACCTGCTCAGCCAGTTCCCTTACTCCCTGAATAATATCCCAACGGCCGCCATAGTTGGCAGCAATGTTGAGCGTCAGGCCATCGTTATTTTCTGTCAGTTGCTCGGAGCGACGGATCCGCTCCTGCAAGCGCGTGCTGAAACGGCTGATATCACCGATCACTCGCAGTCTGACGTTATGTTTATGCAGGCTTTTTACTTCACTGTCCAAGGCGCGGACGAAAAGCTCCATCAAAGCGGAAACTTCCTGCACTGGACGATTCCAGTTCTCGCTGCTGAAGGCATAAAGCGTGAGCGCATCTAAATGGTTGTTGGCGGCAAAACTGACCGCGCGACGCACCGATTTCACCCCTGCTTTATGACCGAAGACACGTAACTTACCCTGACGTTTAGCCCAGCGCCCGTTGCCGTCCATAATAATGGCGACATGTCGTGGCCCCAGAGTGGACAGATTAGCCTCTTGTTGATTTGCGGACGACATAACTCGTACTTATTTCCTCAATAGAAATACAACTGCCCTTCCGGAACATCAGGCCCTTACGCGCAAAAAAAGCCGTGTGCCCGACACGGCTTTTCAGACTGCCTTGCGACAGCCGGTAATCTGCGCTGTACTATCGGCATTCGAGATGTCAATCAGGCCATAATTCAACGGTATAACCGCTGAAAGGTGGCGCAGACTATACCACCTCAGCAAGGCCTGAACAAACGGCCCCACTGCGGCACGCGTAATTTGCGAACAAAATAGGACAATTGCCGGTATCAGTTATGCAGTGATTTAACCAATCCAACCGCAACCTCACGCGCCTGGCGATCTATTTCTAAGACCGCATCAATGCAGGACGGTTCCTGCAGTGACAGCCGTTCGACTACTTTTTGGTTCACTGCCGCAATATCGGTAAAGCGAATCTGCTCCTGCAGGAAAGCCGCCACGGCCACTTCGTTAGCCGCGTTCAGCGCGGTAGTCGCCGCCTGACCGGCATCAAAGGCCTCAATGGCCAGATACAGGCAGGGATAGCGTTCCCGTTCAGGCTCGGCAAAGGTCAGCGAGCCGATGCGGCAGAAATCCAGCGCTTCCACACCAGAATTAACGCGCTGAGGATAAGCCATCGCATGGGCGATCGGCGTACGCATATCCGGCGTGCCCAACTGGGCCAGTACGCTGCCATCGGTGTAACGAACCATCGAGTGGATCACCGACTGCGGATGCAGAATCACTTCCATTTGCTCGGCCGAGGCGTTAAACAGCCAGCGGGCCTCAATATATTCCAGTCCTTTGTTCATCATGGTGGCGGAGTCCACCGAGATCTTGCGCCCCATCGACCAATTGGGATGGGCACAGGCCTGATCCGGCGTCATCGTGGTGAACTGCTCCAGCGGCGTAGTGCGGAACGGGCCGCCGGAACCGGTAAGCACGATGCGCGACACACCATGACTCTCTAATGAAGAGTATCCCAACTGACGCTGAATGCTCTCAGGCAAACTCTGAAAAATGGCGTTATGTTCGCTGTCGAGCGGCAGTAACTGCGTCTTGCTCTGTTGCACCGCGTCCATAAACAGACGCCCGCAGGTGACCAGCGACTCTTTGTTCGCCAGCAGCACCTGCTTGCCGGCACGAATTGCCGCCAGCGTTGGCAGCAGTCCGGCAGCGCCCACAATGGCTGCCGTGACCTGGTCGACGTCGTCCAATGCCGCCAACTCACAGGCCGCCTGCTCGCCCGCCATCACCTCGGTGGCAATACCGTTTTCCGCCAGCAGAATACGCAGTTCACGCGCAGCGCCTTCGTCCGCCATCGCGGCATAGGCCGGGCGAAATTCGATGCACTGTTGCGCCATGACCGCGACATTGCGGCCGGCAACCAGCGCTTTAATCGCAAAACGGTCGGGATTTTCCCTGACCACGGCCAGGGTACTGGTCCCCACTGAGCCGGTGGAACCAAGAATAGTCAGTTGCTTCATGAGCTCACTCTGAATAACTGTCTGATGAGATCGGAGGTGCTCCAGTGTGTAACCTTGGCCACCACTTGTCCATGATCAATCAGTACGATGAAACGGGATCTGCGCCACAAAAAACAAAGCGCCGCCCAGGCGACGCTTTTTTTCTGCGCGATGCTGATTAGAATTCCATCAGCTCTTTTTCTTTATCCGCCAGAGCGGCATCCAGAAGTTTGATGTAAGCATCGGTCAGCTTCTGAACGTCGTCCTGTGAACGACGATCTTCATCTTCGCTGATTTCTTTGTCTTTCAGCAGCGCTTTAACCTTGTCGTTGGCATCACGGCGCACGTTACGAACCGCTACACGGCCCTGCTCAGCTTCATTACGCACGATCTTGATCAGATCTTTACGGCGCTCTTCGGTCAATGCAGGAAGTGGAACACGGATGTCGCTACCGGCTGAAGATGGGTTCAGACCCAGATCGGAGCTCATGATTGCCTTTTCAACAGCGGCACTGATAGAGCGGTCAAATACGTTAATTTTCAGCGTACGAGAATCTTCTACCGTCACGCTAGCCAGCTGACGCAGCGGCGTAGATGCGCCGTAATATTCAACCATGATGCCGTCCAGGATGCTCGGAGAAGCGCGGCCGGTACGGATTTTACTGATTTGGTTTTTGAATGCTTCTACGCTTTTTTCCATGCGTGAATCAGCATCTTTTCTGATTTCATTAATCACGTTGCGAACCCTTGAAAGCTGGATACTTGGCAGGCCATACCACAGTATAGCCCGTGAATTTTACTCAAGGAAAGCGCGCTACGCCTGGCGTTACCCGCTCCCGCTAAATTTGGCAGACCCGCCTTATTTGCTGATCAGCGTGCCTTCGTTTTCACCCATCACTACCCGGCGCAGCGCACCCGGCTTGTTCATGTTGAATACGCGGATTGGCAGACCGTGATCGCGAGCCAGCGTAAATGCCGCCAGATCCATCACTTTCAGCTCACGTTCCAACACGTCCTGATAGGTTATATGTTCGTACAGTGTGGCATCCGGATTTTTAACCGGGTCAGCGGAGTATACACCATCCACTTTAGTCGCTTTCAATACCACATCCGCTTCAATCTCGATCCCGCGCAGGCACGCCGCAGAATCGGTAGTGAAGAACGGGTTGCCGGTACCGGCGGAGAAGATCACCACGCGATTATTACGCAGCAGGCTGATCGCCTCGGCCCAGCTGTAGTTGTCGCACACGCCGTTCAACGGAATTGCCGACATCAGGCGAGCGTTCACATAGGCACGGTGCAGTGCATCACGCATAGCCAGACCGTTCATCACGGTAGCCAGCATTCCCATGTGGTCGCCCACTACGCGGTTCATGCCGGCTTGTGCCAGGCCCGCGCCGCGGAACAGGTTACCGCCGCCAATAACTACACCGACCTGAATTCCCAGTTCGACCAGCTCTTTAACTTCCTGAGCCATGCGATCCAAAACGCTAGCGTCGATACCAAAACCTTCTGCACCTTGCAGGGCTTCGCCACTCAGTTTAAGCAGAATACGCTGATATACGGGTTTTGCATTGGTTGCCATGGTGATCTGTCCTAAGAAGCAGTATTAGTATTGGGGATTTCAGCCGATGAAACGCGCCTGTGCTGTGTATCATGCCACAGGGCTTGCCACCGGTGTAATTCTGGCTGGATAAAATGGAACCGCCAGACGGCGGCCCCATTAACAGTCATTAAGACTGCTTGCTCATTGCTGCAACTTCAGCAGCAAAGTCGTTCTCAACTTTAGCGATGCCTTCGCCCACTTCGAAGCGGATGAAGTTAACCACGTCAGCGTTGTGCTCTTTCAGCACCTGGCCAACGGTTTTGCTTGGTTCGATAACGAAAGGCTGACCGGTCAGGGAAACTTCGCCGGTGAATTTCTTCATGCGGCCTTCAACCATTTTCTCAGCGATTTCTTTCGGCTTGCCAGACTGCATGGCGATGTCCAACTGAACCTGGTACTCTTTTTCTACCACTTCAGCAGACACGTCTTCAGGCTTAACGAATTCAGGCTTGCTTGCCGCAACGTGCATGGCAATTTGCTTAACCAGCTCTTCGTCAGCACCGGTAGCTGCGATCAGAACGCCGATACGCGCACCGTGCAGGTAGCTACCCAGCACTTCGCCTTCCAGGGAAGCAACGCGACGGATGTTGATGTTTTCACCGATTTTCGCAACCAGCGCTACACGTTCTTCTTCGAACTGTGCTTTCAACACTTCAACGTCAGTGATTTTGCCGGCAAAAGCAGCATCCAGCACTTTGTCAGCGAATGCCTGGAAACCAGCATCTTTAGCTACGAAGTCAGTCTGGCAGTTAACTTCCAGGATCAGACCGTAGTTGCCTTCAATCTTGGTTTTGATCACGCCGTCAGCAGCTACGTTGCCTGCTTTTTTCGCCGCTTTGATCGCACCAGATTTACGCATGTTTTCGATTGCCAGCTCGATGTCGCCGTTAGACTCAACCAGAGCTTTTTTACAATCCATCATGCCAGCGCCAGTACGCTCACGCAGTTCTTTTACCAGAGCAGCGGTAATATCAGCCATTTCTTTTTCCTCGGTTATCTCACGTGGAGACAGTTCTCATTCAGATAAGCAAAGGGGGCCTATAAAGGCCCCCCTAACCAACATATTCAATACCTGGTTAATAAGGGCTCAGTGACGAGCTTGCCTTATTATTCAGCTTCTACGAAGCTTTCTTCCGCTTGAACGGCCAGATCTTGAGAACGACCTTCACGGACGGCGGCAGCAACGGCAGTCAGGTACAATTTGATTGCACGGATTGCATCGTCGTTACCAGGGATGATGAAGTCAACGCCGTCTGGATCGGAGTTGGTATCAACGATAGAGAATACCGGGATACCCAGGTTGTTGGCTTCTTTGATCGCGATGTGTTCGTGATCAGCATCGATTACGAACAGAGCGTCAGGCAGACCACCCATGTCCTTGATACCACCCAGGGAGTTTTCCAGCTTGGCCAGTTCGCGAGTACGCATCAGCGCCTCTTTCTTGGTCAGCTTGTCAAAGGTGCCATCTTGAGACTGGATTTCCAGATCTTTCAAACGCTTGATTGACTGACGAACGGTTTTCCAGTTAGTCAGCATGCCGCCCAACCAGCGATGGTTCACGAAGAACTGGTCGCAGCCGGTAGCATATTCTTTTACCGCTTCGCTTGCTGCGCGCTTGGTACCAACGAACAGGATCTTACCTTTACGGGAAGAGATCTTGGTCAGTTCAGCCAGTGCTGCGTTGGCCATTGGTACGGTTTTTTCCAGGTTGATGATGTGAACCTTGTTACGTGCGCCGAAGATGAAAGGCTTCATTTTCGGGTTCCAGTAACGGGTCTGGTGACCAAAGTGTACACCGGCCTGGAGCATGTCGCGCATGGAAACAGTTGCCATGATTAAACCTCTATAGAGTTAGTTGGGGTTATGCCTCCACGTATCCCATAACGCCGACCCTGGCGGTGATAAATCACCTCAGGGCACCCCGGCGGATGTGCCGATACGTGTGTGTTATTTACACAAAGTGAGTGCAGTTAAAGTATTTTCGGCCTATTCCGCCATTATCACAAGGAAGATGTGCGGATCTGCCGGCGCGCTTTATACCATAAACCCACCCAGGACACCAACTTTTGTTGCCAGGCGCAGGCCGGCGAGAAATCAAATTTGGCAGCCTCAGGCCGGGCTGATACCATAAGAGACTGCTTCTTATTTCTTTCTGTTGTCGGCGAGCACGACACCTGCGGACGAATTTCATGGCAATCTCAATTAAAACACCTGATGACATCCAAAAAATGCGCGTGGCCGGCCGACTGGCTGCCGAAGTGCTGGAAATCATTGAGCCGCACGTCAAACCTGGCGTGACCACCGGCGAACTCGATCGTATCTGTCACGATCACATCACCAACCAGCAGCAGGCGATCTCTGCCTGTCTGGGCTACCACGGTTTCCCGAAATCCGTGTGTATCTCGGTGAATGAAGTGGTCTGCCACGGCATCCCGAGCGATGACAAGGTCCTGAAAGACGGCGACATCGTTAATATCGACGTTACCGTCATCAAAGACGGTTTCCACGGTGATACTTCTAAAATGTTCATCGCCGGTAAACCGACCATTCTGGGCGAGCGCCTGTGCCGCATCACTCAGGAAAGCCTGTATCTGTCGCTGAAAATGGTGAAGCCGGGTATCCGCCTGCGCACGCTGGGCAAAGAGATCCAGAAATTCGTCGAGGCCGAGAATTTCTCGGTGGTTCGCGAGTACTGCGGCCACGGCATTGGCGAAGTGTTCCACGAGGAACCTCAGGTGCTGCACTATGACGCTGACGACGGCGGCGTGGTGCTGCAGGCTGGTATGGCCTTCACCATCGAGCCGATGGTCAATGCCGGTGATTACCGCATTCGCACCATGAAAGACGGCTGGACGGTAAAAACCAAAGATCGCAGCTTGTCGGCGCAGTATGAGCATACTATTGTGGTCACGGATAACGGCTGCGAGATAATGACGTTGCGCAAGGATGACACCATCCCCAACATCATTACGCACGAGATGTAAGCGCCGCGGCGTTTTGCCGCGATGCATGATGTCACAGGCCGGCTTTTGCCGGCCTTTTTTATGGGCTGCGTATTATGTCTGAAAACTTTCGCCAACAAGACACCTCGGTTATTTCGCCACAGGCCGTACCGGTGCAGCCTGAATATCCCAACGCCTATGGCGATGAGGAGATTAACTGCATCGCGCTGAAACAACGCCTGGAGCAGTTCCAATTATGGCTGGCGGCAGCGTTCAACGCCGGCTCCAGCGCCGAAAGCCTGGTGGCGGCCCGCAGCGACTTTATCGACCGTCTGCTGCGCCGTCTGTGGGTCTTCTACGGGTTCGAGGATATTCCGGAAACCGCGCTGGTTGCCGTTGGCGGCTATGGCCGTGGCGAGCTGCACCCGCTCTCGGACATTGACGTGCTGGTGCTCAGCCAGCGCCGCCTGAATGAACAGCAATCCCAACGCGTGGGGGAATTTATCACCCTGCTGTGGGATCTGAAGCTGGAAGTCGGCCACAGTGTGCGAACCCTGGAAGAATGCCTGCTGGAAGGGCTGGCGGACCTGACCGTCGCCACCAACCTGATTGAATCGCGGATGATCTGCGGCGATGTCGCACTGTTTCTGCAAATGCAAAAACATATCTTCAGCGATGGTTTCTGGCCCTCCCCGCAATTTTTCCACGCCAAGGTGGTTGAGCAGCAGGAACGCCATCAGCGATACCACGGTACCAGCTACAACCTGGAACCGGATATCAAGAGCAGCCCCGGTGGCCTGCGCGATATTCACACCTTGCTGTGGGTGGCGCGTCGTCACTTTGGCGCCACATCACTTGACGAAATGGTCGGCTTCGGCTTTCTCACTCAGGCCGAGCGCAACGAGCTGAACGAATGCCAGAGCTTCCTGTGGCGCATCCGCTTCGCACTGCACCTGGTGCTGCCGCGCTACGACAACCGTTTACTGTTCGATCGCCAGCTCAACGTGGCACAGTTACTGCGTTATGAGGGGGAAGGCAACGAACCGGTTGAACGCATGATGAAGGATTTTTATCGCATGACGCGCCGCGTCGGCGAGCTGAATCATATGCTGCTGCAGCTGTTCGACGAGGCAATTCTGGCGCTGGACGCGACGGAAAAACCACGTCCGCTGAACGACGATTTCCAACTGCGTGGCGATCTGATCGACCTGCGTGATGAAACGCTGTTTATCCGCCAGCCGGAATCCATCATGCGGATGTTCTACCTGATGGTACGCAACCGCGAAATCAAAGGCATTTATTCCACCACAGTGCGCCAGCTGCGTCATGCGCGCCGCCATTTGAAGCAGCCGCTCTGCACCATTCCTGAGGCACGCGAACTGTTTATGGCCATTCTGCGCCACCCCGGCGCGGTCTCCCGGGCGTTGGTGCCGATGCACCGCCACAGCGTGCTGTGGGCCTATATGCCGCAGTGGGGCAAAATCGTCGGGCAAATGCAGTTCGATCTGTTCCACGCCTACACCGTCGACGAACACACCATTCGCGTCCTGCAAAAGCTGGAAAGCTTCGCCGATGCCGAAACGCGGCCGCGTCATCCGCTGTGTGTCGAGCTGTATCCACGCCTGCCGAATCCGGAACTGCTACTGCTGGCCGCCCTGTTCCACGATATCGCCAAAGGGCGCGGCGGCGACCATTCGATCCTCGGTGCGCAGGACGTGCTGGAGTTCGCCGAAGTCCATGGGCTGAATTCCCGCGAGGCCCAACTGGTCGCCTGGCTGGTGCGTTGTCATCTGCTGATGTCGGTGACCGCCCAACGCCGCGACATTCAGGATCCGACCGTTATTCAGCAGTTCAGCGCCGAAGTGCAGAGCGAAACCCGTCTGCGTTATCTGGTCTGCCTGACGGTGGCGGATATCTGCGCCACCAACGAAACCCTGTGGAACAGTTGGAAACAGAGCCTGTTGCGCGAGCTGTATTTTGCCACCGAAAAACAGCTGCGCCGCGGCATGCAAAACAGCCCGGACCTGCGCGAACGCGTACGTCATCATCGCCTGCAGGCTTTGGCGTTGCTGCGCATGGACAATATCGACGAGGAGGCGCTGCACCGCATCTGGAGCCGCTGTCGCGCCGATTACTTCCTGCGTCATTCACCCAACCAGTTGGCCTGGCATGCGCGCCATTTGCTGGCCCATGACTCCACCAAACCGCTGGTGCTGGTCAGCCGGCAGGCCACGCGCGGCGGCACCGAAATTTTCATCTGGAGCCCTGACCGCCCTTACCTGTTTGCCGCCGTGGCCGGGGAGATGGATCGCCGTAACCTGAGCGTACATGACGCGCAGATCTTCACTAATCGTGACGGCATGGCAATGGATACCTTTATCGTACTGGAGCCGGACGGCAGCCCGCTGGCCCAGGACCGCCACACGGCGATCCGCCACGCACTGTTGCAGGCCATTACCCAGCGGGAATATCAGCCGCCGCGGGTGCGCAGGCCGTCTTCCAAGCTGCGTCATTTTAGCGTGCCGACCGAAGTCAGTTTCCTGCCGACCCATACCGACCGTCGCAGCTATCTGGAACTGACCGCACTCGACCAGCCCGGTCTGTTGGCTCGGGTGGGCGAAGTGTTCGCCGATCTCAACCTGTCGCTGCACGGCGCACGCATCTCCACTATCGGCGAACGGGTTGAGGATTTATTTATTCTGGCCGACAGCGATCGACGCGCCCTTAACCCGGAAACGCGCAGAAAGTTGGAACAACGGTTGACAGAGGCCCTCAATCCAAACGATAAAATGTGATACAAGTAACCTTTTCGTAGACAACATCAGGACAGAGAACAGCATGCAGCAATTACAAAACGTTATTGAAAACGCCTTCGAACGCCGTGCGGAAATCACCCCGGCGAACGCAGACACCGTAACGCGCGAAGCGGTAAACCAGGTGATCGCCCTGCTGGACAGCGGCGCCCTGCGCGTTGCCGAGAAGATTGACGGTCAGTGGGTAACGCATCAGTGGCTGAAAAAGGCCGTGCTGCTTTCTTTCCGCATCAATGACAACAAAGTGATGGACGGTGCCGAAACCCGTTATTACGACAAAGTGCCAATGAAATTCGCCGATTACGACGAAGCGCGCTTCCAGAAAGAAGGCTTCCGCGTGGTGCCACCAGCCACCGTTCGCCAGGGCGCGTTCATCGCCCGTAATACCGTACTGATGCCATCCTACGTGAACATCGGTGCCTACGTTGACGAAGGCAGCATGGTGGATACCTGGGCAACCGTCGGCTCTTGCGCGCAGATCGGCAAAAACGTTCACCTGTCCGGCGGCGTCGGCATCGGTGGCGTACTGGAGCCACTGCAGGCCAACCCGACCATCATTGAAGACAACTGCTTTATCGGTGCGCGTTCAGAAGTGGTTGAAGGCGTGATCGTGGAAGAAGGTTCAGTGATCTCCATGGGCGTGTACCTGGGCCAGAGCACCCGCATTTACGACCGTGAAACCGGCGAAGTGCACTACGGCCGCGTACCGGCCGGTTCGGTAGTGGTTTCCGGTAACCTGCCGTCCAAAGATGGCTCTTACAGCCTGTATTGCGCGGTCATCGTCAAGAAGGTCGATGCCAAGACGCGTGGTAAAGTCGGCATTAATGAGTTATTACGCACCATCGACTAAAATAGACATGGCGGGTTAATCACCCGCCATTTTTTTATCTTCATTACGTGAGCAGTCACAGTCTCTGGCGCGGTTATTCGCCATAATCCCAGACCGTGGAATATAGTCTATTTATAAGGTGGCGCTATTATGTATGACAATCTGAAAAGCTTAGGAATTAATCAACCGGAAGATGTCGATCGCTATAGCCTGCGTCAGGAGGCCAATAACGACATTCTTAAGATTTATTTCCGCAAGGATAAAGGCGAATTCTTTGCCAAGAGCGTGAAATTCAAATATCCGCGCCAACGCAAAACGGTCGTCGCTGACAACGCCGGCCAGGGTTACAAAGAAATCCACGAAATTAACCCGAACCTTCGCTACGTCATTGATGAATTGGATCAGCTATGCCAGCGCGATCAGGTGGAAGTCGATCTGAAACGCAAAATTCTTGATGACCTGCGTCATCTGGAAGGCGTGGTCTCCCACAAAATTGCCGAGATCGAATCCGATCTGGAAAAACTGACTCGCGGTAAGTAAGGGTTCAGCGCACTGAGACTACAGATTGTAGGGGCGCAGCATGCTGCGCCCGTATTAATCGGGGCGAATATATTCGCTCCTACAGGCAGCGGGTCATTCTATTTCAGCAGCGTGCCCCACTTCTCAACCCACGGGCAAGAAACCACTTCCGGTTCCGGCTGTTCCATCGCATCGATTTCCAACACTTCACCCACGCGGGTGGCGCCTTGTTCCTGCAGCAACGCATCAAAAGCACGCCCGGCACCGCAGAAATTGTCGTAGCTGCTGTCACCCAGTGCGATCAGCCCATAGCGCAGCTCCGGCTGGTAGCCGACCTGGTCACGGATAGCGTGAAACAGCGGCGCAATGCTGTCCGGCAAATCACCCTGGCCGGTGGTTGAAGTGATCACCAGCGCGTAGTGCTGACGGTAAAACTGCCAGGCCTCAAGCGTGCCTTCTTCAAACAGTTTGACCTCGTGGCCCTGCTCACTGAGGATAGTTTCAGCCTCTTCCGCCACCAATAATGCGTTGCCGTAGACCGTTCCCACGAAGATTCCAACCTGAGCCATTGCCCCTACTCCCTTAAATATCTTTGAAAATGATCAGTTATCCTGACCGCTAGCCGGGGGAAACTCAACCCTGGCAAGCTCAGGGAGATTCTCTGTCCAGCCAAACTGTGACATGACTCCCTGCCAGGGTTCATCCCAGCGCGCGGAAAGATGCAGCGGCTCGCCGGTCACCGGATGATTCAGTTGCAGATGACTGGCATGCAGCATCAGGCGTGGACAGCCAAAATGCTGGGCCATACCCCGGTTCTGGTTCAGGTCGCCGTGTTTGCTGTCACCAATAATCGGATGGCGGATATGCACCATATGGCGGCGCAGCTGGTGCTTGCGGCCATTTTCCGGCTTCAGTTCAACCAGGCTGTAGCGCGCGCTTTCGTAACGGCCAATCGCTACCGGCATTTCTACCCGCGCCAGCGGCCGGTAATGAGTGACCGCCGGCTGCGGGCCTTTGTCTTTAGAGGCAAACTTGTCGGCGATTTTGTCCAGCTCTTCCGTCAGCGGATAGTCGATGGTCGCACCCTCCAGCACGTAACCACGCACCACCGCGTGATAGGTTTTCTGCATCTGATGCTGTTCAAACTGCTGCGATAGCAACCGTGCCACCTCACTGGACAGCGCCATCAACAGCACCCCTGAGGTGGGCCGATCGAGGCGATGCACGGTAAACACGTGCTGGCCAATCTGATCGCGCACGGTTTGCATCACAAACCGGGTTTCATGGCGATCCAGCCAACTGCGGTGTACCAACCACCCGGAAGGCTTGTTCACCGCCACCAAATGCTCATCCTGATATAGAATCTCAAGCATTATTGCAGCTCTTTATTCAGCATGTTATCCAGGCGCTGCAACAGCACCAACAGCGGCATACAGTTGGGGTCGTTATCTTTCAACGCCTCTTCGAAATAAGGCGTGATGGCAAAACGCGTCGGCAGCGGCGCTCCCGCATCCAGCAACGCGTACATGCGTGGCAGAAAGACCCATTGCAACCAGGCTTCGGCCGACATGCTGTCAACGCAAAACGGCTCGGGGCTGGCGAAGGCTTCAGGCTCGGGCGGCGTAGCTTGCCACAGCGCCAACTCTCGCATTGACTGTTCAATCGCCTGCAAACTAAGGCGAACCTGATTTTGTATACTCATCTGCATTCCCGATCTGTTTAAACCATGATATTCAGCGGCGCGGCTGAAAGGCGGCAAAGCATAGCATTTTACTTTTTATAGCCCAAATTCAGCTGAGTTGATGGCAGAAATGGATTTGGACTGGTGGGCGGCACGGCCACACGGCACAATGTGTTCACCGAATAAACCACACAGATTAGACAGATGCCCGCAATCACACCGACAAAAAATCACGCCACGCCCGGCAAAGCCATGGTGGCTTCAGTCACCGGCTACGCCATGGACGGCTTTGACCTGCTGATCCTCGGCTTTATGCTGCCGGCCATCAGTATCGAAATGGGGTTAAGCTCCTCCGCTGCCGGTTCACTGGTCACCTGGACGCTGATCGGCGCGGTACTGGGCGGCGTGATCTTCGGCCACCTCAGCGATCGCTTTGGCCGTATCCGGGTGCTGACCATTACAATTTTGATGTTCTCACTGTTTACCGGTCTGTGCGCGCTGGCGCAAGGCTACTGGGATTTACTCGCCTACCGTACGCTGGCGGGCATTGGACTCGGCGGCGAGTTCGGTATCGGCATGGCGCTGATCGCCGAAGCCTGGCCGGCAGAAAAACGTAATCGCGCCTCGGCCTATGTGGGCATGGGCTGGCAGCTTGGCGTCCTGGCGGCGGCGTTCCTCACCCCACTGCTGCTGCCCCATATCGGCTGGCGTGGCATGTTCCTGGTTGGGCTGTTACCGGCGCTGGTGTCGTTCCTGATCCGCCGCACTCTGGGTGAGCCGGAAGAGTTCGTCCGTCAGCAAAACAGCGGCCCACAACTGTCATTCGCCCAACGTCTGAGCCTGCTATTCAAAGACCGGGCCACCAGCAAGGCCAGCATCGGCATTTTCATTCTGTGCTCGGTGCAGAACTTCGGTTATTACGGGCTGATGATTTGGATGCCGACCTACCTGGCAAAAAACTTTGGTTTCTCACTGACCAAATCCGGCCTGTGGACAGCCGTCACGGTGATCGGCATGACATTTGGCATCTGGCTATTTGGCGTGTTGGCCGATCGCTTCAGCCGCTGGAAGATTTTTATCTGCTATCAGATTGGTGCGGTGGTCATGGTGGTTGTCTACGCGCAGCTTAGTGACCCAACGTTGATGCTGTTTGCCGGAGCGCTGATGGGGTTATTCGTTAATGGCATGATTGGGGGCTACGGCGCATTGATCTCCGATACCTACCCGGTTCAGGCGCGAGCCACTGCACAAAATATTCTGTTTAACCTGGGGCGAGGCGTCGGCGGGCTGGGGCCATTGGTCATCGGCGCGCTGGTGACACAGGTATCCTTCACTGCGGCGATCAGCCTGCTGGCGGCTATTTATTTGTTGGATATCTACGCCACGCTGTTCCTGTTACCGAAAAAACAGAGCGATGGCGATACGCTGGGTGCGATTGGTTAATAACTGAGATGAATGTAAGCAGGGTTAAGTATTATTGATACTTAAAGCATGAACCCGTATAAAAAGTTGAGGGCACTGCGCTAACAGTGCCCTCGGTTCGTTTTATAGCAGTCCCGCTACACAGTGTGCTCCCTGCTCAATCCTTGAAAACTTTTCCTGCGGCCATCCTGACCAAAACCATCCTGGCTCTGTCCTGTAGCATCGTCCTGACGCGGTTCCTCAGTCTTCATGACCCGCCAACCATCCTGTGCCGGCTCTCAATCTCCATCCTGGAGGTGTCCCTGGTTTCAATCCTGAAACATCCTGAGCATCTCCTGACGCCGTCCTTCGCTCTTCACTGAGCGCATCCACTTCTTCATCCTGAAGCTGCATCATCCTGATGCTTTCCAGCTCCACCGTATCCCTTCCGGTGAACATAAGATCGCTTAATTATCCCGGGTTCACAAGGGCTTACTGGACGGCTGACAGGAAATTAACACTAAGAGTTATCCTAAAGAAAATCTAACCAATTGATCTGGATAACAATAAATCCCACCTAAGCTAGTGCGAGGGAAAAATTAAAAGCGATCTCTCACAGCCCGTGTGCGAGATCTCGCACACGGACTTCGGAACAAAAAGGCTCAAACACCCAACGTCGGGCGCAATGCATCGAGGAAATTGCCCAACGAAGCCGCCAGCAAAGTGCGTTTATCACTGCCAAACTGCTCCAAAACCACATTGCCGCTAACGTTACACAGCGAGACCATGGTCATTTCTGATTCGGTCGTTGCCAGGAACAGCGTTGGCGACAGCTTCAGGCGCTTTTGCGTCACCAGATGACCGATCAGGTTTTCCCGCAGACGAATAAAGTCGTCCTCGCTCCATACCTGCAACAGAGTCACGTGATGCTCACCAAACTGGGCGCTCATGTCACCCGCATACTGCTGGGTATAAAACAGGTTGATATCCGGCTGCAAGCGCAGCTCGAGCGCGGTCTCTACCTTTTCCAGCGTCGCCGCCGGGGTAAACGGCTGGGGCAACCACAGCACTTCGTCATCGCGATTTTCTACCAGGCAAGGCGACGGCACACCGTACAGATCCTGGCTGGCTGGGGCATGACCACGCTCTTGCTGCCAAAGATCAACATAGCGCTGGGTAAATTCACGCAGGGCGTGCGGTACATCATGGTCCATATTTTTTCTCGCATACGGTAAACTGGCAACCATTGTACCTATCTATTACCAAGGTGACAGCAGATGTCCTCCTACCAAGACCATCACGCCCTGTCGGCACTGACGCTGGGCAAAGCCACCGCGTATCGCGACCATTACGACGCCACGCTGTTGCAGGCGGTACCGCGCAGTATGAACCGCGAGCCGCTGGGCTTGTATCCGGACAGCCTGCCGTTCCACGGGGCCGATATCTGGACGCTGTACGAACTCTCCTGGCTGAACGACAACGGCTTGCCGCAGGTGGCAGTTGGAGAGATAAGCCTGACTGCCGACAGCATCAATCTGATTGAGTCCAAGAGCTTCAAACTTTATCTCAACAGTTTCAACCAAACGCCTTTCAGCGACTGGGAGACGGTGCGCAATACCTTGCAACGCGATCTGTCTGCCTGCGCTCAGGGCGAGGTCAGCGTCTCATTGTTCCGCGTAGATCAGCTGGAAGGCAACCCGATCGCCCGGTTGGACGGCGAATGCATCGATAACCAGGACATTCGTATCGATAACTACGAGTTCAATGCCGATTATCTGCAAAATGCCACCGGCCCCCTGCAGGTGGAAGAACAGTTGGTCAGCCATCTGTTGAAGTCCAATTGCCTGATCACCAACCAGCCGGACTGGGGCTCGGTGCAAATTGCTTATCGTGGTGCGCAGATCGATCGCGAAGCGCTGCTGCGTTATCTGGTGTCTTTCCGTCATCACAATGAATTCCATGAACAATGTGTCGAACGCATCTTTAACGACCTGATGCGTTACTGTCAGCCGCAAAGCCTGACGGTATATGCGCGCTACACCCGTCGCGGCGGGTTGGACATCAATCCATGGCGCAGCAACACTGACTTTGTCCCGTCACATGGCCGTCTGGCACGCCAATAGTGCGAAACAGTGCTCAACAACTGAGCTAACGAGCGGTTTGTATTGGTAAAAAACAGGGGACGGCGGTAAGGTTAAATCAGGAGCGCTGGGCATTCCGGCTGGCAAACGATGATGTTGCCGCCGCGCGCTAACTATAACGAGATGCTGTTCTGCTGCGTATGGATTACTACTGCCCCTTTCCGGGTGCAAAGGAGTTACCTTGATTACACACATCAGCCCGCTTGGCTCTATGGATTTGCTGTCGCAGCTGGAAGTAGACATGCTGAAGCGTACCGCCAGCAGCGATCTTTACCGTTTGTTCCGCAACTGTTCGCTGGCCGTCCTGAACTCCGGCAGCCAGACCGACAACAGCAAACAGCTGCTGTCACGCTACGAAACCTTTGATATCAACGTCCTGCGCCGTGAGCGCGGGGTCAAACTTGAACTGGTGAATCCACCGGAAGACGCCTTTGTCGACGGGCGAATCATCCGTTCGCTGCAGGCCAACCTGTTTGCCGTGCTGCGCGATATCCTGTTCGTTCACGGGCAGATCGACAGCGCCGGTCGTTTCCAGCATCTGAATCTGGAAAACTCGGCCCACATTACCAATCTGGTGTTCTCTATCCTGCGCAACGCCCGCGCGCTGCACCTTGATGAAGATCCCAATCTGGTGGTGTGCTGGGGGGGTCACTCGATCAACGAAAACGAATACCTCTACGCACGTAAGGTCGGAAGCCAACTGGGCCTGCGCGAGCTGAATATCTGTACCGGCTGTGGGCCGGGTGCCATGGAGGCACCGATGAAAGGCGCGGCCGTAGGCCATGCGCAACAGCGCTACCACAATAGCCGCTTTATCGGCATGACCGAGCCGTCTATCATCGCCGCAGAGCCACCCAACCCGTTGGTCAATGAGCTGGTGATCATGCCGGACATTGAAAAGCGCCTGGAGGCCTTCGTCCGTATCGCCCACGGCATCATCATCTTCCCGGGCGGTGTCGGCACGGCAGAAGAGCTGCTTTATCTACTGGGTATCCTGATGAACCCGGAGAACAGCGAACAGGTGTTGCCGCTGATCCTCACCGGGCCGAAAGAGAGCGCCAATTACTTCCAGGTGCTGGATGAGTTCATCATGAACACGCTGGGTGACGAAGCGCGCCGTCACTACACCATCATCATCGACGATCCGGCCGAAGTCGCACGTCAGATGAAAAAAGCCATGCCGCTGGTGAAAGAGAACCGTCGTAATACCGGCGATGCCTACAGCTTTAACTGGTCGATCCGCATTGCGCCGGATTTGCAGCTGCCGTTTGAGCCAAGCCATGAGAATATGGCCAATCTCAACCTGTATCCCGACCAGCCGGCCGAACAGTTGGCTGCCGCGCTACGCCGCGCGTTTTCCGGCATCGTCGCCGGTAACGTGAAGGAAAATGGCATTCATGCCATCGAACAGTTTGGGCCGTACAAGCTGCACGGCGAACCGCAGATGATGAAGCAAATGGACAGTCTGCTGCAGGGCTTTGTCGCTCAGCACCGGATGAAACTGCCAGGCACCGCTTATGTGCCCTGTTACGAAATAGTCGCTTAATGAGCTATCCGGGGCGGCCTGACAGCCGCCCTTCTTTTTTCTGACCTTGTAAGCCCATGATGATACACCTACTGATTGTCGATGCCCTCAACCTGATCCGCCGCATACACGCCGTGCAGGGGTCCCCCTGTGTGAATGCCTGCCAGCACGCACTGCAACAGTTGATTCAGCACAGTCGGCCAACGCACGCCGTAGCGGTGTTCGATGAGGACGACCGCAGCGAAAGCTGGCGCCACCAAATCCTGCCCGACTACAAGGCCGGACGTTCGCCCATGCCGGACAATTTGCAGCAGGAAATGCCGCAGTTACGGCAAGCATTTGAATCGCTTGGCGTTGCCTGTTGGCACTCTCCAGGCAATGAGGCCGACGATCTGGCGGCAACGCTGACCGCCAAGGTTGCAGGCGGCGGCCATCAGGTGACCATTGTGTCCACCGACAAAGGCTATTGCCAACTGTTGGCACCCAGCGTGCAGATCCGCGATTATTTCCAAAAACGTTGGCTGGATATGCCGTTTGTGCAGCAAGAGTTCGGCGTATCGCCACAACAATTGGCAGATTACTGGGGGCTGGCGGGAATAAGCAGCAGCAAAATCCCCGGCGTGGCGGGGATTGGGCCGAAGACGGCGGTATTGCTGTTACAACAGGCAGGTTCGCTGGATGGGTTATATCAAAGTCTGGAACAGGTGCCGGAAAAATGGCGCGGAAAACTGCAACAGCACCGCGAGATGGCCTACGTCAGCAAAAGTGTCGCTACCTTGCGAACCGATCTGGCATTAACCGGCAACCTGCAACAACTGCGGTTACCGGTTTAATCACTGGCGCTGAAGACAGCGCCCTGTCATTTAATCGCGCTCGTCGCGGCGGCCTGCCACGGCCGACCACATACGACGGACGTGTACGGTGACTTCTTCACGATCGTGATACAGCTGCTTGGCATGAATTTCTGAACTGATACCCGCCGTATCCAACGCTTCCTTGATGGCCAGCAGATTCTGCGAAACCTCTTCGTAACGTTTTTTCATCGGCAATTTCAGGTTGAAGATCGCCTCACGACACCAGCCTTTCACCAGCCACTGGATCATCAGGCTGGTCACCTTCGCCGGTTTTTCCACCATATCGCACACCAGCCAGTAAATCTTGCTGCTGGAAGGCTCATATCTGAAACCGTCGGCACGATGATGCGTCACCTGCCCGGTATCCATCAGGCTCGGTGCCATTGGGCCATTATCCACTGCGTGCACCATCATGCTGCGCTGCACCAGTTGATAGGTCCAGCCACCCGGACAGGCGCCCAGATCGACCGCATGCATGCCGCTGGCCAAACGTTCATCCCACTCGTCGGCAGGAATGAACACGTGGAACGCTTCTTCCAGTTTCAGGGTAGAACGGCTCGGAGCATCGGATGGGAACTTGAGACGCGGAATGCCCATATAGAACGGTGAGTTGTTATTGCTGAAGGAGTAACCCACATAGCAACACCCCGGTGCGATAAAGAACACATGCACCACTGGACGGGTCTTATTCTCACGCGCCATCAACACCTTCTGCTCACGCATCGCAGTACGCAACGGCACCGTCAGCTTGCGGCAGAACTTCAACAGTTCTTTGCTTTCGTTGGTATCCGGCACTTCCACGCGCAGCTCACCACCACGATCGACCACGCCAATCAGCATGCCGACAATCGGAGAAACCCGATCTTCCGGTGGTAAATCGCGCAGCAACTCGCCCACCACCAATATCTGACGGGCAAAAATCAGCTCCCGGAACGGGATTTCCTTCGCCAGGCGATCGGCGTCATCCGGCTGGTAGCACTCGAACAGCACGTAGCCGCTGTTATCCTTTACTCTGGCAAAACCGAACACTTCCAGTTCGGCAGCCTTGGCGGTAATTTCTGCCGCACACTCTTTTTCAAAGCCTTGACGGCAATACAACGCAAGTCTATTCATGGCGCTCGGCCTTTTTCCTCAGACGCAAAGCGCCAATCAACATCAAAACCCAACCGATCAGGAAACACACGCCGCCAATCGGCGTGATATAAACCCAGAACTTCAGGTGTGACAGCGCCAGACAGTACAGACTGCCGCTGAACAGTACGGTGCCGAGCGCCAACAACGCTCCGCTCCAGTAAAACCACAGGCTGACGCGGCGTTGCATTGCCACCGCCAGCGCCAGGATCGCCAGGGTATGGAACCCCTGATAGTCCAGTCCGGTACGGATCCAGACCATCTCGTTGGCACCCAGGGTGCCACTTAATACGTGTGCGCCAAACGCGCCCAGAGCAACAAATACAAAGCCACTGATAGCGGCAAAAATCAGCATTGAACGACTGCTCATCGTTATTTACCTTTATTGAAGAAAACCGGCTGCGCCATCGCGGCGACCGGCCTCATTGTTCGTAGCGAAAGCGGAACTTTTCTTGTTCGCTGGCTGCCCGAGCCAGGATCCACTGACGAAAGGCGGCTATTTTACCCAGTTCTGCCTGGCTGTCATGACATACCAGATAAAAAGCATTTTTACTGACCAAAACCTCGTTAAACGGACAGACCAAACGCCCGGCTTCAATCTCGGTCTGCGCCATCACGTTATTCACCAGCGCAATCCCCTGCCCATGCACCGCCGCCTGAACCACCATCGCGCTATGGCTGAAAATAGGCCCCTGCTGCACATTAATGTGCTGCAACCCCAACTGACGGGTATAGGCCAGCCAATCGCGGCGTGAAGTATCATGCAGTAGCGTGTGATAAGCCAGATCGCTCGTCATTTTTAACGCATGTTCCCCGGTCAGCAGGCTGGGTGAGCACACCGGCAACAGATATTCCGCGTATAAACGTTCGGCTCGCAATCCGGTCCAGTTGCCGCGCCCATAGAAAATCGCCACGTCGACATCATCCGCCAGCTTGTCTTCTTCGCGGTCCACGGCCTGAATACGCACGTCAATTCCCGGATAAGCTGAGTTAAAGCCGGACAGGCGCGGCACCAGCCACTGAATAGCAAAACTAGGGGGCAAACTGACGGTTAATGCCCCCTTGGCGCTGCGGGCCTGCAGCTTGCGGGTGGCCTCATTGATTGAGGTGAAAATTTCTTTGATATCCAGGTAATAACTTTGCCCTTCTTCCGTCAGCAACAGCGAGCGATTGCGGCGCCGAAACAGCTTCAGGCCGAGGAAGTCCTCCAGCGACTTGATCTGGTGGCTCACCGCAGCCTGGGTGACAAACAGTTCTTCTGCCGCTTTGGTAAAACTCAGGTGACGGGCAGCCGCGTCAAAAACCCGCAGTGCATTAAGAGGTGGTAAGCGTTTAGACATTTATTAGCTACTTTTGTGTAACAATAATCCGAGTGATTCGGCATAAAAAATCAGGCGGCGTTATCTGCCGTGCGATAGGCACCAGACAGCAAAGCGCTACCATTAGTTTTTTTAATCCGAGCCATTATAAATTGTCCGTTGAGCATGCGCCAGTAAATACCTATAGTGGCGGCACTTCCCGGGCCGGAACGAAAAGGGAGTGGGTGTCGAGGACGCCGATGAACTTTTGGCTTGTGGTTGTGATGTTGTGTTTGCAAATTGTCTGGCAATCCAGACGTGGTAGCTAAGCTACTGTTTTTCACTTCCTGTACATTTACCCTGTCTGTCCATAGTGATTTTATGCAGCACCGCAATCTTTGCGGTGCTTTTTTTTGCCCGACGTTATTGGTCTTTTTCAACCATTTCCTTCACGTCTGAACGGTTGATCTGCTGCTCAACGCCGTTGGCGTCTTTATAGCTGATCATCCCGGTGTCGTTATCCAACGCGGGTTTTCCTTTAGCGACAATGGTGCGTCCATCATTGGTCTGCATCACGTAGTTGCTGGAACAGGCGGCCAGGGTAAACGTTAGCATCAGGGCAGAGATAACTGCGGCTGTTTTCTTCATTGTGGACTCCTTGTAGTTTTAAATGCTGTAAAAACCTTTTATGTTATTTAACGCCATGACTTAGTGCGCACCTAACAGCATAACAAACTTACCTATAATTTCCAGACGATGAATCCTAATATGCGGGATAGCTTGTCTCTGGCGGTAAAATAAGACAGGATCGGCCATTGACTCAAGCCAGTGACAATCAGGTTATGACACCTTTTAATCCCATCGTCTTTCGTAATCAGTTTCCTGCCTTGCAGCAAGCGGGCATTTATCTCGACAGCGCCGCCACCGCGTTGAAGCCGCTGGCGGTCATCAATGCCACGCAGCAGTTTTACCGCGACGATGCCGCCACCGTGCACCGCAGCCAGCACCGGGCGGCACAGGATCTGACTGCACGCTTCGAGCAGGCTCGCCAACAGGTCGCTACGCTGGTCAATGCTCCTTCAGCCGACGACATTATCTGGACCCGCGGCACCACCGAAGCCATCAATTTGGTAGCGCAGAGCTATGCCCGCCCCCGGTTGCAGCCCGGTGACGAAATCCTGGTGAGCGAAGCCGAACACCACGCCAACCTGATCCCCTGGCTGATGGTGGCGGAACAAACCGGCGCTCGGGTGGTGAAACTGCCACTGGGTGCAGACCGCCTGCCGGATCTGACCCAGTTACCCAGCCTGCTGAGTGATAAAACCCGCCTGCTGGCACTGGGCCAAATGTCCAACGTCACCGGCGGCTGTCCGGATCTGGATCTGGCCATCCGGCTTGCCCATAGTGCCGGTGCCCTGGTGATGATCGACGGCGCACAAGGCATCGTTCACTGTCCGGCTGACGTTCAGCGACTAGACATTGATTTCTACGCTTTCTCCGGCCACAAATTATATGGCCCGACCGGCATCGGTGCGCTATACGGTAAAAGCGAATTGCTGGCGCAGATGGCCCCCTGGCAAGGGGGCGGCAAGATGCTGACTCAGGCCTCCTTCGACGGCTTTACGCCGCAAAAACCACCGCACTGTTTTGAAGCCGGTACACCGAATATCGCCGGTGTGCTGGGGTTGGCCGCCGCATTGGAATGGCTTGGCACCCAGGATCTGGCGGCAGCCGAGCAATACAGCCGCGAGTTGGCCGATCTCGCCGAGAAGCGATTGGCGCAACTGCCGGGGTTCCGCAGCTTCCGTTGTTCGGGCTCCAGCTTACTGGCGTTTGATATTGCCGGTATCCATCACAGCGATATCGTCACCCTGCTGGCAGAACAAGGCATCGCGCTGCGAGCCGGTCAGCACTGCGCTCAACCGCTGATGGCAGCGCTGGGTGTCAGTGGGACGCTACGCGCCTCCTTTGCGCCATACAACACGCAGGAAGACGTCGATACCCTGGTCACCGCACTGCACAACGCCATCGACCTGCTGGCCGATTAAATGAACCCCGGAGACGCTATGCTTGCCCCCCATCCCTTTGGCCATGAAATCACCGCCGAAGCGCTGATCGATAAATTTACCGCGCTGAAACAATGGGAAGATCGCTATCGCCAACTGATCATGCTGGCGAAACAATTGCCGCCACTGCCGGAAGCATTACGCGCAGCAGAAATGGAGTTGAGTGGCTGTGAGAATCGGGTCTGGCTGGGGCATCAGTTACTGGCGGACGGCACGCTGCACTTTTATGGCGACAGCGAAGGCCGTATCGTGCGCGGTCTGTTGGCGGTACTGCTAACGGCGGTAGAAGGAAAAACGCCGCAGCAGATAGCGGCGATGGATCCCCTGGCGCTGTTTGATCAACTGGCGTTACGTGCTCAACTCAGCGCCACCCGCGCCAGCGGGCTGGCAGCACTGGCTGCTGCCGTGAAAGAAATGGCCGCTCGCTACGCCTGACGCGCGGCTTTCGCCACCATCTTCTTCAGCGCATGGGAAACGGCGACAAAACCAAAGGTAGCGGTAACCATGGTTGCCGCGCCAAATCCCGCGCTGCAATCCATTCGTTTTGGCCCTTCCGCGGTACTGCGTGATGCGCAAACGCTGCCATCCGGCTGGGGGTAAACCAGCGGCTCGCTGGAAAATACGCAGTCGATGCCCAATTTGCCCTTGCTGTTCTTCACCACGTTGAAATCATTTTTCAACCGCTCACGCAGCTTGGCCGCCAGCGGATCCTGAATGGTTTTGGCCAGATCGACCACTGCAATCTGGGTCGGATCTATCTGACCACCTGCTCCGCCGGTAGTGACCACCGGGATCTTGTAACGACGACAATAGGCCAACAGCGCGGCCTTCGGTCGCACGCTGTCAATCGCATCGATGACATAGCTAAAATTGTTATTCAGCAGCTCTGCAACGTTGTCCGCAGTAATAAAGTCGTCAATGCAGGTCACCCGGCACTCCGGGTTGATCGCCAGAATGCGCTCCGCCATCACTTCCGTTTTTGACTGGCCCACATGCTGACGCAGCGCGTGGATTTGGCGGTTGGTGTTGGTGACGCAGACATCATCCATATCAATCAGCGTAATGGCACCGATACCGGTGCGCGCCAACGCCTCTGCCGCCCAGGAGCCCACGCCGCCGATGCCAATCACGCAAATGTGCGCCTGGGCAAACAGCGCCAGGGCCTGCTGACCGTATAAACGTGCCGTGCCGCCAAAACGCTGCAGGTAGGCTTCAGAATAGGCTGTGCTCATAACGCTTTAATTACCTTAACATTGCAAATAATAAGGGCCGGAATGTCCGGCCCTTGCGGTCAATTGTTGCCGTTAGCGGGTGACTAACAGCGAGCCGCCAGAGGCGGAACGGGTCTGGCTGGTGAACAACGGCGCATTAACGTTGGCGCCTTTCAGCACCCAAACGCGGCCATAGTGGTTATAAAAACCGGCCGAGTGGCCGGCATCCGGCCCGATGCCCTGATACATATCGAAGTGCTGGCCTTTGATTGCTCCACCCACGTCCAGAGCCACCATCAGGCGCATCTCATATTTTCCCGTGAATTTACCCTTGTTGTCCAGTAGCGGCACCTCTGCCAGCAGCGTGGTACCCGCCGGGATCAGTGAACGGTCGGAAGCCACCGACGCCTTGGCCACCAGCGGCACGGCGCTGGCACCGCGTACCGGCGCAAAGGCTTCAGGACGGAAGAAGACAAAGGAAGGGTTTTGCTCCAGCAATTCGCGCACTTCGGCGGCGCTATGAGTGTCCGCCCACTGGCGGATCGCCTGCATCGACATATCCGCCTTGGCCACTTCACCGCGATCGATCAGCACTTTACCAATGCTGCGATACGCATGGCCGTTCTTGCCGCCGTAACCGAAGAACACCAACGGCTGGCCGTTGCCATAATCCACATAGCCACTGCCCTGGACTTCCATCATAAAGTTGTCCATCAGCGAGTTGGTATACGCCACGATATATCGGTCATCCAGTGCGCCCGAGTAAATGCCCGCGCGATCGGGCAGACGGCCTTTACCTTTTGGTGGCATGCGGTACAGCGGGTAACGGAACTCCCCCTGCTGGGTATAACGCGCCTGCAGCACCGGTGTGTAGTAACCGGTGAACTGCACGTTGCCATAGCTGTCCACGCCTTCCATTTGATAAGCGCTGAGGCCATATTGGTTCAGAGTACGAGTGTCGGCACCGGACGCCATCCAGCTTTGTACCGCCTGGAAGGTAGTGTTGTTGCGATTAAAAAGTGAAGGAGAGGCGTATTTAATCTCCATCAGCTGATCCGAGTAATCCTTGGCATTAACCGGTACGCCCCTGGCGTTGGGTTGATTCACCAACTCCAACGACTGATCCAGGTGACCATCCTTATATTGTTGTCCCCGGTCGGTCGGCTTGGAAGAACAGCCCGCCAGTACCGCTACCATTAACCCGCCCAGCAGGTATTTGCCCCAACGTCCTTTCATCGCGCACACTCTCTACATATATGATCTCCCGGCGAACGATAACAAACGCCCATAGATAAAGGAATCGCCGCCAATAAAAAAAGCCCCAGGGGCAATAACGCTGAAAAAGAACGCAGATTGCGGACTAATCCAGCAGAAAGACTGTTTTAGTTCAATTAAGTGCAAAAAGGGTTGCAACAAAATGCACGGAGAGTATAGTGCGCTTCCATCGGACGCGGGGTGGAGCAGCCTGGTAGCTCGTCGGGCTCATAACCCGAAGGTCGTCGGTTCAAATCCGGCCTCCGCAACCAACCGATATTGCCAGAGGCAGTATCAAGTAAAGTGTTGGATTCGATGAAAAAGAAAGTATTATACGGACGCGGGGTGGAGCAGCCTGGTAGCTCGTCGGGCTCATAACCCGAAGGTCGTCGGTTCAAATCCGGCCCCCGCAACCAACCGATACTGTACCAGCGGTATCACATGAAATGTTGGTTTCGATAATACAAGCATTAAGACGGACGCGGGGTGGAGCAGCCTGGTAGCTCGTCGGGCTCATAACCCGAAGGTCGTCGGTTCAAATCCGGCCTCCGCAACCAATCTTAATGACTACAAATAAGCACCTTAACGGGTGTTTTTTTGTATCTGAAATCCGCCAAAAATCGACCGGGCAGCCGCCCAGTCGTTTCCGCATTAGCCTTACCCTCTGCGCGCCACCGCACCACCGTTGGCAAAGTACGCCTTGATACCCGCCAGAATAGATTCCGCCACCTGCTGCTGGAAATGGGTGGTGCGCAGCTTGCGTTCTTCTTCGATGTTGCTGATAAACGCCGTCTCAACCAGAATCGAAGGGATGTCCGGCGCTTTCAATACCGCAAAACCGGCCTGATCGACACGATTCTTATGCAAACGGTTTATTTTGCCCATCCGGTTCAGCACTTCCTTACCGAATTTCAGGCTGTCATTGATGGTCGCGGTTTGAATCAGATCAAACATGGTGTGATCCAGATAGCGGTCACCGCTTTTGCTTACGCCGCCGATTTGGTCCGATTCATTTTGGGTCTGCGCCAGGAACTTCGCCGCCGAACTGGTGGCACCTTTGGTCGACAGCGCAAACACCGATGACCCACGCGCGGCCCGGCTGGTAAAGGCATCGGCGTGGATGGACACAAACAGGTCGGCACGCTGCTTACGCGCCTTAGCCACCCTCACCTTCAACGGAATGAAGACGTCTTCATTACGCGTCATGAACACCTTCATATTCGGCTCGCGCTTGATTAGCGTGCTTAGCCGGCGCGCAATCTGCAATACGATGTCTTTTTCACGCGTTTTGAATTTACCAATCGCTCCGGGATCTTCGCCGCCGTGACCGGGATCCAGCATGATGACAATCGGGCGGTCACGCCCCGCCTTACCGGCCTGCGGCGCTTCCGCCGGCAATGTGCGCTCAAGATCGCCCTTGTTGTAATCTTCCAGTAACGCCAACAGCGGATCATAGTCTTCACCGCTGCCGCCCTTGCTCGGGTACAGATCCATCACCAGACGATTGCGGTATTCCGGCACCGGCGCCAGAGTAAACATATGCGGGCTGACGCTGCGCTTAAGCTCCAGCACCAACCGGACGGTGTTTTGATCAAACTGACCGACGCGCGCCTGTTTCAGGTAGGGATCGTCGGCACGAACCTGGCCAACAATCCCCTTGAGCACGCTGTTGAGCTGCACGCCTTCAATATCCACCACCACGCGATCGGGATTGGTCAGCGCAAACTGCTTATATTTCAGTTCAACGTTGGATTCGAGCGTCACCCGGGTATAGGTGGAGGATGGCCAGACGCGTACGGCAATGACGTGCGATGAAGCAGCGAAACCTGTGCGACTCACACTCAGCAACCAGCTTGCGGCAACCCCCTGTAATAAACGACGGCGGCCCAGATTGTGATTTGAGTTTGGCATGCGGCTCCAGCAGTGGTAACAGATTAAAACAGATGAAAAAAACACCAGTTAACAGGAATGCCGAAAACTTTAACCAATCATTCCGGCGCTGTCATCAGAAAATCTTTTTATGGTTTTTCAATTTATTAACGACTCAGCGCCCCCGGCAAAGAAATAGAGATAAATTCTCACTTGCCATCAGGGCAATAAAAGAATAAAAATACAAAAATATCGTATAAATATGCAAATGAGGTTTGGCCGTGAAGGAACGTAGTACAGAGCTGGTCCAAGGATTCCGTCACTCAGTTCCCTATATCAACGCCCACCGTGGCAAGACGTTTGTCGTTATGCTGGGTGGCGAAGCCATAGAACATGAGAACTTTGCCAACATCGTTAACGACATCGGGCTGCTGCATAGTCTGGGTATTCGTTTAGTCGTGGTCTATGGTGCCCGGCCGCAGATTGACGTCAATCTGGCGCAGCATAATCTCGAACCGATTTATCACAAGCACACCCGCGTCACCGACGCCCATACGCTGGAGCTGGTTAAACAGGCGGCGGGTCTGCTGCAACTGGATATCACCGCCCGGCTGTCAATGAGCCTCAACAACACGCCATTACAGGGCGCGCATATCAACGTGGTCAGCGGTAATTTTATTATCGCCCAGCCACTGGGGATTGATGACGGTGTGGACTACTGCCACAGCGGCCGCATCCGCCGTATTGATGAAGAAGCTATTCACCGTCAGCTCGATAGCAACGCCATCGTGCTGATTGGCCCGGTGGCCGTTTCCGTTACCGGCGAAAGCTTTAACCTGACCTCGGAAGAAGTGGCAACCCAGTTGGCCGTCAAGCTGAAAGCCGAGAAAATGATCGGCTTCTGTTCGTCACAGGGGGTCACCAATCAGGAAGGCACCATCATTTCCGAACTGTTCCCCAACGACGCGCAAAAACGCATTGAGGAGCTGGAAGAGCATGGCGACTATCATTCCGGCACCGTGCGTTTCCTGCGTGGCGCGGTGAAGGCCTGCCGCAGCGGCGTACGCCGCAGCCACCTGATCAGCTATCAGGAAGACGGTGCGCTGGTGCAGGAACTGTTTTCACGCGATGGTATAGGCACTCAGATAGTGATGGAGAGCGCTGAACAGGTGCGCCGGGCGACGATTAACGATATCGGCGGCATCCTCGAGCTGATCCGTCCGCTTGAGCAGCAGGGCATCTTGGTGCGCCGCTCACGTGAGCAACTGGAGATGGAGATCGACAAATTCACCATTATTGAGCGCGATAACCTGACCATCGCTTGCGCAGCGCTGTATCCGTTCCCGGAAGAGAAGATTGGCGAGATGGCCTGCGTTGCGGTTCATCCTGATTACCGCAGCTCGTCACGGGGTGAAATGCTGCTGCAACGGGTGGAGAGTCAGGCACGCCAGATGGGCCTGCGTAAGCTGTTTGTGCTGACTACGCGCAGCATCCACTGGTTCCAGGAACGTGGTTTCACGCCGGCGGAAGTCGACGTGCTGCCGGTTGAGAAACAGGCGCTGTACAACTACCAACGCCGTTCCAAGATTTTGCTGGCGGATCTGTAATTGCTGGCGGGCGCAGCGTGCTGCGCCCATGGGCACTTAAGCCTTGACCTGCAACCGCTCCGCCAACCCGCTTCGGCGCTGAGTCGGAGTGCGGATCGCCCGCATCAAAACTGCATCAATGGCGTACAGCGAAAGCTGCCTGCGAGCGCGGGTGATCGCGGTGTACACCAGTTCACGGGTCAGCACCGGCAGGTAATGATTGGGCAACACCAGTACCGTATGGTCAAACTCCGAGCCTTGTGATTTATGCACCGTCATCGCATAAGCGGTTTCATGCGCCGGTAAACGGCTCGGCTGCACCGACTTGATGCTGCCGTCCGGCAGTTGAAAGTGAACACGTAGTTCGCCGCTCTCGTCCCGCAAGGCAATGCCAATATCGCCGTTAAACAGCCCCAGAGCGCTGTCATTGCGACCAATCATCACCGGACGGCCAGAATACCAACGCCCAGCAGCTCCCGGCTTACGCTGGATTAGACCGGCACGTTGCAGCCCCGTCTCAATGCGTTCATTTAACCCGGCGATGCCGAAAGGCCCCTCGCGCAGCGCGCACAGCACCTGGAAATGACCGAACGCCGCCAACACCGCCACTGCGTCCGCCCCCTCACCCACCAGCCGCAAATAATCACGGTAACCCGCCACGCAGGCATCCAACAGCGCCTGATAGTCCTGCGTTTCCGCCAGTGGATAACCGCTAACGTCAGCGAAACTGCCGCTGAGCGCCGCCATTGCCCGCTTGCCATCACCGGCGTTCACGGCAAGGGCCAATTGACCAATACCCGAATTGGCATCAAAACGGTAGCTTTTACGCAGCAGGCACAGACTGTCGCGCACCGCAGCTTCCGCCTGGGCGGTTTGCCCCAGCAGTTGGCAGCCGGTCAGCCGCGAAAGTTGCTCCGCCCGCGCCACGCTGTAACCTTGTTCGGCAAAGCGGCAAATATCTCCCAGTACCGCCCCGGCCTCCACCGAAGCCAGTTGATCGCGGTCGCCCAGGAAGATCACCCGTGCCTGAGTGGGCAAGGCGGCAATCAAACGCGCCATCATAGGCAGGTCGACCATAGAGGCCTCATCAACTACCAGCACGTCCAGATGCAGCCGATTGCCACTGTGATAACGCATACGCTGACTGTTGGGTTGAGCGCCCAGCAGGCGATGCAAGGTGGAAGCTTCGGTAGGGAACAGCGCACGCTGCTCCGGGGTTAGCGCCAATTGTTTGCCGGCGCTGCCTAACGATTCGGTTAAACGCGCCGCCGCTTTACCGGTAGGCGCCGCCAGTTGGATGCGCAAACGTCGCCCTTCATCAAGCTGCACCAGCGCCGCCAGCAATTTGGCGACCGTGGTGGTCTTACCGGTACCCGGCCCGCCTGAAATCACCGCAATACGTCGCGTAGCGGCCACCGCGGCAGCAATTTTCTGCCAGTCGGGTTCATCGGTCGCCTCACCAAATAATTGGTCGAGAATGGTGCGCAGGTCGGCCTCTTCAACCGCCTGAGGAAGACTGTCACTGCTGATACTGTCACCACGGATAAAGGCGGCAACCTCTCCCTCGTTCTGCCACATGCGCTGCAGATACAAGCGCTGTGGTTGTAACACCATCGGCGTCGCAGTGCTGCCGTCGCTCACCGCCGCACTGGCCGACAGCCGCCGTTGCCAACCGGCCACATCCAACTGCCCTGCCGCCAACCACGCGGCCTGCGCCAGCTCCGGCTGACGTCCGTCAAAAAGGTTTTCCGGCAGCAGTTGCTCCAGCATCAGGCAAACGTGACCCGCGCCAGCCTCCGCACTGAGGCAGGCGGCAGCTAACAGTATCTCAGGCTCATCCGCTCCAGCGACTACGCGGGCGAACTGCAAATCTAGTGGACGTAACACGCCAAGCGCCTGTGCCTGTTCCAGTAGAGCGATCATGATGCATCCTCCACCGCAGCGGTTTTACCGCTGAATAACAAATCCATGCCTTCCACCAATTGCTCCTGCGGACGGCAGGCAAAAATGCCGTTGCCCGGATGCTGTGCATCCACACCGCGCAGGAACAGATAAATCACCCCGCCGAAGTGCCGCTGATAATCATAATCCGGCAACCTATGGCGCAGATAGCGGTGCAGTGCCAGCGTGTATAGCTGGTACTGCAAATCGTAACGATGTTCCGCCATCGCCTGCTCCATCGCCGGTTGGGTATAGGCACTGCTGTCTTCACCCAACCAGTTGGATTTGTAGTCCAGCAGGTAATATTTCCCCTGCCAGCAGAACACCAGGTCGATAAATCCTTTCAGCATCCCCTGCACCTGCTGAAAATCCAACTCAGGGCAACGGGCAGAAAGCGGATCGTAACTTTTCACCAGCTTATCCAGCTCACGCGCCTGCAACAGCTGCTCGATAGGCAGATAAAACTGCAACTCAGCCTGCTTATGCTGCGGAGCCAGCGCCGACAAAGCGACGCCGGTATCATTAAGCGGGGTGTTTAACAGCACCTGCATCCACGCCAACAGTATCGGTTGCCAGTGTTCGCCAAATCCTTGTTGTTGCAACTGCTCCAGCAACCACGCCTCATCGAGGGGTTGGGTAAAGTCGATCGTTTCAAACAGACTGTGCAGGAAAGTCCCCGGACCGGCGCCACGAGGAAAGGTATGCGGTGTGAGCGCTGGCTCACTGTCCTGCGCTTGCTCGCCGGCGGCATCAACATCCAACCGCGGCAACAAATCCTGCATCAGGCTCGTGCCGTGCTGTTGCAGACCGGTATAGCTGGTCACCCGCCAGAAATCCTGCACCTGGCGCATGAAGTGTTTCGCCGACAGTTCGGTCAAGTCTGGCGTTTGCGGCTGCCAGGGTTGCTCGTCAAGGCTTTCGACCAGCGACAGCGCAACGCCATCTACAGCCAACTGTTGCAGACATTGCTGCAGATAAGCCGCATCGCCGGCTTGGCCGGCCTGTACCAGATAGCCCAGCGCGCTGCGGTGTAAATCGCTATCACCCTGTTTTTTGCGGGTGCCCTGAATCAACGGCGCAATACCGATACTGCAGTGGTATACCGAACGGGTCAGCGCGACATACAACAGGCGTAAATCTTCCGCCAGCCGCTCCTCCTCTGCCCACTCAATACTTTGCTCATCGGCGTTGAGGTCAAGCAGGGCCTGGAAACTGTGACGATCGTGGTACAACACCTGCTGTTGCTGGCGGAAATTGCCGACGAACGGCAGCCATACCAGATCGAACTCCAACCCTTTGGATTTATGGATGGTGATCACCTGTACCAAATGGCGGTCGCTTTCCAGCCGTAGCTGCTGGTTGTCTGACTGCCGATTGGGCTGAGCAATCTGCTGCGCCAGCCAACGCACCAGCGCATGTTCGCTGTCGAGCTGCGCAGAAGCTTCCTGCAAAAGCTCCCCCAGATGCATCACGTCGGTCAACCGGCGCTCACCGCCGAGGCTGGCCAACAGGTTTTCTGCCAGATGGCGCTGATTCATCACCTCACGCAGCATCGGCAACACGCCGCGGCGCAGCCACAGCGTACGATATTTGTCGAACTCGTTGACCAGCGCATCCCAGGCACGCTCATCCCGATTCAATCCGTCCAGCGTCGGGGCATCCAGCCCCATCAGCCCGGTAGCCATAGCACTGCGCAGCGTACGTTCCTGCTCCGGCGCCAGCACGGCCTGCAGCAGCCACAGCAAATCCTTGGCTTCTGGCGTATCGAATACGCTGTCGCGGTTGGACAAATAAACCGAAGGTATCGCCAGCGCACTCAGGGCATCACGTACTAACGCCGCCTCATTGCGGCTGCGCACCAGCACGGTAATGTGTGACGCCTCTACCGCCCGCCGTTTTTCGCCATCGACCAGCCAGGCCTGTTGGTTTTGTCCGGCGCTGAGCCAGTCGCGAATTTGCGTGGCGCACAGGCGTGCCATCAATTGTTGGTACTCACTAACGCCAACACCTTCCCCCTGCTGCAGCCAGAACTGCATCGCCGGCTGCGGCTGATTTTGCAGCTCAAACGCCAGCCCCCGATTTTTCTCGGCGGCGGCCACCTCAATAAAGGGAATTTGGCCGAACAGGAAAGGTTTTTCCACCTGCGCAAACAGATGGTTAACGCTGTTCACCATCGCCGGTGAGGAGCGCCAGTTGGTTTCGAGCGTGTAGTGGGCGCTTACCTCTGAACGAGCGCGCATATAGGTAAAGATATCGGCACCGCGGAAAGCGTAAATTGCCTGTTTGGGATCGCCGATCAGCAGCAGGCCGCATTCCGGCCTGCCGACATAGAGTTTTTGGAAGATGCGGTATTGCTGTGGATCGGTATCCTGGAACTCATCGATCATCGCCACCGGGTAACGCTGGCGAATCGCCTGTGCTAAACGTTCACCACCTTCGCTCTGCAATGCACTGTCCAGCCGACTTAACAGGTCGTCAAAACCCAGCTCGGCCCGCTGGCGTTTCTCCTGCTGAATGGACAAACGTATCTCGCTCAGCGCCCGCGCCATAATCAGGTCACGCAGTGTCAGCGGTTCATCGAACAGTTCGTCGATCGCCACGAACAATGCATGGTTCGGCGGTTCGCCTTTTTTGGTTTTCTCCAACAGTACCGACTGGCGAAATTTATCCAGCTCTTTCGGCAGTTGGTAGTCCTGAGTTTCCAGCACCACCCATTCACCCACCTTCTGCAGCCAGTTAGGCAGGTGCTTGCTGCTGTAGCTGCGCTTATCAACGCCGGACTGGCTGATTAACGCCTCCAAATCGCCCGCCGCTGCCAGCCACTGCGCTTTGATGGCGTCAATACGCGCCACGATCTGCTCATGGCGCATCAGCACCGTTTCTTCATCCTTCGGCGGCCGACGCAGCATGGGTGCTTCGCCATGCAGATAGCCGGAAAGATCGGCCAGCAGCGCTTCCGGGCCGCTCCATTCCTGGCTCACCGCCCGGGCAACGCCAATCGGCAACGGATAACAATGGCGACGCCAAAAGTCCGCACAGGCCTGGCGGCGCAGCGGCAGTTCATCCTGCACCAGCGTTTGCTCAAACAGAATGCCGGACTCGAAGGCGTTGTGGGTCAGCATACGCTGGCAAAAACCGTGGATGGTGTAGATTGCCGCTTCGTCCATCTGCCGCTCGGCAGCCAGCAGTTGCGCGGCAGCATCCGGCAGATCGTCAATTTCAGCCATTAACGAAACAAATAATGGGTCTTTACTGCTGCCACGCACGCAGGCAATGCGTAAGCCATGGATATTGCTGCGGATACGTCCACGCAGCTCCTCGGTGGCGGCCTCGGTAAAGGTCACCACCAGGATCTCCTCTACCGTCAGCGGCCGGGGAAAGGCCGCTGCCTGGCCCAGGCCAAGCAGCAGGCGCAGATACAGCGCACCGATGGTAAAGGTTTTACCGGTCCCCGCCGACGCTTCTATCAACCGCTCGCCAAATAGCGGCAACGTTAGCGGATCAAGTCGCTGCGGGGTGGTCTCTGTCATGGTGTCGCCACCTTACGCGGCAGAGTTTTCTGCAGCGCAGAGGCGTTTGGATAAGTCACCCAGTTCGGCTGCACCGCATAATCCGCCTTCTCTTGCCCACTACCACTCACCTGCGACAGCACCGCCAGCCCCTGCGGCTTAATCACCGCCTGGTGGAAATAATCCGCCAGTTTGGTCGGCGTCAACTGCTTGATTTGCTCAATCAGCTTATGACGGGTATCAAATGTGAAGTTGCCACGGTCGAAGTCATTGGAGAAACGGCCGGCTTCTTCGCTCAGGGTTTGTGGACGCTGCTTCAATTCGTTGATCATCGCCTGCTTATACTGCTCGAAGTCTGCTTCTTTCATCTCTCGCAGGCGTTTCTCGGTTTTCGGGTAGAAATCCTGATAGCGCTGATACAGGTATGCCGGTTGCTTGCTGTTACTTTGCAGCAGGAAACCAATCCCCCACTGACGGCCGACGGACATCGGGAAAGCAAACACCGCGTAGCCCAGCTGTTCCTGAGTACGCAGTTGGCTGTAGAACCATGGCTGGATAATTTGGCCAAGCAGCGAGCTGTAAGCCATGCCGGTCACTTCGTCGTAGCCGGTCGGCACATACACTGCCGCCAGCGCCGAGTCGGTGCTGCTGCCTGCCCGCTGCAGATTGGCCAACTGGCTTTTAGTCACTTCAACGTCTTCGCCATGCCACCATGCAACACCGGTACAACCCAGACGGTGTTTCAGCGTAGAGGCCAGGGTATCCACCTGCTGCTTGCTCATATTGCCCACCACCAACAACTCCGGCGTCGCCTCAGCCAGCAGGCTGTCACGGTAGGCCAGCACATCTTTCAGCGTCAGGGTTTTCAGCACCTCACGGCGCTCACTACGTTCTGAGTAAGGCACGCGGGAAACCATCTGCACCGGCTGGATAGCCAGTTCAAAGGCTTTGCCTTTCTCGGCAGAATCCAGCTGTTCCAGATACCAGGATTTGGCCTGCGCAAGTTGATCTTCCGTCGGCGTAAAGCTTGAGTAGCCTTCGATCAGCGAGGTCAGCAGTTGCGGCAGACGCTGGGTAAAGCCGTTGGCGTTGAACTCCAGACCGTTGTTCGGCGAGGTTGAGAAACTCAGCCCGCCAACCGAAGCCTGATAGCTCAGTTGATCCAGTGAAATGCCGGCCAGATAGTCAGTCAAAGAGAACAACACCTGGTTGCGTGCAGAATTCATGGTTTTTGCATTGCGGAACGCTACTGTGACGTCAGCCTTCGGCTCGTCGGCAAAGTAACGACTCGGCATATACAACACGCGCAGGCCCGGTTGGTCGACCACCACCTCCGGTTTTTTAAACTCGTGCGAAGGTTTGGTCAGGCTGAAATCATCAGGAATATACGGATTCAGCGTGGGTAACGACAGGCTGATGCCTTTCCCCAGTTGCTGCCACTGCTCAAAGCGCTGCGGAGTGATTTTATCGACCTGATACGGCGCATTGACGAAGTAGGCCATCTTGTTATGCGGCTCATTGGGGCTGACGAACCAGATACGCGCATTTTGCGGCGTCATGGCGTCCAGACGATCGGCAATCGCTTTAGCGTCATAGCGGTCGGCCAGATAAGGCGCATCCAGCGTATGCTCGACCGGCACGCGCAGCATGGTATCCACCAGCCATTCGATGTAGTCCATATCACGGGTGATCGACGGATAGCGGAAATCCAGATTCAGTACGTGGGAAATCTCATCAAAATAGCTTTGCTTGATGCCTTCGCTGCGCAACATTTTCAGGTAGTTGAAGATGGCCGCCACCACTTCGTCGCGCTTGGCCAGGCCTTTATCGGTCAGCGAGACGCTGATCGAGAATACGCCGCCGTTGCGATCGACCATAGGATCGGCCCCGGCATTGATGGCATCCGCCAACCCCTGCTTTTGCAGCCAGTCAGACAGGGTATTTTGGCTGCGGTTGCCAATCAGGTAACTAATGTAGGTATCGGTCTTGCTGCGGAACTCGGCACTGTTGTTGTCGATGCGGAATTCTACTTTCAACTGTTTACGCGGCTGGGCCGGTACATAATGAATAATGATGCCCTGCTGTTCAGGGGTGACCGCCGGGACTGTGATCGGCGGTACGCTGGCGTCTCGGTTAGGGACCTTGCCAAAGGTTTTGGCCGCCAGTTCAGCCAGTTCCGGCAATGGCTGGTTGCTGTACAGCACCCCCATCATCAGATTGGCAGAATAATAACGTTGGTAGAATGCCGTCAGCTCATCGTGCAGCTTGCTGCCCGGCTTGTCCTTTAAGGTATCGAGGTTACCGCCTGAGAAACGCGCGCTCGGGTGAGCCGGGTTCAGCGTTTCTGCCCCAACCTGCGCCATGCGCATACCGTCGCGTGAGCGTGCCATCGTCAGTTCGGCGTTGACCGCATTACGTTCACGATCGGCATTGCCCGGATCCAGCAGCGGCTCGGCGATGGCGTCCGCCATGCGGTCTACCGCCGGGGCCAGCGCGTCGTTTTCCACTTCCAGATAGAACGCGGTGCGGTAAGACGCGGTGCTGGCGTTATGGCTGCCACCGTGCTTCTTCAGGAACTCCGACAGGTTTTCGGGTTGCGGATAGCGCTTGGAACCCATCAACACCATGTGTTCCAGGTAGTGCGCTAACCCCAACTGACTGTTCGGATCTTCCAGCGAGCCTACCGGCAGTGCCAGCGCCGCCAGTGATTTCGGTGCCTGAGCATCGGAAACCAACAGCACGGTCATGCCGTTCGTCAGTTTGATCGCCTGGTACTGGCGCGGATCGTGATCGCTTTTATTGATCTTCTCCGCCAGCGGTTGCCATCCCTGTGCGGCCCAGCTCAACGGCGTCCAAAACATAACCACTAATACCAACCCGGTGATGCGGGCCAACTGTCTGCGCATATCCAAAATGAACCCCTATTCAGACGCCGTCGCGCCACATCCCTGACGTTGACGGCGTACATCAAAACAACACACTCAAAATCTATACCCTATGAATTTCAAGCTGTAGCTTGAAAGGCGACGGGTCTATATGCCTGTACGTTATGTAAGACCGGAGCTAACCCCGATAGTTGAATATAACCCTGATTATTTTTACCACCTCAGGGCAATCAGTACCACCGGGGGATTGTTACCCAAGGTTATGCCGTGCCACCGGCAACAGATAACGCTCTGTTTCGTCCAGAATTTGCGCTAAATAAATATTGTCCAACTGGCGGAAGACCCGCTGCACATAAGGGTCTTCACCTTCGCCCGGAATACGCTGGTCGCCCTGCCAGGTTTGCAGTAGCTTGCCCCGGGCCTTGATTTGCACCTCTTCATCCCAGTCTATCTGCTGCGTTTGTGGCTGGTAGCACTGGCTCAGCCACGCCCAGCCGCTTTTGTTCAGCAGCAGCAACGGCTGACACAGGCCGCGCTGATAACCCGCCACCAGTTCGGCCAATTGTTCGTGGGCCTCTTGCGGGCTTAATGCAGCAAAGCGCCAGACAGCCCCTTTGCGCCCGTAAATGCGACTTTCGCCGCTCCCCCCGACGCAGCAATACACCAGATGCTCCAGCCACAGCAATATGCCATCGACTGCCGATAGGGTTGATGGCCGCCAGCGCAGCAGCCCATCGCCTTGTACCTGATGTAACCAGCCGCTGATGCGCACACCGGCAATGTCGATATCCAGTTCCAGGCTGTGCCCTTCACTTCTTTCGGCGCGTACCTGTTCGGCCAGTTCGCTCATCTCTTCTTGTTGTTTTTGCCAGTAAATTTCGCCGAAGGGGCCAAAAGGCAACCCACCGGCGGCACGCACCCGCTGAAACAGGCGGCTGGCATCCTCGCCGTCAATCAGGGTGTTCAGCAGTTGGCTGTTGAACTGATAGCGGCTGAGGTTATCCAGGGTGAAGGGTTCTTCATCCGGCAGTTCGGTTTCTTCCAGGATAAAACTGACCCCCAGCCGCAGTTGGAAGAAGGCGCGGATCGGGTGGCGGTAGAAGCGCAATAAATCGTCCAGCGAGATCTGAGTTTTCTCATCCGGCAGCAAGGGCTGATTAAACGGCGGATGCGCCGCACCGCGCCGATCGGCGGCAGGCAGCCATTCTGCCGCATAGCTCTGCGCTTCGGTATCAGGCAGGAAGTTCTCGGCGGCAAACGGCATGCGTGAATGCCAGTTAAGCAAGTGTTTACCCACCAGACGTGCGCTGCCATCGGCGTCCAGATGTTCATCGCCCGGCAGACAATAACTTTGCTCCAGATACTCCAGCAGCTCAGTCACCAGCACCGAAGGATAACGCTCGCTGTTATCCTGAATGGAGCGGCCAATAAAGCTGATGTACAGCCGTTGCTGAGCCGACAAAATCGCTTCCAGGAACAGGTAACGGTCATCATCACGGCGGCTGCGGTCACCGCGTTTGACCTGTTGCGCCATCAGATCAAAGCCTAACGGCGGCAGAGTGCGCGGATAAACCCCGTCGTTCATGCCCAGCAGGCAAACCACTTTGAACGGGATGGAACGCATGGGCATCAGCGTACAGAAGTTGATTTGCCCGGCCAGGAAACGCTGGCTGATGCGTTCCTGATCGAGGCGCGCTGCCAACTCGTCCCGCAGGATAGACAGCGGCACCTCATCGGGATAGCGCGCCGCCAGCCCGAACTCAAACAGCCTGTTCCACTCCCGCTCTATCAGTGCCAACACCACTTCCGTTTCGCCGTCCTGCTCAAAAAAGGTCTCAAGCAGTTGACGACACAGTGGCTGCCACTCTGGCAAAGAGCGCGCCTGCCCCAGCCGTTGCCGCCAACGACTCAGCGCTGCCAGCAGTTCCGCCAGTTGCCCGGCCAGTTCTGCCACCAGCCCGCTCGACTCGTCATAAGGTAAAACGCCTTGCCAATCACCGGCATTGCTGTCCATCGCGTAACCCAGCAGCATGCGTGTAATGCCAAATTGCCAGGTATGCTGGCCGGTAGCGGGCAGATCCAATTCACGCACGTTGTCGTCATCCAGCCCCCAGCGCACGCCAGACTCACCAACCCAATGGCGCAACAGGCGCAATCCTTCCTCCCGAATCGAGAAACGCGCCGCCAGTGCCGGCACCTCCAGCAAAGCCAGTACCTGTTCTGAGGTAAAGCGGCTCTGCGGCAGATCCAACAGCGAGATAAACGCCTGTAGCGCCGGGTGCGCCTGGCTGGCTTTTCGGTCAGAAATGGCAAACGGCAGATAGCGTTCGGGAGAGGCGTTACCGAATACCGCCTGAATATAAGGGGTGTAACTGTCGATATCCGCCACCATCACGATGATGTCACGCGGCGTCAGCTCAGGATCGTCCGCCAGCATGCTCAACAGTTGGTCATGCAGCACCTCTACCTCACGCTGCGGGCTATGGCAGGCGTGCAGGCTGATAGACCTGTCGGCCGGATCCAGTCGACGTTTGGTGTCGCTGCTCTCCAGCGTTTCCGGGGTGGTGCCGATCACCGCACTGTTCTTCAGCTCCAACATATCGTGTTGAATGCCATGCAACAGATTGTCCGCAGGGATATCCACAAAGGCAAAAATCTCTTCTGAGGACTCGATCTGCGAAAGTAAAAAATGGTGGTCGCGCCCCAACTTGCCCCATGAGGCCAACAGCGGGTTCGGCAGGTCTTGCTCGCCGGCGTCATTAAACAATGCAGAGGCGTTATCTGGATCCCTGAATAACGAATATTCCGTTTTATCGCGAAAATGCTGTCTTTTGCGGCTCTGTAATTTCGCCAGGAAGGACTGGCTCTGAATGTCCCCCCAATAGTAGCGGCAGGGGTTGGTGAACATCAGATGAATATCGATATGCTTGCCCAGCGCCTGCAGCGCTTCCAGATAGACCGGCGGCAAGGCCGAGATGCCGCAGATAAATACCCGCGGTGGCAACCCCGCAGGTGGGGTTTCAGCTTTATCTAACGCGCTGATAAAACGGCGATACAGGTTGGCACGATGCCATTCCGGCTGCCCCAGTTCCTGGGTGTATTCGACCAATCGCGCCCACAGTGGTGCCTGCCACTGCTGTGCTTCCGCCAGTCCGTCAATGCGTTCGCCTTTCTGCCAGCTTTCCAGCCATTGCGGGCGATACACCAGATATTGGTCAAACAGGTCGGCGACCCGGCCGGCAAGCTGGTGAATCTTCCGCTTGTCGCCGTCGTCGGTGAGGTAATGCTGCAGCGGGGCAAATTCAGGCTGAGTGAGTAGATCGGGCAGCAGCCACATCAGCTTCCAGGTCATGGCGTCTTTGCTAAAGGCGCTCTCTTTCGGGATACCCGGTAACACCCGGGTAAACATGTCCCAGATGAAGGTCGCCGGCAATGGGAAAGCGATGTTGGCAGCAATGCCAAACTGTTCAGCCAGTTGCATCTGTAGCCACTGCGCCATACCGGGGCTCTGCACCAGCACCACTTCCTGTTGAAAAGGATCGGCCAATGGCTCTCTGGCTATCAACGCGCTGGTTAACGTTTTCAGCAAATCCAACTGATTGGAATGATAAACCCTAAACATTGGGAGCTCCCTTAAAACAAAATATCTGCCGGATCACTGACGTATGCAGTACCAACGACTGAGTTCCGCCCACTGCCGCTGGGGCGTTTGTATTCTTACCGTCAGCCGTTGGCAGGCGGCTTGCGGGGTGCTTAACCCGGTCTGACGCTGCCATCCGGATGTCGGTAGCGGTAGCCCGACGTCCACGCGCCCGGTAGCGGCGAAAACTTCCAATTGCTGATGCGCCAACGACCAGGCCTGTCGATACTGCCATTGACGCTGGAACGACTGCAACAGCACCTGATGATACTGTAACAATCCCAGCAGTGACACCGCGAACAGCAATGCGGCAATCAGCACCTCCGGCAGGCTGAAGCCCCGTTGGCTACTCCGCACAGTCAGCCTGCTTTTTCTCGGGGCAAAAATCCAGCCAGCCGCCGGTTTCCGCTCTTAGCCCGATGTCTCCCCCTGAGCCATCAGGCCTGGTGCGTTGATATAACCGCAGCGGTTCCCCACGGCTCACCTGCGCATCACCACGTACCAGCACAATACCTGCCTGAGAGGACAGTTTTGCACAGGCCCGCAGTTGGTCGGTTTGCTGGCACCACCAGCCGTTGGCGGCGAGCCTGCCGCGTGGCCAGGACTGCGCAACACCCCAACTGAGCGCCGAAGCGGCCTGATTGTAAGCCTGTAAATATTGCTTCTCGTCGGTAGCCAGCAGCAAAGCACTGTCGAGTTGGCGATGCTGGGCATTCAACAGCATCAGCCCCATCACCAACAGCATCATCACCGCCGCCAGAGTGCTGCCTCCCCGTTGCCCGGCAGCGTTCATGGCAGCGCTCATGGTAGCGAGGCCATATTAACCGCCCACTGCAGACTGCGCCGTATGCCGCCATCCGCTTTTGAACGGCCACTCAAGGTCAGCGTTACCCAACGTTTACCGCCTTCGCCCACATTCACCTTGATGCCGAAGGCTTCAATGCGCACTTCGTCGTTATCGAGCAGACGCTCCCAGCCAGCGCCATGGCAGTGTCTCACCCCACGTTGCCCCTCCAGCATGCCTTGCCGTAAGCGGTAACCGAAGTATCCGGCGTCGGCGCCAAGAGTTTCCCAGCGCCCACTGCGGGTGATGTCATAGGCGACTATCACGCAACTGCCCACGGCCTCCCCGCCCGCCCGGCTAATCAACAGAGGTTGCCCCTGGCACTGGCCGGCACAGAAGCCGGCGCGGCGCAGATCCTTCTCAATGCCAAAGGCTAACTGCCGCAGCACCGATTCCAGCCGATAATGCCGACCAACATCGACACTGTGCTGACGCAAGACCGGATAAGTTTTAGCCGCCGCCAACGCAATCAGGCTGCCAAACGTCAGCGCCAGCATCACCTCCGGCAAGGTAAAACCGCGCTCTAGGGCTGGCATGTCGTAATCCCTCTTATGCTCGCGCCTTCACTGCATAGCCGTAGCCGCCCCTTGGCAGACAGCACCAACCGCAGGCGGCCAGCGCCATTGCTGAGCAAGATATGCCCGGCCTGTGCATTGTTACGCAGGCCATAGAACCCCATATCCTTTTGAGTAAACCCCGCCAGTTGCACGTCCCGATAGCCGGGGCTGAACACATCATCGCCGAGCGCTGCGCAATCCATTGGCGATTGGCCGCTGCCGATGCACCAGGGATCGCCGGTTTTAAACCCCAGCAGTGCCGTGCGGTTGCGCCAGTTGGCGTCTGCCTGTAACCGGGTGAGAAATGCCAACAGTTGCTGCGCGGTATGTTCCAGCCGCAGGGCCTGTTGATAATGACGCCAGTGGCTAACCCCCCAGCCGGTCAGCAGGCCTGCCAGGGTTATCACCACCAGCAGCTCAATCAGCGTCATCCCGCGCTGGCCATCAATATTATTGAAAATCATCTTGTCGTTCATGGCGGCCAGTGTAACCAGGGCCGCCGCCGGATAAAGACGGCGTTATCCGACCTGAAGCGCGCTGCGCAACCTTTCTATGAAACTGACGGGAGAAACCAACAAAATGCGATGAGGAACGCAGAAACAACCACGGCGGATCGGCAGAAATAAAAAAGGGCGCAACCTGTGCGCCCCTGGGGATCAATCATAAGGTAAAAATCAGATGGCAACCGGTGCCTTAATGGCTGGGTGCGGATCGTAACCTTCGATTTCAAAGTCTTCGAAACGGTAATCAAACAGCGATGCCGGCTTGCGCTTGATCACCAATTTCGGCAAGGCACGCGGCTCACGCGTCAACTGCAGCTGGGTTTGTTCCATATGGTTGCTGTACAAATGAGTGTCGCCGCCGGTCCAGACGAAATCACCCACTTCCAGGTCACATTGCTGCGCCATCATATGTACCAATAGCGCGTAGCTGGCAATGTTGAACGGCAGGCCGAGGAACACATCGCAGGAACGCTGGTACAGTTGGCAAGACAATTTGCCATCCGCCACGTAGAACTGGAAGAACGCGTGGCACGGTGCCAACGCCATCTGATCCAACTCCCCCACGTTCCAGGCTGAAACAATGATACGGCGTGAATCCGGGTCCTGTTTCAGCTGGTTCAGCACGGTGGTCAATTGATCGATCTGACGACCGTCCGCCGTCCCCCAGGCACGCCACTGCTTGCCGTACACCGGGCCAAGGCTACCGTTTTCGTCGGCCCACTCGTCCCAGATGCTGACTTTGTTTTCCTTCAGGTAAGCCACGTTGGTGTCACCGTTCAGGAACCACAGCAGCTCATGGATGATTGAACGCAGGTGACACTTTTTGGTAGTAACCAGCGGAAACCCTTCCTGCAAATTGAAACGCATCTGGTGGCCGAATATCGACAAGGTGCCAGTGCCGGTACGGTCGGCTTTAGGGGTGCCCTCGGCGAGCACTTTGTTCATCAAATCCAGATACTGTTTCATTTGTTCCTCACGACAGTTGTTGCTGCGGGCGGCGACGATACGCCCAAATCATCATAATAATACCGGCCACCACCATAGGGACGGACAGGATCTGCCCCATGCTGATTACGCCGTCGAACAGGCCGAGCTGGGCATCCGGCTGGCGGAAAGCTTCGACAATAATACGGAATGCACCATAGCCAATCAGGAACAGGCCGGAGACGGCGCCCATTGGCCGCGGCTTGCGGATAAACAGGTTCAGAATGATAAACAGCACCACGCCTTCCAACAGCAGTTCATACAGCTGGGACGGGTGACGCGGCAACACGCCGTATTGGTTCAGGATAGGCAACAGTTTCGGATCGGCGGCGGCAAGCGCCACGTCTTCTGCACGCGAGCTTGGGAACAGCATCGCCCATGGGGTATCGGTAGTCACGCGGCCCCAGAGTTCACCATTGATAAAGTTGCCCAAACGGCCGGCGCCCAGGCCGAAGGGGATCAACGGGGCAATAAAATCAGAAACCTGGAAGAAGGTGCGTTTGGTGCGGCGAGCGAACCAGAACATCACCAGGATCACCCCCATCAAACCGCCGTGGAACGACATGCCGCCATCCCAGACTTTAAACAGATAGAGCGGGTTTTCCATGAACAGCGGCAGGTTGTAGAACAGCACATAACCAACGCGGCCACCGACGAACACACCGAGGAAACCGGCGTACAGCAGGTTCTCTACTTCATCCTTGGTCCAGCCGCTGCCTGGTTTGTTAGCCCGGCGTACCGCCAGCCACATGGCAAAAACAAAGCCAACCAGGTACATCAGACCGTACCAATGCAGAGAAACCGGGCCGATCGAGAAAATCACCGGATCAAATTTAGGAAACGCCAGATAGCTATTGGTCATCTATCACCACAACATGTCTATTATTCTTCCCCATCCGGGGGCGGCAGGTGCCAAACGCGGTGAAACACAGCGGGAACACTATTTTTCCGTGGCTTTCAACGCAGTTGAGGAAGCGGATAATAGCATAAGCTTAACCACCACCGGACTGGCCCGCCGGGAAAAGTTCTGTAAAAAAATCAGTCAGCCCGCGGCCTTACTTGCCGCCGCGGATCAAACCGCCCATACCACGACGTTCCATAAATGCCGCCACCTGATGGCGCACTTCGGTGGTCATTTGGGCGTTAAGCACCCGCTGGGCCAGCACTTCAGCGTCGGATAACTCAATGTGTCGCAGCAGATATTTTATCCGCGCCACGCTGCGGCCGTTCATGCTCAGGTTGCGGTAGCCCATCCCCACCAGCAGCAGCGCCCCCATTGGGTCGCCGGCCAGTTCACCGCACAGGCTGACCTGCAGCCCGACGGCCCTGGCCTGAACGGCTATCAGCTTCAGCACCTGCAACATGGAAGGATGCAGGCTGTCGTACAGTGAGGCCACCCGGGTATTGTTGCGATCCACCGCCAGCAGGTATTGGGTCAGGTCGTTGGTCCCCACCGAAATAAACTCAATACGCCCGGCCAGATGCGGGATCATGAAGATCATCGAAGGGACTTCCAGCATGATGCCCAATTTGGGTTTTGGGATTTCATACCCCAGCACCTCTTCCACTTCCCGCCCTGCCCGGTCGATCAACCTGCGTGCCTCGTCGATCTCTTCCAGGCTGGTGATCATCGGCAGCAGTATACCCAGATTGCCGGTGCCGGCATTGGCGCGCAGCATGGCTCGCACCTGGATCAGGAAGATCTCCGGTTGATCCAGGGTAATTCGGATACCACGCCAGCCCAGGCACGGGTTTTCTTCGCTGATCGGCATATAAGGCAGTTGTTTATCGGCACCGATATCCAGCGTACGTAGCGTCACTGGCTTATTCGGGTACATCTGCAACATGCCCTGATACTGGGCGACCTGCTCCTCTTCGGAAGGGAAGCCGCTCTGTAGCATAAAGGGAATTTCGGTACGGTACAGACCCACACCGTCAACCCGCCCGCCCAGCAGCTTTTCATGTTCCGGGCTGAGGCCGGCATTAAGCATCACCTGAACCCGCTCGCCGCTTTTAAGCTGGGCCGGTTGCTCAACGTCATCTTCCGCCAATCGGCTTAATTCCAGCTCTTCGCTGATCAGCCGTTGGTATTCCTGCACCAGCACCGGTTCGGGGTCGACCAAAAGTTCGCCGCGATAACCGTCAACAATCAGCAGTCGCTGGCTGAGCAGCGCAGGCTGAATATCCGCGCCCATCACCGTCGGTACGCCCATCGCCCGTACCAATATGGCTGCATGGGAGTTGGCGGCACCGTCGCGCACCACCACGCCGACCAGCCTGTCCTGCGGCATTTCAGCCAGCAGAGTCGCGGTCAGTTCATCGGCTACCAGCACAAAACGCGCCGGCCACTGGGTAGCGCCCTGGGTGGTGTCATCGAGATGGAATAGCAGACGCTGGCCGAGCGCGCGCAGATCGCTGGCACGCTCACGCATATAGGTGTCTTGCAGGCTGGCAAACTGGGCGGCAAAGACTTCGATCACCTGTTTAACCGCCCATTCCGCCACGGAACCGGCATCAATCTCGGCAAAGAGTTCGCGCTTGAGGCGAGCGTCGTTGAGCAGGTGGGAGTAAAGATCGAAGATCGCCGCGCTCTCTTTTTGCGAGCTGGCGGCAAAGCGCTTGCTGAAACGGCGGAATTCCGCGCCGGCCTCTTCCAGTGCCTGAGTCAGGCGTTCACGTTCGCTGGCGGTATCGAGCGTCGAGGCTTTGTAAACCTGGTCGAGAGACGGCTGGCTGCTGTCCTGCCAGCCTTCAGCTACCGCGACGCCCGGCGATGCCGCCAGTGCACGAATACGCGTCTGACGATATTGACCAAAAATGGCGTTAAGCTGTGACTGCGAGAGGATCCCGGCCATTTGCGTGGCCAGGGTCACCATGAAGGATTCTTCGCTTTCGTCAAACTGGCGCAGTTCACGCTGCTGCACCACCAATACCCCCAGCAACTGACGGCGATGAATGATCGGCACGCCGAGGAAGGATCGGAAACGATCCTCTTTCACCTGGGGAATGTATTTGAAGCTGGGGTGGCTCTGCGCGTCTGCCAGGTTAATCGGCTCCGCACGGCGTCCGACCAACCCGACAATACCTTCATCAAATGCCAGTGCGATAGCGCGCCCACGCGGTTTTTTTAACCCGCGTGTCGCCATCAGGTAATAGCAGCGGCGGTCGTTGTCCGCCAGGTAGATGGAACAGACTTCTGTATCCATTGCCAGACAGGTTTCATTGACCAAAAGATCCAGCGCATCTGTCAGACTGGCCGCCGCGGCCACCTTCTCAACAATTTCTCGCAAGCGCGTGAGCATAGTCGGCTTAACTTAACCTCTCTTCCGGCGATAGGCGGGGGTCTGCCGCTGTGCTGCCTGCTCCTGCATCGGCATCACGGTGACGGCGAATTCTTTCATCACCCGGCGGTAAACGTCGCGTTTGAACGACACCACCTGGCGCACCGGATACCAAAAACTTACCCAGCGCCAGCCGTCAAACTCCGGCGTGCTGCTGCGTTGCATATTGATATCAGCGTCATTGCACATTAACTGCAACAGAAACCATTTCTGCTTTTGGCCGATACAAACCGGCTTTGTGTCCCAACGCACCAAACGTTTTGGCAATTTATAGCGCAACCAGTTGCGGGTTGAGGCCAGGATACGGACATCCTTTTTACTCAGCCCCACTTCTTCGAACAGCTCACGGTACATGGCCTGTTCTGCGGTTTCACCAGGGTTAATCCCACCTTGGGGAAACTGCCAGGAGTGTTGACCGTAACGGCGAGCCCACAGGACTTGCCCCTGACGATTACAGATTACGATACCAACATTCGGGCGGTAGCCATCATCATCGATCACCGGACTACCTCGATAAGCTTAAATTCGCATAGATACCCTGATTGTTTCACACAAGCTACAGGCGGTAAACCACTGCTTTGCGGCGCTGCAAACCGGATAACATTGGGATAACTCACAGATAATGGCAAAGTTATAAACATGCGGAACGATTTACACCGGGTTTTATTCACTTTTTCTGTGGATAGGTATGTGAAGAACTCAAGGGATAAGCCGGTAAAACTCTGGTGAGCCTAAAAACCCCGGAAATACAAAAATCACATTAACCCTTTAAAAACATATTGATATGTAATTATCAACAGCCCTGTACAGAGCAAAAATGTGATCTATGTCCGTTTAGGATCTTACCCTGGCGAAAGATCCACCAACGTCGTTTTTATCCACAGATTATCCGTATGAGTTACGCACAAATCGGACAATTTCGCAAAAAAGTGCCTGCGTCAAGGCTGTAAATCGAACCAGTGATCGGTAAAAATTTGGGTTATCCCATAAATCTGTGGATAAATAGGTGTAAGATCCTGTTTATTGTCGGTGGCTACAGGTGCACAAGCGTCAGCCGGAATTTTTCCTCTGTCGGGTGAGAGAGAAAAAGTCATGGAAAATCATGCTACTATTATTCTTTTCCCCAGTCCTTTCCGGTCAAAGTTCTCTGTGGACAAATACAGTACGTTTTTCAACCAAATCTAACAGGCTTGTATTATGGCGTTTTTATCTCCTTTGCCCCCTCCTCCAGAAAACGAACAACAGCTGTTTGAAAGGGCGCAGCAGCTTGCCGGCTGTTCCCTGGGCGAACTGGCCGAAGGTGCGCGGTTGGCTATCCCCAGGGATCTTAAGCGTGATAAAGGCTGGGTTGGCATGCTGCTGGAGCAATATCTTGGTGCCATGGCGGGCAGCAAGCCGGAGCAGGATTTCCCCGAACTGGGCATCGAGCTGAAAACCATCCCGATAGACGCCGCCGGCAAACCGCTGGAAACCACCTTCGTCTGCGTAGCCCCCTTAACCGGCAACAGCGGCGTCACCTGGGCCAGCAGCCATGTACGTCATAAGCTGGCGCGGGTGCTGTGGATCCCGGTAGAAGGTGAGCGACAAATCCCGCTGGCGCAGCGACGTATCGGTTCACCGCTGTTGTGGAGCCCAAACGCCGAAGAAGAAGAGATGCTGCGCCGCGACTGGGAGGAACTGATGGATTTGATCGTGCTCGGCCACGTAGAGCGGATCACCGCCCGCCACGGTGAGGTGCTGCAACTGCGTCCCAAAGCGGCCAACAGTAAGGCCCTGACCGAAGCTATCGGCGAACAGGGGCAGCCGATCCTCACATTGCCACGCGGTTTTTACCTGAAAAAAAGCTTCACCGGTGCATTATTGGCAAGACATTTCTTTGTCTGATCCCTTTTGTTTAGGTCGCGTTTAGGTAACAGTGTCGCTGTATCAATAAACGCGTATAATTCAGCCTTTGTTTTTTATTAAGGTGTGGCTCGACAATGTTTGAGTGGATTATGGATCCCAATGCCTGGTTAGCGTTAGGTACGCTGACCATTCTTGAGATCATTCTGGGTATTGATAACATTATTTTCCTTTCGCTGGTGGTGTCCAAGCTGCCGAAAGCGCAGCAGAACAAGGCTCGCCGCATCGGGCTGGCCGGCGCAATGTTAATGCGTCTGGGGCTGTTGGCCTCCATCGCCTGGGTGATCCGTCTGACCCATCCGCTGTTTAGCGTCATGGACCACAGCATCTCGGCACGCGATCTGATCCTGCTGCTGGGTGGGCTGTTCCTGATTTGGAAAGCCAGTAAAGAGATCCATGAAACCATCGAAGGCTCTGATGAAGAGCACCACACCAAGGTGCACGGCTTCTTCGGCGCTATCGTGCAGATTATGCTGCTGGACATCATTTTCAGCCTGGACTCGGTGATTACCGCGGTAGGCCTGTCCGACCATCTGTTTATTATGATGGCCGCAGTGGTGATTGCCGTTGGCGTCATGATGTTTGCCGCCCGACCTATTGGTGAGTTCGTTAACCGCCACCCTTCGGTGAAGATGCTGGCGTTGGCGTTCCTGATCCTGGTGGGCTTCACCCTGATGCTGGAAAGCTTCCAGGTACATGTGCCGAAAGGCTACATCTACTTTGCGATGTTCTTCTCAATGTCGGTCGAAGCGCTCAACCTGATGCGCAGCAAGAAAAAAACCGTCTCTGAGTAATTCTCCACGGGAGTGCGCGTCAGCCACTCCCGTTATTATTTTCTGCTGCCCTGTTTCAGCGTCACTTTCCCTATCAAGATAAAGACTTATCCGAAACACGGCGCATCCAGATTTTGCTAATCTTAAAAGAAGCTTCTTTTTTGCATATATAACTGAGGATCCGCAGGATGAAAAAGTGGGTAATGGCAGTATCTGCGTTGGTGATCGCCGCCGGGTTGGCGGGATGTTCCAGCGATTACGTGATGGCGACCAAAGACGGCAATATGATCCTGACCGAGGGCAAACCGGAGATTGACCAAGATACCGGCCTGATCAGCTATAAAGATGAAAAAGGCAACAGCCGCCAAATCAACGGCGATCAGGTTTCACAGGTTATCGAACGTTAAATTCCCCGTCGGCTATCGCTCTCGTAGTGCGCGATAGCCCTCCCCGCACTGAATCCGCTTCCCCCATCTTCTCGGCTTGGTTATAGTCGGCAAAGGCAGTACACCGCCTTGCAGGTTGTTTGCCACAGCCTGCCCTTTGGCTCCTGTTTCACCGGGCGGTTTAGCCCGTAAGCGCTAACATGAAAGGAAGGCCGTTAATGCAATACCACCGTATTCCCCACAGTTCTTTAGAAGTGAGCGTGCTGGGACTGGGCACCATGACCTTTGGCGAACAGAACAGTGAAGCCGATGCCCATGCGCAACTCGACTATGCATTAGCCGCTGGCGTCAACCTGATCGACACCGCAGAGATGTACCCGGTACCGCCCCGCCCTGAAACCCAGGGGCTGACCGAGCAATACATCGGCAGTTGGATCAAGGCACGCGGCAACCGTGAAAAGATAGTGCTGGCCAGCAAGATTGCCGGGCCGGTGCGCGGTACCGACAGCAGCATCCGCCCGCAGCAGGCGCTGGATCGCAAAAATATTCGTGTCGCGCTGGACGCCAGCCTGAAACGACTCAACACCGATTATCTCGATCTCTACCAATTGCACTGGCCGCAGCGCCCGACCAACTACTTCGGCAAGCTCAATTATCAATACACCGACGATAAGGCCACCGTCACCCTGCTGGAAACGCTGGAAGCGCTGGCCGAACAGGTACGCGCCGGTAAAATCCGCTATATCGGGGTGTCTAACGAAACGCCATGGGGCGTAATGCGTTACCTGCAACTGGCTGAAAAACATGAGTTGCCGCGTATCGTTTCGATTCAAAACCCCTATAGCCTGCTGAACCGCAGTTTTGAGATTGCCCTGGCGGAGATCAGCCAGCACGAAGGGGTCGAACTATTGGCCTATTCCAGCCTGGCGTTCGGCACCCTGAGCGGCAAGTATCTCAACGGTGCCAAGCCTGCCGGTGCACGCAACACGCTATTCACTCGCTTTAACCGCTACTCTGCGCCACAAACGCAGTTGGCGATTGCCGAGTATGTCGCGTTAGCCAAAAAGCACGGGTTGGATCCGTCGCAGATGGCACTGGCGTTTGTGCGCCAGCAGCCGTTCGTTGCCAGCACCCTGCTGGGTGCAACCACGCTGGAACAGCTGAAAACCAACATCGACAGTTTCGACGTGGTATTGAATGAAGACGTACTGCAGGGGCTGGAAGAGATCCACACCCGCTTTACTATTCCGGCACCATAAAACACGTCCTGCGCCATAAATAAGATGGGGCGCCTAATCCGCGCCCCTTCTGCTATTTTGCCCGCCGCTGCGACAGCCACAGTGCGCTAATCGCCAATGCAAACACCACGCCAAAGCCAATTCCCACGCCGACCACCGGCACACTGACTTTAACGGCCAGCGAATACAACCCCAGCATCAGCAGCATGGCGGTGTTCTCCCCCAGGTTCTGTACCGCGATCGCATTGCCTGCCCCCACCGAATTTTTGCCCCGTTCCTGCAACAGCGCATTCAACGGCACCACAAAAAAACCGCCCAATACGCCGATAATCAACAGCAGTGCATAAGCGTTAAACAGGGTGGTTTGCAGGGCGAATATTGCCACCGCCACGCCGATCAGGATCCCGGCTGGCATACAGCGCTTCACCGTCTCCAGCGTGACGAAACGCGCGGCTGCCCCGGCGCCTATCACTATCCCGACCGCTACCATCGCATTGAGCAACGTCGGCGTAGCGTTGTCGGCGATACCGAGAGCCACCGGCACCCAAAGCACCAACAGGAAGCGCAGCGTGACCCCGGCCCCCCAAAACAGACTGGTACCGATCAAAGAGAAACGCGTCTGACCGTCGCGCCACAGCACCACACAGGCGTTGAAGAAAGCCTGCGTCATGGCACGCGGCGTCCAGGAAACGGCAGGATGTGCCGCCGGCAAACGTGGAATGTACAGATTGGCGATCACCGCCGCCGCGTAGACCACCGCACACACCGCCAGCGCCGCCACAATGTGCCAGTCGGCCAATATGCCACCGGCCACCGAACCTATCAGGATCGCGGCGATGGTAGAAGCCTCCATCAGGCCGTTGGCTTTGACCAGCTTTTCGCCGCTGGTGATCTCTCCCAGAATGCCGTATTTGGCGGGTGAATAGGCGGCTGCCCCTACGCCGACCAGGGTATAGCCGAGGAACGGATTAAACCCGAAACAGATCACCAATGCGCCGGCCAGTTTCAGGCCGTTGGCCACCATCATCACCCGCCCCTTGGCGAAGCTGTCGGCGACCTGCCCGACAAATGGCGCGAGGATGATGTAGGTGGCGACAAACGCCATCTGCAAAATCGGTTGGCTCCAGTCGGGATAGAGCTGTTGCTTGATCAATGCCAGGGTAGCGAACAGCAATGCATTGTCACCGAATGCGGACAGAAACTGGGCGCAAATTACGGCGATCATACTGCGAGAAAGCAAAGGTGAATCAGTAGGTAACGTCGGGTTCATCAGGCAATCTCCGGCTGTTCAGCCATGTTACGCAGGGTCACAAAGTCCGGTTTACCGCTGCCAAGCACCGGTAAGGTTTTCAAAATACGGATATCACGCGGCACCGTCAGCTCAGGGCTGCCCAATTCACGTGCCACCTTCAACAAGGCCTCACGGGTGATGCCGGCGTCGGTGGTAAACAGCACCAGCGCCTCGCCCTTGCTGCTGTCGCTTTTAACCGTGGCGGCATGCTGGGCTTCCGGCGCGACGCGCTGTGCCAGCAGTTCAACGCTTTCCAACGAAACCATTTCCCCTGCCAGCTTGGCAAAGCGCTTCACCCGGCCGCGGATCACGCAGTAACCCTGCTCGTCCAATGTGACAATATCGCCGGTATCGTACCAACCCGGCTGCAGGTTGCCATGCTCATCCTCGGCCGCCGGGGGTTCCAGTTCGCCCGGACGCTCGACCCGCAGGTAACCTTTCATGATATTAGGCCCCTTCAACTGTAGGCGCCCACCGTTATCGATGCCCGGCACCTTCATCAGCCGCGCTTCCATGTTCGGCATAATACGGCCGACGGTACCGACCTTGGCCGCCAGCGGCACGTTGATCGACACCACCGGTGCGCATTCAGTCACGCCATAACCTTCCAGAATACGGATGCCGTATTTGTCCTGATAAATCTGTTTGGTGCTGTCCGCCAGCTTTTCCGCCCCGGCAACCACATAGCGCAAACGGGCAAAATCATACGGGTGAGCAAAACGCGCATAGTTATTAAGGAAGGTCGCTGTGCCGAACAACACGGTGCAGTTACGGTCGTAAACCAGTTCCGGAACCACACGGTAATGCAGCGGGCTGGGGTAAAGGAAGATGCGGCTGCCGGTCATCAGCGGCGTCAGCAGCCCGACCGTCAGGCCGAACGAGTGGAACAACGGCAGCGATGACATAAAGCGGTCACGCGGGGTGAAATCGGCGATGGTACGGATCTGTTCAACGTTGGCCAACAGGCTGGCATGGGAATGCACCACGCCTTTCGGATTGCCCTCCGAACCCGAGGTGAACAGGATCAGTGCCGCATCGTCAGGCTGCTGCGGCAGCATGGCCCGCGCCGGTTGTAACAGATGGCGCAGGATCCACAGCTTGTCCGCCAGGGTCACCGTATCTTTCAGGTCTTCCAGGTACACCCAGTTGGCCTCCGGCACCTGCTGCGGCAAATGGGTCAGCTTGCCCTTTTCGAGAAACTGACGTGACGTGACGATAGTTTTGAGGCTGGCGGCGGTCATGGCGCTTTTCAGGCCCTTGGAACCGGCGGTGTAGTTGAGCATCGCCGGAATGCGGTTGCGCAGTGAAGCGCCAAAAATCGCCGCTACGGTGATGGTCGCGTTCGGCAATAACATACCGACATGTTCGCCCTCGGCGGTAAAACGTTGCAGGATACGGCTGACGCCCAGCGCTTTCTTGGTCAGCGTGCGGTAACTGTCCTCCTTGAAGTTAATATCCTCGATACACGGCTTGCTGCGGCCATAACGGTGCTGCGCCGCCAGCAGAGCCTGAAACAGGGTCTGCGGCTCACGGGTATCCATCCGCGCCTGCATCATGATCTGGTGCAGCCGATCCCCGGCCAATGCTCGGCGATCGCGGGCGCGCGGCGCTACCGGCATCGGCAGCGAGGTCGGCGGTAAAATACGGATGCTGATCTGCGGGAACCAGCGGATCTTGAACACTCCGGCCATGCGGCCAAAGGGGCTGAACTCGGCGCCATCGAGCCGTATCGGCACCAGGGTCGCCCCCGATTTGGCGGCGATAAACGCGGCACCGTCATAAACCTTCATCAGCGAACCGGTAACGGTTATGCGCCCTTCGGGAAACACCACTACCGGCCTGCCCTGTTCCACCGTGCGCACCAGCTGTTTAATGGCCATGGGTTTGGTAGGGTCGAGCGAGACAAAGTCGATATAGGGCCGCAGCCAGCGCATAAACCAACGATCGCCAATACTGGCATAGACGGCAAACACCGGTTTGATCGGCAAAAACAACGCCAGCAAAATACCGTCAAGGAAGGAGACATGATTGGGCGTAATCAGCAGTTTTTGCTGGTCGAAATGCCGGACGTCGCCCTCGACACGTACCCGGTACAGCAGGCGGAACAGCACCCGCAGTATAGAAAAGATCATGCCCTTCTCCCCTTGGCCAAGATGAGCGTAAATGGTTGTAGGGAAAAGAATACTATATGGCAGGCAAAAAAAAACCTACGCATCCGCGTAGGTTGGTGCAATTGAAAATGGCTTCAACATACAGAGTATGCTGATTTCTCACCAATCAATACCTCTGGGATCACCTACTCTAGAGAGGTAGCGATCAAGAAACTACCGACCAATCGCAAGAGTTTTGCTCTAAATGCAACCAGCTGTAAATTTCCCGCAATTTACGGAAATAACTCAATGAAACTTAAACAGTCCTGGAACAGAAAAAAACAAAATCGAATTTTGTGCAGGCGGGATGGCAGGGCATCAGACAAAAAAAAACCTACGCATCTGCGTAGGTTGGTGCAAATTAATATGGGTTCAACAACAAGTTGCTGAGATTCACCAATCAATACCTCTGGGACGTTCAATTTACCCCGTGCCGGCAAAAACCAGCCAGCAGGCAATCGCAACATTGGGGCGCAAAGTGTAACCAGGGGTGTAATTGTTTATCGAACGCTCACCTCGACCAGGCAGCTCATGGCGTTCGGCCCCTGGGTCAGCGGCGAGGTGCCGATATCCAGCGTTAATACGTTCGGATTGCCGGACTGTTCCACCTGCAGCCGCTGGCTGCCGAAGCCCGGATCAAACCAGGCACCGGTGGCCATCAGCACCACGCCCGGTGTAACGCCGTCGGTAATAGCGACGCCCGCCAGACAACTGCCGCGCGCATTGCTGACCAACACCTCAACGCCATCGACAATACCGCGTTTTATCGCATCCTGCGGGTGCATATACAGCGTTTCGCGCCCGGCGGTTTTATTGCCCTGCGCCAGGGGGGCCGGGTCCATCTGGCTGTGTAAACGATCGCTCGGCTGGATGGAAATCAGGTGCAGCGGCCACTCTTTGGCCTGTGGCGCCCCCAGCCATTCGACCGGCGGCTGCCACTGCGGATGCGGTGCAAAATCAGCATAACCGTAGCCGGCAATTTTCTCGCTGAACAACTCAATCTTGCCGCTCGGGGTTTGCAGCGGGTTGGCCTGTGGGTCGGCGCGGAAGTCGTCAAAGAACACGAATTCTTTCGCCGGTGCCGGCAGCTCGACATAGCCTTTACGCCAAAAATCCTCGAACTCGGGCCATTCCACACCGGTACCGGCCTGCGCCTGTCCGCACTGCTGATAGATAGATTCGATCCAGGCTCGTTCATCGCGATTTTCGGTGAATTGTTCGCGGTAACCCAGTCGCTCCGCCAGATCGGCAAAAATATCAAAGTCGTTACGCGCCTGATGCTGCGGCGCAATGGCCTGATGCATCGCCAACACGTAGCGATCGCGCGATGAACCGCCGATATCGTTACGTTCCAGCGAGGTGGTTACCGGCAGCACGATATCCGCCATTTTGGCGGCCGGAGTCCACCAGATATCCTGCACAATCACCGTATCCGGCTTCTGCCAGCCTTCCACCAGCCGGTTTAACTGTTGGTGATGATGGAACGGGTTACCCCCGGCCCAGTGCACCAAATGGATATCCGGGTAATGCAGCGTCTCACCGCGGAACTGGTAGGGTTCGCCCGGTTGCAGCAACATGTCGCAAATGCGTGCCACCGGGATCGCCAACCCGCAAGGGTTAGGCCCCACCGGCATCATTGGCCCCGGCGTATCCACGCGCGGGTTGCCAACGCCGTTCATTGAACCGTGGCCAAACGAGAAGCCGCCGCCCGGTAGCCCAACCTGGCCGAGCATCGCCGACAGGGCAATCATCATCCAATAGGGCTGTTCGCCACGATGAGCGCGCTGAACGGAATAGGAGCAGGTAAGAAAGCTTCGCACGCCAATCAGTTGCTGTGCGAGCAAGCCAATGCGCGCCGCCGGAATACCGGTGATCGCACTGGCCCATTCTGGGGTTTTCGCCACGCCGTCATCGGTGCCGCGCAGATAACTCGCCAGTTGGTCATAACCGGCACAGTGGCTATAGAGGAATGCTTCGTCCTGCGCGCCCCGACGCTGAATTTCATACGCCAGTGCCAGCATTAACGCCACATCGGTATTCGGGCGGATTGGGATCCATTCGGCATTCACAAATGCCGGGCAGTCATCACGCATCGGGCTGATGTTGATAACCGGGGTGCCTTTCTGCACCAGTTTTTGCAACCATGGTTTGAGCGAGTGTTCCGCCGCGCCACCGGACGATACCTGGGCATTTTTCAGTGCCAACCCACCGAAAGCCACAAACAGCTCACAGTGCTCAACCACGCTCGGCCAACTGGTGACGCGCCCGGTCAATGGGGTGAAGGTACCAATCACATACGGCAGGAAAAACTGCGCAGCGCCCCAACTGTAGTTGCCTAACTGATCAACACCGCCGCCACCGCCGAAATAAAAGCGCCGCACCAGCGAACGCGCATGATGCAAACGCCCGGCGGATGACCAACCATAGGAGCCGGTAAACAGGCCCGAGGGGCCGTAGCGATCGCGCACGCGGCGGTTTTCTTCCGCCACCAGATCGAGCGCCAGATCCCAGTCCACTTCGACAAAATCCTCACGGCCGCGCAGCGTGCGATCGCTGCCTTCACGCTTTTGCAGCCAGGAGCGGCGCACCGCCGGCTTGCGGATGCGTTTGTCGGAATAGGCCATCGGCGCGATGGAGTCGAGCATCGGGGAAGGATCCGGATCGCCTGCAAACGGCTCACAGCGGATAAGCCTGCCGTCTTCAACCACGGCGGTATACGCCCCCCAGTGAGCGAGTTGCGGGTAACGTTTAATCGACATGCGGTTCTCAAACAAAATGGGATACACAAAAGTAACATTAGCTGCCGTGCGCCGCCAAAGCACAAATGGCTCTATTACTGAGCTGCGCAGGTCTAAGCACAGAATAAATCGCCCATATCTGCAACAGCCGCCACAAGTTGCGATCGCCAGCGCTTGCAGCCCCGGGTTTTTTCCGCAAGACTGAGGAATGTAAGCGATTACCCAGGATGTATGACAGATATGGCTACCATAAAGGATGTTGCCAGGCTGGCGGGTGTTTCCGTGGCCACGGTATCCCGCGTAATAAACCATTCCCCGAAGGCCAGCGAAAGCTCACGCACCGCCGTGCTGGCCGCGATGGAACAACTGCAGTACCACCCAAACGCCAACGCCCGCGCGCTGGCGCAGCAATCGACCGAAACGCTGGGGCTGATCGTCTCCGACGTGTCCGATCCCTTTTTTGGCGCTATGGTCAAAGCGGTCGAACAGGTGGCCTACGCTACCCACAACTTCTTGCTGATTGGCAACGGTTACCATGAGGCAGAAAAAGAGCGTCAGGCGATTGAACAACTGGTACGGCACCGCTGTGCAGCACTGGTGGTGCATGCCAAAAAGCTGACCGATCCTGAGTTAAGCGGCTGGATGCAGCAGATCCCGGGGATGGTGCTGATTAACCGCACGCTGCCGGGCTTTGAATCGCGCTGTGTGGCGCTGGACGACCGCTATGGTGCCTGGCTGGCGACTCGCCATCTGATTCAACAGGGGCATCAGCGTATTGCCATCGTCTGCTCCACCCACCAAATTTCCGACGCCGCGGACCGTCTGCAGGGTTATCTCGATGCATTGCAGGAGCATGGCATTGCGGTAGATGAAAGGCTGATTGCCTACGGAGAGCCGGACGAAATCGGCGGTGAACAAGCGATGACTGAGTTGCTCGGGCGCGGTAAAAACTTCACCGCAGTGACCTGTTATAACGATTCGATGGCCGCAGGCGCGCTCTCGGTGCTGAGCGACAACAGCGTGGATGTGCCGGGCCAAATGTCGTTGATTGGCTTTGATGACGTGTTGATTTCACGCTATCTGCGCCCCCGCCTGACCACCATCCGCTATCCGGTGGTGGCCATGGCGACCCAGGCGGCCGAACTGGCACTGGCGCTGGCCAATAACCAGCCGCTGCCGGAGATCACCAATATGTTCAGCCCGACGCTGGTGCGCCGCCACTCGGTGGCCAGCATCAATAACGTTTACGAGCAGAACTAGTCCAGCTCGCGGTGATAGAGCCGCACCGGGCGGTCAGGGTAGTCCAGCGCGTCGCCGATATAGTGCCAGCCGTGACGTTCGTAATAGCCGCTGAAGTCACTGTAGAGATACAGCTCGTTAAAGCCGGCCTGGCGGCTGTAGTCCTGTACATGCTGCTGTAGCCGCAAGCCCAGGCCGCTGCCGCGCTGGCTTTCATCGACATACAGCGCCGCCAGCCAGGGCGTCAGATCCTGGCGGCTGATTAAATCACAGCGCCACAGACCGACGGTGCCAACCAGTTCGTCCCCGTGCAAGGCAATAAAAGTGATGGGCAAGTCTGCCCCACGCAGACCACTGTCCACCACGCTGGCGAAAAATGCCCTGCTGTTTTCACTGCCGAATGACTGCCATAGCCAGTTGATCACCTGCTGCCGGTGCTGCGGATAATCTGCCAGAAGCACAATATTAGTCATCCAGCCTTCCCCTTATTCTCATTGCCAGAGAACAGTCTACGAGCGTTTCACCACAACGCAATCACTGCGATAAAAAGCCGCGCAGCCAAGGGCTAACCCTATGCTAGACTGAGCATTATTTGCCACAGCGGATGTTGAAAGGGGTAAGCCATTGATGATCACCATGTTGGATGTTTCCATTCGCGCGGGGGTATCTAAAGCCACGGTTTCACGCGTGTTGAATGGCACCGGCCAGGTGAAAAAGAGCACCCGCGACGCGGTGTTCAAGGCCATGGACGAGCTGGGCTACCGCCCCAATTTCCTGGCCCAATCGCTGGCAAATAAAAGCTCCAACAGTATCGGGCTGGTGGTTTCCAACTTCGATGGCCCCTACTTCGGCCGCCTGCTGCGTAAAGCCGCCAAGCTGATCGAGGCCAGCGGCAAGCATCTGATTGTCACCGATGGCCACGACACGCCGGAAGACGAGCTGCAGGCGGTGCAACTGCTGGCCGATCGCCGCTGCGACGCCATCATCCTGTATACCCGTTTTATGTCCGAGCCCACGCTGATGAACCTGTTGGACAGCCTGCCGGTGCCGATCATGGTGATCAACCGCGATCTGCCACAGGCCCGCGCACGCTGTGTGTCCTTCGAACAGCAGAAAGCCGCCTTCCATGCGGTGGATTATTTGATTCGGCAAGGACATCGCGAGATAGCCTGCATTACCGGGCCGATTGCCACGCCTACCGCCCTGGCTCGGTTGGCCGGTTATCGGCAGGCGCTTGAGCATCACACCATTGCCTTCGACGACGCCCGCGTAGCCTATGGTGACAGCAGCGTACAGAGCGGCCATCAGGCTGTGCGTAGTTTACTGGCCGGGGGTAGCGGCTTTAGCGCCCTGTTTGCCTGTAACGACGACATGGCGGTCGGCGCAATGAAAGCGTTGCACGATGCAGGTAAACGCCTGCCGCAGGATGTCTCACTGTTCGGCTTTGACGACGAACCCAGCGCCGCCTATTTGCAACCGGCGCTGTCTACCGTTTATCTGCCGATCGACGTGATGATCGAAGCCGCCATCAGCCAGGCTTTCCGCCTGATTAAGGGGGAGGACATACAGCCGCTTACGCCTTTCACCGGTGAACTTCGGCTGCGGGAATCCGTGGTGCCAGGGCCTTACGCCGACTGATTCCATCTGGCGGCGCCGCCGATTGCGCGCCGCGCCGCATTTCCTCCACCGCCATTTCCCTTCCCTGCCACCAGCCCGCATATTGTCATGACAATAACCTTTACATTATATAGCACAAAGGCTATATTCGGAGCGTGACATGTGGCAGGTCGTGACCGTCGAACGATTCGACAGCTGGTTTTTATCATTACACAGCGATGAACAAAAAAGCCTGTTGGTGGGCATCTTTAAACTGCAGGAATTTGGCCCCTTGCTGGCGCGTCCCCATGCCGACACGCTGCATCACAACGGTCAAATACAGCATCTGAAAGAATTACGCATTCAGCATCGTGGTCGTCCGTATCGGGTTTTCTTCGCCTTCGACCCACAACGGCAAGCGGTTCTACTGTGCGGCGGCGACAAAACCGGCAATAAACGTTTCTATCAACAAATGCTACCGATTGCCGTCAGAGAGTTTTCACATTATTTGGCAACCCAGAGGTAACGCAAATGGCCAAACCATTATCAAATCTGATCGATAAGCTCGATCCCGCCGTGGTTGACGCGGCTCGGCAAAAAGCGGACAAAGAAATTTTTGAACTGCGGCTGGCTATGCTGCGGGAAGAACTGGCGGTGTCCCAGGTTGAACTGGCGAAGCGGCTTGGCATCAGCCAACCTTCTGTGGCCAATTTGGAAAAACGCGGTAGCGAAATCAAACTCTCTTCGTTAAAACGCTATATTGAAGCCATGGGCGGTACGCTGTCGCTGGAAGTCCAACTCCCCAACGGCCAGCACCGGCGCATGTCTCTGTGAGACGGGCGCAGTATTAAACTGCGCCCGAAGCACTCAGATCAGTTCCAACGCAATCAGCTCTTCAATGGTCTGACGGCGACGGATCAAACGAGGCTCGCCATTCTCAAACAGCACTTCCGGCAGCAATGGACGGCTGTTGTAGTTCGATGACATTGACGCGCCGTAAGCACCGGTGTCATGGAACACCAAATAATCACCGACCTGCACCGGCGGCAGTTCGCGGGTTTCAATGCCACCACCGGCTTGCTGGGTAAAGACATCACCGGATTCGCACAGCGGCCCGGCAATCACGGTATCGCGCAGCGGCTGGTTGGCAGTATCGCGGCCATCGGCCGGCAGCAATGAAATATGGTGGTAACTGCCGTACATCGCCGGACGCATCAAATCGTTAAAACCGGCGTCCACCAGTACAAAGTGGCGGCTGCCCATGTCTTTCACCGCGCGCACCTCGGCCACCAGCACCCCGGCTTCCGCCATCAGGAAACGTCCAGGTTCAATCTCCAGGCTCACCGGATGCCCCAGATGCGCGGCAATGCGCTCACGGGCACTGTTCCACAGGCCAAAATAGTGCTCGGTATCAATCGCCTCTTCACCATACTGATAAGGGATCGACAGGCCGCCACCGGCGGAGATGGCGCTGATATCCTGGCCGAGATCGATCACCTGCTGCACCATGGCATCACACACCCGCTCCAGATGCTGGTAATCCACGCCCGAACCGATATGCATATGCACACCAATCAGTTTCAGGCCGTACTGCTGAATTTTCTCCACCGCCTGCGGTAAATCGGCATACCAAATGCCGTGCTTGCTGTTTTCGCCGCCGGTATTGGTTTTCTGGCTGTGGCCGTGCCCAAAACCTGGGTTGATGCGCAGCCACACTGGATGCCCAGTAGAAACCTGGCCCAGTTGTTCCAGCATATCGATCGAACCGACGTTAACCGGAATTTTCAATTCGCTGACGCGCGCCAGGGTCGCGTGATCCAGCACATCGGCGGTAAACACAATCTCACTTGGCTCACCACCCGGCTGAAAACCGGCCTGCAATGCACGCTCAATCTCCCCCAACGACACCGAGTCCACCTTGACGCCCTGCTCACGCATCAGGCGCAGAATATGGATATTCGAGCAGGCCTTTTGGGCAAAACGAATAACATCGAAATGACGCAGCTGGCTGATGCGCTCGCTAATGATAGCGGCGTCATAGGCCCATACCGGGCAACCAAAACGCCCAGGCAAGGCCAGCAGGTTAGCGGTATTAAGAGCGGTAGTGGTGTCGTCGAGAGCACGTGGCATGGTGGTATCCCTGAATAAAATTTAGTGACTCTAATACCCCAATATTGCCGCACGCTTTCTTGGATGGAAAATATCTATTTAGCCAGAGTCTATTCATTTATGATATGGTTTTGCTGATTAAAAGAGCTGCCGATGCACGCGATAACGCTACGCCAGATTGAAATCTTCTATGCGGTGATGACCACCGGCAACCTGACCGAAGCCGCCGCGCTGCTGCAAACCTCGCAGCCCACCGTCAGCCGCGAGCTGGCGCGCTTTGAGAAGCTAATCCAGCTGCAATTATTCGAACGGGTTCGCGGCCGGTTATCCCCAACGGTGCAAGGCCTGCGGCTATTGGAAGAGGTGCAACGCTCCTACTACGGTCTGGATCGTATCACCGCCGCCGCCGCCAGTATCCGCCAGTTCCGGCAGGCACAGCTGTCGATTGCCTGCCTGCCGGTGTTCTCGCAATCACTGCTGCCCGCGGTGTGCAAACCTTTTATCGATCGCTATCCGGAAGTGAGTTTCAGCGTAATACCGCAGGAATCACCGCTGCTGGAGGAGTGGCTGTCGGCGCAGCGTCACGATTTGGGACTCACAGAAAATACCCTGACCCCGGCGGGGACCGAGCGCATGACGCTGATGACCTTGAACGAGGTGTGCGTGCTACCGGCCGGGCATCCCCTGCTGGCGAAAACGGTGTTGACGCCGCAGGACTTTGCCGGACAAAACTTTATCAGCCTGTCGAACACAGACAGTTATCGCCAGCTACTGGATTCGTTGTTCAGTGAGGAAGGAGTCAACCGCCGTTTGGTGATGGAAACCCATAGCGCCGCATCGGTCTGCGCCATGGTTAAAGCGGGAGTGGGAGTGTCGATCGTTAACCCGCTGACGGCGCTCGATTACGCCGGCAGCGGCGTCCACGTGCGGCCATTCAGCGTTGAGGTCCCCTTTACCGTCAGTCTGATCCGGCCGCTGCATCGCCCATCGTCGGCGCTGGTCACGGCCTTTACTCAGCATTTGCAACAGCAGGCGGAGACACTCCCCGCCCGCCTGGCTGCGGTAATTACACGCTAGCCGGGCGCTTGGCGCGGCTGAAGGTCACTATGCAGAGCAGCAGCCCCAGCAGCGCGATCCCCGCGGCCGCCAGCGGTACGCTGGTCAAGCCCAGCCCCTGCGCAATCACCACGCCACCGACCCAGGCACCAATGGCATTGCCAACGTTAAACGCAGCAATATTTAGCGTAGACACCAGATTGGGTGCCTTTTTACCGTAGGTCACCACGTTGATCTGCAATGCAGGCACCGCGGCAAACGCGGCGGCGGCCCACAGGAACAGGGTGATTTCCGCCGGCACCATTGAGTGACTGGTCCAACTGAACAGCGCCGCGAAACAGGCGATGACCAGGAAAGTACAGGTCAGGGTCAGCGGCAAACGCCAGTCTGCCAGACGGCCGCCAAGGATATTGCCCAGCGTCAGGCCAACCCCCATCAACAACAGCGTCCAACTCACGCCATGTGACGAAACCCCGGTCACTTCGGTCAGCAGCGGGGCAATATAGGTAAACAGTGCGAACATCGATGCGGCAAAGGCCACGGTCATCAGCAGCGAAAGCCAGATGCCGCCGCCGCGCAGTGCCGTCAGCTCTTTTTTCAGGTCGGTCGGTTGTTCATCCCTGACCGTCGGCAGCTTGCTATACAGCGCCAACAGGGATAATACGCCGATCACCGTCACCGCCCAGAAGGTTGAGCGCCAGCCCAATGCTTGCCCCAGTGCAGTGCCGATCGGCACCCCCAGCACGTTGGCCAATGTCAGACCGGTGAACATCAACGCCACGGCGGAAGCCCGACGGTTGGGTGCCACCAGATTAGCCGCCACTACAGCGCCAATGCCGAAGAATGCTCCGTGGCACAGGGCGGTGATAATGCGCGCCAGCATCAGGAAATCGTAGCTGTAACTCAGCGCGCACATAATATTGCCGAAGATGAAAATCACCATCAGCAGCAGCAGAGTCTTTTTGCGCGGCAGCTTCGCCGTTAGCAGCGCCATGATCGGTGCGCCGATAGCCACCCCAAGGGCATAGCCGCTGATCAACCAGCCGGCGGAAGGAATAGAGACCTGCAGATCCCTCGCGACCTCCGGCAGCAACCCCATAATAACGAACTCGGTGGTGCCGATAGCAAATGCACTTAATGCCAGTGCGAGCAGAGAAACAGGCATGCGAAACGCTCCCAATCAACAAAGCCCCGGCGTCAGGCGCGCGAGGCTGGTAAAAAAACACAAAATTATCGGCCAGCCTGACAGACTGCCCGTGGAAAGGTCAGAGAGGATGTTCAAAGAGCCGGGATATCTATTTAACCCTATAATTATTAAGTCTTATTCACTCTTCTCACGCTACAAAAACTACACGTCGCCCCATCAGTTAACCAGTGACAGAGCCGCGACAGCGCACAAAATGCCCCGGTAAACTCGCTAACCGCTTGAATGCGCTAATGATGAAAAATGTGTGAAAATGTTACTGCGGCGTTAATAATATCAGCGCAACGTCGCTCGCCAGCCGGCATCGGTGGCAAACCACTCCACTAAAAAGTCCAACATGGTCCTCAGAGTCGCCGGCATCTGCCGACGCGAAGTATAAATGCCATAAATGCCCATCGACTGGGGCCGATAATCCGGCATCAGCTCAATCAGTTCGCCACTGGCCAGCAGCGGTGCCGCCGAATAATAAGGTTGCATGGAAACCCCGGCCCCCTGCACCGTTCCCGCCATCAATACCACCGATTCGTTGGCGCTCAGATTACCGCTGACCGCGACTGCCGACTTCACCCCCTGGTGGTCAAAATGCCACAGGCTTTTACCGAAGTAGGAGTAAGTCAGGCAGTTGTGCAGCGCCAGATCCTGCGGATGGCGCGGCGTGCCATGCGCCGCCAGATAGGCCGGTGCAGCGCAGACCACCGAGGCGCAGGAAGAGAGCGGGCGGGCGATCAGATTGGGATCCAGCTCATTGGTAATTCGCAGCGCCAAATCGATACGCTCTTCGACCAGATTCACTGCGCGATTATTCATTTGCAGATCCACAGCCACCTGCGGATGACGCTTCAGATATTGCGCTACCGCGCCCACCAGCGCCGTCTGGCCCAGCGACTGCGAGCAGGTGATCCGCAGCAGGCCGCGTAGTTCATCACTCTGTTCCCCTTCAACCAGGTCTATTTCCCCCGCCAGCGCCAGCATCTGTCGGCAACGCTCTAATGTACGCTCACCGGCGTCAGTCAGACTAAGCTTACGGGTAGTACGGTGCAGCAAACGTGCCCCGGCCCATTGCTCCATCTGGGCCAGATAACGCGTCACCATGGCTCGCGACATTTCCAGCGTTTCTGCCGCCGCAATCATGCTGCCACGGTCAACGATGGTGATAAAAACCTCAGCTGCGGTGATGCGATCCATGATTCGTCCGATTTACGCAATGAATAATTGCTCATTATCCGGTTTTTCTATCGCTTTATGCAACCTAACATCTATACAACATTTAATCGCTACCCAAGGACCTCTGCCCATGTTTAACAAATCATTACTGACCCTGGCCTTCGCCGGCATCACCACCTTTAGCGCCTACGCCACCGCCGCCGACACTCTGACCATGGAAGTGTACAACCCAGGTGAGAAAAGCGTGTTCCCGGTGTCCTCTGAGATCATCAGCGGTAAACACGAAGTGGCGCTGATTGACGCCCAGTTCCAGCGCAACGACGCAGAAGAGCTGGTGAAAAAGATCAAGGCCACCGGCAAAAAACTGACCACCGTCTACATCAGCCATTCAGATCCGGATTTCTACTTTGGTCTGGACGTGATTAAAGCCGCGTTCCCACAGGCGAAAATCATCGCGTCCCCAGGCACCATCGAAGAAATCAACGCCACCAAAGACGGCAAAGTCGCCTATTGGGGCCCGATCCTGAAAGACAATGCACCGAAAGCGGTGGTGGTTCCACAGGCGTTGCAGGGTGACAGCTTCACCGTTGACGGCCAGAAAGTGGAAGTGAAAGGCCTGACCGGCCCAACGCCAGAACGTACCTATGTGTGGATCCCGGCGCTGAAAGCGGTAGTGGGCGGTGTTCCGGTCGCGGGCGACAACATCCATCCGTGGGTCGCCGATAACCAGAGCGTTGAATCCCGCGCGCACTGGCAGCAAACGCTGGAAGGCATCAAGGCGCTGAAACCGAAAGTCGTTGTCCCTGGCCATTTCCTGCCGGGTGCCGACCAGACGCTGAAATCCGTGACCTTTACCCAGAACTACCTGACCACGCTGGAAGCTGAACTGCCGAAAGCCAAAGATTCTGCTGCACTGGTGGCAGCAATGAAAAAGCATTACCCGAACCTGAAAGATGAATCGAGCCTGGAACTGAGCGCCAAGGTGCTGAAAGGCGAAATGAAGTGGCCGCAATAAGCCCGCCTTAATAAACAGACTACGGCGTTACTGCAACCCGCCCTTGAAAGAGGGCGGGGATAACGAGGAATAAATATGACCGGCACGACTCTGCATTACATTTTCGATCCGCTGTGTGGCTGGTGCTATGGCGCAGCCCCACTGGTGAAGGCGGCCAAAACCATTCCAGGGCTGAATATTGCCCTGCACGCCGGTGGCATGATGACCGGCAACAACCGCCGCCAAATCACGGACGAATGGCGTAATTATGTTATCCCGCACGACAAACGTATTGCGGAGTTAACCGGACAGACCTTTGGCGAAGCCTATTTCAATGGCCTGCTGCGTGATACCACGGCGATCATGGACTCAGAACCGCCGATTACCGCGATACTGGCGGCGCAAGCGCTGGCGGGACGCGGGCTGGATATGCTGCATCGCATTCAGGAAGCACATTATCAGGAAGGTCGACGCATCGCCGATACGCCGGTGCTGGAGGCCCTGGCGAAAGAGCTGGGTCTGGCCTCTGCCCCGTTCATCGCCGAGATGCGCTTTAACGCCGGTGCCCCGACCGCGCAACACATCGCACAAAGCCGGGCGATGCTTGCCAAAGTTCAGGGACAAGGCTTCCCGACCTTTGCGCTTGAAGACAGTGAAGGCCAGCTGCGCCAGATCCCGGCGGGCAACTATCTGGGGAATGTTGAAGCCTGGAAAGAGTTGTTGAGCGGTGCCACTACCTGGGCGTAATGCCTGTTACAGTGCCCGGACATTCAGGATATTGAATGTCCGGGGCTGATTATTCGACCCGCACGAAGCGCCCTTCCGCCCGCACGTTAAAACCAAAACCGCAGTCGCCTTTGGTGCGCATTTCCAGCGCATCCGCGCTGAATTGCATCGTCACATCACAGGCCATCGCGTCCTCCGGCTCCCGCTGACGGTACAGCGCCTTGCCCTGTTCAATCGGCAACACCTCGGCGAATTCGCCCATATTCGGGCCGTAATACAACCCCATTTGCGGCATATAATAGCCGGAATAATTGAACAGCCAGCGGCCGTCCTGTGGCTTGACCTCCACTTCGCTCCACACGCCGCGCCCGGCGTACTGCCAGTAGACGCCACCCGGTCCGTTCGACGGCGGTTGCTTCGCCAGGCGCTGCTGCAGCAGTTTTAAATTATGTTGGGATTTACTGTCCTGCGGCGCCAGTTCCAGATAGGCGCGTGCCTTGAGCAGTTCACCGGCATGCATCAGCGCCAGCGCCACATTGTTGTAAGCAGTGGCGGTCGCCTGATTGTCGAGACCGCAGAACTCACTCCAGGCGGCCTGATCGCGGAAAACGTCGGCTGCGCGTGGGTAATCACCGCGCTGGTAGGCACTTTTCCCCAGCTCGGCATAGCTCGCCACCTTGTGACAATCGGCATCAATATCCGGCTCATCAATCTGTGCCGTCGCCTGGCCGCTGGTGAGCGCACCATAGGCCAACAGCAGGGGAACCCACGCCTTCATCACTCATCCTTTCCGCAGTAAACAAGCCAAATTTCGGCGCCAGTATAACCGCCATCCCTCCCGGCTTCACCTCTGACGATTCAATCACAATATTTCAAAAGGTTAGCCGCGTTAAAACTGCTTACAGTCCCGGTTTGTTTGTTACTTGCCTGCGGCCCATGCTGAAAAAAATGCAGAATTAACGAGACCTCATGAACGCAACCCCAACCCCCAAACACGCCGTCTGGCAATTGATTAAACCCTTCTGGGTTTCGGAAGAAAAGCTGCGGGCCTGGTCGATGCTGATCGCCATTGTCGCTTTGTCGCTCGGGCTGGTGTACATCAGCGTACAGATCAATGAGTGGAACCAGGTGTTTTACGACGCGCTGCAAAACAAAAACTATCCGGTATTCAAGGCGCAACTGTGGCGCTTTACCTATCTGGCGCTGATCTTTATCGTGCTCGCGGTGTATAAGATTTACCTGACGCAGGGCCTGCAGATGCGCTGGCGGCGCTGGATGACGGAAAAATTTATGGGTAAATGGCTGGCGCATCAGGCCTATTACCATACCGAACAGCAACAGATCGTCGATAACCCGGACCAGCGTATTGCCGAAGATCTCAATGTACTGACCCAGTACACGCTGTCGCTGTCGCTCGGGCTGCTCTCCAGCCTGGTGACGCTGTTTTCCTTTATCACCATTCTCTGGCACGTCAGCGGGCCAATGACCTTTGTTATCCATCAGCATGCCATCACCCTGCCCGGCTACATGGTGTGGTTCGCCCTGCTGTACGCGGTGCTGGGTTCGCTGTTGATTTGGTGGGTCGGCAAACCGCTGGTCCAGCTCGGCTTTAATCAGGAGCGCTATGAGGCAAACTTCCGTTTTGGGCTGATCCGTATCCGGGAAAACAACGATGCCATCGCGCTTTATCACGGCGAACCGCGCGAAGCGCAACAGTTGGGTGACCGCTTTGACAGCATCCGCACCAACTGGTGGTCAATCATGCGCATCACCCGCCGGCTGAACATCGCCTCTAACTTTTACAGCCAGTTTGCCATTGTTTTCCCGCTGTTGGTGGCGGCACCACGTTACTTCTCCGGCGCTATCCAGATGGGCGGCATGATGCAGATCGCCTCCGCCTTTGGCCAGGTACAGGGGGCACTGTCATGGTTTATCGATGCCTTTAGCGATCTGGCGACCTGGAAAGCCTGCGTTAACCGCCTGGCCGGTTTTAACGCCGCCGTGGATCAGGTACACCATCAGCAACGCGGCATTCAACTGCAAGCGGAGAACGACCAACCGCTGATCCTCGATCGTCTCAGCCTGCAACTGCCGGACGGTCAAAGTTTGCTGGGCTCAACGTCGATGACGCTGAAACGCGGTGAGAAAGTGCTGGTCGTCGGCCCTTCGGGCTGCGGTAAATCCACGCTGCTGCGTGCTATCGCCGGGATCTGGCCCTACGGTTCCGGCACCATTGGCCGCGACGCGGCCAGCAGCGCCTTATTCCTGCCACAACGCAGCTATATTCCCATCGGCACGCTGCGCGAGGCGCTCAGTTATCCGCATCTCGCGGCCGAATACAGTGATGAACAACTGCTGAGAGTGCTGGAAAATTGCCGTCTGAAGCATCTGCAACGCTGGCTGGACACCAGCGCCAACTGGAGCCACCGCCTGTCGCCAGGCGAGCAACAGCGGATGGCATTCGCCCGTGCGATTCTGACCCGACCGGATATTCTGTTCCTCGACGAGGCCACCAGCGCGCTGGACGATGAAACCGAGCAGTTGATGTATTGCCTGTTGGTGGATGAACTGCCGCAGGTGACGTTGGTCAGCGTGGCGCACCGCAACAGCGTGGCGAAATACCACCAGAGCTGCTGGCGCTTTAGCCGCCCGGAGGAGAATCAACCGGCCCGCATGGCGCTTAGCCCGCTGCCGGTCGTCGGCTAATCAACCGGGTGCCGCTCACTGGAGCGGTACCCGGCTTCCCTCAAATGCCGTCGGTCTGTACGTCCTCACATTTTACCCGGCGTCTTTCGTGCCACAGGCTGGTCAACCCGCGCTTGCCGCACGCCAGCGCCACTTCGCGGAATTCGTCCAGGCTCAGCCCGTCCCTTTCCAGCATCATTTCCGCCGCCAACTGCATATTCACCCCGGTCAGCACCTCACAATCCCCGTGCGTATCCGCCAGTTCGCTGGCACAGCGAAACGGCGAACCGCCGAGCATATCGGTGAGAAACACCACGCCGTCCGGCTGTGCCACTTCGGCCAACGCCAAGATCAACGCCGCTTTTAACTCGGCGGTACTCATCTGCTCGGGAAAATTGACCGCAACGCAGTACGGCTGCGGCCCCACCACCTGCTCAACCGCCTGCAACAGCCCACTGGCGAAACCGCCGTGACCGGTAATCACAATGCCTGGCATAAACCGCTCCTCACAATAAACCGATAAACTTGCCCACCACGCCAATCACCACCGTCACACCGATCAGCTTCACCGGTGAGAAGCCGCGCTTCATCAGGAAGAAAATCAGTAGCGTAAAACACAGTGGCAGCAGGTTGGGCATCAGCTTGTCCAGCACATCGGTCTGTAGCGCCACGCTGGCTTTGCCGGCATGCATCACCAGCGGGGTAGAAAGATGAACATACGAAGCCACCAGTGCGCCGATCACCGTCATGCCGACAATCGAGGCGGCGTGGGATATTCGTCGGGTATGGGTTTTCAGCAGCGCCAACGCGCTGGTTCCGGCCTGATAACCGTAGTGAGCCAGCCCGAAGCGCAGCCCGAAGTGAAAGACGTTAAACAGCAGCAGGAAGACGATCGGCCCAAACAGGCTGCCCTCCAGCGCCAGCGAGGCACCAATCCCGGCGCAGATCGGCAGCAGCGTCAGCCAGAACAGCGCATCGCCAATACCGCCCAGCGGCCCCATCAGCGCCACTTTTACCGCACGGATGGTGGAGATCTTCTCTTTGTTTTGCTCCATCGCCAGCACCAACCCGGAAAGGAAGGTGACGTCAAAAGGATGCACATTGATAAACTCCATGTGCATTTTCATCGAGTTGGACAGATCCTGCGGATTGCGGTGGATCTTGCGCAATGCCGGGATCAACTGATACAGCCAGCCACCGGCCTGCATACGCTCATAGTTGAACGACGCCTGCAACAGCAACGAGCGCCAGGCCATCCGGTTGATATCGCCGCGGGTCAGAGCCTCGGCGGGCTGGCTATCGACGTAGTCGTCCTGCTCCACCTGACTGGTGGCCAGCGCCTGCGCCATACGTTTTTCCGCTTTTTGCGCCAGCAGATCGTCAGAATCATTAAATGCCATCTTCAGCATCCTCCTGGGGTACAGGTTGTTTGAGCGGGTCGGCAGCGGCCCGTTGACTGTTAAAGAAGTCGATCAGGGCGATCGCCAGCGCGCCCAGCGCCACGGCCAGTATCGGCAGTTTCAGGAAGGTGACGGAAATAAAACCGAGGATGAAATAGGCCACATAGGTTTTTTTCATCATCACTTTCATCAGCAGTGAGAAACCAATCGCCGGCATCATGCCACCCGCCACCGCCAGGCCGTCCAACAGCCAGACCGGGGCCTTTTGCACCATGGCGCTGGCCGCGTCGGCACCGAAATAAATCGGCAGAAACGCCACCACAAAATAGAACGCGAACAGGATGGTGATACCGAGATAGTTCACCCGTTCAATACCGCGCCAGTTCAGTTCTTTCACCATGCGATCGCAGCGATGCATCATCGGTGAAAACAGGGTGAACAGCAGCGTGATACAGCCCTGCACCGCAATCGAAAACGGCACCGCAACGCCAATCGCCACCTTGGGATCGGCTTTGGTCAGAATGGCGAACGCCGTGCCAATCACCCCGCCGATCACCACGTTCGGCGGCTGAGCCCCAGCCAGCGGCACCATGCCCATCCACACCAGTTCCAGCGTGCCACCGACCAGCAAGCCGGTGTAGACATCCCCGAGGATCAGGCCGACCAGCGGCCCCAGAACCACAGGACGGTGGAAGTGGGTCAGGCCGTCGAACAGGTCAACCCCCGCCAATCCGGCCAGCAGTGCAATCAATAACGCATCAGTCAACATGATTTCCCCCAAACTCAAAACAGCAGTTTGCCGACAGACTCACCCGCTTCATCCGGCACCCGACGCACCTCACACTCGACGCCCAGCGCCGCCAGTTCGCGAAAGGCGGCCACGTCACCCTCATCCAGCGAGACCGTTTTATGCACCTGCCGCTTGCCCTCGGCGAAATGCATATTGCCGACGTTGACGAAACGGATCGGTACTCCGCCCTGTACCAGCCGCAAAACATCCTGCGGCGTTTTGCACACTAAAAAGATCTTCTGGCGATCCGCCGCCTTGTGGATCACGTCGATGGTTTTCTGCAGCGTGAAGTAACGCGTCTGCACCCCCTCCGCCACCACCATGTCCATCAGGTTCTGCTGCACCGGATCGGCTGCCGCTTCATCGTTGGCCACCACCACCAGATTGGCCCCCAGGGTGTTGGTCCAGGTAACGCCGACCTGGCCATGTACTAGTCGGTTATCAATGCGGGTCATCAGGATATTCGGCATTTCAGTGCACCTCCGGGTAGCAGGCGGCGTGATAATCATTGAGCACCTGCGTCACCTTGTGCATCACCCAGTCCTGCGGATCCTCGCTCAGTTCGCCGGCATTCATCGCGCGGGCTTGCTCGGGCAGATACTGGCTTAACAGCGCCAGCGGTACCGGATTGCGGCGCAGGTTGTCGATCAGACCTTCTACCGCCTGCTGAACCTGCGGCTGCGGCCAGTAGTAACGCACCCGGTCGCTCAGGCTGTAGTGGCGATCCAGATACTGTTGATGCGGGTTGCCGTGGTAATAGCGGCTCCACTGTTGCGGCTGCTCGCGCATCACCTGTTCCAGCGTGGCGCACAGCTGTGCCGACTGATGCTCACCCAGCCATTCACGTTCAATATGATCCAGGGCGAACAGCGCCTCACGCAGGGCAAAGGTCAGCGCCGGGCCGACTTTCAGGATGGCGAAATGATCGCCCACCAGTTGCCGATAGGCCTGCGGGGGTTGGTAGTCCGTTGAATGCGCCTCGTAGACCATGCCCGGCTGCCGTTCGATAAAACGACTCAGCTCATGAGCCCGCTGTGGCTGGTAGTGTTCTACGCTGTGATGATCAAACTCCACGCCCGGTTGCACCACCAGCGCAATGGTTCGCCTCCAGGCGTCGACCAGCTCCGCCCGTTGCCAGGCCAGGCGATGTACCTCAAGCGTTTGCTGGACCGCCTGTGGCGTGGTGACCTGCATGCCTTCCAGCGCCTCCTGCGCGCCGCCCGGCACCGGCACTTCGGTACCTATGACATACACCGGTGGCTCGCCGCCGCTTTGCTGCCAGGCGCGTTCCGCGACGCTACATAACCGGGCGGCACGAACGGCCACGGTTTCATCATTGAGCGGGAAAGGATCGCCAACGCAGGACATGGAGCAATCGAGGTGTATTTTGCGAAAACCCGCGCGCACATAATCGTCGATCAGCGTTTCCGCCAGTTGCATCGCCTCTTCCGCCGGTCGATCCTGCCAGGCATTGGGGCCGAGATGATCGCCCCCCAGCCACAGACGATCCCGCGCCAACCCCACTTCATCCGCCAGTTGCCACAACGCATCACGGAACTGCTGCGCCGTCTGGCCGGTGTAACCACCAAACTGATTGACCTGATTCGAGGTGGCCTCAACCAGCACCGGTGTACCACGCGCTTTGGCCTGTCGCAGGGCCGCTTTCAGCACCCAGGGGTGAGCGGAACAAACGGAAAATACCCCAACCGGTTTTCCGGCCTTGTGCTGCTCAACAAGCTGTAACAACTGCTGCATGAAACCCCCACGCAGGCGCCGTACTACCGGTCAGCGATGACAACCTCCACGCCCAACTCGGTTAACGCCCGCTCGTAATCGTCCGGAAGAAGGCTGTCGGTAATCAGCCGATGAATTTGTCCGGCTTCGCGAATCATGCAAAAGCTCTTGCGACCAAACTTGCTGGCATCCGCCACGGCGATAATCTCGCGCGCCACCTCGCACATCACGCGATTGAGGTGGGCCTCACCGGGGTGAGGCGTGGTGATGCCGGCAACCAGATCGAAACCGTCGACACCCAAAAACAGTTTGTCGAAGCGGTACTGGCGCAATTGCTGCTCGGCAGCCGGACCGTAGAGCGAGTAGGAGTTACGGCGCACGCTGCCGCCCAGCACCATCACCTCCACCCCATCGTTACCTGAAAGCTCATAGGCAATGTTCAGCGCATTGGTCATCACCACCAGGTCACGTCGCCCTTTGAGGAACGGCACTATCTGGGTAGTGGTGGAACCGGAATCGAGGATCAGCGCGTCACCATCGCGCACATAGCTGGCAGCTACGCTTGCGATCTGCGACTTCACGTCGCGGTTTAACCGCCCTTTGTCATGCAACGGGCGATCGAAGGCGAATTGCTGATTGAGCATCGCGCCGCCATAAGCCCGCAGCGCACACCCTTTTCGTTCCAGAAAGCGCAGATCGTTGCGGATCGTCACCGTGGATACTGCAAACTGTTTGCTGAGCTGCTCCACGCGCACGCTGCCGTGCTCGCATAACAAGTCGATAATGTGTTCACGTCGCTTTGCGGTATTCACTGGCATGAGCTGCGGTCCTCAGGTTTCCGGCCGGGCCGGGGAGAAGATGGCTTTCGCTCTACTGCGCTGGCATTACAGCAAAGCGAAAGCAATGAAATTGTGATCGGGGTTACAGCGCTGTTTTAGCAGAAAAAGAGGCTAAAAACCTTTCGAATCGAAATGAAGTGAAAATATTAATGGCCAGTGAAAGGTAAAGTGAAATCTCTGCGTGGGCGCGGCTGCCGGGGTGAGGAGTCCAATGCGCAGCAGAAAACGAAAGAGGGGGTGCAGCGGCCTGGCTGGCTGACTTTTAGTTCATCAGGTGATCGGGATCACATAACAGCAATTATCCCCTCCCGGCATTGCGTCGCAGACGCCGGAATGGCGCATACATCGCAAAACCAGCCCCTTGTCAGGTCAGGGGTTCTTCCCTACACTTGCGCGCAGACATTGGCCGCTGCCAATGCGTAAGCGTTAACGTCAATCAACGCATCATGCCATGCAGTATTGATTGACTGCCTGCCCTGGTGCGAGGAACTGATGCCCCAATCTGTCTTACCCCCAACGTCTGCTCCCCTAAAACGCAGCCGTTTACGCCACCCATTATTACTGGTCACCGGCATTATGCTGGTCGCGGCCAACCTGCGCGCCGCGCTCACCAGCGTCGGACCATTACTGGAACAGATCCAGCAACAGTTGTTGCTGTCCGCCACCGCGGCCGGCCTGCTTAATTCATTGCCGTTGATCCTGTTTGCCGTGCTGTCACCAGTGACTCCTGGCCTGGCCAAACGCCTGGGGATTGAACGCACGCTGGGTATGGCACTGTTGTTGCTGGTTTTCGGCATCGCACTGCGTTCCCTGCCGCAACCCGGCATGTTATGGCTGGGCACTATCCTGATCGGCGCTGCCATCGCATTTGCCAACGTGGTCCTGCCGACGCTGGTGAAACGCGACTTTCCAGGCCGTGCCGCCGCCATGATTGCCGGTTACGCGGCGGTGATGTCACTGGTGGCCGCAACCGCTTCGGGTCTGGCGGTGCCGCTGGCGGGGTTGAATGGTCTCGGTTGGCGTTTTTCCCTGCTGTGCTGGAGCCTGCCTGCCCTGTTGGCGCTGATTGTCTGGCTGCCGCAGCTGCGCCGTCCAGCGACTTCGGTGACTGCCGATGCCCCGGCGGTTCAGCCGGCGCCGCCCCGCTCCCCCTGGGGCAGTGCGCTCGGATGGCAGGTGGCGCTGTTTATGGGCCTGCAGTCCATCACCTTCTATACCATTATCGGCTGGTTTAGCGCCTTCGCCGCCAGCCATGGCACCTCGCCGCAGCAGGCGGGGTTTGAGCTGTTTATCTATCAGGTGGTGGCCATCGCCGCTAACTTTGTGATGGTGTTTATTCTGCCGCGCGCACGCGATCAGCAGGCTATTGCGCTGTGCAGTTCACTGCTGATTTTTATCGGCGTCGCCGGGCTACTGCTGCTGCCAACCTATTCTCTGATTTGGTTGATTTTTGCCGGTCTGGGGGCGGGAAGTTCTTTGGTACTGGCGCTGTCGTTCTTTGGCCTGCGCAGCAGCCATCATCACCAGGCCACGCAACTGTCAGGCATGGCGCAATCGGTAGGCTATTTACTGGCCGCGCTGGGGCCGACGCTGTTCGGTCTGTTACATGACCTGACTCAGGGCTGGCAGTTGCCGCTGAGCATTCTGCTGGGCCTGACGCTGCTGCAGATGCTGTTCGGCATATTGGCCGGGCGCAATAGGGTTATTCGTTAACGCCGGGCCGGGTGGCCGGTTTCGGTACGGGTTCCGTGGCATCGTCCTGCCAGAGATCGTTGATAAAATCCCGTTGTTGTTGGGTCAACTGCCATAAAGGGGGGATCTTGACCGGGCTGTCATCCCGGGCGCCCCCTTTCTTCTTTACGCGCTTTTTGTCCATCGATTTGTTTCCTAAATAAGCAGCCAATAAATCACGGCGGCAACGGCCAGCCAAAACACCCCGCAGCCGATAAATACGCACAGCCAAGCTTTACGTTTGATATCCGCGTCATCCTTGCTTATCACAGCCGCCTCATCTAATAGATTAAACTAATCAAAATGCAATTATTGATCTATTTAAACGATCAATAAAGAAGTTTGTTCCTATAGAAATTTAAAAAATATCTGCTACTCATGTACCTGAAGTCAGGTATGCGGCAGAAAGACAACAGGATTAGTCAGGTCATTGGCGCCAGATTTGGGGTGGATTAATCGACAAGCCGCAGTGTGGCACAAGCAGATAGATCAAAATTAAACCACTATTCAATAAATCAAAACACAATTAATCAGCACAACTTAAGTTAAATTGGCGACAATTTAGGCTGGGGAGTGACTCTGAAACGCGGGGATATACTGATTTTAGCGGATAGCGCCATGCGAGAAGAATGGATAACCCAGCCCAATAGTGCAGGCCGGGTGATATTAATTTCAGTCAATCTGCGAAACCGAGTCCTTGCTGGCACGTTCACGTTCGCTGCCGGTCAACTCGCTGAGGCGCCCGTCACGCATTTGCAGCAGCCGATCGGCATGTTCGAAGTAATGATCGTCATGGCTGATGGCAAACACCGTTTTGCCCAAAGTGCGTAACTGCGGTAGCAGTTCACGATAGAATATTCGGCGAAATTGCGGATCCTGATCCGCCGCCCATTCGTCCAATAGCAAAATATCCCGCTTCTCCGCCACTGCCAGCAGCAGCGCCAGACGCTTGCGCTGCCCCTGCGACAACTGTGGATTAGTTACCCGCAGGCCGTCGAATTGCAATTTGCTTTTCATGTTCAAACGGTTAAGCCAGCTTTCCACCAGTTCGGCATCCGGCTGTTCGCCTTCAGGCCCCTGCAAATGGTGGAACGGATGAAAGTCGGTGAAAATGGCGGAGAACAAACGACGATAGTCAGACATATCGTTCGGAGTCTGTGGCACGCCATCCAGCAAGATTTGTCCACTGACCGGCTGATATAACCCGGTCAGCAACATCGCCAGCGTCGACTTCCCACTGCCGTTACCGCCTATCAGGAAGACCAGTTCACCACGTTGCAACCTCAGGTCGATCGGCCCAACGGCGAACCCCGCTTTTTGCTCCGTAGCGCCATAGTGGAACATCACATCGCGCAGCTCCAGGGTTTGCCAGGCTTTGGCCGCCACCGCAGGAAACTCGGGTTGATAATCGGCCAGTCGCAGCGCTTTGACCTTGCCGAAGGCAACTTCGGCACCGATCAGCGTCGGGAATGCCCCCACCGCCTGCAGTAACGGGGTACGCAGGAACAACAACGTCAGCGAGTAGGTTGCCGCGACGGTGGTATCGGCCCAGCCCAGGCTGTTGGCCATGTAAAACACCAAACCAATCGCCCCCAGCATCATGATATTCGACCAGTTCACCGCACTGAGATGGTAGGTATCGGCGCGGATAATGTGCTGTCGATAATCTTCGGCATCCGGCTGGTAGGCCTGCTGGTACAGCGCTTTTGCACGATCGCGGTTCAATGCCAGCTCTTTACGGCCGTCAATCGCAGACTGGTAGTGTTCGTAGAGGCGCTCTTCGGCCTCTCGCACGCTGGTCAAATGACGATACACCCGCGAGACCAGACAGCCGCTGCCAAATACCGTCACCGCGACCCAAACGGCGGTGACCGCCAGCATCTGCGGAGATAGCCAGCCCAGATAGGCTGCCGACCCCAGCGTCAGTATCACCCCTTGCACCAGCTCCGGCAGGCGAACAAAGGCAATGGTGATATTTCGTATATCACTGGCCAGGCTCGCCAACAGTGAGGCGCTGCCCAGTTGCTCTATCCGCTCGATATCGGTATCCAGGATCTGTTTCACCAGTTGGCCGCGCAGTCGGAACACAAAATGATGGCCGAGCGTGGTCAGCGCCAGCTGCGAGCCCAGCGTGACCGCCATCAGCAACGCCAGCAGCCCGAGGAACTCAGGCAATACGGCCAGCGGGTTACCCGCCACCGTCATCAGCCGCAAATTTATAAAGGCGATGATGCCTATGCCCAGCGCCGCACTGGCCATGGTCAACGCCATTACCGCCAGAAACGGCCAGCGATACTGGCGGTAAACCACCCGTAGCAACTCCATGAAGAACCCTTAGCCTGAAATCTTGAGATGGCAGGCATTGTAAGCGGCCAAAAAGTGATATCAATAACAATTCTCATATTGTCGCCAACGATTGATTCCTGAACCTGAGGATTTACACTGGCCGTTACTCCGGGACGAGGAAAACACCCACCGATGCTGCCCACACATGAATACGCCAACGACCTGATCCTGTTCGCCCTGATTGTTGACTGCGGTTCTTTCAGCAAAGCCGCTGAAACCGCCGGCATCACCAGCTCGGTGGTCAGCAAGCGCATTGGTCGCCTGGAGAAATCTCTCGGCGCACGCCTGCTGTACCGCACCACCCGCAGCCTGACGCTAACCGAAAACGGCCAAAGCCTGTACCGTCAGGCCAAAGAAATCAGCGCAAAAACTCAGGAAGCCCTGAACGTCATCAGTGAACACAGCGATGAACTGACCGGCATCATCCGCATGTCGGTGCCAACCATTTCAGGGGAATTGTTGTTAAGTGAAAGCGTGGCGGAATTTTGTGCCCTTCACCCGAACCTGAAGGTGGAAATGCGGCTGGAAAATCGCTTTGCCGATTTGGTCAACGAAGGGATAGATCTGGCTATCCGCACCGGCACCCTGCCGGATTCCAGCCTGATCGCCCGTCCGATCCTGAACTCCCGCTGGGTGATCGTTTGCTCGCCCAGCTATCTGCAACAATATTCTGAGCCGCAGTCAGCAGGCGACCTGCTCGAGCATAACTGTCTGACCTATACCTATCAGGAAAGCGGCACCGACAACTGGCTGATGAAGCAACCGGGCAGCAACAAGATTTATGAACTGCAGGTTAGTGGCAACCTGTCCGCCAATAACGCCCGGGCGATCCGCAAGGCGGTGATCGCCGGTTATGGCATTGCCATGGTGCCACGCTGCATGGTGTACGAGGATTTACAGGAAGGTAGCATGGTGGAGGTTTTGAGCGGCCACTGTGGCAAGGTATTAGGTATTTACGCGGTTTACCCTTATACCCGCAATTTACCGTTAAAAACCCGGCTGCTGATCGAACATATCATTACGTCCTATCAGAATATCAGCCACTATTTTTGAAGTGAGTCACATAATTATTTTTCGTTGGCTCGTGAGCGAGCCACGGGATTACTCCATTTTTGAATATAATCTATTGGTAATTATTGTGTAATCAATGTGACCCAGCACATTCATCACACAACAAAAAATTATATCCACTTGATTTTAAATCAAATAAAAACAAACCCAATAATCAGAAATCATCCCGCAGAGTCACTATACCGACCCACATCCCCATCCTGGAAAATTGCAGAATAGAACATCAGCCAGCGTTGTGATTAGAATGAAAATGTTGCGGTAATTAACCTTCCGGCTACATACCTCTACAAATAACAATAATAACGCTGAGGCTCTTATGTCCCTGTTTTTCAGTATTGCGCCGATCGTCCTGCTGATTTGGATGATGACCAAAAAGAACGGTGTGCCCTCTTATATCGCGCTGCCCTTAACGGCCGCTGCCGTGTATGGCGTGCAAATGTTTTGGTTCGACAGTCTGCCCCTGCTGCTGCACGCCAATATCATTACCGCACTGGTGTCGGTTTTCACCCCGATAACCATTATTGCCGGCGCGATTTTGCTGAATAAGCTGATGCAAATCAGCGGTGCGGAAAACGTGGTTCGTCGTTGGCTGGAAAATATCAGCCCCAATCCGGTTGCTCAGTTGATGATTATCGGTTGGGCATTCGCCTTTATGATTGAAGGTGCCAGCGGATTCGGCACGCCAGCCGCCATTGCCGCCCCCATTCTGGTCGGGCTAGGCTTTAACCCCCTGCGCGTTGCGCTGCTGACGCTGGTCATGAACTCGGTTCCCGTCTCATTCGGTGCCGTCGGCACGCCCACCTGGTTCGGGTTTGCCAATTTGGGGTTATCCGATGCCAGCCTGCTGGAAATTGGCCGTCAGACCGCGTTGATCCACTTTGTCGCCGGATTTGTTATCCCATTGCTGGCGCTGCGTTTTATCGTTTCCTGGCGTGAAATTCGCTATAACCTGCCGTTTATTTTACTCAGCGTCTTGAGTTGCACGGTGCCTTACCTGCTGCTGGCACAGGTTAACTATGAATTCCCGGCTCTGGTGGGCGGCGCCATTGGCCTGATGCTGTCGGTGCTGTTGGCGCGTGCCGGCATCGGCCTGACCCGCTGCGAAGGCAAAACATCTCCCCAGGCCGTGCCATTCGTTCAGGTCATCAAGGCAATGACCCCGACCCTGCTGCTGATTGCTATTCTGATAGTGACCCGTATCCACCAGTTGGGCATCAAAGCGCTGCTCAACAGCAGCGCACTGCTGTGGCAAGGGAGCCTCGGTAACGTGGGTGAGCTACGCGTCAGCAATGCCCTGATCATTGAATTGCAGCAGGTGTTCGGCACTTCTGCCGCCGCCAGCTACAAAACGCTGTATGTACCCGCACTGATCCCTTTCTTGCTGGTGGTCGTGCTGTGTATTCCCCTGTTCCGGCTGAACTGCAGGCAGGTAAAACAGATGTTCGCAGAAACCGGTGGGCGCGTGGCTAAACCCTTTATCGCCCTGTTTGGTGCGCTGGTGATGGTCAACCTGATGATGCTGGGCGGCGACAATGCGCCGGTGATCCTCATCGGCAAGGCGTTGGCGGCATTGACGGGGGAAAGCTGGCTGCTGTTCTCTTCTTTCCTTGGGGCGCTGGGTTCGTTTTTCTCCGGTTCCAATACCGTTTCCAACCTGACGTTCGGCGGCATCCAGCAGTCAATCGCCCTGAGCAGCGGGCTAAACGTCAACCTGACGCTGGCACTGCAATCCGTCGGGGGAGCGATGGGCAACATGATATGCCTGAACAATATTATCGCCGTTTGCTCAATCCTCGGGATCGGCAATGCCGAAGGCAAAATTATCAAAAAGACCGTATTGCCCATGTTGGTGTACGGGGGGATCGCCGCTGTGATGGCGCAGGCAATGATCCTCTGAGCGTAAAAGCCCATTATCGAAATAAGGTATAAATATGATCATCTCCGCTTCAACCGATTACCGGGCCGCAGCACAGGCTAAGCTCCCGCCTTTTCTGTTTCACTATATTGACGGCGGGGCCTACGCGGAACACACGCTACGACGCAACACGGAAGACCTGGCGGGCATCGCGCTACGCCAGCGCATACTGCGCAATATGTCCGACCTCAGCCTGGAAACCAACCTGTTCGGTGAAAAACTGGCGATGCCGGTGATCCTCGGCCCGGTCGGGTTAACCGGTATGTACGCCCGACGCGGTGAAGTCCAGGCAGCCAAAGCCGCCGCGCAGAAAGGCATTCCTTTTACCCTGTCGACGGTCTCTGTTTGCCCGATTGAAGAAGTGGCACCGGCAATCGATCGGCCGATGTGGTTCCAGCTGTACGTATTGAAAGACCGGGGCTTTATGCGCAATGCGCTGGAGCGCGCCAAAGCCGCCGGGGTGAAAACCCTGGTATTCACCGTCGATATGCCGGTGCCCGGTGCGCGTTACCGCGACGCCCACTCCGGCATGAGTGGCCCCAATGCCGCCGTGCGCCGCATGTTGCAGGCGGTGACCCATCCGCAGTGGGCCTGGGACGTCGGGCTGTGCGGCAAGCCGCACGATCTGGGCAACGTCTCGGCCTATCGCGGCAAACCCACCAGCCTGGAAGACTATATCGGCTGGCTGGGCGCCAACTTCGATCCCTCAATCTCCTGGAAGGATCTGGACTGGATCCGCGAGTTCTGGCAAGGCCCGATGATCATCAAAGGCATTTTGGATCCCGAAGACGCCAAAGATGCGGTGCGCTTTGGTGCCGACGGTATTGTGGTATCCAACCACGGCGGCCGCCAGCTCGACGGCGTGTTGTCCACTGCCCATGCGCTGCCGGCGATTGCCGAGGCGGTAAAAGGCGAGATTACCCTGCTGGCCGACTCCGGTATTCGCAGCGGGCTGGACGTGGTGCGCATGATTGCTCTGGGCGCCGACGGCGTGCTGCTGGGGCGCGCCTTTGCCTATGCGCTGGCCGCCGCCGGGCAGGCCGGAGTCGCCAACCTGCTCGAGCTGATCGATAAAGAAATGCGCGTTGCCATGACGCTGATCGGCGCGAAAACCATCGCGGACATCAGCGCCGACTCGCTGGTCCAGGGGCTGCGTTAATCACATCGTTCTTATAATTAGCGTTACCATTGCGCCAGCCTTGGTGGGTGGTAACGCTGGCAATTCAGCACCCGGCAGACGAAAACCCCTCGGCAAAGGCACTGCGCAGATAACGGCTGAATTCTGCCACCACTCGCGAGACCTGGGGCGCATAAGGGCGTACCACATAAAGGCTGTCAGCAAAGGCATCTATCGGCCGCCAGGCCGGTAATACCTCAATCAATCTGCCGTCTGCCAATGCCTGCTGCGCGCTAAAGTCTGGCAACAGGGCAATGCCCAAGCCTTCCGCTGCCGCATCACGTATCGACTCGCTGTTGTTGGTGGCAAACGGGCCGCTGACCGGCACCCGAATCTTTTCTGTCTTGCCCTCTGCTGCCTGTTTGGCGACAAAGCTCCAGCTCGGGGATTCACTGCTGCGGGGATAATAAAGACACTGATGCCGTTGCAGATCGGCCGGTGAAACCGGCATGCCGTGCCGTTTCACGTAGTCTGCCGAGGCCACCGCCAAGGTTTCGGTCTGGCACAGTCGCCAGGCGACATGGGTATCGGGCAGGCTGTCACTGTGACGGATCGCCATATCGAACCCTTCGCTGGTTAACGACACCAGCCGGTCGGAAACCTCAAGCTGCAACCGCACCTCCGGATTAGCACGCAGAAAGCCGGTAATACGTGGCACCAGCTGCTGGCGGGCAAATGCCACCGGGGCCGTCACCCGCACCGAACCACGCAGCGGCCCGGCCGAATCGCAAATGCCGGAGAAACTCTGCTTTATCTGCGCGAAAGGCTGGCGCAGTTCCTCCACCAGTCGCAGCCCGGCATCGGTCAGTCTGACGCTGCGCGTCGTGCGTTGCACCAGCGGCACCCCGGCCAAGGTTTCAATCTCTTTGATTTTTTGGCTCATCGCCGCTTTGCTGACATCCAGCCGCTCCGCAGCACGGGTAAAACTGCCCTGCTCGGCCAGCACGGTGAGCCAGTGCAAATGGGTCCACAGGGTTTCTATTTTTGGGTTTTTCATCGTCGACTGTTCATTTATATAAACAATGAGTTCAAGTATAGCGCTTCTTCCCACACCGCCGCTTGGCTAAGATGGGTTCTCAAAGGCGAAGATGACTCGCTGCCTCATATCGAGATTAACCCACTGACAGGATTATAAAAATGCCATTACTTATCTTTGAAGTCATTGAGGGCCGCAGCGAAGCCGAACTGAAAACCCTGCTCGATGCTGCCCACCGAGCGGTGCTCAGCGCCTTTGAGGTACCGCCGCGTGACAGGTACCAGATTGTTCATGAAAACAAGGCTCACCACATGGTGATTGAAGACACCGGCCTTAACCTGACTCGCACCCGCGATTTGGTGGTGGTACGGGTGATTACCAGCCCGCGACCCGAGCAGCAGAAACATCGTTTTTATGCCGATCTCAGCCGGGAGCTGAAGGAGAACTGTGGGATTGAAGGCAGTGACCTGATGGTGTCAATCACCACCAACAGTCAGGGCGACTGGAGTTTCGGCAACGGCGTAGCGCAGTACCTGACCGGCGATCTATAAACGATAATCCCCAGGCGCAGTAAAGCGCCCGGGGTCAACACCTTCAGGGCTGCTGTTCGTCGTTATATTGGTTTTGCCACATCGCAGCATAGCGGCCATTGGCGGCCAGCAAGGCTTCATGCCGTCCGCGCTCAACGATTTCACCGGCCTCCAGCACGATAATTTCATCGGCATCCACTACCGTCGATAAACGGTGCGCAATCACCAGCGTGGTGTGGTCACGGCTCACTTCACGTAAGTGCGACTGGATTTCGCGTTCGGTCTGGGTATCCAGCGCGCTGGTGGCTTCGTCGAAAACCAGGATCGCCGGATTTTTCAGAATGGTACGAGCAATCGCCACCCGTTGCTTTTCACCGCCGGACAGCTTAAGTCCACGCTCCCCCACCCGGGTTTGATAGCCGTCGGGCAGGCTGACGATAAACTCATGTATATGCGCCAACCTGGCGGCCCGCTCGATCTCGTCCTGGCTCGAGCCGGTTTTACCGTAGCCAATGTTGTAGCCCAGCGTATCGTTAAACAATACGGTGTCCTGCGGCACGATGCCGATCGCCGCACGCAGGCTGGCCTGTTTCAGGCTGCGGATATCCTGGCCGTCAATCGAGACCGAGCCACCGCTCACGTCATAGAAACGAAACAGCAACCGGGACAGCGTGGACTTGCCCGCCCCCGAGGCTCCGACCACCGCGACCGTGTTACCGGCCGTAATAGTGAAGCTGACGTTTTTCAGGATCGGCCGACGCGCATCATAGCCAAAGCTGACCGAGTCAAAACTCACCTCGCCAGCAGCCAGGTGCAGCGCCTTCGCATCCGGCCGATCGACGATTTCCTGCTCTTCCTGCAACAAATCGAACATGTTTTCCATATCGATCAGCGCCTGCCGGACCTCGGCATAAATAAAACCGAAGAAATTCAGCGGCTGATAGAGTTGCAGCAGATAGGCATTCACCAATACAAAGTCACCAATCGTCATGCGCCCTTGCACAATGCCCTGCGCCGCCATCGCCATCATCACGATCAGGCCGATGGAAATAATGGCAGTTTGCCCGAGGTTCAGAGCGGTAAAACTGAACTGGTTCTTGATGGCGGCATATTCATACAACCGGCGCGACATATTAAAACGCTCGGCCTCGAAGTCTTCGTTACCGAAGTATTTTACCGTCTCATAATTGAGCAGGCTGTCGATAGATTTGGTATTGGCATCGGCATTCGCCTGATTAAGCTCGCGCCGAAAGCGGCTACGCCAACTGACCGCCATCACGGTAAACAGGATATAGCAGCCGACCGTCAGCAAAATGGCCAGTGCAAACCAACCGTTTAACAGATGCCACATGATCACCGCGACCAGGGTGATCTCGAACAAAATGGGGAAAATGGAGAACAGCAGCCGCGAAAGCACCGTTGCCACCGCCTGAGTACCGCGTTCGATCGATAACGATAGCCCGCCGGTTTGGCGCTCCAGGTGAAAGCGCAGGCTCAGCGCGTGCAACTGTCTGAAAACCCGCAGCCCCAGTAATCGGGTGGCATTCTGGCTGACATGTACAAACATCACGTTGCGCAGCTCTTCAAATAACGCCCCACCGATACGGGCGACGCCATAGGCCAAAATCAATCCTATGGGGATGGCCAGCATTTTGGCGGTTTCGCCGCTCAGGGCGTCGATCATCGCTTTGTATGCCAGCGGCACCAGCGTGATACTGACCTTGGAAATCACCATGAAAGCAAAGGCAATAACCAGGTAATAACGCAGTTTAGGGTTATCTTTAGGCCAAAGATAAGGCAGCAGAAATTTCAGTAAGCGGGAAGGAGCCATCATCGGATATCTATTATCTCGGTCAGCATAGCGGCATCGGTTTTATCTCTATTCTGGCACGTATGCCATGAAAAACCTTATGTAATCCACCTGCGAGGCTCTTTTTGGTACCGGAGGAAAAACACCGCAGCCATGCATCATCCTCAAGGCAGCGTGTTCCACTATACTCAGTGGTGAACAGTACAGGACATTCAAAACAAGGGAGTTACATCATGTTAAATATGAATCATCTTCATTCGTTGAACATCGACGAACAGAGCCTAAAGAAACAACGCACCCCGCTGTTAATCATCTCGCTACTGCTGTTACTGGGCGGCCTTTTCTGCCTGTTCAGCCCCTTCGCCTCCGGCGCGGCGATCAGTATGGTCGTGGGGATTTTCTTGTTGCTGAGTGGATTCGGTCTGATTTTCGCCATGGTTGCCAACCGGTTGCAAAATACCTGGCCGATGATCGGCGGCATTCTACTCGGGGTGGCTTACCTGATTATCGGCTACGTTTTTATCACCAACCCGGCGGTGGGCATTTTCGCCATGGCAATTTATCTCGCCGCCTTGTTTGCGCTGGGTGGGATTGCTCGTCTGATCGCCGGCTATAAGCTGCGTGAAGTTAAAGGAAGCTGGTTGCAATTGGTGATTGGCGTTCTGGATTTGGCGATTGCCTGGCTGCTGCTGAGCGCCGATCCCGTGACGTCGGTGGTGTTAGTGACCACCATTGTCGGCATTGAAATGCTGTTCAGCTCTTTCAGCCTGTTCCAGGTTGCCCGACTCCTGAAACGGACATGATCCCGCAGCGGAGCCACCCGGCTCCGCTTTTTGGTTGCCAAACCGCCTGATGACATCGGGACATCAACGACAAACAGCCCGACTAAGAGTAAAGTTTCACCCAATACAGGTTCAACTATCCCCCTGACGAAAGATTGAAGTGAGATGATAACGCTATGGAATTCAAGGACTACTATGCCATTTTAGGGGTTAAGCCGGCGGACGATCTCAAGGCAATCAAAACTGCCTATCGCCGACTGGCACGAAAATATCACCCCGACGTCAGCACCGAATCGAATGCCGAGGAACAGTTCAAACTGGTCGCCGAAGCCTATGAAGTGCTGAAAGACGACGAACGCCGCGCCGAATATGATCAACTGCGAGAGCACCGCAACGATCCCAATTTTGGCCGCCAGACGCAGCATGGCAGTGCTCATAACGCCGAAGATTTTTCCGATATTTTCTCCTCCATGTTCGGCGAACATGCCCGTGGCCAACAACATCGTCAACGACGTCAGGGCATGCGTGGCCAGGATGTTGAAATGGAAGTGGCTATCTTCCTGGAAGAAACCCAGGCCGAGCAAACCCGTACCATTCGCTATAGCCTGCCGGTATATAACGCTTTCGGCATGGTGGAGCAGGAAATTCCTAAAACCCTTAATGTGAAAATCCCCGCCGGCGTTGGCGATGGCGAACGCATTCGTCTTAAGGGCCAGGGCGGACCAGGAACTGACGGTGGCGCCAGCGGCGATCTCTATCTGATCATCCGCATTGCTCCGCATCCATTGTTCGACATCGTCGGTCATAATCTGGAGATCGTGCTGCCAGTCGCCCCGTGGGAAGCCGCACTCGGCGCCAAAGTACCGGTACCCACACTGAAAGACAGTATCCTGTTGACCATTCCTGCCGGTAGCCAAACCGGGCAGCGCTTGCGCATCAAGGGAAAAGGCCTGGTCGGCAAAAAAGAAACCGGGGATTTGTATGCCGTGATCAAGGTCATGATGCCACCGAAGCCGGACGAAAAAAGCGCCGCGCTGTGGCAACAGTTGGCAGAAGCCCAGCAGAGCTTCGATCCGCGCAAAGACTGGAGTAAGCAAAATGGCTAACGTAACAGTAACTTTCACCATTACCGAGTTTTGCCTGCATACCGGCGTTTCACAGGATGAGCTAACGGAAATTGTCGGGCTGGGTGTGATTCAACCGCGCGATCCCGAGACTGAAGACTGGATCTTTGACGATCGTGCATTAATCACCTTCCATCGCGCTGAGCAGTTGCATCGCGAGCTGGCTCTGGATTGGCCCGGAATTGCGGTAACGCTGACGCTGCTGGAAGAAATTGAGCATTTACGTAAAGAGAACAGTCAATTGCATCAACGGCTGGCCCGCTTTATCGCTAAGCCCTGATAGCATCAAAACCAGCCCGTTGCTTCTGCAGCGGGCTATGTCAGACACTGCCATTCTCTGCTGTTCCACTATAATTTTGTTTTCATTAATTAATTAAAAAATAAGTTTTACCCTACCGCCACTGTACGAATTTCAAGCATAATAAACCTCCTAAAACTCAAGATTTGAGGCTGAAAAATAAGCGTTCCATGATGCTTAGTCGATGATTATTATGAATACTGTTAATAAAGACATGTCATTAAAAACATGTTATTAAAAACAGTATTGACACCCCTTAAAAAACCAGTAGATTAGTAATCATCAACAGCGTAATAATAGCTTGTTGATAAAGGTAAAAGTATTGAAGTTTAGTTATTACAGTTATTTTTGCGATAAAGGCCACGAAGTATTTTTTGTATGGGCATCAGTATCGAGATAAGCAACATTCTCTATTGATGACGCTTTCAGGCCATGTAGTCAGTACCTACAATCGCAGGGTGTGTACCAACACGCGATGATGTAAGGCCATGTTCTAATTGTTTTTTGTTTGCGATTCTTCAGTTTAGTGCAACAGATCGCAATAGAAGTGAGGCCACGCATCAAAGAGTCTATATCGCGAGGGGAGATGTACCTGGTTAAGCCATCAATCTTTGAATATCTATTAGGATTGATGATAAACGTAAACTGGTAAATATAGGGGAGGTTTTAGTTCGCCCAATATTATCTGTGATAAACATGTACATTTAATGGTAGTACCTTAGCAGTAAGAAATCAGTAAGTTCATTAATGTTAAATTTGAAGTCGATAGTACCTTAAAAGCCCTGGCAACCATTGTCAGGGCTTTTATCTTTTATGCATCAGCCACATGACGATAAAAGATGCCTGCCACACAGCCTGAGTCCTGTCATTATCCCTCATGCGGCACCAAGGAAATATTGGCCTGCCAATGACATTAAGGAAATTAATCCTTGCTTAATAAATCAAACCAAGCCTACTATGGCGGCATCGGTTTGGAACACAGACCTTATGAAAGCAGTTTTAGTAAAGCAGTTCTCAGTTCAAGCGTTATCTCTAGATACCCTTCTTCATGAGCCTCCTCCTAAGTGCCCCATAAGTAAAAATCTGCAAAACAGGCCATGTTCGCCACGTTGAGTGGCTCAAAAAATGAAAAGGATATATCTATGTCTAACAAAATGACTGGTTTAGTAAAATGGTTTAACGCTGACAAAGGCTTCGGCTTTATCACTCCACAAGATGGCAGCAAAGATGTCTTCGTACATTTCTCCGCCATCCAGAGCAGCGATTTTAAAACCCTGGATGAAGGTCAGAAAGTAGAGTTCTCGATTGAGAACGGCGCTAAAGGCCCATCTGCTGTTAATGTTATCGCGCTTTAATCGCCGATAACCTCACGAAGACTTACGATAGCGATGAAGGCACCAGCCTGAGCAGTTAAGCATTAGTGATAAAAAACCCGCGTTGAGCGGGTTTTTTGCATTTCACATCTAAGAAAAATAGTGACTCATCAACAAACAGTATTATCCAGCGCTACGCCCCCCGTTATAAGAACCCGTAGGCCGCGGCCAGCACCCAACCCATCACGCAGGATACGGAAACCCCGATCAAACCCACCATGATGAAACTGTGGTTGATGACGAACCGTCCGATGTTGGTTGTCCCGGAGCGATCGAACTGAATAGCCGCCAAATCGCTTGGGTAGGTGGGTAAAATATAGTAGCCATAGCAGGCGGGGGCAGAAGCTACGATATAGGCCGGATCAACACCGATAGCCAATGCGACAGGGACGATGGCTGCAAGTGCAGCGGCCTGGGAGTTAACAAACTTGGAAACCAGCAGCAAAATGATAGCGTAAGCCCAGGGATACTCTTTAACCAGGGTTCCCAGTACGGACTTTATCTCTTCCAAATGCGCACCAAACATGGTTTCGGCCATCCAGGCAATACCGTAAACCGCCACTATGGCAATCATGCCTGAACGGAAAACCTCGTTTTTTGAGATATTGGCCGGGTTCGTTTTGGTCGCGATAATAATTACTGCACCTGCACACAGCATAAACATCTGGATGACCAATACCATGGAAAGTGGTTTCCCATTAATTAATGGCCGTAGTTCAGAAAAAGCGCCCAATAGCGCAACAATAGCTATGGTAGCCAGAAAAATCCACATAGCCACCCAGTTGCTGGTGGGCAATTTCTTATCCAGTAACGTTGCCGTTTCGCCATAAACGTATTTATAGTTTTCTGGGTCTGAAATGAAGCTTTGGAACTTTTCATCCTTATCCAGATCCTTACCCCGGAACCAACTGAATATACCAATAGCCAGAATGCCGCACAGGGTCGAGGGAATAGTAATGGCCAGCAGATCGAGAAACTCGAGGTGCTTGCCATTGAAGGTAAAATTACCCAACATGGCGACCAGCGACACCACAGCGACGGATACCGGGCTGGCTATAATACCCATCTGTGCCCCGATAGAACTGGCTGCCATCGGCCTTTCCGGGCGAATGTTATTCTTGATTGCCACATCATAAATAATCGGCAAAATGGTGTATACCACATGCCCGGTACCGCAAAGAATGGTCAGGATGCAGGTCACAAAGGGAGCGACGATGGAGACATATTTAGGATTGCGGCGCAGCATACGCTCGGCAATCTGCAGCATCACGTCGAGCCCACCGGATGCCTGCAGCGTCGCCGATGCGGCCACTACGGCGATGATAACCAGCATGACATCCACCGGCGGTTTTCCGGGCGGTAAATGAAAAACGAAAACCAGGATGATTAATCCAATACCGCCGAGCAGCCCCAGTGCAATCCCACCTTTTCTGGCTCCATAAAATAGACAGATCAGTATGACAATAAGTTGAATGGTAAATAACATGCTAACCTCATTATTATTGTTAAGAAGGTTAATAGTTAACTTATTTTCATTTTCATTGAGGGATAGCGATCACAAACATATGGTTTTTTAAGTTAAAAAAACACCAGAGGAAATAACTTGAACTCAGCTTGTTTAAATAAAGTTATTATTGTTTTTGTTTTGTAAAAAAATGGAAATTGATTATCATCAACTTCGGTAAATAAATATAGCTATAAATTTCCCTTAAGACTGCCGACAATGCCGGCAGTCTTAATTAAACGTCGGGGCAATGTTGTTTCAGCCATCCCCGAACATCCGTCACCACAATACCCTGCCGAGCATTGTAGGTTTTCGCTTTATCCCAGGAGACACCATCAGCACGGGCAAACGCCAGTCGGTAGGCCGCGGTGAGACTTTCAGGTGACTCAGCCACAGCATCCTGCAAAGCCTGATGATCCTCGACCACCAGCGTATAAGCACATCGGTCATGCTCACCAAGCAGTTCAGCCAACTGACGGTAAGTCATGCTGTCCCCTGCGATATAAATAATATCATTGTCGATCCGTGGCCGCTGGAAGAAAATCTTCGCCGTCAGTCGACCAATATCTTCGGGCGTGGTCAGGGTGACCGAATAGTCAGCACTACCCGGTGCATTAACCCTGTGGAGCTCCCGCTCAACCACCCCAAAGCCGGGGTCGAAAAGATAGCTGGTGAACATTCCGGTCGATACGATGACCCAATTTGTCCCCTGCTGCGCACGTAACAGACTCCGCACGGCAAGCTGTTCATCCCATACCGGTTGACCGCTTCCCATGCCGATACGATCGTAATCGACGCCAAACTGCCAAGGGAAATAACGGGCCACCCCGGCTAACAGAACCGCACGAGTAATTTTAAGCTGTGTTCCTTTACCGCCGACAAATCCACTACAGTTTATGACGGCGTCATACTTGGCAAAAACCGTTGCCAGTTCTTGTTCCGATTGCAGGCTAAAATCGGCGGTAACGATATTAATCCCCCATGCTTCGAGCTGCCTTTGACGCAACAGGTTTTCCTGCGAGGTATTGCCCAGTGATAAAGGCCGCAGCAGTACCGTCAGTTCGACATCAGGCCGCCGTTCCTTCTCCCTCACAAATCCCTTCAACATGGCCATGCCAAGTTCACCGGCTCCCAGAATCAGAATATTAGATATTTGACGACTATTTGAGATGCTCATACTCTCTCCTGCTGTATTGGTCGCCATATCCTGTCAGCCTGATAGCAGGGGAGCAATCAGGCACACCGTTGATACTGTGAGGATGAAATGAAACTCAACGACGAACAAAAAACAAAATTTGCCGCGATATGCAGTGCGCTCAGCGATGAAGATGATGGCTTAAAACGTGAAGTATTGGCGCATACCGGCAACCGTTGGTCTCTGAGTATCATCTATACGCTGGGCACCCATGGGCCTTTACGTCATGCGGAACTGGGCCGGGCGCTATCCGGTGTAACACAACGCATGCTGACAAGAACACTGCGCCATTTGGAGCGTGACGGATTGATTACTCGTCACGACTACCAACAAAAATACCCGCATCCTCACGTTGAATATCAATTAACCCCAATTGGCGAAGGCGTGCTGATTAATATGCTGCCAATGTGGGAATGGATCCTGTCAAACATGGCTGAGATCCGGGATTCCCGTAGCAAATTTATGGCGGGAGCTATGGATGTTCAAGGTGAAAACACAGCGCTATAATTAGGACTTACACCTAAAAACCTCCAAATGGTTTTGGATCCTGCTGATCGCCATCATCGGTGCTCTGGTCGCCATTTCGTGAAGCGCAGCTTCCCGGTCAATGAGAAGAAATAAAATCTGAAGGGGTCACTGGCGCAGGCAACGAAAAGTTGTGCCTCATACGCTCAACTTCATTAAGCGGCGTTAGTCCGAACAGACGTTTAAACTCACGACTAAACTGAGAAACGCTTTCATACCCCACCCGCACGCAGGCGGCTGAAGCGGAGAGATTATTTCGCAGCATCAGCAATCTGGCCTGATGCAGTCGCGTAGACTTAAGATATTGTATCGGCGTGGTATTGGTCACGGTTTTGAAATGGCTATGGAATGTTGGCAGGCTCATACCCGCCTCTTTCGCCAGCGCATTCACATCCAGATGCGAGTCATATTCAGCGTGCAATTTTCGCAGCGCTTTCGCCACTTTGCCAAACTGCCCTTGGGTGGTCAGCGCATTTCGCAACATCTGCCCCTGCGCCCCGGTCATTACGCGGTAATAAATTTCCCGCATCATCGCCGGCCCCAATATCTCGGCATCCAGTGGTGAAGCCATGACCTGTAAAAAACGTAAAACCGAACGGCTTATTGCGTCATCCATCGGACTCGAGACCATACTTCGTGGCGGCTCGCTGAGCACCGGAGCGCGATCGTCGAGTTGCAACATCAACTGAGCGGCCAAACTGAAATCCAACCGCATGTAAATCGCCAGCATCGGCTCGGAAGCACTGGCATCAGTTTCCATGGTAAAGGGCACCGGAACCGAGACCATCAGATAATGCTGCGCATCATACAAATAGACATCGTTCCCCAAAAATCCGCGTTTTCGCCCCTGCACCACAATGACGATCCCCGGTTCATATAAAACCGGCGTGCGCATCAGCGGACGGTTGGATCGTAAAAAGCGCACGTCCGCCAGGGCCGTTAGGTTGTAGCCTTCACGCGGTGTCAACCGATCCAAAAGCTCAATCATTTGGTCCGTAACCGTTGGCATGAAGAAGGTCATAGGCATCTGAAAAGAGAAGTGGGAAGTCATTGAAGTGTGACACTCAGCGTCATCCTCGTCCAGACAGCTCAGAGGAATAGGCAAACATCAGAGAGGATCTGGGCTACGGATTTTATCCTGTCCCCCCTATTCTGCTTCTCCACATTACTGAGGAGAGTGCCATGAACCATTCAAAATTATTTTTCATCACCGGAGTCAGCAGCGGTTTTGGTCGCGCACTGGCAGAAGAAGTGCTTAAAGCGGGGCACCGCGTGGTCGGAACACTGCGCAACCGGCAGGCCAAAGATGAATTCGAAACCCTGGCGCCGGGCCGCTGCTTTGGCCGCATTCTCGATGTCACTCACTTTGCTGCGGTTGCCCCACTGGTCGATGCCGTAGAGCAGGAACTGGGGGCTGTCGACGTTCTGGTCAATAATGCCGGTTATGGCCACGAAGGGATTATGGAAGAATCGCCGCTGAGTGAAGCTCTCCACCAATTTGAGGTCAACGTGTTTGGTGCAGTGGCCGTAATTAAAGCCTTCCTGCCTTATTTTCGGGCGCGCCGGGCCGGCCATATTCTCAATGTAACCTCCATGGGCGGCTTCATTACCCTGCCAGGGATCAGCTACTATTGCGGCAGCAAATTTGCCTTGCAGGGAATTTCAGAAACGCTGACCAAAGAACTAAAGCCCTTTAATATTGCGGTCACCGCCATTCAGCCCGGCTCTTTTCGAACCGACTGGGCCGGGCGCTCGATGGTGCGTTCACCACGCAGCATCAGTGATTACGATCAGAGTTTTGGACCGATCCGTGAAACACGCGAAAAACGCAGCGGCCATCAACCCGGCGATCCGGTTAAGGCCGCCAAAGCCATCCTGCAACTCATCAACAGCCCAGCCCCCCCTGCATCACTGCTGCTGGGCAGCGACGCCGTCATGTATGTCAGAGAAAAACTGCACCAAATGAATACCGATATCGATGCCTGGGAAACCCTTAGCCGCTCAACCGACAGCTAATACTGTCTGCGTTCATTCTTGTTTACAGCAACATATCGCTTGAAGGTAGTCGGCGCTGGCTAAAAATTGCGTTGGCAATAGTGTCGACTACAATTCAATCGAAATACCTCCCTACAAAGTCAGTCTTGATTCATATTTGAGGTGATTATGTTACATAAACACGAAAACGTAATAAGTATGACTGCACTTAGCCACCAGGCCACCCAACAATTAATGCCGTCATTTTCTGGCTTGCCCCATACACAACACGCCGACGGCAAGTACCGTTTGCGCCGCTATTCGGTCGTCAAACATCTCAATGGTCATGTGGTAGAAATTGGTCCGCGCAATTTCGTTCAGTCTGATGAGATCAACCACTTTCAGGGCAACGTAGTGCGCCGTTTCGAACCGATTGACGATGCCGTACTGCAAAGCGCCGCTATGGAAGAAATGTGCAATCTGTTTGCTGAAAGCAATGATTTACCTGAAGGAACGGAAATAGAAATTCATCAGATGCGCGTGATCGCTATTGATAATGAAACGCAGGTGGCGCCGGAAGGGATCCATCAGGATGGTTTTGACCATATAGCGATGATTGGTATTCATCGGCAAAATATTGTCGGCGGCGAGATCATGTTATACGCCGATAATCACCAGCCCCCGTTCTTTAAAAAAGTGTTGGCGGACGGCGAAGCCGTTTTGCTGGCGGACAGTAAGCTATGGCATAACGCCACGCCGATCAGCGCCATTGTCCCGGAACAAGAGGGGCATCTTGACCTGTTTGTTCTGACCGCACGAGGGGAAAAAGCATGACATTTACTCCCGAACTCGCCCGGGCTCAGTTTAGTGCGCTGACCCAACGCTATGATGACAAACCCGTTATCTTTTTCGATGGGCCTGGCGGTTCTCAGGTTTCGCAAGGGGTGCTGGAGAAAATGACCCACTACCTGGGGAAATATAACGCCAATCTGGGCGGACATTATTTTTCCAGCCATAAAACAACCGAGGTGATGGATCATGCAAGGGAATCGGTGCGCGCCTTCTTGAATGCACCCTCGCCCGATAATATCGTTTTTGGCATGAACATGACCTCGCTGACGTTCCACCTCAGCCGCATCATTAGCCGTAGTTGGCAAGCCGGGGACGAAATCATCGTTACCGAGCTTGATCACTACGCCAATGTCTCCAGCTGGCAGCAGGCAGCAAATGACAAGCAAGTCACCGTGCATCAAATCCCCCTGCAACAAGCGGATTGTTCTTTGGATACCGCCCGGCTGTGCGAAAAGATTACCGCCAAAACTCGCCTGGTCGCAGTCAGCTATGCGTCAAATGTTACGGGCAGCATCGTCGATATTAAAGCCATCACCGAAGCCGCCCACCGGGTCGGCGCGCAGGTTTATGTCGACGCAGTGCATTATGCTCCGCATAACCTGATCGATGTGCAGGCGCTGGGTTGCGACTTTCTGGTGTGTTCCGCCTATAAATTCTTTGGCCCGCATATCGGCATGGCCTATATCGCGCCGCAATGGCTGCAACGGCTGCAGCCCTATAAAGTCGAGCCGGCCACCGACATCGGCCCAGGCCGTTTTGAGACCGGCACCCAAAGTTTCGAAGGGCTGGCCGGTGTAACGGCGGCGATTGACTACCTGGCGCAATGGGGTACAGCAGGCGCTCCTTTAAGGCAGCGTTTACAGGAAAGTTTTGCCGACTATCACCGTCATGAGGAGAGCCTGTGCAGGTACTTTTTGCAAGGCCTGCGGAACTTCGACGGCGTGCAGCTCTATGGCACCCCGCAGGCGGACATTCACCGTCGTACCCCGACCTTTGCCCTGACCTTCAGCAGCCATGCGCCTGAGGAGATCGCCCGTCGACTTGGCCAACACAATATCTGCGTCGGCAGCGGACACTTCTATGCACTGGGGTTAATTCGACGGTTGAACCTACAGGACAGCGGCGGCGTGCTGCGCATTGGGATGATGCATTACAATACTCTGCAAGAAATCGATACTTTGTTTGAAATACTTGCCAGCGGAAGGTAGTGACAGGAAGTTTTGGAGCGGGTGAAGGGAATCGAACCCTCGTATGCAGCTTGGGAAGCTGCCGTTCTACCATTGAACTACACCCGCATCGGTGTGCGGCTGCCATTATAACCGGTTATCCCTGCCGGGCAAGCGGAGATAACGCGTAACTGCTGATGTTTTAAGCAGTTAGCCGCAACATCCTCTCACCTTCCCCCTCAGACGAAAAAAAACCGGCACAGAGACCTGCGCCGGTTGATATTCATTACTGCGAAGTTATTTCTGTGGGCGCATTGCCGGGAACAGAATCACGTCGCGAATGGTGTGGCTGTTAGTGAACAGCATCACCATACGGTCGATACCGATGCCCAGACCTGCGGTTGGTGGCAGGCCGTGCTCCAGCGCGGTGACGTAGTCTTCGTCGTAGAACATGGCTTCGTCATCACCTGCGTCTTTCGCATTAGCCTGGTCAGCAAAACGCTGTGCCTGGTCTTCTGCGTCATTCAGCTCGGAAAAGCCGTTACCGATTTCACGGCCGCCGATGAAGAACTCAAAGCGGTCAGTGATTTCCGGGTTAACGTCGTTACGGCGCGCCAGCGGTGAAACTTCGGCCGGGTATTCAGTGATGAAAGTCGGCTGAATCAGATGGCTTTCCGCCACTTCTTCGAAGATCTCGGTCACTACGCGGCCCAGACCCCAGCTCTTCTCAACCTTGATGCCGATGGATTCAGCGATAGCCACCGCTTTACCCATATCAGCCAGGTCAGCCAGATCGGTTTCAGGACGGTATTTTTTGATCGCCTCGGTCATGGTCAGCTTCACGAACGGCTTGCCGAAGTCGAACACTTCATCACCGTACTGCACCTGAGTATTACCCAGCACGTTCTGGGTCAGGGTGCGGAACAGCGACTCGGTCAGTTCGATCAGATCTTTGTAATCCGCGTAAGCCATATAGAGTTCCATCATGGTGAACTCTGGGTTATGACGCGGAGAAACGCCTTCGTTACGGAAGTTACGGTTGATTTCGAACACGCGCTCGAAGCCACCTACCACCAGACGCTTCAGGTACAGCTCTGGGGCAATACGCAGGTACATATCGATGTCCAGCGCATTGTGGTGAGTCACGAATGGACGAGCAGAAGCACCACCCGGGATCACCTGCATCATAGGGGTTTCGACTTCCATGAAGCCGCGTTCCACCATGAAGTTACGCATCGCCGCCATGATCTGAGAACGCACCTGGAAGGTCTTGCGCGATTCGTCGTTGGCAATCAGATCCAGGTAACGCTGACGATAGCGAGTTTCCTGATCGGCCAGGCCGTGGAACTTGTCCGGCAGCGGGCGCAGTGCCTTGGTCAACAGGCGCAGTTCGGTGCAGTGGATAGACAGCTCGCCGGTCTTGGTTTTGAACAGCTTGCCGCGTGCGCCAAGGATGTCACCCAGGTCCCACTTCTTGAATTCTTCGTTGTAAACGCCTTCCGCCAGATCGTCGCGGGCGACGTACAACTGGATGCGGCCACCAACGTCTTGCAGCGTAACAAAGGATGCCTTGCCCATGATACGGCGGGTCATCATACGGCCGGCAACGGTGACTTCTACACCTAGTGCTTCCAGCTCTTCGTTGTCTTTATCGCCGTACGCAGCGTGCAGCTTGTCGGACGTGGTGTCGCGACGGAAATCATTCGGGAACGCAATGCCGTTCTCGCGCAGCGCAGCCAGTTTTTCACGGCGTGACTGCAACTCGTTATTGAGATCCAGCGCCTGTTCGGCGCCTTGTGGTTGTTGCTCAGACATTTCTGTTCCTTATAACCCGGCTTTCAAACTTGCCTCAATGAATTTATCCAGGTCGCCATCTAATACGGCCTGCGTGTTGCGCGTTTCAACGTTAGTGCGCAAATCCTTGATTCGGGCGTCATCCAGCACGTAAGAGCGGATTTGGCTGCCCCACCCGATATCGGACTTGTTGTCTTCCATCATCTGTTTATCAGCATTTTTCTTTTGCATCTCAAACTCGTACAGCTTGGCTCGCAGCTGTTTAAACGCTTGATCCTTGTTCTTATGCTGAGAACGGTCATTCTGACACTGCACTACGATGTTGGTCGGCAAGTGGGTAATACGCACCGCCGACTCAGTTTTGTTCACGTGCTGACCACCCGCACCCGAGGCGCGGTAAACGTCTATACGCAAATCCGCCGGGTTGATGTCGATATCAATATCGTCGTCCACTTCCGGGTAGATAAACACCGAACTGAACGAGGTATGACGACGGCCGCCGGAGTCGAACGGGCTCTTGCGCACCAGGCGATGTACGCCGGTTTCAGTACGCAACCAGCCGAACGCATAGTCACCGATGATCTTGATGGTGGCGGACTTCAACCCTGCCACGTCGCCGTCGGACTCTTCAATCACTTCGGTCTTGAAGCCTTTGGCCTCGGCCCAGCGCAGGTACATGCGCAGCAACATGCTGGCCCAGTCCTGTGCTTCGGTGCCGCCGGAACCCGCCTGGATATCCAGGTAGCAATCAGCACTGTCGTATTCACCAGAGAACATACGACGGAATTCTAATTGCTCCAGCTTGGCAGACAGTTGATCAAGCTCAACGACGGCTTCGTTAAAGGTTTCTTCATCGTCGGCTTCAATCGCCAATTCCAGCAGGCCAGAGACGTCTTCGCCACCCTGTTCCAGCTGATCTATGGTTTCAACGATGGCTTCGAGCGCCGCGCGCTCTTTACCCAGCGCCTGTGCGCGCTCGGGTTCGTTCCAAACGTCAGGTTGTTCCAGCTCTGCGTTAACTTCTTCTAGGCGTTCTTTCTTGGCATCATAGTCAAAGATACCCCCTAAGAACGGCAGTCCGCACGGACAGGTCCTGAATTCGGTTTTTTACCGGGTTAATTTCAAACATGTTTTTTGCGTTCTTTTACGTTGATGTCGTCGATGGCGAAATGCCATTGGAACCGGTAATTCTAGCGGATCCAGGCGTCAGTTTATAGCCGGTTGGTTAGTTTTTGTGGGGGAAGAAAACTTGCCGGGGTTTGGCAGAGCAAACCCCGGGATAAAGCAGCCACAAATCAACGCGGCCAGAGGTGCTGGATCAGTAACTGCACGTTACGGTTGCCACGGAACTCGTTGACGTCGAGCTTGTAGGCCAGCTCCACTTCGCGCACGCTGCTGTCGGGCCACAGGGTGGTATCGACATTGAAGACGATACCGTCCAGCAGCGGGCCGCCGCCAAGCGGCTCCACCATCAGTTTCAGGTGTTTCTCGCCCACCAGCCGCTGCTGCAGGATGCGGAATGTGCCATCGAAGGTCGGCTCCGGGAACGCCTGGCCCCAGGGGCCGCCCTCGCGCAACAGCTCCGCCGTTTCCAGCGAAAGTTCCTGCATCGCCAGTTCGCCGTCAGACCAAATCACCCCTTCCAGCATCGCCGGATCGAGCCATTCCCCCACCAGATCGCCAAAGCGCTGGCGGAACTCGTCGAATTTGCTCTCTTCCAGCGACAGCCCGGCCGCCATGGCATGACCACCGAACTTCATCATCAACCCCGGATTCAGCGTATCCAACCGCTCCAGCGCATCACGCATGTGCAGACCGGCTATCGAACGCCCTGAACCTTTAAGAATGCCCTCACCGGCCGGTGCAAAGGCGATCACCGGGCGATGGAAGCGCTCCTTGATGCGTGAGGCCAGAATCCCCACCACGCCCTGATGCCACTCCGGATGATACATCGCCAGCCCGTATGGCAAGGCGGTGCTGCTGCGCTCGAGTTCGTCGCACAGCTGCAGAGCTTCAACCTGCATGCCCTGTTCAATCTCACGCCGTGTCAGATTGAGCGCATCAAGATCGTTAGCCAACATACGCGCCTGCGCGATGTCATCACTCAACAACAAGGCCACGCCGATCGACATATCATCCAGCCGCCCGGCGGCGTTGAGCCGCGGCCCCAGCGCAAAGCCGAGATCGTTGGCCGCCAGCTGACGTGCATCACGGTTAGCCACTTCCAGCAGCGCCCGGATGCCCGGCCGGCATTTACCGGCGCGGATGCGGTTCAGGCCCTGGTACACCAGAATGCGGTTGTTGGCGTCGAGTGGCACCACGTCCGCCACCGTACCGAGCGCGACCAGATCCAGCAGTTCTGCCAGGTTCGGCATCGCCAGCGCACGTTGTTCGAACCAGCCGCTGTCACGCAGCCGCGCACGCAACGCCAGCATCAGATAAAAAGCCACACCGACGCCGGCCAGGGATTTGGAAGGGAACTCACAGCCACGCAGGTTCGGGTTGACGATCGCTTCCGCCGCCGGCAGGGTTTCCCCCGGCAGGTGGTGGTCAGTCACCAGCACCTGCATGCCTTTGGCGTGGGCCACGTCCACTCCCGCATGGGAAGATATGCCGTTATCCACCGTGAGGATCAATTCGGCACCGCGCGTCGCCGCCTGTTCGACCACTTCGGGACTCAGGCCGTAGCCGTCCTCAAAACGATTCGGCACCAGATAATCGACCGCACTGCCGCCCATGCTGCGCAGCGCCAACACCGTCAACGCGGTACTGGTGGCGCCATCGGCGTCGAAGTCCCCCACCACCATGATGCGGCGACTCGCCGCCAGCGCCTGTTGCAGAATGCCAACGGCGGTGTCAATGCCATCCAACTGCTGCCACGGCAGCATGCCTTTGACGCTGCGTTCCAATTCCTGCTCAGCCTGAACGCCGCGCAGCGCATATAAACGGCGCAACAGCGGGTGCAGGCTGGCTGGCAAATGGCTGTCGTCCGTCGCCGCACGGCGGCGTAGTTGTGTTTTGATGCTCACCGGCGATTAACCACCGGTTTTGGTTGCGGTCTGATGCGCGTCCAGCATGGCGGCCATCTCTTTTGGCCCCTGATACCCTGGGATCATCATGCCGTTTTCCAGAATGATCGCCGGGGTGCCCTGAATACCGAACTGCACGCCGAGCGCATAGTGTTTGCTGATGTCGGTTTTACAGGTCGCCGGAGAAACCGCGTCGCCTTTCATTGCGGTATCGAAGGCCTTGGCCTTGTCGGCGGTACACCAGATTGACTGCATGTCTTTTTCGGCCTGGGAATTCAGCCCCTGACGCGGGAACGCCAGATAACGGACGGTAATGCCCAGATCGTTATATTCTTTCATCTGCTGGTGCAGCTTGTGGCAATAGCCACAGGTGATGTCGGTGAACACGGTGATCACGTGTTTCTGCTTTGGCGCTTTGTAGACGATCATCTGATCTTTCAGCGCTTCCAGTTTACCGGTCAGCAGTTGGTTGGTGACGTTAACCGGCTCTTTGCCACTGACGTCGTACAGCGGGCCTTGCAGAATGTGTTTGCCGTCTTCGGTCACGTACAGCACGCCGCTATCGGTCAATACGGTTTTCAGGCCGTTCACCGGTGAAGGCTGCACGTCCGCCTGCTGAATGCCCAGGCTGCCAAGTGCTTTTTGAATTGCCGCGTCGTCGGCATGGGCCGCGCCGGTCACTGAAGCCACCAGCATAGAGAGCAGCATTAAACCTTTCTTCATTCTTCCAATCCTTTTGAACCCGGCGTGTCAGGCACGCGGGTGGTGCTGTTGATGTAGCTGTTTAAGTCTTTCGGTCGCTACATGCGTGTAAATTTGTGTGGTCGAGAGGTCGCTATGCCCCAATAACATCTGTACGACACGGAGATCGGCCCCATGGTTCAGCAAATGGGTGGCAAACGCGTGGCGCAACACGTGCGGCGACAGCCTCTCGCTGTCAATACCCGCTAGGATCGCATAGTGTTTGATGCGATGCCAGAATGTCTGTCGGGTCATTTGCTGGCTGCGGTTGCTGGGGAACAAGACGTCCAGCGCCTGGCCGTTGACCATCCACGGGCGGCCGTGCTCCAGATAATTTTCTATCCAGTACACCGCTTCTTCACCCAGCGGCACCAGTCGTTCCTTGTTGCCTTTACCTATCACCCGTACCACGCCCTGACGCAGGCTGACATCGCTGATGGTCAGCCCGACCAGTTCGGAGACGCGCAGCCCGGTAGCGTACAGCACTTCCAGCATCGCCTTGTCACGCAGCTCCAGCGGCTGATCGACACAGGGCGCCTTCAGCAGCGCATCGACCTGCGCTTCGCTCAAGTCTTTCGGCAGGCGCTGCGGCAGCTTCGGCGAAGCCAGCAGTGCCGTGGGATCGTCGCTACGCATATTTTCGCGATACAGATATTGGAACAGACGGCGCATAGCGCTCAGCAAACGTGCGGAGCTGGTCGCTTTATATCCTCCTTCCACCCGATCGGCGAGAAACGCCTGTAAATCCAGCGCCTGTGCCTGTAACAGCGAGGTATTTTGCTGATTCAGCCAGGCACCCAGCGCCTGCAAATCCAATCGGTAAGAGGCCAGCGTATTTTCTGCCAGATTACGTTCGAGCCACAGCGCATCCAGGAATTGCTCAATCAACGCACTCTCTTGCTGTTGCACGCGGTCCTCTCTTTGTTACGTTTATGCCACAGGCATTATGCCTTAAGCCGGGACAAATCGGGTATACTCGCTGCAATTCTACCTACGGCAATATAAACGGTTTACACATGAAGATTGGTCTGTTTTACGGCTCCAGCACCTGCTACACCGAGATGGCGGCAGAAAAAATCCGTGAGATTTTAGGTGAAGACCTGGTCGACCTGCACAACCTGAAAGACGTTTCCCCCAAGCTGATGGAAGAGTACTCCATCCTGATCCTCGGCATGCCAACCTGGGATTTCGGTGAGCTTCAGGAAGACTGGGAAGCGATTTGGCCACAACTGACCACGCTGGATCTCCAGGGAAAAATTGTCGCCATGTATGGCATGGGCGATCAACTCGGCTACGGCGAATGGTTCCTCGATGCACTCGGCATGTTGCACGATCACATTGCCCCACTGGGCGTGCAGTTTATTGGCTTCTGGCCGATCGACGGCTTCGAATTCACCAGCCCGAAACCGCTAAGCGCCGACGGCAAACACTTTGTTGGCCTGGCGCTCGATGATGTGAACCAATACGACATGAGCGAAGAACGTCTGCAACAGTGGTGCGAACAGATCCTGCTGGAGATGGAACCCCTGCTGTAATGCCCGTGGGCGCGGTAGCCGCGCCCAGTCCGATGCTTATTTCCACAACCGGAAGCGGCTCTCCTCCGCGTCGGTTGGCGTTTCTCCGTTCAAGCGCGCCGGATCGGCCACCTGATACCAGTCCAATTTACGCGTCAGCAGCATAATTCCCGCCAAAATAGCGAACAACAGCCCTGCCCCCAGCACCAACGCGTTATCTTCCGACTGCAGCAACAGATACAGCACGCCATACAGCATCAACAGACTGGCCGCGAACAGCGCCCCCCGCAGCCTGCCACGCAGTACCGCACTGAGGTAAAAGGCGATCAACCCACTGCAGGCGATGCTGGCCAGCAGATAAGCGGTGGCGAAGCCAAAATGCTCGGAGAATGCCAGCAGGATCAGGTAGAACAGCACCAGTGCCGTGCCGACCAGCAGGTACTGAATCGGGTGCACCCGCAGGCCGGTCAGGGTTTCGAACAGGAAGAACGCCATAAATGTCAGGCCGATAAACAGCACCGCATACTTCACCGCGCGTTCGGTCAGTTGATAGTGATCGACCGGTTCAATCAGGCTGGTGCTGAAGGTTGGCAACTTGTCTTCGCCAAGAATTTCGTCGTCGTAATGGAAAGCGCTGTTGATGTTGTTGGCAAACCAGGTGCTGCGCCAGCGGGCACTGAAGCCTTTTTCCGTCACCTTGCGTTCGTCCGGCAAGAAGTTACCGAGGAAATTCGGGTGTGGCCAATTACTCTGCAACGTCAATTCGCTGCTACGCCCGAGCGGTACCAGTGACAGGCTGCTGGTGCCGGCCAGCGTCAGGGTGAACTCGGCATCCAGCCCCGCTTTTTGCAATGCGGGCAGCGTCAGCGGTGCATGAATACCCTGAGGTAACACGTTTACCTGGGTACCTGGTTCAAACACCGTTTGAGACTCTGCGCTGCTAAGCGGCGAGATGCTCTTGATGCCGCGTGAATCGCTCAGCGAAACCAGCAGGAACGGCTGGTCAATCACGACATTGCTGCGCTGCAGGTCTGTCACATCCGGCTGGCCAAACTTCACCTTAAACTGCAACGGTCCCTGATAGACCTGAGTCTGGTAAATGCCCAGCTTGCGCACCTCCACGTTCGGCTTGCCGCTGACCTGCAACGTCTCGGGCAGCAGATAGCGATGATGCCGAACTATCTGCACCACCTTCTGCCCCTTGTCATCCGTCTTCTCTTCCCGCTCGCTGTAAGGGATGACGATCAGCGGCCCCAAAATGCGCTGCGCCCGGCTGGTGCTTTCACTGACCTGCCCAACCACGCTCTGGCGGTAGCCGCTGCGCTCATCAATCACATTCATTAACATCGTTACCGGGATGATCATTAAAATCATTAGTCCCAGCAGAGTGGTTATTTTCCAAAACAGTATCGATTTCATCATCGCCGCGCTCCATGTAGGTAATGGAGTCACGATAATGCCCTCGGGTGAAAGCAGAATGTGGTTATGTGAAGGGACGGTGAAGTCAGAGCGATAAGGTGAAAATAGCGGTCACGCCGTGCGGCTGGCGGTTGCTCAACTGGATACTGCCACGGTGCAAGCGCGCCACTTCCTGCACAAAATTCAGCCCCAGACCGCTGCTTTTCGGCTTATCCGAGCGGGCCAGAGAATAGAAACGCTCGAACACTTTATCCAGTGCATAATCCGGAATGCCGCTGCCGTCGTCACTAACGGTGACCTGATAGTGGCCCTCATGGCGCTCACCGCGCACCTTGATGCTGCCGCCAGTTGGGGTGAAGTCCAGTGCGTTGTCCAGCAGGTTGGTCAGCGCCTGGCTAATCAGCAGTCCATCGCCGCTCAGGGTAATATCTTCCACCCCTTCAACCTGTAGCAAAACGCTACGCCGCGCTGCCTGCGCCTCTTTGCCTGCCACAGCCTGACGCACCAGCGTCGCCATGGCCAGTGGCACAAGATCCAGGGCCGGCCGGCTCTCCAGCCGCGCCTGCACCAGCAATTTATCCACCAGCTGCTGAATGCGCGCACTCTGCTGTTCGATATTGGTCAGAAAACGCTGGGCGGTGGCTGCCGGCGGCTGTTCCTGCAACAGCTCGGCCGCACCGCGGATCGCCGCCAACGGGCTTTTCAGTTCATGGGTCAGGGTATGTACATACTGTTCGATGTAGGCCTTGCCCTCCAGCTTCACCCGCATGCTGTCCAGCGCCTGCGCCAACTGGGTCAATTCATGGCCGCCCATCTTCGGCAACGGCACACTTTTTCCCTGCGCCACGCCGTCGGCGTAGTACACCAGCCGCCCAATCGAGCGGTTGATCCACCAGACAAAGCCCAGGCCAATCAGCAAGGCAATGCCCAACAGCAGCGCACCGGCCCACAGAATACGGCGTTCGCTGCGCTTGATTACCGGTACCATGGTGCTGTTCGGTTTACCGACGCTAAGCACACCGATAATTTTCCCCTGCTCCATGACCGGCGCGGCAACATACATCACCGAGCTGTTTTCATCCTGCGGATCGCTGCGCGTGCTGCGTGCGCCGTACTGGCCAAGCAGCGTCAGATAAACGTCATTCCAGCGTGAGTAGTCCTGGCCGAGCGCCTTGCCGCTGGAATCAAAAATGACCCTGCCGTTTTGATCGGTAAGATAAACGTGATATTCGCTGCGATCCTTGCGGATGCCGGCAATATTGGCGCCAATGGGACGTTGATTGAGTTGAGCGAACGCCTGCGCCAGTTGCCCGTGCGCTACGTCGGCGCGCTGCATGTCCAGACGTGCAATCTGCGCCAGCAGGTTGGCAGTGTCCACCAGTGTGCCTTCGGTAGCGCGCCGCACGCCGGGTTTCACTTCCTGCACGAAAATGCTCAGTACGAAATAGCCCGCCACCGCCACAATCAGGAAGTACCCCAACAGCAGGCGCAGGCCTATTCTCATGGCTGGCGGCTCACGCTGTAGCCGAGGCCGCGATGGGTGTGGATCGGGGGTTCAGCGGGATCGATGGCGCGCAGCTTGGCACGCAACGTTTTGATATGGGTGTCGACGGTGCGATCCAGGCTTTCTTCGGCCAGCGCCCAGACGCTTTCCATCAGTTGCTGGCGTGAAAATACCCGACCGGGCGCCAGCAACAGCGTTTTCAACAGCAAAAATTCGTAACGGGTCAGCAGCAGCGGCTGCTGATGGTAATGGATGGCCGCGGCCTGTTCATCCAGGCTGAAAGGACCGAATTGATACAGAGCCGGCTGCTGCAGGCGCTGCTGTTTTTGCAAACGGCGCAGAATAGTGCGCACCCGGGCGCTGACTTCTCGCGGGGAAAAGGGTTTGGCGACGTAATCATCGGCACCGATTTCCAACCCTATCAGGCGATCAAGCTCATCGCTGCGGGCGGTGAGAAATAAAATAGGCAAATCCGCCGACTGCGATAACAACCGGCGGCAGAGTTCAAAACCATTGATGTCCGGCAGACCAACATCGAGGATCGCCAGCGCAGGTGCCCCTTGCGCCAACGCCTGTAATGCCGGTTCACCGCGTTCGAACCAGCGCACCTGAAAGCCTTCGCTCTCCAGGGTATAAATCAGCGTGTCGGCAATGCTGGGTTCATCTTCCACCAGCCAGAGCGTCGGCTTCATCAGGGCTCCTCGTCATCACTGGCGGGCGGATACAGCAACCGTTGGCGCAACTGCCGCCAGTCGGCTTTAGCCATGGAGTCGGAAGCCAGCCACAGCCGACGGCGCTTTTTGCCTCCCACCGGCTGTAAGGTCAACAGAATGCCGTAACGTGGCATCCAGGGCTGCTTTAGCAGTTGCCACTCCTGCCCATGCCAACCCAGGCGTTGGTTCTCCAGCAGGCGCAGCTCACCCTGCCGCGACGCAATACGCTTTTGGCTGCGAATGCACTCAAACACCACCAGCGTCAGTAGCACCAGCCAGATCGGGCCATAGCCTTCCGGCCAGGGCGAAATCAGGATCAGCAGGATCAATACGCCATGTGTCAGCAGCGAAAATAACTGGGTGCGCCAGGAAATACGGACGTCACATCGCCACTGGGCCACGGTCTTTATTTCGCGTCTGGATCAGTGTCACCATTCTCTGCAGTTCACTGTCCTGCGGAGCGCCATGATTCATCAGCCAATTGAAGAGATCGGGATCGTCAGACTCCAGCAGACGGATAAACAGCGCTTTGTCTATATCGTTCAACAGGTCATATTCATACTCGAAGAAGGGCATGATGGAGATGTCCAGCTCACGCATACCGCGGCGACAAGCCCAGTGGATACGTGCTTTGTTATTAATATCCATGTTGTTATGACTAACCTCTTTTCAGCGTGGCAACGCCATCGCAGGGTTCAACTGACACACTGTATGGCAACACCGGCGCGATATAATTCCATCAGCCAAAGATCTGTCTGCAAGGGTTACCCTTGGCCGCAAGCCTATAGAGTAACAATTTGACATACTCGCCGGGAAGGACGTTCTCGGTGTAAAGCGTAATAAAGCGCTAAATGTCAAAAAAAGCGCTGTCTGCGAGGCAAGCGTGAATAACAGTTTGCAAAGGCCGCCACCTCTTTTACCATGGGGCCAACACACCTTCAGGTAAGCTAAACGTTAAGCAGGATCTTACTATGGCGTATAAAATTCCATTTCCACCCCGTCAGCCTTCCGCTTCCTCCCATCTGCCCCTGACCCTGATCTCACTGGAAGATTGGGCGCTGGTGACATTGAACGGGCCGGACCGGGTGAAATACCTTCAGGGCCAGGTAACCGCCGATATCGAAGCGCTGCCGGCCGATAGCCACGTGTTGTGCGGCCACTGTGATGCCAAAGGCAAAATGTGGAGCAACCTGCGTTTATTCCATCGCGGTGAAGGCTTTGCCTATCTGGAACGCCGCAGCGTGCTGGACAGCCAACTGGCTGAAATCAAAAAGTACGCGGTATTTTCCAAACTCACCATTGCCGCCGACAGCGAAGCGGTGTTGCTGGGCGTAGCCGGTTTTCAGGCACGCGCGGCGCTGGCAGGGGTTTTCAACAGCCTGCCGGATGCTGAGCATCAGGTAGTGCAGGACGGTGAAACTACCCTGTTGCACTTCTCACTCCCGGCAGAACGTTTTCTGTTGGTCACCACCGCCGCCGTTGCCGAACAGTTGGTCGACAAGCTGCACGAGCAGGCCGAACTGAACGACAGCCAGCAGTGGCTGACGCTGGATATCGAAGCCGGCTACCCGGTGATTGACGCCGCCAACAGCGGGCAGTTGATCCCACAGGCCACCAACCTGCAGGCGCTGGATGGCATCAGCTTCAGCAAGGGCTGCTACACCGGTCAGGAAATGGTGGCGCGCGCCAAGTTCCGCGGGGCCAACAAACGGGCATTGTACTGGCTGGAAGGCAAGGCTGGGCGAGTGCCGCAGGCCGCTGAAGACGTGGAATTGCAGTTGGGTGAAAACTGGCGCCGTACCGGTACGGTGCTGAGCGCTGCCAGATTGGCCGACGGCACGCTGTGGGTACAAGTGGTGCTGAATAACGATCTGGACGCCGACAGCAAGCTGCGGGTTCGCGACGATGCCACCAGTCAACTGGCCATCAAGCCGCTGCCATACTCACTGGCGGAAGAGAAATAAAGAAGGGAGCAGTCAGAGCTTCCTGGTCTGTCTGCAATAGATTTCGCACTGCAGCCAACAACGCTGCAGTGCGAAAGATATCAGCGGGTATCAGACGTACAGATAAATCGCCATAAAGTGGCACAGGCTGCCACCGAGCACGAAACCATGCCAAATGGCGTGGCCGAAGCGGAAACGCTTCGATGCATAGAAGATCACGCCCAGGGTATAAACCACGCCACCGACCGCCAGCAGCGTCACACCGCCCAGCGCCAAACGAGTTGCCAACTGATAAATCACGATCAGCGACAGCCAACCCATGGTCAGATAGGTCACCAGCGAGAGCGCTTCAAACCGGTGCGCGAACGCCAGTTTGAACAACACGCCCAGCAGTGCCAAACCCCAAATTACCGCCATCAACCCCTTGGCGAGCGGTGAATTCAGCCCCACCAACAGAAACGGCGTGTAGGTACCGGCAATCAAAAGATAAATGGCGCAGTGGTCAAATTTTTTCAGCCAGTGCTTGGCTTTCTGGTGGGGAATGGCATGGTACAGCGTGGAGGCCAGGAACAGCAGGATCATGCTGCCGCCATAAAGACTGTAGCTGGCGATGGCCGTTACGTCAGCGCCGGTGTCTACCGCCTGAACCAACAACAGTACCAGGCCGACAATACCAAAAACCAACCCTATACCGTGACTGATGCTGTTAGCGATTTCTTCCGCCCACGGATAGGCCGTGGCGGCCATTTTTTCAGTACCGGCTTTCACTACGCCCGTTTTTCCCATTGCACACAACCCCTCAAAACAGCCAACATTGTTCGAAATTACCGCAAGGCAGCTTAACTGAGAATAATTTCAGTGTACACGTGTACGCTAAAATAAAACTGTGTGCGCGTGTAACCATCGAAATCCCTCGCCCGCTGGTCTACAATCGTTCGGCTTCAACCCATCTACCATGAGGTTTACACCATGTCATCCGCTGTACCCGCGTTAGATTTCGGCTCCATGACCCAGGTCATCCAGTTCCTGATGGAAATCGACAAGTTGAAAAGCGTGCAACGCCGCACCAAAGTGCTGGGCACCCAACGCCAGGAAAACTCCGCCGAACATAGCTGGCACTTTGCTATTGCTGCCATGAGCCTGGCCCCTTACGCCAGTGAAGGCGTAGATATCCAACGCGTGATCCAGATGGCGCTGCTGCATGACATCGTTGAGATCGATGCCGGTGACGTGCTGGTCTACGATCTGGCGGCCCGCGCAGCGATCCATGATGTGGAAGTGGCGGCGGCACGCCGGTTGTTCGGTATGCTGCCGGACACTCAGCGCGAGTATTTCACCGCTTTATGGCAGGAATATGAAGATGGCGAGAGCGCCGACGCGCGCTTTGCGCTGGTGCTGGATCGCACCATGCCGATGCTGATGAACCTGCACAACCAGGGCCAAAGCTGGGTAGAGAACGGTATCAGCCTGGAGCAGGTATTGGCGCGTAACACTACCATCGCCGATGTTCACCCGGAGTTGTGGAAGTACCTGCTGCAACACCTGCAGGACGCACAACGCAAAGGCTGGCTGAAGTAACAGCGTTGCTATTGTGACAGGCCGGGTGATCCCTTCACCCGGCACGCCTTTCATAACGGCTTGTGTGCCGTTTCCTTCGCGGCAATCACGGCCCACAGTGTGATTAGCAGTGCCAGCACCACATAGGCCGAAATAGCCAGCGTGCTGTCGTAAGACTTGAACAATGAGGCGATGATCAGCGGCGCAAAGCCACCACCGATAATACCTGCCAACGTATAAGCCAACGACGACCCCGCATAACGCACCCGGGTTGGGAATTGTTCGGTGATAAAGGCCGCCTGCGGGCCATACATTGCCGCATGGATCAACAGACCGACCACCACCGCCAGGCAGATCAGCACCGGCTGACTGCTGTCGAGCAGCATAAAGAACACAAATGCCCAAACCATCGCCGCCAAAGCCCCACCGATATACACCGGCCGACGGCCAAAACGATCGGACAGTGCGCCGAACATCGGCACGGTAATCGCGTTACCGATCGCCCCCAACATGGTGGCAGCCAACGCCACCGGGCGCGGCAGGTTCAGTACCGTAGTGACGTAGGTCAGGGTAAAAACCACCACCAGCGCATACAGCACGTCGGAACCAATACGCGACCCTCCGGCGATCAACAGCGGACGCCGATGCTGGGTGAAAACTTCGCGGATTGGTGAATGGGTAACGTCCTTCGATGCCTCCAGTTTCAGAAACGCCGGCGTTTCCCCCACGCCACGGCGTAGCCACAGGCCAAACACCACCAGTACCAGGCTAAGCAGGAAGGGAATACGCCAGCCCCACTGCTGGAAATCCTCCGCCGTCATCGCCACCGTCACCAGCGTGATAAGCCCGGTGCCGATCAGCGTTCCGCAGGAAGGGCCAACCTGAGCAAAGGAGGCGTTGCGTCCTCGCTGATGAGGCTTGCCGTGCTCCATCGACAGCAATACCGCCCCCGCCCATTCGCCCCCCAGCGCAATTCCCTGAATAAAGCGCAGTGTCACCAACAGCAGCGGGCTCCAAATCCCCCAACTGGCATAACCGGGTAGCAGCCCCATCAGCGCGGTTGTCACCCCCATGATCACCAGCGTGGTCACCAATACAAAACGCCGTCCCAGCACGTCACCCAGATGACCAAAGACGATACCGCCAATCGGCCGCGAAACATAACCCACCGCGTAAGTGGAAAACGCCAAAATGGTGCCCACCAGCGGATCGAAAGAGGGGAAAAATACGTGGTTGAAAATCAGCGCCGCCATGATGTTGTAGACGGTGAAGTCATACCATTCCAGCGCGGTGCCAATCGAACTGGCCGCCGCCAGCTTGCCGGTGTTTGGCGGATGGGCGGTAGCCTCGGCAGTGGAGGCTTCCGCGATTGACGGCTGTGTGGTTGAAGTGCTCATGATGAAAGCTCCTGTGTGGTCAGTTGCCAGCCAAGGGCATAATGCAGGGCATCGGCGGCGGGGATTTTCAGTTGGCTACAGGCCAACTCACTCAGCCGCTGTCCGGCTTCGGCGCTGCTGCTTTCGATCAGCATCATCGGCAGTAACCGGCGGTTCTCCCGCGACTCTTTCGGCAACGGGGAACTTAGTTCAGCGTCCGGCGACAGCAGGCTACTGCGCACAAAACCGGGCAGTTCGGCCAGTTGGCTCCCCAAATGCTTGATGCAGGCCTTCAGCACTTGCGGCTGCGCCGGTTCGAGGGGAAGGATAACCAGATGGCTGCCGCAACCCTGACCGGTCACCGCCTCCACCGCGCAGACACGACGCATCGGATCGCGCATTTTATCGAGACTGGCGACCGACCAGGGGGTCTGTTCGGTAAACGCGGCGCGGTAGGCCGCCGAGGTAAAGCTGGCCAGGGATTCGGTTTTATACAGTCCGAGGTATTTGCGTCCGCCCTGTAGTGCCTGATAACGCGTACCCGATAAGAAACCGGGCACCCGCACTCGCTCTTCCACGTGCTCGCGGTCGTACCACTTATTGAAATCCGCCTCGTCCTGCGCGGCGACATCTGTTGCGACAAACAGCATTCCGTTTGGGGAACCGGTCATGGGTACTCTCCTGTTAGTTCAAAGTAAGGCGGGGTCGTCCCCACCGGAAAATCACGCCTCGGCGAGGCAGCGTTCGATCGCCAGCGCCCAGCCCAGCAGCGCCTCGTCCTGCAGCGGCAGCCCGGCTACCATCAGCCCCACAGGAGCCGTATCGGGCCGCTGGCAAGGAAGCGACAACGCACAACCATCGAGGAAGTTGATTACCGAAGGGTTACGCAACGCGGCACCGTTGATACGGAAATAGGCGTCTTCATCCTCCTGCAGTTCGGCAATGGTCGGCGCAACGAAGGGCACAGTTGGCATCAACAACGCGTCAAATTTTTCCACTGCCGCGGTCACTCGCCGTTGCCAATCGGCACGCTGCATCCGCAATTGCTGAAGATCATGCTCATCGAGCAACTGGCCGCGACGAATACGTGACAGCACCCGTGGGTCATAGTCTTCGGCATGTTCGGCAATCAGCGGCTGGTGCCAGCGCCAGGACTCCAGCGCGGTGAAACCGCCGGCGGCGTTGATCGCTGCCAGCTCGGCGAACTCATGACAGGGAATAAATTCAATCTGTGCCCCCGCCTGCACCAGCAGCTCCACGCTGAGATGAAAGGCGGCGGTGACTTCCTCATCCAGGCCATCCAGCACCAGCGTTTGTGGCACGGCAAAGCGCGCCTGACTCAGCATTTTCTGCTGCGGGTGCAGCGGCTGCTGGGCAATCACCGTATCCAGCGCGATGCAACCGGCAACGTCATGGGCAATCACGCCAATTGAATCCAGTGAGGGTGACAAGGGCAGCAAACCACGACTGCTGATGCGCCGGGCGGTAGGTTTATAACCGGTCAGGCCACAGAAGGCCGCCGGAATACGTACCGAACCGCCGGTATCGCTGCCTATCGCGCCAAAGCACATGCCGTCAGCCACCGCAACCGCCGCACCGGAAGACGAACCACCGGGAATACGGCCAGCAGGGCGATCCCAGGGATTGGCGGGCGTGCCGTAGTGGGGATTAATGCCAAGCCCCGAATAGGCAAACTCGGTCATGTTGGTTTTGCCGATCACTACCGCACCAGCCTGCAACAACTGCGCCACCACTGCAGCGTGGTTATTGGCTACCGGCGCATCGGCCAACACCCGCGAACCGGCAACGGTGGCCTCCCCGGCGACATCAAACAGGTCTTTGACCGATACCGGCACACCGTCCAACGCCGACAGGGGCTTACCCGCCGCACGCCGTCGATCGGCAGCCAATGCCTGCTGCTGTGCCCAGTCGCTATAAACATGAGTAAAAGTGCGTGCGCCCTCCCCCTGTGGGTCGGCGATTTGCGCCAGAGCGGTGGCGGTAAGTTGTACAGCAGTGAATTCACCACTGGCCAATCCGGCGGCGGCCTGCGCTAAAGTCAGTTTTTCCATCACGCCACCACCGGCAGTTCTATGCTGCGATAACCGTGGCTGATGGTACGTCCCAGCACTTCGTCCACCAGTTCCATACGAAACTCGACCGCCGGACGGATACCGCCAATCGCCGCGACCGTGCCACAGGCCATCGCCAGGCCATCTCGCGGCTGCGGGACCGTCAACCCGCCCTCCGGCACCTGCTGACCACTCAAATAGCGATCCAGCAGATCGCCGGGAGTACGCAGACTGGCAAGGTAACCCTGCTGATAAAGCCGGAACTCACCGTTTTCTTTGATCCAGGATCGCAGGATCAATGAATCCCAGTGAGCAATCACTTCCCGTAGTGGCCAGGCGGCGCGGGCTACCGGTTTGACGCAGATTTGTTTGGACAGCGCGACGCTGTGCGCCTCCAGTTGGCGATCGGTATGATCTGAGGCCAGCGAAACAAACAGTTCACCCTGATGAGTGAAGATCAAAGGCTCCGCTTCGCCGGAGCTGGCATTGCCGATCACTTCAATGCAATCGCTCTGACTGAGCTGATTAGCCGCCACCCGATAAAATAGCGGGACTGCACTGGGTTGTGGCACGCCCAGTTCGGCCAACTCCCTAATATGGTGCAGAATGGCCTCGCGATCGCGGCCGGTCCAGCCGGCGATCACCAGATGATCAATCTCAACATCCAGCACCCCGGCCCCGCTGGATTCAGGTAAAGTGAAGGTCAGTCTCATGGCGTTTGTGTCCCTTTGGTTAAAATACTGTGAAATTTCACTATATCTTTAGCTACCAAATAAGCGATTTCCATGCCATGTTTTTGTGTACTATGTCTAAAAACTTTCTTCTTGCAGGAGCAGAACGTGATGAGCCTTGACGCAGAGAGCCAGGAACTCCCGACGGCAGAGGAAGCCGGAATGTCACTGAATGAACTGGCCTATCGGCGCTTTAAGCAGGCATTGGTGACGTTGAGTTATAAGCCTGGTGAATATCTCAATACCGCGCAGGTAATGAGTGAGCTGGATATGGGCAGAACGCCTATCAATCAGGCAATCCACCGGCTGGCCAATGAAGGGTTGTTACAGGTGATCCCGCGTAAAGGAGTGATGGTTTCGCCGCTGTCGATGGATGACGCACTGGAACTGATTGAAGTCCGACTGGCCAATGAAATGCTGTGTATGCGGCTGGCAAGCAAGCGAATTACCGAACCACAAGTCGCCGCACTGACGGCCCTCAATCAACAAATTGAAGCCGCCAGCCAGCGCCGTGACCGGGTGCAGATGATGACGCTGGACCACCAGTTCCACCAGCAGCTGGCGCAGATCGCCGGGAATAATATGCTGGCGGACATCCTGAGCGTGCTGCATGCCAGGGCGCAACGCTTTTGGGCCAGTACGCTGTCACGCGAAGGTCATATGCGAGAGGTGATCGAAGAACATCGAGCCATTATCGCTGCACTGGCCGCACAGGATGACGACGCAGCCGCCAATGCAGCAGAGGCGCACATTCTGTCTTTCCGCAGTGCGCTGCTGCATGAGGGCTGATTGGGTAGAGATAACGCCAAAGCAAAAACCCGGTGAGTCTAAAGCTACCGGGTTTTAAACTGCAGGATAAATACTGGCAGGTGAGGAGTTTTACTCTTCGAGCTCTTGGCCTTTCAGCATCGCTGCACGCAAGACCGCGTTCAAACGTTTCTGGTAACCTTTACCCGGCCTCTGAAGCCACTCCAGAATATCAGCATCGATCCTGACGGTTTTTGATACCTTCATCGGTTTGTAGAACCTTCCTTGTAACGCAGTCCCCCACTTCTCATCGCTAAGTGTGGGCGCATCACTGTAGTCAATGTCGACGTCTGGCATAGCACTCAATGAAGCTATTTGCGCTTTTTGCACCTCCGTCAGGGGAGGAAGCACGCTATGTGGCACATTCCTAACCAAATTTTTTCGCTTCATATTTTCCCCTTTCTTTAACATCCGCTTTGCGGGCTGAAATGATACGGATAATCGCTATACCGTCACCGTCCACATCAACCTCTCGCGTGGTATGCGCCACCAGCAATATCAGGCAACCACCGACCATGCCAATGGTTTGCCAGCGCTCTTCGCCACCATCAATGCGCTCAATCACGGCTAGCTGGTTTGGGTCCGAAAAAACATGCTGCGCCAGCTCAAAGCTTATGTGATGTTTCGCCAGATTACTTTGGCTTTTTCTTTGACTCCATTCAAAAGAAACATACATTTTTGTAACTACAAATTGGTTGTTATTTGAACAAAAATTACACCCAATAATACCTGAAGTCAAAAGGATACTCGCGGAACTGTGGCTAATGAGCCATCAACGACCGCCGGCAGCCTCGATAAAGCTGCCGGTGACGTAAGAAGCGGCATCGGACAGCAGCCAGGCGATGATTTCTGCCACCTCTTCCGGGGTACCGCCGCGTTGCATCGGCAGGCTGCTTTTTACCCGATCAACGCGCCCAGGCTCGCCGCCGCTGGCATGCATTTCGGTATAAATAAGCCCCGGCCGCACCGCGTTGACGCGAATGCCCTGCGCCGCCACCTCCAACGCCAGTCCGGTAGTTAGCGTGTCCACCGCCCCTTTAGAGGCGGCATAGTCAATGTATTCGCCCGGTGCGCCTAAGCGTGCTGCAGCGGAAGAAACATTGACGATCGCCCCGCCCTGGCCGCCATGACGATGCGCCATGCGCTTCACCGTCTCGCGGCAACAGAGAAAATAACCGGTAACGTTGGTGCTCAGCACCTTGTTGATGCGCTCGGCGGTCAGTTGCTCAATGCTCGACTGCTGAAACAGAATACCGGCATTGTTGACCAGAGCATCAATAGGCCCGAGGGTCGCATCCAGTTGGCTAAACATCGCCTGTACCTGGCTTTCATCGCCAATATCGGCACGCAGCGCCAGCGCCCGGCCGCCCAGTGATTCTATCTCCGCGACCACCTGTTGCGCCGCAGCTTCATTTTGCAGATAGTTAACGCCTACCGCGTAACCCTGACGTGCCAGCAGTAGCGCCGTAGCGCGGCCAATACCCCGACTGGCACCGGTGACCAATGCAACTTTAGTCATGTTGTTCCTTTCTTTGATTGGGAAGTCATAACCGGTAACTGGCGCTCAGCAAAGCTACCTCAGCCACCTTCTTCAACAGAGTATAGATATCCATGCTGCAGAATATCCAAGGGTATTTTTCCACTTGTTGCCCTTATTAAAATAAACCTTATAACTGCACCAAACGACGCAGCTGTTTTTTAATCCGTGGCTTTAAGCTTTTATAAAAAATCAGGGACTGCGCATGCTGAATATGCGGCAAGGGAGAAGAAATCTGGACGGGATGATTACCCCTTTGCGCGCCAACGTCGGAAGGCAGTATGACCAATACCAACAATAAAATTGTGCCTGTACAGGTAACCGCCATTGAAAAGTTGTCGACACGCATTTTTCCTACCCTGATGATTTGTGCAGGAATCAGCGTACTCGAAATATATCGACGCTCCCTTAACGCCAAATTAATCCCAGATTAAGGTTTGCTTAAGAACGATGGTGCAAAAAGGATGACGCCGTTGTCTTCCCATGAGGGTTGTAGTTATATAGCCGCCAGCGTCGTGACATAAACCGGATACCCCGTGAACATATTGTTAGTGGAAGACGATCTGCAATTGGGCAAGGCCCTGTGCCGGGCACTAGAACTGGCGGGTTTTGAGCTATGCTGGGTGCGGCTGGTGCATGATGCTCAAACCAGGCTCTCACAGGGCAGTTTCGATTTAATGCTGTTAGACCTGACCCTGCCAGACGGGGATGGATTAAAAAAACTGGTCGAGTGGCGGGCCGCCGGACAAAATATCCCGATCATTATTCTGACCGCCCGCGACCGTATCGAAAGCCTGGTCAATAGCCTGGACTCCGGCGCGGACGACTTTCTGGCCAAACCTTTCGCCTTGCCTGAGTTGATATCCCGCGTGAAGGCGGTGAACCGCCGCATGGCCGGGTTTGCCTCCCAAACCTGGAGCCTGGGCAATCTGTATCTGGACCCAATTAATCACCAGGTGACGCTGGATGACGAACTTCTGCTGTTATCGAAAAAGGAGTATCGGCTGCTGCATGAACTAATGCGCTGCGCCGGCACCGTGGTGCGTAAAACCGCACTGGAGCAGAGTCTGTTCGGCCATGGCGACAGCGTGGAAAGTAATTCTCTGGAGGTGCATATGCATAACTTGCGGCGCAAGATTGGCAAGGAAAAAATTATCACCGTGCGTGGCATCGGTTATTTATTAAAAAAAGAGACTCTGGGATGATAAGTTTTAAATCCTTTTTTATGCGCACCATTATTTTCCAGGTTTTAGCTATATTATTGCTCTGGGGCGCATTGATTGGTTGGGTAAAATACTCATATTATCCCGATGCGGAAAAGTATTTAGATAATCAGCAACGCATTGTCGCCCGGGGTATCGCCAATATTCTTGATAAGACAGATGTTACCAACCGCAGTTATCTTGAGGTGATTAAAGATATCGAAGTCATGTATATCGACTCGATCAAAAACGGCATGCAGGATGAAATAGACTATCGCCCGCTATTTGTGGTTTACGATAGCAACAACCAGATGCTTTACGCCTCACCGTCACAGGAAAAACCGCTGTTCCTGCCGCCGTCGGTGCTGTCCGGCACCATCAGCTACGCCAATGTGAAGTGGCATATTGCCGGCAGTTGGAGCGATAAACAGCAATTTAGGGTGATCGTCGGCGAATCCTTTGACAACCGCACCACTATTTTCGGCAATCCGGCGGAAAGCACCGCGATCCCGCTGTTGGTCACCCTGGCAGCCATCATTGTCACTTTACTGTTTACCGCTTATCTCAGCCTGCGGCCTCTGCGGCAAATTGCCAGAATGATCTCTGACCGCAAGCCCGGTACTCTGTCGCCGATCAATGCGGCCGAACAATATCAAGAAATCCGGCCAATCGTTTTGGAAATCAATAAGCTGATGTCGCGCATCGATGCTGCCAACCAACGTGAAAAGCGTTTTATGGCCGATGCGGCGCATGAGCTGCGCACCCCGATCGCCGCCGTACTGGCACAGCTGCACCTGTTGACCCAGGTGGCGGATAAAACCGAACGTCAGGAAATCATTGAAGACATGCAGCATGGGTTGGATCGCGCCGCATCGCTTTCGCGCCAACTGATTGATCTGGCCAAACTGGAATCGGAAGACTTCCCACTGAAGATTGAAACGGTGAATATCCACGCGGAAATCGGCAAATGCATTGCCCAGCACGTGCCCTATGCGCTGGAGAAGAACGTCGAACTCTCGCTGGATGGCAGTGAAAATGTGATGATTGATACCGATCGTCACTCGCTGATTACCATTTTTACCAACCTGTTGGAAAATGCCATCAAATACGCGCCTGACGGTGGCCGAATCGAAGTCAACATCCGTTCGCTATCGCCACTGGGTTGCTATATTACTGTGCGAGACAATGGTCCCGGTATTAACCCTGAATACCACAAACGGTTATTCGAACGTTTTTATCGCGTGCCAGGTACTCTGCAGGTCGGCAGCGGTCTGGGGTTGGCGATTGCCAAAAATCTGGCGGATAAAGTCGGTGCGCAACTGCGGGTGGCCGAAGGGCTTGATGAACGCGGCATCGGGTTTGTTATTGATCTACCGGAGAACTATCTGGCGTCATCGGAGAGTTAAGCCAACATCGCCCAGCCAATTTTACTGTAACGGCATCCGCTTGATTTGCTGTGGCAAACAAATGGGCAAACTGCGGTTTGCCCATAAATATAAAAATAGCTATCCGGCAATGCGGATCACCGAGCGGACATCGCTTTTCTTGTTCAGATCCCACACTTCCGCGATCTCGGATAAGCCATGCTCCTGAGTCTCGACCGAAATCTGCCCGGTGGCCGCTAACGCCAGGATTTCACTGGCATATCTCTGCATCTCAGCCGCCAGTGGGAAATTGCCGGTGCCGCTACCCATAATCTGCAGTTGGTTACTGCGCAATACTGCCGCCGGCAAGCGAATGTCTGGCCCGGCCATCGACCCAACATTGACCAAGCGAATACCGCGCCCACCGGCGTAGGAAGACAGGTCGTGGTTGTTCAGCGTGGCCAGCAGCGCTTCGGTCGCCGTACCCCAGATGTAATCGACTATCACCTGATATCCGTTCGGCCCTGCGGCAGCAGCGAAAGCCTGGGTTAGCGCATCCCCTTCCAGACTGAGATCCACCGTTGCATCGACATCCAACGTATCCAGCACGCTCTGCCGACGGCCTGCTGCAACAATGCGCCCTGCGCCCGCCTGACGAGCCGCCGCCACCGCCAGCTTGCCCGAGGTGCCGGTCGCGCCAATAATCAGTACCGTTTCACCCGCCTGAAGCTCGGCACGCCAGTGCAGCGGCAGCCAGGCAGCGAATGCCGGGTTGATCAAGGCGGCGGCGGTAGCATCATCCACACCAGCCGGTACCGGCACGGTCCAGGAAGCGACGGTACGCTCAGCCAGAGCACCGTGCGGCTGTCGGAAAGAGGCGAAGTAAACCCGCTGGCCGTCCGGTGTATAACCAACACCATCGGTTCCGGGCACGATCGGCAACGCCTTCGGGCTGGAGTAATGGGTTCCCGCCACCATGGCGCGATCCAGTTGTTTGATACCGGCTACGCTCACCTCGATCAGCGTCTCCCCTTCCCTGGCTACCGGCTCATCCACATTACCCGCCACCGGCGCTTGACCTAACACGTTGACAATTGCAGCTCTCATCATTATTGCTCCATATATCGTTCGGGTACCCTGCGGCGACAATAGAAAAGGACACTGCATAATGCAGTGTCCCTTGATAGCACGCTTTGCCGAACGTGTTATTGATATTGCCTAAAATCAGAACCGCCAGGTCACGGACAGATTGCCCTCTAACGAATTGCTGCCTTGACGGAACAGCTCGCTGGAAAGGCCGGCCCCGACGGAAACATCTTTAGTAAGCTGATATTGCACACCCGCCTGCGCGGCCAATCCATCACGACCGGCCAACGTGCTCTTGCTATCAAAAGCGGAGGCGTCATAACCGACGAATTGAGCACGCTGAGTGACATTGTTGCTCAGCAGCTCATGCTGCCAGCCAAGGCGCAGGGTGGCGGACAAAGCCTGTGGCCCCTGGTACAACGCTTCTACACCCAGCGTGCTTTGCAGTGAATCGGCATAATGCCCTTTAATCTGCATCGGCAAGGTACCCGACCCGGACTCTTTAATTGTACGATGCTTGCTGGCGGTATAATCCAGTACCGCCAACGGGCCGAAGCTAAACGACTCGGTTAACGCAAAATGATAGCCGCCGCCCAGGGCTAATGAACCATTCCACGACGTCCAGTCGCTCTTGCTGGTGCCACTGACACCGGCAATATCAAATTGACGCTTCATATGATTATCCTCCGCGCCTACACGCCCCAGGCCATAGGCAAACGGCCCGGCCATGGGATCCTGCGCGAAGCTGAACTGCAGACCGACATCAAATGACGTGCTGTGTGCCCGCGCCCGATCGGCGCTTTTGGCATTGACCGTTTGCCCACCGACCGCCGCGTGGAAACCGGTTGTCAGCCCCGGCACCAGGACATTGCGTTTCTCCGCGCCGAACAACACGCCATAACGCGAGGCGTTGTAACCGGTGATATTGCCCGCATTACGCTGCCAGGTGCCACCGCCGTAAGGCAGGGCAAAACTGATCCAATCCTGCTCGTCGCCCATTGGAGCCAACGTCAGATTGCGTTCCGGTGCCGTCAACGCACGGGTTAACTGACGCTCACGATCAAAAGAGGCCTGGATCAGGCTGTTATAGGCCGACGGTTCCAACTGTGCCAAAGCGCCGCTCACCTGCTTGCCATCAGGGGTGGAAAAATCCAGCGCAGTCAGTAACGGCCGCATATCATTACCCGCCGTCACCGCCGCACGGGCCAACGCCAGCCCGACATTTCGCTCATTTGCGCTCTGCGCATACTGGCTGTAGGCCGATGCACCACGGGTCGCACTGATTTGATATTCTCCGCCCGCCAACGGCGCTGTACTGAAACTCAGCGTCGGTGATTGCGTCTGTACGCTGACTTGATCGAACTCGCCGCTGACCTGTCCCAGTTGCAGCAGCGAAGCGCTGTTCAACTGCCAGTCTGAGGCATACCAGCCTTTTACCGGCATCAGCGTCAGGGCACCGCCCAGACTGGATGTGCCACTGATTGACACCTGATCTCCGCGCCCCAGGCTGTCGAACATCAGTTGCAAACGCCCCTGTGGCCCCTGCTGGTAATCACCAATGATAACAACCTGGCCAAAAGGCGAACCGGTAGTCAGCAAGCCGTTATTGGTGAACAACCCGGCATCCGACAGCGCATAACGGCTATTGCCTGCCAACTGGGCCCCCGGCTCAATGTCCACGCTATACACCTGATGCTCGCCGTTCAGGGTGGTTTTGCCCCCTTCCGCCACCAGCGCCAGATTATCCTTGCCGCGAATATTGCCGTTATAGGTGAAATCAAAACCACTATCCGCCGCAGCGGTCACCTGCCCCAACGCATCCGGTTGCAGACCGAAGGTTAAGCGGGTGAGCCGCGCCTGATTATTTTCGTCCCATTGCGCATAATCAGAAATAATATCACCCTGAATATCGGCGCCGCGCATCACGTTGATTGCTCCGGCCAGCGCATTCACCGACTGGTAAATAGCCGCTTTGGCCCCCTTTAACGAGCCGGTGATATCGAAGTTGGACACCAATGGTCCTGCCATGTCTTCGGACTGATCGGTGCCGTCCACCAGCCAAATATATGAACCCCGATATTCACTCTCATTGCCCAGCAGGTTGTTGCCAAAATCCAACCGGGCGGCCACGCCTTCTTTGCCGGTCGCCTCCAGGCTGCCGCGCTGGATAATCCTGTGGTTATCGCCGTAGGCCACCAATAAGCCGGTGCCGTAGTCACCGTTGGCCTGCACCCGGGTACCCGGTGCGATGGTCAGCGTATTGCCCGCACCGTCAATCCGAATACCGGCGGCGGCAACGCCGTCAGCCAGTAAGTCACCATGTTGCTCTATCCGGTTATTACTGCCGTATATGTGCAACCCGACACCGCGGGCGGCGGTATTGGCCTGACCGTCAAGATACGCAGTGCCTGCGGCATTGCGCGCCAAATACCCCTGCTGGTTAACCACATTCAGGCCACTGCCGTACACAGAGCGACCAAAGAAATTACGACGATCGATGTCGTACCCCATGTCCTGCAGCATCGCCAGCTCGGCTTCCATCATAGTGGTGTAGTTGCGGTAGTTCTGATGGCTCATCAGGCTGCGATCCAGCTCACTGTGGGACATGTAATCCTCATCCAGACTGCCATCCTCAAAGAGGATTCGTACAGGCACTCCCGGCATAGCGCCGGCCAGCACCTCTTTGACGTGACTGCCGGCAAAATAGCCCTGATCTTTGCGCACGTCAAAACCTGAAGGATCGTCCGGTCCCTCACAACCGTTGCATAAAATGGCCTGATCCGGCTGAGCAGGATTACCGTTGTCGTCAAACAGGTGTGATGTCCAACTGCCCTGCGTCGGGCTAAATTGCGTCACGCCATCGACTACCTCAGCATCATTACTTATTCCCAGCGCATGGGCAATCTCATGAAATATAGTGACTTCCAGATCGGTACGGTGATCGGTTGGGATCTGCGCTGGCGAGGCTTGGGTCGGGGTAAAGTTCAATTTACCGATATACACCGCAGCATGAGCGCCGCTGTTTAGCTCCCCTGGTGCCAGCCCTTGCAATACCGCCTGAAGTTGGGTCAGACTAAATGGATCTTCGCTGACATCAGGGCTTGCCGCCGCCGCGTTTTCTTCATTAAAGGTGCCGATATTCAATATGCCGGGCAATTCGCCGGGCTTGGGTTTAATGATATCGGCCCAGCGCTGCGCCGCACTGATCACCTGGGCCTTTTGTCCGGCATCCAGTGTCCAGGATGAGCGCTGAGGTCCATCCTCATCCGTAAAATAGCTGCCGTCGGTGGGAGCGTAAAAATTCAGTTTAAATACCGTTTGTCCACTGTGATTGCGGACTTCATAACTCTCAACCGCCTGCGCGGCACAGAAGGGTAAAGCCGCCATGATTGCGATAGCCAACCTTTTCATAGAGCACTCCTTGTGAGTCTATCTTCCCTGCAAAATATTTTGCTGAGTTCAATTTAATCACCAGGGTTTAAACGGAAAGTAAACCGATCCGAGTCTTAACCCGGATTGAATAAAAACGACGGGAAATAGCATAAAAAATAAAAAAAATAGCAATTAATCAAAGATATAAACAAGAATACTCTTAGGTGTTTCGCGCAAAAAAAAGCAGCGCATGATGCGCTGCCTCTTGATAGCCCATTGACAGAGGAGCTTATTCGTATTCGCTCATCGGCACGCAGGAACAGAACAAATTGCGGTCGCCGTACACATCATCCAGACGCTTCACGCTCGGCCAGTATTTGTTCTCACGCACACCGGCGATAGGGAATACAGCCAGCTCACGACTATAGGCATGCTGCCAGTCGCTGACCAGTTCCGCCTGAATGTGCGGCGCGTTTACCAGCGGGTTGTCTTCCAACGGCCATTCACCTTTTGCCACCCGATCAATCTCGCTGCGGATAGCCAGCATCGCATCGATAAAGCGATCCAGCTCCACTTTGCTTTCCGATTCGGTAGGTTCAACCATCAGCGTGCCCGCTACCGGGAACGACATGGTCGGCGCATGGAAACCGTAGTCAATCAGGCGCTTGGCAATATCCATTTCGCTAATGCCGGTCTCTTCTTTCATCGGACGAATGTCGAGAATGCATTCATGCGCCACGCGGTGATCGCGGCCGGTATACAGCACCGGGTAAGCGTCCTTCAGGCGAGTCGCAATGTAGTTGGCATTAAGAATTGCCACCTGGCTCGCCTGTTTCAGCCCTTCCGCGCCCATCATGCGGATATACATCCAGCTGATTGGCAGAATAGAAGCGCTGCCGAACGGCGCAGCGGAAACCGCACCCTGCTGAGTGAGCACACCGTCGATCTGCACTACGCTGTGGCCTGGAACGAAGGGTGCCAAATGCGCTTTAACGCCGATGGGCCCCATGCCTGGACCGCCGCCGCCGTGCGGGATACAGAAGGTTTTATGCAGGTTAAGGTGTGAGACATCCGCACCGATATAACCTGGCGTAGTGATGCCCACCTGAGCATTCATGTTGGCGCCGTCGAGGTACACCTGGCCGCCGAACTGATGAACGATTTGGCACACTTCACGGATAGTTTCTTCATACACGCCGTGGGTCGACGGGTAAGTCACCATGATACAAGACAGCGCTTCACCCGCTTGCTCCGCCTTGACGCGCAGATCGTGCAGATCGATGTTGCCGTTCTTGTCGCAGGCCACCACCACCACGCTCATTCCTGCCATTTGGGCAGAAGCCGGGTTAGTACCGTGTGCGGAGCTTGGGATCAGGCAGATATGACGGCCGGATTCGTTACGGCTTTCATGGTAATGGCGGATCGCCAGCAGCCCGGCGTATTCGCCCTGCGCGCCGGAGTTCGGCTGTATGCAAACCGCGTCGTAACCGGTCAATTGCACCAGCCACTGTGATAACTGGCCGATCATCTGCTGATAGCCTGCAGCCTGCTCTGGCGGGCAGAACGGGTGCAGCTCGGAGAATTCAGGCCAGGTAATCGGGATCATTTCCGCCGCGGCGTTCAGCTTCATGGTGCAAGAACCGAGCGGGATCATCGCCTGGTTAAGCGCCAGATCCTTGCGCTCCAGACGGTGCATATAACGCATCATCTCGGTTTCGCTGTGGTAGCTGTTGAATACCGGATGAGTCAGGATCGGATCCTGACGCTGCATGCCTGCCGGGATCGACTGGCTATTTTTGCTCACCGCCGCGTCCAGCGCGTCGATGTCCAGACCGTGATTGTCGCCCGCCAGCAGGACGAACAAAGTCTGCACGTCTTCACGTGAGGTGGTTTCGTCCAGCGTGATACCTACCGCACCGTGAATGTCGGTACGCAGGTTGATACCAAAGCTCAACGCACGTTCCAGTACCGCGGCCTTGTCTTTCACTTCCACCGTCAGGGTGTCGAACCAGGTTTTGTGGCGCAATTGCAGACCGGCCTGTTGCAGCCCGGCTGCCAGAATGTCGGTCAGGCGATGGATACGCCCGGCAATGCGCTGCAGGCCCTGTGGGCCATGGTACACCGCGTACAGGCTGGCAATGTTGGCCAGCAGCACCTGCGAGGTACAGATATTCGAGTTGGCTTTTTCACGACGGATATGTTGTTCACGGGTTTGCATCGCCATGCGCAGCGCGGTGTTACCAGCGGCATCGCGGGAAACACCGATGATGCGGCCCGGCATCGAACGTTTGAATTCGTCACGGCAGGCGAAGAAGGCGGCGTGTGGGCCACCGTAGCCCATCGGCACGCCAAAGCGCTGTGCGGAGCCGAACACCACGTCGGCGCCCTGTTTGCCCGGTGCGGTCAACAGCACCAACGCCATAATGTCGGCAGCCACGCTGGTGCCGATTTTACGGTTTTTCAGTTCCGCCAGCAGTGCGCTGTAATCGTGCAATTCACCGGTCGTGCCAACCTGTTGCAGCAGCACGCCAAACACGCCCTGCAGTTCCAGCACCTTCTCGGCTTTATCTACAATCACTTCAAAACCGAAGGTGGCGGCGCGGGTACGTACTACGTCCAGCGTCTGCGGATGTACGTCGTCAGCCACGAAGAAGCGGTTGGCGTCTTTCAGCTTGCTGGCGCGTTTGGCCAACGCCATCGCTTCGGCTGCCGCGGTTGCTTCGTCCAGCAATGAAGCGGATGCCAGATCCAGACCGGTGAGATCGAGAGTTACGGTCTGGAAGTTCAACAGCGCCTCAAGACGGCCCTGCGACACTTCCGGCTGATAAGGGGTATAAGCGGTATACCAGCCCGGGTTTTCCAGCATGTTACGCAGGATCACCGGCGGCGTCAGCACTGCGCTGTAGCCCATACCGATATAGGATTTGTAGCGCTGATTCTGCGAGGCAATCGCCTTCAGTTCGGCCAGCGCCTGATGTTCAGTGGCCGCATCACCCACCGGCGGCGGCGCAGGCAGTTGAATATCTGCCGGCACAATCTGTTGGATCAGCGCGTTGAGCGAACGTGCGCCCACCGCTTCCAGCAACTGCTGCTGTTGCTGCGCAGAAGAGCCGATATGACGTTCGATGAACGCTTCGCTGTGTTCAAGTTGGCTGAGTGTCTGAGTCATTGCTACAAATTCCTGAATGCTTACGGGGTACGGGACATAGCCTGTTCTGTAACTAAAACGCCCCGACCAATAGGCCTGGGGCGTTGCAACGGTTACTCGTCGATAGAAGCCTGATAAGCCGTGGCGTCCAGCAGCTTCGCCAGTTCGCCTTCGTCTGAGGCTTTAATCTGGAACAGGAAGCCTTCAGCGTATGGCCCGCTGTTGACCAGCTCCGGAGAGCCTTCCAGTTCGCCGTTTACCGCAACGATTTCGCCGCTGATTGGCGCGTAAATGTCAGATGCCGCCTTGACGGACTCCGCCACGGCGCAGTCTTCACCGGCGGCAACGGTACGGCCTACTTCCGGCAGATCGACAAATACCATATCGCCCAGCAGTTCCTGCGCGTGTTCGGTGATGCCCACGGTGTAAACGCCGTTACCTTCTGAACGAACCCACTCATGGGAAGATGCATACTTCAATTCTGTTGGCACATTGCTCATCGCCAGCTACTCCTTCGAAGAAATAAAGAATCAATAAACAAAAAATTAATTAGTCAGTGGCTTACCGGCACGCACGAATCCAGGTTTGGTGACCTTGACCGGCATTTCACGGTTGCGGATCTGCACGATGGCCTGCTCGCCGATACCGGCGGGCACGCGAGCCAGGGCAATACTGAAGCCCAGGGTCGGTGAGAATGAACCGCTGGTGATAATCCCTTCATGCGTCTGACCTGCTTCATCGGTGAATCGCACCGGCAGCTCATTACGTAATACGCCTTTTTCCGTCATGATCAAGCCGACCAGTTGCTCGGTACCCATTTCACGCTGTTTTTCCAGCGCTTCACGGCCAATAAACTGACGGTCTTCCGGCAGCCAGGCAATGGTCCAGCCCATGTTGGCGGCCAGCGGCGAAACGCCTTCGTCCATTTCTTGCCCGTACAGGTTCATGCCTGCCTCCAGACGCAGCGTGTCGCGTGCGCCCAGTCCGGCAGGCTTCACACCTGCTGCCAGCAGTTTTTGCCAGAAATCGACCACCTGCTCTTTCGGCAGGGCGATTTCATAGCCCGCTTCGCCGGTATAACCGGTGGTGGCAATAAACAGATCCCCGGCCTGTACGCCGAAGAATGGCTTCATGCCTTCAACCGCGCTTTTTTGTTCCGGAGTAAATAAGGTGGCGGCACGTTCTTTGGCCTGTGGGCCCTGCACCGCAACCAGCGCCAGATCGTCACGCACCGTCAGGGCTACGCCGTAAGGGGCTGCGTGCTCTTCGATCCAGGCCAGGTCTTTTTCGCGTGTGGCGGAGTTCACCACCAGGCGGAAATAGTCTTCAGTAAGGAAGTAAACAATCAGGTCGTCAATCACACCGCCGGATGCATTCAGCATACCGGTGTATAACGCTTTGCCAGGTTGAGTGAGCTTGGCGACGTCATTCGCCAGCAGGTAACGCAGGAACTCGCGGGTGCGGGCACCGCGCAGATCCACAATGGTCATATGGGAGACGTCGAACATACCGGCATCCTGACGCACGGCGTGGTGCTCATCGATCTGGGAGCCGTAATGCAGCGGCATCATCCAGCCATGAAAATCTACCATGCGCGCACCGCACGCCACGTGCTGGTCGTACAGTGGGGTTTGCTTTGCCATCTTTTCCCTCATTTCACTCAGAAGCTGAAGATAGGGTGCTGCTACGCAATACATCAGATAATGGCTCGCGGCCGGATTGCGTGGCGCACTGACTGCCCAACGGAAACGCTGCGCCGAAACGTGCAAAAACTGCGGCTAACCGCCGTGACGCAAACGATACCTTTGTCCTGACGTTATCACCGAATGACCCCATTAACCATAAGATAAAATAGGCTTGGCGTCGTTCAGGGCCAGTAAAATGCCGGGCTAGTGTGCAGAGTTTTTGACTGGAAAAATGCGCTTTAAGGCACAAAACCAACAATTAAAGCACCAAAAATCCGAAGTTATATAACAAACCCACGGCCGTATACGGAATTTCGACTTTTGATAACCGAACATGGAATTAGAAAAACTAATGGCAAAACCGGCCTGGAATTAGATTATTTCAAATGAAGGGTTATATAAGAAAAAGCTATGGGTATAAGGCGCAGGACTGCGCCTTCGGGAGCGATGATAATGCGAGGAAAATAAGGCAGAGAGGCCTGGCGACCTCCCTCAGACAGCGGTCAGGCCAGCCATTCAGGCAGATCATTGAGGCCCATCGCCTGACGCACCAACCTGGGCTTCACGCCCGGCAGGCTGTCGGCCAGTCGCAGCCCAACATCACGCAGCAGCTTCTTCGCCGGGTGGTTGCCATCAAACAGTTCGCGGAACCCCTGCATGCTGGCCAACATGACCGCCGCGCCGTGTTTGCGGCGGCGCTCGTAACGACGCAGATACAGGTGTTGGCCAATATCCTTGCCCTGACGTTGCAGACGGCGCAGTTCGGCAATCAACTCGGCGGCGTCCATAAAGCCCAGGTTCACCCCTTGCCCTGCCAGCGGATGCACGGTATGTGCGGCATCACCTACCAGCGCCAGCCGGTGCGCGGCAAAGCTGCGGGCGTAACGCCCGGTCAGGGGGAAGGTCTGACGTTCACTTTCCACCGTGCAGGCACCGAGGCGCAGGTCAAAAGCCATCGCCAGTTCACGGTTAAACTGCTCCGGCTCCAGTTGCTTCAGCCGTTCTGCCTCCTCCGGCGCCACCGACCAGACGATCGAGCTTAAATGCGGATCGCTGAACGGCAGAAACGCCAGAATGCCATCGCCGTGGAACACCTGCCTCGCCGTCGCCAAATGCGGTTCTTCAGTGCGGATAGTGGCCACCAGTGCATGGTGGCGATAATCCCAGAAGGTTAGCGGGATATCGGCATGCTGACGCAGCCAGGAATGGGCGCCGTCGGCACCAATGACCAACCGGGTAGTCAGCATGCGGCCATCTTCCAGGGTGATAAAAGCATCGTTTTCGCCCCAGGCTACCTGCTTGAGCGCCGCCGGAGTCATCAGCGTGACGTCGCTCAGGCTTTCCGCCCGTTTCCACAACGCCTGCTGGATCACTGAGTTTTCGATGATATGCCCGAGATGGCTGAAACCACATTCGTCACCCCGGAAGGCGATCTTGCCGAAACTGTCGCGATCCCAAACTTCCATCGCGTTATAGGCGCTGGCGCGCAGGTTGAGGATCTCGTCCCACACGCCGATATGCTGCAGCAGGCGCTCGCTGGCGGCATTGATAGCGGAAACGCGCAGTTCCGGCTGTGGTTGCGGCGGCGTCATATCCGGTTGCTGATGTTCCAGCACCGCAACGCGCAGACCGCTGCCCTGCAAACCACAGGCCAGAGCCAGCCCCACCATACCGCCGCCGGCGATAACCACGTCAAATGATTGCATGCTGCTTAATTTCCTTAAATGACTCGCTGTGCCATTGCCCAGCGTTTTGGGCGCAGCACGCTACGCCCCTGCTCATACACCGCTTAACGATCGACCCAGCCCAAAGTGCGCTTGGCAAAGGCGTCTCGCACCGCCGGTAACCGGGCCATCGCCATCAGGCCCAGATTGCGACCGACCACCAGCGGGCCGTAGCGATTGGCGAACAGCCGGATCAGGCCGTCGGTCACGCCGATGGTCGCCTGCTGATCTTGCTGCCGCCGTTGTTGGTAACGCCCCAACAGCGCATAGCCACCGGGATCTTCTCCGGCCTGCTGCGCCTCGGCCAGGGTTTCCGCCAGCGACATCACGTCACGCAGGCCGAGATTGAACCCCTGCCCGGCGATCGGGTGCAGCGTTTGCGCGGCATTGCCCACCAGTGCCAGGCGATGGCTGACATGCTGATTGGCGGTCAGCAGGCTGAGCGGATAGCTGTGACGTTTCCCGGCGCGAAGGATGCGCCCCAGACGCCAGCCAAATGCCTGCTGCAACTCACTGATAAAACGTTCGTCGTCCCAGCCGTCAACCTGCTCGCGATCTTCACGCGCATGGCACCACACCAGTGAGCTGCGTCCCTGAGACATCGGCAATAATGCCAGCGGCCCGTACCGGGTGAAGCGTTCAAAAGCGCGCCCCTGCGGATGCTCGGCGGTGGTGACGTTGGCGATGGTAGCAAACTGCGGATAGTCGCTTTGCTGCCACTGCACATTGCAAGCCTGTGCCAGCGCCGAACGCGAGCCGTCTGCCGCCACCAGCAGTTTCCCGCTGATGCGCTGACCGTTATCCAGCAGCACTTCGGCCTGCTCCGCGGTGCGCACCACATCGACCACCCGGGCCGGACAGTGCAGCGTAACGCCGGGGGCCTTGGCCAGCAGCGCAAACAGCCGTTGCCCTGCGTCGTGCAGCTCAATCACCTGCCCCAACGCGTCAACCTGATAATCCTGCGCGTGCAAATTAACGAACCCGGCGTGGCCGCGATCGCTAACGTGCACCTGGGTGATGGCCGTCGCACAGTCACGCAGCGCCGGCCAAACGCCGATGCGCGTCAACTGCTGACAGGTGCCCTGCGCCAGGGCAATGGCGCGGGCGTCAAATCCCGGATGGCTGCGGTCGTCCGGTCGGGTCGCTTCGACCAGATCAACCGCCAATCGTCCCTGAGTAAGCGATGAAATGGCCAACGCCAAAGTCGCGCCCGCCATACCGCCGCCAACGATGATTACACTCATGCTATTACCTTGCCGCCGCCATCAATGCTTCGATGGCGTCAGCGTCTTTCACTACGCCGGCAGTCAGGTTCTCAATACCGGTCGCGGTGATCAGGATGTCGTCTTCAATACGAATGCCCATGCCGCGATATTCTTCCGGCACGTCGGCATCCGGCGCAATGTACAGCCCCGGTTCAACCGTCAGCACCATACCCGGCTCCAGCGTACGGTCGCGATCCGGCGTGCCGTAATGGCCGACATCATGTACATCCAGCCCCAACCAGTGGCCAAGGCCATGCATATAGAACGGACGGTGGGCCTGCTCGGCAATTAACTGCTCTACTTCGCCTTTCAGGATCCCCAGCTCTACCATACCGGTAATCATAATGCGCACCACCTCATCATTCACCACACGGATGCTGATGCCCGGTTTGAACATCTCCAGCGCCCGCGTCAGTGACGCCAGCACGATGTCATACACCGCGCGCTGCGGTCGGCTGAATTTGCCGTTGACCGGGAAGGTACGGGTGATGTCACCGGCATAGCCTTTAAACTCACAGCCGGCGTCGATCAACACCAGATCGCCATCGCGCAATTCGCTTTCGTTTTCGGTGTAATGCAGGATGCAGGCGTTGTCTCCACCACCGACGATGGTGTTGTAGGACGGGGAGCGGGCACCCAGGCGGGTAAACTCATGGTGAATTTCCGCCTCGAGCTGATATTCGAACATCCCCGGACGGCATTTCTCCATCGCGCGGGTATGGGCCAGCGCACTAATTTCACCTGCGCGGCGCATGATAACCATCTCTTCGGACGACTTGAACAGGCGCATTTCATGCAGCCACGGACGCCAGTCGGTCAGGGTCGCCGGTGCCTGAAGGTTCTGACGGAAGCCTTTACGTAGCTTGTCCAGCGCGTCGAACACTATTTTATCGGCATAGGCGTACTGGCCCTGTGCGTGGTAAACCACGTCCAGGCCATTAAGCAACAGAGGCAATTGGTCGTTGATTTCATTGAACGGCAGAGCACGGTCCACACTCAGCTTCGACGGAGCGGCATCCTGGCCCAGACGGCGGCCAAACCAGGTTTCCGCCGCCAGATCGCGCACCCGGTTGAACAACACGCTGTGGTTATGCGTCTCGTCACTTTTCACCAGAATCAGCACCGCTTCCGGCTCGTTAAAACCGGTCAGGTACCAAAAATCGCTGTTCTGACGGTAAGGATATTCAGTATCGGCACTGCGCGTCGCTTCCGGCGCAGAGAAAATAATCGCCGCGCTGGCCGGAGCCATTTTAGCCAACAGCGCCTGACGGCGGCTGTTGAATTCCTGCTGAGTCATCACCTTCTCCTGAAATCAATCTGCCTGTGCTCACGGCCTTAAGGACGTGATAGCGGGTATTTAGTGCAAGGTCGGTTTGGCATTTTCCGGTGCCGTCGGCTTGCGGCGGGTAAATTCGGTGTGGCACAAAATGGCCGCCATCCGCACATACTCCACCACTTCCTCCAGAGAGTGCTCAAGCTCTTCCTGGTCTTCGTCTTCTTCATAACCGAGTTGGGCGATATTGCGCAGATCGTCGATCGCCTCACCCACCTCGTCTTTCACCTGAGCCAGTTTCGGCTGCATCATGCCGAGCCCGAGCAGGAAATGGTTCACCCAACCGCTCAGCGCGTCGGCGCGGTCAAACACGCTGACCGTCTCGCCTTCCGGCATCATCAATTGGAACATGAAATCGTCATCTTCCAGCGTTTCACGCGTAATTTCATGAAGTTGCTGAAGTGGCAAGCTTAGCGCCTGCGGGAAGGCCACGCCTTCGTTAGTCAGATCATAGACCAGCGATTGCCAGCCGGCGTCGCGGCTGCCACCGCACAACAGGCCACTGATCAGGCCGTGCATTTCTGCAGCGGTCAACGCCACCGCTTGCTGGTTGAGGGCAAGGGTCAAAGATTGGTAACTTGGAAATGTATTCTGTATAGACATGCGTATTCGTCATCGTTGGCAGGATAAGTTCGTGTTATGCTACCACCAAGGTCCGTCGCTGTACCAGATAAGCACGACACCTCAGTGGCTAGTTATAATCGTGATGTGCCAGATCTCACACACTGCCGGCAGGGAACAAAATGAAGCTAAATACGCATTTTGAAACCCTTTTTTGACTGGTAATGTCTGTCGCAGTAGATTACAACCAGGTACTGAAAAAGGGGTTGTATCTTGGTACCGAGGTATATATAGTGGCGCCCGCTTTGGACGGCCCGGTAAGGGCAGGTTGAGGCTGGCGCGAAATTTAGGCAGGAAGGTGGCATGTCTGCACAACCAGTAGATATTCAAATTTTTGGTCGCTCTTTAAGAGTCAATTGCCCGCCAGAACAACAAGATGCGTTGAACATGGCAGCGGTCGATCTTAACGAACGGTTGCAAGATCTTAAAGTTCGCACTAGAGTCACAAATACTGAGCAGCTCGTTTTCATCGCGGCATTGAATGTTTGTCACGAACTTGCTCAAGAACGGTTGAAAACCCGTGATTATGCGTCCAATATGGAACAACGCATTCGCATGCTACAACAGACCATTGAACAGGCTTTGCTTGAACAGGGTCGCATCTCTGAACGTCAGGATGCACAATTCGAATAACTTAAGTTGCTGAAATCCAAGGTTTCGGCAATGAGTAAAAAATTTCTCTGAGATGTTCGCCAGCGGGCCAGTCCCCTGAGCCGATATTTAGTACCAACAGAATGTGATGATCCGCGATCGGTGTGCATGCTCGGCCCGCCGAGAAGCCTTAAGATTGCGACAGCACGTTCACCTTGAACCATGGGTTCAAGGGTTACAGCCTGCGACGGCATCTCGGAGATTCCCCCTTCCTCAGCGGTAAGTGTGCTGACTATGTCTTTTCAAGCCCAGTATGCCCAGCAGCGGCAGAACATCCGTAACCAAATCCGTCAGCGTCGACGCGCTCTAACCTCTGAACAACAAAATAACTTTGCCCTGCAAACTGCCGAACGTATCGCTGCGCATCCGCGCATCCAGGCGGCACACAGCATTGCAGTATTTTTGTCGTTTGACGGTGAGTTGGATACCCGTCCGCTGATTGAACGGTTATGGCAACAGGCCAAGCAAGTCTACCTGCCGGTGTTGCACCCGTTTAGCCCCGGCAACCTGCTATTCCTGCGTTACACCCCGGAAACGCCGCTGGTTAACAACCGTTTCAATATCCTTGAGCCACAGCTCGATGTGCGCAACGTCTTGCCGGTCGGATCACTCGACGTGGTGCTGACGCCATTGGTGGCGTTTGACAGCTCGGGCCAGCGTTTGGGGATGGGCGGCGGTTTTTACGATCGCACTCTGCAAAACTGGCAACATCTCGGCCCCTACCCTATCGGGTTGGCGCATGACTGTCAGCAGGTGGAACAGTTGCCGGTGGAGCATTGGGATATCCCGCTGCCGGAAATCATTACCCCATCTCAAAATTGGACATGGCAGATAGCCAAATAGAAAAGGCCGGAAAAATCCGGCCTTTTTGTCACCGCGTATTCAATCAGAGCAGCAGGCGAGCACGGATAGTGCCGTCAATAGCCTTCATGCGTTGCAGTGCAGCATCAGCACGTTCGGTTTCCGCTTCGATATCGATAACCACGTAGCCGATTTCCGGACCGGTTTGCAGGTACTGCGCGGCGATGTTCACCCCTTCTTCAGCGAAGATCTGGTTAATCTGCGTCAGTACACCAGGACGGTTTTCATGGATGTGCAGCAGACGGCTGGCATTAGGGCCATGCGCCGGCAGTGACACTTCCGGGAAGTTAACCGCCGACAGGGTCGAACCGTTGTCGGAGTATTTCGCCAGCTTACCGGCCACTTCGTCACCGATGTTCTCCTGCGCTTCCTGCGTAGAACCGCCAATGTGCGGAGTCAGGATCACGTTGTCAAACTCGCACAACGGTGAGATGAACGGCTCACTGTTGGTCGCAGGTTCTTCCGGGAAGACGTCGATCGCCGCACCGGCCAAATGCTTGCTGGCCAGGACTTTGCACAATTCTGGAATATCCACCACGGTACCGCGCGAGGCGTTGATCAGAATCGAGCCTGGCTTCATCAACGCCAGCTCTTCTGCGCCCATCATATTCTTGGTCGACAGGGTTTCCGGCACGTGCAGCGTCACTACGTCGCTCATATTGAGCAGATCGGACAGGTGACGCACCTGCTGGGCATTACCCAACGGCAGCTTGTTCTCGATATCGTAGAAGAACACTTTCATGCCCAGGCCTTCGGCCAGGATCCCCAGTTGGGTGCCGATATGGCCGTAGCCAATAATCCCCAGCTTCTTGCCGCGCGCTTCAAACGAGCCGACGGCCAGTTTCTGCCATTCGCCACGGTGCGCTTTGGCGTTGGCGGACGGAATGCCGCGCAACATCAGCAGCAGTTCGCCCAGCACCATTTCAGCCACGGATCGGGTATTAGAGAAAGGTGCGTTAAACACCGGGACGCCGCGTTTGGTCGCCGCCTTCAGATCAACCTGGTTAGTGCCGATACAGAAACAGCCCACCGCCACCAGCTTCTCTGCGGCAGCGAAAACTTCCTCGGTCAGATTTGTGCGCGATCGGATACCGACGAAGTGAGCATCGCGAATCGATGCCTTAAGCGATTCGGTGTCTAACGCACCTTTGTGATATTCAATGTTGGTATATCCGGCTGCCAGCAGATTATCTACCGTGCTCTGATGAACCCCTTCCACCAACAGGAATTTAATCCTGTCTTTCTCCAATGATACTTTTGCCATTTACCCGACCCTATGTTCAGACTTCAGAAGCGGCTGTTGTGAAACAGCACGCATCCAACATAACAAAAATATCGCGGGCGGCAATACAAACGATTGCCCGCCCGTCAGTACAAGGCTCAGCGTTGTTGGTGGTTTCTGGCAGAAAATGCCATAGGGAAAGAAATAGACAGAAGCTTCGTGGAGCTATCGCTCGCAATGTGACATATGTCACCAAATTTGACGCTTTTAATAAAAGATATTTTAACCAGTGAATTATGCGGCCTGGTGGGATCCAAGACCGCATACCTGTAGCGGCACTACATTACTCGACAACCTTCACGCCGTCAGGCGTACCAACCAGCGCCACATCGGCACCCCGGTTGGCGAACAGACCCACGGTCACCACACCGGCGATGCCGTTGATTTTGTTTTCCAGCGCAATGGCGTCCATGATACTCAGGTTATGCACATCGAGGATCACGTTGCCGTTATCGGTCAGGATATTCTGACGATACTCCGGCAGCCCGCCCAGCTTGACCAGCTCACGCGCTACGTAAGAACGTGCCATCGGGATCACTTCTACCGGCAGCGGGAATTTACCCAACACATCGACCTGTTTGCTGGAATCGACAATACAGATAAATTTGCGCGCGATAGCGGCAATGATTTTTTCACGCGTCAGCGCAGCGCCGCCGCCTTTGATCATCTGCATATGGCGGTTGATTTCATCCGCGCCGTCGACATAAATATCCAGCGAATCCACTTCATTACTGTCGAAAACGTGGATACCGAGGCTTTTCAGCTTGGCGGTAGAGGCGTCAGAGCTGGACACCGCCCCTTCGATCTGGTGCTTGATCGAGCCGAGCGCGTCAATAAAGTGGGCGGCGGTCGAGCCAGTGCCGACCCCAACGATGGTGCCCGGGGTAACGTAATCCAGTGCTGCCCAGCCAACCGCTTTTTTCAGTTCATCCTGCGTCATAATATGTCCATTGCCTCTGTACGAAAACGTGTGCGTATTATAGGGTAAATCGCTATTTTTCACTTAGGCAGGATCACACTTCTTCACGCCAGGCCGCATTTTTAGGCGCGGTGCGGCAAGATGGCCCGGTGATTTTCCACCTGTAATACACCAGAGATGTGGCATAGTGCCTGTATCAATTTACTTTAAGGGATATCTTTCCGATGAAACGCCCAGACTATCGAACGCTGCAAGCGCTGGACGCGGTGATCCGTGAGCGTGGCTTTGAGCGCGCCGCGCAAAAACTTTGCATCACACAATCGGCAGTATCCCAGCGCATCAAGCAGTTGGAAAACCTGTTTGGCCAACCGCTGTTGGTGCGTACCGTGCCGCCACGCCCGACCGAGCAGGGCCAAAAACTGCTGGCGCTGTTGCACCAGGTGGAATTACTGGAAGAAGAGTGGCTGGGCAACGATACCGGCATTGATACGCCGCTGCTGCTGTCGCTGGCGGTTAACGCCGACAGCCTGGCGACCTGGCTGCTACCGGCATTGAAACCGGTGCTGACAGATTCCCCTATCCGCCTGAACCTGCAGGTAGAAGACGAAACCCGCACTCAGGAACGTCTGCGCCGGGGTGAAGTGGTTGGCGCAGTGAGTATCCAGCCACAGCCGCTGCCAAGCTGCCTGGTAGATCAACTGGGCGCGCTGGATTATTTGTTTGTCGCCTCGAAGGGTTTTGCCGAGCGTTACTTCCCGAACGGGGTTACGCGCTCCGCGCTACTCAAAGCGCCGGCGGTGGCGTTCGATCATCTCGACGACATGCACCAGGCTTTCCTGCAGCAGAACTTTGATCTGTCGCCGGGTAGCGTGCCCTGCCATATCGTGAACTCGTCGGAAGCCTTCGTGCAGTTGGCACGCCAGGGCACCACCTGCTGTATGATCCCGCATCTGCAGATTGAGAAAGAGTTGGCTTCGGGCGAACTGATCGATCTGACGCCGGGTCTGTTCCAGCGCCGCATGCTGTTCTGGCACCGCTTCGCGCCGGAGAGCCGCATGATGCGTAAAGTGACCGATGCCCTGCTGGAGCACGGCCGCCAGGTTCTGCGTCAGGATTAAATAGAAAAGGTTCGCCGCGGCGAACCTTTTTTACTGAAACCCACCTGCGTTATTGTGCCGCGTTACGCTGCAACTCAAACACTACATCCACCTGATCGTCAAAGTGAATGCTTTGCTGTTCGTAGGTTTGCGCCGCATCACTTTCCGCTGCCGCACCCGCGGATTTATACATGCGCGCTACCGGCATCGGCTGGTAGTTGGCGACATGGTAACGAATGCTGTATACCGGCCCCAGCTTGGCGTTAAAGCCTTTCGCCAGAGACGCGGCCTGCTGAGTTGCGTTCTCGATGGCCTTCTGACGCGCCTGCTCACGGTAGACGTCTGGTTTTGCCACGCCCAGCTCAACGGAACGGATCTCATTGAGACCGGATTTCAACGCCCCGTCCAGCAGCTCGTTCAACTTGTCCAACTGGCGCAACGTCACCTGTACCTGACGAACGGCACGGTAGCCTTTCAGCACTGACTCACCGGTTTTCAGGTAATCATATTCAGGCTGGGTGCGCAGGTTGGCGGCGCTGATGTCTTTCTTCTCAATATTGTTTTTCTGCAGGAAATCAAAATATTGCGCTACGCGCTCATCAACCTGCTTCTTCGCCTGGGCGGCGTCTTTGGATGAAACGCTGACCTCGATCGCCAGGGTGGCGATGTCTGGCGTCGCGTCAACGCTGGAGGTACCCGAGGTCACTACGTGCGGCCCTTCCGGCACTTCTGCCGCCTGCAGCGCCAGAGGTAACGTCCCTAATCCAATCATTGCGGCCATAGCCAATGCTTTAAGCTTCACGGTGTCTCCTTGATGACAGGCTCTAACTGATTACCGGCCTGAAAGGCCAGTTCCTTGGCATCAAAGCTAGCATATCGCACGGGTTTTTGAATTCGGATTAGTGACAAATTCTTATAAACTTGCCCCTTGCCAGGCCAACTGCAAAGCGATGCCCCACATCACCACCCCGACCAATGTATTAATGATGCGCTGCGCCATTTGGGTTTTCAGCCACGGCGCCAGCCAGGAGGCCAACAGCGCCAGGGCGAAGAACCACACGACGGAAGCGCTCACCGCCCCCAGCGCAAACCAGGAACGTACATCCGGCGTCAGTTGCCCTCCCAAACTTCCCAGCACCACAAAGGTGTCGAGATAGACATGCGGGTTCAGCCAGGTCACCGCCAGCATGGTAACCACCAGCCGCCAGCGGCTTTGCTTCAGCTCTTCGGCCGTCGCCAGCGCCAGTTGCCGGCTAAATGCGGTACGAAAGGCCCCCCAGCCGTACCACAGCAGAAAAGCTACCCCACCCCAGGTCACCAGCGCCAGCAGCAGCGGCGAGCGGCTCAGTAAGGCGCTGCCACCGAAAATCCCGCCGCAGATCAGCACGATGTCGCTCAGCGCACACAACGACGCGACCATCAGATGATACTGGCGACGAATACCCTGATTCATAACAAAAACGTTTTGTGGGCCAAGCGGCAGGATCATCGCGGCGCTCAGGGCAAAGCCCTGCAAAAAGACAGCTAGCATGGTATTCCTCACAGAGAAAAGAGCGCCGTTCAGCGGCGCGTATCGGTCAATACGCGCATCATAGGAGGAAAAAATTATTAGGTGAAATTGATATTTCTAATCAACTATCAGCAATGCTAATAATCAGGCGGGAATAACAAATCCCAGCTCCTGAGAAATACGCTGTGCGGTCGCCAGCACCGGCTTAATCAGGGCTTTGACACCAATCTGTTGCAGTTTGGCGGTCGGCAAAGAGACCGACACCGCATAAGGCACCCGCTGTTGAATATCAAATACCGGTGCCGCCACGCAGGACACCCCCAGCTCATTCTCTTCGCGATCCATCGCCATGCCCTGCTTGCGAATATCGGCCAGTTCCTCATACATCTTCGGCAACTCGGTGATGGTATTGCGCGTCAACGTCTGAATTTCATGCTGATGGGTTTGCCAGTAACGATCGGGATAATCGCTGTTGCCGTAGGCCATAAAAATCTTGCCCATCGCCGAGCAATACAGCGGCATATGCTGGCCGATATAGGCGCGAGTGCGCATCATGCCGGTGGTTGGCTCCAGCTTGTAGATCAAAATGACATGGTCGTCTTCGCGGCTGGAGAAGTTGACCGTCTCCCCCACTTCCAGATTGAGCTGTTCCAAATGCGGCGCAGCGACATGGATAATATTCAGCGAAGAAAGCGCCTTCTGACCGACAGAAATAAACTTGGTGGTCAGGCGGTAGCTACCGGGCGACGGCGCCTGAGTGACATAGCCGCTGGTATGCAGCCCCTGCAGCAGGCGATGGACGGTACTTTTATTCATGCCGGCCAACTCAGACAGGTGCGCCAGTGGGCAGCCGTTAGGGAAGTTGCTCAGGATCTCAATCAGTTGCAAACCACGGAACAGGCTTTGGCTGCCCAGGGGTTTGTCTTTCTTGTCATCTTTCTCGTCGACAGCTTTCAGGCTCATAGCGCAATTTCTCCAGTGTCGGGCCGCCAGCCAACGCCACGGCGTGGCAAACGGATCCTTTGCCGGGAATGTTACCCCAAGGCCCGCATCAGGTGAAGACGGAACGCCGTTTCATTGTCGTCAGCGGGTTAAAAACTCGCAACATTCAGCTAACTACCGAAGTGAGTTGTGCGTCACAATTCCGCAAAGATATAAATAACCACTTGTTTTAAAAAGACAATTAAAACCTCTCCTGCTTTGCTTTAGATCGGCAATCGGCATATTATTTTTGAAATTGAATTTCGCATGTTGAAATTTAAAGGCGATATAACCACCAATCAGCATCACGCCGATCGCGGATGCAGGGACCAGGGGCGCATCACATGACACCAGAAAATGCGGAACAACCCATTCTCACCCTAAGCCATATCGTCAAACGCTTTGGCGGTAACGTCGCGGTGAATGACGTCAGCCTGCAGGTGATGCCGGGCGAAGTCCTGGCCTTGCTGGGCGAAAATGGCGCGGGCAAATCGACGCTGATCAAAGTACTGGCCGGGGTTTACCCACGCGACGCTGGCGATATTCAGTTTCAAGGGGCCAGCATAGCCTCCGCCGCGGCGATAAAAAGTGACAGCCGCCAGCCTATTGCCTTTATTCATCAGGATCTCGGGCTGATCGAATGGATGACGGTAGCGGAAAACATGGCGCTGGTGATGGGTTTCCCACGTCGTTTCGGCCTGATCGACTGGCGTGCCATTCGCCGCCGTGCCGTTCAGGCACTGCAGGATGTCGGCATAGAGTTGGATCCCGACGCCAGAGTCTTCGAACTGTCGCGTACCGAAAAATCGCTGTTGGCGATAGCCCGGGCGGTCGCGGTCAATGCCGAACTGCTGGTGCTGGATGAACCCACCGCCTCGCTGCCCGCCAACGATGTGCGCCACCTGTTCGCGGTGATTAACCGGCTACGTGCCAAAAAAGTCGGCATGATTTACGTCACCCATCGGCTGGATGAAGTAATCGAAATTGCCGACCGGGTGTGCGTTATGCGCGACGGCCGTTATGTGGCCGGTGGCAATACCGCCGATTATTCACTGCGCGATCTGGTGCAGATGATCGTCGGCGAAGCAATGGCTGACGATCAGCGTGAACCTCTGCCTGAAAATCGGCCGCCCGTGCTGCAACTCAATAACGTGGTGGTCGGTGATATCGGCCCGGTCAGCTTCAATCTGCAGCCTGGGGAAATGCTGGCGCTGGCCGGTCTGCGCGGTGCCGGACAGGAAGAAATTGGCCGGTTGCTGTTTGGCCTGCGTCACGCTGATGAAGGCGAAATCCGCTTTCGCGAGCAAGGCTACACCGCCAGCAGCCCACAGCAAGCCATGGCCTGCGGCGTCTCATTGGTCGCAGGGGATCGCACCGGCGAAAGCCTGGTGATGTCGATGAGCGTGCGTGAAAACCTGTTTATCAACCCTGTGGCCAGCGGCCACAAACTGCTGTCACGCTATAGCCGCCGGGCCGAGATCGGGGCCAGTTGGTGGAAAGTTCAGTTGTTCGACGTGCGGCCCAAGGACGTCAATATCGATATCAGCGCCCTGTCCGGCGGCAACCAGCAAAAGGTGGTCATGGCACGCTGGATGCATCTGGGCGCCCCACTGCTGATCCTGGAAGATCCCACCGCCGGCGTCGACGTCGGCGCACGGGCGGAAATCTACCATCTGTTAAATAAATCCCTGGAGGAAGGCGTGGCGGTATTGGTTATCTCCAATGACTTTGAGGAGATCGCCCATATCTGCAACCGCGCACTGGTATTTAACCGGGGAAAAGTGGTCGGCGAGCTGAAAAATCAGCAGGTGTCATTCGCCAATTTATTGGAACTGGCCTCCGCCAGCGCCGGGGAAACTCTCGAGACAAGATTAGAATCTGAGGTGGGTCATGTCTAAAACATCTGTTAAATCAACGGCACTGGAACAAAGAGTCAGCCTGTCGCAGGACGGCGCCGGCCCGTGGCTGATGCAGGTCCTTACCCGCTACGGCCTGCTGTTGCTGTGCATTGCGCTGGTGCTCCTGTTTTCACTGATCTCCCCCACGTTCGCCTCAATGCTGACGCTGCAGGCGATCCTCTCCAGCAAAGCAAAAATCGCCCTGTTGGCGCTGGCGGCGACCATCCCGATGATCGTCGGCAAAATTGACCTTAACGTCGGCTTCGGCATCGTGCTGTGGCATATCCTGGCCATTACCTTACAGGTGGAATACGGCTTTTCGTGGCAGATGGCGGTGCTGACGGTGCTGGCACTCTCCGCGCTGTACGGCCTGTTGAACGGTATTTTGGTGGCGCTGGCGGATATCGACAGTTTCGTCGCCACCCTCGGTTCAGGCACCGTGCTGTATGCCATTGCGCTGTGGCACTCCGGCGGACGACAGATCGTCGGCGATCTGCCGGACGCCTTTATCGCCCTGCACCACACCGAGATCGGCGGGATCCCGATAGTGGCGTTCTACGTGTTGATCGTCGCGGTGGTGCTGTGGTTGATCACCGAACACACTCCACTGGGCCGTTGCATGTATGCCGTTGGCGGTAACCCGGCGGCGGCGCGGCTGAACGGCATTTCGGTCAATCGCTTTACCATCGGTGCCTTTATCGCCTCCAGCGTGCTGACCGGCTTTAGCGGGGTGCTGATCGCCGCCGAGCAGGGTGTTGGCCAGGCCAGCGTCGGCATGGACTATCTATTGCCCGCGCTGGTGGGTGCCTTCCTCGGCAGTACCACCATTCGTCCCGGTCGGGTTAACGTCTGGGGCACCGTAGTCGGCATCGCCATTCTGGCTATCGGCATCGCCGGTATCCAGCAGTTCGGCGGCGAGTTCTGGGTCGAACCCCTGTTTAACGGTGCGACGCTGTTGCTGTCAATCACGCTGGCAGGCTACGCCCAACGCCGTCGGCTACTCAATCAAAAAGCGGTTCAACGCAGCCCAGCCATTCCGGCTGATAAAAATAACCATAAAGCGATCAATCCTTAACCAGGAGTTCACCGAATGAAACATCTTTGGATATTGCCCACCACCCTGCTGCTGGCCGGCGCCTCATCATCCGCCTGGGCCGATGCCTATCTCGACCAGGCCACGGCGGCGGTCACCAAGGCCACCGCCAGCGTGACCCAGTGGGATGGCCCCACCAGCGGGCCAAAGTTACAGGCCAACAAGAAAATCATCTTTATCGCTTCGGACATGAAAAACGGCGGCGTGCAGGGCGTGCAGGAAGGGCTGAGTGAAGCGGCGAAAGCGGCCGGCTGGAAATTGGAAACCCTGGATGGCGGCGGCTCGGTGAAAGATCAATTGGCGTCACTGAACCAGGCGATTGCCCAGAAGCCGGACGGTATCGTGATCGGCGGCTGGAACCCGAACGTGGCCAAGATCCCGCTGAAAAAAGCCATCCAGCAAGGCATTGTGCTGACCGCCTGGCATGCGGTGCCTGAGCCAGGGCCAATCGCCAAATACAACGTGTTTTACAATGTCACCTCCGACTCCAATGACGTGGCACGCATCGCCGCCCAGTATGCGGTGGTGCAGTCCGGCGGCAAGGCCAACGTGTTGATCTTTACCGATTCGCTGTACCAAATCGCGCTGGACAAGGCCAACGTAATGAAAGAGGAAATCGGCAAATGCAGCGGCTGCAAGGTGGTCGAGTTTATCGACACCCCGCTGGCAGACACCGCCAACCGCATGCCGGCCATGACTTTCAGCCTGCTGCAAAAATACGGTGACCAGTTCCAGTACGCGCTGGCCATTAACGATCTGTATTTTGATTTTATGGCCCCGGCGCTGAAAACCGCGGGCAAAGGCGGCAACAATGCGCCCTACAGCATCTCGGCCGGCGACGGCTCTATTTCCGCCTACCAACGCATCCGCTCTGGGGGCAGCCAATCGGCTACGGTACCGGAACCGCTTAAACTGCACGGCTGGCAACTGCTGGATGAGTTTAACCGCGCCTTCGCCAAACAGCCGCCTTCCGGCTACGTCACCCCGGCGCACCTGGTGACCCGCGACAATATCACTGCCGACGGTGGCAGCAGCAATCGGTATGACCCGCAAAATGATTATCAGGGCCACTACAAAGCCATTTGGGGCGTGAAGTAAGCGGAGGCAGCATGAACCCACTGATGACAGGTCACCCGCTTGAACGCCTGTGCTCACCAGCCATTTGGGCCGAGGGGCCGGTGTGGCTGCCGCTGCAGGATGCGGTGGTGTTCAGCGACGTGAAAGGCAACCGCATGTTCCACTGGTCGCGACAGGGAGAACTCAGCCTGTGGCGCTCCCCGTCGCACTATGCCAACGGCAATGCGCGCGATGCCGAAGGCCGGGTGATCAGCTGCGAACACGGGCGGCGCGGCATCAGCCGCACCGAAAACAACGGTGAGATGCAAATGCTGGTCGATCGGGTAGACGGCAAGCGCTTCAACTCCCCTAATGACCTGGTGGTTCGCTCCGATGGCACCCTTTGGTTTACCGACCCGCCCTATGGCATCACCGGGGATGAAGAAGGTTACAAATCGGAAAGCCAGATCATCGGCTGCTACCTCTACTGTTTTGATCCGCGCGACGGCTCGCTGAACATTGCCGCCAGTGACCTGCAGCGGCCAAACGGCCTGGCGTTTTCACCGGATGAGTCACTGTTATATGTGGCGGACATGTCGATCGTCGATTTCCCCACCCTCGGCCGCAGTGAACTGCGGGTGTATCAGGTCAATGGGCGTGAACTGGATGCCGGTCGGCGTTTCGTCAGCGTGGCGCCCGGCTTCCCGGACGGCTTTTGTGTTGATGAGATCGGTAACCTGTTTTGCAGCTGTGCCGATGGGGTACTGATCTTCAACAGCCAGGGAAAACAGCTAGGTAAGATTGAGGTGCCGGAACGCGTCTCTAACTGCACCTTCGGCGGGCCGGATGGCAATGAGTTGTACATTACCGCCACCACCTCGTTATACCGCATGGTGCTGAATACTCGCGGATAACGGGGAAAAATGATGTTGGCAGAGCGGGCCTGTTCCGCTCTGCTTTGCCACGTCTGAAGCACGTCAACACCCCAAAACGTGTTGTCGATCACAAATTCATCAGATTAATTTAACACACTGTTTTATATAAATAACTTTCTCCTCCGTCGCTTTGACTTCGTTTAACCGCAGGTATAGCATTTATTTGAAATGCAATTCCGCATATTGAAATACAAAGAACACAAAACAAACAAATACGCCGTAGCGGAGAATCAGGATGAGAGTGAGTTACACCGATCTAAAGCAGCAATTCAAACGCGTGCTATTGGCGCGGGGCGTGGCGGAAGGCACCGCCGATGACTGTGCCGGTATGTTCGCCGATACCTCCGCCAGCGGCGTTTACTCCCACGGCGTTAACCGTTTCCCACGTTTTATTCAGCAGTTGGACGCTGGCGATATTGTGCCGGACGCCGAACCCAGCAAGCTGCTGTCGCTGGGTGCAATTGAGCAATGGGACGCCCATCAGGGCATAGGTAACCTCACCGCCCGCAAGATGATGGATCGCGCCATGCAGTTAGCCGACGGCCACGGTATCGGGCTGGTGGCCCTGCGTAATGCCAACCACTGGATGCGCGGCGGCGGCTACGGCTGGCAAGCGGCAGAGAAAGGCTATATCGGCATTTGCTGGACCAACTCAGCAGCAGTGATGCCGCCCTGGGGAGCCAAAGAGTGCCGCATCGGCACCAATCCATTGATCGTCGCGGTGCCGGGTAACCCAATCACCATGGTGGATATGTCGATGTCGATGTTCTCCTATGGCGCGTTGGAGCTGAACCGGCTGGCGGGCAAAACCCTGCCAGTGGACGGCGGCTTTGACAACGACGGGCAATTGACGCGCGATCCGGCCACCATTGAAGAGAACCGTCGCATTCTTCCGATGGGCTACTGGAAAGGATCGGCGCTGTCGGTAGTGCTGGATATGATCGCCACCCTGCTTTCCGGCGGATCTTCAGTCGCGGAAGTCACCGAGGACAACAGTGACGAGTACGGCGTGTCGCAGGTGTTTATCGCCATTGAGATCGAACGCTTGATCGACGGTGCCACTCGCGATGCAAAACTGCAGCGCATCATGGACTACATCACCAGCGCCGAACGCGATAACCCGGAGGTGGCTATCCGCCTGCCGGGCCATAAATTCCCACGAATTCATGCAGAAAACATGCGTGACGGCATCCCGGTGGATGAGCGCATCTGGGCGCGCATTCAGGCGCTGTAACAGGAGAAACACCATGATCTTTGGCCATATCGCCAATACCTCACCGGAGCACTACCCGGCACCGGTGGCTCACGCCATCGCCTATTTGCAAGGCACGGATTTCAGCGCCCTGCCCGCCGGACGTTATCAGGATCCCGCTACCGGCTATGTAGTACAGGTGCTGGATCTGCACACCCAGCAACCGAGCGATCTGCGGCCCGAAGTGCACCGTCAAAATGTTGATGTGCAGTTTCTGGTCAGCGGCAGCGAATTGATCGGCGTGGCGGCGGATCGTGGCGATAACCCGATCCATCAGGAATTACTGGCGCAGCGCGACATTATTTTTTATCAGGACGTCGCGGATGAATCCTGGTTAACCATGCAGCCCGGTAATTTTGCGGTATTTTTCCCGCCGGATGTTCATCGCCCGGCCTGTATTCATCAACAACCCTGCGATATTCGCAAAGTAGTGGTGAAAATACCGCTGGCATTATTTAGCGCCTGACCGACAGCAAAGGAATCAAAGATAAAAATCATCGGCCTACGGGCGGGTGTGGGCGCCCCTGCGCCTTAAACCACCAAAACAATAAAATCTGACCCTACAGGTGTATATATGAATATTGCCTCTGTTTCTGTCACTCAAAACCAGGCGATCCCCAAATTACGCTGGCTGCGGATCGTACCGCCGATCCTGATTACCTGCATCATTTCCTATATGGACCGGGTGAATATCGCCTTCGCCATGCCCGGTGGTATGGATGCCGAGCTGGGTATTACCGCCTCGATGGCCGGTTTGGCCGGCGGCATCTTCTTTATCGGTTATCTGTTCCTGCAGGTGCCCGGCGGCAAGTTGGCGGTGTACGGCAACGGCAAGAAATTCATCGGTTGGTCGCTGCTGGCCTGGGCGATTATTTCGGTGCTGACCGGGCTGGTCAGTAACCAGTATCAACTGTTGTTCCTGCGCTTTGCCCTGGGCGTCTCCGAGGGCGGCATGCTGCCGGTGGTGCTGACCATGATCAGCAACTGGTTCCCGGACAAGGAACGCGGCCGTGCCAACGCCATCGTCATTATGTTCGTGCCGATAGCCGGTATTCTCACCGCCCCACTGTCCGGCTGGATCATCACCGTCTGGGACTGGCGTATGCTGTTTCTGGTGGAAGGCGCGCTGTCGCTGGTGGTGATGGTGCTGTGGTACTTCACCATCAGCAACCGTCCGCAGGAGGCCAAGTGGATTTCAGCAGCGGAAAAAGACTACCTGATCAAAACGCTGCATGACGAACAACTGCTGATCAAAGGCAAAACGGTGCGCAACGCCTCGCTGCGCCGGGTGTTGGGCGACAAGATCATGTGGCAGCTGATCCTGGTAAACTTCTTCTACCAAACCGGAATTTACGGCTACACCCTGTGGCTGCCGACCATCCTCAAGGGGCTGACCAACGGCAACATGGAACAGGTCGGCATACTGGCTATTCTGCCCTACATCGGTGCCATCTTCGGCATGCTGGTGATTTCCTCACTCTCCGATCGTACCGGAAAACGCAAAATCTTCGTCGCGCTGCCGCTGGCCTGCTTCGCCATCTGCATGGCGCTGTCGGTACTGTTGAAAGATCACATCTGGTGGTCCTACGCGGCGCTGGTCGGCTGCGGGGTATTCATCCAGGCCGCCGCCGGGGTGTTCTGGACCATTCCTCCCAAACTGTTCAATGCCGAAGTGGCCGGTGGGGCACGCGGCGTGATCAACGCGCTGGGCAACCTGGGCGGTTTCTGCGGCCCTTATATGGTCGGCGTATTGATCAGCCTGTTCAGCAAGGACGTCGGCGTTTACAGCCTGGCGGTATCACTGGCCATTGCCTCCGTGCTGGCGCTGATGCTGCCGAACAAATGCGACCAAAGCGCGAGGGCCGAATAATGGACTATTGGTTGGGGTTGGACTGCGGCGGCACCTTTATCAAAGCCGGGCTGTATGACCGTCAGGGAACTGAACTGGGCATCGCTCGCCGCAACCTGGAAATTGTCTCGCCCCAACCGGGTTGGGCGGAGCGGGATATGCCTGCGCTATGGCACACCGCTGCCGAGGTGATCCGCGAGTTGCTGACCCGCAACAAGATTGCTGTCGGTGATATTCAGGCCGTCGGCATCTCGGCGCAGGGCAAAGGGGCGTTTCTGCTGGACCAGCAAGGGCAGCCACTGGGCAATGCCATGCTGTCTTCTGACCAGCGCGCACTGGCGCTGGTGCAGGAATGGCAAAAACAGGGCGTGCCGCAGACGCTGTATCCGCAGACCCGGCAAACGCTGTGGACCGGCCACCCGGTGTCGCTGCTGCGCTGGGTTCGGCAGCATCAGCCAGAACGTTATCGCCAGATTGGCAGCGTGCTGATGGCCCACGATTATCTGCGCTACTGCCTGACCGGCGAGTTGGCCTGTGAAGAAACCAATATCTCCGAATCCAATCTTTACCAAATGGCCGAGGGTCGCTATGACCCGGCGCTGGCACAGCTGCTGGGCATTGGCGACATCATGCCCACCCTGCCGCCGATTGTCGGTTCGGCCGAAATCGCCGGACGGATCAACGCCGCCGCTGCAAAGGCAACCGGGCTATTGCCAGGTACGCCAGTGGTCGGCGGGCTGTTCGATGTGGTGTCCACCGCGCTGTGCGCCGGGTTACACGACGAAACGCGGCTCAACGCAGTGATGGGCACCTGGTCGGTTACCAGCGGCATTACCGACAAAATCACCGACGGTTTCGACCACCCGTTTGTTTATGGTCGCCACGCCGAAGCCGGCAAATACATTGTGCACGAAGCCAGCCCAACCTCTGCCGCCAACCTGGAGTGGTTCTGCCGACAATGGGGGCTGCAGGACTACGCCCAGCTCAACGACTGGGTGGCAACGCTGCCGAAGGCCGACAGCAGCCTGCTGTTTGTTCCCTTCCTGTACGGCTCCAACGCCGGACTGGGCCTGAGCGCCAGCTTCCATGGCATGCAGGCCTTCCACCAGCGCGAGCATTTGGTACAGGCGATTTATGAAGGCGTGGTGTTCTGCCATATGACCCACCTCAACCGCATGCGGCAACGCTTCCCTGCGGCTACTGCACTGCGCGTCACCGGCGGTCCGGCCAAATCCGCCCCCTGGATGCAAATGTTCGCCGACGTCAGCGGCCTGCCGGTGGAACTGCCGCAGGTGGAAGAAACCGGCTGCCTGGGTGCAGCCATGGCGGCAATGGTCGGCAGCGGCGTATTCAGCGATTTCACTGCCGCCCAGCGAGCGCTGGCACCGCGCATCGAACGGGTGCTGCCGGACGCAGCAGCAGCTGAGGCTTACGGTAAAAAATATCAATGTTATCAGGCGCTGGTAGCCACGCTGCAATCCATCCAGAAGGAGGCCCTATGAGCAACAAACCGCGTCTGCAACTGGCGCTCGATCACACCCGGCTGGACGCCGCCCTGCAAACGGCAGAACGCCTGCAGCCGCACGTCGACATTATCGAGGCCGGCACCATTTTATGCATCAGCGCCGGTATCCAGGCGGTGAGCGCGCTGCGTGAACGCTGCCCACAACATACGCTGGTGGCCGACCTGAAAGTGGCCGATGCCGGTGGCACGCTGGCGCAGCAGGCCTTCAGCCACGGTGCCAACTGGATGACGGTGATCTGCGCCGCGCCGTTAGCCACCATGGCCAGCGCGCTGGAGGTGGCGCAACAGCACCAGGGCGAGATCCAGATTGAGCTGTTCGGCCGCTGGACGCTGGACGATGCCCGGCAGTGGCGCAAGCTTGGCATCCGCCAGGCGATCTACCACCGTGGCCGCGACGCCCAGGCCAGCGGACAAACCTGGGGCCGACAGGATTTGGATCTGATGAAAGCGCTGTCGGATCTGGGCATTGAGCTGTCGGTCACTGGCGGCATCACCCCGACCGATTTACCGCTGTTTAAGGACATCGCCGTTACCGCTTTTATCGTCGGCCGGGCGTTGGCAGAAGCTGCCGATCCGCTGACCGCCGCCGGTCAGTTCCACACCGTCATTGATGACATCTGGAGAAGTTGATATGCGCCAGCACCCATTGGGAATTTATGAAAAAGCCCTGCCGAAACACCTGACCTGGCCCGAGCGTCTGGCGCTGGCCAAGGCCTGCGGTTTTGATTTTGTCGAAATGTCGGTGGATGAAAGTGACGAACGGCTGGCACGCCTGAGCTGGAGCAAAGAACAGCGGCTGTCGCTAGTCAGCGCCATGCTGGAAACCGGCATCAGCATCCCATCAATGTGCCTGTCCGGCCACCGCCGCTTTCCGTTCGGCAGCCATGACGATGCGCTGCGCCAACGCGCCTTCGAGGTGATGGAACAGGCGATCCAACTGGCGAAGGACGTAGGTATCCGTACCATCCAGCTCGCCGGTTATGACGTCTATTACGAACAGCAGGACAAAAGCACCCTCGCCCGCTTCACCGAGGGCATGCAATGGGCGGTCGAACGCGCCGCCGCCGCCCAGGTGATGCTGGCGGTGGAGATCATGGACACCGCTTTTATGAACTCAATCAGCAAGTGGAAGGCATGGGATACCTGCCTGGCATCACCGTGGTTCACGGTCTATCCGGACGTCGGCAACCTCAGCGCCTGGGGCAATGACGTGGCGCAGGAGCTGGCGCTGGGCATTGACCGCATCGCCGCCATCCATCTGAAAGACACCTATCCGGTCACCGAAAGCTCGCCAGGGCAGTTCCGCGACGTGCCCTTTGGCGAAGGCTGCGTCGACTTCGTCGCGCTATTCCGCACGCTGAAACAGCTTAACTATCGCGGCGCTTTCCTGATCGAGATGTGGACCGAGAAAGCCGAAGAGCCGGTGGCAGAAATCGTACAGGCACGCCGCTGGATCGAACAAAAAATGCAACAAGGGGGTATGACATGCTAACGCTGTCGCAGCTGAAACAACAGGTACTGGAAGCCAACCTCGACCTGCCGCGCCATAACCTGGTGACCTTCACCTGGGGCAACGTCAGCGCGGTGGATCGCGAACGCGGGCTGGTGGTGATCAAGCCTTCCGGCGTGGAATATGAACACATGGTGGCCGAGGACATGGTGGTGGTCAGCCTCGCCAGTGGCCAAACCGTCGAGGGCAGCAAAAAGCCCTCCTCGGACACCGCCACCCATCTGGCGCTGTACCGTGAATTTGCCGATATCGGCGGCATCGTACACACCCATTCGCGCCACGCCACCATCTGGGCGCAGGCCGGGCTGGACATCCCCGCCTGGGGCACTACCCACGCCGATTATTTCTACGGTGCCATTCCCTGCACCCGGCTGATGACCGAGGACGAAATTGCGCAGGATTACGAACTGGAGACCGGCAAGGTGATTATCGACACCTTCCACCGACGCGGTATCAGCCCGAACGCCATTCCGGCGGTGCTGGTCAATTCACACGGCCCCTTCGCCTGGGGCAAGGACGCGCACAGCGCGGTACACAACGCGGTAGTGCTGGAAGAAATTGCCTATATGGGGATTTTCTCGCGCCAGTTGACGCCGGGCATCAGCAGCATGCAGCCCGCGCTGCTGGATAAACACTACCTGCGCAAACACGGCAAGAATGCTTATTACGGGCAATAAATAGGGTTGGCGGGCCTCAGTTCCAGTATCAAAAGTTTTCACCGGATGCTTTGAGGCATCTGGTGAAAACAAAGTTAGCTGGCATGGAAATCAACCTTCTCGGTTTTTTGCCCGCCCTGTTGTCAGGCGATCGTAATTCGTCAGCCGGTTTAAAATTCGTTATCATCCGCACCCACTCTCCCTCCGGGTAGCCTGATGTCCAAGATTATCGATACCTTTATCGCCCCGCCGTGCCATGAGCAGATCGAGATCCTCTATCAGGACGAGAGTCTGGTGCTGATCAACAAACCCACCGGGTTACTCAGCCTGTCGGGGAAAAATCCGCAAAATCTCGATTCAGTGCATCATCGGCTGGTACAGCAATTCCCCGGCTGCACGTTGATCCACCGCCTGGATTTCGGCACTTCCGGGCTGATGGTGATTGCCCGCAATAAGGCTATCAATGCCGCCCTCTGCCAGCAGTTCAGCCAGCGTACCGTGACCAAAGTGTACAGCGCACTGCTGTGCGGGCATCTGGCCGATAACGAAGGGGTGATAGACGCAGCGATTGCCAAAGATCCGGCGTTGTTCCCGCTGATGTCGATTTGCGCCATCCACGGCAAGCCCGCTCGCTCCGGCTATCAGGTCATTGAGCGCTTTTATCATGAGTTGGCAGACGGAACGTCACTGCCATTAACGCGGGTGCAGCTAACCCCGGAAACCGGGCGTACTCATCAACTGCGCATCCACTGTCAGCAATTGGGCCACCCTATTTTGGGCTGTGACCTGTATGGCGGTCTCCTGCTGCCCGGCACCGAACGGACCCCGCGGCTGATGCTGCACGCCAGTGAGCTGCATTTTGTTCATCCTATCAGCCAAGAGCCGATCAAAGCCCATCACGCCAGCCCGTTCTGAAAGCGAAAGTATCTATTATTAGCGCCCTCTGCTTCCCCTGCGTGAAACCCGCAAAAGATCATCGGCTTCCCCCGTAACATCGCTGCAAGCCCTTGGCTCTGGTGTATACTCGGGTTTCTACGCCATGCCAGCCAAAGCGGCTTTGGATCAGGCCCGTTTCAGCCGGAACCTGACGCCTATTCTGCCCTCCAGCCAGCTCCACACCAGCCCAATTTAGTGGAACTACCATGAGCCAAAACACCGCTCGTATCAGTGAGATTATCGACAACGCCAAGGTCTCGCCTTACCAGATCCTGATCCTCAGCCTGTGTTTTCTGATCGTCCTGCTGGACGGTTTTGATACCGCCATCATTGGCTATATCGCCCCCGCGCTGCGCGAAGAGTGGGATCTGCTGCCTGCGCAGTTATCCCCCGCCTTTGGTGCCGGGTTGTTCGGGCTGCTGCTCGGCAGCCTGATCTTCGGTCCGATCGCCGATGCCATCGGCCGCAAACGGGTGTTACTGGTTTCGATACTGATTTTTGGCGGGGGGACTTTGGCCTCGGCCTATACCCATTCCATTGAGTCGCTGACCCTGCTGCGGTTAATTACCGGCATTGGTTTGGGGGGCGCGATGCCCACCTGCATCACCCTCAGTTCAGAGTATTCGCCGGCACGCCGGCGGATGATCATGGTCACCCTGAGCTGGAGCGGTTTCACCGCCGGTCTGGCCCTGGGCGGCCTGCTGGCCGGGCAGATTATTCCGGTGTTCGGCTGGCGTGGCGTGCTGATGTTGGGCGGCATAGCGCCGTTATTGCTGCTGCCGTTGCTGGCCTGGCAGATGCCCGAGTCGGTACGCTTTATGGCCTCCAGCCCGAAACATGCCGCTGGCCTGCGCAAGGTGGTTGAACGTATCACTGGCAAAAGCTGGGCTGGCGTAACGATCCTCGATGACGAGCGCCCAACGCAGGCGCGGTCGCCAATGACCCATCTGTTCACCGAAGGTCGCGCAGTGCGGACCCTGCTGCTGTGGGCCGCGTTCTTCTGCTCGCTGTTCGTGTTTTACCAGCTCACCAGTTGGCTGCCGAGCATTCTCAAGGACGCCGGTTACGATATCGTTCACGCATCACGCATTGGCGCGATGCTGCCACTGGGCGGGACTCTCGGGGCAATCCTGATGGCGCTGCTGATGGACCGCGCCGGCCCTTACCGGGTGCTGGCCCTGTCCTACCTGGGTGCCGCGCTGGTTGTCGGCGCTACCGGCTATCTGATGGGGGACGTCTACACGCTGGCCGCCACCGTGTTCCTTGTCGGCTTCGGTGTGGCAGGCGCACAGAACGGTTTGAATCTGGTTTCCGCCACTATCTACCCCACTGCGGCTCGCGTCACCGGGGTAAGCTGGGCGATGGCGAGTGGCCGCTTCGGCTCCATTGTCGGCTCCATGCTCGGTGCCTGGATGATTGCCGCTGCAGGTTCCCCGGAGACGTTCTTTATCTGGCTGGCGCTACCGGTGTTGGTGGGTTCTGCCGCCATCTTCCTGCTCTACCGGCTCAGTTTGAGCCGCCGGGCATCTGCGCATGACCCTGCGTTGCCCAACTGAACAAATAAAAAAGGGGCCAAGGCCCCTTTCCGTTATTCCGCTTTCGCGGTGGTCGCATCGTTGCGATACAGATGAACGTCCATCTGCGGGAACGGAATACCGATGTTGTTGGCATCCAGCGCGCGCTTGAAGTTCTCCATCAGATCGAAGTACACGTTCCAATACTCGGCATTGGTGGTCCAGGAGCGGGTCACGAAGTTCAGTGAAGAAGGCGCCATCTCGTTCAGACGCACGGTCACGCCTTTGGCGTGCATGATGCGCTTGTCAGCGGCGATCACATCGCCCAGTACCTTTTTCACCACATCGATGTCGGCGTTATAAGCCACGCCAACCACGATATCCACACGGCGGTTCGGCTCGCGGGAATAGTTGATGATGTTGCCGGCGATGATTTTACCGTTCGGTACCACGATGGTTTTGTTGTCTGCGGTGCGCAGCGTGGTGGAGAAAATCTGCACCTGGTCGACGGTACCGGCTACGCCGCCCAAGTCGACATACTCACCGGCACGCAGTGGACGGAAGGCCACCAGCAGCACGCCAGCGGCGAAGTTGGACAGTGAGCCCTGCAGCGCCAGGCCGACGGCCAAGCCTGCGGCACCCAGCACGGCGATCACCGAGGTAGTCTGTACGCCTACGCGCCCCAGCACTGCAATAAAGGTGAAGGCCAAAATGCCGTAACGCGCCATGGCCGACAGGAAATCGGCTACCGTGGCATCGATGCCGCGCAGCTTCATCACGCGGTTTACCGCATTGCTGACTACCCGTGCAATGATCGAACCAATGATGAAAATAACAATCGCCGCGACGATGTTCACCGCATACTGAATCAATAAATCCTGGTTCTGCACCAGCCAGTTACCGGCACCATTAATGCCGTCTACTACATTCAGATCTTTCATTCGTGTCGTCCTAACTTTTCCCTAAGGGGATAAACTCGCAAAAAAACTGACATCTGGCGTCAGTCGGAAACCACCGCCCTAGGTTAACTAACATTTCCGCAGCATGCCAACCGTAAGCGGTAAAAATCGCCGAACTTCCTCTATGCTGAACATAGCGCTATCGCCTTTTTAACGATAAGGAACTTCGCTCGTCATGCAGATGCCATCGTCGATTCAACACTATTGGCGGGTTCGCCCCAGGCTGCTGCTTTCCGTGGCTGCGGGCATCCTGTGCTACCTGCTGCTGCCGGACAGGCTCGGTCAATTGCAACGCCTGATGCTCGGCTGGAACCTGCTGGCCTGGTGCTACCTGCTGTTTCTGTGGCGGTTGATGCTGGTCAGCACGCCGAAGCATATCCGCCAACTCGCGCGCACGCAGGATGAAAGCGCCAGTAAAGTGCTGGCGCTGGTCAGCATTGGCTGCATGGTGAGCATTCTGTCGATTCTGTTTGAGCTCAGTACCACCAGGCAGGTCAGCGACTCGCTGAAAACACTGCATCTGGCGCTGACCGGCGCCACGCTGGTGGTGTCCTGGCTGCTGCTGCCCACCGCGTTCACCATGCACTATGCCCATCAATTTTATCGTCAGGGCGCGCAGCAAGATCCTCTGCCACTGCTGTTTCCCGGTGACCTCAAAGAACCGACCTATTGGGACTTCGCTTATTTCTCGTTCACCATTGCCGTCGCGTCGCAAACCGCCGACGTGGCGGTCGGCGCGGCCGAGGTGCGCAAAATCGCCCTGCTGCAATCGGTAATTTCCTTTGTCTTCAACCTGATCATCCTCGGGTTGTCGATCAACGTTGGCGCCAGCCTGCTGAGCTAGAAATAGAAAAGGCTCCCCGAGGGGAGCCTTCATGTAGAGCTAACAGCTAACCGAGATTACAGAACGTCTACTGCGTTCAGATCTTTGAAAGCCTGTTCCAGACGAGTAATCATCGAAGTCTGGGCTGAACGCAGCCATACGCGTGGGTCGTAGTATTTCTTGTTCGGCTTGTCAGCACCTTCTGGGTTACCCAGTTGGCCTTGCAGATAGCCTTCGTTCTTTTTGTAGTACTGCAGGATGCCGTCCCAGGTTGCCCATTGGGTATCGGTATCGATGTTCATTTTGATCACGCCGTAACCTACGGACTCTTTGATCTCTGCATCGCTAGAACCGGAACCGCCGTGGAACACGAAGTTCAGGCTGTTGTGCGGCAGGTTATATTTCTTGGAAACATAGTCCTGAGAATCGCGCAGGATGGTCGGGGTCAGTTTCACGTTGCCTGGCTTATAAACGCCGTGCACGTTACCGAAGGACGCTGCGATAGTGAAGCGTGGGCTGATCGCATTGAGTTTTTCGTATGCGTAAGCCACGTCTTCTGGCTGAGTGTACAGGGAGGATGCGTCCATATGGCTGTTGTCCACGCCATCTTCTTCACCGCCGGTGCAGCCCAGTTCGATTTCCAGGGTCATACCGATTTTCGCCATGCGAGTCAGGTATTTGCTGCAAATTTCGATGTTTTCTTCCAGGGACTCTTCAGACAGGTCGATCATGTGGGAAGAGAACAATGGTTTGCCGGTAGCGGCGAAATGCTTCTCGCCAGCGTCCAACAGGCCGTCCAGCCATGGCAGCAGTTTCTTCGCGCAGTGGTCGGTGTGCAGAATAACCGGCACGCCGTAATGCTCAGCCATCTGATGAACGTGGTGTGCACCAGAAATCGCGCCCAGAATTGCTGCACCCTGTGGAACGTCAGTCTTCACGCCTTTGCCGGCGATAAACGCGGCACCGCCGTTGGAGAACTGAACGATAACCGGAGCGCGTACCTTCGCGGCTGTTTCCAGCACGGCGTTGATAGAGTCGGTACCCACACAGTTAACTGCTGGCAGAGCAAAGTTGTTCTCTTTAGCTACTGCGAATACTTTCTGAACGTCATCACCAGTGATGACACCCGGTTTTACGAAATCAAAAATTTTAGACATGTTACTTTGTCCTGTTTCGTCGGCCGTAGATGGATGTAAATCGATTTTTCATGCCGCGCCGCCTATGCCGCGCGGTATAAAATAAACGGGCGACTTTCGCCTCCCGTTGTCTGAATTACTGCTTAGCGCGCTCTTCCAGCATCACAACTGCCGGTAACGCTTTGCCTTCCACGAATTCCAGGAAGGCGCCGCCGCCGGTAGAGATGTAGGAAATCTTATCCTCGATACCGAACAGATCGATAGCCGCCAGCGTATCACCACCACCAGCGATAGAGAATGCCTCGCTGTCTGCGATAGCGCGCGCGACAATTTCGGTACCCTTACGGAAGTTAGGGAACTCGAATACGCCAACCGGACCATTCCACAGAATGGTTTTGGCTTCTTTGAGCAACTTGGCCATAGCCAGCGCGGTTTCGTCACCGAAGTCCATGATCTCTTCATCATCGTTGACTTCACTGACTTTTTTCAAGGTGGCAGGTGCAGTTTCAGAGAACTCCGTACCTACGCGAGAATCGGTAGGAACCGGAATTTTAAACTCGTCACGCAGTTTTCTCGCTGCATCGACGAAGTCAGGTTCGTACAGAGATTTACCGACGTTGTTATCGATAGCCACGAAGGTGTTGGCGATACCGCCGCCCACGATCACCGTATCGGCGATTTTCACCAGCGAGTTCAGCACATCGAATTTAGTCGAAACCTTAGAACCGCCAACCACGGCAACCATCGGGCGAGCCGGGCTTTTCAGCGCTTTGCCCAGGGCTTCCAGTTCTGCAGACAGCAGCGGGCCAGCACAGGCGACAGGTGCAAACTTGCCCACGCCGTGGGTGGAAGCCTGCGCACGGTGTGCCGTACCGAAGGCGTCCATCACATACACGTCGCACAGCGCCGCATATTTTTTGGAAAGAGTTTCGTCGTCTTTTTTCTCGCCCTTATTGAAACGGACGTTTTCCAGCACTACCAGTTCACCTTCTGCAACGTCAACACCTTCCAGGTAGTCTTTAGCCAGACGAACCGGGTTTTTCAGGTGTTCTTTCAGATAGTTGACCACAGGCAGCAGGGAGAATTCTTCGTTGTACTCGCCTTCGGTAGGACGACCCAGGTGGGAAGTTACCATCACGCGGGCGCCTTGTTTCAGCGCAGCTTCAATAGTCGGCAGGGAGGCACGGATACGTGCATCGGAAGTCACTTTACCGTCTTTCACTGGAACGTTCAGATCGGAGCGGATCAGAACGCGTTTACCGGCCAGATCCAGATCGGACATGTTAATTACAGACATGGTGAACCCTCTTGGTTGATTCTCTAGAAACTATAAAGTTGCCTGAGCGGCGCATCGGTCGTGCCGATGCCGCCGTACTAGAAACCGCTTGCGGCCATTGCCCGTGTTGTATCCAACATCCGGTTGGCAAAGCCCCATTCATTATCACACCAGACCAAGGTCTTGATCAGGTGCTGACCGCTGACCCGGGTCTGCGTACCGTCGACGATAGCGCTATGCGGGTCATGGTTAAAATCGATCGAGACTAATGGTAGTTCCGTATAGTCAACTATACCACGAAATGATCCCCGTGCGGCCATTTGCAGCAGCTGGTTGACCTCTGTCACCTTCACCGCCGAACTGACGCTGACGCTGAGATCGATGGCCGTCACGTTGATGGTCGGCACGCGCACGGAAATCGCTTCGAAACGATCGCAAAACTGCGGAAAAATACGGGTGATGCCCGCGGCCAGCTTGGTGTCGACCGGAATAATCGACTGGCTCGCCGCACGGGTACGCCGCAAATCCTGATGATAGGCGTCTATCACCGGCTGATCGTTCATCGAAGAGTGAATGGTGGTCAGGGTGCCCGATTCGATGCTGTAGGCATCGTCCAGCAGCTTGATCACCGGAATAATGCAGTTGGTGGTGCATGACGCATTGGAAACAATGCGGTGTTCTGCCAGCAGCGTCTGATGGTTGACGCCGAACACGATGGTGGCGTCCAGATCGTTACCGCCTGGGTGGGCGAACAACACTTTTTTCGCCCCCGCCGCCAGATGGGCTTCGCCATCTGCCCGGCTGCCGTACACACCGCTGCAGTCCAGTACCACGTCGACACCCAACTCTCCCCAGGGAAGCTGTTCCACCGCCGGCTGATGCAGCAAGCGAATGGTGTCGTCCCCGACGGTCAGCATGTCGCATTCCTGGCGAACATCCCAGGCAAAGCGGCCATGGCTGGAGTCGTATTTCAGCAGGTGGGCCATCCCCTCGGCGTTTGCCAATTCGTTGATCGCCACCACGGAAATCTCCGCTCTTCGTCCCGATTCATACAGTGCGCGTAAAACGCTGCGGCCAATGCGGCCAAAGCCGTTTATCGCTATGCGGATTGTCATGCTGCTCCTGAAAAAGGGCCTTCCCTCACCGGGCGTACTCACCGTTGTCGAGAGGGCGCTGACTGGGTTATCTGGATAACCCGCATAGAGTACTTTAGCGCACCACCCGCTGTGAATCGTCGCATTGCATTATTCCTTCGACCCGGCAGTGGTTTCACCGGCTTCACTCCGGCATTTCAGTTGAAAACAACCACAACTGAAACGCTTCAGCTGAGCATAAACCAAAGTTTTACCAAAAGGAACAGATGCGACAGTCTGCCTGACAACCGAACGACACTTTGCGGGAATAAGATGATCTAGCGCACACTTTTTCCTGGCCAATCCTTAGCGACGCGCCAGGTATTCTGACAATAACGAGGCTTCGCCATAATGCTGACGGAAATATTCGCGCAAAAATTCGACCGTCACCCGCACCTTGGCCGAGGTCGCCAGACGCGAAACATACACCGCCCAGATATCTGCCGGCTGGTAATAGTCAGGCAACAGATGCACCAGCCGACCGTTCTCAATACTCTCCCTCACGTCCCAGAACGAGCGTAGCGCCACGCCCTGCCCGTTCAGACACCATTGATGCACAATTTCGCCGTTGTTGGATGACAGTCCGCCGGTCACTTTCACGACCTCCTCGCCCTGCGGCCCCTGTAGCCGCCACAGGCCAAAGGGATGATCGCGTTCCTTGATTGCCAGGCAGGCACGTCCGGAAAGCTCCCCCAGATTCTTGGGCGTACCGCAGCGCCGCAGGTATTCCGGCGAGGCGCACAAAATACGCTGGTTCTGTGCCAGCTTACGGGCGATCAGATTGGGCGCAATGTCATCACCAATGCGGATATCCAGGTCAAAGCCTTCACTGACCAAATCCACCAACCGATCGGAAACATCCAGGCGCAGCTCCAGCGCCGGGTACTGCAGCGACAAGGCCGACAGCGCAGGGCCGACAAAACGCCGGCCGAAACCAAAGCTGCTGACAATACGCAGCGTGCCCTGCGGCGCTTGCCGGGCATCGGACAGCTCATCCATCATTTGGTCAACGTCGTTCAAAATGCGCAACGCCCACTCATAAATACGCTCGCCATCTTCAGTGATCGCCACCCGCCGCGTGGTCCGGTGCAGTAAAGACACCCCCAGCGCCTTTTCCAGCAGGGCGATACGCTTGCTGATGAACGCCGGTGAAACCCCTAACTCGTCGGCTGCGGCGGCAAATCCGGCGCGACGTGCCACTAACACAAACACCCGCAGGTCACTGAGGATCGGAATATTATTCATGATTCGTGTTTTATGTTTCACCGTTTCCAGCATTGATTAACAGTTAGTCAATTATAGGATGGAGGGGATGTCAATTACCTCTACCGACAAGTGAGACCCTATGAGCAAAAGCTATAAAATCGCCGCCATACCGGGAGACGGCATAGGCCAGGAAGTGATGCCGGAAGGCATTCGCGTTTTACAAGCTGCGGCGGCACGCTGGGATCTGTCCCTGCAGTTTGAAACCTTCGAATGGGCCAGCTGTGATTATTATCTGCACCACGGCAAGATGATGCCGGACGACTGGTTCCAGAAACTGCAAGGCTTCGACGCCATCTATTTTGGCGCCGTCGGCTGGCCGGACAAGGTGCCGGACCATATTTCGCTGTGGGGATCACTGCTGAAGTTTCGCCGCGATTTCGATCAATACGTGAACCTGCGCCCGGTGCGGCTGTTCCCCGGCGTGCCCTGCCCGCTGGCGAATAAAAAACCGGGTGATATCGATTTTTACGTGGTGCGTGAAAACACCGAAGGGGAGTACTCCTCACTCGGCGGCCGGATGTTTGAAGGCACCGAGCGCGAAATGGTGATTCAGGAATCGGTATTCACCCGCCACGGCGTTGACCGCATCCTGAAATACGCTTTTGAACTGGCACAACAGCGTCCACGTAAGACGCTCACCGCCGCCACCAAATCCAATGGTATGGCCATCAGCATGCCTTACTGGGATGAGCGTGTGGCCGCCATGGCGCAGCAATATCCGGAGATCAACTGGGACAAACAGCACATTGATATTCTGTGTGCCCGCTTCGTGCTCCAGCCCGAACGCTTCGACGTGGTGGTGGCTTCTAACCTGTTCGGCGATATCCTGTCCGATCTTGGCCCGGCCTGCGCCGGCACCATTGGCATTGCACCTTCGGCCAACCTCAACCCCGAACGTAACTTCCCGTCGTTGTTCGAACCGGTGCACGGCTCAGCACCGGATATTTTTGGCAAAAACATCGCTAACCCAGTTGCCATGATCTGGGCCGGAGCCATGATGCTGGACTTCCTCGGGGAGGATGAACCACGCTACCGTCAGGCCCATGACGGCATTCTGGCCGCCATCGAACAGGTTATTGCCAACGGACCACGGACGCCGGACATTCACGGCCATGCCACCACTCAACAGGTCGGCCAGGCGATCGCCACCCTACTGCTCTCTTAACCGTCCTCCCCTATACCATCCGCAGGGTGTTACCTAATACCCTGCGTTGTCATGCCCCACTTTGTCTTGCGCTTTGTACTGCAGCATCACCGCTGAAAACCACACAAATTCTCACGGCAAGATCACAACAAATTATTCACATACTGTGTTTTATCCCTTCACAGATCCCCTAATTGTGGCGATTGGTTAATTTGTGCACACTCAAAAATGTTAAGGAAGGGTAACTATCTGCGGTACCAAAGGTATCGGACATCCGCCCTACGTGGTCTGACAAAAGAAACGGCACGATGCCAAAAAGACCGATGCGCAAGGTTAATTGTCTGCCGCGGCCTACCACAAATACAGGAGTTCACACCATGGAGAACGCCCCTAAAAAGGATGTCATGCTTATTGCCATCAGCCTTTGCAGCATCACGCTGATTGCTATTTTCCTGACGCTCTTCCCGGCTCAGTCCGAACTGCTCGCCAATATCATTTTCAATGCGGTCACCCGGCTGTTCGGTTCCATCATTCAGGTTCTGATGCTGCTGGCACTGCTGGTGGTGCTTTATTTGGCATTAAGCAAATACGGCAATATCCGTTTAGGCGAAGGCAAACCGCAGTACTCCACTCTGGCCTGGCTGTTTATGTTCATCTGTGCCGGGTTGGGTTCCTCCACCCTCTACTGGGGCGTGATGGAATGGGCCTATTACTACCAAACGCCGGGGCTGAATATTGAGCCACGCAGCCCAAAAGCGTTGGAATACAGCATCAGCTATTCGTTTTTCCACTGGGGACTGAGCGCTTGGGCAACCTACGCGCTGGCCTCATTGATCATGGCCTATCATTTCCACGTGCGTAAAAACAAGGGATTGAGCCTGTCTGGCATTATTGCGGCCATTACCGGCGTACGCGCCAATGGGCCGATTGGACGAGCCGTAGACCTTATTTTTCTGGTCGCAACGGTGGGCGCACTGACTATCTCGCTGGTATTGACCGCCTCCACCTTTACCCGTGGGCTGACAGCGTTAACCGGCATTCCCGACACCTTTACCGTGCAGGCAACGGTGATCCTGCTGGCTGCGGTAATTTTCTGCCTCAGTTCCTACATCGGCATCGACGGTGGCATGCAGCGGCTGAGTAAAATGGTCGGCTGGGGCGCTTTTATCTTCGCTGCGCTGGTACTACTGGTCGGCCCAACCGAATTCATCATCAACAATACCGTTAACGCCATCGGCCTGACGACGCAGAACTTCCTGCAAATGAGTCTGTTTACCGACCCTATGGGTGACGGTAGCTTCAATCGCAGTTGGACAGTGTTCTACTGGCTGTGGTGGATTTCTTATACACCCGGCGTCGCCATGTTTGTGACCCGAGTTTCTCGCGGACGCAAGATCAAAGAGGTCATTTGGGCCTTGTTGGTCGGCAGCACCCTCGGCTGCTGGTTTTTCTTCGGTGCGCTGGAAGGTTTCGCCATGCACCAATTCATCAGCGGCCAGTTAGACGTGCCGGAGATCCTCAATACTCAGGGAGGCGAAACGGCAGTGCAAATGCTGCTGATGTCACTGCCGCTAGGCAAACTCTTCCTGGCTGGCTATCTGTTTGTCATGATTATTTTTCTGGCGTCACACATGGACGCCGTTGCCTACGCCATGGCCGCCACCAGCACCCGCAATCTGCAAGAAGGCCAAGATCCCAGCCCAATGCTACGCCTGTTTTGGTGCGTAGTGATCACCCTGATTCCGCTGGCGATCCTGTTTACCGGTGCCTCACTGGACACCATGAAAACCACCGTCATCCTGACCGCGCTACCGTTTCTGGTAGTACTGCTGATAAAAACCTACGGTTTCTCCCGCTGGTTAAAACAGGACTACGCCGCCATACCGGCAAACCTGATTGACAGCAGCCCCCCAGCGCAGAGCGAACCGCCGGCCGTCAGCCCGGTAAGTAACACGACTATCGTCTGAACCACCCCTACGGAATAAAACCAATAAGAGGAAGGTTAACCATGAGCAATCTGACCCCTGCATTCATCTTACCCAAGGACTTCTGCGCCGATGCCAGCGAGGCATACACCATTCCGGCCCAGTTCTATACTCACTCGACGGCGTTCGAACATGAGAAAGAGCAGATATTCGCCAATAGCTGGATCTGCGTCTCGCACGGCAGTGAAGTGGCTCAGCCCAATGATTACATCACCCGAGAAATCATCGGCGAGAGCATTCTGGTGGTACGTGGCCGCGACAAGAAACTGCGCGCCTTTTATAACGTCTGCCCGCACCGTGGCCACCAATTGTTGACGGGTGAAGGCAAAGCCAAAAACGTCATTACCTGCCCCTATCACGCCTGGGCGTTCAAACTCGATGGTGAGCTGGCACACGCACGTAACTGTGAAAACGTACATAATTTCAATAAAGGCAACGCACATTTGATGCCACTGCGGGTAGAAGAATACGGTGGGTTTATTTTTATCAACATGAACTCACAGGCCGGCAGCGTAGAAGATCAACTGCCTGGACTGGCAACCAAAGTGCGCGAAGCCTGCCCGACGGTGGACGACCTGAAACTGGCGGCACGCTTTACTACGCGTACCCCGGCCAACTGGAAAAATATCGTTGATAACTATCTCGAATGTTACCACTGCGCACCGGCACACCCCGGCTTTGCCGACTCTGTGCAGGTCGATCGCTACTGGCACACCCTACACGGCAACTGGACGATGCAATTTGGCTATGCCCGCCCTTCCGAACAGTCATTCAAATTCGAAGAAGGCAAAGACGCCAGTTTCCACGGCATCTGGTTGTGGCCGTGCACCATGTTCAACATCCCCCCGCTGGAAGGCATGATGACGGTGATTTATGAATTCCCGGTCGATGCGGAAACTACCCTGCAGAACTATGACATTTACTTCACTAATCAGGATCTGACCGCCGAACAGCAGCGGCTGATCGAATGGTATCGCGACGTGTTCCGTCCGGAAGATCTGCGGTTGGTCGAGAGCGTGCAGAAAGGACTCAAATCGCGCGGCTATCGCGGCCAGGGACGCATTATGGCTGACGGTGCGGGCAGCGGCGTCAGTGAACACGCCATCGCGCATTTCCATCATCTGGTGGCTCAGGTATTCCAATCTTGAATGCGTCAGGGTCTACCCGCGCTCTGGAGTTTAGATTATGTCCAGCTATCAGATGTTCGAGGTCAGCGTTATCGATATCGAACCCATTACCGCACAGGTAAAGCGCTTCACTCTGGCGGACCGACAGGGGCGCCCCTTGGCTGCGTTCAGCGGCGGCAGCCATATCATCGTACAGATGCAACAGGGGGAACGGCGTTACAGCAACGCCTACTCCCTGCTCAGTTCCCCTTTCGACTTACAGCAGTATCAGATTGCTGTGCGGCGCGAGCCGCACTCTAAGGGGGGATCGGCTTTCATGCACGACAACCTGCGGATTGGCGATACGCTGACCATCAGCACGCCGAATAATCTGTTTGCGCTGGCGCCGGATGCGAAGCACCACCTATTGATTGCGGGCGGCATCGGTATCACGCCGTTTATGGCGCAGTTGCATGAACTGCATCAGCGTGGCCAAGGTTACCGGCTGCACTACTGCTTTCACAGTGAGGAACATAATGCCTTTCAATCTCAGTTGGAAACGTCACCGTTTGCCGAGCATATCCGCTGCCACATCTCTAGCCAGGGTAGCCGTTTGGATCTGAAGCATTTGCTGGCCGATGTAGAACCCGGCGCTCATATCTACGTATGCGGCCCTCCTTTGCTGAACGAAGCGGTATGGCAGACGGCCTCGGCGTTGGGAATTGCCCCAGCACGTCTGCATCGCGAAGCCTTTAGTGCCGCTGACAGTCAGGGCGGTGCCTTCACCCTGGTGCTGGCCCGTTCCGGTACTGAACTGGAGGTGGCAGAAGACGTCACCATTTTACAAGCGCTGGAAAACAGCAAAGCAGCAAAAGTGGAATGCCTGTGTCGAGAAGGGATTTGCGGCACCTGCGAAACGCGGATTATTGAGGGTGAGGCAGACCACCGCGATCAGTACCTGAGCGAGGAAGAACGACAAGCACAGCAAAGCCTGCTGATTTGCTGCTCACGGGCCAAGGGGAAACGGCTGGTGCTGGATTTGTAATTGAGTACACCGCGCCCCATTATGGGACGCGGTGTTTTTAGGGTTAAACTTTAGGAAAAATCCACAGGTGCTCGGGCGGCAGGGAGAGCCGGCATAGTGTCTGACCTCGTACTTCGGTGCCATAAGCACGCACCACGAAATCCTCGGCAACGGTGCGGAACAGGTATTCCCAACGGTCGCCGAGGTACATGCTGGTCAGCAACGGCAGCTCAAGCTGATTGCCCTGCGGATCATCTCCCAGGCGCACGCGCTCCACGCGGATCACCGCCGTGGCCTCTTCGCCGGCTTTTACCCCTGCCCCCGCCATGCCCCATAGCGCCCAGTCTTTGCCTTCAATGCGTGCTTTGCCCTCACTCACTTCGGTAATCTTGCCGTGCAGGCGGTTATTGCTGCCCATAAACTCGGCGGTAAACAGGGTCGACGGCGAACCGTACATTTCCTGCGGCGTACCCTGCTGCTCGATTTTTCCGTTGTTGAGCAACAGGATGCGATCGGAGATAGCCATTGCCTCGTTCTGATCGTGAGTCACCATCAGCGCCGAAAGCCCCAGTTTGATGATCAGCTCACGCAGGAACACCCGCGCCTCTTCGCGCAGCTTGGCGTCGAGGTTAGATAACGGTTCATCGAGCAGGATAACCGGCGGGTTGTACACCAGCGCCCGCCCAATCGCCACGCGCTGTTGCTGACCACCGGACAACTGATGCGGATGACGCTGGCCCAAATGCCCCAGACCAAGCTGGTCGAGCACGCCCTGCACCCGCTGGTTGATTTCCGCCGCGGCGACTTTGCGTAATTTCAGCGGGTAGGCGACGTTTTCAAACACCGTTTTATGTGGCCACAGGGCATAGGACTGAAACACCAACCCCAGGTTGCGTTCCTCCGCCGGAATTTCGCTGCGCGCGCTGCCGTTGTACACGGTATTGCTGCCGATGATAATGCGGCCCTGGGTCGGTTTCTCCAGCCCGGCAACCGCCCGCAACAGCGTGGTTTTACCACTGCCCGACGGCCCCAACAGCGAAACCACCTCGCCGCGCTTTAAATCCATCGAGACACCCTTCAACACCGGGTTGTCGCCGTAGGTTAAATGCAGGTTTTCTACCGAAAGTTCAATCATGTAATTTCACTCCAAAGCGCAGGGCAATACCCAGCCCCAACACCACCAGCAGGATGTTAATGAACGAGAGTGCCGCAACGATATCGATGGCGCCCGCCGCCCACAGGGAAACCAGCATCGAACCTATGGTTTCGGTGCCCGGAGACAACAGATACACCCCGGTGGAATACTCACGTTCGAAAATCAGGAACATCAGCAGCCACGAACCAATCAGGCCGTAGCGCGACAGCGGAATGGTGACGTGACGGGTGATCTGCCCCCGGGTCGCGCCGGCACTGCGCGCCGCCTCCTCCAGCTCTGGGCCGACCTGCAGCAGCGTCGAAGAGATCAGCCGCAGGCCATAGGCCATCCACACCACGGTGTACGCCAGCCAGACGCTGAAGATGGTGCTGCGCAAGGAGCGCAGCCAGACGATCAGGTTCTCCCGCAGCCACTCGGCCACCGGCAGCGCCGACAGCCAGCCTTCTTTCAATGACTTGTCCAGCCACATCGGCAGGAACAGAAACACCCACAGGAACGCCAGCCCCGCCAGCAGACCCGGCACCGCACGCGGTACCAGCACGCTGTAATCGAGGAAACGGGTAGCCCCGTCGGGTTTGCGGTGCATGGCAATGCCGATAAACAGATAGCAAACCACCGCCAGCGCGCCGCCGAATACCCCAATCGCCATCGAGTTGACGATCGCCCGCAGCAGATTGGGTTGCTGCCAGATGGTGCGGAAAGTGTTGAGCGACAGTTCGTCCCAAATGGAAACACCCACGCCCCAGTTGGAAATAAAGGCGCGCAGCACCACCCCCACCAGCGGTACGCCGATGGTCACCGTCAGCCAGAACACCACCACCGCACCGGCGACCCAACGCCATTTCCCCAGCGGCAGCGCCCGCGCCTGCGACGCCTTGCCCTTGACGGTAACGAAGCGGTTAGCGGTGCGCATCAGACGGCGTTGCAACATCACCAACGGAATGGTGATGCAGATCAGCACCACCGCCACCGCCGCCATCAGATGGTAAGACGGCGTGCCCAGCTTATTGGTCAGTTGATACAGGTAAGTCGCCAGCACCAGGTTGCCTTCCGGATCGCCCAGCACCAACATCAGGCCAAACACTTCCAGCCCAAGGAAAAACAGCAGTACCCCAGCGTACAAAATGGACGGTCGCACCATCGGCAAGCTAACGGCAGTCATCACCTGCAAAGGCGAGGCACCCGCCGTGCGCGCGGCCTCTTCCACGTCGGAACCGACGCTGCGCAAGGCCGAGGAAATATAAAGATAGGCGTGTGGCACGTGCGTCAGCCCGGCAATCACCACGATGCTGGCCATCGAATAGATATTCCAGGGTACGAACCCCAGCAGCGACTCCGCCCACAGCGAGAAGAAGCCCACCGGCCCGGCGGCCACCACGTAGCCAAAACCCAAGACCATCGGCGAGACAAAGATTGGCACCAGGATCAGCGGTTCAATAAAGCGCCGACCGGGCAAGTCGGTTCTGACCATCAAAAAGGCCAGAATGCCCCCCAGCGGAATGGCGATCACCACCAGGCCGAAAGCCAGAATAAACCCGCTTTTCAGCGCCTTGTAGAAGTCCGGATCGGTAAAGATAAACTGGAACGCCTCCAGGCTGAACACCTTGGAGGGGGAGAAAAAGGGAGCGGAGAGGAAACTTTGAATCACGATAAACGACAGCGGCACGTAGATAACCAGTGCGGTTATCAACACCACCAAGCCGCGCGGCAGGCTTTGCCACTTTCTGCGCCATGCTTCCATAAATATATCCCGATGGTTGTAAACGACGACGACCAAAGGGCGCGCGCCACAATGGCAGACGCGCGTCCGGATCCTGTGTTATTTCGCGGCGGCGGTACGCCACTGTTTGATGTAATCCAGGCGTTTGGCCGGCTGCAGGTACTCCAGCAGGCTTTCATCCACCGGGATCGGTTTGAGCGCTTTGCCGAGCATTTTGGTCATGCCGTCGATGTCGTTTTTGCCTTCAATGTCGTTACGAATAGACGGAATATCGGCCTGGTTGGCGAGAATGCTCTGGCCCTTTTCCGACAGCACGTAGTTAAGCCACAGTTTTGCCGCATTGCCGTTGGCAGCCTCTTTGCTGATAAAGGACACGCGCGACAGCACCAGGGTGTAATCCTTCGGATAAGAGATGCCCAGCGAAGGGTCGGTTTTGGCTCGTGCTTCGGCGTAGGAACCCAGGATGTTGAAACCAATCAGGTTTTCACCGGATGACACCCTTTCCATCATGGTGCCGGTAGAAGATTGCACCGCCAGCCCCCCTTTGGCGACGTCAGCCAGGGTGGCGAAATAGTTCGGGTCGGCCTTGAAGTCCTGCACCGACAGCATGAAGCCCAACCCTGACTTTTCAATATCATAGGTGGTGACTTTCTTTTTGAACTTGTCGGTCTGGCTGGCAATTAGCTTGGCCAGCGCGGCGTGAGAGTCCGGTACATCACCCTGCGGGATCAACCGTTTGTTATAGATGAAGACCACCGGTTCGTAGGTGGTACCGTAGGCTTTATCTTTCCATACCGCCCACTTGGGCAGTTGGCCCTGTTCCGGCGAAGCGTATTCCTGTGCATAGTCGGTCGCCAGTTTCAGCGCGGTATCCATCGACGAGCTCCACACCACGTCGCCGCTGGTGCCTCCCGCCGCCTGTTCGCTGATATAGCGGTTGTACAGCTCGGTGCTGTTCATGTCGTTGTATTCGACCTTAACGCCAGGATACAACGCTTCGAACCCCTGGATCAGCGGCCCGGCGGCCTTGGTATCCGTGGTGGAGTACACCACCACCTTGCCCTCTTTCTTCGCGCCATCCACAATTTTTTGATAGTCGGCTGGATAGCCTGCCGGGAATTCAGCGTAAGCAGGCACCGCGCCCAGTACAGCCATCGCCACTACCGACGCGCCGATTCTTGTCAACATAATTAACTCCTGGTTACATTTAAGAAACTAAAAATTAACATATAGTTAATAAGTGTTCTTAAGCAACGCCGTTGATTTTTTATCTTTTGGTTTTGTGAGGTTGGACGTTTTTCAGTCAAAAAAATCCATGGTCATCCCGGTTTTTAAACCAAGGACGAAATAACCGGTGTTATTGCATCAGTTTGGAACGCCGCAGCAGGCGGATCTTCTGTACGATAGCCACGCCGAGCAATGTCAGGCAAAACCCCGCCAGTTGCACCAACGACAGCGCTTCGCCAAACAGGAAATAAGCCTGCAACGCGGCAGCCGGCGGCACCAGCAGCATCAGCGCGGTAATGCGCGTCAGATCGCCATGCCGCACCATCCAGATAAACAACGCGGTACCGCCCAGCGACAATATCCCGGCCGACCACAGCAGCGAGAACCACAGCGTTGGCGAATTATCCCATTCTCCTGATCCCATCACCGCCGCCAAAACGCCGGTGACCAATGCCGCGCCAAGATGCTGGATAGCCCCCGCGGCCCGGAGATCCGCCGCCGCCAGCGAAGACTTCTGCACCATGATGCCAATCGTCAGCGCAACGATGCTGCCAAAACCCAGCAGGATGGGCAGCAGCGCCATGTTACCGACGTCGATGCCGGTCAGCCGCGGTGACAGCACCAACGCCACGCCGATAAAACCGAGCGCCAACCCCGTCCAGGAACGCAGCCCTATCGGCTTGCGCAGCACCAAAGCAAAAATCAGCGCCGTGAACAGCGGTTGCAGGCCGCCGCTCAATGACATTACGCCGGCCGCCAGGCCGTTCGCCACCGCCCACCAACTGGCGGCGAGATAAACGCCGTTCATCAGCATGCCGGTAAACAGGTGCATGATGAACTGCCGCCCTTTAGGCCAGACGCAGTTGGCGGCCAGCAGGGCAAAAACCGCGGCGGCGATCAGGAAGCGAAAGGTCAGAAAAAGATTGGGATCGGCATGGTCCGCCACCGCGCGGGCGGCTATAAACCCGGTCGACCAGATCAGTATCAGGAAAAACGGCGCAATAATGGATTTGCGCCGATAGAAGCTTTCCTTGCCGGTAATTACCATAAAAATACCTGAATAATGCTGTTGGTGGTTCACTACAAAGCATACTAACTAATTTAACATTAGCTTAATAGATTTTACCTCACGAATATTGACCTCGATAAAACAAAACATGCCCGATACGCTAATAATTAAATCGAAAACCATATAATTAACCTGTCTTATAATTCATTTTTATTTATACCCTTCATACTTAAGGCTGGATATGCGCATCGGCGAAATCATCTCTGTGGAATATAACGAGAATGCATTAAAGCCGGCGTATAAATTGCAGGTCTATTTTGGCGAAGAGATCGGCAGCAAGGTTTTATAACTGTCAGTTTATCCTAATCCAAGAGGCAATAGAGCAATGCAACAGCTATCTCAGCTTGACGCTATAAAGAAGGAATACCAGGAAAAGCGCTCTGTGTTTATTCCCGGTGATACCATGAAGGACATTTTATTGGCTCTTGGCGCTCAGCCCGAAGACTTTACCAAACTGACGCAGGTCAGCAATAACCTGGCGGACGATCCCACGCAGCCCTTTCGCAAATCGAGAAACGGCCGCTTCTGCTTTAACTTTGATAATGACCGCATAGAGAGACTGGAATTCCAGCCTTTTGTGCCGTCGGTCGAGGAAGACTTTATCCGCCATGATTCGGGGCAAATTCGCCACTTCCGCGGCATCAACGACGACCTGCAGTTAAACACGGTATTCCAGGCGATAATGCGCTTTAAGGCCTACATTATCGATGGCGTCAGCGTAGCCCCGCGCGCCAGGCTGAATCAGGACATCAATAAATTTGTCTGTACCGTTTTCAACCGGTTGCCGTTTATTCCCTGCTGCCCGGCAACCGGTTTATTTCCAGCTTTGAACTGATTCATCGCAGCGTAACTCAGGCTTTTCTCGGCAAAATATCATATCCTGCATGCCGAAATTTTTATGGGTGCCCGTTTGCCCATCGCGCCTGCCCTTGAGTTTACCGGCGCCAGGTTGTTTTTATCGCACACAGGCAACGCAATACCGTTATGACAACACGCTTATCTCCCAAAGACATTATCGCCCTGGGCTTTATGACCTTCGCCCTGTTTGTCGGCGCCGGCAATATCATTTTCCCGCCAATGGTGGGCCTGCAGTCCGGTGAACATCTGTGGCTGGCCGCCGCAGGCTTTATCGTCACCGCCGTCGTCCTGCCGGTGATCGCGGTGATTGCGCTGGCGCGTGTCGGCGGCAGCATCAGCCTGTTGACCGCACCAATCGGCCGCAGGGCCGGCCTGCTGCTGGCTACCCTCTGCTATCTGGCGCTCGGCCCGCTGTTCGCCACACCGCGCACCGCCAACGTTTCTTTCGCTTTGGGCATCGCGCCTTTTACCGGCGACGGCGCCCTGCAGCAGTTTATCTACAGCCTGCTGTTCTTCACGCTGGCAATGATTATCTCGCTGTACCCCGGGCGGCTGCTGGATAACGTCGGCCATATTCTGGCACCGCTGAAGATCCTCGCGCTGGCCGCACTGGGCGTCGCCGCGTTGATTTGGCCCGCCGGCGCGCCCATCCTCGCCAGCGGCAGCTATCAGGACGCGGCGTTCTCCACCGGTTTTGTGCAGGGATATCTGACGATGGACACGCTGTCGGCGCTGATGTTCGGCTCAATTATCGTTACCGCCGCACGGTCGCGCGGCGTCAACGATCGGGGGTTATTGATGCGCTACACTCTGTGGGCCAGCCTGATTGCCGGCATCGGCCTGACACTGGTTTATATCTGCATGTTCAAGCTGGGTGCCGGCAGCGGCGGCCTGGTTGCTGATGGGCAAGACGGCGCGGCAATCCTGCATGCCTATGTACAACACACCTTCGGCGATTTGGGCAGCGTCTTTATGGCCATCCTGATGTTCATCGCCTGTCTGGTGACTGCGGTGGGCATGACCTGCGCCTGCGCCGATTTCTTCTCCCGCTATCTGCCGCTGTCTTACCGTTCACTGGTGGTCCTCCTCGCTGCGTTCGCCATGCTGGTGTCCAATCTCGGGCTGGCCAATCTGATCCGCGTATCGATTCCGGTGCTGACGGCCATCTATCCTCCGTGCATCGCCCTGGTATTGCTCAGCTTTAGCCAGAGCCGTTGGCGCAGCGCCAACCGCGTGTTCACACCGGTGATCGCCACCAGTCTGCTGCTTGGCCTCGCCGACGGAATAAAGGCCTCCAGCTTCAGCGGCCTGCTGCCGGCCTGGTTCGATCAACTGCCGTTGGCGGATCAGGGATTGGTTTGGTTGCAGCCGACGCTGTTAGTGCTGTTGCTGGCGGCGGTTTACGATCGGTTGCGCGCACCGCGCCGCGCCGGGACGATGGCCTAAAATAAAAAAAACCGGTCAATGACCGGTTTTTTTATCAGCTTGCGAAGGACCGCTTATTTCAGCAGTGCCTGCGCCTTGGCCACCACGTTGTCCACGGTGAAGCCAAACTCTTTGAACAGCTGCTCTGCCGGGGCTGACTCACCAAAGGTGGTCATACCCACGATGGCGCCGTTCAGGCCCACATACTTGTACCAGTAGTCCGCGATACCCGCTTCTACCGCCACGCGTGCGCTCACTGCCGCCGGCAGCACGGATTCACGGTACGCCGCATCCTGCTTGTCGAACGCGTCGGTAGACGGCATGGAGACCACGCGCACCTTGCGGCCCGCCGCAGTCAGCTGGTCTGCCGCTTCCACGGTGATACCCACTTCCGAACCGGTGGCAATCAGAATGACGTCCGGCGTCCCGGCGCAGTCCTTCAGCACATAACCACCACGGTAAACGTTGGCCAGTTGCTCTGCGGTACGCGGCTGCTGGGTCAGGTTCTGACGTGAGAAAATCAGCGTGGTCGGGCCGTCGTTGCGCTCGATGCCGTACTGCCAGGCGACCGCCGACTCCACCTGGTCACACGGACGCCAGGTGCTCATGTTCGGGGTCACGCGCAGGCTGGCCATCTGCTCAACCGGCTGGTGCGTCGGGCCGTCTTCACCCAGACCGATGGAGTCATGGGTGTAGACGAACACGTTGCGGATTTTCATCAGCGCCGCCATACGCACCGCATTACGGGCGTATTCCACGAACATCAGGAAGGTCGCCGAGTACGGCAGGAAGCCGCCGTGCAGCGCGATGCCGTTGGTGATGGCGGTCATGCCGAACTCGCGCACGCCGTAGTGGATGTAGTTACCCGCCAGGTCTTCGTTGAGTGGCTTGGAGCCGGACCACATGGTCAGGTTGCTTGGTGCCAGGTCAGCGGAGCCGCCGAGGAATTCCGGCAGCACCTTGCCGAAGGTTTCCAGTGCGTTCTGCGAGGCCTTGCGGCTGGCGATATTGGCCGGGTTGGCCTGCAGTTTTTCCACGAAGGCTTTGGCTTCGGCTTTCCAGTTGGCCGGCAGTTCACCGTTCACACGGCGTTTGAACTCGGCAGCCAGTTCCGGGAAGGCTTTCGCGTAGGCGGCGAACTTGTCGTTCCAGGCCGCTTCTTTGGCCTTGCCGGCTTCTTTGGCATCCCACTGGGCATAGATGTCCTGCGGGATTTCGAAGGCGGCGTATTTCCAGCCCAGCGCTTCGCGGGTGGCGGCCACTTCGGCGGCGCCCAGCGCAGCACCGTGCACGTCGTGGGTACCGGCCTTGTTCGGGGAACCGAAACCAATCACGGTTTTGCACATCAGCAGCGACGGCTTGTCGGTGACCTTGCGGGCTTCTTCAATGGCGGCCTTGATGGCGTCCGGGTTGTGGCCATCAACGTGACGCACCACGTGCCAGCCGTAGGCTTCAAAGCGCTCGGCGGTGTTGTCGGTGAACCAGCCTTCGACGTGACCGTCGATGGAGATGCCGTTGTCATCGTAGAACGCGGTCAGTTTGCCGAGCTTGAGGGTACCGGCCAGCGAACAGACTTCGTGGGAGATGCCTTCCATCATGCAGCCGTCGCCCATAAAGGCGTAGGTGTGGTGGTCGACGATGTCATGACCCGGGCGGTTGAACTGCGCACCCAGGGTGCGTTCGGCAATGGCGAAACCGACGGCGTTGGCGATGCCCTGACCCAGTGGGCCGGTGGTGGTTTCCACGCCTGGGGTGTAGCCGTATTCCGGGTGGCCCGGGGTTTTGGAGTGCAGCTGGCGGAAGTTTTCCAGCTCGCTCATCGGCAGGTCGTAGCCGGTGAGGTGCAACAGGCTGTAAATCAGCATGGAGCCATGGCCGTTGGAGAGGACGAAGCGGTCACGGTCAGCCCAGTGCGGGTTGGTCGGGTTGTGGTTCAGGTAGTCACGCCACAGGACTTCGGCGATGTCCGCCATGCCCATAGGTGCACCCGGGTGGCCGGAATTTGCTTTTTGTACGGCGTCCATGCTGAGTGCGCGGATGGCGTTGGCAAGCTCTTTACGAGAGGACATGTTTTACTCCAGGTCGGATTAAAAAATCAGTCAAGTTTTCTATTTTCTCAGACTCAGCATTAAAACGGCAATCCCTAATGCCAAATGAGAGCGAGTTCACAACTTATTAGCACAATTGGTCGTTTTTTCGGAATAACACTATTTTCCTGATTGTCAGCGTACACTAGTCTCAGACGGCAAGATTTCCCTAAATTAAAATGGCACTCCCCCCTTGTTACTATCACAGGAAGATGGCTTTATGAAGATCCGTACCTCTTTGATTGCATTAAGCATTGCCACTTTGGTAAGCGGCTGTCAAAACCTGAATACCGATACCCTGATGCAGTCTGGCGCACAGGCGTTCCAGGCGGCGACGTTGAGCAATAACGACGTAAAAACCCTGAGTGATAAATCCTGCGCGGAGATGGACAGCAAGGCACAAATCGCGCCGGCTGACAGCACCTATGCCAAGCGTCTGAACAAAATCGCCGCGGCGCTGGGTGATAATATCAACGGCACGCCGGCCAACTACAAGGTTTACGTCACCAAGGACGTGAATGCCTGGGCGATGGCCAACGGCTGTATCCGCGTTTACAGCGGCCTGATGGACATGATGACCGATAATGAAGTGGAAGGCGTGCTGGGCCATGAAATGGGCCACGTGGCACTGGGCCATACGCGTAAAGCCATGCAAGTGGCTTACGGCACCGTGGCGTTGCGTACCGCAGCGGCCTCAACCGGCGGCATCATCGGCTCGTTGTCACAGTCACAACTGGCGGACATGGGCGAGAAACTGGTGAATGCCCAGTTCTCGCAGAAGCAGGAAAGCGAAGCGGATGACTACTCGTTCGACCTGCTGAAACAACGCGGTATCGATCCGAACGGTCTGGTCACCAGCTTTGAAAAACTGGCGAAAATGGAAGCCGGCCGTCAAAGCAGCATGTTCGACGACCACCCGGCCTCGGAAGCGCGTGCGCAGCACATTCGCGACCGCATCGCGGCAGGCAAGTAAACTTCATTATCCTACAGAGCAACGGCACCCAAAAGTGGGCTTCCCACTGACTAAGGTGCCGTTTTCAAAAAAAATAAAAAAGCGCAATCCTATTAAATCCATTTAAAAAAAACCTCAAAACCGCTTATAGATTTATATAAATAAAACAACTTACAACAACACATAATAACCATTTATTTTTTGTGATCTTTAACGAAAATTCACCCATGTGGCATTGAACGTTGTCTGGAAACGATATAATACTAAGTTCCCTTATGGAAATAAAACAACACTATGGAATGGAGTTATTTATGAAAACTATTGACTCATCTTTACTCGATCAAATCTCTGGTGGTCGTGGAAATAATGGCGGTGACCGTAGCGATAATGGCGGAAGAAGCCGAAATAATGGCCGAAACGGAGGCGGAGCCCCAAAAACATGCGCAAATGATGTTGGCATTGGCATCATCACTGGCGCGCTAACAGGCGTGGCTGGTGGGCCGTGGACGATGGTTGGTTTTGCCGTTGCGGGGGCTGCGACGGCAAGCCTAAGCTGCCCTGATAAAAGCCCATATAGAAATAACAACAATAATAACAGAGATGCACTAGCGGGTAACCGCTCCCCAAATAGCGTAAATGGTCAATGCCGCTGGTAATATTCTTCTGTATATATCCCCCCACTCAGTGGGGGGCGATTAAGGCGTCAACTTATGAATAAAGCAAGATACTCGTTAATTTCCATTATCTGGATGCCAGGCTGTTACTTTATTGGCATTAAGTCGTCATTGAAAATATTACAACCGGCGACCAGCTATGTGGACTTGGTCACGCTGGTTCTTGCTATTATTGGGCTACGAGTATCCATTTCACTGATAGTCGACGCCCTGGGAATATTTAATAAAAATTAACTTCATTTGAACGACACCTTACTGATCAAGGTGTCGTTCAATCTGTCACAACTCAGTACAGGGTTTTCTGCGGTGGTCCAGCGAAGGTCAACGGCCCAATGCTGTTCATGTCCACCTCCACCACCGACGGCCCCGGATAGTTAATCGCCTCTGCCAAGACGCCGCTGAACTGCGCCGCGCTGTCGACCTTCCAGGCTTTCAGCCCCATAGCTTCGGCCACCAGCGTAAAGGCCGGAGTGTGCAGTTCGTTATAGTACTGACGACCGGCAAAGTATTTATCCTGAATGCCGCGCATCACGCCGTAACCGCCGTCGTTCATAATCAGCAAAGTGATATTGGCCTGCTCCTGCGCCATGGTCGCCAGCTCGCCCAGGCCTAACGCCAACCCGCCGTCGCCCACCAGCCCGACCACCTTGCGCTGCGGGTTAGCGATCGCGGTACCAATCGCCATCGGCAAGCCCATGCCAATCGCCCCGGCCAGCGAGTGAATGTTACACAGCGGCGAAATCGCGCGGAACAAACGGCTGCCCCAAACGCTGCCGGAGACGGTGATATCACGCACCAGCAGCCCATCCTGTGGCAGCGCGGCGGCAATGGCGTCGTTTAATTTGGCATATTCCCCCGACTGTTGGCGCAGCGCGCTTTCCGCCTGCTGCACCGCGCGGGCGATTTCGCTATCCCACTCGGCATTGACCTTCTCTCCCGGGCTAACTCGGGCAGCCAGTGCTTTAAGCAAGGCACCACAGTCGCCGTTGATTTGTTCGTCGGCCAGATAGTTGCGATTGGCCGCCGCCGGATCAATATCAATCTGCACCAATGGGCGCGGCAGCGGCAGCGTCCAGGTACGGGTTTCATTGCTGCGCAGGCGTGAACCGGCCACCAGCGTCAGATCGCACTGCGTCAGGATCGCCTCAATGCTCGGCGAATTATGAAACGCACGCAGGCTGCGCGGGTGGCTATCAGGCAGAATGCCGCGCCCGTGGGTGCTGGAGATCACTGCCACACCGGCATCCGCCAGTTTACGCACCGCCTCAGCGCAGCCCAGCGCACCGCCGCCCAGCCATAACAGTGGGCGTTTGGCCTGTTTCAGCCGCTGATACAGCCGTTCAACCGCGTCGTCACTGGCTGGCGGCAGTGGCGCAGGCATCACCGGCTGGCTCAGCACCGCGCTGGAAACCAGGCTGCTTTGAATATCGATTGGGATCTCTACCGCCACCGGGCCGCAAGGCACCGTCTGCGCGTCGAGAATGGCCCGTTGGATCACTGCCACTGCCTGTTCCGCAGAGTTAACCCGATACGCGCGTTTGGAGCAGGCGCGCAGGAAACCCAATTGATCGCGGGTTTCATGAATGAACCCGGCGTCGGCATCCAGCCAGGCTTTTTCCACCTGACCGGTAATGTGCAGCAACGGCGTATTGGCGTTCATCGCCTCGATCATCGCACCGACCGCATTGCCGGCACCGGCACCGGTACTGGTCAAGGCCACGCCCAGACCGGAGAAACGGCCGTGGGCATCGGCCATGGTCACGGCCCCCGCCTCACCGCGTGCCGGCACAAAGCGAATGTTGCCGCGCTGCCCCACCGCATCGGCAATCGGCAGATTATGAATCGAAATGATGCCGTACATCGCCGACACCTCGTACTGTTCCAGAGTCCGGGCTATCGCCTCGCCAACCGTTATTTTCTCGCTCATCATCAGCCTTCTTATATGTTCGTTGTAGGGGTACGCACCGTCGCTCAAAACTAATCGCTCCAGCGATTCACCTGATGGCTAAGCGCCAGATACAGGCTTTTTTGCTGCATATAGGCTTTGATGCCGTGCAGGCCCTTTTCGCGGCCCAGACCGCTCTCTTTAAAACCGCCGAAAGGCGTAGAAATGGAGAATGTTTTGTAGGTATTGATCCACACCGTGCCGGTTTCCAATTGCTCCGCCAGTGCCATAGCCCGAGGGAAATCACGGCTCCAGATACCGGCCGCCAGCCCGTAGACCGAATCATTGGCCTGTTCAATCAACTGCTGCTCGTCGTCGAACGGCAACACCACCAGCACCGGGCCAAAAATCTCTTCCTGACAGGCGCGGGCGCTATTGCTCAGCCCTTCGATGATCGTCGGCAGGTAATAGCTGCCGCCGGCCAGTTGCGGATCGGCCGGGGCTTCACCGCCAATCACTATCCGCCCGCCTTCCTGCTGCGCCAGCGCTACGTAATCCGCCACGCTTTGGCGATGCTTTTGGTTAATCAGCGGGCCGAGATGCACACCCGGCGTCAGTGGATTACCCACCCGCAATCCGGCCGCCAGTTCACTCAGCCGCGCCAGCAGTGGCTGGTACAAAGAACGGTGCACAAACAGCCGCGAACCGGCGATGCAGGCCTGGCCGGCGGAGCTGAAAATGCCATAGCAGATGCCGCGCGCCGCCTGTTCTAAATCCGCATCTTCCAGCACGATGGTCGGCGACTTACCGCCCAGTTCCAGCGAGGTGGGGATCAGTTTCTCGGCGGCGATATGCGCCAAATGGCGACCGGTATTGGTGCCACCGGTAAAGGAAATCTTTTTCACTAACGGGTGGCGGGCCAGCGCTTCGCCAATCACCGAACCTTTGCCCGGCAGCACGCTGAGCAGCCCGGCAGGCAGCCCTGCCTGTTCAAACAGCTCCGCCAGTTTTAGCGCCATCAGCGGCGTGGCTTCGGCCGGTTTGAGGATCACCGCGTTGCCCGCCGCCAGTGCCGGGGCCACCTTTTGCATTTCACTGGCAATCGGCGAGTTCCACGGCGTAATCGCCGCGATCACCCCCAGCGGTTGATACTGGCTCAGCGTCATCACCTCGGCGCTGCGCTGGGTCGGCAGTTCGCCCTCCAGCACCTCGCAGGCGGCAGCAAAGTAGCGAGCCGTTGCCGCCGCACTGGCCACCAGCCCACGGGTTTCCGCCAGCGGTTTACCGTTGTCGCGGGTCTGCAACTGCGCCAACTCTTCCTGCTGCGCCATAATCAGATTACTGACGCGGTACAGAATATTGGCGCGCTGATGCGGCACCAGCCCACGCCACTCGGGCGCACGCCAGGCGCGTTCCGCCGCGGCTACCGCATCATTGACGTCTTCAACGCTGGCGGCACGCAGCTGCGCATTGACGCTGCCATCGGCCGGAAACACCGAGGTCATCTCGTCGCCACGCCCTTCACACCAGCGCCCAGCTACAAAAATCTTTAACTTTTCCATGCTCGCTCCTGCCGTTCAGGCAATAAAGCCACCGTCAACCAGACGGCGGCAGGCTTGTACCGCGCTCAGCGCCGCCAGGGTTGATGTTTTGGGATTGCTCGCCAGCGGGTTGCCGCTCAGCTCAATCTGAAACTCACCGAAATTGCCGCACACCTGTAGCCGGTGGGTATTGCGTCGGGTGGCGGGATCGACCAGTAGCCGCACCCGGGTGGCGTCCATCCCCAATCCGTTAAGCGCAATGGTCGCGGCCACGTTGGCATTGGCAGGGAACAGCCGCGCCGCCTCACGCGCTGAACCTTCAAAAAACACCTGCGCCTCGCTCACGGCATCAAGATCAATCAATTGCTCCGCCATGCTGCCGCGCCAGCTCGCCGGGCTTTTACAGGCCTGATAGGTGACGCTGTCCAGCCCGCCTTCACGCGCCGACGCCAGCCCATCCATCCCCGCCACCGCTCCGGACAGGACGATCAACTGGCCCTGGTGCTGCCGACAGGCCTGCTGCAACCGCTGCTGCAGCGCCGCATCCGCCAGAGCCCCGGTGGAAATCACCGCCAACGGCCAGCCGCGCGTCACCACCGCTTCACCAAATTCCGCCACCGCCTGCTGGCTGGCACATTCCAGCACCAGATCCGGCTGTTCAGTACACTGATCCGGGTGGGTTAACGCCTGCACCTGGCCACCGAAGGCACTGTCGATTGCCGCATGATGAGCCGCACGCGCCAGGATCCAGCCCACGCTCACCCCGTCCGGCAAGCGGGAAAGCACTTCTCTGGCCATTGCGCCGTAGCCAATCATCATGATCTTCTTCATCTTTTCAGCCCCTGCGGTTAAAGATGGCGGTTAAAGCCACCGGAGACGTCAAGCGCCGCACCGGTAGTGAAAGACGCCAAAGGCGAAGCCAGGAACAACAGCGCCTGCGCCGGCTCCTGTGGCTTACCGAGGCGTTTCATCGGGATGCCGCGACGTTCGGCAATCGCCGCCGTCCACTGCTCCCAGTTTTGATCCTTATCGCTGCGCTCGTCGAAGCGGCGTCTCCATTGGCCGGATTCCACCATGCCCAACAGGATCGAGTTGACGCGAATGCCCTTGTTCACCAGCTCTTTCGACAGCGTCAGCGTCATGTTCAGCAGTGCGGCGCGCGCCGCCGAGGTAGCGATCATGTGTTCTTCCGGCTGCAATGCCAGCAGTGAGTTCACGCAGGTAATTGAAGCGATATCCGAACGCTCCAGCGCCGGCAAAAACGCCTGCACCGGGTTAATCACGCCGAACAGTTTTAGCTCCGCCTCATGCAGCCAGGCGCTACGTGGCGTCTGGTCAAAATGCGCGACGAATCCCTGGCCAGCGTTGTTGATCAACAGATCCACCCCGCCGAAGTGCGCCGTCACCTGAGCGGCAAACTGCGTCACCTGCGCCTCGTCCAACACGTCGCAGCACAGCGCCAGGATCTCCGCCTGTGGAAACTCATTACGCAGGCTGGCTTCGGCCCCGGCCAGTTTGTCCGGGTTACGGCCGCAAAAGGCCACCTTCGCCCCTTCCGCCAACAGCAGGCGCAGGGTCTCAAAACCGATGCCCGACGAACCGCCGGTGACCACTGCGACCCGTTGCTCAAGCTGAAAATTCATGGTTGGATTGCTCCCGTAAAGTCCTGCAGATAACGGTTAAATTGCTCCGGCGCATCGAGATAGCTGGCGTGCCCTGCGCCCTCAATCAACCTCAGAGGCGCGTCCTGCTGCTGCGCCAGTATTGCCGCCGCTTCCGGCGGTGTGATCCGGTCACAGTCGCCGCACCACACCTGTAACGGGCCACGGTAACGCGCCAGATGGCGGCCGATATCGTCGTTGGCCAGCATCCAGGCGGCGCTGAGAAAACCTTCCGGATCCAGCTGTTGCATGCCGTTGCGCACCCAGGCGATATCCTGTGGATCCGCGTCATCACGCAGCAGCGCAGCCGCCCGTTGTTCGCCGTAACCCTGCGGCCCCAGCGTTTCAATCATCTGTTTACGCTGGCCGTAAACCTGTTGGCGTTTTTCTTCCGGCGCGGTGGCATAACCCTGAGCCGGATCGGCCAATATCAGTCCGCAGAGGCCGTCGGGATGATCCGCAGCATAGGCGCTGCCGATCAACGCCCCGAGCGAATGGCCGACGATCAGCGGCTGATCCAATTGCAATTCGGCCACCAGCGCCGCCAGCGCGGCGGCGTAAGCGGTAGCATCCGGCTGGTTCACCGTCAGCGGCAGGCTGCCGCCGTAGCCCGGGGCATCCCAGGCCAGCAGGCGGTGACCATCGGCCAGGCTACGATCGTTAAACTGCTTGATCCACGAGGCCGAACCGGAGCTGATGCCGTGCAGCAACACCACCGGGCGGCCGTGCCCCGCTTCACGCCAGCTCAGGGTGTAACTCCCGCAGCGCGCCTGCTGACGTTGAACCAGGCCGTTCATCAGTTACGCTTCACTTTGGACAAGGGGTGATCTGCCGGGTAGGTCGGCGTTTCCGGTTTGGCCGTGCCGAGCATCACGCACATCAGCGCCTCTTCCTCGCCGTGGTTGAACAACCCACGATAAACACCGGCCGGCACCGAGATCAGATCGCGCTCTTTCAGCTTGGTTTCGTAGTACTCCGTGCCGTCCTGGATCATCAGCGTGATACTGCCCTTCAGCATAAAGAACACCTCTTCCACATCGTCGTGCAGATGCAGCGGGCCTTCGCATTTCGACGGCAACACCATGGTGGAGAAGGTAAAGTTACCCGCCGGAATGGTATTGGTGTCGTTAACCACTCCGGTTGCACCGGTGCCGATATAACGCATCTGCGCGCGGCGGTATTTCGGGTCGTAGTCAGCCTGGAATTTCAGCGCGTTCCAGTCATATTTACGGCCTTCAAAGCGGGCGATACGGGATTCCACCCAATGCTCTATCGACTGATCCTGCGGCTTGACGCCGGCTTGTTTCTCAACCTGGGACATGTTGGTACTCCTCTTTTCAATCAATGGGATATCAATATTTCTTCAGCAACGGCAGCAGAATGATGCAGCCGATAAAGGCCATTACCACCAGGAACAGCAAGCCGTTATCCATGTTGCCGGTGGCGGCGATCAGCGCCCCCATCAGCACCGGCGCCAGCGCACCGGCAAAATTACCCAATCCGTTAAAAATACCGCCGGCGGTGGCGCTAACCTTGCTACTGGTGGCCTTCGCCAGCAGGGCAAAAATGTTCGGCGCACCGGCCCCCCACATAAAGGTGCTGAAGGCCATGGCGGCGATCACGCTGTAGGTGCCCTGCATATGCAGCACCGCGGCCAACCCCAGCCCGGCACCGCACAGCGAGATAAAACAGGCCAGCGCACGACGATCCAGTTTGTCCGACAGCCAGGCCCCGAGCACTTCACCCAGCAGCATGGCGATAAACGGCAGCGATGACAGGTACCCGGCGTGTTCCAGGTGAATACCTTTGCCCTTGATCAGGTAGCTGGGCAGCCAGCCGTTCATGCCCCACAGGTAGGTCAGGAAGGCGATGTTAAACAGGCAAATCATCCAGAAATGCGGGTTGCGCAGCAGCTCAAGGCGATGCTGTTTGCGTTCGGCGATTGCCGGTTTTGAAACGGTAGCGGCGGCCGGGCGTGACACATTCAGATGACGCATACCGAACAGCACCAACAACATTACCGGCAGCGTCAGAAACGCCATAAAAAAGAAGGTGGTCTGCCAGTCAAAGGTGTTGAGGATATATAGCGTGACCGGGAAACCAAGCGCCGCCCCCAGTGGGGTGCCGAGTAGCCACAGCATGGTGGCACGCGCCTGCAGCCGCTGCGGGAAGGCCTGGCGGATAATGGCGTAGGCCATCGGTAACAGTGGGCCTTCGGCAATGCCGAGCAAAATGCGCAGCGTCATCATGGTGTGATACGAACGGGCCAGGCCCATCAGCACCATCAATACGCCCCACACTACCATCATGCCGATCAACACTTTTACCGGATTCAGCCGGTCGCCAATACCGCTGAGCAGCATCGAAGAAATGCCGTACGAGAACAAAAATGCACTCATCAGCAAGCCCAGTCGCGCCGGGTCAAAACTGATGCCCAGCGCCTGCTGGAATTCGCTATCGGAAAACAGTGCCGCGATGCTGATCTTGTCGAAAAATGCCAGCAGCACGCAGGCAAACAGCGCAATCGGCACCGACCAGCGCACCCGCTGCTGCGGATTTTCGGCAACGGCTTCCCCCACCCGTCCAGCGCGGGCGTCAATATCTTGCGTAGTCATGAAACGCTCCCGAGGTTACGGGCGTTATTTCAACGCCATCAAAGAAAACTCCGCGTCCGCCAACTGCTGTGGCTCCAACACTCGCCCACTGGCCAGCCAGCGCTTGCCCAGCTTGATGGTGCGTGCATCGTTAAACGCCACCATCTGCACCAACTGCCGGTCGGCATTCAGCGTGAAGAACACCTGTGACTGCGGCGTGCGTCGCACCACGTGATGCACGCCGCCGGTCGGGATGCCGAGGATCTGGATATTGGCGTCGTATTGATCCGACCAAAGCCAGGCCACGTCATCGTAAGGTGAGGCAAAGGCATCCAGCATCGCGCAGGCGGTGCTGATCGCCTGATTCTGCGCATAGGCCCAGGATTGCAGGCACAGACCCAGCGTCGGGTGGCGAGCTACGTCTCCGGCGGCGAAGATCGCCGGGTGACTGGTGCGTCCCTGGCCGTCAACCACGATGCCGGCGTCAACCTTCAGCCCGGCGCTATGCGCCAGTTCCAGATTCAACTCCACGCCGATCCCCACCACCACCAGATCAAACTCCTGAGGATCGCTGCTGTCACTGCCGATCCAGGCGCGGCCGCCACGATCTTCGAGTTGGATGTCACCGCAGCCGCAATGCACCGTTACGCCCTGCTGCTGATGCAGTTCGAGCAACGCCTGGGAGACGTCCGCACCCACGCTGCGCATGCACAATGCAGGCTGGCGCTCAAACACCGTTACTCCAGCCCCGAGACGCCGTGCCGAAGCGGCGATTTCCAGGCCGATCCAACCGCCACCGACGATGGCCAGCCGGCGGCAACCCTGCAGCGCCTGGCGCAGGCGGGTCGCATCGTCCCAGGAGCGCAGCGTCATAATGCGCGGATGACTGGCCCAACGGGCGTCCGGCAGACGCGGTCGCCCACCGGTAGCGATCAGCAGTTGATCAAACTGCAGCCGTCGGCCGTCGCTGAGAGTGACAATTTGTTGCTGTGCATCAATGGCTTCGGCACGCAACGGGCGGCACCAGTTGATGTTTAACCCGGCCACCACCTGCTCACTGAACAGCCGGCTGAGCGGCGCATTGCCGTCCAGCAACGCCGCCTTGGAAAGCGGTGGACGTTCATAAAAGTCATAGGGTTCGTCACTGACCACCGTCAGCTTGCCGGTGTAGCCGCGGTCACGCAGCGTTTTCGCTGCCCAACCCCCGGCCTGCCCGCCGCCGATGATCAGGATGCCCGCCGATTCTGGCTGGCTCATAACGCCTCCGGCTTTTTATGCTGGCGACGTGTATCGTGGTCAATACCGCCTTCCACTGCCCACTCGGTGAACGACACCAGTGAGTGCTCCAGCTCGCGTGGCTGCCAGTTTTCGGTCAGATAATCGTCGTTGGTGTAGTACTCAAACGCCCCGCCGGTCGGGCTGTTGACGTACCAGAAATAGGCCGAGGAGATCGGGTGACGGCCGGGGCCGATAAAGGTGCTCCAGTTCTCTTTGTTCATGGCGATACCGCCGCCGATCACCTCGTGGATGTCGCGTACGGTAAAGGCCACGTGATTCAGACCGCGTGGACGATTAGGCAATTTCAGCAGGAACAGGTTGTGGTGGCCGCCCCGCGTCTGGGTACGCAGGAATACCGCGCGGTCGATATAACGATCCGACACCTGGAACCCCAACACTTCACGGTAGAAGCGCTCGGTCGCGGCCAGATCTTCGACGAAGAACACCACGTGGCCGATATTGATCGGCTGCGCCTGGGCATACACCGGGCTGGGCTGATCGATGCGGCGCACGTCGCCCCACTGGTTGATCGGCGATACCGGCAAATCAACTTCCCTCTGCCGGCTAACGCAAAAGCGTACCGTCATACCGTTCGGATCAAGGCACTCAAGTTCTTCCCCGACCAGGCGGAAACCCGGCATCTGCGCCAGCAATGGCTGCAACGCCGCCAATTCGGCCGGGCTGCCAACGCCCCAGGTCATGCGGCGCAGGGTCGAACCGCCCTCAAATGCCGCGGGTAAAGCTTCGCTCTGCAGCGGATGCAGCACCACGCGCGCCCCGCTCAGGGTAGTGAATTCGCGCTGGGTTTCGCCCCAGTGCTGTTGCGCCGCCAACAGGCCAAAGTCCTGCATGAACTTTTCGCAGGTTGGCAGATCTTCGACGCCAAATTCCAGTTTTTCGATTCCGATTACGCTCATTAAGTGTGCCTCACGTTCTCGTTGAATGCTGTTTTCAGGCATGATCGAACCCCGGCCCCTGTTTGCCATGAGCCTTATCCCTGCCTGAGTAAAAGAGTCGGTGTCGTCAGTTAACCGACGTTAGCCTGCGGCGGTGCGCCCAGGAAGCCGGAGATTTTCACTGCGGCGTCCCGCACCTCCATGCGTAACCGCTCGCGATCCGCTTTTGGGATCTCATCGGACGGCACCATAATGCTGATCACGGCCTCAACCCGCTGCTCGCGATTGAAGATCGGGTAGACGATGGAAGAGATGCCGTGGCGGAAAAACGACTCGCCGATCACATAGCCGCGCGCCTTGTCCTGCTGCACCATTTGCCACAGCGTTTCGCGATCCGCCGGGGTGCCCGGTCCGCTGCCCGGCAGCTGTTCCTGCGGATACAGCAGTTCGAATTCTTCGCGAGTGGCGCTGGTCAGCAACATGCGGCCAAGCGAAGTTTGGTGCACCGGCAAGCGGGTGCCGACGCTGACCTGGTTGATTTGCGAACCGGCGGCGCTGACGCGGGCGATGTAGATCACATCGCGTCCATCACGGATCGCCAGATGACTGCTGCACTGGCTGCGATCGCGCAGTTGTTCTATTACCGGCTGACCGGCCTGCGCCACATCCAGTGAGGCAATATATTCAAAGCCCAGGCGCAGTACCTTGATGCCCAGCGAGAAAGTGTTGGTGCGTGGATTGCGCTCCAGAAAACCCAGATGCTCCAGCGTTTGCACCACGCGATAGGCGGTAGCTTTTGGCATATCGACCAGGCGATGCAATTGGGCAAAGGTCATTTCCTTATGTTGCTCGCCAAACGCCAGCAACAGTTGCAATCCGCGATCCAGTCCTGGGATCAGATATTTACACCCTTGGTCGTCTGCCATGTGCTGCTCCTGGCTAATTGAATATTGATTAGTTAAAGACGAAGCCGCCGTTAACCGGCAACAACTGACCGGTCACGAAGTTTGCCAACGGTGACAGCAGATAGAGCACCGTGCCGTTGACGTCGTCAGGATGCTGCGCCCCGGCCAAGGCCCGGCCCTGCTCGTACAGTTGGTGACGCTCGGCAGGCACGTATTCCGTGGCCTCCACCCGCGTCAGGCCCGGTGCGATGGCATTGACGCAAATGCCCTGCGGGCCCAGCTCACGCGCCATCGAGCGGGTCATCGAGATAATCGCCCCTTTGCTGGCCACATAGGCCATTAAGCGCGGTGCGCCCCACAGCGCGGTATCCGAAGCCACATTAACGATCTTGGCATGCGGGGTTTGAGCCAGCAGCGGTACCGCCGCCTGGCTCACCAGCCAGGTGCCGCGTACGTTAACCTGCATCACCCGATCCCACAGATCGATGTCGTATTCCATCATGGTTTTGCCGCCGACGCCGGTGGCCAGGGCCGCATTGTTCACCAACCCGTCGATCGCTCCGCCTTCGGCGATGGCGTTAAACGCGGCGCTGATCGAGGCAGGATCGGCCAGATCGATAACCTGGCTTTCGACCTGAGCACCTTGCTCGCGCAGGCTGGCGGCAGCGTCTGCCAATTCATCCGCCAGAATATCGCACATCACCACCTTGGCACCGGCGGCGGCAATAGCGGCGGCGAAACTACGCCCCAGCCCGCGTGCAGCGCCAGTCACCACAATACGTTTCCCCGTCAGCAGGCCGTTCACTGCGCCGCCTCCAGTTCACTGAGCCGCGCCAGCTGTTTCTGCGCCTCTTTTTGCATCATGCGGCGCAGGCGAGATAGCCCGACGTCATGCTGATACAGATATTCACGGCCACGCGCGTTCGGTGCCATGTTTTCCAGCACGATGCGATCCTGCTCCAATACATCCCAGTGCAAGGATTCCAGGCGGTTGCGGTACATAAAGCGCCACATGTCACGCTGCCAGTCTTTCACCTTACGGATCCGCCAGAAGAACACCCGGCAGTGATCCTTGTCTTCCGGTACCACCATGCCGATGATCCAGAAGTGGCCGCCCGGCCCAAAGCGTTTTTTGTACGGGATCGACAGGCGCATCCAGTAAGCTCCGCTGCTGCCAAACTCTACCCAGTCAAAATTCACGCCGATCTGGCCATTCTTCTTAAAGATGAAACCGCTGTCGGTCGGCTCCAGCGCCATATCCGCCTTGCGATCCCCTTCCGCCATTGAGTGCGACGAGGAGTGCAGGTAGGTGCCGTGCATCGGATCCATCACGTTTTCCAATGCGTACTGGTAATTACAGTCCCAACTGGCGGTGCACAGGAAGTTGCTGTAGGCCGCTTCGTCCGCCAGCTCCGGCGGGAAGGTCAGTTCGGTCGGTTCTTCATCTGCGGTCACGCCGAAATAGAGGAACACCGCGCCGTAGGCCTCTTTGGCCGGATAAGAACGCAGGCATTTTTGCCCCACCAGCGGGCAACGATCGACCGCCGGCACGTCTTTAACCGTACCGTCACCGCCGACTTCCACGCCGTGATACCAGCAGGCGATGCGATCGCCCAGGTTCCAGCCCATGGAAAGCCGCGCTCCGCGATGCGGACAGCGATCTTCCAGCGCGTGGATCGCGCCTTCGCCGTCACGCCACACCACGATTTGCTGCTCCAGACGCGTAATGCCGACCGGGTTATTGCCAATTTCCCAACTGGCCAGCACCGGATACCACATGCCGCGCAGCCCCTGATCGAGATAGTCCTGCAAGGCTTGTGCGGAGGATGTTGTGTTTGCTGTCATTGTCTTCTCCCGGGTGTGGATCAGAAACCGTTAACGTGCAGGAATTCGCGGAACGCCGTCTCATTCCACGGTTGGCCGTTGCGATCAAACAGGCGACGCTGATTAAGCGCACTGACGATCTGCTCCAACTCTTCCGCACCCTGATCGAAGATCTCTTCCAACGCCGTCACCAGCGCAGTTTCAAAACCGTCCGGCACCCGGGCACGGTTCTGCCAGATGACGTTTTGGAATTGGCCTGGTTGGTGAATTTGACCGTTGCCGCCTTCGCGCGCCGGGATCACCTGTTGGGTGTCCGGCAGCCAGGGATTGAAATCGGTGATGTGCTGCATGATTACTCCTCCGCAATAAAGGTGATTTGGATTTGATTGTCGATCACCCGGGTGGCATAGGTTTGCAGATCGCGGCCGCCTGGCTCACGCAGACACTGGCCGGTACGCACGTCGAACAATGCTTCGTGCAACGGACACTCGACCTTACCGTCATCAACAAACCCCTGGCTGAGCAAGGCATAGGCATGTGGGCAAACGTCTTCCAGCGCGTAATAGTTGCCGTCGATCAGATACACCCCGACTTCTTTCCCTTCCACGTTGGCGGAGAAAGGAAAATCTTCTTTCACCTGAGACACTTCACACACTTTCTTCCAGCTCATTGCTTCTGTCCTCTATCTGATTGTTTCATATATGAAACTCAGTTTCTTATTTAATACGCTCACTATAAGTCTGGTGAAACTTTCGTCAAGAGAGCAAAGCGGCAATTGTTAATGGAAAGTTGTTTAAACATGACAAATGCGGAGAGGATCACGAAAAAATGCACCGATATGAAAAACTGATGAACATTGTGCTTTTCATCACAAATTCATGGCAAAAAACAGGTTGATCTGGCTGAGGCAATGAGAGTAAAAGTTCTCTCTCACTGACTAATCATCCTTTTAAATAACAATAAATTTACATTTAGATGACTCAACCCTGCTTTTCAGCACTGTGAAATCAGCGGGTTAGTTCTCTGCTGCCTGAATTCTTTAACCACCCGCCAAAGGAGCGCAGATGGAGCGCATTGTGCAACAACGTCAACGCTGGTTCGGGGTTGTGGCCCTGCTGTTTTTGATCGTCATCGCCTATGCCGATCGGGTCAATATCGCCGTGATGCTGGTTAACCCCGACTTTCTGCAGCACTTTCAGCTCGGGGGAAACCGTGCGCATCAGGGCATGCTGATGACGGTGTTTTTGCTCGGTTACGGGCTTTCCGCCATGCTGCTGACGCCGTTTCTGGAAACCCTGATGGGTTATCGCCGTGCGCTGACGCTGAGCATTGTGCTATGGGCGTTGCTCACCGCCGCCTCGCCGCTGGCAGGGTCGCTGCTGCTGTTATTTGCGGTGCGCGCATTGTTGGGTGTCAGTGAGGGCCCGTTGTTCTCGCTGAAAACCATGTATATCGGCGATCACTTCGCTGCCGATGAACGCGGCAAGCCCAATGCGGTCAGCACTCTGGGCGTCTCGCTGGGGCTGGTGATTGGCTTTCCACTGGTGAGCTTCCTGATGGCGCACTTCGGCTGGGCGGTTTCTTTCTATCTGCTGGCGCTGATCAACCTGTTGCTGGGGCTGGCGTTGGTGCGGCTGTTTATCCATCCCGCCGCAATGCCGCCGCGCGCTGTTGACCCAAGACCGATCCTGCAACGCGTCTGGGATACTTTTACCCTCGCCTGGCGCACCCCGATGCTCGGCTGGATCATGCTTATCGAGATCGCCACCCTCAGCTATCTGTGGGGATCCAGCTCCTGGCTCCCGGCCTACCTGACCGACGAGAAAGGCTTTTCCATCAAACAGATGGGCTGGATGGCCTCCTTGCCGTTTATCGTCAGCATTGCCTCTAAATATCTCGGCGGCGTACTGCTTGATCGCATCCGTCCTTATCAGGCACCGCTGATTTTCGCCTTTGGCGGTGCGGCAACGGCACTGTGCATCTATGGCGTGATGCATAGCGAACAGCTCGGCTGGATAGCCTTCTTCCTGCTGGCGGCCAATGCCTGTTGGGGCGCTCAGGGAGCCGCGATCCCGACGCTGTTGCAGCATTATGCGCAGCCGCAGGCCGTCGGCAGCGCCTATGGGCTGATTAACGGCATCGGCAATATGTTCTCGGCGTTTGTACCTATGATTATGGGCATGGTGATGGCCAGCCAGGGCAAGGTGTCTTCGGGGTTTGCGGTGCTGATTGTGTCGCAGGTAGTGACACTGTTGGCGGGCGGCGTGCTGTTCAGCCGGATGCTGATGACGCGTGAGGCAAGGCGGGCGTAAAAGGGTCGGGGCAGATAACGAGCCCCGACTCATATTCATGTTACTGCGGCTTAACGCCCTTTCTTTTTACGGCCAGGCTGAGCGAAGCGCTTACGCGCAGGAGCACCTCCGGCTGGCTTTTCGGCGCTTTTCGGCGCACTGGCGGGCTTTTTCACCGCCGGTTTGGCTTTCTTCGCCGGCTTGGCTTCTGAGGAAGAGCCTTCGATCGATTTGAACAGTTCGACCAGCTCATCGTCAGTTAAGTCGCGCCATTCACCCGGAGGCAACCCGGCCATGCCCACATTCATAATGCGGGTACGCTCCAGCTTGGTCACCTCATAGCCGAAATGTTCGCACATGCGGCGGATCTGGCGGTTAAGCCCCTGCACCAGCACGATGCGAAACACAAATGGCGCTTCTTTCTTCACCTTGCACTTTTTGGTCACCGTACCCAGCATTGGCACGCCGGCCCCCAGGCCACGAATGAAGTCATCGGTTACCGGTTTATTGACCGTGACCAGATACTCTTTCTCGTGGTCGTTGCCCGCCCGCAGGATCTTGTTCACCAGATCGCCGTGGTTGGTGAGGAAGATCAGGCCCTGTGAATCTTTATCCAATCGCCCTATCGGGAAGATACGAGTGCTGTGATTGACGAAATCGACAATATTATCTTTCTCGCCTTCTTCCGTGGTGCTGACAATACCGACTGGCTTGTTCAACGCGATAAAGATCAGATTGTCTTCATTACGCGGTTCAATCAGCTGACCGTTGACCTTGACGACGTCGCCTGGGAACACCTGATCGCCAAGCGTCACGCGCTTGCCATTGATAAAAACATTGCCTTGTTCGATATAACGATCGGCATCGCGGCGCGAGCAAATCCCGCTCTCGCTTATATATTTGTTGAGACGTGTGGAAGGTTTGGTCAGCATGCTTTCTCCATGGACTCTGGCCTCTGAAAGGCCAGAGTTTTAGCTGTTACTGTTTAAGATTGCTTTTTGGCAGCCTGCAGATACAGCATTTCCAGGCCCAGGGTCGCCGCAGCCAGCGCGGTGATCTCGGACTGATCGTAGGCCGGAGCCACTTCTACTACGTCCATACCCACGATGTTCAGTGACTGCATGCCGCGAACCAGTTTCAGCGCGCGATCGGAGGTCAGGCCGCCGATCACCGGCGTGCCGGTGCCCGGTGCGAACGCCGGATCCAGGCAGTCGATATCGAAGGTCAGGTACACCGGCATATCGCCGACGATCTGTTTGATCTGGGCCAACAGGTCGTCCGCGCTGCGATCGTTAACCTGCGCAGCATCCAATACGGTAAAGCCGTTGTCGTGATCGTATTCGGTACGAATGCCGATCTGCACCGAGTGTGTTGGATCGATCAGGCCTTCGTTCGGCGCATGGAAGAACATGGTGCCGTGGTCATATTGGCTGCCGTTAGCGTAGGTGTCGGTATGGGCATCGAAGTGCACCAGCGCCATTTTGCCGAAATGTTTGGCGTGCGCACGCAACAGTGGCAACGTGACGAAGTGGTCGCCGCCGAAAGAGAGCATACGTTTACCGGCCGCCAGCAGTTTTTCCGCGTGCGCCTGCAGGTTGTCGCTCATGCTCTGAGCATCACCAAAGTTGAACACGATGTCGCCACAATCGACGACGTTCAGACGATCGCGCAGGTCAAAGTTCCACGGCCAGCGGTTGCCTTCCCATGCCAGGTTGGTGGAAACCTGACGGATCGCCGCAGGGCCATGACGGCCACCGGCGCGGCCGGAGGTTGCCATGTCAAATGGAATGCCGGTGATGACCCACTCTGCATCGCTGTCGTAAGGCATAAAGTTCAGCGGAAAGCGCAGGAAACCAAAGGCGTTGGACACTAAAGAATTATCGGACTTATGGCCTAAGGTACTCATAGTAAACCCTCATATTTCAACGTTTCACCTGTTGAAAAATCACACAGGCGCTGGCAAAAAAAAATCCCTCCCGCGTCGTTAGCCCGACGAGAAAGGGATCCATTCGAAATCTGTTTAGTACTGCTGATACGGCAGATTATCGCCGTATTTGGTTCGCGCTTCAAGAGCGCGCATCATCATCCCGACTGCTCGTCGTCACCCAGTATAGACCCTGCATCCTTCAGGCATGTGAACGTCGCCGCTCGCCGACACTTCGAGCTTTGTGATTTTGATCCCTTTACCTGGCGGATAAATCATTTAAGTTCATTACATCGACCAACTTTATTAATAATACAAAAATAGAACATTCATCCCATTAATAAATAAAAAAATCAAACTGATATATGAAACGGAATTAATCAAAGCCATGTTTAACATCATGCCAATGAGCTACAAACGAAGCATTAAAAATAAAAAACTTTATATAACGCTAGAAGTTATCGCTTTCTTATCAAGTATTCCATTGGGTTATCTGTGCTCTAAATTTGATGCACTGAATGAAATCTCCATAGAAATAGTACTTATCTACATTCCTATCTCAATGATATCAATGAATTATTTTTACCAACTTATTGAGTCAAAATAAGTATTAAAATTAATTATAGATTGGAGGTTTCACCATAAACCAGGTCAATGGTGATTATAAAAACTCATAAAACTGAAAATAATAGAAGAAAACCATTAAAAAAGGCCGGACATCATGGAGATGCCCGGCCTTTCAGTTCGGCTCTACTTATTCATCTTCTAAATAAGTATAACCATATAAACCGGCCTCAAACTCTTCCAGGAACTGCGCCTGCAGCTCGCTGTCCAGATCGGTTTCTTTCACCTGATCGCGGAATTTGGCCAGCAGCGCGGTAGGATCGAGCTGCACGTACTCCAGCATGTCGGCAACGGTATCACCTTCATCGGACACTTCGCTTTCTACCGTGCCGTCAGGGAAGACAAACACGTCAACCGAGGCGGTATCACCGAACAGGTTGTGCATGTTGCCCAGAATTTCCTGATAGGCACCGACCATAAAGAAGCCCAGCGCCGGCGGGTTTTCCGGATCGTACGGTGGCATTGGCATGGTGGTCGCCACGCCGTCACCGTCGATGTAGTGATCGATGGTGCCGTCAGAGTCACAGGTGATGTCCAGCAGCACCGCGCGGCCTTCCGGCGGCTTGTCCAACCCTTCCAGCGGCAGCACCGGGAACAGTTGATCGATACCCCAGGCGTCCGGCATTGACTGGAACAGCGAGAAGTTGACGTAGAACTTGTCCGCCATACGCTCTTGCAGTTCGTCGATGATAGGACGGTGGGCGCGGTTGCTTGGATCCAACTGCTGCTGGATTTTGTTGCAGATGTTCAGGTACAGCTGCTCGGCCCAGGCGCGCTTGGTCAGATCCAGCATGCCGTGAGCGTACTGAGTGTGAACATCATGCAGGTCCATCTGGCTGTCGTGCAGCCATTCGCGCAGCGAGCGACGGTTTTCCGGCTCGTTCAATTCCTGCCAGGTTTCCCACATGCTTTCCAACGCGCGCGGCGCGTCTTCTGCCGGCGGCAATGGCTCGCTGAATTCGTTGCGTTCAACGCCGATCACGTTAGATACCAGCACCGTATGGTGCGCGGTGACCGCACGGCCGGATTCGGTGATCACCGTCGGGTGCGGTAAACCATGTTCATTACAGGCGTCGCCGATACCCCAGATTACGTTGTTGGCGTATTCGTTCAGGCCATAGTTCACCGAGCAGTCGGACTGCGAACGGGTGCCTTCATAATCCACGCCCAGACCGCCGCCCACGTCGAAGCACTGGATGTTAACGCCCAGCTTGTGCAGTTCAACGTAGAAACGTGCAGACTCGCGCACGCCGGTAGCGATATCGCGAATGTTGGCCAGTTGCGATCCCAGGTGGAAGTGCAGCAGTTGCAGGCTGTCGAGACGACCCGCTTCGCGCAGGGTTTCCACCAGCTTCAGCACCTGAATGGCTGCCAGACCGAACTTGGATTTTTCGCCACCGCTCGACTGCCATTTACCGGAACCTTGTGAAGCCAGACGCGCACGCACACCCAGACGCGGTACCACGTTCAGACGTTCAGCTTCTTCCAGCACCATGTTGATCTCGGACATCTTCTCGATCACCAGGTACACCTTGTGCCCCAGTTTTTCGCCGATCAGCGCCAGACGGATGTATTCACGGTCTTTATAACCATTACAGACGATCACCGAACGGGTCATGCCGGCATGCGCCAGCACCGCCATCAGCTCGGCTTTGGAGCCGGCTTCCAGCCCCAGCGGTTCGCCGGAGTTGACCAGGGACTCAATCACGCGACGGTGCTGATTCACTTTGATCGGGTAAACCAGGAAATAACCGCCTTCATAGCCGAACGATTCACGCGCGCGTTTGAACGCGGCATTGATCGAACGCAGGCGGTGCTGCAGGATCTGCGGGAAACAGAACAGCGCCGGTAAACGCAGGCCATCTTTTTGGCGTTGTTTTACCAAATCGGCCAGGTCGACACGTGCCTGCGGGACGTCTGGATCAGGGCACACGCTGATGTGGCCCAATTCATTGACGTCATAATAGTTGTTGCCCCAGTAGGCGACGTTATAAGTGCGCAGCATCTTGCTGGCATCACGGTCATTCATAGCAACCTCCTGCATGGAGCGCAAAGATATAGATTCGCCCGTTGCTGACGGACGGTGAATCAATAGATCATCAGACATTACTCGCCTCACATCCCGTACTGACGATACAGTCAGCCACTATCGCAGCTACAACCCGCGAGAACAACCCAACAAACCGCCCTTGCGGCAGCGAATAAAACTGCCGTTCGCGGTCAGCGATCGGTTTATTACTCATATAATTGTAAGACACCCTGTTCAAACCTCGTGAATCGGGTCAAGAAACATCCCACAGGAAGGCTGCAGGCTACCCTTGTTCAGTTCTTCAGACGACCGTTAACCGGCCCGAGAATCCTGAGTAGCGCCCAGGTGTTTATCACACCTGAAAGGTGGTGTAGAGACAAGACGGGAGATAGCAAAAGAATGTGCGCCAGAACGGCACTGTTGCTGAGAACCAACAACCGGTAGACAACGGATCATTAATCCAACCACCTCCACGCACGCCGCCCACAATGAACGACCGAGCCTCTATTAATAGTGTAAGAACGTGACCGTTCTATGAAGCGGCGACGCCAAAAGCGGCGTCTGCGGCTGACCATCAGGCGACTAACGGGAGCGTCACAGAAATTTACAACTTCTTGCCCCACGCTGTGCATCAAATGAGCCGCGCGCGCAGTTTATACCGATAACACGGGGAAAATGCAAAATGAAAATTTGCCGGAAACTGTTTCAAGCGATGAAAATGGCGTCGCCGGCTTTGCGCAAAAGAGCGAAATGGCAAAAAAATACTGGCAATCCGGCCAAGGCCTGACCTAAAATAGACGTCCAGATGTTAATCCATCTATACTGATTAACGAAGAAACTGCTTAACGGCTTTGCCTGAGGGGCGTTGCAGGATGCATCTCGCGCCATCAGCGGAAGACCCTTCGCTTTGATGCCGGATCTCCAGCGCTGTGCAGTAATTTCTAACCCGTCTTATGCAAGGTAACGAACACAATGGCTAAACACCTTTTCACGTCTGAATCCGTCTCTGAAGGACATCCTGACAAAATCGCCGACCAGATCTCCGATGCCGTTCTCGACGCCATCCTGGAACAGGATCCTAAAGCACGCGTAGCCTGCGAAACCTACGTGAAAACCGGCATGGTGCTGGTCGGCGGTGAAATCACCACCAGCGCCTGGGTAGATATCGAAGAGATCACCCGTAAAACCGTGCGTGAAATCGGCTATGTTCATTCAGATATGGGTTTCGACGCCAACTCTTGTGCCGTACTGAGCGCCATCGGTAAGCAATCCCCGGATATCAATCAGGGTGTCGACCGTACCGATCCGCTGGAACAGGGTGCCGGCGATCAGGGCCTGATGTTTGGCTATGCCACCAACGAAACCGAAGTGCTGATGCCTGCACCGGTAACCTACGCACACCGTCTGGTGCAGCGCCAGGCCGAAGTGCGCAAGAACGGCACTCTGCCATGGTTGCGTCCGGATGCAAAAAGCCAGGTCACCTTCCAGTACGACGACGGTAAAATCGTTGGTATCGACGCGGTAGTACTGTCCACTCAACATTCCGAAGATATTTCTCTCAAAGACCTGCAAGAAGCAGTGATGGAAGAGATCATCAAACCGGTTCTGCCTACCGAATGGTTGAGCGCCGGCACCAAATACCACATCAACCCAACCGGCCGTTTCGTTATCGGTGGCCCAATGGGCGACTGCGGTCTGACCGGACGTAAAATCATCGTTGATACCTACGGCGGCATGGCTCGTCACGGCGGCGGTGCATTCTCCGGTAAGGATCCGTCCAAGGTTGACCGTTCAGCAGCCTACGCTGCGCGCTACGTAGCAAAAAACATCGTGGCTGCCGGCCTGGCTGACCGCTGTGAGATCCAGGTTTCCTACGCTATCGGCGTAGCAGAACCGACTTCAATCATGGTGGAAACCTTCGGTACCGAGAAGATCCCTACCGAGCAGCTGACCCTGCTGGTGCGCGAGTTCTTCGATCTGCGCCCATACGGCCTGATCCAGATGATGGACCTGCTGCAGCCGATCTACCGCGAAACTGCTGCCTATGGCCACTTCGGCCGTGAGCACTTCCCTTGGGAAGCCACCGACAAGGCAGCCCTGCTGCGCGATGCCGCCGGCCTGAAATAAGCCCGGGTATCGGAAGTGAAAACGGCGAGCCTGGTGCTCGCCGTTTTTGTTTTTATTGGATGAGGTACAGACTACAGATGAGACAACAATCACCGCGTTAACTAATGCGCAGCAAGTTCGCGGAACAATTCAGGGTTAGCCTGGATGGCTGCCAACACCTTTGCGGCCAGACCTGTTGGGTTACGTCTTTTGGTTTCCCAGCTTTTGATGGTATCAACGCTGGTACCCAGTGCCTGGGCCATTTCGCTCTGTGAAACGTTAAGCTGCGCTCTGATCGCCTTCACATCTGCGATAGCATAACGAGTGACATTGGCTGGTGCAGTAACGCCATTTTTAATGTCGACAGCCTCTTCAAGAGACGTTTTCATATCGTCAAAAAAGCTCATGTCACACCTCATCTTTCAGCAATTTCGTTAATCTCTTCAGCACTGATTTTTCCGCATCAGTCAGACTGTCTTTAATGCTTTTCGGGTAGGCCATCACCAAATAGATAACCTCTTCGGTCGCCAGAAAGTAAATCCCCCTGGCACTGCCGCTTTTCTGAATCAGATCGCCTTTGCCTGGCGATTCGATGAGTTCTTTCTGGAGTTCTTTTAGCTCATCGTCCGTGGCTATTTGCTTTACCTGCCGCGTGAACATCGGGATCTCAATAAATACTAGCGCATGACTCACTGGCACCCTCTCCATGTTGAGGTACACAATACACCATGAGATGTACTACGTACACCAAGGTAATCTGAGTGTATGGATGCACCTTTCCTTGCCTCTCGACAAGATTGCCAAAGTGAAAACGGCAAGCCGAGGCCTGCCGTTTTGTTTTTATCGGATGGGTGCTCATGGATCAACGCACAAACAACCAACAGGCGGGAGCAACGCCCCCGCCGTTGGGTTGCCTTACCCTTTGGATTCGTAAGCCAGAATGGCTGCAACTTCCGTGTCGCCCAGCTTGATGCGCAATTCGCACAGCGAACCGCGGGTGATCCACATAAGCGCAATCAGCGTCATGCAGATAATCATCAGCCTTGGAACTATCCGTCCCTGCTGCATTTTTGACCTCCTTTTCCTTGCCTCTCGGCAGGTAAGAAGCTAACCTAACGTTCTCTGGCGTTAGAGTTGGCCTCGGGTTGATGTATATCGACACGGGGCTTTTCTCTTTCTATCCCTTGCGTATGCTCAGGACGAAAGATCCAGAGCACCCGCACGCAGTATATTCACCCATACCTTGGTTTCGGCGTCCCTTTCCGCACTAAATTCCGTTTCTGCGCAGCGTTGCGCAAAGCGCTGCAACAGTCTGTAAATACAAAAAAAACAAGGCCCAGCAATGCTGAGCCTTTGAGAGCAAAAACCGGAGTCGCCGGGTCGTTTACGAGGTTTGCTTGCGCAACAGGTAAACGAAATACGGCGCGCCGATAAAGGTCGCCAGCAGCCCGGCGGGTATTTGGTACGGGAACATCACCATGCGTCCGCACCAGTCGGCAAACACCATCAGCAGCCCGCCCAGTAACCCGGCAATCACCATCTGCGGTAACGCACGGCGGAAACCCAACATCCGCGCCATATGCGGTGCCATCAGACCGATAAAGCTCAATGGCCCTACGGTCAGCGTTGCCATGGCAGTCAACGTGGCGGCCAGCAGCAGAATGCTCAAGCGCACCGGCGTCAGGGCAATGCCCACCGAACGGGCAGTGGCACTGCCGAGCGGCAGGATGCTGAGCCAACGACGACACAGCGGCGCCAACGCAATCAACGCAAACGCAATGACCGCCGTACGCACTGCTTGCTCTGGCGTCACCGAATAGGTGGAGCCGGAAATCCAGGTCAGCAGCCCACCGGTGCGCGGATCGCCACTGGCCAGCAGCAGGAAAATGGTGGTGGTAAACGCCGTGCTGAGCGCAATACCGGCCAGCAGCATACGCTCGGTGGAGAAGCCTCCGCGCCCGGCGGCAATCATGATCACCAGCAGGGTTCCCGCGGCCCCCAGGCTGCCTGCCGGCAACAACCAGACAAAGGCATCACCCGGAACTATCAGCAACATCATCACCACGCCAAAGGCGGCTCCCGAGCTGATACCCAGGACTTCCGGGCTGGCCATTGGGTTACCGGTCAGTTTTTGGATTAGGGTCCCTGCCACCGCCAACATCATGCCCGCGGCCAGTGCCGACAATACCCGAGGCCAGCGCCACGGCAGCAATGACTCCAGCTGGGCACCCTGACTCCAGTGCCAGCCGGCAGCGTTTTGGCCAAACATCAGCGCAACGGCAATTCCGGCCAACAGCACCGCCCCTGCCAGCGTCACCCACACCACCAAGTGGCCACGTTCGGCCGGTACCTTATCGCCCAGATTCATCGGCGGTGGTGTCGAAGCACTACGCAGGCGCGGTAGCAACCATAACAACAGTGGTGCACCAAACAGCGCGGTAGCCGCACCGGTCGGCACTTCTCGCCATACCTGCGTCAGCCAGATCATCACCTGATCGGTTAACCACAATAGCAGAGCCCCCAGCAGTGGTGCCAACATCATGCGGTGCGCCAACCGACGCGCCCCCAGCATTTTCGCCATCAGCGGAGCAAACAGGCCGATAAAACCAATCACCCCAACGGCATTCACCAACATGGCGCTGAAGATAATTGCCACTGCCAGCGCGCAGAAACGCGCCATCGACAGCCCGAGCCCAAGATTGCGTGCCACGCCATCATCCAGGCCCAGCAGCGTCAGTGGGCGCAGCAGCAGCACCGCCAACAGCCCGGCCACCAGCAGGCGCGGCAGAATAAACTGTACGTTGCTCCAGTCTTGCTGATTCAGCGCTCCGGTACTCCACAGGAACACCCCCTGCAGCTGATCATAATTGAACAACGCCAGCAGGCTGTTGACCGCACCGCAGTACAATCCCAGCACCAGCCCGGCCAGGATCAGCGTCACCGGCGACATACGTTTGCCCCAGGCCACGCCGAACACCAGCCCACCGACCACTACCGCCCCCGCCATGGCGGCCAACTGGCGAGTCAACTCGCCGCCGGGCAACATCCACAGCGTAGCGACAGTCAACCCAAGCTGGGCACCGGCGGAAACGCCAAGCGTTGCCGGCTCCGCCAGCGGATTGCGCAAAACCTGCTGGAACAGCACGCCGACCAATCCCAGCCCGGCACCGGCCAACAGAGAGACCGACAGCCGCGGCAACAGGCTATAGTGGAACAGCATTTGCTGCACATCGTCGATGTTCGGCGCCATCAGCGCCTGCCCCCATAATGCCCAGGGCAGTTGTTGCAACAGGTTGTAGAGAGTCAGACCGCCAGCCGCAGCCAACAACAGCAGTACCAGCGTCAGCGGAAATGCCCGGATGCGCGCGCTCATGAATAACTCTCCTGCGCCTGCTCCAGCAGATGACAGAAGCGCATCGCCGACAGCGTTGCCCCGTAGAACCACACCGCCGGTACCTGGCGCAATTGATTCTGCCGCACGAACGGTAATGCCTGCCACAGCGGGGTGGAACTGACTTTCTTCAACATTTCCTGATTACCGTGGTCGAGATAAATCGCCCGCGCACTTTTCACCACCGCCAGACGTTCAATCCCCACCACTGCCGTGCCCCAAAAGTTGGTTTCCCCTTCCCAGGCATTGATTATTCCAAGCTGATCCATCACTTCCTGGAACAGGCTTTTCTGGCCAATGACCAGCGCATGGCGAGTGTCGATCAGTGAAAACATCAGCAATGGCCGTGTGGTGTATGAATGCAGACGCTGACGCGCATCCTGAAGAAAGCGGTCAAACTGAGCCAAATGCTGCACCGCCCGGGTTTCCAGCCCCAACCGCTGCGCCAATGCCTGCAGTGACTGCCTGGCCACCGTCAGCGGCTTGCCGCTGCCGTCGTTGAAGCTAAAGCTCATTGAGGGCGCGATAGGCTCCAGCTTTTGCGGCGTGGGGCCATAGCCTTTCGACAGCAACATCAGCGATGGCTGAAGCTGCTGTAACAGCTCGAGGTTAGGTTCGGTGCGCTGGCCGACATCAATCACCGAGGCGGGCAACTTTGGCTCTTCCACCCACAGGTTGTAGTTATGGATATCAGCGACCGCCAGCGGGGTAACCCCCAGCGCCAACAGCAGCTCAATCGGCAGCCATTCCAGCGCCACAATACGCGCAAGGTCAGGCGGCGTGGCTGCGGCTTGTCCCGGCAAAGAAAACAACAAGGGCGACAGCGCCATTGCCGTCAACAGGCGTCGGCGAACGGCGTCATGGTGAAAATCGGAGGAATCAGGCATCAGTAGACAAAACTCACCGGCGCACCGCCGCTTGGATGTGGCAGCGTTCCCATAGGAATACCGTAAATTTGTTCCAGCACCTCGCCCTGCATCAGATCCAGTGGGCTGCCCTGGGCAATCATCTCACCGCCGCGCAAGGCCACCAGATGGTCGCAGTAGCGCGCCGCCATATTGATATCGTGCAGTACCGCAATCACCGTCAGGCCACGTTGCCGGCTCAGTTGCTGGATCAGCGCCAGCACCTCAACCTGATGAGCGATATCCAGTGCCGAGGTAGGTTCATCCAGCAGCAGACAGCGGCTGTCTTGCGCCACCATCATCGCCAGCCAGGCGCGTTGACGCTCCCCGCCGGACAGGCTGTCCACCAGGCGGTTGGCAAATGGCTTCAAACCCACCAGCGCAATCGCCTCTTCCACCTGCTGACGATCGTTAGCGCCGAAACGGCCCAGCGCGCCATGCCATGGATAGCGGCCAATCGCCACCAGTTCACGCACCGTCATGCCTTCTGCAGCGGGCAGTTGCTGGGGCAGATAGGCAACCTGACGCGCAAAGGCCTTGCTGTCCCACTGGCCCAGTAGCTGCTGGTTAAGCAGCGCGTTGCCGGTGGTGGGGCTTTGATGGCGACCAAGGATTTTTAGCAGCGTGGATTTACCGGAGCCGTTATGGCCGATCAGCCCACAGACTTTTCCCACGGGAAAGGTCAGCGATAACGGCTGCAACAGCACGCGGCCGGGAACGGCAAAGCTGGCGCTGTCCAGGGTAAAAGTGGCGTCGTGATTGGGGTGTTTATCCTGCATAGGTCCTACTTTTTCCGGGGCGACATGATGCCGCCCCGGTAATCCGGTTAGAAGCGGAAGGTTGCGGTGGCGACCACCTGACGTTCTGCGCCCCAATAGCAGGCGTAGTCGCGATAGCAGCTTGAAACGTAAGTCTTATCAAACAGATTGTTAATATTAACACCGACGGACGAGCCAGGCAGGCCGAAACGCGCCAAATCGTATTTGATGGTCGCATCAACCAGCGTGTAATCCGGCACTTTAAAGGTGCTGTTGTCGCCATTGAAGCTAGAGCTGGAGCCGACATAGCGTACGCCGGAACCCAACGTCAGGCCACTGACCGCACTTTCATGGAAGGTATAGTCCGCCCATATGGAAGCCAGATGTTTAGGGATTTCCGGTGTCGGCTTACCCTGGAAATTGGTGTCTTCAGTATACTTGGCGTCAGTGTAGGTATAAGAAGCAATCAGGTTGACGTTGGCATTCAACGCTGCCTTGGCTTCCAATTCAACCCCGCGTGAACGAATCTCTCCGCTTTGCATGCTGAACAAAATATTGTTCGGATCTGTCGTCAGATTGTTGTTCTTGGTCAACTGGTACAAGGCTGCGGTCAGGACGACAGGACGGTCCTTCGGCACATATTTCACCCCGGCTTCATACTGTTTACCGATCGAAGGCTTAAAGGTACTCCCCCCAGCGGTGGTGCCCAGATTTGGTTCAAACGATTGGCTATAGCTGAAGTAAGGAGTGATACCATTTTCAAACAGATAGTTCAGACCACCACGCCACGTAAATTGCCCATCAGTCTGTTCATCTGTGGTTCCCGCATTGCGATTATAGGCCGAAGTTTTCGCCCAGTCGTAACGGCCGCCCAGCGTCAACAGCCACTGATTCCACTCACCTTGCTCCTGAACATACAGGCCCGTCTGTTCCTGACGGTTCAGATAGTTATAAGGGAAATTAATAACATAGCCGTCGTTGCCATACTGCGGATTAGTCATGCTCAGACCATCTGCAGTGCCAAACCCGGAGTTGATATCATTGCGCATGCGCATGTAATCCACACCGAACAACAGCGTATGATCGACATCGCCGGTTTTCAGTTTAGCCTGTGCCTGAGTATCTACCGAGAAGCTGTTCAGATGCTCTTTAGACTGAACATAGGCACGATTAATGGTGGTTGGCGTTGCAGCAGAAACACCGCTGCCGTATATGCTCTTCAGATCGGTTTCCAACTGCATATAGCGTAGATTCTGACGCACCGCCCAAGTATCGTTGAATGCATGTTCGAAGCTATAACCGATCATCCGTTGTTTGCGGGAAGTATAGTTACTGGCTTCACCCTCATTGAAATCAGTTGGCAACTTGCTGCCGTCCGGCAACGGGATCAGCGTGCCCTGCTTCGGCAGCCAGCCGTAATAACCGGTATAGGGATCGTTTTGGATATTAGCCAGCAGCGTAAAGTTGGTCTTGTCGTCAGGACGCCAGCTGAAAGAGGGTGCGATCGCATAGCGCTTTTCTTTGGCCATGTTCTGTTGCGAGTCACTGTCTTTCGCCAGGCCGGTCAGACGGTAAGAGTAAACACCGTTGTCGTCCAGCGCATCGCTAAAGTCGAAACCGGTTTGGAACAGGTTATCGGTACCCATCTTGAACTGGATTTCGCGCAGCGGTTCGGTGGTTGGCCGCTTGCTGACCATTGCCACCAGGCCACCCGGGCTGCTTTTGCCGTACAGCACCGAGACCGGACCGCGCAGCAGTTCGGCGCGTTCCAGGAAGTAAGGATCGATTGACGCTTCGCTATAGTTGTCGCCCTGCAGGCGCAGACCGTCCAGATACTGGTTGGTATTCACCGCCGGGAAGCCGCGAATAGCCACCGAATCATAAGTGTTGGAGCTACCACGGCTGGCGTACACCCCCGGCGAGTAAGCCAGCGCACCTTTCACCGTCTCCGGCTGGCGCATATCCATCTCTTCACGCGTTACCACGGAAACCGACTGCGGGTTCTTTTCGATCGGCGTATCGGTTTTGGTACCGGTGGCGCTGTGTTTGGCCACATAGGTGCCGACCGGCCCCCAGGCGCTTTCCTGCTGCGGTTGGCTGCTGCCCACAACGGTAATAGTGTCTTCCTTGGCGACCGGTTTGGCCTCGGCGGAAAATGCCGGCATTGCCAGCGTGCCAAGTGCGGCAGCGATAGTCATCGCTAACCCACTGACGTGAGTGCGGCCCTGCTTGGCCGCGAAAGATGAAAGACGCTTGGTCGGCATAGGTGGTTTCTCTGGTTTATTATTTGATGACGAATGTAAACGATAATAATTATTATAAGCGACGCATTTTATGCAGAAGCCAAATTAAACTGCAAGCTCATTTCAGCAGCAGAAGCCAGAGGGGACGGGGTTGATACACGGATTAACAGAGTGGGAATAGACTGAGCGGATAAGAACAAAAAGCCCGCAACACAATAGTGCGGGCCGGACAACACAATGCGTTTATTTCCTATATCCCGTTAACATCAACAACGGCGGTGTTTTGCTCTCGGCTGAATCAATACTGAACAGACGACCGCTGTCATTACCTTCCACCGCGATAGTGATCTCGGTTTGCTGATTTTTCACTGCCTGCCGCAACCACGCATCCACGTTGCTATAACGGTATTCGCGATTGTGGTCCAGATACAGCGCCGTTTTGGTGTCGGTAGAACATGCCGGGCGGGCGCCCCAGCTCAGGTTCTCCGGCTGCCAGTCATTGTTGCATTGATAAAAATAGATCATGCCGGCAGTGGCGTCGGTCACGTTGCCAGCAACCGTGCGCAGGTGATAAACCAGATCTTTATCGGTATCAATATCTTTGTCTGCCGGCCACTCAGGCACAGCAAATTTGAGATAGGCAATTTTCCTGAGGCCAGGTTTTTTGCTGTCTCCCCGCACCAACAGCTCTGCAGGATTTTCATTTATGCTGCCATCAGCGGCAACCGTAGCCTCAGCCAGTGGAACTGAATAGCTAGAAGGTATTTTTTTGCCACAATCCATAGGGAAATTCATGCACTGCTCGGTCATAAAAACGGCGGCCTGTTCAGTCCAGCCATTCATAAAGTCGCCGTGTGCGGTATAGATCGAACCCCATTTCTCGACCATTTTGCCGTTTTCCATCACTGGATCCAGCGACAACTGCGCCTTGCTGAGATCCACCGCCGTATCGCTATCCAGCTCATAGGCGACGTTCATGTTGATGGTTGGCAGTTTCACCGGATAGGCCGCCGGGCACGCATCCTTCACCGCGTAGACCGCATTTTTCAACGTTTTGCCTGGCTTGAGGTTTTTACCATCCCAACAATTAGGGAATGCCAGAGCAATATTGAATTGCAGTTTACCTGGCGCATACGGCGGACAGTTTTTAAACGGCACAGAAGAATACCCTTGCCCCTGACAAAAATAGTTCACCACGCCAGGCGTGGGTTTAGTGCCTTGATGGTCACCCACCAACAATTCCAGCCCATGCGGAAACGGGTGCAGCGGAAACTGCTCTACGTTTTTCGCCTGGTAATAGGTTTTCTGATAGGCCGGGCGCACCACCGTGCCATCTTCCAACCGCAGTGCAGGCACCCAGTACGCGGAATGGTCGGCCAGGTTATTACAGGTGGTTTCCGGGTTAGCCAACAAAGTATCGGAGGTAGAATTGGCGTCGGTTGCCGTGTTGCCAAAGAAATCATGCCACATCGCCATACCGGCCTCGCCCGGCATCATAATGGCATCGTCGGCCAGCGTATGGCTGTAATGGCATTGCACGTCGGCCTGCGGCCCGCTGGGCTGTACGGCAAAAGTACTGAGGGGTAACCCACCGGCCATGCCGATGGTTAGCGCTGAATAAGCAGAAAGGTATCGCATCGTTATGTTCCTTATTACGTTTTAGCGAGAAGGCGACGTCGAGACCTCTTGAAGGTTAATTCTCAGGTGTGACCGCCCTTCATCGACACCGATAATAGGGAATAGAAAATGCCAACATATTGATATAAACATGAAAAAGGGCACAAAAATTTGTGCCCTTTAGGGAAGGTTTCAGCAATGTTTACTTGCCGAACATGTCCTTGATCCAACCGGCAACGCCGTCAGCATCTTTTTGCTCACCCGCATCCTGCTGCTGTTGCTGTTGCTGCTGCTGTTGAGCGGCCTGGCTTGCCTGACATAGCCCTTGCGGATTGTCGGTCCACACCGGGATGGTGCGCCCGCCGCCGCCACAGACAAAGTTACCGCCTGAATCGATGCCCATCTGGTTGATACCTTCCGGCGGCTGCAGCATCAGCGGCAGCGGCGTTTGGTTTTCCAGATAGCGGCGATACAGGGTCAGCGCACCGTTGGCACCGGTCAGCTTGGCCGGGCCGTTGTTATCACGACCCACCCAGGCGATAGCCACTTCCTTGCCATCAATACCGGCAAACCAGCTGTCGCGCAGATCGTTGGTGGTACCGGTTTTCGCCGCCAGATTGTAGTTGGGGAATTTCACCGACAACGAGCGAGAAGTCCCGCGTGCGACACCCTGTTGCATGGCGTACAGCGTCAGATAAGCGGCCTGTGCCGGCACCACGCGTTCCGCCTGCGGGAAGCTCTGGTACAGCACCGAACCGTCTTCGGCGATCACCGAGCGCACCGCAGACAGCGTCGCACGGTTACCGCCACCGGCGATGGTCTGGTATTCCTGCGCCACTTCCATCGGCGTCAGGCCAATCGCGCCGAGCAGCATGGAAGGTACCGGATTGATTTCCGCTTTCGGAATGCCCAGACGTTGCAGTGTGGCACTGATTTGATCCAGCCCAACCGCCATACCCAGGTTCACCGTCGGCACGTTGAGTGAGAAGGCCAACCCGTCCACCAACATCACCTGCCCACGGAATTTGCGGTCATAGTTGTTTGGCTGCCAGACGGTGCCGTTCTGCAGTTTCAGCGTCAACGGCTGATCCGCCAGCCAGGTATTCAGACGGTATTTATCCGGCTCGGACAACGCGGTCAGGTAAGTGGGTGGCTTGGCCAGTGAACCGACCAAACGGCGCGCCTGCATCGCACGGTTAAACCCGGCGAACTGCGGGTTGGCACCGCCGACCATGGCGCGAACTTCACCACTGAAACGATCGACAATCACCATCGCCGCTTCCAGATCCTGCACGTGACGAGCCGCCCTCAATGCCGGAATACCGTCTTCGACCGCTTTTTCCGCCGCATCCTGCGAAACCGGATCCAGCGTGGTGAAGATTTTCACACCGGACAGATCGTTAACCTTGTCGCCCAGCTTGGCTTGCAGTTCCTGACGCACCATCTGCATAAACGCCGGCTGTGGTGTGATCACCCCACCTTTCGGCTGCACGCCCAACGGCCTGGCGCTGAGCATGTTATACAGTTCGGCATCGATAACCCCCTGGTTCTGCAACAGTTTCAGTACCAGGTTACGGCGTTCCAGCGCCAGTTTAGGGTTACGCCAAGGGTTATACAGCGACGCCCCTTTAACCATGCCAACCAGCAGCGCCTGCTGATCCAGGCTCAGTTCATCCACCGGGCGGCCGAAGTAATACAGGCTGGCCAGCGGGAAACCGCGGATCTGGTCGTTGCCGCTCTGACCGAGGTAAACCTCGTTCAGATACAGCTCAAGGATACGATCCTTGCTGTACCGGTAATCCACCAGCAACGCCATATAGGCTTCGTTGGCCTTACGCCACAGCGAACGCTCGTTGGTCAGGAACAGGTTTTTCACCAGCTGCTGCGTCAGGGTACTGCCGCCCTGCACCGCACGCCCGGCGGTCAGGTTAGCCAGCACGGCACGGCCGATGGAGTATGGGCTGATGCCGTCATGTTCATAGAAGTGACGGTCTTCGGTGGCGATCAACGTATCCACCAGCAGGTCCGGGAAACCGGCGCGCGGGACAAACAGACGTTGTTCACCGTTAGGTGACTGCAACATGGTGATCAGGCGCGGATCGAGGCGGAAGAACCCGAAACTGCGCTGGTTTTCCATGTTCTCGATTTTCGCCAGGCGGTTGTTCTGGAAATCCAGACGGGCGTGGATCTGCCCTTCTTTACCGTCCGGGAAGTCAAATGGACGACGCAGCATCTCAATGCTGTTGGCCTGTACGGTAAATTCGCCCGGACGGGTCATGCGGCTGACCTGACGGTATTGCATGCCCTGCAGCAGATCGACCATTTCCTTTTTGCTGTACGGCATACCCGGTTCCAGGTTGACCATGCGGCCATACACCGCCGCCGGCAACTGCCAGACCTTGCCGTCAATGCGGCTGCGGATCTGCGAATCCAGATAAACGCCGTAGATTGCCAACAGCACGGCAACCACCAGAATCAGTTTGATCAGCAAGCCGAGCCAGCGGCGTTTTTTACGCGGCGGAGTCGCTTTTACCTTACGCGGCATGCGTTCTTCCTCGTCTTCATAATCATCTTCGTCATCCTGGTACTCGTCTTCCTCGTAATCATCGTAATCGTCATCTCGACGACGGCGCGGCGGCTTGCGCGACGCGGTGCGTGTTGGTTGTTTCCCTTTGCGCCCGATGGGCTCGCGGTCATCCCCAGCCATTGCTGTTAATCTCCAGACTTGGCGGCACTGCCGGCCATTATAAGTCGCTTAATCTGTCGTGGCGTGACGCCGCTGAACAGAAGAAACATCTGAATTCATTTACTGATATTTTTTCGTGCGCCGCGTAGGAGCGGTATTTGCCGGGTCGTCCGGCCACACGTGCTTCGGGTAACGCCCTTTCATCTCTTTTTGCACTTCCCGATAAGCGCCCTGCCAGAACGCCGCCAGATCGCCGGTGATTTGCAACGGCCGGTGCGCCGGTGAGAGTAACTCAAGCACCACCGGGATGCGACCTTCTGCCAGCATAGGGCTGCGTTGTTCACCAAACACTTCCTGTAAACGCACCGCCAGCGCCGGGGGTTTGCCGGCATCATAGCGGATAGGCAGCCTGCTGCCGGTCGGCACAGTGTAATGAGTGGGTAACGCATTATCCAGTCGCTGCTTTTGCTGCCAATTCAGTAACCGCGCCAGCGCCTCGGCGATATTCACCTGTTTCAGCCCACGCATGTCGCGTACGCCACTCAGCGACGGCAGCAGCCACTGTTCCAGTGATGCCAACAACGACTCATCGTCGACCGGCGGCCAGTCAGCCTCCGGCAGCCAGTTCTGCGCGCACTGCAGGCGCACACGCAACTGTTCGGCGGCGGTGTCCCAGTTGAGCACCGCTACCCCCTGGGCACGTACCCAATTGAGCAGCGCCAGTTGCAGCTCTTCGGCAGCCGGTTTGGCCAGCGGCTGCGCACGCAGCGTCAGGCGACCAATCTGCTGGCGTTTCCAGGCGCGCAGCGTGCCTTTTTCCTCATCCCACTCTACGGCGGTTTGCTGGGAAACCATCGCCGGCAACTGTGCCGCCAGCGCCTCAATCTCAACCGGCAGCGCCAGCAGGATGCGGGCATCGGGGCTGTTATGTCCTTGCAACAGGCTGGGAACGATCAGCCATGGCGCACGCGATAACGCCTCATCCTGATTCATCGCCGCCCCCATGCCGTTGGCCAGCAGGTAACGGCCATCCTGACCGCGCCGTTGAGCGATGCGGTCAGTGAAGGCTAACGCCAGCAGGCGCGGTGCCATCTCGACATCAACCTGCCCGGTTTTTCCTGGCAAACGTCGGGCAAGCTGGGTGGCACGGCGTTGCCAGTTCGGCTGTGGGCGGCTCAGCCAGTAGCCGATATCCATTTGTCCGCTGCGCGGAGGCTCTTCCAGTAACGACGCCAGCGCGGCGGCCGTTGCCAGCCCATCGGCTCCAAGCTCCGCGCCGTGGGCCAGCATCGCCGCCAGCCGTGGCTCACAGCCCAGTTTGGCCATCTGCCGGCCGCGCGAAGTGAGTTTATCGCCATCATCAATGGCCCCCAGCCGCTGCAACAGCCTGCGGGCTGCCGCCAGCGCCGTTTCTGGTGGCCTGTCGAGCCAGGTCAGTTGCCCGACGTCATGACAGCCCCATTGCAGCAACTCAAGCCAAAAACCGGCGAGATCGCTTTGCAGAATTTCCGGTTCGGCATGCTCTGCCGCCCGTTCTGCCTGCTCTTTGGCAAACAGATGCCAGCAGATACCCGGCTCCAGACGCCCGGCACGGCCTGCACGCTGGATCATTGACGCCTGACTGATACGTTGTGTGATCAGCCGCGTGAGACCGTTACGCACGTCATAACGCGCCACTCGCTCCAGGCCGCTGTCTACCACCAGCCGGATACCTTCGATGGTCAGGCTGGTTTCGGCGATGTTGGTCGCCAGCACCACTTTGCGTCGCCCGGCGGGGGCCGGTTGAATCGCTTTCTGTTGCTGTGCCAACGGCAAGGCACCGTACAGCGGGCATAGTTCGGTATCCGCCGCCACCTCACCGTTCAACCGCTCCAGCACCCGGTTGATTTCCGCTACGCCCGGCAGGAACAGCAACAGCGATCCTGTCTGTTCCGACAGCAGGCGTTTGACCGCCGCGGCCACGCCGTCCTCCAGCCGCTGATGACTGGCCAACGGCTGATACTGGCGTTCAACCGGGAAACTGCGGCCTTCAGAGACCACCACTGGGGCCTGCGGCAGCAACTGCGACAGGCGGGCGTTATCCAGCGTCGCCGACATGATCAGCAGCTTTAGATCGTCACGCAGCCCCTGCTGTACGTCCAGCAGCAGCGCCAATGCCAGATCGGCCTGCAGGCTACGTTCATGGAATTCGTCGAGGATCACCAGCGAGACGCCCTGCAGCTCGGCGTCCTGCTGCAGCATGCGGGTAAGAATCCCTTCGGTAACAACGATCAATCGGGTATTCGGCCCGCTTTTGCTTTCGGCGCGCATGCGGTAACCCACCGTCTGGCCAGGCTCTTCTCCCAGTTGCTGTGCCAACCTATAAGCCACGTTTTTCGCCGCCAATCGCCGTGGTTCGAGCATGATAATTTGCCCCGGCAGCCCGGCTCTGGCCAGGATCTGTAATGGCAGCCAGGTGGATTTACCGGCACCGGTCGGCGCATGCAGCAATACCTGCGGGGCGGATTGCAGCGCAGTGAGTAATTCATCAAGAACCGCGCTGACGGGCAGTGAAGACACAGAACTCTCCGTAGTGGTTAACATTGGACGGCGCACATTGTAGCATTAGACTCCGCCTTTCATTACTTGCCGGGAACCTATGTCCAGCTCGCGCCGCCTGTTTTTCGCCCTGACCTTGCCTGATGCGCTGCAGCAACAGGTGATCCGCTGGCGTGCCGAAGCCTTCGCGCCGGAAGTCGGCCGGCCGGTCGCGGCAGCCAATTTACATCTGACGCTGGCCTTTCTTGGTGACGTTTCGGCGCAAAAAGAATCTGCATTGAAAAAGCTGGCCGCCCGTATCAGCCAGCCCGGTTTCAGCATGGTGCTCGATGACCTCGGCCACTGGCCGCGCCCCGGCGTGGTCTGGCTCGGCACCCGCCGTGCGCCGCGTGGGCTATTGCAGTTGGCGGAGCTGTTGCGATCGCAAGCGGCCCGCAGCGGCTGCTATCAAAACCCCATGCCGTTTCATCCGCATATCACCCTGCTGCGCAGCGCAACGCAGCCGGTCGCCGTACCGCCCGCTACGCCGGGCTGGAACTTCAGCGCTAACGAATTCGCCCTGTACCAGTCAGTGTTTGAAAACGGCCGCACGCGTTATCAGATGCTTGAGCAATGGTCTTTAGCCCATCAGGATACGCCATGATTTTTTCGCCACCGTTGCGCCACGCCACGCTGATTAAACGTTACAAACGCTTTCTGGCGGACGTCATTACCCCGGAAGGGGAAACCTTCACCCTGCACTGCGCCAATACCGGTGCCATGACCGGCTGTGCCACGCCTGGCGATACCGTCTGGTATTCCACCTCGGATAACCCCAAACGTAAATATGCCCACAGCTGGGAACTGACGCATACCCAACAGGGGGACTGGATCTGCGTGAACACCCTGCGAGCCAACACCCTGGTACGTGAGGCGATCGAACAGAATCTAATCAATGAATTATCCGGTTACAGTAAAATAAGCAGCGAAGTAAAATATGGCAGCGAAAGCAGTCGTATCGATTTGTTATTACAGGCAGAAGATCGCGCTAACTGCTATATTGAAGTTAAGTCAGTCACATTATTGCAACAACAACGTGGTTACTTCCCTGATGCGGTAACGCTCAGAGGACAGAAGCACTTACGTGAGTTGCTAAGCGTGGTTGAAAGCGGGCAACGGGCGGTATTGTTCTTTGCTGTGTTACATAGCGGTATTGAGCAGGTCGCACCGGCACATCATATAGATGAGCGTTATGCGACACTGTTGGCACAGGTTCAGCAGTTGGGCGTAGAAGTGGTTTGCTATGGGGCTAAATTATCACCTGACGGTATATATCTCTGCGATAAGTTACCGTTTTTTATCGATTAGCACTGACCGGGCACCAATAATTCGACAACCGGTTAACGCGTCGCCAAATACGCCTTCCTTCACACCATTGTCAAGCAGGCGACAGGAATAATTGCCAACCTACTTCCCATCTGTTATTTATAGCGGCCTGTTTTTCCCCCACATTGGGGATTCGATAGTGCGTGTGTATGTAGGAGAAGCAACATGCAAGAAGGGCAAACCCGTAAAACCTCGTCCTTGAGCATTCTCGCCATCGCTGGGGTGGAGCCGTACCAAGAGAAGCCGGGCGAAGAGTACATGAACGACGCCCAGTTGTCGCATTTCAAGCGCATTCTTGAAGCATGGCGCAACCAGCTCAGGGATGAAGTGGATCGTACTGTATCTCATATGCAGGAAGAGGCAGCCAACTTCCCTGATCCGGCCGACCGTGCCACTCAGGAAGAAGAGTTCAGTCTTGAACTGCGTAACCGCGACCGCGAACGCAAACTGATTAAAAAGATCGAGAAAACGCTGAAGAAAGTAGAAGACGAAGATTTCGGCTACTGCGAATCCTGCGGCGTGGAGATCGGCATTCGTCGCCTTGAAGCGCGTCCGACTGCTGATTTGTGCATCGACTGCAAGACTCTGGCCGAAATCCGCGAAAAGCAGATGGCAGGCTAATACAGTTGTTACCGCTGCGGCGTGCGTTCTGCGTGCGCCGCACAGAGAAAAGGGAAAGTTTCCCCTCTGATATGCAAGAAAGACAATATGTGGGGCGCTTTGCCCCATCGCCTTCCGGAAGCCTGCATTTTGGTTCGCTGATTGCCGCTCTGGGAAGCTACCTCCAGGCTCGTGCCCAACGCGGGCAGTGGCTGGTTCGCATTGAAGATATCGATCCCCCGCGCGAAGTCGCCGGTGCGGCCGATCGTATCTTATCCGCTCTGGAACACTATGGTCTCCTCTGGGACGGCCAGGTCATCTATCAATCCCAACGTCATGAAGCCTACCGCGCTACTTTGGATCTACTGCATCAGCAGGGGCTCAGCTATTGCTGCAACTGCACCCGCAGCCGTATCCAGCAGCTAGGCGGTCTGTATGACGGCCACTGTCGTCATTTGAATCTTGGCCCGCAGGGTGCCGCCATTCGCTTACGCCAGTCCACCCCGGTTTACGCCTTCCATGACCGCCTGCAGGGCGAGTTGCAGGCCGACCCGGCGCTGGCACGGGAAGACTTTATCATCCGCCGACGCGATGGGCTGTTCGCCTATAATCTGGCGGTGGTGGTGGACGACCATTTTCAGGGCGTTACCGAAATTGTGCGTGGTGCCGACCTGATTGAACCGACGGTGCGCCAGATAGCGCTGTACCACCAGTTGCAGGCGCCAGTACCCACCTATGTACATCTGCCGCTGGCGCTGGGCGCTAACGGCAGCAAACTGTCGAAGCAAAACCATGCGCCCGCTCTCCCCGACGGCGATCCACGGCCGACCCTGGTGGCCGCGCTGAAATTTCTGCGTCAACCGCTGCCGGAAAGCTGGCAAGATCTTGACCTGTCGTTATTATTGAGCTGGGCAGTCGCTCACTGGAAGCTGGAGGATGTGCCACGCCGGGAGGCTATTTCCCTGGACGAAAACACATCGGCATTCTCAAAAGAGCCATGGTGAGCTATGATTAGCCGCTATTTTTTGTTAGCGCCATTTTTATCAGACACTATCGAGGTGTACCATTTTTACCCGAGTAGCCAATTTCTGCCGTAAGGTGCTAATCCGCGATGACAAGCAACCGCGCGACGATGCGCCGGTCAGCGATAAAAACGTAGTCCGCGAAGAAAGCGTGGTGGCGGAACAGCCGGCCGCGCCGCAGCGACGTTCCGTCGAACGCGGCAGAGAAAGCCCTGCCCGCCGGCCGGCACCGCGTAAACGCCCCCCTTTTCCTGCCGCAGAGGGAACCGGCTCAATGACCGTGATCCCACGCGACCAGCATTCCATCTCACGTAAAGACATCAGTGAGAATGCGCTGAAGGTGCTGTATCGCCTGAACAAATCCGGCTTCGAAGCCTATCTGGTCGGTGGCGGCGTACGCGACCTGCTGCTGGGCAAAAAACCGAAAGATTTCGACATCACCACCAACGCGACGCCGGAGCAAGTGCGCAAGCTGTTCCGCAACTGCCGTCTGGTTGGCCGCCGCTTCCGCCTGGCCCACGTGATGTTCGGGCCGGAAATCATTGAGGTTGCCACCTTCCGTGGTCACCACGAGCAGCAAACGCCGGAGTCTGACAAAAATTCTTCCCAGCAGGCCCAAAACGGCATGCTGCTGCGCGACAACATCTTTGGTTCGATCGAAGAAGATGCCCAGCGCCGCGACTTCACCATCAACAGCCTGTATTACGGTGTAGCGGACTTCACCCTGCGTGATTACGTCGATGGCCTGCGCGATCTTAAACAGGGCGTGATCCGTCTGATTGGCGATCCGGAAACCCGTTATCGTGAAGACCCGGTGCGTATGCTGCGCGCGGTGCGCTTTGCCGCCAAGCTGGACATGACCATCAGCGATGAAACCGCCGAGCCAATCCCGCGTCTGGCGTCCTTGCTGCATGAGATCCCGCCGGCGCGTCTGTTTGAGGAATCACTCAAGCTGCTGCAGGCAGGCTACGGTTACCCGACCTATCTGAAACTCTGTGAATACCAGCTGTTCCAGCCGCTGTTCCCGCAGATTGCACGTCACTTCACGCCGGGTCAGGACACGCCAATGGAGCGTATTCTGGCGCAGGTGCTGAAGAACACCGACTACCGTCTGCAAAACAACATGCGCGTCAATCCGGCGTTCCTGTTTGCTGCTATGCTTTGGTATCCGCTGCTGGAACATGCGCAGAAACTGGCTCAGGAAAGTGGGCTGGCTTACTACGACGCCTTCGCGCTGGCGATGAATGATGTGTTGGACGAGCAGTGTCGTTCGCTGGCCATTCCAAAACGCATCACCACGCTGGTTCGCGATATCTGGCAGCTGCAGCTGCGTCTGTCCCGTCGTCAGGGCAAGCGTGCGCACAAGCTGATGGAACATCCGAAATTCCGTGCCGCTTACGATTTGCTGGCGCTGCGTGCCGAAGTAGAAGAAAACCAGGAGATGCTGCGTCTGACCGAATGGTGGGGCGAGTTCCAGGAAGCCACACCGGCACGACAGAAAACCATGTTAAGTACTTTGGGTGACGATCCGGCACCGCGCCGTGCGCGTCAGCGCCGCCCTCGCCGTCGGACGCCGCGTAAAGAAGGAGAATAATGATCCGCGTTTATATCGCGCTGGGCAGCAACCTGGCGCACCCGCTACAGCAGGTGAAAGCCGCACTGGAAGCGCTGGAGCATCTCCCGCGCACCCGGTTGATCGTCTGTTCTTCGTTTTACCGCACCAAGCCGCTGGGGCCGCAGAACCAGCCGGACTTTCTCAATGCGGTGGTGGCACTGGATACCTTGCTGCCCGCCGAACAGTTACTCGATCACACCCAGGCGATTGAACGCAATCAGGGCCGCGTGCGCAAAGATGAGCGCTGGGGCCCACGCACCCTCGATCTGGATATCATGCTGTATGGCGAACAAGTGATCCATACCGATCGCCTGACGGTGCCGCACTACGGTCTGAAAGAGCGTGAGTTTATGCTCTATCCGTTGGCAGAAATCGCCCCCGAGTTAGTCTTCCCGGACGGCGAATCGCTGGTCAGCTGCCTGAAGCGTGTGCCGCAAAACGGCATGGAGCTCTGGCACCAACCCAGGCAAAAAGCCTGAGTCGGCGCAGGATATACAGAACGCCCCTACAGCGCTACCTGAGCAACAAAGCCCCCTTCAGGCCGATTGGCGAAGCTAACCCGCAGCCCGTGTAAACCGGCAATGCGTTGCACAATTGACAACCCCAACCCGCTACCGGTCTGTTCCTGACCCGGTGGACGATAAAAACGCTCCCCCAACCGCGCCAGATGTTCCGTCGTCACGCCCGGGCCATCGTCTACCACCGTCAACAGACGCTCTGTCAGCCTCACCGTGACCGTACCGCCCGTCGGGGTGTAACGCACCGCATTATCCACCAGGTTGCGCACCAGCAGCGACAGCAGCAACGCTTGCCCCTGTAACGGTGGTGGCATGCCCTGCTGTTCGTAACGTAGCGTGACGCCGGCCGCATGAGCATGGCGATCCTGCTCGGCCAACGTCATCGGTACCAGTTGGCTCCAGTCGGCAGCTTCCAGCTCGGCGAGGTCTGACAGGGAATCCAACCGCGACAGCGTCAGCAGTTGATCCACCAACCGGGTGGCGCGATCGATACCTACCGTCAGATTGCCCAGCGCATGCTCACGCATCTGCTCGTCATCACCGGCCAGTTGTACCACTTCCGTTTGCACCCGCAGCGCCGCCAATGGGCTACGCAGTTCGTGGGCGGCGTCAGAAGTAAAACGGCGTTCACGCACCAACAGCGCATTGATTCGGGCAAACAGAGCATTAAGCGCATCGACTAATGGCCGGACTTCGGTCGGAACCTGACCGGCATCCAGCGGCGTAGCATCGTCCGGTGCGCGTTTACGCAGCCCGGCAGCGACGGTGCGTAATGGCCGCAGCTCGCGCCCGACCATCAGCGCAATCAGTAGCATCAGTATCGGCAGCGTCACCAGCCATGGCACCAGTTGCCCGGTCACCATGCCCAGCGCCATATCCCGGCGATAATCCCACTCCTGCCCCACCACGATGCGATAACGGCCATCCGGGCTGGTCAGCCACAGCAACCGCCAACTGTCATCATCGCCCTTACGTTCTCCGTCGGTGAAACCTTCACGGTCGCCGTCAAAACGGAAATCTGCCCCGTTCTCCCCGTCATTGAGCAGCATCTTGCCGCTGCGGTCGAAGATGGCGAACGCCAGCGCATCATCATCCTGCTCGCCACGCTTGCCGTGATGCACCAGTTTTTTGGTTTTCGGCAGGCTGCGCACGCTCTCGTCTGCCAACAGATCGCCCAGATTGGCGGTTGCCAGCCGTTTGGCAAACAGCATCTGCTGGGTATCGAAGACTTCGTTGATGATATTGCGGCTCATCTTCCAGGCCACCAGGCTGGCAGCGCACCAGGTCAATAACGCCAGCAGGCTGAAAATCAGGATCAATCTCAACCGCAGACTAAGATGTTTCACGCATTATCCCCCAGCGTATAACCCACGCCGTGTATGGTGCGGATAAACCCGTTACCCAGCTTGCGCCGCAGATGATGGATATGCACCTCCACCGCGTTGCTGCTGACTTCGTCGTCCCAGTTGTACAGTTTTTCCTGGATCAGCGGCCGCGCCAATACCCGTCCCTTGTTATGCAAAAACAGCTCCAGCACCGCCAATTCACGCGGGGTCAGCGTGACCGGCTCACCGTTACAGCTCACGCTACGGGTTGCGGTATCGAACACCACATTGCCATGGACCAGTTGCGGCATCAGTTGGCCGTGACGACGGCGAATCAAGGCCTGCAGGCGCGCCGCAACTTCCGTCAGGGCAAAAGGTTTACACAGGTAATCATCGGCGCCGCTTTGCAGGCCGCTAACCCGTTGCTCCAGTGCGTCACGCGCGGTCAGGATCAGCACCGGCACGTCATGGCCGGCCTGCCGCCACTGACGCAACAGATCCAGGCCATCGAGGCCCGGCAGGCTCAAGTCGAGGATCACCGCATCGTAAGGCGCGCTTTCCAGCGCATTTTTGCCGACCAGTCCATCGGTAAACCAGTCCAGATTAAAGCCCAACCTGGTCAGCCCGGCCTTGATACCGTCGCCGATTAACTTGTCATCTTCTATCAGCAGAATTCGCATGTGCGTCCTTTTTTAGCCATTGCCGCCCATTACACCACAAGGTTCTTAAGAACCGCTTAAGCATTATGATCTGCGCTACCCACCCCGTTAGGGTTACAGTAGAATGACAGCACTTTTTTGCCGCCAGGGCCCTGCGCACGCCGCGCGGCTCTATTCAGGAGACGACGTGATGAAACCCACCACCGTGACCCATTTGCACCAGTGGAAGCAGGAACAGCGTAAGTTTGCTTCCCTCACCGCCTACGATGCCAGCTTTGCCAAACTGTTTGAAGAGCAAGGCGTTAAAGTGCTGCTGGTGGGCGATTCACTGGGCATGACGCTGCAGGGCCACGACTCTACCCTACCGGTCACCGTCGCCGATATCGCCTATCATACCCGTGCCGTGCGCCGGGGTGCTCCGGCCTGTCTGCTGTTGGCCGACCTGCCCTTTATGAGCTATGCCACCCCACAATTGGCCTGCGCCAATGCCGCCGAGCTGATGCAGGCCGGTGCCAATATGGTGAAGCTGGAAGGCGGCAGTTGGCTGTGTGAAACGGTGAAAACACTCACCGAACGCGCGGTGCCGGTCTGTGGCCACCTCGGCCTGACGCCGCAGTCAGTCAACGTATTCGGCGGCTACAAGGTGCAAGGCCGCGATGAACTTGCCGCCAAGCAACTGCTGGAAGATGCAAAAAATCTGGAGCTGGCCGGTATCCAACTACTGGTGCTGGAGTGCGTACCAACCGAACTGGCACGCAAGGTCACCGAAGCCCTGACCATTCCGGTGATCGGCATTGGTGCCGGTAACGCCACCGATGGACAGATCCTGGTGATGCACGACGCCTTCGGCATTACCGGTGGCCGCACGCCAAAATTCGCTAAAAACTTCCTGGCACAGAGCGGCGATATCCGCTCGGCGGTGCAACAATATATTCAGGACGTAGAGCAAGGCATTTACCCCGCTGAAGAGCACTCTTTCAACTAAAGTGTCCGCGTTAGGAGTTATGGAATGGTAATTATCGAAACCCTGCCGCTGTTGCGTCAGCAGATCCGCCGCTGGCGTCAGGATGGCAAACGCATCGCGCTGGTGCCGACCATGGGCAACCTGCACGAAGGTCATATGCGGCTTATCGATGAAGCCCGCGCGCGCGCCGATATCGTGGTAGTCAGTATTTTCGTCAATCCGATGCAATTCGAACGCCCTGAAGATCTGGCCAGTTACCCACGCACCCTGCAGGAAGACAGCGAGAAACTAACCCGCCGCGGCGTCGAACTGGTGTTCGCCCCTGCGCCGGCCGATGTCTATCCGCAGGGGCTGGAACAGCAAACCTATGTCGACGTACCGGGGATTTCCACCATGCTGGAGGGTGCCAGCCGTCCGGGCCACTACCGCGGCGTCGCCACTATTGTCAGCAAGTTGTTCAATCTGGTACAGCCGGATCTGGCCTGTTTTGGCGAGAAGGACTATCAGCAACTGGCGCTGATCCGCAAGATGGTGGCGGATATGGGCTACGACATCAACATTGTTGGCGTACCGACAGTACGGGCCAAAGATGGTCTGGCGCTCAGCTCACGCAACGGTTACCTGACCGCCGAAGAGCGGAAAATCGCCCCACAGCTCAGCAGAATCATGAATGCGCTGGCCGAACAGCTCAGCAACGGTGAACGCCACGTCGACGAGCTGCTGGAACAAACCGCAGAGCACCTGCGCAACGCCGGGTTCACCCCGGATGAGCTGTTTATCCGCGACGCCGACAGCCTGCAACCGCTGGGTGTTGAAAGCCAACGTGCCGTGGTGTTAATGGCCGCCTGGCTGGGTAAAGCGCGGTTGATCGACAATCAACAGGTTGACCTGACGCTGTAGGTCATTTTTTGTGCAATCGTCACCATTGCGACCGGCCAGACAGTAGACAATGGCGGGCTTATCGGTGACGATAACACCGGATGGATGTTTAACCTCAATCGCCTGTGAAGGCTGATACTCAGTTAGGTAAAGTTATGATACGTACTATGCTGCAAGGCAAGCTGCATCGGGTGAAAGTGACTCAGGCCGACTTGCACTATGAAGGCTCCTGCGCGATTGATCAGGACTTTCTGGAGGCCGCAGGCATTCTGGAATATGAAGCTATCGATATTTATAACGTTGATAACGGTCAGCGTTTCTCAACCTATGCCATCGCCGCCGAACGCGGTTCGCGCATTATTTCGGTCAATGGTGCGGCAGCACGCTGCGCCTGCGTGGGCGACAAACTGATCATCTGCTCCTACGTACAGATGAGCGATGCCGATGCCCGCCAACACCGCCCGAAAGTGGGCTACTTCGAGGGTGACAACCACCTGCAGCGCAAGGCGAAAGCCGTGCCGGTTCAGGTCGCATAAAAGTAAAAACGGGCGCTGTCGGCGCCCGTTCCTTCCTGATTATTGCACCACCAGCGTTCCCGGTTTATTGGCTATTCTGTCCGCCATGGTCTGAATCGAGTCGGTGCGCAAAATATACAGCCGTTTCAGCGTATAGGGGTTATCCCCCGGTTTCACTTTGCCCTGCACCGTGGTCACCGCCATATGAAAACCGGCGTCTTTCGCAGCCTGTATCGCCCGCTGATTGTAGCCGCCAAATGGGTAGGAGACATACAGCACATGCGGATTAAACTGCGACAGCGCGCGGCGTGAGCGCTCAAAATCGAATTCAATATTGTGCAGTGAACGACTGAGCAGGATCGGTTGACGATTACCGTCGGTACGATGCAGGAAATGGGTATGTGACTGCACGTCGAACACGTCCTGAATCTGCTTCAGCTCGGAAATGCTCATAAACTGCAGCGAATCTGGGTTCCACTTCTGCGGGTGACGCTTGATGCGTGAAGAAATAATAAACGCCGTGGCACGGAAGCCGTAATTCTTCAAGACCGGGTAAGCGTAGCGATAGACCGATTTCAGCCCGTCATCAAATGTCAGCACCACCGCCCTGCCCGGCAGATTGATCTGGTTTTTCAGGTAGGCTTCCAACTGATACAGGGAAATAGTGTCGTAGCCCGCCTGCTTCAAATAGGTCATCTGGTTACTGAACGCCACGTCAGAGGTAGTCGTCGAGGTATGGCGGAAGCGCTTGTTCTCTTCGTTTTTCAGCAGATGATGATAGGTCAGTATCGGTATACCGGTGTCAATCTCACAGTCCAGCTCACTGACATAACCCAGGCGATCGCCAATATTGACCTCATACCAGGTGTTGTTGAGCCGATCTTTCAGCTTGCCGATAATCGGGTAGCGCAGGTTCTGTTCCAGTACACCAAACACATCGCTGGTGTTATCCGCATCGGTATAGACGTTGATCGCCTTCTGCGTGATCAGGTTCTGGTTAGTCAGCGGTTTATTCAACTCCCCCAGATCGTCTTTCACCTTGCGTGATTTTTTAAGCTCTCGCACATCGTCTTTATCGATAAAACCCGTGCCGTGGCCGAATTTGAACTCGTAATATTCCGCATCCGCCGGGAACACCTGGATCAGTTGCCCCTGCTTCACTTCACCGACAGGAATGACATGCTCGCCAATCAGCGAATAAACCTCACTGTCGCGTTGCGCTTCCATATATTCGGATTTAACGGCACTGTCTTCCGACAACAAATTGGCCAGGCTTGCCGGGGCGACAAGGGACAACAGAATGCCGAGTAACCCAGCCGCTATCTTGTGTGTAGACCGCATGGTTATGTTCTGCTTACGAGTGCGTATACCCGTCGCTTTTCCAGCCGCAACTTGAAATTCATAGGGTATATAACAAAATGGAGAAAATGTGGAGCGCCAGCATAGCACGATTTGAATGGCGGGGAGAAAGGGGTTATTTGAGCAATTCTATTGATTTACAGGCTACTTGCTTCAGGTCAGGTAAAGCGTCCCCGTACGCAATGTCCGGGGACGCTGGTTAATCAGGTACGCAGACCGCGACCGCGCTCAATCAGGTACCAGGACAGCAGGTAGAACACCGCAATGAACGCCACCAGCACCGTCATGGTCAGCGTCAACGGCACGTCGCTGATGCCCAGGAAGCCATAGCGGAATCCGCTGATCATGTAGACAATCGGGTTCAGTTTGGACACCGCCTGCCAGAACGGCGGTAGCAGCGTCAGCGAGTAAAACACCCCGCCCAGATAGGTCAGCGGCGTCAGCACGAAGGTCGGGATCAGGCTGATGTCGTCAAAGGTGGTGGCAAACACCGCGTTGATCAGCCCCGCCAGCGAGAACAAAATCGCCGTCAGCAGCAGCGTGGCGACAATCACCCACCAGGCATGCACCTGCAACGGCACGAAGAACAGCGAAATCACGGTCACCAGCACGCCGACGCAAATACCGCGCGCTACGCCACCACCGACGTAACCGGCAATCACCACGTGCGTCGGTACCGGTGCCACCAGCAGCTCTTCAATATTGCGCTGGAATTTGGCGCTAAAGAACGATGACGCCACGTTGGCATACGAGTTGGTGATCACCGCCATCATAATCAGGCCGGGGACGATAAACTGCATGTAATCAAAACCGTGCATCTCGCCAATGCGTGAACCTATCAGGTTGCCGAAGATGATGAAATACAGCGTCATGGTGATCACCGGCGGCACCAGCGTCTGGATCCAGATGCGGGCAAAACGGTTGATCTCTTTAGCCCAGATGCTCTGCAAGGCCACCCAATACAAACGCATCATGCTTTTTCTCCATTACCGTTAACCAGAGTGACAAACAGCTCTTCCAGCCGGTTGGCCTTGTTACGCATGCTCAGTACCTGAACGCCCTGCGCACTGAGCTGGGCAAACAGGCCATTCAGGCCCTGTTCGCGCATCACTTCCACTTCCAGCGTTGAGGTGTCCGTCAGGCGATGGCGATAACCGTCCAGCTGCGGCAACGGGCTTTTCGCCGCCAGATCGAGGATGAAGGTTTCAGACTTCAGCTTGGCCAACAGGCTTTTCATCGAGGTGTTTTCCACCAGCTCACCGTTTTGGATAATGCCGATATTGCGGCACAGCATTTCTGCTTCTTCCAGATAGTGGGTGGTGAGAATGATGGTGGTGCCCTGGGCATTAAGCTCTTTCAGGAAGCCCCACATCGAGCGGCGCAGCTCGATATCTACCCCGGCGGTCGGTTCGTCGAGGATCAGCAATTTTGGCTGATGCATCAATGCGCGAGCGATCATCAGGCGGCGCTTCATCCCGCCAGATAACATGCGGGCACGTTCGTCGCGCTTGCCCCACAGATCCAGCTGGGTCAGGTATTTTTCCGCCCGCACCAGTGCCTCACGGCGGGTCACGCCATAGTAGCCGGCCTGATTGACCACAATCTGCATCACGGTTTCGAACGGGTTAAAGTTGAACTCCTGCGGCACCAGCCCAAGTTGGCGCTTGGCGTTGACGATGTCTTTATCGATGTCGTAGCCGAACACCCGTACGCTGCCGGACGTCTTATTAACCAGCGAGCTGATAATGCCGATGGTAGTGGATTTTCCGGCGCCGTTAGGCCCCAGCAAGGCGTAGAAATCCCCCGCCTCGACGTTCAGGTCGATCCCGCGCAATGCCTTGACGCCACCGGCGTAAGTCTTGGTGAGCTGCGCTATTTCCAGTGCATAATTCATAAGTTAAAAAGTACCTTGTGACGATGAGTATGCTGCTGCGTCTTGTAATGAAGGTGATGTTATCATCAGCAGCGTTTTCACTGAGGCAAATCCGTGCGGAAAATTCAGGTTCCATCCCGCCTTACTGTATAAAAAGTGGCTGAATACCCTCTAGCGTAGCTGTTCCGATTTCCAAACTGTGACGCTTGTCCTATATTACCCCAACGCAATCTGTCCGTTACAGGTCTATAACCTCCATGAAAGAAATCGAAAAGCTTATCGCTAATAACCATACCTGGTCGGCTAACATCAGCAAGGAAGACCCGAACTTTTTTGAACGTTTGGCCCAGGCGCAAAAGCCTCGCTTTTTATGGATAGGTTGTTCAGACAGCCGCGTTCCCGCGGAAAGACTGACCGGGCTGGAGCCGGGTGAACTCTTTGTTCACCGTAACGTGGCCAACCTGGTGATTCACACTGATTTAAACTGCCTGTCGGTGGTGCAGTACGCCGTCGACGTTCTGGAAGTTGAGCATATTATTATCTGCGGTCACCTGGGCTGTGGTGGCGTAGAGGCCGCGGTTGAGAACCCTGAGCTGGGGCTGATCAACAACTGGCTGCTGCACATTCGTGACCTGTGGTACAAGCACAGTTCACTGTTGGGTGAGCTGGAACCAGAACAGCGCCTCGACGTACTCTGTGAAATCAACGTGATTGAGCAAGTCTATAACCTGGGCCATTCCACCATTATGCAGTCAGCGTGGAAACGCGGGCAGAAAGTGATGATTCACGGTTGGGTGTACGGGATCCAAGACGGACGTCTGCGGGATCTGGAAGTTGCAGCCACCAGCCGGGAAAGCCTGGAAATGGGCTATCGCAAGGCGATGGCTACACTGCAGCAGGATAAGGGTATTTAATCCTGTCAGGGGCGCGGCAAACCGCGCCCACCGCATATTACTCGTCCAGCAGTACCACTTTGCCGACGTACGGCAAATGGCGATAACGCTGAGCGTAATCGATGCCATAACCTACCACGAACTCGTCCGGGATCGGGAAGCCCACGTACTCCACCGGCACTTCGACTTCACGACGTTCAGGCTTGTCCAGCAGGGTGCAAATCGCCAGTGATTTCGGCCCGCGCAGCGCCAGAATTTCGCGCACTTTGTTCAGCGTATTGCCGGAGTCAATGATGTCTTCAACGATCAGCACGTCTTTGCCACGGATGTCTTCATCCAAATCCTTGAGGATTTTCACGTCACGGGTGGTGGACATGCCGCTGCCGTAGCTGGAGGCGGTCATAAAGTCGACCTCATGCGGCACTTCAATGGTGCGACACAGATCGGCCATGAACATAAAGGAACCGCGCAGCAGCCCGACCAGCACCATATCACTGCCGCTATCGCGGTAATCTTCGGTGATCTGGCGGCCAAGTTCGGCGATACGGGTCTTAACTTCCTGCTCGGAAATCATTACTTCTACAGTGTGTTTCATAGTTTTCAGGTCAGTTGCCGGAAGAAGGGCGCAGAGTTTAGCATAGCCTGACGCCGCTGGCGACGCGAGTGCGCCGCCCGTTGAATCTGGCGGGTTCAGGTATCAACTAAGTTTAGGGTATAGCTCGAGGGTATTCCTGACGGGCATGAAGCACACTTAACACCTCGATATGCTCCGCTAATACGCGATAAATCACTATATAATTTGGGTGTACCACTATTTCCCGAGTTCCGGCTACGCGCCCGGTTCGGAACAAATACGGATGTTCAGTTACTGGAATGACCGATTCTTCTATACGCTGCATCAGCGACTCAGCAGCAACTGGATTTTGTTCCGCGATAAAAGCGATCAGGGTATATAAACCCGTTTTTGCCTCGTCAGTCCATTTGACGGTCAGCATCAGGCTGATTTTCTTTTAGCTTTAGCTTCTTCGATAATCTTGCGGGCACCGGCCATGACTTCATCATGAGGGATCAAAGGGGCGCTACTATTGATTGCAGCTTCAACCTGGCTCCGAAACCAACGGTCGTAGTGGTCAGCCTGCTCTTGAGTTTCAAACTCCGAGACGATAGGGTCCAATTTTGTCGACATAATGCTTCCCTCCATAGCTGATATTTTAAGCAGTATAGCCACTTCCCAAGGCCAAACCAAGCGTGGCGACGCGAGTGCGCCGCCCGGTTTTCCATGGGGGTGATCAGTCGGTGACGGTAAAGCCCAGCATCATGCCGGTATCTTCATGTTCCAGCAGGTGGCAGTGGGCCATATAGGCATGATCGCTATTGGCTGAGTGATCAAAGCGCACCAATACCTCACTGCGCCAACCTTCGACCCGCACCGTGTCTTTCCAGCCGCTGCGGTGAGCCGCCGGAGGTTTGCCGTTTTCCGACAGGATGCGGAACTGGGTGCCGTGAATATGGAACGGATGCAGCATCATGTCGCCCTCACCCGAAATGGTCCATTTTTCGTATTTGCCGCGCTTGGCCTCAAACATCGGCTTGGTCATGTCGAAGGCCTTGCCGTTGATCATATTGGCATGGCTGAAGTCGAACGACTTGGCACCATGATCCATCCCTTTCATATTGCCGTGGTCCATCCCCTTCATACTGCCATGGTCCATGCCTTTCATGCCGGCCATATCACCACCGTCTTTAGGCATGCTGCCGTGGTCCATGCTCATGCCGGCCATGGCCTGATGGCCGTAGCGGTCCATCAACGCCTGCATACCCAGCTTATCCAACTGCGGGTTCATCATCAGTTGCAACCAGCGCTCCTGGATCCCGCTTACCGCCGGTATTGCGGGCAATTTGACCAGGCTGTCCGGCATGCTCTTGATACCCTGCGCCAGCGAAGGCTGAATATGCAATACCGGCAGCGGCTGGTCGAACGGGGCCAGCGTCATGCCCATCTGTTTAACCGGCAGCGTAACAATATCGAAAGGCTTGCCGTCGGAGGCATCCACCAGCACTTCAAAGCGTTCGCCCATCAGCATCGACAGTTCGGTCAGCTTGACCGGCTCGGCCAAAAAGCCGCCGTCGCTGGCGATCACGTAGAGCGGCCGATTATCGCTGGTTGCCAGATTCAGTGAACGCGCATTACAACCGTTGAGGAAACGCAAGCGCAGCCAACCGCGCGGTGACACATGCCGTGGATACTGGGCACCGTTGGTGAACATACGGTCACCGAACCAGCCTACTGCGGCACTCATTACGTCCAGTTGGTATTCAATCTGTGCATCTTTACCCAACCGCTTGTCCTGCAGGATCACTGGAATATCATCCTGCCCCCAGGTTTTAGGCAGCGGCAACTTGCTGCTCTCGTCGTCTTCCAGCAGAACCAGCCCCGCCAAACCCATCATCACTTGCTGGCCAGTCTTGCCGTGAGTATGCGGATGGAACCAGCAGGTGGCTGCGGGCTGTTCGACCTTGAACTGCACCCTGCGCGTGGTACCTGGCTGAATCAGTGCCTGCGGGCCGCCATCAACGTCACCGGGGATTTCCAGACCGTGCCAGTGAACGGTACTGGCCTCCGGCAAGCCATTGCGAATATCCACCGTCACCGGCTTGCCGCGCTGCAATCGCACCGCAGGTCCCAATAACGCCCCATTAACGCCCCAGGTTTGGGTCGCCTTGCCCGGCAGCCAGTTCATTTCGCCGGTTTGCAGCGCCAGCGCTATGTTCCCTTGAGCGTCCGGCATCAGCAGCGGCGGGATCGGCAACGCCGGCAGCTCGGCTGCCCACACGCCCCGGCTCCACAAGGGTAAAGCACTTGCCGCGCCCAGCGCAGCGGTCAATTTGATAAAATCACGGCGTAACATCGCTGACTCCCTTTTTCAGTGATCGGCACTTAATGCGGCACAAGCTGCACTGCAACTTGAAAGAGTATGGGTATAGATTGATCTGTTCGCAGCCTAAACCCTCCCCTTAGCGGAAGGTCAAGCCTTTGCTGCCGGTTATGTTACCTGCCGGTAATAAAATTTGGTGCCTTTACAGGCAAGTGTGATAACGTCTGTGGACAATAAACAGGTCTATTTTCATGATGAAAAAAACAACGTTACTGGTGCTGCTGCTCACCATGCTGGGGTTCTCCAACGCCAGTCTGGCGCTGAATGAGTCTGAGGCGGAAGATCTGGCCGATCTGACGGCGGTCTTTATTTATTTGAAAAATGACTGCGGCTACAACGATTTGCCCAATGCACAAATCAAGCGCGCCATCGTTTATTTCGCTCAGCAAAACCGTTGGGATCTGACCAACTATAATAGTTTTAATATGAAGGCGCTGGGTGAAGACAGCTATCGCGATCTCAGCGGGATCGCCATCCCTACCCCCAACAAGTGCAAATCCCTGGCGCGCGACTCGCTGAGCCTGCTGGCATACGCCAACTAATCCCCCCGCCTTGCGCTACCTCTGTTTGAAATTCAGCCGTGCATCACCAGGCAGAGTTAGCTATGATGTTGCGCCAATTTTTCATGGCTGTTATTACGGAGTCCCCGCACATGACCCAGAAAGAAATTTGGTATGAAACGCTGCATGCCAACTTCGGCCAGTACTTCTCGGTAGAGAACGTGCTGTATCGTGAGAAGACCGAGCATCAGGATTTGGTGATTTTTGAAAACCCGGTTCTGGGGCGCGTGATGGCGCTCGACGGCGTGGTGCAAACCACCGAGCGCGATGAGTTCATCTATCACGAAATGATGACCCACGTACCGCTGCTGGCCCACGGCCAGGCGAAGAAAGTGCTGATCATCGGCGGTGGCGACGGCGCCATGCTGCGCGAAGTCAGCCGCCATCAGGGCGTAGAGCAGATCACCATGGTTGAGATCGACGCCGGTGTGGTCGAGTTCTGTCGCCAATATCTACCTAACCACAATGCCGGTGCTTATGACGATCCGCGCTTCAAGCTGGTGATCGACGACGGCGTCAACTTTGTTAATCAGACCGATGAAAAATTCGATGTGATTATCTCTGACTGTACCGATCCCATCGGCCCCGGCGAAAGTCTGTTCACCTCAGCATTCTACGAAGGCTGCGCGCGCTGCCTGAACGAAGGCGGCATTTTTGTTGCGCAGAACGGCGTGTGCTTCCTGCAGCAAGACGAAGCGGTCAATAGCCACACCAGGCTGAGCCAGTACTTCAAGGACGTCAGCTTCTATCAGGCGGCGATCCCGACCTATTACGGCGGTATCATGACCTTCGCCTGGGCGAGCCAGGATCCGGCGCTGCGCCAGCTTGATCTGACCACGCTGCAACATCGCTTTCATCAAAGCGGCTTAAACTGTCGTTATTACAACCCGGCAATTCACGCGGGCAGCTTTGCTCTGCCGCAGTATTTGCTCGACGCACTGAACGTTTCACGTTAAGCGAGAAGATAAAGGAGGTGAACCAAATTGCATAAGCTAAAACTGCACGGCTTCAACAACCTGACCAAGAGCCTGAGTTTTTGTATTTACGATATTTGTTACGCCAAAACTGCGGATGACCGCGCTGGCTATATCGCCTACATTGACGAGCAATACAACGCCAATCGCCTGACCGAGATCCTGAGCGAAACCTGCTCGATCATTGGCGCTAATATTCTGAACATTGCCCGCCAGGACTATGAACCTCAGGGTGCCAGCGTGACCATTCTGGTCAGCGAAGAGCCGGTGGATCCGAACGATGTCGATACCTCGGAACACCCAGGCCCGCTGTCAAAAACGGTGGTTGCCCACCTGGACAAGAGCCACATCTGCGTTCATACCTATCCGGAGAGCCATCCGGAAGGTGGTTTGTGCACTTTCCGCGCCGATATCGAAGTGTCGACCTGCGGCGTGATTTCACCGCTTAAAGCGCTGAATTACCTGATCCACCAGTTGGAATCCGACATCGTTACCATGGACTACCGCGTGCGTGGCTTTACCCGCGACGTGAACGGCGTGAAGCATTACATCGATCATGAGATCAACTCGATCCAGAACTTTATGTCTGATGATATGAAGGCGCTGTACCACATGATGGACGTGAATGTTTATCAGGAGAACATCTTCCATACCAAGATGTTGCTGAAGGATTTCGATCTGAAGCACTACCTGTTTAACGCCAAACCGGATGCGCTGAGTGCCGCCGAACGTAAAGAGATTACCGATCTGCTGTGGAAAGAGATGCAGGAAATCTATTACGGCCGCAATATTCCGCATCTGTGATAAGTAACGGGTGCGGCATGCCGCACCCTACTCTTAAATGCCTGTCTGTTTTCGCCCAAACCATAAGCCTCATTCGTCTCCCCCTCTGAGTTATGTGATCCCTCTCCCATTATCATTTTTTGCCGATTGCCTGATGGGCCGGGAAGATAGAAGATTTAAATCTTCACAAAAATGAAAATTAAAAAAGATGAGCAAGGCATTTATTAAGAAGGAAGGTCTGGCGTTAGTCAGCCTGGCACGCTACCTGTTCGGACTGGCACCGGGTGCCCGTCTGAAAACCATTGATGAGCTGTCCAGCGAACTGAATCTCTCGGTCGGCGTGGTACAACACGCCTTGAAGACCCTGGAAACCGCCTCTTGCGTTACGCTGGAGCGTCGCGGCAGGAATGGTACCCTGCTTAGCAACATGAATTATCCGGCCCTGCTGGAGCAAGCGGATATCGGCAATATTGTGTGTGCCATGCCATTGCCCTACACCCGACTGTATGAAGGACTGGCCAGCGCGCTTAAGGCCCAGTTTGAGGGTTACCCACTCTATTACGCCCATATGCGCGGTGCAGATGTCCGCATTGAATGCCTGATCGACGGCGTTTATGACATGGCGGTCGTCTCCCATCTTGCCGCAGAAAGCTACTTGCGCGATGGCAAAGTCACTGCGGCAATGATGTTGGGGGCCGGTTCTTACGTTGACGGGCATCAGTTGGTTTATCGCAAAGGCGAAAAACAGAACATCCGTCGTATTGGTCTGGACTCTCGTTCGCCCGATCAGCGTTTGCTCACGGAAGTGGTATTTGCCGGGCAGGATATTGAACGCATTAACCTGCCTTATAACGAATCTCTGACGCGGATTGAGCGGGGAGAAATAGATGCAACGGTGTGGAACGTAACCGAAGATCTCGACAGTCTGAACCTGGTCAAGGAACCCCTTAATCATTACCCGGTAAGCATTAAGGCTTCCGAAGCCGTCCTGCTGGTGCGCAATGATGACCGGGTGATCCCTCATCTGGTCAAGACGCTGGTTAACCTGCAGCGGCTATTGGCACATCAACAAGAAGTCAAAAAAGGCACCAGAGAACCCAGTTACTAACTCAGGAGCAGCAAAATGGAAACACGTCTGCAGATTTTACATGATGCCCAGGTCATCGATACTGAGGTCTATATCGGTATGCTTGAGGTCGTTAAACGGCTCGAGCAGCATTGGCAGCTTAATATCCGCCATACCCAGGGCGAAATGATGATTACCCATATGGCCAATGCCCTGACACGCGCACGCCGTGGGGAAATCATCGCGGCTATCGATCCGGAGCTATTAGATGAGATCGAAGCATCAAACGTCTTTGCCAACATCCGGGAAATCAACAGCGACCTGCTGAGTTTATTCGCATTTGCGATTCCAGATTCTGAACTCGGCTACCTACTGGCTAACGTTTTTGGCCTGTATCTCGCCCAGACAGACAGCAGCACAGTGTGAAGTTTTGATTACGCATTAAATATTCAAAAAAATGAATTAATAGCACACATCGAGGGACCTATGTTTCTAAATGCGCTGGAAAAACAAAACCCTGCCCTGATTGATGCCGCTGTTCACTTTTGGCGTAACGGCGCTATCAAGCCGGATTGCTACGTTATCGATGTCGACCTGGTATTGGAAAATGCCCGGCTATTACAGGAATGCGCGGAGAAACTGGGCCTTTCGCTGTACCTGATGAGCAAACAGTTTGGCCGCAATCCGCTGCTATGCCAGCTGCTGTTGAAGCAGGGTTATCAGGGCATTGTCGCCGTTGATTTTAAAGAGGCTCGTCAACTTTGGCAGCAGGGTTTACCGATAGCCCACATTGGCCATCTGGTGCAAACGCCCGTCAATATGATTGATGAAGCCATTGCCCAGCGTCCAGAAGTCATTACCGTTTATAGCATTGAAAAAGCACGGCAGATCTCCACTGCGGCGCTGCGCCAAAATCACCGGCAGGCGCTGCTACTGAAAGTTCAGGATAAAGGCGACGTGGTCTATCCGGGCCAGGAGGCGGGTTTCTTATTGGCAGAACTGCCGGACGTGATTAATCAAATCAGCGGGATGGCAGGCGTTGAAATTATTGGGGTCACTCACTTCCCCTGCATGCTATTCAACGAGCAACGGCAAACTACCGAGGCAACCCCCAATCTCACCACATTAGCCAGGGCAAAAAACCTGCTGGAACAGCAGGGTATTGAAGTTCGCCAAATGAATGCCGCTTCGGCAACCTGCATTGAAACCCTGCCCAAACTGGCCGCTGCCGGCGTGACCCATACCGAACCTGGCCATGCCCTGACGGGCACTCAGCCCGCGAATCAGTACGGCGGCGGCCCGGAAAAAATAGCCATGCTTTACCTTTCTGAAATTTCGCACGGCCAGGACAACATCAGTTTCTGCTATGGCGGTGGCTACTATCGCCGCGGCCACCTGCAAAACGCGCTGGTGCTCGACGGCCAATGGCAGCGCTGTCGCGTACTGCCGATAGATAGCGACAGCATCGATTATACGCTGCCATTAGCAGGACGCTGGCCTGTCAGCAGCCCGGTGATTATGTGTTTTCGCACTCAGGTTTTTGTAACACGCAGCGATGTGGCGCTGATAAGCGGTATTCAAATGGGTAACCCTCAACTGTTGGGGGTGTTTGATAGTCTCGGTAACGACCTGGCAAGGAGCCATCATGGATAAGTTTGTGGTTTTGGTCATTGATAGTTTTGGCGTGGGTGCTATGGGAGATGTTCCCGAAGTGCGCCCACAGGACATTGGCGCCAATACTTGCGGCCATATTTTGCAACGGTTGCCCAATCTGCAACTGCCGATGCTCGAAAAGCTCGGTTTGATCAATGCACTGCATATCGCCGAACCCGGCCATCGCGTCAGCGCCATGCACGAAAGCCCGACAGCGGCTTTTGGCGTCGCACTGCTGCAACACGAGGGCGGTGATACCTTCATGGGGCATCAGGAAATCATGGGTACCCTGCCACTTCCTCCGGTGCGCATGCCCTTCTCTACCCGGCTTGAAAAAGTTGAACAGGCGCTAAAGAACGAAGGTTTTAAGGTCGAACGCTATCCGGCTCACAACAGCGAATTGCGTTTACTTTGGGTCAACGACGCAGTCGCCATTGGTGACAACCTCGAAGCGGATTTAGGCCAGGTGTTTAACGTCTGTGGCAATCTCTCGGCCATCAGCTTTGAGCAGGTGGAAAAAATTGGTCGGGTGGTGCGCAGTTGTGTCGAAGTGGGCCGGGTTATCGCCTACGGCGGCTTGCTGGAAAGCAGTGAACAAATCCTGGCGGCGGTGGAAGTCAAAGATAACCGCTTTATCGGCATCAACAGCCCAAAGGCCGGGGTTTATCGGAACGGCTTCCAGGTGATCCACCTGGGCTATGGGGTCGATGCCAGCGTTCAGGTACCGCAACAATTATACCAGCAAGGCATTTTGACCGTCCTGGTAGGGAAAGTGGCCGATATTGTCGAAAACCCGCAGGGACGTAATTATCAGCAGCTGGTTGATTCGCAAACCATCCTGGATATCACCCTCGATGAATTGCAGCGCCCGGGGCCAGCGTTTATCTGCACCAATATTCAGGAAACCGATCTTGCCGGTCATGCGCAAGATGCAGAACGTTACGCCGAACGCCTGCAACTGGTCGATGCTTCACTGGCAAAACTCATCTCCGCGATGGATGGAAGCGATTGTCTGGTCGTCATGGCTGACCACGGTAACGATCCTACCGTCGGTCACAGCAAACACACGCGCGAACAGGTTCCCCTGTTAGTTTTTCGCCCAGGACAAGCGGCTTGCTCACTCGGTATTCGCACCACGCTTTCTGACGTGGGGGCAACAGTTTGTGAGTTCTTCAACGCTAAAGCTCCCTACAACGGCCGCTCATTTCTGGCCGCGCTTAACGCTTAGCGCCTAATGTACAGGGGCACTCTCACTGCCCCTGTCGGCACAATCAGTATTTCAGCATAAAAGAACGGTAGGCCTTCAGCACCTGCAGAAAATCTTCGACGCCGCAGAATGAGAGGCTTTCTTCGTCATAATAATTCATCCCCTCCTCCATCTCTTCGCCTTCAAACTCCAGCAGATTGGCACGGATCATTACTTCTTCACCGTCCATCAGCAATGTGTATTCATGGCCTTCCAACTGCCATTGACGCTCGCTGCCTTTCACTTCCGCCGCACCGGCTTCAATGCGATCCAGCAGGTTAAAATCGCCTTTGAGTTCTTCGTTGATCCAGTGGCCAATGACCTCATGCCCCATCGAAAATCTGACGATCACCTGTCCGGTCACGTCACGCAGAAATTCGTAATCCATAGCACGCCCTCCTGAGCCCTTTCTCTTAGTGTAAACATTAATTCATGACTAACTCAGTGAGCGCTCGCAAAGTTGGCAACTGAGAAAAATAAAACGGGAGGCCAAGGCCTCCCGTTAAACAGTTGCGCAATATAGCGACTTAAACAGCGGTTTGGAAGATCACGCCGTCGGCTTTTTCAGTGTACTGACCCAGTTGGTCAAAGTTCAGATAGCGGTAGGTATCCGCCGCCGTTTTATCAACCTGTGCCATGTACGTCTGGTATTCGTCCGGCGTTGGCAGGCGGCCCAGCAATGAAGCCACCGCCGCCAGTTCTGCAGACGCCAGATAGACGTTAGCGCCAGTACCCAAGCGGTTCGGGAAGTTACGGGTAGAGGTGGAAACTACCGTCGCACCATCAGCCACACGCGCCTGGTTACCCATGCACAGTGAACAACCCGGGATCTCGATGCGTGCCCCGCTCTTGCCGAATACGCTGTAGTAGCCCTCTTCGGTCAACTGAGCTGCGTCCATCTTGGTTGGCGGTGCTACCCACAGACGGGTCGGCAACTGGCCCTTGTGCTGATCCAGCAGCTTGCCGGCGGCACGGAAGTGGCCGATGTTGGTCATACAGGACCCGATGAACACTTCGTCGATCTTGCTGTTGGCCACATCTGACAGCAGACGCGCATCATCCGGATCGTTTGGCGCACACAGGATTGGCTGAGTGATCTCTGCCAGATCGATGTCGATCACCGCAGCGTATTCTGCATCCGCATCGCCTTCCAGCAGTTGCGGATCCGCCAGCCATTTCTGCATGCCTTGGATACGACGCTCCAGCGTACGGCGGTCGCCGTAACCTTCGGAGATCATCCACTTCAGCAGTACGATGTTGGAGTTCAGGTACTCTTCGATCGGTGCCTTGTCCAGTTTGATGGTGCAACCGGCAGCGGAACGCTCGGCAGAGGCGTCGGTCAGTTCGAACGCCTGCTCAACTTTCAGCTCCGGCAAACCTTCGATTTCCAGAATACGGCCGGAGAAGATGTTCTTCTTGCCCTTCTTCTCAACCGTCAGCAGACCCTGCTGGATGGCGTAGTAAGGGATAGCATGCACCAGGTCGCGCAGAGTAATGCCAGGCTGCATCTTGCCTTTGAAGCGCACCAGCACCGACTCAGGCATATCCAGCGGCATCACGCCGGTGGCGGCAGCAAAGGCGACCAGGCCTGAACCCGCCGGGAAGGAAATACCGATCGGGAAACGGGTGTGGGAGTCACCACCGGTACCCACGGTATCCGGCAGCAGCATGCGGTTCAGCCAGGAGTGGATAACGCCGTCGCCAGGTCGCAGCGATACGCCACCACGGTTCATGATAAAGTCCGGCAGCGTATGGTGAGTGGTCACATCAACCGGTTTCGGGTACGCGGCAGTGTGACAGAACGACTGCATCACCAGATCGGCAGAGAAGCCCAGGCAAGCCAGGTCTTTCAGCTCGTCACGGGTCATCGGGCCGGTGGTGTCCTGAGAACCGACGGAGGTCATCTTCGGCTCGCAGTATTCCCCCGGACGCACGCCGGCAACGCCACAGGCGCGGCCAACCATTTTCTGTGCCAGCGAGAAGCCTTTGTTGCTGGCTGCCACTTCTTTGGCAATGCGGAACACATCGCTGTGCGGCAGACCCAAAGATTCACGTGCTTTCGTGGTCAGGCCACGACCGATGATCAGCGGAATACGGCCACCGGCGCGCACTTCGTCGAGCAGCACGTCGGTCTTCAGTTCGAAGTTGGCAATCAGTTCACCGGTTTCATGGTTACGCACTTCACCCTTGTACGGGTAAATGTCGATCACGTCACCCATGTTCAGGTCATTGACGTCCACTTCAATCGGCAACGCACCGGCATCTTCCATGGTGTTGAAGAAGATAGGCGCAATTTTGCCACCCAGCACCACACCGCCACCGCGCTTGTTAGGCACGTGCGGGATGTCGTCGCCCATAAACCACAGCACCGAGTTGGTGGCGGACTTACGGGATGAACCGGTACCGACCACGTCACCGACGTAGGCCAGCGGGAAGCCTTTTTTGTTCAGCAGTTCAATCTGCTTGATCGGGCCAACGCTGCCCGGCTGATCCGGCACTATGCCTTCACGTTCGTTTTTCAGCATCGCCAGGGCGTGCAGCGGGATATCCGGGCGCGACCAGGCATCCGGTGCCGGTGACAGATCATCGGTATTGGTTTCACCGGTGACTTTAAACACGGTAACGGTGATTTTTTCCGCCAACTGCGGACGCGACAGATACCACTCGGCATCGGCCCAGGACTGCATAATCTGTTTGGCGTGTGGGTTACCCGCCTTGGCTTTCTCTTCCACGTCGTAGAAGTTATCAAACATCAGCAGCGTATGAGACAGCGCTTTGGCGGCAATTGCAGCCAACTTTTCGTTATCCAGCGCGTCAATCAGCGGATGAATGTTATAGCCGCCCTGCATGGTGCCCAACAGTTCAATGGCTTTCTCAGGGGTAATCAGGGGGGAGGTTGCTTCGCCTTTGGCGATGGCCGCCAGGAAACCTGCTTTAACATAGGCGGCTTCGTCGACGCCTGGGGGTACACGGTTAATCAGCAGATCTAACAGGAATTCTTCTTCGCCTTTTGGCGGATTCTTTAATGATTCAACCAGCGCTGCCATTTGGGTGGCGTCTAACGGCTTAGGGACGATGCCCTCTGCAGCACGCTCGGCTACGTGCTTACGGTATTCTTCTAGCACGACATTCTCCTCGCTCTCATTGTCATTTATTGTGCCTGGCGTTCTCTATTCAAACCGGGTTTAGCGCACGGTATTGATGCCATTGATCCTGACGGGGCACTGCTGTCGATGTCCTGGACTGTAAGTTACAGTGCCCGGTTCCGCTCAGCCAGCATATCAGGATTTGAATTGGTTGTTAATTCGTTCACATAAAAGCAACATTAAATCTTTGCTGAATCGTTGAGTACAGTGTAATCGGCTGCGGTACAGGCTAGCCGCGGCTGCAGGTTGGGTCCGTCTACAACAAAATTAAGCCTGACGAGCACAACACAATACCCATTCACTTACAATGGCTATTGGTCGCGAATAGTAAAATTTGAGAGCGGAAGGCACAAAAAAACGGCCCCTTTTCAGGAGCCGCTTATCAACCTTTCAAACCAGCAGAATTACTTCTTCTTGGCTTTCGGGTTAGGCAAGTCGGTGATGCTGCCTTCGTAGATCTCAGCCGCCAAACCTACGGATTCGTGCAGGGTTGGGTGAGCATGGATAGTCAGCGCGATGTCTTCTGCGTCGCAACCCATCTCGATAGCCAGACCGATCTCACCCAGCAGCTCGCCGCCGTTGGTGCCGACAATCGCGCCACCGATAATACGGTGAGTTTCTTTGTCGAAGATCAGTTTGGTCATGCCGTCTGCACAATCGGAAGCGATAGCACGGCCAGAAGCTGCCCACGGGAAGGTGGAAGTTTCGTAGCTGATGCCTTTCTCTTTCGCTTCTTTCTCGGTCAGACCCACCCACGCAACTTCCGGCTCGGTGTACGCGATCGATGGGATCACTTTCGGGTCGAAGTAGTGCTTCATGCCGGCGATAACTTCTGCGGCAACGTGGCCTTCATGCACGCCTTTGTGCGCCAGCATCGGTTGACCGACGATGTCGCCGATAGCGAAGATGTGCGGCACGTTGGTGCGCAGTTGTTTGTCGACGTTGATGAAGCCACGCTCGTCAACTTCAACACCGGCTTTACCCGCTTCCAGCAGTTTGCCGTTCGGCACACGGCCGATAGCCACCAGCACCGCGTCGTAACGCTGTGGTTCTGCAGGCGCTTTTTTGCCTTCCATAGTGACATAGATGCCGTCTTCTTTGGCTTCTACCGCGGTCACTTTGGTTTCCAGCATCAGGTTGAACTGCTTGCTGATGCGTTTGGTGAAGACTTTCACCACGTCTTTGTCAGCAGCCGGGATCACCTGGTCAAACATTTCGACCACGTCGATCTGTGAACCCAGCGCATGGTATACGGTGCCCATTTCCAGGCCGATGATGCCGCCGCCCATAACCAGCAGACGCTCTGGGACAGTTTTCAGTTCCAGTGCATCGGTAGAGTCCCACACGCGTGGATCTTCATGAGGAATGAATGGCAGTTGGATCGGACGGGAACCTGCGGCAATGATGGCATTGTCGAAGTTGATGGTGGTTGGGCCATTTTCGCCTTCAACAACCAGGGTGTTAGCGCCGGTGAACTTGCCCAGGCCGTTAACCACTTTCACTTTACGGCCTTTAGCCATACCAGCCAGACCGCCGGTCAGCTGATTGATGACTTTTTCTTTCCAGACGCGCACTTTGTCGATGTCAGTTTTCGGCTCGCCGAAAACGATGCCGTGTTCGGCCAGGGCTTTGGCTTCTTCGATCACTTTGGCAACGTGCAACAGGGCTTTGGAAGGGATACATCCCACGTTCAGGCAAACCCCGCCCAGAGTGGAATAACGTTCAACCAGAACGGTTTCAAGACCTAAGTCAGCGCAACGAAAGGCAGCAGAGTAACCTGCCGGGCCCGCCCCAAGTACCACGACCTGAGTTTTAATTTCAGTACTCATCATGACCTCTTAATTGATTGTCCGGCGGGTCAGACGTCATTTTTATAGCTAATCGATCTCATAACGCCCTTCATCCACCGGGACGCTTACACCGCCAGCAGTTTACAGAATTGTTAATAATCTGCAAAGCGTGTTCGAGTGACCCGTGTCTCAACAATTTTGTCGAGTCGTGCAAAAACCGACAAAACTGCTACTGAAGTGGTAAGGGCGCAGCATGCTGCGCCCTTTTTTCATTACATCACCATACGGCGGATGTCAGCCAGCATGTTGTTGATGATGGTAATAAAGCGCGCACCATCTGCACCGTCAATAACACGGTGGTCGAAGGAGAGCGACATTGGCATCATCAGGCGCGGCACGAACTCTTTACCGTTCCAGACCGGCTCCATAGCAGACTTGGAGACGCCCAGAATGGCCACTTCCGGTGCATTCACAATCGGTGCGAAGTGAGTCGTCCCGATACCGCCCAGGCTAGAGATGGTGAAACACCCGCCCTGCATTTCGCCTGCGGTCAGCTTGCCGTCACGAGCTTTTTTGGAGATAGCCATCAGTTCGCGGGACAGTTCAGTGATGCTCTTCTTGTTCACATCCTTGAACACCGGAACCACCAGACCGTTTGGCGTATCAACCGCCACACCCACGTTGATGTATTTCTTCAACGTCAGCTTCTGGCCATCTTCGGACAGAGAGCTGTTGAAGCGCGGCATCTGCTCCAGAGCAGCAGCAACGGCTTTCATGATGAACACCACCGGGGTGAACTTCACGTCCAGCTTACGCTTGGCAGCTTCTTCGTTCTGTTGCTTGCGGAAAGCTTCCAGATCGGTGATATCGGTTTTGTCGAAGTGAGTCACATGCGGGATCATCACCCAGTTACGGCTCAGGTTGGCACCAGAGATTTTCTGGATACGACCCAGTTCCACTTCTTCGATCTCACCGAACTTGCTGAAGTCCACTTTCGGCCAAGGCAGCATGCCTGGCAGACCGCCACCGGCAGCAGCAGCCGGAGCCGCTTCTGCACGTTTGACCGCGTCTTTCACGTAAGTCTGAACGTCTTCGCGCAGGATGCGGCCTTTACGACCGGTGCCTTTCACTTTCGCCAGGTTTACGCCGAACTCACGCGCCAGACGGCGGATGACCGGGGTAGCGTGCACATAAGCGTCGTTCTCAGCGAACTCGCCTTTGGCAGCAGGTGCAGCCTGTTGGGCCGGTGCAGAACTTGCAGCCGGAGCCGGTGCAGCTTCTGCCTTCTGGGCTGGAGCGGCAGCAGGCGCAGCGCCTTCAACTTCGAACACCATAATCAGGGAACCGGTTTTCACTTTATCGCCGGCGCTGATTTTAATTTCTTTCACGGTACCTGCGAACGGTGCCGGCACTTCCATAGAAGCCTTGTCACCTTCAACGGTGATCAGTGACTGCTCAGCGGCAACTTTGTCGCCCACTTTAACCATCACTTCAGTGACTTCTACTTCGTCGCCGCCGATGTCCGGTACTGCAACGTCTTTGGCCGCAGAAGCCGCCGGTGCTGCAGGAGCAGCCGGAGCTTGTGCCGCAGCCGGAGCGGCAGCAGAAGCGGCGCCAGCCACTTCGAACACCATGATCATAGAACCGGTGGTGACTTTGTCGCCGGTGGCGATTTTGATCTCTTTCACGGTACCTGCGAACGGTGCCGGAACTTCCATTGAAGCCTTGTCGCCTTCAACGGTGATCAGGGACTGCTCGGCTTCCACCTTGTCGCCCACTTTCACCAGGATCTCGGTCACTTCAACTTCGTCAGCACCGATGTCCGGTACCGCAACGTCTTTGGCAGCAGCGGCAGCCGGTGCAGCAGCAGGTGCTGCGGCCGGTTTCTCTTCAGCCTTGGCAGCTGGTGCGGCCTGAGCCGCCCCTTCTGCTTCAAAGATCATCAGCAGTTTGCCGGTTTCGGTTTTATCACCGACGGCAACCTTGATTTCTTTAACCACACCCGCCTGCGGGGATGGGACTTCCATGGAAGCTTTATCACCTTCAACGGTGATCAGCGATTGTTCTGCTTCAACTTTATCGCCCACTTTCACCAGAATTTCGGTGATTTCCACTTCGTCTGCACCGATGTCCGGTACTTTAATTTCGATAGACATTCTTCTGTACCTCTTATGCCAGACGCGGGTTAACTTTTTCTGGGTTGATGTCGAATTTCTTAATCGCATCAGCTACCACAGAAGCTTCGATTTCACCGCGTTTAGCCAGTTCACCCAGTGCAGCAACCACAACGTAAGAAGCATCAACTTCAAAGTGGTGGCGCAGGTTTTCGCGGCTGTCTGAACGACCGAAGCCGTCAGTGCCCAGAACGCGATAGTCGCTGGCTGGAACGTAAGTACGAACCTGTTCTGCGAACAGCTTCATGTAGTCGGTAGACGCAACCGCCGGCGCTTCGTTCATCACCTGAGCGATGTAAGGTACGCGCGGAGTTTCGGTTGGGTGCAGCATGTTCCAACGCTCACAATCCTGGCCATCACGCGCCAGTTCAGTGAAGGAAGTCACGCTGTAGATGTCAGAACCCACGCCGTAATCGTCAGCCAGGATCTTCGCCGCTTCACGAACGTGACGCAGGATAGAACCTGAACCCAGCAACTGAACCTTGCCTTTGCTGCCTGCCAGAGTGTCCAGCTTGTAGATACCTTTACGGATACCTTCTTCTGCACCCTGCGGCATAGCCGGCATGTGGTAGTTTTCGTTCAGCGTGGTGATGTAGTAGTAGACGTTTTCTTGCGCGTCACCGTACATGCGAACCAGACCGTCGTGCATGATCACTGCCACTTCGTACGCGTAAGCTGGATCGTAAGAGATACAGTTAGGAATAGTCAGGGACTGGATGTGGCTGTGGCCGTCTTCGTGCTGCAGACCTTCACCGTTCAGGGTGGTACGGCCTGAAGTACCGCCTACCAGGAAGCCGCGCGCCTGTTGGTCGCCTGCTGCCCAGCACAGGTCACCGATACGCTGGAAACCGAACATCGAATAGTAGATGTAGAACGGGATCATTGGCAGATCGTTGGTGCTGTAGGAAGTCGCTGCGGCCAACCATGAAGAGGCTGCACCCAGTTCGTTGATACCTTCCTGCAGGATCTGGCCTTTCTCGTCTTCTTTGTAGTAAGCAACCTGCTCACGGTCCTGAGGAGTGTACTGCTGGCCGTTCGGGCTGTAGATACCGATCTGACGGAACAGACCTTCCATGCCGAAGGTACGAGCTTCGTCGGCAATGATTGGAACCAGGCGATCTTTGATCGACTTGTTCTTCAACATCACGTTCAGGGCACGCACGAAGGCGATGGTGGTAGAAATTTCTTTGTTCTGCTCTTCCAGCAAGGAGCTGAAGTCTGCCAGAGCCGGCATTTCCAGCTTCTCGGTGAACTTCGGCATACGGGTAGGCACATAGCCTGCCAGCGCCTGACGACGTTCGTGCAGATATTTGTACTCTTCGGAATCTTTCTCGAAGGTGACGTACGGCAGTTTTTCGATGTCAGCATCGGCAACCGGCACGTTGAAACGATCGCGGAAGTGGTGAACCCCTTCCATGTTCATTTTCTTCACCTGGTGAGCAATGTTTTTACCTTCCGCGGTTTCACCCATGCCGTAACCTTTGATGGTATGGGCCAGGATAACGGTTGGTTTGCCTTGGGTGTCCTGCGCTTTTTTCAGTGCAGCAAAGACTTTCTTCGGATCGTGACCGCCACGGTTCAGCGCCCAGATCTCTTCGTCGGTCATATCTTTGACCAGCGCAGCAGTTTCCGGGAAGCGACCGAAGAAGTGCTCACGTACGTAAGCGCCGTCTTTGGATTTGAAGGTCTGATAGTCGCCGTCCAGGGTTTCGTTCATCAGTTGGATCAGCTTGCCGCTGGTATCTTTACGCAGCAGTTCATCCCAACGACCACCCCAGATCACTTTCAGTACCTGCCAGCCTGCGCCCGCGAAGATGCCTTCCAGCTCATTGATGATCTTGCCGTTACCGGTGACCGGGCCGTCCAGACGCTGCAGGTTGCAGTTGATGACGAATACCAGGTTGTCCAGCTTCTCACGGGTAGCGATGGTGATCGCGCCCTTGGATTCCGGCTCATCCATCTCGCCGTCGCCCAGGAAGGCGTAAACGGTTTGAGCAGAGGTGTTCTTCAGGCCACGGTGTTCCAGATATTTCAGGAACTTCGCTTGATAGATGGCGCTGATTGGGCCCAGGCCCATGGAAACGGTCGGGAACTGCCAGAATTCCGGCATCAATTTAGGATGCGGGTAAGATGACAGGCCTTTGCCGTGAACTTCCTGACGGAAGTTATTCATTTGGTCTTCGGTCAAGCGGCCTTCAAGGAAGGCACGTGCGTAAACGCCCGGAGAGATGTGGCCCTGGAAGTAAACCAGATCGCCGCCATCTTGTTCGGTGCGTGCACGGAAGAAGTGGTTGAAGCAGACTTCATAGAAGGTCGCAGAAGATTGGAAGGAAGCCATGTGGCCGCCCAGATCCAGATCTTTTTTGGAAGCACGAAGAACGGTCATTACCGCATTCCAGCGAATAGCGCTGCGGATACGACGCTCAAGATCCAGGTTACCAGGGTAAGCAGGTTCGTCTTCCACCGCGATGGTGTTGACGTAGTTGTGAGCCGCAGCACCGGCTGCAACGCTAACACCGCCTTTACGGGCTTCACCCAGAACCTGATCAATCAGAAACTGAGCTCGCTCAACACCCTCTTCACGGATGACCGATTCGATCGCCTGCAGCCAGTCGCGGGTTTCGATCGGATCCACGTCATTGTTTAAACGTTCTGACATGGTGGTATTCCTTATCTGTCTAATGGTTTGTTTTGGAGCCTGTCTTCCTGTGTTCTGAGGCAAAACACACGAAGACAGGCCCATCAGTTTAGTTGCCGCTTACTTAAATGCTTAATTAAGCACTTCGAACGTAAACCCCGCAGGCTGGTGTGCCCTGAAGAGAACCGCTCTTAATCCTTGCGTTGCTGGAGACGCCGCAGCGATCTCTCGCGTCGGGTATGCTCCCGACTGAGATCCAGCAAAATTTCCTCGATAAACGCCAAATGGCGGTGCGAGGCTTCACGAGCTTTTTCTGGCTCGCGTGCCACAATCGCCTCAAAAATTCCGGCGCGGTGGCTGCTCACTTTTGCCAACATCTCACGGCGCGAGTAGAGCAATTCAAAGTTCTGACGCACGTTCTGTTCCAGCATCGGCCCCATACAGCGCAGCAGGTGCAGTAACACAACGTTGTGGGCAGCTTCGGTCACGGCGATTTGGTATTGCATGACCGCGTCGGCTTCGGCGTCGAGATCGCCGCTGTCCTGGGCCTGCTGAATCAGCATATGGCAATCGCGGATGCGTGCCAGATCTTCGTCGGTACCGCGCAACGCCGCGTAATAGGCAGCAATGCCTTCGAGGGCATGACGGGTTTCCAACAGATCGAATTGTGATTCAGGATGGTCGGCCAGCAGTTCAGCCAGCGGATCGCTAAAGCTCTGCCACAGATTAGTTTGTACAAAGGTGCCACCGCCCTGACGGCGCAGGAGCAACCCTTTGGCTTCCAGGCGCTGGATAGCCTCTCTCAGAGAAGGACGGGAAACATCAAATTGTTTCGCCAGTTCACGCTCCGGTGGCAGTTTTTCGCCTGGACGCAGTGTTCCCTCGAGGATCAGGTGTTCGAGCTGCTGCTCGATGACGTCTGACAACTTGGGTTGGCGGATTTTGCTGTAGGCCATGGGTGATTTCTTCTCTGCGAATGGCGCGGAGTCAATTGGTAATACCAATTTCAAAAACGTGACGGTAAAGTAACAAAGTATTCACCTCCTGTCCATATGGGCCTTGATCGAAATCAGGTTACCCGCACATTTTAACACCTCAATACCAGACCTGCTGCAAACCGCTAACGCGCGCTTGGTAATACCATTTACGAGGTAGGTTTTTGATTTAACTTTTGCGAAACCTGCCGTCAGGCAGACTGAAGTCTCTAAAGTAGAATTCTATTGCATGTTTATTAAGCTTTGACGAATACCTATTTACATCGCAAAAGGTGCGTTCAGCCGGTTGATATTTCGCCACCGACAAACCGCCAGAGCTAAATTATTTTTGCGCATTATGTGAGTTAATGCTTATTTCATGCATTGAATCCCCCCTGTCGTCACACAACCCGCATTTTGTTTCCTAAACTGCTGAAATCTTAATCACTCACTACATAAAGCAGGTGCAAACTGGCGCGCATAACATTATTCTTTGCCAAACGGTAGCGGCTCCGTGGAATTAATAGATATAACGCCGTAAATAAAACAAAACACACATCGTAACCACTGCTTTACAGCATGTGAGTAATTCTGCAACGACAGAGGGTTTGATTGATGGATGGTCAACAGCATGATGGCGACCAGCTGAAACGCGGCCTTAAAAACCGCCATATTCAGCTTATTGCACTAGGGGGCGCTATTGGTACCGGGCTATTTCTCGGTATCGCGCAAACAATAAAGATGGCCGGCCCTTCGGTCATTCTCGGTTATGCCATTGGCGGCTTTATCGCATTTCTGATCATGCGCCAACTGGGTGAAATGGTGGTCGAAGAGCCGGTGGCCGGTTCCTTTAGCCACTTCGCCTATAAATACTGGGGCAACTTCGCCGGCTTCGCTTCCGGCTGGAACTACTGGGTGCTGTACGTCCTGGTTGCCATGGCGGAACTGACCGCGGTGGGGATCTATGTGCAGTACTGGTGGCCGGAGATCCCGACCTGGGTGTCGGCAGCCGTATTTTTCCTGGCGATTAATGCCATCAACCTGGCAAACGTGAAGGTGTATGGCGAGATGGAATTCTGGTTCGCCATCATCAAGGTCGTGGCGATTATCGGCATGATCGTGTTCGGTGCCTACCTGCTGTTCAGCGGCATGGGCGGGCCGGAAGCCACAGTGACCAATCTGTGGGCGCAGGGCGGGTTCTTCCCGAACGGCGTCATGGGGGTGGTGATGGCGATGGCGGTGATCATGTTCTCGTTCGGTGGGCTGGAGTTGGTGGGCATCACCGCGGCAGAAGCCGACAACCCGCAGAAAAGCATTCCCAAAGCGACCAACCAGGTTATCTACCGCATCCTGCTGTTCTATATCGGTTCACTGACCATTCTGTTGTCGCTGTACCCGTGGGGTAAAGTGGTTGAAGGCGGTAGCCCGTTCGTACTGATCTTCCACGCGCTGAACAGCAACCTGGTAGCAACGGTGCTGAACGTGGTGGTGTTGACCGCCGCGCTGTCGGTATACAACAGCTGCGTCTACTGCAACAGCCGCATGCTGTACGGCCTGGCAAAACAGGGCAACGGGCCGAAAAGCCTGCTGAAAGTCGACGGTCGCGGCGTCCCTGTCATTGCGATTGCCGTTTCCGCCACCGCCACGGCGTTCTGCGTACTGATTAACTACCTGATCCCCGGCCGTGCCTTCGAACTGCTGATGGCGTTGGTGGTGTCGGCACTGGTGATCAACTGGGCGATGATCAGCCTGGCGCACCTGAAGTTCCGCGCAGCCAAGAACCGCGAAGGTGTTGAACCGAAGTTCAAAGCCTTCTGGTACCCGTTCAGCAACTATCTGTGCCTGGTGTTTATGGCCGCTATCCTGGTGATCATGTACCTGACGCCGGGGATCCAAATCTCGGTGTTGCTGATCCCGGTTTGGGTCGCCATTTTAGGCATCGGCTATGCCATTAAACAGCGTAGCCAGCGTGCCGTGAGCGCTACAGGCCGCGGGTAACCAAGCCAAAAAACAAGGCCTGCAGTGCAAACTGTGGGCCTTTTTATTGCCGCTCTATTTTGCAAGCTGGCTCACAGTTTCCCCGCCACGGTGGATTTGTCCATCTCTACAACCATTCACTTCTGATAACTCGCCGCCAACCGGGACAATAATCGTTGCCACTCAGTTAGACTTTGCAGGTGCGGAGAAAATGTCCATGAAGAGCAACGCCCTATCAATAAAAGAAAAGATTGGCTACGGCATGGGAGATGCCGGCTGCAACATGATCGGCGGAGCGATTATGCTGTTTCTCAACTATTTCTATACCGATATCTACGGTCTGACTCCCGCACTGGTCGGCGTGCTGCTGCTGTCAGTCCGCGTGCTGGATGCCATCACCGATCCGATCATGGGCGCAATAGCCGATCGCACCCAAAGCCGTTGGGGTCGCTTTCGCCCCTGGTTGCTGTGGATCTCCCTGCCATATGTATTATTCAGCGTGTTGATGTTTACGACGCCGGAATGGAGCTACAACAGCAAAGTGGTCTACGCCTTCGCCACTTACTTCTTGATGTCGCTGACCTACACGGCGATCAATATCCCCTACTGTTCGCTGGGCGGCGTGATCACCGCCGATCCGCACGAACGGGTCTCCTGTCAGTCCTACCGTTTTATCCTGGTCGGTATCGCTACCCTGATCCTGTCCCTGACGCTGCTGCCAATGGCTGAATGGTTTGGCGGCGCAAACAAGGCGCGTGGCTATCAGATGGCAATGGGTGTACTGGCACTGATTGCCCTGTTCATGTTTCTGTTCTGCTTTGCCACGGTCAAAGAACGTATTCGTCCGGCAGTGCCAACCCATGACGCCCTTAAATCCGATCTGAGAGACGTGTGGAAAAACGATCAGTGGGTGCGCATTCTGCTGCTGACGTTTTGCAACGTCTGCCCCGGTTTTATCCGCATGGCCGCCACCATGTATTACGTCACCTACGTCATGCAACAATCAACCTCCTTTGCCAGTCTGTTTATCGCGCTGGGCGTCGTTGGCATGATGGTTGGCAGCGCATTGGCCAAGCCCCTGACCGATCGCTTCTGCAAACTGAAAGTGTTCTTCTGGACCAATATTTTGCTGGCGGCGTTTTCGTGCGGCTTCTATTTCCTCAACCCTCAGTTCACTTCGCTGATCGTCGCCGCCTATTTCCTGCTGAATATCCTGCATCAGATCCCTTCGCCGTTGCACTGGTCGTTAATGGCCGACGTGGACGATTACGGCGAATGGAAAACCGGCAAGCGCATCACCGGCATCAGTTTTTCCGGCAATCTGTTCTTCCTTAAGGTCGGGCTGGCGGTGGCCGGCGCCATGGTGGGCTTCCTGATGTCGCTGTCCGGCTATCAGGCCGATGCGGTCAGCCAAAGCGCTGGCGCACTTAACAGCATCGTGCTGTTGTTCACCGTGATCCCCGGTATCGGATATCTGATCACTGCCGGCGTGGTACGCCTGCTGAAGGTTGATCGCCAACTGATGCGTCAAATTCAGATCGACCTGGAAAAGCGACGCATTAATTACCGCGAGCTAACCGACTACTCTGAGCAGCAACTAAAAACCCGAACCCCGTAAGGAGCCTGCGATGCGCGACTACCCTAATCCCTTGATTGAACAGCGGGCGGATCCCTTTGTTTTGCGCCACAGCGATGGCTATTACTACTTCACCGCCTCGGTACCGGAATATGACCGGTTAGAACTTCGGCGCGCGCGTAGCCTCAGCGAACTGGCGCAAGCCAGCCCGACGGTGGTATGGCGAAAACCACAGCAGGGGCCGATGAGCCATTTAATCTGGGCGCCGGAACTGCACTTTATTAACGGCAAATGGTATTTATACTTCGCCGCAGCCCATAGCCCGGAGATTGCCAATGGCCTGTTCCAGCACCGAATGTTTGCTCTGGAATGCAGCGCTGCCAACCCGCTGACCGGAGAGTGGGAGGAAAAAGGCCGAATTTATACCCATATCGACAGTTTCTCCCTCGACGCCACCCACTTCGAACATCGTGGCAAACACTATTATCTTTGGGCGCAGAAGGATCCGGCGATCCACGGCAACTCCAACCTGTATTTGGCCGAAATGGAAGATCCCTGGACGCTGAAGGGCCGGCCGGTGATGCTCAGCCAACCTGAACTCCCTTGGGAAACCGTCGGGTTCTCGGTCAATGAAGGACCGGCGGTGATCGCCCATGGCCAAAGAATATTTATCAGCTACTCCGCCAGCGCGACCGACGAGAATTATTGCCTCGGTCTGTTATGGGCCGACATCGACAGCGACATCACCGATGCCGCCCAATGGCATAAGCTCGAACAGCCCGTGTTTCGCACCAGCGTAAAAAACCGCCAGTTCGGCCCCGGGCACAACAGCTTTACCCTGGATGAACAGGGGCGAGATATCTTGGTTTACCATGCGCGTAATTACACGGAAATCGAAGGGGATCCGCTCTATGACCCAAATCGTCATACACGGATTAAACCGCTGGAATGGGATGAGGAAGGAATGCCGGTATTGGGTGAACCCCCGGCAGATAATCGTTAATAAAAAATGGCTCGATATGCCGAGCCATTTCAGACTACTGACAAAGCCCGTTATTAGGGAGAACGTGCCGAAGGGGTCGTAGCGGCTTGCCCGCCGGAGCGCCCCTCGGTGCGCTAGGCCCGGGTATCTCGGATTCAAAGACAACTTTGTCATCAAACTCAAATGGCTCGATATGCCGAGCCATTTTTCCATTGAACCTTACTTACGTAGCGCTTTCACCTGCTCGGCCGTCACATCCGCCGGCAACCCGCCCCAGGTCACACGCAGGTAGTTCACCAGTTCCGCCACCTGTGCATCATCGAGACGTTCGCCAAAGGCCGGCATGCTCTGCATGCTTTCGCCGTTAGGGAATTGCTGGGCCGGTAAACCGTCCAGTATCGAGACAATCAGGTTTTTAGCGTCCGGTTGGCGCAGCGTAGCGTTATCACGCATCGCGACCGCCACATGAGGCTTACCCTGGCCTTCACGCGCATGGCAACCGGAGCACTGATCCTGATAGCTGATGCGCCCGGCATCGCTGCCCTGACCGATTTTAACCGGCACAGCCGCCGGCGGCTGTTCCCCCATCAGATAGGTCGCCAGCGCCTGACCATCTTCCGGCGTCAAATGACGGGTGCTGAGACTCACCACCATATGCATCTCACTAAAGGCGGAACCCTGCGGTGCCAGGCCGGTCGAGAGGAAGCGGTTCAGATCGTCCGGCGTCCAGCCGCGCTGCGCCAACCCGTGCGGGGTGATGTCCGGTGCCATAAAGCGCCCAAGATCACCGCCCTGCATAGGTTTGGCCAGATTCATTTGACCCAGCATGCCGCGTGGCGTGTGGCATTCCCCACAGTGGCCCAGCGTATCCGCCAGATAACGGCCGCGTTGCCACTGCGCCGAATCACCCTGCGAACTGACCGGCAGCGGATCCTGACTACGGAACAACAGATTCCAGCCAATCAGCGCCATGCGCTGGTTAAACGGGAACGGCATGGCGTTTTCCGGAATGGCAACATCCACCGCCGGACGGGTCATCAGATAGGCATAGATATCATCGGCATCCTGACGCGACATGCCTTTATACGAGGTATAAGGCATGGCCGGATACAGATGACGACCGCCCGGTGCCACGCCCTGGGTCACCGCCAGGAAGAAGTCGTCCTTGGTCCAGCGGCCAATCCCCTGATCGGCCGAAGGCGTCAGGTTACTGCCATAGATAGTGCCGAACGGCGTATCCAGCGGATACCCCCCTGCCATTGGCGCGCCACCACTGGCGGTATGACAGGCAGCGCAGTCGGCGGCCTGAGCCAGATAGCGGCCACGGGCAACCTGTTCGGTGCTGGCGGTTACCTGCTGTACCGGGCCGTCGTAATGGCGATTTTCACGCCACCACAGCACGGCGATGACGATAATCACCACCAACAGGATCAGCAGTGCGAGACGTTTTTTCATTGCGCCGTCTCCTTCACCAGGCCAGGGGTTTTCAGCACTACGTCGCGTACCGCTTCGTAGTAACGCACATAGCCGGTACAGCGGCAGATATGGCTGTCCAGCGCCTGTTCAATCGCGCTTTCCAGTTGATCGCGGGCAATCGGCTCGCGCTTGAGCTTCTCGACAAAAATAGTGGCGGCGTTAACAAAGCCCGGCGTGCAGTAACCGCACTGGAAACTGTAATGCTCCAGGAAAGCCTGCTGGATCGGCGAAAGCTCGACCACTTCACCCTGATCATCCACCTTGGCGTGGCCTTCGACGGTACGCACTTTCTTGCCGCTGAAGAAATGCGCGCCGGTGATACAGGTACGCACTTCCTCACTGGTGCCGCTCGGATGATCGACAATCGCCACGCAGGCGTGACAGATCCCCTGCCCGCAGCCAAGACGCGAACCGGTCAGGTCGAGATATTCGTGCAGGAAGTCGATCATCATCAGCCCTTCCGGTACTTCGATCGGGCCGTACTGCTTTTCATTGATGGTCAGGGAAATCGGCTGGGTTTTAATGCTCATTGTAATACCTCACGAATATTTTCTGCACGAACGGGCAAATCACGGAAACGGTGGCCGGTAGCGTCGGCGATAGCGTTAACCAGTGCCGCAACTACCGGGATCATCACCACTTCGGCCATGCCTTTGGGTGGATCGGTTTCCGACAGCGCGGGCAGGATGTCATCGGTCTGTTTCCAGACCGCCACATCGCTGGCGCGCGGCAGATGGTAACGGTTAAAGTTCCAGGTACCGTTACCAGGCCCGTCTTCGTACAGCGGTAAATATTCGTGCAGTGCATGGCCAATCCCCATTGCCAGGCCGCCCTGCAATTGGCCGGAAACCAGCTCAGGCACAATCAGATTGCCGCACTCCATGATTGAATGGTGGTTCAGCAGCTCCACCTGACCGGTAGCGATATCCACCGCCACTTCCGCCAGGGTACCGACGGCGCTGTAATAGGTAACCGCCGCGTTATTGCGTTGGGTCGGTGGATAGTAGGCCTGGCTGCGCGGTAAGGTTTTAAACTCGCCATTGGCATTGCGCACCGCCAGCCCGTCAATCGGCAGACGCTCGCTTTTAGCGCTCAGGGTGAAGTCCGCCTCGGCCCACTGCCAGCGGTTAAATACGTGTACCGCCGCACCGGTGATACCGCCCATCTGGTAGGCTTGTTTCGCCAGCCGCTCCAGGCTCAGCACTTCCATGCCGGCCGCGGTCAGCCCGCCTTCCACCCAACGTGCGTCTTCTCTGCGCACCACTAATGGTGCTGCCTGGCCGCCACCGGGGCCGGATTGCCAAATGGCCATCGCCGCCGGCCACAGGCCGTGATCGAATATCAGACGCGCCGCTTCGCGCGTGCTGTGGGAGAAGTAATACGCCGAGTTGCTGGCACTGGACGGTGAGCAATAGCTTGGCGTCCAGGCCGGGTTGGCTTGCAACTTGTCCTGTTCGGCCTGCGACATAATGTAAGGATCGCCGCTGGTGACCATCGGCAGTACCGACCAGTCGGTCACCGAGAAGTGCGCCTCATCCGCCGGTTTGCCCAGCCACTGTGCGCACAGCACCGATTGTGAGGTCGACATGCCGGTTCCCATCTCGGCACCGCTGTGATGCAGCATGATGCGCCCATCTTCCCCCAGCTCGACGCGAGCGAACGAGGTCTCGGCCCCGGTGCCGAAGTCTTTTTGCACGCAGCCAAAGCCGACGCCATAGCGTTTGCCCGGGTGCCGGCTCTCAAACTCCGCCTTCCGCTGGGCACGTTGCAACCACATCTCATGCTTCGCTGCCTTTTCCAGCACTTCATCGGCACGAATTGCCCCGGCCGGGATAGCGCCCTGGGTATTTTTCATGCCGGATTTGAGTACGTTGCGCAAACGGAACTCGATCGGGTCGATCTTCAGCTCGGCAGCCAGTTCATCCACCATCATCTCGGTAGCGGCCATGCTTTGCAGCGTGCCGTAGCCACGAGCAGATCCGGCATCAATGGCGCGCGAAGCCAGCCCCACCGCCGACAAATCGCTTTTCGGGAAGTAGTAAATCGACTGTGCCGCCGTCGCCGCTACCATCACCACCGACGGCGTAAAGTTGCTGCGACCACCGCCGTCTGCCGTCATCTCGCCGTGGAATGATTGCAGTACGCCGGTTTGACGGTTGACCGCAATACGGTAATTCATATCGAAGGCATGGCGCTTCAGCGCCGTCTGGAACTGTTCGAAACGGTCATTGGCCAGGCGTACCGGGTGCCCGTCACCGTACATCGCCGCCACCGCACCGTAGTACGGGAAGTTAAAGTGATCTTTCGAACCGTAACCGACGGTGTAGCACGGGTGTAAAATCAGCTGTTTCACCGGCGGATTGTGTTTGGCCAACATGCGAGGCATTTCGTCGGCCACTTCCTGCGGTGACTGGGTAGGCACCACCAGATGCAGGGTCTGCGTCGTGGCATCGTACCAGCCGTTGGCGTTATCCGGCTCCAGCGCCGAAGTATCGACGGATTGCGTAGTATAGCGACGCGACATCACCAGCCAGTCTTCCGGCGGCGTTTGCAGCTCATTGGCTATCATGCCGGCGTAATACATCCCTTCCTGATCCAGCTTGCCGCCCTCGCGGCCTTCCGGCCAGACCGGCAGGTGTTTCTTCATCGATACCGGGAAAATCGGCGTGTCTTTCAGGCTGGAGAAGCGATCGTCGTCGAACGGCTTATCGCCACCCACGCGCACATAGCGGAAAGTGCCCCAGGGATCCCGCTCCAGCGGGCCGGTTTCCGCCCCGTACTTGAGCGTTTCTTCACGGAATTTCAGCTTGTCTTTGGCAAAGCGGAAACGGGCGAAATCGTGATAAATCAGAATTGCCACCGCCTGGCCAAGATAGGCCGGAGTTTTGCCGATCGGCAGCAGCATGTCGTCGCCGTAGAACGCCGGGAAGGCCAGGCCGTCACGCGCCAGATCCTCTGCCGTGACCAGCCGGTCGGGCTGCAGATCGTCTCCCAGCAACGAGAGATCGATGCCCTCGAACAGCCGGTCGGCCTTGGTGACGCGTAAAATAAAGGCGTGCGCCTGTTGTTGCGGCCAGTGCGGCATATCGACCGCGCGAATGTCGCGGGCGAATACCTTTTGCCCCATCACCTTGGCACGACCATCGATACGAAAGCGAATACGCTTTTCATGGGCATCCCAGTTCGGGGACTGAAGGATTTTTTGCTCAAACAGCGCGGCATAAGCACGGCTGTACAGTGGCGCGAGGTACACGGATACCCCCGCAATCACGGCGCTTTTGATAAAGCGGCGCCGCGACGGGCTAAAATTGCTCATAAAAAGTCCTTTGCTTCTTTATTGTATTTTTGTATTCAGCGGTGGTGTTGCGCAAACGCTGACGACCTTGCCGTAGACGTCATAAGCATATGCTTATAACTAAAATTATGTGATGATTAACATGCTGTTTTCAAGAAAAACACATCTCAAGAACACATATTTTTAGTAAGGTAATAATAAGTTGCGCAAATTCGGGCGGATAAGATGACAACGGGCATAGTGATCGCCGCTGCCGGACGTGGAGAGCGTTTCTCTCTGGCCGGGGGCGAAGGCAATAAATTGAATGCCGAGTTTGCGGATAATTCTGGTCAGCAACGCTCGATATTTGAACAAACGCTGCGTCAGGCGCTGGCCTCTGATCTGCCGGTATGGGTGGTCACCCGCCCGGACAATCTTCTGGTACAGCAGGTCTGCGCGGCCTATCAGGTTCCGGTCACGCTACTGGCAAGCTCTGGCCTCGGAGAATCGATCGCCGCCGGCGTTAACGCCACCCCGCACTGGCAAGGCTGGCTGATCCATTTAGCGGATATGCCCTTCGTTACGCCGACGGTTTTCCGGCAGGTGGCGGCCGCCCTACGGCAACACGCCATCGTCCGCCCCGCTTTCCAGCAGCAGCCGGGCCACCCGGTCGGGTTTTCCGCCATTTTGCGCAAACAACTGGGCCAATTGCGCGGTGATAATGGCGCACGTGAGCTGCTTAAAGGGCAGCCAGTGTTCCTGCTTTCTCTTGAAACGTCCGAAGTGGTGCAGGATATTGATCTTCCGTCACAGCTACCGGCCAGCGAGTAAATCATCTATGCAACATCTCGATATCACCGTGGTCAACCAGGCGATAAGCTGGCTGAAGCAACAGCCGGTGTGGCTGTGCACCGTACTGAACACCTACGGCTCCTCACCGCGATCGCCAGGAGCGCTGCTGGTGGCTACCCAGGATGGGCATTACTGTGGTTCGCTGTCGGGTGGCTGCGTGGAAGAGGATTTTCTGCGGCGCGTGGCGGCCGGGGAATATCAGGCGGCCAGCCAGGTGATCCGTTATGGTGAAGGGGGTCTGGAGCCGAATGTAGCACTGCCGTGCGGCGGCGTATTGGAAGTACTGATCGAATCCCTGCCAGCCGGTGACGACAGTATTGCCTATCTGACAAAAATTGCCGGTGCACTGAACGGACACCACGCGCTGGTCAAACGCCTGACCTTGCCCGATGCCTGTACCAGCCTGACATTGACCGATTTCGCCAGCGCCACCCAGGTGGAACGTCGTGGTCCGCAGGTCACTTTGCATATCGCCGCGGCACCGCGTTTGTTGATCGCCGGGCTGTCCAGCGTAGCGCTGTACTGCGCCGATTTCGCCAGCTCACTGGGCTTTGAAGTGTTGGTTTGTGAGAATCGGCCGGAGGCGCTGGATAATTTCACCCCTCAGCTCAGAGGCAACGTCACATTGTTGCGCCAGTTCCCGGCCAAGTTTATTGAAGACGGCGGCTGCCACGCCAATACGGCGATTGTGGCGCTGACCCACGATCCGCGCATGGACGATTTGACGCTGATGGAAGCGATCCACACCCCGGCATTTTACATCGGTGCCATGGGGTCATTGCGCAACAGCGCGCGACGCCGCCAGCGTCTGCAGCAGATTGCCGAATTCAGCCCACAGGAACTGGAACGTATTCATGCCCCGATCGGGTTGCCACTCGGCAGTAAAACCCCGGCGGAAATCGCGCTGGCGGTGATGGCAGATATCGTGCAGCAGAAAAACCGCACTACCGCGGTCCAATCGGTCAACCAATTGGAGTCACTGGCACCAGATGCTGGAGCTCAAGCTGCAACTCCTCCCGCTCGTTCAGCGAATAGTTGAACATCGTCAGGTCTGGCCCTACTCTGCGGGCCAGGCCCAATTCCGGTAGTGCCTGGGTGTAAATCTGCACCACATGGTCGTGCAAGGCCACCGGCTTGCCGGAGTAACAAAAGCGGCAATAATCGCCGTGAATTTCCGGCCATGGCTCAAGCCCGGCGACATCACTGGTCGGGCAGTCCTCGGCAACGCCAAGCGCATATTCCACTCTGACCTGCTCTCCATCAGGAATAAACTGGGTCAATGCATAGGTCAATGCCGGCCGGCTGGCCACCGATTGATAGAACTGCTCTCTGATTTTGCTGCGGATGTGCAAATGCGACTTATCCAAATCGGCAATATCGAGGTGGTAAGCGTAACTTTTCCCCTTGATCGCATACTGCCCTTTGGCCACCTTGATGCGGTCAACCTGAATATCACCAGGATGGTTGGCTGACAGCGAACGAACCAGATGACTGAAGTCCTGCTTGCGGGCATGACGATAGACGCTGGGAGATTCGGCAAAGTGCTTTTTGAAGCAGCGGGAAAAGGTTTGCTGGTTATCAAATTGATATTCAATGGAAATATCAAGAATGGTTTTTTGCGTAAAGCGCAAGGCGAAAGCGGCGAGATACAAACGGCGGGCGCGAATATAGGAGGCCAGCGACAGACCGGTCTGCGTCTTGAACATTCGCTGCAGATACCATTTCGAGTAGCCTGATTTGGCAGAAACGATATCCAATGATAGCGGGTTGGTCAGGTTGTCTTCAATCCAGACCAGTAGTTCCCTGATATGATTTTCTTGCGTTTCCATGTAGTTGCCGAGCCTTCTGTGCCAAATATGCCTTTATTCGTGTATTACTGCTGCGCACGTAGGGTATACAGGTTAAAACGCGGCGTCCAGCGGGCTACAGGACTTTACACAGGGCCAGAGCAAGCCTGAAACTTGCCGCCCGAAAGCGGACGGCAAGTATTGACGAAAGTTATTTCACACAGCGTGAACACTGACCGGCCTGGATCTTCTGGAAGAAGTCATTGCCTTTATCATCCACCAGAATGAACGCCGGGAAATCTTCCACTTCGATTTTCCAGATGGCTTCCATCCCCAGTTCAGGGTATTCGACGCAGGTCAGGCTTTTGATGCTTTGTTGCGCCAGCACCGCCGCCGGGCCACCAATACTGCCGAGGTAAAAACCGCCGTGTTTGTGGCAGGCGTCGGTCACTTGCTGGCTGCGGTTGCCTTTCGCCAGCATGATCATACTGCCGCCGTGGGACTGCAGCAGATCAACGTAAGAGTCCATACGCCCGGCGGTGGTTGGCCCCAGAGAACCTGAAGCGTAACCCTCCGGCGTTTTGGCCGGGCCGGCGTAGTAAATTGGATGATCCTTAACGTACTGCGGCAGACCTTCGCCGTTGTCCAGCCGCTCTTTCAGCTTGGCGTGGGCGATGTCACGCCCCACGATGATGGTGCCACTCAGCGACAAACGGGTAGACACCGGGAATTGCGACAGCTGCTTGAGGATATCGGCCATTGGGCGGTTGAGGTCAATCTTGACGGCTTCGCCTTCCCCCGCCTGACGCAGTTCTTGCGGAATAAACTTGCCCGGATTGTGCTCCAGCTTCTCCAGCCAGATGCCGTCACGGTTGATCTTGCCCTTGATGTTACGGTCAGCGGAGCAGGAAACGCCCATACCTACCGGACAGGAAGCACCATGGCGCGGCAGACGCACCACGCGAATGTCGTGCGCAAAGTATTTGCCGCCAAACTGCGCGCCCAACCCCAAATTCTGCGCTTCTTTGAGTAACTCTTCTTCCAGCGCAACGTCGCGGAATGCCTGACCGTGCTCATTGCCTTCGGTCGGCAGGCCGTCATAGTACTTGGTCGAGGCCAGCTTGACGGTTTTCAACGTCGCTTCGGCCGAGGTACCACCGATAACGAATGCCACGTGGTAAGGCGGGCAGGCCGCGGTACCCAACGTACGCATTTTCTCGACCAGATAATCCTTCAGCTTGCCCGGGGACAGCAGCGCCTTGGTTTCCTGGTAAAGATAGGTTTTATTGGCTGAACCACCGCCCTTGGCGATACACAGGAACTTGTATTCTTCACCGTCAACGCTGTAGAGATCGATCTGCGCCGGCAGGTTGCTGCCGGTGTTGACCTCGTTGTACATATCCAGCGCGGCGTTTTGCGAGTAGCGCAGGTTGTCTTCGATAAAGGTGTTGTACACCCCACGCGACAATGCCGCTTCGTCACCGCCGCCGGTCCAGACGCGCTGGCCTTTTTTGCCGACGATGATGGCGGTACCGGTATCCTGACAGGTCGGTAAAATACCCTTGGCGGCGATTTCTGAGTTACGTAAAAATTGCAGCGCAACGTACTTGTCGTTTTCGCTGGCGTCCGGATCCTTAAGGATATCGGCCACCTGCTGCTGATGCGCAGGGCGCAGCATGAATGAGGCGTCATGGAATGCATGTTGAGCAAGGAGGGTTAACGCTTCGGGGGCTACTTTCAGCACTTCCTGGCCTTCAAACTCACTCACGGAAACGTGGTCACGGCTCAACAGATAGTATTCAGTATCGTCTTTCTTCAGTGGGAACGGATCTTGATAATGGAACGGTTTATTCGACATTAATCTCTCACTTGCAACATCAGCTGCGTTAAATTCACACTTACTCAGCCAGCTCGGGGCAGGCCGCGTCAAAAAACTCCCCACACCTTACGTATTTTTAATCAGTCGGTTATTGCGCTAAATCGCATAACTCCCTCTGATTTGTAGGGGCGCTGTATACTGCGCCCGTGTTAATCGGGACGAATATATTCGTCCCCTACAGGCAGGGACTCAGCATGTACGGTTCATTATCCCGCAGTTAACACAATGATTACAATCCATCAGCGTCGATCGGGTTATCAATGCGGTGAAAAACCTGCCTGGTAAACCCCTGACAAATTAGCTTTGCCTCTTATTGCCAGCCGGCGCGCCTTTGCTTAAGCTAGCCACAATGAACAAAGCAAGAATCCCCATTGCGCTGCAACAGGCGGTGATGCGCTGTCTGCGAGAAAAACTGCAGCTGGCCCGTCAGCATTTTTCCGTCGAGTTCCCTGAGCCAAAAATCCTTTACCAGCAACGCGGAACCAGCGCGGGCACCGCCTGGCTGCAAGCCTGGGAAATCCGGCTGAATCCGGTGTTGCTGATGGAAAATCAGCAGCCGTTTATCGATGAAGTGGTACCGCATGAACTGGCTCACCTGCTGGTATTTCGCCAGTTTGGCCGCGTGCCACCACACGGCAACGAATGGCGCTGGATGATGGAAAGCGTATTACAGGTACCGGCCAGCCGTACTCATCAGTTTGAGATTGCCTCGGTGCAGAGCAAAACCTACCCCTACCGCTGCGGTTGCCAACTGCACCAGCTTACCGTGCGCCGCCACAATCGGGTGATGCGCGGAGAAAGTGAATATCGCTGCCGTCAGTGTGGCGACAAACTGAAATTTTTCGCCGGCGAGCCTGTTTAGCGTAACGATTTATACGTTAAAACAAGTAAATATCGCCATTTGCTACGGCTTCAAACTTCCGCTACCCTGCCTGCTTTTCCAATTTTGAGCTGTTTTGGAATATGCTTCGCAAAATTTTATTTATGGTGGTTCTCACTGCCGGTGCCGCACAGGCGCACGGCATCAACAACTTTTCTCAGGCCAAGGCGGCTGCCGCCAAAATCAATCAGGACGCCCCCGGCTCCTTCTACTGCGGCTGCCGGATAGACTGGCAGGGTAAAAAAGGCATCCCCGATCTAAACAGTTGTGGCTACCAGGCGCGTAAAAACGCCCAACGTGCGCAACGTATCGAATGGGAACACGTGGTACCGGCCTGGCAATTCGGTCACCAATTACAGTGCTGGCAACAGGGCGGGCGCAAAAACTGCAATAAAGACGCCGGTTACCGCCAAATCGAAACCGATTTGCACAATCTGCAGCCGGCGATAGGTGAAGTGAACGGCGATCGTAATAACTTTATGTACAGCCAATGGAAAGGCGGCGAGGGCCAGTACGGCCAGTGCCCGATGAAAGTGGACTTCAAAAATAAGCAGGCCGAACCGCCTGCCCGCGCCCGCGGTACGATCGCCCGCACCTACTTCTATATGCGCGACCGTTATCAACTGCGGCTTTCACGCCAGCAGACCCAGCTTTTTGAAGTATGGGATCGCCAATACCCGGTCAACCAATGGGAATGCCTGCGCGAAGCACGCATCGCTAAGGTACAGGGTAACCATAATCCTTATGTTCAGCAGGCGTGCCAGCAACGAAAAGGCTAAATCCCCTGCGTACTTAAAACTGCAGCGGTGTTGACTGCGTAAGCGCACCCGAATCACTTACCTAAGTAAGCTCATCGGGATGCAATCACTTGCCGCCTTGCTGCAGCTTCAATTACTTTGGGTATATACTCTTTTTTTTTCAAGCTGCAGCACTGATGACTGCACATGAGTCAGGATCGAATATTCATATGCGCATACCTCGCATTTATCACCCGCAGCCGTTAATCGACCACGCGGAAATCTTCTTAAGCGAAGACGCCGCCAACCATATCGGGCGTGTACTGCGCATGAACGCCGGCCAGGCGCTGCAGTTATTCGACGGCAGCAATCAGGTGTTTGACGCAGTGATCGCCCAGGTCGACAAGAAAAGCGTGCAGGTGCAGCTCAGCGCCGGCCAGCTGGAAGACCGTGAATCACCGCTCAATCTGCATCTGGGTCAGGTAATTTCTCGCGGTGAGAAGATGGAGTTCACCATTCAGAAATCCATCGAGCTGGGGGTCAACGTCATTACCCCGCTGTTTTCCGAGCGCTGCGGCGTTGCGCTTTCCGGCGAACGCCTGGCGAAAAAAATTCAGCAGTGGCAGAAGATTGCCATCGCCGCCTGCGAGCAGTGCGGCCGCAACCGCATCCCGGAAATCCGCGAGGCGATGCAGCTGGAAGCCTGGTGTGCCGAGCAGGATGGCAGCCTTAAGCTGAACCTGCACCCGCGCGCCAGCCACAGCATCAACACCCTGCCGCTACCGGTGGAACATGTCCGGTTGCTGATTGGGCCGGAAGGCGGTTTATCTACAGGCGAAATTGCGATGACCACAGGCCACGGATTTACTGATATCCTGCTGGGGCCACGCGTTCTGCGTACAGAAACCACAGCGCTCACCGCAATTACCGCTTTGCAGGTACGTTTCGGCGATCTGGGTTAAAGGAGAAAAGATGATTAAGCTCGGCATCGTGATGGACCCTATCGCCTCCATCAATATCAAGAAAGACACCAGCTTCGCCATGCTGCTTGAAGCGCAGCGCCGTGGCTGGGAACTGCACTATATGGAGATGGACGATCTCTATCTGCACGCCGGTGACGGCCGCGCCCGCACCCGCCTGCTGAGCGTGAAAGAAGATAAAGAGAGCTGGTTCAGCTTTGGCAGCGAGCAGGATCTGGCGCTGCAGGATCTGGACGTGATCCTGATGCGTAAAGATCCGCCGTTCGATACCGAATACATCTACGCGACCTATATTCTCGAGCGCGCAGAGGTCAAGGGCACGCTGGTGGTCAACAAGCCGCAGAGCCTGCGTGACTGCAACGAAAAGCTGTTCACCGCCTGGTTCGCGGAACTGACGCCGGACACTTTGGTCAGCCGCAGTGCGGCGCACATCCGTAAATTCCACCAGCAGCATGGCGACATCATCCTCAAGCCGCTGGACGGCATGGGCGGCGCGTCGATTTTCCGCGTGAAGCAGGATGACCCTAACCTGTCGGTGATTATCGAAACCCTGACCGAACACGGCAGTCGTTTCTGCATGGCGCAGAACTTCATTCCGGCGATCAAGGAAGGCGATAAGCGCATTCTGGTGGTGGACGGTGAGCCGGTGCCTTACTGCCTGGCGCGTATTCCGGCCCAGGGCGAAACCCGTGGTAACCTGGCGGCCGGTGGCCGGGGCGAAGCGCGTCCGCTCAGCGAAAGCGACTGGAAAATTGCGCGCGCGGTAGCGCCAACGCTGAAAGAAAAAGGGCTGATTTTCGTTGGCCTGGACGTGATTGGCGATCGACTGACCGAAATCAACGTCACCAGCCCAACCTGTGCACGCGAAATCGAAGCGGCCTTCCCGGTGTCTATCACCGGTATGCTGATGGACGCGATCGAAAAGCGTCTGGCGGCGAAGTAATCCGCAGTGCGGGCGGCGTTGTCGCCCGCCACCCTGCCCCCGAACTGGCGCTATCGGCTTGAAAGGCGACGGGGATGGCCGCATACTGGCGGCTGTTCAACTTACCACCACTTGATTATTTTAAATAACACCATGAATTTACAGCACCATTTTCTTATCGCTATGCCATCACTTCAGGATCCTCGCTTCAAACGCTCGGTGATTTACGTCTGCGAGCACAATGAAGACGGCGCCATGGGCCTGGTGATCAATAAACCGGTGGAGCAGTTCACGGTGGAAACGGTGCTGAGCAAACTGAAGATCATGCCACAGGCGCGTGATCCGGCGATCAGCCTCGATAAACCGGTGTTTGCCGGTGGCCCGCTAGCAGACGATCGCGGTTTTATCCTGCATACGCCGCGCAAGGGTTTCGGCTCCAGCATTCAGATCTCGCCGGATACCATGATCACCACCTCGAAAGACGTGCTGGAAACGCTAGGCACCCCGGAGCAGCCGGATGACGTGCTGGTCGCGCTCGGTTATGCCGGTTGGGAAAAGGGCCAGTTAGAACAAGAAGTGCTGGAAAACGCCTGGCTGACCATTGAAGCCGACACCGACATTCTGTTCCATACGCCAATCGCCAGCCGCTGGCGTGAAGCCGCCAACCGCCTGGGCATCGACATCTGCAGCATTGCCAACCACGCAGGACACGCCTGATGACCAACCGCACCATTATCGCCTTCGACTTCGGCACCAAGAGCATTGGCGCCGCCATTGGGCAGGAACTGACTGGCAGCGCCCGCGCGCTGGCCGCCTTCAAAGCACAGGACGGTTCACCGGACTGGCAAAAGATCGAAAAACTGCTCAAAGAGTGGCAGCCGGATCTGGTGGTGGTCGGCCTGCCGCTGAACATGGATGGCACCGAGCAGTTGGTGACCGAACAAGCACGCAAGTTCGCCAACCGCCTGCACGGCCGTTTTGGCGTACAGATAGCGCTGCATGATGAGCGCCTGAGTACCGTCGAAGCCCGCGCTAATTTGTTCGACCGAGGCGGGTTCCGCGCGCTGGACAAGGGCAGCGTGGACTCCGCCTCGGCGGTGGTTATTTTGGAAAGCTGGTTTGAGCGGCAGCTGGGTTAATCCCTATTCTGAGTGTCTTGCCCTCCATCAAGTAAGCCGGCGCTGATCCGCTGCTGCAGGCCCTGTTCAAAGGTCTGCATGCCGGACTGCCCGCCGGTTTGCAGCACGTTGGCCAACTGATGGGTTTTGCCTTCACGGATCATGCTGCTGACCGCCGCCGTTGCCGTCAGCACCTCAAAAATCGCCACCCTGCCGCCTCCGGGCCGGCTTAACAGCTTTTGTGCAATCACCGCCTGCAGGCTCCCGGCCAGTTGGGCGCGTACATAGGGCTTTTCTTCCGCCGGAAAAACATCCACCAGCCGATCCACCGCCTGCGGCGCACTGCGGGTATGCAGCGTGGCCAGTACCAGGTGGCCGGTTTCTGCAGCGGTCAGAGCAAGGCGGATGGTGGCGGTATCGCGCAACTCACCCAACAGGATCACATCCGGATCCTCACGCAGTGCGGCACGCAATGCGTCGTCAAAACTGTGGCTGTCGCGCCCCAACTCCCGCTGCTGAATCAAACACTGCCTGCTGCGGTGGATAAACTCAATCGGATCTTCCAACGTGAGGATATGCCGCCGCTGGTGCTGATTGATGTCGTCAATCATCGCCGCCAAGGTGGTGGATTTACCGCTACCGGTCGCGCCGCTCACCAGGATCAGGCCGTCTTCACGTCGCACCAACGCAGGGATAATATCTGGCGCCGCCAATGCTGCCAGAGTCGGACATTGGCCCGCTATCAGCCGCAATGCAACGGAGACGCCCAGGTTTTGCAGAAAAAAATTGGCGCGCAACCGGATATCACCCGGCAGCGAAAGCGCCAGATCCAACTGCCCTTGTTGTTGTAACTGCTGTCGTTGTAACGGTTGCAGCACGCCGTTGCACAGCAGTTGCATTCTGGCTTCGCTTAGTATTTCCGCCCCTTCCAGCGGCTGAAGTTCACCATCAATGCGCAACATCGGCCGATGACCGGTACAAAGGTGCAGATCGGAAGCATTATGCTTTACACTAAGGGCCACGAATTCATCGATATCCATATCAATCTCCTGGGTCAACAATGAGCACTATCCAACAGAATCTGCAGGATGTCAGAAACCGCATTGCCGCGGCCGCTCAAGGCTGCGCGCGCGCTCCAGAAGAAGTTACGCTGCTTGCAGTAAGCAAAACCAAACCTGTGGCGGCGATCGCAGAAGCCATCGCGGCAGGTCAGCGCGCCTTCGGCGAGAACTATGTTCAGGAAGGGGTGGATAAGGTTCAGCATTTCGCCGCGCAGCCGGAAGGCGCAACGCTGGATTGGCACTTTATCGGCCCGTTGCAATCCAATAAGAGCCGACTGGTGGCAGAGAACTTCGCCTGGTGTCACACCGTCGATCGGCTGCGTATCGCCTCGCGCCTGAATGAGCAGCGCCCGGCGGACATGCCGCCGCTTAACGTTCTGATCCAAATAAATATCAGCGATGAGCAGAGTAAGTCTGGCATTGTACTGGCTGAATTGCCGGCGCTGGCGGAGGCGGTCGCCGCCCTGCCTAACCTCAGACTGCGCGGGCTGATGGCTATTCCAGCCCCGCAGGAGGATTATCAGAGCCAGTTGGCGGTATTCGGCCAAATGCGCGACGCCTTTCTGGCCCTGCAGCAGCAATATCCGCAGGTAGACACCCTGTCGATGGGCATGACCGATGACATGACGGCGGCAATTGCCGCAGGCAGCACCATGGTGCGTATTGGCACCGCCATTTTTGGCGCCCGTGATTATTCACAGGCCTAATATACTGACGAGGGATTCTAATGCAGCATCGCAAGATCACCTTTATTGGCGCCGGCAACATGGCGCGCGCTATCATCGCCGGCCTGGTGGCGGGCGGTTATCCGGCCAAATCCATTAGCGTCTGCGCACCTTCGGCCAAAAACCGTGATGCGCTGGCGGCGGACTACGGCATCGTCAGCAGCAGTGACAATCTGGCCTGCACACAAGCCGCCGATGTCGTGGTGCTGGCAGTCAAACCGCAAATGATGGCCGACGTCTGCCAGCCGTTGCGCGAAGGAGTGAATTTCAGCGCCAAGCTGGTTCTGTCGATCGCCGCCGGTATCCAGGTCAGCCGTTTTTATCAACTGCTGGGTGACAAGCTGAACATCGTGCGCATCATGCCCAATACCCCATCGCTGGTGGGCAAAGGCATGAGCGGCCTGTATGCGCCGCAGCAGGTCAGCCAACAGGACCGCGACTACACCAGCGATTTGATGGCATCAGTCGGCAAGGTGTGTTGGGTGGAAGACGAAAACGGCATTAATAGCGTGATCGCCGCAGCAGGCAGCGCACCGGCTTATTTCTTCCTGTTTATGGAAGCCATGCAACAGGAAGCCGAACGTATGGGCTTCGACAGCCAGACCGCCCGTAATCTGGTGCAGCAGGCTGCCTCCGGCGCGGCTGCGCTGGTGGAAGCCAACCCGGATACGCCATTGTCGACCTTGCGTGAGCAGGTCACCTCCAAAGGCGGCACCACCGCCGAAGCACTGCGCGTTTTCAACGAGCAACAGCTGCCGGCAACCGTGGCCAAAGCCATGCAGGCGGCAGTATCCCGCGCGCAGGAAATGGAAAAATCATTTTAAATAATCGAGAGTTAAGGAGAAGGGCTACTACATGCTAACGCTGACTTTTTTGGTCAAAACCGTTATTGATCTGTACGTCATGGTACTGCTGCTGCGTATCTGGATGCAGTGGACGCGCGCTGACTTTTACAACCCATTCGCGCAGTTTATCGTGAAGATCACCCAGCCGGTAATCGGCCCGCTGCGCCGCATTATCCCATCGATGGGGCCGATCGACAGCGCATCACTGCTGCTGGCGTTCCTGCTGATGACCATCAAGTATCCGCTGTTGCTGCTGATCCAGGGCGGCGCAATGTCACTCAGCCCGTATAACCTGCTGTTTGGCCTGATCTCGCTGGTGAAGTCGGCCGGTTACCTGATCTTCTGGGTAATGATTATCCGCGCGTTGATGAGTTGGATAAGCCAGGGCCGCAGTCCAATCGACCAGTTGATGTACCAACTGACCGAACCTTTGATGTCACCCATCCGCCGTATTCTGCCGGCGATGGGCGGCATTGATTTTTCGGCGATGGTGGTGATCCTTATCTTGTATCTGATCAACTACCTGGGCATGGATCTGTTCGGTGAGATCTGGTTCCTGCTGTGAGTGCAGTAACCCCGGTGCTGGACGGGCTGGCGATCAGGCTATATATTCAGCCGAAAGCCAGCCGCGACCAGATTGTCGGTTTGCATGGCGACGAACTTAAAGTCGCCATTACCGCCCCGCCGGTAGACGGCCAGGCTAACGCTCATCTGATCAAGTTTCTCGCCAAACAGTTCAAAGTGGCGAAAGGCAACGTCACCATCGAGAAAGGCGAACTGGGGCGGCATAAACAGTTACGCATCGTTAATCCGCAACAGATCCCCGACGTGGTCGCGGCGCTAATCGAATAAATTTCAAGGTAGTCATCATGCAAAAAGTCGTTCTTGCCACCGGTAACCCGGGCAAAGTGCGCGAACTCGCCGACCTGCTGGCCGATTTCGGGCTGAATGTGGTCGCACAAACCGAGCTGGGCGTTGAATCTGCCGAGGAAACCGGCCTGACGTTTATCGAAAACGCCATCCTGAAAGCCCGTCACGCGGCGCAAATCACCGGCCTGCCGGCGATCGCCGACGACTCGGGCCTGGCGGTGGACGCTCTGGGCGGTGCGCCGGGCATCTATTCTGCACGCTACGCGGGCGTTGACGCCTCTGACCGGCAAAACCTCGACAAACTGCTGGTGGCACTGAAAGACGTACCGCAAGGCAGCCGTGGCGCTCAGTTCCACTGCGTGCTGGTGTATCTGCGCCACGCCGAAGACCCAACGCCGCTGGTGTTCCACGGCAGCTGGGCCGGTGAAATCACCGACACCGCGGCAGGTGAAGGCGGTTTTGGCTACGATCCGATCTTCTACGTCCCGGAACTGGGCCGCACCGCCGCCGAACTGAACCGCGACGAAAAACGCGCGATATCCCACCGTGGCAAGGCGCTGAAACTGATGCTGGAAGCCATGCGTAATGCTTAAGTTGCCTCCGCTGAGTTTGTACATCCATATTCCGTGGTGCGTGCAGAAATGCCCGTACTGCGACTTCAACTCACATGCGTTAAAGGGCGAAGTCCCGCATCAGGAATATGTTGATCACCTGCTGGCGGATCTGGATGCCGATCTGCCGCTGGTGGCCGGCCGGGAAATCAGTACCATTTTTATCGGCGGCGGCACCCCCAGCCTGCTGAGTGCCGAGGCGATGCAATCGCTGCTGGACGGCGTGCGGGCGCGCATTAACGTCGTTGATGGCGCAGAGATCACCATGGAGGCCAACCCCGGCACCGTGGAAGCCGATCGCTTCAGCGGCTATCAGCGGGCCGGTGTGAATCGTATTTCTATCGGGGTGCAGAGCTTCAGCGCCGAGAAGTTAACCCGTCTGGGGCGCATTCACGGCCCGGAAGAGGCCAAACGCGCAGCGCATCTGGCCACCGGTCTCGGCCTGCGCAGCTTTAACCTTGATCTGATGCACGGCCTGCCGGACCAGTCGCTGGAAGAAGCGCTGGACGATTTGCGCCAGGCGATTGCCCTGAACCCGCCGCACCTGTCGTGGTATCAGTTGACCATCGAACCCAATACCCTGTTCAGCTCACGCCCGCCGGTACTGCCGGACGACGATGCGCTGTGGGATATTTTCGAACGCGGTCATGAGTTACTGAGCGCCGCCGGCTATCAGCAGTATGAAACTTCGGCCTATGCCAAGCCGGGCTATCAGTGCCAGCACAACCTCAACTACTGGCGCTTTGGCGACTATCTGGGGATTGGCTGTGGCGCACACGGTAAACTGACCTTCAGCGACGGCCGCATTCTGCGCACCGCGAAAACCAAGCATCCGCGCGGTTTTATGCAGGGCAAGTATATGGACAAGCAGCATGAGGTGACGACGGCGGATCGGCCGTTCGAGTTCTTTATGAACCGCTTCCGCCTGCTGGAGGCCGCGCCGCGCGCCGAGTTCGTCAACTACACCGGGCTGGATGAAAGCACTATCCGCGCCCCGCTGGATGAAGCACTGGCGAAAGGTTATCTGGAAGAGACGCCGGAATATTGGCAGATCACCGAGAAAGGCAAGCTGTTCCTTAACTCGTTGCTGGAGCTGTTCCTGGCGGATGAATAGCAAAAAGCGCTGAATTATCAGCGCTTTTTTTGGTTTCAATCTGGATAGAACTCGTGGGAAAGCACCTGCTGAATATCCCAAATCCCGTTTTCCGGATAAACGTCCAACCCGGTTTCCGTCGTCGCCAGCGCTATCGCCTTGGACCAAACCACATCCAGCCAGTCTGCATCGCCGAGTTTGCTTTTTAAACTGGGTGACTCTTTCAGGCTATAAAGCACCTCTTTGCGCTGCGCCTTAATGGTTCTTTCCCAGCTGGTGCCACGACGCACCGGCTGATACTTCCATTTCAGCAGGTGTGCTATCAGCACCGTCATTCGGCTTGCAAGTTCCCTTTGCTCGCTCTTCCCCACGTCCTCAATCTCCTCGGCGATCTTTTCAACATCGATCTCAGACAATTTTCCGGAGCGCAAAAGAGCTGCCTGTTCATTTGCCCAGGCGACAACATCAGTTTCGTAGCGAGTATGGCTCATAGCGTTCTCCGTAAACACCCATGAATCTGTACATAGTTTAACCAGTCTGTCAGATAACCATCAGGAGGTCAAAAAACACGCTACCCGCGGTGATTGGGTGTTACTTCAAAGCATTAAGCAGGTCTTTGCGCTGAGTTTCCAGACCGGTAACGCGGTTACACACGTCGTGGCCGAAGTTCTGGAAGTCCTGCTCCTGGTTGTTCCATTCGTTCTGAATCGCTTTTTGCAAGCCACCCAGATTGCCCATGATCGCCTGCAACGGATTGCCGCCGCTGTTGGCCGCCTGCTTGACGCCCATCTCGTTCAGGCTGTCCTGCAACACGCCACCCATGCTCTGCTGCACCAGATTACGGCCATCCTGCTCAACCTGATCAATCGCCTTGTGGTGGAAGGTCAGGCCGTCGCTGCGGTGTTCAATAATGCGGTTCATCTGCTGTTTGAGCTGACCATTGAGCGTAGTCAGGCGGTTGCGCACGTTGCTGTCGCTGCCTAATTCCTTGACGATCACCTTATCCAACGCTACACGCGCTTTTTCCAGATGTTGCTGCGCGCCGTTGTCGATCCACGGCAGTTCCTTACGCAATGCGCTCTGGTAGCTGAAGGCCTTCTGGCGCTGGCTGTCAGTCAGGGTCAACGCCTGCCCGTTGCGGGTCACATCGCCATCCGCTGAAATCTGCAGGTTGCCGCTGGCTCCTGTCACCTGCACGTTCTGCGGGCTGATAATCACGTCGTCCTGGGGTTTAACGCTGCACTGATACTCGGCATGGGCCTGTGAAGCAGTCAACAGCAGTAAGGCTAACCCGGTTTTCTTTAACATATTTTCTCCTGACTCCCTTCCGTGGTGGGATTAAAAAATCGAACGGCTAATCCGTTGAGACAACAGTTCCAGCGCCGCAGTTCCCGCCAGTGAGTTACCGGAGGCATCCAGCTCTGGCGACCAGACGGCGATCGACAGCTCATCGGGGACGATGGCGACAATACCGCCGCCAACACCGGACTTGCCCGGCATGCCCACGCGATAGGCAAATTCCCCCGCGCCGTCGTACATGCCGCTGGTCATCATCAGCGCATTAATCTGGCGCGCCTGCAGTGGGCTGATCACTTCACGCCCGCTCAGGTCACGACCGTGATTGGCCAGGTAGACAAAGCTGCGCGCCAGCTCCAGGCAGCTCATCCGCAACGCACAGTAGTGGAAATAGGTTTGCAGCACGGTGAGCACGTCGTTTTCAAAGTTACCGAACGACTTCATCAGATAGGCGATGGCCGCATTGCGATCGGAGTGTTCAAACTCGGAACGGGCGACCCGCGAATCATAGGCCAGGTCTTCTTCTCCGGCCAGTTGGCGCACCACTTCCAGCATGCGCTGTTTGGGGGCGCTGAGCCGGGTTTGCAGCATGTCGCACACCACCAGCGCACCGGGGTTGATAAACGGATTGCGCGGCTTGCCCTGCTCCATCTCCAACTGCAGCAGCGAGTTGAACGGCAGACCAGAGGGCTCTTTGCCGACCCGCTGCCAGATCTCGTGCTCTTGATAGCGTGTCAGCGCCAGCGTCAGGCTAAGCACCTTGGAGATTGACTGAATAGAGAAGCGCTCGGTGGCGTTACCGGCCTGGAAAATTTCACCGTCGACGGTGCAAACGGCGATCGCCAGACGATCGGACGCCACTTCCGCCAGCGCCGGAATATAGTCCGCCACCTTGCCCTGGCCAATCAGCGGGCGCACCTGTTGCAGGATCTCTTCCAGCAACGCGTTATCCAATGTAGTTACCACCGCGGTCACACTCCGGACAAAATAAAGGTGCCGTTAAGGCACCTTACAATCAATGAATACAGCGCAAAATCAGGCGGGGAAAATCAGTCCCACCAGATATCGAACAGATCGCTAACCTTAACGTCGGTCAGCTTGCGCGCTTCCAGCCATTTTTTGACCAGTTCACGCTGTTCGTCGGTACAGTGACCGATAGTCTGCAGGCAGATCAAACCTTCCCACTGCAGGTAGCCACTGCCGTCAAACGCCATGCCGTTCGGCTCGATCACTTCGTCGATGAAAGCGTCCAGCGTGCTGTCGATATCTTCAACCGCGGTGCCTTCGGCAAAACGCCATGCTACGGAGAAACCCAGCTCCTGAAACTCTTCAATGTGTAACTTTTTACGTAAACGACGACTGCGGTTCTTAGCCATTATTCTTTCCTCTCAAACATCAAATCCCAAACGCCATGTCCCAGACGCTGGCCGCGTAATTCAAATTTTGTCAGTGGTCGTGAATCCGGACGCGGCACGTAATCATTATCGCTGGAAAGATTACGATAGCCTGAGATCCCGTTCATAACCTCTAACATATGTTCTGCGTAAGGCTGCCAGTCGGTGGCCATATGGAAGACGCCGCCGACTTTCAATTTGCGCCGCACCAGTTCAACAAACGGCGTCTGTACGATGCGACGTTTGTTGTGGCGCGCTTTATGCCACGGATCGGGGAAGAACAGCTGCACCATGTCCAGCGAACCATCCGGGATCATATTCTCCAGCACCTCAACCGCATCGTGACACATCACGCGCAGGTTGCTCAGCTCCGCTTCGGTAGCGTCGGCCAGGCAGGCACCCACGCCCGGCGAGTGTACTTCAATCCCCAAGAAATTCTGCTGCGGGTTATGGCCCGCCATGGTCACCAGCGAGGCGCCCATGCCAAAACCGATCTCCAGCACGGTCGGCGCATCGCGCCCAAACAGTGCGGTGATATCGACAGGTTCAGCCTGATACTCCACGCCCATCACCGGCCAATAGTTGTCCAGCGCGTGCTGCTGGCCTTTGGTCAACCGCCCCTGGCGGCGGACAAAACTGCGGATACGGCGCATCGCACGGCCGTTCTCATCAAATTCTGGGGAGATGACGTCATTAATCATAGTGCTTTCTGTCTGTTTGGCTGCCAATTAGGGAAACGCGCATTATGCAAAGATACATTGGTTTAGCAAGTGTTCATCTTGTGTACCTGCCGTGCGACGTCGGAAAGTTCCGGTTTACAGCATCATGACTCTATGCTGCAATCGCGCTTCATTTTCTGCCGGATATCGAATCTGCTTATGATGCAAGCACAACAGTTCGCACAGGTGGTGCTTGACTGGTACCAGCGTTACGGCCGTAAAACCCTGCCGTGGCAGCTTGATAAAACCGCCTATAAAGTATGGCTCTCCGAGGTCATGTTGCAACAAACTCAGGTTGCCACCGTGATCCCTTACTTTGAACGCTTTATGGCACGTTTTCCCAACGTGCGTGCGCTGGCAGAAGCGCCGCTGGACGAAGTGCTGCACCTGTGGACCGGCCTGGGTTACTACGCCCGTGCTCGCAACCTGCACAAGGCCGCGCAGACTATTGTCGCACAGCACGGCGGCGAGTTCCCGACAACCTTTGAAGAAATCCACGCCCTGCCCGGCATTGGCCGCTCAACGGCCGGTGCGGTACTATCATTGGCACTCGGCCAGCATTACCCGATCCTCGACGGCAACGTGAAACGCGTGTTGGCTCGCTGCTATGCAGTCGAAGGCTGGCCGGGCAAAAAAGAGGTCGAAAACCGGCTGTGGCAGATCAGTGAAGACGTCACCCCGGCGCAGGGCGTCGGCCAGTTCAATCAGGCGATGATGGACCTGGGGGCAATGGTTTGCACCCGCTCCAAACCCAAGTGCGAGCTGTGCCCGCTCAACCTCGGCTGCATCGCCTATGCCCATCACAGTTGGGCGAAATACCCCGGCAAAAAGCCCAAGCAGACGCTGCCGGAAAAAACCGCCTACTTTTTATTGCTGCAACACGGCGAACGAGCCTGGCTGGAACAGCGCCCGGCCGTCGGCTTATGGGGCGGCCTGTTCTGCTTCCCGCAGTTCGGCGAACGCGAAGAGATGGAACTCTGGCTGCAACAACGCGGTCTGAACAACAATCGCCAACAGCAGTTGACCGCATTTCGTCATACTTTCAGTCATTTCCATCTCGATATCGTGCCGATATGGTTGGAAATGAACGACGCGGCGGCCAGCATGGATGAGGGCGCCGGTCTCTGGTATAACTTGGCGCAGCCGCCATCGGTCGGGCTGGCAGCGCCGGTTGACCGCCTGTTACAACAGTTGGCAAAACAGTCCCCGCGCCAACAGGGTTTATTTGGCGATAGAGCCATTGATGAGGAATTAGCATGAGCAGAACCATTTTTTGTACCTTCCTGCAGCGCGACGCCGAAGGGCAGGATTTCCAGCTTTATCCAGGGGAAGTCGGCAAACGCATCTATAACGAGATCTCGAAGGAAGCCTGGGCAGAATGGATGAAAAAACAAACCATGCTTATCAACGAGAAAAAACTGAACATGATGAACGTTGATGACCGCAAACTGCTGGAAGGAGAGATGATCAAGTTCCTGTTTGAAGGGCACGACGTGCACATCGAAGGCTATACGCCACCAAGCGAATAACGCTGTTGGGGCCAGGCGCTGGCCCTCTTCAACACATCTCGTATACGGCTTTAAGATGAAGAAAATTTTAGCTCTGCTAGTGATAGCGCCTTTGCTGATTTCCTGTTCCGGCAAAAAAAATACCGAAGTCAACGAAGCCCTGGTCAAAGACACCAACGGCTTTGAGATCCTGATGGGCCAATTCGCCCACAACATCGAGAATATCTGGGGTCTGAACGAAGTTCTGATCGCCGGGCCAAAAGATTACGTTAAATACACTGACCAGTATCAGACTCGTAGCCACATCAACTTTGATTCTGGTGCCATCACCATTGAAACCATCGCCACCACCGATCCTGCCGCCCACCTGCGCCAGGCGATTATCAGCACCTTGCTGATGGGGGACGATCCGGGTTCTATCGATCTGTATTCCGACGTCAACGATATCCAGATCAGTAAAGAGCCGTTCCTGTACGGCCAGGTGCTGGATAACAAAGGCGCACCAATCCGTTGGGAATGGCGTGCGGCGCATTTCGCCGACTATCTGGTGCAGACCAAACTGCAAAAACGCACCTCCGGCCTGCACGTGATTTACTCGGTCACCATTCAACTGGTACCGAACCACCTGGACAAGCGTGCGCATAAATACCTGCCGATGGTCCGCAAGGCGTCCGAGAAGTACGGGGTGGAAGAATCGCTGATCCTGGCGATTATGCAGACCGAATCGAGCTTTAACCCCTATGCGGTGAGCGGTTCGGATGCGTTGGGCCTGATGCAGGTGGTACAACACACCGCCGGTAAAGACGTGTTCCAGATGCGTGGCAAATGGGGTAAACCAAGCCGCAGTTACCTGTTCGATCCGGAGAACAACATCGACACCGGTACCGCCTATCTGGCCATTTTGCAGAACAACTATTTGGGCGGCATCCAGAACCCAACCTCGCGTCGCTACGCGGTAATCACCGCCTATAACGGCGGGGCGGGCAGTGTGCTGAGGGTGTTCTCCAGCGACAGAACCCGCGCGGTGAGCATCATCAACGGCATGCAACCGGGCGACGTCTACCAGACGTTGACTACCAAGCATCCGGCCAGTGAATCGCGCCGCTATCTGGTGAAGGTGAACAACGCGCAGAAGAGCTATCGACGACGTTAATCACCCGGTCAGGGCGGTCTTTCCCGTCGCCCTGACCACCAGCATCCCTAAGCAATACTGTAGCCATTACGGCCAAGCTCCTTGGCGCGGTACAGAGCCTGATCGGCTGCTGCCAGCAGTTGTTCACGGTTCTGTCCCGGCTGCCATTGCGCTACCCCCTGGCTGACCGTCACCCATTGCGCCACCTCAGAAGCCGCATGCGGCATCGCCAGATCGGCAAGCAAACCTTCAATCCTCTTCGCCACCTGCACGGCTTCGCCTGCGTCGGATTTTGGCAGCAGAATAATAAACTCCTCACCGCCGTAGCGGGCCACCAGATCCTGCGAACGCCGGGTGGCACTCTCCAGGCAGGTAGCCAAGCGAGTCAGGCACTCGTCCCCCTGCTGATGGCCATAGTGGTCGTTGTATTTTTTGAAAAAATCGACGTCCAGCAGGATCAGGGAAAACGGCGCCTGCAGGGTTGATTCCCGCAACAGAACCGCATCAAAGTAGTTGTCGAAGTAGCGGCGGTTGGCAATGCCAGTCAGCGGATCGCGGTTGGCCAGCTTGCTCAGGCGTTCAATCAGCTGCTTATTTTCCAGCTCGCGCTCGATCGCCAGTTGGAACCACTGCTCCAGCCGGCTCCGCGCCGAATAAATCAAAAACAGCATCAGCGCATAGGAGATCAGGTTCACCAGCGAAAATGCGCTGTTGATGAAGATATTTTCGGCAATCGCCACCAGCAGCACCGGAATGCTGAACAGGAAAAATAGCCGCGGGGACAGATAAAAAGCGATCAGAGAAGAAAACAGCAGGCCGAGGGTTAACGGGTAAAGCAGATTAATACTGTCGTTGACGATCAGATGGTGAAAAACGCCGCACCAACACAGGGCCAACAACAAAATACAAACCACCCCGCCACGCCAGGCGGCCTGTTCACCTCGGGCGGCCAACTGACGCAACGCAACAAAAGACAGAGCAGACACCAATACCACGCCGCAGATAGCCGGTGCGCCACGTAACAAAGAAATCAGAGAGTGCTCGCCAAATGCTTGGGCACGCTGAAACAGCAGATAAAGCGCCAGCAGCACATTAACCAATAAGAACCAGTTAAAATTACGTAGCGTCGAACGTCGCTTCTCTCTACCGACCCACTCGAGATTACCCTCTTCTTTCATCATCTTATTCCGCTACTGGACACTTTTACCTAAAGGTAGCGCCAGCACTCGGCTTTGTCATCCCGGACCGGGATGATTTAAAAGCGGCCCCTGCGGGCCGCCCAAGACTATTGCTTGATCATATAACCGAAGATACGTTTCCAGCCGTGATCCTTTTTCTCGATATACACGCCCTGCAGCTCCGGCGAGAAGCCCGGCAGCCGGTTGATACCCTCTTCCAGCGCCAGGAAGTAACGCTGCACCGCCCCGCCCCACACTTCCCCCGGCACCACGCACAATACGCCCGGTGGGTACGGCAGCGCGCCCTCCGCCGCAATGCGCCCTTCCGCCTGGCCAATTGGCACCAGTTCAACGTTGTCGCGGATAAACTCCACGTTGGCATCCTGTGGGTTCATCATCACCTGCGGGAAATGACGCTGGCGGAACATTTCTTTCTGCAACTGTTTGACGTCAAAGCTGACGTACAGGTCATGCATTTCCTGGCACAATTGGCGAAGGGTATAGCCGCGATAGCGCTGTTCATTCTTGCGATACACCGTTGGCAGCACCACGCTCAGCGGCGCGTCTTCTTCCACATAGCGTTCGAACTGCACCAGCATATCCACCAACTGGTCCATCTTGGCCGGATTTTCCGCCGGGGTCAGCAGGAACAGGATCGAGTTAAGATCGCATTTCTCCGGCACTATGCCGTTCTCACGCAGGAAGTTGGCCAGAATAGTCGCCGGTACGCCAAACTCGGTGTACTGGCCGGTAGCCGCGTCGATACCCGGCGTCGTCAGCAGCAGCTTGCACGGGTCGACCAGGTACTGATCCTGCGCGTAACCTTCAAAACCGTGCCATTTTTCATCCGGCACAAAATTGAAGAAACGCGCGTCGTTGGCGATCAGATCGGTGTCGTAATCCTGCCAGTTTTTACCCGCCACCTGCGGCGGAATAAACGGCCTGAGCTGCGAGCAGCGTTCCAGCAGTTGCTTGCGCGTCTCGATACCCAGTTTCACACAGTCCAGCCACATGCGGCGACCGGCAGCCCCGGCATGCATCTTGGCGTTAACGTCCAGCGCGGCAAACAGTGGATAGAACGGGCTGGTAGAGGCGTGCAGCATGAAAGCATTGTTAAGGTGCTTGTGGTTGCAGTGGCGCTTCTGGCCCTTGATGTGGTCGTCTTTCTTGTGGATTTGCGAAGTCTGCGAGAAACCGGCCTGTTGTTTATGCACCGACTGGGTAACAAAGATGCCCGGATCCAGCTCATCCAGCTCCAGCAACAGCGGCGAGCACTCTTTCAGCATCGGGATAAAACCTTCGTACCCCACCCAGGCAGAGTCAAACAGAATATAGTCACACAGGTGGCCGATGGTGTCGATCACCTGACGGGCGTTATAGATGGTGCCGTCGTAGGTACCGAGCTGAATAATCGCCAGGCGGAACGGACGTGCCGCATTGGCCTTTTCAGGCGCCACTTCGCGGATTTGCTCGCGCAGGTAACGCTCATCAAAGCAGCGCGAATCAATGCCGCCGATGAAACCAAACGGGTTACGCGCGGTTTCCAGATAGACCGGCGTTGCCCCGGCCTGGATCAGTGCACCGTGGTGGTTGGACTTGTGGTTGTTACGATCGAACAACACCAAATCACCGCGGGTCAGCAAAGCATTGGTCACGACCTTATTGGCGGCAGAGGTACCATTAAGCACGAAATAGGTTTTATCGGCGTTGAATACCCGTGCCGCATGCTTTTGCGCATCCTTGGCCGAGCCTTCGTGGATCAATAAATCGCCCAGCTTAACGTCGGCGTTGCACATGTCGGAACGAAAAAGCGTTTCACCGTAGAACTCAAAAAACTTCCGGCCGGCCGGGTGCTTGCGGAAAAACTCGCCGCCCTGATGGCCAGGGCAGGCAAAGGTTGAGTTTTCCATTTCCACATAGGTTTTCAGCGTCTTGAAAAACGGCGGCAGCAGAGCCTGCTCGTAGGCATCGGCGGCGGCTTCGAGCTGTGCCATATAGAACGCCTTGCTGGCGCCTTCCAGCGCAAAAACACCGCTGATCAACGGCAGGTAGTCCGGGGAGAGATGCTCGTCCCCTGCCACCGCCACAAAGGTCGGTATTTCGAACCCGGTCGCTTTGAGCTGCGCCAGATGACCTGCGTTGACGTCATCAACCGACACCACTAACGCGGCCACGTCGGTGTAGTCCGTTTGCTCGATGCGGACGACCTGGCGCAGTGTTTCAATGGTGGCAACCAAACTGGCGCTGGTGGCTATTTTCAATTCTTTCATTGTGCTAACTCTCAAACGGTTAAGGATGAGGTGGTGCCACGGGGCACGGTGATGGGATAACAAAAATTATCCCGGCAAATTGATGTCCGGCGTTAGCGCATAAAGCGCAAGCGTGGCCGGCTGACTCTCTTAAGATTATCAGGTAACTATCGGGGACTGGTATCGGCAGCGTCCGATAGACATCAGTAAAAGCAGAGCCGCAGCTCTATTTTTAATAATGCCTAACAGCGAGCATCAGATAGCCTTACCGCATGGCAGGCTGGACGTTTTTGACGGATTGCGTTCGGGAAGGGTAACGGTTGAGTAACGGCATCATTTGATGTCTGGTGCGCAGTGACGCTTGAGTAACAAAACCAGTCATGCCTGCAACCCTCTGACTTAAATGAGCGGAACGCCGTTAGGGGACGTAGAGTGCCAAAATTTGCGCAATGATTGCATGTTTTTTTATGAGGTTCAAGTGACAATTATGCTGCTTTGATTACGAAAACTTAACGAGTAACATATTGTTAATTAAACAATTAAAATAAAACAAAGAAAAATCAAAACGGTATAAATAGACGATTTTTTTGCATATCTATTACCAAACAACACCACTGACTCTCACCTGCCCAACCTGCCATTGCATGAAAATAGAGCAACCGATCGGCTTTGTGACAGAAAGCGATTGACGATTTCCGGCCAATAGGGTTAAATGCGCCCCGTTGCCCGGATAGCTCAGTCGGTAGAGCAGGGGATTGAAAATCCCCGTGTCCTTGGTTCGATTCCGAGTCCGGGCACCATATTCATATCAACGGACCTCCACGGAGGTCCGTTTTTGCATTCTAAGCCCGCCAGTGACACAGCAGCAATAAAAAATGGTCCGCGTCACACTGCGAGAAAACCCTCAAGAGCCTTGAATCCCATGTCTTGCCGTTTAGCGGTTCGCGGGATATCACCACGCTGAAAACACCCGCTCTGCTTACGACACAAAGGTTAATGCTGCAGTGGTGGGCAAACTTTCTGGATGAAAATCAGGAAAAAACTATCTCTCCTTTCGATTATGCAAAAATCAATAACCCAATACAGGGATGATGACTAATCAATTTGGTTTAAAGAGTAAGTTGCAGTGGCACTCACAACACAGTGAGAAAATATTTAATCCAGAGCGGGTAACATTATGCATAAGGAGATAATCAAGAAAAATTTATTCGACAACATTTCGTTATTACAAGCGTCAATGAGTGGAAAACACCGTCACTGATATTATCCTGGTTAACGCTCGCGTTAACACACATTAAACTCAGGTTGCGCCTCTCAAAAAATGACATTAACAAAACAGAGTTTTGAGTAAAAAACACAAAAAAAACAACACCAAAAAATAAAAAAGCACACCTGAAATAATTACTTTTCAGCACCAGGTCAATTCTCAAAATTGAAAATCAGATAATTCTCGCCATCAATAAAACAAACTCCACTTGATGGTATTATAGCCATTAATGGATGACGTAAAAAACGAGTGATTATTAAATCTCACATTAAAGAATAAAACATTTAATTGAACATAAGACAACAGATTCTTCTTATATTCCTCAAACCAGAGACATTTAATGATTAGTGTCTGTTAAGTTATATCCATTTTATTTGCAATAGACCATTTTTACTGGCATCGTCTTATTAACAGCTACTATCTTAACCCAGAGGCTAAAATGAAAAGACGCGATTTTATCGTAAAGTCAGTATTGGCAACCGCTACTCTTGCTGCAACTTACAGTGCACAAGGAATATCTTCTACGGCCACAGTCGCCCCCAACTCCGGACGTGAAAAGAAAAAAGATCCTAATGCTAAAACTATTGCCTTCGTACTTTTCCCGGATATGACACCGTTGGATATCGTTGGACCTGTCACTGTGCTGCAAAATCATGATTTCAACATTGAGTACGTATGGCACGATAAAAATCCAATACCTACAGAGATCGGTTCCCTCTCATTGATGCCTACGACTACTTTTTCGGAGTTAAACTCAGTCGATATCCTTTGCGTGACAGGGACGCATAATCCTTTTAATGCTATCGCTGATAAAAAAATGCTGGATTGGATCAATACCGTCGGCAAGCGTGCAGAGTACGTCACTAGCGTATGTACTGGCGGTATCATTATTGCCGCTGCTGGCTTGCTTAATGGCTATAAGGCCTCAACTCACTGGGCCTTTCAAGACACATTGGCCGCATTGGGGGCGCTCCCTTCGGATGAACGCGTCACGATTGACCGAAACAGGGTAACGGGTGGCGGAGTGACGGCCGGCATTGATTTTGGCCTGTATTTACTTTCTTTATTAAAAGGAAAGCCTACCGCTGAGTTAACGCAACTCTTTATCCACTATGATCCCCAACCCCCCTTCAACACTGGCACTCCACAGCTGGCGGGCCCCAAATTAACTGACCAGGCGAAAGCAATTACAGCGATGTATCTGGCCAAAGAAACACCTGACTATAAAGAAACCCTGGCTGCTGCAATTACTCATAAAAGCAATTATCAATAACCGTAGTACTTACAGCAATAGCTTCAACGGTCACCTAAAATATCGGCCCCTACTTTGTGTTTACGGGCTCCGTCCCTCGATACGTGACCGCCAGGAAAAATCGGCACCAAGTCTAAGCCCTGGCCTTATTACCACGGTTTTTTACTTGCTCACCAAGAGATTTCTGAAAATTTGGCATGTTTGTATTTTTAATTTTTTCTGGGTTAAGCTGTTATTTCTACGGTGAATCGCCCTAGCGGAGGGACGAATCAGCAAGTTAAGTCAATGCTTAAAAGACGTGGGCCAAGGATGCTGGCCAAAGGCTCATCGGGAGGCATCCGACACAGTAGTTCAACATCATCAGGTGGGCACATTCTATTTTTATGCACTCGCCCCTATTCTGGGTGATCGAATTGTGCTCCTTGATACACAACGACAGTCGGGAAAGACCGACGATTAATTCAAAGCCCTTCCTAAAATGGTAGGGCTTTTTTGATGAAATAGGACATCTAGAAAAATAAAATAGTAACAAGACCAACTGATCTCATGTGCATATCCTAAAAAAATAAAAAAACCCTGAAACGATAAAATCACTCAGGGTTAAAAGGGTTCACTGCTTATTTATATTGGTTCAATACCAATACTACAAACATTCTAATTTATTACATTGCTTTTTAACAATCATTTTATACTTATCGGTATAAAAAAATATTTTATGTCGCAACATAGGCTGCATTCTCATTTGATTGTCGCAATATCGAGGAATTTTGGTCCGGCCCCCTATCCTTGGTGTACAGCGACAGATGGGTTATACGCGAGGTACAATGTATATTGAAAGCTTTGATAGAATGGCAACACGTGTTTGCCAGGTATATTTTTGCGTCTGGAGATTCACAGCATCATCTAAAAAAATTTAAAAATAAAATAAATAACTCACACAAATTCCCATTGACCTGGGTAGCATGGGTTAATAAAATGATTAATGTGCTCACGAAGAGCCAAAACATCTAACCAAGGAGCGAAAAAGTGAATATACACGATCACGAGTATGTTAATTTTTCTGAAGGCCACGAACTTAACTACCATTTACGCGATGTTAACAAGCAACAAAGTGAAGTTAACCGTAACATGTTGAGAGTGATGGGTGAGGAATTAAAAGAAGAGCTGACAGTTTATTTTGTTACGCATGCCCAGTTTCGCAATTACATCAATCCGCAACTGTACCGTCTGAGCTAATAAATGTTAATGTGGTTATGGCGATCTGATGATCGCCATATTTTACATACGGTGAAAACCATAATACTTGATGTGAACATCTTTTATTACCTACCGAATACGAAATTAGTCCTGCTTGCAAATCATCGGTTGTTCAAAAGGCAAATAAATAATATGTTCAAAATCATCTATTCTTTTTATTTTTATCTTTATTTCATCATACTTGAATATCTTAACCATTTTGTAAACATCAGCATTGCGTTTATCCAAAATCAAAGAATAGTACTGCCCACTCTTTTTATAGGTAAAATGAACCGTCGTATCTATCACTTTTGTCGGCGAGTTTGGACAAGAATAGTTTCCTAAAACGATATAATAACCACTACCTTTATTATTCATAGAGAGGAATAAATCAAAATTGCTGTTGCCATTACATATATCGGCCGCGATTCTGGTATGCATTTTTGCCTGGCATTCAAAACCGGTATTATTTAACTCATTTTCCCAGCGTAGATACACAATTAAAATAAACACTATCATCAGTGAAGAGTATATAAAAAATTTCGCTTTCATTTTATTTCCCCGTCGTACTATAAATGATAATTTTCACAAGGGATTTTATTTCTGTATGGACAATAGATAAGCGAACTACTGACATATTCTTGCCCTAATGAATCCAGCATATTCTCGCTAAAATAATAAACATTGGATTGGGCTTTGCAATTTAATTTTTTTTGGGTCGCGGCCGCCTTAAAATCATTAATCACACCTTTCTTAATCACACCACCCGTTTTATCATCGAGAAGATAGAATTTGCAATTATCAACACTAAAAACCTCAGTTCTAATTAATGAAAGTCTTATTGAATCATAAAAATCTGGCGAGAATAAAATCACAACAGCCAATATAAAAATCGCAACAGCTCTCACTTTTGGAAACAGAGGTGAAATGTGTTTTTTTACCGGGGGAACAGCTGCGCTGACATCATCAGCACTGAAGGTTTCAGACGGTATTTTTTCAACAGAATATTGCGTATCTTTGTGGCTTTCCTCTTTGATAACCTGCACGACGTCGGCATCAAATATAAACCCATATTTAGGCAGTGTGGTGATCAACTCTGAAAGACCACAATGTTCCAGTGCCTTTCTCAGCATAGAGACATAATTATTTAAGTTATTGCTCGACGCACTTAGCCCTCTCTTCTCCCAGAGTTCAGTTAAAATATCATCCCTGCGCAATGACACATGATTATTATTAATAAACAATAACAAAAGCTCATTGGCCACCCTGCTCAGGGTGAGCATATCCACACTGTTATCAGGGCAATACAGTGTCCCATCTGAGGAATTGTACTTTACAACACCGTTAACTATAAACTCCATAATGCACCTGGTATCAAAATATATTTTATTATATCTACTTTTCCCCTCCTCGCAAGGTGACGCAATACCGATAGAAAATGCAGTTACCTCCCCTCTACGACTAAAAATCAAACTGAATTTTAAAAGAAAGTCGCTATCAACCACGGTTTTTGAGCCCTTTCTGGCCTTAAGTCCATAGAGCTCAACTTACAATGATAAGAACATAAATCTATTAATACCAAAAAAAAAGGATAAAAATCTATTCACATGGTCAATTTAATTATATAAAGCCAACCACGCTCCTCGGTGTTAGGATTATTCTCAACACACCACCTGAGGATGAACGCAATCAGATAAAAAAACGACAAAGCGGCAAAGCAAAGACAGCTGCGGTGGTAGATCGCTCTACCATAGCGCCACACAAAAAATAAAAATCCATATTTGGGAATACCTTCCCAGGGTCACCTTTTACGCCAGAAAAAAATTATGAACTGTCATTTTACCCATAAAATATTTTTTGAAAACGACGCCATTTCTTTAGTAAATAACAGACTATTGCTCAAGGCTAACGGTAGAAAAGTCGTATTGAGTAAAAATCAGATGAAATTATTCATTTGCTTGATAAATGAAGTGAATGATAAAAACCATATCATGGAGAATATTTGGCCTGGGACAAAGGCAAAATCCAAAGAGAATAATTATACTCAATTATTGTTCCAAACCAAGGCTGTGTTGACGAGAGGGGGATTTCCTGAGGATACCGTCATCACCATGCCGAAATATGGCGTATGTTTAAACATGAACCTATTGAGACCTCTGCCTAAAGATGCTCCTCAAAGGGAGGAGTTGTTTAGCGATCAAGGGATGTTTAACTACGATATACGCACCTGAAAACGACAAAAATATAATTAATTTAACCATTTGTGAAAACAATCGCTAGTTTACTTTACTCCAGGCCAGGGGGCTATCTGCAAAATAACCCTGGCCTGGTTTCATCAACCATTCTTCGCACACCTTAAAAGACCAATAAAAAAATATATTACTCTCTAAATGTGCAGTCATTAAGAACGATTGATAGGAGCGCAATGACTCCCGGGCACCGGAAGCCAGTTTTGGTAACCGCCGCCCTCATCAGTGCCCCAGTACAAACCAATAAGCGTACAGATACCGTTGGTAGATAAGCGTTCCACCGGTTCAGGGTATTTAAAGGCGGTTTCAGTGCCATGCTGGTAGCGCCATACTGAATATGCCTCCTCCCAACTTGTGCCACGAACAATACTGACAAAACCGTAGCGGGGGTAAAATTTGCCGCTATTCACTGTACCCACAGCCAATGCACAATCCAACACCGCCGTACAACTAACATGGGCGGCTGCGTCGTTTTGCTCTCGCCAGAGAACATGGCCGGAAACATAGTTCCATTTCTTCCCCTCCCAATTGCCGGCAGGTTCGCCGGTGTCAGTGGCCGTAACAGCTACCTCAGCGAAAACTTCCCCCATGAACACCCCAGTCAGTGCGAGAATTTCAATCAGGATAAATATCTGTTTCTTCATTCCATCGCCACTCGTCAGTAAGCCCTTTCCCGGCACCCGTACACTATAAGCGCAGTTATTTACCGGAAGCAACCCACGCTGATTTTGCCCATCTTTCACTATAAATTAGCTAAAAAACCACCAGGTATTCACCACAAACCTCCACCGATTTCTTTAAGATAATTCAAAAAATAGAAACCAACCCGAATTATTCTCATCTACCAAAAACCCCATAGAATAATTCAATAAATGTAATGTTAATATCCATCCCCGTCCCCGGGCATGTATTTGATACCCTCAATCATAGCTTAACTTAACTACTCCTATCGTACGGAAAACCCCCTCTGTTACTTTCCCGCTAGCGCTTAGCATGGCGTTCATGTCGATAGACAAGGGCGTAAATCTGCTTGCGTTAAAGATATACCCACGCGCCCCCGGCCAACCACCCACACGTAGTTTGACAGCCAGCCCGTTAGACAGCGTGTTGGTATCGGTCGCATCTCCAAACACAAACTTGGCTGTTACTTTAGTGTCATCAGTGCACATGACGGTCAAGATCGTCCCCGAGGGCGCAGCGGGGATGTCATTTGCGCTAAGGGATCCAAAGTCTATGTTCGCGGGTTGAGTTGCTACACAGGTGCCATGTTCAGGTTCCGGCGGGCCAGGGGGAGAAGTTGAAAAGAAATTCACAGCCATCGGCCCAGATGGTTTGGGATACACTTCTATGAGAAGCGGGTATTGGGTCGCACTCGCAAAGTTTTGGTGGAGGACGAACTTGGTTTCACGGATAGCGTTGTCATACTCCGCAGAGACTTCCCCGCACAGCTTAGGAGGTTCAAGTGACCAAAACTCATTAGTACTGCCCACGTATTGAATTCCTTCTATGATAGCGTACACAAACACGCCTGAGGTAGGTCTGTGGTAGCCGTACGAACATCCAGCGCCGGCGATACCCTCCGGGACAGTGATGGACACACTCGTCGAGGTAATCCTTTCATAGGACCATGCTATTACCGCGGTCGGCATATAAGACATCAAAGCAGATATAAAAATTACACATACACTACGCATGGCAAAAATCTCAGTTAACATTCAGTGATGAAAAGACCCAGCACGCAGCATCCTTTCCGCCCATATTTTCCATCGCGCCTCATATGCCTGTACCCGCGCCTGGGTTGCCGCTGCCGACAAACCACGTCTGCGGGCCTGCTCGTAAAGCCGCAGGCGTCGGGCGTGATGGTTCGATAATGCGCGCGGCTCTATTACGGGTGCCGCGTCGCTAAACTTTGCCCCAGCGAGTAAAAGGCCTGTTTTAATTACCCTTTTGACAGGTTAATTACTGGCATAAGCCGCAGTCACTAAGGACATGGCCTGTTAATAGACCCGAAAAGCTGGTTTTATCCATAAAAAATTAAAACCATCCCAGCTCACTGAGTATTTTCACTGCAAGCAGGCTGAATAAATTAAGATTAAAATTATGGCTATTACCGCAATCTCATTGACTGATGCGGCTCTTACCCGGGGGTTGTCTGGTTTAATTATCACCAATGAAAATCAATTTTCAAACATCAAATCAATCAAAGGTAAAAAATAACCATATAACACTTTTAAAATATTAAGCACTGGCTATTTGCGATCGATGCGGTCGCAATAAAATTACATTGCGATACATTATTCTGAATATGGTAAATTAATAAAATAATAGATCGCAAAATTGATAAAATGCGTATAATTGACCGCATGAGCTAGTCAGATAGCCCAGCGCCATAACCCACCCTGGGCACCTGTTGTGGCGCTGGAAAAACTAACGAGCAGAAAGGTCAGATGTGTATTGCGTTTTTATAAAAAGAAATGGGGTAACACGGCGTAATCCAACGCGGGGAATATCGGGAAAGGTATCGATATGCAGGTTGTAGACTGAAGTTAAGACGAAAAAAAATAATTAAGAAATGGAAGTCAGTGCGCTCTTTAAAAATTAGCATTGAAGAACATAAAAATAGCCGCGACGGCGGCTATTGATAATGAGCTATAAGGAAAATACGTCAGAGAATATCTACGCGTGCCACCGCCGTGTAGGCAAACTTCCCAGGTTGCACATTACCCGAAGTTCCCACCAGCTCGGCAGACAGGATAAAAGCCCTGTCCGGGACTCCTTCCCCTACCGTCTGGAAACTCCCAAGTGCACCTGCAGTCCCGTCTACCGCCAGATTGCTTATCAGCCCATTGTCCATCAGATATTTATCACTCCCCTCGCGGGTCATAAACCTGACGCGCACAGAGGCCTTTTTGTCGCAGGTGACCAGCACTGTCCCTGTCGCCTTTTTCCCGTTGATTTCCTTAGTGTCGATAGACCCAAAATCCAGGTCGCTGTATTTTTGCGCGGTGCACGTAACAGGAGTAGGAATAGGCGGGCTTGGTGGCTGTCTGTACGTCCAATTGCAATCAACGGGATGGCAAGCAACCCGAATGACGATCACATCGTATTTAGTGCAACAACCCCCATTAGTCCACGTGGAAAACCACACGTCCCAGATAGGGAGCGAGTTCACATAAGTTGTTGCAGAATCGCAATCGCGCACTTTTATGTCATAAGGGATGACAGAAAACGAGGACGTTTGACCTGGATCAATCTCGCCACTACCGACATGAATGCCCGGGGCGGGGTTGTTGTAGGTGAATACGCAATCTGCTCGGTCTACCCCACCTGAAATCTTAACAGCCACAACCCTGTCTTGTCGTATCTCCGTTTCATAAGTAAGTGCAGACGACGGATGAACCCACATACCAAAACAATATAATAATATAATCGACACCCGATGATAAAAGGATCCCATATCTTTTCCTATGACGAGGTATAATTCAGGTAGTTAGGGTCCAGCAGAGAATCTGCAACAGCCCTTCCGCCCATATTTTCCATCGCGCCTCATAGGCCTGCACCCGCGCCTGGGTTGCCGCTGCCGACAATCCACGTCTGCGGGCCTGCTCGTAAAGCCGCAGGCGTCGGGCGTGATGGTTCGATAATGCGCGCGGCTCTATTACGGGTGCCGCGTCGCTAAACTTTGCCCCAGCGAGTAAAAGGCCTGTTTTAATTACCCTTTTGACAGGTTAATTACTGGCATAAGCCGCAGTCACTAAGGACATGGCCTGTTAATAGACCCGAAAAGCTGGTTTTATCCATAAAAAATTAAAACCCTCCCAGCTCACGGAGTATTTTCACTGTAAGCAGGCTGAATAAATTAAGATTAAAACTACGGCTATTACCGCAATCTCATTGACTGAAACGGCTCTTACCCGGGGGTTGTCTGGTTTAATTATCACCAATGAAAATCAATTTTCAAACATCAAATCAATCAAAGGTAAAAAATAACCATATAACACTTTTAAAATATTAAGCACTGGCTATTTGCGATCGATGCGGTCGCAATAAAATTACATTGCGATACATTATTCTGAATATGCTAGATTAATAAAATAATAGATCGCAAAATTGATAAAATGCGTATAATTGACCGCATGAGCTAGTCAGATAGCCCAGCGCCATAACCCACCCTGGGCACCTGTTGTGGCGCTGAAAAAACTAACGAGCAGAAAGGTCAGATGTGTATTGCGCTTTTATAAAAAGAAATGGGGTAACACGGCGTAATCCAACGCAAGGAATAGCGGGAAAGGTATCGATATGCAGGTTGTAGACTGAAGTTAAGACGAAAAAAAATAATTAAAAAATGGAAGTCAGTGCGCTCTTTAAAAATTAGCGTTGAAGAACATAAAAATAGCCGCGACGGCGGCTATTGATAATGAGCTATAAGGAAAATACGTCAGAGAATATCTACGCGTGCCACCGCCGTGTAGGCAAACTTCCCAGGCTGCACATTACCCGAGGTTCCCACCAGCTCGGCAGACAGGATAAAAGCCCTGTCCGGAACGCCTTCACCTACGGTCTGGAAACTCCCTAGTGCACCTGCAGTCCCGTCTACCGTCAGATTACCTATCAACCCATTGTCCATCAGATAATTATCATTCCCCTCGCGGGTCATAAACCTGACGCGAACAGAGGCCTTTTTGTCGCAGGTGACCAGCACTGTCCCTGCCGCCTTTTTCCCGTTGATTTCCTTAGCGTCGATAGTGCCAAAATCGATATCGCTATATTTTGTAGCGGAGCAAGCGGCCGGCGGGGGGGGGCCAGACGACACTGTGGCGCGCCAGAAATGACGGATGACAACCCCTCCCCCCTGATCCCCACCAGACGTGGACATGCACAGGGTGGCACCCATGTTAGCTAAGGTATACCACCCGGCACAGCCAACGGTGCTTCCCGCAACGTCATTTATAGTATAAGTTGAACCGGGCACACCAACACGCCACCCATCCCAAAACGCCTTCCCAGCCGCACTGGAGGGTGGGACGCCATGGCTAGTCCACATTCCGCTGTTCGGGATCCACGATACCTTGGTGAAAGCACTGCACTTATGTATGTTATGGCTCGGGTCGGTCATACTACCCCTGATAATACAGAACGATACAAGGTTGGGTCCATAAGGGTAACCTCGCTCGTCGACCGGTTGCATGTACCCTACACTCGGGTCTCCGTTGATGGTAAGTTGTGTCGCAGTCTCAGGAGGACCATTAAGTTGGATGTCCACTCCACCCGCGAATGGCACATATATCGCCATAATCGCGCATAAGGATATTGCATTTCTCATGTCAGTTTTTTTCCACAGATGATCCAGGCCAGATGGTCAGTGGTATCACTAGCCACACGCAGAAGCCCTTCCGCCCATATTTTCCATCGCGCCTCATAGGCCTGCACCCGCGCCTGGGTTGCCACTGCCGACAAACCACGTCTGCGGGCCTGCTCGTAAAGCCGCAGGCGTCGGGCGTGATGGTTCGATAATGCGCGCGGCGCTATGGTGAGTGCCGCGTCGCTAAACTTTGCCCCAGCGAGTAAAAGGCCTGTTTTAATTACCCTTTTGACAGGTTAATTACTGGCATAAGCCGCAGTCACTAAGGACATGGCCTGTTAATAGACCCGAAAAGCTGGTTTTATCCATAAAAAATTAAAACCCTCCCAGCTCACGGAGTATTTTCACTGTAAGCAGGCTGAATAAATTAAGATTAAAACTACGGCTATTACCGCAATCTCATTGACTGAAACGGCTCTTACCTGGGGGTTGTCTGGTTTAATTATCACCAATGAAAATCAATTTTCAAACATCAAATCAATCAAAGGTAAAAAATAACCATATAACACTTTTAAAATATTAAGCACTGGCTATTTGCGATCGATGCGGTCGCAATAAAATTACATTGCGATACATTATTCTGAATATGCTAAATTAATAAAATAATAGATCGCAAAATTGATAAAATGCGTATAATTGACCGCATGAGCTAGTCAGATAGCCCAGCGCCATAACCCACCCTGGGCACCTGTTGTGGCGCTGGAAAAACTAACGAGCAGAAAGGTCAGGTGTGTATTGCGCTTTTATAAAAAGAAATGGGGTAACACGGCGTAATCCAACGCAAGGAATAGCGGGAAAGGTATCGATATGCAGGTTGTAGACTGAAGTTAAGACGAAAAAAAATAATTAAGAAATGGAAGTCAGTGCGCTCTTTAAAAATTAGCGTTGAAGAACATAAAAATAGCCGCGACGGCGGCTATTGATAATGATCTATAAGGAATATACGTCAGAGAATATCTACGCGCGCCACCGCCGTGTAGGCAAACTTCCCAGGCTGCACATTACCCGAGGTTCCCACCAGCTCGGCAGACAGGATAAAAGCCCTGTCCGGGACTCCTTCACCTACGGTCTGGAAACTCCCTAGTGCACCTGCAGTCCCGTCTACCGTCAGATTACCTATCAACCCATTGTCCATCAGATAATTATCATTCCCCTCGCGGGTCATAAACCTGACGCGAACAGAGGCCTTTTTGTCGCAGGTGACCAGCACTGTCCCTGCCGCCTTTTTCCCATTGATTTCCTTAGCGTCTATAGTGCCAAAATCGATATCGCTATATTTTGTAGCGGAGCAAGCGGCCGGCGGGGGGGGGCCAGACGACACTGTGGCGCGCCAGAAATGACGGATGACAAGCCCTCCCCCCTGGGCCCCACCAGACGTGGACATGCACAGGGTGGCACCCATGTTAGCTAGGGTGTACCACCCAGCACAGCCAGTGTCGCTTAGACCAGCGTCATTTATAGTATAAGTCGAGCCGGGCACCCCCATACGCCACCCATCCCAAAAATCCCTCCCAGCGGCGTTCGAGGGGGGGACGTTGTGGTTAGTCCATGGCCCGGTGTTCGGGATCCACGACGCTTTGGAGAAGGAGCTGCACTTATGGATGTTACCGTTCGGTTCCGATATATGACCCCGGATAACGCAGAACGATACAAGGGAGGGAGGGTACCGGTGGCCATTTTCATCGTAGGATTGCATGTACCCGCCGCTGGGGTCTCCGGTGATCGTCATTTGAGTTGCGGTCTCAATTGGTCCGTTAAGCTGGATCTCCACCCCCACTACAGAGGGGGCGTACATCGCCACGATGGTGCATAGGTATAACGCATTTCTCATATCAGATTTTTTCCACAGATGATCCTGGCCATATGGTCAGGCGAATAACTCCCCATACGCAGAAGCCCTTCCGCCCATATTTTCCATCGCGCCTCATAGGCCTGCACCCGCGCCTGGGTTGCCACTGCCGACAAACCACGTCTGCGGGCCTGCTCGTAAAGCCGCAGGCGTCGGGCGTGATGGTTCGATAATGCGCGCGGCGCTATTACGGGTGCCGCGTCGCTAAACTCTAGTCCCAGCCAGTCGAATCCCTGTTCAATTCTCCCCAGCTGCGTTTTATCCGGGTGCGTTTCAAAACCACCCAGGTTAAAAAACTGATGCAGTTGCTTCACCGCGCGGCGCAACGGCCAACGGGTGCGGCTCAACAACAAAAAATCATCCATATAGCGGCTATAAAAAAGCGCTTCCTGCGCACTAAAATGCGCATCCACGTGGTAAAGCAGACTGGCGCCGAATAACGGGCTCAGCGGGCAACTACGACAAATCCCCTGCTTTGGCGTGTGAAATGCGCCACCGTCTTCAACGCTGTAATACAAATATTGCCGCAATAAATCTCGCAGCACCGGATCAGCCACATACTGCCTGATCTGCTTCAGCAGTTGCTCTTTGCGTATATGGCGGTAATAGCCGCGGATATCGGTGCGGTAAACAAAATTAAACTCACCTCTCGCCAACGCACGAGCGGCTTGCCTGACCGACTCCCTCCCCCCGCCGTGGCCTTTTAAGTGCGCGCAGCGGGGGTGGCCAGGTAATAACCCCTCTATCCGCAACGCAACCCATTTCAGCACCAGCGCGTCCTGCGCACTCCATTGCGCCAGCCGTTCTTCACCCTTCCCTCTCCGGCCCACCAACTGCATTGCCGAAAGACGATAATCACCACGTTCCACTTGCTGCTGTAAACGGGCCGCCTGCTCACCCCAGTGAAACCGTAGGTGCCACACACCGGCCCCCGCCGGCGCATGTGAACGCGCACGGCATAGCCACAGGTAAGCGGCTTGCCAGTGCTCGTGATTTGGCGTCAGGGATACGCCAGGCTGAAGGTCGCCACCGCGCTGAAATTACCATACCGAATGCGCTGATTATTGAGGGCATCCGGCTCACCCTGCACATAAGCCTGCAGCGTCACCACGTTATCGCCGGGCGTCAGTGGGTAAACCTCGCTGGTCTCGTTGAACGACAACATTTTTCCTTCCACCGTCTCCATACCAATAGCGATACCGCCGGCCTGGCTGCTGCCGTCCAGCGCCAACAACCCGGGCAAAGCAACATTGGGCGTGCCTCTGAAGGTCAGGGTGACGCCGCTGCCGGGTTGTACATCACAGCCCGTCAGGTGCAGTTGAAAGGGTTTGCCGTGCGTGCGTTGGTTCAGATAGAGGTATTTCTCCAGCACCGAGCCAAAATCCAGCGAGATGTTCTCATCTCCTGGCAACAGCGCACAGGGCTCGGCCACCAGGGCACCGAACAAACGCATATTTTCCGCACGGGCCGGAAGGATACTCAATAGCCCCATCGCCAGACTCAACATCGCCGGCAATACTCGCCATTTATTTTGCGCTCGCATTGAATTTCCTTATTGATAGTCAGCCAGCAAGGTCGCTAACACTTCGAACGCGCCTATTTCCAGATTCCAGCCGGACTCCTTGACCGGCACCGCCTGCATCACCGGCGGATTGGCAGCGTCGATCAACACCCGCTGATTCAGGTTAAACGGCTGGCCATTGAGCGTCATTCGAATACCTAGTTTCGAAACATTAGTCCATAACACGTCTGTACCAATCGGACTTCCCAAGGCGATTAACGTCAGTCCCAGGCCCGAGCCACTGCTACCGGGCTCACACTGCAAACGGTAATCCACCGTTTGCATATAGTTCACGCCATCAACCTTATTTACCCCGATACGCTCACCAAAGTTGACGTCGATCCGCTCACCACCGTTGATGACGCACGGCGGCAGCTCAATTAACTCCCCGCGAAAGCGCATGTTCTCTTCAGCCAATACGGAAAAATTCCCCAACGTCCCGAGCAGTAAATAAAAAAAAGTGGCTCTGCCAACCTGTTTAGCAATCACCCTTTCACCCCTCATTGATATTCAATCAGCATCGTAGCGCCAGCGGTAAAACTCCCTGCTTGCAACTGACTGCCCTCCGACTTCACTGGCGTTGCAGCCAATCTCGGCGTTGTACCGAACACAACTTTTGACCAAGTATTAATTGCCAACGGGCCATTATCAGTCCTCAAGGCAATCCCCAACTCGCTACGTTCAACGGTCGCCAGCACCTTTCCATCGAATGACGCGCCGGTCCCTTGTATTTGCATCTGCACAGAGTTAACGCCGGCATCGCGACAATCCAGGGTATATTCGATGTCCTTCCTGTAATTTATGCCGTCGATCCGGGTGGTCACCAGATCATCGCCAAAATTCACCTCAATCATCTGGCTGCCATTAATGATGCAGGGAGGCGGAGCGATCAGGGTTCCCTGAAAATGCATGTTATCTTCCGCTTGCACGGCCCCGCCGCCCAACAATACCGCCAGAGCGCAGGCAGAGACTGCCCGCAAAACTTGTGTATGCTGCATCTTCTGCCCCTTATTGATACTCAAATAACATGGTTGCGCCGGCGGAAAAACGTCCCGGGCGCAGCTCACTGTTCGGTGCTTTTACCGGTACCGCCGTTAGAGCCGGCTTTGTCGACGAACTCTCCAGGTTTAACCAGTTGTTTACCGGCAGGACCATGATATTGGCGAGTTTTATCGCGACCCCAAGTTCAGGCCGTTCTACCGATGCAAGCACATCGCCATCGAAAGAGGCTGCGGGCCCCTTTATCTGCATCCGAATCGCATTATTGCCCGCTTCGCGGCAGTCCAGGGTATAGTTGATGGTCTTGCTGTAATTCACGCCGTCAATCCGAGTGATCAGCAGATCATCGCCAAAGTTAACCTCAATAACCTGACCATTGTTGATAACGCACGGCGGGCCCTCTATCACCTTACCGGTAAAATTCACTATATCTTTGGCCTGCGTTAGCCCACTTGACAACAGCAATAGCAAGGCGCAATACCTGGCCCGGCAACTACGCCGACCAACCTGAGTCTCATTCATTGCCGCCCCTTATTGATAATCAATTTCGATAACAACCGCGGCGCCAATATTCCCACCGACAATAGCGACTCCCGGCACTTTCACCGGCACTGCGGAAAATATCGGCAGAGTCGGGTACTCAAACTTCAACCAGGTGCTTGGCGCAAATGCCGCCCCCCCGCTCATCATTTGTATTCCCATCCCTGGGTTCCCAGAAACAGATAAGGCATTTGGCAACTGCGGATGCACCGTTCCGTTAAACTTCAGACGTACAGAATTGGAACTCCCGCCCCGGCAATTCAAATTTAAGTCGAATGTTTTTTTGTAATTCACGCCGTCAATTTGGGAATTGACCACTTCGCCAAAATCCACCTGAACATCGTTGCCGTTATTTATCTGGCAGGATGCAGAAGCCACTACGGTGCCGCTAATTAGCACGTTGATGTCCGGCAGCGTCGTAGCCGCACGCCCAACGTGGCCTACCGTTAACAAAGGCAGAAGCAATAGCAGCAATTTACCGCCTTTTTTCGCATCAGGCTGTGTCATTGTCCGCGCCTCAGTCATAGTTCAGTCTGAAATCCACCGTCGCCCGGTATGCCCCGGCCTGCAGCGGTGCGGCAGTCCGTTCCGGCGCAATCGTATAGGTCAACGTGGCCAGTCCTGGCGTCAGTAACTGTTTTGGCCCCCGTTCCCCCAGGCGTACGTCCCGCAGTCGCTCGTCCAGCAACCGCAACCCGATCCCTTTCGCGCCCCGCACCTGCACTAAACCTGGAGTATCCGGATCCATCGGTGCTATAAAGCTCACCGACACCGCCGGCTGGCTGGCGCTCCAGGTCAGATTGCCGGTTCGGCTATCCTGGCTGCCGCCGGACATCCGCAGGCAATCACGCAGGTGCAGTTGCACCGCCACCGGCGTGCCGCGATCGCCAACGTTCTGCAAGCGCCCGGTACCAATGTCGCCCAGACTCACGTCCTGATAGGCCGACACCATGTCCAGCCGGCAGGCGCTTTCCGTCAACGCACCGTGCACCCACAGCTGGCCGCTGCTACCTTCCACATCACCCTGTTCGGTTAATACCCAGTCCGCCGCCCGTGCCGAGGGGATCAACAACCAGCCGACTAACATCACCACCGGCACCATCATCACCAATGCACCCAAACACCACCGGTACAGCCGCTCATGGCGTGACGACGGCAGGCGCACAGTTTGGTTTTGTCGTTTCATCTTTCCCTCCTTGCAAAGGCATTCACTCGGATTTACTGGCTGTCTTTAATCGGTGTGGCGGTGCAAGTGGTGCCGTTACAGGAAAACTTCAATTGTGGTCGGCCGCCGTAGTCATTGATGTAGGTCAACACCGGATTAGCCCCCAGCACGCCAGCGTTAACGCCCAGCGAGGTCTGCCCCTTCGGTGGAACCATCACCGGCTCAAACCCCTTGACGCCTTCCCCCCCCGGTTTGCTGCCTGCATCCACCAGAGTGATGAAGTACGGCGTCGGGTTGTTAAGCTGGTAGCTGTCGCCCTGGCGGGTTAGCGTCAGTTTTTCCTGCCACGGATTTGCCATCTGAGTTTTGGTTGGCACTAGGGCTGCCGGCCGATAAAACAGCTTGATGCGTGTTTGTAAAGCAATTTGCAACGTATTGGGCTTATCACTCTTCGGTGGAATTTCCCGTAGGTTGAAATAAAACAGCGATTCGCGATCCTGCGCCAACAGATTTGCGGCCGGCAGCGCCTGAATTTTTATCTGGCTCTGCGCACCCGGCTCAATGCGCTGCACCGGCGGTAAAATGGTCAGCGGGGATTGGACTTTGTTGCCTTGCGTGTCTTCAATCCACCCCTGCGCCAGATAGGGCAACTGCTTGTTCTGGTTGCTTACCGTCAGGCTCTGTGATTTCTCCCCGCCGTTAAACACAATCCGGGTGCGGTCCAGGGAGATTGCCGCGCTTGCCTGTTGGGCCGTCATTCCCGCGCATAACAGCAACGCAGAAAGGGGTAATATCTTGTTCATGTTCATGATTCGTTACCTGTTTTCTCTTTGGACGCCACCGCATGACACGGCAGCAGTAAATTCGTTTGGTCACCCTGCGGCAACGTCTCCGGCAGGGTAATCTCACATTGCCTGCGACCATCCCAGTTAACCGACATCATTTGCCCGGCTTTGATACCACTCAGGTAAACACTGCCGTCTTCGTTAACGATGCCGGTATCCTGATCTTTGCTGTTTCGCACCGTGGCGCCAAACGGTGGTGTGGTGCCATCAGCCAGTCGAATGACGGCCATCGCCTTCATTCCCGAGATCACTTCAAAATGTCGATAACCAATGGCCCCTTCCGTTAACGTGGCCTGGATCACCGAGTTGGTTGCTTCCGTGTTCTCATCCAGCTTGTCCAGATCGATGCTCGCCTTGCTGCGGTAGTAACTGCTGATATCCGCCACCACCACTTTGCCGAAGGCATTGGATCGCACACTGGGACCATACCCACGTACCGGTACGTTTGGTGCACCGTCAGTGTCAATTAACAACCGCGTCCCGCCCGCCATGCCAGAGCGATGCAATGCCGCACCTTCCAGCGTTGCCGTAGCGCCGCCCTGTAAGGAAAGCCCCACTGACGAGTATTGTCCTGCCTGATAACTGGCATTGGCATTGACCTGCGCCATATCACCCCGATGGCTGACGTAACCACTCAACGACTCACCGCTGCGGGCGGTGCCGGCATTAAGCTGATAGTTGGTACGATCGTCCACCCGGTCGTAATAGCCCACCCGGTGAGTGGTGTCACTGCGGCTGGTTGAGGTGTTGTAACTCACCGAGCCATTGTTGCCGAATGGCATCGACAACGAGAGGTACATACCGTCGTCACTCACCCCATTGTAGGTATTACGATAAGCCGACAGCGAAAGGCTCAGGTTGCGGAACTCGCCAACATCAAAGTAACGCGACACAGACAGGCTTAACCGATCGTTGGCCGGGCGGTCCCAATACGTTTGGTGCTGATAATCCAGATACGCGCTCAATCCAAGATCGCGGAACTGCTTGTTGAATGAGACCGTATACATCTCCTTGCTCTGATTAAGCAAAGAGCTGTCTCGCCGCGCCTCCAAATATTCCCCCATACGCATGAAGTTACGTTCGGAGAAGCGATACCCGGCAAACGTCACCTGGCTGTCGTACTCGTCGAACGTTTTGGAATAGCTCAAACGATACGAACGTCCGCTCAATGTGCCCTGACGATCCAACACCGCCCGTGACTGGGTGACGTCAAATGACAACGCGCCCAACACCAGCAGGTCTCGTCCGAAGCCCACCGAAGCCGCGTTATAATCACCGGCAGCCAGTCCACCGCCGTACACTGACCAGCCGTTATTGATGCCCCAAGAGAAATCCCCCATAGCGAACAGCGGGCCGTCGCTGCGGTGCTGCCAGTCTGAAGGTTTACCGCTCGCCAGCTTGTAGCGCACTCGCCCCGGACGCGTCAGATAAGGCACGCTGGCGGTATCCATTTGGAATTTCTGTACGGTGCCGTCCTGCTCTTCTACCCGGACATCCAGCTTGCCGTTCACCGCATTATTGATGTCCTGGATCCGAAAAGGCCCCGAGGCCACCTGGGTTTCATACAGCACGCGCCCTTGCTGACTGATGGTGACTTTCGCGTTACTGCGGGCGATCCCGGTCACTTCCGGCGCATAGCCACGCAGGTTAGGCGGCAGCATATTGTCGTCGGAGTTCAGGCTCAGGCCGCTAAAGCGGAAGCTGTCGAAGACTTCGGAACTGAGGTAATCTTCCCCCAGCGTTAAGCGTGCCCCCAGGCTACGGATAGCGCGGTAGGCGTAATAACGGCTCCATTCCCAGTTCTTCTGGTTGCCCTGCCCCGCGCCAGTTTGATGCTCAAGCCGTGTTTGCCAGTCTGCACGCAAGCGCCACGCGCCAAGGTTAGCCCCCGCTGTACCGTTGCCGCTCAGGCTATAACCTTTATCGCCCTGCGATTCCTGACGTCGGGTCTGTGCATTGAAGTTATAATCGAGCAACAAACCAGGAATACCGTCATCCCAGCGTGAGGGTGGGTCCCAATTATCCGAGGTGTATTCCAGATACGCTTGCGGAATGCTCAGATACAACACTCCATTGCTTAAGTTACCGCGCGCTTCCATTCCCTTCAGGCTGCTGAGCTCCAGACACTGCCCGTCGTGCCACCAGGTCACCCCGTCGGCCATGTCTGGCTTTAACCCCAGTTGACCAACCAGTTCAGGAGACAAACACACTAAACTACCCTTGGGGTCATTATCCGGTGCACGAAACACGACCGGCTGTTCCGGTAGATCCTGCTCATTGATCCGCACCACCATCGGATAAGTCCCGGGCATAATAAACCCGCCCTGAGAAAATTGACTTAAGTCGATATTAGCGCGATCTTTTAAATCTAAAATATCGGTATTGAACTGAATCTCGTCCCCTGCCTGAGCGAATATAACTTCCCCACCTAAGGCTGCGACAATGAAAACACCCAGTAAACGCGCGCGAAATATCCTGGGCGCAGGAGATAAATACGCCATAACTACTGTCCCTTTATTATTATCAGTAATAATCCAGTTTAAAACGCACAGCAGAAGAGTATTCACCTGCCCGCAATACATTCTTATCGCCGACCAGACGCAGGAAAAAACTCAGGTCCATATTCCCAGGCATCACTTCATTCATCGGTAAAGGTTTCCCCGGCAACGCAATATTGCCCCGTGCATCGGTGATCTGCAGCGCCACACCTCGCGCTTCACCGCGTACCCGAAACAATCCGTTGTGGCCATCACCGTCAAATGCCACCTGAAATCGCTGCCAGTCTGGCAGATCTGTCGTTGCACGGGACAACACGCAATTCACCAAGCGGATAGTGAATGGCTTCGTCAGTCCCTGCCCGTCACGAATAATCTGGCCAATCGGCAGGGTAGACATGTCGATGCTCTGGTCCCGGCTGCCGGCCTCAATTGCGCAGGCGGTATCAAGAATAGCCCCTTCCATATTGACCCTGCCCCAGCCTGCCTGGGCTGACACAGCCACTGCTGGCAAACTGGCCAATAGCACCGCCAATAGGGAAAACGCCACAGACCCGGTTAATCGATTCATTAATGCACTCCAAGCTGTTAAACAGCCCTTGAAAGGAAAAAACATGCGGGTTACCCCGCATGCTGCATAACCGGTATTGACGCTATTACGGGTAAGTCAGGGTAAAATCAGTCACGGCGGCAAAGTCACCTGGCACCACATCAACGCCTGTGCCACCTTCGCCACCGGTCATCAGGCCTTGCATGTAGGCAGAGAACTGCAGGGTGTTGTTACCGTTCTGCACCATCTGTGCAGTACCGGCTTTACCCAGCTCAACCAGAGCACCGCTGGTGTCAGTCATCGCAATACCTGCGCCACTGGCAGAACCGGTGATAGCCAACAGGTTTTTATTGGTTTCCTGCGCTTTAGCGCCGGTGAAGGTGACCTGAACGGTTTTACCGGTCTCTACGGTGCAGTTTTCCAGATCAATCCGGAAATTTTTCGGTGTAGAACGGCCACCGTCTTTCAGAGCCACGTTGGAAACCTGGCCCAGGTTCACGGTCTGATCGACAGTCTCTGGGGTAATAGAACATGGAGCATCAACGATAGAACCGGTAAAGTTCACTTTACCGTGGCCTTCGTCTGCATGAGCCATAGAAGACATACCAAATGCCACTACTGCCGCCATCATGATTTTATTCAATTTCATTTTCTTTCCTTAAGTTATTAATAATGATGAACTCGAGTTCATTCACTTACACTTTGTTCCCCCAATAACATTGGCGTATGGGAACCCTTTCACATTCACGGCATTAGCGAATGCGTTTCACACAACAAACATTCACGCAAATACAATAGGCGGGATATTTATCACGTCAAAAGTCCTTGTGCGCATCACGAAATTTAATCGCACAAAAATAATGATAACTGCAGCTCACATCCAAAGGCAGGACAGCAAATAAAGCGTTTTAGACTATGATATATAACAGTCCAGCACGGCCTCCAGATGCAACAATTATTACAAATTGAAATTAATTTATAAACACAAAAAACAAAAACAAAACAAATACGAGACATAACACTTCTGTTATTTCAAATAATTAATAATTACGATCTTAAATGTCGCAATGAAATGATCAATCAGAATATAAAACCAAATATAAACCAACCAATGACATCAAGGATCGATTTTTTTTTATTTACGATATAATCATCTAATAAGCAGGGGTTTTGATGCGGCTGACAGATAAGAGCTAGGAACAATCCTGTTGATTTATAACGAAGTGGTTGGGATTATCACGAAAAGATTAACACTTGTAATGATTTCAACCATAAATAATTAGCATGGGAATTAAATTGCCTTTATTTTCCCTTTCATAAGTAAGGTCAAGGCACCCACATTCAGCAACGGAGCAAACAAAGGAATGAATGAATTCGTTAATAAAACCTCGGCTAGCCAGCGACAAGACGTGCATTTCGAACTCGTAGCCAAATCCGTCATAAAATTATGCGCCGATAATGAACGGCGTAATGCAGATGCGCCAGCGACCTGGGTCAGCACGCGTGATATAGCAGATGACTGTAATTTCAGTATTTATAAAACCCGGTATTTACTCCTGAAAATGGCACAAAAAGGCTGGGTGCAAGTGACGCCTCATCCTATCAACAATGCCCTGCGCTGGTATATCTGCCCAAAAATGAAAAATAGAGAGATTAACGATGACGACGAATAAGTACTGCAGTTTCAACTGCCCACATAAAGTATGGCATATACCTGCACGGTAAAAACCTGCCGGGCTTTTCACGAGAAGGTAAATATGAAAACAACAGTAACGATACTCCTCGCCGAGCCTAATCTGTATTTCGCACTGGGTTTTTCACAGGGATTGCTATTGCATTTTACCCATATTGGTGTCGATCTTCACATCAGTGAAAACCTGTTGGATAAAAACCATTGCGATATGGTCTTTCTGGCTGCAGAGCAGGATATTTCCAAGTTGCGCTATCTGACTCAGCGGCGAGCTGCGCCGGCGCATCAACGAATTTTTGTGTTCAAAGAGAAACCGAGCCAACACGACAGTACTCAGTTCAAGAGTTTAGATGGGATTTTTTATCGCCACCAAAGCGTCGGCTGGGCTATGCAAATTGTGACGCAGGCTCTGTACAAAATGACGTTGCCAAGTACGAGCAAAGGGCATGTCAACACACTCTGCCCGGCGCTGACCGCTCGAGAAATTGAGATCCTGCGCTATCTGGCCAATGGCCAACGCGCCAGCGAGATCAGTCAATATTTACACATCAGTGCCAAAACGGTCAGCGGTCATAAACGCAACGCCATGGAGAAATTGGGTATCACTCGCACTTCGGACCTGAATTACTGGCTGCTCCGTGGCGGCATTGGACAATTGGCGACACACTCCCTGCCGGCAGCCCACCGATGGAACACCACAATGGATCCCTCATGCCAGGGAGAATCGCCACTTTTATTACTGCCACATCGGCAGATCGAACCATCACAAAATAGACCCGAGAATGACTATGTCTAATACCCACTTACTTCCCTTTTTGTTGTTGTTGACTACCGGGCTGAGCGGTTGTAAATCACCCGCATATTCCACAGCTTCAAGCGTTGTGCCCAAACAACAACTCGAACAACAAGCGGGCCAGGAAGTTCAGCGTTTACGTCAATGTCAACAACAGCTGAAAGCGCTCAATACGCTTCAAGCCGCCAACTATCCAGGACTCCAACGCAGCTTTGATCAATTGATGCGTGGTGCCGCCCAGTACGCCGGCTTACGTACCAGCATCAATGAAAACACGCAGGATACCGTAGACGCGTTATACCGTTATCGCGTCAACTTACTGTGTTCACAAATCAATCAAAGCGTTCTCAATAGACTGGCTGAACAGGGTGGAGCACCATGAGTCATGACGTTACACACACTTCGCCCGGTTTGTTGCCGTCGCTGATCGTGATAGCTCTCGGCCTGATAGCCTCCTGCGCAACTCAGGCTGCGGTGCAACCCGGGGTCCCTGCCCTGTTGCAGTTTGCCGAACAGTACCAGCAACAGACGATTGACGCGCCGCCACCGGACGCCAAACCGGTGGAAAAAACCGGTGCTAACCAGGTAAAAAAAACCGCCGACAAAACCACGAATACGCCAGGTGCACGTTCCACCAAGGAAAACACCACCGTCGCCACTAGCTGGCAAACTAAAGACGCCAAGATCCGACGTCTACAGGACACAATTACCCGACTTGAGCAACAAATCACTACCTTGGGTAAAAATCGGGCGGACACGGCGCCAGTTCCCCAGCCATCTCTGGATATTCAGACGCTGGGGAAGTTGGTCCAAGGGGTCCGCCGGGCACTGTCATTAACACCCGAAGAAGTTCAGATGAAGGAACGCCTGCAGCAAACGCAGCAGCAAATATCACTGGCGCAAACGAAGGAAAAAAGTCTGCAGTCAGAAAATGACAAGCTTAAAAATCAACTGGCGGCCATCAAGACCCAAAGTCAGAAATCCGCAACCGAGGCACATGACACCCTCACCGCTCAGTTACAACGAACCGAACAGGACAAGGCTACGCTGCAAACACATTTGTCAGAGGCACAAAAAAGCAACCAAACGCTGACCGCGACTAGTGAAAATGTTAAGGCGCAGTTGGCAAGATTGAAAACCACTGAGGCTGATCTGCGTGAAACACAGGTACTGAAGCAACAACAACACAATGAACTACAGCAACAGCGCAATACCCTGCAATCCGAATTGGATGGGCAAGTCGCCGAGATTGCCAATCTGAAGGCAGAGCTTGATACCTTACAAAAGACGGCCCCCTTAAAAATTCCGGCAGACCGAATGAAACAGCCCGCAGTGCGCCAGGCATACGCCGCCGGTATTTCATTGGGCGAAGAGATGTTACAAATGCGCGATGAACGCCAAAAATGGGGAGTTCAAATCGATAAGCAGGTGTTGCTGGCAGGCCTGACTGACACCTTCTCCGGACAGCGACAACTGGATGACGAAGCGCTCAATCGTGCGCTTTCGGACTCGGAGCAGCAGGTGACACAGGCCAGGGATAAGATACGGTCAACCCAGGTAAAACAGGGTAACGCCTATCTGAGCAATTTTAAAAAAGACAAACGGGTCAAAACCACCGCGGCCGGGGGCTGGTATCGTATTGACTATGCCGGTGATACCTCAATTCCCGCCGGTGCCATCCTGGACGTGATAATAAAAGAAACACTCACCGATGGCACCGTGATCCAGGATATGGATACCAGCGGTGCCGTGTTATCGCAACCTCTGGAACAATTTCCACCGTTATTTGCCGACGCGCTGAAGCAATTAAAAAATCACGGTTCATTGACCCTGGTCGTGCCGCCTGAGTTGGCGTACGGCGAAAAAGGTTATCCGCCAAACGTACCGCCCAATGCCACCATGGTGTACCAACTACGTATTGCCGAAATATACCCCGAAACACAGAAAAAAAAGGAGGCGCAGGACTCTGCAGAATCCCCCCAGTAGCCTCATGTTCTCTGGCTAATCGCCATTGGCTGCTGACGACCTTACTCCTTCGTTAGCAGCCATTTTTTCGCTATGTCTATTCCAATTCCTGAACTGAATAAGGAGCGACAGTTCAATGAAATACTATAAAAAACCATTAAATAAAATCACCTCGCACAACTATCCCCCTAGAGACGGATGCCTATTACTTATCGTCATTAGTTTACTATTTTGGTGCGCGGTCTTCGGAATTATTACTTTACTGTGGTAAACGGATCGCAGCGGAAAAAGTGTATATCGTTTTATATACAAAAAGCCTTGCTCTGACCTTATGTAAGCATAAAATTAGCATCAGCTATTCTCGCGACAAATAAAAAACAAGCAACTCATTGTTTTTAATGAGAATTAAAAACATATTATGAATCATTAAAAACCATTATGTTTACATTGATTTGAAGCCCATATGATTTATGATGGTATCACTGAGCAAGCATAGTATTGCCATGCTCAGGTAGTAATACCGAAACTAATATAGGTATGTATATATAAACGAATTCAGCAGGACGAAAACCTGGTGTTTTCATGAGAGTTGAGCAAGTCAATATATATCTTCACGTATACCTATAACTCTCTATATGGAATTTGGAGTCAATATGGTTAATAAAATCCTTTCTCTCACAGTATTGGCCGCAGCGCTAAACTCAGGCAGCGCGCTGGCGGCAGATCAATCCGCCGGTGGCATTATTTCGTTCTCTGGCGCGATTACTGATACCACTTGTACTATTAATGGCGGTAAAAGCGCTGATTTTACCGTTGCACTCAGCCCGATCTCCGTGGTCGATGCCGGTAACACCGTGGGGCCAATTATCAAAAACAAAAAGTCTTTTTCTCTCACCTTCTCTAACTGTTCTCCGGCCTCCGGCACCTCTGGGCAACCGTTAAAGATCTATTTCTCTTCCGCTGACAATATTTCCACCGACGGAAAATATCTGCTAAATGATACTGTCAACGAGCAGGATACTGCAGTCTCCAAAAATGTTGGTTTCTCTCTGGCCAACGCCAACGCCTCAACCCCCATTGCGCTGAATCAGCCTTTCGTAACCGATATTCTCGGCAACAGCGCCGATCCGGACTCGGAAACCCTCACGCTGGACGCGTATTACTACAAAACCAATACTGCAGCGGCCAAAGTTGGCGCACTGCATTCTAATGTGACCTATACCATTTCTTACCTGTAATTTAGTTATTCGCCAGGCTCAACGGATGAGCCTGGCTATCGGGAGAAGTATGATAAAAAATATTCTATTAGCCGGGTTAACCCTGGTGACGACTCACGCCTGTGCCAACGTGGTGATCAATACTACCCGCGTAATTTATCAGGAAAGGAATAAGGACGTTGTCGTTCAGTTGATTAACAGCGGCAACGATCCGTCATTGGTGCAGGCCTGGATCGATGACGGCGATATAAACTCCACACCTGAAACGGCCAATGTCCCTTTTTTACTTTCGCCACCGGTAGTTAAAGTTTCCGCTAACAGCGGCCAGCAATTGCGTATAAAAAAAATCGGTCCCCCACTCGCTGGCGATCGTGAATCTGTTTTTTATCTGAACGTGTTGGATATCCCCCCCGTGCCAGAAAATTTGCAGGGTCAAAATACGTTACAACTGGCGGTGAAGTCGCGGATAAAACTTTTTTACCGCCCTAAGGATCTGCAGATCAATCCTGATTCCGTGGCCAATCATGTCGAACTGTATTCACGCGGTAACTCTGTGACGGTCAAAAATAATGCACCCTACCACTTTACCCTGGCCAATATCGACCGTGCTAACCAGCAGAATTTATTGACCGATGCCATCATGATCCCGCCATTTTCCAGCGCAACGGCGCAAACCCGGCAACCACTAAAAGCCAATGACAAGCTATCGCTAAAATATGTTGATGACCTTGGCGCCTATAAAGAAAAAATCATAACGTCTCATTGATGAGGTTAAGCAACGATGACGATAAATAAAACCCTCACTTCACTGCTGACATTGACATCAATTCTGCTGGCTAATCGGGCAGGAGCCGTCGAGTTCGACACCCGTTTACTGGCGGGCGCGTCGCAAGAAGCCGACCTTTCACGCTTTTATCGCCAGTCCGATCTCCCCGCCGGGCAACATACCTTTGATATCTATGTTAACGGCAACTGGAAGGGACGTTTCCCGCTGCATCTGGGGGAACTGCCTGAACAGATCGCGATGCGCTATGAAGATGCCGCCGTTCTGGGAATCGATCTCACCGCCTTGCCCAAGCAGCAAAAGGCCACGCAACTTCTGCCCCTAAACGCACTGGTTCAAGGCGGCAGTATCACACAGGAAACCGACACGCTCAGCATGAAGCTGTCGGTGCCGCAGGCACATATTATTCATGCGGAAAACGGCTATGTTGATCCGCAGTTCTGGCAACAGGGCGAATCCGCCCTGCTGTTTTCCTACAATACCACCTACTACCGTTCACAATTTAAAACCGGTAATACCGCCACTCGGGACGATCTATACGCCGGATTGAATTCAGGCTTTAACCTTGAAGGCTGGCAGTTCCGAGATAACAGTACCTTTTCACATTATTCCGGCCGCGACAGCCAATGGCGGAACAATACCCGTTATTTGCAACGCGGGTTTTCATCTATTACCTCAACGTTAACAGGGGGCGATTTCTATTCACCTGGCAATATGTTTGACTCTATCCGTTTGCGGGGGATCTCACTGGCTTCCGATACCAACATGCTGCCCAATTCCCAACAGGGATTTTCACCCGTGGTTCACGGCGTGGCGCAAACCAATGCTCTGGTAAAAGTGATGCAAAGCGGTAACGTGATTTACCAGGAAAACGTCCCGCCAGGTGCTTTTAGCCTAGATAGCATTCAACCCACCGGTTCCGGTGGCGATCTGCTGGTGATCGTGAAAGAAGCGGACGGCAGTGAACAGTCTTTCACCGTGCCCTTTTCCGCAGTGCCGAATATGTTGAAGCCGGGGCTCGCCAAATACGTTCTGTTGGCCGGTAAGGTCAAGCAAAGCAATACTCGTTACAGCCCAGATTTCCTGCAAAGTTCGTTGCAATACGGCTTCAACAATTTGGTTACCGGTTATGCCGGCACACTTATTAGCGATGATTACCGTGCCTATCTGCTGGGAAGCGGCTGGAACCTGCCCTTTGGGGCTGTATCCGTGGATATTACCCAAGCGGACGCGCATTTCCCGGGCAGGAGCGAAAGCGGGCAAAGCTACCGAATCGCCTACAGTAAATTTCTGGATACTACCGCCACCAATTTCACTCTCGCGGCATACCGTTATTCGACCAAGGGCTATTACAGTTTTTCCGATGCTATTTATACCCACGACGGTTATCGCCAACTGGCCGATCGGCAACCCGATATGCCAAACACACCGGGAGACTGGTCAGGAGATCCGTTGGATATGAATACACTGGATGCGCTGCGTTCGGCCCGCCCACGTAATACCTTTAACCTGAGCCTGAACCAACGGCTAGGCGACAATCTGGGCACACTGTTTTTCTCTGGCACTCAACGTGATTATTGGACCGAACAGGGCAATAGCCGCGAATACCAATTGGGGTATTCCAACACCTTCGGCAAAGTGGATTACAATCTCTCCGCTAGCCGTGTTCGTAATGACAGCCACGAAGAAGAAACCCGGTATTACCTGTCGATCAATGTGCCCTTCGATGCTTTCGAACACACCGCCTATTTGAGCAGCAGCCTGTCGATGACAGACAGCCATTACCAACAGAGCCAGCTCAGCGTCAGCGGTGTGTCCGGCGACGCCAACCAGCTGAGCTATACGCTGTCCGGCGCCAATCAGCCCGGCGGTGAAAACATGGCCGGCGTGAGCGCCAGTTACCGTACGTCACTTTCGACACTCGGCGCGTCTTACAGCGAAGCGAGTGATTACCGGCAAGCGGGCCTTAGCGCGCGCGGCAGCCTGGTCGCTATTCCCTGGGATTTACTGGCCGCCAATGAAATTGGCCACACTCTGACAGTCGTCGACGCTCCTCAGGCCGCTGGCCTAATGGTTAATGGCGATGAAAGTATTATCACCAACCGGAACGGATTGGCACTGGTTCCCTACGCCACACCGTATCGCCAAAACACACTCACGCTATCAGACACCAACGACGCTTCCGGCGCAGAAATTGCCAACAACGTCGGTTATATCGTGCCGTTCTATGGTGCAGTTAATCGCGTCAAATTTGCCACCGACCTGCGCCAATCTTATACCCTGACCGCCAGCTTCCCCGACGGCAACCCCCTGCCATTCGGTACTGAGGTGGTTGACCAAACCGGGCTCCCGGTCGGTTATGTCGGCCAGGCCAGCGTGCTCTATATCAAGAGTGAACAGATGCCGAAACACCTCGAAGTCAAACTCAACCGGGGGGATGCACGCCAGTGCGTCATCGATCTGACTACCGTCGACAATACAACAGTGAACAAAGCAATTTGCCACTGACTCCGTGTGATTGAGGTCAATATGAAAGCATTATATTTATCTATTTTACTTGCCGGTTTGTACGCTGGTGAAAGTCAGGCAAAGTGCTACGGCAATCCGCTGGGAACAGCACGTGCCATCGCAATCGATCTGTCAGATAAACTCAGCGCCAATTCGCCTGAATGGAGCGGACAGGTTCATTCACAATTTTCAGGAACCTTCAATTGCTCAGGAAAAAACAGCAAATTGGGTTATTTCTCCCCCATTGCAGACACGGCCAGCAACACGTTGGTTGTCGGCTTTGGTGATGGCAAACATTGGATTAAGATCCAAACCTCCGCACCTGAGAAAGGGGAAATTACTCTGGCGGAAAAGGGCCAACATTCGGCAACCGAGCTCAATATCGGTTATACCGTCAAGGCAACGCTGGTGAAAAAATCCGGCAGTACCACAGCCAAAGATCGTTATTACATTGATAACTCGATGATGGTGTCCGATTGGAGCGGAATGTCACTTTGGGAGACCATCACCTGGCCTATCAAGCAGGCAGGTAAATTTTTATCCTGGCTGACGGGCAATGGCTGGCCTGTGGACCAACGAGATATGTACATGCAACCGCTAAATATTATCTACACACCTAAAGCTACCACTTGCCTGTTTGAGAATGCCGGCCTGGCGGTGCAGTTGCCACGTTTGGGCATTGTCCAATTGGCCGACCAGATACGCCCTGGATACACCCCCTTTACCCTGAACATACGATGTGAGAACAGGCTAGAAAATGGGACAGCCGACAGAAGCATCGAGATGTTTTTATCGAGCAATAACCTGTTGGCCTCGGATAACAGCGTTATGATCGATACCAGCAGCGGCTCGGCCAAAGGTATCGGCATTCGACTTGCCCAGCAAAACGCACCTTCAACGCCCCTGCGCATGTCAACCTCAAGTACCCATAAAGGCAATGCAACCTCCCTGTTTCATGCGGCAGTGGGCGACACCTTAGATGATCGGTTCACAATGACTCTGGGTGCTTATTACTTTCCCTATAACCTATCGTCTGCGGGCAAAGGAAAAATAAATACCAGTGCCACATTAAATATTATTTATGAGTAAAATCATAAGTAATCATTTATTATAATGAGGATATTATAATGGGTGAGCAAGCACAAATCGGCGTAAAAGTAGATAAGGACCTGAAAGACGAAGTTGATGAAATATTACGTAGCCTGGATGTGAAACCAACAGCAGCGATCAACGGTCTTTACCATTATATTGTTCAGCATAGAGAGCTGCCTTTCATCATCAGCACACAGGTGAATAAACCAAGTAATTTGCACAGCAATTTGTTTATGGATTATCTCTTATTGAAAAGAACCATGCAGGAATTTTATCGAAATAGAGAACATGAAGAACCGCTTACAGAAAAAAACTTGGAGTTGTTAAAATATGTCGTCCGTGAGTTTATTGCTAATTTTCGACAAATAGAAAATGCACTATATCCATTAAACGACGAAAAAGTCATTGACTGGAAAAAGGCCTTTAATGGCGCCAAGCGAGCCTTTTATGTTCTTGAAACGCATGTCAGGTTTGAAACCTATCAGGGCCACTATCTGGAGGACAGTGGCATAATAAAACTGTCTCTGGCATTAAAGATGATCATTGATGCAGAAGCGGGTGTATAGACTTTTCGCTCAATCAACCCACTCTCAGTGAGAGTGGGTTGATTTATCAGGTTGTCTTTCTTTCAATTTGCGTTGTCATCGGCATACGCCGGAGACCGCATCTCGCCCCTGGGGGCACACATCAGTGTTTTGCGGTATAACGCCCCATGCTCCGCCTAAAGGGCCTGAACATCCGGATAACAATATGATAACGAATAAAAAGAGTAAATTTTTCATCTGACACTCCTTGTCGATCTTGTTCATGATGATAGGCCATTGTAGGGTAACGGATCTTACACAAACCGGCATGGCAAACCAGATTATGCCAGCTGCGCGAATACCCGCTCCGCCCCTCCCTGAGAGGGACGTCTTTTTGGACAGTGTACAAGATTGACATTGAGCGTTGAACTCATATTATGGAAATCGGTCTACATAAAGGAATGCAACAATGAACAGCACTATCGACCGAAGAACACAGATCGTTGATACCGCCATGGGCCTGTTTTTACACCAAGGCTATAACGCCACGGGGATCAACAAGATCATAGAGAAAAGTGGGGCCCCTAAAGGTTCGCTTTACTATTTCTTCCCAAATGGAAAAGAAGAGATCGCCCTCACGTGTATAGAACGGATAAAAACAGATGTGTCGGTAACTATTGAACAAGCATTGAGTACAGCCAGCTTCGAAACAGGCGTAGTGAACTTTGTCCGTTCCACCATCTCGTTTTTCCAGACGTGTGATTTCAACAGTAGTACACCCGCGTGTTTTTGGGTGTCTGCCGAAGCGTCACAGGTCAGTTCACGATTAAGGCAAGCTTGCCTGGACGTTTACGAAAGTTGGAAAGCTATTTATGCGAGCCATTTACTGAAGATAGGCGTTGAGGAGGGCGCGGCAAAACGGTTAGCTGACATTATCGTCACCTTAATTGAAGGTGCGTTGATACAAGCGCTGGTAAGCCGGAGTGTCGTTTCTCTGGAAAACGTGATCCATTACCTCAGAGTCATTCTGTGCCAAGAGCTCAACAAGAGTAACCTTAGCATGAAGTGTTAAAGTCAGGACCATAGGGATGTGAATACAGAAAAATTAAAGGTCGCTATGCTGTGTTACTCTGATATGTCGCGATTGGATTTGCTCGGGCCACAAACGGTACGTTGCAAATTCACCGACATTTATCTCGTTTGGAAAACGCTTACCCTCGCGCAAACTGATACGAACATCTCCATCAATCCGAACTGTACTTTTATCGATTGCCCCAACAATCTCGATATCATATTCCCCCCGGTGGGCCTGGCCGCCGTTGAAATGATACAGGACGAAGCGGTCTTGTCCTTTATTCGGGAAAAAGTCTTACCCGCCAATACATCACAGTGCTGGGTACGGATGCCGCCAATGCCATAATGGTGTTTCTTGAATACTCCCTGCCCCACCTTGTGCATCCGGTACGCCAGATAAAGCCGGCGATAAAATCGTCATCCTACTTTAGCCTGAAATCTCTTCAATCAAAGGAAAAGTAGCCACTGCAATGTACAACATGCTGGATAGAAAAATTCTGGTTTCCTGAATAGGCGAACTCATCAAGGGAATACATGCGTGAACATCTATTATCTGTATTTTTTGAGTTAGTAGTCGGCACAATATGGTCGTTGCTGCTCGCCTTCGCCGACAGGTGAAATGGCTTCAGGGCTTGCTCTGAATTAAATGAGTGACAGGTTAGAAAACGATAGCCAGATATCCCCCCCTGGTCAATGAGAAGATAAGCCACGTCGCCAGGCCATCACGTATTCCATGCCCCTGGATTAAACTGCGACTACTGCCTGTTTTCCACTGGGTGGATAACGGTGATGTCCAAGACGTTTTTGCGACCAGGCTCAGGGCGTTCTGTAGTCACGGCCAACGTTAAAACCCTGTTCACGCAGGCGTAGGCTGCATCCATTTCAGCATGAAGATGTTTAGCCGTTGCAGTAAGTTGATTTATATTGCTGGCATTAATTAACCTGGCTAGTTCCGAAAGGGGGAATATGAACTATCTGTTCAGGAAGTTTAGTCAGCAACTCATCAATAACAATGCGGATTTTTTGTGGCATCCATGCGGCCTCCAGCCAGACGGCGCTTATGGCGAACTTCAAACTCGTGCACTCTGGCAAAATTTGTTGAATTTTTCCCTGTGCGATTTCTTTTGAAACCAGCCAGTCCGGAAGCCATGCCACTCCGAGATCACTGATGACTGCCGTTGTAATGACGACAAGATCATCCGCCGCCAGGACCGTATTAGGTCGAAAATCGATCTCCTTTCCTTCCGTATCTCTGAGCTGCCAGTTTAGAACCTTCCCCCCAAGCTGATATCCAATGGCAGGATGTTCTTTTAGTTCTGATAACCTGCGGGGTACCGGGTGGGTTTTCAGATAGTGAGTGGAAGCACATAGAATCATTCCGTGATGACCTAATCGTCTGGCCTGCAAAAAGCTTGAGTCTGCCAACTCACCTATGCGAACAGCCAGATCGAACCCCTCCTCAAACAGATTCACCTGTCGATCGTTAAAAGAGAGTTCGAGTTTTAGTTGTGGGTAACTCTTGGCAATGGCAAGCAAGATTGGTGCAACGCAGTGCTGGCCAAACAATACCGGCAGGCTGATCCTGAGACGGCCCTGTACCAAGGTTTTACCCAGATGTATAGCATCTTCAGCCTCACGAATGCAGTCCAACGCAATACGCGATTGCTGATATAAAATCTCACCTTCTTCAGTCAGGGTCTGGCTACGGGTGGTTCGTTGGAATAACGTGACACTGAGTCGCTCTTCGAGACGTGCTATGGTTTTCCCCACAGCAGAACGCGTTATGTTCAAACTTTGGGCTGCTTGCGCAAAATTACCGCAGTCAACAACAGCGACAAAAACAGAGATGCCTTTAAGATCGGTACGCATCAATTGGTTCCCTTATGGATACAATCAATAGACATAATGTCACTAATGAGGAAATAAACATAATGATATTCTATGGGTAATGAATGTTAACCAGAGAATATCTAATGAGTAACGTATTGATTTTGAAATCAAGCATCAATGGAGATGCATCGCTAACAAACCAACTGATCGATGAATTTAAATCGCAGCGGAAGCAGGCAGGGCACATTGACAGTCTCATTGAACGTGATCTTACTGCTCTCGCGCTGCCGAAACTTAGTCAATCACTTTTTGCCGCCCTGCGCGGCGGAGATACCTCAGATCCTGCTATTCAAGAGGGAGTGGCGTTATCGAATACTCTGATCGGTGAATTAAAATCAAGCGATTTACTGGTCATCGGTGCGCCAATGTACAACCTGAATGTCCCGATAGATTTAAAAAAGTGGTTCGACCTGGTGGCTCGCGCCAGAGAAACTTTCCGTTATACAGAAACCTACCCACAGGGGCTGGTAGAAAACGTCAGAGCAGTGGTGATTAGTTCCCGTGGTGGTGTGCATGAAGGGCAATCAACGGATACTGTAACCCCCTATTTACGCGCTGTTTTGGGGTTAATGGGGATCATCGATGTTGAATTTATCTATGCCGAAGGAATCGATATCAAACCACAGGGTCGCGATGCGGGTATCGCCCATGCCCGAGAGCACATGGCCCGTGCCGCACAACTGGCTTGATAGCCTGTTGATGAAGTGCTGGGATCCGTTATCTGTTTAACGTTAAATAAGTTTAAATTATAAAAAAATCATATACCTATAATACTTTCAAAGCAGGACTGCATCTGGAAAGCTGTCGTCCTGCTAAAACTGCAGTGATGTGATGGACACCCCTCCTTAACGTATCCAGTGCCATACTTTCCCTGACCATTTACGTAAATGGATACGGCTGTATAAACAGGAACGTCAGGGTATTGAGCCGTTGGTAATGCTCTTACACCTGAACAGCACGAAATTCAGCAGCTTTAAGCGCAGGTGAAATGACCTGCCCCCCGTCGATGATCCCTTCTTCATCAGGAATAACCGGTGCATCAATCACTTACCCAAGGCTTTCGCTCTGCTAATGCCGGAATATCTACACTCAGGCACCAGAAACAGAGGTCATTTAAAGTCTGATTTCAAGATTGACATTCATCGTTGAATTCATATTATAGAGATCGGTCTACATACTGAGTGCAAGAAATGAACATGACCATCGGCCTAAGTCCCCATTCGTCGATACCACCATCGGTTTGTCCTGCCTCTGGGATACGACGTAAAACGGGACCAACAAGATCATTGAGAAAAGTGGGGAGACAATGAATACGATCCATCGACTTAAGATAGGTGTTAATGAAGAAACGACGAAAAGGTTAGCTGACACCGCCAGCATTATTGAAGGTGTTCTGATGCAAGCATAGGCAAGCCAGAGTGTCGTTTCCCTGGGAAAACGTGATCCATTACCTCAGAGTCATTCTGTGCCAAGAGCTCAACACCGTGGTAAATAGGAGTATAGAAATATGAATACGAAAAAACTAAAGATCGCCATGTTATGTTATCCGGATATGACACTGCTTGACTTAGTCGGACCAGAGACAGTATTTAGCCAATACGCTGACATCTATCTCGTTTGGAAAACGCTTACCCCCGTGCAAACTGATACGAACATCTCCATCAATCCGAACTGTACTTTTATCGATTGCCCCGACGATCTCGATATCATATTCGCCCCCGGTGGGCCTGGCGCCGTCGAAATGATACAGGACGAAGCAGTCTTGTCTTTTCTCCGGGAAAAAAGTCTTACCAGCCAATACATCACGGCGGTCTGTACCGGATCACTGATCCTCGCCGCTGCTGGACTGTTGAAAGGGATAAAAGCGACGACCCATTGGTCAGTACGTGACGAGCTAGCGATGCTAGGTGCAACCGTAGTTAACCAACGTGTCGTTGTTGACGGCAACCGAATTACTGGAGGGGGGATCACCTCTGGTATCGATTTCGGGCTGGAAGTCGTGGCTAAAGTGATCAGCGAGGATGCAGCCAAGGCCATAACATTGTTACTTGAGTACGACCCTAACCCCCCTTATGCTTGTGGGACCCCAGATAAGGCCGGCGACAGAATTGTCGATATGCTTTGGTCTGAAATCGCCCCCATGAAAGCAAAACTAGCCACTGCCATAAACAACATCCTCAGGGAAAAGAAGCGCGCTTCATCTGTAGGCTAACTCATCAAGTGAATACATGCGTGAATATCTGTTATCTGTATTTTTTGGGTTGGTTGTCGGCGCAGTATGGTCGTTGCTTCTAGCCCTGGGTGATAGATGACGTTATTTCCTAACAATATCCGCTGCCGATTAATATTAATGGCAGACCAGACAGGAGTCATACGGAAATATCGCCATGAAGTTGCATTAAACATTATCACTCGAAAATCGACAATCACTTCGGGCAATAATATATTCAACGGGAACATTCTGGATTTTAAATATAGAGGTGCATTATGCGAGAATATCTATTATCTATTACCCTGGGGCTCATCGTCGGTGGCGTATACTCCCTGCTGGGGACCCGGCCACCGGCGCCGCCAATTGTGATGTTGCTTGGCCTGCTGGGGATGCTAACCGGTGAACGTTTAGTTATTTTCGTCAGGAACTTATAGAGCAGAAACCCTGTCAGGTAAAATATTACTGGTAAGATGTGGGGGCGCTGGCGCTCTGAACACATTTTAGACTGTTACGCGAGCTAGTATACCGTTGCAGGCCATTTTTTATCAGCGCTCAGACTGAAAAACTGGGCTGTTAGAGATTAAACACCGGTAAAATAACCGGATATCGCGTCAGCTGAGACTGAAACGATATCCGAGAGTTTACTCGCCAAGGTTGAACCATATTGTTCTCCTGCAGCAGGTTCTTCGTTCCTCTCTGGTATGAGGTAATAGCCAGGTGCAATCGCTGAGCTTATTCAGTCATATATGGAAATGGTGCACTCACATAAATCATCGGAGTTAATATAACTCAATTTCACCGGCAATAACGGGTTACTTAACTGAATGCTATAGGAGGATCATACTCCCGACAACAGTGTAAAACCTATCTACAGGTCAGCAATATAACCGGTGTTCTTTGTAAAATAACAGTAGCCCCGTCAGATATAAGGGATCAAAGTGACCGTCACGGATGAGGAAACTGGGCTTTGTGCCCAGAGGTTTTGGTGTTTTTCACCTTCTGGCTCGGCCGGAATCCACATTTTATCTAGCGTAAGCCTCTGCACCTGCAGGAGGTATGATGGAACAACGTATCTACATCATTGCTCATGACACGGCGCTGCGCCTTTCAGTCACTCAATTACTGAGCACCCTGGGCTGGCAAGTTGACAGCTATGAGAATGTGTCAAGCTTTCAACACCACAGCGCATCGGTAAATCCTGCGTCCGGTTGCCTGTTGCTGGATACTCGCCTGCCGGGTAAAAGCGGGTTTATGCTGCTGGAGGAGTGGCGCGGCCAGCCGATCAGCCTACCGGTGATCATGATATCCGACAATTCGAGCGTTGAACAATGCCGCCGTGCATTCAAGCTTGGCGCTTTTGATTTCCTCAGCAAACCAGTGGATGCCGACCTGTTGATTGAGACCGTGGGGGCTGCACTGATCCATCATCGTGGCCTGTGCGAGCAATATCAAAAAAAGAATGTCCTGCAGGACAGGCTCACTACGCTCTCCGAACGCGAACGGCAGGTGTACCTATTATTGATGGAGGGCAGGCCGAATAAAGCGATCGCCCAGCGATTATCGTTGTCTCCCCGCACCATAGAAATATACCGTGCCAATGCGTTTAACAAACTAGCGGTGGATTCGGTAGCGCGGCTAATTAAAGTGTATGGCGAGCTAGGGTAATTCAATCGCCATTACGTAAAGTTACGTAGCCAAACACGTAACTACCCGCATTGTTGGTTTTAATGGAAATGCTTATATTTCCTCTAGGAACCGGCGACGGTAAAGGGTGTTTAATCCAGGAGGGAAGTATGCGTATTACTCATTATCTCGTCATCGCAGTGGTGAGTGTCACTCCTCATGCTGCAATAGCAAGCACAAACCCATCGGGTTATTACGGCGCACTCAAAGTATTGCACGCAGAACAAACCGCAGACAATATGGAAACCAGCAATCTGCCGGGTATTGGGCGTTTTGTCGCCGGGAATGACAAGGACCGGGCCTATAATGCCAGTGTAGCGCTGGGTTATCAGTACGGTAATGGCTGGCGCACCGAAGGCGAGTATGTATTTAAGAAAAATGCCGAATACACCAGCACCTCGACCAACTTCGCCGGCAACTTTAACCATCACAATGTTGCTGCACAGCGGCTCATGTTAAACGCCTACCGCGACTATCCCCTGGGGCATCGCGTTGCCGCTTACGCGACACTGGGTCTTGGGATTGCGAAAGTAAAATCCTCCGGCTGGCAGGCTACCACGACACGTGATTATGCCAGCAATACGCAAACTAACCTGGCTTATGCTGTAGGTGCCGGGTTGACGTATTCCCCCATTGAATCCGTGAGTGTGGATTTGGGTTATCGCTATATAGACATGGGCGATGTCGAGAGTGGCTATAACAACTTCACTAATGGGCGAGGGTTACGCGATGAACAAATGAAGGCGCACCTGGTATCCAGTGAAATTGCCCTGGGCGTACGCTATTTGTTCTAAACAAAAAAGTATGCCTGGTTCAAACAGACATAGGGTGCATGGAGCCTTCAACAGAGAAAGTGTTGCAAGGCAACATTGTTAATGTTACTCAGCGTAGGAGTAATATTCTCACTATCAGGTCATGCAGAATCGGTCGGTGACCGGTGTACCTGTTAGTACCGTTTAATCAACACACCAGACAATTGCGCTGTCTTTATTAAAGGTAACGTACCGGGGCTAAAGATAATCCCCTCGCACCGCTTTTGGTTCAATAACCGTGGCCCCATATGGCGTGATATCCCCTGTACAATATCGCTTAGGCTGGGCGATTACTCGCTAATATTTTCCCAAAAGCATGTGAGGTTATTATCGATATGAAAAATGGTTTAGTGTCGCAATCAGTCGAAAGCTGATAAATGTGATGAATATCGGAGGAGTTAGCTTAAACCGTCTAAAACAACGTAGGATTTTATCCTAAAGCAAGCAATTTAGCCCCCGAATTGACTAAACCTAACAATGGAAATTAAATATGAACAGTTTACTGACATTTGGCATTGGAGCATTGGGTTTGATCGCGGCCTCGGTCACTCAGGCCGAATCCATCAGCAGGATCAACCCACCAACACTGCTGGATTCGACAGCCTATGGTTTTACTCAGGTCGTGGTAGCGCCCAATAATGGGCGCACAGTATACCTGTCTGGGCAATTTAGTAGCGATACTGAAGGCAATGTTCTAGGCGAAACGGTGGCAGAGCAAATACCGATTGCGCTTCAAAACCTGAAACACGCCATCAAAGCCTCAGGTGCCAAGCCAGAAAACGTGGTGAAAATTCAGGTTTATATTGTCGACTATAACCAGAAAGATGCAGGTCAACTCCAGACGGAGCTCACACGGTTATTTGGTGACAATCTTCCAGCCAGCACATTGGTTCCTGTTCCACGACTTGCTTTAGACAGAATGAAGTTTGAGATTGATGCAATACTTGTCATTCCTCATTAGGTTGGAAAGCCATGCATCTCATTTGAATACCGTGGGTCGTTGCCGCAGGACCCAAAGACCTTAGCCAAAAAGCAAACCTATTAACCAGGATGCCATTGATTTTCTTATCTAATTTAATCGCATTTTGGCGTTATAGTCCCTTCCGGGGTTAACGGTTAGTTTTTTACGTTTACGCTGTGCCCCCTCCAATAAATGAAACCCAAGGACTGATCATGAGAAATGCCCTGATCGTTATCGATATTCAGAATGATTATTTCCCGGGCGGTGCCTTTCCGCTTGAGGCGTCTGAAATAGCCTGCAAAGCTGCAGTTAAAGCCATTGGAAAAGCGCGTGAAGAAGGTTGGTTGATCGTAGGTATTCAGCATATTGCAACAGTCGATGCACCATTCTTCAAACCTGACAGTGAAGGGGCAAAAATTCATCCAGATGTTGCCACAGCACTGGGAGATGCACCTGTTATCATGAAGAATGAGGCGGACAGCTTCTTCGAAACCAACCTTGAGCAACTGTTGCACGATAATGGCATCACTGATATCTATCTTATCGGCATGATGACGCAACATTGTGTCACGCATACGGCGCTTTCACCACAAGGACAGGGCATGAAAATGCACATCATTGCTGAAGGATGCACTGCGCCAACCAAAGCGCTGAGCGATCTTGCCCTGTTAGGACTTGTTGCCCGCTGTAGCGTACATTATTAACCCTCTGGTTTAATAAGAATCCGGCTAATACGGGCTATGTAATCTGATAACACAGCCCGCTTTTTAAATACCGATACCGATTGAATTGTGGGCCTTCCGTAACTTGGGCGGTGGAAAATAAATGAATCTTATTCGTTAACGGGGATCTACGCCTTTTTAAGTGAGGGACAGCTGGATGGCTTCACGTCAAACTCTCTTGCCGTTGCCACGTGGGTGGAGGGAAGGTACTCCAACAAATCACTCGTCAACACGGGGTGAGCATCAACCTACGAGCCACCCGGAAATCAGCTTAATGCCTGAAACGCAGTAGCGCCGTACATAGCTGCCGACGGCTACCTGTACTGATCCTACCCGCGAATAGTGGACACGCGACTAAGTGAGTAAACTCTCAACCAGAGGTGACTCATGACAAAATCAGCATCAACCAGCAAAAAGCCCCGCAAGCAACATACGCCTGAATTCCGCAACGAAGCCCTGAAGCTTGCTGAGCGTATCGGTGTTGCTGCCGCAGCCCGCGAACTCAGCCTGTATGAATCTCAGCTCTACGCGTGGCGCAGTAAGCAACAACAGCAACTGACATCAAAAATAAGGTTAGAAAAGGCTATCTATTGTTAATAGCGCCTTAAGTTTGTTGGCATTCACCTCACCAGAAGTGACTGGGACAAAGTACTGTAACTGCCACTTTTGCGTTGTGATAGCTTGTTTTACAACAGGTTTAACCCAAGGGGCATAAACGCGGATAGCTCTTTTTCCCTCTTTCCCCTTAACTGACATGACCCCTTTTTTCGCCAGCGCATGTCTGTTGAATATAAAGAATCCTCGATGAGTATGATCAAAAACGCTCACCAATACGAACTCAATGCCATCGTCAAAATCGATGGGCATAATCTCATCTTGTATATGCGGTCTTTTCCACATAGTAACAAATTGCCCGAGCTTAGTTGGAGTCGTATTGGCGACACGGAATAATGCTCGCTTACCTTCCACCTCAAACTGACAGGCGCCATATTCGCTGCTCTCAGATTCTCGTTGGGGTTCCGAGATGCGAATTCCGGCAGGCAATAATACATCGTTTATTATGTCAGAAAGTTGAACCGGAATGTTCCCTTTCGCCGGATCGGCAAACCAAACACCCTCAATGTCTTTACTACTTCCCAACATATTTTATTTCCTTATTTAGTATCAGAGACTCTCTCTCCAATAATATTGTATATTCCCTGCTTGCTCAGAAAGATGCGCACAGAATAAAAACCTGCTCGTAACACTACCACAGTCGCATACAACCTGACTGTGACCGTAAACATGGATATCGGGCTAAAGAATAGGGATCTGCTCCGCCAGTTTTTCAGAAACCAACACCGGGAAGATATATTTTAACTCCTCAGGGACAAAGTTCGGTAACAGTTTTGATGACGGTAAAAAATGCGAAAAAGAAATGACGACATCATTTCTTGTAATGCTAATATCCCCTTTTTCTCATAAACCGAATCCAGCATGCCATCCTCTTATCGTCGCTTTCTCACCCTTGTTATCATGCTGGTTATCGGCGTGGGCTCACCTATGCTGGCGCAGGCCAGGCCCGATCTGGAACGTAAGATTGGCGTGACCGTCGCCGATACGAGTTCGCCTGATTACCAGTTCAGCGACCTGCCGATCACTTCGGCGGACGGCCAACGCCGTTATCGCATTCGCATAGCGCAGCCGCGTATTGCCCCGCCGACGGCCGGCTATCCCGCGATCTACTTTCTGGACGGTAATGCGGTGCTGATGGAGTTGAATACCAGCTTATTGGCCCGGCTTGCAGCGCAAAAACAGCCGCCGGTATTGGTGCTGCTCAGTTATGACAATGATTTACGTATCGATGCCAAAAGCCGCAGCCAAGATTACACGCCGGCCAATGGCGGGGCGGATGCCTTTCTGAAATTGATCGAAAGCCAGATTAAACCGGCAGTGGCGGCGAAGGTGGCCATTAACTCTCAACGGCAAACGCTGTGGGGGCACTCTTATGGCGGTCTGTTCGTTCTGCATACTCTGTTAACCCAGCCAACCGCATTCCAAAATTACGTCGCCGTCGAACCTTCACTGTGGTGGGGAAAGGGCTTTATTCTGCAGGAAGCACAGCGGGTTATTGAACGGCATCCCGCCATCTCCGCCCATCTGTGGCTGTGGACCGGCGGCGGTGAGAAAATGCGTAGTGCGCCGCCCAATATCAAACAGCAACCGCTCCCCGCCGACGCCGCTCAGCGTCTGGCCGAACGGCTGGCGACGCTGAACGGGCTTAAGGTAGATTTCCGGGAATGGCCAGGCCTGGATCACGGTGCCATGTTCAATGCGGCCATCGCACCGGCATTGGATGAGGTAGCAGCAGGCGACTGAATAACACCATGCCGCTAATCTGGCGATGATCTTAATTTTCTGTTTACGAAGAAGTTTTATTATCTACTTATCGAAAACAAACGAAATATGGTCATCGTCCAGATACTTGATCTCAACCTCACAGCCTTTCTGGACCTTTGAAGAGTAAAAGGCGGGAATGGTTTCCTTGCCTTCTACCTGCTTGGTCATCCCCTTTTCATGCCATGAAAGGCGGTATTTTATGTTGGTGCTCCCGTTATCATTTGAACTGATGTAATGGACCTCCTCCACCCGAGCCTGAATATCCCGCCCCAGTGTCTGGATTTTATGGTCACGGTTAAACAGATAAACAATATAGGCAATGACGCCTACTGTAAGAATCACTGAAATAATAATCGCAAACTTCATCGATTCGTCCCTTAGCCGAACATGGTCAGACCGTTAAATGATGACATTATCTTCCCGACATGAGCCATCGCATCGATAAAAGCCACACGCCCCTCGGTGGTGGTAAGATCAAAGGCTGTCTTATCAAATTTCATATTGGTCAACCCGAGCTTGCCGCTCGCAGTCACGCTCATAGAATAGCCTTCCGTAACAATTTTCGCCGCCGTGAAATCAAAGGAAAACATGGAAGCGGACTCTTTATGATCTTTGTATTCAAAAGCATGCGGCGTCTTGATGCTCACTTTTTCCGCACTGTCGATGGTGATCATTTTCGGTGAGGTGATGGATACCCCGCCTTGCACCGTCTGCTTCCAACTGCCCAGGATGTCCGTCTTGGCATCCTTGGTGATGGTTTGTACCCGTCCCCCCAAGATTTCGTCAGTAACGTCCTGGGTGACGATATTATGGCGTTTCCCCGTGACCTTGTCATAGCGATCCCCGGTGAGGAAGGAGTCCATGCCTGTGTCATAGGTGCGGGTTACCTTGCCGGTAACATGTTGATTTTCTGTACCGTCCGTATCGATGCTCCGCTTTCCCTTAATGGTTAGCGTTTCTCCGCCGCTGGTAATATCCGACGTCCGGCCATTGGTGATAGTGACCTTTTCCCCGTCCTTAAAGGTTTTGGTTTCCGGTTTGTCGACCGTCGTGGTGCGCATACCGTGGAATTGGAAGATAGCGTTGCCGAACACCTCATCCTTCTGATCTTTTTGGATGGTGGTGGTGCGATTGCCGTCCACGGTCACCGTTTTATCGTTCTCCACCGAAATATTCATGTCTTTTTCGGCATGCAGCTGCACCATTTCCGAGCCCGCCTTATCTTCGAAGAACAGGTGGCTGGAATTGTCACTGTGGCCGTCTTTGGAGCGCGTCATAAAGCCCATCATGGTCGCACCGGCTGGCAGCGTCCACGGCGGCATACAGGCTTCGTTATACACCCGGCCGGTGACCATCGGGCGGTCCGGATCGCCATTGATAAAATCAATCACCACTTCATCCCCCACTCGCGGGATCTGTACGCCGCCGAAGCCCTGGCCTGCCCAGGCGCTGGACACTCGCACCCAGCAGGAACTGCTTTCATCCCCTTTCGCCAGACGATCCCAGTGGAATTTCACCTTCACCCGACCGTATTTATCGGTCCAGATAGATTCCCCCTGCGGCCCCACCACCCGGGCCGTTTGCGGGCCATGGGTCCGCGGCCACGGGGTACGCTGCGCTGAGCGGAACGACGTGCTCGCCGGGATCACCACAAAATCGGTGCGATGCACCGCCTCTTCGCCCCCGCTGGCGTAGCTGTTCTCTTCAAAATCGTAACGCGCACTCAGCACCAGATACTCTCCGCCGTCACTGGCAAACGGCGGGTTGAGCAGGGCAAAGGTACACCCCGGTACGATGCCCAGCGCGGTAGCCGTTGCGTCGATGCGCTGATGCTCCGCCTGCCACTCCTCCTGGCGCACCCGGGCGTAGGTTTCGCCGTGGCTGTGCTCCACGAAGTGCCCCGGCCAGTCGTAGTAGTCAATCTGGCCCGGTGAGGGTGAGGTTGGGTTCTGTCGCGCCTGGAACAGCCATGCGTTGGGCTTGCGGAAATCGTAGTCGTCGATGCTGTAGATCCCCGGCGTCACCCGCTCGGATATCGCCCACTGGCCGATCCCCTCTTCGCTGGTGCTGCCACCGGAAGGAGTGGCGTGGTAGGGAATGGCCTCATAACCGCTAAACGGCTGGTGCTGCTGAGAGGCGTCGTACAGCACCATGGTGTGTTTACCCGACTCGTGGCGGAAAAAGAAATAAATGCCTTCCAGCTCCATCAGGCGCGAAATAAAGTCGTAGCTGCTCTCCTGGTACTGCACGCAATATTCCCAATTGCGGTAGTTACCGGTGAGCTGGTTCTCCATCTGCACGCCATATTCGTCGAGCACCGTTTTGATGATGTCCGGCACCCGCTGGTTCTGGAATATACGTTGGTTGCGGTCCCGCTTCAGCGGCCACAGGTCCGACTCCATGGTCAGCGTGTAAACCACGTAGCGCTCACCATTAATATCCGCACTATGAACGTTGACCCTGGTGATTTTTCCGTTGAGATAGCGTGGCGCAGCAAGCAGCCCCTGAGTAGGGATAGTCAGGGTAATCGGCTGGCCAAGCATGGCCCTGCGGTCCAGGCGGGCGTTGGTGCTGAGCATCGTCACGCTCAATTCAAATGAGCGTGAAACCACTTCCTCTCCGCTAAGTTTCCAGAACTTCAGCGTTCCCTCACCCGCAGGCGTTGTTGCCGTGATACGGTCAAACATAGCTTCTTACCCCTGTAACTAAGACTGCGTTATGCCGCTCTGCCACTCATGGTGCCAGCATCAGTACTTTGAACTGGCTGGGTACCGCACGTATCCCCACGGCATTGGTTGAATTCTGCAGGCTGACGCTGGTCAGGCGCGTCGCCGGAGTGCCTTTGAGCAGCACGGTGAAGGAACCGGTGAGATGCCGCGACGGCCCCATCACGGTGCCTGACGCCACGCCGGTGGCAACACCGGGATTATCCCCGTTGGTCAGCGGCGTCACCGTGGCCATGTTGTGGGCAGGCATGCCCATAAACAGAATATTCAGCGCGTTGGGGACGGCCGTTGGCCCAAGCGCGATATCCGGATAAGGTATCGGCGTTGGGGTCGGCATCGGCGTCATGCAGACGTCGGGAAAGGCCAAATCGGTGCCCATCAGTTGACAGTTGGCAAACATCGCGGCCTCCTCAGCCCATATGGATCTGTTCGGCATCCACTTTGGTGATTGCCTTTGAAGTAATAACGGTATTTTGCGCATGCAGACGCGCATAATCTTCAGCCTGCATATCCAGTTGGCCGGCGCGTACCTGCTCCGTCTGGCGCGTAGTGCGCAGCAGGTTATGGCTCACCTGGGTGATGGTTTGCCAGATTGACTCGCTGTGCTTGCCCACCATGCGCGAAAGGCTTACCCAGGCGGAAAGCTTATCGCCGCTGTACTGCATTTCGCTGATATGGCAGTCACCCTGGCTGGCGCTGACGCGTAACGCTTCGCTGCTGAGGCTGATTTCGCCGCTGCTGCGGATATGCAGATCGCCCGGTACGCTCAGTTCGGCCATTTCCGGGTTGGCACGCTCCAGCACCGCCAGCAGCCACACCTGATTATCCACGCTGGTGATAAGCACCAGATCCCCGGTCTGAGGAGCAATAACGCAGCTGGTAGCACGCCGGCAGTGCCAGCCGCGCCCTTCACTCTCCACGCTCAGGCTGCCGTTGGAAAAGCAGTGGGTCACCACCCCCGCACTCTGTAGTGGCGGTGCTGCCGCTTGTAGCAGTTTGTGATTGATATTGTTCATCTTCTCTCCTTAACGGCGGCTCTGATGCTGAAGGCTCCAGGCCTCCGCAGACAGTAACTCTTCGTCATACTCAAGGATGCCCCGGCGATCGGAAAAATGGGCTCCCTCCTGCTGCGCCCGATGGAACCGGGTGCGGGAAAATGTGGCACTGCGGAAATCGGCCCGGCGTAAATCAGCGTGGGTGAAATCGCTGTAGGTCAGATCGCACAGGGCAAAGTTGCTGTCTTCGGCCTTCACCTGCTGCAAAATGCTCTGGAACAGGCGGCTGTGGCTAAAATCGGCCTGTTGTAACCTGGCACCGATAAACAACGCCTGATCAAACAAACTGCCCTGACAGCTGGCTCCGGTAAGGTCCGCACTCATAAACAGCGCCTGGCTGGCGTTCACCTTACGGAGTTGAGCCTTTCTCAGCGAAGCGCCTTTGAAATTGCACTGCGTCAGCTGCGCCCCGTTAAAATCGACCGCGTCGAGCTGATTATCGGTAAACTGACAGCCGCTAAAACGCTGCTGGGCATAGTTTTTTCCACGCTGATCGCAGTTGAAAAAGACCGTACGGTCGAATTGACTGTGGCCCAAACGGGTAGTACGCAAGTCAATATTGAAAAAGGTCGTCTGCAGGCACTGGCACTGCTCCAGTTGCGCCTCATCCAGCGAGCTCTCGAAGAAGGTAGTACGTTCCAGCGTGGACTGGTTGAAGGTGCTGCCGGATAGCGGGCTGCGCATGAATTGGCAAGCATCGAACCTGCTGCAGGAGAAATCGCCGTTGCCAAGCTCGCAATGATTAAAGATGCACTGCGCCATTAGCGTGTCGCAGGCGCTGATTGCCGTCATTTCACAGTCGTTAAACACGCTCTGCTGCATGCGGGCACCGCTCAGCGTCACCCCATTCAACAGACACTCATTAAATACCGTTTCATGTAAATTGGCCGCCTGCAGGTTCGCCCCCAGCAGTGAGACATCCTGAAAAATTCCGCCGGACAGGTCGTATCCTTGCAGCTCGAGACCATCGAGGTTGCAGGCGTTAATCATCTCGCCATTTTTTATTTTCTGCTGTAGCTCTGCCGCGCTCAGCGTCGTCATGACAGTTCCTCATCCCGCTTCGGCAGCGTCTTCACCCGGCTGGTATAGGCGTTGTCCAGCCGCGTCTCCATATTAATAAAGGATTGTGACAGATCGGCACGGAACAGATTGGCAGCGGTAAAGTCCGCGCCACCCAGTTGGGTTTTCTGCATCAGTGCGCCCATCAGGTTAGCTCCGGTGAAATTGACCTGGCGGAAATCAGTGCGGATCAACAGGCTCCCGACCAGGTTGGCGCGGGTGAAATTCGCCCTCTGACAGTCCGCCTCGCTGAGATCGCTGTTCTCCACCTTCGCCAACGTAAAGTTCGCCTGCGTAAGCAAAGCCTGGCGCAGGTTACTTTCTTTCAGCGTTGCTTCGCTAAAGTCCGCGCCGCTTAAGTCACTCTCCATTACGGCCGCGCAGGTCAGCAGGCTGGCCGCTTTAAACTGGGCGTACGGCAGTTTGCTCTCCACCCAGTTACAGCTCTCAAGCCACGCACCGTTGAAGACCGCAGCCTGCAACTCGCACTGTTGGAAGACGGTCTTACGCAGCCTGGCCTCGCTGAAATCGAGCTGCGGCAGCGTTAAATTCATAACGATACACTCCTCCAGCTCGGCACGGTGGAAACGGCAATGGCTAATACCGACCTGGCGCAGCAATAGCGTTTTTAGCGTGGCACGGCTGAAGTCACAGTCTTCAAACAGCGCGTCTTCCAGTTGGGTTTCTGTCAGGTTGGCACCGCTAAAATCGCTCTGTCGGCACTGGGCCAACGCCAGGCTGGCTTTGGTCAGATTGCATTCACGCAGCGAACTGTTGCGCAAATCGGTTCGCGCCAGCATCGCCTCGCTAAAATCAGCGCCGTCCAACTGACAACCGCTGAGATCGGCGCTTTCCAGCAACGCCTTACGGAAATTAGCGCCGCGAAAATCCATGCCGGAGAGGTCCGCGCCGGTGAAATCCAACTCGCTAAAGTCCCCTCCGCACGCCATGGTGTTCGAAGCGCGCTGGCGAATAATCCGGGCAATATCCCCCGTCATGCGTTGCGCCGGCGGTTGATGCTGGGCTGCCATCAGATACATCTGGTGCAGCGACTCGCGGCTCTGCGCCAATTTCTTCGCCGTCATGCTGTCCGCATGTTGATGCAGCATCTCCTGCATACGGTGCATTGATTCCGGGCCACGCGGCCGCGAGTCCTGTTTGGCACCCTGGCGGGCTTCCACTTCAGCCTGGCGCGCCTCAGCCTGCGCTTTCATCTCCTCAGCCTGGCGCTCCAGTCGTTCGACAAACTCCGGCAGTTCATCCAGCCTCGGCATCTCTGGCTGCGACATATCCGCCAGTAGCTCGTTAACATCCCGCCCTTCAGCCTCAAGCCTGGCGCGGTGCTGTTCGCGTATTTTACTTACCCGGTTTTGCATATTGTTTTGCATCGGGCTTTCTGTTTGCTGCATTTCGCTGTCAATCCAGGGACCGATAAGCTCTTCCGGCAACAAATCTTTTTCACGGAAGGCAAACAGCGCCCCCTTCCCTTTATCCAGCCGCTGGGCCAACACTTTGCGATAGTGATTGGCCGAACGAGCGGCGCCGTTTTTCTCCAGCGCCGGCATCAGTTGCAGCACATCCGCCGCATCATCCTCGTTAATGCGGCAACTGCCCTGCCAGATCAGCATCATCTGTTGCCGATGCGGGAAGAACCAGACCGTGGTGGCACGCAACCTAATCTCTTCAAACAGCGTTTCATCCCCGCGCTGACGATTGATAAAACAGCGCGCCCGCCATGGCGGCAGTTTGCCCGACTGTAGCGGTTTTTCCGGATGCATATTCCAAATGCGCCACTCGGCTTCAGGTGGCAGCTCATCTTGTTCCGGCCACCATTGATCCGGGCTGGCGGCATTGAATACACGCCAGTCGGCGTCGCGGGCCAGGCCTGGAAAGTCATTCTTCAGCCAGTTGGCATCATAGGCTTTGCCCATGCGCTTAAAACGACGCGGCCAGGTCATGTCCAGCGGCCCAAAACTTACCGGCTCGGGCTGCTGCCGCGGTGAGGTCATACGTTGATGTAGCGGTTCGATATTCGGCAGGCGACGAAAAGCCGCGCCGTTGTGCTGCTCTTCCACGGCGCCAATACCATGAGGATTCTCTTCGTATCCTGCGCCGCCGAAAGCACGACTCCAGTCAAGGCGCATCGACTCAAAATTGCGTGGCGGGGTCGGCTGCGAACCAGACCAGAAACGATCGCCAAAAGCCACCAGGGTCTTGCTGAGGCTGCCCACGTCAATGCGCACTGCGCAGCTGTTTTTTTCCTTCTGATGACGGGTATAAGCATTACCCGTCGCCAGAAATTCAGCCCGGACTTTCGGAATGGCCACATCAATGACGCCGCCACTGGTTTGCAGTTCTTCCGCCGCCAGTTGCCATAATTCCACTTCCGGACGCAGCTGGGGCGTTGTGCCCATATCCAGCAGTGCCATCACAGAAACGCCGAGATAATTTTTACCCTGCTGGCGGAAAGGTCGATTTAATACGCTCAGACGCAGCGGCTTAATAATCTTCATATAATGCGCCTTTAGGCAGCCAGTTAATGAACGCGCTTAAAAAGGGGGATAATACATCTGTCTAGGTTTTCTATCGCATTAACCTAATCAGTGCAAGATGGATGTTAGAAACAATTATTCCCCAATGTCAGAGAATAAAAGACAGCCACTACGCCAGGCGCTCTCAGGCCAAGCGCCAGCGGGGCTAACGCCTTATGGCGCTCAGCCCTTGTCTCAAAAGGCGGAGACTGGCAAACCCAGAATTAAGATTATTCCTAATTAGCGGTGTTAAACTGATATTTTTTTGCATTAACCCAAAGTGGCTTCTATTACTAATAAGCGTCATTCCCTTATATTATCAATATAAGGTGGTGTTCCATGGATATTGATATAGATTTTAAACTGGAAGGCGTGAAGGAAAAGCAAAGGATTGAATCACACATCGTTCAGCCCTGATTGATATAGCCTTACAGGTTATTTTGAAATACGGCGAGCTGAATTGAGCCGTCGGTGTTATCCCCGTATTAAAACAATACAATAGCCTCAACCTCCTCTGCTCTCCCCTCTGACAAGCCGCCGCCAAGACCCTGCACTCTGTCGACCGACGGTCGACGACGCACAGCAGCAAATTTCAACGCAGATTCATCGGAAGGCTGAAGATAGCGGCTCCCCTTTGGCAAGTTGACTTGCTCTACCGGTGGAGCCTGAAAGGCTAATGTATTTCCTGGATGGGGCCCTGGTGAGGCACAATAGGAATAGATTGACTGAGCAAGGCTAACGGCTATTTATTACCACGTATTACGCTATTTTCTAGCCTCGTCACAGTTAATATAAACGTTTGGCCCCCTGACGGGAACGGGTGAAAAACACCCTTGAAATACATTACGAAAAGTGATAGTTAAAGCCGTTGGCAAGCCCCAAATTAGTTGCCATAAGACATTATTATCACAGGGAATCATATCACATCCATGAAAATCAATATTACCGACCAGCCAAATCCGCAGGATGAAGAGTTCGTTATCGACAGCCTTTGGGCTCATAATGAAAAAACCGAACACGTTGATATCCACCCCTTGTTCCTGACCGTGACCGATGAGCAAGGTAAAATCGTTGCCGGGCTGGTGGCCAGAACCTGGTGGGGCGGGCTTGAAGTGCAATATCTTTGGGTCAGCGACCAGCATCGTAAAAGCGGCTATGGCCGTCAACTGATGCTCCAGGCAGAAGAAGAGGCCAGGAAGCGCGGCTGCCACATGGCCTATGTCGATACCTTCGACTTCCAGGCCCGCGGCTTTTATGAAAAATTGGGCTATCAGCTGTACGGCAACCTGGGCGGCTATGCCAAGAAGCATACGCGCCACTACCTGGCAAAAGAGATTTAATCCGGTTGTCATCGGAGAGGTCAGAATGGATTCGTCCGATAAAAATAATGAATTTTATTTGAAAGGTCTGATTGCCATGATGGAGCACTTAAGTGAGCCATGGGGCATTAAGGATCTGGCATCCCGTCATATTTATATGAACCACGCCGCCTACCTCTATACCAATACGCCGCTTGATTTTGATGTAGCCGGTAAGCTGGACGACGAGTTTCCCGCCGACTGGGCCGAATGCGCGGCTGATTTTGTCGAACACGACAAAATGACAGAGGTCTCGCGGGAGCGGGTTGCGGTGATAGAAACGCATTATTGGTACGGGAAAGACAGTCTGACCCCGTTTATCAGCGAAAAACTGCCGATCTACAACGATAAAAAAGAAGTGGTTGGGGTGATGTGGAACGCCAAACCGCTCAACACCTTATCTCCGCTGAAATTTATCAATCAACAAAAACCCAGCGTTCTGACCACAGAAACCAATAGCACCATTTTCACCCGAGCCGAACTTGACGTGATATTTTTAATGTTGCAACGGCTGTCGGTGAAAGAGATCGCCAAAATATACAATATCAGCAATAAAACCATAGAAAACAGAATATATAACATCTATCAAAAATCTGACGTCCATACACAGCAGCAGTTTGAAGAATTTTGCAAATATGCGCATCTGGACAATTACATTCCCGATCGCCTGATAGCTAAAGGCATTCAGTTTATTTAATAGCAAGGAATACCTCACCGTGATCAAAATTGAAGACTATCCGTTAACCCGGGTACCTCAGGATAAAAGAGTCTCGTTTTTAAGCGTGGCCATTGTGCATATGGGCATGCTGACCGCGCTGGATCAGTTTATGCTCGGCGCCGTATTGGGCCACTCGATGACGCTGTTCGACGCCTTTACCGCCATTTTCGTCGGCAGCCTGATCTTTGGCGTTGTCACCTACGGCCTCGGGCTGGCGGGGATGCGCGAAGGGATCTCCGGCAGCCTGCTGGCCCGCTGGTGCGGCTTTGGCCGACTGGGCTCGGTGCTGATCGGCGTGGTGGTAGCCGTCAGCCTGCTGGGTTGGTTTGGCATACAGAACGCCATTTTCGCCAAGTCGCTGGATTTCGCACTGGGCAATAAGCTGGGCTTTGGGCTGGCGGCCGGCCTGTCCGGTACCCTGCTGACCATACTGGTGGCCTTTGGCTTCAAGGCATTACGTATCGCCGCCCGAATTGCGGTACCAATGTTTATTATGCTGGTAGCCTATATCTCTTACATCACCCTCACCGGCCATAATCTGCCGGAAATTATTCAATTAATGCCGCCAGGTGAGCCACTGTCGATCAGTGCCGGCATCACCATCGTGGTCGGTGGTGCCATCGTTGCCAGCCTGATGACCCCCGATCTGACGCGTTATTCCAAAAACGGCAAGCACGTGTTTGGCGTGACCCTGCTCACCATTGTCGCCGGGGAGTTCGTGGTTAACGGTCTGGCGCTGCTGATCGCCAAAACGCTCGGCACGGCGGATGTCGTGACCATCATGTCGCAGGTCGCCGGAGGGGCTGGCCTGCTGGTGGTGGTGTTCTCCACCTTAAGGGTCAATGACCTCAACCTGTACTCATCTTCACTGGGCATCGTCAACGCGGTTGAAGGCATGACCGGTAAAAGGCTGAAATACACCGCCACCACGCTGGTGATTGGCGTGTTGGGCACAACGCTTTCGGTGTTGGGGATCCTGGATCGGTTCGTCGACTTCCTGACGGTACTGGGCGTGGTGTTCCCGCCGATTATCGGCGTGATGCTGGTGGATTATTACTTGCTGCGGACTCACCGTAAAATTCTGGATGACAGCCGCCGGGAAGGCAAACTGCCCGACCAAACGCCGACCATTGGCTGGGCAGCGATCGTCGCCAGCATTGCCGGCAGCATCGTCGGGTTAGTGACCGAATGGGGCGTGCCGACCATCAACTCATTGCTGGCCGCCAGCCTGTTGTATTGGGTATTCAAGTTGGCGCTGAATCGTTCGCAGAAACCGGCCCCGGCGCAAAGCTGATTCGATTGCCAGCGACGAAATGCTATTACCACTCTCCTGCAACGGGTGAGTGGTAATACTATAGAATGAGGATTTGGTGGACTAAAAACTGCGGTTTTAAAACTGAAACCTGATTGGAATTCCCTGGTGTCGGTAGCTAAAACATCCTTTATTACCCAGAGAATGGAAACGCCTCCCTCCCTGAGTTTTTTATTATAGAAGTTGTCAGACAATCGGTTATTAACTGTTTTGACCGTCAAGAAACACTTCAGTATGGATGAACAGTAGCTCACAAAAAGCACCATGGTCAACACAAAAGTAGACACAAAACCCACTTTTGTGTTCACTTTTATGGGTTCATCATCTAAGCGATTGATTTGTATTTAATTACTTTCATTCCACTTTTCACTCAACAGGGTGAAAGTATCATTAGGGGTGATACGGAGCCGTTTAACATACGTTTTCAAAGATTAATCAGCCGGTTACCCTCCCTCTTCCAATGGCAATTCTGGACAATGTCAGCGCGTACGATATAGTAAAGCCGGCCAGAATATTGTAAGGAATGCTTATGAAGACCACTAACGCCCAGCGCAAAAGCAACATCATTAAGAATATTGAATATCTGATGCGCACCCGTGGCGAAACCAAGGCATCCTTCTCTAACCGTACTGGCCTGACGCGTACCACTATCTACAAGATCCTCGACGGACGGGTCAACAATGTGCAGCAAGCCACGGTTAACCGGATTTCAGATTTCTTCGGCGTTTCCTGCGAAGAGATCGAAGACTATGATCTGGAAAAACTGGAGCTGCTCAATGAAACCCTGTCCACCGAAGGCAATAAAAATCCTTCCGCAATTCCTGTTATTCCGCAGTCGCGTTATTTAGCGGTTGCCGGCAAGAAGATCGGCCAACTGGTCACAGAGTTCCCTTTGACTTATTTCTTCGGCGATGAGTCAAATATGGTAGCAATGCGCATAGAGACCGAAATAAAAGGTTCATTTATCCCAGGCGAGGTCATTATTATAAAACGCCCGCCGGTATTAGTTTGCGATTCGCCTTTATTGTATCACTCGGGAAAATACGGCTTCTTTGTGGTTAACGACAAAGAAGAAAGCAGCATGGAGAAAAGTCATCAGGATACCGTGCAATTCCTGGGTTATATCTTTGGAGAAAGGCTATAAATGGAACCGAATCAAAAGTTCAAGCTATTGGGCTTTACCCGGCATGGCACTTTGGCTGCCAATGTCATGGTATTAGCCACCGGCAAAACCATTACCATGGGGCTCAATGAGCTGGCCGACAGCGATATATCGGAAGATCTGAGCCGCCATGAGCTACAGGCACTGTATCGCAAAATCTACGGTAACAATCAGCAGCAAACCGCCTATGAGCTCAGCGATCGTCATGAACGCTCCTGGTATGCCTATCTGATTATTACCGTGGCGCTCAGCGTGATTTATATCTTCTCAACCCTGTGCGGCGTCAAACCGATTGAAATTGCTGCATTGAACATCATCACGCCCCCGGCGATATTTATTTACCCCCTGACCTTTATCCTGGTGGATATTCTGAACGAATTTTATGGGCTGCGGCTGGCCAGGCGCACCATTATCATCTCGTTTATGGCCAACCTGATTTTTGTGCTGGGCGTTTGGGCAACCACGCTGGTACCGAGCATTCCGCAGTGGGAGTTCAGCCAGACTTATGACGGTATCGTCCACAGCATCATGGCGGTGCTGGTAGCCTCATCTGCCGCCTATTTAATCTCCGAGAACGTCAACTCCTGGCTGCTGTGCAAAATCAAAGAGCTGACCAACTCCCGCTATCTGTTTGTACGGGTAATCACCAGCACCGTGGTGGCCTCGGCCATCGACAGCCTGGTGTTCTGCACCCTGGCGTTCTACAACGTTTTGAGCTGGGACATCATCAAAACCATGATCCTGTCGCAGTTCCTGATTAAGGTGGTCTACGCCCTGGTGGGCGTCGGGCCGATATACGCCGCCCGTAGCCTGTTTAACCGTTATATCAATACCGATCTTGCAAGGAGCAATGAATATGCATATCAAAAAACAAGATAAAATCACCCATCTTGGCGCCAACTCCGATTATCCGGACCAGTATGCTCCCGAATTGCTCGAAGCCCTGCCGCGCGCACGCGGTCGCGATCTGATCGGCGTGGATGAACGCAAACTGCCATTCAGCGGCTTCGACCTGTGGACCGCCTTCGAACTTTCCTGGCTCAACGCCAAAGGCAAACCGGTGGTGGGCATTGGTGAATTTACCCTGCCCCATTCGTCCACCAACCTGATCGAGTCCAAATCATTCAAACTGTATCTCAACAGCTTTAACCAGACGCGCTTCGACAGCGTGGAACAGGTCAGCGCCGCGATGCAAAAAGATCTGTCGCAGGCCGCCAATGGTCAGGTTGGGGTGAAGCTGTATCCGGGGTTGGACGGTTATTCAGCGCAGATCGACGCCCTGCCGGGCATCAATATCGACGACCTGGATATCGCCGTGGATGACTTTGATTTCAAACCGGAATATCTGATTGGTGCCACCAGCGAACAGGCGGAAATAGTGACGGAGACGCTGTCCTCCAACCTGCTGAAATCCAACTGTCTGGTGACCAATCAGCCGGACTGGGGCAGCGTGGTGATCCACTATCAGGGCCGTAAAATCGATCGCGAGCGCCTGCTGCGCTATCTGATCTCCTTCCGCCAGCATAATGAGTTCCACGAGCAGTGTGTCGAGCGTATTTTTAACGACATTAAACAAAGCTGCCAGCCGGAGAAACTCAGCGTGTTCGCCCGCTATACGCGCCGCGGCGGTCTGGACATCAACCCATTCCGCAGCGATTTTGAAACGGCGCCGACCCTGGGCCGTTTGATCAGGCAATAACGCTCCACTTGTCATGCCCCCGCCCGGGGGCATTATTTCTCCCCGTCATCTGTTTGTTATTTTTCGCCATTACCGTCGTTAACAACTATCTTCAAAACAACCCTCAGGGAGATTAACGACGCATGCCTGATTTTTCGCGCAGAGAAATACTGCGGGCTGCCGCCATCGGATCGGCTTTTTCACTGTTACCCGCCTCGATCCGCAAAGCGCTGGCAATCCCCGCCAATAACCGTACCGGTACTCTTAACGATGTCGAACACGTAGTGATCCTGATGCAGGAAAACCGCTCCTTCGACCATTACTTCGGCACTCTGCCCGGCGTACGCGGCTTTAGCGATCGCATCACCATTCCTTTGCCCGGCGGCCGTCACGTCTGGCAACAGCAGGGGGAACATCGGCTGGTGCTGCCCTATCATCTCGACAGCAAGCTCGGCAATGCCCAACGGGTAAGCGGCACGCCGCATTCGTGGGTAGATGAACAATCCGCCTGGGATAACGGCCGCATGAGCGCCTGGCCGACCTACAAAACGCCCACCTCGATGGGCTATTACCGTCGGCACGAATTGCCGTTCCAGTTTGCTCTGGCCGAAACCTTCACCCTGTGCGACGCCTATCATTGCTCGATCCACGCCGGCACCAACACCAACCGCCTGTTCCACTGGACCGGCACCAATGGCCCGACGGCGGCCGAGGTCGCGGTGGTGGTCAACGAGTGGGACAGCCCCGGCCCGGCGGAAGTCGGCTACCAATGGCAGACCTATCCGGAGCGGCTGGAGGCCGGCGGCGTCAGTTGGAAGGTCTATCAGTTTTTGCCTGATAACTTCACCGACAACCCACTGGCGGGATTCCGCCAGTACCGTGCCGCCAGCGTTAAGGTCGGCAACCCGGCACAGCCGCCAAAAGACTTCACCGCCTTTGTACCCTATCGCGATGAATTGAACGTTGAAGCCCCGCTGTACAAGGGCAATGGCAATACGCTGCCGGCAGCCGACGGCAACGATCTGGATGCGATGCTGACCGGCTTTCGCAACGACGTACAGCAGGGCAAGTTGCCGCAGGTGAGCTGGATTATCGCCCCGGCGGCCTACTCGGAGCACCCCGGGCCTTCCAGCCCGGTGCAGGGCGGCTGGTTTACCCAGGAGATCCTCAACGCGCTGACGGATAACCCGGAGGTGTGGAGCAAAACCGTGCTGCTGGTCAATTACGACGAAAACGACGGCTTCTTCGATCATATGCCTTCGCCATCGGCCCCGTCACTGCGCGAAGACGGCAGCTTCGCCGGCAAGTCGACGGTGCCGTTCGACAGTGAAATCTTCCAGCATGTCGCCCCACCCGGTTCTCAGGAGCAACCGCCGCCGGACGGCCGTATCTATGGTCCCGGCCCACGGGTTCCGATGTTGGTGCTGTCTCCCTGGAGCCGTGGCGGCTGGGTCAATTCACAGGTATTCGACCACACCTCGGTACTGCAATTTTTGGAAAAACGCTTCCAGGTGCATGAACCGAACATCAGCGCCTGGCGACGGGCGGTCTGTGGTGACCTCACTTCCGCCTTCAACTTTGTCGACCCTAATGAGGAAACCTTGCCTCGTCTGCCCACCACCAGTCGCCACGCCGCCGACAGTCTGCGCCAGCGACAGGAACAGTTACCGCAGGTGCCCTTGCCGCCGGTGGACAGACAACAGTTACCGCATCAGTCGCGACTGGCACGCCCATCGCGTGCGCTGCCTTACCAGCTGCACGTTGAGGCCAGCAGCAACCCCGAGCAAAAAATGCTGACGCTCAACCTGTACAACACTGGCGAACAGGGCGTGGTCTTTCATGTGTACGACCGGCTGAGTCTGGAGCAGATCCCACGGCGCTATACCGTCGAGGCCGGTAAAGCGGTCAGTGATAACTGGCTAACGGCGGATCGCTACCACCTGTGGTTGCTAGGCCCCAACGGTTTCCATCGTGAGCTGGGTGGCAGCGTTCTGCAGCCGCAGCCGGAAGTGCAACTCACCCCGCAGGGCGATCGTTTATCGCTAACGCTAACCAACGCGGGTAGCCAGGCAACAACGGTAACCATCGCCCGCTGCCCTTATACGCAAAAAGGCCCCTGGCAGATTGAACTGCCGGCGGGTGGCCGCCATCAGCAGGCCTTTGCTACCAAATCCAGCGGTGGCTGGTACGATCTTTCACTGCAGGGGGCACAGGGCTGGCAACGCCGACTGGCAGGCCGGCTGGAGAACGGCGACCACAGCGTCAGCGATCCGTTGATGGGTAAAGCCTGAGATATCCGTACAGGGTGTTCGAAGGGGGAATGCCCTGTGAGGGGGCATCCTTTTAGCGGCAGTACAAGCGGAACAGGCGCGCCAGGTGTGCGCCCATCGGCGTCAGCGTGGTGTCTTTACGCTGGATCAGATAAAACGTCGCTTTTGGCAGGCTCTCCTCCAGCGCCAGCGGCACCAGATGTTTACCCAATATCGGGTCGGAGATCACGTCCACCGACAGAATGCTGACAAAGTCGCTCTGCGCCACCAGGCTGGTGCAGGCCATAAAAGTCTCGCAGGTGACGCTGATAGACGGCGCCATTCCCAAATCCCCGAACAAGTCGTACAGTAGCCGGTAGTAGCTGCCCTTTGGCGTCGGCATGGTCCAGTCGCAGTGCTGCAGTTGCCTGAGTGACGTCGCCCCCTCCATCGGATGCCCCTTGCGCACCACCACCTTGTATTCTTTCTCCATCAGCCGTTCGTACTGCAATTCATTGTCCAGGCTGCTGGGGTAATAGGTATTGACCGTGAAATCCAGTTCCCCCTGGCGAAGTTCCGGGATCATCGACACCAGTTGCCCTTCGACAATCCGCACTTTGACCTTTGGGTATTCACGGTGGAACTGATTAATCACCTGCGGCATCACGGTGCGCGCAATGCTGCCGCCGACGCCGATATTCACCGAGCCGCCCGCCAGCCCCAGTCGTTGCTGGATATCCTCCTGCGCCACCCGCAGCTCTTCGAGGATCAGGCTGGCATGCTGGAAAAAGTTATCGCCGCAGTCGGTCAGCACCACGCCCTGGCTACGGCGGATAAACAGTTTGGCCCCCAGCACCGTCTCCAGCTCCTGAATCGACTTGGTCAGCGCAGGCTGCGAAAGCTGTGAAGTCCGGCTGGCGGCGCGGATACTGCCCTGACGGCTGACTTCTACAAACGCACGTAATTGGTGCAATTTTATTGAGGCTGGCATAGGCGAATGGTGATAACCGTTGTTTATCAATAGCAAGATATTGGCATCTTATTTAGCCCGATTCCATTGTGTACATTCGAAAAAAACATAATAAATAACCAAATCCTTATTTCGCTTAATTAAACGCATTTTCTGCGCCAATAAGCGCATTTCACGGCAGTTAGTCACTAAATACGTCTTTTTCATTAAACAGTTCCACCGTCTGACTTCAGTTCAGCGCTCCACTGCTGCCCGGCGTTTGCCTGGGCGCGATAACCAATGAGATCTCCCAATGAATAATCCGCTTTCGATGTTGGTGTCAGATTTATCCCCGCAACTGCAGGCCTGGCGCCGCGATTTTCACCGCTATGCCGAGTCCGGCTGGTTTGAGTTCCGCACCGCTACGCTGGTGGCGGAAGAACTGGATCGGCTGGGCTACCGCCTGCAACTGGGCCGCGAAGTCATTAATGCCGATGCCCGCATGGGGTTGCCTTCCGCCGAAGCTCTGCAGCAACAGGAGCAGCGCGCCCGCGAACAGGGGGCACTGGAGAAGTGGTTACCGCACTTTTCCGGCGGCTTCGCCGGTATTGTCGCCACGCTGGACACCGGCCGCCCCGGCCCGGTGATCGCCTATCGCGTTGACATGGATGCGCTCGATCTCAACGAAAAACTGCAGCCGGATCACCTGCCGTTCCGTGAAGGCTTCGCCTCCTGCAACAGCGGCATGATGCATGCATGCGGTCATGACGGCCACACCACCATTGGGCTGGGGTTGGCACGGGTGTTCAAGAGCCTGGAAGCGCAGCTGAGCGGCACTATCAAACTGATTTTCCAGCCGGCAGAAGAAGGCACTCGTGGCGCAAAATCCATGGTGGAAGCCGGCGTGGTGGACGACGTGGATTTCTTCACCGCCGTACACATCGGCACCGGCGTACCGGCCGGGGAACTGGTGTGCGGTAGCGACAGCTTTATGGCCACCAGCAAGCTGGACGTCACCTACCGTGGCGTTGCCTCTCACGCCGGTGCCAAACCGGAGGACGGCCGTAATGCCCTGCTGGCGGCGGCGCAGGCCACAGTGGGGCTGTACGCCATCCCACGCCACAGCGAGGGCAGCTCACGCATCAACGTCGGCGTGCTGCAGGGCGGAACCGGCCGCAACGTGATTGCCGATCGAGCGTTTATGAAGGTGGAAACCCGCGGGGCCACCAACGCCATCAACGAATTTGTTTACCAGCAGGCGCTGAACGTGATCGAAGGCGCGGCCAAAATGCACGGCGTGGAATACGACATCGCCCTGATGGGTGCAGCGCAGAGCAGTAAACCGACCCAGCCCTGGGTGGACTACATTCACCGCCAGGCGCAGGAGATAGCCGAACTGACTTCGGTCGTCGATCGCCGCGAGCAGGCCGCCGGTTCCGAAGACGCCACTTATATGATGGAACGGGTGAAATCCCACGGCGGACAGGCCTCTTACGTGATTTTCGGTACCGAACTGAGCGCCGGGCACCACAACGAAAAGTTCGATTTTAACGAACAGGTGATGGCGGTGGCGGTGAAAACGCTGGCGTCGCTGGCACTGAACCTGCCGACTTTTGGGAGCAAAGCATGAGTAACCCGCAACTGCTTACGTTTATCAATCAGTACATTGACCAACACCAGCCGCAGTTCAGCGCACTGAGCGACAGCATCTGGGATCACCCGGAGACGCGCTTTACCGAAACCTATTCTGCCAATCTGCTGGCCGACGCGCTGGAGCAGGAAGGTTTTCGGCTTGAGCGCGGCGTTGGCGGCATTGAAACCGCGTTTATCGCCAGCTACGGCAGCGGCCAGCCGGTGATCGCGCTGCTGGGCGAGTACGACGCACTCGCCGGACTGAGCCAACAGGCCGGCTGCGCCACGCCACAGCCGCTGGTGGAAAACGGCAACGGCCACGGCTGCGGCCACAATCTGCTGGGCACCGCCGCGCTGGCGGGGGCATTCGCGGTGAAGGCCTGGATGCAACAGCAGCACCTGTCCGGCACCGTGCGTTTCTACGGCTGCCCGGGTGAAGAAGGCGGCTCCGGCAAAACCTTTATAGTGCGTGAAGGCCTGTTCGATGACGTTGATGCCGCCCTCACCTGGCACCCGGAAGGCTTCAGCGGCATGTTCAATACCAGCACTTTGGCCAACATTCAGGCGGCGTTTCAGTTCAAGGGCATCGCTGCTCACGCCGCCAACTCACCGCACCTTGGCCGCAGCGCGCTGGATGCGGTAACGCTGATGAACACCGGTGCCAACTTCCTGCGTGAGCACATCGTACAGGAAGCCCGGCTGCACTATGCCGTCACCAATACCGGTGGCAGTTCACCCAATGTGGTGCAAGCCGATGCCGAGGTGCTGTACCTGATCCGCGCGCCACAGCTCGATCAGGCGCAGGATATTTACCAACGGGTGATCAACATCGCCAAAGGCGCAGCGCTGATGACCGATACCCAGATGACGGTACGTTTCGACAAGGCTTGCTCCAACTACGTGCCAAACCGCAGCATGGAGCAGGTGATGTATCGCTATGTCTGCGACTTCGGCCTGCCGGAATACAGTGAGGCGGAACGCAAATTCGCCACGGAAATCCGCCAAACGCTCAACAAAGATGACCTGCGTAATGCCAGGTTAAATATCGCCCGTACCGGCGGCGCGGCAGGTCGCGAGTGGGTTCAGAATCTGGGCGACAAGGTGTTGATGGATCAGGTCGCCCCTTATGTGGCATCGGAAGATCTACTGTACGGCTCTACCGACGTCGGCGATGTCAGTTGGGTCGCGCCGACCGCCCAGTGCTTCAGCCCCTGCTTTGCGTTCGGCACTCCGCTGCACACCTGGCAACTGGTAGCACAGGGTCGCACTTCGATCGCCCACAAAGGCATGTGCCTGGCCGGCAAGGTGATGGCAGCCACCGCCGTCGAACTGCTGAGCGACAGCGCTCTGCTGGCGGACTGCCGCCGCGAGTTCGAACGCCAGCGCGCCGAACAGCCTTATAGCTGCCCGATCCCTAAAGACATCAGGCCTTCACCGTTAAAGTAACCACCATGCTGCCAAGGCCCGCAATAGCGGGCCAGTAATAATAATTATAATTAAATCAAATAATAAAAAATAAACACAACAGGACAAACACAGAGGGTAAGACAATGAGTGAGGTCACAACTTCAGCCAATAAAAGCCCCGGTCGCGTTTTTTACTGGGTAGAGCGCATCGGGAATAAAATCCCCAATCCATTTTTACTGTTCGTCTATTTAATCGTTGTTTTAATGCTGGCTACCGCGCTGTTCTCCTGGCTCGACATGGCGGTAAAAAACCCGGCCACCGGCGAGTTGATCAAGGTAAATAACCTGATGAGCGTGGCGGGCATGCAGTGGATCTTCCCGAATATCATTCATAACTTCAGCAGTTTTGCCCCGCTGGGTGCAATTTTGGCGCTGGTGATCGGTGCCGGGCTGGCCGAAAAGGTCGGGCTGCTACAGGCATTGATGTACAAGATGGCCTCACGCGTTAGCGCCCGCTATGCCAGCTATCTGGTGCTGTTTATCGCCTTTTTCAGCCATATCTCTTCTGACGCCGCACTGGTGGTGATGCCGCCGCTCGGCGCGCTGATGTTTCTGGCCGTGGGCCGCCACCCGGTAGCCGGGCTGCTGGCCGCGATTGCCGGGGTTGCCTCCGGCTTTACCGCCAACCTGTTGATCGTCACCACCGACGTACTGCTCTCCGGCATCAGTACCGAGGCCACCAAGGCGGTGGACGCCGCCGTTCACGTCAGCGTGATCGACAACTGGTACTTTATGGCCACCTCGGTCGTAGTGCTGACCTTCGCCGGGGCGCTGTTGACCGATAAGTTTATCGAACCGCGCCTGCCCAAATGGCAGGGCAGCGCCGAGGACAAAATTGAGACGCTAACCCCACTACAAAACCGTGGGCTGATGATGAGCGGCATTGCCGCGCTGGTGTTTATCGCGATTATCGCCGCCCTGGTGGTACCGGAAGCGGCCCCGCTGCGCGATCCGAAAACCGGCTCGGTGATCCCATCGCCGTTTATTAAAGGCATTGTGCCGATCATCATCCTGTTCTTCTTCACCGTTGGCATTACCTATGGCGTGGTCACCAAACAGATCAAACGGCCGGACGATATTCCCAACCACCTGATAGAACCGATGAAAAGCATGGCCGGCTTTATCGTGATGGTGTTCCCGCTGTCGCAGTTCGTGGCGTTCTTTAACTGGAGCAACATGGGCAAGTTTATGGCCATCGGCCTGACCGATATGCTGGAGGCCGCCGGTATGAGCGGTGCCCCGGCGTTTCTCGGGCTGATGTTCCTCTCGGCCTTCCTGTGCATGTTTATCGCCAGTGGCTCTGCCATCTGGTCGATTCTGGCGCCGATCTTTGTACCGATGTTTATGCTGCTGGGCTTTCATCCGGCGTTCGCCCAGATGATTTTCCGCATCGCCGACTCCTCGGTGCTGCCGCTGGCACCGATGTCGCCCTTCCTGCCGCTGTTCCTCGGTTTCCTGCAGCGCTACCGCAAAGACGCCCAGCTCGGCACCTATTACGTGCTGATCCTGCCCTATCCGCTGGTGTTCTTTGCCGTGTGGATTTTGCTGCTGCTGGCCTGGTACGCGCTCGGCCTGCCGATTGGCCCGGGGGTTTATCCTAAGATGGGATAACCCTGCTGACCCCGCCCTGAACTACACCAGGGCGGGCATTCCCTCCTGCGCTTTTGCTCGCTGTCGCTACTCTTTAACCCCAGCCTTTCGCCACTCTACTCATTATTTTATTGCTTTGCTAAACCGGTTCTTCTATTTTAGCTCGCCATCAGACACTGATGAAAACGGGGATCGAACATGGTTAATCGCGTATGGGTGCTGGGTGATGCAGTCGTCGACCTGGTACCTGAAAATTCAAACAGTTACCTTAAATGCCCCGGTGGCGCTCCGGCCAATGTGGCGGTCGGCATCGCCCGCCTGGGTGGCAACAGCGCCTTTATCGGCCGGGTAGGCCGGGACAGCTTCGGCGCTTTCCTGCAGCAGGTACTGAGCGAAGAGCAGGTCGACATCGGCCATATGTCACAGGATCCAGACCACCACACCTCTACCGTGGTGGTGGATCTTGATCTGATGGGTGAACGCTCCTTCACCTTCATGGTCAGCCCAAGCGCCGATCTGTTCCTGCAACCCGAGGACCTGCCTGATTTCAAAGCGGATGAATGGCTGCACGTCTGCTCTATCGCTCTCTCACAGGAACCCAGCCGCAGCACCACCTTCACCGCAATGGAGAACATCAAGGCGGCCGGTGGCTGGGTCAGCTTTGACCCAAATATTCGTGAAGACGTTTGGCGCCAGCCGGAAGCGCTGCGCCCCTGCTTGCAAAAGGCGTTATTGCTGGCGGATGTGGTGAAGATCTCGCTGGAGGAACTGAGTTTTATCAGCAATATCGGCGAGTTGGAGAGCGGTATCGATTGGATGATGCAGCGCTACCCACTGCGTTTGTTGCTGGTGACGCTGGGCGGCGACGGTGTCTGCGTGCATGACGGCAAACAGATCCGCCATTTCCGCGCCCCTTCAATCACGCCGGTCGATACCACCGGTGCAGGTGACGCCTTTGTCGCCGGTCTGCTGGCCGCACTGGCACACCTGGGCGCTTTACCGCTGGAAGCCCAATGGCCGGCAGTGATCGCCCAGGCCCAGGCCTGCGGGGCGCTGGCCACCACCGCCAAAGGCGCGATGACCGCCCTGCCGCATGCCGACGAGTTGCAGGACTTCCTGCGACGCTAACCCGATAGCTATGATTCAGGCCCAATGCCACAGGGCATTGGGTACCCCCCCTCCTTCATCTCCGGAACATAATTTGCGGACTTGATCACAATAGCTGAATCGGGTTAGCAAACTTGATTGCCAGCCGTCGCTCAACTCACTATCTTTCATCCTGAAAAACCGGTTTAGCAATTTAGCAAAAAATAATAACAACCACCCCGGATGATAGAAAATCATGAAAAAACTTGGCTATCTGGCAGTCACTACAGGGCTTCTCATCTCTACCTCTGCGGCCGCGACTGGTACCAATACCAGTATCGAAGCCCGTCTGAATGCGCTGGAACAACGGCTGCAACAGGCCGAGCAGCGAGCTGTCCAGGCGGAAACGCGTGCCACGGCGGCGGAACGCAAGGCACAACAGTTGGAATTACGCACCGCCAACACCGAGCAGCAAACCCAACAGGTTGTTCAGCGCACCGCGACGCTGGAAACCCACGCCGCACCGGCCGGCAAGCTGCAACTCACCGGATTAACCGACCTGAAACTGTACGGCGACGTCGAGTTCAACCTGGACGGCGCCAGCCGCAGCGGCCAGCTCACCTCGCTGAAAAGCAGCGACAACAAAGACTGGAAGCCGGGCAACAAAGAACGTTGGGATATCAACGGCCGCATTCTGGTCGGTGTAGACGGCTACCGACGCAACCCGGACGGCAACTTCTCCGGTTTCAGCGTGCAGCCGTTAGCCGACATGACCGGTAAAATGAACCTCGACGATGCCGCCTTCTTCTTCGGTAACGAAAAGAACTGGCAGACCAAGATTGGCCGTTTTGAAGCCTACGACATGTTCCCGCTCAATCAGGACACCTTCATCCAGTATTCCGGCAATACCGCCAACGATCTGTATGCCGACGGTTTTGGCTATATCTACATGATGAAAGAAGGTCGTGGGCGTAGCAGCAGCGGCGGCAACCTGATGCTGAGCAAGTATGCCGGTAACTTCTACTTCGAACTCAATACGCTGGTGGAAGACGGTACCTCACTGTTCCAGGACGACGCCTACCACGGCAATAGCCTGGATAATAAGAAGAATGTCGCCTACCTACGGCCGGTGATCGCCTGGAAAAAAGACCAGCTCAGCGCGGCAGTGGCGATGGAAAGCAATGTGGTCAACAATGCCTACGGCTATCACGACAGTCAGGGGCAATTCGTCGACCAGTCCAAACGTAACGGCTACGGCATGACTCTCAGTTGGAACAATACCGCCGCCAACCCGGACAACGGCGTGGTTGCCAACCTGAGCACCGCCTACCTGGACGCCTCCGGCGAGCAGGACCTGACCGCCGGTATCAACGTACTGTGGCGTCGCTTTGAAGTGGGTTACATCTATGCCCACAACAACATCAAAGAGTTCAATACCGCCGGTATGAGCGCCGACATCAGCAACCCGCTCAGCGAGCCGGGCAAATATGATATTCATACCATTCATACCTCGTACCAAATACCAAACATCATGAATATGAAGAACTTTAACCTGTATCTCGGGGCCTACGTCTCGATGCTGGAGGCCAATGCAGATAACAAAATTGCCAACTCCAGCAACGATCAGCGCTACGGCGTACGTGCCCGGTTCAAGTACTTCTTCTGACGCTGATGAACTGATTTCCGCCGCGAAATTCCGCGGCGGCATTTTTATTGATTAAGGGAGTGAACATGGACATTACCGCAACCGCTAACGCGCTATTGCCGTTGCTCGGCGGCAAAGAAAACATAGCCAGTGCCGCCCACTGCGCCACGCGCTTGCGCCTGGTGCTGCTCGATGACAGCAAGGTGGACAAAGTGGCGATCGGCAAGCTGGAAGGGGTAAAAGGCTGCTTTAGCAACGCCGGGCAAATCCAGGTGATTTTCGGTACCGGGCTGGTCAACAAGGTGCACGCAGAGTTTATCAAGGCGGCTGGCGTCAGCGAGTCCAGCAAGTCTGAGGCCGCCGATATCGCGGCGAAAAAACTCAACCCGCTGCAGCGCATTGCCCGCCTGCTGTCGAATATCTTTGTGCCAATCATCCCGGCTATCGTCGCCTCCGGCCTGCTGATGGGCCTGCTCGGCATGGTGAAAACCTACGGCTGGGCCGATGCCAACAGCGCCGTATTCGTGATGCTGGATATGTTCAGCTCGGCGGCATTTATTATTTTACCAATCCTGATCGGCTTCACCGCCGCGCGTGAATTTGGTGGTAACCCCTATCTGGGCGCTACGCTCGGCGGCATTCTGACCCATCCGGCTCTGACCAACGCCTGGGGCGTCGCCAGCGGTTTTCACACCATGGATTTCTTCGGGTTGCAGATTGCCATGATCGGCTATCAGGGCACGGTGTTCCCGGTGCTGCTGACGGTGTGGTTTATGAGCATGCTGGAAAAACAGCTGCGCAGAGTGATCCCCAATTCGCTGGATCTGATCCTGACACCGTTCCTGACGGTGGTGATCTCCGGCTTCGTCGCCATGCTGTTTATCGGCCCGGCCGGTCGCGCGCTGGGTGATGGCATCTCGCTGGTGCTCAGCACGCTGATCGCCCACGCCGGTTGGTTTGCCGGCTTGCTGTTCGGTGGCCTGTATTCCGCCATCGTCATCACCGGTATCCACCACAGTTTCCATGCCGTCGAAGCCGGACTGCTCGGCAACCCGAATATCGGCGTTAACTTCCTGTTGCCGATCTGGTCGATGGCCAATATCGCTCAGGGCGGTGCCTGTCTGGCGGTCTATTTCAAAACCCGCGACGCCAAGATCAAAGCCATCGCGGTGCCTTCGGCCTTTTCCGCCATGCTCGGCATTACCGAAGCGGCACTGTTCGGCATTAACCTGCGCTTTGTGAAACCCTTCCTGGCGGCGCTGGCAGGCGGTGCGCTCGGCGGTGCCTGGGTGGTGGCCAATCACGTCGGCATGAACGCGGTCGGGCTGACGGCAATTCCGGGGATGGCCATTGTGCAGGCCAGTTCGCTGGTCAGCTATATCATTGGTTTGGTGATCGCCTTCGGCAGCGCCTTTATTATCTCGTTGCTGCTGAAATACAAAACGGACAGCGAATAATGGAAGAATTGAATTTGATGAAACAGGCCGTTCAGGCGTTGATGCGCGACATGCCAAAAGTACTGCGTGCGCCGCACCGCCCGGCATGGCATCTGGCGCCCAGCGTCGGGTTACTCAACGATCCCAACGGATTCATTCAGCATAACGGCGTCTACCATCTGTTTTATCAGTGGAACCCGCTGGGTTGCGATCACCGCAACAAGTGTTGGGGCCATTGGCAGTCGACGGATCTGGTCAACTGGCAGCATCAGCCGGTGGCACTGGTACCGGGAGCCTGCTACGACAGCCACGGCTGTTATTCCGGATCGGCAGTGGTGGCGGACGGCAAAATCATGCTGGCGTATACCGGCAACGTCAAATACCCCGACGGCTCCCGCACCGCCTACCAGTGCCTGGCGCAAGAAAATGCCCAGGGCGGCTATGACAAACTTGGCCCGGTATTACCGCTGCCGCCGGGCTATAGCGGCCACGTGCGCGATCCGAAGGTTTGGCGTCATCAGGAAGATTGGTACATGGTACTCGGCGCTCGCGACCTGCAAGACCGTGGCAAAGTGCTGCTGTTGCGCTCCGCCGATCTGCGCGGTTGGCAGTTGCTGGGAGAAATTGCCGGTTCACAGCTGAATGGCATCGGCGATTTCGGCTATATGTGGGAATGCCCGGACCTGTTCACTCTGGATAGCACCGAAGTGCTGATCTGTTGCCCACAGGGGCTGGCGGCGCAGGCCGAGCAGTATCTCAACGTTTATCAGGCGGGCTATTTCACTGGCAAACTGGATTATCGGCAGGCCAGTTTCGAACATGGTGCCTTCCACGAGCTGGATCTCGGCTTCGAATTCTATGCGCCGCAGACCACCCAGGCCGAAGACGGCCGCCGGTTGCTGGTCGGCTGGATGGGCGTGCCGGAGCAGGACGAGGATTATCACCCGACGCTGCAGTACGGCTGGATCCACATCCTGACCTGCCCGCGCGAACTGTCGCTGCATCAGGGTAAGCTTTACCAACAACCGGCGCGCGAACTGCAACAATTGCGCGGTGAAAGCCGGCAATGGCAGGGGATCGCCGACGAAGCGCCATGTTGGCCCGTCGGCAGCGCGGAACTGCTGCTAACGCCAGAAGGGGCATTCAGCGCCGATTTTGGCGGGGCAATGACGCTGCTCTGGGACGGTGCCTTGCTACGACTGACGCGCAATAATCTGCGTAACGGGCAACCGGAACATCGCTACTGGCGCGGCAACCTGAGCCAGCTGCAGATCCTGTTTGACCGCTCCAGCGTGGAGATTTTTATCAACCACGGCGAGGCAGTGATGAGCGCACGCTACTTCCCCGGGCCGCAACCCCAACTGCACCTGAGCGGTAAAACCCAACTGGCGCTCGAGCACTGGTCGCTGACGCCATGCATGCTAGAATGACGCATCCTTCGATGAATTCAGATGCCGTCAGTGAAAAAAAATAAACGCATTACCATCAGTGATATTGCCGCACTGGCCGGCGTGTCGAAATCGACCGCCAGCCTGGTGCTTAACGGTCGCAGCAAGGAATATCGGGTGTCCGATGACACCCGCGATCGTATCCTGGCACTGGCCGGTGAGCACCACTACCAGCCCAGCTTCCACGCCCGTTCACTGCGTTCTTCCCGCAGCCATACCCTGGGGCTGGTGGTGCCGGAAATGACCAACTACGGTTTTGCGGTGATTTCACGCGAGCTGGAAACCCTGTGCCGCGAGGCCGGTTTGCAGTTGCTGATCGCCTGTACCGATGAAAACCCGGCGCAGGAAATGATGGCGGTGAACAGTCTGGTACAACGCCAGGTCGACGGTCTGATCGTCGCCTCCAGCCAGCTTAACGATGCGGAATACCAAAAGATTAACGCCGGCCTGCCGGTGGTGCAGATGGACCGGCTGATCGTCGGCTCCGACCTGCCGCTGGTGATCACCGACTCGCTAACCTCGACCGCCACGCTGGTGGAAAACGTCGCGCGTCAGCATCCGGACGAATTCTATTTCCTTGGCGGCCAACCCCGCATTTCACCCACGCGCGATCGGCTGGCCGGTTTCCAACTCGGTCTGGAACGTGCCGGGGTGGTGTGTAAACCGGAGTGGATCATCAACGGTAATTATCACCCCAGTTCCGGCTACGAGATGTTCGCCCAACTCTGTGCGCAACTGGGCCGACCGCCCAGGGCGCTGTTTACCGCAGCCTGCGGCCTGCTGGAAGGGGTGCTGCGTTATCTGAATCAGCACCAGTTGATGGAGAGCGATCTGCATCTGTGCAGCTTTGACGACCACTACCTGTTCGACGGACTAACGCTGAAAATCGACACCGTGGCGCAAGACTGCCGCGCCCTGGCCCAACACAGTTTCGACATGGTTAGTGCGCTGATTGACGAGCGACCATTAGAGCAGAACGCGCTGTACCTGCCGGGCAGCATCCACTGGCGCCACGCCGGTTCGAAGGCATTGCTCGGCCAGCCTTAGGCTTTTCTTGTCCCGGTTAAGGAGTTCGTCATAAGTCGTGAGCATGGCAAACAGGTGCTTACCGGGGCAGAGGTGATTGCGCTACGGCACATGCTCGTGGCTGAATGGTATTGAACGTTGGGGGTTGAACCGACGGGCCAGCCATTAACGTTTTAACGCTGAGCCAGGAGGCGCAAAATATCTCGCGCACTGTGGAATACACGCTCAATCCTGACATTGCGTTGTATCGCAGTAAAAACAATAAGGTATTTACCATAGGCGCTTATCCTGACGCCTCGACCAAGCTCAGGGCGTTTCTGATAGGCTTCGGGGGATTCGCCAATGCGCTGGCATTGGCGGTAAAGCTCAGAGATAAAACTAAGCGCACGGACTGGGTTATCCTGCGCAATATGGTCACCAATATTTTCAATATCACATACCGCTGCCGGCGATATTGTTAGCTCCATTAGTCACTTCCGTTATCCACCATCCGTTGGTATTTAGCCCGCATACGTTCAAAAACTTCCTCCGCCGGGACTCCCTCACCACTTTCTATTCCCTGTGCAATAGCCACTCGCAGCTGTTCGATTTTCATCGCCCGCTCATGTTCTTCGAGCAGACGCAGACCCGCCCGTATCACTTCACTGACGTTGCCATAACGCCCACTGTCGATTTGCTCATGAACGAACTTCTCAAAATGAGGGCTTAAAGCAATGCTGGTTGGCATAGCCGTCTCCGAAAAGTAGTGTTAGTTACTATCTATTAGTATTTCATTGGCTGACGACTCGTCAAGCCTTTGTACAAAACTCAGCCAATAAAAAAGGCGCCTGAGCGCCTTTTTTATCGTTGGTGATGTCAGCCCGCTTTGGCGGTGCCTTCCATCCCCACCAGCCCCACCTTCAGGTAGCCGGCTTTACGCAGCGTATCCATCACGCTCATCAGCGTCTCGTAGTCCACGGTCTTGTCCGCCTGGAAGAAGATGGTGGTCTCTTTGTTGGCCTGAGTTTGCTGATCCAGCACCGACGTCAGTTGATCTGCACTGACCGCCTGTTCGCCAACGTACAGCTGCTTATCCGCTTTTACCGACAGGAACACCGGTTTTTCCGGGCGCGGCTGCGGTTTGGCTGAGGAAGCCGGGAGATCGACACGGATATCTACCGTTGCCAGCGGCGCGGCCACCATAAAGATGATCAACAGCACCAGCATGACGTCGATAAACGGCGTCACGTTGATTTCATGCAGTTCGCCGCTGTCGTCCAGATCTTCATTTAAGCGCATCGCCATAACTCACCCCACCCGCAGTTGCTGTGAATGCTGTGAACGTTTGGCTTGTGCCGTGGCGGCCAGATCCAAATCGCGACCCAGCAGCAACAGCACCTGAGCAGCCACGTCGCCAACCTGAGCGCGATGACCGCTGATTACACGGGCAAAGATGTTATAAATCACCACCGCCGGGATAGCGGCCACCAGCCCCAATGCGGTTGCCAACAGCGCTTCTGCGATGCCGGGTGCAACCACGGCCAGGTTGGTGGTTTGCGAATGGGCGATGCCGATAAAGCTGTTCATGATGCCCCAGACGGTGCCGAACAGGCCGACAAACGGCGAAATGGCACCGATGGTTGCCAGGAAACCGTTACCACGGCCCATGTTACGGCTGTAGCCCGCAACGCGACGCTCCAGACGGAAACCGGTACGTTCCTTGATGCCGTTGTTGTCGTTAGACTCTGCCGACAGCTCCAGTTCGTTTTGCGCATCATTCAGTAATACGGAACTGATGCTCTCGTCCGAGAAGTTCTGTGCCAGCTCGGAGGCTTCATCCAGCGAGCGCACATTGGCCAGCGCCAGCTGTTCGCGGCGCAGACGGCGCTTGGCGCGGAACAGTTCGCTGCCCTTGGAGAACAGGATGGTCCAGGTGACGATAGACGCCAGCACCAAACCGATCATCACGATTTTCACCACGATGTCCGCATGCTGGTACATGCCCCAGACGGACAGGTCCATACCGCGAGTTTCCGGCGGCAGGATGGTCGGTTGCGGATTCAGCGGAGTGATACTTTCAGGCGCGGCTGCGGCAGGCGCAGAGGCCGGAGCAACGCTCTGGGTAACGGCCGGATTAGTCGCCGGAGCAGCCTGAGCGCTACCGGCCAGACCCACTACCAATACCATTGAAGCTAACAGACCGCGGCCAAATGCCTGGCCCCATTGCGCCCGGCCCTGACCGAACGATCCTTGATTTAAATTCTTGCCAGCCGTTTTCACGCTGTGCCTCCACCCGTTACCGATCAAAATTGAGGAATAATTCAGCGTGCGATCATATCAAACCAATCAGGGATTGATAGTAGTTCTCATTATTATTTACCAAATAATCGGCAAAACAACGTCCCAAGAACGGGTAAATCGGCAACGCTTTTACATTTGGCGGTTAAAACGTCTGGATGGCTATCATATGTCATGCTAACGTAAGGGCTATCGCAAACATCCCGTGAAGACCAAGCCAAAGGTGAGCCCGCTCCTATGACGTCAAAAAACATCGAAACCACTCTGATCGGCGCAGGACGCAGCAAGCGCTATACCCAGGGCTCCGTCAATCCCGTCACCCAACGCGCTTCTTCACTGGTATTTGATTCGGTGGCGGCCAAAAAGCACGCCACTGCCAGGCGGGCCCATGGCGAACTGTTTTATGGCCGGCGCGGCACCCTGACACACTTTGCGTTACAGGATGCGATGGTTGAGCTGGAAGGCGGCGCAGGTTGTGTCCTTTACCCTTGCGGCGCGGCTGCGGTCTCCAACGCTATCCTTTCGTTTGTCAGCGCCGGCGACCACCTGCTGATGACCGGCTCGGTGTATGAACCCACACAGGATTTTTGCAGCCATATCCTGAGCCGCATGAACGTGGCAACCACCTATTTCGACCCGCTGATCGGTGCCGATATCGCCGGGCTTATTCAGCCCAATACCCGCGTGGTGTTCCTTGAATCGCCCGGTTCGATCACCATGGAAGTTCAGGATATCCCGGCCATGGTGCAGGCCATTCGCGCGGTGGCACCGGAAGTGGTGATCATGATCGACAATACCTGGGCGGCCGGTGTGCTGTTCAAGGCGCTGGACTTCGACATTGATATTTCGATTCAGGCTGGGACCAAATACATTATCGGCCACTCCGATTACATGCTCGGCACCGCCGTGGCAAACCAGCGCTGTTGGGATCAACTGCGCGAATACTCTTATCTGATGGGCCAGATGGTGGACGCCGATACCGCCTATATGGCCAGCCGTGGCCTGCGCACGCTGGGCGTACGCCTGAAGCAACATCAGCAAGGCAGCATCGAAGTCGCCAACTGGCTGGCCGAACGGCCGGAGGTGGCAGTGGTCAATCACCCGGAGCTGCCCAGCTGCAAGGGCCACGAATTTTACCGCCGCGATTTCAGCGGCTGCAACGGCCTGTTCTCTTTCGTGCTGAAACAACGTCTGAGCGACGCACAGTTGGCCGAATATCTGGACAATTTCAACCATTTCAGCATGGCCTATTCCTGGGGCGGTTATGAATCGTTGATACTGGCCAACCAACCGGAAGAGCTGGAAGCCATTCGTCCGGCCGGCGGCGTCGACTTCTCCGGCACCCTGGTGCGCCTGCATATCGGACTGGAGAACGTACAGGATCTGATTGACGACCTCGCCGCCGGATTCGAGCGTATCGCCAACGCGCACTGACGCGCCACCTGTTGCAATGGCAACTTTATTCGCCTTGTTTAATGTGTGCTTAAGCTATTAGCGTTACACTAGCCGGGTAACTGTCAGATACGGTCAACACCGCATCCTGGGGAAGCCAACCCCAGGCGCAACCGGCATGCAACAGGATATATAATGGATGTATTACGAGAGATTGTTCATGCGCTTTGGCAGCAGGACTTTATTGCCCTTGCTGATCCCAGCGTAATTTGGGTGGTTTATGCAGTACTTTTCACCACTCTATTTTTAGAAAACGGACTACTGCCAGCCTCCTTCTTGCCCGGCGACAGCCTGCTGCTGTTATCCGGTGCCCTGATCGCCAAAGGCGTGATGGCCTTTGTGCCAACGCTGATCATTTTAACCGTTGCCGCCAGCCTCGGCTGTTGGCTTAGCTACGTGCAGGGGCGCTGGTTGGGTCACACCAATCTGGTCAAAGGCTGGCTGCTGCAACTGCCTGCCCAATATCATCAACGTGCGCATAATCTGTTTAACCGCCATGGCTTGATGGCATTAGTGATCGGCCGTTTTCTGGGTTTTGTTCGTACCCTGCTGCCGACCATGGCCGGTATCTCAGGCCTGAACAGCACGCGTTTTCAGATATTTAACTGGCTGAGCGCCGTGATTTGGGTTGGCGCGGTGGTCGGTCTTGGCTACGCTTTCAGCCAGATCCCACTGGTGAAACGCTACGAAAGCCAGGTAATGACCGGGCTGATGATCCTGCCGCTGCTACTGCTGCTGGTGGGGCTGCTGGGCGCCATGCTGGTTATCTGGCGTAAAAAGCGCGCCGCCTCTTCCTGATCGGCTTGCGGGCGGCAGTAGCCACCCCGGCTGCGTGCTTAGCCCTCCATCATTAAAGGAGGGTTATCACGCAGTCGGGCCACTTCGTCGCTTGGCGTCACGCCAAAGAAGCGTTTGAATTCACGACTGAACTGCGAAGCGCTCTCATAGCCGACGCGCAGCGCGGCGGTGCTGGCCTTCAGACCGTCGTGGACCATCAGCAGACGCGCCTTGTGCAGCCGATAGGACTTCACATACTGCAACGGCGAGGTATTGGTCACCGCCTTAAAGTTATGGTGAAACGCCGAAATACTCATATTCACCTCCCCCGCCAACTGCTCAACGTTGAGGCTGTCGGCATATTGGTTCTCGATGCGTCGCAGCGCCTTGGCGATTTGGCTAAAGTGGGTATGGCGATTGACCAGCTCCTGCAACGACGTCCCGCAGCTGCCACGCAGCACGTGGTACAGAATTTCGCGCACAATCTGCGGCCCCAATACCCGTGCATCGAGCGGTTTGGCCATCACGTCCAGCAGGCGTTCGGTGGCGCACAACAACTCTTCCGACAACTCGGCCAGATTAACCCCGCTGCTTTCTCTTCGCGGTTTCATCAGGTAGTCGTCATCGCCGATGTCGATCAACAGATCCTGCAGCATTTGGCTATCGATATTCACTGACAGCCCCACCAGCGGCAGTTCCGGGCTGGCAAAGGTTTCACATTCGAACGGTAGCGGTACCGTCATCAACAGATAGTTACGCGGATCGTACTGAAACACCCGATTGCCGCAGTAACCCACTTTGTGGCCCTGGAAAATGATCACCACCCCAGGTTCGTACATCACCGGCTGACGCGGACAATGGCGATCTACATAGAGGATTTTCACCAGTGGCACCGGCGAAGGGGTATAACCGTTACTCTCGGCAAAGCCGGCCGCCTGGCGCGCCATCCGGCCGCGCAGTTCATCGATTTCACTCACGGAAACACCCTCTTACACTAAGAACAATTCGGCATAAATAATAGTTTAAAACTCTGCTTTTCTACAACGCTTTGTAGGAATAGGCAAGACTCGGGCAGGAATGAGCATTGTGCTGCGGGGCCAGGTTACTGACAATACACCCCAGATATTTTGCGCCATCCGGCGCTTGCCTCATGCAGAAGAGAAATCAGCCATGCAAAACTTTATTCTCCATACCCCAACCAAAATCCTGTTCGGTCAAGACCAAATCGCCGGCCTGGCGCAGCAGATCCCTGCCGATGCACGCATTCTGATCACCTACGGTGGCGGCAGCGTGAAGAAAAACGGCGTGCTGGATCAGGTTTATTCCGCACTGGCGGGTCGCAACGTGCAGGAGTTCTCCGGTATTGAACCTAACCCAACCTACGAAACGCTGATGAAAGCGGTCGAGGTCGTGCGTGCAGAGAACATCGATTTCCTGCTGGCCGTCGGTGGCGGTTCGGTGGTCGATGGCACCAAGTTCATCGCCGCAGCGGCCCATTATCAGGCGGATAGCGATCCATGGCATATCCTGAAAACCGTCGGCAGCGAAATCAAAGGCGCTGTGCCGATGGGTTGCGTGCTGACACTGCCGGCTACCGGTTCTGAATCCAACAGCGGCGCGGTGATCACCCGTAAAAGCAGCGGCGACAAACAGCATTTCTTCTCGCCATACGTTCAGCCTCTGTTTGCGGTACTGGATCCGGTAGTGACCTATTCGCTGCCACCGCGCCAGATCGCCAACGGCGTGGTCGATGCCTTTATCCACACCATTGAGCAATACCTGACCTATCCGGTCGATGCGAAAGTGCAGGATCGCTTTGCCGAAGGCCTGCTGCTGACGCTGCTGGAAGATGGCCCGCGTGCGCTGGCAGAACCGGAAAACTATGCCGTACGCGCCAACGTGATGTGGAGCGCCACCATGGCATTGAACGGTCTGATCGGTGCCGGTGTGCCGCAAGACTGGGCAACCCATATGCTGGGCCACGAGTTAACCGCCATGCACGGTCTGGATCATGCCCAGACGCTGGCCATCGTCCTGCCGGCGCTGCTGAACGAGAAAAAAGCGCAGAAACGCGAAAAACTGCTGCAGTATGCCGACCGCGTCTGGGGTCTGCGTGAGGGCAGCGAAGACAACCGTATCGACGGGGCCATCGCCGCCACCCGTGCCTTCTTCGAACAAATGGGCGTGCCAACCCGCATGGCCGATTACCAGCTCGACGGCAGCTCGATCCCGGCACTGCTTGATAAGCTGCATCAGCACGGCATGACCGCGCTGGGCGAACATCAGGACATCACCCTGGAAGTCAGCCAGCGTATTTATGAGGCGGCACGTTAATCGCAAACTCGCGGTTACCTGTCAGGCTTTAATTTCAGTCTCTTGCGCCCGAGTTGTCCTCGGGCGCAGTGCCAAGCACTATTCTGATATCGCTGAAATTTGCTTAGCAAACTCAGCACCACCCCAGTTTGCCAACTAGAATTTATTGATAGCCGTTCCTGGTGCATGCAGCACCGGGCAATCCGTTAACAAGGAGATACGCATGACAACGCAACAACCCATCATCAAACTCCACGATGGTAATCTGATGCCGCAGTTGGGTCTCGGCGTTTGGCAGGCGAGTATTCCAGACACCACCCAGGCGGTGCTCAAGGCGCTGGAGGTGGGATATCGTTCGATCGATACCGCTGCGATTTACAAGAACGAGGAAGGGGTCGGTGCCGCACTGCAATCCGCCTCGGTGCCGCGCGATGAACTGTTTATTACCACCAAACTGTGGAACGACGATCAGGGCGACCCACAGGCCGCTCTGGAAACCAGCCTGGAAAAACTCAAGCTGGACTACGTCGATCTGTATCTGATCCACTGGCCAAAACCGCAGCAAGATCAATACGTAGACGCCTGGCGCGGGCTGATCAAACTGCGCGAACAGGGGCTGGTGAAGAGTATCGGGGTCTGCAATTTCCATACCCCGCATCTGCAGCGCCTGCTGGACGAAACCAATATCGCGCCGGTGATTAATCAGATTGAGCTGCATCCATTGCTGCAACAACGTCAGTTGCGCGCCTGGAACGCAACGCACCACATCGCTACCGAATCATGGAGCCCATTGGCGCAGGGCGGCGAAGGGGTGTTCGACCAACCGCTGATCAAACATCTGGCTGAAAAATACGAGAAGACCCCGGCGCAAATCGTGGTGCGCTGGCACCTGGACAGCGGCCTGATAGTGATCCCGAAATCGGTCACGCCTTCACGCATTCGTGAAAACTTCGAGGTGTTTGATTTCAAACTGGATAAAGACGAGCTGAGCGATATCGCCCAACTGGATATCGGCAACCGTCTGGGGCCGGATCCCGACTCACTGTAATGTTAGCCAGCCCTGTTGTTTAATGGTAGGGGCGCTGCATGCCGCGCCCGATAGCATAATCAATGGGTTAAATCGGGTCGAACATGTTCGACCCCTACAGGTTTAGCTCTTACCAGCCCTCTCTTGAAAGAGAGGGCTACTTTTTCCCCTTCCCCGTTACAGCTGCTCACCGTGGCTGGCGATCACCCGCTGATACCAGCCAAAGCTCTGCTTCTTCTTGCGCGCCAAATTATTGTCGTGATCGACATACACAAAGCCGTACTGCTTTTGATAGCCGTTGAGCCAGGAAAGCAGATCGATAAACGACCAGGGGTAGTAACCGCGCACATCGGCACCCTGCTCGATCGCCGCACCGATCGCCTGAATATGATCGCGCAAATAGTCTATGCGCGGTTGATCGCGCACTTCCCCCGCGACGATCGGATCCTTGGCACCCAACCCGTTCTCGGTAATATAGATCGGAATGTTGCCGTAGCGTTTGACGATGCGGCCAATGGCATCGGTCAGTCCCTGCGGATAAACCTCCCAATCCCAGTCGGTATAAACCCCGTTCGGGTTACGCACCAGTTTGAACAGCCCCTTAAAACCCAGTTCACGCCCGCTGCCCTTTTGGCCACTGGTGTTGATCGCGTAGCCCTCGACATCGTCGTTATGCGCCACCATTTCGCGCTTGTAGTAATTAAGACCGATAAAATCGACGATGTTGCCCTTCAGCAGCGCCTCATCGCCCGGTGCAAAATAGGGTACGCCAAAGGCCTGCTGCGCCATCGCCAATAGCTCTGCCGGGTATTCGCCCTTCAACACCGGATCGTACAGCCAATGGGTGAAGATCCCCTCGGCTAACTCGCAGGCGCGGCGATCTTCTGGCGAGTCGCTGATCGGATCGTTCGGTTGCAGCACGTTGACGAAGCCGATCTGACCGTTGATCTTCATTTCACGGAAGCTTTTTACCGCGCGGGCATTGGCCAGGAACACATGGTGACAGGCCTGAATGCCCTTTTTCGGATCGGTCAGCTTGGGCGGATGCGCCCCGGTGATATAGCCCATGCCGATAAACACGATGGTTTCGTTAAAGGTAGACCACAGCTCGACGCGGTCGCCGAAACGCTGATAGCACAGACGGGCATATTCATCGAAAGCATCGACGATCTCACGCGATTCCCAACCGCCAAACTCTTCTTGCAGCGCCTGCGGCAGATCCCAGTGGTACAGGGTGATCATCGGTTTGATGTTGTGCCTGAGCAGTTCGTCGATCAGATCGCTGTAGAATTGGATCCCGGCCTCATTCACCTCGCCCCGCCCCTGCGGCAGCAACCGTGGCCAGGAGATCGAAAATCTGTAAGTCTGCATCCCCAATTCGGCCATCAGCGCCACGTCTTCGCGAAAGCGATGGTAGTGATCGACCGCGACGTCGCCGTTGGTACCCTGATAAGTGGTGCCGGGCAGGTGGGAGAACAAATCCCAGTTGGACAGGCCCTTGCCGTCGGCATCAAAGCCGCCCTCAACCTGGTAAGACGCGGTCGCCGCGCCCCACAGGAAATCCTTCGGAAATACGCTCATTGGTTTTTCACCCCGTTCTGCTCCAGTAATCGGTAAATTCTCACCAGTTCCTCCACCAGATCGCGCGCCAGCATGGCGTTCATGATGTGGTCCTGCGCGTGCACCATAATCAGATTGACCGGCAGCTTGCCTTCCCCCTCGTCAAAACCGATCAGCTCGGTTTGAGTGGCATGCGCTCGCTTCGCCGCCAACTGCGACTCCGCCAGCAAAATATCTACCTGATCCCACTGGTATTTGCGCGCTGCGTACAACGCCTGCATGGCACAACTGCGAGCCTCACCGGCGTTGATGATCAATTCCATTACCGCCGTTTCCATGTCGATCATTCGGTGACTCCTTGTGTCTGTTCGATCTGCTCCGCCTCACTCACTTCCTGATCCAGCAACTGCTGCTCATAGACCTTGAAGAACGGGTAGTAGATCAGTGCCGATACCGCCGCCAGCAGCAGCACCAGCAGTGCGGCACGGAGATCCCAACCGGTGGCCCAGGCAGCGCCAATCGGTGCCGGTGCCGTCCAGGGCACTACCGAGATCACGCGGCCAATCAGATCCAGCTTCACGGCCGCATAGGCAATGATCGAATTGACGATCGGCGCGGTAATAAACGGGATAAAGAAGGTCGGGTTCATGACGATCGGCGTGCCAAAGATCACCGGTTCATTGATGTTGAAGCAGCTCGGCACCAGGCTCAGCTTGCCGATCGAACGCAGGTGCGCCGAACGGCTGCGCAGATAAAGCAGCACCAGCCCAAAGGTGGCGCCGGATCCGCCAATGACGATAAAGAAGGTCCAGAAAGCTTCCATAAAGATGTGCGGCATCGGGTGGCCGGCGGCCAACGCATCCTGATTGATGCCCAGATTGGTCAGCCAGAATGCCTGCAGCATGCCGGAGACGATCACCGCGCCGTGAATACCGGCGAACCACAATAAATGGCCGATCAGCACCGCCAGCAGGATCGCCGGCAGCGAGTCGGCGGCGGAAATCAGCGGCTGGAACAGCGCCATGATCGCCTGTGGCAACAGTAAGTTGAACTGATGCTGCACCAGCAGGCTGAGCGGATACAGGGTGATCACCACCGCCAGGATCGGGATCAGCAGATCAAACGACTGTTTGATCTTGGCCGGCACCTGTTCCGGCAGTGAGATACCGATATTGTGCTGCTTGAGAAAGCGGATCAGTTCGGTGGTATAGACCGCCACCAAAATGGCGGTGAAGATCCCCACGCCGCCCAACGCAGCGGTCGGCAGCATCTTTTCGGTCTGCGGCGCGGCGACCAGCAAAAATGACATCAGCGCCAGCATGGCCGCCATAAAGGGATCGAGCTTATAACTCTGCGCCAGGTTATAAGCGATGGCGGCAGTAATATAAATCGACATAATCCCCATGGTCATATTAAACGGGGTGAGAATAGCGACCTGATGTTTCTCCGCAGCACCCAGCCACCATTGAGCTATTCCCCAACTGCTGTCGGCCGAAAAAGGCGGGTAGGCAAATACCAATAAGAATGAGCCGACGATCATAAAGGGCATCGCGGAAATAAAACCGTCGCGGATCGCCATAATATGTCGCTGGGTCGATAATTTACCGGCAATGGGGCTGATACGGTTTTCAATAAAATTGAATGCGGCCTGGCTGATACTCATGGTTCAACCCTCGGGACGTTCTGAGTCAATGGTCACGGGGCGAACAAACCGACGCCACGCTCGGCGGCAGGTGGCCCCGGCGGAATTAGTGTTGTGCGATCATCCGTAAGGCTTCGGCGAGGATTTTATCACCGCGCATCATGCCGTAATCCATGCTGTTGATAACCGCAATGGGCTTATTTTCCCTGTCGGCGATTTTTTTAAAATCGGCCAGTTTATATTTAACCTGCGGCCCAAGCAGGCAGCATTGATAATTTGCCAGCGTAGATTCAAATTCATCCATACCGACGGCAATAATATCAACCTCAATCCCCTGTTGTTCTGCTGACTTTTTCATTTTATTTACCACCATGCTGGTAGACATTCCGGCGGCACAGCATAAGAATATTTTTTTCATTCGCTCTCCTGAGATATAGGTGCAAATCATACAGTCGATGAATGAGTATGGTTTCAAAAACGAAAAAACAGCAACCGGTTTCAGTAACCGGTTGCAGGGTTTAAACGGGTTCTGTGAAGGAGATCCGAATTTTAATTTCCGGACTTAAAACGAGGAATAACTGAGCAGCATCGTCTGGCTAAACCGCTGCCCTTTAGCCAAGCGGCGCAGCCCACCCAGGTCAGCCATGTTATGGCCGTTAGCGGCATGCGACATCGGTTCCAGGCAGAAGAAGTCGAACTGATAACCCGGATCAAACGCCGGATCCGAGACGAACAGGAAGTAAACCGGGCAAGCCGGCTGAGTGTTCATCCGTAACCGAGCGCCTTGTTCCGGCCACTGGATCCGCGCCTCACCGTTCCAGCCGCTGAACCCGTTATTCACCCAGTGACGCGGCAACGGGCCTGGCTGGGAGAAATCCAGCGCCTCGGTCAGTGCCGCCTGCTCACCCGCCAGCCAGTCTTCGGCCTCCAACCAGTAGGCCCCGGCGGATGCCTGTACTCGGGTATCCGCCGTTAACGGGAAATACGGATGCCAACCCAACCCATAGGGCATCGGCCTTTCACCACGGTGTTCTACCGCCAATTCAATACTGAGTTGATGTTGCTGCAGGGTGAAATATTGCTCTACCTGATAACGGTAAGGGCCATCCTCATGCTGATAACGCAAGTGAAGGTGATTGCTACCCTGTTCAACACATTGCCACTCCTGCAGCCAGCCGTCGCCATGCAGATAGTGCCGATCCCAGTCGGTATTCGCGCTGAGCTGATATTCATGATCCTCGAAATTGAAGCGGTTTTGATTCACCCGATTACCAAAAGGAACCAGAGGAAAACACCCCGATTGCAGCGCCGACGTGGTATCACTCAACACCGCAGGCCGCAGCAGAGGGATCTCTCCCTCTGGTCCGCGCGCGGCCAATTTCAACACGCTGCCACCCAACGACGAAACCACCAACGAGAGACAGCCGTTATCCATATCAAACAATGCCATAGTGCCCCCGGATATTAATCGGCGAAATTGATCACCACTTTGCCGCACTGGCCAGAAGCCATCAGAGCATAGGCCTCGGCAACCTGCCCGAGTTTAAAACGGTGGGTAATCGCCTGATGCGGGTGCATTTTCCAGTCGTGCAGATCGGTGCAGCATTTTTCCATGTGGTGCAGGCTGGTGACCCAAGAGCCGATGATCCGCCGCTGGTGATGCATCAGGTCTGCGCTGACCTCGAATTCTACCTTGCCGGTTTCGCCAATGTAGATCACTCTTCCCCAGTCCGAAGAGGCCTGCAGCGCCAGCAGGCGCCCTTTGGCGTTGCCGGAACAGTCGAGCGTGACGTTGGCCCCGCCAGCGGTCAATTGGCGAATGCGTTCCGTCACGTCCTCACCGCTCAGGAAGCCGTGATCCATCAGCCCCAGGCGTTTCGCGGTCGCCAGACGCTCCGGGATAACATCAACGCCAATCACCGTTTTTGCCCCGCGTCCCTTCGCCAGCATCATCGCCATCATACCGACCGGGCCCAGCCCCACGACCAGTACGTGGTCGCTGCCGGAGACCTCGCCACGCACGATGCCTTCATAAGCCGTGCCGACCCCACAGGAGATAAAAGCGCCGTCTTCATAGCTGAGCGAATCCGGCAGATGAATCAAATCCTTTTCCTCCGCCAGCAGGTAGTCGGCATGGCCGCCATCCCGCTGCCAGCCATAGGCGGCCTTGCCAGCACCGGTACAGGAAATCGGATAGCCTCGCCGGCAGTTGCTGCAAAAGCCGCAGCCGGAAATATGGTACACCAGCACGCGATCGCTCTCGCGGAAGTGGCGACAGCCGGCCCCCAGCGCCACGATCTGGCCACAAGGCTCGTGACCGTTAATAAACCCCCGGTACAAGGGTTGATCCGGTGCGGCCGCCGTACCACGGTGCTGATGATAAATATAATGAATATCGCTGCCGCAAATACCGGACGATTTCATTTTAATTAATACCTGACCAATGCCCGGTTGCGGAATATCCACCTCGCGCAGTTCTGCCGTGGCGTTTCCGGGTAAATAAGCCGCCAACATTTTTCCCATACTATTTTCCCTCCAGCTTTAATCAGTTATTTGTGTGGCATATGAGGCTATTGCTTAGAGTTCTTTTGCATCACGATAATATTGGCCAGCACCGCCAGTACGATAATTACCCCTCTGACCACCTGTTGGAAAAAGGAGTTAATCCCCAGCAAGACCAGGCCGTTGCCAATCAGGGTGATCACCAGCACGCCGAGTAGGGTGCCGAGCATCGAACCGCGTCCGCCGGACAAGGCGGTACCGCCCACCACCACGGCGGCAATCACGTCAAACTCCAGGCCGCTGGCCGCCCCGGCATTGCCGGAGCCAAGACGCGCCGCCAGCAGAATACCGGTGACGGCGGCCAGCAAGCCGGCCAGAGTAAATAGCAGCACGCGAATGCGTTTGACGTTAATGCCGCACAGCTGGGCGGCACCGGCGTTGCCGCCAATGGCATACACCGAGCGACCAAAGGCAGTTTTCTTGCTGATAAACTGAAACACCACAAACAGGATCAGCATAATCACCGCCGAAACCGGCAGGCCCAACACCTGCCCGCCCAGCCAGTCCAGCACCGCGTTTTCGTCAATCGGTACCGGCAAGGCGTTGGTCATAAACAGCCCCATGCCGCGCAAGGCGCTCCAAAGCCCCAGCGTGGCGACAAAGCTCGGCACGTTAAACCAACCGCGCAGCGCTCCGGCGACCGAACCCAACGCCGCCCCCAGACACAGAGCCAGTATCAGCGCGAACGCCAGCGGGATTTGGTATTGCATTAAATAAGCCAGGATCACCGAAATAAACGCCACCATCGGGCCGACGCTGACGTCGATCTCACCGGAAATAATAATCAGCGTCATTGCCCAGGCGGCAATACCGATAGTGGCGGCGTCGCGTAAAATATTCATTTGGTTATTCAGAGAAATAAACCCGGTGGCGTAAATGGAAAACACCAGGTACAGCACGATAATAATTGCCAACAGGCCAAGTTCATTAGCGTGCTTCGATAATTTACGGGCTTTTGCTATTTTTACATCCGGTACCAAGGTGGACATTGTCATTACCTCCGATGCCTTCACATGCGGGCAGAATTATTGGATCATCAGCACTTCGGACATCAGCTGTTCAACATCCACGGGCGAGATAAACTCCTTCACTATCGTTCCCTGCTGTAACAATAAGATCCGATCGCAGACCTGAGGCAATTCCTCCACTTCGCTCGACACGAAAATAATGCTTTTCCCTTCGGCCGCCAGCTCGCGCGCAATACGATAGATTTGATTTTTCGCTTCGACATCGACGCCGCGCGTCGGCTCATCCAGCAACAAGATGCGGCTCCTGGCGTAAACCCAACGGCCAATCACCACCTTCTGCTGGTTACCGCCGGAGAGCGTCATGATCGGCGTGCCGGTTTCAGCGGTTTTCACCCGCATGCGGCTGACGATGGCCGAGGTTGCCTGTTTGATCTTCGACCAGTTCAGTACGCCAAAGCGGCTTACCGAGCGGCTGTCGGTCATCACGGTATTCTCATCCACCCCCAGCAGCGGCATGATGCCCTCGGCCTTGCGGTTCTCCGGTGTGTAGGCCATACCCCGTTTGAGCATGTCGGCATAATTCGGGCAGATCAGCGCCTCCCCGTCCAGCACCAGTTCGCCATCGGTAAACGGCGTCAGGCCAACAATGGCCTTCAGCAATTCGCTGCGGCCCGCCCCCAGCAACCCGGCAATGCCCAGCACCTCACCGCGCCGCAGCTCAAAACTGACCTGCCGCAATTTGGGCGGCAGCGATAACTGCCTCACCTCAAATACCGTTTCGCCCCCCGCCGGAACAGACACGGTTTGCGTATGGTGCTCCTGATGGCCCAGCATCAGATCGACAATCTGCTGGGTGGTCGTGTTGTCCAGCGTCACGTCACCCGCCACGCGGCCGTCGCGCATAATGGTGCAGGACGACGCCAACCGGCGGATTTCATTCATCCGGTGGCTGACATACACCACCGCAATCCCCGCCGCAGAAAGGCGCATCACCGCCGCAGCCACCAGATCCGCCTCGGCGTTGGCCAGCGAACTGGTCGGCTCGTCGAGGATCACCACTTTGGGATCTCCCTGGCAAGCCCGGGCTATCTCCACCAGTTGCTGCTGCGCCGGGCTGAGATCGCGTACCCATTGCTGAGGATCGATATCCACCCCAAGCAGCGCCAGCGCAGCGCGTGCCTGCGCCATCATGCATTGCACGTCAATCACTCCGGCACGCTGCGGCCAGGCGCCCAGGCACAGGTTTTCCGCCACGCTCATATCCTGCACCAGGCTGAGTTCCTGATAGACCGCCCGCACGCCAAGCTCACCGGCACGACGCGTCAACAACGCCTCTGGCCCATCCAACAAGCGGTCGCCGATAAAGACTTGCCCGGCGTCCGGTCGCTCACTGCCGGTCAGCATGCGGATCAGGGTAGACTTGCCCGCGCCGTTTTTCCCCAGCAGGGCACGTACCTCACCTCGCCGCAGGGTGAAATTCACATCTTGCAGCGCCACTACCCCCGGGTAACGCTTATGCCCGGATTCAATGCAGGCCACCACCGGTTGCTGCGCCAATTCGTTTAAGGCCCTTTCGCTCAGGGTCCCCGCCGACATTAAGGTAAACCGTCTTTGTGAGTCGCCAGCCAATCAGTGGCACTCTGCGATGAGGCATAGAGATCTATCGGTACCTGCACCACCTTTTGACCGACCGGCTGGCGGTTAATCGCATTCATTGCCTGCGTGAAGACCAAAGCCCCCATTTTCTTGCCCGAGATATCCACCACCGCTTGCAGTACCTGACGGTTAACCAGCTCCTGCGCGATTTCAGTGGTCATATCCGAGCCGAAAACCACCGTTTTCCCGACCTTGTTCTGATTGCGCACGGCTTTAACCGCGCCGAGCGTGGCACCGCCGGACTCGCCGAAAATGGCATCGACATTCCCGGAGGAGATCAACAGTTTCTCGCCGACCGAGATCGCCTTATCCAGCACGGTACCCTCCTGATTGGCGACGATTTTCATGCCCGGCACTTTCGCTTTTAGCGCATCTTCAAAACCTTTACGCCGCTGCACGCAAACCTCGAAGGCTTCGCAGTTAATTACCGCAATCGCGGGTTCGGGTATTTTCTTTTCTATAAAGTAATCGGCGGCGGTATTGCCCAGTTTTTTGCCAAACTCATAGGGATCACCGACCAGATAGGCATAAACATAGTTATCTACGCCCTTCTCGTTAATGCAGGTGTTGTAACAAATCACCGGAATATTCGCTTCGTTGGCACGCTTGATGGCCCGCACGCTGCCGTTGACCGAAACGGCGGAAAGCACCACGGCATTTACGTCGCGTGCGATCATGGTATCGATAAACGAACTCTCTTTAGAAACATCCCCCTGCGCATTGGTTTCTATGATTTCGATTTTCCCTCCGCCCTTGGCGGCGCCATCCTGCACACCCCAGCGGACTCCGGCGTAATACCCCTGGGTATCGAGATAAATCGCGCCGATGGTGGTTTTATCGTTTTTAGCCTGTGCGCCTGCACTGAAAATAATCAGGCCCCCGGTAATGGCTAACAGCATGTGTTTTATATTTTTTAGCAACATCGTTATTCTCCAGTTAATGTTCATTAACCTCTTGCTGCCTATTTTTATTATCCCGTCGGATGGATTTACCGCAGTTTGCCATCCAACGGGGCACAGACTCATTACACTAAATGATCAAGCTGATTACTTACCGCCACAGGATCACGCATTAAACTAAACGGCGTTAAGTAAACTCTTTCGCCTTGGCGACGCTAGCGCCTGCTGCGCTGAGCCGCTCTTCCAACGCCTCCAGGGTAATGCCTTTGGTTTCCGGGACCTGGGCGTAGATGAACACCGCACCGGCCAGACAAATGCCGCCATACAGCAGGAAACTGCCCGCCGCACCCAGCGCCGCATTCAGCAGTGGGAAGCTGTAGGTCAGCACAAAGCAGGCCATCCACAGCGCGAAGGTGCCGGCGGCCATCGCCGCGCCGCGAATGCGGTTGGGGAATATTTCAGACAACAACACCCAGGTAACCGGCGCAAGAGTGACGGCATAGATAGCGATGGCGACCAACACCAGCAGCAGGACCGGCAGGCCCAGCAGCCCATAGGCGTAAGCCGCTGCCATCAACAGGTAGACCATCGTTAGTCCGCAGGCACCGATCAACATCAGTCGGCGACGACCAATACGATCCACCAGTGGCAGGGCCAGCAAGGTGAAGATCAGGTTGATCAATCCGGTGGCGACGATCGATTTCAGGGTGTCGTTAATATCAAACCCTGCCGACGCGAAGATCTCCTGCGCATAGTTGAAGATCACGTTGATGCCGCACCACTGCTGGAAGACCGCCAGCACAATGCCAATTACCAGCACCGGTCGCACATCGCTGCGCAACAGCGCGCCGAGCGGCACCTTGCTGCTGTCCTTGCCCAAAGTCTGACGGATCTCCGCCAGCGTTTGCTGTGCGTATTGCTCGTTGCCAATACGCCGCAATACCCGTTGCGCCTTTTCATGACGTCCGGCTTTTGCCAGCCAGCGTGGGGATTCCGGCACCACCAGCATCAACAGCAGGAAAGCCAGTGCCGGAACCAGTTCGGCGCCGAACATATAACGCCAGCCAATTTGTCCATTCCAGCTGGCTAACAAATCGGCCTGGCTGGCATTGGCCACCACCGGATCGGCGATCAACAGGTTGATCAACTGCGCCGCCAGCACCCCAATCACAATGGTCAATTGGTTCACCGCCACGAAGCGGCCACGCTGGGCTGCCGGGCTGACTTCGGCGATATACATCGGCGACAGTGCCGAGGCCAGGCCAATACCGACGCCACCGACAATGCGATACACAATAAAGGCGTCGAAACTGGTGGCCATGGCGGTGCCCCAGGCGGAGATCACGAAGGTTAGCGCGGCGATCGCCAACGGCAACTTGCGGCCAAAACGGTCCGACAACAGGCCCGAGATCAGGGCGCCAAAAATACAACCGACCAGCGCTGAGCTCATCGCCCAGCCGGACTGCGCAGGATCGGTAATGCCGAAGTAAGCCTCGTAAAACGGCTTGGCCCCGCCGATCACTACCCAGTCATAGCCGAATAACAGGCCACCGCAAGCGGCGACCAGGCAGATAGTCCAGACATAGGGCATGTTCAGTTTATTCGTCACATTCGTCCCCTTGCGGCATCAGTTGGCTAAAACCTCGGCCAGTACGCTGAATAAACGCGCTTTGTCATGCGCAGGATTTACCACCAGCAACTCGCCCAATGTCTGCTGCGCCGCCGTTAACTGCCCTAACCCCAGCAGCGCCAAAGCAGTCACCAGCAGGCAGTGCTGTTGATGCGCCTGGTTCAGGTCGTTGTCCAACGCCATCAAATCCGGCAGCGAAACGGCAAAGAAATCGGCACCCGGCGCCAGCTCTGACTGTTGCCGCACCCATTCCTGCATTTGCATGAACTGTTGTTCGGCCTGTGCCGACTGCCCCAGTTGTTTGAGTGCCATACCGCGATAGAACAGATAGTCCACCGGTTGGTCGTTGTAGTAGCGGCTTTGCGTCAGGTCACCCTGGCCGGCACAGGCCCGCTGCCAGTAGCCGGCGGCAGCGTCAAGGTCACCTTGCCGGGCGGCACTGATGCCGAGCCAATAGTAGAGATCGTTGTCACTTTGCCCGGCCAGCCGGCCTTCCCCCAGATTGTGCGGGTAGTGCAACGCCGACTGCAGCAACTCATGCGCCTGCTGCGGATCCCCCCGCTGTAGCGCCTGAAACGCCAAGCGCTGCAGGTTGATCAGGTACTGGCCGGTGACCTTGCCTTCACCGCCTTCCCACGGGTGGAACTGCCGCTGTTGCAGAGTCTGTTGCGCCTCACTCAAGCGGCCACACTGGTTGTACAGGCTCAGCAGTTCGGCTGTGAGGTCATCACGCCTGGCCACCACCGCCAAATGTTGTTCCAGCAAGGCCAGCCGTTGTTCAGGAGCCACTCGCAGATGCTTATTCAGTTGATCCAGCTCGAACAATAACCGGGCATCGTCGGGCTGTAGCCTGAACGCTCGTTGCAGATATTCCAGCGCAACGTCATGCTGCTGGAGCTTGTTGAAGCTGTAGATCCCCAGGTTGCGCCAGGCATCGGCAAACCCCGGCTGCCGCTCGACGCAGCGCTGCCACAGTGCCACCGCCTGCGAGTAGTTGCGTTTGCTGTAATGAAAACACCCCAGCAGGTACTGCGCAAAATCGCACTCCGGCAATTGGCTCAGCATCTGTACTTCGTTCAGGGTATTGGGGAAGCGTACCTGTCGGCTAAAGCTTTCACGCGCCTGCACCAGCAACTGCTGGTATTCGCTATCGCCCGCCTCGCCCTTGCGCAAGCTGGCCAACAGATAAAGCGGCAGGCTTTCCTGGCTGTCCAGCAGCGTCAGCAGTTCAATCGCCTGCGGTTTGGCCCCCCATTCACAGAGTTGGTTGGCCATGGTCAGCGCATTAATGCCACGGCAACCGGTCACCGCACGCAAGCGTTGTAAATCGGCAGCCTCACGGGTTTGCGCATAACGCAGGTAATACAGGCTGTAATGCAACGGGCGGGCAGCCAGTTGCTGCGCAATATAGGCCAGGCTCTGTTCCCCCTGTCCCAGGCGTTGCAACAACCATGCCTTGAGAGCGATCAACGGATAATGGCTGGCATTAACGCTCAGGCTGCTTTCGCAAAATTCCAGCGCCTGCGAATAATTCCCGCGCCGCGCAGCTACCCGAGCCAGGCCGTAGAAGCCGCCCGGTTTACCATTGCCGCTCCAGATGGCGCGGTAGAAATCTTCATAGGCCGCGCTGTCGTCACCCAATTGTTCATGCGCGCAGCCGCGGATCAGACTGGCCAAGCCACACTGTGGGTTACGGTTAAGGTGGTGAGCACGTACCAGCGCATTGTCAGCATAGGCAATAGCGCGTGCAAAATTGGCGCGGTTATATTCCAGCGTCGCCAGGGCCAAATTGCAGCGGTAATCGAGCGGATCCAGCGCCAAACCTCTCTGGTAGTAATCGAACGCCGAACGGCTGGCGTGATGGTATTGCTCCAGATGCTGGCCGATAAACCAGGCCTCATCGGCACTGTCAATTTGCCCGGCCAGCGGCGGTGCTTTGGCCGGCTGCGGCAGTTCTGCCGCCGGATCGGCCTGATGCTGACGATAGCTGAGTACGCAGCCCCCCTGCGAGTCCAACAATTCAATCGTCAGACGACCAGAGAAATCACCGGTCATGGTCTCCATCAAGGCCGCTCCGGGGCGGAGATCGATACGACGATCGAGCAATAGCTGTTGGTCGCTATCGCTGCGGACTACCAGCCGATGCTGCGCCAGCGGCGCGACTGCATACAGCCCCCACACCAGCTGTCGTCCGTCGCTTTCCAACTTTAGCGCCGCCCGGGTGTTGGCGTTCTGCACCATGCCCAGGGTGTTGTAAGGCAGGAAATTCTGCACGAAGCATTTTTCTTCATAGGCATCGAGCCAGGTGAAATCCGGCTGATTATCGGTGTAGACCCCGGTCATCAGCTCGATATACGGGCCATTGTTGTCGGTCAGATTGCGATCCCAGGCCTGACCAAATTCGCCGTGGCCCCAGCTCCATTGTTTCTTGCCGGGTGATACATGATGATCGGCGATATGCAGCAAACCGCCCTGCTCATCGTGGCTATAGGCCCCGACGAAGTCATAGTCCGACTTATACGCCATATAAGACGTCGGCACCGGGATATTCTTGTAGCGTGAAATATCCACACCGGCCGAGTAATCCACCTTGTAGTAGGTGCCAGTAGCGATGGGGAACGAGGAGACATCGCGCTTGCCGTGGTCAAAAACGGCGGTCACATCCGGTGGGAACACGCTCTGGTGATCGTCCCCGCCCTTCACTGCCGGGTTGGCCCACCAGAGGAAATGGCGCGGTGTCGGGTTGGCGTTAAAGATCCTGGCGCTGATTTCAATCAATGCACGGTCGGGATACAGAGTGAAACCGGCCATCACCTGCAGGCCGCGCATCGGTTCCACTTCCCCCAGCCAGACGGTCTGCGCTCCGTTTTCATGCTGTTGAATCTGGCAGTCCACCGGCATATAAGTGGTCGGCCGGTGGTGCTGCGGCCAGTTAAACTCAATGCCCCCGGAGATCCACGGCCCCAGCAGCCCCACCAACGCCGGCTTGACCACCTCGTTGTGGTAAACAAAATCACGCTGCTGCACTTTGTCGTAGGCCCGATGAATGCGCCCACCCAGCTCCGGTAACAGCATCACGCGCAGGTAGTCGTTTTCCAGATACACCGCCTGATAACGGCGCAAGGTTTTCTCACCGCTTAGGGTATCAATCACGCCATAAGGGTAAACCGCGCCGGAAGATCCCTGATAGACACGGTTTTCCAGGAACATCGGGTGCGAGTCCTGCTCACCGGTACCGTAGGTGGGTAATTCAACCTGTTCTTGCCAAACCTTGACTGTCCCGTGCATGCTTTCCTCTCTAAAAATACTGAACATTGCGTTTCAGGCAGTCTAGATGACGGAATTGATGACTTTATGCGCTACCATCACGCAATACACTAAACGGGGTTTAATAAATGGCATTGCAAGGTTTGAATAACCAGCGGGTGCGTAATTTTAATAAACGGGTGTTATGTGCACTGCTGTACCGGGAAAAGGTCGCCAGTAAGTCGACGCTGGCACGGCTTTCGCAGTTGTCTATTCCTGCGGTCGGCAAAATTCTCGACGAACTGCAGGAAGAGCAGCGGGTAGAACACGACCCGCACAACCTGCACAGCCGCGGTTTGGGTGGCGGCAGTTACCGCATCGCCGCCGCCGGGCAACGCATCCTGTGCCTGAATGTCTCCCCTTATCTGATTGAAAGCATCGTGGTGGATGGCCTGATGACGCCTTGCAGCGCCTTCACCCCGCAGCCGATCGTCGCCACTACGCCGCAGGCGATGCTGCAGGAAATGGTGCAAATCTATCATCTGCACAGCCGCCAGCAGGGCATGCCACTGAAGATTGCGCTGTCGATCCACGGCCAGGTCAATCCGCTGACCGGGGTGTCCCAACGTATGCCGCAGGCCCCGTGGGAAGGCCCGGTAGAGATAAAATACCTGCTGGAAGAGCGTCTGAAGACCGAGGTTTTGATCGATAACGACTGCGTGATGCTGGGGCTGGCGGAAAAGTGGCAAAATAACGCCAATCTGCAGGACTTCTGCGTGATTAACGTCGATTACGGCATAGGTTCATCATTTGTGATTAACCAGCAGATTTACCGGGGCAGCCTGTTTGGCAGCGGTCAAATCGGCCATACCATTGTCGATCCCGATGGCGGCCTTTGCTCCTGTGGCCGTTACGGCTGTCTGGAAACCATCGCTTCGCTGTCGGCGCTGAAGAAAAAGGCCCGCATTCAGCTCAAGGTCGCTCCCTGGGCACAACAGGAAGGTGAACGGATTAAAACCCCCACCACCGCCGACCTGATCGCTCGTTACCATCAGGGCGATGCTGCGTTGCAGGTGCTGGTGCAACGCGCCGCCCAGGCGATTGGCCTGAGCCTGTATAACTTCCTTAATATCCTCAATATCAACCGTATCTATCTGTACGGGCGCAGCTGTGGATTTGGTCAGGCCTGGCTGGACACCATCATCAGTCAAACCGGTTTTAACCCTTTCGACCGGCACGACCAGATCCAGGCCCAGGCCACGCATATCGGCTTTGGCCAACTGACGCGCGCGCAGCAGGTGACGGGGATAGGCTATCTGTATGTCGAACAGGCACTGACGGAGATGCTATGATGCCCGACTTTATCCCAGCAAAAACAATACGGAGCACCATGAACCCCACTCTACGACTCTGGTCACGCGCAGGCATTGTCTGCCTGATGCTGATCCTGGCCGGTTGTTCCAGCAAAAAACCGCGTACCAGCTATGATGCTCACGCTTTTGATGACGCAATTGAAGATGCTGCGGATAAATACGATGTCGATCAAAAGCTGATCGCCGCGATGATTAAGGTGGAGTCCGGCTTTAACCCGGCAGCAATCAGCCGGTCAAATGCCATAGGGTTAATGCAGCTGAAAGCCGATACCGCAGGTTGCGACGCCTATCGCTACAAAGGCAAACGCGGCTGCCCGGACGAAGACGATCTGCTGGATCCTGATACCAATATCGATCTCGGCGCCGCCTATATTGCCGTATTGCAAAAACAGCAGCTTAAAGGGATCGACGATCCCGTCACGCTGCGTTACGCCACCATTATCGCCTACGTCAACGGCACCGGCGCGCTGTTGCGGACCTTCTCCAGCAACCGCCAGCAAGCCATTTCGATGATTAACAATCTGTCGCCGGAAGCCTTTAACTGGCATGTCCGCAAGTATCATCCCGCCCCGCAGGCACCGCGCCATTTGATGAAAGTAGAAGCGGCCTACGAGCAACTTTGATTTTCAACGCAAAAAGGAGAACCCGGGGGTTCTCCTTTCGTTTTGATGACAACGTTGTCTTTACCCCCGAGATACCCGGGCCTAGCGCACCGAGGGGCGCTCCGGCGGACAAGCCGCTACGACCCCTTCGGCACGCTCTCCCTAATAACGGGCTTTGTCAGTTGTCTGAAAGGATAACCCGAAAGTTATCCTTTTCGTTTAAGAGCACTGCCCGACCGTTAGGGTTTACCGCTGCGGATAGGCTTGCGCGGCGGCTTATTGGACGGCGTACGCTGACGGGTGATGTCAGTATGCTTGGTCAACGCCGGGCGGGTATGGCGCTGCAAACGCTTGGCTTCACGTTGCTCGTCAATGCTTGGCGCCGGAACCAGACACTCGCGACGGCTGCCGATCAGGTGCTTCATGCCCATCTCTTCCAGCGCGGTACGGATCATCGCCCAGTTGGCCGGATCGTGATAACGCAGCAGCGCCTTGTGCAGACGACGCTGACGATCGCCCTTCGGTATCACCACATCTTCACTCTTATAACCGACCCGGCTCAACGGGTTTTTGCCGCTGTAGTACATGGTGGTGGAGTTAGCCATCGGTGACGGATAGAAGTTCTGCACCTGGTCAAGGCGGAAACGGTTTTTCTTCAACCACAGCGCCAGGTTCACCATATCTTCATCGCGGGTGCCCGGATGCGAGGAGATGAAATACGGGATCAGATACTGCTCTTTGCCCGCCAGTTTGGAGTAATGGTCGAACAGTTGTTTAAACCGATCGTAGCTGCCCATACCCGGCTTCATCATTTTCGACAGCGGGCCTTCCTCGGTGTGTTCCGGGGCAATTTTCAGGTAGCCGCCAACGTGATGGGTAGCCAGCTCTTTGATATAGCGCGGATCTTCCACCGCCAGATCGTAACGCACGCCAGAGGCGATCAGGATCTTCTTGATGCCCTCCAGCGAGCGCGCACGGCGATACAGCTTGATGGTCGGCTCGTGGTTGGTGTCCATGTAGGTACAGATTTCCGGATACACGCACGAGGCGCGACGGCAGGTCTGCTCTGCGCGCGGGTTGGTGCAGCGCAGCATATACATGTTGGCCGTCGGGCCACCCAAATCGGAGATCACGCCGGTAAAGCCCGGCACTTTGTCACGGATCTCTTCGATTTCACGAATGATGGAGTCTTCCGAACGGCTCTGGATGATGCGTCCTTCATGCTCGGTGATCGAACAGAATGAACAACCGCCGTAGCAACCGCGCATGATGTTGACCGAGAAGCGGATCATGTCATAGGCCGGAATGGTTTCCTTGCCGTAGGACGGGTGCGGAATACGCTGGTACGGCAGGGCAAACACGCTGTCCATTTCCGGCGTAGTCAACGGAATAGCCGGCGGGTTGATCCACACGTAGCGATCGCCATGTGACTGCATCAGCGCGCGGGCACAGCCCGGGTTGGTTTCATGGTGCAGAATACGCGAGGTGTGCGCATACAGCACCTTGTCGGCCTTCACCTTTTCAAAGGACGGCAGCAACACGTAGGTTTTTTCCCACGGCTTGGGCTTGGCGGCGCGTACGGTCACCGGCTTGGCTTCCGGTTCCGGCTTGCCGCCGTCGGCGCAGGGCAGATCGTCGCCGTAAGGGTTTGGAATAGGTTCAATGCGGCCCGGCCTATCCAGACGGGTAGAATCTACGCCAGTCCAGCCTGGTAACGCGCCCTTGCGCATCACTGCCGTATTGCGGATATCGTGGATCTCACTGATTTTTTCGCCGGCGGCCAGACGGTGCGCCACTTCCACCAACGGGCGTTCGCCGTTACCGTAGATCAGCATGTCGGCTTTGGAGTCCACCAGCACCGAGCGGCGCACGGTATCCGACCAGTAATCGTAGTGAGCAATGCGGCGCAGGCTGGCTTCAATGCCGCCCAGTACGATCGGCACATCTTTATAGGCTTCTTTACAGCGTTGGCTGTAAACCAGCGTTGCGCGATCCGGGCGTTTGCCGCCCACGTTGCCGGCGGTATAGGCATCATCGTGGCGCAGCTTGCGGTCGGCGGTATAGCGGTTGATCATCGAGTCCATGTTGCCGGCGGTGATGCCGAAAAACAGGTTCGGTTTGCCCAAACGCATGAAATCTTCTTTATTACTCCAGTCCGGCTGCGCGATGATACCGACGCGAAAGCCCTGCGCTTCCAACATACGGCCGATGATCGCCATGCCAAAACTCGGGTGATCGACATAGGCGTCACCACTGATAATGATCACATCGCAGCTGTCCCAGCCCAGTTGATCCATCTCTTCGCGCGACATCGGTAAAAACGGCGCGGTGCCATAACATTCGGCCCAATAAGGCTTATAGGAAAACAATTCACGGTCGGGTTGGATCAGACTGGTAGTGCTCATTCTGGTGCTCTTTCACAGGTTAATTAATCGCCGGGCGGCGATTATACGCACTAGTTGCAAAAAGAGCATGGTTATTTCACACATCGGTCACATCACGGGCGAGTTACGCCGGTGAAAGGCATATCGGGGGCAAACAGGGACGACGGTTCGAGTTTGGCAGAGTGGCGTTTAAGGCTGCTGATGAGCGCAATGGACCTCACACCGTGCTTCATTCTCGTAACGCATTACTCAATTTTAATAAAAAACACTGAACAATACTGACATTTAAATAAATAACTGCACTTAACAAAAAATGTTTTTATTAAACAAAAACTCAACATAAGCAATATTAATAATGTAAAAACAAATTATATAAAAATAAAACAAACATAAACCATTGTTTTTTAATGATATATTTAGAATTTATCGAGGCACGGCAATAATCAAAATGTCACAGCAATAATCAAGTAGAAGACGGGAGACTATTTATGCAAACATAACTAAGTAAGATTTATCTTAAGTTGTTATGGTCATTAAGAAACATTTTATGATTACTCGATCATTTAATCTCACCACACATAAGTACAACGGAGGTCAGTGTGAAACCTAACATCAGAAAATATCTGGATGAGTCAGAAATAAACAGCATGATCGAGAATATTAAAAAAGGCCTGAATGCCTGGCGCGACAGATGCATGATCAGCATGTGCTTTATTCACGGCTTACGCGCCAGTGAGTTGCGGGGGTTGACATTAGATAATATCGAGCTGGATGCGAAGAGGATCTACATCCCTCGTTTGAAGAATGGTCTTTCCGTACAACACCCTTTACATGAAAATGAGATAGTCATGCTGAACCATTGGTTGGAAATAAGGAAAAGCTGGCACTATGCCGATCAGCCCTGGCTGTTTCTTTCACGAAAAGGCGGGCCAATATCCCGCCAGCAAATTTACCGTCTGATACGTGATTACGGTAAAAATGCCAACATCCAAGTTTCGACACATCCTCATATGTTACGCCATGCCTGTGGCTACTTTCTGGCAAATCTGGGGATGGACACCCGCTTGATTCAGGACTACCTTGGGCATCGAAACATTCAACATACCGTACTCTATACCGCCAGTAATGCCATGCGATTTCAGGCTATTGAATTCTGATTCATTTCCCTTGGAAATAATAACAACGCTTCACAAATAAAAATAAAATATATTTTTAATTTAAATTATATATAATTCAAATAATCACGATAACATTACTATCCTGCACACCAAAACCAGGAGTAACAAATCCGACAAATAAACAAACCGACTGGTTTACCCCATGCAAGATCATTTACCATTAACCCCAGAATTTATAAAATCTTCAAGGCCTAAAATACAATGACTAAAGATAATGATGGGCTTATTTACCGTCACCAGACAGAATTAACCGTTAGCTCTACCCACTGGGAATACGGCCAGGTCGATAACGTTGCGGTCAGCGGGGCTCATCAAGCTCAACTTTTCCGCCCCAGCCACACGCTGATTATCTATGACAGTTTTCACGCTGCTGAAGGCGGTAGCACCATCCATGGCGACATTTGGTTTGACGAAAAACGGGTTCCCTGCAGACGTACGATCAGCCAGGTCGCGGACATCATCCCCTGCGGCTGTGGTTTTGAGGCGGCGACTTATATCGACGGCACGCTCAAATACACCGCTATTTCCGTTTCCCCCGAGCTCATCGCGTCACTTCCGGGTGGCACCACCGGGCTGAATATTGAGCCTAACGCCAATATTCGCAGCCCGCTAATCAGGCAACTGTGTGCCAGCCTGAAAACCAGTACGGATGAATTGCATGCTACGTCCTTGATGTTGGCGATGCTGACTGAAACGTCACATCACCTGCGGGTGTTGTCCTCGCCGTCGCTCGCGCACCAGGCGCTCACCAAAACGCAGATGGAGCAACTGACTTGCTACATCGAAGATAATCTGGGTGATACCATCACTCTTCAGGCCCTGGCTCAACTCACCGAGTTGAGCATGTTCCATTTTTCCCGGGTTTTTAAACAGGTTTTTGGTCTGCCGCCCTATCAGTATGTCCTGCATCGACGGCTGGAACGAGCCTATCAATTGGTCATCACCAGCCGGTTGTCTCTGACCGAGATCTCCGCCCAATGCGGTTTCAGCGCCCCGGCGCAATTCAGTACCCACTTCCGTCGCCAGTTCGGTCGGTCTCCTTCGTCCCTGCGTCCCTAGCGACGGCAGAAGGTTAAGGGTTTTGATGGCTATTTTCGGGGGTAAAATAGAAACGCAACACCGGCCCGCGAGGCCCCTCTTTGCTATTGAACTCGGCATCCGCGTCTTGACTGCCGCTCAAACAAAAACTCACCTCACGCTGGCCGGCCTGCATGGCTTGCGTGACGGCGGCAGTGACGTCAAAGGTTTTCTGCACCGAATCGGTCCACATCTGCGCATGATCCAATGGGGTCGATGGACACTCCTTGATGGTATGTTCCCCCTGATTTTCATCCCAACTCCCCCCCGGCAGCGCATATAACCTCACCTGCCCGGTTTCGCCGCTGACCTGACGACCATAGAGGCGCAGGTCGGCTTGGGTTATATTCAGGGTGTCGAGACGTTCCGGCAGCTCAAACTTGATTAAGCCAATATTTTGTTCTCCCCCGACCTTGATCACTGCCTCATCACCATGAAGACGCCCATCGGTCACCGAAACCCAGGCATCATCACTGCTACGCTCAAAATCGCCCGGGATATCCTTATCACAGGCAATCTTGCGATTGAGACACTCCTCCACGCTGTAGCGCGTAGCGCCTGGGTTCCAGGCGGCAAAGAAATCCGCGTGCGCAGCATAAAGGTCACCCCATTTAGGGAGCAAACTGCCGTCAGCCTGCAGAACGGGGTTCATGGACAATTTGGCCCCTTTAAGACTGCTATTTTCCCCCAAGGCATAATGGATACGCATATTCAGCTGCGGGAGCTTCACCGGATATGCCGCAGGGCATAGACCGGTTAATTTATCGCTGTAAACTGCATTGCGTTTGTGCGGGTTGGTAGTCAGGCTGGTGCCATTCCAACAGTCCGGGAAGTTAAGCGAAATATTGAATTCTGCGCCTTCGTCAAACCCGGCTATCTGCGGACAGCTCTCCGGCGGATCGTTATAATGCATCCCGCCCTCAAGCGTTAGGCGGCAGTAAAACCAAATATAAGGGTCATAATCGTCCGGCGACCTGTGGTGGTTGCCTACCAACAGTTGCAGCCCCGGCGGGATAGGCGCAACGGCCTGCTCCGGTATATTGTTACGGTAATAAACCTTGATATAGCTGGGGGTAACAACGCTGCCATCCGCTCGTTTTAGCTGCGGCGCCCAATACGAAGAGCTGTCATAGGGCGAGGTACAGGTCGTCGTCGGTTTTTTTTGCAACGACTCGACCGTGCTCATCGCATCCGCCTCCGTATTGCCAAAAAAATCATGGATCATCGAGAACCCTGGCAAGCCCGGCATGACAATGGCGTCATCGGCCAACGTATGCGAGTAATCGCATACCACGTTAAAGATGCCAACATCGCCACCGTCAATCACCTCGGTAGGGGTGTATTCGGGGGCCAGAGGCGAAGCCAGCGACAAGCAGGGGAGAAATAAAGTCAGAGGAATAAGGCAGGTGAGTTTATTGCTAAACATGTTTTTTCCTTTTGAAATGAAAAAGCAATATTTCCTGTTGTACATAACCCGGATAAATAATGGATAGAGGGCAATCAGACCATTCTTGAGAGAATGTTTTTCTTATCAAATAACTGATGTTTTATCACCGCTGCGACATGCATTAACAACATCAGCCCCAGAGCAATGCAACTGTAACGATGAACGTTGAAAAAGAAGAGGTTCACTTCAAGGTTATTGAGCGGCTGAGGGACCGGCAGCAGGCCAAAGAAGAGATAGCCATCTTTCAACATCAAAAAGCCACTGATCAAAACAACAAAGATAATCAGGTAGAAAATTTCATGAAGTAAAATAACCAACCCTTTTTTATTTCCCTGAATATGTTCACCGTAGGGTACCGAGGGTCTGAAAAAACGCCAGGTAAAACGCACAATCATCAGCAGCGTCATCACCGTTGCCAATGACATATTAAGCTCTGAGAAGAACGTGAAAATCTTGGGGTCCGAAATAAAATGCAAGCCATAACCCACCAGCGAGGCGTAGATAATCCCGACGGCCAGCACCCAGTGTAATATGCGAGAAAAACGATCGTAGCGGGAGCGAGGTGCCTTATTCTGCATGGTCATTAATATCCTTATTACTGATAAAAAAAAGTCGGCCCGGGGCAGGCCGACAAAAAAGTAGTGTTGCTATTAGTTTTTTAATATCCAGGCTTGTTGCCAGTGTTCACCGATACCCGGTTCAAATTGCGCCTTACCGCTAGTCCATTGTGTGCAATAGCCGCTGTAAGGGAAAGGTTTGCACTGATAGGTTTTGCCATCTTTAGGTTGTAACACCACCGTCCCTGCCGTATAGCTTTCGAGGCCTTCGGGGAAGATATATTGATAGTTGCCGGAAGAAGCATCTTCTAATTGCAGGTTAATCACATCCTGTTTAACCAACTGACCTTCTTTATTGGTCGCGAAGTATTTCAGCATATGGTGCCCGGCAGTAACGTCGTTCAGCGGCACAGTCATCGATAGGCGGTTATCGGTTACGCTTTGCTTCAGGTAGCCTTTCTCACTGCCGTGGTGATCGAACACCCGGGCTTCAAAGATGACGTCACCCTTGACGTTAACGTTGAAACTCACGTTGGCGCGGCCATCCTGGATTTTATCCACCTGAACGCCGGAGATTTCCACTTCTTCCTCAATGCCTGGCGCCTGCTCTTCATAGGAGATGACTACCTTGCTCAAACGGCTGTCATCCTTGACGAAAGCACTGTTGTTGCCGTAGACCGGATTCACACTTCCTTGTGTGTCCTTTACGCCAATACGTACATCATCATGTTTCGCATTAATCAATACCGCCAGATCGTATGACCAACGGTTTTTATCCGTCTGCTTTTCACTATCAATGGCCATTTCAGTGCGCAGAGACGTTACCTCTCCCTGATCGTCAAAGAATCGAGCAATAACCTTATCGCCCTTTTTCAAATCCTTACCAGATACCTGACCTGAGATCTGCTTACTCCACGGTGACGTTATGCCTTCACCTCCGCCAAAATCGACGTCAATGACCTGATAGAAACTGTTTACGGTATCGGCAATTTCCCAGGCGCCGTAAATCACCTGATAACCACTGCGCTGCGGCACGTTACATTCATGAACTGCCCGCTGGGCCGGCATCTGTCCATGCCCCTCAGCTTGGCAGAAAGGCGTCGCTTCGAATGCCGCGCGAGTCAGCGGCTGATTGGCGTCCCAATTCTGTTTGGTGATGTAATACCGCCAGTTATTGGTTTTGTGCATGGCAGTATGGAACCAGGTAAACGTATTCATTCCCGCCTTGATGGGGTTTTTTGCCCACATATTCATACTTTGCTTATCAAGCGGGGAATAATGAGGAATGCTGGCGCTGGCCAGTTCGCCATCGCGCGGTAAAGGCCCGGCCGGGAAACCAGAATCTTTCTCAACGCTTTGCGGCTCGTATTGCACGGCGCCGCAATCGGTATTTTCCTGCAAATTACATTTATAGGCACGGCTTTGCGGCGATTCAACATAACCATGCGCCAGAGCACCACTGGAGAGAGTTAATGCAGCTACTGCCAGCGCGATTTTTTTCAATTCCATTTTATCACCAGAGTTATCATTCAAATTTAACTGGTTAAACGGTGTATATCCCATACACCGATAACCGCTCATTTACTCTGCCGACATCATAGTTATTCTTCTGCCACGGGCACCTTAAAAAGGCTGAATATAAGGGAGTATAAGTGACATGACGCCTCTGACGGCCCATAATACCCCCAGAGAAAAACACCTGTCACCCCCGTATCTTTCGACATAAGAGACGCAGATATTCTGAAATTTCATGGAGCCTATCAGTGGTAAAAAAACAGTTTTTATTATCTTTTATTTTGTGCAACTTATTATTAACGGGTTGCTCAACAACTTCTGACAATAACCCCACCACCAAACTGGATGTAGAACATCAACAACAGTTGGCGGCATTAATTGCCGGAAGTCAGTATCTAAAAGAAAATTGCCAACGCAATGACATTCCTGCTATTTCGGTATTAACAAAAACGGCGATATTAGAAGCGAAGAAGAAAAAATGGCCGGTCAATGAAACCCTGTCTGACGCATTACCGCTGAATGCCCGCGAAATCATTAACAAACTGAACCAGGACCCCACGCCGGTTGCCCAGAAGTGTGCCTACTTTAACTCATCGTTGGCCGCTTTTATTGAAACATCTCGCCGACAATAACGCTATTTCAGCTGTAAGATCAGGCAAATCGCCCCTGCAACACACAGCCCCGGACCGAAAGGTTGGGGCTGGCTCCAGCTATCTGCTCGTTTTTTCGCGAACAACAGGATGACAAACAGCGTTGCCGTCGAGGCTATCAGCAGGATCTCCGGCAATTTCTGCCAGCCAAGCCAGGCGCCGAGCGCCGCCAGCAGCTTGAAATCGCCATACCCCAGCCCTTCCTTCCCGGTCATCAACCGCAGACTCCAATAGAGCAACCACAACACCAGGTAACCGGCGATAGCGCCGAGCACCGCATCCCCCAGAAAATCACGCTGCTCCAGCCAGTGCCAAAACAGGCCGCACCACAGCAACGTCAATGTCAGGATATCCGGCAATATTTGATGGCGAAAATCGATGATGGCCAGCGAGAGCAGCAAGGCGCTAAAAACCATCATCATCACCCAGTCCGCTCCCGGGGGCAGATAGCAGGCCAACAGGGTGGCGATAACCGCCATCGCCAGCTCGACTGCCGGGTACGCCCAACCGATAGCCTGCCGGCAATGGCGACAGCGCCCGGCCAAAAACAACCAACCGAGCAGCGGAATATTATCGTAACAGGCAACGGTATGCTTGCAATTGGGGCAATGAGAACGTGGCAGAAACAGGTTCAGGACTGCACGGTTTTTATCGGGGAAAATGCTCGTTCTGACGGGCGTTGGCGCGGCGCTGGGATGTCGGGTTAAATAATCCATCACGAAGGTTGTTTCTTCCCGCTGCACCATCAGCGGCAAGCGATAGATCACCACATTAAGCAAACTGCCGACGCACAACCCCACCAGCCCCGAGAACGCCAGCCAAAGAGAGGTATCCGTGTAAAACGCCATGGTCATTCCTATTGATTAATGAACTGAGATGACTTGAAGACTCAATGCCTGCACCCTGACCTCATCCCCATGCAGGCTGAGTTCAATCGAATTAACCCCCATGCCATATTCCTGTTGCAGGTTCTCCAGCCACAACAGCAGTGGCTTGACGGGTTGCGGGGGCAATACAACATCCAGGTTATTTTTGTCAGAGCGGACGGTCCCCAATCGCAGTCCGAGTTTTTCAGCGCTGGTCTTAAGCAGGGTCTGGAGCGATACGCCTTCAGGCGGCGGCGGGGGTAAAGGGTGCCGCAGCATGGCAATGCGCTGCGCATTGCGTTGCATTTGAGCCAGTTCAGCGTTCGCCTGCTGAGCCTGGCCTTTTTGCTGAAGATAAAATGCCAAAATGCTGACCGCGAAGAGCATGCCGCAAAAGATAAGCGCCGTGCTCTTTTTGCCCACATTCTGCCGCATTATTGGAGACATCATTGAGTTTCCTTCAGGGTAAGCGTCCCCTGCTGTTTGGCCGGGTTAACTTGCAGCTCCAGGGTGTTACCTTCATCATTTATTTGCGTGGAGGGCTGCAATTCCGGCGCCTGTAATCGGATAGTCAGCATTGACCTATCGGCGTCGAAAGTCAGGCCGATGACCCGGTGTTTCGGGATCCCCTGCAGGGCCCGTTGCGCCTGCGCGGCAAGCTCGAAGAATTGGCGCGGAGATTTTGCTTCTTGTAACGCTCGGATATAACGCGCGCTCTCACTCACAGGTTCCGCCGGTATCGGCTGACCGACAAAAAGACTTTGATATAAAGCGTCACGTTGCTGGTTGGCCTGCTTAGCCTGCTGGTGATAATGCGCCCCACCGATCGCCAGGGCGCATAGCGTTAACACCGCCCCGGCGATGCTGGGCCAGTGGCGCCAGAACGGATTTCTTTGCCAGCGTGGTGGGGCCTTATATTTGCCCTGCAGGAGTGAAACCGCCGTCTCTGCCTCTCCCCGGACCCGGTCCCACAACACATCGCAAGGTGACAGGGGAACCGCGTCGACAACGTCGGACGGAGCCAAAAGCCACTGTGACGGCAGCGAATAGCCTGACCATGGCGACGCCCTGCGCAACAACCTTCCCCGCCAACGGTAAAAATGACGGTCGTTGACCGGTCCGCAAAGCGTGTCTGGCAATAGGCTGTCGGGAACAACGCCCCAGAGTTTCAATTGCGACTGCCAGCGCTGCATATCCGTATGACGATAACCGGCGAGAGCATAGTCGTCGTCCTGCCGACCGAGGATTACCCAATACAACTGCTCGACCTCCTCCAGCAGGCCATCTTCACACTGATAAGCCAGGGCCAGAGGGGTTGCCGCGCGGCTGGGGCCAGAGAATGTCACCCTCTGCAATGTCACCGACTGACCCGGCACGCAGACCACGACTCGGCATTGCGATGCCTTTATCGGCAGCGTCGCCGGTAATGTATCTGCCCCCGCATGCCGCCATTGCGATTCGTTCGGATCCCCCTGACACCATAGGATTGGCGCTCCGGCCTCCCCCAATGCCAGCACCAACAAGGGTTTTGAACACGTCATTGAACCTTCTCTCCCTGCCCGGTTTGACGGCCTTTCACCGTCACCCTTCCTTTTTCATAATGCAATTTGCTGCGCAGGTAATAACCGGCGTCTGCCCCCTGAGCCAGCAGCAGGACGTTAAAAAAACGGCTCTCCGTCACCAACAGTTTCTCCCCCGCCGGCGAGGACAGACGCAACCCGGCCAGTGCTTTTTGCCAATTCTGATCGTCCAGCGCGCGCCAACCGGCCTCGGGACGAGTATTGAGCCATTTCTTCAATTGAGTGGCGCTGGCCTGGTTCAAAAACAAGGCGCGCAGCAGAGGTAAGTGAGCCTCATCCAGCGTGTTGATATTGATTGCCGGCTTACGTTCCGGCAATGCACATAGCCAGGGCAGTAAACGCAGATACTGCTGGCGGCCAATGAAGGGAAATGTGCGCAATTCGGAAACGTCAGTAAAAAGCGAATTCTCCGGCATCAGCCGCTGTTCTATCGCACTGCCGATGCCTTTGATTTCATCATCGGTGAACGCCAGATTCGATAACAGAGCGCCGAACACCTGACGGGCAATATCTCTGTCGATTTTAACCTCGGCCGCTGGGGCCGGCGGCGGGTCCTGCGGGGGCGATTTTTGCTTATCCGGCAAGTAGTGGTAGCGTAACGTATTGATGTTAAAACAGGCCTGGGCATCCTTGATAACATAAGAAATCCCCCTGTCTTCCATGTGTATCATCCCAGGCGTCGCCCATCGCTGCCCCAGATGGACGGACGTCTGTTCATGCAAACTTTCCACCAATAACTGCCGAACAAATTGCTCCCCCGCCAACAGATCCCATTTGGCCTGAAAGGCCGTTTGCGCGTGCAATGTTCGGGTGAAGGCAAGCTGCCAAAACTGATGAATGCCCATCGACAAAGTGGCCATCAGCGCCAACAATAACAGGACGATCAGCAGCGCCATTCCCCGTGATTTGTTCATGCCGCCTCTCCATCGGCCGTCAAGAAAATACGCTGTAGTTCCCCCCGGTCGAACAAGGTCACGGACACCTCTATCGCCTGAGGTAAACCGGCACCGTTAAACGCTCCCTCTTGCCAACGTCCGGTAAGCCGGTGACGCAGTTGGAAACGTTCTACACCCTGTAACAAAGTGACGACTCTGGCTTTGTCTTCCGGGGCATCGGGGGTCGGATAGCTCAGGCGCTGCAACTGCCCGTCATGCAGACGGTAAGTGACGCGCTCCAGGGAGGAACGAGGCAATAAGCCCCCAGGGTTGAGCCAGTTGCTACGCAGTAGCGCCAGCGTCGGCGAGACTTCCCCCACTTGGGCAGTCCTCAGATTGGTCCTGAGCGGATGATCAGGCAGGAACATCAGGGTTTGGCGGACATCCCGCTCCATCAGAGCCAGTACCTGTTGTATCTGGGTCAGCGCGTTGGCCTGAGTTTGCACTATGGCATTGTTCTTAACGATGCTGCTCAGCAACTGTGACGCCATCAACGACATCAAGGAAAAAATCGCGATCGCCAGCATCATTTCAATTAAGGTGAACCCCTTTTGCTCAGGGTTTGGCATCGCTTATCCTCCAGGTTCGCAGGCGCAGGATCGGGTACCTGAACTCAGGTTCGCTATCCACTTCAATATCAATAGCCTGCAGATGGCTGTCGGTGGTCTGCCGACTGCGACAACGCCAGAACCATTGTCGATTAGCCATCATGCTATTCCCCTGCTGCCATAACGGAGACAAGGTCATATCCCCCAGATAGAGCTGCGTCAGTTGGTTATCCGCCACCCAGCCGGCCACCATTTTTTCCTCCAGCGTGCCAAGATTGCGCACCTGTAGCCCGGTAGTGCGGATCACCGCCATGCAACCGACGGATAAAATCACCATCGCCAACAGAACTTCCAGCAAAGTCATGCCGTTATGGTGCTTGCGCATCATCACAACTTTCATCTCCCGAGCTAAAGCTCATATAACCGCTCGTCTCCAGGACCCGTTCGCATGACCCTTGTCGTAGCCTCAGGGTAAAAACCGACATTTCACCACCGGGATAGAACCAAAGCTGCGGTGTCACGTCGGGGGCCAGGGAAGGCGGTAAGGCGATCTCCTGCAGCTCCAGACGTAATGAAAGGCTGAGGGTTTCAGGCAAAATGACGGTATGAACGCCATCGGCTCGCCAACCTTCGGTTGCTTCTGGCCAGTCCCTCAGACGGTAGATCATCCGTTGCCACCCTTGCTCGGAAACGGCAATGCCCACGGGCAAACCCGTTTGCTCTGCGCGCTGCTGAGCGGCATCCAGCGCCAGAATCAACGTGCTCATGGTCGTGGAAAAAAGCGCCCTATCTGAACGTCCATGGGGAACTAACATCGCACCGGTGAGGCCAATCAGCACCAGAACCAACATAATTTCCAGTAGGGTAAACCCACGCTGATGCGGCCTGCCGCTAGGAGCCATTGGTGATATCGTCTTCGCTATCCCATTGGCCATCTGGTCCGGCTGACGAAATGTCTATCCGATTGTGTTTCCCCGGATTAAGCAAACGGTAATCGCTTCCCCAGGGATCCTGCGGCAGGCGGCGCAGGTAGCCATCTTCCGGATAATTACGAGGCAGCGGTGGCGTCACCGGTTTGGCAATCAACGCCGCCAGCCCCTGTTCGGTGTTGGGGTAGCGGCCATTGTCGAGACGGTACATGTCCAGCCCATTCTCCAGCGCGACAATGTCGCTGACGGCTTTTTGCCGATCCGCCTTGTCCTTATTGCCCATCAGATTGGGGATGATAAAGCTGGCCAGCAGACCCAGGATCACAATCACCACCATGATTTCCATCAGTGTAAATCCCGACTGCCGGGTGTTCCTTGCCATTGTTGGGGTTCGCATACGGTTCTCCATTGAATTAACCCATCATGTTGTTGAGCTGTAAAATCGGCTGCAGGATCGCCAGGATAATGAACAGGACAATGCCGGCCATACTGATCACCAGCGCCGGTTCAAACAGGCTCAGGACCAACGCGATGCGCTGATTAAGGGCGTCCTGTTGCATAGCGGCGGCCCGTTTCAACATGCCGCCAAGTTCACTGCTGCGTTCACCCGCCGCGATCATGTGGCGCATCATCGGGGAAAAAAGATCGCTGTCCGCCAGTGCCTGATGCAAAGATCCCCCCTCCTGTACCTGCGTCATCGCCTCGAGCAACCGACGCCGGGCCTCCTCGTTATTCAACACCGCAGCACTGATATTCATGCTGTCCAGTAAAGGCACCGCGCTGAGCGTCAGGATGCTGAGAGTGTGCGCATAACGGGCCGTATCCAGATTCAGGAACAGGCTTCCCAGGTACGGCATGCGCAACAGATAACGGTGCCACGCCAGGCGAAACCGCCGTTTTTTCAACTGCCAGCGAAAACCCAGCAAGCTCAGCACGACCACCGCCAGGCCGGAAGGCCCCCACCTACCGACGCCTTCACTGCACAGCAGGAGGATCTGCGTGGTTAACGGCAGCGTTTGTTTCATATGCACAAACTGTTCAATCACCTTCGGTACCACCGCCACCAACAGCACACCGATCACGGCAATGGCGACCAGCGTCAATATCACGGGGTAAGTCATGGCCTGGGTCATTTTATTTTTGATTTTCTGCCGCTGTTCGACATAGTCCGCCAACTCGGTGAAGATCAGCGGCAACTGGCCGCTGCTCTCTCCGGCGGCCACCATGGCGCAAAACAGACGGTCAAAAACCGAAGGGAATTGCATCAATGCCTGCGACAACGACAAGCCTTCCAGCACATGGCTGCGTATGCGGGTGATTAACTGGATAACGGTTTTTTTTTCTGACTGACATGCGACGGTTAACAGTGCCTCTTCCAGTGGTAAGGAGGCTGCAATCAGGGTCGCGAGCTGCCGGGTCACCAGAGCCAGTTCGCCGCTGCTTAAACGAGGACGCTGCCGTGCCGCCAGCAGCGACGCCACCACGCTTTTCTTCTGCAGGATAATATGCGAGGGCGTCAGGTTCTGCTCACGGAGCCGTTGCCGAGCACTGCGCAAAGAATCCGTCTCCAGTACCCCTCTGACGTCTTTGCCGGCAGCATCGTAGGCGTGATAGTTAAACTTCACCGCAATGCTCCCCCCCGGTGACCCGCAGAACTTCCTCAATACTGGTTTCACCGTTCAGCAGTTTGCGCGCACCATCTTGCCGCAGGGTGTGTCGCGCATGGCCGCACAATTGTTCTATCTCCTGCTCACTGCTGCCCAAATGAATGGCTTTGCGGATGGCGTCATCAATCAGCAGCAGTTCATGGATCCCCAGACGCCCACGGTAGCCCAGCCCATGACATTTATCGCACCCGATCGGACGCCACGCGACCTGCTCAATCTCGACAGAGAGCTGTAGCGAGAGCGCTTGCTCTGCAGAAAGCACATAGGCCTGACGGCAATGCGGGCACAGTTTTCGCACCAGCCGCTGGGCCAGAATACCGGTCAGCGAGCTGGCCAGCAGGAAGGGCTCAATCCCCATGTCACGCAGGCGGGTGATGGCGCCGATGGCGGTATTGGTATGCAGCGTGGATAACACCAGGTGCCCGGTCAGTGAAGCCTGTACGGCGATATGTGCGGTTTCGGTATCACGTATTTCGCCCAGCAACACCACATCCGGATCTTGCCGCAGCAAGGCGCGTAACCCGCGGGCAAACGTCATATCGACCCGCGTGTTGACCTGGGTTTGCGAAATGCCCTTTAATTCAAACTCCACCGGGTCTTCTATGGTCATGATGTTGCGATTGCCGTCATTAATCTGCATCAGTAACGCATAAAGCGTGGTGCTTTTGCCCGAGCCGGTCGGGCCGGTCACCAGGATCACCCCATGGGGCTGATGAACCAGTCGCGTCAGCGCCGCGAACTCCACCGAGCGTATGCCCATCCTGGCGAGATCCAGACTGACGCTGCTTTTATCCAGCAGACGCATCACCACCCGCTCACCATGATTGGTCGGAAGCACGGACACCCGCACATCGACGGCCCGGCCGCCAATCTTCAACGTGATACGGCCATCCTGCGGGATGCGCTTCTCGGCAATGTCCAGTTTGGACATCACCTTAATGCGAGAGGTCAGCAAGGCCGCCAGTTGATGCTGGGGAGTCAGAATGGTTTTCAGCACCCCATCAATACGAAAGCGGATCACCAGTTCGCTGTCATAGGTTTCAATATGAATATCTGAGGCCCGCTCTTTAATGGCTTCACTGAGCATCGCATTAAGCAAACGGATAATCGGCGCATCGTCTTGTTCATCCAGCAGATCCTGGGTGGCCGGCAGCGCCTGTGCCAGGCTGTAGAAATCCAGCTCTTTGCCTAAATCGTCCATGGTCTTTTGCGCATTGCTGGTACCCTGTTGGTAATGTTCCAGCAATTTCTGCTCAAAGGCATTTTCGTCCAGCAGACACAGCGGAATGTCGGCCTCCAGCAGACGCGCAAGCTCGGCCAACGTGGCCAGCCCCACGTCCTGTCGACACCACAGGGTGTATTGGTTTTCTTCGCTGGTGAGTACTGCGTGATGCTGACGGGCCCAGGCATAAGACAAGCAGGGTGTCTTCACGGCTCCCCCCGTGGGTAAAATGCATCAATTTGCCGTTGGACTCGCTGGAAGGTGCCATTCGCGGTGGAACCGACCCTATCGAGCTGCGCCTCCGCATGGGTTTTTAACGGAAGGGGTTGCGCGTCGAGTGAGCGGAAACGGGCCGCTTTGCGCATACTCTCTTGCGCGTATTCCTCGGTAGAGCGTATGACCGTCGGCCGAATAAACAAGATTAGATTCCGTTTGCTCTCTTTATGAGAGGTAGAGCGGAACAAGGCTCCAAGCAACGGTATGCGCTCCAAAAACGGCACCGCACTTTTGCTGTCAGATTGCGACTTGTCCAGCAAACCGACCACCACCACGGTCTCACCACTTTCAACCAGCACCGTGTTATTCACCGTCCGGATATTGAAAGTCGCGCCCAGGTTATCCTTATCCACCGAGCTGTTTTCCGCCACGCTGGATACTTCCTGTTCGATCTGCAGCAGTACCGACTGCCCTTTGTTGATTTGCGGCTTGACCTTGAGCTTGATGCCGACGGTTTTGCGCGCCACCGTATTAAACACGTTGTCACTGTTGGTGGTTTGCGAGCCGGTCAGAATTGGCACATCCTGACCCACGCTAAACTCGGCATCTTCGTTGTCCAGCGTCATGATGCTCGGCGTGGCGAGAATATTGTTCTGGCTCTGGTTACTGATGGCGGTGAGCAAGCCGGCCCAGTTACCGCTGTAAAATCCCGTGACCAGACCGTTGGCGTTTTTAAACACCTCCGTCATTCCCCCTTTAAAGCCGGGAGCGATCTGCGCCTGAGCATTGCCGAACTGCGTACCGCCACCGTAACGGTTGGCCCATTGGATACCCAGGTTCAGACCGTCTGCGTTTTGCATTTCGACAATCACCGCTTCAACCAGTACCTGAGCCCGGCGAATATCAAGCTGCTCAATGACTTTTTCCAGGTTGCTCATCACGTCCGGTGTGGCGTTGATGATCAGTGCATTGGTCTGTTCATCTGCCTTGATCACCATGTTCTTCATGACGGAAACGTTGTTGCCGACCGTTTTTTTCTCGTCTTGCAGATTGGCGCTGACGCCGGACAATACTTCAAGCAGGCCTTGCGCTTTGGCATATTTCAGCCGGATCACCTTGGTATTCCCCTGGCTGGCTTTTTCTTGATCCAACTGCTGGATAATCCCTTCGATGCGCGCCTGCAGGCTCGGTTCACCGGCAATCAGCACGGTGTTGGTCCGCTCATCGGCAACCACTTTCATGCCGGGAAGCGCTCCCTTTTTCGTGCGGTTTTCATCCCGAAATAACGTCGTGACAATGCCGACCACATCGGTGGCGGAGGCATGTTGCAAGGCGACAGAGACCACGCCGGCCTGTTCGGTACGATCCATTTCATGGGCCAGCTCAACCAGACTATTGACCACATCGGCACGGCCGGTGATCAACAACGCATTGCCACTTTCCAGGAACACCACGTTCCCGATACCAATGCTGTCGTTAAACTGGCGCATCAACGGCGCCACCTCTTTCGCCGCGATATTGTTCAGGGGCACAATCCGCATGATCAGCTCATCGCCTTCGGCTGGGGTATTCAGGGCGTTGAGCGCCGCCCTTTTGCCGTCTTTCGCCGGGATCACCTTCAGAACGTTGTTGGGCATGCTGATCACCGCATAACCATAGACATCAAGCACGTTGAGGAAAAATTGGTAATATTGCCCGGCATCCAGCGGCTCATAGCTGCGCACGGTAACCTTGCCTTTTACCGCATCGTCAATAATGATGGTTTTCCCCAGCGCCTTACTGGCTGTACTGATAAATTCGTGTATGTCCGTTCCTTTAAAATTGGCGGAAAACGCCTCGGCCTGAACGGGCGCGGTCACCCACAACAGCATGACGAGCACTGCCATTAATGCGATCATTTTCGAGAAGAGCATATTTGTCATTTTTGCGCGCATGTACCAATGCCTGCCTGGAAATAAGTCGAGGTTGCACATATCTGTATCCGATTGCGGCTTGCTGTAATGTAACCGCTGTGATTGCACTCAATTTTCGAGCATTAATGCAGCATAAAATCCGTTTTCATTGATAATGATCCGGTCTGCCAATATTTTCACTATCGGATAAGTGTCATTTATTTTTTCGCCTGATACATAACTCTGCTGCCGACCTGAGCGTTCTATAATCACCATGCCGGCATGGTCATCCTTATCGCACAGCAACCCCACCACTTTTACCGCTAACTTTGCTACGGGCGCCGTCATTAATATGGCACTGCTCGGTTTTTTTTCGGTAATACGGAAAAGAGTTTGCTCTATCGGCATGTTGGCGTGAGCATTTGAATATAACAGGGTCAGTAATCGGTTAGCCTCCAATTCCATGGGTTTTTTGACTATAATCTGGGATAATTCTTTAATATTGGCTTCAGGAATTTTCTTTGCACTCGGAATTTCGTAACCTACCCAAAATACCGACAGCACCCCGAACAGCAAAAATAAATACCCCAGCACTCTCGGCCACGCTTCTTTGTCAATACGGCCGATTATTGGCAGGTCGCCGTGAACAATACCAAACCTCATGCAACGTCTCTCACTCGTCGTAATGAAATGTAGACATGCCTATCGAATTCAAACCACGACACTGGCAATAACTATATAATTAATAACGACTAGAAGTAGAATGTTGCGAAACAACCTTTGCCGTTCACTGAGCATTCCGACAAATTTTTTATGCCATTTAGGCAACTTGACGGTGCGCTGGTTCAGGGCTTCTTCCAGTGGCGAGTAGTTGAATCTCACACCATATCGGGGGATGGTTTTGATGACTTCAGGAGGTATACCATGGCGGGAAAGCAACGTTCTGCATTGATATATTAATTGATGATAGTTGTTGTCAGTGATAGTAACGTGGTTATTTTCCCATACTGACTCTATCACTTCTTGCTTCTTGGTTACGCCACTGAGCAAAATACAAAAAAGTCGTCTCTGTAGTTCAGTAAGATGAATGGTTATATTTTTCGGCTTGATAATTAGGGTGCTACTCTTACTGTTCAGAACGAGAAAATCGTTTTCAACCAAAGACAATTTTTTCTCTGCGAGTGTCATAACTAAAATATACCCTTCAGCAATAATCCATTATTCCTCGTTATGAATAAGAGACCACATAGCCCGATAGCAGTCAAGGGTTAGCGACTAAAAACGCAGTGAGCAATAAGCTGTCGACGCTTAAAGTTCATTATATAAAACAATCCTCACCAACTTTGTTGTATCGATGTTTTATCTTGTTGTGCATTATTTAATATCTACGTCATTAAAAGCAATAATAATAAAGCAGAGCAATTTATAGAAATATTACCTGTCGGGGTAAAACTGGGAAATAGCGCAGCGGCAAGGCGAGAGGCCATGAAGTAAAATGGGCGCAAACCGAGATGCGCCCATAGGGTTTTAATGTGCCCGTTGCGCCGCCCCAGGCAGCTCCTCCGGCCGATGCTGGTAGTTGAAGGTCAGTGCGAAAATCACGCCCAATACCAGCGTATATAATGCGAAGATCAGCCAGATACTTTGCCAGTCCTTGACGCCGTTGTGGGTGAAGAAGTCCACCACCTCACCGCTGGCAATCGCCCCCAGATAAGCGCCGATACCGTTCACCATGGTCATAAACAACCCTTGTGCACTGGCACGAATGCGGTGATCGGCCTCTTTCTCAACGAATATAGCCCCGGAGATATTAAAGAAATCAAAGGCGCAACCATAGACGATCATCGAAAGTAACAGCAGCACAAAGCCGAAACCCGCCGGGGTGCCGTAGGCCAGGAACAGGAAACGCAGGGTCCAGGCCGCCATACTGATCAACATCACCTGTTTGATGCCATATCGACGCAGGAAGAACGGAATGGTGAGGATAAAGAACACCTCGGAGATTTGTGACAGCGACAACAGCACCGCAGGGTACCTGACGCTTATGCTGTCCTGATACAAAGGGTTATTGGCGAAATCATGCAGGAAGGGATTGCCGAAGGTGTTGGTGACCTGCAGTGCGGCACCCAACAACATGGCAAACAGAAAAAACAGCGCCATGCGCCGCTGGCGGAATAGCACCAGCGCGTCCAGCCCCAGCACGCTGAACCAGCTTTTCGATTGTTCCACTTTGCTGGTCGGGCAATTCGGCAGCGTCAGCGAATAGCCCGCCAACAACAACGACACCCCGGAGGCCAGATAGAGTTGCAAATTGCTGAGTTCAATTCTGCTAAAACCAATCAACCACATCGCTACGATAAAGCCGACGGTGCCGTACACCCGTACCGGCGGGAAATCTTTCACCGTATCGTAACCGTGCTTTTCCAGACAAAAATAGGAAATGGCGTTGGAGAGCGCAATAGTGGGCATATACACCATGGCATTGAACAGCATCACCCAGAACATCACCATAGGTTGCTCAACCTGGGCGGCACAGTACAGCGCTCCTGCGCCGAACAGGTGACACAGCGCATAGAGGTAATTGGCCTTGATCCAGCGATCGGCAAGAATGCCCGCCAGCCCCGGCATAATCAGCGCGGCGATACCTTTGGCACTGTACACCATACCCACCTGCAGGCCGGTAAAATGCAGGGTGTTAATCATGTAAGATCCCAGCGTGACCAGCCAGGCCCCCCAGATAAAGAACTGCAGAAAGAGCATCACCTTAAGTCGTGTTTTTATTGCCATCACCATCACCTTATTATTCTGATTAAAACGATGATTCGCGCGACAGGGTCCCTGCCTCCTGCCGCGAGGGGTTTTACAGCATTACAGCGTTTTGAAGAACTCACGGATCAGGCGCATAAAGTCCTCTGCCGCCAGTGCCGCACAGCTCAACGTTTGTTCATGAGAGAGCGGCGTATCGGACAGCCCTTCGGCGTAGTTGGTCATCGCAGACACCACCAACACCTTCAGTCCACAATGACGCGCCGAGAGCACTTCCGGTACGATCGACATACCGACTACGTCACAGCCCAAGGTTTGCATCATGCGAATTTCCGCCGGCGTTTCGAAGTTTGGCCCGGTGTAAGCGGCAAATACCCCTTCGGCCAGCGGAATGCCCACGCTTTGCGCCACCTGTGCCAACTGGCCGCGCAGCTCACGATCGTAGGCGTTGGCCAGGCTGAAGAAACGCGGGCCAAAACGCTCGTCGTTATCGCCAACCAGCGGCGACTCGGGCATAAAATTGATGTGATCGGTGAGTGCCACCAGGCTGCCCGGTGCCACCGACTGACGCAGCGAGCCGGCAGCATTGGTGGCCAGCAGGAACTCACAGCCCAACAGTTTGAAGGTGCGCACGGCGGTGGTCATCACCTGCATGCCGCGCCCTTCGTAGTAGTGGCCACGCCCTTTCATGCACAGTACCGGCACGCCCTCCAGCCAGCCGGCAACCAGTTGCCCGGCATGGCCTGCCACGCCACTGACCGGGAAGCCCGGCAGCTCTGCGTAGTCGATGGTCAGGGTGTCGGTCATCACCTCCGCCAGCGCACCCAGCCCGGAGCCCAGTATCAAAGCAGCGCGCGGCTGGAAGTCCGGCAGTCTGGCGCGGATCACTTCAGCACAGGAAAAAGCATCTTCTTGATTAAACATTGTATTCTCTTCTATGAGGGGGGAGGTTATCCCCATAGTAGAGAGCGAGGTGCAGCGGCGACCAATACATTATTGGCGGCCGATTTATTCCATTTACCTATAAATCGGTAGCCCCAGGAGGCGATCATCAGCATCAAACAGCCCCAACAACTGCCCGATCCCAGCAGGATTAACTTCCGCCTGCTTCACTACTTCCGCGTGGTGGCGGAGGAGATGAACTTCACTCAGGCGGCATTGCGACTGAATATTTCACAGCCGCCGCTGAGCAAACATATTAAAGAGCTGGAGAGCCAACTGGGCGTGGAGCTTTTCAAGCGCACCACCCGATCGATGGCATTGACGCTGGCTGGTCGCACGCTGTTTCACAATGTAGAAATGCTGCTCGATCAGGCCGGGCATGCGCTCAATCAGGTGCAGCAGTTGGGGCGTGGCGAGGCCGGGCATATGGTGATCGGCATGGTCGGCACTTCGGTTTGGGGTGGGCTAATCCCGGCGTTGAAACGCTTTGCCGGGCAAACGGCCAACGTCACCTGGGCGTTAAACGAACTGACACCCAGCCAGCAGATTACTGCGCTGCAAAAGCGTCATATCGATATTGGTGTCTGGCGCGAGGCAAAGGAGCAGATATTGCCGGGACTGGCGAGTCAGCTGCTGGCACGGGAGAATATTGCGCTGGTGCTACCGCAGGACCACCCACTGGCTCAGGCGGAAAGCCTGCCGCTCGCCGCGCTGCGACATGAAAAATTCATTGTACTGCCGTCGCACGAAGCCAGTTTGGGTCTCTATCTGCACAATTTGTGTCTGCAGCAGGGTTTCAAGCCGGATATCGCCTATCAGGTCAACGAGCCGCAAACGCTGATGGCACTGGTGGCCGAAGGCTATGGCATCACGCTGCTGCCGGACAGTTACGGCCGTATTCCCTGGCCCGGCGTGCGTTTTTGCCCGCTGCAGCAGGCGCCGTCAGCGGATCTTTACGCTATTTATCATGCCGACAGCGCAACGCCGGTGGTGCAGGCGTTTCTGGAGATGCTGCGTACAGCTCCCCAGAACAAGTCTATGCAACGAGCTTAAAGCGCCGGCTGCACCATAAACTGGCCTGCGCTGCCGCGATCCGCCATCTCCAGCGTCTGGCTGTAGAACAGGAACGGGAAATGTTCCGAAGTGGACTGGTTGAAGTAAACCAGCAGCTCGACGTCGCCGTCGACCCATACCGTGTCCTTCCAGCCGCGATCTTCCGCCATCGGCTGCGCACCGTTGACCCGTTTCACCAGGAAACGTACGCCCTGAATATGGAACGCCTGCGGCGTATCCGCATGGATATTCCAGCGTTCCCAACTGCCCTGCTGGGTTTGCACATCGATACGGTTCATGTCCCAGATAGCCCCGTTGATCCCGGCCTGGCTATCGCCCAGACGGAACTCACGGGTGCGGCTGACGCTGCCGTCCAGCAGTTCATCCGCCAGCAGGCGCATCGGCAGGTTATCGGTCACCAGCGGCAACAACCCTGTCGGTTTCAGCGTCAGAACCTGGGTAGAAACCAGGATGCTCGAAGGCTCAATCAGGCCACGCAGGCGATCCATAATGCCCGCAGCCTCACCGGCGCTGATCGTCACTTCATCGCCTTTTGACATATCGATCAGTACTTCACGGCGCTCACCCGGAGCCAGTGACAGCTGCTGTACCGCTACCGGAGCCGGCAGGAAACCCTGATCGCTGGCGATCACATTTAACGGCCGACCGTCACTCAGTTGCAGCATGTAGCGACGTGAGTTGGAGGCATTGAGCAGACGCAGGCGCACCCAACCGCGTGACACTTCGACGTAAGGATTTTGCACGCCGTTAACCAACAGCGTATCGCCGATAAAGCCGCCCTGCGACGGGGGAGCGTATTCCGGTGTGCCGAAGTTATCCAGTCGCTTGTCCTGAATGATCAACGGGAAATCATCGACGCCATAGTGGTTGGGCAGCGGCAATGCCTTGCTGACTTCATCTTCGACCAGCCACAGCCCGGCCAGGCCGTTGTAAACATGCGGTGCCATGCGGTTGGGCGTGCTGGCGTGATACCAGCAGGTGGCGGCACTCTGACGGATTGGCAGCACCGGCGACCAGTCAACGTTAGGAGACATCATGCGCGGTGCGCCACCCATCAAGGTTCCCGGCACCTGCAGACCGCTGATGGTCATCGCCACTGGTTCCGGCAGGCGGTTGCTGTAGATCAGCTTGACGTCATCACCGTTGTAAACCCGTACCGTCGGCCCAAGGTACATGCCGTTAATGCCCCACACCGACGTCTTGCGGTTATCCATAAATGCCCAATGGGCGCGCTGCAAGGTTAAAAACAGCGGCTGGCCGCGGCGGGACTCCAGCAGCGGGGGAATAGGTAATGGGGTCTGCATTCCGCTCGCCTCAGCCCTCAGCGGCACGGCTCCTGCGCACAGCGCCAAGCCCGATGCCTGAATAAACTGACGTCGACTGAGTGACATATTTTCTCCATGAAAAGCAATGACTAAACCGTGTGTAAAGACCGGGCTCCTGTTAATCAGATTAGCAGGAGCCCAGGCGTTAACGGCGTTTTACGCCGTTTAAAAGTTCATTCTTTGAAGCCGGTAGGAATATTATTTTCCGGCTGCATTGCGCTGGGCAACTTCTGCGTCCAGTTCGGCAATTTTGGCCAGCATCAGCTCATGGCAATGGGCTGCCAGCTCACGCACATTTTCTCTACCGTAATTACTGATATCGATCGGTTCCATCACTTCTACGATCGCATGACCGTTATCCCAACGGTTAAGATTAATTTTACCGCTGGTGGTGGAAACGCAGATCGGCACAATCGGCACCCCGGCAGCGATTGCCGCGTGAAATGCACCGGTTTTAAACGGCATCAACCCACGCCCGCGGCTGCGCGTACCTTCTGGAAACATCCAGACCGAAATATCACGTTTTTTAAACTGTTCAGCCACCTGGGCAATGGTGCCGTGCGCCTTGGCGCGATTATCCCGGTCAATCAGCAAGTTACCGGTCACCCAATACAGCGGGCCGAAGAACGGAACCCACAGCAGGCTTTTTTTACCCACGGTCACGGTGCGCGGCTGCACCGCTTTGGCGGCCGTCACCATATCGTAGTTATTCTGGTGGTTGGCAATATAAATGCAGTTGCCGTTTTTGGCCGCATCGGCCGGCACCCGGACTTCCACTTTCAGACCAAATAACCCGGACAGGCGACCAAACAAATGACCGAACGTCGCCACATGGCGGGGATCGCGGGGGCGGAATACCAAACAGTAAATAGAACCGAAAATGCACACCAGAAGACAATACAGAGTGGCGAGCACGGCACGTAAAATTAATAACATAACAACCTCATTAGCACACTGCCGGCGCAGCCTGAAACGCTGCGCAGATCCCTTTACTCATTCTTTGCTTGCAGGGTTCGAAAACCTGCCCTGCCTTTTTTTTGCTATTTTCCCGCCAGCCGACGAAACGCACAATAATTTTATGCCGGGAAATGTTAACTATTTGAAAATAATTACCGGTGATGGGAAATAAAGCGGGCGCAGCATGCTGCGCCCGTGGGGTTATCCAGCCTTCACAGGCTTATTCTTCGCTGTCACCGCCAGGCGCACGTGCCGGGGCATCAACCTCTACGCGATCGATTCGCTGCAGGCCACGTGGCAGTGAGGTGCCTTTACGGCCACGTTCCGCACGGAACTTCTGCAAATCTTCCGGACGCAGCGTCAGCTTGCGTTTACCCACGTGCAGGGTCACAGAGGTTTGCGGCGGCAGCACGAACAGCCATGCCAGCTTGTCTTCACCGGATGCGGCCTGTGCCGACGGGATGGAGACAATCTTGTTACCCTTGCCCTTCGACAGTTGCGGCAGGTCGGCAACCGGGAAGAACAACATGCGCCCGGCAGCAGTGATCGACAGCAGCATGTCATCTTCACCGTGGATTTCCATCGGCGCCAGCGCTTTGGCGTTATCCGGCAGAGTAATCATCACCTTACCGGCACGGTTACGCGCCACCAGATCGTTGAAGGTACAGACAAAGCCATAACCGGCATCGGAAGCCATCAGCAACTTCTGGTCGTCCGCAGCCATCAGCACCTGTTCAATGGTCGCGCCCGGCGGTGGCGTCAGCTTGCCGGTCAACGGCTCGCCCTGCCCACGCGCCGAAGGCAGCGTCAGCGGATCCAGCGCGTAGCTGCGCCCGGTGGAGTCGATAAACACCACCGGCTGGTTGGTCTTGCCGCGTGCCGCACTGCGGAAGCTGTCACCGGCCTTGTAGCTCAGGCCACTTGGATCGATATCGTGGCCCTTGGCGCTGCGCACCCAGCCCATTTCAGACAGCACGATAGTCACCGGCTCCGAAGGCACAAAGTCGTGCTCGCTCATCGCCTTGGCTTCTGCACGCTCGGTAATCGGCGAGCGGCGATCGTCGCCGTAGGCCTGTGCATCGGCCTGGATCTCTTTTTTGATCAGGGTGTTCAGCTTGCGCTCGGAGGCCAGCAACGCCTGCAATTGATCGCGCTCTTTGGCTAACTCATCCTGCTCACCGCGGATCTTGAACTCTTCCAGCTTCGCCAAATGGCGCAGTTTCAGTTCGAGGATCGCTTCGGCCTGGGTATCAGAAATACCAAAGCGCTGCATCAGTACCGGCTTGGGTTCGTCCTCGCTACGGATGATGTGGATCACTTCATCAATATTGAGGAACGCCACCAGCAAACCTTCCAGGATGTGCAGGCGTTTCAGTACTTTTTCCAGACGGTAGTTCAGGCGGCGACGCACCGTATCGCGGCGGAATGCCAACCACTCGGTGAGGATTTCCACCAGCCCTTTCACCTGCGGGCGGTTGTCCAGACCAATCATGTTCATGTTGATGCGGTAGCTGCGTTCCAGATCGGTCGTGGCAAACAGGTGATTCATCACCTGATCGAGATCGATTCGATTCGAGCGTGGCACAATCACCAGCCGCGTTGGGTTCTCGTGATCGGATTCATCGCGCAGATCTTCGACCATCGGCAGCTTTTTGGCACGCATCTGGCTGGCAATCTGCTCCAGCACCTTGGCACCGGAAACCTGGTGCGGCAAGGCGGTGATCACCGCGCTGCCGTCTTCTTTACTCCAGACGGCGCGCATGCGGACCGAGCCACGACCGTTCTGATAAATTTTGCGGATTTCTTCACGCGGGGTAATGATCTCGGCTTCGGTCGGGTAATCCGGGCCCTGTACGAACTCGAGTAACTCTTCCAGCGAAGCGCCAGGCTTGTCGATCAACGCCACCGCAGCGGCGGCCACTTCACGCACGTTGTGGGGTGGAATATCGGTCGCCATACCCACGGCAATACCGGTGGTACCGTTCAGCAGGATGTTGGGCAGGCGGGCCGGCAACATCTTCGGCTCCTGCATGGTGCCGTCAAAGTTCGGCACCCAGTCAACCGTGCCCTGGCCCAATTCGGCCAGCAGCACTTCCGCATATTTGGACAGGCGGGATTCGGTATAACGCATCGCGGCGAAGGATTTCGGGTCATCCGGCGCCCCCCAGTTCCCCTGGCCGTCTACCAGCGGATAGCGATAAGAGAATGGCTGCGCCATCAACACCATGGCTTCATAGCAGGCACTGTCGCCGTGCGGATGATATTTACCCAGCACGTCACCCACGGTACGGGCAGATTTTTTGAATTTGGCGCTGTTATTCAGCCCCAGCTCAGACATGGCGTAGATGATGCGGCGTTGTACCGGCTTCAAACCGTCACCAATGTACGGCAACGCCCGATCCATGATGACGTACATGGAATAGTTCAGATAGGCGTTTTCAGTGAATGTGTGCAGCGGTAAACGCTCTACACCGTCATGAGTCAGATCACTCATTACTCAATTATCCTCAGACCGTGGCTTGGCAATCCCTGGACGACAAAGGGTTGATTCTGTCCGCGATAGTAACTCATCAGCGGGGTGGCTGTCACAGATGGCGCAGCAATCGTCCGGTGTCGCGGGTTCATCGGCCGATTTTATGCAAAATTTCGCTATCCCACGGCGCATTTATTGACTCACAGTCAACACTGTTGTGCGCTGGATCCCATTTTTACTTACATTGCCAAGCATTACACTTCCTGTCAGCGAAATGTTTTCCGCCCCCTGGCGCGGAGGGCATCATAGACTTTAACTCTGACAGGTGCCGCGAAAGATGAGCAATATCCTGATTATCAATGCTAAAAAACAGTTCGGCCATTCCAACGGCGAACTCAACCAAACCATGAGCGACGTGGCGGAAACCTATCTGCGCGATGTACAACACCAGGTGCAGGTTACCGTGGTCGATGACGGTTACGACATCGAAGCCGAAGTGCAAAAATATCTGTGGGCCGACGTGGTGATTTATCAGATGCCAGGCTGGTGGATGGGCGAGCCGTGGATCCTGAAAAAATACATCGATGAAGTGTTCACCGCCGGGCACGGCAGCCTGTATGCCAGCGATGGTCGCACCCGCTCGGACGCCGGTAAGAAATACGGTTCCGGTGGCCTGATCCAGGGCAAAAAGTACATGCTGAGCCTGACCTGGAACGCCCCGCTGGAAGCCTTTACCGACCCGGAACAGTTCTTCCACGGCGTCGGCGTTGACGGCGTGTATCTGCACTTCCACAAGGCCAATGAGTTCCTGGGCATGGAAGCGCTGCCGACCTTTATCTGTAATGACGTGATTAAACAACCGGATATCGACAGCGACATCGCACGTTATCGCGAGCATCTGGCCGAAATTTTTGCTTAACTGGCACTATGCACGTCAATCAATGAGGTAGTGATGATCACCGTAATTGCAGAAATCAAAACCAAACCGGGCCACCGTGAAACGGTCCTGAAGGCGATTGAGAAACTGATCCCGCTGGTGCTGGCAGAAGACGGCTGTAGCGAATATACGCCGATGATCGACAGCCACACCCAGGCGCCATGGCAAAAACTGTCGCCGGACTCGGTGTTTATGCTGGAAAAATGGGCCAGCCAGGCGCACCTGGAAAAACATCTGGATATCGCTCACATGCATCGGCATCGTGACACCATCAAGGACAGCGTACTGGGCGTGACCATTCACGTATTGGGTAACGCACTGTAATGCCTGTCGATCTCTAAAGCATCTGCGCATCAATATGCGCGCTGACGTAGTCCAGGAAACAGGTAATACGCGCCGCCAGTTGGGTATTGCGGTAATAGACCGCATTAATCGGCTGGCGCACATCCAACGTCTCCTGCTCCAGCAACGGCACCAACCGCCCGCTACGCTGATCGTCACGGGTCATAAAATCAGCCAGTTGCACAATTCCTTCACCCCGCAACGCCAGCTGTCGCAAGGTTTCGCCGCTGGATGCCGAAATAGTCGGCGTGATAGCAAAGTGCTGCGCCTGCTGATAACGCAGCGGCCACAGATTGAGTGACTCCGGTTGGGTGAAGCCCAGCAGGCTGTGATCTCGCAGCGCTTCGACGCTGGCCGGTGTACCGTAACGTGCGAGGTAATCCGGGCTGGCGAGAATACGTAAACGGCTGGCACCCAGCAGGCGTGCATGAATGGTCGAATCTCGCAGCGCGCCGATGCGAATGGCAATATCGGTACGTTTCTCCAGCAGATCGATGATCAGGTTGTCGGTATTCAGTTCCAGCTCAATTTGCGGGTAGCTTTGGCGAAAGCCCGCCACCAGCGGCACAATCACGTGTTCCATAAAGGGGGCGGCGGCATTGACCCGCAACCTGCCGGCCGGGATCAGCCTGCGTAGCGCCATCTGCTCTTCAGCATTCTCCACCGAGTTGATAATTTCACGCGCATGGCCGAGAAAACTTTGGCCTTCTTCGGTCAGCTCCAAGCGGCGCGTGGTGCGGCGCATCAGGGTCGTATCGAGCTTTTTTTCCAACCGACTGAGGGCACGGCTGATGCCGGAGGTGGTCTGGCCAAGTTGTTCGGCGGCGGCAGTAATGGAACCGCTATCAACAACGGTGGTAAACGCCAGTAACTCTTCGAGGGTGATTTTCATGGATTCCGCCCAGTGTGGTCGGGTGCCGCACGCGGTCCCCCTGCGGGAAGAAGACCCGGCGGGGAAGCCGGGTCAGTCAGTCTTTCGCCTGGTCTGTCAGGCAGACAGCTCGGCCATATCGCCTTTGTCCTGCAGCCAGTTGCGGCGATCTTCCGAACGCTTCTTGGCCAGCAACATGTCCATCACCGCCAGCGTCTGATCCACGTCCTCATCGCTCACCGTCAACTGCACCAGACGACGGGTATTGGGATCGAGCGTGGTTTCACGCAGCTGTGGCGGGTTCATCTCACCCAGCCCTTTAAAGCGCTGAACGTTAGGCTTGCCCTTTTTGCGCTTCAACTGTTCCAGTACGCCGGCCTTTTCTTCTTCATCCAGCGCATAGAACACCTCTTTGCCGAGGTCGATACGGTACAGAGGCGGCATCGCCACATACACGTGGCCACCCTTCACCAGCGAACGGAAGTGGCGCACAAACAGCGCGCACAGCAGCGTGGCAATGTGCAGGCCGTCTGAGTCCGCATCCGCCAGGATACAAATTTTGCCATAGCGCAATTGGCTGAGATCTTCGCTGTCCGGATCAATACCGATCGCCACCGAGATGTCGTGCACTTCCTGCGAAGCCAACACTTCGTCCGAAGACACTTCCCAGGTATTGAGGATTTTACCTTTCAGCGGCATGATCGCCTGATATTCGCGATCGCGCGCCTGCTTGGCTGAACCGCCCGCCGAGTCCCCTTCCACCAGGAACAACTCGGTCATGTTCAGGTCCTGCGAGGTGCAGTCGGCCAGTTTACCCGGCAGCGCCGGACCGCTGGTCAGCTTCTTGCGCACCACTTTTTTGGCGGCACGCAGACGGCGCTGGGCGCTGGAAATAGCCAGCTCGGCCAGCTGTTCCGCCGCCTGTATGTTCTGGTTCAGCCACAGGCTGAAGGCGTCTTTCACCACGCCGGAGACGAAGGCTGCACACTGGCGCGACGACAGACGCTCTTTGGTCTGCCCGGCGAACTGCGGATCCTGCATCTTCACCGACAGCACGTAGGCGCAACGGTCCCAGATATCCTCAGCGGAAAGCTTCACGCCGCGCGGCAGAATATTGCGGAATTCGCAGAACTCGCGCATCGCATCCAGCAACCCCTGACGCAGGCCGTTAACGTGGGTGCCGCCCTGCATGGTCGGGATCAGGTTCACGTAGCTTTCGGTCAGCAGTTCACCGCCTTCCGGCAGCCACAGCAGTGCCCAGTCTACCGCTTCGGTGTCACCGGCAAAGTTGCCGACAAACGCCGCTTCCGGCAGGGTAATCAGGCCGTTAACCGCTTCCATCAGGTAATCGGTCAGGCCGTCCTGATAGCACCAGCGTTGCTCGGTATTGTTCAGCTTGTCGATGAAGTAGATTTCTACTCCAGGACAGAGTACCGCTTTGGCTTTCAGCAGGTGGCTGAGACGCGAAACCGAGAAACGTGGGCTGTCGAAGAACTTCTCGTCAGGCCAGAAGTGGATGCTGGTGCCGGTATTGCGTTTGCCGCAGCTGCCGGTCACCGCCAAATCCTGCACCTTGTCGCCGTTTTCGAAGGCAATGCTGTAGACATTACCGTCGCGCTTGACGTTGACTTCCACCCGGGTCGACAGGGCGTTAACCACCGAAATCCCCACGCCGTGCAGGCCGCCGGAGAACTGGTAGTTTTTATTGGAGAATTTACCGCCCGCGTGCAGACGACACATGATCAACTCAACCGCAGGAACGCCTTCTTCAGGATGGATATCCACCGGCATACCGCGGCCGTCATCGATCACTTCCAGTGACTGATCGGCGTGCAGAATCACGTCGATGCGCTTGGCGTGACCGGCCAACGCTTCATCGACGCTGTTATCTATCACCTCTTGGCCGAGGTGATTGGGGCGCGTCGTGTCGGTATACATGCCGGGACGACGGCGCACTGGTTCTAGACCGCTGAGTACTTCAATGGCATCAGCGTTATAGCTGGATTGAGTCATCGTTGAATTTTTCGTGGTTAAAGGAAGGAACCGGAACCGCCTGCTCAGACAGCGTTGAGCCCTAAAAAATCCACAATCTGGGGGAAGTAGTGCTCGAAACCGACGAAAGCGTGGTTTCCACCCGATTCCACCGTCTGACGGCACGCAGTGTAATAGGCCACCGCTTGCCCATAATCGAGAATTTCATCGCCCGTTTGTTGCAGCAACCAGATTAAATCCGGTGACTCCAAGGGATCGATCTGCATCGTTTTCAGATCGTAAACGTGACGAGACTCTAACACATATTGCTGGCCGGTGTAGGGGTTCTCGTTTTTGCCGAGGTAGTCAATCAGCAGCTCAAACGGCTTCACAGCAGGGTTAACCACTACCGCCGGCAGTGAAAAACACTGTGAAAGCCAGGTTGCGTAGTACCCGCCCAGTGAGGAACCGACCAGGCCTATCGTCTGCCCGGCGCGCTCCATCACCATGTTCTCGATCATCTCGGCAGCCTCCGCCGGGAAAACCGGCAGCTGCGGCACTAATACCTCGATATGCGGATGATGTTCGGCCAGCCACGCCTTGAAAGACGTTGCCTTGGCCGAAAACGGCGAACTGTTAAAACCGTGCAGATAGAGCAGTGTCGAAGGCATCAGTACCCTTCCGAATCCATGTCGGGGCGGAAATCGTCGTTTTCCAAGCGGAAAACCTGCGTTTCGACGCGGCCGTCCGGCAGTAAATCAATATAGCGCCAGCCGGGTGAAACCTCGTCGATGGTGAAATTGGTGCAGTGCGGCTTGAACTGCACGCAGGTGGACGGCGAGGCCAGCAGGCGCCTGCCCTGCCACTCCAGATCCAGCTCCTGGTGAATATGCCCGCACAGCAGGGTATTCACTTTCGGGTAACGCAGCAGCACCGCACCCAGCATATGCGGGTTGCGCAGGCTGTGCTGATCGAGCCAGGTGCAGCCGGAAGGCAGCGGATGATGATGCAACAGCATTAAAGTATAGCGCTCGGGATAGGCTTGCAGGCAGCGCTCCATCCACTCGAGCTGATAGTCGCTCAACTCGCCGTAGGGCACGCCGAACACCTGGCTATCGAGCAACAGCACCTGCCAGTGGTCGCCCACCAGTACCTGTTTTGACGGGGCAATCCCGGCGTCGGCCAGGGCGTCGACCATCGCCGGCTGAAAATCATGGTTGCCCGGCAGCCAAACGCAAGGCGCCGGCAGTCGTGCAATACCTTCGGCAAAGTGCCGGTAGGCAGCCAATGAATGATCCTGAGCCAAATCACCGGTGGCGACGACCAGATCAAAATCACGCTGCTGCGCCAGGATAGCGTCCAACACCGCGTGATAGCTGCGATAGGTATTAATGCCAAGCAAAGTCTCATTCTCGCCGGCAAAAAGGTGGGTATCTGTTATTTGCAGGATCCTGACCCTGGCCCCACTTGCCACGGTCGGTTTAAACAGGCTTTCCAAATGGTGTCCTTTGTTATCTCAGTCTGTTTAACAAACCGGAACCGCCATCGCTCCATGCGCCAAACAGTAGCGCAACCAATCAGCAAGAAACTGGTTAATTTGATGCTTTTCGTCGCGTTGATGCAACTTTTTGTTGGGATAATCATAACGCGCTTTAAAGCGATAGATCTGCTGACTTGAACACACTTCCGCAACCATCGCGTCATGATACAGCCTCACCGTCATGGCTGGCAGGCTCCAGTAGCTGACCGCCGGGGCGGTCTGTTCAATTTGCACCAGCGAGGTATAGCGGGTGGATTCAATAATGGTCAGACGATAACTGGCGCCGCTCACCTGATAAGTCACCGTTTCACCCACTTCGTCATTGCGCGGCAACAAGCGGCGCAATTGCGCGAAGTTGGTTTCGCACAATCTCATCATTTCGGGGAAATCAGGGGTATAGCGCTGTTTCATTAATTGGCCCACTCTTTTCTTAACGATTCATGGTGCAACGCCAGCCACTGCAATGCAATCACTGATGCCGCGTTATCAATCGCGCCCTCTTCAACCCAGCGGTAAGCCTGTTCGCGGCTGACCACATGGACACGGATATCTTCATGCTCGTCGATCAGTCCATGGATGCCAACTGCGGTAGTCGCGTCCACTTCGCCCACCATAATCGACAGGCGCTCGCTGGTACCACCGGGGCTGGCCAGGTAGCTCAGCACCGGCTTGCACCGCCCGACATCGACGCCGGCCTCTTCCTGCGCTTCACGGCGGCACACGTCTTCAACGCTCTCGCCGGTTTCGATCATACCCGCCACCATTTCCAGTAGCCAGGGTGAGTTACTGGTATCGACCGCGGCGATCCGCAGTTGTTCAATCAGCACCACCTCGTCACGCACCGGGTCATAGGGAAGTAACACCGCGGCATGCCCACGCTCAAAAATTTCACGTTTAATTTCTGGGCTCATGTCACCGTTGAACAGGCGGTGGCGGAAACGATATAAATTGAGTGAAAAAAAACCACGGTAAAGCGTCTCTCGTGCAATAATTTCTACATCATTTTCATCAAGAGTAACGGGCGACGGAAGCGAGTGGCTCATAAGTGAATTCTCCTGCATGAGTATGCCGATAAAATAAACAGTTTTGATGACAGAAACGGCGGGATAATCTTCCGCGGCTTTATGATAGATTGTGAGCCATGATATCAGGTGTGACGTGTGCGACCAGTTGAACTAATGTAAACAGGCGGCCTGAAAGGTAAAAGTTACGCGAGATGGCACATTCAGCCACCTTAGGCGTACAACAGACTCTGCTAGAATCGGCAACTATTTCGTCTATCGTCAGCTAACTCCGCAATATTGCTGCACAACAAGGAATGCAAATGAAGAAACTGCTCCCCCTTCTTATCGGACTGAGCCTGGGCGGCTTCAGTGCAATGAGCCAGGCAGAGAACCTGCTGCAGGTCTACAAACAGGCCAGGGAAAGTAACCCGGATCTGCGCAAAACCGCCGCTGACCGTGACGCCGCATTCGAAAAAATCAACGAAGCACGCAGCCCGTTGCTGCCGCAGTTGGGTTTGAGCGCCGGTTACACTTACACCAATGGCTACCGTGACAGCAAAGATGCCAACAGCGATGCCACCAGTGGCTCCCTGGCGTTGACCCAGACTATCTTCGACATGTCCAAATGGCGTGCGCTGACGCTGCAGGAAAAAACCGCCGGCATTTCCGACGTGACTTTCCAAACCTCGTCACAGCAACTGATCCTCGATACCGCTACCGCCTATTTTAACGTGCTGAGCGCCATCGATACGCTGTCCTACACCCAGGCGAACAAGCAAGCGGTTTACCGCACCCTGGACCAGACCACCCAACGCTTTAACGTGGGCCTGGTCGCGATCACCGACGTGCAAAACGCCCGTTCGTCCTACGATACCGTGCTGGCGGCCGAAGTCACCGCCCGTAACAACCTGGACAACGCGCTGGAAAAACTGCGCCAGGTCACCGGCACTTTCTATCCGGAACTGGCCTCGTTGAATACCGACCGTTTCAACACCAAACGCCCGGATGCAGTCAATAATCTGCTGAAAGAAGCCGAAAGCCGTAACCTGAGCCTGTTGTCCGCTCGCCTGAGCCAGGATCTGGCCCGTGAGCAGATCCGTTCCGCACAGACCGGTTATATGCCTACCGTTGATTTCAGCGCATCCACCGCGGTGAGCAATACTAATTACAGCGGTTCTCGCAACGTGAACAACGACGCTGATATTGGTCAGAACAAAGTGGGCCTGAGCTTTAACTTGCCGTTGTACAGCGGCGGCCAGACCAACTCACAGGTGCAGCAGGCGCAGTACAACTTCGTTGGCGCCAGTGAGCAACTGGAAAGCGCCCACCGCAGCGTAGTGCAGACCGTGCGTTCTTCGTTCAATAACGTGAATGCCTCGATCAGCAGCATCAACGCCTATCAACAAGCGGTAGTGTCTGCTCAGAGTTCATTGGATGCGACCGAGGCCGGTTACCAGGTAGGTACCCGTACCATCGTCGACGTGCTGGATGCGACCAGTACGCTGTATAACGCCAAGCAACAGCTCTCCAGCGCGCGTTATACCTACCTGATCAACCAACTGAACATCAAGTCGGCGCTCGGTACCCTGAACGAGAACGATCTGATGATGCTGAATGGCGCATTGGGTAAACCGATTTCTACTTCGCAAGACGTGGTAGCGCCACCGACTACCGCACAGGACGCTTACGCTGAAGGCTATAACGGCAACGCCCCTGCGCCACAAACTGCAGCACCGGTTGCCACCCGCGCCTCCGCGCCGGCGGCCACCACCAGCCAGCCTGCACGCACCAGCGGTAATCCATTCCGTAATTGATTGCCGTACTGCGCTGAATACGGGGTCCGGCATCTGCCGCACCCCGTTTTTTTTGCCTGCTCATCGGTTCTGCCCACCGCCTCACAGCCGTTCCCCCACCCTGGGGTGGTATCATCCAGGTTATCGCTTTATCTCGTCTGGACGGGATCCAATGGAAAACACCTCAAGCTGGCACCGCCTGATCGAAGGCAACCTGCCACCCGAACAACGTCCTGCGCCGGCAATCTATGCTTCCTGGCTACGCTGCCGCAGCCTGATGCAGCCCGCGGTGTGGAAAGCCCCCCACTGCGCGCTTGGCGCTACCTTTAACTCCATCTGCCAGCGTAAGAACGATCTGCTGACGCTCGGCCAGGCGGCGCTGGAAGACGCTTGCGAGTACATGGAACAACGGCGCTGCCTGCTGATGATCCTCGACGAAAGCGGCTGCATGCTGTGGCTGTGTGGCCATGCCCCAACGCGCGAACGTCTGCAACAGTTGGGTTTTATGCCTGGCGCTTATTGGGCCGAAGGTGACATCGGCACCAATGCACCGTCACTGGCGGTGGCGGAGGGCCACCCAATGCAGGTCCGCGGCAGCGAACATGTGCGCGAGGCGCTGCACGACTGGTCATTCTGCGCCACGCCGGTCTATGACAACAGTGGCCGCCAACGCGGCTCGATCGCATTAGGCTGCCTGCTTGCCGACTGTGCCGCCGGTGATTTGTCACTAACGCTGGCGCTGGCACGTGAGATCGGTAATTCAATCAACGCCGACAGCCTGCTGGCGGAATCCAACCGCCACCTGAATCAGCTATACGGCCTGCTCGACGGGGTGGATGACGGCGTCATGGCCTGGGACCATCGCGGTTACCTGCAGTACATCAATCAGCGTGCCGCTTCCTTGCTCAAGCTGGATGAACAACAAAGTCAGGGCAAGCCCCTGAGCCAATTACTGACGCTGCCCGCCCTGCTCAACCGGGCCATCGCCCAGCGGCAGCCACTGCAACATGTTGAAGTGACCTTCGAAAGCCAGCGGCAGTTTATTGCGGCGCTGTTAACCCTCAAACCGATCTTCGACGGTGAGCGCTGCAGCTTTATTGCCCTGCTCCATCCGCTCGAACGACTGCATCAGTATGTCAGCAGCCAGCTGGGGCGCGTCAGCCACAGTTTTGAACAGATGCCTTCCGCCTCGCTGGAGATGCGGCGGTTGATTCGCTATGGCCAACAGGCGGCAAAGGGCCAGCACCCGATCCTGCTGTGCGGCGAAGAAGGTGTTGGCAAGGAGCTACTCAGCCAGGCGATCCACAACGCCAGTGAGCGCGCCACCGGGCCTTACATCGCCCTCAATTGCCAGTTATTGCCGGAGGCTCAGGGGCTGCGGGAGCTGCTCGGCAGCGATGCCAACGAGGAAGAAGCGGGCCAGCTCAGCAAGTTTGAACTGGCCAATGGCGGTACGCTGTACCTGGAACAAATAGAGTATTTGCCGGCGGAGATGCAGTCTGCGCTGCTGCAGGTGCTGAAAACCGGCGTAGTCATGCGGCTCAATTCCAATCGGGTGATCCCGGTCGATGTGCGGGTGATCGCCAGCAGTGCCGCCGATCTGCCGCTGTTGGTGCAACAGAATCGCTTTCGCCGCCAACTGTTCTACAGCCTGCAGGCATTCGAGATCCAAATCCCGGCGCTGCGCCAACGGCTGAGTGATATTCCGCTGCTGGTGAAGCACCACTTGCGCACGCTGGAACAGCATTTCCAGTGCCGTTTTCGGGTGGATGACGAAGTGATGGTCCAGCTCGGTCTGTATCTATGGCCCGGCAACGATCTGGAGCTGAAGGGAGTGGTGGAGCGCACCGCGATGATGTGCCACGGCCACCATCTGCAACTGGCGGACTTGCCCGAGCACTTGCTCAGCCACCAGCCACTGCTGGAAAGTGAACCGCAGCCGGGCATACCGCTATTAACACTGGCGGAGATGGAACGTCAGGCGATCATTCACGCGGCTAACGTCAGCCGCGGGCAATTGAACGAAATGGCGCAGCTGCTGGGCATTGGTCGCACCACGCTGTGGCGAAAAATCAAACAGTATCAGATTGATATTCGCCAGTTTAAGCTGCGCGCCTGAGGGCACGCCGTCAGTGGCTGAGTTGCAACACACCGCGCGCCGCATCCAGCATCGCTTTCTGGCCGTTGCGGGTTTTGCTGATGCAATCGTTCATGCCCACCACCATCGGCATGCCCATCGCCTTCGCCAAAATGGCGCTGTGCGACAGTGCGTTACCGCCGCTTAAGCAGATGCCGAGCACCAGACGACGATCAAGCATCACCACGTCAGACGGCATCAGTTCATCCATCACCAGAATCGACGGCGCGGTTAGCGTAATCACCGGTAACGGCTGCTGTTGCAGATGACTCAGGGTGCGACGCAGCATGTCACGCACGTCCAATTCCCGCGCCCGCATATATTCATCGTCCAGTTCACGATACTCCCCGGCAATCGCTTCCATCTCCTGCCGCCATGCCTGCTCGGCGCTGCATTGCTGGCGGGCGATGCGGGTATAGGCCGCCTGCTGCAGATCTGGATCGTCCAGCAGCATGCTGTGGGCGCCGAATATGGCCGCCTGCGGTTTGCCAATCAATGAGCCAGTGCGCTCCGCCAGCCGGTTCAAATCGCTCAGCGTGAGCTGCAACGCCTGGCGTAGCCGCTGTTGTTCGTTCAGCACGTCGTCAGCGCCAATAGTGCGCTCGACCACTGTCGGCCAGAAGCTCAGCGCTTGCCACACCGGGCCACTGGTCACGCTCTCCGCTACCGGAATACCGTGCAGCGACGGCAGGCTCTGCTCGGAGACCGTTTCGCCAAAGTGCTGCTCCGCCAGTGCGCTAAACGCCGCCAGTGCCTGTTCGGCCTGTGGTCCGTCCGCAATCAGCCGAATGGTGTCGCCGTGGCGCACCTGCAAAAGCGCAATCTGGTTAAGACTGCGCGGATTGGCGCACTGGCCCTGTTTTTCCAACACCAGCTCGGCATCAAAGGGGGCCAGCGCTTCCGCCAGCCGCGCCGCCGGTCGGGCGTGCAGGCCATGCGGGTTCTGCACCGTCCAACTGACGCTTTTCCCCTGTGCAAGCGGCAACTCAACGCTTTGTGCAACCGGCGCGGTGGCTTCCCCCAACTGCGCCTGCTTGGCCTGCAATGCGCCCTGCGCCTCGGCCAGTACCTGTTCCAGCCCGGCTCCGGCATTGGCAGCCACCACTGCGGCCAGCGTCCCTTCGACCAGCGGTGCCGAACACAGCCGGACTTTGGCGGCCAACAACGGATCCAGCAGATCGATGGCGGTTTCGGCGCTCAGCAGCGCACTGCCCAAATCCATCAGCACCACAATGCCCGCACCGTCAGCCACCGACTCAATCGCCTCCATCACTTTGACAGCGTCGGTGCCTATCGGGTGCTCCGCATCATCGACCCCCGCCGCCAGCACCAGTTTGCAGCTATCGCCACGCATCATCTGCAACGCCAGCTCTTCAACCCCGCGCGCCAACAGCGCGCTGTGTGAAACTACAACGATATTGATCATTTCGCCTCCTGCTATTGGCCGGCGACCGCTGCCAGCGTTTTCATCATCAGCATCACCGAGGTGGCACCCGGATCCTGATGGCCGATGCTGCGCTCACCCAGGTAACTGGCCCGCCCTTTGCGTGCCTGCATGGTGATGGTGCTTTCAACCGCCTGCTCCGCCCGTTCACTGGCGCGCTGCAAGGCCTCCGCCACGCTTAGCTGCTGCTCGGCCGACTGGCCCAGGCTTTCCACCACCGGCCACCAGACGTCACACATGGTTTTATCACCCGGCTCCGCCTTGCCGCGCATCACCACGCCTTCGACGCCTTCCTGCATCATTTGATGCAGCTCCGCCAGATCCAGGCTCTGCTTGGCATTGGTCGACTGCGCAGCGCGGATGAAGAAGGTGCCGAACAGCGGACCGCTGGCTCCTCCGACGCTGGACAGCAGCGTCATGCCGGTGTTCTTCAGGATAAAACCGATGTCTTTGTCCGCCACCGAAGGCAGTTTTTCCACTACCTTGTTGAAGCCGCGGTTCATGTTCAGCCCGTGGTCGGAATCACCGATCTCGGTATCCAGCCGGGTTAAAAAATCACGCTGCTGAGTAAATACCTCGCCGCAGCGCATCAGCCAGTCGACCACTTGTTGTTTGGTTAACGCCATGATTCCTCCTCAGCAACCCCAACGCAGCGCAGGCGTTTTCACCGGCGCATCCCACAGGGACAACAGTTCGTCGTCCACTTTCAGCAGCGTGATTGAGACCCCTTGCATATCCAGCGATGTGCAATAGGAACCCACCAGGCTGCGCTCAACAATCATGCCCGCCTCGGCGCAACGCTCCGCCAACCGGTGATAGACGCCATACAGTTCGGACAGCGGCGTCGCACCCAGGTTGTTTACCAGTGCGATCACCCGGTCACCGCGCATCAGCGGTTGTTTGATCTGCACTTCATCGCGCCATTCGCCCTGTTGACGATCCCAGACGCGGATGGTGCGCTGGTAATGACCATGGTCGATCAGGGTATGGAACATGTCGTCCACCGCCGCATTCAGGGTGGTGAACGGGCGCCGCGCAATCCCCGGTTCACCGTGAATACCGACGCCGAATTCCATCTCATTTTCCGCCAGCACGAATGACGGTTTACCGGCAGCCGGTACGGTACAGGCCCCCAGCGCGATGCCGATCGAATGCCCGTGATTATTGATGCTGTGGCCCAGCGTCACGATGCTATCGAGGTCATCGCCACGCGCCGTTGCCGCACCGAGCAGTTTCTCCATCAGCACGGTATTGGCCACCCCGCGTCGCCCGGCGGTGAACAGGCTGTCTTTAACCGCCACGTCATCATCCACCAGCACCGTCGCCACCTGGACACCGCTGTCATGCAGCAGCTCAGTGGCGGTTTCAAAGTTCAGTACGTCGCCGGTGTAGTTTTTAATCAGCAGTAATACCCCGGCGCCGCCGTCGATCGCCTGGCCGCACTCGTACATTTTATCCGGTGTGGGCGAGGTAAAAATTTCCCCCGGGCAGGCACCGTCGAGCATGCCTTCGCCGACAAAACCGCAGTGCATCGGCTCGTGGCCGCTGCCGCCGCCGGACAGGATCGCCACTTTGCCCGCTACCGGCGCATCGGCGCGGGTGACAAACACCGGCTCCTGATGCACCAACAGCTCAGGATGAGCCTCTGCCAACCCCAGCAGTTGCTCTTCCAGTACCGACTCAACCTTGTTAATCAGTTTTTTCACGGTTATTTCCTCGTTTGGCCAACGGGACGCAGCGTGCTGCGCCCCTGCTCTATCAGCTTGAGTGTTGTTGCAGCCAGGCGTTGCCCAGCCGGTCTGCCGTCAGAATGGCCGCCTGTACGCTGGCAGGCGTGACCTCAAACGGCATATTGTGGATGGTTTCGCCTGCCGCGCAGCTGGCTTCGGCCACCGCCATGATTTTCTCCGCCGGGTCGCCGCTAACGCCCATCTGCGCCAGCGTAATTGGCAGGCCGAGACGCTGACAGAAATCCAGCACCGTTTCGATCTGCGCCATGCTGCTGTTTTGCAGCACCAACTGTGACAGCGTGCCAAACGCCACCTTTTCGCCGTGATAAAGGTGATGGCACTCTTCCAGCACGGTAAAACCATTGTGAATGGCATGCGCGGCCGCCAGGCCACTGCTTTCGAAACCGATGCCGCTCAGATAGGTATTGGCCTCGATAATGCGCTCGACCGCCTCGGTCACCACGCCGGCCTCGACCGCCAGCTTGGCCTTCACGCCCTCTGCCAGCAGCGTCTCATAGCACAGCCGCGCCAGGCTCAATGCCGCCAGCGTGGACTTGCCGCCCGCCATGCTGGTCGCCTGGGCATCGAAACAGGCCTGTGCTTCAAAATAGGTTGAAAGCGCGTCGCCCATGCCAGCCACCAGCAGCCGCACCGGTGCCTTGGCGATAATCGAGCTGTCCATTATCACCATGTCCGGATTACTGGTGTGGATCAGATATTCGTCAAATTCGCCCTGCTCGGTGTAGATCACCGACAGCGCGCTGGTTGGCGCATCGGTGGAAGCGATGGTCGGGATCAGCACCACCGGCAGATGCTGGTAATGGGCGATAGCCTTGGCGGTGTCCAGCGTTTTACCGCCGCCGACGCCAATCACACCGCGGCAGCCATGGGCCTTCAGTTCCTGGCCCAGCCGGTCGATTTCCTTATGGCAGCATTCGCCGTTGAACACACAGGCGTGATGCTTCACCCCGTGCTGGTGCAGGCTACCCATCAGGGTATCGCCCGTCAGCTTCATCACGAAGTCGTCGGCGATCACGAAATAATGGTCGGCAAGGGCTTTCGCGTATTCGCCCACGGCGGCCAATGCGTTGGCGCCCTGGATGTACTTGCCTGGAGACTGGATGATTCTCAACATAACCGGATCCTTGTAGGGAAATTGGCGATGGTAACGTTCAGATATCAGGTGATAGTGCGTCGGTCTTGTGCCGTCGCGTTGTTATGGACTGACTATAGGGCTTGTCGAAGGCTTTGCGACCTCCGGTATTTTCGTTTCATTATGGAACATTACTTTACCAATGACGTTTCATAATGAAACTCTGACGAGGCTTTTTTAGCCGGTAAAGCGAACTGGCGCACAACCCAACGTATAGCTGCGTAAAGAGTGGATTCCGTAAGTATTTCAGCTTTAATTTTGACCATCTTTACCCTATCCTTACCGCCATTACTGGGAATGGGCGAATACAGCCCGACTGATGGGATGAATAACGATGAAACGGACAAAAAACATCAACCGAGAGACGTTCCGCAAATCCTGGCGCGACTACCGCGTTGCGCCCGTAGCTTTGGCGATCAGCGCAGTCTTTATGCTGGCCGGCTGCGAGAAGAGCGATGAAACGGTCTCTATGTATCAAAATGCCGACGACTGTTCGCGCACCAACCCTTCGATGAGCGAGCAGTGCACCACTGCCTATAACAACGCCCTGAAAGAAGCCGAAAAAACCGCGCCGAAATACGCGACTCGCGAAGACTGTGTCGCCGAGTTCGGTGAAGCGCAGTGTACTCAGGCACCGGCTCCGGCACAGGCCGGCATGGCTGCAGAGTCACAGAGCAGCGGCAGCATGTGGATGCCGCTGATGGCGGGTTACATGATGGGCCGCATGATGGGCGGCTCCGGCTTTGCTCAACAGCCGCTGTTCACCTCTAAAAACGCCGCCAGCCCGGCCAACGGCAAATTCGTTGATGCCTCTGGCAAGAGCTACGGCCCGGCCACCGCAGGCGGCCGTACCATGACGGTGCCAAAAACCGCCATGGCGCCGAAACCGGCAGTGACCAATACCGTCACCCGTGGTGGCTTTGGCGAATCCGTCGCCAAGCAGACCAGCATGCAGCGCAGCAGCGCGACCTCCAGCTCACGCAGCATGGGCGGTTAATGCATGAAACGCGTTGCGATCACCGAGCGCCCGGACTGGCGCGAAAAAGCCACCGAATTCGGCTTCCGCTTCCACACCATGTATGGCGAACCCTACTGGTGTGAGGACGCCTATTACCAATTCACGCTGGCGCAGATTGAAGAAATTGAAAACGCCACCGCCGAATTGCACCAGATGTGCCTGCAGGTGGTAGAGAAAGTGGTCAGCAGCGATGCGCTGATGACCAAGTTCCGCATCCCGAAACACACCTGGGAGTTCGTACGCAGCTCATGGCGCACCAACCAGCCGTCACTGTATTCACGTCTTGATCTGGCCTACGACGGTATCAATCCGCCCAAACTGCTGGAAAATAACGCCGATACCCCGACCTCGCTGTATGAAGCGGCCTTTTTCCAATGGCTGTGGCTGGAAGACCAGATCAACGCCGGCAAGCTCAGCCCGGAGTCCGATCAGTACAACAGCCTGCAGGAAAAACTGATCGAGCGTTTCGCCGATCTGAAAGCACACCACGGTTTCGGCCTGCTGCACCTGGCCTGCTGCCAGGACAGTGAGGAAGATCGCGGTACTGTGCAATACCTGCAAGACTGCGCGCTGGAAGCCGGAGTCCCGACCGAATTCCTGTTTATGGAAGAGATTGGTCTGGGTGAGAAAGGCCAGTTTACCGACCTGCAAAATCAGGTCATCGGTAACCTGTTCAAGCTTTACCCGTGGGAATTCATGCTGCGCGAAATGTTTTCCACCAAGCTGGAAGATGCCGGCGTGCGCTGGCTGGAGCCGGCGTGGAAAAGCATTATCTCCAACAAGGCCCTGCTGCCGATGCTGTGGGAAATGTTCCCGGATCACCCTAATCTGCTGGCGTCATACTTTGCAGAAGACGATCATCCACAGCTCGATCACTACGTCACCAAGCCGCTGTTCTCACGCGAAGGTGCCAATATCCAGATCGTGCAAAACGGTCAGGAAGTGGCACGCGTCGACGGCCCTTACGGCGAAGAAGGCATGATCGTGCAGCAGTTCCACCCACTGCCACAGTTCGAAGGCAGCTATACGCTGATCGGCAGCTGGCTGGTTGACGATCAACCCTGCGGCATCGGTCTGCGTGAAGATCGCGAGCTGATCACCCAGGATCTGTCGCGTTTCTATCCGCACATCATCCTCGGCTAACGAGCAAATTGTTTGATATCAAGCGCGATCATATCGCGCTCAGACTACTGACAAACCCCGTTATTAGGGAGAGCGTGCCGAAGGGGTCGTAGCGGCTTGCCCGCCGGAGTGCCCCTCGGTGCGCTAGGCCCGGGTATCTCGGGTTCAAAGACAACTTTTTCATCAAACTCAGCGCGATCATATCGCGCTTTTTTTATACTTTCCGGCTAGTGATTAATCGATTAACCTTTTATACTCGAAGCGTCTGTTCTCCTCGGGCGGAGCAACCAGATATGAAACTGACGTCCATTATTCCACCGCAGGTCAACCTGGCGGACGGATGCTTTACTGCACCTGATATTCAACGAAAATCTACCACCCTGGGCAGTCTGACGGGGATCTTTTCCGATCCTGCCGCATGGCGCGCGATGCCGGCAGAACTTGCCGTGTATCAGGTAGAAATGCTGCCTTCCGAGCAACAGGAAGGTGAACTGTTTGTCGGCACCACTCACCTGCAACCTGGCCGGGTGGGCAACGAATTCTTTATGACCCGCGGGCATTTTCATCAGCGCCCCGAACAGGCGGAATTCTATTTTGGTCTGCGTGGCCAGGGTTTGCTGTTGCTGCAACACCGGGACGGTGCTTGCATGCTGGAACAGGTATCCCCCGGCAGCGTGCACCATATCCCTTCCTTTACCGCTCATCGCCTGATCAACACCGGTACTGAGGTACTGTCCGCACTGGCGGTTTGGCCAACGGTGGCTGGACACAACTACGACGCACTACAGCCACAGGGCTTCAAACTGCGGGTGTTTGCCGATGGCAGCGGTTGGAAAGCGGAGGCGCAATATGAGTGATTCGATGCTTAGATTTGGCCTGGATGTCTCCATTAACGACCATCCGATGGGGTTTGGCTATGGCGATGACGTGATTGGCCCCTTGCCGGAGATTCGGACGTTGGAACAAATCCGCCGTTCTCTGCGCGACCCTGACTGCAGCGGGCCAGAACAGGTCTATGCCATCGCCATGGACGTCGCCAAACAGCAGCATTTAGCCGAATTAAAAAAACGCATGTTGTTGTTCGGCATTGTCACCTATGCCAAAGGCCAGTTAGGTCAGGAGCCAGTACGCAGTCAGGGTCATGTGCATCGCATCAGTGTACACAGTGGCTGGTCACCGCCGGAGCTGTACGAAATCTGGCAAGGGAAGGCCATTATTTACATGCAAGAAAGGGTTGAGCGTGAGCCGGGACGTTGCTTTGCCGTGCATGCCGGCCCGGGTGAGAAAGTATTGGTACCGCCAGGATGGGCGCACGCCACGATTTCCGCCGATCCTCACCAGCCGCTGACCTTCGCCGCCTGGTGCGATCGTGAATATGGCTTTGAATACGATGCCGTACGTGAATATAAAGGGCTGGCCTGGTACCCGCTGTTGCAGGGCAACAATATTGTCTGGCAGCAGAATCCACGCTATCAATCCGGCAGGCTGCACGCCATCGGGCCGCGCCAATACCACGAATTCGGTCTGAGCGACGCTCCCTTATACTCGCAGTTTGAAGCTGACCCGGCGCGCTTCCAGTTCATTTCCAAACCCGGCAGCGTAGCGGAAAAATGGCAACGATTTGAACCGTAAAGACCACTGTCCCACTCAATAACAGGAAATTTCATACCCTATGAATTTCGAGTTGCAGCTAGGCGCCCAGCTCACTCATCCCCAGGCGCTTACTTAAGTAAGTAACTGGGGGGAGTGAGTGCAGGTAACAACGCTGCAACTTGAAAGGCGACGGGTATTAAGAGAATAGACCGCAGGCTACCCCTGCCGCTGCCAATACCAACAACCCCAGCATCGCCTTCACCGGTGACAGTCCGCGCTTGGCCATCAGATACCAGGTCGCCAGCACCACGATCAGCGGCATCAGGTTAGGGAAAATGCCGTCCAGCATTTGCTGCAGGTGGATATTCACCCCGTCTTTGGTCACAAACTCCAGCCCAGTCCCCAGTTTGACGTAGCTCGCCGCGACGCCGCCCATGACGAACACTCCCAGCAGAGAAAGGGCTTCCCGCAGCCGTGAGGACTTGCTGCTGACCAGCATCTCCACCGAGCCGGAGCCCATATGGTAGCCTTTCATAAACAGCCAGTAAGACCCCGGAATGACGATCAGGCTAAACGCGATGATGTAAAACAGTGGGCCAATCACACTGCCACCGGCCGCCAGCGCCATGCCGATACTCAACAAAATCGGGATCAGCATGCCCGGCACCATCGAGTCGCCAATGCCGGCCACCGGCCCCATCAGCCCCACCTTGAGCGTGTTGATGGTTTCCCCGTCGATCGGCTCGCCGTTGGCACGTTTTTCTTCCAGCCCAATCACCATGCCGTTAACAATCGCACCCAGCTGTGGCTCGGTATTGTAGAAAGAGGTATGACGGCGAATGGCTTCAATACGCTGCTGTTTATCCTGATACAGTTTTTTCAGCGCCGGCATCATACTCAGGCAAAAACCGTAAGATTCCAGGCGTTCGAAACTCATCGATGACAGGTTGTACATCATCCAGCTGCGCCAGCAACGACGCAGATCCTGCTTATTCAATTTAGGTGTTGGCGTATCCATCAGAATTCATCCTCATCATCAGCCTGAGGCGTGCCCTGTGCGGCAGCCACCTGCGGCTCTGGCTTATAGTTGTAGTGAATAAGTGCCAGCAGTGCGCCGACAATCACCAGCGCCACCATATTCAGCTTGAGGAAAACAATGCAGATGAACCCCACCAGGAAGTAAATCAGCATGCTGTAGCTTTTAATTATCTGTTTGAGAAGAATAGCGATGCCGACCGCAGGCAGAATACCGCCCACCACGTTCATGGTAGTCAACACCAGCGCCGGCAGGCTGTCCATAAAGGCATTGATATAGCGCGCCCCGAAAAAGACCGCGATGAACGTCGGTATAAACCGCAACAGGAAGTTGGTGACCTGCGGCCAGATGGCGCTATTGAGGTAAATCCCCCGCTCATCGCCGCGCTCTACCGCCAGATCCGCGCGGTGATTCCAGTAAGAGTTGAGCACCATCATGGCGTTGAACAGCACGGTGCCCATGATGCCGATAGTCGCCGCCAGCGCCACCGCCACCTCGGTTCCCTTACCGGAAAGAATGCCCAACGCAATCGCCGGGAACGCCACAAAATTGAGATCGGCCGGCATCGATCCGCCCGGTGTGACCATGGCGATATACACCGCCTGAACCGCAACACCGATGATAATGCCGGTCTGCACATCGCCGAGGATAGCCCCCACCAGCATGCCGGAAACCAGCGGACGGCTGAGGATATACCAGCCTCCGGTCAGTCCCAGCAGCCAGGGGCTGCTCAGCGCACCGAGATAACAAAGTATCCCGATAAGCGTCGCTTCAAACCACATAGTTCACTCCCGCCGTTCAGGCTTATTTGAGTTTCTTTTTTGCGTCCAGCCAGCTGAAATGGCTGGCGTCAGGGACTAAACGGAATTCGATGGCATGTCCTTGTTCGGCAAGGAAATCGAAAGCCTCTGTCTCTGCCGCGTTCACGGATTGATTCGGGCCGATGGTCACCGTTTCCTTGCGGGCAGACATCGGCCCGACGTTAATTTTCTTGTTACGATTACTCAGATCGATCCCCGCCTCTATCAGCCTGCGCAGCGTGACCGGCGATTTGCCGATCACGAAGTACTGCTTGTCGCTGGCGATCACCTTCGGCAGTTTTTCTATCGCCTGCTGCACGGTAAACAGCCACACTTTCGTGTCCTGCACCGCCCCCTTCATCACCGATGACAGCAACGGGTCTGCCGCCACCTCATCATCGATCGCCACAATACCGTCGCAAGGCAACTCCTTCGCCCAGCGGGTGACCAGTTGACCGTGAATGACCCGGTCGTCGATACGTACAAATGAAATGGCCATCTTCTCTCCTCAGAAATCGTCCAGTTGCGCCGTTACCGCCGGACGGGCAACGGCAATCGCCTCACCCGCCAGCGCTACCAGCTCCTGTGCCGCCTGGTGAACGTCCTTTTCTTCCAGCAATTCGGCACTCATCAACAGCATCGGGAAATTCACGCCGGTCACCACGGCCATCGGCACCGGCGTTTGGGGATCAAAAGCGTGGCGGCAGGCCACGTTGTAGGGCGTACCGCACAGCATGTCGCACAGCACCAGCACACCGTCCGCACCCGCACTCACCCGCTGCAATTCGTCGGCAAACTCCTGTTTAAAGGCTTCGATACCGGCACCTTCGCTCAGGCCTACATGGCTGGTCCCCGGCAGATCACCGTAAACCATACGTGCGCTGCTCATCAGCGCCTCGGCCAGCGGGCCATGGGAGGTCACTATCACTTTCAACATAATGCTTATCCCCTTACCCAGGCTTTGATGGTGCCCAGGGTTTTGCCCAGGCTGCGACCATGGGGGCTGATACGGTATGGCCCCACGGCGGCCGGTACGATAAAGGTTTCGGCGTAATGCACCACAAAGGGCGCGAAATGGCCCTCAGGGCTTTCAATTACCGCCTCTTCCCCTTCAACCAAATTCAGTACGTTCACCCGGCCTTCGGTATGGTGCAGCACCGGTTCACTGAACCAGTGACGACGGGTTTCGATAAATTCGCGCTCGTGCAAACCGGTTCGCTCTTCCTGCCAGCCCGCACCTTCAGCAACCTGTTCAATACGGTTCACCAGGTGATCCTTCGCCCAGGTGGTGTCGCACTGCCAGTTGATCACCTGTTCGCCATGCTGCAGATGCACCGGGCGTGGCTGACCATCCAACCCCAGGCGGCCCCAGTCCCACAGTTTGAAGGTGAAAATATATGGCGTCGCGCTGATCTCCAGCACCATGGAGCCGGAGCCGGAACAATGCACCGTCCCCGCCGGGATCAGGAAATGGTCGTGTTTACGCGCCGGAAAACGATTAACAAAACGCTGGTCATCGAAGGGCTTTTCACCGCTTTGGGCAGCGGCCAGGTCGGCCATCATCGCCTGCGGTTCGGTGCCGTTTTTCACTCCCAGGTACACCTCAGCCCCCGGCTCTGCCGCCAGAATGTAATAGCTTTCATCCTGGGTGTAGTGCATACCGAAATGCTGTTGGATATATTCCGTCAGCGGGTGCACCTGGAAACTGAGATTTTGCCCACCGACGGTATCGAGCAGATCAAAGCGGATCGGGAATTCGGCGCCGAAGCGGGCATGCACCTGCTCACCCAGCAAGGGGCGGGGATATAACAGCACCAAATCCTGTGAGGGGATCTCGACCCGAACGTCACCAAAACGCATTAGCAGGCTGTTTTCCTCGGGCACGCAGTCAAAACACCATGCGTAGTTGGCTGCCGTCGGGTCGAGATCGAACTGTTGTTTCATCCACTGGCCGCCCCAAATGCCAGGGTCAAAAAACGGCACCACGCGGAATGGGCGTTGGGTAGCCTGCTGCAATCCGGCGTGGAAAGCCGTGCCGGTCACCAGCTTGGGTTGGCCTGCCTGATTGGTATCCAACACAAAATCGGCACGCTGCAGCAACGGGGTTTTATGACGATCGAAGACTCGCCATTCCACGAAGAATGCCCGCTTGTAACGGCGCAGCACGTCTTCGTCCACATTATTCACCCCCCAGTTGCCCAGTTCGCCGCGACGGAAACGCTGCTGTATTTCCCAGCGGGCCATATCGGCATACACCAGCACATCGGCTTCGGCGATCAGCGCCGCGCCCGGCCCGTAAACCACCACCAGCCCACTGTCTACGCTCGCAATTTGATCGCGCAATTGCTGGACGCGCTCGGCATCAAAAAACTCGGGCATTTCATGGCACGACAGCACGCCAAACACACGGTCATCCGTTAAATTGCGCTCAATCATCGCGTGGATGTGCGACTCATCGTATTTAGCCGACTCGGCGTTGATGCTACTGACCGGTTGCAGAGGATGAATAAAATTCTCGGTTAGCTCTGCCAGGCTCACCCCATGGTAGCAATCCACCACCAACAGGGTTTTGCGCAACCCAAGAGTGGCAATCTTGTGGCTGACGGCGGCGGCCACTGCCTGCCAGCCCTGCCAGGCGGCATGATCAAATCCCTGCACTGCCACTTCCGGAGACTTGTCATAGCTTGTTGATTTATGCTGTTGCTGTGTCATATTCTTCTGCCTATGAACTGAATACATAGAAAAAGATTAATCGATTAACCGAAGACAAAATAGGCTGATTAACGAGATTAACCTCTTACAATCGATAATAACCCCATAAAAAACCAAACTTTCGTGACGCGAGTCACGATTTATCGGCAGGGTTTTACAAAACAAGGTTAATCGTTATACCTTGCCGTGACAGTCGGCACCGACAGGAGATGAAATGAGCACAATAACCTTGGCGGACGTCGCCGCATTTGCAAAAGTCTCCACCGCGACGGTATCGATGGTATTGCGCAACCGTGGTCGCATATCGGACGCCACCCGCAAGCGCGTACTGAGCGCCATTGATGAGCTGGGCTATGTCTACAATCAGACCGCCGCTAACCTGCGCAATCGCAGCAGCAACCAGGTCGGCCTACTGCTGCACGACATCACCAATCCGTTTTATGCGGAGATGACCGCCGGGCTGAGCCAGGAGATGGAGCGTCATCAGTTGATGCTGTTTCTGGCTAACAGCGAAGAGTCTGCCGACAGGCAGCAAAAATTTGTCGACTCCCTGTTGCAGAACAATACCAGCGGCATGGTGCTGTGCGCCGCAAGACAAACGCCACCGCTGTTTTTTGAAACGCTGAAACGCCGCAAGATACCGGCCATTATGGTAGTCCGCCCGGTGGCCGATGCGCACTTTGACTTCGTCGGCACCGATAACTTCCTGGGCACTCAATTGGCGACTCAGCATCTGCTGAATCTGGGGCATCGTCATATCGCCTTTATCGGGGGATCCATCAGCTCGACTACCCGCGCACAACGGCTGGGCGGCTACACCAGCAAGCTGGTAGAGCACGGTATCGCGGTCAACGGAGAATGGATTGTGGATAGCGAGGCCAGCCAAAGCTCCGGAGCCATGGCGGCGGAACAGTTACTGAAAGCCCATCCGGAAATCACTGCGGCCTTATGCTATCAGGACATTGTCGCGCTGGGGGTGATGCAGACATTGCGCAAACTCAACCGCCAGATTGGCCGTGATTTTGCGCTAATCGGTTTTGATGATATTACCGAAGCCTCGCTGGTGCAGCCGGGTTTGACCACCGTATCGGTGGCTTCACGCGAGATTGGCCGTAAAGCCGGGGAACTGTTGTACAGCCGTATTCAGGGTAATGATGAGCCGCCAAAACGTATCATCCTGCCGCCTTCTCTGGTGATCCGCGAGTCCTGCGGTTTTGCAGATAAATCCACGCCAGCCTGAGCTGGCGTGAATGATCTAGCCGATCTGCACTGACAGCATGCTCAATGAGCTCATCTCAATGCCATCGACCGGCACGGTGATCGCTTCCTTGCCGTCCCAACCGCCAAGCACATACAGCAGCGGCAGGTAGTGCTCCGGCGTCGGGTTCGAAAGCGCTGCGCCCTCATGCTGCATGAAATTCACCAGAGGGTGGTTATCACCATGATAATTAAGGTTATCCCGCACAAACTTGTCGAACGACGTGGCCCACGGATAAGGTGTCGCGTCACCCTGCCATTTCACCATCCGCAGGTTATGCACCACGTTACCGCTGGCTACGATCATGATCCCCTGTTCGCGTAACTCCGCCAGCCTGCGGCCCAGCTCATAATGGTATTCCGCCGGCTGAGTACCGTCGATGCTGAGCTGCACCACCGGAATGTCCGCCTCAGGGTACATTTTGATCAACACGCCCCAGGTACCGTGATCCAACCCCCATTCACTGACGTCAGCCTTGACGCGAGTCGGTTCCAACACCTGCTGGACCTGCGCAGCCAATTCGGGAGAGCCGGGAGCCGGATACTGGGTATCAAACAGCGCCTGTGGGAAACCACCAAAGTCATGGATGGTTTTCGGTTTTTCCATCGCAGTAACGGCGGTGCCACGGGTATACCAGTGAGCGGATACGGCAACGATGCCCTTCGGACGTGGCAAGGTTTCACCCAACGTACGCCATGCCCGGGTGTAGCGGTTTTCTTCCAGCGCGTTCATCGGGCTACCGTGGCCGAGGAAAAGTGCTGGCATACGAGAGGTTTTCATACAGGATCCTTGGTTGGTCGCAATACATTCTGTGGACCAGACTACGCCGTTTGCCGAGGTAAAACAGCCGGATAACCATGATGATGATCTTCAATAAATTTGAATGGTTAAAACAATGGAAGCAATCAGCCAAATCCACTCGATTTATGCGCTTACTCTGTTAGTATCAGAAAATAAACAACAATTTCAGCATAAGGGAGACAACCATGTCCGTACCGCTACTCCTGACCTTGCTGGCCGGCGGCGCCACCTTTGTCGGTGCCCTGTTCGGCATTATCGGCCAGAAGCCATCCAACCGAATGTTGGCGTTTGCACTCGGCTTTGCCGCCGGGATTATGCTGTTGATATCGCTGATGGAAATGCTGCCCGCGGCGCTGCACACCCAGGGCATGTCGCCCATGCTGGGCTACGGCATGTTCATGCTTGGCCTGCTGGGTTATTTTGCGCTGGACCGGATGCTGCCACACCAGCACCCGCAAGATTTACTGCAGAAACCACTCCAGCCGCACAACCTGAAACGCACTGCCGTGCTGCTGACGCTAGGCATCAGCCTGCACAACTTTCCGGAGGGCATCGCCACCTTCGTGACCGCCAGCGCCGATCTGGAACTGGGGATGGGCATCGCGCTGGCCGTCGCCATTCACAATATCCCTGAGGGTCTGGCGGTCGCCGGGCCGGTTTATGCCGCGACCGGCTCAAAGACCAAGGCGTTGCTGTGGTCGGGTATTTCCGGCATGGCGGAAATTCTCGGCGGCGTGCTGGCATTTCTGCTGCTCGGCCCGATGATATCGCCGGTGGTGATGGCGTCGATTATGGCGGCAGTCGCCGGTATTATGGTGGCGCTGTCGGTCGATGAGCTGATGCCGTTGGCGAAAGAAATTGATCCGAACAATAACCCGAGTTACGGCGTGCTGTGCGGAATGGCGGTGATGGGATTCAGCCTGACGTTATTGCAAAGCGGCGGGATCGGTTAAGCCTTTTAAGCCAAAAAAAGCCGCATTCGCGGCTTTTTTATATTCAGAAAATCAGTCCGATATCAGCTGGCTTTCTGCTCGTGTGCCTGGCGGTAGGCCACCAGATCTTCGATGGTCAGCACGGTCATATCATGCTGTTTGGCGAACAGGATAACTTCTGGCGCATGCGCCATGCTGCCGTCATCGTTGGTCAGTTCACACAGCACGCCGGCAGGTTTGAAACCGGCCATTGATACCAAATCGATAGTCGCTTCGGTATGACCACGACGGCTCAGGACGCCACCCGGCTGCGCACGCAGTGGGAACACGTGGCCAGGGCGGTTCAGATCGCTCGGCTTGGCGTTATCGGCTACCGCCGCGCGAATGGTGGTCAGGCGATCGGACGCGGAAACACCGGTCGTCACACCCTGCGCCGCTTCGATAGTCACGGTGAAGGCGGTCTGGAACTGGCTGGAGTTGTTGGTCACCATCATCGGCAGCTCAAGCTGCTGACGACGTTCTTCGGTGAGACACAGGCACACAATACCGCTACCGTGGCGAATGGTCAGCGCCATCTGCTCAACGGTCATGGTTTCTGCGGCGAAGATCATATCACCTTCGTTTTCACGATTTTCATCATCGAGCACCATCACACCGCGCCCATTGCGCAATGCTTCAAGAGCGCGTTCTACGCGTTCTACCGGCGTGCCGAAATCTGAAAGTAGGGTCTGATTCATGGTAAAAAACCTCATTAGAAAATTATGGATTACCAGAACCAGGGCGATCTTGAGGAGTAGCTAGCAATAGCTAAAAAAATAACGCAAGCGGGCGCAAACCCGGCAGATACCGTTACTCTCTCCCATCCGGACTATAACCGTCGGCCCCGGAATTACACCGGATCTGCTGACCTCTAACCAAACTGCAAGAGACTGGCTGAGCGCTCGCGGGCTTTCACCGTAGAAGGTGATTTACCGCCGGTGGGGACTTGCACCCCGCCCTGAGAATAAGCCTCTCGACTATAACGCTAATGATTAATCAGGGCAATTGGCAAAAGCACAATTCGGCCAGCCGCAGGGAATGCGGTTAAATAGTTTATCCGGCGGGCAACTCGCATTACACTAGGCAACAGCAATTAAACTCTGAAAGGGATACGCCATGATTGACCCGAAAAAAATTGAACAGATCGCACGTCAGGTGCATGAGTCCATGCCTAAAGGCGTGCGCGAATTCGGGGAAGACGTTGAGAAGAAAATCCGTCAGGTGTTGCAGTCACAGCTCACCCGTCTGGATTTGGTCAACCGCGAAGAGTTCGACGTGCAGACCCAGGTACTGCTGCGCACCCGTGAAAAACTGGCGTTGCTGGAACAGCGTATGAGCGAGCTGGAAAGCAAGCTGAACGCCACGCCTGCTGCGCAACAGCCAGACGCCGAATAAGTTACCGTTAAGGGCGCGATACTGCGCCCTTATTGCGGTTTGAGCGCCGCCTGAGCCTTAAGCCGCAACACCAGCCAAATCAGCGCGAACATTCCCAGCGCATACAGGCTTTTCCAGCCGATAATCACCATCAACAGCACACACAGCCCTAATCCTGTCGCCGCCATTAGCCGCGAACGCCCGTGCAAAATTCGACAGCCCGCCAGCATACACAGCAAATAGATCAGCACAAAGATGCCATTGGCATACACCAGCAGCGTATCCAGCGGCAGCTTCAGCGTATAAATCAGCAAAGTGAACAGCAAACAGCTGCCCACCACCGCGCTTAATGCATTGACCGGTGCCTGTCCGGCAGACAGCCTGGCCAGCGCGCTGGCCGGACGATCCTGCGCCTGTGACCACACCAGCCGGGCGAAGCTTTGGGTATAGATATTAACGCTGGCAAAGCAGGCCAGATAGCCAATGATACAGGCCACCCACAGCGCATGCTGACCAAACAGTTGCACCACGATACCCGGCAATGACGCAGCCGCCGCCTGATGCTCACCGTAGGCGTGGAAATGCAGCACCGCCACGGTACAGCCCCAGTACACCGCCCCGGCGACCAACATGCCAAACAGAAGTGCACGCGGAAAATCGCGTTCAGGGTTACGAAACTCGGTCGCCAGATGGGCAAATGCCTCCAGGCCCACAAAGCACCAGAACATCACTGCCAGCGCATGGAACAGATTGGGCGAGGAGATTTCGTTGATTGCCGGCCAGGGAATTTGGGACAGTGAGATGTCGCCACGCCACCAGATAGCGGCCACCAGCGCTACCACCAGAACGGCGATTAGCGTTTGAATATTGGCACTGGAGCCCGCGCTGCGCGTGCCTAAAAACCAAATCATCACCAGCGTGGCAATTTGCACCAACAGCAGGCCATTGGCGCTCCAGCCGAAAGTGGCCTGCCAAAAACCGGCGGCAATCTGCAGCGCCGCCGGCAGGCCAACCGGAATAACCGACAAAAACAGCCAGCCGGTGACTTTCGCCATGCGCGGACCAAAGGCCAGCCCGACAAAATGCGCGGCACCAGCCGCACTGGGGAAATGGCGGCCCAAAGCCGCAAAGGCAATGGCGATCGGGAAAACCAGGATAATCAGCAGCGGCCAGGCCCACAGACTATCGCCCTGTGCCACCTGTGCTGCCAAAGCCGGAACGGCAAATACGCCGGTACCCAGCAGTGAAGTGGACAATAGCCCAACGCCCTGCGCCAAACTCAGCTCTTGCTTCAGTCCACTCACTGCCCACCGCCGTTTTCAGCGAACGTTAGCCACGCCCGTCTTTGATTGCCTTGATGATGTTGGTGGTCGATAGGCCGTCTTCAAAGTTCAGCACTTTTACGTCGCCGCCATTGGCCCATACCTCGGTACTACCGGCGATATCTTCAGGCTTGTAATCGCCGCCTTTCACCAGCAGATCCGGCAGGATATCGGCGATCAGGCGTTGTGGCGTATCTTCTTCGAACGGCACCACCCAATCCACCGCTTCCAGCGCACCCAGTACAATCATGCGGTTTTCCAGCGCGTTGACCGGACGGGTTTCGCCTTTCAGACGTTTAGTGGAAGCATCGCTGTTCACCGCCACAATCAGGCGATCGCCCAGCTTGCGGGCATTGGCCAGATAAGAGACGTGACCGGCATGCAAAATGTCGAAGATGCCGTTGGTCATCACCACTTTTTCACCGCGCTGACGGGCTTGCGCCACGGCGGTTTTCAATTGGGCCTCGGTCATTACGCCAAAGCCGGTTTCAGCCCGGCCGCGTACCGCGTTTTCCAGCTCGATTGGTGAAACGGTCGAAGTCCCCAGTTTGCCTACCACCACGCCGGCTGCGGCATTGGCCAGGAAACAGGACTCTTCCAACGTGTTGCCGGCAGCCAGTGCCGCGGCCAACACGCCGATAACGGTATCGCCGGCACCGGTAACGTCAAACACTTCCTGCGCCAAAGTGGGCAAATGCAGCGGCGCGATGCCCGGCTGCAGCAGCGTCATGCCGTGCTCGGAACGGGTGACCAGCAGTGCAGAAAGCTCAAAGTCCGCCACCAGCTTCATGCCGCGCTCAACCAGTTCGGCTTCGTCTTTGCAGTGACCGACCACCGCTTCGAATTCGGACAGGTTTGGCGTCAGCAACGTTGCACCGCGATAACGCTCAAAATCAGAACCTTTTGGATCGATCAGCACCGGCACCTTGGCGGCACGCGCCAGTTGGATCATGCTTTGCACCTGGCTCAGCGCGCCTTTGGCGTAATCTGACAGCACCAGTGCGCCAATCTGCGGCAATGCCTGCTGGATACGTTCCAACAGCGGCTGCGGATCGACGTTTGAGAAACCTTCTTCGAAATCGAGACGGATCAATTGCTGGTTACGCGACAGCACGCGCAGCTTGGTGATGGTCGGGTGCGTCGGCACCGAGACAAAATCACAGCGCACGTTGACTTCATTCAGCTTGGCGCTCAGCGCCCGCGCAGCATCATCAATACCGGTCAGGCCCACCAGGCGTGAATTGGCGCCCAGCGAAGCAATGTTCATCGCTACGTTAGCCGCACCGCCGGGACGCTCTTCAATGGTTTCAACCTTGACCACCGGCACCGGCGCTTCCGGTGAAATGCGGCTGGTCGGCCCATACCAATAGCGATCCAACATGACGTCACCCACCACCAATACCCCGGCGCGGCGAAAATCAGGCAGTGTAACTTTCATCCGATAACTCCAAAAAAGTACAAAATTTTAGTGGCGCAGATATTACCACAGACGTCTGTAATAGCTGCAAAACGTATTGCGCAACCGGCCTGCTCAGCCCAGCCACTTCGCCCAACTGGCGCGGACTTGTTCACGTTCGGCGGCGAATTGCCCATTGCCAACCTTGCCGGAATGCTCCTGCAACGCCAGATGATGGATCTCATCGCGCATGGTGACGTAAGCCTGAGTCAGCGCACGCGCTTCCTCTTCCGGCATGATGTCGTAATTGGCCATCAGTTCGAAAATGCGCACGTTATCAGACCAGCGCGTCAGGCGCGGTTCGGCGGCCGCATAGCCTAAGACCAGATACTGGGCAATAAATTCGATATCGGTGATCCCGCCCTCGTCGGCTTTGATATCAAACAGTTCACGCTGCTTGTTGCCAAGGTGATTGCGCATTTTCTCACGCATCTCACGCACCTCGCGTTTCAGCGTTTCCAGGTCACGCGGTTTGCACAGGATCTCCCGGCGGATAACATCAAACTGCTGATGCAACAGCGGATCGCCATGCACGATGCGTGCCCGTACCAGCGCCTGATGTTCCCAGGTCCAGGCTTCGCTCTGCTGATAATCGGCAAAGGCTTCGACGGTGCTGACCAACATGCCGGCCGCACCCGACGGCCGCAGGCGGGCGTCCACTTCATACAAAATACCGGACGAGGTACGGGTGCTGAACAGGTGCATCACCCGCTGTGCCAGACGCAGATAAAACTGACGGCCGTCAATGCTGCGATCGCCGTCGGTCATCACCTCTGGCGGACAATCGAGGATAAACACCAGGTCAAGATCGGAACTGTAACCCAGTTCCCAACCGCCCAGCTTGCCGTAGCCAATCACCGCAAAACCGCGCCCTTCACGCTCCTGCAAATGGGTTGGCTGGCCATAGCGTGCGACCATATCGTTCCACGCCTGCTGTACCACGGTGTCGATAATCGCCTCCGCCAGATAGGTGAGGTGATCGCTCACTTTCATCACCGGCAGCGCACCAGAGATATCCCCGGCGGCAATACGCAGCTGTTGCGCCTGTTTGAACTGGCGCAGCGCTTCCAGCCTTTGCTCTTCGTCGTCCTCCGGCACCCGCAGCAGGTACTGGCGCAGCTCGCTGCGGTAGGCATCCGGGGCCACCGGCTGATACAACGTCGCCGGCTCCAACAGCTCATCGAGCAGCAGCGGATAACGCGACAGCTGGTTGGCCACCATCGGCGAAGCGGCACACAGGCGAATCAAATGGCTAAGGGCCGCATGGTATTCCACCAGCAGCTCAAGGTAGGTGGTACGGGTCACGATGCTCAGCAACAGCTGGGTCAGCCTGAGCAGTGCGGTCGGCGCGTCCTGACGCGGACAGACTTCCGCCAGCAGGCGCGGCATCAGTTGATCGAGCACATCACGACCGCGCGGGCCGATGGTGCGTTTGTCGACGTCATGCCGAAATTCAGCGATGGTGCGCAGCATTTGTCTGCGCGCCTCTTCATCCAGATGTGGCGTCAACGGGGCCAGTTCGTTCTCTTCCAGCGCGTCCTGCCACAGACTGTGATAGTGCTGATAATCGGGATCTTCGCCAACGTCGGGGCTATCATCGCCAATCAGGTCGTTAAATACCGCCCTGACCGCCTGCATATGGTTATCCAACGCCAGCAGCAGGGCCGACCAGTCGTCGAACCCCATGCCCCAGGCCAGCCGCGCCTGATCGAGTTCATCTTGCGGCAGCGTTTGCGTTTGTTGATCGGCAATCGCCTGCAGCAGGTTTTCCAGCCGGCGCAGGAACAGGTAACTGGCACTCATCGCCTGTACCTGTTGCGGCTCCAGCAGCCCCAGTTCCCCCACCGCCTGTAGCGTCGGCAGCAACGAGCGCCCTTGCAACGCCGGCTCACGCCCGCCGCGGATCAGTTGGAATACCTGGGTGATAAATTCAATTTCGCGGATGCCACCGGCACCCAGTTTGATATTGTCTTTTAGCCCGCGCCGCCGGACTTCACGGGCGATCATGCCTTTCATATTGCGCAGCGATTGGATCACGCTGAAATCGATATAGCGACGGAAGACAAACGGCCGCAGGGTTTTGCGCAGTTCTTCGCTGTAGGCGTCTTCCGAGCCGCCCATCAGCCGCGCCTTGACCATCGCATAACGTTCCCAGTCACGGCCCTGCTCCTGGTAATAATCTTCCAGCGCGGCGAAGCTCATCACCAGTGGGCCGCTGTCGCCGAACGGCCGCAGCCGCATATCCACGCGATAGACGAAGCCGTCGATGGTTTGCTGATCCAGCGCCTTGATCAGCCGCTGCCCCAGACGGGTGAAGAACTGGGCGTTATCCAGCTCACGCCGCCCGCCCTGGGTCTGGCCGTTTTCCGGGTAAGCAAAGATCAGATCGATATCGGACGAAAAGTTCAGTTCACCGCCGCCCAATTTCCCCATACCGAGGATCAGCAACGGCTGCGGCACGCCCTGAGCATTGCATGGAGTGCCCCACTCACGGCAGCAGGTTTGGTACAGCCAGTCGCGGGCGCTGACAATCAGCGTTTCCGCCAGCCCACTCAGCTGCAACAGCGTTTCTTGCGTGCTGCATTGGCCCAGCGCCTGCGCCCAGGCGATCCTGACCAGCGTCTCGCGGCGAAACAGGCGCAGTGCACGCATCAGTTGCGCTTCGTCACGCACCTCTTCCAAATCATCCTGCAGCCAGGCGGCATAATGTTGCCACTCGTCCGCCACCGGCGGTTGCTTGCGCAGCGTCGCCAGCCATTCCGGCTGGCTCTGCAACATGTCGCAGACAAAGTCGCTCGACGCCAAAACCCACAGTTCCTGGCTGCTGAGCGCGCAGTCCGCGCCCTGAGTTTCCTGAAAACGCTGCACGATGTTCTGTGCCTGAGTCTGTAACGCTGCTGAAAGTGGCAACATAGTGAATGATCCAATCGAAGGCCTGCGCCTGGCAGGCCAGCTTAGTTAGCGGAGCGCGCCGTTTAACCAGAATGGCGCATGCGATAAGGCCTGCTTGCGGCTGCCTTCGTACCAGCCCTGGCGCCGTTCGGCCACCGCCAGTTGCAGCTCGCGCCAGCCGTCAATGTAAGGGCCGGTTTCGTCGTCAGGGTAAGCCCCAGACAGCAGGATAAATGCCGAGACCTGACGCGTCAGACGCGGCAGCTGTTCCTCGTATTCGTCATCGTTCAGCGTGCGGGTAAAGGCTTCTTTCAACTCGGCGGCGCTGCGCCCCAGCATAATGTCGCTGAAACGTTTGAAGGAACCGTCAAGCTTGGCCTGCGCCTTGGCATCGATAAAAGGTTTCCAGGCAGCGGTCACCAACCACGATGTGAGCGCCAACTTACATTGCAGATATTCCGCGCTATAGCACAACTCCTGTGGCTGAGTGGTTTTATCAATCAGCAGCGGCTCCAGTGCAGTCAGCCGGGCGCGCAGATCGGCGCTGGCCTTGCGGGGGACCAGGCCGCCGAAAATCACCAGTGCCTGGCGGATCAGCGCAATCGCCTCCATCACGGAACGACGGGCCTGAGTATCGCCACGCAACCACAGTTCTTCGTGATACTGCCAATGGCTCAAACCCAGTTCGAAACTGGCTATCATCCCTTGCTCAACGCTGGATTTCGCGGCCGGTTTCAATACCGCCAATGGATGACGTTCGCGCGGGACGTTGCCCTGCGCCAAATGATAACCCCGCGCCGCCTTGCTCAGGCTGCCCTGACGCAGGCCGCCGTGCTCCGCCAGTGCGTTGGCCAGCGCCAGCAAATCGGCGGTATTGCCTTCTTTCAATTCCAGTTCGATTTCGCACAGCGCTTCGCTCAGCTCACCGGCTTTCACTTCACCCTGGTCAAGACCAACCTCAATCTCGCTCTTACCGTAAGTGACCACCCACTTCTCACGCACGAAATCGGTGCGGAACAGCGGTTGTAACGCCTGCTGCAACGCCGGGATATCACAACCCTGCGGCCAGATATCTGCCGGGAACCGATCCAGCGCCAGCTCCGGCGTGGCAATCGCCACATTATATTCCGGACGCTGATGCAAGCCCGCCACCACCTTGCCGGCGGTTTTGATAGTCATTTCATAACTGTCGTCGAACCCGCGGATACGTAACCCCATATCCTGACCACGCAGGAAATTGTCGGCGGTTTCGAAATAAATATTGGTCAGTTTTTGCGGTGCGGAATGCTGATTCGGCCAGGCAGCCAGTTGCTGCGGCAAGGCGGCAACCGCATCCGGGGTGGCAATAAATTTCAGTTCTATTTCAACGGTCATAAGTCTTTTACACCAATAAGTTACGCATTCGCGTCAGCCTTCACGGCGGCGGGCCTGGCCTGCCACGTTCTGCCCGGTGACGCACAGTTGCCGTTATCTTACCGCGATTCCCGGCGCCTTAACCCTGCTAACTGCAGAAAAAACCTGTTACGTTATAAAACGCTGCGCAACTCACAGAATCTGCCACAGTAAGATAGTTCTCATTCCGGTTTTAGCGTTGCGTCGTCAGACTGAACGCTCTACTATCGTTCCCATAAATTCACACAGAAACGATGAACTAATGCAGAAATTACGCCTGATTTGCCTTGCCGTGCTGAGCTTCAGCATCACTTGGGGCGCCCATGCCGAAGATAAACGCTATATCTCCGATGAATTGAATACTTACGTCCACAGCGGCCCGGGTAATCAGTACCGTATTGTCGGCACCTTGAACGCCGGTGAAGAAGTGACCCTGTTGAGCGTAAACGACAGCACCAACTATGGCCAGATCCGCGATGCCAAGGGCCGCAACACCTGGATCCCGTTGGATCAGCTTAGCCAGACCCCAAGCCTGCGCACTCAGGTGCCCGCGCTGGAGCAGCAGGTCAAAACCCTGACCGATAAACTGGCCAATATCGACAACAGCTGGAACCAGCGTACCGCTGAAATGCAGCAGAAAGTGGCCGGCAGTGACAGCACCATCAGCGGCCTGCAGCAGGAAAACCAGGATCTGAAAAACCAGCTGGTAGTGGCGCAGAAAAAGGTTAACGCGGTTAACCTGCAGCTCGACGACAAACAGCGCACCATTATCCTGCAGTGGTTTATGTACGGCGGCGGCGTGGCTGGCGTAGGCCTGCTGTTGGGTCTGCTGTTACCACACCTGATCCCGCGTCGTAAAAGCAACAACCGCTGGATGAACTGATTAAAGTATCGTTCGGTTTGAGATTGGGCGCCTGCGGGGCGCCCTTTTTATTGGTTTCGGCAGCGCCCCGCTAATTGAGGTAATCTGGTCAACAGAGCCTTAGGATAAATTCAGGAGTTAACAGTGAAGACTTACCTGGTCGGCGGTGCCGTCCGCGACAGCTTGCTTGAGATACCGGTAGTCGACCGCGACTGGGTGGTGGTAGGTGCTGCGCCTTCCGAGCTGACAGCCCTGGGCTATCAACAGGTCGGTAAAGACTTCCCGGTGTTTCTCAACCCCAAGACACATGAAGAATATGCGCTGGCGCGCACCGAGCGGAAATCCGGCCAGGGCTATACCGGTTTTACCTGCTACGCCGCGCCGGACGTAACGCTGGAAGAAGATTTGCAACGGCGCGATTTAACCATCAACGCCATTGCCCGCAGCGCCGACGGTGAGCTGATCGACCCTTTCAACGGCGTGGCCGACCTGCAAGCGCGAGTACTGCGCCACGTGTCCGATGCCTTTGGTGAAGATCCGTTGCGTGTACTGCGCGTGGCGCGTTTCGCCGCCCGCTTCGCCCATTTGGGTTTTAGCATCGCGCCGGAAACCGCCGAGTTGATGCGTCAGATGGCACGCAGTGGTGAACTGGCCGCGCTGACGGCCGAGCGGGTATGGAAAGAAACCGAGAAGGCGCTGCAAAGCCAGAGTCCACAGGTCTATTTTCAGGTACTGCGTGACTGCGAGGCGCTCGGCGTGCTGTTCCCGGAGATCGACGCGCTGTTCGGCGTACCGGCCCCCGCCAAATGGCACCCGGAGATCGACACCGGCATTCATACCCTGATGACGCTGGCTATCGCTGCCCAGCTCAGCCCTGAAGTGGACGTGCGCTTCTCCGCACTCTGTCACGACCTCGGCAAGGGGCAGACGCCAAAAGAGCTCTGGCCGCATCACCACGGTCATGGACCGGCGGGCGTTCTGTTGGTCGAAGCACTGTGCCGGCGGCTGCGAGTCCCCAATCCTGTGCGCGATCTGGCCAAGCTGGTTGCCGAATATCACGATCTGATCCATACGGTAAACAAGCTGCGCCCTGAGACCTTGCTGAAACTGTTTGATGCGGTCGATGTTTGGCGCAAACCGCAGCGGCTGGAACAGATGATCCTCACCAGCGAAGCCGACGCTCGCGGCCGTACCGGCTTTGAAAACAACCCTTATCCGCAGGGCGACTATCTGCGCCAGGCGTTTCAGGTGGCGAATGCGGTATCGGTCAAAGAGGTGGTGGCCAGCGGCCTGCAAGGGCTGGCTGTCCGCGACGAGCTGAAACGCCGCCGCCAACAAGCGCTGGCCGAGTGGAAACAAACTCAGGATATCCCTCTCGATCAGGCATAAAAAAACCCCGCAGCGCGGGGTTTCTTATTGATGCTCGGCTTACATGAAGACCATGTAAACCACGCCGGCCACGATAAAGCGATAGATGGCAAACGGCACAAACGAGATGCGTTTGATCAGCGTCAGGAAGGTCTTGATCGCGATCAGTGCTACCACGAAAGCAGTGGCAAAGCCGACTGCAAACATCGGTAAATCGCCCATCGTCAGGAAGTGCAGACTCTTGTACAAATCCAGCCCACTGGCACCAATCATCATCGGCACCGCCAGAATGAATGAGAACTCCGCAGCCGCGTAACGATTCACGCCCACCAGCATGCCACCGGCAATGGTGGAACCTGAGCGGGAGAAGCCCGGCCACAGTGCCAGACATTGGAAGCAACCAATCATAAACGCCTGGCGGTAGGTGATGTCATCAAGCCCTTCAGCACTCGGCTTTTTCGGCTTCAACCATTCCGCTGCCAGCAGCAGGAAACCACCCACTACCAGCGCATACATCACGTTTTTCGGTGCAAACAGCGACTTGATAACGTCATGGAACAGCAGCCCCAGCACCACCGCCGGGATCATCGCCAGCAGAATATGGCCCAGTTTCAAATGGCCCGTCGTTTTGCCTTCATGCTCAACCGGCTTACCACCGAAATGAATGCCGATCAGCCCGAACAGGCGACGCCAGAACATCACCACTACCGCCAGAATCGACCCCAGCTGGATGATCACCTCAAAAGTTTTGGCCTTATCGCCAGTGAAACCCAGCCACTCGCCGACAATAATCATGTGCCCGGTTGAAGACACCGGTAAGAATTCAGTTAACCCTTCGACCACCCCAAGAACAAACGCAATAAACAGTGAATGCATGTCCGCCATGTGCTTCGATCACCCTATAAATTTACGGCTATAAACATAAAAAAGCGGCAGTGTTCAATACATTGCCGCTAAAACAATTCTCAGGTTCAGACCAATTTAATGACCTTTAGTTGCACAGGTATGACAGAACCTCACACCGGCCGGGTGCCACGTTCAATGATCACCCCAACCCGGCTGGCATGTGCAACAGCGCCCGGTTTGCTGACCTTAATACGGACCCACGGGGAATTGAAGCGCTGGAGTAATATTTCAGATATTTCCTCTGCAACCCGCTCCACCAACGCAAAGCGATTGGGCTCCACGTGCTGGATGATGGCTTCACTGATATCGGCGTAGCTCAGGCAGTCATTCACATCGTCACTGGCGGCCGCCTGGCGATTGTCCCAGCCCATTTCGATATCGAACACCAGCTTCTGACGAATGTTTTGTTCCCAGTCATAAACGCCAATGGTAGTAATTACGGTAAGCTCTTCTATAAATACGATATCCATCACGTCATTCTCTGTTTTTGGCCTTGCCGGATACCACTTCCAGCGGAATATGGGTATTATCCATATATGTTGCGAGTAAAACGACCCTTATTAAACGGAACCGCGTTATGAGTGCTACCGCGCTTGGCATGATTATCTTCGCGTATCTGTGTGGCTCAATTTCCAGTGCGATCCTGGTTTGCCGGATCGCCAGGCTGCCCGATCCGCGTGAAAATGGCTCAGGGAATCCAGGAGCGACCAACGTCCTGCGTATCGGCGGGCGCGTAGCTGCGGCGGCGGTGCTGGTATTCGATATTCTCAAAGGGATGCTGCCGGTCTGGCTGGCATACAAACTTGATGTCCCGCCGCTGTATCTGGGCCTGACGGCGATCGCCGCCTGTCTGGGACATATCTACCCGGTATTCTTCCACTTCCGCGGCGGTAAGGGCGTGGCAACGGCGTTTGGTGCCATAGCACCGATCGGCTGGGATCTTACCGGCCTGATGACCGGCACCTGGCTGCTGACCGTGCTGCTCAGCGGCTATTCTTCGCTGGGTGCGATTATCAGCGCGCTGATTGCTCCGTTCTACGTCTGGTGGTTCAAACCGCAGTTCACCTTCCCGGTAGCGATGCTGTCGTGCCTGATCCTGATGCGGCACCACGACAATATTCAGCGCCTGTGGCGTGGCCAGGAAGGAAAAATCTGGGGTGTCTTCCGCAAGAAGAAAACCGACGCGGCAGAGCAGGAAGAAAAAAAAGAAGAGTAATCAAAAAGGCCGGAGCTCTCCGGCCTTCGACTATTTATACCGCAGACAATTCAGCCAGCGGCCAACGCGGTCGCACCGAAACGCTCAGTTCCGGATTGGCACCGCTCTGCAACCGTACCAGACCCGCATAAGCGATCATTGCGCCGTTATCCGTGCAGAACTCCGGACGGGCATAGAACACCTCACCGCCGCGTTTGTGCAGCATTTCCGCCATTTTGGTACGTAGCGTGCGGTTGGCACTGACGCCGCCGGCCATAACCAGCCGTTTGAAACCAGTTTGCTCCAGCGCACGTTTGCATTTGATCGCCAACGTATCCACTACCGCATCTTCAAACGCCCGGGCAATGTCCGCACGCGTCTGATCGTCATTACCGTTGGAACGAATGGTGTTGGCGGCAAAGGTCTTCAACCCGGAGAAACTGAAATCCAGCCCCGGCCGATCGGTCATTGGCCGTGGGAAGGTGAAACGGCCTGCGGTACCCTGCTGCGCCATTTTCGACAGCATTGGCCCGCCGGGATAGTCCAGCCCCAACAGCTTGGCCGTTTTGTCGAAGGCTTCACCCGCCGCATCGTCGACCGATTCGCCCAGCAGTTCGTATTGACCAATGCCGGTCACGCTGATCAACTGGGTATGGCCGCCGGAAACCAGCAGCGCGACAAACGGGAACGCCGGTGGATTGTCTTCCAGCATCGGTGCCAGCAGGTGGCCTTCCATGTGATGCACCGGTACTGCCGGCACGCCCCAGGCAAACGCCAGCGCACGACCAATGGTCGCGCCCACCAGCAGCGCCCCCACCAGGCCTGGCCCGGCAGTATAGGCAACGCCGTCGATATCGGCCGCGGTCAGGTTCGCTTCCTTCAATGCCGCCTGAATCAAGGGCACGGTTTTACGCACATGATCGCGGGAAGCCAGTTCCGGCACCACACCACCGTAGTCGGCGTGCAGCTTCACCTGGCTGTACAATTGATTCGCTAATAAACCGGCCTGATCGTCATACACTGCAATTCCGGTTTCATCGCAGGAGGTTTCTATACCCAGTACTCGCATTACATTTCCCATCATTCACGTGCGGCCGCCAGTTTAGCACAAACAGGCCGGTTTACCGCCAGTGCGGCGCATCTTGTCGGCTCCTCTGGGCTATGTTGATGATTCCAGCCATAAATGCCGTTTGATTAAAAACGAGCATTTTTTTCTGATTAGTCTATAATCAGCGCCCGATGCAAAATTGCGCATGTTTTACCAGGGTGGCCGCAGGTTCAATTTGCTGTGGTGCTTTACAAAGCAGCATCCGTTGAAGTAAAATTCCGCACCATTTTGAAATTGCTGGCGCTTGGCCAGCAGCAAACCGAATTTTATTGAGGTGAGAGGCACATGCCTGTAATTAAAGTACGTGAAAACGAGCCATTTGACGTTGCTCTGCGTCGTTTCAAACGCTCTTGCGAAAAAGCGGGCGTTTTGGCTGAAGTTCGTCGTCGTGAGTTCTATGAAAAACCGACTACCGAACGTAAGCGCGCTAAAGCTTCTGCTGTGAAACGTCACGCGAAGAAACTGGCTCGCGAAAACGCACGCCGCACTCGTCTGTATTAATTCTTCGGGGGCAACCCCGCCGCGTGAATTTCTGATTTTAAAAATCGCGCAGACCGAGTAGTTGCATACGAAGGCCGTGCTTTCCGAAAGGAATGCGCGGCTTGTTCTCGTTTATAGGCTAGTAAAGTAAGGGCTTATGGCTGGACGAATTCCGCGTGTATTTATCAATGACTTGCTGGCTCGCACCGACATCGTCGATCTGATCGACGCCCGGGTAAAGCTCAAGAAGCAGGGCAAGAACTATCACGCGTGCTGTCCGTTCCACCACGAAAAAACGCCTTCATTTACCGTTAATGGTGAAAAGCAGTTTTATCACTGTTTTGGTTGTGGTGCGCACGGTAACGCCGTCGACTTTCTGATGAATTACGACCGACTTGAGTTTGTCGAAACCATCGAAGAGCTGGCAACCATGCACGGACTGGAAGTGCCTTACGAGGCAGGTTCCGGGCCGACCCAAATCGAACGTCATCAGCGCCAAAGCCTGTATCAACTGATGGAACAGCTCAGTTCGTTCTATCAACAGTCACTGCATCAACCTTCCGGTGCGCCGGCGCGTAATTATCTGCAACAGCGCGGGTTGAGTGACGATGTTATCCGCCATTTTGCCATCGGCTTTGCACCTGCCGGTTGGGATAATGCCTTAAAGCGTTTTGGTCGCGACGCCGACAGCCGTAGTGCATTGAACGATGCCGGCATGCTGGTGACTAACGATCAAGGACGCTCGTACGATCGTTTCCGTGAACGCGTAATGTTCCCTATTCGCGACAAGCGTGGGCGAGTGATCGCCTTTGGCGGACGCGTGTTGGGTGACGGCATGCCGAAATACCTGAACTCGCCGGAAACTGAAGTATTCCACAAGGGTCGTCAACTGTACGGCCTGTATGAAGCGCAGCAGAACCACCCTACCCCGCAGCGTTTGCTGGTAGTGGAAGGCTATATGGACGTGGTGGCGTTGGCGCAATACGGCATTGATTATGCCGTCGCCTCGCTCGGAACCTCAACGACGGCTGAACATATTCAGCTGCTGTTCCGCGCCACCGACAACGTGGTCTGTTGCTATGACGGTGACCGGGCCGGTCGTGAAGCGGCCTGGCGCGCACTGGAAACCGCGCTGCCCTATCTCAATGACGGGCGTCAGCTGCGGTTTATGTTTTTGCCTGATGGCGAAGACCCGGACACATTAGTACGCAAAGAAGGCAAAGAGGCCTTCGAACAACGGATGGAGCTGGCGCAGCCGCTTTCCACTTTCCTGTTCGAAACCCTGATGCCACAGGTTGATCTGAGCAGCCCGGACGGCCGCGCCAAGCTGAGCACGCTGGCGCTACCGCTGATTACTCAGGTGCCGGGCGAAACGTTGCGCTTGTACCTGCGTCAACAGCTCGGCAGCAAGCTTGGCCTGCTCGATGACAGCCAGCTAGACAAGCTGATGCCCAAACAGGCTGAAAATGCGAATACCTATCAGGCGCCCCAGCTAAAACGCACAACCATGCGTATACTAATAGGGTTACTGGTACAAAATCCGCAGTTGGCTACACTTATCCCTTCACTCGAGGGATTGGAGCAGACCAAACAGGCCGGTTTACCGCTGTTTGTCGAGTTGGTGCAGACCTGTTTAGCTCAGCCGGGCCTGACTACCGGCCAGTTGTTGGAGCAGTATCGCGACAACAAATTGAGCCAGCAGCTTGAAACCCTGGCGACATGGAACCATATGATCGTTGAGGAAAGGGTCGAACAGACCTTTTTGGACACCTTGGCCAGCCTATATGACTCGGTACTGGAGCAACGGCTGGAGACATTGATCGCCCAGGCCAGAACACATGGCCTCAGCCCGGAAGAACGTGAAGAAGTCCGTTCTCTTAACCAAGTGCTAGCGAAGAAAAACTGAATACCTAAACGGCTTAAGTGCCGATAAATGCGAGGGCAGAGCCCTGCAATATGCCGCCACAGTGGGCCGCGGCAACAACAAAAACGCCCCAAATGCTATTGTTGGCGGTTTCGCCGACCGACACCAACCCCAATACTCTGAAGTGTGGATACCGTCTTATGGAGCAAAACCCGCAGTCACAGCTAAAGCTACTTGTCACCCGTGGTAAGGAGCAAGGCTATCTGACCTATGCTGAGGTCAATGACCATCTGCCGGAAGATATCGTCGACTCCGACCAGATCGAAGACATCATCCAGATGATTAACGACATGGGCATCCAGGTGCTGGAAGAAGCACCGGACGCCGATGACCTGATGCTGGCCGAGAACACCACCGACACCGATGATGATGCGGCGGAAGCGGCTGCTCAAGTGTTGTCCAGCGTTGAGTCTGAAATTGGCCGTACCACCGACCCGGTGCGCATGTACATGCGTGAAATGGGGACCGTTGAACTGCTGACGCGCGAAGGCGAAATCGACATCGCCAAGCGCATTGAAGACGGCATCAACCAGGTTCAGTGCTCGGTTGCCGAGTACCCGGAAGCCATTACCTATTTGCTGGAGCAGTACGATCGCGTCGAAGCGGGCGAAGCTCGCCTGTCCGATCTGATCACCGGCTTCGTCGATCCTAACGCGGAAGAAGACATCGCTCCTACCGCAACGCACGTCGGTTCTGAGCTGTCGACCGAAGAGCAGAAAGATGACGAAGAAGAAGACGACGAAGACGAAGAAGAAGATGACAACAGCATCGATCCAGAGCTGGCTCGTCAGAAATTCGCCGATCTGCGCGATCAGTATGAAGCGACTCGTGTAGTCATCAAAAAGAACGGCCGCAGCCACGCCAGCGCAGCAGAAGAAATTCTGAAGCTGTCTGAAGTGTTCAAGCAGTTCCGCCTGGTGCCAAAACAGTTCGACTTCCTGGTTAACAGCATGCGCATCATGATGGACCGCGTTCGTACTCAAGAACGTATCATCATGAAGCTGTGCGTTGAGCAGTGCAAAATGCCGAAGAAAAACTTCGTTACCCTGTTCTCCAGCAACGAAACCAGTGATACCTGGTTCGCAGCAGCGCTGGCAATGGCCAAGCCATGGTCAGAAAAGCTCAAAGACGTCGCGGATGACGTGCAGCGCAGCCTGCAGAAACTGCGTCAGATCGAAGAAGAGACCGGCCTGACCATCGAGCAGGTGAAGGACATTAACCGTCGCATGTCTATCGGTGAAGCGAAAGCCCGCCGTGCGAAGAAAGAGATGGTTGAAGCCAACTTGCGTCTGGTTATTTCTATCGCCAAGAAATACACCAACCGCGGTCTGCAGTTCCTGGATCTGATCCAGGAAGGCAACATCGGTTTGATGAAAGCGGTAGACAAGTTTGAATATCGCCGTGGTTATAAGTTCTCAACTTACGCCACCTGGTGGATCCGTCAGGCTATCACCCGCTCTATCGCCGACCAGGCGCGTACCATCCGTATTCCGGTGCATATGATTGAGACCATCAACAAACTCAACCGTATTTCGCGCCAGATGCTGCAAGAGATGGGCCGCGAACCGACGCCGGAAGAGCTGGCCGAACGCATGCTGATGCCGGAAGACAAAATCCGCAAAGTGCTGAAGATCGCCAAAGAGCCGATCTCCATGGAAACGCCGATCGGTGATGATGAAGATTCACATCTGGGCGATTTCATCGAGGATACCACCCTCGAGCTGCCGCTGGATTCTGCTACTTCGGAGAGCCTGCGCTCTGCCACGCACGACGTTCTGGCCGGCCTGACCGCCCGTGAAGCGAAAGTGCTGCGTATGCGTTTCGGTATCGATATGAACACCGACCACACGCTGGAAGAAGTGGGCAAACAGTTCGACGTTACCCGTGAGCGTATTCGTCAGATCGAAGCCAAAGCGCTGCGTAAACTGCGTCACCCAAGCCGTTCCGAAGTGCTGCGTAGCTTCCTGGACGACTAAGGTTTGGTTCGGTTGATCGAACTTTAAGCTTTGACAATAAACGGCTTCTTTAACAGGAAGCCGTTTTTTTATGCCTCAAAACACCAGTAACCACACAATAAAAAAGGCCTTGAGCGGCGGTCAAAAAAACACCATATTAATAGTGTTTTACGGTTTCCGTTAAAACACGAGGTAATTGTCTTAAGAACGTTACTGAGAGATATCAAATAAAAGGAATGATTTTGATGAATGACAAATGGGAGTTTTATCAAGACAATCGCAATGAATGGCGTTGGCGCCGTACTGCACCTAACGGTAAGATTGTCGGCGCATCTACGGAGGGTTATAAGAACCGTTCCGATTGCATTGCCAATGCCAAGCGTAACGGCTATCCAGGGTAGTCGCTGCTCTATTAGTTTGGTTTGAATTAAGTCAGTATAAGCTGCTCGCGGCAAAAGCCGGGGCAGCTCTTTGACAGTCCCCACAGCCTTATTATCGATCTCATGCCCGCAATAAAAATTATTTCAGAGCCAGGAACAACTCGCGGTAGCTCTCCGTAAGCTGCTCCAGCGTGGCACGGTTCAATCCGCTGGGGTTAGGCAATACCCAAACCTCCGTTTTGCCAATCGTCATCTCCTGACGGCCCCAGGCCGCATTTTTCACCCCAAAGGCACTGCTGAACGCCTGCTTGCCCAAAATCGCCAGCGCACGCGGCTGGTAACGCAGAATTTTTTCCTTTAACGCCTCACCGCCGCTGAGCAGTTCCTCACGCGTCACCTCACTGGCCGCCACCGTGGGCCGCGCCACCAACGCAGTGATGCCACAACCGGTATCCCGCAGCTGTTGCCACTGCTCAGGCGCTAACTGAGTATCGGTAAAACCGGCCTGATGCACTACCTTCCAGAAGCGGTTACTGCCGTTAGCGAAAGGGTAGCCTTGATGGGCCGAGGACAGGCCAGGGTTGATGCCGCAAAACACGACCCGCAGGTTGGGTGCCAGGAGTTCCATAAGGTTCGAGAGTCCATTAAAGGGATTTACAGCGGTTATCGCAAAATCCGCCAGCAATTACAACAGGCTAGAACTGCGCATAAAAGCAACATACAGATGGTTAACAGTAGACCTGCGCCGGAGGATTACCGTATAATCTCGCCGCTTGGCCCCTTAGCTCAGTTGGTTAGAGCACGCGACTCATAATCGCTTGGTCACTGGTTCAAGTCCAGTAGGGGCCACCAAATTTTAGCTGATATAACAGCACATTAAGCCACTTCACACGAAGTGGCTTTTTTGTTGCCCTGATTTTCATGGTGATGAAATGGCGATAGTTTTTTATCGTCACTTTCTTTAGACATAAAAGGACCCGCGCTTTGCGGGTTACTCGCTGACCGGATATCAGCCTTGCTTGGCGTCCCTAACAGAACTAGAATCTGGACAGAAACAACGAGGTTTTCAGCATGACAAAGAAAACAGCACATAATCAGATAACTAAAACTCAAATCTACCGCGCCGTCGCCAGCTCAACCGCTATCGAAACCGGTGTTTCCGTGCAAAAAATTGAGCAGCAACTCAAGAAAAATCTGGCGCAGGCGAAAGCCGTTGGTCTCGCCCGTTAATCTGGCAAAATGTCGCTCACCAGTTGCATCATGGGGTTGTAGTTCCCTGATACTCCAGCTTGAATTGCCTTAAAGTAAAAGGCTTTGTGTTCATCCCATAAGCTGTAATCCAGCAAGCCCTTTCCCGCCAAAACAGCCAACACATCGCAAAGCAATCGCGACAGACGTCCGTTGCCTTCTCTGAATGGGTGGATCAAAATAAACTCCACGTGACATTCAGCCAGATAACGAACTTGTTCCGGGCGAGCCAGAGATTTCAGCTCACCAGAGTGGGCGAGAAACTGTTTCTCAAAGCCATCAATAAGAAGCGGGATCCTGTCAGCAGCGGCAAACTGGAAACCATCTTTAGTCAGATTAGTGTTTCGCAGTCTCCCTGCCCAATCGTACACATTCCCCAACCATTGGTGATGCCACCTGCCTATATGCTCAAAAGTCAGTGTTCTAGGCGGTTGGCCTTCGATAAATAACTGTTCATACAGCATTAACAGCAAGCCCGCCTCCAGCGACTCCATTTCATCCACATCAGTGATCCCTAACTTGTTTGTCAGTACCAAATCACCAGAGCCAGGCTGATAACGCTCTTCTGCTGAATTAATCTCATATTTTGACAAGCGATTACCTCCCCCCAAACAAGTTCACAACGTTGCATACGTTCTTTACTGATCCCTGCCTCCTCCATCAGTATCTTACAGGTCCGACGTAAATCTCGAGCCGTGAAAACTTTAAACTCAGGATTAATCCTCAAGGTGGTTTTTTATTTCCGACCGTTAGTACGGTCAGGTTTTTCCAGTCTGCCGCTGGTGAGCCAACTGTTCGGCACGCAGCAGGATTTCCTGCAGGTCGTCTTCATCGATATCAAACAGTTCACCCTGCATTAGTGCCTCATGCAGATCGGCGCGGGTAATGGACACCGCATCAATCGGCAGATTGGCTGGCTTGGCCTCGGCCGAGGCCAGAGGGTGCGGGTAGCGTCGTCCGGCCAGGTTATTGAAGATAATCGCCAGCAGCGCCAATAACACCGAGTTCAACAGCACCGGGTACAGCACGAAGCTATAGCCCAATTGATGAATACCCGGCCCACCGAGGATCGCAGTCAGCGCGACCGCGCCGCCGGGAGGATGCAGGCAACGCAGTTTGAACATTAACCCAATCGCCAATGCCGCCGCCACTCCACAGGCCAGACCGGGATCGGCTATCAGCAGGCTGGTGCTGACCCCCACCGCTGCGGCCGACATATTGCCCCCGACGATGGACCATGGCTGTGCCAATGGGCTGTTCGGCACGCCAAAAAGCAGCACGGCGGAAGCTCCCATCGGCGCAATAAACCACAGGTTCACTTCGCCCAGAACAAAATGGCTGATCCAACCGGAAATCATCAGCCCCAATCCGGCGCCAACGCTGGAAAGCAATATCTCTTTTTTGCTTACGGCTAAGGGATGCGGCCACAAACGAGCACACCCTAGTTTCAAACTCTCTATCCACTGCTTCTTCATGTTACTTCGCGCTGCCAAAATCAACTTAATAGCAACAAATATATCACAACGTCGGCAACCACCGCCCGCAGTGCGGGTCGCCGTTGAAATAACTTTCCGCTAACAGATTGATCTTTAGCCACTGCTCGGCAATTATCAAAGTTCGCATCCCTTTGCCTTGAGGAAAACCCAATGTCTCAGCCGATTGCCGAACTCTATACCGATGCCGAATTTTTCAGCCCCTATGCCATGTCGGCGTTTATTACCCTGACGGAGAAAGGCATTCCCTTTACCGTTAAACCGGTCGACCTGTCACAGGGAGAAAACAAAGCGGCAAGCTATGCAGCGCTGTCATTGACACGCAGAGTCCCTGCGCTGGTGATCGGTGAGTTTCAACTCTCGGAGTCCTCGGCCATTGATGAATATCTCGATGAGATCCACCCGGCCCACCCGGTATATCCGCGCGACGTTAAACAACGCGCCAAGGCCCGGGAAGTCCAGGCATGGCTACGCAGCGATCTGCAGAACCTTCGCGCCGAACGCTCGACCGAGGCCGTTTTCGGCAAGGGCAAGTTTCCCCCGCTGTCCACCGCCGCACAGGCTGACGCCAACAAGCTGATCGCCGCCGTCGAAAAAATGCTGAGCCACGGCCAGGATAATCTGTTCAGGGAATGGTGCATTGCCGATACCGATCTGGCATTGATGCTCAATCGGCTGGTGATACACGGTGATGCGGTGCCGGAAAACATTCGCCACTATGCGCAGAAACAGTGGCAACGTCCTTCGGTGCAGGCCTGGTTGGCACTGCCGGAGAAAATGCGCGGCTAAAAAAACCGGCGGCCACGACGCCGCCGTTCTCAATTATCGAGAAACAACATAACTTCTTGAGGGAAGGCAAGTCACCATCCAGAGGGCAGATAGCCGAACAGCGACGCAATGGCATACACCGCACTGGCCAGGTACAGCAATACGATGCTTACCTGCAACAACGGGTGGGTGATCCAGCTGCACTGCCAACGTGGCGTCTGGTCACCGTGCTTGCGTGCTCCGCGCAGGATTAGCATCGGCATAATCGACAGGATCACCCCGCTGAATACCCCGGCGAAATACAGTGCGTTAACGAATGACACCAGCCCGCTGTAAGCCAGCGCGAACGGCGGCAATACCACCAGCATCAGCACGCCGAAACGGCGCAGCGGCTGTTCGTCATTACCCAGTCTGAACTGGTCGAAAATATTGGTCAGGAAGCTGCCGCCCAGCCCCCAGTAAGAGGTCAACATCGCGCATAGAGCAAAGATGTTGGCGGAGAAGAACGCCCATTGCCCCAACGCCTGTCCCCATGAAATGGTCGCCACATCAGTGATGCCATCCAATCCACTGAGAGCAATTACCGACATCGGCACCGCCGCCAGCAACACAAAGGTCACCGCCATACCGACCATAATCGCCTTGGGCAGTTGTTCTGGTTTGTCCGAAAAACCGCGCGCCATTTCCGGCACGATATACTGCGCCGAGAAGCAGAACACCACCACGTTGAAGACCGGCACCATAAAGCGCCAGTCGCCGTCCAGCAGGTTGCGCATCTGAGTGGTGTCTTTGAGCAGCGTGGCGGCCACCAGCGCGGTCAGCATCACCACCATGCCAATGCTGATAAACTTTTCGCCACGGCCAATCGCCTTCAGCCCCAGGTACAACACCCCCGCCGCCGGCACGAAAAACAGCAGGCTGCCGATCGCCGGTGAGATACCAAACAGGGATTGCAGCAGTTTACCGCTGCCGGTCATATAGGCGGTCAGCGCCCCGACGCTGTTAACGCAGACCGAAGCAAACATCAGCCAGGCACCGATACCGCCGACATAACGTTTCGCCAGCCCGCTTAATTGCAGGTGAGCGCGGGTGCGCAGAGTGGATTCGGCGACGTAAAGCATGGTGATAGTGGTCAGGCTGCCCACCAGCACCAGCCAGAACAACAGCGGTAAAAAACCGGCCTTGCTGGAAGCGTAAGCGATAGACAGCACGCCGGCGCCAATGTTGGTGCCGACAATCATCGCCACCCCTTCGAGGAAACTCAGTGATTTGGTGGGTGCAGGCTTTCGCACCCCGGCGCTAAGCGCCGGAGAAATAGAGGTATTATCAGAAGACATACAGCATCCTTTGTCTCCCGGCGGTGCGAGCCACCGGGAGAGGTTAATTTCCCATTGGTTAACAGCTCACATCGATACACAGGTATTTCAACTCCAGATATTCTTCAATCCCGTAACGCGATCCTTCACGCCCGAGCCCTGATTGTTTCACACCACCAAACGGCGCCACCTCGTTGGAAATCAGCCCGGTATTGATGCCGACCATGCCGTATTCCAACGCTTCCGGCACCCGCCACTGGCGTGAGGCGTTCTGCGTGAACAGGTAAGCGGCCAGGCCGAATTCGGTGTCGTTGGCCATGGCGATGGCTTCCGCCTCATCATGGAATCGGAACAGCGGCGCCACCGGGCCAAAGGTTTCTTCTTTGGCGAAACGCATTTTCTGCGTCACGCCGGTCACTACCGTGGGCTGGAAGAAGGCACGTCCCAGCGCGTGTGGCTGACCGCCGATAGCGATCTGCGCCCCCTTGATCAACGCATCGTCGATGTGGCTTTGTACTTTTTCCACCGCATCCTGGTCGATCAACGGGCCCTGAGTAGTGCCCTCCTGGCTGCCGTCACCGACTTTCAGTTGTTCAACCGCCGCCACCAGTTTGTCCACCAGACGGTCATAAATGCCGTCCTGCACATAGATGCGGTTGGCGCAGACGCAGGTCTGGCCGCTGTTGCGGAATTTAGAGGCCATAATGCCGGCGACTGCCGCGTCCAGGTTGGCGTCGTCGAAGACGATCACCGGCGCATTGCCGCCCAATTCCAGCGACAGTTTTTTGATGGTTGGCGCGCACTGCGCCATCAGGATCCGGCCGACCTCGGTCGAACCGGTAAAACTCAGTTTGCGCACCACCGGGCTGTCGCACAGCACCTTGCCCACCTGAGCGGCATCGCCGGTGACAATCTGCAATACGCCCGCCGGAATGCCGGCATCCTGCGCCAGCTTGCCTAACGCCAGCGCGGTCAGCGGCGTTTGTTCGGCCGGTTTAACGATAATCGCGCAGCCTGCCGCCAGCGCCGGCGCGACCTTGCGGGTGATCATCGCCGCCGGGAAGTTCCACGGGGTGATCGCCGCACAAACACCAATAGGTTGCTTGACCACCACCAGGCGCTGTGAGGCCAGTGGCGCCTGCAATACCGCACCGTCGACCCGTTTGGCCTCTTCGGCAAACCAAGTGATAAACGAAGCGGCATAGGCCACTTCACCACGCGCTTCCGCCAATGACTTGCCCTGTTCAGCGGTCATCAGCTGCGCCAAATCTTCCTGCGCCGCCAACACTTTGTCGGCCCAGACCAGCAGCAGTGCGGAACGTTGTTTGGCGGTCAGTTGCTTCCAGCCTTGCTGCGCCACCTGCGCCGCGTTAATCGCCTGCTGGGTTTCTTCGCCGCTGACCAGCGGAATACTGGCCAGTTCGACGCCGGTCGCCGGGTTGATCACCGCCTCACGCTTGCCGCTCAGCGCATCGCACCACTCACCGTTAATCAGGCACTGGCTACGCAGCAGCTCGGGATTATTCAATTTCATTGCCGATCACTCCTTATTGGGCCAGCGCGCGGGAAAGAATGCCCAGCGCCTTGGTGAACTGGTCTTCAGGAATGGTCAGCGGATACAGGAAACGGATCACGTTGCCGTTGACGCCACAGCTCAGCAACAGCAGGCCTTCTGCCAGCGCTTTCTGCAGCACCTGGCGGGTTATTTCCGCCGAAGGCTTGCCGGTCGCCGGATCGTTGAACTCCACAGCCACCATCGAGCCCTGCGCGCGGATATCCACAATCGCCTTGCTGGTCTGGCGCGCCTGCTGCAGCACCTCCACCAGATGCTGCCCCAGGCGCTGCGAACGCTGGCACAGTTGCTCTTCTTCAATCACTTCCAATACCGCCAACGCTGCCGCCACCGCCAGTGGGTTACCGGCATAGGTGCCACCCAGCCCACCCGGTGCCGGAGCGTCCATCACTTCGGCACGCCCTGCTACCGCCGACAGCGGCATCCCCCCCGCCAGGCTTTTCGCCATGGTGATTAGATCGGGTTTCACGCTGTAATGCTCCATGGCGAACAATTTGCCGGTACGCGCAAAACCGGTCTGCACTTCGTCGGCAATCAGCAGAATGCCGTGTTCATCGCACAGCGTGCGTAGCGCTTGCATAAACTCTGCCGGCGCGATGTTAAACCCGCCCTCACCCTGCACCGGCTCCAGCACGATGGCCGCAACCTGCGCGGGATCGATATCCGCTTTAAAGATACGTTCCAGGCTGTTCATCGCGTCTTCGGTGGTCACGCCGTACAGCGCATTCGGGTATGGAGCGTGGAACACCGAACCGGGGAATGGCCCGAAGCCCAGTTTGTAAGGAGCCACTTTGCCGGTCAGCGCCATGGTCATATAGGTACGGCCGTGGAAACCGCCGCCAAAGGTGATAAGACCTGGACGACCGGTATGAGCACGGGCAATTTTGACCGCGTTTTCTACCGCTTCGGCACCGGTGGTGAAGAATGCGGTTTTACATGGGCCTTCAATTGGCGCGCGCTGATTGATCCGCTCCGCCAGTGTGACGTAGCTTTCGTAAGGAACAATTTGGTAAGCGGTGTGGGTGAAGGCCTTCAGTTGCTTTTCAATCGCGGCGATCACCTTCGGGTGACGGTGACCGGTATTTAATACGGCAATACCAGAGGCGAAATCGATGACTTCATTGCCTTCGACATCCCACAGCGTGGCGTTCTCTGCACGCTCTGCGTAAAAACCACACATCACGCCTACCCCACGTGGGGTGGCATCTTGACGACGTTGATTCAATTCTGCGTTTTTCATGTTGTTCTCTCCGGTCGATGAGCGATGCCAGTTGTACGTTTCGTTCACATTCGTGAAACAATGGCGTTTATTTACACAGGATGTGGCCCTATAATCGAGAGCCAGTTACGATTAATTGAGGGATCCAATTGCGCTCACTGAGTGGTGACCTGTTATTGCAGCGTCTCGGCGAACAGCCCGATGATAAGCTGCATAAACGGCTCTATAATGCGATCCGTACCAGCATTCTGGACGGTAGCCTGCCGCCCTCCAGCCGCCTGCCCGCCTCACGCGATTTAGCGCAGGAGCTTAGCCTTTCACGTAACACGGTTTTAACCGTTTATGAACAATTACTGGCGGAAGGATATGTTCTGGCGCGCGCCGGAAGTGGCACATTCGTCGCCGAAACCGTGCCGGACAGTTGTTTATCCACTGCCAGTGCTCCTGCTGGCAGTGATGGGGTGCAACGAGGTATTGAACTGTCAGAGCGCGGCGCCGCTCTGTTGCATCACGCCAGCGCCAGCCCCAAACAATGGGGCGCGTTTATCCCCGGCGTGCCCGATGTAAATGCCTTCCCTCATCAGTTATTCAGCAAGATCCAGGCACGCATTAGCCGTCGCCCAGCCCCGCAGAAACTGACCTACAGCAACCAGGGCGGCAGCCCGGAACTGCAACATGCGCTGGTGGATTATCTGCGCGTAGCGCGTTCGGTACGCTGTTCGCCGGAGCAGATTCTGATTACCGAGGGCATCCATCAGGCGATAGATCTGGTGACGCGGCTGCTGTGTAATCCGGGCGACGATGCCTGGATTGAAGAACCGGGCTATTGGGGGATCCGCAATATCCTGCGAATGAACGACGTGAATATCTGCCCGCTGGAAGTTGATGAGGCCGGCATGGTGCCGCCGGAGCAGCCCAGCGGCGCACCACGGTTGATATTTGTCACCCCGTCGCACCAATATCCACTGGGATCGGTGATGAGCCTGGCGCGGCGACAACGCTTGCTGGCACTGGCACGCAACGGCGGCAGTTGGATCGTTGAGGATGACTACGACAGTGAATTCCGCTTTTCCGGCCAGCCGATCCCGGCATTGCAGGGGCTGGAAGCCGACGCACCGGTGATCTATATCGGCACCTTCAGTAAAACGCTGTACCCGGCGCTACGGCTGGGCTACGTGGTGTTGCCAAAGCCGCTGGTCGCGGCGTTGAAAACCGCCCATGCCGAGCTGTACCGCGGCGGTCATCTGCTGATCCAGACCGCATTGGCGCAGTTTATTCAGGAAGGCCATTACACCGCACATATCCGTCGCATGCGGCTGCTGTATGCCCGCCGCCGGGCGTTTCTGACCGCATTGATCGAGCAGCATCTGGGCAAGCAGGCGTTGAGCGAGTTCAACAACAACGCCGGCCTGCACCTGATCCTAAACCTGCCGGACGAGGCGGACGACGTGGCTATCGCCGCCGCCGCCAACGAACGCGGCGTGCTGGTGCGGCCGCTGTCGCGTTACTACATGCTGCCCAACCATCGCCGTGGCCTGCTGATGGGGTTTGCCTGCGTGCCAGAAGAACAAATGGCCGCCGCCTTTACCCTGCTGCTGGAATGCATCCGTCCCTGAGCGCTGTTTTGTTTTCCATCAAAGGCTCTGCAATTGCCACCCTTCCTGCCGCCATTGCAAACGGTGGGTCAATTTCAACGCCTGCAAAAACGCTTCATCATGGGAGACCACCAGCATCGCGCCGGGAAAACTGGCCAATGCGGCCTCGATCGCCAGTGACGATGCCAGATCCAGGTGGTTGGTCGGCTCATCCAGCAGCAGCAACTGCGCCGGTTCCTGCCGCCACAGCATGCAGGCCAGCGCCGCTTTCAGCCGTTCCCCTCCACTCAGCGCCGCCAACGGTAACAGCACGCGTTCGGCATTTAACTGCAACTGCGCCAACTGGCTGCGCATCCTGCCTTCATTTAGCGGCGAATCCTGCAGGCCAAGATGCTCAACCACCGAGAGCGACAGATTGAGCTGCGAAAGATTTTGATCGAGATAAGCCGTCGGTAGCAAGCAATGGCAACGACCGGCTTTGGCGGCCAACTGCCCGAGGATCACCTTCAGCAAGGTCGTTTTACCGCAGCCGTTCGGGCCGGTTAACGCCACACGCATCGGGCCATCGATGCGTAAATCCAGCGGCGGCATAGTGATAAAGGGCAGTTGCAGTTGTTCCAGCACCAATACCTGTTTGCCCGCCGCCACTGCACTGCCTGGCAGAGTCAACATCACCGGGCTGTCTTCCTCCACCCGCTGCCAGGCTTCACGCACTGCGGCATCGAGGGAGCCTTTCTGCTCCTGATGCTGCTTGCGCAGCGTACCCAAACTCTCTTTGGCCGCCGCCTTGTAGGCCACGCGTTCAAAGGAGGCAATATTCAGCGTATCGACGGTTTTCAGCGTCTGCGCAGAGCGCCGTTGGCTGATGTCGTGTTCTTTCTGCTGCCGGGCGCGGGTGCGTCGACGTTCCTGACGCGCATGTTCCAGTCCGGCACGCGCAGCCTGCTGCTCCAGATCACGCTGGTGACGATAATCATCATAATTACCGCCGTAGCTGTGCAGTGCGCCGGGCGTCAATTCGACAATGCGCTGCATACGCGCCAGCAGTTGTCGATCGTGGCTGGCTACCAGCAAGCCGCCACGCCAGTTTTCCAACTGCTGATACAGCCAGTCGCGGGCGCGGGTATCAAGGTGGTTGGTCGGTTCGTCCAGTAGCAGGAAGTCCGCCTCACCGAGCATCGCCCCGCACAAGGCGGCACGCATCCGTTCACCGCCGCTCAGATCGCTCGCTGGCCGTTGCGGATCGAACGGCGGCAATCCGGCGGAGGTAAAAGCGGCCTGCAGACGATCGCTGAGATCCCATTGCCCTTCCAGACGATCGATATCGTCCGCCTGCGGTCGTCCCTGCTCAAGACGGGCCAACGCGGCAAAGGTCTCGCCGTAGCCGAGCAGCTGCGCCAGCGTAGTCCGCGGTGCGAGATCCGGCTGCTGCGCCACGTAGGCCAGTGAAGCATGGGATTCAACATGGCCGTTACCCGGCAAGTCCAGCCCGGCAATCAGCCGTAGCAGACGCGTTTTGCCGACGCCGTTGCGCCCAACCAGGCCACAGCGTTGTTGATCGAAAGTCAGATCCAATGGGCCGAACAGCGTTTCGCCGTCAGCAAACTGGCAGCTCAGTTGATGTAAAACAAGATGGGGTGACTGCGCAAAATGAGCCATAAGCACTCCTGAATGAGATCAAAACATCCCCACAAGGCACCGATGTGCGCAACGTGGGACAAGATATCAGCAGGCGTGTGTGTTCATTTTCGGTAATGGCTCCGCAGAGAGAAGGAATTTCAACGCGCAAATGCTAACCGATTTGCTGTTCACGATGCAAACAGCAATAAAGATTCATGACATCTATCACATTCAGCGCAATGCAGATTCCCAACCGCAGTGAAGACGGCTAGATTTATCTCATCCGACCACTTGGTCGTACATAATAATAACGATGAAAGACGCGATGGAGACTGCAATGAGCAATTACCCACACCTGCTGGCGCCGCTGGATCTCGGCTTCACTACCCTGAAAAATCGGGTGCTGATGGGATCGATGCACACCGGCCTGGAAGAACTGCCCAATGGCCCCGAGCGCATGGCCGCTTTCTATGCCGAACGCGCGGCGGCCGGCGTGGCGCTAATCGTCACCGGCGGGATCGCCCCCAATGAAAAGGGCGTGGTGTATCGCGGCGGCTCCACCCTCAGTCAACCACAGCAGGTCAGCCACCACCGCATCGTCACCGAGGCCGTTCATCAGGCCGGCGGTAAAATTGCGCTGCAGATCCTGCATGCCGGTCGCTACAGTTATCAGCCGCAGCCGGTCGCCCCCTCCGCGCTGCAGGCACCGATCAATCCCTTCGCTCCCACTGCGCTGAGCGAGGCGGAGATCGTGCAGACCATCGCCGACTTCGCCCAGTGTGCGGCACTGGCGCAGCAGGCCGGTTACGATGGCGTCGAGGTGATGGGTTCCGAAGGTTATCTGATCAACCAATTTCTGGTGTCGCGCACCAACCAGCGCGACGACCAATGGGGCGGCAGCTTCAGCAACCGCATGCGTTTTGCCGTGGAGATCGTCCGGGCGGTGCGACAGGCGGTCGGCAGCGATTTCATTCTGATTTACCGCCTTTCGATGCTGGATCTGGTGGAAGACGGTTCCAGCTGGCAGGAGATCGAACAGTTGGCGCTGGCAGTTGAGCAGGCGGGGGCGACCATCATCAACACCGGTATCGGTTGGCATGAGGCGCGTATCCCGACCATCGCTACCATGGTGCCACGTGCCGGTTTCAGTTGGGTAACCCGTAAGCTGATGGGCAAAGTGCGCATTCCGCTGATCACCACCAACCGCATTAACGATCCGGCTGTTGCCGAGCAGGTGCTGGCAGACGGCTGCGCCGATATGGTGTCGATGGCCCGTCCGTTCCTGGCCGACGCCGCCTTTGTGCAAAAGGCCGCCGAAGGTCGCGCCGACGAAATCAATACCTGTATTGGCTGTAACCAGGCCTGCCTCGACCAGATTTTTGAAGGCAAACTCACCTCTTGCCTGGTTAACCCACGCGCCTGCCGCGAAACCGAAATGCCACTGGTTCCGGCAGAAAAACCGAAGAAACTGGCGGTGATCGGCGCCGGGCCAGCCGGGCTGGCCTTTGCCACCACCGCCGCCAGCCGCGGCCACCGGGTGACGCTGTTCGACGCTGCCGATCAGATTGGCGGCCAATTCAATATTGCCAAACAGATCCCCGGAAAAGAGGAATTCCATGAAACCCTGCGCTACTTCCGCCGCCAACTGGCGCTGCTGGAGGTGACGCTGAAACTGGGTACCTGGGTGACGGCGGCCGATCTGGCAGAATTTGACGAAGTGATCCTCGCCTGCGGCATCGTGCCGCGTACCCCGGAGATCCCAGGCATCGATAACGCCAGAGTCTTGACCTATCTGGACGTGCTGCGCGACAAAAAACCGGTCGGCCAGCGGGTGGCGATTATCGGGGCCGGCGGTATCGGCTTTGACACCGCCGAGTACCTCAGCCAGCACGGCGTGTCGAGCAGCCTGGATCAGGCGGAGTTTAACCGTGAATGGGGCATCGACAACCAGCTTAACCATCGCGGTGGTCTGGCAGCCGAAGGGCCTGTGGCGACGCACGCGGCTAGGCAGATTTATCTGCTGCAACGCAAGACCAGCAAAGTGGGTGAAGGCCTGGGGAAAACCACCGGTTGGATCCACCGCACCAGTCTGGCGATGCGCGGCGTAAAAATGCTCAACAGCGTGAATTATCAACGCATTGATGACGAAGGCCTGCATATTTCACGAGCCGAACAGGAAAGTTGCCTGCCGGTAGACACGGTGATTATCTGCGCCGGGCAGGAACCGCGCCGCGAGCTGCAACAGCCGCTGCTGGAGATGGGCAAAACGGTGCACTTGATTGGCGGAGCGGACGTGGCAGCCGAGCTGGATGCCCGCCGCGCTATCGATCAGGGCACGCGGCTGGCGATGGCGCTGTAAAAAATTGCCACTATAGTGGCAAAAAACACCTATATATGACCTTAATTGCTATAATAGTAGCAATTAAGGTCGTCATAGGTGCACCATGATTTCCCTACATACTCCCTACGATACGCAACTCGCCCTGCAGGATTACCTGAAGCAATTGCGTAAACGCCGTAAATTATCAGTCGCCGCCTTGGCTAAAATTTCTGGCGTCCCTAATAGTACCATCCGCAAGTTTGAAGCCGACGGCAATATCTCATTGCGTCAGTTCCTGATGCTCTATGACGCTCTTGGTGATCTGAATGAACTTCATCAACTGACCAGAACCCGCAATAGACCGCAAACTATTGAGGAGGTATTGAAAAATGCTTGATATTCCTCTGCTGGTGAAACGTCGCCTGAGCGATGGCAATGTACAAAATGTGGGGCAACTAGCAGAAAATGCCACCGGTGTTTATTTCCGTTACGACGAAAGCTATTTAGCCTCGCATCAGAGTTCACTTTCCCCCTTCAATTTGCCCTGGGATAACTTTTTGCATCAGGCACCAAAACAGCCGCATTACGGGTTACAGGGTGTTTTTGCCGATAGCCTGCCGGACGGTTGGGGGCTTTATTTGATGGATCGTGTATTTCGACAAAATGGCTACAATCCCAGAACAATTAGCGTATTGGAAAGGTTGGCCTTCACCGGTGAACGTGGGTTTGGTGCTTTGTTTTATGAGCCTGACTTGCCATTATCCCATCAGGAGAACAATCAAGATTTAACCTTGATAACACTGGGGAATGAGGCCGTTAAGGAGTTTGAAGGGACGGAGTCACACCTGATTGCTCATTTGATGGATGCCGGGGGATCGGGGGGCGCGCGGCCAAAATTAAGCGTCACTCGCTTAGCTGATGGTACTTTTTCTAGCCAACAGGATGCTGTCGGCAAGAAGCTTTTGGTAAAGCTAACCTCCGAGAAATTTGCCCTTGGGCATCGTGAAAGCCAGATCGAATACGTTTATATGATGATGGCGCGGCAAGCCGGTATTGAAGTCGCAGACTTTACTTTGATCGATATTGGCAAAGACCGTCATTGGCTTGAGCAAGAACGCTTTGACTGCGTGGGTGACCATGGCCGTCGGCACATGATTTCTGCCAGCGGGTTATTGGATGCCCCTTTTCGTGAGCCTTCATTGGATTATGTCGATCTGATTAAAGCGACCCGAATACTCTGCGGTGTGGAAGAAGCCAGAAAATTACTACGCCGAGCCCTGTTCAATTATCTGACGGTAAATCAGGACGACCACGCCAAAAACTTTGCTTTTCTGGCGGATGATCAAGACAACTGGCGGCTATCCCCCTGTTATGACATCGTTTATAGCCCTTTGCCTTATGGTCAGCATATGACGGCTTTTAACGGTAACGGTTCGAAAATCACCGCATCAGCAATGACGATGATGGCCGGGCAAGCCGGTTTGGCCAACGCCAAGGCCGTAATGAATGTGGCCGAAGAAATTTACAGCGTGGTAAGCCATTTCCAACAACAGGCTAATACGGTCGGGTTACCAACCGCATTAGCCAAAGAGATTCAACGAGATATTGATGGGAAATGGCTGGCTCTACGCTCCGCCAATCAGTAACGTGCGCCGGATTTCACCGCTTTGAGGATCACGAACTTCTTGTTGGATGCGATCAGGGTGCAGTTACCGAACAAACGCTTCAGCTTCTGGTGGTAATCCAGATGACGGTTACCCACGATGCGCAGCTCGCCGCCCACCTGCAGGCAACGCTTGGCGTCGCAGAACATCTGCCAGGCGGTATGATCGGTGATCGCATGCTGCTGGTGGAACGGTGGGTTACACAGCACCGCCTGCACGCTTTCACGCTCAATCCCCGCCAGCGAGTTGTTCACTTCAAACTGGCAACGATCCATATCCTGCGGCAGGTTATGCTCCACGTTCAGTTCGCTGGAGGCCACCGCCATATAGGACTCATCAACAAAGCTCACCTGCGCTTGCGGGTTCTGCATCAATGCGGCCATGCCGATGACGCCGTTACCACAGCCGAGATCGATAATGTGGCCTTCAATGTCATGCGGCAGATGATCCAGGAACAGGCGTGCGCCGATATCCAGGTTGCTGCGTGAGAACACGTTGGCATGGTTGTGGATCACCCAATCGGTGCCGTCCAGCACCCAGTTGGTGGTTACCGGCGCTGCCGGTGGCACGATGTCTGCGACTTCACAGTGGATCAACCGCGCTTTCTTCCATGCCAGGCTGGTGCGAGTGGGGCCGAGCACCTTTTCAAACAGCTGCATGGTAGAGGTATGCACGTCGCGCGCTTTGGCCCCGGCGATGATCACCGTGTCCGGTGCCACTACATCACGCAGCGCACGCAGCTGCTGTTCCAACAGTGCCAGCGCTTTAGGAACGCGGATCAGCACCACCGCCGGTGACGCAGGCAATTCGGCCAGGGTGTCCAGCAGCGTAACCTGCTGCGGATCCAATTCATTGAGCTTCAGGTTATGGCGCGTGGCCAACTGGCTCATGTAGGAATCGCTGATGCTGTAAGGCTGATGGCCGTGCAGCGCACAGGCCAGCGTGCCGAAGTTGTCGTTGAAAATCAGCACCGGACGATCGCCAATGTTTACATTTTCAAGCTGTTGCAGCAGATATTCGTCCGCCGCTTCCCACGCCTGTAGTTGGGTGGATTCTTCCTGTTGGGGATAACGCTCCAGCTCAAGTTGCTGTGTTCCCAGATCGAGTTGGCTCATTGCCCCTCCTGACTGATAAAATTTGGGCTGTTTATCCCCTAAAAACGTCCGCCAGTAAAATGTTTTTTCGGATAAATTGCGCATTCACTCGCATAGCGGAAAGCCAAACCCGCTTTTCGCTGCTGATAGCTATAGCATTCCTTCCGCTTAATCTGTATTGAGCAATTTTTAATCCGACGCGATGTAACTTTAAATGTTACACTCATTGGCCCAATGGAATGGGGAAGGAAATGATTTCGTCTTTCCGAGACAAATATTTGGCGCAATTCTATCAGGAGGGTCGACACGATCGTTTGATTCCTTCGACCATTGAACGCCAACTAGCCAGAAAACTCGATATGCTGGCCGCCGCTGAAAAAGAGTGTGATTTACATAATCCGACCGGCAATTACTACAAACGCCTGTCCGGCACCTTTCAAGGTTGGTCCAGTATGCGGGTTAATATTCAATGGCGCTTTGCGGGTTAATATTCAATGGCGCTTAATGTTCCGCTGGCGCAATGATGCCGCCGAGCTGATTTACCTGGACCCACATCAAGATACCTAGGCAACGGAGAATATATGTTAGAGACCACAAGCCGAAAACCCACTACGGTGGGGGAAGTGCTGCAAGAAGAGTACTTAACACCGCTGGGTATCGGCCAGGAGGATCTGGCCAAGGTCTTGGGCGTCACTCGCGCCACGGTAAACCGTTTATGCAATGGGCATCGCCGTCTCAGCGTTGTGGAGGCAAACCTGTTTGCCGATCTTTTTGAAACCACTGCAGACTTTTGGCTAAACCTGCAGGCGGCCCACGACCGCTGGGAAGCCCGACAGGCAAATATGCAGCGCGAGCGACTGCGTCCGATTATGGAAATTCTGGGGCGTGATATTACTCATGCGTGAAATCGAACTGACTTACCTGCAGGGTTACTCTGAACATCTGCAAAGCCAGGTGCAGCAGTTGATCGACCAGCAGCGTCTGGGTGAGGTGCTGTTACAGCGCTATCCGCAGGTGCACGACTGCACCACCGACAAGTCGCTTTATCAGTTTACCGTCGATCTGAAAAACCAGTACCTGCGCAACGCCCAGCCGCTGAGCAAAGTGGCCTACGACGGTAAAATCCAGGTAATGAAACACGCGCTCGGCATGCATACCGCCATTTCCCGCGTGCAGGGTGGCAAGTTGAAGGCCAAGGCGGAAATCCGCGTGGCGACGGTATTCAAGCTGGCACCGGAGCCGTTTCTGCGCATGATCGTGGTGCATGAACTGGCGCACCTGAAAGAAAAAGACCACAACAAGGCCTTCTACAGTCTGTGCTGCCATATGGAACCCAACTACCATCAACTGGAGTTCGATACCCGGCTGTATCTGACTCACCTGTCGGTGTTTGGCAATCTGTATACCTGACGATTCCCTGTGATACTCTGATTTCTAACGTCTGGGAACCGGAGATATCTATGATTCGCTTTGCCGTTGTTGGTACCAACTGGATTACGGAACGCTTTATTGACGCCGCACATGAAAGCGGCAAACTGAAGCTGACCGCCGTCTATTCGCGCAAGCTGGAACAGGCGCAGGCATTTGGTGCCAACTACCCCGTCAGTCTGTTTTTCGATTCCCTGGAAGCGCTGGCCCAGTCAGACGCCATCGACGCGGTTTACATCGCCAGCCCCAATAGCCTGCATTACCAGCAATCGCTGTTATTCCTCAGCCATAAAAAGCATGTGATTTGCGAAAAGCCGCTGGTATCCAACCTGCGCGAAGCCGAAAAGCTGGTGGCCTGTGCCCGTGAAAATCAGGTGGTGCTGTTCGAAGCCTTTAAAAGCGCCCACCTGCCGAATTTCCTGGCCTTGCAGCAGACGCTGCCGAAAATCGGCCGGTTGCGGAAAGCCTTTATCAACTACTGCCAATACTCTTCGCGCTACCCACGCTATCTGGCCGGTGAAAATCCAAACACCTTCAACCCGCAGTTTTCCAACGGTTCGATCATGGACATTGGTTATTACTGCCTGGCCAGTGCCGTGGCGCTGTTCGGTGAGCCAAAATCGGTGATCGCCAGCGCCAGCTTGCTGGATACCGGCGTTGATGCACACGGCACCGCCTGCCTCAACTACGGCGACTTCGATGTGACAATCTCCCACTCCAAGGTCAGCAACTCGGACATTCCGAGCGAGATCCAGGGCGAAGAAGGCACGCTGGTAATTGAGAAAATCTCGGAGTGTCAGGGCGTAGTGCTAACGCCACGCGGTGGTCAACGCCAGGATCTGACCCAGCCGCAGCATATCAATACCATGCTGTACGAAGCGCAAGTCTTCGCCGAACTGGTGGAGAAACGGCAGGTAGAACATCCGGGGCTGGAAAACTCGCTGATTATCGCCCGCCTGCTGACCGAAATCCGCCGCCAGACCGGCGTAGTGTTTCCTGCCGACGGAGAATGACATGAAACCGTTATTACTGATGCAGACCGGCGACGCGCCGGAAGTTATCCGCCAGGAAAAGGCCAATTTCGACGGTATGTTCCTGCAACAGGGGAATATCGACGCCGATCGCGTGCAGATCGTGCACCTACCCGCCGGCCAACAGCCGCTGCCACCGCAACACTACTCTGGAGTGGTGATCACCGGTTCACCGGCGATGGTTACCGAGCAACTGCCGTGGAGCGAACAGGCCGCCGAATGGCTGCGTCAGGCGATGCTGATCAAACTGCCGATTTTTGGCGCCTGCTACGGTCATCAGTTGCTGGCCTATGCGCTTGGCGGGGAAGTTGGCTATCACCCGCAGGGCATGGAGGTGGGGACGCTGGATATCGAGCTGTTGCCCGCCGCCGCCCATGACCGGCGAATGGCGATGCTGCCGCCGCGCTTCAAGGCGAATCTGATCCACTCGCAGAGCGTATTGACGCCCCCTGCCGGTGCCGTAGTGCTGGCACGTTCGCAACAGGATGCTTATCAGATCCTCAGTTATGGCGATAACGTGCTGACCACCCAGTTCCACCCAGAGTTTAACGGCGCGGTGATGCACCAGTATCTGAGTTGGCTCGGTGAGCTGTATCCGCAGCAACAGGCGGAGTATCAGCTTAAGCAACAGCAGGTTAGCGATACGCCGTTCAGCCGGCTGCTATTGCAAGGGTTTGTCGTCAGCCTGGGCGCGCAAAAAGCCTTGGCCGGGTAACGCAATAAACGTTGACCGCTGACACATTTTGCATTACTTTCTGCCGTGCAAAGGGGAGTAACTTCATTGCCGGTTAATCGTCATTACGGTGCGCAAGCACCCGGTTACCGGGCAACCTGATGTCAGGGAGCACCAAGGTGCACCTTCATCAACGTTGTAAGTGAGACCTTGCCGGAAGGCGAGGTTTGCTTGCAGCGTTCATAAGAGCGGCTAGCGTCTTCCGACGTTGGCCGTTTTTGTTTTTGAAGGATACCTCTGATGATGAATACCGTTGGCACACCTTGGTTATGGGGCAGCTTTGCCGCCATCATAGTTGTGATGCTCGCAATTGACCTGCTGCTGCAGGGCCGCAAAGGCGCGCATACCATGACGCTGAAGCAGGCCGCCAGTTGGTCGCTGGTGTGGGTCAGCCTTTCTCTGCTGTTTAACCTGGGTTTCTGGTACTACCTGAACCAAACCGCCGGGCGTGCCGTTGCCGACACACAGGCGCTGGCCTTCCTCACCGGCTATCTGATCGAAAAAGCGTTGGCGGTTGATAACGTCTTTGTCTGGCTGATGCTGTTCAGCTACTTTGCCGTTCCGGCCAACCTTCAGCGTCGGGTACTGATTTTTGGCGTACTGGGCGCGATCGTGCTGCGTACCATCATGATCTTCGCCGGTAGCTGGCTGGTGACCCAGTTCCAGTGGCTGCTGTACCTGTTCGGCGCTTTCCTGCTGTTCACCGGTATCAAGATGGCGCTGGCGAAAGAAGATGGCGCGGCGATTGGCGACAAGCCGCTGGTGAAATGGCTGCGCAGCCATCTGCGCATGACTGATAATCTGGAAGGTGAGCGCTTCTTCGTGCGCCGCAACGGCCTGCTGTTTGCTACGCCGCTGGTACTGGTGCTGATCCTGGTGGAACTGAGCGACGTGATCTTTGCGGTCGACAGCATCCCGGCGATCTTTGCCGTGACCACCGACCCGTTCATCGTCCTGACCTCTAACCTGTTTGCCATCATGGGCCTGCGCGCCATGTACTTCTTGCTGGCTAACGTGGCAGAACGCTTCTCGATGCTGAAATATGGTCTGTCGCTGATCCTGATGTTTATCGGCGTCAAGATGCTGATTATCGATTTGTTCCACATTCCGATCGGTGTTTCACTTGGCGTAGTCGCCAGTATCCTGACGCTGACGCTGCTGATCAACGCCTGGGTTAACCGCCGGAATGACCGCCTGGCTAATAATAAAGCACCATAATCTGTTATCCGGGGCGCTAGTCGCCCCGTGATTGTTTGGCAATTCGCCTAAAACGCCAAACGTTATTGCGATCACACAAATGTAACCAGTATGTTATCAAGAGTTGATCCGCCCTCAGAATTTCACCGCTGGCCCTTTCCAACCCCCCTGGTTTACTGAATACTGATTTGGCAAACACACTTGGTTACAGATTCAAATAAAAGTTGTCCGGCGAGGTTCCCGCCGAGATAAAGCTGTAAGCAACATCATCGGGAAGAAAAAGCACTATGCAAAAACTATTACAGAAGATCACTCAGGGCAGTCTGGTCAAACAAATCATGGTCGGCCTGGTAGCCGGTATTATTGTGGCGTTGGTCTCACCGGCAACGGCTTCGGCTGTGGGCTTGCTGGGTGCGCTGTTCGTTGGCGCACTGAAAGCGGTGGCGCCGGTACTGGTGCTGGTGTTGGTCATGGCCTCAATCGCCAATCACAAACACGGGCAGAAAACCAATATCCGGCCGATCCTGTTCCTTTACCTGCTGGGCACTTTCGCTGCGGCGCTGGTGGCGGTCGTGGTCAGCTTTATGTTCCCGTCCAACCTGGCGCTGGTAGCCGGCAATGCCGAGATCAACCCACCGGGCGGCATTATTGAGGTGCTGAAAGGCCTGCTGTTGAGCGTGGTGGCCAACCCGTTCCAGGCGCTGATTAGCGCTAACTATATTGGTATTCTGGCCTGGGCAGTGGGGCTGGGACTGGCGCTGCGTCACTCCTCTGACACCACCAAATCATTGATTAACGATATGTCACATGCAGTCACCATGGTGGTGCGTGCGGTGATCCGCTGTGCCCCGCTTGGCATCTTCGGCCTGGTGGCTTCGACGCTGGCCGAAACCGGCTTCGGCGCGCTGTGGGGTTATGCTCAACTGCTGGTGGTGCTGATCGGCTGTATGTTGCTGGTCGCACTGGTGCTGAACCCGCTGATCGTTTTCTGGAAAATCCGTCGCAATCCTTATCCGCTGGTGTTCGCCTGCCTGCGTGAAAGCGGCGTGACCGCGTTCTTCACCCGCAGCTCGGCCGCCAATATTCCGGTGAATATGGAGCTGTGCAAAAAACTGAATCTGAACGAAGACACCTATTCGGTTTCTATCCCGCTGGGTGCGACCATCAATATGGCCGGTGCGGCGATCACCATTACCGTGCTGACGCTGGCGGCGGTGCATACTCTGGGGATCCCGGTTGACGTGCCGACCGCGCTGCTGTTGAGCGTAGTGGCTGCCGTTTGTGCCTGCGGCGCTTCCGGCGTGGCCGGGGGTTCGCTGTTGCTGATCCCGTTGGCGTGTAACATGTTCGGCATCCCGAACGACGTGGCCATGCAGGTGGTCGCCGTCGGCTTTATCATCGGCGTGCTGCAAGACTCCGCCGAAACCGCACTGAACTCTTCTACCGACGTCCTGTTTACTGCCGCAGCCTGTCAGGCGGAAGACCAGCGGTTGGCAGATGAAGATCCGCTGAAGGTGCGTTAATTTCCGAGCTTATTCAACAAGGCGCTCATTATCGGGCGCCTTTTTTTGACCTCAATATCACACCTCTACAAAGTTACCCCGCTTTTAAAAATCGCCAACTCACGGAAATCATTCACTTCATTACGCGCCGCCTGACCATTGGCAATCGCCACGATCAGGTCGACAAACTGCTCCAGCAGACTCTCCATCGAGGTGCCGTGGATCAGCCGACCGGCGTCAAAATCAATCCAGTGGGGTTTCTTCGCCGCCAGTTCGCTGTTGGTGGCCAGTTTCACCGTCGGCACGAAGCCGCCATAAGGCGTGCCGCGTCCGGTGCTGAACAGCACCATATGACAGCCGGCACCGGCCAGCGCGCTGGTCGCTACCGCATCATTGCCAGGCGCGCTAAGCAGGTTTAAGCCGGACTGGCGCAGGCGTTCGCCATACTTGAGCACGTCTACCACCTGACTCTGCCCGGCTTTCTGCGTGCAACCGAGGGATTTCTCCTCCAGCGTGGTAATCCCGCCGGCCTTGTTGCCCGGTGAAGGGTTTTCATAAATCGGCTGATTATGGGCGATGAAGTACTGTTTGAAGTCGTTGACCATGCTGACGGTCTTCTCGAAGGTCGCCCGATCGCGACAACGGCTCATCAGGATCCGTTCGGCACCAAACATCTCCGGTACCTCGGTCAACACCGTGGTGCCGCCGTTGGCGATCAGGTAATCAGAAAAACGCCCCAGCAATGGATTGGCGGTAATCCCGGACAGACCGTCCGATCCACCACACTCCAGTCCGAACTTCAACTCGCTCAGCTTACCCGGCTGACGGCGATCGTCACGCATCACCTGATACAGCGCATGCAACTGCTCCAGCCCGGCTTCAACCTCATCGTCCTGCTGCTGGCACACCATAAAGCGCACCCGTTGCTCATCAACCCTGCCCAGCGTACTGCGGAATACATCCACCTGATTGTTCTCGCACCCGAGTCCAATCACCAGCACCGCCCCGGCGTTCGGATGGCGAACCATATTTTGCAGCATGGTGCGGGTGTTCTCGTGATCCTGACCCAGTTGCGAACAACCAAACGGATGACTGAACAGATGCACACCGTCGATCCCCTGCGCATCCTGAGTTTCCTTCAGAAAACGCTGCTGGATCTGCCGGGCAATGCCGTTGACGCAGCCAACGGTCGGCACGATCCACAGTTCGTTGCGGATCCCCACCTCCCCACTGATACGGCGGTAAAGCTGCACCTCACGATCCGCAGCCTGTGGTGGCAGCGTCGGGAAAGCGGGTTGATACTGATAGCTGTCGAGATCGCTCAGGTTGGTTTTGGCATTTTGCGAGTGAATATGTTCACCCGGCGCTATGGCTTCCAGCGCATGACCAATCGGCAAGCCGTATTTGATGATGGCCTCACCGGCAGCGATCGGCTGCAGCGCAAACTTGTGCCCACGCGTCACCGGTTGCACCAGCTGAATCCTCTGTGCTTCTAACGCCAAGGTTTCGCCGGCGGCCAGATCGCTCAGCGCTACCGCGACATTATCCAGCGAATGAATTTTTACCATGCTTTGCATAAACCCACCTCGGGCAACGGCTAGGCCAGTTCAATGGCGAAATAGTTTTTGGCATTGTCGAAGCAGATGTTTTTCACCATCTCACCCAGTAACGTAATATCCGCCGGCGCTTCCCCGCTCTCCACCCAGCCGCCAATCATCTGGCAAAGGATGCGGCGGAAGTATTCATGACGGGTATAAGACAAGAAACTGCGGCTGTCGGTCAGCATGCCGACAAAACGGCTCAGCAGGCCCAGTTGCGCCAACTGCGTCATTTGCCGCTGCATACCGTCTTTTTGATCGTTGAACCACCAGCCGGAGCCGAACTGCATCTTGCCCGGCGTGCCCTCACCCTGGAAGTTGCCGACCATGGTGCCGATCACTTCGTTGTCGCGCGGGTTCAGGCAGTACAGAATAGTTTTCGGCAGGCCGCCCTGGCGTGCCTGGGCATCCAGCAGGCGAGAAAGCGCCTCCGCCAGCGGCTGGTCGTTAATCGAGTCGAAGCCGATGTCCGGCCCCACACTGGCGAGCATACGGCTGTTATTATTGCGCAGCGCGCCGATGTGATACTGCTGTACCCATTCACGACGTTGATATTCGGCGGCCAGGAACAGCAGTACCGCACTTTTGAACTGGGCGCTCTGCTCCGGCGTCGGCAGCTTGCCACTCAGGCGCGCGGTTAAAATCGCGTCCAATGTGCTTTCGTCCGCTTCGCCATACACCACCACGTCCAGCGCATGGTCAGCCACCTTGCAGCCATGGGCGGCAAAATGATCCATGCGTTTTTTCAACGCGTCACACAGCGCGCTAAACCGGCCAATATTGATATCCGCTGCCGCTTCCAGTTTTTGCAGGTAATCATTGAAACCCGGCGCGTCGATATTGAACGCCTTGTCCGGTCGCCAGCTTGGCAACACCTTGATATCGAAGCTACTGTCAGCCGCAATCGCTTTATGGTGGCGCAAATCGTCGATCGGATCGTCGGTAGTACCAACCATCTTCACATTCATTTGCTGCATGATGCCACGCGCCCTGAAATCATCCTGCGCCAGCAAGGCGTTGCCCCGCTGCCAGATATCGTCCGCAGTCGTTGGGGAAAGCAGCGTGCCGGTAATCCCGAACGGGCGGCGCAGCTCCAGATGAGTCCAGTGGTAGAGCGGATTACCTATGGTATGCGGCACGGTAGCGGCCCAGGCATTAAACTTTTCACGGTCACCGGCATCCCCGGTACACAGCCGCTCAGCCACACCGTTGGTGCGCATCGCCCGCCATTTATAGTGATCGCCCTTTAGCCAGATCTCATATAAATTTTTGAAGCGGGTGTTCTCGGCGATCTGCTCCGGCGGTAAATGACAGTGATAGTCAAAGATCGGCTGGTCTGCCGCATAGTCATGATACAAACGTCGGGCAAATTCGTTGCCCAACAGAAAATCTTCGCTTAAAAACGTCGCCATCTTTTTTGGTTCCTCGCCATGCTTGCCGTTCGGTACTCTGTCCAATGCGACAAAGTTATCACACCAATTTCACTGAGCGTCCAGCAAAATATCACCCTATGTCTTGGCGCCATCGCCGATAAAAGGCCATTAATTGGCAGTTTTACGGCAAAAAACCGTCTAAATAGACTAATTATCCAGCAGGCAGTATCCCTCAATTGAAAAATGGCTTTTGTGATATCACTCAACTTTTAAATCTGTATGACAAGTTATTGTCTCGCCACCCAGTCGTTCATGCGGCGGGAATACGTCGGTGACGGACAGACCGGCGCAGAACAACGAAAAGGGGGAGCCACTTAAACTCTGCCGCCATCTCGGCGTCACCTATTGAAGACTGGGAGATATTTTGGATGCGTAAAATTAAAGGGTTACGCTGGTACATGATCGGGCTGGTGACCATCGGCACCGTGCTGGGCTACCTGACCCGCAATGCCATGGCCGTGGCGGCACCGACGCTGGAAGGCACCTTACATATCACCACGCAGCAGTATTCGTACATTGTCGCGGCCTATTCTGCCTGCTACACCCTGATGCAGCCGGTGGCGGGATACGTGCTGGACGTACTGGGTACCAAGGTGGGTTACGCCATGTTCGCCATTCTGTGGGCGCTGTTTTGTATGGGCACCGCACTCGCCAACAGTTGGGGCGGTCTGGCACTGGCGCGCGGCGCCGTTGGCATGGCAGAGGCGGCGATGATCCCCGCCGGGCTGAAGGCCAGCAGCGAGTGGTTCCCGGCCAAAGAACGTTCGATAGCCGTTGGCTACTTCAACGTCGGCTCGTCAATCGGCGGCATGCTCGCTCCACCGCTGGTGGTCTGGGCCATAGTGGCACACAGTTGGGAAATGGCGTTTATCATCACCGGCGTGCTAAGCCTGATCTGGGCCATCTGCTGGCTGATCTTCTATAAGCACCCGAAAGACCAGAAGAAACTCAGCAGTGAGGAACGCGAGTACATTCTGGAGGGCCAGGAAGCGCAGCACCAAACCGACAACGCCAAGAAAATGTCCGCCTGGCAGATTGTGCGCAACCGCCAGTTCTGGGGCATAGCGCTGCCGCGTTTTCTGGCAGAGCCTGCCTGGGGCACCTTCAACGCGTGGATCCCGTTATTCATGTTTAAAGCCTATGGTTTTAACCTGAAAGAGATCGCCATGTTTGCCTGGATGCCGATGCTGTTCGCCGATCTCGGCTGCATCGTTGGTGGCTACCTGCCACCGTTTTTCCAAAAACACTTTAAGGTGAACCTGATCGTGTCACGCAAACTAGTGGTCACTATGGGGGCCGTGCTAATGATTGGCCCTGGCATGATCGGTTTGTTTACCAGCCCTTATGCGGCTATCGCGCTGCTGTGCGTCGGTGGTTTTGCCCATCAGGCGCTGTCTGGCGCGCTGATTACCCTGTCATCTGACGTGTTTGGTCGCAACGAAGTGGCCACCGCCAACGGCCTGACCGGCATGGCAGCCTGGACAGCCAGCACAATGTTTGCCCTGGTGGTCGGCGCATTGGCCGATACTCTGGGTTTTAGCCCACTGTTCGCCGCGCTGTCGGTATTCGATATTCTCGGTGCCATCGCCATCTGGACCATCCTGCAAAATCGGCCGGCCTCACAGCCGCAGGAAGATCCGCTGCAACCGGCCTCGGCTCGCAGTTAACCCCATCGCCCGGCCAGCGCGCCGGGCGCGCCCCCCGGCCACTGGTAGCTCAGCAGGATAAGTGGTATAACAAATCCATGGTTACGCGCCCCCCTACCCTAAGAGCATTCACTATGGAATTCACTGAAACCAGACGCCTGTATCAGCAACTGGCCGCCGAACTAAAGCAGCGTATTGAAAGCGGCCGGTATCCGGTGGGCGATAAACTGCCGGCCGAACGCTACATTGCCGAAGAGATGAACGTCAGCCGCACCGTCGTGCGGGAGGCGATCATCATGCTGGAAGTAGAAGGCTACGTTGACGTGCGCAAAGGCTCTGGTATCCACGTGATGTCCAACCAGCAGAAAAACCTGGTGGTTCCGGGCGACAGCATCGAGTTTGCCACCGCCGGGCCATTTGAATTGCTGCAGGCGCGCCAACTGATTGAAAGCAACATTGCCGAATTCGCCGCCACCCAGGTCACCAAACAGGACATCGTTCTGTTGATGGAGATCCAGGAACAGGCACGCAAGGAAGATCGCTTCCGCGACTCGCAGTGGGATCTGAAATTCCACGTTCAGGTCGCGCTGGCCACTCAGAACACGGCGATGGCCACCATCGTGGAAAAAATGTGGGTACAGCGCGTGAATAACCCCTATTGGATCAAGCTGCATGAGCATATTGACGACCGCTCGATCGCCAGTTGGTGTGACGATCACGATCAGATCCTCAAGGCATTGATACGTAAAGATCCTTACGCCGCCAAACTGGCCATGTGGCAGCATCTGGAAAATACCAAGCAGATGCTGTTCAACGCCACCAGCGACGATTTTGAATATAACGCCGACCGCTATCTGTTCGCCGATAACCCGGTGGTTCATCTGGACGGCGTGGCCGCAGAAAATAAATAGTGCGAGCAGTCAAAAACCGTAGCGTTATGTCAGGTATTGTAAAATCCGCTGAATCGATGCCTGAACGGCGATTTGCCGTGTAGTATTTCACCGCTGGCAACGTAGATTTCCCTGTTGCCAATCGTGCTATTTTGGTAAAGTTGAGCCACTTTTTACCCTCTGCTACGGGGCGGGACGCGAATACATGCGCTGGTTGTTTGCCATGCTTATTGCTCTTTTTTGCTGGACCGGTTCGGTCTCCGGCCAAAAACTATGCGCGGCGCCCTCCAAAGCTATTCCCACGGCACTGAACGGTCAGCCATCGCTTGCCGAGTCGGTGTTCTCCCCTGATGACCCGGTTTACCGGTTACCGGCAGAACTGCGGCGTAAAGCGCCCGGTAAAATGCCGCTGCTGCTGCCGCGGGTGCATTCTTACCCCGGTTCGCTACCTGCCCCCGCCCAACTGTTGCCGGTTTATTCGTTAGCCACAGAGTTGGGTCACAGCACTTGCCTCCCGCGCCAGAAATCACCTGCGCCAAACCGGCTTGCCCAGATGAACTGGACGCTGCATACCTCGCAGCAGCAAAACAGGCTGGGTGGCTGGAAAGAAAGTAATATGCTTTATCGTGGTACGCTGACTTACCACTCTTGACCGGTGTCGCACCGATTAGAAACCACTAAAAAGCAACGCCGTTTCATCATTATCAGCAGCCAGGATCGCCCGCGCGCTCTGCGTCCACTCCCGATCCGCCGCTGAGACAAAAACAAACAATGACGTTTTAGGAACACCGGATGGACATCATTAAAGAACTGTTACATGCCTTATGGCAGCAGGATTTTGAGACGCTGGCGAATCCCTCGCTGGTCTGGACGCTCTACGGCCTGCTGTTTTTGATTCTGTTCCTGGAAAATGGCCTGTTGCCGGCGGCGTTTCTGCCGGGTGACAGCCTGTTGATCCTGGTTGGCGTGCTGATCGCCAAAGGCACCATGAATTTCCCGCTCACCATTTTTATCCTCACCGTCGCCGCCAGTCTGGGGTGTTGGGTCAGTTACATACAGGGCAAGTGGCTCGGTAATACCCGAACCGTGCAGGGCTGGCTATCCCATCTGCCAGCTCACTATCATCAGCGTGCCCATCAGTTGTTCCACCGCCACGGGCTTTCCGCTCTGCTGGTCGGCCGTTTCCTGGCGTTTGTCCGCACCCTATTGCCGACCATTGCCGGCCTCTCTGGCCTGAGCAACGCACGCTTCCAGTTCTTTAACTGGATGAGCGGTCTGCTGTGGGTGGTGATCCTGACCTCGCTGGGCTTTGCCTTGGGCAAAACCCCGGTGTTCCGCAAATATGAAGACCAATTGATGTTCTGCCTGATGCTACTGCCGCTGGTGTTGCTGGTAGCGGGGCTGGTGGGCTCGTTAATCGTGCTGTGGCGCAAGAAACGCGCCGATCAGGGGAAAGGGGCGTGATGATCAAGCGCCCGCGCTGGCAGTACGTGTTGCTGATTGCGCTAGCTTTACTGGCGCTCGCCACGCTGTTGGTGCCCTGCATGGTGCGTACCGAAAGCGAACTGCGCATCCGTGCGGGCCAGCAAGGCCTTTCGCTACCTGACGGTTTCTATGTCTACCAAAGGCTGGATCAGCGAGGCATTCGCATCAAAAGCATCACCCCGGAAGGCGATGGCCTGGTGATCCGCCTGGACTCGCCGGAACAACAGTTGCTGGCGCGCGAAGCATTGCAAAACATTTTGCCACCGGGCTACATCATCGCCCTCAGCGAATCCCCTGTTCCTACCCATTGGGTGCGTGAATTTGCACGCGCCCCACTCAATCTGGGATAATACCCCCTTCATATGAAGGGCTTTCCTTTCATTTAGCCTCGCTGTTCAATTAATCACCAATCACCACCGAACTGGGGCGGATTCTTTGGGGGTCTGCGCTTTCCATGACTATGCTAAAGGTTAGCGTCAGTCAGCAGCGTAAGACTCCTGTCGCGCTGCCTTTGTTGGCAGTCAGGAACAGAGGATGTTTACCAATGCATCCCAATAATTAAGGAACTGATAACATGAAATTACGCCATTCGGTGTTACTTGCCCTCCCATTATTCCTCGTGCCGGCCCTGTCATTCGCAGCAGAGAATGGCTGTGTGACCAAGGCACAAGAAATTCAGAAACAGATCGATTATGCCACCCAGCACGGCAATACTCAGCGTGTCGCCGGGCTGAAAACGGCATTGAGCGAAGTGCAGACCCATTGCACACCAGCCAGCCTGCAGGCCGATCGTCAGAAAAAAATTGATGAAAAACAAGGCAAGGTCACCGAGCGTCAGCAGGAACTGAAAGAAGCCCAGCAGACCGGCAACCTGGAGAAAGTGGCCAAGAAACAGAAAAAGCTGGCTGAAGCTCAAGCCGAGCTGAAACAAGCTCAAGCGGAATAATTTTTTTACACCAGCGGATTTATCGCTGAGAGCCACGCCACACGGGATTTTTATTGCATATAAAATGGATGCTTAGTGATATCAGCTACCCATCCGCCCTTTGCTCCGGCGAAAAAATCCGCTATGTTGAAAGTCTGTCGAAGTTAACGTTAAGGAATAATCACATGGCACATGATTCAAATGCAGAAAACTTACGCGCTGAACTTAAATCCTTAGCCGATACGCTGGAAGAAGTGTTGAACTCTTCCACCGATAAGCCAAAAGCCGAGCTGGAAAAGCTGCGTTCCAAAGCCGAAAGCGCATTGAAAGATACCCGCGTACGTCTGAGCGATGCCGGGGACAAGATTGCCTCCCAGACCAAACAAATCGCCGGCCAGGCGGACGAGTATGTTCGTGATAATCCGTGGACCGGTATCGGTATCGGCGCTGCGGTCGGCGTAGTGCTGGGCGTTCTGTTAGCGCGCCGCTAATTATGGCAGAACAACCGCAAGTTCGTGCTCAGGGCCCCGCTAAAGGGGTCCTGGATGTCGCCCAGCGCATCATCACCATTCTGGTCGGTATGGTGGAGACCCGGGTTCGACTGGCCGTGGTCGAGCTGGAGGAGGAGAAAGCCAACCTCATTCAGTTGCTGATTATGGCCGGTATGACCCTGTTATTCACCGCATTCGGCCTGATGAGCCTGCTGATCCTGATTTTCTGGGCCGTAGATCCCGTCTACCGTTTGATCGCGTTAGGCACGACGACCGGTGTGCTGTTGTTCCTGGCCGTGGCTGGCGCTATCTGGACACTGGTCAAAGCGCGCCGCTCCACGCTGCTGGGTGCGACACGCAATCAGTTGGAAATCGACCGTTCCGAGCTGGAAGGTGAAAAATGAATCGCCGCCGCTATCTGGAATGGAGAAAAGAGAAGTTGATTGGCAAGATCCAGCAACAAAGGCTGGATCTTGCCGAAAACAAAGCCCTGTGGCTGGAAAAGACCGAGCGCATCGATCGCGGCTGGCAAACCCTTTTCGGCCTGCGTAAATATCTGGTGGTCGGTTCCAGCGTGATGGCGTTGTACGGTATCCGCCATCCCAGCAAGTTGATTCGCTGGTCACGCCGCGCTTTTGGTGCCTTTGGTACTATCCGCTTGATCCAGAAAACGTTTTCCAGCAAGTAACCGTCCCCCCTTCCATCAATACTTCCGATGTTTTGCCCGCCTTTTCACAGAGACTTTGCGTTTCTGCCGGTGAAGGCTGGGCAACTTTCTGATTCCCCACGATTTGTTAGCAGGCTAAAGATTCAGTTTTTTTGAAAAAATACGACAGTTTTACTTGCTAACAAAGCGTACTCATCCCGATTAACATTCACTCCATCAAGACGAAACGGGCAGGACAGGGTCAGATACCCGGCATACCGCTCACTAACATGACAAACGCCAAAACTGGCAAACAAAAATCACTTTGGAGTAAATGATGAAAAAATTAGAAGATGCAGGTTTGCTGGTTGCTCGTATTCTGATGCCAATCCTGTTTATCGTGGCAGGCTACGGCAAAATGGGTGATGCCTATGCCGGCACCCAACAATACATGCAATCGATGGGCGTACCTGGCTTCCTGCTGCCACTGACCATCCTGCTGGAATTTGGCGGCGGTCTGGCGATCCTGTTCGGTTTCCTGACTCGCACCGTAGCACTGTTCACCGCCGGTTTTACCATCCTGACCGCATTACTGTTCCATACTAACTTTGCAGATGGCGTAAACCAGCTGATGTTCATGAAGAACCTGACCATCGCCGGCGGCTTCATCGTACTGGCCGTTGCCGGCCCAGGCGGTTTCAGCATCGACCGTCTTCTGAACAAAAAGTGGTAAGATTTTAGTACCGACTCTGGGGCCCGCATGTCGGGCCCTTTTGCTTTTTCACTCGGACACGAAGGAGATTCCCATGGGACAACTCGTCGATGGCGTTTGGCAAGACATCTGGTATGACACCTCATCCACCGGGGGCCGTTTCAAACGCTCAACCTCTCAGTTCCGCAACTGGGTGACCGCCGACGGTCAGCCGGGCGAACACGGAGTCGGAGGTTTTAAAGCGGAGCAAGATCGTTATCACCTGTACGTTTCACTCGCCTGCCCTTGGGCACATCGCACGCTGCTGATGCGTAAACTGAAAGGGCTGGAGTCACTTATTCCCGTTTCCGTGGTGCATCCGCTGATGCTGGAAAATGGCTGGACCTTTGGCACCGACTTCCCTGAGGCCACCGGCGACAGCCTGTACCACTCGGATTTTCTCTACCAGCTTTACCTGCTCGCCGACCCGCACTACACCGGCCGCGTGACGGTGCCAGTGCTGTGGGACAAACAGCAACAGACCATCGTCAGCAATGAATCCACCGATATCATTCGCATGTTCAACAACGCATTTGATGGTGTTGGCGCACGCGCCGGCGACTATTATCCCACCGAGCTGCGCGGACAAATTGATGAACTGAATGGTTGGATTTATGACCAGGTGAATAATGGCGTCTACAAGGCCGGTTTCGCCACCAGCCAGGAAGCCTATGACGAAGCGGTAAACGGGGTATTTGACGCGCTGGCGCGACTGGAACAGATCCTGGGGCAACAGCGTTACCTGACGGGCGATCGCCTGACTGAGGCCGATCTGCGCCTGTGGACCACGCTGATACGCTTCGACCCGGTGTATGTCACCCACTTTAAATGCGACAAACACCGTATCAGCGATTATCTCAACCTGTACGGCTTCCTGCGTGACATCTACCAAATGCCGGGCATTGCCGAAACGGTCAGCCTGCCGCACATCCGCAATCACTATTACCGCAGCCATGCCACCATCAATCCGCACGGCATTATTTCTATCGGGCCGGCGCAAGATTTGGATGAGCCACACGGCCGCGACCGGCGTTTTGGTTAACGCACACCTCCCTTTTGCTTAACGGCAAGAGGGAGTTTTACTGACGTTCCAACTGTGCAAACAGACGCGGAATTTCGCGCAGGAACCAGGCCTTTGCCTCCCCCATGCTGTCACGTCGCCAGGCCATAATGATGTCAACTTCGCGGCTGTATTCCGGTCCGACAACGCGTAAGCGCCCTTCTTCAATGTCTTTCTCGACCATCGGGTAAGGCATGGTCGCTACACCCAGGCCGGCAAGCAATGCCAGGCGCTTGTCTTCAATGGTGCTGACCGTCAGCCGCTGCTGCTTATCCAGTAATTGCACCGTCAGTACCGGGCGTTCCCGGGCGGTATCCGCGACCGCAATACCGCGGTACTTCACGCGCGTCACTTCAGACAGCGGCTCCGGCTCAAGGTGGATTGGATGACCCGGTGCGGCCACATACACGCTCATCACCTTGTACAGCTTACGGGTGTTAATTTCTGACGAAGCTCGGAAGTGCATATCCGGAGCGATAACGATATCGGCTCGCCCCTGCTCCAGCCTTTCCCAGGCACCGGCCAGCACTTCGGTCAAGATCGACACCTGGGTATTGGCCTTCAGCGCGAGTTTATCGACCAGCGGAAACAGTTTGCTCGGGGGGGATAGCGCCTCGCTGACAATCGTCAGGTGGGTTTCCCAGCCGCGTGCCAGCGCTTCGGCATCGGTGGTCAGTTTGTCTGCCGCCTCCAGAAGCACCCGTCCGCGCTCCAGCAGCATACGTCCGACGTTGGTGAACTTGGTACGGTGGCCGGAGCGGTCGAACAGCACCACGTCCAATTCTTCTTCCAATTTTTGCATGGTGTAGCTGAGCGCCGAAGGCACGCGCCCCAGCTCATCGGCTGCCGCAGCGAAGCTGCCACGTCGGTCAATCGCATCCATAACCCTTAACGCTTCAAGCGTTAACGCCCGATCTCTGGCCATCGAATCTCTCTGTCAGGAAATTTGAATATACCGACCAGATTAACTGGCTAACAATCCGCCGTCCAGATGCTTACCATCTAGATAATGAATTTAGAGAGCCGATTGCCATGATTACATGCAGAACAGCACAACAATGCGGGCAAGCTGACTTTGGTTGGCTGCAGGCTCGCTACACCTTTTCTTTTGGACATTACTTCGATCCCAAGCTGATGGGCTACGCCTCGCTGCGGGTACTCAATCAGGAAGTGCTGGCGCCGGGTGCATCATTCCAGCCGCGCACTTATCCGAGCGTGGATATCCTGAACCTGATCCTGCAGGGCAAGGCGGAATACCGTGACAGCGACGGCAACACGGTCAACGCCAGGGCGGGTGAGGCTTTGCTGCTGGCCACCCAGCCGGGGCTGAGTTACAGCGAGCAGAACATCAGCAGTGATACGCCGCTGACCCGCTTGCAACTGTGGCTGGATGCCTGCCCAGAGCGCAACAACGAACGCGTACAGCGCCTGATGTTGCCAGAGGCCGGCCTGACACTTCTGGCCTCGCCAGACGGTGCTCAGGGCAGCCTGCAACTGCGTCAACAGGTGTGGATCCACCATCTGGATTTACAGCCGGGCGAACAGCAGACGCTGGCGCTGAACGGACCGCGGGCGTACCTGCAATCGATTCACGGCACCATTGAAGCCCATGGCGAGCGCAACGACGGCCAACACCTGACCTGCGGCGATGGGGCGTTTATCCACGAGGAAAACCGCCTGACCATCCGCGCCGAGACACCGCTGCGCGCGCTGCTGATCGATTTGCCGGTGTAATGGGCATCCAGAAAGGAAAAAACCCCGCGTAACTTGCGTCACGCGGGGTTTTCTTTATAGAGGGAGCTGACCGGTAAGCCGGGTTCTGTCGTGGACAGTCATTCCTCTAGGCCAGCAATCGCTCACTGGCTCAAGCAGCCTACCCGGGTTCAGTACGGGCCGTACCATGTGAACCCCTATTTGGCCTTGCTCCGGGTGGAGTTTACCGTGCCACGAACTGTTGCCAGTCGCGCGGTGCGCTCTTACCGCACCCTTTCACCCTTACCTGATCCCGCTTGCGCGGGCCATCGGCGGTTTGCTCTCTGTTGCACTAGTCGTAGGCTTGCGCCTCCCAGGCGTTACCTGGCACCCTGCCCTATGGAGCCCGGACTTTCCTCCCCTCCATCTGTCTCCCCCGAAAGGGACGGCAATGAAGCGGCGACTGTCTGGTCAACTCCGGCGCGGATAGTAGCGTTGCGCTCACGGCAGGTCAACCGCTTTACTGTTCTTGTTGCTCTAAAGCATATTTATACAACGCATTTTTCTTCACGCCGTGGATCTCCGCCGCCAGCGCCGCCGCCTTTTTCAACGGCAGCTCTTTTTGCAGCAGTGCCAGGGTACGCAGCGCCTCCAGCGGCAATGCGTCCTCCTGCGCCTTGTGGCCTTCAACGATCAGTACCATTTCGCCGCGACGTCTGACTTCATCTTCCTGCACCCAGGCCAGCAGTTCACCAACCGGTGCGCCGGTGATAGATTCCCAGGTTTTGGTCAGCTCGCGCGCCAGCACCACATAACGTTGCGGCCCCCAGACGGTGACCATGTCCTGCAAACTTTCCAGTAAACGGTGGGTGGATTCGTAGAAAATCAACGTGCGCGGTTCCTCTGCCAGCGCCATCAGCGTATCCTTACGGCCCTTGGTTTTCGCCGGCAGGAACCCTTCGTAGCAGAAGCGGTCTGAAGCCAAACCGGCGGCGCAGAGTGCGGTAGTTGCCGCACAGGCACCTGGCAGCGGCACCACACGGATGCCTGCTTCACGGCAACGGCGCACCAGGTGATAACCAGGATCGTTGATCAACGGCGTACCCGCATCGGAAACCAGCGCAATGCTCTGGCCTTCCTGCAGCTTCGCCAACAGTTGATCGGCCTTTTGTTGTTCGTTATGGTCATGCAGCGCAAACAACCGCGCGCTAATCGCAAAGTGTTGCAGCAGCAACCCGGTATGGCGCGTGTCTTCCGCCGCAATCAGATCAACGCTTTTCAGTACCTCTAACGCACGGTGGGTAATATCCCCTAAATTGCCGATTGGGGTGGGCACCACATACAGCGTTGATGCAGAAATGACTGATTGTTGGTGTTGATTCATTGTTTCATCCGGGTTGCCGATTTAATATTGAGCATCTTGAAAAAAACATCACTGGATACAGTATGCTTTCCTCAACATTCGTTCGTACCAAAGCAGGGCGTTCAAAGCCTGTCCGACTTACCGCAGTTATCGCAGCAGCCCTGTTCCTTGCAGGCTGCCCAAGTCAGGCCCCGCAGACGCCGCCTGCCAATATACAGGACGAAGCGAGCGCCAGTTCCGATTACTATCTGCAGCAGCTGCAGCAAAGCAGCAATGATAACAAGGCTGACTGGCAATTACTTGCTATTCGCGCGTTGTTACGCGAAGGGAAACTGCCGCAGGCCAGTGAACAACTGAACCAACTGCCGAAAAACCTCAGCAGCGTGCAGCAGGTGGAAAGCCAGTTGCTGACCGCAGAACTGCAGGTGGCGAACAAAAGCTACGTCAGCGCGCGCAGCACGCTGGGTCATATCGATAGCGGCTCGCTATCAGCCAATCAGCTGGTGCGCTTCTACCAGGCGCAGATCGCGGTCAATCAGGGTAAAGCTTCCCTGCCGCTAATCCGCGCTTACATTGCGCAAGAGCCATTGCTGACCGGCAAGGCACATCAGAACAACCTGGATCAAACCTGGCAGTCACTGCTGCAACTGACGCCGCAGGACATGAACAGTCTGGTGATCAACGCCAATGAAAATGTGCTGCAAGGCTGGCTGGATCTGCTGCGGGTATATCAGGACAACAAACAGGATCCTGACCTGCTGAAGGCCGGGATTAAAGACTGGCAGAACCGTTACCCGCAGAACCCGGCGGCGAAAACGCTACCGACCCAGTTGAACCAGGTACTGCACTTTACCCAGGCTTCCACGTCGAAAATCGCCCTGCTGCTGCCGTTGAACGGTCAGGCCAAAGTGTTCGCCGACGCGATCCAAAAAGGCTTTGAAGCGGCTAAAAATGGCGTGACGCCTTCTACGCCGGTTCAGCAACAGCAACCCGCCAGCGTGCCTGAGCAGACAATGCAACCGGCATCAACCGATCCAAACGCCAATGGTGCAGTGAGCACCTCGGCACCGGATGCGGCCCCGGTGACCGCCGCCCAGCCTTCTGCGCCGTCTACTGCGCCAATTACACCGCCGCAGGCCGCTAACGCACAGATTAAGGTGTATGATACCTCCAGCCAGCCGCTGGCCGCGTTGCTGACGCAGGCACAGCAGGATGGCGCGACCCTGGTGGTCGGCCCGCTGCTGAAAGAAAACGTCGATCAACTGGCCAGCAGCACCACTACGCTGAACGTGCTGGCGCTCAATCAGCCGGAAACGCCGAAAGATAACCCGAATATCTGTTACTTCGCCCTTTCTCCGGAAGACGAAGCGCGTGATGCAGCCCGCCATATTTGGGAACAGCAGAAGCGGCAGCCGCTGTTGCTGATCCCACGCGGTGCCTTCGGCGATCGCGTTGCCAAAGCCTTTAACCAGGAGTGGCAGAAACTGGGTGGCCAAACCGTGCTGCAGCAAGGCATCGGTTCCGCCAGTGAGCTGCGCCAGATGGTCAACAGCGGTGGGATTCGCATGTCCGGTACGCCAATCTCCACCGCACCGGCGCCGCAGGCAGTGACCATTGCCGGGCTGACTATTCCGGCACCACCAAGCGATACGCCTGCAACCAGCGGCGGCAGCGTAGACTCGGTGTATATCGTCGCGACCCAGTCCCAGTTGACGCTGATTAAACCGATGATCGATATGGCCACCAACTCGCGCAGCAAACCGGCAATGTACGCCAGTTCTCGCAGCTACCAGGCCGGTGCCGGCCCGGACTTCCGCCTGGAAATGGAAGGCCTGCAATTTAGTGATATTCCATTGTTGGCCGGTGCTAACCCGCAGTTGTTGCAGCAGGCAAGCAGCCAGTTCCGCAACGACTATTCGCTGGTGCGCCTGTACGCAATGGGGATGGATGCCTGGACATTGTCCAACCACTTTGCTGAAATGCGCCAGTTGCCTGGCTTCCAGGTCTCCGGCACCACTGGCGTACTCACCGCCGCGCCAGGCTGTGTGATCAACAGAAAGCTGCCTTGGCTGCAATATCGTCAGGGCACGGTCGTTCCGGTCTCTTGAGTCAACGCGCCATAGGGGCGGGCTATGAGTTACAGGCCCGCCACTATCTGGAACGCGCCGGGCTCACCTTCTGCGCCGCCAATGTGGCGCTGCGCGGCGGTGAGCTCGATCTCATCATGCGCGATGGTCAAACCTGGGTGTTCGTTGAAGTCCGCTACCGCCGCAGTGACGCTTTTGGCGGTGCGGCTGCCAGCGTTACTTATCGCAAGCAGCAGCGGTTGCTGCATGCCGCCGCCGTGTGGCTGGCGGGACGCGGAGCCAGTTTTGACACATCGTCTTGCCGTTTTGATGTTTTGGCCATCACCGGTAGCCAGTTAGAATGGATACCCAACGCCTTCAATGCGGATTAATCATGGTTTACCGGTGCAGACCGGCCCTTTGACTTAGTGGATTAATACAACGTGCTGGATAGAATTAAAGCCTGTTTTACCGAAAGCATCCAAACCCAGATTGCGGCAGCGGAGGCCTTGCCCGACGCCATTTCGCGTGCTGCGATGACGCTGGTTCAATCCTTACTTAACGGTAATAAAATTCTGTGCTGCGGCAACGGCACCTCGGCGGCCAACGCGCAGCATTTCGCCGCCAGCATGATCAATCGCTTTGAAACCGAGCGCCCAAGCCTGCCGGCCATTGCGCTGAATGCCGATAACGTGGTGCTGACGGCGATCACCAACGATCGGCTGCACGACGAAGTTTATGCCAAACAAGTCCGCGCGCTCGGCCATGCCGGCGACGTATTGCTGGCAATTTCCACCCGCGGCAACAGCCGTGATATTGTGAAAGCGGTCGAAGCCGCAGTGACGCGCGACATGACGATTGTCGCACTGACCGGCTATGACGGCGGTGAACTGGCCGGCTTGCTCGGCCAGCAGGATGTCGAGATCCGCATTCCATCACACCGCAGTGCACGTATTCAGGAAATGCATATGCTTACCGTAAATTGCCTATGCGACCTGATTGATAGTACGTTGTTTCCCCACCAGGACGAATAAGGAACTGAGATGAAGCTGAAAGCCACATTTGCAGTGCTGTCCAGCGCCCTGCTGTTACAAGGCTGTATTGCAGGCGTTGTCGTTGGCAGCGCCGCCGTTGCCACCAAAACGGCCACCGACCCACGTAGCGTCGGGACTCAGGTAGACGACGGCACGCTGGAAGCCCGGGTTGAAAACGCCCTGAGTAAAGATCAGCAGTTGAAGAAAGAGGCCCGGGTGGTTGCGACCGCCTATCAGGGTAAGGTGCTGCTGACCGGCCAGGCGCCGAATACCGATCTGGCCGCCCGCGCCAAGCAAATCGCGATGGGTGTTGAAGGCACTACCGAAGTGTATAACGAGGTCCGTCAGGGTACACCGGTCAGTCTGAGCACCGCGTCTTCCGACACCTGGATCACCACCAAGGTGCGTTCACAATTGCTCACCAGCGATGCAGTGAAGTCATCCAATGTGAAAGTCACCACCGAAAATGGTGAAGTGTTCCTGCTGGGTCTGGTCACGCAACAGGAAGCGCAGTCTGCGGCACAGACGGCTAGCCAGGTCGGCGGCGTGAAACACGTCACCACCGCCTTTACCTTTGTGAAATAACCGCTTGCCGGGGAAAGTGGCTTCAGCATTGTCTGATGCCCTCACCCCGGCCCTCTCCCACCGGAGAGGGGGAAAGCTCACTCAATCCAGATTATTTTCTTTCAGAAACCCTTCACCACCCAACTGACGCATCTGGCGCATGATCCACTGCTGCCGCTGTACTACGTAGCCCGAAGGCGCATTGGCTTTGAAGCGATGCGGGTTGGGCAAGACTGCCGCCAGCAATGCCGCCTCTGAGGCCGTCAGACGTTTGGCCGGTTTATTGAAAAAGCGCTGTGACGCTTCCTCCACGCCGAAAACGCCGTCGCCGAACTCCACGATATTCAGATAAACCGTCAGGATCCGTCGCTTGGTCCACACCAGCTCAATGCCCGATGTCAGCCCGGCCTCCAGCCCTTTGCGCAGCCAGCTGCGGCCATCCCACAGGAACAGGTTCTTCGCCGTTTGCTGGGACAGCGTGGAGGCACCACGGATGCGCGTGGGCCGACGTTCGTTATGGCTAAACGCCTTTTCGATCGCCGCCACGTCAAACCCCCAGTGCTCCGGGAATTTCTGATCTTCCGCCGCCATCACCGCCAACGCCATCTGCGGGGAAATATCGTCCATCGACACCCAGTCGGAATGCGCCACATAGCTAAAATCGCCACTCAGCCAGGCACCGATCTGCCGTTCAACCATCACCGCAGAAAAAGGCACTGGCAGGAAAGCAAAGGCAAGGATCCCCAGTAGCCATGCGCCAACCAGCACAATTAATCCACGTTTCAGCCAGAACCAGGGCCGGGAAAAAATCGATTTGCCCGCTGATTTTCTCATTCAGTCAAATCCAGCACCCGTGAAACCAGCTTATCAATTCCGCTGGCCGCCTCAGCGATCGATTTCGCCAGCATATAGGCCGGCGTAGTCACCACTTTGTTCTCGATATCCACTACGATGTCGTCAACCGGACAAATCACCGGCTCGCCGCCCATGGCATCAATCACTTCACCGAGGTCGGGATCGTTGCCAATGGTCAGCCGCACTTGTTGATCCAGCAACTTCGGCAGCAAGGCAGGCGCAATACACATAAAACCAATTGGTTTATTTGCCTTATGCATTTGCTGCGTTAACTTAGCCAAATCCTTATCAATCCAGCATTCCGCCCCTTCGCTGGCAAAACTGCTGAGGTTCTTTGCCGCACCAAAGCCGCCGGGGACGATCAGGGCGTCGAGTTGGCTGGCGTCAGCCTGCGAAAGCGGCTGAACCTTGCCTCTGGCAATGCGCGCAGACTCCACTAAAACATTGCGATTTTCCGGCACTACATCGCCAGATAAATGATTGATAACATGAAGTTGAGGTTTATCCGGGGCAAAACACACCGCCTGCGCCCCCGCCCGGTCCAACGCCAGCAGCGTCAGGACGGCTTCATGGATCTCCGAACCGTCATAAACCCCACAGCCACTCAGCACTACGCCAACGTTTTTCATCACCCTTCCTCCTGTCGCTACTGTCAACTGGTTAGTGCTCTGAGTTGACAAACACTAATCTACATCACACATTTTAATGAATCTTCTAACAAGAGCGCTTACATTTGCTATGTTGTTGGCTGTATGATGTTTAGGAATTCTCTACAACCTGCTCGACCAGAACATTAAAACCAATACGCAGGTTCACAATTTCCCTGGTGTTGGCGCAATATTCGCGCACCCCGGCCTAGGTCGGGGTCATTTTTTTTCAGCTTCCGCTACCCACTCACGCAGTACCTGCACATCGTTGCGCCATTCCAGCTTCAACTCATCAACCCAATCTTGCACGTTATCCCACCATGCCGGCAGCGTCGGAGTTTGAATTTGCTGTGCAATCTGTTGCAAATGACGCAGGCCAACCGAGCCGGCGGCACCTTTGATTTTATGCCCCTCTTCCGTGATGCCTTTCTGGTCGCGCGCCGTCATGTTGGAATCCAGCACTGCCAGATAACCTGGCATCATCTGCTCAAACATCTCCAGGCTCTGATGAATCAACTGCGGCCCCACCAGGTCCATATACTGTTCCAGCATGGTGGTATCCAGTAAAGACTCATTAATCTTCATCGTCTTTTGCTCCGTTTTCTTCGTGGTGTGAGAGGGTTGATGATCCCAGTAATGTTTAATCACTTTGGTCAGCGCCGGTACCGACAGCGGCTTGCTCAGCACATCGTCCATTCCCGCGTCGAGGTACTCTTTTTTGTCTTTCAGCACGTTGGCAGTCAGCGCAACCAGCGGCGGCAACGCCTGCCCGGCATAGCGTTCACGCAGTATCCGGGCGATATCCAGCCCGGTCATATCCGGCAACTGGATGTCCAACAGCACCAGATCGAACTCGTCCGGATCAAACATGGCCAGCGCATCCTGGCCGTTCATCGCCACTTCAACGCTGTTACCCAGTTTTTCCAGTACCGAACGCGCCACAATCACATTCAGCTCAATATCTTCCACCAGCAGGATATGCAGCGCCGGCAATGGCAGTTCCTCTTCAACTGCGGTTTCACTTTCCACTTCCTGCACCGCCGGTGCCTTGATGGATAAGGTGAAGCAAGAACCCTGCCCCTGGACGCTGCTGACGGTGATATCGCCGCCCATGCTCTGCGCCAGCCGCTTGGAAACCGCCAGCCCAATACCGGTACCGGTCGCCGGACGGCCGCCGTGCTGATCCTTCACCTGATAATACATGGCGAAGATCTTGTCCTGTTCATCCTGCGGAATGCCCATGCCGGAGTCTTCCACTTCAAACACCAGCCGATCCTGCTCTTCACGCCGCACCCGCACCACGATTTGCCCCTGCGGGGTAAACTTCACCGCGTTGCCGATCAGGTTCCACAGGATCTGCCGCAGGCGGGTGCCATCGGCGATGATTTGTTGCGGCAGCGGTTGTTGTGGCTCCATCACAAACTGCAGCCCTTTCGGCTGCACCAGCAGGCCGGAGAGGTTTTCCAAATCGGCCAGGAAGCCGGTAAAGTCAACCGGTTGATTGTCGAGCTGCACTTTACGGCGCTCGAGTTTGTCCATCTCGATAATGTCATTGAAGATATTACCCAGCGTGATGGCGCTGACATGGATGGTTTTGAGGTATTTCAGCTGTTCGTCGTTTAACTCGGTGTCGAGCAGAATGCGACTCAGGCCGACGATGCCGTTAAGCGGCGTACGAAGCTCGTGGCTGATCGTTGAGATGAAGGTGGTCTTGTCCCTGCTGGCATTCTCCAGCGCGTCCTGGTAGCGCTTACGTTCGGTTATATCGCGGCCAAAGCCCATAAGGCCGTGGCGTTTGCCCACGCGGTCGTAAAACGGCACCTTGCGCAGCTCAAAACAGGCCTTGCGACCATCCGGGTAAACCAGCCACTGTTCGTAGGTCAGTGAGACGTTGTGACGGAACACTTTCTCGTCGGTTTCGATTACTTTCTCGGCAATTTCCTCACCGTAGACGTCAAAAGGCGTCAGACCGATCAGCTGCTTTTCGCTTTTGCCGGTCAGCAGTTCCATCGCCCGGTTACAGCCGGAAAACTCTTTGTCTTCGTTGCGGTAATAGACCAGATCCGGTGAAGCATCGAGGAAGGAGCGCAGCAGTGCCGACTGCTGGCCCAGTTCGATCTGCGCCAGTTCACGCTGCTCCATCTCTCCCGTCAGTTTGTCCATCACCTGCTGACGTTCCTCTTCCGCCTTGATACGGTCGGCAATTTCCTGATTCAGTTGGCTGATGTTGTCCTTAAGCTGTTGGTTCAGCTCCAGGTCGCGGTGGCGCATCTCTTCGAGCTTATCCACCAGCCGCGTCAGGCGCTGACGCGACTCCTCAAGCTGTTCGACCACCACCGACAGAAAGTAGACCGCCCATGGCGTAATCAGCAGGCCGAAGAAGATGGAACGCACCACGTCTATGCTTTCTACTTCCCCGCGCAGCAGCATGGTGACAGCCATCTGTACCACCATCGCCAGCACCACCAGCGCCGATGCCAGCAGCAGCGAAAAGCGCACCAGCCCCAGTTTTACCATTAAATCAACGTAGTACTGGGCTAACACCCGGATTTGCTTCATAGCCGCTCCCATCAGACAGAATCTTGTAAATCATACCGTAAAACCCCGGTGAGATAAGAAAGCAAACGCCGAAGTGTGGGAAAGATTGCAAATCAAAACAGTGCGCAAGGGCGATATTGCTGCTTTTCTTCCAATGCGCTGCCCTGGCCGCCATGGCGTTGCAGATAGCCCCCCACCGCCTGCATGCCGTTCCAACGGTTTTCGCACCATAATGGTGCCAACAGCGTCGGCCGGCGGGCACTGGCGGAGATGCGGTGATACACCACCTCTTTCGGCGTATGGCGGATCATCTCACCGGCGCTGCAGGCATACTCCTCGAGCGCCAGCTCAGGCAAGCGCCCAGCCTGCCAGGCCCGCGCCAGGGTGCTGCCGGTCACGATATGCAGAGGGTGCAACTTGATGCCGTCCACCCCGCTGTCCACCACCTGTTGCAGGGTCGCCAGATGGTCGGCGGCCGTTTCCCCTGGCAGCCCAACAATCAGATGGCTGCAGACCTTCAACCCGCGTTCACGCGCCAGCCGGGCGGTGTGCTGATAACAGGAGAAATCATGGCCGCGATTGATGCGTTTCAGAGTTTTATCGTGCGCGGTCTGTAGCCCCAACTCCAGCCACACCTCATAGCCCTGTTCAAGGTAACCCGCCAGCAGATCCAGCGCGGCGGGCGGTACACAGTCCGGGCGCGTGCCGACGCAGATACCGACCATATCCGCCTGCGCCAGCGCCTGCCGATACATCTGTGCCAGCAGGCTCACTTCGGCATAAGTACTGGTATAAGCCTGGAAATAGGCCAGATAGCGCTTGGCGCGATTGACCCTGACCGCCTGCAGCGCCAACTGCTCGGCGATACTTTGTTGCTGCATCTGTTCATCGGCGAAAGAGGCCACATTGCAAAAGGTACAGCCACCGCGCCCAAGCGTGCCATCGCGGTTCGGGCAACTGAAACCGCCATGCAGCGTGAGTTTATGGATCTTTTCACCATAGCGGCGCTGAAGATCGGCGCCAAACATATTGACTAATTGCGGCAACTGCATAATCTTGGGAGTCTCTGTGCTCAAAGCCCGTGATGCTAATAAGAAACGGCTTTTCCCGCGATGACAGAGATCAACGCTTTCCCCGCAAGGCTTCACCAGGCATAACTATTCATTATAAATGCAAATAAAATCACTCTGGCCGAGATGAATTTTTCTTATTCTCACGCAACCGTTCACGTCAATATGACAAAGCGATGAAAAATAGTTATAAACAACGAAAAAGAATAACTTATTAGAATAAAATTCCGACATTCCCACCCGCACTAGCATGGTGCAGAGATTCAGGCGTTGCACTATAGTGAGACAGCTCACATTTCTCCGGGGGTTACTGCTCTCCTGCACAAGCTCAAAAACGGATATAACATATTAAATATCAATTAATTGAGCGCAAAAAATCCCATAAGAAACCCCCTTAGGCCTATAGTTGACCTGCGTATTCTTTCTCGCTAAGTTGGAAGTCCGCTGGAAGCTTTCTGGACGGGCAAACGTCTCGTCATATTTATGCAGTAATTTAAGACTCCCTCTTAAAACAAGTCATTTACCACTTGTGAGAACCGTCACGAGAGGCCATTAACGGAGGGCGGAAAAGCAGATCGGCGCTATTAACCTTGCTGATTGGACTTCTTCCTGAAATTAAGAAGCCGCTCGCAGTGGGTTGTGAGAGTCACGCAGAGCCTGGGGAGGTTCACTGATATGTTGTACGATAAATCCCAAGAGCGGGACAACTGTGGTTTCGGCCTGATCGCCCACATAGAAGGCGAACCTAGCCATAAGGTGGTGCGTACCGCTATTCACGCACTTGCCCGTATGCAGCACCGTGGCGCAATCCTTGCTGACGGCAAGACTGGCGACGGTTGCGGCCTGTTATTGCAAAAGCCCGATCGCTTCTTCCGCATGGTCGCAGAAGAGCGCAGCTGGCGTTTAGCCAAGAACTACGCCGTTGGCATGATGTTCCTCAGCCAGAACGAAGAGGAAGCCCGTGCCAGCCGCCGCATTGTCGAAGAAGAGCTGCAGAATGAAACGCTGTCGGTAGTCGGCTGGCGTGAAGTGCCGACCAACCCGGACGTATTGGGTGAGATCGCCCTCTCTTCTCTGCCACGCATTGAACAAATCTTCGTTAACGCCCCGGCCGGTTGGCGTCCGCGTGATATGGAACGCCGCCTGTTTATCGCGCGTCGCCGTATCGAGAAGCGCGTCCAGGACGACAGCTTCTACGTCTGCAGCTTCTCGAATCTGGTGACGATCTATAAAGGCCTGTGCATGCCTGCGGATCTGCCGCGTTTCTATCTTGATTTGGCGGACTTGCGCCTGGAATCGGCCATCTGCCTGTTCCACCAGCGTTTTTCCACCAACACCGTGCCGCGCTGGCCGCTGGCGCAGCCGTTCCGCTATCTGGCGCACAACGGCGAGATCAATACCATCACCGGCAACCGTCAGTGGGCGCGTGCCCGTACTTATAAATTCCAGACGCCGCTGATCCCGGACTTGCAGACTGCTGCCCCCTTCGTTAACGAAACCGGCTCCGACTCCAGCTCGCTGGATAACATGCTGGAACTGCTGCTGGCGGGCGGGATGGATCTGATCCGTGCCATGCGCCTGCTGGTGCCGCCGGCCTGGCAGAACAACCCGGATATGGACACCGATCTGCGCGCCTTCTTCGACTTCAACTCGATGCACATGGAGCCGTGGGACGGCCCTGCCGGCATCGTGATGTCCGATGGCCGCTACGCTGCCTGTAACCTGGATCGTAACGGCCTGCGTCCGGCGCGCTATGTCATCACCAAAGACAAGCTGATCACCTGCGCCTCGGAAGTCGGTATCTGGGACTACCAGCCCGATGAAGTGGTTGAGAAAGGCCGCGTGGGCCCTGGCGAGCTGATGGTGATCGACACCCGCAGCGGCAGGATCCTGCACTCCGCCGAGACCGACGACGATCTGAAAAGCCGCCATCCGTATAAAGAGTGGATGGAAAAGAACGTCAAACGTCTGGTGCCATTCGAAGATCTACCGGCCGATCAGGTTGGCAGCCGTGAGCTTGACGACTCGCAGCTTGAGACTTACCAGAAACAGTTTGGTTACAGCAGCGAAGAACTGGATCAGGTGATCCGCGTGCTGGGTGAGATTGGCCAGGAAGCCACGGGTTCAATGGGTGACGATACCCCGTTCGCCGTGCTCTCCAGCCGTCCGCGCATTATTTATGACTATTTCCGTCAGCAGTTTGCCCAGGTGACCAACCCACCGATCGACCCGCTGCGTGAAGCGCATGTGATGTCGCTGGCGACCAGCATCGGCCGCGAAATGAACGTGTTCTGCGAGGCCGAAGGCCAGGCACACCGTTTAAGCTTCAAATCGCCGATCCTGCTGTACTCCGACTTCAAACAGCTCACCACGCTGGAAGGCGAATACTATCGCGCCGATACGCTTGATCTGACCTTTGATCCGGCGGAGCAGGATTTGGAGCAGACCATCCGCGCGCTATGCGACGAAGCGGAACGCAAAGTCCGCGACGGCGCCGTGCTGCTGGTATTGTCCGACCGCGCGATCTCCACCAGCCGTCTGCCGGTGCCTGCACCGATGGCCGTAGGGGCGATCCAGACCCGTCTGGTAGAGAAAAGCCTGCGCTGTGACGCCAACATCATTGTTGAAACCGCCAGCGCCCGCGATCCACACCATTTCGCCGTGTTGCTGGGCTTCGGTGCAACGGCGGTCTACCCGTACCTGGCCTACGAAACCCTGGCCAAACTGGTAGATACCCAAGCAATCGACAAGAAATACCGTGAAGTGATGCTGAACTACCGTAACGGCATCAACAAAGGCCTGTACAAGATCATGTCCAAAATGGGCATCTCGACCATTGCCTCTTACCGCTGCGCCAAACTGTTCGAGGCCGTCGGTCTGCATCGCGATTTGTCCGATCTGTGTTTCCAGGGCGTGGTCAGCCGTATCGGCGGTGCCAGCTTCAGTGACATCCAACAGGATCTGCAAAACCTTTCCAAGCGTGCGTGGCTGAAACGCAAACCGCTGGAACAAGGCGGCCTGCTGAAGTTCGTTCACGACGGCGAGTACCATGCGTACAACCCTGACGTGGTGAGCACACTGCAAACCGCGGTCCACAGCGGCAAATACAGCGACTATCAGACTTACGCCAAGCTGGTGAATGAACGCCCGGTGGCAATGCTGCGCGACCTGTTGGCCATCACGCCGAAAGGCACGCCAATTCCGGTCGATCAGGTTGAACCGGCAGAATCGCTGTTCAAACGCTTCGATACCGCGGCCATGTCTATCGGCGCCCTGAGCCCGGAAGCGCATGAGTCGCTGGCGATTGCCATGAACAGCCTCGGCGGCTTCTCCAACTCCGGTGAAGGCGGCGAAGATCCGGCACGTTACGGCACCAACAAGGTGTCACGCATCAAGCAGGTGGCATCCGGCCGTTTCGGCGTGACTCCGGCCTACCTGGTAAATGCCGATGTGATCCAGATTAAAGTGGCGCAAGGGGCCAAGCCAGGTGAAGGCGGCCAGTTGCCGGGCGACAAGGTGACCCCTTATATCGCCAAGCTGCGTTACTCGGTACCGGGCGTGACCCTGATATCGCCACCGCCGCACCATGACATCTACTCGATCGAAGATCTGGCGCAGTTGATTTTCGACCTGAAACAGGTCAACCCGAAGGCGATGATTTCGGTAAAACTGGTGTCAGAACCGGGCGTGGGTACCATTGCCACCGGCGTGGCGAAAGCCTATGCCGACCTGATCACCATTGCCGGCTACGACGGCGGTACCGGTGCCAGCCCACTGTCTTCGGTAAAATACGCCGGCTGTCCGTGGGAACTGGGTCTGGTGGAAACACAGCAGGCGCTGGTGGCTAACGGCCTGCGCCATAAAATCCGCTTGCAGGTAGACGGCGGCCTGAAAACCGGCGTGGATATCGTCAAAGCGGCGATCCTCGGTGCGGAAAGCTTTGGCTTCGGTACCGGCCCTATGGTGGCGTTGGGCTGTAAATATCTGCGTATCTGTCACCTGAATAACTGCGCAACCGGCGTAGCAACTCAGGATGAAAAACTGCGCCGCGATCACTACCACGGCCTGCCGGAACGTGTGGTTAATTACTTCCAGTTTATCGCCCGTGAAACCCGCGAGATTATGGCGCAACTGGGTGTCAGCCAACTGGTAGATCTGATTGGCCGCACTGAGTTCCTGACCGAGCTGGATGGCATTTCTGCCAAGCAGAACAAGCTGGATCTGTCACCGTTGCTGCAAACCGCCACGCCGCATCCGGGCAAGGCACTGTACTGCACCGAGAGCAGCAACCCGCCGTTCGACCAGGGGTCGATGAACAAGGATCTGCTGGCGCAGGCGCAACCGCATATCGAAGCCAGACAAAGCAAGGCTTTCTACTTCGATATCCGCAATACCGACCGTTCGGTGGGCGCTACCCTGTCCGGGGCTATCGCAACCGTGCACGGCGATCAGGGCATGGCTGCCGACCCGATCAAGGCGTACTTCTCCGGTACCGCCGGCCAGAGCTTCGGCGTCTGGAATGCGGGTGGGGTTGAACTGACCCTGACCGGCGACGCCAACGACTACGTTGGTAAAGGCATGGCCGGTGGCCGTATCGCGGTACGTCCGCCGATTGGTTCTGCGTTCCGCAGCCACGAAGCCAGCATCATCGGCAATACCTGTTTGTATGGTGCGACCGGCGGCAAGCTGTTCGCCGCTGGCCGGGCAGGCGAACGCTTTGCCGTGCGTAACTCCGGTGCCATCACCGTCGTCGAAGGTATCGGTGACAACGGGTGTGAATACATGACCGGCGGTATTGTCTGCGTCATGGGCAAAACCGGCATCAACTTTGGTGCGGGCATGACCGGCGGCTTCGCCTACGTGCTGGATGAAGACGGCGAGTTCCGCAAACGTGTGAATCCAGAGTTGGTGGAAGTGTTGGATGTCGAACAACTGGCTATCCATGAAGAGCACCTGCGTGGCTTGATTACCGAGCACGTCCAGGCGACCGGTTCTTCGCGTGCGGAAGAGATCCTGGCCAACTGGCCGGAATGGGCACCGAAGTTCGCTCTGGTCAAGCCGAAGTCCAGTGATGTCAAAGCATTGTTGGGTCACCGTAGTCGAACCGCTGCCGAGCTGCGGGTTCAGGCGCAGTAAGAGGTCATTAATGAGTCAGAATGTTTATCAATTTATCGACCTGCAGCGCGTTGATCCGCCAAAGAAACCGCTCAAGATCCGTAAAATTGAGTTTGTAGAGATTTACGAGCCGTTTTCGGAAAGTCAGGCGAAGGCGCAGGCGGACCGTTGTCTGTCCTGCGGTAACCCTTATTGCGAATGGAAATGCCCGGTTCACAACTACATCCCGAACTGGCTGAAGCTGGCAAATGAAGGCCGCATCATGGAGGCAGCGGATCTGGCGCACCAGACCAACAGCCTGCCGGAAGTGTGCGGTCGCGTCTGCCCGCAGGATCGTCTGTGTGAAGGTTCCTGTACCCTGAACGACGAGTTCGGTGCGGTGACCATCGGCAACATCGAACGCTATATCAGCGATAAAGCGATTGAGATGGGCTGGAAACCAGACATGTCTCACGTGCTGCCTACCGGTAAACGCGTGGCGGTGATCGGGGCCGGCCCGGCAGGCCTGGCCTGTGCCGATGTGCTGACCCGTAACGGCGTGAAAGCGGTGGTTTACGATCGTCACCCGGAGATCGGCGGCCTGCTGACCTTCGGGATCCCGGCCTTCAAGCTGGAAAAAGAAGTGATGGTGAAGCGCCGTGGCATCTTCAGCGAGATGGGCATTGAGTTCCAACTCAATACCGAAGTGGGCAAAGACATCACCATGGAGACGTTGCTGAGTGATTATGACGCGGTGTTCCTCGGCGTCGGTACCTATCAGTCAATGCGCGGTGGCCTGGAGAACGAGGATGCGCCGGGGGTCTATGACGCCCTGCCGTTCCTGATCGCCAACACCAAGCAGTTGATGGGCTATCAGGCCGAGCAGCACGAGCCTTATGTCAGCATGGAAGGCAAACGTGTGGTGGTGCTGGGCGGTGGTGACACCGCGATGGACTGCGTGCGTACCTCTATTCGCCAGGGGGCAACCGACGTTATCTGCGCCTACCGTCGTGATGAAGCCAACATGCCAGGCTCCAAACGCGAAGTGAAAAACGCGCGTGAGGAAGGGGTTGATTTCAAATTCAACCTGCAACCACTGAGCATCGAACTCAACAGCGCCGGTCGCGTGGCCGGAGTGAAAATGGTTCGTACCCAGTTGGGTGCACCGGATGCCAACGGCCGCCAGATTGCTGAGCAGGTGCCAGGTTCCGAGCACATCATTGATGCCGACGCGGTGGTTATGGCCTTTGGTTTCCGTCCGCACCAGATGGACTGGCTGGCCGCGCACGATGTGGAGCTCGACAAACAGGGCCGCATTGTGGCACCGGAAAGCACCGATAATGCCTTCCAGACCAGCAACCCGAAAATCTTCGCCGGTGGCGATGCGGTGCGAGGGTCGGATCTGGTGGTAACGGCGATTGCCGAAGGTCGTAAAGCTGCCGATGGCATCATGAGCTACCTGGAAGTCTAATCTTCCACCGGCTTTTCCCCAAAGGGCCCGCAGGTGATCTGCCGGGCCCTTTGTTTTTTCCCGGATCGCAAGCCATAAAAAAGGCCGCCGAAGCGACCTTTACTGTTCACCGCTGCGGGATTATTTCACCACGCGCAGTGCCGGGCGGCCACCACGTGGCGGCGGTGGCGGCTCGTCGTCTGAATCGTTACCTTCATCCAGATCGGGGCGATCGCCATCAATCACCGACATCAGGCTTTCCGAAGGGATCGTCTCATTGTCCAAACCTTCAAACGTGCCTTCCGCTTCATAAGCGGCTTCCGGTTCGAACATGGTGCCTGCACCGTTCTCACGGGCATAAATCGCCAGCACCGCTGCCATTGGCACCGAGACTTCACGCGGTACACCACCGAAACGTGCGTTGAAATGCACTTCGTCGTTGCCTAACTCCAGGTTGCCCACTGCACGCGGCGCGATGTTCAGAACGATCTGACCATCACGGGCGAATTCCATAGGCACCAGAACGTCAGGACGCGTCACATCCACCACCAGGTGCGGTGTCAACTGATTGTCCAACAGCCAGTCATAGAAAGCTCGCAGCAGATACGGACGGCGCGGAGTCATCTGAGACATATCCATAACGCTTAGCCCCGAGTCTGCAGGCGCATTTCGCGCTCGGCTTCGGTCAGGGAGGCCAGGAAGGCGTCACGCTCGAACACGCGAGTCATGTAGCCTTTCAGCTCTTTGGAACCAGCACCGCTCAGTTCAATGCCCAACTGCGGCAAACGCCACAGCAGCGGCGCCAGGTAGCAATCCACCAGGCTGAACTCTTCGCTCATGAAGTACGGGGTCTGACCAAAGATAGGGGCAATCGCCAGCAGTTCTTCGCGCAGTTGACGGCGAGCTGATTCAGCTTCCTGGCCGTTGCTCTGCTCGATTTTGTACATCAGCGAATACCAGTTTTTCTCGATACGCAGCATCATCAGGCGGCTCTCACCACGAGCAACCGGGTAGACCGGCATCAATGGTGGGTGCGGGAAACGCTCATCGAGGTATTCCATGATGATACGGGATTCATACAGGGTCAGTTCGCGATCGACCAGGGTAGGCACCGTCTGGTACGGGTTGAGGTCAATCAGATCCTGCGGCAGGTTATCCAACTCAACCTGCTCAATCTCAACGCTGACACCTTTCTCCGCCAGTACGATACGTACTTGATGGCTAAAAATGTCGGTCGGGCCAGAGAACAGCGTCATTACCGAACGTTTGTTGGCAGCGACAGCCATGAAAACCTCCAAGTTATCTAGAAAATACTGCGAATAGCCAACTGACAGGCTGCTATCCTGAATGATCTTGACCGCAGGCCAGCAACTTGCAGCGAAACCTTAGGTCATAAAAACGGCCTCGGAGGTAGACTGATAACTGCTGCATGGCGAACAGGCGCAAAAGTGGATGATAGTTTACCAGATTTTGCTTGTTTTGTGGGGGCTGTGCGGTGATTTCGTATTGAATTGTCTGATATACCAAAGATTTTAGTAGCGACAAGTTGATTTTCAGGCATAAAAAAACCCGGTGAAGCACCGGGTTTTTGGCGTAAATTCCACTGCCGAGGCAGTAAAAAATTAACGCTTGGAGAACTGCGGACGACGACGTGCTTTACGCAGGCCGACTTTCTTACGTTCAACCTGACGGGCGTCACGAGTAACGAAGCCAGCTTTACGCAATTCACCGCGCAGAGTCTCGTCGTACTCCATCAGTGCACGGGTGATACCGTGACGGATAGCGCCAGCCTGACCAGAGATACCACCACCTTTAACGGTGATGTACAGGTCAAACTTACCAACCATGTCGGTCAGTTCCAACGGTTGACGAACTACCATGCGGGCAGTTTCGCGACCGAAGTACTGTTCCAGACTACGCTGGTTAATTACGATGTTACCACTGCCCGGCTTGATGAAAACGCGAGCGGCGGAGCTTTTGCGGCGACCAGTGCCGTAGTATTGATTTTCAGCCATTGCCTATAATCCCGATTAGATGTCAAGAACTTGCGGTTGCTGTGCCGCGTGAGTGTGCTCTGTGCCCGCGTAAACTTTCAGTTTACGGAACATTGCACGACCCAACGGACCCTTTGGCAGCATGCCTTTAACCGCGATTTCAATCACACGCTCTGGGTTGCGGGCAATCATCTCTTCAAAGGTCGCTTGCTTGATACCACCGACGTAGCCGGTGTGACGGTAATACACTTTGTCTGTACGCTTGTTGCCGGTTACAGCAACTTTTTCTGCGTTCAGAACGATGATGTAGTCACCGGTATCAACGTGCGGGGTGTATTCCGCTTTATGCTTGCCGCGCAGACGACGAGCCAGTTCAGTAGCGAGACGGCCTAAAGTTTTACCATCTGCATCAACAACGTACCAGTCGCGTTTTACGCTCTCTGGTTTAGCTGTAAAAGTTTTCATTAGAAAGCTTACCCAATAATTAGTTACACGTTGGTGAACACCCAAACGCTCGAAAACAGTTGAGGCTCACACGACCATACAAGTCCAGCAAACCTACCCCTTCGAATAGCCATTGCCGGCACTAAAAAGTTTTTGGGAAAAAAACTTTGTTGTAACGTGGGGTCGCAAGATTATAGAGAAGTCGCTCACAAAGATCGAACGCTTTTTGAATAGAAACGCAATTAAACGCCAATGGCAGAAAACCGGGGACGCCAGTGGCCTGGGTCCCCCTGGACGTCACGGCAGATGCGGCAACTTCAGATACTCTTCGCTCTGCATTTCTTGCAGCCGCGACAGACAACGCTGGTACTCGAACTTCAACCGCTCACCCTGGTAAATATCGAACATCGACGCTTCGGCAGCGATCACCAGTTTGACGTGACGTTCGTAAAATTCATCGACCAATGCCAGGAAGCGGCGCGCGGTATTTTCCTTCAGCGGCCCCATCACCCGCACATTATACAGGATCACGCTGTGATACAGGCGCGACAGCGCAATATAGTCCAACTGGCTACGCGCCTCTTCGCACAACGTGTGGAAATCGACCGCCAGTACGCCGTCTACCGCGTTGATCGCCTGCAACGGCCGATGATTGATCTGTAATACCGGCGCCGCCTCTCCTTGCTTGCCGGCCAGCTTCACAAACATCCGATCCATGGTCAGCCGGGTCTGTTCATCAAGCGGCGTCAGGTACAAATGCGCCTGAGTCAAGGTACGCAGGCGATAATCAATGCCGGCGTCAACGTTCATCACGTCACAGAATTCGTTAATCAGATCGATCGCCGGCAGGAAACGCGCCCGCTGCAGGCCGTTGCGGTACAAATCGTTCGGCGGAATATTGGAGGTCGCCACCAGCGTAATGCCACGGGCAAACAGCGCCTGCAACAGCGTTGCCAACAACATGGCGTCGGTAATATCGGAAACAAAGAACTCGTCGAAACACAGCACATCGGTCTGTGCCTTGAAACCATCCGCGATGATTTCAAGTGGGTTTTCCTGCCCCTGCAGTTCGGTCAGCTCTTCGTGCACCCGCAGCATAAAACGGTGAAAATGCAGCCGCAGCTTGCGCTCCCCTGGCAGGCTATGGAAGAACATGTCCATCAGCCAGGTTTTGCCGCGTCCAACCCCGCCCCACATATATAAGCCCTGGACCGGACGCTGCTGAGTCTTTTCACTGCTCTTGCCCAGCCAACGATTCAGTTTGCCGCGCAGGCCCGCGGCCGGCGCACTGACAGCGGGCGTCTGCTGCAATAATGCCTGATAGATATGATCCAGTTGAGTCACGGCCTCCATCTGGACTTCATCAGCCTGGTATTCTCCCGCAGCAAGCAGCCGCTGGTAGCGTGATAACGGTGATTGTGCCTGCATCTGTTCGATGTTCCTTCACAACGCTTAGAAATTATTTAGCCCATTTTCGCGGCAACTTTGGGTGGCTTCGCGCCCTTATCGCTACAAATACCCGCTCAGGGCGGCGCTGAAAACCCTGAAGAAAACAGGTCATGGCTCATCAGGATTCCACTCGGACAAGGTTAACGGTTATAGTGGATATTATTAAGTGAAAAATCCCTGCGGAACAACGAAGTCAAAATAGGAGTCATCATGACCTGGGAGTATGCGCTGATTGGTTTGGTGGTCGGTATCGTCATTGGTGCGGTAGCGATGCGTTTTGGTAACCGTAAATTACGTCAACAACAAGTTTTGCAGAACGAGTTGGACAAGAGCAAAACCGATCTTGAAGAGTATCGCCAGGAGCTGGTCGGCCACTTTGCCCGTAGCGCCGAGCTGCTGGACAATATGGCACGCGACTATCGCCAGCTGTATCAGCACATGGCGAAAAGCTCCAACAACCTGCTGCCGGACCTGCCAATGCAGGAAAACCCGTTCCGCTATCGCCTGACCGAAGCCGAAGCGGATAACGATCAGACGCCGGTAGAGATGCCGCGCGACTACTCAGAAGGCGCATCCGGCCTGCTGCGTGGCGAACGTCCGCGCCGCGACTAAACGCTGTTCTTCGCCCGTGGACCAGTTCCACGGGCTTTTGCTCCCCCATGCTTTTTCTTCCCCACGCCGAGCTATCCTTAAAGCTGGCGCCTGAGTGAACTTTTCACGCAAATTCACGGTCTTACCCTTCACTATGGTAGTGCTGCTGCATTATCATCACCCTTTCACCGGCAGGTATTGAGAGAGTTATAATCAATGAATAAAAAGTCGTTAATTCTTAGTGCATTGGCAATGAGTATTGGCCTCACACTGACCTCCGTACCGGCAGCCAACGCGGCGATGCCTGTCGCCGTGCAGGGGCAGCAGTTGCCAAGCCTGGCGCCAATGTTGGAAAAAGTATTGCCCGCTGTCGTCAGCGTGCATGTGGAAGGCACCCAGGTGCAGCGCCAGCAGGTACCGGAAGAGCTCAAACGCTTCTTCGGCCCCGGCGGCCCTGGGCAGCAGCAAAGCTCACGCCCGTTTGAAGGCTTGGGTTCTGGCGTGATCATCGACGCCGCCAAAGGCTATGTGCTGACCAATAACCACGTGATCAACAATGCCGACAAAATCAGCGTACAGTTGAATGACGGGCGTGAAGTGGATGCCAAGTTGTTGGGACGTGACGAACAGTCCGACATTGCCCTGCTGCAGCTCAGCGATGTGAAAAACCTGACCGCGATAAAAATGGCGGACTCCGATCAACTACGGGTCGGCGACTTTGCCGTGGCCGTCGGCAACCCATTCGGCCTCGGCCAGACGGCGACTTCCGGTATTATCTCTGCACTGGGTCGTAGCGGTCTGAACCTGGAAGGGTTGGAAAACTTCATTCAGACCGATGCTTCCATCAACCGCGGCAACTCCGGTGGCGCACTGGTTAACCTCAACGGTGAGTTAATCGGTATCAACACCGCCATTTTGGCGCCAAGCGGTGGCAACGTGGGCATCGGCTTTGCCATTCCGAGCAACATGGCGCAGAACCTCAGCCAGCAGTTGATTGAATTTGGCGAAGTGAAACGCGGCCTGCTGGGCATCAAAGGCAGTGAAATGACCGCCGATATGGCCAAGGCGTTTAACACCGACGCCCAACGCGGTGCCTTCGTCAGCGAAGTGTTGCCGAAATCTGCCGCCGCCAAGGCCGGCATCAAAGCCGGTGACATTCTGGTTTCCGTCGACGGCAAGCCCGTCAGCAGCTTCGCCGAACTGCGTGCCAAGGTTGGTACTACAGCTCCTGGCAAAACCATCAAGGTTGGCTTGCTGCGCGACGGTAAGCCGCAGGAAGTTTCCGTCACGCTGGACAACAGCGAAGGTGCCTCCACCAACGCCGAAACGCTTTCTCCGGCTCTGCAAGGCGTGTCACTGAGCAACGGTGCCATTCCAGGTGGTGACAAAGGCGTGAAGATCGATAGAGTCGATAAAGGCTCCGTAGCCGCGCAGATCGGGTTGCAGAAAGACGATGTGATCATTGGCGTCAACCGTCAGCGCGTTGAAAACATCACGACCTTACGCAAGGTGCTGGAAGCCAAGCCACCGGTGATGGCACTGAACATCGTGCGCGGCGGCGAAACCATTTATCTGCTGTTGCGTTAATCGGTAATTTGTTTAAAAACCGGGCCCGGTGACATACTGCGCCCGGTATTCTCATGCTATCCTCCGTGTATCCTTCATCTCACGTACTAAAACTCCATGTTTGCTAAGCTCTTGCGTTCCGTCGTTATTGGTTTAATCGTTGCCGGCCTGCTGCTGGCTGCTCTGCCCGTGCTACGTTCTTCCAATATCCTGTTCGCAGAAAAACATGACAGTACTCTTGACGAAACGCCGATCAGCTACAACAAAGCGGTGCGTCGCGCCGCGCCCGCCGTGGTGAATATCTACAACCGCAATATGAACGGTTCCGCCAACATACTCTCTCTGGGATCTGGCGTGATCATGAACGAGCGCGGTTATATCCTGACTAATCGCCACGTGATCAAGGATGCACAACAAATTACCGTGGTGGTACAGGACGGCCGCCGTTACGAAGCATTGTTAGTCGGTTCTGACGGTTTGACCGATCTGGCGGTGCTGAAAATTGATCCGGGCAACCTGCCGGTGATCCCGATAAACACGGCTCGCACCGCGCACGTAGGTGACGTAGTACTGGCGATCGGCAACCCCTTCAATCTCGGTCAGACCGTCACTCAGGGGATCCTCAGCGCTACCGGCCGCATCAGTATGAGCACCACCGGTCGCCAAACCTTCCTGCAGACCGATGCCTCGATTAACCGCGGCAACTCGGGCGGCGCGCTGGTCAACTCGCTGGGCGAGCTAATCGGCATCAATACCCTGACCTACGATAAAATCACCGACGGGGAAACGCCGGAAGGTTTGGGCTTCGCCATTCCCATCGAGCTGGCCACCAAGATTATGGACAAGCTGATCCGCGACGGCCGCGTCATCCGCGGTTATTTCGGTATTCAGGGGAAAGAGATTATTCCTCTGCGTTCGTCCAATTCCGGCATCGATCGCCTGCAGGGCATTATCGTGACCGAAATTACGCCGAACGGGCCGGCTGGTAACGCCGGGTTCCATATCAACGACGTGATCATCAACGTCGACAACAAACCGGCGATTTCGGTGCTGGAGACCATGGACCAGGTGGCGGAGATCCGCCCAGGCACTGAAATTCCGGTGATTGTGTTGCGCGAAGGCAAACGCATCACCTTGAAGATGACCGTGGGCGAATTCCCGGAAGACACCAATTAAAAAGGGCCCGGCAAAGCCGAGCCCTCAAGACTGCATTTTCGCCGGGGCATCACCCCGGCATCCTACAGATTACTCGCCTTTCACACGCTCGATATTTGCACCCAGCGCACGCAGCTTGTCTTCAATACGCTCATAGCCACGGTCAATGTGATAGATACGATCTACGACGGTCACGCCGTCGGCGATGCAGCCGGCAATCACCAGGCTGGCTGAAGCGCGCAAATCGGTCGCCATAACCTGAGCACCGGACAGTTGCTCAACGCCGTGACAAATCACGGTGTTGCTCTCGATCTCGGCATGTGCACCCATACGGATCAATTCAGGCACGTGCATAAAGCGATTTTCGAAGATGGTCTCGGTGATCACACCGGTGCCTTCCGCGACCAGGTTCAGCAAGCTGAACTGAGCCTGCATATCGGTTGGGAACCCCGGGTGCGGCGCGGTGCGAATGGTCACCGCTTTCGGACGTTTGCCGTGCATGTCCAGACTGATCCAGTCTTCACCCACTTCAATATCCGCACCGGCTTCACGCAGTTTGGCCAGCACGGCATCCAGCGTATCCGGACGGGTATCACGGCACATTACTTTGCCACCGGAAACCGCGGCAGCGATCAGGAAGGTGCCGGTTTCGATACGGTCCGGCAGAACGCGATAAACGCCGCCGCCCAGGCGCTCAACGCCCTCGATGGTGATGCGGTCACTGCCGGCACCGGTAATTTTCGCACCCAGCGTATTAAGGAAATTGGCGGTATCGACAATTTCCGGCTCACGTGCGGCGTTCTCAATCACGGTGGTGCCCGTCGCCAGTGTTGCTGCACTCATGATGGTCACGGTAGCGCCAACGCTCACCTTGTCCATAACGATGTGTGCACCCTTCAGGCGGCCGTCAACGGAAGCTTTTACGTAACCCTCTTCCAGTTTGATCTCTGCACCCAGCTGTTCCAGACCCGTAATATGCAGATCAACCGGACGAGCGCCGATCGCACAACCGCCCGGCAGGGAAACCTGACCACGACCAAAACGAGCGACCAGAGGCCCCAAAGCCCAGATAGAAGCACGCATGGTTTTCACCAGGTCATACGGCGCGCAGAATTCGTTCACGCCGCTGGCATCAACGAATACGGAACCGTTACGCTCAATCTTGGTGCCTAACTGGTTGAGTAGCTTAATGGTGGTATCGATGTCCTTCAGCTTCGGGACATTCTGCAGCTCGACCGGCTCTTCCGCTAATAATGCGGCGAACAGGATCGGCAGGGCAGCATTTTTGGCCCCGGAAATAGCAACTTCACCGCTTAGGCGGGTCCGGCCCTGCACACGAAATTTATCCATTTGACTACTCTCTATTATCTAAACTGACGCTGCCCGCCCCGCTGGGCAAACAGCCTTAAAATCCGTTGAGTTTGCGATCTCGCTGCCACTCTTCTGGGGTATACGCCTTGATCGACAAAGCATGAATTCGGTTGTCCGCAATGTATTCCATCAGCGGTGCATACACCGCCTGTTGTTTCTTGACGCGGCTCATGGCGGCAAACAGCTCGCCGACCACGATCACCTGAAAATGGCTACCGTCACCGGTAACATGTGCTTCATCCAGTGCCAATGCTCGCATCAGCACGTCTTTAATCTCGTTATTTTCCATAGTATCCAGTTCTGCATCAAAAGGATCATAATCAGCCTGACATCTTAGTGGAATCAGACGTTTTCTTAAACTAAAGAAAAAGCCCCTGTGTAACAGGGGCTTTCTGAGGCGAAACCGTCTTTAACCAGCCGAAAGTAGGGCTAACCAGCGGTATCGACAGGCATTATTGCTTGCAGGTTGTACAGCGTGATCAAGGTTTTCAGGCGATCGCTGGCACCAGAAATTTTTAATTCCACGCCGTGCTGACGCTGCTGTTCACGCAGATGTACCAGCAATGCCAGCCCGGAAGAGTCCACACGCTGCAATTGCGTAACGTCGAGGACAGTTTTATCCGCCAGCAACGTTTCCCGCTGTTCCCACAGCGGCAACAGAGTTTCCCGATCCAGTTCACCGCGCAGGATCAGAGTCTGCTGCTGCGATTCAAAACTGAGTGCGGTCATCAGTTTTTCTGATCCAGCGTGATTGGACGCTGCGCCGCCGCCTGCAGTTGTTTGGTCAGGCCGTCAATCCCTTGGGTACGCAAGGTAGATGCCCACTCGTTTTGCTTGGTGGTGATCATGCTGACGCCTTCGGCGATCATGTCATACGCCTGCCAGTAACCGGTCTTGCTGTTTTTGCGCCACTGGAAGTCCAGGCGCACCGGCGGGCGACCGCCCTGGTCAATGATGGTCACGCGGATGGCGACGATATCGGCATTACCCAACGGCTTTTCAGGTTCAATCTGGTAAGTCTGGCCGTGGTACATCGCCAACGCCTGGCCGTAGGCCTGTTCCAGGTAGGCCTGGAATGCGGTGAAGTAAGCTTCACGCTGCGCCGGGGTCGCTTCTTTGTAATAACGGCCCAGTACCAGTGCACCGGCGTATTTAACCTGTACAAAAGGCATCAACTCCTGATGCACTACGGAACGCAGGTAGTTGGGATCCTGCTTGATTTTCGGCTGCTCGGTTTTCAGACGGTTAAAGGTCTTTTGAGCCGCGTCCTGCATCAGGCTGTAAGGATTGGTTTGATCGACCGCGTTCGCCAGCGGCGCAACCACCAGCAGAGCAACCATAAGTAAACGTTTAAACATGCAGGCTTCCTCTCTTAATGAATGGGGGCGGCAGGTTGCGGCGCAGTCGCCGCATCGCCCGCTTTGGCTGCGTCATCCTGACCGCCGCTCTTATACAGGAACTGGCCGATCAGATCTTCCAGGACCATGGCTGATTTGGTGTCTTGAATGGTACCACCGTCCTTCAGGATGGTAGTACCCATATCCGGGTCTTCAAAACCGACGTTCAGTGCCAGATATTGCTCCCCCAGCAGGCCGGAGGTGCGGATCGCCAGTGAACTGGTATCCGGTATCTGGTTGAATTTATCCTGGATGTCCAGGGCAACGCGCGGCGTATAAGTTTTAGGGTCGAGCGAGATTTCAGCCACCCGGCCAATCATCACACCGCCGATTTTCACCGGTGAACGCGCTTTCAGACCGCCGATATTATCGAAAGTCGCATAAATGCGGTAGGTCGGCTCGTTACCGATCGACTTAATGTTCGCCACTTGCAGGCACAAAAACACGATGGCGCACAGCGCAATCAGCATAAATGCCCCAACCCAGATCTCACTCTTCTTCGTTTGCATCGAATCAATTCCCAAACATCAGTGCTGTCAGCACGAAATCCAATCCCAACACCGCCAGTGACGAATGTACCACGGTACGGGTCGTTGCCCGGCTAATCCCTTCAGAGGTCGGTACCGCATCATAACCGTTGAAGATGGCAATCCAGGTCACGGTGATGGCAAATACCACGCTCTTGAGAACGCAATTGAGCAAGTCTTTTTTCCACTCTACGGCACCCTGCATGGCCGACCAGAAGAAGCCGCTGTCTATACCCTTCCAATCCACGCCAACTATCGAACCGCCCCAGATACCAATTGCGACAAAGATCAGCGTCAGCAGTGGCATGCTAATTAAACCGGCCCAGAAGCGCGGCGCGACAATACGCCGCAGTGGATCGACCGCCATCATTTCCAGGCTGGAGATTTGTTCGGTTGCCTTCATCAGGCCAATTTCGGCCGTCAGCGCGGAACCGGCACGACCGGCAAACAACAGTGCCGTCACCACCGGGCCCAGTTCACGTAACAGCGACAGCGCCACCATCATGCCCAAGCTGGCTTCGGCACTGTAGGTGGTCAGCACCAAATAGCCCTGTAGCCCCAGTACCATGCCGATAAACAACCCGGAAACCATGATAATCAGCAGTGATTGCACACCTACACTGTGCATTTGCTTGAGCAGCAACGGCCACTGCTTGCGCGGCTCGGGCCGCCCGACCAACGCGCCCCACAGCATCAATCCGGCGAGCCCAAAGCTGGCGCAGGTGTTGATGCCACGGCGTCCTATCGACGCTAACGCCTGTAATAACATCAGCTTATTTACTCCCTAAACCTAACAACTCGGCCTGATAATCGCCGGCCGGATAACGGAAAGGCACCGGCCCATCGGCAATACCATCCAGGAACTGGCGCACGCGTGCATCAGGATTGTTCTGTAATTCTTGCGCGGTGCCTTCGGCAATCACCCGATGATCGGCAACAATGTACGCGTAGTCGGCGATGCTCAGCACCTCCGGCACATCATGCGAAACCACAATGCAGGTGATGCCCAGCGCGTGATTGAGCTCATCAATCAACTTAACCAGCACACCCATGGTGATCGGATCCTGACCGACGAAAGGCTCGTCGAACATGATCATCTCCGGGTCAAGCGCAATCGCCCGCGCCAGCGCCGCACGCCGCGCCATACCGCCGGACAACTCATTGGGCATCAGCTCGGCCGCACCACGCAGTCCGACCGCCTCCAGTTTCATCATTACCGTACTGCGCAGAATAGGTTCCGGTAAGCGGCTGTGCTCACGCAGCGGATAAGCCACGTTTTCAAACACCGTCAGATCGGTGAACAGCGCGCCTGACTGGAACAGCATGCTCATTTTCTTACGTGCTTCATACAGCTGATGACGGGACAATGCAGGAATGTCGTCGCCATCAAACCAGATCTCACCGCTGTCCGGTGCCAACTGGCCGCCAATCAGACGCAGCAGCGTCGTTTTACCAATACCGGACGGCCCCATGATCGCCGTCACCTTGCCACGGGGAACCGTCAGGTTGATGTCTTCGAATATTAGTCGATCGCCGCGAGAGAAAGTCATGTCGCGAACTTCGACCAGATTCTCTGCCTTCTGGTGCATGTTAATGGATCCTTTGCGGCTTATTTTTGCCAAATCTACCCGCGATGTTAAAGCAACGGGCGCAATGCGTCTCATCTTTACAAAAACTTACCGGCATTTCGTTACCAATGGTGCCATAGGTTTTACTTTTACGCGCCACCCGGTCAAAATTGGCACCATAACGAAAAAAAACGAAAGTGTTCATATATTAGCCGGGAAATCCCGTTGCTGCGGATTTTGCCTGCGCAACGGAGGGCAAAGCAAGATAGCCGAATTACGGCTTTTAACCAACGAACCGGGATAATTCCCAACAAAGGACCCTGCATGTTTCTCGCGATAGTTTTATTAATCGTTGGTTTATTTTTACTGGTGTATGGCGCAGACCGCTTAGTTTACGGTGCTGCGGTGATTTCTCGTTCACTTGGTGTGCCACCGCTGATTATCGGCATGACCATCGTCGGCATCGGCACTTCGCTGCCGGAACTGTTTGTTTCGACCACCGCTGCGCTGAACGGGCAGATAGATATGGCGGTGGGAAACGTAATTGGTTCCAACATCACCAATATTCTCTTGATCCTCGGCGTTGCCGCGCTGATCCACCCGCTGGCTGCACGTTCTGAAGTGTTGCGACGCGAACTGCCGCTGATGTTGGCGGTCACAGTATTGTGCGGTTTCGTGCTGATGGACGGCACGCTAAGTCGGCTGGATGGCGTGGTGCTGTTGGCCGCCGCCGCCGTCTTCATTCTGTTGATGTTGAAAATTGCCCGGCTGGCACAGCGTGAAGGCAACGACAGCCTGACCGTGGAACAAATGGCCGAGCTGCCGCAGGACAGCAGCAACACCGTGGCGGTGCTGTGGCTGGTGCTGGCGTTTATCATTCTGCCGCTGTCTTCCAAAATGGTGGTCGATAACGCCACGGTGATCGCGCACTTTTTCGGTATGAGTGAGCTGGTGGTCGGCCTGACCCTTATCGCTGTCGGCACCAGCCTGCCGGAGCTGGCGACCTCCATCGCCGGAGCACTAAAGGGTGAGGATGATATGGCGATTGGCAATATCATCGGCTCCAACATTTTCAATACGGTGATAGTGCTGGGTGTCCCCGCCCTGCTGTCTCCTGGCAGTGTCGATGGCGCCGCCTTCCACCGCGATTACTGGGTGATGCTGGCGGTCAGCATTGTGCTCACCGCCTTGTGCGTTGGGCGTAAACATCGCATCGGTCATCTGGCAGGGGCTCTGTTATTATGTGGCTTTATTGCGTATCTTGCGGTGCTGTTTTTTAACCCTTTCAGTACTTTCGGCTAAACCGACGAGCGGGAATGAGTATGTCGAACATTCAGTTGCAACCAGGCTTTGATTTTCAGCAGGCAGGCAAAGAAGTGCTGCAGATTGAGCGTGACGGGCTGGCTCAGCTCGATCAATACATCAATGCAGACTTTACCCGCGCCTGCGAGTTGATCGCCGAATGCACGGGTAAAGTGGTGGTGATGGGCATGGGCAAATCCGGCCATATCGGCTGCAAGATTGCCGCCACCTTCGCCAGCACCGGCACGCCTTCGTTCTTTGTCCACCCTGCGGAAGCCAGCCACGGTGACCTGGGCATGGTGTCTGCGCAGGATATTGTGCTCGCCATCTCCAACTCCGGCGAGTCCAACGAAATCCAGGCGCTGATCCCGGTATTGAAGCGCCAGCAAATCCCGTTGATCTGCATGACCAACAACCCGGAAAGCTCGCTGGGCAAAGCGGCGAATATTCACCTGTGCATCAAGGTGCCACAGGAAGCCTGCCCGCTCGGCCTGGCACCGACCACCAGCACCACCGCCACCCTGGTGATGGGCGATGCGCTAGCCGTCGCCCTGCTGAAAGCCCGCGGTTTCACGCCGGAAGATTTTGCGTTGTCACACCCTGGTGGCGCTCTGGGCCGCCGACTGCTGCTGCGCGTGAGTGATATCATGCACAGCGGCGATGAAATTCCCCACGTCAGCGCCGATGCATCGCTGCGCGACGCGCTGCTGGAAATCACCCGCAAAAATCTGGGCATGACGGTCATCTGTGACGATCTGATGAAGATCGCCGGTATCTTTACCGATGGTGACCTGCGCCGGATTTTTGATATGGGTATCAATCTCAACGAGGCCAGGATCGTCGATGTCATGACGCTCGGTGGCGTGCGAGTGCGGCCGAACCTGCTGGCGGTCGACGCGCTGAACCTGATGCAGCAACGTCATATCACCTCAGTGCTGGTTGCCGATGGCGACCAGTTGCTGGGTGTGGTACATATGCATGACATGCTGCGCGCCGGCGTCGTTTAATTATGGAAGAGAACTCAATGAGTCTGGTTGAAACCTGCTACGGGCCTGTAGAACAAGACGTCATGGCGCGCGCCGGTAAAATCCGCCTGCTGATTTGTGATGTCGATGGCGTGCTGTCAGACGGCCTGATTTTCATGGGCAACAACGGTGAAGAACTAAAAGCGTTTAACGTGCGCGACGGTTACGGCATTCGCTGCCTGAAAACCTCGGATATTGAAGTGGCAATTATTACCGGCCGCTCCGCCAAGCTGCTGGAAGACCGCGCAAATACCCTCGGTATTACCCACCTTTATCAGGGGCAATCCGATAAGCTTTTGGCCTTCCGCGAACTGTTGGATACACTGTCGCTAACGGCAGATCAGGTAGCCTATATCGGTGACGATCTGATCGACTGGCCGGTAATGGCCCAGGTTGGCCTGGCAGTCGCGGTAGCAGATGCACATCCTCTGTTGCTGCCACGAGCCCACTATATTACCCGCATTGCCGGCGGCCGCGGTGCGGTGCGCGAGCTGTGTGACATTATTCTTTTGGCTCAGAACAAGCTGGAGGACGCCAAAGGGCTGTCGATATGAGTAAAACCAAACTTTGGATCACCATCCTGCTGGCGGTGATCGCATTGGCGCTGATTGGCTGGAACATGACTGATGTCAATGATGATGCCATGCCGGGACCGGCTAACAGTAAAGACCCGACTTATCAGAGCCAGCACACGGTCACCATAGTGTACAATCCGACCGGCAAGCTGAGCTATAAGCTGGTGGCGGAAGACGTAAAGTACTATGAGGCCGACGAATTAAGCTGGTTTACCCAGCCGGTGATGACGCTGTTTGATGAAAACGCGGTGGCCACCTGGTCAGTTCGCGCCGATCGCGCCAAACTGACTAAAGACCGGATGCTGTATCTTTACGGCCATGTCGAGGTGAACAGCCTGACCACCACCTCACAGCTGGAAAAAATTAAAACAGACAATGCTCAGGTGAACCTGGTGACCCAGGATGTGGCTTCGGATGACGAAGTGACGCTCTATGGGACGAACTTCACCTCTAACGGCATGAAAATGCGTGGGAACCTGCGGGCCAAAACCGCTGAGCTGATTGATAAGGTTAAGACCAACTATGAAATTCAGAACCAACAAACCAAGCCGTAATTTGTTGATCGGCAGCTTGATTTTGGCCGCCAGCGCACCCGCCTGGGCGCTGAAGTCCGACTCCAGCCAACCGGTAAGCATTGACTCACTGAAACAGTCTCTGGATATGCAGAGCAACGTCAGCACCTTTACCGATAACGTGGTGATCAAGCAAGGCACTATCGATATCAAGGCAGACAAGGTTGTGGTGACCCGCCCAGGCGGCGATCAGAACAAAACTTATATCGAAGCCTTTGGCAATCCGGTGACCTTCTATCAGATGCAAGACAGCGGCAAGCCGGTGAAAGGCCACGCGCAGAAGGTCCGTTACGATGTGGCGTCGCAGTTGGTGACCCTGACCGGGAATGCCTATCTGGAACAGCTCGACAGCAACGTAAAAGGCGATCGCATCACCTATCTGGTGCAACAGCAGCAAATGCAGGCGTTTAGCGACAAAGGCAAACGCGTGACTACGGTTCTGGTACCGTCGCAGTTGCAAGACAAAAACGGGCAAAAGAAGAGTAACTAATCACTTATGGCTACACTCATCGCAGAAAACCTGGCGAAAGCCTACAAGGGCCGCAAAGTTGTTGAAGACGTCAGCCTGAAAGTGAAATCCGGCGAGATCGTCGGCCTGCTGGGGCCAAACGGCGCCGGCAAGACCACCACCTTCTACATGGTGGTGGGTATCGTTCAGCGTGATGCCGGGCGTATCGTGATTGACGAAGAAGACATCAGCCTGCTGCCGCTGCACGCCCGTGCGCGCCGTGGCATCGGTTATTTGCCGCAGGAAGCCTCCATCTTCCGCCGCCTCAGCGTGTATGACAACCTGATGGCCGTGCTGGAGATCCGTGAAGATCTCAGCAGCGAGCAGCGAGCAGACCGTGCGGTAGAGCTGATGGAAGAATTCCATATCTCCCACCTGCGCGACAACCTGGGCCAGGCGCTGTCCGGTGGTGAACGCCGCCGCGTCGAGATCGCCCGTGCGCTGGCGGCGAATCCGAAATTCATCCTGCTGGATGAACCGTTCGCCGGGGTTGACCCGATTTCCGTTATCGACATTAAAAAAATTATCGAGCACTTGCGTGACAGCGGCCTGGGCGTGCTGATCACCGACCATAACGTGCGCGAAACGCTGGACGTGTGTGAACGCGCCTATATCGTCAGCCAGGGCAAACTGATTGCCCACGGCACGCCGGATGCTATTCTGGCCGATGAGCAGGTGAAACGCGTTTATCTGGGCGAAGAATTCCGCCTCTGAGTGCCAGCGCGTCCTGATGGACGACTGTTAACGGAAGTAGACTGAAGATTATGAAGCAAGGTTTGCAACTCAGGTTTAGCCAACAACTGGCCATGACCCCCCAGCTCCAGCAGGCTATCCGCCTGCTGCAGTTGTCCACGCTTGAGCTCCAGCAGGAGATACAGCTGGCGTTAGAGAGCAACCCATTGCTTGAACAGAGCGACCTGCACGAAGAAGTCGACGCCAAAGAAACTGTCGAAACCGAAGGTTTGGATACCCGCGAGGCGTTGGAACAAAAGGACATGCCCGAAGAGCTGCCGCTCGACGCCACCTGGGACGAAATCTACACCGCCGGTACGCCGTCCGGTACCCGCACCGATTACAGTGACGATGAGCTACCGGTTTATCAGGGCGAGACCACCCAGACCCTGCAGGATTACCTGATGTGGCAAGTGGATCTGACACCGTTTTCCGACACCGATGCCGCTATTGCCACCTCAATCGTCGACGCCGTTGACGACACCGGCTATCTCACCGTGCCGCTGGAAGACATTCTGGAGAGTCTGGGTGACGATAATGTGACAATGGACGAAGTCGAAGCGGTATTGAAGCGCGTACAGCGTTTTGATCCGGTTGGCGTCGCCGCGCGCGACCTGCGCGATTGTCTGCTGGTTCAGCTTTCCCAGTACGCTAAAGACACGCCCTATCTGGCTGAGGCACGCCTGATCATCAGCGAGCATCTGGACCTGCTGGCTAACCACGACTTTCGCAGCCTGATGCGAACAACGCGCTCAAAAGAAGATACACTGAAAGAAGCGATGTTGCTGATCCAGTCATTGGATCCCCGTCCGGGTCAGTCGATCAACACCGGCGAATCCGAGTATGTGATCCCGGACGTGCTGGTGCGCAAAGTGCAGGATGTCTGGACGGTCGAGCTCAATAGCGACAGCATTCCACGCTTGAAGATCAACCAGCAGTACGCCGCGATGGGCAATAGCGCACGTAACGACAGTGACGGGCAGTACATCCGCAGCAATTTGCAGGAAGCGAAATGGCTGATCAAAAGTCTGGAAAGCCGAAACGACACTCTGCTGAAAGTTTCGCGCTGCATCGTCGAGCAGCAACAGGCGTTCTTTGAACAGGGCACAGAATTTATGAAGCCCATGGTGCTGGCAGATATTGCCCAGGCCGTGGAGATGCATGAATCGACAATTTCACGCGTGACCACGCAGAAGTTTTTGCACAGTCCGCGCGGCATTTTCGAATTGAAATATTTCTTCTCCAGCCATGTGAATACCGACAGCGGGGGCGAAGCCTCCTCTACGGCGATCCGGGCAGTGGTCAAGAAAATGATCGCGGCGGAAAACCCCGCCAAACCGCTCAGCGACAGCAAGCTGGCCACCCTGCTCTCCGACCAGGGGATCATCGTGGCACGGCGTACCGTCGCCAAGTACCGAGAGTCTTTGTCCATCCCGCCGTCCAACCAACGTAAACAGTTGGTTTGACCTCTATTGAGAAGGAAGACATTATGCAGCTCAACATTACCGGACACCACATCGAAATCACCGAACCTTTGCGCGAGTTCGTGAACACCAAGTTCGCCAAACTCGAACAGTATTTTGATCGCATAAATCAGGTGTATGTCGTACTTAGTGTGGAAAAAGTGCAGCAGATTGCGGAAGCGACGGTGCACGTGAATGGAGGCGAGTTGCACGCCACCTCGGAAGACGAGAACATGTATGCTGCAATTGATAGCCTGATCGACAAACTGGCGCGTCAATTGAACAAACATAAAGACAAACTGAAACAACACTGACATTCTGGGCCGTTTCCGTCAGCGGGTACGGCTCAAACGTAGCCTCGGCCATCGGCGCGTTACCTGTATGGGTATCGCGCCGATAAGCCATCAAGGGTTAAACAAGGCGAAAAATCACCTCACAAGCCTCCTGCTTGCTGGTGTGGTTTTAAGTGAAGATGAGATGAACAACGAAACAATGCAATTAAGCTCGGTGTTAAACATCGAGTGCACCAGAAGCTCCGTCCATTGCACCAGCAAGAAACGGGCTTTGGAAATTATCAGCGAACTGGCCGCAAAACAGCTCAACCTGTCATCACAGGTAGTGTTTGACGCGGTTCTCACCCGCGAGCGCATGGGCAGTACCGGTATCGGCAATGGTATCGCTATTCCCCACGGCAAACTGGAAGAGGACACACTGCGGGCCGTTGGCGTGTTTATCCGTCTCGACCAACCTATCGCCTTTGACGCCATTGATAACCAGCCGGTCGATCTGCTGTTTGCCTTACTGGTACCTGCCGACCAATGTAAAACCCATTTGCATACTCTGTCGCTGGTCGCCAAACGCCTGGCCGACAAAACCGTATGCCGCCGCCTGCGTGCGGCGCAAAGTGACGAAGAGCTTTACCAAATCATCACCGAGTAACGCCCGGCTGGCGTGACTTCCAGCCCGGATAACGATACTGTTTAGCCACGATGGATCCCGGTTCGGACAGGGATCCTAAAGTTTCTAACGGTGGCGATAAACGCCACTGAGATGCCAGGGGGAGTTGCCACATGGTGCTGATGATTGTCAGCGGCCGTTCCGGTTCAGGGAAATCCGTCGCCTTACGGGCGCTGGAAGACATGGGTTTTTACTGCGTTGATAACCTGCCCGTGGTACTGCTGCCGCAGCTTGCCAATACGCTGGCGGAACGCAATAGCTCCGCTGCGGTAAGCATCGACGTACGTAACATGCCGGAATCGCCGGAAGTGTTTGAATATGCGATGACTCAACTGCCGGACAGTTTTTCGCCGCAGTTGCTGTTCCTCGATGCCGACCGTAATACGCTGATTCGCCGCTACAGTGATACTCGCCGTCTGCACCCGCTATCGAGCAAGAACCTGTCGCTGGAAAGCGCCATCGATGAAGAGAGCGACCTGCTTGAGCCACTGCGCTCCAGGGCCGATCTGATCATCGATACCTCAGAAATGTCAGTGCATGAACTGGCCGAAATGCTGCGTACCCGCCTGTTGGGCAAACGCGAGCGCGAACTGACCATGGTGTTCGAATCCTTTGGTTTCAAGCACGGTATTCCAATCGACGCCGATTACGTGTTTGACGTGCGCTTCCTGCCTAACCCGCACTGGGATCCGAAACTGCGCCCGATGACCGGTCTGGATAAACCCGTCGCCTCGTTCCTCGATCGCCACACCGAAGTGCACAACTTTATCTACCAGACCCGCAGCTATCTCGAACAGTGGTTGCCGATGCTGGAAACCAACAACCGCAGCTACCTGACGGTCGCCATTGGCTGTACCGGCGGTAAGCACCGTTCAGTCTACGTGGCAGAACAGCTGGCCGACTACTTCCGCTCACGCGGCAAAAACGTGCAGTCGCGCCACCGCACGCTGGAAAAACGCAAACAATGACGGTCAAACAAACGGTTGAAATCAAAAACAAGCTGGGGATGCACGCGCGCCCGGCGATGAAGCTGTTTGAGCTGGTGCAAAGCTTTGATGCCGAGGTGATGCTACGCAACGACAGTGGCACCGAGGCCGAAGCCAGCAGCGTGATTGCGCTGCTGATGCTGGACTCCGCGCAGGGCCGTCATATCGAAGTGGAAGCCACCGGCCCGGATGAAGCCAAGGCACTCGCGGCGGTGATCGAACTGATCAATTCCGGTTTTGACGAAGACTAAAGAGTCAGGTGCGCTACATGCAGCGCACCTACTTTACAACACATCATTCCTGCAGCTAGATCCGGCTTAAACAGTCCAGCGCCACCGCCTTGAAACTGTCGAAATTATCACTGCCCAACAGGCGACTCATCGAACGTTCGCGCACAAAGGTGACGAACAGATCGTAGATTGCCATCGCCTCTTCGTAATCGCTCTTGCTGATCGCCAGCAGGAAAATCACGTGGGCAATTTCACCTTCACCCCAGGCCACCCCTTGCGGCGCCAGCAGCGTCACCACGACGGTTTTTTTCGCCAGCAACCCCAGCGAGTGCGGCAGCGCGATCCCTTCACCCAGCAGGGTAGAAACAATCGCCTCGCGCTCGACCACTGAAGGGTAAAAATCTTCGCCAACATAGCCTTCTTGCTCAAGCTGACGACACACCTGCTGGAATAATTCCGCCTGGGTCAGCGGTTCATTGACCAACATAAAATGCTCGGCGTCGAAGAACTTCTCCAGCATATAGGGCTTGGTACGATCCACCAGCACCAGTTTGCCGAGCTGTTCGAGCTGGTATTCGGTCGGGAACGGCGACATCACCACCACCGGCTTGTTCTTTTCGCTAACCCGCGCATTGGAAATAACGAAGTCTTCGTCGATATGGCTGAGCACCTCGTAATCTCGCAGTGAAACGATGCGCGTCATCACCAGTTGCGGGTATTTGCGTGCGATCTGCGCCTGGATCATCCGCACCGTCGAGTTACCGGTATCGCACACCAGCATCACCTGCGGGTGTCGCTCATAGCCGATGTTGTAATGCCGCTCCAGCCCAACGCCAATGTGCAGTACCAGATAACCGATCTCGTTTTCACTCAGGGTGTAGGGCGTATATTTCCCCCAGCTGGAGACCGCGGCCAGCGTCACGTCATAGGCCATCGGGTAGTGCTGTTTAATGTTCGCCAGCAGCGGGTTGGGGATATTAATCTGGTATTTCACCCGGGTGATCATGGTCTTGATATGGGTCAGCAGATCGGCACGCAGCTGCTTGTCACCCTGCAGATTGTAGTTATAGTGCGCGTTGATATACGACAGAATGTAATCCACCAGCGCTTCTTCATCGTCGGCGTTGATCTCGGTAGGTTGCACCTCCTGCACCCGCCGCGCAGCAATGTTCACCCGCAGGTAGGCCTCTTCCGCTATCGATATCTCTTTGCCACTGGCTTTACGCAGTTCCCCGGCCAGCCAGGTCGAAACCTTGCGCACCGCGTCATCCCCGTCCTCAACGTCAAAGTCCGGCAGCGGATAACCATCGGTAATGCGTTGCAGCGCCACTGCACAATAGAAAATCAGATACTGCTCACCTTCGTCCGTCAAACGAATGGCATATTGCGACAGCAACGGATGCAGCAAACCGGCAAAGGTCGTCACCTGCGGTTGCCGCAGGATCTCATTGTTGAGCAGCGGATTTTCGGCATCGGCCAGGTGCAGTTGGAATAACAGATCGGTCAGACAGGCGCGGATCGCCATCTCCGAACCAAACAGCTTCATGCCGTAGCGCGGTTTGGTTTCAATGGTCAATTGGTAGTGCGCCAGACGCTCTCTTACCTCAGCCATGTCGTTTTGCAGCGTGCCACGGCTGACAAACCATTCATCGGCTAAATCTTCAAGTTTCAGAGAAAAGGCTGAGGTCAGAAAACGAATCAGCAAATAGTGCACCCGTTCCTGCGCGCTGCGTGGCGTGGCGTGTTTTTTACGTTCCTGATGTTGCAGGGCGCTAAACAGTACGACGTCATCGACCTGCAGGCGATAACCCGCCCCACGGCTATGCACAAAGTGGGCACCATAGTTTTCCAGAATATCGTTCAGCGCGGTGATGTCGGCGCGCACAGTTCGGGTGGAAACAGCAAAGCGCTTCGCCAGCTCTTCCTGTGGCAAAGTCTCTGACTGCAAAGCATCAAACAGATAGGCCAAACGCGGGTAGGGAAATCGCACCATTCTCTTTCCGTCAATTAAGGTGCCCGCCTGGGGAATCAGGCGGGCAACGGGTTACTTCGCCACCGGCAAGAACACCATTTGCGAGGGGCTGCCCACCGGCGTATAGCCTTCAACAAAGCTGAGTTTGCCGCTGACCTTATCCACGCCAAAGCGGGTGACGTTATCGCTGCGTTGGTTCATGGCATACAGATAATGGCCATCCGGGCTTAGCGTCAGGGAGCGTGGATAATCGCCACGCGTCCAGGTTTCCGCCACCGCGTGCAACTCGCCATCGCTGCCGACGCTGAACTGCGCGATGCTGTTATGTAGCCGGTTGGCAACATACAGATTTTTGCCGTCTGCGCTCAGAACCAGCCCGGCGGCAAAGTTGGTACCCTTATAATCGGCAGGCAACGAAGAAACGACATGTAACTGTTTCAATGTCCCTTTTTGGCTGTCGAAACGGTAGCTGGTCAGCGTCGAGGCCTCTTCATTCACCAGCAGCACAGTTTTGCCGTCCGGATGGAAGACAAAGTGACGTGGGCCGGCACCAGCAGAAGATGCGGCGATCCACGGCGGATCGTTCGGCGTCAGCTGGCCACTGGCATCGTCAAAGCGCCACTGGTAGATCCGATCCAGCCCCAGATCGGTAGAAAACACAAACTTGCCGCTCGGATCGCTGGCGATCATATGCGCATGCGGCCCATTGTGATCGCTGATGGCAAAACTGCCTTCTACCGCGCCTTCCGGCTTGCCGGCACCTGCAGGCCCTTGCTGTTGCTGCACCGAGCTGGCGTTGCCCAGTTTACCGTCACTCTCCAGCGGGAAGGCCGCCACGGTGCCACTGACGTAGTTCGCTACCAGCAGATAACGGCCATTGGGCGTCGGAAAAAGATAAACCGGCCCCGCGCCTTGTGAATCGACCTGATTAAGCTGCGTCAGGCTGCCATCGGACGGATTGATATGGTAGGCAATAATGCCGCCGTGCCTGGTGCCGTTAAAATCCGCCACTTCACTGGCGACATACAGCGTCTGGCCTTTGGCATCCACGGTAAGCTGTGCCGGATTGGCCTGCTTGCTGACCAGCGTTCTGGCGCTTAACGCACCGCTGGCCGAGTCAACCTGCACCCGGTAAACGCCTTCACCGTTGGGATTGTAAGTACCGATATAAGCAAAATGAGATGACGTAGATTTCATTGCATCCTCAGCATGCAGCACCGGGCTGGTCATCGCCAGTAACGCCAGAGTTAACGCGGTGCGTAGGGTTGGAGACTGCCAGTTTCGCATAGTTATCCTTATGATAGATAGCGGCGCGGAATGCCCGCGCCTGTGGATACAAAGCCTGTCGCCTCCCTGCCTTACGTCATCCGATAATGCGTTTACCCGACCAGCGTTTTGGTGATGGCCAGCAGGGTTTTAACGTCCTGCGGGCGAGTGTTGCCCGTGGCGGAATCGATGATAGAGCTGTAGATATGTGGGATCACCCGCTTCACACCCGCAGCCAGTGCGATCTCGACGATCGGCTCGAAGTTTTCCAGATCGATGCCGCCGGTCGGCTCCAGCATAAAGTCATGTTCGGCGCAGGCCTGGGCCACATACTGGTATTCTTCTTTGCATGCCAGCCCACCCATCGGGAAATACTTGATTGAGCTGCCGCCCATGTCTTTTAACAGGGCAATGGCGGTTTCCACCGGCACAATGCCGTCCGGTGCCGCTGCACTCAGCGGACCGGTTGAGATTTTCACCCAGCCAACGCGGCCGGTAGGCGACACCAGGCCATTGACCACGCTGTCATTTTGGCCCAGTAGCGCGCGGCTGGCACCGACACCGGTAAACACCTGGTTTACGTGCTGTGGCTGCACCTGCTGAGAAATCAGGCTGACCATCGCCGATTGTTTCGGATCCCCCGCGCCCAGCCCCACCGACAGCGCATTTTCAATCAGCCGCGCATAGCGCTGCATGTCTGCCACCGCACTGTCGACGTCCGGGTAGTTCTTGGACAGAACGCCCACCAGCACATGCCCTTCCGCCGCCGAATAAATATCCTGCGCATTGTCTTTCGAGCCGGCCAATACGTTGAGGCACACGCGATCGCGATAGTAGTTGGGTTGCAGCTTCATGCTTGTTTCTCCGTGAACAGATTTTTAATACAGGTGAAGACGGTCATCAGCTGTTGCTGATCAACGCTGCGCACATCCACTTCAATCTTGCCTTCGTTAGCCTTATAGCCACGGAAGTAGATGGCGATGGCGCCGGTTTTCAGCGCCTGCACGATGTCGTAGGTCGAACGCCCGAGTACCGCTTCGTCAAAGGTGATCTCTGCCCGTGCAATATCACGGCCGGCACTGTCCCAGACGGTTTTGGCGCTGATGCCGGTCAGGGTGTTCAGGCTGTCGATAAACGGCGTCATTCTTTCCACCATTTGCTGGCCGGTGGTTTTCTCCAACGTCAGATAGCTTTCGATCGCCTGCGTCAGGCCGAGGATGCCCTCTTTACCCACTTTCATCGCCCGGCCGATGCCGCCGGATTGCAGTTTCACCCACTCGACGTATTGCTTCTTGCCGATCACCAAACCGCTGGTTGGGCCTTCAATGGCTTTGGCGCCGCTGTAAATCACCAGGTCGGCCCCCATCTGGTAGTAGCACAGCAGATCTTCTTCCGCGGCGGCATCGACGATCAGCGGCAGGTTATGTTTACGTGCCACCACCACCGCCTGTTCAACGGAAAGAATGCTTTTCTGCACGCAGTGGTGCGACTTGATATAGAGAATGGCGGCAGTCTGCGGCGTGATGCAGGCTTCGAGTTGTTCGGCGGAGCACTCGTTGGCGTAGCCCGCCTCGACTACTTTGCCGCCTCCCAGCGCGACCATGGTGTCGACCGGCGCGCCGAAGTTGACGTTATGCCCACGCGGCAACACGATTTCCCGCGGTACGGTAATCGGCGCAGAGTGCAAATTCACCAGCAGGTTGGCGTTGTCTTTGACGATCAATGCCGCTACCGACTGGGCGATACCAGCCGAGGCGCAGGAAACGATCACCGCATCTTCGACATTCAACAGATTGGCGATATAGGCACCGGTCTTGTCGACCAGATCCTTGATTTCAAAATAGTGATTCAGGCCGTAGTCAACCGCGTCAATGACGTCCTGACGCGGTGTCGACACGCCAAGCATGGTCATGCGGCCTGAAGTATTAATGACTTGTTTTAAATTATATTTTTCATAAATCGAAGACATGAGCGGCTTTCCCTTCATCGGTTAATAGGATTTCCCCGGCTACCACCGCGGCCAGCGGAACCAGCAACTGTTGGCCGGCTGCCGATTGCCCTTCTGAATCGGCAAACACCTGCGGCCCCTGGCGGAGATCAAACAGGGTGAAATCGGCGTCGCACCCCACTTCGAGCCGGCCCTTGTTGACCAGACGTAGGGCCGACGCGGCATTCTCAGTCACGCAGGCAATCACCTGCGGCAGCGACAGCCCGATGCCGAAGAATTTGGACATCACCGTCGCCAGGCTGTGTACCGGCCCGGCCATGCGGTTACGGCAGTAAATATCGGAACTGATGGTATGTGGCAAAATGCCCAAGGCTATCGCCTGCCGGGCGACCTCAAAGCTGAAGCTGGCGGTGCCATGGCCAACGTCGAGCAACACACCGCGCTGCAACGCACGCTGGATAGACTCGCGCAGCGTGCCGGCCGGGGTCAGGATGCGGTTTGGCTTGCCGTTATAGCAGTGGGTAATAATGTCGCCACGGGTCAGCAGATCGGCTATCTCATCGAGATCCGGCGGGTTATTGCCGATATGCACCATCAGCGGCAACAGGCTATTTTCCTGCTGGATCTCTTTGGCGAGCACCAGCGGCCGGGTGCCGTTCTGGCCGACCACGCTGCTGCTCATGCGCGCCTTGATGCCGATGACAAAACCGGCATGTTTGTCGATCGCCTGGCTGACTTTCTGCTTGTCGATATCGGTCAGGTCTGCCAGTTCATTCTGTCGCAGCAGACCGATACGCGAAATATTCAGGAAGGCAAAAACGTTGGTTTTGGCACGGCGCGTCAGTGCATAAAACGTATCGACATCGTCAGTGCCGGTGCTACCGGCGTCGACCACCGTGGTGACGCCACAGGCGGTGCCAACCAAATCCGGCTCGTCATGGTAAATCGGCGAAGAGGGGTAACAATGCACGTGGGAGTCAATCCAGCCGGCGCTCAGGTGGTGATTACCCGCCAGATCCCATTGCCGATGAGCGCGAACGTCTTCAGCCAGTTGCCCGACCGCGGCAATCTTGCCGTCCAGGACCGCCAAATCGACCAGTCGGTCATCCGCCAGTCTGGCGCGTCTGATTACTAAGTCATACATACTGCATTACTCCTTTTCAAGCAGGGGAGCGGCGCGCCGCTCCCCAACAATCACAGTCGCATTTAAGCGATGGCTACCGGGAAAATAGCCCCTAACAGCATCGCCCCGAGGATCGCCCCGCCGGTGATTGGCTTATTCCAGATATAGAACAGCAGTGCGCCGAGCAGTGAACCAATGCCAATCGGAATCGAGGCGGTCATCGCCGACAGGATGATCAACGGCCCCAGGAAACGACCGGAGGAGTTACCAGCCCCCATCATCACGTCCGCCCCGTAGGTGGAGTTGCTCTGGTTGATGGTAAATTTACGCGCCAGAATGATCAGGTAGCCAATCGCCAGACCAATCACCAGGCCGGTTACCAGCGAGGCGGCAAAGTTGGCAACCGGGAAGATAATGCCGGCCCCCAGCAGCAGTGCCGGCACCCCCAGGCCAACACCGGTCTGGATTGCACCGCCGATGTCCAGGATCCCCACCAACGAGCCTTCGATGATGCGCGCAAACAGGAAGCTGGCACCGAATGCCGCCACCGCGCCATAAACGCCGGTATCCATTCCGGCCCGCAGCATGGAAACGAAGGCCACTTCGTTAAAGGCACCGATGCCGTACAGGTAGTACATGTGCGTCCCGGCGAACACGCCGGACGAGAGCAGGCCGACAAAAATCGGGAATGACCAGTCGGCATACCAGAAGCCTTTTTGGGTTTGTTCTTCCATCATCCAGCTCCTTATTTACCGCTCAGGGTATTGTGAATGGCATCCAACCAGCCCGGCACGCCGAGGCTGAAGGATTCGAGGACTTTCATGTCGAAGCCGCGGAAGAAACCGCTCAGCACGAACAGCAGCACGATCACCGCCATCATGATCTTGGTGATTTTGTTCCAGCCGCTCTCTTCCACGCCTTTACCGATCAGGATGCCCAACACCAGACCCGGTACGGCGTTGCCCATAATCAGCTGCGCCAGGCCGCCGAAGATGGTGCCCCAGAAACCGGAACGACGCCCGGCGTCGATCGCCGCCAGCCAGAAGATCACCGGCATCACGGTGTTCACCAGCAGGTTAGCGGCCGGCACCAACACTTTAATCGCCGTGACCTGCAGCGCAGCAGGCACCGCGGAGGCGGTAGTATTGAGGAAAGCCACCACCAGCATGCCGATAATGCCGCAGGCGATAGCCATTTTTTTCGGGTCGTGCAGCGTTTGCGCCAGGTTGCGGTTTTTGACCATCAACGCTGCCGCACCCCAGTGTGGGATGATGCGGTGGTCAACGTCCTGCGTGAAGGCCCCAGCCGCCACGGAAGACGCCCAGGCGTTGAAGAAGAAGCCCAGACCGAATGAGAAATGGGAAGCCGGATCGCCCTCGCAGGAGTTCAGCTCGCCCAAGGTACGGAAAGCGCCCATGCCCTGGGTGGTTGGGGCATGGAACATGCGTGCGGCGCCGGCCCCTACGCCAACCCCCACCAGTCCGCCGATAATAAGCGACTTAAATAAGATGATTAAAAACATCAGTATACCCTTTGATTTATGCTAACGTTTTTATTTCGCGACGAAGACAACTTTTTCTGTATTGATGATTGTCACGTTCACGGTTATTTCCAGAGATACGGAATAGTTCTTTCTTTCCCGCGGCAGAAAGAAGAACAGAAACTTTTCTTTTGTTATTTTCTCTTCCGCTCTTAATACGCTGACATCCTGCGGTTCAATACGCAGCAGAATATTACTGGTGGATTTTAATACCGCGCCCTGCACATTGGCCAAGGCGGAAGCAAAAGCTTTCGCTTTGCTGTCGCCCTTACCCTCAACCTTTACCGACGTTGTATATTGCTCTTTCATTACGGATTGCCGTGTTTTTTAACGTAGGCTTCAACCAGCCTCTGGCCCAGCTCTTCTTTATCCATAAAACCGAAACCTAATACGGTGCAGCCTTCGTTAATTGCCGTCACGCCTTCATCAATCGAGCGCATGCCGTATTTGGCTTTATAACCGTATTTGGTTTGAGCGGTAATTGCCCCTGCACCGCCGCTGCCGCAGAAAGAAATACCCAGCTGCGCGCCTTCCGCTTTCATCACGTCGCCCAGCTTCATGTCTGCCGCTACGCCTGGGATCACGATGGCTTTTCCGCCTGCATTTTCAATGCCCTGACCCACTTTCTGACCTTTACCCAAACGATCGCCAATCACTACGGTAATCTGACCCATGGTATTTCTCCTGATTAAATTAATTCGTTAACTGCTATTGGTTATTATCTTTTGCCACTTCAAAATGGACGGACAGCAAATAAGCCTCTTCGATCGGTAAAGTGGCAAACTGCCCCACTACCCGCTCGGCCATTTGCATTGATTCCGCCGAAATTTCATCAAACAGTGATTTATCGACTTCCGGTAATGGCTCGCCGGTTATTGATCGCAGCACCATGGCACGAATATGCGACTCCAGCATCTGTTGCTGTACCGCGTTGGTATAAATACCCTCTGCGCTTAGCATCTCGGTAATACCTGCCAGCACCTGTTCGGTGATTGCCCCGGCTACGCTGATATCGGGTTGCTCACTATTTTCTATCGCAACAGATCCATCATTCACTTTTCAGTACCCCTAGATCCAAACATGACTCGGTCAATTGCACGGCATCACCTGAATAACCCGCCTTCTCTGATGCCTTTACCCTAACCCCGGGAAGATTTTCTGTGTAGCCTGTTTTTTTCCAGTTGGAAGTGGAAATTCAGTGACCGTCAGGGATCCATTTCGCAAAATAAGCATTTGCCAGATAATTCAATTAAATTACAAAAAGATAACACCACAAACTGTTTCCAGTTCGCCCGGCGACGGTGAAAAGCTTCGTGATCGGGATCTCTTTCTTTTCCCCGCTTAACCGCCTACTATCGGTAAGACAATTCGACATCAACAACACCCCCGCTCCTCTGGCGCGGGGGTGTTGCTTTTGTGCTGTTTTTCCGAATTTATGGGCGCGTAACCTGACGCCCTTTGATTTGACTGGAGAGTGGAATGACCAAACCAACCATTACTATTAATGAGCTGGATGCGGAGCGCCTGGATGCGCTATTGGCACAACCGGCCTTTGCCAACACCGATGTCGCCACCGCGCTGAACATCGAGCTGGATCGCGCCGAAATTCTGCCGCCGTCCCAGATCCCAGCCAACGTGGTGACCATGAACAGCCGCGTGCGTTTCCGCGATCTGCATACTGCAGAAGAACACGTGCGGACGCTGGTTTACCCGGCTTCGCTGAAGGACAGCCACGAACAGCTTTCGGTAATGGCACCTTTGGGCGCAGCGCTGCTGGGTATGCACGTAGGTAACCAGATTACCTGGCAGTTGCCGAACGGTGAAGAAGCGCGTATCGAAGTGCTGGAACTGTTGTACCAGCCGGAAGCGGCGGGTGAATACCACCGCTAAGCGGTTATCAGGGCGGTACCCTGCCGCCCTTTCTGGGTCTTACAAACTGATGGCGATCAAAACCAGGATCAGCAGCAATACATAAATTCTGGCATGCCATCTGTCGTTGACCTTCGGCAGCCATCTTTTGGCAAACACTATCCCCACAATGCCCGCCGCCACCAACATACCCAAAAGGGTGAGATTGACATAACCCAGGTATTGCGGCCCGCTCATTTCCTTCCAGCCCAATCCGATATACATCAATGCACCAATGACGGCGACCGGGATCGACAACGGATTGGCCGCGCTGACGCAATGTTTCATCTCGTAGCCATGCCGACGCAATAAAGGCACCGTCAGCACACTTCCCCCCACACCGAGCATAGTGGCGATCACCCCAATGACCGGACCACCAACCCACAGAGTCGTCTTTGACAGCACCGCACGAGCCGGCTTGACCAAAAAACCCTGTCTGAACAGGCAATCGGCGATCGTCACCAGCATATAAATAACGAACAGCAGCCGAACCACCGCATCCTTCAGCAAACTGGAGGCGAAAGCCCCCAATGCAGCGCCAATGCCGATAAAATAAATCAACGGGACAATGGTTTCACGCAGCAGGTTACCACTGCGCCAGTTGGTGAAGGTGGCATAACCCGAATTCAGGATCATGACCGCCGTCGAGGTCGCTACCGCGATATGCATCGCCTGACCAGAGTGTTCACCAGAATTAGCAACCAGATGATAAACAAAAGGAATCACCACGAAACCACCGCCAAAACCGAACAAAATGGTGGTAATGCCGGTAATAAACCCGGTTAACAATACGAGAATGATATCTGCCATAGACTCAAGTCCCCCTGAGTAAAAATGTCGGAGGGCAGAATAAAACGATGGCTATTGGCTTGCTTCATATGAAAGGCCAACTATTATTGCGTTTCGGCCAAACTGCTCAATAACAGGTTTTATGCGTAACTTACGTATTGATGACCTCGACCACGTGCCCAGACCGGTGATTGCCATAGGTACCGACTATCCTTCGGGCCATCTGTTGCCGATGCATAGCCACCGGCGCGCTCAGCTGTTGTATGGCGCTACCGGCGTGATGCACGTATTCACCCGCCAGGGGAACTGGCTTGTACCACCGCAGCGGGCGGTATGGCTACCGCCACAGATGCCGCATGAGGTGAGAATGGTCGGCGTCACTACCCGCAGCCTGTACATTGAACCTGCAGCGCTGCTGGCCACTCAGCCGCAGGTTTGCCAGGTGGTTAGCGTGACACCGCTGCTGCGCCAACTGTTGATGGCGGCGGTCGATATGCCACTGGAGTATCAGCAGAAAGGCCGTGATGGCGCATTGGTCAGTCTGTTATTGCATGAGATTGCCCACCTGCAGTCCCTGCCACTTCACATCCCGCTGCCTGCCGACCGACGACTGGAGGGGCTGTGCCAACTTTTTCTGCAGCAACCTGACGCACACGACTCGCCGCAGGCGTGGGCTAAACGCCTGTATATGAGTATCCGCAGCTTCAGCCGCTTTTTTCGGGATCAAACCGGCATGTCATTTTCACAATGGCGTCAACGGGCCTGCGTGGTGTTGGCGTTGGCCCGGTTGGCTGAAGGTAGCAGTGTGACCCAGGTAGCGCTGGAAATGGGTTATGAAAGTAGTGCGGCGTTTGCAACCATGTTTCGCCGCGTGCTGGGACAGGCGCCGTCCTGTTATCTGGCCTCAGAACGGCGCGAAAGAGGTTAGCGGAATTTCTTGTGGTTGGCGTCGCGGGTTTGCTTGAAACCCTGGGCGACCTGTTTGGCTTCGGCCAGCTTGCCCTGATTAGCCAACGCCAGCGACTGGTCGATCTGGCCGATCAGCGTATCCAGCCCGTGGTGGAAATCTTTTATCTCCGGGCTATCGTTGGCTTTGTCTTCCATTTTTGGCGGCTTGCTTTGCTTGGCATCCACTGCCGCAGCACGCATATTCTGCAAGCTTTGTTTGAGGGTATCGGTGGCGTCGGTGCTCAGCACCTTTTTGTAATTGCCTGCGATGGTATCCATATCGTCGGCCAGATCGGCCGCGACCGCCAGTGAACTGGCACCCAATAATGCCAACGCCAACAGCGCTTTCAGTTTGTTCGACATGCTTGCTCACCTTCCAATTATTGTTTTATTTGACCCAGCCTAACCATAGGCAAGAGGGCTGAAAACCGAAACCGAAGATTTGTAAGCAAGGTTAAAACGGGGAAGGGGGAGTGATGCGGCTGGCAACCGGAGCGGCCAGCCGTAAGAAGATTTACTGACCGGCGATTTTCATGTCCGGCAACAACACGGAACCACACTGGATGTTGCTGCGAGTTTCAATATCGCTGCCCACGCTGACGATATTGCGCAACATATCTTTCAGGTTGCCGGCGATGGTGATCTCGCTGACCGGATATTGGATCTCGCCATTTTCCACCCAGAAACCAGCCGCGCCGCGTGAGTAGTCACCGGTAATACCGCTGACGCCCTGCCCCATCAGTTCGGTGACCACCAGACCGGTACCCAACTGCTTGAGCATGCCGGCAAAATCATTACCCTGACCGGCAATACGCCAGTTATGGATGCCGCCCGCATGGCCGGTGCTGTGCATGCCGAGCTTACGCGCCGCATAGCTGGTCATCAGCCAGGTTTGCAGCACGCCGTCTTTGACAATGTCGCGCCGTTGGGTACGCACGCCTTCGCTGTCGAACGGCGTGGAAGCCAGCCCCTTCAGCAGATGCGGGTGCTCTTCGATGGTCAGCCACTCCGGCAAGATTTGTTTGCCCAGCGAATCCAACAGGAAGGTCGATTTACGGTAAACGCTGCTACCGCTGATGGCACCAACCAGATGGCCGAACAGGCCAGTCGCCACTTCAGAGGCAAACAGCACCGGAGCGGTCATGGTCGACAGCTTGCGCGGAGACAGGCGTGACAAGGTGCGACGGGCACATTCCTGTCCCACCCATTCAGGACTTTCCAGATCGCTCATCGCACGGCCGATGGTATAGGCGTAATCACGCTCCATATCACCACCTTGCTCGGCGATCACACAGCTCGACAATGAATGTCGGCTGGAACAATAGCTTTGCAGCATGCCGTGACTGTTGCCGAACACCTTGATGCCATAGTGGCTGTTAAAACTGCCGCCTTCGGTATTGGTGATGCGCTTGTCCGTCGCCAGGGATGCCTGTTCGGCGCGGGCAGCCAGCTCGATACCGCGATCGGCGTCCAGCTCTGCCGGGTGGAACAGATCCAGATCCGGCGCGTCAAACGCCAGCAGGTCTTTCTCCGCCGGGCCGGCATGGGGATCCACTGAGGTATAACGGGCAATGTCCAGCGCCGCCTGCACGGTGCGGGCAATAGCGTCCGGGCTGAGATCGGTTGATGAAGCGCTGCCTTTACGTTGCTGGTGATAGACGGTAATACCCAACGCACCATCGCTGTTGAATTCAACGTTTTCCACCTCGCCAAAGCGGGTGCTGACGCTGATACCGGTAGATTTGGTCACGGCAACTTCTGCCGCATCGGAACCGGCGCGCGCCAGTTCCAAAGCCTGTGAAACGGCCTGTTCCAGCGCCTTGCGCTGCTGTGCAACTTGAGTGACTACTTTCATCAATCTGCCATACTTAATCAGAAAATCGTTGAGAAAAGTGCCGTGGCGGCGTGGTTGCGCGTGGAGTCACGCGCAAAAATCATGAGATTTATACTTTTGAGTCTAACAGGAACCGCGTGGAATTTCGCATAAAGCAATTGCGGGGCATAGAAAGGACACTAAATCGGTGAGTTTGTCACTCAATCACCAACTTTACTGATTTGCCTATATTGGCGAGCATATTGATCAGTGCATCGAGAGTAAATTTGTCTGTTTTCTGATTTACCACGTCAGACACGCGTGGTCTGGAAGTATGCAAATGACGTGCGGCCTCTTCTTGACGATACCCTTCCCCTTCTATCCAGGCACTTATCTCTCCCATCAGCTGTTTTTTAAGCGCAATGAGGTGTTCAATCTCGGCGTTGGATTGCGCCTGTAATTGCCCTGCCTCATCGGGGGCAAACCCAAGATCAGCAAATACGTTGCCGCCTCGTGGCGTGACATGCCGGGAATGGGTATCAATTGGCTTGGTCATTTCTTCTTACCCCGCTCTTCTATCACCGCGTCATATCGCGTTTTGATAATCTGAATATCGTGCCGACTGGTTTTAGCTGTCTTCTTTTGAAAACTGTGCAAAACATAAATAACTTCTTTGAACTTAGCCACGTAAATCACTCTGAATGCACCAGCAAGTGCATATAAGCGGATTTCACAAACACCCGCACCCACTCATGGGTTTCCAACTGCCAGGTTCGACGCCTCTTTGTACTTTACTCAATTCAAACCCGGCAGCCTTTCGCGCGTCGGTCGGAAACGCTAATAGATCCACCAACGAGGATCCACGCCAGTCAATGGCCTTTTCACTCTCATCATCCATGAGCACCGCCTCCATTTGTATAAAATTTTATACTCACATGCTGATAAAAACAACAAATCAAAATGGCTGTCCGCTAATAAGGGCGATTTTTCGTCGCATCGGCAGCTATACTCAATCTGCTCTGGTGCGTAATTGGCGGGTTGCTGGACAACCTGTTAGGATTAGCCTCTTTTTAACGGAGCCTACCATGAACAAACAGCCTGAAGACTGGCTCGACGATGTCCCGGAGAACATTGACGAGGAAGATGACGAGATTATCTGGGTCAGTAAAAGTGAAATTAAACGTGATGCCGAAGCGCTAAAAGACCTGGGTGTTGAACTGGTCGAGCTGGGTAAGAACGCGCTGGAACGCATCCCGCTGGATGAAGATTTGCGCGCTGCGATTGATCTGGCGCAAAAAATCAAAAAAGAAGGTCGCCGCCGTCAGCTGCAACTGATTGGCAAGATGTTGCGCGCCCGCGACGTAGAGCCGATTCAGACCGCGCTCGACAAGCTGAAGAACCGCCATAACCAACAGGTTTCGCTGTTCCACAAGCTGGAAGTATTACGTGACCGCCTGGTAGAAGAGGGTGACGACGCGATCCCGCCAATTTTGGCGCTGTATCCGGAAGCCGATCGCCAGCAGCTGCGCTCACTGGTGCGTAACGCACAGAAAGAGAAAGCCGCTAACAAGCCGCCGAAAGCTTACCGTCAAATCTTCCAGTACCTGCGCGATCTGGCCGAGACCGCCGAATGATCGCCGCCGTCACCACGGGATGAACCCAGTTCATCCCCGGTGATGTGCAGGTTCACCGCTGCTTTCACGAATATTGAAACGCAGGCTGCCTTCCAGCTCTTCCTCCGCCTCTTCGAACAACAGGATTATCGCGCCAAAGCGACGTTTGCTGCGGGCATTGAGATGGGTAAACTCTATCTCCACCGGCAAACCGATGTCCACCGTCACCACGTCCCACAGCGCATCCAGATTGGCACCAAACGCCTCATCCAGCGCAAACTTTTGCGCGAAGTCGCGGTAAAAAGCCGGCAAATCGTTAATCTGATTAAAATCGAACTCTACTTTTGCCATCAAGCTCACTCCACCCGAATGAAGTTTTTATAATGGTCACGCGTGACAAAAATCAGGCCGTCGCTGGAATACAGCAAACGATCGGCGCCGCGCCGGCCGCATTGATAATTGATATCCGCCTCACGCCATACCCGACTGCGGGCCGTGGGCAGTTGCCCTTCACGGTTTGAGAAACGATCGCCGCCAATCGCTTTGCCCGGCAACACCGAACACAGATTGCCGTTACGTGCATCCCATCCCTGTTCACGCGCCTGCTTCTTGGTGATGTAATAGTCCGGCAGCCGCTGGTGCTGCTGCAGATAGCTCACCACCCTTTGCTGCTGCGTCAGTTGGTCAATACTCTGACCTTCGGCTACCGCCGGTACGTTGGCAATCACCCGATCGTTACTGCGCATTGCAGTAAAGCCGGCTATCACAACGGCGATAACGATCGCCACGAGGATCCGCTTATTCATTGCTGTCCCTGATTTATGGCCGACAGGGGCGCATCAACACCCATGCTGGTTGGATTTATAGATGAAAAGGATGAAGCAGAGATGACTGGCATGTAACGTTTTCACTTCAGGGAAAGCGCGCCGAACAACCTGCATCACCCGTTCAAGCTAATCATGCCATTTTGCAGCCGGTCAGGCACTCAGTGCAACTCTGAAACGGGGCTATCTCAGGCAAGTATAGCCCCGGCAAGAAAATTTGAGGTATCAGTCAATCAGGGCGTGACGATAGCGATACAGCATGTCGGCCAGACGTTTTACCGGCCCGGTAACGCTGAGCGGGGCCTGATAATCCACCAGCTTCTGCTGATAATCGTTCATTTCACTCAACAGCCGATCGTAATAATAAGCACGTTTTACCTCGTTCTTCGCCGAGACCATGTGGTCGGCGGTACTGCGGATCTGCTTATGGAAAGCCGAAAGCTCCTCGCTAACCGGGATCTCAGCCCGCTGCATACGCTGGTGAGCGATAATCAGGTTCAGCGCCAATCGGTACTTGGCAATATCGTTCGGGAACATCATCAGCAGCTGATTCAACTGCTGATACAGCGCAGGCAGGTGGTTTTGCTGACGGCGTGCGGCCTTGGTAGTCAGCGCCGATACCGCGCTGCCGACAAACTGGTTCAGCAAGGTGCGACCGGTACGTTCACGCGAGTTATCGCGGATCAGCAGCAGCACCATCAGGCCCACACAGCTGCCGAGGAACTGGCCAAGCGCACCATCAAGGAACTGCGTGACGTTGAACTCCATCGGGTTGCTCAATACCAGAATATTGATGGTCCCCGCCAGCAGGCCAAGCGAGCCCAACCGTCGTTTCTGCACCTCGATACCGATGAAAAACGCCAGCAAGCCCAGACTGAGGCACAGCAGTAAAATACTTTGCTGAGTCGCCGGCAGGATCACCATAAAATACAGTGAGCCGACCGGGATCGCCGCCAGCATACCCAGGATAAAGTCCATCGCCACCATGCGCGGTGCCGGGGTGCGCATCGCCAGGGAGGTGATCACCGCAATGATCACCATAAAGCCGCTGCCGGAGGTCCAGCCGGTCCACAGCCACAGCAGGCTGCCAAAGGCCGTCGCCACAAAGGTGCGCAGACCGTTAATCATCGCGTGGTGTCTTTCCGCCGAGGTCGGTTTAACCACCACCTCACTGCTCAACACCCCTTCTTCTACCGAACTGATACTGCTGTTGGTGTGTACGCCTTTGGCCAGCAGCAGGTAGCGAGTGGCCGCCCCCACCCAACTGGTGATGGTCACTAATGTCTCGTCGGTACGGTTAGTGGTCAGCACCTGCCGCAACAACTTCATGCGTTTATGGATTTCCTGCGGCGTTTGAGCCGGAACCATCAGCAACTCGCGAACGTTTTCTTTCAGCGCATCCGGGTGGTTCAACAGGATTAAATAGGTCTCGCAGGCCTGGGTAATCAACGTCAGCGAAAGCGTATGCAGCGCCAGAATGCGGCGATTCACCTTTTGCCAGCGTGATGACTCCATCATCAGGTTGCTGCGCATGCCGTTCAGCGCTGTGGTGCTCTTCACCAAATTGCTCCAGGCACGGTCGATATCTTCTTTCTCGGCATTGCTGATGCACATCTGCATCAACAGGTACTGATCCACCAGCAGTTTATCCACCGCCCGGTCGATATCCTGTTTGATTGAACGCGGCGAGAACAGCAAGTCTGCCAACACGGCGCTGACGATCCCCAGCACGATCTCACTGCAGCGCTCAATAGCGAACTGCGGCGCTTCCAGCAGATGCGCTTCGCTGCTGGCAACGGTGACAATAATGATTAGCGCGGTATAACCCGCCAGGCCCCAGGCATAGGAGTTTTCAACTTTAACCAGAGAGGAAATCCAGGTGCAGAAGCCGGCCCAGATGCAGCACAGCAGCAACATCACCACCGGCGCACGCGCCGTAGTGACGATAATCGCTATGCCGACAAAGCAGCCGATGAATGTGCCGATAATACGCAGCCAACCGCGATGACGAATAGCACCGGAAAAAGGCTCGCCGCCCGCGGCAAAGGCCGTACCGGCGGCCACGATGGCGGCGGTCATCGCCGACCAGCGTGGGGTTTCCAGATTGAGATGGAAGCCGACGAACAGCGCAAACACCACCGCAAAGCTGAGCTTGAAGGCAAATCTCAGCCGAATAAAGGTTGGGTTATTCATTAACCGAACTCACGCAGCCGATGCATCAAACGCACAAAAGGCGAGCCGCTGTCGGTAGCGCGGTCATTCTTACCGGTGATCACCACGGTAGCGGTGGTGCCAGCCGGGTACGGGTGCAATTGGTCTTTGTCGTCCAGCAGGATTTTTACCGGCACGCGCTGCGCCAGACGCACCCACTCCAGGTTGCTGTCGATCGACGCCAACCCTTTGCTGTTCACGGTGCTGCTGCTGTTGTTGACGGCGGCGGCCACGCTATCGACGGTGCCGTGCATGATGCGGTTACTGCCCAGCGGAGTGATTTCCGCACGGTCGCCCTTGTTCAGGCCATTGAGCTTGGTTTCTTCCAGATAGGCCAGAATGTAGAAGCTGTTTTTCTTCACCAGCGCCACGGCGACTGAACCCCGGGTGATGTATTCGCCGGCGTGAACGTTCAGGTTGGTGATCCAGCCATCGGCCGGTGCGCGTACCGTAGTGCGTTCCAGATCCAATTTAGCCAGTTCACGGGTCGCTACAGCCTTCGCCAGCTGATGCTCTACGGTTTGCAATACGTTATTCGCCTGGTCGATCTCTTCCTGCGACATCGCCTGCACGCCGAGGCGCACACGGCGGCCGGCTTCACGTCTTTTTTCTGCCGCCAGCGTCTGGTAGTAGGCGACATCGGCATTGGCTTCCGCCAGGGCCTGTTGGTAGCGCGGCTGGTCAATCACCAGCAGCACCTGCCCTTTCTTCACCAGTTGGTTATCCACCAGAGGGACATCGGTCAACAGACCGGTGACGTCCGGGGCGATCGCCACCACGTCGGCGGTGAACTTGGCGTCACGCGTCCACGGGGATTCGGTGTAGAACACCCAGGCCTTGAATATGGCTATGATCCCCAGCAGGACCAGAATCAGAGTGATCGCGATTCGGGTTATTTTTATTGAAAAATTTTTCACAGCGACCTCAAACGAAAAGACAGGTAATCAGATAGAACAAACAGCAGTACAGCGCAGTATTAAACAGCGCTGGATGCCAGACAAAATCGTAAATCCCGGTGGGTTGCAGCAGGCGGCGCAGCAAAAAAAACAGCGCCAGCGAGAGCAGCAACTCAAAAAATATCGGGGGAAACGACAGTCCGAAAATGACCATAACCGGAAGCAAACTCATCAATTTTTCCTTATTGTTCACTGCACCGGGCGTTAAGAACTCTATCCATTCACATTCTCTTTACATTTTAGCTGACACGCACCACAAATTCAGGCCCAGACAGGTCAGGAACCTGAAATAAGAGTAAACTCTGGAGCGTACATCCGCGATAGGGACTGCGAGGATATCGGAGGGATCGGCCACTATGGCGCTGCCGATCGCACTCGCGCGTTAGTAAGGTCTTTTCACCCGACCTGTTTATATTAGCGTGCTTACTATCAAGTCATCAACAATCTGTGATCTAAATCACTTTTAAGCCAGAGTGAATAATGGAAAGACTAAAACGGATGTCGGTATTCGCCAAAGTGGTTGAATGCGGGTCATTTACTGCGGCAGCGCGCCAGTTGGATATGAGCGTTTCGTCTATCAGCCAGACCGTCTCCAAACTGGAAAATGAGCTGCAGGTCAAGCTGCTTAACCGCAGCACGCGCAGCATTGGCCTGACGGAGGCCGGAAAAATCTATTATCAGGGCTGTCGCCGCATGCTGCTGGAAGTCAGCGAAGTGCATGAGCAGCTGTACGCGTTTAACAATACGCCGACCGGCACGCTGCGCATTGGTAGCTCATCCACCATGGCACAAAACGTGCTGGCAACCATGACCGCAGATATGCTCAAAGAGTACCCCGGCCTGACGGTGAACCTGGTGACCGGTATCCCGGCACCGGATCTGATCGCCGACGGGCTGGATGTAGTGATCCGCACCGGCGCGCTGCAGGATTCCAGCCTGTTCTCCAAACGCCTGGGTTCAATGCCGATGGTAGTGTGCGCCGCCAAAAGCTATCTCAGCCAGCACGGCACGCCACTAAAACCAAGCGATATGGTCAATTTTTCCTGGCTGGAATACAGCGTGCGGCCAGACAGCGAGTTCGAGCTGATCGCGCCAGAAGGCATCAGCACGCGCATCTCGCCGCAGGGACGCTTCGTCACCAACGATTCACAGACCATGATCCGCTGGCTGAAAGCCGGGGCCGGTATCGCCTATGCACCGCTGATGTGGGTGATCGAGGAGATCAAACGCGGAGAGATCGAGATCCTGTTCAAAAACTACCATTCGGATCCTCGCCCGGTGTACGCAGTGTACACCGAGAAAGACAAGCTGCCGCTCAAGGTGCAGGTGTGCATCAACTACCTGACCGAGTACTTTAAGCGCGTGGGGGAAGTCTATCAGGGCTACCGCTGAGCAATACACGACGCGCCAAGGTGCCAAGCACCAGTAATGCCAGCATGCCCAGCCCCCAGATTAACCAGACGGCGTACTTCGCCCAGGTGAGCAACAGTGGGAAAGACCCCGCCAGCCAGTTCCCCAGTTGCTGCAACTGCGGCAGCCAAGTGTCCAATAGCGCCTGCGGCACCAGGCTGAGCAAGCCGGTAAGCTGCGGTGCCAACTGTGCCGAACCGCTCTGCGCCAGCCCCGTTAACGCGGGCAACCAGCCCAATACGCCAGAAACGCCCCAGGCCAGCAGCGTCCATAACGCCATTACCGCCAACAGCACTGCCACACTCCATCCACGTTTTGTCATGGCTATCCCCCGTTAGCGGCCTTGCCGCATTGTTGGCAAAAACGGCTGCCCGGTGACAACGGCGCTGAACACCCGCTGCACTGTGCCGCCGCCGTCTCGAAAGGTTGTCCACAACGGTGGCAATAACGGGCGCCGGGCTTGTTAGGTGCCTGACATTGCAGGCATTGTGGCCCCTGCTCGCCGTGTTGGTTATAGCGGTTGCCATGGCGGCCACTGCGATGCCCTGAGCGCTGGTGCCCACCGCCAAAATCGCCTTGTCCCAAGAGTTTTTTCAACAGGCTCATCGCGCTTCTCCTCTGTGCTTTACGCCAGGTTATAGAATAAACCCTGGAGTAAACTCCAGGGTAAAGCGCGCCGAAGGGGATTTACGTTTAATTACATCGCTAAATCAGCAACGCTTTGATGTGGTTAGCAAAAAGCATTATCGGTCATTACCTCGCCCACCACCGGTGCGCTATGCTGCGGGGACCTCTCCCTGCATCAGGAATAACAATGAAAAAAATCATACTGGACTGCGACCCGGGACATGACGACGCGATCGCCATGCTGCTGGCCTGGGGTAACCCGCAGATCGATCTGCTGGCCGTGACCACCGTGGTGGGCAACCAAACGCTGGAGAAGGTCACCCGTAACGCGCTGGCCGTCGCACGCATCGCCAATATTACCGGCGTACCCTTTGCCGCCGGCTGCCCGCGCCCGTTGGTACGCCAGATAGAAGTCGCACCAGATATCCATGGCGAATCCGGCCTGGATGGCCCGGTGTTACCGAAGCCAACGCTGGCGCTGGAACCCTGCCACGCGGTTGATCTGATCATCGATACCATCATGGCTCACCCGCCGGGCAGCGTGACGCTGGTTCCGACCGGCGGCCTGACCAACATCGCCATGGCGGTGCGCAAAGAACCACGCATTGCCGAACGAGTGAAAGAAGTGGTGCTGATGGGCGGCGGCTACCACGTGGGCAACTGGAGCGCGGTGGCGGAATTTAATATCAAGATCGATCCGGAAGCCGCGCACATCGTGTTCAATGAAAAGTGGCCGCTGACCATGGTCGGGCTGGATCTGACCCATCAGGCGCTCGCCACGCCAGAAGTCTGTGCCCGCATCGCCGCTATCCAAACCGGACCAGCCAGGTTTGTCGGCGAACTGCTTGAATTCTTTGGCAAGATGTATCAGCAGGCGCAAGGTTTTAGCGCCCCGCCGGTGCACGATCCTTGCGCGGTGGCCTATGTGATCGACCCCGAAGTGATGACGGTGCGTAAAGTCCCGGTGGATATCGAACTGACCGGCACCCTGACGCTGGGCATGACGGTAGCCGACTTCCGCGCCGCACCGCCGCCGGACTGCCACACTCAGGTGGCGGTGACGCTGGATCAGGATAAGTTTTGGGATTTGATAGTGGATGCGCTGGAGAGAATTGGGGAAGTGAAGGTTTAGGCTTCGGCTTGTAGGACAGGTAATAGTAAGGCGGTGGGCCGGGGGGTGTTTGGATAGCTGCCTGGCCTGGGTTTATCGAGGGGGATAAACTAGCGTTTTAGCAATGCAGTTAATTGCCCATCCAACTGGCTAAGGCAGTTATCCATATATTCCGTGGTGACCTGCTTCACCATCGCATAATCACTGGCTTGCCACTGCGCCAACGATGCCGTTCGCGGCGTTGGGCTGCACTTGAACTGGTCGAAAGCTGAGAACATGTTCCCCCCCTTCCGGCCGTTTATAAAAGGTAACCGCGTAGCGCAGTTCGAATGGAGTGTCACTTTTCGAAAGCTCTTGATACACCAGCAACCACCTGGCGGGAGTGATATGTAATTGACACATCATTTATTCGCTATGCACACTCTGTCTCCAAACCACTTTCGCTTTTCCTTACTTGATAAAAACTTACATATTCCAAATAATTTATACTTTACTTCACTAACAGTTACCAGATTTTTATCGCAATAGGATAGGTCTTCTATAAACCAAAAGTATATATTGCGCAAAAAATTGCTCTTCTGATAAAATAATTATCTGACTCATACCAATAGAATGCAAAGTTAGATAATTTATCCTCTATCTCACACCTAGATTCACTATGTAACATTGCCTCTATTTCCAAATGTAGCCACGTGAGCATACTGTAGGATCTTTTATTTCCACTTCATTTATAAACCTTTTGAAATAAAATTCAAATTAATATATATCCAATTTTTATCTAAGTATAGTGACGATAATACAAGCAATGTTTCTGAAGCATTTCCATTAACAACCTCAGACTCAGAAAAATCAAAAATATATTTATATACAGATCGAATAGGGTAGTGAATATTTGACTTTTTAATAACATAAAGTGATAAAATACCATCCAAAATCACGTCATTAAATATATTAACTCTGTTATCTCCATCCATAGATACAATCCCATTCATTCATAGAAAGCACATAATCAAGTTGTGCGTCAACGATCTTTCTTTAGTTGAAAGATCCTCAATCCCAATTGATCTTACTAATAACTTAGTTATATATTGTACATTTAGAAATAGAGTCCAGCTTAAAATATTCCGATTTAATATTATTTACTTGCGTATAGTGATTGTAATCGCTGAATGTAACATTTTCATAATTAATAAATATTTTATTATTACCTTTAATAAAGTCAATCATTTCATTTTTAGCTTCTAACGACAATGATTTTTTACGTCATAGGTTTCAGGAAAAATATCATAATAATATCCCTTTTCCGTTAGTGTGCTCATTGATCTATAAGTAGAGCTGAAGAATATATTTCCATCATAAGATGATGAGTCGTTCACATCAAACAAAAATAAACCAGGTTTTTTTTCTAAAACCAATGCAGTTAACGTATTCACTGAAGGTATTCCTATGCCTTTAGGCTCGAAGATAGTAACACATTCAAACCTATCGCCATTTTTTAGCGAATTATAAACCTGTAAAGCTTCCTCATAGGTAGCCGCATGAGTTTGGTTTACAGTAATTAACAGTAGCAGAACATAGTATTTTGACATATTGACCATCCATAGTTCATTAGAGAAACATCCCATCACCTAAGTGTAGATCAAGTTTAATTTAACTCATCATTATCCCCATATAAATTAGCATCTTGTTTACTATTTGGTTTGATTCATGTCCTGCCTTTGGTTGGCCTGGTCACGAATAACCACGCTACCGCCCGACATCGCCGCCTGCGTGGTGGCTTCCGCACGGAGAACTGGTGATTGGTGAGGACTGGCTGGCCAACTCCGGCATCACCGATGCCGAACAATTGGAAGTCATCTCTGCCCCCAGCACTATCTGGTTCTAGCTACGGAAATTGGAAACTTTCGTATGTAGAACCAGAACCCGGCCAACTGGCCGGGTTATTAAATCACGTACCACCAACTTTTATACCTAAGCGAAAAATTTCAGTTGGGAACAATGGTTGCAATATTATTTCACTATTGAAAATAAACAACTTTGGTGATAGAGCCGTAACATCATATACATTTTCAGCAATCAACTTTAATTTTGTTCTGAATATAGGAACGCTAGAGTCATCTACAATAACAAATACATCATCAATTCTTATAAAATCACTACGCAATATGTCATCAATACTTTCATAATCAGAGTGTTTTATTTTTGACCAATCAACGTTTCCTGCAACAAAGGGATACGACCCAAAAATCTCAACAACATCATTTTTACACTCTCCATCAACAATATTAAAATCAGTATGTAATGCCTCTTTACACTCTTCGAATAAAGTCATTTAGCTTACCTATTTAGCTGTTTCAATATCGTTTCAAACGACTTTTCATTACCCTCAAAAGGTACGACCTGCTTTATCGCTTTGCCTGGCCCTTTCCCTTGAGAATAATCCCAGATATTAATATGAGTTCCTTTTTCTGGATCATAGTCAACACGCCAGCCTATCTTCCCGTCATTAGATTGACGCCCAATGACCTTTCCATTCCCAGCACTTACTTCTAACCGCCCTATGACAGGTTTGGAATCTGATCCTAAATTACCCACAATACTCAATGCCTTGTTTCGAGCACCTTCCCAACTCTTCTCAGGTTTAAGTATTTGTTCTATTCGGTTTCCTGTCTGTGCCCCAGCTTTGGCCTTACCAATCCCCGCAGCAATCCCGGCAGCACTGGTTCCTGCTGCCTGTGCCAATGAGTTTATCGCTAGCTGTTTCGCTTCAGACGAATCACCAGACATTAACGCATTGTGGATTGCTGCGTTTCGGTCTGCTTCAAGCTGGATGGTCGTCACCTGAAGAACAGCTAATTCATTCTGTTCTGCCGGGCTTAACCCACCATTAACGCGAGATTTTTCCAGCAACTCGTTTGCACGGTTGGCATAATCAGCCTGCAATTTGCCAACTTCATTTGCCTTATCCACACACTCCTGAGCGCCTTTACAACCTATAACGCTCTCACGTTGCTCGGCATTGATGTTCTTGTACTTATCAATAACAGCATTTTCACAGGCAGCACCGCCCTGGCACTGAGTCATCTCCTGAGCACGGGATTTGTTGTCATCACCGATACGCGCTTTGATTTCTCTCGCCAGATACGGTGCCGCGCCGCTCGCCAGTGCTCCGGCAAGATTGTTCCCCGCCAGCGCCTGCAGCGCCCCCGTCACCGCCTGTGCGGCTCTTTGTATATCGCTGCCGGTGCCGTATTCCTTCATCTCGGCTTGATATTCCGGCGTTTTACGCAACGCTTTCGCGTCCAGCCCCAGATGCTTATCCTTCGCCGCCTTCAGCCCATTAATATCACCCTGGGTGCGGATAACATCCATCGTCTGTCCGGCGATCTCACCAATCAGCTGCGCCTGCTTCAGCCGGTTCTGCTCTTTCTCCTTGTCGAATATCGGTCCGATACTGCCGTTGGCGTTATCGGTATCCCGGCTCAGTTGATTAACATCCTGCTGCTGGTTGGCCTGGTCCCGAATAACCACGCTACCGCCCGACACCGCCGTCTGCGTGGTGCCTTCTGCACGGAGAGCTGGCGATTGGCGGAGACTGGCTCACCGATGCCGAACAACTGTATGTCACCGCCGCAGCTGCAGCTGTAGCGGCAGGAAGATGGATTTAGGGCTTAGAAGTAAAGATTCCGGCACAAGGCCGGGAACTTTACTATTATTGCTTAAATTTAATCGATTCTTGATCTAAGTAAGTTTGCCAGTTTCTAAATAGTCTCTCAGTATTCTCCCTATGACTATGGATACTAGGATCATAGCCATCACTGGCAGGCATATATGCAACAAAACTTTCAATCGCCTCAGGATAATCAAAATCCTCATAAATGGTCTCAACCATTTTTAATGGTTCTGAGTAATCATGACGATTAGTAAATAACCATAGCAATATAATAAAAATCCATTTTTCTTGAGCTACAGACTCATCCGAATTTATGCAACATACTGATAAAACATCTAATATTAAATTTATCTCATGAGTGTCCTCTTTGCTTTTAAAAGACAACTCAAGCTCTAACTGTGACGATTCACCTAATGACACTATATATTCAGCATGTTTTACAATCGAATGCCATCCGATTAATTTTTTTTCATAAGCCCACTTAATATCAAACCATGACAGTTTAATGTGGCTACAAATAAATTCATGTGATATTGGAAGTATATCCATATTATTTCACCTTCGGCGATTTTTTATTCGGCATTCCTGTTATACCAACACCTTCAATAAAGCGTTGGTGCGTGACATTTCCTGTCTTATCATAAATATACTCAAAAACGCCATCCTTCCCATTAAATGATCCTTTGGTCTGCAACAGTGAACGTTTCACTCCATCCCCACCAGTAATAGTGAACACCTCACCAGCCATTAATTGCTCTCGGCTTAAATAGCTAGCACCACGATGGCCAGGATCTGGTTTAAGACCACTACCAACACGTTGAGCATCAAGGATTTTATCAACAACCGAAGACTTTATTAAAGTATTAGCAGTTTTACCCAATACAGCAATTGCGCGCTCTGCAGGTAAAGAACTCAATAACGCCAGAGCATAATCTTTAGTCGATTCAGCCTGAAGCAATGCCATCACAGTATCTGATGCAGGAGAATTTTCCAGAATTACTTTAACTACATCTTCTGGCAAGTCTCCTTTCAAATAATGGTCTCGAATAGCTTGTTTTTCTTGCGCAGTCAGCGTGTTATCGGCTGAAAGCCCTTTTTCTAACGAGCCCGCCCCTTCAAAATATTTCGCACCTTGACTACCAAATATGTCCCCCAGGCTGCTCAGCGCATTATTCTCCACCGCATTCTTAGCGGCTTGCGAACCTGTCACCACACCTGCGCTGCTGTCTGCAGCAAGACCTCCCGCCAGCCCTGCGGCCAGCTGGCTCAGCGCACTGACCTGCTGTTTCTCGCTTTCTGTCAGGTCCGAGATTTTACGGCCCTGGAACATCTCACTCAGTATCACCCGCGCTACCAGCTCGCCACCACCGGCCCCTACCGCACCCGCTACCGCCGACTGGTTGTTCAACTGCGCGGTTATCGCACCCAGCACCGCATGCGCCATCGCGTTGGCGGCCACGTTGTCATCACCGATACGCGCTTTGATTTCTCTCGCCAGATACGGTGCCGCGCCGCTCGCCAGTGCTCCGGCAAGATTGTTCCCCGCCAGCGCCTGCAGCGCCCCCGTCACCGCCTGTGCGGCTCTTTGTATATCGCTGCCGGTGCCGTATTCCTTCATCTCGGCTTGATATTCCGGCGTTTTACGCAACGCTTTCACGTCCAGCCCCGGATGCTTATCCTTCGCCGCCTTCAGCCCATTAATATCACCCTGGGTGCGGATAACATCCATCGTCTGTCCGGCGATCTCACCAATCAGCTGCGCCTGCTTCAGCCGGTTCTGCTCTTTCTCCTTGTCGAATATCTGTCCGATACTGTCGTTGGCGTTATCGGTATCCCGGCTCAGTTGATTAACATCCTGCTGCTGGTTGGCCTGGTCCCGAATGACCACGCTACCGCCCGACACTGCCGCCTGCGTGGTGTCTTCTGCATGCCCTTTATTACCCGCGCCGGACAGGGCTGCGCCCGCCAGATTGGTTAGCAAGTCGGCCCCTACCGGGCCACCGCTGCTGATGCTGCCCCCCTGATGCTCGGCCTTGAAATCCGCCTGATTATGGATATCACTGAAGCCCAAGGTGCCGGTATCAAGGCGGTTTTTATCCGCCGTAGCCGTGCTGGCAATCACCGCGCCATCTAACTGCGTATGCTCGCCCACCTTAACATCATAGCCGCCCTTGCCGGCAAACAGACCGGTTTGCTCCTGCACGCTGTCATAATTACTGTGCAGTTTGTCACGACTCATGCTCAAGCTGGCGGAGCCACCGGCACCGATGATGGCCACGCTGACGCCACCACTGACGCTGGTCTGTTTGGCGTCGTAATTATCGCTATCCTGCTGGCTTTGCAACGTCAGATTACGCCCGGCATCCACCTTCACCGTTTCGCCACTGGTCTGCGCACCCGACAACAGAGTATCCCGGCCGCTGTGCATTGACAGCGTGCCGCCACTGTCTATCGTCGCTTCACTCCAAAACGTGCCATCGCCATGCTCGCTGCCCTGGCTCTTGTTGGCATTGGCGAACACGCTCAATCCGGTCTGTTGCCCTACGCCAATACTGACGCCGATATTGCCGCCGCTGCTCTTGTTGCTGCCCTCGGTCTTCTGCGTATTGGCTGCGCCCAGCAGCAGCACATCCCGTTCGGCACTCAGGGTGGTGTCGCCCCCTGCTTTGAGCTGGCTGCCCACTACGGCAATATCGCCACTGTCGGCCGAGTTACCCTTGCCGGTGGCCGTCACCTGCAAGTTATTACCGGCGTTGAGCGTCGAGCCAGTAACTGAGGTTTGCTCCTGATGCTGTTTCGACGACGATTTCTGTGCCCCCAGCGAGACACTGATACCTACCATGCTGCCTTCTTCGGTATCGGTATTGCCGACTTGTGCCAGTTGCCCTGCCTGAACGGCCTGCACGCCAGATAAGGCTGCTTTGGTGCCCTGCAATGCCGCCAACCGACCATCAGTTTCCTGCTTCGCTTGCTGGGCCGTCGTTACCGCCGTGTTGATGGCGCTACCAACCGTGCCGGACAAGGCGAGGCTCAGACCACTTTGTTTCTGTTCAAAGGTTTCATCACGACGACGGATATCCTGACCCGGATCGATTTGTACGCTATCTCCCGTCACCGACAGGTTCTTATCCGCAATCACGTCCGCGCCGCCGATATGCGCCTTGGCGCCGGCCACGATATTCACGTCGCCGCCGGTAGAGCCAATGGTGCTGACGCTCTGGCTTTGGGTGGTGCCGTCTTCGTTCAACTGATGACGGGAAGATTTGCTGCCGAAGGTCACGCCGATGCCACCGCCGCTGAACATGCCGCTGGTTTTTTTCTCGTTCAGCCGATAACGGGATTGCTCCTCGGTGGCTGCCACAATGTCGACGTTATTGCCTGCCTGCAGGTTTACCTTGCCGTCGCCGACCACCGTCGAGCCTTGCACCTTGAGATCGTTACCGACATTGAGTGAGACATTGTTCCCGCTCAGTAGCCCGCCTTTCTCGCGGGTGGCGTAATCCTCTTCCACCGTATGGGTGGTGGTTTTGGACATCAGGCCTTTTTTGACCTTGGTCTCTTCAAAGAAGCTATAGTCGCTTTCGGTGGCGCTGTTCAGCGCGATATCACGCCCGGCACTCACCGCCACGTCGCCGCTGGCCTGGGCCTGGGTGGCGTTAAGGGCCGCGTCCCGTCCGGCCTGAATGCGCGTGTCGCCGCCGCTGGCGATTTCAGTGCCCTGCTGGCGTATGGACTCGTTTACTCGCTGTTGGCGACCGCCGTGACTTTCCTGATATTCCCGGCTTTGTTGAGTATTGAGGTTAACGTCACGCCCGGCGCGGAGTTCAACGTCGTTATCCGCCACCAGCGCCGCCGCCTGCGAATTCAAATCGCGACCGGCCTGCAGCTGCAGATCCCCACCGCTGGTGAGGGTGCTGCGCGTCGCGCCACTGCTGATGTGTTCGCTACCGTCGGTTTTCTGACGGCTCCCCTGTTCGGCGGTGTTCAGATTGATGTCACGCCCGGCTGTTAATGCCGCATCACCCTTGCTGCCGATTTGGCTGGCAACCAGGTTCAGATCCTGCCCGGCGTTGACGTTTAGCGCCCCACCCGCACTGATTTCAGTGGCCAGGCTGCCATGGGTTTCACTTTCTTTTAGCCCACCGCCCCAGCGGCCGCCGTCTGACTTATCGACGCGAGAAGTGTTATTGGCAAGCAGGTTGATGTCGCCACCCGCCCGTAGATCCATTGCACCACCAGAGGTAACCTGCGCCCCGGTAACATCGATATTGTTACCGGCCTGCATATTCAATGTATCTCCGGCGCGGATCACGGCGGTATCACCGACTTCGGTACGCGACAGCGTCAGCGATTGGCCACCCAGGGTACCGGTGGCATCCCACTGGCGGGCCTGGGTTTTATTGATAATGCTGCCGTCCTGGCTTTCAAGCTCGACCCGCTGACCGCTGATGGTCGAGCCGATATTGCTGATATCCCCAATAGCGTTCAAACTCAGCCCATCGTTAGCGTTGATCATCCCCTGATTAAGATTGCTGATGCCTGCCTGGCTGTTGACGTTCAGCCGCTGACCGCCCTGCAGCGTGCTGGCGTCGTTACGGATGTTGCCACCGTTCAGGTTAACCTTGTTGCCCGCAATCACGCTGCCGCTCAGCGGGGCGACGTCAGCTTTGGCCAAGTACAATTTTGGTGCCAGCACCGTCTGGCCGTTGACCGTCACCTTCTCCCACCAGACGATGCTGTGCTCCAGCTGTGAAACCTGTGCCGGTGTCAGGCCGATGCCGAACTGCAACTTCAGGCCGCTCTGCGCCCGTGCCGCGTTGTCGATCAACTGCTGCATCTGCGCCAGTTCGGATCCGACGCCGTTAAGATAGCGCTGACCGGTCTGGCTGAGCATCGCATTGCTGATGTAACGGGTATCGAACGCCGCATCGCCCAGGAAACGGTAGTCGTAATCGGGGTTTAACTTTAAGCGGTCGAGGAAATAGGCCGAGCCGATAAACTGCTTCTCGTTGGTGAAACGGCTGTCGCCTTCACGCGGGGCCGTACCCGGCTGTTGGCCCAGCATGGCGTAGAGATCGTTGAACAGGCTGTTGTCCAACTGGCCCAGGCCGTCCAGTTTGGGATTGGTGGTGATCAGATAGGGGCTGTTCGGGTCTTCGGTCACGATAAAACGACCGTTGCCACCGGTTGGCAACGGGTAATCCGCCAGATTGTCTTTCCACTCCGGCGAACCAAACACTACGCTTTGATCCTTCGCCAGGGCATGTTGTTCTACCGCATTGACGGCTTCCGGTTGCTGCAGGCTATCCAGCGTCGGCCGTGCCAGAGTGTGACTGAGGCTACCGGCGTTCGGGGTCACAGTGGTATTGCTGATATCGTCGGTAAACTTGGCGTTGACTGCACCGCCAGCCTGGATCACTGAACGATAGACACCGTCGTCAGTGCGTTCAGTGCGCACGTCTCCGCTGGCTTTATAGTGGATATTTTTGTCGTCGATTTTCCCTTTGGCGTAATTATTGATTGCAGAGACCGCGGATACCTTCGGCGTATTATCCGAGCCCGGCAACGGCGGTTTTTGATAGGTATAGGTTTGATAACGTGTTTCTGTACCCGCAGCCCATGACTGGTTGTTCAGCGTGCTGCCGGTGAGCGCAATATCCCCATCGGCCAGAATATCGCTGGCCAGATTATCCAGCGTCGTGGCATTCAGCGTCATGTTACGGCCGGCGGCAATGCGCGCCGCGCCGCCCGAGCTGCTGACCGTCACTTTGCTGGTCGACAATGCCAGCTCTTTTGTGGTGGCATACGGCGAGGCGTAGGTATACGTCTTGTACACTTCACGCGCAGCATCCCCCGCCATTTGACGCATGGTCTCCACGGTGTAATAACCGTACTCGTCATCGTTAAAGAAGCTCAGCGGAATGCTGGCCGTGGCCCCGTTCAGCCAGTCGTATTTTTTGGTCAGATCTTCCTGCGTAACCGAGGTTTTCAGCCCATCACGCTGATTAAGCAGATGCGCGGTTTTGATCTGAATATCGCCGGTTTCGGTCTCGATGGTGCCCGAGGTGTTGACGATCTGGCTGTTGGTATTACCGTCGGCGTCTTTCTGCATCCACAGTTTGTTGGCTGCCAGAATGTCGCCACGCTGGTTGGTGATACGATCAGCCAGCAACTTCATATCGACGCCGGCGTACAGCATGCCGCTGTTGAGTAATGAGTTGGCGGCACTCAACAGCAGAGTACCGGCGGTGCCGATAAAGCCGTTGTTGCTGATGTCGCCACGGCTCAACAGCTGCACCAATCCGCCCGACTGCAGGCTGGCGGCGGCGTTTTGAGTTATCCCGGCGGCTTCGAGGCGCATTTCTCCGCTGCCGCCACGCAATGAACCGGCGTTGCTCAACTGACCGCCGCTGCGAATATCCACACTCTGGCCCTGAGTGGCGCCCTGCAGCAGAATATCGCCGTCGCTGGTCAGAACCAGCGCTTTGCCCGCCGCCAGAGTTCCGCTCTGGGTGAAGGCGTCTTTCAGCGTCAACGTCATGTTGCCCAGCGCCACCAATTGGCCGTACTGATTCAACTGGGTGCTGGCCAGTGAAATATCGCCGCCACTCAATAGCTTGCCGCTGTTCTGGTTATCAATCTGCCGCGCTTTGAGGCTCATCTGGCTTGTCGCCAGCAGCGTGCCGGTGTTATCCAGGCTGTCCGCCTTCAGTTTTAAATTACCGCCCTGCAACGTCCCTTTATTATTCAGAGTATCCAGCGTGAGCTGGTTATCGCCGGAGGTGCTCAATGTGCCGCTGTTATCCAACGTCGTGCCGGTGAACGTCAGGCTGTCGGCCTGCAGTAAGCCGCTGTTGTTCAGCGTCGGTGCTTGCAGACTCAGCGCACCACCTGCCATCAGGTTACCTGAGTTGATCAATTGAAGATCCAACTGCAGCGCGCTGCTGCCATCACCCTGCAGATCCCCGGCGTTTTTGAGCTCTTTAGCCTCCAGCTGCAACGTCCCCAGACTGCGCACATTGCCGCCGGCCAGGTTATTGAATATGCCGCTTAGCTTGGCCTCGAGGCTTTTTTGCCCCTGCAGCCTGCCGCTGTTGGTCAGGTCTGCAGCGCTTAACTTCAATTCTTCTGCCTGTATATGACCCTGGTTGTTCAAGGTCAGCGCCGTCAGGTCCGCTTTGCCATTGGAGAAAATCTTGCTGTCGAGACCGGCATCAAGATCGCCGCTTAGATCCAGTGTGATCCCTTTGCCCGCCTGCAGCGTACCTTTATGATCCAACTGCCGCGCAGTCAGCGTGATACGATCCCCCTGCCATAATCCGCTGTTATTAACCGTCGCCGCCTGGGCCGTTAATTCGCCTTCGCTGAGCAGCTTGCCCCCAGTAGCGTTGGTCAGATCCTTAGCCAACTGCAACACCAGCTTTTGTACGCCGTGCAGGTTGCCGGTGTTGTTCAGCGATTCGCTTAACACCAGATCCAGCGTCTGGGCACCCATCAGCCCACTGTTCACCAGGTTATCGCCGCGTAGCTCCAGCCGTTGGTCAGCCAGCAGATCCCCCTGCTGATCGAGCTGTTTTACCTTCAGCGTGGCGTTCTCAGTGGCCTTCAGGTGTCCGCGCTGCTTCAGCGAGTCTCCGCCCCAGTCAATATTGTGTGCGTCTATTTCGCCACTGTTATCCGCCGTGGCGGCAGAAAACTTCAAATCCTCCAGCGTGTTGAACACGCCGGCCAGCTGCGCGTCTTGCGCAACCTTGAGCTTCATGTCCTGTTTGGACTGGGTGCGGGCGCCGGCGGTAGACAGCAGTTTTTTTGTCTCTATCGTCAGGCCAAGTTCACTGGAAAGCAGCCCGCCGAGCCGTACATCATCGGCGTTGAGGGTGATATTGCCGTCGCTCAGCAGCGATGAACCCAGCTCGGTTTTCAGAGAGCCGGTGTGAACAAGGGTGACACCCTGCTTGCCGCTGGCGCTTCCGGCCAGTAAAAATTCACCCGCCTGTACCGTCAATGGGCCATCGGCAAGTAGTGAGCCCGCGACATTAAGCCTGTCGCGTACCCGCAGTTCGAGTTGTTGTTGGGAACCGATCGCCCCCTTATTGTCGACACCGTTGGCGGTGATGGTCTGCATTCCCCCCGCTTGCAACTGCCCAAGGTTAGCGAGTTGGTTGCTGGTCAGGTTCTGCGTGCCCTGAGCCTGGATCAGGCCGCTGTTGGTCAGATTCTGTGTCTTAACACGGCTGTCGCGATTGGCAGCCAGCTGGCCAGCGTTGGTCAGATGATTGGCCTGCAACTGCAGATCGCGTCCAGCGGTCAGGGTGCCCTGCCAGTTACCGTCGCCGCTGAGCGTCAGGTGGATATCACCTTCGGCCGTCAGGCTGCTGTTTTTATCGCTGCTCAGGCTGGCAGCATCCACTTGCAGGCGGCCGTCCGTATCGGCTTTGCCCGCCTGCAGTTTGCCTGCGGCAGTCAGTTGCATATCCCCTTTGGCGCTCAGCGTGGCCTGACTCATGGCAATATCGCCACCGCTATTCAGGGTAAGCGCCTGCCCGGCCTTGTGGTTGCCGCTGAGCGTTATTCCCGCCGCAGTGGCATTCAGACCGCCCTGCGCCAGGGTTTTATTCAGTCGCAGTTGGCCATTGGCATCCAGCTGAATATCGCCTTCACGCGCGGTGAGGTTGCCGAGGTTGACCCCGACCCCTTTTTCACTGGACACCAAATGAATACGGTTGGCGTACATACCGCCAAGGGCGCCGGTGTCGATGGCCACCTTGGGCACGTCGCCATTACCGGCGATCGCCGTGGCTTTGCCGGTAGCGTCCACCCGGTTAGCCCCGAGCGTGATGTTGAGATCTTTGGCATACAGTTGAGCGTTAATCTCGGTAGCGCGGGCGATCAGGGCGAATTTGTCGCTCTTGCTGGCGTCCAGCCCCTTACCCTGAATGGTGATCGCCCCTTGGGTGACTTCCAGCGCCTGCAGCTTGCCGTCGGCACCCAGCACCGGTTTGCCGGTGGTCAGCGTCGCGTTAGGGGTGTTGATAAAGCCGCAGCCGTCGCAGGTGATGCCATAGGGGTTGGCGACCATCACGCTGGCCTGCTTGCCTGCCACCTCCAGGTAGCCCTGAAGCTGTGAAGGGTTCGGTGCCACCACTTCGTTGATGATGCCCTGCGCTTCCTTGCCGGCCTGCAGGTTGGGGTTGTTCTGGATCAGGCCGCCAAGCTGGCTCTGGTTGAGCTGACCGGTGGCGTTGTTGAGGATCATGCCCTCTTTGCCGACGTTGAAATCGTTGTATTTGTTATGGGAAATACCGGCCTGATTCGGCGTGGCAATGTTGACCACCGGCACGCCGTTGGCGGCCTGATCGACACGGGTATTACCTTCGGCCACGTTAACGCCTTCGGCCAGCGCCGGCAGCAGCGGCTGCCCGGCCAGTAACATGCACAGGGTGTAGCTCAGCAGACGCTGAGGGGTATTAAGCGGTTGATTCTGTTTACGCTTCATCCTTGAAACCTTCCTGTACAGTAGCGTTAAAGTACGATATTCACCCGGTAGTAAACCGAAACCCGATCCGGCTTCAACCAGTCGGGATAAGCCAGCGGCCAGCCGACGGTCAGTTGGCTGCCGAAATAGCGGCCGCGGCTGCCCAGCCCCACTGCGCCGCCCCACAGCGTGCCGGAGGCGTTAGCGTCCAGCTTGTCACGCTGTAAATAGCCACCATCGAGCGCCGCCAGGGCGTTGATGCTGCCGAGGTACGGCAATGTCACCAGCGTGCGATTGACTTCGTTACGCCAGTAACCGCCCTTGTCACCAGAAAGGTATTGTTCCTTGAAACCACGCACAGAGCTTTCACCACCTATCGTCAGGCGTTCGCTGCCGTACAAACGGTGGTTACTCCACTGGCTGTAAAGACTGGTGAGATAGGTCCAATCTTGCGCCAGCGGCAGATAGTAGCTGCCGGAAAGCGAAAGTTTGTGAAACTCGGCCCGGGGCGCTTCCTTGATTTTTCCGCTGTCATTTTCTGCGCCCAGCCAGGGGACACCACGGCTGTAGGCCGGGTTCAGGGTGGCGAACCCGCCCAGCAATTTCTGGCTATGGCTGACCCCTAACGTCACGCTGGTCAGCTTGCGGCTGCTGCTTTCCAGCCGGGTATCGTTGAGGTAATTGCGATTGATACGGTGCGTCAGCCCCAGCGACAGGCCGGTTTTCATTTCGCCGTCACGGAACAGCACCCGCGAAACGCCCAGGCGATGGGTCTGGCTGTCACCGCTGGAGCGCCAGTCAAAACCCTGGTTATTGAGAGTGGTCAGGTAATCGCTGTAGGAATAGTTGTAATCCAGCGTCCAGTAGCCGTAGGGCAGGCTGACGCCGGTTTGTACGCTGCGTGCGTTGTGATCGTTGGCAAAATCACTGCTGCGGGCGCCGGCGACAAACCATTGGTCCGCCAACCCGAGCAGGTTATTGCCGGTCAAGGATCCGTTGATCTGCCCGCTCCCGGTGCTTTTTTGCCCGCTGTTGTCGAAACCCAGCCCCAGCATCAGCGGAAATTCGGGTTTGGCGCTCAGATTGACCAATGAGTAACCCGGTTGGCTGCCGGGCAGGATTTCTATCTGCACCGGTTGCTGACGCAGGCGGTTAATCTGCTCCATGCCCTGCTCGATATCACGCAGGTTAAGGATCTTGCCCTGCAGGCCCGGGAAGGCCATTTTCAGCATCCGATCGTCCTGCTTTTCCAGCTGAATTTTCTCCAGCTTGCCTTCCAGCACCAGTAACCGCAGTTCGCCACGCGACAGATCCTGCTCGGTCAGAAATACGCGGCTGGTGATATAGCCACGGCCGATATACCAGTCGGAGATCTGCTGCACCAGCGTTTGGATTTGCCCCAGATTCAGGCATTGCTGCAGGTAATTCTGGGTGAGTTTACGTTGCGCGCTGGCAGGCAGATGCTCGGCGCCTTCCAGTTGAATTTGGGTGATGGTGAAACAAGGACCACCCGCGTTGGCGCTGGGGGCCGGGGTTGCTGGCAAGGTCGGCGTCAGGCTGCGTTGCAATTCCTGTCGCTGCTGCTGGTTTTGTTCCAGTAATTCGCGCTGCTGTTGTTGGATCGTGTCGCGATCCGCCGGGCTAAGCAGGTTAGCGCCGGTGGCGGAAGAAAAGAAAATGCACAGCAAAGCAGCCGAAAGCCGTTGAGTAACTGAATCCATTCAGAAGACCATCCGTGTGTTTTTTCAGCATTTTAACGACAGGACGGGGAATGTAACAAGGTTGAATCATTAGCCAATAAGGTAGTTCAGGCCGATTGGTAGAGACAATTCCTAAGCCAAACCGCAGAAAATTACCTGTAATAGTTAAATATAATTCATTGATTCGCACGAAAAGGAAAAAACAGTGGATCGCTCTTTATTTCAGCTAAACCCAAAAATTGCTGCTAATGCGATGAGCGCCGCAAAACAGAAACGGATAGGGGCCGTGAACCGGCCCCTGGAAAGTATTACGCGGTACCACCGACGGTCAGGGTGTCCAGCTTAAGGGTCGGTTGACCAACCCCCACCGGCAGGCTTTGCCCCTCTTTACCGCAAACGCCAACGCCTTTATCCAGCGCCAGATCGTTGCCCACCATCGAAATTTGCTGCATTGCCTCAATACCTGAGCCGATCAGTGTGGCACCCTTCACCGGCTTGGTGATGCGGCCTTTTTCGATCAGGTAGGCTTCGGTGGTGGAAAAAACAAACTTGCCGGAGGTGATATCCACCTGGCCGCCGCCAAAGTTCGGCGCGTACAGGCCGTATTCAACGCTGGCGATGATCTCTTCCGGCGTAGACTTGCCCGCCAGCATGTAGGTGTTGGTCATGCGCGGCATCGGCAGATGCGCATAGGACTCACGGCGGCCGTTACCGGTCGGTGCAACGCCCATCAGACGCGCATTGAGTTTGTCCTGCATATAACCTTTCAGGATACCGTTCTCAATCAACATGTTGTACTGGCCCGGTACGCCTTCGTCGTCGATCGCCAGTGAACCTCGTAACCCCTGCAAAGTGCCGTCATCCACCACCGTACAAAGCTCTGAGGCCACCAACTGGCCCATCTGGCCGCTAAACACCGAGGTACCGCGACGGTTAAAGTCGCCTTCCAGACCATGGCCCACCGCTTCATGCAGCAGGACGCCCGGCCAGCCAGCGCCCAGCACCACCGGCATATTACCGGCTGGGGCCGCAACGGCAGAAAGGTTAATCAATGCCATGCGCACCGCTTCTTTGGCGTAGGCATCGGCACGGACTTCGCCATCGGCGATTTCCAGAAAATAGTCATAGCCGAAACGGCCACCGCCGCCGCTGGAACCGCGTTCACGCTTGCCGTCTTGCTCCACCAGTACGCTGACAGACAAGCGCACTAATGGGCGAACGTCCGCAGCCAGAGTACCGTCGGTGGCCGCCACCAGAATTTGTTCATACACGCCGGTGATACTGGCGCTAACTTCCTGCACCCGCTTATCGGCCGCGCGGGCTACCTTGTCAATGCGGTGCAACAGGGCGATTTTCTCTTCCCGCGGCAGGCTTTGCAGCGGATCGAGCAGGGGATACAGCGCCTTATGGCTGATTTCACCCAAGGTATGCACCTGACCATTACCGCTGTCACGCACTATGCTGCGCGCGGCATGGGCACTTTGCTGCAAGGCGTTCAGGGTGATTTGATCGGCATAGGCGAAGCCGGTTTTCTCGCCGCTCACGGCGCGTACTCCAACCCCTTGGTCGATATTGTAAGAGCCATCCTTGATGATACCGTCTTCAATCACCCAGGCTTCGTGGTAGCTCGACTGGAAATAGAGATCGGCGTAATCGAGGCGGCGTTCGGCCAGTTGCCCCAGGACGGAAAACAGATCCTGGTGGCTCAGCTTATTGGCAGCAAGTAACTGCTCACTGACAAACGTCAGGCTCATAATTTTTTCACTCTTTAATGGAGAATTTGTTGTCAAACGGCGCCGTCAGCGACGTCTGGAATCGGTTGTGTTGCAATACCGGCATTTGCTCGCGAATGGTTTTGAGGCCGGTGATATCGACCCGAACTTTCAACGCCGATACCGCATCGGGGTTTTCAGCCAATACCTTGCCCCAGGCATCCACCGCCAGCGAATGGCCCCAGGTGCGACGAGTCGGGCCATGGCTGCCAACCTGTGCCGGCGCCAGGATCACACACTGGTTTTCTATCGCTCTGGCGCGCAGCAAAATTTCCCAGTGCGCCTCACCGGTCACACGAGTAAAGGCCGCCGGTACGGAAATCAGTTCAGCGCCCTGTGCCCGTAACGCCTGGAACAGCGCCGGGAAGCGCAGATCGTAGCAGATGGTCATGCCAAGCCGCCCGACCGGGGTATCCACTACCTGGAGCTCTTGGCCATGCTGATAGGTATCCGACTCCCGATAATGGCCGTGAGAGTCGTTAATGTCCACGTCGAACATGTGCAGCTTGTCATAGCGCGCGCGGATCTCGCCCTGGTCGTCGAACAGCAGGCTGCTGGTGGTGATCAGCGCAGGATTTTCACGGCTGACCAACGGCATCGACCCCACCAGCAGCCAGACGCCATAACGCCGTGCCATCTCGCGCACCGCATTCTGCAGCGGCCCGTCGCCCTGGCGTTCAGCATGTTCACGATAAGCCGCAGAATTGGCGAACAGCAGCGCGTTCTCCGGCGTCATCACCAGTTTTACCCCGGTATTGAGCTGCTTAATCTGCTGTTCAATCTGGGCCAGGTTATCACGCACCCGATCGCCACTGCACAACTGTAACAACGCAACGTTAGCATTTCTCATGACGCCTTATCCTCCTTTGGCTTACGCAGGACCTCGTTAACCTTCGGCTGGTCCAAATCGCCGCTGATGTGGTAACGAATCAGCGAGATCTTACTCCACAGCGGCCCCAACACCTGCGAGGCAGCAAACACCGCCGCGCCGACAATCGGGTTAATCACGAATGCCGTCGCCACACCGACAGTGGTCGAAATGGCCGGTGCGACCACTGCTTCCATATCAATCCGGCGGCGCGCCAAATCGACCTGTCCGTTCATGGCGATATCCGCCGCCAGCCCGTCAACCAACAGGTTATCGGTATGCATTATGCCATCTTTCAGCCACGCGGTGCTGCGGATGGAGTCAAAGTAGAAACCTTTGCCGAAGGTATCACTGAAATCGAACTGCAACTTACGCAACAGGGAGTCGACACTGACCAAACGCAACAGCTGGCCGGCACGTCCACCGCCCATGCTGTCGATCTCCCCCTTGCCCATATTGACCTTCATCGCACCGCTGAGGGTACTCATCTGTGGTTTCCACGGCGTGCCACGCCAGTACAGATCAAAATCAATGTCATAAGGCGCGCCTTTCAGCGGCGTGGTGATACCGAAGAAAGCGGCGGTTTCATCAATTTTGCCACCCAGCAGTTTGCCTTTCAGCGAGCTGCGTTCTTCCTGGGCGTTCTGCTTCCACAGGCCGCTGGCGGTCATGCGCCCTTTGCCGGTATCGACCAAGCCATGCTCCAGGGTCAGGGTATCACCCTGATTGGCCAGATCCGCCTCCACCTTGCCGAGGTTTTGCCCCATCATCCAGCACGATTTGCAGCGCAGCATCAACGACGGCCAGTCACGGAAAGAAACCTTTTCTGCCGCGGCCAGCGGGTTGGTCGCCGCCGTCGCCGTCCCCTTGCTATCGCTAAACTGCGGATTGTAATAAAGATAATTGATATCGGCACGCCACGGCCCACGATCCGTCACCCGCAGACTGCCGTCAACTTCATCGCCCTTGGCACTGACCAGCGTGCCGCCGAGCTGTTTCTCGGCCGACAACGTCAGCTTGTGCCAGGCCTGACCGCCCAACAGCAGCTGCGGTGTTTTCAGCGCTACGGTGGTTGGAAAGTTGAAGCCGCCCACCTGGCCCGAGCCACCGCCTTGTTTTAACGCCGGTGCCATTAACCCCAACCACTTTTCACCGTCCAGTGGCGGCAGGTTTAGCGTCAAAGATTTACCGGCCGGTAAAGGTGGCGTTCCACCGCCTTCGGTTTGCCATGCCGCTCGTGCAAGCCGCACCTGCTTTTTGGCGAAGGTCCATTCGCTGTTGAAATGGTTCTGCTTGCCGGCGCTACCGGTCAGCATGAAGCCATTCAGGCCACCTTTCACTTTTACACTCAACGGCAGTGGTTCACCCGCCGGCTTATCCAGTGGAGACGGTAAGTGACTGCTTACTTTTTTGAGGTCTGCATCAATGCCGATGTCATAGCTGGCGTTGCCCTTATGCGGCAAGGTAATGGCAACCTGCCCCTGCCACGGAGCACTGCCGCTCAGCGCATCGGCGACTTCCTGTGGAATTCCCGGGAATTTGCCCGGCTGCCAGTCGGCCTTCAGACCCACATTGACCTTGTAGTCACTTTTACCTTCCAGCGTATTGAAATTCACCGCAACCGGCTGCCCGAACCAGTTGGCCGACAGGCTATCACTGGTCAGGTTGCCGTTATCGAAGCGGAACTTGCCGCTGACCTTTTGCAGCTCACTTTCGATCGGCTTAACCAGCAGTGAGTTATTGTTCAGCGCCACCTCGCCCGTGGCGCGCACCAGCTCGCCGTTCAAGGGGATATCGAGATGTAAGCGCCCACTGACATTCCCACCAATCTGCAGTTCATCCAGTGCAGCACCCAGCGAATCATGCAGAGGTGTCTGCTCGAAATAGTCGTGGATTTCCTCACCCTGACCCGCCACGTCAGCGTCAACCAACAGGCGCTCTTTCAGGTAGTCCGGAATGATGGCGGTAACATTTTTGCCATCGACTTTACCCAGTTTGGTCTGCGGAGCATTCATCCACAGCCCTTCATTGGCAAAATCGAGATCGATGGCCAGATCGGTCAATGCCGGCCAGTCCGGTTGGAACTGGAAGGTCGAATGGCGCAGCGGGACAAATACCTCAAACTGGCCTTCATGTTTACGGTAAGGGAAGTGCTGCGGGTCACCGTTGTAGAGCAGCGTGGCGTTATCCACCTGCCCGCCCTGAATGGCACCGCTGAGGTAGTCCACCAGGTGCTTGCCCATCAAGGGTTCCGGGAAGTAACGCCAGGCGTCTGCGGCATCATACAGGCGGATACCGGCCAGAATGCTCAGCCACGGATCCCCTTTGGCCGGCTGCTGGTAGCGGAAATCACCGTTCACCCACAGCGATTTGGCTTTCACATCCAGATTTTTACTCGCCAGCTCCCAGCCCTGTGGGTTGTTCAGCCAGGTTAACGCACCGCGCGCGCTGCTGACTTCCAGCGGGGCGCGGAACATGTCGCCGTACGGTAAGGTGCTGTCGTTGAGATCAAGCTGCAGACGGCCATTTTCTACACCGCCACTCAGCGCGCCAGAGAAATGATTTATCCCCGGCAACAGCTTCCACGGCTGCCAACTGACGTCCTGCCAACGGGCCTGGAAACGGGTTTTTTCCGGCTGTTTCAACGGAATATCCAACGCCAATGCATTGACCTTGCCTTGCGGTTGCAGGTCGTTCCAGCGCTCCAGCACGTCCGGGCTGAGGAATGAGAAGGTCGGCAACAGCGCAGACAGGCGTTCAAGCTGAATGTTGGTCGCTCGCACGCGTAGCTCTTCCGTCTGCCCCGGCCCCATAAACTCGGTATTTTCCGGCAGCCACAGCCCGGACAGCTTGCCCTGCGGCCAGGCCTGGCCGTCGGTGGCCAGGTTGAGCTGCGGCACCTCGACTTGCCAGCCGGTCCCCTGGCGGCTGAGCGTCAGCGCCAGATTGTCCACGTCCAGCCGGTGCTGTTGTTTGCCCACGTTCCAGTTGGCCGCGCCCTGCTTTAACAACGCACTGCCGCCGGCAATTTCACCGTTCTGTATTTGTAGCCAGGCTGCCAGGCTAAAGTCGGCGCTTTCCAGGCCGGTATTGGCGCGTAACCAACGGGTGAACCAGGGCTTCATGTCGATATTATCGGCCTGCATATAGACCGTACCCACATTCAATAAACCCTGGTTATCATGCAGGTCCATGCGCAGCTGTACCACACCATGCTGGCCATTCAGCGTCGACAGGCTAATCTGCCCTTCGGCACGGTGGCGATCGCGCCCGTTAAGCCAGGTTAGCTGTGGAACCTCGAATTCGGCGCGCGCACCGGCAGGCGTAAGGAAGGAAAGGCGGCTGTCACGCAGGTTGAAGTGATCGACCTGATGCAGCAGCAAATCGCTGATTTTACCCGGCTCGATGGTGCTGCCCTTATGCTCTTCGCCACCCAAAGTGGTGTTGAGATCGAACTGGAGTTGGTAGAAGGTGAGATCGCGGAACTGCCAGCGCCAGTGCAACAGCGACTGCCATACGTCCAGCGCCAGGGTAACGCGTTCAATACGCAGATTGCTTTTGGGCAGCGTGGCGCGCACGTTGCGCATTTCCAGCTGCGGGCCGAAGGTTTCCCAACTTCCCTGCATAAAGTCGATCTGCACCGGCACGCCGGAGAGGCTTTCGACCTTGGCCAACAGTTGCGGGCGGTAGTTGTTCAGTTCAGGCAGCGCCAAACGCAGCCCGCTGATCAGCAACGCCACGATGACAATCAGACTGGCGCCTGTAGCTAACAAAATCCCAGGCAGTCGCCTCACGCAGTTCTCCTTGCTTCCGCTGCCTGGCAACGGGATATCTATGCATGGGAGGCCCAGCATGCTGGGCCCCACCAATACCGGACTTTGGCCGCCAACGGGCGGACTACATCATGACAACGTCAAATTGTTCCTGGCTGTACAAGGGTTCGATCTGCACCTTGACCTGTTTGCCAACAAAGATTTCCACTTCGGCCAGCGCATGGGACTCTTCGCTTTTCAGCGCCTCCCCCACCGCCGCAGAGGCGTAAACCAGGAAACGATCTGAATCATAAGCATGGTGCACGCGCACAATTTCACGCAAAATTTCGTAGCACACGGTTTCCACAGTTTTCAGGGTGCCGCGTCCATGACAAGTAGGACAATCATGGCACAGCACATGTTCAATGCTTTCGCGCGTGCGTTTACGCGTCATTTCAACTAAGCCTAGCTGAGAGAAGCCGTTGATCGTGGTTTTTACCCGATCTTTACTCAGCGCCAGCTCCAGCGAATGCAGCACCCGACGACGATGTTCGTCATTATTCATATCAATAAAGTCGATAATGATAATGCCGCCCAGATTGCGCAGCCGCAGTTGGCGGGCAATGGCCTGGGTCGCTTCGATATTGGTATTGAAGATGGTTTCGTCGAGATTGCGATGGCCGACAAAGGCGCCGGTATTGATATCCACGGTGGTCATCGCTTCGGTCTGATCGATGATCAGGTAACCGCCGGACTTCAGCTCAACCTTACGCTCCAGCGCGCGCTGGATCTCGTTTTCGACATCATACAGATCGAAGATCGGCTGACTGCCGGTGTACAACTCCAGCTTGGCGGTAATATCCGGGATGTACTCACCGGTAAATTCCACCAGCAGATCGTGGGTCAGACGCGAGTCCACGCGGATCCTGTCCAGCGCCGCACCGGCGAAGTCACGCAAAATACGCTGCGCCAGCGCCAGCTCACCGTACAACTTGTATTTGGTCTGGTTGCGTTTTTTACGCTCCATCACCTTGGTCCACAGGCGCTTGAGGAAGGCGGCGTCTTGCGACAGCTCTTCTTCACCAATGCCTTCTGCCGCGGTGCGGATGATAAAACCACCCAGTTCATCGCAGTAACCGGCGACGGCTTTTTTCAGGCGATCGCGCTCGGCTTCACTTTCAATACGCTGTGAAACGCCAACGTGCGCCGCCCCCGGCATGAACACCAGGTAACGCGAAGGCAGAGTGATGTCGGTGGTCAGGCGCGCGCCTTTGGTGCCCAGCGGATCTTTTACCACCTGCACCATCAGATCCTGCCCCTGGCGCACCAGCTCGGCAATATCGCGCACGTGGAAATTTTTCTGCTCATCACCGGCGACACATTCGGTGTGCGGCATGATATCGGAGGCGTGCAGGAAGGCCGCTTTGTCCAGGCCGATATCGACGAATGCCGCCTGCATACCCGGCAACACGCGACTTACGCGCCCTTTATAAATATTGCCGACGATGCCGCGCTTGGATTCGCGCTCGATATGGATCTCTTGCAGGATGCCGCCATCAATATAGGCAACCCGCGTTTCAGACGGTGTGATATTAACCAGTAGCTCAGCTGTCATGCCTTCTCCTCAGAGCCGGTCGATAATGGCAGCGCCCATCAACCGGTTCTTACATCACGTAATGCGACAAAATTACTGAGCAGCTCATGTGTTTCGACCAACGGCAAGCCCATCACCGCGTGATAACTCCCGGTTATCGTCCTGACGAAACAACCACCCTTTCCTTGAATTCCATAGGCGCCCGCTTTATCCATCGGTTCGCCCGTTGCAATATAGTCGCAGATATCCTGTTGTGACAGGTTGCGGAATGTCACGTCTGTCACCACTAGTTGGCACAGAACATCATGGCGATCGGCGATTGCCACCGCGGTCATCACCTGATGCTGTTTACCCGACAGCGCCGCCAGCATTTGCGCCGCATGCGTTTCGCTTTGGGGTTTTTCCAGCACCCGGCCATTGAGCACGACAATGGTATCCGCGCCCAGCACCGGCCAGTCCTGCTGGGCCAGCGCCACGCCTGCCCTGGCCTTATCCTGCGCCAAACGGCGCACATAGACTTCCGCAGCTTCCCCTTCCTGCCGTTGTTCTTCGGTATCCGTCAGAATAATTTCAAACGCCACGCCCAACAGGGTCAGTAATTCACGTCGACGGGGAGAGCCGGAGGCCAGATAAAGCGAAGTCATTGATATACCCTTACTGTACGGCGAACTGACGGCGGATTTTGCGCATCAGCAGGAATAACCACGGCCACAGAATGCCGTTTACCACACTACTCCAGAACACCTCTGGGCGGAAAGAAACGTTGATCACTAAAAACTCGGCCCAGAACACCACAACATCCATCGCCAGTGACAATAGCACGACGATCAGCGCCTGTTGCCAGAGGGCCATGTTGCGGAACAGTTGGAATTTAAACGCGACCAGATAGGCAATGATCCCCAGCGCCAGCGCACGCACACCCAGCGTAGAACCGAGGATCAGATCCATAATCAACCCCAGCACAAAGCCGGTGCCGACGTTAACCCGGTGTGGCAGTGCCATTACCCAGTAGATCAGGATCAAGGCCAGCCAGGAGGGCCGGAACATGTAGATCTGTTCCGGCCACGGCATAATTTGCAGCACCAGCGCCACCAGGAATGACAGCCAGATTATCCAGCGCCCATTACTGCGGTAGCGATTCATTGGGTCACTCCCGCGGCCGGTGCGGCGGTTTGCGGCACTGCAACGCCGGTTGCCGGGGCCGGCAGTGGCTGTTGCGGCCCCATGGCATCGGCCGGTGGCAGCACCTGAGGCATCATCTGCATCAGCCGCTCATTGGCGACACGATGCACTTCGTCCGGCGGCAACGGCATATCGCCATTACGATCGGCACCCCACAGCAACAACAAATAGCGCAAACGCTGCAGACCCGCCGTCGGGCGTGCCTGGATCACGGTATAAGCACGTTGGTTATCCACTTTAACCGAGGACACCACCGCCACCGGATAGCCTTCCGGGAAGCGGCCGCCCAAACCGGAAGTGACCAGCACGTCGCCCACACGAATATCGGTATTGTTCGGCAAGTGTTCGAGCTGTAAATCGTCGGCACAACCGCTGCCTGCAGCGATCACCCGGATATCATTGCGCAGGACCTGGATAGGCAGCGCGTGTGAAGCATCGCAGATCAGCAGCACGCGGCTGGTGACTTTCGCCACCGCGACTACCTGGCCGACGACGCCTTTATCACTGATGACCGGCTGGCCTTCATAAACGCCGTTGTCCGAACCTTTGTCGATCACCACCTGGTCGCTGTAAGGATCAGATCCGGTCGAGATCACCTGGGTGACCATTTTGTGTTCGTCCTGGCGCAGCGGCGAGCCTAACAGCTCACGCAAACGGGCGTTTTCCTGCTTGAATTGGCCAAGAAGAAGAATATCGCTGTTTTTCAGCAGCAGTTCCTGCCGCAGAGCACGGTTTTCCAGCTCCAGCTGTTGGCGGGTAGCCAGCGTTTCTGAAACGCTGTCCAAAACCTTACGCGGCCCATTGGCCAGAAAATAGAAAGGGCTGACGGCCGTATCCATGTAGTTACGTATTTTCACGAACGTACCGAGACGGCTGTCGGCAACGATCAGGCAGATAGCCACAATCACTGCTAAAAAAAGTCGTAGTTGCAGGGAAGGCCCCCTGCTAAAAATCGGCTTCATAAATTATGCGTGTTCCTCGACAACAGAAAGAGGAACCGTACCCGATTTTCGCTTTGCGCATTCATCCGATACGATTCATCCTTCCTGGGGCTGACTATTCTTCGCTGAACAAATCGCCGCCATGCATGTCGATCATTTCCAACGCCTTGCCGCCACCGCGAGCTACGCAGGTCAGCGGATCTTCTGCCACGACTACCGGAATACCGGTTTCTTCCATCAGCAGGCGATCCAGGTTGCGCAGCAATGCGCCACCGCCGGTCAACACCATGCCGCGTTCGGAAATGTCGGAAGCCAGCTCCGGCGGACACTGTTCCAGCGCGACCATCACCGCACTGACGATGCCGGTCAACGGCTCCTGCAGCGCTTCGAGGATTTCATTGGAATTCAGGGTAAAGCCGCGTGGCACGCCCTCAGCCAGGTTACGGCCGCGAACTTCGATTTCATGCACTTCATCGCCCGGATAAGCTGAGCCGATGCCGTGCTTGATACGTTCGGCCGTCGCTTCACCAATCAGTGAGCCATAGTTACGACGCACATAATTAATGATGGCTTCGTCGAAACGGTCACCGCCGATACGCACGGAAGAAGAGTAGACCACACCGTTGAGTGAAATCACCGCCACTTCAGTAGTACCACCACCGATATCCACCACCATTGAACCAGTCGCTTCAGAAACCGGCAGGCCTGCACCGATTGCCGCAGCCATTGGCTCTTCAATCAGAAACACTTCACGCGCACCGGCCCCTTGGGCGGATTCGCGGATGGCACGACGTTCAACCTGAGTTGCGCCGACCGGCACACACACCAGCACGCGCGGGCTTGGCCGCATGAAGCTGTTGCTGTGAACCTGTTTGATAAAGTGCTGCAGCATTTTTTCAGTCACGAAGAAGTCGGCGATAACGCCGTCTTTCATCGGACGGATAGCCGCGATATTGCCGGGGGTACGCCCCAGCATCTGTTTAGCCTCATGACCCACGGCCGCAACGCTCTTGGGTGAACCGGCACGATCCTGGCGAATGGCAACCACCGAAGGTTCGTTCAGTACAATGCCTTGCCCTTTAACATAAATCAGGGTATTGGCGGTACCCAAGTCGATGGACAAGTCATTGGAAAACATGCCACGAAATTTCTTAAACATAACTAAAGGATAATCCTGCAAGCTGGGGGCGGAAAATAAAATCCGCCTACTTTACCAACCACACGAAGCAGCGACAAGGCGCAAAAACGTTCTACTTCGGTGAAAAATAGTCTGTATTGTTTCTGCTCGAATGCACGGAAATTGGATGAGGCCTGAATTCCCTGAACAAAGGCTCAGTTTACCACCCTGTCAGCGCACGAAACGGCGTAACACAGCTCATAAAATCTAACATATTCCCTGATTGCCGTTGGTGGTAAGCACCTACCAACGTTCAACAGAAAAGGACTGACAAGAGCCTATATCAAATAGGCGTCATTGTCGCAGGCAGTTTGGGGATAACCCCAAAAAGACAGATAAAATAGCCCAGATGAATTGGCGCTCATTCTACGTCAATTTTTGCCCGGCATTCAGGTTAAACGCGATAACGACGCGAATATTTTTTACGCCCTGCGTCTATCGGTTCCGGCGACGCGAAAAAGTCACCCTGCCCGCCGAGGATCCCGCGATCTTTCAGCGTCTGCCATTCATTACGCGTCCGCACGCTGGCGGCAAAAACCTGGGTACTGGTGCCTTCGCAGGCACCCGTCAGGCTCTGAACGAACAGCTGATTCTCATCCCGCTTATCAATACTCCGCACCAAACCAGGGTGGAGCTTGACCAGTTCCACCGGTAAGGACTTGATATAGGAGGTACTAACCACGGTTAACCCCGCCTGGGACACGGCCAGACGACACCCCAATCCAGAGAGTAATCTCAACACCGGGCGCAAACGGTCGATATGTTGACACACGTCTGCCTCTGCAAGTTCAATCAGAATTCGCCGACGATGACTTTTTTCACACTGTAACAGGCTATCACGCAGCCAACGCTGGAAAGTGCGTTGCAATAATGAATCTACGGACAGCGTAAATGCCAGCGTTTCTTCAGGCCACAGCGCCAGTAAAGGAAGAATGCGACTCAAATGCTGGCGGTCGTAACTTTCCGCCAGCCCCAACTGCTGCACCAACGGCATATATTCAGATGGCAGCAGTTCCTGGGTCCCATCGTATATCCGGCTCATGATCTCCCGGTGATGAACTTCCCCCTCCACCGTCACTGCCGGTTTCTGGTACAACCGTGGCCCGCCCCGCGCCAGCACCTGTTCCAACAGAGTGCGCCATTTGACGCTGCCGCGCCCTTTTTCCGGCACCTGGCTGTCGTAAACATACCAGCCGTTTTCCCCCTGCAGCGTCGCGTGGCGCGTGGCCTGCTCTGCATGATCAATCACCTGTTCGGTACTTTGTCCGCTGCGGTAGGCCACAATACCGATATGCAAAAACGCCTCGCGATCGATAAGCGCCGTTGAAGGCAGGGCGTCAATGGCATGAACCAACTGTGAAGCAATGCCGTCCGCCTCTTTCAGCGTGCGATGCGGCAACAGAACGGTGAAATCGCTGTGGAAATAGCGCGCCAGCAACGCCGCCGGGTAGCGCATCACGAAGGTCGACAACAGATTGACCAGCGAATACATCAGTTCTTGCACCGCACTGTTGCCGTGGGTTTCCCGCAGCGTGTCGAAATCCGGTAATCGCACCATCATGACAATGCCGTGCGAACCTTCCTCTTCCAGTTGGGTGGTCAGTTGGTTATCAAAGAACAATCGGTTGTTCAGCCCGGTTTTGGCGTCCTGAGCGGCAAAGGCGCGGATCAGCGTATCGACCCGGCTACGCTCCTCGCGCGCTTCCGCCAGATCCGCCAGCAGGCGATCGAGTGCTCCGCTGACGTTTGCCGGCCATTCGCGCACGTCGCCCTGCATCACGCTCTCTCGTTCGCCATTAAGAATACGGCGTGCACGGCGTTCCAGCCGGTCCTCCCCGTCGGCCTGATCGCGTAACCAACGCAAACTGAGCAGCAAGATAACCACCATCACGACGATCGACAAAGTGACAGCCGCAGTGGATTGCAACGAACGCACGTCGCTGGCGAAAGGGTCAATATAGGTAATGCGTAGCGAAGCGCCGGGATGCTGCATCAACGGCAGGGAAACCTGCCGGTAGCCGTTGAGCGATTCCCAGGGCTGCTTTACCGTTGGCAGATGATAAGAAAGAAGATTGCTGTGGCTGGTATCCACGCTGACGGCCACGATACCAAGCGGACGCATCACCAGCGGTAACCATTGTTCCTGTTCCTGTGGAGATTCACGCAGCATGGCCTGATCGAGCGAGGTCATCAGCGAATTGAAGCGGCGATCCAGCCTCTCCTGAGTGACGTAAAAGTAACTGTATGAGCAGCCCATCAGCATCAAAAACATCGCCAGAGCAACAAGCAGGGTGATCAATGCAGAGAGCTTGGTGGTAAATCGCATCCCTGTGCCTTGTCCGTTATGGTTACGTGAATTATCACCTTTGGTCGTATAAAGGCCCCGAATCCGCTCAAAAGAATCCAACACAATACCCTGATTTTTAATTAGTCACTGGCGTATCCTTGACGATCATCGCCGGCAGTTCATGCCGCCAAACTACCAAGCATCATCAACGAAGAAAACCTTCAATCACCCTTTTTTGTCTTTTATCAGGACATAAATTTCTTATATGCATATAGTCAATTAAATCGGATCCAGCCATCCATGACAAAATTGCAAACAAGAGGAAGAGTGACATGCGTGCACTGTTATTGGAACAACAAGACGATCAAACTCTGGCTCGCGTCAAAGATATCAACAGTGACCAACTGCCCGACGGCGATGTCACGGTAGACGTTAATTGGTCCAGCATTAACTATAAAGACGCGTTGGCGATCACCGGCAAAGGCAAAATCGTGCGTAACTTCCCGATGGTGCCAGGCATCGACTTCGCCGGTACCGTGCGCCAAAGCCGCGACGATCGTTTTAAAGAAGGCCAAAGCGTGGTGCTTACCGGCTGGGGCGTGGGTGAAAACCACTGGGGCGGCCTGGCTGAGCAGGCGCGTGTCTCCGGGGAATGGTTGGTGCCGTTGCCAAACGGATTGGATGAACGTAAAGCGATGATCCTCGGTACCGCCGGCTTTACCGCCATGCTGTGCGTGATGGCTCTGGAAGAAGGCGGCGTACATCCGGATGACGGCGACATTTTGGTCACGGGTGCCAGCGGTGGCGTCGGCAGCACGGCGGTCGCTATTCTGGCGGCGCTGGGTTATCACGTCACGGCCATCAGCGGCCGTGAAAGCAATACCGACTACCTCAAAGCGCTCGGCGCCAAAGAAGTCCTGTCGCGTGACGGCTATCTCGAAGCTCCGCGCCCACTGGAAAAGCAACTGTGGGCCGGTGCGGTGGATACCGTCGGCGACACTATGCTGGCGCGGGTTTTGGCGCAAATGAACTATAACGGCACGGTCGCCGCCTGTGGCCTGGCCGGTGGTTATCACCTGCCGACCACGGTGATGCCATTTATTTTGCGCAATGTTCGTTTGCAAGGGGTCGACTCGGTGCACACCCCGTTGCATCGCCGTCAAACCGCCTGGGAGCGCCTGGCCGGTATCCTGCCGGACAGCTTCTACCAGCAAGCCACCCAGGAAATCACGCTGGAACAGGCACCGGCCACGGCTGCCGCACTGTTAGACAACAAAGTTACCGGTCGCACCCTGGTAAAAATCCGCTGAGTCTGACGGCCCCCCCGCAACGGGGGCCTATCCCGTCTGCGAAATTTCATATTTTCCCTCCGCCTCTCGCATAAGGCCTGGTTTCACGCCATGCTTACACCATAAATTGCGGAGAAAATACCATGAGCAAACAACGAAAACTCACTGAGGCCGATGTCACGCCAGAGAGCGTATTTTATCAGCGCCGTAAAGTGTTGCAGGCGTTGGGCATTACCGCCGCATCACTGGCCCTGCCGCATAATGCGCAGGCCGATTTGCTGTCATGGTTTAAGGGTAACGATCGGCCCAAGGCGCCGCCGGGTAAACCGCTGGAGTTCAGCAAACCTGCCGCCTGGCAGGCCCAGTTGGATTTGACGCCCGAAGATAAAGTCACCGGCTATAACAACTTCTACGAATTCGGTCTGGACAAGGCCGATCCGGCAGCCAATGCCGGCGGCTTGAAAACCGAAGGTTGGCAGGTACGCATCGACGGTGAAGTCGCCAAACCCATCACGCTGGACATAGATGATTTAATCAAACGCTTCCCGCTGGAACAGCGCATCTATCGCATGCGCTGCGTTGAAGCCTGGTCAATGGTGGTGCCGTGGATTGGCTTTGAATTGGGTAAACTGATCAAATTCGCGGAACCCAACAGCAACGCACGCTACGTCGCTTTCCAGACGTTGTACGACCCGGAACAGATGCCCGGCCAGAAAGACCGCTTTATCGGCGGCGGGTTGAAGTATCCCTATGTCGAAGGGCTGCGTCTCGACGAGGCAATGAACCCGCTGGCACTGCTGACCGTCGGCGTGTACGGCAAAACGCTGCCGCCGCAAAATGGCGCGCCGCTGCGCTTGATCACCCCATGGAAATACGGTTTTAAGGGGATAAAGTCGATCGTCCATATCCGCCTGGTGCGCGATCAGCCGCCGACCACCTGGAATCAGTCGGCGCCGAATGAGTACGGCTTCTACGCCAACGTGAATCCGCACGTCGATCATCCCCGTTGGTCGCAGGCCACCGAGCGTTTTATCGGTTCCGGCGGCATTCTGGACGTTAAACGCCAACCCACCCTGCTGTTTAATGGCTATGCGGAACAGGTCGCATCGCTGTACCGTGGCCTGGATCTACGGGAGAATTTCTAAGTGCGTTTGACTCCAACCCATATCAAAGGGATCAAGGTTGCCATTTATCTGGCGGCATTTTTGCCCTTTCTCTGGCTGGTGCTGTCGGTGGATCAGGGCTGGTTCAGCGCCGATCCGGCCAAAGATATCCAGCATTTTACCGGCAGGATGACGCTGAAACTGTTGCTGGCAACCTTGATGATCGCCCCACTGGCACGCTATACCCGCCAGCCTCTGTTGATCCGTTGCCGCCGCCTGGTGGGCCTGTGGTGTTTTGCCTGGGGTACGCTGCATCTGATAAGCTATTCGACGCTTGAATTGGGACTGAGCAATATTGGCCTGTTGGGGCGTGAACTGGTCACCCGCCCTTACCTGACGCTCGGCATCATCAGTTGGCTGATCCTGCTGGCACTGGCGGCAACCTCGACGTTGTGGGCCATGCGCAAACTGGGGGCCAAATGGCAGACGTTGCATAATCTGGTGTACCTGGTGGCGATCCTGGCACCGATTCACTACCTGTGGTCGGTCAAAACCTTTTCGCCACAGCCCTTCATTTATGCCCTGCTGGCCGTCGTGCTGCTGGCACTACGCTACAAGAAATTCCGTAATTGGTGGCGTTAAAAGGCGGAACTTTTCTGTGTTCTACCCCTCATAATGCGATAACACCCTCATCAGTTTGCAGGTTTTGGGTTGAATATCTTCGCTGATAAGACCAGTATTTAGCTGCGAATTGCTACGATATCGTTATAATGCCCGACCTTGTTTCTGTTCTCAGGGTGAATTTTCCCCTTAACAGGTGACAAATCGGTGACATCGGGTTATTTTCTACGATGATGGTTTTATTGCCGGAGATACCAGCACAATGGCGGATAAGTTTCACATTTTGCTTCTGAACGGCCCCAATCTGAATCTGCTGGGGACGCGTGAGCCGGAGAAGTACGGCAGCACGACGCTAACAGAGATTGTTAACGGATTGGAAAACCAGGCATCCGCACTGGATATTACCCTGAGCCATCTGCAGTCTAACGCTGAACATGCGCTTATCGACTGCATACATCAGGCACGCGGCAACACAGATTTTATTCTGATCAACCCTGCCGCGTTCACGCATACCAGCGTGGCGCTGCGCGATGCATTGCTGGCGGTGCAGATCCCGTTTATCGAGATCCACCTCTCCAACGTGCATGCCCGAGAGCCTTTCCGCCATCACTCCTACCTTTCCGATATTGCGGTAGGTGTGATTTGCGGCCTCGGCGCAGATGGCTACACATTTGCTTTACAGGCAGCGGTTAACCGTCTGTCGAAAACCCACTAATTGCTACGCAAAAAGAGTACGGAATCACACTCATGGATATTCGTAAAATCAAGAAACTGATCGAACTGGTTGAAGAATCAGGTATTTCTGAACTGGAAATCTCTGAAGGCGAAGAGTCAGTTCGCATCAGCCGTGCCGCCCCGGCACAGGCTTACCCAATGATGCCGCAGGCATACGCAATGCCGGCACAGCCGCAGCCAGCACTGGCTACTGCCGTTGCTGCCGCGCCAGCCGAAACCCCTGCAGCACCAGCGGCCATGAGTGGCCACATCGTCCGTTCTCCAATGGTCGGCACCTTCTACCGCACGCCAAGCCCGGATGCGAAAGCCTTCATCGAAATTGGCCAGAAAGTGAATGCCGGCGACACGCTGTGCATCGTTGAAGCCATGAAAATGATGAACCAGATCGAAGCGGATAAATCCGGCGTGGTGAAAGCCATTCTGGTAGAGAACGGCCAACCGGTAGAATTTGACGAGCCACTGGTCGTCATCGAATAACGAGGCGAACATGCTTGATAAAATTGTTATCGCCAACCGTGGCGAGATCGCGCTTCGTATCCTGCGTGCTTGTAAAGAGCTGGGTATCAAAACCGTTGCCGTGCATTCCACAGCAGATCGCGATCTGAAACACGTGCTGCTGGCTGACGAGACCGTGTGTATCGGTCCTGCGCCATCGGTAAAAAGCTATCTGAATATCCCGGCCATCATCTCTGCAGCGGAAATCACCGGCGCAGTGGCGATTCACCCGGGCTACGGCTTCTTGTCTGAGAACGCCGACTTCGCCGAGCAGATCGAACGTTCCGGCTTTATCTTCATCGGCCCGAAAGCCGAAACCATCCGCCTGATGGGCGATAAGGTTTCTGCCATCAACGCCATGAAGAAAGCTGGCGTGCCTTGCGTACCAGGCTCTGATGGCCCGCTGACCGACGACATGGATAAAAACCGTGCCTTCGCCAAGCGCATCGGCTACCCGGTGATCATCAAGGCATCTGGCGGCGGCGGCGGCCGTGGCATGCGCGTTGTGCGCAGCGACAAAGACCTCGAACAATCCATTTCCATGACCAAAGCTGAAGCCAAAGCGGCTTTCAACAATGACATGGTTTACATGGAAAAATACCTGGAAAACCCACGCCATATCGAAATTCAGATTTTGGCAGACGGCCAGGGTAACGCCATCTATCTGGCCGAGCGCGACTGCTCCATGCAGCGTCGCCACCAGAAAGTGGTTGAAGAGGCTCCGGCACCAGGCATCACCAGCGAAATGCGCCGTTACATCGGCGAGCGCTGCTCGAAAGCCTGTGTTGAGATCGGCTACCGCGGTGCGGGTACTTTCGAGTTCCTGTACGAAAACGGCGAGTTCTATTTCATCGAAATGAACACCCGTATTCAGGTTGAACACCCGGTTACCGAAATGATCACCGGCGTGGATCTGATCAAAGAGCAGCTGCGTATCGCTGCCGGTCAGCCGCTGTCGATCAAACAGGATGAAGTGAAGGTTCACGGCCATGCGGTAGAATGCCGTATCAACGCCGAAGACCCGAACACCTTCCTGCCAAGCCCAGGCAAGATCACCCGTTTCCATGCGCCAGGCGGTTTCGGCGTGCGTTGGGAATCTCATATTTACGCCGGTTATACCGTACCGCCGTACTATGATTCCATGATCGGCAAACTGATCACTTACGGTGAAAACCGTGACGTGGCAATTGCCCGCATGAAGAACGCCCTGGCTGAGCTGATCATCGATGGCATCAAAACCAACGTTGAACTGCAGCAGCGGATCATGAGCGACGAAAACTTCCAGCACGGTGGCACCAACATCCACTATCTGGAGAAGAAGCTCGGTCTGCAGGAAACCTAAGGCAGGCTATTCGCATCGCCTGACAGAAGGCCGGTTAATCACCGGCCTTTTTTCTTTTTCATCTCAGGCACGGTAACGGCTTGGCAAAATCCGGCCTTGCCGTAGAATTCCTTACCTTTGGCAAAACCATCACCGTAAACCTATGGGGAACACTGATGGAAACACGCTTTATTCAAGCCCACCGCGAAGCACGATGGGCGCTCGGTCTGACGCTGCTGTATCTGCTGGCCTGGTCGCTGGCGGCCTACCTGCCGGACAGTGAATCTGGTATTACCGGCCTGCCACACTGGTTCGAAATGGCCTGCTTATTGGTACCACTGCTGTTTATCGGCCTGTGTTGGCTGATGGTGCGTGGCGTATTCCGCAATATTTCGCTGGAGGACGGCGATGCAAACTGAAGTCATTTTGCCGCTGGTTGCCTATCTGCTGCTGGTGTTTGGACTGTCGGTTTACGCCTACAGTCGGCGTCAGACAGGTAATTTCCTCAGCGAATACTTCCTGGGTAGCCGATCGATGGGTGGCTTTGTGCTGGCGATGACGCTGACCGCAACCTATATCAGCGCCAGTTCGTTTATCGGTGGCCCCGGTGCCGCCTATAAATATGGCCTTGGTTGGGTGTTGTTGGCGATGATTCAACTGCCCGCCGTATGGTTATCGCTCGGTGTGCTGGGCAAGAAATTCGCCATTCTGGCGCGCCGCTACAACGCCATCACCTTAAACGACATGCTGTACGGGCGCTATCAAAGCCGCCTGTTGGTCTGGTTGGCCAGTCTCAGTTTGTTGGTGGCGTTCCTCGGGGCCATGACGGTGCAGTTTATCGGCGGCGCACGCCTGCTGGAAACCGCTGCCGGCATCCCTTACGACACCGGCCTGCTGATCTTTGGCGTCAGCATCGCGCTGTATACCGCCTTTGGCGGCTTTCGTGCCAGCGTGCTGAACGATGCCATGCAGGGCCTGGTAATGTTGATCGGCACCGTGCTGTTGCTGGTGGCGGTGATCCACGCCGCTGGCGGCCTGCACAGCGCGGTGGACAAACTCCACCAAATTGACCCGGCGCTGGTGTCCCCCCAGGGCGGTGAACAGATCCTCAGCCTGCCGTTTATGGCCTCGTTTTGGATCCTGGTGTGCTTTGGCGTGATAGGCCTGCCGCATACTGCGGTGCGCTGCATCTCTTACAAAGACAGCAAAGCGGTACACCGCGGTATCATCCTCGGTACCATGGTAGTGGCAGTGCTGATGTTCGGTATGCATCTGGCCGGTGCGCTGGGCCGCGCGGTGTTGCCGGATCTGAAGATCCCCGATCAGGTGATCCCGACGCTGATGATCACCGTGCTGCCGCCGTATGCTGCCGGCATCTTCCTGGCAGCACCGATGGCGGCCATCATGTCGACCATTAATGCCCAACTGCTGCAGTCTTCCGCCACTATTATTAAAGACCTCTATCTTGGCGTGCGGCCGCAGCAGATGCAGAACGAACGCTTAATCAAACGCTTTTCCAGCCTGACCACCTTGATCCTCGGGCTTTTGGTTCTGCTGGCGGCATGGCGACCGCCGGAAATGATCATCTGGCTGAACCTGCTGGCGTTCGGCGGCCTGGAGGCGGTATTCCTGTGGCCGCTGGTGCTGGGCCTGTACTGGGAGCGCGCCAACGCACAGGGAGCGCTTAGCTCAATGGTGACGGGTGCGGTATGCTATACGCTATTGGCCAGCTTTAATCTGCAACTGGCGGGGCTGCACCCTATCGTGCCTTCGCTGCTGATTAGCCTGCTGGCATTTTATATCGGTAACCTCGTCGGCGAAAAACGCCGGACGGCGTCATCATTACCCTCTTAAAAGAGAATTGTTATGCCTTGGATCCAACTCAAACTGAACACCACCGGCAGCCAGGCAGAAGACCTGAGCGACGCGCTGGTTGAAAGCGGCGCAGTATCGGTGACCTTTCAGGACACTCACGACAATCCGGTGTTCGAACCGCTGCCGGGCGAAACCCTGCTGTGGGGCGATACCGATGTGATCGGACTGTACGACGCTGAAACCGATATGGCCGAAGTGGTGGCAATGCTGGAACAGCATCCACTGCTGGGCGCCGGTTTCCGCCACAAGATTGAACAGCTGGAAGACAAAGACTGGGAGCGCGAGTGGATGGACAACTTCCACCCGATGCGTTTCGGCCAGCGTCTGTGGATCTGCCCAAGCTGGCGTGACGTGCCCGATCCGGATGCGGTTAACGTGATGCTCGACCCGGGCCTGGCGTTCGGTACCGGCACCCACCCGACGACGGCGCTGTGTTTGCAGTGGCTAGATGGCCTGGATCTGGCCGGTAAGACCATTATCGACTTCGGTTGTGGCTCCGGCATTCTGGCGATTGCCGCCCTGAAGCTCGGTGCAGCGCGCGCTATCGGCATCGATATCGATCCCCAGGCCATTCAGGCCAGTCGCGACAACGCGCAGCGTAACGGCGTTTCAGAGCGTCTGGAGCTGTACCTGCCAAAAGATCAGCCTGCCGATTTGCTGGCCGACGTCGTGGTCGCCAATATTCTGGCCGGTCCATTGCGTGAGCTGGCACCGCTGATTGGCTGCCTGCCGAAGTCCGGCGGCCATCTGGGCCTGTCCGGCGTGCTGGCCACCCAGGCAGCGAGCGTGGCGCAAGCCTATGAAGATAAATTCACGCTCGACCCGGTAGCAGAACGCGAAGAATGGTGCCGCATTACCGGTCAACGCAAGTAATCGTATTTTTGTTCCGATAAAAACCACCGATAACTTAACAAGTTACGGTGGTTTTTTTTCGCCCCAAGATTTCACTGATTTATCCTGACAAAAAGCAGGCGTATTCTGCTGCAGGCGCGATCGCAGCCGATTTTTTTAGCCGCTGCCCGCCAAAGACAATTAACGATTTTTCAATAAGGATTGGCAATGAAAGGGAAATTATTACTCGCCGCTTTACTGATCGCCGGCTTTTCGGCCAACGCCACAGAGCAAGCCCATTGGGGCTATGAAGGTCAGGAAGATCCGGCACACTGGGGAAAACTCTCTCCGGACTTTTCGCTGTGCGAAACCGGTAAGAACCAGTCACCGGTTAATGTTAAAGGTGCTCTGAAAACCCAGCACGACAAGCTGAAACTGGCTTTCCAACCAGGCAAACAGCAGATCGTCAATAACGGCCATACCGTGCAGGTAAACGTCAGCGGCGGCAATACCCTGGTGCTGGATAACGACACTTTCACGCTGCAACAATTTCACTTCCACGCCCCCAGCGAAAACGAAATTGACGGTAAGCAATTCCCCCTTGAGGCACACTTTGTCTATAAAGACCAACAGGGTGCACTGGCAGTCCTGGCATTGATGTTCCAGCAAGGCAAAGCCAACCCGCAGCTGGCGCAGGCCTGGCGGCAGATGCCGACCGCCGTCGATCAGACCGCGGTGCTGACCACGCCGCTGGATATCAAGGCGCTGCTCCCTCAAAACTTTAACTTCTATCGGTTCAGCGGTTCGTTAACCACGCCCCCTTGTTCCGAAGGGGTAAGCTGGATGGTGCTGGATAAGCCTGTCAGCGCCTCTGCCGAGCAGATCGCTCAATTCCGCGCCGTGGTACAGCATGCGAACAATCGTCCGCTACAGGCGCTGAACGGCCGCGTAATCATCGACTAAGGCTGTCGGAATAACTTCACCGCCGGTTTGATCCCCGGCGGTGAACAAATGCGTTTTTAATCGAAACCTTCACCACGCGATTTCAGCGTAATTGTGCCCCTTCTCAACGCAATACCCTGACAAATGGCCTATATCGTTGCCGATATCCAGCTGAATCGAGACTCAATACAGATAAAATTCTGTTGTGTTGGGAATATTTTATCGAGCACTAATTGACCAAATTTCGTCAACTCATTGTTAAATATATATAATATTTTTATAGATCCTGACGAGGTGCATTTTTATTGCCGAATAGCGCCTGATTGGTCAAAGTTTGGCCTTTCATCTCAACGCAAAAATGCGTAATATACGCGCCCTTGCGGACACAGTATGGTTACTCTTTGTCTATGCGCATTGGACACCACCAGCTTACAAATTGCTTGATTGCGGCCCCGATGGCCGGCATTACAGATCGCCCATTTAGAGCCCTATGTCATGCAATGGGTGCTGGGATGGCTGTATCCGAAATGCTCTCCTCCAATCCGGAGGTGTGGCGGACGGATAAGTCGCGTCTGCGTATGGTCCATAGCGATGAACCAGGGATCCGTTCCGTGCAGATTGCCGGATGCGATCCGGATGATATGGCCGCCGCGGCACGTATTAACGTGGCTGGTGGCGCACAGATCATCGACATCAATATGGGGTGCCCGGCCAAGAAAGTGAACCGGAAGCTTGCAGGGTCTGCATTGCTGCAGTACCCGGATCTGGTTAAACAGATCCTCCACGCGGTAGTTAACGCTGTGGATGTGCCGGTAACACTTAAGATCCGTACCGGCTGGGAACCCGAACACCGTAACTGTGTAGAGATTGCCCAACTGGCCGAAGACTGTGGTATACAGGCCCTGACTATTCATGGCCGAACCCGCGCCTGCCTGTTCAACGGCAACGCGGAGTACGACAGCATTCGGGCAGTTAAGCAGAGTGTTTCCATTCCGATTATCGCGAATGGCGACATTACTGACCCGCATAAAGCCAGAGCAGTGCTCGACTACACTGGGGCTGATGCCCTGATGATAGGCCGCGCTGCTCAGGGGAGACCCTGGATCTTCCGGGAAATCCAGCATTATCTGGACACTGGGGAACTGCTGCCCCCTCCGCCACTTGGCGAGGTTAAGCGTTTGTTGATAGGGCATATTCGGGAATTGCACGGCTTTTACGGCCAAGGCAAGGGATTCCGGATTGCTCGTAAGCACGTATCCTGGTATCTCCAGGAGCACGCCCCGAATGACCAGTTTCGGCGCACATTCAACGCCATAGAGGATGCCAGCGAACAGCTGGAGGCGTTGGAGGCATATTTCGAAAATCTTGCGTAACAAAAAAGAGCTGACAGAACTATGTTCGAACAACGCGTAAATTCTGACGTACTGACCGTTTCTACCGTGAACTCACAGGACCAAGTGACTCAAAAGCCTCTGCGTGACTCGGTGAAACAAGCACTGAAGAACTATTTTGCTCAACTGAATGGTCAAGACGTTAACGATCTGTATGAGCTGGTATTGGCTGAAGTTGAACAGCCACTGTTGGACATGGTGATGCAATACACCCGTGGCAACCAGACCCGTGCAGCCCTGATGATGGGCATCAACCGCGGTACGCTGCGTAAGAAATTGAAAAAATACGGCATGAACTGATACTAGTCAGTTGGCATGTTGAAAAGGCGCAACCTCGCAAGAGGCGGCGCCTTTTTCTTCTTTGATGCTTTATCAAATTCAGGCCAATGCGAATGAGAATATTCGCATGCCACTCCTGCTTATCAGGTCGTATTGTGTGTTACAATATACATTCCTGGAGCCGCCTTCGCGGGCCTGCAGCCCTCCCTCCGAAGCCTGATAGCAGCGCGAACCGCCCCTCGAGTGTAAAGATTTGGTCAATTATGGAATCTGGCTAAACAATAGTGATGTCTGGGTGTCTGAGTGGTCGTATCGCAATTAAGTGGATCCTTGTGCGTTACAGGTTGCTGCCCCTTTTAATGCATAAATGAGTTCATATGAAGCGTCCGCAAAAATTCAAAATGGCCCTGCTACATCCTCGCTACTGGTTTACCTGGTTCGGGCTGGGCTGTCTGTTCTTACTGGTTCAACTCCCCTATCCGGTGCTGCACAAGCTCGGTATATGGATGGGCCGCACCTCGATGCGCTTCCTGAAACGCCGCGTTTCCATTACCCGCCGTAACCTGGAACTTTGCTTCCCGGACATGGACGTGGAACAGCGCGAACGCAAAGTGACAGGTAACTTCGAATCCCTCGGCATGGGCCTGCTGGAAACCGGTATGGCCTGGTTCTGGTCAGATAAGCGCGTTAAGCGCTGGTTCAACGTTTCCGGCATCAATCACCTGAAAGCGGCACAGCAAAACCAACGTGGCGTACTGGTAATTGGCGTGCATTTTATGTCGCTGGAGCTGGGTGGTCGTGCCATGGGGCTGTGCCAGCCGATGATGGCGATGTACCGTCCACACAACAATAAAGCGATGGAATGGGCACAAACCAAAGGGCGTATGCGTTCCAACAAGGCCATGCTGGATCGCAAAGACCTGCGCGGCATGGTTCAGGCTCTTAAGCGCGGCGAAGCCGTATGGTTCGCTCCGGATCAAGACTACGGCCCACGCGGCAGCGTATTCGCCCCGTTGTTCGCCGTCGATCAGGCCGCTACCACCAGCGGGACCTATATGCTGGCACGCATGGCCAAGCCGGCGCTGGTACCGGTGGTGCTGATTCGTCGCGAGAAAGGCCGTGGTTATGATCTATTGATCCAACCGGCACTGGAAAATTACCCTATCAGCGACGAAATCGCCGCCGCGGCTTACATGAATAAAGTGGTGGAGAAAGAGATCATGCGCGCTCCAGAGCAGTATATGTGGCTGCATCGTCGCTTCAAAACCCGACCGGCCGGTACCCCTTCGCTGTACTGAGCCAAAACCTGATTTTCCAAGCCCGGCCAACGCCGGGCTTTTTTGTGCGCCGTAGCTCTAAAGGAACCACAGCGGCGAAAGTGACGCGCGAGCAGTCGAGCTGCCGCAGGCTTACCACATCAGTTGCCCTATCAGCGGCGCGGCAATCACCGTGATAATCCCCGCCAGCATCATCACCAGGCTGGAAACCACCCCTTCTTCCTGCCCCATCTCATAGGCTTTCGCCGTACCGGCACCGTGTGATGACGCCCCGAGCCCGGCGCCTTTCGCCAGACTGCTGCGCACCGCCAGCCGCAGGAACAAAATATCCCCAACCGCCATGCCGAACACCCCGGTGATCACCACAAACAGCGCCACCAGATCTGCCTGCCCGCCCATCTGTTTGGCCGCCTCCAGCGCAAACGGCGTGGTGATGGAGCGCACTGCCAGGCTGCGCTGCACCTCTTCCGGCAGCGTCAGCAGTCGCGCCAGCCACACCGAGCTGTAAACCGCCACCAGCACTGCCGTCAGCACTCCGGCGCTGAGCGACAGCCAGTGGCGGCGGATAATATGCAGATTCTCGTATACCGGTACCGCGAAGGCGATGGTGGCCGGCCCCAGCAGCCACAGCAACCAGTGCGTTTCGCCAATGTAGTCCTGGTACGAAATATGGGTCACCACCAGCAACAGCACCAGGATCATTGGCGTCAGTACCAATGGCATCAACAGCAAGGTTCGACGGCGGCGGTAGAGTTTTTTATTGGCGAAATAGAGCGCCAGCGTTGCCACAAAGCAGGCGATGCTCAGGATAAAATCATTCATCGCGCTGTTTTCGCCGTTGTAACCAGACTTCCAGTCGATAGACCCGATCAACCACCAGCCCCGTCGCGCCCAGCGTCAGCGTGGTGCTGACGGCAATCACCAGGAAAATCTTCCAGCCCTCAACCATCAGCAACTGGGCATAGTTGACCACCGCCACTACCGCCGGGACGAAGAACAGCAGCATCTCGGCCAGCAGCCAGCGCGAACCGGCCCTGACCCAGTTCAGCGGCAGAATGCGCAGCGAAATCAGCGCCAGCAGCATCAACATGCCGATAATGTTGGCGGGCAACGGCAAATGGAACTGCTGCACCAGCCGGTCAGCAATCAAAAATAACACCGCGTATAAAACAACCTGGACAGGCACCTGCAAGCGGGTCAGCAAAGAAGGAGCAGCGTGGCGTAACGCCAGTAACATGGAAGATGACCTTAAACAAAAAATTCACGGATTACAGTATACGCAGCCAGGAAACCCCGCCTGAAATGAATTAAAATCATCAATATCATGCCATCAGGGAATAATTTCCCGCTGGTATTGTTCCTGAGGAGAACCCAACGTGGATGTCCGCACTTTGCGCTACTTCGTGGAAGTGGTGCGCCAGCAAAGCTTTACCCGCGCGGCGGAAAAACTGTTCGTCACCCAGCCAACCATCAGCAAGATGCTGCGCCATCTGGAAGAGGAGCTGGAGTGTACCTTGCTGATCCGCGAAGGCCGCAGGCTGCACCTGACCGACAGCGGCCAGGCGGTATATCAGCGCGGTCTGGCCATCATCGATGAATTCCGCCAGTTGGAGGCCGAGCTGGAAGACATCAGCTCGGTGAAAAAAGGCGTGCTGCGGTTGGGCATCCCACCGATGGTCGGCCGGCAGATTGCCGATTTGATCCGGCAGTTTCGCCAGACTTATCCCGGCATCGAACTCAAAATCTCCGAACTGGGCGGGCTATCGGTTGAACAGGCGGTGATGTCCGGTGAACTGGATCTGGCGATGACCATTCTGCCGGTCGATTCCGCTCAGCCATTGACCTTTCTGCCCTTGCTCGGCCACCCCATGTGCGTGGTCGCACCACGAACGCCGCACTGGTTAAACCGTACCAGTATCCATATCTCCGAGTTGGCCAACTGGCCGATCCTGCTTTATAACGAGGACTTCGCGCTCTACAAGATGCTGATGACAGCATTCCGCCAGGCCGGTTTTGAACCCCAGATTGCGGTACGCAGCGGGCAATGGGATTTTCTGGCGTCGATGGTGCAGGCCGGGGTTGGCATCGCCACCCTGCCGGAGCCGGTCTGCCAATGGCTGGATAAGGAAAACCTGATTTGGCTGCCGCTGGAGCCACGCATGGAATGGAAGGTGGGGTTAATCTGGCGTCAGGGCAGCTACCTGTCACACAGCGCCCAGGCCTGGATCGCCTGCTGTCGCGACTACTGGCCGTCGATGAAATAAACGGGGCCGCGTCTGCGGCCCCATTGGCATTACCCCTCGCGCTCTATCAACAGCGCTTCCAGCAGGTCGAGATCGTGCAATAATTTTTGCAGCGTCTCGTTGCTGATTTTCTGCGTGGCGCGCAGGTGATATAACTCACCGCGTTCGGCACGCAGCGCCGTCAGGCGAAAACGCCGTTCGAGGTTTTCCAGCATCAGCGCATTTTCGATATCGTCTTTAGTGGTGATGCGCCGCCGCAGCGTCCCGACCACCCGCGAACTGATCTCTTTCAATATCTGCGGATCGATATTTTCTTCGGTATCCACGGCCAGGCGTTCTTCCATTTTGTTGATGCTTTCGATCGCCACTTCGGCCGCCATGGCAATCGCCATCCGCTCTTCACTCTTGCTGACGCTCTTGTCTGCCACCTGCACGCCACGCAGCAACAGCGGCAACGCCATGACGCCGGCAATCAGCGAAAGCAGGATCACCCCGGCGGCGATAAACACCAGTTGATAGCGCGCCGGGAAGGCAGAACCGTCACTCAGCAACAGCGGAATGGACAGCACACCTGCCAGCGTAATCGCCCCACGCACCCCGGCGAACGACGCCACCCACAGTTCACGCGTGGTGAAATCGCCAAACTGCAACGGCCGTTTTTTCATAAAGCGACGGCTGGCGTTTTTCATCAGCCACAGCCAGGTGAAGCGCAACACCAGCAACGCGGCGTAGATGATGGCAACATCGGCAAACAGGTACCAGGTCTGAATGGTCGGATCCAGCTCCGCCTGGAAGATGGAGGTCTCCAGGATCCCCGGCAGCTGCAGCCCCAACATGATGAACACCATGCCGTTAAACACAAATTCCAGCATCGCCCAGACGCTGTTGGCACGCAGACGCATCGCCAGCGGGGCATTGCGGATCACGCCGGACTGGCTGATGGTCATCCCCGCAGCAACCGCGGCCAGGATGCCGGAGACGCCAATATGTTCGGCAATCAGATAAGAGGCAAACGGCAACAGCAGCAGGAATACAATTTGCGTTGCCGGGTCGTCGCCGCTCCAGCGGCTCATGACGCGCAACGACTTACTGTAAAGCCAGGTGATCGCCACACCGGCCAGCAGGCCGCCGATCGCCACCTTGAGAAACTCCAGCGTCGCCCCGCCCACGGTAAACACCATGGTGCCCATCGCCACTGCGATGGCGAATTTGAGTGAGACCAGACCGGACGCGTCGTTCATCAGCGCCTCGCCTTCCAGCACCCCCATGATCGATTTGGGAATACGCCCTTTACCCACGATGCCGGACAGCGCCACGGCATCGGTTGGCGACAGTACCGCCGCCAGGGCAAACGCCGCCACCAGCGGGATGCCCGGTACCATGGCGTAAATCAGGTAGCCGACACCGACGACGGTAATCAGCACCAGCACCAGTGCCAGACCAAGGATTTCACGGCCGTGGTGCAAAAATTCGCGGGTTGGCGTTTTCCAGCCATCGGCAAACAGCAACGGCGGAATAAACAGGACCAGGAACAATTCAGGGTCAAAGTCGACGTGCAGCCCAAAATGCGGCCAGGCCAACAAGGCCCCGATACCGATCTGCATTAACGGTAATGGCACCTGGAACGGCAACATGCGCGTCACCACCCCGGACAGGGAGACCACCAAAATTAAAATGAGGATTGTAAAAAAGATTTCCATGCTTTCCTTAGACTCTAGGGTTCAAACCACAACAGCACATAGCCGGAGTATGCCCCGATAGTAGATCACTTTTTTTACAGCGGTTAAAGCTTGTTGTGCCATTCAAAATGCAGTATCGGCAGAAGGAGACTTATCTGAAGCAGAAATGGGGATAAAACATCCCCCGCCGAAGCGACGGGGGAAACACCAGCGCGATCAGATTGCCCAACCGCCGGCATAGAACGCCACCAGCGCCACGGCAATGGCCACGGTACCGATATTCAACCGACGCCATTCGCCGGAGAAGATACGGCCAATCACCAGTGCGCTAAAGCCCAGCATGATGCCGGTGACGATATTACAGGTCAGCACGATAAACACCGCGCACAGCAGGCCGGACATGGCATCGACAAAGTCGTTGAAGTCCAGCTTGGTGACATTGCTCAGCATCAGCAGGCCGACGTACATCAGCGCCGGTGCGGTGGCGTAAATCGGCACCAGATAAGATAACGGCGACAGGAACAGGATCATCAGGAACAGCAGGCCGACCACGGTCGCAGTCAGGCCGGTTTTGCCGCCCGCCGCAGTACCCGCCGCAGATTCGATATACACCGCTGCCGGAGCCGCACCCACCAGGCCGGAGAAAATGCTGCTCAGCGAGTCCGAAGTCAGCGCTTTGCCGCCGTTGATGATCTGCCCGTCTTTATCCAACAGGTTAGCCTGACCGGCTACCGCACGGATGGTGCCGGTAGCGTCAAACACCGCCGTCATCACCAACGCCAATACGCTCGGCAACACTACCGGCTGCAAGGCGCCCATGATATCCAGACTGAAAATCAGCGAATGGCCGTTAGCGTCCGCCAGGCTTGGCATGGCGAACAGCCCCTGATACTTCACTGCCGGGTCAAACACCAGCCCAATCACCGAAATGGCGATAATCACCAGCAGGATGCCGCCAGGAACGCGCAGTTTTTCCAAACCGAAAATCACCGCCAGCCCAAGCAGTGTCATCACTACCGGGAATGAGGTGAAGGCACCCAATGCCACCGGCAGGCCGTCCAGCGGGTTCTTCACCACCAGGCCCACGCCGTTAGCGGCGATCAGCAACAGGAACAGACCAATGCCGATACCGGTGCCGTGTGCCACGCCCATTGGCAGATTGCGCAGGATCCAGGCGCGGATACCGGTGACCGAGATAATGGTAAAGAGCACGCCCATCAGGAATACCGCACCCAGCGCCACCGGAATGCTGATGTGCTGACCCAGCACCAGGCTGAAGGCGGTAAAGGCGGTCAGTGAGATCGCACAGCCGATAGCCATCGGCAAATTAGCCCACAGCCCCATCAGCAACGAACCCAGACCGGCAACCAGACAGGTGGCGACAAACACCGCCGTTGGTGGGAACCCCGCCTTGCCCAGCATGCTCGGCACCACAATCACCGAGTAAACCATCGCCAGGAAGGTGGTTAACCCTGCCACCACTTCCTGCCGCACGCTGCTGCCACGCGCAGAAATTTTAAAATAACCATCAAGCCCGCCTTTTGGTTTAACGGCGTTGTTCGCTTGAGAATTCGACATCTTGCTGTCCCCTGTGTTTCATTGCCAGCCCGTTGCAAGGCTTGTTATTCCGCCCACACCTGTTTAGTAGGGTATCGTTTGCTTTTCGATCTTTCACTCACGTCACCCATTGGCGGCGCTTATTAAGGCAAACGATTAACTCTCATGGCGTGAGGCGGGTGATTTATGGTGGTTTATTCAAGGCAAACGATTATCCAGCCTTCTGTGCCCTCTGATCAACCAAAGATCGCGGCAATTTATGCAGAAAAGTAATGAGGCCCATCATTATCGAAAATATGAAATTTGTCACATAGGGAAATCTGATGGGAAAGCCCCCCGTTCGGAGGGCAAAAAGGGTCACTGGGCCTGTGCGGCCTTTTCGTCCATGTACATCAGTTCCCAGATATGACCGTCCAAATCCTGGAAGCCGTGACCGTACATAAAGCCGTAATCCTGCGGCTGATTATAGGTATTACCGCCGGCAGCAATCGCCTTGCGCACCAGTGCATCCACTGCCGCCCGATCGGGCTGCGACAGACACAGCAAAACCTCGGTCGATTTTTTGGCATCGACAATCGGATTCGGGGTGAACATTTTGAATTTGTCGTGGGTCAGCAACATCACATAAATACTGTCGCTAACTACCATGCAAGCGGCGGTATCATCGGTAAACCGGGGATTAAAGCTGAAGCCCAGTTCGGTGAAAAATGTCATGGATGCGGGCAGATTGCCCACCGGCAGATTAACAAAGATTTGCGTAGCCATGGGCTACCTCCGATGAAGGGTGACCTCATCGAGAATAGCCCATCGCCTCAGCTCAGCAGGTCATAAGGCCCGCCCTGCTCCAGCGCCCGCTGGTAGGCCGGACGCGTATGAATGCGCTGTAGATAACCGCGCAGCTTGGGGCAACCGTCCAGTGCGCCACGTGCCGCCATCGCCTCCAGCGGGAAGCTCATCTGGATATCCGCCGCGCTGAATTCATTACCGACAAACCAGGTGTTTTTGCTCAGGTGCTGTTCCAGATAATCACAGTGTGGCGCGATCTGTTTGTCCAGATATTCACGCTGCACGCCTTTGCCAATCGCCCCCGCCACCGGCCGCAGCAACCAGGGGATCGGCGGCTGGCCCAACCGGCTAAACACCAGCTTCATCACCAGCAATGGCATTAACGACCCTTCGGCATAATGCAACCAATACCGGTACTGCTGACGGGCATGATAGTCGGTGGGAATAAACTGCCCCTGCGCGTCGTAGGCTTCCTGCAGGTATTCAATAATGGCGCCGGACTCCGCCAACGTCAGATCGCCATCAACAATCACCGGCGACTTGCCCAACGGATGAATTTTCTTTAACTCCGGCGGTGCCAGCATGGTTTGCGGATCGCGCTGATAGCGCTGCACCTGATAGGGCACGTTCAACTCTTCCAAAAACCACAGGATACGCTGCGAACGCGAGTTATTCAGATGGTGAACAATGATCATGAGGGCGCTCCTATCCGTTGCCATACCAATTCGCCAGTCTGCACGCCGTTGCCAAACTGCAGCGGTACCGTACGAAGCTCGAGACGATCGCCGGAGAAACGATAAAAGCGCACCTGGCGGCTACCGATCCAATTGGGGAACGAGCTGCCTTCGACCTGATGCACCACCCGCTGGTCGCTTTCATCCACCTGATAGCGACCAAAATAACAAATCATGTTGATAAAGGCGGCGCGGAGCTCCTGTTCGCTGCCCTGTGCCAGATCGTCGGCGGCAAAGCATGGCCGGGTGGCGCTGTAGAGCTGCGCCGCCATGGTGCCATTGGGCTCGTAGTTAATGCGCCCCAGCACCTGCTCGCCCAGCGGGTGATTGACTCTGCCGTCTTCCCCTTTGAAGACAGAAGACACTAATGACCAACTGCCGATAAACGCGTTGACTGACATGCCGTTTACTCCTCTAAGGTTTCTGCTTACTCAAAGGGTAGTGGCGATTTTTCCAGCACGCCAGCGCAAGCCGCACCGCTCAAAAATAAGTCAATTTATTTGATAAAGATTATCAAAACTCTCCGATTTTCTATTCAGCCGCGCCAGCCTATTATCTACCACATCGAGAGGCAACAACCTCTCACCTAAAAAATACCCTGAGGATTGAATCATGAAAAACATCAAAATTTTTGCTACTGCTCTGCTGCTGACTACCGCCTCTTTCGCCAGCGTTGCCGCCGACCAGCCAACCAGCCAACCTGCTGCCGACGCCCAGAAAATCGGTGTGGTGTCCGTTAGCGGTGCCTCTAACCTGAGCGCGCTGGAAACTGAACTGGCCAACAAAGCCGCAGCATCAGGCGCCAGCTCTTACCGCATCATCTCCGCCGGTGGCCAGAACAAACTGTACGGCACCGCAGAAATCTTCAACTGATCGTCAGACAGTAAACTGACGGAAGAATGAAGCCCCGCAAGGGGCTTTTCACGTTTCTAGCGGGCGTCAAACCGAGCCGCCAGCTTCTGCAGGCGGAATTGTTCGGTGATGTAATCGACGAATACCCGGGTTTTGGTCGGCAGAAATTTGGTGGTGGGGAAATACAGATGCACACTACCGCGATCGACATACCAGCCTGGCAATACTCGCACCAGGCGGCCGCTCTCCAGATAAGGTAACGCGTTCGGCATGCTGATCAGCGCAATGCCTAAACCCATTTCCGCGGCCCGTGCCGCCGCTTCCGGCTCGTTTACCGTCATTTTTATCGTCATGCTCGGCGCTCGCTGCTCGTTATCCGCATTGCGCAGCGGCAGGTTGCGGACTCGCCCGGTTTGCGGTGAGCGAATAAAAATGCCCGCATGACTCACCAACTGTTCCGGCTGCTGGAGCGATGGGTACTGTTGCAAATACTGCGTCGAAGCCACCAGCACGCCGTGTGCCGGCGCCAGTTCACGGGCGATCATCCCCTGCGCCAGCTCGATACCGCCTCCCATTGCCGCATCGAAATGCTCGCCAATCAAATCCACCTGACGGTTATCAAAATGCCAGTCTGGAATAATCGACGGATAACGTGCCAGAAAGTCCGGCAACATCGGCAGCACAAAATGCAGGCCAAAAGCGGTACCCATGCTGACCTTTAAGGTTCCCGCAGCGACCCCTCCACTGCTGCTCAAACTTTTCAATGCACACTGGATCGACAGCAAGCCGCCGCTGACCTCCTGCAAAAAACGTTCGCCCTCTTCGGTCAGCGTCAATTTACGCGTATTGCGCTGGAATAGTCGCACGCCCACCAACGACTCCAGTTTGGTGACGTTCTTTCCCACCGCAGCAGAACTGATCCCCAACTTGCGGCCGGCGGCGGAAAAACTGCCGCTCTCTGCACTGCTGACAAAACATTCCAGATGGCCGAGCATGATTTTTCTCCGACAATTTCAAACCAGTGGTTTAAGCTGATTATAGCTCTTTGTGGCTAGTTACCGATCCGCGTTTCTCCGATACTGAACCGGTAGCTTTATTAACCAAATCACACTCTGGAGAAACATCATGTCCGCAACTCTCTCTCTGCAAGACAAAGTCGCATTCATTCAGGGCGGTTCACGCGGCATCGGTGCCGCCATCGCCAAACGCCTGGCGCGCGAAGGTGCCGCCGTGGCTTTCACTTACGTCTCTTCTGCCGGTAAAGCTGATGCACTGGTCGGTGAAATCACCGCTGCCGGCGGCAAGGCGCTGGCTATCAAGGCCGACAGTGCCGACGCAACAGCGCTGCAGCAGGCGGTACGCCAGGCAGTAAACAGCCTGGGCAATCTGGATATTTTGGTGAACAACGCCGGTGTGCTGGCGATGGGCAGCACCGAAGAACTGCCGCTGGAAGATCTGGACCGCACGCTGGCGGTGAACGTCCGCAGCGTGTTTGTCGCCAGTCAGGAAGCCGCGCGTCATATGAATGATGGCGGTCGCATCATCAATATTGGCAGCACCAACGCCGAACGTATGCCATTTGCCGGCGGCGCGGTATATGCGATGAGTAAATCTGCGCTGGTCGGCCTGACCAAAGGCATGGCACGCGATCTCGGCCCACGCGGCATTACCGTCAACAACGTGCAGCCCGGCCCGGTAGATACCGATATGAACCCGGACAACAGCGATTTCGCCGAGCAGTTGAAAGGGATGATGGCGATCGGTCGTTACGGCAAGGATGAAGAGATCGCCAGCTTCGTCGCCTATCTGGTTGGCCCCGAAGCGGGTTATATCACCGGAGCCAGCCTGAGCATTGACGGCGGCTTCTCGGCCTAATGTTCCCAGAAAAACAAAAAGCCCCTCTCGGGTAATGCCGTTCAGTTAAGTACAGTTCTGAATAAGGATGTACGACGTTGTTTAAGTGGGCGTCCCCCTCTCCCGAGGGAGAGGGCCGGGGTGAGGGGCTTTCGCGTTGGTATGTATCCCCTCACCCTAACCCTCTCCCAAAGGAGAGGGAACAATATCACCTTAACTGACCAGCATTGCCCTCTCGGGGCTTTTTTAGTTTGACTACAATGAGAAGACGCACCATTCGGAGTGTCTTCCATGAATGCCACCTCTTCCCAAAGATTGCTGGTCGCCTGCCTGGCGTGTCTCACAGCCCTGTTGTTCACCGGTTCCGTATATGCGGCCCCAATGAAGGACAAGACGCAGGATCAGGAAGAACCAGAGACACTCCAGGTCAATATGGACGACATCATGCGCCCCTGGCTGGGGGATTTGCCAGGCATGCTCGACCGACGGGTGATTCGGGTATTGACGACTTACAGCAAGACCTTTTTCTTTATCACCAAGGGCACCCAGCGTGGAGCCACCCATGACATATTTATGGAGTTCGAGCGCGACCTTAATCTCAAGTTGATGAAGGATAAAAAGCTCAAACAGCGCCATCTTAAGGTGCGCATCATCTTCGTGCCGGTAGCTCGTGACCAGTTACTCAATGCCCTCAATGAAGGCCGGGGCGACATTGCGGCCTCCAACCTCACCATTACCCCGGCGCGTCAGGAGCAAGTGACGTTCACCACCGCTCTTTATCCGAAAGTGAAGGAACTGCTGATTTCTGGCCCCTCCTCACCCAAAGTGGAAAACCTGGAACAACTTTCCGGAAAAACGGTATTCGTGCGCCTCTCATCGAGCTATCACGAAAGTCTGGTGGCCCTGAATAAGCGCTTTGCCCAGGAATCACGTCCTCCCGTTATCCTGGATACAGCCCCCGAAGCGCTCGAGGATGAGGATCTGATCGAGATGCTGAGTGCCGGCCTCATTCCACTTATCGTAGTTGATCGCCATAAGGCTCTGTTCTGGAAACAGGTTTTCCCTAAAATTCAGATACACGAAAATGTGGTGCTGCGTGACGATGCCGACATCGCCTGGGCGGTGCGCAAGGATAACCCGCAGTTACTCGCTTTGCTCAACGGCTTCGTAGAGAAGAATCGCCAGGGCAGCAAGTTGGGGAACACTCTTCTGTTGCGCTATCTGAAAAATGCCAAATATGTCAAAAATGCGGCCTCAGAGAAGGAGCGCAGCAAATTTCTGGCAATGGTGGACGTGTTCAGGAAATATGGCGATCGCTATAACGTGGACTGGCTACTGATGGTGGCCCAGGGCTATCAGGAGTCGCGCCTCAACCAGTCGGTCCGCAGCCCGGTGGGGGCCATCGGTATTATGCAGGTGATGCCGGGTACCGGCAAAGAGCTGAAGGTCGGCGACATCCGCAAACTGGATCCCAATATCAATGCCGGGGTGAAATACATGCGCTGGATGATCGACCGTTACTACGCAGACGAGCCGATGACGCCCCTCGACAAAGTGCTGTTCTCATTCGCCTCTTACAACGCAGGCCCAGCCCGCATCGCTCGTTTGCGAGCGGAAACGGAGAAACGTGGCTTTAACCCCAATATCTGGTTTGGCAATGTGGAATACCTGGCCGCCGAACGGATTGGGGCCGAGACGGTGACCTATGTCAGCAATATCTACAAATACTACGTGGCTTATCGGCTGATCATGGATCAGCGAACTCGCAAGCAGCAGGCCATGGACCAATCCAAAAGTGCGCCAGCAGCAGAGAAGCCGCAACAAGTCCCAGCCGGGCAGTGAGTTTGGCGTGAAAGTAGCCTCCTTCAGAAACAAAAAAGCCCCTTTCGGGGCTTTTTCATCGGCTTTAGACAACCTGATAGTTGGGTAGGGCACGTGCGCCCAGAACGGGATAGCCGTTGCCCCCCCACCGAACCGTACGTGCACATTTCTGTGCATACGGCTCTCCATTGGATCAAACAAAGCTTCTTCGGTCTGGCAGTGTTCCTCTGTGAAGGTTGACGTGACAGGTCCGGCAGATCACTAATGTTTTCCTGTTACGGGCAATCATCAGCTTCTTCCAGTTATCTGTACCCGACTTGATATCCTTAAGTTTCCTCACATGGTGGACTTCAAAAGGACCGGTTCTGGTACCGCAATATTCACATTGGCATGCAGCCATCCTGTCCAGCAATTCAGTTCTACCAGAATATTTATGCGTGTTCGGCAATATATCCGGTGAACTGTGTTTTGGCGCACTCCTGTTTTTGAGTCTAAATACCTCCAACTCATATACCTTTCCATTACGATTTTCCCGATAAACATACCTGCCATCCGCTTGCCTTAACCGCCGCGCGATTTTGGTGCGTGACATCCGATGTTTACCTGCCAGCGTCTTATAAAGACTATTTTCCCATATCCAATGCAACTTATTGAGATAGAGAACGGGGGTAAGATTGTAGTAATTCGCATAGCCGCGCATTTCGGCGTTGTACTGACCAATTATTTCATAGTCAGACATGTGCATCATTGCTGGCCGACCAGCACTATTACCATATCCGCCATCGTAATTCCCATAGCCACGTAGAGAGCAGAATTTCAGGATTCTTTCCCTCGGTACACCCAGATGGACGTGTTCCGTTATCGTACGTTTTACCGCATGAGTTTTACTTCCATCTGCATTAAGCCCTACAACACATTTGACCTGTTTGCTTTCACGGCGTGTTTTAATTTCATAACCGAGAAAAGTGAATCCTTTCTTTGGGTCAATAATGCCGGATTTCTCTTTTGATATTTCCAGATGAAGTTCAGTTTCAACAAAATTGACAACCTCTTTCATTATCTTTTTTGCCTCATTTTTACTTCCTGTCACACCAATCAGAAAATCATCAGCATATCGAACATACCGCATTCTTTTGAATTCAGAATCATCCATAATAACACTAGATAGTGTGCGCAATTTTTTCTCCAGTTCATCCGCTTCATGTCTCCATTTTTGGATTTTCTGCTCATCAGCAGGCATTCCGGAAGCGCCGAAACCTTGCCTGATCCATTTAATACGATTTGCTCGGTTCTGTAGTGCTCTTTTGTATATGGGATTGGGTTTCCTCCGTCCCCCTTTGCCGAACTCGTTGATTCTATTTTTCATAAACTCATCAAGTTCATGGAGAAATACATTGGCAAGAATAGGGGAGATAATACCACCTTGCGGTGTCCCGCTATGGGTGCCAAAGTAACGCCAGTTGTCCAGATAGCCAGCCTTCAGGAACTTCTTGAGAAGCGCCAGAAATTTGTTATCAGCGATCCGCTTACTCAGGAATTTCAGCAGCAGATCGTGGTCAATGTTGTCGAAGTAACCTTTGATATCAACATCACATACCCATTTTGTTCCTTTCCAACGGTTTCTGATTTCTTTTAATGCAGAATGACAGGAACGTTTAGGCCTGAATCCATAGCTCCAGTCGCTAAAAACCGGTTCATAGATTTCTTCCAGTAACATCCTCATTACCTCCTGTATTAACTTATCGTCTCCAGTTGGAATACCTAATGGACGTTTCTTTCCATTCGGTTTTCGGGCATCTTTAGGTATGTGCGTGCGCCTGCAAGGTTTAGGCTTATACGAGCCTGAATTTATAAGCTGAATGAGATTAATAATCCTGTCCACGCTCATTTCATCCATCGTATTATTATTTATTCCTCTCGTCATGGCTCCCTGATTAGAATAAATATTGGCATAGGCCTGTGCCCAAAGATCTTTATTGCTACACATGATTTTGTGCAGCTTCTTGATCTTATAACCTTGTGTACTGGCTTTGTTTATACCACTTAGAGCATTGAGTGTTCTTTGTGATAGCACTGACTATCGAACCTCGCTTCTATTAGTATAGTTCCAACTGACTCCCTTCCCCCTTACGAATATAATTTCACCGATAATTGCTTATCAATTTATATATATTTTTCAGATTGGTTAGCCAATTGCGACTCCATTACAGAGCTACGTTGGGTACTACGGAGCCTCCGTTACCATATTGGTTAATTACATAACCAACTTAGGTAATCCCGTATTTCTTTGTAGTCAAGGTGCATCCCACTTAGGTTCCACTTACGTTCAATTACCACTCTCACCGAGCAGGTGCCAATATTGTTGGATATAGTAACCTTCTAAAAATAATTACTATAAATACTGGTATGACTCCTGAATAACCGTGAGTCAAAGGCATCCCGAAACCCACTATGAACTATGATTCAACCAATCAGGCTTAACCATATGGGACTTGCAATGGCTGGCGCAAAGTAGGTTATTTCCCCGCAACCAGCCTTTTCCTGACATGCTACACTCCCCTCCCTCTTTCGAGGTTCAAACCCATTACTGGGTAAGGATAAGTCAGGCTTGCAATAGGCTCTCCAACAGCCTATGGTTAACTCAGAACGTTGAGTTAACCACTTGATTTACAAAGCAAAACGGCGCACTCAGAAAGGAATATCGTCGTCGAAGTCCATTGGCGGTTCGTTGCTGCTGGCTGCCGGCGCATTGTTTTGCGCTGGGCGAGCCTGCTGGCCACCGCTGAACTGGTTGCCGCCTTGCGGCTGTTGAGGCTGACCCCAACCGCCCTGACCACCGGAAGCCTGACCACCGCCTGCAGGTGCACCGCCGCCTTGACGGCCGCCCAGCATCTGCATGGTGCCGCCCACGTTTACAACGATCTCGGTGGTGTATTTTTCAACGCCAGCCTGATCGGTCCACTTACGGGTTTGCAGAGCGCCCTCGATATACACCTGGGAACCTTTACGCAGATATTCGCCCGCCACTTCAGCCAGCTTGCCGAACAGCACAACGCGGTGCCACTCAGTCTTTTCTTTCTGCTCGCCAGTCGCCTTGTCACGCCAGCTTTCGGAGGTCGCCAGGGTAATGTTGGCCACTGCGCCGCCATTCGGCATGTAACGGACTTCTGGGTCTTGGCCCAGATTCCCGACCAGAATTACTTTGTTTACGCCTCTGCTGGCCATGAGAACTCTCCTGAAGATTGATTTTTACACAGTATAAACGAGTAAGTTTAACACGCTCAGCCCGAAACGACACCCGTGTTGATAACTGCGTATTCTATTCCAGAATTGTCGTTCCGATCGACCTTGTTGCATTCGTATACTGGATATTCATTCAGGTTTTTTTGTGTCATAATTATGCGTTTCGTACTGGCTGTGCCGGTTTTTTGCGCGTTCGATCACAAAATCGTCCGTAAATCACCCAGACAGGCGCGGTGTATCATCAAGACGGGAAGTGTAAATGGACAATATCGAAGTTCGTGGTGCTCGGACCCATAATCTCAAAAACATCAACCTGATTATCCCGCGTGACAAGCTGATCGTCGTCACCGGTTTATCCGGTTCAGGCAAGTCCTCGCTGGCTTTTGATACTCTGTATGCCGAAGGGCAGCGTCGCTACGTTGAGTCGCTCTCCGCCTATGCACGCCAGTTCCTCTCGCTGATGGAAAAACCGGACGTCGACCACATTGAAGGCCTGTCTCCGGCGATCTCCATCGAGCAGAAATCGACCTCACATAACCCGCGTTCTACGGTCGGTACCATCACCGAGATCCACGATTACCTGCGCCTGTTGTTTGCCCGCGTCGGCGAACCGCGCTGCCCGGAGCACCATGTGCCGCTGGCGGCGCAAACCGTCAGCCAAATGGTGGACAACGTGCTCAACCAGCCGGAAGGCAAACGCCTGATGCTGCTGGCACCGGTGGTAAAAGACCGCAAGGGCGAGCATACCAAAACGCTGGAAAATCTGGCCACCCAGGGCTATATCCGTGCGCGTATCGACGGTGAAGTCTGCGATCTTTCCGATCCGCCAAAATTGGAGCTGCAGAAGAAGCACACTATCGAAGTGGTGGTCGATCGCTTCAAGGTGCGTGACGATATGTCACAGCGTCTGGCGGAATCGTTCGAGACCGCGCTGGAGCTGTCCGGCGGCACGGCCGTCGTCGCCGACATGGACGACGAGAAAGCCGATGAGTTGCTGTTCTCCGCCAACTTCGCCTGCCCCATCTGCGGCTACAGCATGCGCGAGCTGGAACCGCGGCTGTTCTCGTTCAACAACCCGGCCGGTGCCTGCCCGACCTGTGACGGCCTGGGCGTGCAGCAGTTCTTCGATCCGGAACGTGTGGTACAGAACCCTGAGCTTTCGCTGGCCGGCGGCGCGATCCGCGGCTGGGATCGCCGTAACTTCTATTACTTCCAGATGCTGCGCTCGTTGTCGGAGCATTACGCGTTTGACGTCGAAGCGCCGTTCAACAGCCTGGATGCCAACGTGCAGAAAGCGGTGCTCAGCGGTTCCGGCAAAGAAACCATCGAATTCAAATATATCAACGATCGCGGTGATACCACCGTGCGCCGCCATCCGTTCGAAGGCGTGCTGCACAATATGGAACGCCGCTATAAAGAGACCGAATCGAGCGCGGTACGCGAAGAGCTGGCCAAGTTTATCAGCAACCGTCCTTGCGCCTCGTGCCACGGCACCCGCCTGCGTGAAGAAGCGCGCAACGTGTTCGTTGAAGACACCACGCTGCCGGAAATCTCCGATCTGAGCATCGGCCACGCCATGAGCTTCTTCCAAAACATGAAGCTCAGCGGCCAACGCGCCCAGATTGCCGAGAAAGTGCTGAAAGAAATTGGCGATCGCCTGAAGTTCCTGGTGAACGTCGGCCTGAACTACCTGTCGCTGTCGCGCTCGGCGGAAACCCTGTCCGGCGGTGAGGCACAGCGTATCCGTCTGGCCAGCCAGATTGGCGCCGGTTTGGTGGGCGTAATGTACGTACTGGACGAGCCGTCAATCGGCCTGCATCAGCGCGACAACGAACGCCTGCTGGAAACGCTGATCCACCTGCGCAACCTGGGTAACACGGTGATCGTGGTTGAGCATGACGAAGACGCCATCCGCGCCGCCGATCACGTGATCGACATCGGCCCCGGTGCCGGGGTGCATGGCGGCCAGGTGGTGGCAGAAGGTACCGTCGAAGACATCATGGCGCAGCCGGAATCACTGACCGGCCAGTTCCTCAGCGGCAAACGTGGGATTGCCATTCCTGAGCAACGTGTACCGGCCGATCCGACCAAGGTGCTGAAACTGAGCGGCGCACGCGGCAACAACCTGAAAGACGTGACGCTGACGCTGCCGGTGGGGCTGTTCACCTGTATTACCGGGGTTTCCGGCTCGGGCAAGTCAACGCTGATCAACGACACGCTGTTCCCAATCGCCCAGCGCCAGCTCAACGGCGCCACCCTGGCCGAACCGGCACCGTTCCGCGAAGTGACCGGTCTGGAGCATTTCGACAAGGTGATCGACATCGATCAAAGCCCGATCGGCCGTACTCCACGTTCTAACCCGGCGACCTACACCGGCATCTTCACCCCGGTGCGTGAACTGTTCGCCGGCGTGCCTGAGTCGCGTAGCCGTGGCTACAACCCAGGCCGCTTCAGTTTTAACGTCAAGGGCGGCCGCTGCGAGGCCTGTCAGGGCGACGGCGTGATCAAGGTGGAAATGCACTTCCTGCCGGATATCTACGTGCCGTGCGATCACTGTAAAGGCAAGCGCTATAACCGCGAAACGCTGGAAGTGAAGTACAAAGGCAAAAGCATTCACGAAGTGCTGGAGATGACCATCGAAGAGGCGCGTGAATTCTTCGACGCGGTGCCTGCATTGGCGCGCAAACTGCAAACCTTGATGGAAGTGGGCCTGTCGTACATCCGTCTCGGCCAATCGGCCACTACGCTGTCCGGCGGCGAGGCGCAACGCGTCAAGCTGGCACGTGAGCTGTCGAAACGCGGTACCGGCCAAACGCTGTATATCCTGGATGAGCCGACCACCGGTCTGCACTTCGCCGATATCCAGCAACTGCTGGCGGTGCTGCATCAGCTGCGCGACCAGGGCAATACCATCGTGGTGATTGAGCACAATCTGGACGTGATTAAAACCGCGGACTGGATCGTCGATCTGGGGCCGGAAGGCGGCAGCGGCGGCGGTGAGATCCTGGTGGCGGGTACGCCGGAAACCGTGGCCAACTGCGAAGCTTCACATACCGCGCGCTTCCTCAAGCCGTTACTGAAGAAGAAGTAATCCCTGCCCGGCGGGCCGTTCCTGTAGCGGCCCGCGCTATTACCTGTTTCGCTCAAATTGAACAGAAACAGGCAAGATTTAGACATTTTCAGGCATTTCCCTCCCCGCTCGCAGCTTTTATCATCAATGTTCCCTCTGTGGCCACCTGCTGTATCCAGGCCGCGTCTCACCGGCATCCTGCTGCCGGAAATCGTTCCCCACCCTTTGATGACTGGAGTGACCATGAACATTACGCACGCCTATGCCGCGCACGACGCCAAGTCAGCGCTTGTTCCTTTTGATTACACGCCGCGCACCCTGCGCGACCACGATGTGCAAATCAACGTTCTGTTCTGCGGCGTCTGCCATTCTGATCTGCACCAGGCCCGCAACGAATGGAGCAACACAATTTTCCCGGTAGTGCCCGGCCACGAGATTGTTGGCCGCGTAAGTGCCGTCGGCAGCCATGTTTCACGCTATCAGGTCGGCGATTTGGTCGGCGTGGGTTGTATGGTGGACTCTTGCCGTAGCTGTCCGAGCTGTGAAGAAGGGCTGGAGCAATACTGTGAAAACGGCTTTACCGGCACCTATAACGGACAGGATCGGCAAACCGGTGCCATCACCTACGGCGGCTACTCAACCGCGATGACCGTGGACCAGGACTTTGTGCTGCGGGTGCCGGAGAACCTCGATCCGGCCGGTGTAGCACCACTGCTGTGCGCCGGTATCACCACCTATTCCCCGTTGCGCCAATGGGGTGCCGGCCCCGGTAAAAAGGTTGGCATTGTTGGTCTGGGCGGATTAGGACATATGGGGGTCAAATTGGCCCGGGCGATGGGCGCGCATGTGGTGCTATTCACCACCTCCGAGTCCAAAGTCGAGGATGCCAAACGCCTCGGTGCCCACGAAGTGGTCATTTCCCGTGACCCGGAACAGATGGCGCAGCACACCAACAGCTTCGACTTTATTCTTAACACCGTCGCAGCCCAGCACGATCTGAACCCGTTCCTTAACCTGCTACGCCGCGACGGCACCCTGACGCTGGTCGGTGCCCCGGAACACGATCACCCGTCACCGCAGGTGTTTAATCTGATCATGAAACGCCGCCGCCTCGCCGGTTCGCTGATCGGCGGTATTGCAGAAACCCAGGAGATGCTGGATTTCTGTGGTCAGCACGGTATTACCTCGGACATCGAACTGATTCCGATGCAGCAAATCAACCAGGCCTATGAGCGGATGCTGAAAAGCGACGTGAAATACCGATTCGTGGTGGATATCAACTCGCTGCGAGTTTAACTCTAAGGGCGCCATTCATTGTGGCGCCCGATTTTTGCTTACAGTTGTTTAATCACCCGTGCCGGGTTGCCGCCGACCACACAGTTGGCGGGTACGTCTTTAGTGACCACCGCCCCGGATGCCACCACCACGTTATCCCCCAGAGTCACGCCAGGGTTAATCACCGCCCGACCACCAATCCACACGTTGTCGCCAATGCACACCGGCTTGCCGAACTCCGCACCGCCGACGCGCGTTTCCGCATCCAACGGATGGGTGGCAGTGTAGATATGCACCCCTGGTGCCAGCATGCAGTTATCACCGATATGCACTTCACACACGTCGAGGATCACGCAGTCAAAATTGGCGTAAAAGTTCTTACCCAGGTAGATGTTGTAGCCGTAATCGCAGCGAAACGTCGGCTCGATGGTTCCCCCCTGATACTGGCCCAACAGCTCCGCCAGCCACTGTTTACGCAGGTCAGTGTCATCCGGGGAAGAATGGTTGTAATGGTGCACCAACTGGCGTGCATGCTTACGCTCGCTGCGCAGTAGCTCGTCGCCGGCATCATACAACTCGCCGGCAATCATCTTGCGTTTCTGTTCACTCATGGCCATCTCACGGCATCCTTTAATCTGGCGGCTTATGGAGTAAAAAGCCTAGTCGTTTCCGGCATAGATTAAAACGGGAACGTTCCCATTCTCGAATCACGATCACAGTTTGAAAGGTAGACAGGAAGATAGGCGATTAAAAAGGCAGGCGGTGCGCCTGCCCTCAACGCTTAAGCGCGCAGTTCCTGGCGCACGTGGTCAGGTAACCCTTCCAGCACCAACTGATATGAACTGTCGATCAGGGTATAAAACTGCGAGTTCGGCAGGTTGCCGTCAAGAAACACCGTATTCCAGTGCGCTTTGTTCAGCCGCTCACAGGCGACGATCTCCGGATGGTGTTCCCGCAGGCTCTCCGCCAGTTCCGGGCTGGATTTTACCGCCAGCGCCGGCCGCCCCTGCACCTCGCACACCATGGCGAACATAACGTCGCCAACCTTGATCTGACTGGCCTGCCACTGGTTCTGGTCGCTCTGTTCCGCGCCCGGCTTCGCCATGCAGTATTCCAGCAGTGCTGTGTTATTCATTGGGTTATTCCCCCTGTAAAGTGGCCACAACCCGGCGTGAACCGCCGTGAATGCGGTGCTCCCCCAGCCAAATTCCCTGCCATGTGCCCAGCATCAGTCGCCCGTGACCGACAGGCAACGTCAGGGACGTGCCCAACAGAGAGGATTTGATGTGTGCCGGCATGTCGTCCGGCCCTTCATAGTCGTGCTGATAGGGTGCGTTCTCTGGCACCTGACGCAGGAAATGCTGTTCCATGTCGGCTCGCACCGTAGGATCGCAGTTCTCGTTCAGCGTCAGCGAGGCCGAGGTATGTTGCAACAACAGATGCAACAGGCCAGTTTGCAGGCGGTGTAAGTGGGTTAGCTGGTCGGTAATCTCTTCGGTAACCAGATGAAAACCACGCGCTTTTGCGCTGAGGATTAGCGTTTGCTGATGCCACATGAGTGAGCGCCCCTCAATCAGTATATTCTCTATCCAGTTTGCAGCAACTCCGGCGGCAAACCGACAACAAAAAGGGAGCGATATCGCTATCGCTCCCTTGCGAACTTCAAACCCTAACAACATTATTGCACTGCGGCAAACGCCTCGGCCACCTGATGCACGTTGTTATGGTTCAGGCCGGCCATGCAGACACGGCCGCTGTGGATCAGGTACACACCGAACTCTTCCCGCAGGCGATCGACCTGTGCCGCGCTGAAACCGGTGTAGCTGAACATACCGCGCTGTTCCAGCAGGTAATCGAAGTTACGCTGCGGCAGAGCAACTTTCAGCGCTTCCACCAGCGTTTTACGCATCTCAAGGATGCGGGTACGCATGATTTCCACTTCTGCCAGCCACTGGGCTTTCAGTTGCGTATCGTTCAGCACCTTCGCCACCACCTGCGCACCGAAGTTCGGCGGGCTGGAATAGTTGCGGCGAACCGTGGCTTTCAACTGACCCAATACGCGCCCCGCCGCCTCTTCGCTTTCGCACACCACCGACAGGCCGCCGACGCGTTCGCCGTACAGCGAGAAGATTTTCGAGAACGAATTACTTACCAGGCATGGCAGACCGGCCGCAGCCATAGTGCGGATGGCATAGGCATCATCGGCAATCCCACCGCCAAAACCCTGATAGGCGATATCAAGGAACGGGATCAGTTCACGTTCGGCAATCACTTTGACCACTTCATCCCACTGGGCATGAGTCAGGTCAGAGCCGGTCGGGTTATGGCAGCACGGGTGCAGCAGCGCGATGCTGTGCTTCGGCAGCTGTTTCAATGCGCTCAGCATGGCGTCAAACTTCACGCCCAGGCTTTCGCTGTCGAAGTAGGGATAGGTATTGACCTTGAAGCCGGCACCGCCAAAGATGGCGATGTGGTTTTCCCAGGTCGGATCGCTGACCCACACCTGCGAATCCGGGAAATAGCTTTTCAGGAAGTCGGCACCGACCTTCAGCGCGCCGGAACCGCCCACGGTTTGAATGGTGGTGATACGCCCCTGTTGCAACATCGGGTGCTCGGCGCCGAACAGCAGATGCTGAATGGCAGTACGGTAAGGCTGCAGGCCTTCCATCGGCAGGTACACTGACGCGCCGTGGTCCACGCTGCTCAGTTGCGCTTCTGCGGCGGCAACCGCCTTCATCTGCGGGATAATGCCCTGCTCGTCATAGTAAAGGCCGATACTCAGGTTAACCTTGTGCGAACGGGGATCTTTTTTGAATTTTTCCATCAGCGACAGGATCGGGTCACCTGCATAGGCATCAACGTTCTGAAACACGGGTTGTTCTCCTGGATTATTAGGGTTCGGGGGCACAGCATCAGGCTCTAATATAGACGGAAAAGGCCGTTCAGTTTGAGCTTTATCTCGCAACCGGCAACAAACCGTTTTCCTTGATTCGGTTGAGCACCACCGCCGTTTTGATATGCGCCACGCTTTTATGCCGCGACAGCGTCTGACTGATAAAGTCGTCCAGCGCCGGCAGGTCCGCCACCGCCACCTTCAGCAGATAATCAGCATCGCCGGTAGTTTTATAGGCGTCAAGAATGGCGTCCACTTCTTCCAGCATCTGGTGGAAACTGTCGATCTGCTCCTGGGCATGGTGAGTCAGGCTCACTTCTATCAGCCCCACCAGCCCCAGCCCGACGGCCTCCGGTGCCAGCCGTGCATGGTAGCCGCGGATCAGCTGTGCCTGCTCCAGACTGATGCGCCGCCGGGAACACTGGGAGGCCGACAACCCCACCAGATCGCTCAGTTCCTGATTGGTCAGACGGCCATTGGCCTGTAGCAGCGTCAGGATTTTCATATCAAAATCGTCAATGTTGTACATAGCCACCTGTAAACTGTGTTAATAAATGTTGACGTTACAGCCTATCAGTTTTTTGACTGTGGATACCCTTCCCCCACCGAGGTTGTGAAGCGCACAGCAGCAATGCCGAACGTTTCCAGCTGCTAATGGCATAAAAAGTGGGTAACTCGCGCAAGTCAGCGACAATTAACGCCTAAAGAGCGCATAAAACCACGAATGTATAAAAAGGACGCCGATGAAAAAATTATTACCTCTCGCACTGCTGGTTGCCGCCGGGAGCGCCAGCGCTCAATCGCACCTGGATAAGGTGATCCAGCAGGGCACACTGGAAGTGTGCACCACCGGCGATTACAAGCCTTATACCTTCCTGAAAGAAGACGGTAGCTATGAAGGCATTGATATCGATATGGCGGAATCGCTGGCCAAAAGCCTGGGCGCCAAAGTGAAATGGGTAAAAACCAGTTGGAAAACCCTGACGCCGGACTTCGTCGCCGGTAAATGCGACATCGCCATGGGCGGTATCTCCGTCACGCTGCAGCGTCAAAGGCAGGTATTTTTCGCCGACATGCTGGATACCGACGGCAAGATCCCATTGGTACGCTGCACCGACGTGAAGAAATACCGCACCATCGACCAGATCAACAAACCGTCGGTGCGCCTATTGGAGCCGGCGGGCGGCACCAACGAAGCCTTCGTGCACGCCTATCTGCCCAAGGCCAAACTGACGCTGACCCATGATAACGTGGGGATTTTCCAGCAGTTGGTCGACAAGAAAGCCGACGTCATGATCACCGACGCCTCCGAGGCGCTGTATCAGCAAAAACGTTTTCCGAAACTGTGCGCGGTAAATCCCAAAAAACCGATGCAGTACGGCGAGAAGGCCTACATGCTGCCGCGTGATGATTTAAGCTGGAAGTTGTATGTGGATCAGTGGCTGCACCTGTCCAAAGCGACCGGTGAGTATCAGAGCATTATCGATCAATGGCTGGCGGTAAAGAAATAACGCGTTATTGATTGGGGCCGGCAGGCGCTGGCCCCTCACAGGCTATTCGCCGATGTATTCCATCGACACGCGCTGCGTTAGTTTGGTAATCAGTTCATAAGCGCTGATGCCGGTACAGTCGGCAATTCGTTCGACCGGTAAAGCCTGGCCCCACAGCACCACTTCATCGCCAACCTTATCGGTGGCCTCCGGCCCCAGATCGACCGACATCATGTCCATCGACACCCGACCCACTATCGGCACTTCACGGCCGTTAAGCCACACAGGCGTTCCCGTAGGTGCGCTGCGCGGGTAGCCGTCGCCATAACCCATTGCCACCACACCCAAACGGGTATCACCTGCGCTAACCCAGGTGCCGCCGTAGCCCACAGATTCACCGGCTTTGTGTTCACGCACCGCGATCAGGTTGGATTTAAGCGTCATCGCCGGTTGCAGGTCATACTGACAGCCCTGAGAGCCTTCCATCGGTGAAACACCGTACAGGATAATGCCTGGGCGTACCCACTCGTTGTGCGCATCCGGCCACAGCAGAGTGCCACCGGAGGCGGCGATCGAACGCTGCCCCGGTTTGCCGGCGGCAAAGCTTTCGAAACACTGTATTTGCTTGAGCGTCGTGTCCGACTCAGGCTCATCAGCGCGGCTGAAATGGCTCATGATATTAACCGGCTGCACCACGTTACGGCAGGCGCTCAGACGCTGATAGAACGCCTCCGCCTGCTCCGGGCGCACGCCCAGGCGATGCATGCCGGTATCGAGCTTCATCCACACCGGCACCGGGCGCGCCAACGTGGCCTGCTCCAGCGCTTCAAGCTGTTCGATGCTGTGTACGGCGGTTTCGATGTTATTGGCCACCAACACCGGCAGGTCTTCGGCACAGAAGAAACCTTCCAGCATCAGGATCGGTTTGACGATACCGCCGGAGCGCAGCATCAATGCCTCGCCAATGCGCGCCACGCCGTAGCAGTCGGCGTCTTGCAGGGTGTGCGCTGTTTCCAGCAGGCCATGTCCATAAGCGTTTGCTTTCACAACGGCAATCAGGCGACTTTGCGGCGCCTGACGGCGCACCTGTTGCAGATTATGTCGCAGAGCGCGGCGGTCGATTACAGCGGTTGCCGCTTTCATTTCAGTTCCTTAGCTGATTATTCGTCATCATATTGTGGCCCCGCGTAGTTATCGAAACGCGACCACTGGCCGTTAAAGGTCAGCCGCACGGAACCGATTGGACCGTTACGCTGCTTACCCAGAATAATTTCGGCAATCCCTTTCAGATCGCTGTTCTCGTGATAAACCTCATCACGGTAGATGAACATAATCAGGTCGGCATCCTGCTCGATGGAACCGGACTCACGCAGGTCGGAGTTGACTGGGCGCTTGTCGGCACGCTGCTCCAGGCTTCGGTTCAACTGCGACAGCGCCACCACTGGCACCTGCAGTTCTTTCGCCAACGCCTTGAGCGAGCGGGAAATTTCGGCGATCTCCAGCGTACGGTTGTCGGACAGGGACGGCACGCGCATCAGCTGCAGGTAGTCGATCATGATCAGGCTCAGGCCGTCATGTTCACGGAAAATACGGCGGGCGCGGGAGCGGACTTCGGTTGGCGTCAGGCCGGAGGAGTCATCAATGTACATATTGCGCTTCTCCAGCAGGATACCCATGGTGCTGGAGATTCGCGCCCAGTCCTCGTCATCGAGCTGGCCGGTACGAATACGCGTCTGGTCTACGCGCGAAAGCGACGCCAGCATACGCATCATGATCTGGTTGCCTGGCATCTCAAGGCTGAAGATCAGCACCGGTTTTTCCTGCGTCATCGCGGCGTGTTCGCACAGGTTCATGGCGAAGGTGGTTTTACCCATCGAAGGACGGGCGGCGACGATGATCAGATCCGATTTTTGCAAACCGGCGGTTTTCTTATTGAGATCCTGATAGCCGGTATCCACCCCGGTAACGCCATCGTGCGGCTGCTGATACAGCTGTTCGATGCGCGCAACGGTATCTTCCAGGATACGCTCAATGCCTTTCGGGCCTTCATCTTTGCTGGCCCGGTTTTCCGCGATTTGGAACACCCGAGATTCGGCCAGATCGAGCAGGTCTTCACTGCTGCGACCCTGCGGATCATAACCGGCGTCGGCGATTTCATTGGCCACCGAGATCATCTCACGCACTACCGCACGTTCACGTACGATATCTGCATAAGCACCGATGTTGGCAGCACTTGGGGTGTTTTTCGATAATTCGGCCAGGTAGGCGAACCCACCGACGGAATCGAGCTCACCGCGCTGTTCCAGCGATTCGGACAGGGTGATCAGGTCGATCGGTCGGCTCATTTCCAGCAGGCGCTGCATCTCGGTAAAGATCAGGCGATGCGGGCGGCTGAAGAAATCGTTGGAAACTACGCGTTCGGACACGTTGTCCCAGCGTTCGTTATCCAGCATCAAACCGCCCAACACGGACTGTTCCGCCTCCAGCGAATGTGGCGGCATCTTCAGCCCTTCCATCTGGCGGTCTCTTGGGCGCTCTTTGGCTTCGTCTGCGTTTGTTCTGTTGGTTGGTTTTTTTCCTGCCATGAAACGTATTCTTTATCCGGTGGCGAATGGAGGATCCTGACGCGAGAGTATACGTGATTTTTAGCTGTGATTCCTGCGCATAACAGATGCAAAAAGTATCAAGCCACCCCAGGGCAAACTGGATCGCCGATGCTAAAACGCGTAGGGTGAAATCAGACCCCCACTCGAGGTAATGAAATGGCAAAGCGCATTCAATTCTCCGCCACCGGCGGCCCGGAAGTCTTGCAATATGTTGATTTTACCCCCGTAGATCCGGCAGCCGGTGAGGTGCAGATCGAGAACAAGGCGATCGGCATCAACTATATCGACACCTACGTGCGCAGCGGCCTGTATCCGCCCGCCAAACTACCGAGTGGGTTGGGTACCGAGGCGGCCGGGGTGGTGATCAAGGTCGGTGCCGGTGTCAGCGTGCTAAAACCGGGTGACCGGGTGGTGTATGCCCAGTCGACGCTTGGAGCCTACAGCGAAGTGCACAACGTTTCGCAGGAAAAAGTGGCATTGCTGCCGCATAACCTGAGTTTTGAGCAGGGCGCGGCCTCCTTCCTGAAAGGGCTGACGGTGCATTATTTGCTGCGCCAAACCCATGAGGTGCAACCGGGTGAAGTGTTTCTGTTCCATGCCGCCGCAGGGGGCGTTGGGCTGATTGCCTGCCAGTGGGCTAAAGCGCTCGGGGCAAAACTGATCGGCAGCGTCGGCTCCGACGAAAAAGCCGAGCTGGCGAAGCACGCAGGCGCATGGGCAACCATCAATTACCATAAGGAAGATATCGCCCAGCGCGTGGCTGAGCTGACACAGGGAGAGAAAGTCGGCGTCGTTTACGACTCGGTTGGCCAAAGTACCTGGCAGGCCTCGCTTAACAGCCTGAAACGCCGTGGGCTAATGGTGAGCTTCGGCAATGCCTCCGGCCCGGTCACCGGTGTTGATCTGGCGTTGCTGAACCAAAAAGGCTCGCTGTACGTCACCCGCCCTTCGCTTAACGGCTACATTACCACCCGTGCTGAACTGCAGTATGCCAGCAATGAGCTGTTTTCCTTGATCGGCAGCGGGGCTATCAAAGTCGACGTGAAGGAAGAGCAAAAGTTTGCGTTGGCCGATGCACAACGCGCGCATCAGGTGCTGGAAAGCCGCAACACCAGCGGTTCAAGCTTACTGATCCCCGGTCGCTGAGATGAGTACCCTTACAAACACAAGGTAATACAAAGCACTGTATCGCATCGAAAAATCATTACTAAAGGAATATGATCTTCTGGTAATTCATATTGATCAATAAGGAAATAACTCAGAAATGAAAATAAAAATGCTTGCCGCAGCACTGGTTTTCGCCGCAACCCCTGCATTCGTCAGCGCAGCACCGGCGGCTACCCAGGACACAGAGCAAAACGTTTTGATGAAATACCAATACTCCAAGACCTATATGCAATGCATGGATAAGGATGGCGGTAACACGCCTGGTGCTGCTGCCTGTATCGAAGCGGAATTCAAACTCTGGGATGCGCGTTTGAACAAGGCCTATAAGGAATCACTCAAGTTTAAAGCCGCGCCAAAGGCCTGGCGTGAGGCGCAACGTAACTGGCTGAAGTTCAAAGACAGCCAGTGTCTTGCGCTGGTCGCAGCGCCGCATGGTTCCGGCGATGCGCTGGATTCTGCCTCGTGCCAACTGAATATGACCATTGATCGCACACTGCAACTCGAAAGTAATGACTGGCCAGTATCCTGATATCGCGGGATCATAACCAATAAAAAGGGCTCCTGACGGAGCCCTTTTTGTTACTGCGTTTGTAGGGGTAGAGCAGAGTCCGCCCGAGACAGCGGGTTGCTTGAGCAACACTCGTATTGGGTCAATGTCTCTTGCGGTGATGAAATAGGTCGCATCGCTGCACGGCAAACATCCTAACAGCCCCGAAATGCAAAAAACATGGCTAATGCGGCGCATTGGCATTTAAAACGCCAAGCTGTGATCTCCGCCGCATTCAGAGCGGAGCTGTTGCGTAGATTTCAGTGTGACCGACTGATTATTCGACAAAAAATCAGTAGCGGCGTATTTGTGGTTTCTGCATCGAACGGTAAATCCAAACGCCTACCACAGCCAGAATCAACCACGGCAACAGCTTAATCACCATCGCAAACAGCCCACCAAGTAACATAAACGCCGCCGCCACCAATATCGCGGCAAACACGCCCAGCAGCGAAATCCCGGTCACCATCAGCATCACAACAAAACCGACCAGAAAGAAGAGTTCCAACATGATTTTGCTCCTTCGCAAAACAAAGTATCTGCTGAGCTATTACAAGAAGCGTGCCAGGCCGGCGTGGAAACTAAGTGATTGAAATTAAAAAAAAGGCACATCACACAATGCGACATGCCTGGTCAAAAACGCTAACTTTTAGTCAGATATTGATGTCAATTACGCCATTTCGGTACGCGGCAGGCGCACCAAATCCAGTGCTTGTTCAACCACGCGCGCATCTGCCCCTGGCTTATGGGCATTTTCGCTCAGGTGGCGGCGCCACTGACGCGCACCCGGCACGCCCTGGAACAGGCCCAGAATATGGCGGGTAATATGGCCCAAATAGGTGCCGTTCGACAGTTCGCGTTCGATGTAAGGATACAGCGACTCAATAATCGCTACGCTGTCCATCACCTCGGTCTGGCGGCCAAACAGTTCGCTGTCGACCCGCGCCAGAATGCCTGGGTTCTGATAGGCTTCGCGCCCCATCATTACGCCGTCCAGATGCTGTAGGTGCTGCTTCGCCTCTTCCAGAGTTTTCACCCCGCCATTGATGGCAAGAGTCAGTTCTGGGAAATCACGTTTTAACTGATAGACACGCGGATAATCCAGCGGCGGCACTTCACGATTCTCTTTCGGGCTCAGGCCCGACAGCCAGGCTTTGCGCGCATGAATGGTGAACATATCGCATTCACCGCGTCCGGCAACGGTGGCGATAAAATCACACAGAAACTCATAGCTGTCCTGGTCGTCAATACCGATACGGGTTTTCACGGTCACCGGGATCGACACCACATCACGCATCGCCTTGATGCAGTCGGCAACCAGCGTTGCCTGCCCCATCAGACAGGCACCGAACATACCATTCTGCACCCGATCGGACGGACAACCGACGTTGAGATTTATCTCGTCGTAGCCGCGCTGCTCAGCCAATTTGGCACAGTGTGCCAACGCGGCCGGATCGCTACCGCCCAGTTGCAGCGCCACCGGATGTTCTTCTTCGCTGTAAGCCAGATAGTCGCCCTTGCCATGGATAATCGCGCCGGTAGTCACCATTTCGGTGTACAGCAGCGTGTCCTTGGTCAGCAGGCGGTGGAAGTAACGGCAATGACGATCGGTCCAGTCGAGCATCGGCGCGATGGAGAAACGATTGGCGGCGTATTTTGAAGCGTTGTTGTCTGTCGTCATGCTGGGCTACTGGCTACCTGATTCTGTCTGGTTTCAACGAACGGCGTACTGCCGCAAACGGCTATTATAACGACAATCGACGGCGTTGGGAAAACCACTGTACCGCCTGGTTAAAAAAGCCCCCGAAAAAACGAATAAAAAAGCGTGGTCAGGTGTTCTCTCGTTATGGGTGCAGCTCTGCGCCCTTCCCAATGAGGAAACAACCATGAACAGTTTCGTTAAACGCCTGCTGTTACCAGTCATTGCCGGTTCTCTGCTGTTTTCCGGGGCGGCCCTGGCAATGGGCGGTGATGATAGCGGTCAGACCACCCCAACCTGCCCGAAAGGCCAGATATACGATACAAAAACCAAGACCTGCATGGTGGAAAAAAGCAGCATGATCGACGACAACGATCGGGCTAACTATGCCTATGCGCTGGCAAAAAGCGGTCGTTACCAGGAGGCGCTCGACGTGCTCAATACCCTTAAGGATCCTAACACCGCGGTTGCACTGAACTACCGCGGTTACGCTACCCGCAAGCTCGGCCGCACCGATGAAGGGATCGGCTACTATTTAAAATCAGTCGCGCTCGATCCGAAATACCCGAAAGTCCGTGAATATCTGGGTGAGGCCTATATGGTCAAGGGCCGTCAGGATTTGGCGAAAGAACAACTGAAGGTGATCCAGTCGCTATGCGGTACCGGTTGTGAAGAGTACCGCGATCTGGCGGCAGCCATCGATCACCATCCAGAATCATGATCTAGCCTGGCCCGGAGGTAAACATCAGTAGCGACGCGATCCGTAACGAAATCGGCCAGTATCTTTCCCGCCTGTGGCGCTATGGTCTGGTGCTTTCCCACCGGCGGGATGTTGCCGACGATTTGGTTCAAGCCACCTGCGTGCGGGCGCTGGAACGCGCCGCACAGTTTGCCGTGGGCACGCGGATGGACCGCTGGTTGTTTGCGATCCTTCATTCTATCTGGCTTAACGAGACTCGCGCCCAGCATATCCGCCAGGGGCAGGGTTTTGTCGACGTCGAAGAACTGGCCGGGTCGGAAAACAGTGAAGAGCCGATTTGGGCCAACGAGGTGATGCAGCGGGTTAACCGGCTGCCGGAGGCGCAGCGCAATACGCTGTTTCTGGTCTATGTGGAGGAGCTGTCTTACCGTGAGGCCGCCGAGGTGCTTGACGTGCCCATCGGCACCATCATGAGTCGTCTGGCGGCGGCACGCCTGAGATTGGCAAATGACAGCATGCTGCAGACCCGTTCACCCCAGGCAAAAGGAGAACAATCATGAGCTCAACCTACGCTGCGGATGAACTGCTGGTCGCCTACCTGGACAATCAATTGGACCCACGGCAGCGCCAGCTTCTGGAACAGCGCCTGATCGATGAACCCGCGCTGGCCGAACGTTTGTCGTTATTGGCACGCAGCACCCTGCCTTTTAAGCAAGCATTTGCTCCATTGCTTGATGAGGCGCCGGTACAACGTCTGCGCGCCGCAGGCCCCCTTACCGCCCCAGTGCCGCAGCGCGGTATCAGTCGGCGTAGCCTGATCGCCGCCGCGGTTGGTTTTCTGGCACTCGGCATCGCAGGTGATCGCGCCTATTTACAGTTCAGCCAGCCAGAAGACAACTGGCGCGGTTTGGTCGCCCAATATATGGCACTGTACACGCCGGAAACGCTGGCAGGCTTCGATGACACGGCTACACAGATTGCCCATCAGCTACAGCAAACCGGCGATCGGCTGGGCATCGCACTCTCGCTACCGAAGTTAATGTTGAGTGGCGCCGAGCTGAAAAACGCTCGCGTGCTGGCTTACGACGATCGGCGTATCGCTCAGTTAACCTGGCTGGATGCTCAATTCGGTGCGCTGGCGCTGTGCATTGTTCAACAACCGGGTAAGTCTCAGTCCGCCCAAAGCGAGCGCCGCCAGGGAATGAACGTGATCTACTGGGCCGATGGCCGTCATGGTTTTATGCTGATTGGGCATAACCCTGCGCCGGAAATGGCCGCGTTGGCAGAGCGCTTGCAACACTCACTTGCCAGCTAAGACGCCACTCCAAGTGTGAACATCGTCACACTGGTGACGAACGGTAGGTGGTAAACCAGCCGATTAGTGCGCCATATCAGAGGAAAAGGGGCCGACTCTCGGCGATTTGACTGAAGCATGGTAAAATCGGCTTTTTTACGTACCGGGAAATTTGCCATGAACTCAAGCACCCAGGAAAAGCTGCTGGCGCAGGCTGAACAACTCTGTCAGCAACGCAATGTGCGTCTGACACCGCAGCGGCTGGAAGTGTTACGCCTGATGGCACAGCAGCCCGGTGCCATCAGCGCTTACGACCTGCTCGATCTGCTGCGCGTCGCCGAACCTCAGGCCAAACCACCGACGGTGTACCGTGCTCTGGATTTTCTGCTGGAACAAGGCTTCATTCACCGGGTGGAATCCGCCAACAGCTACGTGCTGTGCCATCACTTCGAACAGCCGACGCACACTTCCGCGCTGTTTATCTGCGATCGCTGTGGTCAGGTGACTGAACGCACTACCGAAGGGGTCGAAGAGACGTTGCAGAAACTGGCGAAGGAGTCTGGTTTTGTTCTGCGTCATAACGTGGTGGAGGCGCATGGCCTGTGTGCGGGTTGCGTTGAGGTAGAAGCCTGTGACAGCAAGCATGACTGCGGCGAACACGATCACAGCATCGCCATCAAGAAGAAATAGGTTGGTTTTTCAGGTACCTCCCTGTACCTGCAGGCTTGGCGTTAAGGGGATAAAAACGCCGGGCCTTTAAAAGTAGCTTGTGGCCGCAATCCGCTGCGGCCCAGCGCGCTACCAGCGATACTTGTTGTGGTCTTCCCAGGATTTAACTTCTTTCTCGGCCGCCTCTTTCTGGTAGCCATAACGTTCCTGAATTTTACCGACAAGCTGTTCGCGTTTCCCTTCAATGACCGTCAGATCGTCATCGGTCAGCTTGCCCCACTGTTCCTTCACTTTCCCTTTAAACTGCTTCCAGTTACCGTCGGCTTGATCTTTGTTCATAACCTCTCCGTTACCTGTGATTAGTCAGTTTTAAACGCCTGTGGCCGGACTTAACTGAGTAATTATTTCGGTCAATCGACCTGAATAAAAGGGTTGTCAGTTCCAATTTATTCCGCCAACCACATGATTAACTATAGCTACAGATAGCGATAAAAAAGAAAAAGTCAGGATAAAAATTCACAAAACAAAGAAAAATCAGTAAAAACCCCAGAAGAACAGTAGTTAAGCGGAAAGAATTTCGCTCAAGAAAATGTAACTTAATATAAACAAAAACATAAGAAAAACTAATTATTACTCATTTTTGACTGTGTCACATCCGCTGTAAACCAGGTCCCTCGCACCCTGTGGCAATGCCAAATCCACCCGAGCGCAAGGCCGCGTAGCGAAAGGAACACCGCCAGCGCCAGCCACAATCCATGGTTGCCCAGTACAGGTAGGGTAAACAGCGTCAGCCCATAACCGGCGGCGGCTACTGCCATGCTGTTACGCATTTCTGCGCCGCGGGTGGCACCAATAAACATGCCGTCCAGCAAATAGCACCATACTCCCACCAACGGCAGCACTACCTGCCACGGCAGATAGTGGCTCGCCAGTGCGCGCAGCTCCGGTAAAGAGGTCAAGGCGGCAATGATTTGCTGCCCGGCAACGGCATAGAGCAGACCAAAGCCCAACGCCACCAGGCAGGCCTGCCGGCAAGCCGCACGCCATACTTTACGCAGTTGGCTATCGTCACGGGCGCCATAGGCATGGCCCGAATGTGCCTCTACCGCGTAGGCGAAACCGTCCAGCGCATAAGCGGTGAAGGTCAGCAAATTCATCAGCACCGCATTTACCGCGACCACCTCGCCGCCCAGCCGGGCACCGAAGATGGTCAGCGAGGCAAAACACAGTTGCAGCAGCAATGAACGCAGCATAATGTCGCGATTCAACGCCAGCAGACGCCGCAGATTACCGCGCCAGGCTTGGCGCAGCATTGGCACAGAAATGCCGCGTATGCGCATCACGCGCCAGGACAGCCATAATCCCAACAGCAGCGTGGCATATTCAGAGATAGCCGTCGCGGTCGCGGCCCCCTGCACGTTCCAGCCCAGTCCCATCACCAGCCAGATATCCAATACGATATTCAGCAGGTTGCCGACAATCAGCAGGATCACCGGTGCGCGCACGTATTGCACGCCAAGCAACCAACCCAGGATCACCATATTGGCCAGCGCCGCCGGGGCGCTCAGCCAGCGGATCTCGAGGAACAAACGAGCCTGTTCCAGCACCGCCCCATCGCCACCGACGATTTTTAGCGCCAACTCAATCAGCGGATAGCGCAGCAACACAATAGCCACCCCGGCCAACACCGCCAGCAGCAACGGCTGCATAAAGGCTCGTGCCAGCCCCTGCGGATTTTGTGCCCCCAACGCCTGAGCAGTCAGCCCGGTGGTGCTCATACGCAGAAACAGCAACAGCATAAACAGGAAGCTGGTGGCCATGGAGCCAACCGCTACGCCACCCAGATAGGTCGGGCTGTCGAGGTGGCCGATGACTGCGGTATCTACCAGCCCAAGCAGCGGCACGGTGATATTGGAGAAAATCATGGGCAGCGCAAGGCGCCACAGGGCTTTATCGGTATCGCTGGTGAAGGCAGAAAGCAGGCGCATAGTGAAATGTTCCCGTGTATACCCGTCATCTTTCAAATTGCAGCGTTGTTATCTGCACTCAGTTATGTGGCCCGTCCATGAGCCACACCCCTTCGGGGCCGCTGCAAACAGCGTTCAAATCTGCTCCCGGCAGATTTGTCACCCCAGTTACTTACCTGAGTAAGCGCCTGGGGATGAGCGAGTTGGCCGCCTAGCTGCAACTTGAAAGCTATAGGGTATATAGTGAATCAGATATGACATCGCCCCAGAACTGGGGCGACTTGAATCAGAGGACGATGTTTGGGCGTGAGGATTAAACCCAGTCGCCATTGCGGATCACACCGACCGCCAGACCTTCAATGGTGAAATTCTGCTGACGCAGATCGACCACAATCGGCTGGAATTCACTGTTTTCCGGCAGCAGCTCAACCACGTTACCGTGTTTTTTCAGGCGCTTGACTGTGACTTCATCTTCAATGCGTGCCACAACCACCTGGCCATTACGCACGTCCTGAGTTTTATGCACCGCCAGCAGATCGCCGTCGAGAATACCGATGTCACGCATCGACATGCCGTTGACCCGCAGCAGGAAATCCGCGCTCGGTTTGAACAGGGATGGATCGACCTTGTAGTGCCCTTCGATATGCTGCTGCGCCAGCAGCGGCTCACCGGCAGCGACACGGCCAATCAGCGGTAAACCCTCTTCATCTTCCATCAGCAGGCGAATGCCGCGCGAAGCGCCGGAGATAATCTCGATAACGCCTTTACGCGCCAGCGCTTTCAGGTGTTCTTCTGCGGCATTTGGCGAACGGAACCCCAGACGCATGGCGATCTCGGCGCGCGTTGGCGGCATGCCAGTGGACGAAATATGATCGCGAATCAGATCATAGACCTCTTGCTGTCTGGTAGTTAGTGCTTTCATTCCGCCCCCTGTTTGTTTATACAGTCTTGCTGTGAGTATATACAGGTAACTGCGGCTTGGGAACCGAAGAGTGAATAAAAATCAGGGATTAGCGACACCTGTCGCAACGCAACGCCGCCACTCAGGCAAAGTGCTGCCACAGCACCGACCCCCAGACAAACAGCGCCAAAATAATCGCCAGCGAAACCGCCGCCGAGCCCATATCCTTTGCCCGACCGGAAAGCTCGTGATGCTCAGTCCCTACCCGATCGACAATCGCCTCAATCGCGCTGTTCAGGATTTCGACGATCATCACCAACAGCACCGATCCGATCAGTAAAATGCGCGCTATCGCACCCACGTCCAGCCAAATCGCCAGTATGATAGCCAGCACGGTCGCCACCAATTCCTGGCGGAATGCCGCTTCGTGCTGCCAGGCAGCGGAAAAGCCTTTATAAGAGTAGCCGGCGGCTTTAATAATACGGGTCAGGCCGGTTGCTTGGTTTGCCATGTTTTTTAGTGCCTTTAGCAGAGATAAGTCATAATTAAACAGTCTAGGCCAGGAAACTCTCCCGGCTCTCGGTTTTCCAACACCACAGATCTGCTACCCGGTTTCTGGTATGCTTGCGGCGCATTGCTAACAAGAGGCTTCACGTTGTTATGTCAGGTTGGCGTAAAATTTATTATAAACTATTGAATTTACCACTCAAACTGTTGGTAAGAAGTAAGGTTATCCCTTCAGATCCGGTCACGGAGTTAGGGTTGGATCCCTCACGGCCGATTTTGTATGTTTTACCTTATAATTCCAAGGCGGATTTGCTGACGCTGCGCACCCAGTGCCTGGCGCAAGATCTGCCCGACCCCCTCAATCCGCTGGAGATAGACGGCACCGTGCTGCCAAGCCACGTGTTTATTCACGACGGCCCGCGCGTATTCCGCTACTACACGCCGAAAGAAGAGTCGGTAAAACTGTTCCACGACTATCTGGACCTGCACCGCAGTAATCCGGATCTCGACATTCAGATGCTGCCGGTTTCGGTGATGTTTGGCCGCTCTCCGGGGCGCGAAGGTCACGGCACACCGCATCTGCGTCTGCTGAATGGCGTGCAGAAATTCTTCGCCGTGCTGTGGCTCGGCCGCGACAGCTTTGTCCGTTTTTCCAATACCGTTTCGCTGCGCCGCATGGCCACCGAGCACGGTACGGACAAAATCATTGCGCAGAAACTGGCTCGCGTAGCACGCATGCACTTCTCGCGTCAGCGTCTGGCCGCCGTCGGCCCAAGCCTGCCGGCCCGTCAGGACCTGTTCAACAAGCTGTTGGCGTCCAAGGCGATCGAAAAAGCGGTCGAAGACGAAGCTCGCAGCAAGAAGATTTCCCACGAAAAAGCCCAGCAGAATGCCATTGCGCTGATGGAAGAGATCGCTGCCGACTTCTCTTACGAGACGGTGCGCCTTTCCGATCGCGTGCTGAGCTGGACCTGGAACCGACTGTATCAAGGTATCAACGTCACAAACGCCGAACGCGTGCGTCAGTTGGCGCAGGACGGCCACGAGATTGTTTATGTACCCTGCCACCGCAGCCACATGGACTACCTGCTGCTGTCCTACGTGCTGTATCACCAGGGTCTGGTGCCACCGCATATTGCTGCCGGTATCAATCTCAACTTCTGGCCGGCCGGGCCGATCTTCCGTCGCCTGGGCGCTTTCTTTATCCGCCGCACCTTCAAAGGCAACAAACTGTACTCGACGGTATTCCGTGAATACCTCGGCGAGCTGTTTACCCGCGGTTACTCGGTGGAATACTTTGTTGAAGGTGGCCGTTCCCGTACCGGACGTTTACTGGAACCGAAGACCGGCACCCTGTCGATGACCATTCAGGCGATGCTGCGCGGCGGTAGCCGTCCTATCACACTGGTGCCGATTTACATCGGTTACGAACACGTGATGGAAGTGGGTACCTACGCCAAAGAGTTGCGTGGCGCGACCAAGGAAAAAGAGAGCCTGTTGCAGATGCTGCGCGGCCTGCGCAAGCTGCGCAATCTCGGCCAGGGTTACGTCAACTTTGGTGACCCACTGCCGTTGACCGCTTACCTGAACCAGAATGTGCCACAGTGGCGCGAATCGATTGACCCGATCGAAGCCCAGCGTCCAAGCTGGTTAACGCCGACGGTCAACGATTTGGCGGCCAAGATTATGGTGCGCATCAACAATGCCGCCGCCGCCAACGCCATGAACCTGTGTTCCACGGCGCTGCTGGCCTCACGCCAACGCTCGCTGACCCGCGAGCAGTTGCTTGAGCAGTTGGAATGCTACCTGCAACTGATGCGCAATGTGCCTTATGCCGGCGACGTTACCGTACCAACCCAAACGCCGGATGAGCTGCTGGATCACGCGCTGAACATGAACAAGTTCGAGGTGGAGAAGGATAACATCGGCGATATCATCATCCTGCCGCGCGAGCAGGCGGTGTTGATGACCTATTACCGTAACAATATCCATCATCTGTTGGTTCTGCCATCGCTGATCGCCACTATCGTGATGCATCACCGCCGGGTATCGCGCGCTGAACTGCTACGCCAGATTGGCCTGATTTACCCAATGCTGAAGGCTGAACTGTTCCTGCATAACGACAAGGAACAACTGCCGGAAGTGCTACGACCACTGATCGACGAAATGATCCGTCAGCAACTGATCTGCGATAAGGGTGACGATCTGGTGTTGAATCCGGCACGCATCCGTCCATTGCAGCTGTTGGCCGCCGGTGTCCGCGAAACGCTGCAGCGTTATGCCATCACCATGTCAATCCTCAGTGCCAATCCAAGCATCAACCGCGGTGCGCTGGAGAAAGAGAGCCGTATTATGGCCCAGCGTCTGTCGGTGCTGCATGGCATCAATGCGCCGGAGTTCTTCGACAAGGCGGTGTTCTCCACCCTGGTGGCTACGCTGCGTGCAGAAGGCTACATCAATGACATCGGCGATGCGGTCCGTGAGCACACCATGGAGGTCTACAACATGCTGAGCGATTTGATTACCCCGGAAATCAAGCTGACCATTGAAAGCGTCAGTATGCCGGCGGAAACCAACGCGTTGCCGGAAACGGTCGCAGCGGAAGAGAAAGAAGACTAATCCAATTGATATGGATACGAAAAAGGCACCCTCGGGTGCCTTTTTTATTGCGGTAACGCCTTAACCCTGCCAGTAACTCAGTGCAATACCGATAAACAACACCAGCCCGACATAATTGTTATCCATGAACGCCTTGAAGCAAGCGTCACGCTCACGGGTGGCAATCTGTTTTTGCTGATGGATAAACAAGGCACCGGCCAGCAACAGCGACCAGTAAAAGGCCCCGCTCATCTGCGTCAGATAGCCTACCCACAGCATCAGCAGCAGCGTGGCGAACTGCAGCAAACCGACGATCAGCTTGTCGTAACGACCAAACAAAATGGCCGTAGATTTAATGCCAATCTTCAGGTCATCGTCACGGTCAACCATCGCATATAAGGTGTCGTAAGCCACCGTCCAGCAAATATTGGCCAGCAGCAACAGCCAGCAGCTCAGTGGCAACGACTCGCTGACGGCGGCATAGGCCATCGGGATCCCCCAGCCAAACGCCGCGCCAAGAACAAACTGCGGCAGATGAGTGACCCGTTTCATAAACGGATAGGCCCACGCCAGCGCCAGCGCCGCCAGTGACAGCCAGATGGTCATCGCATTGAGCGTCAGCACCAGCCCGAACGAGACAAGCACCAACACCACAAACAGCACCTTGGCCTCTTTCTCGCTCACCCGGCCACTCGGCATCGGACGAGCGGCAGTGCGTTTCACGTGGCCATCGACAGCGCGATCGGCGTAATCATTCACGACACAACCGGCGGCACGCATCAGGAAGACCCCAACCACGAACACCACCAGGATAGACAGCGACGGCACGCCCTTGCCCGCCAGCCACAGTGCCCACAGCGTCGGCCACAGCAACAGCAAGGTGCCAATGGGTTTATTAATGCGCATCAGATGGCTATAAGCCTGCCATTTGCTTTGATTCACGCTTCCTTCCAAGGTTTTTTCTCTCCTCATCATTCGGGAACCGAACTTCCTGTCGCGTACAGCGGCGAAGCCGGTAAAAACAGTTCGGTCAGCAACAGCGGCTTACCCGCCAGCCGCAGGCGGGAACGGCGCGCCCACAGTGCATCTTGCCGTCCAATATGAATGTAATCGCGAGTCAGTTCATCGCTGCTGAACAGATAGCGGCCCAGTGGCAAGGTACCCAAATCCACCAATGCCAGATCAGGGCCGGTCAGAGTTTCCAACGGGATCACCGTGCGCCCCAATAGCCAGGGCTGGTTATCGCCCAACAACACAACTTCACGCAGCCAATAGCGCGGACTGTCCGGCAGATGTTCTGCCTCTTCCCCCAGTTGGTCGCGGGTAATAAAACATTCGCGCTGCGGTTCGACGTGCACCCGCCCACAGTGGCGTTCAAAGCGGCGCGTCATGGAACCTGGTTCCATCAGCCAATCGCTGACGGCGGCGGGTGCCGGAGGATGTTGCGCGGATAACCACTCCAGCGGCGGTAGGATCGAATCCCTGTTGCCTGACATTGTTCTACTCCATGCCTGACGCCGCGCCCTGCGGCCGCGCCAGACCAGACAAACTGTTAACAGGCGCCCATTGTAACGCAGAAATTCAAAAGCGGCAGGCTGATTCGAGGGGTGCCACACAGCAAAACTTCGCGCCTTAAAGCACCACCTTGTCATCTTTCTGCCATCTGTTTTCTTTACCTTCATTCTCCGGCGCGGTGGGGATTATGTGATCCTCAGCAAATTTTCACTCCTGCAGCATTGTTTTATCTACGCGCGTAGATACCCTTGTTACTGCAGCGTTGAATCGCCAACAGTTCAAAACTTTGTCAGCAAACCTTCTTGCCGACACCAGGGAAACCATCTTTAACGGCGCCATTTATGGCGCATGACGAAAAGAGGATATCAATGCCATGAGCGAAACAACGCTTGCAACCCCACAGGCCACCGACGAAACCTTGGCGGCCGATGAACGTTTGACCACCAAAGAAGGGCGCGGCCAATTCTGGCGCGCCACTTTCTCGTGCTGGCTCGGCACGGCAATGGAATATGTCGATTTTGCCCTGTATGGCCTGGCGGCCGGCATGGTGTTCGGCGACGTGTTCTTCCCAGAAGCCACCCCAATGGTGGCGTTGCTGGCCAGCTTCGCCACCTACTCCGTCGGTTTTATTGCCCGACCTATCGGCGCGTTGGTTTTCGGCTGGATTGGCGACCGTAAGGGCCGCCGCGTGGTGCTGCTCACCACGGTAGCGTTGATGGGCGTCTCTACCACCTTGATCGGGCTGATCCCTTCTTACGCCCAAATCGGCGTCTGGGCCCCCACCTGCCTGGTGATCTTGCGTTTTGCCCAGGGCTTCGGTGCCGGGGCAGAGCTGTCCGGAGGCGCGGTGATGCTGGCAGAATACGCACCGGCCAAACGCCGTGGTCTGGTCGCTTCGATCATTGCGATCGGCTCCAACAGCGGTACTCTGTTAGCCTCGCTGGTCTGGTTGCTGGTGTTGCAATTGGACAAGGCCGATCTGATCGCCTGGGGCTGGCGCATTCCGTTCCTCGCCAGCATCCTGATCGCCGGGGGCGCTCTCTACCTGCGCCGTCACGTGCGTGAAACCCCGGTATTTGAACGCGAACTGCAACAAAACCGTCAGCGCATGCTGGACAACGCTCCCGTGGCAACGGATAACCGCAGCTACCTGCAGCGCACCAAAGCCTTCTGGATCATGCTCGGCCTGCGTATTGGTGAGAATGGCCCGTCCTATCTGTGCCAGGGTTTTATCGTCGGTTATGTGGCCAAGGTGCTGATGGTGGATAAATCGGTGCCGGCGCTGGCGGTGATGATCGCCTCGCTGTGCGGTTTCCTGGTGATCCCGCTGGCGGGTTGGCTTTCTGACCGCTTCGGCCGCCGCGTCACTTACCGCTGGTTCTGCCTGCTGCTGGTGCTGTACGCCTTCCCGGCCTTCTGGCTGCTCGACAGCCGTGAGCCGGCGATAGTGATTTCGGTGATTGTGGTCGGCATGTGCATCGCATCTTTGGGCATTTTTGGCGTGCAGGCGGCCTATGGAGTGGAACTGTTCGGCGTCAAAAACCGCTACTCAAAAATGGCTTTCGCCAAGGAACTGGGGTCGATCCTCTCCGGTGGGACCGCACCGCTGATCGCTACTGCGCTGCTGGCCGGTTTCGGTCACTGGTGGCCTGTTGCCTGCTATTTTGTTGTAATGGCAGGCATTGGCTTAATCACCACCTTCTTTGCACCGGAAACCCGTGGCCGCGACCTTAACCTGCCGCAGGACGCGGTGTAATCAGGGCGTACAGGAATCCAACTTGGATAATCAATCCGCGCGGCGTATCACCCGCGCCGACGTCGCCCGCGTAGCGGGCACCTCGGTCGCGGTAGTCAGTTATGTGATCAATAACGGTCCGCGCCCGGTGGCAGAAGCTACCCGTTTGCGGGTGCTGGCGGCGATCGAGCAAACCGGTTACCGGCCGAACGACATCGCCCGGGCGCTGGCTTCGGGCAATACTCTGACTTATGGATTAGTGGTTCCCGATATTTCCAACCCGTTTTTTGCCTCAATGGCACGGGCACTGCAGCGTGAAGCCTTCAACCATGGCCGCGTGCTGCTGTTGGGGGACGCCGGCGACGACCGGCAGCACGAGCACGAGCTGATTAACCACCTGCTGCGCCGTCAGGTTGACGGGCTGCTGTATACCAGCGTCGATCGTCATCCCTGGTTTGATCTGATCCGCAATTCCGGCACCCCCTGCGTGATGATAGATACCATCGACAGCCATGCCGGTATCAGCGCCATCCGCGTTAATGAACGCGACGCCGCCTGCCAGGCCACACGCCATCTGTTGCAGCACGGCTATCGGGAGCTCGGCATTTTTGTTGGCCCGCTGACCATGCTCAACGCACAAGATCGCCTTAACGGCTGGCGTGACGCGCTGATTGAGGCGGGTATTACGCCGCGTGAAGAATGGATTTTTGAAGCACCCTATACCCGACAGGGCGGCTATCAGGCCAGCCAGAAAATGCTGCAAGGCCCCCGCCCACGCGCCATATTCACCTCCAACGAACAACAGGCACTTGGCTGTCTGTCAGCGCTGGCGGAACATCAACTGCGCGTGCCGGACGATCTGGCTATCATTTGCTTTAACGGCACCCAACAATCCGAATTCAGCGTGCCGCCGCTCAGCGCGGTCGAACAACCGATCGACGCGATGGCCAGGCAGGCCATCGCCATGTTGGCCACCGGTACCGCGCAGCCAGAACTGCACGAATTCGCCTTCCAGCTGCATATCCGCCGATCGTGCGGCTGCTAGTTTATTGATTCAGGTAACTGCTATGCGTTTGATTATTGATTGCGATCCCGGCAACGGCATTCCCGGCGCCAACGTTGACGACGGGCTGGCCCTGGCGCTGGCGCTGGCAGCCAAACCTCAGCTCTCACTGGAGCTTATCAGCATCGTGGCCGGCAATACGCCGCGCGACGTCGGTTTTGCCGTGGCCAGCCATTTGTTGCAGCAAACCGGTTATCAGGTGCCGGTGGTGGCTGGCGCAACGCGAGCATTGAGCGAAGCGCCAGAACCCTGGCGCACCCATCTGGATCGGGCGATTACCGATCCGCAGCTAGCCACCCTGTGGCGTAATACGCCTTATCCCCAAGCCGCCACAATACCCACCCCCAATGCCGCCGTAGCGATCGGCGAGTTGATCTGCAATCACCCCGGCGAGATAACCCTGGCAGCAATCGGTCCGCTGACCAACGTCGCCCATGCCTTGCAGCTGTACCCGCAGATGGCGCAGGCGGTGAAGGAAATCGTGATTATGGGTGGGGTGTTCAACGTCGAGGGTTACATCAAGGACACCAATTTCGGCCTGGATCCGGAAGCGGCCAGACAGGTGCTGACCAGCGGTGCCAATATCACGCTCGCTCCGCTGGATGTCACCACGCAAACCATGCTGACGCAGGCTGACCTGGCCCAAATGACCCAGCCGGATACGCCGCTGTGCCGCTACCTGCGAACCACCACTCAGCCCTGGATCGACTACTCTCGCCATACCCGCCATCTGCCGGGCTGCTGGATCCATGATGCACTGGTGATTGCCTGGCTGCTGGAACCGCAGTTGGTCACCACGGAGGAATATTTTGTCGACGTGGCGCTGGAAGGTGCCATAACGCGCGGCAGCTCCCGTCGCTGGCGACCGGAAAGTCTGCGCCTGACGGTCGGCATGCCGGAAGCCGAAGGTCGACCGGTGCGGATAATGCAGCAGGTGGACAATGCGCGCCTGCTGGCGTTGATCGGTGAAACACTGGCCGACGAATGAAAAAAGGTGCGCCGGGGCGCACCAATCATCAAGCCAGCATCGGCAGCGTCGGGTACTACCCCTTGCCTTTCACGCTGCCAATAAACGTTTCACGCGCTGTGGTAGAACCCAGTTTTTCAGCCTCATTCATCAGTTTCAGCGCTTTATCGATATCCCCCGCCTTCACTGCCTGTTTGATGCCGTTGTTAAAGTAACTTTCGGTGTCATTCAACATCGGTTCCGCCGGTTTGGTTGGAGCCGGTGCCGGAGTCGGTGCTGCAGCAACCGCCGCGGTTGATCCCACTACCACTGGTGCCGCCGCCGGTGCCGGTTGCAGCATGCCAATCATGATATTGCCGCTGCCCTGTTCGGCCGTAACTTTCAGTTTGATGGTGCCGCTGGTGCTGTGGCTGGCGATCGGATCCGGAATATCCGGTACCGCGTTACCCACGCCCTGCGCATAAGCCTTCGCCGGGTTAGTCAATTGGGTGGTTTTCGCCAGATCCTGACGGGTGGTGTATACCAGCAAATAAATCTGCTTTTGGCCCAGTGCCGGCGTCAGTTTCAGCGTGCCCTCAAGGCGATCGGATGACATCGCACCCGGTGGCTGATAAGGGAAATAGCTGCTCGGATAATAGGCCGCCGGACGCAGGTGTTCATCCAGCACCAGTACGCTCGGCGCGTAAATTGAGTTGTTCTTGCTGATACTGCTCAGTGTGACTTCCAGCGAACCGCGATCGGCCGGCAGCGTATAGGCGGCGATAGCGCCCTGAATATCACCCTGATTAATTTGCGGGCTGACATTATCCAGTTTCACATTCTGGCTGACCGGTGGCACCAGCGGTTGCCATGGCAGGCTTTGCAGCGTGCTGGAACTAATAGCCGGAGCTATGGATACATTGGCCGGCGTATCGGCATTGGCCACCAGTGGTGCACCAACGGTAAGAGCCAGTGACAGGCATAGAGACAGCAGATTCTTTTTCATTGTGATACCCCAAGGTAACCGACGCGGCTCAGGCAAGAGAGACGATGTCGGCGAATACAGGTTGGGGAGAGCACCTGGCTCTCCCCGTTATCTCATTACCACCAGATTTCCATCTGGGCGCCGAAGGTGACTTCATCGTCATTGCCACGGCTGAAGGTGTGCATGCTGGTGTCGTTATACGCGGTGCCGGCTTTCAGACCTGGATTGCCCTCTGCGTCGCTGGAAGTCGCGTAGCCCCATTTCTCATCCCACTTGGCGTAGGTCGCAAATACGCGGATAGCCGGACGTGACCAGATGCTGTTGCCCGCCTGCCACTGTTGCGCCAGGGTGACCTTGTACTGGCCGTTGCGATCGCCAGTGCGCTGGGATTTCACGTTGTCGTAACCGGCTTCCAGCAGGGTGCTCATGATAGGCGTCCATTTGTACATTGGGCGCACGCCCACGGTGTACCAGGTGCTGCCGTTGTTGTTGTCGCGATCGATGTCCTGGAACATGGCGACATACATCATCGCCCATTGATCGTTGAAGTCGATGGCACCGTGATCCAGCACGCGGATCATCTTGCCGTTGTTGTCGATGGTTGACCCCTGGCTACGGCCGTTGTTCTGCGAGGTCATTGAGTCAGTGGCGTATTGCAGCACGAACTTGTTGTAGCCGGTCAGGATGCTCTGGGTATGTTCCGCAGTCACCAACCAGCCGTCTTTGCTGGCGCCATCGGCCAGGCTGTAGCCGTCCTGCGCGTTAGCCCGACCGTAGTCCAGACCCAGCTCCAGGGTACCGCCCGGATTCAATTCCAGACCGGCCAGACGCACGTCGAAGGTGTCGTTGACGGTCGGACGTTGGTCCAGTTCATTATCCAGATAACCGTAAGAACCGCCGGATTCGGAGTTACGGGTCACGGCAGCAGACAGCTTGCCGAAGCCCAGATCGATATTTTCCAGACCGGCACCCGGACCTGAGATATCCCAGTAGTAGAAGTCAATCATGTGAACATCATGACGCTGATAGAAACGCTTACCGGCCCACATATTGGCACCCGGCAGCCATTCAATCAGGTTTTTACCCTGCACGTTCACTTCACGGAAGCCTGGCGTCACGTCTTCCCAGTCGGAACGTTGTGAAACCGAGTAAGCCAGGTTGGTATCGAAGTAGAAGCTTTTGTCGCCCTCTTTCCACACTTCCTGACCCAGCTTCAGTTCGGCGTAGGTTTCACATTCGTTACCGAGACGGTATTTGCTGTCGGCGCCGGTGGCCTTGAAGCACTGTTGCTCACCGCCACTGCCGGTCCAGCCGATGCCGGAACGGGCATAGCCTTTAAAATCAAGGGCCATGGCCTGAGTGGTGAGAACACCAGCGGCGATTGCCAGTGCCAGAGGAAGTTTGCGCAGAGTAGTCATCATTATTCTCCTGTTATACAGACTGTGATGCTTTAAACGCCCGGCTCCTGGTGCAGCCGTTTACATGCCGTACCGTCTTCACGGAACAGATGGCAGCGGTGAGGCGGCAGGCCAATGGCGAATGTTGCACCTTCTTCTACCAGCACCACGTCGTTCTGGCGGTAAACCAGGTTTTGACGAATTGCCGGGATTTGGATGTGGATTTGCGTCTCGTTGCCGAGTTGCTCCACCACCTGTACGTCACCGGTCAGCCGAACTTCAGAGGCATCACCAGGCAACAGATGCTCCGGGCGAATGCCCAGTGACATGTTCGAGCCGGCCTGCACCTGCGAGCCTTCCACCGGTAACCACACCAGTTGACTGTTAGGCAGTTCGACCTGGACCTGTTGAGGCTCTACGGCGGTCACTTTGACCGGCAGGAAATTCATTTTCGGCGATCCGATAAAGCCGGCGACAAAGCGGTTGGCTGGATAGTGGTACAGCTCCAACGGCTTGCCGATCTGAGCGACGCGCCCGGCATCCAGCACCACGATCTTGTCGGCCAAAGTCATCGCTTCAACCTGATCGTGGGTGACGTATATCATGGTGCGCTGCAGACGCTTGTGCAGACGGGAGATCTCAATGCGCATCTGCACTCGCAGCGCGGCGTCGAGGTTGGACAGCGGCTCATCGAGCAGGAACACGTCCGGCTCTGCCACCAGCGTACGGCCGATAGCCACCCGCTGACGCTGCCCGCCGGACAGCGCTTTTGGCCGCCGGTCGAGCAAGTGAGCCAGTTGCAGCACTTCCGATACCTGATTGACCCGCTGATTGATTTCCGCTTTTTTAGCCCCGGCCAGCTTCAGGCCGAACGACATGTTGTCGGCCACCGACAGGTGCGGATACAGCGCGTAAGACTGGAATACCATGCCGATGCCGCGCTCGGACGGCGGCACCTCATTCATACGTTTATCGCCGATCATCAGCTCACCGGAGGTTATGTCCTCCAGCCCGGCGATCATGCGCAGCAGCGTCGATTTGCCGCAGCCCGATGGCCCGACAAACACCACAAACTCACCGTCATTGATCGTCAGATTGACGTCTTTGGAAATCACCGTTTCGCCGAAAGCCTTATAAACGCTGCGCAATGTGACGCTAGCCATGCGTTACTCCCCTGCTTTCGCAGTTAACATTTCGTGTAAAAATGGCGGACGCAAAACCCGCCAAAACCCATTGATGACCCTCTTGCTGTGCACCGTGCTGCCAAGCCAGTGGCAAGGTCGCCTCAGACGGTGCGGCCGCCTGAGTATAAGGCTGCAGGTTAATCAGCGCTTCAAGGCATTGATCCTGATGGGTAATAAGTAATCTAACGACACCATTACTCTGGCTGACCGCGCTCAGTTCCCCCTGCTGGATCACCGCTAAACGGCGCAGCGCCAGCAAGGACTGGCAGTAACGCAAGGTGGATTGGTTGTCATACTGCTGGCGACTGATGGCCAGCGCGCGATGTTCAATCGCCACCTGCTGATACCAGTGGATCTCACCGGCAGTCACTTGCTCAGGGGCCTCATGCCATGGCATCGGCGTTTGCGCGCCGAGCGGATCCTGCAAACCAGCCGCGTGCGGCAAGCCCAGCTCTTCCCCCTGATACAGGCAAATGGGTGCGGGCAGCATCGCCAACAGCGTCAAAAAGGCATCGGCGGAGCGCAAGTTACCCTGCCCCCAGTGGCTGACCACCCGAGGCTGGTCAGCATCACCGGTGCTCCACAGGCTTTCTGCCAACGTGGTGCGGCGAGCATTCAAAACCTCAACCAGCCTCTCCACGCTAAAGGGCACCACTTCCAGCGCCAGTGGGCTGCGCAAATATTGTTGCGGTGCCGCGGCGCGACGAATGTGGTTTGGCCCGTCGCAGTACCACAGGGCCAACCCCTGGGCAACGACCGCCGCTTCCTCCTGGGCCGCCAACGCCTGCGGCAACACCAGGCCGTCAATCGACAGCGTGCTCAGGTAGGGCAAGGCCGCAATCATGCCGTGGGTGTCGCCCACCCCATCCCCGTTTCCATCACGGAAACTGACCGGATGGATCCGATACAGGGTGGGTTGAGTGGCGGTAGGCATTGGCGACATAAATCCGGTTCCCTGCTGCTCGTGGCGATAAAAATCAATGTGGCCGATAGTGCGGTAAACCCCACAAAGGGTAATCATCCGTAACAGGATTTTTCATGGGGGAGGAGATGGGAGGATGAGGGAACGACCGCGGCGGTGAGAAGTTCCACGCTTAAGACAAATCTGTGATCTGCCTGGCAAAAATCGTCCCCCTATTTTGTGTCTGACGCCACAGAATAGAGAGCAATGTTAACTGGATCACACTACGCAGGCATGGGGCGTAGAGGGGGGGAGGATGAGAATGTGTCGCTTTGTGACCCACTATTACCGCGAAACCTCTCTCCTTGATTAACGTGCCCATAAAAAAGAAGGATTGGATTATGACTCGCAGCTTTACCACCGCCCGCACACTGGTGCTTTCGGCTCTGACCACGTTGGTGCTTTCTTCTTCCGCCTTCGCCAAGATCGAGGAAGGGAAACTGGTTATCTGGATCAACGGCGATAAGGGCTATAACGGCCTGGCCGAGGTCGGCAAAAAATTTGAGAAAGACACCGGTATCAAAGTCACCATCGAGCACCCGGATAAGCTGGAAGAGAAATACCCGCAGGTTGCCGCCACCGGCGACGGCCCGGATATTATCTTCTGGGCCCATGACCGCTTTGGCGGCTACGCGCAGTCGGGCCTGCTGGCCGAAATCCATCCTTCCAAAGCCTTCCAGGACAAACTGTTCCCATTCACCTGGGACGCGGTGCGCTACGACGGCAAGCTGATCGGCTACCCGATCGCGGTGGAAGCGCTGTCGCTGATTTATAACAAAGACCTGATCAAACAGGCGCCAAAAACCTGGGAAGAGATCCCGGCGCTGGACAAAGAGCTGCGCGCCAAAGGCAAGAGCGCCATCATGTGGAACCTGCAAGAACCCTACTTCACCTGGCCGATTATCGCTGCCGACGGCGGTTATGCCTTCAAGTATGAGAACGGCAAGTACAACATCAAGGACGTAGGCGTGGCCAATACCGGTTCACAGGCAGGCCTGCAGTTCATCGTCGATCTGGTGAAAAACAAACACATCAACGCCGATACCGATTACTCGATTGCCGAAGCCGCGTTCAATAAAGGCCAGACCGCGATGACCATCAATGGCCCATGGGCCTGGTCAAACATCGAACAAAGCAAAATCAACTACGGCGTGACCCTGCTGCCAACCTTTAAAGGCAAGCCTTCCAAACCTTTCGTCGGCGTACTGACCGCCGGGATCAACGCCGCCAGCCCGAACAAAGAGCTGGCGACCGAATTCCTGGAAAACTACCTGCTGACCAACGAAGGGCTGGCGGACGTCAACAAGGACAAACCGCTGGGCGCTGTAGCGCTGAAGTCCTATCAGGAACAACTGGCGAAAGATCCGAAGATTGCCGCCACCATGGAAAACTCACAGAACGGCGAAATCATGCCAAATATCCCGCAGATGAGCGCCTTCTGGTATGCCGAGCGCAGTGCGGTGATCAACGCCGTCAGCGGCCGCCAGACGGTGAAAGCCGCGCTGGATGACGTACAGACCCGTATCACCAAGTAACACACTATGTTGTGCGGGGTGCAGACAGGCACCCCGCTGTGGCTTCACAGAAAGGAACGCCCTATGCAATTAGCTCACGCCGGTTCACCTGCGCGCAAAAAGTCGAAGTGGTGGCAGAGTGACATACTGAAATGGCTGGTTATCGGCCTGTTCAGCCTGGTTACCTGCTATCTGATTGTGTTGATGTATGCACAGGGTGAATACCTGTTTGCCATTCTGACGCTGATTCTGGTCAGCGCCGGGCTTTACGTCTTCGCTAACCGCCGCGCTTATGCCTGGCGCTACGTTTATCCTGGCATCGCCGGCATGGGGCTGTTTGTCCTGTTTCCGCTGATTTGCACTATCGCCATCGCCTTTACCAACTACAGCAGCACCAATCAGCTCACCTTTGAGCGCGCCCAGTCGGTGCTGATGCAACGGCAATTCCAGACCGGCAAGACCTTTACCTTCGGCCTGTATCCGGCGGAAAACCAACGCTGGCGTCTGCAGTTAACCCACCCGGACAACGGCCAGCAGCTGATTTCCCAGCCTTTCAGCTTTGATGCCAACGCACCGCAAACGCTAAAACTGGTCGAAGAAAGCGCCAAACCGGCAGGCGAGCGCGCCACGCTGCGGGTGATCACTCAAAACCGTCAGGCACTGAGCCAACTGGTGGCACAATTACCGGACGGCGGTGAGCTGCGCATGAGTTCCCTGCGCCAGTTTTCCGGTACCAGTCCGCTTTACGCACTGGATAAGGACAGCAATGCGCTGACCGACCAACAGACCCATATTCAATACCGGCCGAACCCGGAGATTGGCTTTTATCAGGCGGTGAACGCCGACGGTAACTGGGCCAAAGAAACGCTAAGTCCGGGCTATACCGTCACCATTGGCGGGAAAAACTTCCTGCGTGTGTTGCAGGACGAAGGCATCAAGAAGCCATTCGTGTCGATCTTCATCTGGACCATCGTGTTCTCGGTGATGACCGTGATCCTCACCGTGGCGGTAGGCATGGTGCTGGCCTGCGTGGTGCAGTGGGAAGCGCTGAAAGGCAAAGCAATCTATCGCGTGATGCTGATACTGCCCTACGCGGTGCCGTCGTTTATTTCGATTCTGATTTTCAAGGGGTTGTTCAACCAAAGCTTCGGTGAAATCAACATGATGCTCAGCCATCTGTTCGGTATCAAACCGGCCTGGTTCAGCGACCCTGTCACCGCCAAAAGCATGATTTTGATCGTCAATACCTGGCTGGGTTATCCGTACATGATGATCCTGTGCATGGGGCTGCTGAAAGCCATCCCGGACGACCTGTACGAGGCTTCGGCGATGGACGGCGCCACCCCGATGCAGAACTTTTTCCGCATCACTCTGCCGCTGCTGATTAAACCGCTGACGCCGCTGATGATCGCCAGTTTCGCCTTCAACTTTAATAACTTCGTGCTGATCCAACTGTTGACCAACGGCGGGCCGGACATGATCGGTACCACCACGCCGGCCGGTTATACCGACCTGCTGGTCAGCTACACCTACCGCATCGCCTTCGAAGGCGGCGGCGGACAGGACTTCGGGCTGGCGGCGGCAATTGCCACGCTGATCTTCCTGCTGGTGGGCGCCCTGGCGATCCTGAATCTGAAAGCCAGCAAGATGAACTTCGACTAGGGAGAAAAATAATGGCTATGGTCCAACCCAAATCCCAGCGTCTGCGCCTGTGGATAACCCATGCACTGATGCTGTGCTTTATCGCCCTGATCATGTTCCCGCTGCTGATGGTCGTCACTATCTCGCTGCGCTCTGGCAACTTCGCCACCGGCAGCCTGATACCGGAACAAATTTCCTGGGATCACTGGCGGTTGGCGCTCGGCATGAGCGTGACGCACGCCGATGGCAGCGTCACCCCACCGCCGTTCCCGGTCCTGCTGTGGCTGTGGAACTCGATCAAGATCGCGGTGATCACCGCCATCGGCATCGTCACGCTGTCTACCACCTGTGCCTATGCCTTTGCCCGCATGCGTTTTCGCGGTAAAAGCACCCTGCTGAAAAGCATGCTGATTTTCCAGATGTTCCCGGCGGTACTGTCACTGGTGGCACTGTATGCGTTGTTTGATCGTCTGGGCCAATACATTCCGTTTATCGGTTTGAACACCCATGGCGGGGTGATCTTCGCCTATATGGGCGGCATCGCGCTGCACGTCTGGACCATCAAGGGCTATTTCGAAACCATCGATAACTCGCTGGAAGAAGCGGCGGCACTGGACGGGGCCAGCCCGTGGCAGGCTTTCCGTTTGGTACTGTTGCCGCTGTCGGTGCCGATTCTGGCGGTGGTGTTTATTCTATCGTTCATCGCCGCCATCACCGAGGTGCCGGTGGCCTCGCTGCTGTTGCGCGACGTCAACAGCTATACGCTGGCGGTTGGGATGCAGCAATATCTGAACCCGCAGAACTATTTGTGGGGCGACTTTGCCGCTGCGGCGGTGCTGTCAGCGATTCCGATTACCGCCGTCTTCCTGCTGGCGCAGCGCTGGCTGGTCGGTGGCCTGACGGCCGGTGGGGTGAAAGGTTAGTTTTGTGCCACTGCAATACGCTTGATGTACTTCGTTCTATTTCTTTACCCTATGGATTTCAAGTTACAGCTAGGCGACCAGCTCGCCCATCCTCAGGCGCTTACTTTAGTAAGTAACTGGGGTTGGCGAGTGCAGTTAACAACGCTTGTAGCTTGAAAGGCGACGGGTAATCTATACCTGTGTCTTCGGCGGCCCTTACAGGCCGCCATTTTTATACTATTTACTCTCTTTTTAAGCGGTCGGTATTCGCCAGATAAAGCGTCACCACCAGCAACAATATCGCGGCAGAATAAATTAACGTGTCTATTGGGTTTTCATGATCCACTATGATCAAACGAATAATCGCGGTAATGCCGATATAAATAAAGTAGCGCAGTGGGAAGTGATAACCCGATTCAAAATACTTCACAATCAAGGCGATAAACTCAAAGTAGAGGAAGTAAATCACAATCCCTTCAATCAGCAAATAGGACGTCGATTCCTCGTTGTTGACAAATAAGACTTTCGCCAAATGAATGGTTTCTTTCACCAAAAAGACGATCAGGATCGCCGCCAGCAGCAACAGCCCCACGTTCAACACCCGTTGCAACCCTTTGGCGATCATCACCGAACGAGAGGTTTTTGCCATAAATATTCCCCATCAATACCACTGTAGTTATTCGCGCATCCTGACATAGGCATTATCTTAAAAATTAACATCTGCGCAGGGCCTGAAAAAATTAAATATTATTCAAAAGGTTACACTTTAATGTTTCATATGGATATATTTGTAGCAAATTGAAATGTCCACTATGATGGGTCATAGATCTTTACATAAAACAAACAACTCGAATTAACAAGGGAATATTTATGCGCGCTAAACTTAACGGACTGGTCGCCGCAGGCCTGTTTACCTGTGCATTGAGCGGCCATGCCAGCGGATTGGTAACCCCTGATAATGACCTGCGTAATGACCTCGCCTGGCTGTCCGACCGTGGCGTCATCAACGTCAGCCTGTCCACCTGGCCACTGAGCCAGGAAGAAATCAGCTCCGTAATTTCACAGGCCAAACCGGTAACCAATACCGAGAAAAACGTTCTCGACCGCGTTCAACGCCGCGTCGGTGACTTAAAAGCCAATATTCGCGTCAGCGGCTACGCTGCCACCGACAAACCGGGCACGCCACAGGGCTTCGGCCAGAACCAATATGCTGACCAAAGCCTGACTATCGGTGCCGGTGCCAACGGCGAGTTTTGGGACGTGCGCGTTCAGGGTTCGGTCGAGGGCGATCAACGCGTCAGCGACGGCTCCAAATTCAACCTGAACGGCTCCTATGGTGCAGTGAAAATCTGGAACCAATGGTTGTCCTTCGGCGAGGTTTCCCAGTGGTGGGGACCGGGCTATGACGGCAGCCTGATTCGTTCCGACGCCGCACGCCCGGTTGCCGGTTTTATGCTGCAACGTGCCGATCAATCACCGTTTGAAACCCCTTGGCTGTCGTGGATTGGCCGTTGGCAGTACCAGCTGACCGCCGGCCAGCTGTCGCAATACACTGCCGTGCCTGATACCAAACTGATTGGCGGTCGTTTTACCATGATGCCGACCAATTTCCTCGAACTGGGCGCTTCACGCGTCATGATGTGGGGTGGCGATGGCCGTCCGCACTCCTGGAGTTCGTTCTGGGACGGTGTGACCGGCAATGACAACACCGGCGACCCGAAAAACGATCCGGGCAACCAGCTTGGCGGGTTTGACTTCAAGCTGAAAATGCAGCCGCTGATTGGCCTGCCAGTCAGCTTCTACGGCCAAATCACCGGTGAAGATGAAGCCGGCATGTTGCCGTCGCACAATGCCTATCTTTTAGGTCTGGAAGGCCACCCGGAATGGGGCCCAACCACCATCAACTGGCACATTGAGGGCACTGATACTCGCTCCAACGGCAATGCCAACAACGTTATGTACAATCACTACATTTACAAAGGTGGCTACTACCAGCAAGGCTACCCACTGGGTCATGCAATGGGTGGCGACGGGCAAATGCTGTCCGGCCGTGTAGAGCTGGTGCTGGACGACAGCCAACGCTGGAGCACCCGTTTGGTCTATGCCAAAGTGAACCCGAACAACCAGTCAATCAACCAGGCGTTCCCGAAATCTGACACGCTGAAAGGCATTCAACTGGGCTGGGGTTACACCCTTCCTTCCCAGGTCAAATTCGATACCAGCCTGTGGTACACCGATAGCCATGCCAGCACCGCCGATGACGTGGGCGCAGGCATCAGTTTCGAAGTGCCAATCGATCTGTAATCGTTCAGATGTAAAAAAACCCGCCGCGGCGGGTTTTTTATTGGCATCAATTCAGGCGGTAATTAACGCCATTCTTTGAAGCGGTTGATCAGCGCATTGGTTGAACTATCATGGCTGCTGACCGCTTCGTCACCCGCCAGTTCCGGCAGGATGCGGTTTGCCAGCTGCTTGCCCAGCTCCACGCCCCATTGGTCGAAGGTGAAGATGTTCAGGATCGCGCCCTGGGTGAAGATCTTGTGTTCATACAGGGCAATCAGGCTGCCCAGGCTGAACGGGGTGATCTCACGCAGCAGGATGGAGTTGGTCGGGCGGTTGCCTTCAAACACCTTGAACGGCGCCACGTGCTTGACCTCTTCCGGCGTTTTACCCTGTGCGGCAAACTCGGCCTCTACCACTTCCAGCGATTTACCGAACGCCAGCGCTTCGGTCTGTGCGAAGAAGTTCGACAGCAGTTTGGCGTGGTGGTCGCTCAGCGGGTTGTGGCTGATGGCCGGTGCGATAAAGTCGCAAGGCACCAGCTTGGTCCCCTGATGGATCAACTGGTAAAACGCGTGCTGACCGTTGGTGCCTGGCTCGCCCCAGATGATTGGGCCGGTCTGGTAATCCACCGGGTTGCCGTTGCGATCGACATACTTACCGTTGGATTCCATGTTGCCCTGCTGGAAGTAAGCAGCAAAACGATGCATGTACTGGTCGTAAGGCAGGATAGCTTCGGTTTCTGCACCGAAGAAATTGTTGTACCAGATGCCGATCAGCGCCAGCAGCACCGGCAGGTTTTTCTCTGCCGGAGTTTGTGCGAAATGTTGGTCCATCGCATGCGCACCACTCAGCAGTTGTTCGAAGTTATCAAAGCCCAGCGACAAGGCAATTGACAGGCCAATCGCCGACCACAGGGAATAACGACCGCCGACCCAGTCCCAGAATTCGAACATATTGGCGGTATCAATACCGAACTCACCCACCGCCTTGCCGTTGGTCGACAACGCAGCAAAGTGTTTCGCCACGTGTTTTTGGTCACCGGCAGTGCTCAGGAACCAGTCGCGCGCGCTGTGGGCGTTGGTCATGGTTTCCTGAGTAGTGAAGGTTTTGGACGCCACCAGGAACAGGGTGGTTTCCGGGTTCAGTGGCTGCAGCGTTTCGGCGATATGGGTGCCGTCAACGTTGGAGACAAAATGCATATTCAGGTGGTTTTTGTAAGGGCGCAGCGCCTCGGTCGCCATATAAGGGCCGAGATCAGAACCGCCGATACCGATGTTCACCACGTCGGTAATGGCTTTGCCGGTGTAACCTTTCCAGTCACCGCCAATCACGCGGTCGCAGAACTGTTTCATTTTGGCCAGCACCGCGTTCACTTCCGGCATCACGTCTTTACCGTCCACGATAATTGGGGTATTGCTGCGGTTGCGCAGGGCAACGTGCAGCACCGCACGGTCTTCGGTACGGTTGATTTTCTCACCGGCAAACATGGATTTGATCGCGCTTTGCAGATCGGTTTCTTTCGCCAGTGCCTGCAGCTTCTCCAGGGTCTCCGCGCTAATGCGGTTTTTAGAGTAGTCCACCAGCATCTGATCGTTGAAGGTGGCAGAGAACTTGGAGAAACGCTCTTTGTCCTGAGCAAACAGATCGCTGATCTGTACATCTTTCATCTGTTCGAAATGTTGCTGCAGGGCTTGCCAAGCAGCGGTTTGACTAGGATTGATATTTTTCATAGCAACACTCTTAGGCTTGAGAATAAAGATGACGTGGTTGTCCGATTGTAGCCTGTTCGACTGTGATTATGATCTCTTTTCTTGCGATAGGCGCTAACTGTCAAACGCCGCCGCATCGTTTCAGCTCTTCCCCTATACTTTTGGATAACAGCCTGTTATCAGGGTTAGTTAACTGTCACTAAACTGTGTCAGGTTATCACCACGTCATTGACGTAATTAGGCTAAGGATGCGCGGCCAATCAGGCTGCGGTTTGAAACACGAAGGACATGACTATGGAATTATCTGCCCCGTTGATGTTGGTGGTTATTGGATTGAGTTCGCTTCTGGCGCAGTGGCTGGCCTGGCTGTTACGCCTGCCGGCCATTCTGCCGCTGCTGGTGTTTGGCGTGGTACTGGGCCCGGTGGTGCATTGGGTCCAGCCGGACGCGCTGTTTGGCGATTTGCTGTTCCCACTGGTGTCGCTGTCGGTCGCCATTATTCTGTTCGAAGGCGCGCTGACGCTGCGGGTCGAGGAAATTCGTGGCCTGGGTGGCGTAGTGCGCAACCTGGTAACCATCGGCATGCTGATGACCTTCCTGGTGATTGGCGTAGCCTGCTGGTGGCTGCTGGACTTCCCCCCCGAGCTGGCGGCGCTGATCGGCGCGGTAACGGTGGTCACCGGCCCGACGGTGATCGCCCCGCTGATGCGGGTGGTGCGACCCAACGCCAATATCAACCAGGTGCTGCGCTGGGAAGGGATAGTGATCGACCCGGTCGGCGCTATCTTCACCCTGCTGGTGTTTGAATTTATCGTACTGAAACAGCATTCGGAATCTTACACCCACCTGTTCTACACCCTGGGTATTACTGCCGCCGTCGGTCTGGTGGCTGGCGCACTGTTCGGTTACCTGCTGGGTCTGGCATTGCGCCGCGTCTGGCTACCGGGCTACCTGCAAAACCTGGCGGTGCTGGCAATTATGCTCACCGCTTTTGGCCTGTCCAACGCCATTGCCGACGAGTCCGGCCTGCTGACCGTCACGGTGATGGGCATCTGGCTGGCCAATATGCGCGATGTCGATACCAGCGACATCCTGGCATTTAAAGAAGAGCTGTCGGCGATCCTGATTTCGGCGCTGTTTATCATTTTGGCGGCACGGCTTGATATCCAGGCGTTGTGGAATATGGGCTGGCCGCTGCTGGGCCTGCTGCTGGTGGTGCAGTTTATTGCAAGGCCGCTGTGTATTGCGGTGTCGACCTGGCGCTCCTCCCTGCACTGGCGCGATCGGCTGCTGCTGTGCTGGATTTCACCACGCGGTATCGTTGCTGCGGCGGTCAGTTCACTGTTCGCCCTGACCTTGCAACGCAGCGGTTATCCTGGAGCCGATCGCCTGGTGACCGTGGTGTTCGCCGTGATCATCGGTACCGTGGTGCTGCAAAGCCTGACCAGCAGCATGATGGCCCGCTGGTTGCGGGTACAGCAGCAAAAACCACGCGGCGTGCTGATCGTCGGCGCCAACAGCGTGGCGCGCATGCTGGCGCAGGCGTTGATAAAAATGAATATCCCGGTGATCGTCACCGACAGCAGTTGGGAGTATTACCGCCAGGCGCGTATGGACGGCATCCCCGCCTATTATGGCCATGCTTACTCCGAACATGCCGAGAACTACCTCGATCTCAGCGATACCGCGCAGGTGTTGGCGCTGTCGCCCAACCGCCATCAGAATGCGCTGGCGGTCTATCACTTTGGCCATATTTTTGGCGACGGGCAGGTGTTCGCCATCCGCTCCGGTGCCCCGCTGAAAGGTCGCGGCAACAGTGGTGAAAGCTCGCGCTTTCGTCGGCATGAAGTTTTATTTAATCAAGAAGCCACTTATGGCCGCTTAAGCAGTCTGATCGCCCAGGGGGCGGCCATCAAGGCCACCAAGCTGAACGAGAACTTTGGCTGGCTGGAATATCTTGAGAAACATCAGGGCGTTATTCCGCTATTCAGTCAGCGCGAGGACGGCACTTTGCAGCCGATCGGTACCGGTTTCGTCCCATCGATGCCCTGTACGCTGATTGCACTGGTACAAGATGAAAATCCCTCAACGTCCGGACGTTGACAGCAGCGCGATTACCGGCTATTCCTAACAGCCTACTTGCGCACCCGGTGCGCAAGCCAGAAGAGGTGCGTCGCCCAGGTAGAGTGTCAGAGGAGCCGTTGTCCAATGACGGCGCTTGAGGGGGAGCGACGCCGAGGTAAGGTGATGTGCGGCATTCATCGTATCGACTACAGGGGCTGAATCCCCTGAGTTGTCACCAGGGATTGTCCGTAGGGGCAATCAGCAAGGTGGGGCGCTTCTGGGTGTATCGTAGCTTTAACCTCTACGTCTGCCCCCTGCTTATCGCTCCTCCCTTGTGCCAAGGCTATGAAAAAAGCGCTCTCTGAATAGAGCCACCCTGACACGAGGTTTTTACATGAACCAAGCAGCACCCCAGAATTCCACCGTTGTCGCCAAATTCGGCGGCACCAGCGTTGCTGACTATGAAGCCATGAACCGCAGCGCCGACGTCGTACTCGCCAATCCGGACGTACGCCTGGTGGTATTGTCCGCTTCTGCGGGCGTCACCAACCTGTTGGTGGCTCTGGCCGAAGGCAGCGATGCCGACAAACGCCATTTCCAGCTCGATGAAATCCGTCGCATCCAATACGCTATCCTTGATTGTCTCGACAATCCGGCGGTTGTCCGCGAAGAAATCGACCGCATGCTGGAAAACATCGCCATGCTGTCCGAAGCGGCGTCGCTGGCAAACTCGGCGGCATTGACCGACGAACTGGTCAGCCATGGCGAACTAATGTCTACCCTGCTGTTTGTGGAGATCCTGCGCGCTCGCCAGGTGCAGGCGGAATGGTTTGACGTGCGTAAAGTGATGCACACCGATGACCACTTCGGGCGTGCCACACCGGACACCGCAGCGCTGAGCCAATTAGCCCAATCGCTGCTCAAACCGCGCCTGCAAGAAGCGCTGGTGGTGACCCAGGGCTTTATCGGCAGCGAGCCGAAAGGCCGCACCACCACGCTGGGTCGCGGCGGCAGCGATTACACCGCCGCACTGCTGGGCGAAGCGCTGAGCGTCAGCCGGGTGGATATCTGGACCGACGTGCCGGGCATCTACACCACCGATCCGCGCGTGGTTCCGGCGGCGAAACGCATTGATAAAATTACCTTCGAAGAAGCGGCAGAAATGGCGACCTTCGGTGCGAAAGTATTGCACCCGGCGACCCTGCTGCCGGCGGTGCGCTGCGATATTCCGGTGTTTGTCGGTTCAAGCAAGGATCCGGCCGCCGGGGGGACCCTGGTGTGTAATACCACCGAGAATCCGCCGCTGTTCCGCGCACTGGCACTGCGCCGCAAGCAAACCCTGCTGACACTGCACAGCCTCAACATGCTGCACGCACGCGGTTTTCTGGCCGAAGTGTTCAACACTCTGGCGCGCCATAATGTCTCGGTGGATCTGATCACCACTTCCGAAGTCAGTATCGCGCTGACCATGGACACTACCGGCTCTACCAACACCGGTGGCAGCCCGCTGACCACCTCGTTGCTGACCGACCTGTCATCACTGTGTCGGGTGGAAGTGGAAGAAAACCTGGCGCTGGTGGCGTTGATTGGCAACAAACTTTCCCAGGCCTGCGGCGTCGGCAAGGAAGTGTTTGGCGTGCTCGATCCGTTCAATATCCGCATGATTTGCTACGGTGCCAGCAGCTATAACCTGTGCTTCCTGGTGCCCGGCAACGACGCCGAGCAAGTGGTACGCACCCTGCATCACAATCTGTTCGAATAAACTATTATCATCCCTTGCGGGCGCAGCACGCTGCGCCCCTACATCTAAAAAATCAGTTCATAACCGTAGGGGTTCAGTCCGCTGAACTCGCAAAAAAACACAACTCCATCCCATCGTTCTATTTGGCTAAGGAAAACCTCATTCATGCTGGCAAAATTTACCCGATTATTCCCCCTGTGGGCGGTGCTGCTCGCCGTCGCCGCCTACTTCACGCCCACCAACTTTACCGGTATCGGCCCCTACGTCAGCCCGCTGTTGATGTTGATCATGTTCGCCATGGGCGTCACGCTGCGGCTGGATGACTTCAAGCGCGTGCTGTCCCGTCCTGGCCCGGTAGCCGCAGGGATCTTTTTGCATTACCTGATCATGCCGCTGGCGGCCTGGCTGCTGGCGATGCTGTTCCACATGCCGCCGGACCTTTCCGCCGGCATGGTGCTGGTTGGCAGCGTTGCCAGCGGTACGGCTTCCAACGTCATGATCTATCTGGCCAAAGGAGATGTGGCACTGTCAGTGACCATCTCGGCGGTTTCCACACTGGTGGGCGTGTTCGCCACACCGTTGCTGACCCGCTTATACGTTGATACCGAGATCAGCGTCGATGTGATGGGCATGCTGCTGAGCATTCTGCAGATCGTGGTGATCCCGATTGGCCTTGGGTTGATCGTCCATCACACCTTTACCAAAACCGTCAAACGCATTGAGCCTATTTTGCCGGCGCTGTCGATGGTCTGTATTTTGGCGATCATCAGCGCCGTAGTGGCCGGTAGCCAAAGCCACATCGCTTCGGTCGGGCTGGTGGTGATCATCGCGGTGATCCTGCATAACGCCATCGGGCTGCTGAGCGGTTACTGGGGCGGCAAGCTATTTGGCTTCGACGAGTCCACCTGCCGTACGCTGGCGATTGAAGTCGGCATGCAGAACTCCGGGCTGGCGGCGACGCTGGGTAAAATCTATTTCTCGCCGCTGGCCGCTCTGCCGGGCGCGCTGTTCTCGGTGTGGCATAACCTGTCCGGCTCCCTGCTGGCGGGTTACTGGTCCGGTCGGCCGACCGACAAAAAATAATCTCACTCCGGGGCGCAAATAACTGCGCCCCACCCCTTCTGCGAAATTTCGTATTTGCCACTGGTCGGATTGTCAGAAATATCCCGTTCCCCTATTATCCCCAGACAAAATAAAAATTCAGATTCTTCCTATCCGTGCCGATAAAGTTTAAATAACGGAAAGGTTAATTACTTTTTTTAGTTAATTAACTAAAGAAATCTGAAAATTAAAACAAGCAGCCTAATTATTATTTAGATAAATACCCATCGTCTTAATTTGCCTGCGGCAAATCGAGATATCACGCAATGTGCTTGTCGCTCGCTGTTTCGGGCCGGCCTCTGGCCGTACGTTTCTTGACCTCATGGATTGAGCAGGCCACCCCGCTGGCTTCTCATAATGGATTAAAATGATTAAAAAAACCGTCGCACTGGCGTTGCTGTTCAGCACCGCACTCCCCGCCGCTACCCTGCCGGAAATGGAGCATTTTTCGCCGATGGGCGAATCACGCCGCGCCCTACAAGACGGCACGCGTGAAGTGAATCAACAGATAGAGCAACGCCGCTACCGACAGCTTAAACAGCAGCAATTACTGGCAGAACCCGAGCCTGCGACCCCGGCATTACCGCGTTCGGCCCAGTGCCTGCCCATCGATGGCGTATATCTGCAAGGCATTACCCTGCTGTCGGCGAAAGATTTGGCGGCGCTCAGCGCACTGCCACAGCGTTGCATCAGCAGTAATGACATCAACCGCCTGACGCGCGAATTAACCCGTTTATACCTTGATAAAGGCTATATCACCGCCCGCGTACAGTTTATTCGCCCTAATGCCGAGGGTGAATTAGGGCTGCGGGTGACCGAAGGATTTATCGAGAAAATAGAAGGTGGCGATCGTTGGGTTAACAGCCAATTATTATTCCCCGGACTGGAAGGTAAGCCGCTGAAATTAACTCAGCTCGACCAGGGATTGGATCAGGCCAATCGTTTGCAATCGAACAAAACCCGTCTGGATATATTGCCTGGCAGCCAAACCGGCGGCTCCATTATTCGCTTGCACAACCAACATGCCAAACCCTGGTTGCTGTCTGCCACTCTGGACAATTATGGCCAAAAAAATACCGGCCAGTGGTTAGCGCGCAGCACGGCAACGCTGGACAGTCCATTCGGCCTGTCGGACTTTGTCAGTCTGAACGTCGCCGGCACGCTGAAAGACCCATCGCAGCGCTACAACCGCGCCTATACCCTGCTCTATTCCCTGCCCTACGGCGCCTTTACCTTCAGCGGCTTTGCCAGCTATTCGCAATACATGAACCGCCAGCAGTTGGTGTTCAACAGCTATAAGCTGCACGGTCAGACCCAGCAGTACGGCCTGCGCGGCGACTATGTATTTTACCGCGATCGCGATCAAATCAACGCCCTGAGCGGTCAGCTAACCCATAAGCGCATCAATAACTATTTCGACACCGTGCGTATCGGCCTCGGCAGCCCGACGCTCAGCCTGTTCGAACTGGGCGTTAACCACCTGCAGATCCTGCCTGGCGGGCTTGTCAGCGCCAACCTCAGCGTAGAACAAGGATTGCCGTGGTTTGGGGCCGACAGCCACGGCGGTGCCGGGCTGCCCGATGCCCAATTCACCAAGGGCAAGCTGTTTGCCAACCTCAACCAACGTTTCACCCTGGCCGGTTCCAGCTACCAGCTCAGTAACCTGCTTTACGGGCAATACAGCCGCGATCGCCTGCCCGGCGTGGAATGGCTCAGCCTGACCGACCGCAGCGCGATCCGCGGTTTCAGCCGCAGCACGCTGTCCGGCGATAACGGCTGGTATTTGCAAAATACCCTGTCCCGCAGCTTCAACCTGGGCCAAAGCATCCTCACCCCGCGCATTGGTGGCGATGTCGGCCGGGTGCTACCGCGTGACAATCGCCCCTCTGGCTGGCAAAGCAGCGCAGGTCTGAGCGCCGGCGCCACTCTGCGTTACCAGCGGGCGTCGCTCGACGTCGAAGCCAGCCGTGGCTGGCTACTGTCCAGTCACGCCATGCCCGACGATCCCGTCCAGGTACTGGCGCGCTTTTCGTACACCTTTTAGTCAGCGTTTTCTTGCACTACCACAGCGATATATGGAGATACATGGATGAAAAATAATAACTTCAGGCTTTCGGCGGCGGGTAAGTTGGCCGCTTCACTGGCGATCATTCTCACCTCGTTCGGCAGCGGTTACGCCGCTGAGATCGTGGCGGCCAACGGTGCTAACGGACCCGGTGTTACCACTGCCGGTAACGGTGCGCAGGTGGTGAATATCGTGACCCCGAATGACCACGGGCTGTCGCATAACCAGTATCAGGATTTCAACGTCAACCAGCCAGGCGCGGTGCTGAATAACTCACTCAACGCCGGGCAGTCTCAGTTGGCCGGGCAGTTGGGTGCCAACCCGAACCTGAACAATCAGGCGGCCAGCGTGATCCTCAACGAAGTGATCAGCCGCAATCCATCACTGTTGCTCGGCCAGCAGGAAATCTTCGGCATGGCGGCCGACTACGTGCTGGCCAACCCGAACGGCATTAGCTGTAACGGCTGCGGTTTTATCAATACCAGCCGTTCATCACTGGTGGTGGGCAACCCGCTGGTGGAAAACGGCATGCTGCAGGGCTACAGCACGCTGGGTAATCGCAACACCCTGAGCCTGGATGGCAAACTGAACGCCGCTGGCGTGCTGGATTTGATCGCACCGAGAATCAACAGCCGCGGCGAGGTGATCGTCAAACCGGTCTACGATCAGAAAAGCAACAAAAGGGTATCGGATATCAATGCCATCAGCGGCAATAACCGCGTATCGCGCGATGCACAGGTGCTCAGCAGCGAGCAACCTGAGATAACACTCTTGGAGCAGTTCTTCGGCACGACGGACAGCTACTATCTTGGCAGCATGCAGGCAGGGCGCATCAATATCGTCCATACCCGAACCGGCAGCGGTGTGAGGCTGGCGGGCCAACTGCAGGGTAGTGAAGAGATCCGGGTGAAAGCCCACAACATCAGTGCCCAAAGCGAGGTCAGTAACTACGACACCAGCCGCACCAGCGGTGATAACTACCAAAACTATCGCGGCGGCATTGACATCAGCGACTACAACAACAGCCAGCAACTGACCCGCACCAAGCTGAAAGGTAAAAACATCAGCCTGCTGGCCGATAACAGCAACCACCTGAGCGCCGTCGATATTCAAGGTGACGAGATCCGCTTGCAAGGCGCCAGCCTGACGCTCGACGGTCAGCAACTGAAACAGGCTCAGGGCGACACCGACAACCAATGGTTCTACTCCTGGAAGTACAACGTCAGCCGTGATAATGAACAGCATCAGCAGATCGGCAGCACCATCAGCGCCACAAAGAATGCCACGCTGACCGCCACCAAACAGGATGTGAAGCTGCTTGGCACCACGATCACGGCGGGCGACACGTTGAAAATCGAGGCCAAGCGCGACGTGCAGCTCAGCGGGCTGGTCGAGCAGGATAAATCCAGCGAACGCGGTAATCAGCGCAACCATACCTCCAGCCTGCGCACCGGCAGTTGGTACAACAGCCAGGAGACCGAAAGCCTGAAGGCCAGCGATTTGTATACCGGCGGCGATCTGACGCTCACGGCCGGCAACAATCTGCAGGCCCAGGGGGCCAAAGCCCATGCGGGACGTAACCTGACGGTCGACGCCAAGGACCAAATCAATATCAACGTGCAAAAAACCGCCAATGCGAAGACCGTCCGCGACAATAAAACCTCATGGGGCGGGATTGGCGGCGGTAACAACAAGGACAACAGCAACCTTCGCGAGATCAGCAACGCCTCCGAACTGACAGCCGACGGCATTTTGCGGCTGAACGGGCAGCAGGGCGTCACCATTACCGGCAGCAAGGTGAAAGGCAAACAGGGGGGGTTTGTCGAAGCCAGTGAAGGTGGCCTGCGGATCGACAACGCGCTCAGTACCAACGTCGACAAGGTCAATGCCCGCACCGGCACTGCCTTTAACATCACCAGCAGTTCGCAAAAATCCAACAACAGTTACCAACAGTCCACCGCCAGTGAGCTGGTTTCCGATACCAACCTGCAGTTGGTCAGTAAAAAGGATACCGACGTGGTGGGCAGCAAGGTGACCAGCGTCGGCAAGCTGGACATCAATGCCGGTGGCAATATCAACGTCAGCGCCGCAGAGCAGCAGCAACGCATTGATGAGCAGAAAACCGCGCTGACTGTCAACGGTTATGCCAAAGAGCAAGGTGATAAGCAATACCGCGCCGGCCTACGAATTGAACATACCAGCGACAGCGAGAAAACCACCCGCAGCGAGCAACAGTCTTCGATGCTCAGTGGCGGCAGCGTAGCGTTGAAAGCGGATAAAGACGTGACTTTCACCGGCTCCAAACTGACGACCACTAAGGGTGATGCCAGCGTCAGCGGCGACAACGTCTCCTTCCTGGCGGCGGAAAACAAGACCACCAGCGACACCGAGAAAACCAAAATTGGCGGCGGTTTTTATTACACCGGTGGCATAGATAAAGTCGGTTCCGGTATCGAAGGCGGTTACGAGAACAGCAAAACACACTCGGAAAGCCGCAAGGCTGTGACTTCGGGCAGTGACATTGCCGGCAATCTGACCATTAACGCCAAGGACAAGCTGACCCAGCAAGGTGCCCAGCACCAGGTGGGCGGTAAATATCAGGAAAATGCCGACAGCGTCGCCCATCTGGCCGCCGTCGACAGCGAAAGCAGCCACACCCGCAAAACCGACGTCGGCGTGGATATCGGTGCCAACATTGATTACAGCGCCGTCACCCGCCCGGTTGAGCGCGCGGTAGGGAAAGCCGCGAAGCTGGACGCCAACGGTGTAATTAACGAGATCGGCGGCATCGGCGCACCTAATGTCGGGCTGGATATCAGCGCCAATGGCGGCAGCAGCGAAAAGCGCAGCCGCAGTTCGCAGGCCGTGGTTAGCACCATTACCGCCGGGGATATTGAGGTATCCGCCAGCGGTAAACTGCAGGATAGCGGAACAAAATATCAGGCCACCCAGGGGAGCGTAACGCTGACGGCAGACAGCCACCAAAGTGAAGCGGCGCAAAACAGTCGGCAGGAAAGCAACAGCGAAACCCGCGGCGGCGCCAGCGTGCGCGTTTATACCACCACCGGTAGCGATCTGACCGTGGATGCCAAAGGCGAAGGCGGTAATAAGCGCAGCGAAAGCGGCGGCAGCCAGGCCGTTACCGGCAGCATCACCGCCGCCAATGGCATCGATATCAAGGTCAAGCAGGACGCGGTGTATCAGGGGACCTCGCTGGATGCTGGCAAGGGTAAGGCACAGGTGAAAGCGGAAGACGGCAATCTCCGTTTCGAGCAGGCCACCGATCGCAACCATGAAAGCCACAGCGGCTTCAATGTCAAAGTGTCGGCCAAAGGCGGTACCTCACCGGAAACCAAAAGCTTCGGCGCCGGGCTGGGCGGCGGTCACAGCAAAGGGGCGAGCGATGGCAGCAGCGCACAGGTCAGCCACCTCGGCGGGAAGCAGGGCGTAGAGCTTGAGGCCGGTCGTGGGCTGACGCTGCAAGGCAGCACGGTTACCAGTCAGGGTGACGTCTCGCTGAAGGCTGGCGACAAGGTGGCGCTACAGGCAGCCAAGTCGCACCAAACGCGTAAGGACGACACGCTGTCAGGCAATATCGATATTGGTGGTATCAGCACCGACAACGACAAAAAAAGCGCAGGCGTCATTTCCCTCGGCGGTGCATTTGACATTGCCAAGGTCGATGAGTCCTCCACGACTCAACAGGGCGGCAAAATCACCAGCGGCGGCGCAGTGAACATTACCGCCAAAGGCAATGGCGACCAGGCGTTGCACCTGCAGGGAACCGAGGTCAAAGGCAGCAGCGTCGCCTTGAATGCCGAACACGGCGGTGTGGTGTTAGAGTCGGCGCAAAATCAGGAGCAGAAAAACAACTGGAACCTGGGGCTGAAGGCCAACGTCAAAGGCGGCCAATCCTTCAACAAGGATGCCAACGGCAAGGTTGACACCACCAGCGGCAGCGACACCCATACTCTGGGTGCCGGAGTGAAGGTCGGCGTCGATAAACTGCAGAAAACCAGCCAGGTCAACAGCCTGATTAGCGCCGACGAAGTGACGCTCAACAGCGGTAAAGACACTACCCTGGCCGGCGCGCGAATCGATGCCGATCGCGTGCAGGGCAACGTCGGTGGCGATCTGCACGTCGAGAGCCGTAAAGACAGCGAAAGCAGCGTCAAGGTCAACGTGGACGTCGGCCTGAGCCACACCAACGATCCGGCCAGCAGCATCACCTCTAAACTGTCGAAAGTGGGCACGCCGCACTATGCCGGTAAAGTGAAGGAGAAGCTGGAGGGCGGCATCGACAAGGCCGCTGACGCCATCACCGACAAGTACAACAGCGTGGCCCGTCGTCTCGATCCAAAACAGGATACCACCGGCGCGGTCAGTTTCAGCAAGGCCGATAGCAAGGTCACCCTGCCGGAAACGCTGGTCGGCGAAAAAGAGAAGGCCCCGCTGTGGGATCGCGGCGCTCGCTTCCTCGGCAACAAGTCCAAAGAGAGCCTGACCGGCCCCGCAGGGCTACAGGGCCAGTTCAAGGTCAACGCCGACGTGGTCAATAACGATGCGGTTGGCGTGCAGTCCGCCATCAGCGGGAAAAATGACGTGACGTTGAACGTGCAGGGCAACACCCACCTGACCGGCGGCGAGATCCGCAGCCAACAAGGCGAGGTGACGCTGGGTAACGGCAAGCTGGAGCAACAGGACGTGGCGGGCAATCGCTATCAGGGTGGCGGCCACCTCGATGCGGCCGCCTCGGCCGGCGCACTGCTGGGCATCGCCGGAAAAAGCGTGGTGAACCTGGAGACCCCGGTCGGTGGTTATATCAACAACCAGGCCGCTGATGCCAAGGCAGGAGTCTTTTCGGGTAAATAACTGGCGGTAAATGGTCCCCTCTCCTTCGGGAGAGGGAGACGCCTATTTAAGCAATGCCTTTGGCAGCAGGTTTCAGCCGGGGGCATTTTTTATAGCGTGCTCGGGGTGTCCTCCCACTCACGCTCGTCATCCTTCTCATCCTGATCCAGCACGTTATACGCCACCGCTGCGAACAGGGAATTCAGACGTTTCATGTCACCCAGCAGCCCCAGATGCAGCGAACTGGTTTCGATGCTTTGCACGTTCTGTTGGTGCAGGCGATCGACGTGGGCATGCGCGTAACGGCGATCCAGAATACGGAAGCGGTGCTTGGAGCGTCGCAGCCGCTTGGCGCTGGTGAGGTCACCGGACAGGAACACCGACAGACTTAACCGCAGGTTGCCAATCAGTCGCTCATACAACGTGTCCAGCTCCGCCAACCCTTCAGCTGAAAACGCCCGCCGCGCCGCAAGTGACTTCGACGCAATATCGCCGGTCATGCGTTCGATAATGTCCCCGGCCTGCTCCAGGTTGAGCGCCATTTCGATGATTTCTGCCCAACGTCGCGAATCCTCTTCGCCCAGTTCCTCTTTCTGGATCTGCGCCAGATACAGCTTGATGGCGGTGTACAGCACATCAACGTCATCGTCCAACCGGCGCACCTCTTTATCCTGCCCTATCTTGCCGTGCAGCACTTCGCGGTGCAGGATCATCATATGTTCTACCACATCCCCCATGCGCAGGGTCTCACGCGCCGCATTGGCCAACGCCAGCGTCGGCGTATCCAACGCGCTGGCATCCAGATGCCGTGGTCGCAACCGGGGATCGTCAGCCGCTACGTCGGCGATCAGCGTTTCGCACAGCCGCGCCATCGGCCCGGCCAGCGGGATCAGTATCAGGCAGCGGATCAGGTTGTAGAACACGTGGAAATAAATCACCAACTCTTCGTTGCCACCGGGCAGCCGGGCCATCGCATCAGCCAGATAAGAGACAAAGGGCAGCACCAGCACACAACCGATCAGCTTGAACAGCAGGCTGCCTAGCGCCACCCGACGGCCGGCGGCATTCTGGCCGCTGGTGTTAATCACCGCCAGCAGACCACTGCCAAGATTGGCACCGATCACCAGGCACAGCGCCACTTTCAGCGAGATCACGCCGGAGGCGGTCAGAGTTGCCGTCAGCAGCACCGCCGCCAGACTGGAATAGCTGACAATGGCGAACAACGCGCCAGTCAGGGCATCCAGCATCACATCACCGGTCAATGACGAGAACAGCACCTTCACCCCTGCCCCTTGGGTGATTGGCGTTGCGGCAGCCACGATCAGCTCCAGCGCCAGAACAATCAGCCCCAGGCCAATACACACTCGGCCCATTTGGCCCACGCGAGTTTGCTTGCGGCTGAGAAACAGGAACACGCCGACCAGGATCAGCAGCGGAGACAGCCAGGAGAGATCAAAGGTCAGGATGCGCGCCATCAGCGCGGTACCAACGTCGGCACCGAGCATGATCACCAGTGCAGGCGTCAGCCCCACCAGCCCTTGTGCGACGAAAGAGGTCACCAGCAGCGCAGTAGCGTTACTGCTTTGCACCAGCGCGGTCACGCCGATACCTGAGACGAACGCCAGCGGCTTTTTCTGCACGCTGTCGCTCAATACTCGACGCAAATTAGCGCCATAGACCCGCATAATCCCGGTGCGCACGATGTGGGTACCCCACACCAACAGCGCCACCGCAGAGAGCAGATGAAGAAGGGTCAACACGAAAAATACGCTCCCTAAACGCCAGCAAGGCAACCGTTCTGCCGGGCGTTAAAAGAGCAGAACAGCGGCAACGGGTTGCAGACTGCCGCTGAAGGAAAGGGAAATTCCGTTTGTCAGCGGGAAAATGTCATGCAACTTCCCGTAATGTAACAGTTTCTAAGTGTAGTCCAATTTCACTGCCGTCGGGCCGCAAATCCTCAACCGAGCGGTTGAGCACGTCGACCAGCAACTCTACGCCGCGGGCCTTAACCCGATAACGCACCACGTTGCCCAGCAGGCTGTGGTTAAGGATAGTGGCGGCGATACCCTGCCCGGCAGGCAGTAAGGTCATGGACTCCGGGCGAACAGCCACCTTACCGCGATAAGTGTTGCCGGTCAAAACCGACGCCTGTTCGGCGCTCAGCAGATTGTAGTTGCCGATAAACCCGGCGGCGAAAACGTCGGCCGGTTGGGTGTATAAGGTTTCCGCATCGCCACTTTGTACAATTTGCCCCTTGTTCATCAGCACGATGCGATCCGACAGCGTCAGCGCCTCTTCCTGATCGTGGGTGACAAAGATCGCCGTCAGGTTCAGCTCACGCTGGATCCGACGGATCTGTTCGCGCAGGTGTTTGCGGATACGGGCATCCAGCGCCGAGAGCGGTTCATCCAACAATAACAAGCGCGGACGCGTCACCAGGGATCGCGCCAGCGCCACCCGTTGGCACTGGCCGCCGGAAAGTTGATGCGGGTAGCGCTTCGCCAGTTCGGTCAGTTCCACCAGTGCCAGCACCTCCTGCACCCGCTGCTGGATCTGCCCGGTCGCCAGCTTTTGCATTTTCAGGCCGAATGCCACATTGCCTTCAACGGTCATGTTCGGGAATAACGCATAGCTCTGAAACACCATGCCGATACCGCGTTTTTGCGGCGGCACCGGCACCAGATCCTGCCCCTGCAGCAGGATCTGCCCGCTGTCGACCGAAGTCAGGCCCGCCAGACAGCGCAGCAGCGTAGACTTGCCGCAGCCGCTCGGCCCGAGCAGCGTGACAAACTCACCTTCTTCGGCAGTGAAATCGATATCCTGAAATACCTGGGTCTGGCCGTAGTGTTTGTTGAGGCGGGTCACGTTGAGATAAGCCATGGGTTAGCCCTTATTTTTATTCAGCAAATTCGCCAACCAGGTGACGATCAGCACCACGGCGAAATAAGAAATGACCAGTGCGCTGGTGAAATGGCCACTGCCGTTACGCATGTTAAACAGGTAAACCTGCAGCGTTTCATACTGGCTACCCACCAGCAGGTTGGCGAAGACGAATTCACCAATCAGGAAAGAAAACGACAACAGCACGGCAATCATCCCGCCCTTGCGCAGGTTCGGCAGCACCACCAACAGTGCCGCTTTCCAGGTGCTGGCCCCGAGCAGATGCGCGGCATCCATCAGATCACGCAGGTTAATCGCCTGCATGTTGTTGCTGATGGCGCGGTAAATAAACGGCAGCGCGATAGAGAAGTAGCAACCGATCAGGATCCACGGCGTACCCAGTAACGGCAGCGGATCGGCGGCGAACAGTTGCATCAGCCCGACCGCCGACACCACTGGCGGCACGGCGAATGGCAGCAGGATCAGCACGTTCATTACCGCATCCAGCTTGGGGAAATAGTAAGCAATCACAAACATCATCGGCAAAATCACCACCACTGCCAGCACCAAAGTGCCAAAGCAGATCAGCAGCGAGTGCCATAGCGCCAGCAGGAAACGCGGATCGCTCCATAACGTCACCAGCCATTTCAGGGTAAAACCGTCCGGCAGTATGGTCGCGCCCCATTGGGTGGCCAGCGCATAAATCAGCGTCGCCGCCAGCGGCAACAGCAGGATCAGCAGCAGCAAGCCGCTCACCACGCGGTGATAGCCGGTTTCAAAACGCGACATGGCCGCCCTCCGCAATATTATGAGCGTGCATTGAGGTAACTCCTGCGCAGCAGCCACTGATGGATCAGGGTGATAAACGCCATCATCGCCACCAGCAGCATCGCCAGCGCACTGGCCAGGTTAGGATCGAGAGAGATGTCCCCCGCCACCAGCGCCGAGATCCGGATGGGGATAACGTTAAAATTGCCGGTGGTCAGCGCATAGACTGTGGCATAAGCACCCAATGCGTTGGCCAACAGGATGACAAAGGTGCCCATCAGCGCCGGTGCCAGCACCGGCAGGCCGATATGCCGCCAATAGCGCCACGGACTGGCTCCGAGCAAGGATGCCGATTCGCGCCAGTCTTCGCGCAGCGCATCAAACGCCGGGTACAGCAGCAGCACGCCGAGCGGGATCTGGAAGTAGGTGTAGAGCACAATCAGCCCGGTTTTGGAGTAAAGGTTAAAACTCTCCATCAGGCCGTATTTGCGCAGCAGTAGCGTCAGGCAGCCATTCAGCCCCAGCAGGATGACGAAGGCAAACGCCAGCGGCACCCCGGCGAAGTTGCTGGTCATGTTGGTAAACGACATCACAAAATCATGGAACCGCGTCTGACCCAGCTGGCGCAGTGAGTAACTGCCCACCAGGGCGATTAACAGCCCATAGACGCTCGACCAGAGGGAAATCTCCAGCGAGAACTGAAACGCCTGCAGATAAAACGGCGAGGTCAACACATCAGCATAGTTGCCCAGCCCCCAGCCGCTGGTTTGGCTGAAAAAACTGCTGACCGCAATCCACACCAGCGGCGCGATTTGGAACGCACCAAACAGCAGGATAAACGGCAACAGGCACAAGGCGGCAATCCACTTGGCTTTCATCAATCACCCTTATGCCAACAGCGCACGGCAGCGTGGCTTGTCGTGCGCCACCTGCAGCACCTCGCACAACGTACCGCACAGGTCGGTTTGCTGCGGGTCGGCATCGTTTTGGCTAAATGCGCTGCCGAAGACAAACAGCGGCACCTGACGCTCTTCCGGCAACACGCCGCCGTGGCTGCGATCGTCATTCATGCCATGATCGGCGGTAACCATCACCTGATAACCGTCGGCCAACCAATCGGCCAAATAGCGCGACAGCACGCCGTCAGCATTGCGCGCCGAATTGCGGTATTGCGGCGAAGACAGGCCGAAGCGGTGCCCGGCATCATCAATGTTCATCGGGTGGATCAGCAAGAAATCGGGCTGATGACGGCGGCGCAGGCTTTCGGCATCGTCAAACAGATGCGAATCCGGGTAGCGGTCGTCGTAATAAAAATGGCCGTGCTGGATCGGCAACTCGGCATCGTCGGTATGGCGATCGCGGGCGGCATCAAACGGGGTGCGGTTATACAGCTCACTGAACCAATGGTAGGCGGCCGCAGCGGTGGTTAGCCCTGCGGCGCGCGCATAGTGAAACACGCTTTGCTGCTGTGAGAGGCGTGATACCTGATTATGCACCACGCCACTCTCCACCGGCGGCACGCCAGTGAGGATGCACTCATACAGCGGGCGGGAGAGCGAGGGAAGCTCGCTCTCCAATTGATATAACCGTCCGCGCCCTGCCGCACATTCGGCCTGCAGATAGCCCATGGCGTCATGCGCCACCTGATAGTTCAGCCCGTCCAGCAGTACGAGGATCGTTTTCATAATGGCTTAACTCACTGCTGCATAAACATAATGACGTTTTCCTGCCACTGGCGCGGCAGCGTTTTGGCGCTTTGCTCCCAGGCCGCCGGATCGGCGATTGGGTGAGCATTTTTATATTGTTCGGCCGGCAGCAGCTTGGCTTTGACATCGTCCGGCAGCGTCAGATGTTCGGCACGGATGGGACGCGCGTAGCCACGCGCCAGGTTGATCTGGCCGGCGTCGGAGAAGATGTATTCACGCGCCAGCTTGGCGGCGTTCGGGTGCTTGGCGTATTTGTTGATAATGGTGGTGTAGCCTGAGGTGATTGAGCCGTCGGACGGGATCAACACTTCAAAGCGGGTTTTGTCGATCTGGTCACGGTAGTTAAGGCCGTTAAAGTCCCAAACTACGCCGACCTGGACTTCGCCTTTTTCCAGTGAGGCGATCACCGGGTTGCTCAGGCTCAAACGGCCGGCTTTCGCCAGCTTGCCGAAGAATTCCAGGCCCGGCTTCAGGTTCTTCTCATTGCCGCCCATGGCGTAAGTGGCCGCCAATACGCCGCTGGCCGCCTGCGAGGCGGTACCCACGTCACCGATAGTGACCTGATAGGTTCCTTTCAGCAGATCCGCCCAGCTATGCGGGATCTCTTTCACCTGTTTCTTGTTGATGATGAAAGCAATGGTGCCGGTATAGGCCAGCGCCCAATGACCGTCTTTGTCTTTCGCCCAGTCAGGCACCTGATCCCAGGTGGATGGCTTGTACGGCTGGGTCACCCCTTTTTGTACCGCGATCGGGCCGAATGCCGCGCCCACATCACCGATATCCGCCGTAGCGTTGCTCTTTTCGGCATCGAACTTGGCGATTTCCTGCGCCGAGCTCATGTCGGTATCGGCATGTTTCAGGCCGTACTTGCTGAGCAGATCCTGCCAGGTGTCTTTCCAGTTGGCCCAGCTGTCCGGCATACCGACGCTGTTGACTTCCCCTTCCTTCTTGGCAGCCTGTGCCAGCGCCGCCAGATCGGAATCGGCAGCCCAGCTGGTCTGGCTGGACAGGATAATGGCACTGGTTAACACAGAAGCGCACAAACGTTTCATAACTGATGCTCCGGGTGGTAGTGTGGAAGTGGCTGGACTAGTCCAGCAAGAACCAAGCCAATCTAACGGACGAATGTGATAATTATATGTCAGTCTAAAAAAGCAGCATTTTTATCGCATTCGGGCGTCACCGAAGCTTACGTTGGTCTACCTTTAGCGGGGCAAAGCGCACTCAATTGGGGCAACTGTGCATGAGTGAAGGAACAACAACCGTGGCGACTATTTGCCAGATTCTGGCCAGCCGTATCGCCGACGGGGAGTTCAACGCCGACGGCAAGCTGCCTTCTGAGCGAGCCCTGAGCGAACAGTTTTCCACCACCCGCATTACGCTGCAGGAAGCGCTCGGCCAGTTGGAGGCGCAGGGTGTGATTTACCGTCAGGTCAGGCGTGGCTGGTTTATTTCGCCGCCCCGGCTGGTGTACAACCCGTTGCAGCGCAGCCATTTCCACGCCATGGCGCAGCAGCAGGGACGCGATGCCCATACCGAAGTGATCGACGCCACCACTCTGCCGTTGTACGGCAGCCTGTGCCAACGCTTGGATCTGCCCCCTGGTAGCGAGATCTACCGCATTCGTCGGCTGCGCTATATCGACAGTCGTGCGGTGTTGTACTGCGAGCACTACCTCAATCCCGCCTATTTTGCCGGTATCCTGGACGAAGATTTAACCCAGTCGCTGACCGGGCTGTACGCCGAACGCTACGGTATTCGTTATGGCCGGGTGCGTTTCGATATGCTGCCCACCCTGCTGCCACAGGAAGCGGCCACCATGCTGAAAGTAACCTACGGCAGCCCGGCGCTGTTTATTACCCGGGTTAACCGCGATCAGCACGATCGGGTGATTGATTGTGATTTGGAATATTGGCGTTACGACGCGCTGCACATTGACGTGGAGGCACAATGACAGGGGCGCGGCAAGCCGCGCCCCTAAAGAAGGATAATCAGTCGGCGTCGTAGCCGAGGTTGGGTGCCAGCCAGCGTTCAACCTCGCTGACGCTCATGCCTTTACGCGCCGCATAGTCTTCCACCTGATCGCGCTGGAGCTGGGCTACTGCAAAATACTTGCTTTGCGGGTGGCTAAAGTACCAGCCGGACACCGCCGCCCCCGGCCACATGGCGAAGGATTCGGTCAACACCATACCGGTGTGGCGGTTAACGTCCAGCAGGCGCCAGATTTCCGCTTTCTCGGTGTGTTCCGGGCAGGCCGGATAGCCCGGAGCCGGACGGATGCCCTGATAATTTTCGCGGATCAGCTCTTCGTTGCTCAGGTTCTCTTCCGCCGCGAAGCCCCAGTGCAGCTTGCGCACCTGCTCGTGCAGGTACTCGGCGAAAGCCTCCGCCAGACGATCCGACAGCGCCTTCACCATGATTTTATTGTAATCATCGTGCTGCGCATCATAGGCCGCCGCCAGGTCATCCTCTTCCAGACCGCCGGTCACCGCGAAAGCACCGAAGTAGTCGGCCTTGCCGCTGCTTTTCGGCGCGACAAAGTCCGCCAGACAGTAGTTCGGGAAGTCGGTTTTTTCCGTCTGCTGGCGCAGGTGGCGGCTGACCACCAGCACCTCATCACGGTTTTCGTCGCGGTACACCTCCACATCGTCGCCGACGCGGTTGGCCGGGAACAGGCCATAGACGCCGCGCGGGTTGAGGCTGCCGTTGGCGGCAAGCATGTCCAGCATCTGGTTGGCGTCGGCGAACAGCCGTTTGGCCTCTTCACCCACCACTTCATCTTCCAGAATGCGCGGGTATTTACCCGCCAGCGACCAGGTCATAAAGAACGGCGTCCAGTCGATGTAATGGCGCAGCGTTTCTATACCGGCTTCAACCGGGTAAACGCCCAACCGTTTCGGCACCGGCGGCTGATAACTTTCCCAATCCAGCACCATGGCGTTATCGCGCGCTTTTTGCAGGCTGACCGGTGGAGTGCGTGGTTTTTTACGCGCATGCTGGATGCGCACGGTTTCATATTCTTTACGGGTTCGCGCCACGAAATCGTCGCGTTGGGTGGCGGAAAGCAGTGCCGACACCACACCCACGGTGCGTGAGGCATTTTGCACGTAGGTGGTTGAGCCACTGTAATTTTGCTCAATCTTCACCGCGGTATGGGCCTTGGAGGTCGTGGCACCGCCGATCAGCAACGGCAGGGTAAAGCCCTGACGCTCCATCTCTTTAGCCACGTTGACCATCTCGTCCAGCGACGGGGTAATCAGCCCCGACAGGCCGATGATATCGACGTTCTGCTCACGCGCGGTTTTCAGGATTTTCTCCGTCGGCACCATCACGCCCAAATCGACAATTTCGTAGTTGTTGCACTGCAACACCACGCCGACGATATTTTTGCCGATGTCGTGTACATCGCCCTTCACCGTCGCCAGCAGGATTTTACCCGCCGTCGTCCCTTTCTCTTTGCTGGCCTCGATGTACGGCTCCAGATAGGCCACCGCCTGCTTCATCACACGGGCGGATTTCACCACCTGAGGCAGGAACATCTTGCCTTCGCCGAACAGGTCACCGACCACGTTCATGCCCGCCATCAGCGGCCCTTCGATCACTTCGATCGGACGATCCGCACGCTGGCGCGCTTCTTCGGTATCCAGTTCGATAAACTCGGTAATCCCTTTGACCAGTGAATATTCCAGCCGTTTTTCGACCGGCCAGCCGCGCCATTCCGCCTGCTGCACCGCCACTTCGTTGTCTTTGCTGCCGCGGTATTTTTCCGCCAGCTCCAGCAGCCGCTCGGTGCCGTCGTCGCGGCGGTTGAGGATCACGTCCTCCACCGCATCGCGCAGTTCGGCGCTCAGATCGTCGTAGATCGCCAACTGCCCGGCGTTAACGATGCCCATATCCATGCCGTTGCGGATCGCGTGATACAGGAATACCGCGTGGATCGCCTCACGCACCGGATCGTTACCGCGGAATGAGAACGACACGTTGGACACCCCACCGGAGATCATCGCATGCGGCAGGTGGGTTTTGATGTCGGCACAGGCTTCGATAAAGTCGACGGCATAGTTGTTATGCTCATCGATACCGGTGGCGACGGCAAAAATATTCGGGTCAAAAATGATGTCTTCCGGCGGGAAGCCGACGCGCTCGGTCAGGATTTTATAAGCGCGGCGACAAATCTCGAACTTGCGCTCGCGGGTATCCGCCTGGCCAGCCTCGTCAAATGCCATCACCACGACCGCAGCACCGTAGCGGCGCACCAGTTTGGCGTGGTGGATAAAGGCCTCTTCGCCCTCTTTCATCGAGATAGAGTTAACAATGCCTTTGCCCTGAATACACTTCAGGCCTTTCTCGATCACCGACCATTTGGAAGAATCGATCATGATCGGCACGCGGGCAATATCCGGTTCACCGGCAATCAGGTTGAGGAAACGCACCATCGCCGCTTCGGCGTCGAGCATCCCCTCATCCATGTTGATATCGATAATCTGTGCGCCGCTTTCCACCTGCTGGCGGGCAACGGCTAGCGCTTCACTGTATTTCTCTTCTTTGATCAGCCGCTTAAAGCGGGCGGAACCGGTGACGTTGGTACGCTCGCCCACGTTGACGAACAGCGTCTTGGCGTCGATGTTCAACGGCTCAAGGCCGGCCAGACGGCAGGCGACCGGGATCGCCGGCAGTTGGCGCGGTGGCACACCCGCCACGGCCTTGACCATCGCGGCAATGTGTTCCGGCGTGGTGCCGCAGCAGCCACCGATAATATTCAGGAAACCGGCATTCGCCCACTCGCCGACCTGTTTCGCCATCTCTTGCGCGTCCAGATCGTATTCGCCGAAGGCGTTGGGTAACCCGGCGTTGGGGTGAGCGGTGACGTAGCTTTCCGAGATACGCGACAGCTCAGAAACGTATTGGCGCAGTTCGTCCGGACCCAGCGCACAGTTCAGGCCAAAGCTCAGCGGCTTGACGTGGCGCATCGAGTTATAGAAGGCTTCGGTGGTCTGGCCCGACAGGGTACGGCCGGAGGCGTCGGTGATGGTGCCGGAAATCATGATCGGCAGCGCAACGCCCAGGGCTTCAAATTCGGTTTCCACCGCGAAGGCGGCGGCTTTGGCGTTCAGGGTATCGAAGATGGTTTCGATCATGATCAGATCGACACCGCCTTCCACCAGCGCACGCGTCGATTCGCGGTAGGCTTCCACCAGCTCATCGAAAGAAACATTACGGAACGCCGGATCGTTGACGTTCGGTGAAATAGAGGCGGTACGGTTGGTCGGCCCCAGCACCCCGGCCACGTAACGCGGCTGCTCTGGCGTGCGAGCGGTCCATTCATCGGCACAGGCTCGTGCCAGGCAGGCGGCCTGGTAGTTAATCTCGGCGGACAGCGACTCCATATGGTAGTCGGCCATGGCGATGGACGTGGAGTTGAAGGTATTGGTTTCGAGAATGTCGGCCCCCGCTTCCAGGTAGCCGTAGTGAATGGCGGTGATCACTTCCGGTTTGGTTAGCACCAGCAGGTCATTATTGCCTTTCAGATCGCTCTGCCAGTCGGCAAAACGCTCGCCACGAAAGTCACTCTCTTCCAGACGATAGCTCTGGATCATGGTGCCCATACCGCCGTCCAACACTAAAATTCGCTGCGCTAACTGCCGGCGCAGTTGTTCTACTCGATTTGTCACTGTAACCCCTTCAATTACCGATCCAGCCCATCGCTCAACTGCTGCAAAAACCAACGAGTCATCCTAGCACAGGTTGTGCCGGCAAAGGGGCGAGCGCTAATTGAGAGTTTTTCAGGTTGCCGGGCAACAGATCCGATGAGCTGATTGACGGCTTGCAATTCACACGTAAAAAACGAAAATGAATTCCATCATACGGAAAAAGGAACGTGAATTATGGTCACCCCTGCTCCTGCCAAACGTGGCAAAAAGCCCCGTGCTGCATCCCCGACCGCCAGTGCGGCGACCGGCCAGGTACAGTCGCTGACCCGTGGTCTGAAATTATTGGAATACATTGCCGAAGCTCAGGGCAATGTCGCGCTAACCGATCTGGCCCAACAGGCCGGCTTGCCGAACTCCACCACCCACCGCCTGCTCACCACCATGCAACAACAAGGTTTCGTGCGGCAGGTGGGCGATCTGGGCCTGTGGACCATCGGCTCACACGCCTTTGTAGTCGGCAGCAGCTTTTTGCAGAGCCGAAATCTGTTGGCGATGGTGCACCCAACGCTGCGTCGCCTGATGGAGGAGTCCGGCGAGACGGTTAATCTGGCGGTGCTGGATACCAGCGAGTATCAGGCCATTATTATCGATCAGGTACAGTGCACCGCGTTGATGCGCATGTCGGCACCGATCGGCGGTAAACTGCCGATGCACGCTTCCGGCGCGGGGAAGGCCTTTCTTTCCACCCTGCCGGATGAGCAGGTCACCAAACTGCTGCATAAAAAGGGCATGCAAACCTATACCCAACATACTCTGACGCCGCACAACCTGAAGGAAGGGCTGGCGCAGATTCGCAAGCAGGGCTTTTCCTTTGACGATGAAGAACATGCGCTCGGTCTGCGCTGCGTAGCAGCCTGCATCTTCGACGAGCACCGTGAAGCCTTCGCCGCCATCTCCATCTCCGGCCCGGTGTCTCGCATCACCGACAACCGCGTGACTGAGCTGGGCGCGTTGGTGATCCACGCGGCGAAAGAGATCAGCCTGGAATATGGCGGCGTGCGTTAAAATACCCGTGATACTGCTGGCCTGAGTCAAATTTATAAAATCCGGGCCAGCGGCATGAAAATGCAATCAGGGAAATATCGCAACACTGCTGGCACGGCAGGTTGACAAAAATACCCGCCCCACTATCGGCATAATCCCGCATCAGGAAACGAAGTAGCGATTGAACAATCAAGTTTTGTATATAATTTATGCCAGCATAGCTTTACAGTTATTTATTAATATAATTCCTCACATTAATATGAATACCCATTAAGAGGTATAAGCTAACCGCGTAATTTTTCTTCCAAAATTATCTCCCCCTGGTGGGAATATCGCTAAGGAATATAAAAATGAAACGCGCAAAAAAAAGCAGTCATGGCGACTATACCGATTTTCTTACCGCAATCAGAACCTTTGAATGCTCTATCGATCCTCTTGATGCAGAGTATTACGACCAGCATTACGATGATCAACAGGCAGTTACCTACCAACAGGTTGAATCTCCCGGGCGTGTTGTCCGCAGCAAGAGTGGCGCGCCATTGGTCAGCACCACCTCGATAAAAGATTATTTTATAAAACTGGGCGTTGATAAATTCTATATCCGGGGTTCTGGTGATCCCGCAATGTTTCGGACAATGCAATATGCCGTTATGAATTATCTGGGCTTTGTGGGTTACCAGTTCAGCGAACACGACCTCTGGGATCTCGGCTATTATACCCATTATGATAGCAATGGTTTGCCGATGTATTATTCGGATGTAGACGTCAGCAATTGGGCCAATGGCGTACGTGATAAAATAATGGAATTTCCCGAAGGGAAGATCCACGTTACCGATGTTAATACCTGGCGAGGAACATTTACCGGTAAACATGGTATTAACTCTTTCGAGGATGTCATCAACCCAGACAAGCAGGAATTTATCGCCCTCGACCATTTTGACAATAAATACCAAAACATAGTCTTACAGTTAGCCGAACACGGGGAAAAACTGAGTAATTATCTGGGGAAAACGGTTCGCTGGAGCGAGTGCCAGCCGGTGTTAACGCCTCCGGATGGCCGCCCCAATGACGTGGAGATCACTTTATCAGGCTTACTGGCAGGGGCACATCTGCGCGGGGCAGAAGGCGTCGTCGCCCTCCTGATAAATCACGAAAATCATGCGGATGAAAACGGAACGGCTATCTTGCAATATGTTTACGATTTCGGTGGCTACAGCACACCTTATGCAGGATCAGCAGCCGATTAAAATTTAGCGGCGCCGACTGTGGCGCCTCACTATATTTGTGATCCTGTTCAAGTAATAGTCATCTGCCCGTTGTTGTCCCAAATAGGCTCACTTACCATTGCATTAATATATTCAAAAAAATGAGGATATAGAGTGAACAACCAAAGTCTGGACAGAGTTATCAAGCGGCCGACAAGCCCGATTTAAACAACGGCACAACCCAGTTTGTCGTTCATAAATCTTCAAATAAATGAAAATTAAGAGTGCCTGTCTGAGGCAACAGCAACGATGCAGACATTGCGGTGACACCTTTGGCGCCTCTGAACCACAAAGTGGCCATTGGTGTTATTCACAACTCAACAAGGGGCAACAATGGATCTTTCAACGCAATTCGATAGCCGTGGTTATACCTATGCGCACGAGCATCTGCATATCGACCTGTCGCCATTCAAGCAGGATATGGATTGCAGGCTGGATTGTTACGCTTTGCTCGTCGATGAAATGAGGACGCTGGTCAGTAAAGGCGTTCTCAACCTGGTTGAGGTCACCAATCGCTATATGGGACGCAACCCGCAATTTATGCTGGATCTGATGCAAGAAAGCGGCATTAACATCCTGGCGTCAACCGGGTACTACCAACAGGAGTTCTACCCGCCACATGTCGCGCAACGTAGCGCGCAGCAATTGGCGCAGGAAATGATCGACGAAATAGAACAGGGCATTGACGGCACAGAGTTACGTGCAAGCGTCATCGCAGAAATAGGCAGTAGTGAAGGCACCATTACCCCGACGGAAGAAAAAGTGTTTCACGCCGCCGCATTGGCACATTTGGCGACCGGTAAACCTATCTCGACCCACACCAGTTTCAGCACCATGGGGCTGGAGCAGCTACGGCTATTAACCGGCTACGGGGTGGCCGCAGAGCATATTGTTATCGGCCATTGCGATCTTCGCGATCAGTGGGAAACGTTGCTACGCATTCTGGATACCGGTGCGTTAATTCAATTCGATACCATCGGGAAAAATAATTATTACCCAGACGAAAAACGTGTGGCTACCTTACTGGCACTCGCTCAACGGGGTTTATCAGGTCAGGTCATGCTCTCCATGGATATCACCCGGCGTTCACACCTGGCGGCCAACGAAGGCCCAGGGTTCAGCTACCTCATTGATACGTTCATTCCCATGTTATTACAGGCGGGGATCCACCAGCGGGATATTGACCTTATGCTGCGCGATAACCCCAATACATTCTTCAAAGGATAATAATAATGAAAAAAATCGGCATTGCAGGCTTACAACGTGAGCAAATAAAACAGGTTATTGAATCCACCGCACCCGGTAAATTTGAGTGCTTTATCCAAAACGATATGGAGGCGGCAGGTAAAGTCAAAAGTGGCGAACTGGATTATTTTATTGGTGCCTGTAACACCGGGGCGGGTGCAGCGCTATCTATTGCTATCGCCATTATCGGTTACAACCGATGCTGCACCATTGCCAAACCAGGAATACAGGCAAAAGAAGAACAAATAGTTAAATGGATTGATGAAGGGAAAGTGGCTTTTGGCCTTTCGGTGGAACATGTCGAACATGCCGTCCCGATGTTGATTGGTCACTTGGGTTAAGGAGCTTCCCATGGAGCAATATTTGCATATTGTTATCGTTGCCTTGCTCACAGGCATGACCTCGCTGCTTTCTCATCGGTCGGTTGCCGTATTTCACGATGGTATTCGTCCCATTCTGCCGCAATTGGTTGAAGGGAATATGAACCGTCGTGAGGCCGGCAGCATTGCCTTTGGTTTAAGCATCGGTTTCGTGGCTTCCGTCGGGATTTCATTTACCTTATCAACCGGTCTGTTGAACAGTTGGTTACTGTTTCTGCCTACCGACATCATCGGCGTATTGGCATTTAACAGTTACCTGGCGTTCACTTTGGGCATGGCCTGGGGCGTATTGGTATTAACCAGTCTGGTACCGATCAACACCCTGCTTACCGCCCTGCCGGTGGATATTCTCGGTTCGCTGGGCGAGCTTTCCAGCCCGGTGATTTCGGCTTTCGCCCTGTTCCCACTGGTCGCTATTTTTTATCAATTCGGCTGGCGTCACAGCCTGTTGGCCGCTGTCGTGGTGCTGATGGCCCGCGTGATTGTGGTACGTTTTTACCCTTCTCTTTTCCCTGAATCCATCGAGATCTTCGTCGGTATGGTCATGCTGTTGGGGATTGCCATCTTTCGTGATATTTCTCAGCGCAAGCATCATGAGAACAACCACGGCGCCTCAGTTTTTGAAGAAAGAACCGCAAGAATTATCAAAAACCTGCCGCTGCTTGCCATTACCGGCGCACTGATATCGACGGTGGCCAGCCTGAAGCTGTTTGGCGGATCCGAGGTTTCTATCTACACCCTGGCAAAAGCCTGGGCCCCTGGGGTTTCACCCGAGGAGTCGGCGGCGCTGGTGAATCAGGCGGCGCTGGCTGAATTTATGCGCGGGTTAGGTTTTATTCCGCTCATCGCCACTACCGCACTGGCCACCGGCGTCTATGCCGTTGCCGGTTTTACCTTTGTTTTTACCGTGGGTTATCTGGCACCGTCCCCCTGGTTGGCGGCCATTTTCGGCGCGTTAACCATCACGCTGGAAGTGCTGTTATTACGCTCTATCGGCCGCTGGTTGAGCAACTATCCTTCGGTTCGTAACGCATCCGACAGCATCCGCAACGCCATGAACATGCTGATGGAATTCGCCCTGATGATTGGTGCCATTTTTGCCTCCATCAAGATGGCGGGTTATACCGGATTCAGCATTACCGCCGCACTTTATTTCCTTAACGAAGCTCTGGGACGCCCAATATTGAAGATTGCCGCACCGGTAGTAGCAACAATAATATGCGGAATCCTGTTAAATATTTTGTATTTCTTAGGGTTATTCGTTGTCAGTTAATCTCAGGACTTGAGTCATAGAACTTACCGGGAAACATAATACCAACACGAGGGAAATATAATGAAAACAAGGAAGAATATAAATAGATTTACCGCATTGATTTTACTATTCGGCTCGGTGGCATGTTTATCACCCGCCCAGGCAAAAGATGATACTGCGCCAAATAATGATCCCACTGAGACCTGGCGTACCGATTACAGTGATATCGGCTATCCTGACGTGGGCTTCTCGCCTTATATCAAGGGTTGGATCAACGGCTATCTGACTCCGACGGATTACCCGGACGGAGCAAAAATCCTGCCGCCGCCACCAAAAGAAAATTCCGCCGCCGCACAAAGCGACATTGAGACATTCCATGAATTACGCAAGCTGCGCGATACGCCACGCGGCCAGTTGGCGATCAAGGATGCCAAACTCTCCTTTAACTATATTGGCAGCGCATTCTCACCGGCGTTAGGTATCACTATTTCACGTAAAAACACGCCTCGATTACACCTGCTGCTCGCCCGTGTCTTTACCGATGCAGGTTATGCCTCCAATGACACCAAGAAAGCCTTTAGCCGCATTCGTCCCTATTCGGCATTGCGCATTGATAGCTGTACCCCAAAAGAACATAGTGCATTAAGTAACGATGGCGGCTCTTACCCTTCCGGCCATGCCGTCACCGGGATGATGTGGGCGATGACCTTAACGGCAATGGAACCGCAGTTATCCACCCCGTTAATGAAAAAGGGCTATGAATTTGGCCGTAGCCGTCTGATTTGCGGTGTTCATTGGGAAAGTGACGTTGACGCAGGCCGCTTCCTGGCCGCCGGCGCTTTTGCCCGCCTGCAGGCAAGCCCGGAATACCAAAAACAATTCCGTGAGGCCAAGCAGGAGGTTGATCGTCTGCTGGAACAAAAGAAGGCAACGACCAATAATTAAAGCCACATAATAGGTTTGCACAATGGTGCCGCTGTTGTGCAAACCATCGCCTTTCCATCCACCACGCTTGTTGCGCCCCTGCTGTTGTCAGCATGTAAAACGCTGTACCGATCCTGTTTCCCTCCCCCAATAAAAACTTGAAGCCGATCACAGATAACGATCCTGGCAGCTAAAGCCCATTGCAACCGACGAAACTTCCTTCGACAATGTTACCGATAACATGTTACCGGTAACAAACAGAATAAGGTAACGTCTCTCATCGTTTTGGAGCTAAGCCATGACCAATAATCAAAACCGCATTTACGTCATTATGGGCGTTTCCGGCAGTGGCAAGTCCGCTGTGGCCGCCGCAGCGGCCCGCCAACTTTCTGCCGGGTTCCTCGACGGTGATTTTCTGCACCCGCGCAGTAATATCCTGAAAATGGCCGCCGGCGAACCGCTGAATGATGACGATCGTGCCCCTTGGCTGGCCGCACTCAATGACGCCGCCTTCGCCATGCAGCGAACCAACAATGTTTCGGTTATCGTCTGTTCAGCGCTGAAGAAACACTACCGCGATCGCCTGCGTGCCGGTAATGGCAACCTGTCGTTCATCTACCTGCACGGTGACTTCCCGGTGATTGAAGCCCGCCTGGCGGCCCGCAACGGCCACTTCTTCAAACCGCAGATGCTGGTCACACAGTTTGCCGCGCTGGAACAACCTGGCGCAGATGAGAGTGACGTGATGTCGGTGGACATCAACCAGCCGCTGGAAGCGGTGATCGCCGATACGGTGAAACATATCCAAAGTTTCCTGCCACAGGATGTGTGCGCGTGAATACTGTAACGCTGGTCGGTACCGCAGTCGGCTCGGTTCTCTTACTGCTGTTTCTGGTGATGAAGGCGCGTATGCACGCCTTTGTCGCATTAATGCTGGTGTCTATCGCTGCCGGGATCTTCTCCGGCATGCCGCTGGATCGCATTGCCGATACCATGCAAAAAGGCATGGGCGACACCTTGGGCTTCCTGGCCATCGTGGTGGCGCTGGGGGCGATGTTTGGCAAAATACTGCATGAAGTCGGTGCGCTGGACCAAATTGCGGCGCATTTGCTGAAACGTTTCGGCCAAAGCAAGGCCCATTACGCACTCGGCATTGCCGGTTTGATCTGTGCCCTGCCGCTGTTCTTTGACGTGGCCGTGGTGCTGCTGATCGGCATCGTGTTTGCCGTGGCGCGCCGCACCGACGGCAACATCGTTAAGCTGGCCATTCCGCTGTTTGCCGGTGTCGCCGCCGCCGCGTCGTTCTTGCTACCGGGGCCGGTACCGATGCTGCTGGCTTCACAAATGAAGGCCGACTTCGGCTGGATGATTGCCATCGGTCTGGTCGCCGCGGTCCTCGGCATGCTGATTGCCGGCCCGTTGTACGGCAGCTTTATCAGCCGCTACGTTAACTGGTCAATGCCGGCGGATGAAAACGAACCGACGCTGAACACCGCCAAACTGCCGTCATTTGGCCTTAGTCTGGCGCTGGTACTCTGCCCACTGGTGCTGGTCGGCATGAAAACCATTGGCGCCCGCCTGGTCACGCCTGGCTCGCAGTTACAACAATGGCTGGAGTTTATCGGCCACCCGTTTATCGCCATTTTAGTCGCCTGTTTGATCGTGATTTATGGTCTGGCGAAACCACGCGGCATGACCAACGAACAAACGCTGGCCATTTGCTCTGCGGCAGTCCAACCCGCCGGGATCATTTTGCTGATGACCGGGGCCGGTGGCGTCTTCAAACAGATTTTGGTGGATTCCGGCGTCGGTCCAGCCCTGGGGGACGCCATGATCGGTACCGGTCTGCCAATCGCCGTCGCGGCCTTTGTGCTGTCCGCCATGGTACGAGTGATTCAGGGATCTGCCACCGTGGCCTGTCTGACCACCGTCGGCCTGGTGTTACCGGTGACCAGCCAACTGGGGCTTGGCGGCGGACAACTGGCCGCGCTGGCTATCTGTATTGCCGGTGGATCTATCGTACTCAGTCACGTCAACGACGCCGGTTTCTGGCTGTTCGGCAAATTTACCGGTGCCAATGAGCTGCAAACGCTGAAAACCTGGACGGTGATGGAAACCATTCTGGGTAGCGTGGGCGGGATTATCGGCATGATTGCTTTCACCCTGTTTTAAACCACCATAACGACATAACAGCGCCCCCGGCCTTGCACATCAGGGCTGCAATTCACCACCGGGGGCACCGCCACAGGCGGCGTCTATAACAATAGCATGTGAGGAAGGTATGATTAATCCAACCCTATCCCGTGTCACACAACGCATCATCGACCGTTCCAAATCGAGCCGTACCGCCTATCTGGCACGCATTGAAGCAGCACGTTCACAAACCGTACACCGGGCCCAATTGGCCTGCGGTAATCTGGCCCATGGATTCGCCGCCTGCCAGCCGGATGACAAAACTGCGCTGAAAAATATGGTGCGCAGCGATATCGCCATCATTACCGCTTATAACGACATGTTGTCCGCCCACCAGCCCTACGAAAACTACCCGCAAAAGCTTAAACAGGCACTGCACGCAGTAGGGGCCGTCGGTCAGGTCGCCGGTGGCGTCCCGGCGATGTGCGACGGTGTGACTCAAGGACAGGACGGCATGGAACTGTCACTGATGAGTCGTGACGTGATCGCCATGTCCTCCGCCATCGGCCTGTCGCACAATATGTTCGACGGCGCGTTGTTCCTCGGCATCTGTGACAAAATCGTACCGGGACTGGTGATGTCCGCCCTGTCCTTCGGCCATTTGCCGTCGCTGTTTGTCCCTGCCGGCCCGATGAGCAGCGGCTTGCCGAACAAAGAGAAAGTCCGGGTGCGCCAACTGTATGCCGAAGGCAAGGCCGACCGTCTGGCACTGCTGGAGGCCGAGGCCGCTTCGTATCACGGCATAGGCACCTGCACCTTCTACGGCACCGCCAACACCAACCAAATGGTGATGGAAGTGATGGGGCTGCACCTGCCGGGCGCTTCCTTCGTCCACCCGGACACACCGCTGCGCGATGCGCTGACCGACGCCGCCGCACGCCAGGTCACTCGCCTGACCGAAACCGCCGGCAACTATCTGCCGATCGGCAGACTGGTGGATGAGAAGGTGGTGGTGAACGGTATCGTTGCGCTGCTGGCTACCGGTGGCTCCACCAATCTGACCATGCACATGGTGGCAATGGCTCGCGCCGCCGGCATCATTATCAACTGGGATGATTTCTCCGAACTGTCGGACGCGGTGCCATTGTTATGTCGCATCTACCCGAACGGCCCGGCGGACATCAACCAATTCCAGGCCTCGGGCGGCGTCGCCCTGGTGGTACGCGAACTGTTGAAACACGGCCTGCTGCACGAAGACGTGCATACCGTGGCCGGTTTTGGCCTGACGCGCTACACCCAGGAACCCTGGCTGGATAATGGCCAACTGGCCTGGCGCGAGGGTGCGGAGAGTTCGCTCGACGCCCAGGTTATCGCCAGCGTGGCCGAACCTTTCGAGCACCACGGCGGTACCAAGGTGCTGGCCGGTAACCTTGGCCGGGCGGTGATGAAAACCTCGGCAGTCCCCGCTGAAAACCAGATTATCGAAGCACCGGCGGTGGTCTTTGAAAGCCAGCATGACATCGTACCGGCGTTTGAAGCCGGCAAACTGGATCGCGATTGTGTGGTGGTGGTGCGCTTCCAGGGGCCTCAGGCCAACGGCATGCCAGAACTGCACAAACTGATGCCGCCGTTGGGCGTATTGATGGACCGCGGCTTTAAAGTGGCACTGGTGACCGATGGCCGCCTGTCCGGCGCTTCCGGCAAGGTTCCGTCCGCCATTCACGTGACCCCAGAAGCCTACACCGGTGGCATGCTGGCCAAGGTGCAAAACGGCGACCTGATCCGCGTAAATGGCCGCACTGGCGAGCTGGCACTGTTGGTCGATGCCGACCTGCTGGCCCAGCGCGCACCTTATCAACCCGACCTGAGCGCAGAACACATCGGCTGTGGCCGTGAACTGTTCGGCGCCTTGCGCAGCCAGCTTTCCGGTGCCGAACAGGGCGCCTGCTGCATTAAATTTTAACCGATAGCATGGCCGTACAGCCCGACGGCGGCGGCCATAACTGGAGAAAACCGTTAATGAACAATTGGAAGACAAGCGCAGAGCAGATCCTGATGGCAGGACCGGTAGTCCCGGTGATCGTCATCAACAAACTGGAACATGCGGTGCCGTTGGCGAAAGCCCTGGTCGCCGGGGGTGTGCGGGTATTGGAAGTGACACTGCGCACCGCCTGCGCGATGGACGCGATCCGTGCGATTGCCAAAGAAGTGCCAGACGCGATTATCGGTGCCGGCACGGTTATTAATCCCCAACAACTGCAGGAAGTCACCGACGCCGGCGCACAGTTCGCCATCAGCCCAGGCCTGACCGCCGATCTGCTTAAAGCGGCCACTGCCGGTTCGATCCCGTTGATTCCCGGTATCTGCACCGTGTCGGAACTGATGCTGGGCATGGATCACGGCCTGCGTGAGTTTAAATTCTTCCCGGCGGAAGCCAACGGCGGCGTGAAAGCGCTGCAGGCCATCAGCGGCCCCTTCCCGCAGGTGCGCTTCTGCCCAACCGGCGGCATCTCACCGAACAACTACCGTGACTACCTGGCGCTGAAAAGCGTGCTGTGCATCGGCGGCTCCTGGCTGGTACCGGCAGATGCACTGGAAAGCGGTGACTACGCCCGCATCACCGAATTGGCGCGCGCCGCCCTTGCGGGTGCGAAAGCGTAATATTGCCGGGCGCGGTAATGAACCGCGCCCTTATGCCGTAGCCGATGTCGCGGGCAGCGCCGCACCACTACGCTGGCTGAAGCGCCGTTTTTTGCGGTAAGCAAACACGTCTTCCACATGCCCATCGCGGATGCGCTGTTGCAACCCGCGCCAGTAATCGGCCTCGAACAGGTCGCGATGCATCTCTTCAAACACCTGCCGGATACGCCGGTCACCACACAGAAAGTGCCGGAATTCCTCCGGGAAGACGTCATTGGGTGACACGCTGTACCAGGGTTCGCTGGCCAACTCATCTTCCGGATAGCGCGGTGGCGGAATATCACGGAAGTTGACCTCGGTCATATAGCAAATCTCATCGTAGTCGTAGAACACCACCCGCCCGTGCCGGGTCACGCCAAAGTTCTTGAACAGCATATCGCCGGGGAAAATATTGGCGGCAGCCAGCTGCTTGATGGCGTTACCGTATTCTTCTATCGCGTCGCGCATCTGCTGTTCATCGGCCTGTTCCAGATACAGATTCAGCGGTGTCATGCGTCGTTCCATATACAGATGCCTGATCGCGATGCGATCGCCCAGATCCTCCAGCTTATCCGGTACCTCGCGCTGCAGTTCCGCCAGCAGTTCCGGACTGAGTCGCGCCTTGTCGACGACAAAGTTTTCGTACTCCTGGGTATCCGCCATGCGTCCTACGCGATCGTGTTCTTTCACCAGTTGGTAGCAGGCCATCACCTGCGCCTGCGTCACCTCTTTTTGTGGCGCAAACTCATCCTTGATCACCTTGAATACCCGATCGAAAGACGGCAGGGTAAACACCAGCATCACCATGCCCTTCACTCCCGGCGCGATGATGAACTGCTCCTGCGAGCCACTCATAAAGGTCAGGTACTCACGGTAACATTCTGTTTTTCCGTGCTTCTGGCAACCAATCGCCATATACAGCTCGGCGGTGGTTTTGCCCGGCAGTATTTCACGCAGCCACTCGACCATTGCCGCCGGCAGAGGGGCGTAAACCATAAAGTAGGAGCGGGCGAAGCCGAATACGATGCTGGCCTCGGCCTTGCTGGTCAGGCAGGTATCAATAAACAAGGCGCCGGAATCACTGTGATGGATCGGCAGCAGGAAAGGATAGACCCGGTCTGCCACACGCAATTTCCCTACCAGCCAGGCCGCCTTGTTGCGGTAAAACAGCTCATTGGCGATCTGGAACGTTGCACCAGCCAATTGCTGCGCGCTGAAACTCTGCTGCAACGCCAGCGTGATGTAATCAATATCGCGCGATAGGTTTTCCCACGGCAGCCGCAGAGGCAAATCGGTCAGCAGGTTGTACAACATTGCCGAAACGTCACCGTTGGCGGTGAAATCGCGTGATAATGGACGCGGGATGTCGCGAAAGCGCCCTTCCGGCTGAGAGCTGAAAACAAACAGTTTTTCCGGCGTCAGGTCGCGATGTCTGAACAGACGACAGTAGACTGAATTGAAGAAGCTTTCGGCAATCTCAAAACGTGGGTACTCCGGCAGCAGATCGGTATACACCGCCTTCACCCGACTGGGAAAGTCTGCATCAAAATACTGTTGCCCGGTGATGCACTTCAGCTGCTCTACCACCAGACCGACGTGATGATCATACAGGTGGATTCGTTTTTTCATCGCCTGCTGTACTGCCGGCCAGTCCGCCCGCTCAAAACGCTGCTGCGCACCGGCGGTCACCTCCAGGAAGCGGCCGTACTGTGCATCAAAGCCCTGCAGGATCGTCTGCGCGATCAACAGCTCCAGTTTTGCCGCCATCCTTACCTCCCGCCAGAAAAGAGAGCCTGCATAAGCAGGCTCAGAGTTAACTATCGTCAGCGTGACTGCATTAGAACTGCTGTTCTTCCGTAGAACCGGTCAATGCCGTCACTGAGGAAGCTCCGCCCTGAATAATGGTGGTCACCTTGTCGAAATAACCGGTACCCACTTCCTGTTGGTGTGAGGCAAAGGTATAACCGCGAGACACCGCGTCGAACTCTGGCTGCTGCACTTTTTCGACGTAGTGTTTCATGCCTTCGCCCTGTGCATAGGCATGCGCCAGGTCAAACATGTTGAACCACATGCTGTGGATGCCCGCCAGCGTAATGAACTGGTACTTGTAGCCCATCGCCGACAGCTCTTCCTGGAAGCGAGCAATAGTCTGGTCGTCCAGGTTCTTTTTCCAGTTGAATGACGGCGAGCAGTTGTACGCCAGCAGTTTGCCCGGGAATTTGGCATGGATCGCATCGGCAAAGCGCTTGGCCGCCTGCAGATCCGGCGTGGAGGTTTCGCACCACACCAGATCAGCGTAAGGGCAATATGCCAGGCCACGGCTGATCGCTTGCTCGACACCGGCATGGGTGCGGAAGAAACCTTCGGCAGTGCGATCTCCGGACACAAACTCGCGGTCGTACGGGTCGCAGTCAGAGGTCAGTAAATCGGCGGCATCGGCATCGGTACGTGCAATCACCAGCGTCGGCACGCCGAGCACATCGGCCGCCAGGCGCGCAGCAACCAATTTCTGGATCGCTTCCTGGGTTGGCACCAGCACTTTGCCACCCATATGACCGCACTTTTTCACCGCCGCCAGTTGGTCTTCGAAGTGCACCCCGGCAGCACCGGCCTCAATCATCGCCTTCATCAGTTCGAAAGCGTTCAGCACGCCACCAAAGCCGGCTTCGGCATCGGCGACGATCGGCAGGAAGTAGTCGGTGTAACCTTTGCTGCCCGGCTCAATTTTGTTGGCCCACTGGATCTGGTCGGCGCGGCGGAAGGTATTGTTGATGCGCTCAACCACACCCGGCACAGAGTCAACCGGGTACAGCGACTGGTCCGGGTACATCGCAGACGCCGTGTTGGCATCCGCCGCCACCTGCCAACCGGACAGGTAAATCGCCTCGATGCCGGCCTTGGCCTGCTGCAGTGCCTGGCCGCCAGTGAGCGCCCCCAGACTGTTGACGTAGCCTTTGCGTGATTTACCGTGCAGCAGTTCCCACAGTTTGGCGGCACCGTTCTGTGCCAGGGTGCAAACCGGGTTAACCGAACCGCGCAGGTTAATGACGTCTTCCGCGCTGTACGGGCGGGTGATGCCTTCCCAGCGAGCCGATTTCCATTCCTGTTCCAGTTGTTGAATCTGTTGAGCACGAGAGGTAGACATAATTTTTATCCTTTTCAATAATATAGGGTTAATGGTCAGGAACGGATTCAGGCCAGTAGCTCATAGCCCGGTAAAGTCAGGAAATCGATTAATTCGTCTTGCGTAGTGATACGCTCCATCAGGCGTGCCGCTTCGTCGAAGCGGCCAGCATTAAAGCGTGCCTCACCCAACTCTTCGCGTACTACCAACATTTCTTCTTTCAGCATCTGACGGAACAGCGCCTTGGTGACCAGTTGGCCATCGCTCAGGCTCTTTTCATGGTGGATCCACTGCCAGATAGAGGTACGGGAAATTTCCGCCGTCGCCGCGTCTTCCATCAGGCCATAAATCGGGACGCAGCCATTGCCGGAGATCCAGGCTTCGATGTACTGCACCGCCACGCGAATATTGGCGCGCATGCCGGCTTCGGTACGCTCCCCGTCACAAGGTTCAAGCAACTGCGCAGCACTGATTGGCGCGTCGTTTTCACGCAGCACTTCCAGTTGGTTACGGCGCTCACCGAGCACCCGGCTGAAGACCTCCATTACGGTATCCGCCAGCCCTGGATGGGCCACCCAGGTACCATCGTGGCCGTTATTGGCCTCCAGCTCTTTATCTGCCCGCACCTTGTTCAGCACCCAGGCATTTTTCTCGGCGTCTTTGCTCGGGATAAACGCCGCCATGCCGCCCATGGCAAAGGCACCGCGCTTGTGGCAGGTCTTGATCAGCAACCGGGAATAGGCGCTAAGGAATGACTTGTCCATGGTGACCGACTGACGATCCGGCAATACCCGGTCAGCATGATTTTTCAGCGTCTTGATGTAGCTGAAGATGTAATCCCAACGGCCGCAGTTCAAACCGACGATATGATCGCGCAGGTGGTAGAGGATCTCGTCCATCTGGAATACTGCCGGCAGCGTTTCGATCAGCACCGTGGCTTTGATCGTGCCGCGTGGCAGGGAGAAACGATCCTCGGCAAAGCTGAAGACTTCGCTCCACCAGGCCGCTTCCTGCCAGGACTGGGTTTTTGGCAGGTAGAAATAAGGGCCACTGCCTTTAGCCAGCAGTTGACGATAGTTATGGAAGAAATACAGCGCAAAATCGAACAGGCCGCCGGGGATCGCTTCCCCCTGCCACTGCACGTGTTTTTCCGGCAGATGCAGGCCGCGTACGCGAGCAATCAATACCGCCGGGTTCGGCTTTAACTGATAAATCTTGCCGGCTTCATTGGTGTAAGAGATGGTGCCGTTCACCGCGTCATGCAGGTTGATTTGGCCGTCGATGACTTTGTCCCAGCTCGGTGCCAGTGAGTCTTCGAAGTCCGCCATAAACACCTTCACATTGGCGTTCAAGGCGTTGATGACCATCTTGCGTTCAACCGGACCGGTGATTTCCACCCGGCGGTCGCGAAGATCCTCTGGTATGCCACGGATCGACCACTTTTCATTGCGAATGGAATTAGTTTCCGAAATGAAGTCTGGAAGTTCACCTTGATCGATCTTCTGCTGCCAGCAGGCACGCGCAGCCAACAGTTTGTTGCGCTGTGGAGTAAATTTACTCACCAGTTCCGCCAGGAATTCGACCGCGTCATCCGTCAACACCTGCCGTTCAGCAGCGCTAAAACCCTGCGTAAACGTTAATTCCGTGCCTACTATCTGTTGCGTCATTGTCTTGCTCCTTCCTATCGTTGCGCACCACCGTTGCCATTCAGCCAGCGCAGCTTTATCAGAAATCAGTGTGGATCAGGGCGTATAAAACGATCCTTAACTGGTCAGATCTCTTCTCTCTGGCTCTAAGAATACTCAACTAAAAATAAAAATCAAAAACCATTTCCATTTTATTATAAAATATTTTATTAACCTTTTATTATCAATTGGTTAATAAATATAACAACAGACACCGTTAAGGAAACCGGTTCCAAGGTAGAGGCGAAATTAATTTAACTAGTTGTAAGACAATGGTTTTTACTAGAAAAGAGAGTGAAATGAGGAAGACGGATGGGGAAGAGATTGCGTCGGCGGCCTCGATTCAGCCGCCGATTAGGGAAAAAGGATTACTCGAGGGTGGGGTTCATATGACGCAGATCGTACGGCGTGATCTGGTAAACGTAGTAGTTGAGCCAGTTGGCAAACAGCAGATGGCCATGGCTGCGCCAGGAGGCTTTGGGGGTGAGTTCGGGATTATCATCGGGGAAGTAATTCAGCGGTACCACAGGATTAAGACCGGCATCGTTATCGCGACAATACTCGCCAGCTAACGTTAGCGCATCATACTCCGGGTGGCCGGTCACAAACGCCAGCCGCTTGTCCTTACTGGCGAACAAATAGGCCCCGGTTTGTTCTGATTCGGCCAGGATATCCAGATCCGTATACTGGCGGATAATCTCCGTAGGAAAGTCTGCATAGCGTGAGTGAGGTGCGAGGAAGGTCTCATCAAAACCGCGAGTCAGCAAGGCATGCTGCTGCAGCGTCTGGTGCTGATAAACCCCCGACAGTTTCACTTCGCGCGTCATCTTCGGAATACCATACAGAATGTTCAATGCCGCCTGCACCGCCCAGCATACAAACAGCGTGGAGGTGACGTGATTCTTGGCCCAGTCAATCACCCGTTCGATCTGTGGCCAGTAGGCAACGTCACAGAAATCGACCAGCCCCAGCGGCGCCCCGGTGACAATCAATCCGTCGAAATTCTCATCCTGAATATCTTCAAAATCACAGTAAAAGTTATTCAAATGCTCCGCCGGCGTGTTCTTTGACTCACGGCTGTCGATACGCAGCAGCTGAATGTCGATTTGCAGCGGAGAGTTGGAAAGTAGACGTAAAAACTGGTTTTCCGTCTCGATCTTTTTTGGCATCAGGTTGAGGATCAGTACTTTCAATGGCCTGATTTCCTGTGTTTTTGCCCGAGAGGATGCCATGACAAAGACATTCTCATTACGCAAAAAACTGACTGCAGGTAACTCATCAGGAACACGAATCGGCATTGCTTAACCCTCACACATCCATTTAAACGTTTAGACTTCTAGATGCCCGAAGATAGCGTTTTTTTAGCAGGATGTCGAGCGTTCAACCGGAAGGTGAAAATGTTTCATTGCCTTGGCAGAGGCAGGATCCATACGTTTTAGGAAGGCACAAAGCAAAAAGGCCATCCTTTCGGATGGCCTCTTGGCTTAATTGATGCTTGGCAGTGTCCTACTCTCGCATGGGGAGACCCCACACTACCATCGGCGCTACGGCGTTTCACTTCTGAGTTCGGCATGGGGTCAGGTGGGACCACCGCGCTATTGCCGCCAAGCAAATTCTTTTAATTCTTTTCGCCGAACTTCTAAACCCACTTTAATAAAGTGGTGCTGATACCCAGAGTCGAACTGGGGACCTCACCCTTACCAAGGGTGCGCTCTACCAACTGAGCCATATCAGCACACTAATTTGATGCCTGGCAGTGTCCTACTCTCGCATGGGGAGACCCCACACTACCATCGGCGCTACGGCGTTTCACTTCTGAGTTCGGCATGGGATCAGGTGGGACCACCGCGCTATTGCCGCCAGGCAAATTCTGTTTCATTCCAGCCGTTACCTCAGTAACCACCAGAACCAATCTCGGAACTCGCTGAAAATCTCTCAAATCAAAACACTTTTGGTGTTGTAAGGTTAAGTCTCACGGATCATTAGTACTGGTTAGCTCAATGCATCGCTGCACTTACACACCCAGCCTATCAACGTCTTAGTCTTAAACGTTCCTTCAGGGGAATCAAGTTCCCAGGGAAGACTCATCTCGAGGCAAGTTTCGCGCTTAGATGCTTTCAGCGCTTATCTTTTCCGCACTTAGCTACCGGGCAATGCCATTGGCATGACAACCCGAACACCAGTGGTGCGTTCACTCCGGTCCTCTCGTACTAGGAGCAACCCCTCTCAATCTTCCAACGCCCACGGCAGATAGGGACCGAACTGTCTCACGACGTTCTAAACCCAGCTCGCGTACCACTTTAAATGGCGAACAGCCATACCCTTGGGACCTACTTCAGCCCCAGGATGTGATGAGCCGACATCGAGGTGCCAAACACCGCCGTCGATATGAACTCTTGGGCGGTATCAGCCTGTTATCCCCGGAGTACCTTTTATCCGTTGAGCGATGGCCCTTCCATTCAGAACCACCGGATCACTAAGACCTACTTTCGTACCTGCTCGAGCCGTCACTCTCGCAGTCAAGCTAGCTTATGCCTTTGCACTAACCTCACGATGTCCGACCGTGATTAGCTAACCTTCGTGCTCCTCCGTTACTCTTTGGGAGGAGACCGCCCCAGTCAAACTACCCACCAGACACTGTCCTCACCCCGGATTACGGGGCCGAGTTAGAACATCAAACATTAAAGGGTGGTATTTCAAGGTTGGCTCCACGCAGACTGGCGTCCACGCTTCAAAGCCTCCCACCTATCCTACACATCAAGGCTCAATGTTCAGTGTCAAGCTATAGTAAAGGTTCACGGGGTCTTTCCGTCTTGCCGCGGGTACACTGCATCTTCACAGCGAGTTCAATTTCACTGAGTCTCGGGTGGAGACAGCCTGGCCATCATTACGCCATTCGTGCAGGTCGGAACTTACCCGACAAGGAATTTCGCTACCTTAGGACCGTTATAGTTACGGCCGCCGTTTACTGGGGCTTCGATCAAGAGCTTCGCCTTGCGGCTGACCCCATCAATTAACCTTCCAGCACCGGGCAGGCGTCACACCGTATACGTCCACTTTCGTGTTTGCACAGTGCTGTGTTTTTATTAAACAGTTGCAGCCAGCTGGTATCTGCGACTGGCTTCGGCTCCGAGAGCAAGTCTCTTCACCTACGCGCCAGCGTGCCTTCTCCCGAAGTTACGGCACCATTTTGCCTAGTTCCTTCACCCGAGTTCTCTCAAGCGCCTTGGTATTCTCTACCTGACCACCTGTGTCGGTTTGGGGTACGATTCTGTGTTACCTGATGCTTAGAGGCTTTTCCTGGAAGCTTGGCATCAACTACTTCTGCACCGTAGTGCATCGTCATCACGCCTCAGGGTTAGATAAGTCACCGGATTTACCAGGTCACTCCCCCTACACGCTTAAACCGGGACAACCGTCGCCCGGCTAGCCTAGCCTTCTCCGTCCCCCCTTCGCAGTAACACCGAGTACAGGAATATTAACCTGTTTCCCATCGACTACGCCTTTCGGCCTCGCCTTAGGGGTCGACTCACCCTGCCCCGATTAACGTTGGACAGGAACCCTTGGTCTTCCGGCGAGCGGGTTTTTCACCCGCTTTATCGTTACTTATGTCAGCATTCGCACTTCTGATACCTCCAGCAACCCTCACAGGCCACCTTCAACGGCTTACAGAACGCTCCCCTACCCAACAACGCCTAAGCGTCGCTGCCGCAGCTTCGGTGCATGGTTTAGCCCCGTTACATCTTCCGCGCAGGCCGACTCGACCAGTGAGCTATTACGCTTTCTTTAAATGATGGCTGCTTCTAAGCCAACATCCTGGCTGTCTATGCCTTCCCACATCGTTTCCCACTTAACCATGACTTTGGGACCTTAGCTGGCGGTCTGGGTTGTTTCCCTCTTCACGACGGACGTTAGCACCCGCCGTGTGTCTCCCGTGATAACATTCTTCGGTATTCGGAGTTTGCATCGGTTTGGTAAGCCGGGATGGCCCCCTAGCCGAAACAGTGCTCTACCCCCGAAGATGAGTTCACGAGGCGCTACCTAAATAGCTTTCGGGGAGAACCAGCTATCTCCCGGTTTGATTGGCCTTTCACCCCCAGCCACAAGTCATCCGCTAATTTTTCAACATTAGTCGGTTCGGTCCTCCAGTTAGTGTTACCCAACCTTCAACCTGCCCATGGCTAGATCACCGGGTTTCGGGTCTATACCTTGCAACTATTCGCCCAGTTAAGACTCGGTTTCCCTACGGCTCCCCTATACGGTTAACCTTGCTACAAAATATAAGTCGCTGACCCATTATACAAAAGGTACGCAGTCACCCAACTAGTAGGCTCCCACTGCTTGTACGTACACGGTTTCAGGTTCTATTTCACTCCCCTCGCCGGGGTTCTTTTCGCCTTTCCCTCACGGTACTGGTTCACTATCGGTCAGTCAGGAGTATTTAGCCTTGGAGGATGGTCCCCCCATATTCAGACAGGATGTCACGTGTCCCGCCCTACTCATCGAACTCACAATTAATGCATTTTAGTGTACGGGACTATCACCCTTTACTGTGCGACTTTCCAGACGCTTCCACTAACACAAGAACTGATTCAGGTTCTGGGCTCCTCCCCGTTCGCTCGCCGCTACTGGGGGAATCTCGGTTGATTTCTTTTCCTCGGGGTACTTAGATGTTTCAGTTCCCCCGGTTCGCCTCATACGACTATGTATTCATCGTATGATAGTGCAACGAATTGCACTGGGTTTCCCCATTCGGGTATCGCCGGTTATAACGGTTTATATCACCTTACCGACGCTTATCGCAGATTAACACGCCCTTCATCGCCTCTGACTGCCTAGGCATCCACCGTGTACGCTTAGTCACTTAACCTCACAACCCAAAAGTGTTTCCACCTTCGTGCTGCTACATTTGAGAGACTCTATGACAGGTTAATCCTTACTCCAATACATCTACGGAGGAGTAAGTTTCAGCTGTCATGTTTCAATTTTCAGCTTGTTCCAGATTGTTAAAGAGCAATATCTTAAACACGACTCGTTAAAGTCATCTTTAAGATGTTTTCGATGCAGCAAGCACCGGTGATAATGTCTTTCACTCATTATCGGAATGGCGTCCCCAAGGGGATTCGAACCCCTGTTACAGCCGTGAAAGGGCAGTGTCCTAGGCCTCTAGACGATGGGGACACGAAATTCCGATTAGACTCTCGTCTTAATCGGTTCGTATCAGCATGAGTCAGAGACTCATTACATCAACAGGTAGCGCTTTTGCTCATTACTTTTCTATCAGACAATCTGTGTGAGCACTTCACGCAATCAATATCATTAGGTAAGGAGGTGATCCAACCGCAGGTTCCCCTACGGTTACCTTGTTACGACTTCACCCCAGTCATGAATCACAAAGTGGTAAGCGCCCTCCCGAAGGTTAAGCTACCTACTTCTTTTGCAACCCACTCCCATGGTGTGACGGGCGGTGTGTACAAGGCCCGGGAACGTATTCACCGTAGCATTCTGATCTACGATTACTAGCGATTCCGACTTCACGGAGTCGAGTTGCAGACTCCGATCCGGACTACGACGTACTTTATGAGGTCCGCTGGCTCTCGCGAGTTCGCTTCTCTTTGTATACGCCATTGTAGCACGTGTGTAGCCCTACTCGTAAGGGCCATGATGACTTGACGTCATCCCCACCTTCCTCCGGTTTATCACCGGCAGTCTCCTTTGAGTTCCCACCATTACGTGCTGGCAACAAAGGATAAGGGTTGCGCTCGTTGCGGGACTTAACCCAACATTTCACAACACGAGCTGACGACAGCCATGCAGCACCTGTCTCAGAGTTCCCGAAGGCACTAAGCTATCTCTAGCGAATTCTCTGGATGTCAAGAGTAGGTAAGGTTCTTCGCGTTGCATCGAATTAAACCACATGCTCCACCGCTTGTGCGGGCCCCCGTCAATTCATTTGAGTTTTAACCTTGCGGCCGTACTCCCCAGGCGGTCGACTTAACGCGTTAGCTCCGGAAGCCACGCCTCAAGGGCACAACCTCCAAGTCGACATCGTTTACAGCGTGGACTACCAGGGTATCTAATCCTGTTTGCTCCCCACGCTTTCGCACCTGAGCGTCAGTCTTTGTCCAGGGGGCCGCCTTCGCCACCGGTATTCCTCCAGATCTCTACGCATTTCACCGCTACACCTGGAATTCTACCCCCCTCTACAAGACTCTAGCTTGCCAGTTTCAAATGCAGTTCCCACGTTAAGCGCGGGGATTTCACATCTGACTTAACAAACCGCCTGCGTGCGCTTTACGCCCAGTAATTCCGATTAACGCTTGCACCCTCCGTATTACCGCGGCTGCTGGCACGGAGTTAGCCGGTGCTTCTTCTGCGAGTAACGTCAATGCAATGTGCTATTAACACACTACCCTTCCTCCTCGCTGAAAGTGCTTTACAACCCGAAGGCCTTCTTCACACACGCGGCATGGCTGCATCAGGCTTGCGCCCATTGTGCAATATTCCCCACTGCTGCCTCCCGTAGGAGTCTGGACCGTGTCTCAGTTCCAGTGTGGCTGGTCATCCTCTCAGACCAGCTAGGGATCGTCGCCTAGGTGAGCCATTACCCCACCTACTAGCTAATCCCATCTGGGCACATCTGATGGCGTGAGGCCCGAAGGTCCCCCACTTTGGTCCGAAGACGTTATGCGGTATTAGCTACCGTTTCCAGTAGTTATCCCCCTCCATCAGGCAGTTTCCCAGACATTACTCACCCGTCCGCCGCTCGTCACCCAGAGAGCAAGCTCTCCTGTGCTACCGCTCGACTTGCATGTGTTAGGCCTGCCGCCAGCGTTCAATCTGAGCCATGATCAAACTCTTCAATTAAAAGCTTGATTTGCTTCAACTCGTGAAGCGATGCTCGAAAATAACTTTCGTAATAATCAGACCGTTGACGAATCAACTGACTGACTTATTGCTTGGTCACTCTTCAAGACTTGATATTTTTTCGAACCCGAAGGTTCTGGATATCGTCTTGTGGAGTGCCCACACAGATTGTCTGATAAATTGTTAAAGAGCAGTGAGTTAGCCGCCGTAGCTTGCCATCTCGAGGTGGCGTATATTACGCTTTCCTCTTTCAGAGTCAACCCCTAATTTTCAGGATTTTTTCTCTTTCTTCCCGGCCGCTATGTGAAGTGAATCACTTGCGCCGTGTCGATGGAGGCGCATTATAGGGAACCGAGTTTTTTGCACAACCCCTTTTTTGATCTTTTCTTACTGTTTGCACACTTTTCGGCCCTTTCGGGTGGATCTTGCGCGATCAGGGCCGTTTTCCGCAGGATCCATCACTTCAGTTGGTTGTAATTCCACCGCCAACGTCTAGTATTGCCGGTAAATATGATCCCGATGCGAGGCTATTACCATGTCTGATGCAGTACGTTCTTATCTTCATTACTCTCCTAAACTGGGCCTGCGCGTCATGATCGACCCTTCCAGTGTGGTGATCGGTAACGTTGAGCTGGCCGATGACGTCAGTATCTGGCCGTTGGTTGCTATCCGCGGAGATGTGAACGCAGTAAAAATCGGTGCACGCAGCAATATTCAGGATGGCAGCGTGTTGCACGTAACCCATAAGTCTGAATATAACCCTGAGGGTTACCCATTATTGATCGGTGAAGACGTTACTGTTGGGCACAAGGCCATGTTGCATGGCTGCGCCATAGGCAATCGGGTGCTGGTAGGTATGGGATCGATCCTGTTGGATGGTGCAGTAATAGAAGATGATGTGATGATTGGTGCCGGCAGCCTGGTTGCTCCGGGTAAACGCCTGGAGAGTGGTTATCTCTATATGGGCAGCCCGGCACGCCAGGTTCGCCCATTGACCGCTGCGGAACGGGAAGGGTTGCTTTACTCTTCTACTAACTATGTACGTTGGAAAGACGAATATTTGTCAGAAGATATCTGACAGGCGCCCGTTCCCTCTCAGGGGAACGGGCTCAGAGTTACACTGCCAGTTCGTGACGCAGCTGGCGTAATACCGGTTCGATCTCCGGCATCACACCATGCCACAGCAGGAACGCATGCGCGGCCTGCCCCACCAGCATCCCTAAACCGTCGGCATATTCTGTGGCACCCTGTTGCTGCGCCCAGGCCAGAAACGGAGTTAATCCCTGCTGATAAAACATGTCATAACAACGCGTATGGCCATTGACCGTACCAACCGGTAGCGCCGGGATGTCACCGCTGATACCGGATGCCGTGGCGTTAATCACTAAATCAAACCGCTGTTGATCAAGTTGATCCAGGGGTAACGCGGATATTTCACCCAGATGCTGGAACACCTGCGCCAATGTCTGCGCACGGCTAAAAGTACGGTTGGTGATCACCACTTCACAACCAAAAGACAGTAGCGGCAAGATCGCGCCACGTGCCGCGCCACCAGCCCCCACCAACAGGATACGATCCTTGGGTTGGATCAACCCCTGACGTTCAAGATCGGTCAGCAGGCCGATCCCGTCAGTGTTGTCACCCAGTAACCCACCGTCTGGCAGTATCTTCAAGGTATTTACCGCACCGGCCAGCGAGGCTCGTTGACTCAGTTCGGTCGCCGCTTCATAAGCATTTTCTTTAAAAGGCACCGTGACGTTCGCTCCCTTGCCACCCGCCTGAATAAACGTCTGCAAAGTGGTTTCGAAACCATCCAGTGGTGCCAGCACAGTGCCATAGGGATGTTCTATCCCTGTTTGCGCGGCAAATAGCGCATGAATACGCGGTGACTTGCTGTGGCCGATAGGGTTACCGAATACTGCAAACTTCTCCATGCACGTTGCCTCTAGCCTTGACGGATCTGCTCACCGGTCAGGACATCTCTGATTTCGGAAGGGTTAAGACGGCCACCGACGCTACCGGCCAGCAGCGGGAAAGCGGCACCAAACTGCTGCTGTACTTCATCGACACTGCGACAAGGCTCTTGCCCGCTGAGATTGGCGCTGGTCGATACCAGCGGTTTGCCAAACTGCCGACAAAGTTGCTGTACCAACGGATGATCGCTAACACGTACCGCCAACGAATTGAAACGGCCGGTCAGCAAACGCGAGGTTTCCGACCGGGCAGGGATCACCCAGGTCACCGGCCCCGGCCAGCTGGCAAACATCGTAGCGCGTTGCTGTTCGTTCAACGCGGTGTCATCTATATAAGGTGTTAACTGTGCGTAATCCGCTGCAATCAGGATCAATCCTTTTTCCCATGGGCGCTGTTTCAGTGCCAATAAGGCATTAACCGCCTGCTCGCTGTCGGGATCGCAACCCAGGCCAAACACCGCCTCGGTCGGATAGGCAATGACCTGTTGATTATGCAGTGCGTCAATAATTGGCGTGAAGATGGCTGTGGATTCTGAGCTCATGATGTCATTATTCTGTGGTTACTACGGGTTTCCCGCAAAGTTTACTGGCACAGCAAAGGGTTGGACCTTTCGCCGTGCGCTTTTCCATCAGTAACGGATAGTGGCAGTACTCACACTCACCGGCAACGGGTTTAAAATTGAGAACAAACTGGCATTCAGGGTAGCGATCGCATGAGTGAAACACTTTGCCATAGCGCGATTTCCGCTGCAGCAATTTGCCCTGTTCGCACTGCGGACAGCTGATACTGGTTTCGTCAGGTTTATCGATAACCTCGGTATGGTCGCACTCCGGGTAGTTACTGCAAGCGATAAACATGCCGTAACGTCCCTGGCGCAAGGCCAGCGTCGCCTGGCATTTTGGACATTCCTGTCCATCCAGCATTTTGACGATATGGCCATCGGCCTGCGCTTTCAGCGGCCGGATATGTTGGCATTCAGGGTAACGGCTACAGCCGAGGAAGGGGCCGTGGCGACCACTGCGGATCACCAGCTCGGCCCCGCATTCCGGACAGGGTTCATTTTGCCTGGCGGCAAAAATCGCGGCTTTTGTCATAACTTCTTCTATGCATGTTATCGGCTCAGTGCAGATAACCTTCGTTTACTTCAAACAACAGTTCTTCCATTTGCTGATAGGCACTTTCATATCCGGGAATATTAAACAGCACCATCAGCACCACCCATTTCAGATCTTCGAGATCGAATTCCGTGTTATCCAAAGCCATAACACGATCGATAACCATTTCACGGGTTTCGAGGTTCAATACCTGAATCTGCTCCAGGAACAGGAGGAAACCACGGCAACTGGCATCCAAACGCACGCCTTCTTCTTCGGTGTAAATCCGCATTGCCAGCGGATCGGCATCCATAAAATACGGCGCATTTTCGCCTTCCTGCAGGTCGGCGAGTTTTTCAAGCCAATTCAACGCGTTGTAGATATCATCCCGATGAAACCCCGCCTGAGCGAGATCATCAGTCAGTTGATCCTGATCGACGCGCATCTCTGGTTCATTGTGGATATAAGTTTCAAACAAGTACATCAGTACGTCGAACATGGCCTGCCCTCCTTATTCGGACATAGCCGCCGGGTACAGCTGCGATCCACCCTGCTAACTCCAGATCGAGTAATTTGATTACCACCTCTGGCACAGGTTGGCCGGCACGTTCAGCGACGACGTCAACAGGTGTCACCTCATCTCCTACGTTAGCCAACACATCGGCAAATGGCAATTCAACTTCGGCCTCTGACGCACAAATAGTTGTATTTTCGTTCAGTGACAGCCAATGCAGCCCACTTCCCAGTTGTTCAGCGATCTCTTTCGGGCCAGTTACCAGATAGGCTCCCTGTTGGATCAACCAATGCGTGCCCTCGCTCATCGGGTTGCCCAGCGCCCCAGGTAAAGCGAATACTTCACGCCCCTGCTCCAGCGCATAACGTGCGGTAATCAGCGTTCCACTGCGCAAAGAGGCTTCAATCACCACCACACCCAGACTCAACCCACTAATGATACGGTTACGACGAGGAAAATGATCTGGCATCGGCAGATCGGTGACCAGATATTCAGAGATCAATGCCCCACCGTTCTCAACAATTCGTTCCGCCAGGCGGCGATGTCGGCGCGGATAGATGTTGTCCAAGCCGCTGCCTAATACGGCTACCGTTCCTCCTTCCGCCGCCAGCGCCGCGCGGTGGCAAATACTGTCAATGCCAAGCGCCAGCCCACTGGTGATGGTAAACCCGCAGTGCACTAATCCGGTGGCAAAGTAATTGGCCCAGTGTTCACCGTAATGACTAAACTGACGGCTACCTACCATGGCGATTTGCGGCTGCTGCACAGCAGCCGGATTTCCCTTTACCAGCAGCAACAGCGGAGCATCATCGATAGGGAGCAATAGTTCTGGGTAACCGACCTCACCGTAGACCCACATCAAGTTGCCGGGCTGTTCCAACCAGGCAAGCGTAGCCGCCAGATAGCGCGGATCGGCCTGACGAAACTGGGCCTGCTGTCGCTCATTCAACCCCAATTCCCGAAACAGGAGATAAGGCTCTCCTCCAGTCGTCACCATCTGCCGTATTATCTGGCTGGCCTGCGCCGCCCCCAGCCCGGTGACCCCACGCATCCGTAAGCCGATTTCCTGTGCCTGCATCGCCTGTTCCCTCGCAGAAAATGGTGGTATTACCAATTCGAGCAATTGGTGCGCAATGCTGTCAATCAGGCTGGGAAATGTCTAGAATAGAAGCTAAACCTCGTTTATCACTCGGATACAGATCTCAAGATATATGTCAGTATTGCAGGTATTACATTACCCAGATGACCGGCTGCGCAAAGTCGCGGCCCCGGTAAAAGAAGTCAATGCGAATATCCAGCGCATCGTGGATGATATGTTTGAAACCATGTACGCAGAGGAAGGCATTGGCCTGGCTGCGACACAGGTGGATATCCATCAGCGTATTATCGTCATTGACGTTTCTGAGAACCGCGATCAGCGCCTGGTGCTGATCAACCCGGAACTGCTGGAAAAAAGCGGTGAAACCGGGATTGAGGAAGGCTGCCTTTCCATTCCTGAACAACGTGCTTTAGTCCCGCGCGCCGCTGCTGTGAAAATCAGAGCGCTGGACCGTGACGGTAAACCTTTTGAGCTGGAAGCCGACGACCTGTTGGCCATCTGTATCCAGCATGAGATGGACCACCTGGTAGGCAAGCTGTTCGTCGATTACCTGTCGCCACTCAAGCGCCAGCGTATCCGTCAGAAACTGGAAAAAATGGCCAAGCTTAACGCCCGCGCCTAACCGATCAGGAAATCAACGTGTCTGACTCTTTACGGATTATTTTCGCCGGAACTCCAGACTTCGCAGCGCGTCATCTTGACGCGCTGTTGTCATCTGGGCACCAGATTGTCGGGGTTTTCACTCAACCCGACCGCCCTGCGGGTCGCGGCAATAAGCTGACGCCCAGCCCAGTCAAGGTTCTGGCCGAGCAGCACCATTTACCGGTGTTTCAGCCCAAATCACTGCGCCCGGAAGAGAATCAGCACCTGGTTGCCGATCTCAACGCCGATGTCATGGTGGTCGTGGCTTATGGTCTGATTCTGCCCAAAGCGGTGTTGGATATGCCGCGACTCGGTTGCATTAACGTCCATGGTTCACTGCTGCCTCGCTGGCGTGGAGCCGCACCGATCCAACGTTCACTGTGGGCCGGCGATCATGAAACCGGCGTTACCATCATGCAGATGGACGTGGGTTTGGACACCGGCGATATGATGCACAAGATTGCCTGCCCGATCGAAGCCGATGACACCAGCGCCAGCCTGTACGATAAACTGGCGCAGCTCGGCCCGCAGGGCATGCTGACCACGTTGCAGCAGATGGCTGCAGGTACGGCGAAACGTGAAGTGCAGGATGAATCGCTGGTCACCTATGCCGAAAAGCTGAGCAAAGAAGAAGCCCGCCTGGACTGGAACCTGCCCGCCGTGCAGCTTGAACGCTGCGTTCGTGCCTTCAACCCGTGGCCAGTCAGTTACTTCACCATTGACGATCAACCGGTGAAAGTGTGGCAGGCAACGGTGCTGACACAAAACGCGGATGCAGAACCTGGCACCATCATCCATGCCGACAAGCACGGTATTCAGGTGGCGACCGCCGAAGGCATTCTTAACCTGACTCAACTGCAGCCGGCAGGCAAAAAACCCATGTCTGCTCAGGATTTGCTGAACTCACGTCGTGAATGGTTTACGCCGGGCAACCGGTTATAAACCGCCCCCACTGCCCGGCCAATAATCGCCGGGCTGTTTCTTTCTTAATGCCGATCGTTATCAGCTTTAGCCTATGAAAAACAATTACAATCTCCGCAGCATCGCAGCCATTGCCATCGGTCAGGTGTTGGATCAGGGGCAGTCACTCAGTACTGTCCTGCCGTCACTGCAAAAAACCATTTCTGACAAGGATCGTGCTCTGCTGCAAGAACTGTGCTTTGGCACCCTGCGCGTCCTGCCACAGTTGGAATGGTGTATTCAACAATTAATGGCCAAGCCAATGACCGGCAAGCAGCGCACGCTGCACTATTTGTTGATGGTCGGCTTATACCAACTGCTGTATACCCGTATCCCCGCTCATGCGGTGCTGGCGGAAACCGTAGAAGGCGCAGTAGCGCTGAAACGCCCGCAGCTTAAGGGCCTGATCAACGGCGTATTGCGCCAGTTCCAACGCCAGCAAGAAGAATTACTGCAACGCGCTGCCAATAATGACAGCCGCTATCTGCACCCGAGCTGGCTGTTGAAACGTATCCAGCAGGCCTATCCCGCACAGTGGGAGCAGATCATCGATGCCAATAATCAGAAGCCGCCAATGTGGCTGCGCGTCAACCGTTTGCATCATACTCGCGAAGACTACTTGCAGTTGATGGAACAGGCGGGCATTGCCGCGGAACCTCATGCCGAATATCGCGATGCGGTACGTTTGCTGGCACCCTGCGCCGTTACCGACCTGCCAGGCTTTGCCGACGGCTGGGTCACCGTGCAGGATGCCTCCGCGCAGGGCTGTGTCGATCTGCTGGATCCGCAAGACGGGGAACAGATCCTCGATTTGTGTGCGGCTCCCGGTGGAAAAACTACCCATATTTTAGAGGCGGCTCCCAAAGCCCATGTGATGGCCGTCGATATCGATGAACAGCGCCTGAAGCGGGTCAAAGAAAACCTGCAACGTCTGCGTTTACACGCCGAAGTAAAGCAAGGCGATGGCCGCACTCCGCAACAATGGTGCGGCGACAAGCAATTCGATCGCATTTTGCTGGATGCTCCTTGCTCTGCTACCGGTGTGATCCGCCGTCACCCAGATATTAAATGGTTGCGACGCGACAGTGATATCGCTGAACTGGCCGCGCTGCAGGCCGAGATTATTGAGGCCATCTGGCCGCATCTCAAAAGCGGAGGAGTGATGGTGTATGCCACCTGCTCCATCTTGCCGGCAGAAAATGCTGAGCAGGTTAGCGCCTTCCTCCAGCGTCATGCCGATGCCCGTCTGGTTGAAACCGGCAACCAGCAGCAGCCTGGCCGACAGAATCTTCCGCATCCAGAGGATGGGGATGGCTTCTTTTACGCTAAGCTGATTAAAATGTAGCTGTTCAGTACTCTGGGCGCGGCTGTTGCGCCCTTTCAGATAATCTTCAGCGGTTTCAGTGTGAAGCAGAGAAGCGAATGAAAATAATTATTCTTGGCGCGGGTCAGGTTGGCGGGACACTGGCAGAAAACCTGGTGGGTGAAAATAACGATATTACCGTCGTGGATACCGATTCCGGCCGCCTGCGTCAGTTACAGGATAAGTTCGACCTGCGGGTCGTTCAGGGCTACGGCTCTCATCCACGTGTACTCCGGGAAGCGGGGGCGGAAGATGCCGATATGCTGGTTGCCGTCACTAATTCGGACGAAACCAACATGATTGCCTGTCAGATTGCCTACTCGCTGTTTAATACACCTAACCGAATCGCCCGTATCCGTGCGCCAGAATATATCCGCGAGTCAGAGAAGCTGTTTCACCCTGAAGCGGTACCCATCGACCACCTGATCTCACCAGAACAGCTGGTTATCGACTACATCTATAAATTGATTGAGTATCCGGGTGCGCTGCAGGTGGTCAACTTTGCAGAGGGCAAAGTCAGCATTGCCGCGGTAAAAGCCTACTACGGTGGGCCGTTGGTGGGTAATGCCTTGTCTTCAATGCGCGAGCATATGCCGCATATTGATACTCGCGTCGCCGCTATCTTCCGTCAGGATCGACCGATTCGTCCGCAGGGCTCCACCATTATCGAGGCTGGCGATGAAGTGTTCTTTGTAGCTGCATCACAGCATATCCGTGCGGTAATGAGTGAGTTGCAACGACTGGAAAAGCCCTATAAACGCATCATGATTGTTGGCGGTGGCAACGTCGGCGCAGGCCTGGCGCAAAGGTTGGAGAAATCTTACAACGTGAAGCTGATTGAACGTAATCAGCAACGTGCCGCAGAGCTGGCCGAACAACTGCATGACACCATCGTATTTTATGGCGATGCTTCTGACCAGGAGCTGCTGGCAGAAGAACATGTTGATCAGGTGGATGTTTTTATCGCAATCACCAACGATGACGAAGCAAATATCATGTCCGCCATGCTCGCCAAACGTATGGGGGCCAAAAAGGTAATGGTGCTGATTCAGCGTCGTGCCTATGTTGATTTGGTACAAGGCAGCGTCATCGACATTGCAATTTCTCCACAACAAGCCACCATTTCAGCGCTGTTGGGCCACGTGCGGAAAGCAGATATCGTCAGCGTTTCCTCACTCCGTCGCGGCGTCGCGGAAGCCATCGAAGCCATTGCGCACGGCGACGAAAGTACCTCAAAAGTGGTTGGCCGCACCGTTGAAAATATTAAATTGCCGCCAGGTACTACTATTGGCGCCATTGTGCGCGGTGATGACGTTATTATTGCCAACGGCAACAGCAAAATCGAACAGGGCGATCACGTCATTATGTTTATAACCGATAAAAAATTCGTTCCTGACGTTGAGCGGCTGTTCCAGCCAAGTCCTTTCTTCCTGTAGAACAAATGTAGTAATGAATGGTCTATAATTGCGAGGTTGTTCTCTGCCATAGAAAGAGATAAAACTTTTCGCTCCTTTTGTGGCAAAGGGAAATTGCTTTGTTAAACTTGAGTTATTAAATTCTGCAAGGGGTGCGTTCTATGAGTATGATGAAAGAGTTCCGCGAATTTGCCATGCGTGGCAACGTGGTTGACTTGGCAGTGGGTGTAATTATTGGTGCGGCGTTTGGTAAGATCGTATCGTCTTTCGTTGCAGATATCATCATGCCGCCGCTAGGCTTGCTGATCGGTGGGGTTGATTTCAAACAATTCCACCTGGTATTGCGCGAAGCTCAAGGCGCGGTTCCTGCAGTAGTGATGAACTACGGTTCATTCATCCAAACCATTTTCGATTTCGTGATTGTTGCCTTCGCTATTTTCCTGGCAATTAAATTAATGAATAAAGTACGCCGTAAACAGGAAGAAGCGCCGGCAGCGCCGCCTGCGCCAACTGCAGAAGAAAAATTGCTGACTGAAATTCGCGATTTACTGAGCCAACAGCAACAGCCAAAACTATAAAATAGTTTATCTGGGATTACTAAAAAGCCATCTTATTCAGATGGCTTTTTTAATGCCTTAAAACCAGAAGGCCAGTGGTAAATTATCCTTTGATAGTTTACCACTGGCCTCCCAGTTACCGCCTTTTGCGTGTTTATCTTTACGCCGGTAGCTGCCTTTCCCTTTGGTATTTTTCTCAATCCTTTGGCGGAATAACGGATCGTGCAACAGTGCCTCAATGGCATTGTTCTGTATCTGGCCTTTGGTATGACGGTATTTAGTCATGGTAATTCTCCTTGTTTATGTATGGATATAAATCACGGCGATAATACTGCTGCCCGTGTAAAAATTAAAGAGCCGCCAGCCCTTTCAGGCATCTTTTTTTGCCTTTTCATCACTGGCACCCTGTTCTAGCGCTTCCAAAATCGAGCAATAATTGCTGGTATGCGCGCTACCGCAGCAAGCATCGCTGAGGCGCTTTAGCGACTCACGCATCCGGGTCAGCTCTTTAAGCTTATTCTCTACTTCACTGAGCCGTGCATCGACGATCGACTTCGACTCCCGACAGGTATGATGTACAGGGTCAACCCGGATAGATAATAGTTCAGCAATGGTTTCCAATGTAAAACCGAGTTGTTTGGCATAACGGATAAAACGTAACCGCTGCAAGTCTTGCTGACTATACAACCGATAACCGCCCTCGGTACGGATGTTATGATCCATCATTCCCTGCTTCTCGTAGTAACGCACGGTGTCAGGGGTCACGTCAGCAAGCTTTGCCAGTTGGCCAATTTTAAGCATCACTCTTTCTCCGGTGAAAATTTTCCACTCAGTGCACGTTGATATTCACCATGCAAGAAATCGGTACTCATGTTAATAGCGTTAGCATAGCGGATAGAGACGGGGAACTTAAGTCTAGCGGGGAAAGAACGCACGTTTGGCTGACGATAGACGTAAAAAAACCGGGCAAGCCCGGTTTTTTCACGCGTCCACAGATTACTCTGCAGTTGCTACTTCTGCTTGAGACTCAGCACGATCAACCAGCTCGATGTATGCCATCGGCGCGTTGTCGCCTGCGCGGAAGCCACACTTCAGAATGCGAGTGTAACCACCGGCACGGCTCGCGAAACGCGGGCCCAGCTCGTTAAACAGTTTTGCCACGATCTCGTTATCACGAGTACGGGCGAATGCCAGACGACGATTAGCTACGCTGTCGGTCTTGGCAAGAGTAATCAGCGGCTCAACAACGCGACGCAGCTCTTTTGCTTTTGGCAAGGTCGTCTTGATGATCTCATGACGAACCAAAGAGCCGGCCATGTTACGGAACATAGCCTGGCGATGGCTGCTGTTACGGTTCAGTTGACGACCACTCTTACGATGGCGCATGACCTTATCCTTCTCAGTAAAACCTTAACCTGTGATCCGGTTACTCGTCAGCAATGCTTGCCGGTGGCCAGTTTTCCAGGCGCATGCCCAGTGACAGTCCACGGGAGGCCAGCACGTCTTTAATCTCAGTAAGAGATTTTTTACCCAGGTTCGGCGTTTTCAGCAACTCAACCTCGGTACGCTGTACCAGATCACCGATGTAGTGGATAGCTTCTGCCTTAAGGCAGTTAGCAGAGCGGACAGTCAATTCCAGATCGTCAACAGGGCGCAGCAGAATCGGATCGAATTCTGGTTTCTCTTCTTTAACTTCTGGTTGACGAACATCACGTAAGTCAACAAAAGCTTCAAGTTGTTCAGCCAGGATGGTAGCCGCACGGCGGATCGCCTCTTCAGGATCGATCGTGCCATTGGTTTCCATTTCGATGACCAGCTTGTCCAGGTCAGTACGCTGTTCTACACGCGCTGCTTCAACATTGTAGGCAATACGCTCTACAGGGCTATAGCAGGCGTCAACCAACAGACGACCGATCGGGCGCTCATCTTCTTCCGAATGAATTCGGGCAGAAGCCGGCACATAACCACGACCACGTTGAACTTTGATACGCATGCTGATAGCAGCGTTTTCATCGGTCAGGTGGCAGATCACGTGCTGAGGCTTGACGATTTCGACATCACCATCATGGGTAATGTCGGCAGCGGTCACAGGGCCAATGCCAGATTTATTCAGGGTAAGGATAACTTCATCTTTCCCTTGAACTCTCACCGCCAGCCCTTTCAGGTTGAGCAGGATCTCCAGGATATCTTCCTGTACGCCTTCTTTGGTGCTGTACTCATGCAGTACACCATCAATCTCAACCTCGGTCACCGCGCAACCCGGCATAGACGAAAGCAGAATACGGCGCAGTGCATTGCCGAGAGTATGGCCAAAGCCACGCTCTAACGGCTCAAGGGTCACCTTGGCGTGCGTCGAACTGACTTGCTCGATATCTACCAGGCGCGGTTTTAGAAACTCTGTCACAGAACCCTGCATTGTGTCCTCTCTTTGGTACTAAGCCTTACTTGGAGTAAAGCTCGACGATCAGGTGTTCGTTAATGTCCGCAGACAGATCGGTACGTTCAGGCATACGCTTGAACACGCCTTCCATCTTAGCAGCATCAACTTCAAGCCAGGTCGGCTTTTCACGCTGCTCAGCCAGCTCCAGAGAAGCTTTAACACGAGATTGCTTTTTAGCCTTCTCGCGGATGCTGACTACGTCATTCGGAGATACCTGATAAGAAGCGATGTTAACAACGCGACCATTTACCATAATTGCTTTGTGGCTAACCAACTGACGTGACTCTGAACGAGTAGCGCCGAAGCCCATACGGTAAACAACGTTGTCCAAACGACCTTCCAGCAGTTGCAACAGGTTTGCACCGGTGTTGCCCTTCAGGCGTGCTGCTTCTTTGTAATAGTTACGGAATTGACGCTCCAGAACACCGTACATACGGCGAACTTTTTGCTTCTCACGTAACTGTACACCATAGTCAGACAGACGCGGTTTACGCGCACCGTGTTGACCAGGCGGTTGCTCAATTTTACACTTGGTATCGATCGCGCGAACGCCAGACTTCAGGAACAAGTCTGTGCCCTCACGGCGGCTAAGCTTGAGCTTAGGACCCAAATATCTTGCCATTTTCTTTCTCCAACAAACCTAAAAGCTTACGTTATACGCGGCGCTTTTTCGGCGGACGACAACCGTTGTGAGGGATAGGAGTCACATCAGTAATATTAGTGATGCGGAAACCAGCGGCGTTCAGAGCACGAATAGTTGATTCGCGGCCTGGACCCGGTCCCTTAACCATAACTTCCAGATTCTTGATACCGTATTCTTTTACTGCGTCAGCACAACGTTCGGCTGCAACCTGAGCTGCAAACGGAGTTGACTTACGAGAACCACGGAAACCAGAACCACCGGCAGTTGCCCAACCCAATGCATTACCCTGACGATCGGTAATAGTCACAATGGTGTTGTTGAAAGACGCATGGACATGAGCCACGCCGTCAGAGACTTGTTTTCTTACACGCTTACGTGTACGAACAGGTGCCTTTGCCATTATTCAATCACCCTGATTATTTCTTGATTGGTTTACGCGGACCCTTACGGGTACGTGCGTTGGTCTTAGTACGCTGACCGCGAACTGGCAGACCACGACGATGACGCAAACCACGGTAAGTACCAAGATCCATCAGACGCTTGATGCTCAGGGTAACTTCACGACGCAAATCACCTTCTACAGTGAATTTGGCGACTGCTTCACGCAGCTGTTCAATTTGCTCTTCAGACAGCTCACTGATCTTAACATGTTCAGCAATACCCGTAGACGCACAGATAGACTGTGAGCGGGTTTTACCGATTCCGAAGATCGACGTTAAGGCGATTACGGTATGTTTATGATCAGGAATGTTAATGCCTGCTATACGGGCCACTATGCACTCCTACTATTTTATACGGCAACACCATTCTGAAAAGCCCGTTTTCAGGATACTCAAATAATGTTGCAGCTACATACAAAAGATTGGCTGGCTAATCTAGCCAGCTCAACCCAACTTTGCAAGAAAAATATGCGAGATAATCAGCCTTGACGCTGTTTATGCTTCGGCTCGGCGCTGCAAATCACACGAACGACACCGTTACGCTTAACGATTTTGCAGTTACGACATAATTTCTTGACGGAAGCACGAACTTTCATTTTTACTCTCCGTAACTTCTCAAACGAACCTGTTAGCGGTTATAGCCTTTCAGGTTTGCTTTCTTCAATGCAGACTCGTACTGACTTGACATCATCAGAGTTTGCACTTGAGCCATAAAGTCCATGATGACGACAACCACGATCAGTAGCGAGGTACCACCAAAGTAGAATGGTACTTTCATTGCATCACGCATGAACTCCGGGATCAGGCAGATGAAAGTAATGTACATCGCGCCCACCAGGGTTAAACGCGTCATTACTTTATCGATATACTTCGCCGTTTGCTCTCCCGGACGAATTCCTGGTACGAAGGCACCGGACTTCTTCAGGTTATCTGCTGTCTCACGCGGGTTGAAAACCAACGCCGTGTAAAAGAAACAGAAGAAGATGATTGCAGACGCATAGAGTAACACATAAAGCGGTTGCCCTGGCTGCAAATACAGCGAAATCGTTGTCAGCCAGTTCCAACCGGTACCGCCCCCAAACCATGATGCAATCGTGGCAGGGAACAGAATAATGCTGGAAGCGAAGATTGCCGGGATAACCCCTGCCATGTTCACTTTCAACGGTAAGTGTGTGCTCTGTGCTGCATAAACACGACGACCTTGTTGACGTTTCGCATAGTTAACGACGATACGACGTTGACCACGTTCGATGAAAACAACGAAGAAGGTTACTGCAAACACCAATACTGCAACCAACAGCAACAGGAGGAAGTGCAGGTCGCCTTGCCGGGCTTGTTCGATAGTATGGGCCACAGCCGGCGGGAGTCCCGCTACAATGCCTGCAAAGATAATGATCGAGATACCGTTACCGATACCACGTTCAGTAATCTGTTCACCCAGCCACATCAGGAACATTGTCCCGGTAACCAAGCTCACTACTGCAGTAAAGTAGAACGCAAAGCCTGGATTTAACACCAGACCTTGCATACCAGGCATATTCGGCAAACCGGTAGCAATACCGATCGACTGGAATATAGCCAACACCAGCGTACCGTAACGGGTGTACTGACTAATCTTGCGACGGCCAGCCTCCCCTTCTTTCTTGATTTCTGCTAACGCTGGATGAACCACCGTTAACAGCTGGATAATGATCGACGCCGAAATATACGGCATGATCCCCAGGGCAAAGATAGAAGCACGGCTGAGGGCACCACCAGAGAACATGTTAAACATTTCAATGATAGTGCCTCTCTGCTGCTCGAGCAATTTGGCAAGCACAGTGGCATCGATACCAGGAATCGGAATAAAAGAGCCGATACGGAAGACAATCAGCGCGCCGATTACAAACAAAAGTCTGCGCTTCAGCTCGCCGAGCCCGCCTTTAGCACTTTGAAAATCTAATCCTGGTTGCTTAGCCATCTGCTACTTATTCCTCAATTTTACCGCCAGCAGCTTCGATAGCAGCACGAGCGCCTTTGGTGACACGCAGACCACGCAGGGTAACCGGACGAGCGATTTCGCCAGAAAGCATAACTTTCGCGAATTCGATCTGGACACCAACAACGTTAGCGGCTTTCAGCGTGTTCAGGTCGATTACGTCGCCTTCAACAAGAGCCAGTTCAGACAGACGAACTTCTGCCGTGATCATAGCTTTGCGAGAGGTGAAGCCGAATTTCGGCAAACGACGATATAAAGGCATCTGACCACCTTCAAAACCACGACGTACGCCACCGCCAGAACGTGAGTTCTGACCTTTGTGACCACGACCAGCGGTTTTACCCAGGCCAGAACCAATACCACGACCTACACGCTTAGGCGCATGCTTGGCACCTTCAGCCGGAGACAGAGTATTTAAACGCATCTGTTACTCCTCAACCTTAACCATGTAGGAAACCAAGTTGACCATACCACGTACAGCAGGAGTATCCTCACGCTCTACAGTATGACCAATACGACGCAGACCTAAACCGAGCAAGGTTGCCTTGTGCTTTGGCAAACGGCCGATGCTGCTTTTTGTTTGAGTTACTTTAATAGTCTTTGCCATGGTTATTTCCCTAGAATTTCTTCGACGGACTTACCACGCTTGGCAGCGACCATTTCTGGGGATTTCATATCTTCCAAAGCAGCAATAGTTGCACGAACCACGTTGATCGGGTTAGTAGAACCATATGCTTTAGCTAATACGTTATGAACCCCTGCAACTTCCAGGACGGCGCGCATTGCACCACCGGCGATGATACCGGTACCTTCGGAAGCTGGTTGCATGAACACGCGGGAACCCGTGTGAGCACCTTTAACAGGGTGCTGCAGAGTACCGCTATTCAAAGCAACATTAATCATAGCGCGACGGGCTTTTTCCATCGCTTTCTGGATCGCTGCCGGAACTTCGCGTGCTTTGCCGTAGCCAAAACCAACGCGACCGTTACCATCACCAACTACTGTCAGTGCGGTAAAGCTGAAAATACGGCCACCTTTTACGGTTTTAGATACGCGGTTTACCGCGATCAGCTTTTCCTGCAGTTCGCCAGCTTGTTTTTCGATGTGAGCCATCTTAAACCTCTTCCTTAGAACTGAAGGCCAGCTTCACGGGCAGCATCTGCCAGTGCCTGGACTCGACCATGATATTGGAAACCGGAACGGTCAAAGGAAACTTTAGAGATCCCTTTTTCCAACGCGCGCTCAGCCAGAGCTTTACCTACGGCTGCTGCTGCGTCTTTGTTACCGGAATACTTCAATTGCTCTGTGACAGCTTTTTCTAAAGTAGAAGCAGCTACCAGTACTTCAGAACCATTTGGAGCAATTACCTGTGCGTAAATGTGACGCGGGGTACGATGTACCACCAGGCGGGTTGCACCCAGTTCTTTGATCTTACGGCGTGCGCGGGTCGCACGACGGATACGAGCAGATTTCTTATCCATAGTGTTACCTTACTTCTTCTTAGCCTCTTTGGTACGCACGACTTCGTCGGCGTAACGGACACCCTTGCCTTTGTAAGGCTCAGGACGGCGGTAGGCACGCAGATCTGCAGCAACCTGGCCAATAACTTGCTTATCAGCGCCTTTCAGCACGATTTCAGTTTGGCTTGGGCATTCAGCAGTAATACCTGCTGGCAGCTGGTGATCGACCGGGTGAGAGAAGCCTAAGGCTAAATTCACCACGTTGCCTTTAACAGCAGCACGATAACCAACACCTACCAGTTGAAGCTTCTTGGTGAAGCCTTCGGTAACACCAACAACCATTGCGTTCAGCAGAGCGCGCGTAGTACCCGCTTGGGCCCATGCGTTAGCAAAACCTTCGCGCGGGGCGAAAGTCAGTGCGTTAGCTTCTTGCTTCACTTCAACGGCGTTGTGGACAGTACGAGTCAGCTCGCCGTTCTTACCCTTAATCGAAATAACCTGACCGTTGAGTTTTACCTCTACGCCGGCAGGAATGACGACGGGTGCTTTTGCAACACGAGACATTCTTTCCTCCCGAATTAAGCTACGTAGCAGATAATCTCGCCACCAAGACCTGCTTGGCGAGCTGCACGATCGGTCATAACACCTTTAGAGGTAGAAATAACAGCAATACCCAAACCAGCCATAACTTTTGGCAGTGCATCTTTTTTCTTGTAGATGCGCAGACCAGGACGGCTGATTCGTTGAATGCTTTCTACCACTGCCTTGCCCTGGAAGTACTTCAGTACCAGTTCCAGAACAGGCTTGGTGTCGCCTTCGATTTTGAAATCTTCAATAAAACCTTCTTCCTTCAGCAGGTTGGCAATTGCCACTTTCAGCTTGGAGGAAGGCATGGTGACCGCAACTTTGTTCGCGGCTTGACCGTTACGGATACGGGTCAGCATATCCGCGATCGGATCTTGCATGCTCATCTGTCTTTACTCCCGTGATTCAATTGGTAATTACCAGCTAGCCTTTTTCAAGCCTGGTACTTCACCGCGCATAGCGGCTTCACGTAACTTGATACGGCTCAACCCGAATTTGCCCACATAACCATGTGGACGGCCAGTTTGGCGGCAGCGTTTACGCTGACGAGACGGGCTGGAATCACGCGGCAGAGTTTGCAGCTTGAGAACAGCATCCCAACGATCTTCGTCGGAAGAGTTCACACCAGAAATGATAGCCTTCAGTTCCTCGCGTTTAGCGCGGTACTTTTCAGCCAGTTTCACGCGAACGACTTCGCGTGCTTTCATTGATTGCTTAGCCATCAGTAACCCTGCCTTACTTACGGAACGGGAAGTTAAAAGCAGCCAACAGCGCGCGGCCTTCATCATCAGATTTCGCAGTAGTGGTAATGGTAATATCCAAACCACGAACGCGATCGACTTTGTCGTAGTCGATTTCTGGGAAGATGATTTGCTCACGCACACCCATGCTGTAGTTACCACGGCCATCGAATGACTTAGCGGACAAGCCACGGAAGTCACGGATACGTGGAACAGCAATGGAAATCAGTCGCTCAAAGAACTCCCACATGCGTTCGCCACGCAGAGTTACTTTACAGCCGATCGGATAGCCCTGGCGGATTTTGAAGCCTGCAACAGATTTGCGTGCTTTGGTGATGAACGGCTTTTGACCGGAGATTGCTGCCAGATCCGCTGCTGCATTATCCAGCAGTTTCTTGTCAGCGATCGCTTCACCAACACCCATATTCAGGGTGATCTTCTCGACCCGAGGGACTTGCATGACAGAGTTGTAATCAAACTGAGACATCAGTTGTTTGACTACCTCGTCTTTGTAGTAATCATGCAGTTTCGCCATCGTATTACTCCAAATTACTTGATAGTTTCGCTGTTAGATTTGAAGAAACGGACTTTTTTCCCGTCTTCGAATCTAAAGCCTACACGGTCAGCCTTACCGGTAGCCGCGTTGAAGAGAGCAATGTTAGAAACTTGAATTGCAGCTTCTTTTTCAACAATGCCACCTGGTTGGTTCAGGGCCGGGACCGGCTTCTGATGTTTCTTAACCAGGTTGATACCTTCAACAATGACCTTACCAGCAGACAGGACATTTTTTACTTTACCGCGTTTACCTTTGTCTTTCCCGGTAAGCACGATAATTTCGTCATCACGACGGATTTTCGCTGCCATGTTTCGCTCCTTAGAGTACTTCTGGTGCCAGAGAGATAATTTTCATGAACTTCTCATTACGCAGTTCACGAGTTACCGGCCCAAAAATACGCGTACCGATAGGTTGCTCGCTGTTATTGTTTAAAATAACGCATGCATTACCATCGAAGCGAATGACAGAACCGTCCGGGCGACGTACACCCTTCTTGGTGCGCACCACTACCGCCTTCAGCACATCGCCTTTCTTCACCTTACCGCGAGGAATTGCTTCCTTGATGGTAATTTTGATGACATCGCCAATGCCTGCGTAGCGACGGTGCGAGCCACCTAGAACCTTGATACACATTACGCGACGTGCACCGGAGTTGTCGGCCACGGTCAGCATAGTCTGTTCTTGGATCATGTTAGTGCTCCGCTAATGTCAACTACAACTTTAGGACCTATTACTAGATCGTTGAAAAGCCCCATAACCAAGGGCGCAGCATTATAACACCGCTTCCAGAGTATGGGTAGAAAAAATAAACGGCTCATTTTCTGAGCCGTTTATAAGTTAGAGCCAGCTACTCTATTACAGAATCGCTTTCTCTACAACGCGAACCAACGTCCAGGACTTAGTCTTGGACAGTGGACGGCATTCGCGGATTTCTACCACGTCACCGATACCACATTCGTTGTTCTCGTCATGTACGTGCAGCTTGGTCGTACGCTTGATGAATTTCCCGTAGATCGGGTGCTTCACCGTGCGCTCGATAGCAACAACCATGGATTTCTCCATTTTGTCACTAATAACACGACCCTGCAGAGTACGGTTAATATCAGTCATTTACACACCCGCCTTTTCAGTCAGTAAAGTCTTAACGCGTGCGACATTACGACGCACTTGTTTCAACAGGTGAGTTTGTTGCAGCTGGCCACTTGCCGCCTGCATGCGCAAGTTAAATTGCTCACGCAGCAGGTTGAGCAGCTCAGTGTTCAGCTCTTCAACGCTTTTTTCACGCAGCTCTTGTGCTTTCATTACATCACCGTCTTAGTTACAAAGGTGGTTTTGATCGGCAATTTAGCTGCAGCCAGCTTGAATGCCTCACGGGCGACCTCTTCTGGTACACCGTCCATTTCGTACAGGACTTTCCCAGGTTGGATCAGGGCAACCCAATATTCCACGTTACCCTTACCTTTACCCATACGCACTTCGAGCGGCTTCTCGGTAATTGGTTTGTCCGGGAATACACGGATCCAAATTTTACCTTGACGCTTAACTGCACGAGTCATTGCACGACGAGCTGCTTCGATTTGACGAGCAGTCAGACGGCCACGGCCAACAGCTTTCAGACCGAAAGTGCCGAAGCTAACATCCGTACCCTGCGCCAGACCACGGTTGCGGCCTTTGTGCATCTTACGGAATTTTGTACGCTTTGGTTGTAACATCAGCGACTCTCCTTACTTGCGGCCTTTACGCTGCTGCTTTTTAGGTTGAGCAGCCGGTTCCGGTTGTTCAACTGCAGCCATACCACCCAGGATCTCACCTTTGAAGATCCATACCTTAACGCCGATTACACCATAAGTGGTGTGCGCTTCAGATGTGTTGTAATCGATATCCGCACGCAGTGTATGCAACGGAACACGACCTTCACGGTACCATTCGGTACGCGCGATTTCAGCACCGCCAAGGCGGCCGCTTACTTCAACTTTGATACCTTTAGCGCCAAGACGCATTGCGTTCTGTACAGCACGCTTCATAGCACGACGGAACATAACGCGACGTTCCAACTGTGAAGTGATGCTGTCAGCAACCAATTTAGCGTCAAGTTCCGGTTTACGGACTTCGGCGATGTTAATTTGCGCAGGAACGCCAGCGATGTTCGCTACGACCTTACGCAGTTTTTCGACATCTTCACCTTTCTTGCCGATAACGATGCCTGGACGAGCAGTGTGAATAGTCACACGGATGCTCTTCGCAGGACGCTCGATAACGATGCGAGAAACGGAAGCTTTCGCCAGTTCCTTAATCAGGAATTGGCGAACTTTAAAGTCGCTGTCCAGGTTGTCAGCGAATTCTTTGGTATTCGCATACCAAGTAGAGTTCCAAGGTTTGACAATACCCAGGCGAATACCATTAGGATGTACTTTCTGACCCATTGCTAGTCTCCAGAGTCTCAGCGATCGGACACAACCACAGTAATGTGGCTGGTGCGCTTCAGGATGCGATCTGCACGACCTTTTGCACGCGGCATAATGCGCTTCATGCTTGGGCCTTCGTCTACGAAGATTTTCGTGACTTTCAGATCATCGATGTCAGCGCCATCGTTGTGTTCTGCGTTAGCAATGGCAGACTCCAGCACTTTCTTAACCAGACCAGCAGCTTTCTTGTTGGTGTAGGCCAGAGTTTCCAGAGCTTGCGACACTTTCTTACCGCGGATCAGGTCTGCAACAAGGCGGACCTTCTGTGCAGAAGAACGAGCGTGGCGATGTTTAGCGATAGTTTCCATCTCTTCCTCCTACCTTAGCGCTTTTTAGCTTTTTTATCAGCCGCATGGCCGCGATAAGTGCGAGTCGGCGCGAATTCACCCAGTTTGTGACCGACCATTTCATCGGAAACGAACACTGGTACGTGCTGACGACCATTATGGACAGCGATGGTCAAACCGATCATGTTAGGAAAGATCGTTGAACGACGGGACCAAGTGCGCAAAGGCTTCTTGTCACCGCTTTCCACCGCTTTCTCTACCTTCTTCAGCAAGTGCAGGTCAATAAAAGGACCTTTCTTGAGAGAACGTGGCATGGCTTATCCTCTAATTATTTTTTGCTACGGCGACGTACGATGAACTTATCAGTACGCTTGTTGCTGCGGGTTTTCTTACCTTTGGTCTGAACGCCCCATGGTGTTACTGGGTGTTTACCAAAGTTTTTACCCTCACCACCACCGTGCGGGTGATCTACCGGGTTCATCGCCGTACCGCGAACGGTAGGACGAATACCACGCCAACGTGCAGCACCTGCTTTACCCAGAACGCGAAGCATATGTTCAGCGTTACCGACTTCACCCAGGGTGGCGCGGCAATCAACTGGAACTTTACGCATTTCGCCTGAGCGCAGACGCAGAGTTACGTAGGAACCATCACGTGCAACGATCTGAACGTAGGCACCAGCTGAGCGAGCGATTTGACCGCCTTTACCTGGTTTCATTTCTACGTTATGAACCGTTGAACCCACTGGGATGTTGCGCATTGGCAGGGCGTTACCTACCTTGATTGCAGCATCAACACCAGATTGGATCTGGTCACCAGCTTTCAGACCTTTCGGCGCCAGGATATAACGGCGTTCGCCGTCTTTGTACAGAACCAGCGCGATGTTCGCGGAACGGTTCGGATCGTACTCCAGACGCTCAACCACTGCAGCCACACCGTCTTTGTTGCGTTTGAAGTCAACCAGACGATAATGTTGCTTGTGGCCACCACCGATATGACGGGTGGTGATACGGCCATTGTTGTTACGGCCACCGCTTTTGCTCAGTTTCTCAAGCAGCGGGGCATGAGGTTTACCCTTGTGCAGCTCAGGGTTAACCACTTTAACAACGTGGCGACGACCCGGAGATGTAGGTTTACATTTAACAATTGCCATTGTTCTTACTCCTCCGACTTACTCTGCGCCGCCGATGAAGTCCAGATTCTGGCCTTCTTTCAGGGTGACGTAAGCTTTTTTCCAGTCGCTACGACGACCAACACGCTGACCGTGACGCTTCACTTTCCCTTTAACTACCAGGGTGTTAACGTCTTCGACTTCGACTTCAAACAGTTTCTGCACTGCAGCTTTAATTTCTGCTTTGGTCGCGTCTTTGGCAACTTTGAGAACGATGGTGTTAGTTTTTTCCATCGCAGCGGATGCTTTTTCAGATACGTGCGGTGCACGCAGCACTTTCAGCAGACGTTCTTCACGGATCATGCCAGCATCTCCTCAACTTGCTTCACAGCATCAGCAGTCATAACCACTTTGTCGAAGGCGATCAGGCTAACCGGGTCGATACCTGCTACATCGCGCACGTCAACCTTGTACAGGTTGCGAGCAGCCAGGAACAGATTCTCATCCAGTTCGCCGGTTACGATCAGCACATCTTCCAGAGCCATATCTTTCAGTTTCTGTGCCAGCAGCTTAGTTTTAGGCGCTTCTACAGAGAACTTCTCGACAATGATCAGACGATCTTGACGTACCAGTTCGGACAGGATGCTTTTCAGCGCGCCGCGGTACATCTTTTTGTTTACTTTCTGACTGTGGTCCTGAGGCTTCGCAGCAAAGGTCACGCCACCTGAACGCCAGATCGGGCTCTTTACAGAACCTGAACGCGCACGGCCGGTACCTTTCTGGCGCCACGGTTTTTTACCGGAACCAGTTACTTCAGCACGGGTCTTCTGAGCACGAGTACCTTGACGGGCACCTGCTGCATAAGCAACAACAACCTGGTGTACCAGCGCTTCGTTAAAGTCACGACCGAAGGTAGTTTCGGAAACAGTCAGCGCGCTTTGCGCGTCTTTCAATACTAATTCCATTGCTATCCCCTTACGCCTTCACAGCTGGTTTAACGATCAGGTTGCCACCGGTTGCGCCCGGTACAGCACCCTTAACCAGCAGCAGGTTGCGCTCAGCGTCAACACGTACTACGTCCAGGCTTTGAACGGTTACACGCTCGTCACCCAGGTGGCCAGCCATTTTCTTGCCTTTGAACACTTTGCCCGGAGTCTGGTTCTGACCGATAGAACCCGGAACGCGGTGAGACAAGGAGTTACCGTGGGTAGCGTCTTGGGTACGGAAGTTCCAGCGCTTTACAGTGCCAGCAAAACCTTTACCTTTAGAAGTACCGGTAACATCGACTTTTTTAACTTCAGCGAAGATTTCTACGCTGATGTTTTGACCTGCAGTAAATTCTTCACCTTCAGCAGTGCGGAATTCCCACAGACCACGGCCAGCTTCAACGCCAGCTTTAGCGAAATGGCCCGCTTCCGGCTTGGTTACGCGGTTAGCTTTTTTGCTACCGGTAGTAACCTGCACAGCACGGTACCCGTCGTTAGCCAGGTCTTTGACCTGAGTCACGCGGTTCGCTTCAATTTCAATCACGGTTACTGGGATAGAAACGCCATCTTCAGTGAAGATACGAGTCATGCCCAATTTCTTACCGACTAAACCAATCATTGTTTCAACCTCTCAATCGCTCAATGACCTGATTAACCCAGGCTGATCTGCACGTCTACACCAGCAGCCAGATCCAGACGCATCAGAGCATCAACGGTTTTCTCGGTTGGCTCAACGATGTCAACCAGACGCTTGTGAGTGCGAATTTCGTACTGATCACGCGCGTCTTTGTTAACGTGCGGAGAGATCAGAACGGTAAAGCGCTCTTTGCGAGTTGGCAGCGGGATCGGACCACGGACTTGCGCACCAGTGCGCTTAGCAGTCTCGACGATTTCCGCGGTTGATTGATCGATAAGACGATGATCAAACGCTTTCAGGCGGATACGGATTCTTTGGTTCTGCATGAGACCAGAGCTCCAATTATTTATAAACGTAAATAATTACTCCTCACACCCATTTCGATTGATGGGGGAGTGTAATCGTCAACATATAACCCCCATATCGGGAGTATTGTTCGAAGGGCAAAACGAACTTGCCTATCGACTGATTCGCTAAAATCAGGCTTACCAAGATTAGGTAAGCCCGCGCATTATACGCAAAACAGAGCGAGAAGCAAGGCGCAGATGGAAATATGCTCAGGATATCGACATTTAATACAGTTTTAGCTCTTGGATGACGATTCGGTAAGCTGTGGGCATTGGCTTGCGAGGAAATCAGTGGGACGTTGAGGCTGCTCCCCTGCCCTGCCGGAGATAATACATGCCGGCAGGGAAGCATTGTTGTTAAGTCGGAGAAACAGCTTTTACATTGCTAAAGTTGGGCTTGTGCGTAGTTCTGAATACCCAGGCGGTCGATCAAATCAAGTTCAGTTTCCAGCCAGTCGATATGCTCTTCCTCATCTGCCAGGATCTCTATCATCAAATCACGGCTGACGTAGTCATGGATGGAATCGGCGTAAGCTATAGCTTCACGCAGCCCCTTGGCACCGTCCAACTCCAGGGCCAGATCTGAACGCAACATTTCTTCAATATCTTCGCCAATATTCAACTTGCCGAGGTCCTGCAAGTTCGGGATACCTTCCAGAAACAAAATACGTTCGATGTAACGATCGGCATGCTTCATTTCGTCGATCGACTCGTGGTATTCCTTATCATTGAGGCGAGTTAAACCCCAGTTCTTGAACATTCGGGCATGCAGGAAATATTGATTGATGGCAACCAGCTCGTTGCCGAGCAGTTTGTTGAGGTGAGCAATGATCTTTTTATCGCCTTTCATAGGTAATTCCTCCTGGCCAGTTCTAAAAGTGTAGAAGCTGAAAGCCAAGAGTCAAAAAATAACCTTACCTTTAGTTAGGCAACTTCGTGCATATGGATAATGGTTCCGCTTTCCTCCACCATAATCTGTCTCGCCTGGCGAATGCACTTTCCACAATCGGTACCAATAGGTACAAGTTCACGCAGTTGTTTCATGGTATGCGGATTGTGCTGACGCACGGCCTTGCGGATCGCTTTGTCAGTCACGGCATTACACAGACATACATACATAGAGGGACTCACTTCTTAACCAATGCTGTAAGTCTAAATAGGAATGCTTTTTATTTCAATTAAGATTTGGAAAAATTGCATAAAAAAAGGGCACCGAAGTGCCCTCTTTTTGTGTCGAAAAATTATTCGCGATTAAGCGATAACTTTAGCAACAACACCAGCGCCTACAGTACGGCCGCCTTCACGGATTGCGAAACGCAGACCGTCGTCCATCGCGATTGGGTGAATCAGGGTAACAACCATGTTCACGTTATCGCCAGGCATTACCATCTCAACGCCTTCTGGCAGTTCGATGGTACCGGTCACGTCAGTTGTACGGAAGTAGAACTGTGGACGGTAGCCTTTGAAGAATGGAGTATGACGACCACCTTCTTCTTTGCTCAGGATGTAAACTTCTGAGTCGAATTTGGTGTGTGGCTTGATAGAACCTGGTTTAGCCAGTACCTGACCACGTTCGATGTCTTCACGCTTGATACCACGCAGCAGAACACCAACGTTCTCACCAGCACGGCCTTCGTCCAGCAGTTTGCGGAACATTTCAACGCCAGTACAGGTAGACTTAACGGTGTCTTTGATACCAACGATTTCAACTTCTTCGCCAACTTTAACGATACCGCGCTCTACACGACCGGTAACAACAGTACCACGGCCGGAGATGGAGAATACGTCTTCGATTGGCAGCAGGAACGGCTTGTCGATAGCACGCTCTGGTTCTGGGATGTAAGAATCCAGGTAGCCAGCCAGCTCGATGATTTTAGCTTCCCACTCAGCTTCGCCTTCCAGTGCTTTCAGCGCTGAACCACGAACAACCGGCAGGTCATCACCAGGGAAGTCATAAGCAGACAGAAGTTCACGAACTTCCATTTCTACCAGTTCCAGCAGCTCTTCATCATCAACCATGTCACATTTGTTCATGAATACGATGATGAAAGGAACGCCAACCTGACGACCCAGCAGGATGTGCTCACGGGTCTGAGGCATAGGGCCGTCAGTCGCAGCAACAACCAGGATAGCGCCGTCCATCTGAGCAGCACCGGTGATCATGTTTTTAACGTAGTCGGCGTGCCCTGGGCAGTCAACGTGCGCGTAGTGACGGCTTGGGGTGTCATATTCAACGTGAGAAGTGTTGATGGTGATACCACGAGCTTTTTCTTCTGGCGCGTTATCGATCTGGTCGAAAGCACGTGCAGAACCGCCGTAGGTTTTAGCCAGAACGGTGGTGATTGCTGCAGTCAGGGTAGTTTTACCGTGGTCAACGTGGCCGATAGTACCAACGTTAACGTGCGGTTTGGAACGTTCAAATTTTTCTTTAGACACGGCTATATTCCTTACTCTTATGCTCTCCCCTCATGGAGAGAGCACTGATCAATGTGTTAAACCCGAAAGCTTATTTACCACGGGCTTCAATAACGGCCTGAGCGACGTTGTTCGGCGCATCATCGTACTTCAGGAACTCCATGGAGTAAGAAGCACGGCCTTTGGTCAGAGAACGCAGTTGAGTTGCGTAGCCGAACATCTCGGACAACGGAACTTCAGCGTGAATCTGAACGCCAGTAGCGTTGGATTCCTGACCTTTCAGTTGACCACGACGACGGCTAAGGTCACCGATGACGTCACCAGTGTTCTCTTCCGGCGTTTCAACTTCAACCTTCATGATTGGCTCAAGCAAAACAGGTTTCGCTTTCTTAAAGCCATCTTTAAAGGCGATAGAAGCGGCCAGTTTAAACGCCAATTCGGAGGAGTCAACATCGTGGTAAGAACCGAAATGCAGACGCACACCGAGATCAACTACCGGGTAACCGGCCAGCGGACCAGACTTAAGCTGCTCCTGGAGGCCTTTATCAATGGCACCGATGTATTCCGTTGGGATTACACCACCTTTAATGTCATTGATGAACTCGTAGCCTTTCGGATTTGAGCCCGGCTCCAGTGGGTACATGTCGATCACAACGTGACCATACTGACCACGACCACCAGACTGCTTGGCGTGTTTACCTTCGATATCGGTAACTTTCGAACGAATCGCTTCACGGTAAGCAACCTGAGGTTTGCCCACGTTTGCTTCAACGTTGAATTCACGACGCATACGGTCAACCAGGATGTCCAGGTGAAGTTCACCCATACCTGCGATGATAGTCTGACCTGATTCTTCGTCAGTCCATACGCGGAATGATGGATCTTCCTTCGCCAGACGGCCCAGAGCCAGACCCATTTTTTCCTGGTCAGCTTTGGTTTTTGGTTCAACTGCAACAGAGATTACCGGCTCAGGGAACTCCATGCGCTCCAGAATGATCACGTTGTTCGGATCACACAGAGTGTCACCGGTAGTCACGTCTTTCAGACCGATAGCTGCAGCGATGTCGCCTGCGCGAACTTCTTTGATCTCTTCACGCTTGTTAGCATGCATCTGAACGATACGGCCCAGACGTTCACGCTGAGATTTCACTGGGTTAAATACAGTGTCACCTGAGTTAACAAGACCGGAGTAAACACGGAAGAACGTCAGGTTACCCACGAATGGGTCAGTAGCGATTTTGAACGCCAGAGCAGAGAACGGCTCAGCATCGTCAGAACGACGAACTGCTGGAGTGTCTTTACCGTCATCCAAAATGCCGTTGATTGCTGCAACGTCAGTTGGTGCCGGCAGATACTCAACAACAGCATCCAGCATTGCCTGTACGCCTTTGTTTTTAAACGCAGAACCACAGGTAACCAGGATGATTTCGTTGTTCAGAACGCGCTTACGCAGAGAAGTTTTGATCTCTTCTTCAGTCAGCTCTTCGCCACCAAAGAATTTCTCCATCAGCTCATCAGAACCTTCAGCAGCGGACTCAACCAGCTTCTGACGCCATTCTTCAGCCAGTTCTTGCATATCAGCCGGGATCTCTTCGTATTCGAAGGTCACGCCCTGATCGGCTTCGTTCCAGTTGATGGCTTTCATTTTCACCAGGTCAACAACACCGGTGAATTTCTCTTCTGCGCCGATAGCCAGCTGCAGAGGGACCGGAGTTGCGCCCAGACGTTTTTCAATCTGATCAACAACTTTCAGGAAGTTAGCACCCATGCGGTCCATTTTGTTAACGAACGCGATGCGTGGAACTTTATATTTGTTAGCCTGACGCCATACGGTTTCAGACTGTGGCTGAACGCCACCAACTGCACAGTAAACCATTACCGCGCCATCAAGAACACGCATGGAACGTTCTACTTCGATGGTGAAGTCAACGTGTCCTGGGGTGTCGATGATGTTGATGTGGTGTGCGTCGAACTGCTTAGCCATACCAGACCAGAAACAGGTAGTCGCAGCGGACGTGATGGTAATACCACGTTCCTGCTCCTGCTCCATCCAGTCCATGGTAGCTGCGCCGTCGTGCACTTCACCGATTTTGTGGTTTACACCGGTGTAGAACAAAACACGTTCGGTAGTGGTCGTTTTACCGGCGTCGATGTGAGCGCTGATACCGATGTTACGATAGCGCTCAATGGGTGTTTTACGAGCCATTTGATTCCTCTATTGCCTTAGGCGTTCAAGTTCAGTTAACCCAAGCGGGTTGGCTTCTTGAAGCGCCCGCTTGGTTAGCATAACTACTGCGTGGCAATTACCAGCGGTAGTGGGCGAACGCCTTGTTGGCTTCTGCCATACGGTGAACGTCTTCACGTTTCTTAACAGCAGAACCTTTGTTCTCAACTGCATCAGAAAGTTCGTTCGCCAAGCGCAGAGCCATGGATTTATCACCGCGTTTACGAGCAGCATCAACGATCCAGCGCATTGCCAGAGCATTACGACGGACCGGGCGGACTTCAACTGGTACCTGATAAGTAGAACCACCAACGCGGCGCGACTTAACTTCTACAGTCGGGCGAACGTTGTCGAGAGCTACTTCAAAAGCTTCCAGGTGATCTTTACCAGAACGCTGAGCCAGGGTTTCCAGCGCGGTATAGACGATTGCTTCTGCAGTAGATTTTTTACCATCTACCATCAGGATGTTTACAAATTTGGCCAACAGTTCGGATCCGAACTTAGGATCTGGAAGGATTTTACGTTGGCCGATTACGCGACGACGTGGCATGGAAATACTCCGTTGTTAATTCAGGATTGTCCAAAACTCTACGAGTTTATTTTGACATTAAAGTGAAAATGTTTGGCCTTACTTAACGGAGAACCATTAAGCCTTTGGCTTCTTCACGCCGTACTTGGAACGAGCTTGCTTACGGTCTTTAACACCGGAGCAGTCAAGTGCACCACGGACGGTGTGGTAACGCACACCTGGCAAGTCTTTTACACGACCGCCACGGATCAGGATCACGGAGTGTTCCTGCAGGTTATGACCTTCACCGCCGATGTAGGAGGTAACTTCAAAACCGTTAGTCAAACGCACACGGCATACTTTACGCAGTGCGGAGTTTGGTTTCTTAGGAGTGGTGGTATATACGCGAGTACATACGCCACGTTTCTGCGGGCAAGCTTCCAGCGCTGGAACGTTGCTTTTAGCAGCCTTCACAGAGCGTGGTTTGCGTACCAGCTGATTAATTGTTGCCATTAAAAAGCTCCTGGTTTTTGCTTCGTTTGTTGCTTCGTAAACATGTGATAAATCCCCCCGTATGCACTACAGGCAAAGTACGGGACGCAGAATTTTATGGCTGAGCAGTAGAGGTGTCAAGAAATATACAACATTACTCTCATCACCAGGACATTTGACTGCGATGCTTTTCGGTTAATTCAACGAAGTGATTATAGCCGATGACAGTGATTTTGTGCGAAAAATGACCAACCAAGCCTCTGGCTTCCAGGTCATCTTGCAGTGCATAAAGGGATATGGGGGCATTAAGCAGCAATTCAAGATGCGCACTACCGGCCAGGCCGGCCAGCACACCATCCTGTAGTAGCAGCAGGTCGTCGCCCGCTGCCGTCAGGCGCAGCAGTGCAGGCAAATCGCATTGAGTGGGGGAACGGCTAAGGGTATACAGCATCAGGTTTCCTAAAAAGTCATCACCGCATCATAGCCGGCCAATAGTTGGCCCAGCGCGTCCGGTGCCAATACCTCGGCGTCCAGCACCCAGTCAGTTACCTGACTCAGACCGCGCTCCTGCAAGGATGCCTGGCACAGATAGCAGCGTTCAACGTCATACAATGGCAGTACACCAAAGGTGGCGATGTAATTGCGAGCCAGAATTTTTTCCGGTTGCTGCCCCGGCAATAGCTGCAATACGCCATCACCGATAAAAAACACGCCCAGATCTTCGCTCAGCGCCGAGGTGGCCAGTAACGCATCCAGCCCTTCCCTGCCGCCGGCGCTGCCGTGAGGGCCCTGGGTAAAAACAAAAGCAACTCGTTTCATAGATTCTCTCAGAACTGCACCAGGCGGTCACTGCTCAGCGCAGCCTCGGCCAGTGAGCCCAACCCGCTGAGGATAAAACCCGGTTGGAGGTTTGCCGCGGGCAACCCCTGTTGTGCAGCCTCCTGCTCATCGGTCACCCCACGTCGCAACGCAGCGGCAACGCAGACATTGAGCTCGATGCCATGCTGCTGCGCCAATTGTACCCAGCCACGGACCAAATCAAACTCATCACCGGCAGGTGCCGTCAGCTGGTTGGCGTTCAACACCCCTTCACGGTAAAAAAACACGCTGGAGAGACGGTGCCCTTTCGCCAGCAAAGCCTGAGCAAACTGATAGGCGCTACTGGCCTGCTGGGTGCCATACGCCGGACCGGTGACCACAAGGCAGTAATCCAGCATCAGCGTTCAGTTCCCAACAGATCGCCGCTTTTGAACTGGCGGATATACAGATAGACGGTGTGCTTGGAGATATTCAGACGATCTGCCACCTGATTAATCGCATCCTTGATATCAAAAATGCCCTTCTCATAGAGGTTCAGCACCACCTGACGATTTTTGGCATTGTTGGAGACGTTACGATCGGCATTAACTTCTTCGATGGTGAACTCCAGCGTTTGTGCCACCAGATCGTCAACGGAGGACGCAAAGTTGACCGAAGGGGCCACTTCCTGGGTTTCCGGCGGCATAAATGTCTGCATCACCTGCGAGAAAGGCACGTCGAGGTTCATGTTGATACACAGCAGGCCGATCACTCGCTGCTCGCGATTGCGGATGGCGATAGTCACCGACTTCATCAGCACACCGCTCTTGGCGCGAGTAAAATAGGCCTGCGATACGCTACTGTCATTACCAGCCATATCGTGCAACATGCGCAGCGCCAGATCGGTAATCGGCGAACCGATTTGCCGCCCGGTATGCTCACCGTTGGCAATACGTACCGCCGAGCATTTCAAATCTTCCAGTGCGTGCAGCACGATCTCACAGTGCCCGCCGATCAACATCGCCAGGCCATCAACTACCGCTTCGTAAGACTTCAAAATTTCATGATCCGTTTGGGTAAACGGACGTTCGTTCAGCAAATCAAGTTCGCTGGCTTCGCTGGATAAAAGCGAATTAGACATCGAAAATACCACCCTCAAAGATCGCCTGTGCCAGGGGGCGCAGCTAAAACTGCTCGTGCGGGTTCCCTTCCACAGGCGGCACACCCTTGTGATTACGCAGGGTGGCTGGCTGATATCAGTCTGAAACAGCACGATGTGCGTCCGCCGGCCTTGACGACCAGGAACAGTTTTAGGTACACGCCCTAAGGGGCAGGCGCATGACTTATAAGTCCGGATAATTAGTCTAGCAAAACAGCCAGAGTAAAGTCCTTGCGTTTGCGCGTGGTATTGACGTTAAGCCCGATGCCCGGCAGGCGTCAAGCGATCAGTGGGGGAGGAAGTGAAAGTTACGCCTGATTTGGCAGGTTGAAATGAACACCGCCGCGAAGAATGTTCGCGGCGGTGTGGGGCTCAGGCAGACTTACTGCGCTTTGGCATCGGCCGCTGCGTCAGCCGGTTTCTCAGCCTTGGCGTCCGCTTTCGGCGCGGCTTTCACATCCAGCAGCTCAACGTCGAACACCAGAGTGGAGTTAGCCGGAATACCCGGGACGCCAGTTTTACCGTAGGCCAGCGCCGGTGGGATAACCAGCTTGATTTTGCCGCCTTTCTTGATGTGTTTCAGGCCTTCAGTCCAGCCTGGGATCACACCGTCCAGACGGAATGACAGTGGCTCACCACGGGTGTAGGAGTTGTCAAACTCGGTACCGTCGGTCAGGGTGCCCTTGTAGTTCACCACAACGGTATCGCTGTCTTTAGGCGCCGCGCCGGCACCTGGCTTCTCTACCTGATACAGCAGGCCAGACTCGGTTTTCTTCACGCCTTTTTCTTTAGCGAAGGTATCACGGTACTTGGTGCCTTTCGCTTCGTTATCTTTCGCATCCTGCTCCATCTTCGCCTGAGCGGAAGCCTTCACGCGTGCTTCAAAGCTTTGCAGGGTTTTTTCGATATCTGCATCGTTCAGCTTGCTCTTGTTGGCAAAAGCGTCCTGAACGCCTGAGATCAACTGGTCTTTATCCAGTTTGATGCCCAGTTTTTCTTGCTCTTTCAGCGAGTTGTCCATGTAACGGCCCAGGGATGCACCCAGTGCGTAAGCCGCTTGCTCGTCATCGTTCTTGAACTTGCCAGTGCTTGGTGCCGCGTCGGCAGCTTTAGCCGCTTCTGCTGGTTTAGCTGCATCAGCAGCCATAACCTGGGTCGCATTCAAAGCAAAAGCCATGGTGGTTGCCAGAAGCGTGACTTTAAACAAAGATTTCATCCATTTCTCCAGTGTCTGAAGCGATGCCCCAAACAATCATTAAGTAAGATAACCGGGCTACTATAGCTGTCCGAAACAAAACAAAACAGTCACACAGGTAACCAATCGAGTCAAAGTGTGACTCCAGCTTTAAACAGAAGTTTCGTTTAATGTGCTACCCGTATGATAAATCAGATTTTTCCATCATCCGACGCCCAACGGTAACAAATCCGCCCATGGTAAGCGCTCTATTTTTCAGCACTTTACACAGTGCTATGACGCGTGCGGTTATCGCCCCCATGAAACGGGGTGAAATAGCGCAGCGCAAAGCCGGCAGCAGCTGTTAACATAGCGTCAGATTCAGGATTAAACCGCGTCAGAGGTAGCACCATGCACAACGCCGATAACCACAGCCTGTTACTGCGGCTGGAAGAGCTGGAGAGCCGCCAGGCCTTCCAGGAAGTCACCATCGAAGAGCTCAATCAGATCGTGGTGCAGCACCAGTTTGAAATGCTGAAATTACAAGAGCACCTGCGCGTGCTGACCGATAAACTGCGTTCGAGCCAGACGTCGATGATAGCTTCGCAGTCGGAAGAGACTCCGCCGCCACATTATTGATAAACAATAAAAAAGGGCAGCCCCAGGGCCGCCCTTTTTTTTGCCGTTACAGCATTGCGATTAGTGGCAACCGCAACCGCCGTTACCGCAACCGCCTTTCTTGGCCGGAGCCTGGTCGTGTGCATGGTCATGATCGTGGTCATGGCCATGACCGCCGCAGCAGCCTTCACCGTGTTCATGGTCGTGATGATGATCGTGCTCGCCATGTACGTGGCCGTGCGCCAGTTCTTCAGCGGTAGCTTCGCGGATCGCGACAACTTCCACGTTGAAGTTCAGGTTCTGACCCGCCAGCATGTGGTTACCGTCAACCACTACGTGGTCGCCGTCCACTTCGGTGATTTCGACTGGCACTGGGCCCTGATCGGTATCAGCCAGGAAGCGCATACCCACTTCCAACTCGTCAACGCCCATAAAGACGTCTTTCGGCACGCGCTGCACCAGGTTTTCGTCGTAGTTGCCGTACGCATCGTTAGCGCCAACATTCACGTCAAAACGGTCGCCCGCTTCGTGGCCTTCGAGTGCTTTTTCCAGACCCGCAATCAGTGAACCATGCCCATGCAGATAGTCCAGCGGCGCACTCACCGGAGACTCATCAACCAACACACCGTCTTCTGTACGTACTTGGTAAGCCAGGCTGACCACCAAGTCTTTTGCTACTTTCATGATATCTCCTACCGTTGGATACTTGGACGCAACCGTCATGGGGGCCGCGCCTTAACCGGACAGATTGTATCGGAAATCTTTCCCGCTGTACCCTTCAGCATAAAAAATCGCGCCCGATAACGCTACTCCGGATGGAAAATACCGATCACCTGCTCCTGCGGCCGGACGTGCTTTTCCACCTGTTCTTCGGTCTGTCGCTGGTGATGGCCGCACTTGACGCACTCCACCACTTCGACCTGGTCTTCACGCCAAACTGCCAGCGTATCCATAGCCTTACAGCTCGGGCAGACTGCTCCGGCGATAAATCTTTTACGTGTTGCAGACATATCAGTGCTCCAAATTATTCGTATTCATCCCAGCCGTCGAACTGGCGACTCTCTTTTTGCATTTCTCGGTGGAAAAGTTCTTCCAACTCACGCCGCGCTTCTTTCACGCGGGAAATTTGCGCCACATCGCCGTGATGCGGCGGCATCAATTCACGCAGCATACGCATGTCCAGCCGGCGGAAGTGCTGTTGCGCACGATAGGCCTGATGCGGATGCATACCTAACTCCATCAGTGCCTTTCGCCCCAGTTCCAGCGCGCTGGAGAAGGTTTCGCGGCTGAACTGCTTGACCCCGGCCTGCAGCAATTCGTGCGCTTCAACACGACCGCGCGCTCGCGCCAAAATGCTCAGATCGGGGAAATGCTGCTGACACAGCCGCACAATTTCCATAGTGTCTTCCGGCTCATTACAGGTGATCACGATCGACCTGGCCTTCGCCGCACCGGCCGCACGCAGCAGCTCCAGCTCGGTGGCGTCGCCGTAATATACCTTGTAACCGTAGCGGCGCAGCACGCCAACGGCGCTGACATCGCGCTCCAATACGGTGATGCGCATCTTGTTGGCCATCAGCAATCGGCCGATCACCTGACCAAAACGCCCGAAGCCGACGATGATCACCTGCGGGTCATCGTCCTCCACATAGGGTGTCTCTTCGTCTTCATCCCTGGCGTTGTATCGGCGCACCAGAATACGGTCAATAATTTGCATCAACAGCGGCGTAGTCATCATCGACAAGGTCACCACCACCAGCAACAGCGCGAGTTGATCGGGCTGCAGCACCTTCTGCGTGCCCGCCGCCGAAAACAGTACGAAGGCAAACTCGCCGCCCTGGCTAAGCACGCCGGCAAACTGCAAACGCACCGAACTGCGCAGGCCAAAAATACGCGACAGCGAATACAGGACGCCCGACTTGATCGCCACCAGCAGCACCACGCCCAGCAGCACTTCGGCCAGATGGGTATAGAGTACGCCGATATTCAACGCCATGCCCACCGAGATAAAGAACAGCCCCAGCAGCAGCCCCTTGAATGGCTCGATTGAAATCTCCAGCTCATGGCGATATTCACTCTCCGCCAGCAACACGCCGGCGATAAAGGTGCCGAGCGCCATCGACAGGCCGAGCGCATCCATAAACATCGCCGCCCCCAACACCACCAGCAGAGCGGCAGCGGTGAAGATTTCGCGTACTCCGGAAGAGGCGATATAGCGGAACAGTGGCCGCAACAGGAACCGCCCGCCAATCAGCATGCCGCCGAACGCCGCCACCTTGAGTGCAATTTGTGCCCAGTCGTCACTGCTGCCCCCGGCCCCGGCGAGGATCGGGATCAGCGCCAGCGCCGGGATCACCGCCATATCCTGGAACAGCAGCACCGAGAACCCCAGTTGGCCGCCCTCATTGCGGTTCATGCCCTTCTCGCGCATTAGCTGCAACGCCATGGCGGTTGACGACATCGCCAGCCCGATACCGCCTATCACGGCGGCCTGCCAGGCAAAATGGGTCAGATAAAGCAAGGCCCCCAGCACCGCGGCGGTGATCAGCACCTGTCCGGCACCGACGCCAAAGATTGAACGCCGCAACTCCCACAGCTTGCTGGGGTTCAGCTCCAGGCCGATGATAAACATCAGAAACACCACGCCCAGTTCGGAAAAGTGCAGGATCTCGTCGACGTCGCGAATGAAGCCCAGCCCCCAGGGGCCGATGGCAATGCCGGCAATCAGGTAGCCCAAGACCGCGCCAATACCCAGGCGGCGTGCAATCGGCACCGTGACCACCGCAGCGAACAGAAACAGTAAAATTGCGGTCAGTAAGGTTGAGCCTTCCATGTTTACCTCCCTCCGTGTGGCAGCGGGTTGCGCAACCAGTCGCCATACGCCGTGGCATGGCTTTCCAGCACCTCTGGCTTCTGCCGACGCGCCCAATACACCAGCATCGGCGTCAGCCAGTGCATATGGCACATGGCGGCGGTCAACTCAAACGGGCGTAAAATATCTTCTATCGGATAGCGGTTATAACCGCCGGTACGGTAGGCGCCCTCCGGTTCACCGGTGGTGATCACCGAACGCCAGTATTTTCCCGCCAGCGCATTGCCCCCCATGCCGCTGGCAAAACCACGCGACAGCACGCGATCCAGCCATTCTTTCAGCAGGGCCGGGCAACTGTAGGTATAGAGAGGATGTTGAAAAACAATGACCTGATGTTCACGCAGCAGTTGTTGTTCGTGGTGAATATCAATAAAAAAATCAGGATAGTGCGCGTATAAATCGTGCACGGTGACATGTTCCAACTGCTGTGCCGGTCGAAGCAAAACCCGATTCGCGACCGAGTCCTGGGATTCCGGATGGGCATACAGCAGCAAGACCTTCGGCGGCTGCGACATCATTCCCCTCCAAAGCGTCGTCAGGGTAGCGGTTTTCCGTTACCATGCTCCGCAAAGACTAATAATAGGACAGTCTGCGTCCTGTTAACTTAGAACTCACTCAATTTAACATACTCTGAACATACGGCACTTTATGATTGTATTTTCCTCGCTACAAATCCGACGCGGCACCCGCGTCCTGTTGGACAACGCCACGGCGACGGTTAATCCAGGTCAGAAGGTCGGCCTGGTGGGTAAAAACGGCTGCGGCAAATCCACGTTGCTGTCATTGCTGAAGGGCGAGATGGCCGCGGACGGCGGCAGCTACACCTTTCCAAGCAACTGGGCCCTGGCCTGGGTTAATCAGGAAACACCGGCGCTGGACGTGCCTGCGCTTGAGTATGTGATCGACGGCGACCGCGAATTCCGCCAGCTTGAAGCCGAATTGCAGGTGGCGAATGATAAAAACGACGGCCACGCCATCGCCACATTGCACGGTAAACTGGATGCCCTTGATGCCTGGACCATCCGTTCTCGCGCCGCCAGCCTGCTGCACGGCCTGGGCTTTTCCAACGAACAGTTGCTCAATCCGGTACGCGCCTTCTCGGGCGGCTGGCGTATGCGCCTTAACCTGGCACAAGCGTTGGTCTGTCGTTCAGACCTGCTGCTGCTCGACGAACCGACCAACCACCTGGATTTGGACGCGGTGATCTGGCTGGAACGCTGGTTGAAAAGCTACCCAGGCACGCTGGTGCTGATTTCGCACGACCGCGATTTCCTTGATCCGATCGTCGATAAGATTCTGCATATCGAACAAGAAACCATTAACGAATATACCGGTAACTACTCCTCGTTCGAACGTCAACGTTCGACCAAACTGGCACAGCAGCAGGCGCTGTACCAGAACCAACAGGAGAAGGTAGCGCATCTGCAAAGCTACATTGACCGCTTCCGCGCGCAGGCCACCAAGGCCAAGCAGGCGCAAAGCCGTATCAAAATGCTTGAACGCATGGAGCTGATTGCACCGGCCCACGTCGATAACCCGTTCAGCTTCAGCTTCCGCCAGCCGGAAAGCCTGCCGAACCCGCTGCTGCGCATGGAGAAGGTCAGCGCCGGTTATGGCGACAAGGTGATCCTGAACTCGATCAAACTGAACCTGGTGCCCGGCTCACGTATCGGTCTGCTGGGCCGTAATGGCGCCGGTAAATCCACCCTGATCAAAATGCTGGCCGGTTCGCTGGAGCCGCTGAGCGGTGAGATTGGTCTGGCGAAAGGCATCAAGCTGGGTTACTTCGCCCAGCATCAGTTGGAGTTCTTGCGCGCCGACGAATCCCCGTTGCAGCATCTGAGCCGCATCGCCCCGCGGGTGCTGGAGCAGCAGTTGCGCGACTATTTGGGCGGTTTTGGCTTCCAGGGCGATAAGGTCACCGAGATTACCGAACGTTTCTCCGGTGGCGAAAAGGCGCGGTTGGTGCTGGCGCTGATTGTCTGGCAGCGCCCTAACCTGCTGCTGCTCGATGAACCGACCAACCACCTGGATCTGGATATGCGTCAGGCGCTGACCGAAGCGCTGATCGACTTTGAAGGCGCGTTAGTGGTGGTCTCGCACGACCGTCACCTGTTGCGCTCCACCACTGACGATCTCTATCTGGTGCACGATGGCCAGGTGGAAGTGTTCGACGGCGATTTGGACGACTATCAGCAATGGCTGGTTGACCTGCAACGTCAGGAAAACCAGCAGGACGCGCCGGACAGGGAAAACAACGCCAACAGCGCGCAGGCCCGTAAAGATCAGAAACGTCGGGAAGCCGAGTTCCGCAGCCAGACTCAGCCGCTGCGCAAGCAGATCGCCAAGCTGGAACAGCAGATGGAAAAACTGAGTGCCGAACTGGCGGCGGTGGAAGAGAAGCTGGCGGACTCCGCGTTGTACGACATCAGCCGCAAGGCCGATTTGACGCTTTGTCTGCAACAGCAAAGCCAGGCCAAGTCCGCGTTGGAAGAAACGGAAATGACCTGGCTGGATGCGCAAGAGCAGTTGGAACAGTTCACCAACGAGTTTGACCTTTAAGCCTTGTAGAAAGGCTTGTCCCCCAGAATGGTCGCGCGGTGCATAATGCGCCGCTGCGGCAGATAATCCGCGTTGGCGTAATGCTGCGTCACGCGGTTATCCCAGATGGCAATGTCATTTTCCTGCCAACGCCAACGCACCTGAAACTCCGGCTTGGTGATGTGGGCGAACAGAAAGTTCAGCAGCGCGTCGCTTTCCTTCGGTGCCAGATCAACAATCCGCGTCGTAAAACCTTCATTGACGAACAGGGCCTGCCGGCCGCTGACCGGATGCGTGCGCACTACCGGATGCAGCAACGGCGGATTTTTCTGTACCGCTACCTGCCAGCGCTGGCGCTGTTCTTCGCTGCCGCGATGCTTGTGTTCCGGGAATGACTTGGTGAAATCATGCTCCGCCTTCAGCCCGGCCAACAGTTGCCTGAACGGCTCAGACAGCGCTTCATAGGCCGCGATACCACTGGCCCACAGCGTATCGCCACCGGTGGAAGGCAGGGTTTTCGCCGCCAGTATCGCCCCCAGCGGAGGATTCTCGATAAAGGTCACGTCGGTATGCCAGTTATCATTGTCCGGCGGATTATTGTCATGGGTATCCAGCACGATAATCTCTTTCACATCGGCGGCTTGCGGATAGACCGGGTGAATATGCAGGTCGCCGAAGCGACCGGCCAAATTCCGCTGTTGCAACGGGGTGATCGGCTGATTACGCAGAAACAGCACCTGATGTTTCAGCAATGCATGGTAGAGCTGTTCGAATTGGCCATCACCCAGGGGGCGTGCCAGATTAACGTTTTCCACCAGCGCACCGATATAAGGCCCCAACGGGGTGATACTTAAACGTTCGTTCATTGGTTTACTCCGTGCCACGGGGTCAATCGGCGCTGCAGGGCGCGCAGCCCCAGCTCCAGCCCAAATGCAATAATCGCAATCACACCGATACCGGCCAGCACCACGTCGGTAGCCAGAAACTCACCGGCGGATTGCACCATAAATCCCAGGCCGCGGGTGGCGGCGATCAGTTCTGCGGCCACCAGCGTCGACCAACCGACTCCCAGCCCAATGCGGATGCCGGTTAAAATCTCCGGCAAGGCGCTAGGCAGCACCACAAAACGCAGCAACTGCCAACGATTTGCACCCAGCGCACGGGCGGCCCGCACGCGAACCTGCGCCACACTGCGCACACCGGCTACGGCAGACAGCGTCACCGGGGCGAAGATCGCCAGATAAATCAGCAAGATTTTCGAGGTTTCGCCAATGCCGAACCAAATCACCATCAGCGGTAAATAGGCCAGCGGCGGCACCGGGCGGTAAATTTCAATCAACGGATCGAGAATGCCGCGCACCGTATCGTTCAGCCCCATGGCGATACCCACAGGTACACCGATAATCACCGCCGCCAACAGCGCCACCAGAATGCGCCCCAGGCTGGCGGCCAAATGCTGCCATAGCGTGGCGTCCATAAAGCCTTGCGGGCTGGCGATGGTAATCAGTTGATGCAGCACCTGCTGCGGTGCCGGTAGAAATAACGGGCTGATCAGGTTCAGCGCGGTCACGCCCCACCAGATGGCCAATACCACCAGCAGGGTGGCGCTGCTCAGCCAGAGGTTACGCGGCACGCTAAAACGGCGCGTCGGGGCGGCAGCCTGCGGCTGAACAACTTCTTTGAGGGCGGAATGCAGGCTCATAGCAAGGCCTCGCGCTGTTGGAAGACTTTGCCCAGCACATATTCGCGCTGCGCGATAAATTCAGGGTCGGACTTGATCGAACGGCACGCCTCGCCGTTGGCATAGCGTTGGCCGAAGTTAAGCGCCAGGCGCTCCACCACCTGCCCCGGTCCCGGCGACAGCAACAGCAGTTCACTGGCCAGAAACACCGCTTCTTCAATATCGTGGGTGATCAGCAGCACCTGTTTGCCGGTATCCCGCCAAATGGTCAACAGCAGTTCCTGCATTTGTTCGCGGGTAAATGCATCCAGCGCGCCAAACGGCTCATCCAGCAGCAACAGGCGCGGATCGGCAGCCAGCGCACGGGCAATCCCTACCCGCTGACGCATGCCGCCGGAGAGTTGCCAGATAAAGTGCTGTTCATAGCCGGCCAATCCGACGCGTTGCAACATCTCTTGTGCCACCTGACGTCGCTGCTGTTTGCCGACACCGGCCAGTTGCAGACCAAACTCCACGTTATCCACCACGTTGCGCCACGGCAGTAAACCTTCATGCTGGAACACCACGCCCCGTTCGGCTCCGGGGCCTTTTACGGGAACTTCGTCAAGCGTGATGCTGCCAGCTGAAGGCTCGATAAACCCGGCGATCAAATTCAGCAGCGTGGTTTTGCCACAGCCCGAGGGCCCGAGCACCACCACCAGTTGCCCGGCGTCAATCTGGAAAGAGACGTCGCGCAGCGCAGGGCGCCCCTGATACTCTGCTGAAAGGTGATTAACGTTTAACATGCTGCTCCCTTACGACTGCGGCGCAGCCTGCACCTGTTTCACAAAGCGATCGGTGACGTAGGCACTGTAATCACCGTCGACCTGCGGAATTTTGCCCTGCTGTTTAAGGAACTCGGCGGTATCGCGGATAGCCTTGTCCACCGGCTGGCCAAGTTGGGTTATTTGCTCCGCCACCGGCAAATAGGTATTGCCCTTCACCAGCACCGGTATCTGTTCCTCCGGCACACCGCTCAAACGGGACAGCGTGTTGAGATTGCCTTTATCCTTCAGCCACTGCTCCGGCTGCGCCAGATAGGCTTTTTGGGCGTTCAATGCGCTGGCGGCAAAGGCGGTCACCACTTCCGGGTGTTTTTCGGCAAAGTCCTTGCGCACCACCCAGACGTCAAGCGTCGGCGCGCCCCATTGTCCAACCTGGGCAGAATCGGTCAGTACCTTGCCCTGCTTGGCTAATTCATTGACTACCGGCGCCCAGACGTAGGCCCCGTCGATGTCACCGCGCTGCCAGGCAGCGGCAATGGCCGGCGGTTGCAGATTGAGAATTTTGACCTGCTCAGGCTTGATGCCCCAGTGCTTGAGCGAGGCTAGCAGGCTGTAGTGAGTGGTTGAGATAAAGGGCACGGCGATTCGCTTGCCGATCAAATCCTGCGGGGTTTTGATCTCTTTCTTCACCACCAGGGCTTCGGAGCTGCCGAGCTGGGAGGCGATCAGGAAGACTTCGATAGGGAGTTTTTGGCTGGCGGCCACCGCCAGTGGGCTGGAACCGATATTACCGATCTGCACGTCACCGGAGGCCAAAGCACGCAGCACGCTGGAGCCGCTGTCGAATTTACGCCAGTCAACGGTGGCACCGGACTGTTTGGCGAAGCTGTTTTCCGCCTGCGCCACCTTGGCGGGTTCCGCCGAAGTCTGGTACGCCACGGTCACGTCCACCGCATAGGCGTTAGCCGCAGCAAGTGATAACACCAGCAGTGCCGCGCCGCGTAATGAAAAGTGTTTGCTCGCCATGATCGCTCCGTTGATAAAAGTCTGTTCAGTTGCTGACAGTTTTATCTGAGCGGTGACGAGCTATAAAAGAATAAAAAAAACTGCGTTATTACTTATGGGAATATAAATTAATTCAGGTCGATCCATTGCCCGCCGGCAGCACTGCTACGTTGGGCAGCATCGATAAATGCCATGCCCTGCACCCCGGTCTCAATCCCCGGTAACAGGGGAGCCGCCTGCGACCCATCCCGCAATCGTGCCGCCGCCTCGCGGTAAATCTGACCAAATCCTTCCAGATAGCCTTCAGGATGCCCTGCCGGTACCCGTGCCAGTGAACGGTTCTCCACATACTGGAATGAAGAGGCGCGGGTTATGCAATAGGCTGGCGCATCCCGGGGCCGCATCCACAGCTGATTCGGTTGTTCCTGACAAAACTCCAGGCTGCCGTCGCTACCATAGACTCTCAACCGCAGGCCGTTCTCATGGCCACAAGCCACCTGACTGGCCCACAGTCGGCCTCTGGCACCGTTGGCGTAGCGCATCTGCACCCGCACATCGTCGTCTACCTGACGCCCAGCAATAAACGCAGTGAGTTCGGCGCTGATCGCCTGCGGCAACAGGCCGCTGACAAAGTGCGCCAACTGCCAGGCATGGGTACCCACATCACCAATACAGCCGGCCCCGGCCTTTTCTGGCTGGGAACGCCAGCCAGCCTGCTTGTTGTCGGTCAGTTCCAGCGGCTGCGCCAGCCATTCTTGCAAATACTCCACCTCGATAAAGCGGATCGCCCCCAATTCACCGGCTAATACCCGACTACGCGCCTCGCGCACCAACGGATAGGCACTGTAGTTATGGGTCAATATCAGCTGCTTTCCGCTACGCTGCACCGTCTCGGCCAACTGCAACGCCTCGGCATAGCTGTTGCACAGAGGCTTGTCGCAGATGACGTCGATGCCGGCGTTAAGAAACGCGGTCGCCACCGGCGCATGCAGATAATTGGGGGTGACGATAGCCACCACATCGATGCCGTTTTCGCGCGCCGCCTCTGCCTGCGCCATCTGCTTAAAATCGTGATAGCAGCGCTGTGGGTCGAGGTGTAGCCGTTCGCCGGTGCGGCGACAATTTTCCCAATCAGCAGAGAAAGCCCCGGCTACCAGCTCAAACTCATCGTCCATCCGCGCCGCCAGACGATGCACTGCGCCGATAAAGGCCCCTTCGCCACCGCCGACCATCCCCAAGCGTAATCTCATGGTTGCTCTCCCATACCCAACATCTGTCTGACCTGATTGCGTTCACCGCTGACGGCGGCAAAATCATCAAACGCCCTCTCAGCGACCGGAATAATATGGCGGGCGATAAACTCAACCCCTTCCCGCGCACCGGCCTCCGGCGATTTCAGACAGCACTCCCACTCCAGCGTGGCCCAGCCGGGAAAATCGTACTGCGCCAGCTTGCTGAAAATTGCCGGGAAGTCGATCTGCCCATCGCCGAGTGAACGAAAGCGTCCGGGTCTTTCCAGCCACGGCTGATAACCGCCGTACACGCCGCTGCGAGCATTGGGCCGATACTCAGCATCCTTGACGTGAAACGCCCGAATGCGCGGGTGATAAACATCAATAAAGCCAAGATAGTCCATCTGCTGCAAATGCAGATGGCTGGGGTCATACAGGATATGGCAACGCGGGTGATTGCCAACCTGCCGTAGAAAGCGCTCAAAGGTCACACCGTCATGCAGATCCTCCCCTGGGTGCAGTTCATAGCAAAGGTCAACACCGACGTCGTCAAAAGCATCGAGGATCGGCCGCCAACGCTGTGCCAGTTGCCCGAAGGCTTCCTCCAGCAACAGCGCATTGTGCGGTGGCCAAGGGTAAAAATAGGGCCAGGCCAGCGCGCCAGAAAAAGTCACGTGTGCGGCTAATCCCAACCTCTGCGATGCCTGTGCTGCCATCAGCAATTGCTCCGTTGCCCATGCTTGCCGGGCCTGAGAATTGCCGCGCACCTGAACCGGAGCAAAGCCGTCAAAAGCCGGATCGTAAGCCGGATGCACCGCCACCAGTTGCCCCTGCAAATGGGTGGATAACTCGGAGATCGTCAGGCCGTGCCCCGCCAGCAACGCGCGCACCTCGTCACAATACTCCTGACTGTGGGCCGCCCGCTTGAGATCAAAAATAGTGGGAGACGTGGTCGGGATCTGCAGACTTTTAAACCCCAGCCCGGCGGCCCAAGCGGCCAACCCGTCCAGCGAATCAAACGGCGCCTGCGGGCCGATAAACTGGGCCAGAAACAGCCCCGGCCCCTGAATGGTTTTCATGCTGATGACCTCCCTAACATTACTGTTTGCCGGCTGCGCACCGCTTCGTCCGCCGCCAGTACCACCCGCAGGCTGTTCAGGGCATCCTGCCAATGCCGGTCGAGATCCAACCCGTCCTGGATCGCCTGAAGAAAATAGCGCTGCTCGCTCAGGCACAGCGCCAAATGGTCCGGTTCGTCCTGACAGTCAATCCAGCGGTCCGACTGGAGAAACTGATTAGTGCTATCCAACGCCGCGCTGTGGATACGCAACGAGTCGGTACGGGTGTGGCCGTCGACGTTATCTGAATCCGCATCCGCCTGCCGCGCGACGATCGAGACTGAGCCACGCGGTCCAATCACGTCTTTGACGAAGTAGGCGGTTTCGCTGATCATCGGCCCCCAGCCGGCTTCGTACCAGCCAACGGAGCCATCGGCAAAACGCACCTGTAACTGGCCATAGTTGTACATTTCCGGCGGCAGCTCCTCACTCAGTCGTGCTCCGATGGCGCTGACGCTGACCGGCTCCGACTGGGTCATCTGGCACATCACGTCAAGGTAATGCACGCCACAGTCGACAATCGGCGACAGCGACTGCATCAAATTGCGGTGCACATCCCACATCGCACCGTGACTCTGTTGATTGAGGTTCATGCGCATCACCAGCGGTTTGCCCAGGTCACGGGCCAATTCGACAAATTGTTGCCATGACGGATGGTGACGCAGAATATAGCCGACCACCAGTTGCCGCCCGGCGGCCCGCGCGGCGGCAATCACTCGCTCCGCACCGACCAGGGTAGTGGCGAGCGGTTTTTCAATGAACAGATGGCAACCGGCAGCCAGCGCCGCCAACGCGTAGGCTTCATGGGTATCTGGCCAGGTGGTCAGGCAAACCGCATCCGGACGCGTCACCGTCAGCGCCTGGGCGAAATCACTGAACACCGGGTAACCGCCCCCCAACCGGGTATTGAGCCGATGTCGGGAATCACCGCGCGCCACCAAGCCGCAAATCTCGACGCCGTCCATATCGTGATAGGCTTCAGCATGTGAAGCCCCCATATTGCCGCAGCCCACCACCAGCACACGCAAATCAGTCATCGCGTTGCTCCCCCTGCGGGATTTCCCGGTAATTGAAGGTGAAGAAGAACAGTGCCGCGATCGCCAGCGCACCGATGGCCGGATACCACCAGAAACTCTGCCACTGTGGCAGCGCTGCCGCCCCTTCCGCCGTCACCAAACGATTGAACAGTGCACCGCTGATTTGCGAACCGATCAACATGCCCAGACCATAGGTGAACAACACCAGCAGACTCTGGGCCTGGCCCTTGACCTTGTCACCGGCCACCTTGTCGGTGTAGATAAAACCGATCACGAAAAAGAAGTCGTAGCACATACCGTGCAGAATGATGCCGAGGTAAATCATCCAGCGCAGTTCTTCGGTAATCCCCAGCGCAAACATCACGTAGCGCAGGAACCACGCCAACATGCCAATCAGCAGCATCACCTTGATGCCCAGCCGTACAAACAGAAACGGGATCAGCAGCATAAAGAACAGTTCGGACATCTGCCCCAGCGACATCACCCCGCCGACATTGCTGAAACCGGTCGCCGCGATGAAAGGCGCGGCATAGGCATAGTAGGCCGCCAGCGGGATAGAGATCAGCGTCGCGCAGATGATAAACACCAGGAAGTGTCGCTGCTTGAGCATGGCGAAAGCATCGGCACACAGCAGGTCACGCATTTTTATCGGTTTGCCGCGTTCCGGTGCCGGTGTGTGTGGCAAGGTGAAGCTGTAAATGGCCAACACCAACGAGGCCACCGCCGCCAGTGTGAAAATACCGGTACTGTCTGACAATCCGCTGGCACCGACGATCAGCCCAGCGACAATCCAGCCAAAGGTGCCGAACGCCCGCACCACAGGAAAGGCTTTTTCGCTGTTGCTCAGGCTATAAAACGCCACGTTGTTGCTGAGGGCGATAGTCGGCATATAACACAACATATAACCGAAAATGATCCACAACAGGCCGCTCTGTCCACTGCTGAAGAAGCCGGGCATCAGCCACAACAACCCGGCACCGATCAGATGCAGCACCCCCAGCACCTTCTGCGAGGCGAAGAAGCGATCGACCAGCATGCCCAGCACAAACGGTGACAGAATCGAAGCGATCGGCCCGGTCGAGTAAGCATCGCCGATGATCGCCGCCAGGCCGAACTTACCCATCACTACGCCGAGCGTGACGTACCACGCCCCCCAAACAAAGAACTGCAGAAACATCATCAGTGCCAACCGCGGCACCACCCATTTGAATGTGACGCTTTTGGTCCCCAGGACCGCGCTGTCAGTTTGCATAATTCCCCCATTGGTCTTGTTGTGGTGTTGTCTAACCGCTTTCCGGCAGGAAGGACGGCATAACCACACCGCCGGGTTGTAGCGCACGGCCTTTCACCTGCGCCAAATGCAATTCACAAATCCGCCCGCCCCACTGCAACAGCACCTGACTGAGGGCGGAACGTTGCGCCGGTACCAGCACCACCGGCGTGGTACCGCGATGGTGGCGATCCAGCATCCAACCGATCAACTCCAGGGCAATCTCTTCGCTGTGGCTACAGCCCGGCCCCAACAGGCGGGAAGCCGGATGCGCCACCGAGGTCAGATAACCGCCCATGCTGCCGTCAAGTTCCCACACGGCAGTCCGCCATAGCCCGCTGGCGTCATTGAGGAAGTAGTCAATATCGCGCCGACGTTCGATGCCCAACAGCATTCGTTCCAACTGCAGGATGCCTGGCAGATCATCTGGCCGGGCGGCGCGCACTCTGCCGCGCGTCAGACTGGGGAAGGAAAATCCCTCTACCGGCACCGGTATCGTCATATCCTGGTAAATCGCATAGGGCGTAAAACCGGCACGGTGGTACAACGCGTAGGAGTCCAGATTTAACGCGCTGGAAATCAGGCGTATAGGTAGCGATCCCGCCAGTTCGTCGGCTTTCGCCATCAGCTGCACGGCGATACCACGACCAAAGTAGTCGGGATGTACATTCATGATGCCCAGCCCGAGATGAGTTTCACGCGGGTGAAAGAAGCAGGAACCGCACAGCACGCCCTGTTCATCGTGCGCAACCCAGTGCTGTCCGGGATCCAGATGGCGATAGACGTCAACAAACAGCCCGCAGCTGGTCGGTGCTGCGGAAAAGATGGCGCCCATGCCGTGGCGTTGATACCAGGCATTGGTCGACAGATGAATCAGTTGTGCGACCGCCTGGCGATCACTGTTTTCCGCTACTCTCAGTTGCACCTGCATCCGCCCCCTCTTTTCAGATTATGGGTTCAGCGAAATAACGTGAAATCGCAAAATGTAATCGATTTCATTTTCACCATGAGCAAAATGTAATCGATTTCTTTTTTTCGGCAACCTGATTAATCTGTTGAAAGGGGCTGATAAGATGAATTTGTAACCCACATCACAATCCTGAGGCCAGGCGCAGACTTTTTGCCGCGCTTGGGCATATTGTGCGGGGCAATTGGGCAGAAGGAACAGCAAACCATGTCGATCGAAAAGGTGGCGAAACTCGCCGGCGTCTCTGCCGCGACGGTCTCACGGGTATTGAACGGCCAGCAAATCGTCAAACCGGCCACTCGCGACAAGGTACTGGCGGCGATCCGCGCATGCGACTACCAACCCAACCTGCTGGCGCGTCAGCTACGCACTTCGCGTAGCCGTATGCTGCTGGTACTGGTTTCCAGTATCACCAATCCTTTTTGTTCCCTGGTAGTACGCGGTATCGAAGAAGAAGCCGAACGCCACGGCTACCACATTTTGCTGTGCAACTCCGAATCCAATCCAACCCGGGAGTCCGCCTATCTCAGCCTGCTGAGCGGTAAAGTGGTCGACGGCGTGATTACCATGGACGCCGTCAGTTGCCTGCCCGGCCTGACCGCAATGATTGGCGATTTTCCCTGGGTACAATGCGGCGAAGGCGATCCCGAGTTCCGTGCCTCTTCAGTCACCATCGACAACCATCAGGCGGCGAGGGCCGGCGTGCGTTATTTAGCTGCACGGGGTCGACGACGTATTGCCCTGATCAACAGCGACATGCGCTATCTCTACTCGCAGCAGCGAGAGCAAGGTTATCGACAGGCGCTGGCCGAAGCCGGATTCGACTATTGTCAGGTGGAATACGTCGAGGGGTTGGAATATGCCGCCGGTGCGTTGGCCATGGCTCGCCTGCTGGATGCCGGGCCGCGACCGGATGCGGTATTCACCATCTCCGACGTGATCGCCGGTGGGGCGATGAGCACCCTGCACCAACAGGGATTGCGCATTCCCGAAGATGTCGCGGTAATGGGCTTTGACGGCGTGCCATTCGGGGCCGTCACCACGCCACCGCTGACCACCGTCGAACAACCGATGCACCAGTTCGGCGTGCGCAGCGTGCAGTTGCTGCTGGAAAAAATCAAAAATCCGCAACAACCACCGCGCAATGAAGTGCTTGAGTGGCGGCTGGTTGAGCGTGGCTCAGCCTGATTACAAGCTCAATTCCCCACGCAAAAACGTGTGCGCATAGCCGCCAATCAAGGTGCGATCGCCCTTCAGCTCACAGAACAACTCGCCGCCGCGCGCCGAAATCTGCCGGGCGTGCAGCTGATGGCGACCAAGACGTGCGCTCCAGTAGGGCATCAGCGTGCAGTGTGCGGAGCCGGTCACCGGGTCTTCGCCGCCGTCGAGGGTAAAATAGCGCGAGACAAAATCCACCGCCTCACCCGGAGCGCTGACAATCACTGCCCGGCCGACCAGGGCAATCAGTGCCGGGATATCCGGCTGTAATGCCCTGACCTGCGCTTCGTTTTCCAATACCACCAACAGCGCATTGGCCTGCCACACTTCCTGCGGATTAGCCCCCAGCAGCGCCGCCAACCCTTCAGGCTCCACAACCTTCTGCGGCGGCCGGGACGGGAAATCCAGGACCAGGCGTTCGCCATCTTCGGCGTCGCGTTTAACGTACAGGTCGCCGCTCGCCGAGCGGAAACGAATATCCTGCAGCGCCGGGTTCACCACGCTGAACATCACGTGTGCCGCCGCCAGCGTGCCATGACCGCACAAATCGACTTCTCGCTGGGGAGTAAACCAACGGATGGCCGACATATCGCCATCGTCCCAGACAAAGCTGGTTTCCGGCAGGCTCAGTTCATTGGCGATAGCCTGCATCTCCGCAACCGACAACGGCTGCTTCAGCAGGCAGACGCCGGCCGGATTGCCCCGAAACCCTTTACCGGTGAAGGCCGCAATATGGAAGTAATTTTCTGCCATTCGCAATTCCTTAATGCCAGATGAGTAACACACAGGCCGCGGTGAGCAACCCCATAGAAACGTTAAAAATGATCCAGGCCTTTTTGCTGCGCAGCAGTCGGCCAATCACCGTGCCAAATCCCAACCAAATCACGCCGGCAATGATGTTCACCACGAATATGCCCAGTGAGATCGCCAGAATCGAGGCGTTGTATTGAGCACCCGCCAGGCTGAAGCTGGCCACCGCCCCCAGCGCCATCAGCCAGGCTTTGGGATTAAGGAACTGTAGCAGCCACCCCTGGTAGAGCCGTATCGGTTTGGGCGGTGCCACGTCGGTTTCCAGCTTTTCATAAGCGGCTGTAGCCACTTTCCATGCCAGCCACAGCAGATACAGGCTACCGAGAATTTTCAGCACCAGATGCAGCGCCGGATAAACCAGAATCAGGCTGCCGACGCCGAACGCCACCAGCAGCAAAATGCTTTGCATGCCGAGCATGATGCCAATCATCAGCAACAGTGAACGCATAAAGCCAAAGTTGGCACCGGAAGTGGTCAGTAACATATTGTTGGGGCCAGGTGTGATCGCGGCAACCCACAGAAAACCTAACATCGAAAGAAATAAACTCGCATCCATCAGGCGGGCGCTCCTCACCCAGGTCATTTTTTGCAGTATTATTGTTAACTCAGGCTAGTGAAGCTAACAGCGCACTAATCATCCCACAATAGTTGCCAATAAGAATTTTACTCAGGTTATGCATGAATCCTTTCGCCCTTTGACCGGGGCCAGTAATCCGCACCTGCAAACGCTGCTGCCACGGCTGGTGCGTCGCCGCGTGCAGTTGAAACCCCACTGGCAACGGCTGGAACTGCCCGACGGCGACTTTGTCGATCTCGCCTGGAGCGAAGATCCGGCTCAGGCCAGCGGCAAGCCGCGAGTGGTGCTGTTCCACGGCCTGGAAGGCAACTTCTACAGCCCCTATGCCCATGGCCAACTCAATGCCTGGCGTGAAAAGGGCTGGCTCGGGGTGGTAATGCATTTTCGCGGTTGCAGCGGTGTGCCGAACCGCAAGCAGCGTATCTACCATTCTGGTGAAACGGAAGATGCGCGCTTCTTCCTCCAGTGGCTGCGTGCTACCTACGGAGAAGCCCCCACCGCTGCCGTTGGCGTTTCGCTCGGCGGCAACATGCTGGCCTGTTATCTGGCACAACAGGGCGCCGACAGCCTGCTGCAGGCGGCGGTGGTGGTTTCTGCGCCACTGATGCTGGAACCCTGTTCGTGGCGGATGGACCAAGGCTTCTCGCGGGTCTATCAGCACTACCTGCTCGGGCAGTTGAAACAAAACGCCACCCGCAAACTGCTGCACTATCCTGATACGCTGCCGCTCAAACTGCCGCAGCTCAAGGCATTGCGTCGGATCCGCGACTTTGATGATGCCATTACCTCGCGCATCCATGGCTTTAGCGACGCCACCGATTATTACCGCCGTTGCAGCGCCCTGCCGTTGTTACCGTCGATCCAAACGCCGCTGTTGATCATCCATGCCAAGGACGATCCTTTTATGACCGACGAAGTGATCCCCGAAACCGCCACGCTGCCGCACAATATTGAATATCAATTGACCGAGTTTGGCGGTCACGTCGGTTTTGTCGGCGGCACATTGAAAAAACCCCATATGTGGCTGGAATACCGTATTCCATCCTGGCTTGCCCCTTACCTGGAAACAACCAAGTGATCATCCCCTGGAAAGAACTGGAAACCGAGACCCTCAATAGCCTGATCGAGTCCTTTGTGCTGCGCGAAGGTACCGACTACGGCGAGCATGAACGTTCGCTGGAACAGAAAGTGGAAGACGTGCGCCGCCAGCTGAAAAACGGCGAGGTGCTGCTGGTGTGGTCAGAACTGCATGAGACCATCAACATCATGCCGCGCGGGCAGTTCCGCGCCGGACAAGAAGAAATTTAGTGCTTATCGGTTCTATGACTGACGGAAAAAATCAGGTAACAATGAGGGATTGCAAACCAACGCGCAGTATTTTGCCCTAGGCGAAAGGGTGTCAAACAGACCAATAATGATATCTGACACCGGCGCATTAAACACGGAGTGACCCATCACCATGTCCGCCAAACATCCCGTTATCGCAGTGACCGGCTCCAGCGGTGCCGGCACCACCACCACCAGCGTGGCGTTCCGTAAAATCTTTCAGCAGTTGAACATCCGCGCCGCGGAGCTGGAAGGCGACAGTTTCCATCGCTATACCCGGCCGGAAATGGACGCGGCGATCCGCAAAGCGCGCGATCTTGGCCGTCATATCAGCTATTTCGGCCCCGAGGCCAACGACTTTGGCCTGCTGCAACAAAGCTTTAGCGAGTACGGCACCAACGGCACCGGCCGTTCACGCAAGTATCTGCACACCTACGATGAAGCGGTACCCTATAACCAGGTTCCCGGTACCTTTACCCCGTGGGAAGCCTTACCGGCACCGACCGACGTGCTGTTTTATGAAGGGCTGCACGGCGGCGTAGTGACCGAGCACAACGACGTGGCCAAGCATGTCGATTTGCTGGTCGGCGTGGTGCCTATCGTTAACCTGGAATGGATCCAAAAGTTAATCCGCGATACCGGCGAGCGCGGCCACTCTCGTGAAGCGGTGATGGATTCGGTGGTACGTTCGATGGAAGACTACATCAACTACATCACGCCGCAGTTTTCCCGCACCCATATCAACTTCCAGCGGGTGCCGACGGTAGATACCTCCAACCCGTTCGCCGCCAAGGCGATCCCCTCGCTGGACGAGAGCTTTGTGGTGATCCACTTCCGCGGCCTGGATCAGATCGATTTCCCTTATCTGCTGGCGATGCTGCAGGGTTCTTTTATCTCGCATATCAATACGCTGGTGGTGCCGGGCGGCAAAATGGGGCTGGCGATGGAGTTGATTATGGCGCCGCTGGTGCAGCAACTGCTGGAAGGCAAAAAAATCGAATAGCTTACCGGAGCGCGGCAACAAGCCGCGCTCCTTTATCCGTCAGGACACTGCGCGGATCTCAAAGCTGTGGGTCACGCTGGCAGCCTTGCTCAGCATCAATGACACCGAACAGTATTTCTCGGCGGAAAGATTCACCGCGCGCTCGACAATTTTGTCACTTAAATCTTTACCGGTGACGATGAAATGCAGGTTGATATGGGTAAACAGTCGTGGCGCCTCCTCACGCCGCTCGGAGGTTAATTTCACCTCGCAGTCGCGCACATCGTTACGTCCTTTTTGCAGGATCGACACCACATCTATCGCGCTGCAACCTCCCACCGACATCAGTACCATTTCCATTGGGCTGGGGGCTTTATCCCCGGCGTTGCCGTCCATCAGCACCTGATGGCCAGACGCGGATTCACCCAGAAACGTCAACCCTTCCACCCACTTAACTCTTGCCTGCATACTGGTCACTCCGGTTAATTTCTTAAAATCAGACTACGCTTTCGCATAGAAACTGGCAACGGAACCTGATGCTAATCATGCTGAAGCGAGACAACACAAGACACCCGCCTCACTCTGTGCTACAAACAGAGCCGCAATAAATCTTTCCGGGACACTGATTTCAGGGAAACTCCCAGGGAAAGGCTCCTTTACCGGTATGTTAACAGAATGTAGCTTGCAGCTCTCCCGGCAAGTTAATATGCTAGGGCGACAGCGTATATTTATGACACGCCTCAAAACCTGCTGACAGCCACCATTAAAAGAACGGCGACAGCACGTTTTACAGGGAACTCTGACCCCTGTGACACAAGGCAGCGATAACAACAGAGGATAACAGCGAATGGTTCTCGGCAAACCGCAAACAGACCCTACTCTCGAATGGTTCCTGTCTCATTGCCATATCCACAAATATCCATCCAAAAGTACGCTGATTCACCAAGGTGAAAAGGCTGAAACGCTTTACTACATCGTCAAAGGCTCCGTCGCGGTGCTGATTAAGGATGAAGAGGGTAAAGAGATGATCCTGTCCTACCTTAACCAGGGGGATTTCATCGGCGAGCTTGGATTATTTGAAGAAGGTCAGGAGCGTAGCGCCTGGGTTAGGGCGAAAACCGCCTGTGAAGTGGCTGAAATTTCCTATAAGAAATTCCGCCAGTTGATTCAGGTTAACCCGGACATCCTGATGCGCCTGTCAGCTCAGATGGCAAACCGTCTGCAGATCACATCTGAGAAAGTGGGTAACCTTGCTTTCCTGGACGTTACGGGCCGCATCGCGCAAACCCTGCTGAACCTGGCGAAACAGCCTGATGCCATGACCCACCCGGATGGTATGCAGATTAAAATTACCCGCCAGGAAATTGGCCAGATCGTCGGTTGCTCACGTGAAACCGTGGGTCGTATTCTGAAAATGCTGGAAGATCAAAACCTGATCTCCGCCCACGGCAAAACTATTGTCGTTTACGGCACGCGTTAATCACTGAAAAAACGGCGCGATGATTCGCGCCGTTTTTTTATGCCCCGAGTCATCATGTGGCGCCGACTGATCTACCACCCGGAAGTTAATTACGCACTGCGGCAAACGCTGGTGCTTTGCCTGCCGGTACTGTTTGGCTTGCTGATAGGCCAACTGCAATATGGCCTGCTATTTTCCCTGGTTCCCGCCTGCTGTAACATCGCCGGGCTGGACACGCCTCACAAACGTTTTTTCAAACGCCTGATCGTCGGCGGTTCACTGTTCGCACTCAGCAGTTTGTTACTGCAGCAAGCCCTGTTATGGCAGTTGCCGCTGCCGATACTGATGCTCGGCCTGGCGCTGCTGCTCGGCGTCAGCGGTGAAATCAGCCCGTTACACGCCCGTCTGCTGCCCGCTGCGCTGGTTGCCGCCATCTTCTCCCTCAGCATGGCCGGTTCAGTACCGCTTTGGCATGCGCCGCTGTTATATGTGGTCGGCACCGCCTGGTACGGGCTGTTCACCTGGTTCTGGTTCAAACTGTGGAAAGAGCAGCCGATGCGCGAGTCGCTCAATCAGCTCTATCTGGAGTTGGCGGACTACTTCGAGGCCAAATACTCACTGCTGACCCAGCATACCGATCCACAGACCGCGTTACCGCCGTTGTTGGTTCGTCAGCAAAAGGTGATGGATCTGATTACTCTGCTGTATCAGCAGCTAAACTTTCTGCCGCACGCCAGTAACCTCGAGCAAAAACGTCTGCAACGAACCTTTCAGGTCGCGCTGGATTTGCAGGAACACATCACCGTCAGCCTGCACCTGCCGGAAGAAGTACAAAAGCTGGTGGAACAGAGCCAGGCCGAAGCGATTATCCGCCGCAACGCACAGGTGATTGCCGGCCGGCTACGCACGGTGGCGCACGATATTCTCTATCACCAGCATTCGCAGCGCTTCAATATGGGCAATGAACTGGCAGCATTGGAAAAAGTAGCGGCACAGCACCCGGATAATCCGGTGGGTCAGTTCTGCTACTACCACTTCAGTCGCATCGCCCGTCTGCTGCGTACTCAGCATCCACTCTATCGGCGTGACCTGATGGCCAATCAAAACCGCCTGCCGTTTTGGCCGGCGCTGGTCAGTTATCTGTCGTTCAAATCCAATGCCCTGCGTAATGCGGCACGATTAGGCGTCACGCTGGCGGCAGGCAGCAGCCTGGGGATGATTTTCAACCTGCCGAAACCCTACTGGATCCTGCTCACCATCATGCTGGTGAGCCAGAACGGCTACAACGCCACCCGGGTGCGCATCCAACACCGTGCGCTCGGTACTTTGGCCGGGCTGGTGATCGCCGCCGGTCTGCTGCAATTACAACTGCCCGAGGCCGAAACCCTGAGCGTGATGCTGGTGATTACGCTGCTGGCCTATATGGTGTCACGTAAAAATTACGGATTGGCGGTGATTGGTTTTACGGTGACGGCGGTCTATACCCTGCAATTACTGGCGCTGAACGGCACGAATTTCCTGGTACCGCGTCTGATCGACACCCTGATTGGCTGCGTACTGGTGTTCGGCAGTACCATTTGGCTGTGGCCACAGTGGCAAAGCGGGCTGCTGCGCAAGAATGCCCATCAGGCGCTGGAGAACGATCAGCAGGCGTTACGTTTGTTGCTGGAAGAGCAAGAGCCGGATCCCACTGCACTGGCCTACGCACGCATGCAGGTCAATCAGGCGCACAACGCGTTATTCACCTCACTGAATCAGGCGATGCAGGAACCGGGGTTTGAATCGAACTATCTGGCGGATATGCGCCTGTGGGTGACGCACAGCCAGTTTATTGTCGAGCATCTGAATGCGATGACTATCCTGGCGCGCGAGCACTATATGCTGACGCCAAAACTGGCGGAGGAGTATCTGCAATCTTGCGAGATCGCGCTGCAGAGCTGCCAGCAACGGCTGGAGTACGACGGGCCGAGCAGTGGCAACAGCATTATGCAGCCGCCGGATTTGCACCCAGATATGCCGGTGACCGAAATGGAGCGCCACCTGCGGCGTATTCTTTCACACTTGAGCGTGATGCATACCATCTCGTCATTGGCCTGGAGCCAACGCCCACACCACGGCATCTGGCTGAAACGCAAACTGCGCGATCAATAAGGGCGCCGTCTGGCGCCCTTGTCATCAATGCAACGCATTACGCGTTAATCACGTCCTGCACCGTCAACTCAAACAGCGCCATACCCTGGTCGATGTCCTGGGTCTCCACCACCAGCGAAGGGGCAAAGCGGATCACATTTGGCCCGGCATTGAGGATCATCAGCCCACGAGCAGCAGCTGCGGTCAGGAAATCGCGCGCCTTACCCTGGTATTGCGGCGTTAACTCAGCACCAATCAGCAGGCCCATGCCGCGAATATCGCTGAAAATACCGTACTTATCGCCAATTTTCTTTAACGCCTGCACGTATAGCCCATGACGCAACTCAATGCCGCTCAGCACTTCCGGCGTATTGATCACGTCCAGCGCCGCTTCCGCCACCGCACAGGCCAGCGGATTGCCGCCGTAAGTGGTGCCGTGGGTACCGACCTGCATCACCGAGGCAATCTCTTCGGTGGTCAGCATGGCGCTGACCGGGAAACCGCCGCCAAGCGCTTTGGCCGTGGTGAGAATGTCCGGCGTTACGCCATAGTGCATATAGGCAAACAGTTTGCCGCTGCGCCCCATGCCGCTTTGTACTTCGTCGAATACCAGCAGTGCCTGGTGTTTGTCGCACAGTTCACGCACGCCCTTGAGGAATTCGGCATTAACCGGAGTAATGCCCCCTTCGCCCTGGATTGGCTCCATCACCACCGCACAGGTATGGTCGTCCATCACTGCTTTCACCGCCGCCAGATCGTTGAACGGCACGTGCACAATGTCGGCCGGTTTTGGCCCAAAACCATCAGAATACTTGGCCTGCCCGCCCACCGAGACGGTGAATAAGGTGCGGCCATGGAAAGCGTTATAAAACGCGATGATTTTGGTTTTATACGGGCTGTGGCGGGTAATGGCGTAATGCCGAGCCAGCTTGAAGGCCGCTTCGTTAGCCTCTGCGCCGGAGTTGGCGAAAAACACCCGGTCGGCAAAGGTGGCGTTGATCAACTTGGTGGCCAGCCGCAGCGCCGGCTCGTTAGTAAAAACGTTGCTGGTATGCCACAGGGTTTCGCCCTGCTGTTTCAGCGCCTCGACCAAGGCCGGGTGACAGTGCCCTAACGCCGTCACCGCAATGCCGCCAGAGAAATCAATGTACTCTTTCCCTTGGCTGTCCCACACGCGGCTGCCTTTTCCCCTGACCGGAACAAACTGCGCGGGTGCATAAACAGGCAGGATAACCTGATCAAAGGTACTGCGGCTAACTGCGGATTTTTCGGTCATTATGTGGCCCACCCTGAATGTGACTCAGTTTTTTGGTTGCGATTGAGTGAAAATATAATCACAAAATATGCATAAAAAACCAATAAAGGGCAAACGCAAATCGTCTTCGCGGTTAAAAAAAACCTAACCGACTAACTTTTAAGGAAATTATCCAACAGCTGGTGGCCCTGCTCGCTAAGGATGCTCTCCGGGTGGAACTGCACCCCTTCCAGCGCCAGTTGGCGGTGGCGGATCCCCATAATCTCATCGCGTACGCCGTCGCGCTCGCTCCAGGCCGTCACTTCAAAACAGTCCGGCAAAGTAGCGGCTTCAAGCACCAGCGAGTGGTAGCGGGTGACGGTCAGCGGGTTGTTCAGTCCGTGAAAAACGCCACTGTCGAGATGGCGGATCGCCGAGGTCTTGCCGTGCATCACCTCGCGGGCACGCACGACCTTGGCGCCAAAAGCCTGCCCCAGTGCCTGGTGCCCCAGGCAAACACCGAGGATCGGCAGCCTGCCGGCAAAATGCCTAATGGCCGCCAGCGAGATACCGGCTTCGTTCGGGGTGCAAGGGCCAGGAGAGATCACCAAATGCTGCGGGGCCAGCCTTTCTATATCAGCCAGTTGCAGTTCGTCGTTACGCTTCACCAGCACTTCGGCACCTAATTGGCAGAAGTACTGGTAAAGGTTATAGGTAAAAGAATCGTAGTTATCGATTAGCAGCAGCATGATATGGACGAGTTGGAAAATCAGAATAGCCTATTAACGCACAGCCGATATCAGGCCACCAGCATTGATTATACTTTGCTACCATTAGCCAACCGGTCGGGATTAGGCGCCGGCACGGTTGATACGCCGATCGCATCAAAACAGCCACTCGCAGCCGTACCTTCAAACGCCTCAATGATACGCAACAACATCGTCGGCTGGCCGCTAAACACCGTCATCCAGATACTGAAAAAACCAGTTTCTTTTGCTAAAACCGCCGTTAAACGTAATACAGCAGTATTGCCTGGGTTATTTAGCACATCGCTCAGCGCTTCCTGTGCTGTTCCCCATGCTTCCTTACGCTGGCTTTCTCTATCTAAGGCGACAAGCTTGCCGTTGTCGTCAAAAATCTGACTGACCTTTTTATCAAGACCGGTAAGAGATAATGTTTCTTGGGCTATCGCTTGCTGTTCCGGAGAAAGTTGAGCGGCAGGAGCAACCTTACCATCGGCAGAATAAACATAGGTGTAGAAGGTATTATCCCTGTCCGGCAGCAACAAGTTTGAGAGAATGACTTTCTTAGCCCCTTTCGTAGAATTACAATTTACGCAGGCTAACAAGAAATTACTCCATCTGCCAGTCAACCCCGGATGGCCATACTGACCATCTTTTGGCTGAATATGCTCAACCGCCAAATTCGTAGCAATACGGCGTTCACAATAACTGCAATAACTACCAATACGGCCGACTAAGTGAGGGAAAGCTTTTTTGTAATCATCAAAATCAATATCCCCGGTAGGTGAAATTCCTTTTCTTACTGGCCGCATCGTTACTCCCCCAGTTTTGCTGCACGCTTCATCTCTAAAAATGCCTGATAGGCTGGGTTATCCGCAAAAGGCGCAATGCTCTCAGATAAACGCTGTTTAAAACTTTCCAACTTTTCTGCAGGTGCCATTACGGCATCGTCCAGCATCATCAGATAATTTTTAGCCGTATCTTTCATTTCGGCATAGCGTTCACTGGTTTCTGAATCATCAACGCCCATAATCCCTTCGGCAATATCTTCCAATGTTTTATTATTAAGCGCTGCCGTCGGTTGACCATCCAGCATCAATAATTCTTCGCCAGAGCGCAGCGATTGGATAAGGAAAGGAGAGTGTGTTGTGCAAATAAACTGGAGTGATGGAAATGTCTTACGCAAATCCTCAACAACGCGGCGCTGCCACTTAGGATGCAGATGTAAGTCCAACTCATCAACCAAAACAACGCCAGGTGTTTGCGTTAATACATCGTTCCCAAGATGAGGATTCAAGCCAACTGCTTTTTGAGCAAGATCAGCGACCAAGGCTAACATGCAGCGCTGACCATCACTTAAGTTAGCAAAAGGCTGGATCTCGTGGTCGGCAATATCAAACAGCAATTCACCACGTTTAGCATCAAAAAACAATCTATCTGCGCCGTCAATACACCCTAAAATCGCTTTCCGCACCACCTGAAGGCTAACAGACTCTTCCCCACCATTTTGAAAAGTAGCCCACGCTTCTTTGGCAAACCAACTGACCAGGTTGCGGACTGAAATTCTGGGGTCAACGCTATGACGGTACCCCGTTAAGCGACTGGTTTTCTCTTGTTGGCTCAGAGCCTCCGGGCCTTGGATTGTACTTTCTTGTTTAAGTTTTCTAGGCTCTTGCCATAAACGCATAGTGCCGTAATAAGCAATAAGGGGCAGTGTAACAATGTTATCGGCACGCAGTTTTTTATCTGCTTCTTTAGCAAGTGAAATTAAATCACTCGCTTTGCCATAACGTACATTGCCATTTTCACTCTCTTTTGATCTTTCCCAGCTAATATTTTTGTCGAATACTGTCCCCTGTGCATCGATAAGAATCGGCCAGTGCTGAGCGGTTTTTACTCGTCCAGAAACCTCTTGGTAGCTAAGACGAACATCATCTTTTGATAGTGAACTATTATCGGGTTTATTTCTGAATCCCAAAAGCCATGTAGATAACGCAACTGACAGGGCCTCCAGCAAGGCCGTTTTCCCCGTGCCATTCACTCCGACGATAAGGTTGAACTCAGGATGGAATGGAAATGTTCTGCGCTCAAAACACCGATAATTCACTAAAGAAATTTGATTAATTTTCATTGCACCCTCAACTCTGATCCGCACATCAGAATTTACCTGTCATGGGCTCCACACAGCCCATGACAGCATAGCAAATTATGCATCTGAACTCAGTCAGTTATCTCAACGTTTGCGGCCGCCCATAATCGAGCCCAGCACCCCACGCAGGATCTGGCGACCAAGGTCACGCGCCATGCTCTTGGCGGCGGTCTGGACGATGCCATCACGCTTACCACCGCGCGGGCCGGTAGAGCCGAACAGGATATCGTTCAATCCACCCATCAGGCCACCGCCCGCCTGCTGCTGCGCCTGCGGTTGCTGTGTCGGCTGGCCCGGTTGCGGTGTGCCGACGGTAGCAAAACCTTCCGACGATAACTTCTCATAAGCGGACTCGCGGTCAACCATATCCTCGTAACGACCATACAGCGGCGACTTGTTGATCGCACTGTTCAGCCCTTCGGCCCCCAACATGCCCATCTTGGATTCCGGTGCGATCACCATCGCTCGCTCCACCACATTTGGCCGCCCTTTCTCATCCAGGAACGACACCAGCGCCTCGCCGACGCCCAGTTCGGTGATCGCCGTCTCGGCGTCGAAGGCCGGATTGGCTCGCATGGTTTGTGCCGCAGCCTTCACTGCCTTCTGGTCGCGAGGGGTAAAGGCACGCAACGCATGCTGCACGCGGTTGCCTAGCTGGCCCAGCACGCTGTCCGGGATATCCAGCGGGTTCTGGGTCACGAAGTAGATGCCGACGCCTTTGGAGCGGATCAGGCGTACCACCTGTTCAATTTTGGTCAGCAGTGCCGCAGGCGCATCGTTGAACAGCAGGTGTGCTTCATCAAAGAAGAACACCAGCTTCGGCTGTTCCGGGTCGCCCACCTCCGGCAGGTGTTCGAACAGTTCGGCCAGCAGCCACAGCAGGAATACCGAATACAGTTTCGGTTGGTTAATCAGTTTGTCCGCCGCCAGCAGGTTAATCACTCCGTGACCGTTGGCGTCGGTTTTCATCAGGTCATTGATATCGAGCATCGACTCGCCGAAGAACTGGTTGGCCCCCTGCTCTTCCAGTGTTAACAGCCCGCGCTGGATAGCGCCCACCGAAGCCGAAGAAATATTGCCGTATTGGGTCTGGAACTGTTTGGCGTTGTCACCCACGTACTGCACCATGGCGCGCAGATCTTTCATATCCAACAGCAGCAACGCGTTATCGTCGGCAATTTTGAACACCAACTGCAGCACGCCACTTTGTACTTCGTTTAGATCCAGCAAACGGCCCAGCAGCAGCGGCCCCAGGTCAGACACGGTGGCGCGGATCGGGTGGCCCTTCTCACCGTAGATGTCCCACGGAATAATGGTGCAGGCCTGCGGCTGCCAGTCAGTGACGCCAATGGCCGTCAGGCGTGCCTGCAGTTTTTCGGAGGGCACGGCTTCGGTGCCAATTCCCGACAGGTCGCCCTTCACGTCGGACAAAAATACCGGAATGCCGATACGCGAGAATTGCTCAGCCATTTTTTGCAGCGTCACGGTTTTACCGGTCCCGGTTGCACCGGTGATCAGACCATGGCGGTTGGCCAACGCGGGCAAGATAACCAGATCCTGTTCCGGTTTCCCGTCTTTCATCGCTTTGGCAATAATCCGTGCTTCACTCATTTTCTTTTCCTTGGACGCTGACATGGCGCGAAAAGCGCCAGTGGATGTCAATAAAGCTATAAGCGTGGCGTAACCCCGTCAAGGACAAACAAAAACGTAGCTACCAACCTGCTCGCGGGAGAATGAATTTAGGATTCCGCTTAACACAGGGTTAGCCGATTATGGTCGACTTGAACAATAAAACAGCAGTGATATAGTAAGCAAGACGCTGTATATACGAGGTACATATCATGTCTGAATCTACCGTGGTGATCCGAGTGGATGATGAATTAAAAATGGCTTTCGCCAGCGCGGCAAAAGCAGCAGATCGTACTGCATCTCAACTGTTACGGGATTTCATGCGGGATTTTGTTAGTCGCCAATCTCAACAAAAAGAATACGAACAATGGCTACAAGAAAAAGTGGAATTAAGCCGGAAAGCGCTTCATGAAGGGAAAATCGTTGATGATGAGGATGTTGAGGCTTACTTCGCCGAGCGCAGGGAAAAATCAATGCGGTAATACGATAAGGAAATATCGTGAAACTGAAGCTCAAGTGGACGGAACCCGCCATTGCCGACCGTATTGCAATTTATGATTATTTGGCGTCAAAGAACCCAACAGCCGCCGCAGAGATTGATGCTTTAATTTCCGCGGCTGCTGCCCGACTAGCCCAAAACCCATCAAGTGGAAAAGCGGGCCGGGTTCCGGGTACTCGTGAATGGGTTATTCATCATTCTTATTTGCTGATTTATGAATTAACCAACGACCTGCTTATCATATTGGCGGTAGTACACGCCCGACGCCAATGGCCAAAGGGTTAATCAACCACGCAGCCCCAGCTCTTCTTTCAGCGCTTTCAGGTAGCGACGGCTGACCGGTACCGGTTCGCCGACCGGCATGATCATTTCCGCTGCGCCGTTGTCATCAAAGCGAATTTCACGCACCTGCTCCAGGTTAACCAGATACTGACGGTGACAGCGCACCAGCGGCGTTCGCATTTCCAGCGTGCGCAGTGTCAGCTCGGTGAAGCACTCCATGCCGTCATTGCGGACCACAAACACCCCACTCAACCGTGAACGGATAGCCACCACCTCATCAAAACGCAGCAAATAGATGCGACTGTGGCCGGTGCAGGGAATGTATTTCAGGTAGCCGGCGCTTTCGTCCAGCGCAGCGATATTCTGCTGCCCCCGTTGCTGCTGCAGGCGCTGCAACGTTTTGCTCAGCCGCTTCGGTTCCGCTGGCTTCAGCAGATAGTCAAACGCATGTTCTTCAAAGGCCTGCACCGCGTATTCGTCATAGGCGGTCAGAAAGACGATGTGCGGCATACGGTTGGGATCTAACATGCCTACCATCTCCAGCCCGGTGATGCGCGGCATCTGGATATCCAAAAACACCACGTCCGGCTGCAGGCGATGGATCCCGCTGATGGCCTCTATCGCATTGGCGCATTCGCCAACAATAGAGATGCCTTCTTCCGCCTCCAGCAAATGCCGCAGGTTATCGCGCGCGGAGGGTTCGTCATCGACAATCAGTACGTTTAACATCAGGCAGCCCTCGCCAAGGGGACATTGATTGTAATCCGGGTGAATGTTTGCGGCTCACAGGCTACCTGTACACCATAATCATCGCCGTAGCGTACGCGGATACGCTTATCCACCAGGTTCATCCCCAGCCCACTGTTGTTCGGCTGCGATTGGAATAATCCGGCATTGTCGGTCACCTGCAGCAACAGGCATTCCCCTTCGCGCCGCGCACCGATATCAATCCGCCCCACCCCCAACAGCTGCGAAGTGCCATGCTTAATGGCATTCTCCACGATCGGCTGCAGTGAAAATGCCGGCAACCGTACTGCCAACAGGTCTTGCGGCAACGAAACCACGACTTCCAGCCGATCGGCAAAACGCGCCAGTTCGATTTGCAGGTAGGCATTCACATGCTCGAGTTCGTCCGCCAGGCTGACCTCATCACCGGAACGCTTGAGGTTCTTGCGGAAAAAGGTCGAAAGTGACTGCACCAGCTCACAGGCCCGGTCGCCGTCACGGCGGATCACCGCTACCAGCGTATTCAGGGCGTTAAACAGAAAGTGCGGATTGACCTGCGCATGCAGTAATTTGATTTCTGACTGCGCCAGCAGCTGTTTATGGCGCTCATACTGGCCAGCCATAATCTGTGCGGATAACAGGCTGGCGATACCTTCCCCCAGCGTACGGTTGATGGTACTGAACAACCGGCTCTTCGGTTCATACAGTTTGATGGTGCCGATCACCCGCTGATTCTCACCGCGCAGCGGGATCACCAGTGTCGAACCCAGTTTGCAACCGGGGTTAATCGAGCAGCTGTAGGAGTGCTCATTGCCGTCGGCGTAGACCACTTCGTTGTTGTCGATTGCGCGGTGCGAGTGCTTTGATGAAATCGGCGTGCCCGGCAGGTGATGGTCGTCACCGATGCCGATAAACGCCAGCAGTTTATCGCGGTCGGTTATCGCTACGGCACCGATACCCAGCTCCTGATAGATCACCCGCGCCACCCTCATGCTGTTTTCCTGATCAAACCCCTGTCGCAAGATCCCTTCGGTACGTTCGGCAATCTTCAGCGCCTTGGCGGAAAACGCACCGGTGTATTTCTCGAACATCGCTCGCCTGTCCAGCAGGATTTGCATGAACATCGCGGCCCCCACCGTATTGGCGATCAACATCGGCAAAGCGATATGTTCCACCAGCCGCAGCGCCTCGTCGAACGGCCGTGCAATCGCGAGGATAATCACCATTTGCAGCACTTCGGTCACCAGCGCGACCCCGGCGACAAACAGAGGATTAAACAGCAGATCGATACGCCGGTGACGCATGGCGATGCTATGCACCAGCCCGCCCACCAGCCCTTCCGCCACGGTTGATACCGCACAGGCGATATCGGTCATGCCCCCCAGGGTATAACGGTGCAGGCCACCGGTCAGCCCCACCAGCAGCCCGACCGAAGGCCCACCCAACAGGCCGCCCAATACGGCGCCGATAGCGCGGGTGTTGGCAATGGAACCTTCGACATGCAGACCGAAATAGGTGCCCATGATGCAGAACACCGAGAAAATGACGTAGCACAATAGCTTGTGCGGCAGGCGAATGGTCACCTGCGTCAGCGGAATGAATAACGGGGTTTTGCTCAGTAAATAAGCAATGACAAGATAAACGCACATCTGCTGCAACAGCAGCAGAACCTGGCTAAATTCAAACATGGCAGCAGCTCATCCCTTAACAAAACAGATGCAGAACGCCGGGTTTCCGGTCTGGTTATAAGCTGGCGATTAAAGCATGTGGAGGGGGAAAAAACAGTGATGCAGGCAAGGCTTCCGGGGAAAGCAACGCAGCCGGCCCACCTGGGGCCGGCGCAAAATCATTATGGCAGCACTTTTGCTGACAGGATGACGATAGGTTTGCTCGGAACATTCTGGTACGGACCGACGTTGCCAGTCGGTGCCTGGGAGATTTTATCTACCACGTCCATCCCTTTGACCACTTTGCCGAATACCGCATAGCCGAAATCGCGCTGGCCGTGATCCAGGAAGGCGTTATCTGCCACGTTGAGGAAAAACTGGCTGGTGGCACTGTCTTTGTCAGCGGTACGCGCCATTGAAATGGTGCCGCGCAGGTTGCGCAGGCCGTTATCCGCTTCGTTCTTGATCGGTGCCTGGGTGGATTTTTGCTGCATGTCAGCAGTAAAGCCACCGCCCTGAACCATAAAGCCCGGGATCACACGGTGGAAAATGGTGTTGTTGTAATAGCCGCTGTTCACGTAGTCGACGAAGTTCTTGGTGGAAACCGGAGCCTTCTGACTGTCGAGCGCCAATTCGATATTCCCAGCCGAGGTAGTCAGCATGACATGAGTTTCACCGGCGGCGAGCGCGGCAGGTGCCATTGCTGTCAGGGAACACAGCGCAACGAAGGTCACTAAAGTACGTTTGAACATTAACGGGTCCTTTCTCTAAGAGACAAACAACGGAAAAGCGCATTGATTCTAAAGAGCTGCACCTGCGAGTGCCAGCCATTTACCTATATTTACTTAATAGTGGGACTTATCTCAGTCAGCCCCGGATTTTACTGCCAAAAGTATGATCGCCTTAGACCTTTTTGCCAACTGCATCACGCATTTTTTGCCCTTTTTACGCCTTGGTCGTTTTTTGCGACACAACTCCCGGTTTCATTTCCCATTCCCGTTACTCTAGACAAATGAGAGCGCTCTCATTTGGCGCAAAGATAAGAATAATGAATGTCCGCCGGCACCACCGCCGTGCAATACAGGAGAAATAATGTGAGTGAATTGATGACTGAAACTGAAATCAGCCCCGATTTTGAAAGCACCATCATGGAGCTGCTGGTGTTCTCCGGTGGCGCCCGCAGCAGTGCGCTGATGGCGCTGCAACAAGCGCGTGCCGGCGACTTTGAAGCTTCAGCCAAACACATGGCCGAATCCAAACAGTCGGTAAAAAAGGCCCATCTGATCCAGACCCAGCTGATCGGCCTGGACGAAGGCTGCGGCAAACTGACCATCAACCTGATTACCGTTCATGCCCAGGACCATCTGATGAACGCCATGGTGATCCAGGATCTGGCGGATGACATGATTGAGCTTTACCGCCGTCAGGCCAAAATGGAGATTCGTGCATGAAATCGTTAAAAATCGCCGTCATCGGCGGTGGCAGCAGCTACACGCCAGAATTGGTCGATGGCTTGATCCAGCGTATCGAAGAACTGCCGGTCACCGAACTGGCGCTGGTTGACGTTGAGCCTGGCCGTGAAAAGGTCGAGATTATTGCCGCTCTGACCGAACGCATGCTGGCGCGCCATGGGCTGGAGCAGGTGAAGGTCAGCGTGCATTTCGAACTGGATGAGGCCATTCGCGACGCCAATTTCGTCCTGACCCAGTTCCGCGTGGGTCAGTTGCCGGCACGCGCCGCCGACGAGCGCCTGGGGCTGAAATACGATTTAATCGGCCAGGAAACCACCGGCGTTGGCGGTTTTGCCAAGGCATTGCGCACCATTCCGGTGATGCTGGATATTGCACGCCGGGTGGAAAAACTGGCGCCTGACGCCTGGATCATCAACTTCACCAACCCAGCCGGCATCGTCACCGAAGCGGTCTCCCGCTACACCAAAGCGAAAATCATCGGCCTGTGCAATGTGCCGATCAGCATGCATCACATGATTGCCAACATGCTGAAAGTCCCTTCGCAAGAGGTGCAATTGCAGTTCGCCGGGCTGAACCACATGGTGTGGGTACATCAGGTGCTGCAAAACGGGCATGACGTCACCGGCAAGGTGATCGACATGTTGTGCGACGGTGCCGCGCTGACCATGAACAACATCAAGGAAGAACCCTGGCAGCCGGACTTCCTGCGCGCCGTCGGGGCGATCCCTTGCCCCTATCACCGCTATTTCTACCAAACCAAAGAAATGCTGGCCGAGGAAATTGCCGCAGCAGCCGAACGCGGTACCCGCGCCGAGCAGGTGATGAAGGTGGAGAAAGAGCTGTTTGAGCTGTATGCCGATCCACATCTCGACAGCAAACCGGAGCAGTTAAGTTTCCGCGGTGGATCATATTATTCGGAAGTGGCACTGGAGCTAATTCGTGCGATCCATAATAATCTCGGAACGCAATTAGTCGTTAATACCGCAAACCGTGGCGCTATTCGCGGTTTACCGGACGACGCGGTGATAGAAACCAACTGTATCGTCGATGCTCAGGGTGCTCATCCGCTGACCTTCGGCACGCTGCCGGATTCCATGCACGCGCTGACCCAACAGGTGAAAGCCTATGAGCGCCTGACCATCGAAGCCGCAGTGCACGGCGATCGCCGCAGTGGCCTGCTGGCGTTGGTCACCAACCCGTTGGTCGGCAATGCCAATGTGGCGCAGCCGCTGTTGGATGAAGTGCTGGCGGTGAACGCGCCTTATTTGCCTCAGTTTAAATAACCGTCGGGCCAACCGCGGTTGCTGATACATTGCTATACCTAGTATACAGGGGTCGCTGAGTCGGCCCCATTTTTGTCGTAATCAGGAGTCGGATGATGGTGACACTGGAAGATGTCGCAGCCCTGGCGGGCGTGTCCCGCGCCACCGTGTCACGCGTAGTGAATGGCGATACCAACGTTAAGGGGCAAACCCGCGAGAAGGTTGAAAAGGCGGTGGCCCAACTTGGCTACACACCCAACCCGGCCGCCCGTGCGCTGGCCTCCAGCCACAGCAATACCCTGGGGTTGGTCACTACCTCCTATCGCGGTGGTTTCTTCGGCGCACTGATGGACTTTGTGCAAACCGAAGCCGAATCCCACGGCAAGCAATTGCTGGTGACCCAGGGGCGTAACAGTGCGGAAAACGAATGGCAGGCGATCCAGCGGCTGTTCAATCTGCGCTGCGATGGCGTGATCCTGCACGTCCGTTTCCTCAGCGATGACCAATTGCGCCAACTGGCCGCGGAGCAACGCCGCTTTGTGCTGCTCGATCGCCTGGTGCCCGGTCTGGAAGCGCACTGCGTCACTTTCGATCACCAGTACGCCAGCCGCATGGCAACACAACAATTGATTGATGCCGGCCACCGGCACATCGCCTGTATCAGCGGCCCGCGCGACCGCCCTTCCAGTCTCTTGCGGCTGCAGGGTTTTGAACAGGCCATGCAGGCAGCGCATATCAAGCCGGTCGCCTGCGCCGAAGGGCTTTACGATCTGGAGAGCGGTTATCGCTGCGCCGATCAACTGCTGAAAATGAAAACCCTGCCCACCGCCATCTATTGCTGCAATGAAGAAATGGCTATCGGCGCACTGCTGGCCGTCAACGAACACCGCCTGCGGGTGCCGCAAGATATCTCGCTGATCTGTTACGACAGCGGCGAACGCGCGCCCTTTGTCCGCCCGGCGCTGACCAGCGTGCATTTCCCGATTAGCGAAATGGCGCAATATGCCGCACGCCTGCTGATTGACCCGGCCACGCCACCGGTTAGCTTTGCGCCGATAGTCATCAGCCGCGACTCGATCGTGACGGCGAGCAAATAGATCACAAAAATATTTCAGAACTACTCATTGATTGCATCAAAAAGTAGATAGGCATCACAAAAACTCCCGTTGTCTGTGCTAGGATCCGCTCCCTGGTGGCCTGATCGGGACTTTTTTCTGCTTTTGCCAGGAAAAGCCAGCGGCCTTAATCCAGTTTTAAACTCTTTATAGACTTAATCAGGCCTAAATAATGAATGACAGCAACCGTCTACGGCTTACCTGGATCAGCTACTTTTCTTACGCGCTGACCGGTGCTTTAGTTATCGTCACAGGGATGGTGATGGGGAACATTGCAGAGTACTTTAATCTGCCGGTTTCCAGCATGAGCAATACTTTCACCTTCCTTAACGCCGGTATTTTGATTTCGATCTTCCTCAATGCCTGGCTGATGGAAATTATCCCGCTTAAACGTCAACTGATGTTTGGCTTTGTGCTGATGGTACTGGCTATTGCCGGGCTGATGCTCGGTAAAAGCCTGACCATGTTCTCGTTGTGCATGTTTATCCTTGGCGTGGTCAGCGGTATCACCATGTCGATAGGCACCTTCCTGATCACCCATATGTATGCCGGCCGCCAACGCGGTTCGCGCCTGCTGTTCACTGACTCCTTCTTCAGCATGGCCGGGATGATCTTCCCGATTGTCGCCGCGATGCTGTTGGCGCGTCAGATCGGCTGGTACTGGGTGTACGCCTGCATCGGCCTGCTGTATGTAGGTATCTTTGTGCTGACCCTGTTCTCCGAGTTCCCGGTACTGGGCAACAAGGGCGCCGACGCCGGCCAGCCGGTAGTGAAAGAGAAATGGGGTATCGGCGTGCTGTTCCTGTCGATCGCCGCACTGTGCTACATCCTCGGCCAGCTTGGCTTCATTCAGTGGGTGCCGGAATACGCCACCAAGTCGTTCGGGATGGATATCAGCCAGGCCGGTAAGCTGGTGAGCGATTTCTGGACCTCGTACATGATCGGCATGTGGGTATTCAGCTTTATCCTGCGCTTCTTCGATTTGCAGCGCATCGTCACTATCCTGGCCGCATTGGCGACCGGTGCGATGTACCTGTTCGTCAGCACCGATAACCCGGAACACCTGAGCTACTACATTATGGCTCTGGGCTTCGTTTCCAGCGCGATCTACACCACCCTGATCACTCTGGGCTCGCTGCAGACCAAGGTTTCCTCACCGAAACTGGTTAACTTCATCCTGACCTGCGGCACCATCGGCACCATGCTGACCTTCGTGGTTACCGGCCCTATCGTAGCCAAAGGCGGCGCACACGCGGCGCTGACTACCGCCAATGGTCTGTACCTGGCGGTGTTCGTGATGTGTCTGCTGCTCGGTTTCGTAACCAAGCACCGCAGCCACGGTCACGTGACCCACTGATCTGCTAGCGCGATGTAACACGCGCTTTTACCAAGAGATCAAAATCCGGTGAGCCCCCTCACCGGATTTTTTATATGTGTTGGCGGACAAAATGAGTCCGGGCCCATAAGCGATTTGCCAGTTGTCATCATGACCTCAACTAATTAAAAAGACTTTTAATGAGCGCTCGTGTTATTAAAGGGTTGTTTAATAACGTTCAGCCTTATTAAAGGAGAGTTTAATGAAGCGCACATCTGGCCGATTTATGACAACCCAGAGTCATCATGAAACCGTTAATGCCTTTGTGCCTGTGCCTTTACCGCCATCTGCTCCTGTCCTTGATTCCCAAGCCTATCAACAACTCAATGCCCGAGCTGAACTTGCGTTGGCCAGACTATCAGGTATGGCTGGCCTGGTGACATCGGGGGAGTGGCTCATCTACAGTGCAATACGGCGAGAAGCATTACTCACCTCTCAGCTTGAAGGGACTCAGGCGACGCTGACAGATGTTTTTGATGAAGAAGCCGGATTGTCTGTAACCAATGCGAATGATGTCGAGGAAGTCACCCGGTATCTGCAGGCATTCAGGTTTGTCCGCGAGCAGATACTCTCTCCGACGGGATTACCTGTATCGGTCCGCTTACTCACAGAGGCCCACAAAGTTCTCCTGGATGGCATTCGGGGTACCAATAAGCAGCCAGGCAGTGTACGAACCAGTCAGAACTGGATTGGCGGTACGCGACCAGGTAATGCGGCGTATGTTCCACCACCACCAGAGCATGTCACCCGTTTACTGGCAGATCTTGAGATTTTTATACACGATGAAGCACCTACCTTGCCCCCCCTAGTGAGGATAGCTTTGGTGCACGCCCAGTTCGAAACCATTCACCCTTTTCTTGATGGAAATGGCCGTATAGGTCGTTTGCTGATCGCCATGTTACTTGAGACATGGAAACTTTTGCCTGAGCCATTATTGTATCTGTCAGGATATCTGAAAGCTCATCAGGCTGAGTACTACCGTTGTTTATCTGAAATCAGGATCAATGGGGACTGGGAGTCGTGGGTGGCTTTCTTTCTTGAAGGGGTTGAAATAGCGGCAGAGGAAGCACAACGAAGCATCATTCAGATAGCTTCGTTGATCGCAACTGACAGGAAAAAAATTCTCGCGACTACATCAAGTACATTACAAACGCTGCGCCTTTTTGAGTTATTACCCACCATGCCGAAATTGACTGTGGAACGCGCTCAGGCGGAGTTAGCCGTCTCCTTCCCTACTGCCAGCGCCGCCGTCAAAGCGCTGGAAAATGCAGGGATCCTGATGGAAACGACAGGCCGGCTAAGAGGCAAAAGCTACGTCTATCAGGCCTATGTAGATGTATTGCGCAATGATTAACAACAATGTGTGATAGAGCATTGGTAACCAAAGAAAATTGGTCGGCAGCCCGCTCTCAACGCCGGAAATCCACCTTCTCATCCTGCGCCAGATACAGAGTGGTTTCTGCCGGCAGGGTTTCGGCAATCACCGTGCCCTGACGTATCGAGTAACGCACCGGCGTCTGTCGGCGCACCGCATCAAAGCCGCTATCGGCCGGTAATATCACCAGATTGGCGCTGTTGCCAGCCTTCAAACCATAGTCGGTCAGGTTCAGAGTACGTGCACTGTGGCTGGTAATCAGTTTCAGCCCGTCGTCGATCTGGCCATATCCCATCAGTTGGCACACGTGCAGCCCCATATGCAGCACCTGCAGCATATTGGCAGTGCCCAGCGGGTACCAGGGATCGAACACATCATCATGGCCGAAGCAGACGTTAATTTCCGCCTCCAGCATCTCCTTCACCCGGGTGATGCCACGCCGTTTCGGGTAGCTGTCGAAGCGCCCCTGCAGGTGAATATTGACCAGGGGGTTGGCGACAAAGTTGATGCCGGACATTTTCAGCAGGCGGAACAGCCGTGAAGTGTAAGCCCCATTGTAGGAATGCATCGCCGTGGTGTGACTGGCAGTGACCCTGGCGCCCATATCCAGCTTCAGCGCCAACGCCGCCACGGTTTCGACAAAGCGCGACTGTTCGTCGTCTATCTCATCACAGTGAACATCCACCAGCCGATCGTATTTCTGCGCCAGGGCGAATGCCTTGTGCAGGGACTCCACGCCGTACTCGCGCGTAAACTCAAAGTGCGGAATGGCTCCTACCACATCGGCCCCCAGCCGCAGCGCCTCTTCCAACAGCGCCTCGCCGTTGGGATAAGACATAATGCCTTCCTGTGGAAAAGCGACGATTTGCAGCGTGACCCAGGGTGCGACTTCCTGTTTCACTTCCAGCATCGCACGTAGCGCGGTCAGGGTCGGGTCAGAAACGTCAACGTGCGTACGCACGTACTGTACGCCGTTGGCGATCTGCCATTTCAGCGTCTGCCAGGCGCGCTGTTTGACGTCCTCGTGGGTCAGAAGCGCCTTGCGCTCGGCCCAGCGCTCAATGCCTTCAAACAGGGTGCCTGACTGGTTCCAGGCCGGTTGCCCGGCGGTCTGGGTGGTATCCAGATGGATATGCGGTTCGACAAACGCCGGCAGCGCCAGCCCGCCCTGTGCATCCAGCACGTCGCTGCGCCATTCCCGCCCTTCCGGCTGCGGCACGATATGGGCGATGCGCCCCTGCTCAATGGCCAATTGCCACAGCCCTTCATGCCCGCTCAGACGCAGGTTATCGATAAACTTCAATGGACTCTTGGCCACCCTTCACCTCTGCTGTTCCAGCCTGTTTCATTCATCATACTGGCAGCTCATCCTACTGACAAAGACGCCAATAATTTATTACCCCCACCCATTACTCCCGAATGGGTAGAATTCGCATTAACTGGCTCGTTTCAGCTAAAGATGAATAAAAACCGCAACTTATCAAATAACGATAAAAATCATTCATATACCACATTAGAGGTATATGGAGGGGCGCTTGATTTGCATCAATAAATTGCCCACAGGGAGGAATAAGGTAACGCTAGGAAACCAGAATTTTGAGGCAATAATGAGCAGAGTCAAACTCGCTGTCATCGGCAATGGCATGGTCGGCCACCGGTTTATCGAAGATCTGTTGGAAAAAGCAGACAAAGACCAATTCGATATCACCGTATTTTGCGAAGAACCGCGCATCGCCTACGATCGCGTACACCTTTCTTCTTATTTCTCCCACCACACCGCCGAAGAACTTTCACTGGTACGTGAAGGCTTTTACGAGAAGCAGGGCGTGAAGGTTTTGGTTGGTGAACGCGCCATCACCATTAACCGCAGCGAGAAAGTCATTCACTCCAATACCGGCCGCACCGTCTACTACGACAAACTGATCATGGCCACCGGTTCTTATCCGTGGATCCCACCGATTAAAGGCTCCGAAAGTCAGGACTGTTTCGTCTACCGCACCATTGAAGATCTGAACGCCATCGAAGCCTGCGCGCGCCGCAGCAAACGCGGTGCGGTGGTCGGCGGTGGCCTGTTGGGGCTGGAAGCCGCCGGTGCGCTGAAAAGCCTCGGTGTTGAAACTCACGTCATCGAGTTTGCGCCGGTACTGATGGCCGAACAGCTCGACCCGATGGGCGGCGATCAACTGCGCCGCAAGATTGAACGCATGGGCGTCAAAGTCCATACCGGTAAAAATACCCAGGAAATCGTCAACGGCGGTGAACAGGCGCGCAAAACCATGCAGTTTGCCGACGGCACCGCGCTGGAAGTGGACTTTATCGTCTTCTCCACCGGCATCCGCGCCCAGGACAAGTTGGCCCATCAGTGCGGTCTGGCCACAGCCCGCCGCGGCGGCATCGTGATTAACGACAGTTGCCAGACCTCCGATCCTGACGTTTACGCCATCGGCGAATGCGCCTCATGGCGTGAGCGCACCTTCGGACTGGTAGCCCCAGGCTATAAAATGGCGCAGGTTACCGCCGACCATCTGCTGGGTCGTGAAAATACCTTCATGGGTGCCGACATGAGCGCCAAGCTGAAACTGCTGGGCGTCGACGTCGGCGGTATCGGTGATGCTCACGGCCGCACCGAAGGCGCACGCAGCTACGTCTATCTGGACGAGAGCAAAGAAGTTTATAAACGCATCGTGGTCAGCGCCGACAACAAAACCCTGCTGGGCGCAGTACTGGTGGGCGACACCAGCGACTACGGCAACCTGCTGCAGCTGGCACTGAATGCTATCGAACTGCCGGAAAATCCGGACGGCCTGATCCTGCCGGCGCATGCAGGCAGCAAACCGGCCATCGGCGTCGATTCACTGCCGGAAAGCGCGCAAATCTGTTCCTGCTTCGACGTCAGTAAAGGCGATATCATCAAAGCGGTCAGCATGGGTTGCCATACCGTGGCCGCGCTCAAGTCAGAAACCAAGGCCGGTACCGGCTGCGGCGGCTGTATTCCCCTGCTCACCCAGGTGCTGAACGCCGAATTGAGCAAACAGGGCATTGAGGTGAACCACCACCTGTGCGAACACTTCGCTTATTCACGCCAGGAGCTGTACCACCTGATCCGCGTCGAAGGCATCAAATCCTTCGACGAACTGCTGGCCAAATACGGCAAGGGCTACGGTTGCGAAGTCTGTAAACCGACCGTCGGCTCGCTGCTGGCCTCGTGCTGGAATGAGTACATTCTCAAGCCGCAACACACGGCGCTGCAGGACACCAACGACAACTTCCTCGGCAATATCCAGAAAGACGGCACCTACTCGGTGATCCCACGCTCCCCCGGCGGCGAAATTACCCCGGAAGGGTTGATGGTGGTTGGCCAGATCGCCAAGGAATATAACCTTTACACCAAGCTGACCGGCTCCCAGCGCATCGGCATGTTCGGCGCACAGAAAGACGATCTGCCGGCCATCTGGAGCAAACTGATTGCCGCCGGTTTTGAAACCGGCCACGCCTACGCCAAGGCGCTGCGCATGTCAAAAACCTGCGTCGGCAGCACCTGGTGCCGCTTTGGTGTCGGTGACAGCGTCGGTTTTGGCGTCAAACTGGAACATCGCTACAAGGGCATTCGCACCCCGCACAAAATGAAGTTTGGCGTTTCCGGCTGTACCCGTGAATGCTCCGAAGCTCAGGGCAAAGACGTCGGTATTATCGCAACCGAAAACGGCTGGAACCTGTACGTATGCGGTAACGGCGGGATGAAACCACGCCATGCCGACCTGCTGGCAGCCGATCTCGACCGCGAGACGCTGGAGCACTACCTCGATCGCTTTATGATGTTCTATATCCGCACCGCCGATAAACTGCAGCGCACCTCGGTATGGCTGGAAAGCCTGGAAGGCGGTATCGATTACCTGCGTAAGGTGATTATTGACGACAAACTGGGGATCAACGACCAACTGGAAGCCGAGATCGCCCGCCTGCGCGATGCGGTTGTCTGCGAGTGGAAAGAAACCCTGGAGCACCCTGAAACCCAGGTGCGCTTCGCCCACTTTATCAACAGCAACCTGCGCGATCCTAACGTCCAGGTGGTCACCGAGCGCGAACAGCACCGTCCGGCACGTCCGGATGAACGCATTCCCGTCACCCTGCTTGAAGCCGAGGAGAACAACGTATGAGCCAGTGGACAACCCTTTGCGCCATCACCGATATTCTGCCTGGCACCGGCGTGTGTGCCCTGGTCGGCGACCAACAGGTGGCGATTTTCCGCCCCTTTGCCGACGAGCAGGTGTTTGCCATCAGCAATATTGATCCCTTCGCCCAGGCCAGCGTGTTGTCACGTGGGCTGATTGCCGAACATCAGGGTGAGCTGTGGGTCGCCAGCCCGCTAAAAAAACAGCATTTCCGCCTGCACGACGGCTACTGTCTGGAAGATGACAGCCGCTGCGTCGCGCATTTCACCAGCCGGGTTGTGGACGGCATGGTGCAGGTCGCGGCCTGATATTTTTATTTAACCTCAGGGGAAGCAGCATGTTCACCGATACCATCAACAAATGTGCCGCCAACGCGGCGCGCATCGTCAGGCTGGCAAAGCACAGCCCGCTGGGCTTTTGGATCAGCTCGGCGATGGCCGGAGCCTACGTCGGCCTCGGCATCATTTTAATCTTCACCCTCGGCAACCTGGTCGATCCATCACTTCGCCCGCTGGTGATGGGTGCCACCTTCGGCATCGCGCTGACGTTGGTGATCATTGCCGGGTCGGAGTTGTTCACCGGTCATACCATGTTCCTGACGCTGGGCGTCAAAGCCGGCACCATTACGCAGGGCCAGATGTGGGCCGTATTGCCGCAAACCTGGCTGGGTAACCTGTTGGGCTCGGTGCTGGTGGCGCTGATGTATTATTACGGCGGCGGCAGCCTGTTGCCGGTGGACACCAGTCTGGTACATAGCGTGGCACTGGCGAAAACCACTGCACCGGCAGAAGTGCTGTTCTTCAAGGGAGTGCTGTGTAACTGGCTGGTTTGCCTGGCGATTTGGATGGCTATCCGCGTTGAGGGTGCCGCCAAATTCATCGCCATCTGGTGGTGTCTGCTGGCCTTTATCGCCTCCGGTTATGAACACTCGGTCGCCAACATGACGCTGTTTGCCCTGTCCTGGTTCGGTAATCACAGCGAAGCCTATACCCTGAGCGGGATCGGCCATAATCTGCTGTGGGTGACGCTGGGCAATATCCTGTCCGGTGCCGTGTTGATGGGGCTGGGTTATTGGTACGCCACCCCGCGCGCCGAACGGCCACAGGCTGATAAAGCCGTAGCTCGCCAGACTGCATAATATTCCGGGGCGCCTTGCGCCCCACTGCTGATTGCCCCGAGGATTGCCGATGGATTACCTGCCGATTTTCTGCCAACTGCAACACAAAGCTTGCCTGCTGGTCGGTGGCGGCGAGATTGCCGAGCGCAAGGCTCGCCTGCTGCTGGACGCCGGTGCGGCTCTGACCGTCAACGCCTGTAGCTTCACCCCACAGTTCCACGAATGGGCAGCTCTTGGCCGCCTCACGCTGGCGGCCGGTGAATTCAGCGCAGAGTTACTGGCGGAAAAATGGCTGGTGATCGCCGCTACCGACAAGGTCGAGGTCAATGCGCTGGTGTACCAATGTGCCAACCAGCAGCGGGTATTTTGCAACGTGGTCGACGATCCGAAACGCGCCAGCTTTATCATGCCGTCGATTATCGATCGCTCGCCGATTATGGTCGCAGTGTCCTCCGGCGGTAAAGCCCCGGTGCTGGCACGACTGCTGCGCGAAAAGCTGGAAGCCGTACTGCCCCAACATCTTGGCAAGTTGGCACAGTTGGGCGGTTCACTGCGTCAGCGGGTGAAAAAACACTTCAGCGACATCGGCTCACGCCGCCGTTTTTGGGAAAAGCTGTTTGCCCACGATCGGCTGGCACAATCACTGGCCAATAATGACGTAGCGCTGGCGGAGCGGCAAATTGAGCAACTGTTTAGCCATCAACCGCAAGAGTGCGGCGAAGTGGTGCTGGTGGGGGCCGGGCCGGGCGATGCCGGGTTGCTGACGCTGAAAGGCCTGCAGCAAATCCAGCAGGCCGACGTGGTGGTTTACGACCGGCTGGTGTCTGATGAAGTCATGACGCTGGTGCGCCGCGATGCCGAACGCATTTTTGTCGGCAAACGTGCGGGCCACCATTGCGTGCCGCAGGAGCAGATCAATCAAATTTTGCTGCAGCAGGCGCAGCTCGGTAAACGCGTGGTGCGGCTGAAAGGCGGCGATCCCTTTATCTTCGGCCGCGGCGGTGAAGAGCTGGAAACCCTGGCCGACGCCAATATTCCGTTCTCGGTGGTACCGGGCATTACCGCCGCCTCCGGTTGTTCGGCCTACAGCGGCATTCCCCTCACCCATCGCGACCACGCCCAGAGCGTGCGGCTGGTGACCGGCCACGCCAAGAGTGACGGCGGATTGGACTGGTCAACGCTGGCCGCCGGGCAACAAACTCTGGTGTTTTACATGGGCCTGACGCAGGCGGCGGACATCCAACGCCAACTGATCGCCCACGGCATGCCTGCCGCTACGCCGGTGGCGTTGGTAGAAAACGGCACTTCCTGCCGCCAGCGGGTCATCGAAGGTGAATTGAGCCAACTGGGGACGCTGGCCTTACAGGCTGCCAGCCCAAGTTTAATCATCGTCGGCAGCGTAGTCAGCCTGCGCAGCAAGCTGAACTGGTTCTCAAGCCAGGAGCCGTCGCAACCACTGGCGCAAATGGCCTGATACAGACGTAAAAAAAGCGGCCGGTGGCCGCTTTTCTTTTTGCTCGGAGCTTCACTGCGGGGAAACAAAGCCCACCGCCTGGTAAACCTTCGCCAGCGTTTCCTGAGCGCGTGCACGGGCCTTGGCAGCGCCATCACGCATCACTTGCTGCAGCAGGGCCTCGTCATTACGGAAACGATGATAGCGCTCCTGCAGCTCACCCAGCATGCCGGAGACCGCGTCAGCGACGGCGCCTTTCAGGTGGCCGTACATCTGCCCTTCAAACTCGGCTTCCAACTGAGGGATGCTCTTGCCGGTCACGCCGGAGAGAATATCCAACAGGTTGGATACCCCCGCCTTGTTCACCACGTCATAACGCACCACTGGCGGCTCTTCCGAGTCGGTCATCGCGCGTTTGATCTTTTTAGCTACCGCTTTCGGATCTTCCAGCAGGCCGATCACGTTATTGCGGTTATCGTCCGACTTGGACATCTTCTTGGTCGGCTCTTGCAGCGACATCACGCGGGCGCCGGACTTGGGAATAAACGGCTCAGGCACTTTGAACACGTCACCGTACAGCGCGTTGAAACGCTGACCGATGTCACGGCTCAACTCCAGATGCTGTTTCTGGTCTTCGCCGACCGGCACCTGGTTGGTCTGGTACAGCAGGATATCCGCCGCCATCAATACCGGGTAGCTGAACAGGCCGGCGTTGATGTTCTCTGCATAACGAGTGGATTTGTCCTTGAACTGGGTCATGCGGCTCAGTTCGCCGAAATAGGTGTAGCAGTTCAACACCCAGCTCAGCTGCGTGTGTTCCGGTACGTGCGACTGCACGAAGATGGTGCTTTTTTGCGGATCGATACCACAGGCCAGATACAGCGCCAGCGTATCGAGCGTGGCTTTACGCAATTTTTCTGCATCCTGACGTACGGTGATCGCATGCAGGTCAACGATGCAGTAGATGCAGTCGTAATCATCCTGCATTTTTTCCCACTGACGCAGTGCACCCATGTAGTTGCCAATGGTCAGTTCACCGGACGGTTGCGCGCCGCTAAATACGATGGGCTTACTCATGTTTAAATTTCCTGATTCTCTAAAGATGACAGCCCAAGAGCGGGCAACAAATCGGCAAAGCGCTCCAACACGCGGTCGGGATGGCTCAGGGCAATGGCCTCGCCGTAGTTATAACCGTAAGTCAGCGCGGCGCTTGGGCAACCTGCCCCCTGTGCCGCCTGAATATCATTGCGGGAGTCGCCGACAAACAGCAACTCGTTGGCGCGCAGGCCAAGCTTGCCGAGGACCAGATACAGCGGCGCCGGGTGCGGTTTCTTTTCCACCACGTCGTCACCGCCGATAATCAGCGAGAAGTAATCAATAATGCCCAATGCGGCCAGCAACGGCGCAACAAACGGCGTTGGCTTGTTGGTCACCAGCGCCATCGGGTAATTTTGCGCAGCCAGTTGAGCCAGGGTTTCTTTCACCTGTGGGAACAGGCGACTGCCGCTGTCGACGGTTTGCGCATAGAAATGATCGAAACGCTCGCGAAGCTGCCCGCAGTGTTCCGGCGTGACTTCCACTTCTGCCCAGCGCAGCGCACGCTGTACCAGCACGTCGGCGCCGTTGCCAATCCAGGTGCCCACTCGGGCCTCACCGGCCTGCGGCAGGCCCATTTCCGCCAATGCCAGATCGATAGCAGCTGCCAACCCCGGCGCGCTGTCTACCAGCGTGCCATCGAGATCGAAAGCCAGAGCGCGGATGGCTCCAAAATCAGCCATGCGTCACCTTCGCCAACTCGCTGCGCATTTCGTCGATCACCCGACGATAATCCGGCTTGCTGAAGATGGCGGAACCTGCGACAAACATGTCCGCACCGGCGGCAGCGATCTCGGCGATATTGTCGACCTTCACGCCACCATCCACTTCCAGTCGGATATCACGACCGCTTTCGTCGATCATTTTGCGCACCTGACGCAGCTTATCCAAAGTGCCATGGATAAACGACTGACCGCCAAAACCAGGGTTGACCGACATCAACAGGATCACGTCGATTTTATCCATCACGTAATCGAGGTAGCTGAGCGGCGTTGCCGGATTGAACACCAGGCCGGCTTTACAGCCGTGCTCTTTAATCAATTGAATGGTGCGATCGACGTGTTCGGAGGCTTCCGGATGGAAAGAGATGTAACTGGCGCCCGCTGCAGCGAAATCCGGCACGATGCGGTCGACCGGTTTCACCATCAGGTGAACGTCAATCGGTGCGGTGATGCCGTAATTACGCAGCGCCTGACAAACCATCGGCCCGATGGTCAGATTGGGAACGTAGTGGTTATCCATTACGTCAAAATGCACTACGTCGCCGCCTGCGGCCAACACGTTGGCAGTATCTTCACCCAGACGGGCAAAGTCTGCTGACAAAATGGACGGGGCAATCAAAAATTTTTTCATCCGCTATCTCCAAACGTAGGGTTCGAAATCCATAGGATAACTACGCCGGGGCGTAACCCCGGTTTAACGATACAGCGCTAAAAGCTCGTTCACTTTGCTGCGACCAAGAATATTGCGGCTGATGGTACGGCGCGCTTTCACCACGTACAGCGAGGCGTGCTGGTACCAGTCACGCGTCAGCTCGGTATCATGGTTGGAAATCAATACCGGCACCTGACTTTCTACCGCAAGCTGGTGCGCCATCAGCGCCAGGCTCTGCTGGTCGGCCATGCTAAAGCTGTTGGTGTGGTAGGCGGTAAAATTCGCCGTCGCCGATAATGGCGCATACGGCGGATCGCAATACACCACGGTACCACGCTCGGCTTTTGCCATGGTATCGCGGTAATGCTCGCAGACAAAAGTGGCGTTGCGGGATTTTTCAGCGAACCAGTACAGCTCGTCCTCCGGGAAGTACGGTTTCTTATAACGTCCAAACGGCACGTTGAACTCCCCGCGCAGGTTATAGCGGCACAGGCCGTTATAGCAGTGGCGGTTCAGGTAAAGAAACAGCAGCGCACGACGGTAAGCATCGGCACTCATATTGAACTCTTCGCGCAGCAGGTAAAACTGTTCTGACTTATTGAATTCATCGGTGAAAAGCAGGCGGGCATCACGCACGAAGTCATCCGTACGCAGTTTAACGATGTTATACAGATTAATAAGATCGCTGTTGATGTCGGCGAGAATATAGGCGTCGTATTCCGTGTTCAGGAAGACTGAACCCGCACCCACGAAGGGCTCGATTAAGCAGTCGCCTGCTGGTAGGTGACGACGGATCTCGTCCACCAGCGGGTATTTTCCACCAGCCCATTTTAAAAAAGCGCGGTTTTTCTTCATGCCGTCAATTAGCTACTTATTATACAATTCAGAGCGGCGGATTGTACTCTGTTTCAGACAGCACATCAGCGCACAAATTTAAGTGATTGATACCCTTCATCCTTCAAGCCGCAGCACCCTTGGCCACGCACAGTTATTCGGCCTGTCCGCAGGCAACTCCAGCCATCGGTCATGGGCGACTCTGTCCGCCCTGAGTAACAGGGGCGCAGTTTGTGCGCCCCTTCAATGCCTGAATGCAGCTTGAAATCTATCGGGTTACTTTTTCAGATCCTGCTGGACCTGACTTACAGGCCGGACCCAGGGTTTTTTCGCCTGAACATCTGCCGGCAGCGTCGCAATGGCACGCTTGGCTTCCGCAGAAGAGGCATAGTTGCCACTCACCAGCACGTACCAGGGTTTGCCGTCACGTTTAGTCGAATAGACCAGATAATGCTGTAATTTCTGCTGCTTGGCGTAGGCGTTCAAAGTATCGGAACGCGAGGCGCTGCTCAGTTGCAGAGTGTAATGGCTTGCCGGTGCAGACTGCAGCGAACCGCCGCTGCCGCTAACGGCTCCTGCCTTGGCGCTGGCTGCTCCCGCTTTGGCAGAAGAGGTTGGTGCCGGCGTATACACCGTGGTTGGCGATTTATGCTGTGTGGCCGTGGCCGTCGGCTTGCTGACGGTTTTCGCCGGTGTTTTATGTTGCTGTGACGCAGTACCCTGAACCGGGCGGACGGTTTCTTTCGCCACAGCGCCGTTCATCAGGGTTGCCGGAGCCGTTGGCAGCGTCGAAGCTGGACCCGTCATGCCCTGCGTAGCGGCATCAACCTGACCCTGCTGCGCTGACAATGCATCCGACATATTGCCCGGCAGATCGACACGCTGCTGCGCGCCGCCCTGCGGTGGCTGCGGTTGCGCTTCCGTCGGGGTGCTGGAGATCGGAGGAACGCTGACGGTTTGCGGCTGCGAGCTGCTGCTCACGCCGTTATTGTCATTGGTATCCGTGGTTCCGCCCGGAACACCGGTATTACCGGCAGTCAGTGACGAAGAACCTGACAGATTAATGTCCTTGGCTGCGCCATTCTGTGCGCTATCCTGTGCCGCCTCATGCTTGGTTGGCGCCTTCAACGCCGAGCCAATGCCGATAATCAGCAGCAACAGCACCAAAATACCGATACCAATCATTAAATGCTGACGTGAAATGGCAAAACGCGGTCCCGGAGCCGGTTTACGCGAACGTGCAGGACGACGATCGCTGCTATCAGGTCTGAGATCGTCTTCCGGTTTAAACTCATCCATCTGAAACCCTCCAACTAGAGGCAAAAGCCCACCACTGTATACCTACCGTGGCACGGGCAGATTAACCCGATGATGGCAAAGCGACGTCAGTCATGCTTTGCACATTAATTAATATAGATGTAAACGGCGGCTAAGCCACTGTTACTTCGTCCGATTTACTTAGACATTCCGTCAGGAAAGCAAGCTGCGATCGAAGCGAGCACCATATCATGCCCCACTCCGCCACGGACTTCCGCCTGGCCAATGGCCGTCGGCAGTACCAGGCGCAATTCACCGGCCAGGACTTTCTTATCGCGCATCATATGCGGCAGATAAGTTCCCGGAGCCATTTCCTGCGGGCCACACACTGGTAAACCGGCGCGCAACAACAGTGCTTTAATACGTTCAATATCTTCGCGGGAGAACTGGCCGAGACGGTGCGCGGTTTCTGCCGCCATCACCATACCGGCGGCAATGGCCTCACCGTGCAACCATACACCATAGCCCATTTCGGCTTCGATCGCATGGCCGTAAGTATGGCCCAGATTCAGCAGCGCGCGCAGCCCGCTTTCGCGTTCGTCAGCAGCAACCACTTCAGCTTTCAGCTCGCAGCAGCGACGGATACAGTAGGCCAGAGCCTGCATATCCAGCGCCACCAGGGCATCGATATTGTTTTCCAGCCAGACGAAGAAATCGTGGTCGAGAATAATCCCGTACTTGATCACTTCAGCCAAACCAGAGGAGAGCTCACGCGCCGGTAAGGTTTTCAGGCAATCGAGATCAACCACCACAGAAACGGGTTGATAGAAGGCGCCGATCATGTTCTTGCCGAGCGGATGATTGACGGCGGTTTTACCGCCAACGGAAGAGTCCACCTGCGACAACAGCGTGGTAGGGACCTGAATAAAGCGGACACCGCGCTGATAACAGGCGGCGGCAAAGCCGGTAAGATCGCCAATCACGCCGCCCCCAAGGGCAATCAGCGTGGTATCACGACCGTGCGGCTTTTCCAACAGTGCCGAGAACACCTGCTCGAGTACGGCCAGAGATTTATACTGTTCGCCATCAGGCAAAATCACCTGATCCACCATGACGCCTGCCTGCTCCAACACCTTCCGGACGCGGTCCAGATAGAGTGGCGCCAGGGTTTGGTTGGTGACCAGCATGACCTGTTCACCCGCCTTCAGCGGCATAAAAGAAGCCGGATCGTTAAACAATCCGGCGGCTATGGTTATCGGGTAGCTGCGCTCCCCAAGCGTTACGGTAATTCTCTCCATGTCGCGCTCAGTTCTCAATGTGGTTTATCCCCGCAACGCGGGGAACACAATCAGTCTTCCGCATTTGCCGTGGCGAACACGGAAACCGCTATCAGTTGCTTTCCAGCATGTTGATTATCTGGTTGGCAACCACTTTGGCGCTTTGATCGTCGGTGCGGATGGTGACATCTGCAATTTCTTCGTATAACGGATTGCGCTCTTTCGCCAGCGCTTCAAGCACTTCACGCGGAGGAGAATCAACCTGCAGCAGCGGACGCTTTTTGTCACGCTGGGTACGGGCCAATTGCTTCTCGATAGTGGTTTCCAGATACACCACTACGCCACGCGCCGACAGACGGTTACGCGTTTCACGCGATTTAACCGAACCACCGCCGGTAGCCAGCACGATGCCTTGCTTTTCCGTCAGTTCATTAATGACTTTTTCTTCACGATCGCGGAAACCTTCTTCACCTTCCACGTCGAATACCCAGCCCACGTCAGCTCCGGTACGTCGCTCAATTTCTTGATCGGAGTCGAAAAACTCCATATTGAGTTGCTGAGCTAACTGACGGCCAATAGTGCTTTTGCCGGCACCCATAGGCCCAACCAGAAAGATATTGCGTTTCTCTGCCATGTTTTTCGGTATTACTAAGACAATTCGTTAATGTTAACCCGCCCCGCCAATCAAATCAGCGGCGGGACCTAAACTGAAACCTCATGAACGATAGTGCGAGATCAGACGGAAAATTATCTCAACACTCTTGGTAGTTTGGCAACCGAATAAATCGCAATCCACGCCGCAGGAGGGAAACCATACGTTTTTAACGGCGTCTTGGCGCTAACAAAAAAACCTCGGTGCTCAATTCGGTAACCCTTGTAAGCTAAATCGGTCGCAGCGTCAAACGCAGATGCCCCGAAGGTGATAAAAAAGTGCATCTGCTCATCAACTTTAGGCGATTTCCCACGAACCGCACACCCGGTTGCTCAGGCCTTAATCAATGTCGGAGTAATGAATATCACCAGTTCGCGCCGTTTATGCTGTTTGCTGCTCTGTTTGAACAGGGATCCCAGCAGCGGCACGTCGCTAATTCCGGGAACCTTGTCTGCCCCCTCGGCGCTATGGCGCTGAAATACGCCACCCAAAACAATGGTTTCGCCATCTTTTACCGTCACCTGAGTTTTAATTTCCTGTTTATCTATCGCCAACGTTTCGCCGGCCGAACGGCTGATTGAACGCCCGGGCATGTTCTGGCTGATTTGCAACGTCAGGGTGATGCGGCCATTGGGCAAAATTTTCGGCGTCACCTCCATGCCCAGCACTGCTTCCTTGAACTCCATCGACGTCGCCCCGCTAGAGCCGCTGTTCACTTCATAGGGAATTTCAGTCCCCTGCTTTATGCTGGCGGTTTGCAGGTTCGCAGTCAGCAGGCGTGGGCTGGCAATGATTTCTACCCGGTTCTCCTGCTCCAAAGCCATTAACTCCAGATCCAATAATCGCCCGCCAATTCGCGCCAGATGGAAACCCGCGCTGACAGCACTGCGCTCCAGTGGTAACCCGACGTTAAAGCCGTCCATCTGCCATGAGCTGGCCGGCCGGTCGTCCGGAGCCAACCCCCAGCGCACGCCAAGCTCACGTAAACTCTCGCTGTTGATGGTGACGATATGCGCCGCCAATTGCACCTGAGCCAAAGGCGCATCCATTTCGCCGATCCTTTGCGTTAATAACGCCACGATCGGTGCTGTATCGCGGATCAACACCGCATTGGTGCGTTTATCTGCCACCACGCTGCCACGTTCGCTCAGCAATAGTCCGCCCTGCGCATTCAGGTTTTCAGCAACCTCTTCGGCATCGGCATGACTCAACGGCAGGGTTACGCTTTTCAGCGGCTGTTTTTGTGCCAACGCCTGCTGTTGGCGCTGCTTTTCTTGCTCATTGGGTTCAGGAGAGACCATCATGACATTCCCTTCCAGCGTCATTGACAACTTCCCCATACGCAAAATCACCGCCAGTGCCTGCTGCCAGGGCACATTATCCAACCTCAGCGTCAGGTTGCCCCCCACACCCGCAGAGGCGACCATATTCAGCTGTTGATAATCCGCCAACGCCTGCAACACCAGCGTAATGGGAGCCTCCTGAAACTCCAGCGAAACGGGTTCTTGCTCCTGTGCTGCACCGGCGATAACAACACCCCAGAGCAACCCGGCCAACCAACGGCATCCTTTCATTTTTCTTCCTTATGGTTTCTCAGGGGCAACACCACTGCATTCTCAGCGGCCGGACACAGCGGATCGCCCTGGTTCGCTTTCAGCGTTACTTGCCCCTTAACGACCTGCTCCACCCGCCAACGCCCGTCCAACAGGGTTTGTTGGGGTTTTAATCGCAGCCACTGCCCGGCGGTCGTAACCACCCAGGCATGGTGTAACGCCGCCTGCCCAATGGTGCCCTTCAATTGCCAGTTCACCGGTGACTCCGCCGCGCTCGGACAGTCGGGCAGGGGTAATGGCTTGAAAGGATCGCGTGGCTGAGGCTGGGCCATCAGCGCCAGAGGCAGCCACAGTAACCAGAACCCACAGCATTTATTCATTGGGGTTTACCGCCTCTGCTTCTGCCTCTGCCAAAGCCGCCTGGAGAATGAAATGCGCCGTCAGTTCCCCCACCTGCGCCTCAACGGTCATTTGATCAATACGCAACTGGGCTGGAAAACGCCCCAGCAGCCTTAATAAACTGCCGTAATTGAGATGCAGCATCAGGGTTTGGCGCGGCGAATTACCCTGCTGCTGCCAACGTTGCAGCCCGGCCCCCGCTAGTTGCAACGTGCTCGCCAAATCGCTATCGGCGGCAGGTGGGCGGCTGACCTGCTGCAGGCTTTGATTCACCTGATCCAGCGTCGGCATACGAGCCAGTTGCTCCCACAAGGGGGTCATCTGTTGCATCAGACGCTGCTGCTGCGCCTCGGTGTCTGCCAGTTGCTGCCATTTTCCTTGCAACAGCAGCAGGCCGAACAGCAGGATCAGGCTGCCCAACACCAGCCACTGGAAGGCCAACAGCTTCCACCCCGGCAAACTCAGCCCCCTCGCCAACCACAGCGGCAATGACTTATCCACCCGGCCCCCATTGCGCCATCAAGGTAAACGAGAACAGACCATCCTGACGCTGTACCACCTCTGCCAAGCGGTAGTTCTGTAACAGGGGTAACGCCGTCAGTTGCTGCTCAAACTGAAGCACCGCCTCATAACGCCGGCCAAGTCCCCGTAAAGTGATATTTTGCGAGTGGCTTTCCAGCGCGATAAGCCATAGCGAATCAGGTAGCGAAGTGGAGAGCTGCTGCAACAGCTGCAGATAACGTCGGTTATGCACCCGATTGTTGTCATACTGTTGCGCCAACGCAGTTAAACGCGCCAGACGCGCCACCGCCTGTTGCAATTGTTGATAACGCCCGGTCAGTTCTGCCTGCTGACCGATCAGCGTCAGCAGTGCCTCATGCCGCTGGGCCTGTTGCTGATTCAACAGGCCGAAAACCACCATCAGTACCGCCAACACCAGCACTAACTGCAAGATGAATATGCGTAACCAAAAGGCATAGCGGCGACGCTGGCACCGCATGCGCCAGGGCAAAAGATTAACCTGATACATCAGTTGTCCTCAGCGCGCAGCGCCAGCCCGCCGGCCAAAACAAATGCCGCCGGCAATGAAGGTAACGGGGGACGCAGCTGGCTGAAAGCGCTGAGCGGTGACCACGGCAAGCTTCCAGACGGAGGCTGCTCATCCATCACGCTGCTATAGTAAATCTGATGTTCGCCGAGCGATGGGCAGGCGGTACGCATTGCGGCCAACGCCTGATTTGCCTCGTCCGCTTCTCGAATCGATACCAGGCCATAGGCAAACTCCGCCCGGTGTGCGGTCACCCATAACCATTCTTCATCGAGGCGGTGCAGCAAACCGGCTTCGCCCGACACGCCTGCAGCCGCCGCCATCACGCGTAGGGCGCATGGGGCAATATCAACCACCTGCGGCTGTAAATTGGCCTGACGCAGACAGTTCAGCCACTGTTGCAGCTCTTGCTGACGGGCGGCGGTCAGCAGCAGAGTCGCGTGTTCGGGCAGGGATTGGCGGTAGTCCAGCGCCAATGTTTGGCTATCCAGAGGAAACTTTTTCAGCCCCTGGCTGGTGATGTAGTCACCGCGTGCCGGCTCTTTCAGCCTGGCGTCCGGCAGTGGCAACCTGTGCTGTAAAACCCGCTGCGCGGGCAGAGCAATGCGTAAGGAAATATGTCTTGGTAACTGAACCCGCCATTGGCGCAACGCCTGGATCAGCGCGTCGCTCTGCTCCAGACAGCCCTCACGCAGCACCGGTTGCGGCAACCTTTGTTGCCACCAGTGACGCAGTTGCCAGCCATTGCGACGGCGCTGTGCCGCCAGGGCACGAACGCAGTGACTTTGTATATCCAGCCCCACCTGCCATGCTTGAGTGATCATATTTTGCCCGACCTCCTTATCGTCAGATAACAAAAGAACATATCCATGTTGCAGGCTTGCCTTTATACTACCGCGCGGTTGTTTATAAACTGCCCAAATGACATGAAAATGGGAAATCTCAGGTGAAGTTCGTAAAGTATTTACTAATCCTTGCAGTGTGTTGCATCGTGTTGGGGGCAGCCTCGATTTTTGGCTTGTACAAATATGTCGAGCCACAGCTGCCTGACGTCGCAACGCTGAAAGATGTGCGGCTGCAAATACCGATGCAGGTTTACAGCGCCGACGGCGAGCTGATCGCCCAATACGGTGAGAAACGCCGTATTCCGCTAAAATTGAACCAAATTCCGCCGGTTATGGTGCATGCGTTTATCGCCACCGAAGACAGCCGCTTCTATGAGCATCATGGCGTCGACCCAATCGGTATCTTCCGTGCTGCCTCTATTGCGCTGGTCTCTGGCCATGCGTCACAGGGGGCAAGTACCATTACCCAGCAGCTGGCGAGAAACTTCTTCTTAAGCCCGGAACGCACCCTGATGCGCAAGATCAAGGAAGCCTTCCTGGCAATACGCATCGAGCAGATGCTGACCAAAGACGAAATCCTCGAGCTGTATCTGAACAAAATCTATCTGGGGTATCGCGCCTATGGCGTGGGTGCTGCGGCGCAGGTTTATTTCGGTAAAGACGTCAGTCAGCTCAGCTTAAGCGAAATGGCGACCATCGCCGGCTTGCCGAAAGCCCCATCAACCTTCAATCCGCTCTACTCTCACGATCGCGCCGTAGCTCGCCGCAACGTGGTGCTGTCGCGGATGCTGGATGAGCATTACATCACTCAGGCGCAGTTCGATCAGGCGCGCAGTGAAGAGCTGGTGGCCAATTACCATGCGCCAGAAATCAGCTTCTCCGCCCCCTATCTCTCCGAGATGGTGCGTCAGGAGATGATCAAGCGTTACGGTGACAATGCTTATACCGACGGCTATAAGGTCTACACCACCGTCACCAAAAAACTGCAGTTGGCGGCGCAGGACTCAGTGCGTAACAACGTGCTGGCGTACGATATGCGCCACGGCTACCGCGGCCCGTCCAACGTGCTGTGGAAAGTGGGTGAAGCGGCCTGGGACCAAAAGCAGATCGTCGATTCCTTGAAGAATCTGCCGAACTACGGCCCATTGTCGCCGGCGGTGATTGTTTCAACCAGCGCCGAAGAGGCAACGGCCATGATGGCAGACGGCAGCCATGTAGCGCTGCCAATGTCCACCATGCGCTGGGCACGACCTTACAGATCCGACACTCAGCAAGGCCCAACGCCGAAACGCGTCACCGATGTGGTGCAGGCCGGCCAACAAGTGTGGGTTCGCAAGGTGGGTGAAAACTGGTGGCTGTCACAGGTGCCGGACGTCAACTCCGCCCTGGTTTCGATCAACCCGAATGACGGCGCGGTGAAAGCCCTGGTCGGCGGGTTTGACTTCAACCAAAGCAAGTTCAACCGCGTGACTCAGGCGCTGCGTCAGGTCGGCTCCAATATCAAGCCCTTCCTGTATACCGCCGCGATGGACAAGGGCCTGACCCTGGCCACTATCCTCAATGACCTGCCGATCACCCGTTGGGATCCAGGTGCCGGTACCGACTGGCGGCCGAAGAACTCACCGCCAACTTACGATGGCCCGATTCGCCTGCGTCAGGGGCTGGGACAATCGAAGAACGTGGTGATGGTGCGCGCGATGCGTGCTATGGGCGTCGACTACGCAGCGGAATACCTGCAGCGTTTCGGCTTCCCGGCACAAAACATCGTGCATACCGAATCACTGGCACTGGGCTCGGCTTCGTTCACCCCAATGCAGCTGGTACGCGGTTACGCGGTGCTGGCCAACGGCGGTTATCTGGTGGATCCATACTTCATCACCAAGATTGAAGACGATAACGGCAACACCGTGTTCGAAACCAAGCCGAAGATTGTCTGCGACAGCTGTAATCTGCCGGTGATTTATGGTGACACTCACCGTTCGGCCGTGCTTTCCGAAGACAACATTGAAAATGTCGCGACGTCGCAGGAAGGCAAAAATGGCAACGTGCCAATGCCGCAGTTGGAGCAGGTAACCCCGGCTCAAGTCCAGCAGGACGGCGATCAGCAGTATGCGCCGCACGTTATCAGCACCCCGCTGGCGTTCCTGATGCACGATGCGCTGAACAGCAATATCTATGGCGAACCGGGTTGGATGGGTACCGCCTGGCGTGCAGGTCGTGATCTGAAACGCCGTGATATCGGTGGCAAAACCGGTACCACCAACAGTTCAAAAGACGCCTGGTTCTCCGGCTATGGCCCGGATACCGTGACGTCGGTATGGATTGGTTTCGATGACCACCGCCGTGACCTTGGCCGTGCAACGGTATCCGGTGCGATCCCGGATCAGGTTTCCGGCGGTGAAGGCGGTGCCAAGAGTGCGCAACCGGCATGGGATGACTTTATGAAAACCGCACTGGAAGGCATTCCGGAGCAGAAGGTCACTCCACCACCGGGCATTATCAGCGTTACCATCGACAAGAGCAGCGGTAAGCTTTCCGGCGGTGGCGGCGGCAGCCGTTCCGAGTACTTTATCGAAGGAACTCAGCCGACGGACTATCCTTCACGAGATACCGGCACTACGCTGACGGATCCCGGCGGCGAAAGCCACGAGTTGTTCTAACAAAAAAAGGGCCCAGATTCATCTGGGCCCTTTTTCATTTAACCGTCGCGCTTAGCGGGAACCGCGTAAAAATGCCTCGGTGAGGAACAACGCACTCACGTTGCGCGCCTCGCGGAAATCAGGCTCTGCCAGCAACGCCATCATGTCGGCTATTGGCCAACGCACCTGCGGCAAGGGCTCCGGCTCATCCCCTTCCAGACTTTGCGGGTAGAGATCGTGCGCCAGTACAATATTCATTTTGCTGGAAAAGTACGACGGGGCCATCGTCAGCTTGCTGAGGAAATCAAAGCGTCTGGCACCAAAACCTACCTCTTCCATCAGCTCACGGTTAGCCGCTTCCAGCACGCCTTCACCCGGATCAATCAAGCCTTTGGGAAAGCCAAGCTCATAAGATTCGGTGCCCACGGCATATTCACGGATCAGCAGCAAATCGTCGCCAATCACCGGCACAATCATCACGGCCTCGCGATCTGAGGGCCGCATCCGCTCATACACCCGCCGTACACCGTTACTGAACTCCAGATCGACCGATTCAACGTTAAATAAACGCGAACGCGCGACCGTTTCCACTTTCAGAATTTTGGGTTTTTGCAGGTGTTTATCCATGATTGCCTCAAATGAGTTATCCGCTAGCAAGCCACAGCATCGGGCGTGCTAACGCGGGTAACCAGAATAATGATGGGCGTGACGCGTAGTCCGCATGCGTTCAAACGCTGACCAAATCCGATCTTGATCACATTGTGCGTTAATGAGAACCTTTGCCGCAACGAGCACAAGCAGTAATTTACTTTTTTTTAACAAGCCTAGCCAGTACCCGCCGCTTTTCTGTTCTCATCCAGTAAAAAGAGCGCATTAAAATAAGATAATGCCGATATCGACAGTGCAACCTGGTTGCTATCATCACACAGGTAAGAAAGGGCAATAAGACGAATATTTTTATCAATAAGTGAGATCCTGACAGAGAATCTGTTCTCTCGTTACGGATCAGGGTGTCTCTTGGTGATTTGGCTGCGTATAATAGTCCAGGATTCATCAGGTTGGTGAGGTTCACGGGTACAGGATGGGGATAGCATGAGCACAATAGTGTTGATATTGGCCTTAGTGCTTGCCTGCCTGATTGCCGCCGGCCTGTATCTTTGGTTCAAAGCCCGCAATCAGCCGCTGCTGATGCGTACGCTGCCCTTTATCAAACCCACCCACCGCAAGCTGACCGGCGAAGAACGCGCCGCCGTTGAGCACTATCTTGGCCAACAAAACAAGCTGAGCAACAAACTGTTGCCCGGCAGCAACTCATTGCCTTCTGCCAAACTGGCGCTGACGCCGCAAAGCGACAACGTCTACCCGGTTACCCACGCCATTACCCGCTACGGCCTCGCCAGCGATGAACCCAATAAATGGCGCTATTATCTGGACGCCGAAGAGGTGCATCTGCCGCCGTTCTGGGAGCAGTACATCAGCGCCGATAACCATGTGGAAGTGATTAGAACCCAGACGCTGCCGCTGGTGATCTCTCTCAACGGGCATTCGCTGAAAGACCATATTCACGATCGGCCGCTGCCGCCGGTGGTGAAGGCGACCCCGAGCCAAAACGCCTCTATCCGCAAGGAAGAGAGCGAGCATGTCGAACTGCTGAACATCCGCAAGGAAAGCCCGGAAGAACACGCACTCAATCGCCCGAACGGTATCAAAGAGGCCGCCATTATCTCGGCGGCCCTGCTGCTGCTGTTCTTCAGCCTGATAAGCCCGGTCGTGGTGATCCCCTGGATGATTGTCGTCGCCGTGTTGATGATCGCCTGGGGCTGCTGGAACCTGTTCCGCCGCCCTGCCACACGCGAACTAAAAGAAGTGCACTGCCTGCGGGGTACCCCCAAGCGCTGGGGGCTGTTTGGCGAATCCAACCAGGGGCAAATCAGCAATATTTCACTCGGCATCATTGACCTGATTTATCCGCCGCACTGGCAGCCATACATCGCCCAGGATCTGGGTAAAACCACCGACGTGGATATCTACCTTAACCGCCAGGTGCTGCGCCAGGGTCGCTACCTTTCGCTGCATGACGAGGTGAAAAACTTCCCGCTGCAGCAATGGGGCAGGAACGCGGTACTCATGGCCAGTTCACTTTTGGTGCTGCTGCTGTTGCTGACCTATATCCCGCTCAGCCTGCCGCTCAAGCTGAGCATGGCCTGGCTACAGGGCGCGCAAAAAATTGAAGTGACCAACGTACAGGCGCTGGAAGGCGCAACGTTACGCATCGGGGATACCCTGAAAGCCCAGGGCACGGGCATGTGCTACGTACCACCGTTAACCAGTGGCACGCGCTCCGCCAGCTTTATGCCGTTCGACTGTTCCGGAATTTACTGGAACAACGCGGCGCCTCTGCCGCAGCCGGAGTCGGAAGTGATCGACAAGGCCTCAGCCCTGCTGGCGACGGTCAACACCCAGTTGCACCCTGACGGCTCCGACCAAAAGCTCAACCCACAGTTGGCCAGCGCAATCGAAAAATCCGGCATGATCCTGCTGGATGATTTTTCCGATATCGTGCTGAAAACGCAGGATCTGTGCCAAGCGGATAATGACTGCGTCCGGCTGAAGAACGCACTGGTCAATCTGGGCAACGTCAAAAATTGGGGCACCCTGGTGAAACGTGCCAAATCAGGCTCGCTGCAAGGGGTGAACGTGTTGCTGCGCCCGGTGAGCGCCGAATCGCTGGAAAGCCTGACCAAAGTGGCCGCATCATCCTTCGTCTACAGCGAAACCAGGCAGGCCGCAGCCGCGCTCAACAGCCCACCACCGGGGGGGTTCCTGATCACCAGTGATGAAGGCAAACAGCTGGTGAATCATCCGCAGCCGACGGTGCCGCTAAACGAATACAACGCACTTGACCAGTGGAATGAGCTACAACGCCTTGCCGGCATGCTGCTGCATACGCCGTTCGAGGCGCAGGGCGTGATCACCAATATCAGCGTCGATGCCAACGGTACCCGTCATATTGCACTGCACAGCGAACCGGATATCATCACCCTGTGGCGCTATCTCGGCACCAGCCTGCTGCTGCTGAGCGTCGCCGTCGTGCTGGGCTACAACAGCTGGAAACTGGTGCAGCGCCGTCGCATCAATCAGCACCGCATCGCCGATATCCAGCGCTACTACGAAAGCTGCTTTAACCCGCAGCTCGCCCCGATGTCATTGCGGCCGATGCCCTGAGCCACTAGCCCCGGCCTGCGCCCTGTCATCAGCTTATGCTACGCTAACGCTATTCCCCTTATCCTGCGGACCGCCGAAGGTTCGCCTATGGAGTTTTCATGGTTCCCGAGTTTGACTGGAGTGAGATTGATACCGTGCTGCTGGATATGGACGGTACCCTGCTCGATCTGGAGTTCGACAGCCACTTTTGGCTCAGCCTGGTACCACAGGCCCTGAGCGAGCAGCGGGCTATTCCCTTCGATGAAGCGCGTAAAATTATTCATCAGGAATATCTGGCCGTACAGCACACCATGAACTGGTACTGCTTCGATTACTGGAGCGAACGGCTGGATATGGATATTTACCGCATGACCAGCGAGGTAGGCAACCGTGCTCGTCTGCGTGAAGATACCGAGCCGTTTTTACAAGCATTACGTGCGGCGGGCCACCAGACGATTTTGTTGACCAACGCCCATCCGCACAGCCTGGCGGTAAAAATTGAGCATACCGGTTTGGATCGGCACCTTGATTTATTACTTTCCACCCACACATTTGGTTATCCGAAAGAAGATCAGCGTTTGTGGCAGGCAGTGCAGCAACACACCGGTTTTGATCCGCAGCGTACGCTGTTTGTCGACGACGGCGAACCGATACTGGATGCCGCCCGTACCTTCGGTATTCGCTACTGCCTGGGCGTGCAAAACCCGGATTCCAGCATGGCGGAGAAAACCTTCCAGCATTACCCATCGATGCGCGATTACCGCCTGTTGATACCGGCGCTGGCCAGGGGGAATTGATGAAAGGAAAAGCAACAGGCGACGAAGCCGTCCGGCTGGACAAGTGGCTATGGGCGGCACGTTTCTATAAGACCCGCGCACTGGCACGGGAGATGATCGACGGCGGCAAGGTGCACTACAACGGACAGCGCGGCAAACCGAGCAAGATTGTCGAGCTTAACGCCGAGATCAAACTGCGTCAGGGAAATGAAGAACGCACGGTGATCGTGCTGGCTTTGACCAGCCAACGGCGCAGCGCCGACGAGGCGCAGCAAATGTATCAGGAAACCGAGGCCAGCATCGTCAACCGAGAGAAAGTGGCGCTCGCGCGCAAAATGAATGCGCTGACCATGCCGCATCCGGACCGCCGTCCGGACAAGAAAGAGCGGCGCGACCTGATTAAATTTAAATTTGGTGAGCAGGAATAACCCCTCACCGCAATGAGAGAAAACTATGTCTAACCATGACCAATTGCACCGTTACCTGTTTGAAAACTACGCGGTGCGCGGTGAGCTGGTTACCGTCAGCGAAACCTATCAGCAGGTTCTGAACAGCCACGACTATCCGGCCCCGGTCAAGAAACTGCTGGGTGAACTGCTGGTTGCCACCAGCCTGCTGACCGCAACGTTGAAGTTTGACGGCGACATCACCGTGCAGTTACAAGGCGACGGTCCGCTGAAGCTGGCGGTGATTAACGGTAACAACCGCCAGGAAATGCGTGGCGTAGCACGCGTACAGAGCGAAATTGCTGATGACAGCACGCTGCACCAGATGATCGGCAATGGTGTCATGGTGATCACCATCGCCCCCACCGAGGGCGAACGCTATCAGGGCGTAGTGGCGCTGGAAGGGGAAACGCTGGCCGAGTGCCTCGAGGCTTACTTCCGTCAGTCAGAGCAGTTACCAACCCGCCTGTTCATCCGTACCGGCGAGTTCGAAGGCCAACCGGCCGCGGGCGGTATGTTGCTGCAGGTGCTGCCGGCACAGGACGGCAATGCCGATGACTTCGATCATCTGGTGCAACTGACCAACACGGTGAAAAGCGAAGAGCTGTTCAGCCTGCCGGCCAACGAAGTGCTGTATCGCCTGTACCATCAGGAAGAAGTCACCCTGTATGAACCGCAGGACGTTGTCTTCCGTTGCACCTGTTCACGCCAGCGTTGCGCCGATGCGCTGATCACGCTGCCGGCGGAAGAAGTGGCTCAAATGCTGGAGCAGGACGGCAATATTGATATGCACTGCGATTATTGCGGCAATCACTATGTCTTCGACGCCATGGACGTAGCCGCGCTGTACACCGGTAACACCGGCGAAAGCGAACAGTTGCACTAAGTAGCACCTTATATCGGCGGGCGCGCCCTGCGCCTGCCGGTTTTCTTCGTTTGCACGTTTGCTTTTTTCCGTGTGCTATCTCTCATAACGTAACGAAAAACCGACTAAAACGTTAAATATTTGATACCTATCGCGGTTACTCGCTGCTGAATCCCTACAATTGGCGCCAGAAATTCTGTGACCAAGGAGTAGTGACATGCGTGTTAAAGGTATAACCCCTCAGGATCTGGCCGCTTATGGGATTCATAACGTCGGCGAAATCGTTCACAACCCGAGTTATGACTTGCTGTTCAAGGAAGAAACAGACCCATCTCTGGAAGGTTTTGAGCGTGGAGTGGTAACCAAACTGGGTGCTGTATCCGTCGACACCGGTATTTTTACCGGCCGTTCCCCGAAAGATAAGTACATTGTCCGTGACGACATCACCCGCGACACCGTGTGGTGGGCCGATCAGGGTAAAGGTAAAAACGACAACAAACCCCTCAGCCCGGAAACCTGGGCAGACCTGAAACAGCTGGTCACTACACAACTCTCCGGCAAACGTCTGTTTGTGATGGATACCTTCTGCGGCGCCAACGCCGACTCCCGTCTGAAAGTTCGCTTTATTACCGAGGTAGCCTGGCAGGCGCACTTTGTTAAAAACATGTTCATCCGTCCGACGGATGAAGAGCTGCAGGATTTCGAGCCAGACTTCGTGGTCATGAACGGCGCCAAATGCACTAACCCGAACTGGCAGCAACAGGGCCTGAACTCGGAAAACTTTGTCGCCTTCAACCTGACCGAGCGTATGCAACTGATTGGCGGCACCTGGTACGGCGGCGAAATGAAAAAGGGTATGTTCTCCATCATGAACTACCTGTTGCCGCTGAAAGGCATCGCCTCAATGCACTGCTCGGCCAACGTAGGCGAGAAAGGCGACGTGGCGGTATTCTTCGGCCTGTCCGGCACCGGCAAAACCACCCTGTCCACCGATCCGAAACGCCAACTGATTGGCGATGACGAGCACGGTTGGGATGATGACGGCGTGTTTAACTTCGAAGGCGGCTGCTACGCCAAAACCATCAAGCTGTCTGAAGAAGCCGAGCCGGATATCTATCACGCCATCAAACGCGATGCGCTGCTGGAAAACGTCGTCGTTCTGGCTGACGGCACCATAGATTTCAATGATGGTTCGAAAACCGAGAATACCCGCGTTTCCTATCCGATCTATCACATCCAGAATATCGTGAAGCCGGTTTCCAAAGCGGGTCACGCCACCAAGGTGATCTTCCTGACCGCAGACGCCTTCGGCGTACTGCCGCCGGTATCTCGCCTGACCGCTAACCAGACCCAGTACCACTTCCTGTCTGGCTTTACCGCCAAGCTGGCCGGTACCGAGCGCGGCGTGACCGAGCCGACCCCAACCTTCTCCGCCTGCTTCGGCGCAGCCTTCCTGTCGCTGCACCCAACGCAGTACGCCGAAGTGCTGGTGAAACGCATGCAGGCCGCCGGCGCGCAGGCCTATCTGGTGAACACCGGCTGGAATGGCACCGGCAAACGTATCTCGATCAAGGATACCCGCGGCATTATCGACGCGATCCTCAGCGGTGAAATCGATAAGGCAGAAACCATTACTCTGCCTATCTTCGACCTGGCGATGCCAACCTCACTGCCGGGCGTTAACCCGGATATCCTGGATCCACGCGCCACTTACGCCAGCATTGAGCAATGGCAAGAGAAGGCACAGGATCTGGCCGAGCGTTTTGTCACCAACTTTGACAAATACACCGATACCCCTGCAGGTGCCGCGCTGGTCAGCGCCGGTCCAAAACTGTAAAACCTTCTTTTTACAGCTTCATCCAAGGCGTGGATCCCACGCCTTTTTTTATTTTTATCGGTTGTTATTTAATCAACGCAAAGGGATAATAAGCACTGCAATCATTGATAGCAAAGGAGGTTTCAATGGCTACCATAACCGTCAGGAATCTGGACGACGAAGTAAAAGAGTTGCTGCGCGTTTCTGCAGCGAAAAATGGCCATTCCATGGAGGAGGAAGCTCGTATGATTTTGAAACAGGCATTAGTGAAAAAACACCCGCGCTATGGGTTGGGCACCTGGATGCATCAGCATTTTGCCGAGTTGGGTGGCGTTGAACTGGAGATCCCGCCGCGTGATAAAACACCTCCGCGCATTGTCACCTTTGACGACGACGATGACCAGGTATGATTATTCTCGATACCAATGTGGTTTCAGAAACGTTGCGCCCCAATCCGCACTACAACGTCCTCACATGGCTGAATGAAAAAGACAACGATGAGCTTTATCTAAGTGCGATAGTTCTCGCCGAGCTGTTCAGTGGGGTTGCCTGTATGCCTGAAGGTAAACGGCAGCGCGAATTCAAACATAAGCTGGCGGAGGCGGTGCAGATAAGATTTGATGAGCAAACTCTGCCATTTGATACACTTTGCGCGCTGCAATACGCGGAACTTATGGGGAAAAATCAGCGTCAGGGCCGCTTAATGAGCATGGCGGACACCCAAATCGCCGCCACCTGCCTGCATTACGGTGCCGCCCTGGCCACGCGTAATACCAAAGACTTTATCCATTGCGGAATTGAATTAATCGACCCCTGGCAAGCCAGCACCGGTCGGCGTCTGCATGAAGAAGCGGCGGAATATTACGTCATGAGCAGAAAACCCTGACAGGGCAGCCTCACTGTCAGGGGAGTTTGGCGCTGTCTTTCACTGCCTGATGCCCGTTGGCCGACTCTTTCTTTTCCATCGGCAACGGAATATAAGCCCTGATCAACAACCCGCCGCGTTCGCTGGTGCCAATATCCAAAGCGCCGTGATGACCATCGATAATACGCTGTACGATAGCCAGGCCAAGCCCGGTTCCGCTGGTGCTGCGTGCGCTGTCGCCACGGACAAACGGCTGCAGCAGATGTTTCAACTCTTCCGGTTTAATGCCCGGGCCGTCGTCTTCCACCTGGAACCAGCCGCGCTGCAGCTCACGGCCACTACTGACTTTGATCCAGCCGTTGCCGTAACGTGCCGCATTCACCACCATATTCGCCGCCGCACGCTTGATCGACAGCGGATGCACATTCATCATCAGTTCACCCGGTGCCATGGCAGTTTCGATAACCCGCTCATAGCCACTCTCGGCCGCAACCACTTCACCCAGAATGCCATTCAGATCGCTTAACTCGGTCTGCATCTCCTGGCCGGTGCGCAGATAATCAATAAACTGCTCAATGATGGCGTTGCACTCTTCAATGTCTTTATTGATCGACTCCGCCAGATAGCCGTCTTCGGCACTCATCATCTCGGTTGCCAGACGGATGCGCGTCAGCGGTGTGCGCAGGTCGTGGCTGACGCCGGCCATCAGCAGCGTGCGGTCATCCGCCAGTTGCTTAACGCCCGATGCCATCTGATTAAAGGCCCGCGTTACCGAACGTACTTCAGATGCGCCGTACTCACGCAACGGCGGCGGAATAATACCCTTGCCGACCTGCAGAGCCGCATGCTCCAGCTCCACCAGCGGGCGGTTTTGGATACGAATAAACAGCCAGGCACCGCCTATCGCCAACAGCATAATTGCCAGGGTATAACGGAACAGCGGCGAGAAATCGCCCTGGTGAATCTCAGTCAGCGGAACGCGCACCCAGATATCCGGCTGCAGCCAGGTCTTCAGCCACACCACCGGTGAGTTTTTGTTCACTTCTACCCGAACGTCGGTTGGCCCACCGAGCTGCTGAGCCATTTGCTGGCTGAGGAATTGATAGTGCTGCGCCCAGCGCAGACCGCTCTCCTCCGCCGCCGAGTTGGTGTAGAGAGAAATCCCCAGTTCGCGATAGATTTCACGACGGAACGCCGGCGGCACCTCCAGCAAGGTCCCATCCTCCAGCTGCAGCTTATCGGTCATCAGCATACGAACTTCGTAGGCCAATACCTTGTTGAACTGCTGCAAACTGGGCAGGATGGCGAAGTTCAGCACCACCAGATAGGTCGTCACCAGGCTGACGAACAGCAAGGTGACGATCAATAGCAGGGTTCGGGCAAACGAGCTACGCGGTGAAAAGCGTAATCGTCTCATGCCTTGCTGCCGTCCGGGACGAAGACGTAGCCAAGACCCCAAACGGTCTGGATATAACGTGGATGCGCAGGATCTTCCTCAACCATACGACGCAGACGAGAAATCTGCACGTCGATGGAGCGTTCCATGGCGCTGTATTCACGGCCGCGGGCCAGGTTCATCAACTTGTCACGCGACAGCGGTTCACGCGGATGGCTCACTAACGCCTTCAGTACCGCGAACTCGCCGCTGGTCAACGGCATAGGCTCGTCTTCACGGAACATTTCGCGGGTACCCAGGTTCAGTTTGAATTTGCCAAAGGCAATCACCGCTTCTTCTTGCGAAGGCGCGCCCGGCAGTTCATTAGCCTGACGACGCAATACCGCACGGATACGGGCCAGCAGTTCACGCGGGTTGAACGGTTTTGGGATGTAATCGTCAGCGCCGATTTCCAGACCGACGATACGGTCGACTTCTTCACCTTTGGCGGTCACCATAATGATCGGCATAGGGTTGCTTTGGCTGCGCAGACGGCGGCAGATAGAAAGCCCGTCTTCACCCGGTAACATCAGGTCCAGCACCATCAGGTGGAAGGATTCACGTGTCAGCAAGCGATCCATTTGCTCAGCGTTGGCTACGCTGCGAACCTGAAAACCCTGTTCGGTTAAATAACGCTCTAAAAGCGCGCGCAGGCGCATGTCATCATCGACGACCAGAATCTTATGATTCTCTTGCATTGTAGTACTCCCAAAGGCTTTATTGCCTGACGTGAATATTGTTAAAAAACCATGGCAATTCGGACAGCGATTATTGGTATATATTCTAGACTAAATTGTTACAAAGCTTATTCTTTTACCGAGTTATCAATATCTTTCATTCCGCAGACTAATTAATCCGCACATTATTGTCTCGTTTCGCGGTAAAAAGCTCACTCAGCCCTCCCGGAAGAATGACATCATCAGCGTGGACTGCTGGGGACTGGCCCTCAAATTAATAACGTATTTATAACCTGATTAGGCCTGATTCCGGCGAGTGTAGCCTCAGTCTAAGCCGCCAGTGACAATGCACCTAATGTTCTGCCGTGCATTCATCGGCACTATTGTCGTCATCGCGTTGGAATAACCCTCGTATTTCGCCCCGCAGCCATTGATTGCCACGGTCATGATGAGCGCGCTCATGCCAATACTGCATCACCGGGAACTGAGGTATTGGGAAAGGCACCGGATAAATATGCACCTTGCCCGCAGCCTGCAGTAACTGTGCCGCCTCATAGGTCACCGTGGCGAGCAGGTCCGTTTGGGCAATGATCTGGGTCAAACTCAGAAAGTGGCTGGTCTGCAGTTTGACGTTGCGCACAATCCCCTGTTCCCTCATCGCCTGTTCGGCAATTTCCTGGCTGCGGATGCGCAAACGGGCAGTGACGTGCTCTGCCTGCAAGAACTGCGGCAATGACAGCGTTTTGCCAATCTGCGGATGGCCCTGGCGCACCGCACAGCAGAACCCACTGTAAAATAACCGCTGCTGATAAAAAACGGCGCGACGCAGGTCGGGAAAATAGCCGATAGCCAGATCGACCCGTCCACTTTCCAGCGCCTCTTCCAATTGCGCCGGACCCAGCTCATGGCTGACCACCGCCATCTCCGGGGCCACCTGAGCCAGGTGGTTAATCAGATGAGGTAAAAAATACTGCTCACCGATGTCCGGCATACAGAGCGTTAGCGTTTTGCGGCTAGCCGCAGGATCAAACCCCACCGGTTGCAAAACATCATCGCGGATCATCGACAGCACCCGTTCGACGGACGGCATCAACTCGCTGGCCCGGTCAGTCGGGCACATCTCGTTATTAATCCGCACAAACATCGGGTCGTCAAACAGTTGACGCAGGCGAGCCAGTGCATGGCTCACCGCCGGCTGGCTGATGCCCAGCATCTGCCCCGCCAGGCCGACGCTACGCTGGCGAAAGATGGCGTCAAACACCACCAATAAATTCAAATCGACGTTCTTCAAATTCATTTTTCTTATTCGCCCAATAAACCACATTCGATTGATTGATTGTAGGCAGCAGATATTCTCTCAGTACATAAGAATTTTCATTTCATTAACAAAAATGCATCACAGGAGCGGTTATGCAGACAGGTGACCAGACCCACTCAGCCAGGCCAAAAGCACTGCACTGGATCGATGGCCAATGGCTGGATTCGCCCAAACAAGGCATCAGTATCAGCCCGGCGGATGGCTCCGAACTGGGAGAATTTGCCGACGGCGGCACCGAGGAAGCCGCGATGGCGATTGCCGCCGCCCAACGCGCATTTGTGCCGGCCTGGAGCCGCGACCGGCAGCTGCGGGCCCGCTGCCTGAATCAAATGGCCGATCGATTTGAACAACATGCGGAAGCCCTGGCCCGGATCCTGGCGCAAGACAACGGTAAACCGCTGAGCGAAGCCCGCTTTGAGGTTCAGTTCATTCCCAGCAAACTGCGCTATGCCGCCGCACTGGCCCTGACCACTTACGGGCGTGCCATGGAGATCCAGCCCGGTGCCTTATCCCGGGTGCTGTACGAGCCACTGGGCGTGGTCGGGGTGATCACTCCGTGGAATTCACCGGCCATTCTCACCATCAGATCGCTGGCCCCGGCGTTGGCCGCGGGCAATACCGTCGTCATCAAACTTCCGGCTCAGACCGCTCAGGTTAACGCGGCATTCGCCCGCATTCTGGCCGAAGTCGACAGCCTGCCGCAGGGGGTGGTGAACCTGTTCACCGAAAGCGGCAGCGAAGGTGCCATGTTGCTGGTCAGCAGCCCGGCAGTCCCGGGCATCAGTTTTACCGGCAGCACCCGCACCGGACGCACATTGGCGGCCAACGCCATGCAGCGGGTCAAACGCATCTCGCTGGAATTAGGTGGGAAAACGCCGCACCTGTTGTTCGAAGACGCCGACCTGGATCGCGCCTTGCCGATGATCGTGCGTTCACTCACCACTTTCAGCGGTCAATTCTGTGTTACCGGCAGCCGTTTTCTGGTGCAGCGCGCTATCTATCCGCAGGTTAAAGCCCGCATGGCCGCCTTGCTGGAGGCGGTAAAAATCGGGCCATCGCTGGAGGCGGGCGTTGAGTTGGGGCCGTTGATCGACCAACAAAGCGTCCTGCGGGTCGATGCCATGGTCACTGCCGCGCTGGCCCAGGGGGCCAAGGCCGTGGTTCGCGGTGGACCGGTAGTGGAAGGCCCCCTGGCCAAAGGTGCGTTCTACCGGCCGACCCTGCTGGAAGTGCCCAACAGCGATATGGACATTGTGCAGCAGGAAGTTTTCGGCCCGGTGTTGACGCTGGAGGTGTTTGACGACGAAGCACAGGCGATCGCTTCCGCCAATCATAGCGACTACGGGTTAGCCGCCAGCATTTGGTCAATGGATGCCAACCGTCCGCACCGCGTCGCGCGGGAAATTCAGGCCGGTAGCGTGTGGATCAATGACTGGGCGCAAATTCACGATGAGTTCGAAGAGGGCGGATACAAGCAGAGCGGCCTTGGCCGTTTGAACGGCATCGCCTCACTGGACAGTTTTATCGAATACAAACACGTCTATCAAAATGTGGGGGTTTCTGCCCCACAAAGGGAGGACTAAATGAGCATCGATATTCAGCAACTGCAAAAAAAGCACCTGTTTCCGCTGTGGGAGTCACTGCATGGTCTGGTTCCCAATCACCCAGAACCTCAGGCCACGCCTTACCAGTGGCATTACGTCGAGGTGAAAAAAGCGCTGCTGGATATCGGCTCGCAGATCGACCTCGAACGTGCCGAACGCCGCGTGCTGGTACTGGAAAACCCATCGCTGCCGCCGGGTTCGTCGCGCATCACCGACACGCTGTACGCCGGGATGCAAATGGTGCTGCCGGGGGAAGTGGCCCCGCTGCATCGCCACACGCCCACCGCCCTGCGCTTTATTCTGGAAGCCGAGGGCGGCAACACCACGGTGGACGGCGAGCAGACCACTCTGCATCCGGGGGATTTTATCATTACCCCTTCATGGCGTTGGCACCAGCACCAGAATGATACCGATAAACCGATATTCTGGCTCGATGGCCTGGATGCCCCGCTGCTGCACTTTCTCAAGGCCGGGTTTCGGCAAGACCGCCTGCCCGCGGGCCAAACGCTGGAGCCACGCCCGGAAGGTGATGCCCTGGCCCGCTACGGTGCCGGCCTGATACCGCTGGAATACCGGCCAACGAGGCAAAGCCAGCCCTCGCCGATATTTAACTATCCGTATCAGCGCACCCGCGAAGCACTGGAACAATTACATCGCTGCAGCGAGATCGACCCGGCCAACGCCATCAGCCTGCGCTACATCAATCCGGCCAGCGGTGATTGGGCTATTCCCACCCTTGGCACGGTCATCATGTTGCTGCCAGGAGGCTTTACCACCCTCGCCCAACGCGGCAATGCCAGCCAGGTGCTGGTGGTGATGGAGGGGGAGCTGGAAATAAAGCTGACGGGAGGTGTCTGCTTCCGACTAAAACCGAAAGATATCTTTGCCCTGCCTTCGTGGCTCAGCTATCGCCTGTCGGCACCTGACGGCGATACGGTCTGTTTCAGCTTTTCCGATCGCCCGGTGCTGGAAAAACTGGGGATCTGGCGCCATGAAATCACGCCGGACGGCTGATGCCGTCGGTTTTACCCCTCGGCTCATCGTGAGCCTCCCTTGCATTGCCACCTTCAGAGGATCTATATCATGAAGATTTGCCGCTTTAACCAGGATCGGATAGGGATCATCCGGCAACAGCGCGTGTACGACATCACGCCGATGTTTCACGCCATAACCCCCGCCCACTGGCCCGCACCGCCTGCCGACTGGATGATTAGCCATTTCCCCGACATTGCCTCGCAGCTGGGTGCAAACTGGGAGCGACTGGTAAGCTATCCGCTGGAACAGGTGAGCCTGAACGCACCGGTAGCCAACCCAGGCAAGCTTCTCGGCGCGCCAATCAATTACCGTGACCACATCGCCGAAGCCAATGCCGATCAACAAATCAACCACGGCAAGGTCTACACCGATATCAGCGAATACGGTCTGTTTCTCAAGGCCAACAGCTCATTGTGCGGGCCGAACGAGATCATAAACTTGCCTGCTCCCGAGCGACGCACCGACCCAGAGGTCGAACTGGCGGTGATCATTGGCCAACGCGCGCGCCACGTACCTCTCGAACAGGCCCTTGAGGTGGTGTTCGGCTACAGTATCGGCATAGACATGACCGTACGCGGCTCGGAGTTTCCCTCTTTTCGTAAATCGGCCGATGGGTTTTCGGTACTCGGCCCGTGGATTGTCACCCCTGACGAAATCGGCGATCCGAACACCCTGGATCTCAGCATTCGGGTCAACGGCCAACTCAGGCAGCACTCCAACACCCGCCACCTGATTTATAACGTACAACGCCTGATTGCCTATGCCTCGGCGATGTTTACCCTGTGGCCGGGAGACGTGATTTATACCGGTACGCCATCCGGCGTCTCACCGATACAGGCCGGCGATCGTATCGAGGTCAACATCGAGCGCATCGGTGCGATGTCGGTCACGATTGCCGACAACGCGTCGTAACGGCCCCTATTTTCGATGCCTCTGGCCCCGCATCTGTCGTACACTTCGCGCTATAGGTTCCACTATTGCCATGGCAACAGGTTGCATGAGAACACCGCTGATCACCCGTGAAGGGTACGACAAACTGAAACAAGAGCTGGACTACCTCTGGCGCGAAGATCGGCCAGAGGTCACTAAAAAAGTGACCTGGGCGGCCAGCCTCGGCGACAGAAGTGAAAATGCCGACTATCAGTACAACAAAAAACGGCTGCGGGAAATCGATCGCCGCGTGCGCTACCTGACCAAATGCCTCGAACAGTTGAAGGTGGTCGACTACTCGCCGCAGCAGGAAGGCAAAGTCTTCTTTGGTGCCTGGGTAGCGGTAGAAAACGAAGACGGTGAGATCAAACGCTTTCGCATCGTCGGCTATGACGAGATTTTTGGCCGCCGGGACTACATCTCCATCGATTCACCGATGGCCCGCGCCCTGCTGAAAAAAGAAGTGGGGGACGCCGCCACCGTCAACACTCCGGCAGGAGATGCGCTGTGGTTTGTGAATGAGATCGAGTACGTTAAATAGAGCTGGCGACTAACAAGTCCATTATTAGGGAGAGCGTGCCGAAGGGGTCGTAGCGGGCTTGCCCGCCGGAGTTGCCCCTCGGTGCGCTAGGCCCGAGTATCTCGGGCTAAAATCAAACTTAAAAGATTTCAGTTTTTTCCGAGCGGCCGCCCGCCGCCGCGGTACAGGCCGTTTTGCGCGCCATGGCTGCCGAGAGGCGGCCCGCTTCACTGGCATTTTCCCCGCGCAATCCGTATAACTGTCCCCCTGTTTACTAACCATTCCCAACAGATACCAGACATATGAATGACCCACTGAGCCGCATTATTGCAACAGAACTGCAGGCCCGGCCGGAGCAAGTTGACTCCGCCATCCGTCTGCTGGATGAAGGTAATACCGTGCCCTTTATTGCACGCTATCGTAAGGAAGTCACCGGGGGTCTGGACGATACCCAACTGCGCCAGCTGGAAACCCGCCTGGGTTATCTGCGTGAACTGGAAGACCGCCGTCAGACCATCCTTAAATCGATCGACGAGCAGGGCAAACTGACCGAACAGCTGGCGGGGGCGATCACCGCCACGCAAAGCAAAACCGAACTTGAAGATCTCTACCTGCCGTACAAACCCAAGCGCCGCACCCGTGGCCAGATCGCGATTGAAGCCGGTCTGGAGCCCCTGGCAAACACCCTGTGGCAAGATCCTCAGCAGCAGCCTGAACAACTGGCCGAAGGCTACGTTGATGCCGACAAGAGCGTAGCGGACGTGAAAGCCGCCCTCGACGGCGCGCGTTACATCCTGATGGAGCGTTTCGCCGAAGACGCCGCGCTGCTGGCCAAGGTTCGTAATTACCTGTGGAAGCATGCGCATCTGGTCTCCAAAGTGGTGGAAGGCAAAGAAGAAGCCGGCGCGAAATTCCGCGACTACTTCGATCACCACGAACCTATTGCCCAGGTGCCTTCACACCGTGCGCTGGCCATGTTCCGTGGCCGCAACGAAGGCGTGCTGCAACTGGCGCTGAACGCCGACCCGCAGTTTGAAGAAGCGCCGCGCGAAAGCCAGGCGGAACAGATCATCATCAGCCATCTCGATCTGCGCCTGAATAACGCCCCGGCAGACGCCTGGCGCAAAGCGGTGGTCAACTGGACCTGGCGCATCAAGGTGCTGCTGCATCTGGAAACCGAACTGATGAGCACCCTGCGCGAACGTGCGGAAGATGAAGCAATCAACGTCTTCGCCCGTAACATGCACGATCTGATGATGGCCGCACCGGCCGGCATGCGCGCGACCATGGGGCTGGATCCGGGCTTGCGTACCGGGGTGAAAGTGGCGGTGGTGGATGCCACCGGCAAGCTGGTCGCCACCGACACCGTCTACCCGCATACCGGCCAGGCCGCCAAAGCCGCGGCCATCGTCGCGGCACTGTGCATCAAACACAAAGTGGAACTGGTCGCCATCGGCAACGGTACCGCATCGCGTGAGACCGAGCGTTTTTATCTTGATTTGCAACAGCAATTCGGCGAAGTCAAAGCGCAGAAAGTGATCGTCAGCGAAGCCGGTGCCTCGGTATATTCCGCCTCCGAACTGGCGGCGCTGGAGTTCCCGAATCTCGACGTCTCGCTGCGTGGCGCCGTCTCCATCGCCCGTCGCCTGCAGGATCCGCTGGCCGAACTGGTCAAAATCGATCCGAAATCCATCGGTGTTGGTCAGTACCAGCACGATGTCAGCCAAAGCCAACTGGCGAAAAAACTCGATTCGGTGGTTGAAGACTGCGTAAACGCCGTCGGGGTCGATCTGAACACCGCCTCGGTGCCGCTGCTGACCCGCGTAGCCGGCCTGACGCGCATGATGGCGCAGAATATTGTCACCTGGCGTGATGAGAATGGCCGTTTCAGCAACCGCGAACAGCTGTTGAAAGTCAGCCGCCTGGGGCCAAAAGCCTTCGAGCAGTGCGCCGGCTTCCTGCGTATCAACCACGGCGACAACCCGCTGGACGCCTCGACCGTTCACCCGGAAACCTACCCGGTGGTCGAACGCATTCTGGCCGCCACCCGCCAGGCACTACAGGATCTGATGGGTAACCCGGCAGCGGTACGCAGCCTGAAGGCCAGCGATTTCACCGACGACAAGTTCGGCGTGCCAACGGTGACCGACATCCTGAAAGAGCTGGAGAAACCGGGCCGCGATCCGCGTCCGGAATTCAAAACCGCCACCTTCGCCGAGGGCGTTGAAACCCTGAGCGACCTGCAGCCGGGGATGATTTTGGAAGGTTCAGTGACCAACGTCACCAACTTCGGGGCCTTTGTCGATATCGGCGTGCATCAGGACGGTCTGGTGCATATCTCCTCGTTGGCGGACAAGTTTGTCGAAGATCCGCACACCGTGGTGAAAGCCGGTGACATCGTCAAAGTGAAGGTGATGGAAGTGGACCTGCAGCGCAAACGCATCGCGCTGAGCATGCGTCTGGACGAGCAACCGGGTGAAGGTTCACCACGCCGCGGCGGTAACGCCGCCCCGGCCAGGGACAACGCCAACCGGGCACCGGCCAATAAGGCCAAACCACGCGGCAACAACAACACCTCGGCGGGTAACAGCGCCATGGGTGATGCGCTGGCGGCGGCATTCGGCAAAAAATCTTAATCAGGCCCTGACCAGGCCTATGGGATGCAGGGCGGAGTTTACTCCGCCCTTTCCTGCCGAACTATCACCGCAATTTTTGACCCGCCTCAATAAACCTGCATATTTCTTCAATCTTGCCAACAGCCATAATGACCCGCTGTTTCAGGCCTGAAAATAGCGCTGCATAGCCATCAATTAACACCGTTATTAACAATCATGTTCTCATTTTGGTATTTCTCAGAGAAACACAAATAGTTACCGCTCGTATTCAACCGATGAGATGTTGCCAAATAAATACCAATAGTAACGCTGCCGGATCATGACTATTGAATGTGTCGCTAATTTTTTCAATCTGGAAAAAATTACTACAATCACGTAACTGATTTAACTCACCATTCGCATTTGCACCCCGCCAGAGCGGGTGATAAAAGTAGTCCTGTCAGGCAATCCCGATCGTAAAATGTGATCGCCACAACCTTTGGTTACCAATACCCCTATTTTTTGTATTGAATACGATAATGATTCTCACTATTATTATTTTGCGTGTTCACTGCATTACCTCATGGATTGAAAACGTCGGCAGCCCGTAGCTTTGCTCGGCGCTGCCTCAGGAACGTTCTTTTATCATCATCGGCCCAATAAGCTGGGCTCAGGGAAGGTTACATGCATCTTCAGCCTAAACGATCGTATAAGATCGCCGGCTTCGCCAATGACATTGGCCCAGCCTACCGCCAGAAACTTTTATCCCTCGGCATGCTGCCGGGTTCATCGTTTGAAGTAGTGCGCGTAGCGCCGCTGGGTGACCCAATAGAAATTAAAACCCGCCGCGTCAGCCTGGTGCTACGCAGGAAAGATCTGGCCCTGATCCTGCTCGACGGTCAATCCTGACGCTGAGCCGCCTTGCCTTGGCCATGCACATTGCCTGGCCCCATTTCCCTTGACTGATATCACGCAACATTATGAAAAAACTCACTATTGGCTTAATAGGAAATCCTAATTCCGGCAAGACGACGCTGTTTAACCAGCTTACCGGGGCGCGCCAGCGGGTTGGTAACTGGGCGGGGGTGACGGTAGAACGTAAAGAAGGCCTGTTCACCACGCCGCAATCCCAGGTCAAACTGGTCGATCTGCCCGGCACCTACTCCCTGACCACCATCTCGGAGCAAACCTCACTCGACGAACAGATCGCCTGCCACTACATTCTGAGCGGCGACGCCGATCTGCTGATCAACGTGGTCGACGCTTCCAATCTGGAGCGCAATCTGTACCTGACGCTGCAACTGCTGGAGCTGGGTATTCCCTGCATCGTCGCGCTGAACATGCTGGATATTGCCAGAAGTCAGAAAATTGATATTGATATTGCCGCACTGTCCGCACGCCTCGGCTGCCCGGTGGTACCGCTGGTCTCCACCAAGGCCGACGGTATTGGCGTGTTAAAGCAAATGATCGACAATCATCAGTTCAACGAATTGAAAGCGCTGGTGCTCTACCCACCGGTGCTGCTGAAAGAAATGACCACGCTGAGCGACGCGATGCCGCAAAACTTGCCAAGCGAACAACGTCGCTGGCTGGCACTGCAAATGCTGGAGGGCGATATCTACAGCCATACTTTGGCCGGCCCGGCAGCAGCTCTGCTGCCGGCAGCCAAAGAGGCACTGCGACAGCAGCAACAGGAAGACCCGGCACTGGTGATCGCCGATGCGCGCTATCAGTCAATCACCACCCTGTGTGACGCCGTCAGTAATTCTCAGCAGGCGATGCCGAACCGCCTGACCGAAGCATTGGATAAAGTGATCCTCAATCGCTGGCTGGGGGTACCGATCTTCCTGCTGGTGATGTATCTGATGTTCCTGCTGGCGATCAACATCGGCGGTGCGCTACAGCCTATTTTCGATATTGGCTCAGCGGCCATCTTTATCCAGGGAATTCAATGGCTGGGCTACACCCTGCATTTCCCGGAATGGCTGACGATTTTCCTGGCGCAGGGGGTCGGTGGCGGTATCAATACCGTGCTGCCGCTGGTGCCACAAATCGGCATGATGTATCTGTTCCTGTCATTCCTTGAAGACTCCGGCTACATGGCGCGAGCGGCCTTCGTGATGGATCGTCTGATGCAGGCACTCGGACTGCCGGGTAAATCTTTCGTGCCGTTGATTGTCGGTTTCGGCTGCAACGTGCCCTCCATCATGGGCGCACGCACGCTGGATGCTCAGCGCGAACGCCTGATGACCATCATGATGGCGCCATTTATGTCCTGTGGCGCCCGGTTGGCAATCTTCGCCGTGTTTGCCGCCGCCTTCTTCGGCCAGGACGGCGCGGGCGTGGTGTTCTCCCTGTATATGCTCGGCATTGTGGTGGCGATCCTCACCGGGCTGGTGTTGAAGTACACCATCATGCGCGGCGAAGCCTCCCCCTTCGTTATGGAGCTGCCGGTCTACCACGTGCCGCACCTGAAAAGCCTGCTGCTGCAAACCTGGCAGCGACTGAAAGGCTTCGTCCTGCGTGCCGGTAAAGTAATTGTGATTGCCAGCATCTTCATTGGCGGCCTGAACAGCTTTTCATTCAGCGGCAAGCCGGTGGATAACATCAATGACTCCGCGCTGGCATCGGTTTCCAAGGTGCTGACACCGCTGCTAGAGCCAATGGGCGTACACAATGATAACTGGCAGGCCACCGTCGGCCTGGTCACCGGGGCCATGGCGAAAGAAGTGGTGGTCGGCACGCTGAACACGCTGTACACCGCCGAACGCATCAATAACACCGAGTTTGACGCTGCCAACTTTAATCTGTTGGACGAACTGGGCGGTGCCCTGGAGACCACCTGGCAAGGCTTGAAAGACACCTTCAGCCTGAGCGTACTGTCCAACCCGATTGAGGCCAGCAAGGGTGACGGGGAAATGGATGTCGGCTCGATGGGCATGATGAGCAGTAAATTCGGTTCCGGGATTTCCGCCTACAGCTACCTGATTTTCGTGTTGCTATACGTCCCCTGCGTCTCGGTCATGGGGGCTATCGCCCGTGAATCCAGCCGTGGCTGGATGACCTTCTCCATTCTCTGGGGACTGAATGTCGCTTACTCGTTGGCCACGCTGTTTTATCAGGTCGCCACCTTCGGCCAGCACCCGCAGTACAGCCTGACGGCGATAACCATTGTGGTGCTGTTCAATCTGTTGATCCTGTTCGGCCTACGCCGGGCGCGCAGCCGGGTAACGGTTCGCCTGGGCAACGCCACACCTGCGGCATGCTGTCAGAGTGGCAAGGGAAACTGTCACTGATGGCCGGCCTGTTGCAGATCCGCGATGCATTGGCGCTGCACGGAAACGTGCAGGCGCTGCAACTCAGCCGTCAGTTGGCCGCCCCGCTGCCGTTAGTGCAGGCCATGCTGGAGCGTTTAATCGCGATGGGGAAAGTAGAGCGAATCGAGCAGGATAACAGCGCCTGCCTGAGCGGCAGTTGCAAGAGCTGCCCTGAGGGCCAGAAGTGCAGCAGTACCGTGGTGTATCGTTTGAAGTAATGGAGGTTGGGGCGCAGCACAAAGCACGCCCCAACTTAACTGATTCAATCGTTATTATTTGTCTTTATACACGTCAGCAGTAGCGCTGAATTTACCGTGTTCACGGCCAGCAATGATCACATAATACTGACCGCCTTTCTCATCAGCCAGTTTGGACAGTTCTTCTTTTGCATCCATTGGCGACGTGGTCTGTGCGGTAGTAGACACCGAACCCACTTTCTCGTATTTACCCGGATTCTTGGCCAGATCTTCCTTGGTCAGCAGGGTGGCTGCCATGGTGCTGAAAGACACTGAACCTACAACTAACGCGGCAATAATCATTTTCAAAGATTTCATTACATTACCTCTCAATGGATAGTTTATTTATTATGAAAGCTGTCCAGAGTAAATGCGTCATAACACCAGTTGCCGTGACATCTGCTGACCTCGTTGCTTTCCCTGACGAGAGCCGTTTCCCAGAGACGAAACGCCAAAGTGAAAAAACCATGGGCGATTTTTTCATTTTCAACCAACGCAGTTACCCCCTTAAGTATCGGACAGCTTTATTTTTTATCCACTAAACCGCTCTTTTTTTAGCGCTTTATTGTGCGTTTTGGCGGCAGATCCCATTTTCGGCCACAAAAGTGCCAATAATTTCTGCAAATTCATCAGGCTGGGAAATGAATGGCGCATGAGCCGCTTTCGCAATGATGATTGATGACGAGTGCGGCCAACTGACGTCGAGCAATCCGGCGACCTTACGCGGCACTAATCCGTCCAGATAACCGTAAATCCGCAACAGTGGCAGTGACAGCCCCGCCAGCGACTGGCGCAAGTCAGCGGTCCGCAGTATCTCAAGCCCGCCGTTCAGTATTTCAACGCTCGGCATCGGCTGGTTAAGCACCACCGATTTCAGCAAACGGGCGTCCTGCCGCGCACTTTCCGTGCCCAACGTTTGTAATGCCAGAAAACGCTCTACGGTGCGCTGGAAATCCTGGCTCAGCTGATGCTGAAAACCGCTTAGCACCTCAGGGCGGATCCCCGGCCAATCATCCTGTGCCGCAAAGCAGGGTGAAGAAGACACGGTAATCAACCCATGCACCCGTTGTGGCTGCGTCAACGCAATCTGGCTGGCCACCAACCCGCCGAGCGACCAACCTAACCACCAGGCCTGCGCCGGCGCGGCGTCCAACACAATTTCCGCCATTTGCTCAAGCGACATGGCAGCAAATCCCTGGCTGCGGCCATAACCCGGCAGATCGACCAGATGCAGACGAAAATGCGGCGTCAGCCGCTCAAGCATGCAACTCCATACTTCCGCGTTCAGCCCCCAGCCGTGCAGCAGCACAAGATCGCGATCGCCTTCACCTATTGTTTGCCAGTACAACGCTGTCATCGGTTATTGTCCTTTCATTCTCATCCGTCAGGGAGGACGGCTATGCTATCAATCTACAGCCGCTGTTGGCTATGCCGACAGCCATTACGCCTCAGCCATCATGGCATTTGCAGCTATTGCCTGCGCCACCTGCCGACCAAGCCCTTATGCTGCCCCCGCTGCGGCCTGCCCGCTGGCGATACCGCATTACCCTGTGGCCGCTGCCTGCAGCAACCGCCCCCCTGGCAGGCACTGGTGTTCGTCGGCGATTATCAGGCCCCATTGCGTCAGCTAATCAAAAAATTCAAGTTTCAGCATACGCCGGAGCTGGCGCCGCTGCTGGCTCGGCTAATTTTGCTAAACTGGCAACAAGCGCATCGAGAGCAGTATTTGAACAGACCCGATGTGATTTTAGCGGTACCCTTGCAGGCAAAACGTTGCTGGCGACGCGGCTATAACCAGAGCAGTCTGCTGGCACGACCGCTGGCCTACTGGTTGGGCTGCGACTACCGCCCCGCCGCACTGAGCCGGGTACGCAAAACCGCCCCACAGCAGGGGTTGCCGGCCCGCATGCGGCGGCGTAATCTGCGCGGAGCATTTCGTTGCCACGAATCCCTCGAGGGCCGACACATCGCCCTGCTGGACGATGTAGTCACGACGGGCAGCACGGTGGCGGAAATTGCCAGGTTGTTGCAGCGGCAGGGCGTGGCATCAATACAGATTTGGTGCGTTTGCCGCACGTTGTAGTGCCACGGCAATGGGCGTATTATAACCTAGTATTAAAGTCAACTATTTGAACTAACGAGCTAATGCCATGATTCGTATAACAGATACTGCACAGGAACACTTTGCCAAACTGCTGGCAAATCAAGAGGAAGGCACCCAAATCCGCGTATTCGTGATCAACCCGGGTACGCCTACGGCCGAATGCGGTGTCTCTTATTGCCCGCCGGACGCGGTAGAAGCAACAGACACCGAGCTGAAGTTCGAAAAACTGTCCGCCTATATCGACGAACTGAGCAAACCTTATCTGGACGATGCCGAAATTGACTTCGTCACCGACCAACTGGGCTCGCAGCTGACGCTGAAAGCGCCAAACGCCAAAATGCGCAAAGTGGACGACAACGCACCGCTGATGGAGCGTGTTGAATACGTACTGCAGTCACAGATCAACCCACAGCTGGCAGGCCACGGTGGCCGTGTGACGCTGATGGAAATCACTGACGACAGCCTGGCGATCCTGCAGTTCGGTGGCGGCTGTAACGGTTGTTCCATGGTCGATGTGACCCTGAAGGAAGGCATCGAGAAAGAGCTGCTGCAGAAGTTCCCTGAACTGAAAGGCGTGCGCGATTTGACCGAACACCAGCGCGGCGAGCACTCTTATTATTAATCCCCTGTTCCAGGGCAACATGCCCCACAGCGGATAAAAAAATGCCGGATTCGGTTTACCCAATCCGGCATTTTTAACTCAATTACCCTACCGATACCTTACGCCGCCGCTTGTCCAAATCCTTCAGTAAGCGGTTGACCTGTTGGTCGGCAAACATCTCCTCCAGCGTTTGGGTCAATTTACGCCGCCAGTTAGGGTACTGACTGCTGGTACCGGGAATATTGACCGGATCCGCCATGTCCAGCCAGTCTTCCGGCTGCAGACCCAGCAACGCGCTGGCGCTGTCGGCAACGTAACGCTGCAAGCCCCGGTTAAGCAGCGGGCTCATATTCAGCAACGCCGCCTTTTTTCCTACCTTCTGCGGCACACAACCATAGTGGTGCAGCCCGTCCAGCAACCCCTGCTTGGCTCGCTCACGGTCGGCAAACAGCTCTTTCAGGATCTCCGCATCCGGATACAACCCCAATTGGTTGCCCAACTGCAGGTCACCACTTTGCCAATAGCCGCGCAGCGTCGGCAGATCGTGCGTGGTAATGGTCGCCATGGCCTGCACCGGATAGGCCTGCGGCGCGCGGAAATGGTTCTCACCGTCACGTTCGAAATACAGCACCTTATAGGAATAGACCCCGCTGTCGCGCAACTTCGCGACAATCTCAACCGGAACGGTACCGAGGTCTTCGCCAATCACCATACAGCGGTGGCGTTGGCTTTCCAGCGCCAGCACCGCCAACAGGTCATCCACCGGGTATTTCACATAGGCACCGTGAACCGCAGTTTCACCGTAGGGGATCCACCACAGGCGCAGTAACGCCATCACATGATCAATGCGCAGCGCGCCGCAGCTGGTCATATTGGCACGCAGCAGATCGATAAACGGCTGGTAGCCGCGCGCCGCCATCACATGCGGGTCCATCGGCGGCAGGCCCCAGTTTTGTCCGAGCGGCCCCAGAATGTCCGGCGGCGCCCCCACCGAGGCTTTCAGACAATAAAGATCGCGCTCGCACCAGGTTTCCGCACCCCCTTCTGCCACGCCGACCGCCAAATCCCGGTACAGGCCAATCGGCATCTGCTGTTGCTGACTCAGGCGGAAACAATCGGCGAACTGGCTGGCGGCCAGCCACTGCAGCCACAGGTAAAACTGCACCTGCGCCTGCTGCTGCTGACAAAATTGCTGCACCGCAGCGCTGTCGCCCTGTTGATATTGTTCAGGCCAGACCGGCCAGCCCCACAGGCTGCTGTCTGTGGCGGCCAAATGGGCATGCAGCGCATCAAAGGCCGCTTGTTGATACAGGCTTTCGCCACCTTCGAGAACAAACTGCTCAAATGCCTGACGCTGCTCGTCACCCGCTTTGCGCGCCTGGAACTGCGGGAATGCCAGCGTCAACGCCGCCAGCTTAAGCTGCGTCACCGTGCTGTAATCCACCAGTTCGCTGCTGCGCGCGGCGGCCAGTTTCTTTTGCGTGGCCGGTTTCAACCACCATCGCTGCGCGGCCTCGTTGCGCTGGAAATCTTCCACCGCGTTCACATCGATATAAATCACGTTCAGCCAGCGGCGCGATGACGGGCTGTACGGGCTGGCGCTTTCCGGGTTGGCAGGATACAGCGCATGGATCGGGTTCAGTCCAACGAAAGCACCGCCCCTTTCACCGACCTGCTCCACCATCTGGCGCAGATCGCCAAAGTCACCGATGCCCCAGTTACTGTCGGATCGCAGGGTATAAAGCTGGACGCAAGCGCCCCACAACTTCTTTCCGGTCAGCAAGGCATCCGGTTCAAAGCAGCGTTTCGGTGCCACGATCAGCCGGCACTGCCACTGCTGCTCGCCCTGTTTCAGCGTCAGTTGGTGGTACCCCGGCGGTAACTCAACCGGCAGGGTAAAGGTTTTACGCGCACTGGCGCGCCCCTGTTGCTGGCCACCGTCTTCGCGCTGCAGCGTCCACAGATACTCGCCGCTCCCTGCCAGCGGCAACGCCACCGGCGCCCCCTGATAGAAGACCTTCACCGCCGGTAGTGGCAGTACTACGGCCTCCTGCGGGGTCGTGCTGCGCCCCATGGCGTCCAGCAGTCGGCGCTTGGTGTCCTCAGCGATCGCCTGCTGTTGACCGTGGGCATTAATATAATCGGCAGCGATACCCGCCTGAGCTGCCGCCTGATCGATGACCTTGCGATCCATTCGCTCTCCTTAACGTTTGGCTTGCCAGATACGCTGTTGGTAGTCGCGGATCGAGCGATCCGATCCGAGCTGAACATACCGACCCGCGCGGTGTTAAGAATAGTACGGCGCGTCCACTCATCACGGTCACGATAGAGTTCATCTACCTGCTGTTGAGCTTTGCAATAAGAAGCAAAGTCCGCCAGCACCAAATAAGGGTCGCCACCTTCCAGCAGGCTGTGCAGCATCATGTCGAATGCATGCTTGTCGCCGTGGCTGAATGCGCCGCTCGCCAGTTCGTCCAGGATCGCCTTCAGGTGCTTGTCTTTCTTGCGATAGCTGAGCGGGTCATAGCCTTTCGCCAGCAGCGCCTTCACCTGATCCACGGTGTTACCGAAGATAAAGATGTTGTCTTCACCCACCTGCTCGGCGATTTCCACGTTGGCGCCATCCAGAGTGCCGACGGTCAGCGCGCCGTTCAACGCCAGCTTCATATTGCCGGTGCCGGAAGCCTCTTTGCCAGCGGTCGAGATCTGCTCGGAAATATCCGCCGCCGGGATCATCAGTTCAGCGACAGACACGCGGTAATCAGGAATAAACGCCACTTTCAGTCGATCCTTCACCAGCGGATCGTTGTTGATCTTTTCCGCCGCCTGATTGATCGCGTAAATGATGTTTTTCGCCAGATAGTAGCCCGGTGCCGCTTTGGCGCCGAACAGGAACACCCGTGGCACGATATCCAGCTGCGGGTTATCGCGCAGTTGGCGATACAGCGACAAAATGTGCAGCAGGTTCAAATGCTGGCGTTTGTATTCGTGCAGGCGTTTGATTTGCACGTCGAAAATCGCGTCCGGATTGAGCGTCAGCCCCATCACGTCGTGCACATAGTTTGCCAACACGACTTTGTTATCGCGTTTGATTTGCTGATAACGCTGACGGAACGCCGCATCATCGGCGTATTTCTCCAGCCCTTTCAGAGCGTCAAGGTCATTGGCCCACTCCACCTTCAGCGTTTCGTCAATCAACCCTGACAGCGCCGGGTTACACTGCTTCAGCCAGCGGCGTGGCGTAATGCCGTTGGTGACGTTATGGAATTTGTTGGGCCACAATTGGTGGTATTCCGGGAACAGATCCTTCACCACCAGATCGGAGTGCAACTGTGCCACGCCGTTGACCGCGAAGCCGCTGACCACGCACAGGTTAGCCATCCGCACCTGTTTATCATGATGCACTGCCAGCTTGGCCCACACCGCGTCGTCGCCCGGCCAGTGTTTATCCACCAGCTTTTTGAAGTTGGCGTTGATCTGTTTGATGATGGAGAAATGACGCGGCAGCAGGCTGCGCACCAGCTTCTCATCCCAGCACTCCAGCGCTTCCGGCATCAGGGTATGGTTGGTGTAGGCGAAGGTTTTGCTGGTAATAGCCCAGGCGGCCTCCCAGTCCAACTGGTGCTCATCGAGCAGAATGCGCAGCATTTCCGGAATGGCGATGGTCGGGTGAGTATCATTGAGCTGGATCACTTCGTACTTCGGCAGGTCTTCAATCTTGCGGCCCGCCAGATGGTGCTTACGCAGAATATCGGCCACCGAACAGGCACACTGGAAGTATTGCTGCATCAGGCGCAGGCGCTTGCCCGCCTGGTGGTTATCATTCGGATACAGCACCTTGGTCAGCTTGGCGGCTTCCACGCCCTGCTTCTCCGCCTGCAGGAATTTGCCATCGTTGAAATCGCTCAGATCAAACGGATGCTGATGGGTGGCCTGCCACAGGCGTAGCGGCTGGGTCACGCCATTACGGAAGCCCAACACCGGCAGATCCCAGGCTTCACCGCGCAGGGTAAACTCAGGGCGCCACAGCTCGCGGCCATCGGCCAGTTTCTCCAGTTTGCCGCCGATACCCACATCCACCGACAGCGCCGCATTGTGGCGGAACCACGGGTAGCTTTCGCGCTGCCAGTTGTCCGGGGCTTCTTGCTGCTGGCCGCCGCTAAATGACTGACGGAACAACCCATACTGGTAATTTAGCCCGTAGCCGGTGGCCGGTTGTTCCACTGTGGCCATCGAGTCCAAGAAACAGGCCGCCAGACGCCCCAGCCCGCCATTGCCCAACGCCGGATCGGTTTCCTGCTCCAGCAGGTCCGCCAGCTTGATATCCTGTTCCGCCAATGCCTGTTCGACGGTGTCGTACCAGCCCAGGTTAATCAGGTTGTTGGCCGTCAGGCGACCAATCAAAAACTCCATCGAAATGTAGTTCACATGGCGCAACGGCTTATTGCTTTTACGCGGCGCAGGCTGTGCAGCAAGCTGCTCGGCCAGGGCGCGGCTGACTGCTTCCCACCATTGGTGCTGGGTCATCTGTTGTGCAGAACTGAGGCCAAACTGTTGCCACTGACGGGTCAGTGCCGCCAGAAAAGCATCCTTTTTAAGCATAGGCTGTGACATAAGGAAAACTCTCTATCCAGTAAGTGGGTCAAATTACCGTTATCGTGCCGGGGAGAAAGAATGAAGGCATCATCCCGCCTGGGGATTAGCTGGGGAGGAGGATTGGGGCGTAGCTAAAATTGTGATCTCAGGCACTTTTTGACTCCCTTGCATCATGCAAAAAAGCCCACCGACGAAGGCAGCGAGCACTGAGAATAAGGTGAAAACTTGTTCAATGACGTTAGCATAGTTATTGCAGCGGCTATAGTGTTGCACACAGCCAGAAATGCTTTTCTGCATCTGCGTCACCAAACCGCTCCACCACGCCGCGATTCCACAGGGATTTGCCTGCAAACGTAAAAAAGTGTGATCAATAGCAATTTAACTCCAAGCCAATGCTGAACCTTGTTGCAATACGTTTAACGTTGTCAGAAGTTAGGAGGGGGATTAATTACGAGCCATAAAATAATTAGCCTCACTCCGATCCCGGCAGGCGTCGCGATGAATAAAACGCCATCGGGCAGGCCTACGGCGGCGGGAACCGCGCTTTTCACTCTGGAATACTATGCTGATCCCATCAAAACTGAGCCGCCCGGTACGGCTGCAAAATACCGTGATCCGCGATCGCCTGTTGGCCAAACTGGCCAGCACGGCCAACTATCGCCTGACATTGGTCAATTGCCCTGCGGGATACGGAAAAACGACGCTGGTCGCACAATGGGCGGCCGGCAAATCAGATTTGGGCTGGTATTCGCTGGATGAAAGCGACAACCAGCCCGAGCGTTTCGCAAGCTATTTGATCGCCGCCCTGCAACTCGCCAGCGGCGGTCACTGCGTGAAGAGCGAGGCGCTGAGCCAAAAGCATCAGTACGCCAGCCTGTCGGCGCTGTTTGCCCAACTGTTTATCGAACTTTCCGACTGGCACCAACCGCTGTATCTGGTGATTGATGACTACCACCTGATCACCAATGATGTCATTCATGAAGCCATGCGCTTCTTCCTGCGCCACCAGCCGGAAAACCTGACGCTGATCCTGCTGTCCCGCACCCTGCCGCCGCTCGGCATTGCCAATTTGCGCGTGCGCGACCAACTGCTGGAAATGGGTACGCAACAGTTGGCATTTACCCATCAGGAAGCCAAACAGTTCTTCGACTGCCGCCTGGTGTCACCAATGGAATCGCAAGACAGCAGCCGCCTGTGCGATGAGGTTGAAGGTTGGGCCACCGCGCTGCAGTTGATCGCCCTGTCCGCCCGGCAGTCGACCTCCTCCGCCCAACAGTCCGCCAAGCGCCTGGCCGGGCTGAACGCCAGCCATCTGTCGGATTATTTGGTAGACGAAGTGCTGGATCACGTCGACGCCGAGGCGCGCGCCTTCCTGCTGCGCTGTTCGGTGCTGCGCTCGATGAATGATGCACTGATCGTACGTCTGACCGGCGAAGACAACGGCCAGCAACGGCTGGAAGAACTGGAACGTCAGGGGTTATTTATCCACCGTATGGACGACAGCGGTGAGTGGTTCTGCTTCCATCCGCTGTTCGCCACTTTCCTGCGTCAACGCTGCCAATGGGAACTGGCGCTGGAACTACCCGGCTTGCACCGTGCCGCCGCCGAAGGCTGGCTGGCGCTGGGTTACCCGGCAGAGGCTATTCACCACGCGCTGGCCGCCAGCGACGTCAGCATGCTGCGCGACATCCTGCTGCAGCACGCCTGGTCGCTGTTCCATCACAGCGAATTGGCCTTGCTGGAAGAGTGTCTGAATGCGCTCCCCTATGAACGGCTGATCCAAAATCCCAAACTGGCGCTGCTGCAGGCCTGGCTAGCGCAAAGTCAGCACCGCTACAGCGAAGTGAACACCCTGCTGGAACGCGCCGAACAGGCGATGCGTGAGCAAAAAATTGAGGTCGATCGCACCCTGGAGGCCGAATTTGACGCCCTGCGCGCCCAGGTGGCGATCAACGCCGGTAAACCGGAAGAAGCCGAACGCCTGGCGACAGAGGCGCTGAAGTTCCTGCCACTATCCAGCTATTACAGCCGCATTGTCGCCACCTCGGTGACCGGTGAAGTCCACCACTGCAAGGGCGAACTGGCCCGTGCACTGCCGATGATGCAACAAACCGAGCAGATGGCGCGACGCCATCAGGCTTACCACTATGCGCTGTGGGCACTGTTGCAGCAGAGCGAGATCCTGATTGCTCAGGGTTTCCTGCAGGCCGCCTTTGAGACACAGGACAAGGCGTTTGAACTGGTACGTGAACAGCACCTGGAACAGTTGCCGATGCATGAGTTCCTGCTGCGCATCCGTTCACAGATCCTGTGGTCATGGTCGCGGCTGGACGAAGCGGAAGACGCGGCGCGCGAAGGTCTGAAAATCCTGGCCAACTACCAGCCCCAGCAACAGTTGCAGTGCATCGCCATGCTGGCCAAGTGCTCTCTGGCCCGTGGCGATCTCGATAACGCCAATGCGCACATGCAGCGTTGCGAAGTGCTGCTGCACGGTACCCAGTACCATCGCGACTGGCTGACCAACGCCGACAAACCGCGGGTGATCCACTGGCAGATGACCGGCGATACTACCGCCGCTGCCCAATGGCTGCGCCAGACTGAAAAGCCGGGCATGGCGGATAACCACTTTATGCAGGGCCAGTGGCGCAACATTGCCCGGGTACAAATCATGCTGGGCCAGTATGAAGAGGCCGAAGTGGTATTGGATGAACTCAACGAAAACGCCCGACGCCTGCGGCTGGTCAGCGATCTGAACCGTAACCTGCTGCTCAGCAACCAACTTTACTGGCAGATGGAGCGCAAAAGCGACGCACAAAAGGTGCTGATGGAAGCACTGTCACTGGCCAGTCGTACCGGATTTATCAGTCACTTCGTCATTGAAGGCGAGGCGATGGCGCAGCAGCTACGCCAACTGATCCAGCTCAATACGCTGCCGGAGCTGGAAAACCACCGCGCCCAACGTATCCTGCGCGACATCAATCAGCATCATCGGCATAAGTTTGCGCATTTTGACGAGAACTTCGTCGATAAGCTGCTAACCCACCCACAAGTGCCCGAGCTGATCCGCACCAGTCCGCTGACACAGCGCGAATGGCAGGTGCTGGGGCTGATTTATTCCGGTTACAGCAACGACCAGATCGCCGGCGAACTGGCAGTGGCCGCCACTACCATCAAAACCCATATTCGTAACCTGTACCAGAAGCTGGGTGTGGCCCACCGCCAGGAAGCAGTGCAGCAGGCACAACAGCTGCTGAAGATGATGGGATATGGCGCTTAACGGAAGTACTTTTGATGTGAAAAGATGGCCGCCAAGCGGCCATCTGGCTTACTTGCTCTGGTGATAGATTGTTACTGAAATAACGTTGTCGGAGAGATTCCAACTTCCCTTTCCAGACGACAACATCACACCAGATACAACGAGCACAACACAAAAGTATCGTTTCATTGTGCGGTCCATGCTCAAACCGCTTCACGGCAACACCACCGGCGATATTGCCGTGAAAGACAAGCACCGGGTCGTGCTTGCATTTACGGCTATTGGAATCCTTTCCCCAAAACCGATGCCCACTTGCTTAAGGTGGCGGAAAAGCCCACAAGCACTATATGCCTTTTATGCTGACCTGACACTTGACACTTCATGTTAAGCAGAACAAAATATGAACACCGGATCGTGCTTGCATTACATTAGTACCGAACCTGCTGGAATGGCCGCTTACCGGACTAGCACAAAAACACCGCCCCCTCGGCGGTTTTTTTGTTTCTGTCCCTAAAGACATGGCTGTCAGCCCACAGGATAAATTTCAAAAATATACGCTCCCCAAACCCACAACGTCGCTCTGGTCTTAATTGCCTCGGAGTTGGTTACAATAGCGACATTATCTAATTACGAGGCAGTCGGAAGTCATGGAACAGTTTGAAGCGATCAACGTTGAGCAGGCATACAGCCGTTGGAAAGACGGCAGCGCCGCCCTGGTTGATATCCGCGATCCACAGAGTTTTGAAGCCGGGCACACACCGGGCGCTTTTCATCTCACCAACGCCAGCCTGCAGACTTTTATGCAGCAGAATGATTTTGAACGGCCGGTGATGGTGATGTGCTACCACGGCAACAGCAGCCGCAGCGCGGCGCAATACCTGCTACATCAGGGGTTTGACGCGGTATACAGCATTGACGGTGGCTTTGAGGCCTGGGCGCGTCAGTATCCGCAGGACGTTGAAACCTCCGCATAATCCTCTTCCCGCCCCTTCGGCGGGTTCCTTCCTCGCGCCGTTAGTGAGTGTTTTTACTGGTTTTTAGCAGATCCTTTGCCTGCGCTCAGGATTTCGACGCTATAATCGGCCGTCAACGCCATCGGGTCACCGGCGGCTAAAATCATTCACTTAGACGGAAGAGCAATGGTTAGAGTAATCGCCGTATCCAATCCCCGCCTGGCGCAGGCCTTTGTCGACTACATGACGACACAGGGCATTGAGCTTAGGGTGCACAATACCGGCGAGGCGGCGGAAATCTGGCTGGCAGACGACAGCCATCTGGAGCAGGTGCAGCACGAACTGCAGCAGTTTCTGATCGATCCGCTTAACAGTCGCTATCGCGCCGCCAGTTGGCAGGCCGGCAATACCGATGCCGATCTGCACTATCAGGGTTTTTCCTATCTGCAAACCCTGCGCAGCAAGGCCGGGCCGCTGACGCTCGGCGTGATGGCGCTGTGCATTATGGTCTATATCCTGATGCAGATATTGGGCGATGATATCCTGATGTACTGGCTCTCCTGGCCGCAAGACAGCAGCCAGTACCTGCAGCTGTGGCGCTGGGTCAGCCACGCTTTCCTGCATTTTTCACTGCTGCACATCACCTTTAACCTGCTGTGGTGGTGGTATCTCGGCGGCCCGCTGGAAAAACGCCTCGGCAGCGGCAAACTGTTCGTGCTGGCAGTGGTCTCGGCCTTCTTCAGCGGCTGGGCGCAGTCGCTGTTTAGCGGTGCGTTGTTCGGCGGCCTGTCCGGCGTGGTCTACGCTCTGATGGGTTACTGCTGGCTCAGCGGCGAGCGAGCACCGGAACGCGGTCTGATGCTGCCGCGCGGCCTGATGGTGTTTTCGGTCCTGTGGCTGGTGGCCGGATATTTCGATATTTTAGGAATGTCGATCGCTAACGCGGCACACGTAGCCGGTTTAGTGTTAGGGTTATTGATGGCATTTTGGGACACGCGACATCGCGCGCACAACGAACAATAACAGCCAGGTACAAGCCAGGCGTTTTAGGGGATTACCGTGAAGCAAACACAGCGTCATGACGCTATTATCGAGCTGGTGCGCCTGCAGGGTTATGTCAGTACCGAAGAGCTGGTCGAACATTTTGACGTTAGCCCGCAAACGATTCGTCGTGATTTGAATGACCTGGCCGATCAGAACAAAATCCAACGCCACCACGGTGGGGCAGCCTTGCCTTCCAGTTCGGTCAATGCCGCCTACAACGATCGCAAAGTGATGTGGTCGGAACAGAAAGCGCGTATCGCTCAACGCGTCGCCAGCCAGATCCCGGACGGCGCCACGCTGTTTATCGACATCGGCACCACGCCGGAAGCGGTCGCCCATGCGCTGATGAATCACAAGAACCTGCGCGTGGTGACCAATAACCTGAACGTCGCCACTCTGCTGACCGCCAAGGAAGATTTTCGTCTGATCCTGGCCGGTGGCGAGGTACGTACCCGCGACGGCGGTATCATGGGTGAGGCCACGCTGGACTTTATCTCCCAGTTCCGTCTCGATTACGGCATTCTGGGTATCAGCGGCATCGATATGGACGGCTCGCTGCTTGAATTCGACTATCACGAAGTGCGCACCAAACGCGCAATTATCGAAAATTCACGCTGCGTGATGTTGGTCACCGACCATTCCAAATTCGGCCGCAACGCGATGGTTAACCTCGGCAATATGAGCCTGATCGACTACCTGTTTACCGATCAACTGCCGCCGCCAAGCGTGATGAAAATCATCGAGCAGTACGACGTACAGCTGGAGTTGTGTTAAGCCCTTCTCTCGCATCTTCTCCATTTGGAGAAGGTGCTAGGGAGCATTTTTCCTGCTTAAGCGTTTTTCAAGCTGCTCAAGTTGTTCCAGTTCAATTCGGTCGGCCTCACGTGCATCAGTCATTTTTCTTTGCTGATCGAAGGATTCATAACGTTGGTGTACAACAGACTTCATCTGTTCACGACTTACGGAGCCACAGTGGCTCAACAGTGGCTGTTCATTAACCCAGTGTCTTTTTCGTTAGCTCTGTAATCTTCTGATAGCGTAAACAGATCGCGGATTTTTTGATAAAAGCGTAACTCGGAAGTGCGAATATCACGGATGCGCTCAAGAAGCTCGTCGAAGTAATCCGGCACCACCGATTTACCGACCGGCGGGTTTTTCAGACGTTCGTCATCCATCACGAAGCCTTTCACCAGATATTCTTGCAGCGTTTGTGTCGCCCACTGGCGGAACTGAGTACCACGAGAAGAACGAACACGATAGCCAACCGCGAGGATAACACCCAGATTATAGTGGCGAATTTTCCGCTGAACCTGTCTTGTATCTTCAGTTTGAACTTGTAAGTAATCCTTACAGGTTAAACTTTGTTCAAGCTCACCTTCGTCGTAAACCGCCTTGATATGCTGGGTCACCGCCTGCGGTGTCACCTGGTAGAGTTCAGACATCGCCGCCTGTGATAACCAAAGTGTATCCGATGCAAAACGACACTCTAAACGTACCTTGCCATCCGTTGACTGAAACAGAACAAACTCCCCATCAGGGGAAGGAGAAAGAAACGAGTTCGCCATGACAATATCCTTTTATAGGGCACAGAGTTTGCGGTCTTACAGCACGACGCGCTATTTTCCGCTTCTGCATCAGCACCTGTTTTTCAGCTTTAAGTCCGTGACTTTATTACATCCGACTTAGAAATATACTCTGACGATTCAAAAACTCTAGCATCTTGTAACTTCTAGATAGATAAGCATTTATTATTCATCTGGTTTATTAGTAGCTCGGTTAACACACTGCACAGCGCAATGCTCGCAACGCCTAATACCCCTTCTTTTTGTATAACTACTATCATCAAACTGTTACCTCTATCACGCCTAAATGTTTTTGTTTGGTTAAGTCTTGGCTTGTTTGTTGGTTTTTGATTACAATCATGAGCGAAAACGAACATGAAAGAGCTATTTCGAACATCTGGAGGAAGTTGACGTGGAAACCAAAGACTTGATCGTTATCGGTGGCGGCATCAACGGTGCCGGCATCGCGGCCGATGCTGCCGGGCGCGGGCTGTCCGTTCTGCTACTGGAAGCGCAAGACTTGGCCTGTGCTACGTCTTCCGCCAGTTCCAAACTGATCCACGGCGGCCTGCGCTACCTGGAACACTACGAATTCCGTTTGGTGAGCGAAGCGCTGGCCGAGCGTGAAGTGTTACTGCGACTGGCGCCACACATCGCCTTCCCAATGCGTTTCCGTCTGCCGCATCAGCCGCACCTGCGCCCGGCCTGGATGATCCGTATCGGCCTGTTCCTGTACGATCACCTGGGGAAACGCACCAGTCTGCCAGGCAGCAAGGGTTTGCGCTTTGGACCAGAATCGGTGCTGAAGCCTGAATTGAAGCGCGGTTTCGAATATTCTGACTGCTGGGTCGACGATGCTCGCCTGGTGGTACTCAATGCCCAGGAAGTGGAAAAGCGCGGTGGCGAAGTGCGCACACGCACCAAAGTGACCCGTGCATGGCGTGAAAACGGCCTGTGGATGGTGGAAGCGGTCGACGTCGACAGTGGCAAAACCTTTACCTGGCGCGCCAAGGGCCTGGTGAACGCCACCGGTCCATGGGTGAAACACTTCTTCGACGATGGTCTGAAGCTGAAATCCCCTTATGGCATCCGTCTGATCAAAGGCAGCCACATCGTGGTACCGCGTGTACACGATCAGCCACAGTCCTATATTCTGCAAAACGAAGACCATCGTATCGTCTTCGTGATCCCATGGAATGACGAATTCTCGATCATCGGCACCACCGACGTGGAGTATCACGGCGATCCGAAAGATGTGAAGATCGACGATAACGAAATCAACTATCTGCTGAAAGTGTATAACGACCACTTCAAGAAGCAGTTGGGCCGTGACGATATCGTCTGGACATACTCTGGTGTGCGTCCGCTGTGTGACGACGAGTCCGATTCACCGCAGGCGGTGACCCGTGATTACACGCTGGACGTGCATGACGAGCAGGGTAAAGCGCCGTTGCTTTCCGTATTCGGCGGCAAACTGACGACCTACCGCAAGCTGGCTGAGCATGCGATGGAAAAACTGGCGCACTACTACCCTGGTTGTGGCCCGGCGTGGACCAAAAACGGTTCGCTGCCAGGTGGTGACATCGGTGGCGATCGCGACAGCTACGCCGCGAAACTGCGTCGTGAACACAGCTGGTTGCCGGAATCGCTGGCACGCCGCTTTGCACGCACCTACGGCAGCCACAGCGAGCTGATCCTGGCCAATGCCAATAGCCTCAGCGACCTGGGCGAAGATTTCGGTCATGGCCTGCATGAAGCCGAATTGCGCTACCTGATCGACAAAGAATGGGTGGTGGAACTCGATGACGCTATCTGGCGCCGTACCAAGCTGGGTATGTGGCTGGATGAAGCGCAGCAGGCGCGGGTAAAAGCCTGGCTGGCAGAACACGCGAAAGCGAAAACCCTGTCTCTGGCATCGTAACTCGCCAAAGCTAAAAAGGGCCGGATTTCCGGCCCTTTTGTATTTACAGCTTGATAGGCTTGATGTGCCAGATCTCGTCCGCATACTCCTGAATGGTGCGGTCGGAAGAGAAGTAGCCCATGTTGGCGATATTCAATATTGCCCGCCGCGTCCAGTCATCCTGATTGCGATACACCTCATCCACCTTGTCCTGCGTATCCACATAGCTGCGATAATCGGCCAGCAGTTGATAGTGATCGCCCAGGTTAACCAGTGAATCAAACAGGTTACTGTAGCGCTTTGGCTCCTCAGGGCTGAAAGCACCGGTGGCGATCTGAGTCAGCGCCTGATGCAGCTCGGGATCCTGCTCATAGTAAAGATGCGGGTTGTAACCGTTGCGCCGCAGCTCTTCTACCTGCTCGGCGGTATTGCCGAAGATAAAGATATTCTCCTCACCCACGTGTTCCAGCATCTCGACGTTGGCACCGTCCAGCGTGCCGATAGTCAGCGCACCGTTAAGCGCAAACTTCATATTACTGGTGCCGGACGCCTCGGTGCCCGCCAGTGAGATCTGCTCGGAAAGATCCGCCGCCGGAATGATCATCTGCGCCAGACTGACGCCGTAGTTCGGGATAAACACCACTTTCAACTGCGTATGCACGCGCGGATCGTTGTTGATCACCTTGGCGACATCGTTGATCAAACGAATGATCTGCTTGGCGGCGTAATAAGCCGAGGCCGCCTTGCCGGCAAAGATCACCACCCGCGGCACCCGCTCGGTTTCCGGATCCTGCAGCAGACGGTTATACAGCGTGATCACGTGCAGTACGTTGAGCAACTGCCGCTTATATTCGTGGATACGCTTGATCTGTACGTCGAACAGCGCATCCGGGTTGACCACCACATTCAGCGTTTTGGCGATGTAGGTAGCCAGTCGCTCCTTGTTCTGCCGTTTGGCGGCCTGCACAGCCTGCAAGAAACTCGGATAATCAACATTGGCCTTGATCTCGCTCAGTTGGCTGAGATCGGTGCGCCAGGTCTGGCCGATACTGTCATCGAGTACGGCGGATAACGGACGGTTAGCCAGCCCCAGCCAGCGGCGTGGCGTAACACCGTTGGTTTTATTGCAGAAGCGATCGGGGAAGATATGGGCAAAATCGGCAAACAACGATTGCACCATCAGTTCGGAATGCAGTGCGGAAACGCCGTTAACCTTGTGGCTGGCCACCACCGCCAGCCAGGCCATACGTACCCGGCGGCCATTGGTTTCATCAATGATCGACACTCGAGCCAGCAGATCATTGTCACCCGGCGCGACTTCCTGTACGTGTTTGAGGAAGTGATCGTTAATCTCGAAAATCAGCTGCAGGTGACGCGGCAGGATCCTGCCGATCATATCCAGCGGCCAGGTTTCCAGCGCTTCGCTCATCAGCGTGTGGTTGGTATAGGAGAACACCTTTTCCACCACGGCCCAGGCATCCAGCCAACTGAATTTATGCTCGTCAATTAATCGGTGCATCAGCTCCGGGATCGACAGGACCGGGTGAGTGTCATTCAGGTGAATGGCAATCTTGTCTGCCAGGTTGTCGAAGCTTTTATGCATCGTCCAGTGGCGGTTGAGGATATCCTGCACCGTGGCCGACACCAGGAAATACTCCTGCCGCAGGCGAAGTTCGCGCCCGGAATAGGTGGAATCATCCGGATACAGCACGCGTGACACGTTCTCCGAGTGGTTTTTATCCTCAACGGCCGCGAAGTAATCGCCCTGGTTGAATTTTCCCAGGTTGATTTCATTACTGGCCTGGGCGCTCCATAGCCGCAGCGTGTTGGTCGCATCGGTATCAAAACCGGGGATCACCTGATCGTAAGCGGTGGCAATAATCTCTTCGGTTTCTACCCAACGAGCCTTGGCGCCTTCCTGTTGGATCCGCCCACCAAAACGCACCTTATAGCGCGTGTTGTGACGTGGGAATTCCCACGGGTTGCCATATTCCAGCCAGTAGTCCGGCGATTCCATCTGCTGACCGTTGACGATATTTTGTTTGAACATGCCATATTCATAACGAATACCGTAGCCACGTCCCGGCAGCGCCAGCGTCGCCAGCGAATCCAGGAAACAGGCCGCCAGCCGCCCCAGGCCACCGTTGCCGAGGCCCGGATCGTTCTCTTCCTCCAGCAGCTCGCCCAGGCTCATCCCCATCTCATTCAATGCGTCGTCAATATCCTGATAAATGCCCATCGACAGCAGGGCGTTGGACAACGTGCGGCCGATCAGGAACTCCATCGACAGGTAATACACCTGACGCACATCCTGTGAAAGTTGCGCACGGTTAGAACGCAACCAGCGTTCCACCATACGGTCGCGAACCGCAAACAACACGGCATTCAGCCAGTCATGCTGATTGGCAATTGCCGGGTCCTTGCCGACAATAAACATCAATTTATAGGCGATGGAGTGTTTCAGCGCTTCAACACTGACCGTGGGTGAGGTGTAACTAATCGGTAACGTCATAGTTTTTCGATCCCAAGTGCGTGATTGCCCGTCGCCTTTCAAGCCGCAGCCTTGTTACCTGCAGCTTGAAATTCATAGGGCATAACAATAGTTACGATAAGCGTTGATAAAGCGACAGATATTCCTGTGCCGCAACTTGCCAGCCAAAATCCACGCTCATGGCGTGGCGCTGGACGTGACGCCAATGCTTGGGTCGGCTCCACAGCACCATGGCACGCCGAATGGCGTTACCCAGAGCGACGGCGTCGCAATCATCAAAAACAAACCCGCTGGCGCTGCCGTCGGCCAGGTTCTCCAACGCGCAGTCCACTACCGTATCCGCTAACCCACCGGTGCGACGCACCAGCGGCAGCGTGCCGTATTTCAGGCCATAGAGTTGGGTCAGCCCGCAGGGCTCGAAACGGCTCGGCACCATAATCACATCGGCCCCGCCGATGATCCGGTGCGAGAAGGCCTCGTGGTAACCAATCTGCACGCCAACCTGTTCAGGGTAGTCGGCGGCCGCGGCCAGAAATGCCTGCTGCAACACCGCATCGCCGGCCCCTAACAGCGCCAGTTGACCGCCCTGCTCCAGCAGCGCCGGTAGCGCTTCCAGGACTAAATCCAGACCTTTCTGGCTGGTCAGACGGCTGACGACAGCAAACAGTGGCAGCGACTCATCCACTTTCAGCCCCATGGCTTTTTGCAGGTGCAGTTTATTCTTGGCCTTGTTTTTCAGATTGTCGGCGTCATAGCGCGCAGTCAGGCGCGGATCGTGGGACGGGTCCCAAATCTTGTCATCCACGCCGTTAAGAATGCCGCTAAGACGCCCCTGCCGCTGGCGTTCCTGCAACAGCCCTTCCATGCCGTAGCCGAACTCCGGCCGGGTGATCTCACGCGCATAGGTCGGGCTGACGGCGGTGATATGGTCGGCGTAAAACAGACCGGCCTTCAGGAATGACATCTGGCCGTAAAACTCCAGGCCATAGATGTTGAAGAACGAAGGCGGCAACCACAGTTCCGGCACATGATGGGCGGAGAACAGCCCCTGGTAGGCCAGGTTGTGCACGGTGAAAACAGAACGCGCCGGGTGACCGTTAGCCGCCAGATAGGCACAGGCCAGCCCGGCGTGCCAGTCATGGGCATGCACCACCTGTGGCCGCCAGTAGCGGTCCAGCCCCTTGGCCAGTTCGCAGGCCATCCAACCCAACAGGGCAAAGCGCCGGTGGTTGTCGGAATAGGCATTCATGGATTGGTCGTGATAAGGGCTGCCGGGGCGTTCGTACAACCAGGGGGCGTCGATCAGGTAGATGCCCACACCGTGATAGGTACCGTAACGCAGACCGACCCGGCCGGCGAACGAGTCGATTTCCGCCACCAACACGGAATCCGGTATGCCATTACGAACGTCAGGGAAAGCGGGCAATAACACCCGAACATCGCCGCCCTCGGCGATCTGAGCCGCCGGTAATGCGCCAACCACGTCTGCGAGCCCCCCGGTTTTCAACAGGGGGAACATTTCAGAACATACGTGTAAAACCTGCATTATCACTCCTGAGAGTCGGCAAAAAATGCCTCTGGATAAGAAATAAAGCAGGCTTGCCGCTGTTGTTAATCCGCGTTTTGCAAGCCATCAGTCAATCCGTTTACATGGCGGCAGGCTATCGTTCTGCCGGATACCTTAACTCACAATTTTGACAACATTTCGCGCGTGACCAACACAATGCCGCCTTCCGAGCGATAAAAGCGTTTGCTGTCCTCATCGGCGTTTTCGCCAATCACCATGCCCTCGGGGATATGGCAGGCGCGGTCAATGATGCAGCGTCGCAGACGGCAGGAACGGCCGACGTTAACGTCCGGCAGCAATACAGTAGAGTCGATGGTACAAAACGAGTTCACCCGCACCCGCGGGAACAGCACCGAATGCACCACCACCGAACCGGAAACAATACAGCCGCCGGACACCAGCGAGTTCATGGTCATGCCGTGGCTGCCGGAACGGTCCTGCACGAACTTGGCCGGCGGCAGCGGCTCCATATGGGTGCGGATCGGCCAGGCGCGGTCATACATATCCAACTCCGGCGTCACCGAAGCCAAATCAAGGTTGGCGCGCCAGTAGGCTTCCAGCGTCCCCACGTCGCGCCAATACGGCGGCAACTCGGGGTTGGAGGTTACGCAGGACAGCGTGAACGGGTGCGCCCACGCCGCTTTCTGGGCGGTGATTTTCGGGATCAGATCCTTGCCGAAGTCATGGGTTGAGCCCGGTGTCGACATGTCCTCCTCCAGCAGTTGGAACAGGTAGTCGGCGTTAAAGATGTAGATCCCCATGCTGGCCAGCGACATATCAGGGTTACCTGGCATCGGCGGTGGGTTGCTGGGTTTCTCCAGAAATTCGAGGATCAGATCGTTCTCGTCCACTTCCATCACGCCGAACTCGCTGGCCTCATCGCGCGGCACCGGCAGGCAGGCAACGGTACACTGCGCGCCCTTTTCCACGTGATCGATCAGCATGCGCGAGTAATCCATCTTGTAGATATGATCGCCCGCCAGGATCACCACATATTCGGCGTCGTAACGGCGGATAATGTCCAGGTTCTGGTACACCGCATCCGCCGTGCCCTTGTACCAGTGCTCGGTACTGAGGCGTTGCTGGGCCGGCAGCAGATCGACAAACTCATTCATCTCTTCGTTGAGGAACGACCAGCCACGCTGAATATGCTGCACCAGGGTATGAGACTGGTATTGGGTGATCACACCGATGCGGCGGATCCCCGAGTTCAGGCAGTTCGACAGGGCAAAATCAATGATGCGGAATTTACCGCCAAAGTGGACGGCCGGCTTGGCACGGGTTGAGGTTAAATCTTTCAAACGCGAACCGCGGCCACCGGCCAAAATCAGGGCGACGGACTTAATCGGCAGTTGGCGTGCCAACATCAGGGGGTCTTTATTTTCAAACCTAACCATAGCTGACTCCTTTTATTTTTTCTTGACCAGCACGCAAATCGAGTGCGCAGCCTGGTTCCAGGCGGGTAAGACCGCCCGCGAATCTTCCTGAGTAAAGGGGGCGACAAGCTGCCAATCGCCGGCAGGCAACGTCATCTCCACCGCCTGCTGCGTGGCGTTCACTACCACCAGCCAGCGTTGTGACAGACAGATCTGCAACTGCAGATCTCCCTGCTCCCACTGTTGCGCGCTGAGCGATTGCCCCTGCGCGTTCAGCCACTGCACGTTACCGTCGCCCTCCTGCCACCAGCGGTCATGCTGCAGGGCGGGAATTTGTTGGCGCAGGTGGATCAGTGCGGCGGTGTAAGCGGTGAGTGAGTCATCCGCCGTGGCCCAGTCGAGCCAGGTGATAGCGTTGTCCTGACAATAAGCATTGTTGTTGCCCTGCTGGCTGTGTCCATGTTCATCGCCGGCCAGCAGCATCGGCGTTCCCTGGGACAGCAATAACGTGGCAAGCAGTGCCTGCCGGCTGGCCCTACGGCGTTGCACAATGGCGTCGTCGGCTATCGGGCCTTCAACACCGTGGTTGTTGCTAAAGTTACGGTCGCTGCCGTCGCGGTTACCTTCGCCGTTCAGTTGGTTGTGCTTACGGCTAAAGCTGACCAGATCCTGCAGGGTAAAACCGTCATGAGCGGTCAGCATGTTGATGCTGGCGTACGGCGCACGCCCGCGTTGGTTGAACAGGTCACTGGAAGCGGCAAAACGCTGGGCGAACTGACCGAGCGAAATATCGCCCTGCAGCCAGAAGCGGCGCATATCGTCCCGGTAATGGTCGTTCCACTCGGCAAAACGACCGGGAAACTCACCCACCTGATAGCCGCCGGGACCAATATCCCAGGGTTCGGCGATCAGCTTGCAGCGTGACAGCAGGTCGTCGGCCAGCATCGCCTGGAACAGCGGCGCGTCGCGATCGAACGCTGGCGTGCGGCCGAGCACGCTACCCAGATCAAAGCGGAAGCCGTCTACGTGACACTCACCCACCCAAAAACGCAGGCAGTCCATCACCCAGGCTACGCCCTGTGGTTGATCAAGCCGCAGCGTGTTACCGCAGCCGGTATCGTTCACGTAGCCTCCCTCGGGAGTGAGCCAGTAATAGCCCGGGTTATCGATGCCACGCAGCGACAGCGTCGGCCCGTCGGTATCCAGCTCGGCGCTGTGGTTGAACACCACGTCGAGGATCACTTCAATCCCGGCCTTATGCAGCGCCTTCACCGCGTCGCGGAATTCGCGCAGCGGCGTCATGTCGGTACGCAGGCTGGAGTAACGGTTATCCGGCGCATAGGGCGCCAGCACGTTATAGCCCCAGTAGTTAATCAACCCGAGGCGTTGCAGGCGCGGCTCGGAGCTGTGTTGCTGCACCGGCAGCAGTTCCAGCGCGGTAATGCCAAGGCGCTTGAAGTAGGCGATCATCACCGGGTGGCCGAGCGCGGCAAAACTGCCACGCAGCACCTGCGGGATCTCCGGGTGTTGCAGGGTCAGACCGCGCACATGCGCTTCGTAGATCACCGTTTTGCCCCACGGCGTGGCCGGCGGGCAATCATCCTGCCAGTCGTAGGCTTCGTCGATCACCACGCACTTTGGCATCAGCTCGGCGCTGTCATGCCGATCCGGCCGGTCATAGCCACCATGCAGGTAGGGGTCATCGGCCACCGGTCCCTCGACCGCGCGGGCGGCGGGATCCAGCAGCAGCTTATTGGGGTTAAAACGCAGCCCCTGCGCAGGATCAAACGGGCCATGCACCCGGTATCCATAACGCTGGCCCGGTTTGCCGCCCGGCAGATAACCGTGCCAAATATCACCGCTGCGCGTCGCCAGCGGCAGGCGAACTTCACGCTGTTGTTCGTCAAACAGGCACAGCTCCACCCCGGTAGCATGGGCGGAATACAGGCTAAAGTTGATGCCGTTACCGTCATAGTGCGCCCCGAGAGGCGCGGCGATGCCGGGCGTCAGCTCAGTCATTGCGCCTCCCGCAGCAGGTAGATGGTCGCCAGCGGCGGTACGGTCACGCTAATCGAATGCTCGCGGCCGTGGTTGCCTATCTGCTCGGACACCACGCGCCCCTGGTTGCCGGTATTGCTGCCGTGATAATGGTGCGAGTCGGTATTGAGGATTTCCCGGTACTCACCGGGGCGGGAAATACCGATGCGATAGTGGTGACGCGGCACCGGGGTAAAGTTGCTGACAGCGATCAGCTCATTGCCATGCGCATCATAGCGGGCGAAGGCAAACACCGAATTGTCATGGTCGTCCACCACCAGCCACTCAAAACCGTCCGGCCGGTAGTCACGCTCATACAACGGCGCCTGCTGTTGATAGCAATGGTTAAGATCGCGCACCAGCCGCTGCACGCCATGATGCCAGCCGTCCAGCCCTTCCAGCAGATGCCAGTCGAGGCTGCTGTCGAAATTCCATTCGCGGCCCTGGGCGAACTCGCAGCCCATAAACAACAGTTTTTTGCCCGGGTGCGCCCACATAAAGCCGTAGTAGGCACGCAGGTTGGCAAACTTCTGCCAGGCGTCGCCGGGCATGCGGTCGAGAATCGATTTCTTGCCGTGCACCACTTCGTCATGGGAAATCGGCAGCACGAAGTTTTCGGTGTAGGCGTACAACATGCCGAAGGTCATCTGATTGTGATGATACTTGCGGTGTACCGGGTCGCATTGCATGTAGTTGAGCGTGTCGTGCATCCAACCCAGATTCCATTTGTAGTGGAACCCCAGCCCGTTAGATTCCGGCGGCAGCGTTACCCCTGGGTAATCGGTGGACTCTTCCGCCAGCGTCACCGCACCGGGCCGCTCCTTGCCGATGCTCTGGTTGGTGTAACGCAGGAAGGCAATGGCCTCCAGATTTTCGTTGCCACCGTAGTAGTTCGGTACCCATTCGCCTTCGGCACGGCTGTAATCGCGGTAGATCATCGAAGCCACCGCATCGACACGCAATGCGTCGATGCCATAGCGTTCCAACCAGTAAAGGGCATTACCCGCCAGATAGTTACGCACTTCATGGCGGCCATAGTTGTAAATCAGGGTATTCCAGTCCTGATGGAAGCCTTCACGCGGGTCGGCGTATTCATACAGCGCGGTGCCGTCGAAATTCGCCAGGCCATAGGCATCGCTGGGGAAATGCCCCGGCACCCAGTCCAGGATCACGTTGATGCCCGCCCGGTGCGCCGCCGCGACAAAATCTTTGAAGTCGGCCGGGGTGCCGAAACGCCGGGTCGGGGCATACAACCCCAACGGCTGATAGCCCCAGCTGCCGTCAAACGGATGCTCGTTAATCGGCAGCAGCTCGATATGAGTGAACCCCATGTCCTTGACGTAATCAATCAGCTGCACGGCCAGTTCGCCATAGCTGAGCCAGAAATTATCGTCGGTGTGACGCCGCCACGAGCCAAGATGCACCTCGTAGATCGAAATCGGTCGGTCAAAATCATTGGCCCGCTGGCGTTGCGGGGTGTTTTCCACCACCTCCGGCAACGGCGTCACCAGCGACGCGGTATCCGGCCGCATTTGCGCCTCGAAGGCGTAAGGATCGGCCTTCAACTGGGTATTGCCGTAGCAGTCTATAATTTCGTACTTGTACAATTGCCCGGCTTTCACCCCCGGCAGGAACAGCTCCCAAATCCCGTTTTCACGCCGCAGGCGCATCGGGTGGCGGCGGCCGTCCCAGAAGTTAAACTCGCCAACCACCGAGACGCGCTGGGCATTCGGCGCCCAAACGGCAAAGCTGACGCCTTCGACGTCATCAAGCGTACTGAGGTGTGCCCCCAGACGTTCATAAGGACGCAAATGGGTGCCTTCGGCCAGCAACCAACTGTCAATATCCTGCAGCAGGGTGCCGAAACGGTAGGGATCGTCGACGATCTGCTGATGATCCTGCCAGCGAACTTCGAATTGATAGCGGAACGGGGTTTTGCGACGCGGTACCGTGGCGCTGAAAAAGCCGCGCGCATCGTCGCAGTTTAGCTGCACCAGACGCCGGCCGGTTTGCTGCTCCAGCAGCCAGACTTCGCTGGCATCAGGCAACAGCGCACGCACCTGCAGACCGTTATCGGCCGCATGCATACCCAGCAGAGAAAAGGGGTCGGCAGAATTGCCGGAGAAAAGCTGATCAATCACGTCACGATCGGGAAGTACAGGCATAGTCTTCTTCCTAAGATTAAGAGCATGATTTATAAGGGGCCGCGTAAGCTCATCGTCTTTCAGGTTGCCGCGAAATGGCTGCACCTTGAGATCCACAGGGCGTAACGCTTAATCCATAGCCGTTTTGGTTATCATGCAATTCATTCGGTATCTAAAGCGTGATTGCGGTCGGTTATTGATCAATTCTCACCTTCCCGGCCCGAATTCCGCTCTTTATGCTTATTTTTAGCGCTGGTGAAAATGTATCCGCCAGCCCTTTAAGCATAGCCAATGCCGGTTAAAAACATTGCCCATTAGCAAGGAAAACTCTTCATTAAGAAAACTGCCAGCCTGACAGCGTCTTTGCGCTGCTGCCCGCGTGGAGAAGTGCTGATGACTTGTGTGCTTTTCCCCCTTTGCAGCGATTTGGTCCATAGCGCGCAGAAACGAAGAAAAAGGAAGAAAATAAGGCTTTTGGGGGCCAAAAGAGGTCAGCCCCCGGGAAGTACAGTTCAGGTTTACAGCAGGATGCGCAGCATGCGGCGCAGCGGCTCGGCCGCACCCCACAGCAACTGGTCACCCACGGTGAACGCAGACAGGTATTCCGGCCCCATATTCAGCTTGCGCAGGCGACCGACCGGAGTGTTCAGCGTCCCGGTGACCGCTGCCGGCGTCAGTTCACGCATGGTCAGTTCACGGTCGTTCGGGATCACCCGCACCCAGTCATTATGGGTCGCCAGCATTTGTTCGATTTCCGGCAGCGAAACGTCCTTTTTCAGCTTCAGGGTAAACGCCTGGCTATGGCAGCGCAGCGCGCCAACGCGCACGCACAGACCGTCGACCGGGATCACCAGGCCGCTGTTCAGGATTTTGTTGGTCTCCGCCTGGCCTTTCCACTCTTCACGGCTCTGGCCGTTATCGAGCTGCTTGTCAATCCAGGGGATCAGGCTGCCGGCCAGCGGCACGCCAAAGTTATCGGTCGGCAGTTTGCCGCTGCGGGTGGCCTCAGTGACCTTACGCTCGATATCCAGAATCGCCGAAGCCGGGTCCTGCAGCTCTTTCGCCACGTCGGCGTGCAGCATGCCCATTTGGGTCAGCAGTTCACGCATGTGACGCGCGCCACCGCCGGAAGCCGCCTGATAGGTAGCAACGGACGCCCACTCCACCAGATCATTGGCGAACAGGCCGCCCAGCGACATCAGCATCAGGCTGACGGTGCAGTTACCGCCGACAAAGGTCTTGATGCCTTTATCCAGGCCCTGCTGAATCACGGCACGGTTGACCGGATCCAGAATGATGATCGCGTCATCCTGCATGCGCAGAGAAGAAGCGGCGTCGATCCAGTACCCCTGCCAGCCGGTTTCACGCAGCTTTGGGTAAATTTCGTTGGTATAATCGCCGCCCTGGCAGGTAATAATAATGTCGAGCGCGCTCAGCGCATCAACATCGTAAGCATCCTGCAGCGTGCCCTGCTGGCCGCCGAAGGTGGGTGCCGCCTGGCCGTGTTGCGAGGTGGAGAAAAAGACCGGGCGAATGGCGTCAAAATCACGCTCTTGCGTCATGCGTTGCATGAGTACGGAGCCGACCATTCCGCGCCAACCGATGAAACCAACGTTTTTCATAATGACTGTCCTGCCTTGGAGGATGACTGCTATAAGTTGTGTGCAATATCTCTCCACCTTACAAAATGTCGGCGCAGGCGCAAAGTGAATTTATTCGATGGGTGAGCGATTCTCAGCAATCCTTCTTATATACCTGGGGATGAGCGAGCTGGTCGCCTGGCTGTAACTTGAAAGTCATAGGGTATAGGTTATTAAGCGGTCGGGATGACCGACGCACTTTTCAGATTCAGAGGTAGTAATGACAGAGATGATTTCGGTCACGGTGTTGCTGTTTTTAATCATGGATCCGCTGGGCAATTTGCCGATTTTTATGTCGGTGCTCAAGCACCTGGAGCCGCGTCGTCGTCGGGTGGTGTTGATCCGTGAACTGCTGATCGCCCTGCTGTTGATGCTGATTTTCCTGTTTGCCGGTGAAAAAATTCTGGCGTTCCTTAATCTGCGCACCGAAACCGTATCCATTTCCGGCGGGATTATTCTGTTCCTGATCGCCATCAAGATGATTTTTCCCTCGCAGGAGGGTGACAGCAGCGGGCTTTCCGCCGGTGAAGAACCTTTCCTGGTGCCACTGGCCATCCCGCTGGTGGCCGGCCCTTCGATTCTGGCCTCGCTGATGCTGCTGTCGCACCAGTATCCAAACCAGATTTCATATCTGGTGGTGGCGCTGCTGATTGCCTGGGGCATTTCCGCCGCCATTTTGCTGATGTCGAACCTGTTCCTGCGCCTGCTGGGTAGCAAAGGGGTGAGTGCGCTGGAAAGGCTGATGGGGCTGATTCTGGTGATGCTGTCGACCCAGATGTTCCTGGACGGCGTGAGAGCTTACATGAAGTTGTAGTGAAGTTACTGGCGCCAGTACGGCGCCGAGAAGTGGCGGCAGCCCGGGTTACTGGGCTGCAACACGACGAATATAGGCCAGGGTATCGGCCACCACGCCGTCCAGCGGCTGGTCAATCTCGATCGCCTGCACGTCTTGTTCTTGCTCGTTCGGCTCTTCTAAAGTAGCGAATTGGGAAACCAACATCTGCGGCTTGAAGAAATGGCCCTTGCGCTGCTTCAGACGCTCTTCAATCACCGCCTTGTCACCCTTCAGATAGATGAAATGCAGATTGCGGTTACCTTCGCGCAGACGGTCACGATAGCTCTTTTTCAACGCCGAACAGACCAGCAGTGAAACATCGTTGGTGCGCTCCATGGCAAAAATCGCGTCATTCAACGCCGCCAGCCACGGGGCACGATCGTTATCGTCCAGCGCGTGCCCGGCGGCCATTTTATTGATGTTGGCACGCGGATGCAGGTAGTCGCCGTCCAGCATGGCGGCATTCGCCTCATGGGCAACGGCGTTGGCCACGGCGGATTTTCCGCTGCCGGAAACGCCCATCAAAATAAATACGTGGTGCTGTGGATTGCTCATATGTCATGCCCTTATGGGATCAGATGACGCTGGTAGCGTCATCAAATGCGCCCCAAACTCAAAATAGTTTCCGACACCGCCAAGGTGCCGGAAACCTCAGTATTTTAGACGACCGTCGCCAGCAGTAGGCAACCTACCAAACCACAGACTGAAATGATGGTTTCCAGCACCGACCAGGATTTAATGGTTTCCATGATGCTCAGGTTGAAGTACTCCTTGAACAGCCAGAAACCCGGGTCATTGACGTGAGAGAAAATCACGCTGCCTGAACCGACCGCGATCACCATCAGTTCCGGACTGGCGCCGGTAGTGGCGATCAGCGGAGCAACGATACCCCCGGCGGTAATCGCCGCCACGGTAGCCGAACCCAGTGCCAAACGCAGTGCGGCGGCAATCGACCATGCCAACAGAATCGGCGAGACGTTACTGCCTTCCATCAGGGCGGCAATATATTTCTCTACGCCGCTGTCGACCAGCACTTGCTTGAACGCGCCGCCACCGCCGATGATCAACAGCATCATGGCGATAATCTTGATGGAGTCGGTGATGGTGCCCATCACTTCATCCATGGTGCGGCCACGGTTCAGGCCAAAGGTGAAGATAGCAATCAGCACCGCAATCAGCGTCGCCATTACCGGATCGCCGAAGAACTCGGCAAAGCGCAACAGGCTATGACCCTTCGGCAGCACCATTTCGGCTACCGCGCGCAGCGCCATCAGGATCACCGGCACCAGAGAGGTTGCCACGCTGATACCAAAGCTTGGCATTTCCGCTTCGGTGAAGATTTTTGGGTTATACAGGCCTTCCGGTACCGGCTTGTCGATACCTTTCAGGAAGCGGGCATAAACCGGACCGGCCAGGATCACCGTCGGGATAGCCAGCAGCGTACCGTACAGCAGGGTTTTACCCATATCGGCATGGAAGATGGTGGCGATAGCCGTTGGGCCAGGGTGCGGCGGCAGGAAACCGTGGGTTACCGACAGCGCAGCCGCCATTGGCACACCGACATACAGCAGAGGAACGCGCGCGGAAGCGGCGATACTGAATACCAGCGGCAGCAACAGCACGAAACCCACCTCATAGAACAGCGCGAAGCCGACGGTAAAGCCCGTCAGCACCACTGCCCACTGAATGTGTTTTTTACCGAACTTTTCGATCAGCGTAGTGGCGATGCGCTGGGCGCCGCCGCAGTCCGCCAGCAGCTTGCCGAGCATGGCACCAAAACCCATGATCAACGCCAGGCTACCCAGCGTGCCGCCAACGCCGGCCTTGATGGAGCCGATCACTTTATCGACCGGCATCCCCTGGGTGATCCCGACCGCCAGAGCAACCAAAATCAAAGAGATAAAGCCGTTCAGCTTAAAGCGAATCATCAGCAGCAGCAGCAGCGCTACGCCGCCTGCAACAATCACTAATGGCATAATTTTTCTCCAACCTTTTTATCGCAGACCCTCTTTACGATAGATCGTAAAGCGCGCGTTTGTTGTATTTTTAGGCTCTTCCCGGTGTTAGAAGACGAGCTGTAGGTGGTGCTGAGGCAAAGGTTCTATCGCGATCAATATCACCGCACACTCATTGTTACCGGTATCATGATACCGGTAACAACCCGATCGCCGGAACCGGGTAACGGGCTAAAATTCCCGTTCTGGGATAGAGATCAAACTTATGGGGGTAACAGGGGGCAGGCTTACAGAGGGAAATGAAAACGCGCCAAGCAGCGCGGTTCCAGAATTAAAATGGCTTAAAACCGATCAGATACTGCCACCGGGGATCACGGTGAAACCGACGTCCACCATGCGCGGGCTGACCGTTTCACCCCGCAGTCGGGCCAACAGGCGTTCGGCGCCGATTTGCCCCATACGTTCACGCGGCGTCAACACGCTGGCCAGCTTCGGCACCATCACCTGACCGATATCGTGGCCGTGGAAACCGGCAATCGCCATATCGTTGGGGATCGACAGCCCCTGCCGCTGGCACTCGAAGGTAGCCCCTATTGCCAGGTCATCGTTGGTGCAGAAAATACTGTCAATCTGCGGGTAGTCGCGTTGCGCCTGACGCAGCAGTTCACCACCGGCGGAATAAGAAGACGAACGCGCCGTCATCACGCTGTACGGCTGCAGACCGGATTCACGCATCGCCTGTTCATAGCCCTGCTGTTTGATAATGGTACGTTCATCCTGACGCGCGCCGAAATACACCACGTGGCGATGGCCGTGCGCGATGATTTGCTGGGTCATCTGGCGTGCGGCCTCAAAGTTATTGAAACCTACCGCCAGATCGATACAGGGTGAAACGCAGTCCATCAGCTCGACGACCGGGATACCCGCAACCTCGATCATTTTCATGGTACGTGGCGTATGGTGACGTTCAGACAGGATCAACCCGTCAATATTGTAAGACAGCAACGAGGTCAGGCGCTGTTCTTCACGCTCCGGCAAATAGCCGTAGTGCGCCAGCATGGTCTGGTAATTGTGCGCATCGGTGACGCTCTCGATGCCGCGCAATACTTCGGCAAACACCTGGTTGGTCAGCGACGGCAGCAGGACGCCAATGGCGCGGCTGGTGGAGTTGGAAAGGATATCCGGCGCACGGTTGGGAATGTAGCCCAGCTCATCAAGCGCGACGGCAATTTTTTGCTGCAAGACGGCAGAAACCTGATCGGGATTACGCAGATAACGGCTCACCGTCATCTTGGTCACGCCAACCTTGTCTGCAACATCTTGGAGTACCGGCCGTTTTTTCTTCATTATCAATGAACTGGCTAACCGTGAATGGGCGCTCATTTTAGCAAAAAAAAACCGGGGCCGATATTGTTGGTTGTTGGAAGGTACGACGCAAAAAGGGCTCATCGCGTGAGCCCTTGATATTTACCGCTTAATCAGACTGGCGGCAGATCGAACAGCAAGATTTCGCTGTCTTCATCGGCCTTAATCGACAGTGCGGTTTCATCCCACACCGCGAAAGCATCGCTGGTGCCGGCCTGTTGACCGTTGACCGTCACCTTACCGCGTACCACCTGGATCCACACGCGACGTCCGGCTTCAATCGGGCACTCCGCCAGTTCGTCTTTACCTAACGCCCAACGGGACAGCGTCATGTCCTGGAACACCTTCAGTGAACCTTCACGTGCGTCCGGCGACAGCACCAGTTGGCGCCCCTGTGGCGCATCAAACATGCGTTGCTCATAACGCGGTTCCAGCCCGACCCGATCGGGAATGATCCAAATCTGGTACAGGTGCAACGGACGATCGCTATTGCCGTTGTACTCGGAGTGACGTACTCCGGTGCCGGCACTCATGATCTGGAATTCACCGGCCTGGATCTGCTCTTTATTGCCCATGCTGTCCTGGTGTTCTACCGTGCCGCTCAGCACGTAGGTCAGGATTTCCATGTCTTTATGCGGGTGGGTGCCAAAACCCTGCCCTGCGTCAATCACGTCTTCGTTGATCACCCGCAGCGCCGAGAACCCCATAAAATCAGGATCGTGATAGTTGGCAAATGAGAAGGTGTGCCAGCTGTCCAGCCAACCATGATTGGCATGACCGCGATCTTCTGCCTTACGTAAATAAATCATATTCAACTCTCCTCAATGTTTTTTACAGTCTAGTCCTGACAGCAGAATAAGAAAGCGCAAAAAACTCTTCCCTCTGTTCAAAAAATTAGATGGAGTTATGGAGCCATGGGCAGTGAATTTGGAGGAGGCTTGGAGGGCGGAACGCAGGCAAAAAAAAAGCCAGCACCCGAGCTGGCTAAGTAATACTTGGAAGCAATGTGAGCAATGTCGTGCCTTCGTAGCGAGGGTACCAAAGGTTGATACTCTCCCGAGAACGCATCGCAATAATAATCATTATCATTCGTATCTGTAAAGCGTTTTTTTAACCAATCCGAAATAATATTGACTCGAAACATTAAACGGATAAATTCAGAGGTTATTCAACCGGTAAGCCAAAGGAGCAGCGTAATGAGTGAAATCGTAGTTCGTCACGTGGAAACGGCAGATGCACAGGCCCTGCATCAACTTTATTCTCAGCCGAAGGCTTACCGTGACACGCTACATCTTCCACTACATTCAATCGAGTCGTGGCACCAACGCCTTGCCAACCTTGAACCAGGTACCCATAGCCTGGTGGCCTGCATCGACGGGCAAATCGTCGGCCAACTGGGCCTTATGCTGAACCAGCGGGTGCGCCGCCGTCACGTGGCGAGCTTTGGCATTGGCGTTGATGACCGCCATCAGGGCAAAGGCGTCGGCAGCAGCCTGATGACCGCAATGATTGACCTCTGCGACAATTGGGCGGCAATCGAACGCATCGAACTGACGGTGTTTACCGACAATCAGGCCGCCATTGCGCTTTACCGCAAGTTCGGTTTTGAAATTGAAGGCACCAGCCGTGCCTACGCCATGCGCGACGGTGAGCTGGTCGATTCCCATCACATGGCGCGTTTTCGCAGCGAACAACAGAAAAAACCCTCATTATGAGTGAAAGCAAAAGTGGATCAGGGGCGGCAAACCGCCCCTTCACCGTCAGCCGCCGCACCTTTGTGCAAACGCTGGCCTGCGTAACGGGTGCTATCGGCATCCTTTCTCCCACCACCTTTCTGGGGGCCGCGATGCCAACCTCTCCAGCCGTCCGTACCGGCGCCCGTAACCTGATTACCGACGTGCCCGGCCTGCGGGTCGGTGTCGCCCAGGACAGTCGGGTGCGTACCGGTACCACGGTGATCTTGCCGGATCGCCCGGCGACAGCCGCCGTCGACGTACGCGGTGGCGGCCCGGCAACCCGTGAAACCGATGCGCTGGGTGAAGATAACCTGGTGCAAACCCTCGATGCGCTGGTGCTGAGCGGCGGCTCGGTGTATGGCCTGGCGGCGGCGGATGGCGTGGCCGCCTGGCTCGGGCAACAGGGCAAAGGCTATGCGCTGCGCCCGGCTCCGGGCGTGCCGGTCTCCCCGATAGTCCCCACCGCATGCCTGTACGATCTAAGCAACGCCGGCGATAAAGACTGGCAGCTTAATCCTCCTTATCGTCAACTGGGGATCGAGGCTGCGAGCAAAGCAGGTCACGACTTCCCGCTCGGTACCGTAGGCGCAGGCTATGGCGCCATGACCGGCATGGGCAAGCTGAAAGGCGGCCTCGGGTCGGCTTCAATCATGGCGGCTAATGGCGCTACCGTCGGCGCACTGGTAGCGGTCAACAGCCTGGGTTCTGTGGTGGCCCCGGGCACCCGCGCCTTCTGGGCTACGCCTTATGAAATCAACGGCGAGTTTGGCAATGGCGGAGCCTCGGCACTGGCACAACTGCACGGCCAGGGCGAAGACTGGATGCCCGAAGAACCGACGGGCGGCAGGAAGAACACCACCCTGGCCTGTATCGCCACCGATTTGGCATTGACACGGGTAGAGCTTAAACGCGTGGCAATGATGGCACAGGACGGCATGGCGCGTGCTATCCGCCCACTGCATAGCCCGTTCGACGGCGACGTGGTGTTTGCCCTGTCCACCGGCCAACGTAAAGTCGAAGGCAGCCGAGAGCTGGCGGTGCTACAGATTGGCGCGCTGGCGGCAGACACCCTGGCACGAGCGATCGCCCGTGGCGTTTACGCGGCAACCCCATGGCCCGGTGGGCAGGTCACCACCTGGAAAACTCTCGCCTGACAGCCGGAATAAAAAGTGGCGCATTGATGGCTCAAGCGCCCCTTGCAGATCCCTGCCGGCTTAAAAGCCGGCAGTCTCTTTGAGGTAATGAATAGCTATATAATGGACTAAATAGAAAAGAGAATTGGCTATTAAGCCTTACAAAAACAATCAACAAAATACAGACCAGACACTTTAGGAATTTAATATCCCGTAGATATAAAGTCGCGTTATAAATAAACGCACACATCTTTACCCGTTAATCAATAAACCGACCATAAATGTAACGCCAAAACTACACATCCATTTTAAATTCACACATAACCAATTGTTATATATGAAATCATCAAGAAAACCAGACCGTTCAGTAGCAATATTTTGATATGTGTTTTCAATGAAAACTAAACGACATTGATTTGCACACTTCGAATAAGAACTAAGGTTATCGACGGCTGTCTTTATGTTGGGACACACAACAATACACAGACGGAGTAACTATCAAATGACAATGCGTTTTTGTACTTTATTATTAGGAACTGCGCTTCTCTTATCCGGTTGCGCAGTAAAAAACGACAATACCCGGGTCGGATTTATTGGTTTATCTTATCATAGCAACATAGAGAAACTGCCGAATGGAGATTATACGGCGGCGGTGGAAGCTTCACCTGGCCGCGGAAGAGTAACTGGCGCCGAGGCCCTGGTAGCAAAGGATGCTGCAGATTATTGCAAACTGCAAAACAAGGCGATGAAAGAAGTTAAATCAGAAACCGATTCGCACCTTTTGGTTAATGGCGTCGCAAAGCTCGTTTTCCAATGCGTATAGTTTTAAGAGCAAACGCCAAAAGGCCTTTGTTCGTGACTGGCAGGCTGGTCACCACCTGGAAAACTCTCGCCTGACAGACAGAATAAAAAGGGGCGCATTGATTAATCAAGCGCCCCTTGCAGATCACGGCCGGATTAAATGCCGGCAGTCTCTTTGATATAACGCCGTGCCTTCACCGCATACTCAAACGGATTGGCCAACGCCGGATCCTGCTCGGCCTCCACCACCATCCAGCCTTTGTAACCGCGCTCGTCCAGTAGTTTGAATACCGGCCGGAAGTCGATAACCCCGTCACCCGGCACGGTGAAGGTGCCTTTCTTCACACCATCCAGGAAGCTCAGTTTGTTGGCCTTCACCTCTGCCACCACTTCGTCACGCACGTCTTTCAAATGCACATGGTTAATGCGCGGCAGGTATTTTTCCAGAATTGCCATCATCGCCTGCTGGCTGCCTTCGGAGTAGTAGGCATGGCCGGTATCAAACAGCAGGTAAACGTCGTCGTTTACCATGCTCATGTAGCGGTCGATCTCGGCGGTAGTCTGGATGCCGGTGCCCATATGATGGTGCAGGCAGACCTGCATCCCCTTGTCAGCGGCAATTTTAGCCAGCTCATTGTAGCCATCGGCCACCCGCTGCCACTCTTCATCGCTGAAATATGGCTTCTCTTCGAACACCCCTTTGGTGGTGCCCTGAATGCTCTTGCTCTGCTCGGAACAGCCAATCACTTTGGCGCCCATCGCATGCAGGAAATTCATATGGTTAATAAACTCATCGATGGTTTTTTCTTTCAGGCCATCGGCGAAGAAGGTGCTGAACCAGGCGTTGCAGATCTGAATACCGCGGATATCCAGCATCGGTTTCAGCACCGCCGGATCGCGCGGGTACTTGCTGCCCACTTCGCTACCGGTGAACCCGGCCAGCGCCATTTCACTGACGCACTGTTGGAAAGTATTCTCTTTGCCCAGGTCGGGCATGTCGTCATTGGTCCAGCCAATCGGGGCGATGGCCAGTTTTACGTTGTCTTTATTCATTTTCAGCCTCAATAGTCGAAACGGCCCGACGGTGATGCCAACCCGCGCAGCCGAGAAATTTATTTACCCAGCAGCTCTTTTTCGATTCGCTCGCGGGTCGCTACCGCCTGGGTTTTCATTCTTTCCGGATAACCAAACAGCGAGGTGCAGATAATCGACTCACCGCCGACCTTAAAGCTGCGGTTGGCAAACTCCATATCGCGCAGGGTCTGGAACAGGGTATCGAAGTCCACTTCCCCTTCGCCGATGCCCATATGCTGGTGCACGGCGGCATCGACACCCGGCGGATTGACGATATAGCGACAGTGTTTGGTATGGTTCATGGTGTCGGCGATCAACACGTGCGAGAGATCGTCACCGGCATATTTCAGCATGCCGGCCACGTCACCCTGGCCTTTGTCGTAGTAGAAGGTGTGCGGCACGCTGTAGAGGTACTTGACGTGATCGCTACGTAGCGATTTAACGATATCGGCGGTCTCATTGCTCAACTCGCAGAAGTCCCACGGGTGAGACTGGATCTCCATGCGAATACCTTCGCGCTCGATAATCGGCAACAGCTCTTCCATGGAGCGATACCACAGCTCTTCACAGATCTCCGGCTCATTAGGGTTGCCCGCCAGTTCGGTGTTGATCACCTGCACACCCATTTCCACCGCGATCTCGATCATCCTGCGCCAGTTTTTGACCGCCGCCTGGCGACGATCTTCCCCCGGGCCGGACCAGCGATACACCACGATAAATGAGGAAATCTCCACGCCGGTGGCCTTCAGCGCGTTTTTGTATTCCGCCATCACTTCACGCCCGGCCTTCGGATGCTTGTAGAACGGATTGATCTGCGGATGCGGCGACTGCTCAATATACTGATAGCCCCAGTCCGCCACCTGCTGAACCATTTTAGTGATGCCCAGGTCCCTGATGACATCAACATCAAAAGCGATCTTCATGGTGATTCCCCTTTAAACGTGAGTACCGCGTTCAGCACACTACTTGTTGTAGAACGCCGGGCGTGGCGGCAGAGTCACGGGTACGATCTCGCCGCTGAGCTGCGCAGCCACACAGGCATCGGCCGTCACGGCTGCAGCGTAGCCGTCCCAGGCAGAAGGCCCGGTCAACTTGCCGGCCAGCACGTCGTTGATAAAGCCTTGCAGCTCAACATCGTAAGCATCGATAAAGCGATCTTTCCAGTCGGTCAGAATTTCGGTAGAAAGTTTGGCCCCGCTGCGCATCTGTACTGAAGACGGCTCCGGCAGTTTGGCAATGCCGGTTTCACCCACCACTTCACACTGGATGTCATAGCCGTACTGGCAGTTAACGAAGATTTCGACGTCGATGCGCGTGCCCTTGGCGGTTTCAAACAGCACGATCTGCGGATCTTTCAGGTGCGGGAATGCCTTGGCGCTTTTGCGCGGGAACACCACCTGAACCGAAACATAGTCGTCATCCAGCAGCCAGCGCAACACGTCGATCTCGTGGATCAGGGTGTCGGTGATCGCCATATCCGTGGTGTAAGCTTCACCCACGGTGGGGTTGCGGTGCGCACAGTGCAGCATCAGCGGTTCGCCGATTTGCCCACTGGCCAGCACCTGCTTCAGTGCTCGGTAGCCCTGATCGTAAGGGCGCATAAAGCCTACCTGCACCAGGCGTTTGCCGTGTTTGGCCTCTGCCTCAACGATGTTTTTACAGCCCTGCGCAGTGACCGCCAGCGGCTTCTCGCAGAATACCGGCTTGCCGGCAGCAATCGCCGCCAGCACGAACTCTTCGTGGCTCGGGCCCCAGGAGGTCACCAGCACCGCCTGAACGTCCGCCGCCTTGACCAGATCGTGGCCATTGTCATACACCTTGGCGTCCAGCTTCAGGTCGCTCACCACCTTGGCGGCGTTGTCACGGTTAATATCGTTGACCGCCACGATGCGGCTGCCCTGCAACACTTTGCTGCAGCGACGAATGTGATCCCGACCGATTGCGCCGGTGCCAATAACCCCAATGTTCAGTGTCATTTTCGTTATCCTCTTCAAATAGTTGCGGCAGACGCAAGGTCTGGGTCATCAAGCAATGTGTTAATCAGTAGTCGCGGGCCTTGTCGATGTTCTCTTGCAGCTTGCGGGCCACGGCGACAATTTTTTCGCTGTCCGCCACCTGAGCACCGCCCACGCGCCACCAGCTGAGATATTTGTGCACCATGGTTTTTGGCAGCACTTTGATGTCCAGCAGGGTAGAAACGCTTTGCCGGCGAGCATCGGCCAGCGCCTCGATCAGCTGTTGTTCGGTGGTCACGCTGTAGGTTTTACAACCGTAAGCTGCCGCCAGCATGGCGAAGTTGACCGGAACCAGTTTGCCGTCGAGTTTGCCGCCCTGCGGGTTGCGGAAGCGGAATTCGGTGGTGTAGCTGTCCATGCCGTGTTCCATCTGCAGGTTGTTGATGCAACCGTTGGTCATGTTGTCGAACAGCACCACGTTGATTTTGCAGCCTTCCTGAATTGAGGTGACCAGCTCGGAGTGCAGCATCATAAAGGCACCATCGCCGACCATCGCGTACACTTCACGCTGCGGCTCTGCCAACTTGACCCCCAGCGCGGCGTTGACCTCGTAACCCATGCAGGAATAACCGTATTCCACGTGGTAGCCGTGCTCGCCATGGTTCTGCCACACGCGCTGTAAATCCCCCGGCAGGCTACCGGCAGCGGCGACGATCACGCTATCCTGCGGCAGATGCTGGTTTAGCACCCCCAGCACCCGGCTTTGGGTTAGCAGTGAATCGGTCTTTTCGATAAATTCGGCAAACACGCTGTCGCGATCGAGGTGGTCGTCAATTTCCGGTACAAAACCTTCGCCGGTGTATTCCACCGCATAAACTCGGGCGGTTTCCTGCTGTTGTGCGCTACGCGCTTCGGCAATGGCGTTGCCCCAGCCGGCGCGGTAATCGGCCTGAGCCAATAATGCCCCCAGGGCAGACAGTGCCTCACGGGCATCGGCCAGTACCTGCAGGCCGTCGAGCTTACCGGCGTCGAAGGCGCTGACGTTGACGTTGAGAAAATCAACGTCAGGATTCTGGAACAGCCATTTGGATGAAGTAGTGAAATCGGTATAACGGGTGCCCACGCCAATCACCAGATCGGCCTGTCTGGCCAGGGTATTGGCCGCCAGACAGCCGGTTTCACCAATGCCACCCAGGTTAAACGGGTGATTGGACGGGACTGTGCCCTTGCCGGCCTGGGTTTCCACAAACGGGATCTGGAAGCGTTCGGCGAACTCGCGCAACGCCTGACCGGCCTGCGAATATTTCACCCCACCGCCGCACACCAGCAGCGGTTGACGCTTGGTGGTCAGCAGCGCCAGCGCGTCGGCCAACATGCCTTCGGTCGCCGGACGGCGATCCAGCCGGTGCACGCGTTTTTGGAAGAAGTAGTCAGGGTAGTCGTAGGCTTCACCCTGTACGTCCTGCGGCAAACTCAGCGTCACCGCACCGGTTTCCGCCGGATCGGTCAGCACGCGCATCGCGTTGATACAGGCGCTCATCAACTGTTCCGGTCGCACAATGCGATCCCAATACTTGCTCACCGCGCGGAAAGCGTCGTTGGTGCTGATACTGAGATCGTAGGACTGTTCAATCTGCTGTAACACCGGGTCCGGTTGGCGTGAAGCGTAAACATCGCCCGGCAGCAGTAATAAAGGAATGCGGTTGGCGGTGGCCGTCGCGGCGGCGGTGATCATATTGGCGGCGCCGGGACCGACAGAAGAGGTGCAGGCGTAGATCTGTTGACGCAGTTTCTGCTTGGCAAAACCGGTCGCTGCGTGAGCCATGCCCTGCTCATTACGCCCCTGATGCACGATCAGATCACCGCTGTCCTGTTCCAGCGCTTGCCCCAGACCGAGTACGTTGCCGTGACCGAAAATCGCAAAGATGCCTTTGACGAATTTGGTTTCCACGCCGTCGACTACCAGATACTGGTTATCAAGGAACCTGACGAGTGCCTGTGCCATGGTTAACCGGATCTTGCCCATTTGCTCACCCTTTTAGATTAGTCGCGCCCGCTCCGGCAAAATACCTGCATGCCGAGCCTGGAATCTCTGTGGTCCCCGTTGCCTTCAAGCGCGCAGCGCTACTTAGGCCGACAACCTGAAACGTGAAGCGATTATAAACAAATATATTTTTCATAAAATCACATTACAGAAGAAACATTTCATTTTGCGATAAAGATCGCATATTGATGAAAACGACGTTTCATTCATGCCTTTAGAATTCACTGACTTAGGGCTCCAGCTCCCGCCGACACCTCAGTCCAGCAGCAGCCGAGGGTACCGCAACCCTTGGCATCGTCAGCTTGTGACACAAGCGATAACCTTGCCGTTAACCGGTGTTTTCGCATCAGACAGGACGCGGTTTTTAGTGCTTTCAGCTAACGCATTGGCGCCGTTTTAAATGCATCACATTTTTGGGGTGTAAATTTCATTCAATCTTGAAATTGAAATTTTTATTCCTCATACTCCAAAAATGCTTCGTAGTCGGGGTTTGGCTTAATACAGAAGGAAACGGGTATGGCTACACAAGAAAAACAGCTTGATGTCATTTGTCTCGGGCGTATTGCCGTCGATTTCTATGCACAACAGATCGGCGCACGCCTGGAAGATGCCAGCACATTCTCCAAATATCTCGGTGGCTCTTCCGGCAACGTGGCTTATGGCACCGCCATTCAGGGCCTGAAGTCCGGCATGCTGGCCCGCGTCGGCGACGAGCATATGGGCCGTTTCCTGCGTGAAGAACTGCAACGCGTCGGAGCCGACACCCAGTGCCTGATCACCGACCCCCAGCGGCTGACCGGTCTGGTGATCCTCGGCATCAAGGATCAGGAAACCTTCCCGCTGATTTTCTACCGTGAGAACTGTGCCGATATGGCACTGACGCCGGACGATATCGATGAGTCCTACATCGCGTCATCGCGCGCGCTGGCTATAACCGGCACTCACCTGTCACACCCAAACACCCGCGCCGCGGTATTAAAAGCGCTGGAATACGCCCGCCGCCATGGCCTGCGCACCGCGCTGGATATCGACTACCGACCGGTGCTGTGGGGCCTGACGTCGCTGGGTGACGGTGAAACCCGCTTTGTCGAGTCAGAGAAAGTGACCCGCGAACTGCAGGAGGTGCTGCATCACTTTGATCTGATCGTCGGCACCGAAGAAGAGTTTCATATTGCCGGTGGCAGCACCGACACCCTGACCGCTCTGAAAAACGTGCGTAAAGCGACCCAGGCCACGCTGGTCTGTAAGCGCGGCGCACAGGGCTGTTCGGTATTCGAAGGCGAGATCGCCGCCGACTGGCAGCAGGTAAAACTGCATTCCGGGGTACGGGTTGAAGTGCTGAACGTGCTGGGCGCAGGTGATGCCTTTATGTCCGGCCTGCTGCGTGGCTATCTGAACGATGAAGGTTGGGATCAGGCCTGCCGCTATGCCAATGCCTGCGGCGCATTGGTGGTTTCGCGCCACGGCTGCGCCCCGGCGATGCCCAGCAAGCAGGAGCTGGATGACTATCTGCAACGCGAACAGCAAGTGAAACGCCCAGACCGCGATGAGCGGCTTAACCATCTGCATCGGGTCACCACCCGCAAACAGCAATGGCCGGAACTGTGCGTGTTCGCCTTCGATCACCGCAAACAGCTGGCGGATATGGCGCGAGAAGCCAACGTCAGCGAAGAACGCATCCCCAAACTGAAAACCCTGCTGCTGACGGCGGCGCAACAGGCCGCAGAGGCCGCCGGGCTGAAGGGCAACAGCGGCATTCTGGCCGATACCACCTATGGCCAAGCGGCGCTGAACCAGATCACCGGGCAGGGTTGGTGGATAGGCCGACCGGTCGAGCTGCCCGGCTCACGTCCGCTGCGGTTGGAGCACGGCAATATTGGCTCGCAGCTGATCGACTGGCCGCAGGAGCACGTAGTGAAATGTCTGGTGTTTTACCATCCGCATGACTCCGCCGAACTGCGCCGTGAGCAGGATGAACTGATTGGCGATGTGTATCGCGGCTGCTGCAAATCCGGCCATGAACTGTTGCTGGAAGTGATCCTGCCGGAAAGCAACGCCGACAAGGATGAAAGCCACTATCTGGAAATGCTGCAGCACTTTTATCAACTGGGAATTAAACCGGACTGGTGGAAGTTGCCACCGTTGAGAGCTGAGAACTGGCAGCAGGTCGGCGCGTTGATCGACGCTAACGATCCCCAGTGTCGCGGGGTGCTGATTCTGGGGCTAGATTCGCCGGAAGAAACGCTGAAGGCGGGCTTTGCCGCGGCGGCGGATGCACGCTGGGTAAAAGGTTTTGCCGTCGGGCGGACCATTTTTGGCCAACCTTCACGCCGCTGGCTGCAGGGTGAGCTGGATGACGCCGCGTTAATCGAGCAGGTGAAACAAAAATACCTGACGCTGATTGGTTTCTGGCGTCAATATCGCCCAACCTCTCACCAGCATTAATTACCGAACCCTCCCCTTAAACGGATTTTCGCCGCTTTAAGGGGATTTTTTTGCCTTTTTTCTGTGAAGTAACGCAACTTGCAATCGAATAAATCGCTTTTTGTTGAAATGAAATTTCCAATCCATCTGTTAGAATAACCTGTCAATAACTCAGGCGTCAGGCCGATACGCCTTAGCCCCCACTGCGAGCCGAATGGATGAACAACCCAACTCAACTTTCGCTGTTACAGGACGAGATCCGCCACCGTTATGAAACGCTGAGCAAGCGTTTAAAACAGGTGGCGCGTTACATTTTGGATAACAGTAACAGCATTGCTTTCGATACCGTCGCCTCCATCGCCGCACAGGCCAGCGTCCCCCCTTCAACCCTGATCCGCTTTGCCAACGCCTTTGGCTTTAGCGGTTTCAACGAAATGAAACAGGTTTTCCGCCAGCACCTGATGGAGGAAACGGTCAACTACACCGAACGGGCTCGCCTGTTCCGGCAGACCTCTACCGACGGTAACGTGGCCCCAGAAAAGCCGGCGGAAATCCTTAACGTTTTCACCATGGTCAATGCCCAGGCGCTGCAACAATTGGCGATGCAAACCAGTTCCGAGCAGTTGGATCGGGCGGTTGAACTGCTGAACAATGCCGAGAATATCTACGTGATTGGCCTGCGTCGCTCATTTAGCGTCGCATCCTATCTCACCTATGCGTTGCGCCATCTGGAGCGCCGGGCGTTCCTGATCGACGGGCTGGGCGGCATGTTTACCGAACAGCTCAGCATGGTGAAGCCGAATGACGTGGTGATTGCCATCAGCTATTCGCCGTATGCGCAGGAAGCGCTGGAACTGGTTGAATTAGGTGCCAAGAACGGAGCGCAGCAGATCGCCATAACCGACAGCCAGGTCAGCCCGTTGGCTGCCTTCAGCGACGTGTGCTTTGTGGTACGAGAGGCGCAGGTGGATGGCTTCCGCTCCCAGGTTGCTTCAATGTGTCTGGCGCAGACCCTGGCGGTATCGCTGGCGCTGAATAACGCCAAAGAAGAGTAACGAAGAATTACCCTCTCCCTTGGGAAAGGGTAGGCATAGTGGCGTGAAATCCCCTCACCCCGGCCCTCTCCCCCTGGAGAGGGTGACGCTCATCTTGGCAACGTCGTAAATAGGCAATTATTTAGCTGCGGGATAGCCGTCGGTGTTAATCCAGGCGTGGTCTTTTTCCCAGGTGAACTTCCATAGCCGCACCGGCCCGGCCATCACGTTGAGATAGTAGCTGTCGTAACCGGCCAGCGTCGCCACCGGGTGGTAGCCACGCGGCACCTTGACCACGTCACGGTTATACACCGGCATGCACTCATCCAGTGAGCGATCGTCGGTATACACCCGCTGCATGCAAAAACCCTGCTCCGGCTGGATCCGGTGATAATAGGTCTCTTCCAGGTAGGTTTCATCCGGCGAGTCTTCCTGGTCATGCTTGTGGCTGGGGTACGAACTGGTATTACCCTCATCCGTATACACCTCCACCACCAGCAGGCTGTCAGCCGGTTCGCTGTCCGGCAGAATGTTGTGTACCAGACGCTGGTTACGCCCTTTGCCACGACGTTCGACGCCGACCTCCGCCGGGGTGATCAAGCGCGACGGCAGATGCCCATGACCCGGGGCGCTGCAGACCGCCAATTCCAGGGCACTTTCCGCCCGCACTTCAATCTTGTCGTGATGCGGCACGTATACCGCGTAAGGCGGAGTGCGTTCAAACGGGCTCATGCGTTTGCCGATGCTCGGGTATTCCGCGCGCAGAGTGGCGACGGAGGCGATGCCGGCGACCAACACCAGGCACAGCTCTTTGTCGCCGCTTTCCAACCGCAGTGATTGACCGGCCTCAAGGCGATAAACATCAAAGCCGACAAAGCGCCAGTCGGCATTCTCTGGGGTGACATGCTGGATGCGCCCCTGGCCATCCGGCTGCTGACACTTGGCGAGTAATGAAGACATATATTCCTCCGAATTAAATACCCGTCGTCTTTCAAGCTGCAGCGTTGTTACCTGCTTTACAAGACCCATCCGTGGGTCTTGCCCCTTCGGGGCCGCTGCAAGCAGCGTTCAAATCTGTTCCCGACAGATTTGTCGCTCACCCCAGTTACTTACTAAATAAGCGCCTGGGGTGAGCGAGCTGGGCGCCTAGCTGCAACTCGAAATCCATAGGGTATGGGCATTAATCAATTCAAACGTAGAACTTTAACCCAACGTCGGCATACTGTATTCAGACACCGTTTGCTGTCCGGTTGGCCAGCGGGCGGTGGCGGTTTTCATGCGGGTGTAGAAACGTACACCGTCGGTGCCATGCACGTTCAGCGCACCAAATACCGAGCGCTTCCAGCCGCCGAAGCTATGGAATGCCATAGGAACCGGCACCGGTACGTTAACCCCCACCATACCGGCCTGCACTTCCTGCACGAACTGACGTGCGTAGTGGCCGTTGCTGGTAAAGATGGCGCTGCCGTTGCCAAACTCGTGGCTGTTGACCGTGTCGATGGCGGTCTGGTAGTCCGGCACGCGGACAATACCCAACACAGGTCCGAAAATCTCTTCGCGATAGATACGCATGTTTGGTTTGACGTGGTCAAACAGGGTGCCGCCGACATAGTAGCCGTCCGGGTAGCCCGCCACCTGATAATTGCGGCCATCGGCCACCAGGGTTGCGCCTTCTTCGACGCCAAGATCGATATAACCCAATACTTTTTTCTGGTGCGCCGAGGAGACCAGCGGCCCCATTTCGTTCTCTTCGCCGCCCTGCTGAATGCCTGGGCCAACGCGCAGTTGAGCGATCAACGGTTTCAGTCTGGCGATCAGTTTATCAGCCGTGTCGTCACCGACCACCACCGCCACCGGCAGCGCCATACAGCGTTCGCCGGCAGAGCCGAAAGCCCCGCCCATCAGGGCATTTACCGTTGCGTCCAAATCGGCATCCGGCATGATAATCGCCTGATTTTTCGCCGCGCCGAAGGCCTGTACCCGCTTGCCGTGGGCACTGGCAGTAGTATAGATATGTTCCGCCACGGCGGACGAGCCGACAAAGCTCACCGCCTGAATATGCGGGTCGGTGCACAGCTGCGCGGCATCTTCGTTAGCGCAGTGCACCACGTTAAATACGCCATCCGGCAGGCCGGCTTCTTTCAGTAATTCCGCCATCCGCACCGAAGCCGAAGGCACCAGCGCCGGTGGCTTAAGCACGAAGGTGTTGCCGCAGGCCAACGCGATAGGGAACATCCACATCGGCACCATCGCTGGGAAGTTGAACGGGGTGATACCTGCGACCACCCCCAGCGGCTGCATCAGCGAGAAGCTGTCAACGCCGCTGCCGACGTCCGCCGAATACTCACCCTTGATCAAATGCGGAATGCCACAGGCAAACTCGACCACTTCAATGCCGCGGGTCAGTTCGCCCAGCGCGTCGGAGTAAACCTTGCCGTGCTCACTGACAATCAGCGCTGCCAGCTCGTCGCGATGCTGTTCCAGCAGTGCCTTAAAATTGAACATGATGCGCGCCCGGCGCAGCGGCGTGGTACGCGACCAGTCGGCAAAGGCCTGGTGAGCCACATCAATGGCCTGCTTCACCTCGGCGGCAGTGCTCTGCGTAACGCGACGTTCGACCTGCCCGGTAGCCGGGTTATGAACGTCGACGGTTTGATTGCTGCTGCTCAGGCACACCTGCCCGCCAATAAAGTTACCCACGGTTTTCATGTCTCACCCTCTTTTAAGTCCGCTGTCGCCTGACTGCCTGCGGCACTGCCGCAAGCGGTGGCGTTTTCATCACACCGCCTGCCGGAAACGGCCCACAAGCAGGCTAAATCCTGACCGGATGAAGCAAACTCTATTTCATTGAAAAAAAAGTTTCAAATAAATTATTTTAGAAAATTTGTTTTTAGTGCGGGAGGTCGCAGTTTTGCCATGCCCTTGTGCAAAGCCATTACATGCCGGAAAAAACTCGCCGTACCACTTCTCCGTCGGGCGGCGGGAATTAGCCCTGACTTTTATACAGAAATAGGCGACCCACCGGACAAAATAGCGAAACCTGCCGCAATAGGATCGCCCGACAACCCTTGTTGGCTGTTTGCGGTTTTTTTTGAACTGGATCTAAAAATCAATATTTCATTATTCACTAATTATGAAATAAATGTTCTTGTTTAGAGAAGATTCATTCAAATATCACCGCCTTGATGACAGGCACGGTTCACACCCTTCCGCCTCCCTATTCCCTACAACCTACTGCGCGGGTGGAAGCCAGGAAAAAATCGGAGCAACACATGTCACATCAGCGTAAGCACAACACCGGGTACATACTGCGAATTTGCGGTATTGCAGCACTCGGCGGCATTCTGTTTGGTTATGACACCGCCGTGATCTCCGGCGCGATCGATGCCCTAAAAACTTATTTTGACCTCAACCCGCTTGAAACCGGCTGGGCAGTCTCTAACGTGGTGATCGGCTGTGTGGTCGGTGCCTTTGGTGCCGGGCCGTTGGCTGCGCGTTACGGCCGTAAAAAGGCCCTGATGCTGGCGGCGGTGCTGTTCACTATTTCAGCGGTCGGTGCAGCCCTGGCCATGACCTTCACCTGGTTTGTGATTTACCGCATTATTGGCGGTTTGGCCGTCGGCATTGCCGCCACCGTCTCACCGATGTATATGTCGGAAGTCTCACCTAAAGACATGCGTGGTCGAGCGCTCAGCATGCAGCAGTTCGCCATCGTGTTCGGCCAAATTGTGATTTTCTACGTTAACTTCAAAATCGCCAGCATCGCCAGCGAAGCCTGGCTGGTGGAGATGGGCTGGCGCTGGATGATAGGGTCGGAAGTGATCCCGTGCATGCTGTTCCTGATGCTGGTGTTTATCATTCCGGAATCGCCGCGCTGGAGCGTCATGGTCGGCCGTGACAGCCAGGCTTTGGCGATGTTGACCAAAGTCTCCAACGCTGCCCATGCGCAAAGCGTACTGCAGGAAATCAAAGACTCATTGCAGCAGGACCGGCAAAAACACCAGCAGAAGCTGAACTTCGGCGACGTGCGGGTGCGCTTCATTCTTTTTGTCGGCTGTATGATCGCCATGCTGCAACAGGTCACTGGCGTCAACGTAATGATGTACTACGCGCCAATGGTGCTGAAAACCGTTACCGAAAATGCCCAGGAGGCACTGTTCCAAACCATTTGGATCGGCGTGCTGCAGTTGGTCGGTTCAGTGATTGGCGCCATGCTGATGGATCGCATGGGCCGCATTCCGCTGATGCGCTACGGCACCCTTGGCGCCATTGCCGGGTTGCTTATCACCTCTTATGCGCTCTACACCCAGGCCACCGGCTACCTTGCCCTGTTCGGCATGCTGTTCTTTATGGTGTTTTACGCCCTGTCCTGGGGAGTGGGTGCCTGGGTTCTGGTGTCGGAAATCTTCCCAAATCGCATGCGAGCGCAGGGCATGAGCATCGCCGTCGGCTGCATGTGGCTGGCCAACTTTGTCGTTTCGCAGAGCTTCCCGATGATCAACGACAACCCTTATCTGTTCTCCAGCTTCCATGGTGCCTTCCCGATGTGGGTCTTTGCCGCCTGCTGCCTGTTTAGCTACTGGTTCATCGGCCGCTATATTCCGGAAACCAAAGGCGTCTCGCTGGAAAAAATGGAAGACGTGGTGATGGCCAAACGCTATCGCCAAGCGCCACCCGAAACACAACGCACGCCGCTGTAAGTCGGCAATTCTCAGGCTGTATCAAACCATTCAGGAGTAATGCATCATGACCATTGCGCCAGACCGTTTTTGTATCAACCGCAAGATCGCACCCAATCTCGATTTGGAGCCGTTTTTCAGCCTGGTAAAAAAGTGCGGACTCAGCAAAGTTGAGCTGCGCAACGATATGCCGAGCGGCAAGGTGACAGATAACCTGAGCAACGATCAATTAAATGCTTTGGCGGCCAAATACGGTATCGAAATCGTCACCATTAACGCCCTCGGCAAGTTTAACCTGCCAGGCGATAGTGCCATATTGCTGCAAAACGCCGAGGCGCTGTTGTCGCAGGCTCAGGCGATCCATAGCCAGGCGCTGGTACTGTGTCCACACTGCAGCGCGGACGATCGGCGCAGTGAGGAGCAGAAAAAAACCGATACGCTGGCGGCGCTGAAGCTGCTGGCTCCCCTGTTCAAGCAATATGGCGTGCAGGGCTACGTCGAGCCGCTGGGGTTCGGTATCAGTTCACTGCGCTCATCGCTGCTGACGCAATCCCTGATTCGCGACTCCGGCGCGCCGTACAAGATCGTGCTGGATACCTTCCACCACTATTTAAGTGATGTGGCGCAGCTTGAGTTTGATGCGCAAATTCAGATTGAGGGTATCGGTCTGGTACACCTTTCCGGGGTGGAAGATGCGCGAAGCAAAAGCGCGCTCAGCGACGAAGAACGCATTATGTTGAGTCATCAGGATCGGCTGGAGAGCAAAAAGCAGGTGCAGAATCTGGAGCGCCTGGGCTACACCGGCATTTACGCCTTCGAGCCGTTCTCTTCGCAGTTGGATAGCTGGACAGAGGCGGATATCGAACGTGAAATCCGCCAGAGCATCGCTCTGCTGCAAGGGTAATCGACAGTAAAACGGCCTCTTCGGAGGTAATGCCGATCAGTTAAGCAAAGTTCTGAATAAGAATGTACGACGTTGTTTAAGTGGGCGTCCCCCTCTCCCGAGGGAGAGGGCCGGGGTGAGGGGCTTTCGCGTTGGTATGTATCCCCTCACCCTGACCCTCTCCCAAAGGAGAGGGAACAATATCACCTTAACTTACAAGCATTACCTCTTCCGAGGCCGTTTTTATGGCGCTATTTCAGCGTGCTCACCACCAGTTGATGGCGGGCATTGTAGAACTTACGGTAGGCCAGGTAGCAGGCGATAATGGTCGACAGGCTGGCGGTAGAAAGCAGCATAAAGGTCACCATAATCTGGTACTTAATGGCTTTCACCGGGTCAATACCGGCGAAGATCAGACCGGACATCATGCCCGGCAGGCTGACCAGGCCGACGGTTTTGGCCGAGTCTACCGTCGGGATCAACGAAGCGCGGATGCTGTCGCGGATCAGCGCAGCCGAGGCAAACTTCGGTGATGCCCCCAGGCTGAGCATTTCCTGAATCTTCTGCTGATCGCTTTTGAAACGCTGCCCCAGGTTGTTGTAGCACAGCCCCACCGCCACCATCGCATTACCGGCCACCATGCCGGAAATCGGGATCACCTGCATCGGGGTAAATTCTATCGAGCCGGTCAGCACCAGCACCACCAGCGTCAGTACCGCACCAGTGGTAATGGCGATAAATGACGTCATGAACGCATGACCGATATATTTACTGCGTTTTTGCGCGTTGTAAGCGGCGTTAAAGCAGATAAACAGCACCATCAGCACGGTCAGAATAGCGTTGTTCACATCAAAAATGTACTTCAGCACATAGCCGACGATAATCAGCTGCACCACCGCGCGGCAAATGCTCCAGATAATGTCTTTTTCCAACGCCAACTTTTCTTTATGGCTGATGAAAATGGCGATCACCACCAATACCATCGACAGCACCAGGGACTCATTGCTGATATTATGCTGGTTCATCGTTTGTCTCCTGTGCGCTTGCACCGTGCGCACTCAGGGTAATCACATCATCCGCATGTTTGATTTCATCTTTATCATGCGTGACCCACAGCACTGCCACGCCATGCTGCTCTATCAGTTGATGAATAATTTCGTTTACATTGCGCTTATTATCTTCATCCAACGCACTGGTAATCTCATCCAATAACAGTACTCTGGGCATAAATTGCAGATTACGGATCAAGGAAATGCGCTGTTTCTCCCCACCGGATAATTCATTCACGCTTTTCTTCAGCATATTTTCCGGCAGCCCAAAGCGCACCAGATCGGCCTGCATTTTTTTCTCGTCCGGTTTTTGCTTACGGATCTGGTAAGGCAACGCAATATTGTCATACACGCTGTCGCCAAACAGCGAGGGGGTTTGAAAACAGTAAGACACCTGCTGGCGATATTCTTCCGGAGGTATTTCGGTGATGGCCTTACCGGCAAAAATAATTTTTCCACGGGTCGGGTCGATCAGCGAGGAAACGATTTTAAGCAGCGTACTTTTCCCGCAGCCGGACGGCCCGGTAATCAGTTTAAATTCCCCCTGATTCAGACCGAAAGAGACAGAATCCAGAATAACCTGCTCACCTATTTGATAATGAATATCATCCAACAACAGTATTTCTTTGCTTTCCTTCATTATAAAACCGCATCCCTCATAAAAATATTGGCGCTCAGGCCACCAGTATAGAGCTTAAAAAAATGCACTGACAATGGTTGGTCATTAGCCGTAACAAAGGAGTCGGGCTGAGGGGCATTTCGCTCCGTCAGCCCTATAAATCTCTGCTGTGAAAGGTAGTCAAAACACAAAACGGGAAAGGAATTACGCTTTTTTGGCTGATGTACAAATATACCAGCGCAACGAATTATTGATGCTGCGATGGGTACAGCTCACTTTGCCCTCTTTTTCCAACGCCAATAGCAAGGTACGCGTAGTGTAAATATTCTCACCGCATTTATCCGCCAACTCCCTGGTTTTGGGCCAGTGTTCCGGCGCGGGTGGATGCTGTCCATCGGCTCCGGCCGCACGTTCCATACACAGTTTTCGTAACACGTTTAGCATATGTGACTTCCTGATTTCATATGTTATCGGCACCTTGGCCATCGCGTTCTCCTTGAGTTACTATTGCCTGCTCCTGTCCTGCGGCAGCGCATCCGCCACGCGCAGGGTATAAATCATGGTGGCCCCAGGTGGTATGGCGGGTGGGCTTCCCTTATCGCCATAGGCCAGCGCCGCCGGCACCACCAGAGTCATCGAACCGTGTTTGTTCAGTTTGCCGATGGCTGCGCGGAACAGCGCCGGGTACTGTGCCAGGGGTTGTGAGATCACCGTGCCGGCCAACTCCATATCCTTGATCACTTGCCCGTCGGGCAGGCTTTCACGCACCACAATATCGACATTGTCGCCTGCGGCTATCTGCCCACTGCCGGCGTAATCCACACGGTAATAGAAGCCGAGTTCATCCTTTTGTACCCCCGGCTGTTTGGCAAAATCGGCAAGATAGGCTTTGCCATCCTGCCGTATGTCCTGTTGCCGTTGCTGCCGGGCCTGCTGCAATGCAGCGTCTGCAGCCTGCAGCGCGCTGTCGATAGCGGCGTTGTCCAGCCGCGGCTTGCCCGCCAACGTATCGCCAATACCCGCCAGCAGACGTGACCGATCGGCCTCAATCCCCAGCCGTCGGTTCTCTTCCTGCAGCCGCAGAATGTCGCGTCCGAGCGAAACCCCGGCGGCGTAAGCCTGTTTATCTGCCACACTGACCAGCTCCGGTGGCTGAAGCTGGCGGTTGAGCTGCTGCAATTGCCGCTCTTGCTCCGCGATCAACCGCTGCTGCCGTGCTAGTGCTGCCGCCATGGCAAGTAGATCCGGCGGTGTGGCAATGGCCCGGCGAACGCCTTTTAACGCCGCCACCAGCGGCCGGATATCCACAGGTGCAGCCTTGGGTAGCGGTACCGGCATCGTTGGTTGAGCCTGAGTTGCCAACTGCTGTTCCAACAGGCGGATAGTGTCGGCCTGCCGCTGTAACGCCTGATTCAACGCCGCTAGCCGGGCGTTATCCCCACGCGGAACGGGCGCAGGTTTTGGCTTGCTGGCCGCAGGCGGGGGCGTCGGCGGCACTTTTTCCACCACCGGCACGGCCTGCTGTTGCTCGGCAAATTTCAGCAATGCAGGGATGCCGTCATCCCCGCCAGACGCATTACCTGCCGCTAACGCGCTGCCTCCTGCAATCAACAGCAGTAAAGCCGCGGCTCCTTCCGCGTACTTTTTCATGGCTACAGGCTCTCCACCCGGCTGGACAGACTGGACATTAGCTCATGTTCAACGTCGGCGCAGAACTTCTCGGTCTTGTATTTATAAAGTGCGTCTATAGCCTTACGGGTACTTTCATCGACATTACTGCGAATGCCGGCATATCCGGAGGCGTTGGATAACAGTCCGTTAAAATAAGCTATCCTTTTCTGGTAGCTTTGCGGATTAATATCCTTGAGCGAATTGACCCGTTGCTGACAAAGCGCAATGCGTTGCTCATCAGTGTTTTCCTTAGGATTATTCTGTGAAACTTTTTTCACGGCAACGTTACCCGTGCTATTTTTTCCAACACAGCCGGACAACAGTAAACATGTCATTATCAACGCGGCCATAACGGTAGCAGAACGGCGAGTTGAATCATCAGTTATTGTAATCATTCCGTTTATCATCCCTTAATTATCACTTAGGTCATTATTGTGTCGCGAAGCCCTGCCAGACCTCACTTCCTCTGATTAATCCTAACGAGTTAAATAACAAAATCGCACGGCAACAGGCGGATATTGGTAATAATCCGACAGCCAATCACATTGTTATAAATTTGTTAATTTCACGAAGAGAGTTAGCCGCACCACAATGAATAAAGTCCGCATGCAAGCCAGTATTTATGGCCTACATACCTTTCAAAACAACGAGTTAACTTTTAACTTATGATTAACAGCCAGAATTCATCATCTGCTGTCTGAGGGCGATATTATCAAAACAATATTGCTAATTGTAGTGTGAAGACTAATTCTGGCGATCTAATATCTCGCATATTGCTATTTATATAGTCATTTATTCTGGATAATAGTTGTATACGATCTATTGATTTTCAATCATATATATTTCTTTTTCCTTTTGGGTTTATATTCTGTATTTGACTCAACTTAATAAAAGCTATTTCCAATCAAGCCTATTATTTGCAAGAATAATCCCAGCAAAACGCTACGGCGATATACCTATTTTAATTCTATGGATTTCGCCTATTCGACTTACAAAACCTTTCGTTATTCACTCATGAATAACGGACGGTGGCGTATTGCCCAGAGCAAAAGGATCTGGCTCCAACTACCGCGTCGGTGACATGAAGTTGCTGCCGCTGTGGGGGATTTAGATGTGCTGTTCTTTTTATTTAAATACTCTCTACAGGAACTTGAGAAATGAAACTGAATAAATTAATGCTGGCAACCGTGATTGCTTTCGCTTCTGCATCTGTTGCTCACGCCGCATCTAACCAGGGTAGCGGTAAAGTCACTTTTACCGGTGAAATTATTGATGCGCCATGCAGCGTAGCACCGGAATCTGTTGACCAAACTGTGCCAATGGGCCAAATCAGCAGCCGTCTGTTGGCCAAAGAAGGTAAATCCAGCTCTGAGCCATTCAGCATTGAACTGAAAGACTGTTCCATCGCCACGATGAAGAACGTCCAGGTGACCTTCACCGGGACTCCGGATCCAGATAACAGCAAACTGCTGGCTCTGAGCGGCACCGCAACCGGCGCTGGCATCATGATCTATGACAACCTGCACTCCAAAGACGTTGAGCTGGGCACCGCGACCGATGGTCAGGGCCTGACCGAAGGCAATAACTCCCTGAAATTCGCCGCCTATCTGCAAGGCAGCAGCGCTTCTGGCGCCGTGGTTCCAGGCGAATTCACCAGCGTTGCAAACTTCACTCTGGCCTACCTGTAATCCCTCGCTGGGGATATCACTGCGGTATCCCCGCTTTACCTGCACGGATATTGGGTAACGGCACCAACGGCAACAGGGAGAGCCAGCATGACCAAGCGGATTTGGGGCGTAGTGCTTATCGCGCTCAGCGTTTGCAGCGCCGAAGCGACGGCAAAAAATCAGGGCCACGGCACGCTCAACCTGGGCGGCGAGATCGTCGAAACCCCCTGTGGGATTGCCAGCGAAAGCCTGGACCAGACCGTTGATTTCGGGCTGATATCCATGACTGATGCCGCGTTGGATTCGCAGCCGGTGCTGATTGGCAGTCGCCGCAACTTTGAAATCAAGCTGGTGAATTGCGAATTGGCCAGCCAGGTAAAACCCGACTTTATCTACCGCGCAGCCACCGTCACCTTCGACGGCACGGCTGACAGCCGGGATCCCGAGTTATTGGCCGTTTACGGCGAAGCGCAAGGCGTGGCCATTGAGCTGCTGACCGCTGCCGGTATCCCGATCCCGCTGGGTAGCACCACGGCGGATTATCAGATTGTCGCCGGCGACAATACGCTGCGCTTTAGCGCTCAGCTACGTATTCACCCTGACAGGGCCCGAGCCGGCGGATTCAGCTCTCTGGCGAAATTCACCCTGTCTTATCTGTAACGCCTCGTTAGGCGGGTGCCTGCATAGGGCACTGAATGACATCACGTATTACGTATTCAGGTCGTACAGGATGACCTGCTATTGGGCGCGGATTTGCCATGAGTGATTATTCTATGACGTCATTACTGACACGGAAAAAAATACCCCTCACCGTCATTCTATCTTTCCTCTGGGTGCATTCGGCTTTTTCCGCCACGGAATTTAATACCGACGTATTAGATATTGGCGATCGCAGCAAAGTGGATTTATCGCGTTTTTCCGACGCCGATTACGTCATGCCCGGTGCCTATCTGCTGGATATCAAGATCAACCAGAAAACCCTGCCGCAGCGCAGCATCCAGTATTACCCGTCGCCGGACCAAAAGGATCGTTCCCGTGTCTGTCTGCCGCCGGATCTGATAGAGAAAATGGCGCTGAAAGAAGAAGTCGTCAAAAAAATCACCCTGTGGCACGACAACAGCTGCGCCGATATCAGCGGCATCAAAGGGGCGACCATTTCCGACCGCATCGGCGGGGGCGTGCTGGCGATCACTATTCCACAGGCCTGGATGAAATATTCCGATCCGGACTGGACGCCACCGGAACAGTGGGATGACGGCATCCCTGGTTTGTTGCTGGACTACAGCATCAGCGGCCAGGTCGGTAAGCAAAGCCACAATAACAACACCGCAGAAAACCTCAGCAGCTACGGGACGGTCGGCGCCAATCTGGGTGCCTGGCGTCTGCGCGCCGATTATCAGGCCACCTACAATCAGCAGGCCGGTCAGCGCGACAGCAATTTCGACTGGAACCAGATTTACGCCTATCGCGCGCTGCCGATGCAGGCCGCCAAGCTGACGCTCGGCGAAATCTTCCTCGACTCGGGCGTGTTCGACTCCTACCGCTTCACCGGCCTTAACCTGGCCAGCGACGAGCGTATGCTGCCGCCAAACCTGCAGGGTTATGCACCGGAAGTGCGCGGCATTGCCAAAAGCAACGCCAAGATCACCGTGTCGCAAGAAGGCCGCACGCTGTACGAAACCACCGTGCCCGCCGGGCCGTTCGCCATTCAGGATCTCAACAGTTCGGTACGCGGTCGGCTGGATGTGAAGGTAGAAGAACAGGACGGCAGCGTATCGACCTTCCAGGTAGACACCGCCACCATTCCTTACCTGACTCGCCCCGGCTATGTCCGCTACAACGTCGCCGTGGGCAAGCCCTCGGCTTACGATCACCGAACGCAAGGGCCGCTATTCTCCGCCAGTGATTTCTCCTGGGGATTAACCAGCGCCTGGTCGCTGTACGGCGGCGCGTTGCTCGGCGGCGATTACAACGCCTGGGCACTCGGCCTGGGTCGTGACCTGAACGTGTTTGGCGCCATGTCGGTGGACGTGACGCAGTCTATCGCTCGTTTGCCCAATGAGCCGACCGCCAGCGGCCTGTCGTTCAAGGTCAACTATGCCAAGCGGTTTGATGAGATGAACAGCCAGATCACCTTTGCCGGCTACCGCTTCTCACAGCGCAAATTCATGAACATGTCGCAATATCTGCAGGAACGCTACAACGATTACGACGAGCGCTACGACGGGCGGCAAAAAGAGCTGTACACCATTACCGCCAGCAAAACCTTTATGGCGGAAGACAGCGCCAAGGCGATCACCGCTTACCTGACCTACTCGCACCAAACCTATTGGGATGCCAGGGCGCAGGACCGTTACGGGTTGTCTGCCAGTAAACTGTTCAACGTCGGCAATGTCAGCAACATCACCGCCTCGCTGTCGGCCTATCGCACCACTTATCACGGCCGCACCGACGACAGCGTGATGGTGAATTTCAGCGTGCCGATTGGCGATCGCCGTCGGGTCGGTTACTCGTTGCAAACCAGCAACAGCGACGTGACGCAGATGGCGTCCTACAACGACTATACCGATCCGAACAACACCTGGCAGGTCAGCGGTGGCTTTAACCAGTCAGGCAAATCACTGGCCCGTGGTTACTACAGCCATAACGCTTCGTTTGGTTCGCTCAACGCCAGCGCCTCTTATCAACAGGACAGTTATTCGTCGATCGGCGGTACCTTCCGCAGTGGCATTACCGCCACCCGACACGGCATAGCCGCACACCAGAACTCCAGCAACGGCGGCAGCCGGATGATGCTCGATACCGACGGCATTGCCGGGGTGCCAATCAACAACGGCCGCGCCTACAGCAACCGTTTCGGCCTGGCGGTGATCTCCGACATCACCAGCTACTACAACACCGACACCCGCATCGACGTCAATACCTTGGCGGACGACGTGGAGGCCACCCGTGCCGTAGTACAGGGCACGCTAACCGAAGGGGCCATCGGCTACCGCCACTTTGAGGTGGTGAAAGGCAGCAAGCTGCTGGCCACCATCAAACTGGCCGACGGCAGTGAACCGCCGTTTGGTGCCACCGTGCTGAGCGAAAAAGGCCGCGAAGTGGCCGTAGTGAACGACGGTGGCTCGGTCTACCTGACCGGCGTACAGCCGCAAGAGCAACTCGACGTCGCCTGGGAAGGCCAGCGTCAGTGCCGCATTGTCATACCGGGCGCCGCCAAGCCGCTGGATCAGCTCTTGCTGCCGTGCGCCAAACTGTAATCCGTAACGCAGAGAATTGAAGATGATGAACCACTTTCCGTTAGCAAAAATGGCCTCGCTGGGCCTGGCATTGGCCGCCGCAGCCCCCGTCGCCAACGCGGCGATATCGCTGGATCGCACCCGCGCCGTTTACCTCAGCGACGCGAAATCGATCAGCCTGAATATCGTCAATGAAAACAAGGAACTGCCCTTCCTGGCGCAGTCCTGGCTGGAAAACGAGCAGCACCAGAAAGTCACCTCACCGCTGGTGGTGTTGCCGCCATTGCAACGGGTTGAGGCCAGCGAACGCAGCGTGGTGCGTATCACCAAGACGCCGGAGGCCGATCGCCTGCCACAGGATCGCGAATCGGTGTTCTATTTCAACCTGCGAGAGATCCCGCCGAAAAGCAGCAAAACCAATGTGATGCAGTTGGCGTTGCAAACCCAGATCAAACTGTTTTATCGCCCGAAGGCCATCGTCGCGCCTAAAGGTGAAGTGTGGCAGGAGAAGCTGGTGTTTCACAAAAGCGCCGGCGGTTTTACCGTTGAGAACCCAACGCCGTTTTATATCACCCTGACCGGTATGACCCGTCAGACGCAGAAACAGGGCGGCGGCGCACTGGCTGGTTTCCAGCCGGTGATGCTGAAGCCAAAATCCAGCGAGCCCCTCAAGCTGAGCGACACTGGCCTCAGCAGCTTTGTCGTCAGCTATATCAATGACTACGGCGGCCATCCGGAGCTGCGCTTCGCCTGCAACGGCAGCGTCTGCAACGCCGTGCCCGATAGCAAAAAATAAGGAGATAGCGCATGGCTGAATTCACCGGCGGCCGCCTGCGGCCCCTGCTGCTCGGCGCGTTGCTGTTCACCGGCAGCGCAACGGCGGCGACGCCACTGGGCGTGATCCAAGGCACCACCGGCACCGTCAGCTTTCATGGCGGCCTGCTCAGTTCCCCCTGCAGCCTGACGCCGGACAGCCAGGATCAATCGATTGATCTGGGTGATGTTAACGCGCGCGACTTCCAGAATGCCGGCGACCAAAGCACGCCGGTGCGCTTTCGCCTCTCTTTCCGCAACTGCCTGCTGGGTGCCAAAGCGCTGGCGGATAACCCGGCAGGGCAGCGCAACGGCGATGCCGCGCAGCTTTATTTACAGGGTGAGCAGGCTGCCACGCTGGTGTTTCTCGGCGACAGCGATGTCAACAACCCGGAGCTGCTGAAACTTAACGGCGGCGTACAGGGCATCGGCCTGCGGTTGAAGGATCAACAAGGCCGTGCGCTGGCGCTCAACCAACAGAGTCGGCCTTACATTCTGCAGCCCGGCAGCAATACGCTGTGGTTCAGTGCCAGCGTGGAATCCACGCAGCGGGCGGTAATGGCGGCCGGTTTTTCCGGCGTGGCACATATTCAGGTGATTTACCTGTGAGGTTCACAAACACGATGAAAAAAACCTACCTGAGCCACTGCTTGCCACTGGCGTTGCTGCTGTCAGCCCCTGCCGTCTGGGCCAACGGTTATGTAACGCCGGATGGTGGCCCGAAGCAGTTTTATATCGACCTGAATGAAAGCAACATTACCAATACCGTCGGCTTTACCAAGCAGTTTCTCTATGATCTCGGCGGTACCTATACCGGTAAAGTCTATTGCGATACGCCAATTCCTACCAGCCCGCACTTTTATAAATCGGATTCGGCGTTACCGCCTTCCGAATACGGTAACGGTTATTTAAAACTTAATGATTTCCTGGATTTAAAAGCCGAGGTTTGGATCGCCGGTAATAAAAACGCCTATATCACGGTGCCGTTTTATAACGAGTCCAACCTGTTAAGCCAACATTCCTGTCGGCCACCCTATTTGCAGGTCAATAACTACGGCAGCGGATCTAAAGGCAAGATCACCTTCCGGGTGCGCAAAAAAATCATCAACGGCGTACAGATTAATGACCGCCAAATCATCGAGATGTATGGCCGCTTAGGGTCGACCGACGGCGGTTTCGGCCCCAACCCTATGGCGCAGGTATTTATTCAGTCCGCCATCCTCTACGTACCGGACAAATGCGTGGTGAACGAAGGGCAGTTGATCAACGTTGAGTTCGGTGAAATCAGCGGCAGCAACCTGGACGGCAAAAGTTATCCGCAAAGCATTCCGGTGCGCTTCCAGTGTGAAGGGGGCAGCTTTGAGGACGGCACGCTGAATATCAAACTGGCGGTCTCCGGCACCCCGGCGCCCTTCACCAATAACGCGTTTAAGACCGATAAAACCGATCTCGGCATCGAGATCAAACATAACGGCCAGTTGGTTATCCCGAATGAGTTTTACCCGGTGCCGAATATCGGTAACGGCGGCAGTTGGAACCTGGTTGCCGCCCCCTTGGCCAACGGTAGCAAGGAAATCGCAGAAGGGGAATTTAACGCCTCGGCCACCATTGTGGCGGCCTTCGAGTAATTCAGGGAGAAACAGACGATGCGTTTACGCGCTTTAGCGATGCTCAGTTGCACGCCCTTTTGGTTTACAACATTGCCGACTCTGGCGGATACCGAGTTGGTCGGGTCTCCGCTGCAGTTCCACGGCACCGTGGTGAGCCGGCCGTGCAATATTGAGCCGCAATCGGCCGATCAGGTGGTGGAAATGGACACGGTGATCGTCAAAACCCTGTACCGCTATGGGCATAGCAACCCGGTACCGTTCAACATCAAGCTGACCGACTGTAAAACGTCGGTATTCAAATCCGTCAACGTTACCTTCAGCGGTACCGAAGACAGTGAACTGCCGGGCAAGCTGGCGATCAATAACGGCACCAACGGCGCCGCTATCGCCCTGTTTGACAGCAAGGGGGCCGATATTGATTTGAACCAGGCCACCAGCGCGGTGGCATTGCAGGATGGCGCCAACATTCTGAACTTTACCGCCTATGTGCAGGGCCACCCCAGCGCGATACAGAATAAAACCATTACCGAGGGTGAGTTCAGCTCGGTGGCCAATTTCGTGCTGGCCTATCAATAAGCCCGGCATCTGCAGGAAGAAGTGATGATATCCAAATCCAAAACAGCCTGGTTATTCGGGCTGGCGGCGTTTTATTGCCTGATTGCCATGCATATTTACTGGCCCAATCGCGGCGGCAGCGGTTTTTATCTGCCGTGGAATCTGGTTGGTGGGATATTTATCGCCCTGACGATCCTCGGCACCCTGCTGTTTTGCCGACCACCGCTGGCGGTCTCCGGCTTTTTTAACCGGCTGGCGCTGGGGGGCCTGATTTTATTTTTGCCGCTGCTGTGGGCGCAACAACCCTGGCTAAGCGAAGCCCTACCGCGCCTGATGGGTCTGGCACTGGGCATCATGGCCTACTTCGCACTGCTGCAGATCCCGCTCAGCCGCCAAGGGCGGCGCAGGCTGCTGACTCTGTTATTGGCGGCAACGGTGATCGAGGCCCTGTTCGGCCTGGTGCAATACAGCCTGCTGCAGCCGGGCAACTGGATCGGCTATAACAGCCTGAAAAACCGCCCTTACGGCATCTTCCAGCAGTGGAACCTGATGGCCAGCTTTATGGCGACCGGTCTGGCGCTGGCGCTGTATTTGCTCAGCAGTCGTCGCCCCTTGTCGCGTAGCCTGCAATGGTTGAGCGCCACCATGTTGGTACTGGCACCGCTGTTGCTGGTGGTTATTGCTTCGCGCGTCGGACTGCTGGCTGCTCTGCTGCTGTCACCACTGCAACTGTGGATGCTATATCGCCTTAATCGCCGCCGCGCCACCCTCTCCCTGTTGCTACTGCTAGCCGGGGTAGCCGCCGGGGTACTGTTGGTGCTGCTCAACGGTGCGACACGGGCGGTCACAGTGACAGAACCGATTTTCTACCGGTTGGCTTACTGGCAAGAAGCACTGCGCATGATCGCCGAACGCCCGTGGTTTGGCTGGGGTTACGGCCATTTTCAGCACGATTTCCTGCATCATTTCTACACCACCCATAGCAGTGGAATGGAAAGCGTCGCCATCAGCCACCCACACAACGAAATTTTGCTGTGGGGCATCGAAGGTGGCCTGCTCGGCCTGAGCGGCATTGTAATGGTCGGTTGGGGATTATGGTGTTTGCTGCGACGCACTCGAGTACTGCCACTGCGCCCTGCCCCCTGGATGGCTGCGCTGCCAATCTTGTTGCATATGATGGTGGAGTACCCACTTTATCTTTCCGCCGCCCACGCCGTGCTGCTGCTGGCAATCTTGCGCGCGGGTGACGTACGCCGCCGCTGGCGGTTACCTCGCTGGCCGCAACAGACACTGCGTCTGCTTATCGGTGCCGCTGCCTTACTGATCCTGCCCTATCTGTTCAACGGCCTGCACAGCGCACTGATCGTTACCGCAGTGGAGAAGAGCGGCCTGTGGCAGTTTGGCCCCATGGGCCGGGTGATAACGCCGACGCCCTGGCAGGTACGTTATGACTACGACGTCCAGTTGCAGCGGCTGCTGCAATATCCGCAAAACCGTGATACCGCCACGCTGTTGAGCTACCGGCAGTGGGCAGAAAACGAAATCCGCGTGCGGCCGGACGCCAATATCTACATCAATCTGGTAGCGGTCAGCCGCTTACTGCAACAGCCCCAGCGGGCCGCCGAACTGCAACATCAGGCTCGTCGACTGTTCCCGCACGATATGCGTTTTGAGGAGTAATCATGCTTAATATTCGGTTCACCCTACTGGGCAGCGATAACTTTTATCAATTCGGCTTACGGCTGCTGTTGGAAGAGTATCTGCATGACCTGAACACCAGCAGCCGTAGATATCAGGTCGATCTGCAGAATCTGGAGCCGATAGAAATCGTGTTTCGTACTCTGGAAGATACTTGCGGCTGCGCACGTTGCTATCAAAGCCCGCACCAGACGCCGCGCCACCGGCAAATGACCGTGTTGATCCTCGACGATCGCGACACCCGTTATTCGCACGCCCATCCGGCGTTGTTCAGTATTAACCGCCGTGACGCCACCGCGACTGTCCGCAACAAGTTGCAGATGGCGCTGGAACAGTTTTGCCAGCAGCCCTGGGTGGCACTGCACGCAAGCGGCATCTGGAAATGCCGGCAGTGCCGCATCGCCGCCCTGAGCAGTTGCGAAAAGAAGGTGCTGAAACTGATGAGCACCGGCATGTCCGCCTGCACCATCGCCGGTATGCTGCACCGCAGCCAGAAGACCATCAGCGCCCATAAACGCTCGGCGATGCGCAAACTGAACGTGCATAAAAGCACCGAGCTGAACAAAATGCTGTTAAATCAGATGGGATTAAACTGACAGCGGTTTCTTTTGCAGGAAGATCTCCGCCAGCATGCAGCGTGCGCCACCACCGCCAAGATCTTCAATAATGTCGATCGATCCTAGCGCCAGCCGGGCATAATCGCCGATCAGCGCCTGCTGCTGCGGGGTGAAACTGGCCCAGGCGCGGGTCGACATGGCATAGACCGGGCTGCCGTCCCCGGCTCGCAGTTCCAATACGTTGCAGGCGAAAGCTTCCATCTGAGCGAAACTGACGTCAATAATGGTTTTTCCGCTGCGTTCCAGCGTGGCGATCAACCTGCTTTTTTGCGCCTCGTTGCGGATGCTTTCAAGGCAAATAATGGCGTATTGCACTCCGACGCTCATCATCACATTGGTGTGATAGATCGGCTGATTATTAGCATCTACGGCGTCAAACCAGACAATCTGATAACCCGAATGGCGCTCAAATTCGCCACCTACCTCCGGCGAGCTGCGGGACGACTGGCAGCAGTAAGCCAGCTGGTGTTGACGATCCAGGATCAGCGAGCCGGTACCTTCCAGAAAGCGCCCGGCCAGTTCGTGGGCTGAAAGATCGACACATCGTTCAACCACAAAGTCATTGGCGAGCTGCGCGATAATGTCCTGTCGGCGTTCCCGTCGTCGGTTGACGGCTTCCATCGGAAAGGTGAACAGGGTGCCGTCCCCCAACAGGGCAATCCAGTTATTGGGAAATAACGCGTCCGGCGTTTCCTGCCCGTCAATCTCATCAATCACCCTGACGTCGACACCGGCCTGCCGTAATGCATCAACGTAGCCGTTAAAGGCAATGACGGCCCCAGCCTTGTGATCCTCATTTTTCTCGGTGATTTTCTGGAAAAAATTGCTGTGCCGGGTTTCCGGATTAGCGGTAAAGCCAGACGGCCTGATCATAAAAACGGACTGGGTGGTTTGCATGTTATTTTTCACCGGGTTCAGGATTAGCCAGGGGCTGGCGCGACACCATTATGGATAATCAATTTGAAACCAGTCAGTGTGAAAAATGATTAAATTGCTCTATATTTTGACAAATCGCCACAAACCAGTGACACATTGACAACATGAATGATACCGATCGCCAGATCCTCGCGCTGCTGCGCGAAAACGCCCGTGCCTCCATCACCGAGATCGCCAGCAAGGTGCGGGTTTCACGCGCTACTGTACAAAAAAGAATTGAGGCGCTGGAAGCACAGGGGATCATTACCGGCTATACCATCCGCATCAAACCGGGCGTGGAGCATAACCGCATCCGCGCCTGGATGTGTGTGGCGGTAGAAGGCACCAAGGCACCCAGCGTGTTGCAGCAACTGCGTGGCGAACCTTCGGTCTTCACCCTGCACACCACCAACGGCAAGTGGGATATTCTGGTGGAGATCCGCACCGACAGCCTGGAGAGCTTCGATAAAATTTTGGGCCGCATCCGGCGTATTGCCGGCATTGCCGGCACCGAGACCAGCATCCTGCTGTCGACGCACAAGGCTTAACGGCTCACGGGAGGTTTGACTAGCCCAAATTTTGCACAGGCAATATCGCAGACGAAGTTATGACGAAAACGAGGCGCCAAGTGATGGCCGTTATTTAAACTCTTTATCATTACACCAATAGTATAAAGCGAAGATACTCATCCACAGGGTATAAAACCCTACAAAAGAAAGAACTGCGACAATAACGTCAATCAGTTGCCCACAGGGCTGGACAATCTGCAATGATGACTTATTGATTAACCATAGATTAAAAAAACTGGCAGCCGCAGCTAGCGGCCTACAGGATTTTCTGCTTGCCATGCCACTCTCCCTTTGCGAGTTATATTAAAAAGAAACGGTAATTGATAGCGGTTACTTAAACTCTTCCCCCTTATGCAAAAAGTACAAAGCAAATACATTCATCGACAAGGTATAAAACCCGACAAAAGAAAGAATCGCGACAATAATATCAAAGACATCCCCACAAAACTGGGCAATCTGCAATGATGATTGATTGACAATCCATAGATTAAATATACAAGAACCTACAGCAGACGGCATCCAGGATTTTCGACTTGCCATGTTATCCCTATTTTTATTTCATACATTTTCAATTCGAATTATTTTTAACCCGCAAAGTACTTAAAATCAATCCAATACCCATAAAATAAAACTACGGAGATCACATATTTTCAACGCCATATCTAAATCCATATAAATTTTTAATCATTAAGCAATGAGTCATCAATGCTGCAAGGGGAATAATGATTGGATTTTTTCCGTTTGATCACACGTGAAAATACTTTTTCACTTACCGATTCATTTAAATATTATGACTGATATATAACGCACGCGGCCACTGCCGGGGAAGGCAGTGGCCGCAATTATTTTTATACTAGCGAAAGATTCAAAACTTAAACTACATGGTTACCTGCGGTGATACCACCGTCGATAAACAGGGTTTGCCCGGTCACGAAGCGGCTGCCTTCACCGGCCAACATGTCTACCCAGGCAATAATGTCTGATATTTTGCCCAGTTTGCGTAGTGGATGCAGGTTAGCCAGCGCGCGGAACGCCTCTTTATCCATCAGGTCGTCGTACAACGGGGTTTCAATGACGCCCGGTGCGACAGTGTTAACCCGGATATTGTCTTTGGCAAACTCGATGGCCAGATGACGAGTCAGGGTATGCATGCCGCCTTTGGCCACCTGCGAAGCGGAACTCGGTGTCGCTTCCAGCGGGTGCTCTACCCACATTGAACCGATATTGATAATGGAACCACCGCCCTGCTTGATCATGGTGGGGATCACCGCCTGTGACGCAAAGAACGGCCCCTTGACGCCACTGGCGTAATAGCGATCCAGATTTTCTTCGGTTTCATCAAGGAATGGCTTGGGCACAAAGATACCGGCGTTATTGATCAGCACGTCCATGCTGCCGAATTTATCCAGCGCGGCCTGGGCCATACGATCACTGGTGGCTTTCAGGCCAATATCCCCGGCAACCAACGCAATGCGATCTTTATCGGCAAGGTGTTCTGCAAGAAATTTGTCTAACTTCGACGCGGTCAGGCCATTAATAACAATATTGGCGCCTTTAGCCAAAAAGTGTTCGGCCATCGCTTTTCCCAAACCGGAGGAAGCACCAGTGATCAATATCGTTTTTTCTGCAAACATAGTATTTCCTTACTCAAGAAACCGAACTTATTAAGCGATTTATCGCGGAATATCATCTCTGAAATATAAATAATGAAATGGGCCGCTGACTTTATGCGGCCCCGGTTAAATTCAAACTACGCGAATAACTCTGTTATACGCGCTGCGGTGCAACCTGCGGTTGACAGAAAGGAGGTGACATTGGGTAAGCCGAAGGCGCGCCATGCAAATGACGTGACAGCGGTAACCACATCGTCAGGATCGGCGTAGTGCGTTCAAATACTTTCTGCACGTTCAGCTCTAACGGCAGCAGTGGCTCTGCTGACGGAATTAACGCCAGACGATCGATAGAACGTGTCGCAACCTCCAGCGGCTGGTCTCCTTCCACCTTGTCGGCAACGGACAAAATGGCTATTTGCTTTTCATCCGGCTGGTACATTAACCAAACTGCCGCCAGCCCATGCTTGGCGGCGTGCTTACGCACGGTTGGCCAGATGCGAGTCAGCAGCTGCTCCGGGTTGTCACCATTAAATGTCCAGCGCTCAAAGCGATTCACATGGTGAGTGGTCGCTAATGGCGTAAAGTCGTGGGCGCCGATCACTTTCCAAATGTGACGATCCACCGGGCCAAAAATATCGCGATCCCAAAATTTAACGCCCGGTTCGAACTCCAGCTCTTCGCTGGTAAAACGTGCGTAGTCAGAAACATTTTCCCAGGTATCAAACAGGTATCGCCCGCCGTTGGTCTGAACACCCGTGGCGGCATGGTAACCCAGCGGTGAATACTTACGGTTCATGCCAGGACGAATATCCATGCTGCGACGTTCTATTTCCATCTGATCAACCAGCACCTGGTTTGGAATATCACCCACTAATTCAAAATCGGAAGTCATTGCCGCTTTGGCGAGGATCTCGCCCGTTTCATAACCCAAAATAGTCATCAGTTATCTCCGTTAAATATCACGAGCGTCCTAAGAGAAAGCCACTGTACTTCCCGACGCCGGGATGATAAATAAGGTGGAGAACACATGGCTTATTACATGGGGTAATAGATTGCAGCGAAAATTTGACGATCTCCAATTAGGCACGCTGGAGCTATTTTGTCTGGTGGCAGAGGTGGGCAGTTTTTCGGCCGCCGCCGTCTCTTCGGGCATTACCCCCGCAGCGGTCAGCCGTTCCATCGCCCGGCTGGAGGATCGGTTAGGGGTCCGGCTGTTTGTCCGTTCCACTCGTCATATTCATCTGACTGATGCAGGTAAGAGCTATGCCGAGCAATGTCGGGAGGCGATCGCCCTCATTGATAATGCGGAGCGTCAAATACAAGGCCAGCAGTTGGAGCCAGCCGGGCTGCTGCGCATCAGCATTCCCACCCCCTACGCCCACTACCGCCTGTTGCCGGTCCTGGCCGCCTTTAGCCAACGCTATCCTAAAATTCAATTGGCGCTGAATCTCAATAACGCTAACGTTGACCTCACTGATGGGGGATACGATCTGGCCATTCGCGGTTACCACCCTGCAGACTCAAACCTGATTGCCCGCAAGCTGGAGGATGCCGAATTGGTGGTGGTTGCCGCACCGGATTACCTGACGCGAGCGGGTACCCCCGTTCACCCGGAAGATCTGGCCCAGCATAACTGCATTCAGTTTGAGCTACCCAGCACCGGCAAAAGCGCCCCGTGGACGCTTAGGCACCATAACAAATCGATAGATGTCACCACGCGCGGCAACGTGAGCTGCAACGGGGATTTTTTGGGAGGGTTAACGCTGGCAAAACATGGCATGGGCGTCTTTCAAACTTATCGCTTTACCGTAGCGGACTTACTGGCGAGCGGTGAACTGGTGGAGGTCCTGACAGAATATGGCGGCACCACGCGGCCCTTTATTATGGTCTATCCGCATCAGCGGCATAAGTCACTGGCGCTGCGCAGCCTGATGGACTTTTTAGTGGTGACGCTACAGCCGGTTTCGCCCCCCTAGTCGAAGCAAGGGGCCGTTATCTTAATCACGCGCTATTTTGTTTCATAGCGCGTCAAAATTATTTCGTAGTAAAATAATCAAGCCGATTTAATTGTGACCATGTCAAACACCATCAAGGCATAGAGCGGATCCCAATACTCGCAAAAATGAGAAATTTTGCCATGTGTGATTTCTACAAATGCGTGTATATCCTGATGATAAGGCTTGTTCCCCGGCACCGTAATGGCATCCCCGGTATACTCGAAGAAATAGGTTTTTGTACCGCTCAAGGTGTAGCGGCCCCAATCGCTCAGGGGGTTTATTTTGTAATCGCGTAAGGATAGCCCTAAGCTTTTGGCATAGGTTAAAATAGCCGATTTCCCAGTCAATTTCTTAGGAAAACCTAACGCTTCGCCCGGTGCATAAGGAAACTCAACCACAGCATCCTCGGAAAACAGATCGATGATTTTTTCCGGATTATTAGCAAAATTGTCCAACATTTTTTTCATCAGCTCAGCAGCATGATTTAAATCTTGATGGTGCATGATTCGCTCTCTCTCTATGATTGAAAAAGAAGAGTTATCTAAAAGTTTCCGGGTATGACTGACGCTCCACACCGAGAAAATTCAGATACGTTCCCTGTAGTTCACAGCAGCAAAGCTATATTTTTAAAAAAACGTTGTAAACTCCCTAGTGGTAAAATAAGAAATTACATCATGTAATCTATTCCATCAGTATCAATTAACTTCTTTATTGCGGTATATCATATTGACATGGGTTATTGATTATCTCATCAAGGAATATGTGCATAATCACCGTATAACGTTGTTGAGTGAGCCCTGTTCATAATATGAAATAGGCTTTCATTGATTAAAAGGTTAACCATGGGATCTGATGGATTAGTCTATTCGGACGAAAAAGAATTACAGCTATCTTCATGTTGCTGGGACTATGGCCGGGTCGATCGCGTGCGAGTCAGCGGCCCCCATCAGGCGCGCCTGGTTCGTCCAGCACACACGTTAATCGTCTATGACGGTTACCACTCGGCCGATGGCAACACCACCATCAACGGGGATGTCTGGTTTGACCAAAAACGCACGCCGGCAACCCGAGTGATAGGCCAGGTTGCCGATATCATTCCCTCCGGATGCGATTTTGACGCCATCAGCTATGCCGAAGGCACCCTGAGTTATACGGCAATCTCCATTTCCCCGCGGCTGATTGAACAAATGCCGGGTGGGAAGGCCGGCCTGATTATCGAACCCGGAGCAAATCTGCGTAATCCGCTACTTAAACAACTGTGTCTTGGCCTGCAGGAAAGTGACAGCGAGTTGCATGCTTCATCACTGATGATGGCGATGCTGGCAGAAGCGGCGCGTTATCAGCACGCGGCAACGCCTGATGGGTTACACCGGGAAACGCTTTCCCGGCCAGTGCGCGAACGGTTGGCCAGTTATATCGAGGACAGTCTGGGGGAGAATATTACCTTGCAGGCGATGGCGCAGATTGCCGAACTGAGCATCTTTCATTTTTCGCGTGCTTTCCGGCAACACTTTGGTTTACCGCCCTATCAATACGTCTTATCGCGACGCCTGGAACGGGCCAGGCAGCAAGTGACCCAAACGACGCTCACGCTGACCGCCATCGCGCTGCAATGCGGATTTAGTTCGCCGGGGCAATTCAGTACCCAATTTCGTCGCTATTTTGGCCTGACGCCGTCCGCCATGCGGCTGACTCTCGGGAGATAGCGCCCGCAGTGGGCTTAGTATTCTGCTGCCAGCGCCTGGGCACAGGCCCAGGCCGAGCTCCAGGCCCACTGGAAGTTATAGCCCCCCAGCCACCCTGTCACATCCACCACTTCGCCGATAAAGTACAGGCCCGGCACCTTGGCGGCCTCCATGGTCTTGGAGGACAACTCTTTGGTGTCGACCCCGCCGAGCGTCACTTCCGCCGTGCGATAGCCTTCGGTGCCGTTCGGCTGTACCCGCCAATTTTGCAATGTTTCGACCAGCGCAGCCTGCTGTGTCGGGTTCAACTGCTTCAAGGTAACTTCTGGTAATTGCCCCAGCGTCTGTAAACATTCCACCAGACGCTTTGGCAGGTGCAGCGCCAGGGTATTCTTCAGGCTTTGGTTGGGGTGTGCCTGGCGTTGCTCATTGAGGAACCCCGCCAGATCGAGCGCAGGAAGTAAGTTAACGCTTACAAACTCACCGGGTTGCCAGTAGCTGGAAAGCTGCAATACCGCCGGGCCGGACAGGCCACGGTGGGTGAAAAGCAGGCTCTCACGGAAGCTAACGCCGTTTTCGGCAGTGATCACCGCCGGTACAGAGACGCCAGACAGGGTTTGCAGGTGTTCCAGCAACGGTTTATTCAGGGTGAAAGGCACCAGCGCGGCGCGCGTCGGCAGAACCTTCAGGCCAAACTGCTCCGCCAGCTTGTAGCCGAACGGGGAAGCGCCCAGCCCCGGCATTGACAGACCGCCGCTGGCCACCACAAGTGAGCGAGCGCTCACTTTCTCGCCATTAAGCGCCAGTTCGAAGCCTTCGTCCGTTTTTTCCACCGCCAGCACTTCGCTGCGCAGACGTGTCGTCACCTGGCCCAGCTCGCACTCTTTAACCAACAGTTCGACCACCTGCTGCGCCGAGTCGTCGCAAAACAGCTGCCCGAGCGTTTTCTCGTGATAGGCAATGCCGTGGCGATTGATCAGATCGATAAAATCCCACTGGGTATAACGCGCCAGTGCAGATTTACAAAAATGCGGGTTATTCGACAGGTAAGCAGCCGGTTCGGTGTACATATTGGTAAAGTTACAGCGTCCGCCGCCGGACATCAGGATTTTGCGGCCCGGTTTTTTGCCGTTGTCGAGCAGCAGCACCCGGCGACCGAGTTGCCCTGCCTGCGCCGCGCAAAACATACCCGCTGCGCCCGCACCTATTACCACGACATCAAACTGTTCCACCTGCGCCTCTCTATAAAAACCACAATCGCGACAAAAGGCCGCCATATTACGCCGAATCGCTACCGGTAACCGGCAACTTTACGGCGGCAGATTGTAAAGCCATGACGCCGACAACGCCATAGTAAGAAAATATTACAACGGACCAGGCAGCATAACGCGCTGATATTTCATATCTTTGTCATGCCATCGCCATCATTTCGTCATGTCCAAATCAAAAAAACGTCATATTTTCCTTTTCCCCGGGCCCGGTTGTCACGGATAATGCGCGGCGTTCATGTCCACAAACTGGCGTAACGCTTATGCTGCATTTGTTCGCTGGCCTGGATTTCCATACCGGCCTGATGTTAATTCTCGCATTGTTGTTCGTGTTGTTTTATGAAGCCATTAATGGTTTTCATGATACGGCCAATGCGGTTGCTACAGTAATTTATACCCGTGCCATGCGCTCGCAACTTGCGGTCGTGATGGCTGGTTTGTTCAACTTTCTTGGCGTGATGCTCGGTGGTTTGAGTGTTGCTTACGCCATTGTTCACCTGTTGCCAACAGATCTGTTGTTGAACGTCAGTTCAGCACACGGATTAGCCATGGTCTTTTCCATGCTGCTGGCGGCTATCATCTGGAACCTCGGCACCTGGTATTTCGGTCTGCCGGCCTCCAGTTCTCATACGCTGATTGGCGCAATTATTGGTGTGGGTTTGACCAACGCACTGATGACCCACACCTCGGTGGTGGATGCGCTTAACGTCCCGAAAATGATTGGTATTTTCCTGTCATTGCTCATCTCGCCACTGGTTGGCATGATGGTCGCCGGGTTGATGGTGTTTGCCTTGCGCCGCTATTGGAGTGGCACCAAGAAACGCCAGCGTATCCACATGACCCCTGCTGAACGTGAAAAGGTCGACGGCAAACGCAAGCCGCCGTTCTGGACCCGTATCGCTCTGATCCTGTCGGCTATCGGCGTTAGCTTCTCGCACGGCGCCAACGACGGCCAGAAAGGTATCGGCTTGATTATGCTGGTGCTGATCGGCGTTGCGCCGGCCGGCTTCGTGCTCAATATGAATGCAACCGGTTATGACATCACCCGTACTCGTGATGCCGTGGCCCACCTGCAGCAATATTATGAGCAGCACAGCGATGCCCTGTCGCACGTGGTCGCTCTCACTCCGTTGGTGCCAAGCCCGGATGAGGACGTCTCGCCGGATAAACCCGTCGAGTTCCACTGTGACAGTGCCCGCGCCATGCCGGCAATTGGGCTTGCCTCCGGGTTGCTGAACAATCTGCAAAGTTACGATCAACTGTCGGTAGATCAGCGCAGCCACCTGCGCCGCCTGCTGATGTGCGTAACAGACACCGCAGACAAGATTGCCAAGCTGCCGGAAACCTCAAGCCAGGACCAACGTTTCCTGAAAAACCTGCGTCAGGATCTGCTGCAAACCGTTGAGTATGCACCGATCTGGATTATCGTCGCGGTTGCTCTGGCGTTGTCACTCGGTACCATGGTCGGCTGGCAGCGCGTAGCCACCACCATTGGCGAGAAAATCGGTAAGAAGGGCATGACCTACGCTCAGGGCGTGTCGGCTCAGATGACCGCAGCCTTGTCGATTGGTGTCGCCAGTTATACCGGTATGCCGGTTTCCACCACCCACGTGCTTTCTTCGGCGGTAGCCGGGACCATGATCGTGGACGGCGGCGGCGTACAAAGCAAAACCGTGAAGAATATCCTGTTGGCCTGGTTGTTAACCCTGCCGATTTCGATTCTGCTTTCCGGTTCGCTGTACTGGTTGGCGCTTAAGGTGATCTAAGCAGTTTGCTCCATATGAAAGGCGGCCCTGGTGGCCGCCTTTTCTTTATCTGTTGCAGGGCAAACAGGCCGGGCTTAATACCAGATCATCAACGCCAGCAGGCTGATCACCACCAGCCCGCACAGGGCGGAAGTCAGCATAAACTGCCCGCGCACCCGTTCGCAGCGGCGGATAAACTCCGGATCGTGATGCTCGATATAGCGCTGTGAGAAGATATAACGCACCAGCCGTATCTGCTTGCTCGGCTGCCCATGGGCGGTAAAGAAACCACCACCGTCAACATACTGGTACAGCAGCGGGTCACAGCCGCGCAAAACCACCAACAGCGCGCGCAGAGAAGAGTAATACCGCACCATGTTTAACACACACACCACACACAGAGCCCAAAACAGCGCGACGGTACTGATCATGATTGCCTCCTCAAGGCGTTGTAATCCACGGCGCTCCGCCGGGTCCAACTGCCCTACCTCTATTACCCATTACTGCGGGAGCCTACCGCTCCGATCCCCTTGGCACCGCACAGGCCGCGCATAACCCACCGCCACTGAAAGCAAACCCTCGCCACGCAGAGACTCAACGCAGGGTTTCACTCAGTGGAGTAATGATAAGGCCCATATTCATTATTGTAGGTTAATGAAACGCAAACTGGCCTGAGCAGTAGATAAAATTTACCGCATCCCGCCGATTTGTCAGCGACTCATTAGTTATAACTGATTACCGCGCTGAATAGCCCACCGGGCCTTTTCTCCTGTCCGATGGGACATTCGGGACTATACTCTGTTTAAGAATGCTTATATTTCAAGCGGTCAACACGCCAATAGCACCACGAGCGATAGGATTTTCCGGCTGGCGGGTGTAAAACTGACCGGGTTGAAATAAAGAGATTTTTTGATGCGATGCAGTGTGATCGCCTCAACATATCATTGCGTTAACTGAATGATAAAATGAAACCTAAAGCGCCAGGCTGGTACGCTGAATGCCTGCTAACCTTTTAATCGGCATTATATGGAAGGAGTATTCTCATGGCTTACAAACACATTCTGATCGCGGTAGACCTGTCCCCGGAAAGTAAAATCCTGGTGGAGAAAGCCGTATCTATGGCGCGTCCGTACAACGCCAAAGTTTCCCTGATCCACGTAGATGTTAACTATTCCGACCTGTATACCGGCCTGATCGACGTTAATCTCGGCGATATGCAAAAACGTATCTCGGAAGAAACCCACCATGCCCTGACCGAGCTGTCACAAAATGCCGGCTATCCGATTACCGAAACCCTCAGTGGCAGCGGCGATTTGGCGCAGGTGCTGGTCGACGCCATCAAGAAGTACGATATGGACCTGGTTCTGTGCGGCCACCACCAGGATTTCTGGAGCAAGTTGATGTCCTCCGCGCGTCAGTTGATCAACACCGTGCACATCGACATGCTGATCGTACCGCTGCGCGATGAAGACGAAAAAGCTGAAGACTAAGTAAGCGCCTACCAACTAAATTCCCCAACGCCCGCTACTGCGGGCGTTTTTCATTCTGCCGCCATCATTAATCGCTTGATAATCAACCGCCCTCCGATGATATAGTCGCTAAAGACACAACATCATTCCCCACGCTTTACCTAAACCTATAGCTATAAAAATGGTGGGGGAAATTCAATGCTACAAGGAGTTATCCATGGAATCGGTAGAATCATTTTTGTCCTCACTACAACAGCATAATCCTCATCAGCCGGAGTTTCTGCAGGCGGTAAGAGAAGTTTTCACCTCGCTGTGGCCGTTTATCGAGCGTAACCCGCGCTACCGTGAATATGCCCTGCTGGAACGCCTGGTGGAACCGGAACGCACCATCCAGTTCCGTGTCAGTTGGGTCGACGATCGTGGCCAGGTGCAGGTTAACCGTGCCTGGCGCGTGCAGTTCAACTCCGCGATTGGGCCTTATAAAGGCGGCATGCGTTTTCATCCGTCGGTCAATTTGTCGATTCTGAAATTCCTCGGCTTCGAGCAGACCTTCAAAAATGCGCTGACTACGCTGCCAATGGGCGGCGGCAAAGGCGGTTCGGACTTTGATCCGAAAGGTAAAAGCCAGGCGGAGATCATGCGTTTCTGCCAGTCGCTGATGACCGAGCTGTACCGCCATCTGGGGCCTGACACCGACGTGCCCGCCGGGGATATTGGCGTTGGCGGCCGTGAGGTCGGCTTTATGAGCGGCATGATGAAGAAGCTGTCCAACAACACCGCCTGCGTGTTTACCGGCAAGGGCCTGTCATTCGGCGGCAGTCTGATCCGCCCCGAAGCCACCGGCTATGGCCTGGTGTACTTCACCGATGCCATGCTGCAACGTCACGGGTTGGGTTTTGAAGGCATGCGGGTGGCGGTTTCCGGGTCAGGTAACGTGGCGCAGTACACCATTGAAAAGGCGCTGGAACTGGATGCACGGGTGATCACCGTCTCTGACTCCGGCGGTACACTGGTCGATGAGGCAGGTTTCACCACCGAAAAGCTGGCCCATTTGGCAGAGATCAAAAACCAGCGGTATGGCCGGGTAGAAGACTATGCCCGTGAACGCGGCCTGACCTATCTGGCCGGCCAGCAGCCCTGGAGCGTCCCGGTAGATATCGCCCTGCCGTGCGCCACCCAAAACGAGCTGGATCTGGAAGCGGCACAAACGCTGATCCGCAACGGCGTCAAAGCCGTGGCCGAAGGCGCCAATATGCCCACCACCATTCAGGCGACCGATGCGTTCCTGGATGCCGGCGTGCTGTTCGCGCCGGGCAAGGCCGCCAACGCCGGTGGGGTGGCAACCTCCGGGCTGGAGATGGCACAGAATGCCGCGCGCATCGGCTGGCGAGCGGAAAAAGTGGATGTACGTTTACAACATATCATGGCGGATATTCATCAAGCCTGCGTGGAATACGGCGGTGAGGGCAAGCAAACCCACTACGTACAGGGTGCCAATATCGCTGGATTCGTCAAGGTTGCCGACGCCATGCTGGCACAGGGCGTGCTGTAACCGCCGCATAAGGTGATCTTGTTCACACATCGATCAAATGCTTCCATGCCGGCGCTCAAGCCGGCATTTTTTCCGCCGAAAACCCTCGTCCTCCCATTCTTATTGTTTATGCATTGTTAATAACTGCGATTTATTATGTTAATTTAATGATGTTTTTAGGTGGTAAAATTACCACCACTGAATTATTCAACATTTAATTAACATTAAAACCGTCGTAATTTTACTTCAATGTGCACAGATCACAATTTCTCTACTCTCGTTACGCTCCCTCTTCCTTTCCTTTGTAATCTGCTCAGGTGGAAAAACAACCACCCCTACAGATAAAAAAGGTACAGCGAAATGAAATTTAACCTCGCATTATTAAATGCATGTGTGGTTTCTGCGTGCATGTTATCGACAACACCTGTTCTGGCTGCTGAAAAGTACGAAATTGCCGTGGTCGCTAAAGTGACCGGCATTCCCTGGTTCAACCGTATGGAAGTCGGCGTCAACGAAGCGGCGAAAAAGCTCGACGTTAATGCCTACCAGACCGGGCCTGCGACCCCAGATCCCGCGGCACAGGTCAAAGTGATTGAAGACCTGATCGCCAAGAACGTTAACGCCATCATCGTGGTGCCGAACGACGCCAAGGTGCTGGAGCCAGTGCTGAAGAAGGCACGTGATAAAGGCATCGTAGTGCTGACCCATGAATCGCCAGACCAGCAGATTGGTCAGTGGGATATCGAAACCATCGACAGCGAGAAGTATGCGCAGGCCAACGTCGATGAACTGGCAAAAGACATGGGCGGCAAAGGTGGCTACGCCATTTACGTTGGCTCGCTGACCGTGCCGTTGCACAACGCCTGGGCGGATTCCGCCATCAAGTACCAGAAAGCCAAATACCCGGACATGTTCGAAGTGACGTCACGTCTGCCAGTGGCCGAAAGCATTGATAAATCCTACGCCACCACGCTGGATTTGATGAAAACCTACCCGCAGATGAAAGGCATTATCGGTTTTGGCTCCCTCGGCCCGATTGGTGCCGGTCAGGCGGTCGCCAAGAAACGCGCCAAGGACAAAATTGCCGTGGTCGGTATCGCCATGCCGGGGCAGGCCGCCCCTTACCTGATGCGCGGCGACATCAAGAAAGCGCTGCTGTGGGATCCGAAAGACGCCGGCTACGCGCTGGTGACGGTGGCCGATCAGCTCTTGCAGGGCAAAGAAGTGACCAAAGACTTGTCGATCGAAGGTTTGGGTAAGGCCGACGTCGATATGGATAAGAAAGTGATTCGGTTTAATAAAATTCTTGAAGTGACTAAAGATAATGCCAAATCGCTAGGCTTCTAACCTTAAGTAATATTGCTCCACACCGGGAAAGTAATTAAATAACGTCGGCGCGCAGCCTATCGCGCCCGACGATAATAAGAACCTGCATAGGTTCAGACGACTGACAAAGTCCATTATTCGGAGAGCGTGCCGAAAGGGTCGTAGCGGCTTGCCCGCCGGAGCGCCCCTCGGTGCGCTAGGCCCGGGTATCTCGGGCTCAAAGACCACTTTGTCATCAACCTCAACCTGCATAGGTTAATGCCATGACCACATCCACCGCATTTATCAGCCTGGAAAATATCAGTAAAAAATTTCCGGGCGTGCTGGCACTGGACCAGATCAACCTGACCCTGAATATTGGCGAAGTGCACTGCCTGGCCGGACAAAATGGCTGTGGCAAAAGCACCATAATTAAAATTATTTCCGGCGTTTATCAGCCGGAAAAAGGCGCCAATATTTCGCTGGAAGGCAAACTCTTTCATTCACTGACGCCGCAGCTGTCCGGTTATTACGGCATTCAGGTGATTTATCAGGATCTTTCGTTATTCCCCAATCTGACGGTGGCGGAAAATATTGCCATTCACCGCTACCTGCCCGGCGGTCATTTCTGGGTACGCAAACGGGTGATGCGTCAGACGGCGCTGGCTGCCATGGCGCGCGTCGGCGTGCATATCGATCCCGACAAGAAAGTCGAAAAACTGTCGATTGCCGATCGCCAACTGGTGGCGATTTGTCGCGCCATCGCTGCCGAAGCGCGGCTGGTGATTATGGATGAACCTACCGCCTCGCTGACGCGTCAGGAGGTCGACGGCCTGCTGCGGGTGGTTAACGAACTGAAAGCGGCCGGCATCTGCGTGGTGTTTGTCAGCCACCGGCTGGACGAGGTGATGGAAGTCGCCGACCGTATCAGCGTGATGCGCGACGGCAAGCTGGTCGGTACTTACCCGGCAAGTGAACTCGACAGCCATGAGCTGGCGTTCCTGATGACCGGCCAACGCTTCCACTACAGCCAGTTACCCCCACGGCCCGCAGCCGAGAGTGCGCCACTGCTCGAAGTGCGCAATCTCAGCCGACGCGGTAAATATCAGGACATCAATCTTTCACTGCACGGCGGCGAGATCGTCTCGATCGTCGGCTTGCTGGGCGCAGGCCGCACCGAGCTGTGCCTCAGCCTGTTCGGCATGACCCGCCCGGACAGCGGTGAAATTCGGATCGACGGCCAACCGGTGCGGCTGCATAACAACCGCGAAGCGGTGCGCCAGGGCATCGGCTATGTGTCGGAAGATCGTCTGACGCAGGGGTTGATCATGGAGCAGTCGATCTACGACAACACCATTGTCACGGTGTTTGATCAACTGCATACCTCGCTCGGGCTACTGGATCACGCCAAAGCGACCGCGTTGGTGAACCGATTGATCCACGATCTGAACATTAAGGTTTCCGACAGCGCGCTACCGGTCAAAACCCTGTCCGGCGGCAACGCGCAGCGCATCGCTATCGCCAAGTGGGTGGCCACGCAGCCGAAGATCCTGATCCTCGACTCGCCGACCGTCGGGGTAGATATCGCCAACAAAGAGGGGATCTACCAGATCGCCAAAGATCTGGCGGCGCTCGGCATGGCAGTGTTGATGATCTGCGACGAGATCCCGGAAGCCTATTACAACAGCCATCGGGTGTTGGTGATGCGCAAGGGCGAGCTGATCGCCGAGTTTTCGCCGCACCAGAGTACCGAACAACAGATCGCCGAGGTGGTGAATGGATAAGTCATTACTGGCCCGCCTGGCCGGGCGGCACGAATTTTACCTTGGCCTGCTGGTGTTGTTGCTGGCCATCGGCCTGAGCGTTAGCACCAGCGAGTTTCTGACGCTGGGCAACCTGACCGACGTCGCCACCAGCTATGCCATTCTCGGCATTCTTGCCTGCGGCCTGTTCGTGGTGCTGATTGCCGGTGGCATCGACATTTCGTTCCCGGCGATCACCGCTATCGCCCAGTACGTGATGGCCAGTTGGGTGATCCAGCACGGCGGCGGTTTCCCGCTGGCGTTCGCTCTGGCGATAGGCGTCGGCCTGCTGCTCGGGCTGGTGAACGGTTTTCTGGTCTACTGGCTGAAAGTACCGGCAATCATCATCACCATCGCCACGCTGAACCTGTTCTACGGCCTGCTGGTGTACGCCACCAACGGCACCTGGCTGTACGGTTTCCCCGACTGGTTTATGGACGGCATCAGTTGGTTCTCGTTCCAGGGCGCCGACGGCTACGACTACGGCCTGACGCTGCCGCTATTGTGCCTGCTGGCGGTGATTATCGTCACCGGCGTGCTGATGAACTTCACCCGTCTTGGCCGCCAGATTTTCGCCATGGGCGGCAACCGCGATGCGGCATCGCGTCTGGGGTTGAACCTGCTGCGACTGCACTTCTACGTTTACGGTTACATGGGCATTCTGGCGGGTATCGCCGCCGTGGTGCAGGCACAGATCACCCAGTCGGTGGCGCCCAACTCCCTGCTCGGCTTCGAACTGACGGTGCTGGCGGCGGTGGTACTGGGCGGCACCAGCATGACCGGCGGCCGCGGCTCGCTGACCGGTACGCTGCTCGGCGTGGTGCTGCTGGCTTTCCTGCAGAACGGTCTGACGCTGCTCAGCGTATCGGCCTATTGGCACCAGGTGTTCAGCGGCGCGATCATTTTGATCAGCATCAGCAGCACCGCCTGGAATGAAAAACGCAAGCTGGCCAAGGAGCTATGAGATGACCCAGTTAACCCGTCTGATCCCAAGCGATCGGATCATCCGCCTGCAAAGCGCGATCATTATCGTCGTGGCGCTGCTGTTCGCCGGGCTGCTTGGATCGCGCTTCTTCAGCCTGGGTAATTTCCAGTCGATCGCCTCGCAGTTGCCGATCCTCGGCATGTTGGCGCTCGGCATGGGCATTACCATGCTGACCGGCGGTATCAATCTGTCGATTATCGCCGGGGCCAACGCCTGTTCGCTGGTGATGGCGGCAATTATCGTCAGCCACCCGGACCAACCGCTGTTTCTGGTACTGGCGCTGCTGGCCGGGTTGTTGGTCGCCGTCGCCATTGGCGCGCTTAACGGCGTGCTGGTCGCTTGGGTCGGCGTTTCGCCGATCCTTGCCTCGCTCGGCACCATGACGCTGATCACCGGCCTGAATATTCTGTTGTCCAACGGCGCGGTGATCTCCGGCTTCCCGGCGGCGATTCAATATCTCGGCAACGGCAGCCTGCTCGGCATTCCGGTGGCGCTGCTGCTGTTCCTGCTGGTCGCCGTGGGCCTGTGGCTGTTGCTGGAGCACACCACGCTGGGGCGCAGCCTGTATTTAATCGGCTCCAACGAGCAGGCTACCCGTTTCAGCGGGGTGAACACCGCCCGGGTGCAAATCGCGGTGTATGTGCTGTCCGCCCTGCTCGGCTGGGGTGCGGCGTTGCTGATGATGGCCAAGTTCAACTCGGCCAAGGCCGGCTACGGCGAATCCTATTTGCTGGTGACCATTCTGGCCTCGGTGCTGGGTGGGATTAACCCGGACGGCGGGTTTGGCCGGGTGCTTGGCCTGGTGCTGGCACTGATTGTGCTGCAAATGCTGGAAAGCGGCCTCAACCTGCTGGGCGTCAGCAGCTATCTGACCATGGCCCTGTGGGGTGCGGTGTTGATCTTGTTTATCGCGTTACAGAATCGAAAAGCCTAGGAGAAAAATAATGGCGAGCTATTTTATTGGCGTAGATGTAGGCACCGGAAGTGCGCGCGCTGGGGTATTCGATCTCAACGGCCATATGGTCGGGCAGGCCAGCCGGGCTATCGACCTGTATCGACCGAAGGCTGACTTTGTTGAACAGTCCTCGGACAATATCTGGCAGGCAGTGTGCAACGCGGTGCGCGATGCGGTTAATCAGGCCGATATCAACCCGATTCAGGTCAAGGGGCTGGGTTTCGACGCCACCTGCTCGCTGGTGGTGCTGGACAAAGAGGGGAAACCGCTGACCATCAGCCCTTCCGGCCGTACCGAACAGAACATTATCGTGTGGATGGATCACCGGGCCATCACCCAGGCCGAGCGTATTAACGCCACCAAACACCGGGTGCTGGATTTCGTCGGCGGCATCATCTCGCCGGAGATGCAGACCCCTAAAATGCTGTGGCTCAAGCAGCATATGCCGACCACCTGGGCCAACGCCGGTTACCTGTTTGATCTGCCGGACTTCCTCACCTGGCGCGCCACCCAGGACGCCACCCGTTCGCTGTGTTCGACGGTGTGCAAATGGACTTATCTCGGCCATGAACAGCGCTGGGACAAAAGCTATTTCAAACAGATTGGCCTGGAAGACGTACTGGAACACGATGCCGCCAAAATTGGCAGCGACGTCAAAATGATGGGTGAACCGCTGGGCCACGGCCTGACCCAGCGCGCCGCCAGTGAGATGGGGTTGATTGCCGGCACCGCGGTCAGCGTGTCGATCATTGATGCCCACGCCGGTACTCTCGGCACGCTGGGGGCTACCGGGGCTTCCGGTGAAGTGGCAGACTTTAATCGCCGCGTGGCACTGATCGGCGGCACCTCGACCGGGCATATGGCGATGTCGCGCACTGCACGCTTTATCCCCGGCGTGTGGGGGCCTTATTACTCGGCCATTCTGCCGGAATACTGGCTGAACGAAGGCGGCCAGTCCGCCACCGGCGCGCTGATTGACCACATCATCCAGTCACATCCTTGTTATCAGGAGCTGCTGGCGCAGGCAAAAACCCAGGGGCAGACCATCTATGAGGTACTAAACGCCCTGCTGCGCCGGATGGCGGGCGAGCCGGAGGATATTGCCTACCTGACCAAAGACATTCATATGCTGCCGTATTTCCACGGTAACCGTTCGCCGCGTGCCAATCCGACGCTAACCGGCACCCTGACCGGGCTGAAGCTGTCACGCACCCCGGAAGACATGGCGTTGCACTATCTGGCCACCATCCAGGCCATCGCCCTCGGTACCCGTCATATTATCGAAACCATGAATCAAAGCGGTTACAGCATCGATACCATCATGGCCAGCGGCGGCGGCACCAAGAACCCGATTTTCGTGCAGGAACATGCCAACGCCACCGGCTGTGCCATGCTGCTGCCGGAAGAGAGCGAGGCGATGCTGCTGGGCGGCGCGATGATGGGCACCGTGGCGGCCGGGGTATTCGACAGCCTGCCGGAAGCGATGAGCGCCATGAGCCGTATCGGTAAAACCGTGACGCCGCAGACCAACAAGATCAAACGCTATTACGATCGTAAATACCGCGTGTTCCATGAGCTGTATAACGACCATATGAAATACCGCCAACTGATGCAGGAGGACGCCTGATGCAGCAGGAATGGCAACGGGCAACGCAGGCCTGGGCAATTTACAGCCGGGAGCTGGCGCAGTTGGGCCAGCGCATCGACCCACAAACCTGGCAACGGCTGTTGACCCTGCTGGCGGCGTGTCGGGGTAAAATTGTGGTCACCGGCGTTGGCACTTCCGGCATCGCGGCACGCAAGATTGCCCATATGCTAGCCTGCGTGGAGCGACCGGCTATTTACCTGAACGCTACCGACGCGGCGCACGGCGATCTGGGTTTTCTGCGCGGTGATGATCTGATGATCTTGATTTCACGCGGCGGCAATTCCGACGAGTTGACCCGCCTGCTGCCGACGCTGCAGGCCAAGGGCGTAACCGTGATTGGCGTGACGGAAAACCCAGATTCGGCGATCGCTCAGGCGGCTCAGTTAACGGTCCGCACCGGGGTTGAAAATGAGATAGATCCGCTGAACATGCTGGCAACGACTTCTATCGTGCTGGTATTGGCGATTTTCGATGCGGCCTGCGCCTGTCTGATGGAGCGCAGTGGCTATGACAAGGAAACGCTGCTGGCGGTACACCCGGGCGGCGACGTCGGCAAGCGTTTACGGCAGGGAAATTAGTGCCGATAGGGCTCAGCATTCACATGCCGAGCCCGTTATCACCCTCAGGCTTTGTTAATCGCCTCGATAATCACCAACTGGTCACTCAAACGCTTTTTCACCAGCGGATCGCTGGCGGCGCTCAACTGTGCCTGCAACGCGGCCTGTTGCTGCTGACGGGCCTGCGGTTCGCCGATCAGCAACCCTTTCACGTTGAACGACGCCACGTTGCCATAACGCCCATCTTCGCTGGTAGGTACGCTGATTTTGCCGTCGTTCAGCAGTTTTTCGACGATTTTGCGCTCACGTTCGTAACCTTCCAGCCCGACCAACTGCCAGCGCTGCACCGCCTGCCCCTGATACTGGCCCTTTTTCACCTCGGTCAGATAGCGAATGGTCAGATTGCGGATGGTACCGGCCTCTTCACCGTATTCCACCTTGCTGTCAGAGAGCACCGGGAACTGCATGCCTTCCAGCGCGCCGCCTTTTTGCGTCAGGTGCCCCATGCGGTAGCTGTTCATTCCCAGACGGATTGGCGTGCTGTCCGTCACCGGCGTGCCGTCGGCCATTTTCAGGTCACGGATGCGCTGCCCGGCCGGTTGGCGCAGGTCGATTTTGTAGGTCACGCCATCGAAGAAATCATTGGTGGAATATTTGGACGCGCGGCGCTGCGGGTTAAAACTGTAGGTCACGTCGCCGTCATGCAGCTGATTGAAGTAGCCCGCCGACCATTCCATATACTTCTTCAATTCTTTGCCGCTGAGCTGATAGACGGTGATCTCGCCGCCGGCATATTGGTAGTTAAAGGCAATGTCCTTGGCGGTGATGGTACCGACGTTCAGCTTCGGGCGGTCGTTATCAATCTGCAACGCGATCACCTGCGCCTGCGGTGCATAGTAATGCCCGGCTTCCTGATACAGCTTGCTGATACCGGTATCCTGCACGTGCACCTGCGGAATGCCCTTCACCGCATCCGGCGGTACCAGATCCTGGCCGCTGAGCTGAGCAATCGGTCGGTTGGCGTTAGCGCGCAAAATCTTGTGGTACGGCTGATAAATCTCTTCGAGTTTTTTATCCGAGGCGATGCCTTTAATCGGGTAGGTGTAACTGTCTTTGTTGATCAGCACGTACTTGCCGTTGTGCTGCTCAAACTGCAGATCGATGCGTGACAGCGCGCGGCCATATTTGTCCGGTTCGGTGACGATCACGCCGTTAATCACTTCTTTATCGACTTTTACGTGCATATGCCCGGCGACGATCGCCGCCAGTTCCGGGTTGGCTCTGGCAATATCGCCCACGCCGGTACCCGGCCGCTGGTTCTCGTTGTCGATCCCCATGTGCGCCACCAGCACGATGGCGTCCACTTGCCCCTGGATCTGCTGGATCACCTGCTTCACCGCCTCGACCGGGTTGGTAAAGTTCAGCCCTTTCACCCGATCGGTGCCTTTGGCGAATTCGGCAGTCATCGGCGTATCCATACCGATAATGCCGATTTTCACCCCCTGGCGTTCAATGATTTTATACGCCGGCAGGTAGGGCTTACCGCTGTCCCAGAGAATGTTGCCGGCCAGTGCCGTGCCTTTGAATTGATTGAGTGAAGTGGAAAGCGGTTTGAGGCCGAAGTCGAATTCGTGATTACCCATCACCCAGACGTCATAGTCCAGCGCGTTAAAGCCGAGGATCATCGGGCTGGTTTTGTCGTTTTTAAAGGTCTCGACAAAGTTGCCCTGAATGGTGTCACCGGCATCGACCAGGATCACGTTCGGCTGCTGGGCGCGCACTTGATGCACCTGAGTGGCAATTTGGCTCAGGCTGCCGGCCTGATTGGCGGTGTCGGTAGAATAATCCCAGGGCACAAAGGTGCCGTGCAGATCGGAAGTGCCAAGAATGGTGATATTGACAGGTTCAGAGGCCATCGCAGAGGTACCCAGGCAAAGCAAAACGGCAAGGAGTGTCTTTTTCATTATTTATTTAATTATAGGAAGGGAAACGAAAAGGAATCATGCGATCTGGTCGGCATATTTGCCAGAGGGATTTCAAGCGGATTCAGAGAATTGGGAGGTAGATCAGATTGAACCGCGAACTCAGCACTCTGAGCCCGCGGGCATAAATATTTACACGGGCATGTAGATATCGAAACGGTGACTTTTTGTCGTCGACGCCGCATGCGCCTGTACGTTAGCCAACGGCGGGGCATAATCCGGGCGTTTCACCACCACGCGCTTGGTCGCCAGACGACGTGCCGGTTCCAGCAGGCCATCTGCGTCATCATCGCTGCCCACCAGCGACTGGAACACCCGCATCTCCTTTTTCACCAACGCACTTTTCTGCTTATGCGGGTACATCGGATCGAGGTACACCACCTCCGGCCGTGGATCAATATCCCCCAACGCCGTCAGGCTGGAGGCATGCAACAGCGTCATGCGCTCACGCAACCATGGGCCGATCTCCGCATCCTGATAGCCGCGCTGCAGGCCGTCATCCAGCAATGCCGCCACCACCGGATTACGCTCCAGCATCCGCACCCGGCAACCCAGAGAGGCCAGCACAAAGGCATCGCGCCCCAGGCCGGCAGTGGCGTCTACCACGTCAGGCCGGTAACTGCCCTTGATGCCAACCGCCTTCGCCACCGCTTCACCGCGCCCGCCGCCAAATTTGCGCCGATGCGCCATGGCGCCAGAGACAAAATCAACGTAGATCGCCCCGAGTTTGGGTTCGTCACGCTTGCGCAGCTCCAGCCGTTCGGGCGTCAATACCAGCGCCATCAGCGCCTCGTCGTCCGAAGTTAACTGCCAGCGCTGCGCCAGAATAGACAAGGCGCCGGGGTCGGCGCCTTCTTCACACAATAAACACACGCTCACCGGTGGGGTTATCCTTTAATGCCGTAATGGCGCAGCATAGCATCCAGCTGCGGCTCACGGCCACGGAAGCGTTTGAACAGTTCCATCGGCTCTTCCGAACCGCCGCGCGACAGGATGTTGTCGAGGAAGGATTTACCGGTTTCAGCGTTGAAAATCCCCTCTTCCTCAAAGCGCGAATAGGCATCGGCCGACAGCACTTCCGCCCACAGGTAGCTGTAGTAGCCCGCCGCGTAGCCGCCGGCGAAGATATGGCTGAAAGCATGTGGGAAACGGCCCCAGCTTGGTGAAGGCACCACCGCCACCATTTTCTTCACTTCCGCCAAGGTTGGCAGGATCTGCGCGCCGCTTGAAGGGTTGTATTCGGCGTGCATGCGGAAGTCGAACAGGCCGAACTCCAACTGGCGCAGAATAAACAGCGCCGCCTGGTAATTTTTCGCGGCCAGCAGCTTGTCGAGCATCTCTTTCGGCAGCGGTTCACCGCTCTGATAGTGGCCGGAGATAAACGCCAGCGCTTCCGGCTCCCAGCACCAGTTTTCCATAAACTGGCTTGGCAGTTCGACCGCATCCCATGGCACACCGCTGATGCCGGAAACGCCTGCGGTGTCGATCTGGGTCAGCATATGGTGCAGACCGTGGCCGAACTCGTGGAACAAGGTGGTCACTTCGTTATGGGTGAACAGCGCCGGCTTGTCGCCCAACGGACGGTTAAAGTTACAGGTCAGGTAGGCGACCGGTTTTTGCAGTTCGCCGTTGGCCTTGCGCAGGCTGCCGACGCAGTCGTCCATCCACGCCCCGCCGCGTTTGTTTTCACGCGCATACAGGTCAAGGTAGAAGCTGCCGCGCAGCTCGCCGTTGGCGTCGAACAGATCAAAGAAGCGCACCTCTGGATGCCAGGTATCCACATCCTTGCGCTCTTTGGCAGTGATGCCGTAAATGCGTTTGACCACTTCGAACAGCCCTTCCACCACCCGCTGTTCCGGGAAGTACGGGCGCAGTTGCTCGTCGCTGATCGAGAACAGGTGTTGTTTCTGTTTTTCGCCGTAGTAAGTAATGTCCCAGGCTTCCAGTTCATCTACGCCGTAATGCTGTTTGGCGAAGGCGCGCAGCTGCGCCAATTCCTGCTCGGCCTGTGGACGGGCGCGTTTGGCCAGATCGCTGAGGAAACCGAGCACCTGCTCCGGGTTTTCCGCCATTTTGGTCGCCAGCGATTTGTCGGCGTAGCTGTCAAAGCCCAGCAGTTGGGCCAGTTCATGGCGCAGCGCCAGCGTTTCCGCCATCACTTCGCTGTTGTCCCACTTACCGGCATTCGGCCCCTGATCGGAAGCGCGGGTAGCGAAGGCGCGATACATCTCTTCACGCAGTGCGCGGTTGTCGCCGTAGGTCAGTACCGGCAGATAGCTCGGCATATCCAGCGTCAGCAGCCAGCCGTCCTGCTCTTTGGCCTGCGCCATCGCCTGAGCCTGGGCCAACGCGCTTTCCGGCAGGCCGCTCAGTTCGGTTTCATTGGTGATCAACTTGCTCCAACCCATGGTGGCGTCGAGCACGTTGTTGCTGTAGGTAGAACCCAGCTCGGACAGACGCGCGACGATTTCACCATAGCGACGCTGTTTTTCCGGCGACAGGCCGATACCCGACAGCTCAAAATCACGCAGCGCATTTTCTACCGACTTGCGCTGTGGTGCGGTCAGTTGATTGAAGGCTTCGCCTTCTTTCAGGCTGCGGTACGCCTGATACAAACCTTCGTGTTGCCCAACCCAGGTGCCGTATTCAGACAGCAACGGCAGCGCCTGCTCATAGGCGGCACGCAGTTCCGGGCTGTTTTTTACCGAGTTCAAATGCCCCACCGGCGACCAGATGCGCGACAGGCGATCGTCAGACTCCGCCAGCGGCTGACACAGATTATCCCAGGTGAACGGTCCCGGCTGCGCGACAACGCGCTCTACCGCAGCGCGGCAATCGGCCAAGGCGGATTGCACCGCAGGCACGATATCTTCTGGGCGAATGGCGGAAAACGGTGGCAGGGAAAACGGGGTCAGCAACGGATTTATCATAGGGCAGTCCTGATTAGCGTTGGGGCCCGCCGCAGCGGGCAGGCCTTAAAATGCGTATGAATATCTAACATGGAGCCAAGCGGCAGGAAAATCAATGATCGCGGCTAAGGTATTCCGGTGCGATCTGTTTCAAATCATCAAACACTGACCAAACATGGGCTTTAATCAGTTCCCGCGCGGGTTGCACCTGCCCACTGACGATCAACCGCAGCAGTTGCTGATGTTGTTCTATGGAGCGGCGAATACCTGCCACATTCACCGGTGAACACTGGCGAGCGCGATCCAGATGGGCACGATTGGCATACAGATTATCCCACAGCGAATCCAGCGCCAGCTGGTCGACCAACCGGTGGTGGAACTCCAGATCAAAACGAAACACGCTGGCGTAGTCCTGCTTGTCAAAAGCGCCAAGCTGGCTATCGATCAGTTTTTGGCAGGCTTTTTCCACCGTTTTACTGATACCGCTTAATGCCAATTGCTCGACGACCGCACCTTCCAGTGCCGCACGGATAAAAGCGTTCTCTTCTACCCGTTTGACTTCTATCAGTTTTACCCGTGTATGCAGGTTCGGCACCATATCGATGAAGTTGTCATGCTTCAACAAAATCAAAGCTTCTCGCAATGGCGTGGGCGATACATTCAATTGATGCGCGAGTTCGTTTTTTTCCAGGATCATTCCCGGCGCAAACTCACCATAAATAATGCGTTCTTTCAGCCAATGGTAAATTTGCATCTTGACGGGTTTTTCCCGATCCAACAGCAGCCGACTCATAACGGATCTCATAAGTGGTATTTCTGAAATAGTATTCTCCCACTGTTTACAAAGCTATAGCCCAGGTAAAAAGGTCGAAATCGCCGGTACCAGCGTCACCAACAGCAATACCGTCAGCAATGCCAGTAACAGCGGCCAGACCTCTTTGATAAAGGCAGAAACCTGGGTACCGGTAATCGAATTGGCAATAAACATAATGGTGCCCATCGGCGGTGTCAGGCTGCCAATCGCCAGGTTAAGAATGATCAGAATGCCAAATTGGATCGGATCGATCCCCAGAGCCTTCACCGTTGGCATCAGCAGCGGTACCAACACGATAATTGCCGCATTACCTTCAATAAACATCCCCAGGACCAGTAAAAACAGGTTGAGCGCCAACAGGAACAACAGCGGGTTATCCGACAGTGACGTAATCATCTCCGCGACCGTCTGGGCAGTTCGTTCCCAACTCAATATCCAGGCGAATGCTGAGCAGGCCATGATAATGAGCATAATACCCGCCGTAGAAGCGGCCGTATCCAACAGGGCCTCACCGATATCGGCCACCTTCATTTCACGGGTGAAAAACAGGCCGATGCCAATGGCAAACACCACCGCAATCGCCCCCGCTTCGGTCGGTGTGAAAGCACCGATGCGGATCCCGCCGATAATCACCAGCACCAGAACAAGCGCCGGCATCGCCTGCCACAGCGCTTGCCCAAGCTCGCGACAGTTCGGTGCATCGGTATTACTGGCCTGGTAATTGCGCCGCCGGGAAAGATGGCGAATAGTCAGCATCAGCGCCGCACAGCACAATATTCCCGGCACGATACCCGCCAGAAACATTTTGCCGATCGACACATCCGCCACATAGCCGTAAATAATCAGGGCAATACCCGGCGGGATGATTGGCGTGATCAACGACCCCGCCGCCGTCACCACCGTAGCGAAGGCCTTGCTGTAGCCTTTGCGCGTCATTTCCGGCACCAGCATTTTGCACAGCATGGCGCAGTCCGCCAAACTGGAGGCCGAAAGGCCGCCCATCAAGGTACTGAGTAGCACATTGGCCTGCGCCAGTCCGCCGTAGAATTTGCGCGTCAGTAATTCCGCCAGCGTCAGCATTCTTCGGGTAATACCAGTGTAATTCAACAAATTGCCCAGCAAGATAAAGAAGGGGATCGCAAGCAGCGTGGTGTTCTCACTGGCTCCAACGATCCTTTGTGCTGCAATGAGCGGCGAGGGATCGCCCGCGAGGAAAAACCAACTCAATACCGCCAGGATAACACTGATAAATATCGGTAATTTGCTGATAAAACCCAGCAGTAAAATAATGCAGGAGATCGCTACCGTCATGATGATTCTCCCATGCGTTTGTCGCGGTAACATAGGTTGACGACCAATTGCAGCACCATCAGCAATGACCCCACCGGGATCGCCATATCGATCCAGCGGTAACGGATACCGAGGATCGGGGTGATCTTTTCTCCCGCACCTTCCGCCAGCATCAAACCAAGCCAGGCAAACGACAGCAAGACAACTATGCTCAAGGCATCGTTCCAATAAAGCACCAGCCGACGGGCACTTGTGGGCAACAGATTGACAAAAACATCAATGCCGACATGCTTGCGCCGCTTCATTGCGCTGACCGCCCCCAGCATGATGGCCCACAGATAGAGCGCTAATTGCAGCTCTTCCACCCAGGGCAACGGCGCATGCACCAGGTAACGCATCACTACCGCCAGTACCGTTACCGCCACAATCGCAGTCAACACCAGGCAGGCGAGAATATCGTCAAGATTAACCAATAACTTTCGGATCATGATTATTACTCCCCCGGTGCGATGCAGCGGAAGTTATAGAAGAAAGGCAGTAAATTATTCTAAATAGCCCTGAAGTTTTTCATATAATCCCGGCGTCCATTCCGGGAATTTCTGATAGGCCGACTTTGACGCCTGCCGGAATAATTCACGGTCAACCTCAATCACCGTCACGCCCGCCGCTTTCATTTTTTCCCGATCTTGCTTATCAGCCTGGATAATTAACCTGGTCATATAATTACCGGCTTCCTCACAGGATAGCGTTAACGCTTTTTTAATCTCATCAGGAAGTTGGCTGTAATATTTCTGACCAATAATCAGTTGGGTGACATTATCAATATGCCCGGTCATGATCAGGTACCTGGCCGGTTCAAAAAGCTTTTGGCCGTACAGTACCGGGATTGGGTTTTCCGCACCGTCGATCACTCCGGTAGTCAACGCGGTATACACTTCGCCCAATGGCATGGGGGTTGGGGTTGCCCCCATCGCCTTGATGGCTTCAATAAAGATACGGCTGTTGGCGACGCGGATTTTTACGCCTTTCAGATCAGCCGGGGTATGGATGGGTTTGTTCACCACCATCTGGCGGATACCGTACAGCCAGTTAGCCGCCAGGATATGAAACCCTTTGTCGTCCAGTTGACGTGACAGGTCGGTAAACCAGGGCGTTTTGGTCAAGGTGAAAATATCGTTGTAATCGCGCCCCAGATACGGCCCCATCATAATGCCGAAGTCGGGTATATAGTCGGCAAAAAAGGCCCCATCTGCCAGGGTGATCATCGCACTCCCCAGCTTGATTTGCTCCATCACGTCTTTTTTTGATCCTAATGAAGAGCTGGGGAACAAAATAAGTTCGCCTTGGCCGTTAGTTTTTTCTTTAAAGAGTTCAGCCCACTTTCTTACCGCCAGATCAAAAGGCTCACCCGGGTTATTTTCATAAGAAACCCGTATAGTATATTTTGCGGAAATTGATTCCGCGCTGAAAACAAGTAAAGAAAATAATGCGCAGGTCAATATGACCCAGCACTTAAGTTGTCCTTTCATAATAATAATCTCCAGTTCAATTATTCAGGTAACCGACTGCGGATGCTTAAAATAGAATGACCGACTTCACATTGCCTGGCTGATTGAGTTGTTCAAATTGATATTGATCTAATTCAGAGAAGGGTATTTCCCGGGTGCACAGTTTTTCCGGGCTGATTTTTCCCTGCTGCAGTAAAGTGATTACCTTGATGAAGTCTTCGCGATCCGCTGCACGGCTACCGAGCAGTTCCAATTCCCTTTTATGGAAAGCCAGGTCATTAAAGCTCACTTCACCGGTATGCAGGCCGACAAACACCAACGTCCCGCCTGCGGCGATCCGTTCTACCTGACTGTTCATGGAAGCCGGGTTGCCCGTTGCATCAATAATCACCTGTGGGCCATCGCCGTGGGTCAACACCCGCAATTGTTGCTCAAAAGCGGTATCTAATGGGTTCAATACGTCGGTAAAACCATATTGCTCGCCAGCAAATGCCTGACGCTGCGGATCGGCTTCTGCCACTATCACTTCGGCCCCCAGGCTACGCCCGATATCCGCAATGCCTAATCCGATAGCTCCCGCCCCCACCACCAACAGGCTCACTCCGTGGGTCACCCCACTGCGTCGTACCGCATGGGCAGCAATGGCATAAGGCTCAATTAACGCTGCCTGAAGATGAGAGATCCCCGTGACCGCCAGCAGAGCATCTTCAGCCACCGTCACATATTCCTGCATCGCTCCGGTTCGATGAATTCCCATCACCGACAAAGCAGTGCAACAAGTGGTGCGCCCACGCCGACAGGCCGCACACCGCCCACAATGACGATAGGGGATCACCACCACCTGTTGACCGGGTTGATACAGCGCGGCATCTTGCCCGCAGGCCACCACTTCGGCGCTGATTTCATGCCCCAACACCGCCGGGTACTGCATCATCGGTTGACGTCCGTGGAAAGCGTGAATATCCGAACCGCAGACTCCCAAAGCGCACATTTTCAGCAGGACTTCTCCAGTCCCCGGCAACGGTATTGGCCGCCGCTGTTGGCTCAGTTGGCCCGGTTTGATGCACACTAATACCTTCATTTCAGAAGCCATAGCTCAGCGCCCCCCCGTCCACGGCAAAATCCTGCCCGGTGATGTAACGCGAGGCCTCACTGACCAAAAACCACACCATGGCACCCAGTTCTTCACGCGGATGGCCGTAACGGTGCAGCGGCATCCGGTTAATAATACGTTCCAGCCGCTGCGGATCGGCGACCACCTGCGTCATATTGGTCTGGATCCAACCCGGTGCCACCGAATTGACGCGGATGTTTTCCTGCGCCCATTCCACAGCCAACCCACGGGTCATGCCAGTAACCGCTGCCTTGGTCGAGCAATAGGGCACCACCTCGCTAAAACCCAGATGCGCCGCCATTGAGGAAATATTGACGATACGGCCGATATACGCCGAGCGGGTCAAATGCGGGAAACAAAGTTGCGACAAGAAGAATACGGCATCAACGTTAATCTGGTGAATTTTCCGCCACCAGGCTTCATCAACCTGTTCGGCACGCACACGCTTGGTAATGCCTGCGTTGTTAATGAGGAAGTCGATCGCCCCATCAGCTGCCACCCTATCGACTGCGGCCTGTAATTGTTCGCGATCGGTAATATCCACTTGTATATCAACCACTCCGGGGTTCAAGGCATAATCAATGCCGGTAGTCTGCGTGGGTTCCAGACTGAAGTTGAATACCCGTGCCCCGGCATCTGCCAGCAAATGAGCAATGCCGCGCCCAATACCGGATGATGCGCCGGTAACAATGCCGGTCCGGCCCTGTAATGAAAAATACTGAGTTAAAACGTCCTGTTTCATCGCCCTGTCCCTATTTGATTTCTGTCAGAGATGCCGGGTTGAAATTAAAGCCCCAGCCTGCACCCGAGCGCGGAAAAGCGTAGCCGCCGTCAATGGTCATCGGGTTATCGATAATGCTGTCGATCCAGTCGAAAGATTCCGCACCGTAAGGGTTGGGGATAGTGCACAGCAGCGGCACGTCATAATCCTTGTAGTAATGCGGTAATACCGGCAGGTGATGGGCATGTGCCAGCATCGCCGACTCACGCCAGGGTTCAACGCCGCCGATGCGGATCAGATCCGGTTGCCATAAATCCAGCGCATTACGGGCGATCAAGGCCTTGAGCGGTTCCATGTCATATTCCCGCTCGCCCATTGCCAGTGCGATGCCGGTTTTCTGGCGCAACTGCTGATAGCCGTCAAAATCGGTATGCACCAAGGGTTCTTCGAACCAGTGGATGCCAATTTCTGCCGCCTGCGTCGATAACTTCAGCGCATCCGGCAGGGTCATCCCCTGATTGGCATCCATCATGATTTTCATCCCGGGGCCAACCGCTTCCCGCACTTTGCGCAAACGCATGATGTCTTGCTCTACCTCCGGCGAACCCACCTTTATCTTCACGGCCTGCAAGCCACGCGCCTGGTATTCCAGCACTTCTTCCAGCAGTTCGGCCTCGCTGTATGACAACCAACCGCCACTGCCATACACCGGCACGCGATCGACGGTGTTGCCCAACATCTTCCAGATCGGCTGTTGCAGGGTCTTACCCCATGCGTCCCACATCGCAACATTGAGCGTTGCCGCCGCCCACTTCTGCAAACCGTTGTGGCCAAAGTATTCGTGCTCTGCCGCCACGTCCCGCAGGAATTTACCGGTCTGCCAACAGTGATAACCCACGGCAAACTGTTGGAGATCTTTCATTGCTCCGGCAATGGCCTCGGGCGAATAGTGGAAAGAAAGCAAATACCCTTCGCCAGTGATGCCACTGGCCAGCACCACTTCGGCAACCACAAAGGAAATTTCATTGATGTAATGAGTGGAATCCGCGATAGGGCGAGATAAAGGTGATACGGCTCGATAGAGATTGACCTGTTTTATTTTGTCCATTGGCATACTCCAAAGTCGGCACAGGAATTAAAAACCTATTAAAACAAACGACTAAGTGACTTCACTGTCTGTAACCCTCGATGCAAAGCAACGATACACCGATATATCGGTTGATGCAAAAACAAACAACCCTAAAGGAGATCTCGTTAACAAAAACTATTGGCAGACAGGGTGAGGGTTTGGCATGAACAATCGTATCTGGATCCAACCCACAGCGGGCTGCACTAGCAGTGCACGAAATTTTCTGCCGAATGGCGGAAACCGGCGCAGGAAAATCAATGGCCGGTGTTGATGGATAGTGCCTTAAACCGCACTCTGGCGGATCTGCGCCGCCAGGGCGGCCAGACGATCGTCGTCGGCACGGGCAGCGTCGTGGGAAGACAGGTAACCTTCGTAGCGGTCGAAGAACTTCGTCGATTTCGACTCAATCGGCTGCCATTGTTCCAGTGCTGCGGTGCCGTGCATCGGGATCAGCTTGGCGTGCAGGTGATCGACGCCAAAGCCTTCGAACACCATGCCGCAGCGGCCCACATCGTCAAACGCCCGGTCGAGCAACTGCGCCACCCGTTTGGTCGCCAGCATCAGTTTGCTCAGCACTTCGTCCGGTACGGCAAAAGCGTAACTCTCGTAGTGCGCCTTGGGGATCACCACGCTGAAACCCTCGGTATTCGGAAAGATGGAAAGGAACGCCATGTGGCCGTCGTCCTCCCAAATTTTATGGCACGGCACCCGGCCTGCCACCATTTCACAAAATATGCAGCTCATCACGCCTCCTGAATCCAGCGACGAGCCGACGGCCCGCCGCAAAAAACCTTTAGCAACATAGCCGATATTTTGCCTTTTGACTGCTACGGCCGTGCATTTCCCGCCCAAATCGCAGGACGTCGCTGCTGCCAGGGTGCCGCCCGCTCCAGTTGGCCGGCCAGTTGCAGCAGCAAATCTTCACGGCCAAAACCGGCGACGAATTGCATGCCAATCGGCAGGTTATGCTGCGCATCATGCGCCAACGGCACCGACATCGCCGGCACGCCCGCCACGTTAAATACCGGCGTAAACGGCGAGTGATCGAATAAATGCGCCGTCCACTCCAGGCCGCTCATCTCCGCCGCTCCTGTGCCGTAACGGCCAATCCGCCAGGGCAAGTCGGGCAGAGTTGGGGTCAGCAGCAGGTCATACTGCTGAAAATAAGCCGCGACGCCGCGAGTCACCCGATTACGCACCTCAAGCGCAGCGACCATATCCACCGCCCTGGCAGCCAAACCGTAGCGGTAACAGGCCAGCGTTTCCGGCTCCAGCGTTTCGGTTGAAATCGGCCGCCCGGTCGCCTGGCTCAGGCCATCTAGCCAACCGACCAGATTGGCACACCAGATTTGCGCATTGGCGAACACCAGCTCCTGCCAACTGACGCCGATCGCCATATCCACTTCGCTAACCTGATGGCCCAACTCACTCAGCAGCACGCCAGTGTCGGCCGTGGCCTGGGCAATCTGTGGATCGGTTTTGCCGCCGTTCCACGCCTGAGTCATCATGCCGATGCGCAGTCGGCCGGGTTCTGACGTGACCTGTGACAGCCAACTCTGTGCCGGAGGCGCGGTGTAATAGGGTTCGCCGGGATGTGGATGCTGCAGGGCATCCAGCAAGGCCGCGCTGTCACGTACCGAACGGCTTAGCCCCAGTTGGACGCCAAAACCGTTGAACACTTCATCCATTGCCGGGCCATGCGATACCCGGCCACGCGTCGGTTTGAGTCCGAACAGCCCATTCGACGAGGCAGGTACGCGGATCGAGCCGGCGGCGTCCGTAGCGTGAGCAATCGGCACGATCCCGGCAGCCACCGCCGCACCGGCTCCGCCGCTGGAACCGCCGGCGCTGAAATCCGGGTTCCAGGGATTGCGCGTCGCGCCGTAAAGCACCGCTTCGGTGGTGGTGCTGAACGCCATTTCCGGCGTGGTAGTGCGACCGAAAGTGACCAGCCCTGCTCGACGAATATTGCTCATCAGATAACTGTCTGTAGTGGCAATATTACCCTGCGCCAACCGGCTGCCCAGTTCCGAGAGCTTACCGGCCATGCTGATGGCGATATCCTTAATCAGGAAAGGCACGCCAGACAGTGGGCCATCCCCCTCCGATAGCGGCTGCGTCCAATGTTCCACCACTGCGTTAATCGCCGGGTTCACCGCCTCAACCGCGGCCTGCGCCGTCTGCTGCAATTCTTGCGCACTTACTTCGCCGCGCTGTACCAGTTCGGCCAACCCCAGCGCATCGTAGCTAACGTACTCGCTCAATTTCATCATTTCGTCCTTATCCGTAGATCCGTAGCAGTTTCGTCGACTTTTCCGCCGTCCGTTCCACGGTAGTGGGATTAACGCTATAGTTGAAATTGATAGATTTAATATGAGGAATAGTTATCAACAATTTAAAGCGGGTCGATCTCAATTTATTGGTCACGCTGGAAGCGCTGCTCACAGAGCGCAGCGTAACCCGGGCGGCCGCACGCCTTAACCTGAGCCAACCCTCGGTCAGTATCCAGCTCGCCAAACTGCGCGAGATTTACCATGATCCCCTGCTATTGCCAGGCTCACGCGGCATGTTGCCGACGGCACGCGCACTCGGCCTGCTGACGCCGCTGCGCCAGACGCTGGCCGATCTCGGTCGTTTGGTGGCACCGGAACAGCCGTTTGATCCGCTGCAGGCCAAAATGACCTGGCAACTGGCCGCCGCCGATGCGGCCGAATATGCCATCCTGCTGCCGATGCTGCCCAAACTGCGGCTGGCGGCACCCCATTCCCGTCTGGCGATCCGCGAAGCGTCCCCCAAAAATATGAGCCGCAATCTGGCCGACGGCGTGATCGACCTGGGTTTTCTGGCCCGTGAAGAGGCGCCCGCCGAGTTGCGTCATCGCCCGTTGTTTCACGAGAATTACCTGCTGGTAGGCCGTCGTGACCACCCGTTATTGCAGACCCCGCCTACGCTCGAGCAGTTCTGCCAGTTGGAGTTTGTTATGGTTTCACAGGACGGGGGCGGTTTTCGTACCCTGACCGACACGCTGCTGGAAGCACAGGGATTAGCGCGGCGCGTTGTGATGTCGCTGCCGCACTTCCTGTTCATTCCCGCGCTGCTGGCAAAATCCGATATGGTCGCCATGCTGCCTTCACGCATGCTGGGGGAACTGCTCGGCAGTCTGCGCACCTGCCCGGTGCCGCTGGAACTACCCGGCTATGACATGGTGATGGTCTGGCATGAGCGATCGCACCTGGATCCGGCCCATAGCTGGCTGCGCGAGCAGGTGGTTGCCGCCCTGAAGTCATCAGCTGCGTAACTAGAGGACATCGACCAGGTCAAACTCTTCAAATACCAGCCACATTTGCGGCGAAAAAGTGCCTTCTCGGGTAAAAAACGCCTGATGTCCCTCACGCCAGAAGGCCAGGCTCTTATCCCCCTCGCCTTCCAGCGCGGCCATCTCGGCGGTGACATCACAGTAACGAGTCAGCCTCAGTGAAAGCGTTCTGATGACACAGGCGGGTTCACCCCGGCCATTAAGGATCACGTTATAATCCCCGACCATCGGTGATTTCTCTTGTTGATAGGTGACATAGGAACCACAGGTTGCGGTTTTGTCGCCGTCGAGCACCCGCTGCAACAGTTCGTCCGCCAGCGCCGGGCTGTCGCCGAATTGCCAGCGCGATGCGCCGGGATACTTAGCCAGAATAGTCGATTCGGTCATTGTCCTGCTCCTTGATAGAGGGTCTGCGGTAACGCATTCCGGTTTTTCCCGCCCAGACAGTTTATACTGTGCAGAATATAAGCCTTTATTCTGTTCAGCACGCTCCGTCGGGAGCACAAGGAATTACCACAAGCCATGTTAAGTTACCGCCACAGTTTCCACGCCGGCAACCACGCCGACGTGCTCAAGCACACCGTTCAGAGCCTGATCATTGAATCGCTGAAAGAAAAAGACAAACCTTTCCTGTACCTGGATACCCATTCCGGCGCAGGGCGCTATCAGCTGAGCGGTGAGCACGCCGAGCGCACCGGGGAATACCTGGAAGGCATAGGTCTGCTGTGGCAACGTGACGATCTGCCGGAAGAGCTGGCGGCCTACATGGGAGTAGTGCACCACTTTAACCGTACCGAAAAGCTGCGCTACTACCCTGGCTCACCGCTGATTGCCCGTCAGCTGCTGCGCCCGCAGGATAAAATTCATCTGACCGAGCTGCACCCGAGCGACTTCCCACTGCTGCGCAGCGAATTTCAGAAGGACGAACGTGCCAAGGTGCAACGCGCCGATGGCTACCAACAGTTGAAATCCCAGTTGCCGCCACTGTCACGCCGTGGGCTGATCCTGATGGACCCGCCGTACGAGATGAAGACCGATTATCAGGACGTGATCAAAGGCCTGCAGGAAGGCTACAAGCGCTTTGCCACCGGCACTTACGCGCTGTGGTATCCGGTGGTCATGCGCCAGCAGATCAAACGTATGCTCAAAGAGCTGGAAGCCACCGGCATCCGCAATGTTCTGCAGATCGAACTGGCGGTAAAACCCGACAGCGACCAGCGCGGCATGACTGCCTCCGGCATGATCGTGATTAACCCGCCGTGGAAGCTGGAACAACAGATGAAAAACGTGCTGCCATGGCTGCACAAAATATTGGTGCCGTCGGGCCATGGTCACCATTTGGTGAACTGGGTGGTGCCGGAATAAGCTTCCGGGGCGCGGCCTGCCGCGCCTTTATACCCTATAGCTTTCAAGTTGCAGCTAGGCGGCCAACTCGCTCATCCCCAGGCGCTTACTTAAGTAAGTAACTGGGGTGAGCGAGTGCAGATAACAACGCTGCAACTTGAAAGATGACGGGTATACCCCACCTATCGCAACCATCGACGCAACCTTTGCGACAAACCTGCATCAGGCGTTAAACTCTTACGCTCTTCGATTCACACAATTCATGGAAATCCCAGATGACCAAACATTACGATTATCTAGCAATTGGCGGCGGCAGCGGCGGCATCGCATCGATCAACCGGGCAGCCATGTATGGCCAGAAATGCGCACTGATTGAAGCCAAAGAACTGGGCGGCACCTGCGTCAACGTGGGTTGTGTACCGAAAAAAGTTATGTGGCATGCGGCGCAAATCGCCGAGGCCATTCATATGTACGGCCCGGATTACGGTTTCGATACCACCGTCAATGCCTTTGACTGGAAAAAGCTGGTGGCTAACCGCACCGCTTATATCGACCGCATCCATAATTCCTACGACAACGTGCTGGGCAAAAACAAAGTCGACGTGATCAAAGGCTTTGCGCGCTTTATCGACGCTAACACGGTGGAAGTGAACGGTGAGAAAATCACCGCCGATCATATTCTGATCGCTACCGGCGGACGCCCAAGCCACCCAGACATTCCGGGCGCAGAATACGGCATCGACTCCGACGGTTTCTTCGAGTTGGACGCGATGCCAAAACGCGTTGCGGTCGTGGGCGCGGGCTACATCGCGGTGGAAATCGCCGGTGTGATGAACGCGCTGGGTGCCGAGACGCACCTGTTCGTGCGTAAACACGCGCCGCTGCGCAGCTTCGATCCGATGATTGTCGAAACCCTGGTGGAAGTGATGAACACCGAAGGGCCAAGCCTGCACACCGAATCGGTGCCGAAGGCCATCGTTAAAAACGCCGACGGCAGCCTGACATTGCAGTTGGAAAACGGCAAGGAATTCACCGTCGACAGCCTGGTGTGGGCAATCGGCCGTGAACCGGCGACCGATAACCTGAACCTGGCCGTTACCGGGGTGAAAACCAACGAAAATGGCTATATCGACGTCGATAAATACCAGAACACCAACGTAAAAGGCATTTACGCGGTGGGCGACAACACCGGTGCCGTTGAACTGACCCCGGTTGCCGTGGCCGCAGGCCGCCGTCTGTCCGAGCGTTTGTTTAACAACAAGCCGGAAGAACACCTGGATTACAGCAACATCGCCACCGTGGTGTTCAGCCACCCGCCGATCGGCACTATCGGCCTGACCGAACCGGAAGCAATCGAGAAATTCGGTGCGGACAGCGTGAAAGTGTATAAATCTTCATTTACCGCCATGTACAGCGCCGTAACGCAGCACCGTCAACCGTGCCGCATGAAGCTGGTGTGCGTGGGTAAGGAAGAGAAGATTGTTGGCCTGCACGGCATTGGCTTCGGCATGGACGAGATCCTGCAGGGCTTCGCCGTGGCGATTAAAATGGGCGCCACCAAAAAAGACTTCGACAACACCGTCGCGATCCACCCGACCGCTGCGGAAGAGTTTGTCACCATGCGTTAAGCGCAAAAATCAGCACAAACCGAGGCCAGGGCAATCCCTGGCCTTTTCTTTTCGTGCTCTTTGCCCTTTCCTTCAACACAAACTGTTATTTTCTGCCATTATTTTGCCTGATCAATGGGCGGAGCTCATGCAAGCATCCGCGACACGGGAGGACACCGATGCTGTTCAAGTTATTTAAAAACATCACGTTGGCATTTGTTGCGTTGATGGTCGTCCAATCCAGCGCGCTGAGTTTTACTCTGGAAGTCTCGGGCAACATCCAAAACACCACCGACCCGGTAAAGAAAAACTACCTGTTTACCGATAAACAACTGTTAGCGATGCCGGTGAGCAGCATCACCACCTCAACCTCCTGGACGCCGCAAAGAAAGTTCGAAGGGGTTGCCGTGGCAGACATTTTGGCGCGTGTGGGGGCCAAGGGCAGCACTCTGACGTTTTATGCGCTGAACGATTATTACATCGACGTGCCGCTGTCCGACGTCGAGAAATACAATATGATTTTGGCTTACAAGATGGACGGCGAAATGCTGAAGATCAGAAACTTCGGCCCGCTGTTTTTGGTTTATCCCAGGGATGCCGCAGGGCCTGAGTTGAATTCCCCGCTCTACAACTCACGCTTTATCTGGCAAGTGGACAGGATTGTGATCAAATGAAGCTCACAGGGTTTAAAAGCAACAGCAGGCTGGCGATCCCGGCTATTTTTGCCGCACTGTTTTTGGTTGCCTCTACGGTGACGCTGTATTACTACAGCGCAACCCTGTCAAAGAAGGGGCTGTATGCTATCGCCGGCACCCAGGAGAATTACTCCTGGTCGATCGCCAAGTTCTCCATCAAGCTGGCCGAGTTTGATACGCTGGTCGAACAGCTGAAAAATGCGCCGCAGGTGGATGCCGAGGATCTGCGGCTTAAATTTGAAATCCTTTACTCTCGCTTTTACGTGCTGGAAACGGTGTCCGAATCCACCCAGCCACTGTACGCCGAACCGGGTTATCCCGAGGTGGTCACGCACATGCGCGAGAAAATGGATCAGATTGATCATTTGCTCAACAGCCCGAAGATTGATTTCTCGTTGATTTCGCAGGCCATGAGGCAAATCAAGCCCTATGCGATTGAGATGGCCAACCTGACCGATCACGCTGAAGTGAAGCAGCGCACCGCCGCCTACGAAGACTATATCGAAAAACGACACATCATTTTTTATGGTCTGGTGATCGTGATGTTCTCGGTGATCGCGCTGATCGCCATCACCCTGATTGTGCTACGCCAGCAGCGCCTGACAATCCGGCAGCAGGCCAAAGCGATTGAGGCAGAGAAAGCCACTCGCACCAAAAACGCCTTCCTGGGGGCCATTGGTCACGAACTGCGCACCTCGCTGCAAAGTATTATGTCTGCCATTGATGTGCTGGTGAATACCAAGGTGTCGGCCGAACATGCGGACACCTTCCAACGTCTGGAAACTGCCGCGCAGCAAATTGAAAGCCAGATGAAAGATCTGACCGATTACGCGCACCTGGACAGCGGAATGATGGAGCTGCGCATCGCCCCCTTCGACGTCCAGCGACTGGTCGAGGAAACGGCTAATGAAATCAATACGCTGAGTCAGAAAGATCAGGTGACGCTGCTGTGTGAAGTGGAGTGCGGTCATCTGCAGATACATTCCGACCCACTGCGCATCAGGCAAATTATCGTCAACCTGCTGACCAACGCGTTCAAATATACCGAAAGCGGCACCATCACGCTGTATAGCAGCCTGCGGCGCCAGCCTAACGGCAATGCATTGATTATTGAGGTCACGGATACCGGTATCGGTATCGAAAAGGAGATGCTCGACCAGATATTCCAGCCCTTCACCCAGCTCGATCAGTCGCATACCCGGCAGTATGGCGGCGTCGGCATGGGGCTGGCGATTGTACACGGACTGGTCACGCTGCTCGACGGCAGCATTACCGTCTACAGTGAGCCCAAAAAAGGCAGCACCTTCATCGTCAGTATTCCGGTTGAAGTCAGCAACGAAGAACGGCTCGACGAAATACCTCACCACCACCAGGGCCTGCTGCAAAAACAGCGGCATATTTTGGTGGTTGATGACAACAAATCGGTGAGTGACGCCTTCGCGGCGCTGCTGGACAAGCTCGGCTATCAACATGAACTGTGCAATTCGTCGGAACGGGCGCTGCAAAAGCTGCTCCGTCGCCCTTATGACGCATTACTGCTGGATCTGCAAATGCCCGGCATTGACGGTGCCGCGCTGGCTAAACAATTACGCAGCCAACGTGGCCCCAACCGCGGTATTCCGATCGTGGGCATTAGCGCTTACACCCCGGAACAACTGTCTGCCGAACAGCGGGCGCTGTTCGACAATTACCTGATGAAGCCGGTCAGGCTGGACGCGTTGTCTTCCGCACTGGCTTCACTGCTGGCCGCTAAAGATTAAAACAGCGCAACAGTGCGGCTTCAATCACATGGAGCCGTACTGGCTTTTCATAAGGGCCCAGTACGTCATAGTCGCGCATCGCCCTGGCGATTTCAGATTCGCGCTGATCGGTCCCTAACTGGCCGGTGAGAACCAGAACCGGCGCATCCGGGTTATCCGAGGCGCGGATGGCTGCAATACATTGATCTGCCGTTTCCTGACCAATCAACCAGTCGACCACATAACCATCGAACAGGCTCTGCTGCAACGCCAGGTTAAAACTGCTGACATCATAAAATGCCACCGCATGAAAACCGCGGCTGTTTAGGTATTTGGTCAGCTCATCGGCCGCCTGATGTGAATCATCAAGTACCGCAATGCTCAGGCGCTCATCTTCGACGGCGGCTGAGCGAAGCTCGATCAGCTCCACGCAAAAACGCTGCCCCAGCGGCGCATCATCCGCACGATAAAGACACCATTGCCCCGCCTGCTGCAACGCGACATATTCCGACGAACGTCCGCCAACCAGCTCATGGCCGATATAAGCCACACAACCCAGTTCCACACCACCCACGTAAAAGATGGCATCTCGCACCATAGTTTGCGCAGAGATGACATTTTCAGGGCCGGTGTCCACGATCGCGGCAGGCGTTTCCCCTAATGCCGCAGCGACGTTGTTAATTTGCTCCAGAGTCCAGGGACTTTGCCCCTTCAGCTTACGATGCGCATGCGAAAAACTCAGATCCAGAATGCGGCTGAGCTCTTTGGCATGCTGACGCTTACCAATCCCATAATGTACAAACAGTTCCCTGACCCGGTTTGCTATCGACTGTGAATCGAATTTCTGGTGATTGTTATCCATTTTTTCCTTCGATTTTTTTTGCTGTTTTTTCAGTCGTTTTCATACTTGCCGTGCAAAAAAGCGATCCAAAACTGGTATATGGTACAATGTATAACCTAAACATTGCTTGACATACCACATTATATAGTCAAACATGGTATCAGAAGAGACACACAGCAACACCACAATAAAAATATAACAATAGTAAGATCGCATCACCAATAATCATAATGACACCAGGGAAAGCTCGTTTCAGTTACGACGTGAGAGAATGTATGCAATAGATCCTCGTCGTAATTTGGGCCGTAGCGCTAATCTGTTTTACCGCGTTTTGAACCGGGATCCGCAAGGGTCCCGTTTTTTTTGTCGTTTTTACCGCAAAGCGGCGTGATGCATCATACGTTTTCCCTCCGTCATCACCCCGTTAAAATCCCAAAAAATAGGGCCAGCAAGCTGGCCCAGTGTTCGTTAACAAAATTAAGATAGGGGGATCAGAACTTCCAGGTGAAACCGGCGTTGACGCTGTTGTCCTGGTAGTTTTGCGACAGCAACCCGCCGTAGCCCAGCGACAGCGTGGCGTTCTTGTTCACCGCCACTTCCGCACTGGCTTTCAGCACCGCACCGTCACGCGAGGCCGACACGCTGTTCACCACGAACGGGGAATTACCCCCGTTGAAACGCAGACCGGTGCCACGATCCAAATCGCCGTATTGATGCTGCCAACCCAGTTCGCTGCGCAGCGCCACCGACGTGGTTTTGCTCGCCTGCCACTCGGTATCCGCACGCAGCCCCAGCGTCGAGACGGTCGCGTCGGTGTGTTGCTTGTCACCCTGCAGCGCTGCCGCCCCGCCGTCCTCCGAGATACCGTTGTTCTGGAAGTTGATGTACGCCAGGTTGGCGAACGGCTCCAGATTCACCCAATCGGCCTTCACGCTGTAACCCGCTTCGGCAAACACCTGCTCGGTGCGCGCACTGTATTTTGCGGTTTCCCGATCTGACTGCATGCCGTAATTGACCGAACGCGAGGTATCGAAGCGGTGCCAGGTGTAGCCACCGCCGGCACGCAGCGCCAGTTCACCGAACTGTTTGCCGCCATACACTGCCAGGTGGTAGTTGTCGCTGTCGGCATTGGAGCCGTAGCCGCCGTCCAGCGAGGTGCGGGTGTAGCCGGTTGCCACCCCTAACCGCCAGTCGTCCGCCAGCGCCGAGTCCAGCCCCACCAGCACGCCGTAGGTCGATGCCTGATAGCCCGTCGCATTGGCATCGCCCGACGCATGGTCCCAGACTCCCAGCAGTTGCGCCCAGGCACCGCCGTCGTCGTCCGCCTTGATGTCCGGCGAGGTTGCCAGCCCTTCCGCCTGCCGCAGACGGCCGTTCAGCGCATCACGCAGATAACGGCTGTCGTTAACCTGTGCCGAGGCAATATCCGCATGGATCTGCCCGGACAGTTGACGGAATGCCTGACGCGCTTCCCCTGTAGAGCCAGCATTGAGGATGCTCTCGTACACCGGGTTGCCCGCCGCCAGGGCATCCGCCGCTGCCGCTACCGCGCGCTCGTTCTGAGTTGCTGCCACGCTGGCAAAGGAGGTGTCATTACGGCCAACGTTCAGCGTGACCTGATTCGGTTGATAAGTCAGCCCGGTACCCAGGAACAGGTAGTTTGGAGCCACCGAATCAAACTGCCCGCTGATACCCTGCTGAGCGGTCAGAATGTTGTACTGCTGGCCCAGCAGGCTGCGGACTTCGCTTTGCGACAGCAGATTAGTGCTGTTCTCCAGCGAAACAGCGACTTCACCGCCACCGATCGTTGCCGATCCGCTGCTTTGGATCCGATCGCTCTGGCCGTTGGGTGCCACTTCCACCGCATAACGGGAACCCGGCTCAAAACTGACGTTACGCGTCACGTTCAGCGTGCCGATCGAGTTGCCCGGTGCCACGGTACCGCCGCTGCGGGCGGTCAGTGAACCGACCGTGCCGGAACCACTCAGCACGCCGCTGTTTTGCACCGTGACGTCTGATGTGACCGAACCGTTAACCGCCAGCAGGCCGGTATTTACCCAGGTCGGGCCGGAATAGGTATTGGTGCCGGTCAGTACCAGCGCACCCTGGCCTTCCTTGGTCAGGCCACCATGGCCGTAGATGTCATTGGAATAGACCTCCACCGAACAGTGGTAGTCATCACAAATACGAGCCTGCAGCGTGCCTTGATCGATTTGCGCCCCGAAGCCGGGAATGTTGGCGACAAACTGTGACGAGCCGTAAGCCACGCCTGTCGGATCCGGAATGCGGAACTCTTCAGGAATATCTTCGACGGTATAGAACATGCCCGGGCCGTTAATCGCCTTGCCCAGATTGATCATCCCCCAGCCGTACAGCGCATCGATCCCCGGTGCGCCCATATCGGTGGCGGTGGTCTTCAACACGTCGGCAATTTGCGCCGACGTCATGTACGGGAAACGCTGCAGTAACACGGCAACCGCGCCGGTCACGTGCGGCGTCGCCATTGAGGTCCCATTTTTATTGCCATAATCCGAGACCAGTTGATTCGGATCGGAACCGTTGGCCACGGTACTGTAGATTTTACTGCCCGGTGACGAGACGCAGAAACTGGCGGTATAGCCGCAGCGTGAAGAGAAGCTGCTGATGGTATAAGGCACGCTGTTGGTGGAGGCATCATCCTGTGCGACGCTGGCAACCGACAGCCAGTTAGGCGCAATATCCGGCACGAAATAGGCCAGACCGCTGATCACGTCAGGTTGGTTGTAGTTGCCGTCGTTACCGGCGGCGAACAAGACCAAAATGTTTTTGCGTGCCGCATCGATCGCGCCCTGATAACCCGCTCCCGCCAGGCTGCCCAGCAGTGGTTTCACCTGATCAAACTGTTCCTGTGCGTCTTTCAGTTCGAAATGCAGCGCGTCTGGTTTTTTGCCATTATCCGATAAGAAATCGGGAATACTGACTCCCCAACTGTTATTGATAACCCGCACGCCATTGTTGATCATCGCCTGCCAACCGGCGTTGGTTACGCTACCATCCAGCCCGAGGAATTCGCCATAGGCCGGGCCATCATTGTCGTTATCAACGCTGATTATCTGTGAATCAAAGGCCACGCCATGCATACCGATGCCGTCACGATTGGCCCCGCTGATGCCGGCCACGTGTACGCCGTGGTTACTCAGCATACCCTGTGAACCACTGTAGAAATGGAAGGTGCCGTCGAAGTAAAAACGATCGCCGGCCTTAATCCCCTCCCGATGCGGATCGGTATAGGCGCGGTTCCCCTGGGTCACCACGTTCACCAGTTTGCCGTCACCGGCGAATTCAGGGTGCTTGTTCACCGGGGTATCAAAGATGCCCACCTTTTGCCCTTTACCGGTATAACCCGCGGCATAGGCCTCGTCAGCGTGAATGGCCCCCAACCCCCAGTTGGCGTTGAATTCATTACTACGCCAGCTTGCCGGATCGCCTGACTTACCGCCTTCCGTATAGGGCGCTGCCTGTACGCCACCGGCCGCCAACAGCGCGCACAGCAAGGCGTTCAGTTTCCATGTCGGCGTCAATGCCGGTTTATTCTTTCCTGTAGCTTGCTTCATTCCCTTATCCTTTTTGTTTTAGTCAAACCGCCCCCCGACGAGGCGGTTTGTCCCTCTGTTTTTTAAGATCAGAATTTCCAGGTGAAGCCAGCGTTGACGCTGTTGTCCTGGTAGTTTTGCGACAGCAACCCGCCGTAGCCCAGCGACAGCGTGGCGTTCTTGTTCACCGCCACTTCCGCACTGGCTTTCAGCACCGCACCGTCACGCGAGGCCGACACGCTGTTCACCACGAACGGGGAATTACCCCCGTTGAAGCGCAGCCCGGTGCCGCGATCCAAATCGCCGTACTGATGCTGCCAGCCCAGTTCGCTGCGCAGCGCCACGCTGGTGGTTTTGCTCGCCTGCCACTCGGTATCCGCACGTAGCCCCAGCGTCGATACCGTGGCGTCGGTGTGCTGTTTGTCGCCGTGTAGCGCCGCCGCCCCGCCGTCCTCCGAGATACCGTTGTTCTGGAAGTTGATGTACGCCAGGTTGGCGAACGGCTCCAGATTCACCCAATCGGCCTTCACGCTGTAACCCGCTTCGGCAAACACCTGCTCGGTGCGCGCACTGTATTTCGCGGTTTCCCGATCTGACTGCATGCCGTAATTGACCGAACGTGAGGTATCGAAGCGGTGCCAGGTGTAGCCACCGCCGGCACGCAGCGCCAGTTCACCGAACTGTTTGCCGCCGTATACCGCCAGGTGGTAGTTGTCGCTGTCGGCATTCGAGCCGTAGCCGCCGTCCAGCGAGGTGCGGGTGTAACCGGTCGCCACCCCCAGCCGCCAGTCGTCCGCCAGCGCCGAGTCCAGCCCCACCAGCACGCCGTAGGTCGATGCCTGATAGCCGGTGGCATTGGCGTCACCCGACGCATGGTCCCAGGCTCCCAACAGCTGCGCCCAGGCACCGCCGTCGTCGTCCGCCTTGATGTCCGGCGAGGTTGCCAGCCCTTCCGCCTGCCGCAGACGGCCGTTCAGCGCATCACGCAGATAACGGCTGTCGTTCACCTGCGCCGAGGCGATATCCGCGTGGATCTGCCCGGACAGCTGACGGAATGCCTGCCGCGCTTCCCCTGTAGAGCCAGCATTGAGGATGCTCTCGTACACCGGGTTGCCTGCCGCCAGGGCATCCGCCGCTGCCGCTACCGCACGCTCATTCTGAGTGGCGGCCACGCTGGCAAAACTGGTGTCGTTACGGCCAACGTTCAGCGTGACCTGATTGGGTTGATAGGTTAGTCCCGCGCCCAGGAAGGGAGAGAAAGTTGAAGTGGAAGCAAACTGCCCACTGATACCCTGCTGGGCGGTCAGAATGTCGTACTGGCGGCCCAGCAGGCTGCGGACTTCACTTTGCGACAGCAGGTTGGCGTTTTGTTCCTGCAACACCACGACTTCACCGCCGCCGATCGTCGCCGATCCGCTGCTTTGGATCCGATCGCTCTGGCCATTGGGTGCCACTTCCACCGCATAGCGGGAACCCGGCTCGAAGCTGACGTTACGCGTCACGTTCAGCGTGCCGATCGAGTTGCCCGGTGCCACGGTACCGCCGCTGCGGGCGGTCAGTGAACCGACCGTGCCGGAACCGCCCAGCACGCCGGCGTTTTGCACCGTGACGTCGGAAGTCACCGAGCCGTTAATTGCCAGCAGGCCCTGATTGATCAGCGTCGGCCCCGCGTAGCTGTTGTTGCCGGTCAGCACCAGGGTACCGATACCCTGTTTGGTCAGGCCGCCGTGACCGGAAATGTTGTTGCTCCAGACATCCAATCCGCAATGCGTATCGTCACACACGCGCTCGGTCGGTTTGCCCTTGTCCAGCACCGCACCGACGCCCGGCAGATTCACCACGAACTGCTCCGGGCCGTAAGCGCCGCTAACCCGAAACTCTTCAGGAATATCCTGCTCGGTAACAAACATGCCCGGACCGTTAATCGCCTTGCCCAGATTGATCATCCCCCAGCCGTACAGCGCATCGATACCCGGTGCGCCCATATCGGTGGTGGTGGTCTTCAGCACCGAGGCAACCTGTGCGCCGGTCATGTACGGGAAGCGCTCCATCAGCACCGCAATGCTGCCGGCCACGTGTGGCGCCGCCATTGAGGTCCCGCTGTATTTGGCGTAACCGGTGGTCAGGTTATCTACGCTGTTGCCTTCGATGATTGAGCTGTAAACCTTGCTGCCCGGCGCGGCAACGCAGAAGCTGGCGGTATAGCCACAGCGGGAGGAGAAGGTGCTGATGCTGTAGTCGCCGGTGTTATTCGGATCCTGCAGACTGGCGACCGACAGCCAGTTAGGGGCTATCTCCGGCACGAAATAGGCCAGCCCGGCCATGGCGTCCGGGTTATTGAGGTTGTAATCGTTACCGGCGGCAAAAATGGTGACGATGCCGCTGCGTGCCGCATCGATTGCCCCCTGATAAGCGCCACCGGCTTTTGTGCCGAGGATCTGTTTGATTTGATCGAATTGCTTTTGCGCGTCGGCGAGCGTGAAGTGGGGATAGGCCGGATCCTTGCCGCCCTGATCAAACTTCTCAGTGATGCCAATACCCCAGCTGTTGTTGATAATGCGCGCGCCGCTGGCGATCAACGCATCCCAGCCGGCCTGGTACACCGCGCCATCGTTACCGAGAATGATGCCGTCTTCCGGCCCGGGGTCGCCGTTTTCCGCGCTGATGATTTGTGCGTTGAACGCCACGCCGTGCATCTCGCCACCATCGCGGTTGCCGGCAGCAATGCCGCCCACATGGGTGCCGTGTGAACCCAGAGTGCCGTCGGAATCCACGCTCGGCGTACCGTCATAGCGGAATACGTCGCCTTTTTTTACCGGAATGTAGGGATCGGTGTATTCGCGAATGCCAGTCGTCACCAGATTGATCACTTTGCCCTGGCTGGCAAACTCCGGATGTTTGGCATACACCGGTTGATCGAAAATGCCGAGTTTTACGCCTTTCCCGCTATAACCGGCGGCATAGGCCTGATCGGCGTGGATCGCTCCCAGCCCCCATTCGGCGTTAAATTCATTACTGCGCCAACTCGCAGGATCGCCCGGCTTACCGCTCTCTACATAAGGTGCAGCCTGCGCTCCACCGATCGCCACCAGACAAAAAAGCACAGCACTCCACTGTGCGCGATTAACACCAATTTCAGGCCAGCCGAAGGCCGCCTGAACAGGCTTGACTCCTCTACGTCTATTTTCCATCCCAGATACCGTCCATTGTTGTTTGCAAATGTCTTATTGATTTTTTTGTGTAACAGTTTCGTAACACCAAATAAATAAAGCACAACAATCTCAAGCGCGCCTAATGGGTCAATGGGCGAAATGACCTAAACGGCAAACCTAAGGATCGAGAAAACAGGGGAAAGGCATAAGGATCTTCGATGGCTATCACCAGCGAGAAGCGTGAATTTAGGGTGTTGAGGATAAAATATAATTCAATGAAAAATAGGGATAATAGAGACAAAAAAGGCCGCAGGGACATCTCCATGCGGCCGGTAAAAAAATGCTTAAGACGCTCTTTTTATCAGTTTTAATTATAACTATTGCCAATACTCACTCAGTGAAATGTGCTGGTTTTCGCCGAGAATGACCGTAAAAATTGGACTATCATGCTAGTGGTTTTCTGCTGTTCATCGCATCTTCTTCAGCCTGGCGAATAATGGCTTTCGCCATCCATTGCGTCACATCCTGGATGCCACCGAGATCCAGTCCCCAAATATCTTTCAGTACCAGAAAAACTTCCGAACCATAGATCAGCGAGAAAGAATGAATCACCCGCTGTAACGCCTCGGGCGGTAGTTTATCCTGCAACGGCTCAACTGCCAGATTCAGCAGGCGTTTGCGGTTGCCGCGGACGAACTTTTCAACAGGTTTAATGTTGCTCGATTGTGCCTCGGCCCATTGCTGGAGGGACAATAGCAATGCCGCGCGCAAAGCTCCCTCATGTTGCTCCATTTGCGGATAAGCAAAACTCAGTAATTGTTGGATCCGCGCCCCGGCATCATTGTCTATCGGCCGCCATTCAAGAATAGGTCCCAAACTCTCTGCAACCACCGCCGTGATCAATGCGCTCTGAGTAGGAAAATAACGATAGGCCGTCGCGCGGGAAACCTGCGCGTGCTGGGCCAATTCAGTAATGGAGGGAAAGGCCCCACCATCGAACAATACCATCGCGCTGGCGAGCAACAGCTTGCGGGTTCTGGCTCGTGTATGAGTCAAATTTTCGGGTAGATTTAATGGCACGATGACCCCTTTCTCACCAATCTAACGCAGGCCAGAACAAGAGCTCAGGCAAATATAGCCCACTGTAACAAACTTGCCTGACTCTGTGCTATCCAGGAGAAGACGCAATTCTGTCCTTTCACTTAGCTAATGAGACATTAATCTCATTTTTCCATCAAACCCACTTGCATAAATGATACTACAGTCTCATTATGATGATGAATTCACCGACTACGCTCAGCAACCTTAGTCAGCACCAGGGATTCAATTTAGTTAACCAATTAAATTATAATAAAATTATCAAAAAGCGTGGCGGCCATCCGAACCTACAATTCAGGAACAGGCTAATGAACAATAATCAGGCAATCATCTATATTGCGACAACGGCGGATACTAAAGGACGAGAACTGGCTTATGTTCGCAGCCTGATCGCCGATACCGGATTACCCACGCTAACCGTCGATTTATCTACTCATCATATCCCGGCCAGCTACCCTGCCGATGTTTCCGCCGCCACCGTCGCCAGTTATCATCCTGAAGGCGAGAATGCCGTATTTTGTGACGACCGTGGTAAAGCCATTGCCGCCATGGCCATTGCTTTCGAGCGATTCATGCTCTCACGCCAGGATGTTGCAGCCCTGCTTGGCCTGGGCGGTTCCGGCGGTACCGCATTGATTACACCTGCCATGCAACAATTACCCATTGGTCTGCCAAAGCTGATGGTATCGACCATGGCTTCCGGTGACACTTCCGGCTATGTCGGTGCCAGCGATATTGGCATGTTGTACTCGGTTACCGACGTCGCCGGGCTGAATCGTATTTCCCGCCTCGTGCTGGGCAATGCCGCACATCAAATTGCCGGTGCCGTTCGCTTTGCCACACCGATTGATACAGACAGTAAACCTGCCGTTGGGCTTACCATGTTCGGTGTCACGACTCCCTGCATTCAGGCAGTAACTGCGGCAATTGAAAATGAGTGGGATTGCCTGGTATTTCATGCGACAGGCAGCGGTGGCCAGGCAATGGAAAAACTGGTCGACAGCCATCTGCTGAACGGGGTATTCGATTTAACCACCACCGAAGTCTGTGACCATCTGTTTGGCGGCGTGCTGGCCTGTACTGAAGATCGCTTCGACGCGATAGCCCGTACCGGCATTCCCTGCGTCATGTCCTGCGGTGCGCTGGATATGATCAACTTTGGTCATCCCGGTACCATCCCTGCTCGCTACGCCGAACGCCAGTTTTACAACCATAATGCCCAAGTGACGCTGATGCGGACTACACCAGAAGAAAATGCCCAAATGGGCCGCTGGATCGGCGAAAAGTTGAACGCATGCGCAGGGGAGATTCGCTTCCTGATCCCTGAAGGCGGTGTTTCAGCACTTGACTCACCCGGGCAGGCATTTTGGGATCCAGAGGCGTTGACCGCTTTCGTCAATGCGCTGGAAGCGACTTGGCAACCCAAAGAAAAACAGCGCCTAATCAAGATCCCTTACAACATCAACGATCCCCGCTTTGCCGACGCCGCCGTGCAACAGTTCCGGGAGATCTCTCATTCTTATTGATTGGAGTTACACATGGCCAAACACACTCGACAGGCATTACTGACCAAATTCAGGGGAATGATTGCTCGCCGCGAACCGATCATCGGTGGCGGTGCCGGCACCGGGCTCTCGGCCAAGTGTGAAGAGGCCGGCGGTATCGATCTGATCGTCATTTACAACTCGGGTCGCTACCGCATGGCGGGCCGGGGTTCTCTGGCTGGCCTGCTGGCGTATGGCAACGCCAATGAAATCGTGATGGACATGGCCAAAGAAGTCCTGCCGGTGGTCAAGCAGACCCCGGTTCTGGCTGGGGTTAACGGCACGGATCCTTTTTGCCACTTTGATAAGTTTCTCGATGAGATTAAAAACACGGGTTTCGCCGGCGTACAAAACTTCCCAACGGTCGGCCTGATTGACGGCAATTTCCGCGCCAACCTGGAAGAAACCGGGATGGGCTATGCGTTAGAGGTGGATATGATTCGGCTGGCGCATGAGAAAGACCTGTTGACCACCCCCTACGTTTTTAATGCGCAAGATGCGATCGCGATGACCGAAGCAGGGGCAGATATCATCGTCCCACACATGGGGCTGACAACCGGCGGCAGTATTGGCGCAGAAACCTCGCTGACACTGGCTGATTGCGTCCCTCTGATTAACGAATGGGCCCAGGCCGCCAAACAGGTTCGCGAAGACGTAATCGTCCTGTGTCACGGCGGCCCCATAGCCACGCCTGAAGATGCTGCGTATATCATGCAGCACTGTCCGTTAGTCGATGGTTTCTACGGCGCCAGCTCGATGGAGCGCTTACCTACGGAACTGGCGTTAACTGAAACCACGCGCCAATTTAAAAAAATTAACAGAGATTGACAGGAAAATAGCTTACTCGCGCACAACACCAGGGAAACCCGTTGTTTAACGGGAAGTGAAGTAGCAGTGAGATAAGCAAAAGGGCCAGAGATTACTCTGGCCCTTTTTATATTCACCACATGAATTTATTACTGTGAATTCGTCATTTTCGACTTCATGTTATTCATGTGTTCCATCATTTTTTGTTCGCGTTTCTGATAATTCTCATTGTATTGTTTTTTCTGCTCAAGGGTCAGCAGGTTATACATTTTATTTTCAGCCTTGGCGCGCTCCAGCATATGTTCGGACTGTGCTTTGCTGATGGCATCAATTTGGGTTTTCGCTTTGGCTTCATCGAAACTGTCGGAAGCGACCATACTATGCAGTGCCTGGCGTTCTTCTTTAGTACCTTCGCCGCGTTTCTGGTGCGATTCTTTCATAATATCGCGCATTTGCTGGCGCTGTTGCTCGGTCAGGTTCAGGCCGGCAAACGGGCCGCCTTTACCTTCACCTTTATGATGCATCATTTTCATGTTCATCGGGGCGGCGTCTGTAGTAGCCGGTGCTGCCGTGGTATCTGCAGCGAAAGCCATAGAAGCAGAACCCAGTGCCAGAGTTGAAGCGACAAATAAAGCGGTCAGTTTACGCATATTCATTTCCTTAAAATTATTCTTCATCAGGAGCGCTGTACGTGAACAGGCTCATCTTTCGTCGGAGATAATAATAGGCCGATAAATATATAGTAATGCGATTGTGTGTAAATTTATTAAAGCCCGAAACACTTTTATCCATCAATAATGAATGAATTATGAAGATAATGCGTATTATTTGGAAAGTTTGGTTTCCCAGAGCATAAAAACCACCACAACATGATGTCTTTTTCTATAGGATTATTCCCACCAGCGGCCCACTTTATTATAATGTAGCCCCCTCCGCTACAACCGCCCGGCAACAAAATGATCGCAGTGCGCGAAGCACCAGGATCGCATCAATCTCTCGAAATCCCAGGTTCTCACTTACACTTTAAAACGTGCGGCAATTTGACGATTACAGGGCAAAACTAATTATTGCTTATATAATAGTTTCATCCCCCGCCGGTGTAAAACCTGTTATATGATGGAGATACGTGCACTACGGCCACTCCCGGGCCAGAAACCTGCGGCTGCGCTCATCGCACAGACCTGGCTGTCGTGCCCTTTTGAGGAATCATCATGTTCGCAGACCAAGGCCCTATGCTTCTTAACGCTCACTTCGGCACCAACAGCCCTTATTGGCGATTGGCGTTTGACAGCAATGCGTTGGCGTTGTCGGCAGTCAAAGGTAAAACTCATATGGCCGTGGCGCTCAGCGCCATGCAGGCGGCTAAAATCCGTCGCCTGAGTGGCATTACCGCCAGCCTTGATATCACCATCACGCTCGGCGGCGAACCGATACATCTGCATCTGGTCGGCCGACGAGTCAACAATCTGGAATGGGCAGGCACCGCCTCCGCCTTCAGCGACACTCAATCGGTCGCCCGTGACCTGGTACACGGCCTATCCTTTGCCGAGCAGGTGGTGTCCGAAGCCAACTCCGTGATTGTGATTGTCGATCAACACGGCCGCATTCAGCGTTTCAACCGCCTGAGCGAAGAGTACACCGGCCTGCACGAACATGATGTTATTGGTAAAAACGTCTTTCAATTATTTATGAGCCCGGAGGAAGCCTCGGCATCACGGCGCAACATCGCCGGTTTTTTCCGTAATGGTTCCTCCTATGAGGTAGAACGCTGGATCAAAACGGTGAAAGGCGAGCGGCTGTTTTTGTTCCGCAACAAGTTCGTCCACAGCGGCAGCGGCAAAAATGAAGTTTTTTTGATTTGCTCCGGTACCGATATCACCGAAGAACGCCGCGCCCAGGAACGTCTGCGGGTGCTGGCCAATACCGACATCATTACCGGCCTGCCCAATCGCAATGCCATTCAGGACAAAATAACCCAGTCGATCGCCACTCGCGATGGCCACAGTGTTGGCCTGGTGTACCTCGATCTCGACAATTTTAAAAAGGTTAACGACGCCTACGGCCATATGTTCGGCGACCGTTTATTGGTGGAGGTGTCGCTGGCGGTGCTCGGCTGTCTGGATAACGACCAAACCCTGGCCCGGTTGGGGGGAGATGAATTCCTGGTGCTGGCCCAGCAGGCCGACCGCGAAATGCTGCAACGCCTGGCCCAGCGCATTATCGACCGGCTGAAAACGCCGTTCCGCATAGGGCTTATCGAAGTTTATACCGGCTGTTCTATTGGTATCGCACTGTGTCCCGAACACGGCAACGACCTCGACAGCCTGATCCGCAGTGCCGATACCGCCATGTATGTCGCCAAAGAGCATGGCAAACGGACCTATACCGTGTTCTCGCCGGAAATGAATAAACGCGTCGCGGAATACATGTGGCTGGACACCAACCTGCGTAAGGGATTGGAACAAAATCAACTGGTGGTGTATTACCAGCCAAAAATAGAGGCGCTCAGCGGCAGGGTATGCAGCGTGGAAGCGCTGGTACGCTGGGATTCCCCCGAGCGCGGCCTGATCCCGCCGCTGCAGTTTATCTCTTACGCGGAAGAGTCCGGTCTGATCGGCCCACTCGGCCGTTGGGTGCTGCAAACCGCCGCCAAACAGGCCGCTCAGTGGCAACGACAGGGCTTGCAACTGCGGGTCGCGGTCAATCTTTCCGCCCGCCAGTTGGTGGATGACTCTATCGTTGAAGATCTGGCGCAGGTGTTGCAGCACAATCAGTTGACCCCCTGCCTGCTGGATTTTGAACTCACGGAAAGCAGCCTGATTGAGGATGAGAAACGCGCTCGCGAAGTGATCACCCGGCTACGCGAGCTGGGCGCACAGGTTCATCTTGATGATTTTGGCACCGGCTACTCTTCGCTGGCACAGCTGGCGCGTATTCCGCTGGATGCGATTAAACTGGATAAAAGCTTTGTGCGCGGAGTGAATGACAATCCGGTTTCACAATCGCTGGTGCGAGCCATCGTCGCAGCGGCCGAAGCGCTTAAATTCCGGGTGATCGCCGAAGGCGTGGAAACAGAAAGCGAAAATCGGTTCCTCGATGAAATCGGCGTGGATGAAAAACAGGGGTTCCTGTTTGCGCGGCCAATGCTCCCGGAACAGCTGGAGCATTGGCTGCAGTCTTATCGCCCGCCATCCTCCTCAGCGTGAGGCGGGCAGGGCAACATTAGCCGGCACGACGCAGGTTCAGGGTATGACGATCCTGCAGCATCACCAGACGTTCGATATAGGCGCGATCTTTCTCCTCGATAGTGAAGGCCGAATGCACCCAGTCTTCGGTAATGTCCATTAGTTCCGAACGCGTCAACTGCAACACCCGCTGACGGGCACGCAGCATGGCACGCATGCCGTTCAGTTTGGGCCGAATGGTATCGATAAAGGTACGGGTCGCTATATAAGCGTCGCCTGGCTGGAATAACTGATCGACCAGGCCACGGCTTTCAAACCATTCCGCGGTATGCGACTCGCCTCCCCAAATCAGCTCTTCTGCCAGGCGCATGTTTCCTTTACGCGCCACCAGCGAATAACCGCCCATGCCGGGGAACAGATTAAACGCAATTTCCGGGAAGCCCATGCGCGCATTGTTCTGCGCCAGAACGAAATGGTGCGCCAGCGCCGCTTCAAAGCCGCCGCCCAGTGCACTGCCCTCGACCATCGCGATGCTAACCGCTCCGGTATCAAATCCGCGAGCCGCCGCATGCACGCAATCAATGCAGGCCCGTGCGTAAGCCATCATCGCCTCACGTTTGCGATTTTTAATCGCCTCGGCGAAGAACTGCAAATCGCCACCCACGTTGAACATATTGGGCACCAACGAGCCAGTGACCCAAAAATCAAACTGCAATGATGATTCTTTGGCTGCCTGCGCCAACGTCATGATGTCTTCAATTAACGCCTGATTAAAGCAAGGGCGCGGTTCCGCACGCAGCAGCATCCACATGATGTGTCGCCCTTCTTCATAGTAAGCGGAAATCTGTGTCAAATTGCCCGCTTCGGTAAACGGACGACAGGTGGGGTGATTAAGTAATTTCATATGACCTTCCATTTTATCCAGTGATAACAGGTGAAACCGTTCCAGCCCCTACGGCTGCAGTCACGCGGCGGCTGGTAAACCGCAGCGCCACATCATGAGTAAACGCTTTCTTGGTGATGAAACAGATAAAAATTGGAGGTCGATGAACGAAAAAAACCCCGCTGGCACGGGGCTGACATAAGAATTTTACCTATCGGCAGGTAGTAACATTTCACCCGATGAACGAACGCGTTAAGCTCACAAATTAGCCGGTTGCCCCACCCGGCGGCCAAATCAGCGCGCCTTTTGGCTATAATCAAGGCTGAGAGAGCCTATTTATCGTTAAGGAAATCGTGACGTAATGCCTACAGGATCAGATAAAGACCCCCGACAGCCCAACAGTGAAGCGCCGCAAAAGCCGCTGATCGCCATCAAAACCGGCCATCAGACTATTGACCGCCGCATCTCCGGTTTTTCACGCCTGGTCGAACGCATCAAGGCCTGGCCAAGCATCGCTCACCTGCTGCGCGCCACCGAGCGCTTTAACGATCGTCTGGGCAGCCAGTTCGGCGCCGCTATCACCTATTTTTCGTTTCTTTCGCTGATCCCGATTTTGATGGTGTCGTTTGCCGCCGTCGGCTTTGTGCTGGCATCCAATCCTGACCTGCTGACTGAGCTGATTAATAAGATTGTCGGCAGCATCAGTGACCCTACGCTGGCCAGCACGCTGAAAAACACCGTCAATACGGCGATTCAGCAGCGCACCACCGTGGGGCTGACCGGTCTGGCGCTGGCGCTGTATTCAGGCATCAGTTGGATGGGTAACCTGCGTGAGGCGATCCGCGCGCAGTCGCGTGACGTATGGGAACGTAATCCGCAGGATCAGGAAAAAATCTACTTCAAATACACCCGCGACTTTATTTCGCTGAGTGGATTGGTGGTGGCGCTGATTATCACCCTGACGCTGACCTCCATCGCCGGTTCGGCACAGGCGGCCATTGTCCGTGCACTGGGCCTGGAGGGTATCGAGTGGCTGCGGCCGGCGATGACGCTGATTGCGCTGTCAATCTCCATCTTCGCCAACTATCTGCTGTTCCTGTGGATCTTCTGGATGCTGCCGCGGCATAAGCCGAAAAAGAAGGCGCTGCTGCGTGGCACGCTGCTTGCCGCCATTGGCTTCGAAGTGATTAAGTTTGTGATGACCATGACGCTGCCACAGGTGGCTAAATCGCCTTCCGGTGCCGCCTTTGGTTCGGTAATCGGGTTGATGGCGTTTTTCTATTTCTTTGCCCGACTGACGCTTTTTTGCGCCGCCTGGATCGCCACCGCGCAGTATAAAGAAGACAAAACTCTGCCAGCCTCCGAGCAACCTGCCCCCTAAAGCAATGCAATCATACCGGCCACCTTCTGGTGGCTGGTTTTTTATTCCGATATTTAGCCCAAAACCCAGCACATAAAACCAAAATATCAACACCACACCTAGCAAATCCAGCATAACAAACTACCCGATAACTTTTCTTTGCGGCTTTTACAGATGTTAAGTCTGCAAATCATTCATTTGGCAACGTTAAAAACCACGCAGAAACACGCCAATGAAACATTAAGCTTTTTAACCGGTTAATTGCGGCATTGTACAAAGTTTCACCATTGAAAAGGCATTTTGCTATGACTAAGATGGATTTTTACCAATCCAAAATATAAGAAAAATTATGCAAGCCTCCATCGCACCAACTCTGGACGCCGACGACGCGCCAACACCAGTCAACTCACGCGGAAAAGTGATTGTCGCCTCGCTGGTCGGGACCGCCATCGAGTTTTTCGATTTCTATATTTACGCCACCGCAGCGGTGATCGTATTCCCGCATATCTTCTTCCCGCAGGGCGATCCCACCACCGCGACGCTACAGTCGTTGGCCACCTTTGCCGTCGCCTTTGTGGCGCGTCCGATTGGCTCGGCGCTGTTCGGCCACTTTGGCGATCGCGTGGGGCGCAAGGTGACGCTGGTCGCCTCGCTGCTCACCATGGGGATTTCCACCGTGCTGATCGGCCTGCTGCCAAGCTACGAAACCATCGGCATCTTCGCCCCTATCCTGCTGGCGCTGGCGCGATTCGGTCAGGGCCTGGGGCTGGGGGGTGAATGGGGCGGAGCCGCCTTGCTGGCAACCGAGAACGCCCCTCCCAAGAAGCGGGCGCTGTATGGTTCGTTCCCACAGCTGGGCGCGCCTATCGGTTTCTTCTTCGCTAACGGCACCTTCCTGCTGCTCTCCTGGCTGCTGACTGACCAACAATTTATGGAATGGGGCTGGCGCGTGCCGTTTATCCTGTCCGCCGCCCTGGTGCTGATCGGCCTGTACGTGCGCGTGTCGCTGCATGAAACTCCGGTATTCGCCAAGGTGGCCAAAGCCGGCAAACAGGTGAAAATCCCGCTCGGTACCCTGCTGAGCAAGCATTTGAAGGCGACCATCCTCGGCACCTTTATCATGCTGGCGACCTATACCCTGTTCTACCTGATGACGGTTTACTCAATGACCTACGGCACCACGGCGCAGCCGCTGGGGCTGGGTTACTCGCGCAACAGTTTCCTGTGGATGCTGATGGTGGCGGTGATTGGTTTTGGTGTGATGGTGCCGATTGCCGGCCTGCTGGCCGATGCCTTTGGTCGTCGCAAGACCATGATCGTTATCACTCTGCTGATGATCGCCTTCGCCTTCCTGTTCCCAAGCATGCTGGGCTCCGGTAACCAGGCGCTGGTGATGGGCTTCCTGCTGTGTGGTCTGAGCATCATGGGCCTGACCTTCGGCCCGATGGGCGCGCTGCTGCCAGAACTGTTCCCGACCGAAGTGCGTTATACCGGGGCTTCGTTCTCGTACAACGTGGCGTCAATCCTCGGGGCGGCAGTGGCACCTTATATCGCTACCTGGCTGGCAACCCACTACGGCCTGTTCTACGTCGGGCTGTATCTGGCATCCATGGCCTGTCTCACGCTGATAGCCCTGTTGCTGATGAAAGAAACCCGCGACCAGTCGCTGTAATCCTGCTTATGCGGCCCCTGCCTGCGGGCCGCACTCCCCGCGTTGTCTCCTGTCATAAAATCAGACTATGCTGAATGCTTCTCCTTTTACGGAAATGGAAATCAATCATGTCTTTGCGCCGCAGGCTGTTTTTGTACGTTGCGCCGTTGCTAATGGCCGCCATTGTCATTGCTGGTGCGCTCTGGATATGGGTGAAGCCACCCCAGTCGAGCGCGCTGTGGCGCATCGTCAGCCAACAGTGTCTGCCCAACCAACAGGCAAATAACAACCCGGCGCCCTGTGCGCAGGTGGACCCTCAGGCCGGTTTTGTGGTGTTTAAGGACCGTAACGGGCCACTGCAATATCTGTTGATGCCAAGCGCTAAAATTACCGGCATTGAAAGCCCCGAGGTACTGGCTGCCACGACCCCAAACTTCTTTGAGCAAGCCTGGCAGGCACGGCACTTTATGGCCGATAAGTACGGCAAGGCGATCGACGACGCCGATATTTCGCTGGCGATTAATTCGGCCTATGGCCGCACTCAGAACCAGTTGCACATTCATATCTCCTGCCTGCTGCCTGCGGTAAAAACGCAGTTGGCGCAGTATGCGGCAGATTACAGCCAGCGGTGGGAACCGTTGCCTGGCGGCCTGCTGGGCCATGACTATCTGGTGCGCCGGGTGACGCCTGAAGAGTTGCACAAACAGGGTGCTTTCCGCCTGCTGGCAGATGAGGTCTCACGCTCAAAGGGGCGCATGGGGAGCTTTGGCCTGGCAATGACCGCACTGCCGGGCGGCGATTTTCTGTTGCTGGCCACCGAGCGCAGCCTGCTGCCGTTTACGCTGGCTTCGTCAGAAGAGATCCAGGATCACGACTGCCGGGTTCTGCAGTAAGCGTGGCCCGCAATGCGGGCCGTTAGCGATCATTTTTTCTGCTTCATCTGCTGAAGGATTTTCCCGCACTGGTTTTCTTCACCGCCTTCGCTGGGGGAAACCAATGCCAGCAGGGCCGCTGCCGGCGTCAGCACCACGCCCAGTGCCACCGCCGCCGCACCACGTGCAATCAGCGGGCCGGCCTTCACACCGGCATCCGGGTGCGCGAAGGTGCCTTTCACGTACAGCGGTGAACGCAGCGTCAGCACCCGCATGCCCTTGCTTTCAGGATCGATGGACAGGTCCAGCCGCTCGGTGGCGAAGTTGGTATTGCCGCTGATGTTGATAATCGCGTTCTCGGTGTCGAACACAAACAGCCGAGGTGCCGCCACGCCGTCGCGGATACCAACATCCGCCGCCGCGCAGTTTATCCCCACGACGTCATCACCAAATAATTGCGCCACCAGATAGTTGCCGACGTTCAATCCGAGAATTTCCATCAGGCTGCGGCTAATCACCCCGTTGTTAATCACCATGCGCAAATCGCCGCTGCTGGTCGCCAGCAGATCGGCCACCGAATTGCCGCTGCCGGTCAGTTTGGCATCGCCGTTCAATTGCCCCAGGCTACGCTTCATCGAGCCTACATCCGGCAGCAACTGCTTGAGCTGGAATTTACGCGCATGCAAATCAGCCCGACCCTGCATCGGATTTTTGCTGCCATCGAGCCGGACGGTCGAATTGAGGTTACCGCCCGCCACGCCGAACCGCAGCGGATCCATCACTATGACGCCGTTATCCAATTGCAGATGGGTATAGAGATCGCTCAACGGCAGCGAACTGCCGTGTTCAATGCGTTTGGCGGTGAATTTGACGTCCGCATTCATCACCTTCCAGCTTTTGGTATCAAATTTCTCTACCGGCAGCACTTTGCCCGCTGGCTGGCGGCTCTTCTCACCGCGACCGGCTTTTTGCGTATTGGAGTCGGCACCAATCAGCGGTGCCAGATCGGCAAAACGCAGCTGTTTCGACAACACTTCGCCGCTCAGCGTAGGCCGGGGTTTTCCGGCGACATATTTCAAATCACCGTGGATATCGCTGTCGCCAATTTTGCCGTCGAATTTCTGGTACTGGAACACCGCGCCGCCTTTCTCGTGCAGTCGGGCAGTCAGGTGGCCATCGGTGGAGTATGGCGGGGTATTGGGCAACAACACGCCGGTAAGGGCATACAGGTTACCCAGGCTGTCGCCGGAGAATTTAAGCCGCAGATCCAACCCGCCAAGGTTCATCGGGTCGGACAACGTCCCCGCCACCACCACCCGAGTGGAACCGGAGCGTACGTCGGCCTGCAGCGGGAATGGCACCTCGGCATTCTGCAACGACAGCATGCCGCCAATCTTGCCACTGCCCGATAACGGCTCGCCGTTGTATTTGCCTTTCACCTTCCAGCCGAAAATATAGTCTTGGGGGATCGTCGTGCCGGCATCTTTTTTGCCGGTGACTTCACTAAATGGCAAAGGCTTGCCGAGTGGATCAATCTCCGCGCGAAAATCGGCCTTCAGCGTGGCGTCCTTAAAAGCAATCTGGCCGCGATCGAAGACGATGTCATGAATATTCACCGACCAGGCAGACGGCGGCTGGTTAGGGTCACCGGCCAGGTTGAAGGTCCAGTTATTCTCACCGTTGGCCAACCGCTGCAAGCTGGCGTTCGGCTGCTTCAGCCAGATACGCGGGATCAACAGTTGTTTGCCCAGCAGTGCCAGCGGCGAAATGCTCGCTTCGACGCGCTGTAACTGCACCATGCTGTCGCCAGGGATATTTTTCGGGTTGCCCAGCACAACATCTTCGGCATGAATTCGCGGCCAGGGCACCCAGGCGCGCCAGCCACCTATATCTTTATCATCGCGTGACCAGTCCACCCCCAAATCGCCACGGATGGCGAACGGACGATGCAACTCGGCCGACACCTTGTCATTGATGGTCGGTTTGAGGCGGTTCCAGTCGAAGGTCAGCACAAAGACCACCAACGCGGCGATGATCAGCAGCACAATGCCGCCAACCCAAGTGAACGCTTTTCCTGTTCTTGTCATAACGGCTCCCTGAACGCGATAGCTTACCCATAAATTGATAAGTGGCTTTACCAAGCCTAGCCGAGGATAGGCAAGAGTTCACGCTTTAGAGGGAGACGGGGCTCAGGCGGCAGGCATGGAAAATCGCGTAGGCAGGCTTTGCAGGGTGTCGAAATGGGCCGGGCGAGAAAGAAAGTAACCCTGGGCAGCCAGCGCGCCAGAGCGCTGCACCAGCAACCATTCCTGCTCGGTTTCCACCCCTTCGACGATCACCCCTTCGCTATGCTGGTTCATCATTTTGATCAGGGTAACAAGTAACTGGACACCATCTTCCGTTTGCTTGAGCAAGGTGAATAGCTCACGCGCAACCTTGATGTATTGATAACGCCAGGTGCTGACGGCCGAGAAATTCGCCAGGCCGCTACCGAAGTCATCCAGCCACAGCCGCTCTGCACCGGCAATCTGCTGCAACGGGCCGTTTAATGCCATCCCGGCATGCTCCACCAGCTCAAAACGCAGATAGGGCATGCCAGCAATCTGACGTTGCAACGCGCCGTGCTGCTGCAATGCCTGCAAGGCAATACCGTCGATATTGACCGACACCATCAACCCGTGGCGGGTCAGCAGCGGCTGCCAGTACTGCAGCAGTTCCAGCTGTTCCTGAATGATCTGCAGGCGCTTGCGGACGTCGAGGGCGGCGAAATAGTGCTCCGGGGACAGTCGTTTGTCCGGCGCGGACGGATGAGATACCGCGGTTAGTAGTTCAAGCGCCAGTAAAGCGCCACAGGTGCGGTAGATCGGCTGGAAGGTGTACTGACGGCGGCATTGACGCCAATAATGCTGCGCTTTGATATGCGTGCATACGGCGAGGAGTGGCGCCAGCAGACCCGAAGTCATCTTGGTTGTCATTGGTACTATTGCCATCGAAGGGAAATGAAAACGCTCAGGCTTGCATGATTGCCTCCCTGATTTATCGGCAGCGGGCGATAAAACTTTAAGCGGCGACGAAAGCCTTCTACATTGAATACTGGTATTAAAACCCAAGGAAAATACATGCCCTACGTCAATATCAAAATTACCCGCGAAGGCGCGACGCCGGAGCAAAAGAAACAGCTGATCGCCGGGGTGACCCAACTGCTGGTAGATACGCTGGGCAAGAACCCGGCTACCACCGTGGTGGTCATTGACGAAGTAGAAACCGACAACTGGGGTATTGGTGGCCAAAGCGTCACCGACCTGCGCGCCGCCGCTAAATAACGGCCGCAGGTTGGCTACGCATCGGGAAACTTTTTAGTTTCCCGATCGCCGTCATAAATAAATTAAAACGTTGTTTTATTTTTATTGACTCCCCCATCCCTTGCATTGAGACTGGCTGTATTTCGCATCAATTCATCTTCTTCTTTCAGCCAGGGCTCGTTGACTATGACCACCCAAAATCTTGCCGTGATCGGCGAATGCATGATTGAACTGTCGCAGAAAGGCGCGGATCTGAGCCGCGGTTTTGGCGGCGATACGTTAAACACCGCCGTCTACATTGCCCGCCAGGTGGCGGAAAGCACGCTGCAGGTGCATTACGTGACCGCACTCGGCACCGACAGTTTCAGCCAGGAAATGCTGCAGGCGTGGCAGCAGGAAAAGGTCAACACCAGCCTGATACAACGGCTGGAGAACAAGCTGCCGGGGCTGTACGTGATTGAAACCGATGCCACCGGCGAACGCACCTTCTATTACTGGCGCAACGACGCTGCCGCTCGCTACTGGCTGGCTGGCCCACAGGCGGAGAATTTGTGCGAACAACTGGCCCAATTCGATTATCTGTACCTCAGCGGCATCAGCGTGGCAATCCTCGATACGGTCAGCCGCAGCAAGCTGCTGACATTGCTAAGACAGTGTCGCGCCAACGGCGGCAAGGTGATTTTCGATAACAACTATCGGCCGCGCCTGTGGCAAAGCCGGGAAGAAACGCAGCAGGTTTACCGCGAAGTACTGGCCTGCACCGACATTGCCTTCCTGACCCTGGATGACGAAGATCTGCTATGGGGCAAACTGCCGCTGGAACAGGTGGTGCAGCGCACTCAGCAGCTCGGGGTAACGGAGATAGTGATTAAACGCGGCGCGGATAGCTGCCTGGTGTTCAGCGCCGAAGGCAGCGAATTTGAAATCCCGGCAGTGCGCCTGCCAAAAGAAAAGGTGGTGGATACCACTGCGGCAGGCGATTCCTTCAGCGCCGGTTATTTGGCTGTGCGTTTAACCGGTGGTGATGCCGTGCAGGCGGCGCAGTGCGGTCATCTGACCGCCAGCACGGTAATCCAGCACCGCGGAGCCATTATTCCACTGGCGGCCATGCCGCAATAATTCCTGATCTCCAAAAATGCGAAAGGCCAGCAACAACGCTGGCCTTTTTATTGGACTCGAAAACCAATCTTAATACCCTATGGATTTCAAGTTGTAGCTAGGCGCCAAGCTATCTCATCCCCAGGAGCTTACTTTAGTAAGTGACTGGGGTGTGATAGTGCAGGTAACAACGCTACAGCTTGAAAGACTCCGGGTATTTAGCCTGCTACCGCGATGCGTTTCATATCGGTCATATACCCGCGCAGCTTGCGACCAACGGATTCGATCGGGTGATTACGTACCGCTTCGTTCACGTCACGCAGTTGCGCGTTGTCTACCGAAGTACCGGCCACGGATTTGCCCAGGTCACCCGCCTGCAGGGTGGTCATGAACTCTTTCAGCAGCGGCACTGCCGCGTTGGCGAACAGGTAGTTGCCGTATTCTGCAGTATCAGAGATAACCACGTTCATTTCGTACAGACGCTTACGCGCAATGGTGTTGGCGATCAGCGGCAGCTCGTGCAGTGATTCGTAGTAAGCGGATTCTTCGATGATACCCGCGTCAACCATGGTTTCGAATGCCAGCTCAACACCGGCTTTCACCATGGCTACCATCAACACGCCATGGTCAAAGTATTCCTGCTCGCTGATTTTACCTTCGAACTGTGGCGCATTTTCGAACGCCGATTTGCCGGTCTCTTCACGCCAGTTCAGCAGTTTCACGTCGTCTTCTGCCCAGTCAGCCATCATGCCACCGGAGAAAGCGCCGGAGATGATGTCGTCCATGTGTTTCTGGAACAGCGGTGCCATGATCTCTTTCAGTTGCTCAGACAGCGCATAGGCACGCAGTTTGGCCGGGTTGGACAGGCGATCCATCATCAGGGTAATGCCACCCTGCTTCAGCGCTTCGGTGATGGTTTCCCAGCCGAACTGGATCAGTTTTTCTGCATAAGCCGGGTCAGTGCCTTCAGCAACCAGTTTGTCGAAGCACAGCAGCGAACCCGCCTGCAGCATGCCGCACAGAATGGTCTGCTCGCCCATCAGGTCCGATTTCACTTCGGCAACGAAGGAAGATTCCAGTACGCCCGCACGGTGGCCGCCGGTCGCCGCTGCCCAGGCCTTGGCAATCGCCATGCCTTCGCCTTTCGGATCGTTTTCCGGGTGAACCGCAATCAGAGTCGGCACGCCGAAACCACGTTTGTATTCTTCACGCACTTCGGTGCCCGGACATTTTGGCGCTACCATCACTACGGTGATGTCTTTACGTACCTGCTCGCCCACTTCTACGATGTTGAAACCGTGGGAGTAGCCCAGCGCCGCACCGTCTTTCATCAGCGGCTGTACGGCACGAACGACCGAGGTATGCTGCTTGTCCGGCGTCAGGTTAACCACCAGGTCTGCCTGTGGGATCAAATCTTCGTAGGTCCCTACCTTGAAGCCGTTTTCGGTCGCTTTACGCCATGAAGGACGTTTTTCGTCGATGGCTTCCTTACGCAGGGCATAGGCCACGTCCAGGCCGGAGTCACGCATGTTCAGGCCCTGGTTCAGCCCCTGCGCGCCACAGCCGACAATCACCACTTTTTTGCCTTTCAGGTAGCCGGCTTCATCAGCAAATTCTTCACGTGCCATAAAGCGACACTTGCCCAATTGCGCCAACTGCTGACGCAGGTTCAAGGTGTTGAAATAGTTAGCCATGGTGGTGCTCCAGTTAGATGTTGTGTCGACTATGGGTATCGATGTTATTTTCATTCCCCGCCCTGTCTGTGCGGAGATTCGTTAAACTCAATGTATAACAGGAAACGCGTTGCTTAAATTGATATATTACGAATGTGACATTGCAATTTATGCAACACTCTTGCTGCGAGCGTACTGATATGGATTTGCGTGATTTAAAGCTATTCCTCCATCTGGCTGAAAGCCATCACTTTGGCCGCACCGCCAAGGCGATGCACGTCAGTCCTTCGACGCTGTCCCGCCAGATCCAACGGCTGGAAGAGATCCTCGGGCAGCCGCTGTTTTTGCGCGATAACCGCACCGTACAGCTCACCGACGCCGGTGAACAGTTAAAAGATTTTGCCCAGCAGACGCTGCTGCAATACCAGCAACTGAAGCATTCTCTGGGCCAACATGGCCCTTCGCTAAGCGGCGAATTACGGCTGTTTTGCTCGGTTACCGCCGCCTACAGCCACCTGCCGCCGATCCTCGATCGCTTCCGCGCACAGCATCCACTGGTAGAAATAAAACTGACCACCGGTGACGCCGCCGATGCGGTCGACAAAGTGCAGTCCAACGAAGCCGATCTCGGCATTGCCGGGCGGCCCGAAACCCTGCCCACCAGCGTGGCGTTCACTAAAATCGGTGAGATCCCGCTGGTGCTGATTGCTCCGGCGCTGCCCTGCGCGGTACGCAGCCAGGCGTTTGCCGAACAACCCGACTGGGCCAATATTCCGTTTATCCTGCCGGAGCACGGCCCGTCGCGAAAACGCATCGAACTGTGGTTCCGTCGCCAGCGCATTACCAACCCGCTGATTTACGCCACCGTTGGCGGCCACGAGGCCATCGTTTCGATGGTGGCGCTGGGCTGCGGCATCGCGCTGATCCCCGGCGTGGTGGTGGACAACAGCCCGGAGCCGGTGCGTAATCGCATCTCGCAACTGGAGAATATTTCCATGGTCGAGCCGTTCGAGCTGGGGGTCTGCGTGCAGAAAAAACGCCTCAGCGATCCGCTGATCGACGCTTTCTGGCGCTTACTTTCATAAATCCGCTGGATCGACTTGCTTCATCGCCTCCACCTGCATCAGCCAGTGATAGAGCGGTTCCAGTTGCAGAAAACCTTGCGCCAGAGTCTGCACCAACCCGGCGTTGAACAACTTTTCCACCTGACTGTCGGTCGCCATCACCGCAAAGGATTTGCGGTTGTACCAGGTGGCGATTTCTGGTGCCTGCTCTTTCACTAACGGCCGCTTGTAGCTTTCACCCACCAGCTCGAACGGTGGCCGGCAGCAGGCCGCGACCTCCAAAAAGGGCTGCGGTCGGCGTTGCAGCGTATGGCGAAACAGATCCATGGTCGGTTTGTTGGCGCTGTAATAACCCAGCCCGTAACGCAACATGTCCGGCCCCAGTTCGAAGAAGTAGACCGGCGCGTCCTTCCAGTCTTTGCTTGGCCGTTTGAACGTCAGCCACATGCGGCTGCGGTAGCGCGATTTGTCGTGGGAAAAACGCGTGTCGCGATGAATGCGCGACAGCGTTTTGCCGATCGCCGGCCGGGTCTCGAACAGGGGATCGATCGCCAACATCGCCGGGCTCAGTTCGGCTACCAACGTACGGAATGGCGTTAATAGTTCACGATCGTAAACGTCACGGTTGGCCTCAAACCATTCCTTGTCGTTCTCAATGCGCACCTGCTGAAGAAAATTCAGGCCCTGCTGGCTAAAACCATTAAATTGCTGCGTCATGTTCCTTCCCGTAACAAGCTTTCTAGCGGGGGTTATGCATGGCTTCCATCTGCCAACGGCGCTTTAGAAAAACGCGCCGGCGCGTCCTGAAATAGGCAACATACAGATAAAACACCGCCCGGTTACTGAAAATAATCCCGCCAATGCAGGCACACAGCAACATCAGGCCATTGGCAATACCGGTGATGTTTGCTGCCCAGGCCACTACTGCACCGACCAAAAGCGCGGCCAGCATGCCAAGATAATATTTCAGCAATACTACCCCTGTGTTTTTACCCTGAACCAGGTGAAACAGGACAAGCGTCATCCACACGGCCATGATGGCGCCGCTGCCTAATAAGGTGGCAGCAGAGGCACTGCCGGTTACCGCAAGGGCTATATCGGCCAATAGCCCCATGGTTCCCGCCAACCCCAGCGTAAGACAAATTAGCAGCAACATGACATTGCCCACGCCCGGCGGCGACAAACGCTGCCCCGGCGTCAAAAAATGTTGCTCAAGCTGCGCATCCACGCCGGCATATACCGCCGGATCCCGCTGCAGGATTTGCTGTTCCATTTCTCGCCCTTGAGATATCAGGCGGTTAATCATCCAGTCCGACATTACCTCACCATCTGCGGTAATTTTTGCATGATCCCAACAAAATATTGCCCCGTTTCCTTCACATTAGCAGGCGAGGACAAAGTGCCGCTGATACCGCTGCCGAAGCCAGTTCTTTGCCGACGTTCGGTTTGGTCAAAGCCTCAGACAGGGTATTGGTTGCCGCGGTACGTGAAGTATGCGCAACGGTTTTGGTGATCACCACGTGGGTGACCTGTGAGGACGTTGAGTAACCGGTATGTTTGGTCGGCCTGACCAAATACGAATTTTGGCCGTCAGAAAAAATAATCCCCACCCCATGAAAAGCGATACTGCAATCCAGGGAGTCTTGCAAGGCTTGTAAATCAATATCCCGATACATTGCCTGCACATTGCCGTTACCGAGCATTCGAGCGAACTCGGCGCTGGTTAATTGATCTTCGGGAGAACCAAATGGCGAAGAAAAAGCCGTTGTCATTGTCGCGCATCCCTATACGTCAAAAGTCTTGGCAGTATAAAAATGCACAACAAAATCACAACAACGCAACCTATAAACTGGCTTATAGGTCACGATTACTTATGTATTTCTTATCAACCCTGCAAAAAGAAGCGGAACGCCGGGTTGTCGGTTTCATCGTGGCAGTCATAGCCCAGCGCCTGCAGGTGCTGCTCAAACTCGGGTTCGGTCTGCGACAGCTCAAAACCTGCCAGCACGCGGCCAAAATCGGTGCCGTGGCTGCGGTAATGGAACAGTGAAATATTCCAATGGGTGCCCAACGTCTGCAAGAACTTCAGCAGTGCGCCCGGTGACTCCGGGAATTCGAAGCTGTACAGACGCTCGCGCAACGGCTTCGAAGGACGTCCCCCCACCATATAACGCACGTGCAGCTTGGCCATTTCATCGTCGGACAGATCCACCACCTGATAACCATCGGCCTGCAGTTCATCGATGATTTCCAGACGTTCGGCATGGCCGCGCGTCAGGCGGACACCGACGAAAATACAGGCGTTATCGGCATCGGCGTAACGGTAGTTGAACTCGGTCACCGAGCGCCCGCCCAGCAGTTGGCAAAACTTCAGGAAGCTGCCTTTCTGCTCAGGAATGGTGACCGCCAACAGGGCTTCGCGTTGTTCGCCCAGTTCGCAGCGTTCCGACACGTAGCGCAAACCGTGGAAGTTCAGGTTGGCGCCGGACAACACGTGCGCCAGACGTTCGCCCTGAATATTGTGCTGCTGCACATACTTTTTCAGCCCGGCCAGCGCCAGCGCACCGGACGGCTCGGCAATGGCACGCACGTCTTCAAACAGATCTTTGACCGCGGCGCAGATAGCGTCGCTGTCGACGGTGATCACGTCGTCCAGGTATTCCCGACACAGGCGGAAGGTTTCGTCACCGATGCGCTTTACCGCCACGCCTTCGGCGAACAGCCCAACGCGGGCCAGATCCACCGGATGTCCGGCATCCAGCGCCGCGCGCAGGCAGGCGGAGTCTTCCGCCTCCACGCCGATCACCTTAATCTGCGGCATCAGTTGCTTGATCAATACCGCCACGCCCGCCGCCAGACCGCCACCGCCAACCGGTACAAACACCCGATCAAGATGCGCGTCCTGCTGCAGCAGTTCCATCGCCAGCGTGCCCTGCCCGGCGATCACCGTTGGGTGGTCGAACGGCGGCACGAAGGTCATGCCCTGCTTGAGTGAAAGCTCTATCGCTCTGGCCTTGGCTTCATCAAAGTTGGCGCCGTGCAACAGCACCTCGCCACCAAAGCCGCGTACCGCATCCACTTTGATGTCTGCGGTGGTCACCGGCATCACGATCAGCGTTTTGATCCCCAGCCGTTTGCCTGAATAGGCCACGCCCTGCGCATGGTTGCCGGCCGAAGCCGTCACCACGCCGCGCGCCTTTTGCTCTTCGTTCAGGCTGGCGATCATCGCGTAGGCCCCACGCAGCTTGAAGCTGTGTACTGGCTGACGATCTTCGCGCTTCACCAAAATAGTATTGCCGAGCCGCGAAGAGATTTTGCTCATGGTCTGCAACGGGGTGACCTGAGCCACCTCGTAAACCGGCGAGCGGAGCACCGCTCGCAAATACTCCGCGCCACAGGGGGCGTCGGGTAGGGGTTGCGATACCGCCATGATGCTTAGCCTCCCAGCTTGCTCTTGTCGCGTACTGCGCCTTTGTCCGCGCTGGTCGCCAGTGTGGCGTAGGCGCGCAGAGCGAAGGAAACCTGGCGCTCACGGTTTTTCGGTGTCCAGGCCCGATCGCCACGTGCCAGTTCAACTTCGCGGCGTGCCGCCAGTTCGCTGTCGCTGACATCCAGCACCATGCTGCGTTTTGGAATATCGATGTCGATCATGTCGCCGTCTTCGATCAGCGCAATCAGACCGCCGCTGCCCGCTTCCGGAGAAACGTGGCCGATAGACAGACCCGAAGTCCCACCAGAGAAACGACCGTCGGTGATCAGCGCACAGGCCTTACCCAGGCCCATGGATTTCAGGTAAGTGGTTGGATAGAGCATTTCCTGCATGCCCGGCCCGCCCTTCGGCCCTTCATAGCGGATCACCACTACGTCGCCGGCAACCACTTTGCCGCCGAGGATCGCTTCTACCGCGGTGTCCTGGCTTTCATACACTTTGGCCGGGCCACGGAAGGTCAGGTTGTCTTTATCCACACCGGCGGTTTTCACAATGCTGCCGTCCAGTGCCATGTTGCCGTACAACACGGCCAGGCCACCTTCCAGGCTGAAGGCATTTTCCAGCGAACGGATACAGCCTTCTGCGCGGTCATCGTCCAGCGTGTCCCAGCGGCAATCCTGCGAGAACGCCTGGGTGGTACGGATACCCGCTGGCCCGGCGCGGAACATTTTCTTCACCGCTTCGTCCTGAGTCAGCATGATGTCGTACTGGTTCAGCGTTTCCGTCAGCTTCAGGCCCAGGATGTTATCGACGTCGCGATTCATCAGACCCGCACGATCCAGCTCACCCAGAATCGCCAGTACGCCACCGGCACGGTGTACGTCTTCCATATGGTATTTCTGAGTGCTTGGCGCCACTTTGCACAGGTGCGGTACCTTGCGCGACAGACGATCGATATCTTCCATGGTGAAATCAATTTCACCTTCCTGAGCCGCCGCCAACAGGTGCAACACGGTGTTGGTCGAACCGCCCATGGCGATGTCCAGCGTCATGGCGTTTTCGAATGCGGCCTTGTTGGCGATGCTGCGTGGCAGTGCGCTTTCGTCGTCCTGCTCGTAGTAGCGCTTGGTCAGCGCAACGATGCGTTTACCGGCGTTGAGGAACAGATCCTTACGGTCAGCGTGGGTCGCCAGCAGCGAGCCGTTGCCCGGTTGGGACAGGCCCAGGGCTTCGGTCAGGCAGTTCATCGAGTTGGCGGTGAACATACCGGAACAGGAGCCGCAGGTCGGACAGGCGGAACGTTCGATCTGCGCGCTGTCGGCATCGCTGACGTTCGGGTTGGCGCCCTGGATCATGGCGTCGATCAGATCCAGCTTGATTATCTTGTCGGAAAGCTTGGTTTTGCCGGCTTCCATCGGGCCGCCGGAAACGAAAATCACCGGAATATTCAGGCGCAGTGACGCCATCAGCATCCCTGGGGTGATCTTGTCGCAGTTGGAGATACACACCATCGCATCCGCGCAGTGGGCATTCACCATGTATTCAACCGAGTCGGCGATCAATTCGCGCGACGGCAGGGAATAGAGCATGCCGCCGTGGCCCATGGCGATACCGTCATCCACCGCAATGGTGTTGAACTCTTTGGCGACGCCGCCTGAGGCCTCGATCTGTTCTGCAACCAGTTTGCCCAAATCACGCAGGTGCACATGGCCCGGAACGAACTGGGTAAATGAGTTGACCACCGCAATAATGGGTTTGCCAAAATCGTCGTCGGTCATTCCGGTCGCGCGCCATAATGCGCGGGCACCCGCCATGTTGCGGCCGTGGGTGGTGGTGGCGGAACGGTACTTAGGCATGCTCTTCACTCCAAATGTATTTATTACAGGCGGCGAACGAACCGCCTGGATATTCTTATCTGTCTGTCGATTTACCCGTTGCCTTTCAGGTTGCGGGTAAGGATTTTATGGATTTACCGGATCCAGCCAACCATATTTGTCTTCGGTCTTACCGGTAAACAGGCCAAAGAACGCCTGTTGGATCTGTTTGGTCACCGGGCCGCATTTACCAATGCCGACCTTGATGCCGTCAACGCTGCGAACCGGGGTAATTTCTGCGGCGGTACCGGACATGAACACTTCATCGGCCAGATACAGCGACTCGCGCGACAGCACTTGCTCACGCACTTCGAAGCCCATGTCTTTCGCCAGCTTGATGATGGCATCGCGGGTGATACCCGGCAGCGCGGAAGAGGTAAACGGCGGGGTGAACAGCACGCCGTCTTTCACTTCAAACAGGTTTTCACCTGCGCCTTCGGAAATATAGCCGTGCACATCCAGCGCGATCCCTTCCTGATAACCGTGGCGGCGCGCTTCACTGCCCACCAGCAGGGAGGAAAGATAGTTACCGCCGGCCTTGGCCGCGGTTGGGATGGTGTTTGGCGCCACGCGGTGCCAGGACGAAACCATCGCATCGATACCTTGATCCAGCGCCTCTTCACCCAGGTACGCGCCCCAAGGAAACGCCGCGATAATCACGTCTGTTTTGTAACCTTCCGGAGGGTTAACCCCCATGCCGACGTCACCGACAAACACCAATGGGCGAATATAAGCGCTGCCCAGATTATTTTTACGCAGCGTGGCGCGGCAGGCTTCCATCAGTTCATCAACGCTTTGCGACACCGGCATACGGTAGATTTTTGCCGAGTCATGCAGGCGTTGCATATGCTCACGGTGACGGAACACCACCGGGCCTTTATGGGAGTCGTAGCAACGGACCCCTTCAAACACCGAAGTGCCGTAGTGCAACGCATGCGACATCACGTGCACTTTGGCGTCAGCCCAAGGAACCATCTCACCATTGAACCAAATGTAATCGGCTTTCTTCGTCATTGTTATTTATCCTTCTCGCGCATCAGGCGCGTATTTGTTGTGATGTTTGTTGCTGGATCTCAACGCAGGAGACATCCATCAGTTTGCTCAACTGAGATGACAGTAGATCCACCGGGCGCTGGCTGGCAACGGTCAATTCAATATTAATCTTGTCGGTATTTGCCGCCGTTGCCATATTCATAGCACAAACCTGAAAGCCACGATGACGCACGACACGCAATACGCGCTCTAACATTTCAGGGCGAAAACGGGCCTGGATCGAGAGTTGATGCTGCATCATGATATTTTCTCCAACATGGTTTCGTTACCGGCACCCGGCGGCACCAGCGGCCAGACGTTTTCAAGCTCATCGATCGACACATGCAGCATGTAAGGCCCTTCGCTGTTGAATAAGGCGTCGAGCGCGTCTGCTACCTGGTCTTTACGAGTAATACGCTGGCCGGGGATGCCAAAGGCATTGGCCAACATCAGGAAATCGGGGTTATCGGAGAGATTGGTTTCGCTGTAACGCCCGTCAAAAAACAGCTGCTGCCACTGACGAACCATTCCCAAACGCTGGTTATCCAGCAAAACGATTTTCAGCGGTAACTGTTTGCGTTTGATGGTACCCAGCTCCTGCACATTCATCATGAAAGAACCGTCGCCCGATACGCAGACCACCGTATCCTCCGGGCGGGCCATCTGGGCGCCAACCGCGGCCGGCACACCAAAACCCATGGTGCCCAAACCGCTGGAGGTGATGAAATTCTCCGGGCGTTCAAAGGTCATGTGCTGCGCGGTCCACATCTGGTGCTGGCCCACGTCGGTGGTGATTACGCTGTTGGCCGGCTTGCGCTCGGACAGCTGCTTCAACAACAGCGGCGCGTAGATCGGCTGGCCTGGATGGTCATAACGCCAGGTATGGGTTTCTTTCAGTTCAACCACTCGCTGCTGCCAGGCTGCGATCTTCAACGGCTGCTGCAATGCCGGTAACAAGGCTTTCAAATCGCCCTGCAGCGCCACGTGCGCCTGGCGCAACTTGCTCATTTCCGCCGGGTCGATATCCATGTGGATCACCTTGGCGTGCGGGGCGAAAGCATTCAGTTTACCGGTTACGCGATCGTCAAAACGCGCGCCAACGGCAATCAACAAATCGCACTCCTGCACCGCCAGGTTGGCGGCCTTGGTGCCGTGCATTCCCAGCATACCGAGGTAGTACGGCTGCTCAGCGTCCGGTGCGCCCAGCCCTTTCAGCGTGGCAACGTTGGGCATTTGGGTCACCGCGATGAACTCTCGCAGCGCCGGTACCGCCTGCGCCATGCCAACACCGCCGCCGACGTACAGCATCGGCTTGTGCGCCTGCGACAGCAATTCAGCGGCCTGCGCCAGCTCCGCAGCCGGGTAGTGCAGTTCTTCCTCTACCGGCATTAGGTGCGGGTGTAATTCGCCGTGCGCCAGTTGGATGTCTTTCGGGATATCGATCAGCACCGGGCCAGGACGACCGCTGCTGGCGATGGCGAAGGCTTCCGCCATGATGCCCGGCAGCGCATCCAGTGATTCCACCAGGAAGCTGTGTTTGGTGCAGGCCAGCGACAGGCCGAGGACATCGATCTCCTGAAAGGCATCGGTGCCAATCAGTGCGGAGCCTACCTGACCGGTGATCGCCACCAGCGGAACAGAATCCAGCAGCGCATCGGCCAGGCCGGTGATCAGGTTGGTGGCGCCGGGGCCGGAAGTGGCGATACAAACGCCGACCTTACCGGTTGAACGGGCATAGCCAATGGCAGCCATCGCGGCGCCTTGCTCGTGGCGGCACAGCAGGTGTTCCACCCCACCGTCATACAATGCATCGTAGACCGGCATGATTGCGCCACCCGGGTAGCCGAATACCGTATCAACCCCCTGTGCACGCAATGCTTGTACTACCCACTGAGCCCCGTTCATAGTTATTTCCCCGCCTTACTTCGACAACTGCAGGATTTTGTTCTGTTATTCATATTGTTATCCTCGTTTCACTTTTCTCTTGCCAATAAAAAACCCCCGGACCTTTCGGTGCGGGGGTTCTCTTGCGATTCCGGCTTGTTTTCTAAGCCATTCTTCGTCCAAGTGCAGCCCCGCACGGTGGGATAATAATCACCACCACGCTAATCACGACTAGGCTAATCACTTGGGCAAAGGCTTTCATAATAGGTTTGTTCACTGTGCTCGTTTCGAACTAATGCCTACAGAGGTACCATAGTCCCGCGCGGCATGACAACACTTTTTTTGCGTTATTATTCGGCGCAATCTGGTCATACCTCGTGCAAAATGCCCGGATTTCAAACGTTAGCCTGCACGCCCGAAGAGTTAACCTCACCCGAGATTGCCTTGCCGCGCGTGTCCTTGCCAAAGAACACCAGTAGCGCAATGACAATCGCCACCGTGCCGGCAATAATCGCCATCGCCAGGCCATAATTATGGCCGTGATGCTCGGCTATCGTCGCCTGCAGCGTGGCGTTGACCGAAGCAATCAGGTTACCCAACTGGTAAACAAACCCTGGCAGCACCGCACGGGTATGGGCCGGTACCAGTTCGGTGAGATAAGTCGGTATCACGCCCCAGGCGCCCTGCACCATGAACTGCATCAGGAAGGCGCCAATCCCCAGCATCAACGAGCCGCTGGAAAATGCCCACAGCGGGATCACCGGCAAGGCCAATAACGCGGCAATGATAATTGCCTTACGGCGACCAATTTTTTCCGATAGCGCACCGAAGAAAACACCGCCGATAATTGACGCGATATTGTAGCTAATAGCGATGATACTGACGGTTTTAGGATCGAAACCGTGCTGAACTTTCAAAAACACCGGATACATATCCTGGGTGCCGTGCGAGAAGAAATTGAATGCCGCCATCAGTAACACCAGATAGCCGCACAGCTTCCAGTGGCTCTTAAGCACCGGCAGCAGGGCGCTGCTTTCCTTGCGTTCACGCGCCGCCAACCACACCGGCGACTCCTGCACGCAGTAGTAAATAAACGGCAGCAGTAAAATTGGTGCCGCCCCGATCACAAACATGCCGCGCCAGCCAATCACCTCAAACAGCAGGCCATACACCACCGCCGCCAATAGATAACCGAACGGGTAACCGGCCTGGAAAATCCCCGACATCAGGCCACGCGAGCGATCCGGAATGGTCTCCAGCGCCAGCGACGACGCCACGCCCCAGATCCCGCCCATCGCCACGCCGTACAGCACCCGCAGTAACAGGAATACCGTCAACGACGGTGCCGCTGCGGACAACAGTTCAAAGATCGAGAAGAACACGATATTCAGCATCAAAATCGGTTTGCGGCCGTATTTTTCCGCCGCCCGGCCGAAGATCAGTGCACCAATCGGTCGCACCGCCAGCGTCAGCAAGATAGCCAGCGTCACCTCCTCCATGCCGACATGGAAAGATTGCGCGATATCGCTGAGCAGAAAGACCAGCACGAAAAAATCGAAAGCATCAAGCGTCCAGCTTGAAAAGCTGGCGATGGCTGCATTGCGTTGCAGCGGGGTCCAACCAAACATAGTGTTATCCCTACTCTGGAATACGAGGTCATGAGGTTTAGCGGCTGCCGCAGCGGAAGGCGACGGCGGTCGGAGTTTGTTAACGAAGTGATTTTTATTTTAATCAATTGTTAAATACACCCATTCCCCCTCTCACTGCAACTTGGTTAGCTTGCTAATTTGTTGCAGCATTCACGTATTTGTTAAGGGGTATTGCCGCAACTTGCGCAGTGCTGCACAAAAATCCGTTATCCCTATGAAATTCATTGTTTTAATTGCGGCTTTCCACGCAAACATTCCAAGGTTACCGCGCCCTGCCAGGGCCTTTGCCGCATCATGTTGCCTACAGCAAGGAGAGCAATATGTCACTGGCGGTTATCTATACCCGAGCCACGCTGGGCGTTCAGGCCCCTTCGGTTACGGTGGAAGTGCATATCAGCAACGGGCTACCCGGTCTGACCATGGTCGGCCTGCCGGAAACTACGGTGAAAGAAGCCCGCGATCGGGTACGCAGTGCGTTGATCAACAATGGCTTCACCTTTCCCGCGCGGCGTATCACCGTCAATCTGGCACCGGCCGATTTACCCAAGGAAGGTGGGCGTTATGACCTGCCGATCGCTTTGGCGATCCTCGCCGCCTCCGAACAGTTACCGGCCGATAAGCTGGCTCGTTATGAGTTCCTTGGGGAGTTGGCGCTATCCGGCGCACTACGGGGAGTCAGTGGCGCGATACCCGCCGCGCTGGCCGCAATGGATGCGGGCAGGCAGTTGATTCTGGCTGCCACCAATGGCCGGGAGGTGGGGTTGATTACCCAGAGCGAAACCCTGGTGGCAGAACACCTGCTGGAGGTGTGCGCCTTTCTGCTGGGTAAAGGGGACTTACCGATAGCCAGCGCGCCGCCGGCAATGGAGAGCGCGCAAGAACCTGCCGACCTGCAAGATATCCTGGGCCAGGAACAGGCTAAACGGGCGCTGGAGATCGCCGCGGCCGGGGGTCACAACCTGCTGCTGGTCGGCCCACCGGGAACCGGGAAAACCATGTTGGCCAGCCGTTTGAATGGCCTGCTGCCCCCGCTGACCGAACGAGAGGCACTGGAAAGCATCGCGGTAGCCAGTCTGCTGCATCATCCTGCACAAGCGCTGCCATGGCGACAGCGGCCGTTTCGCGCACCGCATCACAGTGCCTCGATGGCCGCGCTGGTCGGCGGTGGCTCACTGCCGCGGCCGGGTGAGATATCCATGGCGCACAACGGCGTGCTGTTTCTTGATGAGTTGCCCGAATTTGAAAGACGAGTGCTGGATGCCCTGCGTGAACCCCTGGAGTCCGGCGAAATAGTCATTTCTCGCGCTACGGCCAAGGTCTGCTTTCCGGCCAGAGTGCAGCTAATTGCCGCCATGAACCCCAGCCCCACCGGGCATTATCAGGGCATGCATAACCGCGCGTCCCCACAACAGATCCTGCGCTATCTCGGGCGGCTTTCAGGGCCGTTTCTCGATCGCTTCGATTTATCGATTGAAGTGCCACTGCTGCCACCGGGCGTGCTGAGCAAACGACGCATCGCCGGTGAAAGTAGTACTCAGGTACGAAAGCGGGTGCTGCTGGCACGCGAAAGGCAGCTCAACCGTGCAGGGAAGATCAACGCCCTGCTGAATAATCACGAGGTAGAGCGTGATTGCGCATTGAGCGAGGCGGACGCAGATTTTCTTGAGACGACGTTAAATCGATTGGGATTATCGGTTCGCGCCTGGCAGCGGATTTTAAAAGTGGCTCGCACCCTGGCGGATTTAGCAGGAGATCGGGATATTGATAAACGCCATTTGAGCGAAGCGCTGGGCTATCGCAGTATGGATCGCCTGTTGCTGCAGCTGCACCGCAGCCTGGAGTAAAAATGGGGCCCAAAGGCCCCATCGTTATCAATCGTCGCTGTCGGTGTAATCTTCCACCGCATCAGCCTGCGGCTTGCCGCCGGACAGGGTATGGAATTTTTTCGGGCGGCGTGTGCGCACCAGATATTTAGCCCATACTTTTTCCTGCTCGGTAACCGGCTCACGCTCACCGTGGCACACTGCGACGAACAACTGTTCTTCTTCAGTGACCGGCTGACGTTTGCCCGCGTCCAGCTCATTGAACGCATACCCGAAACGCTCTAGCAATTGCGCTTCTTTAATGGTGAAATCGCCGTGACGGGAGAACCCGCGAGGATAATGTTTATTATCAAAAAAACGACTGGTCGTGGTGAAGCTATCCGCCATCTGACACGCTCCTAATTCTCTCATGGCCGTGCTGTTTATGGCGCGGAGTATTAGATAGGCTTGACATTGTGTAAAACAAAACATTTAAATCTTAACGATAAAAATTTCTGGAGATGGGTGTGGATACCGAATTACTGAAAACCTTTTTGGAGGTCAGTAGAACGCGTCACTTTGGCCGAGCCGCAGAATCCTTGTACTTAACGCAGTCCGCCGTTAGTTTTCGTATCCGCCAGTTAGAAACCCAATTGGGCGCGAATTTATTCACCCGACATCGTAACAATATCCGTCTGACGCCAGCAGGGGAGCGGCTTCTGCCCTATGCTGAGAGCCTGATGACCACCTGGCAATTGGCGAAAAAAGAGGTGGTGCGTTCGCTGCAGCATACTGAATTGTCCATCGGTGCCACCGCGTCATTGTGGGAAGCTTATCTGACCCCGTGGCTGCAATCGTTGTACCAACAACGCGAGGCATTACAGCTGGAAGCCAGGGTGGCGTTACGGCACTCTTTGGTAAAACAGCTGCATGAAAGACAGCTCGATTTGCTCATCACCACCGAGCCGCCAAAAATGGATGAACTGGCCAGCCAGCTGTTGGGCAATTTCTCGCTGCGGCTGTTCTCCTCCACCCTGCGTGATAAACATGCGCCGATGCCGTATATCAAGCTGGAATGGGGGGCGGATTTTCATCAGCAGGAGAGCCGTATGCTGGAGGGGGATAATTTGCCGGTACTCACCACAACCTCCGCACATCTGACCCGACAACTGCTGGAAACCACCGGCGGCTGCGCCTTCCTGCCCAGTCAATGGGAGAAGGACTACCCGCAGTTGGCCGCCATTGCCGACATCCCGCCGATAATCCGCCCGCTGTATGCCGTTTGGCTGCAAAATAGCGATCAGCAGCCGCTGATCCGGCAACTGCTGAAAATACCTTTAAATACTACGGCATGAGGCGTTATAACGGCGTTAAGCGAGGATGCCGGGGTTTGGTTCGTCTACCGAGCCAAAACGCGCTCATCGCCTTCTGAAGGCCGATAAAGCCGAACAACAGAATGCCGATGACAATTTTGGTCCACCAGGAGCTAAGCGTGCCGTCGAAAGTGATGTAACTCTGTATCAGCCCCTGGATCAGCACGCCGAACAGCGTGCCTAATACGGTGCCAACCCCACCGGTCAACAAGGTGCCACCAATCACTACCGCAGCAATGGCATCCAGCTCGACCCCGCTGGCCGCCAGCGCGTAGCCCGCTGAGGTATATAACGAGAAAATAATCCCGGACAACGCAGCCAGCGTGCCTGAGAGCATATAAATCAACACCGTAGTCCGTTGCACCGGTACGCCCATCAGCGCCGCAGACACCCGATTACCGCCGATGGCGTAGACGTTGTGGCCAAATCGGGTGCGATGCGCCAACACTATGCCGACCGCCACCACCATTAGCATCACCAACGCCAGCAGCGTGAAACGGCCGCCGCCCGGCAGTTTCCAGGCGTAGTTCGCCAGCGTGGCATACAACGGGTGATCAATGGGAATCGACTCTTCCGAGACGATAAAACTCATGCCCCGCACGAAGAACATTCCGGCCAGCGTGATGATAAACGCCGGTAGCTTCAACACATCGATGATCCAGCCCATCAGTGCGCCAAACGATGCCCCCATCAGCAGCGCAATAACAAACGCATAGCCCGGGGCAATACCGTAGGTTCCGATCAATTTGGCCAATAGCACCCCGGTGAAGGCGATCACCGAGCCGACCGACAGATCAATACCGCCGGAAAGGATCACAAACGTCATGCCTACCGCGACAATGCCAAGAAAGGCGTTGTCGGTCAGCAAGTCACACCACACACGCGTTGAGGCAAAGCTGGGGAACTGAGTAAGGCAAAAACCATAGCCCAGGAGGAACACCAGGACAGTCATCAACAGTGGCAGATTACGCTTGATCATGGCCTTTTTCTCCTAAGCAGTTGACGCAACGAAACGCTGGGTGATTGCACCATCAGCACCGCCAGCACCACGATCGCTTTCAGCACCAGATTAAACTCCGGCCGATAGCCGGAGAGCAGAATACCGGTATTCATCCCCTGAATAATTAATGCCCCCACCACCGACAACAGCAGGTTAAAACGCCCCCCCAGCAATGAACCGCCGCCGATCACCACCGCCAGGATCGCATCCAACTCCAGCCACAGCCCGGCATTGTTGGCATCTGCACCCCGGATATCCGCCGTGACTATGATCCCGGCCACCGCAGCACAGAGCCCGCAGATCACATATACCGCCATCACCACCCAGCGCGTACTGACCCCCGCATTGCGGGCCGAACGCAGATTGATGCCCACAGCCTCGATAAACAGCCCCAGCGCCGTTTTACGCGTCAGCAGCCAGATCAACAGCAGCATCACTGCGGCAATGATCGCCGGCAGCGGCAAATACATCAGCGCGCCGCTACCAAGCCACGCCAACCCTTCTCGTTCAAAGGTAACGATTTGTCCTTCGGTGATCAGTTGTGCAATGCCACGACCGGCCACCATCAGCATCAGCGTGGCAACAATCGGTTGTATCTGCAGTACCGCCACCAGAAAACCGTTCCACAAGCCACACAGCGCTCCGGCCGCCAAAGCAGCGGCCAGCACGTACCCCAGCGGATAACCGGCACTGGTCAAGGTTGCGGCCGTGGCACCGGCTATCGCCATCACCGCCCCCACGGAAAGGTCGATACCCCCGGTGGCGATCACTAACGTCATGCCCAATGCCAATAACGCTACCGGCGCGCCACGGTTAACGATGTCGATCACGCTACCAAACAGTCGGCCGTCCTGAATGTGGATGGAAAAGAAATTCGGGGCGACCAGGCTGTCGATCAGCAAAATCACCGCCAGCGCCCCCAGTTGCGTTGCCCCAGCGGGGAACACCCATCTGACCTTGCGTGGCCCACCGGACATGGAAAAACTCCTGAGGTTCATTCAACCCCCTGTTGCGCGGCAATCGCCTGCATGATTGCAGGCACCGTAATGGCGTCATGTTCAAGCTGCGCCACGTGCTTTCTGTCGCGTAGCACCAAGATACGATCGGCATAGCCCGCCAGCTCTTCCAGTTCGGAAGAAATCACCAGCAGCGCCAGCCCTTCATCACAGAGTTTTTCAATTAAACGAATGATTTCAGCATGTGCGCCAACGTCTATTCCGCGTGTCGGTTCATCCAGGATCAAAAAACGCGGTTTGGTCGCCAACCAGCGGGACAGCAACACTTTCTGCTGATTGCCACCGGAGAGATATTGGATCTGCTGTTCCGGCCCCGGAGTACGGATGCCCAGCAGTTGGATATAACTCTCGGCAATGCGGGTTTGTTCCCGCAGCGATAAGGGTTTTAACCAACCGCGTTGCGCCTGCAGAGCCAGAATGATGTTTTCCCGCACCGTTGCAGCGCCGACAATCCCGTCGGTTTTACGATCCTCAGGGCAATAGCCGAAACCGAGACTGGCCGCTTTACGAGGCGTACGGATGTTCACCGTACGTCCCCCGACTTTGGCACTACCGCTATCACGAGGTTTGATGCCGAATATCAGCTGAGCCGTTTCCGTGCGCCCCGATCCCAGTAGGCCGGCCAGGCCAACTATCTCGCCCGGACGTATTTGCAGATCGAAGGGTTCAACCATACCGCGCCGCCCGTAACCACTGAATTCGACCAGAGATGGCGCCTCAGTTAGCCCGTGCTCACCGCGTTTGAGCAGCGATTCGTCAAAGGCATGGCCAAGCATCATCTGTACCAATTCCAGGCGCGGTAAATCAGCGGTAATCTTGGTCCCCACTAACTTACCGTTGCGCAGTACAGTGATGCGATCGCAAATGCGGTAAACCTGATCGAGGAAGTGGGTGACAAATATCATCCCCATGCCCTGGGTGCGGAGCTGGCTGAGAATACCCAGTAGCATGCTGACTTCTTTAGCATCCAGACTGGCGGTTGGCTCATCCAGGATCAGGACTTTCGCTGACAGGTCGACCGCCCGCGCGATAGCGATAATCTGCTGGATCGCAATGGAGTAATTGCCCAATGGCTGGCTGACATCCAACTGTAATCCATACCCCAATAAAAGCTGTTGGGCCTGGTGCAGAAGCTTCTTTTGATCGACCAAACCGAAGCGCGTTGGCTCACGGCCAATGAACAGATTGGCCGCCACCGAGATATTCGGCAGCAGGTTAACCTCCTGATAGACCGTACCAATCCCCAGCACTTGCGCCTGTGCGGTGCTCTGTGGGGCGATTGCGCGCCCCTCCAGCAGTATCTCACCGGCGGAACGCTGATAGACCCCGGTTAACGCTTTGATTAACGTGGATTTTCCCGCGCCATTTTCACCCAGCAACGCCATGATCTCTCCGCGCTGTAACGTGATATCGACCTGCTCCAGCGCTTTAACGCCAGGAAACTCAACGGATAATCCCTTAATCGCCAATAACGTGGTCTGAGATGTGTCCATCTTCTGTCCCGCCGGTAAGTGGATTAATAACCCATACTTTTCTTCAGCTCGAATTCCTGTTTCGCGGTATCTGGCTGCAGCAGTTTCGATTCAGTCTGGATAAACTTCGGCGGCTGAGTGCCATCTTTCTTCATCGCCAGCAGCGCATCAAACGCCGGGCCGGCCATATTCGGCGTCAATTCGACCGAGGCATTGGCTTCACCATTCATCATTGCTTTGAATATGTCAGGCACACCGTCGATAGAGACAATTTTGATCTGTGAGCCCGGTTTTAAACCCGCCTCTTTGATTGCCTGAATAGCACCAATCGCCATATCGTCGTTATGCGCATACACCGCACAAATATTTTTGCCGTTTTGCTCGGCCTTGATAAAGCTTTCCATCACTTCTTTGCCCTTGCTGCGGGTAAAGTCGCCGGATTGCGAGCGGATGATTTTAACGTTGGCAGCGGTGGCTATGCCGTCGGCAAAGCCTTTCTTGCGGTTAATGGCGACGCTGGAGCCCACGGTCCCCTGCAGTTCCACCACGTTACAGGGCTTGCTGGCGACCTCTTTCACCAGCCACTCTCCTGCGACTTTACCTTCATGCACGCTGTCGGACGCCACGGCTGCGGTATACAACGAGGGATCGTTCACTTCGATCATCCGGTCGAGCAGGAACACCGGGATCTTGGCCTCTTTGGCCTCTTGCAGTACCGGAGTCCACCCGGTGGCGACTACCGGTGCAATGAAAATGGCATCAACACCCTGGGCGATGAAGGATCTGACCGCTTTGATCTGGTTTTCCTGTTTTTGCTGCGCATCGGCTATTTTTAACGTAATACCGCGTTTTTCCGCTTCCTGTTTCGACACCTTGGTTTCGGCAGAACGCCAGCCCGATTCCGAACCAATCTGAGAAAAACCGACGACCAGCGGTGCCGCCTGTACCGTACTTATCAATGCGCCAGTGATGGCGGCCGCTAACAGCAGACGTTTAATCATGTTTGTGTTCTCCCCGCACTGCCCAGGCATCAGGCGGCCTCAGGCAGTGGTAACTGTTGTTGTGTATGCTGCATATTTTTCTGGTGAAGTGGGTATCCAAAGACTCGGACACCCATTAGGTGTAGTCGAAAATCAGGCAGGAATAATGAGCAGCATCACATCACGGGAGAACAACCATTTTGTACATGGATCCAGCTAAAAATGTATAAATTTGGAACAGTTTTGGCAGGGTTTTTAGGCAATTTATCAGAGGAATAGCGAAGATTTGGGAAAGTTGAAAGCAAAAAAAACCCTTCGCTTTCGCAAAGGGTTTCTAATATGGCAGGGGCGGAGAGACTCGAACTCGCGACACCCGGTTTTGGAGACCGGTGCTCTACCAACTGAGCTACGCCCCTAAATCATGCTTAACATTATGCCTGCTAAAGTTAGCAGGCATAATTTAAATAAGTGGCGGAACGGACGGGGCTCGAACCCGCGACCCCCTGCGTGACAGGCAGGTATTCTAACCAACTGAACTACCGCTCCACCGGTTCTTTCACGTTACATCTTTCGATGTGGCAAAATCGCGCTTGGCGATCCTGCTCATTACCGGGTGTCAAACCGATAACGTTTAATTGATGCCTGGCAGTGTCCTACTCTCGCATGGGGAGACCCCACACTACCATCGGCGCTACGGCGTTTCACTTCTGAGTTCGGCATGGGATCAGGTGGGACCACCGCGCTATTGCCGCCAGGCAAATTCTGTTTCATTCTTGGCCGTTACCTCAGTAACCACCAGAACCAATCTCGGAACATCGCTGAAAATCTCTCAAATCAAAACACTTTTGGTGTTGTAAGGTTAAGTCTCACGGATCATTAGTACTGGTTAGCTCAATGCATCGCTGCACTTACACACCCAGCCTATCAACGTCTTAGTCTTAAACGTTCCTTCAGGGGAATCAAGTTCCCAGGGAAGACTCATCTCGAGGCAAGTTTCGCGCTTAGATGCTTTCAGCGCTTATCTTTTCCGCACTTAGCTACCGGGCAATGCCATTGGCATGACAACCCGAACACCAGTGGTGCGTTCACTCCGGTCCTCTCGTACTAGGAGCAACCCCTCTCAATCTTCCAACGCCCACGGCAGATAGGGACCGAACTGTCTCACGACGTTCTAAACCCAGCTCGCGTACCACTTTAAATGGCGAACAGCCATACCCTTGGGACCTACTTCAGCCCCAGGATGTGATGAGCCGACATCGAGGTGCCAAACACCGCCGTCGATATGAACTCTTGGGCGGTATCAGCCTGTTATCCCCGGAGTACCTTTTATCCGTTGAGCGATGGCCCTTCCATTCAGAACCACCGGATCACTAAGACCTACTTTCGTACCTGCTCGAGCCGTCACTCTCGCAGTCAAGCTAGCTTAGGCCTTTGCACTAACCTCACGATGTCCGACCGTGATTAGCTAACCTTCGTGCTCCTCCGTTACTCTTTGGGAGGAGACCGCCCCAGTCAAACTACCCACCAGACACTGTCCTCACCCCGGATCACGGGGCCGAGTTAGAACATCAAACATTAAAGGGTGGTATTTCAAGGTTGGCTCCACGCAGACTGGCGTCCACGCTTCAAAGCCTCCCACCTATCCTACACATCAAGGCTCAATGTTCAGTGTCAAGCTATAGTAAAGGTTCACGGGGTCTTTCCGTCTTGCCGCGGGTACACTGCATCTTCACAGCGAGTTCAATTTCACTGAGTCTCGGGTGGAGACAGCCTGGCCATCATTACGCCATTCGTGCAGGTCGGAACTTACCCGACAAGGAATTTCGCTACCTTAGGACCGTTATAGTTACGGCCGCCGTTTACTGGGGCTTCGATCAAGAGCTTCGCCTTGCGGCTGACCCCATCAATTAACCTTCCAGCACCGGGCAGGCGTCACACCGTATACGTCCACTTTCGTGTTTGCACAGTGCTGTGTTTTTATTAAACAGTTGCAGCCAGCTGGTATCTGCGACTGGCTTCGGCTCCGAGAGCAAGTCTCTTCACCTACGCGCCAGCGTGCCTTCTCCCGAAGTTACGGCACCATTTTGCCTAGTTCCTTCACCCGAGTTCTCTCAAGCGCCTTGGTATTCTCTACCTGACCACCTGTGTCGGTTTGGGGTACGATTCTGTGTTACCTGATGCTTAGAGGCTTTTCCTGGAAGCTTGGCATCAACTACTTCTGCACCGTAGTGCATCGTCATCACGCCTCAGGGTTAGATAAGCAACCGGATTTACCAGGTCACTCCCCCTACACGCTTAAACCGGGACAACCGTCGCCCGGCTAGCCTAGCCTTCTCCGTCCCCCCTTCGCAGTAACACCGAGTACAGGAATATTAACCTGTTTCCCATCGACTACGCCTTTCGGCCTCGCCTTAGGGGTCGACTCACCCTGCCCCGATTAACGTTGGACAGGAACCCTTGGTCTTCCGGCGAGCGGGTTTTTCACCCGCTTTATCGTTACTTATGTCAGCATTCGCACTTCTGATACCTCCAGCAACCCTCACAGGCCACCTTCAACGGCTTACAGAACGCTCCCCTACCCAACAACGCCTAAGCGTCGCTGCCGCAGCTTCGGTGCATGGTTTAGCCCCGTTACATCTTCCGCGCAGGCCGACTCGACCAGTGAGCTATTACGCTTTCTTTAAATGATGGCTGCTTCTAAGCCAACATCCTGGCTGTCTATGCCTTCCCACATCGTTTCCCACTTAACCATGACTTTGGGACCTTAGCTGGCGGTCTGGGTTGTTTCCCTCTTCACGACGGACGTTAGCACCCGCCGTGTGTCTCCCGTGATAACATTCTTCGGTATTCGGAGTTTGCATCGGTTTGGTAAGCCGGGATGGCCCCCTAGCCGAAACAGTGCTCTACCCCCGAAGATGAGTTCACGAGGCGCTACCTAAATAGCTTTCGGGGAGAACCAGCTATCTCCCGGTTTGATTGGCCTTTCACCCCCAGCCACAAGTCATCCGCTAATTTTTCAACATTAGTCGGTTCGGTCCTCCAGTTAGTGTTACCCAACCTTCAACCTGCCCATGGCTAGATCACCGGGTTTCGGGTCTATACCTTGCAACTATTCGCCCAGTTAAGACTCGGTTTCCCTACGGCTCCCCTATACGGTTAACCTTGCTACAAAATATAAGTCGCTGACCCATTATACAAAAGGTACGCAGTCACCCAACTAGTAGGCTCCCACTGCTTGTACGTACACGGTTTCAGGTTCTATTTCACTCCCCTCGCCGGGGTTCTTTTCGCCTTTCCCTCACGGTACTGGTTCACTATCGGTCAGTCAGGAGTATTTAGCCTTGGAGGATGGTCCCCCCATATTCAGACAGGATGTCACGTGTCCCGCCCTACTCATCGAACTCACAATTAATGCATTTTAGTGTACGGGACTATCACCCTTTACTGTGCGACTTTCCAGACGCTTCCACTAACACAAGAACTGATTCAGGTTCTGGGCTCCTCCCCGTTCGCTCGCCGCTACTGGGGGAATCTCGGTTGATTTCTTTTCCTCGGGGTACTTAGATGTTTCAGTTCCCCCGGTTCGCCTCATACGACTATGTATTCATCGTATGATAGTGCAACGAATTGCACTGGGTTTCCCCATTCGGGTATCGCCGGTTATAACGGTTTATATCACCTTACCGACGCTTATCGCAGATTAACACGCCCTTCATCGCCTCTGACTGCCTAGGCATCCACCGTGTACGCTTAGTCACTTAACCTCACAACCCAAAAGTGTTTCCACCTTCGTGCTGCTACATTTGAGAGACTCTATGACAGGGTACTCCTTACTCCAGTACATCTACGGAGGAGTAAGTTTCAGCTGTCATGTTTCAATTTTCAGCTTGTTCCAGATTGTTAAAGAGCAATATCTTAAACATGACTCTTGCGAATCAGTTTTAAGATTTTTTGATATGGTGGAGCTAAGCGGGATCGAACCGCTGACCTCCTGCGTGCAAGGCAGGCGCTCTCCCAGCTGAGCTATAGCCCCATATCAGAAAAGCATTTTTCACACCTTATCTACTACCTTCGCCAATTCGCTTCTCGTCAAAGCGATGTCCTACGACGTTTATTCACATAAACGAATAGGGCGACAACGCAGGATAGGAGAGAATTGGTGGGTCTGAGTGGACTTGAACCACCGACCTCACCCTTATCAGGGGTGCGCTCTAACCACCTGAGCTACAGACCCGACAAGGTGCTTTAAGACTTAACCGCGAAGATTAAGCCTTATGCTCTCTTTCATTTCATCAGACAATCTGTGTGAGCACTTCACGCAATCAATATCATTAGGTAAGGAGGTGATCCAACCGCAGGTTCCCCTACGGTTACCTTGTTACGACTTCACCCCAGTCATGAATCACAAAGTGGTAAGCGCCCTCCCGAAGGTTAAGCTACCTACTTCTTTTGCAACCCACTCCCATGGTGTGACGGGCGGTGTGTACAAGGCCCGGGAACGTATTCACCGTAGCATTCTGATCTACGATTACTAGCGATTCCGACTTCACGGAGTCGAGTTGCAGACTCCGATCCGGACTACGACGTACTTTATGAGGTCCGCTGGCTCTCGCGAGTTCGCTTCTCTTTGTATACGCCATTGTAGCACGTGTGTAGCCCTACTCGTAAGGGCCATGATGACTTGACGTCATCCCCACCTTCCTCCGGTTTATCACCGGCAGTCTCCTTTGAGTTCCCACCATTACGTGCTGGCAACAAAGGATAAGGGTTGCGCTCGTTGCGGGACTTAACCCAACATTTCACAACACGAGCTGACGACAGCCATGCAGCACCTGTCTCAGAGTTCCCGAAGGCACTAAGCTATCTCTAGCAAATTCTCTGGATGTCAAGAGTAGGTAAGGTTCTTCGCGTTGCATCGAATTAAACCACATGCTCCACCGCTTGTGCGGGCCCCCGTCAATTCATTTGAGTTTTAACCTTGCGGCCGTACTCCCCAGGCGGTCGACTTAACGCGTTAGCTCCGGAAGCCACGCCTCAAGGGCACAACCTCCAAGTCGACATCGTTTACAGCGTGGACTACCAGGGTATCTAATCCTGTTTGCTCCCCACGCTTTCGCACCTGAGCGTCAGTCTTTGTCCAGGGGGCCGCCTTCGCCACCGGTATTCCTCCAGATCTCTACGCATTTCACCGCTACACCTGGAATTCTACCCCCCTCTACAAGACTCTAGCTTGCCAGTTTCAAATGCAGTTCCCACGTTAAGCGCGGGGATTTCACATCTGACTTAACAAACCGCCTGCGTGCGCTTTACGCCCAGTAATTCCGATTAACGCTTGCACCCTCCGTATTACCGCGGCTGCTGGCACGGAGTTAGCCGGTGCTTCTTCTGCGAGTAACGTCAATGCAATGTGCTATTAACACACTACCCTTCCTCCTCGCTGAAAGTGCTTTACAACCCGAAGGCCTTCTTCACACACGCGGCATGGCTGCATCAGGCTTGCGCCCATTGTGCAATATTCCCCACTGCTGCCTCCCGTAGGAGTCTGGACCGTGTCTCAGTTCCAGTGTGGCTGGTCATCCTCTCAGACCAGCTAGGGATCGTCGCCTAGGTGAGCCATTACCCCACCTACTAGCTAATCCCATCTGGGCACATCTGATGGCGTGAGGCCCGAAGGTCCCCCACTTTGGTCCGAAGACGTTATGCGGTATTAGCTACCGTTTCCAGTAGTTATCCCCCTCCATCAGGCAGTTTCCCAGACATTACTCACCCGTCCGCCGCTCGTCACCCAGAGAGCAAGCTCTCTTGTGCTACCGCTCGACTTGCATGTGTTAGGCCTGCCGCCAGCGTTCAATCTGAGCCATGATCAAACTCTTCAATTAAAAGCTTGATTTGCTTCAACTCGTGAAGCGATGCTCGAAAATAACTTTCGTAATAGTCATTCAGTTGGACAAGCCAACGAAACAACTTATTGCTTGGTCACTCTTCAAGACTTGATATTTTTTCGAACCCGAAGGTTCTGGATATCGTCTTGTGGAGTGCCCACACAGATTGTCTGATAAATTGTTAAAGAGCGTTCGTTACGGAGATAACTCTCGGTAACGCGGGAGGTGCATATTACGCTTTCCCGCTGAAGAGTCAAGCTTTTTTCTTATTAAGAAACGGTGTTTTCACCGGCTTGCTTCTTCCTGGCTGGGCGACTTGGTTCTCGTTAGAGGAGTCGTTGTTCCCGGTCAGTGGAGGCGCATTATAGGGAGTTCTCAGAACGCCGCAACCCCTAATTTCAATATTTTTTCCGACCGTTGAATGTTTAACCAAAACGCGCTTAAACAGGCAGTTTTTTCAACGATTTAAAGCCATATCCCTGCAGAACGGGCAATAAAGCGTCAGTGTCTTCATTTAACGCCATGCAATACGCCAGATTATCTTCCTGCGTAGACACCAGATTTTCCTGTGTCGAGATCAACCAGGCGGTACGACGGGCGATTGCCGCGCCGGAATCGATCAGCCGGGTTCCCTCAGGCAACACCTGCATTAACTCTTCTGCTAATAAAGGGAAGTGGGTGCAACCGAGAACTACGGTATCCGGCGGCTCACGCATGCTCAGCCATGGATGCAGGATTTTCTTCAGCGTTGGCAAGGGTACAGCTTCGCCATGCAGCTTGGCTTCTGCCAGTTCCACCAGCTCTGAGGACCCCAATAGCTCAATTTTGCAATCGGTGGCGAAGCGGGCAATCAACTCATGAGTATAGGTGCGCTGTACGGTACCGCGGGTAGCCAGCAGGCCGACAACGCCATTGGCGGTCAGACGGGCGGCAGGTTTGATGGCAGGTACCACACCAACGACCGGGAAGGTAAAGCGTTCACGTAAGGCCGGTAAGGATACGGTACTGGCGGTGTTACAAGCGATGATGACTATCGCCAGAGGATGGCGCTGCTGCACCGCACTGACAATCTCCAGCACGCGTTCAACAATAAACTCTTCGGATTTCTCACCGTAGGGAAACGCCACATTATCGAAAGCGTATATATAGTGCAGGTCCGGCAACAGTTGCCGAACCTCTTGATACACCGATAACCCGCCGACGCCGGAATCAAATACCAGTACCGTCGGACGGGTCTTCGCGGTGGTGTTAGAAGGTATAGCTTCCAGTGAGGTAGTATTCTCTTCCTGGAGTAGCGTAGCCATAAGCCGTCTCATAATCTTTATCAAACAGGTTGGCGATTCTACCACGAACTGTCAGATGAGATGTGACCGGATACGAAACTGCGAGATCCCACAGGCTGACGCCGCCGAGTTTGACGCTTTGCTCGGGGTAGGTGCTGTAGTCTTTGTCATAGCGCTCCCCCAGGTATTGATAGGTGACCGCCCAGTCAAAATCATAGACCTGCCAGTCCAGCTCATACTTCACCTGCTGTTTGGCGCGACGCAGCAGCACTTCGTTGGTTTTGGCATTGCGTGGGTCGACATAGTCGTAGCCGATATGGTGGGTTAACGGCCCGGTATCAAACGAAGCCGTGGCTTCTATACCTTTAATAGTAGCCTTGCCGATATTGTAATAAACGTAATTGGTCTCCCCTGTGGAATCAATCAGGTTATCAATATCGTTACGGTAGCCGGAAACGCGCCAGGTCACCGGACCTGTCAAACCTTCAAAACCGCCTTCCCACTGTTTACTTTCTTCCGGCTTCAAATCGGTATTATTACCAAAGTTGCCATACAGCTGGCCCATATTTGGGGCTTTAAACGCCGTACCATAGGAAGCAATAAAGCGGTACCCTTCGACAAACTCCCAGCCCGCGCTGGTTTGCCAGGTACCATGCCAGCCGAATTCAGAATGATCGTCACCACGCACCGCCCCTTCCAGGGTTACCGGGCCAACCAACTGCTGAGCGGTCAGATAGATACCGGCGTTACGCTGACTTTTCTCACCGTTGACCGTAGTGGAGTTCGGCTTGATCTCCTGGTGTTGCCAATCAACCCCTGAGCTGACCGTCCCCTGGCCCAACTGCAGGGTATTCCCCCACTGCAGGTTGTATTGCTCTGAATCCACCAAACTTGCCGAACTGTCATGCATACCCAGTCGAGGATCGTAATCATAATCCTTGCTATGGCTATAACTGCCAATCAGTTGTGTCGCGTAGATACCTTCTTTATAACGCAGGCCGGTATCCCAGGTCTGGCTGTACAGCTTGCGAGTATCTACCAGTGGGCTGGTCGGGGAGGAATAATAAGCATCGTAAGCCGTACGGTTGTCATAACCATAACCACGCACAAAGCCGCTAATGGTCTCATTGAACTGATGGTCAACAGCGCCGTACAGCGCTTTACTCATGTAGCCATCGCGATCCTGCTGGCTCTGCATACCGGTACTGCCGTAAGCCACTACATCATAGCCTTTGGTATAGGTATAGTTGCCGGCGAGCGTCGCCACCGTGCTGTCGCCCAACTGTTGCTGAGTGGAAGCGTCATAGGCCTGATAGCCGTTTGAACCCATACCGGCAGAAAGCGTAGTGCCGTTCTTTTCACGGGTGGTAATAATGTTCACCACGCCACCGATGGCATCGGAACCATAGACAGCCGAACGCGGTCCGCGAATATATTCGACTTTCTGCACCAGCGAAATCGGGATCTGGCTGAGGTCGGAGGAACCACTGATACCGGCCTGGTTAAGGCGAATACCGTCGATCAGCACCAGGACATGGCTGGAGTTGGTACCGCGGATAAACAGCGAGCTTTTTTGTCCCAGGCCACCATTCTGCCCGACATCCACCCCCGGCAGGCGGCGCATCACATCGGTCAGGCTTTTTGCCTGCCAGCGGTCGATTTCGTCACGGGTAACGACAGAGGTGGGTGCCAGCACGGAAGAAACCGGCTGTGGGAAGCGGTTGGCGGAAACCACCAGGTCATCGCTGTTATTGGCTGTGGTGTTGTCTTGCGCCCATCCAGAAAAAGCCGTGATGGAAGAAACCACCGCCAGCAGTGTATTTTTTGTAATTGTCATGAAAAAGCATCCAAACTTAATTGGCGGATGCCGCAGGATCATGGCCGGTATTTCGCGACGGCCACGGACATTGCGACGTAACACCGGCAGGTCTTCGGGCTTGGGAGTTGCGGGTGGCCTGTGAGCTACCTGCACCGGGCGATGACTTCCCATCCTGCAATGGACAGTGTCTGCGTAAAACGCTATCGCCGTGACTTCCCCTTACCGCTGCGCGTCAGCTCCGGATTCGAACCGGATTCCCTTTTCACTCGCTGCTTGAGGCCGGACGACAATGCTACGATCAATGTAAATAGATGTCTAGACTGCTATCAGTGTTACAAATAATAAACACGACAAAACTGGACTTCACGGACTGATTCCCTACAATCCCCGCTGATCAATTTTGCCTGACGAGAAGAAACATGACGCCCGAGAATTTGCCTATTGAACGTTACGATGACCAACTGGCGGAGAAAACTGCCCGGCTGAAAACGCTGATGTCTCCGTTCACGGCACCCGAGCCGGAAGTGTTCCGCTCGCCGGTAAGCCACTACCGCATGCGCGCCGAATTCCGCATCTGGCATGATGAAGACGAGATGTACCACATCATGTTTGATCAGCAGACCAAACAACGCATCCGCGTCGACAAGTTTCCTGCCGCCAGTGAATTGATTAACCGCCTGATGAGCGCCCTGATCGCTGCCATCAAGCCGGAGCCGATTCTGCGCCGTAAGCTTTTCCAGATTGACTACCTGTCGACCCGCAGCGGCAAAATTATTGCCTCACTGCTGTATCACCGCAAGCTGGACGACGAATGGCAGCAGCAGGCAGAAAAGCTGCGTGATGATCTGCGCGCGCAGGGCTTTGACCTGCAGCTGATTGGCCGCGCGTCTAAAATGAAAATCATGCTGGATCAGGATTATGTAGACGAAGTGCTGCCGGTAGCCGGCCGCGACATGATCTATCGCCAGGTGGAAAACAGCTTCACCCAGCCGAATGCGGCGCTGAATATACAGATGCTGGAATGGGCGCTGGACGTCACCACCGGTTCTAAAGGCGATTTGCTGGAGTTGTATTGCGGTAACGGTAACTTCTCTTTGGCATTGGCGCGTAACTTCGAGCGGGTGCTGGCTACCGAAATCGCCAAACCTTCGGTCGCTGCGGCACAGTACAATATTGCGGCCAACCAGATCGATAACGTGCAGATTATCCGTATGGCAGCGGAAGATTTCACCCAGGCGATGAACGGAGTGCGTGAGTTTAATCGGTTGAAGGGTATCGATTTAAGCAGCTATAACTGCGAAACCATTTTCGTCGATCCGCCACGCAGTGGGCTGGACGATGAAACGGTGAAAATGGTGCAGGCCTATCCGCGTATTTTGTATATCTCATGCAACCCGGAAACGCTGTGCGCCAATCTGGAGACCTTGCAGGAAACCCACAGCATCAGCCGCCTGGCGCTGTTCGATCAGTTCCCGTACACCCATCACATGGAATGCGGCGTACTGTTGGAGAAACGCGTTTAATCTGACAGGGGCGCCATTATTGCTGCGCCCCTGCTTTACGCCCATCAGGCCGGCGTATTCTCATCCAGCGCCTTGCGCGCCTTCAGCTTGATACCAATCCAGAACACCAACGCCACGGAAATGATCGCCGGCAGGAAGTTAGAGCCAATCTGCGGGTATTCGGCCCGGACGATCGCACTGTACAACAACACCCCCAACAGGAAGGTCGCTGCGGCCAGCTTGGGCATGCCGTCCGGCATCGCACGGTGCAAATAACGCTGGTGCAGACAGTAAACCGCCAACACCAAAGTCAGGATAGGGAAAATCGAAAACGGCACCACCGAGCTGAACAGCGCGGCGAACGAACCGTTGATCGAGAGGCCGGCAATCAACGCCAGCAGTAAGGTGCCATTCTCACGGCTTGGTTTTTCCATCGCTTTCTACCTTTTATACGTGGGATACAGAAGCTTTTTCTTGTTGGCGGCGATACCAATAATAAGCACCTTTGGAAATCATCCGCAGTTGCAGCACTAAACGTTCCTCAAGCCGACGCCGTTGTTCGATATCGATATCCAGCGCTTCAGCACCGGCGCTGAATACGATAGTCACCATGGCTTCCGCCTGCGCTTCGGTAAAACTGCGCGGCATATGGTTTTCCAGCTCGAGGTAATCTGCCAGTTCGGCGATAAAGTGTTGGATCTCACGCGCTACCGCCGCACGAAAGGCCGATGAAGTACCGGAGCGCTCACGCAGCAACAGACGGAAGGCGTTGGGATTATTGCCGATAAACTCCATAAAGGTGGAGACAGAGGTGCGGATCACGCTGCCCCCCTTGGCAATACGCTGGCGTGCCTGACGCATCAGTTGCCGCAGCATCAGGCCGCTCTCATCAACCATGGTCAGCCCCAGCTCATCTACGTCACGAAAGTGGCGGTAGAATGAAGTCGGTGCGATGCCCGCTTCACGCGAGACTTCACGCAGGCTCAGGCTGGCGAAGCTGCGTTCGGCGCTTAGCTGGCTGAAGGCCGCCTCGATGAGGGAACGACGCGTCCGTTCTTTTTGTTGTGCTCTGACGCCCATATGCATATCCAGATAAGATCCATTTTGTCAGTCTAACGCCGTAGACCCGGCAATATAGCAAATTTTATTGCAACAGCATTTATACAAACGCGCCCTGTCACAGTTTCCGCCTGCACCATTTGTGCTTTGCCTCAAAAAGCCTAATGGTGATTGGGCACTCAGCGCTATGATGTTAAGATACCGTTGTAATTTTGTAATTAAGACAGGTCTCTCCCCTATGCAACAGCACTATCAATTTGATGCCATAGTTATTGGCTCGGGCCCTGGTGGTGAAGGTGCCGCTATGGGGTTGGTGAAACAGGGCGCCCGCGTGGCCGTTATCGAACGGTACAATAACGTAGGCGGCGGATGTACCCACTGGGGTACCATCCCGTCCAAAGCCCTCCGCCACGCCGTTAGCCGCATTATCGAATTCAACCAGAACCCGCTTTATAACAACTCACGCACGCTCAGCGCGACATTCCCTGATATTTTGCGCCATGCCGATAACGTGATTAACCAGCAAACCCGGATGCGCCAGGGATTCTATGAGCGTAACCAATGCAAGCTGTTTGCCGGCGACGCACGCTTTATCGACGCCAACACCGTCAGCGTCAGCTATATGGATGGCACTCAGGACACTATCCGCGCCGACCATATCGTCATCGCCTGCGGTTCGCGCCCTTACAATCCGTCGAGCGTCGATTTTAACCATCCGCGCATTTACAACAGCGATTCAATCCTCGAACTGAACCACGAACCACGCCACGTGATCATTTACGGCGCCGGGGTTATCGGCTGCGAATATGCATCTATCTTCCGCGGGTTGAACGTGAAGGTCGATCTGATCAACACCCGCGATCGCCTGCTGGCGTTCCTCGACCAGGAAATGTCGGACTCGCTGTCTTACCACTTCTGGAACAACGGCGTGGTGATCCGTCACAACGAAGAGTTCGAGAAGATCGAAGGCACCGACGACGGCGTGATTGTTCACCTGAAATCCGGCAAAAAAGTGAAAGCGGACTGCCTGCTGTATGCCAACGGCCGTACCGGTAACACCGACTCACTGGGGCTGGAGAACGTCGGTCTGGAATCAGACAGCCGTGGCCTGCTGAAAGTGAACAGCATGTACCAGACTGCGCTGTCGCACATTTATGCCGTGGGTGACGTAATTGGTTACCCAAGCCTGGCATCTGCCGCTTACGATCAGGGCCGTATTGCCGCGCAGGCGATTGCTTCAGGCGAAGCCAGCGGGCATCTGATTGAAGACATCCCCACCGGTATCTACACCATTCCGGAAATAAGCTCCGTCGGTAAAACCGAGCAGGAACTGACGGCGATGAAGGTGCCGTATGAAGTGGGCCGCGCCCAGTTCAAACATCTGGCGCGTGCGCAGATTGCCGGGATGAACGTCGGCAGCCTGAAGATCCTGTTCCATCGCGACACCCTGCAGATCCTCGGGATCCACTGCTTCGGTGAGCGTGCGGCGGAGATCATTCACATCGGCCAGGCGATCATGGAACAGAAAGGTGAAGGCAATACTATCGAGTATTTCGTTAATACGACCTTCAACTATCCGACCATGGCCGAAGCCTACCGGGTGGCAGCGCTGAACGGCTTAAACCGCCTGTTTTAGCGTGGTACCCAGGTAGTTTTGCATGTGCTCGCGGATCGCCTCGGCCAATTGCTCATAACGACTGCGCAATGGGGAGCCGGGGCGGTACACCAGCGCAATGGTGCGCTTGGGTTCAGGTTTATAACAGTCGAGATAGCACACGCCGTCACGCTCGCGCTGTGGCGGTACCGCCAATGAAGGCAACAACGTAATACCACTGCCCGCCGCAACCATATTGCGCAGCGTTTCCAGGCTGGTCGCCCGGAAATGGGTATCCTCGTCGGCACCGGCCTGGAAGCAAAAGCCCATTGCCTGATCGCGCAAGCAGTGCCCATCTTCCAGCATCAGCAGTTTTTCCCCTGCCAAGTCCGGCATCGCCACACGGTCACGCTGCGACCATGGGTGATCAGAGTACACCGCCAGCTTCATTGGCTCATCAAACAACGGCACTTCGATAAAGGCTTCGGTTTCCTTCACCAACGCCAGGATCGCACAGTCCAGTTTACCGCTGTCGAGTTGCGCCAGCAGCTGTTGGGTTTGCGCCTCATGCAGGTACATTTCCAACTTGGGAAAGGTTTTATGCAGCGTAGGGATGATCTGCGGCAGCAAATAAGGCCCGACGGTCGGGATCAGGCCGATATGCAACGGCCCGGACATGGCTTCGCCCTGCTGGCTGGCCATCTCTTTCAGCACTTTGACTTCGCGCAGCACAGTACGCGCCTGCTCCACCAGCAACAGGCCCGCCTGGGTAAATAGCACCTTACGGCTGGTGCGTTCGAGCAACATCACACCCAGTTCGTCTTCCAGCTTGCGGATCTGCCCACTGAGCGTGGGTTGGCTAACATGGCATGAATCGGCGGCACGGCGGAAATGCCGGTGCTCGGCCAAGGCGACCAGGTACTCTAAATCACGAATATTCATTGTTTCCCTCCAGACCACGATAGCTCATGGCGATAGATAAGATAGCAATGAGCGATTAGAACTATCAAGCCCCGAGGTCGATAATGTGTCCCAACAAAGCGGCACTACGCTGTCAGCTAGAAATTATTTCTCCTAATTAAAGGGTTAATTGATGTTTACCAGTCAAGAAGGCAAAAAAATTCCTCAGGTCACCTTCCACACCCGCCAGGGTGATCAATGGATAGATGTGACTACCAACGACCTGTTTAAAGATAAAACCGTCATCGTATTTTCACTGCCGGGCGCGTTCACCCCAACCTGTTCTTCCAGCCACCTGCCACGCTACAACGAGCTGTCCAGCGTATTCAAACAGCACGGCGTTGACAGCATTCTGTGCGTCTCGGTGAACGACACTTTCGTGATGAACGCCTGGAAAGCCGATCAACATGCTGCAAACATCACCTTCGTGCCGGACGGCAACGGTGAATTCACCAAAGGCATGAACATGCTGGTCGAAAAAGCCGATCTGGGCTTTGGCCCACGCTCATGGCGTTATTCGATGCTGGTACGTAACGGCGTAGTGGAAAAAATGTTTGTCGAGCCCAACAAGCCGGGCGACCCGTTTGAAGTGTCTGACGCCGACACCATGCTGAAATACCTGGCACCGGAATTCAAAGTGCAAGAGTCGGTTTCCCTGTTTACCAAGCCGGGCTGCCCGTTCTGTACCAAAGCCAAACAAATGCTGCAGGAACGTGGCATCCAGTATGAAGAGATTGTACTGGGTCAGGACGCAACGACCGTCAGCCTGCGCGCCGTCAGCGGCCGTGCCACGGTACCGCAGGTGTTCATCGGTGGCCGTCATATTGGCGGTAGCGATGACCTGGAAAACTTCCTGTCAGCCTGATTGATAAGTAATAACATTTATAAGTAATAACAAAGCCAACGTGAACTTTTGGCGGGCTTCGGCCCGCCCTTTTTTTAGCTTTCAGGAGCGGGTATGAAACAGTTGAATGTTGACGTCGCCGTTATCGGTGGAGCTGAATCGCCTCGGGGTCGAGACCAAGGTGTTTGGCGTTGGCGGCGCCATCGGCCCGTTGACTGACAGCACGGTACGCAACTACGCCGGAGATCAGGCGCGCATTGCCGGGACGTTCACGCGTGATACTACGTAACAAAGGTATCCTGCACGTCTACGGCGAACAGGGCACCGGACGTTTCCTCGGTGCCGAGATGATGGGGCCGGACGTCGAGCACATCGCCCATCTGCTGGCCTGGGCGCATCAGCAGCAAATGACCATCAATCAGATGCTGGATATGCCGTTTTATCATCCGGTGATCGAAGAAGGTCTGCGCACCGCGCTGCGCGATCTGCAGGCCAAACTTAAACTGGGTGAGGCCGAGGCCGAACGCTGCCAGCGCTGCCCGGGCGAGTAATCTTTCTAAAAACAAAGGGCGCAGTTCTGCCTATGAACTGTGCCCTTGATACTGAGTAACCTAATTAAGCCAAGCGTTGTTTCGCTGCGGCGATCGCGCTGGCGACCTGCTGAGGAGAAACGCCTCCTTTGGCCGAGCGCTTATCCAGGCAAGACTGCAGTGCCAGGATCGGGTACACATCGTCACCAATCACTGCGCTGAATTTCTGCAAATCAGTCAACGGCAGGGCTTCCAGCGCCTTGCCCTGACGAATGGCCTCCACTACCGCTTCACCGACGATATGGTGCGCCTCACGGAACGGCACGCCTTTGGCGACCAGATAGTCCGCCAGTTCGGTCGAGTTGGCGTAACCCTGTTCCGCCGCTTCTTTACAGCGCGGACGTTTCACCTGGATACCATCCAGCACCAGCGCAGCCATCTGCAGGCAATCCATCCAGGTATCAAGCGCGTCGAACAGCCCTTCCTTGTCTTCCTGCATGTCTTTGTTATATGCCAACGGCAGGCCTTTCAACGTCATCATCATACCGGTCAATGCACCTTGCACGCGGCCACATTTGCCACGGATCAGCTCCAGTGCATCCGGGTTTTTCTTTTGCGGCATCAGCGATGAGCCGGAGGTCACACGGTCAGACAGATCGACAAATGCAGCTTCGCCACTGTTGAAGAAAATCAGGTCTTCGGCAAAGCGCGACAGGTGCACCATGCTGATAGAAGCATTGGATAACAACTCCAGCACGTGGTCGCGGTCGGAAACGCTGTCCAGACTATTACGGGTGGCCGAAGCAAAGCCCAGCCAACCGGCCAGTTGTTCACGGTCGATCGGATAGGCGGTGCCGGCCAGCGCACCGCTGCCCAATGGGCTGACGTCCAGGCGCTTCAGCGTGTCCTGCAAACGGCTTTCGTCACGCGCCAGCATTTCCACATAGGCCAAACACCAATGGGCAAAGGTCACCGGCTGCGCGCGTTGCAGGTGGGTATAACCCGGCATTACCGCGTCTTGATTGGCTTCGGCAGTTTCCACCAGCGCCTGTTGCAGCTGCACGATGGCCTGATGCAGTTCGCCGATCTGCTGTTTGCACCACAATTTCAGATCGGTCGCGACCTGATCGTTACGGCTACGGCCGGTGTGCAGTTTTTTGCCCAGATCGCCGACTTGGTCGATCAGCTTCTGCTCCACCCAACTGTGAATATCTTCTGCATCGCTGCTGACAATCGCCTGTGGATCGGCCTGCACTTCTGCCAACAGCCCGTTCAACGCCTGCTCAAGCTGCTGCTGCTCGGCTGCCGTCAATACGTTGACGGTGACCAGCGCTTTCGACCAGGCCACCGAACCCACAATGTCCTGTTCCGCCAGGCGATAATCGAAGCGCAGAGAATCGTTTAATTGTTTGAACCGCTGATCTGCCGCCTGACTGAACCGTCCGCCCCAAAGTGCCATACCTTACTCCTGATTTTATGCGAATAGGGGCGCAGCACGCTGCGCCCCTATCAAGTCACGCCGAATAATTAATAATTTACTTGTTCTTGATCTCGTTCAGCGCGCGAATGCGTGAAGAGAGTGAGAACAGACGGATAAAACCGCCCGCGTGGCTGTGATCGTAAACTTCGTCTTCACCGAAGGTCGCGAACTCTTCGGAGTACAGGCTGTTGGCGGATTTCTTCTGAATCGCCGTCACCTGGCCTTTATACAGCTGCAACACCACTTCACCGTTAACTTCTTCGGCCAGCGCTTCGGCGGAGGCCTGCAGCGAACGACGCAGTGGAGCAAACCAACGGCCATCGTACACCACGTAAGACATTTCCAGGCCCAGTTGCTCACGCCATTTGAAACTGTCGCGATCCAGCACCAGCTGTTCAACGCCACGCAGTGCCGCCACCATAATGGTGCCGCCCGGGGTTTCGTAGCAGCCGCGGGATTTGATGCCTACCAGACGGTTTTCTACGATATCGATACGGCCCACGCCATGCTTGGCACCCAGCACGTTCAGGGTTTCCAGACATTTGTACGGGCTAAGAGCTTCACCGTTAACCGCCACTACGCAGCCTTTCTCTACGGTGATGGTCACTTGCTCAGGCTGATCCGGCGCTTCCTGCGGATCGACAGTCCAGACCCAGCAGTCTTTGTTCGGTGCGTTCCACGGGCTTTCCAGCACGCCGCCTTCGGTAGAGATATGCCAAGCATTCTCGTCACGGCTGTAGATTTTTTCCAGCGACGCGGTGGTCGGGATGTTGCGCTCTTTCAGGTAGTCCAGCAGCGCTTCACGGGAACGCAGGTTCCACTCACGCCAAGGGGCAACCACTTTCAAATGTGGGGCCAGTGCGGTATAGGTGGTTTCGAAACGCACCTGGTCGTTGCCTTTACCGGTTGCGCCGTGGCACACCGCGTCAGCACCGACTTTCAGCGCCAGTTCAACCTGCGCTTTAGCGATAATCGGGCGCGCCATGGAGGTGCCCAGCAGGTAGCTGCCTTCATACAGGGCGCCGGTCTGCAGTACCGGGTAAACGTAATCACGGATGAATTCTTCACGCAGATCAACCACGTGGCACTCAGAGGCACCGGATTGCAGGGCTTTTTGCTCCACACCTTCCAGATCGCTGCGCTCCTGGCCGATATCCGCCACGAAGGCTACCACTTCGCAGCCGCCGTAGTTTTCTTTCAGCCAGGGAATGATGGCCGAAGTATCCAGACCGCCAGAGTACGCCAGAACGATTTTTTTGATGCCTTGGTTTTGCATGGTCTTTTCCTTTTTAATTCTATATTTAAGCGAGGATCCGGGTGCCAATTGACACGCCGTTAAACAGTGCAGGAAGCTGATCGGCATGGCGCCAACTGGCGATATCTACCGGGCGACCGAGGGTGCGGGCCGCATCGAGCGCCGCATTCACCTTCACCACCATACCATCAGTGATGATGCCCTGGGCAATCAGTTGTTCCGCTTTTTGCGCCGTCATTTCTGCGATGCGTTGCCCTTTTCCATCGAGGATGCCACTGACATCCGACAGCAGGATCAAATCCGCACCCAGGGTGGCGGCCAGAGCCGTCGCCGCCTGATCGGCGTTCACATTCATTAACTGCCCATCGGCGGTAATACCGATGGAACTGATCACCGGCAGGTAACCGGCGCCCAGCAGGGTATTGAGCAACAGCGGGGAGCCCGGTTGCGCATTGCCCACGTGGCCCAGCGCCGGATCCAGCGGGGTGACGGTGACGCTGCCACCGTCCGCCAGGCTCAGGCCGACCGCGTTAATCTGGTGCTTGATGGCCCACGCCAGCAAGGTTTTATTGGCGGTGCCGGCCAGCGCGCCGGTAATAATGTCAATCTGATCGGCCGGGGTCACACGCAGGCCATTCTTCTTCACCACCGGCAGGGAAAGCTTTTTCATCAGTTCATCGACCAGGCAACCGCCGCCGTGAACGATCACCAACGGGCGCTGATGCTGCTGACGGTAGCTGTCCAGTGCGGTAAACAGACGCTCCAGCGCCTCTTCACTGTCTAATAACACGCCACCTAACTTGATAATTAACGGGTTCATCGCTGTATACATCCCACGCTGGTGATTTATTAAAGTAATGACTGGGTTTCAGGGAACCCAAAACGGATATTCAGGCATTGCACCGCCTGAGCGGCTGCGCCTTTCAACAGGTTGTCTTCCGCCGCCACGGCAATCAGGTGTTCGCCCTGCACGGCAAAGCCGATGTCGCAGAACGGCAGCCCGACGACTGACTTCAATGCCGGTACGCCCTGGTCGTACAGCCGCACCAGCGGTTTGTCGTCATAGGCGGCGTGATAAACGGCAGCCACATCCTGCGCGGTCACACCGGCTTTCAGGCGACAGGTAATGGTTTCGAGAATACCACGCGGGAAGTTACCCAAATGTGGTGTGAAGATGACCGGCACGCCCAAATGCGCGACGATTTCTGGATGGTGACGGTGGTTGAAAATACCGTACGGCTGCAGGCTCACCTCACAGAAACTGGTGGTCACGCTGGCCTTGCGGCCTGCACCGCTGACGCCGCTGGTCGCGTTGATCACCGGCCACTGATCAAGGTTCAGCAACTCCTGGTCGATCAACGGTTTCAGCGCCAACTGCGCCGCCGTCGGATAACAGCCCGGTACGGCGATCAGCTGAGCCTGTTTGATTTTGTCGCTCTGCCATTCCGCCAGGCCATACACCGCCTGCTCCAGCAAGTCGGCATGCTGATGTTCAAAACCGTAATATTGGCTGTAGAAGGCGGTATCTTTCACGCGGAATGCGCCGGACAGGTCAAACACCACGCAACCTGCGGCCAGGAATGCCGGCGCGATATCGTGGCTGACCTCGTGTGCCGTCGCCAGGAACACTACGTCGATACCAGCAGCGGCGGCGGCTACGTCAACCAGCGGCTGCAAGGGGAGATCGACGATGCCTTTTAACTGGGGGTGCAAATCGGAAAGCAATTTTCCTGCATCTGCACTTTGCGCTGAAACCGCTAAAGCGGTTATGTTCATGTGTGGGTGACGATTAAGGTACGCCGTGAGCTCTGCTCCGGCATAACCGCTGGCACCGACAATCAGCGTATTCAACATGGGGCCTTTCACCTTCTAGACTTGCGTTTGGTCGTATTCGACTCAGGTTTCCAGGCTCACCAGCGTTGTTTTGCCGTTCACCCACGAGGTCGAGCGTTGATGTTTTTATAATCATCCGGGAATCGGGTTCCCTTACGCTCCAGCTTATTGTATTTTTATTCACAATAAATGCATGAATATTGATACCAACCTAACCAAAGGCTGTCAACAGTGAAGATGAAATTACCTCCATTTATTGAGCTGTACCGGGCGTTGATCGCCACTCCGTCGATCAGCGCCACCGATGGCGCCCTCGATCAGAGTAATGAAGCGTTAATCAACTTGCTGGCCGGCTGGTTTGCCGATTTGGGCTTCCGCGTCGACGTGCAGCCGGTGCCGGACAGCCGCAACAAATTCAACCTGCTGGCCAGCATTGGCGAAGGCAGCGGTGGCCTGCTGCTGGCGGGTCACACCGACACCGTGCCTTATGATGAAGGCCGCTGGACGCGCGACCCTTTCACCCTGACCGAACACGACAATAAGCTGTACGGTCTGGGCACCGCCGATATGAAAGGCTTCTTTGCCTTTATTCTGGATGCGGTACGCGACATCGACGCCAGCCAACTGACCAAGCCTTTATACATTCTGGCCACCGCAGATGAAGAAACGACGATGGCCGGCGCACGTTATTTTGCCGCCTCGACCAGCATCCGTCCGGACTTCGCCATTATCGGTGAGCCAACCTCGCTGCAGCCGGTGCGTGCGCACAAGGGCCACATAGCCAACGCCATTCGCATCGTCGGCCAATCCGGCCACTCAAGCGACCCGGCGCGCGGCGTGAACGCCATCGACCTGATGCATGAAACCATCGGCCGCCTGATGGAACTGCGCAAAACGCTGCAAGAGCGCTTTAACAACCCGGCCTTTGCCGTGCCCTACCCGACCATGAACTTCGGTCATATCAACGGGGGCGATGCGGCCAACCGTATCTGCGCCTGCTGCGAGCTGCATCTGGATATCCGCCCGTTACCGGGCATGACGCTCGACAACATCAACGAACTGATGCAGCAAACGCTGGAGCCAGTCAGCCAGCGCTGGCCGGGCCGCCTGAGCATTGAGGAGTTGCATGCCTCGGTTCCGGGTTATGAGTGCCCGACCGATCACCATATGGTGGCGGTGATTGAGAAACTGCTGGGCACCCGCACGCAGGTGGTCAACTATTGCACTGAGGCCCCCTTCGTTCAGCAGGTCTGCCCGACGCTGGTGTTGGGCCCTGGCTCTATCGACCAGGCGCATCAACCGGACGAATACATAGATACCGGCTTTATCGAACCGACGCGCAAGCTGCTGGGTCAGTTGGTCAGCCACTTCTGCCGCCAATAAACCTGACACAGGGTAGGGTTAATGATTTATCATCTCCCTACCCACTAATAAGTAGCAAACCAAGGAAATAAGCCAGACTGATAACCGGCGCAGCGTAATTAAATTTCAGAAAATGCGCCGATTTTGATGTTTTTTTGCTAAAAATAGTGTCAATTGACCATTGGACAGGAACGTGGCGAGATGAAACAGGCGCTGTTCGCCTGACACGTGAAATTTACTTACAAGATAAAAATCATACAGAACTGGGTCAGGGGTTATATGAACGAACAATATTCGGCAATGCGAAGTAATGTCAGTATGCTCGGCAAATTGCTCGGCGATACCATCAAAGAAGCGCTGGGCGAGCATATTCTCGATCGCGTTGAAACTATCCGTAAGCTTTCCAAATCTTCACGTGCAGGTAACGAAGCGCATCGCCAGGAGCTGCTTTCTACCTTGCAAAACCTGTCCAACGACGAATTGCTGCCGGTCGCACGCGCCTTCAGCCAGTTTCTTAATCTGACCAACGTCGCCGAGCAGTACCACAGCATTTCACCCAATGGTGAAGCCGCCAGCAACCCGGAAGCGCTGGCGCAGTTGTTCACCCGGCTAAAAGACAAAAAGCTCAGCACCAAAGAGCTGCAAAATGCGGTATCCCAGCTGTCCATCGAACTGGTGCTGACCGCGCACCCGACGGAAATCACTCGCCGCACCCTGATCCACAAGCTGGTTGAGGTCAACACCTGCCTCAGCCAACTCGACCATAACGATCTGGCCGACTACGAGCGCAACAAGATCATGCGCCGTCTGCGCCAATTGGTGGCCCAATCCTGGCATACCGACGAGATCCGCAAACATCGTCCCTCCCCGATCGACGAAGCCAAGTGGGGCTTTGCGGTGGTGGAAAACAGCCTGTGGGAAGGGGTGCCTGCCTTCCTGCGCGAATTCAACGAACAGTTGGAAAACTCCATCGATTACAGCCTGCCGGCGGAAGCGGTGCCGGTACGTTTCACCTCCTGGATGGGCGGTGACCGCGACGGCAATCCGAATGTGACGGCTGAAATTACCCGCCATGTACTGCTGCTCAGCCGTTGGAAGGCCTGCGACCTGTTCACCCGCGATATTCAGGTGCTGGTGTCCGAGCTGTCGATGACCGAATGTACCCCGGAACTGCGTGCACGGGCCGGTGGCGATGAAGTGCAAGAGCCGTACCGCGAAATCATGAAGCAACTGCGCAGCCAGTTGATGAGCTCTCAGGCTTATCTGGAAGGTCGCCTGAAGGGTGAGCGCGTATTGAAACCGCACGACCTGCTGGTGAATAACGAACAGCTGTGGGAACCGCTGTTCGCCTGTTACCAGTCGCTGCAGGCCTGTGGCATGAGCATCATCGCCAATGGCCAGTTGCTCGATACCCTGCGTCGCGTGCGCTGCTTTGGCGTGCCGCTGGTGCGGATCGACGTGCGTCAGGAAAGTACCCGCCACACCGAAGCCATCGCCGAATTGACCCGCTATCTGGGGCTGGGCGACTACGAAAGCTGGTCGGAAGCCGACAAACAGGCGTTCCTGATCCGCGAACTGAACTCCAAACGCCCGCTGGTGCCGCTAAAATGGGAGCCGAGTGCCGACACCCAGGAAGTGCTGGAAACCTGTCGGGTGATCGCCGAAGCGCCACAGGGTTCGATTGCCGCCTACGTGATTTCCATGGCACGTACGCCTTCTGACGTGCTGGCGGTTCACCTGTTGCTAAAAGAAGCCGGTTGCCCGTTCGCACTGCCGGTGGCCCCGCTGTTCGAAACCCTCGACGACCTGAACAACGCCGACGACGTGATGACCCAGTTGCTGAATATTGACTGGTACCGCGGCTTTATCCAGGGCAAACAGATGGTGATGATTGGCTATTCCGACTCGGCAAAAGATGCCGGAGTGATGGCCGCCTCCTGGGCGCAGTACCGCGCGCAAGACGCACTGATCAAAACCTGTGAGAAAGCCGGCGTGGCGCTGACATTGTTCCACGGTCGCGGCGGCTCGATTGGCCGTGGTGGCGCCCCGGCGCATGCGGCACTGCTGTCGCAACCACCGGGCAGCCTGAAAGGCGGCCTGCGCGTCACCGAACAGGGTGAGATGATCCGCTTCAAATTTGGCCTGCCGGAAGTCACCATCAGCAGCCTGGCGCTGTACACCGGTGCGATCCTGGAAGCCAACCTGTTGCCGCCGCCTGAGCCGAAAAAAGAGTGGCGTGCGCTGATGGATGACCTGTCAGACACCTCATGCAAAATGTATCGTGGTTACGTGCGTGAAAATCCGGAATTCGTGCCGTACTTCCGCGCCGCGACGCCGGAACTGGAGCTGGGCAAGTTGCCGTTGGGTTCACGCCCGGCCAAACGCAAGCCAAACGGCGGCGTTGAAAGCCTGCGCGCCATTCCATGGATCTTCGCCTGGACGCAGAACCGCCTGATGCTGCCGGCCTGGCTGGGTGCCGGTGCCGGTTTGCAAGAGGCGGTGAAGGCCGGTAAGCAGGATCAACTGGAAGCCATGTGCCGCGACTGGCCGTTCTTCTCCACCCGCATCGCGATGCTGGAAATGGTGTTCGCCAAGGCCGACCTGTGGCTGGCGGAATACTACGATCAGCGTCTGGTCGACAAATCGCTGTGGCCACTGGGCCAGCAATTGCGCGACCAGTTGGCAAGCGACATCAAGGTAGTGTTGACCATCGCCAATGACGCGCACCTGATGGAAGACTTGCCGTGGATCGCCGAATCCATTGCGCTGCGTAACGTGTATACCGATCCACTCAACGTACTGCAGGCGGAACTGTTGCACCGTTCACGTCAACAGGAACAACCGGATGCCCGCGTTGAGCAGGCGCTGATGGTGACCATTGCCGGCGTCGCCGCCGGGATGCGCAACACCGGCTAGGTAGAGCGTTGTAAAAAATGGCTCCTGTTCACAGGGGCCGTTTTTTTTATCCAACAAAAAGGGCGCTGTCTTTACCCAGCGCCCTTCTCAATGACAAATAGAGTAGATTATGCCGCCGCCGGGCGCACGCCCAACGTATGGCAAATGGCGTAACTCATCTCGGCGCGGTTCAGCGTATAGAAGTGGAAGTCTTTCACCCCTTCGCGGCTGAGAATTTTCACCATATCCATCGCGATATTGGCACCGACCATTTTGCGGGTTTCGGCATCGTCGTCCAGCCCTTCAAACATGCTGGTCATCCAGCTCGGCACACGCACGTTAGTCATGGTGGCAAAACGCTGCAACTGCTTGAAGTTGGACACCGGCAGAATGCCCGGCACGATTTCCACGTCAATACCGGTCGCCACGCAGCGGTCACGAAAACGCAGGTAACTTTCCACATCAAAGAAGAACTGGGTAATCGCGCGGTTGGCACCGGCATCGATTTTACGCTTCAGGTTAATCAGATCCGCCTGCGGACTTTTGGCTTCCGGGTGCACTTCAGGGTAGGCCGCCACCGAGATATCAAAATCGCCGACGTCTTTGAGCAAGGCCACCAAATCGGTAGCGTACATTTCGGGCTTACCGCTGCCCGGTGGCAGGTCGCCACGCAGCGCCACGATATGACGGATGCCGCTGTTCCAGTAGTCGGTAGCAATCTCACGCAGCTGAGCCGGGCTGGCGTCGATGCAGGTCAGGTGCGGTGCTGCCTCCAGACCGGTACGCTCCTTAATCCCTTTGATAATGCTGTGGGTGCGATCGCGCTCGCCGGAGTTGGCACCATAGGTCACAGAGACAAATTTAGGTTTCAGGCTGCTCAGACGATCGATGGACTGCCACAGGGTGTCTTCCATCTCGCTGGTGCGCGGCGGGAAGAACTCGAATGATACGTTAATCTGGCCGTTTAACTCTGCCAGACTCTGATTCAGCGCTTCCCGCTGGTTTGCGTGAAAAAAACTCATACCCTGTCCGCCTCTTATCGATCGCTGTTTTGCTTTATCTTATTAAGCGTCTATACGTTTAGACGTCTAGATAGAAAATGCCGTATGTTGACTAAAGAGTCAACAGGAAACTGAGGGGAATAAGATGATTAATCCTCACCCGTTAAGAGAAAGAATTTCACGTTCAGAATAAGAATAATTATGGCAGGAAAAACGAAGGGCGCGGCGGATGCGCGCCCACAAGAAAATTAAAGCAGTTGTGCCAAACGGTTAAGGTCTGACTGGATCGCACCGGCAGTGACGTCACGCCCGGCACCCGGCCCGCGGATCACCAGTGGGTTGTCGCGGTACCAGCGGCTTTCGATAGCGAACACGTTATCGCACGGCAGCAACGATGCCAGCGGATGTTCAGGCCGAACCGCTTCCACGCCGACACGCGCCTTACCATTGGCATCGAAACGCGCCACGTGGCGCAGTACCAGCCCCATTTCACTGGCGGCCTCAAAACGTTGCAGCATCTGCTGGTTCAACGCATCGCCGTTTTCGAAGAACTGATCGACGGAGCCCTGTTCGGCCCCCGCAGGCACCAGCGATTCGACTCGTACCTGATTCGGCTCAATATCGTAGCCCGCTTCACGCGCCAGGATCACCAGCTTGCGCATCACGTCCTGGCCGGAGAGATCGACCCGCGGATCCGGTTCGGTCAGCCCCTGCTGCCAGGCCTGATCCACCAACTCGGTGAACGGCACCGTGCCGTCGAACTGCAGGAACAGCCAGGAAAGCGTACCGGAGAAGATACCGCTGATCGCCAGAATGCTGTCGCCGCTGTCACGCAGATCTCGCACCGTATGGTTAACCGGCAGGCCGGCACCGACGGTAGCGTTATACAGCCAGTGGCGGCCGGTTTTGGCGAAAGCATCACGGATTTGGCGATAATTATCGCTGCAAGATGCGCCCGCCAGTTTATTGGCGCTGATCACATGGAAGCCATAGCTGGCGAAATCCAGATATTGTTCGGCCAGCTCCTCACTGGCGGTCACGTCAAGCACCACCAGATCGTCGAACGGATGCGCACGCATCCACAGGAACAGTGACTCTTCGTCCAGCTCCTGTGCTTCGTCCTCAAAGAACGCCAGGGCGCGGCTGGCATCCAGCCCATCGTAATTGAGCAGGCTGCGGCGGCTGTCCACCACGCCCGCTAGGCTGAACTCAAAGCCGCTGCGTGCGGAAATATTTTTCTGCTCGCGGGCAAACAGCTCCAGCCAGCGTGCGCCGATGTTGCCTTTACCGAACAGTACCAGGCCAATGCTTTTTTCGGCGCGGAACAGGGTCTGATGCAGGCCCTGGATCAGCAACGCGGTCGGCCCCTGACGCAGTACCGCCACCAGGCTGATGCCGTCTTCGGCCTGCCAGATAAATTCTACCGGCTGGTCTTTCAACTGTTGATAGAAACGGTGGCTGTGCAGCGGATTCTTGCAAACGCCCGCGCCCACCAGCGCCACCAGCGCCAGGCCTTCACGCAGCCGCAGCTCACCCGGTAATGCCGCTTCCTGCAAGGTACGCAGCACGCTATTGACCACTTCCGAGGTGTAGCACAGTTGAACCAGATTACGGTCAGGGTGAATGCCGATCGCCAGCGGTTTGATTTGCGCGCGCTTGAGTACCAAATCCAGCTCTTTCTGCGCCAGTGTGAAGTCATGCTGGCTGGCAACGTTCAGCTCAATCAAACACACGTCGTCATGGCTGGTGACAATCTTCGCGCCGGTGCCGGAGGCCAGCACGCGTTCGATACGCGTTGAGCCTTGTTCCGGCTGATAGCTACAGCGCAGTTGCAGATCGATATCACTGCCGGACACCGGCTGCAGGGTACGGGTATGCAGCACCGGTGCTGCCAGGCGAGCCAGTTCACTGGCTTCATCCAACCGCAACAGTGGCAGCAGGCAGGCATCTTTTACCTTGCGCGGATCGGCGCTGTACACCCCGGCCACATCGCTCCAAATGGTCACGCGCTCCGCACCGGCCAACGCGCCGACCTGGGTTGCGGAATAGTCACTGCCGTTACGCCCCAACAACACGGTTTCACCGGCGTCGTTGCGTGAAATAAAGCCGGTCACCACCAGGCGTTTGCCCGGGTGCTGAGCCAGCAACTGTTGCAGCAATGGATAAGAGCGGCCTTCGTCAACCTGGGGTTGAGCGGCACGCTCCGCGCGCAGGAAGTCACGCGCATCCAGCCAGGCGGCCTGCATATCCAGCTTGTTCAGTACCGCCGCCATCAGCCGCGCCGACCAAATCTCACCGTGCCCAACGACCTCGGCGTATACGGCGTCGTCGAGCTTTTCGTCCAGCAACACCGCCAGACGCTCCAGATCCTGAATAAACTCGGCGATCAACGGCTCGGCAGTTTCCGGTGGGAGCAGACCGCCAATCAATTCGCTATGATAGCGACGCAGCGTCTGCTGAACCTGATGTGCAGAAAGACGATCGCTTTGACTGAGCTTCAGCCAGCTAATCAGTTGGTTGGTGGTGCTGCCGGCAGCCGACACCACCATCATGTCACCCGGTTGGCTGTATTCGGCCATGATCCCGGCCACCCGCAGATAACACTTCACGTCTGCCAGGCTGCTGCCGCCAAACTTGTGTAGTTGACGCCCGCTCACCGGCCCTGCTACCGCAATTGCATTCATGCTTACCTCGTTGCCGCCGCCTGGAAGGCTCGTTCCAGATCGGCAATCAAATCTTCACTGTCTTCAATACCCACGGAGATACGCAGCAGGCTCTCGGAAATACCGGCCGCCGCACGGGCTTCTGCCGCCATACCTGCGTGGGTCATGGTCGCTGCATGCGAGATCAGGCTTTCTACGCCGCCCAAGGATTCTGCCAGAGTAAACAGCTCAAGGGCAGACAGAAAACGGCGCAGTAGCGCTTCATCACCGTCCAGTTCAAAGCTGAGCATCGCGCCAAAGCCGCGTTGCTGACGACGTGCAATCTCGTGCCCAGGGTTCTGAGGCAGAGAAGGATGATACAGCTTTTTCACCAAGGGTTGCTGCTGTAAATAACTGACAATCGCATCGGCGTTTTGTTGCGCCGCCTTGATACGCGGCGACAGCGTGCGCATGCCGCGCAGCAACAAATAGCTGTCGAACGCGCCACCGGTCACGCCGATATTATTGGCCCACCACGCCAATTCCACCGCCAGATCTTTATCTTTGGCGATCACCGCGCCGGCCACCACGTCGGAATGGCCATTGAGGTATTTGGTACAGGAATGCACCACCAAATCGGCACCCAGCCCAATCGGCTGCTGTAGCGCCGGGCTGAGGAAGGTGTTGTCCACCACCGTCAAGGCCCCCACGGCGTGTGCCGCATCGCAAATCGCCGCAATATCCACCACACGCAGCAGTGGGTTGCTTGGGCTTTCAATCAGCACCAGCTTGGGCTTTTGCGCCAACGCCTGCTGCAGCGCTTCTTCATTCCCCTGATCGACAAACAGCACGCGGTAAGCGCCACGCTTGCTCAGGCTATCGAACAGACGGTAGCTGCCACCATAGCAATCATGTGGCGCCACCAGCAGATCGCCGGGTTGCAGGAATACCGTGGTCACCAGGTGGATTGCCGACATCCCGCTGCTGGTCATCACCGCACCGGCGCCCCCTTCCAGTTCCGCCAGCGCACGCTGGACCACGTCACGCGTCGGGTTACCGCGACGTGAGTAGTCATGAGCACGAGGCTGGTTGAAGTCGGTGAAATTATAGGTGCTGGAAAGGTGGATCGGCGGGACAACGCAGCCGTACTGTTCGTCATCGTTCAGGCCGCTACGTACGGCAATCGTGGCAGGTTTACGCGTCATAGGGTCTCTCGGCTCTCGGGATTGGGATGAATGAGGCCTAAAGATTAATCGCAGTGAGGATAGACGTCAATACATCTGGACATCTAAACTTCTTTGCGTATAGATTGAGCAAAAGCCTAATACCCGCTAAAATTATGCCAGTTTTAGATGACGATACGATGTTAACCCGGAATGCATAGGCGACGCCTATTGATCGTCCGCATTCAGTGACCCTGGTCGCGTAAAATTGACATTTATTTAGTGAGAACAGTGAAGATCGGGCATAATTGGCCGGTTTTTAGAATTTTGTAATTTTTCTGACAATTTTAAGGTGTCCCATGGCTGAGTGGAACGGCGAGTATGTCAGCCCTTACGCTGAACACGGTAAAAAAAGCGAGCAAGTAAAAAAAATCACGGTATCCATTCCGCTGAAGGTCCTGAAAATCCTTACCGATGAACGGACGCGTCGCCAGGTAAATAACCTGCGCCATGCCACCAACAGCGAATTGCTGTGCGAAGCATTTCTGCACGCCTTTACCGGCCAGCCGCTGCCGAACGACGAAGACCTGCGCAAAGAACGCAGCGATGAAATCCCGGAAGCCGCGAAACTGCTGATGCGTGAATTGGGTGTGGATCCCGATACCTGGGAATACTAAGCGCCGGTCTGCACTTGCTTGCAGACGGTAGAAACGAAAAAAGGCGCCGAAGGCGCCTTTTTCATCTGACGATAAGAAATCTTATTTCTTAGCGCCTGGCACGCTGAAACGCTTGTTGAAGCGGTCAACGCGGCCACCGGTAGCAACATCACGCTGCTTGCCAGTGTAGAACGGGTGACATTCGCCACAAACGTCCAGGTTCAGATCGTGACCCACTGTAGAGCGGATTTTGATCACGTTACCGCAAGAGCAGTTAGCAGTAACTTCTTCGTATTTTGGGTGGATACCTTGTTTCATGGGAAACCTCAGTTAAGGCCGTGTCGCTATCCAGCCCTGTTTCGCCAGACACCACACGTGGTTGATAAAGAATTTGGTATCGAATTATACCAAAGGCGGCAAATTATACAGAATTAAAAGTACCGCGCAATCGGAACCGTACATTTGCCGATGCGCAGTGTAAACTGATGGACTCTTTTTTTCACTCTGGATGACCCCATGCCTGTTGTTCACGTTGCTTTGCCGGTCCCCCTCGCCCGCACCTTCGACTATCTGCTGCCGCAAGGCCTGCAGCCGGCGGTCGGCGCGCGCGTAGGTGTGCCCTGGGGTAAGCAACGGGCGATCGGTATCGTCACCGGCTGCAGCGAAACCAGCGAATTGCCGCTGGACAAGCTTAAACCCATCGACAGCGTGCTCGACAGCGCCTCGCTGTTCTCACCCAGCCTGTGGCGCATTCTGCGCTGGGCCAGCGACTATTATCATTACCCCATCGGTGAAGTGCTGTTCCACGCATTGCCTATCCTGCTGCGTCAGGGAAAACCGGCTGAAGCGGCACCGCTGTGGCAGTGGTTCGCTACCGAACAGGGCCGCGCTACGCTGCCGGAAAGCCTGAAACGCGCGCCCAAGCAGCAGCAAGCGCTGGCCGCGTTGCTGCAACGTCCGGTCTATCGCCATCAGGTCAATGAACTGGAATTAACCGAGAGCGCCTTGCAGGCATTACGCGCCAAGGGGCTGATCGATTTACGCTCTCAGACGTTGGCGGTGCAGGACTGGCGGCCCGGTTTTGAAGTGTTGGGCGAACGGCTGCGGCTAAACACCGAGCAGGCGACCGCCGTGGGTGCCATTCGCAGCGAAGACGAGCAGTTCGCCACCTGGCTGCTGGCCGGGGTCACGGGTTCCGGCAAGACCGAGGTCTATCTCAGCGTACTGGAAAACATCCTGGCGAAGGGCAAACAGGCATTGGTACTGGTGCCGGAAATCGGCCTGACGCCGCAGACCATTGCCCGTTTTCGCGAACGTTTCAACGCTCCGGTGGAGGTGCTGCACTCCGGCCTTAACGACAGTGAACGGCTGGCAGTCTGGCTGCGCGCCCGCAGCGGCGAGGCGGCAATTGTAATCGGCACCCGCTCGGCGCTGTTTACGCCGTTTTCGCGCCTGGGCGTGATCATCATCGACGAAGAACACGACAGCTCTTATAAACAGCAGGAAGGCTGGCGCTACCACGCCCGCGATCTGGCGGTATTCCGTGCCCGCGAGGAAAACATCCCGATGGTGATGGGCACCGCCACGCCGGCACTGGAAACGCTGCACAATGTGCAACTGGGTAAATATCGCCAGCTCAAACTCACCCAGCGTGCAGGTAATGCCAAACCGGCGACGCAGCATCTGATCGATCTGAAAGGCCTGCCGCTGAAAGTGGGTCTTTCGCAGCCGTTGCTGAAAAGCATGCAGCACCATTTGAAGGCCGGTAATCAGGTGATGCTGTTTCTTAACCGGCGCGGCTACGCACCGGCGCTGTTGTGCCACGAGTGCGGCTGGATCGCCGAGTGCCAGCGCTGCGATCATTACTACACCTTCCACCAGAATCATCGTCAACTGCGCTGCCACCACTGCGACAGCCAGCGTCCGGTCCCCCACCAGTGCCCACAATGCGGCTCTACTCATCTGGTGTCGGTCGGCGTCGGCACAGAACAGTTGGAACATGAACTGGCGCCGCTGTTCCCGGAAACGCCGATCACCCGTATCGATCGCGACACCACCAGCCGCAAAGGCTCGCTGGAACAGCATCTGGCGGATATTCACCGCGGCGGCTCGCGCATTTTGATCGGCACCCAGATGCTGGCCAAGGGCCACCATTTCCCGGATGTGACGTTGGTAGCCCTGCTGGATGTCGACGGCGCTCTGTTCTCGGCCGACTTCCGTTCTGCCGAGCGCTTTGCCCAGCTGTATACCCAGGTCTCCGGCCGCGCCGGCCGTGCCGGTAAGCCCGGCGAGGTCTTGTTGCAGACTCACCACCCGGAACACCCACTGCTGCAAATTCTGCTGCAACAGGGTTACGACGCCTTTGCCAAACAGACGTTGGCGGAGCGCAACAGCGTGTTCCTGCCGCCCTATACCAGCCATATCATCGTGCGTTCGGAAGATCACGATAACCAGCAGGCCCCCCAGTTCCTGCAGCAACTGCGCAATCTGCTGGAAGCCAGCCCGCTGAAAGATGACTCGCTATGGGTGATGGGGCCGGTCCCGGCGCTGCAGTCGAAACGCGGCGGTCGTTTCCGCTGGCAGCTGCTGCTGCAACACCCTTCCCGGCGGGTACTGCAACAGTTAATGAAAAGCTCCCTGCCGCTGGTCAGTACCCTGCCACAGGCACGTAAGGTGAAATGGACGCTGGATATCGATCCAATAGACAGCTGAACCCAGAAAAGTCCGATTCAGTTCATCCAATGCAAACGTTTACCCTTGAAATTGCGAGCGAACGCTAAAAAACCTTCCCAGGTCACACTTTTTATGCAAATTAGGTAACAAAGGCAGGACGTATTCTGTTTAGAATAACTGCGAAGGCAATTTGTCACCTCTTGCAGGACAGTGATGGAATGTTTGAGCGCGGATGGCGCTAAATGATAACAACACCACCGCACGCCAGAATTTGTGAGCAAACTGAAGTCGTCGCGTTGGCATGGGGCTAACGCAAGGAGAAAGGCGTTGGAACACAAGAAAGAATTATCCATGGCAACCATGAAAGACGTTGCCGAAATGGCGGGCGTTTCAACGGCAACCGTGTCGCGTGCGCTGATGAACCCGGAAAAGGTGTCAACGCCGACGCGTCAGAAAGTGGAACAGGCCGTACTGGCCGTGGGCTATTCTCCTCATGCCCTCTCACGCAATATCAAGCGTAACGAATCCCGGACTATCCTGGTGATCGTCCCCGACATTTGCGATCCGTTTTTCGCCGATGTGATCCAGGGGATCGAGCAAACCGCCGCACAACAGGGCTACCTGGTGCTGATTGGTGACTGTGCTCAGCAAAACCAGCAGGAACGCACCTTCGTCAACCTGATCATTACCAAACAAATCGATGGCATGCTGCTGCTTGGCTCCAACCTGCCGTTCGATGCCAGCAAGGAAGAACAGCGTAACCTGCCGCCGATGGTGATGGCCAACGAGTTTGCTCCGGAGCTGGAACTGCCGACGGTGCACATCGATAACCTGACCGCCGCCTTCGAAGCCGTGCATTATTTACATCAGCTCGGCCACCAGCAAATCGCCTGTGTCGCCGGGCCGGAACAGATGCCGCTCAGCCATTATCGCCTGCAAGGTTACATTCAGGCGCTACGTCGTAATGGCATTACCGTCGAAAGCAGCTATATTACCCGGGGTGATTTCACCTACGAGGCTGGCGCTCAGGCGCTGGCAACGTTGATGGCACAGCCAAAACCGCCGACGGCAGTGTTCTGCCACAGTGATGTGATGGCCATTGGCGTGCTGTCGCAGGCGAAAAAGATGGGGCTGCGAGTACCGCAGGACCTTTCTATCATCGGCTTTGACGACATCAAACTGGCGCAGTATTGCGATCCACCGTTAACCACAGTGGCTCAACCGCGCTACCAGATTGGCCAGCAGGCCATGTTATTGCTGTTGGAGCAGCTACACGGGCAGACCGTGGCAAGCGGCTCCCGGCTATTGGACAGTGAATTGATTATCAGAGGCAGCACCGCTGCCCCGAAACGCTAGTCAAATATTTTAGGGTTCAGTAACATGACGGACTTATCCCCTCATCAGGACACAGCGGAATAATAGTGGCACAAAAAGACTATGTAAGCCGTGGGCGCGCAGCAGGAGCTAAGCGTAAAACCCCCAGCCGTAAAAAACGCAGTTCTCCGAAGGTTTCCAAAACCGTGTTGGCGTTAGCCGTCGCACTTCTGGTTGTCTTTATCGGTGGCCTCTATTTCATTACGCACAACAAGCCGGATGACGCGCCGCTGCTGCCTGTGCACAGCAATCGTCCAGGTAACGGCTTGCCGCCGAAACCGGAGGAACGCTGGCGCTACATCAAAGAGCTGGAGAATCGTCAGATTGGCGTGCAAACCCCGACCGAACCTACGGCAGGCGGTGAAGCCAACTCCAAGACTCAGTTGACTGCAGAGCAACGCCAACTGCTGGATCAAATGCAGGCGGATATGCAACAACGTCCGACACAGCTCAATGAAGTGCCGTATAACGACCCTTCCCAGGCCGCCGCACGTAGCCGTCAGCAGCAGGTGCAACAACAGCAGATTCAGCAGCAGCAGGTGCAGCAACCACCGGTGACTCAACCGCGTAACCCGTTTAACAACGGCGCGACGACAGCACCGGTACAGCAGCCGGCTCAGCCGAAGCCACAACCCAAGCCGCAGCCGGTAACGCAGCCGCCGGTGCAGGTTAAGCAGCCGAAACCTGAGGTCAAACCGGAAACCAAGCCGGAAGTGAAACAGGAAACGGCCAAGCAGGAAACCAAGCCAGAGTCGAAGCAAAAATGGATGGTGCAGTGTGGCTCGTTCCGCGCAACCGACCAGGCAGAATCCGTGCGTGCGCGCCTGGCGTTTGAAGGTATTGAAAGCCGTATCACCGCCGGCGGCGGCTGGAATCGTGTGGTGCTCGGCCCATACAGCAGCCGGGCTGCTGCGGACAAAACCCTGTCGCGTCTGAAGGGCGTAGGCATGTCAAGTTGCATTCCCCTCTCCGTTGGGGGTTGAAAAGCTTCAATCCCCCCCCATCTATACTCTCAATATGCCTCGTAGTGTCTGCGCAAGCAGATGCTGCGAGGGCTTCTTTCCGTCTTCAACGAGGGTCTGCTCGTGACAACAATTGTAAGCGTACGCCGTAACGGCCAGGTAGTGATCGGTGGCGATGGCCAGGCTACCTTGGGCAATACGGTAATGAAGGGCAACGTCAAGAAAGTGCGTCGCCTGTATAACGACAAAGTGATTGCCGGTTTTGCCGGTGGCACCGCGGATGCCTTCACGCTGTTTGAGCTGTTCGAGCGCAAGCTGGAAATGCACCAGGGTCACCTGGTGAAAGCAGCCGTTGAATTAGCGAAAGACTGGCGCACCGACCGCATGCTGCGCAAGCTCGAAGCGCTGCTGGCAGTCGCGGATGAAAACTCCTCGCTGATCATCACCGGCAACGGTGACGTGATCCAGCCTGAAAATGATTTGATTGCGATTGGCTCCGGCGGTCCGTACGCCCAGGCAGCCGCCCGCGCGATGTTGGAAAATACCGAGCTGAGCGCCCGCGAAATTGTTGATAAGTCTCTCAACATCGCCGGTGACATCTGTATTTACACCAACCATTTCCACACCATTGAAGAATTGCCTTCCAAAGCGTAAGGATCGAATACTATGTCTGAAATGACCCCGCGCGAGATCGTCAGCGAACTGGACAGCTACATCATTGGCCAGAACAAAGCCAAACGTGCCGTTGCCATCGCCCTGCGTAACCGCTGGCGCCGGATGCAGCTCAACGAGATGCTGCGCCACGAAGTCACGCCAAAGAACATTCTGATGATCGGCCCGACCGGCGTCGGTAAAACCGAAATCGCCCGCCGTCTGGCGAAACTGGCCAACGCGCCGTTCATCAAGGTTGAAGCCACCAAGTTCACCGAAGTGGGCTACGTTGGGAAAGAAGTGGATTCTATTATCCGCGACCTGACCGATGCTGCGATCAAAATGGTGCGTCTGCAATCAATCGACAAGAACCGTACCCGCGCCGAAGAACTGGCGGAAGAACGTATCCTTGATGTGTTGATCCCACCGGCCAAGAACAACTGGGGCCAGGCGGAAGAGCATCAGGAGCCGTCCTCGGCACGCCAGGCATTCCGCAAGAAACTGCGTGAAGGCCAGTTGGACGACAAGGAAATCGAGATCGATCTGGCCGCAGCGCCGATGGGCGTAGAAATCATGGCTCCTCCTGGCATGGAAGAAATGACCAACCAGCTGCAGTCAATGTTCCAGAACCTCGGCGGCCAGAAGCAGAAACCGCGCAAGCTGAAGATCAAAGAAGCCTTCAAACTGCTGGTGGAAGAAGAAGCCGCCAAGCTGGTGAACCCGGAAGAGCTGAAAGAACAGGCGATCGAAGCGGTTGAGCAGCACGGCATCGTGTTTATCGACGAGATCGACAAAATCTGTAAGCGCGGCGGCCAAAGCTCCGGCCCGGACGTGTCTCGCGAAGGCGTGCAGCGCGACCTGCTGCCGCTGGTGGAAGGCTGTACCGTTTCCACCAAGCACGGGATGGTCAAAACCGATCACATTCTGTTTATCGCTTCCGGCGCATTCCAGACCGCCAGCCCTTCAGACCTGATCCCGGAATTGCAGGGCCGTCTGCCGATCCGCGTTGAGTTGCAGGCGCTGACCACCGAAGACTTCGAGCGTATTCTGACCGAGCCAAGCGCTTCGCTGACCGAGCAGTATAAAGCGCTGATGGGCACCGAAGGCGTCAATATCGAGTTCACCGCCGAAGGTATCCGCCGCATCGCCGAAGCCGCATGGCAGGTTAACGAAAGCACCGAAAACATCGGCGCACGTCGTTTGCACACCGTGCTCGAGCGTCTGATGGAAGATATTTCTTATGATGCGAGTGAAATTAACGGTCAATCCATTACAATTGATGCGGATTACGTAGGTAATCATCTGGATGAACTGGTAGCGGATGAAGATTTGAGTCGTTTTATCCTATAATCGCTCAATCATGTCCAGTCAGTCATCTGTGGGAGGCATTTGCCTCCCACAACTATTTCTAACGGACACAGCCACTAACTCTGAAGCGAAAAATGAGCTCATCAACTACCATCTCCCCGGCCAGAGCCTGGCTTGAAAGTTTACGACCGCGCACCCTGCCGCTGGCCTTTGCCTCGATCGTCGTCGGTTCCGCCATTGCCGCCTGGCAAGGTAGCCTGAAGCCCGGCGTGGCGCTGCTGGCGCTGCTGACGGCCGGCCTGCTGCAAATTCTCTCCAACCTGGCGAACGACTATGGCGATGCGGTAAAAGGCAGCGACAAAGAAGATCGTATCGGGCCGCTACGTGGTATGCAAAAAGGCATGATCACCCAGGCACAGATGAAACGGGCTTTGGTGGTGACGGTGGTACTGATCGCCATCGCCGGCAGTTCGCTAATTGCCGTGGCCTGTGAACAACCCAGCGATGTGGTGGGTTTCCTGGTGCTGGGCGGGCTTTCTATCGTCGCAGCCATTACCTATACCGTCGGCAACAAACCTTACGGCTATCTGGGCTTGGGCGATATCTCGGTGCTGGTGTTCTTCGGCTGGCTGAGCGTCGCAGGCACTTTTTACCTGCAAACCCACGCCTTTGACAGCATCGTGATGCTGCCGGCCACCGCCTGTGGCCTGCTGGCAGCGGCGGTGCTCAATATCAATAATCTGCGCGATATCGAAAGCGATCGCGCCAACGGCAAGAATACCCTGGCAGTCCGGCTCGGGCCGCAGAAGGCGCGTTATTACCACCTGTTGCTGCTGATCGGCGCGGTGGCGTGCTTTACGCTGTTCACGTTGCTCAACCTGCATAGCCTGTGGGGCTGGTTGTTTGTCTTGGCTATCCCGTTGCTGGTACGCCATGGCTTGCGCGTGTTGCGTGACCCTACGCCAGCCGGTATGCGGCCGATGCTTGAACATATGGTCAAGGCGGCGCTGCTGGCCAATATATTGTTCGCTATCGGCGTGGTGCTCAGTTAGCCATCGAACTGATGATTTTGCCAACAGGGCGAATAAAGGGATATACTGGTTATTCCAGCGGCAAACAGACGTAAAATCCTATGAAATACGATACTTCCGAACTTTGCGACATCTATCACGAAGAGGTGAACGTAGTTGAGCCTCTATTCTCCAATTTTGGCGGGCGTACTTCATTTGGCGGGCAAATCACTACGGTGAAATGCTTTGAGGATAACGGTCTGTTATTCGAGCTGCTTGAAGAAAACGGCCGTGGTCGCGTCCTGGTGATTGACGGCGGCGGCTCGGTACGTCGTGCCCTGATCAACGCAGAACTGGCACGTCTGGCCACCCAGAACGAGTGGGAAGGCATCGTGGTGTACGGCGCGGTTCGCCAGGTAGACGATCTGGAAGAGATGGACATCGGTATTCAGGCAATGGCGGCCATTCCGGTCGGCGCCGCCAGTGAAAGCATTGGCGAAAGCGACATCCGCGTTAACTTCGGCGGTGTGACCTTCTTCTCCGGCGATCATCTGTATGCCGACAATACCGGTATTATCCTGTCCGAGGATCCACTCGATATCGAGTGATTTTCAGACAGGAAAAAGGGCGCCTAAGGCGCCCTTTTCGATCGTGCAATACGGAATCAGACTTCTTCCATTTTGCCCAACAGCGCACGCAGACGGTCTTGCCATACGTGCTGCTCTTCTTTCAGTTGCTGGTTCTCGCGTACCAACGATTCGTGGTTGCCGGAGGCAGCCTGAACTTCCTGTGAAAGAGTGTTGTTTTTGTCTTTCAGCTCTTCAATTTCCATCTGCAGCAGGGTGATGGTATCGATCGCCTGCTGAACTTTTGATTCCAATTTCTCAAATACTTCAAATGACATTCTTCAGTCCCCTCATGATAGCAAGGCGTACATCTATAGGTAACGGCCGCAACTCTGGTTGCAACTGCTGCGAATATGCATCGCGCCAAGTGACACACGCTTTTATTGAAAATAACGCGCCTGTCTCGATAAAACGCTTCTTTCGATAAAAACGATTGTAAGTAGCCTGTCCCCGACTGTCTAGCAACATCCGGCTCAACGCGCAGTCTGTTGCAATTTTCCTGCCGCCACTATCAGCAAAAACTGAAAATACTCACCGCGTGTAAATCGCTTTGTTAACGAACGGTGGCCAAATCACTGGTCAGATCACAGTTTCATGGAGCAGAAAGAACACAAAACGACGCGAATTCGCTCAATTTTATGACGAAGCACACACATTTTGATTTCGCTATTTCTCGTTTATGTTCGTTAACGATAAATTTACATCACGTCCTCAATTAATAATTGGACGAGATGAAAAAAACTGTACCCATAGGCCAGATCGATACACACCCAGAGCCTATAAACCCATAACCGCCGTTTTGCAGGACAACAACATTATGAGCCAAACCACCAGTCCGACCCTAAAAGGCCAATGTATCGCCGAGTTTCTCGGCACCGGCCTGTTGATATTTTTTGGCGTAGGCTGCGTTGCCGCGTTGAAACTGGCTGGCGCCAGCTTCGGCCAGTGGGAAATCAGTATCATTTGGGGCCTGGGCGTTGCCATGGCCATCTATCTGACCGCTGCCATCTCTGGTGCGCATCTCAACCCGGCAGTCACCATCGCACTGTGGCTGTTCGCCTGCTTTGACGGACGCAAAGTATTACCTTACATCGTCGCGCAGATCGCCGGAGCCTTCTGCGCCGCAGCGCTGGTCTACGGGCTGTATTACAACCTGTTCTTCGATTTTGAAGCGGCCAACCATATGGTACGTGGCAGCGACGAAAGCCTGGCCCTGGCCGGTATCTTCTCCACCTACCCTAATGCACACATCTCCGTGGGTCAGGCTTTCCTGGTTGAAACGGTGATTACCGCGATCCTGATGTGCCTGATCCTGGCGCTGACCGACGACGGCAACGGCATTCCACGTGGCCCGCTGGCACCGCTGTTAATCGGTATTCTGATTGCCGTGATCGGCGCCTCTATGGGACCATTGACCGGCTTTGCGCTGAACCCGGCCCGTGACTTCGGTCCGAAAATGTTCGCTTATCTGGCCGGCTGGGGCAAAGTGGCCTTCACCGGTGCGCGTGATATCCCGTACTTCCTGGTGCCAATCTTTGGCCCAATCATCGGTGCCTGCCTGGGTGCCTTCGGCTACCGCATGCTCATTGGCCGCAATCTGCCGTGTGACGTTTGCGTAGAAGAAGAAAAACCCGCCGCCAAGGCTCAGCAGCGTAAAGCGTGATTGGCACAGTTTTAAAACGGTTAACAACAGCAGGACTAAAATCATGACTGTAGAAAAAAAATACATTGTCGCTCTCGACCAGGGAACTACCAGTTCACGTGCCGTAGTGCTAGACCACGATGCCAATATTGTTGCGGTGTCGCAGCGTGAATTCACGCAGATTTACCCGAAAGCCGGCTGGGTTGAGCATGATCCAATGGAGATTTGGTCATCACAGAGCTCCACGCTGGTGGAAGTGCTGGCGAAAGCCGACATCAATTCCGATCAGATCGCCGGCATCGGCATCACCAACCAGCGCGAAACCACCATCGTCTGGGAAAAAGACACCGGCAAACCGATCTATAACGCCATCGTCTGGCAATGCCGCCGCACCGCCGATATCTGTGAAAAACTCAAACGCGACGGCATGGAAGAGTATATCCGTCACAACACCGGCCTGGTGGTTGACCCGTACTTCTCCGGCACCAAGGTAAAATGGATCCTCGATCACGTTGAAGGCGCCCGTGAACGCGCCAAGCGCGGCGAGCTGCTGTTCGGCACCGTCGATACCTGGCTGGTGTGGAAAATGACCCAGGGGCGGGTGCATGTGACCGATTACACCAACGCCTCGCGCACCATGATGTTCAATATCCATGAGCTGGACTGGGATGAGCGCATGCTGGAGGCGCTGGATATCCCGCGCGCCATGCTGCCGAAAGTTCGTCCATCCTCTGAAGTGTACGGCCAGACCAACATCGGTGGTAAAGGCGGTACGCGTATTCCTATCGCCGGTATTGCCGGTGACCAGCAGGCGGCACTGTACGGCCAACTGTGCGTTCAACCGGGCATGGCGAAAAACACCTACGGCACCGGCTGCTTCCTGCTGATGAACACCGGCAAAGAAGCGGTACGTTCCAGCCACGGCCTGCTGACCACTATCGCCTGCGGCCCACGCGGCGAAGTGAACTATGCGCTGGAAGGCGCAGTCTTCATCGGCGGCGCTTCTATTCAGTGGCTGCGCGATGAGCTGAAACTGATCAGCGATGCGGCCGACTCCGAATACTTCGCCACCAAGGTGAAAGACAGCAACGGGGTATATGTGGTGCCTGCCTTTACCGGTCTGGGCGCGCCTTACTGGGACCCGTATGCCCGTGGCGCGATCTTCGGTCTGACCCGTGGCGCGAACAGCAACCACATTATCCGTGCCACGCTGGAATCCATTGCCTACCAGACGCGCGACGTGCTGGATGCGATGCAGGCCGACTCCAACACCCGCCTGCAATCGCTGCGTGTGGACGGTGGCGCGGTCGCCAACAACTTCCTGATGCAGTTCCAGTCTGACATCCTCGGGACCCGTGTAGAGCGTCCTGAAGTGCGTGAGTCGACTGCGCTCGGTGCGGCATTCCTGGCAGGCCTGGCTATCGGCTACTGGAATGACCTGGATGAAGTGAAGAGCAAGGCGGTCATCGAGCGTGAGTTCCGTCCAAGCATTGAAACCACCGAGCGTAACTTCCGTTACAGCGGCTGGAAAAAAGCGGTTGCCCGCGCGCAAGCATGGGAAGAGCACGACTAACGCTGTTTTGCTTTGTTGACCTCATCACGCGCTGCCTCCGGGTGGCGCGTTTTTTTTGCCCCGTCCCACCATCGCCCGCTGTGATAAACTTTGTCGATATTTTCTCCCTTTCTCACAGACAGGTTTTGCCATGAAACGTGAATTAGCCATCGAATTTTCCCGTGTTACCGAAGCTGCCGCGCTGGCGGGCTACAAATGGTTGGGACGCGGCGATAAGAACGCCGCCGATGGTGCTGCGGTCAACGCAATGCGCATTATGCTTAATAAAGTGGATATCGATGGCCGCATAGTGATCGGCGAAGGCGAAATTGATGAAGCGCCAATGCTGTATATCGGCGAGCAGGTCGGCAGCGGCCAGGGCGACGCGGTGGATATCGCCGTCGACCCGATCGAAGGCACCCGCATGACCGCCATGGGTCAGCCCAATGCGTTGGCTGTACTGGCGGTGGGCGATCGCGGCACCTTCCTGCACGCCCCTGACATGTATATGGAAAAACTGGTAGTGGGCCCGGCAGCGCGCGGCGCGATCGATCTTAACCTGCCGCTGGCCGAGAACCTGAACAAGGTCGCGGTCTGTCTGGGCAAACCGCTGAGCCAATTGACGGTGGTCATTCTGGCCAAGCCGCGTCACGACGGCGTTATTGCCCAGATGCAGCAACTCGGGGTACGAGTCTTCGCTATCCCCGACGGCGATGTGGCGGCCTCAATCCTGACCTGTATGCCCGACAGTGAAGTCGACGTGATGTACGGTATCGGCGGTGCGCCTGAAGGGGTCATTTCCGCCGCGGTGATCCGTGCTCTGGACGGTGATATGCAGGCACGCCTGCTGCCGCGCCACCAGGTTAAAGGCGACAGCGCCGAGAATCGCCGCATCGGTGAGGAAGAACTGGCGCGTTGCAAAGAGATGGGGATTGAAGCCGGCAAGGTATTGCTGCTGGATGATATGGCGCGCAACGACAACGTGATTTTCTCCGCTACCGGCATCACCAAGGGCGATTTGTTGGAAGGCATTAGCCGTCAGGGCAATATGGCCACCACAGAAACCCTGCTGATCCGCGGCAAATCACGCACTATCCGCCGTATCCGCTCAACCCACTACCTGGATCGTAAAGACCCGGCGCTGCACGAATTCCTGCTGTAAATAATCAGGGCGCCTTCGGCGCCCTGTCAGTTTTATACGGTATGTCCCTGATGCTGCATCCGGTGCGATAACGGCCACCAGCACAGCAAAATCAGTAATGCCATGGCAAACATCAGCAGGCCGAGGCTAAACTGCCCGGTCTGCGGCAGCATGGCGGAAAGCCAGGTCGCCAGGCCGGAGCCCATGTTCTGCATGCCCCCAACCAATGCGCCAGCCGCACCGGCCAGATAAGGAAACGGCTCCATCGCCCCGGTAGTGGCCAGCGGGAATAGCATCCCGGCGCCGAAGAAGAACAGCGCAGCCGGCACAATCAGCGTCCAGATGTTCATCACGCCAAACCACCCGGGGATCCACATCATCAGGCCCGCCAGCAGGCAACTGATCACCGAATGCCACACCAGACTGTGGAAGCTTTTGCCGTCACGACCGGCATACCAGGCACCAAAGAACGCCGCCGGGATTGGCAGAATAAACAGGATACTGACGGTCAGTCCGCTAAGGCCCAGTACGCCGCCCATCAGCACGCCGCAGCTGGCTTCAAAGACCGCGATCCCGGCCAGAGCACCAATCAGCATCACCAGATAACAGCTAAAAGTACTGTCCGCCAGCAGCTTGCGGAAGCTCGCCAGCATGCGCCGTTTTTCAGTCTGCTGCGGTCGGGTTTCCGGCAGCCAGCGGAACATGGCGAAGGCCACGCCGGCGCACAACACCAACAGGAAGGCATAACAGGCGCGCCAGCCAAATATCATCGCCAATGCCCCACCGATGATCGGTGCCAACAGCGGACTGACCAGAATGCCCATGTTGAGCAGGCTGTTGGCATAGCGCAGCGAAGTACCGGCATACAGGTCACGCGGCATGGTTCGCGCCATCACCCCCGCCACGCCGGTCCCCATCCCCTGAATGGCACTGGCGGCAACCAGCATCGTCAGGTTGGTGGACAGCAGCGCGCCAAGCGCACCCATCATAAAAATCATCATCCCGGCCAGGATCACCGGCCGACGGCCAATACGGTCCGACAGCGGGCCGTAAATCAACTGCGAGAAGCCATAGGTCATCAGATAAGCCGCCATCACGCGCTGCACGGCACCGGAGCGCACCGACAGATCCTTGGCAATATCAGCAATCACGGGGACATAAATGGTTTGTGCCATCTGACCGACGGCCACTAACAGGGTAAGCATCACCAACAGGTGAAAGTTTTCTATTTTTCTCATTATCTTCGTTAACGTATTAACTCGTCACAGCGTCCCGGTATGGCCCCTAATTCAGCCAGAACGGCGAGCAGCCCTCTATGGCGGCATAAGCTAACAAATTTAATTTTTTTAGCGAGTTTCCGGCAAATATTGATCTCCGTCACAGTGGCAGCAAAGCCAACCAGCCTCGTAAATTAAACTGTACGTCTACTGCTTATGGGTTAAAAATGGCAAACTTTCAATAGTTTGGCTTTAGCATTTAATCGATAATTATTTTCATCATCTTGAAATAAAATAACGCCATAGGGATTGGGTTTATGAAGACAACAGAGCTGATTTTATTGCAGTTAAAAACCTTGGGGCCGCACTCTGCCAAAATGCTGGCTGAGCGTCTGGACATCACCCCCATGGGTATCCGTCAGCATCTGCAATCTCTGGAAAAACGTGAGCTGGTGGGTTACGAGGAAGCGCGTACCAAGGTAGGTCGCCCCACACGCTACTGGTCGCTGACCCAGCAGGGCCACGCCCAGTTTGCCAATGGCCACGATCGGCTGGCGACAGAGCTGTTGGGAGCTGCCCATCAGTTGTTTGGGGCGGAAGGGGTGGAGCAGTTGCTCAGCGCGCGCGAAGACAAGCTTTATCAGCGCTATGCTGAAGAACTGTCTGAGGAAGACTGCCATCAGGCCAAACTCGCCCGATTGGTGCGCCTGCGGCAGCATGATGGCTACATGGCCGAACTGTTAGAGCACCCGCAGGGCATGCTACTGGTGGAAAACCACTGCCCAATCGGCGTGGCGGCCACCGCCTGCAGCAGCCTGTGCAACTCGGAGCTGCAACTGTTTAACCGTCTGTTTGGCCAAGGTTATCGCATAGAGCGTACTGCGCATGCTATTTCCGGCTCACGACATTGCGCTTATTTGATTCGACCATTGGAGCTTTAGAGTATGGCTGACTGGGTTAATGGCAAGGTTACACAAGTCACGCAATGGACCGACGGGCTGTTCAGCATCACCGTCCATGCCCCCATTGCTCCCTTTACCGCCGGGCAATTTGCCAAACTGGCGCTGGAAATTGACGGCGAACGCGTGCAGCGCGCCTATTCCTACGTCAATGCCCCCAGCGATCCGAACCTGGAGTTTTACCTGGTCACCGTGCCGGAAGGCAAACTGAGCCCACGCCTCAATCAACTGCGACCGGGTTCCGAAGTGATGGTGACCAAAGAGGCCGCCGGATTTTTCGTGCTGGAGGAAGTGCCTGAATGCGACACCCTGTGGATGTTGGCGACAGGCACCGCCATAGGCCCTTACCTGTCGATGCTGCAGGAAGGCAAAGACCTGGAACGCTTCAAAAATCTGGTGTTGGTGCATGCCACCCGCTTTGCACGCGATCTCAGCTACCTGCCGCTAATGCAGCAATTACAGCAGCGTTACAATGGCAAACTGCGCATTCAGACTATTGTCAGCCGCGAAGAGGTCACCGGCTCGCTGACCGGCCGCGTACCGGCGCTGATCGAGGATGGACGGCTGGAAGCGGCCGTGGGATTACCCCTCGACGCGGAAACCGACCATGTGATGCTGTGCGGTAACCCGCAAATGGTGCGGGATACCCAGCAAACGCTGAAGGATCAGCGGCAGATGCGCAAGCACCTGCGCCGCAAGCCTGGCCATATCACCAGCGAGCAATACTGGTAGCGTACGGCCTCATTGTGCGCTGAACTTCACCGGCTCGGCCGGCGGGCCAAAACGGTTGGCATCGGGCGTGCCGACAAAGGCGCCCAAATCGATCATCATCATCACAATGATCAGCGTCGGGATAAAACGCCCGACGCCCCATTGCCAGAGCGGTGCCAGCATCTGCCAGTTACCCGCCGCCAGCAACCACGCCAGGATCAGCAATAACGCCCACCAGCCGGCTTTATTGCGGTCGTGCAGCCGTTTCACCAGCACCGCCGCCGTCGGCCATAGCAAGCCCACGATAAAGAATGCGATGGTCTGGATATCCACCAGTTCACGACTGGCGAGAGAAAAAGCCACAACCATCAGCACCAGCCACAGCACCATCCAAATCCAAAAGTCACGCCGCCCAATTCGGCCCTTAAACGAAAAGCACCACTGTTGTATTGTCATTGAATCCTGCGTTGTTAGCCTGCCCATATTCTGCCGTGCAGTGTAACATAGGCGCTGCCGGGCGAAGATTTCTGCCCTGCATTACGCGGAGTAACGCACAGCTTTCCTGTCAGCAAGCGATAATGGCGCGGGATCTTTGACAATCCCCCTGGGTTATCGCTTTAATCGGAGCCATCTTTGTTCTTGATGCCGTGTTATACCATGCTGAGAAAAACCATCGCCATCGCCTGCCTGTTGCTGAGTATCAGCAGCGCCTGGGCCGATCCGCCGGATGCCGTCGTCAGTGCATCGCCCACCGCGCCGTATCTGCTGGCCGGGGCACCGACCTTTGATCTGACGGTGGTCAAATTCCGCGAAAAATATAACCGCGACAACCCGACGCTGCCGATTGGCGAATTTCGCGCCATCGCAACCGCAGAGGACGATACGCCACTGCTGACGCGTGCCGCCAGCAAGCTGAACGAAAATCTCTACGCCTCCACTGCGCTGGAAAAGGGCACCGGCAAAATCAAAACGCTGCAAATTACCCATCTGCCGCTGCAGCAAAGCAGCGAAGAAAAGGCGGCCCGCACCATTGCCATCAACTATATGGCCGCACTGATGCGCCAGTTTGAACCGGCGCTGACGGTGGAAAAAAGCCTGAGCAAAGTGGCCAACCTGTTGGAGAAAGGCAAAGGTTCACGCTTTTACCAACAGCAGGTCGGTGCGATCCGTTATGTGGTCGCGGACAACGGCGATAAAGGGGTAACTTTCGCTGTTGAACCGGTTAAGCTGACGCTATCCGAGCCGTAACAGCCGGTCATTTAATGACGAAAAGCAAAGCCTTCGCGCTTAATCATCTCTATACTGTTGGGCAGGTAAACTGCCGGTCCGGCAGTGGTTATTTCGACTCTCGCGTTCCCTTGTTGGAGGAAAAAACATGCGTCATCCATTAGTTATGGGTAACTGGAAGCTTAACGGCAGCACTCACATGGTTAACGAACTGATCGCCGCACTGCGCAATGAACTGAGCAGTGTTGACGGTTGTGGCGTCGCTATCGCACCACCGGTCATGTACCTGGACCAGGCCAAGCACGCGCTGGCCGGCAGCCGCATCGCTCTGGGCGCCCAAAACGTAGACGTGAACCTGTCCGGCGCATTCACCGGTGAAGTTTCTGCCGACATGCTGAAAGATATTGGTGCGCAATACATCATCATCGGCCACTCCGAGCGTCGTACTTACCACAAAGAAACTGACGCTGCGATCGCCGAGAAATTTGCCGTGCTGAAAACTGCCGGTCTGATCCCAGTGCTGTGCATCGGTGAAACTGACGCTGAAAACGAAGCGGGTAAAACCGAAGAAGTTTGCGCACGTCAGATCGACGCCGTACTGAAAACCCAGGGTGCAGAAGCCTTTAAAGGCGCGGTTATCGCTTATGAGCCAATTTGGGCTATCGGTACCGGCAAGTCTGCCACTCCTGCGCAGGCACAGGCAGTACACAAATTTATCCGCGATCACATCGCCAAGCAGGACGCAGCCGTGGCTGCAGAAGTGATCATCCAGTACGGCGGCTCCGTGAACGACAAAAATGCTGCCGAGCTGTTCACTCAGCCGGACATCGACGGCGCGCTGGTTGGCGGCGCATCACTGAAAGCCGATGCTTTCGCCGTGATCGTCAAAGCCGCTGCTGCTGCTAAAAAAGCCTGATTTCTCCCGGCTTATAAATAACAAAACCCCGGCTTGCCGGGGTTTTTTATTGGTGCCCATTGAGCATCAACGTTTGCTGATTTCGTCAAACACGCCGCCGGTGGCAAAGTGCACCTTCTGCGCCTGAGTCCAGCCACCGAAAGTATCATCCACGGTGAACAGTTTCAGTTTCGGGAACTGATCGGCAAACTTGGCCGCTACCGCCGCATCGCGTGGACGGTAATAGTTTTTCGCCGCGATGGTCTGCCCTTCCGGCGTATACAGATACTTCAGGTAAGCCGTAGCCACATCACGGGTACCGCGCTTATCAACCACTTTATCCACCACCGACACGGTCGGCTCGGCCAGAATCGATTCGCTTGGGGTGATAATCTCAAACTTGTCCTTGCCCAGCTCTTTTTCCGCCAGCAGCGCTTCGTTCTCCCAGGCGATCAGCACATCACCGATACCGCGTTCAACGAAGGTATTAGTTGAACCGCGCGCACCGGAATCCAGCACTTCGACGTTCTTATACAGGTTTTTAACGAATTCTTGCGCCTTGGCCTGATCGTTATTGTTCTGATGCAGTGCATAACCCCAGGCCGCCAGATAGTTCCAACGCGCGCCACCAGAGGTTTTCGGGTTCGGGGTGATTACCGAGACGCCCGGTTTGATCAAATCCGCCCAATCGTGAATTTGCTTTGGATTACCTTTGCGCACCAGGAACACAATGGTCGAGGTATAAGGTGCCGAGTTGTCCGGCAGACGTTTGATCCACTCTTTATCAATGCGCCCGCGCTCAGCGATAGCGTCCACGTCATAGGCCAATGCCAGTGTCACCACGTCGGCCTCAATGCCGTTAATCACCGAAGTCGCCTGCTTGCCGGAGCCACCATGCGACTGACGCACCGTGACTTTATCACCGGTCTGTTGCTGCCAGTATTTACCGAATGCGGTGTTATATTCCTGATAGAACTCACGCGTCGGGTCGTATGAAACGTTCAGCAATTGGATATCTTTCGCCATGACGCCGGACGCCAGCAGCATTATTGTCAGACCTGCACCCCATTTACGCATACGCATCGACTTGCTCCCCCAGGAAAAATAATCGCAACCTCAATCGGTTGATTTAGCATCAGAGCCTGCCAGAAACTTGGCTATCAATTAAAGAATAAAAAATGTTGGGCTAGACGATTCTGGAATATAACCGCAGCAGACATAAAAAAAGCCTCCGCATGCGGAGGCTTCTGTTGACTGAATTAAAACGGGATCAGTACAGTTTTTTCGCCGTTTCCAGCCAGTCGCCCTTGAATGGACGCTTCATGTTTTCGATCGCATCGATGATGTCGTGGTGCACCATCTTCTCGTTTTGGATACCGACACAGCGGCCGCCGTAGCCCTGCAACAACAGCTCGATGGCGTAAGCACCCATGCGGGAAGCCAGAATACGGTCGTAGGCTACCGGTGAACCACCGCGCTGAATATGCCCCAACACGGTAGCACGGGTTTCACGCTTGGTTTCTTGCTCGATATGGCGTGCCAGCTCATCGATATCGCAGATATGCTCGGTGATCGCCACGATCGCGTGTTTTTTACCCTTGTCGATACCGGCTTTGATTTCACACACCAGATCTTCGCGGTTGAACTCAATTTCAGGCAACACGATGAACTCGCAACCGCCGGCAATCGCCGCCGCCAGCGTCAGATCGCCGCAATAACGCCCCATCACTTCAACGATAGAAATACGCTGATGTGAAGATGAGGTATCGCGCAAGCGGTCAATCGCTTCCACCACGGTTTCAAGCGCGGTGAAGAAACCGATGGTGTAGTCGGTACCGGCCACGTCGTTATCGATAGTGCCCGGCAAGCCAATACAAGGGAAACCTTCTTCCGTCAGGCGTTTAGCCCCCATATAGGAACCGTCACCGCCAATCACCACCAGCGCATCAATACCGCGGTTTTGCAGATTTTCAATCGCCTTGGCACGTACGCTGTCGTCTCTGAACTCCGGGAAGCGGGCAGAACCAAGGAAGGTGCCGCCGCGATTGATCATATCGGACACGCTGTAGCGGTCCAATTTTTCCATGCGATCTTCGTACAAGCCAAGGTAGCCATCGTAAATACCAAAAACTTCCAGACCTTCTGAAAGTGCAGCACGCACAACGCCACGGATCGCAGCGTTCATACCCGGCGAATCACCGCCACTTGTCAGTACACCGATTTTCTTGATCATGACTACCTCTGAACTGTAGATGCAATTTCTTAAGAATTCTGTATTCGCCGATTGTCCTGGAACCTCTCCGGCTGTAGAAAATCAGCTTTACGGCTTATTGCTGGATATTATAACAAAAACACCCAGCTGAATTGATTCAAGTCACGCAATATTGCGGTAAAAAACCATCATGGCACGCTGAGCTAACTCCGCCATTCACCCGTTGCACCGATCTTACAGGCTCTGTATTGATTATAGCTCCCAACGCCCCTGTCGGCCCTCTGGCACCACGGAACAGGGATCCTGGTGAATGAGGACATCCGCTCCGGGGAAACGATGCAACAGTGCCTGTTCCACCTGCTCGGCCAGAAGATGCGCCTGCATCAGCGGCAGCGCATCGTCCATTTCCAGATGCAACTGGATAAAACGCGTCGGACCGGACTGGCGGGTCCGTAGATCGTGCGCACCTTTCACCCCTGGCCAGGAAGAAATCACATCAATAATTGCCTGACGTTCGTCATCCGGCAATGCCCTGTCCAGCAGCGATTGCACCGCCTCATGGCCCATCCGCAGCGCGCTATAAAGAATGTAGACGCCAATGGCCAATGCAAACAGCGCATCCGCCCGTTGAAAACCGTACCAGCTTAGCGCAAGCGCTATAAGAATAGCACCATTCATCATGACATCTGACTGATAATGCAGCATATCTGCTCGTACGGCCTGACTACGGGTTTTCCTTACCACCCAACGCTGATAGGTGACCAGCAGCAAGGTGCTGAACAACGCCACCACCGTCACGGCAATACCAATACCGGGATCGCGCAGCGTTTCCGGAGAGTACAGATGCTGGAAGCCGGTCAGGAACAGAAACAGTGCCGAGCCGGAAATAAACATGCTCTGCGCCAGCGCGGCCAACGACTCGGCCTTACCATGCCCGAAGGTGTGTTCCTCGTCGGCCGGCAGCAGCGAATAACGCACCACCAGCAAGTTGGTCAGCGACGCGGCGATATCCACCAGGGAATCTACCAAAGCGGCCAGCAGGCTCACCGAACCGGTGTGGTACCAGGCGACAATTTTGATCAGTAGCAGTATCGAGGCCAACGCAGTGGCAGCTAACGCGGCAGATTTCACCAAACGCGCATATTGCGGTTCCATAACCCATCCAGGTTAAACGTTGAGAGGGCCAATATAGCGGAATGATGGACAAAAAAAACCCCGCCATCATGGCGGGGGAAGACAGGGATGGTGTCTATGGCAAGGAAAAACAGGGACTACTCAGTCATACTTAACTTCTGGGCAGAAGTTTGCTGCAAACCAGAAATTTGTTGCTCCATCTGCTGCATGCGCTGCTGATGTTTCTGGTCTAAAACACTTTTTTGCTGTGGCGTCAGCAGGTTATACATTTGATTGCGTACTCTGGCCATTTCGACCTGGCGCTTAACCTGTTGCTGAGCCATCTGTTCCGCCTGGGCATACACGGCGGCTTCATCAAATTTGTCTGCGGTCACCAGCTTATGCATGGCTTCCATTTCAGCTACATTGACACCAGGCAGATCGTGGCGCGCCTGGCGCATTAAATCGCGCATTTGCTGACGCTGCTGTTCAGACAGGCTGACACCGTCAAACATGTGGTGCTGACCTGGTGCTCGGGTCATCGCGTCGTTGCCGGGAGTCGGTACAGTTTCCGATTTAGTGTCAGCAGCAAACGCAGCGGTAGAACCTATTGCCAGCATTGATGCCATAACTAATGCGGTCACCTTACGCATTTTAACTCCTCGTGCTTTCTCACTTTGCGAATCAACGAGGAGCAGTGTACTGCTGCACCTGCAAACATGCGTCAGTGCATGTAAAACTACGTAAAGTCATGGAATGCCAACAGTTGATGACGTATTTTGCGTCAGGAGGAAAAAATACAATGAACAAAATTCTGTTAGTTGACGACGACCGCGAGCTGACCTCGCTGTTAAAAGAACTTCTTGAAATGGAAGGTTTTACTATCGTCGTGGCCTACGATGGTGAACAGGCGTTGTCGCTTCTGGACAGCTCCATTGATCTGCTGTTGCTCGATATCATGATGCCGAAGAAAAACGGTATCGATACGTTAAAAGAGCTGCGTCAGCACCACCAGACGCCAGTCATTATGCTGACCGCTCGCGGCAGCGAATTGGACCGGGTACTGGGTCTGGAACTGGGTGCCGATGACTACTTGCCAAAGCCTTTTAACGATCGCGAACTGGTTGCACGTATTCGTGCGATTCTGCGCCGCTCCAACTGGAGCGAGCAGCAGCAAAATGTCGATACCGGCGCACCCACGCTGGACGTTGACGGTTTGCAACTCAATCCGGGCCGCCAGGAAGCCAGTTTCGACGGCCAAACGCTGGATCTTACCGGCACCGAATTTACCCTGTTGTACCTGCTGGCACAGCATCTCGGCCAGGTAGTCTCTCGTGAACTGCTGAGCCAGGAAGTGCTGGGCAAACGTCTGACGCCGTTTGATCGCGCCATCGATATGCACATCTCTAACTTACGACGTAAACTGCCGAACCGCAAAGACGGCCACCCGTGGTTCAAAACCTTGCGTGGACGGGGTTACTTAATGGTATCTGCAACATGATCAACAGTTTGACGGCACGTATCTTCGCCATTTTTTGGTTCACATTGGCCCTGGTGCTGATGCTGGTGTTGATGGTGCCCAAGCTCGACTCCCGCCAAATGACCTCGCTGCTGGACAGCGAGCAGCGGCAGGGGCTGATGCTGGAACAACATGTCGAGGCCGAGTTGCAAAACGATCCGGCCAACGACCTGATGTGGTGGCGGCGTTTATTCCGCGCCATTGAAAAATGGGCCCCGCCAGGGCAGCGCCTGATCCTGGTCACCAGCGAAGGCCGGGTGATTGGCAACATGCAACGCAACGAAATGCAGTTGGTGCGTAATTTTATCGGCCAATCTGATAATTCCGACCATCCGAAGAAGAAAAAATACGGCCGCGTCGAACTGGTCGGCCCCTTCTCCGTACGCGATGGTGAAGACAACTACCAGTTGTACTTAATTCGTCCGGCCAACAGCCCACAATCCGACTTCATCAACCTGATGTTCGACCGGCCGCTGCTGCTGCTGATCGTCACCATGTTGATCAGCGCCCCATTGCTGCTATGGCTGGCCTGGAGCCTGGCGAAACCGGCACGCAAGCTGAAAAACGCGGCCGATGACGTCGCCCGTGGCAATCTGAAACAGCATCCGGAGCTGGAAGCCGGGCCGCAAGAGTTTCTGGCGACCGGCGCCAGTTTCAACCAAATGGTCAGTTCGCTGGAACGCATGATGACCGCTCAGCAACGGCTGATCTCCGACATCTCGCACGAGCTGCGCACCCCGCTAACCCGTCTGCAGTTGGCTACCGCGTTAATGCGTCGTCGCCACGGTGAAGGCCGTGAGCTGGAGCGCATCGAGACCGAGGCGCAGCGTCTGGACTCGATGATCAACGATCTGTTGGTGCTGTCACGAGGACAGCAGAAAAGCGAGTTGGTCCGTGAGCGGCTGCTTGCCAATGAGCTCTGGGCCAATGTACTCGATGACGCTGGCTTTGAAGCCGAGCAAATGGGCAAGCATTTGGAAGTCACCGCTCCTCCCGGTCCATGGACGCTGTTCGGCAACGCCGGCGCGTTGGACAGCGCACTGGAAAACATTGTGCGTAACGCACTGCGCTATTCGAACACCAGGATCGCCGTGGCGTTTAGCGCGGACAACCAGGGCATTACCATTGTGGTCGACGATGACGGCCCTGGCGTCAGTACGGAAGATCGCGAGCAAATTTTCCGACCGTTTTATCGCACCGACGAAGCACGCGATCGCGCCTCCGGCGGCACCGGCTTGGGCCTGGCGATCGTAGAAGCGGCAGTCAACCAGCATCGCGGCTGGGTAAAAGCGGAAGACAGTCCGCTCGGTGGCCTGCGGTTAGTCCTGTGGTTACCGTTGCATCAGCGCTGATCGCCTAAGACAGGCCGGTAAGATTTTGCTATTCTGCGCCCCTCGTCATGAGGGGCTTTTTACATGTTGAACATTGTTTTATTCGAACCCGAAATTCCACCCAATACCGGCAATATCATCCGCCTGTGTGCCAATACCGGTTTTCAACTGCACCTGATAGAACCGATGGGCTTCCCGTGGGATGACAAACGCCTGCGCCGCGCCGGGCTGGACTATCATGAATTCGCCAGCATCCGACGTCACGCCGACTACGCCGCTTTTATCGCCAGCGAAAATCCGCAGCGGCTGTTTGCCCTGACCACCAAAGGCACCCCCGCGCACAGCGCGGTCAGCTATCAGGCCGGCGACTATTTGCTGTTTGGGCCGGAAACCCGCGGGCTGCCTGCTGAAATCCTCGAAGCCTTGCCGGCACAACAGAAAATCCGCATTCCGATGCAGGCACAAAGCCGTAGCATGAACCTGTCCAACGCCGTGGCCGTAGTGGTGTATGAAGCCTGGCGGCAACTGGACTATGCGGGTGCGCTGATCAAATCCTGACTACGCGCTTTGCAAGTAAAAACAAGCTGCGCATCACGATCCTGATAGGCCGCCCCGTAACATGGCACGCACAGCGCCAAAACATTCGCTATGGCAGAAGATAATGAGCTATCTTTTGTAAGGGTTATCGGCACTCATCATAGGAAATCGTATGAAAAAACAACGCTTGAGCGTTGCCATGGCGGCATTGGCAGTGAGTTTGTTGCTGGCGGGTTGTTCGTCCAAAGTGACCACTACAAAGCAGTACTCGGGGTTCCTGTCTGACTACAGCAAATTGCAAGAAACGACGTCGCCAAGCGGCCATAAAACGCTGCGTTGGATCGACCCAAGCTACAAAGAATCCAACTACCGCGGCCTGTATTTCCAGCCGGTCGTCTATTTCCCAGCGGAAAAACCGACCACACGTGTGAGCCAGGACACGCTGAATAAAATCAAGGCCTATTCCACCCAGCGGATAAAAGCTGCGCTTCAGGATCGCTTTACCATCCTGAAAAGTCCGGCTGGTTCGCGCGTTCTGGTGGCCAAACTCGCCATTACCGCCGTCTCCGCTGAAGATGAAGACATGAAATTCTATGAGGTCGTTCCAGTTGCCGCGGTGGTTGCCGGCACCATGGCTGCCAGTGGCCACAGAACTCAAAACACCACGCTTTATATTGAAGGTGAGTTGATCGATCAGGACACCGGTAAAACAGTGCTGGAAGTCGTGCGTAAAACCTATGGCAAAACCGTTAGCAACGACAGCACGCCGGTCACTGCAGAGGATGTGAAAGCGGCGATCGACGACGTCGTCACCGATATCACCAACTTCCCGAAACAGGGTTAATCCCGCGTCAGAAAGCATCAGGGGAGCCGAAGCTCCCCTGAATTTATTCTTGAACCCACCGGCTTAAATGCCGTCGCCGTACTCAAAACCGTGGTTGGTACCGTTGAAGTACTGATCCATATCCATCGATGGCGTATCGCTTTCCGGTCGACCGACAATGCGCGCCGGCACACCGGCAGCCGTAGTATGCGGTGGCACCGATTGCAGCACCACCGAACCGGCACCGATTTTCGCGCCTTTACCCACTTCGATATTGCCGAGAATTTTAGCCCCGGCGCCAATCATTACGCCTTCGCGGATCTTCGGGTGGCGATCGCCGCTGGTCTTTCCGGTACCACCAAGGGTGACCGATTGCAGAATAGAGACATTATTTTCTACCACCGCGGTTTCACCGATCACAATGCCGGTAGCGTGGTCGAGCATGATGCCGCAACCAATGGTCGCAGCCGGATGGATATCCACGCCAAAAGCGACCGAAATCTGGTTTTGCAGATAGATCGCCAGCGCCTGTCGCCCCTGCAACCACAGCCAGTGGCCGATACGGTAAGCCTGTAGCGCATGGAAGCCTTTCAGGTACAACAGCGGCGTCGAGTACTTGTCTACTGCCGGGTCACGCAAGCGCACCGCCAGGATGTCGCGAGCCGCCGAAACGATCATTTGCTGATCGGCCAGGTAAGCGTCTTCCACCACTTCACGCACCGCAATAGCGGGCATAATCGGGTTGGCCAACTTGTTTGCCAGAATATAGCTGAGCGCACCCCCCAGGTTGTCGTGCTTGAGCAACGTCGCATGATAAAAGCTAGCCAGCATCGGTTCACACTCAGCCAGCTCTCTTGCCTCTGATTTGATGCTATTCCAGACCTGCTCTAACTCTTCTGACGACATCAGGTTCCTCTCCGCCTTGCAAAACAGGCTGCCTCACCGCATCGCAGTCAGGCAGCCCAATTCAATTGCCGGGTCAGCATGCCGCCCCGCATATCGTTTTTATACCCGTCATCTTTCAAGCTGCAGGGTATCTAGGTTATGCGCTGTGCTTTTCGTCTTTTCTGGTACGCCCCAGCAGGCTCAGCGCAGCTTCTCGGGCATTTTTATGGCAATACAACACCTGATAAATCTGTTCGGTAATCGGCATTTCCACGCCGTAGCGTTGCGCCAGTGCCAATACCTCTTTGGTATTGCGATAGCCTTCGACCACCTGACCGATGCTGTCCTGCGCTTCCTGCACGCCTTTACCCTGTCCCAGCATAATACCGAAACGGCGGTTGCGCGATTGATTATCGGTGCAGGTTAACACCAGATCGCCCAACCCGGCCATGCCCATAAAGGTCGATGGGTCAGCCCCCAACGCAGAGCCAAGACGGGTCATTTCCGTCAGGCCACGGGTAATCAGTGCCGTACGCGCATTGGCACCAAAACCGATACCGTCTGACATCCCGGCACCGATGGCAATCACGTTCTTCACCGCCCCGCCCAGTTGAACGCCGATAAAATCGGGGTTGCTGTACACGCGGAAACTTTTGCCACAGTGCAACAACTGCTGCAAATCTTCGGCGAACTGCGCGTCGGTAGAAGCCAGCGCAATCGCGGTCGGCAGCCCGGCGGCCAGCTCTTTGGCAAACGTCGGCCCTGAGACCACCGCCAGCGGAATAGCCTCGCCCAGCGCTTCGCGCGCCACGTCCTGCAACAGCCTGCCGGTTTCCGCTTCCAGCCCTTTGGTGGCCCACACAATGCGGGCATCCGGACGCAGATGCGGTTTCAACTGGCGCAGCACGTCACCGAACACGTGGCTTGGCACTACCACCAGCACATCGCGGCTGGCAGCCAGCGCGCGCGCCAGATCGGCTTCAAGCAACAGGGTATCGGGGAAAGCGACATCGGGAAGAAATGCCTGATTGCAGCGATCGCGCTGCATCTTTTGGATTTGCTCGGGGTTATGACCCCACAGCACCACGGAGTGGCCGTTACGCGCCAGCGTAATAGCTAATGCGGTGCCGTACGAGCCGGCACCGATTACAGTCATTGAAGCATTGACGGTGTTCATCAGGCATCCTGATGTGGTGCGGCACCTTCGCCTTCTGACTGCTGCTGCAGATAGTTCATGAACAGCGCGTCAAAGTTAACCGGTGCCAGGTTCAACTGCGGGAATGTACCGCGAGAAACCAGGCTGGTGATGCACTCACGCGCATACGGGAACAGAATGTTCGGGCAGTATGCACCCAGGCAATGCGCCAACTGAGTACCGTCGATGCCCGCTACGGAGAAGATACCCGCCTGCTGCACTTCACACAGGAACGCAGTTTCTTCGCCCAGAGAGGCCGTCACGGTTACGCGCAGTACAACTTCATACACTTCATCAGCCAACTGGCTGGAAGCGGTATCTAGATCCAGTTTAACTTCTGGCTGCCATTCCTGCTGGAAAACCTGCGGAGCCTTTGGCGCTTCGAAGGAGATATCCTTGGTGTAAATACGCTGGATCTGGAAAGCCATCTCTGTGCTGTTTTGTTCTGACATGTGTGTAATACCCTTGGTTAAACGTCCTTATTGATACTCAGTAACCGGCAGTCATCCGCTTAAAGCAGCGGATCCAGACCACCACGAGCATCGAGTTCATATAAATCATCACAGCCGCCAATATGTTGGCCGTCGATGAAAATCTGAGGCACGGTGGTGCGCCCACTGCGCGCAATCATCGCTTCGCGTTTTTCATTATCACCATCAATGGCGATTTCGTTAAACGCGGCTCCCTTGCTGTTCAGCAACGCTTTGGCGCGATGACAGAACGGACAGGTCGCTTTGGTGTAGATATCAATGTTAGCCATGGATTACCACCTCAAATACGTTAAAGAATTACTTACCGCGCACTAACGGCAGGTTTTCCCCGCTCCAGCCGGCAATACCGTCTTTCAGCGTAACTACGTTTTCAAAACCGGCCTTGCTCAGGTTCTCTGCCGGCTCGCGGGAGGTGGTGCCGTTGGCACAAACCACGATGATCGGCTGAGCCTTGTGTTTTTCCAGCTCGCCCAGACTGCCGCTTTTGATTTCGCTGGCGGTCAGGTTGATGGCGTTGGCCAGGTGGCCACGGCGGAAATCATCACGGCTGCGGGTATCAACCACAACAGCATCTTCTTTATTAATCAGGCGGGTGGCTTCACCACGGGTGATCTCTTTCACCTTGGAGAAACTGCTCTTGAACGTCATGACGATCACCGCAACCAGCAGGGCGATCCAGGCCAGGCTCAGTATGGGATGCTTGCTAACGAATTGCATAATTTCTTGCAGCATGGGGTGTAACAACTCCCGTTAGTTAAGGGAAAAAATAACTCAAGGTTCCAGAGTATACCTGCCGAGTGCAGCAAATACAGCCAATAAGCAAGCGCTATTGCAGAAACTGCGGGCTACGCTGAGAAATTCACGATGCCACAGCATAAAAGCCGCCCTTGTTCACCGCAACTTTGATCTCTCTGGGCTCTTTTTAAGCGGTCGCGTTGTAAAATCGGGCGGTTTTGAGAGTGAATAGTCATCCGCCCGGCCAGGGGTTGATGACTATTCACAACTTAAAAGTTCATAACGAGGTTAACGCAATGTCGAGTAACAAAAAGCCGATGGTACTGGTGATCCTGGACGGTTACGGCCACCGCGAGGAGCAACAGGACAACGCCATTCTGAACGCCAAAACGCCGGTAATGGACCGTCTGTGGCAACAGCAGCCACACCAGCTGATCGCCGCGTCCGGGCTGGATGTCGGCCTGCCTGACGGTCAGATGGGTAACTCGGAAGTCGGCCACGTCAACCTGGGTGCCGGGCGCATCGTTTATCAGGACTTGACCCGACTGGATAAAGAAATCAAAGAAGGCGATTTCTTCGCCAACCCGACGCTGACGGCGGCGGTCGATAAGGCCGTACAGGCCGGCAAAGCGGTACATATCATGGGCCTGCTGTCACCGGGCGGCGTCCACAGCCACGAAGACCATATTCTGGCGATGATTGAACTGGCTTCGCAGCGCGGCGCCAAAGCCGTTTACCTGCACGCCTTCCTGGACGGTCGCGATACCCCGCCACGCAGCGCAGAAGCCTCTCTGCAACGCTTTAGCGATGCCTTTGCCAAACTGGGCACCGGGCGCATCGCGTCGCTGATTGGCCGTTATTACGCCATGGACCGCGACAACCGTTGGGACCGTGTTCAACTGGCCTACGATCTGCTGACCCAGGCCAAGGGCGATTACGTCACCGATAACGCCGTGGCTGCTCTGCAGGCCGCTTACGAGCGCGGTGAAAACGACGAATTCGTCAAGCCGACCGTGCTGCAAGCCGCCGGTGAAGCCAAGGCCGAATTACATGATGGCGACGCACTGATCTTCATGAACTTCCGTGCCGATCGCGCACGCCAGATCGTCCGCTCTTTCGTTAATGCCGATTTCGACGGCTTCCCTCGCGCCAAAGTCATCAATTTTGGTGATTTCGTGATGTTGACCGAGTATGCCGCCGATATCAAAGCCCCTTGCGCCTATCCGCCTGCATCGCTGAGCAATACCTTCGGTGAGTGGCTGATGAAACACGACAAGACCCAGCTACGCATCTCGGAAACCGAAAAATACGCTCACGTCACCTTCTTCTTTAACGGCGGTGTTGAAGAACCCTTCACCGGTGAAGATCGCGTGCTGATCAACTCACCGAAGGTCGCTACCTACGATCTGCAGCCGGAAATGAGCGCCGCCGAGCTAACCGACAAACTGCTGGCCGCCATTGCCAGTGGTAAATACGACGCCATTATCTGCAACTATCCGAATGGGGACATGGTGGGCCATACCGGGGTCTACGACGCGGCAGTGAAGGCAGTAGAAACTCTGGATAACTGCATTGCTCAGGTGGTTGAGGCAGTTAAGGCCGTCGACGGGCAGTTGCTGATCACCGCCGATCACGGCAACGCCGAACAAATGCGCGATCCGGCTACCGGTCAGGCGCATACCGCTCACACCAGCCTGCCGGTACCGCTGATTTACATCGGCAAGCCTGCCAGCGCAGTCAATGGTGGCAAGCTTTCGGACATCGCACCAACCATGCTGGCGCTGATGGGAATGGAAATCCCGCAAGAGATGACTGGTAAGCCGCTGTTCATCGTGGAATAATCCTTCTCCATGAGGGAAAAGGCGTTTTTTGCACTATCAAGGGTAACCCGAAGCGCAAACGCAGGCAGCCAACCGCTGCCTGAACGCACCGCGCCAAGGAAGTTGACCACCATGTGCGCCAGCGTATTTTACGCTGGCGTCTTGTTGTTGCCGTTAGCCAGCCAGGCGGCGGAAGACAACAAATCCCAACTCAAAGACATCCAGCAGAGCATCGCCGAGAAAGAAAAGGCGGTTAAACAGCAGCAGCAACAGCGCAGCTCACTGCAGGATCAGCTTAAGCAGCAAGAAAAAACCATCGCGCAGGCCAGCCGCCTGCTGCGTGATACCCAGGGCACTTTGAGCCAGTTGGGGAAAGATATCTCCGGCCTGAACGCCTCAATCGCCAAGCTGCAAAAACAGCAGTCAACCCAGCAGGAAATCCTTGCCAAGCAACTCGATGCCGCCTTTAGGCAGGGCCAGCACAGCGCCGTCCAGTTGGTGCTTAGTGGTGAAGAGAGCCAACGCAGCGAACGTATTTTGGCTTACTTCGGTTATCTGAACGAAGCACGCCAGCAAACGATTGAAGAGCTGAAACAAACCCGCGCCGAACTGGCCAGGCAAAAAACTACGCTGGTCGCCAAGCAAGGCCAACAGAAATCGCTGCTGGGCGAGCAACAGACGCAGCAACAGAAGCTGGAGCAGGCACGCGGAGCACGTAAGAAAACGCTGACCGCACTGGAAGCCTCGCTGGAAAAAGATCAGCAACGTCTGGTGGAACTGCGTCAGAACGAAACCCGCATGCGCGACAAAATTGCCCGGGCCGAACGAGAAGCCCGCGCCCGTGCGGAACGCGAAGCGCGTGAAGCCGCCAAGGTGCGCGAACAGGTTCGCGTCAAAGAACAGCAGGCGAAGAAAACCGGCACCAGCTATAAACCAAGCGAAGCCGACCGTTCACTGATGGCCCGTACCGGCGGCCTCGGTCGACCAAACGGACAGGCCATATGGCCGGTGCGCGGCCGCACACTGCACGGTTTCGGCGAACAGCTGCAGGGCGAGCTACGCTGGAAAGGCATGGTCATTGAGGCCAGAGAAGGCAGCGAAGTGAAAGCCATTGCCGATGGCCGCGTATTGCTGGCCGACTGGTTACAGGGCTATGGCCTGGTGGTCGTCATCGAGCACGGTAAGGGCGACATGAGTCTGTATGGCTACAACCAAAGCGCGTTGGTCAATGTCGGGGCGCAGGTGCGTGCCGGTCAACCAATCGCCTTAGTGGGTACCAGCGGGGGCCAGGGAACGCCGTCGCTCTATTTCGAAATTCGTCGCCAGGGTCAGGCCGTTAACCCACTGCCGTGGTTGGGAAGATAGATTTGCGCTATATCAAAACCCGTACTGTCGTATTGATTGGCTGTCTGCTGCAGGTTTGTGCCGCACAGGCAGGGAAGTTATCCATCGTTATCGATGACGTGGGTTATCGCCCGCATGAGGAAGGTGCCGTGCTGCAGATGCCGACGGCTATCTCCGTCGCCGTACTGCCCAACGCCCCTCATGCCCATTTAATGGCCACCCGCGCCCACAGTCAGGGCCGCGAAGTGCTGATCCATATGCCGATGGCACCGCTCAGCAAGCAACCGCTGGAACGCGATACGTTGCAGCCTTCGATGAGCAGCGAAGAGATCCAGCGCATTATCCGCAATGCGGTCAATAATGTGCCCTATGCGGTGGGTATGAATAACCATATGGGCAGCGCCATGACCTCCAGCCTGCCGGCCATGCAGAAGGTGATGCAGGCGCTCGACAGCTACCAGCTCTATTTCCTCGACAGCATGACCATTGGCAATAGCCAGGCCACCCGCGCTGCCGCCGGCACACACGTGAAGGTGATCAAGCGGAAGGTATTCCTGGACGATACCGCCAACGAAGCCGACATCCGCCGTCAGTTCAACCGCGCGGTCGAGCTGGCACGACGCAACGGCTCCGCCATCGCCATTGGCCACCCGCGCCCGGCAACGGTAAGAGTGTTGCAGCAAATGCTGCCGACATTACCAGCCGATATTGTGTTGGTAAAACCCAGCTCTCTGCTGAATGAACCGCAGGGCGGCAGCGGCGGTAGTTACGTCCCACCAGTGGCCAAACCGCCGAAACCGCAGCCGAAGAACCCGTTCACTGGCGGTATCAAGCAGTGCAAGGTCAAGTTGCCGAAAGAAAAAGTCAACGCCGGCAAGGTGATGAGCGTGATCGGCGAAAGCGTGGCGCAGTCACCCGCCGTGACATTTATTCAACGCCAGTGGCAACGCTGGACAGGGCCGGAACAAACCAAGTCGTAAGTTTTCCCGCTAAAACAGGCGACAAGCAGAGCCTTCTGCTTGTCGCTTTTCTTTTCCTGAAATCCCCTCACACCTGCCCGTAATCCCGATCATCACACCCGATAAACTCATTAATAATTCTTTAATTATGATGATAAAAATATCATTTTGAAATAGCAGAAATGTAAAAACAAAAGCAACAATAATAAAATAAATCAAATAATTTCAATGCAAAACCATACCAATCATTCCATTTCACATGATCGCAAAGACATTAATACCACCAGAAAAAGTTAATATTTATTAACCTATGTCAATAATACGTCGGCAGAACAGGCATAGGTTAAACAACGATCAATACATAAATGGAGTTAATTGATATGAAAGCACTATTGGTAGAAAGCAAGTTTACAACACCAGGCGGTTACCCCACCGCCGCAATAGAACGCCTGATTAAGCAGTTGAATAACCGTGATATTGAAGTCATGCGCGCCACTTCTGTGCCGGACGGTGAGTCCATTATCGACGCTAACGAGCCTATTGATTGCCTGCTGTTGGCCCGTAGCATGGACCCGAAAGAAGTCGATCCCGCACAGAACTTATTGGATAAACTACATAAGCGCCAAGAAAATGCGCCGGTGTTTCTGCTGAGCGACCGCGGCACCGTCACCAAAGAACTTAGCCTCGAGATGATGGAACAAATCAGTGAATTCGCCTGGATCCTGGAAGACTCGGCTGATTTTATCGCCGGGCGCATTATGGCCGCCATTAGACGCTACCGACAGCAGCTACTGCCGCCGCTGATGTCGGCCATAATGAAATACAACCAGACCCATGAATATTCCTGGTCGGCACCTGGGCACCAGGGCGGGGTGGGCTTTACCAAAACGCCAGCCGGCCGCGTCTATCACGATTTCTATGGCGAGAACCTGTTTCGCACCGATTCAGGCATCGAACGAACCGCAATGGGCTCATTGCTGGACCATACCGGTGCCTTTAAAGACAGCGAAAAAAACATTGCCCGCGTGTTTGGTGCACAACAATCCTATTCCGGCGTGGTGGGCACTTCTGGCAACAACCGCAGCGTGATGCAGGCCTGTTTGACCGAGAAACTGGCTGCAGTAGTCGACCGTAATTGTCATAAATCAATCGAGCAGGGGCTAATTCTCACCGGGGCCGCACCGGTCTATATGAACCCCATCCGCAATGCTTATGGGATTATTGGGCCAGTACCAAATTCAGAGATGTGGTACAACACCATAAAATATAAACTGCTGCATAATCCATTTGGCGAGCGGGATAATGGATACCTTGTACTAACAAACAGTACTTATGACGGTATTTGTTATAACGTAGCAGCGATAGAGCGCGCTATTAGTCCCGGGGCGGGACGGGAAAGTATAGTTCCAGTGCTTCATTTTGATGAAGCCTGGTATGGCTATGCCCGCTTTAACCCGATGTATAAAAATTACTTTGCCATGCGTGGTGATCCAAAAGCGCCTAAGGCACCTTATGCATCAACGATCGTTGCCACCCAGTCCAGCCATAAAATGCTCAATGCGCTGTCGCCCGCCTCTTACATTCATATCCGTAATGGCCAAACGGCTCCATTAGATTTCCCGCGCTTTAACCAAGCCTATATGATGCACACCACCACCTCACCGTCTTATATCATTGCCGCGTCTAACGATATTGCCGCACAGATGATGGACGGGGAATGCGGCCAATCGCTAACCCAAGAGGCCATCAATGAAGCAGTGGACTTCCGCCAGGCATTAGCCCGCCTGTATGCAGAATTCCAGAAAAAAGGTGAGTGGTTCTTTAAACCCTGGAATATCGAAGAAGGCCTCGATCCCAAAACGCAAAAAGACGTCCCATTCCAAGATATCCCCGCAGAGGCTCTGGCTACCGATCAAAGCTACTGGGTAATGAATCCAGATGATGAGTGGCATGGCTTCAAAGGTCTCGACGCGGATTGGGCGATGATCGACCCGGTCAAAGTCAGCATCCTGGCTCCGGGCATTAAAGTGGACGGTACGCTGGAAGACACCGGGGTGCCGGCAGCCCTGGTTAACGCCTGGCTAGCCCGCAACGGCATTGTGCCAACCCGCACCACCGACTTCCAACTGATGTTCCTGTTCTCTATGGGGGTGACCAAAGGCAAATGGGGGACTTTGCTGGAAGCGCTGCTGTCCTTTAAGCGCCATTATGACGCCAACACCCCACTGTCCGAAGTGTTGCCGGATCTTGCCACAAAATACAGCGCGGAGTACGGCGCCCTGGGCCTGAAAGATCTCGGTGATAAGATGTTTGCCTTCCTGAAACAGGATAACCTCGGCAAACTGCTTAATCAGGCCTATGACGATCTGCCAACACCGGTGCATACACCGCGTGCCGCGTACCAAAAAATGGTTCAAGGCGAATGTGAGCTGGTCGGTCTTGATGACCTGCATGGCAGGGTAGCAGCCAATGCGGTTCTCCCTTATCCACCGGGTATCCCTATGCTGATGTCCGGCGAAAAATTCGGTGAAGCAGGCAGCGATGGGAAAGAAAGTGCGCAAATTGCCTACCTGCGCGCATTGCAAAAATGGGATGACACCTTCGCAGGGTTTGAACACGAAACTGCAGGTATTACCATTACCGATGGTAAATACCAGGTGATGTGTATTAAAACTATCTGACCGGGGCACCGTACGCGGCTGTGCGGTTAATTACCTGACCACGTCATTCAGGGCCGGAAATTCCGGCCCTTTTACCCACATCAAACCCGGATTGAAAAACTAGTCCCAGCTCAAAATCACTTTGCCGGACAGGCCGGAACGCATGGCGTCAAAGCCCTGCTGGAACTGGTCGACTGAGAAACGGTGGGTGATGATAGGTGTCAGATCCAGACCAGACTGGATCAGTGCTGCCATCTTGTACCAGGTCTCAAACATTTCGCGGCCGTAAATCCCTTTGATAAACAGCCCTTTGAAGATCACCTGATTCCAGTCGATCGACATATCCGACGGCGGAATACCCAGCATGGCAATACGCCCGCCGTGGTTCATCGCATTGAGCAAGGTACGGAACGCCGGTGGCGCACCGGACATTTCCAACCCAACGTCAAAGCCCTCAGTCATGCCCAGCTCGGCCATCACGTCATTCAGGTTTTCTTTGCTGACGTTCACCGCACGGGTCACGCCCATTTTGCGCGCCAGATCCAGGCGGTATTCGTTAACGTCGGTGATCACCACATGGCGGGCGCCAACGTGCTTGCACACCGCCGCCGCCATGATGCCGATCGGCCCGGCACCGGAAACCAGCACGTCTTCGCCAACCAGATCAAACGACAGCGCGGTGTGAACCGCATTGCCGAACGGGTCGAAGATAGACGCCAGCTCATCGGAAATATTGTCCGGGATTTTGAAGGCGTTAAACGCCGGGATCACCAGATATTCAGCAAATGAGCCTGGACGGTTCACGCCCACGCCGGTGGTGTTGCGACACAGGTGCGTACGGCCACCACGGCAGTTACGGCAATGGCCGCAGGTGATATGGCCTTCGCCGGAAACGCGGTCACCTACGGTGAAGCCTTTGACTTCCTGGCCGATGGCGACCACTTCACCCACATATTCGTGGCCGACCACCATAGGGACCGGGATGGTTTTCTGTGACCATTCATCCCAGTTATAAATATGAACATCGGTACCGCAGATCGCAGTTTTACGGATTTTAATCATGATGTCGTTATGGCCCAGCTCCGGCTGAGGCACATCGGTCATCCAAATCCCTTCTTCCGCTTTCAGTTTTGACAATGCTTTCATGGTTTTACCTTATGCAATAACGCCAAGATCTTTACCGATACGAATGAACGCCGCAATCGCACGTTCAATTTGCTCCGGGGTATGATCGGCGGACATCTGGGTACGGATGCGCGCCTGGCCTTTCGGCACCACCGGATAGAAGAAACCCGTTACATAAATGCCTTCCTTGAGCAACGCATTGGCAAATTCCTGCGCCAGTTTTGCTTCACCCAACATCACCGGGATGATGGCGTGATCGGCCCCGGCCAGCGTAAAGCCCGCCGCGGTCATTTTTTCACGGAACAGGCTGGCATTGGCCCACAGGCGGTCGCGCAACGCGTCACCCTGCTCCAGCAGTTCCAGGACTTTAATCGAAGCGGCAACGATAGCCGGTGCCAACGAGTTGGAGAACAGATATGGGCGCGAACGCTGGCGCAGCCACTCCACCACTTCCTTTTTCGCTGCGGTATAACCGCCGGAAGCGCCGCCCAATGCCTTGCCCAGGGTGCCGGTAATAATGTCGACGCGGCCCATGACTTCACAATATTCGTGGGTGCCGCGCCCGTTGGCCCCGACAAAACCGACCGCGTGGGAGTCATCGACCATCACCAGCGCCTGATATTGGTCCGCCAGGTCACACACCCCTTTCAGGTTGGCGATCACACCGTCCATTGAGAACACGCCGTCGGTGGCGATCATAATGTGGCGTGCGCCGTCGGCTTTCGCCTGCTCAAGCTGCGCGGCCAGTTCGGTCATGTCGTTGTTGGCGTAACGGTAGCGCTTCGCCTTGCACAGGCGAACGCCGTCAATGATCGACGCATGGTTTAACGCATCGGAGATAATCGCGTCTTCCGGGCCCAACAGGGTTTCGAACAGCCCGCCGTTGGCATCAAAGCAGGAGGAGTACAAAATGGCGTCTTCCATGCCGAGAAAATCGGCCAGCTTTTGCTCCAGCTGTTTATGGCTGTCCTGGGTGCCGCAGATAAAGCGCACCGACGCCATGCCGAAACCGTGGCTGTCCATACCGGCCTTGGCTGCCGCAATCATTGCCGGGTGGTTGGCCAGGCCAAGATAGTTGTTGGCACAGAAGTTGATCACATGGCGGCCGTCAGCAACGGCAATATCCGCCTGCTGAGCGCTGGTAATAATGCGTTCTTCTTTGAACAAACCTTCGCTGCGGGTGGTCTCAAGTTGTTGTTCCAACTGCTGATAAAAAGACGCGGACATTCGGTTATCTCCAGGATTGGTCTGTTTTCAACATATTTTACTGATTTGTAACCAAACTGACGAGAATCTGCGGGAGAGAATATGAAAATTGCAGCAGATATCACGGCAAAGTGCTGCAGCACTCGACAACGCGGGATATTCGGAGCCCGTCCGATGTTTGCGGCGACATGAAATGCTATTATAAGCGACATTGTGTGTGGGACAGCCTGTCCCACCGGGCAGAATAACAGGGGTAACCCAATGATTATCGTCACTGGTGGCGCCGGCATGATCGGCAGCAATATCATTAAGGCGCTGAATGACACAGGGTATCGCGATATCCTGGTGGTAGATAACCTGAAAGACGGCACCAAATTCGCCAACCTGGTCGATCTCGATATCGCCGACTATATCGATAAAGAAGATTTCATCGCCAACATCATTGCCGGTGACGATCTGGGCGAAATCGACGCCATCTTCCATGAGGGCGCCTGCTCTTCCACCACCGAGTGGGACGGCAAGTACATGATGGACAATAACTATCAGTACTCCAAAGACCTGCTGCACTACTGCCTGGATCGTGAGATCCCGTTCCTGTATGCCTCGTCTGCTGCCACCTACGGCGGCCGCGAAGAATTTATCGAAGAGCGCCAATTTGAAGCACCGCTGAACGTCTACGGCTACTCAAAATTCCTGTTCGACCAATATGTCCGTGAAATTCTGCCTGAGGCAGAATCACAGATCTGCGGCTTCCGTTACTTCAACGTCTACGGCCCGCGCGAAGGCCACAAAGGCAGCATGGCCAGCGTGGCGTTCCACCTGAACGGCCAGATCAACCGTGGCGAGAACCCAAAACTGTTCGACGGCAGCCAGGACTTCAAGCGTGACTTCATCTACGTCGGCGACGTGGCGGCAGTGAACCTGTGGTTCTTGAAAAGCGGCGTATCCGGCATCTTCAACTGCGGCACCGGCCGTGCGGAAACCTTCCAGGCGGTCGCCGATGCCGTGGTCGACTTCCACCAGAAAGGTGCGGTAGAAAACATTCCGTTCCCGGAAAAACTGAAGGGTCGCTACCAGGCATTCACTCAGGCCGACCTGACCAAACTGCGCGCTGCCGGCTATGACGCACCGTTCAAAACGGTCGCCGAAGGCGTGAAAGAGTACATGGCCTGGTTAAACCGCACCGCTTAAGCTGAAGGGATTTGACGTAGGGTATGAAAATACTGGTTATCGGCCCTTCTTGGGTTGGCGATATGATGATGTCGCAAAGTCTCTACCGCACCCTGAAGGCCGAGCACCCGACGGCAGAAATTGATGTGATGGCACCGGCCTGGTGTCGTCCATTACTGGCGCGCATGCCAGAGGTCAATCAGGCCCTGTCGATGCCACTGGGCCACGGTGCGCTGGCACTCGGTGAACGTCGACGACTGGGGCATGCCCTGCGAGCCAACGGCTACGATCGCGCCTATGTGCTGCCGAACTCGTTCAAATCTGCGCTGGTGCCCTTCTTTGCCAAGGTGCCGCAACGCACTGGCTGGCGCGGGGAAATGCGCTATGGCGTGCTGAATGATATTCGCTTGCTGGACAAAGCCGCCTTCCCACTGATGGTGCAGCGTTACGTGGCACTGGCCTACGATAAACAACGCATTCAGCGCGCAGAAGATCTGCCGCAGCCACTGCTGTGGCCGCAACTGCAGGTCAGCGACGAAGAGATTGCCGAAACCACCGCCGCCTTCAATCTGACCGACCATCGGCCGATTATCGGCTTTTGCCCAGGCGCCGAATTTGGCCCGGCCAAACGCTGGCCGCACTATCACTATGCCGCTCTGGCGCAGAAGCTGATCGACCGGGGTTATCAAATCGCCCTGTTTGGCTCCGCCAAAGATAATGAAGCGGGTGAGCAGATACGGACCGCGCTGGATGATGACTCCCGTGGCTTTTGCATGAATCTGGCCGGGGAAACCCAGCTTGAGCAAGCGGTGATCCTGCTGGCTTCCTGTTCGGCCGTGGTCAGTAACGACTCCGGTTTGATGCACGTAGCAGCCGCGTTAAATAAGCCGCTGATTGCCTTGTACGGCCCAAGCAGCCCGGACTTCACGCCGCCGCTGTCCGACAAGGCCAAAGTGATCCGCTTAATAAGCGGTTACCATAAGATACGCAAAGGCGATGCCGAGCAGGGTTATCATCAGAGCCTGATCGATATTCAGCCACAGCAGGTGTTGGACGCGCTGACGCCGTTACTTGCCGCCAGCGAGGAATAAACATGCAGGTGTTGATTGTAAAAACTTCCTCCATGGGAGATGTGCTCCATACGCTGCCGGCGTTAACCGACGCGATGCGGGCGATCCCCGGCATTCGCTTCGATTGGGTGGTAGAGGAAGGTTTCAGCCAAATTCCCACCTGGCACCCGGCGGTAGACCGCGTGATCCCGGTGGCAATCCGCCGCTGGCGAAAAAACTGGTTTGGCAGCGAAACTCGCCAGCAACGCTGCGACTTTAAACGTGTGGTGCAGGAACGAAATTACGACGCGGTGATCGACGCCCAGGGGCTAATCAAAAGCGCCGCACTGATCACCCGCATCGCCAAAGGCAGCAAACACGGTCAGGACAGCAAAAGCGCCCGTGAGCCCTTCGCCAGCTGGTTCTACAACCACCGCTACGATATCGACAAACAGCAACATGCCGTTGAGCGTACGCGCGAGCTGTTTGCCAAAAGCCTGGGCTACGAAAAACCCGACAGCGTCGGCGATTACGCCATTGCGGCCCGTTTTCTCAGCCATCTGCCAGCCGATGCCGGCCAGTATCTGGTGTTTTTACATGCTACCACTCGCGATGAGAAACACTGGCCGGAAACACACTGGCGTGCGCTGATTGCGTTAACTGAGGCAACCGGTTTGAAGATCAAACTGCCGTGGGGCGCAGAGCACGAGCGTCAACGCGCACTGCGTCTGGCGGAAGGTTTCCCACAGGTGGAGGTTTTACCCAAGCTCAGCCTGCAGCAGGTGGCCGAAGTGCTGGCCGGTGCGAAAGCCGTGGTCTCGGTTGATACCGGCCTCAGCCACCTGACCGCCGCGCTAGACAGACCGAACATCACGCTGTTCGGCCCCACCGATCCAGGATTGATCGGAGGCTATGGTCAGAATCAACACTCATTGATTTCCCCAGAAAAAAGCATGGCAACCCTCACCGCCGACGCAGCCTGGGCAGAGTTGCAAAAGGTTATTGGATGAAAAAGCTGCATGTTATCAATTTAGGGAAAATGGGTGGAGTCGAACGCCTGTTCCTGCAGTATATCAACGACACCACCGACGGCAGTAACGAGGTGATTTGCATCAGTAGCGAGGTCGGTGAAGAGATCCGCCGGCAAATGCCTGGCCAGAAAGTCACCTTTGCCAACCGGCTGGTGAACGCTTTGCCACTGCGCTGCCCGCAGTTTTTGCGCAAATACCTGCTGAAAAGCAAAATCGAAAAGGCCAATGCCGACGTGGTGATCGTTTGGGACCTGGTGCCCGGTCTGGCCGCCAAACCGAAACGCGGCAAGCTGGTGTATTACGATCACGGCTGTTCATGGCGCTACCCAAAGAATCAAAAGACCTTACGTTTTCTCGCCATGCTGGACGGGGTGATCTCGGCCTCATTTGCCTCAAAACGGGTGATGGAACTGCGCTTTAATTTGCCCTGCCCGAATCACGTGGTGATCAATCGGCTGAAAACGCCCTCCGGTATCAGCGATAGCCTGAAACCGCTCAGTAAACCGATCAGGATCGGCACCGCCTCGCGCCTGGTCAGCCTGAAAGGCATCAGCGTGTCGTTGCTGATGATGCAAGAACTGCTGCGTCGTGGGCATGATGTTACTCTGGAAATTGCGGGCAAGGGACCCGACAGGGAAGAATTTGAAGCCTTGGCGCAAAAACTTGAGCTGGGCGACCGGGTCACTTTCAGCGGCTTTCAGGATAACGTCGCCGACTTCTTCAACCGCACGCATATCTATATGAGTACGCCGATCACCGAGCCCTTTGGTTTATCCTGCATGGAATCGTTATATTTCGGCGTCCCGGTGATTTTCCCGCAGGTCGATGGCCAACCCGAGGTAATTAAAGACGGATGCTGCGGTATTGGGCTAACGCCTTCGGCGACGATTGAAGAACATCAACGCCTGACCGGCATCCTGGTGGATTTCCCTCACGATGTCTACGATCCGCTGAGCGATACCCTGGTAACGCCGAAACTGCTGTCACACCTTGAGTGCGCGGATGCGGTGGAAAGGCTGATGGTGCCAGAAACCTATCAAATCATGAGTCAAAATGCGCAACGTTACCCGGCCGAACATTTCAGCTACGCTATGTTCAAAACAGAATTTGACGATGCGCTGCGATCGTTCATCACTCTTAATTAATTAATCCGGAAGCTCAGACGCATGCTGACAGTAAAAGCTCCTCATCCAGCATTCAGTTATCTCATTTATTTGGGATGTGCGATTGCATTCTGTACCACACCTTTTAACTCGCATACTGGAAGGGATATGTTTTACATATCCAGCTACATCTCTTTTATCGCACTTATTTTTAACTTTAAATTTTACACACAAAATTATAAAAATTTAATTCTTCCAATACTATTTTTCACCATTGGCATGGCAAGTGTACTCTGGGTTTCATATTTTAAACAACCTGGGGACTACATAAATATATACCGTTCATATACCTCATCCGGAAAATTACAGATCGCCACAGCATTTATACTTTTAATAGCTGTAAATGAAAAATTAGACTTTAAAAAACACCTGATAAGCATTGTCATGCTCTGTGGAATAGCAGTGAATGCATATGTTATTTATCAAGGTGCATGGTTAAAAATAGATCGAGCGGAACTTAACTTTGATCGTGCTACCGCAGCCGCTTATATCATTACCGCAATCAATTTAGTAGTAATGTATACGATCCTTACGCTGAAGAGTCGATACCGCCTATTCCTATATTCTTGTGCATTTTTGTTGACATTCTCTTCAATTATATTAACAGGGACGCGCTCTTCAATAATAGCTTATCCAATAATTTTGGGTGTCTCTATTTTCATAAGCAAGGATTTCATTTCATCAAAAAATAAAGCTAAACTATCATTAAGTTTACTGACTATTTTTGTCCTCTGCGGTTTCATTTTTAAGGGCGAGATCGAACAACGTATAGAGGCTTTCCAGACAGATTTGCAACTCGCATCTCAGCCAGAAAGAGAAAACTCTATAATATCAAGAGTTTCAATGCAGAAAGCAGGAATGCAAGCTGGTCTGTCCGCGCCGTTAGGGCAATCTGCAGAGCAACGTGCCCATGAGATCACCGAACTGGTGGCCCAGAGGCCTCTTTTATCTGGCGTCTTGCCTTATTTGACCGTCCATATGCATAACGAATTTATTGAAACGTTTTCAATAAAAGGCATTTGGGGCGTGGTTTTTTTACTGGCCCTCTATATTGGTTTGTTTTATTTCTCATTCAAACCCTATCGTAACCCTATGCTGTTATCGGTCACTATCGCTCTTTTTGCCTATGGCTGCAGCGACGTTGTATTCTTCAGCAGTGAGGTAACTATTGTTTTCTGCCTTGCTATAATACTCAGCACACTCATTGTAAAGAAAACGATAACGCAGGTATAAGCTTATGACATCATCATCTTATTTGCTTAGTATCATCATCACTCTGTACAACAGTGATGATTTCATTATTGCCTGCCTGCAGTCATTACGTCCTCAGTTGGACCGTGATATTGAGGTTATCATTATAAATGACGGTTCTACTGATGGTTCAGAAGAGAAAGTTCTGAATTACATTAAGGATCATGAGCATTTCAAATTCATCTCTCAAGAGAATCAAGGCGTCGCACATGCAAAAAACACCGGGTTACGAAATGCTCGGGGTCAGTACGTCACTTTTCTCGACAGCGATGATGTCGTTAGCCGTCAATATATTCAAACGCTGCTCCCACTTTTACAGTCTGGCAAGTACGATCTGGTTGATTTCGATTATCATAAATTTGATACGTCTGCCCCAGAGGATGAGCCCTTTGATGTTGTCCGTCAAACGGACTATGACATTGAATCAAATGGAATTTATCCCTTACTTCCCGTATTTGAAAAATCACTGTGGCATATGGTGACCAGGGTGTACCGCCGCAATTTGCTTCAGGGGGAGTATCTTGAAAATGGTCGGCGCTATGAAGATGTCATTTTCACGCCTTTTCAGTATTTCAAAACGCGGAAAATAACCCATCTCGACCACGCGCTCTACTTTTACCGAGATAACAGCCAAGGTATTACCCGCAATATCCGGCCTACGGATATTGAAGATATGTTATTTGCACTCAAGAAAATGCTGAGTTTTGTCGAACAGCACCGAGGTGACGAGCCACTGCGCCAGCTGGCGGCTCTGATGCTCGGGAACTGTTTCTCAGAAATCAGAGGAATGTCGAAAGCGCTGCACGGTTACTATCACTATGAGCAGGAAACACTACGTACCTTCAAGCGCCTGGCTGACGTATGCCGCAACAGCGGCGTACCGCATAAGAAAATCCGGCAAATGCGGTACGCCTGGATCGATACCTGCGTGTCAAAAATCCGCTGGCAATGGATAAAGCGCGGCTAAAGCTGCGCTTTATCCAACGACAGATGATCCACCACTTCGGCGTAAATGCGCTGTGGCTGGATCACCCCCATCGGGCTTTCCACCTCCAGCGGCATGGTATAGCCGGTACGGGAAACCTGAATGATCCGATGAAGTTCCAGATCCTGAATCGGCCCGGTAGAGCGTGAATCGGCAGTGACAAACAGGCTGATGGTTTTCACCTTCAGCGCCACCGCCAGGTGCAACGGTCCGGTATCGCCGGTGATCAACAGGTGGAAGCTGTCGATCAGCGTCAGCAGCCCCTGCAACCCCGTTTTACCAATCTGATTGTCGACGCATGTCCTGGTTTCAGGACTGACCTGGCTCAGGAATTGCTGCGCTTTCCCTTCATCAAAAGGCCCGCCAATCAGTACAATACGCACGTTGGCCTGCCTGGCCACCAGTTCGTCGGCCAGCCGGACAAAATGCGAAACCGGCCAGCAACGTGATTCGGTAGAGGCCCCAAGCTGGAATCCAATCGTACAGTGCTCACTGCTTTTGACACCTGGCTGGTAGGGCGCTGGAATTTCCATGGTGGGATCATCGCTACGGCAGCCCAGAATGGAAATCAGCTCCAGCTTGCGACGAATAAAGTGGCCGTAGTAATGGAAGATATAGTTGGTCAGCCAGGGTTCAAGCCCGCAAATACCTGAGCTGTAGTTATCCCTGATAATATATTTAGCCCCGGATAAAACGGCGCTAATAATGTCATACGGCAGATGTGAGTGCAGGATCAACGCCAGGTCAGGTCGATGCTCACGCAATGATTTTAGCAATGGGCGCATGGTTTTGATTTTGCTGTCCCAATACACCACCCGATCATAATAGCGGCCGTTCTCTACCAGTTCCTGGTTCTTTTTATGCACCACCAACGTAATATGTGCATCAGGGTAGCGTTCCCGCATCGCACGCAATGCAGGTGTGTTAAACATAAAGTCACCCAACGCAGTGGTCGAATAGATGACGATATTGTCAAACTGCAGCTGACTGTCGAAAGTCGCTTTATCCTGGAAGCGGTCGGTCTTTGCTGTATAGCGTCGCAAAAACCAATCCGCGACCTTAATTTTCCATTTTTTCGACATGTCAGTTCACTTTAAGTTGATAATATTCGGCCAACGTCATACCCACCGTGCGTTGCTGCAGCCAGGCAAAAAGCTGCTCCAAATCACGATATAACACTTCAATATCCTGCTGCGTTTTAAAGGTCGGGCTGCCGCCGGGCATAAACTCGGACGAGTGCAGCATAAACTCAACGTAGTCATGCCCCTGTGCCAGACATTGCTCCGCCACCGACTTCATTTTTTCCAGATTACCGCCGCTGGGCCGCAGCCAGTGGACCGACGGTGAACGCTGTTTGCCACGCAGGCTATCGTAACCCTGCTTTAGCGTATTCATCAGTGCCGAATGCTTATACTGAATGCTCATCGGCACTTCCAGCAGCGGTGAGGAACCCGCCCTGGCGATATTTTCCGGATCGATAAAATAGGCCTGCGATGGGAAATTACGGTAGTCGGTACCGCCGTTGCCTTGTGGATTACCCGGTGAATATTGCCAGTTAACTCGCGGCGTCACCGAGCAATCCACCTGATAGCCATATTCCAGCAGCAAAGCCGCATAGTATTCATTAAACGCCCAGCGCCCGGCACGGTGGCTGAGCATCTTGGTCTGGAAGCTGTCTTCCAGCAGTTTGGTCATATGATCGACCTTGACGCGGATTTGATCGGCCGGGTATTCGATCAGATAGGGTTTATGTCGCCAGTCGTCGTCGGTTAATGGCGTCAGCGGCGGACTGTTCCAGGCATGCAGATGCATGCCAACTTCCCCGGTATTACGCGCAATCACATCGCGGGCGAACTCGACATACTCTGCATCCACCGCCATTTCGTAGTTGGTGAGGTACACCGGCTTAAAGCCATATTTCTCACACAGCGCCTGAAAGCGCGGCAAAAAGCGCGTGTTTTCGGTCGAAATACGATCGTGGTTTTGCCACAGATTATCGCCTTCGGTATCAATGGTGATGAGAAATGCCGGTTTGGTCATAAATAGAAAGCCTGATATCCATAGATATACATTATGTTACGCAGGGCGTTTCGCCAGGGCAAACGACTTCGCTGCCTGGTTTGGACAACGTTAAAGGCCTTTTGTCTCTCCTCTACGCTATTTTTTCGCTTCGCGGCAAGAAAACCGAGCAACAGTAGCCACATGCGATCGGGTCATTTAGAATCAAAGATTGGTTTCCCTGAAAGCGACTCATGATGAACGACGCGCCAGCCCTTGCTCCTGATACCTCGATACAGCGTATTCTGATCGTTAAACTTCGCCACCACGGCGACATGTTGCTGATCACACCGGTCATCAATACCCTGCGGCAAAATTACCCGCAGGCGCAGATCGACGTACTGCTGTATAAAGAAACTCAGGAGATGCTGGCCAGCCACCCGGCTCTGACAAACGTCTTCGCTATCGATCGCCAGTGGAAAAAACAGGGCACTAAAGCGCATCTGCGCCATGAACTTAACCTGATTCGGCAGCTCAAGGCCCAAAGTTACGATTTGGTGGTCAATCTGGCCGATCAGTGGCGCAGCGCCCTGCTCTCCAGGTTGACCGGCGCGCGTATTCGTCTGGGGTTCGATTTTCCCAAACGTCAGGGCTTCTTATGGCGCCATTGTCATACCCATTTGGTACCGGTGAGCGATCACGCCCGGTTGCATACAGTTGAACAGAACCTGTCACTGTTAGAACCACTCAACCTGCCAAATATTAGCCAACAGGTGACCATGAGCTACCCGCCGCAGGACTGGCAGACCTGCGAACAGTTGTTGCAGCAACAGGGCATTAGCGGTGATTTTATTGTGGTGCAGCCCACTTCCCGCTGGTTCTTCAAATGCTGGAGCGAAGAAAAAATGGCGGCTACTATCAGCGCGTTACAGGCCGATGGTCACCAATTGGTGGTCACCTCCGGGCCGGACGCAAAAGAACGTGAAATGGTGGAGCGCATCTTGGCACTCTGCCCGCCACAGGGCGTAATTTCGCTGGCGGGTCAACTGACGCTGAGGCAACTGGCCGCCCTGATCGACCACGCTAAACTGTTTATCGGCGTAGATTCGGTGCCCATGCACATGGCCGCGGCGCTGCAGACCCCCTGCATCGCACTGTTTGGCCCTTCCAAACTGGTGTTCTGGCGCCCCTGGCAGGTCATTGGCAACGTGATATGGGCCGGAGACTACGGCGACTTACCCGATCCGGACGCCATCGATACCGGCACCGATGAACGTTATCTGGACCTTATTCCTACAGACGCGGTGATTGCAGCCGCGCGGAGCCAGCTTGCATGAAAGCATTTCGTTTGGCGATCGTTCGCCAAAAATACCGCCCGGACGGTGGCGCTGAGCGTTTCGTTTCCCGCGCCCTTGAGGCGCTGGAACAACAGGACCTCGACCTGAACGTTATCACCCGTGAATGGCAGGGTGACGCCAATCCAAACTGGCATATCCACCTGTGTAACCCGCTAAAATTCGGCCGCATCAGCCGTGAACGTGGCTTTGCCGAAGCGGCCAGAGCACTGTGGCAGAAAGAAAACTTCGATCTGGTACAAAGCCATGAACGCATCCCAGGCTGCGATATTTACCGCGCCGGTGATGGCGTGCATCGCCGCTGGTTACTGCAGCGGGCTCGTTTGTTGCCGGAGTGGCGTCGTAAATGGCTGTTCTCCAATCGCTATCACCGTTACGTGATGTGCGCAGAACGGGCAATGTACGCTGCGCCGGAGCTGAAGGCCGTTATCTGCAATGCCGAAATGATTAAGCAGGAAATCATCGATGACTTCGGAGTCCCCGCCGATAAAATCACGGTGATCTACAATGCCATTGATAATCAAAAATTTCCGCCCGCCGATGCCGAACTACGCCAGCAGTTGCGTCTGCAGTATCAGATCCCGCAGCAGGCTCACTGCCTGGTTTTTGTCGGTTCCGGTTTTGAACGCAAAGGGCTGGCCGCTGCCATCCGTGCCGTCGCAGCGACCGACAGCTATCTGCTGGTGGTAGGTAAGGATAAGGCGGAAAAGCGTTATCAGGCGCTGGCGCAATCACTGGGCTGCAGCAATCGGGTGCGATTTATGGGGGTGCAGAAACAAACGCTGCCGTTCTATCAGGCCGCCGATGCGCTGTTGCTGCCCACGTTGTACGATCCGTTCCCCAACGTGATTCTGGAAGCCATGTCCTGCGGTTTGCCGGTCATTACCAGCACCACCTGCGGCGGCTCGGAGTTTATCACGCAGGGGCAAAATGGCTTTGTTACCGATGCCCTTGATGTCCCCGCGCTGGTCGCGGCGATCGTAGCGCTACCACGCCAGGCCCTGGGCTCCGCCATGGGTGAGGCAGCAAGAGCGCGTATCATGTCGGCTACCCCGGCGCGCCTGTCGGAACAGCTGATCTCCCTTTATAACCGGCTGCTGGATTAACTATGCGTATTCTGATGATTATCGACGGCCTGCCAGGCGGAGGCGCTGAAAAAGTGGTGCTGACCCTGTGCCAGGGAATGCAGCAAATGGGCCATGACGTCAGCCTGATTTCATTGCGCGACGTCTGTAACTATCCAATTCCCTCCGGCATTCACTATCAGGTGGTCGCAGACCATAGCCGCTCACCATGGCGCAAACTGACCGAACTGTCGCGCCGCGCCGCCGCATTGGATCGGGCGATCGCCGACAATGAGCGCCAACAGGGTGCCTATGATTTGGTGTTCTCCAACCTGCATAAAACCGATCGCATCGTCAGCCGCAGCAAGTTGCTCACGTCGGACCGCCTGTGGTTCTGTATTCACGGTATCCTGTCGACCTCCTATCTGGGCCATCGCAAGGGGCTGGATCGTTGGCTGAAACAACGGAAAATCACCCAGGTTTACCAGGGCAGGAATATCGTTGCCGTCTCACAAGCCGTGGGCAACGACTTGCAGCAGAACTTGCCGATCCGCCCAAACCGATTGGCGGTGATCAATAATCCGTTTGATATTGCCGCCATCGAGCAGCAGGCGGCGGAACCCTGTGAGCTGGCAGGCAAAGATTATCTGGTACACGTCGGCCGCTTTCATCCGCACAAACGGCACGATCGGCTGTTGAAGGCCTATGCCCAATCGGGCATACAAGCCCCGCTGGCGTTGATTGGCACCGGCAGCGAAGCCAACGTAGAGGAAGTGAAACAACTGGCAAACCAGTTGGGTATCTCAGACCGAGTACTGTTCCTCGGCTTCCAGGCCAATCCCTACCCGTTTATTCGGCACGCATCACTGCTGGTACTTAGCTCTGACAGCGAAGGCTTTGGTAACGTGCTGGTGGAAGCGTTACTCTGTGGTACTCCGGTGGTCAGCACCCGTTGCCCCGGCGGGCCTGCGGAAATTCTGGAAAAAGCGGGAATGGATAACGCACTGGCGGAACTTAATGAAAAATCACTGTCGGAGAAAATGGCAGACATTTACGCCAACCCACCAGAGATTAATTACCAACAACTGTTGAGCTATGGACTAGAGCCTATTTGTCAGCAATACCTGGCACTCAAGAAATAAATAAGGCAGGGGATCCCTGCCTTATAGTTAATTAATTTAGTGCCTGTATTTTTTGCCAGACGTCCTCAACAGGAACATCAATACAGTCGCCCGATTCGGTTTGCAGAATCTGGTAGCGTCCAGACCATGGATGCCAGGATTCTTTATCCGTATCGCCAAAGAACACCACCATGTCTTTATTCAACGCCGCCGCCAGATGCATCTGCCCGCCATCGCTGCACAGCACCCTGTCGCATAAATCAAAACCGGCCAGCAGTTCACGCACCGACGCCGTTGGGTACAGCGCCACGCGCTCACTCTGACATAACGCCAACAACTGCTCTGCGCGTTTCTGATCGCCAACATCATCCGGCGTTAGCGTGCCCTGTGGCGACCAGAAAATCAGTATCGCCGTATTCTGTTCGGCGAGTAAGCGGTTGATAATTTCGGCATAGCGCTCGATCGGCCAACGCCGCTTAGGGCTGCGACTGCTGATATGAACCGCAAAAACTCGCTCGACCGGCGGCAGGCATTGTTGCAAACGCTGCGCCGCCTGCTGGCGCTCTTCAGCCGTCAGGTACACCCGCACCGGGGGGATGGGTATACGCTGGTCGGTAATCGCCGAAAGGTAGCTGTAGGTGTGCTCTACCTGATGCTTGCCGCTGAAATTCTCCTTACGAAAAGGATGATGAATCTCAGGCGTACCCAAATCTGCACCAATAATATTGCCGATCCCCGCCATTTTTGCCAATCGCAGGCTGTACTTGCAGGGAACCGGGTTGGCCAGGATCGCCGCATCAAATTTTATTTTACGCAGTTTAAGAAAAATCATCAGGCGTTCGAAATAAACCCCCAATGTGGTTTCATTTTTCGCCTTGTGCTTTGCCTTTTTATAGACGAAGACCTTTTCAAGGTGCGGGTTATTTTTAACAACATCCTGACTGACTTTATTGATTAACAGATAAAGTTTGGCATCCGGATAGGCAATTTTCACCCCTTCGATCAGCGGAGTGGTACAAACAAGATCGCCAATATTGTCGCGGCGAATAATTAAAATATTCTTCATTCCAAGCCTATCAGCGAAATCTCTCGCCTGTTGTCTGAAACTGACACCCAAGGTTACCAAATTAGCGCCTTTCCCTTCCAGTTATGGTACTATTCTGAATAACCCATATAAATGAAATTGATAGAATGTTGCTGCGTTTATATCAGGTACTACTCTACCTCATCCAACCCCTGATCTGGCTCCGCTTACTGTTGCGCAGCCGCAAAGCTCCAGCCTACCGTAAACGCTGGGCAGAACGCTATGGCTTCTGCGCCGGAAAAGTCGTACCGGGTGGCATCATGCTGCACTCCGTCTCCGTGGGTGAAACGCTGGCGGCCATCCCGTTGGTCCGCGCACTGCGCCACCGCTACCCCTATTTACCGATTACTGTGACCACCATGACGCCGACTGGTTCAGAACGCGTGCAGTCCGCCTTCGGTAAAGACGTTCATCATGTTTATCTCCCTTACGACCTACCAGGCTCGATGCATCGTTTTCTGGATCAGGTGAACCCCAAGCTGGTCATCATCATGGAAACCGAGCTGTGGCCCAATCTGATTAACGCCCTGCATCAGCGTCAGATCCCTCTGGTCATTGCCAACGCCCGACTTTCCGCCCGCTCTGCCGCAGGCTATAAAAAAATCGGCGGTTTTGTCCGCGATATGCTGCGCCGCATTACGTTGATCGCCGCGCAAAATCAGGAAGATGGCGAACGTTTTGTCGAACTCGGCCTGAAACGCTCACAACTGACCGTAACCGGCAGCCTGAAATTCGATATTTCAGTTACCCCGGAGCTGGCTGCGCGTGCAATCACGTTACGCCGCCAATGGGCGCCGCGTCGCCCGGTGTGGATCGCCACCAGCACCCACGAAGGTGAAGAAAGCATTCTGCTGGCCGCGCACCGTAAACTACTGGAAAAACACCCTGACCTGCTGCTGATCCTGGTGCCACGCCACCCGGAACGCTTCGCTACGGCCAAAGAGCTGGTGCAAAAAGCCGGCTTCAGCTACACCCTGCGCAGCAGTGGTGAAATCCCTTCCGGCGGTACCCAGGTGGTGATCGGCGATACCATGGGCGAACTGATGCTGCTGTACGGCATTGCCGATCTGGCCTTCGTTGGCGGCAGCCTGGTGGAGCGCGGTGGACATAACCCGCTGGAAGCGGCTGCGCACGCCATCCCGGTGCTGATGGGGCCACATATTTTCAACTTCAAGGATATCTGCGCCAAGCTGTCACAGGCCGAAGGTCTGATCACCGTGACCGATGAAGATTCACTGGTCAAGGAAGTGGCTACGCTGCTCACCGACGAAGACTATCGCCGCTATTACGGCCGCCACGCGGTAGAAGTGCTGTATCAAAACCAGGGAGCGCTGCAGCGCCTGCTGCAATTGTTAGAACCGCATCTGCCGCCTCGGAGTCATTAAATGAGCGCGCGCAAAAGCCTGTCGGTGGTGATTATCGCCAAGAACGAAGCCGGGCTGCTGCCGGATTGTCTGCAATCCGTAGCCTGGGCAGACGAAATCGTCATGCTCGACTCCGGCAGTCAGGATGACAGCGTCGCCGTGGCCGAAAGTTTGGGTGCCAAAGTATTCACCCACCTCGACTGGCAGGGGTTTGGCAAACAGCGCCAACTGGCTCAGAGTTACGCCAGCCACGACTATATTCTGATGATCGACGCAGACGAACGCGTTACCCCGGAACTGCGCCAGTCAATTGAACAAACGTTGACTGCGCCGGACGATAATCAAGTCTACAGCTGCGCACGCCGCAACCTGTTCCTCGGGCGTTTTATGCGTCACAGCGGCTGGTACCCGGATCGCGTCAACCGGTTGTACGCCAACCAGCGCTATCGCTATAACGACAATCTGGTGCATGAGTCGCTCAATACCAACGGGGCGAAAGTGGTGCCGCTTAACGGCGATCTACTGCATCTGACCTGTCGCGACTTTTTTGCCTTCCAGCGCAAACAGCTGCGTTATGCCGAAGAATGGGCCAACCAACGCCACCAGGCCGGCAAGCGCTGCGGCTATCTTTCGATACTGACCCACACTCTTGGCGCCTTCTGCAAAACCTGGCTGCTGCGTGCCGGCTTCCTGGACGGTAAACAGGGGTTGCTGTTAGCCGTGGTCAACGCGCAATATACTTTCAATAAATATGCCGCACTCTGGGCATTGGGCCGCAACTATTCAGAGAAGTGAATCATGACCCGTAAAGCCATTTATCCCGGTACTTTCGATCCCATGACCAACGGCCACCTGGATTTGGTAACCCGTGCGTCATTGATGTTCGATCACGTCATTTTGGCGATTGCCGCCAGCCCGAGTAAAAAACCACTGTTCACACTCGATGAGCGCGTAGCTTTAGCCAGCCAGGTGACCTCTCATCTGGATAATGTGGAAGTGCTGGGGTTCAGTGAACTGATGGCGCATTTTGCTGCTCATCAGAATGCCAATATTCTGGTTCGCGGCCTGCGTGCGGTATCTGATTTTGAATATGAACTGCAGTTGGCCAATATGAATCGCCATTTGATGCCGACGCTGGAAAGTGTGTTTCTGATGCCTTCCGAAGAGTGGTCGTTTATCTCGTCCTCGCTGGTGAAAGAAGTGGCGCGCCACGGCGGTGACATCGCCCCTTTCCTGCCGGCCGTGGTTACCCAGGCATTGTTCGAAAAACTCGCCGCGCAATAATCAGCGCTGGCAGCGCGGGCAGAAGAAAGTGCTGCGCTGCCCGTGCTTGGCGGACTCGATCGGCGTGCCGCACGCGCGGCAAGGCTCACCCGCTCGCCCATACACCTGCAGTTCCTGCGCAAAATAACCCGGCTTGCCGTCCGACTGCAGGAAATCACGCAGCGTGGTACCGCCCTGCTCAATCGAACGCAGCAATACCGCCTTAATGGTTGCCACCAAAACTTCGGCTTCTACCTTGCTCAGCGAGCCTGCAGGCCGGTCAGGCAGGATCCCGGCGGTAAACAACGATTCACTGGCGTAGATATTGCCCACGCCCACCACCAGCTTGTTATCCATCAACCAGGGTTTGATCAGCGTCCGCTTGTTGCGTGATTTTTCGTACAGGTAGGCACCGGTAAAGGCTTCACTCAAGGGTTCCGGGCCAAGGTGAGCCAGCACATTGCTGGTCGCCAGATCGTCACACCATAGCCAGGCACCAAAACGGCGCGGATCGGTATAACGGAGCGTCATGCCATTGCTGATCACCAGATCGACGTGGTCGTGCTTTCCAGCCTCGGTTTCCTCCGCCAACATCCGCAGACTGCCTGACATCCCCAGATGGACGATAATCCAGCCGCTAGCCAGTTCAATCAGCAAATACTTGGCGCGACGCTGTACGCTGAGTACCGGCTGGTCGCTCAACGCCAGAATTTGCTCGGAGACCGGCCAGCGCAGGCGTGCATTGCGTACCACCGCATATTGAATACTATGGCCAACCAGGTAAGGTTCAATACCGCGGCGGCTGGTTTCAACTTCTGGTAATTCAGGCATCTGGCGCTCTCCTGTCGGTTTTCTACCTTTAGAATGCAAAAAACCCGGCCTGAGCCGGGTTTTTATTAATCCACTAAAATTATTTAATTTTAGCTTCTTTGTAGATCACGTGCTGGCGGACAACTGGATCGAATTTCTTCAGTTCCAATTTTTCCGGCTTAGTACGCTTGTTCTTCGTGGTGGTATAGAAGTGACCAGTACCAGCAGAAGAAACCAGCTTGATCTTCTCGCGAACACCTTTAGCCATGATGCAGTTCCTTAATACTTCTCACCACGGGTACGCAGATCGGCCAAGACCGTCTCAATACCCTTCTTATCAATAACACGCATACCTTTAGCAGATACACGCAGCGTTACAAAGCGCTTCTCAGCCTCAACCCAAAAACGGTGTGAGTGCAGGTTCGGCAGAAAACGGCGTTTGGTCGCGTTCATTGCGTGGGAACGGTTGTTACCGCTCACCGGGCGCTTGCCAGTAACTTGGCAGACTCGTGACATGTCTATTCTCCAAAAATCAAATCAGCTCGAGCTTCGTATAGAGTATGGCCGCCTCGTCAGGCTTTTAGAGCCCATCTCAGCAAACTTCATACTGAGGAGACTCTCGTCATCAGGTTAGAAACCACACATCAGGTTAGAAACCTGCTGAGATAGGCTCTTACGCCAAACCCAAGATTCTCAAAGGTGGCGTAGTATACGCTCTGAAGCGTAAGTGCTCAAGTCCCGAACAGCTAAAGATCCCAGAAGGATCGCGAAAAAATCGCTTAAAGCCATCCGCGCTCGGCAAAAGAGACACATTCACCCCGACCTATCACCAAATGATCGAGCACTCGGATTTCCAATAACAGGCAGGCATTAACCACTTGCTCGGTTATCAAACGATCGGCATGACTGGGTTCCGCCTTACCCGAAGGGTGATTATGCGCCAGAATAATGGCGGCCGCATTAGCCTTCAACGCTTCACGCACAATTTCTCTCGGGTATACGACAACGCTGCTGATGGTACCAGCAAACATCTCCTGATGGCGAATAACACGGTGCTGATTGTCTAAAAACAATACCAAAAACACTTCCCGCTCATGATGTACCAGCAAACTTTGCAAATAATGCTGGGTCATCCTGGGGTTAAGCATGGCATTTTCCTGCGCCAGATGGCTGGAAAAGAAGCGGAACGCCAACTCGGAAATCGCCTGCAGTTGCGAATAACTGGAGTTGCCCAGCCCTTTGTGGCTGCAAAAAACCGAATGATCCGCCGACATCAGGTGATACAACGAGCCAAACTGCTCCAACAACTGTTCAGCCAGTTGCATGACGTGCACCCCCGGAAAACCGGTGCGCAGAAAAATGGCCAACAGCTCCGCATCAGACAGCGCCGATGCTCCGTAACGCAATAGTTTCTCCCGTGGTGCCAGCGTATCCGGCCACAAGGTGATTCCCTGACTGCTCATCTTCGCCTCCCTGAAAACGCCACAGCATGCCACGCAGCGGAGAGGCCAACGACAGGTGTTTGATAACATTGCGAAGTACTGCGCAAAGCACAATGTAACGCACTGCAGACACAGCGGAATCGCTCACCTGTCTGGCGGTTATGCTAAAATGGCACATCTTTCGGATTCAATCGGACAATCATGATGACGGGACTTTCCGGCAAACATATTGTGCTTGGCATCAGTGGCGGCATCGCCGCATACAAATGCCCAGAACTGGTACGCCGCCTGCGTGACAGAGGCGCCGAAGTGCGTGTGATAATGACCAGCGCGGCGAAAGCCTTTATCACGCCGCTGACGCTGCAGGCCGTTTCCGGCCATCCGGTCTCAGACGATCTGCTGGATCCCGCCGCCGAAGCGGCCATGGGCCATATCGAGCTCGGTAAATGGGCAGATCTGGTGATCCTGGCTCCGGCCACCGCCGATCTGCTGGCGCGCGTCGCCGCCGGCATGGCCAACGATCTACTGACCACGGTTTGCCTGGCCACCGCGGCACCCATTGCCGCAGCCCCCGCCATGAACCAGCAGATGTATCGTGCCGTCGCCACCCAAGCCAACCTGCAAACTCTGCAGGCGCGCGGCATGCTGCTGTGGGGGCCAGACAGCGGCAGCCAGGCCTGCGGTGACGTCGGCCCAGGTCGCATGCTCGATCCGCTGGAAATTGTCGAACTGGCGAACAGCCATTTCTCTGCACCACAAGATCTGCAACATTTAAAGATTATGCTCACCGCCGGCCCGACGCGCGAAGCCTTGGATCCGGTACGTTTCATCAGCAATCACAGTTCCGGCAAGATGGGTTTTGCCATCGCCCGCGCCGCCGCTGCCAGGGGTGCACAGGTCACGTTGATAGCCGGGCCGGTCAATCTGCCAACCCCTCCCTGGGTCACCCGGGTTGACGTCGTCAGCGCGTTGGAAATGGAGCAGGCGGTACAGCAGCGCGCCGCAGCGCAAGATATTTTTATTTCCTGCGCCGCAGTAGCCGATTACCGTGCGGAACAGATTTCCGATGAAAAAATAAAAAAACAGGGTGATGAAATCATCCTCAAAATGGTAAAAAACCCCGACATCGTCGCCGGCGTTGCCGCAATGACGAAAAAGCGCCCCTTTGTCGTGGGGTTTGCCGCCGAAACCCAAAATGTGGAAGAATACGCGCGACAAAAACTGGCGCGTAAGAAACTGGATTTAATTTGCGCTAATGATGTATCGCTTGCAGAGCATGGGTTTAACAGTGACACCAATGCCTTGCACCTTTTTTGGCAGGATGGAGAAAAGCGCCTGGCGCTGAGCGACAAGGCACTCCTTGGCCAACGTTTAATAGACGAGATAGTCAGCCGTTATGATGAAAAAAATCGACGTTAAAATCCTGGACCCGCGTATTGGCAAGGATTTCCCATTACCGACCTACGCCACCCCTGGCTCTGCAGGCCTGGATCTGCGCGCCTGCCTGGACAGCGCCGTTGAACTGGCACCGGGTGAAACCCAGCTGCTGCCTACCGGCCTGGCTATTCACATCGCCGATACCGATCTTGCGGCAGTGATCTTGCCACGTTCCGGTCTGGGCCATAAACACGGTGTGGTGCTGGGCAACCTGGTCGGCCTGATCGATTCCGATTATCAGGGTCAACTGATGGTTTCCGTCTGGAACCGCGGTCAAAAATCCTTCACTATTGAACCCGGCGAACGTATCGCGCAGATGGTATTTGTGCCGGTGGTACAAGCTGAGTTCAATCTGGTTGAAGAATTCGACAGCAGCGAACGTGGTGCCGGTGGTTTTGGCCACTCCGGCCGCCACTAAGCGATATCCGATTGCCGACAGGGAAGCGTCACCTGAAATCTTGCCACACCGGAGAGAAGGACAGCTCTGCGGCAAGGTTTGCCCGGCTACGATTTCAGCGCAGACCAGGACGCGCGGAGAATACAGGTCGTTAAGGCCGCTGACCCCAGCATCGTAAAAAAAGCCATCACATAAGCCGCACAGAGATAATCTCTGCAGCGGCCGATGCCCGGGTTTTCGAAAGTCTAAGCAGTTTTAGCAAGGGTCTAATCAGACATGGCAGAAAAAGAAAAAATCAAAAGGAACCGGCGCGAAGAAATACTGCAGGCGTTAGCCCAAATGCTGGAATCCAGCGACGGCAGCCAGCGTATTACCACCGCTAAGCTTGCCGCTAACGTCGGAGTCTCCGAAGCTGCACTGTACCGGCACTTCCCCAGTAAGACACGGATGTTCGACAGTCTGATCGAGTTCATTGAAGACAGCCTGATCACGCGCATCAACCTGATCCTGCAGGATGAGAAAGAAACCTTTAACCGCCTGCGTTTGATTCTGCTACTGGTGCTGGGGTTTGCCGAACGCAACCCGGGCCTGACGCGTATCATGACCGGCCACGCACTAATGTTTGAGCAGGATCGGCTACAGGGGCGAATCAACCAGCTGTTTGAACGCATCGAGGCGCAGCTGCGCCAGGTGTTGAAAGAACGCAAACTGCGGGAAGGCAAAGGCTTTATCGTGGATGAAACGCTGCTGGCCAGCCAGTTACTGGCGTTTTGTGAAGGCATGCTGTCACGCTACGTACGCTCCGAATTCCGCTACCGCCCAACGCAAGAATTCGATGGCCGCTGGCCACTGTTGGCGGCACAACTGCAATAAACCCTATGCCGGGCGCGTTTGGTTGCGCCCGGCATAGTAGACTCCGCGTTAAACCCCGTACTGCTCGCGATAAGCACGAACTGCCGCCAGGTGATCCGCCATTTCCGGTTTTTCTTCCAGATAAACAATCAAATCCTTCAGCGTCACGATGGAAATGACCTTGCAGTGATAGTCACGCTCAACTTCCTGAATGGCAGAAATATCCGCGCGGCCGCGCTCCTGGCGATCGAGAGAAATCAATACCCCAGCCAGGGTGGCACCACCAGCGCCAATGATTTCCATCGATTCACGGATCGCCGTACCGGCAGTGATGACGTCATCCACCAGCATTACACGGCCCTGCAGCGGGCTGCCTACCAGAGTGCCCCCTTCGCCATGGGTTTTGGCTTCTTTACGGTTAAAGCAGTACGGCACATCACGCTCATGATGTTCTGCCAATGCAACCGCAGTGGTGGTCGCGATCGGAATGCCTTTGTAGGCCGGGCCAAACAGCAGGTCGAACTCAATACCGGAATCCACCAGCGCTTCGGCATAGAAGCGCCCTAACAGCGCGAGATCACGCCCGGTATTAAACAGGCCGGCATTAAAGAAATACGGGCTGGTCCGGCCGGATTTCAGGGTGAACTCGCCGAATTTCAATACCTGCTTGTTAAGCGCGAACTCGATAAACTGGCGCTGATAGGCTTTCATTACTGCTTCTCCTCGTCTGGTCGTTAGATCTGTTAATACTGCCGCCCGATCGCCGGGCGTAAAAAAGGCGACCCTTGAGTCGCCTTAATAATTAGTCTGCCAGCGCCGCTTTCTGCGCCTGGAAGATGGTATCGATGCCCCCTCGGGCCAGCGCCAACAGCGCCAATAGCTCATCGTGGCTGAACGGCTCGCCCTCGGCGGTGCCCTGCACCTCGATCATGCGGCCATCTTCCATCATCACCACATTCATATCGGTTTCTGCTGCAGAGTCTTCGACGTACTCCAAATCACACAGCGCTTCGCCGTTAACAATGCCGACGGAAACTGCAGCGACCAGCCCTTTCATCGGGTTGGCTTTCAGCTTGCCGTTAGCCACCAGCGCATTCAACGCATCGGCCAACGCAACACAGGCACCGGAAATAGACGCGGTACGGGTGCCACCATCGGCCTGCAATACGTCACAGTCGAGCGTGATGGTGAACTCACCAAGCTTTTTCAGATCTACCGCTGCACGCAGTGAACGGGCGATCAGACGCTGAATTTCCAGCGTACGGCCACCCTGCTTGCCTTTTGCGGCTTCGCGGGCGTTACGGCTGTGGGTAGAACGCGGCAGCATGCCGTATTCAGCGGTGATCCAACCCTGGCCCTGACCTTTCAGGAAGCGCGGAACGCCCTCTTCTACCGTGGCGGTGCACAAAACCTTGGTATCGCCAAACTCAACCAGCACTGAGCCTTCTGCATGTTTGGTGTAGTGACGGGTCAGTGTCAGTGGGCGAACTTGTTGTGGTGCTCTGCCTGCAGGACGCATGGGCTCTCTCCGGCTTCTAATCAACGATTGGCTGCGCATTATACGGGCTTAGTGACGTAATGCCTATCCTGCCCGCATCTCCAACGCTATAATCGCTTCATCTTTTCCTATTACGGGTACGCATCAATGATCCGCAGCATGACAGCCTACGCCCGGCGTGAAATCAAGGGTGAATGGGGCAGCGCAGCTTGGGAGCTGCGTTCCGTGAACCAACGCTATCTAGAAACCTACATCCGCCTGCCGGAGCAGTTCCGCAGCCTGGAGCCGGTGATCCGCGAACGTATTCGTGGCCGCCTGACCCGTGGCAAAGTGGAGTGCAACCTGCGCTTCGAACTGGATCCGAGCGCACAAAGCTCAATGATCCTGAACGAAAAACTGGCCAAACAGCTGGTTGAAGCCGCCAACTGGGTAAAAATGCAGAGCGACGAAGGTGAAATTGATCCTATCGACGTACTGCGTTGGCCAGGCGTGATGTCTGCCCAGGAGCAGGATCTGGACGCTATCAGCGCACAGCTCATGCAGGCGCTGGACGGCGCACTGGATGACTTCATTATTGCTCGCGAAAGCGAAGGTACCGCACTGAAAGCGCTGATTGAACAGCGTCTGGACGGCGTTAGTGCCGAAGTGATCAAGGTACGTGCCCAGATGCCAAACATTCTGCAATGGCAGCGTGAACGTCTGGTCAGTAAGCTGGAAGAAGCTCAGGTACAGCTTGAAAATACCCGTCTGGAACAGGAACTGGTGTTGATGGCGCAGCGTGTTGACGTCGCCGAAGAGCTGGATCGCCTGGAAGCGCACGTAAAAGAAACGCACAACATCCTGAAGAAAAAAGAAGCCGTGGGCCGTCGCCTCGACTTTATGATGCAGGAGTTCAACCGCGAATCCAACACCCTGGCATCCAAGTCGATCAATGCCGAAGTCACCACCTCCGCCATCGAGCTGAAAGTGTTGATCGAGCAGATGCGTGAGCAGATTCAGAACATCGAGTAATATGTCCCTGCATTCGTTCAAGCCCGCGTCAGCGGGCTTTTTTACGGCTATGCTCTGGGTAAACCAGCAGCCTGCTCTTCGGTAATCAATCCCATTTTCTGCAGTTGAACGGCAATGCCCCAGGTTGAGCGTTCAAATTCGCTGCTCATTATCTCCAGCGTCATGCCGGCTGCGTGGCTTTCCTGCAACCGCTGCTTCTCTTCTTCATCCCACGGGAAATAAGATTTTGCCGGCCGCCCCTCAAAAATATTCTTCTGTCGCCGTTCCTCCGGCGTTAGCTTGGTCTTTTTCTGGCGTTCAGTTTCACTCTGAAACTCCTCGGCCAGAGCGAACAAAAGGCGTATCGCTTCCGGCGAACTGGCCATTGAGGCCGGTTTCAATAACTCGCCGGTATCGGGATTAACGCCATTTGCCAAAGCCCGCAATAAGGTGCTGGTGTTCATCATCTGTATCCTCATCCTGAGAAAAAATCACTGATCTTCTACGACAAAATGTCAGAGTATCTTCCTGGTTACTCCTCAATAAACCAATCTATTAGCGCAACCCGTTGTGCATTCTGCGCATTGGGTTCCAAGCCGTTATGCAACAACCATCGAAGAGGAGAACCTTTGCGCGCCATAACGCAAAAATCACATCGGATACGGAACGGCGTGGGTTTATGAAAAACTGCGACCGAGCAGGCACGGATGCCAATGGGTAACTTATCTCGCTGACTGATAGTATTTTATTCCAATTATCACCTAAGGTAATGAAAGGTGGGCCAAGCTGTGGCTAAATGTGTTTTTTCATGCCCGCAAGCCGTACGGACCCTTTATGCCGCAAATTCTGCAATTTATTTTTGCCCTGGTGGTGATCATCGCCCTGGCGCTGCTGGTCAGCAACGACCGCAAAAAAATCCGCCTGCGTTATATTATGCAACTTTTGGTCATTGAAGGCGCACTCGCCTATTTCTTCCTGCATTCAGAAAGTGGTCTTAGCGTCATCAGGCACGTCGCCGGCTTCTTTGAAACGCTGCTGACATACGCTGCGCAAGGCTCCGACTTTGTGTTTGGCGGCATGAGCAAAGACGGGTTGGCGTTCATCTTCCTTGGGGTTTTGTGCCCGATTATCTTTATTTCCGCGCTAATCGGTATTTTGCAGCATTTCCGCATTCTGCCGCTGGTTATCCGTGTGGTCGGTACCCTGCTTTCCAAAGTTAACGGCATGGGCAAGCTGGAGTCGTTCAACGCCGTCAGCACGCTGGTGCTCGGACAATCGGAAAACTTCATCGCCTACAAGGGCATCATTGGTGATATCTCTCCGCGCCGCATGTACACCATGGCGGCAACCGCCATGTCGACAGTCTCCATGTCCATCGTTGGCGCCTATATGTCGATGATCGATGCGCAATACGTAGTCGCTGCGTTGATCCTGAATATGTTCAGCACCTTTATCATTTTGTCGATCATCAACCCCTATCAGTTGGACGATGAACCAGAGCTGAAGCTGAGCAAGCTGCATGAAGATCAGAGCTTCTTTGAAATGCTGGGGGAGTACATTTTGGCGGGCTTCAAAATTGCGATGATTATCGCTGCCATGCTGATCGGCTTTATTGCGCTGATTTCTGCGGTAAACGCCCTGTTCTCCGCCGTGTTCGGTATCAGCTTCCAGCAGATCCTGGGCTACGTATTCTATCCGTTGGCCTGGTTAATCGGCATCCCGGCACCGGATGCGCTGCGAGCCGGCAGCATTATGGCGACCAAGCTGGTAGCCAATGAATTTGTGGCAATGATTGAATTGAAGAAAATCGCGGCGGAGCTAACACCACGCGGCCTGGGCATCCTGTCGGTATTCCTGGTGTCCTTCGCCAACTTTGCCTCTATCGGCATCGTGGCCGGGGCAATCAAAGGGCTTAACGAACGACAGGGCAACGTGGTTTCTCGTTTTGGCCTGAAGCTGGTCTACGGCTCAACGCTGGTTAGCCTGCTGTCGGCGGCAATCGCCGGGTTGGTGCTGTAAGCCAAACTCATATCCCGGCCTGCGGGCCGGGACTTCCTCAGAACGCGACACAGACAGGAGCATCAACCCGCATCACAGAATCCTGGGCAAACTGTTGCTTATAACTGCTACGCAGCGCCTCGATATTGGTTTCACTTTCCTTGCCCGGTGCATGGATCAGCATCAGCGCTTTGCTGTTCTCACGTGCCAGCTTGCCGTCATTACCCAGCCACTGCCCTTTGGCATCAAATACCGACAGCCCATCTTTAAAGCGCGGCGTCACTTGCCGATCCACAAAACTCTGCCATTCTGCTGCGCTAATCACCGGTCCCGTCGGGCGATTCAGACCAAAATACAGCGTGGTTTGCGTCATGGGATCGCCTACGGAGCAAGTCGCCGTCTTTTGCTTCGCGGTGTTTGGAACCGGAGCAACACAACCGCTAGTCAGCAAGGCAGCGGTTAAAGCCGTCGCCAGCAGGAGAGTATTTTTCATTTATCTTTATGTTCCTTAGTGAATGCCATTATTCGTTGTCGACCAGCCGCCTCAGACCTACTGCAATAAATATAGTCAGCCATAGAAACTAACACTGAATTTCTAATGCATCGATTAGCAACAAAAGACTAGAAAAGGCAATAAACAAGTTAAAAAAACCACCAATGGATTAATTAAAGTAATCCGAAGCGTCACCGGTTAGAAAAACTCAGTAGCGATATATCCCGTCGGCGATTACCCTTCCACCATTACACCCATTCCCGCCCACCCTGTGAATACCTTATGTTACTGAGCATTCTTTATATCATTGGCATCACTGCCGAAGCCATGACCGGCGCACTGGCCGCAGGCCGTCGCCAGATGGATATGTTTGGCGTAATTATTATCGCTTCGGCCACCGCGATCGGTGGCGGTTCAGTGCGCGATATGCTGCTCGGGCATTTTCCATTGGGGTGGGTCAAACATCCTGAATATATCGTTATCGTCGCCATTGCGGCGATTGTCACTACCTGGCTGGCCCCCCTGATGCGTCACCTGCGCCGCCTGTTCCTGGTATTGGATGCCGTTGGCCTGATTGTGTTTTCAATCATCGGTGCGCAGGTCGCGCTGGATATGGGCCATGGCGCCATCATCGCTGCGATTGCCGCCGTGATCACTGGCGTGTTCGGCGGCGTACTGCGCGATATGCTCTGCAACCGCATTCCGCTGGTTTTCCAGAAGGAAATCTATGCCGGTATCTCCTTTGGCGCCGCCTGGTTGTATATCGGCCTGCAACACTTCAGCCTGCCGCATAACATGGTGGTGATCATCACGCTGGTCGTCGGCCTCAGCGCCCGCTTGCTCGCCCTGCGCTTTCGTCTGGGCCTGCCGGTATTTAATTACCAGCACCCGGATCATTAACAGGATCCGCCTCAGGGGCAAAACCGGTTATTTGCTGGGATGCCAGCGTGCTGACCAGGGCCAGCAGTGGCGGGTGTTGAAGAAAATCGACAACCTGCCGCGCCCTTTTGGTACCAATACCGGCCATTGTCCGCCACGCCTCGGTTGGCAATTGCTGGGCCTGATGCCAGTTTTTCAACGTCACCGCTTGCTGTGGGGACAGCGGCGCACCTAAAGCAATTAACCAGCGGGCGAATGGCTGCTGCCGTGCCAACTGAAATTGCCGGTAAATACTCTGCCCTCGCTTATCACCAATACCAGGGGCAGACATCAACTGTTCCGGCGTCAGCATCAGCCAGTCCAACAGATGCCGTACCAACCCCTGATCGATTAATGCCTGCCAGGTGGATTCACTGACGCCGTGCAGATTTAACCCCTGTCGGCCACTTAGCCATGCCAGCCGGGCAAGAAATTGCTGACGACAATCCGGCCGCCAGCTAAAGCAACTCAACTGATGATAATCTTCTGCGGATGGCGCACTGGGTACTGACCTTTCTTTTACCCGCCAGACCACTTCATTCAGATGTGGAATACCGTGCCCCTTCAGGCTGATAGACACTTGATCTCCCGGCGCAACCGCCCACTGTCGCCAACGTGACAGCGAACCGAGATTAACCCGTGCCACCCATTTGTCGTCCAGTCTGACAGGCTCCAGCCTCAGTACCACGGCAATTTTCCCGGTACGGCCCACATTGAAATCGACCCCATTGACCTGCGTAACCTGCTGCACAGGCGGATATTTCCAGGCCACGGCCCAATCGCCGGGCTTCGCTTGCCAATACCGTCCCTGCGGTGAACGCGCCTGATGAATCACCACACCATCGGTAACAAAAGGCAAGGCCGCCTGGTACCAGTGCTCCCGCCATTGCTGCACTTCCGCCAATGATTTCACCGGTTGCGAGTAAGCCTGGGCCAGGGGGAATCCCATTGCGGCAAGCTGCTGCAAACGCTGCGGCATGGCCTGCGGACCGTCCGGCCAAGCCCAGACAAACAGGCCAATCTGTTGCAATAGCGGCGAAAGCTGCTTTTTCATTAATGCACCGGCAACCCTCGCCCGGGCATTGATGCCTCCGCTGATTTTCTGTTGATGACCGTTCACCATCAGGAACAGCTCACCTTGTAGAGTCAGCGTCTGTGGAGACCCCTTGATACTGGCGGGTACTGCCGGTATCGCACGTACTTTTTCCAGCCAATTCTCCCCCTTTAGCCCATTTCCCCGACTGATGGCCGCCACCAGTTCTCCGTCACGATAAACCAGCGTAATGGCCACGCCGTCCACCTTGGGTTGCACCCAAAGATCGCTACGGCCATGTAGCCATTGAGCCACAGCAGCCGTATCCGGCAATTTACGCAATCCGGTATGCGCAACCGGGTGCGGCACCTTACCCGCCGGTAAAAGCGGAACAGGTTCATCTGCCGGTGCCAGCCCGGCGCAACCTAGCCACAGCCGCAGCTTTTTCCGCAGGCTGTCGTACACTTCATCCTCAACTAAACTGTTTCCCTGTTGGTAATAAGCCACATCCCAGCGCTCAAGCTGGTTTTTTAACGTGGTTATCTCCAGTTGCAGCCGCTCAGGTCGCCATGTCGGGCAAGTCTCCGCCCATAGCGACCCACTAAACGCCAAACAACCCAGCAGGATCATCCCGATCCCCATAACACCCTTATGCATTGAGCACCTCCCTGATAACCGGCAGTAAATCCGGGAAGTGAAGGCACGGCAATGGCCAATGAGTCGTTATGCAAAACGGCTCCAGAAAAGCAGATCGCGTTGCAGAAAACCGCCAAAACTTAGCGATACGCTGCGCAAACCCGCCAGTTTGAGGTTTTTTCAGCACAAAGCGGCGGGCAAAATGCGAGCTAACGCTGCATCCGGCTCGTTAGCCGTGTATACTGTGCGGAGAAAATACACATCCGCTGTTATTGGCATATCAACCGCTATCAACGAACATCATCATGGCTCAAGGCACGCTTTATATTGTCTCTGCCCCCAGTGGCGCAGGGAAATCAAGTCTGATTCAGGCTTTGTTAAAGACGCAACCGCTGTACGACACGCAGGTTTCGGTTTCGCACACCACGCGCGACAGTCGCCCGGGTGAACAGCACGGCGATCATTATTTCTTCGTCTCAAAAGATGAATTCTGCCAAATGATTGAGCAGGATGCGTTTCTTGAGCACGCGGAAGTGTTCGGCAACTATTACGGGACCTCACGTGCCGCTATTGAGCAAGTGTTGTCGACCGGCGTAGACGTTTTCCTGGATATCGACTGGCAGGGCGCACAGCAAATTCGCGCCAAAATGCCACAGGCGCGCAGCATCTTTATTTTGCCGCCGTCGAAGGACGAACTTGGCCGTCGCCTGCGTGGCCGCGGGCAAGACTCGGATGAGGTGATCGCCAAACGCATGGCTCAGGCCGTGGCCGAAATGGCACACTACGCGGAGTATGATTATTTAATCGTGAACGATGATTTCGATCTGGCCCTGTCCGATCTGAAAACCATTATTCGCGCCGAACGCCTGCGTTTAGGCCGCCAATTACTGCGGCATGACGCTTTAATCAGCAAACTATTGGCAGACTGAAGACAGTTTCAGTATTATGCCCAGTCTTTTCGTCACCTGTGGAGTAGCACAAATATGGCACGCGTAACTGTTCAAGACGCTGTAGAGAAAATTGGTAACCGTTTTGACCTGGTGTTGGTCGCTGCTCGTCGGGCACGTCAAATCCAGACTGGCGGTAAAGATGCACTTGTTCCGGAAGAAAACGACAAGTACACCGTTATCGCGCTGCGCGAAATCGAAGAAGGCCTGATCACCAGCCAAATCCTCGATGTTCGTGATCGTCAGGAGCAGCAAGAGCAGGAAGCCGCAGAGATTCAAGCGGTTACCGCCATTGCTGAAGGTCGTCGTTAATTAGACTGCGAGTCTGCCTTTGTACCTGTTTGAAAGCCTGAATCTGCTGATTCAACGTTACCTGCCTGAGGAGCAGATTAAGCGCCTCAAACAGGCATACCTCGTTGCACGTGATGCTCACGAGGGACAGACACGCTCCAGCGGTGAGCCCTACATTACTCACCCGGTTGCCGTGGCCTGCATTCTGGCGGAAATGCGTCTCGATCATGAGACGCTGATGGCAGCCCTGCTGCACGACGTCATCGAAGATACCCCGGCCACCTACCAGGATATGGAACAGCTATTCGGCAAAAGCGTTGCCGAACTGGTTGAAGGCGTATCCAAGCTCGACAAGCTGAAGTTCCAGGATAAAAAAGAAGCTCAGGCGGAAAACTTCCGCAAGATGATCATGGCGATGGTGCAGGATATCCGCGTCGTGCTGATCAAGCTGGCCGACCGTACGCACAACATGCGCACTCTCGGTTCGCTGCGTCCTGACAAACGGCGGCGTATTGCACGTGAAACCCTGGAAATCTACAGCCCCCTGGCCCATCGCCTGGGTATTCACCACCTGAAAACCGAGCTGGAAGAGCTGGGTTTTGAGGCGTTGTACCCGAACCGTTATCGCGTAATCAAAGAAGTGGTGAAAGCCGCACGCGGTAACCGTAAAGAGATGATCCAGAAGATTCTCTCCGAGATCGAAGGGCGACTGACCGAGGCCGGCATTCCCTGCCGCGTCAGCGGACGGGAAAAACATCTGTATTCCATCTACCTCAAGATGCACCTGAAAGAACAGCGTTTCCATTCGATTATGGATATCTACGCGTTCCGGGTGATCGTGAAGGAAGTCGACACCTGCTACCGCGTGCTGGGCCAGGCTCACAGCCTGTACAAACCGCGTCCGGGCAGGGTCAAAGACTATATCGCCATTCCCAAGGCCAACGGCTATCAATCGCTGCACACCTCACTGATCGGCCCACATGGCGTACCGGTTGAAGTGCAGATCCGTACCGAAGATATGGATCAGATGGCCGAAATGGGGGTCGCCGCGCACTGGGCTTATAAAGAAAAAGAACAGGGCGAAACCGGCACCACCGCACAAATCCGCGCTCAGCGCTGGATGCAGAGCTTGCTGGAGCTGCAACAAAGCGCCGGCAGTTCGTTTGAATTTATCGAGAGCGTAAAATCCGATCTGTTCCCGGATGAGATTTACGTTTTCACCCCGGAAGGCCGCATTGTTGAATTGCCTGCGGGCGCAACGCCGGTCGACTTCGCCTACGCGGTGCACACCGATATCGGCCATGCCTGCGTTGGCGCACGTGTTGATCGCCAGCCATACCCGCTGTCACAGTCCTTGACCAGCGGGCAAACGGTCGAAATCATCACGGCTCCTGGTGCGCGGCCTAACGCCGCCTGGCTGAACTTTGTCGTCAGCTCAAAAGCGCGCGCAAAAATCCGCCAGATGCTGAAAAACCTCAAACGCGATGATTCAGTCGGCCTCGGCCGCCGCTTGTTAAATCATGCATTGGGCGGCAGTCGCAAACTGGCAGAGGTTCCGGCAGAAAATATCCAACACGAGTTGGATCGCATGAAACTGGCGACGCTGGACGACCTGTTGGCTGAAATCGGCTTGGGCAATGCCATGAGCGTGGTGGTAGCGAAAAACCTGCAGGGTGACCAGTCTAATCTGGGGGCCTCCTCTGGGGTTCGTAATCTGGCGATCAAGGGCTCAGACGGCGTGCTGATCACCTTCGCTAAATGCTGCCGACCTATTCCAGGCGATCCGATCATCGCCCACGTCAGCCCAGGCAAAGGCCTGGTGATCCACCATGAGTCCTGCCGAAATATCCGCGGCTACCAGAAAGAACCTGAAAAGTTCATGGCGGTAGAGTGGGATCAAGACATCGAGCAGGAATTCATCGCCGAGATCAAAGTGGACATGTTTAATCATCAGGGGGCACTGGCCAACCTGACGGCAGCCATCAATGCGGCTGAGTCCAATATTCAAAGCCTGAATACCGAAGAAAAAGACGGCCGGGTTTATAGTGCATTTATCCGTTTGACCACCCGCGATCGCATCCATCTGGCAAATATTATGCGTAAAATCCGTATCATGCCGGATGTGATTAAAGTTAACCGTAACCGAAATTAGCGCTTATGAGCCCTGAACGCTATGCGCGGATTTGTGAAATGCTGGCCACCCGGCAGCCGGATTTAACCGTCTGCCTGGAACAGGTTCACAAACCGCATAACGTCTCCGCCATTATCCGCACCGCCGACGCCGTCGGCGTGCATCAGGTGCATGCCGTGTGGCCAACCCCACGCATGCGAACCCTGGTTTCCTCCGCCGCCGGCAGCAACAGTTGGGTGAATGTCAAAACCCATCCCACCATCGTCGACGCCGTGACCCATTTGAAAGATCAGGGTATGCAGATCCTGGCAACCAATCTCTCCGCCCGCGCAGTAGACTTCCGCGAGGTGGATTACACCCGCCCGACCTGCGTGCTGCTGGGCCAGGAAAAAACCGGTATTACCGAAGAAGCCCTGCGGCTTGCCGATCAGGACATCATCATTCCAATGATCGGTATGGTGCAGTCACTCAACGTGTCGGTCGCCTCAGCATTGATCCTGTACGAAGCACAACGCCAGCGGCAAAATGCCGGTCTGTATCGCCGTGAGCACAGCATGCTCGACCAGGAAGAACAACAGCGCCTGCTGTTTGAAGGTGGTTATCCGGTGCTGGCAAACGTGGCCAAACGCAAAAGACTGCCGCGTCCGCACATTGATGAACAGGGCCAGGTGGTCGCCGATGCCGAATGGTGGGCAGCCATGCAAGCGACGGTACGCAAATGAAAGGCCGCCTGCTGGATGCTGTCCCACTCACCACACTTTCCGGCGTGGGTGCCAGCCAGGCGGGGAAACTGGCTAAAATTGGCCTGGAAACCATTCAGGATTTGCTGCTGCACCTGCCACTGCGCTACGAAGACCGCACCCGTCTCTATCCAATAAACGACCTGCAGCCGGGCATTTTTGCCACGGTGGAAGGTGAAGTACTGCGTACGGACATCAGTTTTGGCCGTCGACGTATGCTGACCTGCCAGATCAGTGACGGTACCGGCCTGCTCACCATGCGCTTCTTCAACTTCAATGCGGCGATGAAAAACAGCCTGGCAACCGGCCGTCGCGTAACCGCCTATGGTGAAGTCAAACGCGGCAATCACGGCGCAGAAATTATTCACCCGGAATACCGCATTCAGGGAGAAAGCAGCGAGGTTGAGCTGCAAGAATCACTGACCCCGGTCTACCCAACGACTGAAGGTATCCGGCAGGCTACGCTGCGCAAACTGACCGATCAGGCTCTGGAACTGTTGGATACCTGCGCCATCACCGAGCTGCTGCCGTCGGAACTGAGCGGTGGTTTGATGAGTCTGCCACAGGCATTGCATACCCTGCACCGCCCGCCGCCGGATATCCAGCTGGTTGATTTGGAACAGGGCAAACACCCGGCGCAAAAACGACTGATCATGGAAGAGCTGCTGGCGCATAACCTCAGTATGCTGGCGGTACGCGCCCGCGCTCAGAGCTATCAGGCGCTGCCTCTGATGCCGGATGATCGGCTTAAAACACAATTTCTCGCCCAGTTACCCTTTACACCGACCGGCGCCCAAGACCGCGTGGTGGCAGATATTGAAGCCGATATGCAAAAAGGCTTCCCGATGATGCGCCTGGTACAGGGCGACGTCGGCTCCGGTAAAACGCTGGTGGCTGCACTGGCCGCGCTACGCGCTATCGCCCACGGCAAGCAGGTGGCATTAATGGCGCCTACGGAACTGCTGGCCGAACAGCATGCCAACAATTTCCGCCAGTGGTTTGAACCGCTGGGATTAGAAGTTGGCTGGCTGGCCGGCAAGCAAAAAGGCAAGGCGCGTATCGCACAGCAAGAGGCTATTGCCAGTGGTCAGGTGTCGATGGTGGTCGGCACGCACGCCATCTTCCAGGAACAGGTGAAATTTTCCGGCCTGGCACTGGTGATCATCGACGAACAGCACCGTTTTGGCGTCCACCAGCGACTGGCTCTATGGGAAAAGGGGGAGGAGCAAGGCTTCCATGCCCATCAGTTGATCATGACCGCCACCCCCATCCCACGCACGCTGGCAATGACCGCCTATGCCGATCTCGACACCTCGGTGATCGACGAGCTGCCCCCGGGCAGAACGCCGGTCACTACCGTCGCGATACCCGATACCCGGCGCGCCGATATAATCCAGCGGGTGAAAAGCGCTTGTCTGGAAGAAGGCCGGCAAGCTTATTGGGTTTGTACGCTGATCGAAGAGTCTGAACTACTCGAAGCCCAGGCCGCAGAAGCCACCTGGGAAGAGCTGAAAACCGCGCTGCCGGAGCTGAAAGTCGCGTTGATACATGGCCGAATGAAAGCGCAAGAGAAGCAGGCGGTGATGCAGGCCTTTAAACAAGGCGAGCTCCAGCTGTTGGTGGCGACAACGGTGATCGAGGTCGGTGTCGACGTGCCAAATGCCAGCCTGATGATCATCGAAAACCCGGAGCGGTTAGGGTTGGCACAGTTGCATCAGCTGCGTGGCCGCGTGGGCCGTGGTGCCGTGGCGTCACATTGCGTGTTGCTGTACAAAACGCCACTGAGCAAAACCGCACAGAAGCGGCTGCAGGTGCTGCGTGACAGCAATGACGGCTTCGTCATTGCCCAGCAGGATCTGGAGATCCGTGGCCCCGGGGAGCTGCTTGGCACACGCCAAACCGGCAGCACCGAGTTTAAGGTAGCCGATTTACTACGCGATCAGGCGATGATCCCGGAAGTACAACGCGTCGCTCGTCATATCCATCAGCAATATCCGCAACATGCCCACGCCCTGATTGAACGCTGGTTACCGGAAAAGGCGCGTTACTCAAACGCCTAATTCCCTGCCAAAACAAAGGGCGCCAATCGGCGCCCTTCTGGTTTATTGCAATCTGCTAATCAACCTATCGCCGGGAACACCGGCAACAGCAGATACAGCTTAATCACAATCGCGTTGGCGATATCAATAAAGAACGCCCCCACCATCGGCACCACCAGAAACGCCAGGTGCGATGGGCCGAAGCGATCGGTAATCGCCTGCATATTGGCGATCGCCGTTGGCGTCGCACCCATGCCGAAGCCACAGTGGCCAGCAGCCAGAACCGCCGCATCGTAGTTTTTGCCCATCACCCGGTAGGTGACGAAAATCGCGTACAGCGCCATCACCAGCGTTTGCACCGCCAGGATCGCCAACATCGGCAGCGCCAACGAAGCCAGCTCCCATAGCCGCAGGCTCATCAATGCCATGGCCAGGAACAGCGACAGGCTGACGTTACCCAGCACCGATACCGCGCGTTCAAACACGGTATAAAAGCCGGTAAAGGCCAGGGTGTTGCTGAGGATGACGCCAACAAACAGCACGCAGACGAAGTTTGGCAGTTCAAACACCGTACCATTCAACAGGCCGGCGATAAGCTGCCCCAGACTCAGACAGATGGCGATCATGGCGATGGTTTCAATCATGACCAGCGAGGTGATCAAACGACCGCTCTCCGGCTTTTCAAAACCGCTTGGCTGGACGCTGTCATCCGGCGTGCCTTCCGGCGTGGACGAGTGCTTCACCAGATAACGCGCAACCGGGCCGCCGATCAGGCCACCCAGTACCAGCCCGAAGGTGGCACAGGCCATCGCCACTTCCGTGGCGTTTTCAAACCCGTAGCGTTCGATAAACAGCTTGCTCCAGGCCGCCCCGGTGCCATGGCCACCGGACAAGGTGATGGAGCCGGCAATCAGACCCATCAGCGGATCCAGACCCAGCATTTTTGCCATGCCGATGCCGATGGCGTTCTGCACCAGCAGCAGGCCCAGCACCACAAACAGGAACACCATTAATGCCTTGCCGCCCGCACGCAATCGCGCCAGGTTGGCATTCAGACCGATGGTGGCGAAGAAGGCCAGCATCAACGGGTCTTTTAGCGACATATCGAAGCTGATTTCCCAGTTAACCAGCTTTTTCAGGGCTAACAACAGAAGCGCCACCAGCAAACCACCGGCGACAGGGGCGGGGATAGTGTATTTTCTCAACAGGGGAATGCTGGTGACACATTTGCCCCCGAGGAGCAAAACCAATGTTGCCGCGACTAACGTGCCATAAGTATCAAGATGAAACATCCAGGTACTCCATGTAAGGGGAAAGATCCAATTAAGAAATAATAAGTTATAGAAAACCGCTTAGTTTTTAAAACTTGATGAGTGCGGGATTAGAAGTAAAAAACGCTGATAACACAAGAAAAAATGAACGAAAATGCGACATAACCGGCGATAAAGCTAACATAACTTTAACGCGCAACCGTTTGCTTTTGTGGGTCAAATCATTAAAATGCCTGCTTTGCCGTTTCTGGAAATGCCACACCATGACCATGCCATCCGCCGAGCTCGATGCCGCGCAAAAAACCTCTGCCACACCTCGTAACAGTGAGCTGATTTATCGCCTGGAAGACCGCCCACCTCTGCCGCAAACGCTGTTTGCCGCCGGTCAGCACCTGTTGGCAATGTTTGTTGCGGTGATCACCCCGGCGCTGTTGATTTGTCAGGCGTTAGGGTTACCGGCACAAGATACTCAGCACATTATCAGCATGTCGCTGTTTGCCTCCGGTCTGGCCTCGATCCTGCAAATTAAAACCTGGGGACCGGTCGGTTCTGGCCTGCTGTCCATTCAGGGCACCAGCTTTAACTTTGTCTCGCCGCTGATTATGGGCGGTCTGGCGCTGAAAAACGGCGGTGCCGATGTTCCCACCATGATGGCAGCGCTGTTTGGCACGCTAATGGTCGCCTCCTGCACCGAAATCCTGTTGTCGCGCGTCCTTCACCTGGCACGCCGTATTATCACCCCGCTGGTCTCCGGCATTGTGGTGATGATTATCGGTTTATCACTGATCCAGGTCGGGCTGACCTCCATCGGTGGCGGTTATGCCGCGATGAACGGGGGCAGCTTCGGCGCCCCTAAAAACCTGCTGCTGGCCGGTGCGGTATTATTGGTCATCATTCTGCTTAACCGTCAGCGCAACCCCTACCTGCGCGTTGCCTCACTGGTGATTGCCATGGCGGTCGGCTATCTGCTGGCCTGGGCCATGGATATGTTGCCGCAAAGCCAACCGGCTCCCGAGACGGCAGCCATAGTCATCCCAACGCCGCTCTATTACGGTCTGGGCTTTGACTGGAACCTGCTGTTACCTCTGATGTTGATCTTTATGGTCACCTCACTGGAAACCATCGGCGATATCACCGCCACCTCGGACGTGTCGGAACAGCCGGTCAGCGGTCCGCTGTATATGAAGCGCCTGAAGGGCGGCGTGTTGGCTAACGGCCTGAACTCGATGTTGTCGGCAGTATTCAACACCTTCCCCAACTCCTGCTTTGGTCAGAACAATGGCGTGATCCAACTGACCGGTGTTGCCAGCCGCTATGTCGGTTTCGTGGTGGCGCTGATGCTGATCGTACTGGGGCTATTCCCGGCGGTGGCCGGTTTCGTGCAACATATTCCCGAGCCGGTCCTGGGCGGTGCAACCCTGGTGATGTTCGGCACCATCGCCGCATCTGGCGTGCGTATCGTGTCTCGCGAACGACTGAATCGCCGCGCAATCATGATCATGGCGCTGTCTCTGGCGGTGGGTATGGGCGTTTCCCAGCAGCCGCTGATCCTGCAGTTCGCGCCGGACTGGCTGAAAACCCTGCTCTCCTCAGGCATTGCTGCCGGGGGTATCACTGCTATCGTGCTGAACCTGGTGTTCCCACACGAACACGAAAAGCCATAATCGGCCACGCTGACGGTTAAACGGCCGCTCGCGGCCGTTTTTTTATTGCCTATCAGACCATTGCACTTGAGATGCCCGGCCAATTGCGGCATAAACAGGGTATCTTTTTTGACCGACGCGGATGTAGACGATGAAATTTATCGGGAAACTGTTGCTGACGTTGCTGCTGCTGGTAGTGCTTGCCATTGCGCTGTTGTACGTCATTGGGCAAACCCGTTGGGCCGCGGGCTACTTGAGCCGCTGGGTCAGCGATAACAGTGAATATCGCCTGTCGGTAGCGAAGATCTCGCACTCGTGGGACCAGCCGGGTCAAATCAGCCTGGAAGACGTTCAATTAGCGACAAAGAATCAGCCACCCTCGCTGGTCGCCAAGCGACTGGATTTAGGCCTCAGCCTGCGCCAACTTACCGAGCCGCGTTATTTCCATAGCGTAACGCTACGAGAGGGTACGCTTAAGCTACCTCAGCAAAATGCTGTATTGCCGATTCGGGCCGATGTACTGCAGCTGAGCAATATGGCGCTGCAAGCCAACGATGAAACCTGGCAGCTTAGTGCTCAACAGGTCAATGCCGGCATCACGCCATGGCAACCTAAAGCCAGTCATCCATTGGGTGAAAACAATCAGTTCCAGTTCAGCGCCGGTTCAATGACGCTAAACGGCATCCCCGCCTCACAGGTATTGGTGCAGGGCGAGCTTAAACAAAACCAGTTGCTGCTCAGCAACTTCGGTGCCGACCTGGCGCAAGGTGATTTGACTGGCGTAGCCACCCGCGCCGCCGATGGCAGCTGGCAGGTAGAGCGCCTGCGGTTGAGTGGCGTGCGTATGCAGACACCCCTGACGCTGGAACAGTTCTGGCAGCGCTTTACCGCCCTGCCGCCGATCACACTCAAACGTTTTGATCTGATCGATGCGCGGCTGGAAGGCAAAGAATGGGCATTCAACGATCTCGATCTGTCGCTGCAAAACGTCACCTTCCAGCAGGGCGACTGGAGCAGTCCGGACGGTTCACTGAACTTCAACGCCAGCGATTTGATCAACGGCGGCTTCCACCTGATTGATCCAATCATGAATATGCGCCTCTCGCCGGCCGGCATTGCCATTCAACAGTTCACCACCCGCTGGGAAGGTGGGCTGTTGCGCACCTCCGGCAACTGGCTGCGCGCCAATAACCGCCTGCAACTCGACGAGGTGGCGGTCGCCGCGCTGGAGTATACCTTGCCCAGTGACTGGCGCGGACTGTGGCTACAAACGCTGCCACACTGGTTGGCGGAGGTATACGTCAACAAGCTGACCACCAACCGCAATCTGATCATCGATATCAATCCGGCCTTCCCGTTCCAGGTAACCGCGCTGGACGGCTACGGCAGTAACCTGCTGCTGGCACGCGACCACCAATGGGGCATCTGGTCCGGTACGCTGAACCTCAACGGCAGCGAAGCCACCTTCAACAAGATAGACGTTCGCCGCCCATCGTTGGCGCTGAACGCCAATGATGGGCAGATCAACGTCACCGATCTCAGTGCCTTTATGCCGCAGGGATTACTGGAAGCCAAAGCCACCATTGAGCAACTGCCGGGTAAACCCTTTACGCTGTCGCTCAATGGGCGTTCGGTACCGGTGAACACCCTGCAACAATGGGGATGGCAGCAGGTCCCATTGGAAGGTGACGGTAACCTGCAATTACAGTTGAAAGGTCTACTGAACAGCGATGGACCCTTTAAGGCTTCATTGCAGGGCCGGTTGCAAGCCACCAGCAAAGGCGGGCAAACGCTGGAACAACAACTGCCTTAATGCAAAGGGCGGCCTACCCGCGTGATTTAGCGTGGTAAGCCGCCCTATGATGACCTGAACCGCGAATAAACTAACAACCCCGCCCCTCACAAATCCCCTTATATCTCTTAAAACGGCTTTTCTTAGATATATGTTATGCCCATGACCTTATGCTCTCCCGTTACCCGCCCTATATTAAAAATAATGAATTTTGATGGTTTTTAATAAACAGACCATTTTGTTGGTCGTTTTTTCAACGTATACCTGACTCTCATTGAATTTTATCCCTCTCAAGGATTATCTATTTTTAATGAGGTAAAGGTTTTTATTATAAATAGATATTCTAATGGGGTTTTAATACGGAAAAAACCAATTTAGAGGCCATTATGAGAAAGTCATTACTCCTTACCCTGTTCGCCATCTATTCTGTTAATGCCATGGCCAAGGCCGACTTCTATGCCACTGAAAATATTGAATATAGCTCGGTGGTGGTGAAGTTAAGCGATAAGGGGGTGAAGAATATAGGCGAAAATATACAGAGCAGGAATGGTGGGCAAAGTTTATCCTTGTACGGCAGTGATGGAGTGGAGATGAATTTTGAAAAATTATTTAAAGAAACTCAACGCGGTTCGCCGATTAGCCAGGCCAGTAGAAAAAATGGATTAAACAAGTATTACGCAGTGCAAATACCAGAAGGAAAAACTCATGATGTCGAATACATTAATAACATCGTAAGAATGTTTGAAAATGATAAAGATATCGATGTCATTTATCCTGCAGCCAAACCAGCATCAATGGATGAATACGTCACCGCATCTGGAGAGCTTCGCCATTTCTCATTAGACGATAATAAACCTTCATTACCCGAGCGCAACACCCGTCACGTTCCCTCCTTTGTCGATATGCAAGATTATCTTAAAGCGCCTGATGAACCACGAGCCGGTTATGCTCTGGGGGGCGTCAATGCGTTAAATGCACACAAGTCTTTTCCTGGTGCCAAAGGTGAAGGAGTCACGGTGATATCCAGCGAAAAAGGGCGTTGGAATAACGATCATATAGACCTGCCAAGAGCCATTTTCTCAATCGGCAAAGAGGTTGCCACCTCCCGTCATCACGATACGATGTCTCTGGGCATCATGGCCGGAAAAGACAACGGCTTTGGCGTATTGGGCATTGCCCATCAGGCTCAATTTGCCTATGTAGCCTGGCAAGTCTCTAATTTTGTAAACGGAATAAACTTACTAAAAGCAGGGGATGTAGTCCAGGTTGGTCAGCAAAGAGTAACATCTCTTATTCCAACTTCTACATGCTGGTCTGGGAATTGTTTTGTGCCGGTAGAAATTGAACAGGCCTGGTTTGATGCGATTAAGACCGCTACTGACAGCGGAATTCACGTCATTATGGCCGCTGGTAATGGTAACGTAAATCTTGATCACCCGGCTTTCCAGGGGCGATTTGATCGTAGCGTCAGGGATTCTGGCGCCATTATTGCCGGAGCCGTATGTGGAGTCGATGGCAAAAAGGCCATATTCAGCACTTATGGTTCCCGCATCGATAGCGCAAGCTGGGGTTGCTGGGACATTGCCACTACCACAGTAGACTATAAAGCCAACCTATGGGCTGAACCTAATGCGCAATATACCCAAGCATACTCAGGCACTTCAGCGGCAAATCCCATTATCGCCGGTGCCGCCGCCAGCCTGTCGGGGATAGCGAAACAACACGGCAGGTTACTCACACCAAGGCAGCTGCGTAAGCTGCTGACGGAAACCGGCACCCCGCTGGTGGATACCCATCAGCCGGTTGGTACCCAGCCTGATTTAATGAAAGCGGCGGAAAAAATGCTGGATGAAACCCCGCTGAATGAAGACCTGGCCATTTCTAATTTGCGGACGGAAATCATCCAACAAGGGCGTTCAATCCTGAGCTTTAGCGTTCGGGCGGAAGGAACCATAACGCTGGAGGCCGAAGTCACGGATCGACAAGGTAATAAAAAAGGCGTTGTTAAACAGAAAATTGAAAACGACAGCGTCATCGTGCAAATCCCACTGAGCGGCGTTACCGCGGGTAAGTATTCATTAAGATATAAGGCCGGTAATGAGAAAGGGGAGACGATTAAACAGGAAACGCTGAGCTTTACGCTGGCTGATGCCTCATCGGCAGCACCATGGGACAGTAACAAGGCCTATGACAAGCTCTGCAGTACCGTGGCCTATGACGGCAAAGAGTGGCAGAACGGCTGGTGGACCCGGGGCGATGTGCCTGGCGCGGCCGGTGAATGGGGCGTGTGGCGTATAAAGGGCGCAGATAATATGCACCCCGGGTGTTAACACGCCGTCGCGTTGCTGAGCTAACGCATGGGAGCTACCCTTTTGCTTTTTGGACTAGACCTCATAGCAAAATGGGTAACTCTCATCCTCATCCGTCAGTCTTGGCAAGACTCAGGGCATCAAACTATCGCCTCTGACCCCCCCTGGTCCAGAGGCACTTCCGGCTCGGCCGGCAGCACCATATAAGTCCCTTCAAACACCGCACCTCTGTCGTCGTCACCGAACAGGTGGACTTCCGCTTGTACTCGAGCACGGCGGCCACGCGCCAGACGCGCCAAATCACCGCTCAACGAACTGAGATCCGCCACCGCCCGCGGCCGACCGGTGATCGGCTTGCTGTAACGGATATGGGCATCCGCCAGAATAATGGTGCCGCCCAAATGGCGCTCACGCAGCAACAGCCAGATTAATCCCCAGGCGGTCAAGGTCGCCAGCGAGAACAGGCTACCGGCAAACAGCGTATGGTGCGGGTTCTGGTTGCCGATCTCCGGCATGGTGGTGACAAAGCGTTGACCCGTGTATTGGCTGATACGCACACCCATTTTCTCACTGAGCGGGATATGATCGTACCAGGCCTGCTGCAGCTGTCCGCACCAGTCGGGGCGATGCAGAATGTCGTCCAGCGTTGCCACGGGTTTGATCATCAGGAAGTGACGAATCGGCGTGGTCTGCGGCGCGGTGATCTCACCCTGATTGACGAAGCCCAGTTTGGCAAAGAAATCCACCGCATCTTCACGGGCGCTACACACCACCCGCTTTACGCTTTCCTGGCGTGCCACGGACTCCAGGGTCATGGCCACCAGCGTACCCAGGCCCTTGTCCTGCACCGTCGGGTCTACCGCCAGAAAACGAATCGCCGCCTCGTTGTCCGCATTAATATACAGCCGCCCAATAGCGACAATTTTCCCGCCCTCGTCCACCACCATTTGGTGATGCGCCATGGCGTCATAGGCATCCTTTTCCGACCCCACCGGCTGGTGCAGCGGCTTGCGCAGCATTTCCCAGCGGAACTGGTAATAATCCTTCAGTTCTTGTTCTGTTACCGGTACTCGTAGGTGATACATAGACGCTTTCTCTCTCAGAATACTTAGACTTGAAGCCAAAACGTCACTGGCCCGTCGTTCACCAGCGCAACTTTCATATCGGCCGCAAACTCACCGGTTTGGGTTTCTATGCCGCGCTCGCGGCACTGGCCAACAAAATATTGGTACAACCGGTCGGCCTCCTGCGGTACCGCGCCGCGAGAGAAGCTCGGACGCATCCCCTTTTGCGTGTCGGCCACCAGCGTGAACTGCGAGACCACCAGCAGGCTGCCCCCTGCCTGTTGGACATTGAGATTCATCTTGTCGTTCTCATCGCCAAAGATGCGGTATCCCAGTACACGCTCACACAGGCGAACGGCCTTCTGCTCGTTATCGTCCTGTTCCACGCCCAATAACACTAACAAACCGGGGCCGATGTTGCCTACCGTTTGCCCTTCAACCGTAACGCTGGCATTTAATACCCGCTGAATTAACGCAATCATAACTGCCCTTCTGGTGGCTGATCCTGTTGTTCCGCCTTCTGTTGGCGGTAGTCGCGGTATTCCCCAATGGTCACCGTGATTTCCGCGCCGAGTAACACGATACACCAGCTCCAGTAGACCCAGAGGAATAAAATGGGGATCACCGCCAGCACGCCGTAAATCAGCTGGTAAGACGGGAACATGGTGATGTACAAGGCAAAACCCTTCTTGCCCAGTTCAAACAGCACCCCGGCCACCAGCGCACCGATCAGTGCATCCTTGGGCGGCACCCGCACCGTCGGCACAATGCAATACAGCAGCCAGAAGGATATCCATGACAGGATCAGCGGAAATATACGCAGTACCTGATCCACCAGGCTGTTGACACCGCTCTGCGCCAACCAGTTGAGCGACAGCAGATAAGAGCTGATCGCCATGCTGGCACCGACCAACAGCGGCCCCAGGGTCAGTACCATCCAGTACACCGCGAAAGAAAACACGATTGGACGCTTGTTTTTGCTGCGCCAGATGGTATTGAGCACGCTATCCACCGAGGAGATCAACAACAGCGCGGTGACAATCAGCCCGCAAGTGCCGACGGCAGTCATTTTGTTGGAGTTGGCGACAAACTGCTCCAGATAACTCTGGATCACGTTGCCGGCGGCCGGCATGAAGTTGGAGAAGATAAAGCTTTTCAGCTGAACGCTGATATCGGAGAACATCGGGAACGCAGCAAACAGCGCGAACACCACGGTCACCAGGGGCACCAGCGACAGTAGGGAAACGTAAGCCAAATGGCCTGCCAACATAGTCAGGCCATCGCTATCGACGCGTTTGATCAGCAGCCGCCCAAAGGTGACGCCGGGTTTGATCGCAGAAGGCAGCTTCTTGCGGCGGAAAAATGACATAGCCACTCCTTGATGTCAGTTTGTACGCCTTAAGCTTAACCCTTTGCGGTCATTGGGCAAAATAAGCCGGCACCACGTCAGGATCGGTCACGTGCACCCCTTTAATCCCCAGAGCTTCAGCCGCGGCTACATTGGCCGCCACATCATCAAAAAACACGGCCTGGTCCGGCGGGGTATTTTCTGCGTTAAGAACATGCTGATAGATGTTGGCGTCCGGTTTGCGCATACCGATGTCCTGAGACAGGTACAGATGATCGGCGGCTTCCGCCACTTGCGGGTAGTGCTGCGGCCAGTAGTTGCAGTGCAGGCGGTTGGTGTTCGACAGCACCACGACACGGTGACCTTCGCTACGCAGACGTTTCATGATGTCGATCACTTCCGGGCGCAGGGCGACAAACACCGCCTGCCAACCGGTAGCGAACTGTTCGAAACTCAGAGCGATGCCCATCTCTTCACTCAGTTGCCCGGCAAAATCTTCATCGCTGATTTCACCGCGCTCATGCTGTTGGAACAACTCGCCCATAGTGAAACGTTCGGACAAGACCGCCAGTGGCGTACCGCTTAAATTGCTCCATACACCCAGTACACGTTTGAAATCGATATCGACGATCACATTACCTAAATCAAAGATATACAGCATAGTCCTCTCCTGATGGGCCGGTGAGATTTTACTGTAGCGGGAAAAACAGAGGCTGAATAGAGAGCAGGTGGAAAAGCGTATAGCACGCGGCAGAAATGGGAAAAGACAGAGGAAAAAACTCAGGGCGCTGGACGCGCCCTAAGTGTTGCAGACTAAATCAGCGATTAAGCTTCTTTAGGACCGCGGCTTGCACGCTTACGATCGTTTTCAGTCAGGTGACGTTTACGAATACGTACGGACGTTGGCGTAACTTCTACCAGTTCGTCATCATCGATGAATTCCAGAGCTTGCTCCAGGGACATCTTGATAGCAGGAACCAGGGTAGTCGCTTCGTCAGTACCGGAAGCACGCATGTTGGTCAGCTTCTTACCGGTCAGGCAGTTCACGGTCAGGTCGTTAGAACGTGAGTGAATACCGATGATCTGGCCTTCATACACTTCTGCACCGTGACCCAGGAACAGCTTGCCGCGATCTTGCAGACCGAACAGGGCGAATGCTACCGCCTTGCCCTGGCCGTTAGAGATCAGCACGCCGTTCTGGCGCTGGCCGATTTCACCCTGGCGCACGTCATCGTAGTGGCTGAAGGTGGAGTACAGCAGACCGGTACCGGAAGTCATGGTCATGAACTCGGTACGGAAACCGATCAGGCCACGCGCAGGGATCAGGTAATCCAGGCGAATACGACCTTTGCCATCTGGGATCATGTCCTTAACGTCACCTTTGCGCTCACCCATGGCTTGCATGACTGAACCCTGGTGCTGTTCTTCGATATCCAGCGTCACGTTTTCGAATGGCTCTTGCATGCGGCCATCGATTTTACGGTTGATAACTTTAGGACGGGAAACCGCCAGCTCGAAACCTTCACGACGCATGTTTTCGATCAGAACCGACAGGTGAAGTTCACCACGGCCAGATACGCGGAATGCATCAGCATCTTCGGTTTCTTCAACACGCAGTGCCACGTTGTGCACCAGCTCTTTGTTCAGACGGTCGAGGATCTGACGTGAAGTCACGTACTTGCCTTCTTTACCACAGAACGGAGAGGTGTTGACGTTGAAGTACATGGTTACCGTCGGTTCATCAACAGACAGTGCCGGCAGCGCTTCAACCGCGTTCACATCACAGATGGTGTCAGAGATGTTCAGCTCGCCCAGACCGGTGATAGCGATGATGTCACCCGCTTCAGCGATAGGCGCTTCGATACGCTCCAGACCCATGTGGGTCAGAACCTTGGCAACTTTACCGTTACGGGTTTTGCCTTCGCTATCAATGATAGTGATCTGTTGGTTCGGCTTGACCTTACCACGCTTGATACGGCCGATGCCGATAACGCCCACGTAGTTGTTGTAGTCCAGCTGAGAGATCTGCATCTGGAACGGTGCTTCGAGCTCAACCTGCGGTGCAGACACGTGGTCTACGATCGCCTGATACAGCGGGGTCATGTCTTCCGCCATCTCGTTGTGGTCAGTACCCGCGATCCCCATCAGTGCAGAAGCATAGATGATTGGGAAGTCGAGCTGCTCATCGGTCGCGTCGAGGTTAACGAACAGGTCGAAGACCTGATCAACAACCCAATCAGGACGTGCGCCCGGACGGTCAACCTTGTTGATTACCACGATCGGCTTCAGACCATTAGCAAACGCTTTTTTGGTCACGAAGCGGGTTTGCGGCATTGGGCCATCCATTGCATCCACAACCAGCAGCACCGAGTCAACCATTGACATCACACGCTCAACCTCACCGCCGAAGTCGGCGTGTCCTGGGGTATCCACGATGTTGATGCGGTAGTCTTTCCAATTAATGGCGGTGTTTTTAGCGAGGATGGTAATCCCACGCTCTTTCTCCAAATCGTTGGAGTCCATTACGCGTTCGGTGGCTTCTACACGCTCTCCGAAAGTACCGGATTGTTGCAGCAGCTTATCAACCAGGGTGGTCTTACCATGGTCAACGTGGGCAATAATGGCGATGTTACGCAAATTTTCGATCACAGCTTTGCCTCAGGCATTAGAAATAGCGCGCTATTGTACACGTATTAAGCGAGGGACTAAACAAGATCACAACAGTCTCTTATAAACAACTGTGTACAGGTCAGTATGTGATCCCTTTCACGGTGCAAAAAGCAGCATCTGGTGCACTTTTGCACCATTACAGTGCTCCACTCCGCATTGATTGCACCATTTAAGTGCAAACCGTCACTGATGGTGCATACTGATTCTGTGCAAAAGCCGCGCAGAAAGGCGATTAAAGCGCTTTCGCAAAGTTGGCACAGTTTTCGCTTTAGTCTTTTCAAGACAAAAAAAGCCAGTTCCACAGATTCGTTCCACGACGAAGACAATGACAAATCCGGGAGAGTTAAGTATGTCCGCTGAACACGTTTTGACGATGCTGAATGAGCATGAAGTGAAATTCGTAGACCTGCGTTTCACTGACACCAAGGGTAAGGAACAGCACGTTACCATCCCTTCTCATCAGGTAAATGCCGACTTCTTCGAAGAAGGTAAAATGTTTGACGGCTCCTCGATCGGTGGTTGGAAGGGCATCAACGAATCTGACATGGTGCTGATGCCAGACGCCAGCACGGCGGTATTGGATCCGTTCTTCGAAGAATCCACTCTGATCATTCGCTGCGATATCCTCGAGCCAGGCACCATGCAGGGCTACGACCGTGACCCGCGTTCAATCTCCAAGCGTGCAGAAGACTTCCTGCGTTCTTCCGGCATCGCGGACACCGTGCTGTTCGGGCCTGAGCCAGAATTCTTCCTGTTCGATGATATTCGTTTCGGCAGCAGCATCCGTGGTTCCCACGTAGCTATCGACGATATCGAAGGCGCATGGAACTCCGGCACCAAATACGATGGCGGCAACAAAGGTCACCGTCCGGCAGTCAAAGGCGGTTACTTCCCGGTTCCTCCGGTCGACTCGTCACAGGACATCCGTTCTACCATGTGTTTGACCATGGAAGAAATGGGCCTGGTGGTTGAAGCGCACCACCACGAAGTGGCAACCGCAGGTCAGAACGAAGTGGCAACCCGCTTCAACACCATGACCAAGAAAGCCGACGAAATCCAAATCTACAAATACGTGGTTCACAACGTGGCTCACGCATTTGGTAAAACCGCGACCTTCATGCCGAAACCTATGTTCGGTGATAACGGCTCCGGTATGCACTGCCACATGTCACTGTCCAAGAACGGGACTAACCTGTTCGCCGGCGACAAATACGGCGGCCTGTCTGAAACTGCCCTGTTCTACATCGGCGGCATCATCAAGCACGCCAAAGCGATCAACGCCCTGGCCAACCCGACCACCAACTCTTACAAGCGTCTGGTCCCAGGTTACGAAGCACCGGTGATGCTGGCTTACTCAGCCCGTAACCGTTCTGCTTCCATCCGTATCCCAGTGGTAGCAAGCCCGAAAGCGCGCCGTATCGAAGCCCGTTTCCCGGATCCAGCGGCCAACCCATACCTGTGCTTCGCAGCTCTGCTGATGGCAGGCCTGGACGGTGTGATTAACAAAATCCACCCTGGCGATGCCATGGACAAAAACCTGTATGACCTGCCACCGGAAGAAGAAGCTGAAATTCCAAAAGTTGCAGGCTCTCTGGATGAAGCGCTGGCTGCACTGAGCGAAGACCGCGAGTTCCTGACCCGCGGTGGCGTATTCACCGACGACGCGATCGACGCTTACATCGATCTGCGTAAAGAAGAAATGGACCGCGTTCGCATGACGCCACACCCGGTTGAGTTCGAACTGTACTACAGCGTTTAAGTTTTACCGCGCCGTCTGCGGACGGCGCTCAGATTTAGTTGTCTTTTTTTGTTGCCGTGGAAACTTTCTGCCCATCTTCGGATGGGTTTTTTTCTCCACCGTATTTTCTGCAAAACTATTCCGTGCCGCACGCAGGGCGGATGGAGTAGGATAGATGCACTAAAAAGGTGCAGGAGTCTGCTATATGGCAACTGGCAAGCTGCCCGATGCTGGGCAGATCCTCAATTCTCTCATCAACAGCATCCTGCTGTTGGATGACTCGCTGGCGGTTCATTACGCCAATCCGGCGGCACAACAACTGCTGGCACAAAGTTCCCGTAAACTTTTCGGTACACCGTTACCCGATCTGCTCGGCTATTTTTCGCTGAATGTCGATCTGATGCGTGAGAGCCTGCGCGCCGGCCAGGGCTTTACCGATAGCGAAGTGACCCTGGTGGTTGACGGGCGCGCGCATATCCTCTCCCTGACCGCCCAGACGCTGTCTGAAGGTTATATCCTGATAGAACTGGCGCCGATGGATAACCAACGTCGCCTGAGCCAGGAACAGCTGCAGCACGCCCAGCAAGTTGCCGCCCGCGATCTGGTTCGTGGCCTGGCGCATGAGATTAAAAATCCGCTTGGCGGGCTGCGCGGTGCGGCACAGTTGCTGGCCAAGGCTCTGCCCGATCCGTCGCTGACCGAATACACCAAGGTGATCATTGAACAGGCCGACCGCCTGCGCAATCTGGTCGATCGCCTGCTGGGCCCGCAACGGCCAGGCCAGCACATTACTCAAAGTATTCATCAGGTGGCGGAGCGAGTCTGCCAACTGGTGTCGCTGGAGAAGCCGGATAACGTAACGCTGGTACGCGACTACGACCCGAGCCTGCCGGAGTTGGCGCACGACCCGGATCAAATCGAACAGGTGTTGCTGAACATCACTCGCAATGCACTGCAGGCGCTGGGTGAAGCCGGTGGCACCATTACGCTGCGCACCCGAACCGCATTCCAGATCACCCTGCACGGCACCCGCTACCGGTTAGCGGCACGTATCGATATTGAAGATGACGGCCCCGGCGTACCGGCGCAGTTGCAGGACACGCTGTTTTACCCAATGGTCAGCGGCCGCGAAGGCGGTACCGGCCTGGGTTTATCTATCGCCCGTAATCTTATCGATCAGCATTGCGGAAAAATTGAATTTAACAGTTGGCCAGGACATACCGAATTCTCGGTTTACCTGCCTATTCGCCAGTGAGGTTTTCTATGCAACGAGGGATAGTCTGGATCGTCGATGACGATAGCTCCATCCGCTGGGTGCTTGAACGCGCGCTCACTGGAGCGGGTGTGAGTTGCGTGACCTTTGAAAATGGCAATGCGGTACTGGAAGCCCTGGCCACGCAAACTCCTGACGTGTTGCTGTCTGACATCCGCATGCCGGGTATGGATGGTCTGGCGTTGCTCAAGCAGATCAAGCAGCGTCACCCCATGCTTCCGGTCATCATAATGACGGCACATTCGGATTTGGACGCCGCGGTCAGCGCCTACCAGCAAGGAGCGTTCGATTACCTGCCAAAACCCTTTGATATCGATGAAGCGGTCGCGCTGGTAGAGCGCGCCATCAGCCATTATCAGGAACAGCAACAACCGGCACGCAGCCAGCCGGCCAACGACCCGGTGGCGGACATTATCGGCGAAGCCCCGGCGATGCAGGACGTGTTCCGCATCATTGGCCGTCTGTCGCGTTCATCGATCAGCGTGCTGATCAACGGCGAATCCGGCACCGGTAAAGAGCTGGTGGCCCATGCCCTGCATCGCCACAGCCCGCGAGCCAAATCTCCGTTTATCGCGTTGAATATGGCGGCGATCCCTAAAGACCTGATCGAATCCGAGCTGTTCGGCCACGAGAAAGGGGCTTTTACCGGCGCCAATCAGATCCGTCAGGGCCGTTTTGAGCAGGCCGACGGCGGAACGCTGTTCCTGGATGAAATCGGCGATATGCCGCTGGATGTTCAAACCCGTTTACTGCGGGTGCTGGCCGATGGTCAATTCTACCGGGTCGGTGGATACGCGCCGGTGAAGGTGGACGTGCGCATTATCGCCGCCACCCATCAGAACCTGGAGCTGCGGGTACAGGAAGGTAAATTCCGTGAAGATCTGTTCCATCGCCTGAACGTCATTCGCGTACATCTGCCACCGTTGCGTGAACGTCGTGAGGACATACCTCGTCTGGCGCGCTACTTCCTGCAAGTGGCGGCAAAAGAGCTGGGCGTTGAGGCGAAGAATCTGCATCCGGAAACCGAAACCGCCCTGACCCGTCTGCCGTGGCCAGGTAACGTGCGTCAGTTGGAAAACACCTGTCGCTGGTTAACCGTGATGGCCGCCGGGCAGGAAGTGCTGATTCAGGATCTGCCGAGTGAGCTGTTTGAAACCGCTGCGCCGGAAACGGCCGGCCACAGCTTGCCGGACAGTTGGGCTACGCTACTGGCGCAGTGGGCCGACCGGGCACTGCGTTCCGGTCATCAAAACTTGCTGTCGGAAGCGCAACCGGAAATGGAGCGCACCTTGCTCACTACCGCGCTGCGCCATACCCAGGGGCATAAGCAGGAAGCCGCTCGCTTGCTGGGTTGGGGCCGCAATACGTTAACGCGCAAGTTGAAAGAGTTGGGAATGGAATAGTTTGCGTTGTTGATTATAAAAAACATAATCAAGCGCACAAAAAATCGACGGTTTCAGGCTTTACAGCCGCTCTGCCGGCAGTATGATCGGGGCGCACACTCTGGAGGCTCTCGATGCTGGACTCATTGGTCGCATTCATTTCCCAAGGCGCGGAGCTTGGCTCTGCCGCCAGCCACACACCACAGGCAGCCGTTGCTGCGGTGTTGTGCGCCGCACTGATTAATTTCTTCAGTTAAAACAACGGCCGCTGTAGCGGCCGTTGTTTTACTCATCAAATAACCCGAGAGAATTGCTGAGTGCGCGCCTGTTGTCGCAGGTAGATATCAAAACACATGCAAATATTGCGGATCAGTAACCGACCGCGCGGTGTGACGCGAATACCCTGCTCGTCACGCTCCACCAGCCCATCACGTTCAAACGGTGCCAGCAGTTGCAGGTCTTCGGCAAAATAGCTGGCGAAGTCGATAGCGAACTGTTGCTCTATTGCCAGATAGTCCAGTTTGAAATTGCAGATCAGCGTTTTGATCACCTCACGCCGCAGACAGTCGTCTTCCGTCATCGCCAGGCCGCGCCACAAGGCATGCCCCTGCTCTTCTACGCTACTGTAATAGGTCTTCAGCTCTTTCTGGTTCTGGGCATAGCTGTCCCCCAGCATGCTGATGGCGGATACGCCCAGCCCCAGCAAATCGCTGTCACCCTGAGTGGTGTACCCCTGGAAGTTGCGGTGCAGTTTCCCTTCGCGCTGTGCCACAGCCAGTTCATCATCCGGGCGGGCAAAGTGGTCCATGCCGATAAACTGATAGCCGGACTCGGTCAGCGAGGCGATGGTCTGCTGCAGGATATCCAGTTTCTGCTGCGCGCTCGGCAAATCCGCATCTTTGATTTTGCGTTGGGCTGCAAACAGGTTCGGCATGTGGGCGTAGTTAAATACGCTGAGGCGATCCGGGTTGAGTTCCGCCACCCGCTGCAGGGTGTAAGCAAAGCTCTCCGGCGTCTGCTTTGGCAGCCCGTAGATCAAATCAATATTGGTGGAGTTAAAGCCCAAAGCCTTGGCGCGAGCGATCAGAGCGAAGATAAAGGTTTCATCCTGCTCACGGTTCACCAGCCGCTGCACTTCTTTATTGAAATCCTGCACCCCCATGCTCAGGCGATTAAAGCCTTCGCTGCGTAAATGATCGAGCACATCCAGCTCAATCTCGCGCGGATCGACTTCGATCGACATTTCCAAATCGGGGAGAAAATCAAAGTGTTGGCGCAGCATTGCCACCAGCTTGCTGATTTGCGACTTGCTCAGATAGGTCGGTGTGCCGCCACCCCAATGCAACTGACCAACTTTACGCCCGGCAAACAGAGGCGCGCGCTGGGCGATTTCCTGTGCCAGCACCGCCAGATATTCATCGGCCTTGTGCGTCTGACGCGTCACCAGTTTATTGCAGCCACAGAAATAGCAGAGTTTGTGGCAGAAAGGGATATGCACATACAGCGACAGCGGACGTTCTGGATAGCGCTCAGCAGCGCGTTGAAACGCCGCTTCGTCATAGCCCTGGTTGAACTCCAGCGCTGTGGGGTATGAGGTATAACGCGGCCCTGAATAGTTATATTTCTGGATCAGGGCCAGATCCCAGACAATTGCCTGCTCTGACATGCTCACTCCTTCCGATATTTTTTTCTACCGGGCCGGGAAATGGGCAGTTGTCTACGCTGTCTGGCCGCGGAAGCGCTGCGAAAACGCGTTTTGCGTTTAGACAGCCGCCATAGTTTACCGAATAACCACAGCAGATAACACATCAAGAGTAGGGCTATTGTCAGGATCAGCCACATGACGCGTTAAATTACGTCTTTCGGGTTACCGCCTTTCAGCAGCTTCAGGATATCTTCCCGCTTCTCTTCTTCTTCTTCTTCGTCGTCATCACCCAATTCAATGCCCAATTGCTCCATCAGGGCATCGATACGATCCAGCGTCTGATCAACATATTTCTGATCTTCGTCGCTCAGAGTCTCGCCGTCATCAATGCGATCCAGCAGTGCGTCCAGACGCTCATCGTTTTCCAGCTTGGCCAGTTCTTCTTCCGGCGTCAGACGTGGCTTAGGCTTGGCTTCAGCTTTCGGCTTGGGTTGCGGTTTGGCTTTTGGCTTATCTTCAACCACCAGCGCTACCGGCACTTTGCTGCCGATACGCGGATCTTTGGTCTGGGCCGCCGCTTTATTTTTTTGATTGGTGGACTCAACCTGGGTGCGAGAACCGGAAGCGAGACCACGGCGTTTTTTCGCACGCTTGTGTTCACGGGCTTCCTGATCGAGCTCCGCGCGGCTTTTCTTTTTGTTTTTCGGCGTCGCCGCGCTGCTGCGTGGGGCGCGAGGTGCTTTTGATGGCTGGTTCATAGCGTATGCTCTTAGGTATGTAGATTCAGTATAGAGATAGATGCTATACGATTGCGGCGGAATCTAGCAGAAAGCGGACAAAGAAAAAAGGCGGCAGGTTAAACCTGCCGCCTATTTGCACCCTCTTTCGAAGGATATTCCTGCTACGCGTTCCGTGCGCACACTCAACATCCTGGTTTTTCCTTTTGCTATAAACGCATTCCCTGCCGCACTACGTCCTTCATCCTGAAAGAAAAATCGTCCCTGGCACAATCCCTGCACATCCACTCTTCCTGAGCGCGCTTCCTGCGGGCATCCAAATTGCAGTGACTTCACCATCCTTGTGCTATTCGCAAATTCAGATGCAAATAGGTCAATTCCTTCTGGGTTCATCCTGGCACTCCAGCACTTCCTGTGCACTCCATGAGATTTATCACCCTTCCCGGATGTTCCTTAATCCTGCACAGCCTTGTGCTGCAACCTACTTTACGCTATCAGGAGTTAGGCTCAAGGTAGCTGCCGGGCAATTGGCATAACAAAAAATACATCGGAGAATTAACATTCTGTTTTTAAAGGTAAAGAATAAAAACAGCTTTCGAATAAAGCGACATTGCCCCCTATTCGAATGGCGAATGTCTCACAAGCTCGCAGAGGTCTGACTGCCACGCCCTGCTGGCCCGATGCTTAAAAACAGAGAAACACACCATTTTTACCGCTGATGCAGTTATAATCGCCAACCAGTTAGCCATCCTTGCGGAGACGAAAAATTTTGACCAGCAAGAATTACAATTATCATGTGACCCATTTCGTCACCAGTGCGCCCGATATTCGCCATCTTCCGGGGGATGAAGGTATTGAAGTTGCGTTCGCCGGTCGCTCTAATGCCGGTAAGTCCAGCGCGTTAAATACCCTGACCAACCAGAAAGGTCTGGCGCGTACCAGTAAAACGCCGGGCCGTACCCAGCTGATTAACCTGTTTGAAGTGGAAGAAGGCATTCGCCTCGTCGACCTGCCAGGTTATGGCTACGCCGAAGTTCCTGAAGAGATGAAACGCAAATGGCAGCGTGCGCTGGGTGAATACCTGCAAATGCGTAACTGCCTGAAAGGCCTGGTGGTGCTGATGGATATCCGCCATCCGTTGAAAGATCTCGACCAACAGATGATTCAGTGGGCCGTCGAAGTCGGTACGCCGGTCCTGCTCCTGCTGACCAAAGCGGACAAGCTGGCATCTGGCGCGCGCAAGGCGCAGCTCAATATGGTGCGTGAAGCGGTAGTGCCGTTTATGGGCGATATCCAGGTTGAAGCCTTCTCCTCACCGAAAAAAATCGGCGTCGACAAGCTGAGCCAGAAACTGAACACCTGGTTTAACGAGATCCCACCGGAAGTACTGCCGGAAGATGACGACACCGCCGGCGAATAACAACGCCCCAGGTGCCGCAGTAGCCGATGTGGAAACGCATCGGCTTTTTTACGTCTGCGATCCGCGAAATCAGGCCTTTTTCGTTATCTAATTACAGTTTTGACTGAAAATCATCATAAATTCTTATGACCATTTAACGATGAGAACTCAGCGGATGAGCAAATTCAGGGGATAAAACGAGGAAAAAGCGTTTCGGATAGAATAGGAAAAACTTATGGCTTGGCTTTGTTTTTACAATAAAAAACGCCCCAGTCAATACTGACTGGGGCGGCTAAATATTCAGCCAAATCCGATTACGTGAAGTAAAAGGTCTGAAAGATAGAACATCTTACCTCTGTACCCTACGCGAGTAACTTTACATGATTTTTTCGCAGTGCAAAAGAATTTTTTGTAGTTTACTTACACAGTTTAGAGCGTAATAACGGCGAGGTTGCGGAAACAATCGCCGTATCTTGTAGCTTAATTACAAAAACTGCTTAGGTTATCGCCAGTTAGCTCTGCCATTGAAAGCTGGCTGACGAACCGCCGCATTATCAGTGCGCTTCATCCCAGTTGGCACCCACGCCAACGTCGACTTTCAGCGGCACGGCCAGCGCCATGCTGTTTTCCATCAGCTCTCGGATACGCTGATTGGATTCCTCAAGCACCGACTCATGTACCTCGAACACCAGTTCATCGTGTACCTGCATAATCATCCGCACCAGCGGCTTCTCCTGAGCTTGCAGCCAGGCGTCCACCTCGATCATCGCACGTTTGATGATGTCGGCTGCCGTCCCCTGCATTGGGGCATTAATCGCCGCTCGCTCGGCCGCCTTGCGACGCATACCGTTGCTGGAGCTGACATCCGGCAGATACAGACGGCGGCCATCCAGCGTGCTGACGTAGCCCTGGCTGGCGGCCTGCTGGCGGGTGCGCTCCATATACTCCAGCACGCCCGGATAACGTTCGAAGTAAAGATCCATGTAGCGCTGCGCTTCACCGCGTGGGATCCCTAACTGGCGCGCCAGACCAAATGCGCTCATGCCATAAATCAGGCCGAAGTTAATCGCCTTGGCGCTACGGCGCTGCTCGTTGGTCACCTTATCGAGCGGCAGGCCAAACACCTCGGCCGCCGTGGCGCGGTGAATATCCTCACCGGCCGCAAAGGCTTTCAACAACCCCTCATCCTGCGATAGGTGAGCCATAATACGCAGTTCAATTTGTGAATAGTCGGCAGCAACAATGCGGTAGCCTTCAGGAGCAATAAATGCCTGACGGATACGGCGCCCTTCGTCGTTACGCACCGGAATATTCTGCAGGTTGGGATCGCTGGAAGAGAGACGCCCGGTAGCCGTCACCGCCTGGTGATAGGAGGTATGCACCCGACCACTGACCGGATTAATCATCAGCGGCAGCTTGTCGGTATAGGTGGTTTTCAGCTTCGCCAAGCCACGGTATTCCAGAATTACCTTCGGTAATGGGTAATCCAGCGCCAACTCAGCCAGCACTTCTTCATTAGTCGAAGGTGCACCGCCCGGAGTTTTCTTCAGTATTGGCAACTTTTGTTTTTCGTACAGGATCGCCTGCAACTGTTTGGTCGACGCCAGGTTGAAAGGCTCTTCCGCCAGTTCATGGGCCTGAATTTCCAACTCAGCCAGGCGCTTGGTCAATTCAATGGAGTGGGTGGCCAAAATGCTTTGATCAATCAGCACCCCGGTTCGTTCGATATGCGACAACACCGGCAACAGCGGCATTTCAATCTGATTGAAAACCGTCAACAGCTCGGCGCTTTCCTTCAATTGCGGCCACATCGCCAAATGTAATTGCAGCGTCACGTCCGCATCTTCAGCGGCGTAAGGTGCTACCTGCTCCAGTGCAATCTGGTTGAAGGTGAGCTGCTTTTTACCCTTACCGGCAATCTCTTCGAAGGTCACGGTTTTATGACCAAGGTAACGATCGGACAAGCTGTCCATATCGTGACGGCCGCCCACGCTGTCCAGCACATAGGACTCCAGCATGGTATCAAAGGCAATACCGCGCAGCGTAATGTCGTAACGCGCCAGCAGGCTCATATCAAACTTCAGGTTTTGCCCGACCTTCAGCGCTTTCTCGTCTTCCAGCAGCGGCTTCAGCGCAGCCAGGACATGAGCGCGATCCAACTGCGTTGGCGCATCAAGATAGTCATGTGCCACCGGCAGATAAGCGGCTTCACCCGGAGCAATGGCAAATGACAGACCGATCAGGTTAGCGGTCAGAGTATCCAGGCCGTCGGTTTCGGTATCAAACGCGAACACTTCGGCTTTTTTCAGTTTTCCCAGCCACTCAGTGAAGGTGTCTTCATCCAGAATGGTGACGTAACCCTCTTGCGATAGCGTTGCTTCTGCCGGGGCTTTTCCGGTTTCCGCCACTGCACTGGCAGAAGATTTCGCCGCGCTGGTTGCTTTCACACCGGCACCTTTCTTGCCTTCCAGCCAAACGCCGGCTTCGACATCTGCCAGCCAGCGCTTAAATTCATACTGTTTGAACAACTGTTGCAACGTATCGACGTCCAGCGGAGACACCTGGAGATCGGCGCAGGTAATATCCAGCTCAACGTCAGTTTTGATAGTGGCCAGCTTGTAAGAGAGGTATGCCATCTCTTTGTTCTGCTCCAGTTTGGCCGCCATGGTCTTGGCTCCACGGAAGCTGAGCGTGGCGATACTGTCCAGATTCGCATAGAGCACATCCAGTCCACCCAGGCCCTGTAACAGCCCCTGCGCGGTCTTCTCACCCACGCCTGGTACGCCTGGGATGTTATCCGAGGCATCCCCCATCAGCGCCAGGAAGTCGATAATCAGCTCCGGCGGAATACCGTATTTGTCGCACACTTCCTGCGGGCCGAGAATGGTGTTGTTCATGGTGTTGATCAAGGTGACGTTCGGCGTGACCAACTGCGCCATGTCTTTATCGCCAGTGCTGATCAGCACCGCATGACCGGCCTTTTCAGCTTCCAGCGCCAGCGTGCCTATGACGTCGTCGGCTTCAACGCCGGGCGTGACCAACAGCGGCAGGCCCATGGCCTTGACCATTTTGTGCAACGGCTCGATTTGCGCGCGCAGATCGTCCGGCATAGGTGGCCGGTGTGATTTGTATTCTGCGAACAGCTCATCACGGAAGGTTTTTCCTTTGGCATCAAACACCACCGCAACATGGCTTGGCTGGTACTGCAGCAATAGGCTACGCAGCATATTCAGCACGCCGTACATTGCCCCGGTCGGTTCACCCGCGGAGTTGGTCAGCGGAGGGAAGGCGTGATAAGCGCGGTAGAGGTAAGAGGAACCGTCAACCAGGATTAGTGGGTTTTCTGCAATTTGAGCCATAGCGTTACTTTATCTTTATCGTGATCGGACATGGCGGTAAGCATGCCATAGCTGGCCGCTGGAGACGAACCTTAGAGTGCAATGAAGATGAAAATCATGCGATCTTGCGAAGCGATCCGCAAGATCCTGCCTGTGGATAACTTTGTGCATAGAAAAGACAGCAAATTATAACGATGCATTTATCGTTATAAGCGCAAATAAAATTCCTATTGAAATCACTGCGTTAAATTGCGTTATTTTAATTGAGGGTATTTATCGACTTTTACACAATTTGTGGATATATCTTGCACCCAATTTTAATCGCACTATTTATCAAATTTGGCGCCTCAATTACCATAGCACAAGATGAGCAAGTTGCACGAAAACGCAGCAAATGCCTATTTCCTCCTCTTTAAAACAGTTACTGTTAACGGGCGCTTTCCCCCTATGGTTTCTGTTAAAATATTTTTTTGTTCATGCATACCGGCATGTAACGCTGTTACCAACAACCGTCAGCCCATAACCATGCCAAGATTGTTATCCCCTGTTATTTTTATACTTTCTGCCCTGCTCGCCATTTTGGTGACCGTACTCTGTTCAGTCCCGATCACGCTGGCCGGTATCATTAAGCTACTGGTGCCCTTTCCTGCCGTCTGGCGACGTATCTCAGCCTTTGCCGATTTTATGATGTGGTGCTGGTGCGTAGGGTTGGCACTGCTATTACGCATTAATGGGCAATTGCGTTGGGATATTGAAGGGCTGGAAGGGCTGGAACGAAAAAACTGGTATCTGCTGATCAGCAATCACGAAAGTTGGTCGGATATTGTGGTGCTGTGCGTGTTGTTCCGTAACCATATTCCAATGAATAAATACTTTCTTAAGCAACAGCTAGCCTGGGTGCCCTTTGTCGGCCTGGCCTGCTGGGCGCTGGATATGCCATTCATGAAACGTTATTCACGTGCCTATTTGCTTAAACACCCAGAAAAACGCGGTAATGACATCGAAACCACGCGCCGTTCCTGCGAAAAATTCCGTAAGCGCCCAACCACCATCGTCAATTTTGTAGAAGGCTCGCGCTTTACTGAAGCCAAGAAAATTAAAACCAACTCGCCCTACCGCAATTTACTGGCCCCAAAAGCCGCCGGCATTGCTTTTACACTCAGTGCATTAGGTAAGCAGTTCGATAAAGTGTTAAACGTCACCCTGCTTTATCCTGAGAATACTGAGCGGCCTTTTCTGGATATGCTGTGCGGACGATTGAAACGCGTGGTGGTAAGAATTGAGCTGCTGCCAGTCGATGAAACCATGCATGGCGATTACTTTAACGATAAGCAGTTTAAGCGGCGCTTCCAGCTTTGGCTGAATACACTGTGGCAGGATAAAGACCGGCTGCTGGATAAGTTGAAGCAATCGTAAAGTAAAAAAAGCCGGCTAAGCCGGCTTTTCACTTTAAATTTCGGTTACTTCTGCTCGCTGAGGAATTTAACCACTTCGGCGAATTGCTTCACGTAAGCATCCATCGAGCTGGTATCCAGGCCATCGTTTTTAACCATGTATTTGCCGTTAACAAATACTGCCGGCACACCACGCAGTTGCAGATCTTCTGCAGCTTTCTCTTGTTGAACCACCAGAGATTTAACCACGAAGCTGTTCAAGGCCCCATCATAATCAGCCGCACTCACGCCAGCCTTCACAAACACATTGCGGATATCATCCGGAGTTTGCACGGTCTGGGTTTTCTGCACCGCTTCAAACATCAGCGGGCTAACTTTATCTTCCACGCCCAGCGCCATTGCCACAGCCCAGGCCTGAGTCAGTTGTTTACCCAACGGCCCCAGGAATTCAACGTGGTACTTGGTCATTTTAGTGCCCGCAGGCAGCGCTTTTTTCACATTTTCGGAAACGTGATACACCTGCTCGAACTGATAGCAGTGCGGGCAATAGAAGGAAAAGAACTCCAGTACCTGAGGTTCACCGGTCACCGGCTTATCCAGGGTTACGTACTGAGTACCATCGCTAAATTGCGCAGCCGAGGCACTGAATGCCATTACCATGCCAACGAGTGCCAACCATATTTTCTTCATAAGACTAAACTCTCCATTGTGTTAAAGCTTCAATACATTGGCATCAGCTGCAGAGGGGGTTCCTGCAACAGCTTAACCTGCTCGGTGAATGCCGCCGTCTGAGATAACCAAAAATCAGACTCCGCCATCCACGGAAAACTTTTAGGAAACGCGGGATCTTGCCAACGGCGAGCAACCCATGCCAGGTAGTACACCATGCGCATGGCCCGCAGCGGCTCGATCAACGCTAATTCACTTTGATCAAACTCGGCAAACTCGGAGTAAGCTTCCAGCAGAATATCTAACTGCATCAAGCGATCGCGACGTTCACCATGCAACAGCATCCACAGATCCTGTATTGCCGGCCCATTTCGCGCGTCATCCAGATCAACAAACAGCGGACCATCACGCCACAGGATATTGCCCGGGTGGCAATCACCGTGCAAACGTCGCAGCTGCCAGTCCAGATGCCAATGTTGCTTAATCGCCTCAATCAACCTGTCGGTCGCATTCAGGAAATTTTCGCGCTGGGCCTTCGGCAACAGTTCACAGCTAGCCAATACCTGACGTGGCGCAGTGAGATATTCCTCAATGCCCATTGTCGGGCGCTTCACAAACAGGCTTTCACTGCCTACCTGATGAATACGCCCCAGGAAACGCCCCACCCACTCCAGTTGATCGAGATTATCGATCTCATACTGCCGCCCGCCAACGCTGGGAAAAACAGTAAAAAAGAAACCGCTGTGTGTATGCAGCGTTTGGCCCTGCAGGGCCAGTGGCGCAACTGCCGGGATCTCTGCCAGGGCAAGATCATGAGAGAACTGATGTTCTTCACCAATTTGCTCTGCACTCCAGCGTTCAGGCCGATAAAACTTCACCACGTAACGCTTACGATCTTCGTCCATAAACTGATAGACGCGGTTCTCATAGCTGTTAAGCGCTGTCAGCCCGGAATCTACGCGCAGACCAACACCCTCCAACGCGTCCATAATCAGGTCGGGCGACAGGGTCTGAAAATTAAAAGCTGAGTTGTTCATAACAACATTCGGTTTCGGTTGGTGACATCACTGTGCCGGGAATGAGAAATAGTAGCATTAATGGCAGGTTTCACGAGTAACTGGTTCACCTTAGCGCACGAATGCTAATCCTTGATCACCCCACGGGCACGAAGCAATGCCGTTTTGAAGTCTTCTTCGTAATCCTTTTTCAGGCCAGGGATCTGTTCGGTGCCGGCGCTACCACGCATTTTCAGATGGTAGATCAGGATATCATCGCTCAGGTCAGCCAGATTGCCCTGAAAACCGGCTTCCTGTGCCAGCTTTTGCAAAAACGGGATCAGGTTAAGATCCGGATCTTCCTGCCAGGCCGGCTGTAGCAGCTCAATCAGCTCGTTTACGCGGTGCGTTTTCATCGCAATATCATCCAATAGAATCAATAAACACACAAAGTAACAGGCTTAACAACGCAGTGAAAGAAGCAGCTTGTCAATAAAGGTAAATCCTGATGTCGCCCCCTCTTTAGCGCTACAATCAGGGCGTTAGCCATAAATTCGGGATGATGGATATGCATGAGGAGATTACCGGCATTATTTTAGCCGGTGGGCGCGCCACACGTATGGGCGGGGAAGATAAAGGCCTGATTCAGATTGCCGGCATACCTCTGTATCAGTACGTACTTTCTCGGTTACGCCCGCAGGTAAGCCTGATGGCCATCAGTGCCAATCGTAATCAGGCGCGCTATGGTGAAAGCGGTCTGCCAATCGTCAGCGATCTGACACCAGACTTTTCTGGCCCGCTAGCAGGTATGCTGGCCGGATTGAAACACGCGGCCACCGAATGGGTCGTTTTTGTCCCCTGCGACGTCCCCGATTTTCCCGCTACGCTGGTTGATCAACTCTGGCAACAGAAAGGCAGCTCTCTGGCCGCCTATGCCAGCGATGGAGAGCGGGCACACCCCACACTGGCACTGTTGCATACCAGCCTGGCGCCTCAGTTAAAAGAGTATCTGGCCCGTGGGGAACGCAAGTTGATGTTGTTCCTGGATGCGGCAGGTGCGCGACAAATAGCGTTCAGTGGCCAACAAGCAGCATTCCATAATCTTAATACCCGGGAAGACTGCCTGCGCTGGCAGCAGGAAAAAGGACTCACCAATGCATAATGCTCTTCCCCCCCTGCTGGCGATTGCCGCCTATAGCGGAACGGGTAAAACTACGCTGCTTAAGCAATTAATTCCTTTATTAAAGCAGCGGAAAATCCGCGTAGGACTGATCAAGCATACGCATCATGATATGGACGTGGATACACCAGGCAAAGACAGTTATGAACTGCGCAAAGCGGGCGCCGACCAAACCTTGGTCGCCAGCGATCGTCGCTGGGCATTAATGACCGAAACGCCGGAACAGCAACCTTTGGATCTTCAGTATCTGGCCAGTCGTTTTGATCGTAGCAAGGTGGATATGATTTTAGTCGAGGGGTTTAAACATGAGCCCATCAGTAAAATCATTCTCTATCGTGAAGAGATAGGCAGGCCGCTTGAAGATATGTTGGATGAGTTCGTTATCGCCGTTGCCAGCGATAAATCGATAGCGGTCAAGACAAGATCCCTGGATCTCAACCAACCGGAGAGCATCGCCGATTTCATCACCGAATGGCTGAAAGGCGCAGCGTAGCTGCGTCTTTTTTGTCTTTTGCACACAGCAAAAAGGCCATCCTTGCGGATGGCCTCTTGGCTTAATTGATGCCTGGCAGTGTCCTACTCTCGCATGGGGAGACCCCACACTACCATCGGCGCTACGGCGTTTCACTTCTGAGTTCGGCATGGGATCAGGTGGGACCACCGCGCTATTGCCGCCAGGCAAATTCTGTTTCATTCTTGGCCGTTACCTCAGTAACCACCAGAACCAATCTCGGAACATCGCTGAAAATCTCTCAAATCAAAACACTTTTGGTGTTGTAAGGTTAAGTCTCACGGATCATTAGTACTGGTTAGCTCAATGCATCGCTGCACTTACACACCCAGCCTATCAACGTCTTAGTCTTAAACGTTCCTTCAGGGGAATCAAGTTCCCAGGGAAGACTCATCTCGAGGCAAGTTTCGCGCTTAGATGCTTTCAGCGCTTATCTTTTCCGCACTTAGCTACCGGGCAATGCCATTGGCATGACAACCCGAACACCAGTGGTGCGTTCACTCCGGTCCTCTCGTACTAGGAGCAACCCCTCTCAATCTTCCAACGCCCACGGCAGATAGGGACCGAACTGTCTCACGACGTTCTAAACCCAGCTCGCGTACCACTTTAAATGGCGAACAGCCATACCCTTGGGACCTACTTCAGCCCCAGGATGTGATGAGCCGACATCGAGGTGCCAAACACCGCCGTCGATATGAACTCTTGGGCGGTATCAGCCTGTTATCCCCGGAGTACCTTTTATCCGTTGAGCGATGGCCCTTCCATTCAGAACCACCGGATCACTAAGACCTACTTTCGTACCTGCTCGAGCCGTCACTCTCGCAGTCAAGCTAGCTTATGCCTTTGCACTAACCTCACGATGTCCGACCGTGATTAGCTAACCTTCGTGCTCCTCCGTTACTCTTTGGGAGGAGACCGCCCCAGTCAAACTACCCACCAGACACTGTCCTCACCCCGGATCACGGGGCCGAGTTAGAACATCAAACATTAAAGGGTGGTATTTCAAGGTTGGCTCCACGCAGACTGGCGTCCACGCTTCAAAGCCTCCCACCTATCCTACACATCAAGGCTCAATGTTCAGTGTCAAGCTATAGTAAAGGTTCACGGGGTCTTTCCGTCTTGCCGCGGGTACACTGCATCTTCACAGCGAGTTCAATTTCACTGAGTCTCGGGTGGAGACAGCCTGGCCATCATTACGCCATTCGTGCAGGTCGGAACTTACCCGACAAGGAATTTCGCTACCTTAGGACCGTTATAGTTACGGCCGCCGTTTACTGGGGCTTCGATCAAGAGCTTCGCCTTGCGGCTGACCCCATCAATTAACCTTCCAGCACCGGGCAGGCGTCACACCGTATACGTCCACTTTCGTGTTTGCACAGTGCTGTGTTTTTATTAAACAGTTGCAGCCAGCTGGTATCTGCGACTGGCTTCGGCTCCGAGAGCAAGTCTCTTCACCTACGCGCCAGCGTGCCTTCTCCCGAAGTTACGGCACCATTTTGCCTAGTTCCTTCACCCGAGTTCTCTCAAGCGCCTTGGTATTCTCTACCTGACCACCTGTGTCGGTTTGGGGTACGATTCTGTGTTACCTGATGCTTAGAGGCTTTTCCTGGAAGCTTGGCATCAACTACTTCTGCACCGTGGTGCATCGTCATCACGCCTCAGGGTTGAATAAGCAACCGGATTTACCAGGTCACTCCCCCTACACGCTTAAACCGGGACAACCGTCGCCCGGCTAGCCTAGCCTTCTCCGTCCCCCCTTCGCAGTAACACCGAGTACAGGAATATTAACCTGTTTCCCATCGACTACGCCTTTCGGCCTCGCCTTAGGGGTCGACTCACCCTGCCCCGATTAACGTTGGACAGGAACCCTTGGTCTTCCGGCGAGCGGGTTTTTCACCCGCTTTATCGTTACTTATGTCAGCATTCGCACTTCTGATACCTCCAGCAACCCTCACAGGCCACCTTCAACGGCTTACAGAACGCTCCCCTACCCAACAACGCCTAAGCGTCGCTGCCGCAGCTTCGGTGCATGGTTTAGCCCCGTTACATCTTCCGCGCAGGCCGACTCGACCAGTGAGCTATTACGCTTTCTTTAAATGATGGCTGCTTCTAAGCCAACATCCTGGCTGTCTATGCCTTCCCACATCGTTTCCCACTTAACCATGACTTTGGGACCTTAGCTGGCGGTCTGGGTTGTTTCCCTCTTCACGACGGACGTTAGCACCCGCCGTGTGTCTCCCGTGATAACATTCTTCGGTATTCGGAGTTTGCATCGGTTTGGTAAGCCGGGATGGCCCCCTAGCCGAAACAGTGCTCTACCCCCGAAGATGAGTTCACGAGGCGCTACCTAAATAGCTTTCGGGGAGAACCAGCTATCTCCCGGTTTGATTGGCCTTTCACCCCCAGCCACAAGTCATCCGCTAATTTTTCAACATTAGTCGGTTCGGTCCTCCAGTTAGTGTTACCCAACCTTCAACCTGCCCATGGCTAGATCACCGGGTTTCGGGTCTATACCTTGCAACTATTCGCCCAGTTAAGACTCGGTTTCCCTACGGCTCCCCTATACGGTTAACCTTGCTACAAAATATAAGTCGCTGACCCATTATACAAAAGGTACGCAGTCACCCAACTAGTAGGCTCCCACTGCTTGTACGTACACGGTTTCAGGTTCTATTTCACTCCCCTCGCCGGGGTTCTTTTCGCCTTTCCCTCACGGTACTGGTTCACTATCGGTCAGTCAGGAGTATTTAGCCTTGGAGGATGGTCCCCCCATATTCAGACAGGATGTCACGTGTCCCGCCCTACTCATCGAACTCACAATTAATGCATTTTAGTGTACGGGACTATCACCCTTTACTGTGCGACTTTCCAGACGCTTCCACTAACACAAGAACTGATTCAGGTTCTGGGCTCCTCCCCGTTCGCTCGCCGCTACTGGGGGAATCTCGGTTGATTTCTTTTCCTCGGGGTACTTAGATGTTTCAGTTCCCCCGGTTCGCCTCATACGACTATGTATTCATCGTATGATAGTGCAACGAATTGCACTGGGTTTCCCCATTCGGGTATCGCCGGTTATAACGGTTTATATCACCTTACCGACGCTTATCGCAGATTAACACGCCCTTCATCGCCTCTGACTGCCTAGGCATCCACCGTGTACGCTTAGTCACTTAACCTCACAACCCAAAAGCGTCTCTTGTAAACAAATAGACACAATTGCGCTGCTACATTTGAGAGACTCTATGACAGGTTAATCCTTACTCCAATACTTCTACGGAGGAGTAAGTTTCAGCTGTCATGTTTCAATTTTCAGCTTGTTCCAGATTGTTAAAGAGCAATATCTTAAACACGACTCGTTAAAGTCATCTTTAAGATATTTTCGGCGCAGCAAGCACCGGTGATAATGTCTTTCACTCATTATCGGAATGGCGTCCCCAAGGGGATTCGAACCCCTGTTACAGCCGTGAAAGGGCAGTGTCCTAGGCCTCTAGACGATGGGGACACGAAATTCCGATCAGACTCTCGTCTTAATCGGTTCGTATCAGCATGAGTCAGAGACTCATTACATCAACAGGTAGCGCTTTTGCTCATTACTTTTCTATCAGACAATCTGTGTGAGCACTTCACGCAATCAATATCATTAGGTAAGGAGGTGATCCAACCGCAGGTTCCCCTACGGTTACCTTGTTACGACTTCACCCCAGTCATGAATCACAAAGTGGTAAGCGCCCTCCCGAAGGTTAAGCTACCTACTTCTTTTGCAACCCACTCCCATGGTGTGACGGGCGGTGTGTACAAGGCCCGGGAACGTATTCACCGTAGCATTCTGATCTACGATTACTAGCGATTCCGACTTCACGGAGTCGAGTTGCAGACTCCGATCCGGACTACGACGTACTTTATGAGGTCCGCTGGCTCTCGCGAGTTCGCTTCTCTTTGTATACGCCATTGTAGCACGTGTGTAGCCCTACTCGTAAGGGCCATGATGACTTGACGTCATCCCCACCTTCCTCCGGTTTATCACCGGCAGTCTCCTTTGAGTTCCCACCATTACGTGCTGGCAACAAAGGATAAGGGTTGCGCTCGTTGCGGGACTTAACCCAACATTTCACAACACGAGCTGACGACAGCCATGCAGCACCTGTCTCAGAGTTCCCGAAGGCACTAAGCTATCTCTAGCAAATTCTCTGGATGTCAAGAGTAGGTAAGGTTCTTCGCGTTGCATCGAATTAAACCACATGCTCCACCGCTTGTGCGGGCCCCCGTCAATTCATTTGAGTTTTAACCTTGCGGCCGTACTCCCCAGGCGGTCGACTTAACGCGTTAGCTCCGGAAGCCACGCCTCAAGGGCACAACCTCCAAGTCGACATCGTTTACAGCGTGGACTACCAGGGTATCTAATCCTGTTTGCTCCCCACGCTTTCGCACCTGAGCGTCAGTCTTTGTCCAGGGGGCCGCCTTCGCCACCGGTATTCCTCCAGATCTCTACGCATTTCACCGCTACACCTGGAATTCTACCCCCCTCTACAAGACTCTAGCTTGCCAGTTTCAAATGCAGTTCCCACGTTAAGCGCGGGGATTTCACATCTGACTTAACAAACCGCCTGCGTGCGCTTTACGCCCAGTAATTCCGATTAACGCTTGCACCCTCCGTATTACCGCGGCTGCTGGCACGGAGTTAGCCGGTGCTTCTTCTGCGAGTAACGTCAATGCAATGTGCTATTAACACACTACCCTTCCTCCTCGCTGAAAGTGCTTTACAACCCGAAGGCCTTCTTCACACACGCGGCATGGCTGCATCAGGCTTGCGCCCATTGTGCAATATTCCCCACTGCTGCCTCCCGTAGGAGTCTGGACCGTGTCTCAGTTCCAGTGTGGCTGGTCATCCTCTCAGACCAGCTAGGGATCGTCGCCTAGGTGAGCCATTACCCCACCTACTAGCTAATCCCATCTGGGCACATCTGATGGCGTGAGGCCCGAAGGTCCCCCACTTTGGTCCGAAGACGTTATGCGGTATTAGCTACCGTTTCCAGTAGTTATCCCCCTCCATCAGGCAGTTTCCCAGACATTACTCACCCGTCCGCCGCTCGTCACCCAGAGAGCAAGCTCTCTTGTGCTACCGCTCGACTTGCATGTGTTAGGCCTGCCGCCAGCGTTCAATCTGAGCCATGATCAAACTCTTCAATTAAAAGCTTGATTTGCTTCAACTCGTGAAGCGATGCTCGAAAATTAACTTTCGTAATAGTCATTCAGTTGGACAAGCCAACAAAACAACTTATTGCTTGGTCACTCTTCAAGACTTGATATTTTTTCGAACCCGAAGGTTCTGGATATCGTCTTGTGGAGTGCCCACACAGATTGTCTGATAAATTGTTAAAGAGCAGTGAGTTAGCCGCCGTAGCTTGCTATCTCGAGGTGGCGTATATTACGCTTTTCACCCGAAGAGTCAAGCGTTTATTTCGCTTTTCTCTTTCCGACTGGGCGACTTGGTTCTCGTTAGAGGAGTCGTTGTTCCCGGTCAGTGGAGGCGCATTATAGGGAGTTCTCAGAAGGCCGCAACCCCTAAATGCAAAAAACTTTTCAAGCGCGGATTATTTCAACAAAGCGCTGCACAAGTCAGCGTTTTCGTCACTTTTTCCGGTAAACAGCCACAAAAGCTGGCGATCCGTAGAGTAAAATAAGAGTAACAATGTCAGTTAAGGACTCGCAGCCATGCAATTTAATGCTCAACAACAGGCCGCCCAACGCAATCTTTCTTATCTACTTGCAGAAAAACTCGGCCAACAAATTCTGGCAGGCTATTATCAGGCCGGCAGCATCCTGCCCGGAGAGATGGAACTGGGCGAACAATTCGGCGTTAGCCGCACGGCGGTACGCGAAGCGGTGAAGATGCTGGCAGCCAAAGGCATGTTATTGCCCCGACCACGCATTGGGACCCGGGTGATGCCGCAAAGCCAGTGGAACTTTCTCGATCAGGATTTGCTGACCTGGTGGATGACCAAGGAAAACTTCGATCAGGTCATGCAGCACTTCCTTATATTGCGCACCTCTCTGGAACCTCAGGCCTGCTCACTGGCGGCGGCCAATGCCAGCCATCAGCAAACCGCACGACTGGCCGAACTGATGGCGGAAATGCGCGCCCTGCATATCCAGTTCGACCGAGAGCACTGGATCCAGGTGGATACCCAATTCCACCAGCTCATCTATGAAGCCAGCGGCAACCCATTTCTGACCTCATTTGCCAATCTGTTCAGTTCGGTATATCAAAGTTACTTCCGCGCCATCACCGGCAACGAAGTAATTAAGCTCCAGCACCACCAGGCCATCGTCGATGCGATACTCGCCGGTGACAGCGCGGAGGCATTAACCGCCTGCCAGGTTTTGCTCAGAGAGAAAGACTAACGCCCCTACTTATATATAGAAGAAGATGAAAGGGACGAAGACGACAGTTAACCGGAACTCACAATGACTAAATCCGCGCGCAGTATGGCAGGACTACCCTGGATCGCCGCCATGGCGTTCTTTATGCAGGCACTGGATGCCACCATCCTCAATACGGCGTTGCCGGCGATAGCCCAAAGTCTTGAGCGCTCGCCGTTGGCGATGCAGTCGGCGGTTATCAGCTATACCCTGACGGTAGCGATGCTGATCCCGGTCAGCGGCTGGCTGGCGGATCGCTTCGGTACCCGCCGGGTGTTTATCATCGCCGTTTCTCTGTTTACTCTCGGTTCGCTGCTGTGTGCGCTTTCTCCGACGTTAAGCCTGTTGGTAACTTCACGAGTCATTCAGGGTGTCGGCGGTGCGATGATGATGCCGGTGGCGCGCCTGGCTCTGCTGCGCGCCTACCCACGCAGCGAGCTGTTACCGGTGCTGAACTTCGTGACCATGCCGGGGCTGGTTGGGCCGATCATGGGGCCGATGCTGGGCGGTTGGCTGGTGACCTACGCCACCTGGCACTGGATTTTCCTTATCAATATCCCGATTGGCCTGCTCGGCATCTTCTATGCGCGTAAATATATGCCGGACTTTACCACCCCCAAGCGCCGCTTCGACTTCATTGGCTTTATGCTGTTTGGCCTGAGCCTGGTGTTGGTTTCTACCGGGCTGGAACTGTTTGGTGAGCAGGTGCTGGCCAGCTATATCTCATTGGGCATTCTGCTCAGCGGCGTGGTGATGCTGTTCGGCTATATCGCCCATGCCCGCAGGCATCCTCAACCGTTGATTGGCCTGGACCTGTTCCAGACCCGAACCTTCTCGGTGGGGATTGCCGGTAACGTCGCCTCACGGCTGGGCACCGGCTGTGTACCCTTCCTGATGCCACTGATGTTGCAGGTGGGTTTCGGTTACTCGGCGATTATTGCCGGTTGCATGATGGCGCCGACCGCGGTCGGATCATTGATGGCGAAATCCACCGTCACTCAGGTGCTGCGCTGGTTCGGTTATCGTAAAACGCTGGTCGGCATCACCGTCATTATTGGCGTGCTGATTGCCCAGTTTGCGCTGCAAAGCCCAGGAATGCCGCTGTGGTTGATGATCCTGCCGTTGTTCGTGCTGGGGATGGCGATGTCTACGCAATTCACCGCCATGAATACCATCAGCCTGGCAGATTTGAATGACGCCAACGCCAGCTCCGGCAATAGCGTGCTGGCAGTAACTCAACAGCTTTCCATCAGCTTCGGGGTGGCGATCAGCGCGGCAGTATTGCGTTTCTATCAAACCATGTCGCTGGGGACCATGGTCGATCACTTCCACTACACCTTTATTACCATGGGGATTGTCACCGTGGCCTCGGCGTTTGTGTTTATGTTACTGAGAAGAAAGGACGGCCGTAACCTGATCAGCGGCCAGGACCCGAAGAAACCGGTTAAAACCGCGGGTTAACGGTAACCGACCGAAGCACGCTCCACCAGCTCAGGGGTCAACACCAGAACCTGGGCTTCGCGGTCCGGGTTCTGCAGGCGGTTAATCAGCGTATCAATCGCCAACTCCCCCAGTGAATCTTTCGGTTGGTGAATAGTACTTAACGGTGGGGCCAGATATTTGGCCAGCTCTATATCATCGTAGCCCATCACCGCCATGTCTTGCGGCACCGACAATCCGGCCTGATACAGCGCCTGATAGGCACCTACGGCTACCGCATCGTTACCGGCGAATACCGCATGCGGGGGTTCAGCCAGCGCCAGCAGTTGCTTCATGGCATCCACGCCGCCTTCAAACTCAAAATCGCAGTGCACTTCGTACCCCGGCAAGACTGCCAATCCGGCGCGTTGCATGGCGCGACGGTAGCCTTCCAGCCGATGGCGCGCGGTAGTTTTATCCTGTGGGCCGGCGATGCAGGCAATCTTGCGATACCCACGGGCGATCAGGTGATCGGTCGCCATCTCACCGCCCAGCAGCGAGTTGTCCTGAATGATATCGTTGGCCCCTTCGAACGGCGCCCAATCCATCATGACGATCGGCAACGAAGGATAACGACTCAGCGCGTCCTGCGATGGCCGATGATTTTCGGTGCACATTAATAGCAAGCCATCGACGCGTTTTTGCAACAGCGTCTCCATGTTGCGATTCATGCGTGCGGCATCTTCTTCGGTATTGCACAGGATCAGACTGTAGCCACGCTCATAGCAACTGCGCTCAACGCCGCGCACGACTTCGGCATAAAACGGGTTATTGCTGGAGGTAACCAGCATACCGATGGTACGCGTCTGGTTTAGTTTGAGGCTGCGCGCCAGCGCAGAAGGCGCATAGTTCAGTTGTTCAACGGCCGCCATGACTTTGGCCCGCACGCTGTCGCTGACAAAGCGATTGTCATTAATGACGTGCGAGACCGTCGAGGTTGAAACGCCCGCCAGGCGGGCGACGTCTTTCATGGTGGCCAAGGGGATTACTCCTGCTGCTGCAAGAAGGTGTCGATCTCTTCGCGCCAGGGTACGGAAGGCTGAGCACCTGGACGGGTCACCGCAATGGCCGCCGCCGCATGGGCAAAGCGTACCGCATCCGCCATGGTTTTGCCTTCCAGCAGCGCCGTGACCAGCGCCCCGTTGAAGGTATCACCGGCGGCGATGGTGTCTACGGCTTTAACCCTGAAGCCGGGCACCAGCTTACCCTTGCCGTTTTCACTCAGCCAAACGCCACGGCTGCCGAGGGTGATGATCACAGTGGCAATGCCTTTATCATGCAAAGCCTGTGCGGCACGCGCGGCATCATCATCATTATTGACCGCAATACCGGTCAGGCGCTGGGCTTCGGTTTCGTTTGGCGTAATCATATCGATCATTGCCAATAATTCGTCCGGCAGTTCACGTGCCGGCGCAGGATTGAGGATCACCTGAGTCTGATGCTGTTTCGCCAGGCCGGCGGCGGCGATAACCGTCTCCAGCGGAGACTCGAGCTGCATCAACAACGCGTCGGCATCGATCACTTTTTGCTGGTAGCGAGCCAGATAGTCAGGAGTCACTGCCGCATTGGCGCCGGCATCAATGCCGATCACGTTCTCGCCTTCAGCATTAACAAAAATCAGCGCTACGCCGGTCGTGTTTTCGGCAATCGCCTCTATCGGTTGGGTATCAATGCGATCGGTAGCCAGTTGCTGACGAATGCGTTCGCCGATGTCATCAGCGCCCACGCAGGCGATAAAAGCGATATCCGCGCCGCTGCGCCCTGCCGCCACCGCCTGGTTGGCGCCTTTGCCGCCAAACGCCACTTTATACTGCTTCCCGATCACCGTTTCACCCGGACGGGGAAACTGCTCAATATTAAGGATATGGTCGGCATTGATACTGCCCAAAACCACCAGCTTACCTGTTGCCATCGCATTGATTCCTGAATTGTGCGCCATCATAAACGCCCCGTTTTGATGGCGCTGGTGCTACAGAATGTTATTTAGTGACCAGTTTCAGATCAACCGGGATAGTGGCCGGCACTTTTTCGCCTTTCAACACTTTATCCGCCGTTTCTACGCCGATTACGCCGATCTGATCCGGGCGCTGCGCCACGGTCGCAGCCAGTTTGCCGCCTTCAACCGCTTTCACGCCGTCAGCGGTGCCGTCGAAGCCTACCACGACCACGTCTGTTTTACCGGCGGTTTGCAACGCACGCAGCGCACCCAGCGCCATTTCATCATTCTGGGCAAATACCGCCTGCACGTCCGGATGAGCGGTCAGCAGGTTCTGCATCACGTTCAGGCCCTTGGTACGGTCAAAGTCTGCCGGCTGGCTGGCCAGCAGTTTGAATTTGTTCTGATCCAGCGACTGTTTAAAACCTTCGCCACGTTCACGGGCGGCGGAAGTACCGGCGATCCCTTCCAGCTGGATCACTTTAGCGTCCGTACCCACTTTTTTAGCGATAAAGTCACCGGCCATTTTACCGCCGACGCGGTTATCAGAAGCGATATGGCTGACCACTTCACCTTTGCTCGCCACACGGTCCAGGGTGATGACCGGGATCTTGGCCTGGTTGGCCATCTTGATAGCGTTGCCGACCGCATCGGAGTCGGTTGGGTTAATCAGCAGCAGCTTGGGCGCCTGCACCATCAGATCCTGTACGTTCGCCAGTTCCTTCGCCGGGTTATTTTGCGAGTCCAGCACCACCAGGTTGTAACCCAGCTTATTGGCTTCCTGCTGTGCGCCCTCTTTCATTGACACAAAGAACGGGTTATTCAGGGTAGAAACCACCAGCGCGATGGTGTCTTTAGCCAGCGCGTTAGCACTAAGGGAGGCGCTCAGCGCGAAGGCTGAAGCCAGAATTGCCAGTTTTTTCATTTTCATCATCGTGATTCCTGTAGGGGGAGGTTATTTGTTGCTTTTGTTCTCTACCAGAACCGCCAGCAGTATCACCACTGCCTTCACGATCATTTGGTAGTAGGAAGAAACACCCAGTAAATTCAGACCGTTGTTCAGGAAGCCAAGGATCAGTGCCCCGATCAACGTACCAACAATACGGCCCTTGCCACCGGCCAGGCTGGTACCACCCAGCACCACCGCGGCAATGGCGTCCAACTCATACCCGGTACCGGCGGTTGGCTGCGCGGAAGACAGGCGTGCCACTTCGATCACCCCCGCCAACGCCGCCAGCAGTCCACAAAGCGAATAAACGATAATCTTCACTTTATCGACGCTGATGCCGGACAGGCGGGTCGCCGCTTCGTTACCGCCCAGGGCATAAATATAACGGCCCAGACGAGTATGGTGCAGCATGTACCAGGCGGCGATAAACACGATCGCCATAATCCAGATTGGCGTGGGAACGCCCAGCGGACGGCCGATGCCGAACCATCCGAAGGTATCGGCCACGTCGGTAAAGCCGGTATTCACCGGGCTGCCGTTGGTGTACACCATGGTGACGCCGCGCAACAGCAGCATCATCACCAGAGTGGCAATAAACGCCTGCACCTTGCCTTTGGCCACGATCACCCCGGTACAGGCGCCGACTGCCGCCCCCAATGCCAGCGCTGCCGCCACGGCCACCACCGCGTTAACTTCAAAACCGACGATCGACGCCGCCACCGCACCGGTCAGCGCCAGCAGCGATCCCACCGACAGATCGATGCCGGAAGTGAGGATCACCAAGGTCATCCCCACCGCCATAATGGCGTTCACCGAGGTTTGCTGCAGAATATTGAACAGGTTGTTTACGGTGAAGAAATTCGGGCTCATTGAAGAGACCACGGCGATCAGCACCAGCAGAGCAATCAGTGATTTTTGCTCTAACAGCCACTCTTTACTGAACCAGCGTTTTGCCGCACTCTGGGAACTCATATCTGATTACTCCTGCTTTACGCCGTATTGCTTGCCAACGGCCGCAGCCATCAACGCTTCCTGGGTGGCCTGTTCAATCGGGAATTCACCGCTGAGATGTCCTTCGTGCATCACCAGGATGCGGTCGCTCATGCCCAGCACCTCCGGCATTTCCGAAGACACCAGAATGATGCTCAGCCCTTCCTGCTTGAACTGGTTGATTAACTGATAGATTTCTTTTTTTGCACCGACGTCGACACCGCGCGTCGGCTCATCGAGGATCAGCACCTTTGGCCGCGTCATCAGGCCACGGGCGATCGCCACTTTCTGTTGATTACCACCGGAGAGCAGGCCAATCGGCTGTTCCATCGACGGCGTCTTGATATTGAACAAACGGATGAAGTCACCCACGGCCTGTTGCTCTTCTGCCTGTTTCAGGCTGCCGCCGGCACGGCTGAAATAACGCAGTGCGGTCAGCGACATGTTTTCCTTCACCGACATCCCCAGCACCAGACCATCGCGCTTGCGATCCTCTGAGATATACACAATGCCGTTCGCCAGACCGTCCTGCGGAGAATGGGTCACCACCGGGCGACCGTCGAGGCTGACGGTACCGGATTTGCGCGGTGCGGCACCGTAGAGAATTTTCATCAGTTCGGTACGCCCGGCGCCCATCAGCCCGGCGACGCCAAGAATTTCGCCCCGGTACAGGGTAAAGCTGACGTCATCCACTCCCGGACCGGAAACCTGGCTGACCTCCAGCCGTTTTTCACCGCGCGGCAGATTCAGGCGTGGGTACTGTTCTTCCAGCTTGCGGCCGACCATCATTTCTATCAGCGAATCTTCCTGCAGCTCGCTGACCGGACGCTCGGCAATAAACTGCCCGTCACGAAACACCGTGACGTCGTCGCAAATTTCAAAGATCTCTTTCAGCCGGTGCGATATATAAACAATGCCGCGTCCTTCGGCCTTCAGTTCGTTGATCACTTTAAATAAAGAGGCGGTTTCAGTGTCGGTTAGCGCGTCGGTCGGTTCATCCATAATGATTACTTTGGATTCGAAGCTCAGCACCTTGGCGATTTCCACCATCTGCTGATCGCCGATCGACAGCTCGCCCACCAGCCGGTGGCTGCTGTAACTCAGGTTTAACCGCGCCAACAGCTTGTCGGCTTCGGCATACATGCGCTTCCAGTCGATGCGGCCAATACGGTTCACAAATTCGCGGCCGAGGAAGATGTTTTCCGCGATCGTCAACTGCGGGATCAGGTTCAGTTCCTGATGGATAATACCAATACCCGCTTCTTGCGAATCCTTTGGCCCAGTGAATGCCACCTCTTTACCGAGAAAATACTGACTGCCGGCGTCTTTGTTATAAATACCGGTCAGCACTTTCATCATGGTGGATTTCCCGGCACCGTTTTCCCCCACCAGCGCCATCACCTTGCCGGGATAAACGCTGAGTGCGGCGCCGGAAAGCGCCTTCACGCCGGGAAAGGCTTTATCGATCCCTTTCAGTTGCAGTAAAGGTTGCATAAATGCCTCAGAAAGTTACGCCGGCGCAGAGGATGACATTCGCATACGGCGAACATTCCCCGCTGCGGATCACTGCCCGGCTATGTTCAGTTTGCGCTTTGAACGCACTGTGGCTGATATAGCTCACGCTGATGGTATTGCCCTGGTGTTGGCCAAGTTCGGTCAGTTGAGCCAACAACGCACGATGGAGCTGCGGATTTTGTTTAACTATCTCTTCCGCCAGAATGGCGCTCTCTACCTGCATTTCCTGCGTCACTACCCCGAGCACCTGCAAAAACGTCGGTACACCCTGGGTCAGCGCCAGATCGATACGCTGCGTTGCCGCCGGAATAGGCAACCCCGCATCACAGATGACGATCTGGTCGGTATGGCCGAGGCGGGAAACCACGGCAGAAACATCAGCATTCAGCAGCACGCCTTTTTTCATTTTTTCTTCTCACTCCACCAGCGAAACGTTTCGCTTGTGTCTGGAGTTTAAAAAAACGCCAACAGAAGGCAACCGGGACAGTGCAGAAATGTGATCGCTATCGAAACGTTTCGCTGGTGTTACCGAGAACATAGTTACCGAGAACATAAACAGAAAGGGCCCAGCGGTTGCTGAGCCCTTGAGGGGGAAGTTAAATCTCGACCTGGGTTCCCAGCTCGATCACCCTATTGGGTGGGATCTCAAACTGGTCCGGCGCACGCAGCGCGTTTCGGCTCAGTGCGATAAACAGCTTGCCGCGCAGGAACAGGTACCACGGCCGCTTGGTCAGGATTAACGACTCATGCGACATAAAGAACGAGGTTTCCGTCATCCGACACGGCAGCCCTTCCAACCCACAGCGGTGGAACACTTCCTCCACGTTCGGCGTTTCACGCCAGCCGTAGCTGGCCACCACCCGCCAGAAGGTTGGCGAAAGTTGTTCGATGGTCACCCGCCGCACGTTGTGGACGTAAGGAGCATCTTCAGTGCGTAGCGTCAACAGCACCACTCGCTCATGCAGCACCTTATTGTGTTTAAGGTTATGCAGCAGCGCAAAAGGGATCACGTTGATGGCGCGCGACATAAAGACCGCAGTTCCGGGCACCCGTACCGGCGGTGATTTTTCCAGCGAGGCAATCATTGCCTCGAGGGAATTGCCGTGTTCGTGCATGCGGCGCAACAGGCGGAAACGCTCGCTTTTCCAGGTGGTCATGATGATGAACATCACCAGTGCCAGCAATAATGGCAACCAACCGCCAGAGAACAGCTTCAGGGCGTTGGCGGAGAACATCGGCACATCGATAATCAGCAAGATAACCAGAATGCCAACGGCGAAGAAGCGGTTCCAGTGCCAATTTTTGATCGCCACCGAGGTCACCAGAATACTGGTCAATACCATGGTGCCGGTCACCGCAATACCGTATGCCGCCGCCAGATTGCTGGAGTGTTCGAAACCAATAATTACCAGCACGACCGCGATATACAGCGTCCAGTTGATCACCGGGATGTAGATTTGACCGGATTCCATCTCCGAAGTATGGATGATGCGCATCGGTGACAGGTAACCCAGACGCACCGCCTGGCGGGTCAGCGAGAACACGCCGGAGATCACCGCCTGTGAGGCGATAACCGTAGCCAGCGTCGCCAGAATCAACAGCGGGATCAGCGCCCAGTCCGGTGCCAGCAGGAAGAACGGGTTTTTAATTGCCTCAGGATTTTTCAGCAGCAAGGCACCCTGGCCGAAATAATTCAGCACCAGCGAAGGCAGCACCACGGTGAACCAGGCCAGACGAATAGGGAATTTGCCAAAGTGACCCATGTCGGCGTACAGCGCCTCAACGCCGGTGATCGACAGCACGACCGCACCCAGCGCAAAGAACGAAACCTTCTTATATTCGATAAAGAAGTTCAGCGCCCATTTCGGGTTCAGCGCCTGCAGCACCTCCGGGTTGGCCATGATGCTACGAGCCCCCAGCACCGCCAGAACGATAAACCACAGCAGCATGACCGGCGCAAACAGCTTGCCGACGCTGCCGGTACCGTGCTTTTGGATGGCGAACAACAGGGTCAATACCAGAATCGACAGCGGGACTATATAGCCATCAAGCGACGGCGCGGCAATTTCCAAACCTTCTATCGCCGACATCACCGATATCGCCGGGGTGATCACCACCTCGCCATAGAAGAAGCTGCCGCCAATCAGACCCAGGATCACCAATATGGACGTTGTCCGCGCCGAAGTATGGCGCCCGGCCAGCGACATCAGCGTCAGTATCCCCCCTTCACCGGCGTTATCCGCCCGCATGACGTAGGTGAGGTACTTGAGGGAAACAATGATGATTAACATCCAGAAGATCAGCGAAAGAAAACCGAAAACTACGTCTGGACGAACATCGAAGCCGTAATGGCCGGAGAAACACTCTCGGAGAGTATAGAGAGGGCTGGTGCCGATATCACCGTAAACCACCCCAATTGCCGCCAGGGTTACCGCCGATAAGGACTGTTTATGCTCTGTGCTCATAATTCGTTTCTTTATTAGAACATCCGTTAGCGATGCATCCGCATCAGCCAGAGATACGGGCTCTAAGATCCGTTACGCCCACTAAAAGGCGCACAGTATGCACGATTTATACTGCTTGCCTATCCTTATATCAGAGCTTAAAAATAAACAAAATGTGAACCAGCCACCCTTTTGATAATAGAAAGATTTTACTAATCAACAAGCTATACCATTAAAAATAATGGTGGTTTATCATCGGATTATCCACCAAGATTGGCTAACCCTCGGACAACACGACAATAATATGGCGTCATCATCACTTCTTGCAGAACGGATTTCCCGCCTCAGCAGCGCGCTGGAGAGCGGTCTTTATGAACGGCAGGAAGCCATTCGCCTGTGTTTGCTGGCGGCGCTCAGCGGTGAAAGCGTGTTTCTGCTTGGCCCACCGGGCATCGCCAAAAGCCTGATTGCCCGTCGGCTAAAATTCGCCTTTCGCAGCGCGCGCTCGTTTGAATACCTGATGACGCGCTTCTCAACGCCGGAAGAAGTGTTCGGCCCATTGTCGATCCAGGCGTTAAAGGACGAAGGCCGCTACCAACGTCTGACCACCGGCTATCTGCCCGAAGCGGAAATTGTGTTTCTGGATGAGATCTGGAAGGCCGGCCCGGCGATCCTCAATACCCTGCTGACGGCGATTAACGAACGCCGCTTCCGTAACGGTAATAACGAAGAACCCATCCCACTGCGGCTGCTGGTCACCGCCTCCAACGAACTGCCGGAAGCCGACAACAGTCTGGAAGCCTTGTATGACCGCATGTTAATACGCCTGTGGTTGGATAAAGTACAGGACAAACAGAATTTCCGCTCACTGCTGGTCAGCCGCCAGAACGAGAATGAAAACCCGGTGCCCGAAGCACTGAGCATCAGTGACGAGGAATATCACCAGTGGCAATCGCAGATCGACAAAATCAAACTGCCTGAGAATTGCTTTGAACTGATATTCCAACTGCGCCAGCGGCTGGATGCACTGGAAAGTGCCCCTTACGTTTCCGATCGTCGCTGGAAAAAAGCGCTGCGGCTGTTGCAGGCCTGTGCTTTCTTCAGTGGTCGCGACACCGTGGCCCCAATCGATCTGCTGCTGCTGAAAGACTGCCTGTGGCACGACCTCAGCTCGCTGAAACTGCTGCAACAGCAAGTTGAGCAGTTGCTGAACGAGTCGGCCTATCAACAGCAAACCTTGCTGATCCAACTGCAACAGATCCATACCCGCTGGCTACAGCATCAGCAACAGCAGAGCGACAGCCAGGCTATTACATTGGTAAAAAAGGGCGGCATGTTCAGCAGAAAGCCCCAGTTTGCCCTGGCCACGCCGCTCGGTACCGGTACCCTGACCCTGCTGCTGCAAAAACCGCTGCAACTGCATGATATTCAGGTCAACCATCTGAGTATTGAAAACAGCGCGCTGGAAAACTGGCTGCAAAAAGGCGGCGACGTGCGCGCCAAACTGAACGGCATTGGCTTTGCTCAGCAGATTGACCTGGAAGTGGACGAGCAACTGCATCTGACGGTACTGGACGTCAGCCGCCAGCCCTCTTTACTGGCCCAGCCCGGCAAGCAGACCAGCGGCACGCCGCAGGCAATGCTGGACGAAATGGATCAGCTTGCACAGCGCCTGGCAGAACAGCGTCGGTTATTCAGTCAGCATCAGCCCTGCCTGTTTACCCCTGCCGCCAGGCTGGCAAAAATTGAGGCCAGCCTGCTGCAGGTGGCGGAACAAATCAAACAGCAGCACCAGCAAATGCGCGGCCAGTAATTATGCTCAGCCTGGAAACGCTCGATCTGCTGCTGGCGATCACCGAAGGTGAACTGATCGAGGAGATGATCATCGGCATGCTGGCGGCACCGCAGCTGTCGATTTTCTTCAAAAAGTTTCCGGCGATCCGCCGGGCGCTGGATCGCGACCTGCCACGCTGGAAGCTACAGCTGAAAGAACGCCTGCATGAAGCCATGGTGCCGCCCGCGCTGGCACAGGAATTCTATCGTTATCAACAGTGCCAGCTAGAGAACAACACCCAGTTCTTCCATAACCTTAATGACACCCTGGATCTGCTGCGTCAGCTGGTTTCTCCCTTTTATGAGCAGGCGCGCTCACTGGTGGACGCCGCCGATCTGCCCAATCATCCACTGGATGACAGCTTCCAAACCCTGTTTCTGCAGCGCTGGCGCATTAGCCTGACGCTGCAGGCCACCATGATGCATCACCAATTGCTGGAACAGGAACGCGAACAGCTGATGGCAGAGCTGCAGGAACGTCTGGCGCTGAGTGGCGCCCTGGAGCCGCTGCTGTCGGAAAACGACACCGCTGCCGGGCGGCTGTGGGATATGAGTAAAGGCCATCTGCAACGGGGTGATTATCAACGGCTGGTGGAATACGGCAATTTCTTGCAGCAGCAACCGGAACTGAAAAAGCTGGCACAGCAGCTTGGGCGCAGCTATCAGGCCAAGGCGGTGCAACAGCAGGACGCGTTGCCGGAGCCTTTCCGCGTGATGGTGCAGGTACCGGCCACGCTGCCGGAAGAGGTCAGCGGCATTCACCAGAGCGATGATATTCTGCGCCTGCTGCCGCCCGAGTTGGTCACGCTGGGCATTGAAGAGCTGGAGTTTGAGTTTTACCGCCGCCTGCTGGAAAAACGGCTGTTGAGCTATCGTCTGCAGGGCGATGTCTGGCAGGAACAGATCCATATCCGTCAGGTCACTCACCAGCAGCAGGATCAACAACCTCGCGGGCCGTTTATTGTCTGCGTGGATACCTCAGGTTCGATGGGCGGTTTCAACGAGCAGTGCGCCAAGGCTTTCTGTCTGGCGCTGTTGCGCATTGCGCTGGCGGATAACCGCCGCTGCTACATCATGCTGTTCGCCAACCAGATAGTGCATTACGAACTGACCGCCGCCAGCGGTATTGAGCAGGCGGTTCGCTTTCTCGGTCAGCATTTTCGCGGCGGCACCGATCTGGCGGCCTGCCTGAATGCCACGGTGAGCAAAATGACGGAAAGCGGCTGGTTCGACGCCGACGCGGTGATCATTTCTGACTTTATTGCCCAGCGATTGCCGGAGGAGATAATAAAGAAGGTTAAACAACAGCAGCAAAACCACCAGCAGCGCTTTCACGCAGTGGCGATGTCCAACTACGGCAAGCCCGGTATCATGCGCATCTTCGATCATATCTGGCGCTTTGATACCGGGTTAAAAAGCCGCTTAATGCGCCGCTGGCGGCGCTGAGTATTACAGCAGCCCTTCTACCGCCTCACGTACCTGAGGTGACCACACGCCGCACTGTACCTGCCCGATGTGCGACAGTTGCAGCAATAGCATCACCAGGCGCGACTGACCGATACCGCCGCCGATAGTTTGTGGCATCTCGCCACGCAGCAATGACTGATGCCATTCCAGCGCCAGGCGATCTTCATCACCGGTCTGTGCCAATTGGCGTTTCAGCGCGCTGGCGTCAACGCGGATCCCCATAGAAGAAAGTTCGAAGGCGTCCTGCAGCACCGGGTTCCATACCAGGATGTCACCGTTCAGGCCGGCCAGCCCTTCAGCTGCTGGGGTGGTCCAGTCATCATAATCCGGCGCACGCACATCGTGTGATTTGCCGTGTGACAATTTGCCACCAATACCGATCAGAAATACCGCGCCCAGCTCTTTGGCAATCGCCCGCTCACGGCCTTTAGCATCCAGTTCAGGGTAGCGTTGCAGCAGGGTTTCGCTGTGCACAAAATGGATTTGCTCCGGCAGGAACGGCGTTAAGCCGTATTCGCGACTCACTTCCCCTTCGGTAGCCTTAATCGCCGCATAAATACTGCGCACGGTGCTTTCGAGGTAATCCTGGCTGCGTTCGCCATCGCCCATCACCCGCTCCCAGTCCCATTGATCAACGTAGACCGAATGGATGGCGCTCAGACGATCTTCGTCCGGGCGCAGTGCTTTCATATGGGTATACAGGCCTTCACCGGCGCCAAAGTCATAGCTGCCCAGCGTTTTACGCTTCCATTTGGCCAGTGAGTGCACCACTTCGAAGGTGGCGTCCGGCAGGGTTTTCACCTTTACCTGTACCGCTTTCTCGCTACCGGACAGGTTGTCCTGGGTGCCGTCACCCAGACGGCTGAGGATCGGCGCCTGTACTTCGATCAGGCCAAGCTGTTGTTCCAACTGGCGGGAGAAAAAGGATTTAACCAGGCTGATTTGTTGTTGTTTTTGAATAAATTGTTTTTTCATTGCCGTATCTCTTATAAACCTGTCTCTGTTGCCAACGATTAAGCAACAGAACGGCACCACAATTCAATATCCGCTAATCAATATTGCCTTTTCACTTTTAATCGTTCATTTTGATGCGGTAATAATTCAACAATCAGCAATTAGTGGGGGATTAAATGGCTGAAAATTATCAGATCGATAATCTCGATCGCGGCATTCTTAATGCCTTGATGGAAAACGCGCGCACGCCTTATGCCGAACTGGCGAAGAATTTTGCCGTCAGTCCCGGAACCATTCACGTGCGAGTAGAGAAGATGAAGCAGGCCGGTATCATCACCGGAGCACGGGTAGACGTGAATCCCAAACGCCTGGGCTACGACGTCTGCTGTTTTATCGGCATTATATTAAAGAGTGCCAAAGACTATCCTTCTGCACTGAAAAAGCTCGAAAGCCTGGAGGAAGTGGTCGAGGCCTATTACACCACTGGCCACTACAGCGTGTTTATCAAAGTCATGTGCCGCTCGATAGATGCGCTGCAACAAGTACTTATCAACAAGATCCAGACTATCGACGAGATCCAGTCAACTGAAACCCTGATCTCGCTGCAGAACCCCATCATGCGTACCATCACTCCCTAGCCAACTATTTACTATACCCATATTATCCACAGGTAGATCCCAGCCGATTCACAGCGTACAATGCTGCCACTTTGAGAAGGTTGGGATCATTCATTTCATGGCAGACATTACTCTGATCAGTGGCAGTACGCTTGGCAGTGCCGAGTACGTAGCCGAGCACCTGGCTGAAAAGCTGGAAGCGGCAGGCTTTACTACCGAGACCCTGCACGGCCCTGAATTGGATGAACTGACCCTGTCCGGACGCTGGCTGGTGGTGTCTTCGACCCATGGCGCCGGGGATTTACCGGATAACCTGCAACCGCTGCTGGAACAAATAGAAGAACAGCTTCCTGATTTATCCCAGGTGCAGTTCGGTGCAGTCGGTTTGGGCAGCTCTGAATACGATACTTTCTGTGGTGCGATCCAACGGATCGACGATCTTCTGATCGCCCGTGGAGCGAAAAGGATCGGCGATCGGCTCGAGATCGACGTGACTGAACACGAAATTCCTGAGGATCCAGCAGAGGAATGGGTGAAAAATTGGATTAATTTACTCTAATTTGTTCAAAGATCACCCGAACGATTGTGGATAACTATGCTTAAAAGCAGGGTAAAACCGGTAGTTATCCCAATAACAACCTTAGGTCGCTTTTTGTCCTGTGCATAACATGCCATTTAGATCCCAGCTTATAAGCCATAGGATCACCGATCATTCACAGCTAACGATCCTTCTTAATTAGCTGATCTCAATCGCGAATAATCACTTATCCACAGAAGATCGCGATCCTAATAAGAGATCTAATAAAGAGATCTTTAAATAAAAAGATCTTCTTTTAATTACTCAAGGATCCTGACCACTTGGTCGATCGACTAAACTTGAGTAGAATCCACCACCCCAGGGCAAACAACGATCGTTCGCAATACGACGAGGTGCAGTTCCATGTTTTATCCAGAGCAATTTGACATCATCATCATCGGTGGTGGCCATGCCGGTACCGAAGCCGCTATGGCTGCGGCACGTATGGGACGTCAGACTTTATTACTGACTCACAATATCGATACGCTGGGGCAAATGTCTTGCAACCCGGCGATTGGCGGTATTGGTAAGGGGCATCTGGTTAAGGAAATTGATGCACTTGGCGGCCTGATGGCCACGGCGATCGACCATGCCGGCATCCAGTTTAGGATACTAAACGCCAGCAAAGGCCCTGCGGTACGAGCCACCCGGGCTCAGGCTGACCGAGTACTGTATCGTCAAGCGGTACGTACTGCTCTGGAGAACCAGCCCAATCTGATGATCTTCCAGCAACCGGTCGAAGATCTGATCGTGGAAAACGATCGCGTTGTCGGTGCCGTGACCCAAATGGGGCTGAAATTCCGCGCCAAGGCGGTAGTACTGACCGTAGGGACCTTCCTGGACGGCAAGATCCACATTGGTCTGGAAAACTACAGCGGTGGCCGTGCCGGAGATCCGCCATCGATCTCACTGTCACAGCGACTGCGTGAATTGCCTTTGCGTGTTAACCGACTGAAAACCGGCACACCGCCGCGTATCGATGCCCGCAGCATAGATTTCAGCGTATTGGCACCTCAACACGGTGATACACCGATCCCGGTGTTCTCGTTCATGGGCAACGCTGAGCAACACCCTGAACAAATGGCGTGTTACATCACCTACACCAATGAAAAAACCCATGATGTGATCCGTAATAACCTCGATCGCAGCCCGATGTATGCCGGGATCATCGAAGGGATCGGCCCGCGTTACTGCCCGTCGATCGAAGACAAGGTGATGCGTTTTGCCGATCGTAACGCGCACCAGATCTTCCTTGAGCCGGAAGGCCTGACCAGCAATGAAATTTATCCCAATGGCATCTCCACCAGCCTGCCGTTTGACGTACAGATGCAGATCGTCCGTTCGATGGAAGGGATGCAAAATGCCCGGATCATTCGACCAGGCTATGCCATCGAGTATGATTTCTTCGATCCTCGCGATCTGAAGCCGACGCTGGAAAGCAAATTTATTCAGGGCCTGTTCTTCGCCGGCCAGATCAACGGCACCACCGGTTACGAAGAGGCTGCAGCGCAAGGCCTGTTGGCCGGCCTGAATGCCGGGCGCTACGCCAATGAAGACGAAGGCTGGTCACCACGCCGCGATCAGGCTTATCTGGGCGTGCTGGTGGACGACCTCAGCACCCTGGGCACCAAAGAGCCGTACCGCATGTTCACATCACGTGCCGAATACCGCCTGATGTTACGTGAAGACAATGCCGATCTGCGCCTGACGGAAAAAGGCCGCGAACTGGGCCTGGTGGACGATGCCCGCTGGGCACGCTTTAGCGAAAAACTCGAGCACATCGAACAGGAACGTCAGCGCCTGCGCGACATCTGGATGCACCCGCACGCCGAAAACGTCGAGCAGGTGAACGCGCTGCTGAAAGCACCTCTGTCGCGTGAAGCCAACGGTGAAGAACTGCTGCGCCGTCCGGAAATGGATTACACCCAATTGACCTCCGTCGCGGCATTTGCGCCGCCGCTGGCCGATACTCAGGCAGCCGAGCAGGTTGAGATCCAGGTAAAATACGAGGGTTATATTGCTCGCCAGCAGGAAGAGATCGAAAAACAGCAGCGCAATGAGAACACCGTGCTGCCGTTGGATCTCGATTACCAGCAGGTTTCTGGCCTGTCGAATGAAGTGATCGCCAAGTTGAATGACCACAAGCCGAATTCGATCGGCCAGGCTTCACGCATTTCTGGCATCACACCGGCGGCGATCTCAATTCTACTGATTTGGTTGAAAAAGCAGGGGCTGCTGCGCCGCAGCGCATAAATCCTGTTTTTGGGCGGCCGTTTGATTATTTGATCGGCAAACGGCCGCTGACATCGTTTCTGGCCTGAATTATTATGGTCACCTTCTTGGGCAGCCCCTACCTGGCTTGCCGTTGTGCGCCAGTCTAAGGACTCATTGTGCAGAAAAAATTAGATTCGTTGCTCAAAGCGGCAGGCATTACGCTTCCCGATCGGCAAAAACAGCAGTTGCTGGGCTATGTCGGCATGCTGGATAAGTGGAACAAGGCGTATAACCTCACTTCGGTGCGCGATCCGCAGCAAATGCTGGTTCGCCATATTCTTGACAGCATCGTAGTTAACCCGCATCTGCAGGGTAAGCGTTTTATCGACGTGGGCACCGGTCCCGGCTTGCCAGGCATTCCGCTGGCCATTGTTCGCCCCGATTCCCATTTCACCTTGCTCGACAGCCTGGGCAAGCGTGTACGCTTCCTGCGTCAGGTGCAGCATGAACTGGGTTTGACCAACGTAGAGCCGGTTCAGAGCCGCGTTGAGGAGTTTCCTGCGGAGCCGCCGTTTGACGGCGTCATCAGCCGCGCCTTCGCCTCACTGCAGGATATGCTGTCCTGGTGTCATCATTTGCCGGCAAAAGGGCAGGGGCGTTTCTACGCGCTGAAAGGAGTACGCCCAGACGAAGAGCTTACGCAGTTGCCGCCGGGCATTGAGTTGGAATCGGTCGTACGTCTGCAGGTACCGGAACTCGAAGGTGAACGTCATCTGGTTATCCTTAAGGCAAACTGAGTTTGTTTTTGATCAAGTAAGCGCTAATTAAAAGATAGTGCCCATGGTTAAAGTAAGCAGACTAATCAATGGGTGGTTTTTTTAGTTAATTTACTTTTTATTAACACAAAAATAGCCACCAATTGGTGACAATAAGGTAATTGCAGATCGTAATAGTTGCGTTAGCAACCATAAGTGAAGGATCTTGCTTTGCTGCTAATGTTAATTAGCTGTTGGAATATTATCCCTGAAGCTGTCAATAAAAGGTTTTTAGCGGGTAGACGGATTGTTTTTGAACAGTTAACTTGTAATATTCTGATTTATAATATCTTTTTGATCGCCCGATTTGCTAAAGACGCTTTGGTTGGCCGTGGGCTATAAATCAGAAATAGGTATTATTGTGAGCAACTACACGTTTCTTGCTGTAACACTGGAATAATCAGACAATTAAATGAGCCCTATTATTCCGACCGTTTTCTTGTGAAAATAGCCTGAAATGGGGGAATTTAAATAATTGTTCACCTTTTCGCTACTTATCGATTGAATTCGTTGGTATGCCCCGTATAATTTGCTCGTTTTTTGCTGCTTGACTCAGAGCAGTAAAGAAAGTTTTATACGTCACTCAGCATACCTCCTCAGGGGTACGGAGAGAACAAACGTCATGTCTGTGTCCCTTTACAGCGGAAAAGTTGCTCGCAAATTGCTGTTTCTGCAGTTAATGACTTTTGTTCTGATCAGCGCTGCTTTCGGTCTGAAAAGCCTGGAATGGAGCGGTTCGGCATTGGCGGGCGGTCTCGCTGCCTGGTTGCCGAGCACCATGTTTATGCTGTTTGCCTTGCGCCATCAGGCGCAGACGCCGGCACCCGGTCGGGTTGCCTGGTCGTTCGCCATCGGCGAGGGATTAAAGGTCCTGATCACCATAGTTTTGTTGATCGTGGCGCTTGGGGTGTTTAAAGCGGCGTTTGTACCGCTTGGCCTGACCTATTTAGCGGTGTTAGTGGTGCAGATAGTGGCACCGGCCGTGATTAACAGTTACCGAACTTAACTAAAAGGGTAAGAGGCATCATGTCTGCATCTGGAGAAAATGGGACTGCAAAGGACTATATCAGCCACCATCTGAATAACCTTCAGTTGGATCTGCGTACTTTTCAGTTAGTTGAACCACACTCTGGTACCCCGACATTCTGGACGTTGAACATTGACTCATTGTTCTTCTCTGTGGTGTTGGGCGCGCTGTTCTTGTTTATCTTCAAGAAAGTAGCCAATACAGCCACCAGCGGTGTACCGGGGAAACTTCAAACTGCCGTCGAACTTATCATGGGCTTCGTCGACAGTAGCGTTCGTGATATGTATCACGGCAAGAGCAAGGTTATTGCTCCGCTGGCGCTGACCGTGTTTGTCTGGGTATTCCTGATGAACATGATGGATCTGCTGCCAATCGATCTGCTGCCGTTTATTGGCGAGCATGTGTTTGGTTTGCCGGCACTGCGTGTCGTCCCTACCGCAGACGTGAGTATTACACTGTCGATGGCGTTGGGCGTATTTATCCTGATTCTGTTCTATAGCATCAAAATGAAAGGCGTTGGTGGGTTCGTTAAAGAGTTAACCATGCAGCCGTTCAACCATCCGTTATTCATTCCAATCAACCTGATTCTTGAAGGTGTCAGCCTGCTGTCCAAGCCTGTTTCACTGGGCCTGCGACTGTTCGGCAACATGTATGCGGGTGAGTTGATCTTCATCCTGATTGCCGGTTTGTTGCCGTGGTGGTCACAGTGGCTTCTGAATGTGCCTTGGGCTATTTTCCACATCCTGATCATTACGCTTCAAGCCTTTATTTTCATGGTTCTGACGATTGTCTATCTCTCGATGGCATCTGAAGAGCACTGATTTTCTTAAAACACTTGTACTTTTAAACTGAAACAAACTGGAGACTGTCATGGAAAACCTGAGTATGGATCTGCTGTACATGGCTGCCGCTGTGATGATGGGTTTAGCGGCAATCGGTGCTGCGATCGGTATCGGCATCCTGGGTGGTAAATTCTTGGAAGGCGCTGCACGTCAGCCTGACCTGATTCCTTTGCTGCGTACACAGTTCTTTATCGTTATGGGTCTGGTTGACGCCATCCCGATGATCGCTGTTGGTCTGGGTCTGTACGTGATGTTTGCTGTCGCGTAAGTAGAGAACTTCTCTACACTGAAACCACACTATTAACTTTTAAAGAGGCATTGTGCTGTGAATCTTAACGCAACAATCCTCGGCCAGGCCATCGCGTTCGTTCTGTTTGTCTGGTTCTGCATGAAGTACGTATGGCCGCCGATCATGGCAGCCATCGAGAAGCGTCAGGGAGAAATTGCTGACGGTCTCGCTTCTGCAGAACGTGCCAAAAAAGATTTGGACTTAGCGCAAGCCAATGCGACCGACCAGCTGAAAACTGCTAAAGCAGAAGCTCAGGTGATCATCGAGCAAGCAAACAAACGCAAAGCTCAGATCATGGATGAAGCGAAAGCCGAAGCCGAGCAGGAACGTAACAAAATCGTGGCGCAGGCTCAGGCTGAGATCGAAGCCGAACGTAAGCGCGCTCGTGAAGAGTTGCGTAAGCAAGTCGCGATGCTGGCAATTGCCGGCGCCGAGAAGATCATCGAACGTTCCGTGGATGAAGCTGCTAACAGCGACATCGTTGATAAACTGGTCGCTGAACTGTAAGGAGGGAGGGGCTGATGTCTGAATTTGTAACTGTAGCTCGCCCCTACGCCAAAGCAGCTTTTGACTTTGCCGTTGAGCATCAAAGCTTGGATCGCTGGCAGGATATGCTGGCGTTTGCGGCTGATGTCACTCGCAATGAACAGATTTCTGAACTGCTGGCTGGTGCTGTCGCACCGGAGACGCTGTCCAGAACGTTCATCGCGGTATGTGGCGAACAACTCGACGAACATGGCCAGAACTTTATCCGTGTAATGGCCGAAAATGGACGTTTACTGGTTCTTCCTGCGGTGCTGCAGCAGTTCATCGAACTGCGCGCTTTGCTGGAATCCACCGTCGAAGTCGAGGTGCTCTCTGCGAGCGCACTGAACGACAAACAGCTGGCTAATATTGCCGCTGCGATGGAAAAGCGTCTGTCACGCAAAGTTAAGCTGAATTGCAAAATTGACAAGTCTGTACTGGCCGGCGTAATTATCCGTGCTGGCGATATGGTGATTGATGGCAGCGTTCGCGGTCGTCTTGAACGCCTGACAGACGTCTTGCAGTCTTAAGGGGACTGGAGCATGCAACTGAATTCCACCGAAATCAGCGAACTGATCAAGCAGCGCATTGCTCAGTTCAATGTGGTGAGCGAAGCTCACAATGAAGGTACTATTGTTTCCGTCAGTGACGGGATCATCCGCGTACACGGTCTGGCCGAAGTTATGCAGGGCGAAATGATCGCACTGCCAGGCAACCGTTACGCAATCGCATTGAACCTGGAGCGCGACTCCGTAGGTGCTGTGGTTATGGGTCCGTACGCGGATCTGGCCGAAGGCATGAAGGTAAAATGTACCGGCCGTATTCTGGAAGTTCCGGTTGGCCGTGGCCTGCTGGGCCGTGTAGTTAACACCCTGGGCGCACCTATTGACGGTAAAGGCCCGGTTGATAACGACGGTTTCTCCCCGGTTGAAGCTATTGCCCCTGGTGTTATCGAGCGTCAGTCCGTAGATCAGCCGGTTCAAACTGGCTATAAATCTGTTGACGCCATGATCCCAATCGGCCGTGGCCAGCGTGAGCTGGTGATCGGTGACCGTCAGACAGGTAAAACTGCCTTGGCGATCGATGCGATCATCAACCAACGCGATTCCGGCATCAAATGTGTTTACGTGGCTATCGGCCAGAAAGCGTCCACCATCGCTAACGTGGTGCGCAAACTGGAAGAGCACGGCGCACTGGCAAACACCATCGTTGTGGTTGCTACCGCGTCTGAATCCGCTGCATTGCAATACCTGGCGCCATATGCCGGTTGTGCGATGGGTGAATACTTCCGTGACCGCGGTGAAGATGCGCTGATTGTTTATGATGACCTGTCCAAACAGGCCGTTGCATACCGTCAGATCTCCCTGCTGCTTCGTCGTCCACCAGGTCGTGAAGCTTACCCAGGCGACGTATTCTATCTCCACTCCCGTTTGCTGGAGCGTGCTGCGCGTGTTAACGCCGAATACGTTGAAGCCTTCACCAAAGGTGAAGTCAAAGGCCAAACCGGTTCACTGACTGCTCTGCCGATCATTGAAACCCAGGCGGGTGACGTTTCCGCGTTCGTTCCGACCAACGTAATCTCGATTACCGATGGTCAGATCTTCCTGGAATCCAACCTGTTTAACTCCGGTATTCGTCCGGCAGTTAACCCGGGTATCTCCGTATCCCGTGTGGGCGGTGCAGCGCAAACCAAGATCATGAAAAAACTGTCCGGTGGTATTCGTACCGCGCTGGCACAGTATCGTGAACTGGCTGCGTTCTCTCAGTTCGCTTCCGATCTGGATGATGCGACCCGCAAACAGCTGAGCCACGGTCAGAAAGTGACCGAGCTGCTGAAACAGAAACAGTATGCGCCGATGTCCGTCGCACAACAGTCTCTGGTGCTGTTTGCCGCAGAACGTGGCTTCCTGAACGACGTTGAAGTCGCGAAAGTCGTGAGCTTCGAAGCCGCGCTGGTTGCTTACGCAGACCGCGAGCATGCCGAGTTGCTGAACCACATCAACCAAACTGGCAATTTCAACGATGAGATCGAGGGCAAGCTGAAAGGCATCCTCGATACCTTCAAGAAAACCCAGTCCTGGTAACGCTCAGCGGCCTGCAGTTGTAAAACAGCAGGCCGTCTGGCAATGAGGAGAAGCAGACATGGCCGGCGCAAAAGAGATACGTAGTAAGATCGCGAGCGTGCAAAACACGCAAAAGATCACTAAAGCGATGGAAATGGTCGCCGCCTCCAAAATGCGTAAATCGCAGGAACGCATGGCGGCCAGCCGTCCTTATGCAGAGACCATGCGCAAAGTGATTGGTCACCTTGCGTTGGGTAATCTGGAATATAAGCACCCGTACCTGGATGAGCGTGATGTTAAGCGCGTCGGGTATCTGGTGGTGTCTACTGACCGCGGTCTCTGTGGTGGCTTGAACATTAACCTGTTCAAGCGCCTGTTGGCAGAGATGAAAGGCTGGTCCGAAAAAGGTGTCGAAACAGATTTGGCACTGATTGGCTCTAAAGCGGCTTCTTTCTTTGGTTCCGTGGGCGGCAACGTGGTTGCCCAGGTCACCGGCATGGGGGATAACCCTTCCCTGTCGGAGCTGATCGGACCGGTGAAAGTGATGCTGCAAGCCTACGACGAAGGTCGTTTGGACAAGCTGTACATTGTCAGTAACAAATTTATCAATACGATGTCCCAAGAACCACAGATCGTTCAGCTGCTGCCGTTGCCGCCTGCCGAAGACGGTGAGCTGAAGAAAAAATCTTGGGATTACCTGTATGAACCCGATCCAAAAGTGCTGCTTGATACCTTGCTGCGTCGCTATGTGGAATCTCAGGTTTATCAGGGCGTCGTGGAAAACCTGGCCAGCGAGCAGGCCGCACGAATGGTAGCGATGAAAGCCGCAACCGATAACGGCGGTAGCCTGATCAAAGAGCTGCAGTTGGTATACAACAAGGCTCGTCAGGCCAGCATCACTCAGGAACTCACCGAGATCGTTTCGGGAGCCTCCGCGGTTTAAGCTAGGTTTACGAATTACGTAGAGGATTCAAGATGGCTACTGGAAAGATTATCCAGGTAATCGGCGCCGTAGTGGACGTCGAGTTCCCTCAGGATGCCGTACCAAAAGTGTACAACGCTCTTGAGGTAGAAAACGGTGCCAATAAGCTGGTGCTGGAAGTTCAGCAACAGTTGGGCGGTGGCGTGGTTCGCTGTATCGCAATGGGGACCTCTGATGGTCTGCGTCGCGGTCTGAAAGTCACTGACCTGGACCACCCAATTGAAGTACCGGTAGGTAAAGCTACCCTGGGCCGTATCATGAACGTATTGGGTGAACCAATCGACATGAAGGGCGATATCGGCGAAGAAGAACGTTGGGCGATTCACCGTCCGGCGCCAAGCTACGAAGATTTGGCCAACTCCCAGGATCTGCTGGAAACCGGTATCAAGGTAATGGACCTGATCTGCCCGTTCGCCAAGGGTGGTAAAGTCGGTCTGTTCGGTGGTGCGGGTGTTGGTAAAACCGTAAACATGATGGAGCTGATCCGTAACATCGCGATCGAGCACTCCGGTTATTCTGTGTTTGCGGGCGTGGGTGAGCGTACTCGTGAGGGTAACGACTTCTACCACGAAATGAACGACTCCAACGTACTGGATAAAGTATCCCTGGTTTACGGCCAGATGAACGAGCCACCGGGTAACCGTCTGCGCGTTGCTCTGACCGGTCTGACCATGGCGGAGAAATTCCGTGACGAAGGCCGTGACGTTCTGCTGTTCGTTGATAACATCTACCGTTATACCCTGGCCGGTACCGAAGTGTCCGCACTTCTGGGCCGTATGCCATCGGCGGTAGGTTATCAGCCAACGCTGGCGGAAGAGATGGGTGTTCTGCAAGAACGTATCACCTCTACCAAGACCGGTTCAATCACCTCCGTACAGGCCGTTTACGTCCCTGCGGATGACTTGACTGACCCGTCACCAGCCACCACCTTTGCTCACTTGGATGCAACTGTGGTACTGAGCCGTAATATCGCTTCTCTGGGTATCTACCCGGCCGTTGACCCGCTGGATTCTACCAGCCGTCAGCTGGATCCGCTGGTAGTTGGCCAGGAGCACTACGATGTAGCGCGTGGCGTGCAGTCCATTCTGCAACGCTATCAGGAACTGAAAGATATTATCGCAATCCTGGGTATGGACGAGCTGTCTGAAGAAGACAAACTGGTTGTATCCCGTGCGCGTAAAATCCAACGCTTCCTGTCTCAGCCGTTCTTCGTGGCAGAAGTCTTCACCGGTTCTCCGGGCAAGTTCGTATCGCTGAAAGACACCATTCGTGGTTTCAAAGGCATTATGGACGGCGACTATGACCACCTGCCTGAACAAGCGTTCTACATGGTTGGCACCATTGAAGAAGCAGTGGAAAAAGCCAAGAAACTGTAACGTCTTGAGAGGAGGGTGATATGGCTATGACTTACCATCTGGATGTAGTCAGCGCGGAAAAACATATGTTTTCCGGCCTGGTGCAAAAGATCCAGGTGACAGGTAGCGAAGGCGAACTGGGGATTTTCCCTGGTCATGCGCCGCTGCTGACTGCCATCAAGCCTGGCATGGTGCGTATTGTTAAACAACACGGTGAAGAAGAGTTCATCTACCTGTCCGGTGGTATCCTTGAGGTACAACCGAGCGTGGTCACCGTGCTGGCTGACACTGCTATCCGTGGAACGGACCTCGACGAAGCGAGAGCGCTGGAAGCCAAGCGTAAAGCTGAAGAACATATCAGTAGCTCTCATGGCGATGTCGACTATGCTCAGGCATCTGCAGAACTGGCGAAAGCGATCGCGAAACTGCGCGTTATCGAGCTCACCAGAAGATCGATGTAATATTTTGGCGCGTGCATAACGCAGCCAAAATTAAGAAAGCGGCCTATTGGGTCGCTTTTTTTTTGTTTTAAAATAAGCCTGATACCCCGGCAGGCATTGTGAGGTATAACCTTCAATAGAGGCTGGAAATGTCGTCGATCGCCGACAGTTATCCCCAGCGTCGGGTTACTGGATCCTTAACTTCGGCGTGCTTAGTGCCCCAAGGCCTGAGCTGGGTTCGTGCAGAGAAATATGTAGTAATACCGTCACTAAAGAGTTCTACTTTCGTCTATTAAAATGGAGTTATCAGGTTGCTTATGTCGAACAGCGCAATGAGTGTGGTGATCCTCGCCGCGGGCAAGGGAACACGCATGTATTCCGATCTTCCCAAGGTGTTACATCCGTTGGCCGGCAAGCCGATGGTGCAGCACGTCATTGATGCCGCGATGAAACTGGGCGCGAAAAACGTCCATCTGGTGTACGGCCATGGCGGCGACTTGCTGAAAAACACCCTGACCGACGGCGCACTGAACTGGGTGCTGCAGGCCGAGCAATTGGGTACCGGCCATGCCATGCAGCAAGCGGCCCCGCATTTTGCCGATGATGAAGACGTGCTGATGCTGTACGGCGACGTCCCGCTGATTTCTGTCGATACTTTGCAGCGTCTGATGGCGGCAAAGCCACAGGGCGGCATTGGCCTGCTGACGGTGAAGCTGGCGGATCCGAGCGGTTACGGACGAATCGTGCGTGAAAACAACCAGGTGGTGGGGATTGTTGAGCACAAGGATGCCAGCGAAGCTCAGCGCCAAATCAATGAAATCAACACCGGCATCCTGGTGGCCAACGGCCGCGATCTCAAGCGCTGGTTGGGGATGCTGAATAACGATAACTCACAGGGTGAATTCTACATCACCGATATCATTGCGCTGGCCCATGCCGACGGCAAGAAAATTGAAGCCGTGCATCCGTCACGCCTGAGTGAAGTGGAAGGCGTGAATAACCGTCTGCAACTGTCGCGGCTTGAGCGTATCTACCAGGCAGAACAGTCTGAAAAATTACTGTTGGCCGGGGTAATGCTGCTGGATCCGGCGCGTTTTGACCTGCGCGGGGAACTTGTGCACGGTCGCGACATCTCTATTGATGCCAACGTGATTATTGAAGGCACGGTCAAGCTCGGGGATAGAGTGAAAATCGGTGCCGGCTGCGTGTTGAAAAACTGCGTGATCGGCGATGACTGCGAAATCAGCCCGTACAGCGTGCTGGAAGATGCCGTGCTGGCAGCGGAATGCACCGTGGGTCCCTTTGCCCGCCTGCGTCCTGGCGCTGAGCTGGCGGTGGGTGCCCATGTCGGCAACTTCGTCGAAATGAAAAAGGCGCGTTTGGGCAAAGGTTCTAAAGCGGGCCATCTAAGCTACCTGGGCGACGCCGAGATTGGCGACGATGTGAATATTGGTGCCGGTACCATCACCTGTAACTATGATGGCGCCAATAAGTATAAAACCATTATCGGCGACGGCGTGTTTGTCGGTTCCGATACCCAGCTGGTGGCCCCTGTCTCTGTCGGCAAAGGTTCGACCATCGCCGCCGGCACTACGGTGACCCGTGATATCGGCGAAGACGAACTGGTGCTGAGCCGTGTCAAGCAGGTGCATATCCAGGGCTGGCAGCGTCCGGTCAAGAAGAAGTAACAACTTAGACTCCCTCTCTTTTTGGGAGAGGGCCGGGGTGAGGGGGCTGACGGCTCCTCACCCTGTTTTGCCCTGTGCTTTGGTGCAGAGTGCAGGGCAAAACATAATAATCCCCATTCTCTACAGGCTCGGGGACGCACGGTAAAAACCGGCAAAATCAGGTCAAGGCATCGAAAGCGCCCCGAAAGGCGTTTAATTAGGAATACAACTGATGTGTGGAATTGTAGGCGCAGTAGCGCAACGTGATATTGCAGAGATTCTGTTGGAAGGGTTACGCCGCCTTGAGTACCGTGGCTACGACTCCGCCGGTTTGGCGGTGGTGGATGCCGAAGGCAACGTCAACCGTTTACGCCGCGTGGGCAAGGTTAACAAACTGACCGAAGCCGCTGAACAACATGAATTGCATGGGGGCACCGGTATTGCTCACACCCGCTGGGCAACGCACGGTGAACCTACCGAAGCTAACGCGCACCCGCATGTTTCTGATTACATTACTGTGGTGCATAACGGCATCATCGAAAACCACGAACCGCTGCGTGAACTGCTGATCGAACGCGGTTATCACTTCAGCTCTGAAACCGATACCGAGGTGATTGCTCACCTGGTGCATTGGGAACAGCGCCAGGGGGGCACCTTGCTGGAAGTGGTTCAGCGCGTGATCCCTCAGTTGCGTGGCGCATACGGCACCGTGGTGATGGACAGCCGCGACCCTAGCGTGCTGGTGGCTGCGCGCTCCGGCAGCCCGCTGGTTATCGGCCGTGGCGTGGGTGAAAACTTCCTGGCTTCCGATCAACTGGCATTGTTGCCGGTAACCCGTCGCTTTATCTTCCTGGAAGAAGGTGACGTGGTGGAGATGACTCGCCGCACCGTCAACATTTTCGATAAGCAGGGCAACGCCGTTGAGCGTCCTGAAATCGAATCCCAGGTACAGTACGACGCCGGTGACAAAGGTGCTTACCGTCACTACATGCAAAAAGAGATCTACGAACAGCCACTGGCGCTGAAGAACACCCTGGAAGGGCGTTTCAGCCAGGGCAAAATCAACCTGAGCGAGCTGGGCCCGCGTGCCGATGAACTGTTGGCGAAGGTGCAGCACGTGCAAATCATTGCCTGTGGGACGTCTTACCACTCCGGCATGGTTGCCCGCTATTGGTTCGAATCGCTGGCCGGCGTGCCTTGCGACGTGGAAATCGCGTCAGAATTCCGCTATCGCAAATCTGCTGTGCGTCCGGGCAGTCTGATCATTACCTTGTCGCAGTCCGGTGAAACTGCCGATACGCTGGCGGCACTGCGTCTGTCGAAGGAGCTGGGTTACCTCGGTTCACTGGCGGTGTGCAACGTGGCCGGTTCTTCACTGGTGCGTGAATCCGATCTGGCGCTGATGACCAAGGCCGGTACCGAAATCGGTGTCGCCTCCACCAAGGCCTTTACCACCCAGCTTGCGGTGTTGTTGATGCTGGTGGCGCGTTTGGGCCGGCTGAAAGGCATGGCGGAAAGCGTTGAGCATGAAATCGTGCACGGCCTGCAGGCATTGCCGGCGCGTATTGAGCAGATGCTGTCGCTGGACAAAAACATTGAAGCGCTGGCGGAAGGCTTCTCCGACAAGCATCACGCGCTGTTCCTCGGCCGTGGCGATCAGTACCCGATCGCGATGGAAGGTGCGCTGAAGCTCAAAGAGATCTCCTATATTCACGCGGAAGCCTATGCGGCCGGTGAGTTGAAACACGGCCCGTTGGCGTTGATCGATGCCGATATGCCGGTGATCGTGGTGGCGCCGAACAACGAACTGTTGGAAAAGCTGAAGTCCAACATTGAAGAAGTGCGCGCGCGCGGCGGCCAGCTGTACGTGTTCGCCGATCAGGATGCCGGTTTCGTCAGCAGCGAGGGTATGACTATCATCCCGTTGCCGCACGTCGAAGAAATCGTGGCCCCGATCTTCTACACCGTGCCGTTGCAGTTGCTGTCTTACCACGTGGCGCTGATCAAAGGCACCGACGTTGACCAGCCGCGTAACCTGGCGAAGTCTGTCACGGTAGAGTAACTCGCTGCTGTTAATCTCTAAAAGCCGGCCACTGTGCCGGCTTTTTCATGATTGGATCAAATATGACAATGGTGCGACAGCAGGGATAAAAGTTGTCATATTCAAGCGGATAGGTGAGGTGGAACGGGTTTTTTCATTGATTAATTACTGAGTGTTTTATTCTTTAACTGACTGATTTTAAATGAGTAGATAGCATAGCGCCCTCACTGTAATATAACTGTCATATTTCGTACATTTTACTGTCACCAAACTGTCCTATTTTCCCTCCTGCAGCAATACTTACTCAAAACGACCTAGATCGATTTTTGAATACCCCATTAGGAGTGATTATGAAACTGATGCGTACCACCGTCGCCAGTATTGTGGCAGCGACTTTCTCCCTGACCGCCGTGTCCGCGTTCGCTGCTGCTAGCCTGACCGGTGCAGGTGCGACATTCCCCGCTCCGGTTTATGCCAAGTGGGCAGATTCTTATCAGAAAGAAACCGGCAACAAAGTTAACTATCAGGGCATCGGCTCTTCTGGTGGCGTGAAGCAAATCATCGCCAACACCGTTGACTTTGGTGCTTCCGATGCGCCTTTGAGTGACGAAAAACTGGCTGCTGATGGCCTGTTCCAGTTCCCTACCGTGATCGGTGGCGTGGTGCTGGCAGTAAATATCCCGGGCATCAAATCCGGTGAGCTGACCCTGGACGGTAAAACTCTGGGCGATATCTATCTGGGTAACGTGAAAAAATGGAACGACCCGGCGATCACCAAGCTCAACCCAGGCGTTAAGCTGCCGGATCAGAACATTGCCGTTGTCCGTCGTGCTGATGGTTCAGGCACCTCGTTCGTGTTCACCAGCTACCTGTCTAAAGCCAACGCGCAGTGGAAAGAGAAAATCGGCGCAGGCTCTACCGTTAACTGGCCAACCGGTCTGGGCGGCAAGGGTAACGACGGTATCGCAGCCTTCGTACAGCGTCTGCCTGGCTCTATCGGCTACGTTGAATACGCTTACGCCAAGCAGAACAACCTGGCTTACACCAAGCTGATTTCTGCCGATGGCAAAGCGGTTAGCCCGACGGAAGAGAGCTTCAGCGCCGCTGCCAAAGGCGTGGACTGGAGCAAGACCTTCGCACAGGACCTGACTGACCAGAAAGGCGACAACGCCTGGCCAATCACTTCCACCACCTTCATCCTGGTGCACAAAGAGCAGAAAAACCCGGCTCAGGGCACCGAAGTCCTGAAGTTCTTTGACTGGGCGTACAAAACGGGCGCCAAGCAGGCTAATGACCTGGATTACGCCACTCTGCCGAATGAAGTGATCGAGCAGGTGCGTGCAGCATGGAAAACCAACGTAAAAGACAGTTCCGGTAAAGCGCTGTACTAACAACGCAGGGGCGCGTGATTCGGCGCGCCCCACTCAGTTTTTCAGGGCCTTACCCATGTTGGGCCTGCCAGGGTTAAAACAGAGAGTGATCTATGGCTGAGTACAAGCCGACCATGAAAGCACCGAGTAAAAATGGTGACGTCATCTTCAGCGCGCTGGTTAAACTGGCAGCGCTGATTACCCTATTGTTGCTGGGCGGCATTATTGTTTCGCTGATCTTCGCCTCCTGGCCGAGCATCCAGAAATTCGGTTTCTCCTTCCTGTGGACCAAAGAGTGGGACGCGCCTGCCGAACAGTTCGGTGCGCTGGTGCCGATTTACGGCACCGTAGTGACCTCGTTGATCGCACTGATTATCGCCGTACCCGTCAGTTTTGGTATTGCCCTGTTCCTGACCGAGCTGGCGCCAAACTGGCTGCGACGCCCACTGGGTATCGCCATTGAACTGCTGGCGGCAATTCCAAGTATCGTTTACGGCATGTGGGGCCTGTTCGTGTTTGCTCCGCTGTTTGCCGAATATTTCCAGACTCCGGTTGGCGACGTGCTGTCCGGCATTCCGATTGTCGGTGAGCTGTTCTCTGGCCCGGCGTTCGGTATCGGTATTCTGGCTGCCGGGGTGATCCTGGCGATTATGATTATTCCTTACATTGCCGCCGTGATGCGCGATGTGTTCGAACAGACCCCGGTAATGATGAAAGAGTCGGCCTATGGCATCGGCTGCACCACCTGGGAAGTGATCTGGCGTATCGTGCTGCCGTTTACCAAGAATGGCGTGATTGGCGGTGTAATGCTGGGGTTGGGCCGCGCGCTGGGGGAAACCATGGCGGTGACCTTTATCATCGGTAACACCTACCAGCTCGACAGCGCCTCACTGTATATGCCGGGCAACAGTATTACCTCTGCGCTGGCCAACGAATTCGCCGAAGCGGAATCGGGCGTGCATACCGCCGCGTTGATGGAGCTGGGCCTGATCCTGTTTGTTATCACCTTTATCGTCCTGGCGCTGTCGAAGTTGATGGTCATGCGTCTGGCCAAGAAGGAGGGACGCTAACGTGGCGACTATGGAAATGCAAAACAACCTGGCGCTGTTGGAAAGCCGTCGCAAAATGCAGGCCTGGCGCCGTCAGAAAAACCGCCTGGCACTGTTCTTGTCGATGGCGACCATGGCGTTTGGCCTGTTCTGGCTGGTGTGGATCCTGTTTTCCACCGTGACCAAAGGCATCGACGGCATGTCGCTGGCGCTGTTCACCGAAATGACGCCGCCGCCGAACACTGCGGGTGGCGGCCTGGCTAACGCCATCGCCGGTAGCGGGCTGTTGATCATGTGGGCGACGATTTTTGGCACACCGCTGGGCATTATGGCCGGCATTTACCTGGCGGAATACGGCCGTAAATCCTGGCTGGCGGAAGTCATCCGCTTTATTAACGACATCCTGTTATCGGCACCGTCGATCGTCGTGGGCCTGTTCGTCTACACCATCGTGGTGGCGAAGATGCAGCACTTCTCCGGTTGGGCCGGGATAATCGCACTGGCGCTGTTACAGGTGCCGATCGTGATTCGAACCACTGAAAACATGCTGAAACTGGTGCCGGATACGCTGCGTGAGGCGGCTTACGCGCTGGGTACACCGAAATGGCGCATGATTTCCGCCATTACGCTGAAAGCCTCGGTCTCCGGCATTATCACCGGTGTGCTGCTGGCAATTGCGCGTATCGCCGGGGAAACCGCACCGCTGCTGTTTACCTCGTTGTCGAATCAGTTCTGGAGCACCGACCTGATGCAGCCGATCGCCAACCTGCCGGTGACCATTTTCAAATTCGCCATGAGCCCGTTCGCCGAATGGCAAGAGCTGGCCTGGGCCGGGGTGCTGTTGATTACCCTGTGTGTACTGGTACTGAATATCTTGGCGCGCGTAGTTTTCGCCAAGCAAAAGCATTCATAAAATTTTGAGCGCGGCCCTGGCGGCGCTGATGAAAAGAGAGAAGTCTTGATGAGTATGGTTAACGACGCTTCCAGCAGCAAAATTCAGGTACGCGATCTGAACTTCTACTATGGCAAATTCCATGCGCTGAAAAACATCACGCTGGATATCGCCAAGAACAAGGTTACCGCGTTTATCGGCCCATCCGGTTGTGGCAAATCAACCCTGCTGCGCACTTTCAACAAGATGTATCAGTTATACCCTGAGCAGCGTGCAGAAGGCGGCATCCTGCTGGATGGGCAGAACATTCTGACCGACAACTCGGATATCGCCCTGCTGCGTGCCAAGGTCGGCATGGTGTTCCAGAAGCCGACGCCGTTCCCGATGTCGATTTACGACAATATCGCCTTCGGTGTACGTCTGTTTGAAAAGTTGTCGCGTGCCGACATGGATGAGCGCGTGCAGTGGGCTCTGACCAAGGCGGCGCTGTGGAACGAAACCAAGGACAAGCTGCACCAGAGCGGTTACAGCCTGTCCGGTGGCCAGCAGCAGCGCCTGTGCATCGCCCGCGGCATCGCTATTCGTCCGGACGTCTTGTTGCTCGATGAGCCCTGCTCGGCGCTGGATCCGATTTCTACCGGTAAAATTGAAGAGCTGATCAGCGAACTGAAGTCTGACTACACCGTGGTGATCGTCACCCACAACATGCAGCAGGCCGCACGTTGCTCTGACTCCACGGCATTTATGTATCTGGGCGAACTGATCGAGTTCAGTGATACTGATACCCTGTTCACCGCGCCACAGAAAAAACAGACCGAAGACTACATCACTGGCCGTTATGGTTGATAGGATGCATCATGGATAACCTGAATTTAAATAAACACATTTCCGGCCAGTTCAACGCAGAACTTGAGCACATCCGCACCCAGGTGTTGACCATGGGCGGGCTGGTGGAGCAGCAATTGACCGACGCCATTACCGCGATGCACAACCAGGACGGTGAGTTGGCCAAGCGGGTGATCGAAGGCGACGCCAAGGTCAATATGATGGAAGTGGCGATCGACGAGGCCTGCGTGCGCATCATTGCCAAACGCCAGCCGACCGCCAGCGACCTGCGCCTGGTGATGGCGATCATCAAAACCATCTCCGAGCTGGAGCGTATCGGCGATGTGGCGGACAAAATCTGCCGCACCGCGCTGGAAAAGTTCTCGCACCAGCACCAGCCACTGTTGGTCAGCCTGGAGTCGCTGGGCCGCCACACCGTGCAGATGCTGCATGACGTGCTGGACGCCTTCGCGCGTATGGATCTGGATGAAGCGATCCGAATTTACCGCGAAGACAGGAAGGTCGATCAGGAATATGAAGGCATCGTGCGTCAGTTGATGACTTACATGATGGAAGACACTCGCACCATTCCCAGCGTGCTGACTGCGTTGTTCTGCGCCCGTTCAATCGAGCGTATCGGCGACCGTTGCCAGAACATCTGCGAATTTATCTTCTATTTCGTGAAAGGCCAGGATTTCCGTCATATTGGTGGCGATGCGTTGGAAAAACTGTTGTCCTCCGACGGTAAAGACGAGGAAAAAGAGTAATATCCCCCGAGTCAGCTCTTAAAAGGCGCAGAAAACTGCGCCTTTATGCCGTTTAAAACCCCTAAAGACAAAATGGTTATAAATATAGCTTTTTATATTATTTCCTGACCTAAGTGGGTCTTGCTAGCGTAGCAGCCAGCAGGACATCAACCCCTTAGGAGCAACTCATGAAACATCGCGTTTTGGCCTTAACTTTGTTAGCCAGCCTGACCAGCCTCGCCACCGGTGCCGCGCACGCGGACAAACTCGACGACATCAAGAAAGCCGGCGTAGTGCGTATCGCGGTGTTCGACAGCAATCCCCCGTTCGGTTATATCGATCCGCAAAGCAAAAAGCTGGTGGGTTATGACGTTGATGTGGCCGATGCGATCGGTAAGGCGCTGGGGGTGAAGGTGGAGCTGCGTGCCACTAACCCGGCCAACCGCATTCCTTTGCTGGTAGCGAAAAAGGTCGATTTGATCGCCGCTAACTTCACCATTACTGACGAGCGCGCCAAGGAAGTGAACTTCAGCGTGCCGTACTTTGCTACCGGCCAGAAATTTATCGCCCATAAAGGCGTGCTGAAAACCCCGGAAGACATCAAAAAACTGCGTATCGGTGCGGACAAAGGCACGGTGCAGGAGATTACCCTGCGTGAACATTACCCGACGGCCAAAGTGATCTCTTACGATGACACTCCGCTGGCGTTCGTCGCCCTGCGCAACGGCAACGTACAGGCGATCACTCAGGATGATGCCAAGCTGGTGGGCCTGCTCGGCAATCTGCCGGCGGCACAAAAGGCAGATTTCGAGATCTCGCCGTTCAGCATTACCAAAGAATACCAGGGGATTGGCATTCCTAAAGGCGAAGACCGCCTGACCGCCAGCGTTAACGACACGCTGATCAAGCTGGAAAAAGACGGTGAAGCGGTGAAGATCTACGATCGCTGGTTTGGCCCGGAAACCAAAACCGCGCAGCCACGCGGCGACTTCAAAATCGCGCCTTTGGATCAACAGCCGAAGGCCTGATTTTCACGGGCTGAAATCTGTTTGGAGGGGCGCAGCTTGCTGCGCCCCTGACGCATTTTGCAAGACAAGGATTGACCATGAATCTGGACTGGCTGCTGGCGCCGGAGTATCTGAGCTGGCTGTGGCAGGGTTTCCTGCTGACGCTGTGGCTTTCCGCCTGCGCGAGCCTGGCCGCCACGCTGTTGGGGTTTTTACTGACCGCGATGCGTGACAGCCGCCTGTGGACACTGCGTTGGCTGGCGGTGGGTTACAGTTCGTTGTTTCGCAATACGCCGTTGCTGGTACAGCTGTTCTTCTGGTATTTCGCCGCCGGGCAGATCCTGCCGTCCGCCGCCATGCAGTGGCTGAATACGTCACATCAAATCGGCCCGCTTGAGTGGCCGTCGTTTGAGTTTCTCGCCGGTTTTTTCGGTCTGACGCTGTACTCCAGTGCCTTTATCGCCGAAGAGATCCGTTCCGGCATCCGTGGTGTCGCCGGTGGGCAAAAATATGCGGCTAACGCGCTGGGATTAACCGGCTGGCAGGCGATGCGCTACGTGGTGCTGCCACAGGCGCTGAAAATCGCCATGCCGCCGCTGCTGGGCCAGTACATGAACGTGATAAAAAACTCCTCGCTGACCATGGCGATCGGCGTTGCCGAACTGTCCTATGCTTCGCGTCAGGTGGAAACCGAGACGCTGCGCACCTTCCAGGCGTTTGGCGTGGCGACGGTGCTGTACATCGCCATCATTGCGCTGTTGGAAGGCTGGGGCATGTGGCGACAGCAGCGTAAACCGCTGAGGGGGCATTAAGATGGATTTCAGCGTCATTTACGACAATCTGGGTTATCTGCTGTGGGGCACCTGGCCGGACGGCCCGCTGGGCGGCGCAGCGCTGACGTTGGCGATCAGCCTGATGGCCGGTGTGGCTTCGGCTATTCTCGGCACGCTGTTGGGGGTGGCACTGGCGATGTCACGCGGCGTAGCGGCCGGGTTACTGGCAGCGCTGCTGGGATTTTTCCGCGCCATCCCGGTGATCATGCTGATTTTCTGGACCTATTTCCTGTTACCGATCGTTTTTGGCGTGGATATTCCGGAAATCACCACCGTGGTTTGCGCCCTGGCACTGATCGCCTCGGCCTATCTGGCTCACGCGGTGAAGGCGGGGATCGCCGCCATCGGTCCGGGGCAGTGGCAGGCGGGTTTATCGCTAGGATTGACCCGTTGGCAAACGCTACGGATGATCGTGCTGCCACAGGCGTTGCGCATGATGGTGCCTTCGTTTATCAACCAGTGGATTTCGCTGATCAAGGACACTTCGCTGGCCTATATCGTCGGCGTCGGTGAGCTGACGTTCCTGGCGACCCAGGTCAACAACCGCAGCATGGTGTACCCGATGGAAGTCTTCCTGTTTATCGCCCTGGTGTACTTTGTGTTTTGTCTGGCGCTGGATCTGCTGGCCAATGCGGTCAACCGCCGCTTTAGCCCGCAGACCCGGGCGTTGAAACGCTCATGGCGCTGGTGGCGCAATAAGCCGCCGTTGCCGGCTAGCTAGTCAACTGCCAGCCGCGTTCACGCCACAGCGCTGGTAATTGCGCCAAATCGTCGAATGCGGTGACCAGCGGATGGTCGATCGGTTGGTTGTGCGGATCGGCGCAGAAGTAAAACACCGGGATCCCGGCGGCGATCCCCGCCTGAGCACCGGCAGCGGAGTCGTCCACCAGGATGCAACGCTCCACCGGCACCCGCATTTTTTCGGCGGCGTGAAACACGATCGCCGGGTCTGGTTTCCAGCGCTGAATGTCATAGCCGCTGAACAACCGGTCATCAAAATAGTGCAGCATGTCGGTCAGGCCGAGCGAGTGCTGCATTTTGCTGACCGGGCCGTTAGACACGGTACACATTGGTACTGTCACCTGCGCCAGCAGCTCGCGCGCACCGGCAATCTGCTGCAGTTCGCTGTCAAACAGACGGGCCACTTCCTGACGGTATAAAGGCTCCAGCTCTTCCTTCGGCAAGGCGACGCCGTGCTCCGCATTAACCTGTTCGATAATCTCGTACAGCTTTACCCCTTTGTACTTTCTGAATACCTCGTCCAGCGAAAGGTGAATGCCATAGTGGGCAAACATGTGCACATAGGCTTTGCTGCACAGCACTTCGCTGTCCACCAGCGTGCCGTCGCAATCAAACAAAATACAGTCAATTTGGTTCATCAGGGGCCGTGTCCTTCGGTTATGCGGTGATAATGCCACTTTAACCGCATCAGGCAGGATTGCGACCCCAGAATCACGGATTGCCGATCAATCTCAGGAAATACAATCTGTTGAAGCTTTTAGCCGTAAAGACGGCGAAAAAAAGCTGTGAGCGGCGTCAAAACCCTGACTTTTTGTTATAGGATAGCCGGCGACGGTCCATTCCCTTCTTCGGAATTTCTGAAAATGAACAAACAAGTCACTGGCCTTGACGTTGAGCAAGGCTTGCTTGGGCGCGTGTTTAAGCTCAAGCAACATGGCACCACGGCGCGTACGGAAACGATTGCCGGTATTACTACCTTCCTGACCATGGTGTATATCGTGTTCGTTAACCCCCAAATTCTGGGTGCGGCGGGCATGGATACGCAGGCGGTGTTCGTAACCACCTGCCTGATTGCCGCTTTCGGCAGTATTTTTATGGGCCTGCTGGCGAATCTGCCGGTGGCGCTGGCGCCGGCTATGGGCCTCAATGCGTTCTTCGCCTTCGTGGTCGTGGGCGCAATGGGCATTTCATGGCAGGTCGGCATGGGTGCCATCTTCTGGGGCGCGGTCGGTTTGTTACTGCTGACCATTTTCCGCGTCCGCTACTGGATGATTGCCAATATTCCCATGAGCCTGCGGGTGGGGATCACCAGCGGTATCGGCCTGTTTATCGGCATGATGGGGCTGAAAAATGCCGGTATCGTGGTGGCGAACCCGGATACGCTGGTGACCATTGGTAGTCTGACCTCGCATAACGTGCTGCTGGGTGCGCTGGGCTTCTTTATTATTGCCGTGCTGTCCTCACGTAATTTCCATGCGGCGGTGCTGGTTTCCATTGTGGTAACCACCCTGATCGGCTGGGCGCTGGGCGATGTGAAATACGGCGGCGTGTTCTCCATGCCTCCGAACATTACTTCGGTGGTGGGTCAGGTTGATTTGGCGGGGGCGCTGAACATTGGCCTGGCAGGGGTGATTTTCTCCTTTATGTTGGTGAATCTGTTCGACTCCTCCGGCACTTTGATTGGCGTGACCGATAAGGCGGGTCTGACCGACGCGACGGGTAAATTCCCGCGCATGAAGCAGGCGCTGTACGTGGACAGCATCAGTTCGGTGGCCGGTTCGTTTGTCGGCACCTCTTCCGTTACCGCCTACATTGAAAGTTCCGCCGGGGTTTCCGTCGGCGGCCGTACCGGTCTGACCGCGGTGGTTACCGGTATTCTGTTCCTGTTGGTGATTTTCCTGTCGCCATTGGCAGGCATGGTTCCGGCTTATGCGGCTGCCGGCGCGTTGATCTACGTGGGCGTGCTGATGACATCCAGCCTGGCGCGGGTGAAGTGGGATGACCTGACCGAAGCAGTACCGGCGTTTGTGACCGCGGTGATGATGCCGTTCAGTTTCTCAATTACCGAAGGTATCGCGCTTGGCTTTATTTCTTACTGCGTAATGAAGTTGGGTACCGGCCGCTGGCGTGAAATCAGCCCATGCGTGGTAGTGGTAGCGCTGCTGTTTGTGCTGAAGATTGTTTTTGTCGACGGTCACTGATACGAAAGAACAGGGCCGACATTTGTCGGCCCTGTAGTCTTAGGCGCCCGGCGTTGCGTCGGGTGCCTGATGCAACATCCACTGCAACGGCCGTTTAAAACGCGCCCGCCAGCCGCCGTCGGGGCTCTCGCCCTGGGCAAAATGCAAAACCTTCACCTGATTATTCTCACCGAACAGATTGGCAAAGTGCATTGCCAGTGCCTGATCGCTGAAGTTTTGCCGATCGTAGTAGGCCACCACCAGCCGCTTATGGGTCGCCAGCGATTGCTGTGCCTGTTTGATCCCGCCATTTGGGGCAATCAGCAGCGCACCGGCATAAAGTTGCGGGTATTTGGCCAACAGATTGGCGGCATGCAGCGCCCCCTGTCCGCGGGCGGCAAGGTAGATTTTCTGCGGATTGAGCTTTAATTCTTCGGTGGATGGCTGCAGAACCCGCTGGATCGCGCTCTGGGTGCTTTCGTCACTGTAATTTGACCAGCGGAAACTGTTTTCCGACAGCATCTGGGTGCCGTTGATCTCTATATAGGCGACGCCAATCTCACTAAAAAACAAGCGTTCTTCCGGTGTAATACCGGCGCTTTTGCCATAGGTGTGCAGGTACACCACCGTTGGCCAGCCTCCGGGCGGCGGTGGGCCGTCAGGAATGGCATAGCTGGCTTTGCCTTCGAACCAATGAGCATGTTGCAGATAACGGGCTTTGGTTGCCGCCAGAATCGACTGGTAGGTACTGCCGTGCTGGATATTGTTGAAGGCGTCGTCCTCCAGCAGATTGTAGTAATACCATAACCCGCGATCGGCACTCAGTTGCAGATAGCGTTCTGCCAGTTCGGTCTGGCCCTTTTCCGCTGAGGAAGCCGCCAGTTGATAAGGTGCCCATATGTTACGGCCGTCTTCACGCATCAGCGTCAGATACAACGACATGGCTGCGATCTTTTTATCTTCCTGGCTCTGGGTGGTGCGTGGCAGTTGGGTGCTGAGTGGGCTATGTACCGGTAGCTCGATCGGCTCTTCTCCGGCGGGATAACGCATTTCTGTGGCTAATAGTGGTCTGGTGGTGAAAGCCAGCAAGATGGCTAAAATAAAAAAATACATAATTTTATGACTTTAATTTTAATGGGTTGGTAGTAACTCTCTGATTGAAATGACGCCTTCAATCGAATTTTTTATGAAGGCGTCAAAAAAGACATTTATTTCAGACGGCGAATATAATCGCTGAAGGCGGACAGTTGCCCGGTCAGGAAATCCAGCGTTCCCTGGTCAATGAGTTCCTCAGCCTGCGCATCCACTTTGTTCTGGATCACGCCGCCCATAAACTCCGGCTTATTCATCACCATCGCATCGAGGAACACCAGGATCTGGCGCAGATGATACTGGCAGCGCGCGCCGCCAATCGGCCCCATGGAACTGGTTTGGATCGCCACCGGTTTACCGGCTAACGGCTGATTCGGCAGGCGGGACAGCCAGTCGATGGCATTTTTTAACCCACCGGGTACCGAATAGTTATATTCCGGGGTCACGATGATCACACCGTCGGCCTGGCGGATTTGCTCGGCAATGGCTTCCACCGAGGCGGGGAAGCCCTCTTCTTGTTGTACATCGGCATCGTACAGCGGGATATCACGGATAGAGGGAAGTGCTTCGATGGTGACGCCCTGTGGCGCGAGGCCTGGCAGGGCGCGGGCGACCATCGCGTTGTAAGAGCCTTTACGCAGGCTGCCGAGCAGAGTGACGATTTTTAATGCTTGGTCTGACATGGTGATTCTCCCTTTCGAATGAACAGATTCAGCTTGGAACACCCAAAGATAGTAGGGCAAGAAGGGCGGGGAGAATAGATGATTACTGAATAATTGGCTGACTTTGCAGTTTTATGCAGAAATTTATCCGTTAAAGAAAGTTTTATCTTACAGATTAGCCATAAATCGTCGATGTCAGCGGTGGAGCGCCAGACTGGTTAATTTCACAAAGCGGGTAGAGAGCGCAGGGGCTCGCGGGGAGATTTCGCCGTGCTTGTGCAGGCCTTTGCCCGCTTCGTATTGCCAGCAGATTAAGCGCTCCAGGTTGGGTTCACGTGCGCAAGCCCAACTCAGGTATTCGTCGGCATCGCTCATCACATGAACCTGGGGGGTGATGCTGGAGCGCAAATGGCCGGAAAAAGGGTGCAGCAGCAGCGTCGATTGTCCACTGTTACCCAGGCCGGAAAGCTTCAGCACGCTCTGGCGAATGCTCCACAGTTGGGTTTCCGCCTCCAGCCGGTCGTACTGTGCGCTGATCCAGGCGTTTTCTGCCGGCGTTTGGTATTGGTGTTGCAGCTCTTTATGCTGCCCGGCACGGGCACGCATGACTTCGATATCCAGGCCTACCTTTCCTTCCTGGCTGAGCAAAACCCCCACCGTATCGCTGGCATAGGCCAGGCTGAAATCGGGCAGATGATTATCGACGAAACAGGGGCGTCCGGTGGGGGTGGTGGCGAGAGCCGGCAATGTCGACAAGCCATAAAGATAAAACATCATTTCTGCGAGCAGGATGCGCCCCTGCAGGAAGCGCTGGCGGCGTTTAACGGAAAAAGCAGCGGTTGCAGCAACGACCTCGGCGGATAATCTCCGGGTATCCAGTGCGGTGGATGTGGGGATCCATCGGGCAAAATGACATGCCATTATTCACTCCGTGACAGAGGGGGCGCTGAAAACGCTGGGGAGTTAGATTAAGCATAAGTCGAGGATTTATCATTAAAAAACAGTATGCGTTTTATCCTATTTATCTGGATAAGCAATATCATTGTCCGGAGGAGCATCACTCCACCATTGGATCATCGATGCGTTCGGCGTCAGATCAAAATGGGGTTTGCCGAGCAGATGATTGAGGATGCGGGCCGAGCGCCAGGCCATCAGGCTGAGTCCTCCTTCTGCGCTGCCGTGGCTATGTATGCCGGCATTCACTGCATAAATGCGATTCTGTTCTGGCCCCTGCCACTCAAGGTTAAAATCCGGCTGTAGCGGCAAGCGCTGTTTGTTGTCGAAAGGAATGCGTGACAGCAGCGGCTTTAGGCAGGACGGCAACGAAGGGCGGTAACCTGTCGCTAAAATGACGACGTCGGCGTGAAACCCTTCCTGGCGGTTTTCCAAACCGTGGCGGGTACGTAATTGATAGCCTTTGTCCGTCGGTTCGATCGCCAGCAGCGTACGGTGTGGTAAAAGACGGACATTACGCGGCTGGTGCATTACGTCGAAACGCATGTACAACTCGCGGTACAGCGTACGCAGCGTATGATTACTGATGCCGTCTGCAGGTAACTTCTGAGCCTTGATTTCGCGTTCGCGGATTTCCTGCGGCAGCGTATAAAAATAATCAACGTATTCCGGGGTGAAATATTCATTGGTGAAGGCGGACTCGTCCAGCGGTTGGAAGTTAGGCCGGCGGGAAATCCAGTCCAGCTGTGCGGCTTCTCCCCAATGGCCGCGTAGCGCGTTCAGGAAAATATCTGCACCACTTTGGCCTCCCCCGACAACGGTTACCCGCTTACCGGTCAGATCCGGATTGCGAATGGCAATTTCTGCGGCATGCAGGCAGTTTTCGCCCAGCGCAGGGTAAAACTCCTCCGGCAGCCAGGGGTCGTGGCCGGTACCCAGGCAGATATTCTTTGCCCACAAAGTCTGGTTGATGGTGCGGACTTCGAACAGCTGCTTGTCATCGTCAAAATCAATACTTTCAACCGACTGTGAAAACTGTAGTCCATCTAATCTATCGCAGGCCCAACTCAGGTAGTCAGAGAACTCTTCACGGCTGATAATTTGCTGTTCGGTGATCAAAAACCGATAGATTTTTTTCTGCTCGACCAGGTAATTGATAAAGGAGAATTGGCTACGGGGTGTTACCGCCGTAACCAGGTCCTGCAGTACATAGGTCTGCATATAGGCGGAAGGCAGCAGCATGCCGGGGTGCCAGCGGAAGCTGGCGTTTCGATCGAGAAAGGTGTAATTGAGGACGCCACTTTCATAGGCCAGCGCGGCCAGACTGAGGTTGAAGGGGCCAAGGCCGACACCCAGTAAATCCAGTGGTTCATTCATTTTTTCTTATCTCTCCCGCCAAAAATCGCTGAGATAAGCTTAGGTGATTTTTGGCAAGCCAGGGGAGATAGCGATTGTTGTTCAGTGGTATGGCGGTAAAAACTAATGTGCTTATTAGCGTTTTATTCCAGAACGAAAGTGTCCCCCGTCGCCGGCGATATCATCTCCGGTAACCACAGCTGACCCCATGCGCCGGTACAATGGCATCCCATGAGCTTATCGGGTTTTTGCTGATTCAGAAATTGCCTGACCTGCCATATCAGGCGCGGTGAGGCGCAGCGCAGGTGGAAACCGCCGATCAACGCATGGAGCTTATTGACCCCGGTGATCTTTTGGCAGTGGCGCACGATGTTAATGATCCCGCGATGCCCGCAGCCGGTAATAATCACCAGCCCGCGATCGGACTTATAAATCAGCACGCCTTCGTCGATAACGTAATCTACAGCCTCAGTTTTTCCGCCGATCACGCCATAGGCCTTCGGCTCGGCCACCGCGATCTCCCCTGACCACATAAAGCGTTCGCTGATATGCAGTGGCTCACGGCTGTATTCCATACGATGGCGGGAGTAATCGATATCCAGCGATAATTTTTTGATTTTCCGGCTATGGCCAAGCAGTTTTACCGCCGAATAGCGTTCATCGGCTATTTGCGGATGGCAAATGATGCGGCTGTTTTCGGGTAACCAGGGGACGCCGCCGCAGTGGTCATAATGGCCGTGTGACAGTACGGTCGCGGTTAGCCCTGACAGGTCAATACCCATCAGCGCTGCGTTATCCAGAAAACTGCCATCGGGGCCGGTATCGAACAAAATCGAGTCCGTATCATCCTGAATCAACAGGCTGAGCCCGGCTTTCACCCGCAGCGATTTGTCCGCGCCGGTGGCGCGGCGGTTTTCCAGTAACACCCTGAGCGTTAATGCCATGCCTGTTCTTTCCTTAGAAGGATGAGGGTTTACTTGCCGATACAGAAGCTGGAGAAGATGCGCCCCAGCAGATCATCGGAGGTAAATTCGCCGGTGATTTCACTCAGTGCTTGCTGTGCCAGACGCAATTCCTCGGCCAGCAGCTCCCCCGCGTAAGCGCTCACTAACTGTTCTTTGCCCTCGACCAGATGCTGGGCCGCTTGCTCAAGCGCCTGCAGATGGCGACGGCGCGCCAGGAAGCCGCCTTCCATATTGCTGGTGAAGCCCATGCTCTGCTTCAGGTGGTCGCGCAGCAGATCTATGCCTTCGCCGGTACGCGCCGACAGGCGAATAAGTGAGTGGCCATTTACTTCGGTCATACCCAGCGTTTCACCGGTGATGTCGGCTTTATTACGCACCACGGTGATTGGCAAGCGGTGCGGCAGACGTGCCATAAACTCTGGCCAAATCTCAGCCGGTTCGGTGGCCGCAGTGGTGGTGCCATCGACCATAAACAGCACACGATCCGCCTGTTCGATCTCGTTCCATGCACGTTCGATACCGATGCGCTCAACTTCGTCGATAGCTTCACGCAGGCCGGCGGTGTCGATAATATGCAATGGCATGCCGTCGATGTGAATATGTTCGCGCAAAACGTCGCGGGTGGTGCCGGCAATATCGGTAACAATCGCCGCCTCGCGGCCGGCCAATGCGTTCAGCAGGCTGGATTTACCGGCGTTTGGCCGCCCGGCGATCACCACCTTCATCCCTTCACGCAGCAGGCTGCCCTGGCGCGCTTCGGCGCGTACGCTGTCCAGATCGGCCATAACGCCGTTGAGCTGCGCTTCGATTTTACCGTCAGACAGGAAGTCGATTTCCTCATCGGGGAAGTCGATGGCCGCTTCTACATAGATCCGCAGGTGAGTAAGTGCTTCCACAAGCTGGTGGATGCGGGTGGAAAAAGCCCCCTGCAGCGAGTTCATGGCTGAACGTGCCGCCTGCTCGGAACTGGCATCGATCAGGTCGGCAATCGCCTCGGCCTGCGCCAGATCCAGCTTGTCGTTGAGGAATGCGCGTTCGGAAAACTCGCCGGGCCGCGCGATACGCATGCCTGGCAGCGCCAACACGCGTTTGAGCAGCAGATCGAGGATCACCGGCCCGCCGTGGCCTTGCAGCTCCAGCACGTCTTCGCCGGTAAACGAATTAGGGCCAGGGAACCACAGTGCGATGCCCTGATCCAGGGTGGCACCTGCGGCATCCCGGAATGGCAGGTAATCGGCGTAACGCGGCTTGGGTAGCTTGCCGAGCAGGGCCTGGGCGACATCTTTGGCGCCACGGCCGGAAATACGCAGAATGCCGACGCCGCCGCGTCCCGGCGGGGTGGCTTGGGCTACGATGGTATCGGTGGTGCTCATAGTGGTTCTCTTCTCTGACAATTCAATATGCAAAAAGGCGGTCTAATGACCGCCTCTTGGTGTTACTGCAAGGGTTCAGCGCGCCGAACCCCTACAATACGCTTAGGTTTTTTTCTTGTCGCGGCTGTGTAAACCACGTTTTTCCAGGCCGCGGTAAATCAACTGCTGCTGGAGGATGGTCACCAGGTTACTGACGATGTAGTACAGCACCAGACCGGACGGGAACCACAGGAAGAACACTGTGAAGATCACCGGCATGAAGGTCATGATTTTCTGCTGCATCGGATCAGTCACGGTGGTCGGCGACATCTTCTGAATGAAGAACATCGTCACGCCCATCAGGATTGGCAAGATGTAGTACGGGTCTTGCGCCGACAGGTCGTGGATCCACAAAGCGAACGGCGCGTGGCGCAGCTCAACCGAGCCCATCAACATGTAGTACAGCGCCAGGAAGATTGGCATCTGGATAACCAGCGGCAGACAACCCCCCAACGGATTCACTTTCTCAGACTTGTACAGCGCCATCATTTCCTGACTCATGCGCTGTTTGTCATCACCGATACGCTCACGCATCGCCTGCAGTTTTGGCTGCAGCATGCGCATTTTCGCCATCGAGGTGTACTGCGCTTTGGTCAGCGGGTACATGATGCCGCGCACGATGAAGGTGATGATGATAATTGAGAAGCCCCAGTTACCGATAAAGCCGTGGATGAACTTCAGCAGTTTAAACAGCGGTTGGGAGATGAACCACAACCAACCGTAATCCACGGTCAGGTCCAGATGCGGCGCCAGTTGGGCCATCTGATCCTGCAGTTCCGGGCCTACCCACAGGGTGGCGTTCAGTTGCTGCTGCGCACCTGGCTGCACCACTACCGGAGTAGATTTGAAGCCGATGGTAGACAGGTTGTCGCCAGGCTTGGCGGTATAGAAGGTATTGCTACCCTGAGTTGCCGGTACCCACGCGGTGGCGAAGTATTGTTGCAGCATTGCAACCCAACCGCCCTGGGTGGTGACACTCAGGTTCTCGTCCTTATCGAACGCATACTTCTGATATTTGTCATCGCTGGAAGAGTAAGCCGCGCCACGGAAGGTGTGCAGGGCAAAGTTGTTGCTGCCGGTGTCACGGTGCTTAGGCAGCTCGGTGGTCTGCTTCAGTTGGCCGAACAGGGTCAGTTCCAGCGGAGTGGTGCTCTTGTTGTCGACGTTGTAGTCAACGGCAACCGCGTAATGATTGCGTTTGAGCACGAAAGTTTTGGTGTAGATAGCGCCATCTTTACCGGTAAAGGTCAGCGGGATGCGCAACTCTTCCTGGCCTTCCGGCAGGGTATAGCTGTCCTGCGCCGCCTGGAACAGAGGACGTTCGCCATTTGCCGGGTTATCCGGGCCGTTTCTGCCGGTCAGGCCGCTTTGCGCCTGATAAACAAATGCCGGTGTGGTTTCCAGCAGCTGGAATGGCGTCGATGAACCCAGAGTGTCAGGGTAGGCCAACAGTTTAGCCTGCTCGATATCACCACCACGGGTGTTGATGGTCAGCGACAGCACGTCAGTGTTTACGGTAATCAGTTTACCTTGGCCACTGGCTGGAACTGCTGAGCTTGCGGCATCACCGGTAGCTGGGTTCGAAGTCTGTTGCGTGGTCTGCGCGACTGGTTGCGGAGCATTGTCCGTTTGCCAGGCTTGCCAGATCATGAAAGACACGAACAGCAGAGCGATGAGGAGAAGATTGCGTTGCGAATCCATCGTTAGTGTTCTCTGTTATCGTCGGGTTTCGGCGGCACGGGATCATCGCCACCTGGGTTCAAGGGGTGGCATTTTAATACGCGTTTCAATGCTAACCAACTGCCTTTTATCATGCCAAACCTGCTTAATGCCTCAATTGCGTAATGAGAGCATGTCGGCTGGAAGCGACAACGAGGCCCAAGCAGCGGACTGATGACGAGCTGGTAAGCCCGCACCAGCCCGATCAGGATGCGGGAGCCTGGCGACAGTGGCGACGCCATAATTTTTCCAAAGCTTCCGTCAGTGCACGGTTATCCAAATCCGCTATCCCTTTTTTGGCCACCACGACAAAATCCATCGCCGGTAACTCGTGCTGACGTAAACGGAAGCTTTCGCGGGTTAGGCGTTTGATCCGGTTGCGTTCATGCGCGCGTTTGACGTGTTTTTTGGCGACGGTAAGACCGATGCGGGGATGCCCCAGCTGGTTCAGGCGGCCGAGGATGGTGATTTGCGGCGTGCCAGCCCGTTGTGGCTGCTGGAAGACGAAAGTGAAGTGAGTGGGAGTTAACAAACGTAACTCCCTGGGAAAAGCGAGCTTAACCACTCAGCGGGTTAGCTTTTATTACTTAGAAACAGTCAGACGAGAACGGCCTTTCGCACGACGGCGGGCCAGAACTTGACGACCATTTTTGGTGGCCATACGAGCACGGAAACCGTGGCTACGGTTACGCTTCAATACGGACGGTTGGAAAGTGCGTTTCATGGCGATTTCTACCTAAACTTAAAATAATTACTGATCAGTAAACGCGTTTGGCTATTCGGCGTGAAGACGACCGACGCCTCAATCGCAATATATAAAGAGGCGGGATTGTAATAATTGTACAGTCCTGAGTCAATTCACATTGCGCTAGCCTACCTGGTTGTCTGCCAATTCGGAGTAAAATCCGGTCTTGGCCCGTGGTCACCGCAGAATCCTGTCCGGTTAATGACACACCATTTAGGAACCAGGTACACACGTAGGGCGAAGATTATACGGACTCGGGGGTAAATCGCAAGGATCCCGATGCGATCCTTGAGGGCAAAGCCAAGGATCTGGCGTGGATAACAGGGTATAACCGGTTGACAATGTAAAAAATACCTTTCCGCAGGCGGGTTTTTGCCTGCAATTTGGCGAGGCTGGCGAAAAGATCGCCGCAGGCCGGGGCCTGTGGATAAAATGGATCTAATCTGTGATGAAGAGGAGGATCTCTTGCGCGGATTGCGCTATGATCCGTCATTCCGATCGCGATCTCTCAAGCGGGGATCGTGAGGGACATAAACCGTGAAAGGCGGTTCGCATCCCCCACAGGCAAACAGCCGATGCCGGGTATGTGTCAAAAATCATGAGTTATAAAAAATTAGCCTGATTCTTTTCTTTTATTGATCTTGTTCGAGTGGAGTCCGCC